>CBDFJJ010000001.1:0-44776 GCA_965248285.1 Gemmatimonadales bacterium
CAGCCGTGGATGAGCTTCGGCTCTGATGCCGGGTCGATGTCTACGGAGGGCGTGTTTCTCCAATCCAGCACGCACCCACGCGCGTACGGCACGTTCGCCCGCGTCCTCGGCACGTTTGTCCGAGACGAAGGTGTCCTCACAATGGAAAACGCGATTCGCCAAATGACCTCCTTACCAGCGACCAACTTGAAAATCCGCCGTCGTGGGATGCTGGCCCCGGGGTACTTTGCGGATGTCGTCGTTTTCGACCCTGCCACCGTAACCGATCACGCCACGTTCGCGGAGCCACACCAGTACGCGACGGGTGTGCTGCACGTCTTCGTAAACGGGACACAGGTACTGCTGGACGGTGAACACACGGGAGCCAAGCCCGGTCGCGTCGTGCGTGGACCGGGGTACCGGGAGCCGGGCGAGCACGCCCAGGACGGAGGACGATAATGGGCAAGTGGGTGATAGGTGCCGCGATGGCGCTGTCGATGGCCGGGTGCAACGCGGGAGGCGAGTTGCCCCTGGAGGACGCCGTTCGCGCCGAGCTCGACGCCTTGGATGCCGAGACGAACCTGTATGCCAAGCACCTCTCGACCGGTGACGAGATCGCGATTCGGGCCGACGAGCCGGTGAACACCCTGAGCATCATCAAAATCCCGATCATGATCCTCGCTTACCGGGATGCGGAGGCGGGGCGGCTCGACCTCGATGAACGATACCGAGTACGGCCGGAAGACATGCGGCGGGGGAGCGGGCTCATTCAGACGTTCGCGCCGGGCCTACAGCCCACATACCGCGCGATCATCACGCAGATGATCATCACCAGCGACAACACCGCGACCGACATCATGATCGCCCGTCTCGGACTCGACCGGGTGAACGCGTTGCTCGAGGAGTTGGGCTATGCCGAGACCCGTCTGCAGGCGTCGACGGGCGACCTGTTCCGCCGCGTATGGGAGTTGGTGGATCCCGCGAATGCCTCGCTCACCGATCGCGAGGTATTCGAGGGCGGGTTCCCCACGGCCCCCGACATGGACGAGCGACTGTTCGCGTTCGAGGGCGAGCCGTCCGAGTGGATCGGCCGCACCACCGCGCGCGAAATGTCCCGTCTCTTCGAGCAAATCCAGAACTGCGAGGTGGCGTCACGGGAGTCCTGCGACGAGATGCTCGGCATTCTCCGTGGCCAATTGTACAGCTCCCGCCTGCCGCGGCGTATCCAGTTCCGGGCAAGCGTGGGTCACAAGACGGGCGACTGGCCACCCATCGCGGGGAATGATGCGGGGATCATCTACACCGAAGCAGGACCCATCCCATCGTCGTGGCAGTCTTCGCCACGCAAAACCGCGGCGACTTCTACGAGCTAGAGGACACCGAGGGACGGATCGCGGCACGGCTTCTGGATGAGTGGGGCGGAGGGGCGGAATTCTAGATTCTAGCAGGTTGCGGAAAAAGTCGGGTAATGGACGATAGCATCGCGAGCCGGAAGTTCTTATCGTAGAGGGACCTCGATGGGAGTGCCACGATGCGCGGGAACAAGACGAATCAGTCGGCGCTGTTCAGCTATATCAGTGCGGAGGATCGGGTGCCCTCCGACCATCCGTTGCGCGCCCTGCGGGCGCTGGTGGACCCGGTGTTAGCCCGGCTCTCGCCGCAGTTGGACCGGCTGTACGCGCGGCGGGGCCGGCCGTCGATTCCCCCGGAACATTTGTTACGCGCGTTATTGCTGCAGGTGGTGTATACGATCCGGAGCGAGCGGCAGCTGATGGAGCAGCTCGATTACAACATCCTGTACCGATGGTTTGTGGGGTTGAATCTGGACGACGCGGTGTGGGTGCCGACGGTCTTTACGAAGAATCGGACGCGGCTGGTCGAGGGGGGCATCGCGGATGCGTTTCTGGCCGAAGTGTTACAGGAGGCGGAGCGGCGGGCGTTGTTGTCGAATGAGCATTTCACCGTCGACGGGACCTTGCTGGACGCGTGGGCGAGTCAGAAGAGTTTTCAGCCGAAGGCCGGCACCCGCCCGCCAACGGACGATGATCCGGGGAATCCGAGCGTGACGTTTCGCCAGGAGAAACGGACGAATGCGACGCATGCGTCGCGGACGGACCCGGAGGCGCGGTTGACGCGGAAGAGTGGGGGGCAAGGCGCGCAATTGGCGTACTTGGCGAGTGTGTTGATGGATAATCGGCACGGGCTCGTGGTGGCGACCGACGTGACGCAGCCCGGCTACGAGGCGGAGTGTGCGAGTGCGCTGGCGATGGTGGGGAGCTTACCGCCGACGGCCCGGCGTCGGACGTTGGGGGCGGACAAGGGTTATGATCGGTGCGGGTTTGTCGACACGCTGCGGGCGTTGGGCTGGACGCCCCACGTCACGCCGAACGTGCACCGCACGCGGTTGCGGAGCGCGGTGGATGGCCGGACGACGCGCCATCCCAGCTATGCGATCAGTCAACGGCAGCGCAAAAAAGTGGAAGAGATCTACGGGTGGGGCAAGACGATTGGGTTGTTACGCAAACTCCGACATCGCGGGACCCCGCGGGTCGGGTGGGTGTTTACGTTCACGGCCGCGGTCTACAATCTGATGCGGATACGCACCCTGACCCTGGCCGGAGGCAGCCCCTGATGGGGCAGTGTGGGCCGCATTCGTCACGCCGACCGCACCGCGGGGGCGGTAATAGGGGACCGCACGCTGGTACACCGTCGTGTTACCCGGACAAACGCGGCTCACCATCAATTTTTCCGCAACCTGCTAGATTCGAGATGCTAGATCGCAGATTTTAACTTTTCGAGCAGAGTGGTCTTCCCCCGGTTTGATGGACATACAGTTTACGCTGCCTGCTGTGTCTGGGCGAGTAGCACGGCGTACTCGACCGGTGTCCGATACCCGAGACTCGAATGCCGACGCTGCCGATTGTACCAAAGCTCGAGATACTCAAACAGCGAGCGGGCCGCGTGGCGTCGGGTGAGCCAGTTGGCGTCGGCGACTAATTCCCATTTCAGCGTGGCCATGAAACTCTCGACGACGGCGTTATCCCAACAGTTGCCCCGCCGACTCATGCTGACCGCAATGCCATGCGCGGCCAAGCGATCGCGGTAGGGGCGACACGCGTATTGCACGCCCCGATCCGAATGGTGCAGGCCGCCCCCACCGCCCTCGCGCGCCAGCGCCATGTCGAGCGCCGCCAGCGTGATATCGTGCTGTAACGAGGACTGCGCCGCCCAGCCCACGACCCGCCGGGTGCCGACATCCAGAATCACCGCGAGATACAGCCACCCCTCCCGCGTGGGGAGATACGTCAGATCTGCGGCCCACACCCGCGCGGCGCACCGACGCTCCACGCCAAACTGGCGGGCCAGGACATTGGGCGCTGGCGCGTAGGCATGGTCCGACTCCGTGGTCACCCGGAACCGGCGCCGTTTCTTGGCGCGCAAGCCATCGCGGCGCATGAGGCGCTCCACCCGGGTCTTCCCACACGGCACGCCCCGCCCGTGCAGCTCCGCGTGCACCCGAGGGCTGCCATAGCGTTGCTTGCTCGCGCGATGAATCGTGCGAATCTCCAACAGAAGTCGCTGGTCCTGCCGCGTCCGGGGGCTGAGCGGGCGCGTCTGGGCCGCATAAAAGCCCGACCGACTCACCCCCAACACCCGACACATCATCGTCACCGGAAACCGCCGCCGGTGCGACGCGATACACGCGTACTTCACGGCGACTCCCGCGCGAAGAACGCTGCTTTGAGTTCAATCAGTCATCGCAACATTCGAGTGCAGTTTATCTGCTGGCGTACAGAACTTCAATGTTTTTCTAGGTCGTTGATTTAGACGTAATGCTACAGCATTGAGATCTGCCTGAGAGTGAACGGATAAATCAGTACCCTTCGGAAAATACTGACGCAATAAGCGGTTCGTGTTTTCGTTCGTCCCGCGCTGCCAAGGGCTCTGTGGATCACAAAAGTAGACTCGCAAATTAGTGGCGACCGTAAATCGCTTGTGTTGGGCCAGCTCCATGCCCCGATCCCAGGTTAAGGACCGCCGGAGTTCGGACGGTAGTTTCTTGACGTGTTTGCTGAGTGCTGATACGACGGTTTCGGAGTCCTTGCCATCCACTTTGACCAGCATGGTAAATCGGGATTGGCGTTCCACGAGTGTGGCAATATGGGTGTTCTTCGACCCAGCGATCAGGTCGCCTTCCCAATGCCCAGGGATTGCACGGTCTTCCACCGATGCGGGGCGGTCGCGGATGGAGACGCCATCGATGATCTGGCCCCGAGGTTGCCCTTTCGTGGTGGCGTTCTTCGCGTGCCGCATCACGCGGTGCGATCGCAGATGCTTGATCAACTCGCGTTTCAGGACCCCACGCGCCTGGACAAACAAACTCCGATAAATGGTCTCGTGCGACACCCGCATGGTCTCGTCATGGGGAAAGGTCCGCCGCAGCCAGCCCGCTATCTGCTCCGGCGACCAATCAAGACGCAGTTTCTCGGCAACGATCCGCTGCAGTCGCACGTGCTGCGCCAGCCGACAGCGTTTGGGACGACGGGCCCGCTCCCAGGCCGCCGTGTCGGCATCGGCCGCACGGTACCCGTTCCAGCCGCCATGCCGCGCGATCTCGCGACTCACCGTTGATGGCGATCGACCAATCGTTGCGGCAATCTGCCGCATGGGACGATCCGCCGCGAGGCCACGCGAGATCTCTTCTCTTTCGGCCATCGTCAGCGCAAGGCGCGAGCGCCGCCGACGCGCTGGGCATATACCTCCGTTTGTCTTCAGTACACCAAACACCGATCCCGCATGCTTGCCGAGCGCGCGACCAATATCACTCAGCGACTCTCCCTTTTTCCAACGTCGCCACAACTCCGCCTTCTGGGTCGCGGAAAGGCCAGGACGTCCTAACCGTGCCATGAACAACACCCTCCAAATCGGTGAAATAATACAGGGTGTTGCAATGACCTGCTGAATCCACCACCGCTTTTTTTAAGAAATCCCGCTCCTGTTTCACCTGCTCGAGTTCCCGACGCAGCTGCCAGACTTCATCTTCCGGCCCCGCCCGCTTCCCATGCCCCGGGAAGGCCGTCGCCGGATCCCGCGTCTCCAGCTGCTGCTTCCACCGGTGTAACACATTCGGGGCAATGCCCAACTCCCGCGCGACCTCCGCCAGCGGACGCTCCGATTCTAACGCCAGCCTGACGGCTTCCAGCTTGAACTCCCGCGTATACCGCCGTCGTTTCTTGACCATAACAAACCTCCCACAGTATGATGGACGTCTACTAACTCGGTGTCCACCAAACCGGGGAGGCCCACTACATTGAACCAATCTGCAATCTCGAATCTGCAATCGACAGGAGTACACATGGGTCTCGCAGCCACGTTGTTGCCGGAGTACGACCACGAGATGGCCAACACGCGAAAATGTTTGGAGCGCGTTCCCGAGAACAAATTCGACTGGAAACCTCACGAGAAGTCAATGTCGTTGGGAGATCTCGCCACGCACATGGCAAACCTTCCCAGTTGGACCCTGATTTCGATCGAGCAGGACAGCTTCGACATGGCACCGCCGGGAGAAGATCCTCCCCGTGTCGATCCCGCCAAATCCTTGGAAAGCGCGTTGGCCATGTTCGACAAGAATATTTCCGCTGGGCGCGCCGCTATTGAGGGCGCGAGCGACGAGCATTTACTCGCCCCCTGGACGCTGCTCCATGGAGGGAATGAGGTTTTCAAGATGCCGCGGGTGGCCGTGCTCCGCAGCTTCATCATGAATCACATGATCCACCACCGCGCTCAGCTCGGTGTCTACCTCCGGCTCAACGATGTGCCGGTGCCGTCGATGTACGGGCCGACGGCGGATGAACAAGGGATGTGAGCGGTGATGCTAGATTCGAGAATCTAGCAGGTTGCGGAAAAATTGATGGTGAGCCGCGTTTGTCCGGGTAACACGACGGTGTACCAGCGTGCGGTCCCCTATTACCGCCCCCGCGGTGCGGTCGGCGTGACGAATGCGGCCCACACTGCCCCATCAGGGGCTGCCTCCGGCCAGGGTCAGGGTGCGTATCCGCATCAGATTGTAGACCGCGGCCGTAAACGTAAACACCCACCCGACCCGCGGGGTCCCGCGATGTCGGAGTTTGCGTAACAACCCAATCGTCTTGCCCCACCCGTAGATCTCTTCCACTTTTTTGCGCTGCCGTTGACTGATCGCATAGCTGGGATGGCGCGTCGTCCGGCCATCCACCGCGCTCCGCAACCGCGTGCGGTGCACGTTCGGCGTGACGTGGGGCGTCCAGCCCAACGCCCGCAGCGTGTCGACAAACCCGCACCGATCATAACCCTTGTCCGCCCCCAACGTCCGACGCCGGGCCGTCGGCGGTAAGCTCCCCACCATCGCCAGCGCACTCGCACACTCCGCCTCGTAGCCGGGCTGCGTCACGTCGGTCGCCACCACGAGCCCGTGCCGATTATCCATCAACACACTCGCCAAGTACGCCAATTGCGCGCCTTGCCCCCCACTCTTCCGCGTCAACCGCGCCTCCGGGTCCGTCCGCGACGCATGCGTCGCATTCGTCCGTTTCTCCTGGCGAAACGTCACGCTCGGATTCCCCGGATCATCGTCCGTTGGCGGGCGGGTGCCGGCCTTCGGCTGAAAACTCTTCTGACTCGCCCACGCGTCCAGCAAGGTCCCGTCGACGGTGAAATGCTCATTCGACAACAACGCCCGCCGCTCCGCCTCCTGTAACACTTCGGCCAGAAACGCATCCGCGATGCCCCCCTCGACCAGCCGCGTCCGATTCTTCGTAAAGACCGTCGGCACCCACACCGCGTCGTCCAGATTCAACCCCACAAACCATCGGTACAGGATGTTGTAATCGAGCTGCTCCATCAGCTGCCGCTCGCTCCGGATCGTATACACCACCTGCAGCAATAACGCGCGTAACAAATGTTCCGGGGGAATCGACGGCCGGCCCCGCCGCGCGTACAGCCGGTCCAACTGCGGCGAGAGCCGGGCTAACACCGGGTCCACCAGCGCCCGCAGGGCGCGCAACGGATGGTCGGAGGGCACCCGATCCTCCGCACTGATATAGCTGAACAGCGCCGACTGATTCGTCTTGTTCCCGCGCATCGTGGCACTCCCATCGAGGTCCCTCTACGATAAGAACTTCCGGCTCGCGATGCTATCGTCCATTACCCGACTTTTTCCGCAACCTGCTAGAATCTCGAATCTAGAATCCATTCTCCGTCGGTCGAGATCCTCACTGGTGCAGGGCAAGGCCTTTCAGCACTCGATCCACCAGCCGTCGTTTGCCGTACACCGCCATGCCGGCCAGGCATAGCTCGTCGGTTGGGACCGCGCGGACGGCGGCGCGATTCTCGTCGTCGTTGGGCGTGGAGAACAGCTCATCCGTGTATATCGACATGACGACGTCGCGTCCTCTCGCTCGCTCGAACCCGTCTTGCAGTTGGACGGCGTTTCCGGAGAACACCAGGATCGGCTGCTTGATCATCGGCAGGTATTCGACACCCGAACCATCCTGGTATGGCATGCCTATGACGTCCTGGGTGCCGGCGATGCCGCTCACTGTGAACGCGGTGACGTTGAGCGCCTGCCAGGTCGCCAGGTCCTCGCGGACGATTACCGCCACCTTGGTATCGAACTTCATCGGCTCGGTCGTGGGGTCCTCCTCGCGGTCGGGATCGGGCTTATGGTGCTCACCCACATCACCGGGGATCGAAGTGGCAGAGTAGATATTATAACTCGGGGCAATTGACTCCGCCCTCTTCCGGGGATATCCTCGCCTCGGAACCTCGAGACCTGACCCACGTCTGCCCCGGAGAGTCCCATGATCATGAAGCGCCTCTCATTCCGTCTCGTCTTTGCTCTCGTGGCGCTGGCCATGCCGGTAGGCCTAAAGGCGCAGCAGATCCCGACTCCGGAACAGTTCTTCGGATTCCAGATGGGAGCCGACCGCAAGCTGGCCCGCTGGGACAAGCTGGTCGAATACTACAACCTCCTCGGCAAGCAGAGCCCGCGCATGGAAGTAGTAAACATGGGGCCCACGACGTGGGGGAACCCCTTTCTCATTCTGTTCATCTCATCGCCCGAAAATCTTGCGAGGCTCGAGGAGCTGCGTCAGATCAACGCCACGCTGAGCGACCCGCGCGGAGTGTCGCAAGCGGCCATCGAGCGGGCGGTTGCCAACGGCAAGGCGGTGGTGGTCCAATCGATGGGACTCCACTCTTCCGAAGTCGGTGCCAGCCAGATGGCGGCGGAGTTGATGTATGATCTGGTTACGCGCACGGATGGTGAGATCGAGCGAATTCTCGATAACACCATCGCGATCATGATCCCGTGCTTCAATCCCGACGGCGAGATCATGGTCACGGACTGGTACAATCGGTGGGTGGGGACCGAGTACGAGGCTACCGGCATGCCGTATTTGTACCATCCATACATCGGTCACGACAACAACCGAGACGCATTCATGACCAACACCGTGGAATCGCAATACGGGGCGAAGATCATGTTCCGCGATTGGCTTCCCCAGGCCTACATCGACCACCACCAAATGGGAGCGTACGGCGCTCGTCTCTACGTGCCTCCCTACGCCGAGCCCATCCGTCCGGAGGGCGATCCTCTGGTGTGGCGCGAAATGAGCTGGTACGGTGCGCACATCGCTTATAAAGAGGAAGAGGCCGGCATATCCGGCGTGGTGAATGCGGCGATTTATTCGGGTTGGGGGCACTTCGGGTTCCATTGGATTACGCCGTTCCACAACATCGCCGGGATGCTCACCGAGTCGGCCAGCGCGCGACTCGCGACGCCCCTGTTCTTGCACCCGGACCAACTGCAGGGATCGCGACGCGGGATGCCAGAGTACGAAGAACAGACGACGTTCCCCAACCCGTGGCCGGGTGGATGGTGGCGTGTGCGGGATATCGTCGAGCAGCAGAAGATTGCCGCCATTGCCGCACTCGACATCGCCGCCCGCAACAGAGAAACGGTGCTCTACAACGCGTACTTGAAAGCCAAGCGGCAGACCGAGCGCGGAGCCGACGGATCTCCGGCGGCGTTTATCATCCCTGCAGAGCAACACGACCCTCTCACCGCGACCAAGATGGTGCGCAAGCTACTGGGGCAGGGTATTGAGGTGCAGCGCGCCCGAGCGGCTTTTACGCACGAGGGACGGGTGTACGGCGCCGGCACGTATGTGGTGACAATGGCGCAACCGAAGCGCGGGGTCATCCGCTGGCTGCTCGGCCAAACGTACTATCCGGATAATACCTACACACGGAATCGTGACGGGACCCCGATTCGCCCGTACGACATGTCCACCGACAACATGTCCGAGTTCATGGGCGTGCGTGTGGATCCAGTTGACGAGACTGTGAACACCTCGCTGGCCGTCGTGCGTGACCTCGTGGTACCGACTGGACAGGTGACACAGGGAGCGTACGGGTACGTTCTCGACGGACGCCTGAACGACAGTTTCAAGGCGGTGAACCTGTTGCTCGACCGGAACGTGAACGTGCGGCGGGTGGATCGCGCAAGCGGCGATCTCCAACCGGGCGACTTTATCGTTGCCCGTAATGCCCGCGCCGATCTAGTCGCCACAATTGCGGGTGAAACGGGCGTGAGCTTCAACGCGGCCAACAGCGACGCGAGCGGCGTGAGCCATCGTCTCACCCGTCAGCGAATCGGGCTCTTCCAGAGATATCGTGGTGGCAACATGGACGAGGGGTGGACGCGCCTGATGCTGGAAACGTTCTCCTTCCCATACGACACGCTCATGGATGCCCGGATCAGACAAGGTGATCTCAACGACGACTATGACGTGATCGTGCTCCCGGCGGACGGTGTCGCCGGCATGACCGGTGAGCGACAGCAGGACGGCGGTGGTTTCAGCGGTGGCGATGACGATGAATCCATCCCGCCCGATTACCGGAGCGGGTTCGGACAGGAAGGCGTCGACGCGCTCGAAGCGTTCGTCGAGAACGGCGGTACGTTGGTGACGTTTGCCCAGGCCGGAAGCTTAGCCATCGAGAAGTTCGATTTGCCGATCAGGAACGTCGTGGGTGGCTTGTCGTCAACCGAGTTCTGGTCGCCGGGATCGACGCTGAAGGTGACCGTGGACAACACGAACCCCTTGGCGTACGGCATGCCGGAGGATGCGCTTGCTATTGTCCTGGCGCGGAACCAGGTGTACCAGGTCGTGCCCAGCGATCGCAACCATCGCATCGAGCGGATCGTGACGTTTATCGATCGCGATATTCTGCAAAGCGGTTGGTTGCTCGGTGAGGACGTGATTGCCGAAAAGGCCGCGATGGTGGCGGTGGGCCACGGGGAGGGGAAGGTGGTGCTCATCGGCTTCCGCGCGCAGCATCGGATGCAGACACACGGAACCTTCAAATTGGTGTTCAATGCCTTGATGAACGGTCCCGAATCGACGGAGGGACGCTGAGGCGATTTTAGAATCTAGCAGGTTGCGGAAAAATTGATGGTGAGCCGCGTTTGTCCGGGTAACACGACGGTGTACCAGCGTGCGGTCCCCTATTACCGCCCCCGCGGTGCGGTCGGCGTGACGAATGCGGCCCACACTGCCCCATCAGGGGCTGCCTCCGGCCAGGGTCAGGGTGCGTATCCGCATCAGATTGTAGACCGCGGCCGTGAACGTAAACACCCACCCGACCCGCGGGGTCCCGCGATGTCGGAGTTTGCGTAACAACCCAATCGTCTTGCCCCACCCGTAGATCTCTTCCACTTTTTTGCGCTGCCGTTGACTGATCGCATAGCTGGGATGGCGCGTCGTCCGGCCATCCACCGCGCTCCGCAACCGCGTGCGGTGCACGTTCGGCGTGACGTGGGGCGTCCAGCCCAACGCCCGCAGCGTGTCGACAAACCCGCACCGATCATAACCCTTGTCCGCCCCCAACGTCCGACGCCGGGCCGTCGGCGGTAAGCTCCCCACCATCGCCAGCGCACTCGCACACTCCGCCTCGTAGCCGGGCTGCGTCACGTCGGTCGCCACCACGAGCCCGTGCCGATTATCCATCAACACACTCGCCAAGTACGCCAATTGCGCGCCTTGCCCCCCACTCTTCCGCGTCAACCGCGCCTCCGGGTCCGTCCGCGACGCATGCGTCGCATTCGTCCGTTTCTCCTGGCGAAACGTCACGCTCGGATTCCCCGGATCATCGTCCGTTGGCGGGCGGGTGCCGGCCTTCGGCTGAAAACTCTTCTGACTCGCCCACGCGTCCAGCAAGGTCCCGTCGACGGTGAAATGCTCATTCGACAACAACGCCCGCCGCTCCGCCTCCTGTAACACTTCGGCCAGAAACGCATCCGCGATGCCCCCCTCGACCAGCCGCGTCCGATTCTTCGTAAAGACCGTCGGCACCCACACCGCGTCGTCCAGATTCAACCCCACAAACCATCGGTACAGGATGTTGTAATCGAGCTGCTCCATCAGCTGCCGCTCGCTCCGGATCGTATACACCACCTGCAGCAATAACGCGCGTAACAAATGTTCCGGGGGAATCGACGGCCGGCCCCGCCGCGCGTACAGCCGGTCCAACTGCGGCGAGAGCCGGGCTAACACCGGGTCCACCAGCGCCCGCAGGGCGCGCAACGGATGGTCGGAGGGCACCCGATCCTCCGCACTGATATAGCTGAACAGCGCCGACTGATTCGTCTTGTTCCCGCGCATCGTGGCACTCCCATCGAGGTCCCTCTACGATAAGAACTTCCGGCTCGCGATGCTATCGTCCATTACCCGACTTTTTCCGCAACCTGCTAGAATCCCACCCTCTCGGATCTTAGAAAACCAGCCTCCGTGGGGGCGGTGCCTGGAACTGGAAATCCTTCGGCGGTTCCACACCGAGTAGATGGCGCACGAAGTAATCCCAGCGACGCCGCATCATGTAGGGCTCGTTGCCGAACCCGTGGCGACGGTTGGGGAAGAGAATGAAATCGAAGTCCTTGTTCGCCGCGATGAGCGCGTCCACCACCAGCATGGTGTTGGAGGGCGGCACGTTGTTATCCATCGAACCGTGAGCGATGAGCAGTTTGCCCTTCAGTTTCTCCACCAACAGTTGGTTGGCCTGGTTGTCGTAGTTCGTGCTGCCGTCAGCGTATTCCTCTAAAAGCCCCTGCCACTTCTCGCCCCAATCGTCCTCGTAGTTTCGATTGTCGTGATTGCCTGCCTGCGATACGGCCACCTTGTAGAAATCAGGGTAGCGCATGATGGCGTCGGCTGTTGCGTAACCTCCACCCGAGTGACCCCAGATACCGACGCGATCAATGTCCATCCACGGATGCCGTTCCGCCAACTGTTCGATCGTGGTTATCTGATCCGGCAAACCGTTGTCTCCCATGTTGCCGTAGTAAGCATCATGGAACTCCTTGGACCGCCCGGGGGTGCCCATCGCGTCCACTTCGACGACGATGAACCCAAGTTCCGCGATGGCTTGTTTGTCACGGCGAGAGGCGTTGAAACTGCGACTGCCTACGCTGCCGCTCTGAGGGCCGGGGTACAGATAGTTGAGGATCGGGTACTTGTTCGACGGATCGAAGTTCGTCGGTCGGTACATCAATCCGTACAGATCCGTCTCACCGTCGCGTGCTTTGACCGTAAAGTTTATCGGAGGTTGCCAACCGATGGCTTCCAGGCGGGAGATGTCGGCCTTCTCCATGGCCAGGACGGTCTTTCCCTCCACATCGCGCAGTACCGTGATCGGTGGGGTGGCCGGCCTCGAATAGCTATCCACGAAATAGTCGCCCGAAGGTGACATGGTTACTGTGTGGTGCGCGCTGTCGGGCGTGAGCAGCCTGAGGTTCTTGCCGTTCATCCCGATGCTGTAGAAGTAGTGAAAGTACGGGTCGCCGGGCTCACGTCCCGAACCGGTGAAGTAAAGCGTCCTCTGCTCCTCATCGATCCGACGAAGTTGGAGTACGTTCCACTCGCCGCGGGTGATTTGATGTTTTAGTTGTCCGGTTTCCAGATCGAATAAGTATAGATGGCCCCAGTTGTCACGGTGGGAAAACCAGATCACCTCATTCGACGTCGGGAGGAAGTGCCAGTTGACCATGTCTCTTCCCGACTCGAAAAAGGTGTCTACCTTCTCTTCCATGACGTCGCGTACCTTGCCGGTCGCGGCGTCGGCCACCCGGAGCTTCGCTTCCTTATGATCGCGCGAGCTGGATACGAAGGCGAGTTGCGTCGCGTCGGGGCTCCACTCCACGTCGGAGAACTGCCCACCGCACCTGATGTGGTCGCAGATAGTCGATCGATGCTGATCTGGAGGCATCTGGAGTCGAACGACGCGCCGATTCTCGACGTCGATGATGACCCTGCTAATTCGGAAGATGACGCTGTCCTCGGGAAGGGGGTACTTCCACGCCTCGAGTACCGGGTGGCCCACGTTGGTGGAAACGAGGTACATCTCACCGACTCCGCGCGCGTCGTGCTGGAACGTGGCGACCTTTTTCGAATCCGGCGACCAGAGTACGACGGGCCGGTTGCTTTTCGTCCATCCCGCGTTGTCGGTCGCGTATCCGTAATCCTCGATGCCGTCTGTCGTGAGCTGTGTCTCCCGTCCCGTGGCGAGATCCCGCGCCCAGAGGTTGTGGTCTCTAATGAACACGGCGCGTGTGCCGTCGGGTGAGACGGATGCGTTGCGGTCCGTGCCGCGTCCTCCGGCGCGTTCGGTGGCGCACCGATTGCCGCGAACGTCGCACGTAAAGCCCCGAAGGCCGATATCGAACGCGATCCCTTCGCTGCCGTTGGTGAATTGGAAGGTGTTGAATGGGAGATCGAAGGCGTCGTAGGTCGTATCGGCCACGGCCGAGAGCGCGGCCGCGAGTCCTTCATGATTGAAGGCTCGGGTGCGGGTGCGCGCACCGGCGTCTACCAGCACGAACGCGGTTCCTTCCGGTATCGTATTCCGATACCAGAGGCGGTCATTCTCGATCCAGGTCGGGCGGCCTGCGTTGCTCAGGACAAGAGAAGCCGTGTTGGCGCGCAAAAACTGCTCGCCGCGGCGATAGTCGTCGGCGGTGACGACGCGTTGTTGGGCCCCCGCGGGACCGGCAGCCGCGAGAATCGCCAGTAGAACCACGCTCTGTCGCATAGAGACCTCGAAATCTGCTGGTAGGAGCCCGGACGGCTCGAGGGGACAGTGTGATAATGTCGAGGGGGAGGTGACCGGGCAAGCGCATCGAGTACCGCTATTTGGGCTGGCTTTGCGTCGAGTGCCACATCGAATAAGCCGGTTTTTGGTGAGTCCCGGGCTGACGAGCCCGCCCTCGTTAGGGCGGGACTGCCGCGCTTGGGTCGGTTAGCAAATCCCGTCTCCGTCCGCGGGACTTCGCACTACGGCGGCGGTAATCCGCGGTACTAACCCGCTCGCAGCGGTTGAATCGGATCGACCCGCGTCGCGCGCCTTGCCGGCAGCCAACAAGCCAATAACGCCGTGCCGCCCAACAACAACGCTACTGCTCCAAACGTGAGGGGATCGGCGGTGCCGACCCCAAACAACACGTTGGTTAGGACACGTGAGGACGCCAGCGCCCCGACCAACCCCAGTCCGATGCCGAGGCCCGCGTAGGTCATGCCGTGCCATACTACTAGTCGCCACACGCCGGTCGCGGTGGCGCCCAGTGCCATGCGGACACCGATCTCGTGCCGTCGCTGGTTTACCCAATACGACAGCACGCCGTACACTCCGGCTCCCGAGAGGACGAACGCCACACCGGCGAAGATCGCCAGCACTAGTGCATAGAACCGTTCGACCGCAATGGAATCGCCGATCAGTGATGACATGGTGACCACGCTGTGCGCCGGCTGTGCCCGATCTACGCTTGACACCCCTCGCCGGGTCTGTGCCGTGAGCGAGACGGCCTCGCCGTTGGCCGACCGCACCACGAAGGTCATGTGATCGTCGGGGTACTGTGCGTGTGCCATGTACATCTCGGCGCGAGGCTCGCTGCCGAGGCCGTAATACTTCGTGTCGCTGACGACCCCGATTACTTCGAACCAAGCCCAGTCCCAAGCCGGCGTGTAGATGCGTTCGCCCACTGGATTGCGTCCAGGCCACACCTGTTCGGCCATCGTATGATTGACCAGCGTGACCTGCGTTGCATCGGGACCGTCGAAATCGCTGAGAGCCCGGCCTCGTAGAATGGGGATACCCATCGCCGAGAAGTAACCGGGTGTGACAATCCGGTAGTCTGCCTGGGGCAACTCGTTGTCTTCCAGGTGTTCTTGGCCCTCCAATCGGAACGGCAGGTCGTAGTTGACCCCCATCGGATCCATTGGCAGTGCGGACGTTCCGCCCGCTTGCTGCACCCCCGGCAACGCCTGTAGAGCGGCTCGCAGATCCAGAGCGTACTGCCGAGCTTTCTCGACCGTGTCGTAGCTGGCCCTGTTCAGGAAGACCCGCGCAGCCACGGCGCGGTCGGCGTCGAATCCGGGGTCGACCTTTTGCAGTTCTACCATCGTTCGCATCAACAAACCGGCGCCGCACAACAGCATGGTCGTGAGGGCGAGCTGCGACGTAACGAGCACCGCCCGCATCCGGTTGTGGCGGCGTCCGGAACTGGCAGACCGTGAGCCACTCTCCGTTAGAGAATCCCGTAAATCCACGCGGGCACCGTGCAATGCGGGAGCAAGTCCGAACAAGATCCCGGTCACCGCCGAGGCAAGCACGGCAAAACCAAGGGCGGCACCGTCAATCGCCAGCTCTTCGGCACGAGGAATGATCCCGGGTTGGAAAGTCAGGATGAGGTTGTGGGTGAGCTTGGCGAACGCGATACCCACGGCACCCGCACCAAGGGAGAGGATCACACTCTCGGTGAGAAGCTGTCGCGTGAGACGAGCGCGTGCGGCGCCCAACGCCGACCGCACGGCAATTTCCCGCTCGCGCACCGCTGCACGTGCCAGCAACATGTTGGCAATGTTGACGCATGCAATCAGGAGTACGAGGCCCACCGCAATAAATGCGACGATGAGCGTCGCTCTCGCCTCGCCGACGATCCGCTCCCGCATCGGCTGCAAGTGCGCCTGCCACCCGTCATAGATGTCCGAGAACTCGCCCACCTGCAAATCGTTGGAGATGCGCAAAAAGTCGTCACGCGTTTGAGCCAGGGTCACGCCGGGGTCGATGCGCCCTACCGCTATCAACCACCGGGCATGGCGCGTCCACCGGTTCGGCGCGGTAAACCGGACGGGGACCCACATATCCACGTTGGGAATGGGCGCGGCAATGTTGGGTTTCATGACGCCCACGATTTCGACCGGTTGTGCGTCTACGCGAATGACCGTCCCCACGATGTCAGGATCGCTCCCCCACCGATCCCGCCACAGTTGATGGCTAATGACCACCACATTCCCACGGCGTCCTTCGGTGGCGTCGTCCATCGTAAACGGCCGCCCGAACAGGGGTTGGAGTTGAAGGACTTGGAAGAAATTCGGGTAGACAATGACGCCTTCGATCCACTCCGGTTCTTCGTCGATCTCTAAGACGAAGCGGGTATCACCCCACAGGGTTACGTCTGTGAGAGTCCGGTTGTTCGCGCGCCAATCGAGGAACACGCCCATCGACGCAGCATCCGATTCCGTTACTTGCGTGGGATGCTGCTCGGTGATGACCACCAGTTGACTCGGCTCGCCAAATTGGAGGGGGCGGAACAACACGCCGTTGATGAGGCTGAAAATGGCGGTGTTGGCACCGATGCCGAGCGCGAGTGTGATGAGCGCGATGAACGCAAATCCCGGCGAGCGGAGGAGCAGGCGCACGGCGAACCGAATGTCCTGGCGAAGCGCGTCCAACATGGCTTGGATCCTAGCAGGTTGCGGAAAAATTGATGACGAATCAGTCGGCGCTGTTCAGCTATATCAGTGCGGAGGATCGGGTGCCCTCCGACCATCCGTTGCGCGCCCTGCGGGCGCTGGTGGACCCGGTGTTAGCCCGGCTCTCGCCGCAGTTGGACCGGCTGTACGCGCGGCGGGGCCGGCCGTCGATTCCCCCGGAACATTTGTTACGCGCGTTATTGCTGCAGGTGGTGTATACGATCCGGAGCGAGCGGCAGCTGATGGAGCAGCTCGATTACAACATCCTGTACCGATGGTTTGTGGGGTTGAATCTGGACGACGCGGTGTGGGTGCCGACGGTCTTTACGAAGAATCGGACGCGGCTGGTCGAGGGGGGCATCGCGGATGCGTTTCTGGCCGAAGTGTTACAGGAGGCGGAGCGGCGGGCGTTGTTGTCGAATGAGCATTTCACCGTCGACGGGACCTTGCTGGACGCGTGGGCGAGTCAGAAGAGTTTTCAGCCGAAGGCCGGCACCCGCCCGCCAACGGACGATGATCCGGGGAATCCGAGCGTGACGTTTCGCCAGGAGAAACGGACGAATGCGACGCATGCGTCGCGGACGGACTCGGAGGCGCGGTTGACGCGGAAGAGTGGGGGGCAAGGCGCGCAATTGGCGTACTTGGCGAGTGTGTTGATGGATAATCGGCACGGGCTCGTGGTGGCGACCGACGTGACGCAGCCCGGCTACGAGGCGGAGTGTGCGAGTGCGCTGGCGATGGTGGGGAGCTTACCGCCGACGGCCCGGCGTCGGACGTTGGGGGCGGACAAGGGTTATGATCGGTGCGGGTTTGTCGACACGCTGCGGGCGTTGGGCTGGACGCCCCACGTCACGCCGAACGTGCACCGCACGCGGTTGCGGAGCGCGGTGGATGGCCGGACGACGCGCCATCCCAGCTATGCGATCAGTCAACGGCAGCGCAAAAAAGTGGAAGAGATCTACGGGTGGGGCAAGACGATTGGGTTGTTACGCAAACTCCGACATCGCGGGACCCCGCGGGTCGGGTGGGTGTTTACGTTCACGGCCGCGGTCTACAATCTGATGCGGATACGCACCCTGACCCTGGCCGGAGGCAGCCCCTGATGGGGCAGTGTGGGCCGCATTCGTCACGCCGACCGCACCGCGGGGGCGGTAATAGGGGACCGCACGCTGGTACACCGTCGTGTTACCCGGACAAACGCGGCTCACCATGAATTTTTCCGCAACCTGCTAGAATGCAGATTGATTCCTTTCGATGATGGCTCAGTCGACGATTTCAGGATCATCGAGACAAATCTAGAATTTCGAATCTAGCAGGTTGCGGAAAAAGTCGGGTAATGGACGATAGCATCGCGAGCCGGAAGTTCTTATCGTAGAGGGACCTCGATGGGAGTGCCACGATGCGCGGGAACAAGACGAATCAGTCGGCGCTGTTCAGCTATATCAGTGCGGAGGATCGGGTGCCCTCCGACCATCCGTTGCGCGCCCTGCGGGCGCTGGTGGACCCGGTGTTAGCCCGGCTCTCGCCGCAGTTGGACCGGCTGTACGCGCGGCGGGGCCGGCCGTCGATTCCCCCGGAACATTTGTTACGCGCGTTATTGCTGCAGGTGGTGTATACGATCCGGAGCGAGCGGCAGCTGATGGAGCAGCTCGATTACAACATCCTGTACCGATGGTTTGTGGGGTTGAATCTGGACGACGCGGTGTGGGTGCCGACGGTCTTTACGAAGAATCGGACGCGGCTGGTCGAGGGGGGCATCGCGGATGCGTTTCTGGCCGAAGTGTTACAGGAGGCGGAGCGGCGGGCGTTGTTGTCGAATGAGCATTTCACCGTCGACGGGACCTTGCTGGACGCGTGGGCGAGTCAGAAGAGTTTTCAGCCGAAGGCCGGCACCCGCCCGCCAACGGACGATGATCCGGGGAATCCGAGCGTGACGTTTCGCCAGGAGAAACGGACGAATGCGACGCATGCGTCGCGGACGGACCCGGAGGCGCGGTTGACGCGGAAGAGTGGGGGGCAAGGCGCGCAATTGGCGTACTTGGCGAGTGTGTTGATGGATAATCGGCACGGGCTCGTGGTGGCGACCGACGTGACGCAGCCCGGCTACGAGGCGGAGTGTGCGAGTGCGCTGGCGATGGTGGGGAGCTTACCGCCGACGGCCCGGCGACGGACGTTGGGGGCGGACAAGGGTTATGATCGGTGCGGGTTTGTCGACACGCTGCGGGCGTTGGGCTGGACGCCCCACGTCACGCCGAACGTGCACCGCACGCGGTTGCGGAGCGCGGTGGATGGCCGGACGACGCGCCATCCCAGCTATGCGATCAGTCAACGGCAGCGCAAAAAAGTGGAAGAGATCTACGGGTGGGGCAAGACGATTGGGTTGTTACGCAAACTCCGACATCGCGGGACCCCGCGGGTCGGGTGGGTGTTTACGTTTACGGCCGCGGTCTACAATCTGATGCGGATACGCACCCTGACCCTGGCCGAAGGCAGCCCCTGATGGGGCAGTGTGGGCCGCATTCGTCACGCCGACCGCACCGCGGGGGCGGTAATAGGGGACCGCACGCTGGTACACCGTCGTGTTACCCGGACAAACGCGGCCCACCATGAATTTTTCCGCAACCTGCTAGAATCTCGAATCTCGAATCGTTCGTACCACCTCCCCGCCTTTTACCACCAACCTGATCTTCCGAAGTGCGGAAATGTCGCTTGTGGGATCCTCTGCTACGGCAATGAGGTCGGCGAGTTTCCCCGGCTCAATCGAACCGAGTTCATCCTCTACGCCCAACATCGTCGCGGGCAGGATCGTGGCCGACCGAAGCGCCTCCAACGGGGTCATTCCCGCCTCCACGTAGTACTCGGCCTCGCGCACGGTCGCGATCGTGCCGTCGTTTGGCTCGTGCGGAAGCTGATCAGTACCGAGCGCGATGCGTACCCCGACGTCGATGGCGCTCCGCAGCGCGTCCCAGTGCCGTTTGCCCACCGCTTCGACACGGGCGAGATACCAGTCGGGTGACCCGATACGCTCGAAGAACGGGCGAGTTGCCGGCTGGCTGACTAGAATCGTGGGCACGTACCACGTATCGTGTTGCTTCATGAGGCGAAACTCGTCGGAGGTGAGAAAATAGCCGTGCTCGATGGCATCGACACCCGCGTGTACCGCGTCGACCGTCGCCGTTGGTGAACCCGAATGTGCAGTGACCTTGACACTGTGACGGTGCGCAATGTCGGTGACGGCTTCCATCTCATCCACGGTCATGAACGCCGCCGCGATGTCGCCGCCCGGTGTGGCGATTCCCCCTGAGATGGCGAGCTTTATCCAACTCGCACCCGCGCGGATTTCCGCCCGAACGGCTTTGCGGAATTCCGCCGGACCGTCGTTGGCGATCTCGCCGACGCCCGAGCGGTGACCGCCGGTGACCTGCACCATTTCGCCCGCGGAGAAAATGCGTGGTCCCACGGCCTCGCCGCGTTCGATTGCGCGCTTGAGGGCCAGATCGACGTGCCCTCGGTCGCCCGGAAGACGTACGGTCGTTATGCCGGCATCGAGCGTCTTGCGGGCGGCGGCGGCCATGCGCAGCGCCAATTCGGCATCGGTCTCGTTGGCGAGCGCGGCGCCGGCGGCGCCAGGCAGAACCAGGCCAAAGTGGACATGCATGTTCATCAGGCCCGGCACGAGCCACATGCCGTCGGCGCGGATAATGGTTGCCTGGCGGGGGATGTTGGTGGATGATTCGGGGCCCACGCTCGTGAACCGCCCGCTTTCGATGACCACGGCAGCGTTCCGGATCGGATCTCCCCCGTTCACATCCACCACGGTGGCGCCCAAGATGACCAAGGATTCCTGGCCGCTCGCGGAAGCGATGGGTATCAGGCAGCAGAGTACGAGAGAGAGCGCTGTGCGTCGCATGGTAGGTTCGTCTTTAGTTGTCGGTGGCTTCGCGATTCAGGTTGTACCGCATGACCGCCGCGTGCACGCCTTCTGGTTGCCGCTCGAGTCCGTAGACGTCGCCCCGGAGTCGATTGCGTGTTGCTAGCTTCGCTAGCCGAGAAGAATCTTCATTGTCCAACTCGAGGTCCAGCGTCCGGAGGTTGTCCATCAGGTGTGTGTCGTTTCGCGCTCCCACGATCGCGGCGCCGACCTGAGGCCTGTCCAACACGAAACGCGTGGCCACGGTGCCTATGTTGATGTCGTGCTTGGTCGCAATCTCGTGTAAAGAGCGGAGTAAATCCTGAAACGCGGTCCAGCCGCCACACTCGTCGATAATCAACTTGTATTTCGTGAGAGACCGATTGGGAAGGTCCGTGCCCGGATCCCCGACGCCCAACCAACGAGCGGACATGAACCCGCCGGCCAGCGTCCCGTAGCAGAGCAGGTGTATCCCTTGTTCGCGGCAGAAAGCGGCCATGTTGCCGGACGGCCGCGTGTCCAACAGGGAATATTGAACTTGATGTGATACTAACTGCACGCCGGCATCCACGATTTGCCGGAGTCGGGTCGTGTCGAAATTCGTGAGCCCGATGTATGCGATCTTACCGCTGCGGGCGAGATCCTGTAGCCAGACTGCGGTCTCCACGTATCCCGGCACCTCGTAATCCCACCATCCAAACTGCACGAGATCCAGCTGCTCCACTCCGAGTCGCCGAAGCGACCGGTCGATGATACCCTCGGTGTATCGCTTGGTGATCTGCGGTAGGGCCTCGCGGTCGGGCACGAACTTGGTGTGCACTCGAATCTGGGATTGCTCGCGAGCGCCGAACCGGCGTGCCCGCAAAAACTCGCCGAGCAGCTCCTCGACCCCGGTGTAGATGTCCGCACAGTCGAATGCTGTGAGACCGGCGTCGGCTATTCTTGCGAATGCGTCGAGCACATCGTCTTTGTTTGGCCGCTCCACGTTGTGTCCCTCGGAGAGCTGCCAAGCACCCACGATGATGCGCGGGATCTCGTATTCGGGAGTGAGTGCGACGGTGCGAGAGGGAGTTTCGGTCATGGCGCTATTGATGCCAGCCAACATATTGGTTGAGCAATGTCGGCGAAAGGAAGAATCCGTGAACGCCAACGATGAGTTTACCCTCTATGATCTCAAGATTGAGGTGGTGGAGTGCCGTGGGGAGATGGTGTGCAACCACAAAATCGGAGATTACTTCGAGCTGTCAGGTGAGAATTTGACGCTTCCGCCGGGACAATCGTTTCCCATTTACCCGCTCGCCGCGTTGCTGCCGCTCCTGCCGGCCAAGCAGCGGGAGACTCATCCGCACGACTGGATGACGACGGACACCGATATCGCGTGTCCGGATCCCCACTGTGGGGCGATTTTTCGAATAAGCAGGACGGCTACTCGGACGTTCAAACACGGTGACGTTACCGTCGTTCCGCTTCCCGAAACCTGAGGATTCGAGATTCTAGATTCGAGATGCTAGAATGCAGATTTGATCTTTGGTCTTCCCCCGGTTTGATGGACATACAGTTTACGCTGCCTGCTGTGTCTGGGCGAGTAGCACGGCGTACTCGACCGGTGTCCGATACCCGAGACTCGAATGCCGACGCTGCCGATTGTACCAAAGCTCGAGATACTCAAACAGCGAGCGGGCCGCGTGGCGTCGGGTGAGCCAGTTGGCGTCGGCGACTAATTCCCATTTCAGCGTGGCCATGAAACTCTCGACGACGGCGTTATCCCAACAGTTGCCCCGCCGACTCATGCTGACCGCAATGCCATGCGCGGCCAAGCGATCGCGGTAGGGGCGACACGCGTATTGCACGCCCCGATCCGAATGGTGCAGGCCGCCCCCACCGCCCTCGCGCGCCAGCGCCATGTCGAGCGCCGCCAGCGTGATATCGTGCTGTAACGAGGACTGCGCCGCCCAGCCCACGACCCGCCGGGTGCCGACATCCAGAATCACCGCGAGATACAGCCACCCCTCCCGCGTGGGGAGATACGTCAGATCTGCGGCCCACACCCGCGCGGCGCACCGACGCTCCACGCCAAACTGGCGGGCCAGGACATTGGGCGCTGGCGCGTAGGCATGGTCCGACTCCGTGGTCACCCGGAACCGGCGCCGTTTCTTGGCGCGCAAGCCATCGCGGCGCATGAGGCGCTCCACCCGGGTCTTCCCACACGGCACGCCCCGCCCGTGCAGCTCCGCGTGCACCCGAGGGCTGCCATAGCGTTGCTTGCTCGCGCGATGAATCGTGCGAATCTCCAACAGAAGTCGCTGGTCCTGCCGCGTCCGGGGGCTGAGCGGGCGCGTCTGGGCCGCATAAAAGCCCGACCGACTCACCCCCAACACCCGACACATCATCGTCACCGGAAACCGCCGCCGGTGCGACGCGATACACGCGTACTTCACGGCGACTCCCGCGCGAAGAACGCTGCTTTGAGTTCAATCAGTCATCGCAACATTCGAGTGCAGTTTATCTGCTGGCGTACAGAACTTCAATGTTTTTCTAGGTCGTTGATTTAGACGTAATGCTACAGCATTGAGATCTGCCTGAGAGTGAACGGATAAATCAGTACCCTTCGGAAAATACTGACGCAATAAGCGGTTCGTGTTTTCGTTCGTCCCGCGCTGCCAAGGGCTCTGTGGATCACAAAAGTAGACTCGCAAATTAGTGGCGACCGTAAATCGCTTGTGTTGGGCCAGCTCCATGCCCCGATCCCAGGTTAAGGACCGCCGGAGTTCGGACGGTAGTTTCTTGACGTGTTTGCTGAGTGCTGATACGACGGTTTCGGAGTCCTTGCCATCCACTTTGACCAGCATGGTAAATCGGGATTGGCGTTCCACGAGTGTGGCAATATGGGTGTTCTTCGACCCAGCGATCAGGTCGCCTTCCCAATGCCCAGGGATTGCACGGTCTTCCACCGATGCGGGGCGGTCGCGGATGGAGACGCCATCGATGATCTGGCCCCGAGGTTGCCCTTTCGTGGTGGCGTTCTTCGCGTGCCGCATCACGCGGTGCGATCGCAGATGCTTGATCAACTCGCGTTTCAGGACCCCACGCGCCTGGACAAACAAACTCCGATAAATGGTCTCGTGCGACACCCGCATGGTCTCGTCATGGGGAAAGGTCCGCCGCAGCCAGCCCGCTATCTGCTCCGGCGACCAATCAAGACGCAGTTTCTCGGCAACGATCCGCTGCAGTCGCACGTGCTGCGCCAGCCGACAGCGTTTGGGACGACGGGCCCGCTCCCAGGCCGCCGTGTCGGCATCGGCCGCACGGTACCCGTTCCAGCCGCCATGCCGCGCGATCTCGCGACTCACCGTTGATGGCGATCGACCAATCGTTGCGGCAATCTGCCGCATGGGACGATCCGCCGCGAGGCCACGCGAGATCTCTTCTCTTTCGGCCATCGTCAGCGCAAGGCGCGAGCGCCGCCGACGCGCTGGGCATATACCTCCGTTTGTCTTCAGTACACCAAACACCGATCCCGCATGCTTGCCGAGCGCGCGACCAATATCACTCAGCGACTCTCCCTTTTTCCAACGTCGCCACAACTCCGCCTTCTGGGTCGCGGAAAGGCCAGGACGTCCTAACCGTGCCATGAACAACACCCTCCAAATCGGTGAAATAATACAGGGTGTTGCAATGACCTGCTGAATCCACCACCGCTTTTTTTAAGAAATCCCGCTCCTGTTTCACCTGCTCGAGTTCCCGACACAGCTGCCAGACTTCATCTTCCGGCCCCGCCCGCTTCCCATGCCCCGGGAAGGCCGTCGCCGGATCCCGCGTCTCCAGCTGCTGCTTCCACCGGTGTAACACATTCGGGGCAATGCCCAACTCCCGCGCGACCTCCGCCAGCGGACGCTCCGATTCTAACGCCAGCCTGACGGCTTCCAGCTTGAACTCCCGCGTATACCGCCGTCGTTTCTTGACCATAACAAACCTCCCACAGTATGATGGACGTCTACTAACTCGGTGTCCACCAAACCGGGGAGGCCCACTTTTCGATGATGGGTCGGCCGGCGATCCAAAATCATCCGTGCAAATCTAGAATCTCGAATCTCGAATCTCGAATCGTTATCGCCGGCGCATAGTAAAGAGCAAGCCCGCTACGCCCATCACGATAGCGAGCGCCGTCAACAGGCTCTCCAGTAGAGTGAACACCTCGTTCACCGAATCATCCGCGCCAGACCCGGCGCATCCCCCCGAGCCCGGATCGAACGAACCGTCGATGCCCACGTCGGCGAAGCCGGCGTCGACGGCTTTGAAGACCTCACCACCCTCACCGAAAAGATCGGTTGCCGATTGTAGCGCGGCGGACCGGGCGTCTTCGAAAGTCGACTGAGGTCCCAGGTACACCGTCAATGCTCGGTAAAAGGTCTGCTCGGCACGGTCCTTTCCGATCGCCTCCGCAACGTTGACGTACGCTTTGTTGTGGATGCCACTGTTGATGTGCACGCCCTCGTTGTCGCCGCACATGGCGCGCCAGTCGTCGGCATGGCCGGGGTGGTTGAACTGGGTGGGGTCTTCCATGTTCCGGATGGGCCCGTTGGGAAGATCCTCACCGATCAACCAGTCGTCTCGATCGACCATCGCCGCAAAGATATCGGAAAAGCTTTCGTTCAACGCTCCCGATTGCCACCGATACTCGAGTTTCGCCGCGTACTCTGTGACAGCGTGCGTCATCTCATGGGCAGCAACATCCTTCACCGCGTACCCGTCACCGTACACCATCTGGACGCCGTTCCAAAAGGCGTTCTGGAAATCCAGTCGATAGTGGGCTGTGGACGAGAGTGTGGCGCCGAGGTTGTCGTAGCTGTCGCGGTTATGTGTTTCCGAGAAGTAGTCGTACGTTTCGCCGGAAAAATCGTGAGCCCTGTCGACGTCGGGATCGCCTACCGCTGCATCGCCCTCGCCGCGGCGCAATGTGCCGGGAAGCTTGAATTCGTGGTTGGCGGTGTGGGTCTGTCGGTTTCGTGCGATGTACAATCGATCCAACACGTCGATCACTCGGCCGTTCCGCGCGTTTACTGCATAGGCACGCCGAGACGGGATATTATCATCGCGAAGTTCAACCAGCCACACCAACGCGGCGGAGGATTGGCGAAGACGTCCGGGATAGATCACCAACTTGGAAGACACGAGTACACCTTCGGGCATTAACCGCCGGGCAACTCGCAACGCGACGTCCGCGTCGATCCGGGGACGCACGCTGGGGACAGACAGATGAGGTATCGCGCTGTTGGTCACCGCCAACGCTTGTTTGCCGTCGCGGCTGAGATGGACGGTCATTCGTGCGCCGTACACGTCGACGCCTCGATGGACCTGCTCGAGTGTGATGTGACGCATGCCCAGCGCATCCGTCTGTTCTCCGACGTACTGGAGGTCGCGTTGCGAACTGCCAATCCCGAACAGTGCTGCATACCGGCCCAGGAACCTGAGGGCGAGACTCCGGCTGGTTCCCGTGAGCCCCAACTCGCTCAGCGGAACCTGTGTGCGGACGAAGCTCGGGGTGCCGGTGAGCGGATTTTGGGTTATGCGAACCCGCTGGGCATCTTCGAGCAGCCGCTCGAGCCCGGGAGTCGTCCCGGGTCCACAGGAGACAACCAGGCACGCGACCGTCCCGGCCGCCAGTGTGCTCAAGAGAGGCGAACGCCGCATATTGTATCTACCCTGCATTGCTGAGGATTCGGTCGAGAATCGAGATTACGGGGTGGAGCGCCTCCGGTAGGGAGGCGTCCTTGGCACGTACCGTGTGGCCCTTGTGCGTGATGGCGTAGTCGTACATGTCCGCTCCGCCACGCGGCGCGGCGTATTCGGAGCGAAGGCCGCCGAACTGACTCTGGCCCAATGCGCGTCTCAAACGATCCATGACGTCGCTTGCGATCGTGATATTCGATGCGCTGCCGTTGCGGGACAGCGTGGCGGTGCCGTCGTCCCTGATCACGAGACGATCGTCGCTGCCTCGAATCCCGCCCGAACGGTGGTATTCAATCAATGGCGAACTCACCTGTGAAGCCGTACCGGTACACCCGAGAACGCAGAGCGCGACTAGTGCGGTCTTGATTGCCCTCATCCCGCTCCCCTATTCCTACGTAATAAGCCCTCTTTCGGTGTCACTCCAAAGACCCGCCCAGAGGTCTTTGGTGAGGTATTGTCAAATGTTGTGGATCGGTGAGTGATCAAGCGGCGACCTTCCGATCCGTGTTCTCTTTGTCAGTTTCCTGCATACCATCTTTGAATTGTTCTCCTGCCAACACCAGGGGGAGAAGTTCTGGAGCGTTGAGTTTCCGCCAACGTTGCTGCGCCATCTCCAACAGCTTGAACGCCATCGTCAGCCCTTTGCTCCGCGAGCCCGCTCCCTTGGTCACGCGCTGTCGTAACCGGACCGTCGCGAAGGCAGACTCGATCACGTTCGTCGAACGGATATGTTTCCAATGCTCGGCCGGAAAATCAAAATGGCTGTACAGGTGCTCCTGGTCCCGCGTGAGCGAGGCGACCGCCTTGGGATACTTGGCCGCATACGCGGTGGCGAAACGCTCGACCAGCGCCTCGGCCTCCGCACGCGACTCCGCATACATCATCTCGCGCAACACCCGCTTCGCCGCCGGCTGCAAACGTTTCGGAAGCTTGTCCAACACGTTGGCCATCCGGTGCACCCAGTCGCGCTGCTGCCGCGTCGCCGGCCACACCTCCCGCACCGCTGCCCAGAACCCCAACGCGCCATCCCCAATCGCCAGCACCGGGGCCCGCATCCCCCGACGCTTCAGATCGCGCAACACCGCCAACCAGCTCTCCGTGCTCTCCCGATAGCCGTCCTCCACCGCGATCAGCTCTTTCGTCCCATCCGCCCGGGCGCCCAGCATCACCAGCGTACACAGCCGGTCGGCCTCGAGGCGAATGTTGAAGTGGATCCCGTCGACCCAGACGTACACATACTCCCGATCACGCAGATCACGCTGGCGAAACGCCTGGTATTCCCCCTCCCACGCCGCCGTCAATCGCGTGATCGTCGTCGGGGACAAGCCTGATGCGTCCTCACCCAACAAGATCGGCAACGCCTCGCGAAAATCTCCCGTCGACAGACCGCGCAGATACAACACCGGCAAGACCTCCGCCACCTTCGGCGACCGCCGCATATAGGGAGGCAAAATCTTGCTCGTGAACTGCGCCCGCATACGACGGTCATGCACCCGTGGCGCGGTCACCGTGACCGTACCAGCACCCAGCGTCACCTTGCGGGGACGGGCTTTGCCATTGCGCACCACCAGGGCGCGGCCCTCTCCGTCTCGCTCAATCCGATATCGCTCGACATACTCGGTCACTTCCGCGTCCAACGCACTCACCAGCATCCGCCGAGCTCCCTCTCTGGCAAGCTCGTCCAGGTCTGCGAACAGTCCGTTCCCTTTGCTCTCAGACGCATTCTCTATTATCCTCAACATCGGTGGCGTGTCCTTTCTCCGGTCGTCACAACCGGATCTCGTGTACGTTTCAACTGACTACACGAAAGGATACGCCGCCTTTCTCATTCCTCCAATCCACAACTTTCGAAAATAACTCGTCTTTGGTTCCGAACGGCTCAGCCACAAGAAGCGAGATTCCGAGACGAGAGTCAAACAGTGGAAGAGGGCAGGCCATCCAGGGGCTTGACTGTAAGCTATCGATACGATATCATTAAGCTATCAAATGGAGGTGGTAATGATTACAGACATCAATCGCGACGTTTCCTCGGGATACGTGGCGCTGCTCGCGCTTTTTGTGGCAATGGGCGCTGCGATCTTTGGTTTGGTGCGAGGGATCCAAGCCGAGTCGGTGGTGCAGGTGATTGGTTACATGGTGGCGCTGCTATCCATCTTTGTTGGATTCGCCGGGTTCTTCATGGTGAATCCCAATGAAGCCAGGGTACTGCAATTGTTCGGCAAATACGTCGGTACTGCGAGGCGTCCTGGTTTGCGATACGCCAATCCGTTTTACGGTAAAAAGCGCGTCTCCTTGCGCGTGCGCAATTTCGAGACCGAGAAGCTCAAGGTGAACGACGCGCACAGCAACCCGGTCGAGATCGCGGCGGTGGTGGTGTGGCAAGTCGTCGACAGCGCCGAGGCGTTGTTCGAGGTCGACGACTACACCCAGTACGTGCACGTGCAGAGCGAGTCCGCATTGCGTGGTTTGGCGACCAAATATCCTTACGATGCCCATGAAGAGGGGGAAAAAGCGCTGAGCACACACCTCGGCGAGGTGGCCGAGCGACTCAAGGTGCAGATTCAGGAGCGGCTGCTAAAAGCCGGTGTGAAAGTCATCGAAGCACGCATAAGTCACCTCGCGTACGCTCCGGAGATCGCTTCGGCGATGCTCCAGCGACAGCAGGCGACGGCCATCATTGCGGCTCGGCAAAAAATCGTCGAAGGCGCGGTGAGCATGGTCGAGATGGCGTTGGAGTCGTTGTCCGAGCGTGACGTCGTGCACCTCGACGAAGAGAGAAAGGCCGCAATGGTCAGCAATCTCCTGGTGATCCTGTGCGGCGATCGCGCGGCGCAACCCGTCGTCAACGCGGGCACGCTTTACACTTAGGATCGAATCGTGGCCAAGAAGAAGGCCTTCCTCCTGCGTATCGAGCCGAAGGTGTACAGCGACCTGGAACGGTGGGCAGCCGACGAGCTGCGCAGTGTGAACGGCCAAATGGAGTTCATTCTGCGCAAGGCGCTACAGCAAGCCGGGAGGCACAAGGGGTCGAACGACAAATCGGTTCCTGGGTGATACCTCGAGTGACGGAGGACACGGCGGATCCGGGCCGAGAATCGTACGTTTGCCCGGATTGCCGCGCACTGGAGGCTCTGGATGTCAGCCGAGAAATCCACGAAAATCAAGGCCCTGACGTACGTATTGGGATTCTTCCTTGTGATTGGGGTCGCGGGGGAAGTGGTGGTGCTGTATGCGATTGAGGACCCTGTGACGCGGTTGCGTCTCGGCTTGTTGTGTTTGGCGATGATCGCGTGGCCGCTCGCCGTGACGGTGTGGCGACCCTCCTACTCGACCACCAAGGATCCCGAACCGCCTCACAACCGCAGATTCTATCTCCTACGCCGGCGGGTCGAGGAATTCCTGCGCGAAGTAACGCGCCTCAATTGGCTCGTTTTGGATGCAAACCGTGATCCGCACATTGCGGAGCAGCGCGCTGGTGAAATCGCAATGGTAAAACACGACCTAAACGACTTGCTTGACGAAATCATCCGCGCCACCGGCCGTCCGGGGGCGAAGCCGGAATCCGACGCGCCGTTCAGAGAACGCTTCAGCTCGGCGTTCCCTGCCATTCGCGATTTCGCACCGCGGCTGGATATCGACTTGGAGCGGCCCTCCGAACCCGAAGGTTCGAACGGGAAAGGCTAAGCCTTACTGCCCCTGCTGACTCCGTGCGGTCCACGGCGGAACCACGTGGTTCATTCGAGCGTAGGCGATCGCCTGTCCCAGATGCTCGTGCATATCGCCCGCTATGAGGTAAAGCGACTCACCCACCGAACGCTCGGAGCCAAAGAAGCGGATCTTGTTGTGCATATCGGCGTCGGAAAGCGCCTGGATTGTCTGGTTGCAGTACGCAAAAGATTTTCGCAGGTGATCTAGCAGGTTGCGGAAAAATTCATGGTGAGCCGCGTTTGTCCGGGTAACACGACGGTGTACCAGCGTGCGGTCCCCTATTACCGCCCCCGCGGTGCGGTCGGCGTGACGAATGCGGCCCACACTGCCCCATCAGGGGCTGCCTCCGGCCAGGGTCAGGGTGCGTATCCGCATCAGATTGTAGACCGCGGCCGTAAACGTAAACACCCACCCGACCCGCGGGGTCCCGCGATGTCGGAGTTTGCGTAACAACCCAATCGTCTTGCCCCACCCGTAGATCTCTTCCACTTTTTTGCGCTGCCGTTGACTGATCGCATAGCTGGGATGGCGCGTCGTCCGGCCATCCACCGCGCTCCGCAACCGCGTGCGGTGCACGTTCGGCGTGACGTGGGGCGTCCAGCCCAACGCCCGCAGCGTGTCGACAAACCCGCACCGATCATAACCCTTGTCCGCCCCCAACGTCCGACGCCGGGCCGTCGGCGGTAAGCTCCCCACCATCGCCAGCGCACTCGCACACTCCGCCTCGTAGCCGGGCTGCGTCACGTCGGTCGCCACCACGAGCCCGTGCCGATTATCCATCAACACACTCGCCAAGTACGCCAATTGCGCGCCTTGCCCCCCACTCTTCCGCGTCAACCGCGCCTCCGGGTCCGTCCGCGACGCATGCGTCGCATTCGTCCGTTTCTCCTGGCGAAACGTCACGCTCGGATTCCCCGGATCATCGTCCGTTGGCGGGCGGGTGCCGGCCTTCGGCTGAAAACTCTTCTGACTCGCCCACGCGTCCAGCAAGGTCCCGTCGACGGTGAAATGCTCATTCGACAACAACGCCCGCCGCTCCGCCTCCTGTAACACTTCGGCCAGAAACGCATCCGCGATGCCCCCCTCGACCAGCCGCGTCCGATTCTTCGTAAAGACCGTCGGCACCCACACCGCGTCGTCCAGATTCAACCCCACAAACCATCGGTACAGGATGTTGTAATCGAGCTGCTCCATCAGCTGCCGCTCGCTCCGGATCGTATACACCACCTGCAGCAATAACGCGCGTAACAAATGTTCCGGGGGAATCGACGGCCGGCCCCGCCGCGCGTACAGCCGGTCCAACTGCGGCGAGAGCCGGGCTAACACCGGGTCCACCAGCGCCCGCAGGGCGCGCAACGGATGGTCGGAGGGCACCCGATCCTCCGCACTGATATAGCTGAACAGCGCCGACTGATTCGTCTTGTTCCCGCGCATCGTGGCACTCCCATCGAGGTCCCTCTACGATAAGAACTTCCGGCTCGCGATGCTATCGTCCATTACCCGACTTTTTCCGCAACCTGCTAGAACTTCTGCCTTGTCGTCGATCTTCGACAACTCCGTGAACATGGCGCCGCTGACCTCGGTCATCCCTTGCGGTGGGTCAGCTCCCCATGCACTGGGCACGATATAGTTCTCCCCAGCGATGAGCATGAACACTTCGCTCACCGTGCGAACGCTGTCCATAGGATGCCATCCGTACATGTCCGCGTCCATGGCACCGGCCAGGTCCAGAAACTTGGATTCCATGGTCTCGAGGTCCTGCATGAACTGCTGGCGGAAGCTGAATTCGTCACTGCCATCCTGCGCAAAGGTGGGAACGGTGGGGACCCCGAGCAACAATGCCATGGCTACCTGGATTGCGGCGGTGTTCCACTTTGACTCGAAGAGGTTCATTCCCGGCTCCTTGTCGGTTTGAGCATTCAGTAGTGTGCCCGCAATCTAAGCCAGGTCACCGGCTGGTTGGGCGGCTCGCTGCGAAAGGCAAACGAGCCAAATCTCGAATCTAGAATCTCGGATCTAGAATCTAGAATCGGGATCGGGTTTGGGTTGGGCTGCCGTGTGTAAGCACACACCATCCCGGCAATCGATTATCGATTAACTCGTTGTAAGACAATGAGTTAATGGCCTGTTTGACATATGCGACAAGACGGCGTATTGTCTAACGTAATTGTATTACGTATTACCACGTATGGAATATGCAGACACCGTATCTCGCTTGGACCATTAGGCGCCAGCTCGCGTGCCAGGGACGAGCTGCATCCTAAGCGCGCATGGGTATGTCAACCCGCCGCTTGAGCCACAACACCAACATTGGAGGGAGAAGTGAAACCACTCAATCCGCTCAACGAGGTTCTCGAACAATTGGGATACGTCAGTGTACCACTGCGCCGAACCCCAGTGGGGCATCTTGAACTCGACGCCACAGTCAACGGGAAGCCCGCCCGGTTGTTGGTAGACACCGGTGCGAGTGGGACGGTCATCGACAAGACCAGCGCCGAGCGATTTGCTCTCGAATGCCACGACGACCCGGGGCAAGCCGTGGGATGCGGTTTCGCTGCACCCGCCGAGAAAGCCATATTAGACGAGTTGCGGTTGGCCGATCTCGAAATCGATGACGTTGATGTGGCCGTGGTGGATTTATCGCAGATCAATGCCGGGCTCGAGCAGGCAAAGGCCCAGCCCATCGATGGCATCATCGGTTCCAACCTCATGATCGAAAGAAACGGCATCATTGAGTACGCAAACGATGCGCTTCACCTGCGACGGGACGTGGTCGCAGTCGCACCTAGCTAATTGAAAGGTCCCAATGAACATCTCAAGACGTCGCTTTGTCGAGTCGTCCGCTTTGGGCGCGTTGTACGCCGGATTTGGTTATCGGAGCAGTTCCCTGGCACCAACTCAGCAAACAGCTGCGCTTCGAATCTTGATACTCGGAGGGACGGGGTTCATAGGTCCGCACATGGTGCGTGAAGCAATGTCTCGTGGGCACACGGTGACGCTTTTCAATCGGGGTCGTACAAATACGCATCTGTTCCCGAAGGTGGAGAAGCTAAGAGGAGATCGAGATGGCCAGCTCGACGCGCTACGAGGTCACGAGTGGGATGTGGTGATCGACAACACCGGCTACGTGCCGCGACACGTTCGCGATTCGGCCGAGTTGCTGAAGGGCCACGTCGGGCACTATGTATTCACGTCGACTACGGACGTCTATCGCGATTACCACGTGGCGGGCATCGACGAGGATTATCCGCTCGCGACGCATCCCGAGCCTGGCTCCGAGGATGCACGAAAGTACTATGGCCCACTCAAAGTGTTGTGTGAGCGTGCGGTCCGGGACGTGTACCCGGATCGATCGATGGTGGTGCGACCGGGGTGGATTGTCGGCCCGGAAGACAACAATCACCTGTTTACATATTGGGTAATGCGCGTAGCCCGCGGTGGGGAAGTGTTGGCACCAGGTAGTCCGAGAGATCCCATGCAGGTGACGGAAGCGCGCGACCTGTCGGCGTTCATGATCCGAATGGCGGAGGAAGCGGACACCGGTACGTACAATCTCGTCGGACCGGTGACGACGATGGAGTCGGTATTGTCAGACGTTCAGGCGGCAACCGAATCCGACGCAAGGTTCACTTGGGTGGACGCGGATTTCTTGTGGGCGCACGGTGTCAAGCCGTGGTCGGATATGCCGATTTGGTGGCCGCCGCGGAATGATTACGCGGACCGGAGTTTCGGAGGGATCACCGGCGGTGTAGGAGCGCTGGCTCTCGATGGACGCCGGGCCCGAGCCCGAGGTCTCCGGCACCGGCCGCTGGCGGAAACGGTTAGAGACATTCTGGAGTGGTACCGGGCGTCGTTCCAAGACTGGCCCGACCATCGTCGCCCAGGCTTGAGCGCGGCGAAAGAAGCCGAGGTCCTGGCGGCCTGGCACCGTACAGAATATTGAATATCCAATATCCAATACTCAATTTTCAATCATGGATATTGGATATTGGATATTCAGTATTGATGTTCTCCAGGGTTCACACTTAACGAAGGGCATTACATGAGACCATTGCTCGTCTTACCTGTGGCATTCGTCCTGGCGGCTTGCGGAACAGACACTGACCCTGGCCCAACCGAGCCACTCACGAACGAGGATTTTGCCGACTTTTTGAACGTCGACCTGAACGCGATGACGCAGACCACGTCCGGGCTGTATCTACAGGATCTTCAAGTTGGGACCGGTGACGAGGCCGTTGTGGGCACCACGGTGAGTGTGCATTATGAGGGCTGGCTCCCCAACGGTACCAAATTCGACAGCAGCCGCGACCGCAACGATCCGTTCGGTTTTCCACTCGGCAGTGGTTTCGTCATCCAGGGTTGGGACGAGGGTGTCGTGGGCATGCGGGTTGGAGGAACACGGAAGCTCGTCATCCCGCCACATCTGGCTTATGGTCAAGCGGGCGCGCCGCCGTCGATTCCGGCCAATGCGACACTAGTGTTTGACATCGAGTTGCTGGACGTTACGCCTTAAGCAAGCGAGCCATTCCACCTTGACTGTACTCAAGATCGGTGAAGACGTCGTGTTGACGCTTTGGAAGGACGAATTGGATCTGGAGTACGTCCGATTGTACCGCGTGGGCACTTGAAGAACGTTCCCCCGGTCGTCGTCTTTGCCAGCCTCGGTCATTTCTACATTCATCTGTGCACGGCTTTTTACTTCGTCATCGTCCTGGCTTTGGAGCAGGCGTGGCAGCTGCCGTATCACGAACTCATCCAGTTGTGGACGGTTGGATCACTTCTGGTAGGCGCAGCGGCTGTGCCAGCCGGAATGCTGAGCGACCGTTTTGGTGCGACGAAGATGATGGTGGCGTTTTTCGTGGGGATGGGCGCGTGCTCGATCGCAGCCGGACTGTCCAACTCCTCCACAACGATGATGCTGTCCCTCACAGGTTTGGGACTTTTTGCGGCCGTGTATCATCCGGTTGGTATCCCGTGGTTGTTGCGTAACGTCCGGCGAGATGTCGGGAAGGTTTTGGGATTCAACGGTATCTTCGGTTCCCTCGGCGCCGCGGCTGCGGGTCTGTCGGGAGGATTGTTGATTGATCTGATCGACTGGCGCGCCGCCTTCATCATTCCCGGAACAATCTGTTTGGTCACTGGACTCGCGCTGCTCGTCTCTGCGATCAAGGGTTCGGTGGCCGACGGCGTTCGCGCGTCCGAGCGGTCGGGAGGGCCAAGCCGGCAAGACATGAAACGGGCGTTCCTGATCTTGCTGCTGACCATGTTCCTGACCGGAATGGTGTATCAGACTACGCAGATTTCGTTGCCCAAGGTAATCGATCAGCGACATGGAGGATTGGTGGGGTCGGGCGTCCTAGGGGTTGGATTACTTGTGGCCGGTGTATACACGGGGGCCGGGTTCATGCAGATCATCGGCGGTTACTTGGCGGACCGGTTCCCGCTGAAGCCGGTCTACCTCGGCGCGATGCTCGTTCAGATCCCGATGCTTTTCCTGGCGGCGAGTCTCACGGGCGTTCCGTTGGTGCTCATCGCGACGGTCATGGTCATGGCCAACGTCGGCGCGCTGCCGGCCGAGAATCTGTTGTTGTTACGGTACACACCACAGCATCGCCACGGTATGGTGTTTGGTCTCAAGTTTGCTCTGGCCTTTGGTGCTGCACCACTTTCGGTGTTGCTCGTATCCGTGCTGAGTGAGAGCACGGGAGGTTTCTACTGGGTGTTTGCCGTGCTGGCCATGTTCGCATTGCTCGGCTTTACGGCGGCGGCTTTGCTTCCGGGCGAACGTCGGGGTGCAGCGGTGGAATCGCCTACTTCAGCTTGACCAGAAACCCTCCGCCGCTATCGTCTTGCTCGAACCAGTCAATCCGATCTTGGTAATCTTCAGTGAGGAGCCTCCGTACGCGGGGCTGGAGTACCGGTCGTCCGGGGGAGCCTTTACCCCTTCCCGTAATGATGTGCACCACACCGCCCTTGGCGCGCCGTCGCCAGGAGGTGATGAATGTCTCGAGCGCCAGGGAGACCTCGGACGCTCTGAACCCGTGCAAGTCCAGTGTGGCAGCGAGCCGTACTGCTGGGGCTTGGGAGTACGACTCGCGTCTCCGATTACGTCGAATCATTTGTGCACCGGGTCTCGGTCAGGGCTCAACCGCCGCGACGTCCGAGGCCCCGAGCCGCAGTCCCCTCCAATTCTTCGGATTTGTGGGCGATCAGTCGTTTCACCCGAGCTAAATCGCCGGGAGAGATCTCCGCGTCGGTGAGTAGGTGATTGACCAGTTCGGCGACGTCGCCGCGGAACATCCGGTACGTCAGGGCCGATACCATCGAGTCGCGCACCTGTTCGCGACTCACCTGGGCGCGATACACATATTGACGGCCGTCGGCGCGGTGGGTGACGACTCCTCGTTTTTCGAGTCGAGACAACAGCGTGGCGACGGTACTCGTCGCCAGACCTCGATCGCCGAGCAAAGCTTCCTGTACATCGGCGACGGTTGCCTCTTCACGGTTCCACAGCACTTCGAGCAGATCCACCTGAAGGTCGGTGAGATCTCTGTACTTGTTATCAGCGGGTGACACCGCCCTCCTCGAGTCAACGACAGATGTAATACTACAAGTGTAGATCATATCCGTCAATGCAGGCTGCGTGCACGCCTTTGCAGTCTTGACTTATTGACGGTTATTGGCAACAATTATGCCAATCTGGAGCACAGAATGAGCTATACGACCATTTATTGGCAACATTAATGAACCGACCGATGCTCGTTCCGGCTCTCTCCACCGAACAACTCGCCGACGTGACACGCCTTCTGGGAGAAATCGATGAGTTCAAGGGGTACTGGTACAAACTCGGCGAAATCCGGGCGGAGCGCCTCGCGTCGCTGCGCCATGTGACCACCATCGAGTCAGCCGGTAGCTCCACCCGCATCGAAGGCGCCCAGCTGAGCAACGACGAGGTTGCCCGGGTGCTTCAAGGTCTCGAGGTCGACAGTTTCCGTGCGCGAGATGAAGGAGAGGTCAAGGGGTACGCGGCGCTTCTCCAGACGATCTTCGATCACCATGCGGACCTCACGCTCACCGAGAACCACCTCAAGCAGCTCCACAAGATTCTCCTCGGACAATCCGAGAAGGATGCTTGGCACCGCGGCGAGTACAAGAAACATGACAACCACCTGGAGGTCCGTTACCCGGATGGCCGGGTCGAGATCATCTTCCACACCACGTCGCCGTTCGACACCCCTCGCTTGATGGGCGAGCTACTGGAGGCGACAAAGCAGGCGGTTGAACGCGCCACCGTTCACCCGCTCTTTGTCATCGCCCACTTCGTCGTCGCGTTCCTGGCAATCCACCCGTTCCAGGACGGCAACGGCCGATTGTCCAGGGCACTTACCGGTTTGCTGATGTTGCGAGGCGGATACGAATACGTCCCTTATGCATCGGTCGAACGTGTGATCGAGGACAACAAGGCCGAGTATTACCTGGCGCTTCGCCAATCCCAGCAGGCGATGGAGACCGATCCGTCGGCGTTCGGTGATTGGCTCCTGTTTTTCCTGAGGGTCCTGCGGACACAAAAGCAGGTTCTCGAGGCCAAGCTGGACGTTGAACGGTCGATTGTTCGCATCACGGACGTCCAACTTCAGGTGCTGGAGTTCATCGAGAAACATGGCCGGGCGAAGACTCCGGAGATTGCGAAGGTGCTAGGGATTCCAGGAAGGAACGTGCGCTACCATCTCAGTATGCTTGTCGACCGTGGCCTGATCACCGCACACGGCCAGCGCCGCGGGCGCTACTACACCCGTGCCACGGGGGCACCGGATGAGGCACTTCGGGCCGGGCACTCAGTGAATGGTGCCGTGCTAGCGGCAATTCTAGAACGAGGCGGGTCCATTACACAGGGTGATCTGCGGAGACTCATAGGAAGCCTCGACGCCGATCTGAGGACTGCGGGAGCCCTACACGGTCGTCGCCTTGCGCATCTCAGGCGCGATTCAAAGACGGGCCGCAGCGTCTTGACTGCGCGCGGGCGGGAGGTCGCCGAGGAGTACATGTTCACACAGCGCCTAGTTTCTCGTTCAGCTGAAGCCTGGCATGGTACCTGAAACGTTCCGTCTTTCCGTCGTTCCGCCCTTCGTTCTCCGACGTTGGTGATCATTCTGCCAATATAGCGGTGCCCGGATCCGTATTCATTAGTAAATGAACTAGACCTAATTGCCACCATGAACGTGACGCCCGCCCGCGTATTCCGGCGTTGAGAACGCCGGCTCGGCGCGACGCGACGCGCCTTGAGAAGGCGCCCGCCGTCCTCTCAGGACAGTTCGCCGTGAGGCGCCGAGCGCGGGATGTCATCCCGCGAACAAACGAGGCCGGCTTCATCTCCTGGTTACTAGAAAGTGGTACGGGCTATGTCGGAATTTCTGATCGAGTGCTCGCCGTGGCATCGTCACGCCTGTAAGACGTTGTTCGTCAATGAGTTAGCCACTACCCTTTCGCGGTGAAACTTCTCCAGCGGTAATACATATACTACAGAAACCGATGTATTAGTTCCTGTACCAACTCAACTGCTGAGGTACGCTTGTCCGATTCCAAGAAAGCCAAGTCCCCGATCCGCATCACGCCCACTTTTTTCTATCTGATGCTGACGCTCGTGGATGGCGAACGGCACGGGTATGCCATGGCGCAAGAGGTCAAGGCGCGATCGGATGATGCCATCCGGCTGGGTCCGGGTTCGTTGTATTGGTCGCTCAACCGGTTGGCGGACGTCGGGTTGATCGAAGAAGTGCTCAAGGCGCCAAGCCAGGAGCCGAAGGAAGACCGCCGGCGTTACTACCGCTTGACCGACCCCGGTCGATCGGTGTTGCGGCGTGAAGCGGAGACCCTCGAAAAGGTCGTGAGCTTTGCTCGTGCGAAACACGTCGTCTAACGAAACTCACTAAAAGGTCGTGAGTTTTGCTCGTGCGAAACACGTCGTCTAACGGAACTCGCTGATGATGCCGCAACGTCTGTTCCGATTGCTCTTGTGGCTTTACCCGTCGTCGTTTCGCGAGCGGTACGAGCGCGACATGGTGGTGGTGTTTCGCGAGGCCCGCGACGAACGGGGCCATACCCCCCGTGCACGAGCGCGTTTCGCCTGGTCGATCGTACGGGATTTTACCACGACGGTCCCGCGAACATGGTGGGCACAATTGTTCGGCCCGCGACGCCGAATCGGGCCGGTGGGAAAGACAGAAAGGCAGCTCATGCAGAATCTGATAAAGGATTTCCGTTTTGCATTCCGCGGTTTGGTGCGGAAACCCGGGTTGGCGATCACGGCCGTGATGGCTCTGGGCCTCGGCATCGGTTTGACCACGGCGATGTTCAGCATCGTCAATGGTGTGGTGCTTCGTGGGTTGCCGGTCGAGGAACCGCACGAAGTCATGGCTATCCACAGAATCGTTTCCTCCGAGGGCGTGAATCAGATGTTCAGCCGAATTCACGATTTCAAGGATCTGCGCGAGCGTCAGACAACGTTTGAGGATCTCGCGGCCGTCTCCACCGTCCCTGTGAATATCAGTCCCACCGACACCGACCCGGAAATCATCCAGGCAGCATTGGTCTCGGCGAACCTGTTCAGCCTGATCGGCACGCCCCCGCTATTGGGCCGTGGTCTCACGTCGGAAGATGAGGTGGTGGGAGCGCCGGCGGTGGCGGTCATTGGGTACCGATTTTGGCAGGATCGGTTGGATGGAGACGCAGGGGTGTTGGGCAGTGTGGTTCGGGTGGGTGGCCGGCCAACGACGATCGTTGGCGTCATGCCGGAGAAGTTCGAGTTTCCGACCAACCAACAAATCTGGCAGCCGTTGCAGGTGGACTACCTGAGCTTTGAAAGGGGGGAGGGCCCCCCGGTGTTTCCGATGCTGGGCAGGTTGAAGGACGGCGTTTCGGTGGCGCAGGGACAGGCCGACCTGGCGAGGATCATGACGCAGCTCGGCCAGGAGTATCCGGAGACGAACGAGGGCATGAGCGTGCACGTGGGTCCTTACGCTCGCGTCCTCATCGGCTCGCAAGTCGCGTCACTGCTGTTCACCATGCTCGGTGCCGTGGGGCTCGTGTTGTTGATCGCATGCGCGAATGTGGCCAACCTGTTATTGGCCCGCGCCAGTCTTCGCAGCAAGGAAGTGGCGGTTCGCACGGCGCTGGGTGCCAGCCGGCGTCGGGTCATCGTGCAATTATTGTCGGAATCCACGGTGATCGCGGTGGCAGGGGCAATCATCGGGATCGGGTTGGCGCAGTTCGGCATCGGGATGTTCAACGCGGTTCTTCAAACCCTTCCGGGGGCGATGCCCTTTTGGATTGCCATCGGGATCGATCCGCAAGTTCTCGGGTTCGTGCTGGTTCTCACGATAATGGCGGGTCTGCTCTCGGGTGTGCTGCCCGCGGTGCGAGCATCAGGGACGGATGTAAACGCCGTCTTGAAGGACGATTCTCGGGGCAGTTCCAGCCTGCGCATCGGGCGGTTGAGCCGCTCGCTGGTCGTCATGGAAGTTGCGTTCTCGTGCGCGTTGCTCGTCGCCGCCGGGCTCATGATCAAAAGTGTGACGAACTTGTCAAATGTCGATTACGAATTCGCCACCGACGACATCTTCAGTGCCGGCGTCGCATTGCCGGAAAGTGACTACCCGGACGATCAGAGACAATTACAGTTCTTTAGGGAACTCGTGGAGCGCTTGGAGGCGGAGCCGGGCGTGTTGGCTGCGTCGGTCACGACAGATCTCCCGATGATCGGATTCGGAAACGGACGTTTCGCCCTCGAGGGGGAAACGTATCTCGGAGATCGAGATTACCCGAGCGCGAGGCTCGGGTCCGTTTCACCCGAGTACTTCGTCTCGATCGAAACGGGGGTGGTCGCTGGTCGAGATTTTACTGATGCGGACGACCCCACGGCGCTTCCCGTTGCCATAGTCAATGAGTCCTTCCAGGCACGTCATTACGGCACCGAGTCAGCCCTTGGAAAACGGATACAATTTCAGCGTACGATTCAACAGGGCGTATCGCGAGAGAGGGACGAGCAATGGTTCACCGTCGTGGGTGTCGTGCCCGATCTCTATCTGGACAGCCAGGGGTTCTCTTTGACGCCGGACGCGATCTACATTCCGCTCGCGCAACGCCTGACGTTCTCGGTCAACATCGTGGTACGAACCCAGGGTGATCCGCTCGAGTTTACCGCCTCCGCACAACGGGTGGTGGCCTCACTCGACGCGAACCTGCCGCTCTCGTTCCCCACGTCGCTCGGCGACGCGATCCGCCAGACACAGTCGTTCTTCACCATCTTCGGCGTGATGTTCACGATCTTTGGTGGTGTGGCGCTGTTCCTCGCGACGATCGGTCTCTACGGAGTGCTCTCGTTCCAGGTCAACCAACGCACACACGAGGTGGGTCTCCGTGTCGCTTTGGGAGCAACACCCACACGGGTCCTGCGGCAGGTGATGCGGCAGGGGATGAACCAAGTGGCGGTGGGGATGGCGATCGGCCTCGTTATGGCGTTTGGGCTCGCCCAATTGCTTTCTTTTGTGTTGTTTGAAGTGGGTGCTGCCGACCCAACCGTATTTGTGGGGATCGTGGCGGTGTTGGGCGCAACCGGGATGGTTGCGTCGTTCTTGCCTGCGCGACGCGCGACGCGGGTGGATCCTACGGTGGCGATGCGGGCTGAGTAGGACCGCAGATTTGCGCTGATACACCGGTGGTGAGTAGCCGAGGGTGAGGGCCTCCATGTCACAACGACATCGGCGGCCCTACTTTCGTCTAAGACAACGTCTCGCCACCTTATTCCTTATATCCACCTTATTCCTTATATAGTGAACGTTGGCTTAATATAGTGAACGTTGGCTTACCCGCCTCATGCGGAGATAGTCGGCGCGGTTCGACTAGCCGGAACCCGGGTATCAACCCATGTTACCTCGTCCTCACAGGTCAGCGTCTTTTCTCGGGATCAATCACATGCGGCCAAGATTACTGTCTTCCACGTTCTTGACTCTGTGCGTCACTGCGACGTCGCCACTATTTGCCCAAGGCCAATACGCCAGCTCGGTGGCAATCGCCGGCGATGAGGTGTTGGTGTTGAAACCCCGCAGCGTCCAAGGGCCCGCCACCGTGTACGTGTACCGAATGGCGGCCGGCCGAACGTGGGAGGTGTCGGCGCAACTTCGCCCCCCCGGCGATCCGTCGAGCGGTGAGGCCTTCAGCACATCGATGATGGTGGATGGCGGCACTGTGTGGGTCGGAGCGGGCGATCCCGGTGTCGGGTTGGGTGCCCACGTGTTTCAGAGAGGGTTCGGGGGAGCTTGGCAGCCATCGCAACCCCTATCGCTGGCATCGTCGCGTGTTGGAGATCCCGCATGGGACCTTGCGGCAATCATGCGCATCCTGTCACCCCCATCGCGAACCGTTGCCGTTGATGGGGACCGTGCGCTCGTTGCAATCCTTGGCGGACCCACGGGAGTGAACGGTGTGCGGGTGTTCGAGCGGTCGACGGGGGGTTGGATCCAAGCCACACGACTCGAGCGGTCGGACGCGGAGTCCAACGATCAATTCGGCGTCGCGGTTGCGCTGGCGGACGATTTGATCTTGGTCGGTGCACCACGCCACGGAACGTCGGGTGCCGCGTACGTTTACGCGCGGAACACTATTTCCGGAGAATGGCGGTTGGAAGCAACGCTTACACCGATGGGTGAGGGGGGGGGTGCCGGCTTTGGAGCCACCGTCGCGCTCGACGGTGAAACGGTGTTGGTGGGAGCCCCGGGTACACCGCAGGTGGGTGGGTTTGTTGCGACGTACACGCGCGACCGGGCGACCGGCGCGTGGTCTGAGCGGAACAGACTGAGTTCGAGGGTCGGCACCGCCGGTGACGGATTTGGTGGGGCCATCGCTCTGTTGGGCGACGAGATGCTCGTGGGCGCACCCGGCGAATCTGAACGGCGCGGTCAGGTCCATCGGTTCGTTCGGCCAAATCCGGCCGCCGACTGGGAAGCTGCAGGGACGCTGACAGCCTCCGGAACGGAACCAGAATTCTTTTTGGGAAGCTCGGTCGCGCTGGGTGCCAACGTGGCCGTGGCATCTGCGCCGCAGGCCGATGGGGGCACGGGACGGGTGGCGGTGTTCTCGCGATCGCCTGATGGAAGTTGGAGCGAGAGTGCATGGCTGAGTTTGACGAACGATTTGCAGACCATCGCCGGGGAGGAGGTGACGTGTGCCGAGGGGCATGCGGCGCAATTTGAGTGTAGCGACGTCGATCTTCTGGCCTTTTTGCCGATAAGCGCGTTGGGTGGCGAACCGGGAATGGGTGTATCCGACGTTTGGGGATGGACCGATCCGATGACGGGGCGCGAGTATGCCCTGGTGGCTCGAACTGGTGGAACGGCCGCGGTAGACATCACGGAGCCTTCGAATCCCGTGTATCTCGGCTTGCTCTCGGCTGGACCGGGCTCGGCGCTCGACGTCAAAGTGTACGCCGATCACGCGTTCTTCATCGGCGGTGGCCAGGCGACGCGTGGCATGCTGGTGTTCGATCTCAAACGCCTTCGCGACATACGAAACCCACCCGTCACGCTGGAGCCCGATGCGCGGTACGAGGGAATCACGGCCGCGCACAATCTCATAATCGACACACAAAGTGGCTTCGCGTATCCGGTCGGAGCCAACGGGGGCGGTGAGACGTGCGGTGGTGGCCTGCACATGATCGATATCCGGGATCCCGTCAATCCGACGTTCGCCGGGTGTTACACCGACACCGAAGGGTTGATCTGGCCCGGCAGGACGCACGATGGCCAATGTGTGGAATACCATGGTCCGGATCAGAACTTCCAGGGGCGCCAGGTTTGCTTTGCGTCCAACGAGACGGCTTTACGGATCGTGGATGTCACGGACAAGGCGAGCCCCACGCCCATAGCGGCGGCTGCGTATCCCGGCATGGCCTACGTGCACCAGGGGTGGCTCACGGACGACCAGCGCTATTTCTATATGGACGACGAGCTCGACGAATTGACAGGTCGAGCGGCAACCACTCGAACACTCGTTTGGGACGTAGCCGAGTTGGATGATCCGGTGCTGGTGGCCGAGTATTTCGGTCCAACCCGAGCGACGGACCACAATCTGTACGTCAAGGGCGACCGGATATATTTGGCGAATTACCAGGCCGGGTTGCGGGTTATCGACATCACCGACCGCGAGAATCCCGTGGAAATCGGTTTCTTCGACACGACACCATACGAGGGCAACCCGCCGACGATGGGTGGGGCCTGGACGGCCTACCCGTTTTTCGAGAGCGGAACGATCGTCGTCTCCAGTACTACAGAGGGTCTCTTCATCCTCAGGTCGGCGAGGAGGCCAGTTCTCGTTCCCTGAGTTCGTTGTAGTCTCCGATCTTGGGCGCGCACGGTTAGGGCTTCCCCTGATTCCGTGTGCGCCCGCACCTCGCAGAATCCCTTCGATGCCGCAAGTGAAACGCCCCCGCCCCCGCCCCCGCCCCCGCCCCCGCCCCCGCCCCCTCTTCCCCATGATAGTAGATTCCATCGCATCAACGCCGTCACCATGAGCCGGGATACATGGAACACGACACCGTCGCCGTAATCGACTT
>CBDFJJ010000002.1:0-44831 GCA_965248285.1 Gemmatimonadales bacterium
CTTGCCAGCGGACCGAGAGGGCCACGATCACCGCCGGAACCGCGAGGACCGTGATGCTCTGGAGGTCCAAAACCATAAAGGCAGACCGTTCGGTGCCGACCAAGTGCCGGAGGGCATCCCCCGCCGCTTTTGCAGCGCACCGAGCCTCCTGGTCCAACCCGCTTCCCTCCGCACGCCCCACGTATTGCTGGCCCTGGAAGTCCAACGTGACGGTGGCCCGGATACGATCGCCTGAGGGCTGTTTAAGGTCCAGCCCGACAAACGCGGCTCGGCGACGGCCGGATTTGGTGGTCATTATCCTGTCCGGGAAAAAGAGTCCCAAAGTAGATGCTGTCTATGAGCGAAAGGTTACAAGGGGGCTTTTCATTTCCCCTGCCCTGCGGGTGTCGGTTTCTACTAGGTAGTGCTCAGCTAGGACGCCGTGAGTTCGCGCGCGAACTCGAGGCAGGAAGCGCAGATGACAACGTCGCCCCGATCGAGTCCCGTCTTCGCCCGCCGCCAACAAAACGCACAACGTTTGGCATCGGTTTTCACGTCGGTAGCCTGCAAGGTTGCACAGTCTCCGCAAATCGCCACCCGAGGGCCAGGCGCGTACCGTGCCGCATCGGTCCGGTCGCAGATCGCGCAGCTTCGCGCTGAGACGGTCGTGCTCATCGGTTCCTCTTATCTCTCTTCTCCTAGGTGGTGCTCTACTAGATAGGTGTTACAAGATTGAGCAATCGTCGCAGTTCTGGGCCTCCCCGGTTTGGTGGACACCGAGTTAGTAGACGTCCATCATACTGTGGGAGGTTTGTTATGGTCAAGAAACGACGGCGGTATACGCGGGAGTTCAAGCTGGAAGCCGTCAGGCTGGCGTTAGAATCGGAGCGTCCGCTGGCGGAGGTCGCGCGGGAGTTGGGCATTGCCCCGAATGTGTTACACCGGTGGAAGCAGCAGCTGGAGACGCGGGATCCGGCGACGGCCTTCCCGGGGCATGGGAAGCGGGCGGGGCCGGAAGATGAAGTCTGGCAGCTGCGTCGGGAACTCGAGCAGGTGAAACAGGAGCGGGATTTCTTAAAAAAAGCGGTGGTGGATTCAGCAGGTCATTGCAACACCCTGTATTATTTCACCGATTTGGAGGGTGTTGTTCATGGCACGGTTAGGACGTCCTGGCCTTTCCGCGACCCAGAAGGCGGAGTTGTGGCGACGTTGGAAAAAGGGAGAGTCGCTGAGTGATATTGGTCGCGCGCTCGGCAAGCATGCGGGATCGGTGTTTGGTGTACTGAAGACAAACGGAGGTATATGCCCAGCGCGTCGGCGGCGCTCGCGCCTTGCGCTGACGATGGCCGAAAGAGAAGAGATCTCGCGTGGCCTCGCGGCGGATCGTCCCATGCGGCAGATTGCCGCAACGATTGGTCGATCGCCATCAACGGTGAGTCGCGAGATCGCGCGGCATGGCGGCTGGAACGGGTACCGTGCGGCCGATGCCGACACGGCGGCCTGGGAGCGGGCCCGTCGTCCCAAACGCTGTCGGCTGGCGCAGCACGTGCGACTGCAGCGGATCGTTGCCGAGAAACTGCGTCTTGATTGGTCGCCGGAGCAGATAGCGGGCTGGCTGCGGCGGACCTTTCCCCATGACGAGACCATGCGGGTGTCGCACGAGACCATTTATCGGAGTTTGTTTGTCCAGGCGCGTGGGGTCCTGAAACGCGAGTTGATCAAGCATCTGCGATCGCACCGCGTGATGCGGCACGCGAAGAACGCCACCACGAAAGGGCAACCTCGGGGCCAGATCATCGATGGCGTCTCCATCCGCGACCGCCCCGCATCGGTGGAAGACCGTGCAATCCCTGGGCATTGGGAAGGCGACCTGATCGCTGGGTCGAAGAACACCCATATTGCCACACTCGTGGAACGCCAATCCCGATTTACCATGCTGGTCAAAGTGGATGGCAAGGACTCCGAAACCGTCGTATCAGCACTCAGCAAACACGTCAAGAAACTACCGTCCGAACTCCGGCGGTCCTTAACCTGGGATCGGGGCATGGAGGAGTTATTTTCGAAAGTTGTGGATTGGAGGAATGAGAAAGGCGGCGTATCCTTTCGTGTAGTCAGTTGAAACGTACACGAGATCCGGTTGTGACGACCGGAGAAAGGACACGCCACCGATGTTGAGGATAATAGAGAATGCGTCTGAGAGCAAAGGGAACGGACTGTTCGCAGACCTGGACGAGCTTGCCAGAGAGGGAGCTCGGCGGATGCTGGTGAGTGCGTTGGACGCGGAAGTGACCGAGTATGTCGAGCGATATCGGATTGAGCGAGACGGAGAGGGCCGCGCCCTGGTGGTGCGCAATGGCAAAGCCCGTCCCCGCAAGGTGACGCTGGGTGCTGGTACGGTCACGGTGACCGCGCCACGGGTGCATGACCGTCGTATGCGGGCGCAGTTCACGAGCAAGATTTTGCCTCCCTATATGCGGCGGTCGCCGAAGGTGGCGGAGGTCTTGCCGGTGTTGTATCTGCGCGGTCTGTCGACGGGAGATTTTCGCGAGGCGTTGCCGATCTTGTTGGGTGAGGACGCATCAGGCTTGTCCCCGACGACGATCACGCGATTGACGGCGGCGTGGGAGGGGGAATACCAGGCGTTTCGCCAGCGTGATCTGCGTGATCGGGAGTATGTGTACGTCTGGGTCGACGGGATCCACTTCAACATTCGCCTCGAGGCCGACCGGCTGTGTACGCTGGTGATGCTGGGCGCCCGGGCGGATGGGACGAAAGAGCTGATCGCGGTGGAGGACGGCTATCGGGAGAGCACGGAGAGCTGGTTGGCGGTGTTGCGCGATCTGAAGCGTCGGGGGATGCGGGCCCCGGTGCTGGCGATTGGGGATGGCGCGTTGGGGTTCTGGGCAGCGGTGCGGGAGGTGTGGCCGGCGACGCGGCAGCAGCGCGACTGGGTGCACCGGATGGCCAACGTGTTGGACAAGCTTCCGAAACGTTTGCAGCCGGCGGCGAAGCGGGTGTTGCGCGAGATGATGTATGCGGAGTCGCGTGCGGAGGCCGAGGCGCTGGTCGAGCGTTTCGCCACCGCGTATGCGGCCAAGTATCCCAAGGCGGTCGCCTCGCTCACGCGGGACCAGGAGCACCTGTACAGCCATTTTGATTTTCCGGCCGAGCATTGGAAACATATCCGTTCGACGAACGTGATCGAGTCTGCCTTCGCGACGGTCCGGTTACGACAGCGCGTGACCAAGGGAGCGGGCTCGCGGAGCAAAGGGCTGACGATGGCGTTCAAGCTGTTGGAGATGGCGCAGCAACGTTGGCGGAAACTCAACGCTCCAGAACTTCTCCCCCTGGTGTTGGCAGGAGAACAATTCAAAGATGGTATGCAGGAAACTGACAAAGAGAACACGGATCGGAAGGTCGCCGCTTGATCACTCACCGATCCACAACATTTGACAATACCTCGGCATGGAGCTGGCCCAACACAAGCGATTTACGGTCGCCACTAATTTGCGAGTCTACTTTTGTGATCCACAGAGCCCTTGGCAGCGCGGGACGAACGAAAACACGAACCGCTTATTGCGTCAGTATTTTCCGAAGGGTACTGATTTATCCGTTCACTCTCAGGCAGATCTCAATGCTGTAGCATTACGTCTAAATCAACGACCTAGAAAAACATTGAAGTTCTGTACGCCAGCAGATAAACTGCACTCGAATGTTGCGATGACTGATTGAACTCAAAGCAGCGTTCTTCGCGCGGGAGTCGCCGTGAAGTACGCGTGTATCGCGTCGCACCGGCGGCGGTTTCCGGTGACGATGATGTGTCGGGTGTTGGGGGTGAGTCGGTCGGGCTTTTATGCGGCCCAGACGCGCCCGCTCAGCCCCCGGACGCGGCAGGACCAGCGACTTCTGTTGGAGATTCGCACGATTCATCGCGCGAGCAAGCAACGCTATGGCAGCCCTCGGGTGCACGCGGAGCTGCACGGGCGGGGCGTGCCGTGTGGGAAGACCCGGGTGGAGCGCCTCATGCGCCGCGATGGCTTGCGCGCCAAGAAACGGCGCCGGTTCCGGGTGACCACGGAGTCGGACCATGCCTACGCGCCAGCGCCCAATGTCCTGGCCCGCCAGTTTGGCGTGGAGCGTCGGTGCGCCGCGCGGGTGTGGGCCGCAGATCTGACGTATCTCCCCACGCGGGAGGGGTGGCTGTATCTCGCGGTGATTCTGGATGTCGGCACCCGGCGGGTCGTGGGCTGGGCGGCGCAGTCCTCGTTACAGCACGATATCACGCTGGCGGCGCTCGACATGGCGCTGGCGCGCGAGGGCGGTGGGGGCGGCCTGCACCATTCGGATCGGGGCGTGCAATACGCGTGTCGCCCCTACCGCGATCGCTTGGCCGCGCATGGCATTGCGGTCAGCATGAGTCGGCGGGGCAACTGTTGGGATAACGCCGTCGTCGAGAGTTTCATGGCCACACTGAAATGGGAATTAGTCGCCGACGCCAACTGGCTCACCCGACGCCACGCGGCCCGCTCGCTGTTTGAGTATCTCGAGCTTTGGTACAATCGGCAGCGTCGGCATTCGAGTCTCGGGTATCGGACACCGGTCGAGTACGCCGTGCTACTCGCCCAGACACAGCAGGCAGCGTAAACTGTATGTCCATCAAACCGGGGGAAGACCATTCCGCCTCGTCTGCCTTCTCCACATTGAGATCCTTCGGCGCGTCCTCTTCTTTCAGAAACCGCATTTCATCGGTGCGCAGGTTACGAAACTTGAACCCTGGCCGCCTCGTTTTCTCCGGGAAATACCCCTTGTTGGAGGCCCCGAACGTGGCTGCCGGCTGGCGATAGACATACCACTCGTCACCGTGCTCGTCTTTGAATCGACGTTGCATTCGGTTCTCCTAGGTGGTGCTCAGCATGGCCGGTTTTCTCCAATCCAAATCGGCTCCCAATTCCTCCAGTAACGCGACTCCCTTTTCATAATTGCGGCCTACCGATTGGGTGCCGTGGGAGTCATCTCCAGGCACAACTGGGATTCCGCGCCGAATGGCCGCCGCAAGAATTTCCTTTGTCGGATTCGGCTCAGCGTGAGCCCCGGCAGGACGGCCAAATCCCTTGAGGTTGCAATCAAGGATCAACCCATGCCTTTGAATAAGGTCGAGGTTCCGATCAATCCGCTGCTTGATCTCAGGCTTCATCAATCAAGACTTGTAGGCGGGGTCAAAGAGTCGCACCAAGTCGAAGTGGCCGATCACACTTGGCTTCAGCGTGTCGATCATTGCGTACTGTTCGTCGAAGTAGCGACAGTAAAGGCTGTCCAGGCCGCCAAAAGATTCGGCAGTTTCGAAGTATCCATCACGCGCACAATCAAACTCCCGGTCACCCACGTGATGAAGCGAGCCCACTATGTAATCAGGGACGAATTCGGAGCGCAGTGTCTGAACAAATTGGTCGGAGCCCCGAGTAAGTCTCCGTTTCAAATCCAACGAATATTTCAATCTGGCTGCGGTATTTTTCTTTGAGCTTTTTACCCGTCTCAATGTATCGGCTGAATCGCACAAGGAGGGCTTCGGCATCGAGGCCAGCTTGTCGCTCGTCGGCGTAAACAAACCGATCTTCGGCTGCTGGCATGTGCTCGGTAACACCCACCCAACTGAACCCGTGGTCCATATACGTGTTTACAATCTCTTCAAGCGAATCCACGGCGTGGGTGCAGAACTCACCACTATGGCCGCCGTGAACGGACACCAATCCTGTCGTGGAATCATCTGTCACAGGGTGTTCCACTCCTCAGCAGGCGCGTCCACATAACGGCTCTGCCCATAAGCTGCGTCTGGATCATGCGGGTTTCGGTTTCTCCTAGGCGGTGCCCAGCGGCCAGGAACCCCCAGCCCTGTCATCGTCAACTCGGCGATTGGGGACGTCCCTTCGATCCTTCCCCTTCCGACGGTCCCAGCCTTTACGCCGATCGCGTTCGCCAAAGGCTTTGGGCACGAGATCGACCGTGCGGCGTTCGACGCCGGAACGACGTTGGGAAATGCGGGGAGGCGTGAAAGTGGTCATGGCCGACGATCGTTTTCCCTTTGGGATGTTTCGCTCCGGCGATCCTTCCCACTCCGACGCTCCCGGCCACTGCGCCGATCGTGCTTGCCTTTGAGGGGCCGCATAGGACCGGCCTTGCGTCGGTCGACGCCGGACCGACGTTCGGGACCGCGGGGCGTGAAGGTGGTCACTGCCGACGATCGATTTCCATTCGGGGTGTTTCGATTTCTCCTAGGCCGTCGGGCTCGCGAGGGTCACCGTTCTCAAAAAAGAACACCTTGAAACATTCAGGACAAAGATACTCGCCATCGGCAACGGGCTGTGGCACACCGAAGATACATTCCCCACAGTGTATGCAAGCGGGCCTTCTTATGGAGCGGGGGCGGCGTACCGTCCGGAGGAATCGCGGCCACATGCCGTCCGCGAGCCGCACTTCCTGTGCCCGAACGGCAACCCATAGCCCCCGTGAGGCACCACCCTGGAGTCATGTGGCGGATCTACGGCACTTGCCCGTCTTGAGCGACAGTCTCTGGACCGATTAGCCCGAGCCACAACCGCCACGGCGGTCGGGGTGGCTCGAGATAAGCGGTTGGGTTGTCTCGGATGGGCCGCCGTCCCCGAAACTTAGTTCTTCCAGGGAACGGGGTATATCAGCATTAAGTAAAGCAAGAGCAGGCCGAGCAGAATCATCAAGATTGTCGCCACAACTTCTGGGCGGCGGACCTGCTCCCGAGCGGACTGGTACAGGAGACTGACCCGTCGCATGAGGGACACCGCAGCCGCCACCGTCCTGTCAGCAAGCCGGAGGCGGGGCACCCATGTCGGAAGGTGAATCACGGCGTGCTTGCTGGTCATCAGAACCGAGTTATTTTCGAAAGTTGTGGATTGGAGGAATGAGAAAGGCGGCGTATCCTTTCGTGTAGTCAGTTGAAACGTACACGAGATCCGGTTGTGACGACCGGAGAAAGGACACGCCACCGATGTTGAGGATAATAGAGAATGCGTCTGAGAGCAAAGGGAACGGACTGTTCGCAGACCTGGACGAGCTTGCCAGAGAGGGAGCTCGGCGGATGCTGGTGAGTGCGTTGGACGCGGAAGTGACCGAGTATGTCGAGCGATATCGGATTGAGCGAGACGGAGAGGGCCGCGCCCTGGTGGTGCGCAATGGCAAAGCCCGTCCCCGCAAGGTGACGCTGGGTGCTGGTACGGTCACGGTGACCGCGCCACGGGTGCATGACCGTCGTATGCGGGCGCAGTTCACGAGCAAGATTTTGCCTCCCTATATGCGGCGGTCGCCGAAGGTGGCGGAGGTCTTGCCGGTGTTGTATCTGCGCGGTCTGTCGACGGGAGATTTTCGCGAGGCGTTGCCGATCTTGTTGGGTGAGGACGCATCAGGCTTGTCCCCGACGACGATCACGCGATTGACGGCGGCGTGGGAGGGGGAATACCAGGCGTTTCGCCAGCGTGATCTGCGTGATCGGGAGTATGTGTACGTCTGGGTCGACGGGATCCACTTCAACATTCGCCTCGAGGCCGACCGGCTGTGTACGCTGGTGATGCTGGGCGCCCGGGCGGATGGGACGAAAGAGCTGATCGCGGTGGAGGACGGCTATCGGGAGAGCACGGAGAGCTGGTTGGCGGTGTTGCGCGATCTGAAGCGTCGGGGGATGCGGGCCCCGGTGCTGGCGATTGGGGATGGCGCGTTGGGGTTCTGGGCAGCGGTGCGGGAGGTGTGGCCGGCGACGCGGCAGCAGCGCGACTGGGTGCACCGGATGGCCAACGTGTTGGACAAGCTTCCGAAACGTTTGCAGCCGGCGGCGAAGCGGGTGTTGCGCGAGATGATGTATGCGGAGTCGCGTGCGGAGGCCGAGGCGCTGGTCGAGCGTTTCGCCACCGCGTATGCGGCCAAGTATCCCAAGGCGGTCGCCTCGCTCACGCGGGACCAGGAGCACCTGTACAGCCATTTTGATTTTCCGGCCGAGCATTGGAAACATATCCGTTCGACGAACGTGATCGAGTCTGCCTTCGCGACGGTCCGGTTACGACAGCGCGTGACCAAGGGAGCGGGCTCGCGGAGCAAAGGGCTGACGATGGCGTTCAAGCTGTTGGAGATGGCGCAGCAACGTTGGCGGAAACTCAACGCTCCAGAACTTCTCCCCCTGGTGTTGGCAGGAGAACAATTCAAAGATGGTATGCAGGAAACTGACAAAGAGAACACGGATCGGAAGGTCGCCGCTTGATCACTCACCGATCCACAACATTTGACAATACCTCATCAGAACCTCCTATTTGACCAAAACAGCGTGACGTCTACCAGGAGAATATACGGAGGTTGATCCCGCCTGCTAGTCAAAAGCTGCAAGCATGTGCGTTACCACCTGGATCGATCCCGATCGACTTCCCCGAAACCCAAGCCCCTACCACCGCGGGAGCCGTGGGTCGGTCATGAGGGGCCTTCATACACCTGTTAGTCGAATCAGCTCATCCCACAACCTCTTCCCTAATACTTCGTCATTCATTGCTTTATCAGGTTTTTCGATGCGCTTTGATAGTTTGAAATAAGCCCCATTGATTGCAGCACGATCTCGACACGAGAGCATCAGGTCAGCAATAGGCTCACCTGCGACCGCAGGTGGCTTTGCAAGGAATACTGCGAGCACCCGCCAGAAGATCGGCCACCTCTTGAGCTGCTCCGGTTGTGATTTATCCATGATAAGGTAAGGATTGAATGCTACAGAGGAGATCTTGCCAGCATATCGTCGAGCCAACTCCGCAGCGATCGCTCGTTGCATTGTCTTGGCTATTTCGTATGCAGTCATTGCCTTGTGGTTGATGCTTTCAAGATCATCCCAATCAATTTTTTTGTACCATGGTGCGGTCACCTGAAGGACCAACCCGTCTGCTTGCTGCAGTCTATCTAACAACAGCTGGGTGAACAGAAACGGCCCAATCACGTTCGTAGCAAACCTCAGCTCATGACCGTTGGGCAGGATTTTTGGAACATCTTGCCCTATGACAACAGCGGATAGTATCAGTCCATGTATCCTCGGGAATCGGTTCATAGCCTCCGCAGCCGCGAGCTTCACCGACTCCATATCAGTGAAGTCGACTACCAGCGTGTCAATGTCCGTATCCTGGCACTCGATCCGGGCTTCAGATAGAGCGGCACGGATTGAATCCGCCCTGGCTTTCAATGTCTCGAGCTTACGCCCGAGCAACGCAACTCTAGCACCACGTTTTGCTAGTGCGACCGCAGCTCCTCCCCCAACGTTTCCGGTCGCTCCGGTAATCAGTATTGTCTGCTTGTCCGTCAGTTTATTCCACCGTTATGACTACATTTCCCTTTTTGTGTCCTTCGTCGACATACCTGTGGGCCTCGGCAGTTTGCGCCAATGGATAGCGTCTATCTATGACCGATTTTGTCTTCCCCGCGAGTTATTTTCGAAAGTTGTGGATTGGAGGAATGAGAAAGGCGGCGTATCCTTTCGTGTAGTCAGTTGAAACGTACACGAGATCCGGTTGTGACGACCGGAGAAAGGACACGCCACCGATGTTGAGGATAATAGAGAATGCGTCTGAGAGCAAAGGGAACGGACTGTTCGCAGACCTGGACGAGCTTGCCAGAGAGGGAGCTCGGCGGATGCTGGTGAGTGCGTTGGACGCGGAAGTGACCGAGTATGTCGAGCGATATCGGATTGAGCGAGACGGAGAGGGCCGCGCCCTGGTGGTGCGCAATGGCAAAGCCCGTCCCCGCAAGGTGACGCTGGGTGCTGGTACGGTCACGGTGACCGCGCCACGGGTGCATGACCGTCGTATGCGGGCGCAGTTCACGAGCAAGATTTTGCCTCCCTATATGCGGCGGTCGCCGAAGGTGGCGGAGGTCTTGCCGGTGTTGTATCTGCGCGGTCTGTCGACGGGAGATTTTCGCGAGGCGTTGCCGATCTTGTTGGGTGAGGACGCATCAGGCTTGTCCCCGACGACGATCACGCGATTGACGGCGGCGTGGGAGGGGGAATACCAGGCGTTTCGCCAGCGTGATCTGCGTGATCGGGAGTATGTGTACGTCTGGGTCGACGGGATCCACTTCAACATTCGCCTCGAGGCCGACCGGCTGTGTACGCTGGTGATGCTGGGCGCCCGGGCGGATGGGACGAAAGAGCTGATCGCGGTGGAGGACGGCTATCGGGAGAGCACGGAGAGCTGGTTGGCGGTGTTGCGCGATCTGAAGCGTCGGGGGATGCGGGCCCCGGTGCTGGCGATTGGGGATGGCGCGTTGGGGTTCTGGGCAGCGGTGCGGGAGGTGTGGCCGGCGACGCGGCAGCAGCGCGACTGGGTGCACCGGATGGCCAACGTGTTGGACAAGCTTCCGAAACGTTTGCAGCCGGCGGCGAAGCGGGTGTTGCGCGAGATGATGTATGCGGAGTCGCGTGCGGAGGCCGAGGCGCTGGTCGAGCGTTTCGCCACCGCGTATGCGGCCAAGTATCCCAAGGCGGTCGCCTCGCTCACGCGGGACCAGGAGCACCTGTACAGCCATTTTGATTTTCCGGCCGAGCATTGGAAACATATCCGTTCGACGAACGTGATCGAGTCTGCCTTCGCGACGGTCCGGTTACGACAGCGCGTGACCAAGGGAGCGGGCTCGCGGAGCAAAGGGCTGACGATGGCGTTCAAGCTGTTGGAGATGGCGCAGCAACGTTGGCGGAAACTCAACGCTCCAGAACTTCTCCCCCTGGTGTTGGCAGGAGAACAATTCAAAGATGGTATGCAGGAAACTGACAAAGAGAACACGGATCGGAAGGTCGCCGCTTGATCACTCACCGATCCACAACATTTGACAATACCTCCTTCCCCGCCTCAATAAGCTCTTTGAGCAAAACTAAATACGCTCTCTCGCTTACTATCCCCCAGATTAATTTCTTGCTGCTTGTCATTGATGCCCATAGTGCCCTTATCCGTCAATGGCTCCTTTGGGTGTTCCAATCCCTTGGAAGCTCCGGCAACTTGGGCGCAGAGGACGGGCTAAGCGGCTAGTGGCCACCTCTAGTTGTGCCACCTCTCACTTTTTCTCCACCAGCCGCTGGCTGAGCGTCCGCAGCTTCTCCCGCGCCTCAGCGTCGTACGCCTGCGCGTGCGCCTCCACGGAATTGAGCTGGTTGAAGTACGCGCCCGTCGGCTCGCTGGTGGTGATGGCGTTGACAACCGACTCGACCCCTTCCGCGATGGTCGAACGCGGCTTGACGTTGAGGGCGCGCACCATCGTGGTAGCCATCGTCGACGCCGGGTGGAGCGAATAGGTCAGTACTCCCTGCTCCTCGAGCGCGGGGGCCATGTCGATGGTCATCATCACCTGGGCGAGCTTGCTCTGGGCGTAGCCGCGGCCCCCGTTGTAGCCCTTCGTCATCATTACGTCGTCGAAGTCGATCGGCGCCTGCGAGCCCGACGAGACGTTGATGATGCTCGCCGGCGCGCTGGAGACGATCAGCGGTAGCAGCCGCATCGTCAGCAGATAGTGCGCGAGGTAGTTCACCGCGAAATGCATCTCGTACCCGTCGGCGCTGAACTTGCGCGTGGTGTCGAAGACGAACCCGACCCCAGCGTTGTTGATGAGGATGTCGAGTCGTTGATTGTCGCGCACCACGGCGTCGGCGAGCCGCCGCACCTCATCGAGCGAGGCGAGGTCGGCGCGGTAGAACTTGGCGCTCCCCGTGCCGCCCTTTGCGATCTCGTCGACGAGCGCCTCCCCGCGCTCGATACTTCGCCCGTGGACGAGAACGTGCGCCCCGGCGGCGGCGAGGCGACGGGCCACGTCGCGGCCGAGACCGTCGGTGGAGCCGGTGACCAGCACCACCTTCCCCGTCATGTCAGGGAGTGGTGGGGCCTTCGGGAAGGTCTCGGACGGCTGCTGCGACGCAGCGCGCACCGGGAGCGCGCCCGCGGTGAGAAGCAGGCCTAACGCGAGCGCGGCGGTGCGGACAAGGACGGAGCGGTGAATGGAGCCACGGGGGGAGTGGAGGGTGGATTGCATAAGCACTCCGATCGCAATTGTCGAGAGGAACCACAGGCACAAGGGACTAAGCAGACCCGGCAGATCCTACCCCGAGGGAGCCTAATCCGCCAGGCTGCACCAAGATCCCAGTTATCTCAGCGGCTCCATCGAGCCGGCGGACTACAAGCGCTATGTTCTGCCCTTTATCTTCCTCCGCCTCCTTTCGCTCCGCTACGAGCGCCGTCGTGAGGAGCTGGCCCGGTTGGTGAAAGAGCCAGGGAGCGAGTACCACGCCGACGAACCCAAGGTCGCCAAGTCTGTCCTCGAGGATCCGGACGAGTACCGGAGTGCTGGGAGTCGCTTCTATGCTGGGTGATTGCGGTTCGTACAGCTGGACTCGCGTGACCGGCCGCAAGGTAACTCAACGGCACGGCCGGGTGTTGGCGTGGTGGGCCGGCGCGATGATGGTGACGCCGGGAGCCGTTCAGCCGCTGACGGCTCAGGTGCAGGAGCCCCTCACGCTCCCCCGGATCCAGGGCGTGGTCAAGCTCGACGGGCTGAGCAACGAACCCGCTTGGCGAGGTGTCGACTCGCTCCCGCTGAGCGTGCAGGTCCCGAGCTTCGGGGAGCCGGCTCGCGAACGGAGCGTGTTCCTCGTGGCCTATGATGACGACTTCCTCTATGTGGCCGGGCGCCTGTACGACACGGAGCCCGAGAAGATCCAGGCTGCGTCCCTGCGTCGGGACGACGGCAACCCGCAGAACGACTACTTCGGGATCTTCCTCGACACATTCAACGACAACGAGAACGCGGTCGGCTTCTGGACGAACCCGGCCGGTCTCCGTGCCGACGCCGCAATTCTGAATGACGCCGCCATCCAACCGGTGCTGAACGCGAGCTGGAACGCGTTTTGGGACGTCGCCGTGGCGCGCGATGACAAAGGATGGTACGCCGAGTTTCGCATTCCGTTCTCGAGCCTTCGGTTCCAGGAAATCGACGGCGAGGTCGTGATGGGGATGAGCCTATTCCGGCAGCAGGCCCGGTTGTGGGAGATCACGACCTTTCCGTCGATCCCACCCCTGTGGGGCTACCACAGCTTCCTCAAACCGTCCCAGATGAGGGAGGTAGTCCTGGAGCAGATCCGTAACACCCAGCCCCTCTACGTCACACCGTACACTCTGGGAGGGTTCGGTCGTTCGCACCGCCTGGAGGGCAACCGATGGCTCCCGGATGACCAGACCGTCGGCGAGGTGGGACTGGACGTGAAACTGGGTGTATCCCGTAACCTGACCCTTGACCTCACGGCCAACACCGACTTCGCACAGGTCGAAGCCGACAATCAGCAGGTGAACCTGACCCGCTTCTCGCTCTTCTTCCCCGAGAAGCGCCCCTTCTTTCAGGAGCGGGGGAGCATCTTCGAATTCCGCACTGGACCCGTCGACCGCCTCTTCCACAGCCGGCGCATCGGAATCGTTGGCGGCGAAGCCGCCCGAATCCTCGGCGGCGCCCGCCTCGTGGGGCGGATCGGCGATTGGGACGTGGGCGTCATGAACATGCAGACGGCCGATCACGAGGCCCTCGATGGCGAGAACTTCGGCGTCGTTCGCCTGCGCCGACGGGTGTTGAACGAGAACTCCTACGTCGGCGGCATGCTCACCACACGCATCAGTAACGCCGGCCGGCACAACGTGGTCTATGCAGGCGACGCCCTGCTGAGACTCAGGGGCGACGACTATCTGACCGTGAATCTCGGCCAGACGCTGGACGACGGTCCGTCAATTCGACAGGAGACCCTCGGAGCCACTCTAGCCCGCCTCCGTTGGGAGCGGCGCAATCAACAGGGCTTCGGGTATGCCCTGGACGTCACCCGGGCTGGACCCAACTTCGACCCTGGGCTGGGGTTCCAGGCGAGGAGCGACTACCTGAGAATCGGCGACCGGTTGTTCGTAGGATGGATCCCCGGGCCGCATTCCCCACTTCTCAGCCATTCGATCGCCTTGGAGGGATTCGCCTTCTTGCGAAACGACGACGGCTCGGTGGAATCGGCCGAAATCGGTCCCGCGGCCACGTTTTCCTTCAAGTCCGGCTCGCGACTCAACATGAGGGCTCGGGCTCGGATCGAGAACTTGGACCAATCGTTTCGCCTGTCGGAGGACACCGAAGTACCAGCCGGAGACTACGCTTTCCACGACCTGACCGTCTCCGTCAGCACTCCTCGCCAGTCTCTGATGACCGCCAGCCTCGCTCTGTCGGGCGGGTCGTTCTTCGATGGCTCCCTCGTGTCGGCGACCTTGAGCCCGCGGTGGGCCCCGTCGCGCCACATCTCGCTATCCGGCGCGTACGAATACAACCGGGTGCGGTTCGACACCCGGGCGCAAGGCTTCGACAGCCACCTCGTGCGTGCACGGGTCGACATGGCCCTCAGCACCCAGGTTCTGACCAGCGCGTTCGTACAGCACAGCAGCGTCGCCAACCGGATCGAAGCCAATTTCCGGCTGCGATACAATCCCGGCGAAGGTCACGACCTGTACGTGGTCTACAATCAAGGCCTGAACACCGAGCGCTTCCGAGTGGATCCGGCCCTGCCGCGGACGGGCTCACGAACGCTCCTGCTCAAGTATTCCCGCACTCTGACAGTGGGTCGGTAGCTCACGCTGTTGTAGCCCAGCCGGGTGTCTGCTTCAGCCGGGGCTCTCTGGGCCGGAATCTCCGCCCCGGCCCGCAGGTGACCGCGGAGCGAGGGGGCGCTTGAGATGGGAACTAGACTAGTCAGTCCATTTATTGGTTATTACGGCTGGAGACCGCGAGACTCGAGAGTCCAGTTTTGTGGCCCAGCCTCGAGATGAGATCGCCATGAGCCAACTTCTGCGGTTCCCCAGCTCGGTCAAACGAGATCCAGCTATCGGGGTCTGGATGCACGAGCATTCGGGTGAATTGGGGGCGATCGCGCACCGCTGGTTTGAGGTCATGCGCGACTGCGGAGACGATGTTCGAGAGTTACTGCATGATGGCCATCCGACAGCGTGTGTGGGTGATGCGGCATTCGCCTATGTCAATGCCTTCAAAGCTCATGTCAATGTCGGGTTCTTTCGTGGCGCCGAGATTGCTGATCCGGAGGGCTTGTTGGAAGGCACTGGCAAGTTTATGCGTCATGTGAAACTCAGGCCCGAACGTGACGTCGACGCCACGGCTCTAATGAAGCTAATCGAAACTGCACACACTGATATGAAGGGGCGCCTAGAGGCGCAGTCTACCGCGGGCTGGGACGCCCGGTAGATTGGATGATCTCATGGTTACATGGCCTTCCGTCAAACCGGGGGGAAATCAGGGGCGCTCCCGCAGAACCGATGGTCGAGACTCCTAGCTCCACCGACCCGCGCTGGGGCGCGGCGCTCTCCCAGACCGACCCCGCGGTCCGCGCCCTGTTCACCGGATATCTGGTGGTCATCGGCATCGGACTGCTGATGTCCTTCGCTCAAATCCTGTTCACACACGGACTCGCCGATGGCCGCTTCGGCCTCTCGGTCACCGACATCGTCTATAGCTATTACGGAAACCGCGAGGGAAGCCGGCTCGAGGCGAAGCTTCAAGGCTCAATGAAGCTCATGGCCTCCGAACACGATCGTGCGGAGATCATCAAGTGGGTGCGCGATGGCTCGCCGCGCGACGAGTGGGACTCGCACATCCGAAACGTGGTCGCTGCCAATTGCATCCGCTGCCACGGCGTCATAGCCGGCATCCCCGACTACACGAACTACGAAGGAATCAAGTCCGTGGCCCAGATCGACGAGGGTGCCACCATCCCCACTCTGGCACGTGTCTCCCACATCCACCTGTTCGGCATCGCGTTCATCTTCTTCTTCGTGTGTCTCATCTTCAACTTTGCGACGGGCATCCCCACATGGCTCCGCGTCACCGCGATCGCGATGCCCTACGTCTTCATCACGATCGACGTCTTCTCATGGTGGGCCACGAAGTGGGTGCCGGCGGCCGCTTACCTAACGATCCTGGGTGGCTTCGGTTACGCGATCTCCTCGGGCTTCATGATCGTCACTTCGCTGTATCAGATGTGGTGGCCGACGGCATCTCGTCGCGCGCCTGCACTGCCAGGTCGAGGGAACTCGGCCTTGGACCCATGAGCTCCAGCGTTGCGGTCGATCTCGGCTGCGGCCACGGGTTGCAGTCGGTCGCTCTCGCTAGGCGGGGGTATCGCGTCATCGCAATCGACACCTGCCCGTTGCTCCTACGCCAGCTTGAGGTCCGAGCCGCCTCGCTTCCGGTTCAGACGATCCAGGTTGACATTAGGAACTGCAGCAGCGACGAGCAGTCGTTTGATCATGGCGGCACCCATCAGATGTATCCGAACAGGGGCGGGAAGGCGATCACGACGATCGCGGCCCACACGGCATAGACCCACAGGTAGTTCGTCTGCCACCGCTCCAGATCCGCGAATGCGCCGCGCCCGCGCAGGAAGCGGACGGAGAGCACGGCGGACCACAACAGGTTGACCAGCAGGATCATGTTCATCCCGAGGGCGGCCACGCGGTTGGGCGTGAAGCCGAACTCGGTGATGCGTGCGGCGATGGCCCACAGCGCGACCGTGTCGGCTAGGAGCGCGCTGAGCACCAGGACGACCTGGATCACATCGAAGGGGCCCGGCGGCGACCGTGGATCACGGGCCGAGATCGAGTAGAGCAACAGGCCCAGCACAACCACGAGGAGCAGGTCGAACACGATCAGCACTTCGCGCTCGACGTTGATGCCGCGGCCGGTGCCCAGGACGATGCTCAGGTACACGAGCAGGACGATGGTGAACAGGGGTGTAAAAAGGCGCGCCAGCACGGGCGCCATGTTCTCGATCACGCTCTGCTTGGCCTCGACCAGCCACGACGCGATCAGGACGCCGCCCATGGCGCCGCACGGCAGGATCCACGATTCGAAGAACGGCTCGATGTCGATCCCGATGGCCTCGAAGATCCCGAAGGTGAACCCCATCAGGACGCCGCCGCCCAGCGCGATCAGCACGTAATAGATGAATAGCTCGCCGGAGAAGCGGATGAAATCCATGCGGCCTGCTACCTGGCCCCACCGGCCGCCCGCGTACGCGATCCCCACCACGATCCAGAGGGCGATCGGCGCGTGCAGCGCCGTCAGCGCCAGCGTCGAGCCCTCCTCCACGAAGGGATAGACGTTGGCGAACACGCCCGCGGCGACGAACGCCGCGCCGAGCCAGGGGAGCGCCCGGGTGTCCACGTGCCGTTTCCAGAGGAAATAGGCGGTGAGGACGGGCAGCACGAAGAGACTCAGGTTGCGTGCGTAGAAACCCTCGTCGCCATTCAGTTGCAGGCCGAACAGCGCCGGGACCTTGATGAGGACGGCGGCCAGTACCGCCAGGCCGACGGCGACGACGGCGTCCGTGTGCCCACCGGCGGTGGGCTTCTCAGGATCCGCGGGAGAGACCAGCTGCTTCCACAGGCGGTCCGAGTGCTCGAGCGCGAACTCGCGCGAGAGCACATCGAGGCTGCCCAGGCGCTTCACCGCCACCAGGAACGCTTCATCGGTGGCGAGCCCCGCGTCGACCAGGCCCGCTACCTGCTCGCGCAGATGGTCTTCCAGCTCCGTGACGTCGACGGAGTGGATCGCCTGCCGGCGGCGGAGGTAGCTCCGCCATTGGTCGATCTGCTCCTCGAGCGATGCGGCGTGATCCGGTTCCGTCATTCAGGCTCCCTGTGGCAGTGGCACGACCCGCGCCGGTTGGTTCGCCGGGACGCGAAGCGCGAGCATCTTCCAGATGCCCCGGAGCGTGGCGTCCACCGTCTGCCACTGTTTCCGTTCCTCCGCGAGCTGCGTCTGGCCGCGGGACGTGAGGCGGTAGTATCTCCGCCGGCGGCCGCTGTCAGCGGTTTCCCAGCGCGCTTCGATAAAGCCGAGGCGCTCCAGCCGATGGAGGACGGGATAGAGCATCCCGTCGGTCCACGCCAGGTGGCCTCCGGACAACTCGCGCACGCGCTTGAGGATGGCGTAGCCGTAGCTGTCGCCCTCCGCCAGAATGGCCAGCACGAGCGGGGTCGAGGACGCGGCAATTAGGTCCTTGTTGATCTCCATACCTAGGAGCACTATACATGGAAGTGCTAGGTATGTCCAGATGAGTCCAGATGAGGATCTCGCGCCGGCGTTGCTGGAACCGGATCTGATCCTGAGAATGTTCGTCGGCCAGGTTGTTGATGGCGAGCGTCCGGAACCGCGCCGCCATCTCCGACGCGGGCTGGGCGTGACGTCGCGACTAGTGTAGGTCCAGCGACGCTCACATTACGCATGATCGGCCGCGCCAAGCGTCTCGCGGATCTCCGCCACCTCATCGTCGGCCACCGTCTGGGCAAAGTGCAGCACGCGATCGACAATGGCCGTCGTCTCGAAGTACGTCCCGGCGCAGCTCAGATGGATCGAGCCCGACGGACTGAACACCCCTTCCTCGAAATAGACCAGTGGGATGCGCCAGCTGTCCTTCGAGATCAGCTCGCGGCAGCTCCGGCAGCGTGCGCGTCCGGTCGCGGCGCGTTCCACGCCATTGATACGCGGCACACGGCGGTGCGCCAGCCCCACCTGCGCGATGGCCGTCAGTTCCTCGCGTTCCTCGATATCCGCGCTTGGCAGGACCTCCAACAAGGGCTCGGGTCGTTTGTAGGCGCCGCAGCGCGGGTGAAACCACAACGTCATGTCGCCTTCACGGAATGGACTCGGCAGGCGCTCGCCGAACCTGAGCTCCCCCTTGCCGATCGGATGGCCACAGCCTCGGCATTTCGAGCGGCCACTGCTCGCGGGCTCGATGGTGTGTGTCATCGGGCCATCTCCATCCAGTCGATGAGCGGGTCGCGACCACGGTAACGTGAGCGGGATGCCATATCCAGCTTTCAGAAGTGATCCGTCAACTGGCCCGCAAATGGTCGCCGGACACGGGGCGCAGTTGCTCAGTTGATTTCCCGTCGCTTCTCCTGGGGAGGTTCTCGCTCTCAGCCTACCAAAACTCTAGTTTTGCGCTCATGACCAACCTCTTCAACCGCCTCGACACCGCCCCACACCATGCCCGGTGAAACGAGTGGTGGCGTACCGCCGGCGCGGCTAGAGGTCCGACTTCTTGGCGAAGTCAAGATCGTCTTGGACGGCCGGCGTCTTCGCGCCTTCAACGCCATTCGCCTGCAACGGTCTCTGGCGTTGATCGCGATACGGAGAGAATTGCAGCACCGCTCACGACTCGCGTTCGAGCTCTGGCCCGACTCCGACGAACGTCAGGCGCGCACCAACCTCAGAAAACTGCTCCACGACTTCCGTCATTCCCTTCCCGACATCGATGGGTTCGTCGAGATCGACAACGAGATCGTCCGGTGGATTCCGACTGGGCCGAGCGAGGTCGACGTGCTGAGGTTCCGCGATGCCATCGCGGTCGGTGATCTCGAACTCGCCGCACGCCTCTATTCGGGCGATTTCCTTCCAGCTTGCTATGACGACTGGGTCCTCGACGAGCGAGCGAAACTTCGAGCTGAGGCGTACGGGGCCTTCGTGCAGCTGACAGAAGAGGCTGCGGCGCGCGACGACTACAAAGCCACGATCAAGCATGCCCAGGGCGTCATCGACCTGGAGCCGACCGACGAAGCGGCCGTTCGAATGCAGATGGAAGCTCATCTCGCACTTGGCGACAAAGCCGCGGCGCTACGCTGCTACCATCGGTGCGCGGAGGTGCTCGAGCGCGACCTCGGGGTGACACCGGGCGAGGCGCTCGGAGCCATGTACCAACAACTCCGGGCCGGCACAATCAACCGCGACGACGTGCGCGGCGAGGACCTGGCTCCCGTCGCCGAGTCGCCTTTCGTGGGCCGCGACCTGGAGATGAACCAACTCAACGAGGCCTGGAATGCCGCGCGGGAGGGTGGGGCACATCTCGTGCTGGTGACCGGAGAACCGGGGATCGGAAAGTCCCGTCTCGCCGCGGAGCTCGGCAGGCGCGTTCGTGCAGAGGGACACGTGGTGGCATCGGCTCGTGCGTACGAGGCTGCGGGCAGACTGCCGTGGGGTCCCGTCGTCGACCTACTCCGATCGGATGCTCTCCGGAGCCACATCGACACGCTCGACACGGTCTGGAGGGCCGAGCTCGCTCGCCTCCTGCCCGAACTCCTCGACGCTTCCCAGCCATCTGGACCGAGCCAGTCGGGCGACCTGGCTCAGCGCCATCGGTTGTTCGATGCTGTGAACCGAGCCATCGGCGGCGGCGACCGCCCGCGTTTGCTGATCATCGACGATCTGCAGTGGTGTGACGCCGCGTCCATCGAGTTGATCGGTTTCGTTGTCCGTTCCGGACAGACGGCACCGGTCCTCATCGTCGGTACCGTCCGCTCGGAAGAGGTCCCAGAGCATCATCCCCTCGTTGGACTCGTCGACGCTTTGGGCCACGACCAGGCAGTGACCACCGTGCCACTCGACCGGCTCGATGAAGCCACCACGGCGACGCTCGCTGCTCGGCTAGGCGCTGAAGACACGATTGATCAGAAGCTGGCGGCACGACTCTGGAGCGAAACCGAGGGCAATCCACTTTTCGTCATCGAAGCTCTTCGAGCCGGGATCGCCTCTGATGGAGGTCAGGCCGTGCTCACGCCAACAATGCGGGCCGTGCTGCGCGCCAGATTGGACCAGCTACCCGACGGCGCTCGGCAACTCGCCGATGTGGCGGCCGTCATCGGTCGACCGTTCTCTGTTGGTCTGATGGTCGCGGCCACTGGGATCGGTGAGCGCGAGCTGGTTGACCATGTCGATGAACTCTGGCGCCGACGGATCATCCGCGATCAGGGCCTCACGTACGATTTCAGTCACGACAAGCTTCGGGCCGTTGCCCTGGAGCTGGTCAGTCCAGCTCGTCGACGTCAACTCCACCGGGCCGTCGCCGAGGCGATCGCGGTCGAGTTCCAGGACAACCTCGACGCGGCCGGTCCGCAGCTGGCCGCGCACTACGACCAAGCCGGCATGGTCGAACCGGCCATCGATGCCTACCGCACGGCGGGGGCTCGAGCGGTGGCCGTGTCGGCTCTCGATGAAGCGGTCACCATGTTTCGGCGAGCGCTATCACTGCTTCCTGACCTGCCGACGTCGCCCGACCGCGATGCGCTCGAACTCGACATCCGGATCGCCCTCGGATCGCCACTTGTGGCCCTCGAAGGCTATGGCTCCAACAGTGCGCACCGGCTCTATGAACGCGCCCTCTCGCTTTCACGCAAGCTTCGACGCCCCGTCGCCGCACCGATTCTGCGCGGGCTCGGCCTGGCCCGGCTGCAAGGTTGCCGCTTCGACGATTGCAGTGAACTCGGCCAGGCGCTCCTCGATGACGAGACGCGTGATCCGATCGCTGGGACAGAAGGCCGATATCTCCTCGGCGTGAGTGCGTTCTGGCGGGGCGATCTTGCCGTGGCCCGACAATACCTCGAAGGCGCGGTCGACGCATACGACGCGTCCCATCGCGAGGAGCATTTGGCATTGTTCGCGCAGGACCCGAAGGCCGTTTGCCTTGTGCGGCTGGCGTGGCTTGAGCTGTGGGTCGGAGATCCCGGAAAGGCAAACGAGACAGCGAGATCTGCTCTCGAGATCGCCGTCGATCTCGATCACCTCATGACGTTGGGGTACGTCACGACGTACGCGGCGATCATCGCGGCCGAATCCGAAGATCTCGCCCGCCTCGCCGCACTCCTCGAGGATGCTGACATGCTGTGGAAGCGTCTGTCGGAGCGCTATCTCGTGGTCGTCCTGGAGGCCCTTCGGGGTTGGCTGGACGTCTGCGAGGGATCGCTCGGGGGCATCGAGAGAATCGTGCGGTCGGTAGCACGCTCGCGTACCGACGGGGAGACCCTCCACCTGACCTACTGTCTCTTGCTGCTCGCTCGGGCTCGTGGCATGGCCGGTGAATTCGACCAGGGACGAGCGGCCACACGCGAGGGGCTCTCATGGTCACAAAGCCGTAACCAGCGCTATCTCGAGGCCGAGCTGTGGCGAGTCGATGGGGAGCTGGCGTATCGCAGCGGAGAGGCCGAAGCCGCATCCACTTCTTTGCGCAATGCCGTCGAGCTCACCTCCGCACAAGGGGCGGGCTGGTTGGAGCTTCGGGCGCTTCACTCCCTCGCCAGGCTATTCCTCGATCAGACAGCGCGTGAGCAACTTGGGGACCTCGTCGACACGATTCCGTCGGGCCATGATCTCCCGGCGTTCCGTGCGGCAATAGGCCTGCTGAGCGAGCCCAGTTGAGAGGGAACGCTTCAGGAACGCCTGAGGGTGCATCTTTGGCACATCTAAGGTGAACCCGAGGCGAGGAGCAACCAATGAGCAACGTGATCGAGGCACTGACCAAAGCGGTACGCGGGCGCATCATTACCCCCTCGGATTCTGACTACGACGACGCTCGCGTTGTCTACAATGCCATGCACGACCGCAAGCCCAGGGCAGTGGTCCGGTGCGTGGATGCGGCCGACGTGATGGCCGCGGTCGCCGCTGCCCGCGACGGCGGCCTCGACCTCGCTGTTCGTGGTGGCGGCCACAGCGTTCCGGGCTTCGGCACGGTGGACGACGGTCTGGTCATCGACCTGTCGACGATGAACAACGTGTGGGTCGACCCGGACAAGAAGGTCGCCCGGGTCGGGGGCGGCGCGACGTGGGGGGATCTCGACCATGCGACCTACCCGTTCGGCCTGGCAGCGCCCGGCGGGATCATCTCGACGACCGGCGTAGGTGGCCTGACGTTGGGAGGCGGCCTCGGCTACCTGACCCGCAGCGTCGGGCTCTCCATCGACAACCTCCTGTCGGCCGATGTCGTTCTCGCCGATGGCCGTCAGGTCACTGCGAGCGACTACCAGGACGAAGACTTGTTTTGGGCCCTGCGCGGCGGCGGCGGCAACTTCGGTGTCGTCACCAGTTTCGAGTTTCAGCTCCACGAGGTCGGTGACATCGTCGGCGGCCCGTTGTTCTACGAGGTCGACGATGCCGCGGCGGTCTTAGCAGGTTGCGGAAAAAGTCGGGTAATGGACGATAGCATCGCGAGCCGGAAGTTCTTATCGTAGAGGGACCTCGATGGGAGTGCCACGATGCGCGGGAACAAGACGAATCAGTCGGCGCTGTTCAGCTATATCAGTGCGGAGGATCGGGTGCCCTCCGACCATCCGTTGCGCGCCCTGCGGGCGCTGGTGGACCCGGTGTTAGCCCGGCTCTCGCCGCAGTTGGACCGGCTGTACGCGCGGCGGGGCCGGCCGTCGATTCCCCCGGAACATTTGTTACGCGCGTTATTGCTGCAGGTGGTGTATACGATCCGGAGCGAGCGGCAGCTGATGGAGCAGCTCGATTACAACATCCTGTACCGATGGTTTGTGGGGTTGAATCTGGACGACGCGGTGTGGGTGCCGACGGTCTTTACGAAGAATCGGACGCGGCTGGTCGAGGGGGGCATCGCGGATGCGTTTCTGGCCGAAGTGTTACAGGAGGCGGAGCGGCGGGCGTTGTTGTCGAATGAGCATTTCACCGTCGACGGGACCTTGCTGGACGCGTGGGCGAGTCAGAAGAGTTTTCAGCCGAAGGCCGGCACCCGCCCGCCAACGGACGATGATCCGGGGAATCCGAGCGTGACGTTTCGCCAGGAGAAACGGACGAATGCGACGCATGCGTCGCGGACGGACCCGGAGGCGCGGTTGACGCGGAAGAGTGGGGGGCAAGGCGCGCAATTGGCGTACTTGGCGAGTGTGTTGATGGATAATCGGCACGGGCTCGTGGTGGCGACCGACGTGACGCAGCCCGGCTACGAGGCGGAGTGTGCGAGTGCGCTGGCGATGGTGGGGAGCTTACCGCCGACGGCCCGGCGACGGACGTTGGGGGCGGACAAGGGTTATGATCGGTGCGGGTTTGTCGACACGCTGCGGGCGTTGGGCTGGACGCCCCACGTCACGCCGAACGTGCACCGCACGCGGTTGCGGAGCGCGGTGGATGGCCGGACGACGCGCCATCCCAGCTATGCGATCAGTCAACGGCAGCGCAAAAAAGTGGAAGAGATCTACGGGTGGGGCAAGACGATTGGGTTGTTACGCAAACTCCGACATCGCGGGACCCCGCGGGTCGGGTGGGTGTTTACGTTCACGGCCGCGGTCTACAATCTGATGCGGATACGCACCCTGACCCTGGCCGGAGGCAGCCCCTGATGGGGCAGTGTGGGCCGCATTCGTCACGCCGACCGCACCGCGGGGGCGGTAATAGGGGACCGCACGCTGGTACACCGTCGTGTTACCCGGACAAACGCGGCTCACCATCAATTTTTCCGCAACCTGTTAGAGTGCTACCGGGAATACATTGCGGATGCGCCCGAACAGCTCGGATGCTTTTTCGGCTGGCAGATAGCTCCTGACCTGCCGTTCATCCCCGAGGACCGGGTCGGCGATCTGTTCTGTGTCCTGGTCACTTGCTGGAACGGTCCACACGAGGAGGCCGAGAAAGTACTCCAGCCACTACGTGACGTTGCCGAAGTGAAAGCCGAGCTATTCGGCGTCGTGCCGTTTCCGACTATGAACAGCATGTTCGACGGTTCCGTCCCGAAGGGCATGCAGCATTACTGGAAAGCAGACTTCATCACCGAACTCACCGACGAGGCAATCGCTGCTCACGTTGAACATGGCGAGAAGACACCGCACATCAGCTCGAGCATGCATCTCCATCCGATCAACGGTGCGGCTCAACGGGTCGGCGCCGACGAGACCGCCTTCGGACACCGTGACAAGAACTTTTCCCCGGTAATTGCGGGAATATGGGACGACCCTGCCGACAACGAGGCCAACATCAAGTGGGTCAAGGACTACTACGCAGCCATTCATCCCCACTCGGGCAGCGATGGGGGTTACGTCAACTTCATGTCCAGCGACGACGACCAGCGTGCGCCCGCAAACTATGGCGCCAACTACGAGCGGCTCGCAGCAGTGAAGGCGACCTATGACCCGGACAACCTCTTCCACATCAACCAGAACATCGCGCCGGCGCCTCGGGTGTCCCTGAGGTCATAACGCATAGGAGAAGGAAATGCATTGGGAAGCAGACACATCGCTGATCGACGCAGCGCGAGAAATCGCTCCAATCATCCAGAAACACAACGAGGAAGCAGAGCGGGAACGACGCCTGTCCCAGCCAGTCTTCAATGCATTGCGCGAGACGGGTCTCTTGCGAATGTCAACTCCCCGGTCTCTAGGGGGGTTGGAGGCAGACCCCATAACTCGCGCACTCGTCGTCGAAGAAATTAGTCGCCACGACTCTGCGGCCGGCTGGACCCTGGAGAACCCTTTGGATTGGGCTTTCTTTTGTGCGCGTCTCCCCAACGAGGGAGCAGAGGAGATCTATAGCAATGGCGCGGACATTTTGATCGCCGCCCAATTTGGCCGCCCACTAAACGCAACTTCGGCCGAAGGCGGATACCGTATCTCCGGTCGAGCGCCGTTCGTCAGCAATTGCTATGACGCCGATTGGATCTCATCGACAGCCTTGGTGGATGTTGACCAACATTCCGAAGGCGAGCCGGAGATGGTGATGGTCTATTTTCCCAGCGAAAACTGCGAAATAATTGACACCTGGGACGTTATGGGGATGCGAGGCACGGGCAGCAATGACATATCGGTGACCGACGTTTATGTACCCAAAACTAGGACTTTTCCGATGGTGCCGGAATTCGAGCCGGGGTCCCACTATCAAGGTCCACTTTATCGACTCCCGCTTGTGGGCGCTGCTGGGACAGGCATACCGACGCCTATGCTGGGGGTTGCGCGAAGAGCTGTTGATGAGGTGACCGAACTCGCCCTGACCAAGACTCCGGTCGGATCGAGCGGCCTTTTAAAAGAACGCTCGTCGGCACAAGTCCAGTTGGGAAAAGCGGAAGCGGTCTTGCGTTCAGGCCGCTCACTGCTTCTCGACACCGTGAGTGAGGCGTGGCAAAGATGCGTTGACGGTGAGATCCACTCGCTGAAGCAAAGAGCGGACATATTGCTTGCAATGACCCACGCGATGAGCAGCGCGGTACAGGCAGTGGAGCTCGCTTGTAGCATTGCGGGAACGACTGCGTTTCGAGCCACCAGCCCGTTGGAACGTTGCTTTCGGGACGTCCAGACAATGAGACATCATGTCTTCACCTCCGAGGCTCGGTATGGGACCTTCGGGCAAGTGTATCTTGGAGTTCCACCGGACTTTCCGGTGGTTGCCTTCTAGCCCCGAACGCCCCCGGGGTCAGGATCAATGGATCGAGGCTCTCGGCGCCGCCTGATCGGCGACCGAACCACAAGGGATTTGGAGAGCATATGACGTCTACCACTCAGACAAGAGACTCGGAACGACGTGGGCCCTCTCGGCGCGAGAGCGACCGGCGAGGTGGCGTTGCTCCACCATCGGGGGGAGTCGAACGGCGCGAAGAACTCGATCGGCGGGGACTGTGGCGTCGGGCATCGGACACGCCCTACGTTCCTTCCGACGAGGAGTACGTTGGGTGGGCCGGGGCGCTGCGCTCTCTCGGCCCCCAAATCACCCGGTGCGTGCAACTCACCGAATTCGTGGACGAAACACCGGGCCTCCTCGTGCGGATCCGCAGCGCGACCAAAATGGAAGATTGGGAACAGGTATGCGTGCTGGCCGGAAATCTCGAGCGGGCGGGGCTGCGGGTCAGCTCGAGCCATGTGAGTCATGACGCGCGGCGCGTGCAACACGCAGCGGCCTCCGCGTCGCAGCACGGCTCGGTGATACGCGCCCTCGATCGGTTGGAGGTCACCGTCAAGCGCGCCAGTAAGCTGATCAACGACGCCGTGGTTGGAGGCCTCTCTCAGTAGCGGCCCTACTCTCTCTGCGTCCTCGGCGTTCTCTGCAGTGAATACGCTCCGCGACTCCCAAATCGGCCGGCCGCGACAGGGACGCACCGTTCGGGCAGACTGCTGCGGGACGAGACAGCCGAGAAACTACCCCGGCTGGGACGCGTATGTGTGTTCAGCCGAGTGCTGTTGACCGGGAATTGGGTCTCAAGAGGGATTGAGGGATTGAGGGAGAGGTTGTTCACCGCAGAGCGCGCTGAGGTCGCAGAGGTCAAGCGGATGATAAAGGAAGTACTGCCACAGATTCATTATTTGAGCACGGATCCTTTGGAGTAGGGTGGGGGATCCGCGTCCTAAAGCTTCAGCGTCATCCGTGGCCGTTTCTCGGCGATCTCTGCGGTGAATACGGTCCGCGCAGTCGCGGGCCAACGAGCCCGCGCTCGGCACTGGTGCGTCCTTAAGGACAATGCCGTTGTGCCGAGCCCGCCCTCGTCAGGGCGGGACTCCCAAATCGGCTTGCCGCGCCAAAGACGGGCCCTTCGGATAGCCTCATTTTTTCACGTTCGCCGCTCTCCGCAGCCTTCTCTCCCCGGCCGCACGGCGACCTCGGGGGTCGCGCGTCTCGAGGTAGTTCCACAGAGTATGTCGCGCAACCATCCAATCGCGCCCGCGTTTTATTGCGTTGAGCTTTTCGTTGTGGATCTGTTTGCGTAAGGTCGCCGCCGATAAACCGCTCTCATGCGCAGCTTCCGCCAGAGTCAACAACTCCTCAGCGGATTCCAGCACTGCCAAGTCGCTAGCGGGGTACAACCCGCTGGCATTCAATACCTCCACGGAGATCAACCGCCTGCGACGGTCGAAGTCGATATTGATGCCCGGCGCAATACTTTCGGTGCGCTTGCTCCTGGCGCCGGGCGCCAACTCTATTGCCAGGGCGTCGACGGTGGCATCGTAAGTGAATCTCATTTGTCGTTCCTAGTCAAACCCAAGCCGCCGTGATCACGACTATCCGGTGTGCGTCCTCCGTGTACACAACCTCGAGCTTGCATCCGTCAACGATGGCCTGTCTGCACAACCGTGGGTCGCGTTCTGGAAGCGAGCGCTCGGTACTCACTGATCCCAGAGCCAACACACGGCGGACGTCCGCTCGCCGTATCCCACGCAGAGCCATTCGCGAGACGGCGTGCGGGGAGTATTCGACACGTTTATATGTCACGCCGAACGTTCAGCGTGCCACGTCAATTAAAATACACGTTAACGTGTATTTGTCAACATCACGCACGCTAAAGCTTTGGAAACGCAGATCCCCACCCATCCCCGGGAGAGCGGACCCTGGGCTTTAGTCCGGCCTGATGTATTGAGCGAGCCCACAATCGTGATCGTGGGTGAAGAGGTCTCGATGTCACAATGAGCTGATATTGGGGTCAGACATTCTCGAGCTTGCGGAGTTCTTCGATCGCTGTCGCGTGAAACGCCACGCGGTTACCTACGAATCCGTGGCCGCAATCTCGCACGCCGAGGCCGACGATCTCGTCAAGGCAGTTGATGAGTTCCGTGAACGGGTGAGAGTTTGGCAGGAGGAACAGCACCCGGATCTCGTCCCTTGATTCCAATTCGACATTGCGTGGCGTTGGGTGACAGCATGTCGGACTGTGATCATGACGCGGCCCTTACAACGAGATAACGACGCTTCCGAGTCTCTGTTCGGTTTCTACTCTACGATGCGCTTCGGCGACTCGTTCCATGGGATAGACTCGATCGACAGTCGATTTAATGTTGCCGTCCTCGATCATTTCCTTGAGTGTAAGGAGCTCTTTCTCCGTTTCCCCGGCAAAGGCAAAGATCGCCTTTTTGTCTGTGAACACGGACGTCACGGCGGATCGCAACATGTCCCACAAACGCGGATTTCCCATCACGTAACGTCCCTTGGGGTTCAGTGTGGCAACGCACCCAGAGTAGGAGCTTCGGGCCACCATGTCGAAGATCACGTCGTACCTTTGGCCGGATTTTGTGAAGTCTTCTGTGGTATAGTCGAAGAAGTGGTCGGCCCCAATACGACGCAACATGTCCTGTTTGATCCCACTATCAACCGCCGTCACCTCGGCCCCCATGTCTTTGGCGATCTGAACCGCGAAGGTGCCGATACTTCCGCCCGCACCGTTGATCAGGACTTTTTCGCCTTTCTGAACTCGTGCCAACCTCAAGAAGTGAATAGCGTTCAATCCGCCAAGAGGCACCGCCGCAGCCTCTTCGAAACTCATGTTGGAGGGTTTCGCCGAAATCGTGTACTTCGCCGGCAGGCACACGTATTCACCGTAGGCGCCCATTCGCAATCCGGCGGAGCCGAAAACCTGATCTCCGACCTTAAACTTCGACACGTCCTTGCCCACAGCTGCGACTTCTCCCGAGAAGTAACATCCCAAGACCTGTCGCCTAGGTCTTGGGATCCCCATGACAAGCCGCATGGGCAACCAAAACCACTTGACTGGAAAGCTGAAGCTTCGGATCTCGCAGTCGGCCTTGGTCACCTCTGCGGCGCGAACCCGAATCAGTATCTCTGCATCGTTCGGAGTCGGTCTTGCGATCTCTCCGAGTCGAAGCACGTCGGCCGATCCGTACTCTATATAGAGGATTGCTTTCATGATTCTTGGTTCATCGAACCTACTGCGGCTGAGGCGTCGCCACTGAGATCACGACCTTTCCCTTGTGCCGTCCAGCACCGAACAACCGAATTGCTTCCGGCACATCACGGAGATCGAAGGGCCCGTCCAGCACGCACTTGAGTTTACCAGCTTGAAATAGCTCGTTGACACGATTCAAGTCTTTGTTGGGCTTGAGGATGACGAGGCGTGCGCTCTTTGTGCTGAACAGGGAGATCAACGGTCCAAAGAACAGGACCTGGAAGAGTCGATGCGGGTCTCCTCCAACGGTGACATACGCTCCATTGGGGCGCAGCGAGCGGACATACCTCAAGGGAGAACGGTTGGTTTTGGTGTCGAGAATCAGGTCGTACTGCTGTCCATTATTTGTGAAGTCCTCCTGTTCATAGTCGATGACGTGATCGAAGCCGACGGATCGCAGCATGTCCAGCTTTGCTCCGCTATCAACTCCGGTCGTCTCGGCCCCGTACATTTTGGCGACTTGGACACCTAGGGTGCCGACACCTCCCCCCGCTCCATTGATCAACAGCTTCTGTCCCTCCTGAATTTGCCCGCAATCGATGAGGCCTTGCATCGCCAACATCGAGGCATGCGGGAGGGATGTCGCCTCCTCGAAGGTCATCTCGGGGGGTTTGCGTGCCAACGCGTCCTCGTGCGCACAAACGTATTCCGCAAAGCCGCCAAAACCGGATTCGGAAATGTCTCCGTACACGTCGTCGCCAGGATGAAACCTCTTTACGTTCTTGCCCACTGCTTCGACGCGCCCTGACACTTCGGCTCCGAGGATCTCGACCTTCGGCTTGAAAATGCCAAAGATTAGGCGCAAGGCGAGGGGCTTGCCCCTCATGAACTGCCAATCCCAGTCGTTGATGGCCGTTGCGTGAACCTTCAGCAAGACCTCCTCGTCTTTTGGACCGGGCTTTTCGACCTCTTTGAGTTGAAGGACCTCGGGCGATCCAAATCTCGTGAGTACCACAGCTTTCATATGGACCGCTATTCCATGGCTTCAGAGCGGCGACGGCGCCTAGACGCCGTGCAGTATTGGCGCCGGTCAAGGAAACACGCGTTGCGCGCCCCCGCGCGCCCAGGCCGGCTTAGTACCCGCCCTCCTACCGGCGATCCCACCCGTCCACCCGTTTCTGGTCGATCCGATACATCTCGGGCATCACCCAGTAGTAGTCTCCGAAGTTGATCGACCGCGGCCAAATCTGATCGAGCGACATGGCGTCGTAGAGCACTCCGCCCTTCATCACGTACTGGATGTCGGCGGTGTTCCGGATGTTCTCGAGCGGGTTGCCGTTCAGCACCATCAGGTCACCGAGCTTGCCGACGGTAATCGATCCCAGGTCGTCATCCACGCCGACGAAGGTCGCGCCGTGCATACTGGCCACCTCGAGCGCCGTCATCGCCCCCGCCGCCTCGGCCAGCATCCAGACGTCCCAGTGGGAGCCTAGGCCGTCCTGCTGGCCGTGCGACCCGACCGCCGAATAGCCACCCAACTCCACCAGATCGGCGATCGTTTGGGCCACGATGTCCTTCGAATAGTCTGTCTCCGGCCGCATCACGAACCGTCGCGTGTGCGGGATCAGCTGCCGCCAGGGAATCCACCGCTGCAGCTTCGGATCTTGCCAGACCGGACTCTCTTGCCAGAAGTACTCGTCGTTCCAGGCGCCATACCCGCTCACTAGCGGCGTATGGGAGTAGAAGTACCGGGCCTTCGCCATGAAGGTCAGAAAATCACTGTAGAGCGGCGCCTGCACGGTGAGGTGCTCCCCACCCGTATGGCCGTCCATCACCATGCCGACCTTGTGCTCGATCGGGCCGCTGCCCTCGGCCGTGGTTCTGAGACCCAACCGCCGGACCGCCTCAACCACCCACTGGCGCCGGGTGCGCGTCGGCTGGTTGTATTGCTTGACCATCGGGCTGCCCCAGGATTTCCGGCGACCGACTTCCGCGAGCGCCTCGTCGAGTGAGTTGATCGCGTTGGTCGCCGCATCGTCCGTTGCCGTGATAGCTTCGGCCGTCGCGAAGATACGAGGCCCGATCATCTCACCTGTCTCGACCAGTTCGGCTGACGCGAACGGATCGGGTGAGAAGGTCGACGGATCGAACGTCGTCGTGACGCCGTAGGCGAGATAGACCGCGGTCTCGAAGTTGTGCGCGGGCATCATCCCCAGATGCTCGTGGTGAAGATGCGCGTGCATATCGAACCAGCCCGGGATGATGGTCTTTCCCGAAACGTCGACCACCCGGTCGACCCCCGCGGTCGAGCAGTCGCCCACACAACGGATCCGCCCGGCGTCGACCACGACCGTACCGTTTGGAATGACGCGCTCGTTGTCGAGCGTGATGATCCGCGCCCCGGTCAGAGCGATCGAACCCGCCGGCAGGTCGCGGGGCGCGGTGAGGCGGATGGTGATAGTGTCGGCTCGGCCGGTGGTCGCGTCGTACGTGAAGGCGCGGTTTCCGCTGGCGAAGTCTAAGGTGCCGTCGGTGCGCCAACGCGGCAGGAGGCCGCCCTCGGTCGAGAGGGCGGTAGTCGGGAGGGTCCCTCCGCGTCGATCGATGAGGGGCACCGTTTCACCCGATCCGGCCGCTGGGAGCGGCGCGACATAGGCATTGTTCCCCTGGGTGAACGCCACCCAATTCCCGTCGGGCGAGACCATGGCACCGCCGGCCTTGGAAATCTGGGCGTGGACGCGGCGGTCCGATCCGTCGGGAAGAACCGAAACGACCTCCAGTCCTAAGTTCGGGAGTGGCGATTCACCCCCGCCGAAGTTCTTCGCCTCGGCGAAGTAGATCCGGCCGTTCGTGCCAACGCTCGGCTGCACGAGACCGGGCTGCCGGCTCACCCCGGCGGGGTCGCGTTCCACCTGACCCACGGGCGTCTCTGCGCCGCCACCGGCCGGGATCCGGACCACGTCCCAGTAAGGATTCCACACCAGTGACTGGCCGCGCGCGGTCGCGCCGGCGCCACGAACCATCACCAGCTCGCTCCCATCCGGACTCCAGACCGGGTTGGCATACTCGCCGGCCTCCGGTGTCACCCGTCGCGGCTCGCCGCCGCGAGCGCTGGTGACCCACAACGCGCCCCGATCGGTGTCCTGCCACGAGGTGAACGCGATCGACTGGCCGTCCGGCGACCAGGCCGGCTGATACTCGTGCGGCTCGAACGAGTCCGGCGTGAGACGCCGTGGCGTACCGTCCGGCAAATCCATCAACCAGATCCGCCCGATGGCCTGAAAGGCGAGCGTCCGTCCGTCCGGCGTCGCCGTGGCCCAGCGAATGAAGTTCACCTCGACCGGACCGTCGGAGATCCGGGTCTTGGCCCACGCTTGCTCGGAGATGACTCGGTGAACCCGAGCCACGAAAGGAATGGTGCCCACCTGCCCGGTTTCGATGTCCAGCCGCCGGATCTTGCCGCCCTGGTGGAGCACAATGCTCTTCGAGTCGGGCATCCATCCGTACGCCGGATAGGTGCCGTTGACCGGGAAGCTCTCCTCCGAGAGGTCCATCTCCACCGGATCCATCACGAGCCGCTCGGCGCCGTTTTCGAGGTCGCGGATCCAGAGAGCGGAACGCGGCCCGAAGCGCTGTCCTTTATAGTCGAGAGTCCCGCCCGGGACCTTGCGCATGAAAGAGAGGTAGCGCCCGTCAGGGCTGGGCTCGCCCGCATAGGCACCGCCGCTCGACGTATGATCCGCGTTCGCCTGAAGCGCCTCACCCGCCGTGAGCGGTCGCACCACGCCGTTGGTCAGGTCGAGGCGCCGAAGCTGGACTCGACCCATGAGCGCGTCGTCCCGGCCCATTCCCCGGGTCCCGCTGCTCGTGTAGAGGTCGTAGTACACGTAGCGTCCGTCGGCCGACACCGTCGGCCGAGAGGGACTCTGGCCGGCCACGCCTTTCCACAGCTCGATCCCCTGCCCGCCGCTCTTGTGGAACATCATCAGCGTCGCCGGCGTCGGACCTCCCCGCCTGAGTGCGACGATGAACTGCCCGTTGGCCCGCCAGGTCGGCCATCGGTACTCGTTCTTCGTGTCCAGCATGACCGGGGTTGGGTTGTCGCCATCTGAGTCCATGACCCACACGTTCATCTGGCCTTTGCGGTCGGAGATGAAGGCGATCTGCGTCCCGTCCGGCGAGATCCGCGGGTGGATGTTGACGGCGATCCCGCTCGATTGCGTGAGGCTCTGCGCCGTACCTCCGCCGATCGACATCCGATAGATGTGGCCGAGCAGGTCGAACACGATCCAGGTTCCGTCTCGTGACACGTCGAGCGCGGTCCAGGTTCCCTCGGTCGTCGTGAAATCGATCTCGCGAGTCTGACCCCGTGGCTGCGTGACGGCCCAGCTCGTGTCGGCAGGCTCTTGGCCCTGCGCGGCCGGGACCGTGAATCCGAAGGCGAGAACGATGAGAAGGCGACGTGCGACGGTGTGAAATCTCATGGCGAAGCCCGATGGCTAAGGTTGGCGGCGATGCAATAGACGAAGGTCGGGCTAATATACCGATCGATGGGTCCGCTGCCATGAGCCAGACCTCCATCCGACCGCTCCTGGACCTTCCTTGCCAATGGGCCGCGCGAACGGCTATGCTCGCGTGCGCTGCGCGATCATAGCCAGCGCCGGGCTCGGTACGGGGTCTAGTTCCGAGTCGTCGAGACAGGAGGAGGTCGACATGAACACCATCGCCATTCGAATCATGACACCGACAACGGTGGCGGTCATGCTGCTCGTTTCGGGATGTGCGCCGCCGAGGTCCGATTCTTCGAACGACACCACGGATTCCGGTCAGGAAGCTGCGTTCGTCGAGTGGGCCGGGGAGAACGCCATGCCCTTCTCCACGACGAAACCCGGTTCGGGTCTCGAAGAGCTGATACCGTTGAAGGGGATGATCGGCGATGCCCGGGTGGTGGGCTTTGGAGAGACCATCCACAACGGCCACGAGATCACCGAGCTCAAGGTTCGCATCTTCGAGTTTCTCGTCCGGGAGATGGGTTTTACGGCGTTCGTCATGGAGTCGGGACTCACCAACGGAAAGCTCGTCTACGACTACGTTCTCGGAGCCGATATCGACCGTGACAGCGTGCTCTGGGGCGGTTTTTCCTACGGCTTCGGGGTGTGGGAAGAGACCGTCGCACTGCTCGACTTCATGCGGGCGTACAACGCGGATCCGTCGCACACCCGAAAGATCCGTTTCTACGGAGCGGATCCTTTCGCCATGGGTCTGTTCAACGACTTCCGCAGAACCGGGCAGTACTCTATCGAGGCCGCGCTCGAGTATCTGGATATCGTCGATCCCGAGGCTGCGGTCGGGTTTCGCGAGTCCCTGCTGCCGAAGATCGCGCAATTCGGATCGGACGAGGAGTACGTGGCGTTGGATCCCGAGCTTCGGTCGGCGATGACCGTCGCGACCCAGGCTCTGGTGACGAATTTCGAGATCTACAGGGTCCCGTACATCGAGACGACGTCCCGGGACGACTACGAGTGGGCCTACCGCCACGCGATCGTCGCGCGACAGGTCGATACCTACTTCGCGTTCCAGGCCACGAACCCGCCCAGGCTCGACACCGGAACCGGTCGAGAGACGGCTCAGGCCGACAACGTCGAGTGGATTCTCGAGCGGGAAGGGCCGGACGGCCGCGTGATGCTGTGGGAGCACAACGGCCACGTGGTGAAGGAGTACTCCTCGAGTGACCGGTTCTGGATACCCGGAGTCGGCCCGATGGAGGAGATCGAGGGCAGGATCACCCTCGTCGGTCTGTATCTTCACTCGATGTTCGGTGACGATTACGTGAACGTCGGATTCGCCACCAACCGCTTTGTCATGGAGGGCGAGGCGGGAAAGCTCCCCCAGTTCGAGCACCTCACAGACAGCAGTCCAGCGCTCGAGGGGAGCTACTCGGCCGCGTTGTCTCGAGTTGGGGTGCCCATGTTCGCCCTCGACCTGCACGCCGCACCGAAGTCCGGCCCGGTGAACGCGTGGCTGACCCGGAGCCATTTGATGCGATACGAGAACTTCTACATGAATCTGGTCCCTCTGAAGGCGTGGGACGGACTGATCTACATCGAGGCCGTCACGCCCGGCCACCTGATCTTCACCGACGAGGTCAAGGAGCTACTTTCCCGACGATAGGACGTCGAATGATGAATGCCCGGTCTCCCGAACGCTGATCCGCCCGCGCTACCTGGGCGCCTTGCGCGGCTCGGTGACCAGCGCACACGCCCGCGGCAGCCGCCCTGGACCGCACCGAGAATTCACTCCATACTTACCGACGCGGGGCAGGCGGCGACGGCGGACGATGCCGACGGCGACGGTCGGATTTTCCCAATACGCGGAGGGGCAGGCACACATGAGCGTCACCAGACGGGATTTCCTCAAGACATCGGCCGCCGTGGGCGGCATGATCGGGTTCGGCGCAACCGGGTGCGGCAGCGCCGAGAGCTCGGACGCGCCAAGGCCACTGCGGATTCTGGTCCTCGGCGGGACGGGCTTCATCGGCCCCAAGGTGGTCGAGTACGCGTTGGCTCGCGGTCACACCATCACGCTGTTCAATCGCGGCCGGACCAACACACATCTCTTTCCCGAAGTTGAGAAGCTGAGGGGAGACCGGGACGGGGACCTCGTGTCCCTGCAAGGCAAAGAGTGGGACGCGGTCATCGACAACTCGGGCTACATCCCGCGTCATATCCGCGATTCCGCCGAGCTGCTACGCAACCAGGTGGGTCGATACCTGTTTACGTCGTCGGTGGCGGCGTACGCAAGTTTTGAGAAGCCCGGCATCGACGTGGATCACCCCGGAGGGACATTGGCCGATCCCACCCGGGAAGACTTTAGCATGGTGACCTACGGACCGTTCAAGATTCTCGGCGAGAACGCCGTGAAGGAGATCTACGGCAACCGAGCCACCGTCGTGCGTCCGGGTTACGTGGTGGGGCCTGGCGACACCAGCGACCGCTGGACCTATTGGCCGGTGCGAGTCGACCGAGGCGGAGAGATGATCGCACCCGGTACTCCGGAGGATCCCATTCAGATCATCGACGTGCGGGATCTCGCCGGCTGGATGGTGCGGTTGCTCGAGAACGACACAGCCGGCACCTTCAACGGCGTCGGCCCACAAGAGCCCATCCCCTTCGGTCGCATGCTCGAGATCGCACGCGAGGTGAGCGGAGCCGACACCCAATTCACCTGGGTCGAGCCGGAGTTCTTACTCGAGCACGAGCTTGCGTTCCCGGTGTGGGGTGCACCAGAAGTCGCCAAGGGAGCGCCACACGCTCCGCTCCCGACCCGGAACAATATCCATCTCGTGAGCAATCAGCGGTCGGTCGCGTCCGGGTTGACCTATACGGACGTTACCGCCACCACCAGGGACACGCTCGCGTGGTGGAAGACCCTGCCGGAGGAACGCCGAGCAAATACGCGAGCCTTCGTAGATCCGAATCGCGAAGCGGAGGTACTTGCCGCCTGGCACGCGCACGCATAGGGTCGCGATGGGGTGGGTGCGCCCCCGCGCTCCTGTGTCAGGTTTCAGGGCTTGACTCCTCTGACACCTGACACCTGAAACCTGACACCTGAACCCGCCGTCCTCCTTCCGGAAGCACGAGATCAAGGTGAGTGCGGACCATATAGATACAGCAGCGCATCGTTGATGGCTGGAGCCAGGATCGTCGTGTGCGTGTGGCCCGGGTAGACCCTCGATTTCCAGACGAGCTGGTCGTTCGGGTTCTTGGTCAGCCCGCTGACGAGGCGGTTGAAGTTGCGACCCATGTCCTCGTAGAACTCGACACCGCCATTTGCCTCGAGCTCGCCGAAGCTCAAGTACATCTTCGTGTCGGCGACGAGATCACCAGCGACTAACGTTGCGAACTGAGCCACATAATCCGTGTCGGTGGTGAAGATACCGGGGCTTCCCAGCCAATAGCGATCGAACAGTTTCGACTGTCGGAGGAACGCATAGAACGTAAAGGTGCCGCCGAACGAGTCACCGAGAATACCCGCGGTCGTACCCTTGGTGTTGTAACGAGAGCGAACAAGCGGATCCAGTTCTTCCTCGAGGAAGCGCAAGAAACTGTCGGCGCCGCCTGGCGTCGTGGCAGGTGACGCCGAGAGAACCTCAGCCATCGCCTTCGGCACAGAATCCCTCATCGTGTAATCACGGGAACGGGCATTCGGGTTCCCTTCTGGATAGTCGACGGCCACCAGCATGAGCGGCGGAAACCCCGGCTTAATCAGATCAACCAGTTGAAGCGTGCAGATCGTAGCTGCCACACCGAGGGCCCACGAGCCGTCGAGCACGTAAACGATGTCGAGAGGCTCGTTGGCATCGCGACCTCCCGCAGCCAACATCTGCGGATCGGGCCGCCACACCCCAACCGCCATCGTGTCTCCCACAGCCGCTGAGTCGAACTCAAATGCCTCGCTCCCCCGCACGGGCCATGGGTTGCTCGACTGAAGGCCGGCACTTTCCCTTGCGGCTGCCGCCGCACTGGGTGTCAGGGCAACGGCGCTCATCGATGTCGCCGATAAGACGAAGTCTCTGCGCTTCATGGTGTCGGGTCTCCCTTTGTAGTTTGGCGGCGCGCGCTTCCTGGCCGCTGGTCAAACCGAAATCCCATTTCCCAGGCTACCAACGCCCCAGTTCCCGTTATGAAATCGCGTCTCGAGATGCTCATGGCCTCTTCTCCCGATTCGTTGGCGTTATCACGGTTTCAATTCGACCACAGCTTCGATCTCCACGGGCGAGTTGAACGGCAGTCCCCCAACACCAATGGCCGAACGCGCGTGCGAGCCGACCTCTGGCCCGAACAGTTCGATAATCAGGTTTGAAAAACCGTTGATGACGACCGGAAACAGGTAAAAGTCCGGTGCCCCATTGACCATGCCGAAAGCACTGATCCAGGTTTCGATCCGGTCCAGATCTCCCAGGGCCCGCTGCAAACTGCCCAGCAGTGACAGACCGGCAACCCGCGCTGCCTCGACGCCCTGCTCTAGCGTGACCTCCGCGCCAACACGGCCGAAGGGCTCCATCAGACTGCCATCGGGATTCTGCGCCAGATGTCCTGACACGTGGGCCATATTGCCACGCACTTTGACGAGACTAATCGGCACCACAACGCCTGCCGGCAGTTTTATGGCCGCCGGCAGGACCAGTCCCAACTGTTTGATCTTTGCTTCTACTGACATGAAGATTTCCTCGTTGATTTCAAATTCGACGGCGTTTTCCCAAGTTAGCCGAGCTCAGCGCGACGGCCCGTCGAAGTACTCGACGACCATCCGGGCGACCTCGCCCATGCGGATCTCGACCACCGCCCTGGTGCTCACGATCTCCTTGTTGTAGAAGGCCATGACGATGGGCCCCGAGCGGGCGTAGACGATCCCCACGTCGTTGGTCACTCCGGTGGTTGCCCCGGTCTTGTGCCCGACCGGGACCGAAAGATGGATGGCCAGCGCTCCGGCGATGGCAGTGCCGCTCGCCTGGGTGTTCCTGAGGATTCGCCGCATCTCCTCGCAGCTCTCCTCGGAGGCGATGGTGCAGGTTTGGATGCGCTCCAGCAGCTGGCCCATCTCCCTCGGCGTGACCCTTCCGAACCAGTTCTCCTCGGGATGCAGGAGACCCGTCGTCTCCTGCGGGCCGCGAGCGGCCGAGCTCCGCTCGATCTCCCGCGTCAGGCTGTCCCGCCTTTCGCTGAGGGACGGCACGTTGCCCAGGATCGTGTTCGCGCAGCAGAGCGCGAAGACATCCTCCCGGGTCAGCGAGGCGAACCTGGGGAGGATGCGCTCGTACAGGCGTCGGAAGTAGCTGGAGACGGTGTGGTTGACGCGAAGGACCTCGAACCCCAACCCCCGGAGGAAGTCGTTCACCGGGTTCACGCCGCCGATCCTCCGGAGCAGCATGTCCGTGGCGGTGTTGTCGCTGGTGATGATCATCTCAGTGATCAGGTCACGGATGCTCGGATTGAGCCCGACGCCCTTGTACCTGAAGATCCCGGATCCACCCACGAGGTCCGACCTCCGGAGCTCGAGGCGCTCGTTCAGGTCGATCTCGCCGGCATCGGCCATCCGGTAGAGGTGGGCCAGGATGGCGACCTTGATGGTGCTGGCACTCTCGAAGCGCTCGTCCCCCCGAACGCTCGCCTCCTCGCCCGTCGTGAGGTGCTTCACATAGAGCCCGGCTGTCCCGGGGAACCTCTCGAGCTCCGCCTCGAGAAGGCGTGTCAGGGGGGAGCCCGGCCTCGTCTGCGCCGAGGCTTCCGCCCGCCATCCGGTCACCAGGAGCGCCTGCACCAGAAGAACAGTCACGCCCGCCATCACCCCGAACCGCATGGTCTGCCTCCTTTGACTGTGATGTGCAGGCCGGATCGCGTCGGGTGTCAGACCCCCGTCCGGCCGTGGTGTCAGACCGGTTTGTCAGACCGGTATGTCAGGGCAGCGTCATGCGTACTCCGCTCCCACTCCAAAATTGCCTCCCACCGCGGCTTCACCTGTCCCATCAACTCCTGGAACCGTGGATCACTGCGGACGGTCTCCAAGGACGGATCGTGGCGGGACAGGAACGGATAGTTGATAATAGGACGCCCGTTGTGGAGCAAGATGTTCTCGGGTTTGATGTCCCGGTGGATGACGTTCCCGCCGTGGGCATAATGGAGCGCGTCCGCAACCTCGGTGGTGATCTTCACCGCCTCCTCGATACCAAGTTGCGTCTCTCGGTTCAGCTTGTCCCGCAGGGTCTCGCCGTCGATGAACGGCATCACGTAGTACAGGAACGAATCGGCCTCGCCCGAATCGAACAGCGGGAGGATGTGCGGGTGCTGGAGATTGGCGGTCGTCTTGATTTCCTGGATGAACCGCTCGGCGCCGAGGACGGCGGCAAGTTCGGGACGGAGGACCTTCACCGCGACCGGGCGGTCGTGTTTGAGATCGTGGGCCAGGTAGACGTTCGCCATACCGCCTTCGCCCAGGTGGCTTTCGATCTTGTAACGATCGGCGAGGGCGGTCGAGAGCCGGGCGGTGTTCTCGGGCATCGCTTAGTTCTCGTACTTCGCCAGCAGCGCCTGGAAGCGGGGGTTGTCGCGGAGGGGATTCCAGGTGGGATCGATTCTGAGCCATGGAACGGCCATAGGTGAAGGAACAGCCAACAAGCTTTGGAGTTCGTCAGTCGCGGCGTCGTCTTCGCCGACCATAGTATAGATACGCGCCAAGTCTTCTACCCTGTACGCACCTCGCCAGGCTTCTTTGCTCATAGGAAGTAACTCAACGGCCAGCTCTCCTTCGCGGATCGCGTCTTCCTCGCGACCGAGGCCAGCGTAGGCGATACCCAGAGCACTCCGCAAGCGCTCATCATCGGGACGCTCCTGAATCCTGGTCTCCAGCATGCTCCGCGTCGAATCGTAATAGGCTCGCTCACGCTGCCGGTTCCCCATGAGGCCATAGATCTGGGCATACAGTTGGCCTCTAGGCACGTAGAGGAATTGATCTTCCCAAAGAACATCTGACGAAACCAAAGCAAGCCGGTCCAGCGCCGCCTGATAGTGTCCAGTCAGGATGTCGAGTAAGACCCACGTATATGCGATCTCGGGGTCTTCTGCGAGGCCGACGATCCGGGCCTGTTCCAGCACGGCCCGGGCCTTTTCCATGCTGCCTTCCAAACGCAGGTGTACCCGGCTCGCTTTCTCGCCGTAGGGGAATGCCCAATCGGGAGTCAGTAAGATTGCGCGGTCAAAGTACCGCGATGCCTCGACAGGGTTGCGCACGAGCTGGTATGTGTCTGCGACGTCGCGGGCCCTACTTGCAGAGCGCGGATCAATCTCCGAAGCCTTGATAAAATTGGCCAGTGCCTCCCGCATCTTCCCCTGCCGTCGCTGGACGGCCCCGATCCCGTCAAAGAGATCACTGCTGTTCGGCTGGCTTTTCTGGGCGATCGCAAACTCGGCAAGGGCACGATCATACTCCAGATAACCCCAGTAGTGATACCACCCCAACGCTCCATGCGCTTCGGGCAGATCGGGATCAAGCGCCAGCGCCTCCTCCACCGCTTCCTTCGCCAATGCCAGACGCTCTTGGGTCGGGTCATAGAACGTCATCCGCGAATGAGCGCGAGAGAGCCCAGCGTATGCCAAGGCGAACTCCGGGTCCACCTGAACCGCTTTCTGGTACATTTGGACGGCAATCCGGGTGTTCTGTGCTTCAGGGCTTCTTCCGTAGTAATCATTCCCACGCAGGAAGTGGTCGTACGCCTCCTGGTTGTCGGTGGGCTGTGCTGCCAGGCGTTGGCGTTCAGGCTCGCGCAGGACAACGTCCATGCTCTCGGTGATGCGCTCCGCGATCTGCGTCTGAATACTGAAGATTTCTCCAGGCACCAAATCAGCGGTATAGCTCTCTGACCACAGGTGCGTATCATCCGAGGCCCGGATAAGCTGCGGTGTAATCCGTACCTGTCCACCGCCGTCTGGAGTCTTGTCCGTCCTAACCGTACCTTCGAGCACGTAATCCACACCAAGTTCCTCGGCAATCTCCTGTGCGGTCTTGGTGCTTCCCTTGTACTGGATCGCCGTTTGTCGTGAGATAATCCGCAGTCCACTGACTCCGGCCAACTTGCTGGTGATCTCCTCCGTCATCCCGTCGGCAAAATACTGTTCCTCGGACGCACTCAAGTTCTCCAGTGGCAGCACGACGATTCTCGGCACGACACTTGAAACATCCCCCGCCCCAGAGCCCAGGGCTCGCATGCCGAGCCACATTCCCAAGACGGCTGCCACAGCTGCCGCCCCAACCGCATACCATCGTTTTCTTCCAGCCGGACCGGTGACTGCAGCTGGTGAATCCGTGACCACTCGCCAATCCAACGCGGTTGCCAACTGGCCCGCAGCGCTGAACCGATCCGCCGGAGCCTTGGCCAGCGCCTTGTTGATCGCGGCTTCAACCGTCGGCGGGACCGTCTCCCGCAACGTAGACACCTGCGGCACCGGCTCGCTCAGCCGTTTCGCTATGATCGCCTGCGCCGTGGGTCCGGTGTACGGCGGTTCTCCCGCCAACAGTTCATACAGCACGCTGCCCAGCGCATAGATGTCCGTGCGCCCATCAATATCGGAGGCCCCCTCGCACTGTTCTGGGCTCATGTAGTGCGGCGTACCAATGGAGACCCCCGTCTCCGTCAGCCGCTCACCACCTGCCGCCGTGACGGCTCGCGCAATCCCGAAATCCGCTATCACGGCGTGTCCCGCTTCGAGCAGAATGTTTTCCGGTTTGATGTCGCGGTGGATCACATCATGACTGTGGGCGTAGCTCAATGCATCGGCCACTTCCCTTGCGATCTGCAGGGCGTCCTCGACGGGAAGCTGTTTCTCCCGATGCAACCGATCGCGGAGGGATTCGCCCTCGACGTAGGGCATGACGTAGTAGAGGAATCCGCCCGCCTCCCCCGAGTCATGCAGCGCAAGGATATGCGGGTGGTGCAGCTTGGCGGCGATCTCGATCTCGCGGAGAAACCGCTCGGGTCCCAACGTCGCGGCCAACTCGGGCCGGAGGACTTTCACCGCCACCTTGCGGTGGTGTTTGAGATCCTCGGCGAGGTAGACCGTCGCCATACCGCCGGCGCCGATCTCTTCCTCGATGGCATAGCGGTCTGCCAGGGCGGTCTTCAGGCGGTCGAGAAGGTCTGGCACTGCGTTTTGGTCCCGCTGCAGGACGGTCCTAGAATACGTTCTCGGCCAGCACACGGCCAGACGGAACCGAGGCGCAGCACGATCTGCGTGCCTTCACTGCCTCGCTGCTCCGTGACTGCGACACAAATCTGCTAGGGGGGTGACATCTAGCAGGTTGCGGAAAAAGTCGGGTAATGGACGATAGCATCGCGAGCCGGAAGTTCTTATCGTAGAGGGACCTCGATGGGAGTGCCACGATGCGCGGGAACAAGACGAATCAGTCGGCGCTGTTCAGCTATATCAGTGCGGAGGATCGGGTGCCCTCCGACCATCCGTTGCGCGCCCTGCGGGCGCTGGTGGACCCGGTGTTAGCCCGGCTCTCGCCGCAGTTGGACCGGCTGTACGCGCGGCGGGGCCGGCCGTCGATTCCCCCGGAACATTTGTTACGCGCGTTATTGCTGCAGGTGGTGTATACGATCCGGAGCGAGCGGCAGCTGATGGAGCAGCTCGATTACAACATCCTGTACCGATGGTTTGTGGGGTTGAATCTGGACGACGCGGTGTGGGTGCCGACGGTCTTTACGAAGAATCGGACGCGGCTGGTCGAGGGGGGCATCGCGGATGCGTTTCTGGCCGAAGTGTTACAGGAGGCGGAGCGGCGGGCGTTGTTGTCGAATGAGCATTTCACCGTCGACGGGACCTTGCTGGACGCGTGGGCGAGTCAGAAGAGTTTTCAGCCGAAGGCCGGCACCCGCCCGCCAACGGACGATGATCCGGGGAATCCGAGCGTGACGTTTCGCCAGGAGAAACGGACGAATGCGACGCATGCGTCGCGGACGGACCCGGAGGCGCGGTTGACGCGGAAGAGTGGGGGGCAAGGCGCGCAATTGGCGTACTTGGCGAGTGTGTTGATGGATAATCGGCACGGGCTCGTGGTGGCGACCGACGTGACGCAGCCCGGCTACGAGGCGGAGTGTGCGAGTGCGCTGGCGATGGTGGGGAGCTTACCGCCGACGGCCCGGCGTCGGACGTTGGGGGCGGACAAGGGTTATGATCGGTGCGGGTTTGTCGACACGCTGCGGGCGTTGGGCTGGACGCCCCACGTCACGCCGAACGTGCACCGCACGCGGTTGCGGAGCGCGGTGGATGGCCGGACGACGCGCCATCCCAGCTATGCGATCAGTCAACGGCAGCGCAAAAAAGTGGAAGAGATCTACGGGTGGGGCAAGACGATTGGGTTGTTACGCAAACTCCGACATCGCGGGACCCCGCGGGTCGGGTGGGTGTTTACGTTTACGGCCGCGGTCTACAATCTGATGCGGATACGCACCCTGACCCTGGCCGGAGGCAGCCCCTGATGGGGCAGTGTGGGCCGCATTCGTCACGCCGACCGCACCGCGGGGGCGGTAATAGGGGACCGCACGCTGGTACACCGTCGTGTTACCCGGACAAACGCGGCTCACCATGAATTTTTCCGCAACCTGCTAAACCGCTCCCTCCTCTTATCCCCTCAAACGGATCACGGGTTTAGATATAAGCCCCTCAGGACTTCTCCTAGATATTCTAGGGGAGTGGTTTTGGGGGGTAGTGGATCCGACCTCAACTTGGGGCCAGTGGGGTCCGAATCTGTGGGAAAATCCGACTAAATCTTCCAGAAACGTGGTTAAATCTGGATCTTCCGAAGA
>CBDFJJ010000003.1:0-84650 GCA_965248285.1 Gemmatimonadales bacterium
ACGGCTGTGATTGTCATCGACAACAATAACATTACGTTTCCCGGAGCTGCGGGAAATGAGCTGCGACTGACGAAAATAACGCAGAATACATTGCGAATCTCCCGTCCTGCCACTTCCCCCGAGCCACGTATGAACATCAAGATGGCGAACCCCGTCGTGATCGACTTTACCGATGGCGGCGGCACGCTTCGTGGAGTCACATTTAAGGGTTCTGAATTCAAATTTGAAGGTAGTACCACTTCGCTGTTTCCCGATACCACCAACGTTGTGGAACTCGGTAAGTCGGGAAAAGTCTGGGAGAAGGTGTGGGCTACGGATATTGACGCTGCCGGCTCAGTTGTCGTCGGTGACGCAACACCCGGTGACAACTTCATGCTATTGCAGTTCAACACGAGCCGGGCGTGGAGGTTTGAGACCGATGGTGTTGACGGCGCGAATCAGCAACTCATGCTCCGAACTGAAAATGCGGGAAAAGAATTTCGCATTGGTTCTGACGACGGAACCTCCAACGTAGAATTCACGCCGCACAACACCGTAGCAAGCGGCCTCGCAGAGTTCTTGTGCCCTGTACGGTGCGTCGATGCGGAAATCGACGGAGACCTGAATCATGACGGCACCAACATCGGCTTTTATGCCGCAACACCGATTGCAAAGCAAACAGTAACCGGCTCCAGAGCAGGAAACAGCGCACTAACCAGCCTGCTTTCACGGCTGAATTCATTAGGACTCATCACCGATAGTACGGTGTAAACCCCAAAGGAGAACCGAATGGCACACAAAGAAAAAAGCAAGGGAGTTTCATTATCCACTCTCTTGATGCAGCTCCGCGACAAGACCAAACCACTGACCTACATCGAAGGTGGTGAGAAACAGCCGCTGAATCTCAAGATCGCTATCACCACCGCGGTGCTGAACGGCGCGGACCCCGACCCGGAAAAGCCTGAGAGCGCCTCCTACCAAGCAAAGAGGTACGTGTTAGCGATGCGTGTGCAGGAAGCAGACATCGTCTCGTTCTCAGCAGAAGAAACCACGCTCATCATGACTTCGGCCGGTAGAACGTGGAGCACAATGGTCGTCGGCCGTATGTACGAATTGCTCGATCCCGCTGCGCTCTCGTAACATGAAGCCCCCAGAGCGCAGCACTCGCACCAAAGAGGGGTTCGGTAACATCATGGCATTCGGCAAAGGCGACCGCCAACGAGAGCGGGACCCGCGCCACTGCACGAAGCAACAGTTCGAAGAGAACTGGGATCGAACCTTTGGGACCCCCGAAGACACCAAAAACGTTTAACCCCCCAACCCACAACAAACAACATGTCTCATTGCCCCGACTGCGGGTTCAAGACCGTTCCCGAGTCGGGGTGTGCATTCTGCCCCAGCTGCGGGTGGTCAGCCTGTAGCACAGAAATCACCAAACATCCTTGCAAGGAGTTACAAACAAGTGTCCACAAGAGCCATAGCCACTGACGGCGAATTAGCCGTTGCAGCGGACACCTATATCAGCTCGGCGCTGACAATCCCCGTACAGCTGGTCCTGCCGGTCGTCAACGACGGCTCGGGCGCAACCGTTGCTGTCGATGTGGAAATGCGTTTCGAAACAACCGCTGGTGGTAGCATCGAGATTCTCGATTCGGACGGTCACCGGGTTGGTATCGTCCCCGGTCGCAGCCAGGCTGTCATCGTCGCCCGTAGCGGCGTAGTGCAGGGCGGAGACCAGGCGTGGAACTTCGAGATGCTGCCGCAGACACCGGCAGCGACTATCGCGGATGCCGTCGTGGCGCACGCCTTGAACGCGACATTCGACGACACGGAAGCCGAAGCTGCGCTTGACGCACTTGGCGTGATCATCAACAAGATCATCGCCGTGCTCGGCAACATGGGCGCGACGAAGGTCGAGTAGTCCCCCGATGTGCGATGCATTGCTGGAGATGGTCCTGGTATTACACCGGGACCTCTCCCTCATCGTCTTCGCACTCATTTTCGTTGGTTTAACGAACCTGAGAAGGAGAACACAAGAACGTGGGTATCAACATCGGCAGCATACTGAAGAAGGTGGTGGGGGCCGTGACGAACCCGATAGGAGCGGCGTCTAGTTTGTTCGATGACGTTGCCAAAGCAATTGGCAGCGACGACATCAACGACGTTCTCGATGCGGTACTCGGAGAAAACACAAACCTGACGCCACAAGAACGCGCTGAAGTACAACAGCTCACTCAGGAACACGAACTCGCAACAGACCAAGCATGGCAGTCGTTCGTTCTCCAACACACCGGAGCGGCAAAGGACATGCCGAAGTCCGTTCAGATCATTCGCGCACTCGTGCGTCCTTTCCTCAGCGTGACCATTCCCGGTCTCGCGGCCTGGGCAACGATATACCAATTACAGAACATCATGCTCCTCCCTCTCGAAAAACTAGAACTACTCGCGCAGCTGAACAACAAGTTGTGGGTCGCCACGTTGGTCGTCCTCGGTTTCTGGTTTGGTGAGAAGCTCATCACGCGCACCGGTTTGGTGGATGCGTTCAAGAAGAACAAGTGAAGATGAATTCCTGGCTTTGGTAGTTAACCCCCTCGTCCGGGACTCCTTCGTGGGTCTAGGCGAGCCGCCGCCCGGCTGAGGCTTGGCGTGCTTTCCGGTGGCCTGCTGGTACCAAGTGGGCCACCAACCCTATTACAGCCCTGTAGAAAAGCCAATATCGGAAGCGTCTCTCGGCTTGGGCGAGCGGAAGTGAACCAAGGGAGCTAGTTAGTCGCCCCTTTTCTACAAATTAATCTGAAAGGAGAAACACCCGTGCTCAAACCCCCGCTCCCCGCGAGCGACCTGCTCAACGCGCAACAGGTCCGCGCCTTGTTAGGCGGCACCTACAGCGTCGATTACATATACCGCGAATTCAAAACCGGTAGGAAGAAGCTAGGGCCCAACAGGGTCCGGTGGAGTCACAAAGCAATCGAGAGCTGGCTGGAAACACTCTAAGAACTCCCCCCAACAATTCAAGAGGTCCCTATGAAGAGGCTCATCGCAGTCCTCGGGCTGCTTGTGCTGTGTACGTGTGCGCCGCTCCCCAGTGCAGAGGTGGAGCCGGTTGTTTCAAATCGTATCGAAGTGCGGTTCTCAAATTTCAACTGGTCGAATGTTCGCCTCTACATGGTAGAGTCGGGCCGCTCAAGCCGGCGCGTTGGCAGTAGCACCTCGTTGGGAACGACGAGTTTCAACGTGCAATTCTCCGGGGTAGACGAAGTGCAATTCTTTGTGCGGTTGGCCGGGAGCCGTGACACTTGGTTGAGCCCGCCAATTAGTTGGCTTCGGCGAGATCCTTGTGTCGTGATACGGTTGGAGAATCACCTGCCGTTCACCAGTGTCGTTCCCTGCTAGATACCCGCCACCCCACAGGTACCCGAAGAGTAGACCAAAAAAGAATGCGACGACCACGAGATACTGTGATAGCACGCAGGTGTTCTTCAGTCGTTGTCTTCGGCATCTATATCCTTTCCGTCAAGTACCGTCGCAATCGCCTCAGCAGCCACCCCAATGTCCTTCGAGCGTGTGTAACGCCGGGTCATATCTGGGCTCGCGTGGCGTAGCGATTGCTGGACGTATTTCTCTGGAACACCTTCGTCGGTAATCCACTGTCCATGGCAGTGCCGAAGGTCGTGCATCGTCACGTTCTCGACTCCTACCGCAGCGCAGGCTTCTCTCCAACGAATCCGTAGCCGGTTCTCTCCGAGCGGACTCGGTATCCCTGCCTCAATCCAGCCCCACATACGGGCGTCGATGAAAATCACGTCGGCGCTCCCTTCGGTCTTGGTGCCGGGCACCCTGATTCCCTTTCGTTCGGACAGGATGTTAGCCTCTGTGCATCTTAGGTACTCCCCGAGACGCATACCGGTCAACACCAAGACCACATACGCCGCCCTGAGCCATTCAGGAGCGGCCTCGACCACTTCCCAGAACTTCTCAGGCGTCAGATCCGGGACCCTCCCCGCTGGTGCCTTGAGTTTCGGGAAGTGTCTCATCACCTGCCTGCGGAATGGGTGGTATACGTCACCTAGCTGCACCGTCAGGAAGCGCGAGACAGCGCTCCGCAGGTGGTTCCAATCTGCTGGGCCCTTTCCCCAGCGTTGTTGCAGGTCCTTCCAGTTGATGCGGTCGAGGTCGCGAACCGACGCACCTTCTGGGAGGACCTGTCTGGCTCGGAGCTGTTGGAGGTAGATCTTGTAGCGGGCCCCCTGGTCCCCGTTGTCGTCCACAAAGGCGTCCATGGTGTCCCACAGCGGCCTGTAGAGCACGAGATCAACAGCGAGGAAGCTCAGACGGTCTTCCATGTCGGCAGCGATCAGCTCACTGAGAGCGATCTGGTGGTCTGCCAGGGCCCTCAGGAGGTCATGTCGCCGCTGATCGCGGATTTTGTAGAGGAGCGCACGGACTCGTTCGAGTTCGCGCTTGGTCTTCGCGCCTGAGGTGACCACGAGTCGCCCACTCGGGTGAACGGAGGTTGGTACGCGGACTTGGATGCGGGGAGTCGTCGAAGCCACAAGCCATCCTTTGTCAAAAGGGATCAAAACGACAAGCGATGGATTGTACACTCTCCCGTACACACCGTCAACTGCTGAATCTCTGGAAACCCGCATGGGCCCTGGAGGATTTGAACCTCCGACAGATCGATTATGAGTCGAGCGCTCTAACCAACTGAGCTAAGGGCCCGGTCGGAGCAATATGGACGGGGCAATTCCACAATTCAACCGGCGTCGGCGATTTCTTCGCACAACGCCACGTGCGACGAGATCATGTCGCGCAGCGAGAAACGTTGTTCCACTCGCGCGCGGCCAGCCGCGCCGAATCTCGTTCGTAAATCGGGATTACCCGCCAGCTCGAGCATGGCGGCGCGCAGGGCCTCGTGATCGTTGGGAGCCACCTCGAGTCCGGTCGCTCCTGCCGCGTTGACCTCGCGCACCCCAGTTGGCAGGGACGTCGACACCACGGGCTTCCCGCAAGCCATCGCCTCGGCCATGACCACGCCGAACATCTCGGCGGGTGTGTTACTCGGCAGGACGAAATAGTCCGCGGCCTGGTGATAAAGCGGGAGGTCGCCGTCGGCAATACCGCCCACCAACACGACTTGGTCGGCGAGCCCCAAACGCCCGATCTCCCGCTCGAGCGTGGGTCGCACTGGACCGTCACCGGCAATGACCATGCGCAGATCGGTGCCCGCCACCGCGCGCAGCAGGACGTCCAACCCCTTGTACGGGACCAACCGGCCGACAAAAAAACCCACGGGGCCGCCCGAAAACGATTCGAAAACCTTGGGTCGCGACACTGGAGCGGCGGCCGGTGTAAAACGAGTTGTATCCACCCCGTACGGTATCACGCGAGCCTTCGTCGCTCCGTCCACTCCAAGATCCTCGGCGTGCTGTAAGTGCGCCGCCGTGGCGACGACAACCGCGCGGGCTCTCGCCGCTACGCATCTTGCGAGTGGCTGGTAGAGAACACGGGCGCTCCGCTGTCGCTGGACGTCAGAATGGTGGAACACCAGCGCTCGATCGCCGCCAGACAACGTTGCCGCGACATCGGCCAATGGATGCGGTCGATGGACGTAGACGACATCGCTCTTCCACCGTGCCGCCGATAGGTACATGGGCGTGACCGGTTGCGACCACAGGATACCGAAGGTCGGCAGCCGAATGACGGTGACACCGTGACGCACGCTCACCGCGGGCTCGCGCGCCGCTTGTCCCTTCCATCGCGAACCGCGGGCACACACCACGCGCACTTCGTGCCCCGCGGCCGCCGCACCTTCGGCGACGCTCGCCACCACGTGTTCCAAGCCGCCGGGATCAGGCGGATAGAATTTGCTGAGGTGGAGAATCCTCAAGAGGGTTGCGGGAACGGATTCTCGATGTGAGCGGCGGCGCTCCCGAGTGCGGGCTGCACGACCTCCATCAGGAGATTGAGATCCATCATCAGCGAGCGGTGGCCCAACCGTCGCCGCAGGTGCAGCGCGCCAACCCACCCTTTGCCGTCAAATGGACATACCACCTCCCACTCGTCGTGCCGGCGCTCTACGTCGCCCTCGCGAAAGGCGCCGTCAACCAAATGCCAGGTCAAACTGGCACGCCTCCGCTCATGCGGCGGAGCAACCTTCAGCAATATCTCGTCGAACTCGGAGCCTCCGAATAGGATCGCCAACGCCGAATGAAAGTCGGTCAGGGTGTGCGCGGTCTCTAGCCGTTCGGCAGCCCTTCGCAACTGAACATTCATCACGATGGACCGAGGCTGGAGAACTCCGCGCCTCGCCAAACGGGCAAGCTCGTTGAGCTCGTGAAGTTTGAGAAAGCGCACCACTACGAGCATGGCGGCTCCAATAACAATAAGGACGACCGCGAACGAGCGCCCGCTGGGATTGAGGAAGAGCATGGCCAGCAGAGCAAAAACGGCGCTCGCCCCGTACATCATGCCGGCCACCTGCCGAGGCGAATACCCGAATTGCTGTAGCCGGTGATGTACGTGCCCTTGGTCTCGCTGGAAAAGGGGTTGCCCCCTCAAGAGACGCCGGACCATGGTGACCGTCGTGTCGAAGACCGGCACCGCGAACGCTACGAGGGGAACAGCGATGGCGACAAGCGTGGGGCCTTTTGTGGACCCTTCTACCGCCAACCCAGCCAAGAGGAATCCGGTGAACATGCTACCGGAGTCTCCCAAAAATGCTCTCGCCGGCGGGAAGTTGAACGGCAGGAACCCCAACAGGGACCCAGCGAGCGCCGCCGCGACCAGTCCGATTCCCGGATGACCGAACGCGACCGACATGATGAAGACCGCTGTCGCACTAAAGAATGCCGAGCCGGTGGCAACTCCGTCGGCGCCATCCAGCAAGTTGAAGGCGTTGGTGATTCCCACAAACCAGACCACGGTAAAGACCACGCCGACGACCGGGGGAAGTTGCAGGCCGCCTAGAGGGAAGGACAACAGTTCGATCCCAACCCCCATCGCAACCACGCCTAAGGCAACGAAGATCTGAGCGACGAACTTGAGAGAGGCACGAAAGGGATGCACATCGTCGATCAGGCCGAGCAACAAGATCACGCCCGCACCGATCAAGACGGGCCCGATCGATCGAGAGGTCGCGAGCAAGGTCGATCCGGTCGGCGCAAAGATCACACCAACCAATAGGAGCCCGATCCCGCCACCCAAGGCGATTGCGGGCCCGCCCACGCGGGGCACGGGCGGGTCTCTCGTGTTGTCCAGGGCACCGATCTTGTGCCCGACCGTGAGGAGCAACGGCATGGAAATGACCGATGCCGTCGCTGCTACGATGAAAATGACGAGGTATGAACCCACGAACGGCGTCCTTGAGCTGGATAATCAGCTAAGAAGAGTGAGCCCAGACACAGCAATTCGCAACCCTTTCTGGTAAAAGTACTTGCGTGATTCACCCGTCCATTACACCGTTCATTTTGATCGCCTCTCTTCGGGGGACGAAAAGGACCGGACCGTGGGTACACTGGCGCTACTGACCCCCTTCGTCGCCGCTGCTGTCGCGCTGTCGCGCAGCAGTAGGTTATTCGGCTTGACCGTGTTCTTCGTCTACCTCTCGGTCGAAGGACTCATGAAGCTAGTCGGCAACTACCATCCGATCGTTCACATCGGGGTCGACATCGTCTTATGGACCCTCTTGGCAGTTTGGTTCGCCAAGGCAATGGTACAGCGACAAACCGGGCTACCCCGTGTGCCGTTCTTCACGCTGCTGTTTTTGCATGTCATCTGGGTCTCTCTCCTAGCAGGTTGCGGAAAAAGTCGGGTAATGGACGATAGCATCGCGAGCCGGAAGTTCTTATCGTAGAGGGACCTCGATGGGAGTGCCACGATGCGCGGGAACAAGACGAATCAGTCGGCGCTGTTCAGCTATATCAGTGCGGAGGATCGGGTGCCCTCCGACCATCCGTTGCGCGCCCTGCGGGCGCTGGTGGACCCGGTGTTAGCCCGGCTCTCGCCGCAGTTGGACCGGCTGTACGCGCGGCGGGGCCGGCCGTCGATTCCCCCGGAACATTTGTTACGCGCGTTATTGCTGCAGGTGGTGTATACGATCCGGAGCGAGCGGCAGCTGATGGAGCAGCTCGATTACAACATCCTGTACCGATGGTTTGTGGGGTTGAATCTGGACGACGCGGTGTGGGTGCCGACGGTCTTTACGAAGAATCGGACGCGGCTGGTCGAGGGGGGCATCGCGGATGCGTTTCTGGCCGAAGTGTTACAGGAGGCGGAGCGGCGGGCGTTGTTGTCGAATGAGCATTTCACCGTCGACGGGACCTTGCTGGACGCGTGGGCGAGTCAGAAGAGTTTTCAGCCGAAGGCCGGCACCCGCCCGCCAACGGACGATGATCCGGGGAATCCGAGCGTGACGTTTCGCCAGGAGAAACGGACGAATGCGACGCATGCGTCGCGGACGGACCCGGAGGCGCGGTTGACGCGGAAGAGTGGGGGGCAAGGCGCGCAATTGGCGTACTTGGCGAGTGTGTTGATGGATAATCGGCACGGGCTCGTGGTGGCGACCGACGTGACGCAGCCCGGCTACGAGGCGGAGTGTGCGAGTGCGCTGGCGATGGTGGGGAGCTTACCGCCGACGGCCCGGCGTCGGACGTTGGGGGCGGACAAGGGTTATGATCGGTGCGGGTTTGTCGACACGCTGCGGGCGTTGGGCTGGACGCCCCACGTCACGCCGAACGTGCACCGCACGCGGTTGCGGAGCGCGGTGGATGGCCGGACGACGCGCCATCCCAGCTATGCGATCAGTCAACGGCAGCGCAAAAAAGTGGAAGAGATCTACGGGTGGGGCAAGACGATTGGGTTGTTACGCAAACTCCGACATCGCGGGACCCCGCGGGTCGGGTGGGTGTTTACGTTTACGGCCGCGGTCTACAATCTGATGCGGATACGCACCCTGACCCTGGCCGGAGGCAGCCCCTGATGGGGCAGTGTGGGCCGCATTCGTCACGCCGACCGCACCGCGGGGGCGGTAATAGGGGACCGCACGCTGGTACACCGTCGTGTTACCCGGACAAACGCGGCTCACCATCAATTTTTCCGCAACCTGCTAGTGTTCTCACCGTACACGGCCAGCTTGTTCGTCGGCGTGGCGGCCCTGAAGATTCACCTGTCGATGATTCCGCTGTACTTCCTCGGGTTCCTTGTCGCGTCTCACGCCGATGCACCACGGCGCTTTGTGCGCGCAATGACGATTGTGTGGACATTCGCCTTCGCCTTCACCTTGCTGCAGTACATTGGCGGTCCAGGCAGTATTTTTGATTTTCTGGGCCCGCGTTGGCCAGATTTCCTGCGCCCTAGCAGGTTGCGGAAAAATTGATGGTGAGCCGCGTTTGTCCGGGTAACACGACGGTGTACCAGCGTGCGGTCCCCTATTACCGCCCCCGCGGTGCGGTCGGCGTGACGAATGCGGCCCACACTGCCCCATCAGGGGCTGCCTCCGGCCAGGGTCAGGGTGCGTATCCGCATCAGATTGTAGACCGCGGCCGTGAACGTAAACACCCACCCGACCCGCGGGGTCCCGCGATGTCGGAGTTTGCGTAACAACCCAATCGTCTTGCCCCACCCGTAGATCTCTTCCACTTTTTTGCGCTGCCGTTGACTGATCGCATAGCTGGGATGGCGCGTCGTCCGGCCATCCACCGCGCTCCGCAACCGCGTGCGGTGCACGTTCGGCGTGACGTGGGGCGTCCAGCCCAACGCCCGCAGCGTGTCGACAAACCCGCACCGATCATAACCCTTGTCCGCCCCCAACGTCCGACGCCGGGCCGTCGGCGGTAAGCTCCCCACCATCGCCAGCGCACTCGCACACTCCGCCTCGTAGCCGGGCTGCGTCACGTCGGTCGCCACCACGAGCCCGTGCCGATTATCCATCAACACACTCGCCAAGTACGCCAATTGCGCGCCTTGCCCCCCACTCTTCCGCGTCAACCGCGCCTCCGGGTCCGTCCGCGACGCATGCGTCGCATTCGTCCGTTTCTCCTGGCGAAACGTCACGCTCGGATTCCCCGGATCATCGTCCGTTGGCGGGCGGGTGCCGGCCTTCGGCTGAAAACTCTTCTGACTCGCCCACGCGTCCAGCAAGGTCCCGTCGACGGTGAAATGCTCATTCGACAACAACGCCCGCCGCTCCGCCTCCTGTAACACTTCGGCCAGAAACGCATCCGCGATGCCCCCCTCGACCAGCCGCGTCCGATTCTTCGTAAAGACCGTCGGCACCCACACCGCGTCGTCCAGATTCAACCCCACAAACCATCGGTACAGGATGTTGTAATCGAGCTGCTCCATCAGCTGCCGCTCGCTCCGGATCGTATACACCACCTGCAGCAATAACGCGCGTAACAAATGTTCCGGGGGAATCGACGGCCGGCCCCGCCGCGCGTACAGCCGGTCCAACTGCGGCGAGAGCCGGGCTAACACCGGGTCCACCAGCGCCCGCAGGAGTTATTTTCGAAAGTTGTGGATTGGAGGAATGAGAAAGGCGGCGTATCCTTTCGTGTAGTCAGTTGAAACGTACACGAGATCCGGTTGTGACGACCGGAGAAAGGACACGCCACCGATGTTGAGGATAATAGAGAATGCGTCTGAGAGCAAAGGGAACGGACTGTTCGCAGACCTGGACGAGCTTGCCAGAGAGGGAGCTCGGCGGATGCTGGTGAGTGCGTTGGACGCGGAAGTGACCGAGTATGTCGAGCGATATCGGATTGAGCGAGACGGAGAGGGCCGCGCCCTGGTGGTGCGCAATGGCAAAGCCCGTCCCCGCAAGGTGACGCTGGGTGCTGGTACGGTCACGGTGACCGCGCCACGGGTGCATGACCGTCGTATGCGGGCGCAGTTCACGAGCAAGATTTTGCCTCCCTATATGCGGCGGTCGCCGAAGGTGGCGGAGGTCTTGCCGGTGTTGTATCTGCGCGGTCTGTCGACGGGAGATTTTCGCGAGGCGTTGCCGATCTTGTTGGGTGAGGACGCATCAGGCTTGTCCCCGACGACGATCACGCGATTGACGGCGGCGTGGGAGGGGGAATACCAGGCGTTTCGCCAGCGTGATCTGCGTGATCGGGAGTATGTGTACGTCTGGGTCGACGGGATCCACTTCAACATTCGCCTCGAGGCCGACCGGCTGTGTACGCTGGTGATGCTGGGCGCCCGGGCGGATGGGACGAAAGAGCTGATCGCGGTGGAGGACGGCTATCGGGAGAGCACGGAGAGCTGGTTGGCGGTGTTGCGCGATCTGAAGCGTCGGGGGATGCGGGCCCCGGTGCTGGCGATTGGGGATGGCGCGTTGGGGTTCTGGGCAGCGGTGCGGGAGGTGTGGCCGGCGACGCGGCAGCAGCGCGACTGGGTGCACCGGATGGCCAACGTGTTGGACAAGCTTCCGAAACGTTTGCAGCCGGCGGCGAAGCGGGTGTTGCGCGAGATGATGTATGCGGAGTCGCGTGCGGAGGCCGAGGCGCTGGTCGAGCGTTTCGCCACCGCGTATGCGGCCAAGTATCCCAAGGCGGTCGCCTCGCTCACGCGGGACCAGGAGCACCTGTACAGCCATTTTGATTTTCCGGCCGAGCATTGGAAACATATCCGTTCGACGAACGTGATCGAGTCTGCCTTCGCGACGGTCCGGTTACGACAGCGCGTGACCAAGGGAGCGGGCTCGCGGAGCAAAGGGCTGACGATGGCGTTCAAGCTGTTGGAGATGGCGCAGCAACGTTGGCGGAAACTCAACGCTCCAGAACTTCTCCCCCTGGTGTTGGCAGGAGAACAATTCAAAGATGGTATGCAGGAAACTGACAAAGAGAACACGGATCGGAAGGTCGCCGCTTGATCACTCACCGATCCACAACATTTGACAATACCTCCGCCCGCAGGGCGCGCAACGGATGGTCGGAGGGCACCCGATCCTCCGCACTGATATAGCTGAACAGCGCCGACTGATTCGTCTTGTTCCCGCGCATCGTGGCACTCCCATCGAGGTCCCTCTACGATAAGAACTTCCGGCTCGCGATGCTATCGTCCATTACCCGACTTTTTCCGCAACCTGCTAGGGTTTTCTTGGACACTTGATTGCGAGAGAGTTCTCGCAGGAGGAGTGGCGAGATGAGGAAGCACGTTGAGGAATCGGTGGCGACCGGCGCGGCCGCCGGGCGCGGCCGTGGGGGTCGGTTCTCGGCCGGGCGGAAGCGTGAGGTGGTGCTGCGTCTGTTGCGCGGGGAGGATCTCGAGTCGGTGTCGCGGGCGGTGGGGATCACGGCGGCGCGGGCGTCGCACTGGCGGGCTCAGTTTCTGGCTGCGGGGCAGGCGGGCCTAAAGAGCCGCGCACCGGATGCTCGGGACGAAGACCATCGTCGGCTGCAGGCCAAGATCGGCGAGCTGCTGATGGAGACCGAGTTACTGTACGCGAAGGTGGATCAGCTGGAGGCCGGCGGCCCTTTGGCCCGGCGGAGGTCGACGCGATGAGTGGCGCCCAGTCGATCTCCACCCGTCGGGCGTATGGCGTGCAGCGGGTCTGCCGCGTGTGGCACCGCGCCCGCTCCAGTGTGTATGCGCGGCGGCAGGCGACACGGTCCCCTGCGCCGTGTCGTCGCCGCGGGCCGATCGGCGCTGCCCCGGACGACGTCCTGGTGGCCCACATTCGCCGGGTGCTCGAAGCCTCGCCGTTTCATGGCGAGGGGTACCGGAAGGCCTGGGCGAAGCTGCGGGTCGACGGGATTCGGACCTCGCAGGAACGGGTGCGGCGGTTGATGCGGGAGTCCGGCCTCCAGGCCCCGCAGCGCGCGGGCCACGCGCACGGGCCAAAGGCGCACGACGGGACCATCACCACCGAGGCGCCCGACGTGATGTGGGGCACGGACATGACGGCCACCGTGACCGTCGCCGAGGGGGCAGCCTTCGTCTTCGTGGCCGTCGATCACTGCGCGACCGAGTGCATCGGGCTCCATGCCGCCAAGCGCGGGAACCGCTTCGAGGCCCTGGAGCCGATTCGCCAGGGCATCCGGGAACGCTTCGGGGGCATCGGCGAAGGCGTGGCCCGCGGGCTGCGGCTGCGTCACGACCACGGGTCGAACTATTTGGCCGACGATTTCCAACAGGAGGTCGCGTTCTTCGGCATCGAAAGCTCTCCGAGCTTCGTGCGGGAGCCCGAAGGCAACGGTGTCGCTGAGCGCTTCATCCGCACGCTGAAGGAAAACGTCTTGTGGGTACGGAGCTTCGAGACGATCGAGGAGCTCCGCCTGGCCTTGCTCGAGTTCAAGCGGACGTACAACGAGCAGTGGATGCTGGAGAAGTACGACTATCGCAGCCCGGCTCAAGTGCGACGCGACTTCGTCGGCCTGGACGCGGCTGCGTAGAAATGATTACCTTCAAATCACTGTCCAAGAACCCTGGGGCGATACAGATTCGCCTACTTCCACGAATGGCGCCCGTTCGGCACGACCGCTCTTCCCGGCGGCGAAGGGGTGTTTGCGCTCATCGCGTTGCCGTTCGCGTTCTACCTCATCCTGCGGGGAGATTACAGTTTTCGCGATCCCTGGATACTGGCGACGGTCGTGGGAAGCCTGGCGGTGTTCCTAATATCCGGGGGGCGGCAGGTGTTCCTCGGCAGTATCATCATCGTGGTTGGGATGATGGCATTGCAGATCGTCCGCGGGCGGGGGCGAGCGGCCGTTGCCGCGGCGGCGGTCGCGTGCTTGGGCATAGGGACGTATGTCGGCATACGCGAATACGTCTTACCGGCAGCTCAGGTGTCGCTCGAGGAGGCATCGGACATACCTCAGATCTGGCGCGAGCGAAATCCCGTCGATCGCTTTCAGACCCTTCTGGTCCGGCGAACATATGCCACCGCGCGTCGCGGTGGATTCGCGTTGGTTTGGGACCGGATAACCTCGGCACCGTTTGGCGCGGGTCTGGGAAGAACGGGCTCGGCGGCATCGGCCCTCGGTGGCGCTCTGGAACGAGACCAACTCGACACCAGCCTACAAGAACGTTTTGGCTTCCAGGACAACTACTTCGCCGCGATGATCGTGGAGACCGGTATTCCCGGGGCTCTCCTCATGACTGCCATTCTTGTTGGGCTAGGATTACGCGCAGCCAGGTTATCTCGAAGAGCACCAACGGTTGAGGACAGTGCTCTTGGGTCACTCGTTGCCGGATACATGCTTGCGATATTCATCATGTCTTGGGGATCACAACCGTTACTGGCCAATCCGACCATGGCGTTCTTCTGGTTCCTGGGCGGGATGGCCGCTCGCCGGCTGTATGAAGTCGAAGCCGGCCGGGCCGAGGAAGTTGTCGTACACGACGAAGGCGTCGCTCTTATGCCCTCTCCCTCGTTGGTTTGAGCGCTACTCGAAGCTTGCTCGTGTTGTGTCTGGCCGTGGCCGGGCTTTGGATCGTGTGGTACCCCCCAGCCATTGCTATTGAAGACGAATCAGCGTACCTGGCGCATGCGCGCATTCTCGCGCGCGGAGATCTGACCGGAACGCAACCAACCGACATGACGCTCAGCATGGTGCAGACCGCGAACGGCGCCGTTTCCAAGTTTCCTCCCGGCCAACCACTCCTGTTGGCGCCCACGCAGTTTGGAGGATTCTGGCGTACCGGGTTCGTAGTTGGGTTGATGGCGCTACTTGGCATTACGTGGCTCACGGCAACCCTCCTGCAGCGAGATGGAAGATCGCCCCTTTGGGCGGCACTCGTGCTGCTGCATCCCACGCTCGTCCTATACGCGCGGACCCTCATGTCCGATGTCACCGCCGCGTTGATATTGACGGCGGGATTCGCGTGGTCGGACATGCGCGACCCTCGCCCGTTCAGGGCGGGACTCGCATTTGGACTCGGTCCTTTGATCCGCACCGCCATCGTTCCCGTTGCTGCCGCGTTGGGACTGTTGTTCGTGCTGCGCCTAGCACGCGCCAACCGATGGCGCGATCTGACGTTCGCCGTTGGCGGAGCAGCCATTCCACTAGGGGCGTTGCTCTCCTACAACGCGTACGTATTGGGGAGTCCGTTCGCAAGTCACGCCTCAGTAGCGACGTTGTTCGATTGGTCGACCAGCCATCAACGGGCGATCTTTTACGCCGTCGCGCTCAATCTTCTGTGGCCGGCGCTTGCAATCGGCGTCATCACGTCGCGACATCGACGTCGTGTCGAAGCACAACTTATACTCGCGATCTCGTACGTTTTCTTTGCGGGATACTATTTTGTAGATCGGCGGTATGGATTGCCGGCCGATTTCGTCGTCGGGCTGCGGTTCTTTGTTCCCATTCTTCCCATTCTCGCCATCGTGTACGCCGAACGCATTGAGAGTTGGGTGCCGCAGTTCGCAAAGCGGCCGCCGCTGGTCGCTGGCATGATTCTCATAGTGATGGTCGCAAACATCGCGCTCGTCGCCCGCCACCAGAGTTTCCTGCGCGAAACGGCGACCCGACGGGACATCGCGGTGCAAGCGTCGCAGGAGGCGGACTTCGTAGTCGTGCACGGCAGCGCGGCGGAGTTGATGAGCCCGGCGTGGGGCGCCCCGGCGTTCACGATGCGTGCCGACGTGCAGAGTATGCAGGCGCTTGGTGCGGCAATGGTCGCTGAAGGCAATCGAGTATTGCTCATCGCACAGGGAAGGTGGGCAGACACTCTCTACGCCCATAGCGGAGGGTCAGCGCGAAGAGAAGCCGGGGTCGGCTTGCTCTGGTTGCCCCAAGAATGACCAACATCGCGTCTTCGGTCCGTACCGGCGCCCGGTTGTTCACGGTGCGGCTGTTCGTGCTGAACGGACTTCGCATCATCAGCGCCGTCGTCCTCGCCCGTTTTCTGGTTCCGGCGGACTACGCCGCGTTCGGCGCAATCGCCACCTTCATCGCCTTCCTACAATTTGCCGTGGACCTGGGACTTGCCGGCGCGGTCATTCAGCAGGAGGCCGACCCAACCGAGGCAGAGTTGGCGAGCATCTTCTCCCTGCAGCAAGCGATCGCGTGGCTCATCGTCATTGTGACGTGGGGAACCGCACCCTTTCTGACCTCGCAACTTGGCCTTTCCCCGAACACCGCGTGGATGCTTCGCGCGTATGCACTCATCTTGCCTATTACCGCAGCCCGTATCACACCGAGCGTGCGGATCAACCGCGATCTCGCATACCGCAAGATTGCTTGGGTCGAAGTCGCCGATGCGGTGGTGATGTATGCGGTGCAGCTGTCTTTGGCGGTTGTCGGAGCGCGAGCTTGGGCGCTCATTCTCAGCGGTGTGACCCGCTCGGCGACGTCGTCCCTTTTGCTTTCCTGGAAAGCTCCGTGGCGCCCACGCCTGAGATTCGATTTGGGAGTGGTGAAGAAATCACTCGCGTTTGCCATTCCCTACCAGCTCAACGCCGCCTCCGCGGCGGCCCGAGGGTTCATCCCCGCGTGGATCTTGTTGGCGATGACCACCCCTTCGGAGAGCGGTCTCGTCATGTGGAGCTTGGGAATCACCGGAATCGTATGGCAGTTTGCGTTTCTCGCCGATCGCGTCATGTTCCCGGCCTTCTCACGACTCGTCAATGAACCAGCCGCCGCCACTCGAGCCGCAACAACCTTACTCTTCGCCGGAGCGCTCGGAACGTTGGCCGTTGCCGCAGTCATCGGACCTGTGTTGCCTGCGGTGGTGCCATTCATCTTTGGGGCACGGTGGACGGGCGCTGTGCAGATTCTGCAATTATTACTGTGGGCGGCGGCTGGCCTGGTGACGAGTTATCTCACAGCCAGCATTCTCAACGGAATGGGAATGCCCCGCGCCCGCCTCGGTACAGTGGCGCTTGGCGGTACGCTCGAGTTGGCCGGAACGTTATGGTTGGTCCCTCAGATCGGTGTCATGGGATACCCCATTGCCGTCGGAGCGGCCGGAATCAGCGAGGCGATACTCGCGTTGGTGCTCGTGAGACGGCGGCTCGCCGTTCATCTCGGTCCGCTTGGCGCAGCGGTGCTAGCGGCCGGCGCCGGCGCATTGGGGTCTGCACCCGTGGCAAACCCGATCTTGGCGGGGGTGGTCGCGCTCGCCATTTTCGCTGCCGTGATCGCGCTACTGGCGAGACCGGCGTGGGCCAACCTTGTGCGACAAGTGGTATCGAGGTGAACGACCGATGACACGAGAGACCGTAGCGGCGGTAATCCCCACGAAGAACGTCGCCAATATCATCAAACCAACACTGGATGCGTTGCAGTTTTGCGACGAGGTCGTGATCGTCGACATGTTTTCGACTGACGAGACACGTCAGGTGTGCGAGGCGTATCCGAACGTGCGCTTCTTCGAACGCGAAGATTACATATACGGCAACTTCAACTTCGGGATCGAACAAGCACAGACCGATTGGATCGTGCGTATCGATAGCGACGAAGTCATCTCGCCCAGCCTCGCTGAATCGATCCGCCGTGTGCTGGACCAAGGCGACGAAGCCACGCACAAGTGCTACACCGCTGAGCCACACCTGTACATGTTCGGGTATCGGATGGAATACGGATGGGGAGCAAAGTCCCGGCGACCCACACTCTTCCGCAAAGGGGTCGCTCAGTACCGCGTGCGTTCGGAACACGAAGAACTGCGATCCGAACATCCCTGGGGTCACCTCGACGGACACTACGACCACTTCACGAGTCCGACGCTCAGCGACTTCATCGGCAAGATCGACTACTACACGGAAAAGGACATTGCTCGCTGGAAAACCGGCCGCGTGCGCAACCGTGTCGCGATGCTGTGGAATGCTTTCCGGTGGTGGATCCGCTTTTACATCTATCCCTTCAAAGCCTACCGAGACGGAATGCCGGGGTTCGTCGCGTCGATACTGGGTGCGTTCAGCCTTATGCTCGTTGACTTCAAAATGTGGGAAAAAGTCGAGAAGGAGCGCCGTGCTAAGAGCGGCTAAACGCAGCCTGGTTCGGATCGGTTGTTCCGTGCTGTCGGCACTTCGCGGTCACCGCGGCGTCCCGGTGAGAATTGCTCCTGGATTCTGGGCGGCGGTTCATAAGAGTGCCTACGAAGATCTGCGATACTGGATTCGGTATGAGCAAGCAACTGCCGCCGCACTGACGAAGGTGTGGAAGCCAGGGATCTGCGTCGTCGACGTCGGTGCGCATCATGGCGCGTTCAGCGTGTGCGCGCTTCGAGGCGGGGGCCACAACATTCGGCTGCTCTCGGTCGAGCCGTCACCGCAAGCGTTGGCCGTGTTAGAAGCGCAGCGGTCGATTCACCGCGACGAGCAATGGACCCTGCACCCAGTGGCCCTCATGGATACGGAGGGTGAGACCAAGTTGGAGATGGGCTGGTCGAATATGCTCGTTCCAGACCATTCTTTTCATCCGGGCTCACCCGCCCACCAAGTAACAGTTGCAACACGCACGTTGGACGACGTCTGCAGAAGCGAAAATGTCACACCAGACCTCATCAAGATCGACGTAGAGGGGTTGGAAGGGCGCGTTCTTGCCGGAGCCATGCGGACGCTCGAAGCAAGGCCGATGATATTCCTCGAATGGCACCGCGACATGTTACAAAAACAAGGGCTCGACCCGACGACGCCGTTGGCGTTGTTGCAACAACACGATTACCGCTTTGAACCGTACGAGACGCCGCACGTCGGAACGCTCGACTACACCACACTCGCGCAAACCGCTACCGAGCCGATCGTGCGGCTCCTCTGCCACCCCTCCCCCTCCCTATCTTGAAGATTCTCGTCGCCACCAGGAACCGCGGCGTCATCGGAGGCGCGGAGACCTACCTCGCTCTTGCCATACCCGCGTTAGTGGAGCGCGGGCACGACATTGCCCTACTATACGAGTGCCCGGAGGAGCCCTCGACCGCAACCGTCGACCCGGAGGACCTCGACATCGAGCGGTGGTGCGGCCAGGACCGGGGCTGGGCAGAAACGGTTCGCCGGGCTCGGGAGTGGTTGCCCGATGTCGTTTACTCACACGGGTTGGCTCAAGACGCAATCGAGGAAGAATTAATCGCACACCTCCCAGTCGTCCTTCACGCCCACAACTATTATGGCACATGCTTGACCGGATCGAAGCGTCACGCATTTCCCACGGCGCGGCCGTGTGGACGCCGGTTTGGTGCGGCTTGTCTCGTGCTGCACTACCCGCGTCGATGCGGTGGTCTGGACCTCGCAACGATGATGCGTTCGTACTCCACTCAAAAACAACGACGCGCGCGCTTACCTCGGTACCGCGGCGTGATCGTCGCTAGCAGTCACATGGCATCCGAGTATGTTCGGCACGGAGTCGCGTCAACACGGGTTCACAGGCTCCCCTACCCTGTCACGCCCCAAGAGGACGTGGGGAGCCGTTCCCATGCAACGTCATCTCCGTCCAAGCTGCTCTTCATCTCTCGCCTAACGGATCTCAAGGGCGGAACGCATTTGATTCGAGCGATGCGAGACGCGTCGGATGTCTTAGCACGCACTTTGACGCTGAGTGTTGCGGGAACGGGTCCGGAACAACCGGCACTGGAAGCGTTGGCCAAGCGACTCAATGTGCCGGCAACGTTTCACGGATGGGTTCGAGGTCCCGAACGCCATCGGCTGTTTCAAGAGTCGGATCTGCTCGCGCTTCCAAGCGTGTGGCCGGAACCGTTTGGAATTGTCGGAATCGAAGCCGCGGCATACGGGATCCCGTCAGTCGGATACGGAGTGGGCGGTATCGTGGATTGGCTCGAACCCGGGGTGACCGGCGAACTCGCGCCGGGCCATCCCCCCACCGTGCGAGGATTGGCGAGTGCTTTGGTACGGGTTCTCGAATCTCCAACGTATTACCGGTCTCTGTGTGAAGGCGCAAAACGAATGGCGCAACGCTACAATCCGGATGACTGCTTTCAGCGACTGGACAGCATATTGGAACAGGCAATTGCGGGCTAAGCGGTTCCAGCGTTCACACACTCGTCGCTGGTATTCCGATTTATGTGAATGGCCACGGAATCCACGGAACCCACGGAAACCCCGCCCCACACCCGGATTGTGGTTCCCCTCCCCACCCTCCTGTCGGATTTCTCCCTCCGCGTTGGCGATCCACATGGGGGGGCGGGGAGCCCAGATTCAGGGAGGGGGGCGGGGTTTCCGTGTTTTCCGTGGATTCCGTGGCTGATCTGGGGTGTGGGGGGATGGATCTTCGTCGACCGAGGCTATGACGAGATATTGGCATGTGAATTTGCTTGTGTTATTGGAGACGATAGACAGGATTTTATGGAGAGCATTTCCCTGTCAGGTTTATCCTGTCATCCTGTCAAGAAAGGCGTTGCTCGCGAGCGAGGAGAGGTTGTCTTGGGCGCGACTCCAAGACGACTAGCATGAGTGAAAAGCTGCGTGTCCTGACGATCGGTCACTCCTACGTGGTGGCGCTCAACCAGGCGGTTCCGGCGGCGATCGCACAGAACCCCGACGTAGACGTCACGGTAGCCGCGCCGAGCTTCCATTACGGTGACCTCCGTCCGCTGAGCCTCGAGCGTACGACTCATCCCGATTACGCCATCGTACCGTTGGACGCGACGCTGACTCGATGGAATCAGGTTTTTTGGTACGACAACGGCGCGCTCCGGAAGCTCATTCGCTCCGGTGACTTCGATGTGGTGCACGCCTGGGAAGAACCCTACTGCGTGGCGGGCTATCAGATCGCGCAAGCAGTTCACGAAACGTCGGCCCGTTTCATGTTCCGAACGGCCCAGAGCCTGGTCAAGCGGTACCCATGGCCGTTCAGCAAGTTTGAACGGTCCACCGTAGCGCGTGCGGACGGATGGGTAGCTGGTGGTCAACTCGTTTACGAAGCGATGGTTCGGAAAGGTTTTCCAGAAGCCGCTGGGCGCGTCATTACCCTCGGCGTGGACATGAGTCGTTTTCAGCCGTTAGCTGCTACCGGTCGCGACCAAGTGCGGCAGTCGCTCGGGTTGCATGAACCGGTGATCGGATTCATCGGCCGCCTGGTAAAGGCGAAGGGTCTTGATCTCCTCATGGACGCTTTACAAAAGGTCCGGGGAGAGTGGTCATTGCTGGTGTTGGGCGCCGGCCCATACAAGGACCTCATCGAGAGTTGGGCGGCGCGCCATGGGCTGCAAGACCGTGTGCGAGTCCATCTGGCAAAGCACGATGACATGCCGCGCTACGTCGGAGCGATGGACATGCTGGTGGCGCCTTCGCAGACCACAGGGTCATGGAAAGAGCAATTCGGCCGCATGGTGATTGAGGCGTTCGCGTGTCGGGTGCCGGTGATCGGGTCGGACTCGGGCGAAATCCCGAGGGTGATCGGCGACGCGGGTATCGTCGTCGGAGAATCAGATGTGGGAGGTTGGACAGAGGCGATCGAGCGCCTGTTGCGGGACGTCGAGACCAGGGAACGACTGGCTGCGCGGGGATTCGAGCGATGCCGCGCCAATTACAGCGTCGAGCGGATTGCCGAGCGATACATTGAGTTTTACCGCTTGCTCGTGAGCGGTTCCCGAACCTAGTTAGGGGCTCTCGTTCAAGTCTAGCAGGGTGCCGAAAAAGGCCGACGCGGCTGCCGCCGCCTTGTGGCTCTTTTCGGCACCCTGCTAGAAAACGTCGGCCGCAGTCTACACGATTGGAGACTCCGATACCTCATCGCATACTTTACGCCTCATGATACGCGTGGCGTACCTGTTTCCGCGGGGAGACCTCGGTGGAGCCGAGGTGGCGACGATTCGCTTCATTGCGGGACACAATCGATCAAGGGTCACACCCGTTGCGCTCTTCCTGGAAGACGGAGAGGCAGCGGTCAGCGTGCGCGACCTGGGCATCACGGCCGACATCTCACCTCTCCTGCCCCGTCTCACCCGAACCCACGAGGTGCGTCAGGCACGTGCCTGGCTCCGTGACCGTCTGGAGCATCATCAGATCGCCATTCAACACGCCGTGATGTCGTGGACGCACGTATTCGCGGGCAACGCGGCGCGGAAGGCCGGTGCGCGACCAGTGTGGTCCCAGCACAACCGTCCGAGCCCGCTCGATCCGGTCGATTGGTACGCGTCGTTGTGCAAGACCGACCTCATTGTTGCCAACTCGTATTTCGTCGCACGTCTTCAACAGCGCATGAACTTGCGGCGTTTCCCCATCGAGGTCGTGCACCCGCCGGTGGATCGGCCGGCAACAGACCAACGATCGGCTTCGATTCGATCCGAATTCGGGGCTGACGAAACGAAGGTCCTCGCGGTGTTGGCTGGGCGGTGGCAACGCGGCAAGGGACAAGACGTCGCCGTTCGCGCCATGGCCATCGCCGCCGTGCGTGCACCCAACCTGCGACTCGCCGTTGTGGGGGACGCGTTGTTCGGCCTGGAGCGCGAATACCGGACCGAGGTGGAAGAACTCATCAAGGGCTCGAGTGTGGCGGATCGCATTCGGTTTGTGGGTTTCAAGAGGGACATGGCCGTGGTTTACGGAAGCGCCGACATTGTACTCCAGTGCAGCCGGAATTCCGAAGCCTTTGGTCTCGTGGTAGCGGAGGGACTAGCCCACGGTCGAGCCGTGATCGCAAGCGACGCCGGAGGTCTCCGGGAGCAAATCGATCACGAACGCACCGGCCTCTTGGTTCGCCCCGATGATCCTGCGGCCCTTGCGGAAGCCCTCGCCCGCGTCGCAAACGACACGGCGCTACGTGAACGGTTGTCGGCAGCGGCAAGGGCGGAATCCATTACCACTCCTGAATCGGCGGCTGCCCGACTAGAGACGCTTTACCAGACCGTCCTGGCAAGGCCATCGTGAAGATCGCGTTGGTGGTTCACGATGCTCGTCCCGGCGGCGGCCAAGATCGCTACACACTGGAGTTGGCCAACGGCCTCTCGGTTGGCCACGACGTCACCCTCGTAGCTGCCTCGGCTGAGGGATTGAGCAGGGCTGTTCGCTGGCACCGTGTAGCAGTACCAAGGCGACCGTGGATTCTCCGGGCAGCGCAGTTTACATCCAAGGCCCGTCGGATCGTCAATGCGGGACAATGGGACATCGTGCACACGATTGGCGGCGCGATGCCCGGCGCCACCGTTATCACAGCCCAATTCTGCCAAGCGGCCTGGGCCGCGGCGCAACGCAAGGCCCGTCTGCCGCTAGTCCTCCCCATCGAGCGCATCTACCGCGACATGAATACCGGGATTGCGGAACGGAGTGAGCGGCGTGCAGCGCGGAACAAAGGTCTACAAGCGCTCATCGCCGTCTCGAAACGTACGGCGAGCGAATGGCAAACGTGGTACGACCTCGCGACGTCCGACATAACGATCGTCCCGAATGGTGTCGATGTCACCCGTTTCACTCCGGGCGCGCCCGCAGACCGAGGCGCGATCTTGAGTGCACTCGGTATCGCCGCCGACGCCAGGATCTTACTCACCGTCGGCGCGCTGCTACGGAAAGGCATTGAAACGTCACTTCAAGCCTTGAAACAGCTCCCGGAAGACGTCCACCTGGTTGCGGTCGGTGGCGGCCCACACGAGAGGATACGCACACTGGCGCACGAGCTTGGCGTCAGCCGTCGCTGCCACCTGTTGCGACCAGTAGCCGACATCGAGCGCTACTATCGCGCCGCCGACGTGTTTCTTTTCCCCACACGATACGAGCCGTTCGGCATGGTTATTGTCGAAGCGTTGGCGAGCGAACTTCCCGTTGTGGTGAGCGCGTGTTCGGGTGCGACGGAATGGGCGACTCACGAACAGCACGCGATGATCGTGCCGGACGCCCTCAACGCCGAAGCCTTTGCACACGACGTGAAACGCGTGCTCACCGATCACGATTTGGCCCGCCAACTCAGAACTAACGGCCGGGAGCTCGCCGCTCAATTTACGTGGGAGCGCGTTGTTCGGGATACCGAGCGCGTGTACGAACGCGCCTCGTCAGGAACGACCAAGTCCTAACTGGGTGTCGTGGCGCCCGCACGGCAGCGGCCTCCGTAGCGGCGATTGAATAGCCACGGAAGACACGGAAAGCACGGACCCCCGCACCCCTCCCTCAATTTGGGTTCCCCGCCCCCCCCCCACCATGTGGTTGCCAACGATAAGGACGACAACCAGTAGGAGGTTGGGGAGGGAACCACAATCCGGGTGTTGGGCGGGGTTTTCGTGCTTTCCGTGTTTTCCGTGGCTATTCCAATCCACGCTACCGGCGCCACTGCCCGCGGCCTTCTCGGAAATGCGGGATGAACCTAAACTCTCCCAAACGGAACACCGTAGCGGTCCAAGCAACGCTCGACGACTCGCGGCCAGGTGAAGCGCTCCAAAACGATTTCCCGCGCCGCTGCTCCCATGGCTGCTGCTTCGGAGGCGTGATCTCGCAACCAGCGAATACGATCGGCGAGGGCGTCCGCATCGTTGGGAGGCACGATGAAACCGGTGTCGCCGTGGTTGACGATTTCCGGCATGCTTGCGACATCGGTGCAGATGACGGGCGCCCCACACGCCATGCCCTCCAGCAACGTCTGGCCCAATAATTCCGGCACCTGAGTTTGGCCGCCATACATGTCGGTGTAGACGCTCGGCAACACGACACAAAGCGCCCTCCGGTACGCTTCGACGATTTCCTCGTCGGCGCAGTCGTGGCGGAACCGCACCTGCTTCCCTTCGGCCAGCTTCTGGAGATCCTGCAGGTACCGTGGGTCGAGAACTGAGCCGATGATTTCCAGTGGAATGTCGGAAGGCACGGCTCGTACTAGCTGATCCACACCCTTGTGTGGCAGTAACCGGCCAACGAATACCACGGTGCCCTGGCGGTCGTCACGCGTGCCCGGTGAGAATTTCTCCGCGTCGACGCCGCCCGAGATCACATGTGCCCGCCGATATTCTTCATGGCCGCTTAGCCTGCGGCTGTATTCACTCAGGTGCAGATGGCTATGGTACCAGTTGTCCGTCCGGACGTACGCTGAGAGATCCCACCCACCACCACCCAGATCGGAGACGAACACTTTGCGCCCGGTCAGACGGCAGAACCCCGCCGCCAGGCTACTGGTCAGCACATGCCGTTGATGGCAGTGCACCACCGTGGCCGGCCGCAACGCGGAAAAAAGTCGCAACGAGAAAGGGTTCTGGGATTGCCCGCGAACGTGGATCGGCTTGCCGATGACTCGAACGTGCAACTTCCCGATCTTGGTTCGACTCTCCCGAGGTCCGAAGGCCAACAGGGTTGTCGATATCACGTCCGCCATGTTACGCGCCAGCTCCATGGCGTACCGCTCCGCCCCACCCAAGACGCCTTGCTCTTCATCAAACACGGCCGGCACGACGTGCATCACATGCTCGGGCTTCATGGCGCCATTGCAACCATCTTCGATCGTCGTGGTGTCTTTCTCATGTTCATCAGCGGTTCCATACCCGCTCGGTACCGTTCCAACTTCCGCACACGGCCCTGGGGCGACCCCCGTGGCCCAACCGCGCTCGTACGAGGGAACGTATACGTCGTCGCATCAAGTTGGAACGGCACCAGTTGTCTTTTTCGAGGGAAAGGGCAATCATATTCCGTCTTGTTCGACAGTCAACAACCAGACGAACCCGTTTGGCTCCAACTCGCGCAGCGCCTGCCACCAGGAGTGCGATGACGTCACCAGCGCCAACCAGGTACCGACGACTCGATCTCGGAGCGGGCACCGTTGTCCGAGTCGAGAACGTCGTTCGTGCGGACCTCGCTTCGGCAACCCGGCCCGACGTCATTGTCGATGCGTCCAAACCACTTCCTTTTCGGACCGACTCCTTCGAAAACATTTACTGTTTTGATCTCATCGAACACATCGATAATCTGCCGGCGTTCATGAGCGAGATCCACCGCGTGCTCAGACCCAGCGGGTCCCTGTTCGTCACCACTCCACATTTTTCGAGCGCGAACTCCTATACCGACCCGACACACAAACACCACCTAGGCTGGCGATCGTTCGATTATTTCAGTGACGACCACGAGTTGCGCTATTACTCTGGGGCGCGGTTCCGGATCACGAAGCGCGTGCTCCGATTTCACGGTGGTCTGATCAATGCCGTAGCCCGCCGATTTGCCGCACGTTGGCCGGACCTGTACGAACGGCGATTCGCGTGGATCGTGCCGGCTTGGTACTTGGAGGTGGAGCTCGTCGCGGTCAAGTAACAATGAAATAGCCACGGAAATCACTGAAAGCACGGACCCCCACTCCACTGAATATTGGTTTTTCTACTTTTCCAACATTCCGAACGCATTTGAGTCCGTGCTTTCTGTGCTTTCCGTGGCTCATTCTAGCAGGTTGCGGAAAAAGTCGGGTAATGGACGATAGCATCGCGAGCCGGAAGTTCTTATCGTAGAGGGACCTCGATGGGAGTGCCACGATGCGCGGGAACAAGACGAATCAGTCGGCGCTGTTCAGCTATATCAGTGCGGAGGATCGGGTGCCCTCCGACCATCCGTTGCGCGCCCTGCGGGCGCTGGTGGACCCGGTGTTAGCCCGGCTCTCGCCGCAGTTGGACCGGCTGTACGCGCGGCGGGGCCGGCCGTCGATTCCCCCGGAACATTTGTTACGCGCGTTATTGCTGCAGGTGGTGTATACGATCCGGAGCGAGCGGCAGCTGATGGAGCAGCTCGATTACAACATCCTGTACCGATGGTTTGTGGGGTTGAATCTGGACGACGCGGTGTGGGTGCCGACGGTCTTTACGAAGAATCGGACGCGGCTGGTCGAGGGGGGCATCGCGGATGCGTTTCTGGCCGAAGTGTTACAGGAGGCGGAGCGGCGGGCGTTGTTGTCGAATGAGCATTTCACCGTCGACGGGACCTTGCTGGACGCGTGGGCGAGTCAGAAGAGTTTTCAGCCGAAGGCCGGCACCCGCCCGCCAACGGACGATGATCCGGGGAATCCGAGCGTGACGTTTCGCCAGGAGAAACGGACGAATGCGACGCATGCGTCGCGGACGGACCCGGAGGCGCGGTTGACGCGGAAGAGTGGGGGGCAAGGCGCGCAATTGGCGTACTTGGCGAGTGTGTTGATGGATAATCGGCACGGGCTCGTGGTGGCGACCGACGTGACGCAGCCCGGCTACGAGGCGGAGTGTGCGAGTGCGCTGGCGATGGTGGGGAGCTTACCGCCGACGGCCCGGCGTCGGACGTTGGGGGCGGACAAGGGTTATGATCGGTGCGGGTTTGTCGACACGCTGCGGGCGTTGGGCTGGACGCCCCACGTCACGCCGAACGTGCACCGCACGCGGTTGCGGAGCGCGGTGGATGGCCGGACGACGCGCCATCCCAGCTATGCGATCAGTCAACGGCAGCGCAAAAAAGTGGAAGAGATCTACGGGTGGGGCAAGACGATTGGGTTGTTACGCAAACTCCGACATCGCGGGACCCCGCGGGTCGGGTGGGTGTTTACGTTTACGGCCGCGGTCTACAATCTGATGCGGATACGCACCCTGACCCTGGCCGGAGGCAGCCCCTGATGGGGCAGTGTGGGCCGCATTCGTCACGCCGACCGCACCGCGGGGGCGGTAATAGGGGACCGCACGCTGGTACACCGTCGTGTTACCCGGACAAACGCGGCCCACCATGAATTTTTCCGCAACCTGCTAGGAAGCGGCTGCCCTACTTCTTGCGCGCAACCGCCCACAGATCATTTGCCAGCAGCCACGACAACGGACGGAAATGCGAGAGCGGTGAGAGCCGGTTGATCATCGAGCGCACGCGTGTTTTGCCGCCGACCACCCACTCTGAGAAGTTATCCGCCCAACAATGACATCCGAAGCCAGCTTTTCGGATCGCACGGGCGAGAGCCGGAGGGGTCTGCTCGTTGACATGAAATTCGAGTTCTTCCGGAGTCCGCGGATATCGCGCCGAGGTCGGCTGCAATCCGAACTTGAACAACCCGTTGAGCACCAGATTCACCGGCCTCGTGACCCAACGATACCCGTGGTCGATATACCAGCGGTTTGGCGCGGTGTGCACGATCAGCCGCCCGCCTGGACGCAAAATCCGATACGTCTCGTTCAGGAACCGTTGCAATTCACGGGGGGTCAGATGCTCCACGACGTCGAGAGAAAACGCGACATCATAGGTGGCATCTTTCAGCGGCTGGGCATCCATTGCGGCCCGTACCAGCGGCAACGGTGCCGAGCCATGCCGAGCGATTTCGAGCGCGGCGGCGGCATAGTCCAACCCGGTCGCCTTGGCGCCGATTGCACGACAGGCGGTGACGAGCTCTCCCCTGCCACACCCCAGATCAACCACGCGCTCGTCCGGCTGCACCTTGGCGAGGTGAAGCGCTCTGACGAGCCGCAGTGGTAGTTCCCCGGCACCGAGGAACTCCGCAAAGCCGTTGCAATTTTCTAAGAAGTAGTTCTTCCCGTAGCGAGACGACTCAACCGGGGTGGGTTCGGTAGAAGGCATTGACGAAGAATGCACGTGTCCGGCCCCGGCCGCAAACACTGACTGTTGCCGTTGATTCGCGGACCCGGCAGATTTCTTCGGCCATGCCCCGTGTCCTCCTGGTACCTGACCTCTCCATAGAACGATGGCCCTCCATGGATCGGTACGCTCTCCGATTGGTGGACGGGCTGACCGCACTTGCGCCGGACGTGGATGTCACGCTCGCAACCGAAGTGAACCGACTCACTGCCGGCACCCAAGAGAAAGCCTACGGCGACCGATTGCCCAAGGGAGTGGGGTTGGGATCGGATGCGGGCGCCAATGAACTGCGTCGTTACTGGTCACGGTATTGGTCGTACCCGCGGCGTGTGAAGCGACGTCGGCGGGACCTCATCCACGTGCTCGATCACTCGTACGCACACATACTCGGCGCGCAGAGAGACATGCCGTCTCTCGTTACGGTTCACGATCTGCTTCCCGTTCTCACGATTCAACGCAAGTCCGTGGGCTTCCGACACAATATTCGGAATCGGTTGTTGGAATGGGTATTGGCTCGACTCCGCGACGCCACCGGTTGGATCGTCTCGACCGAGTGGATGCGATCCGAACTCGCCGAGTGGCTCGATCGAGACGAGGGCATCCACGTCATTCCCTATGGGGTCGACGAGGCTTTTCTCAAGCCGCCGTCACAGGATCGCGGAGAGATGCGACGTCGCTTCGGCATTCCGGAAGCGGCGTTCGTCGTATTACACGTCGGCAGCGTCGGCCCACGCAAGAACATCGGCGCGGTGATCGCCGCCGTGGACGGCCTTCGCAAAGCGGGAATCGAAGCCTGGCTGCTTCAAGTCGGTGGCACGTTCACTCGGCAACAACACGGAGACATCGAAACACGTCACTTACAGGAGTCGATGACCGCGGTTGGTGCTACGGAGGAATCCGACCTCCGATTGGCATACCGCGCCGCCGACGTACTCCTGTTTCCGTCTCACTACGAGGGTTTCGGTTTTCCGGTGCTCGAAGCCATGGCGTCAGAGTTGCCCGTGGTGAACTCCGGGGCCGGCGGTCTCACGCACGTTTCGGGCGACGCGGCGATCATCGTGGGCGGGCGTGAGGTCGAACCGTACGTGCAGGCGCTCGCCCAGATCGCAACAAATGAAGACAAACGGAAAGAACTCGTGCGGAAAGGCGTCGAACAGGCTCGGAAGTTCCGTTGGACGGAGACGGCCCGGAAGACAGCAGATGTGTACCGTGAGCTGGCCGGTCGAAATGCCTGACGAAACTGGGGGACGGAGGGGTGGAAGGGTGCGGCCTCCTCCCTCCTCCCTCCTCCCTAGCTACACACCACCTCCAACAACTGAGCGTCCAAACGCACCGGATCCAACGTTTCTCTGTACCAATCGATCCGCCGCATCCTGTCGTGATCCTGATCCGGCGTCGTCCACAGGCGCACGGCTTGGTTGACGAATTCTTCTCTCGTCTTAGCGATGTGCAGCGGACTGGAGGTGAAGAACTCGTCGTGTAGATGTCCGTGGGAGCACAGAATCCTGGCGCCGGTACTGGCCGTGGCGAACAATGACGTTCGTCTCCCGGTTACGCCGTCATCAAACGGCGCCAGCACGAGCGGGGCGCGCGCGAGGTTATCCAGAACATCGCCGGCATGAAGATGTCCCAAACATTGCCAATCGGCGCTGAACCATCTTCCCACAGAGTGGTGCTTCCTGACTTGCTGTGCATTGGCGCCGATGATGATGAGGGGCGGGTTCGCAGCAATCTTCGTGGTGGCTTTGACGATCCAATCCCACTGGAGTCCTGCCGCGAAAGGCGAGAACACTACCGGCGCTGTGAGCTGATTCTCGTGCGAGCGGTCCGGGATGGAATCATCCAGCGTGCTTCCCACATATAAGATTTTCGTGTCTGTTCGGAGCTGTTCCTTCCAGCACGGGACCGGCGTGACCACGGCGCGTGTCAGGCGGAGTATTCGCCGCAGCTGGCGGCGCTGCAGCGGAGACAACACGACCCATGGCAGCCGTGTCGGCGGCACCCACGCCTCATGCACGAATATCGTTACGCTGACCCCCGCGTTCGATACCAAGCGGATCAACCGCTCTGGAAAGCGGGACAGGCCTCGCCGCCCATACAAAAACGGGACATATTGTACCAGCAAGAGTTTTGCACCGGTCTGCAACAAGTGATCGGCCGTGGACTCCACACCTTGCGTGGGATCGCCTAGTACGACTATCTCGTGCCCACTATCGGACCAATTGCGAACCAGTCTGCGCGTATGAGCGGTCACACCGCCAGCGGAGTCAGGATAGCCAGGGGAAAGGATGGCGACGGAGGTCATGGCGTGGCGTGCATTCCATTGAAGACTAGCGGACCGAGGCGCGCGCCGGGACCTACCGGCATGCTGCACCACGCAGGCTGAACGCAACGATAACACAATCTAATCCGGAGGCTACCGCGATCATCGCCCGCTCACCTTCCGCATACGATCACTTCTCGTCAGTTCCGATTCGATCGCCCAAGCTCGATGTATTCGACTCATGATGCGCGTCGCATATCTCTTTCCACGTGGAGACGTGGGTGGCGCGGAGATCGCAACCATTCGTTTCATCGCGGGGCACGATCGCACCAAGGTCACGCCCTTTGCCTTGTTCATGGAAGACGGACCTGCCGCCGACCGCGTCCGTGCGCTCGATGTGGTGACCGACGTGGCGCCGCTATTGCCGCGGCTCAGCCGTCCCACCGAACTCCAACAGGGTCGTTCGTGGATCACCGAGCGCCTGGGCCATCACGAGATCGACCTGCAGCACAGTGTCATGTCGTGGACCCACGCTCTAGCAGGTTGCGGAAAAATTCATGGTGAGCCGCGTTTGTCCGGGTAACACGACGGTGTACCAGCGTGCGGTCCCCTATTACCGCCCCCGCGGTGCGGTCGGCGTGACGAATGCGGCCCACACTGCCCCATCAGGGGCTGCCTCCGGCCAGGGTCAGGGTGCGTATCCGCATCAGATTGTAGACCGCGGCCGTAAACGTAAACACCCACCCGACCCGCGGGGTCCCGCGATGTCGGAGTTTGCGTAACAACCCAATCGTCTTGCCCCACCCGTAGATCTCTTCCACTTTTTTGCGCTGCCGTTGACTGATCGCATAGCTGGGATGGCGCGTCGTCCGGCCATCCACCGCGCTCCGCAACCGCGTGCGGTGCACGTTCGGCGTGACGTGGGGCGTCCAGCCCAACGCCCGCAGCGTGTCGACAAACCCGCACCGATCATAACCCTTGTCCGCCCCCAACGTCCGACGCCGGGCCGTCGGCGGTAAGCTCCCCACCATCGCCAGCGCACTCGCACACTCCGCCTCGTAGCCGGGCTGCGTCACGTCGGTCGCCACCACGAGCCCGTGCCGATTATCCATCAACACACTCGCCAAGTACGCCAATTGCGCGCCTTGCCCCCCACTCTTCCGCGTCAACCGCGCCTCCGGGTCCGTCCGCGACGCATGCGTCGCATTCGTCCGTTTCTCCTGGCGAAACGTCACGCTCGGATTCCCCGGATCATCGTCCGTTGGCGGGCGGGTGCCGGCCTTCGGCTGAAAACTCTTCTGACTCGCCCACGCGTCCAGCAAGGTCCCGTCGACGGTGAAATGCTCATTCGACAACAACGCCCGCCGCTCCGCCTCCTGTAACACTTCGGCCAGAAACGCATCCGCGATGCCCCCCTCGACCAGCCGCGTCCGATTCTTCGTAAAGACCGTCGGCACCCACACCGCGTCGTCCAGATTCAACCCCACAAACCATCGGTACAGGATGTTGTAATCGAGCTGCTCCATCAGCTGCCGCTCGCTCCGGATCGTATACACCACCTGCAGCAATAACGCGCGTAACAAATGTTCCGGGGGAATCGACGGCCGGCCCCGCCGCGCGTACAGCCGGTCCAACTGCGGCGAGAGCCGGGCTAACACCGGGTCCACCAGCGCCCGCAGGGCGCGCAACGGATGGTCGGAGGGCACCCGATCCTCCGCACTGATATAGCTGAACAGCGCCGACTGATTCGTCTTGTTCCCGCGCATCGTGGCACTCCCATCGAGGTCCCTCTACGATAAGAACTTCCGGCTCGCGATGCTATCGTCCATTACCCGACTTTTTCCGCAACCTGCTAGGTGGAGCGGCCGCCAGCAAGGCGGGAGCACGAGTCGTCTGGTTTCAACAGAATCGCCCGAACCCGTTCGACCTCGTGGACTGGTACGCCGCACTCAGCCGCGCGGATCTCATCATCACTAATTCCCACTTTGTTGCGAAACTACAGCGGCGCATGAATCTACGACGGTTTCCGATCGAGGTGGTGCACCTCCCCGTGCCACGACCCGAATCCGTTGAGCGATCCCCCACGCTCCGCGCCGAACTCGGCGCCGACGATCGGCATGTTCTTGCCGTGCTAGCCGGTCGCTTGCAGCGATGGAAAGGACAGGATGTGGCCGTTCGGGCGATGGGTGCGGCGGCCCAGCGGGCCCCGAACCTGCGTTTGGCCATCGTGGGCGACGCACTGTTCGGGCTGGAACAGACCTACCGCAAAGAACTGGAACAACTGGCCACCGACATTGGGGTCGCCGACCGTATTCGATTCGTCGGTTTCAAAGAAAACATGACCTCCGTGTACGCCAGTGCCGACATCGTCCTCCACACAAGCCGCAAGCCCGAGCCGTTCGGCCTCGTCGTGGCGGAGGGGCTGGTGCATGGGCGCGCGGTAGTCGCGAGCAACGCCGGGGGGGTGCGAGAGCAGATCGAGCACTACAGCACCGGCCTTCTCGTGCAACCGGACGACCCTGTGGCACTGGCCGATGCCCTAGTACGCGTCGCGACCGACTCGCAATTGCTTGAAAGCCTAGCACGCGCGGCTCGCACCGCGCCGATCCCAACCCCGCAGGCCGCAGCCGCTCGACTCGAGATGCTGTACGAGCGAACCTTGGCAGGTCACAGGTGAAGATCGCGCTAGTCACCGAGCGTATCGCCTTTGGGAAGACCCTCACAGAGCCAGGACGCCATGTCTGACGCACCGTCTGTCGAGGAGCGAGCGCTGGCCAGCGCGGGCCGCAGCGATAGGGCCATTTACAAGATGGTCGCCAAAGCGCTTCACAGCCGTGACGTCGGAGGCGAGCGTCTCATCGACGTCGGATGCGGTCACGGCGCGGCCTGGCAGTACCTCGAGGGCCGTTTCTCTGAATACATCGGTGTGGACGTTGTCAGGTACGACGACTTTCCGCCGAACGGGACCTTCGTAACAGCCGACTTGGACGGGGGCCCCGTACCGGTTGCCGACGCAACCGCGGACGCGGTCGTTGCCGTGGAGACGATCGAGCACCTGGAAAACCCCCGGGCGTTCGTACGGGAGCTGGTGCGCCTCGCCAAGCCGGGAGGCTGGGTAGTGGTCACGACGCCGAATCAACTCAGCCTGTTGAGCCTGCTCACGGTGATGACCAAGGGGAAGTTCTCCCATTTTCAGGACGGCAGCTATCCGGCACACATCACCGCACTGTTAGAGATCGATCTGGTGCGTATTGCCACAGAATGCGGTCTGGCCAATATCGGTACCAACTACAGTCGGCAGGGACGGATCGTGTTCACGGGACGGCACTATCCCCGAGTGATGTCACGGCTGTTCCCCCGTGCGTGTTCGGATAATCTGTTAGTGGTGGGCCAAAAGCCGAGCGACCCTTGACGGAGCCGCACCTGGGTACAGCAACCGATTCATGAGGGCCTCGGTCTTCCCGTGCTCGAAGCCCTGGTGTCGGAGTTGCCCGTGGTGACTCCGGGGCTGGCGGACTAACACTTGTTTCAGGCGACATGGCGATCATCGTAGGCGGGAGTGAGGTCGAGCCCTACGTGAATGCGCTGGTCGGAAATCGTCACCAATGAGAGAAAGCGGGAAGAACTCGTGAGAAGAGGTGTCGAACAAGCACGCAAGTTCCGGTGGACGGAAACGGCGCGGGAGACTGCCGCGCTGTATTGCGAATTGGTGGATCATGGCGCCTGAGTTGCGCGTTACGGCCATCGGGGCATCCGGCCAGTTGGGTGGCACCGAGCGGGTACTGCTCGACCTCGCAACACACGCCGACGAACTTGGCCTAGCCCTCCGGGTCTTGGTACCGATTGACGGTCCGCTCATCAAGGCGCTCAGCAAGCATGGGGTGCCCGCCGAGGTCGTTGACGCACCCAAATACCTACTGAGGGCCTCGCAGCAAAAGGGGCACCTGTGGACCGCTGCACCTGCCCTGCTTGGGCTTCACCGTTGGTCGAAACGCCTGAAGAGCCACGAGTTTGTTTCCACCGCAGACTTAGTGTATACGATCAGCTACAAACCGCATTTGGCCGCGGCGATGGCCGGTCTGAAACCCGTCGTATGGCACCTCCACGAGCTTCCGCCCGCGTCTATCGGTCCCCTGTGGCGGTTCATCGCAAACCGCGGTCCGACGGGCATGATCGCCAACAGCATCTCCGTGGCCGACGCCTGGCGTACCCTCACCACCGTGCCGCCCGAGCGAATCACGGTTGTTCATAACGGTGTCGATCTGAATGGATTCGCTCCGCGACCCGCGACAAAGTGGGTCCATGACAAGCTCGGTATACCCCACAAACGCCGCCTCATCGGTATGCCCGCCGTTCTCGCACGGTGGAAGGGCCAATTCGAAGTGGCGGAAGCCTTCGGCATGATCGAGAACGATTTTCCAAACGTCGATTTGGTGTTCGTGGGCGGGGCGATTTACGACACGGTGGCGGAGAGGAAGTATGGTGTGGAGTTGGAGCACATGGTGACGAGGGAGGAGGGAGGAGGGAGGAGGGAGGAGGGCCACCCCACCCTACCCCGGGTGCATCTGTTGCCGTTTCAGGAAGAGATCGAGCTGGTGTATCCCGAGTTCGACTTCACGGTGCACTATTCATTGCGACCGGAGGCGTTTGGCAAGGTCATCGTGGAGTCGATGGCGTGTGGTGTGCCAGTCATCGCTGCTGACGAGGGCGGGCCGCGAGAGATCCTAGGTGCGGACCAAGATGGTGGGTGGTTGGTGGAGCCAAGAGACCCGTTGGCCCTGGCCGCCGCGATGCGCGGGGCGTTGCGTCTCGACCCTGGAGATCTCACACAGATAGGCAGCAGCGGAAGACGGCGGGCCGAGGAAAAATTCTCTTCTTTGCGGTTTGCTGAAGAAACAAGAACCGTGTTCGCACAAGCGGTCGACGGTTAGCCAACCGAACCTAAGCGCTAATCTCTCGCCGCTTTCCCGACCTGTGCTCCTTCACCAGATCCTGGAACTTTGCTTTCAGTTCTTCGAGGTCAGGGTCCTGAGCCGATACAAAAACCGTATCCTCGTAACGCGCTGCCCTGATGCGCATGGCTTCTGCATCCAGCATGCGGTCCATCTTGTTGAACACGTGAACCACTCGGCGCCCGCGCAGATCGAGCTCGGCGAGCGTGTTGTCGACAACGTCCACCTGCTCTTCCCAATCCCGGTGCGACGCGTCTATCACGTGGAGTATGACGTCCGCGTGTGAGGCTTCTTCAAGAGTGGCCTTGAAACTCGCCACGAGATCGTGCGGCAGCTTACGAATAAACCCAACCGTATCGGTCAAGCGTATCTTGCCGTTAGGCGGCACAAACACTTCACGGGCCACGGTATCGAGCGTGGCAAACAACCGATCCTCCACCAACACATCGGCACCGGACAACGCGCGAAGCAGACTCGACTTCCCTGCATTGGTATAGCCAACCAAGGCCGCACTGAGCACCCCACGACGTTCGTGTCCGCTGCGCAACACTTCGCGATGCCTGGACACATCCGCGAGCCTTTTCTTCAACTGGCCGATCTTGCGACGAATGAGACGCCTATCAGTTTCGATTTGAGTCTCGCCGGGGCCCCGAAGCCCAATGCCTCCTCGGATACGCGACAGGTGGGTCCACATCCGTGCCAATCTCGGAAGCAAATACTCCATTTGGGCCAACTCCACCTGCATCTTGGACTCGTTCGAGCGTGCCCGTGTGGCAAAGATGTCGAGAATCAGCTCTGCGCGATCCATGACCCGGATTTGGAGGGTGTCCTCGAGGTTCTTTCCCTGCACCGGCGAAAGCTCTTCATCGAAGATCACAAGGGTGGCGTCGTGCGCGACGACCAATTCTGCCAATTCCTCCAATTTGCCGGACCCGATCAGCAATTTGGGCGAGACCTTTTTGATCCGTTGGATCATCTGCCCGCCGACCGTGGCACCGGCCGTGTCCGCCAATCGTTGAAGTTCTTCGAGATGTTCTTGCGCATGCACTTCGTGATAGGAACCCCGGACCGGGGCGGACACGAGAATGGCTCGTTCGACGGGTGGTTGAATTTCGATCATGCGGGAGTACTGCCCTCGGTCATCTGGCGCAACGGGAATATAGCGACGACATCGTCAACAATGGTTCAGTCTTCCCCCGCCAGACGACGCTCAACATCCCGCACAATTCGGAGAACCCGCACCAGAAACGGGAGGGCGGCCGTAACCGCGGCACCAACCCCCACCGCCCGGACCCCTACCCGCACCCCCCGGCCCACCCGTGGCATCCGCCGTTCCACAGCCGCCACGGGGCCAATCGTCGAGAGTCCGAGATGGTTCGCCCACACCAATTCCCACATGTTCGAGACCGCCTGCCCACCCAACAGCACGTCGAAGAGCCAGCGATACATTTGACCCAGGAGGACCTCCGGGAGCCGCGCATCCTTACAAGAAGAGCCGAGCCGCGTAGGCCACGGCCGACGCCCGGTCGACCGACGACCAGCTCGAGCCATCGGACTCTCCACGGGTGGCCTCCAAGAGACACGTAAGGACCCTTCGTTTGGGATGCGCCGCAATGCGTGCTAGGATTCCGCGCCACTCGGTATCTGAGCATTGGGCGACGGCACCCTTCAGCAGCAACAGCTCGCGGGTGCTCCCCATTCGCTCCGGATGATCGTTCACGACGTGATCCAACAGATGCCACAGATGATCCGGCGCCGAAAGGATGTGTAGCCCACCCATCGACGCCACAGGCCGCAGCCGTTGCCAGATATCCTCCGGGAGCGGTTTCCCGTTGCGATTCAACGTGACGTGGATGTCGATGGGAAGCTCCGCCCCAATCGAACGCGTGGCGAGGTGCCGGGACGTTCCTGCCCCACTCGCCCCGTATCCAACCCGATCAAGCTCCGCCGCCAGTTCGCGGGCCGCCGCCGGGGGAGCCAGCAGATCGAGGTCGACCATGTCCACCGCCTGCTCAGGGGCGAGCACCGAGACCCCACCCTTTAAGACGACGACCGGCCAATCTCGCTTGCTGACGATGTCTGCAATTCGCTCGAGTTGACGTTTCGCCGAGCGAACGCGAATCCCCTCCGCCGCGGCCTGAGCCAACAGACGTTTTTCCAAAGCTGTTGGGATCACGACATCCGACGACGTGAGCCTTTGGGTCAACCGCAGGAAACACCGCTCCGCCTCGACGAACAGGCCGAGACTCGCTGTCGATGCATCCGGTGCCGGGGCCGCTCGGTGCCCCAGGACGCACCGAGCCCAGCCACGCAACGCCAATGCCTCGACGACTGTGTGTACCGGAGGCAATCTGGCGTTAGTGTTCGTAACTTTCACGGCGGCATCGTTCCGTACGAGATCCTCTAGAAGGCACTCAAGCCCTTGACCTACAGTAACTTACCGCACAGGTTACGGCACCACCACGACCTTGTCGGACCGGCTCGTAATTGCTTTGTCCTACAAAGTACTTTATGTTGGTAGGCCCGCAAACCGCCTCTCGACGGCTGTTTTTCTGCAACCCTGCAATCCCGAAGAGCACGATGGTTCGACTTCGTAGGCTAGGAACGGTCACGTTGGTGGCGCTCACGCTCGTTGGCCCGGGCTCTGTTGAAGCCACGCAACAGCGGTTGCCCCCCGGCGTCACCGCGGAACAGGCAATGCAAATGGCGCAGCAAGACCCCGCCCTCGGCGAGCGGCTGCGCCAACAACTCCTACAATCGGGCCTCAGCCAGGATCAGATCCGGGCCCGTCTGCGGGCCGCAGGATACTCGTCCGGTCTGCTGGACGCGTACTTGACCCAGGACTCGCTGATCCCTCCCGACCCAACGCTGGAGATGGTCAACGTCATCTCGAGCCTCGGAATTGCCGCATTCACGGCGCGGGATTCCCTCCTTTTCAGTGGGGATACGTTGGCGCTCCGGCTGTTGGCGGATTCCCTCCGTCTCGACTCGATATTGGTTACCGACTCGCTCGCCAGTATTCGACGAGGCCTGGAACTCTTTGGACTCGAGGTATTCCGTCAGCCAACGACGCAGTTCCAACCTGTCATCTCGGGGCCGGTCGACGACTCGTACATCCTCGGTCCCGGAGACGAACTCGTGCTTTTCCTGACGGGCGGCGTGCAAGCGGCGCATCAGCTGCCGGTGACACGCGGCGGTTTCATCGTGGTTCCCGACGTCGGCCGGGTCAGCGTGAACAGTCTGAGCTTGGGGCAGTTGCGCGAGATCCTCTACGATCGGCTTGCCGCGGTATATTCGGGCGTCACCAGAGGAGACAACCCACGCACCCGTTTCGATATCACGGTCAGCAACGTGCGGGTGAACACCATTCGGGTGTCCGGGGACGTCAATCGTCCGGGGTCCTACCAGCTCGCGGCAACCGGCGGCGTGCTCAGCGCCATCTACGAGGCCGGTGGGCTCACCGAGCGTGCGAACTTTCGGACGATTGAGGTGCGCAGAGGCAACAGACTGATCGCGTCGGTAGATCTCTACGATTACTTGACTCGCGGACAGACGCCGACAAACGTGCGCTTGGCAACGGGCGATGTCGTGTTTGTTCCGATTCGAGGGCCGCGGGTCCGAGTTGCCGGCGAGATAAAGCGCCCGGGGATCTACGAGTTGAAACCCGAGGAAGGTCTGCGAGAACTCGTTGGGATTGCCGGCGGGTTAACGGCCGAAGCGTCAGTGGAAACGGCCACGATCGATCGAATCGTGCCACCCGACGAACGCTCCAGGTCGGGCCGCAACCGCACCGTGATGACCGTAGGGCTTGGTGATGCACTGTCGGACGATGGAGAGGACGTCCGGATGTCCGATGGTGACAGCCTTACCGTTTTTCGCATCGAAAACATTCGTCGCAACGCCGTTTCTATCGATGGAAGCATCTGGCAACCCGGAACGTACCAGTTGGAGCCGGGAATGCGCTTTGGGGACCTGGTGCTGGCGGCTGGCGGTCTCCGCCCCGGAACCTACCAAGGACGAGCGCAGATCGTGCGAATGCTGCCCGACTCGAGCACGGTGATGCTCGGAGTCGCGCTTCCGGCAACCGGCAACGGGCCAAGAGACAACCCGTTGCTCCTGGAGTTCGATGCGGTCACGGTCTTTTCCCGGGCCCAATTCCGGCCCGAGCGGATTGTGGTAGTTCAGGGGGCGGTCCAGAGTCCTGGGATCGTGACTTTCTCCGATTCGATGACGCTGAGAGACGCCGTCCTGCTGGCGGGTGGGGTTCTCGAAAGCGCCTATCTATTGGAGGCGGGATTATCCCGAATTCGCACCGATCTGGATGTGGGCGACAACGGCGAGGATTCGCTGGCTGTGGTACTCACCGTAACCCTCGACTCGTCTTACGTGCTGGAGGACGGAGGTTACGTTCGGCGGCCCGTGGGTTCCTCGAGGGCACCCGAGGTTTTCTTGAATCCGTATGACAACGTGTTCATCCGTCACCAGCCCGGGTTTGAGATGCAGCGCAATGTCAAGATTACGGGCGAGGTGAGGTTTCCTGGTCCGTACACGCTGCTGACGAGAGAGGATCGATTGCTGACCCTCATCAGCCGCGCGGGGGGCCTGCGACAGCAGGCCTACCCCAATGGAATCCGCTTTTTCCGCACCGAGGGAAACGCCGGACGAATAGGGATCAACCTCCCCGAGGTGTTGAGAAATTCGGACCACGTAGACAACATCATACTCGCCGCCGAAGATTCCATTCACATTCCGCAATACATCCCAACAATCCGTGTGGAAGGCGCCGTCAACTCCCCGGCGAGTGTGACCTTCGTGCAGGGCCGAGGCATCGGTTATTACATTGACGCTGCGGGTGGATTCAGCCGGCAGGCCGACAAGGGCGGCAAGTTTGTCCAGCAACCCAACGGATTGATCGAGAAGGGCAGTCGTCCGGAGCCCGGCGCTGTTGTTGTAGTTCCGGAGAAGGACCCGGACGACCTGGGCGTGGACTGGGTAAGCCTGATCAGCGGCATAACCGGCATCTTGGCGTCGGTCGCGACCGTGATTATCATAGCGGTGCGATAGTTAGCAGCGCCCACGCCGATCTGCCTCCCTGGCTCAGATCCCAAGGTACCTCTCGTTGGCGGGATGCCATATCTTATCCCGCGGCACGAACCACCCGACTCGCCCCAGTTTCCGTCGTACTGCACTCGATCCGATGAAACGCATTTAGCAGATATTTAAAGGAAGAGAATGCAAGTCCCGTTCTTTCGGTATCCACACGTTTACAACGAGCATCGCCAGGAGATTGAAGACGCATTGTTGCGGGCCGCGTCTTCCGGCTCGTACATCATGCAGAAAGAACTGGGGGAATTCGAAGAGCGACTGGCCGAATATTGCGGAGTCGCGCACGCCGTGGGCGTCGGCAACGCCACCGACGGTTTGGAGATCAATCTACGGGTGGCTGGGGTCGGCCCGGGAGACCAGGTGTTACTACCGTCTCATACCTTCGTCGCCAGCGCGTCGGCGATCGTGACTGTGGGGGCCGAGCCGGTGTTTGTGGAGATCGGATGCGATCACCTCATCGACCCCGAGGACATCGAGCCTCGCATCAATGCTCGGACGAAGGCCATCATGCCGACGCAACTCAATGGGCGCACGGCCGACATGCGCCGGATTTCCGCGATAGCCGGGCGACACGGGATCCATATCGTGGAGGATAGCGCACAAGGGCTCGGGTCGCGGTTCGACGGCCGAATGGCCGGCACGTTCGGAGTGGCCGGCGTTTTCTCCTTTTATCCGGCTAAGACTCTCGGTGGGCTTGGTGACGGAGGGGCGGTGGTCACTAATGACAGGGACGTTGCGATGCAGATTCGCGAGCTGCGGGACCTCGGACGGAGTTGCGAGAGTGGGGACGTCGTGCGATGGGGGCGAAACTCTCGACTCGACAACCTTCAAGCAGCGGTCTTGTTACCGAAGATGCGACGAATCGAAGAGACCATCGCAACCCGAAGGCGGTTCGCGAGCCGGTATCATGAACGGCTCGAAGGTATCGCCGAGTTGATCCTGCCGCCACCACCCGACGAATCGCGCGGCGCTCTCCACTTCGATGTGTTCCAGAACTACGAGATCGAAGCGGACAAACGCGACCAACTGCGTGATTTTCTGGAGGATCGCGGGATTGGAACTTTGCTTCAGTGGGGTGGAAAAGCTGTCCACGAATTCCCGGCTCTGGGCTTCAAGCAATCCCTACCGATTACCGAGGGGATCATGAAACGTTCTCTTATGCTCCCAATGAACACCTCCCTCACGGACGAGGAGGTCGACTACGTTTGTGAACAGATCGCCGCGTTCTACACCTAGCGCTCCTTCCGTGGCACACCGGAGTCGCTGTTGAAGCGAGCCTTGGACTTCGTGTTCAGCGCGACGGGGCTTCTCTTGTTGTCGCCGGTTTTTGCTTTGGTATGCCTCCTCGTGTGGGCCCAAGACAGACATTCACCTTTCTACATTGCACCACGAGTCGGGCGATCGGGCAAGCTCTTTCAGATGATCAAGCTGCGTTCCATGGTTGTGCACGCCGATCGGTCGGGGGTCGACTCCACAGCAAGTGGCGATCCTCGAATCACTCGCATCGGACGCATCATCCGGAGATTCAAGCTCGACGAACTTTCGCAGCTATGGAACGTGCTCATCGGCGACATGAGCTTGGTTGGGCCGCGACCACAAGTGGAGAGCGACGTACGCTTGTACACAGACGCAGAGCGGCAGCTACTCGAGGTGCGACCCGGGATTACAGATTTCGCGTCGGTCGTCTTTGCTGATGAAGGGACCATCCTCGAAGGGGCAAGCGACCCGGACCTGCGATACAACCAGCTTATTCGCCCATGGAAGAGTCGTCTCGGTCTGCATTACTTTTCCTGCCGCAATACGCTACTGGATTTGCGCCTGATTGTGATTACCCTCGTCAATGCCGTGTCTCGCCGGCGGGCCCTGCAAGCGATCGCTGCTTTGCTCGACGAGACTGGCGCTGATGGGGTTCTCGTTGCGGTGGCTCGCCGAAGGGATCCCCTCGAGGCTGCACCACCGCCCGGCGCGACCGAGGTCGTTCGCTCCCGAGTTCCAAATACGGCACCGTCCTCATAGATTACGAACCTTTGCGCGGCTCATGGATGGACCGCACCGCAGAAAACCAGCGCTAAAAAACATGTCAGAATCCCTTCGTTCAGACGAGTTGCGTCGGCTCGCCAAAGAGATCCGGATCGCTTCTTTGCGCATGATCTCGCGCAGTAGTGCGTCGCACATCGGTTCGGTTTTCTCGTCGGCGGAAATACTTGCGTGTCTCTACGGCGGGGTGATGAACGTTCGGCCCAACGACCCCACCTGGGACTGCCGAGACCGCTTTGTCATGAGTAAAGGACACGCCGCCGCCGGATTGTACGCCACCCTGGCGCTGCGTGGCTTCTTTCCGCTCGAGCGACTCGAGCGGTTTTATGTCGACGAGGGTGACTTGGCCGGACACGTTACCCACAAGGACGTGCCAGGGGTCGAGGTTTCCACCGGGGCCCTCGGCCACGGACTGGCGATGGCGGTGGGTTTCGCCACGGGTGCCAAGCGATTGGATGCGCCGTGGAGTGTGTTTGCCCTCCTGAGTGACGGCGAATGCGACGAAGGGTCAACGTGGGAAGCGGCGCTGCTCGCGCCGGCGTGGAAATTGAGCCACCTGACGGTGATCGTCGATTACAACAAGATCCAGTCCCTCGGCCGCGTGGATGAAGTGCTCCCGCTCGAACCGTTCGCTCAGAAATGGGAAGCGTTCGGATGGCTCACTCGCGAGATCGACGGGCACGACGTGAACGCACTCATGCAATCCCTGGATCCAGAATCCTGGCCTTCCAACGAGCAACCACGTTGCTTGATTGCCCATACAGTAAAAGGAAAAGGGGTTTCGTTCATGGAGGACGATCTGCTGTGGCACTACCGCTCGCCCAAAGATGAGGAGTACGATCGTGCCCTCGAAGAACTGGAGCGTCAGTGAGGGATACGTTCATCCGTACACTTCTCGAGATCGCACGTGATGACCCCCGCGTCATTCTCATGACCGGCGATTTGGGCTTCAAGGTTCTCGATGAGTTTCGCGCCGAATGTCCACGGCAGTTTTACAATGTCGGCGTGGCAGAACAGAATCTCACCGGCGTGGCCGCGGGTCTCGCCCTGAGCGGACATATCGTGTGCACATACAGTATTGGCAACTTCCCTACCCTACGTTGTCTCGAGCAAGTCCGCAACGACGTGTGTTATCACGACGCCAACGTCAAAATCGTCACCGTGGGCGGGGGGATGGCGTACGGCGCGCTAGGATTTTCCCACTTCGCTACCGAAGACCTCGCCATCTTGCGATCCCTGCCCGGTATGACCGTGGTCGCTCCGGGCGATCCGGTAGAAGTGGCGCAACTCGTACCTCAGATTCTGGAGAAGAACGGACCGGTCTACCTTCGACTCGGCCGGGCAGGCGAACCGCTACAACACGACGCCTCCGTCGAGGTCAAGCTGGGACAACCGACCCAGGCGCGCAGCGGCAACGACATCCTCCTCCTCACGATCGGAGGGATGTTGCCTGTCGGGTTGCAAGCAGCGGAGTTACTCGAGGCCGACGGGATTGACGCCGCGGTCGTGAGCGTGCACACGCTGAAACCGCTCGATGGCGACGCCATATGCAAACTCGCGTCTCGCTTTTCTGCCGTCATCACATGTGAAGAGCACACGATACTCGGGGGACTTGGCGGTGCCGTCGCCGAAGTGCTCTTTGAAGCGGGGGTGTCAACGACATTTCGCAGGTTCGGACTTCCTGCCACGTTTCCTATCGGCGTCGGTTCGCAAGATCATATGCGGACCGTAAACCGCCTCGATGCGAGCACCTTGCGCGAACTGGTCCGCTCACTCTGATCGATTCGGAACTCAGCCCAGTGGATCGCGATGTGCTATCACGAAGAACACACGGTGCAGACGATCAATCTTGTCCATAGGAAGCATCGCGTGTCCACACCCGTTTGCCATCTCCGGACCCACTTCCTGGGGCAACACCTCGAGGTTTCCATACACCAACTTCTTGAGCACACGACGGATCGCTTCGGTGCGCGCGCGACCGGTCGGTACGAGGTGCAACGCCGTCGTGGCTTTGCGAATCGCGCCCAATATACGTTGGCGCAGCGTGACTTCACGTTGCGGGTATGTCCCGTACAGTTGCACCGTGAAACCGTGTCGCCGCCCCAGTTCCGCCCATTCGGCAGGTGACAAATAGCGGTGGCTGTGCGGGCTCTTGCTGAACCCGGGCCAGTCCCGATTGGGAAGCGTGAGGAGCAACATTCCCCCGGGACGCAACACCCGGCGACATTCTGTGACGAACAGGTCTATGTCCTGTAGGTAGTAAACCGCCTCGAACATGATAACCGCGTCGAATCGGTTGGCCGCATAAGGAAGGTCCTGCGCATTGAAGCGGCTCACCGCCAGTCGACCCCGGTAGTGGCTCGCCAACATCCGGACACAGTCCGCGTCGAGGTCGCCTCCGATGACACGCCTCGCTCTGGACGCGAGGTGACCTAGGCCGAGGCCCGGCCCACACGCCACCTCGAGCACATCCAAGCCGTCCACGAGGTCAGCTGCCCACGCGTAGCGGCAGGCTATCATGTTCAGCTGTTCGCGCGTCACGCGATTCCCGGGCATCTCCGTGACGAATGCAAACCTGTGGCCCTTCATTCTCGGCGCGTCACCCCTTCAACGGCCGACGCCCCACGGCACTTACAAAGGTGAAATCACACAGAATGTCGGTGTCTGAAATCGTCATGTTGTAGATCGTCTTACCGGCCTCGTCGAGGTCGAGGTGCATTTGGTAGATCTCATCCTGTGCTTCACGTGGCAAACCACTCGATCGCAGCCAATTGCCAATGCTCACTTGCGGCGCGACATGGCGCACCACGTTATGCACTTGAAACCCTGCCATGACCAATAATTCCAATATGTCCGACTCGAAGAAGGTCAATCGCTCTTCCTTCAGTGCAAACATACGGGTGTACCACTCTCGCAGCGATGGATCGGGTGGTGTTCCTTCTGAAACTACCAGCAACCCTCCCGGTTTGAGGACACGGTAACATTCACGGACGCCGATCATGGGATCGGGCAACACGTGATGGAAAACCATCCGGCCAACAACCTTGTCGAAATGCGCTGACGGATAGCTGAGATTTCGAACGTCCCCTTCCTCAAAGACCTCGGTGGAAACTCGTTGTTCCATGGCCCACACCAGCATGTCTGGAGAGATATCTATGCCCACGACCCGGGCCACATGAGGAGCGATGGCGTGGGCAACGATTCCGGTTCCCGTACCGACATCCAGCACCTCGTCGTGTTCGTGTAACTCGGCGGCAGCCAGTACACTGCCCAGGTAATCGTCCCGACGCGCCCATTCCAACTCCTCGTAGTGCTTCGCGCGAATGGCCCAGAACGCTCGCGTGAGTGAATCACCAACTCCGTCGGCCAACAATTCGCGGGCAAACGCCAGATCTTGCGGGGTATCAATCTCGACCCAGTCGCCCCACGTATCTACGGCTTGCACGACTGTGCCACCGTCGATCAATTTCTCGATGATCTCCGGCAAGAAAGCGGCACGCAGAGAGGATGCGTGACCAAACGGTTGTTCTTCACCCTTTTCCAGCGCTGCCTGATAGTAGGCTTTCATTGCGCGTACGGCCGGGCCAGAAAATCGCGCCAAACCGGTGAATTCGCCGTCGGCGCCTTCTATCGGAAGGTATTTTCCGACCCGTTGGACAACATCGCCATCCGATACGACCTTTTCGGCCTCTGATTCTGGATGTCCGTCGCGGCCCACGTACCGCCTTCGCCAGTCACGGTCCACGACGATGGCTACATCGGCATCCGATTCCACGAGCCGCTGAACGACATTTGTCCGGTAGACAATGTCAGCGTACGACACGATGAAGCCGTCCTCGAAAAAATCCTCTGCACAGAACAAGGACTGCAACACATTGTTCGAGGCCCATTTACAGTTTTCGACAAACTCGAGTTGGGAAAATGCGTCGCGAACACTCTCGATCTGATAGCCACCCACGAAGACGATGTCGTCGAGGCTTGCGCCGTGCAGCGCTTCCAGAATCCAATCAAGGATTCTCTTTCCGCCCAATCCGTCCACTAGGCACTTGGGCATCTCCTCTGTGTGGGGCATCAGCCGCGCACCCCGCCCCGCTCCCACGATTATCACCTTCACGCGCTTGCTCTCCGTTTGACATGTTTGGTGACCTGACGATCTCGAGGGCCCGCTACTAGAGTTGGGGAACCCGCTGTAAAGGAGACCTCGGACTGTCCGTATACATGAGGCATAGTAGCAACCATTGTGCCGCCAGCAGTGCATAGACCAACACCACCAACCGGGCGAACGTGGCAACACCGATGCCCAGTGGTCCATGAAGTCCAATCAATAAGGGTACAACAAACGCCATGACTGGTACGTACAACAGAACGTCGTAAACGACAGCCAGGGCCTTCCATGCACCGGTCCGATTGATTCGCAAGTCCAATTCCCGCATGAATACCACCAGCACATACGCCGCGAAGACGGCGCTGCAAAACGCTGTCGCATCATTCGTGAGGAATCCCGCCAGCACCACCGTCGCCATCCGCGATGCCTCATTAGGTAAGGCATCAAGCCTGTCGCCCAGCTTTGTCATTGACCCTTGGAGGCGGGCGAGCGGACCATCCACGAAATCGAGGTGGATTTGAATCGCGAGGAGTACCGCACCCACGACCGGGGCCACACGGCCGCCCGCGCCGACGCGTGACACGAGGTAAAAACCAATCACCGCAAGAACCAATCGTACGACCGATACCACATTGGCAGACAATCTCAGGTGGTACAGCACATACGCCATCCGCAAACCCACCCAGCGATTGGCCTTGAAGACTACGTTCTGTTCGCCCTCAGGCATCGCCTTCGCTCTAGGGTAGGCAACCGGCAGGAAATCTCGCCACTTCATTCGCCCCACACTCCGCTAATGGTCCGCAAAATCGACCACACGATCCGCTCTCGTAACGATCCCTCCGCGATCATTCGCATTCGAAGTGCTACTCTTGACGTTTGACCAGCTCGAACGAAAACATCCATGCCATCAGCGACACAGGCGGTATCCGCAGGAGGACAGAATCCAACATGTTGGCCACTTGGAGTGCACGGTCGAACATTGGCGTTTTGCGAAGGGGTGTCGTGAAAATGCTACAAAGGTGCCAGTATCGCACGTTGATTACGTCAAAAAAGTGCTTCGCGAACCTCAACTCGCGCACGGATAGAATGTGACGTTTCTCCCATTCGGTTCTCATGTTGGGAGTGAGCCAGCGATACAGCTTGATAACCGGGTTGTAGTTCAGAGCCTCGCGTCCGTAGTATCGCCCGCCTGGCCGCATGATCCTGCGCAGTTCCGGAAATACGTGACTGAGGTCAAGGTGATGCAGGATTCCATCGCCGATCACCAGGTCGATGCTGTCGCTTGGCAAACCCGTGTTTTCACAGTCTCCCTGAACGAAAAACGTGTTCTGACTGAATCCGGCCTCGGCGGCACGCCGTCGGCAGTTCTCGATGGACACGCCACTGATGTCGACTCCAATGGCGAGTTCTGCTCCAGCCGATGCAGCTGCGATCGCGTGGTTGCCGTTGCCACAAGCATAATCCAAAAACACACGCCCCTTCGCATGGTCCCGGATCCAGTCGTCGGTGTGCGATCGGGAGAGACCCACCGTGGAATAGTACTTCTTGTTTGCGGTATCTGCGGTTCCTCCGGCATCGACCACCGCAACCGCTGGGTCGCGATCTCGATCGTGGAACTCCAACTCTGCAGCTTTTCGCTCGCTCAGCGACGTCAGCCACTCGTCATTTGTCTTCTTGTCGGCCTCTCGGAGCGCAGCGACGATAGCCTCGATCCGCGTCTTTTCATCAACTGCTGTCATCTGGACTCCTACTCTCGCCGGATAAAACGGCGAAGCCATTCACATCGGGGAATCCACCAAGCGTCACTCTGTTGTCCGCCGGCATACCGAACTCGTGTGGCGTCGGTAGAGCCACCTTTCCCAAGTCCGATTCGATGACTACCAATCCGGCCAGGACCATGCTAAAATCTCACGTAGATCCGCGTCCTCATCCCACAAGCAGGCAACTGCTTCACCACCACCTACCACCAAGTGAGCCGGTTAGGCTGTTAAGATAATGCAACAGGACATACGGTCCAGTCTTTGAAAAAGCGTGTATGCGGATCTGGCTGATCACTGTTGGTGAGCCCCTGCCGATCGACGCAGGCACCTCTCGCCTGCTGCGGACTGGCATCTTGGCCAATGTCCTGAGCACCGCTGGATGTGAAGTTGTCTGGTGGTCGTCCTCTTTCAATCACACCGAAAAAAAACACCGCTGTTCCGGTGACGCGACGATAGAACTGGAACCCAACTTCACCATCAAGCTACTGCACTCAGTAGCGTACAGAAGTAACCTATCGCTCTGGCGTGTACTCAATCACCGTGGTATTGCGCGAAAATTTGTGGCCCTTGCGCGCAAGGAGAAAGCGCCCGACGTGATCCTTTGTTCTTTCCCTACTGTTGAGTTGAGTAGGGCAGCAACAAAATACGGTCGTGAGCACGGAGTCCCCGTGGTACTGGACGTGCGGGATCTCTGGCCCGACATTTTCCTCGACATGGTTCGGCCGTTGGCGAGGCCACTGGGTCGAATCCTCCTATCGCGAACGTTCAGGAATACTCGGTCCGCATTCCGGAGTTGTACCTCGATCGTTGCGGTTTCGCAGGGATATCTCGATTGGGCTCTTCGCTACTCCGAACGGCAGCCGACCAAAAGAGATCGGGTGTTTCCGCTCGGATATCATATGCCTGCCCTCACACCCAACCAACTGCAGCGCTCCGAAGCAACGCTCAAACGCGTTGGCGTCGATCCGTCCAGGCTCATCTGTTGGTTCGTGGGTGTCTTCGGACGCACCTACGACCTGGAAGTCGTTATCGACGCTGCTCGCGATCTCCAAGATCGCGGAGTGGACAACATTCAATTCGTGCTTTGCGGTGATGGCGACCGTCGTGCGGACTGGGAAGCCCAATCCTCCGGATTAACCAACGTCGTTTTCACGGGATGGGTCGACGCTGCGGACATTGCGTACATGGCAGAGATATCGAGCATCGGCTTGGCTGCTTATGCCACGGATGCACCCCAAGGCTTACCAAATAAGATCTTCGAGTACATGGCTGCGGGACTACCGGTTCTTTCCAGCCTCACGGGTGAAGCTCGGGAACTGATACAGCAAAACAAATGTGGCATCGCCTATGACCCCAACGCCCGAGACACTTTGCTCCAGGGATTGGCGACTCTTTGCGAGGACGACGACCGGCGGCGCCGGATGGGAGAAAACGGCAAACGGTTGTTTGAGAGATCTTTCTCTTCAGAGAAAATCTATCCACAGTTGATGGACTATCTTATCGACGTCGCCCGGAGGCACACCCCGGCATGAAGGTGCTAATGCTCAACGCCTCATTCTCGTGTGCCGGGTACACGCATGGGCTGTGTAACGCACTGGCCAACGCTGGATGCCACGTCGAGTTGCATACCGGCCCCTACTATCTCGCCGTGAGTCGAAATTGGGAACGCATTTCGTACCAACCACGGATCCGATTTTATCGCCGCACCCAAACGCGATCATACACGCCTGGACGGGCCCGGATCTTGTGGCGCTGGTGTCGGCTCGTCGGCCATATCTGGTCGATGACACGCATTTTCCTGGAAGCACGCCGCTTCGACGTCGTTCACGTACAGTACCTCAGCGTTCGCGGCCTCGACGTCTGGTGGCTGCGGGCAATCGCGCGGCGGACACCGGTGGTGTACACGGTACACAACCTCTACCCGCACGACGTTCCGCAGCGCGGAAGGATGCACCGACTGTTCCACCGCATCTACAACCAATCTCAGGCTCTCTTCGCACACTCCGACGCCACAGTGGATGGGCTTGTCCGTAAGTTTGGTGTCCCGCCCCACAGAATCACGAAGGTCATGCATGGGAACATGAATTACCTGCGAACCCAGCGTGGCGTGCCCGAGCCGGTAGACATCGGGCTCGACCCGACCGGTCCGCCGCTCGTGCTGCTCTTTGGTACGTTCCGTCACGGCAAGGGTGTGGACGTCTTGCTGCGCGCGGCCTCGTTGATGCGGCGGGATGGCGTGACCTTCAATGTGCTAGTGGCTGGGGCACCCGGGGTTGATCCACAACCCTATCGCAAACTCGTTCGTGAACTGAACCTGGAAAGCTGCGTCACGTTTCGTCTGGAGCGCGTCGATGAAGAAGCTGTTACAACGTACTTCAAAACGGCCGCTGTGGTTGCACTTCCCTATAGGGAAATCGACCAGAGCGGAGTACTGATGTCGGCCTTGAGCCTGGGACGCCCGGTCGTGGCTACTCGTCTTGCAGGCCTCGAGGAGGTGGTGCATGAGTCGGGCGCCGGCATCCTGGTGTCGGTCGACGACCCGCAGGAACTGGCCGACGCAATCACACGCTTGTTGACCGACGAGCCCTATCGGAGACAATGTGAGGCCCGTGCCCTGCGATACGCGGATTCTACGCTCGACTGGAAACCGATTGCCCAGAAGAGCATCGAGGTCTATCGGAGGGTCATCGCCGATCGTGGAAACCCGTGAACGGGGTTCGCATCCGACGGCCGGCGTGACGCCGCCGGCTGTTCGGCCCGCGGATTCAGGACCTCAACAAAGGAGAGACGATGGAGGGACTTCGTTTCGATCGGCCTGGCCCTGATCGCAACCTCACGGCTCACCATTCCCCCCGCGCCCAGACCTGCCACGACGCGGGCTGGCTGGCAAATTCAATACCTGGACGACCGATCGAGCGATCTCAAAACAGTCATCGAACGGGCAGCGGACAGCACCATAATCCTCTTGGGGCCGGATACGTTTGATCTGACCCAGCGGCGCGGCGCCATCATTAAGAGGAAAAGCCACGTACGGATCATCGGGCAGGGCTCACACCGCACAGCGGTCAGGCTCGGTCCGCACGTCCAGCGAGATTTCCATATCTCCGACAGCGTCGTTGGATTGGAAATCTCTCGTTCGAGATCTTTGGGGTCCCTGCTCCGGTCGATAGCCAGCTCACCATCGCGATTGCCTTCGCCGATGGCGTCCCCGAGACTCGCAACATCACGATCTCAGACATGTATATCCACGATGTGAACGTCGGCATCATTATTGGAACTGGGCGACAGATTAGCAGCGACAGTGTGTGGGTTACACGAAACCGCATCGTCAATGCTCGCGGATCAAAACCCGGGTGGGGTTACGGCATTCAGAACATCAACGCCGGCCCCGCATGGATTACGGACAACACCATCGTCCACGCCGACCGGCATTCAATCTACCAAGCCCGTGGGCGCGGAGGCGCATTCATCGAGCGCAATCTCATTATCGACCACGGGCGCTACGCGGTCGATCAACACTGGCCAAAGGCCGCCCTCGTAGTGGCCCGTTCCTCCAACGTCGTCGTTGCCCACAACACCATCCTTGATTCCTATTGAACAACCGTTTCCTTGGCTCGCGCACTTACGACATGTGGATCAACGCCGAAGGCACGCACATGGTCTGGAACAATGCTTCGCTGGAAGGGGAAGGAGAAGTCGAACTGAACGTGCGAGTGGATCAGGGGAGTCTGGTGACATACGAGCCTTTGCCTGGAACACGCGATATCCTCGTGAGAAACGGGCACATGATCGTTGCAACGGACGAGTGCCATTACTCTCGTCTCGGCAAGATTCTGGCTATCTGGCAAAGGCACTGCCGAGATTGAGGCCACCAACCACATGCCCCCACACGTTGCAATCTGCGCCGGGAAATGCGAGGTTGGATATGGCTCGAAAAAACATATCTTCGCACAGCCCGACCCGATTTCGAGAACCGAATGGCCACATCATCTGAACACATGCCGCCAGTAGACCCAGAAATTCATTCCCTGCGCGAGGGCAGCAGACGGGGTGACAGCTCAGCAAGCGACGGAATGTCGCTGATTGTGACGATCAGCGTTTTGTTGCGCCACCCACGCATCTTGTTCTGGGTTCCCCTGTTCTTCGCAATGGCGGCGGTGTATGTCGCGCGGGTACGGGGTCTCGAGTACAACGCACAATCCCAGTTCGAGCCGCGCTCCTCAGAGACGGGCTCGATCCCGTTCACGGGGCTTGCGTCACAATTCGGGATCAACTTGAACAGCCTCTCTGGCGGACAGGGGATTGAGTTCTACGCAAAAGTCTTACAATCAAACGAACTGCTCCGGGCCGCCGTCTTGAACGAGTACACATTCTCGACCCGTGACATAGGCCTCCTGGAGGGCGACACGCTCTCCGGCAACTTGGTCGAACTCTTGGAGAGCGTCGGCGAAACCGAGGAAGCCCGTTTGCTGGCAACAGTACGGAACGTCAACTCGCGAGTGGCTGTTCGATCGGACCTCCGCGCCGGAGTAGTCGTACTCAACACCACGGCGCCATGGCCCGAACTCGCGGTCCAGCTGAACAGGAGTCTCCTCGATCTCCTGAATGACTTCAACCTGCAAACCCGCCAGTCACAGGCCGCGGCGGAACGCGTGTTCGTGGAGGGCCGGCTAGAAGAAACCAGGCTGGAGTACGAGGAAGCAGAGGATGCCGTACTTCGGTTTCAGGAAGCGAACCGCCGTTTCCGCGACTCACCCGAACTGGCGCTCGAGGCGGAGCGGCTCCAACGCCAAGTGTCACACCAGCAGCAAATCTACACCACGCTCCAGCAAGCGTACGAGCGGGCGCGTATCGACGAGGTTCGCAACACCCCCGTGATCACGATCGTTGAAGCGCCGGAAGGGAACGTGCAGCAGGCCGGCGGACTCGTGCTCTATGCGTTATTGGGGATCATCGTCGGGGGGATGATCGCCATTGGGATGGCCTTTGTGGCGGACCATTTGGGAAGAGAACAGGCCTTGTATCCCGATGCCTTCGTGGAATTCCGAGAGCTTCGCCGTACGGCGGCCCGCAGACTCCTTCCCGGTAATCTCGTCAAACGGAAGAAACCGCTGTAGCAGTGGCGCGGTTTCGTCCCCCGGACGACACGACCACCATCCAAGCCAACACGATTCCTGTCCAGATCGCGGATCTGCCCAAGAAAAACGGTTCGATCAGCGAATGGGACAAAATACCGAAGAGCGCCAGCGCAAGTGCAAGGTTCTCGCGCCGATCTTCACGCGTCCTGTGCTCATTCAACGCCTCGGCGAAGGCTTTGACCACAATCGCCGCCATCGCAAATACGAATAATCCGAACCCGAAGACACCAGTTCCCGAGAGAAGTTCGAACGGAAGGCTGTGCGTATGGCGGTTTTCTCCAACGCTCTCGAACGTCCCAAACCCCACACCCGTCAATGGCGCGTGCGATGCCGCTTCGAGCGCTGATTGCCACAACGCCATTCGGGCGGTTGCGCTCCGACTGACGGTGCCAAAGGCCTCGATGATGAACTGACCCAATGGTGTCGCCACCAATCCCACGACGGCGGCGGCCAACACGCCAAGTAGCGCAAGGGACGCTTTACGCTGACCCGGAAGCAGCGCCGCTAGGGCCGCTCCCACAATGAGCGTCATCGCCAGGGCAGCTAGCGCGCCGCGGGAAAGCGTCAGTAACAGCGCGCTGAGGTTGATCAAAGAGAACGGCAACCAGCCGCGGCGCCTGGTGAGTACTTCGTATACGATCCCAAATTCGAAGAAAACCGCGATAAAGTTGCTCAGGCCCATCGGGGTTACAATACCATCCTTGAGCCCGAAGTAGCTCAGCGCACCAAGTTCCGTAAAAGCGCGCCATACCACCCACCCCGTTTGCAACGCCAATACAAGGTTGAAGATCCGCAACGCAACCGCAAAGAGATCCCGCTTGGAACACATGAACGCGTTGTAACAGATCAGGAACGCCAAAGTGCCTTTCATGAGATCAGCCGAACTCAAGACGGAGCGACGCATGTCGACCGACCAGAAGGTGGCCGAGGCGAGCGCCCAGATCACGAACCCGTAGGCAGCTATCGTTGCGGCGGTGACCGGCGGGCGGCGGCGCCACCACCACGGGAACAACAAGGTTGCGATGGCAAGCAAGAAATCCGCGGGCCCCAACCCCATGCGCCTTCCCGCCAGCGACAATACCAAGGTTTCGCCCGCGAGCAACGACACGAGCAGCACAAGTGGCAGAGCCGCGAGCCACGGCGGTGCCGCGCTCTGGCGGGGCATCCCATCCGCGATCGAAAGAGTGGTTGATGTCACTTAGGCCATAATCGCTTTAAGAAACGCACCGCAGTCGTGCGCCCTCGGTGTAACAACTCTTTCTCTCTCTCATCCATCCACCACCGCCAAGCCGCCGCGGCAGCGACCAAAAGAACCGTGCTGACGGCGACTGCCCGCAACGCGACGCCCGAGACGGTCTGCGAGACCCCCCAGGCTACGCCGTAAACCGCGAGGAGCAACCCGACCAGGCGGGATGCCAAGGAAAACCCCTTGTGATCTACGCCCAGCATACGGTCCGCATACGAATACAACAAGACGGCATCGATCACCACACGTGCCGTCCAGGCGATTGCCGCCCCGCTCAGCCCCATAGTTTGAATGGCCACCCACGAGACTGCGACAAAGGGCCCGATCTCCAACAAGTGCAAGCGCGCCGTGATGTCCGGGCGCCCCCCGGCCTGAATGGTCGCATAAGGCACGCGTGCTAGCGCATTGACGAACATACCGAAGGCAAGCCATGTCATCGCCCGATAACTCTCCTCCGCGAAGTTGGCGTCGATCCAAAGCGTCATGACGTCACGGGCCATCAGCATGAACACCACCACAATGGGCGTTACGAGGAGGAAGACGTACTTGATCGCGCGCCGGTAGAGTTGAGCTGTCAGCTTGGGATCTCGACCACTCAGGTTGCTGAATGCCGGAAAGAGCACGGTCATCAGACTGCCGGTTGCGACGTGAAGCTGCGCCACCATCGTATAGGCGGTGGAATAGTACGAGACCGCTGACAACGTGAGGAGTGCGCCGATGAGCAAGCGGTCGAGGTACTCCATGGTGGGACTGACGACCCCGCTTACGGTGAGCCACCCACCAAAGGCGAGAACCGGTTTGAAATCCTTGGGTTTGCGGGGTCGGCGCAAGGACGGCATCACTCGGAGGCTAAGCACGACGAAGGCACTCAACGCCACGACCCGCACGAGCATAAGCCCCAGCACCACGGCCCCGAGATGCTGAGTGAAGACGCTTATGCCGAGGGGTACCAGGTAGTTCGCTATGCCCCCCGGACTCTGCACCGCATTGATCAGATCGAACCGCTGGTGGGCCGCCAATACTCCACGCACCGACGTCGTCGCAAGCACGACCGGTAGGAAGGCCGCCAACAAATAGAATGCCGTCCGCGACTCCCCACGAAGGGGGTCGCCAATGTTGAAAACGCTATCCGTAAGGATCGGCGTGAGCGCCCAAAGCACCATCCCCCCGACCACACCCAAGGCGACGGTCAGAAGCCACGAGGTCCACACGAACCCCGGCAACTCGTCCTCTCGTGGTGTCCCCCCGTAATGAGCCACGAAGCGCGTCGTCGCGCGCCCAAGACCCATGTCGAACACGATCGAGTAATTGATCACGGTCCAGACCAACATCAACAATCCGAACCGCTCCACGCCGAGCGAAACAATGAGCGCGGGTGTAGCGGCGAGTGCTGTTATGACTGGGAGGACACGTCCGGCGAGGTTGAAAAGTGTATTACGAACCAGAACCGCAGGTGATGCATGCACTGACATGTTGCTACGAGATCACCACTGTCTGGTAAGGCACTGCATCCCGACTCGAGCAAAGGCACGAAAAAACCCCCGACCGAGATGCGCACATCGGGGGTCCCGCTGCATCGTATTTGGTCCGACTAACCCCGCACGGCAGGGCTTTCCACCTCTCCCGCCGGACCGCTACTACGACGCACGGGGTTCTCGGTCGCCGTCCGCCCGGCACTTCGCGAGTACCCGGGAACAATCTCTGCAAGCAGATGCCGAAGACGTATCCCATCGCCATTCTCGGCTGCCTCTAACAGCTCCGGTAGGCGGGGGCTGGTTTGGTCTGCGTCCGTTCCGTTCCGCACCACATAGATCTTCTCATGTTTCGTGCGCGCTTTGTTCTCGCCGGTCGTGTGCAACTCCTCGGAGAGCTTCTCGCCCGGACGCAAGCCCGTAAACACTATGTCGATGTCTCTTCCAACCTCATAACCCGAGAGCTGCACCAGATCCCTCGCCAAATCCACAATCCGAACCGGTTCACCCATGTCGAGAATGAACGTCTCACCACCCCGACCGAGAGCGGCGGCCTGCAACACGAGTTGCACCGCCTCCGGTATCGTCATGAAGTATCGACTGACCTCGGGATGCGTGACGGTGATCGGTCCTCCACGCGCAATCTGTTTCTTGAACAGGGGAACCACGCTTCCACTGCTCGCAAGCACGTTCCCAAAACGCACGGAAACAAACGGCGCATTCGTACGGATTGCGGCGTCGTGCACCAATGCCTCGCCCAACAGCTTCGTGGCCCCCATCACGTTCGCCGGATTGACGGCTTTGTCGGTCGAGATGAGTACGAAGCGGTCCACGCCCACCTGCTCGGCGGCCGCAACGATGTTCTTGGTGCCCAGTACGTTATTCGTGACCGCCTCTTCCGGGTTCAGCTCCATGAGCGGTACGTGTTTGTGCGCCGCAGCGTGGAATACCGCCTGAGGGCGGAATGTTTCAAAGATTCTCGAGATCCTGGCGGCGTCCCGGGCGTCGGCAATCACGGGAACGACAGTCACGCCGGGGTTCTTGGCCACGAGCTCCTGATGGATCTCGAATATGCTGTTTTCACCATGCCCTAACAGGATCAGCTCATCCGCCCCCAACCTGGCAACTTGGCGACAGATCTCGCTCCCGATGGATCCACCAGCGCCAGTCACGACGACGGTCATACCGTGTACCAGTTCGGCCAACGCCCGTTGATCGGTGTCCACGGGCTTCCGCCGAAGGAGGTCTTCAATCTGGACATCCCTCAATTGTGTGACGCTCACACGTCCAGAGAGGATCTCGAACACGCCAGGAATCGTCTTCGTGGTCAAGTGCGCCTGGTTACAAACATCGCGGATTTCCCGAATGACGCTGCCGGACGCCGTGGGCATCGCGATGATGGCCTTGTTGGCACCGTAATCGTGTGCCGCGGCGGCAATCGCGTCCCGCCCACCGATCACCGGCACGCCCTGAATCGTGTTGCCGTGCTTCGCTTTGTTGTCATCGATAAACCCCACCAACTCCATCTCCAACTGTGGATTCGAGCGCAGCTCCCGCGCGATCATCGTTCCGGCACCGCCGGCTCCGACGATGAGAACGCGATCCCGAGCGTGATCACGCTGCCCACGATACCGGAGATGTTCCGCGACGCGAATCGTGTAGCGCGTTCCGCCGACATAGATCAACGAAAGCAACGCGTCGATAACAGGGACCGATTTGGGGAGTGAGTGCTCGAAAGGAAGAATCGGTACCGCCACGGCGAAATACACGAGTGCGGTCACGACCCCGGCCGCGACGACGGCAAACACGATGAGACCAAGCTCGTCCACGCTCGCGTACCGCCAATACCTTCGGTACAAGCCGTTCATCCACAGAGCGGTGAGTTTCGCAGGTATGGCAATGGCCAAAAAAACAGCTATGTGTGGCAGATACTCGGCGGCAGACTGCACCTCATCCAAGCGCAACCCGAGCGCCAGGAAGGGAATGATGACCCACCCTATGACATCGGCAGCTAGAAAAACCCGGTTCTTAACGCCCGCGCCCATCCAGGTGACCTCCACATACCAATCGTTGGTGCGTGATGAATCGCTCGCCGAAAGTGGCGACCGTCACGCGTTCTTTTGAAAACGTTCGCCGCGTCACAACGTTAATGCGGTTCCTGCGCGAAATTTTTTCGCGACCCACGATTAAATATTTTGCGAAAGACTAGACGTTGTAGGTGACCGTTATCACCGCTTCTCTGGCCGATGCCCGCGCTCTAGCGGGATACAAGGTAACTCGTTGTACTACAGTACGCTACACGTTCGTAGCCAGAAGTCGTCTTATTACGTTCCGTTCTCTTCTAACCAGTCGGCACATCGAGGATTGGTCCATTGAGAATATCATTCCTGTACGGTCAAGCCGCGGTCAATTCCAGTGTAACGACCTGTAAAATAACGACTTAGCTCTCCGTCCCGCGCCACCCAGACCCCAATGACGACCCCGCCAGAACGCTCCTGGCGACTACCATTCTAGGAAGGTCAACCCTACGTTTCCGGCCGACGCTACTCTCGTCACAGCGATGTCGAACGTCACGTGGTCATCAAGGACCTAGTCTTGATTCCAAAAGTCTCTGTGGTTGTGGTCAACTATGGTTCGCCGAAATTGGTTCGTTCGTTCCTGGACTCGCTGAGCGCTCATCGGGACCGGGGCCTCGTGCGGGAAGTGGTGATCGTCGATAATGGCTATCCCGAAAAGGGGGACTGTCGCGACTCCATCTCGCCATCTCACCACGATCTCCCAATTCGGTTTGTCCGGAACCGGCAACACAGCTATGCATCCGGCGGGAACTGTGGCGTCGCCGCAACAACCGGCGAGCTTGTGATCATCGCGAACAACGACATCGAGTGGTCCGAAGCGGAATGTCTCGAGCCTCTCATCCAGGCCCACGCCGGCGACGAACAGATCTTCACCGTCGGCCCGCAGCTCGTGTATCCCGACGGACGCTGGCAACGTAGCTATAGGAGTTTCCCGTCGGTGTCGCGGGCAATCTTGGGATTGGTGTTTTGGGAGAACCTTTCGAACGCGGTCGCCAGCTGGCGCTTCAGCCACAATGACGCCAACATGCGTGCTCGGCGAGTCCCGTACGTCAACGGAGCATTCTTACTCGTCCGCCGCCGCGACTGGGACGCGCTCGACGGCTTCGATGAAGGTTATCACTTCTATGGAGACGAGGTCGACCTGTGTTGGCGGGCCCGTAAAGCCGGCCGCACGTGCGTGACTGTTCCGGCCGCGCGCCTGATACACCAAAGAGGCGCCACCTCCACCGCGGTCGCCCCGTTCGAATTCTCGCGGAGACAGTTCGCTGCCGGATGTGCCTTCGTTGCGAGGAATCGTGGCCGGTTGCGAGCCAAGGTCTTTGATGTCATTCAGCGTGTGGCGGCTTGCGAGCGGGCGGTGGCATACCAGCTCGCTGCCCTGCTGATTCGCTCGCCATCTTGGAAACGGCGAGCCAAAGCATCGATGGCGACAGCACGTGCCGCCTTGCGCCCTACGAGCTGGGAATCGGGGTGGTAGAGCCCTGCGGAAGCCACCCAACCCGTTGACTTTCAGTAACTTACGGACCAACTTGCGCCACGGATCCATGGTTTTGGCAACCACGAGGTAGAAGCTTATCAGGACATCGATTCTTTGCACGCTCGGACCCGCATCTCTGAACCGAGAAGTCATTGAGAAGCTCGATCAACGCGGCGTGTATCTGTTCCGGATCAATCTTTCCCACACTGAACTCGATGCCGTAGAGGGCACGATCGCGAAGATTCGTGAGTACTCCTCGACGCCCATCTGCATCGACACCGAAGGGGCGCAAGTGCGCTGCGGGAGAATGGGGCGGGACGTCGTTCTCAGAGCAGGAACGCGCCTCCGCCTTCGCATCGACCCGGCAGTTGGAACGCAGGAAGCAATCAGCCTCACCCCGGGGTTTGTCGTCTCCGGCCTCACTCCGGGAGCGTTGGTCACGATCGACTTCAACGCCGCCATGCTCCAAGTGATCGAGGTGTGCGATGGCTTCGCCGAGGCGCTCGTGCTGAACGGCGGTCACGTCGGTTCCAACAAAGCCGTGACCGTCCTGCCGTCCCCATCACTCCCACCCCTTTCGGAGAAGGATCTCGCCGCCCTCGATATCGCCAAGCGGCGCGACATCCGCCACGCGGCGTTGTCCTATGCAAACAGCGGCGACGATGTTGACCGGCTACGCCGGGCGGTCGGATCGGACTTTCACATCATCTCGAAAATCGAGAGCCGGCAAGGCGTGCTTCACCTCGATGAGATCGTGGCACGGTCCGACGCCGTACTCATCGACCGTGGAGATCTTTCGCGTGAAGTGCCTTTGGAGAACGTTCCGCTGTTGCAAAAAGCGATCATCCGCAAGGCCAACGCGATGAGCACGCCGGTGTACGTGGCAACCAACTTGCTGGAATCGATGGTCACCAACCAGAGCCCAACCCGTGCAGAGATCAACGACGTGATGAACACACTGATGGATGGAGCCAACGGGTTGGTGCTCGCGGCCGAGACCGCCATCGGAGCGTATCCGGTGGCCGCCCTGGACATGGTCTTGTCGGTGGCCAACAAATATTCGCAATCCCTCGACGGCTTCCGACTCGAAGATCTGGTGACTGATGACAGCCCGGTTGGCGTCGCTACCCCCACGCACGATCTTCCCGATCGAGACGTCATCGACAGCCTTCCGGCGATTGTAGTGGATTCTCACGTCGCGGCTGACGTGGAACAGATCCTGAGCGGGGCGTTTGCCCCGGTTCAGGGGTTCATGACGGCGACCGAGTTGGAATCGGTGCTCGCCCACCACGAGCTACCGACAGGCCACCCGTGGCCCGTTCCCATTGTGTTACAGCTCGCGGAAGGCGAGCAGACCGAAATTCGGCCCGGCCGGTCCATCGTGTTGCGGGATGCATCCGGTACACGAGCGCTGGCCCTTCTGCATGTGCTCACTAAGGACAAGATCGACCCGGCCACCGTCGCCGAACGGTGGTTCGGCACCTCCGACAACCAGCATCCCGGCGTGCATCGCCTACTCTCCCGGAGCGACACCATTGTGGGTGGGCGTATCCAACCGGTCGACGTCCTCGGAACGCAGCCATCTCCCGCCCTGTCGCCGGAGACGGCCCGTCGCATCTTGCGACTGAAGGGATGGAGGCGCGTTGTCGGCTTCGACGCGGCGTCGTTGGGTCCTCAGGTGAGTAACGACGTACTCCGCGCCGCGATCAAACTGGCCGGTGCGGATGGTGTGCTCATTCGAGCCCTGCTCCCGGCCAGCGGCGCAACTCTTTCCGTGCGTCAAGCCGTCGAACCATACCAACGACTCATCGCCGACGGCTTGGACGGTATCGTGTGCCCGTCACTCCCCGTCGATCGCCACGGAGGGGTGAGAGGCGTCATGCTCGCCGCCATCTGGGCGCGCAACCTGGGATGCACCCATTATGCGGTCAGCGAGTCCCATCTCGAATCCGAGCTTCACTGTGACCTCGCTACCCTTTCCGAAACGTTAGACACCGTTGGCGACTTGGAAATAGTGCTCGTACCGTTGCCCAAATCAGCCGGCGCTCCCACTGCGGCGTGACCGAAACATCCGAACAAATCCAGAGCAACGTCTTCATCACGGGGATTCACCGGTCCGGAACCTCGTGGGTGGCCCGGATGCTCGCCCCAGGAGGGGACTTCGTCGTCAAGGACGAGGAAATTTTCAATCTCACCTCTCCTGTGCAGCGAAAGGTAGTGTCCCTAAATTTGTGTAGAAGCTGAAGTCTGATTCAGAGGTGAGAGACACGGACCTCTGGACGGGGTGGAAGAAAAAGAGGAAGCTCCTCGGGAGAAGTAACAACCCGAGAATCCGATCGCTGTGAACGCAGTGATCAAGAAAAGGAGCTTCCTCTATGCAGGACGTTGGCGAAATGGTACCGGTGGCGCAAGAGGCCGTGCGTCAGGATTTGCGAGCGATGTTCCGCGGTGCGATCCGGGCGAGTCTGGAGCTGTTCTTGGAAGCGGAGTTGGAAGCGTTGGTGGGAGCGGAGTGGTACGCGCGCGTCGCGGGCCGTCGCGATCGCCGCAATGGCGCGTACACCCGCCGCTTGTTGACGAGCCTCGGCCAGATCGACGTGACGGTGCCGCGCTCACGGGAGAGTGGATCCACGGGCGAGGTGCTGGGCCGCTACCAGCGTCGGACGGCGGAGATCGACGACCTCTTGGCCAGTGCGTACGTGAACGGTGTGTCGCACCGAAAGGCGGGCGAGCTCACGGAGGCGTTGCTCGGAGAGCGGGTGTCGCGCTCGACCGTCAGCCGGGTGGCCAAGCGGCTGGATGCCGAGGTGGAGGCGCTGCAGCGGGCACCGATCGATGGCGAGCATCCCTATCTGTACCTGGACGCCACGTTTGTGGACGCGCGGTGGGCGCGAAAGGTCGAAAACGTCTCGGCGCTGGTGGCGTATGCCGTGGGACCGGATGGTCACCGGCAGCTGCTCGGCGTGTCGGTGGCGGCAGAGGAGTCGGAGGCGAGTTGGTCCGAGTTGTTGCAGCAGCTGACCGACCGCGGCCTCACGGGGGTGCAGTTAGTGATTGCGGATCAGCACGCGGGCCTGGCGGCCGCCGTGCGACGGTGGCTTCCGGAGGCCAAGCGGCAACGCTGTACGGTGCACCTGCAACGGAACGTGTTGACGAAAGCCCCGCAGCGGCTGCGGAAACGCCTCGCCCGCGAGGTGGCCAGCGTGTTTCGGGCTTCGAGTCTGGGCGATGCGCGGAAGCAGCTAGCTCGGCTGCAGACCCGGTGGAGCAAGCAACTCCCCGAAGCCATGGCCTGTCTGACGAGCGGGTTTGCGGGGGCGACCACGTTCTATGCGTTTCCGCCGTCGCACTGGAAGAAGCTTCGCACGACGAACGGGCTCGAGCGGTTGCACGGCGAAATCAAACGGCGCACCAAGGCGGTCGGTGCGTTTCCCGATCGGGCGAGCGCATTGCGATTGATCACTGCGGTGGCGTTGAAGGTGACTACAATCTGGGGTGAGCGGCGGTATGTCGACGTGTCGTTACTCGAGAACCAGGAGGTGCATCAAGCAGCGTGATGAACGTGCCGAGGAGCTTGCTCAAATACTTTTACACACAACTCGGGACTTGACCCAGCGAAACCCCATCCCGAAATGGTACCAGTACGTCTGCGAACAGAACGAAGGCGCGTATGTGGGATTCATCGATGCGGTGGTGAACAACCGGTATGGATTCCTTGGAGGACTCCAACGCGCCCGAACACCTCGGAAGTACGCACAGGCTTGCAAATACGCCGTAAGGTCGATGTCCCGCCGAGTATTCCGAAGAGATTCGCCACTGCTTCTCATCGAGCCTCTCGGGTTGTTGTCCGCAGAGTGGTTCTTCCACCGGTACGGCATGAAGATGTTGGTGTTGATTCGCCACCCTGCCTCGTTTGTGAGCAGTATCAAGCGGCTCGGTTGGAACTTCAAGTTCGCCGACCTTCGCGACCAGCCGCTGCTCATGCAGCGTTACCTTTCACGTTTCGAGAACGACCTCAATCAGCGCCCGGCAGACGAGGACATCGTCGGCCAAGGAATCCTGGCGTGGAGGATCCTGTATTCGGTCGTCTCGCAGTACAGCGCCACGCACGCCGACTGGGACTTCGTCAGACAGGAAGACCTGGCGCTCGACCCGCTAGTCCAGTTCGAGGCGCTCTACCGACGGCTCGGCTTGTCGTACACTCGGCGAGCCGAGCACGTCATCCGTCGCGCCACGGACCCCTCGAATCCCGTCGACGTCCCGATCAGCGAGCACCATCAAATCGCCCGCGACAGTCGCCAAACCGCGACCATCTGGCGACGGCGGTTGGTGCAGGACGAAATCGATCGTATTCGGGCGGCGGTCGAGGACGTTTCCCACGAATGGTACGCCGACGAGGATTGGCTGTGACACGGCCCACAGCATCGCGGCTTCATACCGTTAAGCTGTAGACCGAGACTACACATGAAGCGTTTAGGATCACTTTCTCGGTTGGGCGTCATCGCCCTGGGTGCTTCGCTGGCGTGCCGCGGGGGCCCGCCGGACCCGTCGGATATCGCGTCGCTGCACCTTTTCATTCGCAGCGGCGGTTCCGACATCCAGACGCTGGGCGTGGAAATCACTGCCTCCAATCTCGCCGGGGTTCGAGGGTACGCTTTGACGGTGGCCGGAGGGGTATCCACGGTCCCGATGGAGATACCGGTGGGCAGAGGCCGATCGATGACCGTTCGCGCCTTGGACGCCTTTGGCCTGGAAACGCACCGCGGTGCGACCACGTTCGACCTCTCCGCCGATGTCAACCCGCTGATTACGTTCACGCTCGAGCCCAGCGACAACCGGCAACCTGTGTCGGTGACCCTGGCGACATTTCTGCTGCTGGTGGAGCCGGAAGCGCCGGCCACGGTACTCGACCGTCCGGTCTCTCTGCTGGGACGCCGTGTGAATCCAACAGGTGACACGACCACGGTGGTGCCAACCTGGACATCCGAGGATCTCTCTATCGCCACCGTCGATGACGCGGGTGTCGTGACGCCGCTAGCTCTGGGAGCCGTGAATATTCAGGCGGACGTCGACGGCACCAGCGCAATCGCGGTCGTCACGATTGAGCCCGCGGTGATGGCGGGTGCCGGGGATATCGCCGTTTGCAGCAGTACGGATGACGAGGCCACCGCGTCGTTGTTGGACGGCATTCCCGGAATCGTGTTCACCGCAGGCGACAACGCATACGATAGCGGAACCGATCTGGAATTCGCCAACTGCTACGACCCGTCATGGGGAAGGCACCGCGAGCGCACCTATCCTTCGCCCGGAAACCACGATTACGGCACCGCTGGAGCCGCTGGATACTTTGGATATTTCGGGGAGCGAGCAGGCCCGCCAAACCTCGGATATTACGCGTTCAATTACGGCGGTTGGAGAATCTACTCTCTGAACAGCAATGTGCAGCGCGACGCCGGATCAACCCAAGAACAGTGGCTGCGGGCCGATCTCGCCGCTACCGGACGCACCTGTGCCATCGGCTTTTGGCACCATGCGCGATTCAGTTCATCTCGCCATGGTAACGACACCAGTATGATCCCGCTGTATCAGGCCTTGTATGAGGGGGGGGCCGATTTGGCGGTCGTCGGACACGATCACGTCTACGAGCGTTTCGCACCCCAGACACACGATGGTGTCGCCGACGTACAAGCTATTCGACAGTTCGTCGTAGGAACTGGCGGGAGATTCTTCTATGAACTCAACACACCGGAAGCAAACAGCGAGTTTCGCGACAACACACATTTCGGCGTTTTAAAGCTGACGTTATTCCCGGCGTCGTATCAGTGGGAATTCGTCTCGGCCCCGGACGGAACCGTGCTGGATTCCGGCGCGGGGGATTGTCATTGACCAACTGTTACATCTTAGCAGGGTGCTGAAAAAGGGCGATGCGGCGGTAGCCGAGGGGAGCGGGCTGAGGACGCCCGGACGCCGGGGCGCCCGGCCAGGACATAAGCCCCCGAACCACCACGGTTTCCGTATGGTGGGTCCTGGACCGAGCGCCCCGACGTCCAACGCGTCCGGCGCCCGCTCCCCTCGGCTACCGCAGCCATGTGCCTTTTTCAGCACCCTGTTAGACGACCGTCTCCAATTCTCAGTTGCCCACAGCCTGCCGATACCGTCGTTCCAATTCCTCCCTGAGTTGTGTGACGACGGTCTGGTACGCCGGTTCCCACGCCAGGTTGTGCCTTTCGAAAGGATCTTCCCGTAGTTCATAGAGTTCGTCAAAAGTCGGTTGGAGCGACCACCTAATGAACTTGTACGACTCAGTACGCAAAGCCCGGTGGGCCGGTACAGCCGGTAACTGCGGATCGACGACGTACTCGTATACGAACGAGGTACGCGTATGTGCACCGGATGCCGCGGCTCGAAGAGATATCCCCTGAAACTGGCTAGGGCCGTCAACCGCAGCGGCCTCGAGAATCGTAGGAGCGACGTCGATGTTGAGAACCAACGGATCGAATCGCGTCCCCGGCTCAAACCAGGAGGGATAGCGCACAATCAGAGGAATTCGCATCGACTCTTCGTACGCCAATCTCTTGTCGAGAAAGCCGTGTTCTCCAAGGAAGAACCCGTTGTCGCTGGCAACGATCAGCAGCGTATTGTCGAGGACACCACCCTGCTCGAGCGCTTCGAGCACTCGTCCGATCGATGCATCGAGCCCCGTAAGGGCTTCGTGGTACCTTCTGATCAAATCGGCGAGTTGTTGCACGCTGCGCACCGCTTGGAAGCGGCTCAGCGCAGGCAATTTCCCGGTCAGGTCGGTGTCGAGTGTGAGTCCTGCCTCAATGGGCACCGCGTCGAACAGCCCCTGGTATTGCGGCTGGGCAATAGAGGGTAGGTGAACTGCTTGGTGAGAGATGACGGCAAAAAAGGGCGCAGACCGGTCAGAGGCGATGAAGTCGACGGCGTAATCCGTCACGGCATCGGTAATGTGTCCTTTAACATTCCGTGTCTGGCCGTTGACGTTGAACACCGGATCGAAATACGTGGGAGTGTCGAATCCCGCCCACCAATCCCACCCCGGCTGCGGCTCGCCCCTCGTTCCCATGTGCCACTTGCCGAAGAATCCGGTATCGTAACCCTCGTCCCACAAGAGTTGTCCGATCGTGAGCAACGTTTTAGGAATCTTGGTGTCGTTGTCTCTGACGCCATGCCGCTGCGGGTATGTACCGGCGAAGTACGACGCCCGGCTGGGACTGCAAAGGGATTGCACAACGAAGGCGTTTTCAAAAAGGGCCCCGGTAGCCGTAATGCGATCGATGCTTGGCGTCTTGGCGAAGGCATGACCTGTGGCGCCCAGCGCATCCCAGCGCAGGTCGTCGACGAGAATCAAGACAATGTTCGGCCCCTCGGTCCGGACGGGTTTTGACGGCCCGGTGAGACAACTCTCGACGCACGCTACCAAGAGGAAGGGAATCGACCACCGCCATGCCCGGAGGCACATCCGCGCTGCAACCCACGATCGACGGCACATAGTGGTCCAATCGTATCCTGGAAATCACGGCCCTGCAACACCCGCCTGACGCCACTCCCGTGGCGTTGATCGCCTGAGAACTGGCCTTATGTGTAAGGCGTGTCCTCGGCGACGACCCGTAACAGGTACTGCCCGTATCCGCTTTTCTCCAGGGGTGCCGCGAGCCGGGTGACTTGCTCCGCATCGATAAACCCCATCCGGTACGCCACCTCCTCGACGCAGGCAATCTTGAGTCCTTGTCGCTCCTCCACGGTTTGGATGAAGTTGGCCGCCTGCAGCAGGGACTGATGTGTTCCGGTGTCCAGCCACGCATAGCCCCTGCCGAGGAGTTCCACGCGCAGCTCGTTCCACTTCAAGTACGCCTGATTCACGTCGGTGATCTCCAGCTCTCCCCGGGCCGAGGGCCGGAGATGAGCAGCGACATCCAGTACCCGATTGTCGTAGAAGTAGAGCCCGGTCACGGCATAGTTGGACTTCGGATGGGCTGGTTTCTCTTCGATTCCGATGGCCTGGCCCGCCTCTTTGAACTCGACCACGCCGTACCGCTCCGGATCCCTGACCCAGTAGCCGAACACCGTCGCCCCACTATCGCATTCCGCGGCCCGGCGCAAGACCTCGGTCAAACCGTGTCCATAGAAGATGTTGTCTCCCAAGATCAGCGCGCAGCTCTGGTCTGCGACAAACCTGCGGCCGATAATGAATGCTTGGGCCAAACCGTCGGGGGACGGCTGTACGGCATACGTGAGGGAGATCCCCCACTGGGTCCCGTCTTGGAGTAGTGCCTGGAACGCTGATTGGTCGTGAGGCGTGGTAATGACGAGGATGTCGTTGATACCCGCCAACATGAGCGTTGTGAGCGGGTAATAGATCATCGGCTTGTCGTAGACCGGGAGCAGTTGCTTCGACACGGACTGTGTCACCGGGTGCAGACGTGTCCCTGCACCGCCAGCCAAAATGATGCCCTTCACGCCGCGTGTCCTTTTGCGCGCAAGTACCGCCCGAGTGCGTCACGCCAGGTGGCCATACCTCCAACGACGGCGCCAGCTTTGGCGTTGTCCAGCACGCTGTAGGTCGGACGGCTCGCTACGGTTGGAAACTCGTCGCTCGTCACCGGCGCGACCGTGGCAGAGACGTTAGCGCCATCGATGATTGCAACAGCGAATTCGTACCACGTTGCCGGCTCCGAATTCACGACGTGATACGTACCCGCCGGCACCTCGCGAGAGAGCATCGACAGCAACGCCTGGGCGACGTCTTCGGTACCGGTGGGTGACATGGTGATGTCGTCCACCACACGCAGCTCGCCTTTCTCTTTTCCCACCCGGATCATGGTTTCGACGAAGTTGCCGCCCTTGCCACTGGCTCCCGCTACGCCGAAGAGTGAGGCGACTCGAAGCACAATGGTGTCGTCGTGCGCGCGGCGTGCCAGAGTTTCGCCCATGAACTTCGACGCACCGTAGACGTTAACGGGTCCGGGCGCGTCGTCTTCGGTGTAAGGCGTCATTGCATCCCCGCAAAAAACATAGTCTGTACTGATCTGAACGAAACGCGCACCCTTCCTCTCACATACCATCGCCATCCGCTCCACCGCGTGCGCGTTCACCGCAAAACCGAGCGCGGCGTTGGTCTCGACTTCGTCGGTCTTGTGATAGCTGGTACAGTTCACCAGAGCATCGAAGGCGGTCGGCTCCAGAATGCGCTCTATGTCATCGAGATTCGTAACGTCCAGTTGCGACCGATGTACCGCGACAAGCTCATCGTCAGCATCGTTCCGCGCTGCGACCGCAAAGATATCGGATCCGAGCTGTCCGTTTGGCCCCAAGACGGCGATCCTCATATCTCGACGATACCGCCGTACATCTCCACGTTCTTGATGATCTCATGCCACTTGGCGAGTTCCTTGTACCACTCGAGCGTTATCGTCCTGGGTGTCTTGTCGATTCGTCCCGCCTCCAGCGCTTCATAGACTTCTCGTGCGCCATCTTCGGCCGTGTATTTGGCACGGAAGCCCAACGATTCGATTTTGGCAAAGCTTACACGATAGGACCGGTGATCGGGGTCGCCGTACCATTCGATCTCGATGTCGTTGGGGAGCACGCTCGCCACCTTTTCGGCGAGGGGCTCGAGCTGATAGTTATTCACGTCGGAGCCGACGTTGAAGAGCTGCCCATTGATGGCATCGAGATCGGCCTCGAGCATGAAGCACATGGCTCCTCCAGCGTCCTTGACGTGGAGCATCGGGCGCCACTGGGTGCCGTCGCGCATTAGGGGAAGCGTCCCCGTCTTCCACGCGCCGTAGGTCATCCCGTTGATGGCCAGATCGAAGCGCATGCGTGGCGAGTACCCGTAGACCGTCGCCTGCCGCAGCACCGTGACGCCGAATTTTTCATCGGCGAGCGCGAACACGCCCTGCTCTGCCTTTTGGTTGGCCCGGGCATACGTTGTAAGCGGATTCGTGGGACTCGTCTCGTCGACGATGACGTCCTTGTCCTGAAAGCCGTAGATGCTGCACGACGACGGAAGGATGTACCGTTTGACGCCGGCCTCTTTCGCAAGGCCGGCCGTACGCACTCGCGACTCGCAGTTGATCTCCCACGTGGATTTCTCGAACAACTCGCCGGTGGGATCGTTGGAAAGGGCGACCAGGTCGATCACGTAGTCCACCCCATCGAACGCATCAGCGGGGATTCGACGGCTGTCCTCCCGGACCAACTCCAAGTCATCGTGAGCCGGCAGGAGGTCGTGGCCGAAGAAACATCTATCGATCACTCGAACCGCGTAGCCCCGTTCGAGCAACATGGGCACCAAGGCCGTCCCGATGTATCCCCCGCCGCCTGTAACGATCACTCGTTGTTTCGTTCCCACGCTCACACCTCCGCACCAGAGACGTACGCAAACCAACCATCCGCCTCTTCCAACGTGGGCCACTCTGTGTCTTTTTCGGACAGCACCATCTCATCGATCGCCACCGGCCATTCGATGCCCAACGCAGGATCGTCCCACCGAATGCCGCGCTCGTGGTCGGCAGACCAATAATTCGTAACCTTGTAGATCACCTCGGTGTCGGGTTCCAACGTACAGAATCCGTGCCCGAAACCGATCGGTACCAAGATCTGGTTCCACTCGTCCGCGCTGATCACCGCTGTCACGTGTTGGCCAAACGTCGGCGATCCGGTGCGAAGATCGACGGCCACGTCGAACACGGCTCCCCGCACCACTCGCACGAGCTTGTCTTGGCCGAAGGGAGGGATCTGACAGTGCAAGCCGCGGAGCGTCCCTCTCGTTGCGGAGAGAGAGTGATTGTCTTGCACGAAGTCGAGATCTATCCCGGCCCCGGCGAGCGCCCTTTGGTTGTACGTCTCCGAGAAAAACCCCCGATGATCGCCGTGCTTCTTGGGCTTGATGACCTTGACTTCAGGAATGGCGGTCTCGACGACCTCCATTTTTAACTCCTCACTTTACGAGCCGCCGAAAAGAAAATCATTTCGCAGAAAAAACAACGCGCGTCCCCTTTTCCCTTCCCCGCCCTATTGAGGAGAGAGGAGGGAGGAGGGAGGAGTTTCCGCGCCCTCCCCGCCCCGCCTCAGGGAGGAGTCTCCCCTTTTCCCTGCCCCACCTTAGCGAGGATAGAGAAGCAAGGCGCTCCGCTGCGCTGGGCGCCCTCGAGGAATCGTCTAGCCGGTCAACTTCTCGATTTCGTCAAGGACGTGCTCGGTAAACGGCAGTGCACAGGTGAATGCCGGTGAAACCGCGTTTAGCACATGAAACGACCGCTCGTCGGCTTCGTGGCAAAAATCCATCACGAGTTTTTTCTGCCTGATATCCACCAGCTGCGCGCGGATCCCCGGCTCTCCCCACTTCGGGAAGTGTTTCAGCTCTAAGCCGGCCGCCAACTCCCCGGCCGCGCGCACCATTCGGCGGCGGGAGTATTTCATGATTTCCCGGACCGCAAGCCGCCGAAAAGAAAAATCATTCCGGAGAAAAAACAATGCCTCGCGAAAAACGACTTCGCCCATCTCACCGGGGCGGAAGTTGTCGAAACCCGAATAGTGCTCCCTCCAGAATGCCGGTGTCGCCGTCGGCCCCAGCTTGACGCGACCGTCCACCGTCACCGTGAGATGCACGCCGAGGAAGGGAGCCTGCAAGTCCGGAACAGGATAGATATTGGTCCGCGGCCGCAGATCTCGCTGATGCTGCTGATACAGATATAGCCCCTTGAAGGGCAAGATGCGGTAGTTGGCTGAGAAGCCGAAATCGCGCGCCACCTTGTCGGCGTAGAGACCTGCGGCGTTGATGATGTAACCCGCAGAGTACATACCGCGAGTCGTTTTCACGCCGTTCCCATTCACGCCTAAGTACGCTGTGTCGGTGTGGATCTCGATCCCGGCCGCGCTCGCATCATCCAAGAAAGACCTCATGACCTCGGTGGGATCGATGGCGGCCGTCGTGGGTGAGAATAACGCCCGCTCGAACGTCCGGACCCTCGGCTCGATCTCCTCGGCTTGCTTCCGGGAGATCGCGTGCAACTCGACCCCGTTTCGCTTTCCCCGACGCCCCAGCTCGTCGAGGCTCGCCAGCTCGGTTTCGTTCCGGGTGACGACCAGCTTGCCGTTGCGGTTGATGCGGAGTCCCTTTTCGAGACAATACTCGGTCAACCGACGACAACCGTCGCGAGTAAACCGCGCCTTGAGGCTATCGGCCGTGTAGTAAAAACCAGCGTGGAGCACGCCGCTGTTGCGCCCGCTGGCGTGTTTTCCGCAGGCGTCCTCCTTTTCGATGAGCACAACGCGCGCGCCGGGATGCCGGGCCTTGGCCTGGAGGGCGAGGTTGAGGCCGATGATGCCGCCGCCGATGATGAGGAAATCCGGATTGCGATTCACGGGGAGAAGATAACTCCCCTTTCCCCTCCCCACCCCAGGGAGGAGGGAGGAGTCTCCGCGTGCACCCCACCCCACCTAGGGAGGAGGGAGGAGGGGCCCCAACCCATTGACCTTCTGTAACTTACGAGCTTAGTTTCGTGCCGCCGAGGTAGCGCCGTGGTCAAGGGGTGCACGTCTGGAGCGGGTGCACGGAAAGTTCTGGTGACGACATAGCTCTACAGATCTTGCGAAAGATCCGAAGGACAGCGGTCCTCTCATTGCGGCCGTCTTTTCTCAAAACATCGGTGCAACTGCTCGCCAAGGTTCCATGGATTTCCATCGGGGAACTCGAACTTCGACTTCTCCCCCACCTCGTGGCACCACTGCGCGAAGCGGTCGATGTAGGTGCCAACTGGGGCATCTATTCCATGCTATTGGAAAGACTCGTCGGTCCGCAGCGGCTCGTGCTTTTCGAGCCGGTGCCCCACCTACACCGCCATCTCCTACGCTTTTTCCCCGAGGCTCGAGTTTTCGATACGGCGCTGAGCAACGCATCAGGCCCGGGTGAGCTTCGGATTCCTGTTGTCGCGGAAGTGCCTCGTCCCGCCAGAGCGACGCTCGAGCCGGACGCGCCCGAGATGGGCGCTCAGTACATCCGGGTCCCTGTTCAACGGCGAAGTCTGGACGATTACGTCGCCGATGGAACGCTCGGCGACGTAGGGTTTCTGAAGATCGACGTCGAGGGACACGAACTCTCTGTGCTCGAGGGAGCAACCAAGCTGCTGTCTACTTTCCAGCCGAACATCGTGGTGGAGATCGAACAACGACACCACAGTTTCCCCGTCGAACGGATCTTCGAGTTCATCGAAGACCTTGGCTACCGCGTGTACTTTCTGGAACGATCGAGCCGACGCCTCATCGAGCGGTCTGCGTTTAACTCCGAGCGTCACCAGCCAGCCCCTTTGCACGGGTCAGTTTCATACGTGCAGAATTTTGTTTGCATCCACGGCACCACCTCGACACCCCGCGGGTTGTGAACCCGGGCTTGCGCCCGCCCTGCCTTCTTGCCGCTACCCCGGGCTTGCGCCCGGGGTCCGCTCTAGGCGGTCGTCAATCGACTCTCTAGCAGTGGTGCTGAAAAAGGGCGATGCGGCGGCAGCCGAGGGGAGCGGGCTGAGGACGCCGGGACGCCGGGGCGCCCGGCCGGGACATAAGTCCCCGAACCAGCACGGTTTCCGTATGGTGGGTCCCGGACCGAGCGCCCCGGCGTCCGGCGCCCGCTCTCCTCGGCTGCCGCCGCCGTGTGCCTTTTTCAGCACCCTGCTAGGAAGCTGCGGAGCTTCTCTCAGCATGCCGTTGCGTTCGAAAGCTCGGGCCGGCGTTGATTCGATGACAAGCGACGGGAAAACCACGCCTAGGTTGGTGGATGTCCCGCACTTGCCCCCTCGGCCGAGGAGAGATGATAGTATGGGTATGCCCGAAGCCACGCGCCGTTACACCGTCGAGGAAGTGCTCGCTTTCCCCAGCGACGGCAACCGATACGAGCTGGTGCACGGGGAGCTGCTGGTGACTCCGGCACCGGCGCTCCGCCATCAGGACGTAGTCGGAGAGCTTTACTTCCAGCTACGGACTTACCTCGAGGATCGGGACGAAGTTCGCGTGTTTTTCTCTCCGGCCGACATTAGGTGGGCGGACGATGTCCTGGTGCAGCCGGACGTGTTCGTGGTCCCTGCCTCCGAGACGACGGCCCAGGACTGGTCGAGCATCCAGACGCTGCTGCTCGCCGTCGAGGTGGTATCGCCCAGTTCCGCCCGCTACGATCGCATCGTCAAGCGGCGGCTGTATCAGGAGCACGGCGTATCCACGTATTGGATCGTGGACCCCGACGCCGCCCTGGTTGAGGTCTGGCACCCCGACGACGAGCGGCCGGAGATCGTGACCGACCTGCTGCGGTGGCGGGTGGGGGCGGAGACTCAAGAGCTAGAGATCGAGCTGTCGGAGGTCTTCAAAGTGCCGAGGTGAGTGGGCTGCGGAGGGCCCTGCCTTCAGCAAAGTCTTGAGGGTAGTAGACCGCCGAGAGTCCTTCCTTCATCAAAATCCCGGGGTGAGAGAGAGTCCTGCCTTCTTGCCGCTGCACCGGGCTTGCGCCCGTGCTGTCTTCTTGCCGCTACCCCGGGCTTGCGCCCGGGGTCCGCTCTAGGCGGTCGTCAATCGACTCTCTAGAAAGCTGCGGAGTTTCTCTCAGCATGCCGTTGCGTTCGAAAGCTGGGGCCGGCGTTGATTCGATGACGAGCGACGGGAAAACCACGTCTAGGTTGGCGCATGTCCCGCACTTGCCCCCTCGGCCGAGGAGAGATGATAGTATGGGTATGCCCGAAGCCGCGCGCCGTTACACCGTCGACGAAGTGCTGGCGTTTCCCAGCGACGGGAACCGTTACGAGCTGGTGCAGGGAGAACTGCTGGTGACTCCCGCGCCGGCACAGCGACATCAGAAGATCGTGACGCGGTTGTGCGCTGCCCTCGAGGCCTATGTGGCGGGCGGGCACTTGGAGGCGGAAGTCTTCGTCGCACCCGCGGACATCATCTGGGGCCCCGAGGAGTACGTCCAGCCCGACCTGTGCGTCGTGCCTGGGGACGAGGTGACCGGAGACTGGCGCGATTGTCAGACCCTGCTGCTGGCCGTCGAGGTGGTCTCACCAGGCTCGGCCCAGGCGGACCGGGTAAAGAAACGGCGGCTGTATCAAGCGCGCGGCGTCTCGACCTACTGGATCGTCGACCCCGACGCACGGATGGTTGAGGTCTGGCAACCGGACGATGAGCGGCCGGAGATCGTGACCGACGTGCTCCGGTGGCGAGTGGGGCCGGAGGCCGAGGAGTTGGCGATCACGCTCGGGGAGGTCTTCAAAGTGCCCGGGTGAGTGGGCCGCGGACAGCCCTGCCTGAGCCACGAACAGGCCGCTACCCCGGTGGTGGAGTGGGCTGCTGGAGAGCCCTGCCTTCTTGCCGCTACCCCGGGCTTGCGCCCGGGGTCCGCTCTACCAGTCGTCAGAACGACCCACCAAGAAGCTATTGAGCTCCTCCCAGCCTTCCGCTGCGTTCGAACGCTCCGCCCTGCGCTGATTCGATGACAAAGGGCGGGAGGACCACACCTAGGTTGGCGTATGTCCCCCACTTGCCCCCTCGGCCGAGGAGAGATCATAGTATGGGTATGCCACAAGCCGCTCACCGTTACACCACCGACGAAGTGCTGGCGTTCCCCAGCGACGGCAACCGATACGAGCTGGTGCACGGAGAGCTACTCGTGACTCCCGCGCCGAGGAACAGGCACCAGCTTGTCGTCGGGCGGATTCATGCGCAGCTGTTCAACTATCTCACCGAGCACCCGGGGATCGCGGAAGTCATTCTCTCCCCAGCGGACATCAGCTGGGCGGACGACGTGCTCGTCCAACCCGACGTGTTTGTGGCCCCTACAGCAGAGATCACCGAAGAATGGTCGAGTATTCAGACGCTGCTGCTCGCGGTGGAGGTGGTATCGCCCAGCTCCGCCCATTACGACCGCATCATCAAGCGGCGGCTTTACCAAGAGCACGGGGTGGACATCTACTGGATCATGGATTCCGACGCCGCCATCGTTGAAGTCTGGCGACCGGACGATGAGCGGCCGGAGATCGTGACCCACGTGCTCCGGTGGCGAGTGGCACCCGATGCACGGGAACTCGAGATCGACTTGGCGGAGGTTTTCAAAGCGCCCGCCTAGACTCCCTCCTCCCTGGGGTGAGGGGAGGCGTGGGGCTACTCCTCCCTCCTCCCTTGGGCGGGGTTGGGACGGACGGGAACTCCTCCCTCCCCAAACTCCTCCCTGGGGTTGGGCGAGGAGTGGGGACAACCCATTGACTTCCCACAACTTACGGCCCATTTTCCCCGCTCTTGGCTTGGCCGAAATCTACTTTGCTTGACAAAGTTCTTCACAACGCCAAGGTTACAACCCCATTTTCACGCAGGCATGCGCGCGGACCTGCCGATCCGCGACGAGGTTAACGCACGAACGTATGGTCATCACAAGATCGTTGACGGTTTTGGTCATCGGGGTGGTGCTGGGCGTGTCTCCAGGCGCGGCGCAGACCGCTGAACAGCTGCAGGCACTCCGGAACAATCCCGAGCTGATCCGCCGGCAGATCCAGCAGTCGGGTCTTACGCCGGACCAGATTCGAGAACGTTTGCGGCAGGCCGGCTATTCTCAATCGGCGTTAGACCAGTTCTTGCCGTCCGATCAGCGGGGGATCAGCGCGGACGCCGACGTGTTGTCGGCTCTGAGCATCCTCGGCATCGATACGATGCTCATCGAAGGACTGGACTCGCTTCCGGTCATCTTCGACCCTCGCTTCTTGCGTGACTCCGCGTCGGATGCCGGTCAGGCGCTATCCCTTTTTGGCCTCAACGTATTCCGCACACCTACATCGCAGTTTCAACCAATCCTGACAGGCCCGGTGCCGGCCAGCTACCGGCTTGGCCCGGGAGACGTCATGGTGATCGTGCTCACCGGTGATGTCGAATTCGTGTACGAGCGACAGGTGACGCGCGAGGGGTTCATCGTCCTTCCTCAGGTAGGACAAATCTTCGTCAACAACCTGACGATGGAGCAACTGCAGCAGCTACTACGACAACGATTGGCTCGATCATATTCGGGGATTCGAACCGGAGCCACGCGGTTCGACGTCTCCATCGCCCGGCTGCGCGCCAACCAAATATTTGTCATCGGCGAGATCGTTCGTCCCGGTGCGTACCAACTCTCGTCGGTTGCGACGGCGCTCAACGCGCTGTATGCCGCCGGCGGACCGACCGAACGCGGCAACTTCCGAGAGATAGAGATTCGTCGCGATGGCGAGCGGTTGGCGGCGTTCGACTTGAGGGACTTGGCAAATGATCTGTAATCAGTTACGCCAGCCTTCCGCATGAGGGTAGGGTTGGTGGTAAAGCCTTGAACTAGACGTTCAGAGTGTAAGGCAACCATCTCTTCCCAGTTTGCCCCGTCGGCGAAGATAAGAACGTCCAGGTCGGAGACATGACCCGCGCTCGGTGTCGGCGAATCCTGGACTTGCATACCCACTGACATTGCACACCCCCATGCGTTCGGTCGCCCGTTGCGTTGGCATGAACGGCCACTCGTCTATTCAGTAAACCGAGATTCTCTATCCCCTCGAGTGCCGAGCGCGGACACTCCGGATGGCTATGCAAGGGCCGGATAAGTTGTCGCCGAAGTCGCTCGCGGTCAATATCTTACAGCATCTTATTGCGCCCGCCTTAGACTCGCACGCTTGTGGCCTCACCAATTGGGACAGAGCCGCGTCTGATGAAAGGTCGGAGCTAGGGAACGACCGTTTCATCTGCGTGATGTTGAAAGTTCGGGCATCGGTCTCCTGTCCTCGCCTTATCCCCGCAGAGCGATCGGACCGCGAGAGAGCGGCTTGCGTGGATTTGACTTGCCCGGATCTTCAAACAAGCGGACCGAGGCACCACTTGGAATGGTACCTCTACCACAAGCAGGCCCCGCACCGAAATGAAAAATGCCGTTCCGGCAACCGACTGCAGCGCCTCGACCTTATCGACAATGCGTTTAGACCGGTGTTCCGTCTGGGGCCGGGGAATATCGCACCTAAGAAGCTGCGGCCTGCACGCCGGCCGCGATGGTGGGAGATTCTGCCCGCATCCGTCGTTTCGCCCTGATTACTAGGAACCCCAGCCAAGCTTCTCTCTCCCGAGCCCGGTCACCGGAATCTACGCGCGAACCCCGCATCAGCGGAACGTATCTTATAGCATTCCGTACCGACGAAATCAAGGATAAGTGTAGATGGCGCCAAGGGCATTCACTCCTTGACTGCGCCAACGTACCCCTCTCGTTCCAGATGCAAGACGATCCGCTGCGCGGCCTCCTCCGGCGTGACTTCGGTAGTGTCGATCGTGATGTCTGCATCCGCCGGCTCCTATACTCCTGTCAACCGGCATCGCTCCTGCGATCGCGGACCACTTGTCCTCCTGACTCGACAAGAAAAGGCACAATCGACACTCCTCGCGCACAGAGAGGACGTCGATTGTGCCTTCATCTTTCAGGTCAGAATCCCGACCGACAAGGCCGCCCGTCCAGCGACTCCGGTCAGATCCGAATCGCTAGGGCGGCGTCAATATTGGCACTTAGCCTCTGGAACGCAATGCATTGCCATCCGCTTAGCGTTTCGCCCTGATTACTAGGAACCCCAGCCAGCCTTCCTCTCTCCGAGCCCGGTTCCAGGATCTACGCGCGAACCCCGCGGCAGCGGAACGTACTCCATCCACCGGAGTGATCAGTGCCTTGTTCTCCTTTCGGATGGCATTGAGCGGGGTTGGGCTGAGGGGACGAGCGGTTCCCGCGGCAAGACGCTCCCGCCGCTTCCCCGCACCTCCCCCAGCCCCAGGGAGGAGTTTGGGAGGGAGGAGGCCCGCGCCATCGGCCGAGTTTGGTCGGTCAAGGCGCCCGCACCCTTTTGAGCAGCCGTTCTTTGGTGTTCAACGAAGGATCCGTCAGCACGTCTTCCAGCAATCCGGCGAGGATGCTACCCAAATTCGGCCCAGGTTCTATCCCTCCCGCAATCAAATCGTTGCCGTCGATGGCCAAGTCTCCAATCGTGAGCGGTGCGCCCGACGCCCGCACCTGCCGAACCGCCATAACAAGCCCTTCACCACCACCCTCCACCTCTGCGATTGCAACAAGATCGTCCGCGGCCGAACCAACCTTCGACATCCACCGACGCACCTCGACCGCCGAGGCTGGATCCGGCTCGGTTCCGCTATGCGCACCGATCGCTCTCCCCCGCTCGATCTCTGCCTTCGAACACTTCAGGCGAGACAGGGTCGCTGCCGGGTCGTTCGACAGGTAACTCGTGATCAACACGGGATCTCGATCCGGAAATCGGTCGACCGCCTCGAAAGACCCGGGGTTGGGGCGGGCGGGAACTCCTCCCTCCTCCCTCCTCCCCTGGGCGGGGTTGGAGTGGGCGGAAACTCCTCCCTCCTCCCTCCCAAACTCAGAAAGCCACAAATCCAAAGCGCCTACCTCCCCCCACACCTCCACCAACCGGCCAGCCTCTTCCGCCCCCGCCAGTCCCCTCATCCACTCGTCCCTCACTCGCTCCGCCGACAGGTGCGTGAGCCCATCGGCGTTGCCAACGGCTGCTTCCCAGGTGGCTTTCTCGATTTCGAAACCAAACCGCGACGCAAAGCGTAGCGCGCGCAGAATGCGCAGGTAATCTTCCTGAAAACGTTGTGACGGATCTCCAACGGCACGGATCAGCTTGGCCGAGAGATCCGACGTTCCGCTGAAGAGGTCGCGCCATTCGTTCGTGATGGGGTGATACGCAATCGCGTTGATCGTGAAGTCTCGGCGGGCCAGGTCTTCATCGAGCGAGACGCCAAACTCCACGACGGCGTGCCTGCCATCCGACTGCACGTCCTTGCGAAACGTCGTCACCTCGTGCGGCCGCCTTTTGCGATCGAGTACAGCAATAGTCCCGTGTGCGAGACCTATCGGCACCGTGCGCGGAAAGAGTCCCTGCACCTGCTGAGGGGTAGCCGCCGTTGCCAGATCGAAGTCTTTGCTTGCAAAGCCGAGGAGGTTGTCGCGGACCGCACCGCCAACGCACCAAGTCTCGAAACCCTCCCCTTCGAGCGTCGCCGCGATCGAGACGACCTCATCGGGGATCGGCAGTTCGTCGGGGAAAACGGTGTTCTGTTGTTGGTTCCTAACCGTCGACATCTCGATAACTTACCAGCCACCGTTTGGCGATGCGAGCACCTACGGAGGATCGATGCGGACGAAACCTTGTTTGCTGGTTGTTCTCACACTGACGGCTCTGATCGCACCGCCAGTCGCGGCACAACGTGCTGTGATCCTCGTTGGAAGTGAACGAGAACGATATGTGAGACTGTTGCAGCTGAACGGAAAGATTCCCGCCACGTCGTTTTCGATTCGTTCCCTGTCCGCCAACAGAACCGCGGGGTTCGCCACCGATTCTTCACACCCTTGGGACCGGAAAATGGACCTTGCCCTCAACCGGTCGGGCACCGCGCCGCGACGAGGCCGCACCACCGTTATCGACCCGGAATTTAGGATTGCTTACAACACCGCATATCCACGACGGGTGAACGACGGAGCCATTTGGGCCGGGGAGGGAGCAACAGCCAGCATGAGCGGGGGACTCCAATTCGAATTGGGCGCATTGACCGGCACCTTGTTTCCCACCATCTACTACTCGCAGAACCAAGATTTTCGCCTCGTCCCGGTGACCACCCCCGACCGGTCCGAGTTCGCCTATCCGTGGCACCACGGCAGGATCGATTTTCCCCAACGCTTTGGCGACGAGAGTTTCGCCCAGTTTGACTGGGGCCAGACCGGCCTGAGACTCGACCTCGGGGCCTTCACGACCGGCGTGGGCACCGAAAACCTTTGGTTCGGACCAGCGTTCCAAAACGGTATCATCATGAGCAACGCAGGACCGGGATTCCCCCACATCGACTTCGGCACGGGTCGTCAGGTATGGATTGGGATCGGCCACCTGGAAGCACGCCTCGTCTATGGAAGACTCCTAGCAGGTTGCGGAAAAATTCATGGTGAGCCGCGTTTGTCCGGGTAACACGACGGTGTACCAGCGTGCGGTCCCCTATTACCGCCCCCGCGGTGCGGTCGGCGTGACGAATGCGGCCCACACTGCCCCATCAGGGGCTGCCTCCGGCCAGGGTCAGGGTGCGTATCCGCATCAGATTGTAGACCGCGGCCGTAAACGTAAACACCCACCCGACCCGCGGGGTCCCGCGATGTCGGAGTTTGCGTAACAACCCAATCGTCTTGCCCCACCCGTAGATCTCTTCCACTTTTTTGCGCTGCCGTTGACTGATCGCATAGCTGGGATGGCGCGTCGTCCGGCCATCCACCGCGCTCCGCAACCGCGTGCGGTGCACGTTCGGCGTGACGTGGGGCGTCCAGCCCAACGCCCGCAGCGTGTCGACAAACCCGCACCGATCATAACCCTTGTCCGCCCCCAACGTCCGACGCCGGGCCGTCGGCGGTAAGCTCCCCACCATCGCCAGCGCACTCGCACACTCCGCCTCGTAGCCGGGCTGCGTCACGTCGGTCGCCACCACGAGCCCGTGCCGATTATCCATCAACACACTCGCCAAGTACGCCAATTGCGCGCCTTGCCCCCCACTCTTCCGCGTCAACCGCGCCTCCGGGTCCGTCCGCGACGCATGCGTCGCATTCGTCCGTTTCTCCTGGCGAAACGTCACGCTCGGATTCCCCGGATCATCGTCCGTTGGCGGGCGGGTGCCGGCCTTCGGCTGAAAACTCTTCTGACTCGCCCACGCGTCCAGCAAGGTCCCGTCGACGGTGAAATGCTCATTCGACAACAACGCCCGCCGCTCCGCCTCCTGTAACACTTCGGCCAGAAACGCATCCGCGATGCCCCCCTCGACCAGCCGCGTCCGATTCTTCGTAAAGACCGTCGGCACCCACACCGCGTCGTCCAGATTCAACCCCACAAACCATCGGTACAAGATGTTGTAATCGAGCTGCTCCATCAGCTGCCGCTCGCTCCGGATCGTATACACCACCTGCAGCAATAACGCGCGTAACAAATGTTCCGGGGGAATCGACGGCCGGCCCCGCCGCGCGTACAGCCGGTCCAACTGCGGCGAGAGCCGGGCTAACACCGGGTCCACCAGCGCCCGCAGGGCGCGCAACGGATGGTCGGAGGGCACCCGATCCTCCGCACTGATATAGCTGAACAGCGCCGACTGATTCGTCTTGTTCCCGCGCATCGTGGCACTCCCATCGAGGTCCCTCTACGATAAGAACTTCCGGCTCGCGATGCTATCGTCCATTACCCGACTTTTTCCGCAACCTGCTAGAATCCGACTATTTCGATTCGAACGCCGATAACAATGCTCGCTTTCTGGCAGCGTTCGCGCTGAACTACCAACCCAAGTGGATTCCGGGTCTCTACCTTGGGGGTCAGCGCGTTCTGTATCAGAAGTGGACCACGGCCGGCGTCGGCGATGCCCTCGCCTTTTTGGGGCCCTTTTTCAAGGAGTCCACTCGTTTGCCGGACGGCAGTGGAGTCAATGATTCCACCGATCAATTGATTTCCGTGCACGCCCGGTGGCTCTTACCAAAATCTGGATTCGAGGCCTATGTCGAGTGGGCAAGAAACGATTTCAGCGGCAGCCTGCGGGATTTCGTTCTCGAACCGGATCACAGTTCGGGCTACACGATGGGGTTCCACAAGAGCTTTGCCGCCACAAGCAGCACCTACCTTTTGAGAGCCGAACTCACTCACCTCGGCCGGCTTTTGCCGATCGAGGTGCGGGCCTCTCCGACTTACTACGTTCACGGGATTGCTCAGGGATACACTCAGCGCGGCCAGATGATGGGAGCGCACATCGGACCCGGCTCCAACAGCGAGTTCATCGGTCTCGACCGGTACACTTCGGGCGGAAGAATGGGCGTCTACTTCGAACGGGTGCGCTTCGACGACGACGCATACTTCGAAAATTTTGGCAGAGACTTCACGCGCAACGGACACGACATGGAGCTGACGGCGGGGTTCGGCCTGTTCCGTTTTCTGGGACCGCTCGAGGTGGGGGCCGACCTCGCGCTGAGCCTCGAGCTGAATCGCAATTTCCGCCTTCGCCCGCTGCCCGACGACGTAACCAATCTGAACGCCGTCATCACGGCGAAATGGAGGATCGAGTAGGCACACGGCAAAACACGAACCACGCTTGATCACCGATTCCACCCTCGTTCGCCGCTCGGGCCCTCCGGATCAGGTGCCGCCGCTCTCGCCAGGATTGCTTGCCCCAGCCGCCACCAGGGAGCTTCGATTCGCTGAGCGCAACATCGCGAGCGTATTCTTCGCTGCCCCAAAATTGGAACGCCGTCGAGTCGTCTCCGCTGGCGATCAACTGGAGCTGGGATCGTGACGCCGCCTTACGCAACCCGTCCCGGCTCGGGATGTGGATGTGACGTGGCGCATCGATCTGCACCCAGTGATTCCGGTACGCGTCGAACGCCGTGTTGGGCAACGTTGGTAAGCGAATCACCAAGAAGCCATCTTGCGCTAGTAGCGTCCTAGCCATCGTCAACTCGGCGTCCAGGTCCGTGACGTGCTCAAGCGCGTGGTGGTACATGATGACGTCGAAGGTCTCACTCACCTCGTCAAGCCTCGCTTTGATGAAGCGAACCCCGTCTCGGGATGTCGAACCGTGCAGGTAGGGATCGATGCACGTGAGGTTCTGAAAGCCAATCGCCGACAAACCACGCAACAGGGCCCCGCTCCCACCCCCCACGTCGGCAACTCTGGAGTTTCGTGTGAGGTTGGCCTCGCGAAGCGGCCGCAACCGGTCGTAGCGATGCGGAATCCAACGGCGGGCAACGCACGCAGCACCCTGAATGCCCACTCGCCGGTAAAGAGCATCAACGCGTCACGGAGCATCCCGAGAGGTCGCTTGATCCGTTGACGCAATGTCACGGTCGGTATCTCGTGAGCGTAATAGCCCTGCGGGTAGTAGCGGCTCAAGTCGTCGGGGATGTCGCTGATCTGGAGAGATCCGCAGGCGGTGCACAGTTGGTAGGTGAAGCTCTCCCGAGTGCCAAACATCATTTCGCGAACCTCGAGCGGTTCGAGTCGAGCTTCGGCATGGCAAACTCGGCAAGAAGCGGCCACCCTACCCCCCCTCCCTTCCCCAGGGAGGAGTTTGGGAGGGTGGAGGCCACCCCACTCCCCCACCCCGGGGGGTGGGCCGGGGCCTCCTCCCTCGTCCCTCCTCCCTCATGAACCCCGTTGCCACGAGCCTCTCCATTCGTCTCCTCTTGCGCCGGCGTGTACCAATGACTATACAGACACTTACCGCTCCTGCGGAGTTCGCGCGTAGGTCCTGGTGACCGGGCTTGGGAGAACCAAATAGCCTGGCCGGGGCCCCTAGTAATCAGGGCGAAACGCTAGGCGGATGGCAAAACCCAGATAGGTGTGGTGCATCGTCACCCGCGATTTCTGGGTGGGACGTCCGTTCCCCAGATTGTGCCTTCCGACTCCCTCCCTGATTGCTCATTACGTCGCCACAGGATCGTGATACCCGAAAGGGGCGCGGAACCGTGCGCCCGTTACAGTTTTGCCCGGAGGCGACCGTGGGCATTCAAACTTTATCATCCGCCCTGGCAGGTATCCTCGCCTGCCTCCCGCCGATGACCG
>CBDFJJ010000004.1:0-139812 GCA_965248285.1 Gemmatimonadales bacterium
GACCCTGGCCGAAGGCAGCCCCTGATGGGGCAGTGTGGGCCGCATTCGTCACGCCGACCGCACCGCGGGGGCGGTAATAGGGGACCGCACGCTGGTACACCGTCGTGTTACCCGGACAAACGCGGCTCACCATGAATTTTTCCGCAACCTGCTAGGTACCACATATGCCTATCCCGGCGTAGCCGAAGCAAACACAATTAGTTCCTCCCACGGTTGATACCCGCCGTGGTGTGGGGCTCCTTGTCCTGCCAGTAAAGACCGTCCAGTTGCCGCTGCGTCGGCCAGATTTCGTTCAGTCGGTCACCGTCGTAGAGACGGCCGTTCTTCATGACCATCCGCACGGTGTTGGTGTTGCGGATGTCGTCCAGCGGGTTGGCGTCAAGCACGATGAGATCGGCGAGCTTGCCCTCGTCGATCGACCCCAAATCGTTGTCCAACCCGATGGCCTCCGCGCCGAAGATGGTGGCGACGCGCAAAGCGTCGTGTTCGGAGAGGCCGCCCGATTGCATCGCCCAAAGCTCCCAGTGGTGACGCCAACCCCTGGAGCTGACCGTGACTCCCGACTCCCGTGCGGGAGGTCATGGAGACGGCCGGCCTCCACCCACTCGAAAGCTTAAACGCGATTCGACACGGGCATGTGCGGCGCCGGAGAACGTGCGTACCTAGCAGGTTGCGGAAAAATTCATGGTGAGCCGCGTTTGTCCGGGTAACACGACGGTGTACCAGCGTGCGGTCCCCTATTACCGCCCCCGCGGTGCGGTCGGCGTGACGAATGCGGCCCACACTGCCCCATCAGGGGCTGCCTTCCGGCCAGGGTCAGGGTGCGTATCCGCATCAGATTGTAGACCGCGGCCGTGAACGTAAACACCCACCCGACCCGCGGGGTCCCGCGATGTCGGAGTTTGCGTAACAACCCAATCGTCTTGCCCCACCCGTAGATCTCTTCCACTTTTTTGCGCTGCCGTTGACTGATCGCATAGCTGGGATGGCGCGTCGTCCGGCCATCCACCGCGCTCCGCAACCGCGTGCGGTGCACGTTCGGCGTGACGTGGGGCGTCCAGCCCAACGCCCGCAGCGTGTCGACAAACCCGCACCGATCATAACCCTTGTCCGCCCCCAACGTCCGACGCCGGGCCGTCGGCGGTAAGCTCCCCACCATCGCCAGCGCACTCGCACACTCCGCCTCGTAGCCGGGCTGCGTCACGTCGGTCGCCACCACGAGCCCGTGCCGATTATCCATCAACACACTCGCCAAGTACGCCAATTGCGCGCCTTGCCCCCCACTCTTCCGCGTCAACCGCGCCTCCGGGTCCGTCCGCGACGCATGCGTCGCATTCGTCCGTTTCTCCTGGCGAAACGTCACGCTCGGATTCCCCGGATCATCGTCCGTTGGCGGGCGGGTGCCGGCCTTCGGCTGAAAACTCTTCTGACTCGCCCACGCGTCCAGCAAGGTCCCGTCGACGGTGAAATGCTCATTCGACAACAACGCCCGCCGCTCCGCCTCCTGTAACACTTCGGCCAGAAACGCATCCGCGATGCCCCCCTCGACCAGCCGCGTCCGATTCTTCGTAAAGACCGTCGGCACCCACACCGCGTCGTCCAGATTCAACCCCACAAACCATCGGTACAGGATGTTGTAATCGAGCTGCTCCATCAGCTGCCGCTCGCTCCGGATCGTATACACCACCTGCAGCAATAACGCGCGTAACAAATGTTCCGGGGGAATCGACGGCCGGCCCCGCCGCGCGTACAGCCGGTCCAACTGCGGCGAGAGCCGGGCTAACACCGGGTCCACCAGCGCCCGCAGGGCGCGCAACGGATGGTCGGAGGGCACCCGATCCTCCGCACTGATATAGCTGAACAGCGCCGACTGATTCGTCTTGTTCCCGCGCATCGTGGCACTCCCATCGAGGTCCCTCTACGATAAGAACTTCCGGCTCGCGATGCTATCGTCCATTACCCGACTTTTTCCGCAACCTGCTAATGTGCATTCAGCCCAATCCGCATTGAGAGCGCGTCCGGCCACTCTACACCACGAATGTGCGTTCAGGAAGCGCCGTCCCGCCAGTCACCTATGGAGACGGCCGGGCACGTTTCGCTCGGATGTGTCGCAGTGCCGTACTGAGCCGGAGCCATTTCCGGTGTGCCGATGGTGTGCCAACTCAGCCAAAACCATGGAAACTGAGCCAAACTGTCTCGAACACCACGCATGCGTAACTCCTTATCCGGCAATACGTAACGCTACTTAAGCAGGCTCAGCCAAACTCAGTGGAAACCAGCGGGAATAAATGGGGTTCAGGGGGTCGCCGGTTCGACTCCTGCCGTCCCGACTGAGACGATTGTCGATCGCAGGCGAATGACCTGGGCGAGCGAGACCTCGAGTCCGATTTCGAACAAGAGCAGAACGACGCCGATCTCGGCGAGCACCGCCACCTCGTCGGGTCGTGCGATGAGGCCGAGTCCGTGCGGGCCGATGACCATGCCGGTAATCAGGAAAGCGACGATGGCCGGGATGTTCAGCCGCTGCGCTCCCGCCACTGCCGGAATGGCGATCGCGATGAAGGAAAAGCATGTCTCGAAGGAGTATGAACTCGTCCATAATAGGCGGCTAAGACGTGACGGCCGGGAAGTGGGGGATACGTAGAGCTAAACTGGCGGTGCGTTACTCAGGGATCAGTACGACTTGTACATCCATCACGTTGGTGCCGGTGGGACCGGTGACAATGAGGTCGTCCAGCGCTTCGAAAAAGGGGGTCGAGTCATTGGCGGTCAACGCGGCTGCGGCGTCCAGCCCGAGCGCCTCGGCGCGAGCGATCGTTGTCTGGTCCGCGAAAGCCCCAGCGGCGTGGCTCGCACCGTCAATACCGTCGGTCCCCATCGACGCGATCAGCAGTGGCTCCCGTCCGTGTAACGCGAGCGCGGCTCCCAGGACAAGCTCCTGATTGCGCCCTCCTCTCCCCGCACCGCGCACTTTGACGGTCGTCTCACCGGACGCGATGAGACACGCCGGAGGTGCGATTGGGCCCGCGCCACCTTTGATCTCCAAACCGCGGGCAGCGAGCATGCGTCCGACCTCACTCGCTTCGCCACTCAACGTCGTCGTGAGGAGCCGCGTCCCATATCCTCGACGCTCGGCTTCTTGAAGCGCAGCGTGAGCGGCCATCCGGTTGCTTCCCACGATGTGGACATCCACGTTGACAAAACACGGTGCATCGGGACCTGGTGACTCCGGCACCGCGCCCCGTGTTCCGCGCTCCAGATATTCGAGCGCTGCGGTGGGGATCCGGTCTCGAACCTGGCACCGGTCCACGATGGCCAGAGCATCCGAGAAAGTCGTCGGATCGGGTGAGAGCGGCCCGGAAGCGATGACATCCGGGCGGTCCCCCAACACGTCGGATAGGATCAACGCCAGCACACTGGCCGGCGCGGCGGCCTGCGCCAGACGCCCGCCTTTGAGACGGTCGAGATGCTTACGTACGGAATTGAGTTCATCTATGGTGGCACCCGCTCGGAGCAGCACGTCGGTCGTCTCGCAAACATCGTGCAGCGAAACACCGGACGGGGGGAAGGTCATGAGCGCCGAGCCGCCACCCGAGATGAGGCAGAGCAGCAAGTCACCCGCGCCAAGCGTGTTGACGAGTTCGGCAACCGCGCGGGCACCACGTTCGCTACCATCGGTGGGGACCGGGTGTCCACCACGGAAGGGGCGGAGGTTACCCAGTGTGCGCGTCTCCGCATCCGTCAGGGCGGGGGCGGGGGCGGGGGCGATGACCACTCCGCCCGCAACGCGGGGGCCGAGGATCTCGCATGCCGCCCGCGCCATGGCCGCCGCTGCCTTGCCGACGGCGACGACGTGAACGGGAGCGGTGCCTGGGAGGGTCTCGGGATGTTGTTCGAATACCTCCGTGACCAGACGGGCGGGGTCCACCGCAGCGACCGCCGCGTCGAGACACGCTCGTGCGTCCTCGCGAAGCCGGCGGCCGCTATCCATCAACCGGTATCGCGCATCCGCTCTCGATACGCTTCGCCTTCGTAGACCTCGGGGTTCACGACATTCGGTGCACGCTCGCGGCGGAGGTGGGCGAGCGCGTTGGTCGCCGCGATGCTCGCCATCATGCCGCGGGTGTCGCGGGTTGCACTGGCGATATGTGGAAGGATTACCGCGTTCGGGTTTTCTGCAAGGCCCGGTGCCATCCGTGGCTCGTCCTCGAACACGTCCAGGCCGGCACCGGCGATCCATCCCTCGGAGAGCGCCCGCACCAGCGCGCGTTCGTCGACCACGGGTCCGCGCGCCGCGTTGATGAGGTAGCTCGTAGGTTTCATGATCTCGAGTTGATCCGCCCCGATCAAGTGGTGCGTTTCCGGTGTCAGGAGCGGATGCAGCGTGACGAAGTCGCTCGTTCTCAGCAGATCTTCAAACTCCGCCCACTCCGCGTACGGCGATGCCTGGACCCCATCCCGATTGAAGGGGTCGTACGCCAGCACGTCCATATCGAACCCGATGGCCCGCTTCGCGACCGCCTCTCCGATGCGACCGTATCCTACGACGCCGAGCACCTTGCGTTGATCGCTCGCACCCGGACCCACGTCCGCCCCAAGAAACAAATTGGGTCCCCAGAGACGATAACGCCCCGCTGCCATGTAGTTGTGCGCCTCCGGTACGCGTCTCGCCACCGCGAGTATCAACGCCCAGGTCAGGTCAGCGGTGGACTGCGTGAGCACGCCGGGCGTGTTCGTCACCGGAACGCCCAAATCCGTCGCGGCGGCCAGGTCGATGTTGTTGAACCCGACAGCCATGTTGGCCACGCCCAGAAGCCGCGGATTGACGAACAGCACTTCTCGGTCGACCGACTCCGTAAGAAGCGAAAGCAGCACGTCGCAGTTTCGAACTCCGTCGAGCAGCGAGGCCCGCGGTACGTCTTGCTCTTCGTCTTCCTGGCAAACGATCACGTCGGCCTCGGCCGCTATCAAGACCTCGAGTCCCGGCTCGGGAATCCGTCGGGTGATGAAGATGTTATTCATCCCAGAGTCGCTCTTCTTCGAGAAACGTTCGGAAACCATCCCTGTCTCTCACGGCCTGGTCTACCAACCCGACGCCCTTCTGGAGTTGCTCCATCGACGACGCGATCGAGATCCGGAGAAAATGCTCGTCCTCGGAGCCAATGCTCCCGAACGAGGCCCGATCCATGGTGGCAACCCCGTACCGATAGAGAAGGAACATCTGCAGCATGCCCGACGGCGTGGTGCGCTCTCGAACCTCCGCCGGCATGTTGGCGCGGGCCTCGAGAATTCTGAGTGTCTCGCACACGTCGGCTACGTTCGGGAACACGTAGAACGCGCCCTTCGGCATTTGGCACCGCAGCCCGTCGATGGCGTTGAGGGCTGGCACAACCCAGTCACGGCGCCGCTGAAACTCGGCTACCATGGCGCGGACGGCGTCTTGGGCTGCCGGGTTCTCGAGCGCCTCGCGGCCCGCCTCCTGGATGAAGGGCGGCACACACGACACGATGTTGATATTCAGGTTTTTGAATATGGCCGCCTCTTCCAGGTTGGGCAGTACCGCGTACCCAAGCCGCCAACCAGTCATGGCAAAGCTCTTCGACATCCCCGTCGCGATCACCGTACGCTCTGCCATTCCATCAAACGCTGTGATGCTATGATGGGATTCACCGTCGAACAGGATGTCCTCGTATATCTCGTCCGAATAGATCCTGACCTCCGGCTGGCACCGTTCGCGAATGACCTCGGCGATGCCCGCGAGGTCTTCTTTCGCGAGCACCCCGCCGGTGGGGTTCGACGGTGAGCACAACATGATCAACTTGGTGCGGTCGGTAATTAATCCCGCCAGATCCTCGGGTGCGAAGGCGAACCCACGCTGCTCACTGAGCGGAATCGGGACGGGTTGGGCGCCGATGAACCGGATCCACGACTCGTAGATCGGAAACCCGGGGCTCGGATAGATGACCTCGTCACCCGGGTCGACATACGTCTGCAACGCGTATCCGATCGTGGGTTTACCCCCTGGGGTTACGACAATGCAGTCGGGGTCGACATCGAGTCCACGAGTCTCGCCAACACGGCGTGCAATGGCCTCGCGGAGCGGGAGAATCCCGGCTGGGTCGCAGTAATGGGAGTTCCCCTGTTCGATGTGAGCTATTGCGGTGCGATTGATCTCGACGACGCTATCGAAGTCCGGCTCGCCAAGATTGAACCGTATGACGTCCATTCCCCGTGCGAGACAGCGTTGGATGTCGTCGCCAACACGAAATGCGTTCTCGGTACCAAGCGCAGATATTCGCTTCGCGATCGAAAACATCTAGGACTTTCTCCTTCCGACTCGCCACGAGGCGAGCCGCCACCGGTTCGAGGCTTTGGACTCGCCTGAAGTGGCACCGCTGGCGCGCGCGCCCCACCAAACTAAGAAAGCCGCGGCTCCCGAAGGGCAGCGGCTTTATCGATTTCGCGAATGGCTCACTACGTCAAGACATCGCCATCGTGCTGCAGTAGTCCATCTCTTCACGTGCCAAGTGTAATGGCGGGCCCACAATGACGTCAAGGCGTGCGGTGAGTACCTTTACCATGATGACGCCTCACCACTCCGCCCGACTCGCCACGAGTCGAGCCGCCGCACGGCCCAAGCGGTCAGCCGCTCTGCAGGACTTCGCGGAGAACGCCCTGCGCGACCTTCCGTGGCGGGTGGTGATCAGCGACTGGACGGGGCGCACGTACGTGGCTGGTGGCCCTGAAGCGCACTGGTCGGGGCAAGATCTCCGGATTCGCATCAAGACCGAGGCGGCCGGCAAGGACATCCTTCGACTCGACGGACTGCGCTTCCTCGAGCGGTTCCTGGAGGGCGACGTCGACCTCGACGGCAACCTCTACATCCTCACGGACCTCAGGAAGTACTCCGCGCTGCGGCTCAAGCCGTGGCACCTGGTGGGACGGGTTCTCAAGCACGTCGCCTTCCAGAGCACCGCGCGAGCCAATGTCAACGTCAAGAGCCACTACGACATCCCCCAGGAGGCGTTGAACGTCTACCTGGACCGCACCTACATGAGCTACTCGTGCGGGATGTTCGAGGACCCTGACCGCCTCGACATCGAGGAGCTGAAACGGGTCGGGCGTGGCCGGCAAGACGACTTCGACTCACTCGAGAAGTCGATGTGGCGGAAGTTCAAGGACGCTGCCGACTACATCGCGCCGGCTGCGGGGGAAACGCTGCTGGACGTCGGCTGCGGGTATGGCGGTCAGCTGATCGTCGCGCTGGAGAGCCATCCGTTCGGCAAGGTCGTTGGCTGGACGCACTCGCGAAATCAGGTGACCGAGGGATCCGAGATGCTGGCCCGCTTCGACCGCGAGCGGTGGGAACTGAACGAGGGTGATTACCGAAACGACGCCCGCGTCTACGACCACGTTACGTCCACGGGCATGATCAGCCACGTCGGCCCCCGGGGCCTGGTCCCGTACGTCCGGCAGGTGAGGCACCGCATCAAGAGCGACGGGCGGTACCTTCACCACGCGCTGATGACGGCGCACAAGAAGTTACCGCTCGACCTCAACGCCGGTATCGCCTTCAACAAGAAGTACGTCTGGCCCGGCTTTCACTGGTTCACCGTCGGCGAGCACGTGCGGGCGCTGGAGAAGAACGGTTTTCAGATCGAAAGTGCTACCAACCTGACGCGTCATTACGCCAAAACCACGACGGCCTGGTACGAGCGGATGATGGAGCATCGGGACGTGATGACCGAGGCACTCGGCGAGCCGACCTTCAGGGCCTGGCAGATCTTCTTGGCCGGCATCACGGGGAGCTATCTGGCACGGGACATCCACGTCTACCGGCTGTACTGCGTCGCGGTCTGAGGCGCGCACGGCGGCGGGAAGAAGCCGACAGATCTACCAAAACGATTCCAGTTTCTCGTGGCGCAGATCCCGCAAACGCTCCCTTGACTCTGGCCTGCCGGCGTCGCGCCGCAGCCCGATACCTCCACCGGCGAGCGTGTAGTCATGGTCGAGCTTTTCCCGAACGCTCAGCGGCAGCATCTCGATGCGCGACGTGTAGATAACCCAGGGACAGTCCGGAGCTAGTGCCTCTTCGAGTTCCGTCATCCACAGGCCCCGACGAGCCTCTTCCTTAAACATGGTGTCGATGTACCACTCGGTGTTGCAGGGTGGATGGAAGTAGGCAAGCCCCGACGGGTCGAGGATGCGGTCCTGCGGAAGCGCAACGCGTCGGAGCAAGCGGAGGGTCTCGACCTGCCTTGTATTCGGTGACCTCGCTGCCATGACGTACGCGGTGCCGGGCCACTCGGCCGCACCCGCGGCGTACGCGATGATGCTGGCACCGACCACACGCAATATGGTCCGGCGAGAGATATTGCCCGCCACGTCGTTAATGGCTCGCGCGAGTAACAGAGCGAGAAACGGCGCGGGAAGAGCGAGCATGTATTGCCATGGGTGTGGATGCATGACCGTAAACACGAGCGGCCAGACTGCAAACCCGATTGCCCAAAGGCGCCAGTCACGGACGCGTTGCTCCGTAGGAAGGCGGCGGAGGCGCGTGAGGGTCCAGATGAATGCGGCCGCGGCGAGGATCCACCACACGGTGTCGCGCGCCACGCTCGAATCCAACTCCGTCCAGGGTGGCACTCGTGCGCCCTGCACTCCGAGGTGAGTGAACGTCGCCCATACACCGAGGAGATCATCCCCAAAGCCGAGCATGACGGTGATCGCAATCCACGCCGCCGCCGTCAGGCCAAACCCGGCGGAAAGACGTGCGAGGCGCGGCCAAATCTTTCCGCCGTCGGTTACCGCCCTAGCCACGCAGAACCCGAGAAGGCCAACTGCAAAGAACACCCCCTTTACATGGTGGGCTGCGAGCCACGCCGCGCAAATACCCAGAACTACGTAATCCGATTGGTGCCGCCGCACGATCATCCCGAATCCCAGCAACCAACCGGCGAGAATCGCCGCGTCGTACCGGAACTCGTACCCATGCACCGCGAAGGCAACCTGCACACAGGTCAAGGCTACCGCACCGCAGACCGTCGCGGTCCCCACCTTAGTCTGCACCATCGCCCAGATCAGCGATCCAAGGACCGCCGTCACGACGAAGATCCTCGCACCGAGAAAGACCCAATGGGGATCTTCCACGACGTGGGCAAGCTGACCGAGCGCCCACGTCCAAGGCATGTAGAAATCCGGCGATCCGGGTGTTCCGTCGACCATGAGCCAGCCCGCCCGCAACGCGAGCGACTCGTCAAAGTTCAGGCGACGAGTCGCCGCCGCCCAAACGAACGCCAATACAAACGCGAGGGCGCCAGCGCCCACCAAGCCCTGCAGAACGGTTGACCGCTCCCACCGAGGTTCTTTCAAGACCCGAACGATTTATCCTTCAGGCGTTGGCTCAACATGAACAAGCACATCGAGAACCGGGATTGATGATGTCAGCAGTGCGTTCTTGACCTCGTGAGCTAGCGCATGACCGCGGCGAACAGGCAGGTCGCCATCCACCTCCACATGAATGTCGATCAGATACGCCAAGCCGCTTCTCCGAATGCGGCATGCCTCCACACCGGCCACGCCGGGTACGTCGTCTGCAATCTGTCGAATCTCCCTCACCACCTCCGCAGGTGCTGCGACGTCCAGAATATCCGTGAGCGCAGTACGAAAAAGCCGTACGCCGTTGAACGCGATCACGCCACAGGCTAACAGCGCCGCCCAGTCGTCCGCACTTTCGTATCCTTCTCCGAGAACCAGCGCCACCGAAATGCCGACGAAAGCCGCAAGCGAGGTGATTGCATCTGCACGGTGATGCCACGCGTCGGCAACCAGTGCCTGGCTCCCAATCGCCTCACCCTTTGCGAAGATGGTTCGGAATAGCGCCTCCTTCGTTGCAACGACGCCCACCAAGACCAGCAGCGTGAAGGGCCTCGGTGCAGCGTGCGGCGCGACGACCCCTTGAATCGCTTGTACGCTGATGCCCACCGCGGCTATGAGAAGTACAGTGGCCACAGCGAGCGTGCCGAGCGCCTCTGCTTTCCCCAAACCGTATGGGAACCGCTCCGTGCGAGGCGCTATACTCAGCCGGAGTCCTCCTAGAACCACGAGCGAGGCAAAAACATCCAACACCGACTCAATACCGTCCGCCACCAAGGCGTAGGAATTACCCACCAGACCTGCGACGACCTTCACCGCCGCCAGCGCTACACTGACCAGGACCGCCGTGACGGTGACGCGCATGCCTGCTTTCGCGGCGGTGCGAATTCGTGCTGTCGTTTGCTTCCCCGGTGCGGTGCTCAAACTCATGATTTTGCGGGTGCCGTATCGGCAAGAAAGCGCCGGATCACTTGCGCGTATGCCTCGGGGTTCATGATCGCGGCCGCATGACCGGTGCCGGCGAAAGAGTGGACCTTGCCTTGCGGATAAAGTGTCCGCAACGCAACTCGGGTGGCTGCGGGCATGTGCGGGTCGTCGTCGGCATCCATGATGAGCACGCGGCCCAGCCAACCGTCTAGGTCGTGGGGTCCGTAGCCGGTCTGCCCAGCGAACTCGGCAGCGAGGCGCACCCGGCTAAGGAGGTCCACTTTCGACAGACCAGCAACTGTGGAATCGAAGTAGCGCAACCAGAAGGGATCCGCCACGGCGAAGATGCCGCGCAGCCGACGACGGAAGAGTGCCCGGACGAGCCACCCGGGCCACAGCCCCAGAGTCCCGACGACGGCCCTAACCATGGCCACCCAGGCGCGGGCCGATTCCGGCGCGGCGGTATGCGACAAGACGAGAGAGCGAACGCGCTCCGGGTGTCGCCGCACGAGGTGTTGGGCCACCATGCCTCCGAATGAACCGGAGATAACGTGGACTGCACCGAGGCCCTCTGCGTCCAGGATGGCGACCAACCCTTCAACCATGTGGTCCAGCGAGGGGACTGGAGGGTAGTCCGGTGCTAGTATGCGAAACCTGTCGCCGAGCGCAAGAATCTGCGCGAATGCGAATTCGCCGATGCCCAGGGCGCCAGTCAGCCACAGGACGGGCTCGGTGCCAACTCCGACGCGTCGGTAGCGCCAGGTCTCACCAGCATGCCGGCACTGGACGACGGAGTGGCTGGCGCGAAACTCCGCCAAGAGAGCGTCTAGCGGTGCAACAGATGAGGTCATCGAGCCCATACCAAAACTGAGGGGCGAGGATTGGTGAGAGCCCGTGCGGCCTAACGGGGCTGCCGCGCCCTGTTTACAGCCATCGGCGAACGGCCGTCTTGTAGCGCAAGTAGTCCTCACCGAATTTCGTTTCAAGGTGACGTTCTTCTTTACGCACCACCCACAGGTCCATTCCCAGTAAGACGGGTACTACCAAGAGCCAAATCCAGCCGTTGTTGAGGATAATACCAACTCCTAGGTACAAGAGAGTTAGCGACGGTCAAGTCCCGAGTTGTGTGTAAAAGTATTTGAGCAAGCTCCTCGGCACGTTCATCACGCTGCTTGATGCACCTCCTGGTTCTCGAGTAACGACACGTCGACATACCGCCGCTCACCCCAGATTGTAGTCACCTTCAACGCCACCGCAGTGATCAATCGCAATGCGCTCGCCCGATCGGGAAACGCACCGACCGCCTTGGTGCGCCGTTTGATTTCGCCGTGCAACCGCTCGAGCCCGTTCGTCGTGCGAAGCTTCTTCCAGTGCGACGGCGGAAACGCATAGAACGTGGTCGCCCCCGCAAACCCGCTCGTCAGACAGGCCATGGCTTCGGGGAGTTGCTTGCTCCACCGGGTCTGCAGCCGAGCTAGCTGCTTCCGCGCATCGCCCAGACTCGAAGCCCGAAACACGCTGGCCACCTCGCGGGCGAGGCGTTTCCGCAGCCGCTGCGGGGCTTTCGTCAACACGTTCCGTTGCAGGTGCACCGTACAGCGTTGCCGCTTGGCCTCCGGAAGCCACCGTCGCACGGCGGCCGCCAGGCCCGCGTGCTGATCCGCAATCACTAACTGCACCCCCGTGAGGCCGCGGTCGGTCAGCTGCTGCAACAACTCGGACCAACTCGCCTCCGACTCCTCTGCCGCCACCGACACGCCGAGCAGCTGCCGGTGACCATCCGGTCCCACGGCATACGCCACCAGCGCCGAGACGTTTTCGACCTTTCGCGCCCACCGCGCGTCCACAAACGTGGCGTCCAGGTACAGATAGGGATGCTCGCCATCGATCGGTGCCCGCTGCAGCGCCTCCACCTCGGCATCCAGCCGCTTGGCCACCCGGCTGACGGTCGAGCGCGACACCCGCTCTCCGAGCAACGCCTCCGTGAGCTCGCCCGCCTTTCGGTGCGACACACCGTTCACGTACGCACTGGCCAAGAGGTCGTCGATCTCCGCCGTCCGACGCTGGTAGCGGCCCAGCACCTCGCCCGTGGATCCACTCTCCCGTGAGCGCGGCACCGTCACGTCGATCTGGCCGAGGCTCGTCAACAAGCGGCGGGTGTACGCGCCATTGCGGCGATCGCGACGGCCCGCGACGCGCGCGTACCACTCCGCTCCCACCAACGCTTCCAACTCCGCTTCCAAGAACAGCTCCAGACTCGCCCGGATCGCACCGCGGAACATCGCTCGCAAATCCTGACGCACGGCCTCTTGCGCCACCGGTACCATTTCGCCAACGTCCTGCATAGAGGAAGCTCCTTTTCTTGATCACTGCGTTCACAGCGATCGGATTCTCGGGTTGTTACTTCTCCCGAGGAGCTTCCTCTTTTTCTTCCACCCCGTCCAGAGGTCCGTGTCTCTCACCTCTGAATCAGACTTCAGCTTCTACACAAATTTAGGGACACTACCTTAGCGACACATAGGAAGGATTGCGCGAGAACCGATAGGGGCCATCTGTAATCAGAACCGAAGCGGCTTTACGAACGTCGAACGGCGTACCGGCTCGGCGAAAGCGACGGAGTACAGGAGTAATTAGCAGCCCACTTACACCGATAAGGAGCGATCCGAGGATGTATCTCCACGAGCCGGTCAAAGGCGACATAGCCCATAGAGAGTTGAGTCCAATCCCGGTCAAGAGCGCGGCCAGATAAATAACCGGTGGAGGCAAACGAATTCCAGATCCGATATGCGCTTCTGAGTTCATACCTTTACCATGTTGATGTGCGCCCTAACGATAAAGCAGGAGGTGCTGGCGCAATAGCCCGATTTTGAACTACAGAGTATACTCGCAAACAGCACCATCGCGAAAACCGCGACCCTTGTTCGCCAGGCACCTCCGTGCGATGGTGAGATTGCGTTTCCGGTCACTGTCTAAAATCATTCTGAACTCGCTCTACCACCCCCCGCACTGCTTCTATCACAGCCTCGGGGTCGTCGTGATGCACGTAGTGCCCCGATTTCTCTGAGACGATGTGCCTGCTACGACGGCTTAGCTTGGCATACTCTTGTTGCATCTCCATCCAAAGCTCCAGCCACTCCTTGCTCTCCTTCCCCTTGCTCCTGCTGAGCACAATAAGCTCGATGTCCGGAAACGACGGAGCCTCACGAATCTGATCGGCCGTCTCAGCGCCCCCATCAATCTCACGTTTCATGTGCCGGGCATGAGAAGCTTCATAAACCCCTCCAGAACACACCCTTTTCTCAGTCTCTCCTCACACCGCTGTGTGAACTCCGGATGCCGCGAATCGACGAGAATCACCCCCGCCACGAGGTATTGTCAAATGTTGTGGATCGGTGAGTGATCAAGCGGCGACCTTCCGATCCGTGTTCTCTTTGTCAGTTTCCTGCATACCATCTTTGAATTGTTCTCCTGCCAACACCAGGGGGAGAAGTTCTGGAGCGTTGAGTTTCCGCCAACGTTGCTGCGCCATCTCCAACAGCTTGAACGCCATCGTCAGCCCTTTGCTCCGCGAGCCCGCTCCCTTGGTCACGCGCTGTCGTAACCGGACCGTCGCGAAGGCAGACTCGATCACGTTCGTCGAACGGATATGTTTCCAATGCTCGGCCGGAAAATCAAAATGGCTGTACAGGTGCTCCTGGTCCCGCGTGAGCGAGGCGACCGCCTTGGGATACTTGGCCGCATACGCGGTGGCGAAACGCTCGACCAGCGCCTCGGCCTCCGCACGCGACTCCGCATACATCATCTCGCGCAACACCCGCTTCGCCGCCGGCTGCAAACGTTTCGGAAGCTTGTCCAACACGTTGGCCATCCGGTGCACCCAGTCGCGCTGCTGCCGCGTCGCCGGCCACACCTCCCGCACCGCTGCCCAGAACCCCAACGCGCCATCCCCAATCGCCAGCACCGGGGCCCGCATCCCCCGACGCTTCAGATCGCGCAACACCGCCAACCAGCTCTCCGTGCTCTCCCGATAGCCGTCCTCCACCGCGATCAGCTCTTTCGTCCCATCCGCCCGGGCGCCCAGCATCACCAGCGTACACAGCCGGTCGGCCTCGAGGCGAATGTTGAAGTGGATCCCGTCGACCCAGACGTACACATACTCCCGATCACGCAGATCACGCTGGCGAAACGCCTGGTATTCCCCCTCCCACGCCGCCGTCAATCGCGTGATCGTCGTCGGGGACAAGCCTGATGCGTCCTCACCCAACAAGATCGGCAACGCCTCGCGAAAATCTCCCGTCGACAGACCGCGCAGATACAACACCGGCAAGACCTCCGCCACCTTCGGCGACCGCCGCATATAGGGAGGCAAAATCTTGCTCGTGAACTGCGCCCGCATACGACGGTCATGCACCCGTGGCGCGGTCACCGTGACCGTACCAGCACCCAGCGTCACCTTGCGGGGACGGGCTTTGCCATTGCGCACCACCAGGGCGCGGCCCTCTCCGTCTCGCTCAATCCGATATCGCTCGACATACTCGGTCACTTCCGCGTCCAACGCACTCACCAGCATCCGCCGAGCTCCCTCTCTGGCAAGCTCGTCCAGGTCTGCGAACAGTCCGTTCCCTTTGCTCTCAGACGCATTCTCTATTATCCTCAACATCGGTGGCGTGTCCTTTCTCCGGTCGTCACAACCGGATCTCGTGTACGTTTCAACTGACTACACGAAAGGATACGCCGCCTTTCTCATTCCTCCAATCCACAACTTTCGAAAATAACTCTGGCGTGTCCTTTCTCCGGTCGTCACAACCGGATCTCGTGTACGTTTCAACTGACTACACGAAAGGATACGCCGCCTTTCTCATTCCTCCAATCCACAACTTTCGAAAATAACTCGCAAGCCCCTCGCCATCGCGCTTAGCAAAGTGCCACTTGAACCCGTTGTAGATCGACCAAGCGGCGGCAACGCTGGCGGCGATAAACGTCGCCTGGCCTACCACCGGCTCGGGACCGGCGCTGAGAAAGTACCAGAAGCAGAACAGTTCGATGCCGATCAGTGCACGATTTAGTGGAACCATTGGCCTCTCCTCTGAGAATCGATGGCGAGTGCGTTGGCGCTACCTAACGCTTAAGTCAGCCGCGCAGTGTGCTGCGTCGGCTGCATTTGTTCGTAAGCTATCCCCTCTTATAGACAAAAAGCTCACTTTCTAAACGAAAGTTCTTATGTAAACTCAGCCCGCTATGGATGCTCTTGTTACCTCTGTTGCCACACCCTTTCCGCTCTGTCTTGCTAACACTGTAGTAGCATTCGTAGATGCCGTCGTCATAAGGAGCAAACCCACAAGAACCAACATAACGATCGGAGTGTTCCTCTGCTATTGCATAGGAATGAACAACGCTTTGAGTTATTTTCGAAAGTTGTGGATTGGAGGAATGAGAAAGGCGGCGTATCCTTTCGTGTAGTCAGTTGAAACGTACACGAGATCCGGTTGTGACGACCGGAGAAAGGACACGCCACCGATGTTGAGGATAATAGAGAATGCGTCTGAGAGCAAAGGGAACGGACTGTTCGCAGACCTGGACGAGCTTGCCAGAGAGGGAGCTCGGCGGATGCTGGTGAGTGCGTTGGACGCGGAAGTGACCGAGTATGTCGAGCGATATCGGATTGAGCGAGACGGAGAGGGCCGCGCCCTGGTGGTGCGCAATGGCAAAGCCCGTCCCCGCAAGGTGACGCTGGGTGCTGGTACGGTCACGGTGACCGCGCCACGGGTGCATGACCGTCGTATGCGGGCGCAGTTCACGAGCAAGATTTTGCCTCCCTATATGCGGCGGTCGCCGAAGGTGGCGGAGGTCTTGCCGGTGTTGTATCTGCGCGGTCTGTCGACGGGAGATTTTCGCGAGGCGTTGCCGATCTTGTTGGGTGAGGACGCATCAGGCTTGTCCCCGACGACGATCACGCGATTGACGGCGGCGTGGGAGGGGGAATACCAGGCGTTTCGCCAGCGTGATCTGCGTGATCGGGAGTATGTGTACGTCTGGGTCGACGGGATCCACTTCAACATTCGCCTCGAGGCCGACCGGCTGTGTACGCTGGTGATGCTGGGCGCCCGGGCGGATGGGACGAAAGAGCTGATCGCGGTGGAGGACGGCTATCGGGAGAGCACGGAGAGCTGGTTGGCGGTGTTGCGCGATCTGAAGCGTCGGGGGATGCGGGCCCCGGTGCTGGCGATTGGGGATGGCGCGTTGGGGTTCTGGGCAGCGGTGCGGGAGGTGTGGCCGGCGACGCGGCAGCAGCGCGACTGGGTGCACCGGATGGCCAACGTGTTGGACAAGCTTCCGAAACGTTTGCAGCCGGCGGCGAAGCGGGTGTTGCGCGAGATGATGTATGCGGAGTCGCGTGCGGAGGCCGAGGCGCTGGTCGAGCGTTTCGCCACCGCGTATGCGGCCAAGTATCCCAAGGCGGTCGCCTCGCTCACGCGGGACCAGGAGCACCTGTACAGCCATTTTGATTTTCCGGCCGAGCATTGGAAACATATCCGTTCGACGAACGTGATCGAGTCTGCCTTCGCGACGGTCCGGTTACGACAGCGCGTGACCAAGGGAGCGGGCTCGCGGAGCAAAGGGCTGACGATGGCGTTCAAGCTGTTGGAGATGGCGCAGCAACGTTGGCGGAAACTCAACGCTCCAGAACTTCTCCCCCTGGTGTTGGCAGGAGAACAATTCAAAGATGGTATGCAGGAAACTGACAAAGAGAACACGGATCGGAAGGTCGCCGCTTGATCACTCACCGATCCACAACATTTGACAATACCTCCGCCGCTTTCCGATTCGTAGGAGCTGCAAACAAAATCAAATAGCGTTCGTGCTCCCTTGTTTGTTTTCTGATCATCGCCAAAAGCTAGATATTTGGTGGACTCGTCATCGAGCATAAACTCAAGGAAGCCGTTAAAATCTTTCGGCTGGAACTTGCGAATAACGAATCTTTCTGTTTCTACGGGAACTGAAAACATCTGTTACTCCAACTCCCGCCCTTCGCCAGTTATGTCAAGATCGGGAGAGGGGACGGCGAGGACGAGCACGAATCCCAGCGTGATGACGACGCCGGTGACGAGAAGCGGCCATCGGCTTCCGTCCCGGAGCACACCCGCTGCCCCGTAGAGCGCCAGTGCGTTACCGATGAAGTTCGCGATGAGCCCCCACACGCGCAGCGACCAAGGTCCGGTCCGTTTCTCGAGGTCGATCATACCCACCAGCCCAGTCGGTTGAAGATGTAGAGGATGGCGACCACGTTGAGCAGCGTGATCTGGAGCAGGACGACTCATCGTCTGTCATGAGCAGCCTGCGACTCGAGGTACCGCTTGAGTTTTCGTAGCTCGATCTCTGAGTGTTTTTTGTGCGATCGCCATCTGAGCGGCTCCAGGAACCTTAGCACCCCATTGAGGGACCACTCGTTTGCGAGTACAAGCCGAGTAGACTCACCGCTCTCTTCGAGTGCATAGGAACCTCGACCCGAAGCCATCTTCCCTATCGTGAAAGTCCATGCCATATGTGACGGAGGGTTAAACTCAACGATGTTGTACTTCCAAACTGCGCCCATGCCCATTCTTTTCAGCATTAGATGGTAGACTGAGCCAAGGCGTGGCCCCCCTTCGGGCGCTTTGATCACTTCCGGCGCGACATACCACCAAACCGGATCGTTCCGCATCTCGCTGACAAAGCCGAAGATCTCATCGACAGGTCGATGGATGGTTATCTCAACTTTCCAGCGCATCATGCTGATACTCTCCTATTTGTCTTCATCGGCCCTCCATGATCGTCCTTGGCATCACGAATCCCCCGAAGATCTTTTTGAACCGGTGAGCGGCTCGGATGAATCGCATAATGCCCTCCTTGCGCTTGCGGCGGCTGACCTGTAGCGTCCCGCGGTTGGGCGCGCCGAGCCCGGGCGAGTTGCGGGGCATCGTCAGAGGATGTCCCTGAATTCTCAAGGGAGAGCTGTGTTGAGGGTTGGACATTCTTTATCAAAAAAAATCTAAGAGAATTCTTAGAGCAAATTGTCAAATAATCTCCCTGACTCAGATCCAACCACGGCGTCACGGTTGCGCCGGACCGCTCCGGGCGAGACACCGACGGAGCGTTTGAACGCGCGACTGAACGCGGCCTCGGACTGGTAACCGAGCCGACCCGCAAGGTCGCTGAGCGGCGCTTCCTCCTCATGTAGCCATTTCATGGCGACGAGCATTCTCCACCGTGTGACGTAGTGCATCGGTGACTCACCAACCAGCTCTTTGAAGCGGACGGCGAAGGCCGAGCGTGACATGCCGACCTCGACGGCGAGGGACTCCACCGTCCAGGGGCGGGCAGGATCACGATGCACAAGCAGGATTGTGCGTCCAATCTGTGGGTCTTGCAGTGCGCCGAGCCATCCCGTTTGCGCGGCGGGGTCCTCGGCGATCCACCAGCGAATGGCCTGGATAACGAGAACGTCGGCGAGACGGGTGATGACGGTTTCCCCGCCAGGTTGCAGGTCCTTCGCTTCCGCCGCCATAAAGCGCAGTGTGCTCTGCAACCACTCCGCGTGGGTTGAGCTCCACGCGTCGATGCAGATCATGCGCGGTAGAAGCGTCACGAGGTGTTGCGCAGCGGGGTGGTCAAAGCGAACTGCTCCGCACACCATCTTGGTGGCATCGCCGCCGCCACCATGCCGGAGGATTTCGTAGCGTTCACTGAGCTGCTCCCGCGGCAGATCAAACAATGCGGCGGCAGCCTCACCGGGCTCACTCACCAGCCGGTGCCCCTCGCCGTGGGGCACGAGTGCCAGATCTCCCGGTTGCAGCGAGCGGGGTTCAGCCCCGTCCACCTCCAGCCAGCAGCGACCCGATGTCATGACGTGGAACATCAGGCAGTTCGTCATCGGCGGCAGCGCCACCCCCCAGGGCGCGGTGAACTCCGAAAGCGAGTAGAACACGCTGTTCATCCTCATCAGGTGCAGCGCCTCTCCCAGCGGGTCCACGGGGACCCACGGATCCTGGATGAAGCGGCCGGTATCTCGTTGATCATTCATATAGAACATTATCGTCGAGGGAGCGACCGAATGCAAGAGAAATCTGGATGAATAGACAATGATATTGGCTTTACAGTCATAGACAGTCCACAAATTACCATCTATATTAGACAATATGCAAGGTCGTAACGGCGATGGAACTTAACCAAGGGACATAACAATGGAGAAGCAAACCAGAGAGGCGCTGCAGAAAGGCCTCACGTTGGTAATCGGCGGCACCGGCAAGACGGGTCGCCGGGTCGCAGAACGGCTCGCGGCGAGTGGTGTGCCGACGCGCATCGGCTCTCGCTCCGGCGAGATCCCTTTTGATTGGGACAAAGAGACCACTTGGGGACCGGCGCTGCACAACGTGGTGTCGGCGTACGTGACCTACTTTCCGGACCTCGCGGTACCGGCGGCGCCCGATGCTATTCGCGCGTTCTCGAAACTCGCGGTCGAGAGCGGTGTCAAGCGGCTGGTGCTGCTGTCGGGTCGGGGTGAGGAGGAGGCTCAGCGCTGCGAGCGCCTGGTGCAGGAATCCGGAGCCGAATGGACGATCGTCCGCGCCAGCTGGTTCAGTCAGAACTTCAGCGAGGCCTTCCTGTTGGAACCGCTGCTCGGCGGCGCGCTCGCCCTTCCCGCCGATGGCGTGGCTGAGCCCTTCGTCGACGTCGAAGACATCGCCGATGTTGCCGTCGCCGCCCTGACAGAAGACGGGCACTCATGCCAGGTCTATGAAGTCACCGGCCCACGATTGCTAACCTTCGCCGAGGCTGTTGCAGAAATCGCGAAGGCAACGGGTCGAGACATTCGCTACTTGGAGATCTCGATCGAAGAGTTCGCCTTCCAAATGGCAGAGCACGGTGTGCCGGAAGACGTCATCGCGCTAACTACATATCTCTTCGACACCGTGCTCGACGGGCGGAATTCTCACGTGATGGACGGCGTACAGCGTGCACTCGGCCGGCCACCTCGCGATTTCGCCGAATACGCGCGAGACACGGCGGCAACCGGAATGTGGGATGTCGAAGGTGACTAGCTCCGCCTCGGCTCTCACGGATACATAGTTGATGGGCCGAGTATCGCGGTCTAATCGGCGGGGGAAGAGGGCGAGAGGCCTACGTACCAGAGGGCGAGGCCCTCGTGACGCGCGCCCAATGTCGCTCGATGTACTCGATGATGACGGGATAGACGATCAGCCGTCGGAACGGATCGATGAGCGCCATGTAGTACGGCGTGATCTGGCGGTTCTGCTTGACGTATATGCCCACGGTGAGTCGCTGTCCGTCCTCGGCGGGTTCCACGGCCGTGGCGATGAACGCGTGTACGGTGCAGTTGACCAACTCCACCAGCGCTTCCCGTTCGAACACGTAGAGGACGCCGTTCTTACCCGCCTCGCGAAGCGATCGAGCGCGATCTTCCTCGGAAAGCCGATGCACGTACGACGCCGCGGGATCTGTGCACTCTTGGGCGTCCAACGAAAACACCAGTCCGAGCAGCGTCCGAACTGCGACTAACCCGGCGACCGCTGCGTTCGGCGGCTGCGCGAATCCGTCGCTTAGCCGCGTTAGAACGTCTTCGATGGTCCGGTCCGCGCCGCCGCCGCGCAACCGAACCGCCCACACATCGTGCAACGGCACGTCGACCAGCAACGTGTGCACGCGAAGCGGCTGCGCCGCGAACTCGGCCGGCGGGAGCGGCCGGTAGCCCCCGAGCAACAAGACCCAGAGGACCGCGCCGTTCACCACCGCGCCGCCACCGACGAGGGCGAGCCGCACGAGGAGGCGGGGCTGCACGGGCGCACCCAGCAGCGTTCCCGAAAGGGAAACCGCCAGGGCCGCGAGCGCCACCCAGGGGGCGAGCGTAAGAGGACCCAGCAGCGCGGCGACGAGTAACGCTCCGCACGCCAGCCACGTCAGCGCGATCACCCATTTTGTCCCGACCGCGCGCGGCAGGACAACGAGGATCACACCGGCCGCGAGCGCAACGAGCGCGACGTCCGCGAGAAAAGCGCGCCGTATGGTATAGGGATTCGATACCAACCAGGACACGGCCACCGCCCCGAGGGCAAGGGCGGGGCCGGCGAGCGGCAGGAGCTTTCTGAGTCTGCGTTTCACGGTCCACCCCCGGTGACGGGTACCGCGAACTGGTTTGTTCGACCGCTACACGTCCGAGCCGATCGCCGTCGAGCTCCGGAGAACTGTGCAGTGGTGTCAGCCCTACTTTGCAATCAGGACGGCGTCGTCAAACCCGCGACTCACTCGCCTCCCGCGCCACCAGCCGGACGCCAAGGATGAGCAGGAAACCGAACGCGCTCAACAGTGCGATCATCAGGAGGACCGAGGTGAGGCCAGCCATGTCGACATCGAAGAGCCCCGCCACGGTGCTCAGGAATCCCACCATGCCGCCGACAACTCCCAACCAGCCAATCCAGCGGGCTACGGCTCCACTCCAGGCGATCAGGACACCCAGCGGGACCAGACCTAGGCTCAGAAAGACGAACGCGGAGGTCCGAATCTTGTCCATGGTCAACTCAAGAGCGCCTCCGACCGCAGAGCCGGTCTCCCCAAAGGTCGCTGCGAACTCCTCGGGGAACCTCCAACCTGCCAGGAGCAGGGCGCAGGTAAGGACGATGAACAGCCCGTGCGTAGCGAACCCAAACGCACCCAAGAGGGCCAGAGTCTCGTCGTGCGGGCGGAAAGCCAGGTAGAGGGTAACGGCGGAAAGAAAAACCAGGATGCCGTACGTGAAAACGAACAGGATGGTGATGCGACCGGCGCCCAGAGTGAACAGGGTAACGACGTGGCCCAGGAAGGCCACGAAACCTGCCATCAGGAGGGCGCCCGTTAGCCGTTCGACGCTTCGCTTGGAGAACATAGTCTCACGCTCCGGAAGTTGTCGGACTCGCTACAACATGAGAGCTGCCGAGCCCGTTGACGCCGAAAGCGGTCACCGCGTCGTGTCGAAACGCCATCCGCCCGCGGCGTCTTCCACGCCGCCAACAGCCTGCTGAGAACGAAAAAAGTGAAGATGAACCTGGCAATTCCGGCGATCGTTCCGAAGGGACGCGCGGAGAACAGCGTCGGCACCGTCATCTCTACCGCGGTAGGACGCCGAGCTGCCGCATCATTCCGAGTTGATCGATCTGGTGCCAACCCTCGACGATCTTGCCGTTTTCGATTCGATCGATTGTGATAGCGCGATACTCGATAGCGCGACCCGTGGGAGGCATTCCCATCAGCTCGCCCTGGTGCGTGCCGCGAAATACGACGCGCGTCACCACCACGTCTCCGTCGGCAAGCTGATCTTCGATTTCCAACCGACCATCCGGGAACGGATTGAGCATCCCCTCCCGTATGGCGCGAATATCGGCGTGGTTCCGCAGGCGACCGTTGACCACGAACCCCGTATCGGGGAAGAACCGCTGTATCGCGTCGAGGTTGCCTCTGTTCATGATCTCTTCCATGTAGCCGCGCACGAGGGCCTTGTTCGCCTCTGAGCGATCGGGTTCGGAACAACCCCAAACAACCAGGAGCGCGCAACCGGCCACCGCGGCCAGGCGGCACCGCAGACGCGCGCGCATCCCCCCCCGGGGCCTCGCCCATGTCCTATCGGACAACGTCGGTGTTGTCATGATGTACCACCAAGGCAGCTGAGGGTTACGCTCAGGGGTGTCAGGGGATTACTCATTTTGACCTCCATCATTTACGAAAACGTCGTCGCCTCTTTGCGGCGCAAACCGGCGGTCGCCTCCCGCGTCTTCCGCACAAGCAGCCGGATACCTAGGATAAGGATGAAACCGAACATCAATAAGATGCCACTCATGAACATGCCCCCCCCCACGGCGACGTTGAACATGACCGCCAGTACGCCGAGGAATCCCAGAACGCCCGCGACAACCCCGAGCCAGCCCAGCCAGCGGGCTACGGCCCCACTTCGAGCAATCAGGACGCCCAGAGGCACCAGGCCAAGGCCCAAAAAGAGAAACGTGAAGACCCGAATACTGCCCATGGTCAACGCGAGCACTCTGGCGGCGGCTGCAACAGCGTCGGTCTCTGCCCCATCGGTCGCTGCGAACTCCCGGGCAAACTCCAACTGCGCCACGAGCAGGGCACAGACAAGGACTACGAATAGCCCGTGCGCCGCCAACCCGAAGGCACCGAACAGGGCTAGGGTCCGCTCGTGCGAATGGAAAATCAGGTAGACGAGTAAGGCAGACAGGATGATCATGAAGCCGTATGCCAGAATGAGCAAGACGGTCATAGGGACTACGCCTTGATCCATAGTTAGGCCATGAGCCCAGAAGGCCACTAAACCGGCCACCATGAAGGCACCGGCTAGGCGTTCGATGCTACGCTTGGAAAACATCGCCTACCTCCTTGTCTATCCCGCAGCGTGGCTCCGGCATCGAGTTGATCGACTCCGTTTAGAAGACCGCTGTCCGCCTCACCTCCCAGATGTGCGGAGCGGCAGCGCTCCGGCCCCCACCACGAACGGCTGCACGCGGCCCTTCCAGAATCCGCGCGCGACCATCGGCTCGCCTTCCATGAGCTCGCGCGCTTCCTCGAGGTCCCTCGCCTTGACGACGAAGATGAAGACCGGTGGTATCTCGAGCGGCTGTGCGGCGGCGGTCTCTGGATAGGCGACTTGGGGAAGTGAGGGGCCGCCGAAAATCAGCCGATCGCGAGCCAGCAGCTTGAGCAAGTGCGCTGTGTGTCCGGTAAACGCCTCTTTAACCGCCTCTTTCTCTTCGTCGCTGTAGGTCGACATGTCCTGCCAGTCGGCGCGCACGGGGGTGGTCAGATACACGAAGTGCTGAAGCTCCTCGACCTCGACCCTTGCACTTTCGATCTCCTCCTCGGTCCAACGCGGCCCTTCGTCGAACCGGTTCCGCAAATTCTTTAGGACGCGGTCCCACTCGTCGTCGAAGTAGTCCCGCACCTCGCCCCAGCGGCCTTTCTGACCGGCTCTGGGGCCCTTCCAACTCCAACCGTCGTGGCGGAGTGTCACGCGGGTGCGGTCCACGTCGACCTCCGCGAACTGCAGCACGACGACCGTGTGGTCGCTGCGCTCCATCATGAACTCCGGCGGCGCGTTCCACGTGAACGAGAGCATCTCTTCCTCCACAAAGCTCAGCACCATGCACCCTTCACTTCCGCGCAACCCTTCCTCGGCCTCGTGATCGAAGAGCATCTCGAACGGGCCAGCGGGACGCAGCTCCATGTTCACGTTGCGCGCGAAGAAGCTCTGCAGACCCTGCGGTGTCGTCCACGCTTGCCACACGGCCTCACGCGGAGCGTTGACGATGACCTCCTTCACCAGCGGCGCCAAGCTGGGCTCGGCGAGAGGTCGGGCATGCTGTGGGGCGGCGAGCTGTGTCGCCAGCATCAGAATCGTCAAGAGCATTGTTAACCCAGGCATCTCGATCACCTCGCGATCTGTTAGATCCTGCGGCGCGTCCAGAAGGCTTCTTCGGCGTGTCCGCTGGAAGTCTTAACTTTTCTTCCTCAAGTTACCGTTGTACCTGCATTTACTGTAAACACTGAAATGCGCATCCAAAAAAAACCCTCTAGGAAACGAACTTCGCGACTTTCATGCCGGAGTAATCAGGGTGACGAAGTGGCCCAGGAAGGCCAGGAAACCAATCACCGGGAGGCCGCCAGCTAGCCGTTCGACGTTGCGCTTTGAGATCATCATCATGGGAAGAGGAGCCTCCGCACCTTGCCGCCCATGCGCGCGATCCGCTTCATCTGAGACGGCCGTAGCCGCATGAGCTGCTGGTACCACATTTCTAGCGACCGAAAGAACGCGAGCAGCTCGCGTAGCCGCCCGCGTGTGTGCGCATCATCGTTGTCAGACTCGTCGAGGCACGTTTCCAATACGGAGAGGGTCGGCTCGATCTCCCGGCGCCAACGCTCTTCGAGAATCACCCGGAACAGCTCCCAGATGTCGGTGACCGACTCGAAGTAGTCGCGTCGGTCGCCGAGGGTGTGGGTGACCTTGACGATGCCCCAGGCCTGAAGTTCCCGCAGGCTGTTGCTCACATTGGACCGCGCCACGGCGAGCGTTTCGGCGATCTCGGCCGCGTGTAGCGGTTGATGGGAGACGTACAGTAGGGCGTGAATTTGCGCGACGGTGCGATTGACGCCCCAGCGGGACCCCATCTCGCCCCAGTGCACGACGAGTCGCTTGGCACTTCGTGAGAGCTTTATCATCAGGACAGCCAGTAATTTCTGTTATAACAGAAATTACTGACACAACATACATGTGTCAACCCCATTCAACCTTCGTTGCTCGTTTCAGGATCGGGAGTGGGGAAGGCGAGGACGAGGACGCATCCCAGCGTGATGACGAGGCCGATGACGAGAAGCGGCCATCGGCTTCCGTCCCGCAGCACACCCGCTGCCCCGTAGAGCGCCAGTGCGTTGCCGATGAAGTTCGCGATGAGCCCCCACACGCGCAGCGACCAAGGTCCGGTTCGTTTCTCGAGGTCTATCATACCCACCAGCCCAGCCGGTTGAAGATGTAGAGGATGGCGACCACGTTGAGCAGCGTGATCTGGAGCAGGATCCCGAGGTTCCACAGGTACGAGCGCGACCGGTCGGCCCCGAGAACCCGACGATCGTTCAGGAGGAGGAAGAGCGACCACCCGACGATGTTGTTCGTGAGCGCGAGAAACGCGGCGATCACGATGATCAGTAAGATGGGATTGGGATACCACACCGCCAGAAATCCGATCTGGGGAATAAGTGCGCTCAACCGCCAACGCCAGGAACTCGTATCGGGTTTCCATCCCATGGCCGCATGCAGCGCCATGGCGCCCGCAATGCTCATTCCCACGGTGGTCGTGATTGGTACCGCGAGGAACCCGACGTAGAACAGGATCGGCGCCCACGTCGGACCGAGGAGCGGCACGAGCGACGCGGCAAGCTCTTGGGCCGTGTCCGGCTGCAAGCCCTGTTGGAAGAGGGTGGCCGCGAATACGCCCGTGACGATGAAGTTCACCAGAACGAAGGGAATGAGCAGGCCGAAGACGATGTCGAAGCGAGCGAGGGCCTCGTGGCGTCGGCCCCACCCGCGCGCGAGGCCAGCGTAGTTGAAGAAGAACCAGTCCATCACCCCGATCGCCGCCGCCGACGAGGCGATGAATAGATCGAGGCCGGGACCGCCCCGCGGCAGCCACGGAACGAAGAGTCCGTGAACCGCTTCCCTCCAGTGCACCCCGACCACTACCAAGCAGATCCCGAAGCAGACCAGCATGATCGCGATGCCGATCTTCATGGCGGTTTCCACGAACCGGGCGCCCCCGCCCCGGCCCGCTCGACGTCCGTAGCTGAGAATCAGCCAGCTCGTCAGGCCCAAGTAGAGCACCCAGTTGATCTGCCGGGGAAACTCGAAGCCCAGCAGGGGTGTGAGCGACTCGATCAGGTGCGTGCCGAGGCCATATTGGCCGAAGTTGAACGCGACCGCCACGAACAAGGTGCCTACGAGCGCTGTCATCAGGGAACCCACGATCCACCCGTGATAGCGGTTCTGTACCTCGATCACGGCGAATCCGCCGCGGCAGGTGAAACGCGCCATCGCCATCATCATGAACACGCCGAGCCCCATCGAGAGCCAGGTGAGCCACATCAGGCGGTACCCGAACGTCGCGCCCGCCAGCATGGTGGCGGTGAGCGTGCCGGCGCCCAGCGTGAGCGCGGCGTTCATGAACCCCGGGCCGCCCAACCGGAAGTAACCGGGTAGGCGTTTGAACAGCGGCTGCCCGCGCAGCCGATCGAGTTCAACCACCTCTGCGTCGAGGACCTCTGCGGGGATGTGCTCGGCGAGAGGGTAGCGATGCTCGGTGTGGGACGTTGCGTCCGTCATCTTTGTGTCACGGAGTCAGGACCACCTTGCCGAAGACCTCTCGGTCCTCGAGCAGACGCTCCGCTTCTCGCGCATCCGAGAGCGGCAAGACCTTGTCGATCACCGGAGACAGGGATCCCTCCGAAACGAGGCGCAGGAGATCCTCGAGATCCTGACGGGTCCATCCGTTGGATCCGATGACGAGCTGCTCGAACGTCCAGATGTACCGGATGTCGGTCTTTGGGTCGAAACCCGCCGTGGCACCGCATGTGAGCAGGCGCCCGCCCTTCGTCAGACATTTCAGCGAATCGACCCAGGTATCTCCGCCGGTGAAATTCACAACCACGTCGACACCGCCACCCCCCACAACGCGGGGCTTGCCGCAGATCCGGTAGATCTCCTTGCGGAAGTCGTTCTCCCGGTAGTTGATGAGGTGGTCGGCGCCGATTGCTCGCAGTCGCTCCAGTTTTTCGTTCGAGCTCGCGCAAGCGATGACCTCGCAGCCTGCGAGCTTCGCCAGCTGGACGCACCCGGTGCCGACCCCGCCACTTGCCCCGAGGACCAGGACCTTTTCTCCGGCCTTAACCGCACCCTGGGTCAGCATCATCCGGTGGGCCGTGCCGATTGCGAGCGGGAGGCTCGCGGCGTTTTCGAAACTGACGTTGTCCGGCATCCGAATGAGTTGGGACGCATGCACAGCCAGGAGCTCCGCCCGACCTCCGGGAGAGGTCTCGCCGATCATGCCCGGCCGGTCCTCGTCGAACTTGATCGGATCGACCAACACACGATCCCCGACGTCCCAGCCCTCGACCGTCTCGCCGACCTCGCGAATTTGACCCGAGACGTCAGAGCCGGTGATGAGGGGGAACTCGATCTTGATCCCGGGCATGCCGTGCCGAGTGAAGATGTCGTGGAAGTTCACCGAGGTGGCCTTGACCGACAGCAGAACCTCGTCCGCGCCGATCGTTGGATCGGGAACATCTCGGTAGACAATGCGGTCGCGGTCTCCGTGGCCTTCGAGGACGGCGGCTTTCATGTCGGGCGTTTCGGAGTGTGGCGAAGCGATTTCAAGAGCCAGGCCCTGTGAACGTGCCCCGGGCGACGGCGACGAGGACCGAGGCCGCATCGCGCACTTCCACATCGGCCACGCAGATGCGGCGGCCGGCCTTCACCACCCGTCCGAGGGCGAGCAGGTCGCCCTTTCGAGCCGGTTTCAGCCAATCTATGCGTAGGTCGATCGTAGCGCCGCTACTCTCGCTGCCGCCCTTCGCGGTGACGACCGCATACGCCCCGGCGATGTCGGCGAGCGCGCTGACGATCCCACCATGATACCAGTCAGAGCCGTCCTCTCGGAGGAAATCCTCTTTGAAAGGAAGACGGATTTCGACCAGACCTTCCTCGGCGCGAACGAGTTCGATTCCGAGAAACCGCTGGTACGGAGACTGATCGAATTGGATCTCCATTTCCTCATCCGTTGGAGCAAGAAGGGGGCTATGATAGTGGGGCGCGCACGCGAGTTCAACCAATGGGAGAGATCTGCCTCGTGATGTTTACCTGGAATCTGGAGTCCGTAGGGTTGACCGCCCTCGTGTTCGGGTGCGTGGCCTGCGCGGCGGATCCGTCCGCGATAGCACAAGGCTCGTCACCCGTGGCCATCGAGCACGTCTCCGTGGTCCCCATGGATGGGGAACGTGTATTGACGGACATGACCGTCGTCGTCAACGAGGGCCGGGTGCGCGCGATGGGGCAGGGGGACCGGATCGCCATTCCCGCCGGTGCAACCCGTGTCGACGGCCGAGGACGGTTCCTGATACCCGGGCTTTGGGATATGCACGTGCACTTCGAGGGGCCGCCCGAGATCCTCGGGATGTTCCTCGCGGCCGGAGTGACCGGAGTCCGGGTAATGTGGGGCAACGCCGCGCACGTCGAGTATCGGGATCGCGTTGCGAGCGGTGAGCTGATTGGGCCCGAGCTCTACGTCGGCGGAACGATCGTCGAGGGCGAGCCGCCACCGAACCTCCGGAATGTGATTTCGACCGAGGGACGCGCGATGGTTCGGGACAGTGTGGACGGCGCCGCGGTCGTCCGGAAACAGGCGGAAGAGGGGTACGACTTCATCAAGGTCTACAACAACGTCCCTTTGCATGCGTACCGTGGAATCGTTGTCGAGGCCGGGAAGGTCGGCATCCCGGTGGCCGGGCACGTTCCGTTTTCCGTCGGCCTCGAGGGCGCGCTCCGCGCGCGACAGGCGTCGATCGAACATCTCCGCGGTTACGTGTGGCACCTCGTCCCGAAGGACGCGTCGGAACAACCCGGTGCCGACCTCCGGTCCCGTACACTGGCTTGGGCGCACAGTGACCTGTCGCGTGTTCGCGGTCTGGCAACGATGACCCGCGAGGCCCGGGTGTGGAACGTGCCGACGTTGGCGGTGCGCATCGTGATGAAGCCCGATTCCTACGTCGATGCGTACCTCGCCTCGCAAGAGGCCTCGCACCTGTCGGACGAAATGCGGACCTTCTACACCGATCGACGAAGCATGCCGTGGTTGAGCAACTTCACTGACCCTGATTTTGGGGCGGCCATGGAGGGATTCGCGGTAGGCGACTCGCTCATCCGTGCGTTGGTGCAGGTCGGGGCAGGGGTGCTGGCGGGAACCGACACACCTCCGCTGGGTTTTGCGCTGCACCGTGAGTTGGAGGAACTCGTGGGTGCCGGGTTGACCCCGTACCAGGCGTTGGAGGCTGCCACCCGCAACCCGGCGAGCTTTCTGGGTCGAGACGACGGCAGCGGGACGGTCTCGGTGGGAAGCCCGGGGGATCTGGTGCTCCTGGACGGGAATCCCCTCGAGGATATCAGCCGCACGCGGCGGGTTGCCGGTCTGGTGCGCCGTGGCAAATGGTACGATCGAGCGATGTTGGACAACCTGCTGGCCGCGGCGAAAGGTGCACCCGCGAACTGACCTGATGACGCCAATGTCCGACAGTCGCCCAGCTGTATGGCTCGATCACTTCGTCGTGGCGATCGACGACCTCCACGCGGGCATTTCGGCGTTTGAAGAGTTGACCGGAGTACGTCCGATCTATGGAGGAGAGCATCCCGGCTTTGGGACGCACAACGCACTCGTATCGCTGGGCGGCGCTCAGTACTTCGAGATTCTCGCACCCCGCCCGGGCGCTGCGCTCAATCCGATGCTTGGGGACCTTGGTGAATCCGACACGTTGACGCCGATGCTTTGGGCGCTCGCCACGGACGACATCGTCGAACTGCACCGTGTGGTGAGCGCGGCGGGCATTGCCGCCAACGAGCCGTCACCGGGTTCGCGCGTGACGGAAGATGGAGAGACGCTCCGCTGGTCCATGCTCATGATGGGCGACGAGAGTCCGGCGAACGCCCCCGCCCCGTTCTTCATCCAGTGGGACGCAGCCACCCGGCACCCTTCCGTGAGCTCGCCCACTGGGTGCTCACTCACGTCGTTCACGGTCTCTTCGGTGGACCACGAAAATCTCGAACGGCTGCTCACGGCTGTTGGCTTCACGGCGTCCGTGGTCACCGGCCCCGGGCGCTGGGCGATCTCACTCGATACGCCGCGCGGAGCCGTCACCATTGGCGGTTGAGGGGATTCCGTGACGACGCTTCCACAGAATCTGGGTTATCTCTTCGACCAACCTCTCGAGCGCGATCCTTCGGCGATCGTCGTCATCCAGGGCGACCGTCGCCTGAGCTACGAGGAGCTCAACGGCCGTTGCAACCGTTTGGCCAACGTTCTCCGGGACCTCGGCGTTCGCGCGGGTGATCGCGTCGCGCTGCTGTTCGACAACGACTTTCGGTTTCTCGACTGCTGCTTCGGCGCGATGCGGATCGGCGCCATCCCCGTCCCGCTGAACATCCGCATGGGGGATGACGCGCTCGGCTTCATTTTGGACGACTGCGAGGCACAGGTCCTGATCGCGAGTGCGGGGATGTCTTCACGCGCTCGTGCTCTCGCACCCCGCGTGCCTCGGGTGCGCGACCTGGTCGTGGACGAGGAGTCACCGAACGCCGCGATCGCGTACGAAGCCGCCGTGGGCGGGGCCTCGCCGGACCTTCCACGACAACGCATCGACCCGAAGGGCGTGTGCATGCAGCCGTACACCTCGGGATCCACCGGGAAACCCAAGGGGGTGCTACTCACGCACCATGGCCAGGTGTGGAACACCGAGGTGATCCGGAGCGCCGCGGGAATCAACGCGCAAGAGCGCGGACTGGTTGCCGTGCCCCTGTATCACAAGAACGCGATGATCGGCACGGTGAAGCCGTTCATGCTCGCGGGCGGGTCGTTCGTGATTCTGAACGGCTTCGACCCGGTGCGGGTCATCGAGGCCATAGAACGCCACCGGGTGACGTTCATGACCGGGGTGCCGGCCATGTTCAAGATGATTCTTGGCGAGAAGGCCGCTTTGGCTCGCCACGATGTCAGCTCCGTACAGTACGTGGCCTGTGGATCCGCGGAAGTCCCTGAAGAGCTCCTCAGCGAGTTCGAGCGCCAGTTTGGTGCGCCGATGGCGGAGAGCTACGGGCTCACCGAGGGTGGCCCGGTTCCGATCATCAACCGCCGTGGCGCGCGCCTCAAACTCGGAAGTTGCGGAACGGCGTTTCCCGGTTGTGAGGTGAGGCTCGTCGCGGAGGATGGGGTTACAGACGTGGGCGACGATCAACCGGGAGAGCTGGTGACGAGGAATCCCGGGTTAGCGGCCGGGTACTGGAAACGGCCGGACGCGACGGCTCAAAAGTTTCGCGGCGGCTGGCTGCACACGGGGGACCTGATGCGTCGTGACTCGGAGGGATACTTCTACTTCCTCGGCCGGCGCGACGACATGATCAATGTCGCCGGCGAGAATGTGTATCCGAAGGAGGTTGAGGATCTGCTGCTACGGCATCCCGGTGTCGTCGACGTGTGCGTCGTTCCGATGTCTCATGAGGTGAAGGGAAGCGTCCCCGTGGCGTACGTCGTGAAGAGTGAACCGGGTGCGTGCAGTGAGGACGAGCTCAAGGAGTTCACGCTCGTTCACGGAGCGCCGTACGCCCACCCCCGGCACATCTTCTTTCTCGACGCGCTACCGCTCGGTGGAACCGGGAAGGTCGATCGAGCGGAGCTAACGCGGCGAGATCTATCTTCTCCGGTCGACTGATTCACCGTTCCCGCGCGAACAACAGATTACGCACACGCCCACTCGAAACCCGGAACCCCGTGATCCCTCCGGTTCTGTCACGCTCCACGACCATCCTGCTGAAGAACCTAATGTTACCCGTGAAATCATCTTTTGCCCGCGGTGTCAGCTCGATGTCCCCGTGTCGGCGGTGCCTCGCCACGAGCTTGCCATTCACGACGGCTAGGGTGTACGACGTCTCCAGCTCAGGGCTGTAATACCGTCCCGCGTACTCCGCGAGCTCTCCGGCCGTTGGATTGATGGCGACGGGCTCTTTGTCATCACGGCTCGCGGCGACCTGGGCGGTCAACGGTTCCGGGAACTCCTCGGCCAGAAAGATGTCCGCGACGCGCTGCGCCAGGGCCGTAGGGTTGATGGTCCCGAGGTTGCAGAGGACGGTCACCGAGAAGTGCTGCTCCGGGAAGCGCAGCAGCTGGGTTCGGAAGCCCTTGAAGCCGCCGCCGTGACTCACCGTGGTCAAGCCGCGGTAAGTTCCGTGGATCAGGCCGAAGGCGTAGCTGATCGTGTCGCCGTTCACAAGGACTCCACGAGTCAGGATGAGGTCGATGAAATCTCGTCCGCCGACCCGCGGATCGTAGAAGTTCTCCTCCCACCGGAACAGATCGCCGACGGTGGTGAGGAGGTTCCCGTCGCCGTGGTCGTTGAACTCTTTGAGCAGCCGGTTGAACTCGCCCCCGCCCCCTTCGCGTTGCGCGAAGCTCGTGACGCGATGACTGATGTTCTGTCGAAAATCGTCGTCGAAGTGGGTGTGTCTCATGCCGAGCGGTCGGAAGATGCGCTCGTCCGCGAAGTCGCGCAGCGATTTCCCGGAGGCACGCCGCACGATCTCGGCCATGAGCACATAGCCGGAATTGCTGTAGAGATACTGAGACCCCGGATCGAAATTGAGCTCTCGCTGCCGTGAGATGAGCTCGACCACCATCTCGTTGTCGAAGAAGTCGGTGTCGCTCCAGCCGGTGAGCGGCAACAGGTTGAGGTAATCCCTGATTCCACTCGTGTGGTGGACGAGATGACGCACCGTGACGGGCGTACCGAAGTCCGGCAGCTCCAGTAGATACTTTCGGATGTCGTCGTCCAAGGAGATCGTGCCGTCCAACGCCAACAGTGCGACACTTGCGGCTGTGAACTGTTTAGAGGTGGACGCGATGAAGAATACCGATTCAGGAGAAAGCGGAACGTCGTGTTCCAGGTTGGCCATCCCATAGCCTTTTGCGTGCAAGAGGTCGTTGTTTTGCGTGACGGCACAGACGCAGCCAGGGGAGTCCGCCTTGTCCCACTCCGCGAAGATGGCATCCACGCTGCCGGCACGATCGTCGTCGACCTGTGCGGCCGCTGCCTGGGTGGAGGGCATCGTCACTAACGTCGCCAAAAACGCGAACGGCAAGCCGAATCGGACGTTCATCATCAATGCCTCCGGAATCGAGATCTAGTCATGTCCTGCAGGATACTAGCAGGGTGCTTAAAAGGCATACGGCGGTGGTAGCCGAGCCGAGCGGGCGCCGCCCCCGCCCCCGCCCCAGAGCCCGCTACGGGCTGCCGGAATCCAGTACCAGGTCCAGGATCTCCCGAGCGAGAACACCCGTGTCGGTTCTCATCCAATTGCTCGCTAGCACGATGCCAATCCCGTCGTCCGGCAGCAGCAAAATGTAGCTGCGGAAACCCGTGTCCCCACCGCCATGAAAAACCGTTCGGTGTCCAGCGTGCTCGCCGAGGAACCAGCTCAGGCCGACCTCTACGCCGTCCCTGGATGTTTCGGTAGTAGATGTCCAGAGTAAGTCGTAGCTCTCGCCACGCAAGATCCGACGACCGTCGAGCTTGCCCCGATTGAGGTTGACGAGCATCCAACGGGTCATCTCGGCGACGCTGGAGTTTAGGGTAGAGCTCGGGGCATGGCGTCGGTTATACGGGTAGACGTGGCTCACTTGTGCCGGGTCACCAATGTGACCGGTGGTCCGGAGCGCCTGATCGATTTGAGGGTGGATGAAAGAGCTGTTGCCCATTCCGAGCGGCTCGAGGATCTTCGTCCGTATGTAAGCCTCGAAGCTTTTGCCGGACACTTTGGCGATGAGGTCTCCGAGCGCATCAAAAGCCATATTGCTGTACCGCCAACCCCCGCCCGGAGCCCACAACAGTTGTTCTGATGCCATGGCACGGACGTATCGCTCTGCCGCACCTGTGTCAAACTGGGGTTTGTCCCACTCGTAGTCCTCAACGTCGGGCATTCCCGACGTGTGATTCAGCATTTGCCGGATGGTGATATCCCGGAACCGCTTGTCCGAGAGGCTGAAGTAGGGAAGGGATTTGGTCACCGGATCATCCAAGTCCAGCTTCCCCTGTTCGACCAGCTGCACGATGGCGGTCGCGACGAAGGGCTTGGAAACCGATGCGAAGTGGAAGACGTGCTGGGGTGTAAGTTCTTCGCTTTCCCCCAGCTTTCGGACTCCATGCGCCCCAGTGTAGATCACGTTGCCGTCGCGCACCACGGCAGCCGTCAGTCCTGGGATGCCATTCCCTTCGACCTGGCCGGCCAGGTAACTATCGATGCGAGCTTGAAGGTCTTGCGCTTTGGCGTCCGGCGCCGTGCCCAGGATCGCCGCAACGAGTAGTAAACGGCTCAGCCGAGTGTAAGAACAAAACATGGGTCGCCTCCAACGGTCGTAATTACTTCCTCGAGGTTAGACTATCCGCCATCTAGTTGTGTTCCTCTTGGCCTCTCAGCTCTTGAAGTCGCTCCTTCGCACTTCGATTATCGGGGTTCAGTTCGAGCGATTTTTCGTAGTTCTCAATCGCTAGGACTCTATCGTCCTTGACCGTGTAGGCTTCTCCCAAACTGTCGTACGCGTTGTACGAACCGGGAAAGTTCGAGACGTTGAGCTTGAATAGTTCGATGGCTTTGTCTACATCCTCTAATTGGCGGAGCATCGCGTATCCCATCATGTTCACAAGGGGTTCGGGCGGTAACAGGACCACGCCCAGCCGCTCCGATATGCGTGCAAAGTGAGGGCCCAGCGTAGAGGGCTCCTGAAAGAGTGCCGCTATCGGCGGCTTGTAACCCTCAAAGATGTGGAGCAGCCCATGGTAAAGGCTCAGCAGTGGTACCGAGCCGTGGTCCTCTGCTTCGAAGTACCGAATCTTGGATCGCATGCCCGACGAGGCGGCGGTTTCCAGCGATCGTGCCAACCTCTGCCCGGCAAATCGCATTGCCATGGGATCCCCCATGCCGAGGTGGGGATTGTTTGCCAGTGAGATATATACGGAGCTGCGTTGTTCTCGACCTGCCGTGAAAAGGCGCTCGGCCCTGTGCACGAGCACCTGGTCGTCCCACCAAAGACTGGGATCGATCGCGATGTACGACTGAAACATCTCTGGCACATCCAAGAGCGCATGCAGGGCTATCAAGCCACCGAGCGAATGACCGACAAGGACTCGATACGGCTGTGTTCGATAGGTCGATTCGATCTCGAGGAAAAGTTCGTCTCGGACAAACTGTAAGAATTTGTCGCCGCCACTGCTCACCGCAAAGAAGGGAGCTTCTTCTCCATCAAATCCGACTTTCGTGTGGGTGGGCGTTAGGTCGCGGGTTCGGTTCGTGTTGGGAATTGCGACAATGATCATCTCCGGAATCTGGATGTTGCCGTTGATACCGGTGCTCATGAACTGTACGACGCCGCTGGCGGAGTGGAAGTGCGCGTCACCGTCGAGGATGTACAAGACGGGATAGTGCTGCGGCGCGTACGTGGTGTCGTTGTAGGAGGCTGGCAGATAGACCCAATACGCTCGTTCTTCGTCGAGGACTTCGGATACAAGAGAAAACTTTTCTCCGATCGTGATTGTTTGAGGCTCCTGCTGTGCGTTCAGATCGCGAGTTTTCGTCGAGAGGGCGAGCAAGCCGAACAACAGGCAAAGGACGATTCTCTTCATCATGATGGTCTCTCCGAGCTTGACAATGTCTTATGTGACGCTGGCGTCTAATGGAAGTTAGAATGTCTTGGGGAGTTATTTTCGAAAGTTGTGGATTGGAGGAATGAGAAAGGCGGCGTATCCTTTCGTGTAGTCAGTTGAAACGTACACGAGATCCGGTTGTGACGACCGGAGAAAGGACACGCCACCGATGTTGAGGATAATAGAGAATGCGTCTGAGAGCAAAGGGAACGGACTGTTCGCAGACCTGGACGAGCTTGCCAGAGAGGGAGCTCGGCGGATGCTGGTGAGTGCGTTGGACGCGGAAGTGACCGAGTATGTCGAGCGATATCGGATTGAGCGAGACGGAGAGGGCCGCGCCCTGGTGGTGCGCAATGGCAAAGCCCGTCCCCGCAAGGTGACGCTGGGTGCTGGTACGGTCACGGTGACCGCGCCACGGGTGCATGACCGTCGTATGCGGGCGCAGTTCACGAGCAAGATTTTGCCTCCCTATATGCGGCGGTCGCCGAAGGTGGCGGAGGTCTTGCCGGTGTTGTATCTGCGCGGTCTGTCGACGGGAGATTTTCGCGAGGCGTTGCCGATCTTGTTGGGTGAGGACGCATCAGGCTTGTCCCCGACGACGATCACGCGATTGACGGCGGCGTGGGAGGGGGAATACCAGGCGTTTCGCCAGCGTGATCTGCGTGATCGGGAGTATGTGTACGTCTGGGTCGACGGGATCCACTTCAACATTCGCCTCGAGGCCGACCGGCTGTGTACGCTGGTGATGCTGGGCGCCCGGGCGGATGGGACGAAAGAGCTGATCGCGGTGGAGGACGGCTATCGGGAGAGCACGGAGAGCTGGTTGGCGGTGTTGCGCGATCTGAAGCGTCGGGGGATGCGGGCCCCGGTGCTGGCGATTGGGGATGGCGCGTTGGGGTTCTGGGCAGCGGTGCGGGAGGTGTGGCCGGCGACGCGGCAGCAGCGCGACTGGGTGCACCGGATGGCCAACGTGTTGGACAAGCTTCCGAAACGTTTGCAGCCGGCGGCGAAGCGGGTGTTGCGCGAGATGATGTATGCGGAGTCGCGTGCGGAGGCCGAGGCGCTGGTCGAGCGTTTCGCCACCGCGTATGCGGCCAAGTATCCCAAGGCGGTCGCCTCGCTCACGCGGGACCAGGAGCACCTGTACAGCCATTTTGATTTTCCGGCCGAGCATTGGAAACATATCCGTTCGACGAACGTGATCGAGTCTGCCTTCGCGACGGTCCGGTTACGACAGCGCGTGACCAAGGGAGCGGGCTCGCGGAGCAAAGGGCTGACGATGGCGTTCAAGCTGTTGGAGATGGCGCAGCAACGTTGGCGGAAACTCAACGCTCCAGAACTTCTCCCCCTGGTGTTGGCAGGAGAACAATTCAAAGATGGTATGCAGGAAACTGACAAAGAGAACACGGATCGGAAGGTCGCCGCTTGATCACTCACCGATCCACAACATTTGACAATACCTCTGTCTTGGGCCGTGCGGGAGCCTCAAACAGGCTGTCGGGCAACGGGCCGAGTTCTAGCCGGTCGAAGGTATAGATGAACACCTCTTCTGCCTGTCGGAAGACGGCTCTCCTGAACAGGCGCAGCCCACCGCGCTCCACCCAGTCCGACCAGTGGACGAGTACGTGGGGCTCCGTCGACGTGATACGAAGCCCGATGGGGAGCGTGTCCGAGGGATGGAAGTACGCTACGAGAGAATCCCCGGTCGAGTGGGAGAGGGCCACTGCGAGAGCATCGAGGGAGTCGAATGGGGCGGTGCCGATGAACCGGGCGTCGGAGAGCCTGGACCTGGGCAGCAACGACAGCATATGCAACTCGTGACCCCGCAGAAAGAGAACGCGCGAGCCCAGGTCTTCGATCTGCTCCGACTCGGGGTCGACGAGCCAGCCCTCGGCTGCACCGACGCCGGCAAGGAATCCAGAGGGAGTCTGTTGCATTCGCATGCGGCCGTCGGTCGACGAGTGAATCAACGTGCGGAAGTTTCCATTCGGCCCCTGGGCTGCGGCATCTGCGAGCAACTGGAATGAACCAGGATCTGGCCCCACACCCGTTACTCGCTGGGCAGCGTCCAGGATCAGTTCTGCGATCTGCGGGGGCTGGACCTGCTGATTTTCCGATGCTGGACTACAAGCATGCAGGCTCATGGCACAAGCCAGCCATCGGCAAGCTGTGGAGCCCCTCATGTCCACCGCTTACCCCTTTTGATCACTGTGACACCGGCCGCGTTGAATTGTGCGTGTGCACTACTTTCCATGCGTCCTCGGCCCAGCGAAAAAGAAAGGTCTGGTAGCCCCGACGGTGAATCTGGCTACCATCGCTGAGCGTCGCCTGCACCTCAACATCCATGACGGCCCACGCAAACGCTCCTTCAAAGTGCGTCTCCACGTCGCCAAAGGTCACTGCCAATCCCTCTAACGCTGCACCTTCGGGTTCCACGTGGTTTTCTATTAGATCGGTTAGGCCCTCGTTCTGTCCACCAGTCTCTATATACCGCGCACCTGGGAAATCCAGGAAGTGCTCCCGAAACGGCGCTCCATTCCCGCCTTCCCATCCCCGCTCGGCCGCCTCGATGATGGCCTCCAGAGCCGCCGGGTCTTCCGGGATCGATGGAGCACAGGCGAGCAGTGTGATGATGCTTCCTACACCTGCGTAGCGAATGAGTCCCATGGATGATGTGTGCATCTCATGTGCTCCCCTGAATAGGAATTGCTTGGTACTGTCTAACGTCCTTGCGATGCTGCCGCGCCACCAAGCTGCGGACCGCGCGCCCAGCGCGTGACTCTCCAGGCCGGCGCAACATCACCGCTCACTGAGCCGGTCTATTGCTGTTCCAGATGTCACGATGGAGTCGCCAACCCGCTGGTGTGCGTTGCCACCACACGATGTATTTTCCCTCGTCGATCGGGCTGCCGTCCGCAGCCGACAGCTCGTATCGACCGACCTCGATCGCCATGCCGTCCGTGCCGATGGCCTCCTCGACGGTCAGCGACGCTCCAGCAACGCCGGCATCGATGACTCCCTGCCAATAGGTCTGGATCGCTTCCTGGCCGGTAACAAAGTCGCTGTTTGGCGGCAATAGCTGCGCGTCGCGCGTGTAGCGGTTGGCAAGGGCCGCAGCATCGTGAGCGGCGAAGGCAGCGGTGAACTGATCGGCGGCAAGTCGGATCTCAGCACTCACGTCTGTAGGTGTGTCCGCCTGCGGTGACTGGCATGCGGAAACGGTGATTCCCACAAGCAATGCCACGAAGGTATGGGACCACATAATGTCCTCCCTGTAACGGAATTTTTTCGAGCGTTCGCTCAACATGAAAGATAGGTGCTGCCCTAACAGCTCTGCGGCGCTATCACTCACCAGGCGCAAAGATGGCTCTGCCCAGAGGTATTGTCAAATGTTGTGGATCGGTGAGTGATCAAGCGGCGACCTTCCGATCCGTGTTCTCTTTGTCAGTTTCCTGCATACCATCTTTGAATTGTTCTCCTGCCAACACCAGGGGGAGAAGTTCTGGAGCGTTGAGTTTCCGCCAACGTTGCTGCGCCATCTCCAACAGCTTGAACGCCATCGTCAGCCCTTTGCTCCGCGAGCCCGCTCCCTTGGTCACGCGCTGTCGTAACCGGACCGTCGCGAAGGCAGACTCGATCACGTTCGTCGAACGGATATGTTTCCAATGCTCGGCCGGAAAATCAAAATGGCTGTACAGGTGCTCCTGGTCCCGCGTGAGCGAGGCGACCGCCTTGGGATACTTGGCCGCATACGCGGTGGCGAAACGCTCGACCAGCGCCTCGGCCTCCGCACGCGACTCCGCATACATCATCTCGCGCAACACCCGCTTCGCCGCCGGCTGCAAACGTTTCGGAAGCTTGTCCAACACGTTGGCCATCCGGTGCACCCAGTCGCGCTGCTGCCGCGTCGCCGGCCACACCTCCCGCACCGCTGCCCAGAACCCCAACGCGCCATCCCCAATCGCCAGCACCGGGGCCCGCATCCCCCGACGCTTCAGATCGCGCAACACCGCCAACCAGCTCTCCGTGCTCTCCCGATAGCCGTCCTCCACCGCGATCAGCTCTTTCGTCCCATCCGCCCGGGCGCCCAGCATCACCAGCGTACACAGCCGGTCGGCCTCGAGGCGAATGTTGAAGTGGATCCCGTCGACCCAGACGTACACATACTCCCGATCACGCAGATCACGCTGGCGAAACGCCTGGTATTCCCCCTCCCACGCCGCCGTCAATCGCGTGATCGTCGTCGGGGACAAGCCTGATGCGTCCTCACCCAACAAGATCGGCAACGCCTCGCGAAAATCTCCCGTCGACAGACCGCGCAGATACAACACCGGCAAGACCTCCGCCACCTTCGGCGACCGCCGCATATAGGGAGGCAAAATCTTGCTCGTGAACTGCGCCCGCATACGACGGTCATGCACCCGTGGCGCGGTCACCGTGACCGTACCAGCACCCAGCGTCACCTTGCGGGGACGGGCTTTGCCATTGCGCACCACCAGGGCGCGGCCCTCTCCGTCTCGCTCAATCCGATATCGCTCGACATACTCGGTCACTTCCGCGTCCAACGCACTCACCAGCATCCGCCGAGCTCCCTCTCTGGCAAGCTCGTCCAGGTCTGCGAACAGTCCGTTCCCTTTGCTCTCAGACGCATTCTCTATTATCCTCAACATCGGTGGCGTGTCCTTTCTCCGGTCGTCACAACCGGATCTCGTGTACGTTTCAACTGACTACACGAAAGGATACGCCGCCTTTCTCATTCCTCCAATCCACAACTTTCGAAAATAACTCCTCTGCCCATGAGCATGGGCCTTGCTAGGTAGCGCCGTCACTCACACGTCAGTATCAAGCGACCTCAACCAGCCAGCGAGCGGTCAACCCCAGAAACACCAAAGCCCCAATGATCGCCCAGGCAATCCCCTCGCCATCGCGCTTAGCAAAGTGCCACTTGAACCCGTTGTAGATCGACCAAGCGGCGGCAACGCTGGCGGCGATAAACGTCGCCTGGCCTACCACCGGCCCGGGACCGGCGCTGAGAAAGTACCAGAAGCAGAACAGTTCGATGCCGATCAGTGCACGATTCAGTGGAACCATTGGCCTCTCCTCTGAGAGTCGTTGGCGAGTGCGTTGGCGCTATCTAACGGCGCTGCGATCAACTGCGGCGCGCAGCGCCGTCGGCTGCATCGCATTGTTGGGCAACAGTTCGCGGATGCGATCTACGACTCATTGCCAACGCCCGTTGTGAGATTCGTTCTACGGGTGCCATGACCTCGTTCGAGAGCACGATAACGGACGTTCGCTCCTTCACGTACCGACCGATCAAGATGGTTGTACTCGTCCAGCTCCCTCCGTGCCCGCACCAGGTGTGCCCGCCTTCGCGCCGCTCGACCTGCATCCCGAAGCCATACTCAAAGTGCTCTCCGGATTCCAGTTGCCCCGGCGTCTGCATCAACCTTAGCGATTCTTTGCTGACTATTTCACCGTTCCAGAGTAGAGACTGCCAGCGAATCAGATCACTCAGCGAACTGAGCACACCACCGTCACCTACAGTCTCCAGCTCGAATTCATCGGATGGTTTGACTAGGGGCAGGCCATAGCCCGCATTTCTATAACCTTTCGCGATCCGTGTCGTATCTTTCACCGCCCCGAGGACGAACGTGCTGCGAAGGCCAAACGTACTCACCAGGTTCGAGCGGATGAACTCTGCAAACCCGAGACCCGTCACCGATTCTATGACCTTGGAGAGCACGAAGTAGTTGGTGTTGCAGTAGTTGTGATTCTCCCCCGGCCGGGCCTCCCGCGACCAGGCTGGTAGTTGACTGGCGACGTAGTCGGGAGAGACCTGATCGACATCCGCGTACATCCCGGATTCGAGATAGTCGGGTAAGCCAGATGTGTGCGACAGCAGGTCTCTGATCGTGATCGGGCGGCCGGACTTGGACTTCTCGATTAGAGGTAGGTAGTTACCAACGGGAGCCGTCAATTCCAGACAACCGTGTTCAATCAGAAGCATTATTCCCGTGGCAGTAAACGTTTTGCTTGCGCTGGCCAAGTCGAATACTGTATCTGGTGTGATCTCTATTCCCTGCTGGATGTCAGCAAGCCCGCGGCATTCGACATGCGGCGTTTCTCCTTCGACTGCGACGGCGAGCGCAGCCCCAGGACCGACTGGGCTAAAGTAGTGAAGAAGGGTGGTCATTTTACGCAGACCTATCTCCCGCCTGGATCCCGAGAGGCGTCGTACAGAAGCCAAGCCTGACGGGCCACGTATGCTCTTACGAGTTCGGCCCGCTCGGGCGTCAAGATGTTCTCCAAGCTGGCCATCCCCGCCGACTCCCGAGAGCCTCCGATGACGATGTCCCGCCAGGCATCCGCGGACTGCAGGGCGGGGGAGCGGCGAATATCCGGCAAGACGCCTCCCGAAATCGCCCCGGCCCCATGACAGCCCATGCAGAATCGCGCGAACACCAAGGCCCCATCCAAAAGCCCCGCCGGCGAAGCCTCGAGAACCGGCGGCATCGGAACCGGTCCTGGCGTCAGGTCGTGGCGTGTCGCGATCGCCTTCCCACCCATCTTGAACGTGTACACGCGACCCTTCAGCGGCGCCCCGGGCTCGGGAAGCAGCGCGCCCGCGCCGAGATAGAAGGCACTACCGAATCCTGCGAGCACGGTAACGTACTGTTCGTCATCAACTTCATAGGTAATCGGACCCGCGAGCGTTGCCGCCTGATTGTCGTGCAGCCAGAGCACCGTACCGGTCCGAGCGTCTATCGCCTGGAAGATGCCATCGACCGTTCCCTGGAAGACGAGGCCGCCGGCGGTCACGAGCGTACCACCGTTCCACGCTCCGGCGCGTTCAACCCGCCAAACCTCCCTCCTTTCGACCGGATCCCACGCGGCCAGATAGCCCGTGACACCATCGGTGACGGCCGCCCGGGTCGGCTCATCCTCGGGGAAGGGCGCGAAGACCACTCCGAGATTCATGTGACTTTCGCGCACTTGGTAGGCGGGGTCGCTCGTGTAGTCGGCCGCGAGTTCCTGCACCGGGATATACACGAGCCCCGTTTCAGGGCTGTAAGACATCGGATGCCAGTTGTGTGCCCCGAATCCGCCGGGTCGGACGACGCTGGTCCCGTCTTCGTAGCGAGCCTCTGGATTTTCGATCGGACGGCCCGCGTCGTCGATAGCGTAGGCCCAACTCAAGGGAAAGCCAGGGGGCGTTTCCGCCGTTGGGAACATCGGGACCACAGGCGTGCCCGAGATTAGCTCGCCGGTCGCCCGGTGGACGACATAGAAGAAGCCGTTCTTGGGCATCTGCATGGCAACCGGTACCACCGCGCCATCGATGGTGAGGTCTGCCAGAATGATGGGCTGCGTGGCGGTATAGTCCCACGTCTCTCCGGGCGTGGTTTGGTAATGCCAGCGATACTCTCCGGTACGGGCGTCGAGAGCTACAATCGAGGCGAGGAAGAGGTTGTCTCCACCGCCGGGCGACCGAATCTGCTGATTCCAGGGCGAGCCGTTCCCCACACCGATGATGAGCTGGTCGAATTCGTCGTCGTAGACGATGGCATCCCACACCGTCCCACCGCCCCCGATGGTCCACCACTCTCCCGACCACGTGGCAGCGGCCTCAGCCATGATCGCGTCGGAGGCCGCACCGTCTGGCCCGTCTGCCGGATTTCCCGGCACGGTGTAGAAGCGCCAAACCATCTCACCCGTCGTGGCGTCGTACGCTGAGGCGTATCCACGCACGCCGTACTCTGCACCCCCATTCCCGATGTAGACGAGTCCGTTGGCGGCTCGCGGTGCTCCAGTGATGGTGTAGTTTTGGTCCGGGTCCACCGTCATCGTCTCCCAAACCACGGATCCATCCCGCATGTCGAGAGCGGCCAGTCGCCCGTCGATGATGCCGACGTAGACCCGATCGTCGTAAACTGCCACACCACGATTCACGACGTCACAGCACGCCTTGGCACCTACGGACCGATCCACCTCCGGGTCCCAGACCCAGAGCTCCTGTCCCGTGCGCGCATCGAGCGCGTAGACCAGACTCCACGCCGACGTCACGTACATGACCCCATCCACCACGATCGGAGTAGCGGACGCGCCACGGCTCGTGTGCAACTCGTATTCCCAGGCCAGGCCGAGATGTTGTAGGGTTGACGGCGTGATTAAGGTTAACGGACTGTAGCGTTGCTCGTCGTAGGTGCGTCCGTGCGTGAGCCAATTCTGCGGCTCGCTGTCGGCCATGAGGATGCGCTCTGTGCTCACATGCCGGACTACGACTGACTCGCAGGCGGAGACTGCCAGCGCCAGAAGCGGAACGAGGAATCGGATACCCTTCACGTGGACCTCCATTGGTTGTCGGACCGCGACAATGGCGGGGGAGTAACACCCGTCGTGTCCGTCTTACGACTTTGCGATTCTGCTGCGCGACCAAGATGTGGACCGCAAGCAAAGGCGTGCGATCCTGATGCCTGTCGCGACAGCAGCAATCGCCTATCCGTCAGCGCTGCCGTTCGGCACTTGCTACTCAGATACCGGGTCCGAACTGTTCCAGATGTCGGATGTGACCTTCCAGGCACCATCCGATTCCTGCCGCCAGATTGCGATGAAGCTGCCCCGAGCTGCGAATGGCTCACCGCCACCTACTGGCGAAAGTGTCCACACGAAGCTTCCACTCTCAATGCCGCGGTCTCCGGCCACGACTACGCTCCGCTCGGGTATCCGGATATCAGCGGTCGTAGCCTCAGCAATCGTACCCTCATACCAGGCGCGCACGGCCGCCTTACCTCGAGCAGGTTCCTGGCCCGGGGGCATGAAGATCACGTCGTCTGAGAGTTCCTGCGCTAGGGCATCAGCATCGTTCGCGCGCATGGCCGCGAGGAATCGCTCGTGACCTTGATCAATCGCCTGCTCACTCATGTCCTCCTCCTTAAATAGAAAGCTCAGAGTCCGACAAACGGCTTCAGATCTTGCGCTCCACATACTCTCTAAGAGCGACAGCGTTGTTGAACTGCAACTCTCGCGATGCGAAAACGAAGGTGACCCTACCAGCTCGGACACGCTCGAGGATGGGCTCCAGCGACTCCCGCCGGGCGCCCAACTCCTTTACGTAACGGCGCTTAAACTCCACCCACTTGTCCGGCTCGTGGTTGAACCAGCGCCGCAGTTCGGTAGACGGTGCAGCTTCCTTGGGCCAAAGGTCGATCTTGGCGTCCTGCTTCGCTAGGCCACGAGGCCACAGCCGTTCCACGAGAATGCGGCACCCATCCGATGATGACGGAGTCTCGTAAGCACGTTTCAATGAAATCATGGTTCACGCTGACGCACATGTAAGGGCGACGCATGCGTCGCCTCTACCCGGGCTCCACATGACCTACGCGGACGCATCGGCGAGGTACGCCGCGTCTTGGAACCCACGCATGCGCCCGCTCGCGAACACGCTCGAAACTACTCCGCCGAACAGCGTGTCCGCCATTCGGCACCCAGCCACGCTGGCCGTCTGCTGCCAGGAGTCGCGCCTCATCGGTGGTTATCCGTGGCTCTGCGTTGATCTGCTCCGACCAGCGAGCTCCTATCTTGTTGTGATATCATCACTTATAGAGAAAAGCATCGGCAGCCAGGGCATCTGACGGCCCTTTGTGAAGAGATCTTGATTTTAGTGTACGTGTACTATAAATTTAGTCAAGCAAAACTTTATAATTGTACCGTGACTTTGTTGATTTGTAGCGCAGACAACGAGCAAGATTATGGCCGACAACACAACGCTCTCGCAGTCACATGAGGACTACCTCAAGGTCATTTACAACCTCGAGGATCGGTTCGGTGTCGCGCAGACCAGCGCCATCGCCGAGGTGCTGGACCTCGCGCCCGCATCTGTGAGCCGAATGGTGAAAAGGCTGGATGAGTTGGGATTGGTCGAGCATGCGCTCCATCGCGGGGTGCGCCTGACGGACTCTGGACGGCAAGCGGCATTACAGGTGCTTCGGCACCATCGCATTATCGAGGCGTATCTGCACCAAAAGCTCGGGTACGAGTGGGACAGCGTTGACGCCGAGGCGGACCGCCTCGAGCACGCAGTGTCGGATGAGCTCGTGGAGACCATGGCGCGGGCCATGGGGAATCCGCGATACGATCCTCATGGCGCGCCGATCCCCACCTCGGCCGGGGATTTGGAACGGCCCGAGGTCGTTCCCATGACGGAGATTTCCGTGGGGGCGTTTGCCGAGCTTCGGATGGTGAACGATCAAGACCCTGAGCGGCTGCGGTTTCTGGCTTCGCTCGGGCTGAAGCCGGGAACGCATTTCAAGGTGTTGGCGCGCCAGCCTTTTCGAGGGCCGCTAACACTGCAGGTCGAAGGTGACGATGGGGGGGAGCAGGTGGTCGGGTTCGAGCTAGCCAACTCGCTTGCATGTACGACAGCGGAGGAGTAACGCCATGAGTGGTCAACGTAAAATAACGCGCCGTGAATTGTTGGCGCGGGGCGCATTGGGGGCCGTTGGGGTGGCGGCAACCGCGAAGGCCGTCGGTGCTGCAGAGAGGTTGGCGGAGCTCGAGCCGGCCCACGATCCCCACAGTGCCAGCACGGTGGGCGCCGTCACGGATCCCTCGGTGGATCCGATGACGTTTCTCGAGGATTTCGATTTCGGACAAGTCTCCACCCTGCCGGGCGGCCAAACGTTGCGCACGTTCGAGATGCACGCCGTCGATCGCGAGATCGAAATCGCGCCAGGCGTCTACTTTCCGGCGTGGACGTACAACGGACAGGTGCCGGGGCCCACGCTCCGAGCCACAGAGGGCGATGTGGTTCGAGTGAATTTTGAGAACCGGACCTCGCACCCGCATACGATTCATTTTCACGGCATTCACGCGGCGAACATGGATGGCGTGTTCGAGGTGGTTGAGCCCGGCGAGACCTTCGTGTACGAGTTCGCCGCCAGGCCATTCGGACTGCATCTGTACCACTGTCACACGGTTCCCATTCGCAAACACATCTCCAAGGGGTTGTACGGGACCTTCATCATCGATCCGAAGGATGGGCGTCCGCCTGCTCGGGAGATGGTGATGGTGACGAACGGGTTCGACACCAATTTTGACGGCGAAAACGAGGTGTATGCCGCCAACACGGTGGCGTTCGCCTATCAAAAGAATCCCATCGTCGTCCGAAAGGGTGAGTTGCAGCGCATTTATCTCGTGAACACGCTGGAGTTCGATCCGATCAATTCGCTTCACCTGCACGGGCAGCTGTTCCATGTGTACCGGACCGGAACGAGTCTGCAGCCGAGTGACTACACGGACACGATCATGCTGTGCCAGGGTGAGCGGCACGTGGTGGAGTTTACGTTCGACGAGCCCGGGCGCTTCATGTTCCACGCCCATCAATCCGAGTTCACCGAACTGGGATGGATGGGTGTGTTCAACGTCGTCGATGTGATGGCATGACCAACTCGAAAGCGGCGTTGGTCGGTTGGGGGCTCTTGCCCGTCGTATTGCTGACGGTTGTGGCCGTCGTGGTGACAAATACCGGTCTCCTCGACATTCTCCGGCCCGCCCCGCCCGTAGAAGAGATTGCCTTTGAGCGAGTGACCCTGGCACCGAACGAGATCACGATTCAGGTGGCGAACGGGGGTCCTGATCCTGTGACGATCGCGCAGCTGACCGTCGACGACGCCTTCTGGAATTTTTCGATTGTCCCTTCGGCAACGATCCCACGTCTGGGGAGGGCCACGATCACGATTCCCTACCCATGGGTTGAGGAAGAGGCATACGAGATTTCATTACTCAGCTCGACCGGCGTGACGTTCCCCCACGAGATTGCTGTTGCGATGGTCACCCCGCCTCCCGGACCGGCCTTCTTTGGAGTCTTCGCGGCGATCGGCTTGCTGGTCGGCGTCATTCCTGTTGCGCTCGGTCTTCTGTGGCTTCCGTTTCTGCGGCGTCTACAACAAAAGTGGATTCATTTTGCCCTCGCGCTGACCGCCGGACTGTTGGTTTTCCTTGGCGTAGATGCTGTGGAAGAGACCCTGGAGTCTGCAGCACAGGTTGGCGGTGCGTACCAGGGGACGCTGATTGCGCTCATGGGTGTAGTGGGGACCATGCTGTTCCTGCAAATGCTGACGCGACGTCGGCTCCACAAGGAAGGCGCCGAAGGTCGCATGGGGGTGGCCTTCTTGGTGGCCGTCGGCATCGGGTTCCACAACCTCGGAGAAGGGCTGGCGATCGGAGCGGCGTACGCACTGGGCGAAGCCGCCCTCGGCGCGTTTCTCATCGTCGGGTTCATGCTCCACAACACCACCGAGGGTCTAGCGATCGTCTCGCCCATCGCCAAAGACCGTCCCACTCTGCGAACGCTGATGATTTTGGGATTGGTCGCCGGTGTGCCAACGATCGCCGGGGCAATGATAGGTGGAATGGCCTACTCACCGCTGTGGGCGACGCTGTTCCTGAGCATCGGTGTCGGCGCGATCATACAGGTTGTGGTCGCGTTGTACAAGATGGTGGCGCGCCAAAGTCCCGAGACGGTGTGGACACCCTTGACGGCCGGCGGCCTCATGGCCGGTCTCGTCGTCATGTACACCACGGGGTTGTTCATCGCTTTGTGATGCGCCAGCCCTCCAACCCTTCGCTTGGCGCACGTACCTAAGCGAAGCGCGTTACCCCAAACCACCTCGACGAAAGTATCTCCCATGCGCGTCGGGTTTATCGTCGTAGCTGTAGGGCTCACGACCGCGGTGATCCCGATTGCGGTCTCCGCGGCACAAACAGACACTTTGGGGGTTGCTGGCTATCAGTCGGCGTCGGGTGGGCAGCCGGCGATGTCCCAATCACTGCCACCGCTCCAGTTCAGCGGGGCCTTTCTCGGGCTGTTCGATGCGTTGAAGCAGGACGAGCGGGCGGCCACGGATCCGGTGCGCTCGCAGTTCGAGTTCGCGATCAATATCGGCTTGGAGTGGCAGTTGAGCCCTCACGTGCGAGGTGTCGCCCTGTTGCAGAGTGGCACCGGTGGGGGAGTGTTCGGCTTTCAAGGGCCCGGGGTGAACGTCACGGACCTCAACCTCGTGTTCGATGCGGATCTGTCGGGGTCCGTTGAAGCCGTAAGCCTCACCCTCGGATCATTCGACACACCGTTCGGTGAGGAGACGGCTTTTCTCACCACTAACGCCCATTCGTTCGGAAACTCCTTCGTCATCAACTCGCTCTTCTACAGCGTGTTCGGGGGAACGGTCGCCACGCTCAACACGTTGGGTGCCATGGGCACGATCGAGACTTCCGTCGTCGACCTCACCGTGGCGCTCACCAACGGCACCGACGAGAGTGCGGCCAACGCCGACGGCAACTACGGAATCGTGGTTTCGGTGGGAACCGATTACGGCCTTTCGGGCCTACGGACAGCTTTTTCCTTCATAAAGACCGATGACAGCGATCCGTCCGGCAGCACGGGGTTTGCGGCTGATCTTACGGGCGCGATGCTCGACTTCCGGGCGGAAATCACCGACCGCGTGTCGGCAAAGGGCTACTTCAGTCGCCTTCGCTTCGGTGACGCGGACCCCGCTACCGAAGATGATCTCTCGACTTGGATGGGTGAGCTTCGCGTGGGGGACGGTGAATGGCACGCGGCGGCCCGGTTGTCCGGCTGGACGCCCGACGACAGCGATGGCGGTGGCTCGGGAATGTCTGCGGTGCTTCCAAATCCCGGCCTGGCGGTCGGATTGGGAGGAATCAGCCCGGAGTTGGACCAGGCGATCCGTCGCATCCAGATCGGCGTCGGTCGAGCGATCGACGACAACCTGGTGATCAAGGGCGAGTTGTTCTTCGATGACTATCGCCGTCTCACCGCGGGTCGGTCGACAGATGTGCTCGGCCTGATCTTGTCACTCAACGGAAGATTCTGACCCGCCCCCGCCCCCGCCCCCGCCCCCGCCCAGTTGGCCTCGAGGTGAAAGCGGTGCTTGGGAGGTGCTCGACGCGTGATGGTGGTCGCCACCTTATATAAGGAATGGCTGCCGCGGATTGATCTTATGAGCGCGGATTCCTCCCCCCTCACGCTAGGGAATAAATCCGCGTTCTAAATATCAATCCGCGGCAGACGGTCCTTATAAGGAAAGAGCGAGCCGCAACAGGATGCGCCGCCTCGTTTTCACATGTAAATTATCAGATTGGGCCCCCATCGGTCTGTTCCCGCGGAACCCAATTTGAGGAGCAATCCCATGCGCCGACTCCTGACCTTTCTCTCGCTCTCCGTGCCGCTCGCGACCTTCTCGGCTGCGGCGATCCAGGCACAGACCCCCCAGACCCGCAGGGCCGAAGTCGCCCCGGCGGAGATCACTCTCTCCAACAACTTCGACCAGTGGGCCCGGGAGATCATAGAGGAATGGAAGATCCCCGGGATGGCCGTCGGCGCCATCAAGGATGGCGAGGTCGTGCTCCTCAAGGGGTACGGCTACCGGAATCTGGAAGACCAGGAACCAGTCACGCCGCAGACGCTCATGGCGATCGGCTCAAACTCCAAGTCGTTCACCGTGGTTCTCATGGGACAACTGGTGGACGAGGGCAAGCTCGACTGGGACAAGCCAGTGAGGCACTACCTCCCCGACTTTCGCCTCTGGGACGACTATGCGACCAGGAAGATGCGGGTGAAGGATCTCGTCACCCACGTCTCGGGTCTTCCCCGGCACGACGTGCTCTGGTATGGGCGGAGCTCCAGCCGGCCGGAGATCTACGAGCGGCTCCGTTACCTCGAGCCGAGTACGTCGTTGCGCGGCCGCTACCAGTACAACAACCTGATGTTCCTGACGGCCGGATATCTGGCCGAGCAGATCACCGGGCGGTCGTGGGACGACCTCATCCGCGAACGGATCTTCCGGCCCCTCGGAATGAACCGGTCGAGCAGCTCCGCAAACGACATGCCGGGCTCGGGCGACTTCTCGTACCCATACAACCTACGCGACGGGGAGCTCACCCGCATTCCCATCCGGAATATCGACAACGCTGGACCGGCGGGCTCGATCAACTCGAGCGTGGAGGAGATGCTCCACTACATTGAGATGCACATCAACAAGGGCGAGCAAAACGGGCGCCGCATCCTCTCGAAGGAGAACGAGGAGATGATGCAGCGAGCCCAGTCGGTGCAGGGAGCGCGCGACCGGTACACGGAACTCGGGCCCCAGACCTACGGGCTCGCCACCCGGGTCAGCAGCTACCGCGGCCGCAAGTGGGTGCAGCACGGTGGGGGAATCGACGGGTTCATCTCGCAGATGGCCTGGCTCCCCAACGACGGGATCGGTGTGATGGTACTCACCAACATGTCTGGTTCGGCCAACCCCGTTCCCACCATGGTGGTGCGCCGCGTCTTCGACGACCTCCTCGGCGAGGAGCCGATCGATTGGAACGCTCGGATGCGGAAGGAAGTCGAGGAGGGTCGCGCGCGGACCGATTCAACCCGAAAGGCGGCGGAGGCCGAGCGCGTGGCCGGTACCTCGCCCAGTCATGCCCTCGGGGACTACGCGGGAACATACGAGCATCCGGGCTATGGCACCCTGGACGTGTCGGTCCAGGGTAGCGAGCTGAGCATGCAGTTCGATCGGTTCCCGGTTCCGCTCAAACACTTCCACTACGATGTGTTCGAGATGGACAACGACCGGGTGATGGTGCCGATGCTCTCCGGGCGAGTCCAGTTCTTGATGAACATCAAGGGCCAGATCGACCGAGTGGCGATCCCACTCGAGCGAAGCGTCTCTCCGATCGTTTTCAAACGAAAGGAGATGTAGAGCCCAAATCCAGATAGGCGCCAGCGGCCGGCTGATCTCGTCGCTAGCCAAACAGTCCCAAGAGACCAAGCCGCGGCGGTGCCAGCCTGGATCCATGAGCTGGAGGCGGGCCCAGACGGGCGCCCATTTCGCGAGCAGCTCGCGGATTTCGGCGATCGCGTAGGCGCGTTCTTCACCGAGCTATCACCGCGCATGGGCTGCTTGCGCGCGAGCGGGATTCCTCCCAACGAGGTGGTGGCGCATTACGACGTGCCGCCGGTGATCGCCGCGGTGCAAGGAATGTCTGTAAGGTTCAACGAAGACTCGCAACGCGCGTATCTCGCCGAGTTCGTCGACCTGTACGCGCGCGCACTCGAACTCGGGGAGTGATGGTCATCATGTTGAAGTTGTGGAACGGAGCGACACGTCTCACCGTCGCGGTGGCGATGGGCCAACTCATCCTTGCGACCACGCCCGTGCTCGCCCAAGAGCGGCGCGACTCCGTTGCGCTCGATCAGCAGTTCACAGCGGCGACGAGCGCCCCGCTTTCCACTGAGCCCTGGTGGGAGACGTTGGGCGATCCGTTCTTGCGCCAATACGTGGAAGACGCGTTGACGGGCAACTACGACCTCACTGCCGCCACGTACCGAATCGCGCAGGCCGAAGCCACAGCCGTCCGCGCTCGCGCCCCCATCCTCCCTTCATTGAGCTTGGACGCGCAGGGCTCGACCGGCCCTCTCAGCACCCGCGGCTTTGCGTTGGGCGGGATCCCCCGGCAACCTGGCGTCCAGCTGCCGGCTCTCTTCTATACCGGGAACGCCGCACTCAACCTGCGCTATCGGCTCGACGCCTGGGGGCAAGAGTACCTCGCTTATCAGGCGTCCAAGCTCCAGGCGATGGCAAGCCGCGGCGACGGCGATGGGGTGGCGCTGGCGCTGATATCGCAGATCGCCGAGGCATACCTCGACGCTGTCATGGCGAAGCAGCAGATCGCGATCATCGAGCGCCAGATCGAATCCAGCCGCCAGCTCGAGGCCCTCACCCAGCGCCGCTTCGAGGTAGGAGAAGCCACGGCGCTCACCGTGCTGCAGCAACGCCAGCAGCTCGCCTCGACCCGGGCCAATCTGCCGCCCGCCGCCTGGCTCCAACCTGTCCCGCGGGACCCGAGTCGCGGCGTTGATGGGTGGGATGGGGCGGGAGTTCGACGGGTCGTACGCCGAGTATGTTCTCGTTCCAACGGAGCACGTGTTCCCATTGAAGACGAGCTTGGATTGGACGCTCCTCGGAGCGCTGCCCGAGATGCTGCAGACCGTCCATGGCTCGCTCCATACCGGTCTCGAGATTGAGCGCGCCGAGAACCTCCTCGTGCGAGGCGCGACATCGTCCATCGGCTTCGCGACCATTGCTGTCGCGCGAGCGGCAGGTCTCGAGCTTACGGCGACGACCAGAAGTGCGACTAAGGCCGATGAACTTGTGGCCGCGGGAGCTACTCACGTGCTCGTGGATGACGGATCCATAGCGGACAAAGCCCGAGCGATCTACCCAAATGGTTTCGACCGCGTCCTCGAGTTGGTTGGGACCACGACATTGCTGGATTCACTGCAGGCAGTGCGACGAGGCGGCATTGTGTGCATGACCGGCATTCTTGGCGGTGGGTGGGTGCTATCAGAATTTCACCCAATGGCCGCTGTGCCAACCGGCGTAAAGTTGACCTCGTATGCCGGTGAGTCGTCCGATATCACACCCGCGCAACTTCAAGAATACGTCTCTCTCGTTGAATCTGGTGAACTCATGCTCAAGCTCGGACCGAGCTTCCCTTTCGAGAAGCTCCAGGAAGCGCACACAACGATGGACGAGAACAGGGCCGCCGGCAAGATCGTTATGGAAGTTGTCTGACCCTTGGACGTTTTCCTTATCACGTAACCTTTCGGTCCAAGAAAGCTGAAGGCGAAACGCCCGACCGTGCTGCGGGACAGATGCCGTGAGGAACGAAAAGGTTACGCAAGCGGCGTGGCGGTCGGAAGCTCGACCACGAAGGATGCACCACCCAACTCGGCATCCTCTACCCAGATTTTCCCCCTCAGTGCGGAGACAATTCGCTTCGACACGGCTAGACCAAGACCAGAAGCACTGTCTCGATCTTTGGTCGTGAAGAATGGATCGAAGATTCGCGTCCGCAGGTCGGGATCGACACCCGGACCCGAATCCGAAACTCGGGCGTGAACGTGTCCGTTCACGAGGGTCGTTTCGATCCGGATTCGCCCATCGCTCCGTCCACTTACGGCTTGTTCCGCGTTCCTGATAAGGTTTACAAACACTTGCTGTAAGTCTTCGGGTAACGCCAGGACCAGTGACTTGCGCGAACCGAGATCCGCACGGATTACCGCCGGCTCGGTGTGAAGAACGCGGGACCGGATTTCAATAACATTCCGAACCAGATCGTCGATGTTCACTCGCTCCATCAAGTCCGTCGCGGGTGGCGAAAGTGCGAGTACCTCCTTTGCGACCTTCGCAGCGCGATCAACTGCTTCCATCACGTCACCAACGGTCCCGTCGGATTCCTCATCTTGTGTCGCGTGACCCAGAAACTCTTCGGTCTTGTCGCGAATGGCGAGAAGCAACTCCTCCGAATCTGCTTCGATTAGTCTCGTCGCCACACCTACACACCGCCGGAGGTCGTCTCCTCGCAGGAGGTGTATCCTCCCTTGCCAGGGAAGACCCGAACGCGCCTGATCGAGAACGTTGCTCAACTTGCTGTCCTTGACCACCATTGGTAAAGAGTTGGCGTCGCGCCCGACAAGGTCATGCTTATCCTCGAATCCAAGTAGACCGGAGAACGCTTTGTTCGCTCGGGTCAACGTAGTTGTCGGGGCTACGTGAGCCAAAGGAAGGTCGCTCTCCTCCAGCATCGAGCTCGCGCGGTGAGCCGCGCGGCCAGCGGCTTCCACGGCTTCTATCAACTCAACGCCGGCGAAGATTCGTGGGGCTACGGTCTCGAGATTACCAACATCGTGTTGCGTGAACGGCTTGTCTGGATGAAACCCGTCCGCCGCCCGCAGAACACAAACCACACCGCGCGCCCGCCCATTGTCTCCCGTTGGAACAAGCATCGCTGCGGCGAATCGCCCTCGAAGGTCTTCCGGAACCTCTCGACAACCATCCTCGATCCGCGGAAGGAGAACCGGGGATTGCTGCGAGAGCGCCTGGCCAATCGCGGCTTCCACAAGTTGCAGCGCCGTCCTCTGCTGCTCCGCTATCTCCCCCACCGCCGACAACACCTGCAGGTCACCATCAGCCGTGGTCACTGCAACAAGTGCGGCGTGCCCGCCTACGAGGTCCATGGCGCTCTGCAGCGTGTACTTGACCAGCGATCGAGGATCAGCCGAAGCCTCCAGCATCCAACTCGAAAGCTCGACCAGAAACGCGCCTCGCCGACGCTCGAGATCGAGTAGGGCGCGTCGCGTCACGAGGCCCGCGAGGGACATCGCGGCCGTGAGGATCGGCTCGACTTTTTCGCCCGGCGCCGGCATCGGTCCCGGAACGAGCGTTAGATTGACTCGATCGTCATCACCTTCGCCAAATTCAAAAACGAGGGGCGTACCGCCGCCGCTACGCGAATCACCTGCCGTCACCGAGCCGACAGTCATACGATCGGCGAAATCGATCTGGACAGTGCCTCCGTACATGACGCTCAAGACGTCAGCCACCTCCTGCCACAGCGCTTGTGCCGTGCGCGCTCCGGCTGCCGCAAGTGTCAAATGACGCAATGGGTCATCCGGATCCTCGAGTGTCCGTCCGTAGAGAGCGTCTTGTAACAACGTCATGGGTCCTCCATGTTCCCCCGTTTCTCAGTACGTAGGATGTGTGTGATTCATGCGCCGAGGATCCTGAGGAGGGGACCGGCGGCCGATGCGCAATATGGGGTCGGCGCAGTCGCCGGGGGTGTCGGGTTAAGTCGCATGGGGGCGTGCGATCTGGCCGGTGAGTCTGTAGGCGATGGACTCATGGTTGTAGGTGTTGTCTTGCAAGAGGGTGTTCTTGGGCAGGCGGGTGTACTGCATGGTGGTCCGTAGGTCTGAGTGCGGTCTCTATGTTAAGGAAAGACACTCCGAACCCGCGGCTCTCCTTGGCACTGCCCGGGCGATCCGACAGGCGCTGATGATGCCCCGATTGGCGTTGCGCAGCGGCAGCGCCTCAAACGCATTCCCATTGCATACGGGCTTGCGACCACAAAGATTCGCCCGCCTTTTACCGAAGAGACGGCGCGCGCTAAGGTGAAGGCAGCCGAAGACGCGTGGAACACCCGGGACCCCGGGCGGGTGGCGCTGGCATACACGGTTGATTCGGAGTGGCGGAACCGGGATGAGTTTTTCGTAGGCCGCGACGCGATAAAGGAGTTTCTTACCAGAAAGTGGAAGAAGGAACTCGACTACCGGCTGATGAAGGAGTTGTGGGCGTACACGGACAATCGGATATCGGTGCGATTCGAGTACGAGTGGCACAACGAGGCGGGTCAGTGGTATCGCGCTCATGGCAACGAGCACTGGGAGTTTGACGAGGAGGGCTTGATGCGGCGCCGTGACATGAGCGCCAACGATATTCCCATCGAGGAGAGCGAGCGGCGGTACCGTAGATGAACGACTAGCGAGCGACCTTGTGACTCAGCGCCCATCCCCGCAACTGGTCCAATACGGAGTACGCAGTCCAGTCGAATAGCAGCGGCGTGACGGTGATCATGTCGCGCATGAAAGCCTCCGTGTCACTCTCGTCAGGGAAGTTTGTCCCGAGCTCGATTCTCGGACGGAATCGCCTGTCATCACGCCCGTCCTGTGACTCCTCAAATCCGAATTGCAGATAGCTTCCCCCCATCTTCGCGACCCTCACTCCGGCGATTTCTGCTTCGGAAGCCTTGGGAATGTTGACCGAGAGTACGATCCCCGGCATTGGGGGGTGATGCCGCAGCTCTTCGACAAATGCGGCGACGAACCGTGCCGGGTAGTCAAAGTCTGCGCTGCGTGCACCCAGTGATGCCGCCACCGCCGGCAGCCCGTAGAACGCACCCATCATCGCGCCTCCCACCGTTCCAGACATATGAGCTACGTTGCCCACGTTGGCGCCGCGATTGATTCCGCTTACCACGAGGTCGAACCCGGCGTCCGGCGAAAGAGTGGTGATAGCCAGCATCACCGCCCCGGCCGGGGTTGTATCGACGCAATGTCCAAGCGTGTTGCCGTCTCGCCGTACTGGTCGGAGGTGAAGTTCGTCTCTCAAGGCCACTGACATGCTGCTGCCGCTGCGCTCTCCACATGGTGCGACTAGGTGAACTTGCCCAACCCCCCTCAGCTTTTCGGCGAGTGCCTGAATACCTGGGGATTCGATGCCGTCGTCATTCGTAAGCAGAATGTGGTACGAATCGGTCTGCCCATATGCCGGCCACGCGAAGAACGCAACCAACGAAATGAACATGGGAATGACCCTGAGGCGTGCGTGTGTCGCGATCACGTCTGCTCCGTTTGTCATGAGTCAAGAAATGTGTTCCACTTCCACCACGTTCGTCAATGAGTGTAGATTGTGGGTGTTCCGGAATCACACCGCAAGAAACGAAAACAGGGGCCGCGACCGTCTACTCGGAAGTCATCGGGAAGGATAGTGCCGCCTCCCGAATCGCAGGTGAGCGTTTGGTCACCTGATTGAGAGAGATTGATGGTCCACTAGGAGAACGAAATGGCCACTGTAACCGCTCAGCTTGGCGCAGGCACCGTTGTGGACATTCAGGCTCGTCAGTTTTCCTGGCGAGGGGACGAACCGCTCGGCGCGGGGGGGACCGACACGGGAGCGACGCCCTACGAGTTGTTGTTGGGGGGGCTCGCCGCCTGCATCGCCGTAACCCTCCGCCTATATGCAAACCACAAGGGGATTTCGTTAGACGGCGTCGACGTGAAGCTCGAATTCGACAGAGTCCACGCAGACGATTGCATCGACTGCGATGAGAGGGCGGACGGGTGGATCGAACGCATTCAGTCGCATGTGACGATTCGCGGATCGTTCGATGACGTGCAGCGAAAGCGACTCGTGCAGGTGGCACAGCGCTGTCCGGTGCACAAGACGCTGGCCAACGGCGTGCATTTCGTCGATGCCGTCGCGTTCGAGTAGTTGCTAACTCAGCGGATCTTCCTTCCGGGTTGGTTCTGGCCCCCCTGGTGAACGATTAGCTGCGTCACCTCGCCCGATTCGTCTCGCACGAATGTCACCTGGGCGTTCACCACCTTCAGGAAAAACTTGGTCTCGGATTCGGCGAACACGGGAGCCTTCCCCCCACCCGTCGCCTGCAGGTGGAGTTGGCCGTCCTCGAGGGTTACCGTCATCTCGAAGCCGGGCGCCAGCTCGTACACACCCACATAGTCGGCCATGATTTCCGGGCTCACCTCCACTTCCGTCCGTTCCTCGACAGGTTCGGGTGGAGCCGCCAGGGGTAGCGACCGGTTGATCAGGTGGAAACCGATATCGTCCGCACCGTGCGCGGAATTGGTGAGGACGACGGCTCCGACTCGCGTCGCGGGGTCGAAGCCCGCGAACGTGCGGTAGCCCGCGGTTCCACCATTGTGCCATACCACCATGTCGTCGCCGGGGTGCTGGATGTGCCAGCCAAGGCCCATGGTCATGGTGGGGCCTGCCTGTTCGCGCGACTCGTGGCTCACCCGCATGGCCCGCTGGAGATGGGTGGTGGGTTCTCCCATGTTTGCTTCCAGGAAGGTGAGCATGTCTTCGACGTTGGAGCGGAGGGCCCCGGCACCGGCTAGGGTAGGGATGTCCCACTTGGGAACCACGTCGCCGTTTTGGTTGTGGCCCGATGTGTCCCATTCACGCATGGGTCCGATGAGTTCGACTCCGGTCATGTCCATGCCCAGAGGGCCGAGAATGCGATCTTGGACCAACGCTTCGTAATCCTTCCCTGCACGACGAGCCAGGAGGAAACCCAACAGTCCGGCGCCCACGTTGGAATACTCGTACTGAGAGCCGACGTCACGCGTCAGCGTGTGACCCGTCAGAAACTCCCAGAGCAGTTCGGGCGTGTAGTCCGCGAACGGGTTCGAGCCATCGGCGGGGGAGAAGTTGGTGGGCATTCGTGGCAGGGCCGAGCGATGTGTGGCCAGGTGTGTGAACGTGATGGCCTGTCCATCCCTGCTGGGCATAGAAACTCCCCTTGGGAGATATTGCTGCACGGGATCGCCGAGGGCGACCTCACCGCGTGCCGCCATGTGCGCAAGCAGAATGGACGTAAACACCTTGGTGATCGATCCGATCTCGAACATGCTCTTGGGTCCCAGGGGCCGGGCACCTGGTCCGGGCTCGCCGTAGGCGACGATGGTTCTGGACCCGGTGGCCTCGATCACACCCACGACCATGCCGAGGCTGCGACCGGCGTCTACCCGCTCCTTGATCAGAGAGAGCAGTTCCGGCTCGGGTGGGAAATGCTGTGCGGCGACCGAACCGGCGTTCAGAAGCAGCAGGACGGAGGTCAATCCTACTCGTCTCAGGGTTCCACGAGAGGTGATCATTGGGTTCCTTTGCCGATGGGTTGCAAGAGGTTCGATAGCCGAAATCGTTCCAGTGAGCCATAATAAGGATAGGATGGAGGGAAGGCAAAACCAATGAAGCCGCCCGTTTGTCACCTTTGTGGCCAAGATTTCGTCGACGATTTCCTTGAGCGTGGTGGAGGAGGAGATGTCGTCAGATTCAAGGATTATCAGCCGCTGCCCGAAGACATGGGTGGCCATCCTCTTGGTGCGGAGTGGTTTTGCACCAAACACGAGGTGGCGGCACGCAAGTTGTCCGGCCTTAGTCTGCGGAGACGCCCCCGTGAATCTTGGACCGGAGTTTTGTGATGTGCTTGTCCACGGTTCGGAGTTCGATGCTCGTTCGGTAGCCCCACACTTCCTTGTGCGGCTCGGCTCGTGTGACCACGCTGCCCTCGCGTCCCGGTGCACACGACCTGGCCAACGGCGTGCACATGGTTGATTCTGTAGCCTTCGAATAGGGTTGGAGGATTGGATCTGGTGGCACCGTTCCTGTGAAGTCGCTGATGGAAGCTGTGTCGGTCAGACTGTCGGCCCGAGCGGGCCTGACGGTTTTCTGGATCGCGGCTCTGGGCATCTTCTTCCGCTGGTGGGAAGTCACACTCACGCTGCCCCCCGTCCTGCTGTGGACCGCGCTGTTCGTGGCGCTGTTTGCTGTGACCGCCGGGTGTGTGCACCGGCGCGCCGTGCTCGATCGGAGGCATGAGGTCTGGAAACGCCCGGCGTTGTGGGTCGCTCTCGTGCTGGTCGCGCTAATCGGGTTCTCGGCCTTCCCGGAAGCTTCGATCCGCGGCACGCCGGTCCGTACGGTGGCGTTTGCCGGCGTTCTCGACGTGGTCTTCCCCGGTTGGATTTTCTTGAGTGCGCTCACTTTGCTCTGGGAGGGTCCGGCGCGATGGGGCGTTCTGGCAGCCGTAGCCGTGATTCTCTTATTCGGCCTTTGGGGTTTTGTCATCCGTATGCCCGGTGCCTCGTTTGTCGGGCCGCTCCAATCGCTTACCGCCGAGCAGCAGGAGCGCCGTGACGCACTGGAGGCGCACGTCCACCGACTCTCTTCCGAGATTGGTGAGCGCAATGACGGCAAGTTGGAGGCGTTGCGGGACGCGGAGCGGTATATCGACAGCGTGTTGGTCGAACTAGGGTACGAGGTCCGGACGCAGCAGTTCGAGGTCGGCGGCATTCTATTTCGCAACCTCGAAGTCGAAATCCCTGGTGAAAGTCGACCGGCCGAGATCGTTGTGGTGGGCGCGCATTACGATACTGTTGAGGGCGCGCCTGGTGCGGACGACAACGCGAGCGGCGCCGCCGGCGTGCTCGAACTGGCCCGGATGTTCGCACCCGCCCTTGTCACCGGGGGGCCGGCACGTACTCTGCGCTTCGTCCTCTTCGTGAACGAAGAGCCACCCTTCTTCAATACTGAATGGATGGGGAGCCGAGTCTACGCGGCGCGGTCGGCCGAGCGCGATGAGAACATCGTCGCGATGATTTCGCTAGAGACCATCGGGTACTACTCTACCGAACCCGGCAGCCAGCGGTATCCGCCGCCGTTCAGCTTCTTCTACCCCGATCGCGGAGACTTCGTCGGATTCGTCGGCAACCTCGGTTCCGGCGGCTTGGTGCGCCAGGCACTCGGCGTATTCCGAGAGCATGGTGGATTCCCGTCTCAGGGAGTGTCTTCCCCCAGTTGGATACCGGGGATCACCTGGTCGGACCACGCCTCGTTCTGGCATCACGGTTTCAAAGCCATCATGATCACGGATACGGCTCCTTTTCGGAATCCGTTCTACCACACGAGTGGGGATACAATCGACAAGCTCCACTTCGATCGGATGACTCGCGTCGTGGACGGCATCACCGCAGTGGTACGGGCGTTGGCGTCAGAAACCTAGCATGACAGGCTAGCATTCGGCTCCCGCCGCTTTCAGGCGACGGGAGCGTTCAATTGAGTCACAGCACTCCTACGGAACGCGCCGCACCCGAATCGGAAATGCCGGTCGAGTCGGACGGCTTGGTGGATTGCGTTCCAGCTCGGCCAGGACCCACTCAATGGCCCGCTCGAGTTGAGGATCGCGTCCGGCAATGACGTCCGCCGGCGAATACTCGACGTCGATGTCCGGCGGTACGCCGACGTTTTCCACGATGAACCCGTCTTCCGTCCAGATGGCCAGGTTCGGGGCCGTGACGCCTCCACCGTCCATCAGCACGGGGAACCCAAGTGTGCCGACCAATCCGCCCCAGGTGCGTTTCCCGATGAGCGGGCCCATGTCGAACTTGCGGAACATCCACGGCAGAAGGTCGCCGCCCGAGCCCGCCGTTTCGTCGATCAACATCGCCATGGGCCCCTGGATCGAAGCAATGGGCGTCTTGATGTCTTCGCCGTAACGCGTTGCCCAATGGCTTACCAACGGGCGGCGGAGCACGTCGATGTAATAATCGGCAAGTTGTCCGCCGCCGTTGTAACGCTCGTCGATGATGATGGCGTCCTTGTCGGCCTGCGGGTAGAAATAGCGGCGGAAGTAATCGTACCCCGGCTGGGCGGTGTTGGGGACGTACACGTACGCCACCCGTCCGTCCGTCGCCTCGTGGACTTTGCGGATGTTTGCCTCAATCCAACCGCGATTCCGGATCGAGGTTTCGTTTGCGATCGGGACCACCGGCACCGTGCGGGAACCCGACCCATTCGCGTTGGGGCCCACCGTGATCTCCACGATCTTGTTTGCCCTGTTTTCGAAGCGACTGTACAGATTCTCCGGCGGTATCAGGTCGCGGCCGTTCACAGCGAGCAAGTATTCTCCCGCGACCACGCCCACACCGGGTTCGGTCAATGGGGCGCGCAGGTTGCGATTCCAGTTGAGACCACCGTACACCTTCTTGACCCGGTAGCGTCCGTCACTGATCTCAAAATCGGCGCCGAGCAATCCGCCGGGTACGTTGTCGGGACGGCGGAGTTGGTCGCCGCCGCCCACTCTGTGGTGACCGACGGCCAACTCGGAGAACATCCATTGCATGACGCGGTTGAGATCGCCACGGGTGGCCACGTTGGGCAGGAACGCCGCATACTTTTTCTTCATGGCCGGCCAGTCCGCGCCGTGCATGTTGGGGTCGTAAAAGAAGTCCCGGTTGATCCGCCACGCCTCGTTGAAGATCTGCTCCCACTCGGAACGGGGGTCGATGCGGACCTCGATGTCGTCAGTGGCCAAACGTCCCTTGCTCGGATCGATCTTTCCCGCGCCAGCGATCAGCCAGTTGTTGCCGGACCGAACCAAGAGCTTTTTCGTGTCGTTAGTGACGCCGAACCACGAGGCCTCGGCGAGGAGCGTCTCCTCTTCGCGCGTGGAGAGTTGAAAGCGGTGCAGGGCCGATCCGCCCACGGGCTGTGCGAATCCGCCCAGGGCGTCGGCACGCAGGTAGTACACCTGTCCCTCTCCACCGGGCGCCAGGCTGTAGTAGTAGCCCGCAGGAACCGGCAGCGCGATGATGCGCTGATCTATGCCATCGAAGTCCACTCGTACTTCGACGCCATTCTCCTCGTCGCCGGAGGTTGGCTCGTCTTGCCCGTCCTCGTCACTCACCGCCTCGTCGGAGCGACGCTTGAGCGGCGAGGGCACGTCGCTCGCCAACACCGCGAGGTACAGACCGTTCGTGACTCGCATACCCGCGTTGGATTGCGCGAACCACTGGCGTACGGGTCCGGCGTCGGTCGAGGCAGAGAAGTACAGGTACTTGCCACTCGCGTCGAACACCGGGTCGGCCGCATCGCTCAGCCCTTGGGTGATGGCGTGGAGCTCACCTGTTTCCACCGAGTAGAGGTGGATGGTTTGGTGATAGGTCCGCGACGATAGGGTGTACGCCAACCAGCGGGAGTCGGGAGACCAGGCGTGCGTGAGCGTGTTGGTCGGACCGTAGATCACCTGTGAGGCGACCTTTTTTGTCTTTCCCGATTCGACGTCGATCCAGTAGAGCGACCACGAGTTGTCGCGGAAGCTGATCTTGCTGCCGTCTGGTGACCAACGGGGGCTGTCGTAGAAACCCGCGCCATCCAACTTGAAAACGCGGGGCTCGCCGTTTCCATTCTGGCCGTCGATGTGCAGCGCGTATTCTCCGGACGCATCCGAAAAATACGCGATCGACTTTCCGTCGGGCGACCAAACCGGCGATCGTTCGTGCACGCCGGGCGTCTCGGTGAGGAGTCGCGGGTCTCCGTGTTCCGCGGGAACCGTCACGATCTCACCGCGAAACTCGAACGCCGCGCGAGCCCCATTAGGGGCGACGGTCGCGTTGCGAATGTACCGATTGCCGCTCGCGTACCGTGGCCGCGTTTCGTTCATGTCCGCTGCCACTCCGATCCGGATCCGCCACGATTTCGATGTCGCGGGGTCGAGTTCGTGCAAGTAACCGGCCTGCTCGTAAACGATCTGTCCCGCGCCTGCAGAGACGTTGACAATGGGGAAGTCTTCATGTTGCGTGATTTGGCTTATCGCCTTGGTGGCGGGGTCGAACGTGAAGAGGTTGAACTCGCCGTTGCGATCCGAGCGGAAGACAATGTGATCGTCGAGCCACATGGGATCGGTGTCGTTGCTGCGGCCTGCCGGTTGCGGGATCTCCTCCACGGCGTGCGAAGCCACGTTGTAGATCCATATGCGCGTGACCGTACCACCCCGATAGTTCTTCCACTCAAGGAAGCGCTCGCCGAGTGGCACGTAGGCGATGTAGTCGCCGCTGGGCGAGTAGGTCGCTTTGAAGGCGTGTGGAATGGGGAGTTGCGTCGGCATTTCGCCGTCGAGTGGCACGGTGAAGAGCTGGGTGTGTCGATTGGTGTGCACGGCCCTGGCCGATCGAAACAACACCGCAGAGCCGTCCGGCGTGAATCCTAGGACCACGTCAGAGCCGGGGTGCCAGGTCAGACGTTTTGGGACGCCGCCGGCGGTGGGGACGACGAACACGTCGGTATTGCCGTCATATTGGCCGCTGAAGGCGACCCAGTTGCCGTCCGGTGAAAAACGCGGGATGGCTTCCGTTCCGATATGGGTGGTCAGTCGGCGCGGGCTGGCTCCGTCGCGGGCGGCGATCCAGATGTCGCCATCGTAGACGAACGCAACGTGGGTTTCACTGATGGCCGGCTGGCTCAGCAGACGAGTGTCGTAAAGGTCGGGGCTTTGGGCCGCGGCGGATCCGGCGCAGACCGCCGTAAGGGCAGTGATCAATATGGTGAACCGAGGCATAGCGGACTCCGGGTTGTAGATCGTGCGGGAGAAGTGGAGGAGGAATGATGGGGTGATGTACCTCGGGGCTCAAGGGGTGGGGGATAGATCATGGGTCATTGGCGTAGCGGACAAACCGGATTGCTCGGGCTGGCCCCTCCCGAAATCCCGCGGCTCGACCAGGTGGCCGTGGACGGTCGAGTGCTGGCCTTCGGCTTTGCAATCTCGACCGGTGCAGGCTCATCCTTGGGTTGCTTCCGGCAATCGTTGTCGCGTACATCGTCGGCCAACGCACTCGGGAGTTCGGCGTGCGGATCGCGTTGGGTGCACAAGCGGGGCACGTGCGAAGCATGGTCCTCAGCCAAGGGGCCAAGTCGGGGCGATCGGCATTGCCAATGGGTTTGGTGGGAGCGCTGACGATGAGTCGGGTTCTCCGATCACTGCTCTTCGGCGTGGCATCCACCGATGTGCTGACGCACGCCATTGTGTCGTTGGATCTCTTGGGGATCGTGCTGGTTGCCACGTTCCTGCCGGCGCAGCGCGCTACGACCGTCGATCCGGTGGAGGCATTGCGCACCGAGTAGAGCAGCCCAGGTATGTGCCTACTTTTTCTTGTCTTGGAGCCGCGCCAAGTCCGCCACATCCTGTGGCCGTCCCGCGGCCCGCTTGTTCTGCTCGAGGTGCGATCTCGATATCACCGGAAACGTAATGCCGGCGACTTTGGTTTCGATCCGGGCGGACCATGCAACCTCGAAGTCGACACCGTCGATAGACGTCATGACGTCTATCCGAAGAGGCTCAACGCCAATCTGGAAAACGGTATCTGCTGTAGATAGGTCTTCGACGCTGATCTGATCGAGCGGCGCGCCGAAACGCTCTAACGCCCGCCACGCCCGTTGGGGGTTTTCCTCTTTTGTTCCAATCCAAAGGTCCAGATCTCCGGTGGCTCAGGGCAAACCGTGGACGGCCAGGGCGTACGCCCCGACCAGCAGGAACTCAACGCCCTCGTCGCAGAACGCGGACAGTATGTCTTGGAAGTCTTGATTCACCGACTGGCTCTCCCATAAATGCCCATGCGTCGACCGCGAGCTGCCACATCATCTCCAGGCGTTCTGCGGGCGTGCTCTCCCGTGAATCATGCTCGGAACCAGTGTCGTGCAAATGACGAACGGTCGTAAAGATGTTGCGACTTGCCATGATGGAAATCTAGCAATGGAGTACGCAGTCGGTAGTGGGCAGTTCGGTGATTGACTACTCCTGCTGAGGATTTATCCCGCCGCAGTGGTGCATCCGAGGTCCCATAGAAATTCAAGGGGAGAGCCCGATCACACCTCGATTCTCATAGAGTATCCACAGACCGATCAAAAGAAGAAACACGCCAAATATCCGCTTGATCGTGTGGGATGACACGCGGTGTACGAGGGGCGCCCCGATCCAGATCCCGACGATGGCGATACCGCTGAACCCGGTCATAAAACCCCAAGCCACCTCAACTTGTCCGAGGTAGCCGGCGAAACCCGCAAAGGATTTGAGGGCAATGACGAGGAGAGAGGTTCCGACCGCTTGCTTCATGGGCAGGCCCAGCAACAACACGAACACGGGGACGATCATGAACCCGCCCCCGACGCCTACCAATCCGGTGAGCATCCCCACCGCGAGCGCCTCGATCACGACGACCTCGTAGACCAGGCGCGGGTGCTGCATCTTGTGAGGCTCGGGATTGCGGTCGCGCAGCATGAAGAACGCGCTGGTGAGCATCACGATACCGAATAGGGCGAGCTGAGCGCTGCCGCTGAAGAACACGGAGAGTCGGGCGCCGAGGTACGTGCCTAACATGGCAACGGGCCCAAAGATGAGGGCGACCTTCATGTTCACGTGGCCCGACTGCGCATGCCGCACCGCGCCGACGAGGCTGGTCACCCCCACGACCGCCAAGCTCATGGCAATGGCCTCTTTGGCCTCGAAATTCAGCAGATAGACGAAGATCGGAACGCTGAGAATGGATCCGCCGGCGCCCAGCAATCCCATCGCCAGGCCGACGACCAACGCCAAAGCGAAACCGGAAATCAGCACCGGGGATCGGGCATGTCTGCGTTGGCGCTAGCGGTGGCGCCGTTCTTGAACGAGTTCAAGCGTGGACTCCAAGGGAGGTTGTGGGTTGTAGGGTGTAGGGTGTAGGGTGTAGAAAACACCTGTCACCCACACCCTACACCCTACAACCTACACAACGTCGACCGCAGGGTTAGAATAGCCAGGAGGTGACCCAATGCTCTTCAAGAAACGAGAACCCCGCGCTCCCGACCCCGCGGCCGACGATGTCTTCGAAGTCGATGACGTGCCCGAGTCACACCGGGTGACACATGGGCCGTACACCGTCATTCCCAAGGCAAAGCAGCTCCACAACGGCAATTGGATCGTGGATATCGTGCTTCAGGAGGAGCGGGAGGACGGGAATCGGCTCTACGATTTTTTCGGTCCCATGACCGAATATGGGTCTGAAGACGATGCGCGCAGGGCAGGCGTCGAGCACGCGGTTCAACGGCTCGATGCCCAGTTGACCCCGTAACCCGCCCAATATCCAATATCCAATGTTCAACATTCAATATTGGATATTCATTATTCGATATTCATCCTAGCAGGTTGCGGAAAAATTGATGGTGAGCCGCGTTTGTCCGGGTAACACGACGGTGTACCAGCGTGCGGTCCCCTATTACCGCCCCCGCGGTGCGGTCGGCGTGACGAATGCGGCCCACACTGCCCCATCAGGGGCTGCCTCCGGCCAGGGTCAGGGTGCGTATCCGCATCAGATTGTAGACCGCGGCCGTAAACGTAAACACCCACCCGACCCGCGGGGTCCCGCGATGTCGGAGTTTGCGTAACAACCCAATCGTCTTGCCCCACCCGTAGATCTCTTCCACTTTTTTGCGCTGCCGTTGACTGATCGCATAGCTGGGATGGCGCGTCGTCCGGCCATCCACCGCGCTCCGCAACCGCGTGCGGTGCACGTTCGGCGTGACGTGGGGCGTCCAGCCCAACGCCCGCAGCGTGTCGACAAACCCGCACCGATCATAACCCTTGTCCGCCCCCAACGTCCGACGCCGGGCCGTCGGCGGTAAGCTCCCCACCATCGCCAGCGCACTCGCACACTCCGCCTCGTAGCCGGGCTGCGTCACGTCGGTCGCCACCACGAGCCCGTGCCGATTATCCATCAACACACTCGCCAAGTACGCCAATTGCGCGCCTTGCCCCCCACTCTTCCGCGTCAACCGCGCCTCCGGGTCCGTCCGCGACGCATGCGTCGCATTCGTCCGTTTCTCCTGGCGAAACGTCACGCTCGGATTCCCCGGATCATCGTCCGTTGGCGGGCGGGTGCCGGCCTTCGGCTGAAAACTCTTCTGACTCGCCCACGCGTCCAGCAAGGTCCCGTCGACGGTGAAATGCTCATTCGACAACAACGCCCGCCGCTCCGCCTCCTGTAACACTTCGGCCAGAAACGCATCCGCGATGCCCCCCTCGACCAGCCGCGTCCGATTCTTCGTAAAGACCGTCGGCACCCACACCGCGTCGTCCAGATTCAACCCCACAAACCATCGGTACAGGATGTTGTAATCGAGCTGCTCCATCAGCTGCCGCTCGCTCCGGATCGTATACACCACCTGCAGCAATAACGCGCGTAACAAATGTTCCGGGGGAATCGACGGCCGGCCCCGCCGCACGTACAGCCGGTCCAACTGCGGCGAGAGCCGGGCTAACACCGGGTCCACCAGCGCCCGCAGGGCGCGCAACGGATGGTCGGAGGGCACCCGATCCTCCGCACTGATATAGCTGAACAGCGCCGACTGATTCGTCTTGTTCCCGCGCATCGTGGCACTCCCATCGAGGTCCCTCTACGATAAGAACTTCCGGCTCGCGATGCTATCGTCCATTACCCGACTTTTTCCGCAACCTGCTAGCATTGCACACGCGCTAGGATTTTGCTTTCCTTATATATATACGAGTCAATGCGCCGCGATCCGGCTCGCGCATGGACGGAATGTGGTTGTGGGTTCGTTCCTTCCGTCATTCTGTCTTTCCGTCCTTCAGTCCTTCCGTCCAATCACTCGAGGCTCACCATCTGATCCACGTCGGCCTCGTAATCCACGCCCGGCAGCCCAAATCCAAACAATTTGAGAAAATCTGCCTGGTATCCGTCGAAGTCCGTCACATCTTCGAGGTTGTCGGATGTCACGTTGGGCCACCACTCCGCCACGGCCCGTTGCACGTCATCGCGCATTTCCCAGTCGTCGAGCCGAATCAATCCGTCTTGGTCCGTCACGACCCCGCCATCGGCATATAGTCGTGTAGCGAACAAGCGCTGCATCTGTTCGATACACCCTTCGTGCAGGCCCTTCTCTTTCATCACCTTGTAGAGCAGTGAGATGTACAGCGGCACTACCGGAATGGCGGAGCTGGATTGTGTCACGATTGCTTTCATGACACCGATATGGGCACCCCCGCCGCGAGCTTCGAGCCGCTGGCTGATCTTTCCCGCACCTCGCTCCAGGTCTTCTTTGGCCTTTCCGATGGTCCCCGCCCGGTAGATCGGCCAGGTGGCATCGGACCCGATATACGTGAATGCGATAGCCCGACAGCCGTCGGCGAGGACGCCGGCCGCTTCCAGGGCGTCCATCCACATCTCCCAATCCTCTGCGCCCATCACAGAGACGGTGTCTACCACGTCTTGATCGGTGGCGGGCTCGATCGTGATGGGCTTCACGATCTTCTTGTCCGTGTCCAGCGTCATGCCTTCGTAGGTCTCGCCGATCGGCTTCAGGGTCGAGTGTTGGATCTCACCGGTTTTCGGATGGATGCGGCGGGGGGAGGCAACGCTGTACACCACGAGGTCGATCGTACCCAGATCGTCCTTGATGATCTCGATTGTCCGGTTCTTGATCTCGTCCGAGAAAGCGTCGCCGTTGAGGCTCCGGGCATACAAGCCTTCGGCCTTGGCAGCCCGCCCGAATGCAGCAGAGTTGTACCACCCCGCGGTACCGGGCTTCCGTTCGCTGGGCTCCTTCTCGAAAAACACCCCGAGGGTGCCGGCCCCGCATCCGAATGCCGCGGTGATCCGTGAGGCCAGGCCGTAGCCGGTGGACGCACCAATGACCAGCGCGTTCTTCGGGCCGTGCGGGATCCCGCCCTTTTCCCTCACGTACGTGATCTGTTGGCCAATATGGGCCTCGCAGCCCACCGGGTGGGACGTGAGACAGAAGAATCCTCGAATCTTGGGTTTGATGACCATGCGGGGGTCCTGGAAAATGGGAAAGGCGCCGAGACACAAGTAAATCCCTCGCCCGGCTCCGTTCAACAGTTGCACAGGGTCTTTCGTACCGAGAGGGCGGAGGGGAAGCGAGGCGGGGCGGAAGCCAAGGTCCGGTTTTGGGTACAAATGCCCCTTGCGAAGCTATCTTTCCGGGCACTAGCTAGAGCGGCCTTTCTTTTCCAGGGGCTCCAGACATCGCACGCAACCTCATGACGCTGGTTAACGACCAGCTCGGCGACAAGTTCACGATCAAGCGCGAGATCGCCCAGGGAGGAGCCGCGCGAGTCTTCCTCGCCGCAAACAACGCGGGCGAGAACGTGGCCCTGAAGGTGCTGAATCCCCAGCTGGCCGTGACCGTGACCGGGAAGCGGTTCGTTCGGGAGGTGGATTTTCTCCGCCGCATGGACCACCCGAACGTCGCACGGTTTCTGGACTTCGGCGAGACGGACCTGCTCATCTACTACGTCATGACCTACATTCGCGGGCCGACCCTGAGGGAACACCTGACCCAGGTCCGTAAAGTGTCCATCGACGACACCCTCAGAATCGCGTCCGACCTGCTGGACGGGATCGCCTACGCCCACGCACAGGGGATTGTTCACCGCGACGTGAAGCCCGAGAACATCGTGTTGGCACCTACCGGTCCCGTATTGGTCGATTTCGGCATTGCGCGGGCCATTCAGGCGGCCGGAATGGACAGATTGACCAAATCGGGGTTTGTGGTCGGGACGTCCAGCTACATGAGTCCCGAGCAGATCCGGGGGGCCACCGACATCGACCCTCGGAGCGATCTGTACTCGCTCGGGTGCGTGTTGTTCGAGTGCCTCGCCGGACGGCCACCCTTCCATGCTAGTCGCGAGCAGGCGGTTCTCAAGATGCATTTGGAAGACACCCCGCCCGATATCCGCGAACGACGCAAAGACGTACCGGAGGGACTTGCAGTGGCTATCGACAAGGCCGTAATGCGCGAGCGGGAGGACCGTTGGCCTGAGGCGGCCCACATGAAGGAGTCGCTTTCGATCGGCTAACTTGTAAGTCGTTGTAGCACAATACTTTAAAGCCTTCCAACGATTGGTCCAATTACAGCGTCCAACAGACAAGCCCAAACATTGGGGCGCACGCTTTTCAGGAGCACGCCGGAATGATCGGAGCACGCCGGATGATCGGAAGAGGAGTTCTTGCAATCGCTCTCGTCACTGCCACGACGCTACCCGCCGATGGTCAGGAGTTGAACCAGCGGCATCGTGAAGCACTGGCCGACAGCTTGGCCCGGCTCGATATCGGGATCTCTTGGGCCGAGGCTCCCGAGGTCACCGTCGTGACCCGAAACGCCGCCGTCATCAAGGGCCGCCGGCTGCGCGGGCGGAACCGGAGGGCGTCGAATGGGTGGTTCATCGCCGTGGTCGGTCGTACCCAGGGTCAATGGGCCGTGGCCGAGACGTTCAGCTCGGCCAAACCGATGCCCACTCCGATGCCGACCCCTATGCCCACACCAACCCCTACACCCACGCCGACACCGCGGACTACACCGACACCGACGCCCACGCCCTCGCCCTCACCGTCTCCCTCGCCGTCTCCGTCGCTATCCCCGTCTCCGCACGGCATGTCGTTCGGGGGTCCGTTCAGGAACTCCGAAGATCTGTCGGTGCGCAACGGGATGTTGCGGGTGGAAGGGGTAAACCGGACAAGCATCGCCTATCGCGCCGGCGTTCGGGTTGGAGACATGATCATCGCGATCAACGGCGAAATGCTGTCCCACTACGACAGAGGAGCCCTGTTCGCCAATCTGTCCGATCGAGCGATGCGGACCGTGGAAGTCATGCGAAACGGACGGCATCTCGAATTCAGATTCTAGCAGGTTGCGGAAAAATTGATGGTGAGCCGCGTTTGTCCGGGTAACACGACGGTGTACCAGCGTGCGGTCCCCTATTACCGCCCCCGCGGTGCGGTCGGCGTGACGAATGCGGCCCACACTGCCCCATCAGGGGCTGCCTCCGGCCAGGGTCAGGGTGCGTATCCGCATCAGATTGTAGACCGCGGCCGTGAACGTAAACACCCACCCGACCCGCGGGGTCCGAGGAACGCATACGGATCAGCGCGCTCCACACAGAGGTTGTCGACCGGTGATACTAGTCCTCCTGTTGCTCGGCTTGATTGGACTCGTCGCGGTGGACGTTCCGATCGCGCTAGCGCTCGGTGCGATCTCCGTAGTGGCGGTAGCGTTCACGTCCGGATTTGATGCTATCCCCAACATGGCGCTCGTGCTGTTCTCCGGAACCACCAAGTTTCCCCTCATCGCGATCCCGCTATTCGTGCTTGCGGGCGCGATCATGAACGCCTCCGGCATTTCTCACCGGTTGATCGCCCTTGCCTCTGCACTGGTAGGATTCGTCAAGGGCGGTTTGGCGATGGTGACGATAGGTGCGTCGATGTTCTTCGCCGAGATTTCGGGTTCGGCCGTCGCCGACGTAGCGGCGCTCGGCTCAATTCTCATTCCCGAGATGAAGAAGAAGGGATATTCCACTCCGTACGCGGCGGCGGTGATGTCATCCTCGGCGACGCTTGCGGTGGTTATCCCTCCCTCTATCCCCATGATTCTGTACGGTGTGATATCCGGCAGCTCCGTCGTGGAGCTGTTTGTGGCGGGTATCGTTCCGGGAGTGTTGGGTGGACTGACGTTGATGGTGATGGCGTATGCCCTGGCCGTGCGGTACAACCTTCCGGTGCAAGAGGCGTTTCAACTCCGTCGAGTGGCCGCCACGTTCAGAGAATGTGCTTGGGCGCTTCTGCTGCCGGTCATCATCTTGGGTGGCATTTTCGGCGGCTGGGTGACCGCGACGGAAGGAGCCGGCTTGGCGGTCGTGGCGGCGATCGTGATCGGGGGGGTGATTTATCGCGGGCTGAACTGGGATCGACTACGGAAAGCGGCCATCGAAGGAGGAGTCCAAACGGCCGTCGTGATGTTGCTGGTGGCCACGTCGGCGCTGCTGGGTGAGTTCCTCACCGAACAACAGTTCCCGCAACGGGTTGCCCAGGCCATCATCGGGTTCACCGACAATCGCTTTGCGGTGTTGGCGCTCCTCAACGTTTTCTTCTTGCTCATTGGCCTATTTCTCCACTCTGCCTCGGCCATCATTCTCGTGGTGCCGATCGTCATGCCGCTGGTTCATGCCGTCGGGATCGACCCGGTACACTTCGGCCTCGTGGTCACGCTCAACCTCGGCATCGGGCAGCAGACGCCCCCGGTTGCGAGCGTGCTCGTCACCGCCTGCGCTGTGGCGAAGGCAGACATCTGGGAAGTGACGAAAGTGAACGTGTACTTTATCGCGGTGCTCTTCGCGGTCTTGTTGCTGGTAACCTACGTGCCGGCGGTTCCGATGGCGTTGGTGGAACTGTTCTACAGATGAATATCCAATATCCAATATCCGATACCCAATTTCCAAGAGTGAAATTGGATATTGGATATTCAATATTGGATAGTCGATATTCAGCACCCCCTCCTTCGTAGGCGAGACAGTGTCCGGATGGTCTCCGGCGTTGTCCGGCAACACCCACCGAGCAGCCGCGCACCAGCGTCGTGCCATTCTCGGCCTGCCTCGGAGACGTCGATTGAATCCGGACTCGCTGTCCAACAGTGTTTCTCCCCGTCCCACACCTCGCCGCTATTGGGATATGCGGCGAGCGGATGCCGGGCGATTTCTTCTACCGACCGCAAAAGGGGAGTGATGAGTCTCGGCGGAGTACAGTTTACGCCGGTGGCGACGCAGTACGCGGCGTCGTTTGTGATACCGACGCAGTCGGCGAGTGGTTCGCCGTGACAGACGTGTGCCTCGTCACAGCAACTGAAGCTGATCCAGGCGGGTACGTCGGGCAGTTCCTCCAACAGCCGTACCATCGCTTCGGCTTCGACGGCGCAGGGCACGGTTTCAAAGGCTAGCAAATCGGCTCCCGAGTCGACGAGCGCCTCGAGACGGGGGCGATGAAACTCGATTAGTTTGCGGGCCGATAAGCCGTAATCTCCGCGATACTCGGATCCGTCGGCGAGGTATGCCCCGTAGGATCCTATCGATGCCGCTACCAATGGTGCAGGGCGCACGGTGCGATGCTCGGTAATCGACCAGAAACGGTCTCGCGCGTAGCGTGCGAGCCGTACGCTCAGTTGCAATAAATCTCGTGCAGCCCTACGGGCGATTCCCCGGTCAGCAAATCCTTCGAATGTTGCCTGGTAACTGGCACTAACGGCCACGTCCGCACCCGCGGCGAAATAGTCGTAGTGGACCTGTTCGATGAGTTGAGGAGCTTCGAGCAGTACCTTGGCGGACCAAAGCGGCCCGTCGAGATCAGCACCGCGGCTCTCGAGTTCGGTAGCCATGCCGCCGTCGAGGATCACCACGCCGTGGCGGTCGATGATATCTGCGATCACATCCTGCATGAAATATCAGTTGAAGTGAGACGTGAGACGTGAGACGTGAGAGGGCCCCACCCTGCACCCCGGTCGGGTGGAGTAGGGTGGCCTTCTCACCTCTCCCTTTTCCCGTCTCACGTCTCACGTCTTACGTCTCACGTCTTACGTCTCACGTCTTACGTCTCACGTCTTACGTCTCACGTCTTACGTCTCACGTCTTACGTCTCACGTCTTACGTCTCACGTCTTACGTCTCACGTCTTACGTCTCACGTCTCACGTCTTACGTCTCACGTCTTACGTCTCACGTCTCACGTCTCACGTCCCAGCGCCGCCAGCATCTCCCCAACCTCGGTGAACTTCACACGCGGTCTGCCTTGCGACGTACCCCGTTGCGTTTCCAGATCGTTTAGGCGGAGCCAGTCGCTGTACGAAATCATCTCCGGCCGGCGTTCGCGGACGAGTGCCTCGATGGCCGCCTGGTGGGTTACCGTTGGATCGAGAACCGCACCGGCGTCGGCGTCGGCCAGCATGGTCTTGACCGTCTCAGCGGCGTCCGGCTTGTTGGTGCCGATGACTCCCGTCGGGCCGCGTTTGATCCATCCGGCGACGTACATTCCCAGGACCGGTTCGTTTTCCATCGAAGTCACTCTGCCCTTGTCGTTGGGCACGATCCCCCACTTGTCGTGGAAAGGCAGGCCCGGGATCGGCACCCCGCGGTATCCGACCGAGCGGAAGACCATGTCCACCGGCAGCTCTTCGACTTGTTCGGTGGCTTGTGGCCGAATGTTGCCGTCTTCCGTCTCGTGCAGCGCGTTTATAACGAGGCGCATACCGCTTACCCGCCCGTCGGCATTCCCGATCAGTTCAACGGGTGAGACCAGGAAACGAATGGTCAACTTGCGGGGCTTGCCCTGGATGGGCTGATCGACGAAACCCTGGATGATCTCCACCTTCTTGTTCAGGGTGCGGTCGTCGGCGGTGTCGAGGTGTTTTTGCGACAACGCGTCGAGTCGTGCTTCGTCAGGTAGCACCGCAATGTCGGCTCCTGGCATCTCGCCGAGTTCCCGAACTTCGATGTTGGTAAACGCGGCCTGGGCCGGCCCGCGCCGGCCGAGCATGTAGACCTCTTTCACTTTACTGCTGCGGAGCGCATCGAGGGCGTAGTCCGCGATATCGGTCGTCGCGAGTTCCTCGGGAGTCCGGCAGAGAATACGCGCCACGTCAACGGCCACGTTACCGACGCCCACGACGGCCACACGCTCGGCGGTGAGGTCGAATTCGCAGTCACGAAAGTCGGGGTGGCCGTTATACCAGGCGACGAATTCGGTTGCGGCGTGGCTGCCGGCGAGATCCTCACCGGGGATACCCATCTGTTTGTCGGTCTGGGCCCCGGTCGAGAAACAGATCTGGTGATAATACTGCTTGAGATCGTCGAGCGTGACATGCTCACCGATGTCTACGTTACCGAAGAAACGAAAGGCGTCCTTCGCGGCGACTTTGTCGAAAACGCGGGTGACGTTCTTGATCTTTTCGTGATCGGGGGCCACGCCGAACCGCACCAACCCGTATGGGGTAGGGAGGCAGTCGTACATATCGACGGTGACCGTCATGTCTTGATTCTTGAGTAGATGATCCGCGGCATAGAAGCCTGCCGGACCGGATCCAATGATGGCGATGCGAAGAGAATGTTCCGGCGTGCCTAACGTGGGCATCGAGGGTTCCTTTTCTGACCTTCGAGGGAACGTGGTGCACCAACAAGGTACAAGGCCATTGTTAGGGCGGCGAGTGGGTCACCCGGGGCGGACGTCCGTTTCAACGCCGCGCTCGTCGAACAATCCGATCTGATTGGGTGCTCGGGACGGATACTGGAGTCCGCGATCGGGAAGAACTCGCGCCGCCGGGTTCAACTCGTGGGTTGTTGCAGTACCGGGACGGAGGATGTGACGCACGGCAACGTCTCGCGCCACCAGTGCATCGGCGAGCAACTGTCGGTGACATTTCCAGTGTACCGCCTCGGCACACATCACGGCCGTCATCTGTCGATTGGCAATCCGGACGAGTGCTGTTAGCCCGGCGTCGAACGAGACGGTAGCGGTATAGTCCGCGTATCCTCTGAACCCGTCCGACGTCCAGTGGGTGTTCGGAGAATCCGGATGGGGTCGTCGACGTCCCCCGAGGGCTTCCATGTGGGTATAGTCGATCCCCAGTTTCTCGAGATCCTTTTGCAGCACGTCTCTCGAGAAGTGAGGATGTCTCCGCGACCCCGGATACCGTCGCACGTCGACCAAATGTCTTACGCCGAATTCGTTGAGGAGTTCGACAAATGCCTCGGTGGTTCGCGTAGAGTGTCCGATGGTGTACACCAGCACACCGGGGTCACTCCCCTGCCGTTGCCCGTTCGGTGGCGACAACCAGAACGTGGGACGAACGATCGAGTCCGATTGTGGTGCGCGTGTCCACGTCCCCCGCGATGCACATCAGACCAGCCAGACCGGCCGCTCCCGAGGGTCCAACCGACACCGCGGGGTCTCCGTTCTCGAGCCGCCGCACCGCAGTCTCTGCGGCCTCGTCGGCGATACTCATGAAGGCATCGACGGAGCGTTCCAGTATGTACCAGGCAAGCGTGGAGACTTCACCGGATGCCAAGCAACCCATGATCGTGCGATGGACGTCTGTTACCGTTACGGGGCGGCCAAGGGAGGCGCTCTCGAACAGACAGTTGGCGCAATCCGGCTCGACCACAACGCATGCCGGGCGGTCGGGGCCTAGCGTTTCCCACAGGTGAGCGACCATCGAGGCCGCAAAGCCACCAACTCCGCCTTGAAGGAAGACATGCGTGGGTCGGTCGCTGGCCGGCAGCCGCTCCAGCGCCTCGACGAGCAACACCGTATACCCCTGCATGATATCTCGGGGCACGTTCACGTTCCCTTCGTAGGCCGTGTCGGACACGACAAACCGCTCGAGGTATTGTGCGTCTCGCTGGGCCTCCATTACCGCACCGTCGTAACCACCACGTGTTCGCACGATCACCGCTCCGTGCTCGGCGATGGCTGCCTCCCGGGCCTGACTCACCGGGGGCGGGAGGTACACGACGCAACGACATCCAAAAAGCTGTGCTCCCCAAGCGACCGAACGGCCGTGGTTTCCGTCACTCGCACACGTAACGGTGATGCCGGTGGCGATATCGCGGTACGCACCGCCCAGAATCTCCCGCCCGGTGACGCCGGAAGTTTGGGTCAGGCGTTCGATTTCGGCTTGAATGACCCGCAGCACGCCGTACGCACCGCCGAGGGCCTTGAAGCTGCCGAGTCCAAACCGCACGCCTTCGTTCTTGAGAGAAAGCCGACCGATCGCGAGTTCCTTCGCCAACGGGCGCAGGTCGAGTAGGGGTGTGGGTTCGTATCCCGGCCAGGAGCTGATCTCCTCCATCACCTCGAGGTGTCTCTCCCGGTTGAGTATCCACCGTTCAGCCAATGAGTAGGGGGCCGTCCGATCCAGCAGGGGGTTGGGGAGGAACCGGAATGCGGGAGTCGGATCGGAACGCATGAACACAAGAATAGCCAAGAACTGGCTACTGGCTACTGGAAAACGACGCTTCTCGGATTCTAGCAGGTTGCGGAAAAATTGATGGTGAGCCGCGTTTGTCCGGGTAACACGACGGTGTACCAGCGTGCGGTCCCCTATTACCGCCCCCGCGGTGCGGTCGGCGTGACGAATGCGGCCCACACTGCCCCATCAGGGGCTGCCTCCGGCCAGGGTCAGGGTGCGTATCCGCATCAGATTGTAGACCGCGGCCGTGAACGTAAACACCCACCCGACCCGCGGGGTCCCGCGATGTCGGAGTTTGCGTAACAACCCAATCGTCTTGCCCCACCCGTAGATCTCTTCCACTTTTTTGCGCTGCCGTTGACTGATCGCATAGCTGGGATGGCGCGTCGTCCGGCCATCCACCGCGCTCCGCAACCGCGTGCGGTGCACGTTCGGCGTGACGTGGGGCGTCCAGCCCAACGCCCGCAGCGTGTCGACAAACCCGCACCGATCATAACCCTTGTCCGCCCCCAACGTCCGACGCCGGGCCGTCGGCGGTAAGCTCCCCACCATCGCCAGCGCACTCGCACACTCCGCCTCGTAGCCGGGCTGCGTCACGTCGGTCGCCACCACGAGCCCGTGCCGATTATCCATCAACACACTCGCCAAGTACGCCAATTGCGCGCCTTGCCCCCCACTCTTCCGCGTCAACCGCGCCTCCGGGTCCGTCCGCGACGCATGCGTCGCATTCGTCCGTTTCTCCTGGCGAAACGTCACGCTCGGATTCCCCGGATCATCGTCCGTTGGCGGGCGGGTGCCGGCCTTCGGCTGAAAACTCTTCTGACTCGCCCACGCGTCCAGCAAGGTCCCGTCGACGGTGAAATGCTCATTCGACAACAACGCCCGCCGCTCCGCCTCCTGTAACACTTCGGCCAGAAACGCATCCGCGATGCCCCCCTCGACCAGCCGCGTCCGATTCTTCGTAAAGACCGTCGGCACCCACACCGCGTCGTCCAGATTCAACCCCACAAACCATCGGTACAGGATGTTGTAATCGAGCTGCTCCATCAGCTGCCGCTCGCTCCGGATCGTATACACCACCTGCAGCAATAACGCGCGTAACAAATGTTCCGGGGGAATCGACGGCCGGCCCCGCCGCGCGTACAGCCGGTCCAACTGCGGCGAGAGCCGGGCTAACACCGGGTCCACCAGCGCCCGCAGGGCGCGCAACGGATGGTCGGAGGGCACCCGATCCTCCGCACTGATATAGCTGAACAGCGCCGACTGATTCGTCTTGTTCCCGCGCATCGTGGCACTCCCATCGAGGTCCCTCTACGATAAGAACTTCCGGCTCGCGATGCTATCGTCCATTACCCGACTTTTTCCGCAACCTGCTAAGATTCTGGCTACCCCCTACCGCACCCGCTTAAGAATCCAATCCGTGACTAGCGGCAGGAACTCAGGAACAAACTCCTTCGGGAGCGTTGCGTACTCGGCCGGGCTGCCGGTAGTCGCCGTGATAAAGAGATGGTTAGCACTCGGCAACACCCGAATGGTGTAGTCGGGATGATTACCGGCACGAAGTGCCTCTTCCATTGCCCCCCGATTTTGCGCGGGAATCACTTGCAGGTCGAGCTCGCCGAAGAGGGCAAGGACCGGTGTGTCGACCCTGCGTAGGGTGGCGGCTGGGTCGTAATCGATAAAAAACTGAAACCATGGCGTGCGCGTCGCCGTGATTTGCGCTTGGACTTGGGCCTCGACAAACGCGTCGACATCGGTGATGGCGCTCCGTTGACTATCGGGCGCCGCAGCGAGACCGGCTTCTATTTGTGAGCGGATTTCGGCGGCCACCTCGTCCCATCCCTCACCGCTTCGGATAGCGGCAAATACCCGACGCTGTAACGCGGCATTCTTCTCGATGTCGGCTTCCGAAGCGCCTCCGGTTCGGGCAATGATGGCGGCCTGCTCGAACATAATCTCGGCGCCGGTTACCGATGTCCCAGCCATCAACACCATGAACGCGATGTCATCCGATTGGGATGCGGCTAACGGAGCGACGATCCCGCCCTCGCTGTGGCCCATCAGGCCAATTCGCGCCGGGTGGATGTCATTGCGCTTCTTGAGTAGGCTGACCGCGGCGACGACGTCGGTGGCAAAATCCTCACTCGTTGACTGCATTACCGCTCCGCTCGATCCGCCCACGCCGCGGTCGTCGTAACGCAGGACGGCGACGCCGTTTCGTGTGAGATGGTCGGCGATGACCTGGAACGGTTTGAAACCAAACAATTCCTCGTCACGATTCTGCGGTCCGCTCCCCGTGATCATGACCACGGCTGGATGCGGTGCACCGGCACGCGGCAATGTCAACGTCCCCGCCAAGGTGATGTCGGCGTTGTGGAACGTGACTTCTTCTTCGTCGTATGGGAGTGGTTCGGCTGCTACTTCGTCCGCCGCTTCTGCCGCCACCGTCCGTTCCAGTGTGAATGTCCCAGTGATTCCGGCCTGCGTGAACGCCCCGCCGATGGAGTCGCCCGCATGTTCTCCGTCAAACACCGCACCGGCCCCCCCGACGGGAAGCTCGAAATGCACTTTTGGTGGCTGATATGAAACGTTTTGCAAGGCGAGTCCGGTTGCCCCCGAAATATCGATCACAGCGCTCAACCCGTCCTCGGCGGCAGTGAAGTGCACGGACAGCGGAATGGTCTGCCCGGCGACCGAGATGGTTCCGCTCCAATCACCGTCTATGGCACTCTGCTGTGACAAGATCGTCGCTGCGGCAACTGTATTTCCCACCATGGCGGTAATAATCCAGAATATCCTATTCACAATTCAATCTCCGTTTTGACTCGTCTTCCATCATGACGACGCAGAATCCGGCTCGAGCACTGCAGCGGTTCCGTAGGCGAGAATTTCGGAAGCCGAACCCATGATGTATGAACTCGAGAAGCGCAAGTCGATAACAGCATTGGCCCCCATCTCCCTCGCGTGCGCGCACATGCGATCGAGCGCCTGTTCCCGCGCTTCTCCCAGCATCTTGGAATATTCTTCAATTTCGCCGCCGACGATGTTCTTGAAGACCGCGAGAATGTCTTTCCCAATGTGTCGCGCGCGGATCGTGCTGCCGGTGGCGAGTCCGAGGGTCTTTACCACCCTCTGACCGGCGACCTGGGACGAAGTGCAAACAATCATCGCTGAACGTCCTTGTACGGGTCAGATCGATAGACGAACCACTTCTCCCGCGCAACCGACACGAAGAGCATCACCACTCCCACCATCCCCACGAAGATGGCCGCTTTGATGACCATGGGAATCGCGGTGTCGGCGATGATCTCCTGCACTACTTGCCACAGTCCGTACGACAGCGAGACGATGGCGCCCAACGATAGCAAGATCCAGCCTATGCCACGCTCGAACCGACGGTAGACCGACGTCCAATAAGTGTCCCAGACCTCGGCCGGGGGAGATCGCAGTGCCATCGTACCGGTAACCTCCTTGACCTCTTTGAGTCGCTTCCATTCGCTCAGAAAAGCAGGATTCCGCTCCAGTAAGCGCTTCAACTCTGTCTCTTCGGCGTCGCTGATTTCGCCGTCCAAGGCGCCCATCATCAATTGGTGGGCGCGCTCCACCTGTTTGCTCATCTCACCTTCACCCATTTTGTTCCTCCGCCAGGCTCGCGGCGAGTTGCCGACGAGCCGAGTAGAGGCGGGACATCACAGTACCAATCGGAATGCCCAGTAGGTCGGCGATCTCGCGGTACCGAAGACCTTCGAATTCCTTCAACACCAACACCTCGCGCTGGCGGTCAGCAAGCCCGTCGATCGCCACGGAAACCCGGGAGCGGAGCTCTGCAAGTTCTGCAACTCGAGCCGGATTGTACTGTTCGGCGCGGGTATTGGCTTCATCACTGATCCAACCGGCGGCCTCCTCGATCTTCCGCGCCCGCGTTTTGCGGTCTCTGAGGAAATTGAAGCACAATCGGCGAAGGATGGCGTACAGCCATGTATAGAAAGAACGTTCCGGGTCCAGCGACTTCCGCGCGCGAAACGCCCGCGCAAAGGCTTCCTGGGACAGATCCAGCGCATCATCGTGCGATCCGACGAGTCCCAAAGCTGCATAGTAGGCGCGACGCATGTACCGAGAGACCAACTCGCCGAAGGCTTCCAGATCTCCGGATTGGGCACGCCGCGCGAGCGCGCGCTCGTCGGTGGGCAATGGATGCGCCAGGGCTGTCTCCAACGCGGCATCTCCTCGTCGACCAGTGGGTGTCGAAAAGAGATACACGCAGGTTGGGGGTTTTATTCGCTGGTTAGTCTGGGGAGTGGGTCGGGGGAGCGCAAGTGGTTGAGAGGGAAGGGGTTGGGGGGAGAAGGGAGAGGGGAGAGGGGAGAGGGGAGAGGGCCTCCCCACTCCTCCCCACGAGATTCCGGGTTAGGCGGTGGGGTGGCCCTCTCCCCTCAATCCCTCTCCCCTCAGTCCCTCCTCAGCCGTCTCCCAGCAAGTCTTCCAGTAGCTTGTCCACCACCTCGGTGGTGGCCGATTCCGTGGCGACTATGGTCTGCAAGACGTCGCCGGCTTCCAACGCCAGGTCATCAGGATGCTTGCGGTCTCGCTGGAATCGGACGATATGTCCCAACAGGAGGGGGACGACAGCGTTTTCGGGGATTTCCTCGTGGTTGCGGTCGTCGAAGCTCGGCACACTCGCCGCCCACGGCTCCTCGGGCTCGGACTCCGTCTCCCGAAAGTACTCGGCCGGTAGGAGTGCGAATAACCGACACTGCAGGCCGGGTTTTTCCTCGACGGCGGCCAAGGCCAGGCGTACCGGATGGCCAAACGCCCCGCTGGCCTCGAGGTCGGACAACATGTCGTCCGGGACGGCACTGCGGGCGATGGGGTGGCCCTGGTCCTCGAGAAACGTGCCCATGCAGATCATGCCGTCCGGAGTCCGCCAGTCTGGGATTTCCGCCACCCGAACTGATACGGCATCCTGCGTCGCGACGAACGCTACCGGTTGTTGTGGCGAATCCTCTTCGGACTCGTCGAAATCGGGCTCTTCGGGTGACCAGGCTTCCATCTACGGGTTTTTCTCTCCAAGTACACAGTGCTACGGTGAAGATACCTTGGTGATCACGGAGACCCAACCATCGTGAGATCGTTTAGCTTTCGGCGTCTTTGCCGGTGTCTCAGCAGGTCCCCACCTGCGCATTATACCTGGGGTGAGGAGGAGGACACCGTGTCGCTCGTCACGCACCACTACGCTGCTCTGGAGGCACCATGCTCAATCGTTGCGCCGTTCTCGAGCTTGCCGCTTCCATTGCGGCGGTCGTCTTTCTCAACGCCCCACTGGCGGCCCAGGTTTCCGAGGGCCCACCCCCCGCGAATCCGGCAGACGTGGCTTCCGTGGGTGCGATCGTCACCGCGGTGTACGATGTGATTTCGGGACCGGCGGGTCAGCCGCGGAATTGGGATCGCATGCGTTCGTTGTTCGTGCCGGGCGCCCGCTTGATTCCGACGTTCCGCGATGCGACGGGGGGTCGAGCGCTTCGCGTCCAGACCCTGGAGGATTGGATTGCCGGCGCTGACCGTACATTCACGCAAAACGGCTTTTTCGAACGAGAGCTCTACCGCGTCACGGAACAGTATGGCAACATCGTGCACTTGTTCAGTACATACGACTCAAAACGCACGCCGGACGGCGAGGTGTTTGCTCGAGGAATCAATAGCTTTCAACTCCTAAACGACGGGAATCGGTGGTGGGTGGTGACGATCTTTTGGCAGGGAGAAAGCCCCGATACCCCCATTCCGGCGAAGTATCTACGGTGAAGATTAATGCATTTCCTTTTTCAAGGAATATGCGCATGAACGCTTTCAGTCGAGCTGCCACAATTTTGTCGTTCGCGCTGGGCGTGCCAATGTCGGGCTTGGTCGCCCAGGTCCAGCCGGCGGCGTGCACCGGAACCCCGTATCGCCAATTTGATTTTTGGGCGGGTGATTGGGAGGTCACCGATGCTAAGGGTGCGGTCGTGGGACAGAACACGATCACGAAGATTCTGAAGGGATGTGTGTTGCACGAGCACTGGCGAGGGTCGGGCGGCACGAGTGGACAGAGCCACAATATCTACGATCTTCAAACGGACAAATGGCACCAAACGTGGGTCAGCGACAACGGGCAGCTCCTGCAACTCGACGGGGGATTGGACGAGCGCGGCAGGATGGTGCTGCGGGGCGAGACCGTGGGGCAGGGTGGGGACGTCGTGCAGAATGAGATCGCCTGGGAACGTCTGCACACCGGCCAAGTTCGACAGATCTGGCGTACTTCGTCAGACGCCGGTGCGACCTGGCAGATTGTCTTCAACGGTCTCTATACCAAGAAATAGCAACAAGTTAGCGATCAAAGCTACCGTTGCGTGATCATTCTTAGATTCTTCCCCGAATCGGGGTGTGCGATTGAAGACACGATCTTGGGCCTTTCCGCCCCACCCAAGCTTAACCACAGAATCCACGGACCCCCTCCCGCCGCAACACCATGTGTTTCTTCCCCACCCATCCCAGTCAATGGCTCGATTGCATTGCCTCAGGATACGAGGTTCCGATTTGCGACGGGGAAAAACAAGAGTCAAGGGGGAGGTGGGTGGTTTCCGTGGTTTCCGTGGCCATTGGGACGGGCGGAGCGGGGTCAATAAGACTGCTCTAGCGGCGCGCGTGGCATCTTCTTTCTCGGTCGTGTGTGCAATACTACGTGGCATGGCATGGTGACCGCTCGTCGGGTGATTCGCGGCTATTTCCTCATTTCAGGTTTGTATACCCTGGCGGCGGCACTCATCTGGGGTGTCAACACGCTGTTCTTGCTGGACGCCGGACTCGATATCTTCGGCGTTTTCGTTGCCAACGGAGCATATACTCTCGGAATGGTCGTCTTCGAAATCCCCACGGGCGTGCTGGCGGACACACGCGGACGTCGCGTGTCCTTCTTGTTGAGTGTCGTCATCCTGACCATGACGACTGTGGCCTATGTCGCGGCGGCACGAATGGGAGGCGGGCTGGGCAGTTTCGTGATCGTCTCCGTTTTCATGGGGCTTGGTTTCACGTTTTACTCGGGCGCCGTCGAAGCATGGTTGGTCGATGCGTTGAAGGCGGCAGATTATGGCGGTCAACTCGATCACGTATTCGCCCGCGGTGCGATGGTAACCGGTTCAGCGATGCTGGTAGGCACGGTCACAGGCGGTTTGTTAGGGAGCGTCGATCTGGCGTTGCCGTACCTAGTCCGTACAGGGATGCTCGTCGCGGTATTCGGCGTTGCGTTTGTGGTGATGCACGATCTGGGGTTTACGGCGCGCGCTATGCGGTGGTCGGACCTTCCCCGCGAGATGCGAGCGGTGGCCCGCGAAAGCATTACGTACGGTTGGAATCGACGGGCGGTGCGGCTCTTGATGCTTTGCTCCGCCGTGCAGATGGGGTTTCTTACGTGGGCCTTCTACGCGTGGCAGCCGTATCTGCTGGAACTGTTGGGACGGGACGTGGTGTGGGTAGCCGGCGTCGTGGCGGCGCTCATAGCCGCGTCGACCATCGCTGGTAATGCGTTGACCGATTGGTTGACACGGTTTTGTGGGCATCGATCGACACTGCTGCTGTGGTCTGCCGGTGTCCAGACCGCGGCGGCGGTGGGTGTTGGGCTCGTGGGATCGTTTTGGGCTGCCGTGGCGTTGTTGCTCGTGGTCACCGGGGCGATGGGTGTCGCCGGGCCGGTGAAGCAGGCTTTCTTGCATCAAATGGTGCCGTCCGCGCAGAGGGCGTCGGTGCTTTCGTTTAACTCGCTCGTCGCCAGCGCCGGCGGCGTCGGTGCGCAGGGGAGCCTTGGGTATCTCGCACGGGTGCGATCGATAGCCGACGGATACGTGGTCGGTGGACTCTTCACACTCTTGGCCATTCCCGTACTCGTGCTCTTGCGCCTGCGCCGCGAAGATGCGGACCGCATCATCGGCGAACGGGCTGGCCGGCGCGGGGCGTGTGCAGCCCAGGGGCTGCCGGAAATTGTGCAGGTCGACGCGACGCCACGCAGGGCAGTGGGCCCTTGACCAAAGCAGAAAGAGGCAACGCTGGGTTGATACGAATCGAAGGAGGGCGACACGATGGCCTCAAATGAACATTTCGACGCGATCGTCATTGGGACGGGTCAAGGCGGCAAACCGCTCGCCGGGGCGTTGGCCAAAGCCGGTTGGAAGACAGCGATTCTCGAGCGTGCGGATTTGGTTGGTGGCACGTGCGTCACCGTGGGTTGTACACCGACAAAAACCATGGTTGGAAGCGCGCGGGTTGCACATCTTGCGCGCCGTGCGGCGGATTACGGTGTAAACGTTGGGCCGGTGGCGGTAGACCAACAGGTCGTGCGAAAGCGCAAACGGGACATTGTCGAGATGTTCAGCAGCGGAAGCCGCCGTGGCATGGAGAAACTCGAGCACAACACCCTCATCATGGGAGAGGGACGGTTCACCGCACCGCGAGAGCTCGAAGTCACGATGAATGACGACAGTGGTACCCGCCACATCGAGGCCGAGAAGATTTTTATCAACGCCGGCGCGCGACCTAGCAGGTTGCGGAAAAATTCATGGTGAGCCGCGTTTGTCCGGGTAACACGACGGTGTACCAGCGTGCGGTCCCCTATTACCGCCCCCGCGGTGCGGTCGGCGTGACGAATGCGGCCCACACTGCCCCATCAGGGGCTGCCTCCGGCCAGGGTCAGGGTGCGTATCCGCATCAGATTGTAGACCGCGGCCGTGAACGTAAACACCCACCCGACCCGCGGGGTCCCGCGATGTCGGAGTTTGCGTAACAACCCAATCGTCTTGCCCCACCCGTAGATCTCTTCCACTTTTTTGCGCTGCCGTTGACTGATCGCATAGCTGGGATGGCGCGTCGTCCGGCCATCCACCGCGCTCCGCAACCGCGTGCGGTGCACGTTCGGCGTGACGTGGGGCGTCCAGCCCAACGCCCGCAGCGTGTCGACAAACCCGCACCGATCATAACCCTTGTCCGCCCCCAACGTCCGTCGCCGGGCCGTCGGCGGTAAGCTCCCCACCATCGCCAGCGCACTCGCACACTCCGCCTCGTAGCCGGGCTGCGTCACGTCGGTCGCCACCACGAGCCCGTGCCGATTATCCATCAACACACTCGCCAAGTACGCCAATTGCGCGCCTTGCCCCCCACTCTTCCGCGTCAACCGCGCCTCCGGGTCCGTCCGCGACGCATGCGTCGCATTCGTCCGTTTCTCCTGGCGAAACGTCACGCTCGGATTCCCCGGATCATCGTCCGTTGGCGGGCGGGTGCCGGCCTTCGGCTGAAAACTCTTCTGACTCGCCCACGCGTCCAGCAAAGTCCCGTCGACGGTGAAATGCTCATTCGACAACAACGCCCGCCGCTCCGCCTCCTGTAACACTTCGGCCAGAAACGCATCCGCGATGCCCCCCTCGACCAGCCGCGTCCGATTCTTCGTAAAGACCGTCGGCACCCACACCGCGTCGTCCAGATTCAACCCCACAAACCATCGGTACAGGATGTTGTAATCGAGCTGCTCCATCAGCTGCCGCTCGCTCCGGATCGTATACACCACCTGCAGCAATAACGCGCGTAACAAATGTTCCGGGGGAATCGACGGCCGGCCCCGCCGCGCGTACAGCCGGTCCAACTGCGGCGAGAGCCGGGCTAACACCGGGTCCACCAGCGCCCGCAGGGCGCGCAACGGATGGTCGGAGGGCACCCGATCCTCCGCACTGATATAGCTGAACAGCGCCGACTGATTCGTCTTGTTCCCGCGCATCGTGGCACTCCCATCGAGGTCCCTCTACGATAAGAACTTCCGGCTCGCGATGCTATCGTCCATTACCCGACTTTTTCCGCAACCTGCTAGGATCCCTTCAATACCCGGACTGCAGGATGTTTCATATCTCGACTCGACCAGCATCATGGAGTTGGATCAGGTGCCGCGCCATCTGATCGTGCTCGGTGGGGGTTATGTCGGACTCGAGTTCGGGCAGATGTTTCGCCGGTTCGGGAGCGATGTGACGATCGTCGAGATGGCGGATCGTCTACTGGGGCGTGAGGATCCCGACGTCGCCGAGAAGGTCACAGAGATTCTCCGCGAGGATGGGATCGACATCCGATTGGGCACCAGCGTCGAAAGGATCGACGGCGGCGAGCCGAGCATTGGGGTCGGCGTGCGGAGTTCTGTAGGGGAAGAGACGATTGAAGGGTCGCATCTTCTCGTTGCTACGGGCCGCGTGCCCACCACGGAGACGCTGAATATCGAGGCGGCCGGTGTCACGGTGGATGAGCGTGGCTTCATCCCGGTCAACGAGCGGTTGGAGACAAACGTCACCGGGATTTGGGCGCTTGGCGACATCACCGGCGGGCCAGCATTTACCCACATAGCCTATGATGATTTTCGGATTCTGCGTGACAACCTGTTGCACGAGGGCCAGGCCACTACTGTCGGGCGTCTCGTTCCGTATTGTGTGTTCATCGACCCCGAACTGGGCAGGGTCGGTCTGAGCGAAGAAGAGGCGAAGGCGCGCGGTTTGAACTATCAAGTTGCCAGCATGCCGATGACCCATGTCGCTCGGGCGCTCGAAGTGGACGAAACGAGAGGGTTCATGAAAGCCGTGATCGATGCCGACTCGAAGCAGATACTCGGCTGTGCCATCTTGGGCATCGCGGGCGGCGAGATCATGTCGCAGCTCCAGATTGCCATGATGGGCAACGTTCCGGCCACCGAGTTGCGCGACGCCGTGTTTGCCCATCCGTGCCTGTCGGAGGCGTTCAACAATCTCTTTGCGAGAATTTGACGGGCAGGCGGGCAGGCGGGCAGGCGGGCAGGCGGGCAGGCGGGCAGACGGGCAGACGGGCAGACGGGCAGACGGGCGGATGGGTGGTTGGTCCGGGTAGCGGGTGTGCCCGTCTGCCCGTCGGGTGGTGTGGTGGGAGGAGTGGGCCCGTCTGCCCGTCTGGAGGGGACCGGGGGAGGGAATGGTACAGCGACGGGAAGGGGATTCCATGATATCACGATTGCTCGTCTGGGTTCTCGCGGTCGAGACCGCCGTGCCGCTTGTGGCGCAGGACATCGATCTCGCGTCTCGCCTGCCGACCGACTCCTCGGTAACGACCGGAGTGTTCGACAACGGGTTGCGGTACTACATCCGAGCCAACACACGTCCCGAGGATCGGGCGGAGCTGCGACTCGTGGTCAACGCCGGGTCGATTCTCGAGGACGACGACCAACTTGGGCTGGCGCATTTCGTCGAGCACATGGCCTTCAACGGCACGCGCAATTTTCCCAAGCAGCAACTCGTGGAGTATCTGGAGCGCATCGGGATGCGCTTCGGGGCCGACATCAATGCGTACACGACCTTCGACGAAACCGTGTACACATTGACCGTCCCAACCGACACGGCTGAGGTGTTCGAGCGGGCGTTCCAAATACTGGAAGATTGGGCGCATCAAGTCAGCTTCGACGACGGCGAAATCGACCTCGAGCGCGGTGTCGTGATCGAAGAGTGGCGTCTCGGGCGAGGGGCCTCCGCCCGTATGCTGGACAAACAATTCCCGGTGTTGTTCAAAGATTCCCGCTACGCCGAGCGTCTTCCGATCGGCGACCCGGAAGTGCACAAGCACTTTCCCTACGCCACGCTCAAACGTTTCTACGACGATTGGTATCGTCCCGATTTGATGGCAGTGATCGCGGTGGGTGACTTTGACATTGCTCATATCGAAAACCTGATCCGACGGCACTTCGCGGACATTCCCGGCGCAACCGATCCGCGACCCCGCGTGGCGTACGACGTTCCGGAACACGAGGAGACACTCGTTGCCGTTGCCACGGACGCCGAGGCGACGAGCTCCGGTGTCTCGCTGTATTTCAAACAATCGCTACGAAGCCAGCGGACGGTTGGTGCGTACCGTCGAGGAATCGTAGAAACCCTGTACAACAGTATGTTGAACACGAGGTTTTTCGAGATCACGCAAGAACCGGACGCTCCGTTCGTGGGTGCGGGGTCCGGTCAAGGGCGTTTGGTGCGATCGAGCGAGGTATATTTTCTTGGAGCAGGGGTCCGCGATGGGGGAGCATTGGAGGGGCTCGAAGGAATTCTCACGGAAGCGGCCCGAGTGGCGCGCTTCGGGTTCACGGAATCCGAACTGACCCGGGCTCGCGCGAATCTGCTTCGTAGTATGGAGTTGGCCTATGCCGAACGGGAAAAAACGCCGTCAGGCAGCCATGCTGCCGAGTATGTACGAGCGTTCTTGGAAGACGAGCCAATCCCGGGAATCGCATTCGAGTTCAGCCTGCATCAGCAACTTGCACCGGGCGTGACGGTTGACGAGATCAATCGGTTGGCACAGGAGTGGTTAGTAGATCGCAATCGCGTCATTCTGGTGACAGCACCCGAGAAAGTGGATGTAACCGTCCCGAGTGCTGCGGAACTGCTGGCGGTGTTCGATGTCGTCGAACGCAAAAAGGTTGCACCATACGAGGATGTTGCGGCGGACGCGCCGCTCATCGCGGTGTCGCCAACGCCGTCGGCCATTGTCAGCGATGAACATCACGAAGAGATCGACGTTACCGAGTGGCGGTTGGCCAACGGCGTGCGCGTGTTGCTCAAACCGACGGATTATCAAGACGACGAAGTTGTATTTCACGCGACGAGTCCCGGTGGCCATTCACTCGTCGACGATCACGACTTCTTTGCCGCGGCCACCGCGGCAACCGTCGTCGGTCACGGCGGGCTCGGCGAGCTATCGCTGATAGACCTGCAGAAAGTGCTTACCGGCCAGGCGGTTCGGGTCATACCGTTTATTTCGCAGTCGAGCGAGGGCCTGTCGGGTAGCGCTTCGCCCAAAGATCTGCTCACGATGTTCCAGCTCATCTATCTCCAGTTTACCGCGCCGCGGATGGACGAAGCGGCCTTTACCGCGTTCGAGCAGCGGGCACGCGCAAGCCTCGAAAACGCCGGTGCGAACCCACGAGCGGTGTTTCAGGACACAGTGTCGGTGACGATGTCTCAGCACCATCACCGGACCCGTCCAATCACCGTCGAGCTTCTTTCGGAGTTGGATCTGGAAACCTCCTTCAAGGTCTACCGCGACCGATTTGCCGACGCGAGCGATTTTTCGTTCGTCTTCGTCGGCAATTTCGATGTCGACAGCATGAGGATACCGGTGGAAACGTACTTGGGTGGATTGCCGTCCCTCAATCGGGACGAGACGTGGGCGGATCCCGGCATCGACCCGCCGGCGGGGGTGATCCGGAAGACGGTGCGACGCGGGGTGGAACCGCAGAGTCAAACGCAAATCATCTTCACGGGTGAGGCACAATACACTCGTGACAACCGCTATGCCATGCAGTCCATGACGCAATTATTGCAAACCTGGTTGCGCGAGACGCTGCGTGAACAGCTGGGCGGGACATATGGCGTCAGTGTCAACGGCAGTATCTCACGGTTTCCCAAGGAGCGTTCCCGTATCACCATCTCGTTCGGCTCGGCGCCCGAGCGGGCGGACGAATTGGCAGCTACGGTCTTTCACCACATCGACAGTCTCAGAACGACGGGCCCGATGGTTGACGACATTCTCAAGGTCCAAGAGAGCCAGCGCCGAGCCCGAGAAACCAACCTGCGCAGAAACCAATATTGGGTGGGGCAGTTGATCGGACACCTCACCGACGGAACCGACCCTCGGCAAATCCTGCGGGGATCCGACCTCATAGACGGGCTCGACGCCGCCATGGTACGTAGTGCGGCGCAGCGATTCTTCGACCTCGAGAATTACGTGCACGCCATGTTGTTGCCGGCGGTAGCGGGTGGGGAGTAGCGAATATCGAATATCCAATATTGAATATCCAATATCCAAAATTCCATCTTCAATATTGGATATAGGGTGTTGGATATTCGATATTCAAGTCCGGGAGCCGTCATGAACAAGCCGATCATAGTGGGAGTGGCCGGCGGGACCGGTTCCGGAAAGACAACGGTGGTTCAGCGTGTGGTGGAGGCGTTGGGTGAAGATTGTGTTACGGTGATTCAACACGACTCCTATTACCACGACCGCAGCTCCGTTGCTCCGGAAGACCGCCTCAAGGTCAATTATGACCACCCCGACGCACTCGAGACGTCACTGCCTGTCGAGCATCTCCGCGAGTTGCGGGCGGGGCGTCCCATCGAGCGCCCGGTATACGACTTCGCCAATCACACGCGCCGCCCCGAAACCATGTCGATCGAGCCGCGAGCTGCCGTTATTGTGGAGGGGATCCTGATCCTCGCCGAGCCGGAGTTGCGGGATCTCATGGACATCAGAGTTTTTGTCGATACCGATGCCGATCTACGTCTGATCAGGCGCTTGGAACGAGATGTCTCCGAGCGGGGCAGGACCGCGGATGCGGTGTTCGATCAGTACCTGGACACCGTGCGACCCATGCACCTCGACTTCGTTGAGCCCAGCAAGCGATGGGCGCACATCATCATCCCGGAGGGTGGGTTCAACCGGGTAGGCGTGGATATGCTGGTGGCCGAGGTGCGCGCCGCAACCCATCTATCCTGAGCGACGAGCTATTCCCCCGGTCGCAACAATTCAGCCTGATATCTCTCGTTCTTGCACCGCCCGCGTCAGTGCGGAGGAGAGGTGGTGTGCCGCCAAGCCGAGATCGCCGTCGGTCCACGACTGCGCCATGTTCCTGATACAGGGGAGGAGCACACGCTCGACGGCCGTCCGGGCACCCAAAGCGTCCGATGCGGCCAGCAGCGTGTTGTGTAGCTCGCCCGCACCGTGCCGTCCCACCGCCGCAAGCGCCCGCTCCAGGAACTGTTCGGCGTTGGCCAGTCCGGAGAGTGGCGGTGACAGCGCGTCGCGTCCGTGCTCGGCGATGTTGTCGGAGGACACCAGTTCGCGCAGCTTTTCATCCGGTAGGCCGGCTACTTGCGCGATGCTACGGCCCGACAATGTGGCGCGTTTGAGCCACCGCAGACGCGCGATTTCGGCATCCGAATAAAGCCGCCGTCCGGATGTGCTGCGTGCCGGTTGCACCGCTTTGTAGCGTCGCTCCCATGCCCGGAGGACATCCGCGCTCAGGTCGGTGCGTCTTGAAACAACCTGGATTGGGTGCTTCGGTTCAGGTTTTGTCGAGGTATTGTTCAATTTACCAGACCTTGTCTAAGTAGTTTCCAGGAAATTACATGTACACACTTGAGAGCAAGCTAGTTATGGGGACTTTCATGTCCAGTAGGACTTTAGTCCTATTGCCGCCCGGGACCGGGTATCAGCGACCGCGTCGGCGTCGGATTGGTAGGGTGATCATGCGGCGTTCGCCTGACCGCAACGTGATCGTGGTATCCACCTGAACGAACCCCGGACGCTGTAGCCGGATGGAATGCGTCCCGGGAGGGAGAGTGTCGGGAAGGGTGAATTGCGCGCGTCGCTTGAATGTGTCGTCGACAAAAATATTGGCCCAGCCGCCGCGAATCCGCACTATGAGAATCGCCGGAGGGCCAAGGTCGCGGGGTTCGGAATCGGGCTCCGCCATTGTCGGCTGCTCGACGGATGGGATGGGTCGGCCCGGATAGCTGATCTGCACGTTGTCGTTGGCCGAGAGCTGGACGGTGTCGACAATTGTCTCGAAACCGGGAGCTGCCATCGACAGGATGTGGCGGCCGGGCGCGAGGGCGAAGCTCCGTGCAGGATCCGCGGTTCCGTCGTCGACGGTCACGGTACCTTCGTCGGGAAGGCCGATTATAGAGACTCGTGCGTTGGCGACCGGGGGCGGAGCCGTGGGCACGGTACGCACGGTGGCCTGAGCCTGACGCTCCTGGGGCGGGGGCTCGCTCGTGGTATCTGTCGCAGCACCGACAGTGGTCGCCTCCGGCGGTTCCGTCTCCGCAGTCACCGCAGCTTCCGAATCGGTGGCGCTCGCCTGAACCGTGGACGCGGGCTCTACCGTGTTTGGCGGCGGCCTGGGGTCCAATTGCCACCATGCCCACCACGCGGCACCGGCAAGCAGTGCCACGACGAAGACGACCAGCGTACCTGCGAGGGGAGGCCTCTTGGCTTTCGCGGGCGGCGCGGGGCCCGTGGCGACACCCAGGGCCGAAACGGCGGATGTCGTGGCAGGGGAAGGAAGTTCGGTCACCGTGTCCCCGCCCGGCGACGCCCACGGTGCTTTGAGACCCTGAACGAACTCACCCACTGAGGCGAAGCGTTGTTCGGGTTTTTTGGCGAGCGCTTTGTGAATTGCCGTGTACACGTGCGGTGGAAGCTTGGGACAGCGTTCCTCGAGGGGCGGCGGTTCCACCATGACGTGCTTGTGTACGATGTCGATGGCCGAGTCGCCGTCGAACGGGCGAACCCCGCTCAACATCTCGTACGCCATGACCGCCAAGGAGTACTGGTCGGAGGTTCCGTCAACCGGTCTCCCCGCACCCTGTTCGGGAGACATGTAGTAGGGCGTGCCAACCACCGATCCGGACGCTGTCAGCGTCACTTCGGTCAAGGGTTTAGCGATACCAAAATCGGTGACGACAACGCGTCCTCGACGGTCCAACATCACATTTGCAGGCTTGATGTCCCGGTGAACCACGTCGTGTTCGTGAGCGTAGTCGAGCGCATCCGCGACCTGCGTCAGAATTTCCGTAGTTTCGTCGAGAGTGAACCGCTCCTTCGCTCTGAGCGTCTCGTCGAGTGCGTCTCCCTCGAGATATTTCATCGCGTACCAGAACACCTTGCCGCCGGATGCGATGCGATGGATCGGGATGATGTTGGGATGATCGAGGGCGGCGGCGATCTTCGCTTCGCGTTTGAAACGCTCGATCCCATGGCCAAACGTCAATTCCGGGGGAAGGACCTTGATGGCCACCTTGCGCGAAAGATGGATTTCGGTGGCGAGGTAGACCGCGGCCATCCCTCCCTTACCGATTAGCTCTCCGATCGTGAATTCGCCTTCGGTGTCCTGACGAAGGAGGTTCTCCATCTGGATGGTGGCCGACTCGTCGATGGCCCGGGTGGCCGCTGACTGCACGTCCGGATCCGACACCAGTGACCCACACGCCAGGCAGAACTTGGAGTGGTCGGGAACGGGGGTGTTGCAGTTGACGCAGATCATGCTCCCCGCCCCCCGCCCCTCCCGACGGGCCTACCCCGCACTCCGCCCCTCCCGACGGGCCCACTCCCCACCCACCACACCCGACGGGCAGACGGGCACACCCGCTGCCCGGACCGACCACCCGTCCGCCCGTCTGCCCGCCTGCCCGTCTGCCCGTCTAAACCCCCGCAATCGTCGCCGCGCCTCCCACCGCCCGATCTATCTCATCCATCGTGTTGTACAGGTGGGGACACAGTCGGACGCCGGTGGCTCGGCGAGCCCCCGCTACGTGGAACTCCGTATACAACCGGTCGTACAACTCGCCGGTGTCGACGCCGGGGATGCCAAAAATGATCACGCCGGCGCGCAGATCGGGATCCAACGGAGTCGTAAAGGTGACGCCCGGGATGCGGTCTTGCAGTTGGGCTATCAACGCCGCCGCGAGGGTCCGGACGCGCTTGTCGATACGGTCGATGCCGATCGTGGCGTGAAACTGAGTGGCGGTGCCGGTGGCGGCAACGCACGCATCGTCTCGCTGACCGAGGTTTTCGAACTTCTGCGCCCCCGCCCCGTTGCGGATGGCGGCCTGCCACCCCACGCCAACGTCGTTGGCCCAAAGGTCTGCGACGCGGTCCTCTCTGACGTAGAGCACCCCGGCCTCTTTGGGACCCACCAACCATTTGTGGGCGCTACCCGTGTAAAAGTCGCAACCCAGATCGTGAAGATTCACGCGGAGTGCACCGAACGTTTGCGCGCCGTCGACCAGTGTCATGATGCCGCGCTCGCGCGCGATACGGCAGAGGCGCCGGGCGGGCAAGTGGATACCGGACACGTTCGAGACGTGACTGAACGACAAGATCTTGGTACGCGAGGAGAGCGCGTCGACGAATACCGCTGCCAGTTCGTCCGCTGACTTCGGATCGGCCGGCGTCGCGACTCGCTTGACCGAGAAACCCATCCGATCGGCGCGTACGTCCCACGAGAGGTTGTTCGTCGGATGATTCTGATCCCACAGAACGACCTCGTCGCCACGGCCCAGTGTCAGGCCGTTCACTACGGTGTTGTTGCTCTCGCTCGTGTTTCTGGTGATCGCGATCTCGGACGGATCCGCGCCCAAGTGCGCGGCGAGCCCCTGCCGGGTTTGATTTCTGAGAGGGCCGAACTTGCTGCGGTTCTGAAAGGACGCGTCGGCGTCGACGTCACGCGTGAGTTGCGTGACCGTATCGATGACTACGAACGGTGACGGGCAGAGATTGGCGGCGTTCATCATCGCGAGACCGGGCCTCGCGGGGAATTCACGTTTGACGAGTTGCCAGAACGCTTCATCGTCATTCTGCGCCGCTCGTGCGAGGCGGTCTAGCCGGGCCCGGGGCGATATCCCCGTCTCCGAGCGGGGAAGCGAGGTGCCGGCGGCGATGCCACCAGCCAACAGGCCGAGAAACCGGCGGCGGTCATGAAATGACATGGTGGCTCCTACAGGCAAAACGGTTCCTGGAACATACCGTGGTGCAAACGGACTTGCGAGGCGCTACGGTTCCCTCGTGCGTGTGAAGCGTCCCTCGGCGTCGAAGGTCGACGTGCCCAGGTCCTCTTGCGACAGGCGTCTGACGATGTCCATGGCCCGTCGCCGCAAGTCGGGTGTGGGCACACCTGGATCTTCGAGGAAAACCGGATTGATTTCGGCGGCCGTCACCACCCCGTTTATGGCGAGCGTCACGTTGAGTATCACGCTCAGACCCAACGGGCCGCGCAAGTTGAATCCATGCCAAGCCGAAAAATTCCCCAGTGAGTATGCGATAAAACGCCCTCGATAGATCTCCATTGCACGCACCACGTGTGGGCCGTGCCCGAGCACGAGATCGGCACCGGCATCGACCGCGGCGTGTGCAAAGGCATGCACGTTGCCTCTGTCCTCGCCGAACGCCAGCTCCGTGGCCTTCGGAACGTGTGTGGCTGCCGACCCCTCCGCTCCCCCGTGGAAGGAAATGATCACCAAGTCGTGTGTGCGGTCGGCTTCGGTCACCAACTCGCGCGCCCGGGCGATTTCCTGAACGCGATACGGACCCTCACCGGTAGAGAACGCGATGAGTGCGATGCGGAGACCGTGTGTCTCCCACGACGCGATGCCCGACTCGGGACCGGCATGCTTGAGGCCGGCTCGGTTCAGGGCCTCAACGGTGGCGCGGCGACCGTGGTCTCCAAAATCGCCGGCGTGGTTGTTGTTCACCGAGAGCAGGTCGAAGCCCGCGCGCACGAGGGTTCCGGCATACGCTGTCGGGGCGCGGAACGCGTAACAGTTTCGTGAACCGCGGCGGCACTTGGTGCTGTCACCCGAATCGGCGAGCACGGTTTCGAGATTGCCGAAAGTGATGTCCGCGGCCCTGAGCCAGTGGGCTACGCGGCCGAACATGAGCGCGGCGTTGTCCGGGGGCAGGATTGGGTCGTCTTCCGGCCAGGATCGGCCAAGCTGAATATCGCCGACCGCGGCGATGCGAATCGAGGTGCCCTTTCGTGGCTCCTCTTCCACCACCGGTGTCGCTGTCGAGGCCCGGTCGCGACGCATCTGGAGGATAGGAAGACGGCGTGCGAGTTCCGGATATTGGGGTGCGATCTTGCTGAGTCGCTGCCACGCGTGGACCGCATCCGTCCAGGATCCCAGGCGTTGGTAGGCAGACCCCAGCTCCCAGTAGGCGTCGGTATTGAACGAGTCGGCCTCGAGGGCCCGGAGAAATCGCGGGACCGCCGCTCGGTCGTCTGTGTCCTGGACACGGGCGCGGCCTTCGGCTACGAGTTGTCGCGCCACCGTCTGTCTTGACGGCGGGATCGGGACGACCGTCGGCTCGGGAGCGGCCGGCGCGGAGTCGGGGGGGCGGACCATCGCTGGGGGACTGGTGTCGCTTGCCGTGCCAACCGATTCGATTGGCGCGGGTGGAGACGGGGGGTTACCACACGAAATCAGTACAACGGCGGTGCCAACCCACCACAAGTGTGGCCTCACGCCTTAGGCTTCCCCTTCCGGAATGCGGGCGGACGCACCGTCGTCGGTTCTTGCCCTCCAAAACCCGGCATCGGCGATGTGAACCTCCAATTCCAACGCATCGTCACCTCCGGCTCGTTCGTATACGTGGACGGTGGTTTCGGGGATGACGTTTCCATCGGGGTCGATCACCTCGAGTTGCAGGGCGTCGCGGGCTTTGTAGTACCGTTGCAGCTTCTCGGCGTCGGCCACGGCGCCCGGAGTCTCCGGTACCGCGTCTGCGTACAGGCGAAACACGTCTTGCACCAGCTGATAGCCCGTGGCGGCGTTGAACGTGCCTCGGGCGAATCCCGCTTCGGGGTCGACGCGGCTCAAATCCGAACGCCCGACGGCGATTCCGTGCAATCTCACCGTGTAAGTCATCTTCACATGATAAACCTTGATGCGTCGACTGTCGCCCCTTACAAATTGTCGCGAATGCAGCGCGAACCTTTTGTCACAGGTGCGGTGTACGGCAAAGTGTTGCGGGGCGGGGGCGGGGGCGGGATTTCCCACCTAACGCTGTCCGGAGGACGATCCAACTCGGGATGCCCGTTGGGCGTATCTGGGTGGCGAATATTTTGCTGTATCATCCCATATTTAGAGTGGCGCCTCGGAGGTACCGGGTCGCCCTTGGACCTATGCTGGGAGCAGCGGGTGCGGCTGATTCGACCGACAATCCCAATATTTCTCGTATCGTGCCTCGCGGTCTCCCAGATCGGCAGCCAAGGAGCGGCCTACATCTCCCCAAACCCCACCGCTGACGTCTCTGTGTCCTTCGCGGAGGCCCGGAACGGCGATCCGGCCGGTCTGGCCTTTCCTTTTGTAAGGAGGCAGGGGGGCGGGGGGCAGCGAGGCCGGCGCGATTGGTATGTCCTGCCGCCGGATGACTCGCTGGGCAAGTACGAGTTCTATTTCACGCGGGCGATATACAGCGGATTCAGGCGTGGATGGAGCTGGTCGATCGATTTTCCTCGGGCCGATCGAATTTTCCTCCAGGGGCTCCGGCGCATGACCGTGGTCGACGCGTACGACATGGAGAACCCGGTCCGTCTCGACGATCCCAAGTTGTTCAAATTCCCGTTCATTTACGCCCTCGAGGTGGGCTGGATGGGGCTCACGGACTCGGAGGCGCGCGCACTGCGGAACTATCTCTTTGCCGGTGGGTTCCTTTTCGTAGACGATTTTTGGGGTAGCTACGAGTGGATGAATTTCGAGCGCGAGATTTCACGTGTGTTGCCCGAGTTTCCGATCCAAGAGTTGTCGCTCGACCACCCAGTGTTCACCACCGTTTACGATATCGACTCGATCGTGCAGGTTCCCAACTTCGGGAACGGCACGCGTGGCGGCCCAACGTGGGAAAAGGATGGTTACGTTCCGCACGTGAAGGGGATCTTCGACGACAACGGTCGATTGATGGTGGCCATTAACTGGAACACCGATTTAGGAGACGCTTGGGAGTGGGCGGATAACCCATATTATCCATTGAAGTATTCCAATTACGCCTGGCAGGTGGCGATCAATTTCATCGTGTACGCGATGACGCACTGAGTGTATGGAAGCTCTGTTCGAATTTTTGTTCAAGTATCGACCGCTCATCTTCGAGCGGGGTGATTTCATGTTCAGCGCGCCGTGGCCGGTGTATCTAGCGGCCGTGCTTGGGATCGCGCTGGTCGTGCCGACCTTGTTGTTGTACAGCCGTGCGAGAGGGAGAAGTCGACCGGTCGACCGGCTGGTGTTGTCGATACTGCGGACATTAGCTCTCGCGCTCATCCTGTTTTCGCTGTTCCGACCTGTGCTGGTCCTGTCGACTGTTGTTCCGCAGAAGAACTTCTTGGGGATCTTGATCGACGACTCGCGGAGCATGCGTTTGGCCGACGTAAACGACGCGCCTCGCTCGAGCATGGTCCTCGAATATTTTGGAAGCCAAGACAGCGAGCTGCTAAGAGGCCTCGCCGATAAGTTCATTCTCCGTTTCTTCCGATTTTCGGCTGATGCCGAACGAATCGACAGCGTTGGCACGATGGGTTTCACCGGGAACAAAACGGATATCGGCCGGGCCTTGGACCGTGCACGTCAGGAGCTAGCGTCGGTGCCGCTGTCCGGACTGGTCATCCTGACCGACGGCGCTGACAACACCTTCGAATCTTTGGACGAACCGCTGTTGTCCCTCCGATCTCGGTCGGTGCCGGTGTATACCGTGGGGCTTGGGCGGGAGAGGTTTGCGCGCGATATCGAGGTAAGCCGCGTGGAGACGCCGCGATCGGTTCTGCAGGGCGCGTCACTCGTCGTGGACGTTACGGTGACCCAGTCCGGTTACGCTGGTGACAGCGTCGATCTGGTGGTCGAAGACGAGGGTCGCATCGTAAACACGCAGCGCGTGGAGTTGCCCCGCGAAGGAGAGGTGGCAACCATCCGCATCCCGTTCAAGGCCACGGAACCGGGGCCTCGGGCATTCGGCTTCCGGATTGCGCCCCTCGACGGTGAGCTCGTGACGCGGAACAACGAACAGGAAGCGCTCATCGTGGTCGAGGATCGGCGCGAACGCATCCTGTATTTCGAAGGGGAGCCCCGATGGGAGATCGGGTTCCTGCGGCGAGCGGTCGCAGAGGACGAGAACCTCGAGGTGACGCTCCTGGCACGAACGGCTGACAACAAGTTTTATCGCATCTTGTTCAACAATCCAAATGAGGAATTGATCGGCGGGTTCCCGGCCACGCGCGAGGAACTCTTCGAGTATCGAGGGCTCATTATCGGCAGCGCCGAGGCGAGTTTTTTCACCCTCGACCAACTGCGCATGATCGCCGACTTCGTGAGTCAACGAGGTGGTGGCTTGTTGATGCTGGGCGGGCGGCGAGCGTTTGCGGAGGGTGGGTATGGCGAAACCCCGATCGCCGATGTGCTGCCGGTTGTGTTGGAGCAATCCGACGCCGAAGAAGATTTTCTCGCCGAGATCCAGGTTGAGGTAACTCCCGCCGGTCGCACGCATCCGATAACACAGATTGCTGAAACGATCGAAGAGTCGGCCGCCCGTTGGGCGGGACTGCCGCCCTTGATGGCCGTCAATCGTCTGTCGGGAACAAAACCGGGTGCCACGACCCTGCTGAAGGGCGAGGGCTCGGACGGTTTTGAGCACATCGTCCTCGCGTATCAGCGCTATGGAAGAGGCAAATCGCTGGTGCTCCCTGTGCGTGATGTGTGGGCGTGGCAGATGCAGACCCCGCTGGAAGACATGACCCACGAAATCTTCTGGCGCCAGCTGCTGCGTTGGGTGATTTCCGGCGTGCCGAATAGGGTTCGGGTTTCGCCGATGGCCGATCGGGTGGCTCCGGACGAGGCCATTGAGCTGCTCGCTGAGGTGGAAGACGATACCTATCTCAAGGTGAACAACACCACGGTCGTGGCCCGAGTGACGGCTCCATCGGGGGCAGTGGATTCGATTGCGATGGACTGGACGGTGGACCGCGACGGTGAATACCGCGCCAACTTGATCCCGCGAGAGGAAGAGCTCCACAAGGTAGAAGTGAGCGCCTTGCAGGACGGCAAGTTTCTGGCTAGTGCCGCGTCGTACGTGCGCGTGAAGAATCCTGCACGGGAACATTTCGGGTCCGAAATGCAGCGCCACACACTGGAGCGGATTGCCGAGGAAACAGGTGGTCGATTTTACACGCCATCCACCGTGTCGACACTGCCGGAGGACATCAGCTTTACCGAAAGTGGGACAACAGTCATCGAGCAGCGGGACCTATGGAACATGCCAATCATCTTCATGACGCTCATGCTGCTGATCTCTGCGGAGTGGGGCTACCGCAGGTTCCGGGGGCTCGTGTAGGTGAAGCTATTCGTGTGGTTTGTCGCCGGCGCGCTCGCCGGACAATCCCCCGTTGGTGACAGTCACGTCCTCATCGTGAGCGGTATCGGTGGGCAACCACAGTACAGCGACGCGTTTCATCGGTGGGGCGTGTCGATGGTCGATGCCGCCAAGAAACGCCTCGGCCTTCCTGCCGATCACGTGGTGTACCTATCTGAGCGCCCGGAGCGGGATGCCGAACGAATTCGTGGTCGGTCCACGAAGGAAAACATCAAAACCACCTTGGCCGAACTCGCCAGCCGGGCCGGGCCCACGGATCGTATCTTCATTCTCTTGATCGGGCACGGGAGCGGCGACGGCGAGGAGTCTCGGCTCAATTTGCCGGGACCCGACCTCACGGCGAAGGAACTGGCCGAGCAGTTCGCGATCTTCCCTACGCAGACCGTCGTCCTGGTGAACGCGTTCAGCGCGAGCGGCGATTTTGTTTCGGTGTTGTCCGGCCCCAACCGCGTTCTCGTCACCGCGACCAAGACGGGTTTTGAGCGCAACGAGTCGATCTTCGGAGAATTTTTCGTCAAGGCATTCGCCTCAGATGAGGCCGACACGGACAAGGACGAACGTGTCTCAATCCTGGAGGCCTTCGACTATGCGCGCCACGAAACGGCGCGACGGTATGAAGACGACAACCGTCTGTTAACCGAGCACGCGATGCTCGATGACAACGGGGACGGCGAAGGAACCACCGATCCGACCGCCGACTCGCCCGACGGTGCGCTTGCAAGAACGGTATTTCTGGACCGGCGTGGCGTGTTCGCGGCCGGACCGGCCAGCGGGGATTCCTTGTTGGTTGCTCTCTACCGTGAAAAGAGTGACATCGCACACCGTATCGCCGAGCTCCGCAATCTGAAGGAGCAGATGGAAGTAGAAGTCTACGAAGAAGAGTTGGAGACGTTGCTCGTGGAGTTGGCGCTGAATAACCGCGCGATACGAGCGCGGGAGGGAAGGAACTGATGGGGAGGGACGGGGGCACGGGGGCACAGGGGCAGCGAGATGCATCGAGGGGCATCAAGGGGCATCTGCCCGTCTGCCCGTCTGCCCGTCTGCCCGTCTTGGCAGTGATCCTCGCGGCTGTCGCCGCAGGCCCCATCGCCGTCCACGCGCAAACCCTACAAGAAGCCGCGCAAATGGTCCGGGTAGGGCAATACGACGACGCGATCCGGACCTACATGCGAATGGCCCGGCGCGAGGAATCTCCGGCCGCCGGACGGGGTTTGGTGCGCACACTCATGGAAGTGGGGCGTTACGACGACGCGATCCGCGAAGGCCGTCGATTCAACCAGTCGCAAGCGCCGCAACTCTCCAACGTCCTCGGCGAAGCCCTCTACCGGCGTGGCAACATCGCCGACGCAGAGGCGGCGTACCGAGCCGCGATCGCCGGGGCGTCCGACAGCCTCGTGGCGCGGGTCAATGTTGCGATTCTTCAATACGAGCGCGGCGAAGTTGACCCTGCGATGCATGGGTTTGACTACTTCATCGACATCTACAATTCCCGCCCTGGTCTGTCAGCCGAGGAGTTGATGGCTGTCGCAACAGCCGGGCAATACCTCGGCGAGCGAAACTTTCAACTGAGCCGCGACGCGTTGCGCGTGTATGACGAGGCCGCGTTGGCAAACCCTGCCGACCTCGAGCCCAAGATCGGCATCGGCGAGCTGTTCTTCGCCAAGTACAACAACACCGACGCCACCAGCACGTTCCGTGAGGTCCTCGCGATCAACGCCGAACAGCCACGGGCATTGTTGGGTATGGCGCGGAGTATGCATTTTGATGGGTTGCCGGAGGCGATGCAGACCGTACGAGCGAGCCTGGAGGTCAACCCCAACTCGGTTCCGGCGAGATTGTACCTCGCACGGCTCTACATAGAGCTCGAGCAATACGAGCCGGCCGCCGAGGAAACCAATCGCGCGATGGAGGTCAATGCGTCGTCGCCCGAGGTGTGGGCGTTGACGGCGGCGATTCGGTATTTCCACGGCGAGGATAAGGCATTTGCCGATGCCGTGCGACGGACGCTCAAGTTGAATCCCCGCTATGCCGATCTGTACAACACACTGGCGGAGTTGGCCGCCCGCAACCGGCTATACCAGCAGGCCGTCGAATTCGGGAATCAAGCCGTGGCCTTGGATTCGCTGTCCTGGCGCGGCTACGGGTTGCTGGGGATGAACCAGCTTCGCACCGGTGCTATCGAGGAAGGTCGCCGCAACCTCGAGATTTCGTTTGAACTCGCGCCCTTCGATCCGTGGACCAAGAATACGCTGGATCTGCTCGATACGTTCTCGAACTACGTCACCAGCGAGACCAAGTATTTCGAGTTCGTGATGGATCGGGACGAGACACCGCTGCTGCGGTTGTATCTTGCCGACGTGGCGGACGAGGCCTATGAGCGATTGGCCGATCGATACGGTGCTCGACCGGATACGCCCATTCGGTTAGAGGTCTACCCTCGGCACGCGGACTTCTCGGTGCGCACGGTCGGCATCGCGGGTCTGGGAGCCCTCGGGGTTTCGTTCGGAAAAGTGCTCGCGATGGACTCGCCATCGGCGCGCGCTGTGGGACAGTTCCACTGGGCGTCCACGCTGTGGCACGAAGTGGCGCACAGTTTCCACATGACGATTTCAGATTATCGTGTGCCGCGTTGGTTCACCGAAGGGCTGGCGGTGTTCGAGGAGCGGCGCGCACGGGAAGGATGGGGTGACGACGTCTCCGTGGCGTTCCTGATGGCGTACATGCAAGGTCGACTCCATCCCGTGAGCCAGCTCAACAACGGCTTCGTCCGGCCGTCCTACCCCCAGCAAGTGGTGTTCTCCTACTATCTGGCGTCTTTGGTGTGTGAGTTCATTCAGAGGGACTGGGGCGATCAGGCGCTGGTGGACATGCTTCGCGCCTACGGGGCTGGCCAGAGCAGCGCCCAGGCTTTCGAGACCGTTCTCGACATGAAGGCCAAGGAATTCGACCAGGCGTTTGACCGCTACATGAAAGATCGGTTTACCGGCGCGCTGACGGCGCTTCAGTCTCCGCACATGGAGGAGCTGCAGTCGGGCAACATGGATCTCCCGGCGTTGATCCGGACGGCGTCGCGCCGCGAAAACGACTTCCCCGTGCAGTTGGCGACCGGTCAGGCATTGGTACGCGCCGAGCGATACGAGGAAGCGATCTCGTACCTGACGCGTGCGAAAGAGCTGTTTTCGGAGTATGCCGGCGGCGACAGTCCCTATTGGTTTCTGGCGATGGCGTACAAGGCCGAGGGTTTGCCGGAGCGGGCCGCCGCGGAGCTTGCGGATCTCACGGCGATCAATGCCGGGCACTATTTCGCGTATCTAGAGCGCGCCGATCTGCTCGAGATGCTTGGAAATCCGGCCGAAGCCGCTGTCGCGCTCGATCGCGCCCAGTATGTCTATCCGTTCGATATGGACATCCACCGGCGGTTGGGCGACCTGTATAGAGGATTGGGCGACTGGAAACGGGTGATACGGGAGCGGCAGGCCGTTCTCGCGCTGGATCCAGTCGACCGCGCGGAGGCGGAATACCAGCTCGCGTTGGCATATTTCGAATCGGGAGATCTTCGCCAGGCGCGACGCGCGGTCCTCCAGGCGCTCGAGCGGGCTCCAAATTTCGAGAAGGCGCTCGAACTGCTGTTGGAAATCCGTTCTCGCCGAAGCGGAGCAGATAGATTTTGAAGCGATTTGTCGTACTTGGGTTACTCCTATTGGTGACGCTGCCGCTCGAAGCGCAGTTCGGGAGGCGGCGTGGCCGCGGCACAGCGGGGATCGAGGAGAATGTCGAGAACATCCACGAGTTCACGTTCGTGCGGCTGCAATACTCGTCTCGTGGGTGGAATCCCGGTTGGTATCACGATTATCCGCGGGCCGAGCAGAACTTCGCCAAGATCCTCGATGAATTGAGTCTGTTGGAACCGTACATGGGTGGCAGCAACATCCTGCGGCTGGACGATCCGGAGTTGTTCAAGTACCCCCTGGCGTATCTGTCTGAGCCGGGAGCGTGGAACATGAACGAACGCGAAGTCGATGGGTTGAGGAATTATCTGCTCAAGGGCGGCTTCATGATCGTGGACGATTTCGGCGGTTGGGATTGGCAGAATTTCGAGTATCAGATGCAGCGGGCGCTACCCGAGCTTCAGCCGTTGCGGGTGGATAAGCAGCATCCGATCTTCAACTCGTTCTTCGACATTCGCGATATCGACCTTCCCTTTTCGTACCGAGGTTTTGCCGAATTCTTGGGATATTTTGAAGACAACGATCCCAAGAAGCGGCTGATGGTCATCGCGAACTACAACACGGATATCGGCGAGTTCTGGGAATTTTCTGATCAGGGATTCATTCCCATCGAGCTGTCGAACGACGCCTACAAGTTTGGTGTGAATTATCTCATGTATGCGATACTGCATTGACGTGAGACGTGAGAAGTGAGAAGTGAGAAGTGAGAGGGGAGAGGGGAGAGGGAGGATTCGAGAGCGTGAACCGGAGAATTGAGGAGTGATGGTGGAAACGACGACGAACGAAGCGACGGCGCTGGAGTCACCCGACGATATCGTGTTGGCCGAGCGCCTCAAGGCCGGCCACCAACAGATCAAGGCCGAGTTGCACAAATTGATCGTCGGTCAGGACGACGTGATCGACCTGGTGTTGCTCTCGGTGTTGGTTGGCGGGAACAGCTTGATCGTGGGCGTCCCTGGTCTGGCGAAGACGCTCTTGATCCACACGATCGCCCAGGTGCTGGATCTCAAGTTCTCGCGGATCCAGTTCACGCCCGATTTGATGCCGTCCGACATCACCGGTACCGACTTGGTCCAGGAGGACCCCGACACCGGGCGCCGGAAGATGGTGTTCATGCCGGGGCCGATCTTCGCCAACATCGTCTTGGCGGACGAGATCAACCGCACGCCGCCGAAGACGCAGGCAGCGCTTCTCGAGGCCATGCAGGAGCACCAGGTGACGGTACAGGGTGAGACTTACGTTCTCGAGGAACCGTTCTTCGTGTTTGCCACGCAGAACCCGATCGAGCTCGAAGGAACCTATCCACTGCCTGAGGCGCAGCTCGACCGTTTCATGTTCCACATCATCATGGACCACCTTCCGCACGATCAAGAACTCGAGGTCGTCCGTTCGACAACAGGGATACAGGACTACGAATTCCAGCACGCGGTGACGGGTAAGGACATCGTGGCGTTCCAGCAACTCGTGCGTAAGGTGCCGGTGTCCAAGGCGGTGATGGAGTATGCGTTGAGTCTCGTGCGGACGAGCCGCCCGAACCCGAATGGCTCGCCGGATTTCATCAAAGAGTGGGTGGCCTACGGCGCAAGTGTACGGGCTGCGCAGTACATGGTGTTGGGTGGTAAGGCCCGTGCGCTTGTGCAGGGACGATACAACGTGAGTTTCGAAGACATCGGAGCGCTTGCGCACCCGGTGTTGCGCCACCGTATCCTCACGAACTTCCATGCCGAATCGGAACGCATCACCACCGAACAGCTGATCGATCAGCTCTTGGAAGCGGTACCGATGCCGTCGTCGGGGATGTAGGCGGCGGCCTCGATGTTCCGAACGAAGGCACGGGGGCACGCGACCGGTGCACGATTCATCGATCCTAAAGTTCTGGCCCGGATCGACAATCTCGAGCTGGTGGCGCGCACTGTGGTGGACGGTTTCATCAGCGGATTGCACCGCTCTCCGTATCTGGGTCTTTCCATCGACTTTGCAGAGCACCGGGAATATATGCCTGGTGACGATATCCGGCGCATCGACTGGCGGGTTTTTGGGCGCACCGACCGGTTTTACGTCAAACAGTTCGAAGCCGATACGAACGCCAATTTCAGCGTCGTGCTCGATATCTCTCGTTCAATGGAATTTGGCACCGCGGGTGTCACGAAGTTGGAGTATGCCAAGTTCCTGACTGCGAGTCTCACCTACCTGTCTAATCGGCACCGGGATCGTGTCGGCCTAATCACGTTCGACACGGATATAGTGGATATCGTGCCGCCCTCCGCCAAGCATCTGGAGGTGGTGCTCCACACCCTGGAAAGGACAAAAGCGACGCGGGAGGGCGTACTTACCGGCACTTTGGCCAAGATCGCCGAAACATTCAAGCGGCGCAGCGTGGTCGTGTTGATTTCCGATCTGTATGAAGATCCGTCGGTGGTGATGTCCGCCGTGAACTTGCTGCGACGCAAGGGAAACGATCTGATCGTATTTCACGTGCTCGACCCGGCCGAGGTCGAATTTGCGTACGATCAACCGCTCAACTTCGAAGATCTCGAAACGGGTCAGCAGGTAGCGGTGGTGCCGGAAACGTTGCGCGACCAATACCGTACGCTCCTGACCGAGCACCGCGAATCCATCGAGCGCCTGATGCGGGACAACCGCGTCGATTACGCCTTCTTTGACACGTCGGTGCCGCTGGATCTCGCGTTGCTCAAGTACCTCTTGAACAGGCAACGGATGAGCCGGGTACGCTGATGAATTTGCTCGTGCTCGCTCCACTGTTTCTGCTCGGCCTCGGCACGCTACTCGTGCCGGTGATCGTGCACTTGTTTCACAAGCACAAGCGCGAGGCCGTTCCATTTCCATCGCTCATGTTCATTGAGCGTATTCCCTTTAAAGATGTCCGCCGGCAACAGTTGCGGCACAAATTTCTCTTTGCGTTGCGTTGCCTGGCTCTTGCGCTGCTGGCCTTCGCTTTTGCCCGTCCCTTTTTTGGGAATACGGCGCAAGCCGCGGTGGCTACGGTTGGTGGAAGCGAAGTGCTGATTCTCATCGATAGGTCACACAGCATGGCGTATGGTGATCGGTGGCAGCGGGCGGTGACGCAAGCGCATGCACGGATCGGCGCGCTCGGCCCGTTGGATCTGGCGTCGGTGATTTTCTTCGACGAGGGCGCGGAGGCGGCCGGGCAATCCACCGCCGACATGCTGAGCCTAAAAATCGCTGTCGATGCCGCGTCACCCACGGCCCGCGCAACCCGGTATGGTCCGGCCTTGCAGCTCGCCGGGCGCATTCTGTCGGAGTCGGAGCAACCGGTGCGCGAGGTCGTGCTGATCTCCGACTTCCAACGCGCCGGGTGGGATCGCGTCAGCGACGTGCGTCTCCCGAGCGGCACGACGGTCACGCTGGTGGACCTGTCCGACGGTGAAACCGCGAACGTCTCCCTGCCGTTCGTCTCCGTACGGCAGCAAGTTTCGGGCGGGCGCGAACGGGTCACGGTTACGAGTCGGGTCGTGAACGGTGGAGATGAAGACGTGCGCGGACTTCGCGTCGCCCTGACGCTCAACGGCCAAGAATTGCAATCGCAGGTTGTGAACATCGATCCCCGGGCGAGCACGGCGGTGACGTTCTCACCGGTGCTCCTGCCTCAAGGATTGTCTCGCGGTATGGTCACGGCGGGTACCGATGCCCTGCCAGAAGACAACACAGCCGCGTTCGTGATCAGTCCGAGTAATTCGCTGTCGGCCCTCGTGCTCCAAAGCTCAACACCGCGTGAGTATCACAGCCTCTACCTGAATCGTGCATTGAGCATCGGAGAGCGGCCTTCATTTCGTGTGACGGTTCGCCCGCTCGGCCAGTTCCAGTTGTCCGACTTGGACGGTAAATCCATCGTTGTATTGAACGACGCGCCGTTCCCAGGTGGTGAGGCCGGACAACGCATCCGCGATTTCGTTCAAGACGGGGGAGGGCTGCTGGTTGCTTTGGGCGACCGTAACGGAGCGGAGACGTGGCCGATCGATGCTCGAGACCTTCTCCCCGGTGTCGTGGGGGCCCTCGTGGACCCGACGCGTGGTCCAACGGCATTGACAACGTTGGAGTACGGAAGTCCGGTGTTCGATGTGTTCATCGCACCGCGCAGCGGCGATTTTTCCACCGCGAAGTTCTTCCGGTATCGCGAGCTGACGGTGAACGATCCGCAAAGCGTGCTTGCGCGGTACAGTGACGGCCAAGTGGCGCTCGCGGAAAAAAAAGTTGGTGATGGGCTCGTGCTCGTGTGGACGTCCACCACGGATACCCATTGGAACGACCTTGCCTTACAGCCGGTTTTCCTGCCGTTTGTTCACCGAATGGTTCGGTACCTCTCGCAATACGAAGACGTGCGACCCTCGTTCACGGTCGGTGAGGTGTTGGAGCTGACCCGGGAGTCTCCCGATCAGTTTATCGAAGCCCTGGTCGAGGCCGGTGGAGATCTTGTGGTGGAGGCGCCAAGCGGAGAGCGAACGATCATGCGAGCGGACGCCACCGATCGAATGGTGGAGTTGGGGGAACAGGGGATCTTTGAAATCCGACAGGTCGAGGTTGGGGAAGTCCCGTCGGCCTTTGTCGCCGTAAATCTAGATCCTTCTGAATCCGACCTGTCACGGCTGGACGTCGACCAACTCTTGGGTGGGATGACGCCGACGGAGAATCAAGGCGGGCTCGCCGCCCGGGCCCGCATCCTGACGATCGAGGAACGGGAACGTCGGCAGCAGGTCTGGTGGTATCTCTTATTGGCGGCAATGCTCATATTGGTGCTCGAGACGACTATCTCGAACAGGATGTCTCGTGTTGCGCGATGAAACCAATTGGTGAACAGCATCACCATTTCGTGAGCAGTATATTGATATAGTTGGAGATCACGAACGGGTTCTGGCCCGTGGCGGCAGGCCACCTGACAAGGGGATTCGGATGCTGAGGTTGTACGACACACTAGGTGGACGACCAGAGCCGGACGAGGAGCTGTATCGGGCGATCAGTTCGGTGCGCTTCCGGTGGCGCATGAAAGTGGCGATGCGCGGATTGGCGATTGTTCTGGCCGTCGGCATGCTGGTGTTCCTCATCTCCACGTTCGGAATGGACAAGCTGCGCTTTACACCGACGGCGGTGTTGGTCTTCCGCGTGATTACTTATGTGTTGGTGTTGGGCGTGATTGTCCGGTTTTTCGTGCTCCCCCTCGCGAAAAGCGTATCGGACAGGCGTGTCGCGCTCTACATCGAAGAGCGTGAACCGTCGCTGCAGGCGTCGCTCATCAGCGCCATCGATTCCAAAGAGGAACGTAAAGCCGGCGCAATCGTGTTGTCTCCCGCCCTTGCGGAGAAGCTCATCCAATCAGCAGCGGATCGTTGTCGCGACATCCAATTCGGCCACGACATCGACCACCGTTCGCTGCGGCGCTCGTCGGGCGCGCTCGCCGGTGTGGCTGCTGCGGGTGTGATCCTCCTCATGAGCAACCCGGCGTTTATGAGAAACGGCGCGCCGTTCTTGCTCTTCCCGTGGAGCGGGACGGCGGTTGAAAACCCGTATGCGATAAGCCTGCTCCCTGGTGACACACTCGTGCCTCGGGGAGCGGATCTGCGCGTGAACGCGCAATTGCTCGGTTTTGATGCGGAAGAAGTAACCATGGCTCTCAAGCGCGGTGAGGTGGGTGAATGGGAGCGTTGGACGATGGCGGTCGGCGGCGAACCCGGGGCCTACGAAGTCTTCATCTTCGATTTGGACGAGCCAACCGACTATTCGGTGGAAACCAGCGGCGTTCGCACGCCGGTCTACCACATCGACGTGGCCGATCTGCCCTACGTCTCACAACTCGACCTGACGTATCGGTTCCCGGCGTACACGGGACTCAAACCGAAGGTTCAAGAGGATGGCGGGGACATTGCTGCGTTACGAGGTACGAACGTGACGCTGTCCCTGTCGACGACCCTGCCGGTCACGAACGGCATGATTGTCGTGGACGGCGGAGATTCGATCGCGTTGGATGTGAACGACGACGGCACGCTGTCGGGCAAGCTTACGGTAGAACGCGAGGGCTTGTACCGGATCGTGCTGGAAAGTTTCGACGGGCGCATGGTAGTTGGGTCGCCGGACTACTTCATCGATGCGCTCGACGATCAACCACCCGCCATCCGGTTCGAGAAGCCCGGTCGAGACATCAAAGTGAGTCCCATCGAAGAGGCGTTGATTGAGGTCTGGGCCGAAGACGACTACGGATTGCAGGATCTGCGGGTGGTCTATTCGGTCAATGGGGGCCCCGAAGACACGCTACGGCTTTTCGACGGTGCACGGGGCACGAAGGAGATGACGGCCACTCACACCTTCTATCTCGAAGAGTTCACCCTGGAGCCCGGCGATCTGGTCTCATACTACGGCCAGGTGACCGACAACAACCGCGTCGGCGGTCGTAAGACCGTGACCACCGACATCTACTTCCTCGATGTGAGACGGTTCGGCCGCGATTATCGCCAGGCCGAACAGGGTGGCGGCGGTGGCGGGGGCGGCGGCGGTGGCGGGGGCGGCGGCGGTGGCGGGGGGTTGGATGGCCAATTCTCACAACAACAACGGCAGATCGTCGCGGCGACCTTCAACATGGCACGCGATCGCGACGACTACGCGGATAAGGAATACCGAGAAAACATGGCGACGCTGGCGCTCTCGCAAGGCCGGTTGCGCGAGCGCGTCGAAGCCGTCGTCCGTCGGATTCAAGACCGGGGCGTGATGGGGGCAGACACCGGCTTCGCGAAGATCATGGTGGAGTTACCCGCAGCCGCCGAGGAGATGCTCAGGTCAGAAGAAGAACTCGGCGAGCGCGATGCGCGCGAGGCGCTTCCCCCGGCGCAACGAGCCCTGCAGCACCTGCAACGCGCGGAAGCAGCCTTCCGCGACGTTCAGGTCAGCATGGGTGGTGGCGGTGGTGGCGGCGGTGGTGGCCAAACTCCGAATGCCGAGGACCTCGCCGATCTGTTCGAGCTCGAGCTGGACAAGATGCAAAACCAGTACGAAAGCGTACAGCGAGGGCAACAGGAGCAGGTCGATCAAGAACTAGACGCGATGATGCAAAAGCTCCAAGAACTGGCTCGGCGGCAACAGCAAGAGAACGAGCGGATGCGCCGCCGCGCGACAAATCTCCAGAATCAAGTCGGAGGCGGCGGTCAAGGACAGCGTCAACTCGCGGAGCAAGCAGAAGAGTTGGCTCGACAACTCGAGCGGCTCGCGAGGGAACAGTCCCTCGACGGGTTGCAGGATACTGCTCGCCGGCTGCAGGAAGCAGCGGACGCCATGCGGCGGGCTGCGGCCAACCGCAATGGTGATATGTCCGAAGCCCAGTCGGCCTTGGACCGTCTACAAGAGGCCAGGCGCATGCTCGAGCGCGGTCGCTCGGAGCGTCTCGAGCGTGACGTGCAAGACGCGCTGCGTCGCGCCGAACGACTCATTGAGCAGCAAGACCGCATGACCGACGCAGTGGAGCGTCTGGGCCGCAGCCAGCGGCGTTCGCCAGAAGCCCTGCAGGACATCACGGAGCAGAAGGACGAGTTGACCCAACAGGTGGAGGAACTCGAAGCCGATCTGGACGAGATGTCTCGGGATTGGCGGAGGGAGCAGGCGGAGGCGGCGCGCGCGCTCGGAGAAGCCGCGGCCTCGATCCGCGACAACCGACTCGCCGACAAGATCCGTTATTCCAAGGGAGTGGTGCAACAGCGCACTCCGAATACGCCCGCAACTTCGAGGAGCAAATCGGAGCGGACTTCGAAGAATTGCGTGATCGTATCGAGGCAGCTGCCGGTGCCATCGGAGAAGACGACGGGCAACGGCTGAGTGACTTGCTCGAAGACACACGCGGCTTGGTCAGAGATCTCGAATCGCTGGACGAGCGGATTCAGGAACGCGCCGACGGGCAGCAGGGGCAGCAGGGGCAGCAGGGGCAGCAGGGGCAGCAGGGGCAGCAGGGGCAGCAGGGGCAGCAGGAGCAAGAGGGCCAGCAGGGGCAGCAGGGGCAGCAGGGGCAGCAGGGGCAGCAGGAGCAAGAGGGCCAGCAGGGGCAGCAGGGGCAACAGGGGCAACAGGGACAGCAAGGGCAGCAGGGTGGGCAACAGGACCAGCAAGGGCGTGGCGGCGACCGTGGATTCAACAGCAACCCAACGGCCCGAGGCTGGGGCGGACTCCGGCAAGACGACATCCGCCAATTCCGCGACGAGTTTCGCGCGCGCGCCGAGGACTTGGAAGCTCTTCGTCAACGCATGCGGAGCGAGGAGATCGATGTCTCGACCCTCTCCGACGTGCTGGCTCGCCTGCGGCAGCTCGACAGCCGTGCCGTGTTCGACGATCCAGCGGAGATTGCCCGGCTGCAACAAGCGGCCATCGAGGGACTCAAGGAGTTCGAGTATGCCCTGCGCCGGGAACTGCAGGGTCCCGAATCGGACCGGTTACTGTTGTCGGGTTCAGACGAGGTCCCCGAAGGGTTCAAAGAGCTGGTCGAGGAGTACTATCGGGCGCTGTCGGATAGAAACAGGTGATAGGGTGTAGGGTGTTAGGGTGTAGGGTGTAGGGATCTCTATACCCGACACCCCACACCCCACACCCCACACCCCACACCCTACACCCTACACCCTACACCCTACACCCTACACCCTACACCCTACACCCTACAACCCGCCTCCCAGCGTCCCATGTGATTGTGCTGTAACAGCTTACGTTGCGATGACAGATCTCCGGGTTTTGTCGGGACACCCGGGCAGGCAATCCATCCAGTGTGCGGTTGCGACCGGAAGAATCGACCGGGTTTCGGTTGAGTCGGTGGTGGGCCGGTACTTCCATGCCCGGACTAGGGCGGGACATCGGTTATGTTTAGAGCATGACTCCTGCGCCCTAGGGTTTTCTTGGACACTTGATTGCGAGAGAGTTCTCGCAGGAGGAGTGTCGAGATGAGGAAGCACGTTGAGGAATCGGTGGCGACCGGCGCGGCCGCCGGGCGCGGCCGTGGGGGTCGGTTCTCGGCCGGGCGGAAGCGTGAGGTGGTGCTGCGTCTGTTGCGCGGGGAGGATCTCGAGTCGGTGTCGCGGGCGGTGGGGATCACGGCGGCGCGGGCGTCGCACTGGCGGGCTCAGTTTCTGGCTGCGGGGCAGGCGGGCCTAAAGAGCCGCGCACCGGATGCTCGGGACGAAGACCATCGTCGGCTGCAGGCCAAGATCGGCGAGCTGCTGATGGAGACCGAGTTACTGTACGCGAAGGTGGATCAGCTGGAGGCCGGCGGCCCTTTGGCCCGGCGGAGGTCGACGCGATGAGTGGCGCCCAGTCGATCTCCACCCGTCGGGCGTATGGCGTGCAGCGGGTCTGCCGCGTGTGGCACCGCGCCCGCTCCAGTGTGTATGCGCGGCGGCAGGCGACACGGTCCCCTGCGCCGTGTCGTCGCCGCGGGCCGATCGGCGCTGCCCCGGACGACGTCCTGGTGGCCCACATTCGCCGGGTGCTCGAAGCCTCGCCGTTTCATGGCGAGGGGTACCGGAAGGCCTGGGCGAAGCTGCGGGTCGACGGGATTCGGACCTCGCAGGAACGGGTGCGGCGGTTGATGCGGGAGTCCGGCCTCCAGGCCCCGCAGCGCGCGGGCCACGCGCACGGGCCAAAGGCGCACGACGGGACCATCACCACCGAGGCGCCCGACGTGATGTGGGGCACGGACATGACGGCCACCGTGACCGTCGCCGAGGGGGCAGCCTTCGTCTTCGTGGCCGTCGATCACTGCGCGACCGAGTGCATCGGGCTCCATGCCGCCAAGCGCGGGAACCGCTTCGAGGCCCTGGAGCCGATTCGCCAGGGCATCCGGGAACGCTTCGGGGGCATCGGCGAAGGCGTGGCCCGCGGGCTGCGGCTGCGTCACGACCACGGGTCGAACTATTTGGCCGACGATTTCCAACAGGAGGTCGCGTTCTTCGGCATCGAAAGCTCTCCGAGCTTCGTGCGGGAGCCCGAAGGCAACGGTGTCGCTGAGCGCTTCATCCGCACGCTGAAGGAAAACGTCTTGTGGGTACGGAGCTTCGAGACGATCGAGGAGCTCCGCCTGGCCTTGCTCGAGTTCAAGCGGACGTACAACGAGCAGTGGATGCTGGAGAAGTACGACTATCGCAGCCCGGCTCAAGTGCGACGCGACTTCGTCGGCCTGGACGCGGCTGCGTAGAAATGATTACATTCAAATCACTGTCCAAGAACCCTGGGGCGATAGCATGACTACCAACGAGGGTTTGCCTTCGATCAAGCGGGGACCAGTCGTCGCGGTGGTGCTCATCGTGTTGGTTGTGCTGGTGCTGACCAGCATTCCGGCAGGCATCAGGCTGCTTTCCGACTGGTACTGGTTCAGCGCCGTGGGATTCCAGTCGATCTTCCTCACGACGCTTGGGACGAAGGCCCTGCTGGGCGTGGGTACGGCGGTGCTGGCTTTCGGGTTTTTCTACGCCAACCTCCGTTTTTCTCAGCGCGGCGTGGTCCCGGATCCGCTGGTCGTGAACATCAACTCCAAGACGCCGAAGGTCGATATCACGCGGTTGCTCCGTCTCTTGGCGTTGCCGGTTTCAGGTTTCCTCGCTTTTGTCGTGGGGGTGTCGGCGTCGAGCCAATGGATGGTGTTGCTTCAGTTCCTGAACCGGACGGCGTTCGGTGTGAGCGATCCAGCCTTTGGGAAGGACGTCAGTTACTACTTCTTCACGCTTCCCGCCATTTCGGCTGCCACGGGTTTAGTCTTGTTCTTGACGGTGCTGACGTTGTTGATGGTGAGCCCTTTGTATCTGGTGCGCGGCGATATCGTGATCCGTCGCCGGCGCATTGCGATCGAACCGTCGGCCGAACGCCATCTCGGTGCGCTGCTGGCGGTGCTGTTTTTGGCCACGGCGGTGAGCCTGTTCTGGGTCCGACTGCCGGGCGTGCTGTTTTCGGATAGTGGGCCGATTCATGGTGCTGCCTATACCGATATCACGGCACGTGTCCCGTTCATTCGCGCCTCCGCCGTTGCGTCGGTAATCGGCGCGGGGTTGATTGGATGGGGAGTTCGCGGTCATCGGCTTCCGCGTTTCCTTGCCGTCGCGGTGGTGTTGTATTTGGTGACTGGGGTCGTGGGAGGTGCCTACCCGGCAGCGATACAGCAATTCATCGTTGTCCCCAACGAACTGGTCAGAGAGACGCCGTACATGGTTCGCCATATCGAGGCGACGCGAGCGGCATGGGATCTCGATGCGGTCGAGATACGGGCGATGAGCGGCGAGGCCGGCCTGACGCTCGACGACATCCGTGCGAACGGCGGCACGATCAGGAACATCCGACTGTGGGATCGTGGTCCGTTGCTGCAGACCTTTGGTCAACTTCAGGAGATTCGTACCTACTACGACTTCGTCTCCGTCGATGACGATCGGTACATGATCGACGGCGAGTTGCGGCAGGTTCTACTGTCGCCAAGGGAGCTCAATAGCGCTTCGCTGCCCAACCGGACCTTCATCAACGAGCATCTGCAGTTCACCCACGGGATGGGGCTCACGCTGAGTCCGGTGAACCAGGTGACGTTGGAAGGACTGCCGACGCTTTTCATACAAGATCTTCCGCCCGCGTCGAACGTGTCCATCGGGGTGACGCGGCCCGAGATCTACTACGGTGAACTGTCCAACGATTACGTTTTTGTGAACACGGGACAGGCAGAATTCGACTACCCGTCTGGGGACTCCTCGGCGACCACGGTCTACCAGGGTGCGGGCGGCGTCCGCGTCAACTCGAGATTCAGAAAGTTGGTGCTGGCGGTTCGTTTTGGTTCGGCAAAGATCTTCTTGTCGCAAGACATCAACAACGACAGTCGAATTCTCTATCACCGGAACATTCGTGAGCGCGTTGAAAAAGCCCTGCCGTTTCTGAGTTGGGACCGGGACCCGTATATGGTCGTGACGGACGAGGGGCGGCTGAAGTGGTTCTTGGATGGTTACACCCGGGGTCGTAGATATCCGTACTCACAACCGCACGGAGGTGTCAACTATCTCCGCAATAGCATCAAGGTGGTGCTCGATGCCTATGACGGAACGATCGACGCGTACATAGCAGAGCCCGACGACCCAATCATTCAAACCTTCGCCAAGATCTTTCCCGATCTGTTCCGCCCGCTGGACGACATGCCTGACGACCTCCGAGCGCACATCCGCTATCCGGACGATCTCTTCCGAGCGCAGACAGAGCTGTACACCACGTACCACATGGATGACCCCACGGTGTTCTACGGGCAGGAAGATCAATGGCAGATCCCCTCGGCGTCGGGTACCCGTGGAGAAGGTTCTCGCGATCCTTACCTGCGTCACATCGTGATGAAGCTGCCCGGCGAGGCAAACGAGGAATTCATCATCATGACGCCGTACACGCCCCGCGGAAAAGACAATCTCGCGGCGTGGATGGTGGTGCGGAACGACGGGGAGCACTACGGGCAACTCGTGGTCTATCGCTTCCCACGGCAGAGCCTGGTGTTCGGTCCCACCCAGATCGTGAACCGGATCGACCAGAACACCGACGTGTCGAGGCAGATTACACTATGGGACCAAGCGGGATCGGGGGTCATTCGCGGTAATCTGCTCGTCATCCCGATTGAAGAAGCGCTCCTCTTTGTCCAAGCGCTGTATCTCCAGGCTGTGGGAGGTAAGATCCCAGAGCTGAAACGGGTGATCGTAGCTTTCGAGAACCGGGTTGTCATGGAAGAGACGCTGGAACAGGGCCTTTCGCGTCTGTTCGGCGGAACGGTGGGGGGCGAGGACAGGCCGGTGCAGCCTCAGTTACCTGTCACAGACGCCGCGGCGGCGGCCACAGGGGCCACCGTCAGTCCGGCGATGGCAGATCTCATTCGCCAAGCGCAGGATCACTATCAGCGTGCCCTCGACGCCCAGCGGAACGGCGACTGGGCGACCTACGGCGACGAGATCGAGCAGGTGGGAGCGTTACTACAAAGGTTACGAGGGGTGATGGATAGGTAGTGGTGGAGAGCGGGGAGCAGGGGCTACCTACACTGCACGTTTGACGGCAGCTGATTCTCACACTGGATGCTGGCGGCCATTCCGCTGGCCATGACCGCACACGCCGCTCGCTGGGCCGCGGATTTCGCTGCGGTCTCATCGGTGCCCGATCCGGTTCGGCACTGTCGCTGTCCGTTGAACTCCACACACAGATCACACTCGGCCTGGACCGACGAAAGCGTACCGTAGATGAGGCCGCCCAACAACAGCACGATAGCGACGATGAGGGCGAGCACACGACCCTTGCTCATGGTGACTCCCGGTAAGTGCTACGGCAATCTACACAGAGAAAGTAAAGTCTGTCAGTCATCTCGACAGAGGCCACGGCCCGGCTGCCCCTGACCCTTTCAAAACGTTATCATTCCCCATCCCGCCGGGAGGATTTGCGCATGCGCTTTGCCGTTCGAATCGTTTGCCGTCCAACACTGGCCACCCCGTCGTCGGCCCAGCAATCATCGTCGTATGGGCTAGCGATTCGCGAGCAAGCATACCCCAACGGCTTGAGGCAGTTGGTGCCGGAGCGTCCTGGGAATCATCGGGTGGCTGCCAAGGTTTTCACCGACATGGGTGCGCTGAACGAAACTCCTGGAGCACTCGGAGCAACCCATTTTCTCGAGCACCTGATGTTCAAGGGAACCTCTGGAGGCTCACGATGACCCGTAGATGGTTGGGTACCACTCCGGTGGCGCGCATGACGATCGGGGCCATCGTGTTGGCGAGCGTGGGACGGCCGGCGGCTGCCCAGCAAGCGCCTCCACCTCGAGAGATCGGGTTCACGCCGGAAATGCAAGTCCCCGATACAGCCCGATTCGAGTTCACTCTCGAAAACGGTTTGGTGGGGTTTGCCGTTCCAGAGGTGCGCGCGCCGATCGTGCGTTTTTCGGCCTTCACCCGGGCCGGAAGAGGTGACGGCGACAAGCGGGGCATCGCGGAAGCGATGGTGGCCTCGATGCGGCGTGGGCCATGCTGGATGGGGCCCAACCGTTTCGCCGAAGCGATGGACCGTATGGCCGGACAACTCTCGATCACGATGACCGCCGACATCACGGAGGTTTCCCTCAATGTCGCTTCCGAGGATGCGTCACGGGGTTTGCGCCTTTTTGCGGGTATACTCCGAGCCCCCTGCATCGAACGCGACCTGCTCGAAGAGTTCGTGCAAAACGGCGTTTCGTCCGCAACACCACCGCCGGGCGCCATCGTGGAAGACGGTTCGCTGGAGCGGGCGGTGGAGTTGTTCAACCGGCGCATCTTTGCCGGCCACCGTTACAGCGATGAGATCACCGCGGTAGACGCAGCCGAGATCACCGTCGACGATTTGCAAGACTATCATCAAAATTTCTTTAACCCGGGTAACTTGGTTTTGGCCGTGTCCGGCGATTTCGATCGAGATGGAATACTCCGTGAGATCGACCAACAGTTCGCAGATTGGCAACGCCGCCGCCCGCCGGCGCTGCGAAGCGGCTCCAACATCGATACGCCTCCACGGGCAACATACGAATACAGTGCGGGCAAACTCCAAACGTGGATCGTCTTGGGCCACGAGTTGCCCCAGGTTTCTCCAAGCGACGTCCCGGCACTCCAGGTGATGAACTACATTCTGGGCGGTGGGCATTTTGATACGCGCCTGTTCCGCGAAATGCGCGACGTCACGAACGACGCCGGCGGGTTTCTGGAACCTAACGTGCGGGGTCCGGGCACCTACACGTTCCGTACGTACGGTCGCCATGAGCTGGCTCGAGAGCTGATCGACATCGTCTTCGCCGAGATCGAACGGATGCAAACCGAGTTGGTCTCCGAGGAGGAGTTGTTCGTTGCCAAAGGGGCGCTCAGCGACGGTGACTTTGCGGTGCGTTTCGAAGATGGACATGCGGTGGCGCGGACTTTTGCCAGGGAATTGATGAAGTACGGGACGCTCCAGCACCTGTTCCGTTATGTGCGTCGGGTCCGATCGGTATCGGTCGAGGATGTGCGCCGTGCGGCACGGAGATATCTGCACCCGGAGCGCATGGCGGTGGTGGTGTTTGGGCGGTAGGTGGTGGGCTGGCGACAGGTGTAGGGTTTCAGGGGTTCGGTTGCCGGTTACCGGTTACCGGTTACCGGGCGGGGAGTGGGAGCAGGGCGGCAGCGGTGGAACATCACCAAGTCCAATCCGTAGTAGGGGTTACGACAATCAACGATAAGCTCCATCCGGAGATCGCAATGAGATCATTCGTTCGTTTAGCGATCGCAGCATGCCTAACGGCTACTGTGGTGCCAACGGCGTTCGGCCAGGCCAACGATCGGGGTCGTCTGTACGGTCGCGTCGTAGCCATGGACGGCTCGGAGTATCAAGGCTTCATTCGTTGGGACAACAACGAAGGTCATTGGGCCGACCAGCTCGATGCCACCAAGCGGTTGCCACGCCGGTTCATGCGGGAGGCTGAACGTCTGTCCGGCCAGAAATACGAACAGCAGCGCGCCGTGCGGGTTCTGGGAATCCGTGTTGGGTGGGAGACCGAATCCCGTTGGACTAGTTCGGCGTCGTCGGCCATCCGGTACGGACATATCCGCCAGATCCAAGTTCTGGACAACAGCCACGGTCTACTGGTGTTGAAGTCGGGCGAGGAACAGGAGCTCAGCCGCAGCTCCTCCGACTTGGGCCGGGGGCTCGACGTCATCGTTCAGGACGAAGGCCGCAGCATGGCCGAGCTACAGTGGAACGATATCGATTACATCGAGTTCATGCCCGCGCCGCGGAGAGCGTCGCCGTTTGGCAAACGGCTCTACGGCACTCTGACCACCCGGGGCGGGGGCGGGGGCGGGGGCGGCACCGAGTTCTCCGGCTGGATCACGTGGGACCGGGACGAAATCTTCGGACCCGACGAACTGAACGGCGTGGATGGTCGTCGCGGTCGTGCGATCACATTCGACAACATCGCCGTTATCGAGCGCGTCAGTTCGAGCCAGGCGCTGGCCACCACGGTGGATGGCCGGCAGGTCAAAATGAGTGGAAACAACGACGTCAACAGCGAAAACCGAGGCATCTTTATCAGCGATCCCGGATTGGGACGGGTCGAGGTGAAATGGGGCGAGTTCCGGAGCGTGCGTTTCCATGAGCCTCCGTCCATGTCGTACGATGAATTCGATGGTGGACGTCGTCTCCGGGGAACGGTGTTTGCCGAAGACGGGAACAGCTTCAGTGGCACCATCCGCTGGGACAACGACGAGCAGTGGACGTGGGAGGCGCTCAACGGTGATTCTCGAGACTTGGAATTCCACGTGGAGTTCGGCCTGATCGCGTCTATCGAGCGGGCCTCCTACACCAGCGCGCGTGTCACGCTGTTGGATGGTCGTCAGCTCGAGCTGCGTGGCTCGAACGACGTCAATGACGAGAACAAGGGTATCTTCGTCCGCCTCGATGACGGTAAGTCGGTCATGCTCGACTGGGATGAATTCGACCGAGTCGAGTTCTTAAACTAGGGTGTAGGGTGTAGGGTGTAGGGGCGGAATCAACTACACCCTACACCGGGAGTATCAGGAATTTTGTGTTTGTGAGCCATACTATGTACCTGCACTTTGGAGGCACGTATGGCGCGACACAAACGGTCGATCCCCCCGGAGTTGGTGGACCAACTGCTCGATGGCATCGACCCCCAGAAGGTCTTTGAATCAGACGGGCTCGTTGACGAGCTGAAGCGGGCGTTGGCTGAGCGGATTCTGGACGCCGAGATGGACGTGCATCTGGGCGGTGAGGAGGAGCACGCTCGAGGGAACCACCGTAACGGCCACAGCAAGAAGACGGTCCTGACCGACTCGAGCGCTCTCGAACTTTCAATTCCCCGCGACCGTCATGGCCGGTTTGCGCCCCAATTCATCGAGAAGTACCGACGTCGGTTCCCCGGCTTCGACGAGAAGATCATCGCGTTGTACGCCCGCGGCATGAGTACGCGCGACATCCAAGCTCACGTCCGGGAACTCTACGGCTTGGAGATTTCTCCCGACCTGGTCTCCGCGGTCACCGATTCGGTACTTGACGAGGTCAAGGCGTGGCAGAGCCGGCCGCTGGAGAGCGTCTACGCCGTTGTCTATTTCGACGCGCTGCGCGTGAAGATCCGCGACGAGGGGACGGTGCGCAACAAGGCCGTCTATCTGGCGATCGGCATTCGGTGTTCGGGCTACAAGGAGATCCTGGGGCTGTGGATCGAGCAGACCGAGGGCGCGAAGTTCTGGCTCAAGGTCATGACGGAGCTGCGCACCCGTGGCACCCAGGACATCCTGGTAGCCGTCGTGGACGGACTCCGAGGCTTTCCGGAGGCCATCGAGTCGGTGTTCCCCAACGCTCGCGTCCAGACGTGCATCGTGCACCTGATTCGCCACTCCCTGCAGTTTGCCGGGTGGAAGGAGCGCAAACCGCTAGCGGCAGCCCTCAAACAGATCTACCGCGCCGACACCGCGGAGGCGGCCCTTCACCAACTCGAGGAATTCGAGCAGGGCCCCTGGGGTCGCAAGTATCCGACCGTCGCGCAGAGTTGGCGGCGGCAATGGGAGCAGGTGATTCCGTTTCTTGCATTCGCCCCTGAGATCCGGAAGATCATCTACACGACCAACGCGATCGAGAGTCTACACAGCCAGGTCCGCAAGTCGGTACGCACCCGCGGGCACTTCCCTAGCGATCAAGCCGCTACGAAGCTAATCTGGCTCGTATTACGAAACATCGAAGCTACGTGGAAACGCCCACCGGTATCATGGGCGAAAGCTCGAAGCCAGTTCGCCATACTTTTCGGCGACCGTTTCAAGATTACTGACTGATGGAGAGGCTCACACACAAAATTTCCTACACGCCCCCTACACCCTACAACCTACAACCTATTTCCCGCCAACCACGCATTGTAATACCTGTAATCTCCCGTCACCTCTTCGCCCGCCCAGGCGGGCTTGTCGAAGACTTGATCTTCTGATTCCAACTCGATCTCAGCCAGCACGAGACCTTCGTGTGTGCCGTGGAACTCGTCGACCTCCCAGACAAAACCGTCATGCCGAATGCGAAAACGCGTCTTCTCGACGATCCGGCCTTCGCACAGTCGATCGATCATCTCCTTGGCGTCGGCAACAGGAAGCGGAAATTCGTATTCCGTCCTGCTGAGCCCTGACGAGTCCGACTGTCCCTTCACCGTCATGACCGCTTTGCCACCGCCTACCCGAACGCGCACCGTCACGGTCTCAGAGGCAGCAAGGTATCCCTGACGATACCGGACACCCTCAGTCCCACCGCGCCACGAATCATCGACAACCAAGAACTTGCGTTCGATCTCAGTGTTCGGCGGTTTCATAAGGGGTGCTTCCTTTCGACTAGTGAGAAGTGAGACGTGAGACGTGAGACGTGAGTGGGCCACCCCTAACCCCGGGGAGTGTGGGACCGTCTCCCGTCTCCCGTCTCCCGTCTCACGTGTCCCGTCTCCCGTCTCCCGTCTCCCGTCTCCCGTCTCCCGTCTCACGTCTCACGTCTCACGTCTCACGTCTCCCGTCTCCCGTCTCCCGTCTCACGTCTCACGTCTCACGTCTCACGTCTCACGTCTCACGTCTCACGAAACCTAACCCTCGGGGATGAAACCGGGAAAGAAGCACGCTATCTTTCGAATATCCGGAGTCGTGGCCTGGTGCAGCGGGTGGTGGGGCCTGCAGAGTAACAACGGGAGGCAATGATGAACAAGGTCAACATCGACGAAAAGTTCGGCATGATCTCCGAGCATTGGAGTCCCAAGATCGTCGCCCGAGTTCAGGATTGTGACGTGAAGTTTGCCAAGTTCCTCGGAGAGTTTGAGTGGCACCAACATCCCGAGGAAGACGAGATGTTCTTGGTTGTGAAGGGCCGCCTCCTCCTCAAGTTCCGCGACAAAGACGTGTGGCTCGACGAGGGTGAGCTGATGGTCGTCCCGAAAGGCGTCGAGCATCTCCCTGTGGCGGAAGAAGAAGCGTGGATAATGATGGTGGAGCCGGCCGGCACGTTGAACACGGGGAATACCGTGAGTGCGAGGACGGTTGCCGAGCCCGAGCGCATCTGAGATGCGTACGTACGACATCATTACCTTTGATTGCTACGGGACACTGATTGATTGGAACGCCGGTATCGTCCGAGCATTTCAGGAAGCGGCCGCGGCCGACGGAGTCGACCTGGAAGCCGATGCAATTCTCCACGCCTATCACGACGCGGAACCGGCGGTCGAGCGAGAGTCGTATCTTCCGTATCGGGAAGTGTTGTCGCAGGTCGCGCAGCAGTGCGCGCGGCCGTTGGGTTGGAACCTCGATGCGAACCGTTCGGGTTTTCTGGCGGATAGTTTGGGTAGGTGGACGCCGTTTCCCGATACCAACCCGATGCTGGAGCGTCTAAAGCAATCGGGGTACCAATTGGGCATCTTGTCCAACATCGATGAGGATCTCTTGGCCCAGACGCTGGAGCACTTCACGGTGGAGTTCGATCTGATAGTCACGGCGGAACGGGTTCGCTCGTACAAACCGGGACACGCGCACTTTATCACAGCGAAGGATGAAATCGGTGATCGACGTTGGCTCCACGCTGCGCGGAGCTTCTTTCACGATGTGATACCGGCGAGCGCGCAGGGACTGCCGGTGGTGTGGGTGAACCGAGAACACACCGACCCGTTGGGCCCCGAGCAACCAACCGCAGAGGTAGACGACTTGGCAGGTCTCGTCGGATGGTTGTGTGATTCTGCGTAGCGATCCGATGAAGCGAGTACGGCACTTGGAGGAGACCTAGATGGCGTCGCCGATCGGACACGCGGTGGTCGGGATCGCCGCCGCCGCAGTGGTCGCCAGGGTGACCGAGGTGCCCGGAACGCCGGCGCTGTGGGTCGGTGCCTTCATCGCGTCGGGGGTTCCCGATCTCGATTTGGGCCTCGCGCTGTTTGGCCTTAAGGGCCCCCGGTTTCACCGGAGCTTTTCGCACTCGGTGTTGCTTTTGAGTGCGGTAGGTGCGGCAACATGGTTTGTCGTCGCGGGCATCTCATCGATTGGATCGGGGGTTCTTGGGGCATGGGCGGCAGCGCTCCTTTCCCATCCGTTCCTCGACGTCGTCACGACAGGCCCACGGACAGCCGCGCGCGGGTACGGCGTTCCGCTGTTCTGGCCACTTTCTCGTAAACGCTGGTATCTCCAACACCCAATACTCGAGACGGCCGAGTTTGAGGCCTGTCGTTCGGTGCGCGATGTGTGGGATGGTGTTCGCCCGGAGCTTGTGCGGATCGTGCCGGTGGCACTGGTAGTGTTGCTGGGTGCGGTGATGCTATAGACGGGCAACGGGCAGACGGGCCCCCTCACCCGACCCAAATCCCGTTACTGATGCCCCTTGATGCCCTTCGATCCCTCCTGATGCCCTCGATGCCCCTCGATCCCCAACAGCTGTGGCTGGATTAGCGAAGCGCTTCAGATGCGATGCGTGCCGTTTCCGCGAGGACGGCGGCACCGACGAAGATGCTTTCGTCGGCGGCGTAGAATTTCGGGTTGTGCCCGGGGATCACGTCGCCGCCATTTTCCCGGGCGCCGATGCGGAGGAAGCAACCGGGGAGCTTCTGCATGTAGAAGGCAAAGTCTTCACCGCCCATGTTCAGCGTGCTAAGGGATTTCAACGCCTGCTCGCCCAAAAGAGAGGTGACCGCACGCCGAGCCCAGTCGATGGGCTCTTCGGGATTTACGATGGGCGGTGTGCCGTGACTGATGTCAACGGCGACCTTCAAGTGATGGGCCGCAGCCGTGTGCTCCGCAATCGTTCGAAGCTCGTCGTGCAGTATGGCTCGCGTCTCCGGTTCCACCGCGCGTAGGGTTCCGGAAAGCGATGCCGTTCCGGGGATCACATTCGGGGCTGTACCCGCCTGGACGACTCCCACCGTGACGACGGCCGCCGTGCCTGGATCGACGCGCCGCGCAACGATGGTTTGGAGTTCGGAAATCAGTGAGGCCATTCCCACTATTGGATCGATACCCTCCTGCGGACGTGCACCGTGTGCTCCACTGCCTACCAACTCAATGGAAAACAGGTCTGCCGATGCGGCGAGCGGTCCGACGTCGGCAACCACCTCACCGACGGCAAAGCGGCGATCGACGTGGCCGCCGAAGATCGCACTCACTTCGTCGAGTGCTCGACTCTCCAAGATCTTGTTGGCGCCCCGTCCTGTTTCCTCGGCAGGCTGTAAGACGATGAGCACATCGCCGGCAGCAGGTTGCTGGCTGAGCAAATGTGCGGCTCCGACCGCCCATGTGGCGTGGACATCGTGCCCGCACGCGTGCATGACGCCGGAATTCACGGACGTGTATTCGAGGCCCGTATCCTCTAGGATCGGGAGCGCGTCGATGTCACCACGCACCGCAACGACCGGTGCAGTGGGATCGCGACCCTTGATCCGGGCGACGACCCCCGTATCGGCGACGCGGTCCAGCGCTTTGGGCTCGAGGCGCTCCAGATGTTCGTATAACGTTGTCGAGGTCCGCTCTTCTTGAAACGAAAGCTCCGGGTGGCGATGCAGGTCGTGACGAAGCTCGAGCAGCTGCTTGCGGACCGACGTGGAGAACACGTCGTCGAGCTTGGTGGTTGCCGTACTCACGGTGATTCACCGATGGTTTCTTGGCGTACTGTCACGTCCGCGATCCGGTCGACATCGACCGTCACGCCGATCCCCGGTTCGGACCGGGGGACAGTGACGCGACCCTCACGGTTCATCGTCCACTCGGGGGTGACGATGTCCCGCTCCCAATACCGGGCGCTGGGACTCAGATCTCCGGGAAGCGTGAAGTTCGGTAGCGAGGCGAGAGCGACGTTGTAAGAACGGCCTACACCGCTCTCGAGCATGCCGCCGCACCAAACGGGTATACCATGCTTGGCGCACAGGTCGTGGATACGGATTGACTCCGAGAAACCGCCCACACGGGCTGGTTTGATGTTTACGATGCGGCCACTGTCAAGTGCGATCATGTCTGCGGCACGGTCGCAGCCGGTGATCGACTCGTCGAGGCATATCGGCGTCCGCAGACGTTTTTGCAACTCGGCGTGTTGCACGACGTCGTCCCAGGCCAGAGGCTGCTCGATCATCATCAGGTTCAACTCGTCGAACGACTCGAGATGATCGAAATCGGCCGAAGTGTACGCGTTGTTGGCGTCCGCCATGAGTTCGGCGTCATTACCGACGGCGTCACGGGCGGCTTGCAGAAATTCGATGTCGGATCCGGGTTTGATCTTGATCTTGACTTTGCGATAGCCTTCGCCAAACGCCGCCTGAACTCGTTTCACGAGATCGGCCGGCGTCGGCTCAATGCCGAGTGAAATGCCAGTGTCGATTTCTTCGCGTTGACCACCAAGCAGTTCGGCGAGACTCACTCCGTCATGGATAGCGGACAACGCCCAAACGCCCATTTCGACGGCGGCCTTCGCCATCTTGTTTCCGCGAAAATCGCGTTCCAGTTCCGGGTTCACGTCGTTGGGGTGATCAAAGGTGCGCCCCAACACTCGGGGGGCAATCCATTCCCGGATCGCGAGGGCACACGTGTCGATCGTCTCCGGTGAGTAGTTAGGCGTCGCACCGGCCACGCACTCCGCCCAGGCCGTGGCTCCCTCCATGCTCGTCAGTTCGAGTAGCAGAATCCGACGTGTGCTTACCGTGCCGGATGAGATCGTAAACGGCTCGCGCAGCGGCAGCCGAATTTCGTGTAGGTTCAACGTTCTGATGGTTACGGTCACACTGGGTCGTCCGGTTGAGGTTTGGTGGAGAGGTAATAGTAACCCCGATCCGTGGTCTCGTCGCGTTGGAAGCCGGCGATGTCGTATCCGTGTTCCATATAGAATAGTAATGCCTGGCGCGAGACGGCGCGCCAAGTCAGCGCGCGTTCGCGGCTGGTTTGCTTGACGCTGTGGATATCGAGCGGGATCGCGACGCGCACCAACGGTGGCGTCGGAAACGCCGCGTCCGTCGCAGCATCCGACACCTCCACGTCGGTGACGGCTTCACTTCCGGCCGGCGGGTCGGTCGTGACGGGCTCGCCTCGAAGGATGTCAGCCACCCGCGTATCAGAGATGTTCCATTCAACGATGAGTCGATCCGTGCCGAGCCCACTGTGTAGTTCGCTTCCAGTATCGTTGCCGTACATGTCGGCGACGTACTTGAGGGGTCGGACCCCGAGGAGGTTGATGTTGAAGTGGGCGTTTCCGGCAATCAAAGGATCAAAGGTCCAGTACACTACATCGATGCCCGCTGCGAGAAGCTGATCTCGCTGCATCGTCTTGAGCTTCCTTCCAATGCCGGTTCCGCGGTATTCCGGACGTGTCGCGAGCATGTGTGACCAATGAGCGGGCCGGCCCTCGAGGAGTCCGCTGAGACCATAGATGAAACCGACCAGATGGTCGTCTTTGTCGAACGCCCCGGCTGTTACCCCCCCCATCTTCTGGCTAATCTGCAGGATGGATGCCGGTACGCACTGCGTAAAATCGGACCCCCATGTGTCCATTTGTAGGACGGCGCCTTGTTCGTAATCGGCGGGACTAGCGAAGTTGCGAAAGACGATTTCACCCGAGGAATCAGGAGAACTCAACTGACACTCCGTGCTGGGGGTCGAGGGGTAGGAAGTGGCGTTTGAAGGCCGGTTCTCCGTGCACAGCCCCTCGGCGGACATGTGAGCCATGAAGTTGATACAAAAACTTTGAGATGCCAGGGGGGAGCGGGGAGCAGGAACTAGGGAATGTGATCTAAGGCAGTAGGTGCGGATTGTGAGTGCGGTTGCGTTGGACTTGCTCGGTTCATCCGTTTAACAGTCGGACGAGTAACGTTGCGCCACCCATGACGGCCACGCCGCCTCCGACCCCGATCGCGGCGTCGGCCCACGAGCACCGGACGGCCCGCCTGACGAAAACGAGTAAGCCGATCGTGGCGGCTAATATGGCGGCTGGGCGCATGCGCGCGACCAAGGACAGCGGGTATTGCGCCGAGAGATTCTGTTGGTAGGTGTCCCATTCCGCGAGTGCGTCGGCCGGCGCCGTGGGGGTCGGCGCGAACCCAATGAGCATCGTGGCGACCACGGAGTAGACCGCGAGGATGGCGAATACGGGCCACAGCGCATCCACGATTGTTGCGAACCGAGTGCTCACACCGATCCAACGCAGCGTCAACCATGTGAGGGCGCCGAATCCCAGCGCAACTCCCACCATGCCCACCAGCGTGAAGGCCGTCGTGAAGTAGGCCACCCCGCGGGCTATCGACTGTACGGACGGCTCTGCTCCCAGTCCGGCAAGCAAGTACTCGGCCGAGACCACCCCAAAGACTCCGGAGGCCGCGGCCCAAGCGCTGATGGCAAGCGACAACCGGCCACGGGCCGTCTTCATCTCGATGCCGCGCTGAGGAGAATATGACGGGTGATGGTGGCTTCGATCACTGCGGCCACCATGACCGCCGCAACACTCACGGTAACCGTTGTTCTCACGCCCACGAATTCCCAGCGGCCCGAGCGCATGGCATGGCGCCCCAACGACCAACCTCTCAACCCAATCGCCCCCGCGAGCACGAATGCCGTCAGCTCGAGAACCCCGTGTGGCAAGATCAATCCCGCGAGAACGATCGGTTCCATACCCATCGCCAGGCTGTTCCGCACGAGTCCGCCGAGGGCGAAGCCGTTATACGCGAGCACCGAAGCCGACATGAACCCGAACGTGAACAGTCCGCTCACGAGCAAAGCGACCACAGTCAGGTTACGGCCGGCAATCATGGCGAAGAGGGGTCCGGGGGCAGGTATCTCGGCCGGCGGCGGGCTCGATTCAACGGAGGACGCGGGGCGGAGGGGGAGGGGGGGCGTCGAATCTGCCGGACCAGAGAGCGTTGCGACGATGCCCCAACCCAATCCGAACGCCGCGACGACGATTGCCAGCGCGATCGTCAATTCACTTCTTGGTGGCACGGATGACTTCCGAGGTGACACGGATGACTCACTTGGTGACACGGATGACATCTGAGGTGGCACGGATGGCCTCGATGCGTTTGCTGATTGGTGGGTGGGTGAGGCTTCCTTGATCGATCGACTGGCGACTGAGGGTTGCCAGGAGCGTCAGGGCCGAACATGCCGCTTCCGGGTCTCCGGTGAGCTTGGCGCCGAGTCGGTCGGTGGCCAGCTCGATACGTTGCGTGACGAGGCCCGGGGTCAAACCGAGCAGAATACCCCCCGCAATACCACCCAGTATTGACGCGACGATATACCGGCCGGCATTGTATAACGGGATGATACCGAGTCTGAGGATGACGACGTAACTGATACCAGTTACTACCGCAAGTGCGATCAACTTGGGCACATCGCGACGAATTTGGTGCGCAAGCTCATGGGCAACCACCGACCGGAGTTGAGACGCATTCATGTGCCGGACGAGTCCGCCACCAAGTAAGATCCACCGCCCCGGCCATGCCGCCCCCGTGGCAAACGCGTTGATTAGGTCTCCGGGGATGACCGCCATCCGAATCCGACCGAGTCGGGCCGGGGCGTTTTGGCTTATCCATTGTTTGATCGCGTCCAGGTCGTGGCTGAGGTGGTCCGTTTCGACAGACTTCGGAAAGAGCAGCCTCGGTTTGACCGTCATTTCAAACAGGGGAAAAGCGGCTAATAGCACGGTTAACCCGATCCAGGAACCGATCGAGTGCGGAACAAAGGTGGCTAGGGCGACGACGCCGAGCCCTGCTCCCAGGAAAACCAGAATGGTCACCGCGGCGTTTCGTAGCACGAAACCTGGCGCGTTGAATTGGAGCCGGCGTCGTGTCGCCCATTTGAATAGGACGGCAAGGCTGCCCATGATTGCGCTAAAGAGCAGAAATACGATTCCGATCACCGCGCCCTGGAGCAGTGGTGATGGGTTGGGTAACACATCTGGTAGCGCGAGAACCGCGCTTCCCAACAAGAGTCCGGCTGACGAGACGATGAGAAGCGCGAGTCCCAGCGCCAGGGAGTCGCGCATTCGACGTGCGGTCTTGCCGAGATTCGGCGTTGTGGGGTAGCGTGAGCGGGCGACGGCGAGAGCGAGTCCCGCCACCGCCATCACGGTCACGCTAACGACGGTCAAGACGACCATTATCCGGCTCTGCAAAAAGTTCGATCAACAGACGTAATGCATAACAACGTTGGTCAAGGCACCTAGCAGGTTGCGGAAAAAGTCGGGTAATGGACGATAGCATCGCGAGCCGGAAGTTCTTATCGTAGAGGGACCTCGATGGGAGTGCCACGATGCGCGGGAACAAGACGAATCAGTCGGCGCTGTTCAGCTATATCAGTGCGGAGGATCGGGTGCCCTCCGACCATCCGTTGCGCGCCCTGCGGGCGCTGGTGGACCCGGTGTTAGCCCGGCTCTCGCCGCAGTTGGACCGGCTGTACGCGCGGCGGGGCCGGCCGTCGATTCCCCCGGAACATTTGTTACGCGCGTTATTGCTGCAGGTGGTGTATACGATCCGGAGCGAGCGGCAGCTGATGGAGCAGCTCGATTACAACATCCTGTACCGATGGTTTGTGGGGTTGAATCTGGACGACGCGGTGTGGGTGCCGACGGTCTTTACGAAGAATCGGACGCGGCTGGTCGAGGGGGGCATCGCGGATGCGTTTCTGGCCGAAGTGTTACAGGAGGCGGAGCGGCGGGCGTTGTTGTCGAATGAGCATTTCACCGTCGACGGGACCTTGCTGGACGCGTGGGCGAGTCAGAAGAGTTTTCAGCCGAAGGCCGGCACCCGCCCGCCAACGGACGATGATCCGGGGAATCCGAGCGTGACGTTTCGCCAGGAGAAACGGACGAATGCGACGCATGCGTCGCGGACGGACCCGGAGGCGCGGTTGACGCGGAAGAGTGGGGGGCAAGGCGCGCAATTGGCGTACTTGGCGAGTGTGTTGATGGATAATCGGCACGGGCTCGTGGTGGCGACCGACGTGACGCAGCCCGGCTACGAGGCGGAGTGTGCGAGTGCGCTGGCGATGGTGGGGAGCTTACCGCCGACGGCCCGGCGTCGGACGTTGGGGGCGGACAAGGGTTATGATCGGTGCGGGTTTGTCGACACGCTGCGGGCGTTGGGCTGGACGCCCCACGTCACGCCGAACGTGCACCGCACGCGGTTGCGGAGCGCGGTGGATGGCCGGACGACGCGCCATCCCAGCTATGCGATCAGTCAACGGCAGCGCAAAAAAGTGGAAGAGATCTACGGGTGGGGCAAGACGATTGGGTTGTTACGCAAACTCCGACATCGCGGGACCCCGCGGGTCGGGTGGGTGTTTACGTTCACGGCCGCGGTCTACAATCTGATGCGGATACGCACCCTGACCCTGGCCGGAGGCAGCCCCTGATGGGGCAGTGTGGGCCGCATTCGTCACGCCGACCGCACCGCGGGGGCGGTAATAGGGGACCGCACGCTGGTACACCGTCGTGTTACCCGGACAAACGCGGCTCACCATCAATTTTTCCGCAACCTGCTAGAATCCGCCCAATGCCCCGCCCACAACGACACCGGCAAGGCCGCCAAACAACCCGCCGATTTCGGCGCCGAGCTTCCAACCGAGTGTTCCCCAAAAGCCGGAGGCCGCGCCTGCGGCAATCCAGCCGGCCGGCACGTTCCATTTGCTCACCGCCCAGCCAATCTCGGCCGCAACCGGAGTTACGGATGAAAGTGAACTAACGTGGTCTGGACCAACGTCCCGAATCTGAACCGCCGATCCGGTAAGCAGGCCACAGATTATCAATAGTGAAAACATGCGTTTCATGATTTTTTCCCCAGCGAAGATTGTGAGCCTAGATGTTTGTTTCGCCGGATGTGCGTAACCCGTCCCCGAAGGGAACGAGATCACACTATTGAGGCGCTATCAACCGAGCATCAACACCACGGGTCAGAACGCTCCCGCCGCGCCTCCAACGAGGGCGCCAGCGATGCCCGCAGCCACCCCTCCGATTTGCGATCCGATCCTCCAACTAGTCAAGATGGTACGCGGCACGAACACGCCGGACAGCCAGCCCGCCGTGGGGCTCCACTTGCTGACAGCCCAGGCCAGGGAGGCGGTTGGAATGGAGGCCTGTACGGTAGCCACGGGCGAATCTATGTCCGCACTTGCGTGTCCACTTGGCGCGGTTCCGAGAGCCAACGCGCCGAGGGTCGCCAACACAATGACGGTTTGTTTCATGATCTATGCTCCAGCGAAGTGAAAGTGAAATGTTCTGTGTCGGGCTCGCCGGACTTGCGTAACCCGTTCCCCGAAGGAAACGGGCTCACGTTATTGAGACGCCATCAACCCAGCGTCAACACCATGAACTGCAGATTCAATCGTTGTGGTGGTTCGTCGTTCACCGCTTCGTTATTGTAGCGGTATGAAGATCGACGAAATCGACGTAGCGGCCGCCGCTCAGCGCATCGCCGCGATTGTCCGAAAGACGCCGGTTGTTGCGGTCAAGGCCACGCGCCGGAAGGGCGGCCAGGTATGGCTCAAGCTCGAGAACCTTCAGGTGACGGGTTCTTTCAAGGTCAGGGGCGCCGCCAACAAAATCGCCTTTCTCGATCAAGATGCTCGTAAGCGAGGAATCGTTACATGCTCGAGCGGGAACCACGGCCGGGCGGTCGCCTACGTTGCCGAGGCGTTTGGTGTTGCCGCGACGGTTTGCGTGCCCGAATGGGTCGATCCAGTGAAGCTCGACGCGATCAAGAGTCATGGAGTGGAGGTCGTCGTGGAGGGTACGACTTACGACGAGGCCGAAGCACGGTCATTCGTGATTCAGCAAGAGCGCGAATTGGTGTACGTGCACGCGTTCGACGATCCGGAGGTCATCGCTGGGCAGGGGACCATCGGTCTCGAATTGATGGATCAGGTGGGCGCGTTGGATACGGTGGTTGTTCCTCTGTCCGGCGGAGGGCTCATCGCCGGCATTGCTGCGGCGATCAAGCAGAGACGTTCGGCCACGAGCGTCGTTGGGATATCCGCCGAGAATGCCTGCGTCATGTACAAGAGCCTCGAGGCCGGATCGCCACAGGCGCTCCCGGAAGAGCAGACGATCGCGAACGCGCTGGCCGGTGGTATCGGGTTGGAGAACGAGTATTCGTTTGGCTTGGTACGCGACCTCGTCGACGAGCACGTGCTCGTGTCCGAGAAAGAGATCCGAGCGGCAATGCGATATGCGGCGTCGGAATACCACGTGATTTTGGAGGGTGGTGGGGCCGTTGCGCTCGCAGCCCTGTTACACGGAAAGCTGGATGACCATCACGGAGACACGGCGCTCGTCTTGAGTGGCGGGAACGTCGATCCGGTGCTGCTGGCGGAGGTGTTACGGTAGGGCCGCGCCGCGGAGATCCGCAGACCAGGTGCGGAAGAACGCGGAACCGGTATTGTCAGCCACATCACAGCATTCGAAGGGATCGGACCCCAATTTGGGAAACTCCCGCGGGTCAGCCATCCACGGCCCACGGGGTGCACGGTGCCCTCAGAATCGTAGCTGAAATGGAGACCCTTGATGACTGACGTGATCGGCTGGGCTCGACTGAATTCGTCCGACTCCTCGGCTTTCCAGAGCTGGCCTGAGCTCGTTCCCCCGGTATCGCGGCGCGGGGCGTGGTATCCAGTCGTGGATCGAATCCGCCCGAAGCCGTCGCCCGAGCCTGCCGGCAACCGTACCTTGTACGTGATCGATATCGGCCCGTGGCGGTTGGCGGTTCCCGCCAATATTCTGGAGCTGCGGGAATCTCTACCGGATCAATTCGCCGTGGTGGTCCGCTCACCCACCGACCCCAATCCGGCGCTCGGGACTCCCACCGATCTCGGGAACACGTACGCCGTTTGCCCTCAATCCCGATGCCGCGTCCGTCTCATCGGACACCCGGAAAAGCTCGAATGCCCCTGCTGTGGAGAGGAACATCCCGTGGCGTGGGAAGAGGAGTGCTGACCCGGATACGTGGGGACGTGGGGACGTGGGGACGTGAGACGTGAGACGTGAGACGTGAGACGTGAGACGTGAGGACGTGAGGACGTGAGGACGTGAAAGGTCTGTTCAGACGGTTGTTGCCGCCATTACTATACCCGTAGGCATTCCGGGTGCCCCACGCACGCCGGCCCCCCGCAGGTTGTCTAGGCGAGGTCTCTCAACTCGTTTGGGTTCCTGGTCCACCAGTGAGCGCATGTGTCCCGTGGCAAGATTGGTGGGGTGGCTGCGGGAGATCTTGTGGTGGAAGCCCTGCGGGGTTTGCTTCCTGTTGTAATTCGCAAACAGAAAATGGACGAAGTGCTTGCGCTACGGCGCGGGCTCGGCCGAGGAAAACAGACGGAGGAGCCATGACCAGTGGGCGCACCGCGGCATTCTTGGTATTCGCGGCCTTGGTGGGCGGAGAGACGGCGTGGGCGCAGGACGAGGCCCAACTGCAGCGGCTGGGAGACGAAGCCGTCCAACGTCTGTAAGAGTACCTTCGCGTGAACACCATCAACCCTCCGGGAAACGAGTCCCGGGGCGTCGAGTTCTTCGCCAATATCTTGCGGCGGGAAGGCATCGCCTATGAGTCGGCTGAATCGGCGCCGGGACGGGGCAACATCTGGGCGCGATTGGAAGGGGGAGACGAACCCGCCCTCGTCTTGTTGCATCACATGGACGTCGTACCGGCGGATGAGCGCTACTGGGACGTGGATCCGCTCTCCGGCGTCATCCGCGACGGTTACGTCTACGGTCGCGGGGCGCTCGACACCAAGACGCTCGGGATCCTTCATCTCCAGGCGTTTTTGGCGCTCCATCGATTGCGAGTGCCGCTGGCGCGCGACGTCATCTTCATAGCCACGGCCGACGAGGAGGCCGGCGGCTTTTTTGGTGCAGGGTGGTTGGCGGAGAACCGGCCGGAGCTATTCAGCAACGTGGGTTTCCTGCTCAACGAAGGCGGCGGCGGCGAGCAGGAAGGCGATCGAGTGAGGTTCGACGTCGAGATCGCGCAAAAGGTGCCGTTGTGGCTCGAGCTCACCGCGCATGGCGAGCCGGGGCACGGTTCGGCTCCCAATGTGGAATCCGCCGTGAGTCGCTTGGTGCGCGCCCTGTCCAACATTCAGAATCATCGCTTCGAAGCCCGCATGGTGCCGTCCGTGGATGCGTACTTCAAGGCGTTGGCTCCGCACGCAGCGGGCCCATGGCGGGAGCACTTTGCGGACATGGCAGCCACCGTCCACGATCGCGAGTTGTTGCTCCGCCTGCAGATAGAGAATCCTTTTTTGCACGCCCTCACGCGGAACACCTGTTCCCTCACCATGCTCGAGGGGAGCAGCAAGATCAACGTAGTGCCGCCCGAGGCCAAGGCCCAACTCGACTGCAGACTGTTGCCTGATCAGGATCCCGACGCGTTCGTCAACCTACTTGCCGGTGTTATCAACGACCCGGCAGTCGAGATCGTGCAACAAATGGTGTTCTCACCCGCCGTCTCGTCCGCGGACACGCCGCTCTACCGCATCATCGAAAGCGTCACCCAACGGAACTTCTCAAACGCGCCGGTCCTACCCGCGGTGCTGACGGGGTTCACCGATTCCCATTTCTTTCGCGACCTCGGCATCGTGAGCTACGGATACGACCCGACGATCGTCCCCATCTCGGATATGGCGGGGATTCACGGCAACAACGAGAGGGTCTCGGTGGAGAACGTCCGGCGAGCGACGCGGGTGATGTACGAGGTGGTGCGGGAGTTTGCGGGGCGTTGACGGCTCCACATAGCGTGCTGCCGCGAGATTGACGACGGCTCGAGCCGCCGCTCCGCGATCTGTCGGTAAACCGACGTTTTCGGGAGTTGGTCGCTTCAGCGACAGTCAGTTGGCCGGGCCGCGGGTTACCCGTGGTAACAACGGCGCAGCTTTTCGCCGATGGATGCGGCTTGCGGTATTCGGGTGAATGACCTCGTGGACCACCCTGGACGCCGATCCGACGCCACCACAAGATTCACTGTGCCCAATCTCTCCGCCCCACGCCGGCTCAACATCGGCCCGCACGTCCCCGAGCTCGGCGCCGGAGCGCTGGGCGCGTTGGTGACGGTGTCGTATGCAGCCAGCTACGGCGCGATGATCTTCGCTGGCCCGCTGGCCGTGTACGAATCAGCGGGCGTCTCGGCCGCGCTGCTGACTTGCGGCATCGTAGGCATCTTAATTGCCGCGCGGAGCTCGTTCCCGTTCGTAATGGCGGGACCGGACTCCAACTCCACGGCGGTTCTCGCGGTCATGGCGGTCGCGCTGGCGGCTCAGATGGGAACCGGACCGGCCACACTTCCAACACTGCTGATGATGCTGTTCCTGAGCGCGGCGGGTTGCGGGGCGATCCTTTACCTGCTGGGAGCGGCTCGAGCGGGGCGCTACGTCCGCTACATCCCTTATCCGGTGGTGGGAGGTTTTCTCGCCGGTACCGGCTACCTCGTCGTGGATGGCGCGGCGCGCGTTATGACCGGACACGGGATCGGCGCTGAGGCTGTCGCCGCGTTGCCGGGTGCGTCGCCTCTGGCGTGGGGGTTCCCGATCGTCCTGGCCGCGCTGCTGATCGTGTTGACGCGCCGGACCAAGCACCCCCTAGTAGTTCCCGGTGTGCTGATCGGCGGCATCGTCGCCTTCTTTGTGATGCTAGCGCTTACCGGTACAAGCATTGCCGCTGCGCGATCCGATTCCATGCAGTTGTTACTCCAACCACTTTCGCGGGCCGCACCCCAGACGCTCTTTCACGTCGACCGGTCAGTGGTGGATTGGACGGTTCTGTTCTCGCAAGGCCCAGCGTTCCTTGCGATGACGATTGTCGTGGTCATCTCGATCCTGCTCAACTCAACCGGTCTCGACACAGCGACGGGACACGACGTCGATTTCGAGCAGGAACTGAAGGCCTCCGGCATGGCCAATGTCGTTGTGGGGTTGGCAGGGGGCATGGTGGGGTACATCTCGTTCAGCAGAAGTTTCCTCAACTATCGCGCGGGCTCCCGGACACGGTTGGCCCCGATCACCACCGGCGTACTCTGTCTTTTCGTGGCATTCGCCATTCCCGGTGTCATGGGCTTTCTCCCGCGCCCCGTACTCACAGGCCTCTTGCTCTACCTCGGGTTTGGCTTGTTGTTCGATTGGGTTGTGGTGGCGTTCCGCAAGCTGCCGCTTTTCGAGTACGTGCTCTTGCTGATCATCTTGGCTCTGATCGTGGGCTACGGCTTCATCACAGGGGTGGCACTCGGCATAGTTATTGCCGGGATGTTGTTCGTGTTCAACTACAGTCGCAGTTCTCCAATCAAGCATGTCCTCGCAGGAGCGACGAGCAACTCCAACGTACATCGCAGCATTACGCAAGTGGAGTATCTGCGCGACCACGGTGATCTGTCGCTGGGACTCGTTCTCCAGGGATATCTCTTCTTCGGTACGGCGCGCCAAATCGTCGACCATGTCAGACCGAAACCTCCCGCACTTCGGTACTTACTCGTGGACTTTCGTTTCGTGCAGGGGGTAGACGCATCGGCGTTGTTCTCGTTCGAAAAGCTGAAACAAATCTGCGAAAAAACCGCTACCAAGTCCTGCGCCCTAGGGTTTTCTTGGACACTTGATTGCGAGAGAGTTCTCGCAGGAGGAGTGTCGAGATGAGGAAGCACGTTGAGGAATCGGTGGCGACCGGCGCGGCCGCCGGGCGCGGCCGTGGGGGTCGGTTCTCGGCCGGGCGGAAGCGTGAGGTGGTGCTGCGTCTGTTGCGCGGGGAGGATCTCGAGTCGGTGTCGCGGGCGGTGGGGATCACGGCGGCGCGGGCGTCGCACTGGCGGGCTCAGTTTCTGGCTGCGGGGCAGGCGGGCCTAAAGAGCCGCGCACCGGATGCTCGGGACGAAGACCATCGTCGGCTGCAGGCCAAGATCGGCGAGCTGCTGATGGAGACCGAGTTACTGTACGCGAAGGTGGATCAGCTGGAGGCCGGCGGCCCTTTGGCCCGGCGGAGGTCGACGCGATGA
>CBDFJJ010000005.1:0-189030 GCA_965248285.1 Gemmatimonadales bacterium
AGCGTGTGAGCCGCGCGGTTAGAGGTAACGTCGGGGCGAGACTCGGGGAAGAGGGCGAAAGATTTGAGATTTGAGATTCTTGATTCTTGATTCTTGATTTTGCATGTTCGCCTCAACTCGGCAAGAATTGGTCTTCCCCCGGTTTGATGGACATACAGTTTACGCTGCCTGCTGTGTCTGGGCGAGTAGCACGGCGTACTCGACCGGTGTCCGATACCCGAGACTCGAATGCCGACGCTGCCGATTGTACCAAAGCTCGAGATACTCAAACAGCGAGCGGGCCGCGTGGCGTCGGGTGAGCCAGTTGGCGTCGGCGACTAATTCCCATTTCAGCGTGGCCATGAAACTCTCGACGACGGCGTTATCCCAACAGTTGCCCCGCCGACTCATGCTGACCGCAATGCCATGCGCGGCCAAGCGATCGCGGTAGGGGCGACACGCGTATTGCACGCCCCGATCCGAATGGTGCAGGCCGCCCCCACCGCCCTCGCGCGCCAGCGCCATGTCGAGCGCCGCCAGCGTGATATCGTGCTGTAACGAGGACTGCGCCGCCCAGCCCACGACCCGCCGGGTGCCGACATCCAGAATCACCGCGAGATACAGCCACCCCTCCCGCGTGGGGAGATACGTCAGATCTGCGGCCCACACCCGCGCGGCGCACCGACGCTCCACGCCAAACTGGCGGGCCAGGACATTGGGCGCTGGCGCGTAGGCATGGTCCGACTCCGTGGTCACCCGGAACCGGCGCCGTTTCTTGGCGCGCAAGCCATCGCGGCGCATGAGGCGCTCCACCCGGGTCTTCCCACACGGCACGCCCCGCCCGTGCAGCTCCGCGTGCACCCGAGGGCTGCCATAGCGTTGCTTGCTCGCGCGATGAATCGTGCGAATCTCCAACAGAAGTCGCTGGTCCTGCCGCGTCCGGGGGCTGAGCGGGCGCGTCTGGGCCGCATAAAAGCCCGACCGACTCACCCCCAACACCCGACACATCATCGTCACCGGAAACCGCCGCCGGTGCGACGCGATACACGCGTACTTCACGGCGACTCCCGCGCGAAGAACGCTGCTTTGAGTTCAATCAGTCATCGCAACATTCGAGTGCAGTTTATCTGCTGGCGTACAGAACTTCAATGTTTTTCTAGGTCGTTGATTTAGACGTAATGCTACAGCATTGAGATCTGCCTGAGAGTGAACGGATAAATCAGTACCCTTCGGAAAATACTGACGCAATAAGCGGTTCGTGTTTTCGTTCGTCCCGCGCTGCCAAGGGCTCTGTGGATCACAAAAGTAGACTCGCAAATTAGTGGCGACCGTAAATCGCTTGTGTTGGGCCAGCTCCATGCCCCGATCCCAGGTTAAGGACCGCCGGAGTTCGGACGGTAGTTTCTTGACGTGTTTGCTGAGTGCTGATACGACGGTTTCGGAGTCCTTGCCATCCACTTTGACCAGCATGGTAAATCGGGATTGGCGTTCCACGAGTGTGGCAATATGGGTGTTCTTCGACCAGCGATCAGGTCGCCTTCCCAATGCCCAGGGATTGCACGGTCTTCCACCGATGCGGGGCGGTCGCGGATGGAGACGCCATCGATGATCTGGCCCCGAGGTTGCCCTTTCGTGGTGGCGTTCTTCGCGTGCCGCATCACGCGGTGCGATCGCAGATGCTTGATCAACTCGCGTTTCAGGACCCCACGCGCCTGGACAAACAAACTCCGATAAATGGTCTCGTGCGACACCCGCATGGTCTCGTCATGGGGAAAGGTCCGCCGCAGCCAGCCCGCTATCTGCTCCGGCGACCAATCAAGACGCAGTTTCTCGGCAACGATCCGCTGCAGTCGCACGTGCTGCGCCAGCCGACAGCGTTTGGGACGACGGGCCCGCTCCCAGGCCGCCGTGTCGGCATCGGCCGCACGGTACCCGTTCCAGCCGCCATGCCGCGCGATCTCGCGACTCACCGTTGATGGCGATCGACCAATCGTTGCGGCAATCTGCCGCATGGGACGATCCGCCGCGAGGCCACGCGAGATCTCTTCTCTTTCGGCCATCGTCAGCGCAAGGCGCGAGCGCCGCCGACGCGCTGGGCATATACCTCCGTTTGTCTTCAGTACACCAAACACCGATCCCGCATGCTTGCCGAGCGCGCGACCAATATCACTCAGCGACTCTCCCTTTTTCCAACGTCGCCACAACTCCGCCTTCTGGGTCGCGGAAAGGCCAGGACGTCCTAACCGTGCCATGAACAACACCCTCCAAATCGGTGAAATAATACAGGGTGTTGCAATGACCTGCTGAATCCACCGCCGCTTTTTTTAAGAAATCCCGCTCCTGTTTCACCTGCTCGAGTTCCCGACGCAGCTGCCAGACTTCATCTTCCGGCCCCGCCCGCTTCCCATGCCCCGGGAAGGCCGTCGCCGGATCCCGCGTCTCCAGCTGCTGCTTCCACCGGTGTAACACATTCGGGGCAATGCCCAACTCCCGCGCGACCTCCGCCAGCGGACGCTCCGATTCTAACGCCAGCCTGACGGCTTCCAGCTTGAACTCCCGCGTATACCGCCGTCGTTTCTTGACCATAACAAACCTCCCACAGTATGATGGACGTCTACTAACTCGGTGTCCACCAAACCGGGGAGGCCCACCAAAATCTAGAATCTCGAATCTCGAATCTAGCAGGTTGCGGAAAAAGTCGGGTAATGGACGATAGCATCGCGAGCCGGAAGTTCCTATCGTAGAGGGACCTCGATGGGAGTGCCACGATGCGCGGGAACAAGACGAATCAGTCGGCGCTGTTCAGCTATATCAGTGCGGAGGATCGGGTGCCCTCCGACCATCCGTTGCGCGCCCTGCGGGCGCTGGTGGACCCGGTGTTAGCCCGGCTCTCGCCGCAGTTGGACCGGCTGTACGCGCGGCGGGGCCGGCCGTCGATTCCCCCGGAACATTTGTTACGCGCGTTATTGCTGCAGGTGGTGTATACGATCCGGAGCGAGCGGCAGCTGATGGAGCAGCTCGATTACAACATCCTGTACCGATGGTTTGTGGGGTTGAATCTGGACGACGCGGTGTGGGTGCCGACGGTCTTTACGAAGAATCGGACGCGGCTGGTCGAGGGGGGCATCGCGGATGCGTTTCTGGCCGAAGTGTTACAGGAGGCGGAGCGGCGGGCGTTGTTGTCGAATGAGCATTTCACCGTCGACGGGACCTTGCTGGACGCGTGGGCGAGTCAGAAGAGTTTTCAGCCGAAGGCCGGCACCCGCCCGCCAACGGACGATGATCCGGGGAATCCGAGCGTGACGTTTCGCCAGGAGAAACGGACGAATGCGACGCATGCGTCGCGGACGGACCCGGAGGCGCGGTTGACGCGGAAGAGTGGGGGGCAAGGCGCGCAATTGGCGTACTTGGCGAGTGTGTTGATGGATAATCGGCACGGGCTCGTGGTGGCGACCGACGTGACGCAGCCCGGCTACGAGGCGGAGTGTGCGAGTGCGCTGGCGATGGTGGGGAGCTTACCGCCGACGGCCCGGCGTCGGACGTTGGGGGCGGACAAGGGTTATGATCGGTGCGGGTTTGTCGACACGCTGCGGGCGTTGGGCTGGACGCCCCACGTCACGCCGAACGTGCACCGCACGCGGTTGCGGAGCGCGGTGGATGGCCGGACGACGCGCCATCCCAGCTATGCGATCAGTCAACGGCAGCGCAAAAAAGTGGAAGAGATCTACGGGTGGGGCAAGACGATTGGGTTGTTACGCAAACTCCGACATCGCGGGACCCCGCGGGTCGGGTGGGTGTTTACGTTCACGGCCGCGGTCTACAATCTGATGCGGATACGCACCCTGACCCTGGCCGGAGGCAGCCCCTGATGGGGCAGTGTGGGCCGCATTCGTCACGCCGACCGCACCGCGGGGGCGGTAATAGGGGACCGCACGCTGGTACACCGTCGTGTTACCCGGACAAACGCGGCTCACCATCAAAAAGTCGGGTAATGGACGATAGCATCGCGAGCCGGAAGTTCTTATCGTAGAGGGACCTCGATGGGAGTGCCACGATGCGCGGGAACAAGACGAATCAGTCGGCGCTGTTCAGCTATATCAGTGCGGAGGATCGGGTGCCCTCCGACCATCCGTTGCGCGCCCTGCGGGCGCTGGTGGACCCGGTGTTAGCCCGGCTCTCGCCGCAGTTGGACCGGCTGTACGCGCGGCGGGGCCGGCCGTCGATTCCCCCGGAACATTTGTTACGCGCGTTATTGCTGCAGGTGGTGTATACGATCCGGAGCGAGCGGCAGCTGATGGAGCAGCTCGATTACAACATCTTGTACCGATGGTTTGTGGGGTTGAATCTGGACGACGCGGTGTGGGTGCCGACGGTCTTTACGAAGAATCGGACGCGGCTGGTCGAGGGGGGCATCGCGGATGCGTTTCTGGCCGAAGTGTTACAGGAGGCGGAGCGGCGGGCGTTGTTGTCGAATGAGCATTTCACCGTCGACGGGACCTTGCTGGACGCGTGGGCGAGTCAGAAGAGTTTTCAGCCGAAGGCCGGCACCCGCCCGCCAACGGACGATGATCCGGGGAATCCGAGCGTGACGTTTCGCCAGGAGAAACGGACGAATGCGACGCATGCGTCGCGGACGGACCCGGAGGCGCGGTTGACGCGGAAGAGTGGGGGGCAAGGCGCGCAATTGGCGTACTTGGCGAGTGTGTTGATGGATAATCGGCACGGGCTCGTGGTGGCGACCGACGTGACGCAGCCCGGCTACGAGGCGGAGTGTGCGAGTGCGCTGGCGATGGTGGGGAGCTTACCGCCGACGGCCCGGCGACGGACGTTGGGGGCGGACAAGGGTTATGATCGGTGCGGGTTTGTCGACACGCTGCGGGCGTTGGGCTGGACGCCCCACGTCACGCCGAACGTGCACCGCACGCGGTTGCGGAGCGCGGTGGATGGCCGGACGACGCGCCATCCCAGCTATGCGATCAGTCAACGGCAGCGCAAAAAAGTGGAAGAGATCTACGGGTGGGGCAAGACGATTGGGTTGTTACGCAAACTCCGACATCGCGGGACCCCGCGGGTCGGGTGGGTGTTTACGTTCACGGCCGCGGTCTACAATCTGATGCGGATACGCACCCTGACCCTGGCCGGAGGCAGCCCCTGATGGGGCAGTGTGGGCCGCATTCGTCACGCCGACCGCACCGCGGGGGCGGTAATAGGGGACCGCACGCTGGTACACCGTCGTGTTACCCGGACAAACGCGGCTCACCATGAATTTTTCCGCAACCTGCTAGAATCTCGAATCCCCCACCCCCGCCTCTTCTCGGATAATCGAATAGTTCTGCGTTCGCTGCGCGGGAACAAATCCCGCGTCGACGATACACCGTCGCATCTCGTCGATCGTCGCCGAGTGCGCCGTGCCGGCAGCGGACACCACATTTTCTTCGATCATGAGCGACCCAAAATCGTTACAACCGAACCGAAGGGAAATCTGTCCGACTTTGAGCCCCATCGTGACCCACGACGCTTGGAGGTTCGGCACGTTATCCAAGATCAGTCGCGCGATCGCCACCGTGCGCAGGTAGGTGACAGAATCGGTCTTGGGCGTTCCTTGCATCTCCGTGCCGTCCGGCTGGAGTGGCCACGTAATGAACGCCGTGAACCCGTTGCTTCTGGCCTGCACTTCCCGTACACGCAGCAGATGTTCGATGCGATCGGCGTCGGTTTCGCCCAGACCGTACATCATCGTTACCGACGTCTTCATGTCCATGTTGTGGGCAATCTCCATGATCTCCAGCCAGCGATCCGCGCCAACCTTCTTCTTGGCAACTCGATCGCGGATTTCTTGCACGAGGATCTCGCCGCCACCCCCGGGGATCGAATCAAGCCCCGCGTCCTTTAGCTGTTGAATGACCTCTTCCACAGGCATCCGAAACCGCGTCGCAAAGAAATCGACCTCTGAGGGGGAGAAACCATGAATATGGATTGGGTGGCACGTTTTTATGTACCGCATCAATTCGAGGTACCAGTCAAACGGTATGTACGGGTTGTGCCCGCCCTGGATGAGGATTTGTACGCCACCCAACACTTTGGTCTCTTCGATTTTCTTGCCGATCTCCTCGAAGGACAGGACATAACCCTCCGCGTGTTTCGGCCGTCGGTAAAATGCGCAGAACTTGCAGTCGGCCACGCATACGTTGGTATAGTTGATGTTTCGATCGACGATGTACGTCACCACGCCCTCTGGATGGATCTCCTGGCGCTTCTGGTCGGCCAAGCTGCCGAGTTCCAACAGGGGTGCCGTTTGGTACAGTTCCAGGAACTCGCGAAACACCGGTGTGGATCGATCGATCATGTGGCTGCCCTCACGCGACGGAGAGAAAAGACAACGTTCCGTCACGCACGACACCGTGCGCGGCGAGCCGTCTAAAAAAACTCGTCAGGCCTTCGATGTGTCGGTATGACAATGCGTAGTCCAGACCACTGAGGTATTCGCGGCACTCACCGAGTCCGATGTTCGTAGCCCCGGACGCGTCGGCGGCCAGCTCATCGAGATGCGACAATCCCCAATCGCGAGATTCCAATAGTGTCCGATGGACCGCGGCGATCTTTCCTTGATCGGCGTCTCGGCGACCGGCCCAAACGGCAAACACAAAGGGAAGACCGGTCCACTCTTTCCAGACAGCACCGAGGTCGTACCGATGTGGATACGATTGTTGCGATGCGAGGTGCAATGCGGCGTCGCCAATCACCAGCACGGCATCGTGTGGTAGCTTTGACAAGGCTTCGAGGTCTTGTTGTTCTGCGCGAGCTTCGACCAGTCGCGGCGCGACATTCCAGTATTCTTTGCAGAGCAGTTCGACGAGATGAACAGACGTTCGAGACGAAGCCGACACCAACACCGTCGCACCATCCAACTGGCTCACGTCGTGGCGTGAGAAGAGCGCCACGCTCCGGACCGGACCATCGCAGGATATCGCAAGATCGGGAAGCAGGTGGTAATCCCTTGCGTTCCTGGCGTACTCCACCGCGGACACGACGGAAACGTCGAGTTGGCCTGCCGCCAGGAGATTGTTCAACTCAGAGGGTGTTCCCGTAACGAACGTCGTTCCGGGACTCACAACCACTCCTCGATCGATGGCGCTATACACCGGATAGCAGTTGATGTATCCAATGCGTCCGACGCGCATCACACTCGTCCCGTGCCAACGAGTTGCGTCAGCTTCGGTGTTGCCTTGCCGTTACCGCGGGCAACGGGCTCCTCCGGGATCTGACCGTTTTCAAACGTGCGCACCGTCTCGTAGAGCGAGTCGCGCTCCACCGGGTCCCGTCCAGCCGCCATGATGAACCGAACCAACTCGCCGTACGACATCATCATCGGGGTCTCGGCACCGGCCTCGTGGTACACCCGTTCGTAGACCACCGTCCCTTCAACGTCGTCACACCCGAAATCCAGCGCGATTTGCGACAGGAACGGGGTGACCATCGGCCAATGCGTTTTCACATGAGAGATGTTATCCAAAAACAACCGACCCACCGCGATGTTCTTGAGATCATCCATGCCGGTGGTGGCTGTGCCTGTGCGCGCGAGCGTCTCCCCCAACTCGTTGTGATCCGGGTGATACGCCAACGGAATGTAGGTGAGGAACCCCGGCGCCGCGTCTTCCAGCTCTCGCAGCATGGCCAAGTGTTCCACACGGTCTGCGAGGGTCTCCACGTGTCCATAGAGCAAGGTACAGTTCGTGGGCATGCCCAACTCGTGCGCCTCTCGGTGGATGCGCAGCCAATCTTCAGCAACGAGCTTGCGGTCTGCGATCGTAGCACGGACGGCGGGACCGAACACCTCGGCCCCACCACCAGGAAGCGTGTCCACCCCAGCTTCTTGCATCGCGACCAAAACCTCGCGCGTCGACATTTTTTCGATCCGAGCAAGATGGGCGATCTCTACCGCGGTGAGCGCTTTGACCTGCACCTCGGGGTGCCGCTCCTTGAGCCCGCGAAACATCTCGAGATAGTAATCGAGCTTCAGCTTGGGATGGAGACCACCCACGATGTGGAATTCCCGTGTCGGACCGCTTCGGGCGGCCTCGGCCTCCTCGTACACTTCGTCGAGAGAGCGGGTGTAGGCACCGTCCTCTTTCGGCACGCGTGCAAACGAGCAAAAGACGCAAGTCTTCCGCAGAATGCAGACGTTGGTGGGATTGATGTGTTGGTTCGCCGAGAAGAACACTCGGTTTCCATTCACGCGTTCGTTGGCGAGGTTGGCCATGGCGCCGACGCCCAACAGGTCGGACGTCTCGAACAACAGGAGGGCGTCCTCCTTCGAGAGTCGCTCGCCGCCTTCCACCTTACGGGCGACGGGCTCGAGGCGCGAATCGCTGAAGCGAACTCTCATGCCACTTATTCCCTATATCGCCGGACGGCGAGAGAAACGTTATGCCCACCAAATCCGAACGAATTGGAGAGCGTCATCTCAACGTCTCGTTCGATCTTGATGTTCGGGGCGCAGTTCAGATCGCACTCAGGATCCGGATCGTCTTGGTTGGTCGTGGGCGGAATCACGCCCGTCTGCAAAATCTTGACACAAATAGCAAACTCCAAACCGGCGGCCGCACCGAGCAGGTGGCCGGTCATGGATTTGGTCGATGCCATGACGAGGTTTTGGGCGTGTTCCCCAAAGACCTCCTTCACGGCTTTCACCTCGGCGACATCGCCTAGGGGCGTCGACGTTCCGTGAGCGTTAATGTAGCCGATTTCGGCGGGATCGATGCCACGGTCGCAGATGCATTCGCGCATTGCCTGCCTGGCTCCCTCACCGCCGGGCGCCGGCTGCGTCATGTGGTGCGCATCGCCGCTCATTCCATACCCAACCACTTCGGCATAGATATCGGCACCGCGGTTTTGCGCGTGCTGGAGCGACTCGAGTATGATCACACCGGCTCCATCACCCAACACGAATCCGTCGCGTCCCTTGTCGAACGGGCGGGAGGCCTTCGTCGGTTCGTCGTTCCGCCTCGAGAGTGCCTTCATGTTGGTGAAGCCTGCAACGGAGAGTGCCGTGATGGCGGCTTCCGCCCCGCCCGACACCATGGCGTCGGCCTTGCCGGACTCGATCAATCTGAATGATTCTCCCAATGCGTGTGCGGACGACGCACAAGCCGAAACCGTACAGTAATTCGGACCCTTTGCGCCCAATCGGATGGACACCAGGCCTGCGGCGATGTCCGGTATGAACATCGGAACGAAGAACGGCGACACGCGTTTTGGCCCGTGCTCAAAGTACGCGTTGGCCTGCTGCTCGAACGTTTGAATGCCACCGATGCCGCTACCTATCACTACGCCTATGCGATCTCCTACGGGTTTACTGCGGTCCCAGCCGGCATCCTGCACGGCCAACTCCGCAGCGGCGACCCCAAACTGCGCGAACAGGTCCGCGCGGCGCGCTTCCTTCCGATCCATGTAATCGGTTGGATCGAAGCCCTTTACTTCGCACGCAAAGCGGACATCGAACTGCTCCGGATCGAAGCGCTCAATTCGCGCCGCGCCGGACCGACCCGCGAGGAGGGCTTCCCATGTTTCGTCGGTTGTTTTCCCAACAGGGGTGATCAGACCCATGCCGGTCACGACGACCCGTTCCTTCAAGAAGCTTCTCCCACCTTTTCGTGTAGGTACTTCATGGCGTCGCCGACTGTCCGCAACTTCTCCGCCTCTTCGTCGGGAATGTCGATGTCGAACTCTTTCTCAAACGCCATGACGAGCTCGACGGTGTCGAGGCTGTCGGCACCCAACTCCTCCATGAAGCTGGCCTCCTCCGCCAGTTTCTCGCGTTCGACGCCGAGTTCCTCGACGATGATGTCCTTCACCTTCTCCTCCATCTCCTTGATGTCAGTCATTTGAGATCCTCATTTAGGTTTGGGAGTCGTATTACATGACCATGCCGCCGTCAACGACCAAGACTTGCCCCGTGACATAGCTCGCCAGATCGGACGACAGAAAGAGTACTGCGCGTGCAACGTCGTCGGGACTGCCGAGGCGCGACAACGGAATGAGCTTGAGCAGCGCTTCACGGGCAGACTCGGGTAAAACCCTCGTCATGTCCGTATCGATGAACCCGGGTGCAACCGCATTGACGAGCACACCACGTGACGCGAGTTCCTTAGCCAGGGTCTTGGTGAGCCCAATGACACCAGCCTTCGATGCTGAATAGTTCGCCTGCCCCGCGTTGCCCGTGATCCCGACGACACTTGCGATGTTCACGACGCGGCCCGAGCGCCGTTTCATCATGCCGCGGACCACCGCCTTCGTCATATTGAACACTCCCTTGAGATTCACGTCCAACACCGCCGACCAATCCGCCTCGTCCATCCGGATCAGAAATCCGTCGCGCGTGATCCCAGCGTTGTTCACGAGAACATCTATCGGTCCGAGTGCCTCCTCGACCTGCGAGACCGCCGCACCGCAATCCTTCGAATTGGTCACATTAGCAGACACGGCAATGGCGCCGCCACCTATCTCGTCGGCGCTGGCTTGGATCTGGGCGGTGTCCACGACGTCCGCGAGGGCCACCTTGGCGCCCGCCCCGGCCAGATGCGAAGCGATCGCCTTCCCGATGCCCCTCGATCCACCCGTCACGAGGGCGACCTTGTTGCTCAGATCGATGTTCATGCCAGCTCACGGATGTGGAACATGAATCCTCCGGGATTCCCGTTGAGTGCGTGGTACCCAATGTCGAGTGCGCAGCTCAGGATACGGCACGTAATTTACCAGACGGGTCACACGGCTGAAAGACCGCGCCGTCCGGCCGGTTCTCAGCCGTGTGTTTCCAAAAACTCCGTCACGCCATCAGCGGTGCCCAGACTCTGCACCGATGCATCGGGGACGATGCGCTTGAGTAATCCCGCCAACACTTTCCCCGGCCCGGACTCGAGAAACATGGCTCGGGGCGGTGCGATCTGGGCGGCGCGGGTCATGCACTCCACCCATCGGACAGGAGAAACGAGCTGTTCCCCCAACAGGCGCACGGCAGTCGCTCCGTCTGCGACGGGTTCTGCCCGAGCATTGGCCACCACCGGAAAAGTTGGATCGCCGAACTCGACGCCGGCGAGGGTCTGCTCGAGGCCCTCCCTCGCAGGTTCCATCAGCGGAGAGTGAAACGCCCCGCTGACGTTGAGCGGCAAGACGCGTTTGGCACCCGCTTCCTTGCACGCTTCTCCCGCCCTCGATATCGCGTCCGGATCGCCCGAGATGACGGTCTGGTCCGGTGTGTTGAGGTTTGCGGCCACCGCCACCGATCCATTCGTACTCACGGCGCTGCAAGCCGATTCGACGGCGTCAGTCGCGAGACCCACAACCGCGGCCATGGTCCCTTGCCGCAGGTTCCCCGCCTCGAGCATCAATTCCCCACGTTTTCGAACCAGGCGAGCCGCGTCGGAGAGCTGAATCGATCCAGCCGCCACATACGCACTGTATTCGCCGAGGGAGTGACCGGCTGCCGCAACACCCGCCACCACCCCGTCCACCAGAATGCGCACGGCGGTTGAATGCGCGAGAATCGCAGGCTGGGCATTGTGTGTGAGGGTGAGCTCCTCTTCGGGTCCCTCCCACATGAGCCGCGACAGTCGAAAGTCCAAGGCGTCATCGACGGTCTCGAACACGTCCCTGGCAGCCGGGAATCGCTCGGCGAGGTCCCGCCCCATTCCGACTTTCTGAGCTCCCTGGCCGGGGAAGATCAGAACCGCATTTACCATCTCACCAGTGTGCTCCCCCACGTGAACCCACCCCCGAACGCCACCAAGAGTACGTTGGAGCCTTGTTTCACCCTTCCCTCGCGAACGCACTCGTCGAGAGCAATGGGTATCGACGCGGCCGATGTATTGCCGTAACGGTCGATGTTGACGAACGCCTTTTCCAAGGGGATGCCGGCGTGCCTGGCGGTGGCTTCGATGATGCGGAGATTCGCCTGGTGGGGGATCAGCACGTCCACGTCGTCACTCGTCATGCCCGCACGCTTCAGCGCCTGCCCGCAGGCGTCCGCCATCTTGCGCACCGCATGTTTGAACGTCTGGCGACCCTCCATGCGGAGGAAATATGTGCGTTGCTCGATCATCTCTTGCGATGGCGGCTGGATGGCGCCCCCGCCAGGCCGATACAACAACTCCGCCAGGGTGCCATCCGTCTTGAGATAACTGGAAAGAATTCCACGACTGCCGTTCGACGCCGCGCGAACGAGCGTCGCCCCCACACCATCACCAAAGAGGATGCACGTCGATCGATCTTGATAGTCGGTGATTGCCGATAGCCTCTCCGCTCCGACGACGAGCACGTGCCTGGCCTGTCCCGTAACAACCAGGCCCTCGGCAACGGCCAGGGCGTAGAGGAATCCGGCGCACGCGGCACCGACGTCGAACGCCGCGGCGTTCTTCGCTCCCAATGTTGCTTGGAGATCGCAGGCTTGCGAAGGTAGCAGGCGATCGGGACTGGCCGTAGCGACGATAAGAGAGTCGACATCCGCCACATCCACACCTGTCTCCTCGAGGACTTGTTCGCATGCGTATTTCCCCATGCACGCCAAGGTTTCGTCAGCCGTGGCGATATGGCGCTCGCGGATACCGGTTCGTTCATGGATCCAGTCGTCGGACGTGTCGACCATTTCCTCCAAATCGGCGTTCGTGAGGACGTTGCGAGGAATGCATCGCCCAGTGCCGACTAGTTCGACCACTGGTCGTTTCATGCCACGACTCCAGGGAGAGGAGGCCAGAACGTGTGCGGCGCGAGCCGGCTCTTCAGATTTCCTCTACCTCAATCCGCTGTTTGCCGGCGTAGTGACCGCAGCTCGGACATACTCGGTGCGGACGGCGAGGATCGCCGCAACGTGGGCACGCCTGATAGGCGACGACATGAGCCTTGTGATGCGTTCTCCGCTTCAGCTTTCGGCTCTTTGAGGTTCTACGCTTGGGAACGGCCATCGTCGTTTACTCGCTTACTTTGGTTTTCAATTTGTCGAGCGCCACCCACCGCGGATCAGACGGCGGTCGACAGTCGCACGAATTCGTGTTCAGATCGGTGCCGCAGCTCGGACACAAGCCCTTGCAATCCTCGCGACACAGCACGTACGCGTCGAATGCGAGGATCAGTTCTTCGCGAATCGCTTCGCTGAGATCCAGGACGTCGGTCTTCTCGGGAACCACGTACTCGGACGGATCGTCCGTGTCCCGATCTTCCGTGAAAACCAGGTTCACCTGCGCGTCGACCTGGCGCGGAGTGGATGCCAGGCACCGAGGACAAGTCGCGGTGACGTCGGTGGCAAGGCTTCCCTGCCAATAAAACCGACCCAAACTGGCACTCAAAAGACGCCCGGAAACCTGGACCGGCCCCGTAAGCTCGAAATCGATATCGCCGAACAAAGGATCGTCGCTCGCGATCGACCCCGAAACATCTACAGGGCCCCTATCGAGAGCATCGATATACACCCGCAACATAGCCGATAAAACCATTTAGCACCTACATCTTGGTCAACGCGCCTTTACCCCAAGGCCCGCTCCTGTTCCGCCTCCGAGAAGAAAAAGCCCACCTCCCGCGCGGCGTTTTCTGGGGAATCCGACGCATGGATCGCATTCCGCTCCTTCGATTCGGCATACAGCTTTCGGATCGTCCCCTCTTCCGCCTCGGCGGGATCGGTGGCCCCGATGACGGTCCTCAGGTGGGCGACCGCGTCCTCCCGCTCCAGCGCGAGCGGAATGCAGGGCCCCGAGGTCATGAATCCCACGAGCGAAGCGTAGAAGGGCCGGTCCCTATGGACCTCGTAGAACGCCTGCGCCTCCGATTTCGTCAGCCGCATCATACGGACCGCCCGTACCACAAACCCTCGAGATTCGAGGTGGGCGAGGATATTGCCTGCCCGGCCGCCCTGGACGGCGTCGGGCTTGATGATCGCGAGTGTCAGCATAGGTCGAAAAAAGGGTTCAGGTGCCAAACAAGAGGCGGACGACGCCACCTCGCGTGAGCATGCCGACGAGAATGCCTTCTCGGGCCACCGGAAACCGCTCGGTGTGCTTGGCAACCATTAGCGCGGCGACTTCGGCCAGGCTCTGGTCTTCCGATAAGCAAAGGACGCTGCGATCCATCACTTCCCGCACCGGGACGGTCGCCGGGTCGACAGCGTCGTCCCCAGCATCGACTTCCGTTTCCGCACTGGCCCGTCCTACTCCCAACCGGATTTCCTTGAAGTAACGGGGGAGGGCCAGCGCCAGCAGGTTGCGCTCACTGACCATCCCCAGCACTTCCCCGTCGTCGGACAAGACGGGAATCGAGCCCAGGTGGTAGCGGGTCATCATGCTCGCCGCCTCACCTAGCGTCGTTTCTGGCGTGAGCGACCTGGCTTTCCGGCGCATCACGTCACCTACGAGAATCACCTCGGGAAGCTCGACGTCCATCAGATCGGAGATTTCCTCGACCTCGGCCGTGGTCGGGGCCGCCAGGATCGCCGCCGGGACCCCTTCCGTGCCCATGGCGTGAGCGAATCCTGTCACCGATTGCAGGAAGGTGGGTGTGTCCTGCGGCGGACCAGCCACGACGACGACAATCCGGGCCGATTTTTCCGATTCTTGTTCCAGGGTGACAGGCTCGGCGGTCACCCCGAGCGCGGCGGCCACCGAATCCATCACGTCCGACCGCAGGTGCAGGATGAAGGCGTCGTCGCCAACGGCCAACGCCTCGTCGGCCGGGGTCTCAGAAACCTGACCCACCAACTTTGACGCCTCGGAGGCCGTGCCCGTTTCAACAAATGACGCGATGAGCTGTTCGGCGGCGTCGTGCAGGGTCTTCGCCGGCAGCGGGATGACGATCCGCTCGGGCGCCAAGAGGTCTCGGAGGTTCACGGGATTAGAGTCGCTCCTTCAACAGAGGCACCACATCTTTCGGGCGTTTCATCACACCGATCCCAGCGGTCTCGAGCGCGGCCATCTTCTCGGCCGCTGTACCGCTCGATCCGGAAATTATAGCCCCGGCGTGGCCCATGCGCCGCCCCCGAGGTGCGGTCTGACCAGCGATGAAGCCGACGACAGGCTTGGAAACGTAATCGGCCACGTATTGCGCCGCTTTTTGTTCGTCGGTGCCACCGATCTCTCCAATCATCACGATGGCCTCGGTATCGGGGTCGGCCTCGAAGGCCGCCAGACAATCGATGAAATTGGTCCCGATAATCGGATCGCCGCCGATCCCAATGCAGCTGGACTGCCCATAGCCATTGGTGGACAGCTGGTGGATGATCTCGTATGTCAACGTTCCACTCCTCGACACGACCCCCACCTTCCCCTCGGCGCATATCTGCCCCGGAATGATCCCGACCTTTGAACGACCGGGGGAAATGGCTCCCGGACAGTTGGGACCGATCAAACGAGCCCCTTTTTCACGCAGGAAGGGCATCACTTTGGTCATGTCCAACACGGGCACGCCCTCGCTGATACACACGATCAATTCGATCCCCGCGTCGGCCGCCTCGTAAATCGCATCGGCCGCAAACCGCGCCGGCACGTAGATCACCGACGTGTTGGCTTCCGTTTGCGCCACGGCTTGGGACACAGCGTCGAACACCGGCACGCTGCCGTCGAACTGTTGCCCACCTTTCCCCGGAGTCACCCCGGCAACTACGCATGTCCCATACTCGATCATCTGACTAGCGTGAAACGAGCCGTCACGGCCGGTAATGCCTTGGATGACGAGCTTCGTGTCTCGATCGATGAAGACGCTCATGCCGCCTCCTGCGCGATCCGCACGGCGTTCTGGACCGCTTCGTCCATGTCCGTCAGCGCGCTGAAGCCGGCGTCTTCCAAAATCTTCACCGCCAGATCTTCGTTTGTGCCCGTCAACCGAATCACGAGTGGCAGGGCGAACGACATCTGACTCGTCGCCGTGACGATGCCGCGTGCTACGTCATCGCAACGCGTAATACCGCCGAAGATGTTGAACAACACGCATCGAACGTTGGGCTCGGAACCAATGATCTTGAGCGCCGTGACGACTTTCTCGGGATTGCTGCTGCCACCGATATCCAAAAAATTTGCAGGTTCACCACCGTAGAACTTCACCAAATCCATCGTCGCCATCGCCAACCCAGCACCGTTGACACAACAACCCACATTTCCGTCGAGTTTGATGAACGAGAGTCCCGCTTCGCGCGCGTCGACCTCCGACGCTGCTTCGGCGGATGAATCGCGTAGCTCGGCAATGGCGGGTTTGCGATCCAGCTCGTTGTCATCAACCGCGATCTTGGCGTCGAGGGCGATGACGGTTCCTGCTTGATCCGTAATCAGAGGATTGATCTCGGCGAGCGACGCACCGACGTCCACGAAGGCCGAATACAATCGCTGCATCACGACCGCTGCCTGACGCACCTGTTTCAGGTCATCGTACAACTCGAACGCCAACGACATGGCCTGATACGACATCAAACCAAAGCGCGGGTCGACCGCGAGCTTGAAGATCTTGTCGGGCGTCTTCGCCGCCACCTCCTCGATGTCCACCCCGCCCTCCGGACTCACCATCAACACTGGGCGCTGTGTCTCCCGATCGACGATGATCCCCACGTAACTCTCGGAGACGATTTCCACCGCCGGTGCGACCAACACCTTCTCTACCGTGAGCCCCTTGATCCTCATGCCGAGAATCGACGCGGCGACGGCCCGAGCCTCCGCCGCATCCTTAGCAAGCTTCACGCCCCCCGCCTTGCCACGTCCCCCCGTATGCACTTGGGCCTTCACGACCACGCCTCCACCCATCTCTTTCGCGATGCGCTCTACTTCCTCCGGTGTCGAAGCAACGTCACCGTCCGGAACCGGCACTCCCGCGGTCTTCAGCAGCGCACGTGCTTGGTATTCGTGAAGATTCACTCGTCGTCTCCCAAAATCGTCGTTCCCACTTCGCCGCCTAACGCCGAGACGCCTTCGGCAAGATGTGCTATCACAGCGCGACGCCCGCCCTGTTGGATGAACGACACCGCGGCTTCGAGCTTGGGCGCCATGCTGCCCGCCGGTAATTCGCCGGTTTCCAACATCGCGACGGCATCGGACACCGTCATCCGAGGAATGGGCGTCGCCGCTTCCGTCCCCCACTCTCGATGAACGGCCGATACGTTTGTCAGAACAAGCAACGTATCCGCTCCGAGCCGGTTTCCCAAGATGGCCGCCGTACGATCCTTGTCGACCACGGCGTCCACACCCTCCCAACCGGTCACGGGGTCTCGATACACCGGTGGTCCCCCACCGCCCGCGGCGACAACGATTTTCCCCTCATCCACCAACTGCTTGACGGCCTCCGCCTCGACGATATCGATCGGTGTGGGGCTCGGCGCCAACCGTCGCAAGCGGCCCAGGGAGTCTTTTCCCACCACTATACCGGATCGCTGTAATTCAGCCGCCGACTCCTCGGTCAGCACATTGCCGATCGGTTTGGTAGGCTCGGCGAGCCGAGGATCATCACCGTCAACCACGCTTTGAGTGATCACCGTCAACACCTGCCGGTCGATATCGTGCCGCCGTAGGGCATTCTGCAGCGACTGTTGGATCATGTAACCGATCCACCCGGCTGTTCCCGCTACGAGCACTCCAAGGGGGAGCGGCTCAACCCGGTGCCGAGCGAGCTCGTTGCGTTCCAGCGCCTTGCCCACCTGAGGCCCGTTCCCATGCACAACGGCGATGCGCCAACCTTCGGCCGCCAGTTTGACCACCACCTCGAGCGACTCGCGAGTGTGGCGAAACTGATCGTAGACCGTTGGGCGTTCTCCAGCGGGCGCCAGGGCGTTTCCACCCAACGCGACGACAATCGTGTGTGCGGTCGTAGACATGAAAACGAGTGAAGGGTAAAAGCCGGCGCTACCGGGAACAACCCGGTTGCCGACAGGGAATGCTATCTCCCATCAGCAGTTGGCGAAGCTGTTCGTATGCTCGGCCGAATGCGATCCAGTCACCGGACTCGCGTGCAAGGTCAAGGCGTTCGAACCATCGTCGCGCGGCTGCCCAGTCCGTCGAGACCGCCTCGGCACTCCGATCTGAGATCAGCGCTTCGGTCAACGCAGCACCAAAAGTGGGCGCTTCTCCCACCGCCCCCGCCCACTCCACAGCAACGCTGATCAATACCGGCACGCTGTCCTCGTCGGTTGGATTTGCGTACGTGGACTGCAGCGACAGAATCCCATCGCCGACGGGCACACTCTTGAGCGGACCGACGACCCCCGCGTCGACGCCTCGTTCCACCACAAAACGACCGGTAGTTTGGTCGGGGCTCGGCAACTCCCACGGCCGGCGGAACCGATATTCGGTCAACACCGGGCCGGCGGACGTCATCCGACCCTCCACCAGACCGGCGAGCCGCGCCGGCTCGTCAGCCTGGATCGTGGACAAACGTCGCAGAGGGGCCACGCCGTCCTCCGACGCACTCGACTGCCACCAAAACGTATTGCCGGCACGTCCGCCCTCGGGCGGCCGGAGACGCCCGAAGAATCCAGCCCGCTGGAGCTCCTCGGCGCCGTCGAGCAACTGCAACTGCGCGTGGAACAAGGCCTCTGGATACACCAGATGTTGGCGCACGTCCTCCGGCATTCGGTGCCAGGGCGATACAATTTCGGGCGCCAACTCTGCCCATGTGCGACTCAACGCATCGCCATCCGGCAAAAGGAAAACGGATGTCTCACCCGTCAATGCATCGACGACACCGACGAAACCGGCCCGCAGAAGGCCGACGGTGGCGCCGAGCCACTCGGACCGTTCCGACAAGGGGAAACTCGTCGAGGCGACATAGCCGAATGCCGTCCAGAAGAGCCGCTCGTTCACAATAATCGGACGTGGTCGCCCGAAGGTCGCAAACGGCGCCATCGCCTCCAACCGATCTCCCACCGAGCGGTTCCACACCACCATTGACGAGGCATCGAGCCCGGGAGAAGTGAGGAGCTTCCAGCTTTGCAGTTTCCACGCCAACGCAAGGCGGCGCAGAAACCCGCCCACCGGTACCCCAGCGACCGACCCTTTCGAAACCACCGCGAACTGACCCGTCGTCGGCCCGAAGAGGAGCGGCGACTCTCCTAGCGCGACATCGACGGCGCTGGATGTTACCGAATCGGGCCGCCGTAGATCGGGGATGAAGTGCAGTCGACCATCGGCGGACACCATGTCGGCGCGAACCGCCACCACACCCTGGACGGCACCGTACGGATGCATGTGAATTCGTTCCCAGGAAAACACAGGGTCAATCACTTGGGCAACGCTGAGGTTCACCTCCCGAGCTGCGACGACGACGGGAACAACGCGTCCGTCGTCTGTTCGATAGGTACCTAGCGAGGAGTTCACAAATCGCAGATACGGCTCCTGCCGCGCAACGCGGTTCAGGAGTCGGTTGACCGCAAATTCGTCCCACAGGATTGGGCCGGTCAGTTCCGGCGCACCCACGATGGACGCGTCGGGGGCGGCGCGCGGCGAGGGCTGCGATACCCGCTCCATATTGCGCAGCCCATATGCATATTCGGTAAAATCCCCTCGCACATCTTCGAGCAATCCGGATCGCAGCTCCGCGTCGGTTCGGACACCGGCGGCCACCGCCGGCACCAGATAGTGTCCGACGAAGGAGAGCACTGCGAGCGACCCCCACCCAAACAACACCAAACTCGTCCGTGCGGACCAAATCCACAGGAGCGAGGCCACACACGTAAGCAACCCTACGGCACTCAACAGCCTCGCGGTTGGAAGACGCACATCCACCAGCACGGAGTCGTAGGGAACGTTGTGAATGCCAGCGAGATACTCGGCGGGTTCCAGCCGATAACCCCACACGAGTGCCAGCGCGAAGACGGCAAACAGTGCACCGAGATGACGCCGCGCCTGGTCGTTCACCTCAATCTGTCGCCTTACCCAGCGAACTGCTCCGACGGCGGTGTACAAGATGAGTACGACTCCTAGCGTGGCCGCGGCGAGAAACGTGGTGTAGCTATGCAGGGTTCGGGTCCAGGGGAGCGAGAACAGGTAATAGGATGCGTCGCGTTGGAAAATCGGATCGCTCAGCCCAACAGTAGCGCCACTATTGGCAAGCGCCCGTATCTGCCACCAGTCGCCCGACTGAAAGCTCGTGGCCAATGCCAACCCGACACCCAACACGGTGAATCCGGCCGACAGATAGTGCCGGGGAACGGCTTCGACGATCTCGATGTTTCCCAAACGTCTCGGCACCGTCACCGAGCCGATGGATCGGTAGACGAGCCAGAGATTGCCAAAGCACCAAACAGCCGCCACCATAAACGCCGCGATGGATAGTAAGGTGCGCATCCGAGCGATCTCGGCGTGCGCATCCCCTACCGCGAGGGCGCTCGCCCATAGACGATCGGCAGCGCCGACGGCCTGCCATCGACCAAACAACAGCGCAACCATCACCACGGCGAATGCTGCAACCAGCCAACGGCTCCGCGACGTCATCCGTGCGAGGCTTCCAGCACCTTGGCAGGATCGTCGGCCGCCTTGGAGACACGCTTCGCGCCGTACTTCTTGTTTGGATCAGACAATAGCATGAACCTCCCTGATGCAGAGATGTATCGGACGGCTTCATTCAATTCATATGATAAAGGAATGTCCAAAGGCAGGACCGTGCGTTTCAAGTTGGCTTTGGGCATGAAACGCTCCCGCCCCGTCGACGGCGGAACTCATCGTGCGATCCCCCCGGAGGGTTGCGATCCGACGTGCTCACTCCCTCCTTGGATTCACGTCTTGAAGACTACCACGCAATGCCGTAATCCTCGCCATGATTGCTCGATCCCCCCCACATCGTTCCATGTTTCCAATCAAAGAAAATAGCATTGATCGGACCAGACGTGAGCCGACGGAAGTCGAGCCGATACCCCATGTTACTGAGATCATCTCGTACCCAGGGCAGCACGGACTCGTTGAGCGTGAGGCGGCCGGGCTCAGACAAGTGTGCCCCGAATGAGCTCCGGATTTGATAACTAGTAATATTCGGGGCTTCCACCGCCTGTTGCACGTTCATCCCGAACTCAACGACGTTGAGAAAAAACTGCAGCAGATTCTGGTCCTGGGTGTCCCCGCCCTGCACGGCAAAAGACAGAAATGGCCTGCCGTCTTTCACCGCGATGCTGGGCGTCAACGTCGCCCGAGGACGTTTTCCGGGCTCGACAACGTTGAAGGGATTCTGTGTCTCGTCGAGCACGAAGCTCTGCATCCGTTGACTCATCCCGATGCCGGTGCGGCCCGCCAACGTGGCCGGAATCCAACCACCGCTCGGCGTGATCGAGACGACCCAACCGTCTGCGTCAGCGGCTTGAATCGATGTCGTGCCCGCGAAAAAACCTTCCTCGAACGACATGTCGTCGTGCTGTGGACCTTCGGACGTGGCAGGCGTAACCGTGTTCCATTTCTCCAGCAGATGGAGATAGGGATTTTGCTTTCCTTCAAACGGATAGGGATCTCCGGGCCCGACGTCCGGATCGTTCCGCTCCCAGTTGATCTGCTCGAGACGGTGCCGGGCGTAATCTTTCGAAAGCAGACCTTGGATCGGCTCCTCTGGAAGCACGTAGGGGTCGCCGTAATAGAAGTCTCGATCGGCAAACGCGTGGTTCATGACTTGATACAGCGTGTGGATGTACCTGGTGCTGTTGAAGCCCATCGCCTTGAGATCGACGTTCTCCAACATGTTCAACGCCTGCAGCAACACCGGGCCCTGGACCCAGTTCGTGAGCTTGTAGACGTCGATGCCCTTGTAGCTGGTCACCACCGGCTCTTCCAGGTACACCTGCCATTGCGCCAAATCCTCGAGCGTGTGCAGGCCACCCTCTTCTTGTGACCCGCGTACGAATTCTTCGGCGATATCTCCACGATAGAAGCGATCGTAGGCGGCGTGAATGGCTTCTTTGCGGGTCTTGCCTGCCGCCAACGCCTGCCGTTCGGCTTCGACCAGCTTCTGCAACGTCGCCAAGAGGTCGGGCTGCCGGAAAATCTCGCCTGGATACGGGGCCTCGCGCTCTGCACCGCCGAGGTGTGGAAGAAAAACCTCGCGGGAGTAGCGCCACCCCTTGATCCGGTCCTTGTTCCTCTCAATCGAGTTGGCGGTCTGGGCCTCAATGGGATAGCCCTCCGCCATTTGCATGGCTGGCTCCAACACCTCGGCGAGACTCAAGGTGCCAAATTCGGCCAGCATCGTGAGCAGCCCGCCCGGAGTCCCCGGCGTGACCGCGGCGAGGGGACCGAAGGCCGGGGGATAGTCCATCCCTCGCTCTCGGAAAAACGCCGGCGTGGCCCCCGTGGGAGCCGCGCCAAGCGCGTTGACGCCGATGACCTTGCCCGTATTGGGATTGAAGATCAGCGCCTGCGTCTCTCCACCCCAACTCAGCGCATCGAACATCGTCGCCGTAGCGCCGAGCATGGCAGCGGCCGCGTCCACCGCATTGCCGCCCTTTTGGAACATGATCGCGCCGGCCGTCGCTCCCAGCGGCTTTCCGGTTATCGCCACCCAATGACGCCCGTGCAGCACTGGTTTGGCCGTACCCTGCGCCCACAGCCCACCCGGAGGGAGCACCATCGTCACACCGAATAGCCCGATTCCCGCTGCGGCCGCCCTCATCGCTCGTCGCATGTCACGTCTCCTTGATGTGGCAGTGGGCCAGATAATTACCGTTCAAGCTACCGCTATTCCGCGCCGGGCGCATCGGTGTTGGCTCAGGCCGATAGTTGTGGTTTGGTTCCAGCAAACACCGCGTAACCCAGGCATCCAGTTCGGTATGCCACCCAGATCCGTAACACGGTCAGAGCAAAGACGCGACTCTCGAAGCTTGGATCGAGCAGATACCCCCAGGACGAGGGTCGAGTCAATATCCGGCGCGCGAGTCTCGCGAGACAGATATCCCAGGTGTGACGCACCTGTGGCGTGAGGTCGCGCATAGTGACAAGTTGGAATTCTGCCGCTCGAAACCATATGTCGTAGTCAGCCGCAGTCGGAAGGCCCACGAGTTGCGCCTCATGGCAGATCGGCCGAAGCAAGTGACGAATCTGCCACTCCCGAGCGTGATCGTTAGCCAACCACGCGCACACCACGAGACGTCCGCCGGGGCGCAGCACACGATAGGCCTCCCGAATACATCCAGCCGCGTCGCGCATGTGCTCGACGCTTTCAATGGCCACGACGGCATCAAACCGACCAGACGGTAAATCGCTCTCGAGCCAATCTGCGAGCACGTAATCAGGATTCGCTCCGCTAGCGACCTTCCGCGCGTACGCATGCTGCAGGGTCGAGATTGTGACCCCAGTGACGATAGCGCCAACGCGGGATGCGAGGACGCGTGCGGTGGCCCCGTAGCCACACCCCACATCGCATACTCGATCCTCGGGTCCTATCGCCGCCGCGTCAACAACGAGATCGATCAGTTGAAGGACGGCTTTCTCGGGTTCCTCTTCACCGGTGGTCCAGAGCCCATGGTGCAGGTGCTCTCCCCAGAGTTCCCGGTAGAACGGGTCTATTTCATCGTAGTGTCGTGCTATGTCTGCGTTAGTCGGTGGGGGGGCCGTGGAAATCATAGCAACGCCCGAGTTTGCTTGATGACCGGGGGTTTCACATTCCAAACAAGGATTTGATGAGACCTTTTCTGAAGTCGGACTTGGGTGCAAAGTAGCCGCCCAGTAGGGAAAGACGCCGCTCTGCGCCTGTATCGGTTTGCTCCAGCAAGACCTTTCCGGCGGCGGTGCGATATGCCGTGTGCAACGTGTCGCCCCGAATCCGATACAGCATTTCGTCCCCTTTCGATATGCCGTCGTCGGCCAGGAAATGATACCAGACTGGGAGATCCTCGGAGATCGTGGCGTAGCTGGCGGAATCAATGATTCCGGCCCGGAGCGCTCGCGTCAAATTGTCACGGATGCCATTCAAAAACTGGTCGAGGCTTATACCCCGTTTGAACCGGAGCCGAGCCCAGGCGTCTCTCGCATCGATCGCTACCGACGCGATCGAATCGGCCAACGAATCGGAATACCGGCCAGACTTGACGAGCCGTTCCAGCCGATGCGCGGTCTCGGATCCGAACCGCACATCCAGCGTCAGTACATCGACTTTGAAGATGGTTTTCTCGAGCAGCGTATGCATTGCAGCGTACGGTTCGCGGCCCACGGAGGCTGTATCTAGAGCCAGCCTCTGAGCCATGACGGGCAATGCCCAAATCAACGGAAGCAAGGCAACGACTACCGTTCGAATCATCCTGTGTTCCGTCCCATGGGCATTAGTCTGATTGGTCCACCTCTCTCGTGAACGCCCAAGCATCCGTTCAGTTCCCGCGTGGATTTCAGCCCGGATTTGGGGCGGGCATACGCGCCTCGACCGCTACGCGCCAATCTCGCAGCGCATCCAGCCACTCGCTGGCTGGAATAGTGGTGCTTCCCATTCACGAGATCGGATAGAGAGCCCGTGATATCCCGAGCTTCATCGCCTAGTGGTTCTGCGAGAGCAGGTCACCGTCGACGCTGGATCTCGTTCAAATCCAGGGCGAGCTGTGCAAACACCGCATCCGACCAATCACTCCGGGCGGTGAACTCCACGGCCGCCCGGCGTTTGCTCAACACACGGATCGTGACAACGTCCGGATTCGTTTGCTGCACGATGACACGGATCAACTCGCCGTGCGACCATCTGCTGGTGTTTCGCTTGGCGAGAAACATCCACGTGTCGTCGTCAACGGCCTCCACGTCATCGATATCGAGCGCCGAACCAACGAGCGCCTGCCGCGTGGCGACAACCGCCGTCCGAAGATCGGCGTTGTACCGCCGGACCACTCCAGCATTGAGCGGTTCCGTCCGCATGCCGGCCATCGTGGAGCATGCCCCAAGCATCAGAGGCAAGAACACCCATCGGATCTTCATAGTCGTACCTCCCGTGATTAGAAAAAACTCCGGGACCCCGTAGAGGACGCGGTCTTCGGCACGCTCGACCGCTCGGAATGGCTTTATCCGCCTCCCTGCCCTACCCTAATGACGCCGCACCGCTGCACTCCCTGACACGCGACGGCTCACCGCTCACTCCGCCTGCGCTAGCCGGGAGCCGCATCCTGCAAGCGCAAATCGCGTGCCGTTTGTTCGTCGTGGGATTCAATGTGAGAACGGCGCAAGAGTGTCACCATCGGGGGACGCAATGGCCGACGGTGAAGACAGACCGCGGGAGCCTTGACGCCACTCAGGGTCCCGCAGACGTTGTACACCTCGAGCGAGAGTCGGAGGCCATACGCGCGGAGATTGGCGATTGAAGAGAAAACGCATCTACAAAGGTAAACCGAAAAAAGAACGCCGGAGGTCAAAAGACCTCCGGCCTTCAGACGCGGCGAACTGGCCACGCGGTTTCACACTCCGTATGATAAATACTATACATCATATGTACTGCGGTCAAGAATTTGCGGCGGTGCTGGCGGCCGGATTCGAACCGACAAGGACTTTCATCCAACGGAGTGTGATTCCGCCGCGTTTACCAGTTTCGCCACGCCTGCACCAAAACCGGCAACAAACCCTGGCAACCCGTCGGCTAGACGCGCGGATTTACACTCGTTCCGGACCGCGGGAGTCAGGTTAAACCAGCAGCGGCCTCATGCATCATCGAAATCATGCAAATCGTGGCGAAAGATTCTGCAACGCGCGACGGGCGAAGGGCGGTAGGGCGGTAAGGCGGTAATCAAAGATTTGTCTAACTAGAGAAGTGCGCTTGGAATCGCCTGCCCCCCGGCCCTTCCTGCCTACGGAGCCAAGTCACATCTTATCCCGGTTATGGATGACCACCTCCGTCGCCTCACCGATGCTCTCTCGGCCCGCTACGCGATCCAACACGCACTCGGGTTCGGCGGCATGGCGACCGTCTATCTCGCTCACGATGTCAAGCACGATCGCAACGTCGCGGTCAAGGTATTGCGCCCCGAACTGACTGCGATCCTGGGTGGTGAGCGTTTCCTGAACGAAATCAAGGTCACCGCGAACCTCCAGCACCCTAACATCCTCCCATTATTCGATTCGGGCGAAGCAGACTCTTTCCTCTACTATGTCATGCCCTATGTCGAAGGGGGATCGCTGCGGAGCCTGGTCGAACGCAAGAAGCAGCTTGCGATCGAGCAGGCGGTCGAACTCGTGAGCAAGGTGGCAATGGCCTTGGATTACGCGCACCGACAGGGCGTGATCCATCGTGACATCAAGCCGGAAAACATTTTGCTCCATGAGGACCAGCCGCTGATCGCCGACTTCGGAATTGCATTGGCGGTGAGCGCCGCCGGCGGAGAGAGGCTCACCGAAACCGGACTATCGCTCGGGACGCCCCAATACATGAGCCCCGAACAGGCGTCTGGTGACCGTCAGCTCGATCCGGCCAGCGATGTTTACTCGTTGGGGTGCGTGTTGTACGAATTGTTGGCCGGTGATCCGCCACACCTGGGGTCCACCGCCCAGGCAATCATTGCAAAGATCGTTACGGAAACACCAACCCGGATCAGCCTGCTTCGCGATACCGTACCGCCTCAGGTCGAGGACGCGTTGAACCGAGCATTGGCCAAAACGCCGGCCGACCGATTCGATTCGGCCGCGGGCTTTTGCGACGGCGTTATCGACACCTGCGGACGACGTAAAGAGTAGCCGGAAATCGATCGTAGTATTGCCGTTCGCCGACATGAGTCCTGATTCCGACAACGAGTACTTCAGCGACGGGCTGACGGAGGAGATCATTGCGGACCTCTCGAAGCTTCGCGCTTTGCGAGTCATTTCGCGCACGTCGGCCATGCAGCTCAAGGGCACGACCAAAGACACCAAAACCATCGGGCGCGAGTTGAACTGTCAGTATGTCCTTGAAGGGAGCGTGCGAAAGGCCGAAGATCGACTTCGCATCACCGCGCAGTTGATCGACGCCGAAAGCGACGGACATGTATGGGCCGAGAAGTACAACGGCGTGTTGGAGGACGTGTTCGATGTGCAAGAACAGGTGTCACGATCAATAGCCGACGCCCTGGCGGTCGAATTGAGTCCCGAGGAGGAACGACACATCGCCGAGCGGCCGATTCCGAATATGGTCGCGTATGACTACTACCTGCGGGCGCGCCAGGGCATTTGGCAATTCACCGCGGCAGGTCTCGATAGTGCAATCAGGAGTCTTCAGAAAGCGTTGGAGATCGTCGGCGAAAACGCGTTGCTGTATCGCGGAATGGGATACGTCCACGTTCAATACGTGAACGCACAGATTGATGTCTCGCCGAACCATCTAGTCGAAGCCGAACGGTATGCGTCAAAGATCCAAGCGCTCGATCCCGCGAGCACTGACATCCCGTTTCTTCAAGGTATGGTGGCCGTCCAGCGCGGGCAATTGCATGAAGCCGTTCGAAAGCTGTCGCGCGCGTACGACGGCGATCCCACCGACCCTGACGTCGCGGTTTGGCTGAGCATCTGTCTCGCGTTCGTGGGGCTCATGCAGAAAGCACGTCACGTGGCCCAACAGCTGGAAGACATCGATCCGTTTGGGCACCTCAGTCCTATGGTTAGTCCCTGGTTGACTTTTCTCGAGGGACGGTTTGCACGATCAGCCGCCGAGATGCAACGGGTGTATGCGGACGATCCAGGCAACATGATGTCCGCGATATGCTACGCCCACATCCTCGGAGCCGCCAGGAAAACGGAGGAGGTTTCGAAAGTCGTGACCGAAGCGATGCGACGAGACCCCGACGCCGCCATGACCAAGGGGATCGTCGTATTCCGACACGCGCTGAGAGGTGAGGTCGACGAAGTCCATCGGTTAATGACCGAAGAGCTCCAGACGATGCTCGGTGGGGACTGGCAATGGTGCCATTTGATAGCCGATTGCTATGCGCTCATCGACAGTCGCGACCTCGCCCTGAATTGGCTCGAGAAAGCGATCGACATGGGTTACACCAACTACCCGTTCTTGAGTAGACACGATCCATTGTTGGACTCGATTAGACATGAGGCCCGCTTCGTTGATCTCATGGCCCGTGTCCAGCGAGAGTCAGAAGCCATACGTGCGGAGATCGGTGATTGAGGGTAAGCGCGTTGGCACTAGGCGACCCGAAAAAAAACCGGAGGTCAAGAACCTCCGGCTTTCAGACGCGGCGAGCTGGCCACGCGGCTTCACACACAGAGCTAAGGTACGAAGGCCCCCTGGCCGAGTCAACGGTACGGCGGAGCTGGCAGGGCCACAGATCGCACAGGAACAAACAGATAAACACGGACACTGGAAAACGGCGGTAGAGCGGTAATCAAAGATGCGCCCCAAAAGGAAAAAATGATTAGGCGAACTCTCGTTCTGACGACAATCGTTCTCTGCGTTCGTGGTGCACCTCTCGTCGCGCAATCCACTTCCGCCGTCCTTATACAGAACGTCACACTCATCGATGGGACCGGACACGCTCCCGTTATCGGAGCGTTCGTTCTCACCGACGGTGATCGTATCGTGAGAGTCAGTCGCGAGCAGATCGACGCACCCGGCGGCGCGATACGCATCGACGGACGCGGCAAGTATCTCATCCCCGGCCTGATGGACATGCACGTGCACCTCACCGGCGCGCGCGGGCGAGGTGGGCCCGACGTCAATGCTGGCGTACGTGCACTGCACGGGTTTCTCTACAGCGGCATCACGGCGATCTATGACGCCGGCAATAACCCCGACTACATCCTCGGTCTCCGTGCACAGGAACGCGCAGGGGAAATCGTGAGCCCACGCATCTTTGCAACGGGCGGGTTGGTGACGGTTCCGGGCGGTCACGGCGGCGGTCACGGCGGCGGGGGCGGTGCCACGCTGGTAGCAGCCTGGCCGCAAGCGATTCCCAAACTCGATGCCCACATCGCGCGCGGGCCGGATATGGTAAAGCTCACATTCGACGAGCACGGATGGGGAACGCGTCCGCTGATCCCATTATTGCCTGTAGACCTGATGCAAAAGGTTGGCGACTACTTCAACCGGCACGGCATCCGCACCACCGTGCACATCTCACACGAGTACCGCGCGCGGCAAGCGATCGAAGCCGGCATCAACACACTGGCGCACCCGGTAATTCAAGGGCCAATCAGCGACGAGTTCGTGCAGCTCATGGCCTCGCGGAAAGTCCCCATGGTCTCCACGCTTACCATCGGCGAAGGTTACAGCCGGCTCGTCGAGCATCCGGAGTTTCTCGACCGGCCACTGTATCAGGCCGTCTACGAATCCGAAACCATTCAACAACTCAAGACCGTGATGCGCGACCGGTACGCTGCACGGAGCTGGACGACCTGGATGAAGGTCATGACACCGGTGGCCCAGGAGAACCTCCGCCAGATCAACGAGGAGTTATTTTCGAAAGTTGTGGATTGGAGGAATGAGAAAGGCGGCGTATCCTTTCGTGTAGTCAGTTGAAACGTACACGAGATCCGGTTGTGACGACCGGAGAAAGGACACGCCACCGATGTTGAGGATAATAGAGAATGCGTCTGAGAGCAAAGGGAACGGACTGTTCGCAGACCTGGACGAGCTTGCCAGAGAGGGAGCTCGGCGGATGCTGGTGAGTGCGTTGGACGCGGAAGTGACCGAGTATGTCGAGCGATATCGGATTGAGCGAGACGGAGAGGGCCGCGCCCTGGTGGTGCGCAATGGCAAAGCCCGTCCCCGCAAGGTGACGCTGGGTGCTGGTACGGTCACGGTGACCGCGCCACGGGTGCATGACCGTCGTATGCGGGCGCAGTTCACGAGCAAGATTTTGCCTCCCTATATGCGGCGGTCGCCGAAGGTGGCGGAGGTCTTGCCGGTGTTGTATCTGCGCGGTCTGTCGACGGGAGATTTTCGCGAGGCGTTGCCGATCTTGTTGGGTGAGGACGCATCAGGCTTGTCCCCGACGACGATCACGCGATTGACGGCGGCGTGGGAGGGGGAATACCAGGCGTTTCGCCAGCGTGATCTGCGTGATCGGGAGTATGTGTACGTCTGGGTCGACGGGATCCACTTCAACATTCGCCTCGAGGCCGACCGGCTGTGTACGCTGGTGATGCTGGGCGCCCGGGCGGATGGGACGAAAGAGCTGATCGCGGTGGAGGACGGCTATCGGGAGAGCACGGAGAGCTGGTTGGCGGTGTTGCGCGATCTGAAGCGTCGGGGGATGCGGGCCCCGGTGCTGGCGATTGGGGATGGCGCGTTGGGGTTCTGGGCAGCGGTGCGGGAGGTGTGGCCGGCGACGCGGCAGCAGCGCGACTGGGTGCACCGGATGGCCAACGTGTTGGACAAGCTTCCGAAACGTTTGCAGCCGGCGGCGAAGCGGGTGTTGCGCGAGATGATGTATGCGGAGTCGCGTGCGGAGGCCGAGGCGCTGGTCGAGCGTTTCGCCACCGCGTATGCGGCCAAGTATCCCAAGGCGGTCGCCTCGCTCACGCGGGACCAGGAGCACCTGTACAGCCATTTTGATTTTCCGGCCGAGCATTGGAAACATATCCGTTCGACGAACGTGATCGAGTCTGCCTTCGCGACGGTCCGGTTACGACAGCGCGTGACCAAGGGAGCGGGCTCGCGGAGCAAAGGGCTGACGATGGCGTTCAAGCTGTTGGAGATGGCGCAGCAACGTTGGCGGAAACTCAACGCTCCAGAACTTCTCCCCCTGGTGTTGGCAGGAGAACAATTCAAAGATGGTATGCAGGAAACTGACAAAGAGAACACGGATCGGAAGGTCGCCGCTTGATCACTCACCGATCCACAACATTTGACAATACCTCATCAACGAGGCCGGCGGTATCATCGTACTGGGCTCGGACCAATCGAGCGGGCCTTCGTCGCACCGCGAGCTGGAGTTGATGGTGGCCGGTGGCATTTCGCCGTTGGATGCCATCCGCATCGGCACACTCAACGCGGCGATCTTCCTCGGCAAAGAGCGAGAGTTGGGATCGATCGAGGAAGGCAAGCTGGCCGACATGGTCTTGTTGAACGCGAATCCCCTGGACGACATCAGCAACACGCAGAACGTCGACCGCGTGATCAAGGCAGGATTGATCGTGGATCGGGGGACGTTGGACTTGCCGGTGAATCGATAGCCACGGATGACGCTGAAACTTTGAGGGACACGGATCCCCCCCCGCCCACCCCGATTGAGCGGACTCCGGGCTTTAGTCCGGGGTCCGCGCCCGAGAACTGCCACCCTGTCCTTTCGTACAATGACTCTTTGACCCCCATCGGCGCGTAGGATGTCGTAGATTGAATTACATCTGCGACGAGTAGTCATCCGCATGCCGCGACGAACCAGCTCTATCGGCCCTGAGCCCGAATCGCTCGAGGGGTTGCCCGAATCGAAGACCCTCCCCCGGCTGATGGTTGGGGTGATCGTCATGGTCGCGCTGATCTACCTGACCAGCGACTTCGACCTCTATGGCGACGGTCAGGGTGACGCGGCGACCGGCAGCTCGAGCGGTGCGTTTTTTCTCGTCCTGCTGATTCATGCAGTGCTGTATGGGCTAGGGCCTCGCATCCGATCGCAAGCCCCTCTCGTGGTTCCATATTTTCTCACCCAGTCAGCCCTCGTGTTCGGTGTTGGGATACTCACCGACAACTTCCCGGTGCTGCTGTTGCTCTACGCAGCGATCATCGCCGAGGCGGTTGCGATACTCGGCGGGACCAAACGCGTTTTTGGCATTGCCGCGTTCGGTGCCCTCCTCTTTGCGGTGAATACGGCCGCGGTGACGGGGGTACGCGGCGCACTGAACGTCTTGCTCCCGCTTTCGTCAATCGGGTTGCTCCTCTACCTAATCAATTACGCCCGTGGCGCTGTAGCGATGCGCCGGATTCGTGCGTTGGTTCGGAAACTCGACGAATCAAACCACGAACTCGCGGAGTATGCGGGCAAGGTGGAAGGACTCACGATAACGAACGAACGCCATCGGATGGCACGGGAACTCCACGATACCCTCGCGCAGGGATTGGTGGGTTTGACGCTGCAACTCGAGGCGGCCGACTCCCATCTCAGCCACGGTAGAGCCGGCAAGGCGCATGAGATCGTGATGCAGACGATCACCAGGGGTCGCGAGGCATTGTCTGACGCACGTCGCGCCATTTACGATCTGCGGTCCGGGGACAACTCCGAGGGAGACCTGTCGCAAGCGATCCGTGAGGAGATCGGCCGGTTCAAAGGCGCGTCGGGCATGAGCTGCTCGATGACACTGTCGCTCGAACGCCCCATAGCGCCGGCGACCGCCGATAACATACTCCGCTGTATCCGCGAAGGCCTCACCAACGTGCTGCGTCACGCCCAGGCGAACGACGCGAGCGTCACCGTGGCCGAGAAACACGACCAAATCGAGGTTGTCATTAGGGACGATGGCGTGGGATTCGACCCGGCCGCCGTCCCCGCCGGCCATTATGGCATCCTCGGCCTACACGAGCGCACACGCACATCAGGCGGCACGGTGGACATCGAGTCAGCGCCTGGGAGCGGCACGACGCTGCGTATGCGGTTCGCGGTCGCCGATGCGCAAGAGATCGCGTGACCGGCACACGATATCGGGTTGTGATCGCCGACGATCACCTCGTAGTACGCGAGGGGCTGAGACTCATCCTCGAGACCGAAGAGGATTTTGAGTTGATCGGCCAGGCACAAGATGGTGCCACCGCCGTCCAGCTCGCGAGCAAGCTCGAACCCGATCTCATTCTCATGGATTTGCGCATGCCGGGCATGGGAGGGATCGAGGCCATCGAGCAGATCCATGACGCAAACCCCGACACCGCGGTGGTCATCCTCACCACATATGACGAAGACGACCTGATGGTCCGGGGCCTCCAAGCGGGCGCTCGTGGCTACTTACTGAAAGACGTGGGTAGGGAGACGCTCTTTCACACCATGCGGGCGGCGGTACGCGGCAACACCGTGTTGAGCGCCGAGGCCGTGTCGACATTGCTCGCAAGATCAAAAGCCGACACCAACGCCGATCACAGTGTTTCGGCGACGAGCCTTACCCCACGGGAACTCGAGATTCTCGAAGCGATCACGCGTGGTCGGCGCAACAAAGACATCGGCACCGACCTGGGCATCACCGAGCGCACGGTGAAGGCGCACGTCTCGAGCATCTACGCAAAACTTGGCGTGGCGTCGCGCGCGGCGGCAGTGGCGACGGCGATCAACGGAGGCCTCGTATCACCCGGTGGCCCCTAAACCCACTGTCACCTCTCGCTGGGCAATCGCAGACGCCGGCTACGCCGAATCAACAGAAGAGCCAGCAGAACGATCAGGTAAATCGTTGGGGTCCGTGGGCCAAACCCGATCTCGTTCGTGAGTTCGGTGAACACCGCTCCGGTCATTATCACCACCAAGGTTCCGGCGCCGTACGCCGCTAATGTCGGAATCAATAGCAACAAACCGCTTCCCGCCTGAAGCACGCCGATCAACATCCGGAACCAAACCGCGTAACCCCACGCATCAAAATAATTCGGCCATGGGGCCGCGCCTCTCAGTTTGGCGGTACCCATCAGGATGAACACCAATGCTACCGGAACGGTCAGCACCCAGATCCCGATCGTTTTCAGGACTCTCACAATGCGGGCTTTGTCGGCCATGACTCCCTCCTCGATGTAGATGCGTGAGGCTAGATGCTTATAGCGAAAACGCGACTCGCACATCGTACCAAGAGACCGAACCTCTACGACTTTGGGTCGACACCCCTTCGCTGCCTCCGCTGCCTCCGCTGCCTCTGCTGCCTCTGCTGCCTCTGCTGCCTCTGCTGCCTCTGCTGCCTCTGCTGCCCCTCGATGCCCCTTGATGCCCCTTGATGCCCCTTGATGCCCCTTGATGCCCGGCCAACCTCGCCAATCGTCTTGCCAGTGCACATCTTATCCCGCATGGCTTTCTCGTAACCGACCTACACATTCAAACAACCGAATCTAACGCAATGCTCCTCTTCCTCCTCGCACTCGTATCTTCGGACACATCACAGACGATCCGCATCCCCGTTGCCCCAGCCGAATCACTGAGCGTGACGATCGTCGGCGTGGGAGCGCCGGTGGTGCTCATTCTCGGTCTGTTTGGATCGTCCTATGCGTTCCGGCACGTGATGGCCCTATTGGACACCGCCGGCTATCGCGCTATTGGCGTCGAGCCACTTGGGATGGGATCATCGTCACGACCGAAGGACGCCGACTACTCACTCACCGCACAGGCGGATCGAGTGGCGGCGGTGATGGACTCACTGGGCATCGAGCAGGCCGTGCTCGTTGGCCATTCCCTGGGGGCGTCGATCGCCTTGCGATTGGCCTATCGGCACCCGGCGTCGGTGCGGGGCATCGTGTCGCTGGAAGGGGGTCCTGGCGAAACGGCGACGACAAAGGGTTTTCGATTCTGGATGCGTTTTGCGCCGGTCATACGCATGCTCGACACCCGTCGCATCATGCAAGGGCTGTTGTATCGCGACCTGAAAAAGATGTCCTACGACGAATCGTGGGTCGACCAAGCCATCGTGCAAGCGTATACGATCGGGATGTCACAAGATCCTCGGGGGACCATCAACGCGTACCGAGCAATGGGGCGGGCCGAGGAGCCGGAATTGCTGCGCGATCACTTGGGAACCATCGAATTTCCGGTCGTGTTGTTGGTTGGCGACACAAAACACGACGGCGGTCCGCCGGAGGAACAGATAGCCTTGCTAACAGACCGACTGCCGGGGCGTGTAGGAAATTTTGTGTGTGAGCCTCTCCATCAGTCAGTAATCTTGAAACGGTCGCCGAAAAGTATGGCGAACTGGCTTCGAGCTTTCGCCCATGATACCGGTGGGCGTTTCCACGTAGCTTCGATGTTTCGTAATACGAGCCAGATTAGCTTCGTAGCGGCTTGATCGCTAGGGAAGTGCCCGCGGGTGCGTACCGACTTGCGGACCTGGCTGTGTAGACTCTCGATCGCGTTGGTCGTGTAGATGATCTTCCGGATCTCAGGGGCGAATGCAAGAAACGGAATCACCTGCTCCCATTGCCGCCGCCAACTCTGCGCGACGGTCGGATACTTGCGACCCCAGGGGCCCTGCTCGAATTCCTCGAGTTGGTGAAGGGCCGCCTCCGCGGTGTCGGCGCGGTAGATCTGTTTGAGGGCTGCCGCTAGCGGTTTGCGCTCCTTCCACCCGGCAAACTGCAGGGAGTGGCGAATCAGGTGCACGATGCACGTCTGGACGCGAGCGTTGGGGAACACCGACTCGATGGCCTCCGGAAAGCCTCGGAGTCCGTCCACGACGGCTACCAGGATGTCCTGGGTGCCACGGGTGCGCAGCTCCGTCATGACCTTGAGCCAGAACTTCGCGCCCTCGGTCTGCTCGATCCACAGCCCCAGGATCTCCTTGTAGCCCGAACACCGAATGCCGATCGCCAGATAGACGGCCTTGTTGCGCACCGTCCCCTCGTCGCGGATCTTCACGCGCAGCGCGTCGAAATAGACAACGGCGTAGACGCTCTCCAGCGGCCGGCTCTGCCACGCCTTGACCTCGTCAAGTACCGAATCGGTGACCGCGGAGACCAGGTCGGGAGAAATCTCCAAGCCATAGAGTTCCCGGACGTGAGCTTGGATGTCGCGCGTACTCATGCCGCGGGCGTACAACGCGATGATCTTCTCGTCGAAGCCGGGGAACCGACGTCGGTACTTCTCGATGAATTGGGGCGCAAACCGGCCATGACGGTCGCGGGGAATTGAAAGTTCGAGAGCGCTCGAGTCGGTCAGGACCGTCTTCTTGCTGTGGCCGTTACGGTGGTTCCCTCGAGCGTGCTCCTCCTCACCGCCGAGATGCACGTCCATCTCGGCGTCCAGAATCCGCTCAGCCAACGCCCGCTTCAGCTCGTCAACGAGCCCGTCTGATTCAAAGACCTTCTGGGGGTCGATGCCATCGAGCAGTTGGTCCACCAACTCCGGGGGGATCGACCGTTTGTGTCGCGCCATACGTGCCTCCAAAGTGCAGGTACATAGTATGGCTCACAAACACAAAATTCCTGATACTCCTGACTGCCGTCGTTTACGATCGACACGATCGCTCAATCGGGATTCTTCATCCAAGAGGAGCAGCCCACAGCGGTGGTCAATGCGGTGAGGGAGGTAGCAAGTAGATGAGGCGCCGCTACTGCCCCCGTGCCCCCGTGCCCCCGTGCCCCCGTGCCCTTGTGCCCCTCTCCCCCGTAGCCCGCTTGCCCTCACCACCCGCTGAATCTCTGCCTCCCCTGCCTCCCCTGCCTCCCCCGCCTCCTCTGCGTCCTCTGCCCCTCCTGCCTCCCCTGTAACCCACCTCACAAATCTCCTGTATCTGCCGCCACCGCACGGCTTTGCACCCTCACCCTATAGTTGTTGTCCAGGTCGAACCCACGTCACGGGTTCGAAGTACCGCATCTTTCGACGAGGATAACGACATGAGGCATCTAGGTAAGACCATTACGACAGCGCTCATCGCGACGCTGGTGGCCTGCGGCGATTCCACAGGCCCAGCCGCAGAGCGCAATAACCCAGGTACGGGAACGACCTCCCTCCGCGTCGACGCGAGCATTAGCGCCTCCGACGTAGCGGGCGGCTTCGTCACCGATTTTCAGGTCTCGCTGTGGGACGCCCAAGGGCTGCCGGTATCCGGCGCGACCGTCACCATCCAAAACGGCGAATTGGGCGAAGTGACCCTACTCGAGGTCCAGGCCGGATCCGGCGTGTACGGCGCCGAGCGGAACTCCTTCCCGGACGGCGATTTTCGCCTCGACGTCATCAGCGGTGACGACCGGGTCGAAAACGTGGTCGTTGGTGGTATCGGCATTCACGAGATCACGGCCCCGGTTGTCAACAGCACGGTCACCGCGGGCGAAGCCCTTACCGTGAGTTGGGTAGCTTCGGCACAGGCTCGTGGCGTGGAAATCGAGACGCGCGACTACGACTCGCCGGTTCTGGCCGACAACGGCACCGCGGTCATCTCCGCGGAAAACAATGTGGAGCGGGCTGAGCAACGCATCCGCGTGTATCGCACGAACTCGGTGGACATCGTAGGTGCGCTACCGAATTCGGAATTGGAGCTCAGGATCCGGAACACGGTGGAGCCAATCGTGGTTGCGGCGCCGATACAACCGTAAGAAAACGTAAGACGTGAGAAGTGAGACGTGAGACGGCCACCCCTCCCCACCCAATAAGGGGGGCGGGGGGTGGCCCTCTCACGTCTTACGTCTTTACGTCTCACGTCTCTCACGTCTCACGTCTCACGTCTAAGCCACTCCTCCACCTCACCCCGATACGCCTGTAGGCCAGCGGCAGTCCCCGCCTCAAACCGCATCACCAAGACCGGCTGAGTATTCGACGCTCGTATGAGACCCCATCCATCCGCGAACGAGATACGCACGCCGTCGATATCCAACGTGTCGTACTGCGACGAAAAATGCTCAGTTGCACGAGCGACGACGTCGAATTTCTTCTCGTCGTCACAATCGACCCGTAACTCGGGAGTCGAGTGACGTTCTGGCAAGTTCGACAACAGAACCGACACGGGCTGGTTCGCCCTGGCGAGGTAATCCAAGAGTCGCGCTGCACCGAACAAAGCATCGTCGAAGCCGTAATAGTCCCCACCGAAAAACATGTGGCCGCTCATCTCACCGGCGAGCGGAGCGTCCAACTCTTTCATCTTGGCCTTGATCAGGGAGTGGCCGGTCTTCCACATCACCGGTTGAAGACCGACCCTCTCGAGGTCACTCGCGAGGATGTCGGAGCATTTGACGTCGAATATGACATGGTGCCCACCACCGGCGCGCTGCACCAGATCCCTACCATAGAGCGCAAGCAACTTGTCGCCGAACACGACCTCGCCGCGCTCGTCGACGATACCAATACGATCTCCGTCTCCATCGAACGCGATGCCCAGGGCCGCGTTGGTCCGACGCACCGCTTCCTGCATATCGGTGAGGTTCTCCATCACGCTGGGATCGGGGTGATGATTTGGGAACGTGCCGTCCGATTCGCAGAACAGCGGTACGACTTCGGCTCCGAGCCGTGTCAGGATGTTCTCAGCAACGAGACTGGGAACGCCGTTGCCGCAATCCACGACCACCTTGAGCGGCGTCGCCAGAGGCCCGTTGCGGTCGAGAATCGCCTCCCCGTACCGCTCCAGCATCGTGGTCTCGACCTCGAGCCGGCCGGCTCCGTCGTCGGTCGCGTCATCCTCGATCAGACGCTTCAACCCTTGGATGTCTTCACCGTGCAGCGTCGCATCCGCCACAACCATCTTGAACCCGTTGAACTCGGGCGGGTTGTGGGATCCGGTGACCTGTACGCCGCCATCCACCTCCAACTCGTGGAGCGCGAGATAGAGCGCCGGCGTGGGTACCATGCCCACGTCCACGGCGGTTGCGCCCGCGGCGGCCATGCCGTCTCGCACCGCATGCGCCAGCAAATCCCCGCTCGGCCGATTGTCCCGCCCCACCGCGAGCCGCGCAGCTTTCCCGATCCGTTTGCGCGCCTCCGTGGCCACCGCCCGCCCAATCGCGTGCGCCACCTGCGCATCGAGCTGCTCGCCCACGACGCCTCTGATATCGTATTGACGGAAAATCGACGACGGAAGGTTCATGTTAGCTCACGATAGCGGAACGGGCGAGAATAGCGAGGGATCCACAAAAGGGGGATCGGTCACCGGTAACCGGTAACCGGTGACCGCGAAGCCGATCTTGGCAGCAAATACGGATCTAACCTGTAACCTGCAACCGAGGTCTACCGGGCTATCTCGAAACGACGTCGTCGGTCCCTGGAACGTTGAGTGTGAACGCGGACGAGGGCATGAGGTCCTCGCTGCTCTTCCGCGACGCGTCCATCAACCGACCGGGAAAGAGCCCGAAGAACAGCAAGAGCGCCGCCGTCGCGCCGATGACCCACCGTCCTGCCCCAACCGCAACGCTCTCGCGGTGCGCGTCTTCGGTAATCGGCGGGCGCATGTACATCTCCATGATCACCGGCAAGTAATAGCCGGCCGACACGACGCTGGCGATAACGAGGAGAATGCCGAGCATCCACTGATCCGCCTGGACGGCCGACATCAACACGTACCATTTCGCCATGAACCCGGCGGTTCCGGGGAAGCCCAGCAGCGACATCATGAACACCGCCATCGCGAATGCGATCCATGGTTGTTTGGAAGCGAGGCCGGCGAGGTCGTCGATCCGCACGTCGCGTTCACCGTTTCGTCCGACAACCGTCAGTACGCCGAACGCGCCCAGTGTCACAAGCGTGTAAGCAAAGGCGTAGAACAGGTACGCCGCGGCGCCGGTTTCCGTCCCACTCACCACAGCGGTGAGCATGTACCCGGCGTGCCCAATCGAGCTATACGCCAACATCCGCTTGAGGTGGCGCTGCGCGAGAGCCATCAAATTTCCACCGAGCATCGTGACGACGGCCAGCCACCATACGGCGTTTTGCCACGTGGCGAGCGAATCGCCCAACGCATGCACCATGATGCGCATCAAGGCGGCGAACGCGGCGGCTTTGACCGCCGCCGCCATGAATCCCGTAATCGGGGTTGGGGCTCCGTCGTAGACATCGGGAGTCCACATGTGGAACGGGACCGCTGCGACCTTGAATGCGAACCCGATGAGCAGCAGGCCGATGCCGGCCATGAGCATGCCGTTGGACTGGAGCCCGAGGCTCAGCGTCTGGGCGTCGATGCGCGTGAGGTTGGTCGTGCCGGTCGCACCGTAGATCAGAGCGATCCCGTAGATCACGAACCCCGACGCAAACGCACCCAAGAGGAAATATTTCAGCGCGGCCTCGGCGCCAAACACGCTGCGCCGGTTGATCCCCGTCAGCACGTAAACGCAGATGGACATCACCTCGAGCCCGATGAACAGAACGATCAAGTCGGCGGCGGCCGACATGACCATCATGCCGATCGTGGCGAAGAGAATCAGCAGATAGTACTCGGGCGTGAGAATGCGCTCACGGCCCACATAGCCGAGCGAGAGCATGACGGTGAGGATCGCACCAATCAAGAAGATGGTTGATGAGGCGTAGCGAAAGCCGTCCAAGGCAACCATGTGCGCAAGACCGTCCGGTCGGGCGTCCTTCGCCCAGAGCCACCACAACGCGAGCAGCGCACTCACCAACGCGGCCAGAGCAAGTTGGCCCGCGAACCTCTGGTCCTCTTCCCCACTGTGGCGCCATCCAGCCACCAGCATGAGGACCAAGGCCCAACCGGTCAGAACGATCTCGGGAAGCATGGCCCAAAACAGCCCGGCCGGCGTCATGAGATTCACCTCCATACCCATCAGTCTTGATCTCCCAACTCGGTTTTCACGACCTCGGGAACTTCAACGGCCGCCTGCTCCGCCGTTTGCCCTCGCACCTGATTCACCAAAGCCTGCGCGGACACTTCGACCCGCTTCAGTATGGGCGCAGGAAACAATCCGATCCAAACGATGCACACGACTAACGGACCCAGCACCCACAACTCGCGCCGCGACAGATCCGGCATCTTCTCGTTTTCCGGGTTGTCCAGTTTGCCGAAGAGAATTCGCTGCAAAGCCACCAGGAGATACATGGCTGCGAAAATGACACCCGTTGTGGCGATCGCGGTCGCTAACGGAAATTCGCGGAACGAACCAATCAGCACGAGGAACTCGCCCACGAAGCCGTTCGTGCCCGGCAAACCGATGGAAGACAATGCCACGATGGTCAGCACTACAGCAAAAGCGGGCATTACTCTGGCGATCCCACCGAACGCGGAGATCTCTCGAGTGTGACGTCTTTCGTACATCATGCCCGCCAAGAAAAACAACGCCCCTGTCGAAATGCCGTGGTTGATCATAATCAGTATTGCGCCCTGCACGCTCTGCAGGGTCAACGCCCAGATGCCGAGCATCACAAATCCCAGGTGACTCACCGACGAGTACGCGACGAGCTTCTTGAAATCGGGTTGCACCAAAGCCACCAACGCACCGTAGATGATTCCGACCACCGCAAGCACCACAATGACTGTGACGATGGTCGGATCCAATGCGACGTGCGGAAAGAACGGCAGGGCGAACCGCAAGAAACCATAGGTGCCCATCTTCAACAGGATGCCCGCCAAGATCACGGACCCCGGGGTGGGGGCCTCCACGTGGGCATCAGGAAGCCACGTATGAAACGGGAACATCGGAACCTTGATTGCAAATGCCAGGAAGAAGGCACCGAACAACCAGAAGGCCCACTGTCCCAAGTAGTGCACGTTTCGCAACAAGTGATCGTAGCTGAACGAATATTCGCCGGTTTCGCGCCCGACTACTACGTACATCACGATGATCGCCACCAACATCAACAGCGACCCGAAGAACGTGTACATGAAAAACTTTATTGCTGCGTAGATGCGCCGTGTGCCACCCCACACCCCGATGATGAAATACATCGGGATCAGCATGATCTCCCAGAACACGTAGAACACGAAGAGGTCCAACGCGACAAACACACCCAACATGCCGGTGGTCAACACCAACATGAGAGCGTAGAACGGACCTTGCTGCTCTTTGATGTAGTTCCAGCTCCCCAGGACCGCGAGTGGCATCGTGAACGTTGTGAGAAGAACCATGAACAGCGAAATGCCATCGATGCCCAGGTGGTAAGCAATGCCCCATGCCGGAATCCACTCGCGGTACACTTCGAATTGCATCAAGGGCGTGCCCGCGTCGAAGGCCCACCACAGGCCGAGTGAAACGACAAACTCGATCAGAGCGAACCAGAGGGCAATCTTTTTGGCCAAATGCGAGGGGCCGGACATGACCGTCACCGCGCCCAGCAACGGGATGATCATAATCGCGTGCAGCACCCAACCGTCGTATCCGATGCTCTCGAGGAATCCGCTCATCCGGCCCTCACCCCCTCACCGCCGCGCCCAACACGAAGAGCACCCCGACGACGAACAGCACCACGTATGTGGTGAGGTTGCCGGTTTGGAACTGCGTCCCGACCCAGCCTAACAGCCGGCTCAGCTTCGCCGCGCCGTTCACAGCAGCGCCATCGATGGCTCCCTCGTCGACTACGTGCCACAACACCTTGCGCGACACCCAGTCCGTCGGTCGCACGATCAACGCATCATACAGTTCATCCACGTAATACTTGTTCAATAACACGCGCTGGACGCCGCCCTCCGCCGGCGCATCTTTGGCAGTCGTGAGTTCTGCCGGCTTCAGCAGGAACCATGCGCTTGCGATTCCTGCCGCAGCGATCACCGTGGCGAGTCCCATCAACAACCACTCGGCTCTCACCGACAGGTGCGGCTCGATCAGATACGGAGCGGCCCCTTCCATTACCGGCCCCAACCAGTGCTCCAACCATCCTGCCCCAGGCAGCACATGCGGCAGATTCAACAGGCCACCGAAGAGACTGAGCACCGCCAGCACGATGAGCGGTCCGGTCATGACCCACGGCGCCTCGTGCAGTTGCGTTGCTTCCTCGGCACCCGTGCGGGTGGATCCGTGGAATGTGTACAGCATCATGCGCGTCATGTAGAACGCGGTCAGTAATGCCGCCGAGGCACCGAGTGCCCAAATGATGTAGAAGAAAACCGAGTCATGCCCGCGGGCGAACGTCTCGGCGAGTATCTGATCCTTGGAGAAAAACCCCGAAAACCCCGGAACGCCGGCAATGGCGAGTGTCGCGACCCACATGACCGCCGCGGTCCACGGCATGAACTTCCCGAGGCCGCCCATGTTCCGCATGTCCTGAGCGTCTTCACCGCTGTGGGTGTGGTGGTACGCGAGATGCATGATGTGAATCACGCTCCCCGCACCAAGAAACAAGAGCGCTTTGAAGAACGCGTGCGTGACGAGATGGAAAATGCCCGCTCCGTACGCCCCGACGCCGACGCCCACAAACATGTAACCAAGCTGAGACACCGTGGAATACGCCAGAACTTTCTTGATGTCCCACTGCTTGAGGGCTATGGTCGCGGCGAATAAGGCGGTGACGGCACCCACCAGGGCGACCACTGCGCCGGAGACCGGCGCCATCGCGAACAGCACGTTGGTGCGGGCTATTAGGTACACGCCCGCCGTCACCATCGTTGCCGCATGGATTAGTGCGGACACCGGCGTGGGACCTGCCATGGCGTCGGGGAGCCACGTGTAGAGTGGGATCTGGGCAGATTTACCGATGCAGCCGAGAAAGAGAAAGAGTGTGATGAGCGTGATCTCAGGTCCGTTGGTGACGAACGCGGTCGGCGCGGTCTCGAAGACCTCCAGAAAATCCAACGACCCAACGGCCCGGAAAATCATGAACATGGCCAACAACAACCCAACGTCGCCGATCCGGTTCATGATGAAGGCCTTCTTCCCAGCAGTCGCCTTGGCCTCGTCGTCGAACCAGAACCCGATGAGGAGATAGCTGCAGAGACCCACGCCTTCCCACCCGATGAACAGGACCGGAAAGCTGGCGCCGAGCACTAGCATCAGCATGAAGAAGACAAACAGGTTCAGGTAGGCAAAATACCGTGGGTACGATCTGTCCTCACGCATGTATCCCACGCTGAACATGTGAATCAGGGCACCGACACCGGTCACCACCATGAGCATGACGGCCGACAACTCGTCGACCTGGAACGCCAGATCGACTTGCAGCTCACCAACCGGCATCCACGACCACAGGTGCACGATGTAGGGCGCGTCATGTACGGCTCCAGCGAGTCCCACCACGCCGGCAAGAGCGGAGATGAAGGAGGCGACCAGAACGCCGACGCCTATAGCGCTCACGGCGCGTTTCACGTCCGGCCGGAAGAAGCTCAACCAACCGTTCGCTAGAAAACCCAGGAACGGCAGGAGCACCGCGAGCCAGATCATTGACACCGAACTGGGCATCATCCTCGCAGCAGGTTCAGGTTCTGCAGATCTACAGTCTCTTTATGACGGTAGATGGCGATGATGATGGCAAAGCCTACCGTTGCTTCGGCGGCCGCGACGGTCATGACGAAGAAGACAAACACTTGCCCGTCCGTACCAAGTTGCTGAGCCAAGGCAACGAAAGACAGATTGACAGCGTTCAGCATCAACTCAACGCACATGAAAATGATGATCGCGTTACGCCTGATCAGCACGCCGAGGACGCCGATAGTAAAGAGGATTGCGGAGACGCCGAGTGCCTGGCCCAGTAACATCTAGACCTTCCTCTTTGCCAGCACCACGGCACCGGCGATGGCCGCGAGCAAGAGAATCGCGGTCAGCAGAAAAGGGAGCAGGTACGTCGTGTAGAGCGACTGGGCGACCATAGCGATCGCGCCCTCCTCGGCCGTTATCCGATCCAACTCGCCCGCCGGAAGCCGGATTTGGTCCACCGGAACGACCCGGGTGATGACCCACAACTCCACCGCGACGAACGTCCCTAGTGCTAGGCCGACAATCCGACCTGCCCATCCCTTCATGTCAGTTGTGCGCTGCTCGCCGAGGTTCAGCAACATGATCACGAACAGGAACAGCACCATGATCGCGCCAGAGTACACCATGATCTGCAACGCGGCGATAAAGTGCGCGTCGAGCAGCAGGAACAACACCGCCGTCGCAAACAACGTGACGATGAGCCACAGGGCACTCGCCACCGGACTTCGCCGGGTCACACAGAGCAACGCCGATCCAATCGCGGTAACGGCATGAAGCCAGAAGATGGCTTCGAGCATCCGCTATTCGCCCTTGGGATCGGAGGGATCCCACAAGGTGGACACCGGATGCGTTTGCGCGCACAGCCGTTCCAGGTCGTAGACGAAGCGGTCCCGATCGTACTCGGCGTTCTCGTAGTGCACGCCGACGTGGATCGCTTCTTCCGGGCACACCTCCTGGCAATACCCGCAAAACACGCAGCGAAACTCGTCGATCTCATAGATCAGCGGATAGCGATTCCCTTCCTCGTCCTCCCCGGGCACCAATTTGATGCAGTTGGCGGGGCAGACCTGTGGGCAGAGACCACATGCGACACATTTTGCCCGTCCCTGCTCGTCGGTAAGCATCCGGTGTGTGCCACGCCAGCGAGAGGAAATCTGCCACGTGTCATCGGATTTCTGTTCCGGATACTGCATCGTCACTTTCTTGCGGAAGAGATGGCTGAACGTCAGCGCCATCCCTTTCAACGTCGCTCGGAGGTAGCTGATTTCACGCTCCGGGCGCTGCATCGTCTTGACCGTAATTGCCATTACCTGCCCACCTCGCGACGCGTGCGCCCCAGCAACAGGCGGTCGTTGTCCAACAAGAAGAACACGGCGTACACGAGAACCGCATTCATGGCAAACAGAACCGCGCCGTACCCCCGTCCGGTCGACCAACCGATCTCATCCAACACCAGCACCGTCCCGCCAAGAATCAGGATATAGGCCAACAGCACTGGAAGCATGAACTTCCACCCGAGTTGCATGAGCTGGTCGAAGCGGAATCGCGGCAGTGTCCAGCGAACCCAGATGAAGACGTAGATGAAAAACAGCGTCTTCACCGAAAAGAACATCAAGGTCAACAGCGACTTGAAGATTGTCGGCTCGCCCGAGTCCCACGCTGTAAACGGAATGTCCCATCCGCCAAGGAAGAGCGTAGCGACCAAAGCGGAGCCGGTGATGATATGCGTATACTCTGCGATGAAGAACATCGAGAACTTCATCGAGCTGTATTCCGTGTGATAGCCCGTCACAAGTTCCGATTCTGATTCGGGTAGGTCGAACGGGAGTCGATTCGCCTCCGCGAGGGTGCTGATGAAGAAGAAGATGAAACCCAGCGTGAGCGCAAACACAAACCATACCGATTCCTGTTGGTGGGCGATGATCTCTGGGAGTGTCACATTGCCGGCCAGCATCAAGACCCCAATGAAGCTGAACCCTAGCGCGACCTCGTAGCTCACCATTTGAGCGCTGGCGCGCAGGCCGCCAAGCAACGAATACTTGTTGGCTGAAGACCAACCCGCCAGCACCACGCCGTATACCGCCAGACTCCCGATCGCGACGATGAACAACATGCCAACCGGCAGGTTGGCGATCATCATCGGCATCGGCCCGGCATGCACGAAGCGGCCTAGCAGTGGGAGGGTGAAGTCGAAATACACCGGCATAGGCGCGGCAAACGGGATGACGGCGAACAACAACATCGCCACAATGAACGAAGCCGCCGGTGCCAAGACGAACAGGAGCTTGTTGGCCTGCACCGGCCACACGTCCTCTTTGGCGAAGTTCTTGATGCCGTCGGCCACCGATTGGAGCAAACCCTCCGGCCCGACTCGGTTGGGACCCAATCGGTCTTGCTTCCAAGCGCTGACCCGACGCTCGGCCCAGACCACCATCATCATCCCGATCATGATCACCGTGAAAACCACCGTGATCTTGATCGACGACAACAGGATAAAGCCCTTCAGTTCCGGCGTCATGCCGACACCGCCGCGTCAGACAGGACTTTCCCCCGTGTGCCCAGATTCGCATAACTGAGGCTTTGGAACGCGCTCTCGGCTTCGGCCATCAGCGCGAACGCCTCCTCGGCGCTGAAGAGGGACTCGCCGCGATTCAGTTCCTTGAGCGTCTCGCCCAAAACCCACCAGGCGGGCCTCGCCATCCCCGGCGCCGTCTTCGCTTGGTAGTAACGCTGGACCCGCCGGTCGCGATTGACCAACGTGCCGTCTTCTTCCGCCGTGTTCGCTATGGGCAGGACCAGGCTGGCGCCACGAGCTGCATCTGGCAGCATGGTCCCGAGGTAGATGACGTGTGCGGCCCCAGCCAGCGTCTCTCGGCCGATCCCCTCGAGATCGTCGTCCACGACGACGACCAACGAGGCGCCGTCGATGGCCTGCGCCGCGCCCTCGTATGCGTCGCGATACCCCAGCGCCGTGGCACCGGCCAGGTTCGCCGCGCGTTCGCTGCGAAGCGCCAAGTTGGGCACGCCACTCAGCGGCACTTCGCCCTCTACTCGTTCCACCCGGACCGCAGCGGTGGTGTCGAATTCCGTCAACAAGGTTTTCGCCAGGAACAAGACCTCATTGGACGCGCTGGGCGAAGCGAGCAATAGCGCGCGCCCGCTAGAACCACTCACTAACCTCGCCACCTCGTTGAGGGCGTGATCCCAATCGGTCGCCTGCAAATCACCGCCGTGAGAGATCAACGGGGCTTCGATACGATCCCCGCGGTTCATCCAGCGGTAGTGCATTCGACCGGTATCGCAGATGAAGTGCCCGTTCACATCGCTGTTCGCGCGAGGACGGACGCGAACCACAACGTCGTTCCTGGTGTCGAGATTGGTGTTGCACCCTTGCGAACACCGCGTGCATACACTGGGGGTGCGATCCAATTCCCACGCTCGGGCCTTGTGGAGGAAGTCTTTGGAAATGAGCGAACCCACCGGACACAGGTCCACGACATTCCCCGCCCACTCGTTATCCAGAGTGGCGTCCGGATGGATCCCGATGAACGCCCGATCGCCACGCTCGCTGACGTTGAGCACGGACTCCTCGGCGACGTGATCCATGAACCGCACGCAACGAGTGCACAGAATGCAACGATTGGGAACATAGAGAACGTCGGGACCAAATTCCTCTACGGGATTGAAGCGCTTTGCGAAATCGCCGTATCTGGTGTTGGAGCGACCTTCTTGGAATACGTAATCCTGAAGCTCGCATTCACCCGCCTGGTCGCAGATGGGACAATCCAGAGGGTGATTGATGAGGAGAAACTCGAGAACGGATTCCCGCGCTTTGAGCGCTTCGTCGCCAAAGACCTTCACCACCTGGCCGTCGGCCACCTCGGTTGCACAGCCGATCTGCAACTTCGGTGCACCCTCGACCTCGACGAGACACATGCGACACACGCCGGCTACGGGAAGACCCGGGTGATAGCAGTAGTGCGGTATCAACACCCCCGCCCGCTTGGCGGCTTCGAGAATCATCGTACCCTTGGGAACGGTGACCTCGACTCCCTCAATCGTCAGTGTGATCATCGGCGGCTCGGACATAGCCATCACCCCACCCCCACCATCGAGGGCTCACGCTTCCCGGCGATGTACGCTTCGAACTCATTCCGGAACTTCTTGATGCCGCTGACTACCGGCGCTGCACACGAGTCACTGAGCACGCAGATCGTCGTCCCCGTCATCTGATCCGCCAAATCCAAAAGAAGATCGAGATCCCTCGCTTCTCCCTTTCCTGCAAGGATTCTCTCGAGAATCTGAACGGTCCACGCGGTTCCCTCTCGGCACTGCGTGCATTGCGCACAGGACTCGTGGGCGTAGAACCGGGCGAGGAGCATGACCTGGTAGACCATATCCGCGCTGTCGTCAAACACGATCACGCCCCCGGAGCCCAACATCGTGCCGGCCTCCACACACCCTTCATAGTCGAGCAAACAGCTTTCGGTCTCCTCTCGATTCAGGATCGGCACCGACGAGCCGCCGGGAATACACGCTTTCAGGGTGCGGCCCTCGGGCACGCCGCCACACATATCGTGGATCAGCTCTCCGAGTGGAAAGCCCATCGTGACTTCATAGTTTCCCGGACGTTGTACATGGCCGCACACGCTGAACAGTTTCGTCCCCGTACTTTTTTCGTTTGAAAGACACAATTCCTTGTGCCAATCGGCCCCACGATTGATGATGTGCGGAACCACCGCCAACGTCTCCACGTTGTTGATCGTCGTGGGCATTCCGAACACGCCGCAGGCAGCCGGAAAGGGTGGCTTGATGCGGGGATTGCCGCGTTGACCCTCGATGGAATTCATCATCGCGGTCTCTTCCCCGCAGATGTACGCTCCCGCCCCTTTGTGGATGTACATGTCCAGACGCTTGCCGGATCCCATGGCGTTCTCGCCGAGAACGCCTGCTTTGTACGCTTCCTCGAGAGCCCCCGCCATGATTTGTAACGGCTCTGTAAATTCGCCGCGAATATAGATGTAGGTGATCTCCGCTTGAATGGCGTACTGTGCGATGGCGCATCCCTCAATCAACGCGTGTGGAGTCCAGCGCATGATCTCCCGATCCTTGAACGTGCCGGGCTCGGACTCGTCCGCGTTGCAGCAGAGATAGTGTGGCTTGGATTTCTCACGTGGCATGAACGACCACTTCACGCCCGTCGGGAACCCTGCTCCACCCCGCCCACGAAGTCCCGAGTTCTTGACGAGATCAATGACTTCGGCGGGCGCCATTCCCAAGGCGGTTTTCAGCGCCATATAGCCGCCGCGTTTCACCCATCGGTCATACGAGCGAGCCTCGGCGTCGCCGAAATACTGGCTGAGAACGACGGTCTCTTTCTCGTGTGGTTTGTGCGGATATCCCATGTCAGGAGTATTGCTCCACGAGGTCGGGAACACTCTCCCGGGTCACGTTCTCGATGAAGTCCTCATTCATCATCACCGGCGTCGCAAACCCGCACGCGCCAAGGCACTCCACTTCAATCACCGTGAACTTTCCGTCCGGCGACGTCGTGCCGACCTCTCCGCATCCCGTGTGCTCGAGCAAGGCATCCACGACACCCTCGGAACCGCAGAGATTACACGGCGTCGTGGTACAGACCTGAACAAACGTCTTCCCCACCGGGTGCTGGTGGTACATCGTGTAGAAAGTGACGACGCCCTTGACGTACGAGGGCGTGAGTTCCAACACCTCGGCTGCCTCGGCCATGCCGTCGTCGGATATCCAGCCGTGTTGCTCCTGCACCATCCACAACGCCGCCAACAACGCCGCGCGCTTCGTTGGGTAACGCCGCAGGATTTCATCTAAGCGCCGGCGAGTCTCGCCGACAAAAACCGGAGTGTGGGTGATTGTTTGGCTCATCGCGTTACTCGGTGGAACGACGGGCAGACGAGCAGCCGGGCGGACGGGCAGACGGGCAGGCGGGCGGACGGAAAGACCGCCACTCAATGCCTCTCGATGCCCCTTGATGCCCCTCGATGCCATTCTGCCCCCGTGCCCCCGTGCCCCTGTGCCCCCATGGCCCGGTGCTTCTCTGCCTCCCCTGCCTCCCCTGCATCGGCCGCGTCCTCACCGATCCACCTCCCCCATGACAATATCCACGCTCGCGTTGATCGCGATCAGATCCGACAAGAGATGCCCTTCCGCCATTTTTGGGAGCGAGGCGAGATTGATGAACGCCGGGGGCCGAACGCGGAATCGTACCGGCTTGGCGGTACCGTCGGACACGAAGTAATAGCCCAGCTCCCCTTTGGGACCCTCGATGGGCATGTATGCTTCGCCAACGGGAGCCTTGATACCCTCCATGACCTGCTTGAAGTGAAAGATCATGGCCTCCATATCACTCATTGCCTCGGTCTTTGGCGGGAGTGTCACGCGGGAATCGTCCACGTTGATGGGGCCGTCCGGCAGCCGATTGATCGCTTGCTCGAGGATCCGCACCGATTGCCGCATCTCTTCGAACCGGCAGAGGTAGCGATCGTAGACGTCGCCTTTTTCTCCGACAGGAACTTCAAAATCGTACGTTTCGTAATCGAGATACGGACGATCTTTGCGCACGTCATACGCTACACCGCTGGCGCGCAACATCGGACCCGAGAGAGAGAAGTTGATTGCCTCTTCGGCAGTCAACACACCGATGTCTTGGGTCCGGCCACACCAAATGCCGTTGCGTGTCAACATCCGGTCTACTTCATCCAGGGTGTTGGGAAAAGCTGCACAGAAATCGCGCAGCCCCCCTTCGAAGCCGTCCGGAATGTCCGCCATCAACCCGCCGACCCGCGTCATGCTCGTCGTCAGCCGCGCGCCGGTCCACATCTCCTGCAGGTTGTACACGCGCTCTCGCTCCTGGAAACACCATAGAAACGGCGTAAACGCTCCAATGTCGATGGAGGTGGTACCCAACCAGACGAGGTGTGAAATGATTCGGCTCAATTCGCACGCAATGACTCGCAGCACCTTGCAGCGCTCCGTGATCTCGAGCCCCATCAGCTTCTCGACCGCCAACGCGAGACACACGTTGTTCGACATGGGCGCGAGGTAATCCATCCGATCGGTAAGCGTGATGATCTGGTTGTAAAACCGATATTCCCCGAGCTTCTCAAAGCCGGTGTGCAGATAGCCAATGTGAGGAATCACCCGCTCGACAACCTCGCCGTCCAACTCCACCACCAGGCGCAACACCCCGTGTGTAGCCGGGTGTTGGGGCCCAATGTTCACCAGCATATGGTCGCCGCCGAGGTCGGGTTCCTCCCCGCCTAGCACTCCCACCCTCTCCCCCGTCCCGATAGGCACACGCGCGGCGTCGCCTCGGGCATCGAGACCGGGCGTCGCTACGTCAAACTCGACGGTGCGTTTCGTACCCATACCTCAGGGATTCTCCGGATCGGGGACCTTATTGCGCTCGCCGCGTGCGAGGCGTTCTCGCATGTCCGCCGGGATCTCACGGTACACATCTGCAATAGAAAGCTCTTCCATCGAGTAATGCGCTTCCGGATTTGCATTCAGCGCACGGCGGACCTGTTCAGCGCGGGAGAACCGTCCACGGAGCGGAAAGTCCTTGCGTAGCGGATGTCCTTCATCGTAGGTCTCCCACATCAATATGCGACGCAGGTCCGGATGGTCTGTGAACACCACGCCGAACATGTCGAAGACCTCACGCTCCAACCAATTCGCACCGTTCCACAACGAGACCAGAGAATCCACGACCAGATCTTCCGACTTATTCAGTTCGACTTTCACCCGGAGTTGAGCGCCGCGTTGCAACGAGAAAAGCTCATACACGACCTCGAGCGGCCGTTCCGGGTCCCGATACTCGACCGCCGTGATGTCGACGAGGTAATCGTAGCTCTGCTCGGGCGCGTTTTTCAGAAATGCCATGATCTCGGAAAAACTCGACGCGTCCACATAGACGACCGAGTCGCCGCAGGATTCCACAGCGCGGACGATCGCCCCTGCGAACTTGGCCCGGAGCGCCTGGACGGTGGGATTCAATGGGTTACGCGGAGCGAGTTTGGTGAACGGAGTTGCCGAACGGCTCCGACAGTTCGTCTACCAGACTCGGTGGTAGACGTAACCCTCGGTGATCCAGCGTCTGCTCGTCGCGCAGAGACGAATCGGCGAGCGTTTCACCGCGCACCTTCTTTTGCAGCATCAAAATACCGTACAGCAGTCCTTCCGGGCGCGGCGGACAACCCGGCACGTATACATCCACCGGGACCACCGTATCGATCCCCTGCACCATGGCATAGGTGTCGAAGATTCCGCCCGTCGACGCACATGCACCCATCGAGATCACCCACTTGGGCTGGGGCATCTGGTCATAGATCCGTCGAATGACCGGCGCCAGTTTGAACGGCAAACGCCCGGCACAGATCAAGACGTCGGCCTGGCGCGGGGAGAAACTCATGCGTTCCATGCCGAACCGGGCCAGGTCGAACCGGCTGGCCGCCGTGGCCATGAACTCAATCGCGCAGCATGCGGTCCCGAACGGCATCGGCCACAGGCTGTTGGAGCGGCCCCAGTTGACCAGAAAATCGAGGCGAGTCGTCACCCAGTTGGGCGACACGGAAGAAACGATGGAGCCCTGGCCGCTTTCGGCCTGCTCTTCCTGCGCTAGTCCCATTCGAGCGCTCCTCTCTTCCAGGCGTAGGCGTGCCCCACCTCGAGCACGACGATGAAAATGGCCATCGCCACGAACCCGGTCAGACCGAGCCGCCGAAACTCCACACCCCATGGAATCAAGAACACCACCTCGATATCGAACACGATGAACAGCATTGCGATGAGGTAGAATTTGACGCTGAACCGCTCTCGAGTAGTTCCCAAAGGCGGCATGCCGGACTCGTAGGGAGAGTCCTTGATGGCCGTGCGGCGCCGAGGCGACAGAATGTGCGAAAAAAACAACATCCCGATTGCGTTGGCAATCACGAACCCGAGGAGGAGAAGAATCGGGATGTACTCTTGGATCATTGCCTCGTTACGCTCGTGAAAAATTTCACGTACTGCTGGAAAAGCTACCCAAGGGCCCGACGGTGGTCAAGCACGCGGAAAGTGGCGTAACCGACGATGCAACGTATCTTTACGTGCCCATTCGAGGCGACGAGTCTCGGCTCTCGATCACCTCGCGGCACCGCGCAACGGCCCCAACTCATGTGCAAAGCCCATGTCGATCAAGTCTGACCGATGGATCAAGAAGTTAGCGCTAGAACACGGGATGATCGAGCCGTTCGAGAACTCGCAAGTCCGTTCCGGCGCCATCAGTTACGGCGTGTCTTCCTATGGATACGACATGCGGGTCGCCCGTGAATTCAAGATTTTCACCAACGTCAACTCCGCGGTTGTCGACCCGAAGGCGTTCGACGCCAACTCCTTCGTGGAATTCGAGGGCGACGTGTGCATCGTGCCGCCCAATTCGTTCGCGCTGGCCCGCTCGGTGGAATATTTCCGGATTCCCCGCAACGTGTTGACGATCTGCGTAGGCAAGAGCACCTACGCACGGTGCGGGATCATCACCAACGTCACGCCGTTCGAGCCGGAGTGGGAAGGCCATGTGACACTCGAGATCTCAAACACCACGCCCCTCCCGGCGAAGGTGTACGCCAACGAGGGCATCGCCCAAGTGTTGTTCTTTGAGGCGGACGCGGACGACGAATGCGAGGTGTCTTACGCGGATAAGAAGGGGAAGTATCAGGCGCAACGGGGTGTGACGCTGCCGAAACTGTGAAAAAGTGAGACGTGAGAGGATAAGTGCCACAGGATCCAGGTCACCTAGGTGTCACAGGATGCAGGTCGGAGTGTCACAGGATCCAGGTCAGGAGTGTGGTTTATAGTATTTGAACGAAACACTAGTTCGGGGGTCAAGGTGCGTAAAAAGGCCGGACCGAGGAGCGACGTCGAAAGATGGTTGCCGCGGTTCGGCGGGGTGCCTCGCTGCGTGCGGTGGCGCGCCGGTTTCACGTGAGCCTCCAGACCGTGCAACGGTGGGTGCAGCGCGTCGGCGGCCAGCGGCTGGATCGAGTCGATTGGTCTGACCGGTCTCACCTCGCGCACACGATTCATCGCACGGAAGCGGCCGTAGAAGATGTCGTGCTGACGCTGCGGCGAGAGCTGCGTGACACGAGCGACCTGGGGGAGTACGGGGCCGCTGCCATCTACCGCGAGATGCGCGACCGTCACTATCGCAGCGTCCCCGCGGTGCGGACGATCGGCCGCATCCTGGCCCGGCACGGCTGGTATCTGCCTGAGGTGGCCGCGGGCTGTGCGGAGCTGGACAGCTTTGACATCGTCGAAGGGTTGGTGATCAAGGGTGGCACCGAGGTCGAAGTGCTCAACGGCATCTCGCTGCACGGCGGATTGGTCGCGTCGTGGCCCGGTCCACCCGTCCGCGCCACCACTATCGTCGAGGCCCTGGTAACGCACTGGCGGCAGTTCGGGCTGCCAGCCTATGCACAGTTCGACAACGACACCCGGTTCCAGGGCGCGCATCAGTTCCCTGACACCGTCGGCCGTGTCACGCGCCTGTGTTTGAGTTTGGGGATCGTCCCCGTGTTCGCGCCGCCACGCGAGACCGGCTTCCAGGCGGCGGTAGAAAGCTACAACGGTCGGTGGCAGGCCAAGGTGTGGGCCCGTTTCCATCATCCCACCCGCGCGGCCCTGCAGGAGCGTTCGGATCGCTACGTGGCAGCAGTCCGCCGCCGTGCGGCACCGCGCCTGGAGGCCGCCCCGCCACGACGGACGTTTCCCGAAGAGTGGGCGTTGGACTTGCAGACCCGCCCGCGCGGCCGCTTGGTGTTCCTGCGGCGCATCAGCGAGCAGGGAACGGCCGAGCTGCTGGGGCATACCTGGCGGGTCGATCCGCGCTGGTCCCATCGTCTCGTGCGCGCCGAGGTCGATTTCGACGCCAACCGCATCCGCTTCTACGCGCTGCGGCGGCGCGAACCAGGGTCGCAGCCCCTGTTGCAGACCGTTCGCTATCGGTTTCCTCGTCATGGCTTTCAGGAATGATCGCCAATTCTCAATATGTCACGTGCGTACGCACTACCTGTCAAAGAAGCACGTCCCAAGTGACCTGCATCCTCTGACACTTGTCCCGTGAGAGGTGAGACGTAAGACGGCCCATCCCCACCCTGGAGGGGCGGGGGTGGGTGGCCGTCTCACGTCTCACCTCTCACGTCTCACGTCCTACGTCTCCCGTCTCACCGCACGGTGAACCGGATCGTTTCAATCACGTTCCCCATGTCGTCCCTGACCTCCACCCGCTAATCACCGGTCCAATCCGGCATGATGGCCTTGTTGCTCCAGGTGCGCCACGATGCTGCACCGATATCGAGCTCGAGGTCCGCCATCTCCTGGTCTCCATGGATCCAAACGTGGTGAATGGTCGTACCGCCTTCTGGCGCACCGGCAATGCGCGTCCAGCAATACACGCGGCCCACGCCGGCGGTGAACGTCGAAGCAGCCCCGACCGGCATCCGATCGATGACGTCGAGCGCGACAGACGATTCGTCGACGGCTAGCTGCGTCTGTGCGGCGCTTGGCATCGCGATGCCAAGAGCCAGCAGCGTGATTCCTGCCCGTACCGATCTCATGGTGAACCCCCTTTGAAGGTGACTGAGAGCGGACGCTAGGCAGGGTACAATCGTCCCACTGATCCCGTGGTGACGGAGCGCACATTTTTCGAGATCCTTCTGGCATTCCCTCGATTCTACGGCATGTTTTCGACCCGACGACTCTCACTCCTGCCGACATTCGCCCGATTGGCGTCGTGGAAAACCAACGACGCTTCCCCGTGACGGCTAACTAGCGGCTGTATCAGATTGGGACCGGGCAGATTCCTTGCGGCATCTCTGCTGCGATGTATCTTACCCATACTGACATGGCGGTCGGTTGTGCCGGGTAATGCGTGGACCCGCTTCGTCCCCTCCAGCGAGACCCTTGCCGCAAGGCAAGGTGTGCCCAGTTGACCGCCGCGTCAGCTTCCCCACCCCCATCTGCTTCTGTCAATTTTTTGCAACACATCCGACTCTCAATACTCAGGTTTCACTGCACAAAGATGAGGACGTGTTCGGTCGTGGCTCATCCACTATCGGCGGTCGACGAACCGCTTTTCAGCAGGCGGTTGGGCAACGCCGAGGAACGACCTTGAAGAGGTCCATCCGACCGCTTACCACCGCCGATGACTACCGGCGCTGCGTGGATCTTCAACGGGCCACGTGGGGGGCCGATTTCCGGGACTGCGTGCCACCCAACATCCTGATGATCTCTCAGAAAATGGGCGGCGTCGCTGCAGGGGCGTTTGATTCCGGCGGCACCCTTCTGGGATTCGTGTTCGGGTTGACGGGCTGGCTGGATGGAGAGCTGTGCCACTGGTCGCACTTCCTCGCCGTCGCGGAGCCATACCGCGATCAGGGCGTTGGCCGGGACCTCAAGATCTTCCAGCGATCGGTGTTGGATTCTCAAAACGTCGTAGCCATGTTTTGGACATACGATCCACTCGTCGCGCGGAATGCCAATCTCAACCTGTCCAAACTCGGCGCTCATGTGATCGAATATGTCCCTGACATGTATGGTCGCGACCCCGGCAGCACGACCGACAGCGTCATCGGGACCGATCGTTTTGTAGTGCGATGGGCATTGCAGGCGGAGAGACGGAAGGACGGAAAGACGGAAGGAGGCGGAGACGTGCTGGTGGGCGGATGGGAGGTGGCCGCTCCCACGGTTTTGCATTGCGACGAGAGCCACAGTCAGGCCCCGGTGCTCGAACCGGCGACCGACGCCGCGACCGTCCGGGTGGAGATCCCGGACGACATTCATTCGTTGAAGGCGGTCGCCCCGGACATTGCCAGTGAGTGGCGGTCGGCAACCCGGGAGGTCTTCCAGTCCTATCTCGCCACAGGATATCGGGTGGTGGACTTCAGACGACGCGAAGACGCGGGCTCGTCATATTACGTCCTCACCCATGAGACCTCATCCGGAAACGCTACTTGATCGTGGATCTGATCGCCGACCGAACCCATTTCCTCGACCTCGAGTTTTGCGGGCACTCATCAGTGATTGGTGCAGGAGTGCTCGAACTGGATTCGGGAGTGGCGATCATCGACCCCGGGCCTACCTCGACCGTGCCGGCGTTGCGCGTCGGATTGCATCACGCAGGCATCGGGTTGACAGACATTCGAGCCATTCTCGTCACCCATATTCACCTCGACCACGCCGGCGCGTGTGGTACGCTCGTGCGGGCCAATCCCGAGATCGAGATACTCGTACACGAACGTGGTGCGCCTCATCTCGTGGATCCATCGCGCTTGGTGGCGAGCGCCACCCGACTCTACGGAGACGATATGGACCGCTTGTGGGGTGAGATACTCCCGATTCCCGAGCAGAACCTCACCATCGTGAATGATGGCGATCGGTTTTCGGAGGGCGGCCGTTTACTCGACATTGCGTATACGCCCGGGCACGCGTCGCACCACGTGTCCTATTTTGACGCCGTGACCGCGACCGCGTTTGTTGGTGATGCTGCCGGTTGTAGAATACCCGGGGGCGCTATCGTTCTGCCGGCCACACCGCCACCAGACATCGACCCGGAGGTCATGCTGGAGAGTATCGACCGCATCCTCGAGTGGTCACCGCAGCAACTCGTCGTCACCCACTTTGGACCCGCGACGGATGTTGCGCAACACACCGGTCACCTGCGGGAACGACTCGACGATTGGAGCACTCGGGTCAAGGATTCGCTACTCGAACCCGGAGACGATGGGGAGCGTGCGCGGCGATTCGGGGCGCAGGTATTGGAAGAGTTGCGAGGCGAGGCAAGTGACGAGGAGGTGGAGTCAATCACCTTGAGTGCGCCGTCGGAGTCTTCCTGGTACGGGCTCGCGCGGTATTGGCGGAAGAAGGGCGTAGGCGGCATCCCCCCGCACCGGTGATGAGCCACGGAAAACCGGTTATCGGTTACCGGTCACCGGTCACCGGTCACCGGTCACCGGGTCGAGGACTAGATCATCACTTTGCGCAATTCGTCAACAAACACCCAGACATCCTCGAACGTGTTATAGAGTGGAACGGGCGCTGCCCGGATGACGTCGGGTTCGCGAAAGTCCACCATGACGCCGCGTTCGGACAAACACGAGCGCACCTTTCGTGCGTTCGGGATCCGTAGGGAAAGTTGGCACCCTCGAGCCTCTGGATCCCGCGGCGTGAGGATCTCGAAGGGATCCGATCCCAACCCGTCCAGCAAGCTCTCCAGGTAACCGGTGAGCTGTTTCGATTTCCGCCGCAACGCATCCAGTCCCACCTCGTCGAACATCTCGACGGACGCTTTCACCGGAGCCAATGCCAGGATCGGGGGGTTACTCGTCTGCCATCCATCCGCCCCTCTATGGGGTTCAAACGAATCGCGCATTTCAAATCGAATGTTTGGATCATTACCGTACCATCCCGCGAGGCGAGGGATGGCCGAGTTCGAACCATGCCGCTCGTGCACGAATGACCCCGCAACAGCTCCTGGTCCTCCGTTCAGGTATTTGTATGTACACCAAACGGCAAAATCGACATCCCAATCGTGCAGCGCGTGACCGACGTTGCCAACCGAATGAGCCAGATCGAATCCGACCGCACAACCCCGTTTCCGCGCTGCCGCGGCAATGCGTTCCATGTCGAACAGTTGACCAGACAAATAATTGATTCCCGGAAGCATCACGAGGGCAATCTCTTCACCTCGCTCGTCGAGCAACGCCTCGACGTCTTCGGTGCGAAGAACGACCTCGCCCTCGCGCGCTCGCGCAACGATGACGGTCGACGACGGATCGAGACCGTGGATGCGCACTTGAGAGCCTACCGCGTAGCGATCGGACGGAAACGCGTTCTCTTCGATCAGGATCTTGGTCCGCGCCCCCTGAGGTTGGTAAAACGAGATCAACATGACGTGCAGATTCATGGTCAGCGTGTTCATGAAAACGATCTCGTTCTCGTGGGCCCCCACGAGACGCGCCGCCTTGTCATGAAACGTATCTTGATAGGTCAACCAATCACCCGGTTCCTGAAAATGCCCCTCGACCCCGAGCGACCCCCAGCGACGTAACTCGTCTTCAATCGCCACCTGTGCGGAGTCAGACATGAGCCCCAAAGAGTTCCCCAACAGGTACACCACGGGGCTACCGTCGTCCTTCTTGGGGAACGAGAACCGATCCCGATACCGCGCCAATGGATCCGCGGCATCGAGCGACCGTGCATGGTCTCGCTCGCTGGACACCAGCTCCGGGTCAGCGGCCCGCGTCATCCGGTGACCGCCCGTTGGCACGAAACGAATGAGTCCATGCCGGCGATACTGCGCACGGCGGCTTGGACCGTCTCAACGTGAACGTCCACGGTATCCAGCACATCGGGTGCGTACCCGCCGGCCATGACCACGGCTACCGGTATGCCGGACCCGGCCAAGGTCTCGAACACCATCTGGTCGCGAGCCGCGAGACCGCGTTTCGATACGCTCAACCTACCGAATTTGTCGCCGTCGAGCGGATCCGCTCCGGACACGTAAATGACGAGATCCGGCTTGCCCACCTCGACCACTGCGGCCAATCCCCGCTCGACCGCCTCGAGGTATTGATCGTCGGTCGATCCATCCTCCAACTCGACGTCCAGGTCGCTTCGTTCTTTCTGAAAGGGGAAATTCTTGGCACCGTGTACCGAAAAGGTGAATACGGTTGGGTCGTCGGCAAAAATCGACGCGGTGCCATTGCCTTGATGAACGTCGCAGTCAATCACGGCGATGCGATCGGCTGCGCGCTCCACTTGCACCGCTCGCGCAGCAATGGCGCTGTCATTGAACACACAAAAACCTTCTCCCCTCCCCGCGGCCGCGTGATGCGTCCCCCCCGCCAGGTTGACGGAAACGCCGTCAGCCAACGCCGCGCGGCTCGCCGCAACGGTGCCGCCTGCCGAGCGGCGTGATCGCTCGACGAGTTCCGGCGACCATGGAAATCCGATCTGTCGTATCTCCTTCGCCGACAGCGACCCTTCTACCACTCGCCGAACGTAGGTCGGATCGTGAACGCGCTCAAGGTCGGCAAACGAAACCGGATCCGGAACCTGTAGGTCTTCTGGATCGACGATCCCCAACTCGATCACTCGCTCTCGAAGCAGTGAGTACTTCCGCATCGGAAAGCGATGGCCATCGGGCAATGGTAGAACGAAGTGGTCGCAGTAGAAGAGCTTCAAACCGGTACCTTCAGTTCGATGCAGTGGGCCATTGATAGATGGCGCGCACGTTCAACTCGCACCAGTCATCGCTTCGTAGTGATCGATTTGCCGGTCGACGAAGAGGCATTCCACCCCACCCCATACTAGCCACGGAATCCACGGAAACCCCACCCCGCACCCGGATTGTGGTTCCCCCCCCAACCTCCTGCCAGATTTCTTCCTCCACGTTGGCGATCCACATAGTGGGGGCGGCGGGGAACCCAAATTCAGGGAGGGGCGCGGGGGTCCGCGGATTCCGTGGCCATAATCGCTACGGCGTCACTCCCACACGGCCTTCCCCCAGACATACCGGATGAACCGAAAATAAGGCCCGGTCGATTGGAGACCAGGCTCACATCATGAAGTCCCCCCGTGGGATGGCTGCGTCCCGCCACCCTCCCGCTCCCGCCGGCGCGCTCGATCTCGCGCCAACCGTTCCCGTCTCACCCGCTGCTCACTGTGCCACGCACGTCGGAGCCCCCACACCCAGACTCCCGCCCCGGCAAACGCCCCAAGCGCCGCCCCAATGACCAAGAGGGCTAGCGCCCACTTTGGCGACTCCACCGACCGCCCGGCGCGTGCGCCGATCCATGCACCAAAAAAAGAAACCGCCCACGCCGCGAACGGCGTGAGCAGCCAACCGATCGATCGAATCAATCGCCGGGTTGTGAAGATCACACTCTATGCATCACTCCGGCCAGCGGAACATGTAACACCAACCCGATCGTGAATGCGAGTGCAAAGGCGGCGCTGTGAAACGGCACCACCCCGGTCGCCATCAAAATGCCGCCGAGCACGATCCCGATCCCGATCGTCTGCCCCGCGATCGTCGGTACCGACGCGTCGGCTTGTTGGGAACTCGTCGCAACGACCCAGGCTCCGAGCCACGCCAAAAAGGCCGATCCCATCCACCACACTGGGATATACCAAAAACCACTACCACCACCGATGGCATCCCACGTCCAATGGTAGAGGTTCAGGGGACGAAAGATCACGGTATCGAAAACAGTGAAAAACAGTGCGCCCAACAGTCCAACCAGCGCGGACCACGCGATCCCGTCTGCGTCGCGCGGGCGCAGCAACCTGGACGGCAGATACGCAAAGACCGCCGCCCCGACCAAGACCAAGATCGACTGGACGAGCGTCTCGCTCGTGCCGGCCATGCCACGCGACATGAGGGCGAAAACCGCGACCCCCACAGCCGTCACTGCGCCAACTTGCGCTCCCGCGCGCACGACGACCCGCCAATCGGGATTTGCCGACGTTGTTTCCGCCACAGATGTCATGAGCAGTGTCTCCGGTGTGCTGCAAGCCGCCGCAAGTTAGCGCCGGACCGGCCCTAGTTCAACGGCTCAATAGTTGGTCCCCGGTCTGCGTTGCATCAACGGGCGGCCCAGTGAGGAAAACAATCACCGCAGAGACCGCGGAGGGCGCAGAGATGATTGGGGTGCATGACCTCCCAAAACAACCTCTGCGTTCTTTGCGTGCTCTGCGGTGAATAATGCACGACCTCTGCTACTTCCGCGTGCTTATGGCATGAAGCTCGACAGACCACCTCAGATGGCCCTGCGCTACCACTGTAGATCCAGATGCGCGGCCGCGATGCGGAGACCGATCAAGGTGAGGCTGGGTTCAATCTGTTCAATCTCTTGCGACAGCTCCGTCATTCGAGAAGCCAAACCACCGGTCGCCACCACGAAGGGGACGGAGGTGTTGGGCCACTCCGCTTTGATACGCCGCACCAGTCCGTCCGTCATATCTACATGACCCAACAGCACACCTGCCCGGACACAATCCTCTGTACGCTTGCCGATGGTGGTCGCCGGCGGGGTGAGTTCGGTGGCGGGCAGCTTGGCGGTCCTTCTCGTCAGGTCGTCCGCCGCAGTGCGGATACCCGGTGCAATGACCCCGCCGATAAAACGGGCGTCGGCGGTGATGCAATCAAATGTGGTTGCGGTGCCAAAATCGACCACAATCGTATCCTTCTTGTACAACTGCGACGCCGCCAGAGTGTTCACCACCCGATCCGCCCCGACCGTCATGGGTTCGTCTACATCCAACACGATGGGCAGTTTGGACGCGGGCCCAATCGACAATGGGGCAATGCCCACGGCTTTTTCCACACCCTCCACGAGTCCTTGTGTGACTGCCGGCGCCACCGACGCACAGACGGCTGCGCGAATCTCGTTGGGAGAGTGTCCAGCTTGCACCAGATATGCGGTCAGGGTGCTCATCCACTCGTCGGGTGTCCGTTCGGTGACGGTCGTCATGCGCCACTGCACCGACGGCCGGTCGCCGGTCGACGGCCGGTCGCCGGTCGACGGCCGGTCGCCGGAGAAGAGCCCTAGGGTGATCTCCGAATTGCCGACATCAATCGCTAGGAGCATCGGGCACCTGTCGTCGTGTGAGAAGACCCATGAAGCCGGACCTCCGCTGCACCTGATACGCCAATATCGCAGCAACCACGCCCGTCGCTATCATGCCGGCGAAGACCGGGGTTCCGTTCGGTATCGCTCCCTCGGATCCCAGATCGAATGCGCGCATTCCTGCCGTCGCCGCTCCGTGATACACGGCAGGCACCAACAACGAGCGTGACAAGCTGTAGAATGAACCCAGGACCACTCCATGCAGTGTGCCGTTCAACACGACTGTGAGTATGCCACCCACGGGATCCGGCGCCGTGGCATGCCACACACCAAAGGCAACGGCCGCGATCAGTACCACCGCCAACCCGGCATCGCCGGCCTGGCCGATCAGGATGCGCCGAAATGCAAGCTCCTGCGTCACCAACGCGGCGGCCGACCCTACTACGAAAAAGAACGCAGCCAACTGAAGAAAGGTCATCCAGTGGATGGTGGGCCAACCCTCGGGATGCAATGCCACGGCAACCATTCGTGCGATGAGTGGCAGCACGGCAACCGCGGCCGCAATGCCATACCATCGGAGGTAGATTCGTTGCTGAATGCGCCCCCACGCGAGCGCCCACACGGTTCCACCCGCCACGATCGCTACGAGTAACCCACGGTCCGTTTCGGCAAGCACCGTCGGTACTTCACTGGAGCGAGCCAACACGATCACCCCACCCACCACGATCGCAAGCACGATCGCAAACGGGAGTGAGAACCGAGCGCGCTCTGGTTGTTGTGGCCAGAGATCCAGGGGCAGTCGCATTCCAAGCAGCAAGGACAACGCCACCACCCCCGCACTTACCTCAAGTGATGAGAATCCGACCATGGTAGCCAAGGGCTCCGAGCGCGGGACATACCACGCGGCAATCCACACCAGCAAGACGGCGACGCCGCGAGCCCACATCGGGAGGTCACGTGGGGACAACGTTTCCTCCGACCACATGCTCCACCCCATGGGGAGTCTCGACCACCAGTGCTCCGGTGCGATCGATTCCGCGGGCCGTCCCTGCAACGGGTCCCTTGACCGCGCGACCTACGAGCCAATCACACTGACCGAACTCCAGACACTCACGCTCATCGAGTGTCGGTCGGTCGGAGATGTCGCGCAACCACGGCATGAGCGCATCCAATACCGTGAGTCGGTCCACGCCGGAGAGAACTTCGTCCAGTGAGATAGCGCGGTCGGCGATCTCCTCGGGAAGTGGTCCATGCACGTTGATACCGATACCCAATGCCACCCAAGCAATCTCAGCACCTCGCCAGCGAGCTTCACATAACACGCCTGCGAGCTTACGGTCGTGCACCATCACGTCATTGGGCCATTTGATCTTCGCCACGACTTTGAGATCGGCGAGGGCCCGCACGACGGCCATGCCGGTCCGCAGCGCCAACACACCGCCTTCGACGGGTGTTGACGGCCGCTTCAAGCTGCTCAACCAAACGCCACGTCCTTTCGGGCTGTACCACCGGCGACTCTGCCGGCCGCGGCCTCTGATTTGCTCGTCGGCGAGTACGAGCGCGCCACTCGGAGCACCTTCGACGGCCAGCTCGTGGATGATATCGAGCGTGCTGGTCACCCGCTCGAGGGCCAAGCAGCTCGGGGCGCCCAGTCGAGCAGCCAGCGCCGCCGGATCGAGTCCATCGTACTTCATCTTCCCACCGACGCGAAGAGCAAAGTGATGATGCCAATCGTCCAACAGTACGGTGCGAAACGGTGGAACGCCTGGGATCGAAGGAGTGCAATCAGCGCACGAATCGCCAGCACTCCGGAAACCAACGCGGCGACGAACCCCGCCACCAGGGGCAAGGCACCAATCACCATTGTGTCGCCGGACAATTTCAAGATTTGGAGCAGTGCGGCCCCGGCGACAGCCGGTATCGCAAGCAAGAAGGAAAATTCGGCGGCACGAACAGCGTCCACACCCAGCCACATGCCCGCCGCCACCGTCATTCCCGATCGCGACATGCCCGGCAAGATGGCCAGCGCCTGTGCCACACCAATGCCCAACGCTCCCCGAGCGGTCGGACGTTCGCCATGCCCCAACTTTCCTCGCGTACTCCACAGTACGGTGCCAGTGATGAGAAAGTTCACGCCCACGAGCACGAGCGAGTCAAACGTGCTCTCGAACCAATCTTGCAAGGTGACCCCAATCATGCCGGCGGGAAGGCTGGCCAACACCAAGAGCAAGACGTATCGCCATGCCGCGCGGTCTCCGGCGATCGCACCGGTCGCGAGCTTTCTCAGTGTCCGCCAGTACACGATTACCACGGCCAACAGGGTGGCCACGTGCAACACGACCTCCACGATAACCCCCGGTGTCTGAAGACCCAAAGCAGCCTCCGCCACCACCAGGTGTCCCGAGCTCGAAATCGGCAGAAACTCGGTGAGGCCTTGCACCACACCCAACAAAATTCCCTGCCACCAGCTCATCCTTCGGCTACTTCACGATAGAGCGTCTCATATAGCGGGACGACCCGGTCGCTCGAAAAAACGGCCGCTCTCGTCACCGCCGCCTCACGCGCGGCACGCCATCGCTGGGGATCACTCAGCAACCCAATCGCGCTATCCGCCATTCCGTCGAGGTCGTCCGGGTCGTGGAGCATACCGCTCTCGCCGTGAACCACCACCTCCGGCAACCCGCCAATGTTGCTCGCAACGACAGGTACCCCGCAAGCCATGGCTTCGAGTGCACCCAAGCCAAAGGATTCAGACGTACTAGGCAAGAGGAAAAGATCGGCGGCCTGGAGGATGTCTACCACCACATTCAACTTGCCCAAGAACCGAACGTGCTCTTGTAGACCAAACTGCTCGACGAGCGCTTCCGCTTGGGGCCGCTCGGGACCGTCACCCACAAGCACCAGCACCGCAGGCATTTCTTCCCGAATGCGTTGGAAAATGCGCACAACATTCGGCACATGCTTCAACGGCCGGAAATTGGAAGTGTGGACGATGACTTTGGCCCCGGGCGGCCCAAAGGCGTGGGGTCGCTCTTCTACTGGGCGATAGGTGTTCGGATCGATGAAGTTGGGGATCATCTTGATGCCGCATTCGTCGCATCCAAACGCGTTATAGGTTTCCCGCCGCAGGTAGTTGGACACCGCTGTAACAGCGTCCGACCGTTCAATCGCAAATTTGGTCACGGTAAAGAATGATTGTTCTTGGCCCACGAGCGTGATGTCGGTGCCGTGGAGCGTCGTGATCAGTTTGAGTGGGTGCTCCGCGGCAATCATTTCACGAGCCAGGAACGCCGCCGTGGCGTGCGGCACCGCATAGTGAACGTGCAGTACGTCCAACTTTTCGCGCAACGCCACCTCGTGTTGCTTGACCGCCAGCGCGAGGGAGTAGGGAAAGTACTCGAGGAGCGGATATGTCCCGCTCAAGTCGACGCCGTGGAAGTAGACATTCTCAGCAAATCCTGGCAGCCGGAACGGAGACGCGTACGAAATGACGTGGATCTCGTGACCACGCCTGGCCAGTTCCAAACCAAGCTCAGTCGCCACAGCGCCGGAGCCGCCGTACGTTGGATAACACGTGATCCCGATGCGCATGCTAGACCTCCCGATCCTCCCATAGTTCGACGATCCTCCGAGCCAGAACGTTTGGAGGATCGGTTGCATCCATCGTCACGACCGGGTGCCCGATCAACTGGTGTCGGAACCACGTTTCCTGACGCTTGGCGTATTGACGGGTACTCGTGGCAATGACCTCGGGAAGCTGATCGGCCGTAATGTCTCCGTCCAGGTGGGAGATCACTTCACGATATCCGACCCCATCCAACCCGGCCGCGTCCGGTGCCACGCCGCCGTCGAGCAACCGTCGAACCTCGTCGACCCATCCCGCGCGCAGCATGACCTGCGTTCGTACCTCGATACGGGCGTGCAAGAACTTTCGGGGCGCCGTGAGGCGGATGTACCAAGGACGCATCACTCCCTCCACTTTGGCCTCGCGCTGCCAAAAGGACAGTGGCTTCCCCGTCAGCAAAGCAACCTCGACCGTACGCGCGGCGCGCTGTTTGCCACCTCCCCGATATTCCGGGTCCAGTCGCGCGGCCCATGCGCCCAAGCTCCTGGCGCCGAGGGCCCAGGCACGAAACCTCTCCCGCAAGCCGGCATCAATGGGCGGCTCTCGAAACAATCCGTCGGCGAGCGCTTGAACATAGAGACCCGTCCCGCCGATGACGATCGGTCGGCGCGACGGCGGAACGGCATCCAGCCAGTTCGCAGCATCTCGCGCATAACGGCCGGCACTATAGCGCTCCCCGGGATCCACCACGTCCAATCCCATGTGGGGGACCAACTCCAGCATCTCCGCATTGGGTTTGGTGGTGCCGATGTCCAAACCCCGATACACTTGCCGTGAATCCGCGGAGACGACGGTGAGAGGCCAATATTTGGCGAGCGCTGCAGCGACCGCCGTCTTGCCCACGGCAGTCGGACCGACCAAGACCGGGACGACCGGCCTAGCTGCGCCCAAAGCGGCGCTCCAGTTCGTCCCGCGGAAGCTGCACAATGGTCGGGCGCCCGTGCACATCGTGGGGCGGCAGCTGGCACGCGAAGAGCCGGCGAAGGAGCGTCGAGACTTCACGCTGTTCCAGCACTTGACCTGCTTTGATCGCCGCGCGGCAGGCGTAGGTAGCGGCGAACCGTTCGAGTTGGTTCGCCCATCCTCCAAAACGGCCGCGCGCGCGATCTGCCACAACTTCCTCGAAACACCGGCGGGCGTCAAATCGGGGATGGGGGTTCGGTACCGCGTGCAGCACCACCGAGCGGCCGCCGAAGTCATCGACCTCGAACCCTATGGTGTGCAGCAATTCCCGATTTTGCTCGACTGCCTCGAGCTCGCGCGGCTCGAGGTCGACGGTCATCGGCAACAACAGGCGTTGTGACGGGGCCCCCTTCCCGCCCAGTTGCGCCATGGTCTGTTCGTACAATACTCGTTCATGCGCCGAGTGCTGGTCGACGATGGCGAGGCCCTCGGGAGTTTGCATCACGATGTACGTGCTGAAAATCTGGAGATACTTGCCGTCCGGAGAGAAAATGTCCGTCCCCGCCGGTGCTCGCACCTGGTACGCGTCATCAAACAGGGACGCCGACGTCGCTTTTCCGTCTTGCGAGGTGTAGGCTCGAAAGGAGTGCTCGCCGCCGGAGTTCGCGTCCCACGGTGGCGTCGCGGCCGGTAACATCACCGCCGCGGCGTTCATGTCGCCAAGCGCGTGCCGCGCGGCCTCCTCGACCGTCGCCTCGACAAAACGGCGATCGCGGAAACGTACTTCGAGTTTGCTCGGGTGCACGTTCACATCCACCGCATCCCCCGGAACCCCCAACGAGAGAAACATCGTGGGGCGCGTGCCGGGGTGAATCGTGGCCCGGTACCCGGCCTCGGCAGCGCGCACCAGGAACGGATCACGGAAGGGGCGCCCGTTGACGTAGAGAAAGGCCTTGCGACCGGTTGGTTTCGCGTCGGCGGGACGCTGAATGAAACCGCGCACCGATACGGCACCGGCGTGGTGCTCGACCGGAATCAACCCTTCCGCCAATGAGCGCCCGAACAACGATTCGATCCGATCTGCCAACGCCGAGACTCGGGGGGCGTCGATCAACGCCCGCCCGTCGTTGGTGAGCTTGAAGGCCACGTCGAGACGCATCAACGCCAAGCGTGAAACGGCGGCCACGGCCTGTCGGGTCTCGGTGGCGGGTGTTCGGAGGAACTTCCTCCGTGCCGGCGCGTTGAAAAACAATCGCTTCACTCGCACCGTGGTACCGCGTTGCCGCGCGGTCGGCTGCACATCCTTGAGACGACCGCCGTCCACCACGAGGCGTGTGGCTTCGGCCCCATCACCGTTTTGAGCCGTCGTTGCGGTCTCCAACTCGAACTTCGAAATCGACGCAATGGAGGGCAGAGCTTCCCCGCGGAAGCCAAACGTTGCAACGCCGATGAGGTCGGAGGCTATGGTAATCTTACTGGTGGCGTGACGGTCGATGGCCAGCACCGCGTCGTCTCGGTCCATGCCCGTGCCGTCATCACTGACCGCGATAGACACTTTCCCACCTGCCTCCAACTCGATCTCGATGCTGCTGGCTCCGGCGTCCAACGCATTCTCGACTAGTTCTTTGATCACCGATGCAGGCCGCTCCACGATTTCCCCCGCAGCAATCTGGTCAGCGACCGCATCCGCGAGAATGGCAACGCGCCCCATCTACAGCCGCCTGATTTCGGCGGCGAGCACCCACCCCTGATACCCACCGCGACGGACGCGCAGCCACGAACCCTCTTCACCGACGACGCGAACCGCGGTGCCTTCCTCAAAGCGCATGGTGACGTCAGCCGTACCGTACGGTGCTTCGAGAACTGGCACGTTTGCTGAAGTAATGAGCCCGAATGGCTCGCTGTAGCGATACTGCAAATACGCCGCAAGCGCCGCGGTGATGACCCCCAACATCACGATCGGAAGCGTGCGACGGGTGCGCGATGAAAACGCAAACGCCAACCAACCCACGGCCCACAGGACCATGCCGGCCGCCGCCACTTCGACGACACGCACCGGAGCGACCCACGTCGCGGACCGCGCGTGCGCGTCCAGCGCCGGAACCAACTCCAACGCGGCGCGTACGGCACCATCCCGAGGCGCAATGCGTGCCGCTCGAACCCACGCGGCACGAGCGGCCGTTTTCTCGCCGGCACCGAAGAGGGCCGCTCCGGTATTGAACCATTGCGACGCATCCAATGGTGCTTCGGATACGCGCACGCGAAAACTATCCGCCGCGGCGCGATACGCACCGGCTTCGAACAGTTGCTCCGCCGAAGGCGCTTGGGCTGATGCGAAGGCGGTTCCCGCCAGCATCATCACACCCGCGATACTCGCCGCCCTGACCATCCTCGGCCCTTGCCGTTTTCCGCCCGGTAACGCACGCAACACCTCGTGGACCTCCGCCGCAAGCTCGAGGGGATCCGACGCACCGCCCGGCCCGTACACCGCATAGCGCAGCCGATCGCGCACTCGCCACGCATGAGTGGCAACCGGCGCCTCGACCCCCGCGGCGCGCAGCGCGTCCGGCAGCCCATCTCCCTCACGAGCCTCCAAACCCGGAATGAGCTGTTCCAGTTTGGCGCAAAATTCTCGCTCGAGCGTTTCCAAGGTCGGATCGGCTTCGCGTGACTTTGCTGCTGGTTTCCGACGCCGTCTGATCCTCGCCGCAACCCGCACGATGCCCGCGAGCACCGGCGGCAACCCGAGGATTAGGCCGAAGATCCACCAACGGGTGTTGGTCGCTACCGAGTCGAGTAGGGAGACACCCCGCCGAGTCAGAATCGCAGGCGGCCGGAGATCAACAAGGGAACGCGGACGCAGGTCCCGGGCGACGAGTTGGACCTGTGGTGTGGTCGCCGCGATATAGCGTCCCGAATCCAAGTCGAAGTAGGTGTATCTCGGTGGCGGAACTACATACGTTCCCGTGGATTCAGGGGCAACCAAATACGTGAAGGTCTTCGTGCCACCGATCAGGCCGTTCTCCGTATCGATATCGACGTGTGTACCACCTTCGTACACTCTCACACCCTCGGGCCAGTGGAGCTCCGGTTTTGGCCAGAGGGCCACGTTGCCTTGACCGGTGACGCGTGCCGTAACCGTGCTTGCATTACCAACACGGAAGTCGCCCGTGTCGACAGCGACGGTGAATTGCAAGTCGCGCGCCGAGACGCCGGTAAAGGCCAGCGGCCGGCCCGCTACCGGCTGCGGGAGCACCGTCACCACCGTGTCCCGGCTCTGAACTTCTTGGGGCATTTCGCGGCTGAGGATGGACGTTCGCAACGGCAAGCTGTAAGACACCGTCGCGGGACCAACACGCAGTTCGCCAGGCGTTAGTGGAAACGCCACCTGATGGTGCACGAATAGATCGTAGAGACGTCCGTCGACGGTGCGGGTGTCTGCAACCCCCAGGGTAGCGGTGCGAGGATAGGTCCACACGCCTTGCAGCTTCGGTGGCATCAACGTGGGCCTCGTGCGAAGCCGCGATCGAATGTCTCGCGGAAACCACGCCACGACCACGAAGTCCAATTGCTCGCCCAGGACGATGGTGTCGCGAGAAGGAATCACCGTGACCGTGACGTCCTCCACCCTGCCCGGACCTGGCGCGCCGTCGACGATCTCCGCAACACGTTCATCAAACATTTCACCACTGGTACGGCTCGCCGCCGTTACATCCACGGATAATTCCCCGGCGACCACGAATTCCAACCCGACCCGCACTCGAATCGGGCCTACCACGGCGCGGCCGGGGGTCACCGCCCGGAAGCGATATTCCCAAACCGTCTCCCGTCGACCGCGTCCACCCGCCGACGTAAACAACGAAGACTGGCTGGTTCCGGTGAGATCGAGTCCGGTAAATGGTGGAACCGATCCCTCGGCCGGGACGCCTCCATCGGCGATCAATTTGACTGTCACCACCACATCATCGCCGACTTCAGCAGTCGAGCGGTCGATCGTCGCCTCGACCTGCGGTTGCTGGACGGCCAGTGTCAACATCAAGAGGAGGTTCACCAGTTCTTTCTCCTCATGACATCCCGCGGTGCCCCCCGTCTCTTATTGATCTTGTTGAGCGTGTCACGTTCCTCGGCCAACATCGAATTGAGAATCGCTTCCGCTTGCTCCCGTGTCAGGCCGGTCTGCGGCGGGTGGGCGGGGTCGTTTTGCTGGCCGGGATTCGGCGGCGGTGGTCGACCACCACCCGCCTGCGGAGGCGGGGGTTGTGCCGCCAATTCGTAGTTCCACTTCGCATCGCCATCACCAGGTCGGAGCAAGAGCGCTTCGCGATAATGGCGTCGTGCCTCCTCGAGGTGCGCCTGGCGATTGGCCTCGTCGGCTTCCGCGAGCTGCAAAGAGCGCAAACCGAGATTGAATACGGCGCGGAACCGCAACTCGGGGTCTAGTGACTCCGCCGCACGAGCCAGCGCCGGCTTCCCGCGCGCCGTGTCGCCGATGGCAAGGGCGGCCGTTCCAAGGTTGAACCATGCTGTGTCGCCACCTTGTTGCGAAAGCACTTGTTGCTCATAGAGATCGGCGGCAATACTAAAGAGACTGTCACGCCATGCCCGATCGGCGACGCTCATACTTGTCTGCGCAATGGCCGTCATCGGCACCATCAACATGAACGCGATGGCCGCAAGAGCAGCGGTGCGGCGCGTGTAGGTTTGCAGCAGTAGAATGACGACAGCGACCAGCAGAAAAATCCACGCTCTCGAGATATCCTGGACCGCGGTGGTCGTCGCCTGTGGGGCACGCTTTAAGGCGTCCACCAAATCACGGACCGCACCGGCTTGGTCACCGAGCTCCGCAGGTACGAGTGCACCACGAGCCGCATGGACCACCGCGGAAAGAACATCGTCGCGGCGGCGCGTCTGCACTACATTTCCGCCAAGGTCTTCCTGGTAACCGGTCAACACGCCGCTGGGCTCGCGCAACGGAATGCCCACCGGGGTCGATCCCCCTTCGGCGACGACGATCAAGTGAATCCCATCGCGGCGCAACCGTTCGGCCGCGGACACAATGGCTGCGACGGAATCGTGTGCCTCCCCGTCAGTAAAGAGCACGAGCACCCGATCGGCGACGCCGGGTCCGGCCATCAACAATTGCCGACCTTGATCGATGGCAACCCCCATCTCCGTTCCCCCTGCGCTCGCCATGTCGGGCGCCAAGCCGTCGACCAGCAATTGCAGGGCTCCGTCATCTACCGTGAGTGGCGCGAGAATGAAGCTCCGCCCGGCATACGCGATCAAACCGATCCGATCTCCTCGCAGGTCTTGTATTAGCCTAAGCGATTCCCGCTGTACACGTCCGAGACGTGAGGGCACGGCATCTTCGGCAAGCATCGATCGCGAGATATCGACCGTCAAGACCATCGTGAGTGCCTTCGTTTCGGTGGTCACCACGCGCCGTCCGAAGCGAGGACCGGCCAGCGCCGCGCTCACCAGCAGCGCGGTCACACCCAGGGCCACGACACCACCCCGTCCCGTCTGTCGGGCTACCGCCCCCAAGTCGTCCGACCAGGCTCCCGCACGACGCACTCTCGCCGACCGCGCCCAGAACGCGAGTCCGAGAATCACCAAGGCGATGACCGGAGCGGCGTACAGAACGGGAGGGGCGTCAAAGGACATCATGGGACGCGGATCACCACGGTAGCGCCGATCATGAGTTCCAGGGCCAACGCGGCCAGGCCGATTAACAGTGGAATACGGTACGACTCGTTATGCTGCGTGAAACGGGTGATCTCGACCGGCGTCTTCTCGAGTTGATCGATCTGCTGAAAGATCCCCTTCAAAGCCTCCGCGTCGGTGGCCCGGAAATACCTGCCGCCGGTTGTTTCGGCGATGTCCTGCAGCAACTCCTCGTCGATTCGGACCGGCAAGGTCTGGTACCGCAGCCGCCCACCGATGCCGGTGCCGATCGGTGTGCGCGCCTCGCCCTCGGTGCCGATACCGATGGTATAGATCCGCACGCCGACCAGTTCTGCGGCTTTCGCCGCCGTGCGCGGATCGATCCGGCCTCGATTGTTCTCACCATCGGTCATCAACACCATCACCTTGCTCTTGCCTTCCACTCGGCGAAGCCGATTGGCCCCGGTCGCAATCGCAGTACCGATTGCCGTACCGTCGTCGAGTTCACCAACCCGGAGATCGAGCACGGCCTGCTCCAGCACGGTGTAGTCGACCGTTACCGGAACTTTGGTGAGCGCCTCGCCGGCAAAGGCCACCAAACCGATTCTGTCGAAGCGGCGGGCGCGAATAAACGAGATGGACTGTTCTTTGGCAACGTCCAGTCGATTGGACGGAGCGAAGTCTTCCGCCAACATGCTACTCGAAACATCTACCGCGATGGTGATCGCGATGCCCTCCCGCGTGATCTCGTTCGGCTCGACGGCGGTTTGCGGTCCAGCTGCCGCAAGGATCCATGCACCAATCGCCACACTGCGCAAACCTGCAGGGACTTCGCCGACCCAACGGCGGGCACGATCCGTCGATCGCAACTGACCGAGGTCGCTATACTCCGCGGCGGGCCTGCGCGCTCCGCGGCGGCGCCACCACCATGTCGGTATGGCCAGCAACAGGACGAGAATCAGGGGGCGCGCAAACATTACGCTTCGACAGCCGGTTCGGCATCGGCTGGTTCGGGGGGCTTCTCCGCTTCAGCGATGGCCTGGAGAAGCACGTCGGTTTCATCCGCCAGGGCGATCACGTCACTGGGAATGGCCGGCGCGTAGCTCGCGCGTTCCAGTGCCCGCATGACTTCGCCGAGCTCCCGCACCGGCCACTCGGAACGATGTTCTTGGACCGTGCGCAACCACGCCTCCACATCGAGCGACGGTTCCGCTTCGGCAACGTACGTCTGAATCTCTTCTCGCATCCGATGCATTGAGACTGTGGCCACCGCTCTCGGCTCACCCGCTGCGATCCAGCGCGAGACCGGCGCGCCCTCACCGCCTGCGGCCGGCCCCGACCAGGCGGGGCGACGAACTCGCCTGCGACGCACCACTCCCCAACCGACGACCGCGACGAGGATCCCGGTCAGGAGAATCACCGCGGGCGCGGTGCGATAAACATCTCGCGGAATTGGTTCACGTGACACACTGGGTGCAGGGAGCGAGTCGCCCTCCGGCAACACCGACAGGACGGTGATCACGGCCTCTCCCCCAGCTCTGGTTTCTACCCGACCGTTTGGATACACCAACTCCAGGGTGGGCATCGCGACGGTGTGTTCACCCGTCTCAAAGAGTGCCACGAGATAACGCGCGACAAACCCGCCGGCCCCACTGATCACCTCGGGACGCGCGAGCGGCTCAAGGGACGACGAGCCGGCAAGCGGAGACAACCGCAGGCGAGCCGTCGGATCGGCCACCACCACTTCACGCTCGAGCACGACCGTATCTCCGATGGTCGGCTGCTCCGGTACGACAACCCAACCCTGCACCAAGAGCAAACCACCAATCACCGTGTTCATCGACCGAACCGCCTCGCACGCATCTTGAACGTGTTCACGAGTGTGTGAGCGTACGGCACGTCGGTGTGGAGAACGATATGTTCTACTTGTGCGCGTTCCAACGTTCGACCGCGAGCCATGCGGATCTTTTCGGCTTCCACCTGGAGCCCGATGCGCGTGTCCTGGCTGGATGTATCTACCAACATCCGCGTGCCGTCCTCGGCATCCTCCAACTCGATCCATCCCGCATCTGGAAGCCGCTGCTCGCGGGGATCGTCCACGGAGATGGCGACCACATCGTGCCTCCGTGCGAGCCGACTCATCTGTTCTTCCCAACCGGTGGCACGAAAGTCCGACAGCACGACCACGATCCCCCGATGCCGTAGCAGCTTGGCTGCGTACGCCAACGCCCGCGCCAGGTTCGTTCCGCGGTGCACCGGTTCAAACGCAAGCAGATCACGAATGACGCGTAACGCGTGCCGCCGACCCTTTGCCGGCCGAACGACGTGATCGATGTCGTCGGAAAAGACCAACGCCCCTACGCGATCGTTGGTGCGAGCTGCGGCGAGTGCGAGGACGGCGGCGATCTCCACGGACCGCTCGGCCTTCTGCACCGGCTTCCCAAACTCCACAGAGCCCGATCGATCCACGATCAAGAGAAGTGTGAGTTCGTGTTCTTCGTCGAAGAGTTTTATGTACGGATGTCCCATGCGGGCGGAGACATTCCAATCGATGGCTCGAAAATCATCCCCGTGCTGGTAGGCACGCACCTCGGCAAACTCGATACCTTGGCCACGAAACACGGAACGGTATTCACCGGAAAAAAGCGATCCGACCAATCGGCGCGTGCGGAGTTCGATTTGCTTGACCTGCTTCAGCACCTCCACCCCAACGATCGGGGACGTTCCGTTCATGGGACGTGCACCGCCTCCAATATCTTGGCGATGATCCCGTCGGAGGTGACGTCTTCAGCCTCGGCCTCGAATGTCAACAGCACGCGGTGTCGCAGCACGTCTGGGGCCATCGCTTTCACGTCTTCGGGAACGACATACGCGCGACCGCGTAGAAACGCGTGCGCTCGCGACGCCTGGGCCAGATAGATCGACGCACGCGGGCTCCCACCGAACGCGATGAAGGGTTTCAGGTCGTGTAGGCCAACCGACCGTGGCTCGCGGGTCGCGCGTACCACATCGACAATGTAATCGACGATCTTTTGGTCCATGTACAATTCAGCGATCGACGAGCGTAACGCCATGAGGTCGTCGGGGCCGGCAATCGCGGATATGGGGATGGGCTGACCACCCGCCATGCGCCACAGAATCTCCTTCTCTTCGTCGCGAGACGGATAACCGACGTGCACCTTGAGCATGAACCTGTCGAGCTGCGCTTCCGGCAGCGGGTATGTGCCCTCGTGCTCAATGGGATTCTGTGTCGCGAGAACCAGAAACGGTTCGGCGAGTTCGTGCGTCTCTCCGCCGATCGTTACTTGTTTTTCTTGCATCGCTTCGAGCAATGCCGCTTGCACCTTCGGTGGGGCACGGTTGACCTCGTCGGCCAACACCACGTTGGCGAACAGCGGACCGCGTTTGGCGTGGAACTCGCCGGTTTTCTGGTCGAACACCATCGTCCCGATGATGTCTGCAGGAAGCAGGTCGGGAGTAAACTGGATCCGTTGGAAAACCACGCGGATCGTTTCGGCCAGCGAGGACACGGCCAGCGTCTTGGCAAGCCCAGGTACTCCCTCGAGCAGAATGTGCCCGCCGGTGAGCAGTCCAATGAGTAGCCGCTCGAGCATCGCCTCTTGGCCAACGATCCGCTTGGCAACTTCCTGAACCACCGAACTCGTCAGTGACGAGTCGCTTGGTTTTACGGCGCGTGATGTCACTACCACCGTCCTCCCCGTTTGATCGCTAACCACCGCACGCTCATGCCGGTGGCATTGGTCTGTGTACCATCCCAAACGCCTAAGGGTTTCCCCCGATCACCGTTTGATCCGCTCGCCCCCGTCCTCGTACCTGAAGACCCATTTGGCGAACCGGGCCGGCGCGATCGGCGCGTCGGGGTCCAATGCCGCCCAGTCCACGTCGCTCCCCGACCCCTCCGACCCTGCCCGAGCGTCGCCCTGCTCGACCATCCGCCGGGCCCGGTCGATCCAAACGCCGCATCTGCGCGGTCGCAGATCGACCCAGCCGCGATCGGCCACCCGATCTACATCCAGTCCGTCAGGCCTGACCATCACCTGTGACGCCCTATAAAGCTTCTCCCCCTGCACGAGGATGGGAAGCCCGACCGAGATGATGAGCGAGCGCAAATCAGGGTCGCCAGCGATCAACGATTGCGCCTCGCGCGCCAGTTCGTCCGGGTCGCTGTCGGCCAGGGCCCGCACCGTGGGCCGGAGGACCGACCACAAGTAGGATTCGTACAGCATCTTGGTCAAGCGTGGCGGGCCCAGCATTTCGAAGGCGACGGACCGAACACCGTGTTCCGTCTCGAGCTCCTTTAGCCGCTCGAGGGCGGCAGCGCGGAGCACACCGGCGTTGTACGTGGGTCCGGCGGTCGCCGAGTCGAGGGCGCCGATGATGTCGCGGCCGCTCGACCGGCCTGTAAGTTCGAGAACCGTGTACTCGGCTACTTCTTCAGGGGTGATGAACTCCATCTGGCCAAGTGACGTGACGGTCTCGAACTCGTCTTTGGCAAAGACGCCGTTCTCGCCCACATCGATATACGCCGATTCCACGGACCGCTGCAGGTCGGTCCACCCGCTCTCCGCATCGCCAAAGGCGTCGGCCACTGCCACCGGCTCGGGGCAATCGAAACGTGGGATGGCGCACCCCCAACGCGGTACCGGTCCGAACGCGATACGACGCCAAGCAATTGCCGCCGTCGGCTTGATTTCCATCACCGACGGGGCGCCGGGTGTCCGAGCCATGAGAAAGAGGAGAAGCGAATGGGCGCCCGCGACCGCCGATTTCGTGAGCAAAGTGCGTGAAGGTTTTTCTTCGGAGTGGGTGTAGGGCACATTCAGCCCCATCCCGCCGGTGCCGCTGGTTCCGATCTTCACGTAGGCTTGGGTCTTGACCGAGCGCGTCGCCTCGACAACGATTTGGGCGTGGCGGATGAGCTGGGGCATAGTGAGTGTCAGCACGTGTCGCTCTACGACATCCGACGTGAGTTGCCCATCCTGAGCGCTTTCCAACAGATCGCGGGAACTCTTGAAGACATTTTGATATGCGAAAGCCGTTGCGGTGTTGATGCAGTCCACAACGGCTTCCGGCCGATACTGTTGGAATAGTTGATAGAAAAAACTTCGCTCCAGAATCGCGGGGCTCATCCCATCGAGGATGTCGAACAGCACCAAACGACGGGCTTTGTCGTTTCGTAATAGCTCATCGCGCGAAAGTCGAGCGACCTCGGACGGCAGGAACACATTCCCCCACGTGTATTCCACCTCCCTCTGTCCCTGATCCTGCCGCAGCTTTTCCGCTGCGCTGCGTACCTCATCCTCGTAGAGAGAGACCAAGACAATTTTCTTGGGCGAAAACTCCAAGAGTCGGCGCGCAATGGCACTACCGACCAGCCCGCTCCCGCCGAGGATGAGTATGGTTTTGTTTTCGAGATCCATCGTCTCCCAACTCTATGTGTTACCGACCTGCGCGAATAGCGCTGATCTCGTGAGTTGTCAAATATCGCCAGCGGCCCGGCGCCAACCGACCCAACTTGACCGGTCCGTGGCTCTGTCGCACCAAGCGCATGACGTCCAAACCCAGATGCTCACAAGCGCGACGAACGATCCGATTACGTCCCTCGGTCAATGTAATCGTTAGGTCGCTGGCGCCCCGCTCGCCACGCCGCACGCGAAAACCGACGAGGCTGACGCGGCGGCCGCCGATCACGATCGGCCGTTGGAGGGCGCGCCGAATATCATCCGCAGGTCGCCCCCGCACGATCACTCGATAGGTGCGTTCGACGGCAAACCGAGGATGCGTGAGGCGATGGGCAGCCTCGCCGTCGGTGGTGAACAGTAGAAGACCAGTCGTTGCGACGTCGAGCCGCCCCACGTAGGCGAGTCCGGGAAGGTCGGGAACGAGGTCGAACACCGTCGATCGACCCTCGGTATCGCGACGCGTCACCACGTAGCCCGCCGGCTTGTGGAGCGCGATCCACGCGACCTTCAACTGTTTCAGGCGGCGCCCGCCCACGGTGACAGCATCGATCGAGAGGTCGGCGCTCTGCCCTAACTCCGCTACCGCCCCATTCACCCGAACGCGTCCGGCGACAATCAAGGCTTCCGCTCCCCGACGTGACGCAACGCCCGCCCGTGCGAGGGCCCGCTGAAGCCGCATACGGGTCACGACTCCGCGGACCCCTCCTCCCGCAGTACGAATTCCCTCTCGTCGGGACCCGTTTCCTCGTCCACCACTGCCTCCGGAACCGGCACAGGCTCGACACCTAGTGGCCGCAATGCGACCGACAACTGATCCAACCGCGGCAGCTCGGTCAGATCCGCGAGTCCCAACATCTGAAGGAACCGCGGCGTTGTTCCATACAGCAGCGGGCGGCCAAGCCCTTCGCCCCGGCCACTCACATCGATGAATCCACGCTCCTGCAATGATCTCAATACGCCGTCTGCCGCCACACCCCTAATCTCTTCGATCTCCCCCCGGCCCACGGGCTGACGATAGGCGATAATCGCCAGCGTTTCCAGCGCCGCCGCAGAGAGTTTGCGCGGCCGTCTTACCAATCGGGCCTGCTGGATCGCTTCGGCGTACTCGCGCCGAGTGAGCAGATGAAAACCTTCCGCCACATCCACGATTTCGAACGCGTGATCGTGACCGTCGTAATGGTCCCGCAGGACATCGAGGGCCTCCCGCAGCTCACTGATCTCGACCCCGGGATCCAACTCCCGCAGATCGGCTAGCGACAGCGGGTGCGCGGCCGAAAACAGTGCGGCTTCAACCAGTTTCGTGAGTTGATTCACCGATGACCTTGAACTCCTCAAATGGCGTGGCTTGCCGAAGACGTGCCTCGCCGAGTCGCGCCAACTCCAGCAGCGCGATCAGCACCGATATCACCACCGACACATGGGGACGCTCGCCGACTAGCTCCCGAAAATCAAGTTGCTGCCGACCGACCAACATGGCCCGTATCCGGGCGGTCGCCCCCTCAACGTCCAGCGGGCGAGGCACCACTCGGTGAATCACCGGTTGCGGCATGCCCTCGATAACTTGCTCGACCGCGCGGACCACCTCTTCGAGATCGATGATGATCTCGGGCGGAAGCGGATCAGGAGCCGGCGGTACCCACCCGCGAGCAAACTGCTCGGCGCGCGCCGACGCCCGAGACCCGAGCCATATCGCTACCTCTCGGATCTGCTCGTATTCCAGCAACCTCCTGACCAACTCGGCCCGTGGATCCTCCCATTCGTCATCGTCCAACGGGCGAGGTAGGAGCATTTGGATCTTGATTCTCAACAACCGCGCCGCCATCTCCAGATACTCCGCCGCCTCATTCAATCCCAACTCATCGATCACCCCCAAGAACTGGTCGGCAATGCTCGCGATCGGGATGTCGGCGATGTCGATCTCCTGCTCGCGGAGGAGATGGAGCAAAAGATCCAGCGGCCCCGAAAAGGACTCGAGTTGGACGACGAACGGCTTGTCGTTGGCGGTCTCCATTACGCGCAGGGCCATCTCAGAAGATACCGACGGAGGCTATGGAAAACGGCTTGACGATCGCCGTCGCCCACTCGAGCGCGTAGATGGCCGGGAGCAGCAAGACGAACAGGGCCTGTCGAAAGAAGAGCAACATCGCCAGCAAGATGAGAATGCCGTATCGAGACACCTCCCGATATTTTGCCCCGATTTCGGGCGGGAGGAGATGATACATCACGTGAGAGCCATCGAGCGGCGGAATCGGAATCAGGTTGAAGTTTGCCAGCAGCAGGTTGAACCAAACACCCAGAAACAGCATGTCTTGCACCGCTGCCAACACTCCTCGAACCGCTCCACCCCCCGCCCCCCGGCCCACGATGCCGATCCCAACGATCAGAACGACGAGCACGACCACCAACGCCAGATTGGTCGCTATCCCTGCCAGCGACACGATGATGTCGCCGCGGCGGTAGTGACGGTAATTCCGAGGATTGACGGGTACGGGTTTCGCTCCACCAAACAGGAATCTGCCCCCCGATCCAAACCACAACATCGCCGGAAGCAGCAAGCTCATCCACGGGTCGATGTGTTTTATCGGGTTGAGAGTCAACCGCCCCAACAGCTTGGCGGTATTGTCACCCTGACGCAGCGCGGCATATCCATGGGCGTACTCGTGTGCCACCATCGACATGACCAGCACCGGCACCGCCAGCAAAAAGTCTCCTAACTGGCCCACAGAGACGCCCTACTGCCTTGACTCCTAATCACTTACGGAATACCTTTCGCCTCCAATTTTTTCGTCGCGTAGAGGCGTAGTACAGAGGAAAGAGTCGTGCCTAATTCGAGATCTGCAAAGAAACGGATGCGCCAAGGGGAAACCCGCCGGCTGAGAAACAAGGGTCAGCGCTCCGCGTTGCGCACCGTGGTGAAGCGCGTACGGGCAGCTGGGACGGGCCCCGAGGCCCAGGAAGCGTTCCGCAACGCCGAGCAGCTTCTCGACAGGGCCGCCCGAAAGCACCTGATCCATCCCAACATGGCTGCACGCACCAAGGCCCGTCTGCGAAAGTTGATTCAACCGAAAGACTAGCACCGTTCCAACTGAGACCACTACATACACGATCCCTCGTACTATCGCAGTTGGCCACGGGGGTCGCTCCAGGCCGTTTGCGGAATTGAGTTGGAACGGCGCTAGCAACTAGACAGCCGCAAGCTCAGCACCGCAGCTCTCACAGTACCACTCGGTCGGGCGGTTCATCGCCCCGCATTCCACACACTTCAGCGTCTTCCTCGCGGTATCATCGTCTTCCGGAACGATCTCGGGGGTTTCCTCGGACTTCGTGGCCTTAGCCTTCGGCGGCTCGGGCGTGGGTTCGGGCACATCGGGCACATCGGGCACAGCGGGCACGTCGGTAGGCTTGAACGACGCTGAACGCCGTCGTTTTCCAGTTCCTTCGGGGGCCACTTTTTTGAGAAATTCCAGCTCGTCGAAGGCATCTGCCTGGCCACTCGGCCGTTTCATCTTGATGCCCTCGTCGCCCTCCGTCCCGGTTGCGATGATCTCGAGTTCCCCCGCATCACCCAGGCTGCCGGACTCCAGTTCCTTGAGTGGGACCCCGTCGTCCTCCGGCATCTTGGCGATCGACGATATCACCTCTTGGAGGCGGGCGACTTCGACTTGTACGACCTTCAGTTGCTTCCGCACGTCCCCCAGCTCACCTTGAATCTCCGCGTTGATCTGAGTCCATTGGTCCTCGGCGTATTCCCCTACGGAGTGGCGGAGCTTTGCCTCGGCGAGCCGGACGTTGGCACCCTCCTCCTTCTCCAGGAGACTGCCCTGCTTGACGGTCTCTTTCGTGAGCGTGTCGCTGAGTTCTTCGGCGTAGCCCTGCAGGTGTTTGCCGACCGCCTGCAGTCGGGTCTCGTAGTCGGCCGTAACCTTCGTCCGCACGTCGTCGGAGGCATCACCGCCCGACCCCGAGAGCCGCGCCAGCCATTTCGTGATGGTCTGGCGCTCTTCCAGGAGGGATTCGAGGGCTGGCCGCGGTTTGGTTGAACGTCGCGGCGTCGAGGCACGTTTCGCCATCTAGGACTCCTTCCCCGGCTCTGGGCCCGGGGAGTGGCCGCCGGCCGCCTCCGAGAGATCTTTATTGCGTCGCAAATTCTCCAAACGCCTCACCTCATCTTTGGCAAGAGGATTCACGCGACCGAGTAGCCGGGCGGTGAAAACGATCTTTGCGCTGTGCTCCAACGTCTCCATCCGGATCTGCGCCTCATCCAGCGAGGCGCCTACCGATAGAGCGCCATGGTTGGCCAGGATCCAAGCGTCGTGCCCCTGCACGAACGGCGCAATCCGTTCGGCCAATTCCGGGGTCCCCGGAGCGCCGTAGGGGACGACCGGTACCCGGCCAACCCAAAATACCATCTCGGGCAGCGCGTCCCAAACTAGATCCTGCCCGGCCACGCTGATCCCGGTGGCCACGGGTGGATGGGCGTGGATGACCGCCATGACATCCTGCCGCAACCGAAGCATCTCGAGGTGCAGCTTCAGCTCGGCCGACGGCGGGTGCCCGCTCCCACCCCCAACCACGGCTCCCGTGAAATCTACCTCCACCATGTCTTCAGGCGAGACAGCGGCCTTGATCCGCCCGCTGGGCGTCACCAAGACCCGGTTCTCACCAAGCCGCACCGAAATGTTCCCGTCCGCCCCGGCGATGAGTCCTAAATCGGCAAGCCGCCGGCAGCATTCGGCCATTCGGCGAGCGGCGTCGCCCATGATCTACGTCTCCCGCTCGAATACCGTACGCCCGCCAACGATGGTCCGTTCGATCCGTCCGGCGAGCACACGGTCGGCAAAGGGAGTATTGCGGCTCCTGGAATAAAACCGTGTGGGGTCGACCGTCCAGATCGCCTCGGGATCGAACACCACCACATCGGCCGGCTTGCCCTTCCCCAACGTGCCGCCTTCGAGATGAAAGGCCCGAGCGGGCTCCGTGCTCATCCGACGGATCAGGTCGGACAGGCTCAACACCCCACCCTCGACGAGTTCCTTGATACCGAGGCCCAGGGCCGTTTCCAATCCTATGACCCCGAACGGTGCGTCGTCGAAATCGCGCTCTTTGGCCTCGTAATGATGCGGCGCATGGTCGGTGGCAATCATGTCGACTGTCCCGTCTCGGAGCGCTTCCCGCAGGGACGCGACGTCCGCTTCCTCCCGGAGTGGCGGATTCATCTTGGCGTTGGTGTTGTAGCCTTCGCACGCTTCATGGGTCAATGTTAGGTGGTGCGGTGTGACCTCCGCTGTGACGTTGATTCCCTTGTCTTTGGCGCGCCGGATGATGTCCACGCTACCTCTGGTCGAAATGTGGCAGAGGTGTATGTGGCCACCGGTCAGTTCGGACAAGATCACGTCGCGCGCGACCATGATGTCCTCCGCTGCCGCCGCGATCCCCTTGAGTCCAAGACGAGTCGACACCACACCCTCGTGCATCGTGCCGCGATCGGCCAGGGTCAGTTCCTCGCAGTGGTTGGCGACAGGAAGGCCGAACACCTGAGCATACTCGAGGACCGTGCGCATGAGATGGCTGGACACCACGGGATGTCCGTCGTCACTCACGGCAACCGCGCCCGCTTCGATCAATTTGGCAAACTCGGCAAGGTGCTCTCCGTTTTGCCCGATAGAAATCGCACCGTATGGAAAGACCCGTGCGCTGTTGGCTGCGCTCGCCTGCTTGACGATGAACCCGACGGCGGCCTGGTTGTCCGTCACCGGATCCGTGTTTGGCATGGCGCACACCGAGGTGAAACCGCCGGCGGCCGCCGATCGCGCTCCGGTGGCAACCGTCTCGGCCTCTTCCTTACCCGGCTCACGAAAGTGTACGTGTACGTCGACCAAGCCCGGCGCCACCACCATGCCGGAAACGTCGACCGTCTCCACGCCGTTGCCGGCCGCGATGTTGGGCTCGACCGCGGCAATCCGACCGTTCTCGATGAGCACGTCGGCGGTCTCGTCGAGGGAGACCGCTGGGTCGATCACTCTTCCACCCTCGAGAAGAATCGACTTCATCCTCTTCCACCTACCGTCACGTCTGCTCCCTTCGAAACATCCGCACGCTCCGGCGTGCCGCCTGCCAGGAGATAGAGCACCGCCATGCGGACGGCAATGCCGTTCGTCACCTGCCGCAGGATGACACTGTTCGGCCCATCTGCAACTCGCGAATCGATTTCCACGCCCCTGTTCATGGGACCAGGATGTAAGATCAACAGATCGCGCGGAGCGCGTTCGAGTCGTTCCTGGGTGATTCCAAAAATCCGGTAGAACTCACCGAGCGACGGAATGTATCCAGCCTGCATTCGCTCCAGCTGCAGTCGCAACACGTTCAACACATCTGCCCATTCGATGGCCTCTTCGGGACGCCGGAACACTTGCACTCCGAGTTCTTCGATGCCGCGGGGTAGCAACGAAGGCGGCCCACACACTCCAACGGCCGCACCGAGCTTGAGTAGTCCCCAAATGTTGCTGCGGGCCACTCGGCTGTGCAGGATATCGCCGCATATGCAAACTTTGAGGCCATCAATCCGACCGAACTTGTCGCGGATCGTCAGCAGATCCAAGAGCCCCTGAGTGGGATGCTCGTGCCACCCATCGCCGGCATTGATCACGTTGGACGGTATTCGATCCGCGAGGAAGGCCGCCGCACCGGAGGACGGATGGCGGATGACAACCATATCAATCCGCATTGCCTCGAGGTTGCGCGCGGTATCCACGAGGTTTTCTCCCTTCTCCACGGAAGATCCGGCCGCTGCGATATTGACGGTATCCGCCGATAACCGCTTCTCCGCGAATTCGAACGCAATCCGGGTGCGGGTCGACGCTTCGTAGAAGAGGTTGACAATGGTCTTGCCTCTCAGCGTCGGCACCTTTTTGATCGCCCGTTCGCTTACCTCTTTGAATGGTTCGGCGGTGTCGAGAATGAGTTGGATTTGATTTGCTGAAAGGGGTTCGAGCGCGAGGAGGTCCTTCCCCAGAGACGGGACGGTGGAAGATACGTCCCGGATCATTGCTCCGGCCCGCGGACCAACACGACGGTATCGCTACCATCGCGTTCTTCCAACAGTACGTCCACCCGATCGCCCGGTTGGGCATCCACGGTACTTCCGACAATATCCGCCTGGATAGGCAGTTCCCTACCGCCTCGATCGATCAGCGTGCACAACCCGACCCTCGAAGGTCGACCGAAATCGGTGAGCAAGGCGAGCGCCGCGCGCACCGTTCGGCCCGTGTACAACACGTCGTCCACGATCATGACACAGCGATCCGTCAGTTCCATGGAGATATCGGTCTTCCCCACGACAGGCGCCGGTCCGATGGTTTGCAGGTCGTCGCGATACAGGGTGATGTCCAACTCGCCCCGTGACACGGCCGTTTCATCGCCGTTACCGATCTGGATGGCAAGCCGCCGGGCCAGATCGACACCACGTCGCTGGATACCGACCAATACCAGGCGGTCGGTACCGCCAGCAAAATCGACAACTTCTTTGGCCATACGCTGTATCGCCCGCGTGATGCCACGGGCGTCGAGGAGGGTGTTGCGCTCTTCAGCAACGCTCATAGTCGCCGCGCAAGTTAGGGGGGGAGGGCCGGGAGGTCAACGACGACGTCGAATCGACCGTTTTCCCCACCCCGAACAGTCTCAGGCCGGCCACGCCGGTTCACGTATAATAAGGAATGACGTTCTTGGGCTCGCGCCTGTCGTCGGGGCAATCCATTGGTCCGAGGACGGGAGCAGGGGCGGGGGGGGGCGGGGGGGGGGGGACGGCAACGCCCTGGAAACCCCACCCACATCGCTCTATTATCCGTCGCTAGGAGAGGTGTCCGAGTGGTTGAAGGAGCCGGTCTCGAAAACCGGTAACGTCTTGCGGCGTTCGTGGGTTCGAATCCCACCCTCTCCGTTGCCGCTGAGGACCGCGGATGGATTGCGGATTAGCGCGGATCGATCGGCGGGATTCCGCACTCGGTCCGCGATCTTCCGCGGCGTTACTCGCTCAGTTTCGCGTCGAATCCCACCCTCTCCGTTGAACGTCGCGCTCTCTGAAGTCCGATCAGAGCCGGTCCTTGAGCAACATTTGGGCATAAAGAAAAACGGACCAAGCCCCATGGCAGTCGGCCCGGCAGCTCGACAAGCTCTCCGAAGAATGTCAGGAGCTCCGTGAAGACCGGGCTAAAGGAGATGATGGCAGTCAAGAGATGATGGCTGCTAGAGCAACGATTCGATTTCGTTGTTGGCCGCCTGCAACCGCGACGAGACTAAGCGAATGACGTAGCGGTGGAGCTTGATCGCCAGAGCGGGGTCCTCTTCTTCCATGCGTTGCGAGTCTTCTCTCCCCATACGATAGAGCCGCGTGAATTCTTCGGCGATGATATCGGCGCTTCGTCGTGCGTTCGTGTAGAAACCCATTTCACCCACGATAGTACCAGATACATATGTGCGGAGACGTTTTCGGGTGTGCCGATCCACGTTGAGATAGAAACTGACCTGTCCGTACTCGACAAAGAACATGGCATCGCTCGCGTCCTTCTGCTTGGCAATCACGGTACCCTTTTCGACGTCCTCCATTGTCAGGTAGGTGCGCAAGGTGCTCAGCTCTCCTGGTGAAAAAAAAGGACTGAGTACGTTGTCGAGGATCCGTGCTGAAGGCGCAGTCTGCCGGCTTCGGGCGGCAAGAATGTGTTCTTCGATCCACTCCTGTCCTCGATCTCTGTCGGCGAACACCCGGATCGTGTCATCGGCGAGAAGACCGATCCGACCGAACGCCGTGTCGATCGATTCCGGCAAAGCCGTGAAGATGAGCTTGTGTATCGCCCCAGGGTTCTTGGACAGTGATTTGAAGGTAATCATTTCTACGCAGCCGCGTCCAGGCCGACGAAGTCGCGTCGCACTTGAGCCGGGCTGCGATAGTCGTACTTCTCCAGCATCCACTGCTCGTTGTACGTCCGCTTGAACTCGAGCAAGGCCAGGCGGAGCTCCTCGATCGTCTCGAAGCTCCGTACCCACAAGACGTTTTCCTTCAGCGTGCGGATGAAGCGCTCAGCGACACCGTTGCCTTCGGGCTCCCGCACGAAGCTCGGAGAGCTTTCGATGCCGAAGAACGCGACCTCCTGTTGGAAATCGTCGGCCAAATAGTTCGACCCGTGGTCGTGACGCAGCCGCAGCCCGCGGGCCACGCCTTCGCCGATGCCCCCGAAGCGTTCCCGGATGCCCTGGCGAATCGGCTCCAGGGCCTCGAAGCGGTTCCCGCGCTTGGCGGCATGGAGCCCGATGCACTCGGTCGCGCAGTGATCGACGGCCACGAAGACGAAGGCTGCCCCCTCGGCGACGGTCACGGTGGCCGTCATGTCCGTGCCCCACATCACGTCGGGCGCCTCGGTGGTGATGGTCCCGTCGTGCGCCTTTGGCCCGTGCGCGTGGCCCGCGCGCTGCGGGGCCTGGAGGCCGGACTCCCGCATCAACCGCCGCACCCGTTCCTGCGAGGTCCGAATCCCGTCGACCCGCAGCTTCGCCCAGGCCTTCCGGTACCCCTCGCCATGAAACGGCGAGGCTTCGAGCACCCGGCGAATGTGGGCCACCAGGACGTCGTCCGGGGCAGCGCCGATCGGCCCGCGGCGACGACACGGCGCAGGGGACCGTGTCGCCTGCCGCCGCGCATACACACTGGAGCGGGCGCGGTGCCACACGCGGCAGACCCGCTGCACGCCATACGCCCGACGGGTGGAGATCGACTGGGCGCCACTCATCGCGTCGACCTCCGCCGGGCCAAAGGGCCGCCGGCCTCCAGCTGATCCACCTTCGCGTACAGTAACTCGGTCTCCATCAGCAGCTCGCCGATCTTGGCCTGCAGCCGACGATGGTCTTCGTCCCGAGCATCCGGTGCGCGGCTCTTTAGGCCCGCCTGCCCCGCAGCCAGAAACTGAGCCCGCCAGTGCGACGCCCGCGCCGCCGTGATCCCCACCGCCCGCGACACCGACTCGAGATCCTCCCCGCGCAACAGACGCAGCACCACCTCACGCTTCCGCCCGGCCGAGAACCGACCCCCACGGCCGCGCCCGGCGGCCGCGCCGGTCGCCACCGATTCCTCAACGTGCTTCCTCATCTCGCCACTCCTCCTGCGAGAACTCTCTCGCAATCAAGTGTCCAAGAAAACCCTAGGGCGCAGGATGTCCCACTCGTCTCGCGACGGTTGACAAACCTATCTGTGATCGAGAGCTATCTTCCTTATGCCTATGAAGAAGATGGGGAGCGTCCGTTCAGAATCTCCAGAGAGGATTTCCTACGCAACGTCAACACGATGGCGAACTGCTTTCCTTACCTGATGAAAGAAGTGAGCGAAGGACTTGAGCACGTTGGTGAGCGTTTCGCCACACCCGAGTGACCTACTCCATGGGGACGCTTGGAGGTATTGTCAAATGTTGTGGATCGGTGAGTGATCAAGCGGCGACCTTCCGATCCGTGTTCTCTTTGTCAGTTTCCTGCATACCATCTTTGAATTGTTCTCCTGCCAACACCAGGGGGAGAAGTTCTGGAGCGTTGAGTTTCCGCCAACGTTGCTGCGCCATCTCCAACAGCTTGAACGCCATCGTCAGCCCTTTGCTCCGCGAGCCCGCTCCCTTGGTCACGCGCTGTCGTAACCGGACCGTCGCGAAGGCAGACTCGATCACGTTCGTCGAACGGATATGTTTCCAATGCTCGGCCGGAAAATCAAAATGGCTGTACAGGTGCTCCTGGTCCCGCGTGAGCGAGGCGACCGCCTTGGGATACTTGGCCGCATACGCGGTGGCGAAACGCTCGACCAGCGCCTCGGCCTCCGCACGCGACTCCGCATACATCATCTCGCGCAACACCCGCTTCGCCGCCGGCTGCAAACGTTTCGGAAGCTTGTCCAACACGTTGGCCATCCGGTGCACCCAGTCGCGCTGCTGCCGCGTCGCCGGCCACACCTCCCGCACCGCTGCCCAGAACCCCAACGCGCCATCCCCAATCGCCAGCACCGGGGCCCGCATCCCCCGACGCTTCAGATCGCGCAACACCGCCAACCAGCTCTCCGTGCTCTCCCGATAGCCGTCCTCCACCGCGATCAGCTCTTTCGTCCCATCCGCCCGGGCGCCCAGCATCACCAGCGTACACAGCCGGTCGGCCTCGAGGCGAATGTTGAAGTGGATCCCGTCGACCCAGACGTACACATACTCCCGATCACGCAGATCACGCTGGCGAAACGCCTGGTATTCCCCCTCCCACGCCGCCGTCAATCGCGTGATCGTCGTCGGGGACAAGCCTGATGCGTCCTCACCCAACAAGATCGGCAACGCCTCGCGAAAATCTCCCGTCGACAGACCGCGCAGATACAACACCGGCAAGACCTCCGCCACCTTCGGCGACCGCCGCATATAGGGAGGCAAAATCTTGCTCGTGAACTGCGCCCGCATACGACGGTCATGCACCCGTGGCGCGGTCACCGTGACCGTACCAGCACCCAGCGTCACCTTGCGGGGACGGGCTTTGCCATTGCGCACCACCAGGGCGCGGCCCTCTCCGTCTCGCTCAATCCGATATCGCTCGACATACTCGGTCACTTCCGCGTCCAACGCACTCACCAGCATCCGCCGAGCTCCCTCTCTGGCAAGCTCGTCCAGGTCTGCGAACAGTCCGTTCCCTTTGCTCTCAGACGCATTCTCTATTATCCTCAACATCGGTGGCGTGTCCTTTCTCCGGTCGTCACAACCGGATCTCGTGTACGTTTCAACTGACTACACGAAAGGATACGCCGCCTTTCTCATTCCTCCAATCCACAACTTTCGAAAATAACTCGACAGACCTGGCCAGGTATTCCATTGACTTTGAGATGCGTGGTACTACAGAAGCCGTGAGGCAAATTCTCCTTGAATCCGCCCTATTCTCGGTCATGCAGCACGAGGTTGAGCGAGGATTGGCAAACGCTCAGCTAAATCTCTTCATCGCCTTTGAAGATAGCCAGCGGTTCTTCGACTCCCAACAGAGGAGTGGCAGCGAGATTACGCCGATGGACGAGCTTGCCGGCGTCATCCGCGGGAGCGGCAAGGGGCTCGGTGTAATTGTCCAAACCATGCAGGGTCTTTCAAAACGGCTTCTCCCCAATCTTGCCACCAAGATTATGGGGCGCCTTGGAAGCCATGATGACTATGCTCGTCTCGGTGCAGACCTGGCTATGAACCCATCACAGATCGAATGGGCCAGACGAAAACTAAAACCAGGGATGTTCGTGGTTCAGGTCTCCGAGGGCGACTGGAGAGAGCCGTGTCTGATTTCAGTCCCCCTTTTGAATATGCCGAATGTTGTGAGCGATGAAGAAGCCGCAGAGAGTGTGAGAACTCTCGACAGCCTACCAGTTGTTCCCGCGCCAGAGTATGACAATTGGGAGCCGCAGCACATCATCCATGCAATAACTCCGACGACAAAAGAGAAGAAAGATTCTCAGGGCGAAGACGACCCAACGCCAAGACATCCAAACGCCCCACTTCCGATGGAGCTGCTTGAGTATTTGAAATCAATCGCACGAAAACCATTTCTGAACGCGACAGAACGGGATGCAAATAATGACGTGACGGCATCGAAGGGCAACACAATTCGCAAGAAATTGATTCAGCAAAGGCTTGTTAATCCCATCAGTATCAACCCTGGAAGTGGAAGAGGCAGGAGTTTTCAACTTTTGGAGCTGACCGAAAAAGGAATTGACCTTCTGAGCGATTACAGCGTCAAGCCAAGTGCAGGTCATGGACGGGGAAAATTAGCTCACAGGTGGTGGGCTTGGTCTATCTCGAAGTGGCTCAATGGCCAAGGCTTGAAGTCTGTTATCGAAGACGATTTCCTCGGAGCCAGGGTGGACATTTCCGCGACGACGGAGAATCAAAAGATTGGCATTGAAATCGAACTTTCGAGGGGGCATGAGTTAGAAAATATTTCCAAAGACTTGGCCGCAGGGTTCAGCCAGGTGGTGAGTTTGGTCAAGGATCCAGCAGCAGTCCAGCGAGTGAAGGCGAAACTGGAAAAGGAACTTGGCTCCCACAACGGCTCGGTTCACGTCGGATGCCTGAAAGACTATGTAGACATCATCACCTTGGCGTTGTCTTGATTCTTACTTTTGGGTGTGGATGAGGGTGGAACCAAAAACAAAAAGCAAAACAGAGGGCCTTTCGGCCCGAGAAGTGAAGAGGGAATGATTAGGCGCGCCGACCTCGTAGGAACATTCAAAGACCGCGCTGAGGCGTGGAGGGCTGAAGCCCAGCTATTCGAGCAACACCAGTGCGTGAAGGTTGCGTCCACTCTGCGCCGGGCCGTGGAGGGGTTTGATGGGTTTCCCCACGGTGCGACATCGCATCCTTATTTGGGGTTATTGAAATGGTGCTGAGGTGGGGTGGCAGTATCACGTGGACTGAGATGCGTGACAAATGGGATGCCCGGCGCCGAGAGGCGAAAAAATTAAGTAGCCGAGTGAAAATGACAAGACTCTGCGACGCTGTGCTGAGGGATATCGACGCTGTATTGCGTGCTCAGAATGAGCAGATGTTAACGCTAGCGGAGGCCTCCCGTTGGAGCGGATACTCAGTCGGCCATATAGGCCGGTGGGTGCGCACCGGGCAGGTCGCCAACGCCGGTCGACCAGGAGCACCGCGTATCAGGTTGAGAGATCTTCCAATAAAACCGGGGCACTTGCCAGAGGGCGAGGCATCGCGTCAGATTCATACCGCCAGCAAAGAACACGTTGTGCGGTCATTCGTTGCGAACTCGAGAGAACGAGGGAATACGAAATGACCAAGAAGCAGAGAACGAAGAAGAGATTCTTCAGTTACACGGCTGGTGAGAAGGGTCGGAACCGCGTTCGGGTGTATCAGAAATCATCTGGACTGCTCATGCTGGAGTATTATGAGCAGGCGATGCGAAGGCGGGTCTCGCTGGGACACCATGATGAAGGACGGGCCAAGCGCGAGGCGGATCAGATAGCCGTCCAGCTGCGCGGCGATCACCGGCCCACCGTCGAGCGAGACATCACGATCCAACAGCTCTTTGACATCTATGAACGAGAGATGACGCCGGGGAAGTCACCGTCGAAGCAGGCCCATGATCGGCGCTGCGGGGCGATGTTTCGCCGTTACTTTGGCTCCAAGTGCCAAGTGGCGACGCTCAGCATCCTGGACTGGAATCGTTTCCTACGAGACCGCGCGGCAGGGAGGATCGGGCCCCGTCATGGAGCCAACAAACCCGCTGGCCCGCGACAAATCCAGTACGATTTGAAGCATCTGCGGGCGGTCTTGCAGTGGGCAACATTGTCGCGCGTGGATGGCCGGCCGTTGCTCGAACGGAATCCTCTGGCTGGACTCCCCTTACCGAGGGAAGACAGTCCGAAGCGTCCGGTGATGGATCAGCCATACTACGAGCTCCTCCTTGCGATGGCTCCACAGGTGGACTGGCGGTTCCATGTGGCGTTGGTGTTGGTCCACGAGACGGGACATCGCATCCAGAGTGTCCGATGCCTCCGTTGGCGCGACGTCGATTTCCACAAGGACGTTATTGTCTGGCCCGCGGAATACGACAAGCAGCGGAAGGGGCATCGCACGCCGCTGTCGGTGGCGGCGCGGAAGATCTTGCTCGCGGTCCGGTCGGAACAGGCGGTGATCGGGAACGGCTGGATCATGCCCGCGGTCAAGGATCCATCGAAACCATGCTCGCGCGGGACGCTCGACCGGATGTTTGGTCGGGCCGAAGCGCTGTTGGCCACGGAGGTCCAACCGGGGATGCGGTGGCACAGCCTTCGGCGCAAACTGGCCACCGATCACAAAGACGGGTCCCTCAAGGTGTTGTGTGAACTCGGCGGGTGGAAAAGCCCCAAAACGGTGCTCGAGTGCTACCAGCAGGCGGACCTCGAAAGCCAACGGGGGATGCAGGCCGCACGGTACCAACCGACACCTCCAACCGACACCTCTGGCCCAATTGTAGCAACGGGGAACGCCGGTTAAGTTTGGCAACTTGTTGTAGCAAGGGTAGTTACGATTTCCTGGACAGGTGGCCGAGTGGTCGAAGGCGCGCGCCTGGAGAGCGCGTAGGCGGTACCCCCGTCTCGTGGGTTCGAATCCCACCCTGTCCGTCAACGCAAAACGGGAAGGCACCGCCCTCCCGTTTTCTTTCTTACCCCCATGCAAAACCCCAACCACCCATCTATTAATAAGGAAAGCGCCTAATAAGGAAAGCGCCGCCAAGCCAGGTCACCCTACCCCTACACCCCACAACCTACACCCTTTCAAGATCGCTGACACACAAACAACATCCCGTGTGGAACACCGGGCCGGGACGGCGGTTACATCTTGTATGAAAGAACTAATGACATCTGAGAAACTCCGGACGCTCGTAACAACCGCATCACTCGCGGCGCTCTTGCTCGTTCAGTCGTGTGGCGACCCGGCCGGGGTGGACCTTGGCATCATCGTCACATTCACCAACGCCGGACCGACGACGCTCCGCCAAGGAGACGCCTTTCGTTACGCCGCCGAGGCACGAGACGCGACCGGGGCGTTGGTTCAAGAGTCGATCAGTTGGTCGATCGTGCCCGCCAGTGGGGGGCTCATCACCTCCGACGGGACATTCGTGGGATACGAACCGGGTTCCCCGCTCGTCATTGCCGCAGTCGGCTCGAGTGCCGACACGGTACAGGTCACCGTCACCGCGCGCGCGCTGTCCGGCTCGTTCTCCATCGTTGGACGTGGCGAGGTGTTGGACCGATTCACCTCGGATCTGTGGGTCCACGGCACTGCCGCGTATACGGCAACGTGGGGATCACGCGGCTCGCCGGGGAATGAGCTGGTTGGAAACACCTTGAACACCTGGGACATCAGCGATCCGGCAAATCCCCAACGAACGAATTCCCTCACCATCGACACGCGCACGGTCAACGACGTCAAGATCAGCAGCGACGGCACGCTCGGCCTGATCACACACGAGGGATCGAACGACGGGCTGAACGGGGTCACGCTCCTCGACCTGACTAATCCTCTGCAACCGTCGGTGATATCGCGAACCACATCGACACTCGAATTCGGCGTACACAACTCGTGGCTCGACGGTAACTACGCCTATCTCGCCGTCGACGGTGTCAGTGCGTCCGGCGGGCTCAGGGTGCTCGATATCAGCGACCCCGCCAACCCCCAGGTCGCGGCGAGCTTTTATGGCGGATCGAGTTCCCTGCACGACGTATATCTGCGCGACGGTTTCGCCTTTCTCTCTCACTGGAATGCGGGGCTTATCATTTTGGACGTGGGCAACGGCGTCGCCGGTGGTTCCCCAACAAGTCCCGTCGAGGTCGGCCGAGTGCAAACCACCGGAGGACAGACACACAACGCGTGGTATTGGCCCGCCGGGAATTACGTCTTTGTCGGTGAGGAGGATTTTGGGGCGCCCGGCTTCATGCACGTGGTCGACGTGAGTGACATGGCGAATCCCGTTGAGGTAGCCAGTTTCGTCGTCCCCGGCACCACACCCCACAACTTCTGGATGGACGAAACGAGCGAGATCCTCTATCTCGCTTGGTACAGCAACGGGATCAGAGCGCTCGACGTGAGCGGCGAGCTATTCGGCGCCCTCGACCTGCAGGGCCGAGAGATTACCGGTTTCCTCTACGCCCAGGCCTCGGCCGCCGGGTTCCCCGAGCAGACCTGGGCCCCCCAACTGCACAACGGTTTGATCTACCTGTCGGATTTACAGACCGGGCTCTGGGTGCTGCAGCCTGACTTCTGATGGGGGGAGAATGGATCAGGGGGCATCTTGCCAATCTGAAATCTCGAGTCTCGAATCTAGCAGGTTGCGGAAAAAGTCGGGTAATGGACGATAGCATCGCGAGCCGGAAGTTCTTATCGTAGAGGGACCTCGATGGGAGTGCCACGATGCGCGGGAACAAGACGAATCAGTCGGCGCTGTTCAGCTATATCAGTGCGGAGGATCGGGTGCCCTCCGACCATCCGTTGCGCGCCCTGCGGGCGCTGGTGGACCCGGTGTTAGCCCGGCTCTCGCCGCAGTTGGACCGGCTGTACGCGCGGCGGGGCCGGCCGTCGATTCCCCCGGAACATTTGTTACGCGCGTTATTGCTGCAGGTGGTGTATACGATCCGGAGCGAGCGGCAGCTGATGGAGCAGCTCGATTACAACATCTTGTACCGATGGTTTGTGGGGTTGAATCTGGACGACGCGGTGTGGGTGCCGACGGTCTTTACGAAGAATCGGACGCGGCTGGTCGAGGGGGGCATCGCGGATGCGTTTCTGGCCGAAGTGTTACAGGAGGCGGAGCGGCGGGCGTTGTTGTCGAATGAGCATTTCACCGTCGACGGGACCTTGCTGGACGCGTGGGCGAGTCAGAAGAGTTTTCAGCCGAAGGCCGGCACCCGCCCGCCAACGGACGATGATCCGGGGAATCCGAGCGTGACGTTTCGCCAGGAGAAACGGACGAATGCGACGCATGCGTCGCGGACGGACCCGGAGGCGCGGTTGACGCGGAAGAGTGGGGGGCAAGGCGCGCAATTGGCGTACTTGGCGAGTGTGTTGATGGATAATCGGCACGGGCTCGTGGTGGCGACCGACGTGACGCAGCCCGGCTACGAGGCGGAGTGTGCGAGTGCGCTGGCGATGGTGGGGAGCTTACCGCCGACGGCCCGGCGTCGGACGTTGGGGGCGGACAAGGGTTATGATCGGTGCGGGTTTGTCGACACGCTGCGGGCGTTGGGCTGGACGCCCCACGTCACGCCGAACGTGCACCGCACGCGGTTGCGGAGCGCGGTGGATGGCCGGACGACGCGCCATCCCAGCTATGCGATCAGTCAACGGCAGCGCAAAAAAGTGGAAGAGATCTACGGGTGGGGCAAGACGATTGGGTTGTTACGCAAACTCCGACATCGCGGGACCCCGCGGGTCGGGTGGGTGTTTACGTTCACGGCCGCGGTCTACAATCTGATGCGGATACGCACCCTGACCCTGGCCGGAGGCAGCCCCTGATGGGGCAGTGTGGGCCGCATTCGTCACGCCGACCGCACCGCGGGGGCGGTAATAGGGGACCGCACGCTGGTACACCGTCGTGTTACCCGGACAAACGCGGCTCACCATCAATTTTTCCGCAACCTGCTAGAATCAGCCTGACTTCTAAGGGGGCACGGGGGCACGGGGGCATAGCCCCTTGACCCCAACCCAATCCCACCTATATTAGCCACCACTAAACCAATTACGAGGCACACCACAATATGGGCGTAGAACTCGAACTCCTAGTCCTCCTAGCCTTCATGACCCTCGGCACTTCGTTTTTCGCCGTCTTCGAGGTCGAGACGCCTGGTTGGCGCAAGGCGCTGAAGTGGACGATTGTGCACGGGGGTACGATCGGGCTGTACTTCGCAGTGGGACATTGGGCCCTGGCGTTTCCGCTGGCCGCGGGGGCCGCAGGCACAACATTCCACTACGTCTGGTGTCGCAAGCAAGGGATTCACCCGCGGCTCGCTACGCCCAGACGTCGGTACTACGAGTTACGTGGATGGGAATGGCGAGAATGACGAAGGGACGAAGGGCGGTAAGGCGGTAAGGCGGTAAGGCAGTAACCAACCTCCACTGCTCCAATGCCCCACGATGCTCCCTGATCCATCACTGCCCCTGTGCCCTGTGCCCCCGTGCCCCAGCCCTCCGCTAGCCGTACAGCTTCGTAAGCTCCGCCAACCCCACCGGCTCCCCAATAATCGTAAGCCGATCCCACTCGCGCAGCACCGTGCCGCCTCGTGGTACCAGCGTCTCGCCACGCCGGCGGATCAACGCAACCAAGCTCCCCTCCGGCATACGCAGGTCTTTCAAGGGACTGCCGATGAGCGATTCCGACGGGGTGCCGTTCTTCAACTCGAGCGACAGGAACCGCTCGTCACGCAGCAACGCCTCCTTGAGGTCTTGTTCGTCCGCGCTGGCCATCCACTCTTTCATGAAGGTCTCGTCCTCCATGCGGCCGGCCAGTTGTGCCAAGATGCGAAGATGTTGGCCTGGATCCGACTCGCCGCTGATGAGCACAAAGACGGCGTGGATGGGTTCGTCTTTGGCTTGGCGCGTCAAGGCCTCGCCGCTTTGCATGAGGTCCACCGCCCAGCGGCATCGAACGATCACCAACTCCGACATTTCGAGATCGGGAAGCCGGGTGTGCAACAACACCGAACCGTGTGCAACGGGGGTTGCTCCCATTGCGACACCGCGGGTCAGATCTTCTGAGATTTGCTTCGCCGGCGCGGGCACGCGGCGTTCCAGGAGTTGGGCGGATTCCTCGATGACACGACCGAGGTCGCCGGCACCATCGCGGTCGATGACGAACGCCCGGGCGACGACGTGATCGAACGGATCTTCGGCTCGGACGCCCTTTTCCTTCATGATGTCCCGCAACTCGACATCCAACCCCGCGTAACGCCGACGTCCCAATCGTTCGAACACGTGATAGATCGCCCCGTCTCGGGCGAGACGGCCGCGCGCGTAATAGTTGTACCATCCAACACTCGCGGCGACGATCCCCATCGAGAACAACGCTGCGAGCCACCCCATCTCGGCGACGAGAATCAACGGGACCACAACACCGGCGATTTGCATCCACGGGTAGAGCGGCGACTTGAAGCCGGGATCGTAGGACTCGATATGGCTTTCGCGCATGACGATCACCGCTATGTTGATCAGCGCGAATAGCAACAGTTGTAGCGCACTGGCGAGCTTGGCGACCTGGGCAACATCCAATATCAGAATGAACGTTATGAGCAGCGCCGCCGTCGTGATGGTGGACAACACGGGGGTGCGAAACCGTCCCAGCTTCGCCAGACCTTCCGGCAAGAGGTGATCTCGTGCCATCGCCATCGGGTACCGCGACGCAGCCATAACCCCCGTATTCGACATCGACGCAAACGCCGCCACCGCCGCGGCGACAACCAGCAAGACTCCGACATTCGAAGGGAGCCAGGTGACGAACTCACCTGCGGCGTCAGCAACGGGTGTGAGGCTATTGCTGAGCACGTCGGAATCCAGCACGGCCACCATGATGGCCACGCCGACGACGTATATGGCAATCACCGTCGCCAGAGCCAGCGTCATCCCCAGCGGAATGTTTCGGTCGGGATGCTCGACCTCTTCGGCCAGACTCGCCACCTGCGTCAAGCCCACATATGAAACGAACACCAGCCCGACCGTCCCTAGTAGACCGTCTAGACCCTCTGTAAAGAAAGGCGTGAATTGCGTCCGAGCCACGTCGGCCGGCCCCGCCGAGGCCACCGCGACCACACCGTGCAGAATGAAGAAGCCAAGTATGGCGAGCAACGTGAACACCAAGACACGGATCAACTTCGTGGATTGTTTGGCTCCAACAATGTTCAGAACCGCAAAGATCACCGTGAGCGTAACAGCCAACGGTTTGACCGGGACCTCGAGAACGATGGCGAGATATGCGCCCATGCCGATCAGGGCAAACGCGCTCTTGAGTATCAACGCGGCCCAGGTGCCCATGCCACCGATCATGCCAACGAGGGGGCCGAGTGTCCTGTCCAAGAAATAATAGGCCCCCCCGGCACGCGGCATGGCCGTGGCAAGTTCGGCTTGGCTCACCATGGCAGGGATGATCAAGATACCGGATAGGAAATAGGCCAGCACCACCGATGGTCCGGTACCGGCAGCGGCCAAGCCGGGCAGCAAGAAAAAACCCGAGCTGAACATGGCGCCCGTCGCGATGACGTACACGTCCAATAGGTGCAGCTCTTTTTTGAGGCGGCCTGCTTTTTTGACAGCCATGTCTCTCGCGGAGTGATTTCAGTGAAGATTGCGTGCGTACAAAAGTGGAAGTCCCCTGAGGAATATACGCTCCGAATTCGCGACGTCACGGGATGAGCCGGCTTCGACCTACATCATAGGCGCCACCGCTCCGCTAGGACCGTAGCCGCCGTCACATCTTCCCCCCCCGAACGCTCTATCTTATCGTACCTTCGTTGCGCCGATCGAAAGGCGTCCATGCACGAGCACCACATTCCAGAATCCTTTGGCCGCAAGATCCGGATACGGCGCTTCCTGGTGACGGTCTATCGGGATCACGTGCTGTTCTTGGCCAGCGCCTTGAGCTTCGACGCATTGCTGGCCGCCATACCACTGGCCCTGCTCGTGCTTGCGATTCTCGGTGCCGAGGACCTGCGGTCCGTGATCGAAGTCGTCATGCCAACCGGAGCCGGTGACCCAGGAGCACCCTTGTCAAATGCGGAGCGCATCATCAATTCGGTCGTGGCGAGCCGACGGGAATTGTCGTTGTACGGCGTGCCCCTGTTTCTCCTCTTTTCAACCCGACTCTTCTCGTCGGCACGCATCGCTCTCGACAACATTCGGGGCGTGAAAACGCCTCGGCGGCTTGTCCACGATCTCGCCTTGGATATCATGCTCGTCGTCTTGACAACCGCACTGTTCGCCGCCAACTCCTTCGTTTCCGTGCCGGCGTTTGGGTTCGCCGGTTTCGAGCGCTTCGCGGCCCACCTCCTGGCTATCGGTTTTGGTACCGTACTCTTTTTTGCCGTGTACTTCCTCGCGCCCACGACAAGACTCGAATGGCACACCGCACTCCTCGTGGCCTTCGGGGTGGCGGTCATCTTTGAAGTCTCCAAGATCTGGTTTGGCGTATATCTGGTGCAGTTCGCCACCGCCAACCGCATCATCTCTCACGCGAATGCCATCGCCGTGCTGCTGTTCGTCCTGTGGATCTATTTGACGGCGTTGTTGTTCTTGATGGGAGGAGAGATTGCGAAAGCGGTGGAGGAACGTAGGAAATATCGAATATCCAATATTGAATAATGAATGTCCAAAATTCATTCTTGGATATTGAATATCGGACATTGGATATTGGATATTCGCTTTTCTATCACCGTTTGTCCTGAAAAAACTGCGAAAGCAACCCGCCGCACTCCTCTTCCATGACGCCACCGATTACCTCCGGCCGATGATTCAATCGGGGATGCCGTAGCAGATCTTCAACGCTCCCCGCCATTCCTGCTTTCGGGTCGTATGCGCCAAAAACCACACGGGCCACCCGCGCCAATACGATGGCACCGGCGCACTGCGCGCACGGTTCGAGGGTGATGCAGAGTGTCGCGGTGTCCAGCCGATCGACCTGCAAGGTCTCTATCGCCGCACGAATGGCGATCAACTCGGCGTGCCGTGTTAGGTCGCGCCGCGCGACAGTCTCGTTGTGCGCAACGACGATCACCCGCTTGCCTACTACGACGGCGGCGCCAACGGGCACTTCATCCAGCTGGGAAGCATGGCGGGCCGCCTCGAGGGCGGCTGTCATGCCGGTCCGATCGTCGTCGGACAATGAAAGTGGGTCAGGCGCTTGCACGCGACGGCTCGACCGCAGTCACCGGTACGCGGATGAACTCGAATTCACCGCTGGTGTCGTTACGGCTCACGCGCACGGTGTCGCCCTCGCCAAACTCCCCTTCCAGAAGCGCCATTGCTAGCGGGTTCTGCACGCGCCGTTGGATAACACGCTTGAGCGGACGAGCACCGTAGGCAGGATCGAAGCCTTCGCTCAGCAGCGCTTCCTTTGCCTCGTCGGTCACTTGCAACTTGATTTGACGGGCCGCCAGCAAATCGCCCACATGTGCAAGCTGGAGATCGGCGATGTGGAGGAGATCCTTCCGACCGAGTATCCGATACACAATGACATCGTCCACTCGGTTGAGGAATTCCGGCTTGAACGTTTCACGCAAGGCGTCGTGTACCAACCGTTCGGTTTCCTCCCAGCTTCGCTCCCCATGTTCGACAATCCACTGCCCACCGACATTGGATGTCATGATGATAACGGCGTTCCGGAAATCGACGGTGCGGCCCTGACTATCGGTCAGACGCCCGTCGTCCAATATCTGCAGCAGGATATTGAACACGTCCGGGTGGGCTTTCTCGATCTCGTCAAACAACACCACGGAATACGGACGACGGCGCACGGCCTCGGTGAGCTGCCCGCCCTCTTCGTATCCGATGTAACCCGGAGGCGCGCCGATCATTCGAGCAACCGCGTGTTTCTCCATATACTCCGACATGTCGAGGCGCACGATAGCACGCTCGTCGTCAAACAAGAACTCTGCGAGCGCCCGCGCCGTCTCGGTTTTCCCGACACCCGTGGGGCCGAGGAAGATGAAACTCCCGATCGGACGGTTGGGATCCTGCAATCCCGCACGCGAGCGTCGCACGGCATTGGCCACCGACGCAATCGCTTCGTGCTGCCCGACCACACGACGCTCCAATTCGTCTTCCAACTTTGTGAGGCGCTCACGTTCGGACTCCATCATCTTCGTCACCGGGATTCCCGTCCACCGTGCAACGATCAACGCAACTTCATCGGCATCGACCTCTTCCTTCAGGTACCTCGCCGTGCTCTGGATGTCGCCCAACCGAACCGTCTCTTGTTCGATTTCACGCTCGATCTGCGGTATACGACCGTAAGAAATTTCGGCTGCCAGCTGCAGGTCGCCGGCCCGGGTGGCCTGCTCGGCCTCCAACCGCGCCGCCTCGAGCCCAGCCTTCTTCTCCTGCAGCTTGCCGATCGCGCCCTTCTCCGCCTGCCACTGTGCTTTCATCCCTTGCGACCGCTCGCTCAACTCCGCGATCTCCCGCAGCACCGCATCGAGCCGCTCCTTGCTTGCCTTGTCCTTCTCACGGCCGAGCGCTTGCTCTTCGATCCGCAGCTGTACGATGCGTCGCTCTACCTCGTCGATCTCCTGTGGCAGGCTATCGATGGCCATGCGCATGCGACTCGCCGCCTCGTCGATCAGATCGATCGCCTTGTCGGGAAGGAAGCGGCCTCCTACGTAGCGATCCGAGAGCGTTGCGGCGGCGACGATCGCCCCATCGGTGATACGTACGCCGTGATGAACCTCGTAGCGCTCCTTCAAGCCACGCAGAATCGCGATCGTGTCCTCCACCGTCGGCTCGCCAACGACGACCGGCTGGAAGCGCCGTTCGAGTGCTTTGTCTTTCTCGATGTGCTTGCGGTATTCGTCCAACGTCGTGGCGCCGACAACGTGCAACTCGCCGCGCGCGAGGGCGGGCTTCAACATGTTGGACGCATCGACCGCTCCCTCCGCGGCGCCGGCGCCCACGATCGTGTGCAGCTCGTCGATGAAAACGACGAAACGGCCTTCCTGACTGGTGATCTCCTTGAGGACGGCCTTGAGACGCTCCTCGAACTCGCCGCGGAACTTGGCCCCCGCCAGCATCAAGGCGATATCCAAAACGACGATCTGCTTCCCTTTCAACGACTCGGGCACGTCCCCATCGATGATGCGCTGCGCCAGGCCCTCGACGATCGCTGTCTTGCCAACGCCGGGCTCGCCGATCAACACGGGGTTGTTCTTGGTGCGGCGAGACAGCACTTGCATCACACGCCGGATCTCCTCGTCGCGGCCGATCACCGGGTCCAGCTTCCCAGCCCTGGCCCGCTGCGTCAGGTCGTGTGTGTATTTCTCGAGGGCCCGGTACTTCCCCTCCGGCTCCTGATCCGTGACGCGGTGGCTTCCGCGGACGGCCTCCAGCGCCTGCAGCAAGATTTCACGGTCGATCCCGTACCCACTCAGGAGTTGGCGCGCCGTCGTCCCCTTGGTTTCGACCAAGGCGATGAGCAAGTGTTCGGTCGACACAAACGCATCGCCGAGGCTGACAGCGAGACGGTCGGCGGCCGAAAGAGCATCGTTGAGTTCGCGGGCGGACTGAGGCTCAATGCCACCCGTCTGCTTCGGGAGACGATCGAGTTCCCGATCGGTGGCCTCTTTCAGCTCGGTCACGTTGACGCCCGCCTTTTGCAGCACGGGGACTACGACGCCCGCGTCCTGTGCCAGGAGGGCCGCAAAGAGGTGTGTGTCGTTCACCACGGGGTTTCCACGCTCCGTGGCGTGCGCCAAGGCCTGTTGGATCGCCTCATTCGCCTTGAGCGTCAGTCGATCTTGTCTAAGCATCGGATTCCTGTACGGCAGCCGGCATTTCTGTCCTTGAGAATGGGGTACGGGTGGTGTGATTGCAATGGATGTGCCGTGAGGGAGCGGTCAGAATGGCTGGGTTACTGTCTATATGGCAGGGGGCAGCGAGGGGTATCAAGGGGGCACGGGGGCACGGGGGCACGGGGGCACGGGGGCATGTGGGGCACAGGGGGACAGGGGCACGGGGGCACGGGGGCACAGGGGCACGGGGGCACAGGGGCACGGGGGCACAGGGGCACGGGGGCACAGGGGCACGGGGGCACAAAAAAAAGACGGCCAGGTGAAAGACCGCCCGTCTGCCCGTCTGCCCGTCCGCCCGTCTTACTTAATCACCGTCATCTTTTTCGATCCGGCCGCACGACCGTTGACGATGATTTGATATACGTACACGCCGGAGGCGGCCTCTCGACCGGTGTCGAGAACCTTCCCGTCCCAAAACGCTTCGTACTCCCCGGTTCCGTTCCAATCCAGCGCGATGTTCGCGAGTTTCTCACCGGTTCCCTGGAGAACCGGAACAGCCACGAGTTGAGCCAGCACATTGTAAATGCGGAGGCTCACCACGGGCATGTCAACCTCCCACAACTCCTCGCTCAGTGCGAACGGAATTGTGGTCTCAGGATTGAATGGGTTGGGTGAATTCTGTTTCAGCCTTACCGGATTGGTTACCTGGGCATCGGCTTGAGCAGGATTCACCGCTAGGAGCCCGAGCACTACAACCGCCCAGGCGAAATACCTCATTCACAACTCCTATCTGACAATAAGTGACCTTGGCCAAACTCCTTGATTGAGACCTAATACCCCTTGTGACTCTAGGTTAGGCGCGGCTACAAGTGCTGTCAAGCGTTCGAGTCACATCTGAACGGAAGTTACTCGAATTGGTCTCCCTTTGGTCCCAGACGTCGCGTATCTCCAACACGCATCGTGATTTGGCGCGCATCGAGCCACTCGAGCAGCGGGATCAGATACTTTCTCGACAGCCCTAGGACCTCTCGGAGATCCGCCGGACCGACCTCGCCGCGTTGCCGGATCGCCGTAACCGTCTTGCGACAAATTTCGTCCACGACAGCCTGTGCATAATATCGGTCGTTACCCACGCGAGCCGCTGTGCCGGTCCGAACGAAAAACTCGGCGATCTCCGCGGCCGTTTGCGCCGGAATATCGGCCGCCAGTTCGGCGACTGTCGCCCCTTGGGCTCCCGCCGTCGCCAGCATGGCCTCCAAGGCCCTCCCGTGCTCGGCACGGTCCCCAGACAGCGTTGGCGTGAACGACGGTACCCGTACCACGCCTGCGGCGACCTCGATCGTCCCATCGGCCTCGAGCCCCTTCCGAACGTGGTCGGCCACCTGGGCGCCTCCCACCGCTCGCCGGAAGACCTCCATCGGCATCCCGGGCAGGAGGGGGTTGTCTGCGTGAAAGCGTTTGACGGCGGCCAGGGCCACATCACCGGCCTGCGACACGTTGTCGGTGCGATGCAAGATGCCGCTCACCACGGTCACGCCGGAGGATTCCACGCGGGAGACGACCGCATCGGCGTCCTCGGGAGAAATCCCAACACGAACCGGTAGATCGTCGACCGCCAGGGCACCGACCTCTTCGGTGTCCACAAACGCCGCCAGGCGCTCGGCCGAGTCGGGCGAACGCCTTCCCTCGCCATCTCGCGGGCGGCGCGGACGGGCGGCCGGCCACGGATCGACCACCACGAATCCGCCGACCGTGGTGACCGGCGAGTACGATCTCAGAACGCCGCGATCACCCCAACGACACACCAACGGCGCCTCCAAGCGTAAGCGGACCACACCGGACCCACCCGGCGCGACATCGCCCTGGGCCGGCGTCACCCGCGCCATGACCTCCGCGGTGCCGACATGCACGCGGATGCGGGATCGCTGCGTGAGCGGTCGCGCCTCGGGCAACAAGGTCACGTGAACATCGATCGAGCGGCACGCCTTCCAGCTCGGATCCGAAACCACCATGCTGCCCCGACCGGCCTGTTCGCGTTCGACGCCAACCAACGCCAGCGCGGTGCGGCGACCGGGGTCGGCGCGCGTCGCGGTTTGGCCGTGGACCTCGACCCCCCTCACGCGAGACGATATGTCGGCCGGCAATATCCGTATCTCGGTACCTGGGGTAACGGTTCCCGCCCACGCGGTGCCGGTGACGACCGTGCCCGCACCGGCCACGCTGAACGCCCGGTCGATGGGCATGCGGAACAGATCTCCGGTGGTTCGTTCCACAGCCCGCCCAGCCGCGTTCACCAACGACCGCTGGATGGCCTCCAAACCCTGCCCGGTGCGCACCGACACGGGTACCGGCGACTCCCAAACGATCTCGCCGTGCGCCAATCGATCCGAGAGATCGTCGATAACCAAATCGAGCCAATCCTTTTCGACGAGATCCATCTTGGTCACCGCGACGACGCCGGTGCGAACGCCGAGAAATTCCAAGATGGCGAGATGCTCGACTGTTTGTGGCATGACCCCTTCATCGGCCGCCACGACAAGCAACGCCACGTCGATTCCGGTCGCGCCCGCGACCATGTTGCGCACAAAGTCTTCGTGGCCTGGCACATCGACGATGCTGGCGGTGAGGTCGTCATTCAGGCTGCAGTGTGCGAATCCCAGATCGATCGTGATGCCCCGACGCTTTTCCTCCTCCCACCGATCGGTGTCGATGCCGGTGAGGGCTTCCACGAGAGCTGTCTTGCCATGATCGACGTGACCGGCCGTTCCGACTACGATGTGTCGCGCCACGGTAGGCTTCCCCAGAAGTCCAGGGCTTTCAAATCACGGCCTTCGGCCACGTGCAGTCGGATGAAGTGCGACAGCAAACGCCGATGCGCAGCGGCATGCCGGGGATCCAAGGGAGGGGTGCCCGGGCGGGGCCTCCTCCCTCCTCCCTCCAAAACTCCTCCCCATTCATACTCGGACCGAACAAATCCTTCGAGCATCTCCCGATCGTCGGCGCCGAGCCGCGACGTTTCGCGCGAGGCTCCACAGCGGGCACAGACGAACCCGCCGTCGGCGACGGAAAAGTCCACCGCGCCCGGTTCGATCAAGCACCCATCGACGGCACATCCATCGAGCGCCGGGGCAAAACCCAACACGCCCACAATCGACCACAGTGCTCCCAACGATGCCGCAGGAATGTGCTCGACGTCAACCACCAAGAGGAGGTCCAACAATGCGGCAAGCAGCGCAAAAATCTCCGGGTGCGGTTCTTCAGGGGCAAACCGCAATACCAACTCGCCAAGAGCCGCTGCCGATGCATATCGCGCTACGTCGTGTGCCAAGGCGAGGCGATCGTGCTCGATGTCGAACTCGGCGAGGGTCTGCAAATCCCGGTTGGGCCGAATGTACAGCTGGGCCACACCGCCGCTCATGGGCTGGAGCCGCGCGCCGAACTTGCTCTTGGCGCGTTGGGCACCCTTGGCAATGGCGCTCAACACTCCATGGTCGGGCGTAGCCAGCCGCACGATCTTCGACGACTCCCCATAGGGAAACGCGTGCAGCACGATTGCCGGGGTGGAAATGACGGACATAGGGGAAATGTACCACCTCCCCACTCCCCACAACCCCGGGGAGGAGTTGCGGAGGGAGGAGGGAGGAGGCCCCGCCCGGCCACCCCTCTGTGGGAGGGTAGGGCAGGGCGGCCTCCTCCCTCCTCCCTCCAAAACTCCTCCCGATGATTGGGGGGTGCGGGGTGGCCGGGCGGGGCCTGCTCCCTGCTCCCCGCTCACTGCTCCTCGCTCACCGACTAACGCGCCCTCCTAGGAAGATCGTCCGGCCGCGGGCCGGAAACCCGAACACCTCCACGTAATCCTTGTCGAAAACGTTCTCGACGCGCAGCGTCCACATTAGACCTGCGTTGGCCCGGTCGGGCAGCAGTTCGATTTGCGCCGCGAGATCGACGGTGGTGTAGGCCGGCAACTCGACGGCCGTGGCTGGAAACGCTGCAAAATCTCTGTCGTCGCGGTCGCCGACGTAATGCACGACGGCGCTGAACACACCGCGGTCCCATCCTCGATACATCGCGGTGGCGTTGAAGGTTGAGGTTGGACGGCGCAACAACCGTTCTCCTTCCACAAAAGTCGCCCCGTCACCCGAATCGAATCCTGCATCGATCGCATCGGTGTCCAAATAGGTGTAGTTGGCACCGACGACGAAATCAGCCACTGGAACGACGCTCGCTTCGATCTCGATACCCGAGGCCTTGGCCTCGGCGATATTCTTGTAGTTGGGCACCTCGGTGAACGAGAACTGTATGAGGTCGTCGAAGCTTTGATCAAAATAGGCGCCCCGTAGCGTGAGGCGACCGTCGGCGAGCGTTTGCTCGAGTCCCACCTCCCATGACAACGAACGTTCCGGATCGAGGTCGGGATTGCCGACGACGAAACCCGTCGCAAAGTTCTCGAAGAACGTTGGCGCCTTGAAGCTCCGGCCCACCGAAGCCCGCAGCTTGGTACTTGCTACGGTGTATGCCGCGGCAGCTCGATACGTCGCAAACGTTCCAAATTCTTGATTGTCATCCAACCGGCCGCCGACAACCGCGGAAACCCCTGCGATGTTGGCAAGGAACTGGGCATAATAGGCCCGATTTGAACGCTCGACGTCGGTCGAGCTGTTGGAGGGCCCGAACTCACTCTCGGACTCGTTGAAGCTTCGCTCGTCCTGCTGTTCCAACTGCGCCCCCGCCGTCAGGACGATGCCGTTGTCCAGATAGACATTGGTCCGCACATCGACGCTTTGTCGGCTCAGGTCCTGAATACTTTGGAAGGCATAAAACCCCTGAGTATCATTCACGTCATCCTGCGCGTCGTTGGTCCCGCGGCTGATCACATTGGACGCCAACAACACTCTGGCCTCGACGTTGCTCGTGAGAAACCGGCCGGCCTCCACACCGATGGTGGTAGCCTCGTCGAGCGAAAACGCGTTGCGATCCACCAGGTTCCCCGACCCGTCGGTCGGGAAGTGAAATTCGCTGTCCTGATATCGCAATGTCAGAGACAAATCCGTTGCGTCGTCCGGACGCACATCGAACCGTCCGCTGACGACCGCGTTGTCGAAGTCACTGTTGAAGTCGTACGAGCCATCCGTGAAGAACCGTTCGACGCCGAGCGAGTAACTCGTGCGATCGGTGGCACCGGAAACGTCCGCATCGAATCCAACCGTGCCGTACGTGCCACCGTTCGCCCCGGCAGTGACCCTGAATGGCCCCCTCCCTCGCTTCGTGATGATCTGTACCACGCCGACCGTGGCGTCCGACCCGTACAGCACACTGGCCGGTCCTCGCAGTACTTCGATCCGCTCGATATTGGTCGTTGTGAGGCTCGCAAAGTTGTACGATCCACCCGGATTGTTGACGGGCACTCCGTCCACCAGCACCTGCACGTAATCGGATTCACCGCCGCGTAGAAAGAGCGATGCCGTCGCACCAAAGGACCCGCCCTGAACGATATTGAGGCCCGGTACGCCGCGCAGCGCATCGAGCACGCTCCGGATCCCCTGCGCATGCAAATCCGCTCCCTGCAACACCGTGATCGACGACGCCAGGGCATTCGACGACACAGGCACCCGGGTCGCGGTGATGGTGACGTTTTTAAGGCGCGTGGTGTCCTGCGTCTCCTGGGCACCCGCGCGGTCGGCAAAACCGGCGGTAATGACTAACACACCAACTAGAACCTTCACTTGTTTCATCGATCGCTCCATTCCTCTTTGACGTTCACACTTTCGTAATTGTCCACCGGGTACGTTGTGAGATGGCCACGGATTCCGTGGCTATTCATTCTCTTGATTCGCTCGGGTTTGTCTTCAGAGGCACAAATTGAGGCACGTCATCCCAGGTTTCGATGTGAACGGGCCACTGGAACACGCGTTCGATCACCTCTCGGGTCATGACGTCGCGAGGGGTTCCAAACGCCTCGACGCGACCGGCATTCATCACGAGCACTTTGTCGACGAATCGCGCGGCGAGATTCATTTGATGCGTGACGACGATACCGGCCATGCGGCCTCGGTGCACCAACTCGCGCACGAGTTGAAACACCTCCATCTCGTGCCTGACGTCGAGATTGGCTGTCGGTTCGTCGAGGACCAACGCTTGCGGTTCTTGGGCCAGCGCGCGAGCGACCCGAACACGTTGCCATTCACCACCCGACAACGTGGAGATCCACCGATCTTCGAGTTTGGCGACGTCGCACCGCTCGAGTGCCGAGGTCACGGCGGTGCGGTCAGCGGCGCGAGGCGCACTCAGGGCCCCCATATGGGGATACCGGCCGAGCAATACGGCCTCGCCCACCCTCAGGGGAAAAACGGGTTCCTCACGTTGTGCCACCACACCAACGACACGTGCCAGCTCTCGGCGTTTCCACGCCTCGACCGCCTGGCCCGCCACGGTCACGGCGCCCGCGTTGGCGCGCAGGACGCCGACGAGCAACCGCAACATGGTGGTCTTGCCACTCCCGTTGGGGCCCACGATTCCCACCAATTCGCCCTTGCGCACGCTCAAATTGACACCGGCGACGGCGTCGACTGGGGCACCGGGATAACGGTACCGCACATCCGACATCGACAAGATCAATTCGTCCATCGTCGCAACAGCATCGCAAAGGCGGGAACGCCGACCAGCGCGGTCACCACACCCACCGGCAGTTGACGGGGGGCAAACGCGGTGCGGGCGGCGGCGTCGGCAATCGTGAGTAGCGTGCCACCCAACAGGAACGCCGCCGGCATGAGGACCCGGTGCATGTGGCCGAGGACCATGCGCACCGCGTGCGGGATGACGAGACCGACAAAACCGATGATACCGGACACGGCAACACACGCCGCGGTCAACAACGATGCGGACACGAAGAGACGCCGTTTCAAGCGCTCGACATCCGCGCCAAGGAACTGGGCGGGTTCTTCTCCCAAGGAAAGCAGATCGAGTGGCCGGCTGGTGTAGTAGAGATACGCGAGGGGCAAAGTGGCGTAGACCGTAAACACACCCAACACCCTCCACGACGCCGCATCGAACCCCCCTAAGAGCCACAACATCGAATTACGCAGCTCTGCGGCAGACGACAGGGAAAAGATCGCGCCCAGAATCGCGCCGCCAAACGCGCTCACGACGACACCGGCCAGTAGCAATACTCTCGGATCCACGCCCGCGCCGGCCACGAGCGCGAGGCGGTACACGAGTCCGATGGCGACGAGAGCACCGACGAAGGCGGCCGCCGGCACGGCCCACGGGCCACCCAGATGGAGCGCAATCGCCAACACCGCACCGACACCGGCGCCTCCCGACAAGCCCAGCAAGTACGGATCGGCCAGTGGATTCCGTACCAAGGCCTGGAGTGCCGCTCCGGTGACCGCCAAGCACCCGCCAACCAAGAACGCCAACAAAACTCGGGGCGCGCGGAGTTCCCGAACGATCGCGACCACGGTATCGTCACCTCTGCCCAGCAACCCTCCAATCGATTCCACCCAACCCAAATCCGCCGGACCGAGCGCGACACCCGCGATGATCGCTGCTACGGCCAACAAGCCGAGGGCAATCCAACGCGTCACTGGATGGCCTCCATCAACATGCCGCGCAGTTTTCTGACGGCGTCGAAGGCTCTGAACGACGGATACTCGAACTCCGATCCTTGGAGGAAAACGAACCGCCGGTTGCGCACCGCCGCAACCGTTTTCCACTCGGGACGATCGGCAAACGTCGGGGCGTCATCGCCGAGGATAAGGATCAAATCCGGATCGCGCACCGTGATACTTTCGATCGTGACGGGGGCGGACGGTGCATCGATGTCACTGAAGACGTTGTCACCGCCTGCCAGCGTGACCAACTCGCTCAAAAAACTCTTTCCACCGATAATGATGGGCGGATTATCCCATGATAAGATCAAAACGCGCAGCGCCAGGTCGCGCCGTGGTGCGTGCAACGCCGAATCATGTTCTGCTTCGAAAATGCGCACGAGGCTGTCGGCACGTCCCGCCGTACCCGTGAGCCGGCCGAGCAGCCTCGCGCCGCGGACCACACTGGCGAGGCTATCCATGCGGATGCTCACGGTGGGAATTCCGAGATCTGAAAGGCGCTGAATCGCCTGCCCATTGGCGCTCGACGCATACATCGCGACGAGGTCCGGGCGCTGAGCAACGATTCGCTCCACGTTGGGGTCAAATGCGTCGCCCACAATCGGCACGTCGACGGTAGATGGGGGATATTTGTCCCACTGCGTCCGACCGACGATGGTACTCTCGGCGCCGATCGCAAACAACAGCTCCGTAATCGGTGGCAACAGGGACACGACTCGACGCGCGGGTGCCTCGAGGGCCACCGTCCGGCCGAGATCGTCGACGACACCACCCACACCACCCCCATCGCGACTACTGCATGCAGTGGCCCCAAGCGCCGTAACGATGTACAAGAGTTTCTGTTGTACGGAAAAAATCAACAACGCTCACTCCTTGCATGCGCGAGGATGGTGAGCGTCGGTGCCGGAGACTCCACCACCCTCCCGCGAGGGTGTCACAGTGGAGCGAACAGGGACGTCTCCTGGCTTCGGGCTATCGGCTTCGCCTTCCCGGTTTCCCAGTGGCGTTGTCAGCCGACATAATCCCGTTACAGTGGCGGGGCCGCACCGGTCTTGCACCGGTTTCCGTGTTCCCGCGTTCGCCAAACTTCAATTGTTCTTGCAAGCCTAGCGTTCCACGTCGCGTCGCGCAAGAGCTTCGATCAATCTGATCTTGAGAGCACTGCGTTCCTGGTCCAATGCAGCCCTTTCTTCGTCGGACAGTTGTGTTCCCTTGGCGGCGATGCGCTCATCGAGCGCGGCGACCTGCGCGGCCAGGACTGCCATGTCGCTCGCATCCCGCATCGCGACGCGTGGACGCCGAATCCAAACGGCCAAGACCGCCGTCATCGCCAGAGCGGACATGGCGAGGATGGCCCATAACAACACCGGGAGCGAGACCGCCGAACCCGACAACTTGAATGACGCGTGCGCACCGGAGGTTAGGTCGGTGCCGTCGAAACGCATGAACTGAATGTCGTCCATGAATTCTGGAGCTTGGGGACTCAGCGGCCCTCCGACCATTTCAACCGAAGGATCTTCGATGAGAACCTGTAGCCGTCCGAGCGGCTGGTCGACAGGGACGGTCAGGTCGCGAAGATCTTTGGGGAGGATATAACCAAAAACGATCCGTTTTCGGTTCCCGGGTCCCGGCGGCACAGCCGCTGCCACCGCCACCGAATCCCCCCTACGATACAGCGAGGTCGGACTGATGTCGCCTGGCGCCACTTCCAGGTTGAAGGCACCGCTGGGAATCGCACCCTGCCACACCGGGTTTGCGGTATCGTTGGCAATGCGTGTCGCTTGACCCGGATTTTCGAGTAGCAATATCTCCAAGGCCGACCGGGACCCATCTGCCTCCGGCGCCCGGACAATCACGTGTCGCTCGACTACCCGCACAGGAGGACCGACGCTCGATGTGTCGTACACGAACAGCGTGCCGGCGGTATCGCTGGTGAACATGGTGGACCCGACGGGGTTCGAGAAATACCCGATATCTCGAAACGAAACGCTGGACAGGTACACAGCCGTCGTGTCGCGCTCGGGTGCCCGCAGAAAATAGATGCCCGCCACGTCGGTACGCATGGAATCGACCACCCGCCCGCCGTCGGCGTTCACTTGGTGCAGCATGATCCAATAATTGTCGAGCGGTATCGTGTCGCCCTCGATCACGGAAAAAACATGCCCGCTCAATTGAAAGCCCTGAGCCCCCAATGCGGCTGGGAGACTCAGGGCCATCAAGATGATTACGCCCAGACTACGGTCTGAACTTGCCGAAGTCCTCAGGATTGAGATCCTCGAGATGTTTTTTGAGGTCGTCGGAGGTGAGCGGCTCGACGGAAACATCGGGGGCGACCCCACCTTCCGTGGAGATGGCAGTAAGCAAGTCTTGGGACGCAAAGATCGGCGCCTTGAGACGCAACGCAATAGCGATGCTATCGGACGGCCGCGCATCGATCTGAATGACATGATCATCGCGACGCAACTGTAGCTCGGCGTAATAGGTGCTCTTCTCAACCCGCGTCAGGATCACGCGACTCAGTTGCGCGCCGAGACCGATTATCACCTGCTGCAAAAGATCGTGCGTGAGTGGGCGCTCGAACTTCACGTCAGCCATTTCCATGGCGATGGCCTGCGCTTCGTGATGGCCGATGTAGATCGGGATCATGCGATCCCCGTCCTTCTCCTTCAGCACCACGATCGGAGTGTTGGTGTCTTTCTCTACCCCCAAGTGGGCTACACCGACCTCAAGAATGTCCAGCGCTCGTTCTCCCCAACTGCTAGTAGCGATAGTACTCGGGCTTGTACGGCCCTTCGACCGGAATACCGAGATAGTCGGACTGCTCCTGCGTCAATATCGTCAGGTCAACGCCCAAATGGTCCAGGTGAAGCCGCGCAACCTCCTCATCGAGCTCCTTAGGTAAGCGGTACACCTGCCGGTCATACTTGTTCGCGTTTTGCCACAATTCGAGCTGCGCCAGCACCTGGTTGGCAAACGAAGCTGACATGACAAAGCTCGGGTGTCCAGTCGCGCATCCCAAGTTCAGCAGCCGACCCTCGGCAAGAACCAAGACACTGTGCCCGTCCGGGAACACCCACTCGTCGTACTGTGGCTTGATGTTGACCCGTTTGATTCCCGGCACTTTCGCCAACCCGGCCATGTCGATTTCGTTGTCGAAGTGCCCGATGTTTCCGACAATGGCCTTGTCCTTCATACGAGCCATTTGATCGGCCATGACGATGTTGAAGTTGCCTGTGGTCGTAATGAAGATATCGGCGGTCTCGATCGTGTCTTCGAGTTTTCTGACCTCGTACCCTTCCATGGCGGCTTGCAGCGCACAGATGGGATCGATCTCGGTGACGATCACGCGGCATCCTTGGCCCCGCAAGGCTGGTGCACACCCCTTCCCTACCTCACCATACCCACACACGACAGCCACCTTACCGCCCAACATGACGTCGGTCGCTCTCGCCAAGCCGTCGATCAGCGAGTGCCGGCAACCATAGACATTATCAAATTTGCTCTTCGTGACGGAGTCGTTGACGTTGATCGCTGGAACGAGGAGGGTTCCGGCTTCGGCCATTTGGTATAAGCGATGCACGCCCGTGGTCGTTTCCTCACTCACGCCCTTGAGGTGCTTGGCCACCTCGGTCCAACGGCCTGGGCGGCGACCCATCTCGGTGCGGAGCGTTTCCAGAATCACGCTCCACTCCTCGGGTTCGGTCGCTTCGTCGTAGTCGGGAACCGATCCCGCCGCCTCGAACTCGGCGCCCCGGTGAAGGAGCAGCGTGGCATCCCCGCCGTCGTCCACCAGTAGGTCCGGACCAGAGCCATCAGGCCAGCGTAACGCCCGTTCGGTGCACGACCAGTACTCCTCGAGGGTCTCACCCTTCCATGCGAACACAGCGGCACCCTTCGGATCGTCCGCGGTCCCGTCCCGACCCACCACGACCGCGGCGGCGGCCGTGTCTTGCGTGGAAAAGATGTTACAACTCACCCAGCGGAGGTCCGCCCCGAGATCCATGAGCGTCTCAATCAATACCGCCGTCTGTACCGTCATGTGCAGACTGCCAACGATTTTCGCTCCAGCCAGCGGCTGTTGATCTCTATACCGGTCGCGTAAGGCGATGAGTCCCGGCATTTCGTGCTCGGCTAGCCGGATTTCGTTCCGACCCTGCTGCGCCAGTCCAAGGTCCGCAACCTCAAAGGAATCATTCGGGCCGACCGTACGACCGGTTTGGGAATCGTCAGCCGGCTTTTCCGTCTTCGGCGTATCAGGTTCGGTTTTGGTGAGCATCTATGGTCTCGCGCTGTAGTCAGTATGCATTATTATCGCGAACGGCGGGGTCTGCCTATCGGATCACGCCCCGGCCATTTCCGCCTGCTGCGCCGCCTCGGTCAACTGAGCCACCCGGTTGACGTCTTCCCAGGTAAACAGTTTAACCGTTTTGCCGTGGACCGTGGTGGTTTCGGGCACTCGCCCAAAGTGGCCATACGACGCCGTGCGACGGTAAATCGGGTTGCGCAAATCCAACGACGACATGATCCCGGCTGGTGTCATGTCGAACACTTCCCGCACGGCTCGTTCCAGTATGACGTCGGGCACACTGCCGGTGCCAAACGTCTCGACCATGATCGAAACCGGATCGGCAACCCCGATAGCATACGCGATCTGCACTTCGCACCGGGCGGCGAGCTTGGCGGCGACGATGTTCTTGGCCACCCACCGCGCGGCGTACGTCGCCGAGCGATCGACTTTGGAGGGGTCTTTGCCACTGAAGGCACCGCCTCCGTGACGGGCAAAGCCCCCGTACGTATCGACGATGATCTTGCGGCCGGTGAGCCCCGCGTCGCCCTGCGGACCGCCTACCACGAAGCGACCGGTAGGATTGATCAGATACCGCACATTTTCGGCTTCGAGATTGCTTTCGGACAAGACCGGCTGAATGACGTGCTCTCGAATCGCCGCGTCGATCTCGTCTGACCCAACATCCGGTGCGTGTTGCGTCGAGACCACGACCGCGCTCACCCCGACGGGTCGCCCATTCACATACTCAACGCTTACCTGGCTCTTGCCGTCGGGCCGCAACCAGGGAAGCTCTCCGCTCTTGCGCACCGACGACAGCTGCAGGGTGAGCCGATGAGCCAAGACGATCGGCGCGGGCATCAGTTCGGGTGTCTCGTCACACGCGTAACCGAACATCATCCCTTGGTCTCCGGCACCGCCGGTATCAACACCCTGTGCGATGTCCGGAGATTGCCCATCCAGCGCCGTCAACACGGCGCAGGTATCGCAGTCGAAACCAGCCGACGCGTCGTCATAGCCGATCTCTCGAATCGTTTCGCGAATGAGCTGCGTGAACCGCACCTGGGCCGTCGTGGTGATTTCACCGGCCACCACGACCATGCCGGTCGTCACGAGTGTCTCGCAGGCCACTCTCGCGGCCGGGTCTTGCGCCAGTATGGCGTCCAAGACTGCGTCGGAGATCTGATCCGACATCTTGTCCGGGTGTCCTTCGGTCACGGATTCCGACGAAAACAGGTGCGATTGGGCTGCCATGCAAGACCTTGAGCGATGATTAGGGATCGATGGATTGGACCAGCATTAAAAGCTACCCCGTGCCCTACGCGTGAGCAACCAACTCAGAGGGGAGCGACTCGATGTCGACCAGATCGTCGATCGCGTCATTCAATAAGCCAAGGATCCTGCCCGTGGTGGCCGCTTTGAGGGCCTGCTCGGCCACGGATTCGGCCACCGTCGCATCAAACCGGCGAACAAACCACCGGACGAGTGGCAGGCGCGGCGGAGAGATGCTAAAGACGCGGTAGCCGAGACCCAGGAGCAGGAGTGCGGCCCGTGGATCGGACGCCATTTCGCCGCAGACGCTGGGATCGAGCCCGACACCGCGCCCCGCGACGACGATCGCCTTCAACGACCGCACGACGGATGGGTGGAATGCGGTGAAGCGGCTCGCGAGACGCGCATTCCCGCGATCTACCGCCAACGTGTACTGGGTCAGGTCATTGGTTCCCACACTGAGGAAGTCGCTTGCGGCGGCAAACTCGTCGGCGAGCATCACAGCGGCGGGTGTTTCGATCATGACGCCGATGGGGACCTCGGTCGCGGCGGCAATGCCGTCCCGTTGCAGCTCCTCGGCCGATTCGGCCACGAGCTCGCGCGCCCGCTCGAGCTCCTCCATTTGCGTCACGAGTGGAAGCATCAGCTGTACGTCGCCGGCCGGGCGGGCTCGCAGGATTGCACGTGCTTGCGTGCGGAAGATTTCAGGCTCATCGAGACACACCCGGATGGCGCGCCAGCCGAGGAACGGATTCGCCTCTCGCGGTGGTCGAAACGCTGCGGGAAATTTGTCTCCACCGAGATCGTAGGTGCGCACCACCACCGGGTGATCCGGGAAGCGCTCGCAGATGCGACGATAGTACTCCGCCTGTTCGTCTTCGCCGGGCAGCTCCGTGCGGCCGAGGACGAGAAATTCGGTTCGGAGCAGACCCACCCCTTCTGCGCCGTGCTCCGCCGCGGCGTCCAACTCCTCGGGAAGATCGACGTTGCCCCGGAGGGACACACGGATCCCGTCGAGGGTCTCGGCCGGTTGGCCGCTCAACTCCTCGAGCTCCGCATCGAACTGGCTTCGCCGGGCCGCCTCGGATTCCGCCGATGCAATCTCCTCGGGGGTGGGATCGGTGAGGATGGTGCCGCGCGTGCCGTCGAGGATGACGACACTGTCCGTCTGAATATTTTCCAACCCACCCACGAGCCCCATGACACAGGGAATACCCAAGCTGTGTGCCAGAATCGCCGCGTGGGACATGGCGGTACCCTCGACGCTGGCGAAACCCACCACCTGGTCGCGATCGAACTCCACGGTCAGACCCGGCGTGAGCTGTTTGGTAAACACGATCACCGGCTCGCCGCGACGCTCCTTCAGCACGTCAGGAATGGACTGCCCCAGCAACCGTTGCAACACCCGGATACTGATGCCGGCGAGGTCGGCCCGCCGCTGGCGAAGCATTGCGCTGTCGGACTGCGCCCAAAGCGTCCGCAACTCGAATGCCTTGAATTCGAACGCGCGCTCGGCGCTCAACTGGTTATCGCGAATCAGTTGCTCGACGGCTCCCAGGAAGTCCGAATCTTCGAGCATCAGGATCTGCGCGTCGAAGATCTTTGCCTCGGCAGCGCCCGCGTGCTCCGCGGCGTGTTTTCTGAGCTCGTCGAGATGGGCCTTGACGTCCGCCGTCGCTTGATGCAGCTGCTCGATCTCTCGGGCTACCTCGTCTTTGGAAACCACCCGGTGCGGAACATCGGGTATACCCCAAGTGACGACGTAGGCTGGGCCGATGACCACGCCCCCGGACACGCCGATGCCCGTGATGAGACGCGGGTCACTCACTGGTGATTCCGAATTCATTGGCCACCAACTCCTCCAAGGCTGTCACGGCCGCGTCGGCGTCGGAACCATCGGCGCGGAGCGTCAGCTCGGCGCCACACTCGGCCGCCAACGTCATCACTCCCATGATGCTCTTCCCGTTTACCGCATCTCCATCTTTCTGCAGGCTGATATCCGATTCGAACCGGCTTGCCAGCTTGACGAACTCGGCCGCCGGTCGGGCATGCAAGCCCAGCTCGTTAATCACGGTTACGCGGCGTTCGCTTACCATAACCACCCCAGCGCGAGCGTCGTCACCAAGACGAGAATGCCGAGGCGAGCAGCACCAAACGTCGGCGTGAGCCACCGTGTAGCGATCGCGGTCGCAGCAGCGACCCCCGCCGTGCCCCACTTCGCGGCCTCGCCAAAATCCGCAGTCAACCACGCGGCCACGACGGGGATAGCGAACCCGATCGCGACGGCTGCCAGAGGTCCGGACGCAACGAACCCTGCCTGTAACACAGGATGCCTCAACGCCCCCGCCACCCTCAGCCCGGTGCGCCAACCCGCCAGTAGCCCCCACACCCGAAGAGTGACGTGCACGGCATTGAACAAGAGCAAGAACGTGGCCGCGGCGACGAACAGCGGCGCCCGCGTCGATACGATCAAACCGATGGCGGCGGCGGCCGGTAGCACGCCGGCCCAGATGATGCGGTCCCCGAGCGATCCGAGGGGACCTTTCAACGCTGCGCGGAGTCTGTCTATCTGCTGAGACGGGACACCCTCGTGTTCCGCCCTGGCGATTGCACCGACCGCAAGACCGGCGAGATAGGGATGCGTGTTGAAGAATCCGGCGGCGCGTCCCATGGCATGGCGATATGCTTCACCCGCACGACCACCGTTCAAATCACGCAGCAGCGGTTCAATGGCCACGGCCATGCCCAACCCCTGCAGGCGTTCGTGGTTCATTGACCCTTGAAACACGAACAATCGTGTCATTGCCGCCATCAAGCCGCGCTTCACCGCAAAACCGCGCTTCACCGCACCACCCACACGGCGCCGGCAACCAAACCGGACACCAGCCAAATCCAACCGCGGCGGGCGTCGCGTGCAATGCGAACACCGCTCACAAACGTCGTTCCCAAACCAACACCGATCGCCACGGCGCTGAGCACCACCGCGCCGCGCAACGTGATCGGTATCGTGGCGCTCACGGCAGCGGCCAAGATCAATCCTCCGGCCGTCAAGCTTGCCGCACGGCCGAAGTCCCGGAGGACACCTCGTCGATGCAGCCGGTAAATGACCCGCACGTCCCCGGAGTCGATGGCATCACGATGCCGCTGTATGTCTAGCGTGTTGCGTTGTCGAACGAATTGGATAGACATTTCCCCCAAGTAAGCGATCACCAATCCGACGGCTACGGCAATACCAATGCCGAACACGTCGGGCGCACCGGCCGCGGTGACCGACGCCGCGACCGCCCCCAGGCCATAGTCGGGGTAGCGGGCCGCCCCGAAGGGCAACACCTCCATGGCGAAGAGTTCGAGTATGGCACCAACGATGAGCCCGCTCTGCGCGTCACCGACGATCCACCCCGCGACCACGCCGGCCACGATCGGTCGCGCGATCATGACTTGCGCTATTGTCACCAGATCGAGACCGACCAGTGTTCCCCAAACCAGTAACCCGCCCATGGTCGTGAATTCCATCAGAGCAGGTCCGCCAGGGCTATGGGCGCCGAGTTGGGTAAGTCCTGCGCCGTGATTTCGATCCCACGGGTGGCCAGAGACCGCAGCTGACCAGCTTCGCCGTCGCTCAAGAACAGGTATGGTAGATGCTGGCACCGATCGCCCTCGCCGTGGACGCCACCGAGATTGACCTTGCGGATACTCGGCGCGCCGTCACACAGCCGCAGGAGCGAATCGACATCGCCTACCAGAATGATCGTCTTGCAGGCTCCGTTGGCCCACGCCTCGACTCCTCCCGCGGCATCGTCGACCGTGGCAAACTTCACGTCCATCCTTTTCGGAACACCCATACGGTACAGCTCTTGCTCCCAGTCGTTCTTGGCGACCTCGTCATTCGCGAGCACCACCAAATCCGGTTTGAGTTCTCGACCCCAACCTACGACGACTTGACCGTGGATCAACCGATCGTCGACCCGAACCAGTTCCAGGCTCACGAACCCACCACCTTGATCGTGCTCGCGCCGACCGCTGCGGCCCGTGCCGCGGCTTCGGCCAGACTCGTGTCCCGATGCTGCACGAAATCGAGCAACATCGCGAGATTCACACCCGCCACCACAGCAATGGCTATGGCTGGACGCGCACGCTGAAAGACCATTGCGGCTTGCAAACAACTCCCACCCGGCAAATCGACAAACAACACACAATCTCCGTCGCCCGCCGCTTCGGCAACCAAGCTACCTAGTGAGTCGCGGCTACACCCTTCATTACTGATCGCCACCAAGGCGTCGGCGTCGCCGGTGATAGAGCGAACGGCATCTACCAACGCGGTCGCTACCGTGCCGTGCGAAACAACCACGCCTTTGAGAGCGTCATTCATAGTCTTGCGATAGGTACTCGCGCAAATCTCGTTGCTCGGCCATTTTCTCGATCAAGCGTTCATTCAACAAATGGGCTGATTCCACACCGGCGTACTTGAGCAGGTGATTCATCGCGACGACTTCTGAGACCACCGTGATGTTCTTCCCGGGATTCAACGGGACAACGACCTTCGGCAACTCGACCCCGAGAATCGTTGTCGTCTGCTCGTCCAACCCCGTGCGGTCGGCCTCGTGGGCCTTCTCCCAATCGACCAGTTGAACAACCACCTCGATGCGTTTCTGGAAACGGACGGCGTGGACGCCGAAAAGAGCGGAAACATCCACGATACCGACCCCACGGATTTCCATGTGGCGGCGCGTGAGTTCCGGAGCCCGGCCGATCAACACCTCGTTTCCACTCTGGGTGACGATAATCGAATCGTCGGCAACCAGCCGATGCCCGCGTTCCACGAGATCGAGCACGCACTCGCTCTTGCCGATACCCGATCGTCCCATGAACAGCAAACCCACGCCAAAAACGTCGGCAAGTGACCCATGCAACTTCGTGGTTGGTGCGAAGGTTTCGTTGAGATACGGCGTCAGCCGTTGGTAAAACTCAGCAGTGGAGAGCTTGGAGCGCAGCAGAGGAATCCCCCGCTCCTTTGCCATGGGAACGAGTTCTTTCGGAACCCGCTGCCCCTTAGTCACAAAGATGCAGGGAAGATCAAAGTTCAGGAACGTATTCCACGAAGCCAGGCGTTCGTCGGCGGGAAGAGACCGCAGGTAATCCACCTCCGTTTCACCGAGCACGTGCAGCCGTTTGGCCGAAAAGCGCTTCGTGAACCCTGCGAGGACCAGTCCCGGGCTCGAGACCTGAGGCACGCGAATCGGCCGGTCGAGACCGATGTCACCCGTCAGCACCTCGAGCTGGAGAGCTTTGCCTTTCCGGGCGAGGAGGTCGCTTACGGTAAGCGGTGTCACTTCTCTCCAGCCGCATGACGCCGGCTGGCCGGGCTACTGGGCAGTTTGTCGAGTTGGTTTCGTAGTTTCACCATCGCGCGATCGAGAGCCGTTCGAGAGTCAGCAGCTTCAGCGCTGGCCACATGGACGTTGTCGCGCGGCATATACAGATGAAGCTCAACGATCCGCCGTTTGTGATCGTTGTCGAACACGATCTCTGCGCGTTGAGGACGCCACGCCAACCTGGCGGCTCGCTCGATCAACTGCACCGCGCGATCGCGGAGCATATCATCAATTTCACAGTGACGGGCAGTTACCGTGATTTCCACAGCAATCTCCTTTTCTCTTCATGACACACCCGCGGTCTCCATCACGTGCGCCCGCGTTTGTTGGGCTGCGCGCTCCCACGACAATCCAAGCGCGAAGTTTCGCCCCCCCGAACCGAGACGCTCCCGAAACGCGACGTCAGCCGCGACACGAATCATCGCCGCCGCCAACGCCTGGTGGTCTCCATAGGGCACCAACAAACCTGTTTCCTCGTGAATGACGGATTCTCGCAATCCCGGGCTGTCAGCCGCAATGGTCGGCGTACCGCACGCGGAGGCCTCGACGTTGGAGATACCCCACCCCTCTTTCACCGAGGGAAAGACATGCGCCCAGGCCCGCCGCAGCAATTCCCGTTTTTGGCCCTCGCTGACAAATCCCAAAAACCGCACCGCGTCGCCCAAGGCCAGGCGCCCCGCGATCCCCTGAAGGCGGCGGCGATCGTTTCCCTCGCCGGCGACCTGGAGAACGGCCTCGGGAAAGCGCAGTCGCACCCCTTGAAGGGCCCTGAGGGCCAAGTCTATTCCCTTATAACGCTTGAGACGACCCACGTACAGGAAGGTAGGAACTTCCGCCCGCCCCACCGCCGCGTGCGGAACAAACCACTCCGCATCGACCCCCGGCAACACCACGCGAATGGCCGCCGGATCGACACCCCGTTGGGCCAACTCGTCGCGCGTGCTTTCGCTAATGGCGTGAAAAGCCGACCGTCGGTACACCCACGGAATGGCCCGCTCTGCGAACCAGACGAGCATCGCCACCGGAAGAGACGCTTCCTGAAACGCCGTTCTTCCGAAGAGATGGGGCACGATGGTATACATCGGCAAGCTCGTGAGCATCGGGAGATACAACGGGAGCTTGTTCACATCTTCGACGACGATATCGTACGGCGTCCGGTCGAGGGCATCCCGCACCGCCCGCCGGCCGAGAGCGGCAAAGGTGTGCCTTCCGCCTATGCGCCGGACTTCGATCCCGTCGATCACCGTCCGCGGTTTGGCTCCATCCCAACCGGAACACACCAACGTGACCTGATCTCCCGCCTGCACCAAACGCTTGAAAATCTCAAAAAAATGGATCTCCGCTCCACCCGCCAGCGGATTCTCCACATCCAGCCAGTTCACCGCAAGGATCCTCACAGCCGGCCGTGGTGCCGTGCAAGAGCATCCAACACTCCGTTGACGAACCCGGGTGCCTTCTCACCGGCGAACCACTGGGCCAAACGGACTCCCTCGTCGATCACGACCTTTGCTGGAACGTCCGTCTCCAGAAGCTCATGGAGACCCAGACGGAGGATGTTGCGCTCAATCACGCCGATCCGCGAAAGGCGCCACTTCTCGACGGCCGCTGCGATATCATCGTCGAGGTTCCCCACCCGACCCGCAACACTCTGCACCAATCGCACCACGACGTCGCCGTCCGGTACGTGCCTCTCGTGGAATTGCAAACCGTCCACGACCGTCTCGACCGATGGCCTATGTTGCAGTTCCCACGCGTACAGTAGTTGGAGCGCTCGCGCGCGGACCTTGGTCTCACGTCGCAGCACGACCATCGACCCGGTCTAACGTGTCCGCCGTCTCGAGCGCCGCGACAGCCGCTTCCGTTCCTTTGTTCCCCGCCTCACCGCCGGCACGCGCCAGGGCCTGCGCGAGTGTTTCACATGTCAGCAGGCCAAAACCCACGGGGATTCCGGTTTCCTGCGCTGCTGTCCCAAGTCCACGTGCGGCTTCGGCACAGATGTAGTCGAAGTGCGGTGTCTCACCACGGATGACGGCCCCCAACGCCACCGCTGCGCGATAGGCTTTGGTGTCGAGCGCACGCCTCACCAAAAGGGGGAGTTCCCACGCCCCGGGAACCCAAACGACATCGACGCTGTCTTCGGAATACCCGCCGTCCGCCAACGCGGTCATGGCGCCTTCCAACAACCGGCGGGTCACTGCTTCGTTGAATCGGCTTACGACAACGAGCACCCGCCCGGGCGGGGAGCGGTCGAGAGATGAATCGGTTGCCATCTCAGTGAGACAAAAAGTGCCCGAGCTTATCTCGCTTGGCGTTGAGATAGCCGCGGTTTTCGTCGGTCGGCAGCGGCTCAATCGGAACTCGCTCGACGATGCGCAATCCGTATGCCTCCAAACCCACCAGCTTCTTCGGGTTGTTGGTCAACACGCGGATGGAACTGAGCCCTTGATCCATGAGGATCTGTGCCCCGATACCGTAGTTGCGAAGATCCGGGGCAAAACCCAATCGCTTGTTGGCTTCGACCGTGTCGTGTCCGCCGTCTTGCAGCTCGTACGCCTTGAGTTTGTTGAGCAATCCGATGCCGCGACCCTCCTGGTCGAGATACACGATCACGCCGGCTCCGTGTTGGACGATCGCGCACATCGCACTCTGCAGCTGCCAACCGCAGTCACAGCGCGACGAACCAAACACATCGCCGGTGAGGCACTTGGAGTGCATTCGCACCAGCACGTCCTCTCTGTTGGACACGTCGCCGTACACGAGTGCGATGTGTTCAGCGTCGTCAACATCGTTCGAATACCCGACCACTCGAAACTCACCAAACTGTGTCGGCAACCTGGCGCTCGCGACGCGGTGGATCAAACGTTCGTGCTGCAAGCGGTACGCGACGAGTTGGGCAACCGTGACAAAAGTGAGACCGTGCTCCGCCGAAAACTCCTCGAGTTGGGGACGGCGCATCATCTTGCCGTCGTCGTCGAGGATCTCACAGATCACCCCCGCGGGGTAGAGCCCCGCCAAGCGAGCGAGATCGACACTCGCCTCCGTTTGACCGACTCGCTGGAGAACACCGCCCGGACGGGCGCGCAACGGAAAGACGTGCCCGGGACGTCGCAGATCTTCGGGAGCGGTTACCGGATCAATGGCAATCTGGATGGTCTTCCAACGATCCCACGCGGAAATGCCGGTCGTGACACCAAACCGCTTGGCACCGTCGATGCTCACCGTAAACGCCGTTTCGTTGGATTCGGTGTTTTCGTCCGCCATCTGGGGAAGTCCCAAGGCACTGCACCGTGCCGGTGTCAACGTGAGGCAGATGAGGCCACGGCCGTACTTCGACATGAAGTTGATCCCGTCGTCGGTCATCCTCTCGGCGCCGCCTACGAGATCCCCCTCGTTCTCTCTATCTTCGTCGTCGGCCACAATAATCAGTCGGCCCTGACGAATATCGTCTATTGCCTGTTCAATGGTTCCAAACGCCATAACACCTCACTCAATATCCAATATCCAACACTCAATATTCAATATTCAATATTGGATATTGGACTAAGCATCTGTCGCCCGGGTATCGAGGAGCTGCTTCACGAACTTCCCGAGCATGTCTCCCTCCACGTGTATCCGATCGCCCGCCCCGAGAGATCCCAACGTCGTATGTTCGTACGTGAACGGAATCACCGAGACCTGCACGACGCCGGGATCGGGAATGGCATTCACCGTCATGCTCACCCCATCGAGTGCGATCGAACCGTGAAGTACGGTGATCGCTGCGATCGCGGCCGGTAGCTTCACGTCGATCAAGACGGCATCGTTGCGTGGGGTGACGCTGAGGATCTCGGCCACGCCATCGACGTGCCCTTGCACGAAGTGACCACCCAACCGCTCCCCGACCGCCAACGCCCGCTCGAGGTTCACCCGCGCACCAGCCTCCAACGCGTCGAGCGTCGTCCGGTCCCTAGTCGTAACGACAGCCTCGACGGAAAAGTTGCCGGGGCCCAGCTCCATGACCGTCAGGCAGGCACCGTTCAACGCGATGCTCTCGCCCAACGCAAGATCATCAAAGGAGGCCTCGATCGTCAGTTTCAGACGGTCGCCGTCGGTGCCAACGGCCACCACCGTCCCCTGTTCCTTTACGATCCCTGTAAACATAACTCTCGATCCACCACCAACAGCGTGTCTGGGCCCAAGGCTCGGTGCTCGACCACCGCCCAGGCCCGGGCGTCTTGTAAGGGGACGGCGCCGAGGGCGCCAAAGGCCGGAATGCCCTTCCCCAGCCAAATGGGAGCCTTGATCCAATAGAGCCGGTCGACCAGCCCCGCATCCATCAACGACCCAATCAGCGCTCCCCCACCTTCGATCAGGATCGATCGGATTCCTCGTTCTCCAAGGGCCACCAGAGATCCGGCGAGGCCATCAGCCCCCAAAACCGTAACTTGAGTATGGGCAAGGGCTTGACTGAGTTCAACCTCCCGCGACGGCCTGGCAATGACAATAGTCGGAGCCGTTGCCGTGTCCAGGGCACGAAGATCCACCGAGATCTCGCCCTCGGTGGTGAATACTACCCTGGTCGGAACCACGCGCGGCTTCGTGGCGCCGCGGACGGTCAGCAACGGATCGTCCGCCACCACCGTTCCGCGGCCCACCCCGATGGCATCGAATCCGGCTCGCAGCCAGTGGACGTAGTCGCGGGCCTCGGGGCTCGAAATCCATTGCGAGCGGCCGGTTTCGTCGGCCAGAAACCCGTCGAGGGAGGTGGCCACCTTGACCGCCAGAAATGGGCGCCCTGGTCGGGACGCGTCAAAGAGGAATGGGGCGTTGAGCGCCGCCCCCTCCTCGGCACCCACCCCGAGCACAACGTCGACGCCGGCACCGCGCAAGAAATCGAAGCCCCCTCCGGCGACGCTGGTGGGATCCGCAACGGCGGCAACCACCCGTGCCACGCCGGCAGCGGCCAGGGCTTCACAGCAAGGAGGAGTCTTCCCGTGGTGGGCGCACGGCTCAAGGGTCACGACACACGTCGCGCCGACCGCGTCGTCACAGTCGTCGAGTGCGTTGGTTTCGGCGTGCGGCCCACCATACTCCGCGTGGAACCCCTCGCCAATGACATTGCCGTCACGAAGCAACACAGCGCCCACGAGTGGATTGGGCGCGACACGGCCCCACCCGCGCAAGGCGAGTTGGACGGCACGGCGCATGGCCTCGAGCTCGGTCACGACCCTGTCGCTTTGCTGAATATCCAATATCCAATATTGAATATCCAATATCGATGAATGAATTTTGGATATTGGATATTGGATATTGGATATTGGATATTCACCACACCCTCTTGCCGACTCTCTATTGAAGCCGCACTCCTTGGCCCTCGACGACCGCACCAATGACCCACGTCGGAACGTCGGCCATGCGTGCCGCCGTTTGCACCTCATCCACGGCGTCGGAAGGCACGACCGCGACCAGACCGATCCCCATGTTGAATACGTCAAACATCTCGTTCCGCTCTACGTTACCTCTCTCTTGCAGGAAGGTGAACAGCGGCGGAACCTGCCAGGTCGACATGTCGATAGCCGCACCGCACCCGTCAGGCAGGGAACGAGAAAGATTTCCGGGCAATCCTCCCCCGGTGATATGCGCCAGCGCATGCACGCGCGGCAGAACGGAGGAGACTGCAGCGTAGTAGCTCCGATGAACGGTCAGCAGGGCGTCGCCCACCGACGTTCCCAATTCCGGGATTTCGCTGCCGACGTCGAGACTCAATTGGTCGAAGACGATGCGACGCGCCAACGAATACCCGTTGGTGTGCAAGCCGGTCGACGCGTACCCCACCAAGCTATCGCCTTGCCGCACCCGGTCGCCGTGCAGCGCATCCCCTTCGGACACGACGCCAATAATGGTGCCCGCCAAATCGTAATGGCCGGTCTGGTACAGGTCCGGCATTTCGGCGACCTCACCACCCGCCAGCGTGATATCGTGATTCCGGCATCCTCGCGCGACCCCCTCGACGATCGCGGCAACTCTGTCCGGATCGACCGAGGCTACCGCAACGTAGTCGAGGAATGCGAGGGGTCGCGCGGCATGAACGAGGATATCGTTGACACAGTGATTGACGAGATCCTCTCCAATGGTGTCGTGCCGCTCCGCGCGGGCCGCCACCAACACTTTTGTGCCCACGCTGTCGGTGCTTGTCACGAGGATGGGGTCGCGGACGTCTTGCGGGACGCGGATCATCCCGCCGAAGCCACCCACGATGCCTCGGGACAACTCCGTGCGGGTTGAGGCGACCAGCTCGGCAATCTTGGCCGTGGCCCGCCGACCGGCATCGAGATCGACGCCGGCCTCGCGATATCTGTCAGCAGGCATAACGAAAAACGAATATCCAATATCCAATATTGAATATTGAATATTGAATTGCTGAATATTGAATAATGAACATCGAGTTATTTTCGAAAGTTGTGGATTGGAGGAATGAGAAAGGCGGCGTATCCTTTCGTGTAGTCAGTTGAAACGTACACGAGATCCGGTTGTGACGACCGGAGAAAGGACACGCCACCGATGTTGAGGATAATAGAGAATGCGTCTGAGAGCAAAGGGAACGGACTGTTCGCAGACCTGGACGAGCTTGCCAGAGAGGGAGCTCGGCGGATGCTGGTGAGTGCGTTGGACGCGGAAGTGACCGAGTATGTCGAGCGATATCGGATTGAGCGAGACGGAGAGGGCCGCGCCCTGGTGGTGCGCAATGGCAAAGCCCGTCCCCGCAAGGTGACGCTGGGTGCTGGTACGGTCACGGTGACCGCGCCACGGGTGCATGACCGTCGTATGCGGGCGCAGTTCACGAGCAAGATTTTGCCTCCCTATATGCGGCGGTCGCCGAAGGTGGCGGAGGTCTTGCCGGTGTTGTATCTGCGCGGTCTGTCGACGGGAGATTTTCGCGAGGCGTTGCCGATCTTGTTGGGTGAGGACGCATCAGGCTTGTCCCCGACGACGATCACGCGATTGACGGCGGCGTGGGAGGGGGAATACCAGGCGTTTCGCCAGCGTGATCTGCGTGATCGGGAGTATGTGTACGTCTGGGTCGACGGGATCCACTTCAACATTCGCCTCGAGGCCGACCGGCTGTGTACGCTGGTGATGCTGGGCGCCCGGGCGGATGGGACGAAAGAGCTGATCGCGGTGGAGGACGGCTATCGGGAGAGCACGGAGAGCTGGTTGGCGGTGTTGCGCGATCTGAAGCGTCGGGGGATGCGGGCCCCGGTGCTGGCGATTGGGGATGGCGCGTTGGGGTTCTGGGCAGCGGTGCGGGAGGTGTGGCCGGCGACGCGGCAGCAGCGCGACTGGGTGCACCGGATGGCCAACGTGTTGGACAAGCTTCCGAAACGTTTGCAGCCGGCGGCGAAGCGGGTGTTGCGCGAGATGATGTATGCGGAGTCGCGTGCGGAGGCCGAGGCGCTGGTCGAGCGTTTCGCCACCGCGTATGCGGCCAAGTATCCCAAGGCGGTCGCCTCGCTCACGCGGGACCAGGAGCACCTGTACAGCCATTTTGATTTTCCGGCCGAGCATTGGAAACATATCCGTTCGACGAACGTGATCGAGTCTGCCTTCGCGACGGTCCGGTTACGACAGCGCGTGACCAAGGGAGCGGGCTCGCGGAGCAAAGGGCTGACGATGGCGTTCAAGCTGTTGGAGATGGCGCAGCAACGTTGGCGGAAACTCAACGCTCCAGAACTTCTCCCCCTGGTGTTGGCAGGAGAACAATTCAAAGATGGTATGCAGGAAACTGACAAAGAGAACACGGATCGGAAGGTCGCCGCTTGATCACTCACCGATCCACAACATTTGACAATACCTCTGAACATCCGCATTAATCTGCTTTTTTCTGTGCTATCCGTGGCTAGAAGCCGTCCGTGTCGAAATGCACGAGATCGGTAAACGATCGTGCGCGCGCTGTGATCTCTGCGACACCGATTTCCTGAAATCGTTGCACGGAGAATCGCTCGACGGCAAACGATCCGGTAGTCGCACCGAACACCATGGCTCGGCGGAGATTCGCCCGCGAGAGGTCTCCCGAACGCGCCAGGTGCCCCATGAAGCCTCCCGCGAACGCATCGCCGGCGCCTGTCGGATCGTAAATCTCCTCCAACGGAAATGCCGGTACGTAAAAGATACTCTTATCATCGACGAGGACGGCACCGTACTCGCCCTGTTTGATGATGACCATTCGCGGCCCGCGTTTCAGAATCCAGCGCGCCGCCCGGTAGATGTTCCAGTCACCCGACAATTGTCGCGCCTCGGCGTCGTTGACCATGAGCACGTCGATGCGCTTCAACAACTGCATGAGCGTATCGGGTTGGCCGTCAATCCAGAAGTTCATCGTGTCGCATGCAACCAGATCTGGTTGTCGAACCTGATCCAGCACGCTCAGTTGGAGTTGCGGATCGATATTGCCGAGGAATACGAGTTTGGCATCGCGGTATGCGTCAGGGAGTTTGGGATCGAAATCTGAGAATACCCCTAATTGCGTGTCGATGGTCTCACGATTCTGGAGGTCGAAGGAGTACTTACCCTTCCACCGAAAGCTCTGACCGGCCGCCCGCTCGACCCCAGCGATGTCGATGCCTCGTTCGGCCATCCGCTCGAGTTCTTCGTTCGGGAAGTCATCGCCAATCACACCAACGGCCAGCACGGGATGAAAGAACGCGGCGGCATAGCCGAAAAAAGTGGCCGAGCCACCCAACGCATCGGCGGTGGACCCGAATGGCGTTTCTACCGAATCGAGTGCGATGCTACCGACGACGACTAATCCCATGCTATCATCCGTTCCGGGGAATTGGCTGGCTGGCAGACGACTAGAGACGTATCAGGCGTCGGATTCCTTTGGCTTTGACGAACCGGAGTCAGGTTTCTTGGATTTCTCCCCGCTCTTCGACGAGTCCTGCGCAGCGGAGTCAGGCTTGTCCTTCGGTGACCCCGCCCTTTTGTAGTCGGTCTCGTAGAAGCCAGATCCTTTGAACACCACGCCCGCTCCACCCGAGATGATCCGATCGCCCGCCGTTCCGCACTTCGGACATTCGGCTCTGGTCTCGTCGCTCATCTTCTGCATTTTTTCGTATTGGTCCCCGCATGCGGGGCATTTATACCCGTATGTGGGCATGATGCACTCTACCGACTTTGGGAATGTCGTGGAAACAACCGGGCATCTTAGCGGCCACCCGTGGCCTGGTCAAGCAGGGTAGTCTGGTCAAGCAGGGTGGTCTGGTCAAGCAGGGTGGTCTGGTTAAGCAGGACGGTATACCCCCCAAGGCTTGCGTAGGGTGTCGCTGATCTCTCCCACGGTCGCTCGCGCACGCACGGCGTCCAGGATCAACGGCATCAACCGCGCGTCACCACCGGCGCCATCGGTCAGGGCTTCGACGGCCGCGGCATAAGCTGCTTTATCTCGGCCGGCGCGGGTGCTCCGCACCCGCTCCCTCTGCTGACCCGCCAACGCGTCATAATCCGGAGACGGCATGCTGCTCGGTGGTTCATACACCTCGAATTGATTCACACCCACGACCACCTTGTCTTTCGCCTCCAGCGCGCGCTGGTCGTCGTACGCCGCCTGGCTGATGGCACGCTGGAAGAAACCCGACTCGATGGCACGCGCCGCCCCACCGCGTTTCTCAACCTCCGTCAACAACTCACGCGCCTCCAGCTCGATCGTGTTTGTCAGATACTCGACGTAATGCGACCCGCCCAAGGGATCCGCGGTCTGTGCTACACCGGACTCGTGCGCGAGGACTTGCTGCGTGCGAAGTGCCAATCGCGCCGCATTCTCAGACGGAAGTGCGAGTGCTTCGTCGTATCCGTTTGTGTGGAGGGACTGTGTTCCCCCCAACACGGCCGCCAGCGCTTGAACGGTCACTCGGACGACGTTGTTGAGGGGCTGGTGCGCCGTGAGCGTCGAACCACCAGTCTGCGTGTGAAACCGCAAGCGGCAGCTCTTGTCACACCCTCCGTAACGGTCGCTGACGATCGTCGCCCACAGCCTCCGCGCAGCGCGGAACTTCGCCACCTCTTCGAAGAGGTCGTTGTGCGCGGCAAAGAAAAACGACATGCGCGGTGCGATGTCGTCGATGAGCAGGCCGCGCGCCACAGCACGATCCAGATACTCGATGGCGTTTGCCAAGGTAAACGCCACTTCTTGAATCGCCGTCGATCCGGCCTCGCGCATATGGTAACCGCTCACCGAGATCGGGTTGAATGCCATCCGTTCTTCCGCCACAAAAGCCAAGATGTCCGTGGCCAGCCGCAGCGAGGGTTCGAGCGGGTAGATATATGTCCCACGCGCGACGTATTCCTTGAGTACGTCATTCTGAAGGGTGCCGCGGAGCTTGTCTTGCGACGTTCCCTGCTCTTCACCCACGACGACATACATGGCCAAAAGGATCGCGGCCGTGGCGTTGATCGTCATTGAGGTTGATACGGCATCGAGGGGAATGCCATCGAACACGGCAGCGAAGTCATCGACACTGTCGATCGCGACGCCGGCGCGGCCCACTTCTCCCTCCGCCCTCGGAGAGTCCGAGTCCAATCCCATTTGGGTCGGCAGATCGAAGGCGACCGACAGCCCCGTCTGACCAGCGTCGAGCAATTGCCGAAAGCGTTCGTTGGTCTCTTTGGCCGTACCGAACCCTGCGTACTGTCGCATGGTCCAAAGACGACTACGATACATACCGCCATGAATACCACGCGTAAACGGAAACTCGCCCGGTACCTCACGCTCGGCATCTCCGATATCTACCCGCTGGGGTCCGTACGATTCTTCGATTGGGATTCCGGCGGGCGATCGTCGCTCGTCGGTCATTGGACCGCGGCTTCGACTTCCTGAAGCGTTCGCTCGACGAAAGCGACATCATCGCGGCTCCCGATCACGAGCGGTGTCCGTTGATGCAGTTCGGTGGGCACGATGTCCAAAATCGGGCCCTCGCCGTCGGACGCCGCTCCTCCGGCCTGCTCGGCCACGAACGCGAGCGGACACGCCTCGTACAGCAAACGGAGTTTGCCCGCGGGTGACTTGGTGTCGGCCGGATACATGAATATCCCGCCGGCCAGCAGATTGCGGTGGAAGTCGGCCACGAGTGACCCGATGTAGCGGGCATTCTTTCCGTTGCCGTCGCCATCAACCCCTTTGAAACATCCTACCGCCTTTTGGTATCCGGGAGACCAACAAGTGTAGTTGCTTTCGTTGATGCTATAATATCTACCCGTTGGTGGGGTCTCCACATCGTGGTTGACGAGACGGAACTCACCGATAATCGGATCGAGCGTGAAACAATGCACGCCGTTCCCCGCCGAATACACCATCACGGTGCTCGACCCGTAGATCACATAACCCGCGGCAACCTGGTTCCGCCCTTTTTGCAAACAGTCGACGACGTCTGCACATCCGTCGGCCGACACCCGGCGTTGGATAGAAAAGATCGTGCCGATGGAAACGTTCACGTCGATGTTCGACGACCCGTCGAGCGGATCGAACAACACGATGTACTTTCCGGAAGCCGCGCTGGCATCCGCCGGAATCGGGTCCTCCTCCTCCTCCGACGCCATGAGTGATACCCGCCCGGTATGCCGCAGCGCCTCTTTCATCACGTCATTGGCGAGCACATCGAGTTTTTGCTGCTCCTCACCTTGCACATTCACCTTGCCTGCGGTGCCCAAGACGTCCACCAATCCGGCGCTACGCATGTGTCCCGAGATAATCTTCGCAGCTAACGTGACGTCGTAGAGAAGGTGCGAGAGTTCCCCGGTTGCCTGCGGGTGCAGACGTTCCTGCTCCGTGATGAACCGTTCGATGGTAACCAACTCAGAAAAGCGCAACGGACCCTCTCCACAAATTGAGGTGATTTGCCCTGGTCGATCTCAAAGTAGCTCCCGTCCGTCCGGATCGTCACCGTCCCACCCTCATCCGTCCGAAACACCGCCACGTCACGATCGGCGAGCCGCCGAATAACGGCCGGCGCCGGGTGACCGAAGCGATTGTTGCGCCCAACACTAATCACCGCCACCCTCGGCCGGATGACGTCCAGAAACGGCGCCGACGTGCTTCCCGCTGAGCCGTGGTGCCCCACCTTCAAGAGCTCGACCGGGCCCAACCGAGGGTGGATCTCGGACTCGGCCGGCAATCCGGCATCGCCGGCGAATATGGCGTCGAATTCCTTGAAGCGCAGGTGAAGGATCAACGAATTCTCATTCGGCGAGGATACGCGGCCGATCCACCGGGCGGATGGGTGCAAAACCGCGACCACCACCGAATCGATCTCGAGTGTGTCTCCGGCCCGCGCCGCCCGCCACTCCCCAGCAAAGGCGTCCACGACGCCGAGATATTCCCTGTACAGAGCGGTTCCCAATGGCTGGGCCGGCTCCAACACCAGGGCGGGCCTGGTGTGCTCGATGACCGTCACCAGACCCCCCAAATGGTCGGCGTCGCCATGCGACACGAAGGCCACGTCGAGTCGTTGAACGCCTCGCCGCCGGAAAAAGGGCATCACCACCCGACGGCCGGCATCGGCATCACCGAATCGTGGCCCTGCGTCGATGAGCATCCAACGTCCCCGAGGAGTACGCACAGCAATCGCGTCTCCCTGCCCAACCGCCAGAACGTGTATCGACAGCTTGCCGTCATCCGATCGGCCCCTACCCCCAAGACGCGGCATCGCTACCAAACCCCAGACCACCACCGCCAGGGCGCCGGCGGCTCGATACCTGACCACCACCCACCGGGGCGCCCGCCATGTCGTCCAAACCGCCGCCCCGAGAACCCCCAACCACGGCAGGGCGAAGGACCAACCCGGTTCTCCGCTCAGATGCCCCCAGGGGATCTTGGTGGCTACCACCGCGATACGTTCGATCGCCGAGAGGACCAAACCCGCGCTCGCCGCCAATGTGGATCCGAAAGCGATACTCGCAAAGATGGCGGGTACCGCGACGCCTGCGAGGGGAACGGCGAGCAAATTCGACAGCATCCCGATCGGCGCCACGCTGCCAAACGCCAGCGCCGTGATCGGGGCCGTCGCGAGCGTTGCACCACATGAAACCGCGGACAACCTCGTCAGACCGACGTGGCGGGATCGTGACAACCCGACTGCCCACACCGTCCCCCCGACAGCGGCGATCGATAACCATGCGCCGACCGAACTCACTGCACTGGGATCGAGCGTCCATACCACCAGCGCGGCCACGGCCAAGACGGCCGACGGCGGCGGTCTTCGCTGGCGCGACCGCCCCACCGCATAGATCGCCACGAACGCCGCCGCCCGCGTCGCCGGCGCGGGAAACCCGAGCAGCGCCACGTACGCCCAAGTGACGATCGCGCTGACGGGCCAGCTAACCCGCGATCCGAGCACGGCGCGGGCGACCAGGCGAGTCCAAGCGGCGACCATGCCGACGTGCAAGCCCGAGATCGCGAGGAGGTGAGCCAGCCCGGCGCCCGTAAAGAGGGCACGAAGCTCGGGATCCAGATCCTCTCGCCGGCCGAGAACAATCGCATCGACGAGTCCGGCCCGGGCGCCGTAGAGTCGGTGGATGCGGTGAGCGATGCGTTCGCGAACTCGAAAACGCAGCGGAATGCGATGGCCGGACAGTTGGCGCAGATGCCGCACACGCATCCAGCCCGGGGAGTGGACGGTGCCCACCACCACCACCGTCTCTCCGCTGATCGGCAGCCTTTCGGTGGTGAAGCGAAGACGCACCCGACCCCGGCAGCCCTCCGGCGCATGGACGACGCTGGCGGTGGCGGTTCCGCCACCACCCGGTGCGTCGTGTACGCGGACGTACGCCGCGTGTGCTCCCTTTGCCCATTGTTGGGCACACCCTTCAGCAGCGCGGCGTCGGGCGACCGAACCCACTGTGACACCGACGAGAAGAGCACAGAGCAAACGGTGCCGCCACGCCAAGGTCTTTCGGCCGACGATAAGGAGCACCGCGGTGACACACAGGGAGGGAACGGGCGGAACCAGGACTATGAGGGCGACCGCCATGCCTGCGGTGTACGCGACGGCGAACCGAGCGACCGGCGTCCCCACGATCGTTTACCGCCGCGCCCGAAGAGTGTTCGCGCGACGTAACCTGGTGGTTGCTGTCTCTAACGGAGTCCTCGGTAGGGCTCGAGTTTCAACCCAGGACGGCCAGTTGGCGGCGGGTGGAAGTCGGGGTGCCCGTGAATGTCGCACCGGTGGTACCGCTGAGGCGGACATGTTGGTACGACCCGATGAGGGTGGAGGGCCCCTCGATGAGCACCACCTTGTTGGTCCTTGTCCGCGACTGCAGCAAATCGCCCCGCCGGGCTTGTTTTTCCACCAGGACCTCGTGCGTACCGCCGACGAGCCCGGCGTTCTTTGTCCGCGCCACTTTGCGCACCGTCGCGATGAGCCGCTCCAACCGTTCGCCTGCCACGTCGCCGGGCACGTGATCCTTGATCTTGACGGCCGGCGTACCGTCTCGAACCGAGTACTTGAACGTGAACGCGTCGTCGAACTGCACGCTGCGTACCAGGCTCTCGGTCTCGAGGAAATCTTCCTCTGTCTCTCCAGGAAAACCGACGATGATGTCCGTTGTGATCGCCAGCTCGGGTATGGCGGCTCGCAAACGTGCAACGCACTCGATGTACGAATCTCGATCGTAGCGTCGCAGCATGCGCTTGAGCACACTCGTCGAGCCGCTCTGAACCGGGAGATGGACGTGCTCACACACTTCCGGGACGTCGGCCATCGCCGTGATGACCGCCGAGCTGAAATCATTCGGGTGTGGACTCGTGAACCGCACTCTGCGAATGCCATCCACTCCTCCGACCGCGCGCAGGAGATCTGCAAAGTCGTGCGTTCCGTCGTGATAGCTGTTGACCGTCTGCCCAAGCAGGGTCACCTCGGTGACGCCGGTGGCGACGAGGGCCTGCACCTCACCAACGACATCCCCCAGCATACGGCTTCGTTCGGGACCGCGCGTCATCGGAACAATGCAGAACGTGCACCGATAATTGCATCCTCGTTGTACCGTCACGAAGGCACTGGCTCGATCGCCCCCGCCCCCGCCCCCGCCCCGTGCCGGCGGAACGTCTTCATAGTGTTCCCATGACTTGAAGTCGACGTCCACCGACCGCTCTCCGCCCGCCGCCCGGCGGATCAACTCCGGCAACGCACGGTATCCGTCCGGGCCGACCACGAGGTCGACGTGCGGGATCCGCTTCAAGAGATCGGGCCCCAACCGCTGCGCCATGCACCCAACCACCCCCAGCACGTCTCCTGCCCTCTTATGGCGCTTCAAATCCCCCACCCGACCGTAGATCCGTTGCTCGGCGTTGTCACGAACCGCACACGTGTTCACCAGAATCACGTCGGCATCCTCGGGGGTTTCCATAACCGAGAATCCGTTACGGCCCAGCAGTCCGAAGATCAGCTCCGTGTCGGCCACGTTCATTTGGCAGCCGTAGGTCTCCACGTAGATCCGTTTCATGTATCGATCACGCCACCTCTGCCAGCAGTGTTCCGTCCACCTCGTGGCGCAGGCGCGCGTGGAAACGCGCCGTGTACGGCCGGTCGGCCGACAAATAGACGTCGAGGTAGTCCTCCGTCAGTCCTTGGATGCTTCCCTGGTGCCTGCGCAGCACCACGATGTCGGCGCTGCCGCCATCCCTACGCGCGCGATAGTCAGCTCCTTTTTGCGTGGCGATTGCCCGCAACTCCGCCGAGCGGTGCGATGCGACCTGAGGGTCCACAGGCCGGCCGATCCGACGCGCCGGTGCACCCGGGCGCTCCGAGTAGGGAAAAACATGCAAATATGTGAACGGCAGCGCTTCGATCAGCGAACGCGTGGCCCTGTAATCTTGTACGGTTTCCCCTGGAAACCCGACGATGACATCCGCACCAAGCCCCAGGGCCGGCACCTGGTCGGCAAGGGCCTCACATCGCTCCCTATAGGTCCGCGCGGTGTACCAGTGCCGACCCATGCGCTTCAGGATCGGATCACTGCCGGACTGCAGCGGAGCATGCAAATGCGGCGCCAGACGATCTGGCGCGTCGCTCATGAGGTTCGCGATGCGGTCGTCGACCTCGGTCGCCTCCACCGAAGACAGCCGAAAACGGGTACCCGACACTTCGTCGATCAATCGTTCGACCAACACTCCGAGATCCAACGCCTCGTTGAGGTCTTTCCCGTAGCTTCCGATGTGCACTCCCGTGAGGACGATCTCCTCGTGTGCTTCACTCAGCCCTTGGGCTTCCTGAACGATATCCCGAATCGGCCGGGAACGATTTGCACCTCGGGCGAGCGTAGTCGCACAAAACGTACAGTGTTCGTCGCAGCCATCTTGGATCTTCAACCACGCTCGCGTACCTCGGGGGAAGGAACGCAGAATCGGATCGATGCGATCGGGGTCCAGACCAACCACGGGGAGCACGTCGCTCGGGTCCGCACCCGCCACTACGGAAACCACACCAGGAAGCGACGCCAGCGCGCCGTCGTCCACCGCGGCAGCGCATCCCATGACGACCGTGTGTAGTTCCGGCCGGCCGCGGTGCAGCCGTCGTACGAAGCTCCGCATCTTGGCCTCGCCGGTATGCGTGACCGTACAGGAATTGACGATGGCAAAGTCCGCTGAATCGGGATCGGCCACGGCCGTTGCCCCCGCCGACTCGAGCGCTTGTCGCACCGCTTCGGAATCGTACTGGTTGGCCTTGCAACCAAAGGTGTGGAGATAAAAACGCATGTTTGTCGGCTCGCCTATTAGCGAATGGGCGTCACGGTAATGCCGACGGTGATGTACCACCCGCGCTCACTGGCCCCGGCACCGTCTCGCCGAAACCGCTGCAAGGCGACATCGATGACGGCGCGATTGGAGGCAAATGGCGCCCCGGTGCCAATGGAGTAGTTCCATTCGGTGGGTTGATCGGTCGTCGGGCTGAACGGCAACTGGGCGTAACGGATTCCCAGCCGCAACGGAAATTTCGCTCCCTGTCCCCCCGAGCTGATCTCCAGCCCCGACCCCACTTCCCAGGTGTCGAACGCGCTGGTTCCGCCAGCCGATACGCCGCCTCGGGTGCGACTCCACGACCGCCACCTGGCGGTGGTCATCCAAACCACCTGGGACGTTAGCCCGAGAGACGCACCGAACGCCAACGAGGCCGGCATCGTCACACTCGGAGCAGCAGCCTCTTCCAAAAGAAGACTCAACGAAGAATTCCATCTCGCGGCCACGGAGAAACCCAGCCGCGTATTTGGCAGCCAAAGGAGCCCCCCGGACAGCGACCTTCCCGAGAAGCGCAGCACATCGGTCTCACGGAAGGGCTGGAACTCATCATTTTCAAAGGCTCGAGCCGCCGTGACGCGACTGGATCCGGCCAGAAAGTGAAACGCCCCGCCAACCGCCAACGTGGGTGACGCACGCCACCCGATGGCAGCCCGCACATCGACGACGCCACCCTCGGCAGTTACGTGATCATTCACGGGAATATCGATCTGACCCACCGCAACGGTATCCGACGTCAGGAGGTCGAACGACCGCTCGGCGAACGTCGAAAAACTCACTTGCCACGAAAACGGAGACCGGGCGATGCCACCGCCCAAGAAAATCAAGGGAAACCGGGTCTCCTGCAAACCCGTGGCGCCGGCCCCGGACGTCGTGTAGCTACGGAACGTCGTCCCGGATACGGCGCCGACGGTTACTTGGCCGAACGCGGCCGCCAACGCAGGGTTGAGAACCGATGCCCGATCGAATAGATCAGCTCCACCACCCATCGCCAGCGACCGCACGCCCGCGGCACGTCCGGGAAAGCCCAGACCCCGGATACCGAACACCGAGTTCTGTGCTTCGAGCGACGCCGGACCCACCGCTACCAGCAGACTCAAGAAGATGAGACGCTGCTTCATCGTCCAAACCTAAAGGGCGGCACATACGTAACCCGAATCGCAGGCTCCATGCCAGCCATCCGGGTCGACGCGAGACGAAGCTGCGCCGGCGAAACGCCCTCGAGCTCGAGATGCACAACCAGCGATCGAACCTGGTCGGGGAAGGCCTGCCAAAACACCAACAGACCAGAGATGTCGATCGATACGGTATCGGTCGAACCGACGCCAACCGGCGTCCGCATGAGCAGTGAATCAGGGGTCGAGACGATTGGCGATTTCGCGCCGAAATCAGCACCTAACCCTTCCGCGACTACCAAGAGCGTGTCCCCCGGTGCGCCGAGTACCGGTTCCGCCGGAACGAACAGCAGGGTGGCGCGGACGATCTGGGACGAATCCACGATGACCGCCGGAAGATTGACTCGCAGGAACGTTCTCGCCGCGGGAGTACCGCCGACCAAAAGGGCGCCCGCCGACGGCCCCGGAAGATCAGTATCGACGAATGCGTCGAAGTCCGATTGACGTGGGTCCGCACGCTCGAGCGAATCTACGCCCGATTCCACTAGTACGTGGCGCGTAAGCTGAGCGCCAAAAGACGTCTCACGAGTTCTGAAATTCGCGAAGGCCGGTGTTGCGCCGCGAATGGAGAGTCCCAACACAACCTGGTTGTTGTTTGCTTTCAAATCTGGAAACGCGTCGCCGGGAAGGATTGTGGACACCGTGTCTTCGGTAACCGCGTCGGGGATCGCCAGCGTGCCGATGATCGTACTGTCCTCGAAAAACGGGGCCAGCTCCGTAAAGTCTCCGAGGAGGTCCGCCGATGGATCGATACGATGCACCGTTACTTGCAGCCCGGTCACGTCGGGACTGCGCCTCAGCAGAACGAGATCGAGCTGGAAAGAATCTAGTCGCACGACCTCTCCGAAACCGGTCGAGTCGACTGGGATGGTGTCGCTGAAGCGTACAAAGCTGATGATCCCACGACTCTGGACACCTGCTCCGCCGCCCGCGATCTGCATCGCGCGTGCCGCATCCGCTTCTACATATCCCGTGAAAGACGTGTCGCCTTCCAACACCCCGGTGAGCACCGTGTCGATGATTTCGATCTCGGCGTCAGGACAGAAGTCCGGGCAGGAGCCGGGCGTGGTGAGGCTTGGCTCACACGCTACAGCCCCCATCGCGATCCCGCCGATCAAAGCAAATCGGTGGCGTATTTCCATCTAGTGCATCCGTGTCCGTTTCATTACGGAGCCAGATCTTCAGCTCCGAACGGGTCGGGCATCAAATCGCCCATCATCCAGCGGCGCGACCCCGATGGCCCCACGGCCTCGATCACCAAGTCGGCGGCCATCTCCGACAACACCTGGCGACACGCGCCGCACGGGGCCGACGGAGGCGTCGCCTCCGATACCACCACCAGCCGGTCGAACTTCCTCGCGCCGGCGGCGATCGCGGCGCCCAGCGCCACGCGTTCCGCACAGTTCGTCACCCCAAAGGAGGCGTTCTCCACGTTGGCACCGACAAAGATACGCCCCTCCGTGTCCTGCAACGCCGCCCCAACCCTGAATCCGCTGTATGGGGCGTAGGCGTTCGCCTGAGCCTCGGTGGCGGCCTGGACCAGCCGATCCTTCATCCATTGCTCCGCGGTTCAACCATAGATCTCGGGGAGAAAAGATAGCCCAATCTCCGCTTCCAACCCGAAATAGTCCGCCACAGTCGCCCCCACATCGACAAACGCCCTCGACCCGAGGGCGGCAGGGCGGACTCGTGGACCGGTAACCAGGATCGGGACCGCCTCGCGGGAGTGGTCGGTGGACGATCCTGTTGGGTCGTTCCCGTGGTCCGCAGTGAGAATCATCAGATCCTCATCCCGAAGCAACCCAACCAGGTCGGGCAACCGCCGATCCAACTCCGCCAACCCCCCATAAAACCCCGGTATGTCGTTCCTGTGCCCCCAGGTCTGGTCGAACTCGATGACGTTGGCGAGCAAGAACCCCGACTCCATGGTGTGGAGGGCGTTACCAATGAATGTATAGGCATCCTCGTTCACGGCGGTGTGCCGGCTGGCGATGCCGCGCCCGGCAAACAGGTCGTCGACCTTTCCTACCCCGATCCGCTGCACGCCCGCGCCCGCCAGGCGATCCAACAGCGTGGGAGCGGTGGGCTCGAGCGAGAAATCCCTGCGATGCTCGGACATTCGGTGGAAGGAACCCGGGTCACCCACAAAAGGCCGGGCGATGACCCGGGCCACGCCGTGGTCGCCCCTCAGGATCTCTCTGGCTGCCTGTGCCCCGGCGTACAGCTCGTCGAGTGGAATCAGCTCCTCGTGGGCCGCGATCTGGAAAACGCTGTCGGCCGATGTATAGAGAATCCACGCACCGGTCTCGAGATGCTCGACGCCGTATTCTTCGATCACGGCGGTGCCCGACGCTGGCCTGTTGGCCAGCACGCCCCGGCCGGTGACCTGCGCAAACCGATCGACGATTTCCGTAGGAAAGCCGTTGGGGTACACGGGAAAGGGCCGATCCAGGATCACACCGCACAACTCCCAATGCCCGGTGATCGAGTCTTTGCCGAGGGACTCCGGCACGGCTATGCCGTGGGCGGCTTTGGGGTTCGAGCAGCTCATCCCGTCGAGCTGCCGGCAACATCCGAGTCCCAACGCGTCGAGGTATGGCAAGTCCAAACCACCCACCGCGCGCGCCACGTTGCCAAGCGTGTTGCTTGCCGCGTCGCCGTATTCCTCAGCGTCGGGCGCCGCACCGATCCCAACACCATCGAGGACGATGAGCGCCACCCGTCCCGATTGGGAATGATTCACGTTGGAGAGTAATGACGTGGCAGCCGCGATCCGAGACCAACTAGGATTTCGTACGAAATCGTTCCCGCCCACCCCGCAAACTCGTCGAGCGTGATCTCACCTGCGCCGTCGGTACCAATCACCGTAACCACGTCTCCCACCGTGATGTCGTCCCCGACGCTGGGTCCCAGATGCACCATCGTCATGTCCATCGTGATGCGCCCCACGACAGGAAACCGTCGCCCTCGAACCAGCAGGGCGGCTCGGCCTTGCGCGGCACGGGGGAGGCCGTCGGCGTAACCAATGCCGATCGTCGCCACGGTGCTCTCTTCGTCAGCCGCCCATTCGCCACCGTAGCTCACGGTCTCGCCGGCCCGTACTCGTCGAAGACTCACCACCCGCGCTCGAAGCGAAACCACCGGAGAGGGTGTCGGCAGCGCGTTGCCGATCTCCCCACCGAACAAGAAGATACCGGGCCGAACGAGATCGAATTTATCCTTCACCCGCCAGACGCCCGCACTGTTGCACACATGCACCAGCTGCGGCTGTTCGGTAAATGCACTCAACGCATCCCGGAAGCGATCCAGCTGTAACAAGACTGTTGCGCCACTTTCATCGGCCGAGTGAAAATGGGTGAAGACCCCCTCCGGCGTGGACGCGACGACTGCCGCCAGCGTGGTGGTGTCATCCCATCGCACTCCGGCACGGGACATTCCCGTATCGATCTCGCAATGATACGGACGGCCTGGTGGCCATTGCCCAATGACACTGGGGTCGTCGAGAACCGGTCGGAGGTTGTGCTCGAGCATGGTGCCGAGCTGCACGGCGCTTGCGGGCGTAAACACGACCACCGGTCGCTCGACGCCGATCTCGCGCAGCTCGCGACCCTCATCCATCGTCGCCACGCCAAAGCCCCACGGATCGAGCGACTCGAGCGCACGCACGACCGCCTGGACGCCGAGTCCGTAGCCATTCGCCTTGACCATGGGAAGGAGGGCAGCGTTATGCGCCGTACGGCGCACGGCCTGGGCGTTTGCGACGAGGTTACCACGGTGACAACTCTTCGTTCCCTCGACGGCGTCGTCGACCCGGTGATCCCGAGCCCCACCGGCGGCGGGCTCTACGCCGAACGCTACATCCCGGTTGCCATGCGAGAGCAATTCGCGCAACAGCGAGACATACTGTTCATCCCCCTGCCCGAGGGGCCGGAGCGACCGATCCTGCCGACCTCCGGTCGCTCTTACTATTCGCACCGAGAACCGAGGTTCGCCGTAGCCGGTGACAACGAAACGATGTACGCCGGTAATCTCGGGCGCTTGTGGAAGATCGACCTGCCCGGTGGCAGCCGCACCCCCCTTCCCTTCCGCGCCCGAGTGACGCTCGCGATCCGCGACCCCATCCCACCACCGAGGTGGAATCCGATCGAGCCCGGAACTGCGGCCCCGGTGAAAACGATCCAGCAACCCCGACTCTCCCCGGACGGGTCCCGTCTGGTGTTCCGCGCGGTGGGACGCCTCTGGCAGCAGCCACTCCCGAATGGAAAAGCGTCCCTTGTAGTCGACGATCCGAGGGGCGTATTTGACCCGGCGTTCTCACCAGACGGGCGCAAACTCGCCTACATCATCGGCAACCCGCGTCGGGAGCGGTACCCGGGGACGGCGGCGGGGAGGCACGAGATCCGGATCTTCGACTGGCAGACCGGGCAGACACGCACCTTGGTACCGCCGGATGAGTGTGGGTATGAAGATCTGACCTGGAGTCTCGACGGCAAGTTGATAGCGACGGGTTGCGATCGCCAGACGATCGCTATCGATCCGACCGAGGGGACCGTCGGCCCGTTGGCGGATGCGCGCGCGGCGGAGGCCTACCCCCAGCTCGCAGCGGATGGTCAGACCCTCTACTTCGAGGGCGACGTCCCGAACACCCGGAACAGCCGGATCTACCGCTTGCGTCTCAGCGAGCCGAGCGAGCCGGAGCCGCTGCTGACGGTGGGGCGCGGGGAGATCTTTCGGATATCGCCTGATGCAGCGTGGGTGGCGCTGCCGGCTCACAACCGGCTAGGCATCAGGCTTGCGCCGCTTGGTGTGGGACGGGTCGACGAGGCAGATGTTCGGCTGTTCAGCACGGAAGGCGGCAGTGACTTCAGCTTCACCCCAGATGGATCTGCCTTGCTGTACGTTGCCGGCAACAGGTTGTGGCGCCAGCCGCTCGGGGGCGGGGAACGGGAAGAGATCCCCGTCCGACTCGAAGCGCGGGCTCCGACGCCCCCGCCGGTGCTGCTCCGGAATGCCCGGGTGTTGGACTTTGCCGCCGGCGGCTTTGGCTCGGAGACCTCGCTGTTGATCGACGGCGGGCGCATCCAGTGGATCGGCTCGGCACGGGGCCAACAGCTTCCGCCGGAGACAGTGACGCTGGATGCTCGAGGCCGGTTTGCCATTCCCGGACTTTTCGACATACACGGACACTTCGGGGGGTGCGGATGGGCCGAGTATGTTGCGGTCGGCGTCACGTCGGTGCGCAACATGGGGGGATGGCTCCCGGTTGCGAACGCACAGGCCGATCGAGGCGATTTCAGCAACGACCCCGTGACCCGCTGCTTTTACACGGGTGAGTTGTTCGAAGGTCTACAGGGACGAAAGAGCGACGCGTTTATTCATCTGTACGACGAAGACGACGCCCGCGCCCATGTCCGTTTGTGGAAGGAGCTAGGCGCCCAATTCATCAAACTCTATTGGGTGCTCCCGTGGCCGCTCCACCGAGCAGCCGCGGACGAGGCACGCCGTCTCGGACTCCCGGTGACCGCCCACGGCATCATTCTGGACGAAGCGGTCAAGGGAGTAACGCTGGGCTATACCGCGTTGACGCACTGGAGTCCCGTCTACGACGATGTGCTCCAGTTGTTCGCCGCGGCTGGGACGCGCTGGGACCCCACCCTGGGAGTCGCCTCCGGCGGCGGCGAGTTGTTACGACGCGATGAGCCCGAACGGGCCGGGGGAGTCCAACCGGGCCCGTTCAGCGGTCTGGGAGACGACGCACTGCGAGGACGATGGGTGGCCGTTCTGCGGAGTATCCGTACGGCCTATCGCCGCGGCATCACGCTCCTGCCGGGGACCGACTACGGACCCAATGCACCAGCTCTTCACTGGGAGTTGGAGTTCTTTGCCGAGGCGGGTATCCCACCGCTCGACGTGCTGCGGTTCGCCACTCAAGCCTCAGCGGCGACCGTGGGTGCGGGCGACGACCTCGGCACCCTGGAGGTCGGCAAGCTCGCCGACATAGTGTTGCTCGACGCGAATCCGCTAGAACGCATCCGCAACACACGATCTGTCTGGCGGGTGATCAAAGGCGGATGGGTGTTCGATCCAGAGGAGTTGCGGCCGCCCGGGAATTGAAGACGAGGGATTCAGATTTCAGATTGCAGATTGCAGATTGCAGATCTCAGATTGCCCTTCCACCCCCCAGTGCACCGTAGTGCATCGCCCAATCTGCCATCTGAAATCTAGCAGGTTGCGGAAAAATTGATGGTGAGCCGCGTTTGTCCGGGTAACACGACGGTGTACCAGCGTGCGGTCCCCTATTACCGCCCCCGCGGTGCGGTCGGCGTGACGAATGCGGCCCACACTGCCCCATCAGGGGCTGCCTCCGGCCAGGGTCAGGGTGCGTATCCGCATCAGATTGTAGACCGCGGCCGTGAACGTAAACACCCACCCGACCCGCGGGGTCCCGCGATGTCGGAGTTTGCGTAACAACCCAATCGTCTTGCCCCACCCGTAGATCTCTTCCACTTTTTTGCGCTGCCGTTGACTGATCGCATAGCTGGGATGGCGCGTCGTCCGGCCATCCACCGCGCTCCGCAACCGCGTGCGGTGCACGTTCGGCGTGACGTGGGGCGTCCAGCCCAACGCCCGCAGCGTGTCGACAAACCCGCACCGATCATAACCCTTGTCCGCCCCCAACGTCCGACGCCGGGCCGTCGGCGGTAAGCTCCCCACCATCGCCAGCGCACTCGCACACTCCGCCTCGTAGCCGGGCTGCGTCACGTCGGTCGCCACCACGAGCCCGTGCCGATTATCCATCAACACACTCGCCAAGTACGCCAATTGCGCGCCTTGCCCCCCACTCTTCCGCGTCAACCGCGCCTCCGGGTCCGTCCGCGACGCATGCGTCGCATTCGTCCGTTTCTCCTGGCGAAACGTCACGCTCGGATTCCCCGGATCATCGTCCGTTGGCGGGCGGGTGCCGGCCTTCGGCTGAAAACTCTTCTGACTCGCCCACGCGTCCAGCAAGGTCCCGTCGACGGTGAAATGCTCATTCGACAACAACGCCCGCCGCTCCGCCTCCTGTAACACTTCGGCCAGAAACGCATCCGCGATGCCCCCCTCGACCAGCCGCGTCCGATTCTTCGTAAAGACCGTCGGCACCCACACCGCGTCGTCCAGATTCAACCCCACAAACCATCGGTACAGGATGTTGTAATCGAGCTGCTCCATCAGCTGCCGCTCGCTCCGGATCGTATACACCACCTGCAGCAATAACGCGCGTAACAAATGTTCCGGGGGAATCGACGGCCGGCCCCGCCGCGCGTACAGCCGGTCCAACTGCGGCGAGAGCCGGGCTAACACCGGGTCCACCAGCGCCCGCAGGGCGCGCAACGGATGGTCGGAGGGCACCCGATCCTCCGCACTGATATAGCTGAACAGCGCCGACTGATTCGTCTTGTTCCCGCGCATCGTGGCACTCCCATCGAGGTCCCTCTACGATAAGAACTTCCGGCTCGCGATGCTATCGTCCATTACCCGACTTTTTCCGCAACCTGCTAGAATCTGAAATCTGAAATTATTCGTTCTCATCTTGTTGTTTGGGTCTTTCCCGTGTCAATTCAGATATGACCAGGGTCGGCGTGATGGCCGCGACTGCGTGCGTGGCACTGTTAACTTCGAGTTTACCAGTCGCGAGTGCGCAATCCCCTGATCGGCGAGAGGAACGCGACCGCATGGTGCAAAACATCGTGCGGTATGGCGTGCGCGATTCCGCCACCCTCGACGCGATGGCGCGCGTTCCCCGACACGAGTTCGTTCCCCCGGAACACCGCGCGCAGGCCTACGAAGACCACCCGCTCCCCATCGGACTCGGCCAGACCATCTCGCAACCGTACATCGTGGCCTACATGACCGAGATGCTCGAGCTGCGGCCGGGCATCAAGGTGCTCGAGGTCGGCACCGGATCCGGCTACCAGGCCGCCGTGCTCGACGCGGTCGGGTGTGAGGTCTTCACCGTCGAGATCTACGAAGCGCTTGCGCGGAGCGCCCGCGACCGGTTGCAGCGGCTTGGGTTTACCCGCGTGACTACCCGCCATGCGGACGGACACTTCGGCTGGAGCGAGGAGGCACCGTTCGACGCCATCATCGTGACCGCAGCCGCGGGGTTCATTCCGCCGGCGCTGGTGGAGCAACTCCGGCCCGGCGGGCGGATGATGATCCCGGTGGGCAACCCGTTAGGCGTGCAGAACCTGATCCTGGTCACGAAAAACGAAGAGGGAGACGTCCGGACCCGGGCGGTCCTGCCGGTGCGTTTCGTCCCCATGGTGTCCGGCATCAGGTGATGGGGCGGCCCTCGCGCACCGTCCCTGTCGTCCTCATTTCCGCGGCCACTCTCTCGTTCGAGGTTCTCCTCGTCCGCGCGTTCTCCATCCAGTACTTCAACCACTTTGCCTTCATGGCGATCGGGGTCGCCATGCTGGGAACCGGGATGAGCGGTGTGGTGATGGCCCTTGTGAAGACGAAGTCGCCCCCCGTGCTGGACCGATGGTTCATTTCGGCCACCGCGTTGTTGGGATTCGTGCTGATGGGGAGCCTGGTCGCCGTGGACGCCGTCCGACTCGAGCCGACCCAGTTGCTGTGGGATCGGGCCCAATGGCTGCGGCTTCCGATTGTGTACACGCTGCTCGCGCTTCCCTTCGGACTCGGGGCCACGGTCGTCCTCCTCGCCCTGGTGCGGGAACCCAACCGGTCGGGCCGCATTTACGGAGCGAGCTTTCTGGGCGCTGCATTGGGAGGGGTGCTCGCTTTCGGTGTCTCGGTCATCGCGATGCCGGAACGTACGCTCGCTCTGCCGCCCCTCTTGGCGGTGGTTGCGGCCGGGTTCGCAGTTGCGACACCACGTGCCTCGCGCGCTCAGCGTTTCGTAACGGTTTTGACGGCCGTAACGGTGATGGCGGGTTGGGTATGGCCACCGTGGCACCTCGACGTCTCGCCGCACAAGGCCTTGCCGCAGATCGAGGCGATGCCGGGCGCGGAGCGCATCCTCGACCGCCCTCACCCAGCCGGATGGGTGAGCGCGGTGCGGTCGCCGTCGTTTCGGTACGCTCCGGGTTTGTCGCTCGGGTATCGCGGTGACATACCCAACCCGACCGCGCTGTTTGTGGATGGAGAGTTGGCAGGTGTCGTACTCGACTCCTCGGACGTTCCGGAGCTGTACGACTGGCTTCCCTCTGCCGCGGCGTATGCAGTTGGTCGTGCGCCAAACGTGCTGGTGTTAGGTGCGGGTGGCGGGTCCGAGGTCCGGAGCGCGGTGCATCACGGTGCGGAACGGATCACGGCGGTGGAAGGTCGACCCGGCGTCATCAGTCTTCTCCGCGCGTTGCAGGATCCGAGCCTCCAGTCCAACGGGCCGTCGGTGACGTGGACCGGCAGTGACGCGCGGAGCTACGTCGCCCGGACGGGGGAGCGTTTCGATCTGATTACGGTGCAACTGTCGGGGAGCCCGGGTGGACAGGCGGGCGGTCTCCTCTCACTCAACGAGGATTTCCGCCACACGGTCGATGCGTATCGGGAATACCTCGACCTTCTCGCGCCGGGTGGAGTGCTGACGGTCAGCAGTTGGTTGACTCTCCCGCCGAGGCGAAGTGTTCGGACGGTGATGACGGGCGGCGCGGCACTGCGCGACCGGGGCGGGGGCGGGGGCGGGGGCGGGGGCGGCGTCCCCGAACGGAGCGTGTTGATCGTAAGGAGTTGGGCCACGGTGACGCTGGTGTTGAAGCCCGACGGCCTGACGGAGCGAGACGTGGCCGCCGTTCGAGATTGGGCGGAGCGGCGGCAGTTCGATGTCGACTGGTACCCCGGGATAACGACACCGGCATCGGAGTTTCACTTTCTCGATGATGCCGTGTTATACAGCGCGGCTCGGGCCGTGGCGGACGGCGAAGCGGCGGCTCGAGCGTTCGCCGATGCATATCCCTTCGACGTTACTCCTGTCACGGATGCGAGACCGTTTCCCGATCACTTTCTCCGGCCCGCCCGTCTCTGGACCGTGCTTCAGGCCGGCCCCGGCGGAGTCCTCCCCATCGCTGAGCTCGGCCTGGTGGCCGTGATCGCGACGTTGGCCCAGGGTATGATGCTTGGCGCGATCCTATTACTCGTCCCGGCGTGGGTGGCGTCGGCACGCCGGGGACGCGGTCTCTCCCTGCCGCTCACCCTGTACTTCGTGGCGATCGGACTCGGGTACATGCTGGTGGAAATCGCCGCCATTCAACAGTTGACCCTGCTGCTCGGTCAGCCGGTCTACGCGGTTACGGCCGTCCTGGTCACGGTACTCGTCTGCTCGGGCGCGGGCAGTATCTGGTCGGACCGGTTCGAGACGAGGCGGCTTCGGTGGGTGACGTTCGCCGTGGCCGCGACATGCGTGGTGTACAGCGCGATGCTGCTGCCGTTGGTGCACGTCACGCAATCGCTCGGATTGGCGATCCGGGCGGCCCTCGCCCTCGCCGCGATCGCGCCGGCTGCCGTGCTCATGGGGATGCCGTTTCCCGTTGGCCTGCGGCGGCTGGCTGGTGATCATCCGGTCGACCGCGCGTGGGCCTGGGCCGCCAATGGGTTCGCCTCGGTCGTGGCCACGCCGCTGGCGATGCTGGTGGCGTTAGAGTTGGGTTCGAGAGCGCTGCTCCTGCTCGGCGCCGCCGCCTACGGCGTTGCTTCGCTGAAATTCGGGCCACGGATTGCACGGAAGAAAACAGAATAACGCGGTCTGACTCGGCGGGGAGCAACGCTCACCGGCTTTCCTTCTTCCCGCACTAACAGTCAGACGACTCACCCGATTTCAGAAGTAGATCCGCCCCCTAAGAAAACCTCCGTTCCGTTGGGAACCGAACTCCGTCCCGCTGCTCCCGACGTACACTGCCCCGTTGAAGATCAAATCGACGTTTTGTGCCAGCGCATAGGTGACGGCCGGTATGAGGACGGCGCTCTGATCGTTCGGGTTGCCGATGGCGGAGGCGCCCAGGCTCCAGAGTTGGCCGAACGGGCGACTCACGAATCCGTACATTAGGAGCTTCCCCAACGAAGGGCGACCACCGAAGAGCCTGCCCAGCCACTGGTCGGTGGAGTAGGGGGCATTCGACTCACCGCGGCCGTTGTAGAAGGTCTCGAGAAGCATCAGCGTGCCATCGGCCAAACTGTAGTTGGCTCCAAACGTCGCCTCGACCCATCTCTCCCCCGAATGGTCCGACCATGCGGCCTCTGCCCACACGCCGAGCCCAAACAGTTCGCCGGTGATGTCGCCGCCAACCGTCCTACGGCGCGACAGTGGAGCGTTTGGTTGCCCGATGCCTGCTATGGCCGAAGGTTCGTAAAGCTCGGCGACGAGTGCGGACACATCGAAGCCGACAACATGGTGTCGAGCCCGAAAAACTTTTGCGCTCGTTTGGAATCCTCCCTGGAAAACCAGTGCGGCCGTGATATCACTGAGAGCTCCAACGGCGACTTTGGTCGCAATCGCCTCGACCCCCTCGCGATCGTAACTGGGCTGTAGAGCGTCCTTTGGCCGGAACAGCTCGGTGGGATTGAAGACGAACCCCGCTCCCCACGTGAGGTACTGTTTCCCGGCAACGATTTCAAACGGACCGGGTTGCACCGCAATGAAGACGTGATTCAGGAAGTTTTGGTCTTCGATCGTAATGGCGAAGGTGTCGGCGATCTGACTCAGCTCCTGGGGTAACACGTCTCGAAGCATGACGCGGGTGTCACCCCGAAAGAGCTGGTAGATGATCGAGGCCGATGCCCGGGCCCCCCGCCCCCCGCGAGCGTCGATGTCGACCCGGAGTCGGTCGTAGTCGAGGGTGGTCCAATCGCCGTTCGAGTAACTGGTGCTGAACTGGTGTTCAAAGTAGCCGGTGAAGCGGGCGTCCTGTCCTCGCGCCGTTGTCGTTCCACCTACCAGGAAAACCACGACGGCGCTGCCAAGCCGCCATCGAATCAAGTACCACTCTCCAAATGGCGAAGGGTGAACACACGCTCGGGGACGGTAACGGCAAGCTCGAGTTCCAAGAACTGCATCTTGGTGCTCGTGTCGCTCTGGAGCGCGTTATTGAGTTCGATGGAGAAGGGGTACCATCGCTCTCCCAACTGGCGTACGTCACCCATAACCGCCGTCTTCAACAGCTTGCCGCTGCGGGCATAGCGCTCTTCCTTGAGCGGCACCCACCGTTCCATATCGACCCACATCCGTCGACTCTGGTACGCCAGATCATTTCGCTTCGCGGTGAGGTGCAATACGAGCGTCGGCCGGCCATCGAGGGTTTCTTCGCCTTCCAACGTGGCATCGTAATCGTCCACCATGCTCGGGTTCTCGCTGGCATCGCCGTATGAGAAATCACTGCCCATCAAACCCTGCCGCAGCATGTGGCCCTGGATGCGCACGCTTTTCCCCACGCGGGGAAGGAAGATCCACATCGCATCGCCGCGCCGAAGAAAGCGGCTTCCTGCGTCCCTCGCCGGCGAGATGAATTCCAAGAAGGACTGATCGGTGCCCTGCGCCCACGATTCGAACACGAGCTTGCGCACGTCGCCATCGCGGTACTGGATGGACATCTCGGCCTTCGTCCGCGCCGTGCGGATCGTCATGTTGGCATCGATGCGCTCGAGGATCTCCGCAGGCGTTATCTGAGCACCAGCAGCGGACGGGACCACGACGGACGCGGCGAGGGCAAGGCCCGACGCCCAATGCAATGCACTTCTCACGTTGTGCACTCCCTCTCTTTCGTTATCGTCTCACGTCTCACGTCTCACGTCTTACGTCTCACGGGACAAGTGTCAGAGGATGCAGGTCACTTGGGACGTGCTTCTTTGACAGGTAGTGCGTACGCACGTGACATATTGAGAATTGGCGATCATTCCTGAAAGCCATGACGAGGAAACCGATAGCGAACGGTCTGCAACAGGGGCTGCGACCCTGGTTCGCGCCGCCGCAGCGCGTAGAAGCGGATGCGGTTGGCGTCGAAATCGACCTCGGCGCGCACGAGACGATGGGACCAGCGCGGATCGACCCGCCAGGTATGCCCCAGCAGCTCGGCCGTTCCCTGCTCGCTGATGCGCCGCAGGAACACCAAGCGGCCGCGCGGGCGGGTCTGCAAGTCCAACGCCCACTCTTCGGGAAACGTCCGTCGTGGCGGGGCGGCCTCCAGGCGCGGTGCCGCACGGCGGCGGACTGCTGCCACGTAGCGATCCGAACGCTCCTGCAGGGCCGCGCGGGTGGGATGATGGAAACGGGCCCACACCTTGGCCTGCCACCGACCGTTGTAGCTTTCTACCGCCGCCTGGAAGCCGGTCTCGCGTGGCGGCGCGAACACGGGGACGATCCCCAAACTCAAACACAGGCGCGTGACACGGCCGACGGTGTCAGGGAACTGATGCGCGCCCTGGAACCGGGTGTCGTTGTCGAACTGTGCATAGGCTGGCAGCCCGAACTGCCGCCAGTGCGTTACCAGGGCCTCGACGATAGTGGTGGCGCGGACGGGTGGACCGGGCCACGACGCGACCAATCCGCCGTGCAGCGAGATGCCGTTGAGCACTTCGACCTCGGTGCCACCCTTGATCACCAACCCTTCGACGATGTCAAAGCTGTCCAGCTCCGCACAGCCCGCGGCCACCTCAGGCAGATACCAGCCTCGGGGCGGTGGGGGGCGACGGATCCGCCGGCGACCGTCCAGCGCCCCGTGCCGGGCCAGGATGCGGCCGATCGTCCGCACCGCGGGGACGCTGCGATAGTGACGGTCGCGCATCTCGCGGTAGATGGCAGCGGCCCCGTACTCCCCCAGGTCGCTCGTGTCACGCAGCTCTCGCCACAGCGTCAGCACGACATCTTCTACGGCCGCTTCCGTGCGATGAATCGTGTGCGCGAGGTGAGACCGGTCAGACCAATCGACTCGATCCAGCCGCTGGCCGCCGACGCGCTGCACCCACCGTTGCACGGTCTGGAGGCTCACGTGAAACCGGCGCGCCACCGCACGCAGCGAGGCACCCCGCCGAACCGCGGCAACCATCTTTCGACGTCGCTCCTCGGTCCGGCCTTTTTACGCACCTTGACCCCCGAACTAGTGTTTCGTTCAAATACTATAAACCACACTCCTGACCTGGATCCTGTGACACTCCGACCTGCATCCTGTGACACCTAGGTGACCTGGATCCTGTGGCACTTATCCTCTCACGTCTCACACTCACGCTCGCAGCGCTTCCGCAGGCTTCATCTTAACGGCCCGCCGCGCTGGGTAAAGCGTCGCCAATCCACCCGTAAAGGCGCCGAGGGCCACGCAGACTACCGTGTGAATCGCCTTCCAGTCCGGATAGATGATGTTCGTCATCGGGAAGTCGATGTTGGCGCTCATCGCCTCCGTGAAGTCGAAACCCCGGAACTCGAAGAACGCCGCCGTGCCGGTGCCCAAGAGTCCACCGACGACGGCGCCCGCCAGGCCAATGACCAGGCCCTCCGCCACGATCGAAAGCACGATGTCGCCGCTTCGCATTCCCATCGCCGCCTGGACACCGAACTCTTGGGTGCGCTCCATGACCGTCATAAGCATCGTGTTGATGATGATGAGGCCCGCCATCCCCAGCAGGAGTAAGAGGACCAACCCAAATACGGACTGTACGGTCTGGAGCGTTCGCACCAACGGCGCTTGGTCTCTCCACGACAACACCTCGAGGCCGCTGGGCACGACGGCCTTTAGCGCCGCTCGCAGCTCGTCCGCCAACAAATCGGCCTGATCTGCATCTTCAGCAAAGACGACGATCTCCGTCGTTGCATCCTGCAGGTCCGCCAAGTTTTGTGCCTGGTCTAGGGGCACAAACATGATCGAGTTGTCGATGGCACCGATGCCAGACACGGCTAGGGCGGAAATCTCGAGGCGCAAACCGCCCAGGGATCGGTAGGCGGTCTGACCGAGCACGGTGACGGTGTCGCCGATACCGACGTCGAGCCGTTCCGCCAGACCCTTGCCGACCATCACGTCAGCATGCCCGGGGCGAGGGAGCGTTCCGTAGGCCTTCATGGCCGCCGGATCGTAATAGTCGGCTTCGCCATCCAGGTCCAGGCCAAGGAGCAGCGCCGGTCGATTCGAGGCGGTGCCGTCGACGAGCACCGACGTGCGTATTCGAGGAAGGGCCGCGGCCACCATCGGTTGCGCTCGGATGACGGGGAGCAGCTCCGACAGGTTCGAGAGGTGCAGGTGCATGGGCATGAATTGCTCGCGCTCGGTGTACCCCTCTTTCCGGATTCGCACGTGGCCCGACTCGGTCTTGGCGTAGTTGCCGAGCGCGTTGTCCATTATGCCACCCACCCAGGCCAACGCCATGATGCCGGCCGCGACGGCGACCGTCACCGCGGAGGCGGTGAGCAAGGTGCGGCGAATGTGGCGCTGCGCATTGCGCCAGGCCATGCGGAAGAGGGGGATCTTTCGCTGCCGTTCAAACATGACGCAGGGCCTCGACGGGGGCGCTGCGCGCGGCGCGCGCCGCCGGATACCACGATGCCATTGCCGCCAGAACCCCGCTCAGGACCCAGCCAAGTGGGATACCAACGGGTGCCAAGGCCGGGTAGATGCGATCCTTCACCGGGTACCCCAAGTCGATGTCGCCGTAGACGGCAGCGATGTCGATGCCGCCCGACAGCGCGGCGACGATGGCGAGGGCCAGGACGGTGCCGATGGCCCCCCCGATCAGGCCGGTGAGGGCCCCCTCGGTCAGGAAAAGGGTCAAGATGCCACGGCTCCGCATCCCCATCGCCATGAGCATGCCGATCTCGCGAGTGCGCTCATAGGCCGACATCAAGACCGTGTTGGTGATACCGACGACAGCTAGGATACCGAAGATCATCAGCATGACGGTGCGGCCTCCGCGTTTCGCCTTTACGAACGCCATGAAACCGTCCTCGACCTCACGCCACCCTTTGACTTCTAGCTGGCTCCCCCCTTCGAGGGCTCCACGGAGCCGGCGGAGCGTCGACGCTTCGCGAGCACGGCCGGCGAACCGGACGGCAATCTCCGTGGCGGCGCCGTCCATGTCGAGCATGTATTGGGCAATTGGTAGGGGCACCATGAAGCTGTTGCGGTCGATCAGTGGATTGCCGGTACCCAGCAGCCCCTCGATGGGGAGGTCCATCGCCTCGTAGGCGCCGGTCCGGGTCTTGGTCAGGACCGTGAGCCAATCGCCGACGCCCACGCCAAAGATCTGCGCGAGCCCGTTGCCCAGAAGGATGCCCTCGTCACCCGATAGGAACGCGCCATCGGTCACGGCCTGCGGGAGTCGAAAGACGTCCGAATCGCTCCCGACGATCTGGATGCCGACACCGAAGCACGGAACCTGATCGACACCGTTGGACAGATGTGCCTGGAACGTCAGCCGGGGCGTGGCTGCTTCGATGCCCCTAATCGCCTCTACTCGCGCCAGCAGCGCGTCTAGGTCTTTCAGTTCATAGTCAAGCGGTAGCTCATCACGATTGGCGAAATAGTCCTGCGCGTAGACTTTGGCGTGTCCTGTCTGATAGCTGATCAAGTTGTCGTAGGACTGTTGCTCGACGCCCATGAGCAATGCGGACATGAGTTGCACCAACAACACGGCAACGGCTACCGTCGTGGCCGTGATCCATGTGCGCCGCCGGTTGCGGAAGAGATTACGCCAGGCCAGCCGGAGCGTACCCATCGCCGGCAGCGATCCGGGAATCGTCTCACGCGCCATGACCACCTCCGTTGCGGCGCTCGTCGGATTCAATTGCCCCATCGCGTAACCGTACGATACGGGTTGCGTGGCCCATGACGAGTGGATCGTGTGTGGAGAAGACGAAGGTCGTGCCCAAGTTTTCGTTCATCGATTGCATCAAGGCCATCACCTCTTCGGCCGTGGTGCTATCCAGGTTGGCGGTTGGTTCGTCGGCAAGGACGAGGGTGGGATCCTTGATCAGAGCCCGCGCCACCGCGACGCGTTGTTGCTGACCACCGCTCAACTCGGCGGGCCGGCGGTCCGCGATGTCGTTCAGCCCCACCTGCTCGAGGATTTTCTCGACCCGGTCACGCCGTTCGTCCTTGTCGGTGACCCCCTGCAGCTGGAGTGGGAACTCCACGTTTTCGCGCAGCGTCAACACCGGGATGAGGTTGAACGTCTGAAAGACGAACCCGACGTGCGTGTTCCGAAAGTCGGCCAGCGTCTTGGAGTCCAATCCCTCGATCGACTCATCGCCGATCTCGACGGTGCCCGATGTCGGAGTGTCCAACGCCCCGAGCAGGTTGAGCACCGTCGTCTTGCCCGACCCCGAGGGGCCGGCAAGAGACAGAAATGCACCTTTTTCGATCTCCAGGCTGATGCCCCTGACGGCTTGCACCGTCACCGGGCCGACCTCGTAGGTCTTGTGAACGTCGATTAAGCGGGCAGAAGGGGTCATGCGTCAGCTCCTCGGGATGCGGTCACCCGTCCTCGGCGGCCTTGCCGGCTAGCGGTGAAACTACCGCCCACACAGGCGGCGTGAAAGAGCCCGGTCGCCAGCAGAGGTAGCGAGTACTGGATATAGTGTTTTCTAGTGTAAAAGGTCCGGTCACGCCCTCTCTTCGCCCACACACAAACAGCCTGTGTATCGCCCCAGGGTTCTTGGACAGTGATTTGAAGGTAATCATTTCTACGCAGCCGCGTCCAGGCCGACGAAGTCGCGTCGCACTTGAGCCGGGCTGCGATAGTCGTACTTCTCCAGCATCCACTGCTCGTTGTACGTCCGCTTGAACTCGAGCAAGGCCAGGCGGAGCTCCTCGATCGTCTCGAAGCTCCGTACCCACAAGACGTTTTCCTTCAGCGTGCGGATGAAGCGCTCAGCGACACCGTTGCCTTCGGGCTCCCGCACGAAGCTCGGAGAGCTTTCGATGCCGAAGAACGCGACCTCCTGTTGGAAATCGTCGGCCAAATAGTTCGACCCGTGGTCGTGACGCAGCCGCAGCCCGCGGGCCACGCCTTCGCCGATGCCCCCGAAGCGTTCCCGGATGCCCTGGCGAATCGGCTCCAGGGCCTCGAAGCGGTTCCCGCGCTTGGCGGCATGGAGCCCGATGCACTCGGTCGCGCAGTGATCGACGGCCACGAAGACGAAGGCTGCCCCCTCGGCGACGGTCACGGTGGCCGTCATGTCCGTGCCCCACATCACGTCGGGCGCCTCGGTGGTGATGGTCCCGTCGTGCGCCTTTGGCCCGTGCGCGTGGCCCGCGCGCTGCGGGGCCTGGAGGCCGGACTCCCGCATCAACCGCCGCACCCGTTCCTGCGAGGTCCGAATCCCGTCGACCCGCAGCTTCGCCCAGGCCTTCCGGTACCCCTCGCCATGAAACGGCGAGGCTTCGAGCACCCGGCGAATGTGGGCCACCAGGACGTCGTCCGGGGCAGCGCCGATCGGCCCGCGGCGACGACACGGCGCAGGGGACCGTGTCGCCTGCCGCCGCGCATACACACTGGAGCGGGCGCGGTGCCACACGCGGCAGACCCGCTGCACGCCATACGCCCGACGGGTGGAGATCGACTGGGCGCCACTCATCGCGTCGACCTCCGCCGGGCCAAAGGGCCGCCGGCCTCCAGCTGATCCACCTTCGCGTACAGTAACTCGGTCTCCATCAGCAGCTCGCCGATCTTGGCCTGCAGCCGACGATGGTCTTCGTCCCGAGCATCCGGTGCGCGGCTCTTTAGGCCCGCCTGCCCCGCAGCCAGAAACTGAGCCCGCCAGTGCGACGCCCGCGCCGCCGTGATCCCCACCGCCCGCGACACCGACTCGAGATCCTCCCCGCGCAACAGACGCAGCACCACCTCACGCTTCCGCCCGGCCGAGAACCGACCCCCACGGCCGCGCCCGGCGGCCGCGCCGGTCGCCACCGATTCCTCAACGTGCTTCCTCATCTCGACACTCCTCCTGCGAGAACTCTCTCGCAATCAAGTGTCCAAGAAAACCCTAGGGCGCAGGACCTGCCAGCCTGGCCGATTCCGATCCCCTGGCCCGAAGATTTGGTGTCGTTAGTGGAAGAGGGCTGGGCGTCTACATCCCTAGCCTTGCCCGAGCTATGCTCGCATGATATGCGTATGCAGTTGCGACTAAACGGGGCGCGTGAGATGGAAACTGGACCGGTCAATCCATTTACTAGTTAGGCCGTCTCCTACAGGGTCTCTCCCCGACGACACAGGAGCCAAGGATGCACTCGATACGAGAAGACATGGAGGAGTTCCGGGGGCTACTCGAGAAGGGATCGATCCAGAAGGCCTACGGAGCACTGCTCTCGTACATGATGGGACTGCGAACACACTTCAAGAACAACCTTGCCGGTTCCACCGTGTCCGGTCTCTATCAGGGATACATGGACATGACGTACTTCGCGTTCTTCCCGTCGTCACTCAAGCATCACAACCTCAAGATCGCGATTGTTTTCAACTACGACGCGTTTCGATTCGAAGCCTGGCTTGTCGGACGCAACCGGGAGGTTCAGCGGCAGTACTGGGAGCTGTTCAAAGACAGCCCATGGCCCGAGTACCGTGTTGCCACGCCGGCGAAGGGTGTCGACTCGATCCTTGAATGCGACCTGGCCTCGGATTTCGACCTAGACGACCCAGACGCCTTGACCGCAGTCATCGAAACAACCGCCGTGGCGTTCATCGACGACATCAAGGGATTCCTCTCTGGGCACCAGCCTCTTGAGTAGGCTGAGCCGCGTGACTGACCGATGCCTCGACACGGGCCGGCAGCCCAGAGAGCGGCCTAACAACCGGTTGCAGCGGACGGCGCTGAGCACCACCTAGGAGAAACCGGAAAGACTAGCACGAAACAGAAAACTCTCACATTTTTGAGTCATGCTAAGATGGACGATCCACCAAGGGCATGACAAACACGGGTGAATGCGACCGCCACCCAAGACTTTCTGTCCTTCGATGTCGCGACGGAAACGCAGAAAGCCGTCGGCCTTCATGTGATTGCCGACTGGCTCCATCTTTCGACGGACCGCGTTCTCGTGCCAGAACTTGGTTTTGTCGTCAAGGCCCTGTGATGATAGACACGTGGGTTTTTTGCGTCCCCGTATTGTCCCCGAGGTTGTCCCCGCCCGACGAAGATCGGTGCGTTGATCTTGTTGACGTGAGGGCACCTAACGCGATGTGCAACAACCAGATGCCCAGGGCGGGATTCGAACCCGCACGGGGTTTCCCCCAAGGGATTTTAAGGTCTCCTCAGTCCGACGGCCATAGCCGACGGTTCCGCAGAACCCCCGTAAATACCGCGGTTTCCAATCCCCTGCCCTTTCCTTTTATAAGGGCCTTTTGGGCGTTTCGGCTGGTTTCTGCGTTTGTGTTACACGGTTTGTTACACGGTCGATCAGTCGTCTCTCCACAACCGGATCCGATACCCGGCCATCCTCAGAGGGCGGCGTGAGCCGGGCCACGCTCTACGTGGGTGACGCGCTCGAGGTGTTGCGGACGCTACCCGATGAATCGGTGCAAATGTGCTGTACGTCTCCGCCGTACTGGGGCCTGCGAGATTACGGGGTTGATGGCCAGCTGGGACTTGAACCCACTCCATGGCTGTACGTCGAGGATATGGTCACGGCGTTCGGATCCGGAACGACCGCAGCTGTCGCCACGGGCCTCGGCCGCAACGCCATCCACATCGATCTCAATCCCGAATATCTCAACCTCGCCATTGATCGGATCGGGCCGTTCCTGTGTGACGTGAAAGAGGTGGCGGCATGAGGCGCATCAGCTTCGCTTTGACTGAGACCGCGTTCCTCGATGGCTCGAAGGACGTCACCCGTCGGCTCGGATGGAAGACGTTGGCTCCAGGAGCCGAGCTGCTCGCGGTCAACAAGTGCATGGGGCTGCGCAAGGGTGAGCGGGCTCGGATCTTCGGTCCGATCCGTGTGGTGGACGTCAGGCGGGAGCGGCTCTGTGTCATCACGCCGAGCGATGTTGTACGCGAAGGCTTCCCCGATTTCACTCCTGAGCAATTCATCGACCATTTTCGGGGTACACCGCATCGCATCACAGAACGAGGTGGTGACGCGCATCGAGTTTGCGAGAATAGCGTGAGACGCCGCTTCGCTCTCCGCGTGTGGTGGCACTGCCTCTGTCGCGTCTTTCTACTCAACTACGACCACCGCATGTGCTATAGTAGAGCGGGCGGCCTGGAACCTCTGGGATACGGGACAGTTGGAATTACCGAGCGGTGCGACCGGGCAATGGAGCGACGGAGGGCCGGTCGCGTGACCACCGCTCTCTACCAGGACACCCGGAGAGGGCACGCCACGGAAGCCCAACGGGCGGCAATGCGGATGGTTCACGGCAAGACCGTCACGCCGAACCCCCGCGAGCGCGAGCTCGACCAGGCCATGAAGACCGTAATCTGGTATACCGCCGGCGGCATCAGCGTGAAGGACATGCCAGCGTATCCCGATGTGGAGCGTTTCGGGGAGGCCGAGTGTCCATCATGCGGACTTGTCCGGCCGGTGCTGTATCTACCGGATCGACGTTTACCCCTGGTTCCGCTGCTGTGGAGCGTTGTCCGCGGAATGCCATCTGGATTGCGAACCAGGATGCGGTTGAACAGTTGATGAGAATTGAGGGGACGCGATGGGCTTCGCACTCGGTGTGTCGTCGAACATCGACATTGTCGCCGCCACGCTGGACGGCACCGCTCGCCAGTTGCCGTTTGCGATGGCTCGGACCATCAATGCGAGCGCCAAAGATTTTCAGAAGTTCCAGCGTAACCACATGCAGAACGTGTTCACCGTTCGGCGCAGGAACTTCGTTCTTCGGTCCGTCAAGATCAAACCGTTCGCCAACAAACGGCGTCTCGAGGCAACGGTCAGCATTGACCCGCCCGGTGGTCAGCGCCGTGCGGACATCTTGGTCAAATTCGAGGAAGGCGGGACCAAGCGATCGCGCCGGGCGGGCGGTTCGGTGGCCGTGCCAATCGCCGTGCGGAAGAGTCGACAAAGCATCATCCGCAAGCGAGATCGGCCACGATCGTTTGCATTCCGTAAAGTTGGGCGTTCCCTACGGGGGAAGCGCCGGACGTTCCTGATCCCTGGTGTTGGCATCTACCAACGGGTCGGCGCCAAGAAAGCGGGCCGCCGTCTTGCTAGTTCGGTGAAGACGCGTCGAGTGCGGGACTTAAACATCCGACTTCTATATTCGTTGCGCCCATCAGTAGAAATCCCTAAGAGTCTGCGCTTTATCGCGAACGCCAAGAAGGTCGTTCCTCGCGTGTTCCCGGGTCACTTCAAGACGGAATTCGCGCGCGCCCTGAGAACGGCAAGGAGATAGGACGAGTATGACAACAACACAGACGAAACCAGAACCCAAGACCGGCAGCGTCGGTGCGCTGATCCAGCAAGCCGAGGAAGCGCAGGCACGCGGACGCGAGATCCTCGATGAACTGAACGAGATGAACAGGGTGTACGTGCAGCTGCTCGAAGCGTTGGAGGTACACGAAGCCACCATCGCCCGTATATGCGCGACGAGGTCAGTACGCTCAACGCATATCACGGAAGAAGCCTGTCGAGTTGCCGCGCTGAGCGTCAACGCCTTGCTACGGCACCCACATCGGTCACCGGCATGTTGCGATGGGTGGTGTTGTTGCGATGGGTGGTGTTACCGCAGGTCGTTGCGGATGGACCGTATTGGGTCGGACAGTCACCAACGCACGCGCGGTTTCAAGGAGAGGTTTAGGGGTCGCTGCGGTCCCTGACGTACCGTCCCGATCTCCATGTACCAGGAATGGACGAGATCCGCGCACGAAAGAAGGTGGCCCATGGATTGTTCCTTGGGAGGATCGTCAAGCCGAAGTGTTGTTCGCGGTGCGGTGCGGTGCCACCAAGGCATCGACCGCACGGACACCACGAGGATTACGAGTATCCCCTGGGCGTTGCACGGCTTTGTGCCGACTGCCACACAGCGCACCATGGGCATACGTGTTGCAAGAGAAAAAAGGTACTTCTGGCGCTTGAAGCCGTGAGGGTAACGCACGAGCACAGACGATCACTATATACGGCATGTGCGCAAGTCTATGTCGTGTCGTGTGTTCGGGAAGGCTGTTTATGGTAACAAAGAGATCGACCCAGGCGACATCGCGCAACGCGCGGGTCACGCAAACAGCGTTGGCCAAATTATTCCGCGTTGACGTGCGAACGATTCAGCGGTGGACCAAAGCCGGTATGCCGCGAGAGGGCGCCAGCCGGTCCTCCAAGTACGACTTGCCCCAGTGCATCGCGTGGCGACGGGAGGAAGACCGGAAAGAGGCCGAGGACCTCCGGCACCCCAAGACGTTCGAGGAAGCCCGGGCGCGGAAGATGGCGGCCGAGGCGGAATTGGCCGAACTCGACGTGATGGAGCGGCGCGGTGAGCTTGGCACGGTCGAGGAGATGGACGAAGTGATCACGACGGGGTTCGGTCGGATGCGGGCGTACGGCTTGGGTGCACCCTCTCGCCATGCTCGGGACTTTGTTGGACTCAAGACCGTGACGGCTGCGCGCAACGCCGTCCGACACCTGATCACCGAATTGTTCGACGCGTTCCATCGCATGGGCGAGGAAGACGAGGCTGCGTGAGTGTGGCGCTGGAGAACCTCACTGGTCCCGCGGAGGTCAGTGACCGATTTCGCGAGCACGCCCAGGCGATCTTTGCCCCGCCGGAGGATCTAACCGGGAGCGAGTGGGCCGATAAGTACCGCGTGATCAGCCCCGGCAACCCGGAGCCCGGTCCCTGGCGCACCGATCGCGCGCCCTACCTGCGCGAGATCATGAACGTCTGTACCGACCAAAGCGTCGGCGACAAACGTGTGGTGTTCATGAAGTCCGCCCGGGTGGGTGGGACCCAGGCCGGATGTAATGTGATCGGGTTCTATACCCATGAAGTCCCGTCCCAGATGCTCGTGGTCCAGCCTACCAAGGAAGACGCCGAAGGATTTTCGAAAGAACAGTTGAAGCCCATGATCGACGACACGCCCGTCCTCCGGGAGACCTATTACCCTGAAACGGGCCGGCGAGATTCCCGCAACACCATCCTCAAGAAGTCGTTCCCCGGGGGATTCTTGGTCATGGTGGGATCGAACAGCGCCTCGGGTTTTCGACGGCGCGACATTCAACGGGTGTTCTTGGAAGAGGTCGACGGTTACGGGCGGGTGGCGCGCGGGAGTTCGACCAATGCGGAAGGTGACCCGGTCACCCTGGCCGTCAAACGCACCCAGAACTACGACGACCGGCTGATCTACGAGAACTCCACCCCGACCATCAAGGGGCAGTCGCGCATCGAGCACGACTTCACCCTCTCCGATCAGCGTCGGTATTTCGTCCCCTGCCCCTTCTGCGGCCACATGCAGGTGTTGCACTGGCGCAACCTGCGCTGGGTGGACAATGACCCGGCGACGGTGCAGTACACCTGCGGGGAGATTTCCAACGAGGGCGAACTCGAGGCAGGATGCGGGAAACCGATCGAGGAACACCAGAAGCAATGGATGCTCCGCCGTGGGGAGTGGCGGGCCTCCCATGCGGGCCGGCGGATTATCGGCTTTCACCTCTGGGCGGCGTATTCACCCTTTACCACGTGGGAACGCTTGGTCGAGGAGTGGCTCAACGCCCAGGGCAACAACGAACTCCTGCAAGTGTTCGTCAACACCGTGCTCGGGGAGACATGGGAGGGGCCCGCCGGCGAACAAATCGACCACACGGGACTCCTGGCACGGCGCGAGCGGTATCTCGCCGACGTGCCGGCCGGCGTGGGGTTACTGACCGCAGGAACGGACGTGCAGGGCGATCGCCTCGAGGTCAGTGTGTGGGGATGGGGAAAGGGAGAGGAGCAGTGGCTGATTGACCACCAAGTGCTTTTTGGCGACCCACACCACGACGAGGTGTGGCGGCAGTTGGACGTGGTGCTCGATCGTCCGTGGAAGCACGCCTCCGGAGCCGACCTCCATCTCCGCGCCATGGGTGTCGACGCGGGGGGGCATCATACCCTTGAGGTCCATCAATACTGTGCGGCTCGCTTTTCCCGGGGGGTGATGGCCATGCGAGGGGCCAACGTCCCGGGCGCGGCCGCGCTCCAGACACCGAGCACGAAAAGCAAAGCGAAAGGGAAGCTGTGGACGACGGGCACGGAGGCGCTCAAGGACCTACTATACGCCCGGCTGAAACTCACGACGTCCGCTCCGGGGTACGTCCATTTCCCGGTGCACATCGAGGACGAGTACTTCCGCCAGCTCACGGCCGAGAAGGCGGTTACCCGGTATGTGCGGAGCCGGCCGGTGCGGCAGTACCAATTAACAGGTTGCGGAAAAAGTCGGGTAATGGACGATAGCATCGCGAGCCGGAAGTTCTTATCGTAGAGGGACCTCGATGGGAGTGCCACGATGCGCGGGAACAAGACGAATCAGTCGGCGCTGTTCAGCTATATCAGTGCGGAGGATCGGGTGCCCTCCGACCATCCGTTGCGCGCCCTGCGGGCGCTGGTGGACCCGGTGTTAGCCCGGCTCTCGCCGCAGTTGGACCGGCTGTACGCGCGGCGGGGCCGGCCGTCGATTCCCCCGGAACATTTGTTACGCGCGTTATTGCTGCAGGTGGTGTATACGATCCGGAGCGAGCGGCAGCTGATGGAGCAGCTCGATTACAACATCCTGTACCGATGGTTTGTGGGGTTGAATCTGGACGACGCGGTGTGGGTGCCGACGGTCTTTACGAAGAATCGGACGCGGCTGGTCGAGGGGGGCATCGCGGATGCGTTTCTGGCCGAAGTGTTACAGGAGGCGGAGCGGCGGGCGTTGTTGTCGAATGAGCATTTCACCGTCGACGGGACCTTGCTGGACGCGTGGGCGAGTCAGAAGAGTTTTCAGCCGAAGGCCGGCACCCGCCCGCCAACGGACGATGATCCGGGGAATCCGAGCGTGACGTTTCGCCAGGAGAAACGGACGAATGCGACGCATGCGTCGCGGACGGACCCGGAGGCGCGGTTGACGCGGAAGAGTGGGGGGCAAGGCGCGCAATTGGCGTACTTGGCGAGTGTGTTGATGGATAATCGGCACGGGCTCGTGGTGGCGACCGACGTGACGCAGCCCGGCTACGAGGCGGAGTGTGCGAGTGCGCTGGCGATGGTGGGGAGCTTACCGCCGACGGCCCGGCGTCGGACGTTGGGGGCGGACAAGGGTTATGATCGGTGCGGGTTTGTCGACACGCTGCGGGCGTTGGGCTGGACGCCCCACGTCACGCCGAACGTGCACCGCACGCGGTTGCGGAGCGCGGTGGATGGCCGGACGACGCGCCATCCCAGCTATGCGATCAGTCAACGGCAGCGCAAAAAAGTGGAAGAGATCTACGGGTGGGGCAAGACGATTGGGTTGTTACGCAAACTCCGACATCGCGGGACCCCGCGGGTCGGGTGGGTGTTTACGTTTACGGCCGCGGTCTACAATCTGATGCGGATACGCACCCTGACCCTGGCCGGAGGCAGCCCCTGATGGGGCAGTGTGGGCCGCATTCGTCACGCCGACCGCACCGCGGGGGCGGTAATAGGGGACCGCACGCTGGTACACCGTCGTGTTACCCGGACAAACGCGGCCCACCATGAATTTTTCCGCAACCTGCTAGGTGGTGCTCTGCAAGGAAGGTGTGTGTCAGCGGGTTTTTCGAACCTTGGCGTTTATTCTTCTCACATTGCGCGCACTTGGAAGATTGACGAGAGCCGACCCAGTAAACGTCTCCTGGTTCCCGACCGGCACCCGAAGCCCGTACTCGTCGTCTGTGTCGATTACAAAACCATCAGCGTCTTGAAATTCGATCGTCGCATCTAGAACGAGCGTTTTTCTGCCCGTGTTGCGAATCGTCAGTCGCCATGCGTGTCGCCACCAGAGCTGATTCCGTTCCGTTACGCGCATAGTCACATCAACGATCTCGAAATCGTCTTGGGATACCGATATCCGGTGCCAGTAACGATTTGGGTCCCACTCTGAGGTGCCATGGTCGTCTGTGGACGCGAGTGGTCTAATCTCAATAACCCCCGCAAACATGACAGTCGCCGCAAAGCCATAGGGAAACCACGTAAGCCGAATTCTAGGGGTTCATCGTTCTCAATCCAGGCAGTTAGGGTGTTTGCCCCTAGCGATTTGACGGTGAAACGGCCCACGTCTGCAGGGCTGGCCAAGATTTCGGCAGCTCCACGGCTCCATATGGTCTCGAATGAATCCTGAGCCGAGGAGGCCGCTCGACCGAGTGTGGCGAACCGGACAACCAGGGAAGCCTCCTCGAATGGTGTCTCCACTGCGGTGATTGCTAGTTCGACACGATCCCCGTCACAGCGCCATGTCAGCTTTTCCGGTTGCGGGCCCTGCGTTGCGATGTAGCTTCTGCTCTGTTCCCCAATTCGAGTAGACAGATACATTGTTCACTTGAAGGGGGGCAAGGTGGAAGGATATCGCAGAGCAGCAAACGGGAAGCGGTTGTTCACGGCTGAATTCAAGCGTGCCCAGGTTGGTCGTGTGCTTCGGGGAGAGAAAACGATCGCCGAGTTGAGTCGCGAGTTGGAGGTCTCGCCGTCGTTGGTTCGGCGGTGGAAGCATTTGAGCGAGAAGGGGGGAGATGCGGCGGTCTCGGCCAACGGCGAGGTGGTGCCGGCGTACCGGTTAAAGGAAGCGGAGCAGCGGATCAAGGAATTGGAGCGCGCCCTGGGTCGCAAGACTATGGAGAACGAGATTCTCCGAGCTGCTCAGGACGAGATAAAAAAAAGACCGAGTTACTACGGCGTGTCCAAGCCGTGAGCGATCATCCGGTGGCGGTGATGTGTCGAGTGCTGGGGATTAGCCGGAGCACGGCGTATCGGCGTCAGGCCGTCAGAGGACCGCGGTACCGGCGAGCGGACGACGAATTGGTATTAGGACAGATCCGGGTGGTACTGCGATCCCGAGCGACGTATGGCCATCGTCGGGTCACGGCGCGGGTGAATCGGTGTTTCGGGACGCGATACAATCGCAAGCGCATCCGGCGGGTGATGCAGATACATGGGCTGTGCCTTCCTGTAGTGGATCGTCGGCGCGGTCGGGCGCACCGGGGTCGGATCATTCGCGATCGGGTCAACGAGCGATGGTGTAGTGACGCCTTGGTCATTGGATGCTGGAACGCCGAGGTCGTGCATGTGGCATTTGCGCTCGACTGCCACGATCGAGAGGTCGTGGCGCATGTCGCTGCGGCCCGGCCTTTGGTGGCGGAGGATATCCAGGAGTTGATGCGCCGCTCAGTGCGCCACCGGTTTGGCCCTGATCGTCCGTCTGAGGCCATTCAGTGGCTGAGTGATAATGGCAGTATCTATACGGCGTTGAGTACCGAGTAGGAAGCGGAGCGGCTCCATCTCGAGCCGATTACGACACCGGCCTACAGCCCGCAATCGAACGGAATGAGTGAAGCGTTTGTCAATACGCTGAAGCGGGACTACGTGGACGGAGCGGATTGCTCAAGTGCCGAGACGGTCCTACGGCAAGTGTCGGGATGGATCGATGATTACAACGAACATGCGCCACACTCAGGGCTCGGGCAGCGATCGCCAAGACAGTATCGGCGGGAACAAACACCGAAAGAGGCACAGATTCCAAATCAATAGTGTGTCATGAATTGGGGGACAGAGCAAGCCTTCCGTAGGGCGTTGATGATCTGTCCTGTTGAAAAATTCTTCCGCGCTGCCATCGTGATCTCCTCCTGTCTCGACCCGACCAGATTCTAACACTGGACTCGGTCTCGTTTCAGGGGGCTAGATCAAGTGCGAGGACGAGAAAAGAGGTTCGCATTAGCAGCCTCCCGGTCTTAGATGAGGGGTGGGGTGGGAGTCGCCCCCACCCCACATCCACACTTATTCGCAAATAAAGGGGCACCCCGGATCTTCCGTGACCGAGACCGTCATTTGATCTTCGTCATTCTCCGCGCCACGTATGGAGACTTCCGGATTGCCGGCATCGCCCAGAACCACCGTCCCCGACGAGCCTCGTCCATACGCGCTCGCGTCGAACTAAGGACTCCCGATGATTGACCACGGTTCCGCACCACCGATGGAACCGATTGTCCCCGATTTGACAAACCGTAACGTCGTAGTTTCCTCAACGTCCCAATCATGCAAATCGTACTGCATGATCTGCGGCTCGAATCCGGAGCCCGAAGGCATGAAGGTCGGAAATTCCGTGACAACCTTGGTTTCGGCAACTACGCCTCACACAAACGCAAGCATCGATGCGGCGCACAGAGAATGGATCGAAATCAAGTCCTCCGAGAGATCAAAGACCGATACCCGTCGAGATGCGGCCATTATTCCGCATGAACTTTCGGCGGCTGGTGGTATCATTGAGTCGCGGTCATCTACTGATCTTCCATAGGACAGGTATCCCACTGCTGCCGACGATCTCCATCCGCACGTTCAATGCTCGTGCCTCGCTTCTTCGTGACATAGCACTCGTGCCGAGGTCGTGCATGGCCCCGTCCATCCACAAGAACGCATGTTCATCACCAGACTCAGTCTCGCTTGATCCGATTACGTACCCTTCGTTATTAATCGCTACAGCATTGCTCGAGTTTCCGCCCAACGTGCCCAAGTCAACTATCTCGCCATCCGACCAGAGAACCGCATGATACGCACCCGACTCCGTGGTGCTTACCCCGACGGCCTGACCTCTTTCGTTTACATCCAACGCCATACTGAAGCTTCCACCCAGCGTCTGCAAGTCCGTCAGGACTCCGGCACTCCACAAAAAGGCGTGGCAATCGTGAAGGTCAGGGGCGTCGAAACAGTGTCCATTAGCAGTGACAGTACTGCCGCCCACCACTTGCCTCCGATCATTCAGTGCCCTGGCCAAACTTTCTCCTCCACCGAATGCTCCGAGATCCTGAATCGTATCTTGTGACCAAATGAAGGCCCGGTGCCGACCATCGGTGGTGGTGCTTACGCCGACTATCTGGCCTGTCTCGTTGATCGCTAGAGCGCTACCCATGTCCCCACCGAGGGTTCCGAGGGTGCGGCCAGAACCATCTTCCCAGACGAACGCACGCTGATGTCCAGCGCTAGTAACGAACGAACCGATGACCTGCCCCCGATTGTTGATGCCTCGGGCATGGCTCGAAACTCCACCAAAGGTTCCGAGGTCAAAGACACGCTTGGGAGACCAGAGAACAGCATGGTCCTCGCCAGATTTAACTTTGCTAAACCCGACGATATCACCGTGGTCGTTCATGGCGAACGCCGTACTAACCCTCCCGCCAAGCTCGCCTAGGTCTGTCATCAGTCCACGGCTCCAACGGAAAGCATGTGTCTCGCCAAGATCTGTGCTGCCCTGTCCGGCTACGTCCCCGCTATCGTTGATGGCAAATGCCTCCCCAGCTGGCAATCCCAGCGTTCCCAATTCAACCAATTCTACTTTAGGGCTTTGGGAGATCGGCTGCGTTGCATCCCAACATGAAGCGGTCGAGGCAGCACTCGCGGAAACTAAATACCACGTCCAACTACGCACAGTCGAACGCCAATACGGCTTTGTCACAGCGTTGCGACGTCCACCAAAGTCGACATGCTCGCTACCATTCCGTGGCACGTGTGACCCCTACGAAGAATATATTCGCGTCGAGTCCCGGATTATGCTCCACGGTTCCAGCATTTGACAAGTGATGCACCTTGTATCCGCCAAGGATGGCCCAGCGCCCGTCCAGGGTCAGCTCGACGTCGATGAAGATCTCTCCCGTGATGTTGAATTTTCGGGTGTTGCGAAAGGGGACAGCTTGATCGAATGTCAAGAACCCCACGGAAAACCCCGTGCCTACCCTGAATCTGTCTGTTTGCCAGGGATGAAAGCGCAACCCAATGGGCGAGACACCGAACCCATACGCCCGTAGAGTGTCGCCGTGTCCCACCGTGAAGCCGGATCCGCCTGGTATGCTTTGAATGTCAGCATCGAGATTATTTGTAACCAAGGCCACAGGAATCAGATCGATGGTGTATGCTAGGGCAACTCGCCGGGTGTGGACCAAAGTACGTCTGAACGTGAAAGCAAGTAACAGCATCTTTCGTCCGCTTACCAGTCCCACAGGTCCCCTGGAGCTTAGTGACAACCCGCTCCACACGCCAATCGACATTCGCGACCATGGCACCGCTGCGGCCGGTTCCGCAATGGTGTCGGCGACAAGTCTCCGTTCAGTATGTTGTCCACTAGTGCTCCCCGGCAGCGCACTCGAAAGCACAAAGGCACCGGCCAAAGGTCCCACTGGCCAGCGGTTTACAATCTTTAGGAGACATTGTAATTTCCGCATTCGAGAAATTTTCGTGACCTCCCTGGTAGGATAATAGTTGAGATCCCCGCAAGCCGCAGGCTGCGGGGATCCCTAACACCGGGCATTTACATCGGATCACCCGATCCACCTGCCCTTCAATTGTGGTCACGTCACCTTTCTGTCTTTTCAACAAAATAGCGGACAGGGCAAGACGTCGACGGAATGCGATTTCGTCTTCCAATCACCTTCTGCATCGGTAACGGTGACCTCGTACCAATATAGACCTTCGCCCCCCACCCAGTTGGTGATCGAACTCCCAGTCCCCGCAATCGGCGACCCGTTTCGCTTCCATGAGTAGGTCAGCGGCGACTGATATTGTGACACACTCGTGTTAATGGTGACGTACCCGTACGGATAAACGAACGTCGGGCCCGACATCGACACGTTCGGCGGATGTTCGTATTGCATGTCCATGTGAGCTTTCAGTAGACCTGCGCTCACGGTTTCCGATTCTATGAGGAGCGTATCAGCGCCTGTCATGGCCTCTGCACTACCCGCGGGATACGAACGCCCCGGCTGGTTTGAAGCGGTATCAGGGTGAAAGTCCTGTACCCAGATATTCTCAATCAACGAAGCGACGGTGTTCCCTTCTTGGTTCTTCACGAAGTTCCTCGTAACTTTTATGCTGGTGGCAGGAAGGAACTGGGAGACCGACCCTTTGAGTTGGAGCGAGTACGTCCTGTTCTGCCCGTGGCTCGTCAGCTGCTGTGGGCAGACTGGAAGATTTACCACGGTCATGATATTGGCACCCCAATTGTGGTCGTCCACAGCCTTGCATGGTTTGGGGTTATCGTCACCACCAGGACCGGGCCCGAATATACATCCTGCCAGGAACATGCTGGCACCGAGTAAGCACGACGCCGTCATTATCTTTCGTTCGTGGTTCATTTTACCTCCCCTTTCCCGCAAGTGGAATCTCTTCCACAGGTGTAATGTGTTCAAGCTCCAGCGCGCTACCCTGACGAACGAGTGCGTGGGATTGTCCGTAAAGCAGCTGGCGCGGGATTGGAGCATCGGAGGCAATGTTTCTTACATAATCAAAGGTAATCTGCTGACGTCCATTGACTGCTGCGACGCCGACGTATGGTTTTCTCGGGCGCGCTAGCCCGTTGTAGGAACCGCCAACGTAGACGACTTCAACAGCATCGATCCTGCCAAGCTCGACGCGTCGCACCTGCGCAGGCGTCTCAAGTTCCAAACGCCACGCCGTCCTCAGCACTCCACCGTGTCCGATGCGGAGCTCTGGCAGCTTGCTGATGCGAGCCCGTGTTATTCCTGCCGCGACGTGAACAGCGTCCTCGGGGGGAACGATGATGTTCTCAAGGCGACCAGCGGGAATTCCGTATGCAAGGGCTACATCCGGCGGCTGCCCAACACCTCTCGCGGCACCGAGGTGTTGTATGACCCCGACCATCTGACGCAGTGTCCGCTGTGCGGTCACGAACGGGAGCCGGCCGCGTGATCGCCCAGCCTGATCTCTTCACGCTCTTGGCGCGGACCACGGACCCCGAGACCGCAAAGGTGGCCCGGCGGGCTGTACGAGCTGCGGCCGGAAGGCCGGCCGCGGCGCTGACACGCACCGGTTGGTGGTTACGACGACGTGCCGGAAGCACTCAAGGACGACGAGGATGACGGACTCCCATGGTAAAACGGGGGGCGCGGTTGGTCAAGGAGGCCACGAACAAACGACTGGCTCCATTGAACGCGAGAGGCCGCGTCCCCCACATAAGGAGAAATAAAAGATGACCCTACACTTAAAAAGTGGGGCACACGACCACCGCGACGAAGGTATGTGTGCGATGGAGGCGGCGGCGTTTCTTGCAGGGGAACCCCACAGCGACCACCCAGAATGTGTCTCGCCCGTTATCGGTGCATTTGTACGTCAATGGAATGATTGTCTGAACTCCCAGGACCGCAATCGGTTGTTGCGACCCGTGTTGTATAGGGTGCTGCACACGCGAACAAACGCGGCCGACGAAGAAACGAGGGCATGGTTGGCCACTGACTGGCTTGTCCGCGTACAAGCGCCCGCATGGCTAGAACTCGCCGGGCTGACCAAACAGGCACGGCGGCTACGTTCCCTCCCGGCGTTAACCTCAAGTGAAATAGCGGTTGCGGTACAGTCAGTCTTAGATGGTTGCCGCCGTGACGCGGCTGCGGCGAGGGCTGCGGCGAGGGCTGCGGCGTGGGATGCGGCGTGGGATGCGGCGTGGGGTGCGGCGAGGGCTGCGGCGTGGGGTGCGGCGAGGGCGGCGGCGAGGGCGGCGGCGAGGGCGGCGGTGAGGGATGCGGCGAGGGGTGCGGCGGGGGATGCGGCGTGGGCTGCGCTACACCCAACGGTCTCCCACCTACAACACAGCGCGTTGTGCTTGCTTGACCGAATGATAGACGTGGGCACAGTGCGCGGCGTCTCGGCGGAGGAAGCCCAACGCGGCGAACTGGTTGGCGTGCAACACAAGTGACGGGAGGCGGTGGTAAGCGGGGTATGACTCCAGTGACGAAACACGGTCACCTCTCTGCGAGGACGTGAGGTTTGTCACGGTCAAGTCCCGAGTTGTGTGTAAAAGTATTTGAGCAAGCTCCTCGGCACGTTCATCACGCTGCTTGATGCACCTCCTGGTTCTCGAGTAACGACACGTCGACATACCGCCGCTCACCCCAGATTGTAGTCACCTTCAACGCCACCGCAGTGATCAATCGCAATGCGCTCGCCCGATCGGGAAACGCACCGACCGCCTTGGTGCGCCGTTTGATTTCGCCGTGCAACCGCTCGAGCCCGTTCGTCGTGCGAAGCTTCTTCCAGTGCGACGGCGGAAACGCATAGAACGTGGTCGCCCCCGCAAACCCGCTCGTCAGACAGGCCATGGCTTCGGGGAGTTGCTTGCTCCACCGGGTCTGCAGCCGAGCTAGCTGCTTCCGCGCATCGCCCAGACTCGAAGCCCGAAACACGCTGGCCACCTCGCGGGCGAGGCGTTTCCGCAGCCGCTGCGGGGCTTTCGTCAACACGTTCCGTTGCAGGTGCACCGTACAGCGTTGCCGCTTGGCCTCCGGAAGCCACCGTCGCACGGCGGCCGCCAGGCCCGCGTGCTGATCCGCAATCACTAACTGCACCCCCGTGAGGCCGCGGTCGGTCAGCTGCTGCAACAACTCGGACCAACTCGCCTCCGACTCCTCTGCCGCCACCGACACGCCGAGCAGCTGCCGGTGACCATCCGGTCCCACGGCATACGCCACCAGCGCCGAGACGTTTTCGACCTTTCGCGCCCACCGCGCGTCCACAAACGTGGCGTCCAGGTACAGATAGGGATGCTCGCCATCGATCGGTGCCCGCTGCAGCGCCTCCACCTCGGCATCCAGCCGCTTGGCCACCCGGCTGACGGTCGAGCGCGACACCCGCTCTCCGAGCAACGCCTCCGTGAGCTCGCCCGCCTTTCGGTGCGACACACCGTTCACGTACGCACTGGCCAAGAGGTCGTCGATCTCCGCCGTCCGACGCTGGTAGCGGCCCAGCACCTCGCCCGTGGATCCACTCTCCCGTGAGCGCGGCACCGTCACGTCGATCTGGCCGAGGCTCGTCAACAAGCGGCGGGTGTACGCGCCATTGCGGCGATCGCGACGGCCCGCGACGCGCGCGTACCACTCCGCTCCCACCAACGCTTCCAACTCCGCTTCCAAGAACAGCTCCAGACTCGCCCGGATCGCACCGCGGAACATCGCTCGCAAATCCTGACGCACGGCCTCTTGCGCCACCGGTACCATTTCGCCAACGTCCTGCATAGAGGAAGCTCCTTTTCTTGATCACTGCGTTCACAGCGATCGGATTCTCGGGTTGTTACTTCTCCCGAGGAGCTTCCTCTTTTTCTTCCACCCCGTCCAGAGGTCCGTGTCTCTCACCTCTGAATCAGACTTCAGCTTCTACACAAATTTAGGGACACTACCTTTGTCACCGCCCCCGTCATTCCCTTCTACGGAGAGAGACATGGACTTGAATGCAATTCAACAACTAGTTGACCAACGGGTAGAAGAAACGGTATCCGGCAACATGAGGCTGGGGCGCACATCGTCACCGCGCTTCGCGCGCACGGACCAATGAACTACTGGCAGATCGACTACGTCTTGGGCTGGGATCACCCCACCTCTGCGCGTCGGCTCTCGAAAATGCTCGATCGGGGCACGGTGCGCCTGACTGGCGATACATACCGAACAGGCAAAGGCTATCAAGCAGCGGTCTATGAGGCGACGTGACTTGGATACGAGTAGATGACGACGTGATCGACCACCCCAAAACCTATCGCCTGGCGCGCCTCCTCGGCGCCGATCGGACGACCGCCTTCGGCCTTCTGGTGGCCGTGTGGGGGTATGCCGCGCGGCATCATGTGGACGGCGACCTCACCGAAATAGAGCTCGCCGCGCTCCATCGACGGATCGATTGGTTACCCGAAGTGTCCGCAGGACGTCCGCAGGACGTCCGATATGACATTCGGACAGTACTTGTGGACGCGGGTTGGGCCGATAAAGACCTACAAAGTGGTCAAAATGTACGGATCGTCCTCCATGATTGGGATGAACATCAAGGAAAGCTTGCAGACAGGCGGGCTAAAGACCGTGAACGCAAACGGTTAGACCGGGAGCGTGAAAAGAAAACCGTCCGCAGGACGTCCGCACCTACGGTACGTAACGGAACGTTACGTACTACTACCACCACCGCGCGCGAGGATCTCGTTTCACAATTAACCCCCGAAGGTCGCGAGGTGTTCGCCAGCATCCTTCGAGCCAATCAATCCCCGGAAGCGGTTGTCGGTGAATGCCGGATGATCCTCGCCGGCGAGCGCAACATTAAACCGCACCCCACACCGGCGGGGTTGAGCCTCGCCCTCACGGACCTCCGCACCAACGGCGTGCGACCGACGGCGCGTTCCCTCCGGACCTACACGGCCGACGCGATGCGCCAACTCACCGACGGGATCAGCACCCAACGCGGTGGCGGGGAGAGCACCCTCGAAGCGTTTGACAAAGCGATCGCGGACGCCAAAGAACGGGAAGCTGCCAGATGATGACCGAGTTTGACGTGTTGAGCGGGCTCCGCGAGCTCGCGATGGTATTCAGGCCGCCGAACGACAAGTCCGACCTCATGCGGTTGGCGGGGGTGTACCGCAAAGCCCTCGATGATATGGACGAGATCGAGTTCCAGGGCGCGATCGCGGTCTACATCAAGACCGGCCGCTATTGGCCGCGGCCAACGCAACTGCTTGAGGCGGCGGATCAACACCGCCGCGACAACCCTCGGTCGACCTCGAGTCTCCCATTGCGTGAGCGATATCAACGCTGGCAGAGTCGCGGTGATTGGGCGAGCGAACCCTGTCCAGTGTGCAACGCGACCGTTGAGGGCGCGGAGGACATGAATGGCAAGCGGCCCCAAATCTTTCACGAGCACCAGATCCACTACGATGCCGGCGTCGGGTATGCAGGGCCGCGCACGGGACCCGTCGACAACCGCAAGCAATTGCTCCCGACGGGTTCGGTGTCCACCACGAAGGCGGTCGCATGAGCAACGCTCTCGTGCTGCCCGTTCCCCCGACGTCGAACCACTACTGGAAACCCCGGGCGCTGTACAACCGCAGCAAGACGACGTGGATCGGTACGATCTACAAGACGACGGAAGCCAAAGATTATTGCCATACCGTGCAGGTTATCGCGCTTCTCACCGGTTTTACGCCGTACGCGACAGGCGTGCAGGTCGTCTTTCACATGGTGTGGTATCGGGAGAACATGCGCGGGGATTTGATGAACAGGGAGAAGTGCTTGGAAGATGCGCTGCAGGGCGTGCTGTACGAGAACGATCGACAGATCAAAGCGAAGCACACCGAGTGGATCTTGGATCGTGCGCACCCTCGCGTCGAGGTATGGGTGACACCCTACGACGAGGCGGCGGCCTCAGTGAGTAAGCAAGCCTTGCGGCTGGTGGGGGCCAAGTGAGCCGGGCCATACTATACGTGGGCAACGCGCTTGAGGTGCTACGGACGCTACCCGACGAATCCGTGCAGTGTTGTGTCACGTCCCCGCCCTACTGGGGCCTGCGGGATTACGACGTCCCCGGCCAGCTGGGGCTCGAAGACTCCCCGGAGGAATATCTCGACACGATGGTGGCCGTGTTTGGTGCGGTGCGGCGCGCCCTGGCCGCTGACGGTGTGCTCTGGTTGAACATGGGTGATTCGTATGCAGGGCCTCGCGGCGGATCCGATGGGAAACATGCGGGCCTTCATCGTTACCGGCACAGTGGGCGAACCCGCGACAAAAGGGGTGTTGATCTCAAACCTAAAGACCTCGTGATGATGCCGGCCCGTCTAGCGCTCGCGCTACAGGCCGACGGGTGGTGGGTGCGCTCGGACGTAGTGTGGCACAAACCCACGCCGATGCCGGAGAGCGTGAGCGATCGCCCGACGCGCGCCCACGAGTATGTGTTCCTCCTCTCCAAGAGCGATCGATATTTCTACGATGCCAACGCGATCAAGGAGCCGGTGACGGGCAACGCGCACTCGCGTGGGAATGGTGTGAACCCGAAGGCCAAGACGCCGGCGGGATGGGATACGCGAGACGGAGAAACCCATCGAGAAAAGACGGGTCGTTACCCGCGGCCGAAACAAAACGAATCGTTCTCTGCCGCGGTGTCCGGGCTTGTCGATACACGGAACGCGCGGTCGGTGTGGACGATTCAGGCGAGGCCCTTCCCTGTCGCGCACTTCGCCACCTTCCCGCCCGAGCTCGTGGCGCGCTGCATCAAAGCCGGCTCGCGACCCGGCAATACGGTGCTCGATCCGTTCGGCGGATCAGGAACAACCGCAGCCGTCGCGACGGGCCTCGGCCGCGACGCCATCCACATCGACTTAAATCCGGAATACCTCAACCTTGCCATCGATCGGATCGGGCCGATGTTCGTGGACGTGAAAGAGGTCGCCGCATGACCCGCAATGTCATGCTCTTGATCGTCCTCGGTACGATCAGCGTCCTGATCTTAGCGGGCATCTCGAAGCTTCTGGATGCCCGGACGATCGACGAGCTCGAACAAGACGGTGATTCGTTGCGGCTCGAGAACGCAGTACTCAAGCCGCGGCTGGAAAGATTCCAAGCCGATTCCGCCACGGTCCACACACGGCTCGCTGCTCTGGCCAGTCACAATCGTCGTCTGGAAGCTGACCGGGAGCGGGCGAGCCAACGCACGGACACCGTGACCGTGTTGCGCGACGCCGCGCGCGCGGATATCGACATCGACACGTTGACCGCGCCGGTGCGCAGACTCCTACGGTTGGAGCAAGAGGTATCCGCTTCGCTCCGCGACGAACTCGCCACGACACAGACCGCCTTGGACAGTACGCGAGTGGAGAACGCGCTGATCACGCCGCGGTTGAACGAAGCCGAGGCGTTGGTCGTCTCCCTCAAGCATCAACGGGACGGAGCCATGACGCTCGTCGCCCGCCACGAGGCGCGGCTCGACTTCAACCTCTGGCGGTTTCTTGGTGACGAGATCCCCCAGTTGGGCGCGTGTGCCGGCGCCGGTGGCCTCGCGGCAACGGTGTACGAGGGGAATGTGTTGGTCGGAGCGGGGATCGGGTTGGCAATGTGTTTGGTGAAAGAAGCGGTGTTTTGATGCTACATGATTACGGCGACATCCGCGACCGTATTTCGGAGCCTGCGAAGTGGTGGGACGAAAGCGGTGTACCACGATACTCCGACTTTGCCCCCAGGGAGACAGCGAACATCTACGCCGACGAGTGCGCGTTAGTGCAGATCGCTTGCCAGAACTGCGGGACGCGGTTCGATGTGGCTTTTTCCCGTTCAAAGAGTTTCGCCGTGCTTGAAGGCGACAAGGCCACCCTGGCTGATCGTATCCGCGACGGTTCTCTCCACTATGGCGACCCGCCGAACACGGCATGTTGTCTTGCTGGGCCAACGATGAACTGTGACGATTTGCGTGTCATCGAATACTGGCACCAGGAAAAATTCGAGTCGAAACGTGACGAGACGCTAGAGATCGCGTTGGAGCCATGCCCATGACCGATACGCTACGGGAGGCGGCAGAGGAGGCTGCAAGGTTGCTGCGCACGTTCGCACCGCTAGGTGAGGAGGGAAGCAAAGTCAAACTGGGACTCGCGAACCTAGCAGGTTGCGGAAAAATTCATGGTGAGCCGCGTTTGTCCGGGTAACACGACGGTGTACCAGCGTGCGGTCCCCTATTACCGCCCCCGCGGTGCGGTCGGCGTGACGAATGCGGCCCACACTGCCCCATCAGGGGCTGCCTTCGGCCAGGGTCAGGGTGCGTATCCGCATCAGATTGTAGACCGCGGCCGTGAACGTAAACACCCACCCGACCCGCGGGGTCCCGCGATGTCGGAGTTTGCGTAACAACCCAATCGTCTTGCCCCACCCGTAGATCTCTTCCACTTTTTTGCGCTGCCGTTGACTGATCGCATAGCTGGGATGGCGCGTCGTCCGGCCATCCACCGCGCTCCGCAACCGCGTGCGGTGCACGTTCGGCGTGACGTGGGGCGTCCAGCCCAACGCCCGCAGCGTGTCGACAAACCCGCACCGATCATAACCCTTGTCCGCCCCCAACGTCCGACGCCGGGCCGTCGGCGGTAAGCTCCCCACCATCGCCAGCGCACTCGCACACTCCGCCTCGTAGCCGGGCTGCGTCACGTCGGTCGCCACCACGAGCCCGTGCCGATTATCCATCAACACACTCGCCAAGTACGCCAATTGCGCGCCTTGCCCCCCACTCTTCCGCGTCAACCGCGCCTCCGGGTCCGTCCGCGACGCATGCGTCGCATTCGTCCGTTTCTCCTGGCGAAACGTCACGCTCGGATTCCCCGGATCATCGTCCGTTGGCGGGCGGGTGCCGGCCTTCGGCTGAAAACTCTTCTGACTCGCCCACGCGTCCAGCAAGGTCCCGTCGACGGTGAAATGCTCATTCGACAACAACGCCCGCCGCTCCGCCTCCTGTAACACTTCGGCCAGAAACGCATCCGCGATGCCCCCCTCGACCAGCCGCGTCCGATTCTTCGTAAAGACCGTCGGCACCCACACCGCGTCGTCCAGATTCAACCCCACAAACCATCGGTACAGGATGTTGTAATCGAGCTGCTCCATCAGCTGCCGCTCGCTCCGGATCGTATACACCACCTGCAGCAATAACGCGCGTAACAAATGTTCCGGGGGAATCGACGGCCGGCCCCGCCGCGCGTACAGCCGGTCCAACTGCGGCGAGAGCCGGGCTAACACCGGGTCCACCAGCGCCCGCAGGGCGCGCAACGGATGGTCGGAGGGCACCCGATCCTCCGCACTGATATAGCTGAACAGCGCCGACTGATTCGTCTTGTTCCCGCGCATCGTGGCACTCCCATCGAGGTCCCTCTACGATAAGAACTTCCGGCTCGCGATGCTATCGTCCATTACCCGACTTTTTCCGCAACCTGCTAGAAGCCGCCCTTGCCGCTGACGCGCCCGAAGGACCGTACCGTGCTGTGCCGTCAGACCACGACGGTGACGAGCGATGGATGGTCCGTCACTTAGCTGAGAAGGTGGGATGTATATACGGGACCCAAGGGGAGTGTGAGGATATACGTGACGTTCTCAACCGCCACGCGCAGCAGCAGGAGGGATGATGAACGACCGCACATTGTTTGAAATCGTTGAGGGCGCAAAGGACGGAGAGAAACCAACGCACGACGAATGTTATTGGGCCATGCTTGCGCTCGATGCGCTCCTGTATTTTGAAACAAACGCGCTTCGAGGCCAGGCGTTCGGTAACACCAAGGTTCCGTTGAAGATGGAAGGCGAGGAATCTTTTCGGCGTAACAAGACGGCCTTCCAGACGCCGCCACAACGGTACGTCGGCGACACTAACGACCCGGCAAATCCGGAGTACCAAGCGATGCGAAGGATGGCGTTCAAGGTTTTCGAGAAGGCCACGGGAGAGAGTTTACGATGACTGAACGTCCCGACCCTGCGCCCCCAGAGGAGGTGCCAGCAGTGGCCGAGCTTCGCGCTAGACAGCGGGACAGGCTCATCGACAAGGCGCTTCACGCAGCGTGGGGAGAGATGGTCGACGACCGCAACCCAACGAGCCTCGACTACGAGTTCGTGGGGCGAATCGTGGACTACGTGCTTGCCGCCCACACCGAGGGGCCAACAGACGCAACCCACCTCATCAGAAATCTAGAGAACCCTCAGACCAGGGCGAAGCGGCGATGGCGAAACAACTCGACCACTACTACCAACACGCACCACACGGAGGTATGGGAGTATTCGTTTCACGCCAACTTCGGGCCGCTGGCTGGAAACATCCGAAGTATGATGCCCACGCGGAGGCCCAACCTGACAACGCATCGCAGGGGTCTACGGTCTCGGGTGGTGAACGTCCCGAGCAGGTTGAGGCCCAACCAAAAGCCAAGCCCGTCGCATGGCGAATACGGTCTTTGGAAAAGGACGCCGCGGGCACATGGTTTTACCAAGACAAGCGCCCTCATCTATTCACCTTTGAGGATACGCGGTGCGAGGTTCAGCGTCTCTACACCTCTCCCCCCAAGGTCACGCCCGACGATGAAGCAGCGCACGACGCCCTAGAGGTGTTGTGTCGCGTGTTCGACGACGGTGCCGACGCGGCATTTGAGGAATGGACCGCGTGGTACGACCCGAAAGAATGGTTGGGTCCGTCACGGGCACTCGGGGCGTTCATCCGCAAGCGGTTAGAGCGATGAAAACTTTGGGGCATCCGATCGTCCACATTCCGGGCCTGAGCGGTCAATATGTAGAGATTAGCGAACGCTACGAGTACGCCGTCGACAAGTGTCACTGCCCAGCGTGTGGCGGACTCGGCACCCCGTGGGGTGGCTGGTTCTCCTGCGAAGAATGCAGCGCGAAGGCGTTGGTGGAAGACGGTCGCTGTTTTGTACGGTTGGACGAGGCCCATTGACAGAACTCGTGGCCTGGTTAGGCGGTCTCTTGATGGGGTTTGTGTTGAGTCTCCGGGTCCGGAAGTACCGCGGCCCACCTGTGCGGTGGGTGTATGAGGAGGAAGAATGACCGATTTAATGGGTAGGAAGGAACTGGCTGCATATCTCGGGGTGAGCGAAGCGACGTTACGACGATGGGAAAAGGAAGCCGACGCGCATTGGCCCGTGCCTCCGCCTAGGCCCTTTCGTCTCGGCCGACGCATTTATTTCAGTCGCAAGGCCGTCGAAGAGTGGATTGAAAAGTGTCAAAAGACGGGAACATGATTGACACGGCTGATCTCCCGACGACCTGGCGCGCTAAGGCTGGTCTGCTCCGAGAACATGGGGCTGACGGTCACGCGAAGGCCATCGAGCACTGTGCCGACGAGCTCGACGCACGGGACGCCGCGCGGGACGCGGAACCTCTCACCCTGGCTCAAGCGGTCGATTGGAGCGGGTTCAGCGACAAGCAGATCCGCCGGCTGATCCACCAGGGAGACCTCGAGGACGTCGGAAATGGGCAGGTTCGGGTGCGACGTGGGGATCTCCCCCGGCACGTCAAAAGCCGCCGCGAGCCCTCACTGGCGTCGCGGCGGGCTCTAGGTCATCATGTCGTTGAATCCTAGCATGGGGGACTCAATGGGCTGGAGCGCCACCTACGGCTATTGGGGTTGTCGCGTGATCGTCCGCGAGCTGGCCGGCGGATGGATGCAGGGCGATATCCGGGTCACGCGCTACCCACGGAAACGTATCCGGCTCCGGCACCAAGATCGGCAGGCTGCGAAACGGTGGGCCAAGAAGACCCAGGCTGACCTGCAGAAGGGCCTGACGCAGATTCTCGAAGCGCAGCCCACCCTCGAGCGGATCTTCGGGCTCTATCTCAAGTACCAGACACCCAAGAAGCGGAACCGCACGAGCCGCCAGCACGACGAGCGGTGCGCGGATATGTGGCAGACCTATCTCGGGGCACAGAAGACCCCGGACAAGATCACCACCGAGGAATGGGAGGAGTTCGTCGCCAAGCGCCGCTCAGGTGAGCGGGACGCGACGTGGGCCTACGTCCCCCTTAATAAGGAGAAGCCGAGACGGGGTGTCCGGGACCGTACGATCGAGCGCGACATGGATTGGCTGGTACAGGTGCTGAACTGGGCAGTGCGGTTCCGAGAGCAGAACGGGCGGTATCTCCTGACGGACAACCCGCTCCGTGGATTCGACATCCCGTCCGAACTAAACCCACGTAGACCCATCGTCACGCGCGACTGGATGACGAAGGTCATCGAGGCGGCCGGTCCGAGTCCACTGCGCGCCATGCTGGTGATTGCGGACGAGCATGGCCGGCGCTTGAGTGCGATTCGGCAACTGCAAGGCTCCGACATCCAACTCGGCCGCACCGAGACATGGCCACACGGCGCGATTCGGTGGCGTCATCAGTCCGACAAGCTTCGCAAGGATTGGCGTGTGCCGATGAGCGAGCGGTTGCGTCGCGAAGTCGATCGCCACCTCGCCGCGTATCCCGTGTTGGGTGATGCCCCGTTGTTCCCGTCGCCGCGCAATCACCTCAAGTCGGTCTCGAAAGACCGTGCCGGCGCCTGGCTCCTCGCCGCCATCAAACGGGCGAAGGTGCAGAAACCCGACGGCACGCTCTGGCACGCGATCCGCCGGCTCTGGATTACCGAACACAAAGAGATGCCGCTCCGCGAACGGATGTATGTGGCCGGCTATCTCGATCGGCAAACGATGGAGATGGTGTACGAGCACATCGATCCGTTGTTGCTGCAGGAGACGGTGGAGACGCGCAGAGAGTATCGGGAGGCACAATGAGCGTGGTCGAGTCGCTATTGGGCACGCGAATGGGCACGCGTGATGATGACCCGAAAACACCCGAAGGGATAAGCTAGTTTATGACAAGGGGTTACGAGTCGGGGCGCCCGGATTTGAACCGGGGACCTCCTGCTTTAATAAGTCGCTCCAACCCGACAAAACGTCCGAAACGCGGCAGTCTGATGGGGACGTACCATGACGATTTGTCGGGATCGACCCTCGCGAACGGCAAGTGAACGGCAACTCGTTCCGGTCCCCTTCCCTCTCCTCCTGGAAGCGTTCAACTGCGGCTACAACCGCCTAGGATGGGCCGAGGATTGGCCCCAAGGCGCGTTACTGCGGTGGGCCTACAAGATGGGCCGGCGCCAGCATCCGCACTTGGTACAGCACCGGAGGGCGGCGTGAGCCGGGCCACGCTCTACGTGGGTGACGCGCTCGAGGTGTTGCGGACGGCGCTTCACCAACCATTTCTCCGAGGGAGGACGCCGATGCCACAAGTAACCGATGCGATCAAGAAGAAGAGCAAATTGACCAAGGAAGAGTGGCGCGATTACACCAAGACGGTGTGGCACATCGCGAACACTACGCACGCCGAGCACCCGGCTGTCTTTCCGGTCGAGATCCCGCACCGCCTGGTCAAGCTCTTCAGTTGGCACGGCGACACCGTCCTCGATCCGTTCGCCGGTACAGGTACGACCGCACAAGCCGCCGTGCCTCTCGGCCGCAAGGTGATCTGCGTCGACCAGAGCAAAACGTACACCAACATCATTCGCCGCGAGTGCAGCCACCTGAAGAACGGTCGCCTGACTGCGACCGAGCTCCTGGAAGTGGTGCACGGCGACAGCCGCGACCTCTCGTTCGTCGAAGATGATTCCGTCTCACTCATCGTTTCCAGCCCGCCATACTGGAACAAGGCCAACTACGGCAAGGCTCGTGCGAACATCGGCAATGTCGCGGGCTACCGCCGCTTTCTCGATGAGATACGCCCGGTCTTCGAGGAGTGCTTTCGTGTTCTGCAGCCGGGTCGCAAGTGCTGCTTGGTCACGGCCAACGTCAATCAGCATACCGACCACGGCCTCTTGACCTTCCCGCTCGCCGCGGACTATGGGGTCATGCTGCGCGAGATCGGCTTTATGATGGTCACCGAGGTCATCTGGTCGAAGGATGGCACAGGCGGACGGTGGGGGTCTGCGAATGCACAACGCCCCATCTTCGGGAGCTACCCGTATCCGCCGAACTTCCTCTTCAAGAACATTCACGAGTACGTCTTGGTCTTCTCCAAGCCGCCGTCGAAGAAATCGAAGGGACCCAACGTCGTGCCGTACGATGAAATCATGGCCGAGCCGCGCCAGCGGAACGGGCGGGCTCGGTAGTAAAGGGAAACGGACGATGGACTGCGAATTTCATCTTCAAGACCCGACATCGCCGGACACAGTTTATCTCTTCGAGGCGATCATTGGTGCCTCGCGCGGCGCCGCCACATGCACAGGCATGTTTGCGTTCGCGTCGCGCGCCGGTGTTGATTCCCTGATCGGCGACCCCGAGACGCAGCACTTTCTTGGCGAGTCGACGATGTCGCTGCTTGTTGGCATCGACGCAGTCACGAACCGCCACACCCTCGAGCGTCTCCAGGAGCTTGAGCAGGAGCATGAGAGCTTGAGCGTCCAGGTCTTCTGGAACCCGACGAACGCTCTCTTTCACCCGAAGGTAGCTCGGTTCGAGTACCCTGACGGCCGTCGCTCCATGATTGTGGGGTCTGGCAACCTCACGCCGGGCGGGCTTCGCCAAAACTTCGAGGCCTTCAGTGTTATACGGGCGGCCCCGGATGAGAGCCTCGAGAATAGCGTGAGACGCCGCTTCGCTCTCCGCGTGTGGTGGCACTGCCTCTGTCGCGTGTTTCTGCTCGACTACGACCACCGTATGTGCCACGTGATTTTCCCCCGACATGATGGGAAGACCCGCCTCTACTACCGTAATAACATACTTGACTCACCCAGTCGGGGTATGCCATGATTGAGGCGTACCACTTCTACAGGCTGGGATGTCTCATGGAGTTGATCGAAACAGGGATGCTAGTTCATCAGGGGTATCTCTTGGGGACGGTGCAGTATGTAACCGAGGGATTGTCGATTCGTAGCATGAGAATCGGTACGCAAGAACCCATTGACCTAGAAAGGCTCATTACGCGAACCGAAGGTGAGCCACTATCCGCAGAGTGGAGGGGTGCTTGGAAAGGACTTTTGGAACGGCTGCAAAGTGAATGTCAAAAACTGCATCTGAAAGCTTCGCTCTATTCGATCCGTGGAGCGCTGGAACACCTCAAAGACGAAGAGGCGACTTTAGACTTGTTCAAAAAGCATTGTGAACAGATTGCGGGGCGATTGGCGGACGAGCTTCGCGAAACGGTATGTGTCGCTATTGATCCAATGCACGCCAAATTTTTATCAGATAATCAATTACCGTTTGGCTCAGAGGTGGCTGACCGGTTTCCAAGGGCACAGGTAGACATAGAAGAAGCCGGCATATGTCTTGCTTTTCATCGCGGAACTGCTTGCGTATTCCACCTAATGCGCGTGCTAGAGGTTGCCCTTCAAGTTCTGGGCGCCGATCTCAACATTCCAAAACCCGACCGTAATTGGCAGAACCTCTTAAACGAAATTGACAAAGCGGTGAAAGGGTTACCATACCAGTCGCAAGCCGATAAGGACGCCCGCGCCCTACGATCAGAGGCGGCGGTCCATCTTCGACAGGTTAAGGACGCGTGGCGTAACTACGTAATGCACCCGAGAGACACCTATACTGTTGATCAGGCCACAGATGTTTGGAACCACACCAAGGCGTTTATGTCGAGCCTTGCAAAGTTCCTCTAGGGAAGATGACTGTCGCTATCTGTTTGCTTGCGCGCATCCGTCAGCAGTTCCGATTTGGGGACAGATACGATCTTGCGTACCAGTTCGGCGGTACGTCGCAACGCCTCATCCCCGTCCGGCTCGGGGTCCGGACGGGGTTTCTCTTTCCTGTCGGTCATTTGCGTTTCTTCGGTCCGCGTTTCAGGTATGGCCCTCGCTCATCCTGGCGTCGTCGCCGGGTCCAGGTCCGCGCCGATCAGTTCGGCGTAGGTCAGCCGCTTGCCGATGATCCGCCGCATCACGTCGATGAACCGGGCCACGTCCTTGGTCTTGCGGTTGTTGAACCGGAACACCTGTTCATCAAGGTAGCGGAACAAATGAAACGGCTCCACCGAAACGTACGTGCCGCGCATCCCGCGCTTCAACAGGCTCCAGAAGTTCTCCAGGCCGTTGACGTGGATCTTCCCTTTGGCGTAGGACGTGGCGTGGTTGATGACCTTGTGGACGTAGAGCCGCCGCAGCGAGACGTAGGAGCGGAGTTGGTCGGTGTAGACGGTGGCCCCGGGCTCGACATGTTCATCCACGACGCGGCTCACTGTCTCTTTCCGAATGTTGGGGACGATCTCGGTACGGACGGTGCTGTGGCCCTTCCGTGCCTTCCGGTCCAGCACGCCCATGACGGCAGTCTTGCCGCTGGTCCCGGCCCGCCGACCGACCATGACCCGCTGTTTCCGCGCCAATGGCATGAACCGCGCCTTGCCACCGATGAAGGTCTCGTCAATCTCGACCTCACCGTCAATGCGATCGAAGGTCTGGGTCTGCATCGCCAACCGGATACGGTGGAGCATAAACCACGAGGTTTTCTGCGTCACGCCGAGCGCCCGACCCAGCTCGTAGGAACTGATGCCGTTCTTGGCATTGGCCAGCATCCAGATGGCGGGCAACCACTTGGACAGCGCAACCGGGGAATCTTCGAAGATCGTCCCGACCTTCGCCGAGAATTGCCGCTTACAGCTACGGCACTTCCATATGCGGCGGGTCTTGAGGAAAGACGGCTCTGTGGCCTCGCAGCGCGGGCAGGTGACGCCCTCGGGCCACCGCATGGCGACGATGAAATCCAAGGCCACCTGGGGGTTCTGGAAGAAGGTCACGGCTTCGAGCAGGGATCGGGGAGCAGCGATTGTCTTGTTCATGTACCCAATCTAAGGGCATAGGCTGGGTGTGTCAAGTATATTAGAGCGTCTACTACTGCTCCTGTGGCTACCTCGAGCGGGAAGCCTGGAAGCTCTGGGACACGGGACAGTTGGAATTACCGAGCGGTGCGACCGGGCAATGGAGCGACGGAGGGCCGGTCGCGTGACCACTGCTCTCTTACCAGGACACCCGAAAGAAGGGCCATCGGGCCGGACGTCCCGCCACGGAGAACCAACGCGCCAAACTGCGCGGCATGTGGGCCAAGAGCGGACATGCGATGCGAGGGATTTCGGTCCTCGGTGAAGACATGATGCCGGATACTGTGCAAATCGCGGAGCGTTGGTGTGCGCGATGCAAAAAGGTGGCGAAGGTGCTCGAGATACCCGATCGGAAGGCGCCGTGGTTTCGCTGTTGTGGGAGGCCAGCGTGATGGAACGGCGTGATTTACTCGGGGCCATGCTGGCGGTGTTTACGGGCCATCTCCTGCCGCAGCCTGTTGATGAAACGGTGTGGGTGACGAAGGGCGGCGTAGGGCGGCAGGATCGCTGCATGTGCAACTCACGGGGGAGCATCGGATGACGTTCAAGATGCTGTTCAAGAACATGGAGCGTTGTCCGCGGAATGCCATCTGGATTGCGAACCAGGATGCGGTTGAACAGTTGATGAGAATTGAGGGGACGCGATGAGCTTCGCACTCGATGTGTCGTCGAACATCGACATTGTCGCCGCCACGCTGGACGGCACCGCTCGCCAGTTGCCGTTTGCGATGGCTCGGACCATCAATGCGAGCGCCAAAGACTTTCAGAAATTCCAGCGTAACCACATGCAGAACGTGTTCACCGTTCGGCGCAGGAACTTCGTTCTTCGGTCCGTCAAGATCAAACCGTTCGCCAACAAACGGCGTCTCGAGGCAACGGTCAGCATTGACCCGCCCGGTGGTCAGCGCCGTGCGGACATCTTGGTCAAATTCGAGGAAGGCGGGACCAAACGGCCTCGCGGTCAACACCTGGCTATCCCTCGAGGAGCGAAGCGCGGCAAGTCGGGCATCGTCACGAAAGCCAACCGACCGAAGGCTCTCGGACTCCAACGTCGAGGTCGGACGGTCCGAGGGCGGAAACGTACGTTCATCATTCCCGACGTCGGGATCTTCCAACGGGTGGGGCGTGGTAGGGGGCGATCCAGGGTGCGCCTTCTCTATTCGTTCCATCGTCAGGTGCCGATCGATCGGCGGTTGCGGTTCGTGGCTACGGCCGAG
>CBDFJJ010000006.1:0-188227 GCA_965248285.1 Gemmatimonadales bacterium
CGAGTATTCTTCCGCTGGATGGGATTTCGGGCCTCGCACTCGACATCACATCGAAGCCACCCGGCACGATCGAGTGGGAGTGAGGGCGCAGCCCGTCCGACCATCAGACCTTCCGTCTTTCCGTCCTTCCGTCTTTCCGTCTTTCTCGTCCTTCCGTCTTTCCGTCCTTCCGTCCTTCCGTCCTTCCGTCTTTAGCTACTGCACCACTCGTTTGACTTTCGTTCCGGCCGGAATGGTCGCACCGCCCTCCAATTGGTTGAGAAGCACGAGTTGGTCGACGGACACCTCCGAGGGATACGACTCGGCAAATTGTTGCACCGTCATCGCTCGCGGCAATGTGACGATGTCCAGCCGTAACGGTTGCTTGCCAAGCGCTTCTGGATCTCGCAACTCTCCAAAGCTGCCAAAGGAACGCTGCACGTCGTCGCGGTTCGATTGCCACGTATCGGCGATACCGTAGCCGACGATCTGATACACGTTGCTATCGTATGCAACGAAGGCTGCGTTTCCCGCCAGTGTGGCCTGTGGAGTAACCGCGCGAAAATCAATGGTGACCGCTTGCAGGCCATTTATCGTCGTACGCCGAGGGGTGGAGCCGGACACGTCGTCTTGAGCAAGAAAAGCCCGGGCTGCGGCGTCGGGGGTCGATTGTGTCGCGAGGGACAATTGTATGATCGCGTCCTGTTTCTCGTTGACGCCGAGCACGGCCTGTCGCTGGTTCTGCGTTTGCCAGCCGTCGGGGAAGGTGATCTTGAAGCGGAGCTTCGGCTGGAGGAAGAGCGCACCTTCGAAGAAGCCGTCGCGCGGGTCGGGACCGAACACCATGCCGTCGAGGCGATCCAAATAGGAATCCCTCCCCACGACTCGGCCACTGAAGTCCGTAGCCATTCGGGCGATGGCTTGCTCGATCCGGCCCTCCCGATTCTCGGGGTTGGGGTGCGTCGACAGCCACTCGGGTACGCGGCCGCCCCCGGAAGCCGCACTCACCCGACCGAGCATGGCAAACACGCCCGGCATCTCGCGTGGGTCGTAACCCCCGCGATCCATGTAGCGGAGTCCCAGGTCGTCTGCCTGGCGCTCGTCATCGCGGCCGAACTTGAGAAACAGCAATCCCAGGCCGGCGCCTGCCGCGCCGAGCACGCCCTGGAGTTGCTCGGGTCCGAAGACGGTGCCCACGGCCAAACCGACCTGCGCGAGTTGAGCGCGACTGAGTTGCTCGACCGAGTGCCGACCGGTGACGTGACCGATCTCGTGACCGACGACCGCAGCGAGTTGGGCCTCTGAATCGAAGTGCGCCATGATGCCGCGCGTGATATAAATGAACCCGCCCGGCAGGGCGAATGCGTTGACTATTGGATCGTCGACCAGCTTGAAGCTCCACGGGAGGTTGGGCCGCTCGGATCGCGCTGCAAGACGGTTGCCAAGTTGTGTGAGATACGCTTGGAGTTCCGGGTCGTCGTAAGCTCCCATGGAGGCAGAGATCTGCTGGTCGGCCTCGCGACCCATGGCGATCTCGCGTCCTTCCCCGATCAGGATGAATTGGCGCTCGCCGGTGGCAGGATTAACCGAGCATGCCGTGATGAAGAGGGTCAGCGTGAGGATCCAGGGGATGGCGGTCTTCGCCGTGCAGGAAAAGCGTTTCATCTCGCACCGAGATTGGGTTTTGGGTCTTGGATATTGGATATTCGCATCGGGTCCTAATATACCAAACACTCAAGACCTACCGACCAACCACCCACTGGCTTCTCAAAGAGGATACGGTGGGACGTGTAAGTGATTGCATTGCAGTGCTTTATGGGACTCTTAGTGCGGACTTGAGAAATTCGAAGTATCTTGGACAGGCTTGCAGCGCTCCAACCTCTCCGGGGTGAAACTTCGATGCGCGCCGCACCCCATTTTGAGCACCCACCGCCAATTGGCTGGATATAGATGTGCCGTCACTCTCGATGGGAGAGACCCATGCGCAGCACTCGTCCCCTCCGTCTCCGCGCCCTGGTCGCCGTATCGATTGTCTCCCTGGTTTGGCTGGGTTGTACCGACAGCCGCGACCTCACGGCTCCGGACGCTCTCGGCCCGAACATCCGGCTCGTCGATCAAGCCGCCCTCAATCGCGCAATCAGAGTACTAGCAGGTTGCGGAAAAAGTCGGGTAATGGACGATAGCATCGCGAGCCGGAAGTTCTTATCGTAGAGGGACCTCGATGGGAGTGCCACGATGCGCGGGAACAAGACGAATCAGTCGGCGCTGTTCAGCTATATCAGTGCGGAGGATCGGGTGCCCTCCGACCATCCGTTGCGCGCCCTGCGGGCGCTGGTGGACCCGGTGTTAGCCCGGCTCTCGCCGCAGTTGGACCGGCTGTACGCGCGGCGGGGCCGGCCGTCGATTCCCCCGGAACATTTGTTACGCGCGTTATTGCTGCAGGTGGTGTATACGATCCGGAGCGAGCGGCAGCTGATGGAGCAGCTCGATTACAACATCCTGTACCGATGGTTTGTGGGGTTGAATCTGGACGACGCGGTGTGGGTGCCGACGGTCTTTACGAAGAATCGGACGCGGCTGGTCGAGGGGGGCATCGCGGATGCGTTTCTGGCCGAAGTGTTACAGGAGGCGGAGCGGCGGGCGTTGTTGTCGAATGAGCATTTCACCGTCGACGGGACCTTGCTGGACGCGTGGGCGAGTCAGAAGAGTTTTCAGCCGAAGGCCGGCACCCGCCCGCCAACGGACGATGATCCGGGGAATCCGAGCGTGACGTTTCGCCAGGAGAAACGGACGAATGCGACGCATGCGTCGCGGACGGACCCGGAGGCGCGGTTGACGCGGAAGAGTGGGGGGCAAGGCGCGCAATTGGCGTACTTGGCGAGTGTGTTGATGGATAATCGGCACGGGCTCGTGGTGGCGACCGACGTGACGCAGCCCGGCTACGAGGCGGAGTGTGCGAGTGCGCTGGCGATGGTGGGGAGCTTACCGCCGACGGCCCGGCGACGGACGTTGGGGGCGGACAAGGGTTATGATCGGTGCGGGTTTGTCGACACGCTGCGGGCGTTGGGCTGGACGCCCCACGTCACGCCGAACGTGCACCGCACGCGGTTGCGGAGCGCGGTGGATGGCCGGACGACGCGCCATCCCAGCTATGCGATCAGTCAACGGCAGCGCAAAAAAGTGGAAGAGATCTACGGGTGGGGCAAGACGATTGGGTTGTTACGCAAACTCCGACATCGCGGGACCCCGCGGGTCGGGTGGGTGTTTACGTTCACGGCCGCGGTCTACAATCTGATGCGGATACGCACCCTGACCCTGGCCGGAGGCAGCCCCTGATGGGGCAGTGTGGGCCGCATTCGTCACGCCGACCGCACCGCGGGGGCGGTAATAGGGGACCGCACGCTGGTACACCGTCGTGTTACCCGGACAAACGCGGCTCACCATCAATTTTTCCGCAACCTGCTAGAAGCACATACCGACGGTCTGTTGGCTCTCGAGGCCGTCGTAGGAACCGCCGTGGGGCTGACAGCGGATGGCCAGCCGGCGGTCAAGATTTTCACCGGGGAGGCGGGAGTTGTCGGGCTGCCCGAGCATCTGGAAGGCGTTCCCGTGGCGGTAGAGGTGACCGGGATGATCTTCGCGCTGAGGGCGCCGGCCGATCCCAAGCTGAGATTTTCCCGGCCCGTGCCGATCGGCGTTTCAACCGGTCACCCGAACATCACCGCTGGAAGTATCGGCGCCAGGGTCAGGGATGCGGCAGGCAACGCATACGCCCTGAGCGCCAACCACGTCTACGCGGACCAGAACGACGCGAGCATCGGGGACGCCGCGATCCAGCCAGGCACCTTGGATGGAGGCACCGATCCGGCTGACAGAATCGGCACACTGTTCGACTTCGAGCGGATCAGGTTCGCCAAGCGGAGAAACATCCGCACCAACACCATGGATGCCGCAATCGTGCTGTCCTCGACGGCCATGCTTGGCTCCGCTACTCCGGTGAACGGCGGGTATGGGGCGCCGAGTTCGACCGCCGCCTCAGCGTCTATCGGCCAAGCGGTAAAGAAATACGGTCGGACGACTCGACTGACCTCTGGGCAGGTTTCCGCAATCAGCGTCACCGTGGATGTGTGTTATCAGGGTTTGGTTGTCTGCACCCGGTGGGCGAGGTTTGTGGGTCAGATTGTCGTCACTCCTGGAACTTTCAGCGGGGGAGGCGACTCCGGGGCTTTGATCGTGACTCAGAGTGGCAATAACCCTGTTGCGCTGCTGTTCGCCGGTAGCTCGACCCACACGATCGCCAGCCCGATCGACCCGATCCTCCAGCGATTCAACGTGACCATCGACGCCGGTGGCACGCCGCCGCCTCCGCCGCCACCGCCGCCGCCTCCCCCAGGTGATGTTACCGTGGACGGCATCGCCCCGGACGGAATGCAGGCGGGCACTTCGATACCTGTAACTATCACGGGCTCAGGCTTTGCGGCCGGTGCCGATGTAACCTTCGAGAACGGGAGCGGTCCCGCCCCGACAGCGTCTAACGTCGTGGTTGCTCCTGATGGCAACACCATCACGGCCACGGTGACGGTTAAGAACGGCGGCCGGCGTGGCAATCGTGTCTGGGACGTGCGGGTTACTAACGCGGACAACTCCTCAGGCGTCCTCGAGGATGGTTTCACAGTCACCAAGTAGTAGAAGGAAAAGGGTGACAGTAGCGCGATCACAGAAGCCCAAGCGAACGGCATAGATTGCATCGTGGGGAATCTCGGCTGGCATTCCCCGTTTTCCTTTTCTTTTGAACCGGCCTAATAGTCTTAACCGGCAGCGCTGTCGGCTGTTCAGGGAAAAGTGTGGAATATCAGGGAGGCCGAGAAGAGATGACGGCACCGACCATTGAAGCAGTACTCAAGGAACATACGGACGAATGGATGTCCATCCCCGGGGTGGCGGGGACGGGGATTGGCGAGTGCGAGGGCAAGCCTTGTATCAGGATTTTCGTCGCGAAGAAGACACCAGAGCTACTGCAGAAGATCCCCTCCAAGTTGGAAGGATTCGTCGTGGATGTTGAAGAAACCGGAGCGATCCGAGCGCGCGATTCGATCTGATCTCGATCACCTTACTGTAAGAACTCGACGGCAACCAAGCTCGTCAGAGAGGCAACGTGTGGCATGGCCCCCTCGATGTACCTCCGCATAGTTGGATTTGTGTTGTTGGGTGCGGGAGTAGCGGTCGCCATCCGAACGAGCCGGGCACCGTCGGGTGTGGACGAGCCGGCCGTTCAGGAGGAATCGGCGGTGCCCGACATGAGCATCGAGGACGCCCACAAGGCGCTGACCGATTCGTTGATGTCCGAGGCCGGCATCGCCGGAATCGGCATATCGGAGTGCGACGGCACTCCCTGCCTGAAGGTCTATGTCGTGGCTCAAACCGACGAGGTCTTGAGTCGAATCCCCAAGACCTTCGAAGGCTATCAGGTGACGGTGACGGAGTCGGGCGAGATTGAAGCCCGAGACTAGGATCTCAAGTAAAGGCTTCGAGGCTCATCATTCCCGCCAGCGTGAGGCCGTAGGTCGCTGCAGCCTCCACCACGAACACGACTAGCCATACCACCAGCGCCTCCCGCCACATACTCCCATAGACAACTTTGTATACGAGTATTGGGACGATCATCGCCGCAATCGCCAGCGCCCCGAGGATGGGCATTCCATCCAACGTGAGTCCAACGAGGAAGGTCGGCAAGAAAAACATGTTCTTCAGGATTGTCGCCAGGAATGCCTTGCCGAACGTGGGCTCGGAAATGTTGCTGATCTTCTTCGTGATGAATAGTGTGGTCCCCACACTGAACACGAAGATGATCAACATCCCGACCATGATGCCCTGCAGGATGGTTGATGCCGACGGTTGGTTCTGCGCCTGGGCGAGCAGAGTAGCAAGCATCATCAGGCCAGCTCCTTTGTGCGGGAAAATCGCTCCCGCAAGATTGGAGCTTTTGACGATCAGTCAAGAGTAGAACGGCCGGCGGTATCGAGCCCGTGACGCCGAGAGATTCATGTCTTAGGTTGAGAGAGGAGTTGTTCGATCTAGGAGTGCCATGGTACGCGAACGCACCCTGACCATCGCCGGCGGATTGGTAGCCTTTGGTATGGCGGGGTTGCTGGCCCTCACCGCCGTGAACGGCCGTTGGTTGGGCTTACCCTCACGGTACACCAAAGAGGGGGTGGCCGTGAAGCACCTCGAGCGCGAGCTGCGCGGCTTGATGCCCCCCCAAGCTCATTACCGCGAACGCCAACGCCGGTACACGACGGAACTCGCGGAGTTGGACTTCTTTCCGCGCGATTCCAGGATCACCGTCACCGTCCAAGCGGCGGATTTCGATGGCTGGACCGCCGTTGCCACGAGTCGCGACGCCGGCATCGGATGCGTCATGCGGGTAGGGATTGGTCCCGCTGCAACGGCGAGCGTGGAATCCCTGTTGGAGAATCTCGATTGGAATCTCGAGCGGCTGGAGACCTGCGAGATTTCGGACGCTCCGGCTTCCACCGCATCAATCCTGGAGACACAAGCCGGCCAACGTTGAGGCGTGAGCCGTAAGCCGTGAGCCGTGAGACGTAAGACGTGAGACGTAAGACGTGAGACGGCCCCACCCAGCCACCAAGGTCGGGGGAGGGGCCCTCTCACGTCTTACGTCTTACGGGATAAGTGCCACAGGATCCAGGTCACCTAGGTGTCACAGGATGCAGGTCGGAGTGTCACAGGATCCAGGTCAGGAGTGTGGTTTATAGTATTTGAACGAAACACTAGTTCGGGGGTCAAGGTGCGTAAAAAGGCCGGACCGAGGAGCGACGTCGAAAGATGGTTGCCGCGGTTCGGCGGGGTGCCTCGCTGCGTGCGGTGGCGCGCCGGTTTCACGTGAGCCTCCAGACCGTGCAACGGTGGGTGCAGCGCGTCGGCGGCCAGCGGCTGGATCGAGTCGATTGGTCTGACCGGTCTCACCTCGCGCACACGATTCATCGCACGGAAGCGGCCGTAGAAGATGTCGTGCTGACGCTGCGGCGAGAGCTGCGTGACACGAGCGACCTGGGGGAGTACGGGGCCGCTGCCATCTACCGCGAGATGCGCGACCGTCACTATCGCAGCGTCCCCGCGGTGCGGACGATCGGCCGCATCCTGGCCCGGCACGGGGCGCTGGACGGTCGCCGGCGGATCCGTCGCCCCCCACCGCCCCGAGGCTGGTATCTGCCTGAGGTGGCCGCGGGCTGTGCGGAGCTGGACAGCTTTGACATCGTCGAAGGGTTGGTGATCAAGGGTGGCACCGAGGTCGAAGTGCTCAACGGCATCTCGCTGCACGGCGGATTGGTCGCGTCGTGGCCCGGTCCACCCGTCCGCGCCACCACTATCGTCGAGGCCCTGGTAACGCACTGGCGGCAGTTCGGGCTGCCAGCCTATGCACAGTTCGACAACGACACCCGGTTCCAGGGCGCGCATCAGTTCCCTGACACCGTCGGCCGTGTCACGCGCCTGTGTTTGAGTTTGGGGATCGTCCCCGTGTTCGCGCCGCCACGCGAGACCGGCTTCCAGGCGGCGGTAGAAAGCTACAACGGTCGGTGGCAGGCCAAGGTGTGGGCCCGTTTCCATCATCCCACCCGCGCGGCCCTGCAGGAGCGTTCGGATCGCTACGTGGCAGCAGTCCGCCGCCGTGCGGCACCGCGCCTGGAGGCCGCCCCGCCACGACGGACGTTTCCCGAAGAGTGGGCGTTGGACTTGCAGACCCGCCCGCGCGGCCGCTTGGTGTTCCTGCGGCGCATCAGCGAGCAGGGAACGGCCGAGCTGCTGGGGCATACCTGGCGGGTCGATCCGCGCTGGTCCCATCGTCTCGTGCGCGCCGAGGTCGATTTCGACGCCAACCGCATCCGCTTCTACGCGCTGCGGCGGCGCGAACCAGGGTCGCAGCCCCTGTTGCAGACCGTTCGCTATCGGTTTCCTCGTCATGGCTTTCAGGAATGATCGCCAATTCTCAATATGTCACGTGCGTACGCACTACCTGTCAAAGAAGCACGTCCCAAGTGACCTGCATCCTCTGACACTTGTCCTCTTACGTCTCACCTTTTTTTAGCCCTTTTCCCCCTATCCGACGTCTAAGCTGAAGACTTCGCGGTCGGTGGTTGCGCCCCTTATGCCTTGTGATACAATGTATCGTGAAACCATATATCGTATCACAATGTAATGACTGCTAGAGGCCCGATGAACGAAACCGCCGATTTCTTGCCGCTCACGGCACCGGTCTTCCACATCTTGCTGGCGCTCGCCGACGGTGAACGGCACGGATACGCCATTCTCCAGGAGATTGACACGAGATCTGACAGTTCCGTAAAGTTAGGAACTGGAACGCTTTACACTGCGATCAAGCGAATGCTCGCCTCCGGATTGATCGAAAGGGCCGAATCGCATCTCGACCCGGAGCACGACGACGAGCGTCGTCGCTACTATCGCGTCACCTCACTCGGAGAGCGGGTGGTCAAGGCTGAGGCGGCACGAATGGACTCGCTCGTGGGCCTTGCCCGCGCGAAACGTGTGTTCTGAGGACCACGAATAGTATGGCTCGATTGCTGATTCAGTGGCTGCTTGCGTTTTATCCGGCCGGGTTCCGTGAGGAGTTCGCGGGTGAAATGACTTCTGTTTTTCTCGACCGCTGCGCAAGGGCCAGAGCGGGACGAGGCCCGTGGGGGGTGCTCACACTCCTCGCGCGAGAAATCCCAAACATCATCAAACAGGCGATTGTTGAACGCTCCGGGCTCGGGTCGGGAGGAGGCCGGCGAGTGCGACGGGATCGCAAACGAAAGGGCGTCAACGTGTTCGAATCCATTGGACGAGATATTTTCTACGCCGTACGCACGTTCGCCAAAGCCCCAGCCTTTACGCTGACTGTTGTGGGCACGCTCGCCCTCGGCATCGGCGCCAATACCGCCATCTTCAGCGTGGTTCACGCCGTCCTTCTCACTCCTCCCCCCTACGACACGCCCGATGAGCTTGTGATGGTGTGGGAATCGTTCCCGGCGAGAGGCTATACCCGAAACGTGCTCAGCCCTCGGAACTTCAGGGCGTGGCGTGAAGAAAACGAAGTTTTCTCGGGCATGGCCGCGATGTTCGAGAGGAGCCTTAACCTGACGGGCGAAGGGGACCCGCAGGTGGTGTCGGTAGCGTTTGTATCCACTGACCTTTTCGAAATACTTGGTGTCCGGCCGTTGCTGGGCCGTCGGTTCGCACCTGAAGAAATTTCCCGAGCCACCGGCTACGTCGCGATCTTGGAGTTCGGATTCTGGCAGCGACAATTTGGCGGGGACACTGAGGTGATCGGCAGGACGATTGTCTTGCAGGACAACTCGGTCGAAGTCGTCGGCGTCATGCCCCAGGGGTTCGACTTTCCCAGCGAACCCGACATGTGGAGTCCCATGCCGTTGGAGGACCGGCAGTGGGAGAACACCGGTAGGTTCCTCACCTCCATAGCCCGAGTTCGTCCTGAGCTGACGGTCCAACAGGCTCAAGCCGGCATGGACGCGATGGCGGCAGCGCTACGCGAGCGTTACCCCGATGCCAACGACGGTTGGGGGATCAACGTCGTTCCGTTACATGAGCAGGTGACCGGCGGCGTCCGACCGGCGCTGCTGGTGTTGCTCGGAGCCGTTGCTGCCGTGTTGCTGATTGCGTGCGCCAACGTTGCGAACTTGTTGCTGGGGCGTGCCGCGGCGCGAGGAAAGGAGATGGCCATTCGCATCGCACTCGGTGCGGGGCGCGGGCGGCTGGTCGGCCAGCTTCTCACGGAAAGTGCGGTGCTGACGTCGGCGGCCATGTTGGCTGGACTCCTCGTGGCGTTCGTTGCGGTACGAGCGCTGGTCGCTTTTGGCCCGGCCGACATCCCCCGTCTCGAAGCCATAGGACTGGAGGGGCCCGTGTTGGTGTTCGCACTTGCCATTGCAGCATTCACGGGTATGGCATTCGGTTTGGTGCCGGCACTGCACCTGTCGAAGTCCGACACGCAAAGCCAACTCAAGGAGGGTGGCAAGACGTCCGCCATCTCGGGCGGGCAGCGGGTGCGGGGGTTGCTGGTTGTGACGGAAATCGCACTCGCGATGGTATTGCTGATCGGGGCGGGGCTGTTGGTTCGGAGTTTCCAGCGGCTCTTGGACGTGGATGTCGGGTTCGATCCCAACCAAGTGCTCAGTCTGGAAGTGCAACTGCCCGGCGCCCGATACCCCAATTCGACTGCGCAGGTGGGGTTCTTCAACGAGGCGGTTTTCCGGATGGGCCTGTTACGGCAGGTGGAGTCGGCGAGCTTGATCAGCTTTTTGCCATTGGACGGGATCGGGGCGGGCACCGACTTTTTGATCGACGAGCTACCTGTGCCTTCTGCGCGCGGCGATTGGCCTTCGGCCAACGTGCGGGCGGTGCACCACGATTACTTCGCGACAATGAGGATACCGGTTCTGCGGGGACGGGTGTTCGACGGAACCGAACGCGAAGATGCCGAGGTTTTCCCGATCGTAATCAACAAGTCGATGGCCGATCGATTTTGGCGGGATGAGAATCCGCTAGGGAAAACCATCACGATGCCGTGGGGTGATTTGATGCATGGGGAGGTCATCGGCGTCGTCGGGAACGTGTTGCACCAGGGTTTGGCATCCACTCCCCGGCCCAAGATCTATTGGTCGCACCATCAATTCCCTTACAATTTCACGTCGTTTGTGATACGCACGAACGTGGACCCATTGGATGCGCTGCCCATGATCCAAAGACAAGTATGGGCACTCGACCCGCACCTTCCGCTGTCGGACATTCGGACGATGGGGGAACGACTCGGTGCCTCGCACGCGCAACGGCGGTTCAACGTGCTGCTCTTGGGAGCCTTTGCAGCGGTTGCAGTCATTCTTGCATGTGTTGGAATCTACGGCGTCATCTCGTACGCCGTTTCGCAACGAATGCACGAGTTGGGGTTGCGGATGGCGTTGGGAGCAACGCCGGCCGACGTATTGCGTTTGGTCGTGGGGCAAGGCCTGGCGCTGACTGGTGCGGCCGTGGCCATCGGCCTCGTGACGGCGTTCGCCGTCACGCGAACGATGTCAAGTTTGTTATTCCAGGTTAGCTCGCTCGATCCGCTGACATTTTCCGGGGTTGCCATTCTCTTGTCAGGCGTAGCGATTGCCGCCTGTTGGCTGCCCGCCCGCCGGGCGACCAAAGTGGATCCGATGGTGGCACTGAGGACGGAATAGGTTTGAGTCACAGACATCACCGAGAAAAACTTTGTGGTGGCAATGTGATTGGCGATTTGAGACTACGGGTTGCCTTAGCTGTCCGCCCATAGTTCACCGCAGAGCACGCAGAGAACGCAGAGGTTGTCCTGGGAGGTCATTCCCTAAGTCTCTGCGCCCTCAGCGGTCTCTGCGGTGATTGTTTTCCTAGGCAAAGAATCTTGGGAATCCCTGTGGTCTCCATCTTCTCTGTGTACTCTGTGGCTTTGTAACCGGCGAGTTCTGAACTTCCGTTGTAGCACCCGCCCCGGTTAGTTTCCCGATTCTACTGACAGTTCTTCCTTCTACAGGATCCCATGCGGTACAGCGGCGGACTTTCCTTGCTAGTCGGGATCGGTGTGGCCACGGCGTGTGGTGGCGTCGATGAGTTGGACACGTCTCCGGGAGTCCCGTTGGCTCTCGCGTCGCACCGCTCCAACACTATCTCCGAACTGCGATACAACATCTCGCTGTCCGTACCCGCATCTCGCGATGAACCGATCCGCGGCCATGAGATCGTAAGCTTCACGCTGTCTGATCGCGATCATCCGGTAGTGTTGGACTTCAAGGACGCCACCGAGAACGTGGTGAGTGTCAAGGTCGACGGGAACGACGTGTCTCACGAAACCGTCAACGATCATATCATCGTTCACTCGGATGCACTGTTGGACGGTCTCAATGCCGTCGAGATAGAGTTCGTGGCCGGTGATGGTTCGCTCAACCGCCGCGACGATTTTCTGTACACGTTGTTCGTTCCGGACCGAGCGCGATTCGCGCTTCCGGTTTTCGATCAACCCAACCTCAAAGCGCGTTATCAGCTGACGCTGGAGGTACCGGCTGATTGGCGGGCGGTCGCGAATGGGCGGCGTGAGAGCCACCAGCTATCAGGCGATCGGGCGACCATCGTATTTGCCCAGACGAAACCGATCAGCACGTATCTCTTTTCGTTTGCCGCCGGCCGATTCGAAGAAGAGACAAGTGAGCGTGACGGCCGCACCTTTACGATGTACCATCGCGAAACGGACGATCGAACCTTAGGCCGTAATCGCGAGGCCGTCTTCGATCTTCACGCCGCGGCTCTCAGTTGGTTGGAGGACTACACGGGACTCGAGTACCCGTTCGACAAATTCGATTTTGTGCTTATCCCCTCATTTCAATACGGTGGTATGGAGCATCCGGGTGCCATTCTCTATCGCCAATCGAGGCTCCTGCTGGATGAATCCGCGACACAGGATCAATTCCTTAACCGCGCCAGCGTCATCGCACACGAGACCGCACACATGTGGTTTGGTAACCTGGTGACCATGGATTGGTTCGATGACGTGTGGATGAAAGAGGTGTTCGCCAACTTCATGGCGGCCAAGATTGTGCACCCATCCTTTCCCGATATCGATCACGACCTGCGGTTCTTGTTGGCGTACCAGCCTGTGGCGTATGAAATCGATCGCACGAGCGGCGCGAATCCGATACGTCAGTCATTGGGGAACTTGCAGGAGGCCGGCACCCTGTATGGGCCCATCATCTACCAGAAGGCTCCCGTCGTCATGAAGCAATTGGAGATCTTGATGGGTGAGGAGGCGTTTCGGGACGGGCTGCGCGAGTACTTGGCGGAATATCGGTTCGGGAACGCTACCTGGCTCGAGCTGATCGACATTCTGGATCGGAGAACACCCGCTGATTTGGCGGCGTGGAGCGACGTGTGGGTGCAAGAAGCCGGACGCCCGGCGGTGACGGTTGTGGTCGAATCACGGGACGAAAAAATTTCATCGCTCGTCGTGGCACAGACCGATCCTCTCGAACGGGGTAGGGTGTGGCGCCAACGGCTCTACGTCCTCCTGGGATTTCATGCGCGCCAGCCCCGTTTTCTGTCCGTAGAAGTGGATGCGCGGCGCGTTGAGGTGCCGGACGCGGTGGGCATGCCGGTTCCCGACTACGTATTGCCGAGTGGTCAGGGGGTCGGATATGGACTCTTCCGCTTGGATTCGAGAACGCTGACATATCTCCTGCAACACCTTCCTCAGATTGCAGATCCGCTCACGAGAGGAGTCGCGTGGGTATCACTGTGGGACGCGATGTTGATGGGCGATGTTGCGCCCTCTCGGTTCGTGGAGTTGGCGAGACGGGCGCTGGGCGGTGAGACCGAGGAGCTGAACGTCGAGCGCATTCTCGATTTTCTCACGACCGCCTATTGGCGCTACCTACCTGACGCTACGAGGAAGGCGCTGGCTCCTGAACTCGAGGAACAGTTGTGGCGGTTGGTGAGACGCGCCGCCCGTCGGACGTTGCGATCGGCATACTTTGCCGCATTCCAAGAGGTGGTCCTCACGCCGTCGGGTGTGGCGCGGCTGGAGCGCATATGGACTGGCGAGGAAACGATTCCGAACCTTCCGCTCTCCGAGAACGACATGATTGCGCTGGCAGCCCAGCTCGCCATTCGGATCCCAGCGAAGGCCGACGAGATTCTGGAGGTGCAGTTAGGGCGAATAAAAAATCCAGATCGCGAGGCCCAGTTCGCGTTCGTGGTGCCCGCGCTGTCCGCGGATAGTGAAGAGCGCAATCGGTTTTTCGAGAGCTTGAAAGACGCTCGGAATCGAGAACGCGAGCCATGGGTGCTCGACGGGGTTGGGTATTTGCACCACCCCCTGCGTCGCGAGTCGTCTCTGCGTTACATCCGACCGAGCCTCGAGCTACTCGGTGAGATACAACGTACGGGTGACATTTTCTTTCCGCAGCGATGGCTCGGTGCGACATTGGACACGCACAACTCGTCGGCCGCCGCCGCCGTCGTCCGAACGTTTCTGGCTGAGGATCACGGCCTGTCGGATCGGTTGAGGGAAAAACTGCTCCAATCGGCTGACCCGCTGTATGTGGCGGAAGGGATTCTGGACGTGAGACGTTCTATGAAAGCGATTGTCAAGGGCAGACTTCGTCTGCGCTGATTGGTCGGCGTTCTTTTTCCTGGCAATCAGCCCCACCTTTTTTGAGGGCGACTTCCGGTGCTTCCGGGTACGCCGGGCAGTCTTCTTCGGCATCATTCACCTCAATTCGTCTCCCGATCCGACGGAACACATGCAAGCGTCGTTGGTCGCGCGAGGCGAACCATAGTTCTATCTGAGACTCGGCACGGAGCCGGCCTGACGCTTCTTCTGGTTCTGCGAGGGGGCCTAGAGTTAGACGAGTGCCTCGGCGTGACTGCTGGCCGGGCAGACGGCTCTGTCGAGACTGTCCCCCACACCGATGTCCTGGATCCTGGAGCCGTGGACGAGGTAAACGCACCCGCACCAGCGCCTCAGGAACTAGGACGATTGTCGCGTCAACTGCGTCGGATCATAGGACGCTCCTGTCTTCCACAGACGTAGCGTGAGCGCGGCGATCTTGCGGGCGAGCGTCAGGCGTGCCAACTCCGGGCGCAGCCCGCGGGCCACTAAGGCTTGGTAAAAGTCCTGGAGCGGACCAGGCCGCGATGCGGCAGCGGTCGCCGCACCTTTGAACACGTCCTTCAGTACGCGGTTGTGATTGCGATTGAGTCCCCGGGTCAGCGGGGCGCGGCGGCGCCGGACCGGCTGGCCCGCCACGAACGTATGATCGGCACTGGACCAGGTCACCACGGCCAGCCCCGCGTAGGCCCACAGATTCCGTTTGGTGCGAAAGCGCCAGGGCGTTCCCATCGTGGCCAGGAGCAGCGCGACCCGCACGGGTCCGTAGAACGGGATTGCCCCCAGTACGGACCACGCCGGATCGCGCTTGCCCTCGGCGATCATCGCGCCCTTCGCCTTGGGACGCAGCGCGCGCAGCACATCGAGTTCGGCGTAGAGCACCTCGGCCCGGAACCGCACCCCGCGCTCGGGGAGTTGCTCGAGCCACTGCACACGGGCCTTGGTTTGATACACGCCCGTGCCGGGGGTCGGAATCGCGCGGGCGCGGAACAGCGCTTTGATCCGGAGCATCACGCGGGTGCTGTCTTCGACCAGGTTTCGGTAGGTGCGGGTGAGTTCCTTCAGGTCGGCGCGATGCGCACTGCCGTGATAGACCGGACGCAGCCCGCCCAACCGCAGCAACTCGGACAGCCGGTCGGCATCGACCTGATCGCCCTTGTTGCCCTGGCGGGCCACCTGACGCGGATCACAGACGACGACGCGATCGGCGAGCGGCGCGACCAGATCGTGCAACCACTGCGACTGCGTTCCCACCTCGAAGGCGACGTGCCGCGCCCCTCTCATGCCACGAAGGAACTCGACGAGCGACGGCCCGTGCGTCTCCAGGACGCTCCGGGCGAGCACCCGCCCGCTGTCATCCCGCACCGAGGCCACCGTGGTTGCCTGATGGACGTCAAACCCCACATACTTCGTCGTGAGTTTCATGAGAGCCGCTCCTTGTTGTGGTCCTTGGGTCTTGGTCGACTCCATGGTAGCAACAAGGGGCGTGCTTTCAATATGCGTTAGACGTGAAGACGTGAAGACGTGAGACGTGAGACGGCCCCACCCCACCCCAACGCATCGGGGGGTGGGGTGGGGCCGTCTCACGTCTCACCTCTCACCTCTCACCGCAATAGGTATCCGAACCCGGGTCGTTTCCCACGCCATCACGATATGGACAGGGTCGCCGTCGCGCTCGGCGGAAATCGTGAAGGTCTCCGTGTGATCCGCGTTGCGTACGCTCGGTACGCGAGCACGGCCAACCTCCTGAGCCACGATTTGGTCCGTATAAAACCGTTCGTGTCCCCATTGATCGATGGCCCGGTTCACGATGATTTGCCATTCGTCCTCCCCGGGCACCGTGTAGAGCGAGTACGTACCGGCAGGGACCTCGATGCCCGCAATTGCAGCAGGAGCGGTGGCGTGTATGATCGCGGGTTCGTTGGCACCGGTGCGCCATACCCGTCCGTAGGGCACAAATGACCCGCCGATCATCGTTCGCCCGCGGGCCGAGGGTCGGCCGTAGCATATCTTCATGTCGTGACCGTCGATCTGAAACATCACCGAATCGAGTGGGCTGGCTCGCCCCTCGAGAGGTACCCTACGATGGGGACACGACATGTCCATCTGCGCGACTGTAGGTTGGGTGGCGACCACCGTGAGAGTGCTGACAATCACGACTGCCACGGATGCGACGGCGTTGTTCATCGATGACCTAGCCTTCCTCTGATTCACGGAGTTTCGCCAACACGCCGTAATCTTCCAGGGTTGTTGTGTCACCCACTGCTTCTTTTCCGGCAGCGATGTCGCGAAGCAGGCGTCTCATGATCTTGCCGGATCGTGTTTTTGGCAATGCATCGGTGAATCGAATCTGTTCCGGCCGTGCGATGGCACCAATCTCGGTAACGACGTGTCTGCCCAATGCCGTCTTCAAATCCTCGTCGGAATCCGTGCCCGCGCGCAACGTGACGAACGCCGCGATGGCCTCGCCCTTGATCTCGTGAGGAAATCCCACGACCGCGGCTTCGGCCACGGCGTCGTGACTCACCAGGGCGCTTTCCACCTCGGCCGTCCCCATGCGGTGTCCCGAGATGTTGATGACGTCGTCCACGCGGCCGAGGAGCCAGAAATATCCGTCGGTGTCCTGGCGCGCGCCGTCGCCGGTGAAGTAACAACCCTTTACCTGCGACCAGTATTGTTGTTGATACCGCTCGTCGTCGCCGTATAGTGTTCGGAGCATCGAGGGCCACGGCCTCCGGATGACGAGGAGTCCGCCATCCGGCGGCGTGACGCTCTCCCCATCTTCGTTGACGACATCGGGCTCGACGCCGAAGAACGGAAAGGTCGCGCTCCCGGGTTTCGTCGCGATGGCTCCCGGCAAGGGTGTGATCATGATTGCACCGGTCTCGGTTTGCCACCAGGTATCGACGATGGGGCAACGTTCGTTTCCGATTGTCCGATGATACCACATCCACGCTTCGGGATTGATCGGTTCACCAACGGTGCCCAGCAGCCGTAGGGTCGACAGGTCGTGGGCTTTCGGGTGTTGATCGCCCCACTTGATAAATGTGCGGATCGCGGTCGGCGCCGTGTAGAAGATCGTGACTTTGTGACGCTCGACCATGTCCCATAGTCGGTCCGGTCCGGGATGGTTGGGCGCGCCTTCGTACATGACGCCGGTCGCTCCGTTGGCTAGGATACCGTACACGATGTACGAATGGCCGGTGACCCATCCGATATCTGCGGTACACCAGTATATGTCGTCGTCGCGAAGGTCGAACACGTATTTGCTGGTCAAGTACGTTCCGACCATGTATCCACCCGTCGTGTGGACGATGCCTTTCGGTTTGCCCGTTGTTCCCGACGTATAGAGGATGTAGAGCAAGTGCTCGCTGTCGAGTGGTTCGGCCGGACAAGCGGCGTCTGCGTCCGCCATGAGATCGTGCCACCAATGATCACGGCCGGCCTTCATCTCGACAGCGGAGTTCGTTCGATTAAGGACGATTACGCCTTCGACCGACGGCGTACTGTGCAACGCTTCGTCTACGGCTTCTTTGAGCGGAACGACGGATCCGCGACGCCAGCCGCCGTCAGCGGTAATGACCGCTTTCGCCTGTTGGTCGGTGATTCGGTCGACCAACGCCTTGGCGCTGAAACCGCCGAACACCACGCTGTGGACGGCTCCAATCCGTGCGCACGCAAGCATGGCGATGGGTAGTTCTGGAACCATCGGCATATAAATACACACGCGATCGCCACTGGCGATTCCCAAACCTTTCAGAACGTTCGCAAACTTGCACACCTCATGGTGCAGCTCTCGGTATGTCATTGTTCGGGTGTCGCCCGGCTCGCCCTCCCAGATGATGGCCTTCTTGTCAGCCCGTGGCCCATCGAGGTGTCGATCGAGGCAGTTGAAGCTGAGGTTGGTTTGACCGCCGACGAACCACTTGGCGTGAGGGAGAGTCCAGTCGAGAACTTTGTCCCACTTCTTGAACCAGTGCAACTCGTCGGCGACCCGGCTCCAAAACGTGTCCGGTGAGTCGAGTGATTCTCGATACAGTCGCCGGTAGTCGTCCAAACTGCCGCACGCCGATGATGCGGCAAACCCCGCAGGCGGTTCAAAGGTACGTTCCTCGGTCAGCAGACTCTCGATGTCTTTTGCCGCCATTTGCGCCTCGGGCTCGGGGACAGGTTGAACGGCGAGAATCGGGTTTCTAGCCGAGGATGTCAAGTGATCGCGAGCCGGGCTACATTCAGCGGGATCGTATTCACTAGTACTCTGGGTCGTAATTGCGGGAACGTGTTCATCGTAGACCGCGGAGGACGGAGAGGTTTTGGACGGGATAGACGGGATATGTCATGTGATTGAGGACTCTCTTGATTTCGGCGCAAGAAAGGTCGAAGTGAAGCAAAAAGTAAAGGGAGGTCAGGGAACGACCCGTTGATCCTGTCATCCTGTCAAAAAGGGCTTTGCTCCCTTTATACGTCATCGTATTCGTGAAAAGGTGGACTAGCACGTGGAAGGAGGACATCTGCGTCCAGAACGGCTGGGAATCATCGGTCTCGGCGCAATCGGCGGATCGGTCGCGTGGGCGGCTACCCGTGCCGGCGTGTCGCGCGTGGTGGGATACGCCGCGTCGTCCGAAGACGGAAGCCAGGCGGCGCGAGCGGGGGCGGTGACGTCGATTGCTGCCTCGCTTGGTGAGGTGGTCGCTGATGCGGATCTGGTTGTACTGGCGGCACCGCCAAGGGCCAACCTGTCCTTGCTCGAGCAGCTGCAGGAAGTTCTGCGGGATGCCGCGGTACCCGTTACCGACGTCACGAGCGTCCAGCTCCCGTTTCTCGACAAGGCGCGCGATCTCGATCTGGGCGGGCATGTCGTGGCGTCGCATCCTTTTTGTGGCACGCACGAATCGGGGTTTTCGGCAGCGGACACGGCGATGCTCGACCAGGCCGTGGTATACCTATCCGACATCGATGCGGGCCACGAAACCAAGGAGCTGGTAGCCGGTCTGTGGCGGTTTCTTGGAGCATCTCCCGTCGCGGTAGACGCGGCGTGGCACGACCAGGTCGTGGCCTGGACGAGTCACCTGCCACAAGTCATCTCGACGGTCTTGGCGGTTACGTTGGGCAGTGACGCGCCGATGGACGGAACGATGGGGTCGGGGGCGTTGGATACCACGCGGTTGGCGGGAAGCAGCGTGGAGATGTGGAAGGACTTGATGTCACTCAATCAAGAGCAAATCCTTCGCGCGCTGGAGTCCTTCGAACGGCACCTACAGTTGATGAAGGATTCGTTGCAGCGTGACGACGACGAGGGAATTGCCACGTGGTTCGAAAAGGGCGTCGATTTTCGCAAAGGCCTCTTGCAATGAAGGCGGGCTCTGACATCGACCTTCCGGGCGACAAGAGCTTGACCCACCGGGCACTCGTCCTCGCTGCGTTGGCGAACGGTGAGAGTGTGCTGCATCATCCCCTCACGTCCCTCGATGCTCGGTCGATGGCGGCAGCGTTGCGGAAGCTGGGGGTTTCCGTGTCCCCGCTGCGCGGGGCTGTCCGGGTAACCGGTCGGGGGTTGCGCGGTTTTTTGCAACCCGCGGAGAGTATCCACTGCGGGAACTCGGGTACCGCCGCTCGGTTCTTGTTAGGGCTGTTGGCGGCGTCTCCCTTGGTGGTTCGGGTGACGGGCGACAGATCGTTGCGCCGGCGACCCATGCGGCGGGTGACCGAGCCGCTCAGTCGGATGGGCGCGTCGTTCACCGAGGTGGCGGGCGATGGACTGCCGGTCGAAGTGCGCGGTGGGCCCGTGCGTTCCATGGACTACACGTCAAAGACCGCGAGCGCGCAGGTGAAGAGCGCCATTCTCTTCGCGGGGTTGGTTGGGGGCGTCGAGGTGTCGGTTACGGAACCGGTTCGCTCCCGCGATCACACCGAGAGGATGCTCAATGCGTTGGGCGTGCAGGTCGAGACGGAGAACACGACCGTCCGTTTGCGTCCGGCGAACGCAATTCCACGCTTCAGCGGAAGAGTGCCGGGCGACCCGTCCGCCGCCGCGTTCCTCATCACCGCGGCGCTGCTGACGGGTCGCCCGGAATTCACGTTGCGCGACATGGCTGTCAATCCGACCCGGATCGGATTCGTGAACGTGTTGCGACGGATGGGTGCCGACATCACCATCCGCGAAATCTCGGATTTTCTGGGAGAACCCGTGGGCGAGGTGGTGGTGCGAGCCTCCGAACTGTCGGGCACCGAGGTGAAACCGGATGAGGTGCCGTCATTGATCGACGAGATCCCAATGCTGGCGGCGTTGGCGAGTACATGTAGCGGGACCACGGCATTTCGTGGTGTTTCGGAGCTTAGAATAAAGGAAAGCGATCGACTCGCGCTGCTGGCGGCGAATCTCCACGCGGTTGGCGCGGACTGCCGGGTGAGTGGTGACGTCCTGGAGGTCGAAGGGATGTCACGTCCACCCCATGGGAGGATCGAGACCGGCGGCGATCACCGCATGGCCATGGCGTTCGCGGCGCTGGGCCGCATGCCCGGTGCATCGATCGAACTGTCCGAGCGTCAATCCCCTCAGGTGAGCTATCCCCACTTCTTTCAGGACCTCGACCGTGTGACGGCCCGTGGCTAGTCGGGTGATTGCCATCGACGGTCCGGCTGGGGCGGGCAAGAGCACCACGGCCAAGGCCGTGGCCGCACGACTGAATCTGGCCCACATAGACAGTGGCTCCCTGTACCGGGCGGTTACGCTGGCCGCTCTCGACGCCGATGCGCCGCTAGAAGGTGCCCTGCTTGTCGAGGTGGCCAAGGCCAAGGACGTCGAGCTGCGCGCGGTGGAGGGGAGACTCCACCCGATCATGGCGGGCGTGGATGTGTCCAAAGAGATACGGTCGCTACGGGTGACGGAGCATGTGGCGGCGGTTTCGGCGTTACCGGCGGTGCGGACCTGGGTCACTGACGCGTTGAGACAGGCGGTGGAGCGCCATCCGCGCGGTGCGGTGGCAGACGGCCGGGATGTCGGGACCGTGGTGTTCCCGGATGCCGTGCTCAAGATTTTTTTGACTGCAGAAGTCGGCGAGCGGGCACTCCGGAGAGCCCTCGAGGAGGGACGCGATATGGCACCGGACCGTCTCCAACAGCTCACCGGCGACATCGAACGGCGGGACACGATGGATTCAACCCGAGCCATCTCGCCGCTGAAGGAAGCCGCGGACGCGGTGCGCATCGACACCACCGATTTGACGTTCGACGAGCAAGTCGAGGCGGTGGTGGAGCGGGCGAGGCCTCATTTTCCTACAGCTTGACCCGAATCCCTCCCGGGTCTAAGATTACACGCTGGTGTAAAACGACATTTAACCCTTTAACCCGAAGGCCCATGGCTGAAGTTCCCGAGAACTCTGAACCCTCAACCGTAGAAACCCCACCCAAGTCGACAATTCGCGTTCGCCCCGACCTGCGCGACGAGGAGTATTCCGACGAACAGTATGAGGAAATGCTGGCTCTCTACGAGGGCACGCTGCAGAGTATTGCCGAGGGTGAGATCGTCCGTTCGAAAGTGCTTCGTGTAACCGATAACCATGTGATTCTCGACGTTGGGTTCAAGTCGGAAGGCGCGGTATCGATTGACGAGTTCAAGAACGCTGCAGAGATCCAACCGGGCGATGAAGTCGAGGTCTTCCTCGAGAACCTCGAGGATGAAGATGGCGCCGTCATCCTGTCGAAGAAGAAAGCCGATTTCATGCGCGTGTGGGAGAAGATCCGCACGGCATACGAGAGTGACGAACCGGTGCAAGGCACGCTGATCAAGAAGATCAAGGGCGGTGTCGTGGTCGACTTGATGGGTGTCGATGCGTTCTTGCCGGGTAGCCAGATCGCCCTTCGTCGAGTGCCCAATATCGACGAGCTGCTTGGCGAGAGCTACGAATTCAAGATCATCAAGCTCAATAAACGTCGTCGCAACATCGTGGTGTCGCGTCGCGTGATTCTCGAGGCCGAGCGTGCGACCAAACGCGATCACCTCATGAAGGAGTTGGAGGTGGGTCAGGTCCGCACCGGCGTGGTGAAGAACATCACGGATTTTGGCGCGTTCATCGACCTCGGTGGCGTGGACGGACTGCTCCACATCACCGATATGAGTTACGGCCGCGTGACGCACCCGTCCGAGATCGTAAAGATCAGCCAGGACGTTGACGTGAAGATCCTCGATATCGATTGGGAGCGCGAGCGGATTTCGCTCGGCGTGAAACAGTTGCAGGAGTATCCCTGGGAGAACGTCGCCGAGAAGTACCCGGTGGGTTCTCGGCTCCAGGGCAAGGTCGTGAGCATCACAAACTACGGTGCATTTGTCGAATTGGAGCCCGGTATCGAAGGCCTGGTTCACATCAGTGAGATGAGTTGGACGCGGACGGTACGCCACCCGTCGACCGTCGTCTCGATTGGCGAAACCATCGAGGCCGTTGTCCTCAAAGTGGATCCGAAAGAAGAGAAGATCTCCCTCGGTATGAAACAGACCGAGCAGGATCCGTGGATGGTGCTGCCGATGAAGTATCCCGTTGGGACGCGGATCTCGGGCAAGGTGCGAAACCTGACTTCGTTTGGTGCGTTCGTAGAAATCGAGCCGGGTATCGACGGGCTGATTCACATCTCGGACATGTCGTGGACGAAGCGAGTGCAGCATCCGTCCGAGGTGGTGATCAAGGCCGACGAGGTCGAGGTCGTCATTCTCAATATCGATCCCGACAACAAACGGATTTCGCTGGGTCTCAAGCAGGCGCAAGAAGACCCATGGCTCAACATCGGTGGGCAGTATCCGGTAGGCATGGAACTGAACGGGAAGGTGGTCCGGTTCCAGGATGGTGGGGTGGTGGTCGATCTTGACAATGACTTGGAGGGCATTGTCCGAAAGACCGATCTCGGCATCCCAGAGGAGTCCCCGGTCGAGGAGCAAGTTCAGTTAGGACAACACGTGGCGTTGACGATCGTCGAAGTTGATCCGATTCACCACCGGGTGTTGGTGTCGGCACGTGAATTCCTCGACCAGGTCGATCCTCCGGTCGCGCCACCTCTGAGTGAGGGGGACGACGTAGAGAAGGAAGACCCCACCGCCGGGGCTGGGGCAGCGGCTCCGTCGGCGGAGCCGGAGTCGCCGGCTGAGGACGCTCCGGCCGAGTCCGAATCCGAGGCCAAGGAAGCTGCGGCGGAGACTGAGCCCGCGGCCAAGGAAGCTGCGCCAGAGGCCGAGCCCGAGGCCCACGAGGCTGCGGCAGAGGCTCCATCGGCGGAGCCGGAATCGCCGGCTGAGGACGCTCCGGCTGCGGCCGAGGCCGAGGCAAAGGAAGAGGCAGGGAAGGCCGCCGCGGAGGCCGAGTCGGCGGGCGAGTAGGACGTTCGATCAAATGAACTCGCGCCGGTGGTCTGGCAATGTCCAGGTCGCCGGCGTTTTCTTTGGGAGTGCCTCGCTGTTCGACGTTTAACGATACGCGATAAGGGATCATGAGTATCCACGACAAGCTCGACGCTTTGGAGAAACTGCGCGAGGAGTCCCAGCAGGGTGGTGGGGCCCACCGGATTGAAGCGCAGCATGACAAAGGCAAACTCACCGCACGCGAACGGCTCGACGTCCTGCTGGACTCAGGGTCTTTCGTGGAGTTGGACCGGTTCGTCACCCACCGATCGACCGATTTCGGATTGGACCAACAAAAAGTACTCGGCGATGGCGTGGTCACGGGGTACGGGACAATCCACGGACGGCTCGTGTATGTGTTTGCGCAGGATTTTACGGTTTTCGGGGGGTCGTTGGCCGAAGCGCACGCCGAGAAGATCTGCAAGATTATGGATTTGGCGTTGCGCAATGGCGCCCCGGTCATCGGTTTGAACGATTCCGGCGGGGCACGTATTCAAGAGGGTGTCGCCTCGCTGGGAGGCTACGCCGACATCTTTCTACGCAACACGAAGGCGTCGGGGGTTGTCCCGCAGATCAGTGCCATTCTCGGTCCGTGTGCGGGTGGGGCGGTGTACAGCCCCGCAATTACCGACTTCGTCTACATGGTCCGCGGAATGTCTTACATGTTTGTGACGGGACCCAACGTCGTGAAGACGGTGACACACGAAGACGTCACGACGGAGGACCTTGGTGGTGCCGACGTCCATGGGTCGCGTTCGGGCGTCGCCCACTTCGTGCACGATTCCGAGATCGAATGTCTTACCGGCATTCGCAAGCTCGTGACGTTTATCCCCAGCAACAATCTCGACGGCACGCCCGTGCGGCGTGGTGATGATCCAGTCGATCGCTGCGACGAGGAACTGTTGACCATCGTTCCGGACAACCCCACCAAGCCTTACGACATGCTGGACATCATCCGGCGTGTGGTGGATGACGGGGAAATACTTCAAGTGCACGAAGACTATGCGCCGAACATCCTGGTAGGCTTTGCCAGGCTCGGGGGACATTCGGTGGGGATCGTCGCCAACCAACCCGCCGTGCTTGCGGGGGTGCTCGATATCGCAGCGTCGCTGAAAGGAGCGCGATTCATTCGCTTTTGCGACGCGTTCAACATCCCGTTGGTGACGTTCGAGGACGTGCCGGGTTTTTTACCGGGCGTCGAACAGGAACACGGCGGAATCATCAAACACGGCGCGAAGCTACTGTACGCTTACTGCGAAGCGACCGTTCCGAAAATGACCATCATCATCAGGAAAGCGTACGGCGGTGCGTACGACGTCATGAACTCCAAACACGTCGGAGGCGATTTCAATCTTGGTTGGCCGACCGCCGAAATTGCCGTCATGGGGCCGAAAGGCGCTGCAGAAATACTGTTCCGGCGCGAAATCGCTGCCGCCGACGATCCCGGAGCCAAGTTGACCGAGTTGGAGGAAGACTACCGGCAAAAGTTTGCGCATCCCTACCACGCCGCCGCGCGCGGGTATCTCGACGATGTCATTGACCCGAGGGAAACGCGACCACGTCTCATTTCGGGGCTCGAAACGTTGCTGACAAAACGTGACAAGCTGCCGGCGAAGAAGCATGGTTGCATACCGCTCTAGACGGGCAGGCGGGCCCCTGCCACTCCCATCCGCCCCCCGACGGGCAGACGGGCCCCCGCCGCACCGCACCCGCCCCCCGACGGGCAGACGGGCAGTGCACAATGCCCGCCCGTCTGCCCGTCTGCCCGTCTGCCCGTCAGGAGGGGAGTGGAGGTGAGAAGGGTCCTGATTGCCAACCGAGGCGAAATCGCGATACGGATCATTCGTGCGTGTCGCGAAGAGGGGTTGCAATCGGTCGCCGTGTACTCGGAGGCCGATGCTCGCAGCTCTCATGTGGCTGCGGCGGACGCGGCGGTGGAGATCGGACCTGCCCCAGCCGCGGAGTCCTATCTCAACATCGATCGGATCATCGATGCCGCCCGAACCACCGGCGCCGACGCCGTGCACCCAGGATACGGCTTTCTCGCCGAGCGGGCGGAGTTTGCGGACGCAGTCGAGAACGCAGGATTGGTTTTCGTGGGGCCGCCGGCCGACGCGATCCGCGCGATGGGCGAAAAGACCGAGGCGCGTCGTCGGATGAGTGCGGGTGGTGTGACCGTCGTGCCCGGAACGACGGCACCGGTGGCTGATGCCGACGAGGCGGCACGAACCGCGTCCGACATCGGGTATCCCGTGTTGTTGAAAGCCGTGGCTGGGGGTGGAGGGAAGGGGATGCGCCGGGTCGATGCGGAGGAGGAAGTGCGGGCGGCGTTCCAACAGGCGTCTTCCGAGGCCCTCAAGTCGTTTGGAAACGGCGATGTCTATATCGAACGTTTCGTCGAGCGCCCGCGTCACGTGGAGATTCAGGTGCTCGCCGATGGTCACGGAACGACGGTGCATTTCGGAGAACGTGAGTGCTCCGTTCAACGCCGCCACCAAAAACTCATCGAGGAGGCGCCATCACCCGCGGTCGACGAGGATTTGCGCGAGCGTATGGGTGCCGCGGCGGTGCGTGCGGCGGCGGCGGTCGGGTACGTTGGAGCGGGAACCGTTGAGTTCCTGCTCGGCCCGGACGGTGAGTTCTACTTTTTGGAAATGAACACGCGAATCCAGGTCGAGCACCCCGTTACCGAAATGGTGTATGGCGTGGACCTCGTGCGGCACCAGCTCCGCATCGCCGCCGGAGGCCGCATCGATGTGGCCGACGTTTCGAGACACCCAAGCGGGCACGCCATCGAATGCCGCATTACCAGCGAAGATCCATTCGATGGATTTTTGCCCCATACCGGCACCGTTCGGTACCTCAAGGTGCCCGCCGGTCCGGGCGTGCGATGGGACGGCGGAATCGCCACGGGAGAGAACATCGGTTTGTTCTATGACCCGCTACTCGCAAAGTTGATCGTGTGGGGCGAAACACGGCCGGCGGCCATCGCTCGCATGCGCCGCGCACTCGATGAGTTGGTGATTGTTGGAATCGCCACGTCGCAACCGTTTCATCGCCGGGTGATGCACCACCAGCCGTTTCTGGACGGTCTCTACGACATCGGGTACCTGGAAGCGCATGCCAAGGCACTGCTCGGTGACGAGGAATCCATCGCGGATATGGAAAGGATAGCCGTAGCAGTGGCCCTCGCAGAACATGGACGGCGTCACACGGCGGTCACCGTGCGGCTCCACGACGAGGCGCGCGACGGGGCGGCGGATTCGGCATGGCTGCGAGCCGCCAGATTGGATGGGCTGAGATGACGCTCATGACCATCGACAGTATCGCTGCTGGCGGGGAGGGAGTCGGACGATTGCCCGACGGGCGCGTTGCGTTTGTATCTCGCACAAGTCCTGGCGACGTCGTCGAGGTAGTCGAAGTCGACAAGAAACCGCGTTACGTGCGCGCGCAAGTGATCTCACTGAAGACTCCCGGCCCGGACCGGGTCGATCCCGCGTGCGTGCATTACACCCGGGACGGCTGTGGAGGATGTCAGTTGCAGCACCTCGCGCCCCAAGCGCAACGGCACGCCAAGCGACGCGTGGTGGGTGATGCGCTGCGACGGATTGCCGGACTGAGTATCGATGATCCGGAAATTGTGGCGTCAGACGACGCGTGGCGCTATCGCAGCAAGATCACTTTGACCGCGCGGACGACACAGCAAGGGCGGCGAGTGTTCGGCCTCCATCGGTATGCGACGCCCGGCGTCTTCGAGCCCATCGACTGCCTGATCACCCGCGAGCGGGTGATGGCACTCTGGGGACGGCTGCGCGACCACGGAGCATTCTTTCCTCCCAATACGGAGTCGGTGACGCTGCGAGAGGATCGCGACGGGGGGTACCACGTGGTGTTCGCCGCCGGCACGCCACCGTGGGACCCGCGTCCGTTAGTGCAAGCGGTTGGCGACCGCGAGGTGTCGTATTGGTGGCGGCCATCCGGGGGCGCGGCGCGCGTCGTCGCCGGCCCGCGAACCGGATTCCCGGCGCTCGCTTTCGAACAGTCGAATCCGGTGTTGGCGGACACTATTCGACGCGATGCGGTCTCAGCTCTGGGCGATATTGACGGCGCCGTCGTGTGGGACCTGTACGGAGGTGTTGGAGACACCGCATCGTTGTTGGCGGCTCGGGGGGCAACGGCGTGGTCGGTCGACGGCGACCGAGCGGCCAAGGAATGGGCCGCCACGCGCACGCCGGAGAGCGTCAGACACGTCACGGGTCGGGTAGAGGCGGTCCTCCACCAACTCGACGAGCCCGCGGCGGTGGTGGTCAACCCGCCGCGGGCCGGGCTGGCCCGTTCGGTGGCCAAACACCTCAACCGCTGGGGAGCGGCCTCGGCGGGCCGGTTGCTGGCATACATCTCGTGCGATCCTGCCACGCTCGCTCGTGATGTCTCGCGGTTGACGGCGTTTTCCATGCGACGGGTCGTGGCGTACGATCTGTTTCCACAGACGAGCCACGTGGAAACGCTGGCCGTGTTGGATTCCTCTGCATGAAGTACGAGGTCGTGGTCGGAGGACGCTCCTTTGTGGTCGAAGTGGAGGATGGCCTCGCCGTTGACGGCCGGCGGGTGACCGGACACCTGCATCCGCTTCCTCACACGCTGCTCTATCACCTGGAGATGGACGGCCGAATCACCGCCGTAGCCCTCACGTGCGCCGACGAGATGTGGGAGGTCCAAGTCGGTGGCCGGGTGTGGCTTGCCGACGTGGTAGACGAGCGGACCCGCCAGCTCCGAGGCATGGTTAGCGGAGACAAGCAGGCCGGCGTCGGAGGTGTGGTGAAGGCCCCAATGCCCGGCATGATTCTCCGCTTGGAGGTGGAGGAGGGGCAGGCCGTGACGCGGGGGGTGGGGTTGGTGGTTCTCGAAGCCATGAAGATGGAGAACGAGATCAAGGCTCCGGACGACGGGGTCGTGGTGCGGATTCACGCCGAACCGGGGAGGGCCGTCGAGAAGGGAGCCCCCTTGATAGAGTTGGGTCCATCAATAGAGCTGGGTCCATCCAGTTGACCGAACCACTTGCCGCCGCTAGGTTTACAGACTGTCCTCATTTCTATTAGGTAAGCACTGGTTTTCGGCTGGGTCGATGAACACATACATGCTCAAAGCGGGTGAACTCGATCACCGTTGGCACGTCGTCGATGCCGACGGCGCCGTGTTGGGACGTCTGGCGAGTCGGGTCGCTCAGATTATTCGTGGCAAGCACAAGCCCACGTTCACGCCGCACCTGGATGTCGGTGATTTCGTGGTAGTCGTGAACGCGGAAAAGGTTCGGCTGACCGGACGGAAGATGGAACAGAAGCAATACTTCCGTCACACGGGCTGGGTCGGCAACGAGAAGTTCGTACCGGTGGCCAGGATGCTCCAGAGCCATCCCGAGCGGGTCATTGAAAAAGCCGTATTCGGCATGCTTCCGAAGGGAACGCTCGGTCGCCAGGTGCTTCGCAAGAAACTCAAAGTGTACGCTGGGCCGAAACATCCGCATGAGGCTCAGCAACCCACACCGCTCGAGATACGTTAGGAATATTATAAGGCATGACAGTCGCACAGCCCGAACTTCGGTGGCATGCATTGGGAAGGCGCAAGACCAGCATCGCCAGAGTCTACCTTACGCCCGGTTCCGGGAAGTGGCACATCAACGGTCGGACCTTAGGGGATTACTTCCCCAGGCGTTCGCTGATTCAACACATTCAACAGGGCTTCACGGTCACAGACACGCTGGGAGCTTTTGACGTACGCGCCCGTGTGAACGGCGGTGGGTTGACGGGTCAGGCCGGTGCGCTTCGGCTGGGGATCGCGCGCGCGCTGGTTGGAGCGGACGAGACGCATCGGAGCAAGTTGCGGGAGCACGGCCTGTTGACGCGTGACCCGCGCGCGGTGGAGCGGAAGAAGCCCGGTCAGCCGGGCGCTCGTAAGCGCTTCCAGTTCTCCAAGAGATAAAGCCGCGGTCGCGGAAGCCGCGAATCGCGGTCATCACACACATCGTCTGACTTGGTCTTGGGTGTCCGCCACTGCGCGCGGATCGGGGCTGGGGTTGAAGGCGGTGGACGACTTAACCCAAACGGAATTGGTACATGACAGACCCAACGCTGCAGGATTTGTTAGAGGCTGGCGTCCATTTTGGCCACCAGACGCGCCGATGGAATCCCAAGATGCGGCGATTTATTTTCGCCGAGCGGTCCGGGATCTATCTCATCGATCTCCAGAAGACCCTTCGTCAGATCAAGGCTGCACAGGATCTCGTCCGCGAGGTCGTGATGCGCGGCGACGGCATCTTGTTCGTATGCACGAAGCGACAGCTCAAGCAAATCGTTCGATCGGAAGCCGAGCGAGGTGAGTCGTTCTATGTAACCGAGCGTTGGCTCGGTGGCACGCTGACGAACTTCCACACCATCAAGAAACAAATACGCCGGCTCAAGGAAATCGAGCAGGGTGTGGAAGAGGGCGCCTTCGAGTTCTTCACGAAGAAGGAGCGTCTACGGATCGAGCGGGAACGGCTGAAGCTGAGCCGCAACGTTGAAGGCATCAAGCGCATGGCGCGGTTGCCAGGCGCGTTGTTCGTCGTCGACTCCCAGCGCGAACGGATTGCTGTCGCCGAAGCGAACAAGCTCGGTATTCCGGTGGTTGCGATTGTGGATACAAACGCGGATCCCGATTTGATCACCGTGCCTGTGCCTGGAAACGACGACGCCATTCGTTCCGTCTCGTTGCTTACCGAAGCGGTGGTCGATGTGATTGCGGAGGTACGCTCTCAGGTGCCGTTAAAGGAGATGGCTGAGGAGGCCGAAGCGTTTACGTACAGCACCGAGGCTGCCGGCGAAGGGGATGTGGAAGAGCACCGCAAGCGGCGCCGCGCTCGTCGGAAGAGACGGCCAAAGCCAGAAGCGATCGTTGCACGGTTGAAGGACGGAGAAGACAAGGGCGGTGATGCGGGCGCCCAAGAGGTCGGTCCGTCGGAGTCCAAGGACGGCTCCCCGAAGGGTGGGGTTGAAGAGGCAGTTGAGCCAGCAGCAGCCGAGGCCGCAGGAGAGGGCGAGGCGTAGTCCAACCGTATGTTCGGCATATCGACCGCCGCTTCCCAGGCCCCGTGGCCTCGAGGGCGGCGGTTCGTATGCAGGGGATACGGATGTGGCGGGTGCTGCCACGGGCTTCAAGATCATTCTACGTGTCTCCATGAGACGCGCGGTGGAAGATTAGTAGATCGATGACGACGACCATATCAGCCAAAGATGTCGCAAAGCTTCGCCGGCAGACTGGTGCAGGGATGATGGAGTGCAAGAAGGCGCTCCAAGAGTCCGGCGGCGATATGGAGAAGGCGATGGAAGTCTTGCGCATGCGGGGTATGGCCAAGGCGGAAAAGCGGGCCGGCCGCAGCGCGTCGGAGGGTGTGATCGGTTCGTACATCCACTTCAACGGCAAAGTCGGCGTGCTCGTGGATCTGAATTGCGAGACGGACTTCGTGGCACGAACAGACGATTTCCAAAAACTGGCGAAGGATCTCTCGCTGCACATCGCGTCGGCAAAGCCGATGGCGGTGTCGGTGGACGATTTGCCGGAGGAGTTGGTGGCGAACGAACGCAAGATCGTCGCGGCGCAGGTTGCCGAGTCGGGGAAGCCGGAGGCCGTGCAGGAAAAAATCCTGGATGGCAAGATGAAGAAGTTCTCTCAAGAAAGAGCGCTGCTCGATCAGCCGTTCGTGAAAGACGACAAGGTTTCGGTGGGGCAACTCGTCAAGGAGGCCTCCGCAAAGCTCGGTGAAAACGTGGTGGTGCGGCGATTCGTGCGATACGAACTGGGGGAAGAATAGATGCCGGAAATCCTCTACAAGCGGGTGTTGGTCAAGCTTTCCGGCGAGGCCCTCGCCGGCGACGCAGGATTTGGCATTGATTTTTCCGCTATCGACCGTCTCGCGGAAGAGATACGCGAAGTGCACCGGATGGGGGCAAGTCTCGGACTCGTCCTCGGGGGCGGCAACATCATGCGCGGTACGACGGCCAGCCAGCAGGGTATGGACCGCGTGTCGGCCGACTATATGGGCATGTTGGCTACGGTCATCAACGCGCTGGCCGTTCAGGACATTCTCGAGCGAAAAGGCATCGAGACGCGTGTGATGACGGCGATTCGCATGGAGGAGCTAGCGGAACCGTATATCCGGCGTCGCGCGCAGCGCCATTTGGAAAAGGGGCGCATCGTGCTGTTCGCCGGCGGAACCGGTAACCCCTATTTTTCCACCGACACGGCGGCCGTGCTTCGTGCGCTCGAGATCGAGGCCGATGTCCTCATCAAGGCGACCAACGTCGATGGGATTTATTCATCCGATCCCAACAAACATCCGGATGCCGAGTTCATTTCGGAAATCGAATATCAAGACGCGATTATCCGAGACTTGGAAGTGATGGATGCCAACGCATTCGGACTCTGTAAGAAGAACAACCTCCCCATCGTTGTGATGAACGCCAACCAACAGGGCGCGATTGCCCGTGTGATCGAGGGCGAGCGCGTCGGGACACTTGTGCGATGAGTACGCTGTCCGAAGTGACGAAAGAGGCCAAGGTCGCCATGAAGAAGGCGGTCGAGAGCACCAAGCGCGAGCTCGCAACTATACGCAGTGGCAAGGCGACGACCAGTCTGCTCGATACCATTCGGGTTGACGCGTACGGCCAACCCATGCCGCTCAATCAGGTTGGCTCGGTCGCGGTGCCCGAACCCCGCATGCTCACGGTGCAACCGTGGGACAAAGGATTGATCGACGCGATCGAAAAAGCCATTCAATCCTCCGAGCTCGGCTTGAATCCGTCAAACGACGGCACCATCATTCGCGTCCCGCTGCCGCCGTTGACCGAGGAACGGCGGAAAGAGCTGGTCAAGGTCGTACGGAAACTGGCTGAGGAGGGAAAGATCGCCGTGCGGCACGGACGAACCGAAGCCATCTCACGGGCTAAGAAAGTGGAGCATGTTTCGGAAGACGACGAGCGGCATACCGAGAAAGCCATCCAAAAACTCCACGATGATGTCATCGAACAACTCGACCAGCTCGTAAAAGCCAAAGAGGCGGAGATTATGGAGGTGTGATCTGTCTGACGACCGCCTCATACGGTTGAAGATGAACGGCGAGGTGCCCCGCCACATCGCGATCATTATGGATGGAAATGGGCGGTGGGGCCAACGCCGTTTGCTCCCACATACCCGCGGCCATCATCACGGCGTCAAGGCCGTTCGCGAAGTCGTCGAGGGCTGCGTCGATGCGGGTGTTCAGGTGCTCACACTCCTTGCGTTTTCAGAAGAGAACTGGTCTTGTCCCACCGATGACATCTCCTCGCTCCTGCATCCTCTCGAACAATACATCGTGAAAGAAACCGGAACGTTGCAGCGCATCGGCGTGAAGACCCGCATGCTCGGTGACCGATCGCGTCTGGACAGTCGAGCATTGGCGGCCATAGAGCGGGTCGAGCGCGAAACGGAGCATGGCACGCAGCTGCAACTCGGATTGTGCATTTCCTATTCGGCAAGACAGGAGCTGACACGTGTAGCGCGCACTATTGTCGAGGAAGTCGAAGCGGGTCGACTGGACCCCAACGACATCGATGAAACCACTGTTGCCGACCGGCTGGACACTGCACCGTGGCCAGATCCAGACCTGTTGATTCGTACCTCCGGAGAACAGCGCATATCGAACTTTCTACTTTGGCAATTGGCTTACACGGAACTCTACGTCACACCCGTGTCGTGGCCCGACTTCACCCGGCAAGGGCTGTTTGATGCGATTCTGGACTTTCAGGTTAGGGAACGTCGATTCGGCAGAGTGGGTGCTTGATGGCAGGCTCGTTGGCGCGCCGAATTGCCGTCGCAACCGTAGCCATCCCCCTGACGATCGGCATGGTGTATCTGGGTGGATGGGTGCTGGTGGGTGGCTTGGTCATCCTCGGCGCGGCCGGCACACGGGAGTTTTACGCACTCACCAGAAAGGCGGGGGTGCATCCGTTCGTGATCCCCGGCTATCTCGGAGCCGTCCTGCTCCCGGTCACGGCATATTTGGTGTCGTCGGATATGGGATTGCGCCCCATATGGATGTTGTTCGGGGGAGCACTTTGGCTGATCGCAACAATGGTGTACGCCGTTGGTTCGGTGCGTCCAACCGATCAGCCCGTGCTGGCATTGGGTGCTACGATGTTCGGTCCGTGCTACACGGCGGGCCTCCTCGCCTTCCTCGTCATGGTGCGACATGGCGGTGAAGGTTGGTCGCCGTGGGTGGCAACGGCCTTGGTGTTTCTACCGCTCGTGACCACCTGGATGTGCGACACCTTGGCAATGGCCGGTGGCGCGATGTTGGGCGGACTGAAGCTCGCCCCGGTCATCAGCCCGCACAAGACGTGGTCTGGTGCCGTCGCAGGCCTCGTGGGAGCGGGTTTGGTAGCCGTGCTGTATGGAGTCTGGATCCTCGCTGAGGTGGGGATCTCGATGCGTGTGTGGCAGCTCGTGGTCATCGGATTGGTCGTGGGCGTATTCGGGCAGGTCGGTGACCTCGCCGAGTCGCTCCTCAAACGGTCTGTGGGAGTGAAGGACTCGGGCGCATTCTTTCCCGGGCACGGGGGTGTGCTGGACCGTCTCGACTCGTTGTATTGGGTCATTCCGGTCTCCGCTCTATGCTTCTACGCGTTCGGCGTCTTGTGAGCACCGGGATTGCCGTGCTTGGCTGCACCGGTTCCATCGGGACGAGCACGCTCCGCGTCGTGCGCCGTCATCCGGAACGATTCTCCGTGGTGGCCATTACCGCGCGCGGTTCGGCAGACAAGTTGGAAGAGATTGGTAACGAAACGGGTGCTCGGTTCTGGGGTTTGGTCAACGGAGACGGCGCGTGGTCTTCCGCGTCCGATTCGGTTACACACCGCGGTGGCGGCACGGACTGCTTGGTCGAAGCGGCGACGCAACCCGACGTGGACATCGTCGTGAACGCAGTCGTCGGAGCCGCCGGCCTCGAGGCGACGCTTGCCGCGTTGCGTGCAGGCAAGCGAGTCGCCTTGGCGAACAAGGAAACGCTCGTGATGGCCGGCGACCTCGTGCAAAAAGTGGCGCGGGAGGGTGGAGGAGAGATCGTTCCTGTCGATTCCGAACACAGTGCGGTGTTACAGTGCCTCGCCCATCACGATGCGGGAGACCTACGACGGCTTATCTTGACGGCATCCGGTGGTCCGTTCCGTGACTGGGACAGCGAGCGACTCGCTCGTGCAACGATCGACGAGGCACTCGCGCACCCAACCTGGAACATGGGTCCGAAGATCACCATCGACAGCGCAACGTTGGCCAACAAGGCGCTCGAAGTCATCGAGGCGCACTATCTCTTCGGGCTGGGGTATGATGCAATCGAAGTCGTCGTGCATCCCCAGTCCATCGTCCACGCCTTCACGGAATTCGTGGACGGATCGGTGCTGGCGCAGATCGGTTTTCCGTCGATGGAATTGCCGATCCTGTATGCACTCACGCATCCAGAGCGCATCGAGGATTCGGGTCTCGAGCGGTTCGATCCGGTGCGGTGCGGCGATCTGACGTTCGAGCCGGTGCGCACTGCCGACTTTGCGGCTTTTTCGCTAGGGGTTGCGGCTGGGAGGGCCGGTGCCACGGCGCCGGCCGCGTTCAACGCTGCGAATGAGGTCGCGGTGCAGGCGTTCTTGGAAAAACGAATCACTTTTGGCCAAATTGCCGTAGTGATCGATAGTGTCTTACAAGCCCATCGGGGCGATGCCGCGGACGATCTCGAGACCGTCCTGGCTATCGACCGCTGGGCGCGTGAAACCGCGGAGGTTGCGTGCTGCTGACCATTGGAGCCGCCATTCTGGTGATCGGCGTGCTCATTTTCGTACACGAGCTGGGCCACTTCATTGCCGCGAAATCGGTCGGTATCGGCGTGCCGAGGTTCTCCATCGGCTTGGGCCCGGCGACGCCGTTGTCGTTCCGCCGCGGAGAAACAGAGTACGTCATCTCGTGGATTCCCTTCGGGGGCTACGTGAAAATGGCCAGCCGTGAAGAGCAGGAAGAAGCAATGGCCGGTGTCGAGGGTGGCGAGCTGCCCGAACAATACCCACCCGACAAGCTGTTCGAGAACAAGCCACTGTGGGCGCGCATCGTGGTGATCTGCGCCGGTGTGACGATGAACTTCGCATTCGCCTGGATGGTGTATTTCACGTTCGCGGTGACCGTAGGACGTGCCGAGGATCCGTCGACCACGTTGGGCGTCGTGGACGAGTTCCTGTTGCCGCCGGCGGCCGAACGCCTGGTGGGCCTCGGCGAGAACATGCAGCTCACACACATCAACGGCGACACCATCGCGTCGTGGAACGACGTCCGTGATTTGATCCTGGATCCGACCTCGGATCGGTTGCGGTTTGATTTTGTCGACGCAGACGCGGCCATCGTCGAGATCGATGGCTTTGCGGTCGACGAACGAGTCGCGGTGTATCGGTCACTCGTGGCCCAACGCGCGCCTGGAATAGGCTTCGTCGGCGATAGCACCGCCGCGAAAGCATCCGGCATCCAAGCGGGCGATCTGGTGATCAGTGTGGATGGACAGCCGGTCCGGTTTTGGCACGAAATGGCGCACTTCGTCCGCCCGCGCGCGGGACAAGCGATCGAACTGGTCGTCGAACGCGACGGTAGTCGGATGGCCATCACGGTGACGCCGGACAGCGCCACACAAACGAACACCATTACCGACGAAGAGCGGGTGATCGGGCAACTCGGCGTCCTTTACGCCGTCGATTACCGCAATGTGCGTTGGGGACCGGTGGGTGGGTTCGTCGAGGGCGGACGGGGGGTGAAGAGAGATGCGAAGCTGATCCTGGCGACCCTCAAGGGATTGGTGACCGGGAAGCTGTCCGCCCGAGAGCTGGGTGGCCCCGTACTGATCGGTCAGATTTCGGGCCAGGTCGCGCGCCAGGGCTTGTTTGCGCTCCTCAGCTTCATGGCGCTGTTCTCGGTCAATCTCGCCATCCTCAATCTCCTGCCGATTCCCGTGCTCGACGGCGGCCAACTCGTGTTTCTCTTGATCGAGGGCGTGCGTGGCAAGCCCATGCCGCTCCAGCTTCGGATCCGGTTCAGTCAGTTCGGGCTGGTGATTCTCTTGGGGATCCTGGTGCTGGCGATGACGAACGATCTGCTGAGGGTGTTTGGGGGGTGAGACGTGAGACGTGAGACGTAAGACGTGAGAGGATAAGTGCCACAGGATCCAGGTCACCTAGGTGTCACAGGATGCAGGTCGGAGTGTCACAGGATCCAGGTCAGGAGTGTGGTTTATAGTATTTGAACGAAACACTAGTTCGGGGGTCAAGGTGCGTAAAAAGGCCGGACCGAGGAGCGACGTCGAAAGATGGTTGCCGCGGTTCGGCGGGGTGCCTCGCTGCGTGCGGTGGCGCGCCGGTTTCACGTGAGCCTCCAGACCGTGCAACGGTGGGTGCAGCGCGTCGGCGGCCAGCGGCTGGATCGAGTCGATTGGTCTGACCGGTCTCACCTCGCGCACACGATTCATCGCACGGAAGCGGCCGTAGAAGATGTCGTGCTGACGCTGCGGCGAGAGCTGCGTGACACGAGCGACCTGGGGGAGTACGGGGCCGCTGCCATCTACCGCGAGATGCGCGACCGTCACTATCGCAGCGTCCCCGCGGTGCGGACGATCGGCCGCATCCTGGCCCGGCACGGGGCGCTGGACGGTCGCCGGCGGATCCGTCGCCCCCCACCGCCCCGAGGCTGGTATCTGCCTGAGGTGGCCGCGGGCTGTGCGGAGCTGGACAGCTTTGACATCGTCGAAGGGTTGGTGATCAAGGGTGGCACCGAGGTCGAAGTGCTCAACGGCATCTCGCTGCACGGCGGATTGGTCGCGTCGTGGCCCGGTCCACCCGTCCGCGCCACCACTATCGTCGAGGCCCTGGTAACGCACTGGCGGCAGTTCGGGCTGCCAGCCTATGCACAGTTCGACAACGACACCCGGTTCCAGGGCGCGCATCAGTTCCCTGACACCGTCGGCCGTGTCACGCGCCTGTGTTTGAGTTTGGGGATCGTCCCCGTGTTCGCGCCGCCACGCGAGACCGGCTTCCAGGCGGCGGTAGAAAGCTACAACGGTCGGTGGCAGGCCAAGGTGTGGGCCCGTTTCCATCATCCCACCCGCGCGGCCCTGCAGGAGCGTTCGGATCGCTACGTGGCAGCAGTCCGCCGCCGTGCGGCACCGCGCCTGGAGGCCGCCCCGCCACGACGGACGTTTCCCGAAGAGTGGGCGTTGGACTTGCAGACCCGCCCGCGCGGCCGCTTGGTGTTCCTGCGGCGCATCAGCGAGCAGGGAACGGCCGAGCTGCTGGGGCATACCTGGCGGGTCGATCCGCGCTGGTCCCATCGTCTCGTGCGCGCCGAGGTCGATTTCGACGCCAACCGCATCCGCTTCTACGCGCTGCGGCGGCGCGAACCAGGGTCGCAGCCCCTGTTGCAGACCGTTCGCTATCGGTTTCCTCGTCATGGCTTTCAGGAATGATCGCCAATTCTCAATATGTCACGTGCGTACGCACTACCTGTCAAAGAAGCACGTCCCAAGTGACCTGCATCCTCTGACACTTGTCCCGTGAGACGTTAGAGGGCCACCCATCCCTACCCCAGAGGGGGTGTTGGGCCGGGCCGTCTCACGTCTCACCTCTCACGTCTCACCTCTCACCTTTGCCCCAGCACTACCACCAGCACCGCTACCAACAGCACCAACAACACGGCTGCTACGCGCCACATCCACTTGGGTCTCGTCGTTTCGAGGGCGCCGCCGTCCGTCACCACATCCAGCCCAAATGTTTCGGTGGAACGGGCCGAGCTTTTGATCTCGTTGAGGTCGGCCATGAGGGCTTCCGCGCTGCCGTATCGGTCATCGGGGTGTTTCGCAAGCAATCGGAGAATGATTCGCTCCAATCGACCCGAGATGTCCGGTCGCGTGTTGCGAGGGGCGTCCGGTGGGTCTTCCACGTGCATTCGAGCCAGCTCGAACCAGTCGGTGGAGCTAAACGGCACGTTGCCGGTCACGGCCTTGTAGAGCGTCACCCCTAAGGCATACAGATCGCTACGGCCGTCGAGCGTGCGTCCCTGTGCTTGCTCGGGGGACACATAGTGCGGAGTCCCGATGGTCATGTTCTGGCCCGTGGCGGACACGTACCCGGACACCGCTCGGGCAATGCCGAAGTCGGCTACCACGGCTCGGCCGTCCTCGGCGAGCAGGATGTTGTCGACCTTGATGTCGCGGTGGACCACCCCCGCGTCGTGTGCGAAGGCAAGGGCCTGCGCGACCGATCCAGCCAGCTCCACCGTTTCTTCCTCCGAAAGGGGGCCGGACCGCTCGAGGCGATCTCCCAGAGATTCGGAGTAATAGTCCATGGCGTAGTAAGTGATCTCGCCGTCCCGGCCGACATCGAGGATACGGACGATGCTTGGGTGGCTGAGTTCCTGCGCAACCTCGAATTCGTTGCGAAACCGGGATTCGAACTGGGGATCGCCAGCGTACCGCGGCCGGAGCACTTTGAGGGCGGCGGCGGCTCCATCGGTTCGTCTGCCCCGGAAGACCCAGGCAAACGCTCCCTCGCCGATCAATTTCTCCACGGTATAATCGCCGACCGTGCGGCCCACCAGTTGCTCGGGATCTAGCGTCATCGGCAGCCTTTACATGCCTAGTGAGCCAGGCTACATTGCCATGTTAACATAATTTGGGGCACTTACGATCACATTTGTGGCCCGCGGTTTGTGAGGATACACTTTTAATGAGCTTTGACAAGCAGGCAGTGATTCGCAAGTTCCAGTCGGAGGAGAAGGATACCGGGTCGGTCCCGGTTCAAGTAGCGGTGCTAACCGAGCGAATCAACGACCTGACGGATCATTTTCGGGCGCACAAAAAGGATCACCACGGGCGGCGCGGACTGCTGGCGATGGTCAGCAAACGACGCCGCCTTTTGGCGTACCTGAGGCGCATCGACCTGACCGGCTATCGCCAGCTCATCGAAGCACTCGGCCTCCGACACTAAGCTGCTTTCCGCGGGCCCGGGCGTCCGGAATGGTTCCGGCGCTTTTTTTTGAGGCTCAAATTCCTAGGATGACCATGGTTACGGAACTGAAGCGAACGTTCGCCGGGCGCGTGCTACATATGGAGACCGGGCGGTTGGCAAAGCAGGCGGCGGGCAGTGCCCTCGTACAGTTTGGGGACACGGTCGTCCTCGCTGCAGTGTCGGTATCGGATAAGATTTCTCATCTCCCATTCTTCCCCCTCACCGTTGAATATCGAGAAAAGTGGTACGCCGCGGGGAAGTTCCCTGGCGGATTCATCAAACGCGAAGGTCGCCCCAACGATGGAGAGATCCTCGCAGCTCGGCAAATCGATCGTTCGCTGAGACCACTCTTCCCGAAGGGATTCAAGAACGAGACGCAGGTTTTTGTTTATGTCCTCTCCGCCGATCAAGAAAACGACGCCGATGTCGTCGGGCTGACGGCGGCGTCACTCGCGCTCAGTCTGTCGAAAGTGCCGTGGGGCGGGCCGGTCGCCGCAGTGCGGCTTGGCCGTGTGGATGGGGAGTGGGTGGTCAACCCGACGTACGAGCAATTGGACGAGTCGGATCTCGACCTCGTTGTTGCCGGACGCCGTGGGTCGATCATGATGGTGGAGGGTGGTGCCGTCGAGATCAGTGAGAGCGAGATTGTCACGGCGCTCGGCAAATCGCAAGAAGCCATCGATGAGTTGCTCGACGCTGAGCAGGAAATCCTCGACGCGGCGGCTGTCGAAAAGATGGAATGGGAGCCAGAAAAGCCGCCAGAGGATATAGAGCGGCGCGTCCGTGAATTGCTCGAGCCCAAAATGGCCGACGCATTGTTCGGCGGCGAAAAACAGGAACGGCGACGCAATCTCTCCGAGTTGAGGCAATCGGTGCAGGCAGAATTGGCCGAAGAGTTTCCCGATGGAGCCCGCGCCATTTCGAACGTGTTTGGCACGGTCGAAGGGGAAGCGACGCGCGCGCGCGTGCTCGAAGCCGGTGAGCGCGTGGATGGTCGCGATACCGAAACCGTTCGACCGATCGAATGCGCGGTGGGAATGCTGCCACGTGTGCACGGCAGCGCACTCTTCCAGCGAGGCGAAACCCAAGCGCTGGTCACCACGACCCTTGGATCCGTGCGGGACGAGCAACGTGTCGACAACATCAACTTGAAGCAGGAAACCACCAAGAGCTTCATGCTACACTACAATTTTCCGCCGTTCTGCGTCGGTGAAACACGGCCGATCCGCGGGGTGTCGCGTCGGGAGATTGGGCACGGTGCGTTGGCGGAGCGGGCGTTGCAGCCTGTGCTCCCGGATTACGAGGAGTTCCCGTACACCATCCGCCTGGTGTCGGAGATTCTCGAGTCGAATGGCTCATCGTCCATGGCAAGTGTGTGCGGCAGTTCCCTGGCGCTGATGGATGCGGGCGTTCCGTTGAAGGGAGCGTGCGCCGGTGTGGCGATGGGATTGATCAAAGAGGGAGACAAGCTTGTTGTCCTCACGGATATCCTCGGTAGTGAAGACCATTTGGGGGATATGGACTTCAAGGTCGCTGGTACGCGAGAGGGCATCACGTCGATTCAGATGGACATCAAGATCGACGGCTTGAAGCTCGAAATTCTCAGCGATGCGCTCGACCGTGCGCGCAAAGCCCGGCTCCACATTCTCGACAAGATGGACGAGACCATATCGCGTCATCGCGAGGATTTGTCGCCATACTCCCCGCGCATCATTACGGTGCAGATCAATCCGCAGAAGATCGGCGACGTCATCGGCCCGAAGGGCAAGACGATTCGGAGCATTCAAGAAGAGACCGGCGCCGACATCAACATCGAGGATTCCGGCATCGTGACCATCTCGGCGGTCGATGGGGCCGCTGGAGCGGCTGCCAAGGCGCGGATTGAAGGCTTGGTGGAGGAGCCCGAGGTCGGCAGGATCTACGAAGGTCCCGTAAAGAGCACAACGGCGTTCGGGGCCTTCGTCGAGATCATGCCCGGCACCGAGGGCTTGTTGCACATCTCGGAGTTGGCCCACGGCCGAGTCGAAAAGACCGAGGATGTAGTCAAGCGAGGCGACATCGTTCGAGTCAAATTGCTCAGCATGGACGACCGGGGTCGAATGAAGCTGTCACGCAAGGCGTTGCTCGAGACCGAATGAACGCAGGCCTGCAGACCGAAAAACTCGACGAGGGTCTGTACCGCACCACGGCCAACAACGGCGTCACCGTCATCTCCGAGGTGATTCCGGCGGTCCGGTCGGTTGCGGTCGGCGTGTGGGTGCGAACGGCCTCGGCACACGAGACACCAGCCCTCATGGGTGTCTCCCATTTACTCGAACACATGGTCTTCAAGGGAACCGAGCGGCGTTCGGCGCGGGATATCGCGTTGGAGCTGGAGGCTCGTGGTGGTTCCCTCGACGCCTTCACCGCTCGCGAGCACACGTCGTACCAAGCCCGCGTGCTGGATGAAGATTTGCCACGCGCGCTCGATGTGCTTACGGACCTCGTGCGAAACCCGGCGTTGCGAGATGCCGACCTGGAATTAGAACGTCGTGTCATTCTCGAAGAGATCAGCACCGTGGAAGATACCCCGGACGATCTCGTCTTTGATCTGCACGGATCCGCGTTGTGGCCCGACCACCCCTATGGTTTTTCCATCCTCGGAACGCGAGAAACGGTCCAAGCGCTGACGGTCGACGATCTGCGTTCGTTGCATGGGCGGGCCTATCATCCCAAGCAGGTCGTGATCGCGGCTGCCGGGTCTCTCAATCACGAGCTTCTGCTCAAGTTGTTGGCCAAGTGTGGATGGTTTTCTTTCGAACCCGGTCCGGACCCGTCGACGATCACCGCAGTGCTCAAGGGTAAGCGAGTCACCGAGCACTTCCCCAGAGATTCCGCGCAGACGCACATTGTGTTGGGAACCGACACCTTCGGGTACGCCGACAAACGGCGCTACCCGGTCATGCTGTTGAATACCGTACTTGGCGCCGGCATGTCGAGTCGGTTGTTTCAACGAGTCCGCGAGGAATTGGGGCTGGCATACACCGTGTACGCGTTCCACTCGTTTTACGAACACTCCGGAGTATCGGGGGTGTACGTGGGAACTCAACCTGCGACCGCGGAACAGGCGGTCGAGGCGATCCGGCATGAGCTCGGGCGCCTGACGAAGGAAGGGTTGGCCGGCGACGCGCTCGCCGAAGCCAAGCAACAGCTGAAGGGACAGGTTACGCTGGGACTCGAGAGCCCCGCGTCTCGGATGTATCGCGCGGCAGGCATCGTGCTGTACCGACAGCCATACAAATCGATCGATCAGATCCTTTTGGAGATCGACGAAGTGCGCGCCGCCGACGTTGCGGCGGTCGCCAAAGAGTTTTTCGATCCGGAACGGCAAGCGACGGTCTGGCTCGGACCAAACTAAGAATTCCTCTCCGATACGACGATGATTCTTGGGATTCCTAAGGAAATAAAGGCAAACGAGAACCGGGTGGCTCTCGTTCCATCAGGTGTCGAGGTCATGGTTGCCGACGGCCACACGGTGTTGGTCGAGGCGTCGGCAGGGAACGGCAGCGGGTTTGCCGATGAAGTCTACGCCGCTGCCGGCGCGACGATGACGGCCGGAGCAGATGAGGTGTGGGAAAAGGCTGACATGATCATGAAGGTCAAGGAGCCGATCGAATCGGAGCGACCGAAGATGAGATCTGGGCAGATCATCTTCACGTACTTCCACTTCGCTGCGAATGAGGAGCTCACCCGGGCCGTGGTCGAGTCGAACTGTGTGGCCATTGCCTACGAGACCGTCCAGTTATCGTCCGGGGAGTTGCCGCTCCTGACACCGATGAGCGAGGTAGCCGGCCGGATGGCCGTTCAAGAGGGCGCCAAGTACCTCGAGGCCGTGAGTGGTGGGTTGGGGCTTCTCCTGGGGGGGGTCCCGGGCGTCATGCCGGCCAATGTGCTGATTCTGGGTGGGGGTGTGGTGGGCGCCAACGCCGCCAAGATGGCCGCCGGGTTGGGCGCCAACGTGACCATCCTCGACTTGTCTCTCGATCGCTTACGCTATCTGAGTGACGTGATGCCCGCCAATGTCACACTGATTCACTCCAATCGGCACAACATCCTCGAAATGCTCGCGCAGGCCGATCTTGTGGTGGGAGCCGTGCTGCTGCCGGGGGCCAAGGCACCGAAGCTGGTCCGTCGCCAGGACTTGGCCCTTATGAAACAGGGCTCCGTCATCGTCGACGTGGCGGTCGATCAGGGCGGGTGTGTCGAGACGGCGCACCCGACCACCCACGAAAACCCCACCTACGTGGTTGAAGGTGTCATTCACTACGCCGTCGCGAACATGCCGGGAGGCGTTCCCCGAACCTCCACCCTCGCCCTCACCAACGCCACGTTCCCTTTTGGACGAAGCTTGGCGCAGGCCGGGTGGCGCGAGGCGTGCCGGTTGAGCCAGCCTCTGCTTCTCGGCCTCAATGTCGTGGAGGGCAAGGTGGTGTATCCCGGCGTGGCGGATGCGTTCGGGCTCGAGCTGCACGATGCAAAAAAGTTGATTTAGGCCCTCCTAAATTTATCGGTAACTCTCCATCTTGTCAGAACTTAGCGCGCAGGTTAAGTTAGGGCGCTTGTGTGCTGACCGGGCGCCCGTGCCCGGGTCCCTGCCCAATAATTCGTCACAATCGCGTCTATGGCCTGGCCGAAATTCAACATCGGGAGCTTCCTCCCCGCAACTGAAATTGCGGTGGATCTGGGTACGTCGAATACCCTGATCTACGTGCGCGGCGAGGGGATCGTGCTCAACGAACCGTCGGTGGTCGCCATCGAGAAGCCGAGCGGAAAAGTTCAGGGTATCGGGCTCGAGGCCAAGCGAATGCTCGGACGAACACCCGAAGGCATCGTGGCGGTGCGACCGTTGAAGGACGGCGTCATTGCCGACTTCGACATCACCGAGAAGATGCTCCGGTATTTTCTCTCTTCGATCATCAACAAGCACGTTTTCCGTGTTAAGCCCAAGGTGATCGTGTGTGTCCCGAGTGGTATCACCGGGGTGGAGAGGCGTGCCGTCCGGGATAGTGCGCAATCGGCGGGTGCCAAGGAGGTGTATATGGTGGCCGAGCCGATGGCGGCGGCGATCGGCGTCGGGTTGCCGGTTGAAACCCCGACGGGGAACATGGTGATCGACATCGGTGGTGGCACCACGGAGATCGCGGTGATCGCCCTGGCGGGGATTGTGAGTGATACCTCGATCCGCACCGGTGGGGACGAGTTGGACCAGGCCATCGTCCAGTTCATGCGAAAGAACTACAACCTCCTCATCGGAGAGCCGACGGCCGAAGGCATCAAGATCCAAATCGGATCGGCCGCGCCCGTGGGTGACGAGAAGGAGATGGAAGCGAAGGGTCGTGACTTGGTTTCCGGTATTCCGAAGGTTGTGCGAGTACATTCGAGTGAGATCCGCGAAGCCATACAAGAGCCCATTCAACAGATTGTCGATGCCATTCGGCGGGCGCTGGAGATTACTCCCCCGGAGTTGGCAAGCGACATCGTCGATAGCGGGATCGTCATGGCGGGAGGCGGAGCAATGATCCGTGGGCTGGATGTGCTCGTGTCGCAGGAGACTTCGTTACCTATCCGCCTGGATGAAGACCCGTTGACGTGTGTGGTGCGAGGCACCGGACGCATTCTCGACGATCCGGAGAAATATCGCGCAGTCTTGGCCACGTAGGACGTGCGTTAGGTGCCGGAACCCTATTCGTCGCGACGTGACACCGTCACATTCGTGCTCTGTATCTTACTTGCGGTGGCCGCGCGTCTAGCTCCACTCAGCTATGCCGAGACGATCGCGTCCGGCATTCGCAACACCGTCCTCTTTCCGTTTCTACGCCTTCAAGACGAAACGCAACAACTCCAGGTGCGCCGGGCGCAGTTTGAGGAAATCGTTGCTCGGGCTGATTCGGCTGCGGCCATTGCCGGGCGTGTACAGGAGTTGCAGCAGGAGAATGCTCGACTCAGAGCGATTCTCGGGCTGCGCGCACGCATGCCGGTGCATCACGTGGGTGCCGAGGTCCTGTTGCAAACAGGGCAGACGGCGGGCACGACCATCATCGTTTCGGCGGGCGAGCAAGACGGTGTGCGGCACCGGGCGCCGGTGGTGGCGGTGGGCGGGTTGGTCGGGAGTGTAGAGACCGTGGACCGCAACACGTCGGTGGTCAACACGTGGACACATCCCGATTTTGGCGTGGCGGTGACCGCGATGGGCGACTCGGTGGTCGGTTTGGTGGGGCCCCGGTTCAGAGCGACCGGTACCATGATGTTGGAGCTACGGGACGTTTCCTACGGCGGGCCCATTCCGCCGGGGACGCCGGTATATACCTCCGGATTGGGTGGCGTGTACCCTCGCGGGATTCCAGTCGGGCGCGTCCGTGAAGTGCTCGATGACCGCGTCGGCTGGTCCCGGAGTTTCCTGTTGGAGCCGGTGGTGCATCCCGCCGCCGTATCACACGTACTCATCCTCTTGGCCGAAACCCGAGACTTGAGCGGCACCTTCGAGCAGGATCGATGAACGGGGAGCGCTCCGGACTGCGGGTTGGGGTCGTGCTGTTCGGTCTGGTGATCATGCACTTTACCGTACGGCCGCTGCTGGTGAACGACCGACTGGCGCCAGATTTTCTGCTGTTGGCACTCATGTTCTTTGCCATCCGGAGCCGCCCGGCCAACGCCGCGCTCGCCGGATTTGGCGTAGGTATCCTGGCTGACGCGTTGACTCCCGTCGCCTTTGGCGCCGGCGCGCTGGCGCACACCGTGGTGGGGTATCTTCAGGCGTGGGGAAAGGCGGTATTCTTCCCTGACAACCTGGTGGTCACGGCGGGGTTCCTCCTGGGTGGCGTATGGGTCAGGAATCTTCTCGTGCTATTGGCGGGCGGGCAAACACGTGGTGTAGAATTGATTTGGGCGCTCACCGTGTTTTCCGTCGGACAAGCCGTCACCACGACACTCACGGGGTTGCTCGTACTCTTGGTTTTTCGACGGTGGTTCAAGATCGGGATCTTTCAGTGAACTGGAATCATCCACACGCTTTGTCGCGTCGCGCCTCCGCCGCATCTGGTTTTGTGTGGGTAGTATTTCTCGTGCTTGGCGGTGCGTTTTTCCGATTGCAGGTGTTGGGATCGGATCAATACGCCGTCCAGTCTCGCAACAACATGCTACGTGCCGTTGCGCTGCCCGCACCGCGTGGAATCATCGCAGATAGGAACGGCGTGGTCTTGGCGACGAACGTTCCGAGTTATACGATTTCACTGTTGGTGCCGAATGAGACAGCGTTCCGCGCCGTCCTTGATTCGATCGCTAAATACACGCCGTTCGATGCTGAGCGTTACGCGGAGGTGATGCAGCGATATCGCCGATCGCCCGATGAGCCGGTGGACGTGATGCGCGACGCGCCGTTCGAAGTGGTCGCGGTCCTCGTGGAGCGAAAATCGTCGTTCCCAGGAATGATCGTGCAGACCGAGCCCAAGCGGCACTACCCCCACGCCGACATCGTGTCGCACCTTTTGGGTCACGTCGGCGAGGTGTCCGAGTCCGAGTTGGCAGACCGCCAGTTTGCAAGGGCCCGAATGGGTACGCTCGTGGGGCGCGGCGGTCTGGAGGGACAATACCACGATCGTCTCCGGGGGTTCGACGGCCACCGTTTGGTGGAGGTTGACGCTCTGGGACGGACGATCAACGACGAGGGCGTCGAACGGCTCGAGCCCGTGCAGGGAGATACGCTCGAGACGTCACTCGATTTTGACCTGCAGAAATACATCGCCGATATTTTCCCGGCCTTCGGCGAGCGTGGCGCGGTGATGGCGATGGATCCTCGAAACGGGGCCGTGCTCGCCATGTATTCCGCACCGAGTTACGACCCCAACGAATTCATCGGCGGTGTGGACCTGGATCTGTGGAATGATTGGCTTTCGGCGGAGAGCACACCGTTGCTCAATCGCGCGGTCCAGGGACTCTACCCGCCGGCGTCACCGTGGAAACTCGCGTTGGCTCTCATGGCCCTCGAGCGGGGTGAGGTGGACATGGAGACCAAGATGCCCGTCCAGTGTACCGGCGGATATCAGTACTTCAGCCGTTACTTCAGGTGCTGGCGGGCGCGCGGGCACGGAGCTTTGACGTTAGCGGAGGCGATCCAGCACTCGTGCGACGTCTATTTCTATCAGCTCGGGCTGAGACTGGGGCTCGAAGACATGCTGCGCGACGGTGCACAGGTCGGACTCTCGCGCAAGACCGGCGTGGACCTTCCGGGTGAAATGAGTCCAGTCTACCCCGCGACGACCGCCTACTTTGATTCGCTCTACGGGTCGAACGGATGGACGAATGCGATTGCGCTCAACTTGGCCATCGGCCAGGGAGAAAACACGCAGACACTTATCAGCATGATGCGGTTTTATGCGATGCTCGCCCGGGACGATGGCAGGGCGCCGATCCCGCGATTGGTACCGTCGGGCGGTGGTGAACAGGACTTCCCGGTGGTCGCCAGCCCCGAGAATGTTGCACTTTTGCGGACGCCGCTCGAGATGGTGGTGGAGCGCGGGACCGCCGTGGCATCCCGGATTCGAAACCTCCGGGTTGCAGGGAAAACCGGTACCGCCCAAAACCCGCACGGTCTGGACCATGGCTGGTTCCTTGGGTTTGCACCAGTGGATGATCCTCAGATAGTTGTGGGCGCGATCATAGAGTTTGGGGAACACGGGTCCTCTGTTGCGCCGATGGTGAGTCGTATCATCGCCCGACATTTGTTGGGCCGCGACTCAGATGCGATTCGACCGGTTCGTTGGGTGCTGCCGTCGGATTCGGTGCCCACAGCCGACACTTTGCAGCGAGCACCGATCCGACGACCCGGTACGCGGTAGTGCCGTTCCAACTTATTGCGACTACGTACACGATCCGTCGCACGAGCGCGGTTGGGGCACGGGGGTCGCTCCAGGCGCTATACGGAATCAAGTTGGAACGGTACTAGCGATGCGGCGATCGGGTCTCGACACACCACTGCTCTTGACCGTAGCAGCCCTCCTCGGGGTTGGGCTAGCAACGCTGTATTCCGCCGGACAAACAGACTTCCCCACAATTGCCGCCGGTATTTGGCAGCGCCAACTCGTGTGGCTAGGGGTTGGTGTCGTTGGTGCGGCATTCACCTTTCGCGTTTCGCCTCGGATCCTCGAATGGCTGACGCCTTTTGTTTACATCGGCGCAATCGTGCTGCTGGTGGTCACGCTGTTCTTCGGTACCGGTGCGGGGACGGCGGCGGGAACAAAATCGTGGCTAGCCATCGCGGGTGTTCGAATCGGGCAGCCCGCGGAGCTGGCAAAGCTCGCGACGATACTGATGCTTGCACGGCACTTGGCGGGTCGCCGGGAACCGCCGCGTTCGGCGTTCGAGTTGATTCCGTCGGGGGCCATCGTTGGCGTCCCTCTCTTGCTCGTAGCCCTGCAGGGCGACCTAGGAAGCGCGCTGGTTTTTCCCGGCATCTTTTTCGCGATGCTGTTTTGGGTTGGGGTGTCCCCGTGGCTTCTCCTGTTGGTGGCCTCGCCGTTGATCAGTCTGTTCTTGGCGTTTTCGACGGGGTTGTGGGGCGCGTGGATCGTGGTGCTCACCGTGCTGTTGGTGTGGATGCGTCCGTACGTGCTCGAGGCCCTAGTGGTATGGGGAATGAACGTGCTCATGGGCGTAGTCGCCCTGCGATTGTGGACTGGATTGGCTCTCTACCAGCAGAATCGTATCCTCTCGTTCCTCAACCCCGAGATCGATCCGCGGGCCACGGGTTGGAACATCATCCAGTCGAGAGTTGCGATCGGCTCCGGCGGAATGTTTGGCAAGGGATTCATGGAGGGCACGCAAAAACGACTGGCCTTTCTCCCCGCGCAACACACAGACTTTATCTATCCGGTTTTGGCAGAAGAGTTTGGCTTTGTTGGCGTCATGATATCGTTGATGCTGTTTGCTCTCTTCTTCATGATCATAATTCGTATCGCACGACGTGCAGTGGATACCTTCTCATGTGTGATGGTGGCCGGCGTGGCCGGACTGATGTTGACCCACGTCGTCGAGAACGTCGGAATGACGGTGAAGCTGCTTCCGGTGACGGGTATCCCACTCACCTTCTACTCGTACGGGGGGTCGTTCATGATCGTGTGTCTCTTGAGTATAGGTCTTACACTCCGCGTTGCCTGGGACTCGAGACTTGGGGGGTACCTCGAGGGGTAGCATCTCACACGTCTCCCGATCAGATTCCTTTGCCCAACCGTTATCCCGTTCCCCCGGCGACCCTATGGCTTGGTTTCGCAAGGACCGAAAACCCAGACGACCTTCTCGTGAACGGCTGGACATTCCGCCCGACGCATGGGAGAAGTGTCCTGAATGTGGACACGTCGATATCCGCGATAAATTCGAGCGGGCCCTCGAAGTATGTCCGGAATGCGGTTTTCACCGTCGCATAAGTGCGCAGAGTTACATCGATCTGTTGACGGACGAAGGATCCTTTTCGGAGCTGTACACCGAACTGCAGTCGTCGAATCCTCTGAACTTCGAAGGGTATGACGACAGACTCGCTCGTGCGCAGCGCGAGGTCGGTCCTCACGATGCGGTACTTACCGGACACGGAATGCTCGAGGGCGAGAAGTTGAATGTCGGCGTGATGGAATTCGCATTCATGGGTGGCTCCATGGGATCGGTGATGGGAGAAAAAATTGCTAGATTGACGCAGCGTTCCATTGACGAGCGCGTGCCGCTCGTGATCGTGTCCCGGTCGGGGGGAGCACGCATGCAGGAGGGTGTGCTGAGTTTGATGCAACTCGCGAAGACCTCCGCAATGATCGCGGGACTCAAGAGAGCATGCGTGCCGTATATATCGATTCTCAGTGATCCTACCCTCGGTGGTGTGTCGGCATCGTTCGCCATGCAAGGAGACATCAACCTGGCGGAGCCCAACGCCGTGATCGGATTTGCAGGACCACGTGTGATCAAGCAAACGATCGGTCAAGATCTTCCGGATGGATTTCAGACCGCGGAATTCCTGTTGGACAAAGGGATGGTCGATCTCGTTGTGCCACGGGGTGAGCTCCGTTCGACGACGGCAAACCTTCTCATGATGATGCAGGGCCGCTGATCAAGACCTCGCTATCGTACGACGAAGCATGCGCGTACCTGTTTCCGCGGTTGGGGGGCTCAGGGCGTAAGTGGTCGCTTGGGCCGACCCGCCGGCTGTTGGAAAATCTAGGTAATCCACACGAGCAGTTCCCGGCCATTCATGTCGGTGGAACCAATGGCAAAGGTTCGGTCGCCACGATGGTGTACCAGGCGCTGCGGGAAACAGGGGTTCGAGTCGGTCTGTATACGTCGCCTCACCTGGTGGACGTACGCGAACGCATGGTAGTCGATGGTCGCCCGATGAGCGAAGAGGCGTTTGCCGCGTGGACGACGCGACTGCGTCCGACCATCGAAGCGTCCGACGCGAGTTTCTTTGAGGCCACCACCGCGATTGCGTTGGCGGATTTCGCCGCCCGCGGGGTGGACGTGGCTGTCGTAGAGGTCGGGCTTGGCGGACGGCTCGATAGTACAAACGTCTTAACGCCGATCGTAGCCGGTGTGGTAAACGTGGGGCTGGATCACACTGAGTACTTGGGAAACACGCTTCGAGAGATCACCGTCGAAAAGGCCGGCATCGCGAAAGCGGACATCCCATTTATCATCGGCGAGACGAGGGCCGAGTGTGCCGACGTGTTGCGTCGAGAAGCGAGAGACGTAGGGGCACGAATAGTCGAGATTCCACCGACCGCGGTTTACGCCGGACCACTTCGCTTGGAGGGTGCCCACCAGAACCGGAACGCGGCCGTTGCCGAAGCCTTTCTCGCCGCGTTGCCACTTCCTTTGCGTCCGGATCACAGGGCACTCACCACTGGGTTTGCCAAAGCATGGCTGCCGGGACGTCTCGAGCGGCGAGGGCACTGGATTCTCGATGTCGCGCACAATCTAGACGGAATGAACGCGCTGACCGACGCCCTCCAGAGGCGCCCGCCGCCCACCCCGCTGCATGCCGTGCTCGGCATTCTCAAGGACAAGGATGCACTGGGCATGGTGCGGGAGGTCTCCCACTTTGCCGAGCGGATTTGGCTGACATCGCCGCCCTCCGCCCCCAAGACCCGCCGGCCCGAGCCGGGCACGGCGTTCGGCGTCATGGACTCGGAGATCCGGGTCCAATGGGACTTCGATCGCTGTCTGGAGGAGGCGCAAGACGGTGCCGAAACCGTGCTGGTGAGCGGGTCGTTCTACACGGTTGGCGACGCCATGTCACGGTTGCCTGGATTCCAGCCGTTCGGCTAGATTGTTTGATGCAATCAAAGGCGCTACCCGGCTTTAGGGATTTTTACCCCGCCGACACCGCGCTCCTTCATCATATTTTTGCTGCCTGGCGCACCGTTTCGACCCGGTACGGCTTCGAAGAGTACGACGGCCCCCCGCTCGAACCTCTCGAGTTGTACACGACAAAGAGCGGTGAGGGGATCGTCGATCAGCTCTATCACTTCGAGGATAAGGGCGGGCGGGTGGTGGCGTTGCGGCCGGAGATGACTCCATCGTTGGCCCGGATGGTGGCCGCGAGGGCCTCCGACTTCAAGAAGCCGATCCGATGGTTCTCGATCCCTCATTTGTTCAGGTACGAGCGTCAGCAGCGGGGGCGTCTGCGAGAACATTTCCAGCTCAATATGGACGTGATCGGCGAGCCCGGGCCGTTGGCGGACGCGGAGGTGATTGCCGCCGCGATTGATATCATGCGTGAGCTGGGTCTCGGTCACGACGTGGTGCGAGTTCGGATGTCCGATCGTCAGGTCATTCAGGCGTTACTGCTGGCGGCGGGAGTTGACGAGGGTTTGCTGGGGGCGGCGTATACGGCGATCGACAAGATCGAGCGCGAAGATCGAGGCAAGTCGGCCGACCGACTCACGGCCGCCGGTATCGACAAAGCTGTGGTAGATCGCGTATTCGAAATCGGTACCTTACGGGGACTCGAAAACACCCTCGCGGCATTGACCGAGGTCTCCGGGGGCGACGAGGCGGGAGAAAACCTGGCCGCCTGCCACAGTGCTCTTGCAAGCATGGGGCTGGGCGACTTTCTCGACGTTGATCTCTCGATCGTCCGCGGCCTGGCGTACTACACGGGCATTGTCTACGAACTGTTCGACGCGGGGCGTTCATTGCGGGCCATATGTGGAGGTGGTCGGTACGACGGTCTTTTGGCGGCCTTGGGGGGCGTGGATCTGCCGGGGACCGGCTTTGGAATGGGCGATGTGGTCATTACCGAACTCCTGCGCGATCACGATTTGGTCCCGTCGTCGGCGCAGCGACTGGATGTCTTCTTGATTGGCGTGACGGCGTCAGACGTGCCCGAGATCCTTCGGATCGGGCACGCACTTCGTGACCGGGGAGTGCGGGTGGAGTACGCCCTGAAAGCCCAAGCAGTAGCGAAGCAGTTGAAGATTGCGGCTGCACGCCAATCGACCATGGCCGTTGTGATTGGACCAGATGAACGCGAGGTGGGGGAAGCGGTGGTCCGTAATCTCGAGACAGGAAACGAAGAACGCATCTCATTCGACAGGTTGGTGTCCGATAACAGTTGGACAGCATCCTGAGCAGCGCCGCAATTACGATATAGGTGACCGATGAGTGAGGAACAGCGTCTGACTCCACGCAGCGAGGATTTCAGCGCTTGGTACAACGATGTGATCATCCGTGCGGAGCTTGCCGACTACTCTCCGGTGCGCGGGTGCATGGTGATTCGGCCACGCGGGTATGGTATCTGGGAACTGATGCAACGGGCACTGGACGACATGTTCAAGGCGACCGGGCACCAAAACGCTTATTTCCCCATGCTCATTCCCCAGAGTTTTCTGGCGAAGGAAGCCGAGCACATAGAAGGTTTTGCGCCGGAGATGGCGGTCGTAACGCACGGGGGTGGCAAGGAACTCGACGAGCCGCTCGTTCTCCGCCCCACGTCAGAGACCATCATTTACGACATGTTCAGCAAGTGGATCAACAGCTATCGAGATCTTCCGCTGCTGATCAATCAGTGGGCCAACGTGATCCGCTGGGAGAAGCGGACGCGTCTCTTTCTACGGACCACCGAGTTCCTGTGGCAGGAAGGCCATACAGCCCACGCGTCGGAAGACGAGGCCGAGACCGAGGCGCGCACCATCCTCGCTCTGTACCGGAGGTTCATGGAAGATTGGATGGCCATGCCGATCGTGACGGGCTTGAAGACGGAGTCGGAGAGATTTGCCGGTGCGTTGCGAACATATGGGTGCGAGAGCCTGATGCAGGACAACAAGGCGCTTCAAGCGGCAACGTCGCACAACCTGGGGCAGAATTTTGCCAAGGCGTTCAACGTGCAGTATCAGACGGCGGCCGGGGAGATGGAGTACGTATGGAATACGTCTTGGGGGGCGTCCACCCGACTCATCGGCGGGCTCGTGATGACGCACGGTGACGACAAGGGGTTGGTGCTGCCGCCGCGTCTCGCGCCGACGCAAGTCGTCATCGTACCGATCTGGAAGAGCGACGCGGACAAGATCGCAGTCCTTCAAGTTTCCGATCGCGTTCGCCAGGTTCTTCGCGAGTCTGGTTTTCGGGTGGAGGTGGACGATCGCGAGGGGATGAAGCCAGGTGCCAAGTATTACGCGTGGGAACTACGTGGTGTACCCGTGCGGCTGGAGATCGGCCCAAGAGACGTCGCCGAGGGACAGGCTGTATTGGCGAGACGGACTGGCGGGAAGGTGCCGGTCCGGATGGATGAGATCGCCGAGTTTGTTGATGAAACTCTTGGCACGATGCAGCGAGGTCTGCTCAATGCCGCGCGCCAGCGAGAGGCGCAAAACACGGTGCGCGATGTCACGATGGAGCAGCTCGTCGAGGTCATGGCCGGCGACGGGGGTTTCGCGTACGGTGGCTTCTGCGGCAGCGCTGTGTGCGAGCAGCGGATCAAAGACAAAACCAAGGCAACGATCCGCGTACTGCCCGATCCCGATTTCCGTTCTGCACAACCACCGACGAAGTGTGTGGAGTGTGGAGAGGCGACTACTACCGAGGCGGTTTGGGCAAAGGCCTATTAGGGATCCTGCTGCTCCAGCAATCGAAGAAAATCTTCGGGTGATTCCAACTGCCCCAGTTGGTCCGGCACATCGGGTTCCTTCGCGAACTGGGCGATCTTTCCCAACACCGGTAGATATTGGTTTGATACCTCCATCGGTGGAGCCACGATCAGGAAAAAGTTGTAGACTGGCTTGTCGTCGATCGCCTTGAAGTCCACTCCATCGGGTTTTCGTCCGAACACCACACGTAGTCGTGACACCACGAGAGAACGACAATGGGGAATCGCGATGCCGCGCCCGATGCCGGTTGAACCGAGGTTTTCCCGCCGCTTCAGCATCTTGAACAGCATCCCTTCGGATTTCTCGTCCAGGGAGAGCAGGGCAACTAGCTCCTTGAGCAACTCCTCTTTGGTGGTCCCCTGGAGTTCCAGCTTGATGGCATCGGCAGAAAAGAACTCTCGTAATCGCATCAGGCATTCCCGTGATCGGCAGGTTCTTTGGCTTGAACGTGGGCACTCGGCCAGGGTCGGGCGAAACGTACGAGAACTCCGTAAACCTGTCAAACACCGAGAGTTGCTGCGTTTCCAAGGGCGGGTTAACTTCGGCAACATGGTATTCCCATATCCCGTTGGACAGGACGTCCCGTTGTTCCTCGCGCCGATGGCGGGCGTCTCGGAGCCACCGTTCCGGCGATTGTGCCGGTCGTTCGGCGCCGATGTAGTGGTATCGGAGTTTCTCTCCAGTGAGGGCTTGCGTCGTGGCATCAAGAGCGTCCATGACGGCGCGTTCTTTACCCCCAAGGAGCGGCCCATCGGAATCCAGTTGTACGGGGCGGAACCCGAGAGCATGGCGGACGCAGCCGAACTGGTGACGAGGCATTACCAGCCTGATTTCATCGACATCAACTTCGGGTGCCCGGTAAAAAAGGTCGTACGCCGAAACGGCGGGTCCGGGTGCCTGAAAGATCTCGGACTGGTGACGGCGATCGTGCAGGCGGTTCGCAACGCCACCCGGCTACCCGTGACCGCAAAGACCCGTAGTGGATGGGACGATAACCTCCGCGATCCGGTTCGCATCGGTTTGGCTTGCCAAGACGCTGGGGTCGGCGTGCTCACGTTACATCCTCGCACGAGAGCACAGATGTATCGTGGCGATGCGAGATGGGAGGAGATCAAGACGGTTGTGGACGCGCTCGATATTCCGGTTATCGGTAACGGGGATATCAAGACGGCGGAGGATGCCGCTCGAATGCATGATGAGACCGGATGTGCCGGCATCATGATCGCGCGTGGTTCGTTCGGTAATCCCTGGATCTTCCAGCAGACGAGAGACTTGCTCGCCGGTCGTGTGCCGAGACCCACCCCCGGGGCTTCTGAACGGTTTGCCGTGGCGCGGCACCATGCGAAGTTGGTTGTGGAAACGCAGGGCGATAGCAGACGAACGGCTCTCGAGTTTCGCAAGCATCTCGGTTGGTATACCCGCGGTCTGCCGGGCAGCGCGGACTTGCGTGGTCGACTCCACCAAATCGACTCGATGGCCGAGATCGAAACAATTCTGCGGGACTACCTCGATCCGGAAAGGGCAGTGGTGTGAAGGCCCGATGACATGACCATTTGGATCGCCCTCATCGTGGGCTTCCTCGTGGGCGTAGCGGTTGGGGTCGGACTTTCCGGAAGACCTCGGCAACGTCGTCGCCTCATGAAACCACGTTTCCCCCAAGTAGCTCCCTCGTCGGTAGACCATATCATCGACTTGTTCCGACGCGCGCATGGGGCTCGAGCCACGTGTCTCGTTGGGCGTTCTACCGAACCGGTTATCAGCGCTAGCACCGCATCGACAGAGCCCCAGGTGCTGGATCGAATGATGGAACTGGCGAAATTGGCGATGGGCGATGGGCGGGAGCACGTGATGCGCGGCGAGATGACGGTGGTTGCGGTGGGCGATCGTAATCTGGGAGCGGCGGTTCTCCTTCATGAGTCCGATCCCCCTGCGGATGGCGTCGCCGAGATCACGGCGGAGCTGCGGCGCATCTTGGGTGAGTGTCAGGTAGATCACGGCCCTCAGTTGACCGGCAGCGCGGCGCCGCGCGAGATGCCGGTGGACCTTCCGCCGAGGTTCGACACCCTCCCAGCCATCGCGTCTGGGTTGTGCGATCGGGCGCGCGTCATCACCGGAAGGCCCACGGCCGTCGTGGCGCGTGATTCAGAGGCGCAAGCCGCTGCGATAGTCGCCGTATCGAACAATGCAGATCGACGGTTGGTTGGTGTCGATGTGACTCCCGAGTCTGCGGTGGGTCGCGCCTGTATGGGAGCCGGAGCGATCGCTGCGGGCACGAGCGACGAACTGTTTGGCAAAGTACCGACCAACAGGCGTCTGAGAGCGCAGCAGGGGACCGCGTACCCCCTACGCGACGGGCAGGACGGAGTTGGGGCGCTCATCATCTTCGGACCGAACGATGAACTCGATGCTGCGTTGCGCGAACGTATCATGTGGCTTGCCGTCGATGCCGGCCCCCGTTTCGCGGCGGCCACCGCCGTCAGAGCGGCCGAGGATTGGGTAGACAGAGACGGCCTGACGGGACTGCCGAATCGGCTCTCTCTCGAGGGGGCGATGGCGAACGCCCCGGAGGGTCCCGGCGCGGTATTGTGCGTGAACCTCGATCACTTCAAAGACATCAACGACACATACGGTCACGCGGCCGGTGGTGCGTCGCTGAGGCACCTGGCGCGGATTTTCAGAGCCGTGGTTCGGCCCGATGACGTCGCGGCTCGCGTCGCTGGGGAGGAATTTGTGGTGTGGCTCCCCCCCGAGACCACCGCCGACGTTGCGCAGAAGGTAGCGGAGCGGATCCGTCGAGCGGTTGCCGAGACGTATTGGGAGTGGGCCGGGACCGAGGTTCCCTTGACGTGTTCGATCGGGGTGGCCTCGAGCAGCGAGATAGCGAATCTCATTCCGGCGGCCGATGCGGCCCTCTCGCGCGCGAAAAAGGCCGGTCGCAACCGGGTAGAAGGGGCCAAGGGCGAGGAAAAGCGAGGCGGTTGACTACCCTGATTGGTTTGCTAAATTTATTCTTTACAATGGTTTAGGGAGTTCACGGGGGCGACTGGCTTCGACGGGTCCCGTGATGTTGTCGTGGCGTGCCCAGGCTCTCGGTGTCCTGGTAAAACCCGCCGGGAAACACTCAATTGCCAATACTGATCTGGCATTGGCTGCTTAAGCTTTAGGGCTTAACGCACCTGCTCACGTTGCAGCCCGCCTGAGGCGGCGCGTGAGTATCGCAAAGTCGGGCTGCTGCCGCACGTTGCTCCCACGTGTGGCTCAAGCTTTAGGGAGCTTGTTCGGCGGCTTGGCCGGTCGTGCGCCGTCCGCCGGAGACCTCAAGCGCGACCTACGCACGTAGAGCGGCTTCGGATCGAGGTTCGGACCGGGGTTCGATTCCCCGCGCCTCCATCGCAAACCCCTCAGAGTTTCTGGGGGTTTTCGTCGTTTTGGGGCCCTGGGGGTACCTTAGGTGTCCCTTAGACTTTGCCGTGCGGGTCTGATGGAAGGCTGCCAGGCGTTCGATCGCCTCATGTAGATCATCACCGCTGGTGATGTTGTAACGGTCGAACACCGATCGTGTCTCGTGGCCGCTTAGGGCCATGGCGACCTTCTCGGGGACCCCGGCGCGGACGAGGTTGCGGATCGCAGTCCTTCGGAAGTCATGCGGAATTTTTCCGATGAGGCCGGCCTTCTTGCAAGCGGTGCGCCAGGCTTGGCGGATCGAAATGATGGGCTTGCCCTCTCGATGAAAGATCCACGGCACGACCTGGCCCGTACGAAGCTCGACGGCCTTGGTGTACTCCCACTGAGCGCCCAGCAGGTCCCGCAGCGGGGGTAGGGCGGCGAAGGGCAGGGTACGGCCCTTGCCGGACTTGGTCTCGCCGGGGTCGAGCTGGATCACGCCGGCATCGAAGTCCACGTGCCGCCATTGACGGGATAACACCTCGTTACGCCTCCACCCACTATAGAAGAGGAAAGAAACAACGGGCTTGACCCGCTCAGGCAGATGGGCCAGCAGGGCGGCGTAGTCTTCCGGCTCGAAAAATCCCGTCTTAACATTCTCGACCTTGAGGCTGGGGAGTGGTGGGACGCTATCCACCAGACCGGCCTTGTGGGCCACGACCAGGCCGGTCCGGATCAGGCTCAACTCATACCGCACCGTGGAGGGCGACGCCCCTTCGGCGAGCCGATCGTTTTTGTACCGTAGCAACCTGGCGTAGTCGATCGTTTGCACGCGGCAGTTGTGGAGGCACCTGTGCAGGTGGCGCCGTGTGTGGCGTTCGACCTTCTCATAGGATCGGTGGAGCTTGTGTTCGTCGAGGATGATCCGCTCGAGGTCGGCCCAGCGGAACCCAGCCGCATCGGCATGGAGCCGACCCTCGGCGATCTGGCCGAGGCGCAGGTTCAGAAGCCGCACGGCGTCCGCCCGGCGGGTGCTGCCGCTGGACTCCTGGACGCGACGGCCGTTGAGCTGGTACCTAATCTTCCACACGTTACCCATCTTGCGGATCTCACCGGTCCCCTGACTACGGCGGTGGAGACGTTTGGTCACCGTTGCACCTCCTTTCGCCGACGGTAGGCACGCTGCCGGCATGGGCTGGAACAGTAGCGTGCTCGGCGGGTCGGGGCCCGAAAGCGCCGTCCACATTGCCGGCATTGGCGTGTCCGTGGTGGTTTCATTACACCCCTTATCCGCAGAGCGTTACGGAACGGTAATTTTTTGCGTTACGAAACACAAGCTATCCCGTCCGCTGTGTGAGCCAGCCGGCAAGCCCGTTGGCCGAGAACCGGACCGATCTTCCCAGGTGGCGAGTGAAGGGCCAGCCGGACGCATGCGCGTAGACATACCGAGAGGAGACACCGAGCGTCTTAGCGACGTCGGCGGCGCCGAGGAGCCGATCCGGCGTCCCGTTCCCTGAGGGGATGGACCCCGGGGGGGTGGGGTCTGGCTCGAGGCCCTCGAGCAGCTGGAGCACGTCGCTCGCTGCGAGCATCGTCCCGGGCGGCGCCTGTTGCAGCCAGGCCCGCAGCGCAGCGACGTCCATTAGGGGAGGTTGCCTTCCTGCTGGATCGCTTCCCGCTCGATCCGCTCATAATCATCGTCGTCATTAGATAGAGGATGTATTTTGCCGTCTTTGTCGTCTTTGTCATCTTTTCTCCCATTTTCTCTATGGTCTCCGTCTGACGGCAGGCCGTCACCTGCCATCGGTCTCAGTTCTGCCGTCGTATCTGCCGTCAGCCCCAAGTCCCCAATTTTCCCTGGGCTTACGACGGCAGAGACGGCAGATTCCGTACTTGTTTTAGTTCCTTCCTTTTCCGTCGGGCGCTTAGAAATCTGGTAGGTGCGAACCTTGCCCTTGGGGAACACGATCTCGATCCCGCTGCAACGAAGTGACGGAGCGCCTTCTCGGAGACGTTTGCCTAGAACGCTGGCGGATTTCGGCCATGCCTTTTGGCGCTTCGTCGTGTCGCTGGCGAGATCGGTGAGCTGATTGTAGAGGTCGGTCGGGGTTCCGGTCCAGCCTGTTTGGTCCTTCATGAATCGGAGTAAGTGGGAAGAGACACAATCCGACTCTACGAAGGCTCGCACCTGCTCCGAACGGTTGGACGCATAGGCTGTCAGGAAGGATCCGGCGGGCCAATGAGCCGCCGTCTCGAGCGCGACGGACCACTTGGCAAAGTCTGCCATCCGGGGACTGGCCCCGAGGAACACGGTAGGATATTCGGCGATCGCTCCCGCCGCGAGATCGAGCAGAGCACCAAAAAGCTTTCGGCGGGCCTTCTGGAACTTGGCCCAAAACGCCTGCTCATCCCGACGTGAAGAGTCGTCGATGCGCGGCAAGCTCAACACAAGTGCCCGGTCCCTCAGATCGTCGTGGCACATCGGATCGGAAATGCCATTCAGGATCGAAGGACGCATTGCATCAAAGAGCATCTCGTCGGCGTCGGTGTACAGTTGCCTAATCGAAAACCCGCCGCCGGTACTCAACCTACAAAGCGCATCACTGAGCCAATCCGGCAGCGTGGAGATGTTGTCGAAGGCCATCAACCAGCCGGAGCTTGCGCTCACCATGAGATCCCGCTCCTCGCGTGGGCGGGTGCGGATCGGCGCGCTCGACGGATCGATCAAGCTGCGAATGACTCGAACCGTTGTGCTCTTTGCGCTGCCCTGTTCGCCAAGGAGGACCAAGACGGGAAACGGTCCGGTTGGCCGCAACGCCGCCAGCATGAACGCCACCAGCAACCTGAAGTCGCCCTCACTCTCGATGTTGACGAACTCGCGGAGTATGTCGATGTCGCCACCGACAGCAGGAACGGGCAACGGCAACATGCCGGGAGCGCGCCGAAACTTTACCGGAGGGTGATGATCGATCTCCCAGCCGTCCGCCGTGACACGAATAGCTTTCCAGCTTTCCGACCCAAGGTCGATGAACAGATCGCCGGCATAGGGCGCGACGCGCAGATATATTTCAGTCTGGGTACCATCGATCACGGCGCGGGCATCAAGGAGCTGGATCGTGTCGGTCAACGCTTGGCTGCCGGGTGGTTTGTCTTCCGCGAGGAAGAACTCGCGCACCAGCCACCCGCGGAACGTCTTACTCCGCAGGCGCATCGTTTCCCGGTGGCCGTTAATCTCGATCGTGACGTACGCCGTCCGATCGGGTGAGTGAAACAACTCAGCAGAAGTCAGGGCCAGTTGAATGAGCCGCTGCGCCTGAGTGGGTCCCTTCTTACTGTTCTCGCCGTCAGCGTCGTTCTTGTCGTCATATACGTCGTCGGGGATCATGCTGCCCCCTTCTGCTCGTATGTGGCGAGCGCGGCCAGGTAGCGCCGCATCGCGTCCCGAGTCGGCCGCACGTTGTGCAACGGCTCGCCCAACAAGAGAGCCATCGCTTCACGCTGCAGTTGTTGCTCTCGCTCCGGATGGTTGCGGTTCTCGATCGCCTCCACCTCGGCCATCGCAGCACGCCACAAATCGTCGTAAGTCCATTGAGACTCCGGCTTATTGCCATCGCGCCGGCGCCAGGCGGCGAGCGCTGGGTAGGGATTAACGCGGCTCACGAGCCGGCGGGCTTCGTCACCGGCTGCTCGCAGGCCAACTCACGGGCCAACTTTGTCACTGTGGCCCGGTCAACCCACCAGCGGCCATCCCGCCGCACAGCCGTCAGGCGGCCTGTCAGCGCCCAGCGGTGGGCGGTGTGGTAAGGGACGGCCAATCGGGCTGCCGCGATCACAAGCTCCACCCAGACCACCCTGGGCTCCGATGCGCTGGTCTTGTTTGCCATAGTCATGTACCGTGTTTGTGTTGTTGTAAGTACGGTACCTTCCCCTGGCGAAAGCCAAAACTCCCGCAAACCGCGGGAGTTGGGGCGGGGGGTTAATAAGGGGGTTGCGTGCGATGATGGACTTTGGTCACCGGGTCGGCGGGCGGCGGTCTGGCCGAAAGACACTCTCAGATCAGGCCCGACGGGCGTTTGCGGATCGGCTCGCCCGTGTTGTTGAGATGCTCGGCTGGAAGGCGAGAGACCTAGCCCCTCGCCTCGGTTTAGATCCTAACAACCGTGAGCATGTTAAGAAGGCTCGGTCTTGGATGCGAGCGCGCACCGGGCAGCAAGGCACACCGCCGGCCATGCCCGATTTGCCAATCCTCATACAGATTGCGGATGAGACCGGCGCCAGCCTCGACTTCCTCCTCCTCGGTCGGGAGCCGCTGTTCCCGGTGGAGCGGCCGGCCGAAGGCGAGTCTTTTACTGAACACTTTCGCCGCGCCACCGCCGAGCGCATGGCCACGAAGGGCGACTACGACAAAAACGTCACGGACAAGCTGCTTCCAGATGGCCGCATCCTATGGGGGATTTGGACCCGGGCGGTTTTCAAAGGAGTTGAGGGCCGCCTGGCCATGGATTCGCGGGCGACCCGAGCCCGCGGGGTACTCAGGGCTGACGACATCACGCCCGAAGTGCGTGCGGACATTACCGCGGTGGTCCCGCCTACATCTGCCGTCGAGACGGCCATCACGGAGGCCCGTAATAGGCTCAAGAGCAGCGGGTCGATACTACCCGCGCGTAAGTCCCGTCGTGGTTCGGGGCGTACCGCGTCGCGGAAGCTTCCGAAAAGACAGAAGCTGGATCGGTTACGCCCGCAAAACGGTTCTGACCTGACTGACATGCGAACGATCGCAGAGCATTCGGTAGAGCGGTTTGGGAAAGACGCGCGCGTAGAAGTTCCCGCGGTTTTCCTGCTCAGTTTGATTGCTCAGGCCCAGCAACGCCAAAGGACATCGCATGACTGACAAGCTAAATAACGGTGCCAATCTTGGCTTCGAGAACAAGCTATGGGAAATGGCCGATAAGATGCGCGGCCACATGGATTCAGGCGAGTACAAGCATGTCGCACTCGGTATGATTTTTCTGAAATACATTTCGGACGCCTTCCAGACCAAGTACGACGCCCTCAAAGCGACGGCCGAGACCGACTACACCGATCCCGAGGACCGGGACGAATACGCGGCCGCCAATATCTTTTGGGTACCGAAGGAAGCGCGCTGGCAAAAGATTCAGGCCGAGGCCAAGCAACCGACTATCGGCAAGATCATCGACGACGCGATGGTGGCCATTGAAAAGAAAAATCCGACACTCAAGGGCGTGCTGCCAAAGGACTACGAAACCGCCTGGGTTCAATCCGGGAGATTTGGCGTGAAATGAAGAGAGAACGATGAATCGAAACCAAGGTCCTGAGCAACCCCAGGTGTCTGGGATTGGGTAGAAGTCGACCTTATCCGCCATGCGCGGGTCGCGCCACGTTCGGGCATTGTCGACAGGCGTCTTTGCAAATGCGCACATGGGGCCGCGAGATTTGGCGCCGGAATGTCGGATAACGCAGGCCGCCGATGCGCTACTCAAATCAGCCATCGCGCGGCTGAATCTTTCGGCGCGGGCGTATCATCGCGTACTCAAGATTTCACGCACCATTGCCGACCTCGCGGGTGCGGCGAACGTCGCGGCGCAACACGTAAGCGAAGCCGTGCAGTATCTGGCCTCCAGCCAAACACCGAGGTGGAATTGGAGGTGAAAGGCGAGGCCGTCTTTCTACGAAAGGCGCCGGAAAAGATCGGCCGTGGACGTATGATCGTCGAGCATCTGACGGGGCGGGGAACGGTGAACCTGACCACGGACGAGATCCTGGCCATGACCCGGGGCGAGGATTGAATCCGGTTCTGGTCGACAGCAATGTTCTGCTGGATGTATTCACTCGGGATGCGGTTTGGTACGAGCGGTCGGCCGCAGCGCTGGAAAAGGAAGGAGAGCGGGCGGTGCTCGTCATCAATCCGATCGTCTACGCCGAGGCGTCGGTGCGTTTCGAGCGAATCGAGGATTTCGAAGAGGCGATACCTCCCCACCTCTTCCGGCGAGATCCAATCCCGTGGGAGGCTGCCTTCTTGGCCGGCAAGTGCTTCACCCTCTACCGGCATCGGGGCGGCAGGCGACCGTCACCGCTACCCGATTTCTTCATCGGGGCCCACGCTGCGATACGGGGCTACCGGCTGCTCACTCGCGACGGGCACAATTATCGCTCGTATTTTCCCAAGCTCACGATTCTCAATCCGTGATTCGGCGCGTCAGTATGGCTGAGCGAATTCTCCCGGGACGAAGGGAGAACCTGGGCGATCATGAAGGTCAGGGCGCGCAGAGTACGCTAATCGCGCCTTCTAGCCCTTCACCTCGGCGTCGAGGAGTTTTTCCACGTCCTCGACACTGAGTGGTTGGGAGAAGAGATATCCCTGTGCCTGCTCGCATTGCAGTCCGGCGAGCGTCTTTGATTGCTGCGGGGTCTCCACACCTTCCGCGATCACCCGAATTCCCAATTGATTCGCCAACGTGATCATGGCTTGAACCACGGCCGCCTTCTCTCCAGGAATGCCGACCTGACTGATGAACGAGCGATCGATCTTCAACGTATCGACACGAAAACGATTGAGGTACGCAAGTGACGACGATCCGATCCCGAAATCGTCGACCTGGACCAACACGCCCAACTCGCGCAGCTGCGAAACGATCTGGAGATTCGATTCTGGGTCGTCCATGAGGACGGTCTCGGCGATCTCGAGTTTGAACCGTTGGGGGGCCAAGCCACTCGTCGTGAGGGCACTATTGACCTGATCTAAGAGATCGGATTGGCGCAGTTGTTTCGCGGCCAGGTTCACGCTAACGCTGAGTGTCTCGAGAGCGGGGTAGGCGCCGACCCATTCGACCATCTGCCGGCAGGCCTCCTCCATGATCCAACGACCAAGCGGCACGATGAGCCCGGTTTCCTCTGCCAGCGGGACAAACGACGCGGGCGACACCAGTCCCCGTTCGGGATGCTCCCAACGCACCAAAGCCTCGAAGCCAGTAACACGCTCGGTGGCGATGTTCACGACCGGCATATACACCAAGCGGAATTGTTTCTTGTTCACGGCGGCGCGGATATCGGTTTCGAGCTGCAGCAGATTCATGGCCCGCTCGTGCATTGCCAGATCAAAGATCTCGTAGCGCGCTTTTCCTCTGGCCTTTGCGCGGTACATGGCCGAGTCGGCGTGTCGGATGAGGTGTTCGGGGCCGTCGAGTGTTGCTTCGCTCACGGCGATGCCAATACTGGCGGTGGTGAACACTTCCCGTCCGTCCAGGTCGATCGGTTTCTCTAGGGCCGATAGGATACGCTCTGATACCCGAGTCGTGTCGCTGCTGTCTTTGATATCGTCCAACAGCACCAGGAATTCGTCCCCACCGAGCCGGGCCACGACGTCACCTGGGCGTATGGAGGCCTTGAGGCGTTGGGCGACTTCCACGAGCAGTTGGTCTCCAGCGGCGTGGCCGAGACTGTCGTTGACCACTTTGAACCGGTCGAGATCGACGAACAAGATGGCGAAAACATAATCCTTCCGACGCTTTGTTCGGCGAAACGACCGGTCCAGTAGATCGGTGAGAAAAGCGCGATTGGGCAAATCCGTGAGGGTATCGTAGAGGGCTTCCTGTGCGAGTTGCTCCTCGACGGTCTTGCGTTGCGCGATGTCGGTGAGCGACCCGGCAATACGGTACGGCCTCCCATCCGGATTGCGTTCCGCGATCTCCCGAGCGAGCACCCAGCGGTATGTCCCGTCTTTGTGCAGGATGCGGTGCTCGTTCTCGAAATGGGAGGAGCTGTCCGCCCGGTGCGCTTCGAGTTCGGCCTTCACGATCGGAAGATCATCCTCGTGCACCCGATCGAGCCACGCCGACGGAGTGTTTTCGATGTCCACGTCCTTAAACCCAAGCATCGCCTTCCAGCGGTGAGAGTAGTAGACCTCGTTGGTTTCGAGGTTCCAGTCCCACAACCCGTCGTTCGCGCCGCGGACGGCCAGGGCATAGCGCTCTTCGCTCTCCTGCAGGGCGCGCTCAGCCCTCTTGCGGTGCGTAATGTCCTCGCAGGTGGTGACGATGCCGATGGCCTCGCCGGAAGCGTCCCGCACGACGTCCGACATGAGATGTACCGGAAATTCCGTTCCGTCTTTGCGGACGTTCACGGTGTCGCGGCGCCAGCGCTTCATCGCCTCGATCTGCCGCTTGCCCATCGGTCTCGCATCCTCGTGGGGCGAAAAAATTCGAACGTCCTTGCCGATGAGCTCATTCGGCTTGTAGCCGTGAAGGATCGCGTCTGCCGGATTCGTGTAAACGATCTGCCCCTTCAGGTCGGTCACGGTCACGCCAAGCTGCATCGTTTCTACCGCGTGCTCCATCTGACGCAAGGCATCGGCGACGCGCTTGACCCCAGTGATGTCGCGGTACATGGCAAAGGCCGCGATAGACACCCCGCTGATCCGGACGGGGGCCGCGAGCATCGATACGTCGACGAGGGATCCGTTCTTCCGCTGCAGTACTGTTTCCAGTTGGATCCGCTTGCCGCCGACCAGATTGCTGGTAATCTCCTTGAATTCTTCCACCCGACCACTCGGCGCGAGCAGCCCGTCAACTCTGTGCCCGAGGATCTCCCCGGGGCTGTACTCGAACGTGGCAGTGAACGCGCCGTTGACCGGTCGGGGTGTAGCGTGTGTCATGAGCATGGTCGCTGCGGGCTGCTGTCGTCAAGCTGCCGCCGCCGCCCCACAAGACACTGATTGTAGTACCTGAGATCGAGATGCCATCGCCAGCGGTATAACCGGTGCCCGGCCCTCCGACATCGTCGACACCGTCGGCGAGCCCGGACGGCACACCTGTCAGTCGACTCCAATGGAGTTGATTTTGGTCACCGGCATCGTTGGGTGGCGTACCGTCTGTTGTCGCAAGAACGGCTGTGCTTGCCGATGATCCCTGTGGTCCTTGTGCAGGGCACCGCAGGCCTGCGGAATATAAGGAAAGACCGACCGCAGTACCCACCGCAGTGCGAGGGGGCAAAAGCCCGCCAGCTTCGAACGGGAATCGTGTCCCTCCTTGCCATCGCGCCGAGCGCCAATGCGTCTGCGGAATGGCTACCGTACGTTGCTCGACGTGACGTGGTGCCCTTTTTCGTACCGAGGATTGAGCCACTGGCCGAGTTGGCCACCACTATCGGGCAAGCTATAACGAGCATAGCCCTGCCCGAGAAACTGGCGCGTGCACTGACAACTGAATTTCCGGAGCTCCAGCGCGTGGAGCTATTGGTGAGGGCCATACTTGGGGAACCAATGGGAGTCCGCAGGCCACGTCCTGCGCCCTAGGGTTTTCTTGGACACTTGATTGCGAGAGAGTTCTCGCAGGAGGAGTGTCGAGATGAGGAAGCACGTTGAGGAATCGGTGGCGACCGGCGCGGCCGCCGGGCGCGGCCGTGGGGGTCGGTTCTCGGCCGGGCGGAAGCGTGAGGTGGTGCTGCGTCTGTTGCGCGGGGAGGATCTCGAGTCGGTGTCGCGGGCGGTGGGGATCACGGCGGCGCGGGCGTCGCACTGGCGGGCTCAGTTTCTGGCTGCGGGGCAGGCGGGCCTAAAGAGCCGCGCACCGGATGCTCGGGACGAAGACCATCGTCGGCTGCAGGCCAAGATCGGCGAGCTGCTGATGGAGACCGAGTTACTGTACGCGAAGGTGGATCAGCTGGAGGCCGGCGGCCCTTTGGCCCGGCGGAGGTCGACGCGATGAGTGGCGCCCAGTCGATCTCCACCCGTCGGGCGTATGGCGTGCAGCGGGTCTGCCGCGTGTGGCACCGCGCCCGCTCCAGTGTGTATGCGCGGCGGCAGGCGACACGGTCCCCTGCGCCGTGTCGTCGCCGCGGGCCGATCGGCGCTGCCCCGGACGACGTCCTGGTGGCCCACATTCGCCGGGTGCTCGAAGCCTCGCCGTTTCATGGCGAGGGGTACCGGAAGGCCTGGGCGAAGCTGCGGGTCGACGGGATTCGGACCTCGCAGGAACGGGTGCGGCGGTTGATGCGGGAGTCCGGCCTCCAGGCCCCGCAGCGCGCGGGCCACGCGCACGGGCCAAAGGCGCACGACGGGACCATCACCACCGAGGCGCCCGACGTGATGTGGGGCACGGACATGACGGCCACCGTGACCGTCGCCGAGGGGGCAGCCTTCGTCTTCGTGGCCGTCGATCACTGCGCGACCGAGTGCATCGGGCTCCATGCCGCCAAGCGCGGGAACCGCTTCGAGGCCCTGGAGCCGATTCGCCAGGGCATCCGGGAACGCTTCGGGGGCATCGGCGAAGGCGTGGCCCGCGGGCTGCGGCTGCGTCACGACCACGGGTCGAACTATTTGGCCGACGATTTCCAACAGGAGGTCGCGTTCTTCGGCATCGAAAGCTCTCCGAGCTTCGTGCGGGAGCCCGAAGGCAACGGTGTCGCTGAGCGCTTCATCCGCACGCTGAAGGAAAACGTCTTGTGGGTACGGAGCTTCGAGACGATCGAGGAGCTCCGCCTGGCCTTGCTCGAGTTCAAGCGGACGTACAACGAGCAGTGGATGCTGGAGAAGTACGACTATCGCAGCCCGGCTCAAGTGCGACGCGACTTCGTCGGCCTGGACGCGGCTGCGTAGAAATGATTACCTTCAAATCACTGTCCAAGAACCCTGGGGCGATACACTGACCCACCCCGATAGGTATCCGGGGAGGGGGGTTCCGCCCACGGGTCCGTGCGGGTCCCTACGACGTTCGATGGCAGTGCGCTGATGAAGGAGGTTTGATCTAATGGGCGAACTGATCAAAGTCGCGACGCTGAGCGAGGTGCCGCCCGGGACGTGCCGTCACGTGGATGCGGGCGGCCGGGCAGTGGCCCTCTTCAACGTGGATGGGACGATTCACGCGATCGGGGGGACGTGCACGCATCGGGGTGGGCCGCTGGGCGAGGGCGAGCTGGAGGGGATAGTCGTCACCTGTCCATGGCATGGTGCCCAGTTCGAAGTCACCACCGGGCAAGTTGTGGGCCCACCTGCCGGGCAAAGCGTGCCTACCTACACAGTCGTTGTTGAAGGTGAGGAGATCCAAGTTGACGTATCCTAGCAGGTTGCGGAAAAAGTCGGGTAATGGACGATAGCATCGCGAGCCGGAAGTTCTTATCGTAGAGGGACCTCGATGGGAGTGCCACGATGCGCGGGAACAAGACGAATCAGTCGGCGCTGTTCAGCTATATCAGTGCGGAGGATCGGGTGCCCTCCGACCATCCGTTGCGCGCCCTGCGGGCGCTGGTGGACCCGGTGTTAGCCCGGCTCTCGCCGCAGTTGGACCGGCTGTACGCGCGGCGGGGCCGGCCGTCGATTCCCCCGGAACATTTGTTACGCGCGTTATTGCTGCAGGTGGTGTATACGATCCGGAGCGAGCGGCAGCTGATGGAGCAGCTCGATTACAACATCCTGTACCGATGGTTTGTGGGGTTGAATCTGGACGACGCGGTGTGGGTGCCGACGGTCTTTACGAAGAATCGGACGCGGCTGGTCGAGGGGGGCATCGCGGATGCGTTTCTGGCCGAAGTGTTACAGGAGGCGGAGCGGCGGGCGTTGTTGTCGAATGAGCATTTCACCGTCGACGGGACCTTGCTGGACGCGTGGGCGAGTCAGAAGAGTTTTCAGCCGAAGGCCGGCACCCGCCCGCCAACGGACGATGATCCGGGGAATCCGAGCGTGACGTTTCGCCAGGAGAAACGGACGAATGCGACGCATGCGTCGCGGACGGACCCGGAGGCGCGGTTGACGCGGAAGAGTGGGGGGCAAGGCGCGCAATTGGCGTACTTGGCGAGTGTGTTGATGGATAATCGGCACGGGCTCGTGGTGGCGACCGACGTGACGCAGCCCGGCTACGAGGCGGAGTGTGCGAGTGCGCTGGCGATGGTGGGGAGCTTACCGCCGACGGCCCGGCGTCGGACGTTGGGGGCGGACAAGGGTTATGATCGGTGCGGGTTTGTCGACACGCTGCGGGCGTTGGGCTGGACGCCCCACGTCACGCCGAACGTGCACCGCACGCGGTTGCGGAGCGCGGTGGATGGCCGGACGACGCGCCATCCCAGCTATGCGATCAGTCAACGGCAGCGCAAAAAAGTGGAAGAGATCTACGGGTGGGGCAAGACGATTGGGTTGTTACGCAAACTCCGACATCGCGGGACCCCGCGGGTCGGGTGGGTGTTTACGTTCACGGCCGCGGTCTACAATCTGATGCGGATACGCACCCTGACCCTGGCCGGAGGCAGCCCCTGATGGGGCAGTGTGGGCCGCATTCGTCACGCCGACCGCACCGCGGGGGCGGTAATAGGGGACCGCACGCTGGTACACCGTCGTGTTACCCGGACAAACGCGGCTCACCATGAATTTTTCCGCAACCTGCTAGAGACCCGTTATGCGCACATACTGAAAAACTATGACTTACATTATCGCCGAGCCATGTATCGACGTTCTCGATCGAGGGTGCGTCGATGTGTGTCCGGTAGACTGCATCTACGAAGGGCCGGACCAGCTCTACATTCACCCCGAGGAGTGCATTGACTGCGGCGCGTGCGAGCCTGAGTGCCCGGTAACCGCCATCTTCGCTGAAGAGGATGTACCCGAGAAGTGGGCGAGTTACACCAAGAAAAACTACGTCTACTTCGAAGGGGGTGAAGAAAGGGAAGTGGCGCGCGGGCGTGGAGTGTAAGCGCTGAGAAGGCGGGCCTTACAGGGGGTGCATCAAGTGATCCCAAAACCTATCCCGGAGCGCATCGATCGCCACGATCGCGAGATTGTCATCGCCTGGAGCGGCGATCACGTCGGTCACTATCCGGCCCGTGAGCTGCGTCTCCGATGTCCGTGTGCCATGTGCCGAGACGAGATGACGGGTGCACGGTTGCTCGATCCGGCAACCGTGCGTGACGATGTCAGGCCACTGACCGTGCACCTGGTGGGGAGTTATGCGATGCGGATCGACTGGAGTGATGGTCACGACACCGGGATTTATACGTACGAGTTCTTGCAATCGATCTGTGAATGTGAGAGGTGCACGGGAGGGTCGGGGGAGACGAAGAGGGTTCAGATCTAACACCGCATCAATACCCGGTACGGAACCTCCCTCATACGTTGCAGAATGCGGACACAAATGAACCTCGCTCGTGTCGTAACAATCGTGAAATACTGCTGTTAGATGTCACTTCCCCGCTCCTTTAACCCAGTTACTCATCCAGATATGACGGGAGGGTTGTCAGCCGAATGTCCTCTACGGGGCCGCCGATCGTGAAATGGTAGAGGTCCTGGTATTTGCGGTCTTTGAGGCCGAGGACTTCGTGCATATGGTCGTCGAAGTAGCAGCCGATGCCGGTGCTGCGGATGCCGGCGGCTTCAGCTTCCAGGTATAGCACCTGGCCGATGACGCCGGCTTCCCAAAAGAGGCGCGGATAAAACCACGGCCCGTAACGTTCCAGGGGTTCCTCGTATTCAGCAATCATACCAAGGCTGAAACAACTATCGCTCGCAATTTCCTGGAAACAGCAAATCTGCCGGGCGGGTTCCCGTGCATCCGCTTCGATGAGGCAATAAAGCTCAAGTTGCTCCGGACATCCGAAGGGTCGCCGCCACGAGTCAGCCTGAGTGAGCGCTACTTCCAGGGCTTTTTCCTGTGAAGGGTCGCGCACCAGGAAGTAAAGTCCGGGAGGGAGATCATCCACCCGGTGGACAAAAATGGCGAAATGAATGTGAGGTTTCCAGGGAAGCGTGCTGAAGGGAATGTTGCCAGGCACTGCCAAAGTCTTTTGAAGGATACGATAGAACGTCTCCCGGGACATTCGAGTCTCTCCGTCCATGGCCACTGCACTGCGGCGCTGGCGAATCATCTTGCGAAGAGAAACCGGACGAATTTCCAAAGACCCCTGCTTCGGCGGATTGTGAAACCGCTCGTACTGGCCCGAACCTCGCGGCTTCCGAGCCGCTTCTGCCATTTCCTCCACACCCCATTCAACGTGAGATGTACTCAGTTGATTGGGGCGGCCGCGCCAGTCAAGAGACTCGAAAGTCAGAACATGATCTTCGGGCAGACTTATCAGATGTGTTTCTTCCCCAAACGGACCCAAGGCCATCAGCACATCCGGCTCCTCCGGCTCGGCGTCGTGCTCACGAAATGTGCCCGTGAGTAACGCCAACTCATCCGAGCCCAATTCGTCCAGGATTCTCGTCTGCCACCCCAGCCCGGCGGCGGCGACACTGATAGCGCCGATGGCGTGACCCGCATCGTGCTGGCAGTAGCGATAGGCGCGCTGACCATACTTCCAGGCCTCTCGCCAGTGAATGGAAGTGAGTGCCATGAAGAAGGTGTTTTGGGGAAATCTCACACAAAGTTTTTCCCACAACCCTAACTCAAACTCTGCCAGCACCTCCAACCCGTGTTCTTTCGGTGCATAATGGCAGACCATGGGCTTGTCGCATAGTCCTTTGATGGGACCGCAGATCAGGTAGCCCTCGGTCGGATGCAGATTCCCACTGGAAGGATTGACCCGTAGTGCCCATCGGGTCTCACCCGTGCTCTTCCAGGCAGAAATCGCCAAGCTGTCGTAGAAGATTTGAGAAATGCTCCGCAAGTTCAACGGAACGGGAGGTATCCGGCGCGGAACAAAGACATTGTCGTACAGTAGCTCATCCGTTGGCGGGATTTTCTCCAGAGGTATCAGCCGCGCGCGCTCACACCGACGAAAAGGGTTCGGCTGAGTCGCCCAGTCCAAGTACCCTGGGCCCCTGGCATAGCGTTGGAAGGAATGTTTCGTGGTCTGGTGATAATAGAAAACCTTCCGAAGCGGGGCTGACCTGTTTCCGAGATCTTGTTTCATTCCGATCGTTTCCAGGCCTCTTGCAGTTCGTAGCCGACGCCTTTCGTGCCGTGTTCAAGGTCCCAGGCCATTCTTTCGTTATTGGACATGGCGTCAAGAACTTCGAATGGAACAGGATCATCTGCCTCGATTTGGGTTACCTGACATTAGACGGCGACGAAATCGCGTGGAGTGTTTTCGGGAATGCGGTGAGGCTAGCCCTTTGGGCGCATCAGCTCCAGAAGCCGGCGTACTCACAGAACCTCAATCCCCCCCTTCGCCTTCACGTCCTCGAAGAAGTTCTCGACCACGATGGGCAAGTCGCCCTGCTGCCAGCTCAGCGCCCGCCATCCTGCGTGCCGTGAAAGGCAACTGGCTTGCCACGTGGCTCCGGCTCCAGATCCGGTTGGCTCGAGTCCGTGAAGACCTCGTGCAACTCGAGCTGGCTCGGCTGCATGAACGCTTCTTGCGGAAGCGTGCCGGAGCGTGCATGCCCTTTCACGAACTCGTCTGACTTTACCCACGCATCGAACGCAGCCCGGGATTCCCACAGCGTCAAGACAATGTATGGGTCTCCCGGATTGACTGGGCGCAGTACCTTGTTCCAGATAAACCCGGGCATCCCGTCCACCAGCCGCGCCCGTGTCCGGAAGCGCTGCTCGAACTGCTCGGCGTACTCCGGCACCACATAGATCCGGTTCATGGCGGTGATCATTCTCGGTTACTCTCCATGGGGTTTGCGCTCGTGCTTGAGGTCCTCTGCGAGATAGACCGTGGCCATGCCCCCAGCGTCGATTTCCCGCTCGATGGCATAGTGGTCGGCGAGGGCGGTCTTGAGGCGATCAAGGAAATCTGGCACTGCGTTTTGGCCCGCTGACGACGCTCCTAGAATAGGGGTTTGGGCCTTGGACGGCCAGGCAGGGAGAGGACGAGCTCACCCCGTCGCGAGGGCTGAATAAACATTCGCCCTTCCTTATAGAAGGTCCTTTGCCTCGTTGGTATTGCAGACCCGTGTACCTGGCTTCATAGTCATGTCTTAGACGGTGGCCGCTGCTGGCCCTTTTTGATTGCCACTTTGGCTACGATCGTGGCAGCGTGCTATGTCGGACTCGTGGTTTTGGTGATCGTCCGCAGCCCGCCCGGCGACAGCTGATGGCGGAAGAAGCACACGAAACTCTATCCCCCCCGACCGCTTTCACGTAGGATCACTACACATGCAGTTCTGCCAATATGTGGTCGCCTACGAGGAAGAACCTGCGGGGAGCGACGTTGCTGACCCGAGGGTTCGCTGCGGTAAGCCAGCGACGATCGAGCTAGAGAGCGGCCTGTGGTGCTGCCCTGAACACGCGGAAATTATCCACGATTCGCTGGATCGTCCCGATAAGCCGCTCCATTCTTAACTTGGAGAGGAGCCCGCTCGCTCCCCGTCGACGGCTCCGCCGTCTCAGGGTCGCACCGCGAGAGCGTGGAAATCGGTAGAGCAATCCACATGTGCGCAAGGGACTGATGCTCATTAGCAGGTCATCAGCCATGAGCGTCCCAGCGGCGTTCGGGGCTTTGCCGTCGCTGCCTAGGCCTTTCGACCGCCCACCTGGCCAAATGTCCCAATCTCGACACCTGATGCCCCAAGAACGGCCTAGCGGTGCGTTGTGGCAGCGCAGCTTTGCCGGTGTAGGCCTGGCCTGCCCCTCAAGGTGAGGGCCACACGACGAGATCCGTCACGTCCGTCGTGCTCGGCACGCTAGCTCGCGGCATGCAAGTTTGGGCTCTGGGTTTGCTACTTGGTTTGGCTGCCCTAATCGTCGTCGTCGAAGTTGTTTCGGCGTCGGTTGAATGGCTCTGGCCTTATCAGCTGAAGGGAAACACACATTGGCACGGCCAGGGCTCGGCAAATTGTGTGAGCCTGACTTTCGACGATGGACCGTCCCGTTACACCGAGACGGTCTTGGAGATCCTCAAAGAACACAAAATTGCGGCCACGTTTTTTGTTATGGGTATCCAAGTCGCACGGTACCCAGAGATCATCAAGCGGATGGCCGACGAAGGTCATGAAATTGGCAACCACACGTACTCATTCCAAGCGAAAAAGGGGCTAGTCAGGCTGCTTTTCTACCCGGTGTCACAAGGCGAGGTAACACGCACTCAGGACGCGGTCAGAACGATAACTGGCACCTCACCCCGCTTCTTCCGCTCACCAGGGGGCCAAATGGGGCGAGGATTGTGGCGACAGGTCAACAAACACGGTCTCCGAGTGGTTACCGGAGCGCTGCCCTTTCCGGACCCGAAGGCAGACGCTGAGACCCAGCTGAGAACCGCATTAGAAACGGTTCAGCCGGGAGCAATCATCATTCTTCACGATGGCGACGACCACAACCCCGATTCGGACCGGCCACGGGCAACCGTAGAGATGCTTCCTCGGTTAATCGACGAACTCAAGGAGGAGGGATACAAGATCGCACCGCTGGAGGGTTTGCTGTACTCGCGCTAGTCCCTATCAGTTCGCGCCCAACTCGCCAAACGCCTGCCGGTAATCCACCAACTCACCGTCCGGCAACACACGCATCAGCCGCCTGAGCAGCGCCTCGTACTCCTCATCGGTCAGTAGCTCGCGAATCAGCGGTATGTTGTCGGGCCAGATCGGCGGCTTGGGCCAGTTGTGGCACATGGGGCCATCTCCGTGAAGAACCCGCCCTAGGTGTAGCGAGACAGTCTCAACACAGCGTGAACAACTGGTGGCTAGGTCTCAAACGTCGAGGCCCCCCTAGCCGACCCCTTACCCACGCCACATGTTTGTCTGAGTTGAATCGGTGGCCGACCCTGGCCCCGCCGCCTGACAGACGCCACGTAACGAGGCCCGCCCGACGACGAGACCCGCTGAGGCGCATAGTTATATCCAGCTTTAGGAGGACAAATGCCGACGAAACAGAAAATCGTCTGCGTACTCTACGATGACCCCGTGGGAGGTTATCCACCTCAATATGCACGACAGGGTATACCTGTTCTCGCGACATACCCGGGTGGTCAGACTATGCCCTCACCGGCTGCAATCGACTTTGTCCCTGGGGAATTACTCGGATCGGTTTCAGGCGGACTAGGACTGCGCAACTTCGTTGAAAGTCGTGGCCACAGCTTGGTTATTACCGCTGATAAAGATGGACCCGATTCGGTCCTTGAGAAGGAGCTCGTGGACGCTGATGTGGTGATCTCTCAGCCGTTCTGGTAGTGTCCCTAAATTTGTGTAGAAGCTGAAGTCTGATTCAGAGGTGAGAGACACGGACCTCTGGACGGGGTGGAAGAAAAAGAGGAAGCTCCTCGGGAGAAGTAACAACCCGAGAATCCGATCGCTGTGAACGCAGTGATCAAGAAAAGGAGCTTCCTCTATGCAGGACGTTGGCGAAATGGTACCGGTGGCGCAAGAGGCCGTGCGTCAGGATTTGCGAGCGATGTTCCGCGGTGCGATCCGGGCGAGTCTGGAGCTGTTCTTGGAAGCGGAGTTGGAAGCGTTGGTGGGAGCGGAGTGGTACGCGCGCGTCGCGGGCCGTCGCGATCGCCGCAATGGCGCGTACACCCGCCGCTTGTTGACGAGCCTCGGCCAGATCGACGTGACGGTGCCGCGCTCACGGGAGAGTGGATCCACGGGCGAGGTGCTGGGCCGCTACCAGCGTCGGACGGCGGAGATCGACGACCTCTTGGCCAGTGCGTACGTGAACGGTGTGTCGCACCGAAAGGCGGGCGAGCTCACGGAGGCGTTGCTCGGAGAGCGGGTGTCGCGCTCGACCGTCAGCCGGGTGGCCAAGCGGCTGGATGCCGAGGTGGAGGCGCTGCAGCGGGCACCGATCGATGGCGAGCATCCCTATCTGTACCTGGACGCCACGTTTGTGGACGCGCGGTGGGCGCGAAAGGTCGAAAACGTCTCGGCGCTGGTGGCGTATGCCGTGGGACCGGATGGTCACCGGCAGCTGCTCGGCGTGTCGGTGGCGGCAGAGGAGTCGGAGGCGAGTTGGTCCGAGTTGTTGCAGCAGCTGACCGACCGCGGCCTCACGGGGGTGCAGTTAGTGATTGCGGATCAGCACGCGGGCCTGGCGGCCGCCGTGCGACGGTGGCTTCCGGAGGCCAAGCGGCAACGCTGTACGGTGCACCTGCAACGGAACGTGTTGACGAAAGCCCCGCAGCGGCTGCGGAAACGCCTCGCCCGCGAGGTGGCCAGCGTGTTTCGGGCTTCGAGTCTGGGCGATGCGCGGAAGCAGCTAGCTCGGCTGCAGACCCGGTGGAGCAAGCAACTCCCCGAAGCCATGGCCTGTCTGACGAGCGGGTTTGCGGGGGCGACCACGTTCTATGCGTTTCCGCCGTCGCACTGGAAGAAGCTTCGCACGACGAACGGGCTCGAGCGGTTGCACGGCGAAATCAAACGGCGCACCAAGGCGGTCGGTGCGTTTCCCGATCGGGCGAGCGCATTGCGATTGATCACTGCGGTGGCGTTGAAGGTGACTACAATCTGGGGTGAGCGGCGGTATGTCGACGTGTCGTTACTCGAGAACCAGGAGGTGCATCAAGCAGCGTGATGAACGTGCCGAGGAGCTTGCTCAAATACTTTTACACACAACTCGGGACTTGACCGCCGTTCTGGCCCGCCTACATTACTGCGGATCGAATAGCGAAAGCGCCCAACTTGCGGCTGGCTATTACCGCGGGAATCGGGTCTGACCACGTTGACCTACAGGCGGCAATCGATAGGAATATCACCGTTTGTGAAGTCACCTATTGCAATAGCATCAGCGTTGCTGAGCACGCGGTAATGCAGATCCTCGCGCTGGTCCGCGACTACATTCCGCAATACCACTTGGTAGTGAATGGCGGTTGGAATATCGCGGACGCCATATCGAGGTCGTACGACATCGAGGGGATGAGCGTCGGTGTCGTTGGGAGTGGGCGTATCGGGTTGGCGGTGTTGAAGCGCATGAAACCCTTCGATGTAGCCTTACACTACACTGACCGCCACCGGCTGCCCACCCAAGTTGAGGAAGAGCTCGGTCTAACGTTCCATTCCGATGTGGAGTCTCTGGTCAAAGTATGCGATGTCGTGAGCATTCATTGCCCATTGCATCCAGAGACAGAGCATCTCTTTAACGACGAGCTCATCGGCAAAATGAAGCGAGGCTCGTATATCGTCAACACAGCACGGGGGAAGATTTGCGAGCGGAACGCAATCGTGAAGGCGCTCGAGACCGGCCAGTTAGCCGGTTATGCGGGCGATGTCTGGTTCCCGCAGCCGCCGCCAAAGGACCATCCCTGGCGGACCATGCCCAACCATGCGATGACCCCGCACACATCTGGCACTTCACTGTCAGCCCAGGCTCGTTACGCTGCTGGAGTTCGGGAGATCCTGGAGTGTTGGTTTGATGGTAGGCCAATCAGGGACGAATACCTCATCGTCCAAGGTGGCCATCTTGCTGGTGCGGGCGCGCATGCCTACAGTGAAGGAGATACCACCGGCGGTTCAGACGAAGCCACCAGATTCAAGACGTAATGGAATCGTGGCAGAGGTATTGTCAAATGTTGTGGATCGGTGAGTGATCAAGCGGCGACCTTCCGATCCGTGTTCTCTTTGTCAGTTTCCTGCATACCATCTTTGAATTGTTCTCCTGCCAACACCAGGGGGAGAAGTTCTGGAGCGTTGAGTTTCCGCCAACGTTGCTGCGCCATCTCCAACAGCTTGAACGCCATCGTCAGCCCTTTGCTCCGCGAGCCCGCTCCCTTGGTCACGCGCTGTCGTAACCGGACCGTCGCGAAGGCAGACTCGATCACGTTCGTCGAACGGATATGTTTCCAATGCTCGGCCGGAAAATCAAAATGGCTGTACAGGTGCTCCTGGTCCCGCGTGAGCGAGGCGACCGCCTTGGGATACTTGGCCGCATACGCGGTGGCGAAACGCTCGACCAGCGCCTCGGCCTCCGCACGCGACTCCGCATACATCATCTCGCGCAACACCCGCTTCGCCGCCGGCTGCAAACGTTTCGGAAGCTTGTCCAACACGTTGGCCATCCGGTGCACCCAGTCGCGCTGCTGCCGCGTCGCCGGCCACACCTCCCGCACCGCTGCCCAGAACCCCAACGCGCCATCCCCAATCGCCAGCACCGGGGCCCGCATCCCCCGACGCTTCAGATCGCGCAACACCGCCAACCAGCTCTCCGTGCTCTCCCGATAGCCGTCCTCCACCGCGATCAGCTCTTTCGTCCCATCCGCCCGGGCGCCCAGCATCACCAGCGTACACAGCCGGTCGGCCTCGAGGCGAATGTTGAAGTGGATCCCGTCGACCCAGACGTACACATACTCCCGATCACGCAGATCACGCTGGCGAAACGCCTGGTATTCCCCCTCCCACGCCGCCGTCAATCGCGTGATCGTCGTCGGGGACAAGCCTGATGCGTCCTCACCCAACAAGATCGGCAACGCCTCGCGAAAATCTCCCGTCGACAGACCGCGCAGATACAACACCGGCAAGACCTCCGCCACCTTCGGCGACCGCCGCATATAGGGAGGCAAAATCTTGCTCGTGAACTGCGCCCGCATACGACGGTCATGCACCCGTGGCGCGGTCACCGTGACCGTACCAGCACCCAGCGTCACCTTGCGGGGACGGGCTTTGCCATTGCGCACCACCAGGGCGCGGCCCTCTCCGTCTCGCTCAATCCGATATCGCTCGACATACTCGGTCACTTCCGCGTCCAACGCACTCACCAGCATCCGCCGAGCTCCCTCTCTGGCAAGCTCGTCCAGGTCTGCGAACAGTCCGTTCCCTTTGCTCTCAGACGCATTCTCTATTATCCTCAACATCGGTGGCGTGTCCTTTCTCCGGTCGTCACAACCGGATCTCGTGTACGTTTCAACTGACTACACGAAAGGATACGCCGCCTTTCTCATTCCTCCAATCCACAACTTTCGAAAATAACTCATCGTGGCACCCCCGGGGGAGTATGAGGGGCCGCGCCCCTCATACATTAACTGGGAGGGCGGGTGGGATTCAAATGATTTTTTTGGTGAAGCATTTAGTTGTATAGCCCCTTCGAGCGCGGCGCCAGTCACGGAAGCCACCGCAGAACGCGCCTATATCAGGTTCCATGGCCGTAATCGGGGCACCTGGAAGAAGCGGGGAATCACGGCCAACGAGCGGTTCAATTACTGGTACACTACTGAAGACTTCAAGGAGTGGGAATCTCAAACTGGTCATCTGACGCTGGTGCAGAGAGGTATTGTCAAATGTTGTGGATCGGTGAGTGATCAAGCGGCGACCTTCCGATCCGTGTTCTCTTTGTCAGTTTCCTGCATACCATCTTTGAATTGTTCTCCTGCCAACACCAGGGGGAGAAGTTCTGGAGCGTTGAGTTTCCGCCAACGTTGCTGCGCCATCTCCAACAGCTTGAACGCCATCGTCAGCCCTTTGCTCCGCGAGCCCGCTCCCTTGGTCACGCGCTGTCGTAACCGGACCGTCGCGAAGGCAGACTCGATCACGTTCGTCGAACGGATATGTTTCCAATGCTCGGCCGGAAAATCAAAATGGCTGTACAGGTGCTCCTGGTCCCGCGTGAGCGAGGCGACCGCCTTGGGATACTTGGCCGCATACGCGGTGGCGAAACGCTCGACCAGCGCCTCGGCCTCCGCACGCGACTCCGCATACATCATCTCGCGCAACACCCGCTTCGCCGCCGGCTGCAAACGTTTCGGAAGCTTGTCCAACACGTTGGCCATCCGGTGCACCCAGTCGCGCTGCTGCCGCGTCGCCGGCCACACCTCCCGCACCGCTGCCCAGAACCCCAACGCGCCATCCCCAATCGCCAGCACCGGGGCCCGCATCCCCCGACGCTTCAGATCGCGCAACACCGCCAACCAGCTCTCCGTGCTCTCCCGATAGCCGTCCTCCACCGCGATCAGCTCTTTCGTCCCATCCGCCCGGGCGCCCAGCATCACCAGCGTACACAGCCGGTCGGCCTCGAGGCGAATGTTGAAGTGGATCCCGTCGACCCAGACGTACACATACTCCCGATCACGCAGATCACGCTGGCGAAACGCCTGGTATTCCCCCTCCCACGCCGCCGTCAATCGCGTGATCGTCGTCGGGGACAAGCCTGATGCGTCCTCACCCAACAAGATCGGCAACGCCTCGCGAAAATCTCCCGTCGACAGACCGCGCAGATACAACACCGGCAAGACCTCCGCCACCTTCGGCGACCGCCGCATATAGGGAGGCAAAATCTTGCTCGTGAACTGCGCCCGCATACGACGGTCATGCACCCGTGGCGCGGTCACCGTGACCGTACCAGCACCCAGCGTCACCTTGCGGGGACGGGCTTTGCCATTGCGCACCACCAGGGCGCGGCCCTCTCCGTCTCGCTCAATCCGATATCGCTCGACATACTCGGTCACTTCCGCGTCCAACGCACTCACCAGCATCCGCCGAGCTCCCTCTCTGGCAAGCTCGTCCAGGTCTGCGAACAGTCCGTTCCCTTTGCTCTCAGACGCATTCTCTATTATCCTCAACATCGGTGGCGTGTCCTTTCTCCGGTCGTCACAACCGGATCTCGTGTACGTTTCAACTGACTACACGAAAGGATACGCCGCCTTTCTCATTCCTCCAATCCACAACTTTCGAAAATAACTCCTCCCGTGCCGCGATTGACCCTACGGTCCGTCCGCTGGTTTCAGAGCTTCTTGATTCTCGTAATCCACGTCGATAATCGTGTCGAACGCCAGGCCGCTGCTGCCCCCGCCGCGCGATGTTCTCTTCCGGCGACCATACCAACACACGATCTTCCCATCATACCAGCGAGCTCTTTGCCAGGTTGATTGAATACGGACTCCCGACCTAGGGACTTCTTCCTCAAATACGAAGTAGGGTTGATCCTGCGTCTCTTCTGAGGCATTGACGTTCAACTGTTCCGCCGCATCCGGATCTTCGTGCATGCCTTCCCTGAGAATGGCGGTTCGCGGCCTTATCTGCGTGAACTCGTCGTTAAACCACCGGGGCATAGAGGCTCTTTGAAGCTGGATGGCCCGGTTCTGTCCCGGTAGATGGGTTGGAAGGAACGGTATCCAATTTTCCGGGACAGTATTGCCGAGTCGGAATCTCAGTTTGACGCCATCGGGAACGGTCGGCATGATCTCGTCCCCGGGGTCCAGCGTTTTGAACCACGTCGTGAGCGCCTGGGCGGCAGCGTGCGCATCCCCACCACTCCCCATCAAGTCCGGGATAATCGTTTCCACCCCCCAGACCATATTGGCCATTTCATCGCGCACCATTTCTACTGCTTCCAGAGGGTTGCTCTCCTGGACTTTGCTGACGACCGGGGGCAGGAAGATCCGCGGACCCACCTTGCCGCTGAATCCTTCGCTGGCAGCGGACCTGGTCAGGTTGAACATGGTCCATGCCGTCCAGTCGTTGGAGTCGCCCTGGCCTGCGGGTTCCACCAGGGTCCGTCCTGCGCCCTAGGGTTTTCTTGGACACTTGATTGCGAGAGAGTTCTCGCAGAAGGAGTGTCGAGATGAGGAAGCACGTTGAGGAATCGGTGGCGACCGGCGCGGCCGCCGGGCGCGGCCGTGGGGGTCGGTTCTCGGCCGGGCGGAAGCGTGAGGTGGTGCTGCGTCTGTTGCGCGGGGAGGATCTCGAGTCGGTGTCGCGGGCGGTGGGGATCACGGCGGCGCGGGCGTCGCACTGGCGGGCTCAGTTTCTGGCTGCGGGGCAGGCGGGCCTAAAGAGCCGCGCACCGGATGCTCGGGACGAAGACCATCGTCGGCTGCAGGCCAAGATCGGCGAGCTGCTGATGGAGACCGAGTTACTGTACGCGAAGGTGGATCAGCTGGAGGCCGGCGGCCCTTTGGCCCGGCGGAGGTCGACGCGATGAGTGGCGCCCAGTCGATCTCCACCCGTCGGGCGTATGGCGTGCAGCGGGTCTGCCGCGTGTGGCACCGCGCCCGCTCCAGTGTGTATGCGCGGCGGCAGGCGACACGGTCCCCTGCGCCGTGTCGTCGCCGCGGGCCGATCGGCGCTGCCCCGGACGACGTCCTGGTGGCCCACATTCGCCGGGTGCTCGAAGCCTCGCCGTTTCATGGCGAGGGGTACCGGAAGGCCTGGGCGAAGCTGCGGGTCGACGGGATTCGGACCTCGCAGGAACGGGTGCGGCGGTTGATGCGGGAGTCCGGCCTCCAGGCCCCGCAGCGCGCGGGCCACGCGCACGGGCCAAAGGCGCACGACGGGACCATCACCACCGAGGCGCCCGACGTGATGTGGGGCACGGACATGACGGCCACCGTGACCGTCGCCGAGGGGGCAGCCTTCGTCTTCGTGGCCGTCGATCACTGCGCGACCGAGTGCATCGGGCTCCATGCCGCCAAGCGCGGGAACCGCTTCGAGGCCCTGGAGCCGATTCGCCAGGGCATCCGGGAACGCTTCGGGGGCATCGGCGAAGGCGTGGCCCGCGGGCTGCGGCTGCGTCACGACCACGGGTCGAACTATTTGGCCGACGATTTCCAACAGGAGGTCGCGTTCTTCGGCATCGAAAGCTCTCCGAGCTTCGTGCGGGAGCCCGAAGGCAACGGTGTCGCTGAGCGCTTCATCCGCACGCTGAAGGAAAACGTCTTGTGGGTACGGAGCTTCGAGACGATCGAGGAGCTCCGCCTGGCCTTGCTCGAGTTCAAGCGGACGTACAACGAGCAGTGGATGCTGGAGAAGTACGACTATCGCAGCCCGGCTCAAGTGCGACGCGACTTCGTCGGCCTGGACGCGGCTGCGTAGAAATGATTACCTTCAAATCACTGTCCAAGAACCCTGGGGCGATACAGTTCTGGCGAAAACGAGTTGGCCGCAATAAGGCATTGGTAAACGTATGACACAAACGGATGCGAGATGGGCAGGCTTAGTGGAGGGAATTGGGTGTCCGTTTTGTGCTCCTCGCGAAGACAACAACGCGTTTTGGATCAAGGTCAAATCCCTGACGATTTCCACCTTGTACCTGGACCGCAACCAGACCTACCGCGGTCAGTGCCTGCTTGTCTTCGATTCTCGCCATGCTATTGGCCTTGAGAGTCTATCCTCGCGTGAGTTTGACGCGTTTGTCGGCGATCTGCGGGTAGCGGCCTACGCAGTTAGCCACGCATGCAAGCCTGATCTCATGAACTATGACAGCTTGGGCAACGTGATCCCGCATCTGCACTGGCATCTTGTTCCTCGCTACGAATCAGACCCGCGTTGGGGTGGTCCGATTTATACGTCCACACGAGCAGAGATGCGTGACACGCGCCTTCAAGAGGACGAGTATGAGCGCATTGTGGGGGCGATCCGGGTGGCTCTCTTGAATACGGCATAACAACCCATGCAGCGAACGGCGCGTGTTTTCCAAAGGAAGGTCATCGTGTTTGTGCGCAAGGAACCACTCGCGAAGAATCCACAGGGCCTCGTCCGTGGCCAGGTAGCGCCGCAGCTGATGGGCAGAGCCTCTAGGTAGTGCCGTCGTCTTCCATGGAGATCCTCCATCTTGACTATCGGCCTGGAACAGCTGGCTTGATACTCCCGCTTCGGTGCCTGCATTTTTCCCTACACGCTATTCCTGTAGTATAGAGACGAAGTGCGACAAACTTGCGTAAGTCGTTGCAGGTGGGCACGTTTCGCGAAGCAGCCCGGGTGGTGGAATCGGTAGACACAAGGGACTTAAAATCCCTTGGGGGAAACCCCGTGCGGGTTCGAATCCCGCCCTGGGCATGCGGGTTTCCAGCACTTTAGTCCCTTGTGCGGCTCGGCGACCGTGTAACAAACCGTGTAACTCGTTTAGGGTGTGTCCCATGATCTACACGTCCTTCAGGTCTTCGACGAGATCGGCCCAGGCTTCTCTGTCGATCTCCATCCTGAGCCTGGCCCCGTCTTTTTTGACTACGAGCGACACGCTCCCACAACAGAGGCGTGATACACTCACACTCTGCCTTGCCATATAGTGCGCGCCTCGCGCCTCGCCTGAGAGGGTCTCCGTGAAACAGGGTGATTTCAAATTCGTCATTGATCAGTACGCCACGTTAGAGCGCCGGGTGTCCGCACTCGAGCAATTCGTGCGGGGGAAAAAGGGAACGAGTTGTCCTGAGTGCCACGCCGATGCGGTGTATCCCGTCGGAGAGCATCGGGGAAAAGCCCCAGGCGGGTGGGGAGTCCTCGCCAAGAGCGCTCCTATAGCTCGCTGTGCCGCATGTGGCCACGAAGAAGTGGAATAGCACCAGTCACGCCCCCCTCGCCAGAATCCGGCCCATCGTCTCCGCGTCCTCCTGCTTGAGCACCGTCGCCGTATAGATCGCGGTTTGACTCGGGTCGTCATGCCGCAGCATCGCCTGCACGCTATCCCGTGATCGACCAGCATCGGTCAACCACTGCGCGCCGACGTGTCGGAGATCGTGGAGTGTCGTCGGCGTCACACCGGCCGACGTGCAGGCGTCCCGCCAACGCCGCCACAGTTGCCAGTGACTAAACGGGCAGGGAATGGCGGCTCGCACGTACGGCCAGTTGCTCTCCGCGACCGGAATGGTATCCTCGGAGCTGACGGTCTTGGTGCCCGGCACCGCGATCTTCCGCGTGTGGTGGTGGAGGTTGAGATCTGTGCAGGCCAACAGCTCGTTGATCCGCATCAGCGTGGCGACGAGCGTCACATACACCGCCCGAAACTCCTCCGGCAGCCTGTTCACAACCCGCCAGAAATCATCGATGGAGAGATCCGGCAGGCGTTTGCGCTCCTTCTTGTGCGGGAACCGCTCGAGGACTTGGTGCCGAAACGGGTGATGTTTCCCGACGTGATCCGAGAGCAGCTTCGAAACCATCCGGCGCAGGTTGTTCCAATGGGCTGCGCTCGCCTCCCATGTGTTCGCCCACCCCTGCCAGTCCACCGCATCCAGATCCTTGAGGCTCGAGTGTGCTTTGAGCTGTCCGCTCCGACGGAGGAGGTTCCACGCGACACGGTAGCGGGCGCGCGTCCCCTTGGCCTTCGCCGATCGCTCGAGCCACCGATCGACCGACTCTTTCAACGGCCTGAGCAGCACGATATCCGCCAGCACGAACCCGAGTCGGTCCTCCATGTCGGCGGCGTACACCTCGTTGACGGTGATCTGCCGATTCTTGATCGCCCGGAGGATGTCGAGACGGCCGGTGTCGCGGAGCTTCTCGAGGCAGGCCCGCCGCTTCTTGTACTCGCCCTTGGTCTTCGCGCCACTCGCGATGGCGATCCGGCCAACGCCCGACACCTTCATCTGAATGACGTAACTGCCGCCCGGTGATATGCGATGTGCGCTCATGAGGCTCCTCGTTCAACCCACTCGATCACGTCGTACTCCCGCCAGCGAACGCAGCGCGGACTCAACAACCGCCGGCCCGCCTGGAGGTTCTTGTATATCCAATCTACCGAGACCGTGCCATCGAGGAGCTCACGGACCTGACGGACCGTCAAGAGCCGCCCGCGATACGGCGGGGCGGGTGTCGGATTCGGGTTCCCTGGAAACTCGATCGTTGTCATTCTTCCTCCTCATACACCCACCGCACAGGTGGGCCGCGGTACTTCTGCACCGACAAACTCAGCACAAACCCCATCAAGACACCACCGAGGTAGGCCACGAGATGGGTCAACCGTCTGGTGTCCGCTCCACCATCTCCTCCGTGACCTTGGGGGGAGAGGTGTAGAGGGGTTGGACTTCCACCACGGCGTTACCGTCAAACTGTGGTTCCGTGTTTTGAGGCTGCCAGTCTCCCCAATACGGATGCACGGTCAGAGGTGTGAGATACTGTCTCCACCGCCACGCATCCGGTTGGGCCTCAACCTGCTCGGGACGTTCACCACTTGTGATGAGCGGGTGATGTTTCTTGCATGTCCAGCCCTCGTAACGACTACCAAACTGGTCGTACAAAAAGCCAAACACTGCCGGTTCTCCACAGAAACCACACTTGCCTTTGTCCGTAGACCCCTGCGATGCGTTGTCAGGTTGGGCCACAGAACGGCTTTGTAGGTACTCTCGGTACTCCTCCTCCATCTTGGAAAGGTCGGCCACTTGGATGCGGAGTCGTTCGATTTCTTCTCCCTCGGTATGGGCGGCACGATGATTCCAAAGCTCAACCGCTTTATCGAACGTGTCGCCATCAACGAATGGGTTGACCGCGCAGTCGTTGTCATCTTCATCGCAACCGATTTGAAAGCTCGCCCCCCGATATTGAGGCTCCACGACGTACGGGTCTCCACCGCAGAACGGACACGGTGAAGGCTTTCCGTCGGGAGCCCCGTTCACATCGGGTTGTCTATCCGGCAATTCGCGCACTGGTGCATACCCCGGACAAAGAATCAAAGCGATTTGCGCGACAGTCGGCCCTTCCGGCGCGTCTCCTGGGGTGCTGGTGGCGAGGGCGGCGCGGAGTGCGTCTATTCTGTCGCGTTGAAGCCAATACCCAGACATTCTGCCCCCACCATAACATCTGTCCGCTCGCGGTTTTTCTAGGTCGTCGCATACAGACACGAGGTTCTCTACCGCCTCACGCAGCCCGTCAGGGTTAGAGGTGTCAGTCATCCAGACTTCCGCCGTTTCGCGTTGCGGTTCTCTCTCGCCAATTCCTCGATGCTCGGGATCAAAAATCTCGGCTCACAGTCCAACGCTTCGCCGATCTCCCATAGCAGGGCGAGGCTGACATTGAACCGGCCGGTTTCCAGGTTAGCCACGTGCGATCGCGTGACCTGCAGCGCGTCGGCCAAGTCCTGCTGGGTGACGTCACGCTCCTGCCGTGTCTCGCGTATAGCGATGGCGGTGAGATCATTCGCGGTCACCGGGTACACCAATCGACGCTTCCGGTTGGTGCGTATCACTTGAACACCGCTGATTTTACGAGACAGATCCCAAGCCCGATCCCCGCTCCGACGAGCGCCTGCCCCTCGTAGAGCGAAGCGACTATCGCCCCCCCGCCGGCACACGCGCCCAACTGGGGGATCTCGTCACCAAAAAACTTCCAGAGGTTGAACTCGAGCCGCGCCTCGTGTCGGGCGACGAGGGTCATGGCGCCGTCCCGTTGATGCTTGAGGGAGACGACCAACGCCTCGGCTTCGTCCAACCGCGGCTTGATCAGCGCGTTCTCCGCTCGTGTGCCGTCTAAGGCGGTTTGTGTGATAGCGAGTTCGTTGCGGAGCACGGCAGACACCTGTTGTTCCAACTGCAGAAATTTGCGTACCGGCGCCGTCAGCGTGTCAATGTCGATGTCCGCGCGCGCGGCGTCGCGCAACACGGTCACGGTGTCCGTTCGTTGGCTCGCTCGCTCCCGGTCGGCTTCCAAGCGACGATTGTGGTTTGCGAGGGCATCGAGCCGTGTGTGGACCGTAGCGGAATCGGCTTGGAATCGTTCCAGCCGCGGTTTGAGTGCTGCGTTCTCAAGCCGCAGCGAATCACCGTCAGCCTTGAGGTCCGTGCCTCTCGCGGTGTGGAACCAGTTGGAACCCACCAACAGAACCACGAGGGCCACGATCAAGAGCAGGGCGTTGCGGCTCATGTCCATACCCCACTCTCGGTCTGCGCCTCACGGGTGTCGCGCGTCCAGGTATCTTCGCGGCCGTCGCGGTGCTCGGCGATCCACGCCCGCATGTATGCCTGAACCTCGAGATACCAACGGCCCCGCTGTCCGAAGATCCGCACCGCGAGGTGGCTATCCTTCACGTCGCTGCGAACGCGCTCGTGTTCGTGCCCGTGGCGTTCCGTCTTGGCGAGGCCCATGTACTCGCGTATCTCGCCCGATGCGATCGCACGTGGGAGGTAGAGCCACCACGGCTCCATCGTGATCACCAACTTGTCGGCGATGCAGAGGCGGGAGGGCGTTGTGTGGTATCGCTTCGCCAAGAACCGCGAGTGAAACAACGCCTCGTTGCCCCAACAGGGTTTCTCACTTCCGACGCTACCCCGAGCAGACCCCAAGCGCCGACGAACGGCCCACCGAGAGACGGTGACCGTCCCGTGACCGGACTTGAAATCCTTGTGCTCCCAGCGCGCCCATGCGTGCCGCTTGAGATAGCACCACCACCCTTGAAGCCAGTAGAGAATGCCAGCCCCGACCCACGGGTGCCGCTCGCCCTCCTCGCCGTCCATGTTGGGCTTGCCGAGATACCCGATGTCGTGCACGAAGAACAGCACCCACAGCCACGGTTGCCACGGGAACCCGTACAGCCGGCTCCACGCCTCTGCCACAAACCACGGATGGAGCCAGAAGGCGTGGACGCCGAACAGGACCGACTTGCTGCCGACCTTCACTTGGCCCCCACAATCCGCAAGAACTGCTCGAGCGTGAAGTGTCTCGGGAGCCGGGTCATTGAGTATCCCCAGTGTTTGAGCTCCGCATCGATGATCTGGAGGGCGTCGTTGCGACTCATGGCAACTTCTCCGTCCAGTGGGGTTGGTGCTCGCGCGGCTTGTGCTCCGGCTTGCGGCGCTTGGCCTTGACGAGCTCGAGGGGCCGACGGTGGTGCACGTCGACGCGGGCCTCCCACTCGCCCACGCAATCGCGACACGGCGTCGAGATCACGGTGCCCTCCGGATAGGGGGCGAGGGCCTTGGTCCACCCCTTGCGGCCGCACGCCTCGTTGGCACAGACCGCGCGGACACGGTAGACCGGAAACTCGGCATCTTCTGCTGGCTCGGGTCTGGGCATTAGAATTGCCCGGCGGGTTGTTTGTCGCGCGCGCGCGCGTTTTTTGACTCTGACTCTGACTCTACTGCTGTTGTACTTACGGAACCATTAGGCTGATCTAGCTGTGTAGCGTCCTGCGTAGCGTCATGCTCCGCAGCTTCTGAGCGGGCTCGCTTCTTCCTGTTGCAGCTTCGGCAAAGGATCTGGAGGTTCGATTTTTGACCGTCGCCGCCCTTGCTGATTGGCACGATGTGATCCACTTCGAGGTTCTCGGTGCTGTCGCACTGCCGGCATTTACCATCAGCCTCCTCGAGGAGTTCTTTCCGCGTCTGATCACTCACATAACGGCTCGCCCAGCCCACTCCGAGTTATTTTCGAAAGTTGTGGATTGGAGGAATGAGAAAGGCGGCGTATCCTTTCGTGTAGTCAGTTGAAACGTACACGAGATCCGGTTGTGACGACCGGAGAAAGGACACGCCACCGATGTTGAGGATAATAGAGAATGCGTCTGAGAGCAAAGGGAACGGACTGTTCGCAGACCTGGACGAGCTTGCCAGAGAGGGAGCTCGGCGGATGCTGGTGAGTGCGTTGGACGCGGAAGTGACCGAGTATGTCGAGCGATATCGGATTGAGCGAGACGGAGAGGGCCGCGCCCTGGTGGTGCGCAATGGCAAAGCCCGTCCCCGCAAGGTGACGCTGGGTGCTGGTACGGTCACGGTGACCGCGCCACGGGTGCATGACCGTCGTATGCGGGCGCAGTTCACGAGCAAGATTTTGCCTCCCTATATGCGGCGGTCGCCGAAGGTGGCGGAGGTCTTGCCGGTGTTGTATCTGCGCGGTCTGTCGACGGGAGATTTTCGCGAGGCGTTGCCGATCTTGTTGGGTGAGGACGCATCAGGCTTGTCCCCGACGACGATCACGCGATTGACGGCGGCGTGGGAGGGGGAATACCAGGCGTTTCGCCAGCGTGATCTGCGTGATCGGGAGTATGTGTACGTCTGGGTCGACGGGATCCACTTCAACATTCGCCTCGAGGCCGACCGGCTGTGTACGCTGGTGATGCTGGGCGCCCGGGCGGATGGGACGAAAGAGCTGATCGCGGTGGAGGACGGCTATCGGGAGAGCACGGAGAGCTGGTTGGCGGTGTTGCGCGATCTGAAGCGTCGGGGGATGCGGGCCCCGGTGCTGGCGATTGGGGATGGCGCGTTGGGGTTCTGGGCAGCGGTGCGGGAGGTGTGGCCGGCGACGCGGCAGCAGCGCGACTGGGTGCACCGGATGGCCAACGTGTTGGACAAGCTTCCGAAACGTTTGCAGCCGGCGGCGAAGCGGGTGTTGCGCGAGATGATGTATGCGGAGTCGCGTGCGGAGGCCGAGGCGCTGGTCGAGCGTTTCGCCACCGCGTATGCGGCCAAGTATCCCAAGGCGGTCGCCTCGCTCACGCGGGACCAGGAGCACCTGTACAGCCATTTTGATTTTCCGGCCGAGCATTGGAAACATATCCGTTCGACGAACGTGATCGAGTCTGCCTTCGCGACGGTCCGGTTACGACAGCGCGTGACCAAGGGAGCGGGCTCGCGGAGCAAAGGGCTGACGATGGCGTTCAAGCTGTTGGAGATGGCGCAGCAACGTTGGCGGAAACTCAACGCTCCAGAACTTCTCCCCCTGGTGTTGGCAGGAGAACAATTCAAAGATGGTATGCAGGAAACTGACAAAGAGAACACGGATCGGAAGGTCGCCGCTTGATCACTCACCGATCCACAACATTTGACAATACCTCAATCCGGACAAGCCGTGGTTGTGTCCGGGTACGGTCGCGTTCTGTCAGGCTAACCTCTCGCGGTCGATGACCGCCGTCGAGTTTGGCAGTGGCAGGAGTACTCGCTGGTTCTCGAGCCTGGTCGGACACCTGACGAGCGTCGAGCACAACCCGGAGTGGTACGAGCAAGTCAAGCCGCAACTGGCCGGCGCCAATGTCACCAACGTGTCGTACCTACTAGTGTCGCTGAACCATCCCGAATCCGAGGGGGAGCGGGCCGAATACTCCCCCACGCCGGAGTACGTGGCAGTGGCCGACGGCATCCCCGACGGGAGCCTGGGTTTCGCTGTCGTCGATGGGCACTACCGAACCCACTGCGTGCGGCACTTGGTACCGAAGATGGCACCAGGCGGGTTTTTGCTGGTGGACGACGTTAACCTGTGGCCGTCCGTCGAATCGTTGCCAATACCCCCGAACTGGCGTGTTGTGGACGACAGCACCAACGGCATCAAGCGTTGCGTGGTTTGGCAGGCCGCCTAAGCGCGCCGCAGGTGGGGACAATTTGGGGCGTGTTCGGATGGCTCGTTGAAGCCTCGCCAAACTCCCATCCACGGCCCATCTTAGCCCGATGGCCGAGATCATCGAACGCCTGAAAGCCGCGCTCGGCGACCGCGACCCCATCGAGCATGAAGGGCTTCCTCCGCTGGCACACTCGATTGCCGACGTGATCGGCAACACGCCCATGCTCGAGCTCCACCGACTCGGTGTGGAGCTGGGCGTCGCGGGTCGACTTCTCTGCAAACTCGACTACCTCAATCCGGGATTCAGCAAGAAGGATCGCATCGCGCGGGAGATGATCGCCGAGGCCAAAGAGCGTGGAGACCTGACGCCGGGCCAGACCGTCGTCGAGCTGACCAGCGGGAACACCGGAACCGGTCTGGCGTTGGTCTGTCGTGCCTTGGGACACCCGGTAGTACTCGTCATGTCTCGGGGAAACTCGGTCGAGAGGGCGCGGATGATGCGCGCGCTGGGAGCAGAGGTGGTGCTCGTGGATCAAGCGCCGGGCTCTCCGCCCGGACAGGTGTCGGGAGAGGATCTGGCGTTGGTCGAGGCCAAAACGCAATCCATCGTCGAGGAGCGAGGAGCCTTCCGGGCCGATCAGTTCCAGCTCCAAGCGAACGCGCTTGCACACGAACGTACCACCGGCCCCGAGATGTGGCGCCAGTCAGGGGGGCACATCGACGTCTTTGTGGACTTCGTGGGGAGCGGTGGGACATTTGCCGGTGTCAGTCGCTATCTCCGCAGCGTCAACCCTGCCGTTCGGACCTATGTCGTCGAGCCGGCTTCGGTTGCTGTCCTCGCCGGATGCGAGGTCAGCGACGCCAATCACCCGATCCAGGGGGGCGGCTACGGCATGAGCGATCTGTCGCTGATGGGCCGTGAGCTGATCACGGGTTTCATCCAGGTGACCGGCGAGGAGGCGACCGACGCAACGCGCCTTCTGGCGCAGCACGAGGGCGTTTTCGCAGGATACTCGTCGGGCGCTAATCTGGCCGCCGCCGTCAAGGTGATGAGAGCAGGAGACGCCCCCATGTCAGCCGCGTTCCTGGCGTGCGACAGCGGGCTCAAGTACCTCTCGACCAGCTTGTACTGAGTCAGACTTCTCGACCCAGTGCGGTAAAGGTGGGGCAAGGTGGGGCGTATAAGCATGTCCCCCTCGAAACCTCGCCAAACCCCCCTAGACGGTCCATCTTAGCCCCATGAGCGAGATCACCCAACGCCTCAAAGCCGCGCTCTCCGACCGCTACAAGATCGAGCGCGAACTCGGCGCCGGTGGCATGGCAACGGTCTACCTCGCCGAGGATTTGAAGCACAAGCGCAAGGTCGCGATCAAGGTGCTCCGCCCCGAGTTGGCCGCCGCGGTGGGTGCCTTGCGGTTCCTCCGCGAGATCGAGATCGCCGCCAACCTCGCTCACCCGCACATCTTGCCGTTACACGACTCAGGCGAGGCCGACGGATTCCTCTATTACGTGATGCCGTCCATCGACGGCGAGGCCCTCCGGAACAAACTGAACCGTGAAACCCAGCTCGGGATCGACGAGGCGGTACGCATCACCACGGACGTGGCGGACGCCCTCGACTACGCGCACCGCAACAACGTCATCCATCGCGACATCAAGCCGGAGAACATCCTGCTCCACGACGGCCGGCCCATGGTGGCGGACTTTGGCATCGCGTTGGCGATGAGTGCGGCGGCCGGCGGGCGGATGACCGAGACGGGTCTCTCGCTCGGCACACCGCACTACATGAGTCCCGAGCAGGCGATGGCGGACAAGGATCTGACCAACCGCTCGGACATCTATTCCCTGGGTTGTGTGCTCTACGAGATGTTGACGGGCGGGCCGCCGCATACGGGGGCGTCTGCGCAGGCGATCCTCATGAAAATCGTGACCGAAGATGTGCAACCGGTGACGGAGTTGCGGAAATCGGTGCCGCCGCACGTCGCGGCCGCCACGGCAACAGCGTTGGAGAAGCTGGCGGCGGATCGCTTCGAGAGTGCCGCCAAATTTGGCGAGGCGTTGACGAACCCGGCGTTCACGCTGCCCAAGACGCAGGCAACCGCGGTCGCAGTACCTCCAACCAGGGGCCCGTGGAATCGCCTGAGCATCGCCACGACGACGCTGGCGACGGTGCTCGCAGTCGTTGCGCTCTGGACCCTGTTGCGTCCCGCACCACCGATGCCGGTATCCCGCTACAGCCTCGCACTGCCGGCCGACGAGCGACCGTTTTGGGGACTTGGTCTGGCGCTTTCGCCGGACGGGTCGCAGTTGGTGTACTCACGATTCGATGGCGAGCTAGCCCTTTGGGTGAGGCGGCGCGACCAACTCCGCAGTGCGCCCCTCCCGGGCACGGAGAACGGCGCTCGCCCCGTTGTCTCACCCGACGGTTCCCACGTCGCGTTCTCCACCCTAGTCGGGAACTCCGTTCTTAAGAGAGTCTCGCTGGATGGTGGATCACCGGTGGTCCTTGTTGACTCCGGGGTTGGGGGCGAAGGGGTATCGTGGGGCGGCGACGGATTTCTGTATTTCGATGGACTGACGGCTGGGGGCACAACAGGGATCAAGCGGGTGCCCGACACCGGTGGCGTGCCTGAGCCGGTGACCTCGATCGACACGGCGAGTGGCGAGACGGATCACGTGTGGCCCCACGTGTTGCCCAACGGGAAAGGCGTGTTGTTCACGATCCTTCGGGGCGGAGACCTCGCCCAAGCGGATATTGCCGCGCTGGACCTTGTAACCGGCGAGTATCGAGTGGTGACCCGGGGTCTGGGGCCCAGATTCATGGCACCAGGGTATTTGGTGCTCGTCACACCTGACGGCGTCCTGATGGCTGCGCCATTCGATCAGGACCGGCTCGAGCTGACCGGCGAGGTCGTGGCGATAACGGATGGTGTACGCGTCGCGCCCGCTGGGGGAGTGGGGGGTGGGTTCGGCGGCGCGGTGGATCTGGCGCTGTCAACGACGGGGAAGCTGGTGTATGTGACCGGGGGAGGGGCCGGCGCGAATCCTCATGAGATCGTATGGATCAATCGAGCAGGAGCCGTGGAGGAGATCGACACCGACCTCGCGGGCACGTTCGATTCAAATCACTCGCCATTGGCGCTCTCGCCGGACGGCAGGCAATTGGTGCTTGCCAGGGCCGGGCGGGATGGTGTCCACCTGTGGGTCCAACAGCTACCTCGTGGACCACTGACGAAACTCACATTCGAAGGCGAATCAAACGTTGACCCCCGGTGGACGCCGAACGGGCGCGACATCGTTTTTGTCTCGGATCGCGGCGAGAATGCGGATCTCTATATCAAACGCGCCGATGGGAGTTCGATGGCCGAGGTGCTGCTGGATATGGACCGGCCCGTCGGGGTTGGCTTTTTGTCTGGAGAGCGCGAGTGGCTGGTTTACGAGCATGGAACAGGTGGGGGCGATATCAGCGTGATGCGTCCCGGGCGGGACTCGGTTCCGGTTGCACTGTTGGCGACGACGGCGATTGAGATGATGCCGCGACTCTCGCCGGACGGTCGATGGTTGACATATGTCTCCGACGAGTCCGGTCAGTTTCAGGTATTCGTGCGACCCTTCCCCAAGGTGGCGGACACCAAATACCAGGTCTCGACGGGCGCGGGCTTCCTGCCGATGTGGGCTCACAGTGGGCGCGAATTGTTCTACGTGACCGGTGCGCTTGAGATGGCGGCGGTAGAGCTGCTGCCCGGTCCAACGTTTGAGATGGGTGAGCGCCGGTCGCTGTTCGGAGGTCTTGACAACTTGGTCGGTTACGATGTGGCGCCCGACGATCAGCGGTTCGTCGTGATTAGAGAGCGGACTGACGGTGACACCGAGGAACTCATCGTGGTCGAGAACTGGCTCGAGGAGTTGAAGGCGAAGGTGGGGAACCGATGATCTCAGATTTCAGAATGCAAATTGCAGATTGCAGATTTGGTGTTGGGCCAGATCAATCTAGAATCACTAATCTAGCAGGTTGCGGAAAAAGTCGGGTAATGGACGATAGCATCGCGAGCCGGAAGTTCTTATCGTAGAGGGACCTCGATGGGAGTGCCACGATGCGCGGGAACAAGACGAATCAGTCGGCGCTGTTCAGCTATATCAGTGCGGAGGATCGGGTGCCCTCCGACCATCCGTTGCGCGCCCTGCGGGCGCTGGTGGACCCGGTGTTAGCCCGGCTCTCGCCGCAGTTGGACCGGCTGTACGCGCGGCGGGGCCGGCCGTCGATTCCCCCGGAACATTTGTTACGCGCGTTATTGCTGCAGGTGGTGTATACGATCCGGAGCGAGCGGCAGCTGATGGAGCAGCTCGATTACAACATCCTGTACCGATGGTTTGTGGGGTTGAATCTGGACGACGCGGTGTGGGTGCCGACGGTCTTTACGAAGAATCGGACGCGGCTGGTCGAGGGGGGCATCGCGGATGCGTTTCTGGCCGAAGTGTTACAGGAGGCGGAGCGGCGGGCGTTGTTGTCGAATGAGCATTTCACCGTCGACGGGACCTTGCTGGACGCGTGGGCGAGTCAGAAGAGTTTTCAGCCGAAGGCCGGCACCCGCCCGCCAACGGACGATGATCCGGGGAATCCGAGCGTGACGTTTCGCCAGGAGAAACGGACGAATGCGACGCATGCGTCGCGGACGGACCCGGAGGCGCGGTTGACGCGGAAGAGTGGGGGGCAAGGCGCGCAATTGGCGTACTTGGCGAGTGTGTTGATGGATAATCGGCACGGGCTCGTGGTGGCGACCGACGTGACGCAGCCCGGCTACGAGGCGGAGTGTGCGAGTGCGCTGGCGATGGTGGGGAGCTTACCGCCGACGGCCCGGCGTCGGACGTTGGGGGCGGACAAGGGTTATGATCGGTGCGGGTTTGTCGACACGCTGCGGGCGTTGGGCTGGACGCCCCACGTCACGCCGAACGTGCACCGCACGCGGTTGCGGAGCGCGGTGGATGGCCGGACGACGCGCCATCCCAGCTATGCGATCAGTCAACGGCAGCGCAAAAAAGTGGAAGAGATCTACGGGTGGGGCAAGACGATTGGGTTGTTACGCAAACTCCGACATCGCGGGACCCCGCGGGTCGGGTGGGTGTTTACGTTCACGGCCGCGGTCTACAATCTGATGCGGATACGCACCCTGACCCTGGCCGGAGGCAGCCCCTGATGGGGCAGTGTGGGCCGCATTCGTCACGCCGACCGCACCGCGGGGGCGGTAATAGGGGACCGCACGCTGGTACACCGTCGTGTTACCCGGACAAACGCGGCTCACCATGAATTTTTCCGCAACCTGCTAGAATCAAGAATCTGAATCATGTCGATCACCGCCGGGCTCTCGACCGCCCCTGGCCTTGTCGATGATGTAACCAAGTGCGCTAATAATGGCCTCGAAAGGAGTGCCCCGTGTCAGCCCAGATCGATCAAGCTGAATCCATGAGTGACAACCCAAGTGTTAGCGAACGGCAACCGAGCCCCGGCCTCAGTCGTCGGGCGTTCCTCGGCGTCACCGCGGCGGGCAGCACGATTGCGCTCGCCGGGCCGTTGGGCTGTGTCCCGGCGGACAACGGCAGCGCGCGGCGAGGGTTCAATGTTCCGGAGTCGGAGTTAGATGAGATAACGGTTGCCGATCTTCAGGAGGCGATGGAATCAGGCCGATGGTCAGCCGCGCGTATAACGGAGATGTATTTGTCCAGAATCGAGGCGGTCGATCAAAGCGGCCCGACACTCCGGTCGGTCATCGAGACCAACCCCGATGCGCTATCGATTGCCAGGGAGTTGGATGATGAGCGCGGCAACGGTAACGGCCGCGGGCCGCTGCATGGCATTCCGGTCCTGATCAAAGACAACATTGCAACGGCGGATCGGGGGAATACGACTGCTGGCTCGTACGCGCTCGAAGGTGCGGTTCCGGCGGAAGACTCATTCATTGTCGGGCGGCTGCGTGAGGCGGGCGCGATCATCCTCGGCAAAGCCAACCTCAGCGAATGGGCAAACTTCCGCTCAACCCGCTCGTCGAGCGGGTGGAGCGCGCGCGGTGGTCAGTGCAAGAATCCCTACGTACTCGACCGCAATCCGTGCGGATCGAGCTCGGGCTCCGGCGCTGCGCCTGCTGCCAACCTCGCCGCGCTCGCCATCGGTACCGAAACCAATGGATCCGTTGTCTGTCCCTCCTCGGCCAACGGTGTCGTCGGCATCAAGCCAACCGTAGGCCTGTGGAGTCGCAGTGGCATCATTCCCATTTCTCACACTCAGGATACCGCCGGACCCATGACAAGAACGGTCCGCGACGGCGCAATCCTACTGAGTGCGTTGACGGGCGTCGACTCTAGAGATCCGGCTACGAGTGCAAGTAGGGGGAACGTGCAGTCCGACTACACACAGTTCCTCGATCGGGACGGGCTGCGAGGCGCCCGCATCGGCGTTGCCCGTCAGTTCTTCGAGTTTCACGAGCGGGTCGACGCGCTGATGGAAGATGCGATTGCCGCGCTGGTGGACGCTGGTGCCACGGTGGTGGATCCGGTTGAGCTCACGACCAGAGATGAGCTGCAGCAGCACACCATGGACATTATGCAATACGAGTTCAAGGCGAATATGAACGTTTATCTCGAGGATTTGGGTCCAGCGACCACGATGCGTACGTTGGCCGATCTCATCGATTTCAACAACCAGAACCGTGATCGCGAGCTGCAGTACTTTGGACAGGAAATCTTCGAACAGTCTGAAGAAAAAGGCCCGCTCACCGATCGTGTGTACCAAGACGGCTTAGCCACCGCGCACCGACTGACGCGAAGCGAGGGGATCGATGCGGTCATGAACGAGCACCAATTGGACGCCATCATCGCCCCAACCGGGGGTCCGGCCTGGACGACGGATCTCGTCAACGGTGATCGGTTTGGCGGTGGCAGTTCGACCTTCGCAGCTGTGTCAGGCTACCCGAACGTGACGGTCCCAGCGGGGACGGTGTTCGGGTTGCCCGTTGGCATGTCGATCTTTGGTCGAGCCTGGAGCGAACCGACCCTCCTTCGCATTGCGTACGGGTTCGAGCAAGTCACGCAGCATCGGCAGCCGCCGACGTTCTTGCCCACCCTGGAGTTTTGATTGGAAGGCGGGAGAGCCGTGGTAGCGGATATCGATAGCCTCGCTACCGAGCTTCTGGCCGCGCACAAAGACGGTGCGCTGCTGACGCCTCCCTCGGAGCGCTTCCGCGATTTCAGTCTCACCGATGGCTACTCGGTCGCGACCGAAATAACGCGCAGGCGCACGCGATGTGGAGAGCGCGTGATCGGTCGGAAAATCGGGTTTTCGAACAAGATGATTTGGTCCAAGCTGGGGCTGGATTCACCGATCTGGGCGCCTATTTACGGGCGTACCGTTCACTTCACTGATGAAAAACCCTTGGCGTTGTCGCTGGCCGGGATGGTCGCGCCCCGTATCGAGGTGGAGATCGTCTTCAAGCTGCGTGCAACTCCGGCTCGCGAGATGGAAGATGGAAGCACCGTGCTTCGGGCAGTCGAGTGGCTTGCTTTGGGACTGGAAGTTGTAGACTGCCATTATTCCGAATGGAATTTCACCCCAGCCGACGCGGTCGCTGACTTCGGACTTCACGCGGCACTGATCGTCGGCATCCCAAGACCTGTTTCTCCAAGCACGGTCACTCCGTTGGCAACCGAGCTTCGCGACTTTCAGGTGTCGCTGCTGCGGAACGGAGATCTTGCCGAGACCGGTGCGGGGAGCAACGTGCTCAGAAGCCCGGCGCTGGCGCTGGGGTATTTAACGAACTTGATCGATCAGGATGCTCGGGCTGGACCACTCATGGCGCGCGAGCTGATTAGCACAGGTACCTTGACGCCCCTGCGAGAAATTGCGTCTGACGAAACTTGGACGGCAGTGGCGAGCGGTCTCGATGTTCCCGCCGTGGCGGCAACGTTCGTCAATGCGTCGGTGACGGAGGAATGATGATGAACAGTTGCAAGGGCGGTTACCACGGCGCGATCTGAGACTACCGCCTGCACCTTGATGCCTGGAAGCACAGACTGTCTCCACCGGCTGGAACGTGGCCGGTCTTGTCGAGGATGCCATCCAGTCTGAGATGGCCGATCGAGGGTTCGTCTTCGGTCATCGTTACCAGGGTGACGTGGTCGAACGACATGTCGTCACTAGCGCCCTGGCTTCCACCCGTCGTCCCCAACCCGATGTAATCCCGTCCGTTTTTCACCGTGTGGGAATAGGAGTGAACGTGGCCGTTGAACAGGGTATAGGGGCGGTCGGCCAACTCCGATTCGATGGCAGAGAAGTCCGGCTCGTCATCCCTCCGCCAGACTGGTTTGTGCATGAACAGCATCGTCCACCGCACATCGGGGTGATCGGTAATGATCCGTCGGAAATAGTTCGACTGTTCCGGTCCGATTTCCCCGGTCACCTGCTCAGGCATCTGGAAGTATTCCATCTCCTGAGCTCTTTCGGGGTGATCTCCCTCCATCACTTTTATGGCGGCAGCGCGTGCCAGGTAGATTTCCAGCATGCGCTCGTCGGTATAGTCTTCGGTGTCGAGCACCAAGAACAACACGTTCTTGTATACGAAATGATAGTACCGCTGGCCGTATCGCTCGGCCCAGACGTCCCGCATGGTCTGGTTGGTAAGGTCGTGATTGCCCCCGACATAGAACACCGGGGCGTGCGCTCGCGACGTTCTTGCATCGAGGAAGTCCCATTCCCTGGCGAGCTTGCCCCGATCTTCACTTCCGCCATCGATCAAATCACCGACACTGATGATCAACTCAGGGCGTAGGAGAGACAACTGCGCTATCGCAACTTCAAACACGCCTCCGCGCTCGCCACCGTTCAAATCCGAAAAGACGGCAAACGTGAACTTGCCCTCCGCATCGTCAAAGCGGTCGTGCGACCAGGGTGTGGCTCCTGTAGCAAAAGCGTGCTGGAATGGTACCGAACGGACGGTGGATGGGTTCGAGCAACCCGTGAGTAATACGGTGGTCGGGATAAGAAGCAACTTCCCGATCAACGAAACATTTCGTGTCATTGGAGTGCCTGTTCGGTGAGCCGCTTAACGGATCTGCCCATCCATTTTTGATGAACAGTCCTCAGGAGTTTGGTCGCAACCGCCATACTCATATCATGCGAGCATAGATCGTGCAAGGTTGGCGGCGGAGGCCCCAGTATTAGCCGTTGAAGGAAGGTTGAGATCCTCGTGCTAGCTTGCGCGTGGATTGGCCCGACGGAACTCGACGTTGCAGTGTTACGGCGTTGGCCGCCATGGAGGGTCGGGAGCTGGGATTATGAATGAACTGGTCATTGCTCTGTTGATTGGCGCACTCGGCGGGTTAGCGATTGGCCTCAGAGAGTGGCGTGAGGAGAAGGAGGCCCGACACGAGGACCATCCGCCTGCCTAAAACTCTGATCCCAAACGCTAGCTAAAGCCCCGAACGCCGCTGGGACGCTCGGGGACGGGAAGGACGCAAGAAACTCTGGCTAGAACCTCAGCGACGCGCCGACCCCGAACCTGCCGTCGCGCTGCGGCCCGAAGCTGATGCGGAGTCGGTTGACTGGGACTTCCTCCCAGATATCCGAACTGGCGGCAGCGCCAAAAATGGCTCCAAGAGCGGCTCCTGGCACAGCGAAGATGGCTCCGACGATTACACGCTTATCGCATCTCCGGACTGGAAATGCTCGGCCGCACGCTAGGTAGCCAGATATGCCACCGACGAGCATGCCGATCCCAGCGCCCACTACGACCTTCGACTTCTTGCCCCTGCTTATCTCGAGCTTGATGATCGAATCAATAGGGAAGGTTAGTGTCCCACGTCGGGCGTCTAGCAGGTTGCGGAAAAATTCATGGTGGGCCGCGTTTGTCCGGGTAACACGACGGTGTACCAGCGTGCGGTCCCCTATTACCGCCCCCGCGGTGCGGTCGGCGTGACGAATGCGGCCCACACTGCCCCATCAGGGGCTGCCTTCGGCCAGGGTCAGGGTGCGTATCCGCATCAGATTGTAGACCGCGGCCGTGAACGTAAACACCCACCCGACCCGCGGGGTCCCGCGATGTCGGAGTTTGCGTAACAACCCAATCGTCTTGCCCCACCCGTAGATCTCTTCCACTTTTTTGCGCTGCCGTTGACTGATCGCATAGCTGGGATGGCGCGTCGTCCGGCCATCCACCGCGCTCCGCAACCGCGTGCGGTGCACGTTCGGCGTGACGTGGGGCGTCCAGCCCAACGCCCGCAGCGTGTCGACAAACCCGCACCGATCATAACCCTTGTCCGCCCCCAACGTCCGACGCCGGGCCGTCGGCGGTAAGCTCCCCACCATCGCCAGCGCACTCGCACACTCCGCCTCGTAGCCGGGCTGCGTCACGTCGGTCGCCACCACGAGCCCGTGCCGATTATCCATCAACACACTCGCCAAGTACGCCAATTGCGCGCCTTGCCCCCCACTCTTCCGCGTCAACCGCGCCTCCGGGTCCGTCCGCGACGCATGCGTCGCATTCGTCCGTTTCTCCTGGCGAAACGTCACGCTCGGATTCCCCGGATCATCGTCCGTTGGCGGGCGGGTGCCGGCCTTCGGCTGAAAACTCTTCTGACTCGCCCACGCGTCCAGCAAGGTCCCGTCGACGGTGAAATGCTCATTCGACAACAACGCCCGCCGCTCCGCCTCCTGTAACACTTCGGCCAGAAACGCATCCGCGATGCCCCCCTCGACCAGCCGCGTCCGATTCTTCGTAAAGACCGTCGGCACCCACACCGCGTCGTCCAGATTCAACCCCACAAACCATCGGTACAGGATGTTGTAATCGAGCTGCTCCATCAGCTGCCGCTCGCTCCGGATCGTATACACCACCTGCAGCAATAACGCGCGTAACAAATGTTCCGGGGGAATCGACGGCCGGCCCCGCCGCGCGTACAGCCGGTCCAACTGCGGCGAGAGCCGGGCTAACACCGGGTCCACCAGCGCCCGCAGGGCGCGCAACGGATGGTCGGAGGGCACCCGATCCTCCGCACTGATATAGCTGAACAGCGCCGACTGATTCGTCTTGTTCCCGCGCATCGTGGCACTCCCATCGAGGTCCCTCTACGATAAGAACTTCCGGCTCGCGATGCTATCGTCCATTACCCGACTTTTTCCGCAACCTGCTAGAACTAGTTGTTCGCTTTCCCACGACACGACAGTACCTACGATCCTATCGGAAAATACACTTGGAGCTGTGATGCGTATTCGCGCGCCAGGCTCGACCGGTGGCCGCTCCTGAGCTGTAGTGCCGGTGAGCGGGGTGAACGCGAGGACGGCGAGCGGGATGATGCCAAAGCGTTTCATGGCGGAGATCCTTTCTCATTGTGCGATTTCCTTCAGAGGGTTGCGCGTCTCCACCGATTATTGGGCCTGCACCGTCAAGCCGGCGTCAAGGCAGGGTCCACCCGTACTCCCCACTCTCCAGGTGGAGCGATGGTAGTGGCATCGCTACGTGCGCTCGTCCTTCGCGCCTGGCCGTCTATGACCCAAACCCGTATCCTATGACCGTCGCCAGCGAGATGCGGGGGTATCTCGGCGACACGACCGGTGCGCGCGCGGATGCCGCGGTGGCAGATCGCCTCGTCCAAGCGGTTCAGCTTAGCTTAAACCAGGCCCTGCTCGATGCTCGCCTCGGCCAAAGTCGCTTGGCACGCCGGTCGGTCGACAGTCTGCTTGGGATCGATCGTCCGAACGTTTTCGACGCTACGGGAGCGGCACTCGCGGCGGCACGCGTCCTGGTGATGCTTGGAGATTACCAGCGGGCGATAGAGGTACTTGAAGGCATTACGGTTGGATATGTCTTCAACTTTAGGGCTCCGGAGTTCAGCGTGCTCGCTGAGGACCCTCGCTTCCAAAAGGTCGTGGATGCATTGGAGGAGTGGCAGCGGAGTGATCTTCCATCCGGTCCTCGCCGCTGAGGGTGGAGCAAGGTCAGCCTTTATTAGCAGTCCCGCCCTAACGAGGGCGCGCTCGGCCGGACGGCATTGTCCTTAAGGACGCACTGGGGCCGAGCCCGGGCTCGTCAGCCCGGGACTCCCCAACATGCACATCGCACCGCATCTTAGGCCTACATGGCCAACACCTACGATCGCCTAAAAACCGCCTTATCCGACCGGTATGCCATCCAAGAAGAACTCGGCGCCGGCGGCATCGCCGATCGTCAATCACATCACCGGGAGTACGCCACATGATGGTCCAACCCGACGTGTTTCGCCCGCCGCTCACTGGGGCATGCCTGGCACTCATCCTCGGCTCCTGTGCCATACCCGAGTCCACGGAGTACGAGGCGACGATCCGGCGGACCGCCTATGGGATCCCGCACATCGTGGCCGAAGATTGGGGAAGCCTCGGGTTCGGCGAGGGCTACGCCATTGCGGAAGACCATCTCTGCTCGCTGGTCGATCAGGCGATTCGGGTTCGAAGCGAGCGGGCCAAGTACTTCGGAGCCGGGAAGAACGACGCGCATCTCATATCCGATGTCGCGCTCGCGGCATTGGACATCCGGAAGCTGGCCGCCCAAGACCTCGCCGTCTTTCCGGCCCACATCCGTGCGATGTTCGAGGGCTACGCCGCGGGCGTCAACCGGTACTTGCAGGAGGTTGGGGTGGACGGCGTACCCGGGTGGTGTCGTGGGGAGTCCTGGGTGGGGGAGATCGACGCGGTCGACGTCATGGCCTACGGTCGTTCGCTTTTCATGATCACCCCGCGATTCGCGCAGCCGATTGCCGCCGCTCGACCTCCGAGTGGCGACATCGCCAGCGTGGGGGGGGATCTCCCGGAGATGGTGGGAGCCAGCAACGGCTGGGGCATTGGGAGCGAGCGCTCGGAAACCGGCGGCGGTATGCTCTTGGCGAACCCACACTATCCCTGGGTGGGCTCGAATCGGTTTTGGGAAAAGCAGCTCACGATTCCGGGGGAGATCGACGCGTATGGGGTCGGGCTGCTCGGGCTCCCCGGTGTGGCCCTCGGGTTCAACGAGAACGTCGCCTGGACCCACACGGTGTCGTCCGGCGTGCGATACACGATGTACCGCGTGCGGCTCGCGAAGGGAAACCCCACCACCTACATCTATGATGGGCGCGAGCGGGCCATGGAGACCCGTGAGATATTGGTTCAGGTGCTTCGGGAAGACGGCACCGTCGAGGAGGTCCGGCAGACCATGTACCGAACCCATCACGGGCCGATGGTTTCGCTACCCGGGTTCGCGTGGACCGATGAGTTCGCGTACGCGATACGGGACGCGAACGAAGACAACGAAGAGGTTGCGCTGCAGTGGACCGCGATGTCGCAGGCGTCCAGCATGGACGCGTTCCAGGAGGCACACTCTCGGTTTGCGGGCATGCCGTGGGTGAACACCATCTCGGCCAGCGCCGACGGTCGCGCGTGGTACGTCGATGTGTCCTCCACACCGCATCTGTCGGACGAAGCGCTAGAGCTGTGGGAGGAACTGGCCGACACGGATCCCACGGTCGGCGCCGCGCTTGCACGAAGGGTCATTCTCCTCGATGGGAGCGATCCTCGGTTCGAGTGGGTGGACGATGGGGATGCCCGCAATCCGGGCTTGCTCTCGTTCAGCGCTTTGCCACAACTCGAGCGGCGAGACTACGTGTTCAACGCCAACGACAGTTACTGGCTGGCCAACTCGAGTCAGCTGCTGACGGGTTACAACAGGTTGCACGCCCTTCAGGAAGAAACGGTTCGCTCCCCGCGAACCCGCATGAACGATGTCGTGTTGTCGGACCGGAGTCCGAGCGGACCCGCGGGATCCGACGGCAAGTTCTCGCTCGAGGAACTGACGGCCGCGGCGTTCCTCAACCGTAGCTATACGGCCGAGTTGTTGGCTCCCGACCTCGCCGCGCGATGTCGTGCGCACCCCACCGTTCGCCTCAATGGCCGAACTGTGCGTCTCGATGAGGCGTGCGCCGTGCTGGCCCAATTCGACGGACGCCTGGATCTCGAGAGTCGGGGCGCGGTGCTGTGGCGGGAGTTCATCACCGGTTTCGACGGGGACGATCTGCTGGGCAGCGGCGTGCTCTTTGCGGAGCCGTTCGATCCGGACGATCCGATTGGCACCCCTCGAGGTTTGGCGCCGTACCAAGGAAGTGATGACGCGGTGCTGCAAGCCCTCGCTCGGGCCGTGGGTGTCCTCCAGCGTGCGGGTTTTGCCCTGGACGTGGCCTTGGGGGAACTCCAGCATAGCAACAAGAACGGGGGTCGGATCCCGATTCACGGGGGACAGGGTTTTTGGGAGGGGGTCACGAACTATGCAAACTACGCAAGGAATGGAACGACATTGGAGCCCGACCCCGCCCTGGCGCCCCGCGTCTCGGGAAGCCGGTTTTTGCGGGAGGACGGTTACCCGGTAAACCGGGGCACGAGCTTCATCATGGCGCTCGAGTATGCCCCGGATGGCCCGCGGGCGATGGCGCTGCTGACCTACTCGCAATCGGGCGATCCGGACTCCCCACACTTCACCGACCAGACGCGTTTGTTTTCACGAAAGGAGTGGAGGCCGATCCCGTTCAGCGACGCCGAGATCGAGGCCGATCCTGCACTCCGAACGTATACCGTGTCCGGGGTACGCTGGTAGGGTACGCGCACGAGATAATCGACCGGCGGCTCGGCCATCTGTCGCTCAAAGCGACCTTTGCCCTTGTCGGTTTACCGACAGACCGCCGAGCCGCGAGTTTACTCGTGGTAACAACCGGAGCGTTGGGTGACTGACACCTTCGACCGCCTCGGAGATCACAGGCGGGGGGGGGGACGGCGGTGCTGCCGCGCGCGACCTTCGTCACCTACGGCGGCGTGACTCGGGGAGTTCATTGGGCGCAGCGTCTAAACCGCTCTTGCCGACCGCCGTGCGATCCAAGGTAGATTCCGTCTCTAGCTAAAACGCTGGCGTTTAAGGCCTTAGGATTGTATTCTGTGGGCGATCTGGACACCAGGAGCCGTTCCTTCTGCCTGCACTCTCGAGTTCTTCACTTCGCCCCCGTCAACCCCTCAGACATCTTGAGCGGGAATTTGCTGTTGTCGGAATGGCCCTCTGCTCCCTCCTGGGACGCTCCTGCGGCGGCGGCGTGACGGGGTTTGCACGCATGCCGCGGCCTTCCGTTTTTCAGTGGGATCCCACCTGGCATTGTGACGAGGGCAAGATCCAGTGACTGATGACGACCTGGAGTTTCTACGTCCGGATTTCGCCGGTGACATAGAGGATGACATTGAGTTAGAACCCACCGCGGAGTCGGAGGGTTCTGACGCCGGAACCTCCGAGGGACGGGTTCGACGAACTTCGTTGGTCTTTGGCGATCTGAAGGGGATGCTGCTAGCGCACCGCCGGTGGAGTGAGACGGACGGTGCGGCGGGAGAGCGAGCGAACTTGCGGGAGGGCTTCCTCTACCAAGCCAAGCTGTCGAAGGCCATGCTCGCCAACGCCGACGCCCCGGAGGCGTATCTCTCTGAAGCTGACCTCACAGGGTCCAATTGGGAGCAAGCGAACCTCGCCGCGGCGAACCTGGAGCGGGCCAACCTCACCGGAGCCAACCTGCGCGGGGCTAACCTTGCGGGCGCCGATCTGCGAGGCGCCGACTTGGCGCAGGCCCGACTGCGGGGCGCCAATCTGCAGGACGCAAACCTCTCCGACGCCCAAGGAGTCACAGAAGAACAGCTGGCGGGTGCGAATCTCGCTGGCGCTACCATGCCGAAAGGAATGACAGGATTAGGTGGCCTGAGGCTCGTCACCGTGATGTGGAAGAATGCCCGTCTGTACTTCCTCACGATGTTGGCCGCGAGTGCGTATTCGTGGCTGACCATCGCCGCAACGACCGACGTAAATCTGATAGCCAAGTTTGCATCGTTCCCACTGCCGATCATCGGGATCGAGATTCCCACAATTGTTTTCTATTGGGCGGCACCGGTTCTCTTGCTCGCGGTTTTCGTCGAATATCACCGCTTCACGCCGCGCGTCTTCAGGGGGCTTGCGAACCTCCCAGCGGTGTTCCCGGACGCCCGACGTCTGGATGTGGAATTCGCCCCCTGGCCGCTGGCCGGGTTGATACGTGCACACGCCGCGTGGCTGCCGGAGGAACGTTCGCGTTGGTCCCGACTCCGCTCGATGATTGAAGTGATGCTCGGGTGGTGGGTTGTGCCAGCCACACTCTATCTCTTCTGGGTAAGATTCGTGCCGAGGCATGACCTTCCGGGAACAGCGGTGCATGTCGTCTTGGTTGCAGCTTGTCTCGGCTTCGGTTTCGCGTCTTATCGCGATGTAACCGAGTCGCTGCGCGGCGAGAAGGCGACTGAGCTCCGCCTGAGCCACGTGTTCAAGGGGTTATTCACTTTCCCCCGTGTTGCTGCCGGCGCTGTTTTCACAGGCATTGTGCTTCTCTCTATCGCTGCGTTTGCCGGGTGGAATCCGGTGATCGAGTCTCGCGCCTCGCGACTCAAAACCGGCTTTCGCATGATGGGCTATCGGGCCTATGCCGACATCGTCGCCGAAGATGTATCGGTCAAACTCAGTGGCTGGACGTCAGGGGATAGAACCCGACTGGAAGGCGCCGACCTCGCGGGTAACAACCTGCGGCATATGAGAGCGAGCCGGGCGTTTTTAGTGAACGCCAACCTCCGTGGGGCAGACCTCCAGGGCGCCGTCTTATCGTCGTCCAACATGGCGGGTTCTGATTTGACTGACGCCTCACTCAAGGGAGCCTCACTTGCCGAGGCTCGCCTTGCTGGAGCGACGCTTCGTGGTGCGACGCTGGACAGTAGCGATGTTCGAGACGCCGACCTTCAAGGTGTGAACTTCGAGGGCGCGTCGCTGTCGGGTATCCGTTCGTGGAATGACATCCAGCATGTGACGGGAGCCAACCTCTACGGTGTCCAAAATCCGCCTGGCGGATTCCTCGAGTGGGCCGTTGCAAACGGTGCGATGTGCGCGGAGAATTCGGCGGTATGGGCCGCCGTGCGGAGGGGTGAGGTGGAGGCCCCAACACAGGGCGACGTGGATGTCTACACGTACTGTGGGGTGACCGGCGATCGCGAGGCCATTGCGGTCGCGGCGGTCGAGATCAGTCCGACGGCGGGTACGGTAACGGCCCTGGGGGTGACTGTGCAGTTCGCCGCGGTTGCGCGGGACAGCTTTAACAACCGGATCGCCGGCAGCTTGTTCGATTGGACGTCTTCGGATATCGATGTCGCCACGGTTGACGCGAGGGGAATTGTCATAGCGGTGGCAGCTGGAACGGCAAGGATCACGGCCGCGGCGGGCGGCGTCTCGAGTTCGGCCGAACTGACCGTGAGCGTCACTGGGGAGGGCGTGAACGTATCCGGTGCGATCGCGACCGTCGAGGTCATCGGGATCGACACACTCACTGCGATTGGTGATACCCTACAGCTCAACGCAGCCGCGCGGGGTTCGAGCGGTGACCTGATCTTCGGCGTGCCGTTTGTCTGGCGGGGGTCAAATTCGTCGGTGGTCAGAGTGAGTTCCGCGGGTTTGGCAATTGCCGTAGCGAACGGATCGGTCAGGATCACCGCAACGACACCCGATGGCGCTAGCGCGTCGGCCCGACTCGCCGTGCGTCAGGTTGCGTCCACAGTCGATGTATCCGCGGTGATTGATTCCATCCGGAACGACGACACGACGCGCTTCGCGGCCATTGCAAAAGATGCCAACGGCCACACCGTGGCCAACGCCAGGTTTACCTGGTCCAGCTCGAATCCGGCCGTAGCCACGGTCAACGCTGCGGGGCAAGTAACGGGGCAGGGAAGGGGATCGACGACGATCAGCGCTACGAGTGGAACGGCGACGGGCGGCGCAGCCGTGAGGGTGACGGCAATCGAGTTTGCTGAAGTGGTTGCCGGGGTGTGGCACACTTGCGCCCTCACTCCAAGCGGACTGGCCCATTGCTGGGGTGCGAATACCCTTGGCCAGCTTGGCGACGGATCACGCACTGACCGGATCTTTCCGGAGCCGGTCGACGGTGGGGTTCGCTTCCAAACGGTGAACAGCGGCCATCAAGACCCGGCGGCTCACATATGTGGCCCGACGGTCGCCGGTTTGCCGTACTGTTGGGGAGGCAACAGCTCGGGCCGACTCGGCGTCGAGTCGACGGTTTCTGCTCCGACACTCGTCCAGGGCGGGTTGAGGTTTTCCGCCATGAGCGCCGGTTTTCGGCATACCTGTGGCGTGGCCACTAGCAACGAGGCTTACTGTTGGGGGGACAACACCCTCGGCGCTCTTGGTGACGGTACGCAGCGAGCGTCCAGCAGGCCCGTTCGAGTGGCCGGCTCGCTCGCCTTCCGTGCCATCAGCGCCGGAGGCTTCTTTTCTTGTGGCGTCACCTGGCGGCGAAGCGTACACTGCTGGGGTATGAATCAGAGTGGGCAGCTGGGCAACGGTGCCGCGGACCAGGCCGCGCATTCCGCACCGGGACCAGTTCGTGCTACGGCTACGTTCAGCTCAGTTGCCGCAGGCATGGCGCATGCCTGCGGCGTGAGCCTCAGCGGTGAAGTGTACTGCTGGGGAGCCAATCCCAATGGTGAACTTGGCACAGGCAGCAAGGCGGCCAGTGCCTCGCCTGTGGCCGTCTCAGGCGGTCTCTCCTTCCGGATGGTGAGTGTGGGTGGTCATAGCTGCGGGGTAACGACCGACGATGAGGCGTACTGCTGGGGCGCCAACGGCCTTGGCCAATTGGGAGACGGTTCTGAAGTCGGCTTCCGCGCCGTTCCGGTACGCGTTTCCGGCGGGCTTCAGTTCGAATCGGTGAGTGTCGGTGCGGATCACACGTGCGGGATGACCACGAACCGCATGGCCTATTGCTGGGGGTCGGATGAGCACGCCAAGCTTGGAGGCCCGACCACCGCGACGTGCAACGGAATTCGCTGCAGCAGAACGCCGATTAGGGTACGGGGTCAGCGGTAAGCGCGTTGATATGAGCGCGGCGGCCGAACCGTAGACACGGCCGTAGGCTTTCGTTACCTGTTGTAGGACAACGAGTTACGAGACTCTCCCGCGGGGTTCTATAGTCCTCACCGTGCGGGAAGCACGCATTTCCTTTATGTTTTCCACCCCCCCAGTGCCACTGCAGTAATCGCGTGGCCAAGTCATTACGCCCAACAAAACGAGGGCGCGCATGTCAGCAGTCCAACAGCCAATCGTCGAGCGGAGGTCCACCCCTGTACGCACCTGTGGCGTCTGCGTGGACGGAGTGTATGTGACGCGACTGGAAACCGATGCGTATGCCGGACCCGGTGCGCTTCGGAGAGTCGGCATCCACTCAGGAGAAAGGGAAGTGTTGTGGCACGTCGAATCGTGCAGCAGCTGCGGCCACGTTCAGATATTCAGGCGGGATTTCGTTCGCGAAACCCTGGACTAGAAGCCGGGGTCCGCTCTACCGGGGCCGGGAGTCGGGATCGGCGTCCTCCAAAGCTTTAGCGTCATCCGCGGCGGGCTTTAGCGTCATCCGCGGCGGTAACTACGCGTTCGGGCTCCTCCGCGTCCGGCGACCCACGCGCAAGCAGTCGCTCGGCGAAATCCAACCGGTCGTGCAGTTCCTCGAACCGCGCGTCCTGTTGGCCAATCTGTTCCTGGAGACGTTCGAGTTCATCCTGCAACTCGAGCAGCCGGTCGTCGGCGGCGTTTGCGTTACCGCTCAATCGCTTCACGATGGCCCGACCGAGAGGGGTGTACGAAAATCCCCACGCGGATACCGGCCCAATAACGAAAATCATGCCTATGATCGGGATGAGGGAATCAAGATCCACGGTGCACTCCTAATCGGGGTCGGTTTCTTTACGCACCACGCCCGCGTGAGTTTCGTGAGAGGCCGTGACGAGGGAGTTAACGGATCAACGGGCCGCGAAGTCCGGACTAAAGCCCGCGGTCCGCTGTGTCGGCGGGGGGGTCGGGATCCGTGTCCTCTAAAGCTTCAGCGTCATCCGTGGCCGCGGTCAAGCGGCGCACCGGTGAACCGGGCAACTGCTACCAAACATGCCGCAGGTGCAGCGGTACGCTTCTTCGGCGTGTGTGGGGCGGGCGCGGGCGGTTCGCTGTAAGCGCATCCCAGCAACCTCCAGCCCGGTATGGTCATGGCGTCCGTGGCGCTCGCGGGCAGCCATGACACCCACCATCAACCGGATTGCGAGACACGCGCCGTCGCGGTGGTACTCTTCCTGACCCGCCGAAAAGCAGGGAAAACCACACTTACAGCGATATCGCAACCCATCTACTGCCATGAAATCAACTCCGGTTATTGTGCGCTAATGCGCCTTACACATACGCCATATCTAACCCAAGGCCCGCAAAATCTCGGGGGTCTATATCACACCGCGGCAGGTCGGCCGGGACGCCGCGTCCTCGTGTGGAGGTCGCAGGAGCGCTCGGCTTTACCTCCTACTCACCGGCATCACCGTCGGGCCGATCACTCGGTGCGGGCTGGCTGCTATTCCAAATGTCCCGATGCAATGTCCACGTGCCCTGTTCGTTCTTCCGTATCACGATGTACTTCCCCATGTCGGCGACTTGTCCTCCCTCGACGAACATCGTGTATTTTCCAATTTCGATCGCTGCATCTCCGTGTGCTTCGGCCTCCACCGTTTCGAGCATCACTTCCTTGATCCCCATGTCCACCACCCCTTGCCAGAACGCCTGGATCGCGTCGCGCCCCGTCACGAAATCACCGTGCGGAGGGAGAAGCTGACCGTCGGTCGTGTAGAGCCCCGCCAACGCTGCCGTGTCGCCCTGGCTGAAGGCTGCAATGAAACCCTTGTTGGCGGCCTCAACCTCGGCCCGCACGTCAGTTGCTGTGGTCATCGTTGAATCCTTTCGTTGGGTGTCGTCAGGCGTTTAGGACGTTTTTAGTTTCGCGCTCTCGTGTACATCCGAATTCTTGGCAACCGGGGGACCCATGGCACAATCATGAAGCTGGGTACCAAGGTCCGCAATTGGCTCTTCCGGCTTGGTCGTCCGAGGCTCAAGACCATATGTTTGTATCTTCTGGTCGAGCCCCCGTAGCTCAGCTGGATAGAGCATCTGCCTTCTAAGCAGAATGTCGCGTGTTCGAGTCACGCCGGGGGTACTTGTTACGCCGCACCGACTTGACCTCGTGTGATTCCATTGCGGCTCCTGTGATTTTCAAACAGCGGCCCTGGCTGGGGCCAGAGCCGCTGTTTTCGTTCCTCAACGCCGGTTCCCGCTGCCTCGCTGGTTACCCTGGGTCGGTGTGGTCCGGGTTTGGTCCCAGTAGTTCACCCCTCGCGGGCCGCTCCTCCACGCATCCTCGTTTATCCACGGACGCTCACCATACGGTTTTTGTCGCGGCCATACTTCGTCTAGCGTGGTCGCGTCGTATAGGCGTCCACTCTTCATCACGTAGAGGATGTCTGCAGTGTTTCGGATGTCGTCCAGCGGGTTGGAGTTCAGCACCATCAAGTCGGCCAGCTTACCGCCCGTCAGCGATCCAACGTCGTCTGCCGCCCCCAGGAAGTAAGCGCCTTCGTTGGTGGCCAATTCCAATGCGCCCATCGGTCCCATTGCCGAAGCCGCCATCCATACCTCCCAGTGCGATGCGAGGCCGTGTTGCTGTCCGTGGGAACCGATCGCGCCATGACCACCTTCCGCGATGATGTCCGCGAGGATCTGAGCCATGAACGGATAACTGTAATCCGTGTCCGGGCGCAGCATGCGACGTCGACTGTGAGGCACGAGTTGTTGCCACGGCATCCAAAGCCGCAACTTGTCGTCTTTCCAAACCTCCGTTTCCGCGAAGAAGTATTCGTCGTTCCAAACCGATGGTCCACCCACGTTGAAAGTGGGAGAGTATACCGCCTTTGCCTGACCGAAGAATTTCGCCACATCGCTGTACATGGGCATGTAGCTCATCGGGTGCTCCCACCCGGTCTGTCCATCCATGATCATGGAGAGATTGTATGCGAGATCGCTGCCTTCGGAGGTGACCATGAGTCCAATCTTACGAGCTACCTCTGACACCCACTGTCGCTGTGCGCGCCGTGGCTGCATGTACTGCTTGAGTGACACTGCCCCCCACGACGCGAGACGCTTGACGTTCTCTTCCGTAACGGCGTAGCTCGTAAGCTCGTTTTGGCGCGCGGCATCCCCTGCGTATACGGGATCGCCCGTGCTGAACGTTCGGGGGCCGATGAGCATGCCCGCCTCGATGAGCTCGGCGGCTGGGAACACGTCCTGCGACCACATCGAGTTGTCGAGGTTACTCGTCACGCCGTACGCGAGTGGGACCGAAGCCTCGAACGCTTGCTTGGGAATGATGCCGCGGTACTCACGGAAGAAATGGGAGTGCATGTCGATGAACCCCGGGATGATCGTCTTGCCAGCAACGTTGATGACGTGATCGGCGTCCGAGGTGTCGCACGTTCCCAGGCAAGTGATGCGTCCGTTTCTTGCAACGATCGCGCCGTCCTCGATCACGCGCCGGTTGTCCATCGTCAACAAACGTGCGCCTGTGAGCGCGATCGTGCCTTGGGCGAGATCACGGCTCAGCCTGAGATCTATCTCGACGGTGTCGGCCTTGTCTGTCTCCGCGTCGTAGGTGAAATACCGCGCGCCGCTACCGAATTGCACGGTCGATCCGTCCCGCCAACTCGGGAAGAAGCCTCCTTCACGGCTCAACTGTTTTACGGGGAGTTTGCCCCGACCCTCGCGTTTGTCTACGACGATTGCGCCGCCGCCACCGCCGTGCGGGAGCGGAACGAGATAGATGTTATCTCCCTCATTGAACGCGGCCCAACCGCCATTCGGGGAGATTACCACTTCGTCGGCATGTGGGAACGTGAGATGTTCCCGCGGGTCACTTCCGTCACGCCGTACTGAGCGAAGCGTCGTGGAGTCGCCTCGGCCCGTGCCCATTTGAGGATAGTAAATCCGACCGTCCGGCCCAAAAGAAGGCCGGACAAACTGTGTTCGGTTCGACAAGGTACGCCCCGGAACGCGAGCAACAGCCTCTCCGGCTCCCCCCGACGCAGGTACCAATACGATATCGAAGTAGGGATTGTGCGCCATGGTTCTGGTACGCGCGGTAGCGCCCGACCCTTTTACCAACGCGATCTCTTGGCCGTCGGGGCTCCAAGTCGGGTGTAGGTACTCTCCATACTCACTGGTCACCCTTTCAGGGTTACCGCCGGCAGCACGAACCTTCCACAGGTGACCGGCGCCTGTTTCATCGACGCTGGTGAAGGCGATCCAGCGTCCATCCGGTGACCAGGCAGGTGTGTACTCGAAATCGTCAAATCCGTCGTTCGTCAACCGCCTCGGTGCTCCACCCGAGGTGGGCATCACGTAGATCTTGCCGACCGCCTGGAACGCGACGCTACTCCCATCGGGCGATCCCGCATGATACCGTGTGTACCGAACGCGGAACGGTTCATCGGAAATCGTGAACGAGGTGTATGCCTGCTCCGAGATTGTGCGTTCAACCCGTGCAGTGAAGGGAATCGACTCGACGCGCCCCGATTCCACATGCAGCCGCCGCAGTTTGCCGCCTTGCGACAGGACGATGGACCGGCCGTCGGCGGCCCAACTATAACCCGGCAGCAAACGGATGGTTTTCATGCCCTCCGCCATGTCTTGCTCAATGGGATCCATTGCTACGCGCTCGGCGCCGGTCTCGAGGTCACGGATCCACAGCGCGGTGCGGGGGCCAAACTCGTGGCCCTTCCATTCGATCGTGCCGTCGGGGATTCGCCGCGCGAAGGCGAGCCAGCGACCGTCGGGCGAAATCTCCCCCGCATACGCTCCACCCGACGACAATCGATACTGTCTCGACGGAATCCCGCTCGTCACAGGCGTGACGGTGGCGGTCTCGATCTCGAATCGCCGGATGTTGTACGAACCCTGGAGTACGTCCTGAACCGTCCACGAAACCGTTTGTCCCGGCGTGCTTTCGTGGAAGTAGACGAACCTTCCGTCGGCCGATACCGATGGCCAGGTGGCGCCGTTCATGTCGTCGCTGCCGAGTTTCAGGCCCTGCCCACCGTCTCGGTGATACATGAAGATCCCTCTTTGGCCCGAGCCGCCGCCCCCGCGTCGGACCGATTGGCGGCGCACGAGAATGTATTCGCTGTTGGGCATCCACGTGGGATGGGTGGCCCGAACGTCTTGGTCATCGAATACCGCCCGCGGGTTGGATCCGTCCGCGTCCATGACCCAGAGATTGTTCTGCCCGCCGCGATCGGAAATGAACGCGATGAAGCGGCCGTCGGGAGAATATTGGGGGTGGTAGTTGACCGCCACGCCGCTTGCTTGCGTGAGCGCCTCTGCCGTTCCGCCGGCCGCGGGGACTCGGTAGACGTGGGCGAGCATATCGAAAACGATCCAACGGCCGTCGGGAGAGATGTCCACCGACATCCACGTACCCTCTTCGGTGGTGAAGTCGATCTCGCGGGTTTCACCTCGTGCCAGCGTCACGTCCCAGGAATCGCCGGTATCCTGCGCATAGGCCGTAGTAGTCGGCAGAATGGCGAGTGAGATAGTGGCCCAACACGAGAAGAGAATGGTAGCTCTGATCATGACTCACGCTCCTTCGAATCGGTTGGTGCTGTAGGTGGGAAGGCGAAGATACGCCGCGCGTGCTTGGGACGCTAGAAGCGACGGTTACCGGTTACCGGTCACCGGTCACCGGTCACCGGTCGAAGGTGTCAGGTTCCAGGCTTCAGGTTTCAGGTCCTAACTTCCGGACACCTGACACCTGACACCTGAAACCTGAATTCAACTATCGCTCCAGATTCTCGAGCGCGGCGAGAATATCCTCGAGCTCCGGACGGACCCGGTAGTCGACCTCGATGAACTTCCATCGGACGACACCTTTCATGTCGATGACGATGGTGGTTGGGTGCGGCACCGGACGCCGTTTACTTTCGTTGGGATTGTAGATGCCGTAGCGGTCGATCACCCGGTGGTCCGGATCTGAGAGGAGCGGGTAGTCCGGGACGATACCGTCTTCCATCGAGATTCGATCGATCATCTTTTGCTGGTCTTCCCAGGGATCGACCGAGACAGCGAGGATCTCCGTCGTACGCTTCTGTTCCTCAGTCAAGAGAGCTTTCAGCTCGCCGAGCTGTTGGGCGCACCACGGTCACCAGAATCCACGGTAGAAGACGAGGATGACATTCTTGTCCCGCTGGTAGTCCGACAGGGTGATGACTCCGTCCGAATGGGACTCCAGCGTAAAGTCCGGTGCGACATCTCCAACCTTGACGCGATCCATTTCGGTGGGCGGCAGGTCTTCGCCGTCTCGCGGACCGAGTGGTGGCGGACTCATGGTCCTGACGACGGCGACGGCTGCGATCGCCAGGATCGCACCGCCAATGAGGGCTGACTGGAGCCCATGGCCAGTTCTCATCTGTTCCCACGCTGCTCGGGTTGTCCAAAGCGCTACGACGAGGTGCGGAGTCAGATCGCTGAGGGGCGCTCCGCCACCTGGATAGTACCTAAAAATGCCTTGGGGTGTTGGGATTACCGTCGGGAGTGACGGGTAGGTGTGAAACGATCCCAGCGGCCGGTCCGTCACCATCGTCACGAACCGGCCGCATTACGGGATCAGGGTACGTCAGCTACCCAGTTGGATGGACAAGCCACCTTTGAGAATGAGCGTAGAACCGCTACCCATGCGTATGCGCATCTCGATGAACGGGCGCACCGGGCTCGACCCACCGAAGGACGCTCCGCCCTTGAGGTTGAGTCCGACGTTGGTGTCACTGACACTGCCGAACGCCGGGATGTCGACGGACACGCGGCTGATGTACATACCGCCTCCGACATACGGAGTCAGACCCTTCATCTGGAACGGATAGTGAGCATCGAAATCCATGACGAAGAAGCTCGCTCCGGTGACGCCGGGGTAGTAATCGAACCCGGGTGCAAACGTCAGCGGCACGCCGGCGATGGAGGCACCTGGGATGGAGAACTCTACACTTGCGCCGATGAGAAACTCCTTGACGTCGATGTCGTAACCCGCATGCGTGTTGAGCGCCCACTGAGCGTGAGCCTGCACGGGAAGGGCGATGGCAAGGGCCAAAGCTGCCGCGGCGATCACTCGAATCTTCATGAATCGACCTCCTAATAGGTGCGCCTTCGCGCAAAGTGAAGGTTCGAAGGTTGCCCCGCTTGACCATGTTGTAAGTGACCAATGGCACATTGTGATCTGAGTTACTATCCCCGGCGACCTACGGTATTCCTTATATATGGGCGAAATCCTTGCCCAATCGGTCCGGATCATTACCTTCTGCACTTGATAGGCAAATCCATTGCCGTCGGGCCACAGGACCTCGTTGCGCTGAGCCCGGCCTAGCGCCGAATCTCGAACCGGAGTTCCCTATAGCCGTGAGTGCCCGCTACCAAATGTGTGTTGCGTCCGTCGGTGACGATCTTCGCGTCGAGCGGGAGCGAATGGTGAAGGCCGTGCTCGACATGGGGCATCTTCCCATTGACCTGGTCACCACGGGATTGTTCGAGGATGGTTCGCTGGACACGGTCAATCGACACATCGGTCGCGCGGATTACCTCATTCTTCTCGTTGGTCGCGGTGCCGGGGTTTCGGATGAGGCGCTGGCGGCGGTTGAGCGGACCTACGAATCCGCCGTCGAGCATGGCGTCCCCGTGCTGGCGTTGCTCGGAGAGCAGGCAACTCCACGTAAGAAACGCATGTCTATCATGGGCTCGGTCAAAACGAGTGGGGCTGAATCACTCACGCAACAGCTCCAGACAAATTCGAAAGCGATCGTGGAGACGCTGGACAACGTTGGCGCGTCCGCTGCTTGGGTGTTGATCAAGCTGATCGAGAAGTATCGGCGCCCCGGATGGGTGTCATCGACGACGTTGCCGTCGGGGGACGTTGCGAGCGAATTGGCGCGATTGTCTTCAGAGAACGCCGACCTCCGGGCGCAATTGGATTCGGTGCAAACCGACGACGAGGGCCGAACGGAGGCACGGCTGGAGGCTGCAGGATACTCGCTACACGAAAACAAGATTATTATCCCAATGTGGGATCGATCGACCAATCGTTGGGAGAAACCGGTAGAAACCTCTCTCTATGAGTTTTTCATCCGGCTCGCTCCAGAGCTGGTCGTGGAAAAATCACTCAACGAAGCGTCGCAGTTTGTGCCGACCGGTGTGTGTGAGTTGGATCCCGGAGATTTGACGACGCGCTGGGTTGTTCCTCCCAACAACATCAACCTGTGGTTCACCGATCTCATGGCGCTCGGCCTGGTGCAACCATCGACGAGTCGCCACCACGCCAAAGACACGAATCAATACTGGACGTTGACAGCGGACGGCCGCGAGATGCTCTCTCGTGTCAGGCGCTCGGTGCTCGAGACCGGCGGTCACCGGCACGTGGGCTTTACTGCCGAACATCCCATCCCAAACTTTCCGCGAACCCAATAGTGCCCCGGTTACCGGTAACCGGTAACCGGTAACCGGGGTTCCGTGGCTACTCAATCGGCGCTACGAGCGTCACCAGTGCCGCCGTCATTGTATGATCCCTCGCTCAAAGACGGTTCTGCCGTTTACCATCACGAGACGAGTTTCTCCCCAGGTCGTAAGCGGATGTCCGCGCCACAACACGATGTCCGCGTCTTTTCCCGGTTCAATACTCCCCAAGCGATCGGATACCCCGAGGATCGCCGCTGCGTCGAGCGTGATTGCCTTGAGCGCGGCGTCTTCGGGGAGTCCGTGCGCCTTGGCGATGAGCGCTTCCAGTACCACCGATCTGCCACCCGGCGCGTCCGTGCTGAGCGAGATGTTCACGCCGGCTCGATGTAGGCGGGCGGCATTTTCTTCGGTGTGGGCAAACCCTTCGAACGGGCCACCTCCGCCGAGGGCGAGAATGCTGGCGCCCACGATGACGGGAACGCGGGCCCTCGCCAAGCGGCCTGCCACCTGGTGTGCGCCGGTTCCTGAGTCGATGATCAAACGCAAATCGAACTCTTCACCCAGCCGCACTCCGGTCATGATGTCATCGGGGGTGTGGGCGGTGACACGCAAAGGGATCTCGCGGCGCAACACGCGCGACAGAGCTTCACGATCCGGATCTGCCACAGCGGGCGGGTTCTCCATGTACTCTCGTGTGCGAATGAACTCCTGCCTTAGGACACCGAGCAGCCCTTGCCGCGTGGTGCGTGTATCGAATCGGTTCAGCACGGCCTCGCCAAAGGAGGCGTGCATCGCGGCCGCATCATCGATAATGGCGGCGGGCCCGAATTCGCCGAGCTGAACGACGGCCCCGAAACCACCGATCAAACTCGTCGGGCTTGGAGCAAGGTACGCTGCCGTTACTCCGCCTTGGAGCCAGTTGGAGCTGCTTGGTTGCTGGAATGCGTCGGACACTCGCCGGGTCGGGGCCATCAAGGTGGGCCGGACGGCGGTACCCCGGTTGTAGCCGAAGCTGGAACGGGAATCGATGACCCCCGGGGTCACGATGAGGCCGTCGGCGTCGATCACACGTGCGCCGGGCGGTATGGTGACGTTGCTGCCGACTTGGATGATCTTGCCATCCAGAATCAAGACGACACCGTTTTGGACGATCCCGTGCGAGATGGTGTGGATCTCGCCGCCACGAATCGCAATGATGTTGGTCTGCGCAGATAGGGAGCCGGCGGCCGCAAGGACCAGAGCGGCCAAGCGGCTGATCGGTGTCACGCAATTGTTCATCGGTCTCTCCTCGGACCATCGAATACCGACCCACCGGTGCTTCGGTTGAACACCTCACGTCCGTCCACGTACACCTGCTCGACGAGCGACTCCATGTCGAGTGGTGGACCGTTCAGAATGATGAAGTCGGCGTCCTTGCCGGGTTCCAGGCTCCCAATACGATCGTCCAGATGAAACAGCGTGGCGGGGTTGATGGTCAGCGCCTTCAGTGCGTCTTCATCGCTCATGCCCTTTCGCACGAATAGAGCTGCCGAGTGACGCAGGTAGTATTGTGGAGCGTCCGGGTGATCCTGATGAAAGGCGACAAGCCCTCCGAGTTGCGCCATACGGACGGGCCCTTCGAGATCGCGATGCTCCCGATCCATGAAAGGCAGGATCGGTCCAAACTGATCGGGATTCCGGCCTCGACCAGCTCCTCTGCCAAGACGCGCGTGGCATTAGCGTGATGAATGAAAAGATCGAGCCCGAATTCCCGAGCCAGCGCCATGGCGTGGCGCATATCCGGCTCGCTGTGTGCGTGCACTCCGACTACCCATTCCCGGCTGATCAGTTTTCCGAGAGCTTCGAGCTTGAGATCTGTGGTGGGCGGTGGTCCGCTTTCGCCGCTTGCCCTGTAGTCGTTCCAAGTCTGGACATAGTCGCGTGCGGCCGAGAGCTCGCTCCTGAGGAGTTCCTTCACCTCGTCGGTGCTGCGCGGAAAATTGGGTCGTCGCTCGGTGGCACGGATCGCAAACTTGATTCCGCCGTGTGCTAGGAACATCTCGTCCGCGGTGCCGCCGCGGAGTTTTATTACCACCGCCTGACCGCTGTTCGGGCTGCGACTCCCCGTCGTGATATTCATGGTCGTTACGCCGCCGGCGAGCGCTATGGCAAACGCAGCGTCGTTGGTGTTGAGTCCGTCCCGAGCGCGGACTTCGGCGTTGATGGGCTTGGAGAGCTCGTTGTTGTTCGATCCCGTGGTCGGAATCCACAACTGCTTGAGTCCCATATGCGAGTGGCTCTCCACGAGGCCCGGCATGATCGTGCGCCCGCCGGCGTCGAGGACGGTAGCACCTTGCGGGATATTCACGTCGGCGCCCAAGGCGACGATCTGCCCACCTTGGACCACTAGTGTGGCGTTCGAGATGGGGGCTGAGGTGACGGGGTAGATATGGGCGTTGCGGATAACCAGTGGGTCTTGCTGCGGCGATCGCGTCGCCACCCCCGCCACCGGCGTGACCGCAACGGCGAAGAGTCCGACCACAAGAAGTTTCATGAATGGTCTCCGGTGCAATATGGGATCGGTATAATGCTATTCAGGAGGCCCGCCCGGGCGAGCTGATCGGTTCGTACCTTCTCGGTGTCGAATCGTTCCGCGGCGTCCCGGGCTTGAATCAGCGCGGCAATCCCCAGTTATAGGGTCGCCCAAAATGGAGGGCCGCGCCGGTTGCCGGAAGCAGGGTCATACGCCCGCCAAATGTCTGCCCCTGATATGTGTTTGTCGGTATGTAAGCCGCGGTAACCTCGGCAAAGAGTTGAAGCGCCCCGATGCTGAGGTGCATGCCGCCAACGGCTCCCGCGACCAAAGTTTTCATGCTCTCGATGGGCTCGCGGCGATCGGTGTAGTTCTCGAACACGGCCCGAGGCCCCACATAAACACTGAAGTAATTCCGCACTCCGGTCTCACTGGACATTCTGAATTCTACAGGTACCGCTACATCGACGAGATACACGGATTCGTCTTGTTCAGAGCTCGTGCGGTCTGACCATGCTGTTGCCGTGTGTATGCCGAGGCTGCTGTGGGGCCCAAACGGGCTTCCGGCGCGAATCTTGATCCGAAGGGTGCCTCCGGATAACCCACGATCCCGGGTCTCTTCATATCCGCTCAGAGCCAGGCTGAACACGTCTCCTGCTCCGACCAAGATCCCGCCTCCCAGCAGCTCCGTTCGTTCCAGTTCTTGACCGCGAAGGCCGTCTCCGAACTCAAAACTGATGCCGGCTCCTCGAGCGGGGACCGGCGTGCCCCCGTAGGTCAAGGGAAAAGGGACGGGTAGAGCGCGCCGACTGGGATCGCCGCATCCGCCAAACACGAGCGTGGCTCCCAAGAGAAGGCTCACTACGCGTGGAGCTGCTGATGTTCCGAGCATCGAAGACATGTCCCACTCGGTTTAAGCTAGAACGCTACGACAACGACTCTCACTCGGGCGGTCCCGACGCCCTCGCGAGCCGATCGGGCCGCACATTCCCCGCATCGAATCCTTCGGCCGCATCCAGCATCTTGTCGATCGTCGGATCGAACTCGGCGGTTGCGCCTCGCTTGAACCGCAGCGGATTGATGCGTGCGATCACGAAATTTCTGAGATAAGGGCTCTCGAAGCCGCATGCCTTGAGACCGTCGACTGCGTCGGACACCACTGCCTCCAGCTCGATCACCCGTGCAGCCCGTTCCTCTCGAATCTCCAACGCCCGGGGGAGCCGTTCGGATAAGAACCGATCGATACGCTTCAGTACCGGATGGAAGGCGCTGCCTGGGAACCGGCCCTTGTTCTGGTAGCAAACGCCAAGCGTCAAAAGAGGTGCTTCCTCAAACTCCGCCTCGAACTCCTTTTCGGGTCGCGGATACAACATCGAGAGTTCGTGTGCCATGCGGATGACTTCCAGCGACCGCTCGCGCAGGTTATGTGCCTTCTCGGTATTCAGCGCAAGAATGCGATAAGCGATTTCTTCTTCCGGCACCAGTAGTGCGACGATGGATTTTGCACCGAGTTTTCGCATCGCGGCGAGCCGGTGATGGCCATTCGGCGTCCAGTAATTGTTGTCGCCGGTTCGCACCACGATGATGGGATCGAGGTATCGGTCGAGTTTGTCCACCGCCGCGGCTAGCTTGCTCACGTGCGCGTCAGACAGGTCTCGTTGAAACGGTGTGGGCTGGACAGCGTCGATAGGCAATCCTGCTAGGAGTTGCCATGCTCCGCCGAGTGGGTCGCGGTAGTGGCCGATGACCGATCCGCCATCACGCTCGATGACGTCGGCCAATTCCACGAGGCGCTCCGGCACGTCGCCGATCAACCGTTCGGCTGCAAGGCCTCGCGACTTGGGCGCCGCCTTTTTACGACGCCCTTTCTTGGCCGTCTTTGTCTTGGTCGCTGTTGCGTTGGGCACCGAACGCCTCAGTCGGTCAGGACGCGACGGAGATAAGTTTTGAGCCGCTGCCAGGCATCGAGCGCGGCCGCCTCGCGCCGGTCCCGATCCTGATCCACGCGGAGCCAGAACCCGTGATTCACGTCGTCATATATGTGAATATCGTTTTCGATGCCGATCCCTCTCAGTGCGGCCTCGAACCGATTCACCTGATCGGGAGGGATGCCACGGTCCAGTGCCGCAAATGTTCCGTACACCTCGTGCGTGATCGACGAGAGCATCTCCGGATCGTCGACGAGCGATCCGTAGAAGATGGCAGTGCCTTCGTGATGCTCTCCGCCGAGCGCGAAGCTCAGCGCGACACCGCCACCAAAGCACCAACCCATCGCAGCCACCCGCCCGGTGACGTCTGAACGGCTGCGGAGAAAGCGCGCTGCCTCGTCGAGGTTGGCGATCATCGTCGCTTCGTTCGAGCGAACTTCCTGCGTCAGCGCGCGGTTCTCGTCCCGGTTACTTCCGGTTCTTCCGGAGTAGAGATCTACCGCGAGCGCGACATATCCCTCGCCCGCAAACGCGTCAGCCACCTGTCGGACTCGGTCCACCAAGCCGTTCCACTCATGGATCAGTATCAACGACGGGAAGGGTCCCTCGCCTTCGGGAACCGCCAAATAGCCGCGGGCGGCCGTGTCGGACGGGAAGTATCGCACGTGTTCGCCCAGTGGAGGCGGCGCGCTGCCGAGAATGGCGTCTGGGATTGCGCTCTCTGCTGTGGGGTTCAAGGGTATCCGGGGCGAATCCCGGTCGGATCCTTGATCCGATCCACACGCCGTACCAACGAGTGCTGCGATGGCAAGTGTTGCCAATCTCTGGATCGGGGTCCTCGGGTAGTCGAAAACCATCGCTGCTCCTAATGGGGATTTGCGTTTCGAAGAAGCTGACCCTTGGGAACAGGGTGGCGCAAGGGTGGAGACGTGGGACGTGGGACGTGAGACGTGGGACGTGGGACGTGAGACGTGGGACGTGAGACGTAGGACGTGAGACGTGAGACGTGGGACGTGAGACGTGAGAGGTGAGAAGTGAGAAGGGAGCGGGGGGCCGACTCCGCGGCAATCCGCACTCCGTCCGCGGTGCTCCGCGGCGCGGCCCCAATCCGTTTTCCGTTTCGGGTCGTAGATAGGAAAACACCATTACTCACGCTTTTCGGAGAACTATCCATGAAGAAGAAACCAAGGATCTGGCGCAGCTTGGCTGCCGCCGCCGCATTGATTGCGGGCGTCTCGGTCATCGCTCGCAGCGCAGATCACGCGGATTCGCCGGCCATCGCCAGTGATGCGGCGGCCGATATCAACGACCTCTACACTTTCCTGAGCCCCACAGATGCCAACCGGTTGGTGCTCGCCATGACGGTATCGCCGTTTATTCCACCGACCGAAGCTGGGACGTCCTATTTCTCGCCGGATGTACTGTACCAGTTCAAGATCGACACCAACGGCGACGCGATCGAGGATATGGTAGTTCAAGTCCAGTTCGATCAGCCTGGTCCGGACCAGCGGTTCACCGTATTTGGCCCGGTCCGTCCCGCCTTCACGGGCTCCCGCGGCAACATGATCGCGGACGAGGCGACTGTCGGAGGCAGAATCAGTACAACCCCCGTCGCAGCGTTTGAGAGCGACAATGGTGTGATGGCCTTCGCGGGGATACGAGAGGATCCGTTCTTCTTCGATTTTGAGCAGTTCGTGGCCGTTCTGGGCGGATCCGCTGGTGGGTTTCGCAGCCCCGGTATCGACACGTTCGCGGGCATGAACGCGCTTGCCATCGTGGTGGAACTGCCGATCTCGATGCTCGGTGGATCGACGAACCTTGGTGTATGGGCCACCACTAGTCGCCCATAAGAATCAATCAAGATCACTTCATCATATAAGAATCAATCAAGATTACTTCATCATAAAGGTAGAGAATAATGCGATCGATGATTTTTTCCGCGCTGGCGGTGCTGGCATTATCGGCCTGCAACGGCAGCGACTTCTTGGAGCCCGATGTGCGGACGTTCAACCAAGTAGATCGTATCGGCCGTCCGGCCATCAACACCGTGTTCATTGCTTCCGGGTCGAAGCAAGACTTCAACCAGGCCGAGCCGATCAGCGACGTCCTCGATTACACGACCGATCTCGTGAATTTCTTGACCATGGTCGCTGGGCAATCGATTGGTGACGCGCAAGGACTCGCCGGCGCGTTGCTGCCTGACATCCTCACTATTGATGTATCGACGGCCACCAACTTTCTCAATGGTCGAGGCTTGAGCGATGACGTCATCACGGCCGAACTGGAGCTCATCTTCGGTTCAAACGCCGCGCTCAACGACGACAACGTCGATGCCAACGACGTGGCCTTTCAGTCCACGTTCCCGTACTTGGCCGCGCCGTTTGTCCAATGAATCGCCGAATCGTTATTTTTGCACCCGTGGCACTTGCCGCGGTTCTTCTCTCCGGGTGCCATCAGGCGCCCGGAGCGATGAGGCCCGCCGGGGTCACGGCGGCCAGCATTCGGTTTTTTGAGCAGCGCCTGTTGGCTCGGCCGGCTTCGTTTACGACGGCAAACGCGTTGGCCGCGCGCCATCTCCGGAGGTTTGGGGAGACCGGACGCTACGCAGAGGTTCGGCGGGCCGAGCACGTCATCCGAGGCGGACTCCGTGAGGTGGAGACGGTGTCCGGCCGGGCCCAATTGGCGGCGGCGTTGTTGGTACAACATCGCTTCGTCGAAGCCGCGGAAGACGCACGCGTTGCGCTTCGGCTCGACTCGGCCAAAGCGGCAGCCAATGCAGCCGCGTTTGACACGTTCATCGAACGCGGGGCCTATGCCGATGCGCAGGCAGCTCTCGACAGGCTAGACCCGCGCGGGTTTGCATTCCTGGTTCGCCGGGCACGGGTGAAAGCGATGCGTGGAGACTTCGCCGCCGCCGGGCGAGATCTTGCCCAAGCATGTCGTGGCATCGAGTCCGACGGCGTCGACGCACAGGCTCTCGCATGGTGCTACACCAATCAGGCCATCATCAACGCCGCGCTCGGCCGACAGAAGCAAGCCGGCGCGTACCTCCGTAAGGCGTTGGACGCCTCGCCGGAGTACGCAAGCGCCTTAAAAGAAATGGCGTGGCTGGCTTATCGGAACGGTGATCTTCATGATGCCGACGAGTTCTACGGACGATTACTCTATCTGGAACGTGAGGACGAGTACGACGTCCATCTGGCGCTTGCGCAAGTGGTGCGCGCGGCCGGCGACACGCTGCGTGCGCGAGAGCATGAAGCGGCTTTCGAACAGCTCGCAGCCAAGCCGGATATGGAAAGGCTCTACGGGCACCACTTGTCGACTCACCTGGCCGAGCAACCTGGGCGAGAGACGGAAGCGTTGCAACTTGCGCGTGCCGACCTGGCAGAACGTCCTACCGCGGAGAGCTACGAGGCGCTGAGCTGGACGCTGTTTCACTTGGATCGCCTCGACGAGGCTCTCGATGCCGCCGAGCGAATGATCGAGGATACCCGGACGGCACCGGTTTTTTCCGAGCGGGAGTGGTCCATTTTGCGGCGGGTCGGATTTCGGAGGGGCGGCGGTTGTTCAAACGCGCGCTGGACCGGCGCCATGAGTTGGACCCCGCCGACGAGCGAGCGATCTGTGTAATTCTCGCGGCCGGGCGAGGAAAATAATCACGCCAATTTTGGCTTGGAGTTCTAGCCCGGCCATTGTCCTAGCCACTTCCGAGCGGCAGATTGGAGAGTCTATCTGGAGTCCCACTCAGGTTTGCATTCCAAGGTCTATGCTAAGTGCAGCATTGGTAGTTGAAGAGACCGACGGCGGACTCGTCGCTCGGATGGCACACGGCGATGAGAATGCCATGGGCGATTTGTACGACCGGCTAGGCTCCCCGCTGTACGCCTTGGCTTTCCGCATGTTGGGTGAACGTGCCGACGCGGAAGAGGTGGTCATGGATGCGTTCATGCAGGCCTGGAAGAACGCTGAAGCTTTCGATCACCAACGAGGGTCGGTGGGCGCATGGCTCACCGTGATGGTGCGGAGTCGTGCGATCGACCGCGTCCGGGCGAGAAGCCGGCAAGAGAAGGTGGTCATCCACGGTGGATCGGAAGAGACGGCCGGCGTGAGTACGCACCGGGAAGATCCGAGCAGGAGTGTTGAGGCTAGCGAGGAGCGCCGCATCGTCATGGCAGCGCTCGACGGACTGCCGGACGCCCAGCGTGAGGCGATCGCCCTGGCATACTATGATGGGCTGAGCCAAACCCAAATCGCCGACAAGCTCCAACTTCCGCTCGGCACGGTCAAGACGCGCATTCGGGATGGGATGCGTAAACTGCGGAGCGTGCTTCTTCCTCTTTACGCGGAGCAAGGCACATGAGCGAGCCGACCCGCGAATCGATCAAAGACCTTGCGGCGGCGTACGCCATCGGGGCGCTCGACGTGGAGGAAACGCGCGCTTTCGAGGAGTTGCTCGCCGAGTCAGAAGAAGCCCGGCGGGAGGTCAAAGGATACCGTGAGGTTGGGGCGTTGCTCGCCCACGGCGCGCCCGCAGCAACACCCGATCCGACCCTTCGTGCTCAACTCATGCGCCGTGTACACTCCCCATCTGTGGACACCAAGACTCGAGGACGCAGTGGCTACATGAGCTGGCCGGTTTGGTTGGCGTGGGCGGCCGCGGTGGGTGGCATCACGCTCGGGGCCATGCAGAGCTTCCGCGGCGGCAGTCTCGCCGACCAAATCGCCGCTCTCGAAGACCAAATCGGCGAGCTTTCAGTCGCGCTGGCCGGTCGCGACGCGACGTTGGACGACATCCTCGAGCCCAGTACCGTATTGTTCCTGCTGACGTCGACCGACGCACGGCCACCCGGTATCCAACTGTTCTGGAACCAGCGGGACAACAACGTCGTGCTCCACGCGTTCTCGTTGGATCCCGCGCCCACGGGTCGGGAGTACCAGTTGTGGTATCTTCGCGACGGGGCACCGGTGCCGGCCAGCACCTTCAACTCGGAGACGGATGGCCACCGATTGGTCACGCTCCCGGGGCCACCCGCGGACGTCGAGGTCACCGGGGCCGCGATCACGATGGAACCAGTCGGTGGCTCGACCGAACCGACTCCACCAATTCTGATGGTGGGGCTGCTGGAACCCAATCCTTAATGGATGAGACGTGAGAAGTGAGAGGTGAGAGGTGAGAAGGGAGAGGGGAGAGGGGAGAGGGGAGAGGGGAGAGGTCCACCCCCCTCATCCCCGCGGTGGAGGCGACGATCTCTCCCTTCTTACCGCTTAGCCGAGGGCGGCCGTCTTGTGATTCGACAGGAAAACTAGTTGTCTAACCGCTGCGCCTTCACTTTGATCGGTACCGGCTCATTACACATCCACCCATACCGCTCACGATACGCCGGCGCCAACCGAATCACCCACTCGTCTGTCTTCCCGCCACGCTTGAAGAACCGCTTCATCAACGCCGATTGCAGCTGGTTGTACGCTGCCAGCCGGTTCGCAAAGCGGGCGAGGTACGTCAGACCGAGCATCAGATCGCCACCGAGAAGAAGGCCATGAGGAGCGTGAGTGCCATCAAAGCAAAGGCCTGAGAGCGTTGTTCCTGAGTCATACAAGGCACTACGGGAGCGTTTGGGGATGGTTTCAGGATGAAATGTTTTGCCAGCTGCTGGGTGCTGGTGTGCGCGTAACTCTATTGCAGACAATGGGTTACCTTGTTGGCTCCGTGAGCCGTGAGTAAGCCGTGAGCGGATAAGTGCCACAGGATCCAGGTCACCTAGGTGTCACAGGATGCAGGTCGGAGTGTCACAGGATCCAGGTCAGGAGTGTGGTTTATAGTATTTGAACGAAACACTAGTTCGGGGGTCAAGGTGCGTAAAAAGGCCGGACCGAGGAGCGACGTCGAAAGATGGTTGCCGCGGTTCGGCGGGGTGCCTCGCTGCGTGCGGTGGCGCGCCGGTTTCACGTGAGCCTCCAGACCGTGCAACGGTGGGTGCAGCGCGTCGGCGGCCAGCGGCTGGATCGAGTCGATTGGTCTGACCGGTCTCACCTCGCGCACACGATTCATCGCACGGAAGCGGCCGTAGAAGATGTCGTGCTGACGCTGCGGCGAGAGCTGCGTGACACGAGCGACCTGGGGGAGTACGGGGCCGCTGCCATCTACCGCGAGATGCGCGACCGTCACTATCGCAGCGTCCCCGCGGTGCGGACGATCGGCCGCATCCTGGCCCGGCACGGGGCGCTGGACGGTCGCCGGCGGATCCGTCGCCCCCCACCGCCCCGAGGCTGGTATCTGCCTGAGGTGGCCGCGGGCTGTGCGGAGCTGGACAGCTTTGACATCGTCGAAGGGTTGGTGATCAAGGGTGGCACCGAGGTCGAAGTGCTCAACGGCATCTCGCTGCACGGCGGATTGGTCGCGTCGTGGCCCGGTCCACCCGTCCGCGCCACCACTATCGTCGAGGCCCTGGTAACGCACTGGCGGCAGTTCGGGCTGCCAGCCTATGCACAGTTCGACAACGACACCCGGTTCCAGGGCGCGCATCAGTTCCCTGACACCGTCGGCCGTGTCACGCGCCTGTGTTTGAGTTTGGGGATCGTCCCCGTGTTCGCGCCGCCACGCGAGACCGGCTTCCAGGCGGCGGTAGAAAGCTACAACGGTCGGTGGCAGGCCAAGGTGTGGGCCCGTTTCCATCATCCCACCCGCGCGGCCCTGCAGGAGCGTTCGGATCGCTACGTGGCAGCAGTCCGCCGCCGTGCGGCACCGCGCCTGGAGGCCGCCCCGCCACGACGGACGTTTCCCGAAGAGTGGGCGTTGGACTTGCAGACCCGCCCGCGCGGCCGCTTGGTGTTCCTGCGGCGCATCAGCGAGCAGGGAACGGCCGAGCTGCTGGGGCATACCTGGCGGGTCGATCCGCGCTGGTCCCATCGTCTCGTGCGCGCCGAGGTCGATTTCGACGCCAACCGCATCCGCTTCTACGCGCTGCGGCGGCGCGAACCAGGGTCGCAGCCCCTGTTGCAGACCGTTCGCTATCGGTTTCCTCGTCATGGCTTTCAGGAATGATCGCCAATTCTCAATATGTCACGTGCGTACGCACTACCTGTCAAAGAAGCACGTCCCAAGTGACCTGCATCCTCTGACACTTGTCCCGTGAGCCGTGGAGTCGTTAGCAGGCGTTACGTTCGGAGTGCCCCTGTGCCCCTGTGCCCCTGTGTCCCTGTGCCCCCTTCAGCCTAGGGACGAGACGCCTCCAATACTTCATCGAGGGTCTTCACCAACAGATCTGCGTTGAGCTGAGAGAACACCAGTGGCGGTTTGATCTTGAGCACGTTGTCAAACGGGCCGTCGGTGCTCAAGAGAATCCCTCGGCTCTTCATGTCTTCGATGACGTACTTGGCGAGCGCCGTGGCGGGTGCTTGCGTCTCGCGATCGGTGACAAGCTCGACACCCAAGAACAAACCCATCCCGCGTACGTCGCCGATCGCGTCGTGACCCTCTTTGAGACTTTCGAGTCTGGCCTTCAACCGATTGCCGACGGCGAGCGCGTGTTCTTGCAATCCCTCCTGCTCGATGACGTCCAACACCGCCAGCCCGATCGCGCACGACACGGGGTTGCCACCGAACGTGTTGAAGTACTCCATGCCATTGTCGAACGACTCGGCGATGGTTGGTGTCGTAACGACCGCGCCGAGTGGATGGCCGTTCCCGATGGGTTTGCCCAGCGTCACGATGTCGGGCACGACTCCCTGCGTTTCGAAGCCCCAGAAATGTGTTCCCACGCGGCCGAATCCGACCTGTACCTCATCCGCAACGCACACGCCACCGGCCTCGCGTACGTGTCGGAACGCGTGTTCGAGGTATCCGTCAGGTAAAACGATCTGTCCGCCACAACCCAGCAACGATTCGCAAAAAAACGCGGCGAGCTTTTTGCCCTTCGTGTCTATGTCGGCGATGGCCTCTTCGACGTGCTTGGCGTATTGTCCACCGGCTGCGGTGGGGTCGCGGTATGGGCCCTGATACGTGTCCGGCATCACGACTTCGTGCACGTGGTCCGGCGCGCCGGCTCCACCGGGCCCCTTGTACTTGTAGGGGCTGATGTCGATGAGGGCGCTCGTGTTGCCATGGTAGGCCCCGTCGACCACGATGACGTCCGTACCGCCGGTGTGAATCTTTGCAAGCCGCAGCGCCAGCTCGTTGGCCTCGCTTCCCGAACACACGAAGTGACACACGCTCAATTCGTCGGGCAGTGTTTCACAGAGGCGCTCGGCGTACTCCACCAAAGAGTCGTGGAGGTATCGCGTGTTGGTGTTGAGAACCTCCATCTGGTTTTGCGCGGCCTGCACGACGGCCGGGTGACAATGTCCCACATGGCACACGTTGTTGACCGAGTCGAGATATTGGCGCTCGTCTTCGTCGTACAGATACTGCATGGTGCCCCGCACGATCTTGAGCGGTTGCTCGTACGCGATGCTCAGGGAGGGTCCGATGTACTGCCGCCGGGCCGCGAGGAGGGCCTCGTGTTTTACCGTTGTGTCTTGCATGCGTCGGCAAAGGTGTTGAGGGCTCGTCTGGGGTCCACTTGGGCAAGACTGTTCAGCGCCTCCCAAGCCGACCGCTCGGAGATTTTCAGGTACTCGTTTTCAGGGTGCTGTTTGTGCTGATACGCCGAGATCGACACGCTCAAACATAACCTCATTGAAATGAGGTCGTAGAGTAACCTGATCGCCACGTCATCCAGCGGAAACGCGTCATGATAACCGCCCACCACGTGCGCTGCCGCATCGATGGGGTCGGGCTTGTCTAAAATAACGTAGGCGGCACCGACCGCGAGGTTGAAAACGGTGCAAGTCTCTACCATGTCACCGAAATCGATGATGCCGATGACGCGGGATGCGTCTTCCGAGACCAAGACGTTGTGGTCGTTGGCATCGTTATGGATGACGCTCGTCCGAAGGTGAGGGAGCAGTGGAACCGCATGCTGCTGGAAACGCGCCAAACATTCTTCGACGAGCCGGCGTTGCTCCACACTTCCGACGTGGTCGATACATTTTGCGATGGTATCGCGGGCTTGATCCAAGTCCCAGTAAAACACTCGTCGGGCCGCGGGGTGTGTGAACCCCTCGAATGCGTGATCCAACCGGCCGAGAAAACCGCCGAGGCTTCGCAAGAGCTTGGAAGAATGGAGCTTGGCGTCCGCTAGCGTGATGCCCGGAATCCACGTGACGAGCCGCACGAAATGCTCGCAGCCGTCGTGATCGCGCGCCGTCGCGATCTGTTCCCCCGAAAGCGTGGTCCTTACCCGAGGGCAGAGAACGTCACTGCCTCGGTTGCCCACGTGCTCCATCGCCCGGTTCTGAGCATCGAGCATTTCGCGTAGCTCGGCGGCACCCGCGATCTTGAGCACGAACCCGCTCCCTGAAACGTCTTCGAGGTAGAAATTTTGATCCCGCTCGCTGGATAGCTTCCGAGCTTTCCCTCCCACGCCGTAGAGCTCGCGGGCAAGCCGCTCCGCTTCCGACACGGAAAACCTGGGTACGTGATCGACGTTCAGCAGCATGCTGGAGAGGTATTGTCAAATGTTGTGGATCGGTGAGTGATCAAGCGGCGACCTTCCGATCCGTGTTCTCTTTGTCAGTTTCCTGCATACCATCTTTGAATTGTTCTCCTGCCAACACCAGGGGGAGAAGTTCTGGAGCGTTGAGTTTCCGCCAACGTTGCTGCGCCATCTCCAACAGCTTGAACGCCATCGTCAGCCCTTTGCTCCGCGAGCCCGCTCCCTTGGTCACGCGCTGTCGTAACCGGACCGTCGCGAAGGCAGACTCGATCACGTTCGTCGAACGGATATGTTTCCAATGCTCGGCCGGAAAATCAAAATGGCTGTACAGGTGCTCCTGGTCCCGCGTGAGCGAGGCGACCGCCTTGGGATACTTGGCCGCATACGCGGTGGCGAAACGCTCGACCAGCGCCTCGGCCTCCGCACGCGACTCCGCATACATCATCTCGCGCAACACCCGCTTCGCCGCCGGCTGCAAACGTTTCGGAAGCTTGTCCAACACGTTGGCCATCCGGTGCACCCAGTCGCGCTGCTGCCGCGTCGCCGGCCACACCTCCCGCACCGCTGCCCAGAACCCCAACGCGCCATCCCCAATCGCCAGCACCGGGGCCCGCATCCCCCGACGCTTCAGATCGCGCAACACCGCCAACCAGCTCTCCGTGCTCTCCCGATAGCCGTCCTCCACCGCGATCAGCTCTTTCGTCCCATCCGCCCGGGCGCCCAGCATCACCAGCGTACACAGCCGGTCGGCCTCGAGGCGAATGTTGAAGTGGATCCCGTCGACCCAGACGTACACATACTCCCGATCACGCAGATCACGCTGGCGAAACGCCTGGTATTCCCCCTCCCACGCCGCCGTCAATCGCGTGATCGTCGTCGGGGACAAGCCTGATGCGTCCTCACCCAACAAGATCGGCAACGCCTCGCGAAAATCTCCCGTCGACAGACCGCGCAGATACAACACCGGCAAGACCTCCGCCACCTTCGGCGACCGCCGCATATAGGGAGGCAAAATCTTGCTCGTGAACTGCGCCCGCATACGACGGTCATGCACCCGTGGCGCGGTCACCGTGACCGTACCAGCACCCAGCGTCACCTTGCGGGGACGGGCTTTGCCATTGCGCACCACCAGGGCGCGGCCCTCTCCGTCTCGCTCAATCCGATATCGCTCGACATACTCGGTCACTTCCGCGTCCAACGCACTCACCAGCATCCGCCGAGCTCCCTCTCTGGCAAGCTCGTCCAGGTCTGCGAACAGTCCGTTCCCTTTGCTCTCAGACGCATTCTCTATTATCCTCAACATCGGTGGCGTGTCCTTTCTCCGGTCGTCACAACCGGATCTCGTGTACGTTTCAACTGACTACACGAAAGGATACGCCGCCTTTCTCATTCCTCCAATCCACAACTTTCGAAAATAACTCGCATGCTGGAGATTACGTCGGGCAAGGTGAGCTGGGAATGGCTGGACAGTGGTTGTGCGGGGGTGGGGTAGGGGTGGTGGTCAGAAGGTTACCGGTTACCGGTTACCGGTTGTAGGTTAAATAATCCCGAGACCGGATCGCCTGAGCGAAATTCGAGACGCTCAGACCTGGAACGCGGTCACCGGTAACCGACAACGTGGAGAGGGGCATCATGCGTACGTCAGAGGTTTCATTGGGTCTTCGCCTCGTTTCCTGCGGTGCACTGGTTGCCACCGCCGCGTGTGGTGGGGCCAGCGAGCGAGCCTACCTCGAGCGCCTCGGCACCGACACCATGGCGGTCGAGGTCTATACCAGGTCCGCGAGCGGATTCGAGGGTCAGTTGCTCACCAGGAATCCGGTCACTCGAGTGGCCACCTACAGCGGGACCCTGTCGTCCGAGGGCACCATCTCACGCCTCGACGTGGACTGGCAGACGCCGGAGGAGAATCCTGGAGGGCCGGGGCCCGAGCATTGGTCGATTACCATCGAGGGCGACAGCGCCACCGTGGAGCGCACGACCAACGGCGAATCGTCGACCACACGCGTTGAGGCATCCGCGGGGCTCATTCCGCGCATTGGGCGCACACCCTGGTCGTACGCGATTTTGGAACAGGCCGTGAAACAGGCGGTGGTATCGGGATCCGGTAGCTACCCGGTTCAGCTCATGAGCGGTTCGCGTCCACAACCGTCACCGAACACCATCACACGGGTGAACGACGAAACGGTCTCGTGGAGCTTCTTTGGCAGTCCGATGACCGCGCAGGTCGACGCCGAGGGGAAAGTGTTGGCCCTCTCGGGCTCGAAGACCACGTTTTCGGTGGAGGGTGAGGCGGTAACGGGTATCGACTTCGCATCGATGGCCTCGGACTTTGCCGCACGCGACGCGCGCGGCGAAGGGCTGGGTGTTGCGTCGCCCCCGGCGAACGTCGACGTGACCATCGGCGGCGCGCATTTGACGGTGGATTACAGCCGGCCCGCGAAGCGTGGCCGCGAGATTTGGGGTGGTTTGGTTCCGCACGACGTGGTGTGGCGGACGGGAGCAAATTCCGCAACCGTGTTTACCACCGATCGAAACCTGACCATCCGCGGCACGCGCCTTCCCGCGGGCGCTTATTCGCTGTGGACGACGTTCACCGCTTCGTCGGCGACCCTCATCATCAACAGTCAAACGGGGCAGTGGGGAACGGCGTACGACGAATCACAAAATTTCGCGCGCATCATGATGGATAGCGAAGAAATCGGCGATATTGTCGAACGTTTTACCATCGCCATCGAGCCCGCCGACGGAGGCGCTACCATGCAACTCAACTGGGATCAAACCCGGTATTCGGTGCCGATCACGATACGGTGAGAAGTGTGAGACGTGAGACGTGAGAGGTGAGAGGTAAGACGGCCCTTCCCCTCCGCCCCGGGGATTTGGGTGGGCCTTTCTCACGTCTCACGTCTGACGTCTCACGTCTGACGTCTCACGTCTCACGGGACAAGTGTCAGAGGATGCAGGTCACTTGGGACGTGCTTCTTTGACAGGTAGTGCGTACGCACGTGACATATTGAGAATTGGCGATCATTCCTGAAAGCCATGACGAGGAAACCGATAGCGAACGGTCTGCAACAGGGGCTGCGACCCTGGTTCGCGCCGCCGCAGCGCGTAGAAGCGGATGCGGTTGGCGTCGAAATCGACCTCGGCGCGCACGAGACGATGGGACCAGCGCGGATCGACCCGCCAGGTATGCCCCAGCAGCTCGGCCGTTCCCTGCTCGCTGATGCGCCGCAGGAACACCAAGCGGCCGCGCGGGCGGGTCTGCAAGTCCAACGCCCACTCTTCGGGAAACGTCCGTCGTGGCGGGGCGGCCTCCAGGCGCGGTGCCGCACGGCGGCGGACTGCTGCCACGTAGCGATCCGAACGCTCCTGCAGGGCCGCGCGGGTGGGATGATGGAAACGGGCCCACACCTTGGCCTGCCACCGACCGTTGTAGCTTTCTACCGCCGCCTGGAAGCCGGTCTCGCGTGGCGGCGCGAACACGGGGACGATCCCCAAACTCAAACACAGGCGCGTGACACGGCCGACGGTGTCAGGGAACTGATGCGCGCCCTGGAACCGGGTGTCGTTGTCGAACTGTGCATAGGCTGGCAGCCCGAACTGCCGCCAGTGCGTTACCAGGGCCTCGACGATAGTGGTGGCGCGGACGGGTGGACCGGGCCACGACGCGACCAATCCGCCGTGCAGCGAGATGCCGTTGAGCACTTCGACCTCGGTGCCACCCTTGATCACCAACCCTTCGACGATGTCAAAGCTGTCCAGCTCCGCACAGCCCGCGGCCACCTCAGGCAGATACCAGCCTCGGGGCGGTGGGGGGCGACGGATCCGCCGGCGACCGTCCAGCGCCCCGTGCCGGGCCAGGATGCGGCCGATCGTCCGCACCGCGGGGACGCTGCGATAGTGACGGTCGCGCATCTCGCGGTAGATGGCAGCGGCCCCGTACTCCCCCAGGTCGCTCGTGTCACGCAGCTCTCGCCGCAGCGTCAGCACGACATCTTCTACGGCCGCTTCCGTGCGATGAATCGTGTGCGCGAGGTGAGACCGGTCAGACCAATCGACTCGATCCAGCCGCTGGCCGCCGACGCGCTGCACCCACCGTTGCACGGTCTGGAGGCTCACGTGAAACCGGCGCGCCACCGCACGCAGCGAGGCACCCCGCCGAACCGCGGCAACCATCTTTCGACGTCGCTCCTCGGTCCGGCCTTTTTACGCACCTTGACCCCCGAACTAGTGTTTCGTTCAAATACTATAAACCACACTCCTGACCTGGATCCTGTGACACTCCGACCTGCATCCTGTGACACCTAGGTGACCTGGATCCTGTGGCACTTATCCTCTCACGTCTCACGTCTGACGTCTCACGTCCCAAACCGAGGGCGCCAGAAATCGGCGGCTGGGGGAAACACACGCTGGGTACTATCATGAGTGCAATGTTTGCGAATCGGGGTGACAGTTACGAGCCCGATCTTCCGTCCCGGAACTAGCTAGTGAGAGCGTGCCACGCCAATGACACGTCCCTTCCGAGTTGTGCTAGTCGACGATGATCCAGATCTCCGTCAGCTGATCAAGGTGACCCTGGAGTTCACTGCGGGTTGGGAGGTCGCCACGGCCAGCGACGGTGCCGAGGGGATTGAGCTCGTACAGAAGCTCATGCCCGACGCGGTGGTGGCGGATGTCATGATGCCCGGGATGCATGGTTATGAGCTGTGCTGGCTTCTGAAACAGGACCCCGAAACGGCCGGGATCCCCGTGGTGCTTCTGACGGCGCGGAAGGAGCTTGATGAGGCGCGAATCGAGTCGTCGGGCGCCACGGGCGTGCTCTTCAAACCGTTCGAACCGGACGAGCTTGCGGACCGCATCCGCCAGCTCTGCGGTGGAACGGATGGCTGAAGTTCCCCCTCAGCGTCCGACCGGTGGGCATGACCCCTTTGCACAGGTCCGACGCGAGTTCTCCGCAGGGTTGGGTGCTCGACTCGACCTCATGCGCTCGGCCCTTGATGCCCTCGCCGACGGGTTCGACCCGGCAATGGCTGAGAGCTTCTACTATGCGGCGCATTCTCTCGAAGGAACGGCCGCGTCCATTGGTGCCCACGATCTGGTCGATCACGCGGCCCTCCTCGCCCAGCTGGGACGCCGTTGGATGGGCGTTCGCTCGGTGGGGGCGGAGGAGAGCTTGTCGGCGTTGGGTGAGCTGGAGCGGCTCGGCTTGGCGGTCGAGCAATATAGGGCCCGAATCGAGCGGAGCGACGCGGAGTGAAGCAAAAGGCGAACCGTGATGCCGTTTCGGTCGCCGAGCGCCTCGAGGTCGTGGGTGAACTGGCGTCCCTGATCAACATCACCTTCGATCTCGGTGAGATTTTCCGGGCGGCCATCGTCAAGCTGCAACGGGTGATAGAGTTTCGGCGCGCCAGCGTCGTCCTCGTCTCTGATGACCGCGCCCACTATTACATGCACACGCTGTACGACGCAACGCTAGGCGGCTTCGTTTCGTACAACGAGTCATTTGCCCTCGATAGTGGCCTCACCGGCCAGGCGATTCGAACCGGGGAGGCGATCCGAGTGGATGCGTTCGGTGGGACGCAGGGCATTCGCACCGACAACGAGAAGAGGGTGTCTGCGCTCATCGTTCCTCTCCATTTGGACGGTGAAGTGATCGGCACGCTCAACCTGGGTGCTGAACACTCCAAGGTTTACCAGGATGAGGACCTGGGGCTTGCCGTCATCCTGGCGCGACAGATCGAGACATCACTCCACTACTCGAAGCTTCTCGCCACCATCCAAAGCCAGCGCGAGACGCTGGCCTCGGAGCAAGCGATGCTGGCCTCGGAACGGAGCCGGCTCGAGGCGCTGATTGATGCAAGCGATGCCGCGACGCTCATGGTCAGCGACGGCCGCGTGGCTCATGTAAACAGTGCGATGGTGGAGCTACTGGGCATTCCCGCTGAGGTTGTGATGGGTGCCCCTATCGAGCAAATCAACCGGGCACTTGCCCGTTTTCTGGGTGACCCCGGAGCTCTCACCGCCCAAATCGCCGCGTTAGAGAGTGCAGACACCCCATTGCGCGACCGCGTCGAATTCGAGTTCCCGAACAAGCGCGTTTGCCAGCGGACGGTGGCGGCGGTGCGCGACCCGCAGGGTGAGGTGCTCGGCCATTTGATACTGTACCGAGACATTACCCGTGAGGCCGAGGCCGAGGCGGCCAAGAGCGAGTTCGTTTCCATCGTGAGTCATGAGCTGCGGACGCCGCTCACGTCCGTCAAGACATCCCTCAGCCTGCTCGTGAAGGGTGCGGCCGGGACGATCACCGAGCCGATGGGCGAGCTCTGCGACATCGCGCTGCGGAACCTGGACCGCCTCATTCGGCTGGTCGACGACCTGCTGGATCTTTCCAAAATCCAGAGCGGGGGCGCCTCGATCGAACTGGTTCCAGTTTCGGTGGCGGAGGCCGTGGGTAGAGCCGTGGGGGCCGTGGACGGCTTCGCCCAGGAGAGCGAGGTGAGGCTCGAGTGTGAGGAATCTGACGACTCTATGTTTGTGTGGGCCGATCCGGATCGCCTCGAGCAGGTGATCATCAACCTATTATCCAACGCTATCAAATTCTCGCCACCACAGGCGTGCGTCGTCCTCCGTTGGTGGCAGGAGCGCGAGGCCGCCGTGTTGGAGGTCCGCGACGAAGGGCCGGGGATCCCGCCGGATCAGCTCGACACCATCTTCGAGAAGTTCAAGCAGCTCGAGAAGTCGACAACCCGCATGCACGGTGGAGTGGGCCTAGGCCTAGCCATCAGCCATACACTCGTCCGGCTCTTCGGTGGCCGTCTGTGGGCGGAGAGCGAGTAGGGCCAGGGCTCTCAGTTCTTCGTGCGGTTGAGGCTCACTCCGGGTCCATAGGGCTTCCGGGACGGACGAGATTAGCATTATTCATTGTGCAATGGTCTGGTCCGAGACTGGAAATCAGGTGGTGTGTGGAAACCCTCCGATGCATAGCCGTATTTCTCGCGTTGGCGATAGCCGGCGGTTGCGCCCGCGGTCCATCCATGGATGCACGCCCTAACACAGGCCCCCCCATCATAGACCGGATCGACCCAACCTCCGGGCCGGCTGGTGAGGATTACCCGATCGATCTGACGATTCATGGCAGCGGTTTTGCGGATGCGGACAACGTCGTGCATTTGGGGTCAGTGACCATCTCGAACCGCCCCTCCACGAATGGTGGTACGCAGATCACGGTCGCGGTTCCAAAAATCACCGAGAGCAGTGGAGAGGTCCCGCCTTTTGTCCTTCAACCCGGGGAATATCCGATCAGAGTGACCACAGCGCACGGTACGAGCGAGCCGGTGGTGTTCCGCCTGACGCGGGAGTTCGAGGGAAGCTCGGACCGCTGATGCGGAGTTCCGTAGCGTGACGATCCGCGGGCCGCTGGTGCGCAGTGTCGCCTGTCGAGTGGCGATGATGGTTTGGGCGGCCGCACTCCTCGGCGTGACCGGCGCAGTCGCTCAGGACAACCCTCGCGCTCGATGGGAATTCTTCTACCGGCAACGGGCGTATCCTTTTGCCGTGATCCCCCGCGGGGCGCTGCAGGCGGCTCGGCAAGGACTCGTTGACACCTGGCCCGATCCGTTTGCAGCAGCGCCGGCGTTGAGAGCCACACCCTGGCAACAAATCGGTCCGGAGCGCATTCCGAGCAGCATCGTCTCATCGGGCCGGCTGACCGCGATCGCAGTGCATCCGACCGACCCCAACACGATCTACGTCGGAGGGGCCCAGGGCGGTGTGTGGAAGACGGTAAACGGAGGAACGACGTGGGTGCCGCGGACCGACAAGGAGTGTTCGCTCGCGATCGGCAGCATCGCCATCGATCCGGTCGATCCCAACATCGTGTATGCCGGGACTGGCGAGCAGCACTTCTCACAAGACAGTTATTACGGTTGCGGCGTGTTGCGCACGGTAGATGGTGGCGCAAACTGGATACGACTCGAGCCCACCGCGTTTGAAAGCGCCACTCAGGGCGGTGCTCGAATTGCTCGAGTCGTCGTCGATCCCGGGACGGCGGGGTCCGCGACAAGCACGACGGTGCTTGTCGCGAGTGATTTTGGATTGTATCGCTCGACGAACAGCGGAAGCAGTTGGACGGAAGTATTGAATGGTACGGTGACCGATCTGGTCATGGATCCGACCGCTAGTCAGGTCCTCTACGCGGCCCGCCGGACCGACCGTATCTCGAAGTCCACCGACGCCGGGGCGACCTGGAGTGACGCGAACAACGGTTTCGCCGGATCGAACGTCGCGCGTGTGAACATCGCCATTGCACCCTCGAATTCCCAGATACTCTTCGCGTCGGTCCAAAATTCGACGAACGGTCAGTTGCTTGGCATTTGGAAGACGACGGACGGTGCGGCGAGCTGGTCGCAATTGTCTGCCACCGGCGCGTCGTGCGCCTCGCAGTGCTGGTACGACATGACACTCGCGGTGCATCCGACAAACGCCGACGTGGTGTTTTTTGGCGGTCTCAGCCTCCAGCGATCGATAAACGGCGGTGTGTTGTTCAGCGGCATAACCGGTTCGATACACGTCGATCAGCACCTGCTCGTGTTCGACCCCTCTGACCCGAACGTGCTGTATGTGGGGAACGACGGGGGCATCTATAAGACAATCGACGCCGCGGCCGCCGGGACCCCTCCCTGGACAACGCTCAATACCACGTTGTCGATAACGCAGTTCTATTCTGGCATCTCGCTCCATCCCACCGATCCCAACATCGCGATCGGTGGCACGCAGGATAACAGGACGCTGGGATACGTTGGCACGCCGGATTGGAACCAAGTCTTGTTTGGGGACGGTGGCTACACCGCCATCGATTACAACGACCCGAACACCATGTACGCCGAGACCCAGTGGAACACCGCTGGAGGTTTTTCCGGGCCGCGGCGTTCGGACAATGGCGGAACGAGTTTTCCGCTGAAGGTGAACGGCATCAATACCTCGGAGAGTGCACTTTTTATCCCCCCGTTAGTAATGGATCCCACCACTCCGGAGACGTTGTATTTCGGGACGACCAAAGTGTACAAGACGACGGATCGCGCCGAATTGTGGACGGTGATCAGTCCCGATTTCACCGCCGGCGGTCACGTATCGATCATCGCTGTATCGCCATCGGATCCAGACGTTCTCTACGTTGGCACGAGCCAAGGACGTGTCCACCGGACCAGCGACGGGGGAGCCAACTGGACGGAAATCACAATGGGTGTTCCGGCGCGGTTCGTACGCGATATTGCCGTCGACTACACGGATCCAAGCCGAGCGTTTCTGGTGATATCGGGTTTTGGCGTGTCCGGTCACGTGCTCAAGACGACGGATGGTGGCGCAACGTGGCTCGACGCCAGTGGGAATCTTCCCGATGTGCCGGTCAACGCGGTGCTCATCGAGCCGGGCATGCCCGACAATATTTACATCGGCTCCGACCTCGGTGCGTTCGTATCGACTGATGCCGGTGCGACCTGGTCACCGTTCAACGACGGGCTTCCCCTCGTGGCGGTGTTCGATCTGGTCATTAACTCGACGAGTGGACTCATGCTGGCCGGGACACACGGGCGAGGGATGTTTTCTCGCACCGTCGACATCGCACTTGCGATGACGGTCAGTCCAAAAAGCAGGGCGGACTCGATCGCTGTCGGCAGCACGATTCCGTCGGTGGACTCGGCGGACGTGCGGTTCGTCGGACCGGGGGCGACGACGCAGAATTGGACGGCGGTTCCCGGGGGAGGGATGTGGCTGACCGTCACGACACCTTCCGGTTCTGGAAACGGCACAGTGCGTTGGTCGCGTGATCCCACCGGGCTCGCGCTCGGTACCTACGTGGACACCATCACCGTGACCGCAACAGGTTCGGGATTGAGCCCGGTCTCAATTGTCGACACCCTGGCGATTGGCGAGGCGCTTGCCATGTCGGTGAACCTGTCGAGCCTCGTTGACACGACCGTGGCGGGCGCAGAACGGCTGATCGCGGCGGCGGTTTCTTTGACGATCACTGGGGTGGGGTCGGGAAGCACGCAATGGAGTGCTTCCCATGGAGCAGGAGGTTGGATCACCGTGACGCGCGCGTCCGGGACCGGCGGCGCAGCGGTGGAATGGTCGCGAGACGCCTCGCAGTTGGTGGAGGGGCTGTACATCGACACTATCACCATCACCGCTCCAGGTAGCGGTTTGATCCCCCTGGCGGTGGTCGACACGTTGATGGTCGGACCTGCGATTGCCCTGAGCGCCGCCGCCGAGGAGTTGTTCGTCGGTGGATTATTGAGTCCGTTACAGATCGGGTTTCTCGACGCGCTGGGAAACGACGACGGGACGTACAACCTCGGTGACGTGCTGGCGTGGATTCAGTGGTGTCAGGGGGCGTCGTCAGGAGGATGTATCGATGACGTACCGGCCGGGGCGGTCTCTACCGATGGCCGGAGCTTGCCCACGGTCGGCGATCCCGAAGGAGCGGGGAGGGGGGCTCGATGAGATTTCTGCGCAAAGACCTGCTCGCGACGTTGCTGCTAGCGTTCCTGGGAAGCTGCGATGGAGAGGATCTTCCTCCGGGGCCACCCGAACCCATGGGACCCGGTTTACTGGCCGTCGTGTTGGACACACCCAACTCGAACGACGGTGCATTGCTCGTCACACTGACCGGCGGGCCCGTCGATTCTTTGCGGGGTGGCCAACTCAGGGTCATCAGCTCGGATGCCGGACCGACCCAGCGTCGGGTTATCGTGTCGGGCTTGGTCCGTACGGGTAAGGTCCTGCGGTTTTGGGTCCCCGAGCGGGGCGATGTAGACAACTACACCGCCATATTGGAGCAAGCGGCCGAACGCGCCCAATTCGCACAGCAGGACATCAGCAGCTATTCGCTTTTGGTGGTAGTCGACTAACCCACCTCATCATTCAGTGCGAATGGCCGTCATCGGATCGACCCGCGTCGCGCGACGGGCCGGAAGATACGAGGCAATCAACGCCACACCCGTCAACAAGATAGCAACCATCGCGTAGGTCAACGGATCGGTCGTGCTCACCTTGAACAGTAAACTGTCGAGCCAGCGCGTGACCGCAAATGCGCCGGCCAGGCCGGCCACGATTCCCAACACGGCGACACGCATGCCCTGTCCTACGACCATTCGGGAGACCTCTCCTCCACCCGCGCCGAGAGCGATGCGGACGCCGATCTCGTTCGTCCGCTGCGCCACGCTGTACGACATCACACCATAAATGCCGACGGCACCGAGTACCAGCGCGACGACCGCGAATATTCCCATCAGGGTCATGACGAACCGTGGCCGTGCCACCGAACCTGTCACGACGCTTGCCATCGACTGGAGGTTTACGACCGGTAGCTTTGGATCGAGGTTGCGAATGGCGGCGCGCACCGCCGGCGCAGCGGCTAGCGGATCCCCCGCAGTCTTTACCGTCAAGCTCATAAATCGTGTTTCGAACCGGTTGTGCTCAGTAGCTTGCTCGTTGGAGTAGTAGTAGACGGGGGGCGGATCGGTACTGAGTCCTTGGTATTTCACGTTACCGACGATGCCCACGATCGTCATCCACGACGCACACGTATCACATGACGAATACCGGATCCGTTTCCCCAAGGGATCTTCGTTGGGCCAGAACTTGCGTACCATGGCTTCATTGACGATTGCCACAGGCAGTGTTCCTGCACGATCGGTCTTCTCGAAAAACCGTCCCCGCAGCAACGATATACGCATGGTCTCGAAGTAACCCGCGCGAGCCGAGACGTTGGCGGCATTCAACGCAAACTCTCCCGGGCCCGGAGGCGGGCGGCCTTTGATCCGAAAATCCTCTACCCCTCGGCTGTGCATGATGGGGAGGCGTGAAATCGCTGAGGCTTTTTCGACGCCAGGGATGGTCGCGACGTCTCGTAACAAATCGGTGTAAAACGTGGACGCCTGATCGGGATCGTAATTGCCCGGTGGCAGTGAAAGCTGCGCGACCAGGATGTTGCCGGAGTCGAATCCCGGATCCTCACCCAGGAGATTGCGAAAACTTTTCAACATCAAACCGGCGCTGATGACCAACAACACGCTGAGTGCGATCTCGGACACGACGAGCAAGCGACGCAACCGCAAGCGGGTTCCAGTGCTGGTCGCACCTCCACCCTCCCTCAACGCAGACTGCAATTTGGGAGACGCGGTCTGTAGAGCAGGGATGAGACCGAACACCACGCTGGTGGTGGCCAGAGTCAGCATGCCCGTGAAGAGCAATACCCGCGCATCTACTTGGATCTCACCGATCCGCGGAATCGTACCCGCGTCGAGCGCAAGCACAGCCCTTGTCCCTAACACGGCGACGGCCAGACCGATGCTACCCCCCAATGCTGAGAGGGTGAGGCTCTCGGTGAGGAGCTGTTGCAAGATTCTGCCGCGACCTGCGCCGAGCGCTTCACGTATCGCCATCTCTTGGCGTCGCTGCTCGCCAACCGCCATGAGGAGATTGGCGACATTGGCGCAAACCATGAGAAGAACGAACGCCACCGCTCCCAACAGTAACCACAATGCCGTGCGCACGTTACCCACTACATCGTCGACATAAGGGTGCACGAAAAGGAAGTGTCCCGTATGAATGTCGGGAAAGTCGGCCCTCCACTGGGCCATCATCGAACCCAACTCGACCTCGGCGTCTTTCAGTGTCTTGCCCGGCGCGAGACGCGCCAACGCGAAGAAGAAATGATTCTGGCGGTTGTCGCGCCGGGTCTCGTCGAGCCGAAGCGCCGACCAAAGCTGAACATTGGGATTCGGAAAGCCGAAACCCGGCGGCATGACGCCCACGACTTCGCGAGACAGGCCGGCCAATGTGATGCTCCGTCCGATGATGCTCTCGTCACCACCGAACCGGCGTTGCCATATCGAATAGCCCAACACGACGACACCGTCGCTGGTGGGCAAGTCGTCTTCGGCGACCAGTGTTCGACCCAAGAGTGCAGGTGCTCGCAACAACGTGAACAAATTGGACGTAGCCCCAGCCGCCGGAATCCGCTCCGGGTCGCCGTCGCCGTCGACCACGGTGGCGCCGTAGGTAGAGTATCCCGCGACCCCTTCCATCGTTTGCGTTTGATTCTTGTAGTCGACGTATTCGGGTGGCGCGACCGGGAACTGCGGGAAATCGAACCCGCTCTCGGGAAGGAATCGTCCCTTGACTGACACGAGGTCATTGGGTTCGGGATACGGTAGGGGCCGCAGCAACACACCGTTGACCACGCTGAAGATGGCGCTGGTGGCTCCAATGCCCAGCGCCAGGGTCAATACCACCGTGATCGTGAAGGCCGGACGGCTCCGCAATGTTCGGACAGCGTATCGCAAGTCGTGCAGAATGTGTCCCACAATCTCTCGCATTTTTCTCGTCTGAAAGGCAGCGTGTGGCCGTGCGTTCCTATCCCGCTGCACGAGCCGTAGCAGCGGACGGACCGTGTACATCGCGATCAGGCGAAGGGCTTGGAATCGATACCATTGATTGGCGGCGAACCGGGAACGAGACGCCGCAATTTGAGCGAACTCTTCCTGGAGATCACCGAGCACCGATTCACCAAACCGATCGTGCGGCACGAACATCCGTAACGCGGCTTCGGCGAAGCGGGGAGGGTGAATCGAACGGTTCATCGGGTGTCGCCCAACATCGACTCGAGTCCCTCGGTCAAGTTATGTAACGCGGCGTGGGAGTGGCGCAGGGACTGCACACCTTCGCCGGTGACCTCGAAGTAGCGGCGAGAGCGACCTCCGCGCTCGGGCGTGGGATCGCTCATACGGGAGGACAGGAACCCCTTGGCCTCTAACCGCTCGAGTGTGGTATACAAGGCCCCCCGCGCCACGCTGCGGCCCGCGCGCTGCTCGATCTCATCGCGGATGGGCACGGCGTAGGCGGCATCGGCAAGCCGCAGAATGGCCAGGAGCACCATCTGTTCGAATTCGCCGAGAAATTGTTTGTCGGTCATATGTCTACATTGCAGGTCTAATGATGTTTGCAATGTAGGCCAAATGAGATCGCCTGGCAAGAGGCGATGGGTTCATGTGTTGGCAGAGAGGCAGCGGAGGCAGGGGATGGCAGGGGATGGCAGGGGAGACAGCCTGCCTCCTCTGCCTCTCCTGCCTCCTCTGCCCAAGCCCAAATGTCAGGACCTGCTTGACGCATCTTGACTGGCGTGATCACTGCTGGTATGTATGAAGGCCATGACCAGACATCGCGCCTACTATTACGCCCGATACTACTATGCGCTTCCCGTAACGGGTCGCAGTTGGAGGCGTGTGCGCGGCTGAGTACCGTACCGACGTTCTTCCGAACCGGCTCGTGATATCACGGGCCGGTTTTTTTTGTCCCAAATCGCAGGAGCTAGGAGATGGTTATCGCACCGTCAGTAGACCAGAGTCACTTTACGACACAAGACTGGGCGTCGTACACCCCGCAGCAGCACGGTGTGTGGAGCGAGTTGTACGATCTCCGGATGGCCGAGCTTCGTGAGACCGGAAGCCGGGTGTTTCTCAAAGGAGCCGACGCGATCGGGCTGCGGCGAGACCGTGTGCCCGACTTGAACGAAGTGAACCAAATGTTGGGTGACCTCACCGGTTGGAACGCCGTTCCGGTCACAGGGTTCATCCCCGCAATGGAGTTCTTCGCGTGTCTTGCCGAGCGGCGATTTCCTACGACCGTCATCGTTCGGCCGCGTGAAAAGCTCGAATACCTCGAGGAGCCCGACATCTTTCACGATGTCTTCGGGCACGTACCGCTACACGCCGATCCGGTGTTCGCGGACTTTCTTCAACAGTTTGGTCGGATCGCGGCCCGCGTCATCGAGGAAGACGACGTCCGCCGCATGGCTCGGCTCTTTTGGTTTACGGTCGAGTTCGGGTTGGTGCGGGAAGATGGAGCGATCAAGCTGTACGGGAGCGGTTTGATCTCCTCCGTGGCGGATGGGGCGAACGCGTTGGGGCCGAAGTGCGACCGACGGCCGTTCGATCTCGATGCAGTCTTGAACCAACCCTTTGAGATTGATCACCTGCAGGACGTCTTGTTTGTGATCGACTCGTTCGATCAGCTGTTCGAGGCCGTCGATGAATTGGCGAGACGGTAGCGGAGGGTTTTTTGGCCACAGAGGACACAGAGGATTCCCCCGAGCCGCACCACCCCGAGGGCTGTTTTCCCCCACCCCGCCCAGGGGATTGTAGCCAACGCAAAACGAAAAAAAGTCGGAGGGGTGGGGAGAAACAGTGAGTGGGTGGTGCGGCTCGGGGTCTTCTCTCTGTCCTCTGTGGCTCGCTTTAGGCGTGTGGAAGTGTCGTGCTGCTGCTACCGGGTAGCGATGTTTGCCCTTGATACGTATCATGCCTGCCGTGTTCAATTTCGTCGTATTTCAGAGCAGTCTCTCCGACTCGTTGACCAGCTCGCCGCTGCTGGCGATCGCAACCTTGTTTGGGGCGGGTGTTTTGACGAGCCTCACGCCGTGCATCTATCCCATGATTCCCATAACGGCCGGGATTCTCGCGGGTACGGGCGCGGAAGGTCGGTCTCGCGCGCGGACGGTCGGGCTGACGCTTTCGTACGTCTCCGGGTTGGCGCTGCTGTATGCCATGGTGGGCCTCATCGCCGGGCTCAGTGGCTCGCTGTTCGGGGCCGTTGCCGCCAACCCGTGGTCGCGCCTGGCGATCGGGAACTTACTCTTGCTGTTCGGGCTTGTGATGTTGGATGTCATTCCGGTTGCCGCCCCGCGCCGCTTGATAGCATGGGCCGGAGGGTTGGGTGGGGGGTCGTATCCGGCGGTTTTTCTGCTCGGCGCGACGTCCGGGATCGTGGCCGCCCCGTGTGGTGCGCCCGCATTCGCCGTGGTGCTGACGTGGGTCACCACTACCCAGAGTGGCGCGCTCGGGTTCATTTACCTGTTCGTGTTTTCTCTTGGCATGACCGCGTTGTTGGTGGTGGTGGGGCTGTTCTCCGGGTCGGTGGCGATGTTGCCAAAGTCCGGCCGTTGGATGTCTTGGATCAAGAAAGTGGCGGGCCTGATCATGTTGGGGATGGCTGAGTACTACTTCATTCAGGTGGGGATGGTCTATTGAGGATCTCGAAATTGCGTCTTGCCGGGTATGCGGCGATCGCCGTGGGCATGCTGTGGCCGGCACGAACGTTGGTGGGCCAAGAGGCGATCGGTATCTCACGAGGGTCGGTGGCCCAGCCGGTACGGCTCAACGATATCGACGGCCAACCCACCGACCTGGCCGATCACTTCGGCAAGAAACCGGTCCTGCTGGAGTTCTGGGCAATTTGGTGTGAGAACTGCGAAGCGTTGGCGCCGCAGATGGAAGCGGCCTACGAGAAGTACGGTGATCGGATGGACATCTTTGCCGTGGCGGTCGGGGTGGGCCAGAACCCCCGTTCCATCGGTCGTCATTTGCGCCGCCATCCGCTTCCGTTTCCGGTGCTCTGGGACGAGGGGGGTGCAGCCGTGCGTGCGTTCATGACACCCGCCACATCCTACATTGTGATTGTCGACGAAGAGGGAAGGGTGGCCTACACGGGGATCGGCCGGGAACAGAACATCGAGGTGGCGATACGGGGGGTGCTCGAATCTAGCAGGTTGCGGAAAAATTGATGGTGAGCCGCGTTTGTCCGGGTAACACGACGGTGTACCAGCGTGCGGTCCCCTATTACCGCCCCCGCGGTGCGGTCGGCGTGACGAATGCGGCCCACACTGCCCCATCAGGGGCTGCCTCCGGCCAGGGTCAGGGTGCGTATCCGCATCAGATTGTAGACCGCGGCCGTGAACGTAAACACCCACCCGACCCGCGGGGTCCCGCGATGTCGGAGTTTGCGTAACAACCCAATCGTCTTGCCCCACCCGTAGATCTCTTCCACTTTTTTGCGCTGCCGTTGACTGATCGCATAGCTGGGATGGCGCGTCGTCCGGCCATCCACCGCGCTCCGCAACCGCGTGCGGTGCACGTTCGGCGTGACGTGGGGCGTCCAGCCCAACGCCCGCAGCGTGTCGACAAACCCGCACCGATCATAACCCTTGTCCGCCCCCAACGTCCGACGCCGGGCCGTCGGCGGTAAGCTCCCCACCATCGCCAGCGCACTCGCACACTCCGCCTCGTAGCCGGGCTGCGTCACGTCGGTCGCCACCACGAGCCCGTGCCGATTATCCATCAACACACTCGCCAAGTACGCCAATTGCGCGCCTTGCCCCCCACTCTTCCGCGTCAACCGCGCCTCCGGGTCCGTCCGCGACGCATGCGTCGCATTCGTCCGTTTCTCCTGGCGAAACGTCACGCTCGGATTCCCCGGATCATCGTCCGTTGGCGGGCGGGTGCCGGCCTTCGGCTGAAAACTCTTCTGACTCGCCCACGCGTCCAGCAAGGTCCCGTCGACGGTGAAATGCTCATTCGACAACAACGCCCGCCGCTCCGCCTCCTGTAACACTTCGGCCAGAAACGCATCCGCGATGCCCCCCTCGACCAGCCGCGTCCGATTCTTCGTAAAGACCGTCGGCACCCACACCGCGTCGTCCAGATTCAACCCCACAAACCATCGGTACAGGATGTTGTAATCGAGCTGCTCCATCAGCTGCCGCTCGCTCCGGATCGTATACACCACCTGCAGCAATAACGCGCGTAACAAATGTTCCGGGGGAATCGACGGCCGGCCCCGCCGCGCGTACAGCCGGTCCAACTGCGGCGAGAGCCGGGCTAACACCGGGTCCACCAGCGCCCGCAGGGCGCGCAACGGATGGTCGGAGGGCACCCGATCCTCCGCACTGATATAGCTGAACAGCGCCGACTGATTCGTCTTGTTCCCGCGCATCGTGGCACTCCCATCGAGGTCCCTCTACGATAAGAACTTCCGGCTCGCGATGCTATCGTCCATTACCCGACTTTTTCCGCAACCTGCTAGAATCTAAGAATCTAGCAGGTTGCGGAAAAATTCATGGTGAGCCGCGTTTGTCCGGGTAACACGACGGTGTACCAGCGTGCGGTCCCCTATTACCGCCCCCGCGGTGCGGTCGGCGTGACGAATGCGGCCCACACTGCCCCATCAGGGGCTGCCTCCGGCCAGGGTCAGGGTGCGTATCCGCATCAGATTGTAGACCGCGGCCGTGAACGTAAACACCCACCCGACCCGCGGGGTCCCGCGATGTCGGAGTTTGCGTAACAACCCAATCGTCTTGCCCCACCCGTAGATCTCTTCCACTTTTTTGCGCTGCCGTTGACTGATCGCATAGCTGGGATGGCGCGTCGTCCGGCCATCCACCGCGCTCCGCAACCGCGTGCGGTGCACGTTCGGCGTGACGTGGGGCGTCCAGCCCAACGCCCGCAGCGTGTCGACAAACCCGCACCGATCATAACCCTTGTCCGCCCCCAACGTCCGACGCCGGGCCGTCGGCGGTAAGCTCCCCACCATCGCCAGCGCACTCGCACACTCCGCCTCGTAGCCGGGCTGCGTCACGTCGGTCGCCACCACGAGCCCGTGCCGATTATCCATCAACACACTCGCCAAGTACGCCAATTGCGCGCCTTGCCCCCCACTCTTCCGCGTCAACCGCGCCTCCGGGTCCGTCCGCGACGCATGCGTCGCATTCGTCCGTTTCTCCTGGCGAAACGTCACGCTCGGATTCCCCGGATCATCGTCCGTTGGCGGGCGGGTGCCGGCCTTCGGCTGAAAACTCTTCTGACTCGCCCACGCGTCCAGCAAGGTCCCGTCGACGGTGAAATGCTCATTCGACAACAACGCCCGCCGCTCCGCCTCCTGTAACACTTCGGCCAGAAACGCATCCGCGATGCCCCCCTCGACCAGCCGCGTCCGATTCTTCGTAAAGACCGTCGGCACCCACACCGCGTCGTCCAGATTCAACCCCACAAACCATCGGTACAAGATGTTGTAATCGAGCTGCTCCATCAGCTGCCGCTCGCTCCGGATCGTATACACCACCTGCAGCAATAACGCGCGTAACAAATGTTCCGGGGGAATCGACGGCCGGCCCCGCCGCGCGTACAGCCGGTCCAACTGCGGCGAGAGCCGGGCTAACACCGGGTCCACCAGCGCCCGCAGGGCGCGCAACGGATGGTCGGAGGGCACCCGATCCTCCGCACTGATATAGCTGAACAGCGCCGACTGATTCGTCTTGTTCCCGCGCATCGTGGCACTCCCATCGAGGTCCCTCTACGATAAGAACTTCCGGCTCGCGATGCTATCGTCCATTACCCGACTTTTTCCGCAACCTGCTAGATTCTCGAATCTACAGGCTGTAATCCGCCGGATTCAGCTCATATTTCTCCGGATCGGTCACCTTGACAATGGTTTTTTTGTAAGAGCCGTCGCCGTTGGTCTCGGCGAGGTCTATCACGGGTCCCTCGTCGACTCGGCTGCCGTCGGCGGCGTACACAACTCGGACTAACGGCCGGTTCAAGTGTTTTTCGTTCGGGTTTGCCCCGTGGACGACGGCGACCTCTCGGGTGTCCAAAATCACGCAGCTACCCACAGGATAAATACCCAGTAGGTTGATCAGCGCCTTGACGATTACGACGTCGATGCCGAGCCGTGCGTGCTCATCCAACAGCTCCTGTAGAATTTCATTTGGAAGTAGCGGATTTCCGATTCGGTATACACGACGGCTGGTGGCTGCGTCGAAAGTATCTGCCACCATGACGACCTTGGAAAAGATGGAAAGCTCACGGGATCTGAGCACCCTTGGATATCCTGTGAGATCCTTTTTCATGTGGTGCTCGTACGCCGTAATCATGCTGCGATAGGGAATCTCGCCGTATCCACGGAAACCAAACAGTGTGATAGCACCCAACAACGGGTGGCGCCGCATGGTCCCCCATTCATCTTCGGTGAGTTTGCTGGTTTTGGCGACGATCTCTTTGGGCATTCGCGACTTCCCTACATCGTGCAAAAACGCTGCCATCCCCAAATCATAGAGTTGGGCCTTGCTCAGTCCCAGGCGTTTCCCGATCGCCACGGAGAAAAGGCACACGTTGACGGAATGGGTGAATGTGTAGTCGTCAAAGTCCCGGATGGTGGTGAGTCCCATGAGCGTCAACTCATTGTTCAACACCTGATCCACGATCCCCTGCACGGCGCGCTTGACTTCCTTGACGCTGGCACTGCGACCCATCCGCGTGCTTTCGGCCAATTGCTTAGTGATGGCCACGGACCGCTCGTAGGTGCGCTTGGCCGCGTCCTTCTCTAACTCTTCATCCTGAACGTCTGCGTTGCCGCCCGAGGGTGGTTCCACCGAGATGTGAGAGATCTGCGCCTGGACCATCTTGCCTTTCAACTCGGCGAAGACATTTGGTGTCGACTTGTGAGTGGCGAAGGACAAGAGCACCGAAATGAACACCTGCCACTGCTTGCGGTCGACCCCGTTCATCGCGTTTAAGGCGCCGACTTCCAATCGTCTGAGCGTATTGATCACGTGCGCGGAGGACGCGTAATTCTTGTGGTCGAGGCGCAGCCGGGTCGAATTGACGAAGAGCAACCGACCCGAGATCCGAACTTCCAACTCGGACTCGCGGTTGATAACGACGCTCGCCGATCTCGTTAGCTCATCGAGGGACTTTTGCGCTTGCTCGTTCTCGAGCGGGTAGAGCTCGAGACTGCGCAGCGCGGCATAAAAGGCCACCAGAAAGTCCTGCCCCGTCTGACGGAGTTCCGTCTCGGTGGCCTCGGTTGCATCGGCGAGAGATGGGCGTCTTGACTCGGACGGTGTGGTGGGCGCACTCACGAGGTGGCTCCCTTCAGGGCTTCGTGGACGGCGACCCGCACCAGCGGTTCTTTGTCGTTCTCGGACTCCTTGAGCGCCGCTGTGGCCTCAGGACTTCCGATCTCGCCGAGTGCCATCGCGGCGCAAGCGCGAGTGGCAGCGTCGACTTTGCGCCTGAATAGGCTCTTCACGAGCAACTTGCGTAACTGCGACACGGCAGTATTACCGGATAAGCGGCCGTACGCGTGGAAGAACGCTCGTTTCTCCGTGAGATCAGCCAACCGGATGCCCTTGCCGAGCACCGCAGCCTCGATGTGCGGCAGTGCCCCATTGTGACGTTGTGTCGAGAGGTTCTCGACGGCACGAATACGCACGCCCCGTTCAGTGTCTTGCAGTAGCCGTCCGAGTTGCCGGAGGGCGCCCGACGTCCCGACCCTGGCGAGGGCATCTACGAGCGCCTGCCGCACGTCGACGTCGACGTGCGACGTGAGTTTTTCGAGTGGCGAGTGGCCCGTCTTGATGTTGAGCCGGCTCACGAGCACCAATGCGCCCACGAGCACGGTTCGATCCTCGGAGGTCAACGCTTCGTTGACGGCCTCCGGATGCGCGGCCGCGAGTTGCTCGGTCGCACGATCGAGAATCCTTTTCGTCTGCTCATGTGTGATCCGTGGCAGCCAGGCGAGGGCTGTCTCCATCGCCTGGGGTTGAAGTTGGCCGAATATCTCTCCGAGGTCATCTTCGGGTGGCATGTCCTCGGAGTCGGTTAACGTCTCTAGCACGTGATTGAGCGTGTCGGGTTCGGAGAGATCGGCCGCAAACGTTGCAAGCCGAGTCCGATGCTCTGCTCCGAACCGGTCAGCCAGTGTGCGTGCTTCACGGATGATGTACGCCACCGCCCAAAAATCCCCCGCTCCCAAGAGGTACCGAAAGAATTCATCGAGGACGGCGACAATCTCCACGCGCTCCGCGTTGTTCTCGTCCAACTCGAGAGCATCGAACAACATCGAGAGCACGTTGCTACGCATGTCTTGGCCGTATTCGCGTTCGATTTCGTTACCGAGATATTGAATCTCGTCGGCGTCGAGGAAGTAAAGACTGGAATCGATATCGTCCATACGGACGATGTCTTCGGCGATGCCTTCCACGCTCTCGATGTCCAGCGCCATTTCGCGCTGCACAGCAAGCGGCGTCGCCGAGACCGCAAAGTGCTCGGATCGCTCTAAACGGCTGGTCCCTTCCATGCCGACGCCGATGACGGCATAGTCGAGCTTGATGGTGTGAAAGTCTTCGGCCCACAGTAGTGTGCGAGCGTCGTCTTCGGCGTCTTCCGGAAGCGTTCGAGCCTTATGAATCGCACGCAGGAATCGCATGATCTCTTCGTCTTCTGCCCCGGGGAGGATCTTGACGACAATTATCCCGTCCTTGAACAGGATCCAACCCATGCTGTCGTCTCTATTCGCCTCCTTGAGCACGACATGCCCCTGCCACGAGAGTCCATTGTCCTGGACCCGAAGAAGCAGTTCGCCGGCTTCGCGCCAGTATTCCGCCAGCGCGGTACGGAGTTTCTCCTCTGCCTCTTGATAAATGGGGTTGTTGGGCAGGTGCAGCATGATTGCCCGCTGGCACTTGCTCATCAGCCGCATCAGCTCCCGCACGGGAGTGATGTCGACTTTCCGCTCAACAGCGACTGGCTCCGTCATACCTCGTCCGATCGATGGCGTACCGAAAGGGGTTTTGATCGGGTTCGGAGTCCTCGCGGGCATGCCCTGGATCCCGAGCCAGCATATGCTACTTGATGGGCCAGGGCCTGTCGCAGACTTAGGTCACAAATGTAATCAGGGGCAATCGCCGGCGGAGCGCAGGCGATTGGGAGACGCACCCCCTGCTGTCGCGTTTCGCGACAGTTGGATGTTGGATATGAGAGATTGGATATTGGATATTCTAGAGGTAGTAATCCCCCACATTCACCTGGTACTTCTCCGGATCGGTCACCTTGATGATGGTTCGTTTGTAAGAACCATCTGTTCCAGGCTCGGCGAGGTCGATCACGGGACCGTCGGTCACGCGGATTCCATCGGCCGAATATACGATGCGTATCAACGGACGGTGGATCTGCGTGGCGTTGGGATTGACCCCGTGGACCATGGCCACCTCGTAGGTGTCGAGGATGACGCAGGTACCTACCGGATAGATTCCCAATAGGTTGATGAGGGCCTTCACGAGCACCACGTCTATACCGAGGCGCTCGTGATCGTCCAGCAGCTCCTGCAGGATTTCGTGAGGTTGTTTCACCGCGCGGTGGGTGTACACACGCTTACTCGTGGCGGCGTCGAACACGTCTGCGACGGTGACAATTTTGGAAAAGACCGACAGCTCACGAGCTCGCTGTGACTTGGGATAACCCTTTAGATGGATGCCCATGTGGTGCTCATACGCTGTAATCATGCTCCGATAGGGAATGTCACCGTGCCCTCGGAAGCTGAAAAGCGTTGTCGCGCCCAACGTTGGGTGGAGCTGCATGGTAAGCCACTCTTCCTCCGTGAGCTTGTCCGTCTGAGGTATTGTCAAATGTTGTGGATCGGTGAGTGATCAAGCGGCGACCTTCCGATCCGTGTTCTCTTTGTCAGTTTCCTGCATACCATCTTTGAATTGTTCTCCTGCCAACACCAGGGGGAGAAGTTCTGGAGCGTTGAGTTTCCGCCAACGTTGCTGCGCCATCTCCAACAGCTTGAACGCCATCGTCAGCCCTTTGCTCCGCGAGCCCGCTCCCTTGGTCACGCGCTGTCGTAACCGGACCGTCGCGAAGGCAGACTCGATCACGTTCGTCGAACGGATATGTTTCCAATGCTCGGCCGGAAAATCAAAATGGCTGTACAGGTGCTCCTGGTCCCGCGTGAGCGAGGCGACCGCCTTGGGATACTTGGCCGCATACGCGGTGGCGAAACGCTCGACCAGCGCCTCGGCCTCCGCACGCGACTCCGCATACATCATCTCGCGCAACACCCGCTTCGCCGCCGGCTGCAAACGTTTCGGAAGCTTGTCCAACACGTTGGCCATCCGGTGCACCCAGTCGCGCTGCTGCCGCGTCGCCGGCCACACCTCCCGCACCGCTGCCCAGAACCCCAACGCGCCATCCCCAATCGCCAGCACCGGGGCCCGCATCCCCCGACGCTTCAGATCGCGCAACACCGCCAACCAGCTCTCCGTGCTCTCCCGATAGCCGTCCTCCACCGCGATCAGCTCTTTCGTCCCATCCGCCCGGGCGCCCAGCATCACCAGCGTACACAGCCGGTCGGCCTCGAGGCGAATGTTGAAGTGGATCCCGTCGACCCAGACGTACACATACTCCCGATCACGCAGATCACGCTGGCGAAACGCCTGGTATTCCCCCTCCCACGCCGCCGTCAATCGCGTGATCGTCGTCGGGGACAAGCCTGATGCGTCCTCACCCAACAAGATCGGCAACGCCTCGCGAAAATCTCCCGTCGACAGACCGCGCAGATACAACACCGGCAAGACCTCCGCCACCTTCGGCGACCGCCGCATATAGGGAGGCAAAATCTTGCTCGTGAACTGCGCCCGCATACGACGGTCATGCACCCGTGGCGCGGTCACCGTGACCGTACCAGCACCCAGCGTCACCTTGCGGGGACGGGCTTTGCCATTGCGCACCACCAGGGCGCGGCCCTCTCCGTCTCGCTCAATCCGATATCGCTCGACATACTCGGTCACTTCCGCGTCCAACGCACTCACCAGCATCCGCCGAGCTCCCTCTCTGGCAAGCTCGTCCAGGTCTGCGAACAGTCCGTTCCCTTTGCTCTCAGACGCATTCTCTATTATCCTCAACATCGGTGGCGTGTCCTTTCTCCGGTCGTCACAACCGGATCTCGTGTACGTTTCAACTGACTACACGAAAGGATACGCCGCCTTTCTCATTCCTCCAATCCACAACTTTCGAAAATAACTCTGTCCGTCTTGTTCAACACCTCAATGGGGACGCGGGCCTTCCCAACGTCGTGGAGAAATGCTGCCATGCCAAGGTCGTAGAGTTGCAGCTTGCTCAAGCCCAAACGCTTTCCCATCGAGACTGCGAAGATGCTCACGTTGACCGAATGGGTGAACGTATAGTTGTCGTAGTCGCGGATGGTCGTGAGCCCAATTAGGGTTACCTCGTTGTTCAACACTTGATCCACGATACCCTGAACGGCACGCTTTACTTTCTTGACGCTGGCCGTCCGCCCCATCCTTGCGCTCTCGGCGAGTTCGTTCGTGATCGCTACCGAACGCTCGTACGTGCGCTTGGCAACTTCCTTCTGACGCTCTTCGTCCGCGAGGTCCGCCTGGCTTTCTGGCGTTGCGTCGAGGGTGATGTGGGTGATGCCGCCTAAGGCAATTTTTTCTCGTAACTCGAATAGCTTGTTTGGTGTAGCGTCGCGCGAGGCGAACGATAGCATGAGTGATACGAAAATCTGCCACTCACGGCGATCGACGCCCGGAGCGGCGTGCATGATCCCAACTTCTGATTGTTTGAAGGTGTTCAGGACATAACTGAACGAAGCGTAGTTGTGCAGGTCCAGTCGCAGTCTGGTCGAGTTTATAAAGATGAGTTGGCCCGCAACGCGCACCTCTAACTCGCCCTCTGGCTCGATGATGCTCTCTGCTGTGCGTGTTAGTTCGTCGAGAGATCTTTGTACTTGTTCGTTCTCGACGGGATAGAGCTTGAGGCTCTTCAAGGCGGTGTAGAGGGCAACCAGAAACACCCTGCCGCGCTGGCGCAGCTCGGCGTCCGTCGCCACCGCCGTCTCGACGATCGACGCTCTACCCTTGGGGGCGTCCGGCGGGTTCGTCACGTCACCCAAGCTCCCTTAATGCCTTGTCCACTGCGTTGCGTACGATGGCCTCCTTCTCCTTTTTCAGCTTTTCCAGCACGGTGCGAGCTTTCGGACTACCCGTCTTACCAAGAGCCATGGCTGAGCATGCCCGAGTCTCCGGATCGACCTTGCGCTTGAGCAACCCTTTTCCGAGGAGGATCGCGCCGAGCTGTTGCACGCCGTCCTCTCCGGCGAGGAGTCCGAACGCCTCGTAGAAGGCCCGCTTCTCGGTCAGATCGGCGGTGCGGAGCGCCTTGCCCGTGATTGCCGCTTCGATGCGCGGAAGCGCCGACCCGTGTCGTTTTGCGCCCAGGATCTTGACCGCCCCCATGCGCACATCCCGGTCGCCGTCGTCCAACATCTGCTCGAGTTGCATGTACGCGCTCGGGGTTCCCACGGTGGCGAGTGCGTCCACCAGTGCCTGGCGAACGTCGGTATCCTCGTGCGACGTGAGCTTGCCCAGCTCCGGTCCGCGTGTCGTGAGCTTCAACCGGGTGACGAGACCCAGGGCGCCCAACAAGACAGCTCGATCGTCTGATCCAAGGGCTTTGCCGACGGCTTCGGGGTGTGAGACGGCAAGGTCATCCGTCGCACGGGCGATCAGCGCCTTGGCCCGTTCGTTCGTGAGCCGCGGAAGCCACGCGAGCACGGTGTCCATCGCCGCGGGGGTAAATTCTTGAAACAACTCTCCCAGATCTTCTTCGGTCGGGTGCACGTGGGCTTCGTCGAGCGTCTGCAGCAACTGGTCGAGCGCTGCGGGGTCCGAGAGCTTTGGCGGGAAGGTGGTCAGCTGTTTGCGATGCTCGGGTCCCAGGCGCTCCGACCGCTCGATGACGACACGTGACTCGCGGAGGATGTAGGCGACCGACTGAAAATCACCTGCCCCGAGCAAATACGGAATGAAATCTTCGAGGATGTTGACGATCTGTTCATATCCCGTCTGATTGTGCTGTAACTCGAGTACGTCGAACAAGGCAGAGAGCACGATCCGGCGGAGATCTTGGTTGTATTCTCGTTCGACTTCGCTCTTGAGATAATTGATTTCGTCGTCGTCGAGGAAATACAAAGTCGAATCGAAGTCGTCGATATTGACGATGCCCTCAGGCCTTTTGGCCTCTTGCTCGACGTCTTGTTTGATGCCAACCGGCGGAGGAGCGGACTCGAATCGTTCCGTGCGCTCCATTTGGCTCACATCGTCCATGCCGACTTCGATGTAGTCGTATTTGATGTGTTGAAAATCGTGTCCCCAGAGTAGCGTCAGGAGATCGTCGTCGGCATCCTCCGGTAGATTGCGTGTCTGGTGAACTGCCCCGAGGAACCGAACGATCTCTTCCTCTTCTGCTCCGCGGGTCAGGATCATGCCTCGGACGCCGCCCTTGAACAGCACCCAGGAGATGCTGTCACCCTTGGCCTCTTCCTCGAGGATGAGCTCGCCTTCCCACTCCAAGCCCCCCTCTCTCACGTGCAGGATGAGCTCATCCAGTTCCTCCCACAGCTCGCGAAACCCAGCCTGAACGTTGCGGACCGCTTCGTGATAGACGGGGTTGTTGGGCAGGTAGAGGATGATCGCGCGATGGCACTTTGCCATCAGATTCATCACCCGCTCAACGACGGCTCGGTCCTGTTCGAGTTCACGGTCTGCCAAATCGGTCATGCTGTGTCCGTTCGGGGGCTCATGAGGCCGGCGCCGTTGGTTGCGAAGAGCGCCGATCCGGGCAGATTTGGGGCCGGAGTTGCCGAATTCTAGCAGGTTGCGGAAAAATTCATGGTGGGCCGCGTTTGTCCGGGTAACACGACGGTGTACCAGCGTGCGGTCCCCTATTACCGCCCCCGCGGTGCGGTCGGCGTGACGAATGCGGCCCACACTGCCCCATCAGGGGCTGCCTCCGGCCAGGGTCAGGGTGCGTATCCGCATCAGATTGTAGACCGCGGCCGTGAACGTAAACACCCACCCGACCCGCGGGGTCCCGCGATGTCGGAGTTTGCGTAACAACCCAATCGTCTTGCCCCACCCGTAGATCTCTTCCACTTTTTTGCGCTGCCGTTGACTGATCGCATAGCTGGGATGGCGCGTCGTCCGGCCATCCACCGCGCTCCGCAACCGCGTGCGGTGCACGTTCGGCGTGACGTGGGGCGTCCAGCCCAACGCCCGCAGCGTGTCGACAAACCCGCACCGATCATAACCCTTGTCCGCCCCCAACGTCCGACGCCGGGCCGTCGGCGGTAAGCTCCCCACCATCGCCAGCGCACTCGCACACTCCGCCTCGTAGCCGGGCTGCGTCACGTCGGTCGCCACCACGAGCCCGTGCCGATTATCCATCAACACACTCGCCAAGTACGCCAATTGCGCGCCTTGCCCCCCACTCTTCCGCGTCAACCGCGCCTCCGGGTCCGTCCGCGACGCATGCGTCGCATTCGTCCGTTTCTCCTGGCGAAACGTCACGCTCGGATTCCCCGGATCATCGTCCGTTGGCGGGCGGGTGCCGGCCTTCGGCTGAAAACTCTTCTGACTCGCCCACGCGTCCAGCAAGGTCCCGTCGACGGTGAAATGCTCATTCGACAACAACGCCCGCCGCTCCGCCTCCTGTAACACTTCGGCCAGAAACGCATCCGCGATGCCCCCCTCGACCAGCCGCGTCCGATTCTTCGTAAAGACCGTCGGCACCCACACCGCGTCGTCCAGATTCAACCCCACAAACCATCGGTACAGGATGTTGTAATCGAGCTGCTCCATCAGCTGCCGCTCGCTCCGGATCGTATACACCACCTGCAGCAATAACGCGCGTAACAAATGTTCCGGGGGAATCGACGGCCGGCCCCGCCGCGCGTACAGCCGGTCCAACTGCGGCGAGAGCCGGGCTAACACCGGGTCCACCAGCGCCCGCAGGGCGCGCAACGGATGGTCGGAGGGCACCCGATCCTCCGCACTGATATAGCTGAACAGCGCCGACTGATTCGTCTTGTTCCCGCGCATCGTGGCACTCCCATCGAGGTCCCTCTACGATAAGAACTTCCGGCTCGCGATGCTATCGTCCATTACCCGACTTTTTCCGCAACCTGCTAGTAGCTCCCTGGATTGCTAGCAAAGCCTTGGGTCACATTCGGCGGGCCAAAACGGCAAGGGGCCCGGCGACGCGCCGAACCCCTCGTTCAAGTCCCGGACCATCGGTCGTTATCGCCACCTCACTGCATTTCCGCCTCGGTCACCGGGGCGATGCGGTCCAGGGCCTCCCCGAGCTCAACGTAGGCCGTCGGGTCGACCTCGCGAAACGGCACCGCGCGCCAAGCGATGCGGCCTTCCGCATCGATGACAAAGAGGGTTCGGTTGTCGATGAGTTCCCCGTTCTGCATCTCGCGGATGGCGCCGTACTGCTGCCCGACTTCGGAGCCTGGATCGCTCGCAAAGAGGAACGGAAACTCGTCGTCCTTGGCCCACGACTGCTGGGCCTCGGGGGTGTCGGTGCTGATGGCGATGAGCACGATGTCCCGGCCACCGCGAAAAAGACTGGCGTACTGATCACGGTACGCATGCATTTGAATCGTTCAGCCACGTGTTCGTGCTCGGTAGAAAAACGCGAGCACGATGGTCTTGCCTTTGTAATCGCTGAGTCTCACGGGGTTGCGCAAGGTACCGTACCGTGTGGACCCGATCATCGCGAAATCCGGGGCCATTTCGCCGACCTCGAGAACTCGAGGTCCGGTTTGCTGTCCGAGGGCCGGGCCTGCGAGCAGACCGGTGAGCAATAAGGCGAGTGCTCCGCTCGTCAACGATTTGTGCATCTGCACAGCTCCTTTGCGGATGCCGATGGAGGGGGTCGCTGCAATTTCCAACGTCCCATTATAGAGGAAAGCGCCAGCCCCGGAAAGGCCCGGTTAGGGGACCTTTCTTGTCGGGACTGGTCACGGGCCAAGGCCTTCTGTATTGTTGAGCCTCCCGACACCTTGCGCCATCCAACGTCCACGCGGAGCCCGAAACATGGAGCTGTTAGAATCGGTGGTGTCCCACCTCGTAGCCGGTGCCATTGGAGCGGGGATCATCTGGTATCCCAATCGAACTATCAAGCGCCAGTTCTTGTTGATGATGGAGGCGATCGATACCGGGAAAGAGCAGGGAAAGGAATGGAAATTTCTCCGGAATGAATCGGGTGAGCCCAACGGCTTTCGCCTCATCATGGGCGCCTCGGCCAAGTCTGATGATCCCAACGCCATTTGATGTACCCCAATCGTTGGCTGGTGCTTTGCTGCACGCTTGCCGCAATGACCGCTGGATGCAAGAAACAGTCTTTCCCCACGCCGAGTCCCTTCTTAGACCCTCAGGTCTCGGGCACCACCTCTCTGCTGCAGGCGGTCAGCGTCGTTGACGAGAACGTCGTATGGGTCAGCGGGCACCGCGCCACCTACGCGAGAACCGTCGATGGGGGAGCGACGTGGGAGGCGGGGATCGTACCGGGGCCGGACACACTCCAATTTCGAGACGTGCACGCCGTAGACGCCAATACGGCGTACCTTCTCAGCGCCGGGCCCGCCGACATGTCACGGATCTACAAGACGACGGACGCGGGTCGAAACTGGACGCTTCAATTCACCAGCGAAATCGCCGAGGCGTTTTTCGATTGCATGGATTTCTGGGACCCTGCCACGGGGGTCGCGTTCAGCGATGCGGTCGACGGCCGGCTGATCATCATTGGCACCACCGACGGAGGAGCAAACTGGATCCCCGTGCCGAGCGATGCCGTTCCGCCCGCCAAAGGCAGCGAGGGCGGCTTTGCGGCGAGTGGGACGTGCGTGGTGACTCACGGGGAAAACACGGCGTCGATCGGCACCGGGGCGGGGGACACCGCTCGGGTCATCACGACGACAGACCGCGGGGCCACATGGTCGGCGGTCGAGACTCCGGTGGTAAGCGGCAGCGGTTCCTCGGGGATTCTCTCTTTGGTCTTTCGAGACGACATGCACGGAGTTGCGCTGGGTGGCGACCTCGCCGATACCGTTAGCTACACGCAAAACGTGGCGTCGACTGCTGATGGCGGGGCTACGTGGATGGTGGGCGGCAGGATGGCGTTTCCCGGTGCGGTGTACGGCGCCTCGTATGTCCCAGGCACACGCGGGGGGACGTTGGTTGCGGTTGGCCCGAAGGGAGCCGCGTACTCGCTCGACGACGGGCTGAGCTGGAGCGGTCTCGATACGCTGAACTACTGGGCGGTGGGATTCGCCGGTCCGACAGCCGGATGGGCGGTGGGTCCGGACGGACGCATTACCAAAATTCGACTGCTTGAGTGAGAAGGGAGAAGGGAGAAGGCAGAAGTGAGAAGGCCACCCATCCTCACCCCATTGGGGGGGGAGGGCGGCCCTCTTACTTCTCACCTCTCACTTCTCCCTTCTCACTTCTCACTTCTCCCTTCTTCCCTCTCACTGCTCACCTCCCATATCATGCATCCATTGCTAAGTACCGCTAGGGCAACGGTATACGCCTTCCTGAAGGGGCGGCGAACGAGGGCCTCGAACGCCTCGGGATGCCCTCGACGGGCCCGATCGACCAAGGTCGCATCGGGGGTTCCGTCGTCCGCTTTCGACGTGCCTCGTATCAAGGACATTCTGCCAGCTCAGAGTGTTAGCCCGATCCGGCGAGATGGGCAATTGGTCCGCGTAGATCGCGCCGTCCGCATGGAATCCCCGGTTTGGCCCCCTGCCTAACATCGGGCGGGTATCGACTGTCTAACTCGTAACGCCGTCCTGCAAGAGCCGACCGACCGCAATGGAGTCGGCACTGTGTTCAGTGAAACCCGACGTAGCATACCGGAGGTCCGAATCGATGATAAGATCTACGTTCAGGGCGGCCATGGTGTTGCCCGTGGTTTTGACGGTGGGGTTCGTGGGGTCGATCGCGGCACAAGAGACGCGAACGGTGCAAGGAATCGTCCGGGACTCTACGACGGGTGAAACGCTGCCGTACGCGGTCATTGCGATTCCGGGGACCAATCTCCGCACGGCCTCCAACCGGGACGGTTATTTCGTGCTCGTGGGGGCACCCGCCGGGTCCTTCGTCATGCGCGTGGCTTCGGTTGGGTTCACCGTAAGCGATGTCGAGGTGGGTCCAGCGTTGTCAGAAGATCGGATCGTCGTCGACATGTCACCCATTCCGTTCGAACTCGAGACCATTACCGTGGTTGCCGAGGACTACCGCATCATGCGTACCACCGATGGCGTGAGTCGAGTGACGGCTTCGCCGCGCGACATGGCGATCCTCCCCAGTGTAGGAGAAGTGGACATTTTCCGCTCGCTGCAGCTTCTGCCCGGCATCAGCGGCACGAATGAGAGCTCTTCCGGACTTTACGTGCGAGGCGGAACGCCGGATCAAAACTTGGTGTTGCTCGATGGCATGACCGTCTATCACGTCGACCACTTCTTCGGGTTCTTTAGTGCATTCAATGCGGATGCGATCAAGGACGTGCAGGTGTACAAGGGAGGGTTTCCGGCGCTGTACGGAGGCCGCGTGTCGAGCGTGGTGGACATGACGGGTAAGACGGGAGATCCAAACCGTGCCCACGTCAGCATGGGCGCCAACTTGCTGAGCGCGCAAACTTCGGCTCAGGTTCCGTTGTTCGGCAAGGGCTCGATCATGTTTTCGGCGAGGCGGTCGTACACCGATGTGCTGCAAACCGGGTTGTACAACAGCATCTTCGACATGTTCAACGGTGAAGACGAATCGATCGGTGTGGGCAACACGGCGGCTCCTCGCCAGGCTGGGGGAAGGTTCGGTGGCCGCTTCGGCCAAGACGCCAACGTCTCGACGACGAGTCCCGATTTTTACTTTTACGATCTCAACGGCAAGGCGACGTATCGGCCGTCGGCTAGCGACGTGGTGTCGTTGAGCGTATACAACGGCCAAGACTATTTGGACAAGTCCCGTCTTCAGAACCAAACCCTCCCGACTCAGGGTACCCAGCCGACCAGGGCGGTGAATAACGACATCACCGATTTGACGGATTGGGGCAATAAGGGTGTAAGCGGCAAATGGGCGAGACAGTGGGGGGCCAGGCTGTACTCGAACGCCTTGGTGGCTTATTCCGAGTACTTCAGTGACTACGGGCGGCGCACGGCGATTGAAGTGCGGGACGCGGATGCAGACTCCGTGTTGCAGTCACGCAACTTTCGTAGTAGCGAAGACAACCGGGTAACCGATCTGACCCTGAGGCTCGACAACGAATGGCATGTGTTGCGCGACCACAAAGTGGATTTTGGTGCATGGGTGACGAGATCGAATGTGGACTACATCTTCTTGCGCGACGATACAACGACGGTCTTGGATAGAGATCAACAGGGATTACGAGTTGCCGGATACGTTCAAGACACCTGGTCGATCGGGTCGAGTCTCGCGCTGACCGTGGGTGGGCGCGCGGCGTACTACGACAACACCGACAGAACGTACCTCGAACCCCGTGCATCAGCTTCGTTCCGTCTCACCGACCGTATCACCGTCAAGGGCGCGTACGGGCAGTATCACCAGTTCGTGAATCGCGTCGTCAACGAGAACGTCACCGAAGGCTCGCGCGACTTTTGGTTACTGGCCGACGGTGATTTGGTCGATGTGCAAAGCTCGCGGCACCTGGTCGGCGGTTTGAGCTACGAGACCGACGAGTACCTACTCGACGCCGAGTTCTATCACAAGAATTTGGATGGCCTTTCCGAGTTCTCGCTGCGGTTTCAGCGGGGCCCGCGCTCGGGTCCCCAAGATCTGTTCTTCAAGGGCCGCGGTGTCGCGAAGGGCCTCGAGATCCTTGCGCAAAAGAAGGCGGGGGTGCTCACAGGGTGGGCGAGTTACACGCTCGCCCGGGTAGAGCACACCTTCCCGGATCTCAACAACGGCGAGCCCTTCCCAGCGCTGCACGACCAGACGCACGAATTCAAAGCCGTGTCGAGCGTATCCCTGGGTCGGTGGAATCTCTCGGGAACCTGGGCTCTTGCTTCCGGCAAACCCTACACGGCTCCCGAATCGGAGTACGCCATCGAGCTGCTCGATGGTACGCAGCAGACCTACATCCACGTGAGCGACAAGAACTCGCTGCGGTTGCCGGCGTACCACCGGCTCGACCTCGCCGTGCATTATCGCTTCGAGCTGGGTACGTGGGCGGGCGACCTCGGGTTGTCGGTGTTCAATGCGTACAACCGAAACAACGTGTGGTATCGCGAGTTCGAGCTGACGGAGTCGCCGCTTTTGGTCACCGACGTGACGTACTTGGGTGTCACGCCGAACCTCTCCCTCCGGTTCGAGTTTTAACCGGGTGCTGAAGAAGGCACACGGCGGCGGTAGCCGAGGGGAGCGAGCGCCGGACGCGTTGGACGCCGGGGCGCTCAGTCCGGGACCCACCATACGGCACCCGTGCTGGATCGGTGGCTTATGTCCCGGCCGGGCGCCCCGGCGTCCCGGCGTCCTCAGCCCGCTCCCCTCGGCTACCGCCGCATCGCCCTTTTTTCAGCACCCTGCTAACGGCGAAAGGTGATCATCATGACTCAGCGATACATGGTCGGCCTGGCAACCATCGGGACGATGCTCGTAGGATGTGACGCGGCCTTTGACCCGAGTGACAGCGACCAGGTTGTGATCGAGGCGTTCCTCTTTGCGGGCGAGCCGGTGCAGGATATCCGTCTGACCCAAACGGTGCTCCTCGGCGGTGGTCCGGAAAGCGCTCCGACGATCGACGATGCCACGGTACGTCTCATCAAGGATGCCGTGACCTACCCTCTGACTCCCACAGGGGAAGATGGGCGATACGAATATCTGGGGACCGACCTGGTCGTAGCAGACGGGGACGAGTTCCGGCTCGAGGTGGAGTACTTCGGCACGGTGGCCTGGGGGGAGACTGTGGTACCGGCTCCGCCGCTGGGCGTTGCCATTGACGCGGATACCCTCTTCGCGCCCAACCTGGGGTTCGGAGGGGGCGGTCGAGGTCGCGGGGGCGGGGGCGGCTTCAACCCCGACGAGTCGCAGGTTGCCGTTACTTGGGACAACCCCGGTGACCTCCTACATTTCGTGGTTGTGGAAGGACTGGAGGATGACGCGGAGTCGATTTTCCCGGAACAGATCCTGGCACGGATCGGGCGGTTTCGCTTTATCTCTGAACCCACGTTGGATAACTTCTTCATCCTGAGGCTCCTGCTGTTGGAGACCTTGGGTCCCCACCAGGCCAAGGTCTATCGGGTCAACCAGGAGTACAATCAGCTATACGAGAACCGGACCCAGGACTCGCGCGACCTGAACGAGCCGCCAAGCAACATCCGCAACGGGCTGGGCGTATTCAGTGCGTTCAATAGCGTGTCGGCGCCCTTCGAGGTGGCCCGCATCGAGCAATAAGCCGTCGGACGGCGAGCCAATCTCGCGGTCCGGTCGATTGACTGTCTGACTGAAGAGCTCGCAACATGAATAGAGTTTTTGCTGCTGTATTCTTGGCCGTGGTCGGATGTGCGGAGCAGGCCGAGATACCAATCTTCCAACTCGTCCCGGTGTCGCATCGGGACATTACGATCTCGGCGAGTGCCGCGGGTTCGATGGAGCCCATCCTCATCGTCGAGGTCAAATCGAAGGCGTCCGGTGAGATCCTGGATGTCAGGGCCGAAACGGGAGATGAGGTAACCCGCGGTCAGTTGCTCATCAGAGTAGACCAGCGCATTCCCCGCAACGCGTTGACCCAGGCCGAGGCGGATCTGGAGGTGGCCCAAGCCCAACTCAGCAACGCCGAGGCTCAACTACGTCGCGCTCGGGCGCTCTACGAAACGCAGTCCATCACCGAGCAAGAATTCGACGATGCGCGGCTGGGCCAGGCCAACGCCACCGCGTCATTAGTCCGGGCGGAGCGTTCCAAAGAAGACGCGATGATCGCGTTTGAAGACACGGAAGTGCGGGCGCCTACCACCGGAATCATTCTGGAGCGTAACGTGGAGGTGGGATCGGTCATCCAGTCGGCCACCAGCGGAGTGAGCGGTGGCCAAGTGCTCCTCCTCATGGCCAATCTGGATACCGTGCAGGTGCGCACGCTGGTCGATGAGACGGACATCGGGAAGATCAGCCCCGACCTGTCCGTCAACATCCGGGTGGATGCGTACCCCAACCAGCCGTTCCAGGGGCGCGTGCTGAAGATCGAGCCCCAAGCCGTCACCGAGCAGAATGTCACGATGTTTCCGGTGCTCATCCGGATCCCAAACGAAGACGGGCTGCTGCGGCCGGGCATGAACTCGGAGGTCGAGATTCACATGGCATCTCGCCGGGGGGTGCTGGCCGTTCCCGACGCGGCCCTGCGAACCAGCAACGATTTTGCCTCCGCTGCAGGTGTACTCGGGTTGGATATCGAAACCGTTGAAGCCCAACTCAGCGACGCCCGACAAGGATTTGCGATGGGTAACGGCACCATGAACGGAAACGGCGAGAGCGACGCCGAATCCCGCTTCCAGTTCGGAGGCGACTTCATCGTGTTTGCGCTGCGTGACGGCGTTCCGACACCGATACCTGTTCGGACCGGTTTGACGGACTTAGACTATCATGAGGTATTGGCGGGCGACCTGACCGCATCCGACTCGCTGGTGGTTTTGACGGCCGTCGGTGCGGCGCAGGGTCCCCAGGGTGGCCAACGCTAAAGGAGGCCAACGGTATGGAAACGATCAGGGTCGCCTTCGGCTCGATCAAAGCGAATCCGCTTCGCTCGTTTCTCACGATGCTGGGTATGGTCATCGGCGTTGGCGCGGTGATCACCATGGTGGCGTTGGGTACGGGAGCCAAAGCAGCCGTGGAAGAGCAGATCCAGAGGCTTGGAACCGATCTGCTGTCCGTCTACCCGGGCCAATCCTGGATGCACGGCGTTGCCAGGGGCGACCGTGTCAGCGTCACCATGGACGATGCCGAAGCCTTGGAAAGAGATGGGTACGCCATCAAGGCGGTGGTCCCGGAACTCGCTCGGAACCAACAGCTGGAATACGGTAACCGGAACGCCAACGTCAGGGTGATGGCCTCGAATCCGGCATACCTCGACGTTCAGAATCAGCACATCGTCGCGGGAAGGATGTTCACGGAAGCCGACAACGCGGCCCGTAGGCGCGTCGTCGCCCTGGGGAGCGCGGTGCCCGAGATGTTGGGTGGCAACGGCTCCGCAATGATTGGCCAGCAACTCTCGATCCGCGGCATTCCGTTCGAGATCATTGGCCTTGTGAGTGAGAAAGGTGCGCAGGGCCACAACAATCCCGACGAGCAGGTTCTCATTCCTTTGCAAACTGGACGGTTCCGTGTATTCGGCACCGACCGGCTCCGCGCGATCACCGTCCAGGTCATGGATCCGGACTCGATGGCCGTGGCCATGATCGGTATCGAGGGAGTAATGCGGCGCGAACACGGCATCCAGCCCGGTGCGACCAACGATTTCCAGATCCGCGATCGCACGGAGTATCTCTCCGCGCAGCAGGAAACGACCCAGACGTTCACGTTCCTGTTGGCGGGCATTGCGGCGGTGAGCCTCTTGGTCGGTGGCATCGGCATCATGAACATCATGCTGGTGTCGGTCACCGAGCGGACGCGGGAGATCGGCATCCGCAAGGCACTTGGAGCGAAACGCCGAACCATCTTGATGCAGTTTCTCGTGGAAGCCGTTACGCTGTGCGTCGTCGGTGGTACGATCGGTGTGCTTGCCGGGTCGGCCGCCGCGATATCGCTGTCGCGCTTCCAAGGGTGGAATACAATGGTGTCCGCCAACTCGGTGCTTGTCGCGTTTCTCGTCAGTGGCGCCATAGGCGTGTTCTTTGGTTTGTGGCCCGCTCGCCGGGCCGCCCGGATGGATCCCATCAGGGCGCTGGGGCACGAGTAAAAGGAGCGGGGAGCGGGGAGCAGGCCCACTCACCCCAACCCCGGGTGTTCCGGCGCGGCGCGCGGCCCGGGTGGACCCGATGGTAGCGTTGCGGTATGAGTAGGTTGTAGGTTGTAGGTTGTAGGGTGTAGGGTGTAGGGTGTAGGGTGTCGGAAGCGTACAGGGCGTGTAGGAAATTTTGTGTGTGAGCCTCTCCATCAGTCAGTAATCTTGAAACGGTCGCCGAAAAGTATGGCGAACTGGCTTCGAGCTTTCGCCCATGATACCGGTGGGCGTTTCCACGTAGCTTCGATGTTTCGTAATACGAGCCAGATTAGCTTCGTAGCGGCTTGATCGCTAGGGAAGTGCCCGCGGGTGCGTACCGACTTGCGGACCTGGCTGTGTAGACTCTCGATCGCGTTGGTCGTGTAGATGATCTTCCGGATCTCAGGGGCGAATGCAAGAAACGGAATCACCTGCTCCCATTGCCGCCGCCAACTCTGCGCGACGGTCGGATACTTGCGACCCCAGGGGCCCTGCTCGAATTCCTCGAGTTGGTGAAGGGCCGCCTCCGCGGTGTCGGCGCGGTAGATCTGTTTGAGGGCTGCCGCTAGCGGTTTGCGCTCCTTCCACCCGGCAAACTGCAGGGAGTGGCGAATCAGGTGCACGATGCACGTCTGGACGCGAGCGTTGGGGAACACCGACTCGATGGCCTCCGGAAAGCCTCGGAGTCCGTCCACGACGGCTACCAGGATGTCCTGGGTGCCACGGGTGCGCAGCTCCGTCATGACCTTGAGCCAGAACTTCGCGCCCTCGGTCTGCTCGATCCACAGCCCCAGGATCTCCTTGTAGCCCGAACACCGAATGCCGATCGCCAGATAGACGGCCTTGTTGCGCACCGTCCCCTCGTCGCGGATCTTCACGCGCAGCGCGTCGAAATAGACAACGGCGTAGACGCTCTCCAGCGGCCGGCTCTGCCACGCCTTGACCTCGTCAAGTACCGAATCGGTGACCGCGGAGACCAGGTCGGGAGAAATCTCCAAGCCATAGAGTTCCCGGACGTGAGCTTGGATGTCGCGCGTACTCATGCCGCGGGCGTACAACGCGATGATCTTCTCGTCGAAGCCGGGGAACCGACGTCGGTACTTCTCGATGAATTGGGGCGCAAACCGGCCATGACGGTCGCGGGGAATTGAAAGTTCGAGAGCGCTCGAGTCGGTCAGGACCGTCTTCTTGCTGTGGCCGTTACGGTGGTTCCCTCGAGCGTGCTCCTCCTCACCGCCCAGATGCACGTCCATCTCGGCGTCCAGAATCCGCTCAGCCAACGCCCGCTTCAGCTCGTCAACGAGCCCGTCTGATTCAAAGACCTTCTGGGGGTCGATGCCATCGAGCAGTTGGTCCACCAACTCCGGGGGGATCGACCGTTTGTGTCGCGCCATACGTGCCTCCAAAGTGCAGGTACATAGTATGGCTCACAAACACAAAATTCCTGATACTCCCAGCGTACACCGTACACCGTACACCGTACACCGTACACCGTACACCCTACACCCTACACCCTACACCCTACACCCTACACCCTACACCCTACACCCTACACCCTACACCCTACACCCTACACCCTACACCCTACACCCTATTCCTTTGGTAGTGTCCCTAAATTTGTGTAGAAGCTGAAGTCTGATTCAGAGGTGAGAGACACGGACCTCTGGACGGGGTGGAAGAAAAAGAGGAAGCTCCTCGGGAGAAGTAACAACCCGAGAATCCGATCGCTGTGAACGCAGTGATCAAGAAAAGGAGCTTCCTCTATGCAGGACGTTGGCGAAATGGTACCGGTGGCGCAAGAGGCCGTGCGTCAGGATTTGCGAGCGATGTTCCGCGGTGCGATCCGGGCGAGTCTGGAGCTGTTCTTGGAAGCGGAGTTGGAAGCGTTGGTGGGAGCGGAGTGGTACGCGCGCGTCGCGGGCCGTCGCGATCGCCGCAATGGCGCGTACACCCGCCGCTTGTTGACGAGCCTCGGCCAGATCGACGTGACGGTGCCGCGCTCACGGGAGAGTGGATCCACGGGCGAGGTGCTGGGCCGCTACCAGCGTCGGACGGCGGAGATCGACGACCTCTTGGCCAGTGCGTACGTGAACGGTGTGTCGCACCGAAAGGCGGGCGAGCTCACGGAGGCGTTGCTCGGAGAGCGGGTGTCGCGCTCGACCGTCAGCCGGGTGGCCAAGCGGCTGGATGCCGAGGTGGAGGCGCTGCAGCGGGCACCGATCGATGGCGAGCATCCCTATCTGTACCTGGACGCCACGTTTGTGGACGCGCGGTGGGCGCGAAAGGTCGAAAACGTCTCGGCGCTGGTGGCGTATGCCGTGGGACCGGATGGTCACCGGCAGCTGCTCGGCGTGTCGGTGGCGGCAGAGGAGTCGGAGGCGAGTTGGTCCGAGTTGTTGCAGCAGCTGACCGACCGCGGCCTCACGGGGGTGCAGTTAGTGATTGCGGATCAGCACGCGGGCCTGGCGGCCGCCGTGCGACGGTGGCTTCCGGAGGCCAAGCGGCAACGCTGTACGGTGCACCTGCAACGGAACGTGTTGACGAAAGCCCCGCAGCGGCTGCGGAAACGCCTCGCCCGCGAGGTGGCCAGCGTGTTTCGGGCTTCGAGTCTGGGCGATGCGCGGAAGCAGCTAGCTCGGCTGCAGACCCGGTGGAGCAAGCAACTCCCCGAAGCCATGGCCTGTCTGACGAGCGGGTTTGCGGGGGCGACCACGTTCTATGCGTTTCCGCCGTCGCACTGGAAGAAGCTTCGCACGACGAACGGGCTCGAGCGGTTGCACGGCGAAATCAAACGGCGCACCAAGGCGGTCGGTGCGTTTCCCGATCGGGCGAGCGCATTGCGATTGATCACTGCGGTGGCGTTGAAGGTGACTACAATCTGGGGTGAGCGGCGGTATGTCGACGTGTCGTTACTCGAGAACCAGGAGGTGCATCAAGCAGCGTGATGAACGTGCCGAGGAGCTTGCTCAAATACTTTTACACACAACTCGGGACTTGACCATTCCTTTTCCGGCACCCGATTCCCCGCAATCCACACCGATTCGATGGTGCGTGAGTTGTTGATGTCATCCAGCGGGTTGTCGGTCAACACCACGAAGTCGGCCCATTTCCCCTCTTCGAGCGTTCCCACATCTTCCAAGCCGAGGCACGCCGCCGCGTTTCCGGTTGCGGACACGATGATCTCCATTGGGGCGAGGCCGGCCTCCGCCATCAGCGTCAGCTCCATATGTTCGAAGTACCCCTGGAACCGCGCACGCGGGCCGGCGTCGGTGCCGAAGGCGATCCTTACGCCGCCGTCGACGAGGGGGCGGAGGTTACGCATGGCTACCTCGAGTGCGCCCTTGTAGGCCTGAGCACTTCGGCTTGTTCGTACCCCCTCTTGGCGTTCCGGATTGCGGAGCTGTTTCAACACGTCGGGATCCGCTTCCGCAAGGAAGAACGGATCGGCGAAGAAGCTCGGTTCGTTTTCGTACACGAACGTGGAAATTTCGCGTGTAAGCGTCGGGCTGTAGCAGACATCTTTTTCGACCAGGAGATTGATCAAGGCTTCGTCGACCTGCTGATCTCTCACGCTGTGGGCGACGAAGTTCGTCCCGGCGTTGAGGAGGGATTTTGCATCGTCCAAATAGTAGAGGTGCGATGCGACGCGAAGGCCGTGCTCGTGTGCCCGGCCGATGACTGCTTGATAAACCGCTGGTGTCATCTTGGTGCTCGTGCCCAGGTTGTCGTCGACCCGTATCTTGATGAAGTCGACGCCCATCTCGGCGTTTTCGTCGACCATCGCAACCGCCTCGTCGGGGGTGTCACCCGTCACTACCGCTCCCGCCAAATACAGCCTGGATCGATCGAGCGTTGGCACGTTTTGCGTGTCTCGTACTCTTAGCCCGGGTTCCTGGTCTCCACCAAGGCTGTTGACGGTCGTCACGCCGTAACGCGCGTTGAGTGCTAGCTGACGCAATACGTTCTCTTCCGAATACTGACCGGTCTGCATGCCAACGACGTCGCCGACGTGGCCGTGCGTGTTGATCAGGCCGGGGATGATCGTCTTGCCGCTTACATCGATTCGTAGCCTGTCGGCCGGAAGGTCGATGGAACCGGCGGGGCCGACGGCTAGGATGCGCCCTGCCCGAACGAGGATCACACCATTGTCGATCGGCGGGGCACCGGTGCCGTCTATGAGCCTCGCGCCGACAAACGCCGTAACCCGATCTTGGTCGGCTCGGCAACCCACCGAGAGCAATACGGCGAACAACCCAAAGGTGATTAGGCGTGGGGACACTTGGTCATCTCCGATCTGGGGCAGCAGCGTTCCGGTTCTGGCGACTCATTGCCCGTGCAAAGTGATCCGTTCGATGGTGCCGCCTTCGAGCACCGCGTCCACGACATCCATGCCGGCGCTGACCTCCGCAAAAATCGTGTAGTTGTGATCGAGTCGGACGTTGTCTACCAAATTGACGAAGATTTGCGCATCGCCCGTGTCGCGACCGCGGGTGGAGATTCCCACGGTACCGCGGAGATGTGGGCGCGCGGTGAGTTCGTCCCTCGTGTAAGGTCCATCTCCCGCGTATTCGTTCGCTCCTGGACTCCCGCCTTGAATCACGAAATTGGGAACCACTCGATGGAAAGTCAGACCGTCAAAGTAGCCGGACCTTGCCAATCGGACGAAACGTGCCGCGTTGGTCGGTGCTTCGGATCCGAGCAAATGCAACTCGATTATGCCGCCACCGTGCATGTGAAGGACTGCACGCGTTGCGTCAAGCGTCGAAATCTCATCCCGCGTCGGGACCGGAAGTCCGGGGAGGAGAACCGGTTGGGGAGTGTGTGTGCTGCCGGTCTGGCTGGTGAGTGCCTCGGCGACACGCCCGGCCACTGCGGGATCAAAGTCACGCAGATAGGGTTCGAGTTCAGTCGTCGTCCTGCGCCCTAGGGTTTTCTTGGACACTTGATTGCGAGAGAGTTCTCGCAGGAGGAGTGTCGAGATGAGGAAGCACGTTGAGGAATCGGTGGCGACCGGCGCGGCCGCCGGGCGCGGCCGTGGGGGTCGGTTCTCGGCCGGGCGGAAGCGTGAGGTGGTGCTGCGTCTGTTGCGCGGGGAGGATCTCGAGTCGGTGTCGCGGGCGGTGGGGATCACGGCGGCGCGGGCGTCGCACTGGCGGGCTCAGTTTCTGGCTGCGGGGCAGGCGGGCCTAAAGAGCCGCGCACCGGATGCTCGGGACGAAGACCATCGTCGGCTGCAGGCCAAGATCGGCGAGCTGCTGATGGAGACCGAGTTACTGTACGCGAAGGTGGATCAGCTGGAGGCCGGCGGCCCTTTGGCCCGGCGGAGGTCGACGCGATGAGTGGCGCCCAGTCGATCTCCACCCGTCGGGCGTATGGCGTGCAGCGGGTCTGCCGCGTGTGGCACCGCGCCCGCTCCAGTGTGTATGCGCGGCGGCAGGCGACACGGTCCCCTGCGCCGTGTCGTCGCCGCGGGCCGATCGGCGCTGCCCCGGACGACGTCCTGGTGGCCCACATTCGCCGGGTGCTCGAAGCCTCGCCGTTTCATGGCGAGGGGTACCGGAAGGCCTGGGCGAAGCTGCGGGTCGACGGGATTCGGACCTCGCAGGAACGGGTGCGGCGGTTGATGCGGGAGTCCGGCCTCCAGGCCCCGCAGCGCGCGGGCCACGCGCACGGGCCAAAGGCGCACGACGGGACCATCACCACCGAGGCGCCCGACGTGATGTGGGGCACGGACATGACGGCCACCGTGACCGTCGCCGAGGGGGCAGCCTTCGTCTTCGTGGCCGTCGATCACTGCGCGACCGAGTGCATCGGGCTCCATGCCGCCAAGCGCGGGAACCGCTTCGAGGCCCTGGAGCCGATTCGCCAGGGCATCCGGGAACGCTTCGGGGGCATCGGCGAAGGCGTGGCCCGCGGGCTGCGGCTGCGTCACGACCACGGGTCGAACTATTTGGCCGACGATTTCCAACAGGAGGTCGCGTTCTTCGGCATCGAAAGCTCTCCGAGCTTCGTGCGGGAGCCCGAAGGCAACGGTGTCGCTGAGCGCTTCATCCGCACGCTGAAGGAAAACGTCTTGTGGGTACGGAGCTTCGAGACGATCGAGGAGCTCCGCCTGGCCTTGCTCGAGTTCAAGCGGACGTACAACGAGCAGTGGATGCTGGAGAAGTACGACTATCGCAGCCCGGCTCAAGTGCGACGCGACTTCGTCGGCCTGGACGCGGCTGCGTAGAAATGATTACCTTCAAATCACTGTCCAAGAACCCTGGGGCGATACACGTGGGCCCAGCGGACGGGCTGGCTGGGCCTAAACGTCTACAAATCAGCAGGATACGTTGCAATTCGCCCCAAGCGGGGCTACACTGGCCGAGGATACTTTGGGGTTCCGGAACCGCTGGATATGCGCCACCGGTGGGAGAGTTGTGCCTCCCTCGCTGTTTGGCCAGACCTGTGCCACGCTCGGACGACCCCTGAACACCTCAACGCCGGCACCGGCCGTTCGTCAGGAGCCCGTTTGCCGAGTGAGGGAGCGAAACGGTCTGGTCATGTGGCTTGGCGGTTCGCCGTTCAGAACGAGTGAGACGAGATACGGCCTCTTCGGGACTAGACCGAGGGAGGCTCTCTGGAATCGTCCCATCCCGCGCATCGGGTTCACGATGATCGAGATGCTGATCGTCCTTGCGATTATTGGGACCATCCTCGCCATCGCGCTGCCGATGTTCCAGAACGTATTGGACAATGCCAGAATCGCCAGGGCTATCGGCGACATCAGCGCGCTCCAAACCGACGTCGCCTCGTATGAGGCAGGGGGCAAAGGGCTCCCCGAGACCCTCGCCGCAATCGACCGCTCGTCGCTGGTCGACCCGTGGGGGCAACCCTACCAATACCTCAAATTCGACGTCGATCAAAAGGGAAAGGGCCCGCCAAAGGGGGCGAGGAAAGACCGGTTCTTGGTCCCCATCAACTCGACATACGATCTGTACAGCTTGGGGGAAGACGGGAAGAGCGTCGCCGCCCTGACTGCAAAGGCCAGCAGGGACGACATCGTCCGGGCGAACGACGGTGGGTTTATCGGTCTCGCGGTAAAGTACTAAATTGGTGGCACCATGAGGATGGACTGGAGTTTTCTCAAGACCCGCGTGGCGCGCCACATTTTTCTCCTGTTTTTCGTGTGCGCGATCGTCCCCATCCTCATCCTGGCCGGCCTTTCCTATTGGCGTGTCACCAGCGAGTTGAATAAGCAAAGTCGGGTGCGACTCGACGGGCAACTCGGACAAACCGTTAGTTCCGTCCGTGAACGACTCGTATTCCTCGAGGCCGAACTTGCCAGTCTGGCATCCGACCTCGGCGGCGATTTCCGTCGCGTGGCCGCGGTTGCCTCCGAAGAACGCCAATCACAGTTATCTGAGAGATTCTACGGGCTGGCCGTTGTTGCGGCGGGCGGGAGAGTGTCTCCCGTTTTAGGCCAGCGGGCAGCGGCGCCCCGCTCACCGGACGCCCGCAGCCAACTTGTCAGTGCCGGGGGATCAACCGTGATTACGGAGACGGATTCTGGCGGTGCGGCGATTTTCCTCGGCCGATTGCTGGATGAAGACGACCCAGATAGCGGAATTCTTTGGGGGCTCGTCAGACCCGGCTACGTCATTGGCGGTGGCGAAGACAAGGCGGGAGTGCCACCCAGGAAGGAACTCTGCGCCTTCGACCACACCGGCGAGACGCTCTTTTGCTCAGCTGCGATCTCGGCACCGCTGCGCAGACAGCTAGAGGCCCTCGCCCCAACGTTTGCGGACGTCGTCACGAAACGAGGTTACTTCGATTGGGTACTTGATGGAGAAGAGCAATCTGCCGGGTATAGGTCGGTGTTCCTGCGCTCGACTTATGGCTCCCCCGCCTGGGCGATTGTCCTCAGTGAGTCAAAGGCTACAGTGCTCCAGCCGGTTGCCGAATTCAAACAGTACTTCCCGTACGTGATCTTACTCATGATTCTCATCGTGATCGGCGCGAGCAATCTTCAGATCAAGAAAAGCATGGAGCCGCTCCTGAGCCTGCGCGAGGGAACGCATCGCATTGCCAAGAGTGACTTCGGTACGCCGGTAACCGTGAGCAGCCACGACGAGTTTGAAGACCTCGCCACGTCGTTCAACGCCATGGCGGGACGTCTTCAGAGCCAGTTCAACACGCTCACCGCTCTCCACGATATCGACCAGGTCGTATTGTCCGCGAAAGACATGGACGACATCATCGACACGGTGTTGTCCGGCACCCGTCGCGTACTCCCGTGCGATGGATTGAGCGTCAGCGTGCTGTCGGGTAGCGGACGTAAGGCGACGTGGAAACTCGTTGCCGTGGCGGATCGTGATGACGAACAGATCAGACACGATATCGAGATCGATGCGGACGAAGAACAAGAGCTGCGCAACAACCCAGGACACCTCATGATCAGCGGCGGACCAGGATCGCGGAGCTATCTCGTCATCTCGCCGTTCACCACGGGCGGCATCAGCTCGTTCCTCGTACTGCCGATCTTTCTCAAACAAGAATTGTGTGCTGTCATCGCGCTCGGTTACGTGTCGCAACCCGCATTCTCCGCTGCGGATTTCACCCAAGCTCGCCAAATGGCGGATCAGGTTGCGGTTGCGCTGTCGAACACCCGGCTCATTGACGAGCTCGACGCACTGAACGTCGGCGCATTGACGGCGCTCGCTCGCACGATTGACGCCAAGTCACCCTGGACCTCTGGTCACTCCGAACGAGTCACCAACATCACCTTGAAAATCGCAAGACATATCGGCTTGGACGAGGTGGAGCTCGAGGTGTTGAATCGAGGCGGTCTGTTGCACGACATCGGGAAGATCGGGATCCCCGCGGAGATCCTCGACAAGCCCGCCGCTCTGAACAAGGAAGAGATGCAGGTCATGCGCGACCACGTCACGGTCGGCGCACGCATCTTGGAACCGATCGCGGCGTACTCCGACGTGATTCCGATCGTACTCTGGCACCACGAACGGTGGGACGGCACTGGTTATCCGGACGGCATCGCGGGTCAGGAAATAGACTTTCACGCCCGATTGCTCGCCGCAGGCGATGTGTACGATGCGCTGACATCACACCGTCCCTATCGATCGGGGATGCCCCACGCCGACGCCGTGGCTTGGATTGGGGAACAATCCGGTAGTCACTTCGATCCCGACGTGGCCAAGGCTTTCGTAGCCGTCATGTCCGAAAAACCGATTACGTCCCCCGGTCAGGCGACGCCACTGTATCGACCAGCCGCTTCGCTCTCCGGACAACCGTAGGAAAAGAGGTGCGAGCGATGACCGACGAGCACGTTACTCCGCTTCCCGAGGATCAGGACGATCAGATCGAGCGCAAGCAGCTTCCCAAGTCCCCTGAGGAGCTCCAGGACGCGCTGAAGGCAATCCACGACAGCGACGACACGGCCGACTTGGGTGAAGACACCGCGGAGGAACCGCCCACACCGACCATCGAGTACGAACACGACGTCGTCACGGCGCTGCATGACCACCTACCGGAAGGGCTAACGTTGCCTCGGTCGGAAGCAGAACTTCGCAGCGTCGTAGGAGAGATCGTAAATGATGTCTTGAAAGACGTTGAGGCCGTAAGACAAGCCGCTGCGGAGCCGGTGGAGATCGTCACCGTCCCCCAACTCATGATCCCCCGCCTCCGGCTGTCACCAATGCAGATCGTCACTGCCGTGGCGGCGGCGGTGATCTTGATTGGCGCCCCGATAACTTGGGCCACCTGGCCTCGCAGCGTGGAAGTACCTGGGGGAGCCGTCGGGTTGTGGAGAACCGTGTCACCGAGTTACTCGGACCGCGCCTTCCGCATTACGAAGAGCACGCTCACCTTTCATGTGAGTCCGCAAGATTCTACGTTCCATCCTATCGTTCGGGTGCGCGAGACGGAGTATGCAGAGGAACAGGGAACAACCGCGTACACGGTGCTCTACTCGCACTACCAAGAACAGTATGAGTTCTCGTTTCTGTATAGAGAAGATCCGGACACCACGATCAGGTTCATCAATCAGAAACAGATGTGGTGGAGAAAGGGTAGCTCCTAGCTCGTCGCCGCCCTGGTCGAAGAGATCACCCGGTGGTCAGATGCCCCGGAGGTATTGTCAAATGTTGTGGATCGGTGAGTGATCAAGCGGCGACCTTCCGATCCGTGTTCTCTTTGTCAGTTTCCTGCATACCATCTTTGAATTGTTCTCCTGCCAACACCAGGGGGAGAAGTTCTGGAGCGTTGAGTTTCCGCCAACGTTGCTGCGCCATCTCCAACAGCTTGAACGCCATCGTCAGCCCTTTGCTCCGCGAGCCCGCTCCCTTGGTCACGCGCTGTCGTAACCGGACCGTCGCGAAGGCAGACTCGATCACGTTCGTCGAACGGATATGTTTCCAATGCTCGGCCGGAAAATCAAAATGGCTGTACAGGTGCTCCTGGTCCCGCGTGAGCGAGGCGACCGCCTTGGGATACTTGGCCGCATACGCGGTGGCGAAACGCTCGACCAGCGCCTCGGCCTCCGCACGCGACTCCGCATACATCATCTCGCGCAACACCCGCTTCGCCGCCGGCTGCAAACGTTTCGGAAGCTTGTCCAACACGTTGGCCATCCGGTGCACCCAGTCGCGCTGCTGCCGCGTCGCCGGCCACACCTCCCGCACCGCTGCCCAGAACCCCAACGCGCCATCCCCAATCGCCAGCACCGGGGCCCGCATCCCCCGACGCTTCAGATCGCGCAACACCGCCAACCAGCTCTCCGTGCTCTCCCGATAGCCGTCCTCCACCGCGATCAGCTCTTTCGTCCCATCCGCCCGGGCGCCCAGCATCACCAGCGTACACAGCCGGTCGGCCTCGAGGCGAATGTTGAAGTGGATCCCGTCGACCCAGACGTACACATACTCCCGATCACGCAGATCACGCTGGCGAAACGCCTGGTATTCCCCCTCCCACGCCGCCGTCAATCGCGTGATCGTCGTCGGGGACAAGCCTGATGCGTCCTCACCCAACAAGATCGGCAACGCCTCGCGAAAATCTCCCGTCGACAGACCGCGCAGATACAACACCGGCAAGACCTCCGCCACCTTCGGCGACCGCCGCATATAGGGAGGCAAAATCTTGCTCGTGAACTGCGCCCGCATACGACGGTCATGCACCCGTGGCGCGGTCACCGTGACCGTACCAGCACCCAGCGTCACCTTGCGGGGACGGGCTTTGCCATTGCGCACCACCAGGGCGCGGCCCTCTCCGTCTCGCTCAATCCGATATCGCTCGACATACTCGGTCACTTCCGCGTCCAACGCACTCACCAGCATCCGCCGAGCTCCCTCTCTGGCAAGCTCGTCCAGGTCTGCGAACAGTCCGTTCCCTTTGCTCTCAGACGCATTCTCTATTATCCTCAACATCGGTGGCGTGTCCTTTCTCCGGTCGTCACAACCGGATCTCGTGTACGTTTCAACTGACTACACGAAAGGATACGCCGCCTTTCTCATTCCTCCAATCCACAACTTTCGAAAATAACTCGATGCCCCGGGTCGGGCTGCATCCGTCGGACCCTCACCGCTTTACGATCCTGCGTACCGCCGTCACCAGCTCATCGTCCTCGGTGGGCTTGCCCAGGAAAGGTTGGCCCGTTTGCTCCAGGAACCTTCGGGTGTCCGGCTCGTCGGCGTGACCGGTAACAAAGACGACGCGACTGGCCATTTCCGGTTGCAGCTCCTCGAGTTGCTCGAAGAAACCGGTTCCGTTGAGAGTGGGCATGTCGACATCGCACAGGATGGCGTCCACGTTTTCTTTCCGGAGATGCTCGAACGCTTCCATGCCATTCACGGCGGGCAAAACCGAAAACCCCCCGTGCTCGAGCAGTCTCGTGTGACTTCGGAGGACGCTGGGATCGTCTTCGACTACAAGGATGGGCATGGCTGGAATAATGGGTCGTGTGCAACCCCGAAATCTGTGTCGGGGGTCACACCCCACCCTTCCCCCAAACCCCGGCGGTAGTGCGGTACACACCGCGCCCCGCCACCGCCACCCGGCGGTAGGGCGGTAGGAAGTCGGTAACCCACCTTTCACACACGACGCCCATCGCCTTACCGCCTTAACACCTTACGTTACCGCCAGACGAAAACCCCTGACTCGACTTGTCGAGGCAGGGGTTTTCGTAGGTGAGGCTGGCAACGGCCTACTCTCCCACCCCCTCTCAAGGGCAGTACCATCGGCGCTGCGAGGCTTAACTACCGAGTTCGGGATGGGATCGGGTGTGGCCCTCGCGCGCTAGCCACCAGCCATTTTCGGGGAGACGTAAGAGGTGAGACGGCCCCGCCCTACCCCAGCGGGTGTGGATGGGTGGCCGTCTCACGTCTTACTTCTCACGTCTCACGTCACGTCTCACGTATGGCCAACGACGGATCCGTGGATGGTGCATCGATACTGACGGGAGCGGACCGGAGTCCGCTCCCGAAAGAGGAAGAGATCAAGCTTCACGGGCGATTAGTACGGCTCGGCTGAAGCGCTTACGCGCCTTACACCTGCCGCCTATCAACGTGGTAGTCTCCCACGGCCCTTCAGGGACCTTATGGTCCAGGAGTGTTCATCTTGGGACGGGTTTCCCACTTAGATGCTTTCAGCGGTTATCCCTACCGAACGTCGCTAACCGGCGCTGCCACTGGCGTGACAACCGGGACACGAGCGGTCCGTCCGACCCGGTCCTCTCGTACTAGGGTCGGCCTCCCTCAACACTCCAGCGCCCACGACGGATACAGACCGAACTGTCTCACGACGTTCTGAACCCAGCTCGCGTACCGCTTTAACCGGCGAACAGCCGGACCCTTGGGACCTTCTCCAGCCCCAGGATGCGATGAGCCGACATCGAGGTGCCAAACCGCGCCGTCGATATGAACTCTCGGGCGCGATAAGCCTGTTATCCCCGGCGTACCTTTTATCCGTTGAGCGATGGCCCTTCCACACGGGACCACCGGATCACTAAGGCCGACTTTCGTCCCAGCTCGAGCTGTCGCTCTCACTGTCAGGCGCCCTTTTGCCTTTGCACTCTTCGTGCGATTACCGACCGCACTGAGGGCACCATCGCGCGCCTCCGCTACTCTTTAGGAGGCGACCGCCCCAGTCAAACTACCCACCAGCCACTGTCCTTATCGGTGTAGCCGACGAAGTGAGGGCGTTAACAAAACAAGGGTGGTATTTCACTGGTGACTCCCCCCCAGCCGAAACCGAGGGTTCAAAGTCTCCCACCTATGCTACGCATGAAATGCCGACGTCCAATGGCAGGTTGTAGTAAAGGTGCACGGGGTCTTTTTGTCCTGTCGCGGGTAATCGGAATCCTCACCGATACTGCAATTTCGCCGAGCTTATGGAGGAGACAGTCGTCAAGTCGTTACGCCATTCGTGCAGGTCGGAACTTACCCGACAAGGAATTTCGCTACCTTAGGACCGTTATAGTTACGGCCGCCGTTTACCGGGGCTTCAGTTCAGAGCTTCGCCCGAAGGCTAACCCCTCCCTTTAACCTTCCGGCACCGGGCAGGCGTCAGTGCCTATACGTCGGCTTGGAATATGCCTTAGCAGACACCTATGTTTTTGCTAAACAGTCGCTTGACGCGATTCTCTGCGGCCGGTTCCGGCTCACCCCGCAGGGGGTTCACCTACCGCCGGCACCCCTTCTCCCGAAGTTACGGGGTCATTTTGCCGAGTTCCTTCTCCATAATTCACTCGAGCACCTTAGGCTTCTCGCCTCGCCTACCTGTGTCGGTTTGCGGTACGGTCGACATATGCCCTCGTCTGCGAAGCTTTTCTTGGCAGCGTGCGTTACCATCCCTTTGCGGGGATCAAGTCCCCTTCGGCATCGGTTCTCGGCTACCCCAAGCGGATTTACCTACCCGGGAACACCTACCACCTTGCATCGGAAATCCACCACCCGACGGACAGCTTGCTCCTGCGTCCCTCCTCAGACTCGAACAGACATATGACGGTACGGGAATGTTGACCCGTTTCCCATCGGCTACGCCTTTCGGCCTCACCTTAGGGGCCGACTAACCCTGAGTTGATCGACATGGCTCAGGAACCCTTAGGCTTTCGGTGACAAGGGTTTTCACCTTGTTTATCGCGTACTCATTCCGGCATCCTCACTTCCCGTCGCTCCAGCGGAACGCTTACGCGCCGCCTTCATCGCTCCGGGAACGCTCCCCTACCAATCCATGCAGAAGCATGGATTTCGCTGCTTCGGCGGGCGACTTCAAAGTCCCGACCATTTTCGGCGCGGCCACGCTGGACTGGTGAGCTATTACGCACTCTTTAAAGGAATGGCTGCCTCTAAGCCAACCTCCCAGTTGTCACAGCATGTCCACATCCTTCGATACACTAAGTCGCCACTCCGGGGCCTTAGCAGGCGATCTGGGTTGTTCCCCTCTCGCCGTCCCACATTATCGCGGGCAGACTGACTCCCTGGCAGCATCTAACAGGCATTCGGAGTTTGGTTGGGGGAGGTATGGCTATTCGCCACCCGAGCCCATCCAGTGCTCTACCTCCTGCAGACTCATTTCCAGAGGCCATACCTAAATATGTTTCGGGGAGAACCAGCTATCTCCGAGCTTGATTGGCCTTTCACCCCTACCCTCAGGTCATCCGAGCGGTTTTCAACCCACAACGGTTCGGTCCTCCACGGTCTGTTACGACCGCTTCAACCTGCCCAAGGGTAGATCGCCACGGCTTCGGGTCTGCCGCCAGCAACTATCGCCCTATTCAGACTCGCTTTCGCTATGGCTCCGGTCCTGAGGACCTTAACCTGCTGCTGACGAGCAACTCGCCGGATCATAATGCAAAAGGCACGCCGTCAGGGCGACATCGCCGAAGCAATGCCACACCCTCCGACTGCTTGTGAGCGCACGGTTTCAGGATCTATTTCACTCGCCACCAGGCGTGCTTTTCACCTTTCCCTCACGGTACTAGTTCACTATCGGTCACAGAGGAGTGTTTAGCCTTGGAGGGTGGTCCCCCCGGATTCCCGCAGGATTTCTCGTGTCCCACGGTACTTGGGATACCGCTAGGGGCATTCAACCTTCGCGTACTGGGCTATCACCATCTCTGGCGGGCCTTTCCAGGCCACTTCTGCTCGGTCTCGTGCTCCCATGTCGCGGTCCCGCAACCCCGGTGAAGCAAGCCCCACCGGTTTGGGCTGGCCCCCGTTCGCTCGCCGCTACTAGGGGGATCGCTGTTGCTTTCTTTTCCTCCGGGTACTTAGATGTTTCAGTTCCCCGGGTTAGCTCCCTTTCGGGTGATCCGCCTCACGACGGACCGGGTTTCCCCATTCGGAAATCCTAGGATCAACGCTTGCGTGCAGCTCCCCTAGGCTTATCGCAGCTTACCACGTCCTTCATCGCCTCTCTGTGCCAAGGCATCCACCGTGCGCCGTACGTGCTTGATCTCAAATACGGCAGGTGTCAGGGGTCAGGGATCAGGTTCCAGGTTGCCCTGAACCCCAATCACACACGACCTCTTCACCTTGTGCGTCGTTCATTCTTCCTTCGGTGAGTCCAGGCTCCCACGCCACGCGTCAGCAAACTTCGCTGACACCTGACACCGGAAACCTGGCACCTATTCTACCCATCCACGGATCCATCAGTTGTCAAAGAGCGATTGATGATTGGAGAAACAGGGGAGCGCGGGCGACGGATATCCTTTCGTCACCCGAGGCCACACGACGCAAGCGTCGCCCGACCATCAGGGCTACTCGGAATTCCAGAAAGGAGGTGATCCAGCCGCAGGTTCCCCTACGGCTACCTTGTTACGACTTCGCCCCAGTCACTGAGTTGACCTTAGACGGCTGCCTCCCGAAGGTTGGCCCACCGGCTTCGGGTCCCCCCAGCTTCCATGGCGTGACGGGCGGTGTGTACAAGGCCCGGGAACGTATTCACCGCGGCGTGGCTGATCCGCGATTACTAGCGATTCCGACTTCATGCAGTCGAGTTACAGACTGCAATCCGAACTTAGACCGGCTTTTAGCGATTGGCTTACCCTCGCGGGTTCGCAGCGCGCTGTGCCGGCCATTGTAGCACGTGTGTCGCCCTGGGCGTAAGGGCCATGAGGACTTGACGTCATCCCCACCTTCCTCCGGTTTGACACCGGCAGTCCCCCCAGAGTCCCCGGCCGAACCGCTGGCAACTGGGAGCGAGGGTTGCGCTCGTTGCGGGACTTAACCCAACATCTCACGACACGAGCTGACGACAGCCATGCAGCACCTGTGACCGAGCTCCGAAGAGGGGCCGATGTTTCCACCAGCTTTCACGGACATGTCAAGCCCAGGTAAGGTTCTTCGCGTTGCATCGAATTAAACCACATGCTCCACCGCTTGTGCGGGCCCCCGTCAATTCCTTTGAGTTTCAGCCTTGCGGCCGTACTCCCCAGGCGGGGTACTTAGTGCGTTAGCGACGGCACCGAAGGGGTCGCTCCCCCCGACGCCTAGTACCCATCGTTTACGGCGTGGACTACCAGGGTATCTAATCCTGTTTGCTCCCCACGCTTTCGCACCTCAGCGTCAGCATCGGCCCAGCAAGCCGCCTTCGCCACTGGTGTTCTTCCCGATATCTACGCATTCCACCGCTACACCGGGAATTCCACTTGCCTCTACCGAGCTCTAGTTTTGCAGTATCACCTGCAGCCCCGGAGTTGAGCCCCGGGATTTCACAGATGACTTACAGAACCGCCTACGTGCTCTTTACGCCCAGTAAATCCGGACAACGCTCGCACCCTCCGTGTTACCGCGGCTGCTGGCACGGAGTTAGCCGGTGCTTCCTTTGGAGGTACCGTCACCCTCGGTCAACTATTTGAAGCCGAGTATTCGTCCCTCCTGACAGTGGTTTACAACCCGAAAGCCTTCATCCCACACACGGCGTCGCTGCGTCAGCCTTGCGGCCATTGCGCAATATTCCCCACTGCTGCCTCCCGTAGGAGTCTGGGCCGTATCTCAGTCCCAATGTGGCTGATCATCCTCTCAGACCAGCTACGCGTCGTCGCCTTGGTAGGCCGTTACCCCACCAACAAGCTGATACGCCGCGAGCCCCTCCCCCGGCGCGACCTTGCGGCCGCTTTCACATCATCACCATGCGATAACGATGCCATACGCGGTATTACCCGGCCGTTGGACCGGCTATCCCCCACCGAAGGACAAGTTGCTCACGTGTTACGCACCCGTTCGCCACTAACATTGGAGAGCAAGCTCTCCTCCGTTCGTGCGACTTGCATGTGTTAAGCACGCCGCCAGCGTTCGTCCTGAGCCAGGATCAAACTCTCCGAAAAGAATTCAATAAAGCTCAAATCGAACTAAT
>CBDFJJ010000007.1:0-256604 GCA_965248285.1 Gemmatimonadales bacterium
TCGTCCTCACCGAGGGCGGCAAGCTGCGCCGCCTCCACGTGGCGTCCGGCCGCATCGAGACCATTCCCTTTACTGCCCGCGTGGAGGAAACGATTTCCGAGCAGGTGCTCGCTCCCACTCGCGTTGCCGAGGGCCCGGTCGAGGTGCGGATGATGCGGTGGTACGCGGCCTCGCCGGACGGCAGCCGGCTCGCCGTGCAGGCCCTCGGGAAGATCTGGGTCATGGACCTGCCGACGGGGACACCGCGACGTCTCACCGATGATGCCTTCGCGCCCCGCGAGCACGCCCCGGCGTGGTCGCCGGACGGCAATTGGCTCGCGTTCACGACGTGGTCGGACACGGCGTACGGTCACGTGTGGAAGGTGCGCTCGGACGGGAGCAACCTGCAACGCCTCACCGAGGTCGCAGGATTCTATCTCAACCCGACCTGGTCCGCCGACGGCGGCTCCCTCTTCATCTCGCGGGGCTCGGGCTCCATGCTCCGGGGTCGGATGGCGTCGGACGAGCCATGGTTCGACCTGGTGACGGTTAGCGCCGCGGGCGGTCCGGCACGCCGCATGGCGGAGGTCGAGGGAGGGGGAGGTGGGGGGATCCTCCCGGGACACGTCGTGTCGCCCAAGCTGGGGCCGGACGGACGGGTGTTCTACCTGGAAGCGGGAGACGAGGCGCCGCCGGGCAGCCAGGCGCTGGTCTCCATCAGGCCCGACGGCGTTGATCGCCGGGTCCACGCGATTCTCCCCGACGTCGATCAGGCGGCGCCGTCGCCCGACGGGCAGTGGGTCGCCTTTCAACGGGGCAGCAACGTGTACCTCGCTCCGTTGCCGTGGCCGGGCGCGGCGGGGGAGCCCGTGACCCTGAGTGAGGCTCAGCCGGTCTTTTCCATTCGACGGCTGAGCCTCGAGGGCGGCACCTACCCGCATTGGGCCGACGCCCAAACGCTGGAGTGGGGAAGCGCGAACCGCTTCTTCCGCCACCGGCTGGGTACGCAGGTCACCGACACGTTCGCGATTCAGTTGACGGTGCCGAGGCGGCGTTCCGTCGGGACGATCGCCCTCACCGGCGCCCGGATCGTGGCCATGGCCGGCGAGACCATTGCGCGGGGTGACATCGTGATTCGCGACGGGCGGATCGCCGCGGTAGGGCCGAGTGGCGCCGTGGACGTTCCATCCGACGCCCGGCGCATCGAGGTGACCGGCGCGACCATCATCCCGGGGCTCATCGATACCCACCTGCACCTGGCACGGGAAGCGCGAGGGATCATCTCGGAGCGGAGCTGGGAGCTTGCCGCGAACCTGGCCTACGGCCTCACCAGCGGCCTCGAGCCCTATGGCTACGCGGAGAACATCTTCACCATGGCCGAGGACGTGGAGGCGGGCGTCCAGGTCGGCCCGCGCATGTACACCACGGGGTCGGGGCTGTCGGGTGGCACCAGCGTGGTGCACGGGGCGATCGAGAGTCCGGAAGATGCCCGGCATGAGGTGCGGCGGGTCGCCAGCTACGGGGCACGCACGATCAAGCAGTATTGGCAACCGCGGCGGGAGCAGCGGCAATGGGTGGTCGAGGCATCCCGAGAAGCGGGGATCATGGTGACGTCCGAGGGAGATACGGATCATCTCTCGGCGATCGCCCTCGCCATGGACGGCCATACCGGCTTCGAGCACCCGATCCTGCCCATCCCCCTCTACGGTGATGTGACGGAGTTCTTGGGCCAGGCGCGGGCCTTCTATTCGGCCACGCTTGTCGTCGGGGGGGCCGGCCCCTGGGGTGAGGAGTACTTCTACCAGGAGTCGGACATCTGGAGGAGCGAGAAGCTCCAGCGATTCACCCCGTGGCGCTGGCTCGAGCCGCACACGCGGCGCCGCGGGCTGCGACCTCCGACGGACTATCCCTTCCCACTGCATGCGCAGGGAGCCGCCGACATCGTTGCCGCGGGGGGCCATGCCACCATCGGGGCGCACGGTCAGTTGCAGGGACTGGCGTCACACTTCGAGATCTGGATGTACGCCAGCGCCATGACGCCGCTGGAAGCGCTCCGCACGGCGACCGTCTTCCCCGCGCAGATGATCGGCATCGATCGGGACGTCGGCACCCTCGAGGTGGGGAAGCTCGCGGACATCGTCGTGCTGAACAGCAATCCGCTCGACGACATTCGCAACACCACCGATATCCGCTACGTCATGAAGGGAGGGATCCTGTACGACGGCGACACGCTGGACGAGGTGTGGCCCGAGGCAACGCCGTTCGGGGACTTCTTCTGGCGACAGGAGGGCGCGCGGGAACCAGGTCGCTGATTATTGTGAGGCGTCCAGAACAGATGTGATACTGAGGAAATACTGCCGCGGATTGATTGTTTGAACACCGATTAGAGACGAAACAAATCCGCGCTCAAACGGTCAATCCGCGGCAGTATTTCCTTATCACCCAATCCGCGGCAGTATTTCCTCTAATCACTCGCCGGAGTCGACCATGCTTGTAGGAGCCCGTTCCCTCGTGCGCCACCTCTGTGGCGTGGCGCTCGTTTCGGTCGCCTCCGCTCAACTCCTGTCGGGTCAAACCGCGAGCGACTCGTGGGACATCACCGCGCCCCGCGGCCGACCGCATACCATCAGCTTCACCACCAACGAGGGCACATGGATGTCGCTGGACGTGTCGCCGGACGGCCGGACCATCGCGTTCGACATGGTGGGTGAGATCTGGTTGCTTCCCATCACCGGGGGCGAGGCGCGGCCGCTCAGCACGGCGAGCGGGATGGCCCTCAACTACCACCCGGCCTTTTCTCCCGACGGGTCGCGGATCGCATTCATCTCCGATCGCAGCGGGCAGGACAACGTCTGGATCATGAACGCGGACGGCTCCGCGCCGCGTCAGATATCGGACCAGCGGGAAAACCGCGTGGCTTTACCGGTCTGGACGCCCGATGGCCAGTACATCATTGCGCGGGTCGGCGGCGACTCCAACCTGGGCGGTCCGGGTGAGCTCCGGATGTACCATGTCGACGGCGGCACAGGGGTGCGGCTCACCGGCGAGAACATCAACGCGTCGTGGCCCGCAGCGTCGCAGGACGGGCGATACGTCTACTACGAGGAACGGGTCAGCTCCGGCTTCGGCGCCCCCAATCCGGCACAGGGGATCTACCAGATCCGCCGACTCGACTGGCAGACGGGCCGAGTTCTGGAGATCACCAGTGGGGTGGGGCCGGTGCGCGATTTTGGCGGCGGCCGGCGATCGAGCGGTGGGGGCATCGCCCCGGCCCCGTCGCCCGACGGGCGGTGGCTGGCCTTCGGCCGCCGGCTCGCGACGGGGAACTATATGCTGGCGGGTCACGAGTACGGGCCTCGCACCGCGCTCTGGCTTCGGGACCTCGAGACCGGCGCCGAGCGGATCGTCATGGATCCGATTACGCCGGATCTCCAGGAACGCAACAACGCCGGGGCGCTCCCCCGGCACGCGTGGACGCCGGACGGTGAATCGATCGTCCTCACCGAGGGCGGCCAGTTACGCCGCCTTCACGTGGCGTCCGGCCGCATCGAGACCATCCCCTTTACCGCCCGCGTAGAGGAAACGATTTCCGAGCAGGTGCTCGCTCCCACCCGCGTCGCAGAGGGGCCGGTCGAGGTGCGGATGATGCGGTGGTACGCGGCCTCGCCGGACGGCGGCCGGCTTGCCGCGCAGGCCCTCGGGAAGATCTGGGTCATGGACCTGCCGGCGGGGACACCGCGACGTCTCACCGATGAGGCGTTCGCGCCCCGCGAGCACGCCCCGGCGTGGTCGCCGGACGGTAATTGGCTCGCGTTCACGACGTGGTCGGATACGGCGTACGGTCACGTGTGGAAGGTGCGCTTGGACGGAAGCAGCCTCCAACGCCTCACCGAGGCCGCGGGATTCTACCTCAACCCGACTTGGTCCGCCGACGGCGGCTCCCTCTTCGTCGCGCAGGGCTCGGGCTCCATGCTCCGGGGTCGGATGGCGTCGGACGAGCCGTGGTTCAACCTGGTGACGGTCAGCGCGGCGGGCGGTCCGGTCCGCCGGATAGTAAAGGTCGAGGGACGGGGAGTGGGGCTCCTCCCGGGGCACGTGGTGGCGCCCAAACTGGGACCCGACGGACGGGTGTTCTACCTGGAAGGGGGAGACGAGGCGCCGGCGGGCAGCCAGGTGCTGGTCTCCATCCGGCCCGACGGCGTCGATCGCCGGGTCCATGCGATTCTCCCCAACGTCGATCAAGCGGCGCCTTCACCTGATGGACAGTGGGTCGCCTTTCAGCGCGGCAGCAACGTGTACCTCGCGCCGTTGCCGTGGTTGGGCGCGGTGGGGAAGCCCGTGACCCTGGGTACTCAGCCGTCGCTTCGACGGCTGAGCCTCGAGGGTGGCACGTACCCGCATTGGGCCGACGCCCAAACGCTGGAGTGGGGAAGCGCGAACCGCTTCTTCCGCTACCGGCTGGATACGCAGGTCACCGACACGTTCGCGATTCGGTTGACGGTGCCGCGGCGGCGTTCCACCGGGACGATCGCCCTCACCGGCGCCCGGATTGTGACCATGGCGGGCGACGTGGTCATTGCCCGAGGTGACGTCCTGATTCGCGACGGGCGGATCGCCGCCGTTGGGCGAAGTGGCGCCGCGGACGTTCCTTCCGACGCTCGGCGCATCGACGTGATCGGCACGACCATCATCCCCGGGCTCATTGATACCCACCTGCACTTGTCGCGGGAAGCACGCGGGATCATCTCGGAGCGGAGCTGGGAGCTTGCTGCGAACCTGGCGTACGGCCTTACCAGCGGCCTCGAGCCTTTTGGCTACGCCGAGAACATCTTCACCATGGCCGAGGACGTGGAGGCGGGTGTCCAGGTCGGCCCGCGCATGTTCAGCACGGGCCCGGCGCTGTCGGCCGGCACCAGCGCGATGCACGGGGCGATCGGGAGTCCGGAAGATGCTCGGCACGAGGTGCGGCGGATTGCCGGCTACGGGGCACGCACGATCAAGCAGTTACGGCTACCGCGGCGGGAGCAGCGGCAATGGGTGGTCGAGGCGGCCCGGGAAGCGGGCATCATGGTGACGGCCGAGGGGGATACGGATCATCTCTCGGCGATGTCACTCGTCATGGATGGTCATACCGGCTTCGAGCACCCGATCCTGAACATCCCCCTCTACGGTGATGTGACGGAGTTCCTGGGCCAGGCGCGGGCCTTCTATTCGGCCACCCTCCTCGTCGCTGGAGCCGGCCCCTGGGGTGAGGAGTACTTCTACCAGGAGTCGGACATCTGGAAGAGCGAGAAGCTCCGACGGTTCATCCCGTGGCGTTGGCTCGAGCCGCACACGCGGCGCCGGTGGTTGCGACCGCCGACGGATTATCCCTTCCCGCTGCATGCGCAGGGAGCCGCCGACATCGTCGCCGCGGGGGGCCATGCCACCATCGGGGCGCACGGTCAGTTGCAGGGACTGGCGTCACACTTCGAGATTTGGTTGTACGCCAGCGCCATGACGCCGCTGGAAGCGCTCCGCACGGCAACCGTCTTCCCCGCGCACATGATCGGCATCGCTCGGGACGTCGGCTCGCTCGAGGTGGGGAAGCTTGCGGACCTCGTCGTGCTGAACAGCAACCCGCTCGACGACATTCGCAACACCACCGATATCCGCTACGTCATGAAGGCAGGGATCCTGTACGACGGCGACACGTTGGACGAGGTGTGGCCCGAGGCAACGCGGTTCGGGGACTTCTTCTGGCGACAGGAAGGCGTGCGGAATCCACAAGATCTCAATTTCCCAAGTCGGTAGCCATGGCGTCGGGATCATAAATTTTCCCATCTTTCAGAACCCGGAACACCGTTCGAATATTGTAAACATCCTCCAGGGGATTGGACTCCAAGATCACCAGGTCCGCCAGCTTCCCAGGGGCCAGAACGCCAATTTGATTCTGCAGTCCCCAAATCCTTGAGTTGGTCTGTGTTGCCGCTACCAGAATGTCCATTGGTTGCATGCCTATGCGCCGCATAAGATCCATTTCAAAGGCCACGCTATAACCTGGAGAGACTAGGCGGACGCTCGTGTCGGTGCCGAAGCCAAGTGTCACTCCACTTTGGTACAGCTTTTTCACACTTTCGAGGACATTTGCGGCGGCGCTTTGCCAGAAATCTCTCATGCTGCTCCACGCCTCCCACCCGGGGTCTGTCTTGATTTCGTCGATCACTTGTCTTCCTGCGAAAGCGACGAAGTCCTGATCGTCTACAGTCTCCGGGTGAAGGGTGTAGCGGGATGCAGCATTGTAGACTCCCATGGTAGGGATAACGAAAACATCGTTGGATTGTAGAAGATCGATGAACTCTGGCGTAATGGGTCCGTGGTCTGAACGCACCCAGTGGATGAGTACGTCAACCCCCGCCCTGACGGCATCGGTAGCCTCGTCCACCGACGTACAGTGGCAACCCACCCGTAGATCATTTCGGTGAGCCTCCTCTACCACGACCTCGATAAGCTCTGCCGGCATCCGTGGACCACCGGGTCGAGGGATGTCTGCTTCGACGGCGATCTTGATGAAATCAACCCCCTTATTCGCTACTTCCCGAACCATTCTCTTCATCTCTTCAGGGTCAGCAGAGGCCAACGCCAGGGGCATTTCGGCAGTTGCAACTTGCGCAGGGTGACTTCCCGGAAAAGTGAAGGCAGGCCCCGCAGTGAAGATGCGCGGACCCACCATCGAGCCTTCCGTGATTTGTTTTTTGTCACTGAGGACCAGCTCGGGGTCGTCCGCCATGACAAAGATTGTGGTGACGCCGTATCGCAGAAAGTTCCGAGCGATTTCGCGGCGAACCTCCGGATCGGGTGTAACAATGTTAAAACCCGGTACGAAGCCCGTCCCGAAATGGGCGTGCGCGTCGATCAAGCCCGGAATAATCCATTTGTTTTGGGTGTCTATGATTCGGGCATTCTCCGGCACGGACACCTCATTGCTATTGCCGATAGCGACAATGTGTTGGCCTTCTATAACCACGACGGCATTAGCAATCGGAGCTCTTCCCGTGCCATCAATGAGCGTTCCACCGCGAAGAACGATGGGTTGGTCCTCCTGCGGAGACGCACATGACGACAAGAAGAAACCCAAGAGGCAAAGCGTATAGTTTCGATAAGTCATAGTGCCTTTGGCGGTCCGGACAGGGCTTAATTAGGAATGAGCTACGAGCTTGCGTCCATGAGTAGGATCCGTCAGGCCCTCAGCCTGAAACGCTGGATCTTGCCAGTGGCGGTCTTTGGCAGCTGGTCGACGAATTCGATCCAACGCGGCCGCTTGTAGGCCGCCATCTGTTCGCGGCAGTACCCGATCAGCTGCTTGGCGAGTTCGTCCGAGCCTGCATAACCCTGCTTGAGCACGACGAAGGCCTTCGGCTTCACCAGGTTGGACTCATCCGCTTGTGCGACGACGGCGCACTCCACGATCGCATCATGGCTGACGAGGGTGCTTTCGACTTCGACCGGCGAGACCCAGATCCCCCCGACCTTCATCATGTCGTCAGAGCGTCCCGCATGCCAGTAGTAGCCGTCTTCGTCCACGTAATACTTGTCGCCGGTGATGAGCCATTCCCCATGAAAGGTCTCTTTGCTGCGGGCGTATTGGTGCAAGTAAGAGAGCGCCACTGTCTCACCCTTGACAAGCAGATTGCCCACCTCGCCTTGCGCTACCGGCTGCCGCTCTTCATCGACGATCTGGACCTCATAACCCTCCACCGGTTTGCCGCTGCTGCCCGGCCGGATGTCGTCGGGGCGGTTCGAGATGAAGATATGGTAGGCCTCGGTGGCGCCGATGCCATCGATGGTGTTGAGCCCAGTATGCTGCTTCCAAGATTCCCAAATCGGCGCAGGCATCGACTCGCCGGCCGAGACACACAACCGAAGCGACGAGAGATCGTACTCCTGGTTGAAACCCTCGACCGACAGCATGGACGCGTAGCCTGTGGGGGCGGTGTAAAAGATGGTGGGCTTGAACTCGTCGATCACTTTCAAAACGTTGGCGGGGATGCGCGGAGGTCCGGGGTACAGCACGACGCTGGCGCCCACATACCAGGGGAAAATCAGGTTGCCGCCCGTGCCGAAGGAAAAGAAGAGCTTGGCGACGGCAAAGGTCCGATCGTCTTCCCGCAGCCCCAGCACATTGACCCCCCAGAGCTGGGCGCATAAGGGCAGGTCTTTGTGCGCGTGCGGAATCCCTTTAGGTTCTCCGGTCGTGCCGCTGGAATAGTTGAGGGTGGCGATGTCTTCGCGGTGAGTTACGGTGGTCTCCAACTCTGCCGATTCGCCGGTGATCCAATCGTGGAAACTGGGATCAGCTTTTCGCTTCGGTTTGCCGATGACGATCACGTGCTCGAGGAACTCGGCTTCATCTCGGATCTCGTCAATGGCCTCGTGAAGGGCTTCCTGCACGATCAACACCTTTGCTCGGCTGTCCCGCAAAATGTGAGCGAATTCGCTTGGCGTGAGCAGCGTGTTCGTTCCCAGCGAGACGGCGCCGATCTTGAGGGTTCCGAAAAAAGAGCTTACCCATTCGGCGCTGTCGAAGGCCAAGATGCCGACCACGTCTCCGAACTGCACGCCGAGCGTCGAGAGCGCATTGCCAACCCGATTGGCTTCCGCGGAGGCCTCTTGAAACGTCACGTTGCGGTCCGAGCTGTAGAGGGCGACCTTGTCTGCCCGCTCGGCGAGATTGCGCTCGAGGATATCGACCGCGTTGTAATAAAGAGGGAGATCGATGGCCTTCCGCACAGCCGGCTCCGGACTCCGGACGGTCATGACAACACTCCTTTCCGATGCCATGTCCCCACCATCATGGGCGAGTGGTGTCCCGGCAGTGGTGTCCTACCGGGTTTTCGTTCGAGTAGCCGCGCCAAGCGTGATTACCGTGTGATCCGACCCTATTTATAATGAATAGCACCGTGCGATCGGTTCAGCGAGCCGCCGGTTTACCGGTGAGGAACGACGGTTGGGGTGATATAGAGGAAATACTGCCACCGATTGATTTTCTGGACGCGGATTTGACGGGAAGCGGCCAACCGCCGACCGGATCATCAACGACCTATCCGTGCCCCAAAAAAATCAATCCGTGGCAAGTATTTCCTTACTCAGCGTGCAATGGTGCGGCAACCAAGGAGGTTTGAGACATGGAAGAGGCTATACGAATCTTTGCAGCGGTCAACTTTCTCACCATGGGACTCTCGCACATCTTCCAACATCGGGCGTGGGCGGAGTTCTTCGTCCACCTCCATCAGCAAGGACGTCCTGGAGCGTTCGCCAACGGTTTCCTGAGTCTCTTCACCGGATCGTTGATCGTCGCGTTCCACAACGTCTGGGGTGGGTGGCCAACAGTACTTACCGTTCTCGGATGGTCTTTCGTGGTGAAGGCCGTCATTATTTTCCTTTTCCCGGATGTAGGGTTGCGATCCCTGGCGCGAATCCGGACGGACAACTCTCGGGTGGCGATCGGACCTGGAGTGATGCTGGTTATCATTGGAGTCGTGTTGGTGTACTCGGTATTGCAGAACTGAATCAGGTGTCACCGATTTGTCTTCATCGTGGTGCGCCATGGGCCCGCATGGAGTCAAAACCTAAAACGCGGATTCATCCCAGGGCTCGGGGGAGGCTGAAATGGCTGTAACCGAACGCATCCAACTGCTCGACAATCTGCGCCGCGACGTTGCGCATGCGGGGCGAGTTGGCCGCCGACGTTTGGGGTTTTCCTTGGCGGTAGTGCTCACGCTCGCACTCGGCATCGGTGCAAATACAGCAGTTTTCAGCTTGATCAACTCCATTGTGTTGCGCCCGCTTCCCTATCCAAAACCGGAGCAACTCTTCACCCTCGCCGAGCAAGATTCCTCGGGTGCGGATCTCCAACTCCCCTCCTACCCGACGTTCCTCGATTGGCACGAGCAGAGCGACGTCTTTGCCGGACTGGCGTTCATCCGCGGCGCCGGCCTCGTCATGCAAGCCGGAGATCGCACCGGTTTTGGTGTCTCATCGTTTGTGTCCGAAGATTTCTTCCGGACGGTGGGTGTGGCAGCTTTACACGGGCGGGTACTTGTAGCCGATGACTATGGCCCCGACGGCGGTGGCGCAGCCGTCCTCTCCCACGCGGTTTGGACCAGCCGGTTCGGCGGCGATCCCGCCGTGATCGGAACGACGATCACACTTGCGAAGCGGCCGTACATGGTCGTTGGCGTTATGCCCCCTCTGTTCACCTATCCCGATTGGGGGGGAGTGGTGAGCACCGACGTCTGGTTACCAATCCCTGGGCTGCCGCCTCAGGACATGGCGGCGCTGATGCAGCGCGGCTTTCACGCCGACAGCAGGATCATTGCGCGACTCGACAGCAACGAGCCCCTCGTGGCAGCGCAAGCTCAGATGGATGCAATCGCGCGGCGGTTGGCGACGGCCTATCCGGAAACGAGTTCCCGCTGGACGAGGGTGTGGATTAATTCGCTGACCGAGTTTACGGTCGGAAACGTGCAAACGCTCCTGTTCATGCTCGGCGGAGCGGTCGCTCTTGTCTTACTCATTTGTTGTGTAAACCTCGCCAATCTGTACCTGGCCCACGGTACCGCGCGGCAAAGAGAATTCGCAATCCGCGCTGCGCTTGGTGCGGGTCGCCGCCGCGTGCTGCTGCAATTGGTTGCGGAGACGTTACTGCCGGCTTCTGTTGGCGGCGTGCTTGGAACCGCGCTCGCGATCGGAGCGGTGCGTTTGGTTCGGGTCGCTGCCGCGACGCGACTGCCCCGCGTGAACGAGGTTGCCGTGGACCTCCCGGTGCTGACGTTCGCGGCAGGCATCACCGTCTTCACAGTAGTCTTGTTCGCCGCGCTTGCGTCGCGCCGCGCCGGAGCACGAGATCTTGCGCCTTCGCTCACCGAACGAGACGAAGGGGTGCAATCGGCCGGCGCCAGAGGTGCGTTGCCTGGCTGGCTGCTGTCGGGGCAGGTGGCGCTCACCGTCGTCCTGCTGATCGGAGCGGCACTCCTCACCCAGAGTCTCTGGCGGGTGAGCAACGTGGATCCCGGATTCGATCCGCACAATTTGGTTGTCCTCAAGATTACGCCACCGTCACCGCAGTACGACGACGCCCAAGCCGTAACGGGGCTATATGACCGTGTCGCGCAATCAATGACGCAGGTGCCGGGTGTGTCGGACGTGGGGTTGATCAATCACGCCCCCGTGGGAAGTGGAGGGCTCCCGAGTCGCGCGGCTATCGGGAAAGCGCCGACGGGTACTAGCGATGACATTGGCGTGTTGTTCTTTACGGTTTCGGCTGAGTACTTCTCGATGATGGGGATCCCAGTGCTTGCGGGTCGCGAGTTCAGCGACACCGATCTCAATGGGCCACCGGGTCCTGTGATTGTGAATGACGTGCTGGCACGCCGGTGGGGCGAGACGCCGGCGGTCGGGCAGCGGTTGGGTGTGCTCAAGGCTGCGAGACGCGGCCCGATTTCGGACAGCCGCTCATGGGAACCGTCGTGGGCGTTGTTGGGGACTTAAAGCATTTTGGTTTGGAATCCGAGCCCGGTCCGATGGTCTACGTTCCCTACACGCACAACCCGTGGGCCGAGATGACGTTTCTGGCGCGCACGGTGGCGAGCCCCGGTCCGTTGTTGTCCGCCGTCGAGAACTCCGTCCGCCTCGTAGACCCTGCGATCCCGCTCGAGGGGTTGGGACAGGGCGCGAGCACGATGGAAGATAGGGTGCGGAGGAGCTACGCCACACGGCGGTTCAACGCCGTGCTCGTTGGTGCCTTCGCGATCGCCGCTCTCCTGTTAGCCGCGGTGGGAATCTATGGTGTGATGTCGTACACCGTGGCGCTTCAGACACGCGAGATCGGGATTCGGATCGCGCTCGGTGCCGCTCCGGGTGCCATGATGGGCGCGGTCGTGGGACGCGTGCTTCGTATTACCGCCCTTGGCCTCGTCGCCGGCGTCTTGGCGGCGGTGGGTTTGACGCGGCTCATCACGGGCTTGCTGTACCAGGTTGCGCCGACGGACCCCGTGACATTCGCCGTGGTGGCGGTACTGTTCCTGGCGGTGGCCGTTGCGGCGGGCTACGTGCCGGCACGACGAGCAGCGGCGGTCGATCCGGTGCGAGCGCTCCGCGCCTGACGAGTCGACACGCAGCGCGCTCATCATCTATTTCGCCGTTTTGTTTTTCAGCATCCCCGCCGCGATCACCTTCTTTGTTCTGTTCGCCATCTCACGCCGGCGGGCGTGCTTGTTTGTGGGTTTGCTGTGGCTCCTTCCCGTACCGTACGAATTCTTGGTTCAGACCAACTGCACGGGAGAGTGCAATATTCGGGTCGATCTGTTGCTGGTGTTGCCGCTGGAAGTAATCGTTCTCTATAAGATGAGCAGGACGGCGTTTGGGTCGTTTGGCGAATTTCGCAGGGCCAAGAAAGCTGCGGCCGTTGACTGAGCCGCGGCTCGGGCGGCCCCGCTGACCGACCAGCGGAATTGGGCTAGCTTTCGTGGTAGCCGGTGGGTGGCGAGTCGCCCCCACGTGGCATCCAAGGAGTGGTAGCTTGATGTTTCAGCAGCATTCGGGGGTGAGTTTCTTCCGACGTCGCCGGGTCGGCTCGCTTCTTATCCTGCTCTTCGCTGTGGGGGCGTCGGCCTGCAAGGAGTCCGACGGCGCGGGTGTCGGTCCCGCTCCTCTTGATCTTCCAACCAGGCTCCAGAGCGCGCTCGACTTCGCAGTTTCCTCCACCGCCACGCCCGGGGGGTTGCTCGCGGCCACTCTCCCTGATGAAACCCTGTGGATTGGCGCGAGCGGTGTGGCCCGACTGTCACCATCCAGCGTGATGCGGCCGGATCAGTACTTCAAGATCGGAAGCATCACCAAGTCCTTCACGGCTGCCGCCATCCTCGTTCTTGCTGAGGAGGGTGCGTTGTCGTTGGACGACAAACTCTCGACGTGGGTACCGGGCTACTTCGCGAACGACGATGAGATCACGATCCGGCATCTCCTCACGCACACGAGTGGCATCTACAACTACACCGACGCCCAAGAGGTCATCCCGCTCGATGCGGAAACTATCGAGGAATACATGCAGCACCTGGAGCGGATCTGGATGCCTGAAGAACTCGTCGCGGTCGCCGCGTCATACGACCCACTCTTTCCTCCCGGCGCCGACTTCGACTATTGCAACACCGGGTACATCCTGCTCGGGATCATCGTCGGCAGAGCCTCAGGCAGCACTTGGGAAGACGTGGTGCAAAGCCGGTTACTCGACCCGATCGGACTCGACGAGACGTTCACCGATTGGCTGCCGGACGTGCCCGGTGAGCTCATACGGGGCTACTACTGGGACGGGACTGAGTACGTTGACGTCACCGAGCACCATCCCTCGTGGGCGTGGTCGGCGGGATCGATGGTCGCCACCCCCCGCGACCTCATGCGATGGTCTCAGGCCTTGTACGGCGGTGAGATTCTGAGCGCAACCTCGACGACGGAACTCACCACTCCGTGGGTTGTCATCGACGAGGCGACAGGGATCAGTTACGGATTCGGCACCGTGGTGGCGGAGACCGGCTCCGGTACGCTACTCTGGCACACCGGAGGCATGTTCGGCTACACGGCCTACATGGGAGCAATCACTTCTCGCAATGCCCACGTCGTCGCGATGGTCAATACTCAGGGTGGCAACGTGTATCCAGTTGCCGATGCAGCTTGGAGGCTGGTGCTGGGAAGTGCTCTCCACGGGCAGTGATGCGCGACCTGCACCCGGCAGAAGCGCCAGGGGCAACAGCTACATTCCTCCCTATCCCTGCGCGTCGAGCTTCACCGCAGTGCCGTAGCAGAACAGCTCGGCGGCACCCGCCATCACCTGAGACGTGACGAATCGGACGTTGATGACGGCGTCCGCTCCGAGCTTCTCCGCCTGAGCCTCCATGCGACGCATACTCTCGTTGCGGGATTCGACGATCATCTCAGAGTATTCCTTGATCTCCCCGCCCACGATCGTACGCATTGCTGCCATGAGGTCCTTGCCCAGATGTTTCGCTCGGATCGTACTCCCCTTAACCAATCCGACGCTCTCGCGAACCCGGTGGCCCGGCACGTAATCGGTGTTCACAACGATCATGTTAGACGGCTCCTCTCATTCGACAGCATTCAAACATCTGTTGGGATCAAGAATCATCCTGTAGGCACTGATCCTGTTCGCGCTCCTCCAGGCGCTCCCATACAAGGGAGCCCAACAGCAACAGGAAACCAACTGTCGCCACTGCGAGTCCGAGTTGCAATGGCCAGGGAAGAGCTCGCAACCAAGGCCACAGAAAGCGAAGCGGCTTGATCAACCCGGTGAGCAGGAGGACCGCACCGGCACCGATCGCCAAAAATCCCACGATTCGAATCAAGCGGATCACTCTCGCAGGTGTCCTTCCGTTCGGTAGTCTCGGGTGCGCTCGATGACGAGGGACAACAATACCAGCACCAGTCCTGCCAGCACTAGGCCGGAGCCGATCTCGAGCTGTGCCGGAAGATCCGCGAAGCGCAAGAGCCATCGCGCGCAATGCGGACTACGCGCGCAATGTGGACCACGCGCGCAATCAGGCCGTGTACATCGAGATGCCCGACGGCGTTCGCGTGGCTGCGGAGATCTGGCTTCCCAATGACCTGGCTGCAGGGGAGGGGATTCCTACGATCATCTCGTTCACGCGCTACTGGCGCGCCCCAGCGTTCGATCCCCCGATCACCGAAACACCCCCGGGCCTGGCGAGGCTCAATAGGGCCGGCTACGCTGCGGTGGTCGTGGACAACCGGGGCAGCGGCGCCTCCTTCGGCTCTCGTGCAACGGAGTTCTCCGTATGCGAGACACGCGACTTCAAGCCGGTCGTCGATTGGATCGCTTCCCAGCCCTGGTCCAACGGCAGGGTGGCGACCATTGGCGTGTCCTATGCGGGAAACACCGCCGAGAACGCCACATATGTTCCGTCACCGGCGCTCAAGGCTGCCGTGCCCAGGTTCACCGACTTTGACTTGTACACATCCATTCTGTTTCCGGGCGGGCTTCGGAACGATATCATCGTGCTCGAGTGGGGAGCTGGCGTCAAGCGACTGGACAACAACTTCGTGCCCGAAGGTGATTGGGGCGGCGGAGGGGAGGGTAGCAGAAGGCTACTGGGCGTGAAGCCGGTCGACGCTGACATCGAACGCACGTTGCTTGCCGAAGCTATTGCACAGCATGCCAACAACATGGACGTGGCGGCGACGTTCTCCGCCGTGCATTTTCGCGACGAATTTCCGATGGGGAACAGCCTGGACGACGGCTGCGAATCTTCGGTGTCACCGAATCAGTTCAAGGCGGCGGTAGAGACCAATCAGATTCCGGCGTTCCACTGGGGCAGCTGGATGGACGCCGGAACTGCCGCGGGAGTGCTAGCGCGGTTCGCGAGCTACGACGCGCCCGCCCGATACGTCATTGGGGCGTGGACTCATGGTGCCGGGTTCGATGCCAATCCGTTCAAACCTGAAGACACTCCGGTGGAGCCCAGTGTGGATGAGCAGTACGAGCAGATATTCGAGTTTCTGGCGCCGTACCTCGTCGGCGAGGATCCAGCCCCTCTCCCGGCTCCGGAGCTGGTCTATTTCACGATGGGGGAAAATGCTTGGAAACGCACCACAACCTGGCCCCCTGCGGGCAGTGGGCAACAGACATGGTACTTAGGGTCGGGGGGTAGTTTGCAGCGTGACGCGCCGCGCGCGAGCGGCGCCGACCAATACGAGGTCGACTTCGAGGTGGGATCCGGCGATAAGACCCGTTGGACAACGCAACTCGGCGGGACCGATGTGTTCTACGGGGATCGTGCCGAAGCCGATCGCCACCTATTGACGTTTACCTCGCCGCCACTGGAGGATGATCTGGAGATCACCGGCCATCCAGTCGTCGAGCTGTTCCTGGCTTCGACCCACCGCGACGGAATCATCATCACCTACCTGGAGTCGGTGGATCCGTCCGGCAAAGTCACCATGATCGCGGAGGGGCAACTCCGCCTCATTCACCGAAAGGTATCGAACGAGGAGCCACCCTACCCGATCTTTGGTCCCTATCACACCTTCCGACGCCAGGACGCATCCCCAATGGTGCCGGGGGAGACGGTGCGCATCGGATTCGCATTGCTCCCAACGTCTGTGTTGATTCCAAAGGGGCATGCCCTGCGCCTGGCCCTTGCCGGGCACGACCAGGACACGTTCACGCGCATCCCCGAGGTGGGGACTCCGACGATCACCGTGCATCGTGGGCGTATGTACCCTTCGGCGATTACACTGCCGGTTATTGAGAAGCCGTGAGTCGTGAGACGTGAGACGTGAGACGTGAATCGTGAATCGTGAATCGTGCGCCGTGAGTCGTGCGCCGTGAGTCGTGAGCGGGGAGCAGCAGGGGGCCAATGGTGGGGCGGGGCCGGCTCCCGGCTCCCGGCTCCCGGCTCCCGTCTCCCGTCTCCCGTCTCACGTCTCACGTCTCACGTTTGCTCCTCCGACCAGTTCCCACGCGGTGTCGCCGGCCGACCGTGCACGGCGACCCACCCGCAAGGCCGAGTCAGACGCTGCGTTGCCTTGCAGCCCCCTCTGGTAGACGCCTTGTAGGATACTGGCCAACCGAAACAGCGAGAACGCAAGATAGAAATCCCAGTGTGGGATGTTGGTTCGACCGGTCAGCCGACAGTACTGGGAGACGAATTCCTCCTCGGTGGGGATACCGCTGTCCTGTCCGGCCACGCCGGAGAGAGCCGTGTGATCCCAGGATTCCATGTGATAGAACATGCAGGAGAAGGCGAGGTCGGCCAGCGGATTGCCGATGGTGGAAAGCTCCCAATCGAGTAGTGCGACAACCCGTGGTTCGCTGGCGTGGAAGATCATGTTGTCCAGCCGGAAATCACCGTGCACGATGCTCGTGGTGTCATCGTCCGGAACGTTCTCCGGCAACCACTCGACGAGTCGGTTCATCGACTCGATGTCTTCAGTCTTCGCAGATTCGTACTGTCTTGTCCAGCGAGAGATTTGTCGCGCGAAGTAATTGCCCGGCTTGCCGTAGTCACCTAGGCCGGCCGCCCTGTAGTCGACCTGATGCACGGCCACGAGTGTGCGGCACATCCCCAGGTAGAGGGCGCTTCGGCTTTCGGGTGTCAGATCCGGTAATACCGCATCGTTAAACTGGCGTCCATGTACGTGTTCCATCACGAAGAACGGCGTGCCGATCACGGATTCGTCCTCACACAACACCAGCATACGCGGCACGGGGACCTCGCTGTGGGCCAGGGCCTTCATGACGCGGTACTCGCGCTCCACCATGTGCGCCTTAGGTAACAGCTTGCCTGGGGGCTTCTTGCGCAGCACGTAGTCGACCTCACCGGCCGACAGTAGGAAGGTTGGATTCGATTGTCCGCTATCGAACTGCCGCACCCGGAGACCGCCCGTGAATCCATCGATCCGGTCGCGCATCCACGCCTGAAGGGCGGCTTCGTCGAAGCGATGTGCTTCGCGAACCTCACCGACTGTCATCCTAACCTTGCGTTTTCGTTCCTCCACGGTCGGGAGGGGTTGCGCAGCGAGAGTTCTCGAAACGCCGTTGGAAGATCGGGCCGATTTTGGGTTCTCCTCGAGTGCATCGGCTCGGAGGCTGTGGGAATCACTCGCCGGCCGCGTCCGGAGAGGGATAGATCATCATACCCAGCCATTCGGCATACATCGCTGGTTTCTCCTCGCCCTCGATCTCGATTCGGGTTTCGGTCTTGATGACGAATCTTCCGTTTCCCCGATCCTGGACGTCCACCAGTTTCTGGTGAGCGCGGATTCGCGATCCCATCTTCACCGGTGCAGTGAGTCGGACGCGGTCGAAGCCGTAGTTGAACCCGTACAGGGCCCCTTCGGGGTACTCGCGACCGGTCGTCTGTCGAATGAAATGCGTGAGCATCGACATGGTCCAGAATCCGAACGCGATCGTCGTATCGTACGGCCCGTCCCGTTTGCAACGCTCGGGATCTAGGTGCATCCAGTCGGGATCCATGGTCGCTTCAGCGAACTTGTCCGTCAGGGACTGCTCGACGCGAACCCAATCGGAAACTGCAGTCTCAGTGCCATAGGACTTCCAGACATCATCAGTGGTATAGGCGGTTTGTTGGACCATCATCCGAATTCCTGTGGTTTGGGGGGTAGTGTCATGAGTCGAATGTCTCTTCAACTGCAACAGGGCTCAAGAGTCCCTGCCCTGTCAAGGGTTGCGGGAAGCCGGAGCGGCTGATAGTGCTAGGGGTTGCGACCAAACGGCGTAGCGGAGTGGTTGCAGACGCTCTCGTGGAGTAGTTTGGACGTGAGATAGCCACGGAACCCACGGAATCCACGGAAACCCTTCCCCACACCCGGATGAAGGTCTTCCCCGCCCCTCACACCACATTCATGGCCGAGGATCGTTTGTTGAACTCGTCGGGTGGGGTTGGGGGAAACAAGAGTCCGTGTGGAAGGGCGGGGGTCCGTGGTTTCCGTGGATTCCGTGGCCATAAACCACACGGGGAAACTCGAGATGAAGCGTTTGTTCGTGCTCGGTTGTACTGGGTTGTCGGTGGCGTTGTGATTGTTATGGGGACCTGGCCATCCCGGTGGCTCCGCCGGAGCAACGCTGAAATTGTATAAGCCGGATCACTAAATGCCGAGGAGATGCGATGAGCCAGATGCCACAGATCCCGTTGGGAGCTAGCGGGTCAGAGGAATTGGAAGTCACCCAGGAAACCACCCTAGCAGGGCTGGACGACCGGCTGCCGGCCTTGTTCTCGACACCAAGAATGGTCGGGTTGATCGAACACACCGCCGCCATGGCGATTCAACCGTATATGCCCGAAGGCTGGATATCGGTCGGGGTTGTCATCAACGTGAAGCACACGGCCCCAACAGGTTTGGGTGACACGGTGACGGCCGAGGTGAACGTCACCGCCGTGGATGAGCGGACGGTAACGCTCGCTTTCGAGGTACGGGATCAGACCGAAAAGATCGGTGAGGGTATACACGTACGTGCACCGGTCGAGGTGGCACGGCTCCTCAAGCGCGTCAACGCGAAGATCGCCGGCTGATCTCACCGCCTTGGCACCACCGGCAAGACCACATGCGACGGCCGAAGCCGGTCGTGATAGACCGTCTGCTCCGCGACAACTCCCTCGACATCGTCGCCGATGGGCCTGCCGGTATTCAAATTCGGATCGATGAGTGGAAACGCTCCGGACATGACCTCCACCCGCAACTGGTGTCCTTCCGCAAGCAGGATGCACGTCGACCATGCGTCGATGTCGTACTCTTCCACCTGCCCGGGCGTCAAGAATTCTTCGCGTTCTAGTCCGTGGCGCAGACGCGCTCGGACGAGCCCTTCGTTCAGTCGTTGAGCGAAGCCGTCGGGGTGGACGTCGAGAACCCGCACGATCCAATCGGTATCGCGTGCAGACGACGCCGCGTGAAGTTTCACCTGTAGTGGTCCACAAACCTCCATCGGTTCTGTCAGGGCTGCAGTCGTGTAGACCAGGACGTCGTCCCGCCGTTCCACCGACCGGTAATCGTCGGGACCGCCCATCTGGCTGAAGTGGGCTTCGGTGACGAACGGTGTGGGATCCGCCGGATCGTAACGGTAGTGATCGGGCGGTTCGTTTCCGGGCGGCTCAGGGCTGAGGGCACCGTCTCCCAGCCGGCTGTTGGCTCGACCGTCACTATGGAAGTAAAACGGTGTGTACTGGGTACGGCGAAGCGGCCATTCCCTCTCGTCTCGCCATGTATTTTCCCCCATCACGAAGATGCGGACGGGTGGGAGGGTGTCTAACCCGTTGTCTTTTCCCTTGAGCCAGTAGTCGAACCATCGGCGTTGGACCGCGGCGAGATCAATCAGCGCGTCGGGACCGAAGTCGATACGTCCCCATTGGCGTCGCGAGTTGACACCGTGTCCCCATGGTCCGATGAGGAGGTGCTGCCAGCGGCGCACCTCGGGGTCCTCGGCGTGCTTCGTTAGGTTGATGAAGTTCTCGGTGGTTCCCACCAGTACGTCGTCATACCATCCGCTGATGTGCAGGGCCGGCGCGGTCGTCTCGAGCAGCTTCTCTTGATAGAACTGCTGACGCCAATAGTCGTCCAACGTCGGGTGATCGAGCCAGTCGCGCCACGCTTGGAGATGACGGCCAAAGAAGAGGTCCATGTCGCGCAGTGGGCGGACATGGTATGATGCCTCCAGGTCGTGTTGTGACAGGTCTTGCATTGTGTGACCCGAAATCAACACGAGCCAGTTGGCGGTGGACGGCATGATCGTCCCGTACCGGTAAGGGAAGTTCCGTAACGGATCCGGCGGCGTCACGATCGGGATCATGGCGGCGAGGTGTGGGTTGTTGAGGCCGGCGGCATACACTTGGGTCCAACCCAGATAAGAACCTCCGGTGGTGCCGACCTTGCCATTGGACCATGCCTGCGTGCCGGCCCAGGTCTGAGCATCGTATCCGTCCTCGGCCTCGTAAATCAGAGGATAGAACTGCCCGTCGGAGTCCCCCCGCCCGCGCACGTCTTGCACCGCGTAGACGTATCCCTGTGAAGCCCACCGCCTGCCCTGCACCACGTTGGGCGCGGTTCCATTGTCGTAGGGCGTTCGAATCAAGATGACTGGGAAGCGACCGGCGGCGTCCGGGCGATATACGTCGGTGGACAGCTCGACGCCGTCGCGCATCTTCACCCGTACGTCGTACTCCATGTGGACGGCGTACTGGCTCGATCCCGATTCCTGGGCCGTCGAGACGGCTGGGGCCATGGCCAGGCCGGCGATGACTCCATATCCAAGTTGGGTGGCCTTCATTTTCCGAGTGCCTCCTCGAGCATGCGGTCCGTGAACTCAGTCGGTCGGATTCCGTTCGTGTTGGTGAGGACGATGGCGCCCAGCCCCCGCTCTGGGAGCAGCCGGATGTCGTTGTTGACGCCGGGGTCACTCCCACCGTGTCCCCATGCCCAGGCATCGCCCAACCGGTGGGCGTACCAGGTGAGCCCCTGGGCCCGCTCCCCATCGGTGCGCTGGATCGAGAGCATTTCCCGCACGGTCGACTCCGCTAGAATTCTGGTGTCGTCCAGGATGCCACCGTTGAGGTAGGCCCGGACGTGGCGAATGAGTTGGTGGACGCTGGTGCGGAGGAAACCGTCCGGGTAGTTGGGGTGGTTGTACGCACAGTTGGCCCGGTAGCCACCCTCGACGAAGGCGGCCGAGCCCGCCCCCTCATCGCGGATGACCCCCAGAGGCAGACCACCCCATGTCGGGCCGCGCGCAGCGCCGTCGCTGAACCACGTATAGGGAACCACGTGGCGGTCGAGATCGATATCGGCCAGAAACCACGCGGTGTCCGGCATTCCGAGCCGATGGAAGATCTGCTGGCGGCAATACTCCGGGAACGGCATCCCTGACAACCGCTCGACGAGGTACCCCAGGACTCCGTAGGCTACGTTGCAGTAGCGCCACCGCTCTCCGGGCCCCCAGGACTCGAAGTTTTCCGTCGCTGCGTAGTACACACCGCCCGACGTGAAATACTCCCTGAGCCACACCTCCAGCGTGATCTTCGGGTCGCCGCACGCATACAGCCGCGAGTATGCAGTGCCGTCGCGAAGCGACGAGACGTGCGTCATCAAGTGCCGGATGGTGATGGGCGTGTCAGGATACGCCGGGTTGCGGAGTGGGAAGGGGAGGCTGTCACCGACGTCATCGTCCAGGGACACGAGGCCTTCGTCACGGAGTTGCATCACCGCCGTCGTCGTGAAGGTCTTCGAGATCGACGCGACGTTCTGTAGTGTATCCAGTGTCATAGGGCGGCGGGTCTCGATGTCCGCGAAACCATACGCGCTTTCCCAGATCACACCGTCCCTGTCCACGATGGCAGCTCCCACACCCGGAATGTGGTCGCGCTCCATCTTCTGGCGGATGAAGAGGTCAAGGTCTGCGGGTTGAAACGAGCCACGCTTCCAGGCGGCGTTGAGCGGACGGGGATCCCAGACCAATGCCGACGCCGCGGCACCCGCGGAGGATGCGAGAAAACGTCTTCGGTCTATATCTCGTCCTCGCTTCATCGCGGTCTCCCTGGTGCCGTCTCGGGCTCCGGGATACCCAGCACCACTCTCGCTATTTGTCGCTCGACCGTTCCCACGTTGATTCCCTGCAGATTCGTGAGAATCACAATCGTGAGACGGTCATCGGGATAATGAGACAGAAACGACGAATACCCCACGGTTCCTCCGCCGTGTGAAATGACGCGATGCCCCTGCCGATCACTGATTCCCACGCCATACCCGTACTCAGTCTTCGAACCGTCATTCAACGTGGCTGGAGTGATCATCTGCTGGTACAGCTCGGAAGAGAGGACGCGTCCACCGTGGAGACCGTCTTGCCACTTGAGCAGGTCGATCACACTCGAGCAGAGACTGCCTACGGCGAACGGCCACGTCATATCGAGCAGCATCGTGTGCTCGATCTTTCCGTTGTTCAGGCCATAGCCCTGCGCTCGATGCTTGATGAGCGGCGTGTTTCCGCAATCGCTCGTGCTCGTCATGCCCAGCGGATCGAAGATCATCTCGCGAAGTGCTTCACCATACGGCTTACCGATAATCGATCCGTCGCCCCCGCCGGACCCGCGTCCGTCACCACTCATTTGCTCGATGATCATGCCGGCGAAATAAAAGCCGCTGTTGCGGTACAGGTAGCGCTCGCCGAGTGGGAAATCGAAGGGCTGGTCCTTCATGAGCTCGAGAAACCGCGTGTGGGTGAGCGGTCGTGTCCACTCGTCCAGAGTCTCTGGGCGGTTGTATTCCTGCATACCATGGGTGTGCGTCAGAAGGTGGTGAATGGTGACGGGGCGCCCGTTGGTCACGTGATCGGGCACGTACTTGGTCAGCGGGTCATTGAGATTGACCTTGCCTCGCTCAACGAGCTTCAGGATGCCAACCGCGGTGAACTGTTTGCTGACCGACGCGATCTGATACACGCTCCTGGGTGTCGCCGGCACGTCATTCTCCAAATTGGCATAGCCGTAGCCCTTCAATACGATCGTATCTCGCCCGTGTACTACGGAAACGGACACACCGGGAATGCTCCTCGCCTTTCGGACGTCTTCAACGATGGAGTCAATCCTGTTTGCGAGGGTCTGCGACCGCGCGGCGGCCGGCCACGATGTGATGGCGAGAGCCAGACCCAGCACAAGCTGCGAGTATCGACGTGTCGATGATCCGTTCATCAATGCCACACTTTCCAGTAGGTGATACCCTAGCGGGGAGCAAAGCCCTTCTTGACAGGATGACAGGATAAACGGGATTGGAAAATCCAGTCTATAGTATCCTGTCTATCCTGTCCAAAAACACAAACAAACTCACATCCAAATACCCGGTCTATGCTGGTACTAACGCCTGATCGCCTCTCCTGGATGCACCCCTTCAACGACATCGCCGTCGCGTACCACGAAAGCTCCGTTGACCATCACGTACGGAATACCGGCTGTCGGGAGAGTGCCTGCTCCACATAGGTCGCCCGGTTGATCACGGTTTGCGGATCAAAGACCGTGATGTCTGCATCCGCGCCCTCTTGCAGTCGACCCTTCTTTCGCATTCTGGGTACGTACTCTTCCAAGATCTCCGCAGGTTGCACGGTGATTTTGCGCAGGGCATCCATCAGTGTAAGCCACTGTTGCTCTCGAACGAAGAAGCCTAGCAGGCGTCCGAAGGTGCCCGCGGTGCGCGGATGGCCGCCCGGCTCACCGCTGTCCGAGGCAATGACCGACAGGGGATGGGTGATGGAGAGCCGGTGGACCCATTCGGGATAGAATTTGACGTACATAAACCCATTCATCTCGCCCCGCTTCGTCATCTCGCGGTATCGCTTGAAGGTCGCCTCGGTGAGGATCTCCCCGGTCTCGGCCATCATCATGTTCTCATAGGCCATTCCGTAGCGCCGCGGCCAGTCGTCGTAGTCAAACAGGACCATCCCGAGACCCACGCCGGCACCATCGAATACGAGCGACTCCGTGGTGATTTTCATGCCGCGAGCGACCGCGCCTTCCAGTATGTCGAAAATCACTCGAGCGTTCACGTTGAAGTTGCTGTGGACGTGGTTGAAGTGCAGCCGGGCTCCGGTGGCCGCGGCATCGGCGAGCACTTCTTGAACCGCGTTCACCCCATCCGGGGGGAGGATACCGGGGTATCGGGTATGAACGGAGACGGGTGCGCCCCGCTCCGCCGCGACCCTGATGGTGCGGTAGACCTCTTCGCGCCGCGCCCCGACATAATACATAGGAGCGATGCCGAGCCCGATCGCTCCCGCGTCGAGGCCCCGCGCGATTCTCTCGTAGACCCGCTCCATGAGTTCGGGCGGGAAAGGCCATTCGGCCGGGCTGCGCGACTGAATATCGTCCGGCACGAAACCGGGCTCAAACTCGAACCCGTCTGCCATTGCTTCACGGATGACGGCGCGTCGAGCCCCAAGGTGACCCGCCGCGACGCCGAAGTTGATTGGCGTTTTCCCTTCTCGCGCCCGGTACCACTCCTCGACCGAGTCCACGCCGATCTCGAACTCAAAGACCGAGGTCACCCCGTCCTGTGCCTGAAATCGGTAAGCGGCCGGTGTCTGCCCGTGCGCGTGGATGTCGACGAATCCCGGCGCCACGACATGCCCCGACACATCGACGACCACGGCTCCCGCCAATTCGCCGGTCGAGATTCGCGCGATCGTGCCTCCCGAGATGCCCACATTTCGTACTTCGTCGAGTCCCGTCTCCGGATCCATGACGCGACCACCGGCCAGAACGACATCGTATTGCTCGGAGGCGCACGCCGTGGCGAGGCACAAGACCACCGCCGTCGCCCACACCGCGGAGGACGCAGAGGTTTTTTGACAGGATAGACGGGATATTGTCATGTCAATTAGGACTCCTCTTGAATTTCGGCGCAAGAAAGGTCGCAGTGAAAGTCTTAATTCCTTGACCGTATCATCGTCCACTCGAGATCTCCCGAACCACGGGTATCCAGCGTGTAAACCACTCCACGTTGCGGCTCAGCAGATCCCTCGTGAGTCTCGGATCGCGAACTCCGTGGGGCTGTCCCGGATAGAGCACGAGGGTTGTCGGTGCTTTCCCGATCGCGCGAACGGCCTCAAAGAACTGTATGCTCTGCTCCGCGGGGACGCGCTCGTCCCGCTCCCCCACCTGAATGAGCAGCGGTGTCGTCACGCGCTCCACAAAGCGGTAGGCGGACCGTTCCTCGTAGAGATCGAAATCCTCCCACGGCTTGGGACCCAGGTAGGTGTGGTAGAACTCCGGCAGGTCCGTTTGCGAGTACATGGAAATCATATCGTTCGCGCCGGCGCCGGCGCTCGCTGCAGCGAAGCGGTCGGTTTGCGTGATACCCCAATAGGTGTGATGGCCGCCGAAACTCCACCCCATGATGCCCAGTCGGTCGGGGTCGGCAATGCCCTGCTTGATCATCTCATCAACACCGGAGTCGATGTCGATCCAATCGCGACCGGAGATGTCGCCCCGGTTGAGACCGCGGAAGCGCTCGCCGTACCCGCCTGAGCCGCGGTAATTGGGCTGAAGTACCGCGTAGCCGAGCCCCGCAAAAACCTGAATGGGATAGGCGTATCCGATTCCAAAGCGATTGGTCGAGATGCCGGGGGGACCGCCGTGGATGACAAGCAGCAGCGGGACAGGCCTTCCCTCGCGGTACCCAACGGGCAGCGTCAGGACCCCCTCGATTTCCTCGCCGCCGGCGCGCGATTTCCAACGCACAACGCGCTGGTCACCGAGCACGACCTTTTGGAACTCGGGATTGATCCGGGTGAGGGCGCGGCCGGAGAACCTCGTTGTCTCCGATACATACACATCAGGCGGTGTCGCCGGACCTTCCGCCACGAACGCAATCATCCGCGCGTCCCGGCTCGCCGAAAAGCCGCGGTAGAAGAGTCGATCGTCGCTCACCGTTACCGGATCGCCGCCGGCCCGTCCGCCGCGCATGGGAATCCGATAGAGACGTCTTCCCGTTTGGAACGATGCCTCCACGTAGAGCGCGTCTTCGGTGGCCGCGACGAAACCGGCGTGCTCATCGAGACCGGAGGTCACCGACACCGGATCACCCCCGTCCAGGGGGACGTGCCACAGTTGAGAATTCGAGGTCCCCAACCCCGCGCCGGAGCCAGAAACCACCAGTCCCGTTGCCTCCTTCCAGGCCACTGGATTCTCACGGCCCGGCATGAACGTCACCTGACTGGCGCGACCGCCCGGCTCATCCACCACGAACGTTGCGCCGAGGAGAAACGTCCGCAACACGGGCGAGGAGCGGGCACCGAAGGCCAATCGCCTCGAGTCAGGCGCCCAAACGAAGCCCTGCACGTGAAGAGTATCGGGCGAACTCTGGATCGCCTCGCCGGCCTTGCCCTCTTCCAGCGGCGCCACCCACAGATGCGTCCACTGGTCGGCGTACGAGCTGTCCCACACGATGGGGCGTCCTCGCAACTTCTCGAGCTCCGTGTCGCTGTCCGTCTTCTCCTTGGCGGCGATCATCGCAATGCGCCTGCCGTCAGGAGAGAGGCGGAAGCCGCCGACACCGGTGGGCCAATCCGTCACCTGCCAAGCCTCGCCGCCGGTCGGCCGAATCCCGAACACTTGCCCCCGCCCCTTTTCGGCTCGGTCGGAAATGAACGCCAGCCACTCCCCGTCCGGCGACCACTGGGGAGCGTTGTCGCTTCCCTTTCCATACGTAAGACGTGTCGCAGAGTCCCCCTCAGTAGACACGAGCCAGATGTCGGAATCGTTGACGTTCCGCTCGAGGTCTCGCTCTGTCACCACGTACGCCACCCAGCGCCCGTTGGGGCTCAGGGCGACATTCCCCACTTGGCGCATCGCAAGGACGTCGTCGACGGTCATGGGGCCGACTGCCGCGGTGCCGCCGGTCTGTGCCGCCAGCGAAGGGGAGCCGAAGAAAAGGACACCAAGGGTGCAAGCAGCGGCGGCGCTGGCGGCAGAACAACATTGGTTCGGAGACATCGCTCGAAAACCTCAGGGTGAAGGAGTCAGAATGGGGACGACGGCGACGAAGGTATTTCGTTGGTATGATATACGGGTGGCCCTCCGAGATAGGAAGTGATCGAGCCGCCGCAGCCCACCGACCGGACGCCACGTTCCCGACCAACTGGGCCGGCAAGGACGCTGCAGGTTGCACCAAGATCAGGGCACGCATTTATTGTGACCCGTCCGCCGGATCACTGAACGCGTCCACACTGAGGAAAACGACAAACCTATGCCACGGGTCGCGGTCATCGGCGGGGGAATCATCGGGCTCTTGAGCGCATACCATCTGCGCAAGCGCGGCGCCGATGTGATCATCATTGATAAGGGAAAGGCGGGACAGGCCTGCTCGGTTGGGAACGCGGGGTGGCTCGTCCCGTCCATCGCCGGCCCCCTTCCGTCTCCCGGGCTCACCCTCAAATCCATCAAATGGCTCTTGCGGCCCGACAGTCCGCTCTACATCAAGCCCTCGGCGATACCCGGGTTGCTCGGGTGGCTCTGGCAGTTCAATCGACACTGTAATCTCAAAGACTACGAAGCAGGATTCCATGCCGTCGCCGCGTTTGGCCGAACGACGATGTCTCTCTACGACGAGCTCACCGCCGATGGCGTGGCGTTCGAGATGGAGCAGCGTGCCATGCTGTTTCTGTTCCACACGGAGACCGAGATGCGTCCAGTGCTCGATGACCTTCGGAGGTTGGAGCAGTATGGATACACCCGTCCGACGGAATTGTCGGGCCGGGAACTCCGAGAAATCGAGCCCGCCCTCGCCACCGACCTCCAGTGTGGGCTGCGCCTCGAGGGAGATCGGTTCGTCCAACCCGAGACCCTCTGTGCCGGGCTCGCCGCATCCTTGCGAGACGCCGGGGTCGAGATACGGGAAGACCTTGCCGCGCGCGAAGTCATCCGGAACGGCGAGCGCGTTACCGCGTTAGTCTGCTCCGACGGGCAAGTGCAGGCCGACACCTTCGTGATCGCCACCGGGGCCTGGTCCGGGCGGCTCGCCGAACTATGCGGCTATCCTCTCCCGGTGCAGGCCGGGAAGGGGTACAGCATCACAATCAGGAATCCGTCCGACAAAGTTCACCACATGCTCTACCTCGAAGATGCCAAGATAGGCTGCACCCCGTTTCGCGGTGCGTTCCGAATTGCGGGCAGTATGGAGCTCTCCGGGGTCAATCTGACGCTCGATCGAAAACGCGTGCTGGCCCTCGAAAGGGCGGTGCAACGCTATGTGCCCAACGCGCTCGCCGGTGAAAGCCGAGAGGAGTGGGTGGGCATGCGACCGATCACACCCGATGGGTTGCCGATGATCGGCCGGTTACCCTCCTGTTCGAACGTTTATGTGGCAACCGGCCATGCCGTGCTGGGCGTCACCCTCGCGGCGAGTACCGGCGCCGCGCTCGCGGAGCTCATCCTCGAAGGACGCTCGGAGACCGATCTTCGGCCGTTTGATCCAGGCCGCTTTTAGATCCTACCCTACCCCAGATTAGCCACGGAAAGCACGGAAACCACGGACCCCCGCACCCCTCCCTGAATTTGGGTTCCCCTCCCCCCACCATGTGGATCGCCAACGCCGAGGACAAAAACCAGTAGGAGGTTGGGGGAGGGGAACCACAATCCGGGTGTGGGGCGGGGTTTCCGTGCTTTCCGTGCTTTCCGTGGCTCATCTGGGGTCGGGTGGGATGGTCTTCGTCGACCGAGATGGATTGCGGGAGAACAGGAACTGTGGTTGTCCTTCAATCACCGACCTTCCCGGAAGAACCAAAAAAGATCGCAACGTTCTCTGCAGCCACGGGCCTGGTGTAGCGCGACACGATCAAGAACAACACTAAGCTCGTCACCACCCCAACTTCCACTGCATCGATACCGTGCGAAGCAAAGCCGCGCTGACCGGTGAGTTCCCACGCGAGGCACGCTAAGAACCCGCCGATCATGGACGCCATCGCGCCGGTCGCGGTACCCCCTCGCCAGTTCAAACCGATCACCACCGGCACAAAAAAGAAACTCGCGATGAACTTCGCTTGCTCTACAACGATCGACTGCACGTCGCCAAACTCCTGAAGCGCGAAGTACACTGGAACAAACGCCAGCACCACGATCGCGATGCGGTTCACTGTCACCAACTGAGCTTCGCTCGCGCCCGGTCGCACGAACCGTCCGTACAAGTCGTGCGCAATGGACGCTCCGGTAACCAACAATATCGAGTTGACGGTAGACAGGATCGCGCTAACCATCGCGACAATCAGCAATGCCCCAACGAGCGGCGGTAACACCTCGAACGCCATCACCGAGCTGGCTTGATCCGGCGAAGGCAAGGTGGGGAACAGCACACGTGTGAGAAGTCCTATTGCAAGCACACTCACACCGATCAGGAATTGAAAACCAATGGCGACGGCGATGGCCTGCTTTACCGTTCGCTCGTCCCGCATCGAATAGAAACGCGTCATTTCATATGGAGCCGCCGCTATCGAAAGCGAGAATGCGGCCCCAAACGCGATGAGTTCCTTTGGACCGTAGTACCACCCCAGGAGCCGCGGATCGAGAGACCGAAGGAAGCTCGCTGCATGTGCAAACCCACCGGCGTGGTTCAGCAGAACCGGTACGGCAAGGGCCAGGCCCACCACCATGATCAAGGTTTGCAAGAACTCGATATAGGAACTGCTGCGAACCCCGCCGAGTACCGTGTAGAGTGCCGTACTCGAGACGATGATGAGCATCGCCGTCAACGGACGCATCCCGAACACCACCCGTGCAATCTCGCCGCTCGCCTGAAACTGTGCAACCAGATAGATCGTGTACGACACGACGATCAACGTCGCCGCGAGCGCGCGGGCCGTTTCGCTTCCGAATCGCGCCGCGATGTAGTCAGGTACGGTGAGAGCGCCAAAGCGTCGCAACTTTGGCGCTACGAAAAATGCCGAGACCAGCCAACCTGCCCATGCACCCAGCCAGATGTACCACCACGACACCCCACCCAGGTAATGGCGTCCCAGCGTGCCGACTACCGTGCCCGCGGAGATCTGCGTCGCAGCAAGAACCGCCCCACCTACGAACGGTCCGATAGACCTTCCCGCCGCAATGAAATCCTCCTCGGTCTTGGTGCGAAAGGCGCTCCACACCGAAATGCCGAGAATGACACACAGATATGCAAGAAGAACGACGGCTAATGTGTTCGTCACGGTTTCGGGTTCATCGCAACCGTGACGCGTCTTGTACGATTCCGGAGCAACCACAAGGCCGTACCCATCACGAGCACGACGATCACGGCAAGGTCCGCAAGGCGGTTGGTGGAAAGAGTACGGCGACTCGGCAACCAAATTGCACTTGGGACATTGTCGAGCTGCGCCAGCAGCTCGCCGCCACTCTCTCGAAAACGCGGAAAGACATCTTTGAGAGAAACGTCCGCGACGCCGCGCACGCGGATCTCGACAGGTTTTCCGCCGGGCTCCGTTGGCATGTCCGGTACGAAAAGGGGAATGCGCGTGACCGGGCCGTCGATGGTGTACTGCACGTGGAAGGGTGATCGGGATCCTGGCACAACCAACTCGAACAGGCCATCGGACTCAAGGAGCCGCCAGTCGTCACGCGCAATCCGCACGGACTGCCCCTGGAATTTTGCCAGGACGAACCGCACGGAGTCTGCTTGATCCTCGAACTCGTAATGGCCCTCGACCACCGCGCGATTTGATTCTGTCGTGACCTCGATGGTAACCGCAGCGAGCTGTATGGTAGCCGTCAGGGAAACCGTAACTATTCCGAGCACAAAAATCACAGGCGACGGCGGACCAACTCCGTGGCCTCGTACAATGCGTTGGCAACGCGGTTTGCGGCCCGCACGATACCCGCCTTTACGAAAGGAATACGGTCTGAACCGGCGTCCGCCAAAGGTTGCAGCTCCGCAACGCCGTCGAGCATCGGGATGGTTCCCAGCGACAGCGCCGGATCGTGATCGAAACGAGCACCCCGAGCATAGTTGAGCGGTACGAGGATGCGGGACAGCTCGGTGATCGTCCGGTTGGCAATCGCGGCATCGAGTGTTCCGGAACTTGCAGCGCCATAAAACGACTCCAACTCGACATGAAGCGCCTCGAGCTCCCGATGGACAGCCGACAAGTCGATGAGCCCCGCAGCTTGCTGGTCGTACTCGGCAAGAGCTGCACCCATCTCCTTTACGGCCCGCCGATGATCGAACGGAAGGACGTCGCCGTTGAGCACCCGCCCGATCGCCGTGACATACACGCGAAGATCCTGCTCCAGGTATCCACGGTCCGCAACGTTGAGAACATCTTCCTCCGTGTGCCAAGCGATGTTTCCGCCGCAGCCGCCGACGGGATAGAAACCCAGTTGCTTGCGCTCGTCGTTGGGGATGTTGGACAGGAGCATGAAGAACGATGTGAGGCCAATCTGATTGAAAGAGTAATCTCCAGCTCGAATGGGTCGGCGCCGCTCCGCTGTCTGCCCCGTCGCCGCGCTAATTGAGTCGCGACAAAGTTCATCGGCTTCCGCCATCCACATCACATCCTCGAACGCACTTGCATTCCAGCAGCCCGGTGAGTCGATGTTCACGGCAGCCACACAATGCTTGCGGAGCTCTAGCGCGAACTGGTCCGCAAACCACGTCGAGCCCGCGTAGCGCCCCGTGGAGTGGCCCGGCCACCAGGCGATCTTCAACGACCGTTTCAAATGATCACGCTGCGAGTGAAAGATCCGAGCCAGCTCGAGCAACGTCGCATCACCCACTGCGTTATCACCTATCCCAACATCCCAGCTGTCATAATGACCGTGTACGAGCAGAAACTCGTCGGATTCCGCGGCGATCGTGACGACCGGAAGCTTGCACGGAAACCAACCCTCCTCGAGTTGGGTGTGTACCGTGATGTCAGCCTGACTTTGGGCGAGGCTGTGGATGATGGCGTCGCCGTCGGGCTTGTTCACCGCAACGATCGGGGTGCTGGGCTTGAACTCCACATTGTCGCCGGTGGGGGTTCCCCAGATCGACGTGCAGATACCCCAATGAATGTTGTTTCCGGGATTGATGTACACCTGGGCTACCGCACCACCTCGTTCGAAGCGAGCCACCGTCGAGGGCATCGCGTACCCGTTGGTCACCACTACTTTGCCGTGTACCGATTCGCCGGCGCCCTGGTGCCTGTCGCCGAAGATCTCTGCGAGATCCCGCATCGACGGCGCTTCTAAATAGATCCCCGGTCCGGAAGCGCCTTCGGGTCCGGTCGATACCGAGAACGCCGGCGGCTTGGCCCGGTACTCGCTTCCCCCGATCACGACTCGACCACTACGCGGTAAAGAGAGATACAGATCGGGCTCGTACACCGTGTAATCGACGCCGAGCCGATCCAGCTCCGCCGCGATGTAATCGGCCGCCGCGTGCTCGTCCGGCATGCCCGATTCCCGCACCAGGCTCGAGAAGCGCTCGATGAGGCGCCAACCGTCGTCGACGGATACCTCGGACAACAACCCTTGCTCGATTTCGGCCGCGTTGGCTGTGACGTCCATTTGGGTGCCGCTCCCGCACAAAGATTCGAGGAGAAGGTTTCCCGTGGGCGGTGATGCCGCAAGAGGGCGGTCATGCCGCAAGAGGGCGGTCATGCCGTAAAGATGTCCCTGACTCTAATACCGGGTTGCCGACTTTAGACGGCCAGCCATGCGGTTCGTTCGGCGTCACTGGCCAGACGATAGCTGGGAATTACCTTGTCAATCGGGTGCGTCGTGGCATCTCCGTCGTGAGCAATCGAAGCACCGCCGATACGGCACGGACGAGAGAGGATTCATAATTGAGTCAGCGGGAGTTGAACCCGGATCTCGCTCCGGAGGCGATAAGGGGATTTACCAAGTCGCTCTTGGAAGACCTCCGTGCCCTCGAGCAGATTCTGGTAGACGGTATCATCGAGTCGGACAAGCAGCGCATCGGCGCAGAGCAGGAGTTCTTCCTCGTCGATTCGAGTTGGCGGCCTGCGCCGGTCGCGATTGAGATCATTCCTGCATTGGAATCCTTCGGATTCACTACAGAACTCGCACGGTTCAACCTCGAAACAAATCTTGATCCATTGCTGTTGACCGGATCGTGTTTCTCCGCGCTAGAGAGACAACTCTCCGAACGCGTCGCATTGTTGCGGCGGGAAGCCGCAAAGCACGGCGCCAATGTGGTGATCACCGGCATCCTCCCGAGTCTCAGCAAATCGGATCTGTCGCTCGACAACATGACACCGCATCCGCGATACATCGCACTCAATGAGTCCCTGAAGAGGATGGGCGGTGGCAGTTTCGCGCTGCAGATCGATGGGATCGATGATCTCCGGGTGGAACACGATTCGGTCATGTTGGAGTCGTGCAATGCGAGCTTTCAGGTGCATCTTCAGGTGGACGCGGAGAATTTCGCGCGGGTCTATAACGTTGCCCAAGCGCTCGCCGGCCCGATGATCGCCGCCAGCGCCAACTCGCCGCTCTTGTTCGGCAAGCGGCTGTGGGCCGAAACGCGTATCGCACTCTTTCAGCAGTCGCTCGACACACGCGTCGCCAGCCCACACATGCGAGAGCTCGCGCCACGCGTCCGATTCGGCAACCGATGGATCAAAGACTCGGTCGTTGAGATTTTCGAGGATGACGTCGCAAGGTTCGAGGTGTTGATGGCGACCGAGGTCGAGCAGGATCCTTTTGAGGAACTCAGCAAAGGGCGAATTCCGCGCCTCGATGCGCTGCTTCTTCACAACAGCACTGTGTATCGGTGGAACCGTCCGTGCTATGGAATTTCCGAGGGAAAGGCGCACTTGCGAATTGAATGTCGCTGCATCCCCTCTGGTCCGTCGATCAAGGATGAGATTGCCAACGCGGCCTTTTGGATCGGTATGGTTAGTGGCGCCGCCCGGGAGTGGGGTGACGTCACCAGTGAGATGGATTTTGACGATGCCAAGGCGAACTTCATCGCGGGGTCGCGGCATGGACTGAATGCCGTCTTCCAGTGGAAGGATGGCCAAAGCACAGGAGCATCAGAGCTGATTCTCCAGCATCTGCTTCCACTGGCGGCCCGTGGCCTGGAAGCGGCGCTGGTCGACCCCGCCGAGGCCAGCGACTATTTGCAAATCATCGAAACGCGGGTCCGCACGGGGAACACGGGTGCGCAGTGGCTGCTTCGATCGGCCGCCTCCATGAAAGGCCAGGGCACACGCGCCGAACGAATGGCCGCGTTGACCGCGGCTATGGCCAGACACCAACGCGATGGCACACTGGTACACGACTGGCCGCTCGCAAGACTCGACGAGGCCGGCGGGTGGAAGGAGAACTACCTGCGCGTTGAGCAGTACATGATTACCGACCTCTACACCGTAAACGAAGACGAACTCATCGAACTCGTGGCATTCATTATGGATAAGTACAAGGTGCGGCACGTGCCGGTCGAAGACACCAACCACCGCCTCGTCGGACTCGTCTCTTACCGATCACTATTGAGGTTGGTGGCAAGGGGTGAAATCAACGACAAGAGCTTAAACAGACCTGTGAAGGATATCATGATTCGCGACCTCATTACCGTAACGCCGGAAACAACGACGGTCGAGGCAATTGAAATCATGCGAGCCAAGCGCGTGCCGGTACTACCGGTGGTGAAAAACGAAAAACTCGTCGGCGTCATTGCGGAGTCGGATTTCATGCCCATTGCCTCGCGACTGCTCGAGGAACGCTTGAAGGAGATTTAGTGTCACGAGTTATCGGGCGCGTATCGAGCGACGTGCCCGGCCCCACCCTCGTCTGCATTGGCGGCCTTCATGGTAACGAGCCAGCCGGCATTGCCGCCTTGCAAAGCGTCGTCGCCAAACTTCAGGAGACTCAGCTTCTGGCACGCGGTGACTTCGTGGCACTCGCTGGCAATCTAAGAGCCCTGGCCAACAGTAAGCGCTTTATTGCGAGAGACCTCAACCGCCATTGGCGGCCCCACGCCCTGCGAGGCGCGCTCACGTCTCGCGACCATGATTCCAGCGAAGACAAAGAACAATACGAATTGGCTCGCGAGCTGACTGACACGTTCGGCCGGGCAAGAGGTGAGATCTACTTGCTCGACGTGCACACCACGTCCGGAGAAGGCAAACCGTTCATCGTCATCGCCGATTCGCTCAAGAGCCGAAAGTTTGCACTGCAGTTTCCCAACCCCCTCGTGCTCGGGCTCGCAGAACATCTCGACGGCACGCTCATCGATTGTGTGACGAACCTGGGACACGCCGCGGTGGCCTTCGAGGGCGGCCAAAGCGAAAACCCGGCGTCCACCGACAACCTCGAAGCCGCAATCTGGGTGGCGTTGGATTCCGCCACCCTCCTCGACACTCGCAACGGCAGGGCCTCGCAAGCCAGAAACACGCTCTCGGCGGCGGCGGCAGGACTGCCGAAGGTAGTGGAGATCCTGCATCGACACGTCACCGCGGCGGGCGACGGTTTCCGAATGTCCAACAGTCATCAAGGGTTTGATCGTGTGACGTCCGGGCAGCTGTTGGCCACCGACGCCAGCGGCGACATCACCGCCCCCGTCGGCGGCTATCTGTTGATGCCGTTGTACCAGAAGCAGGGGAACGACGGTTTCTTCGTCGCGCGCGAACTCCCCCCCCTCCCTCCTCCCTCCTCCCTCCTCCCCGGGGGGGAGGGAGGACGGAGGAGGGAGGAGTATATTAGCGTCTCGATTCACCGGGATCTGCCATGCCCGCTACACATGTCCATATCGAGCCGGTCGACGACGTGGCGGTGGTGCGCCTCGACCGGGCTCCGGCTAATGCCTTTGATCTCTCCCTCGCCCGCGAGCTCGACGCTGCGTTATCCGACGTCGAGTCGAGCGATGCGAAATCGTTGGTGCTGACCGGATCAGGCGGTTTCTTCTCGGCCGGTCTCGACCTCAAGGTGGTGCCCGGGTACAGCCGGAGCGAGCAGCGCGACATGATCCTCGCCTTGGGCAAGATGATTGGCCGATTGTACGCGATTTCACGACCCACGATTGCGGCCGTGAACGGCCACGGGGTGGCCGCCGGCACGCTCCTGGCCCTGGCCTGTGACTATCGGGTAGGGCCCGTCGGAGACTATCGTTTTGGGCTTACCGGGGCGCGAGTCGGGATCCCCTATCCTGTTGCAGTACAAGCAGTTATAGAGTCGGAATTGGACCCAGCCTCGACGCGGGTCATGCTTCTCGGAGCCGAGCAGTTCGGGCCGGACGACGCCGTCGCCAGGGGGATTCTCGATGAGCTGCGGGAGCCGGATGAGGTGCTCGAGAGGGCAATCGCAGCCGCCCGGGAGCGATCGCAAATGCCAGCCGAGACCTACGGGCGGATCAAGCAGCAGCTACGGGCGGTAGCCCTGAAACGGATTCACGACGCCAATCACAGCGGCGACGACCCATCTCTGGAGTCGTGGATGACGAGTGATTCTGCGGACGCCTCAGCCGAGGCGCTGGACTCACCGTAATTTTTGTCTGGACGCTTGGCGGTCGGTCACGTATCTTCATGCAGTACAGGGATTTGGCGCCGCGGACCCAGTTTTGGTTCCGCGGCTTCACTGTCTTTCGGAGCCAGCCGAGGGATGAGACTGATGGTGTGGTAATTGATGACTGTTCCTACAGATCGAGAATTGTCCCAGCGCTGGCGCGACGAACCGGCACCACTGCTGCCGCTGTTGCACGCGTTACACGAGCGCGACGGATTCCTGTCCAACGCAGCCCTACACGAGGTCTCGCAGGGTCTGAAGATTCCGATCGCCGATCTGTACGGAACGATCACCTTTTACCATCACTTTTCGCGACGCGAAGAGGGCACACACGCACCTGGCGGCATCGGTGCGCTACGCGTATGCACCGGGCCCGTGTGTCGTCTTCGGGGCGGCAGCGAGATGCTCGAGGCCTTGAAGGGCCAAAACGCGACCCCTATGCCCTGCGCCGGTCGCTGTGACGAGCCCATACCCGTACTGCGTGGCGGCGAGGTACTCATCGGTACGACAGCCGAATCCCTGGAGCCGCGGAAGTCCCCGCTTCCACCGCCCAACCCCGGAGGAATCGAAGAGTGCGTGTTCGCCGCCATTCGTGAACCCAACCACGCGAACATCGACGGGTACAAACAAACCAACGGTTATCAGGGCCTGGAAAAGATCTCGAGTATGTCACCCCGCGAGGTGATCCAACTCATCTCTGACAGCAAGCTCGCGGGGCGTGGGGGGGCAGGCTTCCCCACGGGTACAAAATGGAACGCCGTGGCCGATGCGCCCGGTGAGCCCAAGACGATTGTTTGCAACGCCGACGAGGGCGAGCCGGGATGTTTCAAAGATCGCGCGATACTCGACTACGACCCGCACGGCGTCCTCGAGGGCATGACGATCGCGGCGTATGCCACCGGCGCAACGCGCGGATTCATTTATCTCCGGTATGAGTATCCCGAGACCCAAGCCATATTGGAGCAGGCGATTTCCGATGCCGACGCCGCGGGTTACTTGGGCGACGACATCCTGGGAACCGGGTTGAACTTTCGCATCTATGTACGGCGGGGAGCGGGCGCGTACATCTGCGGCGAAGAGGGTTCGCTACTCAACAGCCTCGAAGGAAAACATCCCTTCCCACGCAACCGTCCCCCGTATCCGGTTACGCACGGTTTCGAGGACCTTCCCACCGTCGTGAACAACGTCGAGACGCTGACATCCGTCCCACATATCATGCGACATGGGGCGGGGGCGGGGGCGGCGTGGTACCGCGGCCTCGGACTGAACGACCAGGCCGGCACCAAAGTCATCAGTCTCTCGGGTGACATTCAAAAACCGGGCAATTACGAGGTTCCGCTCGGACTCCCCCTGAGAACGCTGTTGCACGACTGGGCGGGCGGACCGAGTGAAGGGCGATCGATCCAAGCGGTGACGATGGCCGGTCTGTCCGGAGGTTTTTTGGCCGGCGACGACATGGATGTCACGCTCGACGAACCCAGCATTCGGAGCAAGGGTTCATTCTTGGGAGCCGGTGGCATCATAGTGTTCGACGACAGTCGTGACATCATCGAGGTGGCCCATTCCGCGATGGAGTTCTTTGCCGAGGAGTCGTGCGGCAAGTGCTTCCCCTGCCGGATCGGCACCACTCGCCTCACCGAGAGGCTGGCCGGCGGAGGGCCCAAGGAGGTATCCAACTGGATCGACGAGGTCACGGATATCGGTCGGACGATGAAGGCGATCTCCGCGTGCGGCCTCGGCATCGCGGCGCCCCTAATCACCGACAGTCTCGTGAGGTATTTTCCGGAGCGGGTAGCAGAGCATGTGCAGTCTTGATGTGAGGACCAAGCCATGATTATGGTGTCTAAGACAGCCACGGCCACGATGACGCTGGACGGGGAGGAAGTAAGCTTTACCCCCGGCGAGACCATCTACGAAGTCGCGGAGCGGCACCAAAAAGACATCCCCACGTTGTGCTACGACCCCCGGCTCGAGCCATTCGGCGGGTGCCGGCTCTGCGTGGTTGAGCTGGAGGGCGCGCGCACCCCGGTGGCCTCGTGCACGACCAAGGCCGAAGACGGGATGGTGGTCCGCACCCGCACCGATGCGATCGACGGGCTCCGCACCACCCTACTCGAAATGGTCGCGTCCGAAAACCGCGAACTCGACGTCGATCCGCTGCGGGGTTTCGCGTCCCAAGAATTGACGACCCTCCTGGACCGCTACGACGCCCGCAGCGGACGCTTTGCGGGGCGCCAGTCGGGCAAGAGCCGCGACGACGACGATAATCCTTTTATCCTTCGTGACTACGAACTCTGTATTTCGTGCTACCGTTGCGTGCGCGTCTGTGCTGAGCAGCAAGGCGATTACGCAATCAGCATCAGGAACCGAGGCTTCGACACGCAGATCACCACCGAGTTCGGCGGCTTATTAAAGGATTCGGCGTGCGTGTTCTGCGGACAATGCGTCCAAACCTGCCCGACCGGGGCGCTGGGCGACCGCAAGGCATTGGCAAGGGCCGACCTCCCCGGCAAGATCGAAAAAACGCGCACCATCTGCCCGTATTGCGGCGTTGGATGTTCTGTCGATGTCATGACCAAGGAGGACAAACTGGTCGGTGTACTGCCGGCGATGGATGGGCCCGCCAACATGGGCGCGCTGTGTATCAAGGGACAGTTTGCATTCGACTTCGTTCAACATCCCGAGCGGCTAGCCACCCCGTTCGTTCGTGGAGACGACGGGCAGCTAGGCGAAGCGACTTGGGATGAGGCTTTGGACCGGGCCGCAAAAGGTTTTCTCAAGGCGGTCGATGATCACGGTCGCCATTCGGTGTACGGCGTTGCGTCAGGACGCGCCCCGCACGAAGCGGCCTACATGATGCAGCGTTTCATACGGGTGGGATTCGGCACCAATCAAATTGACAACTGTAGCCGTGCTTGACACTCCCCCACGGTTGCCGGTCTGGCAGCCACGATCGGACGAGGCGCCATGTCGAACCCTCTCGAAGACATGGAAAAGCCCGATCTGATTTTCTGCATCGGTACGAACATGACGGAGTGCCATCCCGTAGCGGCCACGCGGCTCAAGCGTGCGCTCGCGAGGGGGGCCAAGATGATTGTTGCCGATCCGCGACGCATAGGGCTCGCCGACCTCGCGGATATCTATCTTCCGATCCGCGTAGGTTCCGACGTGCCGTTGTTGCTCGGTATGGCGCATGTGATCGCGCGTGACGGGCTCACCGATCCCGCTTTCATTGCGGAGCGTACCGCCGACAGCGAGGCATTCTTCGAGCACATCAAGGATTTTACACCCGAGTGGGCCGAGACCATCACCGGCGTTCCCGCGGCCGACATCGAGCAGGCTGGCCGGATGTACGGCACCGCCGACAAGGGGGCCATCTACTACACGCTCGGGATAACCGAGCACATCTGCGGCGTCGACAACGTGCAGAGCCTGTGTAACCTCGCTTTGATGACCGGTAACATTGGACGCGAAGGGACCGGCATCAACCCAATGCGAGGCCAAAACAACATCCAGGGCGCCGGCGATTGCGGTGCCTTGCCGAATAATTATCCCGGTTTTCAGGCGGTTACGGATCCGGCAAATCAGAAGAAGTTCGAAAGGGCGTGGGGCCGCAAGGTCGATCTCGAGAACGGCATGACAAAAGTTGCGGCACTCGATCTCGCGGGCGACCGCATCCGCGCCATGATCATCAACGGCGAGAACACACTGCTGTCCGACCCCGATCGGAAGCACTGCGAGCACGCGCTGACGAGCTTGGACCACTTGGTCGTAATCGACATCTTCATGACCGACACGGCGCAGCTCGCGGACGTCGTGTTCCCCGCGACGGCCTGGGCCGAAACAGACGGCGTGTGCGCCAATACGGAACGGCGGGTGCAGCGATTGCGTGCCGCCGTCCCGCCGCCGGGCGATGCAAGGCCGGACTGGTGGATTGTGTGTCAGATCGCACAGCGGATGGGTCTGGAGGGATTCAACTTTGATTCGCCGAAGGAGGTGTTCAACGAGCTGTGTGAGCTCTCGACCACGTACCACGGATTGGATTGGGATCTCATAGACAAGGGCGAGTACCATTGGCCGGTACCCGAAAAAGGACATCCTGGAACGCCCATACTCCACCAGGAGCAGTTCAAAAACGGCCGCGGCATCTTCATGCGACTCCAATATCGGGACCCGGCGGAAACCGTGTCCGACGATTTTCCGGTGTGGCTCACCACCGGGCGCCGCCTGGAGGCCTATCACACCCGGACTCAGACTGGCCGTGCGGCGGGTATGGATTACCTTTTGCCGGAAGAAGTGCTGGAGGTTCACCCGGACGACGTCGCGTCGTGGGGTCTCATGGACGGGGGTTGGTGTAAACTGACGAGTCCACGAGGTTCCGTAGAAGTCAAGGTCAAGGCAACGAACCGCTCGCCAAGGGGTACCGTGTTTGCCAGCTTCAGTTTTAGCGACGTTCCCATCAACGCCCTGACCGGATCCGGTTACGACCCGGTTACCGATACGGCGGAACTCAAGATCTGCGTCGTCAGGGTCGAAGCTTGCGAAGGAATCATTGAGGAGCACACTTGAAAAACGCCGACCGGCATAACGATATCGTTTATCCTGCGACCGTCCCTTTCCTCCTGACGCATCTGGCCTGCGTCGGAATGATTTGGACCGGCGTGTCCGCCCAATGGCTGGTAGTGTGCGTTGCTTTGTACTTCACCCGAATGTTTGCCGTCACCGCCGGTAACCATCGTTACTTCTCACACCGTGCGTACAAGACGAGCAGGGTCGGCCAATTTGTGCTCGCGGTGCTGTGCCAAACAGCCGCCCAGCGTGGCATCCTTTGGTGGGCAGCCCAGCATCGGCTGCATCATAAGCACTCCGACACCGAGCTAGATCCCCACTCGCCGGGCCACGCCGGTTTCTGGTTTTCTCACGTCGGATGGATCTTCAGCCCTAAGGTCGACGAGGTCGACTACAGCATTGTAAGTGACCTCACGAAGTATCCCGAACTGGTGTGGCTGAACAACAATCGATACTTGCCCGCCGCCGTGCTCGGAACGGTGATTTGGTTTATAGGGAGTTGGGAGGGTCTGCTCGTCGGCTTCATCCTCAGCACTGTGATCCTCTATCACGGCACGTTTGCCATCAACTCCCTGGCGCACGTGGTTGGTCGGCGACGTTACGTCACCGGCGACGACTCACGCAATAATTGGTGGCTGGCGTTGCTCACGATGGGGGAGGGTTGGCACAACAATCACCACCATTTCCAAAGCTCGACCCGGCAGGGATTCAGATGGTGGGAAGTCGACATGACGTATTACCTCCTCACGATGCTCTCTTGGACAGGGGTGGTCTGGGATTTACGTGCACCGCCGGACGCCGTGATCCGCGACGAGCGCCGGCTTGCCGGACCAGTGATCGAGAAAGTTGCGCGTCAACTAGCCGCGAGTTTTTCGGCGCAGCGGATCAGTACACAGATTCGTGACGCGTGGGCCCGCACAACAGTGCTCGAGGAGCTCCGCGAACGCGCGCAGCGTGGGTGGGCGCACACCCCAGCGCTCGAGGAACTGCGCGAACGCGCACAACGCGCCCGCACCCAAGCCGAGGCCTTCATCGCCGAGGCGCAGTTAACGCACATCCCGACGCTCGACGAGCTACGCCATCGAGCGCAGGAGATGTTTGCGCAGCACTCGACTTCGTTGGACGCCATCGCGGAACGCGCACGCCAGATCATTCTGGAGGCCGTGTCCGTCGAGTTGGTGAGCTGGTCCCTCACACCCGCGAGTAATCCGGCCTAATTTCCATGACCGGTTAGAGAGGCTCGGTGAGTGGAGCCCGGCTCTTGCGAGAATGCACCACTTCAAACACATTCGGCGACTCGAGCGATAGTATCGGTCGGAACGACCTTTGCCACACACGCTGACGACAACAGCCATACAAACATGTATTGGCTCGGGCGCCCAGATGCACACCGGCCAGGTTGCGCCAAAGTCACCACCATTTCGGCTCCGGTCCGCAACACTCAAAGGTCATCCTGAAATCAGCCCGGCAACGCGGAAACGGCTCGCCTCCTGACCCTTGTGAGGTACCGAAGTTCCGCAGCACCCTTTTGCAAGAAGGGGCCTCATCATGAACCCAAAGACCGACGCCCTGCCTGCCCCCGGCCCCGCCCCCGCCCCCGCCCCCGCCGCCCAGCCGGATGATGACGCGGTCGCCGCGCTTGCGGCCAAGTACGATTTCGTACGCAGTGCGAGTGAGAGCTTTTGCGCGCCTCTTTCACCAGAAGACGCCACGCCACAGTCCATGACCGACGCCAGTCCGCCGAAATGGCACTTGGCTCACAGTACATGGTTCTTCGAAACGATGGCGTTGGAGGCCGCCGTTCCGGACTACAAGCATTTCAGTCCCGGGTTTCGCGTGCTGTTCAACTCGTACTACAAGAGCATTGGGGAGCAGGGTTATCGGCCGCAACGCGGGCTCATCACACGGCCCGGCCTAGCGGAAGTGTATGAGTACCGCGCGCATGTCGATCACCACATCCGTCGGCTGTTCGAGAATCCAGGGCGGATAGACGCGTCCCTGGCGCACGTCATCGAGATGGGGCTGAACCACGAGCAGCAGCATCAAGAGTTGATGATTACCGATTTCAAACATCTGCTCTGGCACAACCCGTTGCGGCCGGCATATCAGGCGGCTCCCGCGGATTCTCAGGATCGGTCGGGTCCCCTTTCGTGGCATCGAGTTGAGGAAGGGCTGCGCTGGATTGGCCACGACGGCGACGCGTCTGCGTATGGCCACGCGTCTGCGTATGGCCACGCGTTTGCGTATGGCCACGCGTGTGCGTATGACCACGCGTTTGCATATGACGTCGAAGGTCCTCGACATCGGGAGTTCATCGATGCGTTCGACATCGCATCGCGACCGGTCACGAACGCGGAGTTCAGGGAGTTCTTGGACGACGGCGGGTACCAGCAACCGCTATTGTGGTTGTCCAACGGGTGGGCCGAGCTGCAGGAGCAACGTTGGGAAGCGCCCCTGTATTGGGAACGGCGCGACGGCGAATGGCTCACCTTCACGATGGCCGGGTTGCGGCCCGTGCGCCTGGACGAGCCGGTAACACATATCAACTACTACGAGGCCGACGCGTACGCACGCTGGGCCGGAGCGAGGCTCCCCACCGAAGTCGAGTGGGAGGCCGCCGCCGGTGACTCGCCCATCGCAGGCAATTTCGTCGAAAGCGGCCGACTGCATCCCGAGGTGGGGAAGTGCGATGGGGGGTTGAATCAGATATTCGGCGATGTTTGGGAGTGGACGCGGAGCCCGTTTCTACTGTATCCCGGTTACAAGGCACCGGACGGTCCGCTGGGCGAATACAACGGCAAGTTCACCAGCGACCAATGGGTTCTTCGGGGAGGATCGTGTGCCACGCCGGAGTCGCACATTCGAGCCACCTATCGAAACTTTTTTCCCGCCTACGCACGGTGGCAGTTCAGCGGTATTCGGTTGGCAAGAGACGCAGGATGAACAGCCTTCCCGGCATGCTGACCCTCGTCATGCTGCCGATCATCTTGGGAATTGGTATCGTCACCGTAATCAGGTTGGCGCTGCGAGCCCGCCGGGGCGAGGCACTCCAAACGGCGGGCGCCGGCATGAAGTTCAGGTTTCAGCCAATGGCCGATGCCGGCCTTATCGATCGCCTCGAACACTTTCACCTTTTCTCACAGGGTCGCCGGAAGAAGATCCTCAACGTACTCCAGGGTCGGGCAGGCGATATCGACGTCTCGGTCTTCGACTACAGGTACGTCACCGGCGGCGGCCAGCAATCGCGGCATTGGCGTCAGACGGTGATCTTGTTTGAGTCCGATGAAATGCGGCTTCCGAGCTTTACGCTGCGGCCGGAGAACCTGTTCCACAAAATTGGTCAGGTGTTCGGGTACAAGGACATCGACTTTGACTCGCATCCCGAATTCTCAAAGCGCTATCTCCTGAGGGGCGAGAACGAATCGGAGGTTCGGGACACCTTCAGCGCCGACACGCTGAGATTCTATGAATCCGATCGGAAGTTGAGCACCGAAGCCGCGGGGCGATAGCCGCTGGGCAACAACTGATTCACTATCGCTCGGCCAAGCTGGTCCTACCAAGCGAGATCTCCGAATTCATCAAGAGGGCGTGCGAGTCTTGACGCTGCTGCGTCGGTAGGCTGCCCACGTAGGTCTACGCCCCGTCCCTTGTCGATTATCATGTTACACAATACAATCGGATTGATGATATCCCCTCCCTGGCAAGGTTGTGATACATGGCGAAGATCAGACGTAGCGACGAGGAGCTACCGCTGAGCCCACCCGTTTTCTATGTCCTCCTGGCACTGGCCGACAGAGATCGGCACGGCTACGCCATCATGCAGGAGGTCGAGAAACGCACCGAGGGCAAAGTGCGGGTTCTGCCCGGATCCCTCTACAGCACGCTCAAGCGGATGCTTGCGACGGAACTCATTGCCGAATGCGATGCCGACGCCGGCCAACCGGACGACGAGCGACGCCGCTACTACCGCATCACCAGACATGGTAAGGAGGTGGCCGCCGCCGAAGCCGATCGAATGGCGACGCTGATCGCGGTCGCACGGTCGAAGCGGTTGACGACGGCATAGTTAGGGGCACAGGGGCACAGGGGCACAGGGGCAGGATGCAGCGGAGGCCTTATAGGTGTTCGTGCAACGCGAGGAGTGTAACGAGCAGGGGTCTGGACGCGCGCCGGTCAACCGGTACACCTTCATGAGAACGGCATCTGCCCCCGCCCCCAGCCCCCTCACTGGAGCCGGCAATGGAAGACAAGACCCCCGATCAACAGCACGATCAAGAGAAGCAGGCACAGACGCCTACCGGACTCTCGGCTTATCTAGCCGCCGAGCGCGAAGAGGAAGCCTGGCTGGAACGCATGCAGGTAGCGGCGAAGGCCAAGAAGTCAGCTGAAGAAGGCGGTACCGACTCCTAACCTATTAGTAGGTAGGTTTAGGTTTCATCGACGCCCGGATCTGGCTAACAACGGCCCGGTAAAGCTGCGGACCTTCGGCTCGTGCGTTTTGTAGAGCCCCCTGGAGTGCGGCCACGATCATTGCGGCCTGGCCCTCGTGGGTCCCAGGAAAGGCCATGCCGCCCTCTTTCTTCCCCTTCGCTAGCACGGCGCCCAGCCACCCTCGGATGTACTGGCTGGCCGCGTTGTTCGCCGCCCGGACACTCTCGGGTACCACGTTGTGCTCCGACTGAACCGCGCCCACCGGGCAGATCTTGTCGCCCGAAAGCATGGTCTCCGCCACCAGCGCGAGATACGACTCGAAGCGGTCCCAAGGCTGGTCGTAGAGTCCGGCAATTTCCGACAGCCGCGCCTTCGTGACTTCCTTGTAGTGTTCGGCTACGGCCACCCCCAGGTCCTCCTTGGTCCGGAAATGATGATGGATGCTGGCCTTTCGGATTCCTAGTTCGTCCGAGAGATCCTGGTAGCTGAACGAGCTGTAGCTCCTGGTCTGCAGCAAAGTGGCCGCAGTCTCGATGATTTCTTCTTTGCGATGTGCCACGATTAGATTCAACCTACCTACTGATAGGACGTGTTGCAATACTTCGGATGGCGGGAAGGCGTGGGATGGAGGGGCACGGGGGGACAGGGGGCACAGGGGCACGGGGGGACGGGGGGACGGGGGGACAGGGGCACGGGGGGACAGGGGCACGGGGGCAGAGGGAGGCAGGGGTTGTTCGTGCGACGCGAATCTTCTAGGAGTATCAGGAATTTTGTGTTTGTGAGCCATACTATGTACCTGCACTTTGGAGGCACGTATGGCGCGACACAAACGGTCGATCCCCCCGGAGTTGGTGGACCAACTGCTCGATGGCATCGACCCCCAGAAGGTCTTTGAATCAGACGGGCTCGTTGACGAGCTGAAGCGGGCGTTGGCTGAGCGGATTCTGGACGCCGAGATGGACGTGCATCTCGGCGGTGAGGAGGAGCACGCTCGAGGGAACCACCGTAACGGCCACAGCAAGAAGACGGTCCTGACCGACTCGAGCGCTCTCGAACTTTCAATTCCCCGCGACCGTCATGGCCGGTTTGCGCCCCAATTCATCGAGAAGTACCGACGTCGGTTCCCCGGCTTCGACGAGAAGATCATCGCGTTGTACGCCCGCGGCATGAGTACGCGCGACATCCAAGCTCACGTCCGGGAACTCTATGGCTTGGAGATTTCTCCCGACCTGGTCTCCGCGGTCACCGATTCGGTACTTGACGAGGTCAAGGCGTGGCAGAGCCGGCCGCTGGAGAGCGTCTACGCCGTTGTCTATTTCGACGCGCTGCGCGTGAAGATCCGCGACGAGGGGACGGTGCGCAACAAGGCCGTCTATCTGGCGATCGGCATTCGGTGTTCGGGCTACAAGGAGATCCTGGGGCTGTGGATCGAGCAGACCGAGGGCGCGAAGTTCTGGCTCAAGGTCATGACGGAGCTGCGCACCCGTGGCACCCAGGACATCCTGGTAGCCGTCGTGGACGGACTCCGAGGCTTTCCGGAGGCCATCGAGTCGGTGTTCCCCAACGCTCGCGTCCAGACGTGCATCGTGCACCTGATTCGCCACTCCCTGCAGTTTGCCGGGTGGAAGGAGCGCAAACCGCTAGCGGCAGCCCTCAAACAGATCTACCGCGCCGACACCGCGGAGGCGGCCCTTCACCAACTCGAGGAATTCGAGCAGGGCCCCTGGGGTCGCAAGTATCCGACCGTCGCGCAGAGTTGGCGGCGGCAATGGGAGCAGGTGATTCCGTTTCTTGCATTCGCCCCTGAGATCCGGAAGATCATCTACACGACCAACGCGATCGAGAGTCTACACAGCCAGGTCCGCAAGTCGGTACGCACCCGCGGGCACTTCCCTAGCGATCAAGCCGCTACGAAGCTAATCTGGCTCGTATTACGAAACATCGAAGCTACGTGGAAACGCCCACCGGTATCATGGGCGAAAGCTCGAAGCCAGTTCGCCATACTTTTCGGCGACCGTTTCAAGATTACTGACTGATGGAGAGGCTCACACACAAAATTTCCTACACGCCCAATCTTCTCTGCCGTCTGCAAGCCTGCCCCCGTGCCCCCGTGCCCCCGTGCCCCTGTGCCCCCGTCCCCCCTGGGCATTCCCGCTACCGGAGCAGTACTTTCGATACATGCCCGATATCCCACCCCATCTGAGTGCGGCCCTGGCCGGCCGATATGTGCCACAGCGAGAAATCGGGCGGGGCGGTATGGCCACGGTGTATCTCGCTACGGACGTGCGCCACAACCGCGACGTCGCGGTGAAGGTCCTCAAGCCCGACCTCCGGGCGTCGATCGGGGTGGACCGCTTTCTGCGAGAGATCGAGATCGCTGCCCAGCTCAATCATCCCCACATCCTCCCTTTGCTCGACTCCGGCGACAGCGACGGGGTGCTGCACTACGTGATGCCGTACGTCGACGGAGAGTCCCTCCGGGGTTGGATCATCCGCGAGGGGCGCCTAAAGCTCTCCAGCGCGACGCGAATCGTGCGCGAGACGGCCGATGCGCTCGGTTACGCGCACCGCCAGGGCGTCGTCCATCGGGACATCAAGCCGGAGAACATTCTCTTGTCAGACGGCCACGCAGTCGTTGCAGATTTCGGAATCGCGAAAGCCATCTTCAGCGCCGTGGAGGGCAACCTCACACGCACCGGGTTCCCGCTTGGCACCCCGGGGTACATGAGTCCGGAACAGGCGGCGGGACGTACAGATCTCGACGAGCGCACGGATGTGTTCAGCCTCGCCTGTGTTTGTTACGAGATGTTGATCGGTGACGTACCGGCCATGTGGGTGACGGAAGACGACGCGCGCATGCTCCGGTTCATGGACGCTCCCGATCACCAGCGTTCGTTGCTCGACCAACTTCCCGGCTCGGTGGAGCAGGTGATGGTCATCGCCATGGCCATGCGGCCCCGGCACCGTTTCGCCACCCCCGGGCGTTTTGCAGAAGCGCTCGAGAGCGCCACGAAGGGCAAGCGGCAATTCCCGGAGGCGCAGACTCGGAAAATCATCGAACATGCCGCGCAGATTCAAGCGGCCGGCACCGCCGATGATAGCACGAACTATTCGCTTGCCGGTATCCAGCGACTCGGCGCCCAGGTGGACATCCCGCCGCAACATGTCCAGCAGGCGGTCCGCGCGTTGGCAAAAATTGATGACCCACCGAAGTCGCGCGGCCTCTTCGGTGCCGACCCAAGAATCGAACGCCAGCAGGTGTTTGGCGGGGAAATCCGTGAAGCGGATTTCGACGAGGTGTTGGAAGAGATTCAGTTGGCGATGGGCGAGGTGGGACGCATCAACCCAACGCTCGGCAAGTCACTCTCTTGGAATTCACTCAGCTTTCAGAATTCCGTCGAGGGTGCCGGCCGTTTGGTTCACGTCATGGTCACGGCGAAGGACGGTAAGACCCGAATTCGGATGACCGAGTCACCCGGCCAACACACGGCTGTGTTCACTATTGTGATGTTGGCCGCGGGAGCGTTGAGTGTTGTCGCGGCGGGAGCGGCGGCCAACTCGGGCAATTTGCAGTTCGTGCCGCCGGCGATTGCCGTGATTTTCGGCGGATCATATTTGACGCTGCGGACGGGGTTCAAGAGTCTGATGCGGCGGAGACGCCGAGTGCTCAAAGGTCTGATGGAGAAGCTGGCCGGTCTTGTCAGGGGAGGTGGTCAGCCGCCGCTGTTGGAGGAGGTGCGGTCCGAAGAGGAGAAGGCTACGCCGGTTACGTAGTTGGGAGCACGGGTGCCCTGAAACCTGATACCGGTTACCGGTTACCGGTTACCGGTTACCGGTTACCGCGTGCACATAGTCCACCAGCAACGCCACCGCATCGGGATCGGTCGTTCGTTCGATGCCGTGGCCGAGATTGAATATGTGGCCGGGCTGTCCTCCAGCCTCGGCCAACACAACGTCGATTTGATTTCTTAGTTCCTCGGGTGGCGCAAACAGCGCGGCCGGATCGAGGTTGCCTTGAACCGCGGTGCCGTTGCCGAGAATTGAACGCGCCTTCGACAGTGGAAGTCGCCAATCGATGCCCACAACGTCCGCTCTAAGCGTCGCGACATCCTCGAGGAGCATAGCACCTTGGTTCGGGAAATAGATCACCGGGACACCCGTGGATCGCAGGCCGTCGATGACACGCCGCACCGCCGGAAGCACGAAGCGGCGGTAATCTCCCGGGCTCAGCAATCCAGCCCACGAGTCGAACACCATGAGGGCCTTTGCGCCGGCAGCCGCTTGTGCCGTGAGATACGCAACCATTGTATCGGCCAGCTTTTCGAGCAGCAGCCTTGATACATCCGGCTCCGCAAACAAGAAACCCTTGGCGGTCGTGAACGTCTTCGAACCATGCCCCTCTACGAGATAGCAGAAGAGCGTAAACGGCGCCCCCGCGAAACCGATGAGCGGCACGTCCTTGGGGAGCGCGCCAACTACTTCACGAACGGTCTCGAGCACGAAGGGCACGCTCTCTTCCGGATTCGGGACCCGTAACGCTTCGACTTGCGCGGCGTGACGAAGCGGACTGGCGATCACCGGACCGGGAGCGAATTCAATCGGCACCCCCATGCCCTCCACCGGCGTCATGATATCACTGAAGAGAATCGCCGCGTCCATCGCGAAACGGCGGATGGGCTGCAACGTCACCTCAGCCGCAAGCTCAGGCGTCTTGGTGAGCGTGAGGAAGTCCACCTTTTCGCGCACCGCCCGGTACTCGGGCAGGTAGCGACCCGCCTGTCGCATGATCCATACGGGAGTGTGCGAAGTGGGTTCCGATCGGCACGCCGCCAAGAAGGTCGAGGTCTCCGTTGTGGCGTTCACACTCATCGATCGGACACCCCGATCAATACCTCACGCGCGGCATCCAAGGTGCGCTCGATATCCGCCTCGGTATGGGCCGCAGACAGAAACAACACCTCGAACGGACTCGGAGCGAGGTAGATGCCGCGGTCCAGCATTCCCCAGAAATAATGCGTGAACACATCTCGGTCGGCGCTCGACGCGGTGTTCCAGTCTGTCACGGGTTCGCTCGTGAAGAACACGGATCCCATCGATCCGACTCTGTTCCACGTAATGGGAAGTCCCTCGTCACCCAGCGCGCTCCATCCACGATCCATTTGCCGGCCCAACCGCTCGACGTGATCGTACACGTCCGGATGCTGCTGCAGGAACCGCAACGCCGCGATACCGGCGGCGGTGGCGAGTGGGTTGCCTGAAAGCGTGCCCGCCTGATAGACCGGTCCGTCGGGTGCAATTTGCCGCATCAGGTCTTCACGTCCACCGTACGCCCCAACTGGTAATCCACCCCCCACCACCTTGCCCATTGTCGTAAGATCCGGCACCACGCCGTAACGTTGTTGCGCTCCTCCGGGTGCAATACGGAAGCCCGTCATCACTTCATCGAAGATCAACACGGCGCCGGCTCGGGTACATAGTTCGCGCAACCCTGCGAGAAAGCCCTCGGCCGGAGGCACACACCCCATGTTTCCCGCAACCGGTTCCACGATCACGCAGGCAACACCGTCGGTGTTGGCTTCAACCAGCGCCTCGACCGAACCGACATCGTTATACTCAGCAGCGAGCGTATCGCCGGCGGTTCCGCTCGGAACGCCGGGACTCGATGGCACGCCGATCGTAGCCGCGCCTGATCCTGCATCCACCAGGAACGTATCCGCGTGTCCGTGATAACCGCCGCGAAACTTGATGACCTTGTCACGGCCGGTGGCGGCCCGCGCTAGTCGTGCCACGCTCATCGTCGCCTCGGTGCCGGAGTTCACCAGCCGCACGACTTCAACCGACGGCACCATCTCCACGATGAGGTCGGCCAGCTCTACCTCAGCCTCGGTAGGAGCCCCGAACGAAGTTCCGTTTGCGACCGCGCGCTCCACGGCCTCCCGAATAGCAGGGTGGGAGTGGCCCAAAATCATCGGCCCCCACGAGCCGACGTAGTCGAGGTAAGCGTTGCCGTCGACGTCCCAAATGGTGGCGCCCGACGCACGCTCGATGAACACGGGATTTCCACCCACGCTGCCAAACGCTCGGACGGGCGAGTTGACACCACCGGGCATCGTGCGACATGCACGCTCAAACGCGCGGTCGCTCGCGGCGCGGTTCGATGTATTCGCCTGCGGAGTTTCAACCTGCGGCGGTTTTGTCACACCCACTCTATTTCTCCCGCAGCCAACGGGCTGCGTCCTTAGCGAAATACGTCAATATCATGTCGGCGCCGGCGCGTTTGATTCCGGTGAGGCTCTCGAGAACGGTGCGGCGTTCGTCCACCCACCCCTTTTCCGCGGCCGCCTTTATGAGGGCATACTCCCCTGAGACTTGGTACGCCGCCGTCGGAACACCAAAGGCTTCTTTCACCATGCGCACGATGTCGAGGTACGGACCGGCCGGCTTCACCATCACGATGTCGGCCCCCTCCTGGATGTCCAACTCGACCTCGCGCAGAGCCTCGTCGCCGTTCGCCGGATCCATTTGATACCCGCGGCGGTCACCGAAGGAAGGGGTGGATTGCGCCGCTTCGCGGAACGGTCCGTAATACGCCGAAGCATACTTGGCAGCGTAAGACACGATGGGCACATGCGCGAGATCCTTGTCGTCCAGCATCATACGTATTGCCGCGACCCGTCCGTCCATCATGTCACTTGGCGCAACGGCATCGGCACCCGCTTGTGCGTATGCCAGTGCGGCACGGCCAAGCAACGGAAGTGTCGCGTCGTTGTCCACCTCTCCCTCGGGTGTCAACACTCCGCAATGCCCGTGGTCGGTATACTCACACAGGCACACGTCCGCCCAAACCAACAGATCGGGAACTTCCTGTTTGATGGCACGAATTGCCCGCGGCACGATACCGTCGGGATCGTAACCTTCACTGCCCTCGGCATCTTTCTGCTCGGGAACGCCGAAAAGAATGATCGCCGGTATGCCGAGCTCGAATACCTCACGTGCTTCCTGCACCGCGCGGTCTACTGAGAGTTGGGCTATTCCCGGCATGCTGGGGATGGGCGTGGAAACGTTCTCACCCGGAACGACGAACATCGGAAGGATCAGATCGTCGGTCGACAGCACGGTTTCCCGCACCAACCTGCGCCAGGTGGCAGTCCGCCGCAGGCGTCGCAGACGATCTTCAGGAAAGGACATGTGTCAACGGCCCTCCTGATTGAGCACGCCCACAACCGCGTCGACGACACCTTCCAGTGTGAATGGATCCGCTACCGCGGCAGGCGACACACCGAGTTGCAGCAAGGCTTCTGCGGTGGTCGGGCCGATCGCAACGGCGGGAATTCCCTGAAAGACACGATCGAATGCCGGGCCCCCGATGGCCTTGTGCAATCCCACAACGGCCGACGGGCTGGTAAACGTCACGGCATGGAGGGAACGCGAATCCGTTTGGGACCCATCGAGCGACGCGCGTACCGTTCGGTACGCAACAACGCGATCGACCTGCGCGCCGAGCCTGCCGAGACCCTCCGGCAGCGTCGACCGGGCGATCGATGCCGCTGGATACAAGACGCGTTTGTTTCGAAGGAGATCGCGAGCGGAGAACTCGGCCACCAAACCGTCGGCGCCGAATTCGCTGGCGGTGAGGTGCACGGGCCATCCCTCGAGCCGTAACATATCGGCGGTGGACTCACCTACCACGGCCACTCGGGTTCTGGTCGGTGGGACATCGAGTGCCTGCGTCACCGCGGCCACCGCACGTGCGCTTGAAAAGACGATCCAGTCGTAGTCGTCCAACTGGGCGAGCGCTGCATCGAGTGGCCCCGAGTCTTCCGGTGGAAGAATCTCCACGACCGGCCAATGACGTACGGTGGCGCCCCGGGCCTCGAGCAGCGTTGCCAATGGGCCATCCGGAGGCTCGGCACGCGTCACGACCACACACCGTCCGTCGAGAGTCCCCGGCTGGGCGACGTCGTTCATCCCGCGTCACCCGTTGCCGCGCGAATCTCGTCGAGGATCGAGTCGCCACCTTCCGCCAATAACTCGTCGGCCAACGCGATACCTATGGATTCACACTGCAGCACTGGGCCCGATTGTGCTCCCTCCACCGCCCGAGACCCGTCGAGAGACGCGATGACCGCACGCAGCGTCAGCTGCTCATCCTCCACTCGTGCCAAGGCTCCCACCGGGACCTGGCATCCCCCCTCTAAACGCTTCAGCAGACTCCGCTCTGCTGTCGTTGCGTGACGCGTGTCGGCGTCATCGAGCTGACCAATCCAGCCCAACACACCCTCATCGCCTTGCCGCGTCTGCACTGCGATAGCCCCCTGCGCCACCGCCGGAAGCACGCGGTCGAGGGGAAGATAGCTCGTGATCTTCCCCTCCAGTCCCAGGCGTTTGACTCCCGCGGCCGCCAATACGATCGCGTCGTACTCTCCGTCGTTCAGCTTTCGGATTCGCGTCGGCACATTGCCTCGAAGATCCGCCAACTCGAGATCGGGAAGCCATCTCGCAACGAGGGCTCGGCGGCGCAGACTGCTCGTTCCCACGCGCGCACCCTGCGGAAGATTCTCGAGTCCGTCGCCCGAGCCGCTCAATAACACGTCGCGTGGGTCTTCACGCGGTAGGATGGCGCCGAGGCCGAGGCCGGTCGGTAATTCGGTGGCGACGTCCTTGAGACTGTGGACCGCAACATCTACCCTGTGGTCCAGCAGGGCTTGCTCGATTTCCTTTGTGAAAAAACTCTTTCCGTCTACCGAATAAAGCGGAACGTCAGTGACGCGGTCTCCCTCCGTCTTGATGTATACGATCTCAACGGAGGGGGCGCCCTCCAACCCGTTGAGTTTATCGGCGACGTAGTTGGCTTGCCAACGCGCGAGGTCAGAGCGGCGCGTGCCGATTCGAATCGGGCCGGACGGTGCGGTCATGACCGTCCCGGGTCGTCGGGCTCATTCGATGTGTCGGTCTGATCAACGTCAGGAAGTTGGAACAGATCGCGAACGGCAGAAAGCTTGGCGATGCCATCCACGGTAGAACGATCGAGGTCCTTGATGCGAACCGTGGGATGGTGCAACAACTTGCTGATGAGGGAGCGCGTGTACCGCTCGAGCATCTCCCGATCGGAGCGCTCGAAGTGTTTGGCGTGCTTGTGAAGTTCGCGCCTGCCGATTTCTTCGAAGGTGTGGCGCAGGGCTTTGATCATCGGTGTGACGGCAAGTGACTTGTACCAGTCGAAGAAGAAATCCAGCTCTTCCTCGATGATCCGCTCAGCCCTGGGGATTTCCGTGGAGCGAGCCGCGCGGTTCTGCTCCACGATTTGCTCGAGCGCGTCGAGGTCGTAGAGAAACAAGTTGTCCAATCGACTAGCGGCCGGGTCTACATCGCGCGGGCTGGCAACGTCCACCAACACCAGGGGCCGGTGACCGCGGGCTTTCATTATAGGATCAAGCATGGCCGCGGTGATCAGCGGTGTGGAAGACGCGGTTGCTGTCACGACGACATCCGCGTCGAGAAGCGCTTGATCCAACTCCTCGATCGGCCGAGCGCGCCCATTCCATTTCTTGGCAAGCTCCTCGGCACGTTCCGGCGTTCGATTCGTCACCACCAGCTCGGCCGGATGCTCCTTGGCAAGATAGGTGGCTGCAAGGGCGCCCGTCTCGCCGGCGCCGATGACCAACACGCGATGACGGGACAGATTGCCAAAGACCTTGCCGGCCATGACCACGCCGGCATATGCGACCGACATCGCGCCGCGACCGATTGCCGTCTCGTGACGTGCGCGTTTACCGGCATGAGCGGCCGATTGGAAGAGGCGCGTGAGATAAATCCCCGGGCCGCCGTTGCGCTCCGCGATCGACAGCGCGTCCTTCACCTGACCGAGGATTTGCCGCTCGCCGAGCATGAGAGAATCCAACCCCGACGCTACCCTGAACAAGTGACGCACCGCGCCGCGTCCGGTGCGTAGATACGTGTAGTCGCCGTTTTGGAAATGCGGCACACCCTTGTGGCACCGGATCGCCTCCCGCAACGAGCGATCCGTGCCGCTGACGTCCATCGTCGACGCGTATAGCTCGGTGCGGTTGCAAGTCGACAGCACAACGATCTCAGCCACCGCAGCGTCGTCTTTGCGGATGCGCTGCACGAAGTCCGATGCATTGTCTGCATCCATTGCGACGTCGTCGCGCACCTCGATCGGTGCAGTAGTGTGATTGGCCCCGAGGACGAGTAGATCCATCGTCCTATCCAAACGAGTGGAAAGAGTCGAGGACCAGGTTGACCACGAACGACGAAGCCAACAGCAGACCAAACGTCACTAGCGAGATACCTGCCAAATACCGGCTTGGCCACTGGAGCGCGTACCGGCCGCCGAGACAAATGCTGTAGAGCACCCAAACCACGGTTGCGCTGAGAAAAGCCGGATCGGCCAGGAAATTGCCCGAGAGCTGGCCGCTCGACTCCAGGCCGGTCACCCATACCATGCCGATCACGATCGCCAGCGTGAGGTTGCCCCACCCAAAAATGAGCGCGCTCAAGTTGAGCCGGCCGAGGATCTCCAAACTCGGCAAGCGCTCGAAGATCAGGCCAATCCGATGACCCTTGAGCGTCCGGTAGAGCAGCAAATACAGCGACCCGTACACGGCGGCAATGGCGAATGCGGCGTAGCCGAGAAGGGCGGCCGTAACGTGCAGCCCGAACCAGGACGATCGCAGGATCTGCTCGACCTCACTGGTGTGCGTCACGAACGCGCTCGATACGACTTGGAAGAACAGGGCCGGGGCAAGCAGGAACACACCGGTCGCCTGGTTTTGAAGACGCCATTCGAGAACGAGGTAGACCGTTGCCAGGGCAAACGCCAGGAACGAGAAGGCCTCCCAAACGTTTGCCACCGGAACGTGCGCGAAGACCAACGTCGCGAGTAGCAGATATCCGAGGTGCGCTACCACGACGCCCCTGGCCACACCGGTCGCCGCCCGTGCGGTCCACGGTGCCCCCGTGGTATACAGGGCCAGATACACCACCACCGCCAGGAGGTAGCCCAAGGGCAGCAGGACGTTGAGCAGTTGCAGAAGTACCAGCATCTCGCCACAAAGTTATCGCGTCGCCGCGGCGGCGTCATTCCACCTCGAAACCCGTCCTGGGCTGCCACCGTAGGGGGATGCGCCACCGCGAGAAAGGCCGTCATGCCCGACTACATCTGGATCCAGAATGTCGTGTTTCCCATCATCGGAATGGGGCTCGTCGGCCTCCTCGGGATCGGGATCTATCGGATCGTGAACAAGATCATCGAACGAAAACTGACCCCCAGCATGACGCCGTCTGGGGAAGTTGAGGCCCTGCGGGCCGAGATAGACGCCATTCGGGCCGAGCACGCCATTGAGATCGCCGAGCTGCACGACCGGCTCGATTTCACAGAGCAACTGCTAGGCCGAGCCACGAACACCGGAACAGCACCGAAAAGAAAGCTGACCCCGGCGAAGTCCGTTTTTCCTTAGGCATCAATTGAAAAACCTTCACAATCCGGTAACCGCATGGGCGTATTGACAATATTTTCCGTCTAGACGATATTTTATGTCAATGCAATCAACCATCGCCATCGTCGAAGGTCCAAACCGAGCCGCGTCGATTCTAAAGCCCCTGAGGCGCCAGATTCTGGAGCATCTGCGTGATCCCAATTCCGCCGCCGGCGTCGCCTCGGCGCTCGATCTGCCCCGGCAGCGAGTTGGCTACCACGTGCGCCAACTCGAGAAGCAGGGCCTCCTCCGGCAGGTGGGGGAACGCCGCAAAGGCGGCTGCGTAGAACGCCTGATGCAGACCACGGCCAGGCGCTACGCCATCGGACCCGCCGCGCTCGGCGCATTGGGGACGAATCCCGAGCAGGTACGTGACCGCTTCTCGAGCGAGTACCTGGTGGCGGTGGCCGCCCAGACCATGCGCGACGTCGGCATGATGCAAGAGAAAGCCGGCCAGGCCGGCAAGCAGCTCCCCACCCTGACATTGCAGACGGAGGTCCGCTTTGCCTCAACGGACCACCAAACGGCTTTTGCCCGGGAGCTGGCGAGTTCGTTGAAACAGCTCACCAAGAAATACCACCACCCCGACGACGAGGATGGACAAACGTTTCGCTTCGTAGTCGGCGGACACCCAGCGCCTGGCGACCAGTCCTAAGAAAACAATCACCGCAGAGACCGCCGAGGGCGCAGAGATGATTGGGGGGAATGACCTTCCAAAACAATCTCTGTGTTCTCTGCGGTAAGTAATGCGCGAACCTTGCTACCTTCACGTGTTTATAGCATGAACCTTGACAGACTACCTCAGATGGCTCTGTGGCTAACAACTTGCAGCCGCGGTTGCATCTTCTGCCGCAAAGGAGACAAGGATGCAGAGAGTGACGGGTATTGGCGGCATCTTTTTCAAGTCCCAAGATCCAAAGAAGCTGAAGGGCTGGTACCAGGAGCATCTGGGCATCACGCCGGACGCCGAGGGATACATCCAGTTCGAGTGGAGAGAGAAGGACGATCCCGATCGCGTTGGTTACACCGTGTGGGGGCCCTTCGCTGAGGACACCGACTATTTCGACCCGAGTACCAAGCCGTTCATGTTCAACTTCCGCGTCGCCGACCTGCAGGCGTTACTCGAGCAGTTACGTAAAGAGGGCGTTCAGGTGGACGATAAGGTGGAGGAGTACGAGTTCGGGAAGTTTGGATGGATCATGGATCCGGAGGGGAATCGGGTGGAGTTGTGGGAGCCACCGGAGGCCGGCTAGGCGCGCGTCTGTGATGAGGGAAGGTTTCAGGGTCTGCGTCCCTGGAACCTGACACCTAAAACCTGGAACCTCAGACAGGGGATCGATTCAAAGCCAGCGGCACTAATTGCGCGGCCCGGCACCGCTGCCTCCGGCGGTCAACTCCTCAACCCAGGCCGCCGTCCGTTCGGCCAAGATCTCCCGCCGCCTCGCCATGTCCCCCTCGATCGTCTCGATGAGCGCTCTGAAACGCGCCGTTTCCCGGAGGTCCTCGAAAACGAAGTAGTCTCTGATGCGGAATTGCCAGTCAAAGCGGTAACCCAGTTCGACAGCCCGCTCCAGTGCCGACAATGCCTCACTGGGGCGCCCGCCGCGCATGTGCCATCTTGCCTCAGTGAGATAGTTGGAGCTGGTCCATCCCAACTGAATCGCGCTCCAACGACCCTTCATGCTATCGAAGTCCAGACGATCCGCCAGCGCGTCCGCCTCTGCCGTCCGGCCGGCCCTCTTGTACACGTCCTGTAGGGCGATCGCATACCCGATATTGGCGTCGGGAAGGCCGGCATCCGCGAAGCTCTGAACGGGTCCAGCCACGAAGTCAGCTAGTCGGTCGTCATAGCGGAGCAAGAATCGCTCGGCCTCGCCCAGCGCGCCCCGTGCGATCATGTCTCCGATGACGATCTGCATGACGGTTGCGTTGGTGTATGGCGAACCCTGTGTGTCCAATTCCCGTAGCGCCAATGCGAGCGCTTCTCCCCCTTGGTCGTCCAAGAGAAGATACCGAGCCTCGAACACTATCGACTGGGGTAGGCCGCGCCTCATTGCTACGTCCCTCCACGTTCTGGCAGCCTCGAGATCACCCAGAAACAAATAGCTGAAAGCAATCTGAGCAGCTCCCGTGGAATATTCCGGATCGAGCTCGTGGGCCATACGATACGCTTCGATGCTGGACTCCAGATCTCCCACCTCACTCGACGCCCATCCCTTGTAATGCCAGCCAAATCGACTGCCTGGATCGATCTCGATCGCCCTTTCGCTCTCCCTGAGACCCTCCGTGGGACGTCCACGGAGCGTCAAAAAAATGCCGAATACCGCGCGTTGCTCGACATCGAGCGGATCCAATTCGACCGCCTTTCGCATGAGCGGCACGGATTCCGACATCCGACCCCTCCACTCGAAGGCACGACCGTAGTGCATGGTCACGAAGGGATCGTTCGGCGCCAACGCGTATCCCTTCGTTCGTAATTCCAGGGTTAGGTCCGACAATCCCCGCCCCTCACGTTCCTCCACCATGCTCAGAACTGTATAGGGCAAGCCAAGGGTGGAATCGAGTCGAATCGCCTCATTGGCCGCCTCTCGCACCAGATCATTTGGCACCTCGCGCACCCCATCCTCAAAAAGTGCGAAGAGGGCTCGCGAGAGCCGGGCGTGGGCGACTGCGTAGGTGGGCTCCAGGGCGATCGCCTGCTCGAAGTAGGACTGCGCCGAGCGGTACGCGGCGGTCGTGCCCCCTCCAAACGCTTGGAGTCCTCTGAGATAGAGGTCGTACGCTTCTGCGCTCACGACTTGGCTCTCGAGCGCCAGGTGCAAACCCATCTCACCGACCCGGGGTGCCGTTTCGAGTCCCAAGGTGCCACTCAGGGCCTCGACGATCGCGGCCGAGATCTCGTCCTGAATCGCGAAGATGTCGTCGAGCGCGCGGTCGTACGTTTGGGACCACACGTGCGTGTCGGATTGCGCATCGACCAGCTGCGCGGTGATCCGGATGGTGTTGCCCGCCTTCCTCACCGAGCCTTCCAACACGTGGGCGACATTGAGCCGCGCCGCGATCGTGGGGATGTCGATGTCCTGGCCCTTGAAGGAAAACGCCGACGTCCGTGATATCACCCTGAGCTCGGGAATCCGGGCCAGCAGGTTGAGCAGTTCTTCGGCGATGCCATCGGACATGTACTCCTGATCCTGGTCAGCCGACATATCATCGAACGGCAACACCGCGATGGACCGTTGGGCAAGGGGCGCCACCAACGCGGTGCCGTCAGCGTCAGCCGAGCCGCCGGTGCGGATGATCGCGACGGCGACGATGGCGATGACCGCGAGCACGGCCGCCGTCGCGAATCCGACCCGTCGCGGCGCTGAACCGGTCGCAGGCGTGACGACGGAGGGGTTTAGCGCATCGGCAAATTCGCCGGCGGTCGCGAATCGATCGGCGGGCGTTTTCGCCAGCGCTTTGTTGATCGCGGCTTCCACCGTCTGCGGCACCGTCTCCCGCAACGTCGACACCTGCGGCACCGGCTCGCTCATCCGCTTGGCGATGATCGCCTGCGCCGTGGGTCCCGTGTACGGCGGTTCTCCCGCCAACAACTCGTACAGCAGGCTGCCCAGCGCATAGATGTCCGTCCGACCATCTATATCCGAGTCACCCGCGCACTGCTCCGGACTCATGTACGCGGGCGTCCCGAGGGCCATACCCGTGCCAGTGAGCTGCTCCCCACCGGCAGCGTTGACGGCCCGGGCGATACCGAAATCCGACACGATGGCCTCGCCGCTCGAGAGCATGATGTTGTCTGGCTTGATATCCCTATGCACCACGCCGTGTGCGTGCGCATAGTCGAGCGCCGCGGCGACCTGCTCGGCCATCGCGATACTCTCCTCTAGGGAGAGTTGCCCCTCACGATACAGCTTGTCGGCCAGGGACTCCCCTTCGACGAACGGCATGACGTAGTAGAGGAAACCGTCCGCTTCACCTGAATCGAACAGCGGCAGAATGTGCGGATGCTGCAGGTTGGCCGTGACCTCGATCTCTTTGAGGAACCGCTCGGCTCCCAGGACCGCGGCCAGCTCGGGCCGCAGCACTTTCACCGCCACCTTGCGGTGGTGCTTCAGATCCTCGGCGCGGTACACCGTCGCCATGCCGCCGGCACCCACTTCTTCTTCAATGGAATAGCGATCGGCTAATGCGGTTTTGAGACGGTCGAAGGTGTTGGTCACATTGCTACGGCTCTCGCGTGGCTGCATCACCAAGATGCAGCCTGCGGGCTCGGGGAGCTAGGGTGTTGAACCAGGCGACAGACGAAGGTTTCAGGTGTCAGGTTTCAGGGGGTCAGGTTTTGTGTCCCTGGAACCTGATACCTTAGAACCTGAAACCTCATCGCTGACGGTGCGACCGCCGAACAAAGTAGAAGATCGATGCAACGATGAGCATCGTGCCGATCGCGGTCCACTCCGTCCGGCTCGCTTGCGCAAGGAGCCACACGATCACGCCGGTAGCGAGGACCGGTATCAGCAAACCACCTCGCAGCCGAAACACGGTACTGGAAGCTCGCACATCGCGGCGCCGGAGCTCCACTGTCGCGATGACCGTGGACAAATAGACCAAGAGAATTGCTACGCTCGAGAGGATCGCGAGTTGTTGAAACGCGCCGGTAACAGCAAAGAGGAAGGCCAACACCCCGTAAAGCGCGATGGCGAGATGGGGCGTGTGGTACAGGGGGTGAATCGTAGCGAGTCGTATCGGCAGCACGCCCTCACGTGCAGACGCGAAGACGGCTCGCGGGGACACGAGCAGGTCACCGGTTACGGTCCCAAGCATCGACACCCCCGCCGCGACCAATAGGATCACAATACCGGGGGCACCGATCAGCCGTTCTGCGGTCGCCGCCAGCGGCGCGGCCGTCTCGGCCGACAGCTGAGACCCAAGAACTCCCTGTGCCACGGCCTGAAGACCGAGGTACAGCACGACCACACCTCCTATCCCAAGCATCAATCCCCGAGGGATCGTGCGAGCGGGGTCCCGGATTTCTCCGCTGGCTGTGACGGAGCTCTCCGACCCACCGAACGCGAAGAACAGCATCAGTGTGGCAGCGCCAAAATCGCTCACAGATGGGAGCGACTCAATTCTCAGGTTGTCTAGTCGGATCGCAAACAAACCGATCAGGACCAAGCCAACGAGTGGAATGAGCTTCATCACTGTTAGAATTTCGACGGCACGAGCGCCCGTGCGCGCGCCCCTGATGTTGGCCCATGCAAGACCCGAGAACAGAACGAAGAGGAAAGCCACCCGAACAATGGGCTGCTGGACCACTGGAAACGCGGCGCCGAGCGTGCCCACCAAGGCATTCGCAACCGCAGCGATCGAAACGACTGCGTAACCGAGCCACAAGAGTGTACTGACCATGAAGCCGGCAAACGGCCCGAACGCCGCCTCGACGTACGCGCATGCCCCTCCTGATTCGAATACGCGGCTGCCTGCCTCAGCGAAGCAGAGCAGCACCAGCCCCATGGCTAACGCGCAGACCAGGTATGCAAGGACGGCAGTCGGCCCCAGTTGCGCCGCGACCACGGCGGGAAGGACGAAGATACCCGCACCCACGGTCAGGTTGACCGTATTCGCCGCCAACGCCCGAACACCGATTACGCGCTCGAGTGACGGTCGGTGCTCCCCGCCGGTGGTACCGCTCATGAGGCCTTTGCCCTGCGTGGATGTGACCGGTGGAAGCACGACCACCCGTAGAGGTACGACCACCCGTAGAGGTAAGACTACCCGTGATCGTCCGAGATCTAGTCGGCCGAAGGAGAGTGAGAGTGCTGCCTAAGAAGTTCGCGCGCAAGCTGCGGACGTGATTACGCGGGAGCCCGGTCGCTCCACCCGACGGAAGGCCGCCAAGAGACTCACTGCTCAACGCTCAACGAGTCGAGCTGTGCCACGAGTTGCTGCTGTAATCTCGCTTCGGAGAGCCAGCGCCCTCGTGCCATCACTCCGGACCGTCGCTCGACGTTCGTAACATCTTCCAGCGGGTTCCCGTCCAACAGGATCAGATCGGCTCGATGACCTACGGCAATCGTCCCGACCGGCTCTGCACCCGCCACGTGCGTCTCCAAGAATGCGCCGGCGTTGCGGGTGCCGGCGACGAGGGCTTCGTACGGCGTGAGTCCCGCCTCTATCATATTGCGGAGGTCCTCGTGAATCGAGAATCCCGCGAGCAAGCCGGGAATTGTAGGGGAGTCGGTTCCCAAGAGCAGGGGGACACCGGCAGCATGGAACCGGCCGGTGAGATCTCTCAGAAACAACACGCGTTCCATGATGCTTCCCGTGCGATCCAGATACCGACCCTCTGCCCACATCTCGCGCCATGAGGGGTGGGCGTATCGAAGGTTGTGCATTTCGAGGAGCTCATCGAGAACTTCTTGACTCCCCCATTGCCGAGCGATGATCTCGTACGCGGAGAGATTCGGCACGACGTAGGCCTCCGCGTCGAGCGTCATCTCAATCGCGCTCGGAATCAGAGTGGTATCGGTCGTGTTATTGAAGTGGGTGTACATGTACTCTTCCGCGTGCACGATCATCGCCTGCCCCGCCTCGAGAATTCCCTGCATCCCGGGTTCACGAACACCATGACCCACCACCGGAATGCGCTGCCTCTTCGCCTCGGTCATCAGGGCCTGGTAGAACTCGAGCGGAAGACTGTTGTAGACTTTGATCAGATCCCAACCTTCGGACTTGGTCGATATGGCCACCTCGCGAGCCTGCTCTTCGCTATAGATGAGAAACGGAAGGTCAGGACCTTCGCCTCGGATTCCGTCGACGAAGCGGCCGGCGTAGATCGTCGGACCCAATCTTTGTCCCCGCGCAACTTCGTCGCGCCAGGTGAGGAGAGGTAGGTCCGGCTGATTGCCCAGGTTGATGATCGTGGTAACACCATTGGCGACGTAGGCGAGTAGGTCTTCCACAAACCCTACGTGGGTGTGTGCATCGGTGAGGCCGGGCATGAGGTGTCGGCCGCATCCGTCCACGCGATGCGCATCGTCGGGAAGCTCGAACGCGCCGTCTGAACCGACCGCGGTGATAACGCCGTCTTCGACCAAGACGGTTTGTCCCGGCACCACCTCATCGCGCTCCATCGACACCAAGTTCACCGCCACGAACGCGATAGAGCCCTCAGTGTCTTCGATCAACCCGTCTTGACCCGCATACCCGCCGAGCTCCACCCAGCAAGATTCGTTAGCGGCGTTACAACCGGTCAGCACCACACTAAATAGCACGAGAAAAACCATGGGTCTCGCCATGGGCACTCACCTCCGAAAGCAGTCGTGTCTCGTGGTAACTACGTGGTGGGTGGGCGAAGGTTACAGGGTTCCGGGCTCGTCCTTGGTTGTGTACCGCTCGAACCAACTCCGCATGTAGGCCTGTGACCTGATAAAGTTCGAGGGCTTCACGTGAAAGCCATGCGGCTCGTCGTGAAATCGGATCAACGCCGTCGGCACCTTCAAGAGCTTGAGCGCCTGGTAGAACTCCACTCCAACGCGTCCGGCGCCCGCTCCCCTCGGCTGCCGCTGCCGTGTGCCTTTTTCAGCACCCTGCTAATCACGCTTCACCAATGCGCCATCGAGCATCGCCTTCAGCTCGGCCCGCTCCAGGAGCTGGCCGCGAAGGACGACGGCGTGAATCTTCCCAATGTCACGAATGTCTGCGAGCGGGTTTGCGTCGAGCACGACGAGGTCGGCAACCTTGCCGGTCTCCACCGATCCCCACTCGGCGTCGCGGCCAAAGTATCGAGCCGGTTCGATGGTGGCACTCCGGAGGGCTTCGGCCGGGGTGAGCCCGGCCCCCACCATCAGCGCCAGCTCATCGTGCATAGCGAACCCCGGGTAGATCGTGGGAATGCTCAGATCGGTCCCGGCCAACAACTTGACCCCGGCTTCATTCAACGCGCCCAACACCCCCATTGCACCGGCGAGCCACCCCTGCCGAACCTCGCGGGGAGGCAGAGATTGGTCTTGCGTGTCGAGCGACATCGCCCAATCCCAGAACTCGCGCACCTGGGTCGGGAGATACTCGTTCCTTTCGTACTGGTCCCAATTCCATGGTTGTTCCAGTTTCATGAACGTCTCCGTCACCACGAGCGTCGGATCGTGCCAGGTGCCGCGCTCGAGAAAGACATCCGTCTCTTCTCCCGACGTTCCGGTCAGATGCTCGATGCTGCGCTGCCCCGCCTCAGCGGCTTCGGCAGCCTCCATCCCCATCGGTACGTGACCGGCAAACACTATCCCCAACTCGTCGGCCGCGGCGGCGATTGCGAGGTACACCTCGCGGCTCATTCTCTCTTTCACCTTGATGAAGTCCACACCGCGGTCGATTTGTGCCTGAACCGCTGCTCGAGCCGTCCCGGGATCCGTGATCGTCACTCGCATCGGCCAATCCGGAGTCGGCCCGTCGAGCATCGGTCCCGCCACCAGCATGCGTGGGCCAAGGAGCTCGCCTCGGGCCACGCGGTCTCGAAGATCGAGCAACCGTTCGGGATCGCCGCCCATATCCCGAACACCGAGAACGCCGTGGGTCAGGAACAGCGGAAAAGCCAACTCCCACCACCCTTGGAGATGCACATGCATATCCCACAGCCCGGGAATGACGAACTTGCCCCGACCATCGATCTCCCGTGCTCCGCGAGGAACGGAGTACTCATTGGTTGGTGCGACGGCTTCGATGCGGTCGCCGGAGATTGCCACTCGCATGTTTGACCGAACGGTCCCCTGCACCACGTCGACCACGGACACCTCGTTCGGCACCAACAGATCGGAGCGCGACGGGCCCGAGCAAGCTGCCAAAAGCAACGAGCCCGAGATGAGGGCGCTCGACCGTCTGCCGATTCTGTTCATCAGGAACTGCTTTACTCCAAGCATGGCTGAAACTCCTTGTTACTCTGGGTCGTAATTGCCGCGACGTATTCACCGCAGACCGCGGAGGACGCAGATGTTTTTGGACAGGATAGACGGGATATTGTCATGTGAATGACGGACTCCTCATTGAAATTCGACGCAAGAAGGGCCGAAGCGAACCGAAAAGTAAAGCAGCTCAGAGAACGACCCGTTTATCATGTTCATCCTGTTCATCCTGTCAAAAAGGGCCTTGCTCCCCTCTCATACGTCATCGTATTTGTGAAAAGGTGGTCTTAGTCATCGTTTTGACCTTGCATTCGAGGTGGACGCCCGCGACCCGCTAGTGCTGGCGGCCATGGTGTCGACGCTCGTGGCCACCGGCCTCCTCGCCATCTTCATTCCGGCGCGCCGGGTGGCCAAGATGGATCCCGCGACGTCACTCGCCGCACAGTAGCCGGCGTCGGTTTGGAGGTGAGTTATCCGCTCGCCCCCCAGGATAGTGATGGATCGACAGGTCGCATCACTACATTGACCCTACGGAGCCCTGCTGGTCTTGGACTTAGGGTAATCAAATTGACTACTTGAGTCTCGTTCAGGAAAAACTCGTGGATAGCTAGACAGGCATTATTTCTACCTTTCCGCAGCTAGAATCGGGGTTTTCTCTGCCAGCCGTCAACTCCGAACCGAGTCTCCACATTGACTACACCTCAGCGATGCCCTAGAGTGGGGACGACCCAATCCAGGGAGGCTGCCTGGTGAGCGTCGTACCTGAAGCGTTGGCGGTAGCGACGCCGACGTTACGCGATGTGGCGGCGCGGGTGGGGGTGAGTTACGCATCGGCACGGGCCTGGCGCACCGGAGCGCGGATCCCAATGCCAAAGGGTCACCGCAGACTCGCGGAAGAACTCCGCAAACAGGCCGACAAGCTGCACCAGATGGCCGACCGAGTCGAGTTGGAGAGCGAGTACGTGCGACGGGAGCGGAATGCCCAATTGGACCTGGCCGATGGATTCATTGCGGGCATCCTTTGAGTGGCGTTGCGGTGGAAGAACCTGGTCCGTAGAAAAGGGTTCAGGTGCCAGGTTTCAGGTGTCAGGGTTTTGCGTCCCTGAGAACCTGATACCTGAAACCTGAAACTGGAACCTCAGAAGAAGGGCTCGACGCACGCATTGATTGTGCTCCTCGTGAAAGGACGCACGTCAATCAAATGTGTCCCTGAAGGCTCTGCTCTCACGTCTCACGTCTCACGTCTCACGTCAATTAAGCCCCATCCTCTCCAACAACGCGACATACTCCGGATCACCGTGCAGGAAATCGAACACCGGATTGACCTTCGCGTCCGGAAATTGGCGTGCCTCACGAGCCCGTTCGAGCCACAACAGGGTCTTTTCCCGATTGCCAACCAGGGCGTAGAGGAACGCGTTCTGAGGGGCGTAATCCGATAGGTCGTCCAGATCGAAATCGAGAACCGGCCGTCCCGTGCTCCGGTACTCCCGAGCGGCGGCCGCCCAATCTTCCACCCACGTGGTGTCAACTCCGAACGCCTCTAAAACGGGGGCGATGGAGGTGGCAGCAAGATCATACTCGTTCGTCAGCGCATGAGCCCAGAAAAGCACAACGTGCGGCACCACCCATTCCGGTGCCAGCTCGAGCGTCCGCTCCATCTGCTCGATGGCGGCGGCGTACCGGCGCTGATACAACAGCACCAAGCCGACGTCCAGGTTTATGATCAGCGAGAGAGGATCCAGCGCATAGGCCGTTCTGATCTCCGCCTCCGCCTCGTCGAGCCGCCCTACAAATGCCAGGAGCTCTGCAAGCCACTGGTGCGCCGTGGCGTACGCCGGATTGAGATCGATGGCGCGCCGTAACGCCCGTTCGCCTTCCTCCCATTCGTGCCGCCCGAAAAACCTCACTAAGCCCAGCGCCGCATGAGGCCCGGCAAGGGTCGAGTCCAGCACCAAGGCCTGCCGCGCCGCGGCCTCGGCCTGCGCGTACATGGCGCTTGGGTCGACGGTTAGGGACCAGACAGGAAACACCACAGAAGCATCCGCCAGCCCGGCGTAGGCCAGCGCGAAACCCTGATCCAGCTCGATCGCACGACGGAAGTGGTCGACGGCCGCGAAGAGCGATGCCTCGGTCCGTCGATTCCACTGGTATCGCCCGCGGAGATATTCGTCGTACGCCTCGGTGTTGTCCGTTGCAACAGCAACGATGGGGGCTTGATCGCCACCGGTCAGCGTGATCTCGAGCTGCGACACAATCGCCCGCGAGATCTCGTCCTGAATCGCAAACACGCTGTGCAGCTCTCGCGTGTAGGTGTCCGACCAAAGATGGAAACCGTCGTTCGTGTCGATGAGCTGGGCAGTCACCCGGATCGTGTTCCCCTCCTTGCGCACGCTCCCTTCGAGCACGGTACTCACGCCGAGTTGCTCGCCCACCGCTTGAGCGTTGGTCGTCGTGCCCTTGAACGCAAACGACGAGGTGCGAGCCGCCACCTTGAGGTCGGGGATCTTCGTGAGCGTGTTCAGGATTTCCTCGGCAATGCCGTCGCTGAAATACTCTTGGTCACCCTGCGGACTCATGTCCGCAAACGCCAAAACCGCAATCGACTTTCCAACGTCGGCTCCGGCGGCTGGACTCGCCGCACCCCCGCCCGCTCCACGCATCAGTGCAATGGCGGCCATGACCAGCGCGGCCGCCGCACCGATGCCGACCAGCCACGGCGTGAACGACTTCTTCTGTGATGCACTAGCCGCCGGAACCGCGGCGGTCGGCGCCACGCCACCGCTCGGCGTGGGCACGGTCTCGAAATGCGGCAACAACTCTGCCGCACTCTGGAACCGGTCAGCCGGCTTCTTTTCGAGACACCGCATGACGACCTGAGCCAGCTCGGCCGGCACCGCGGCGCGGTGGTTGGTGACAGGCTCGGGCGCCTGGGTGACGTGGGCCGCGAGCACCATTTGCTGCGTCGCCCCGGTGAACGGCGGCCGCCCGGTGAGCAGCTCGTAGGCGAGGGCCCCCAACGAATAGATGTCCGCCCGATGGTCTATATGGGGCTCGGCTGCCGCCTGCCCGGGCGCCATGTAGGCCGGTGTGCCGATCGCCACGCCCGCGGTCGTCAGTGCCTGTCGTCCGGTCGCCTCGCTCACGGCCTTCGCCACGCCGAAGTCGGTCACCATCGCGTGGTTCTCGGACAGCATGATGTTGGCGGGCTTGATGTCGCGGTGCACCACGCCGTGCTTGTGCGCGGAGGCCAAGGCATCCACGACGTCGCGCAGGATCTTCACCGCCTCTACGATCGGGAGTTCCCCCTCTCTGGCCAACTTCTCCCGAAGCGATTGGTCCTCGATGTACGGCATGACGTAGTAGAGGAAACCGTCGGCTTCGCCGGAGTCGTGCAGCGGGAGAATGTGCGGGTGCTGGAGTTGGGCGGCGATCTCGATCTCGCGGAGGAACCGTTCCGGGCCGAGGGCGGCGGCCAACTCGGGCCGCAGGACCTTGACGGCCACCTTGCGGTGGTGCTTCAGATCCTCGGCGAGGTACACCGTCGCCATGCCGCCGGCACCCACTTCTTCTTCAATGGAGTAGCGGTCGGCTAGGGCGGTTTTGAGACGGTCGAAGGTATCGGTCACATTGCTACGGCTCTCGCGTGGCTGCGTCACCAAGATGCAGCCTGCGGGCTCAGGTGGCCAGCGTACGACCGGTAGGCGTCGACCGAAGGGATAAGCGAAGGTTCCAGGTGCCAGGTTTCAGGTGTCAGGGGTGTGCGTCCCTGGAACTTGATACCTAAAACCTGAAACCTCAAACGAAGGGCTCGACCGGTACGCGTCGAACGAAGTGAGACGCGGGGGAGTACCTAGGGGGACAATTCAACAAACCCGGCCGGGCAAAAGAAGGGCTCGACGGGTAAACACGAGCCCGAAGGGCGAGTGTGGCCGCGAGCAATGGGGGGGCAATGAAAAAGCGCGGCAACGCCGCGCTTTTTATTGCCCCGCCAGGGCTCGAACCTGGACTCTTCTGATCCAGAGTCAGACGTGTTGCCAGTTACACCACGGGGCAGTGGAGCTGAGGGGGATCGAACCCCTGACCTCCGCATTGCGAACGCGGCGCTCTCCCATCTGAGCTACAGCCCCAAGAATCGGCGAAATCCCCCTCCCCAAGCGGGAAAAGAACCTATAACCGTCTTACAACGAGTCAACCCTCGGCGGCGGCGTCGGGGAACGGAACTTCGATCGTCATGCCGTCCTTGGCGACCAGGGTCTCCGGAAACACTGCGCGGGCCTGCTCCAGAAGCGGCTCGGAGTCTCGCGAGTATCGGGCCGACACGTGGGTCAAGACGAGCCGGCGAACACGCGCCGCCAGTGCGACTTTTCCGGCCCCTGCGGCCGTGGAGTGGTTGGTCTCGTCGGCCCGGTCGGCCTCTTCGTCGCCGAAGGTGGCCTCGTGAATCAAGAGGTCGGCCTCCTCTGAGACTTCGACCACGGACTTACAGGGCTTGGTGTCACCGGTCAAAACTACCTTGCGGCCGGGACGCGGCTCGCCCACCAGAGCCTCGGGCGTGATTTCGGTGCCATCGTCGAGCGTGATCGACTCGCCGGCATGGATCTGCCCCCACAGGGGGCCTTCAGGAATCCCCAGCTCGCGCGCCTTATCCGGGTCGAACCTGCCCAGCCGCGGATGCTCGGCGATGACGAAGCCCACCGAGTGCCGAGTGTGGTCCGTCGGGAATACCCGGATTTCGTACTCACCCCGATCGAGGCAATCGCCGGGTTTGACTTCTTCTACATGGACCTCGAATGGTGTTCTTTCGACACCGAATGACACGGCTTGCGTCAATAGGTCTTTCGCCCCGCGTGGCCCGTAGAAATGCATCGGATCGGTGTGGCCCTGCAGGCCCAACGTTCGGACCAAACCCGTGACGCCGAGTATGTGATCCGAGTGCAGATGGGTAAAGAAGATGTCCTTCAGTGAGAATCCAACACCGTAACGCATCATCTGGCGTTGCGTTCCCTCCCCACAATCGAACATGAACGTCTCTCCCTCTCGTGTAACCCAGACGGAAGTAACGTTGCGTTCGACGGTGGGGCGTGCGGCGGACGTACCGAGAAAAGTTACGGCGAGCACCGAAAGTCAGAACACCTTCAAATGGAAGTACCGCCCCGGCCGCTCGCGCATGTCGTCCAAGAGGCGAGTCAACGCGAGCACCAGCTCGTTGGCATTGTGGTACAGGGCCGTGTCGCGCAGGGCCATTCCCAGGGCACCCTCACCTCTTTCGACTCCTTCGAGGATCCGGCTCAGGGCGTTGGTCGTGCCGGCCAGGCCGTCAGCCATTTCTTGCAGACTTGTCGTGACCTCGTCGAGTTGATTGATGGATCTTATCAGCCCTGGATTGGCAAGAAGCGAATCAAACCGTTCGGCGGCGTCCGCCATGGCCGCCATCGTCGCGGTTGCCTCGTCGACGAGCCTGCCCTGTGCAATTTCGGTGAGTGTCTCCAGCGCGCCCCTCGTTGCCTGCAACGTGGCCATGAGCTCGCTCAGCACCGATTCGTCGACAAACGCCTGAACGCCGGTGAGCACGGCAGCCGCCTGGTCGGCCAAGCCGCTTGCTCCCTCGAGCGCGTCGACTTCTCGCGTGCCCGTGATGATTTGATCCGGGGTCAGAAACTCCCCCGAGACACCGGGATTGTAATCGACGAACTTCGTTCCCAAGAAATCGAGCGACTTTACGGACGCGCGAGCATCGATGTGCGGTCGCCAATCGTCGGTGTCCAGTTGCAGAAAGACCCGAACCCTTCCGACGTCTTCCAAAATCACGTCGGCAACCCGACCGACCTGCAGCCCCGAGGTCAGCACCGGATCCCCCTCGCTCAATCCCCTAACATCGGAGAAACGCACGGAAACGGTGACTTGGCGTCCGCCAAGGAGCGGTTTGCCGCTCAGCCATGCGAATCCCCCCGCGAAGATCGCTACCGCCACGATGACGAGGAATCCAACCGTTACTTCTTGTTTGTGTTCGAATGTCATTTGAATACGCTAGTGCTTGACGATGTCCTCGAGATCACGTTCTAAGAACTCCTGCACCGCATCATCGTCACTCGCCGCCAATTCCTCGGGTGTGCCCAACGCGCGAATCCTTCCATCATGCAGTAGTGCGATGCGATCCGCTACCTTGAATGCGCCTCGTACGTCGTGTGTTACGCTAACACTGGTGACGCCCAGCTCTCGCTGCAATTTGCCCACGAGTGAGTCGATGATCTCGGCATTGACAGGGTCCAACCCGGACGTGGGCTCGTCATAGAGTAAGTATTTGGGCTGTCCCGCAATAGCTCGTGCGATACCGACCCTCTTTTTCATGCCACCCGATATTTCCGCCGGATACTTTGCAGCAACGTCTGGCGAGAGGTTCACCAGCTCGAGGCACTCAATGACTCGAACGCCGCAATATCCGACGTCGTTCACACACGACTCGTCGGTGATTCCAAGGAGAACATTGTCGTAAACCGTCATGGAATCAAACAGCGCACCGTACTGGAATACATATCCGACCCGTTGACGTAATTTCGCCAATTCCTTACGACTCAGGTGCGGCACGCTCATGCCGTCGACCTCCACCCCACCCTGATCCGGCGGGATAAGACCGTTGATGTGCTTCAAGAGCACACTCTTGCCGACACCCGATGGACCCAACAGCGCTACGGTCTCACCCTGTTGCACGTCGAAATCGACCCCGTCCAGCACGACGTTATCGCCAAAGGCCTTGTGCACGTTGCGGAGGGTGATCATAGGCCCCGCACCCGACGGGCAGACGGGCAGACGGGCAGACGGGCGGCAACGGCGGCGCGGCGGCAAGGCGATACGGCGGTTGCACCGTCTATACTGCCCCTGTGCCCCTGTGCCCCTCTGCCCCTCTGCCCCTTCTGCCCCCCAAGCACCCCACGATATCTTTCACCTGAATGCGAACGAAACTCCCCATCAACGCCCTCTCCTTCAAACGCCGCCTCCTCGCGTGGTTTCGCCGGGAGGGGCGAGACCTGCCGTGGCGACGAACTCGGGATCCCTACCGCATCCTCGTTTCCGAGTTCATGCTGCAGCAGACTCAGGTCAGCCGCGTCGAGGAGTATTACGACGAGTTCCTCGATCGGTACCCCACGGTGTACGCCCTCGCAAAGGCGCGTCCGAAAGCGGTGCGAGAAGCGTGGGACGGCCTCGGGTATTACCGGCGCGCCGAAAACCTGCACGCGCTCGCGCGGACCGTGGTGACGGAACACGACGGGCAAGTACCCAACGACCCAGCCGAACTGCAGCGGCTTCCGGGTGTGGGCCCCTATACCGCCGGTGCGGTGGCGACGTTTGCCTACGAGCGTCTGAGCGCCGCCGTTGACACCAACGTTGCGCGCGTCCTTGGCAGGGTGTTTCGTCCGCACCGGCACAACGGCGCATCTGCCGATCGCCGTGTTCGAGAGCTGGCTGCGGCATTGCAACCCGTGCGAGGGCACACGGCGTGGGAGTTCAATCAGGCATTGATGGACCTCGGCGCGCTGATCTGCAGGGCTGGGAAACCCAAGTGTCCGGCATGCCCGGTGCAAACGGCCTGCCGCACGGGCGCGAGCGCTGTTCCTTCCAAATAGCCTCACCGCTGGCGAGTACCTCATCGTTGTCCAAATAATGGTAAGAGCACCTGTGCCAAAAACGCGTTCAAGAAAAGGATCAACACGGACGCGCTGACGACGGCGCCCGTCGTGGATCGTCCAACGCCTTCGGCTCCATGACTGGTATGGAATCCCACGTAACACGGAACGACGGCAATCGCCAAGCCAAAGAAGAACGACTTGATGAGCGAGTACCAAACGTAAAAAGGCTCGAAGAAGAAACGAGCACCGTAAACAAAATCGGCGTTCGACATCTCCATCGGACCCTTGGAGGCCACCCATCCCGCCAGGATGGCAATGAAGTCGGCAAAGATGCACAGCACCGGTACCATGATCGTGGCCGCAACTACGCGAGGTAGCAACACATGAGACACACTCGATCGTCCCAGACTTTCGAGCGCGTCGATCTGCTCCGTTACCCGCATGGTTCCGAGCTCGGCCGCGTAGCGTGCGCCGACGCGGCCCGCGAGAATCAACCCCGTGAGGACCGGCCCGAGTTCGAGGACGATCGTCGACACGACCACACCGGAGGCAAAGTAAACCGGCACTCCGGCGGTGAGCTGGTAGGCGGCCTGGAGGATCGTTACTGCACCGGCAAACGACGCGGTGATGAAAACGATGAATAGCGAGCCGTACCCGATGTCTTGTGCTTGGCGCATGGCAGGCCGGAACCACTGCTTCCACTCACTCAGGCCACGTAACAACTCAATTGAGAAAAAAGAAAGCCGCCCGACATGCGCGGAGGCATTCAGCACCCAACGTCCGGTCGTACGAAGCGGATTTACCGGCAAACCGGCCATGTAATACACTACCCGTCTTCGCAGAAGGATTCACTTTCGACCGGGTGCCGCCCGTCGAATCCACCTTCCAACTCGTGCCAATGTTCGACCGCCGGCTCGCCGTGTTTCCAGCAAAGAAGCACGTCACGATTGTCCCGCTTGCTGTGGAAATCGACCAGCCCCTGCTCAAACCCTTTGAACACACACCCGATCTGTGCGAGTTCATCCATATACGAATTGATGCGATATGCGGCGTCGTCGACCTGCGTGCGCAAGGCTATTTGCTCCTCCGACTCACCGGTCTCACCCGTCACACCTGCAGAGAGAAGCTCGAACTGCCGCATCAAGTCACGCCAAACTCCGTAGTCTTTCAAGATGTCAGCGACGACGCGCTTCACGAGCGGCAGGGTATTGTTGGCCTGCTCCACCGTGAAGTACTTCACTGCCATGCAAAGCCTCCGAAACCTTTATCGGCCGCCGAGACGGGCCCCCCGGCCACGCCCTGGACCGCCGGTATCCGCGCAAGGATGGGGACAATGGTGGTCAACCACAACACCGAAGGTACCTAGGAAGACTGCCAGCGGGTCGTCAATCAACGGATTGCCAATCGGCGAGCGCGCGTTGGGCGGCTCGATAACCCTTCTCGACGTATTCGACGACTCTTTCCAGCGAAAACACCGCCCTGCCCCGGATGCCTGGTTGGACCATGACGAGATCGTTCGGCCGCTCGCGATTCCAACGCCCGATGACCTCCTCGGATTGCGCGCCCATCATGATGCGCATGGCCCGCCGGTGCGCACCCAGCAATCCAGGCGCGGGGGGTTCGTCGACGGGCGGCGCACTGTACAACAACGGGCCGACGTTCACACCGAAGAGAACATCAGGATCGAATTGCCCACCGACATCCAAGGGAAACACCGCTCGTAGCCCACCGTCCACATAGACACGGTCGTCGATCCGAGCGGGAGGGTAGTACAAAGGAAGGGCGGACGACGCATAGAGAGCGTCGTGCAGAGCCACGTGTGACCGGCCCCCCGCACCGAACAAGACGAGGTCACCACTTTCGCCATCCACGGCCGTTACGGTGAGCGGAGTCTGGAGCTCTTCGAACGTGCTCGCGGGAACGAGGGTCTCGATCGTCTCCCGCCAAGCACGGCCCTGAAACAAGCTCTTGCCGAACACACCCAACAAGGCCGCCGGCGACAGCACCGCCACGTCTCTCCGTGTCAAGGTCGAGATACGTCGCAGGACCTCTTCGTATGCCAAGCCGCTGGCGAAACACGCGCCCATGACCGCGCCGATTGAAGTCCCCACATAATGATCCGGCCGGAGGTCCCACTCGTACAACGCCTTGACGGCCCCGACGTGCGCCGCGCCCTTTGCCGATCCGCCACTCAACACACAAACGACTCTCGTCATGAACGTTGTTCCAATCCCTGATCCTCCAACCGACGTATCCGCCGAGCTTCGGCCCGCTCGTACCTGCGCCTTTCCGCATCGGTTTCCGGCGTCACTTTCGGGACCGGTACCGGACAGCCGTTGCCATCAACGGCAACGTATGTCACGTGACAACTATTGGTGTGTCGTCGTTGTCCGGTGACCATGTTCTCCGCTTCGACACGTACACCGACTTCCATCGAGGTGCGACCGACGAAGTTCACACTCGCCTTTGCGGTCACGAGCTCACCGAGGTGTATGGGCTCGAGAAACACCACTCGATCCATGGACACGGTCACGCAGAGTTGACGCCCGTGTCGGATCGCCGCCACCGCACCCACGCGGTCGACCAAGGAAAGGATCACACCGCCGAACACGTTCCCATGGTTGTTCGCCATGTGTGGCATCATGAGCTCGCTCATCACCGAGTGCGAATCCTGCACCGGGCGCGACGAGAGATTTTCTTCAGACATAAGAGCCGTCCTGTTCTTAACAGGGTGCTGAAAGGCACACGGCGGCGGTAGCCAAGGGGAGCGGGCGCCGGACGCGTTGGACGCCGGGGCGCTCGGTCCAGGACCCACCATACGGAAACCGTGGTGGTTCGGGGGGCTTATGTCCTGGCCGGGCGCCCCGGCGTCCCGGCGTCCTCAGCCCGCTCCCCTTGGCTACCGCCGCCGTGTGCCTTTTTCAGCACCCTGTAGCTAGCGGATTAGTAATCGACCGGCCGAAGATAATACTCTCCGATGGCCGTTTGGCTCACCATCGCGACAGTCGGTAGCCGACGCTTCCAATGGGTAGACTCGAGCCGACCGCGCACTACCGTGATTTCATCCGTGGCGAAACCCTTGGCGGCAATCTCTTCGACAGAATAGCCACGGAGCAGATGCGAGAGAATCAAGTCGGCGCGGGGGTATGAAATGCCCAGATCCTTCTCGTCGGTCTGTCCGACGATGAGATCCGCCGTCGCCGGTTTGTCGATGATCACGTCGGGCACGCCGACGTGACGTGCCAAAGCCCAAACCTGGGTCTTGAACAGATCGCCCAGCGGATTGACAGGCGGAGAATCGTCGGCGTGCCATGTGAAGTACCCCAACAGCCGTTCGGTCTTGTTTCCCGTTCCCAAGGGGAGTGCCCGATAGGCCGCCGATAGATCGAACAGCGTAATCATGCGGACCCGTGCCATGACGTTGCCCAGCCGAGTCGGATCCGGTTTGCAGCTGGTGGCCTTTGCGTATCCGTCCACCGCCGCGGTGATGTCGATCGTTTCCGTTTGAATCCCCAACGTCTCGGCTACCAGGTTGGCGTGTTCGAGACTTTCGACACTGGACGAGGAATACGGCATGCGAACCCCAATGACGTTTTCTTTGCCGAGCGCTTTGGTCGCGAGAAACGCCGTTAGCGATGAGTCGACACCACCTGACAAACCAACCACGCCTTTCTCAAATCGCCGCCGCTCCACGATTTCGTCACAGAGAAACGCCACCAGCCATCGCTCCAGGAGTTCGGGGTCGACGGCAAGCGGATCGGATGCGTCGGCATCGCTGACGAACGGCAAGCCCGACGCGTCGGCACCGCCCTCGGTAGCTCCCGCTCCGTCGTCATCATATGCCAACGGCTCCCGCTCGCCTTTGTAAAAAGCCTCAATGAGATTCGTCATCTCGCGTTGAAGATCAGAAAGCAACGGTTGGTCGGCGCGGACGCGCGTGACAGCCGCGTCCTTGAGTTCGGCAACGACAACGGCTTCTTCGAACAGCGGCCCGCGCGCGACCACGCAACCATCAGGACCGGTAATCACCGAAACGCCGGGGAACCCCTTACCCCCCTCGAACCCAACGAGATGCGCCATGACGACGTAAATGCCATGCTCACCGGCAATGGTCCGTGCCAGCCGCTCCCACGTTTCCACGCTGGCAGGAATCGTCTTGTCGTCCTCACCCTTCGAAACACCACGTGCCGGAACGACGCCTCTGGCCGGCGACGCGCTCGGAATGAACAGAAACTTCGCCCCGTCCAACGCCGCCAGCGTTGGCATGATCGAGTGCCACGCGTCTTCGCATACCACTATCCCGGCCCTGCCCCAACGCGTATCGAACGCCTGGACACCGCGGCCTGGGTGAATGAAACGTTGCTCGTCGAATACGCCGTACGTCGGAAGAAAAACCTTCCGATGCACATGATGGATCTTGGCATCGTCGACACCCAGCGATGCGTAGAGTGCCGAGTTGTGAATGTGGTTCTGAAACCGCTCGAAGAATCCCAGCACCACGTCCATGGGTCCGGCACCGGATTCGGAGTGTTGCGCCTGAAGGTCGCGGAACAGAGCGCCCGCCGCCACCGCCACCTCGCGAACACCCCCCTCGAGGAAATATCCCGAAGTCACTGACTCCGGAAACACGACGATGTCAGGCGGATCGTCTTGACCGGCCACCTGAGCGAACACCGCTCCGATCCGCCGGAGGTTCTCCCTGTAGTCCGCCTTGCGCGGCCGGAATTGGATGACTGCTACGCGGGGATCAGGCATGTACGAAAGGTAGCGAGCCGCAGCAGGGGGCTGGAAGGGCGACATGCTTCACCCAGATAGTCGACCTTTTCACAGATACGGTGACGTATGAGAAGTGACCAAAGCCTTTTTTGATAGGATCGACAGGATAAACGGGTCGTTCTCCAAGCTCTTGTACTTTTCGCTTCACTTCGACCTGTGTTGCGCCGAAACTCAAGAGGGGTTCCTAATTCCCATGACAATATCCTGTCTATCCTGTCAAAAAACCTCCGCGGTCTTCGGTGAATACGCTCCTGCAATTACGACCCGGAGTACCAGTTTACTTGCGCAGGACAACGGGCTCCACCGGCTGTTGGCCGATCAACCGTTGCATCTCGCGCACGCTATGAGGACCGTGTCCCTGAAATTGATTGTTGAAGTAGCCGTAGACCGTGGTTACCCGGTCCGGTATCGTCTCGAACGCTGCGGCCCACGCGGCAAGATCTGCCTCCCTATCAACTTGCGGCCGTGACGGATCGGTGTTCCTTCGATTCCGACCCATCCATCTCACGTAGCAAAAATCGGCTGTTGGATCGGCAAGCAGCCCGAGCATCGTCGATTGCTTGAGCCACCGGCCGTCCACCAACGTTAGTGCGATATTCCATTCTCGAAGCAGGTCGAGCGTGTCATCCGTCAACCATGCGGGATGGCGGAATTCAACAGACCATTGGATATCCCGTGGCAGGTGTGACACGAAATCCTCGAACGCAGATACGGTGTCGGGCGACGGGAGAAAATCCGGCGGAAGCTGCACCAGCACCGGTCCCAGTGCCGTCTCTAGTTCCCGGACGCGCTCCACGAACCGATCCAACTCATCGTCGGCGTCCACCAAACGTTTCGTGTGTGTGACTTGCTGAGGTACCTTGAGCGCGAAAAGGAAATCCTCCGGAACCTGCTCTCGCCATCCGCGCAACACTGGGGCCGCCGGGCTCGTATAGAACGACAAATTGACCTCGGTCGTCGAGAACATCCTCCCGTAGAGCGCCAGCATATCCGCGGTACTGGTATCCGGCGGATAAAACGGGCCAATCCAGGCTCGGAAATCCCAGCTCTGGGTCCCGAGATGAAACTGGGTCACGTGTTTCCCCCGGTACCGATTACCCGATGCCAATACATTCGCATTTCGGAGATCTGCCCTGCCACTGTTTCGCAAAACAACGCTCCACGAACATCCACCCACTCTCCGGTCCGGCGGCGGCGGAACCGGCATCGGATTTCAACCGAAAACCAGGCCGGACCCACAACGAAAATCTCCCCGCTTTTGAACGTGATCTCGGCCTGTTCGCGGGGAATGTCCTTCCAATATCGTTGAATCGCCTCCCGCCCGCGGAGGGGTGCGGCAAAAGGGTCGGCCAGGAACACCGCATCCTCCGTAAAAATGGCAGCAATCCGGTCGCTCGAGCCCTTCTCCCAACCCTTACCAAACTCGTCGATCAGTCGTTCATATTGTTCCGGGGGCTCCGGCGTTTGAGCTTCCAAGCTATCTCCTTCAATCTATTTCGCTAAGGCTTAGGACCGTGACCATCCAGCCGCCTGGCGGCGCGCGGAGGGAAGTGAAGCCACCACGCCGAGTCATCATCGACACCGACCCGGGGATCGACGATGTCGTCGCCATCCCCCAGGCGGAGCGCGGAGGGAAGTGAAGCCACCACGCCGAGTCATCATCGACACCGACCCGGGGATCGACGATGTCGTCGCCATCCCCCAGGCGGAGCGCGGAGGGAAGTGAAGCCACCACGCCGAGTCATCATCGACACCGACCCGGGGATCGACGATGTCGTCGCCATCCCCCAGGCGGAGCGCGGAGGGAAGTGAAGCCACCACGCCGAGTCATCATCGACACCGACCCGGGGATCGACGATGCCGTCGCCATCACCCTGGCGGCGCGCTCGCCGGAGATCAACTTAATCGCCGTGACCACCACCTATGGCACCGCCCCATTGGCCCTCACCACCCGCAACGCACGAACCGCCCTGCGCGTCGCTGGCCGACCCGATGTACCCGTGCTGCCCGGCGCCGCTCGACCTCGCTCGAGAAACCTAGCCACGGCCCCGGACACACACGGCGAATCGGGAGTTGGTTATGCTCCAATATCGCCGACCGTGCCCCAAAAACCCGCCCCGCAGAGACGTGTCCTCATCGACCTGCTCGAGCGCGTTGCGGCTCCGGTCACCCTGGTGACGTTGGGTCCATTGACCAATCTCGCGAACGCTCTGGAGTACGATCGAGCGTTGGTGACTTGCCACGTGCAGTGCCACATCGGCATGTTCGGAGCGCTCCACGCGCGGGGACGCGCCGATCGGTTGGCCGACTTCAACGCCTGGTGCGACCCAGAAGCAACGGAGTTGGTCATCAACAGCGAACTATCTACACACATGGTCGGTCTCGATGTGACCCGACAAATGACCGTAACCGCCGACGAGGTAGCCAGCCTCTCGAATGCACCCAGTGAAGTCACGCGGTGGCTCTCGGCGGCCCTGCAATTCTATGTGGAATCTCACCGTCGCACGCACGGTCTCGACGGCTGCGTCATCCACGATGTGCTCCCGATTGGCGAGGTTGTGACGAGTGGGACAATTCGATTCCAGACTAAGGAAGTTGTGGTCGATCTTGACGAAAGCGAACGGCGCGGGCATACAACAGAAGGACGCGGCTCGGCCGTTCGGGCGGCGATAGCCGTCGATACCCACCAGATGGTGCACCTACTCACAAGAGTGTTCGGTCAAGGGTGGCGCCGACTGAGAACAGGAAGGTACTAGATGAGTAGTGGCCAGGTGCGCGTTGCCGTCATCGGCACCGGAGAAATCGGGCGAGGGTGGGCGGCACTGATTGCCGCCGCGGGATGGCCCGTGGCGATTTACGACAACCAGAGCGCGCACCCGCAGGATGCGCCGGCCGAAATCGCACAACGGGCGCGCCGGTTGGTGGAGCTGCATCGGGCAAAGAGCGAAACGGTCGAGCGTGGCCTCGAGCTCATGACCGTCGGGCGGAGCCTGCTCGAGGCCTGTCGTGATGCCCAATGGATCATTGCGGCCATACGAGAAGACGTCAAAGCAAAGCAAAGACTCATCGAGTCCTTCGAAACCGTGGCGCCGGAAGCGCGCGTCGTCTCGAGCTCCTCCACGGCAATCACCCCGAAACAACTAGTTGCGCGCGCGACCCGGCCCGAACGATGCATGATCGTCCATCCTCTCAACCCGCCCGAACTGATTCCGTTGGTGGAGGTCGTCCCGGGAGCGCACGCAGACCCCGTGCTGATCGAACTCGTGCGGGGATGGCTTCGGGCGTTGGGCCGCGTACCGGTTCTCGTCAAGAAACAAGTGCTGGGCAACGTTGTCGGTCGCATCTCCGCCGCAGTGTGGCGCGAGGCGATTGACTTGGTTCTCAACGGTGTCATCGACGTGGACGATCTCGATCGCGCAATTTCACTCGGACCGGCACTCGCATGGGCGGCGGCGGGACCACACTTGACCTATCACCTCGACTCCGGCGACGAGGGGTTCGCACAGTTCTTCCAGCACCTTCACCAAACGTTCGGACCGATTTGGAGCGACCTGGCGTCATGGGGCCAGCTCACAACCGAACAGCAACGCGCCATGATCGGTCAGATTGGGCGAGCCTATGAAGGAAAGCTCGACACGATTCGAGCAGCGAGGGATCGACGGTTGGCGGCGATTCTGAAGGGAATTGAGGACGTAAGAAGCGCTGAAGAGTGAGAAGGGAGAGGGGAGAAGGGAGAGGGGAGAGGGCCCCCACCCCCAGTCGGTGGTGATGGGTGGCCCTCTCCCCTCTCCCCTCTCACTTCTCACTTCTCACTCCAGTTATTCCACTTCCTCGCTGCCCGCTCCCCGCTCCCCGCTCACTTCCTCACACTGCAGCGAGTTGGCTAGCTCGTAGCCGATTACCTCCTCCCGATCACCCTCTAGCCGAATCGTCAACGGACCGTTGAAGGGTTGGCGTGCCACGACGTCGAACGCGACGCCGGGGCGAAGACCGAGCGAGGCGATAAACCGCAACCGCGCCGAGTCCTTGTCTCCGACTATTCGAAGCTCGCCCACCGACCCGACCCCCAAATCGGTCATCCGTACGTAATGCGGAGTCTCGATCTCGAGGTCGGCCGTGGGTATCGGAGAGCCGTGTGGGTCGTGGGAAGGACGACCAAGCGCTCGGTCCATCCGATCGATCAATTCGTCGGACACCGCATGTTCCATGCGCTCGGCTTCCTCGTGTACGTTGTGCCAATCGTAGCCCAACTGTTCGATCAGATACGCCTCGATGATTCGGTGACGCCGCAGCATGCGGAGAGCCTGTTGCTGGCCGTCTTCCGTCAACCGCACGCCGCGATATCGCGAATGCTCCAACAGCCCGGCCTCGGCCAACCGCTTCACCATCCCACTGACCGACGGCGCCGCGATCGACAGCCTCTCCGCGATCGCGCTCGTGTGGGCCGAGCCCGAGTCCGCCTGGAGCTTGTAGATCACCTTGAGGTAATCTTCAATCGATCGCGACAGATCCTTGCCCGTCGTACTGTTCATGAAAACCCGCTCGCTCAGCTGAAACTGGAATTTAACCTTGCCTAAATCAGAATCCAACCGGCGGGACAACCCGGCTCAGATCAGAAGATCCAAGAGTCGCCGGACGATCCGGAAGGTGATCCCCCAGATCACATGACCGTCGATCACGAAGGCCTCCACCTCTCGTTTCCGGCCCATCACCTCGACCTCGACGACCCCGACGGACTCGCGGAGGGTGCCGAGGGAGGTCCACAGATGTGTCGCGACTTCGTCACTCGGCGCGATCGAGGGGCGGTCGTCCAGTCCGAAGACGAAGGGCCTCACGACGACCGGCGGGAGGACCCTGATGTTGGGGAAGAGGTCGTCGAGCTCCCCTAGGAGGGCGTCCGGTGGCAAGCCGATGCCCGTCTCTTCCATGGTCTCTCGGCGGGCCGTGTCGAGCAGCCCGTCGTCTGCCTCTTCTCTTCTGCCTCCGGGAAGGCCCATCTGGCCCGACCACGGATCACCATCTCGCTCCGCCCGTCGGATGAACAGCAGCTCTAGGCCTCCACCCGGAAGCCGCACGAGGACGAGTGCCACGGCTGCCTGCCACGTGTCTGATTTCTCGACACGCTTCGGTGGGCTCTGATCGATTCGAGCCCTGATTTCCGAGAAAAAAAGGTTCGTCATTTCTGGAACGAAAAATGCGGCTTAGTGTTATAATTCAGGCACCCAATGTCCTATATTGGTGTCGATATGGATACTGCCCACTACAAGGAGGCGCTTATCTGGAACAAGTTTGCTGTCGGAATGTTGGCCATCGTCACGATCGCTGCGGCTCGCGCAGTGCTCCGCCGTAATCGACTGGCGAAAGCACCTGCCGAAAAACCGTCTCAGGACGTCGAGAACGTCGCGGACCTGTACGCGGCCGGACTCTAGCCACCAGCCGGGCGGCCGCCATCGCCGGCCGCCCGCCATGGTCGGCCCTCGCTATGGCCGGCCCTCGCTATGACCGGCCCTCGCTATGACCGGCCCTCGCTATGACCGGCCGCCCGCTTGGCACCGTCAGAAGAGGTATTTGGTAAACCAACCCACGGTCTCTCCCATCGCAAAATCCAATTCCTCCGTTGATCCGGCCCACGGGTGGCGGCTCCCCATCGTATGCGACGCTTCCGGTACCACTTGCAGCACGGCCCGACTATCACCGGTTGCGCTGTAGAGGTCCTCTGCTTCGGAGACCGCGACTGTCTCGTCCGCGTCACCGTGTAGGATCATCCACGGCACGGCGATTCTTCCGGCGCCGGCCAGTAGGTCGAGCTTGCCATGTTTGTGTGCTTCGATGTCGTCCAGCAAATCGGTGTAGAGCGGCAAGATGTCGCCGGTCCGTGCGTTGGGAATGTCGAGTTTGCCATCCTGCCGCCACTGTCTCACGATGTCGTCCGGCCATCGCGCGACGCTCCCGATTGCCGACCAGGTAACAAGGGCTGAAACATGGTCAACTCCCGCCGTGTAGATCACCGACATCGCTCCACCCCTGCTGTGGCCAAACAGGCCGACCTTCGTTGGCGCCGGCAAATTGTTCGCTAGCTCGCCATCCAACAACCGTCGACACAGTAGCCCGATGTCATCAACGTCCTTGGAAAACGTGGCGTGGCCGAACCGTTCTGGCTCCGAAAAACTTTCCCCGTCCGGGCCGATACCGCTTCCTGCGAAGTTGAACGAGACGGCGGAGAAGCCGGCGCGGGCTAGACGGTCAGCCAGTTTCGGGAAAAAACCCCAATCCTTGAAGCCCTTGAACCCGTGGCAAAGCACGACTGCCGGGCGGTTTTCCCCGCCTGCTGCGGTTCTCACTTCACCGCGGACGGGGCCCCCGTCGGCCCCCGTGAGTTCAAAGGCGGTGGTCATTACCGTTGCCATGTGGTTTCTTTAAGCCTCCTTCGGCGGCCTTTGCGCCGGGTTGCCGGTGCGACGGATGGGGGTCACGATGCGAGCATCGACGAACACCATGGCCGCAGTTGCACAGACTTTGTCTGAGCAGCAGGACGCAATTCACTCCGAGTGGTCTGATTGGATCGCCAAACGTCTCGAATCGGCGCCTCACATTCGGCGCGAAACGATCGAGCGACAGATCCGTTTGCTCGTCGAGCTCCTCACCGTCATGACCGGTCCCCACCGCCGAGAAGTCAGCGGCCTATGGCTGAGCGCATCGGAGTGGTACGGTCGCACTGCAGCCCTGCGCGGCCTCGCGGCCGGCGAGATCGTAGAAGAATTCCAATATCTTCGGGAGCTCCTGATCCGCCACCTCGCAGAACGGGTCACGTCGCTCGTACCCCGTCAATCCATGGCGGCGGCTCTGCGTTTGAGTAGACTGGTCGACACGGGTACCGCACACGCAGTAGTCGGCTACACGGATGCACTCGTCGAATCATTGCTCGAGCGGCAAGGCATCCCGCTCGGTGCCCATGAAACCGAGGAATCAGAAGTCGAGGATCGCCTCGCTCAACTCGAGGTTGAATTCGTTCAGTTGATGTCGAGCAGCGACTAATTCCCTTCCGCCCTTGCCATACCCCATGACAGCAGCTAAGTCGTACCGCGGCGCACGATCGTTTGCAGGGCGACGGTACCTTCCGTCACGCGATGTACTATCTAAATGTGATCGCAAAAGCTAGTCCATGAACAAACAAGTCGCCATTGTCGTTGGCCTCATCGCCGGTCTCGTACTCGGCCTGACGGCTGCAGCAACCGAGTCACCAACACTCATGAGCATAGCCGAAGGCGTCGCTCCTCTCGGGCAGGCGTTCGTCAATCTCGTGCGTATGGTGGTGATTCCGCTTGTTGCCGCAACGATCTTTACCGGTGTAGCAGGCCTGGGAGATCCACGACGTTTGGGAAAACTCGGTGGGGCCACGTTACTGTTTTTCTTCGGCACCACATTCATCGCAATCGTGATCGGTTTGATCACAATGAAAGCGGCCTTGGCGGTTGCGCCCATTTCAGTTCAGCCGTTTCCGCCAACCGAAACAGCACAAGAGCTTCCCACCACTTTGGACTTCTTTCTAGGACTCATCCCTTCAAATCCCTTTGAGGCCGCCGCGAGCGGCGCGCTGTTGCCGCTGATCGTTTTCATGGTTCTCTTCGGCGCAGCGGCTGGCACGGTGTCCGAGCAGCATCGTGCGCCGCTCATGTCCCTCGCCGAGGCCGTGACCGCCGCGCTCGTGAAGCTCGTACATTGGATACTCTGGACCGCACCCATCGGTGTCTTCGCACTCGCTGCGCCGATGACCGCCGCCGCCGGATGGGGGCTGCTCAAAAGCCTCGCCGTTTTCGTGATCGCGGTGGCCATTGCACTGACTATTTTCGTGGCGCTGGTGTACATGCCGGCGGCGGTGTTCATCGGACGTCTCGCACCAAAGCAGTTTGTCAAAGGGTGCATCGAGCCCGTCGTGATCGGCACCGGAGCAACAAGTTCCGCCGCCGCGTTGCCTGCGATGTTGGACTCCGGTCAGGCGCACCTGGGTGTGTCGCGCGCCGTGGCGGGACTCGTGTACTCACTTGGCACGGCGATCGGACGAGCCGGGAGTGCGCTGTTCCAAGGAACGTCCGTGATCTTTCTCGCCGCGTTGTATGATGTCTCGTTACCCCTACCGGTGATTGTATCGGTCATTTTCGCAACGTTCTTCGTGTCCCTGACCGTCGCAGCCGTACCGAGCGCGAGCCTCGTCTCTCTCGCACCAGCGTTGGACGTCGCCGGGGTTCCCTTTGCGGGCGTCGGCATGCTCTTCGGCATCGATCGTATACCAGACATGCTGCGCACGGCGGTCAACGTGACGGGACACATGACCACTTCGGTGGTAGTACAGAGAATTGCGGCCGGCGAAGAAGAGGTACCCGCTCCGAACGATTGACCCAATTCTATCCACCAAACACATCGAACCTTGACACGCGTCATCCATTACACGTACACTCGGCCCGGCAAAGAAACGGCCACCTACGACCACCGGCTCGTCGTGGACGAACCGGATCTCAAGGTGCTCTTGATGGACGCCTACGAGGGACGGCCGTTGCGAATCAACGACGCGGTCGTCGCTGAGCCCGGGGCATCACTGCTTTGGTTTGTCTTCCCCGATTCGTGGCACGACATCGGGAGGTTTCATCTCGCCGACGATACGTTCACGGGTTGGTACACGAATCTGTGTACGCCGGTACAAATTACTGACAACGATTGGGTGAGCACAGACCTGTTTCTCGACCACTGGATGACGCCGGACGGATACCAAACGTGGCTCGATGAAGACGAATTGCACGACGCTATTGCGGCGGGGCTCCTCGACGCCACCGCGCGCGACCGAATCGACGACGAACGTTCACGGATTCAAGCTCACCTCGATCTTGGTGCTTGGCCACCCCCGGTAGCCCTCGACATGGATTTGCAGACCGCCCGAGAGTTGTTGAGTGATGGGTTGTAAGTGGTAGGTTGCTGGGTTGTAGGGTGTCGGGTGTCGGGTGTCGGGTATCGGGCGTCGGGTGTCGGGTGTCGGGCGTCGGGCGTCGGGTGTCGGGCGTAGGGTGTCGGGTGTCGGGTGTCGAAACGTGCGCAAGGCGCCCGGCATGCAGGGTTGCCACAACCTCCTCCCTCCTCCCTCCTCCCTCCTCCCTCCTCCCTCCTCTCACAACCTACAACCCAAAAGTCCGCATAGAATCGCCACAAATCGCAATCGTTTGACGACACATCAAACGGCATCGTCACCCACCATAGCAGCACATCATGCTGCTAGACATCCTCAACGGCATTCGCCGTGCAGAAGAAACCGGCGCGCTGTTCGCCGAGATCGGTTATGTCCCGGATCGGACACCGGTCAAAGAAGGAGTGACGGTGGTCGCCCGATGGAAGGGATTCAAGGTCTTCGCCGCCGACTCGCCCGATCCTTTACACGATGTTCGCGCAATGGCCCGCTCCCTGGCCGGTATTTCCGCCCGGGGCCTCGCAGTGGCCGTCCGCGCTCCGGTCGAAATCGCGCTAGCCGCCCCGCGGCTGGGAGCGCCCGGCATCAGCCGTGTCCTGGTTGTCCCTCTACAGGATCCGTCTTCAGAAGTATTGCAACATCTGGAGCAATTTCGCCCCAAGCCATCGTCGAACGGCCTCACTCATGCCCTGCGCGTCCAAGAGCTGCTGGCAACCGAAATAGTGGGCGAACGGTTCTACTCGTCTTTTCGTCTGGTGCTGGACCGCATGGCCGGAAGCCTCGGCAGGGTCGCAACGCCGCGAGACCGGCGCCTCGCCGCGTTGCTCCCGCTCACCAGAGTCCTCTTCCTTTACTTTGTACAAGCCAAGGGCTGGTTGGACGGCAAGTCCGACTACCTGCGATCACTGCTCGATGATGCGCTGGCTGCGAATAGGCACTTTCAACGCGAGTCGCTCGATCCGCTTTTCTTCAAGACCCTCAATCGGCCGATCGCCTCCCGTCGGGGCGTGTCTCACCTAGGCAGAATCCCGTACCTGAACGGCGGACTTTTCCAACCACATCCGGTCGAACAAAGACTGCTGCCATCGTTTACCAACGTCTTGTGGCGCGATGCCTTTGAAGACTTGTTCGAACGGTTCCGGTTCTGCGTACGCGAAGCCGATGAAGTCGATGCGATCGCGCCCGACATGTTGGGTCGGGTGTTCGAGCGCGTGATGGAGATGGATGCGCGTCACGAAACCGGAACATTCTACACACCCGAACGAGTCGTACGGGGCATTGTCATTACGGCGATCGAGACGGCGTTGACAGACGGCGGTCAATTCACGTCGGATCAGGTTTCCCGCATCGTGCACGCCCAGCCCATCGAGCTGGATCTACGCGGGGCTGCGCGCGAGAAGCTTCGCAAACTGAAGATCTTGGATCCCGCCGTCGGCTCCGGGGCTTTCCTCCTCGGGGCCCTCGAAGAGCTGTGCCACATGCACCGAGCACTCCGCAGCGATCGAAGTAGAACGAGGTCGCTCGATACACGACGGCGCATTCTTCAAGAGAATCTGTTTGGCGTAGACATCAATCCGATTGCCATGCGGTTAGCCGAGTTGCGTCTCTGGCTCGCCGTCATTGCCGACGATCCCTGCGAAGAGATCGAAGCGATCGAGCCCCTTCCGAATCTCGACGGCCTCGTCCGGCAGGGGGATTCGCTTCTCGATCCGATCGCCGCAGCATCGATGTTCGCGGCGAGACCCCCGACACCGTCACATCGCACCGCACGACGAGTATTCGAGGCACGTGCGCAGGTCTTCGCCGCTCGAGGTAAGGAACAAAAATTGGCCGGAAGACGATTGCGCAATGCCGAGCAAGATCTTGCGGTGGAGCTACTCGACCGCGCTTTAGCGAACATTGAACACGACATCAAGGATCTCACCGCGGCGGCCCGGGGACGAGATCTCTTCGGACGTCGGAGCGGATTGAGTAGTCAGCAACAACGCGTTTACCGCACGATACGCGCGCACCGTAAAGTTTTGAAGCGGGCGCTGGCTTCAGTTGGTGAAGGAGCGATCCCGTTTTTTTCCTACGAAATCCACGCACCCGACATTATGCGCAGCGGTGGATTCTCGGTCGTGATTGGCAATCCCCCCTGGGTGCGAGCGGAACGTCTACCGGCCGCGATGCGTCGCACCCTCAAGGAACGCTTTTCGTGGTGGAGTGGTGTCGCGGGCAGAGGATTCACACACCTTCCTGATTTGTCGATCGCGTTTCTCCAACGGGCCCTCGAATTGACCAGAGCAGGAGGTTCGGTCGGTTTCCTCATTCCCAACAAGCTGACGACTGCAGGATATGCCCAAACAATTCGCGCCAATCTCATCCGCGAAACGACAGTGCAGTATCTGCATCGTGTGCCTGACAGCGACGCGTCGCGATTCGGAGCGACTACCTATCCACTCGCCATTGTTCTGAAGAACCAATTAGCCGATGCGAAACACAGGATCTGTCTCGGATTCGATTGCAAGGCGCGAGTGAAGCAACAGTCACTCCACACAACGGGATCCTGGATACTCGTTCCCGACCGAACGCGTCGCGCGCTCGACGACTTTCGTAACGCCGGCACACCTCTGGGTGATGTTGCCCCGCTGGCCCTCGGCGTCAAGACGGGGGCCGATGCGATCTTCGTGGGAGAAACGCTCGAGGCGAGTCGGTCGGTTTCGACGGTCAGGTTCGGCGGCACGGTCGTTGCCATCGAGTCTCAACTGCTACGCCCGGTGATCCGCGGCCGCGATATACGCAGCTTCAAATCCGCATCTCCGAGGGTCGTGCTGTGGGGCTACGATGCGCACGGACAGGCTTTCGATCGACTCCCTCCGCTCGCCACGGTCTACATCGCGTCGCACCGGCGCGCACTCGTGGCCCGCGCAGATTACGACCACGGACCATTGTGGACTTTGTTCCGGCTCGGCACGGTGGGCGCCAAGTATCGCGTGATTTGGCCGGATATCGCCAAGCGACCGGCCGCAGTTCTGTTGGATCACACCGTGACCCGGTCCGCCATCCCACTCAACAGCTGTTACCTCAGCGTTGCTCCCGATCGCGATACGGGACTCGCCATTTGCGCCGTCATGAATTCCACTCTGAGTCGGGCCCTGGTATTCGCAACCGCAGACGAGGCGCGTGGGGGGTATCGCCGGGTAAACGCCCGAATCGCTTCACAAATCCCGGTGCCGTCTCTCGACTCTGCAAGACATTTGATCCGCATGAGCGCCCAAAAACACAAGGAAGACACCTTTGATCAGTCGAATCTCGACGCCGCAGTTGCCGAAGCGCTCGAGCTGCCATCGTCCACACGTGACATCCTCTGCCGTCTGGTCCAACATCACGGCTGATCAACTGGCCGTCGTTCGCGAGCCCCTCTCATGGTGCCTGCACTTCGGTGAGCGGGCCGACCAGGACCACGTAGCCCGACGACTGCGCCGCGCATTGCTCGGCCCGGCCGACGAAGAGTGGAAACCACCGACATGGTTGTGGCCACATCAAGTTGATGCGGCCAGGCGAGTCGCCGGCAGCATCGGCGTATTTGGCGGTGCGCTGTTGTGCGACGCCGTGGGACTCGGAAAGACGTACACAGGGCTCGCGATCGCCACACGGTACCGATCCGTACTGGTGTCGGCCCCTGCAGTTCTGCATCGACAGTGGAGGCAGGTGAGCAATCAACTCGGGATCGAGGTTTCGATCGTCTCGCACGAATCATTGAGCCGACGCACGCTCGTTCCGAAAACCGATCTCATCATCGTAGATGAGGCACACTGGTTTCGAAATCCCAGCACGAGGCGTTATGTGAACCTCGCACGAGGAATGAAAACAGCGGACCTGCTCCTCATGACTGCTACTCCGGTAGTGAACCGGCCGGCAGATCTCTTCAACCTGGTGCGGCTGTTCGCGCCGGATCATGCCTTTGCTGCGTTTGGAATCCAATCGTTGGCAGAGGCCGTGGCCCTTTGCCGCAGACCAAATCCCGGAGCGGCGCTTACCCCCGTTATCATCGCTCGGTCGCCCGACGCCGTCGGAATCGGATCGACCGTTCCCCTGCCCGTCGATCGACCCGTAGTCACGTCTCCGCCTACAGACGAACGCTTCCTCAGACGCGTCGGTCGGATGGTCGACCGATTGCGATTCCCGTCGTTCGAGGGCCCGACCGCCGCATCACTTCTCCGCATGCAGCTCTTTCACAGACTCTCGTCATCGGTCCCGGCGTGTTTGGAATCTCTCCGCAGGCATCGCAGGTATCTCGACCACGCCATCGTTGCGGCTCACAAAGGCGAGCGGCTGTCACGGAGAGCTTCGCGAACGCTATTCGCCTCTGAAGACGAATTCCAGTTGGAGTTCGACCTCCTGAACGACCGGACGGTCAGTGTCCCCGTCTCCGACCTCGAACACGAGCGCCATCGAGTGTCGGCGTTGGTGTCGGCACTCGAAAAACACACCCCACGACCAAAAATCGCCGCCTTACAACAATTGCTGGCACCACGCAGCGATCTCGACCCACCGCGCAAGACGCTGGTTTTCACCAGCGCGGTGGCCACGGCATTGGAGATCGCCCGACACCTCGGTTGGAACCGCACGGCGGTCGTGGCCGGCGGAGGCGCTCGCATCGTCTCCGGGCCGCTGCCGGTGTCGGTCGTTCTCGGATGGTTTGCCCCAAAGGGAAGCCGGAAGACCCCCCCGCCACGTTATGCGCAGATCGACGTGCTTGTCGCGACGGACATGGTGAGCGAGGGTTTGAATCTCCAGGACGCGGACGCCGTCGTGCACTTCGACCTTCCCTGGAATCCGGTTCGACTGCAGCAACGCGTGGGTAGAGTGGCACGCATGGGATCGGATCGCAACCAAGTAGACGTATGGTGGTTCATGCCACCACCCTTGCTCGAGGATCACTTGAACCTCAGGCGCCGCATCCAACAAAAGCTCGAGCATCAACGCGACCTCGGTGTGCCGGTCACCAGCCGAGTCGGGCAAGCCCGCGTACTAGGGCGATCCCTGGAAACCCGAGAACGGATCGGCGGGTCCCTTCGAAGACTCCCCCCCGAGAGTCCACGCCACTGTGTCGTAGCCGGTCCGCTTGCGGCGGCTTTCGCCGTTCGTTGGCAAATGGGTCGTCGTACGGTTCCCCAGCTCGTCGTACTCGCTGGCAATCCGCCGGTTTGCATAACGGATCTCATCGAGGCGGGCGGTGTCTTGCTCGACTTACTTGATCGACCGGAGAGCAAGCGAGAACCAGACGTGCGATTTCATCAATCTCTCGTCACGACGCTGCGGCAACGGTTGGCGAGCGCGCACTTGGGTCCAAGTGACGCTGAGACTCGACGTCTCGCACGAATGGTGCTGCGCCGCGCCGCGCGAGCGGGCAAAGCACGGCGAGTCCACGAACTCCATCTGCTCGACCAAGTGCTGGACGCGTTGTCGAAGGGGATCGGGCGGGGTGCGCAGGTCGACTTAGTTCATGCGTTGGGGGGCAAGAAGACCCTGATCAAACGGTTGATCGAGTGGTCACACCGATGGAAGGGGTATCAAAACGCCGCCACCGGTGTCACGCTCGAGGCGGCGATCGTCGGTGACGGAACTCAGCGGTAAACGCTCAGCGTCTCGGCTTCTCGAGAATTTTCTCGTCGTAGTAATCCAGCTTGTGCAACGGCATGACGACACCTGAGAGAATATTGAGCAGGTGGGCACCGATGCGTTTGTAGAACCTCGTGCCCAAGGTCAGGGCAACCGTTGTCGCCGCATCGTAATCACTCTTCGCGATCCGATTGATCAGCGCGTCACAGCGGTGACTCACGTCCCGTCCCTGGCGAATCAACTCCACTGCTCCCTCTTCGTCCGATTTTGCAAAAACCTCGGCGACCGCTTCGAAAGTACTCTCCACGCCGTTGCGGATCTCCCGCAGCTCAGCCGTGGTCTCACCCTCAGGTAACACTGCACCACTCACATCCAACGCCTCGGCAAGGTTCTTGGCATAATCGCCGATTCGCTCCACATCTTTGACCAAGCTCATGAGCAACAGGCTGTAGGGGACGTCCGCGGCATTCCGCGCGACGGAGAGGTGCGCAATGACCTGTTTGCGAACCTTCCGTTCCAACTTGTTGACCTTGACGTCTTGCTTGTAGATGGCCGTGCGTTCCTCCGGACTCGGCGGCTTGCTGAAGAATATCTCGCCTGCCCGAACGGTCTGCGCTTGGGTCAAACTGAGCATCTTCGCAAAATTATCCCCCATCCGACCCAAGGGATTGGCGGCTTTGAAAATACTGATCAATTCACGGAGCATGAGTCCTCCAAACTACCAAAAAACACTATTTAGGAATGCAAAGAACGCCGGCAGCACGTAGAACAGAAGAACGACGTAAACCAATGCCCATATCCGCGACCTAATAGCGATATCCGCCATCTTCCGCGCCGCCGCCAAAGGAATATTGCGAATCCCGCTCACCGGATAGATAAGAACCGTTGCGGTCAGATTGAACAGGAGGTGCACCAAAGCAATCGTCAGTCCAGCTGCAGCGTTCTGACCGGTCGCGGCCAATGCCGCCAGCAGCGCGGTGACGGTCGTGCCGATGTTGGCGCCGAGCGTGATCGGAAACGCCTGCTGTAGCGTCAAGATACCTGCCCCGGCGAGCGGCACCAAAAGCGACGTTGTGATCGAACTAGACTGCACCATGACGGTAACCACGACGCCCACGATCATCGCCAGTATGACGTGACGATTGAAAACACGTGATATGACGATCTCGACGCGCTGCACCATCGCCGCCCGCATGACCTTCACAATCAATAACAGAGCAATGAAAATCAGTACCACAGAAACCAAGATGTACATCACCGCCGCAAAACCCGGCGAGGGTATCACTGCATCCAACAGGGTCTTGATGGGCTCGCTCCCCGCCTTGATCGCGCCCTTGATGGGGCTGTCGTAGTCAGCTCCACCGAAACCGCCTACTACATTTGTGAGGGCGGTCGCCGTCTTCCGCAGGAAACCGGTGAGTAACTCGAGGGGCAGCAAAACGATGACGGCGATGTAATTGAAAAAGTCGTGACATGTCGCCACCGAAAACGCGCGCCGAAATTCCTCCTTGCGTCCCATATGAGCCAGCGACGCGATGGTGTTCGTAACAGTGGTCCCGATGTTTGCTCCCATGATCATCGGAACCGCGTTTGCAATGGGAAGCGGGTTTTCCGGTGCCGCCACAAGACCCACGATCATCGCCGTCGTGAGCGACGAACTCTGCACCAACGTCGTGGCCAAGATCCCAACCATGAGACCCATGAATGGATTCTCGGTGGCCGTAAAGAACGAGTCGAGTAATCCCCCCCCAAGCGCCTCGAACCCCTTGCCAAGTCCGTTGACGCCGACGAGAAACACGTAAAGCAATGTGAGGACTTCGGCCGCGCGGGCGAGGGGATGAGTGAACCAGGAAGTGGAGGCCGGCGCAGGTTTGGTGGTGCCGGAAGTCATAGTGACCTGTTTGTGACGAGTTTTTACAACTCGAGTCCGCCAAAAGCTCGTAGGTCGTGGCGGTTCTGGCAAGCGGCAGACGGTGACGGAAAAGTCCAGTTTGAGGCTTGCGTATCAGCTGTAGACGGCGGAGAGAAAACGGTCGCTGAAGACGTAACTGGTTGCTGTTAAAGCATATATCAGTAACCTTGCTTCAAAGTGTTTTCGGTGTATATTCGGTTATCATGACCGAAGAAAATCCGAAACTGCGCCCCACTCGATTTCTCCATAAACGGCCCCGCCACAAGCGGCCTCAAGAAGCACACGGCGCATCCTCCCGGTCGGGTGCATGTAGGTGTCCGGATTGTGGCGGGCTTGTCCACCCTGCTTCGGGTTGTTGCTTCTGTCCGGTTTGCGGTTGGGGACACTGCAGCTGAAACGCGCGAGAGCACGTTGGAACAAACAGAGCTGTTTCGTCGCCCGGCCGCAGTGCCCCCTTCACGAAGCTTGCGAGTGCTCGACACTCGAGTGCGTGGAGCGACGTTTGTCGAGCATCGCGTCAAATCCATCGTCAACTCGCCCGAGAGTACCGGTATGGGGTTTTGGTCCATCAACCCGTATGTCGGTTGCGAGTTTGGGTGCACGTATTGTTACGCCCGTTACGCACATCGCTATGTAGTAGAGCGTGCACACGACAACGGACAGCTACCGGATGCTGACTTCGAACAGCTGCAAAAATCCAAGAAGTGGGAGGCATTCGAGCAGCGAATCTTCGTAAAGCAACGGGATGCCGTGCTTGCTGCGCTCGAGCACGATCTATCTACCATCAAACGACGCCAAAGCGTCGGTCGGATCCACCCCATCGTCATTGGAACAGCGACCGATCCGTATCAGCCAGCCGAGCGAAAATTTCGCATTACCCGTGCAATTCTCGAACGATTGTGTCGTGAGTCAAATCTTTCCGTCGGCATCATCACAAAGAGTCCGTTGATAAGTCAAGACATTGAGGCACTAAAAGCCCTGAAGCGAAATAACCGTGTCAGCATATACATCTCCCTCATAACAACCGACATACATCTCATTCGGTTGTTCGAGGCGCGCTCTCCCATGCCGCATGTACGACTCAAGGCGCTCGAGCGATTGGTCGATGCCGGTCTCAACGCCGGTCTCATAGTCGCACCAGTGTTGCCCGGTATCACCGATACTTTGCCACAGGTCCGCGCACTCGCCCGAGCCTTGAAAAAAGCGGGAGGTCGGTTCGCTCACCCGTCCCCACTGCGACTCTATCCAGCGCTCCATCACGGGTTTTTGCCCATCATCCAAGAACATTTCCCCGAGCTGTACCCCAAGTACCGACGTGCCTACCGCGGAACGGGCGCCGCACCCAAGCGCTACACGGACGCGATTGTCAAACGATTTCGGGAAGTGGCGGAAGAGGTTGGGATTACGGTGAGGGATCCGGTGATGGAAGGAGGATCAAGGGGCATCAAGAGGCATCAAGGGGCAGCAGGGGGCAGCGAGGGGCAGAGGGGCACAGGGGCACGGGGGCAGGGGGGCAGGGGGGCAGAAAGGGTAGGGTTACCGCCGTACCGCCGTACCGACTTACCGCCGTTGTCGTCCGACTTCCAGATGGGCTTCTGGGAATGACCAGACCACCGCGCCGGGATCTCGTCAGCAACCACGCCGTTTGTGTATGGTTTCCGCTGTTCGCCCTGCGGGCGGAAGAACGACGAAACAGCGATCTCGTGGGAAAGCCCACCGCGTTGTTGTCGAGTGAAGACACTCGGCGGTTGTGGCAAGTTTCACCACGCGCCCGACACTTCGGCGTGAAAACAGCCATGACCGTGAGCCAAGCCATCGGTTTGTGCCCCGCGCTCACACTGTTGGAAGCCGACCCTGTGCATTACGACGAGTTGTTTTCTCGACTACTTCTGAAACTCAGCGACGTCAGCCCCGTCGTCGAACCCGTAGAGTTGGGACGAGTGTATGTCGGCGTGGACGGGTTGGAAAGGTTGATTGGAGAGCCGAAGGAGGTGTTGGGGGTGATTGAGGGAGCCTTGCGTGCGGCGTGGGGGCTTGCACAGGGGCACGGGGGCACGGGGGCAGCGGGGGGCAGCGAGATGCAGGAGAGGCAGCAGGGGCAGCAGAGGCAGAGGGGCATAGGGGCACGGGGGCACGGGGGCACGGGGGCAGCGGGGGGCAGCAGGGGGCAGAGACGGAGATGGGGAAATGGGCGGAAGGACGGAAAGACGGAAGGACGGAAAGTAGGGGAAGCGAAGAGCGACAACCCTCGAGCGAAGCGAACATTCCGTCATTCCGCCATTCCGTCTTTCCGTCAAGAAGGGCGGGGGGCAGTGTGGCGTCTAGGCTGGGCCCGGGGCAAGTTCCCCTCGTGGGTTGCAGCTACTTGTGCAAAGCCCGGCGCGCCCGTCATCGTCTCTGACAATCGACTGAACGAATTTCTCGCGTCACAACGTATCGGCACCCTCCCACTCGACCCCGACACCCATCGGCGACTGTGGCAACTCGGCCTACGGATCTTGGGCGATCTCATTGCTCTTCCCGAACAGGCGGTGGTGTCGCAATTCGGTCGCGAAGGACGACTTGCGTGGCGTCTTGCAACCGGAACAATAGTCGAGCCCGTGATCGGCAAAGAGGCGCCACAGTCCATCATGGCAGCAATGGATTTCCCAACGCCCATCGCCGACCAGGGCATTCTCGCCAACACCATCGGTAAGCTCACCGATCAAGCACTACGACATCCGAGGCGTACCGGTTGGCGCGTTCGATCGGTACGTGTCCGCGCTACACTCGAGCACGGTTCGTCGTGGATGATCGATGCAGTCCTCAAGGATCCGTCGGCGAATCGAAAACACTTGGCGACACCGCTCATTACCAAACTCGAACAGACCCCGCCCACCGGCGGGGTCGAGCACCTGGCGGTGGAATTCACCGCATTCGTCCGAGGTACGAAGGAACTGCAGCTGTTCGCTCGAGACGCCGCGGCCGCGGCGCGAACCGGACAGCGGCGCGCGTTGCGCTGGGCCGCCCATGAAATCAAGACACGACTCAAACGATCGATGCTCCATCACATAGTCGAGGTGCACCCATGGTCACGAATACCAGAACGCCGATACGCTCTCATCGACTTCGACCCCTGAATCTTCCCAGATCCATCAGAGTCGAGTTGAACGAAGAAAACCTATCCGTCGCAATCACGTTCGACGGTAAGGAAAGGAAGGTTGAAGAGATCGGTGAAACGTGGCGCATCGACGACGAGTGGTGGAGAGACCAAATCGCCAGACGATACGTGGAGGTGATGCTTGTAGGTGGTGGGCACGTGGTGGTGTACGAAGATCTCATTGGTGGTGGTTGGTATTTGCAGACGTGAGAGGTGAGACGTAAGACGTGAGACGGCCACCCACCCCATCCGTCTCACGTCTCACGTTTTACGTCTTACGTCTCACCTCTCACGGGATAAGTGCCACAGGATCCAGGTCACCTAGGTGTCACAGGATGCAGGTCGGAGTGTCACAGGATCCAGGTCAGGAGTGTGGTTTATAGTATTTGAACGAAACACTAGTTCGGGGGTCAAGGTGCGTAAAAAGGCCGGACCGAGGAGCGACGTCGAAAGATGGTTGCCGCGGTTCGGCGGGGTGCCTCGCTGCGTGCGGTGGCGCGCCGGTTTCACGTGAGCCTCCAGACCGTGCAACGGTGGGTGCAGCGCGTCGGCGGCCAGCGGCTGGATCGAGTCGATTGGTCTGACCGGTCTCACCTCGCGCACACGATTCATCGCACGGAAGCGGCCGTAGAAGATGTCGTGCTGACGCTGCGGCGAGAGCTGCGTGACACGAGCGACCTGGGGGAGTACGGGGCCGCTGCCATCTACCGCGAGATGCGCGACCGTCACTATCGCAGCGTCCCCGCGGTGCGGACGATCGGCCGCATCCTGGCCCGGCACGGGGCGCTGGACGGTCGCCGGCGGATCCGTCGCCCCCCACCGCCCCGAGGCTGGTATCTGCCTGAGGTGGCCGCGGGCTGTGCGGAGCTGGACAGCTTTGACATCGTCGAAGGGTTGGTGATCAAGGGTGGCACCGAGGTCGAAGTGCTCAACGGCATCTCGCTGCACGGCGGATTGGTCGCGTCGTGGCCCGGTCCACCCGTCCGCGCCACCACTATCGTCGAGGCCCTGGTAACGCACTGGCGGCAGTTCGGGCTGCCAGCCTATGCACAGTTCGACAACGACACCCGGTTCCAGGGCGCGCATCAGTTCCCTGACACCGTCGGCCGTGTCACGCGCCTGTGTTTGAGTTTGGGGATCGTCCCCGTGTTCGCGCCGCCACGCGAGACCGGCTTCCAGGCGGCGGTAGAAAGCTACAACGGTCGGTGGCAGGCCAAGGTGTGGGCCCGTTTCCATCATCCCACCCGCGCGGCCCTGCAGGAGCGTTCGGATCGCTACGTGGCAGCAGTCCGCCGCCGTGCGGCACCGCGCCTGGAGGCCGCCCCGCCACGACGGACGTTTCCCGAAGAGTGGGCGTTGGACTTGCAGACCCGCCCGCGCGGCCGCTTGGTGTTCCTGCGGCGCATCAGCGAGCAGGGAACGGCCGAGCTGCTGGGGCATACCTGGCGGGTCGATCCGCGCTGGTCCCATCGTCTCGTGCGCGCCGAGGTCGATTTCGACGCCAACCGCATCCGCTTCTACGCGCTGCGGCGGCGCGAACCAGGGTCGCAGCCCCTGTTGCAGACCGTTCGCTATCGGTTTCCTCGTCATGGCTTTCAGGAATGATCGCCAATTCTCAATATGTCACGTGCGTACGCACTACCTGTCAAAGAAGCACGTCCCAAGTGACCTGCATCCTCTGACACTTGTCCTCTCACGTCTCACGTCTCACGTTTTTATGTACATCGAACTCCACTGTCACTCCGCCTATTCCTTCCTCAACGGCGCTTCCCAACCGGATGAGCTCGTCATGGAGGCGCAGGCCTTGGGGTTTCCCGCGCTTGCATTGACCGACACCAACGGCTTGTACGGCTCAATGGCGTTTGCACAAGCGGCTTCACATATCGGTATCCAAGCGATTACCGGCGCCGAGGTGACGCTGCTCGATGGCTCGCATGTTACCCTGCTCGCAGAGAATTCCACGGGCTACTCCAACCTCTGCCGGCTCCTGACTGAAACACACTTGGGGCAAGAGGATCGATTCGATCCGCGACTCGACTTTCGCTCTCTCGAGATACGCCATGAGGGACTGATCGTATTATCCGGTTCCCGCACCGGCGTTTTAGCAACGGTGCTTTCGCAACGAGGATTCGCCGCCGCAGGACGATTTGCAGAGCGATGCCGTACCGTTTTTGGACCGGACAATTTTTTTGTCGAGCTGCAACGGAACGCCGTTCGCGGAGATAGAGATCGTAACCGTGCCCTTACGAGCCTTGCAGACTCCGGCGGATTGAAGGTCGTAGCCACCGGCGACGTCCATTACCACAAGCAACACCGTCACCGGCTTCACGACGTTCTCGTTTCCATAAAAAACCGCAGCACGCTCGATGGCTCACATATAGCGAGAAGGCCGAATTCCGCATTCTACCTCCGCTCACCACAGGAGATGGCATCGGTTTTCCATGATCGCCCAGATGCCGTTGCCAACACGCTCGCAATCGCCGAGCGTTGCGCACGGTTCGACCTCACAAAAGATCTCGGTTACACTTTTCCTCACTTCCGTGGCCAAGATAGACAAACTGCGCCCCGCGCGCTTTCAGAACTTTGTCGTAGTAAGCTCGACAAATATTACCCTGCTGGATCGGAAAACCGGGCTGACGCGCTGAGGAGAATGGAAAAAGAATTGAATTTGGTCAATCACCACAAACTCTGTGGGTTTTTTCTCGTGTACCGTGACATCATGGAACTCGCCCAAGAGGTTGCGGCCGACGTACGGCGTGGTTCGAGACGCGCACACGGCAATCTGTTGCCCGGGCGTGGACGAGGATCGTCGGTTTCTTCCATCATTTGTTACTTCCTTGGTCTGTCACACATCGACCCCGTCGTAAACAATCTCTTCTTGGGCAGGTTCTTGAACGAAACGATTGCTTCGGTTCCTGACATCGATCTCGATTTTCCACGCGAGATACGTGAAGAACTAATGCGTCGGGTCTACGCTCGTTATGGAGCCGAGCACACGGGCCTGGTCTGCACATTTCCGACCTATCGCATGCGGTCGGCGGTCCGTGAAATTGGAAAGGCCCTCGATCTCCCCATCGGCGAGCTGGAACAGGTCGCCAAGTTTGCGAGTCACTACTCATCTCCCGCCGAGCTCAGTGAGGAATTGGAAAAGTTGCCTGGATTCGGCGGTCGATCCAAGGCACCGTTGTGGCGCGACCTGTGTGAACTCGCCGTCGAAATAGCTGGACTCCCTCGACACATCTCACAGCACGTCGGTGGGATGATCATCTCGAGCACACCGCTCGTGGAGATTGTGCCACTCGAGCTTTCTGCTATGCCCGATCGGGTGTTATGTCAGTGGGACAAGGATTCTTGTGACGATGCAAGATTCATCAAGATCGACTTTCTCGCACTCGGCATGCTTTCGCTGGTTGAGGAGTGTGTCGAACTCGTCAGTCGCAAGGAAGGTAAGCCCCCGGACCTGAGCCGTATCGATGTCGAGGACGAGAAAGTGTACGACTCGATCTGTAACGGTGACACGATCGGCGTGTTCCAAATCGAGAGTCGTGCACAAATACAAATGCTGCGCCGCGCACGACCTCGCAATCTCAACGACCTGTCCATCGAGGTCGCCATCATCAGACCCGGACCGATCGTCGGTGGAGCCGTCAATCCTTACGTCCGCCGGCGGGAGGACGAGCGCAGGGCGATTGCCGCCGGCCGGCCCTACAAGCCGCCGCTCGACCACCCGCTGCTCGAGGAGGCCCTCGGAGAGACACTCGGCATCATTTTGTACCAAGACCAAGTTCTTCAAGTGTGCCAGGCGCTAGCAGATTTCACCGCCGGACAGGCCGAGGAGTTGCGCCGTGCCATGAGCCGGCGCCGATCGCGAGAGCTGATGGAAGATTTTTGGGAAGCCTTTTGGGACGGCGCAGCTCGGAATGGCGTTTTGGAAAGCACCGCGCAGCAGATATTTCAGAAAGTCGTCGCTTTCTCCGAGTTCGGATTTCCCAAGTCACACGCTGCGGCGTTCGCGTTGCTGGCTTACCAGTCGGCGTGGCTCAGGTTCTATCATCCAGTAGAGTTTTACACCGCGCTCTTCAACAACCAGCCAATGGGGTTCTACTCTCTCGATGCTCTCACTCGAGATGCCAAGCGCCACAATGTTGATGTCTTCTTGCCAGACATCAACCGCAGCGATGTACATTGCACCGTGGAGGGACAATCCCTACGGGTGGGTCTGACGTTTGTTCGAGATTGTGGTCTCGACGTCACAGAAGAATTGGTTATCGAACGGGAGCGGAACGGACCATTCACCAGTCTTGGTGACCTTGTGCGGCGCGGGCCACAGAGGCTCTCGCGAGAAGCCATCGAAAACCTCGTCTGGGTTGGCGCATGTAACAAATTCGGCCTCACACGACGCGAACTGTTGTGGCAGGTGGGACTGTGGCTGCCACCAAAAACTGAGACACCCAACAAACACCGTGTCAAGCGACAACTCGAGCTACCACTCAATCACCCATACGAAGACATACGGTTCGGTGGCATGGTCGTTCAGGAAACAATGTTGGCTGAATATCAAATGCTGGGTTTTGCCGCCAGCGGGCATCCGTTTTCAGTCATGCAGAGCGCGCTCCCACCAAACCGCGTTACCTGCGACGAATTGAAAGATCTGGAGCACAACGTCGAGGTCGAGGTCGCCGGCTTGGTCGTCGCGCGACAGCGTCCCTCAACGGCGAAGGGAACGGTCTTTGTCCTTTTGGAAGACGAGCAGGGGATGGTCAATGTGATTGTTCGGCCAGACGTCAACGAACGGTATCGGATGGCGGTACGCGGCGAGCCATTCCTTTCGGTCCACGGGACATTGGCGAAGGACGACGGTACCTTCAACGTCATCGCAGATGCGTTACGACCGCTCAAAGTATCGCTGGCGCCTACACCTACTTTCTCGGAAACACCTGCATACTCCCCGTACAAATTCCTAAGAACACTGCGACAGCATCCACCGGCTGCGAAGAGTTGGGGGTGATATCACCCACCGCTCCATCCGCAAAAGGAGGGCGGTGAGGGCACTCTACTGATGGACCGCCTCCGCTGCCGCTTTTTCGATCGCCGCGGCCAAGAGATCCACAGCGACTGATTTCGTCAGAAAGTTCTCAGCGCCACCTGCCATCGCCGATTCCGCAACCTCGATGCCCGCTTCTCCAGTCAGCATGATCACAGGTGCCCCCTCATCCCGCAGCCACTCCAGCACGCTCATCCCCGACAAGCCCGGCATCTTGAAGTCGACCACGGTGATCTGCGGAGACTGTTCGTAGAACGATGCGATGCCGTCTTTTCCCGACGCCGCCGTGTATACCGTGTGCCCGAGTTCACTGAGTCGATTGCTTAGAATGTTGAGCAGGTCGACATCGTCGTCAATTATGAGGATTCGCACGGTTCCGTCCCAATGCTTTCGGTATTTCCTGCGCTCAAGAATGCCACGGAAACCGTGCGCTGTCAGTGATGGGAGTCACCCCCGACGGGCGGAAAGACGGAAGGTCGGAAGGGCGGAATGGCGTGCGTCGGTTCTGACAGAGAGCGGGGGGTCGCGAAAGCGATGGACTAGGGAGCAGCCGGCTCCCGGCTCCCCGCTCCCCGCTCCCCTTTTCCGTCGACCAAAGCCGAGGCAGTCTGTCAGGTGCCTATCAAGGCAAAGCAGGAGGCGTGCCATCGGGCTTTCACGCGACTCAAGCGCGTAAGTTGTTGTTTTACTCGATGTTGGGGAATCTCCAACGGAACGGAGCCCTTTGATGACTGAGAGCACAGCGTTACCAAAAAGATACGGTCAGGGTAACCATTCCCATGTGGTAACGAAGACAATTGGTTTGAATGGCTGGGATGGCAATGAAGGCAGTTGAGGCGATCAGAACTGGGTAGTCATCAAAACCGAGGGCGCCAGAAATCGGCGGCTGTGGGAAACACACTCTCGGTCAGGCGCACGCCGAACGTCACAAACCAGCCATGGCCCCCGCGTACGGAGAAGTCGGGGTCGCGCAGGTTTCCGAACCGGTAGCCACTTGCCACCTCAAATCCTTCGATGGGATTGAGCGCGAGTGAGGGAGCGGCATCCCAGCGGCGGGTATCGCTCGTGCGCTCGATGAGGAGTCGGCCCTCGGAGCGAAGCGTGAGCCAGCGGTTGATGTTGAGGTCGAGGCGTCCGCCCAGATAATCTGCCCGCGATTGGAGACGCTGCGACACCCCGTCGGAGAGCAATCGATCCGCCCGGGTGTGCCGGATGGCGTACCGGCCGGCGATCTCGCTCCACGCAAACGGCGACCAAATCACCTCCCCGACTCCGATCATCCGCCGCTCATCGCCTTGCTGTCCCAACACGCCACCTCCAGCCGGGTTGGTCTCGTCCCGCCACTCGAATTTCGCTAGGACGTTCAGCGCGTCGGTCTTGATGGGTCGGAACGCCAGACCCCACAGCGACGACAGGCGGCGGGTTATTCCGGGGCCGGTGGTCAGCCGCCGCTCGCTCTCCAGGAACTCCTGCCGGGAAAGAATCGCCAGCGACCGGTTGATGGAGACGTCACCGGCCATTGTGGCGAGGCGCGTGGAGAGGGCGGTGCCGTCCCGGTACTCACCGCGCATGCTCAGGCGGTAAGGAGCATTGGGCGGCAACAGCTCGATCCCGAGTCCGGCTGACCAATAATCCTCCTCGGTCTGAAGGAAAGGCAGCGCGCGCACAGGGTCGTCGACTGGCGCCTTGTCGAGTCCAACACGGCGCTCGAACAGCGCGTTGACGGTCCACGCCGACCCGAGGCGCAGACGATTGTTGAGCCCCACCACAGCGGCGTTGTACTTGCCGCCTGCGCCACCCGCGAGCTGGTACGATCCCCACGCCTGGGTGCCAGTTCCGATGTTCGTGCGGAGACCGAGGCTCGTCGTCGAGTAGTTCGAGGCGCCGCCTGGCACGAGCACCTGGCGGTGTTGGACCTCCAGCGCCACGTCCCGATGCAGTTGGAAGGCCGCGCCGCCACCGACATGATCGGGACGCCTGAGATCGCCGGAGTAACCCAATTGCCGGCGACTCTCCGCCCAGACCTTGATCGAGGGCGTCGGCGTCCAGGTCGCCCTGAGCTCTCCGGCCCGCGACTCGTCCGTGGACGATCCGTTTGCGAAACGGTCGAGTGTGTGCCCGAGCTCAACTTGCCCGTGCGACCCCAAGTTCTGGACGATCGCACCGGAGGTGAGCCGGCGTTCGACGCCTAGTGCCGCGAAACTCTGCCGCTCGTGTCTGATGCGCAGTGTGCTCGAGGCCACCTTGATCCCACCGCCAACCCGGATTTCTTCGGTGCCGCCCCGGAGCGCGGTATTCGAGGGGTTGCCAAACCCGGAGCCGACTTTCATCCAAGCCGCGTTCAGGTTGATGGCGCCTTTGAAGAAGTGAGCGGCACCGTCAATCGTGGTGGCGATCCCGCTCGAGTCGGGTGTCTCGGAATACGCGACTTCCGCACCGACGTCCAACGCGCCGGTGCGCAACACCCGCATATCGGCTCCCGTTAGATAGTGCGCGCCAGTTGGCTCTCTCGATTGAATGCCCGTCGCGCCGATCCGCAGCGAATCCAGCAGTGTGGACCCCAGCAGGCTCCGGACATTCACCGTTGCCCTGATCCCGCTGACCACCCGCTGTTCGCCTCCGCCATCCATCTCATAAGTCACCATCAGGAAAACGGGGTTCTCATACGGATCCCCCGCCGGTACCGGACGCTTGAACATCAGTGTGCCGCGCTGGTAATCGATCTGGTAATCGATGAACCGAATGAGGACCTGCTGCGTCACGATGCGCTGCGCATTTTCCTTGGCCCGGGTTTCGACGACGACCCGTTCGGTGCCGGGGGTAATATCTGGTTGCAGCTCGTACGGCCCCGAGCTGCCCACTCCGCGGATCTGTAACTGTTGCAGGTTCCGGCTCGTCAGGCTGCCGAATCCCCTCCACACGACCGGCCCGGTCGTCACTCGGGCGGCGCCGCCGGCCAGGGCACGGCGATAGGTCGTCAGCCGGAGGCCGCTCGCGAAATCGGTGGTCGATAGATCCCCGAAGGCAACCCAGTCAAGCCGGCGCTCCAGTCGGGCAGAGAACGCGTACCGAGATGCGGTCAGCGTGCGTACCGCGCTGGCGTCCAGCAGGGGATATCGTGCCTCGCCCAGGGGGTCGAACGACCGACCGAAGATGTCGCGCCCCGCATCGAGTCGCCGCGAATCGTAGCTCAGAATGATTGAGGTGCTGCGGTCCAGGCGTCCACGCGCAGTGATTGCGCCGAACGCATCCGCGCTCGCTCCGAGTCCGAAGCGTCCCACGCCCGTGAGCATCAGCGGTCGGATCGCCGGAAGAATCTCAAGATCAAGCTCCCCTCTCGCCGTGCCGGCTTGGAGAATCAGCTTGCCGCTCCCGACGTCCCGACCGGGCTTGAGCTGGATTTCGAGCCATCCGGCGCGGTCGGACCGCACCTGCACGCCGACCGATGAGGGATCCGCATCGGTGCTCACCGGCTCGGCTCCGTCCGCCGACGCGGTGGCATAGATACGATTCACGATGGGCACACCCCAGCGATCGAAAACCCGAACGCGAACCGTTGCGAGAGTGTGACCGTCGGCGATCAATTCGACCGGCCTAGGCGGCGCACTGAAGCTGGCCGGCCGCCCGGTGACGTGCACCGCGGCGCTGTCCCAGCGTTCCTGATTCCACGAGTTCAGCATCCGCACCCGCAACCGGTGGGGACCTCGGGAGAGGGGGACGGCTATGAAGTCGTGGATGCCGTCAATCCGCAGGTTGGCTTGGGCGACGAGGGAGTCGCCGTCGAAGAGTGCCACCGCCGCGCCCGGCTCCCCGCGTGCCCCGATGTAGATGCGGTCGCTGGAGAACACCGTGCCGTCCGCGGGCTCAAAGATCCGCACCGAGGGTCCCGTAAGGAACTCGCGTTTCTGGTCTGCTTCACGCTCTTCGGGCGCGCGAAGGGCAGGCAGACTCGGTTCTTCGACTTCAACCGGCTCGAGCGAACCGACAGGTCTCAGCCGGACTGAGACCGATGCCCCAGGCCGCCCCGTCAGCGTCCAATGGAGGAATAGTTGGCCGGTGCGGTCCTTTCGCAGCTCTGGATCCGGTGCGCGTGCATTACCGATCCGTGTCGTGCCGGGGACTAGCTCCCATCCCTCAGGAAGGGGGCGGGTCACATCCGGCCACCCCTGCACCGCCGGCGCGATCACCAACTCGACGTCGTGCCCCGGCTTGATCGTCTCGGGATCAGGCAGCGAATCGGACGGCGCCCGCAAGGGTGCGATCCCTTCCACCGGCATCAGGGGATTGTGGATGGGTGCCGTGATACGTTCGGCTCGGGCGTCGGACTCCAGAACTGCAAGGGCGGAGTCGTGAGGCGACACGGTCCACGCACGGAGCAGCAACCGGGCATGCGGTGCGATGGGTGGGAGGTCGATGCTACCGCCGGGGTGCGTGAACGCCATGAGGTCCCCATCCACGGCGTCGGCTGAGTCGTCATGCACGACCAAGACTGAATCCGGAGCCGGCTCGAATCGAACCGCCATCCCGCTGATCGGCGTTGCGTAATCGTTGTAGATCACGACCTCATACTCGACCTCTGGTCGGCGAGACACGATCGCGTTGGGCTCCGGGCACCTGAACCGGAGCTCGACTCGGCGGTCGAGCCAGGACGAACTGGGGTCGGTACTTATCGGCTGGGTATTGCCGTATCCGCGGACGATCAACGCGGTATCGGCGAGCCCTGCAGCACGCAGACTCTGGGCTACCCAGTCAGCCCGTGCGTCCGAGAGGGCCTGGTTGCTGTAGTACGGCGGGCCGTTAACGAAGCGCGCATCTGTGTGCCCGGCGATCTCGATAGTGCAGTCGGGCCGATCCGCCAACATCGTGGTCAGCCGTTTCACGATGGCTGAAGCGCTGTCGACGAACTTCGGTCGGGCATTGTTGCGCTCGAAGCGCGCGATGGAGACGGGCCTCACTGCTGCCTCCGGCACGGGGCGTCGGAGCGGCCGGGCGGTGAACCGCCAGGAGACGGGTAGGTACACCTGCTCGATGGCGCCCACGGTCGGCAGCACGCGGAAGTTGATGCGTGGTGTGGTCCACCCGTCCGCATCCACCGCTACCAGATCTTCGGTCGAGCGGGCGCCGGCGAGACGGTACGCGGCGGGCACCGTGGCCTGATCGAGCCGGAAGGTGTGGTGTCCCGGTCGGAGATTTTGGAACGAGAACTTGCCGTCGCTGTCGGTGGTGGCGACCTCACCGTCGTCGGTCCAGATGTCGATGCCCTCCACACCCGGCTCATCCGCATCCTGCGCCCCGTCTCCATCACGGTCGGCCCACACCTTCCCGATCGCGGCGCGGGTCTCCATTGGCCAGTTGCGCCGGACACGCACCCACTCCACCACCTCTTCCGACGTGACGAATTCATTCTCGGCAGTGGCGTAGGCACGGTTAGCAATTACATCGTCTGCTGCCGAGACGATTGCCACTGCATAGCGGACGGTATGGGTGGCGCCGGGGGCCAAGGGGCCGGCAACGAACATCGTCAGTTCACGCCCGTTGGCGCTGACCGAGTCCACACCGAGTGCGCTGCCTTTTGCATATCTGCCTCCCTCCGGAAGCAAGTCGTGGATGCGCAGGTCGGCGATGGGTACGAAACCGGTGTTGTCCAAGGTGAGCGTATAGGGAATGGTCTCACCGAGGCCGACCTCGAGTACATCGGCTGACTTGCCGAGGGAGAGCTGTGTGCTCGTGACGCCGATCAACTCGACCGCCGGTGCCAGCGCCAGATCGGCCGCACCAGAGTTGAGCGCCTCCAACACCGCCATGTTCGTCACGCTGACGGTGTCGCGCACCTGGTCGCTGACCCGTACGGTCAGGGCGATCTGAGAGGTATCGCCGGCGGCCACATCTCCGATGTTCCAGGTGGCGATCTGGCCCACTACTTGTGCGGCCGGCTGTGACGACACGAATTCGAGTCCCGGCGGCAAGGTATCGGCCAGCACGGCATTGCGTACCGGCACACTGGCCGACGAGTTGCCGTAGCGGATCGTGTAGCTGACGTTTTCTCCGATTCGCGCCGAACTCGGGCCGACCAAGAGCTTCTCCAGGAAGACCACCGGGAAGACCAACGTGGTCTGCACGGAGTTCGAGGCGACGGAGTCCGTACCGGCGATTGTCTCGTAGGTGGCCGCCGCCGTGTTGTTAACGATGGTCTGGGCGGAAAGCGGCGCGGGCGCCAGCACCGCTGCGGCGAGCACCAACCGGCGCAGCGCCCGGCGAGTGGAGCCTTCACCCTCCGGTCGCGGGCCGCCGGCCGGGCGATGCTTAACCGACACGTACCTGGAACGTGACGGTGCCACTGTCACCACCTTGGATTGTGCCGATGCGGAAAACGACCCGGTTGCCGCCGACGTCGAAGACCCCCTCGTCGTCGCCGGCTGCGTCGGTTAGCGACGTGCCGTTCCACCGCAAGGTGCCGGGAACGTACGACGTACCAATCGGAATGGGATCTTTGATCTCGAAATTGGTCGCCGTGTTCGTACCGCTGGCGCTGTAGGTGATCGTGTACGTCAGGATGTCGCCGATCGTCGCACTGGTGCGGTCGACCAGCTTGTTCAGGCTCACCACGATCCCGACATCGCGAATCTCCAGCACATCGAGCAGCCCGTCGGACTCGGATGCGTCGAACTCACTGGTGACGACGACGCTGATCGTATCGATCGTGCCCCGGACCGTTGCCAATCCGGGGACGTCGATCACTACGAGGAGTTCGGCGGTGGCGCCCATCGCCAACATGATGGGACCGGTCACTCGGGGATCGCCCGCGTCCAGCGCGCCATCCGCATTCACGTCGCGGTGCACCCGAACCGGCCATCCCATCCGCGACGTCGCGACGACCGTCGTGCTGTCGGTCCCATTGCCCATGTTGGTGAGCGTGTGATTGTATACCACGGTCGTCGCGGGGTCACTCACGGCGGAGCGCGGTGGCTCGAGGTCCGTGCCCGCCACCTGCGCGACGACCATGGCGAGCGTATCGGAATACGCCGTAAAAATCAGACCGTTGGGCGCCTCGTAGCTTGCCTCCGCAAACGAGTTGATTTGCGTCCCCGCCGGCGTCTGCGCCCACACAACAGGGGCGAAGAGAGCCAGCACGGGGAAGAAGCAGATGGCCCGGCCAATCTGGTGGCCGAATCCGGGCCTCTGTCCTGCCGTACCGTGCAACACCCCAAACAACCGCATTGTTGTTCTCCTCAACGTCGAATGATTCCGTACTCGATTCCGTGCCTCTTAAAGGCACGATGCGTGCCACAGAGGACCCCACGGTGTCACATGTAAGTTGTTGTTGGAATTAGACTTGTGGAGTTGTATCGCAAGGTGGATTTGTTGGCCGAGCCATCACGTTACTGAATGGTAACTAACCACGTAACAGATACCGTTTGGTGTCGCTGCGGTAACCGCGGTGCTTTGTGGGGCGACAGCGTCTCTGGGGCTCAAGCCCTCCACGAGTCGTGAATCGGGTCGACTAATCGAATACTCGCGGTAGACCCCGGCTTGCGCCGGCGTCCCATCCGCTCATACGTCGGGCGAATGGGACGGCGGCGGTGACTCATGCTAACCCACACGGATCGCTAGTTAATGGTCACTTCGATCCAGAAGTAGACCGAGCTGCCTGCGGCCAGCGAGGGTAGCGTTGCATCTACGTGCTCGGGCGGACCGTTGAGCTTGGTTATCGTCCACCCGCTTGCGTCATCGCCGTGGGTCACATAGCTGACCTCGCTCGGGAGATCGTCGTCCACGTCAATGCTGCTGGCGGCTGCCGTACCCGATGCGTTGCTGACGGTGACCTTGTACCAGATCGACTGACCCGGCAGCACGTCGCCGCTCACAGGGGTCGTCAATCCGGCGTCCGTAAAGGCCTCTTTGGTGATCGTCACGCTGGGACGGATCACGGTGAGATCCGCGAAGCCGTCGTCGAACGTCGCCGGAGTCGTCACCGACCTGCCGCGTAAGTAAACGGTGTCTTGGGTTCCGGCGGCTACGTTGAGCACCGAGTAGACGACGACGATCGTCGTCGATGCGCCCGCCGCCAGATTGATGCGAGTGCTGTCTCCCGCCACGGCGTTGACCGACACGATTGCGATGTCGCTCGCGTCCTCAAACGACGCCAGAAGGTCGAAATCCTCCGGGCCGTTACCGTTGTTCTGCACGGTAAACTGGAACGTGTAGTCCGTGCCGTTGCTCGGCAGGTGCTGCAGGTTCTGTCCACCGTCCGGCGTCACGGTCACGGCGAACGTTTCGCTGGCGTTGATATCGTAGTCGCCTGCATCCGACTCTCCGCCATCGCGAACGGACGTAGCCGTCAACTGGTAGTTGGCGCTCAGGCCACCCTTGCTAGAGGGTACGTCGTATGTCACCGTGATGATCGTTGACGCGCCCGCCGTGAGCTGGTAGGTCGAAAGAGCGGTGTTCAGAAGTGCGAGGGTGGCGTAGTTCCCCGCATTAAAGTTGTAGTTGGTGACGGAGATAACCGTGGGATCACCCGTGATCGACTCGGCGACCTGCACCGTATCGACGCCGTTACCGACGTTCTGAACGGTCAACGCCATCGTGCCACCAGTGCTTGGGGACGCTGGACTCTGCGATCCGCCGTCTGGCGTGAATGACAGACCGGCCTGGAAGCCCACCGTGATCGCCACGGAGCCGTTCACCGGCGTGTACGTGTTGCCGTTGGCGTCAGTCCACGACACCGTCGCGGTGTTGGTGATGACGGTGCCTTCCGCCGTTTGGGCCCGTGCTGCCGTGACGGCGACGGCCATGATGATGCCGCTCAACGCCACGGTTCGAGCCAAAGCTTTCAAGTGCAACATGCGTTTCTCCATTCCTTAAGAAAGGCGCGCTCTGTTAACGCCTCGACGCCCTGGGCTCTTTGCCAGGCTCTTGTGATGTGGCGTTCGCCACCAGCTTCGCTTCGAATTCTGCGGTGACCTGCACGCCGGGCTGCACCCAATCCTGGACGAGCCAGCGTATGTGGGTGTACCGCTCCGGCGGCGCCGGCCGCCTGATCGAACGGCCGTCAACCAGCACATCGACCAGCGGCTGTGTCGAATAGGTCAAACCACCGTCGATTGAGTACTCGATGACGACGTCGTCGCGGTCGGACAGAGCCGAGCCATCCACATAGGTCAGACCGGAGGGGATCGGGTCCTTCAACTCGATTCCGCGGACGGGTGCGTCGATGATGTTCGTGAACACCAGCCGGTACAGCACCACGTCGCCGGCGAACAATGCTTGGGCGTCACCACCGCGCTCGGCGTGTCCGCGATGCATGGCGTCGCCCGCCATGAGATTCTCAGCCGTGATCACCAGCGCCTTGCGACCCTCGGCGTCCTGTGCGGCCGCCGGCGTGCTCCAAGACGCAGCGACCATAGCCGCCAATGCCAATACCTCTCGCCAGTGCTTCATCGCTCGATCTCCTGTTCTCTGGGTCCGGCTGGCGACGGTATTCGCCGCGTCGACAGCCTTTTGCTGTTCATGCGGGGGTGTAAAGAGCATGCGGCATGCCGCGGGGTCACCGCGCGGTACGAGATCACATAAGTTGTTTCTTGACAGGTATTTACGGTGTCAGAACCGACCGGTTGTCACGAATTCGGCTGCTGCTGCGTTACCGAGAAGTAACAATATCGGTAACGGAATCCGTAGCGGAGGAGGGGTTCGGGGCGGCCGGACGTGGAGGCATCAACGAGGTCCGTGGCGCGGTGTTATGTCACTATTCACCACACTCGCTGCGAGCAATGCTCAGCTTGCGGGGCCTCCAGGATAGGGTGATCCGTCCGGTGCCGTTCGGGCCTGGACCCCGAGCGCCGTCAGGATATCCTGCACACGAACTCCACTGTGCCGGTGTTGTCGGGTGCCGAGAAACCCAGGACATTCAGTAGGGTCCAGCGGATTCGGTCGACGCAGCCGTCGTAGTTGGCCGGGGCGCCACACCCGGTGGAGATCGGCACGTAGGTCCAGCTGCTACCGCCATCGTTGGAGTATTCGACCGTTACGCCGATTCCGACCGGCAAGTTGTTGACGACGCTCCCAACCTTGAACTCCACCTCAGCCGGCAACGAGTCCACGATCACCACACCGGCAGCGTCCTGGCTGCCGTCGTTGGTGACGGTGACCGTGTAGGTGAGGTCGGTGCCCGGGAGTTGCGTTCCGTTGGGATTGACCGACTTGGAGGTGGTCATACTCGGCTTAACCAGCTCCACGAACGCCGAGCCCGAGTCGGTGGAGTTGCTGTTGCTCACCGCCCGGCCCATGAGATACAGCGAGTCCAGGGTTCCGAGGGCGGCGTCCGAGACCTGGAACCACACGAAGGCGCTGTCACTTGAACTGGCGGGTATGTCGGCGATTCGCGCGCTGTCCGGGTCGGCTCCCCGGGTCACGTTGGGTCCGGTGACCGAATCCGTCGTGAGGATGGTTGCGGAGTAGCCGAACAGATCGAAGGACTGGACGGCACCCGACGAGTTCGTGACCGTGAACTTGTACGACGTCGCCGTTCCGTTGCTGGGAAGAAGCCCCAACGTGTCCGCTCCATCGGGCGTGACGGTAAAGGCCACGGGCTGCACGGGTGCGATGGCAATCGTAACCGTTCTCGACTGCTCCGTATCCGTCAGCGAGAACGTCGACGTGCCACTCGAGCCCGCCGTCGCCTGGACCACGTAGCCGGCGCCGCCGGACACCGTGCCGCTGGCCGGGTCGCTCTCGTCCATGGTGATAGCCGTGTGTCCCGAGAGCCCCGGACTGTCTATTGTCACGTCGTCCTCGTCGAAGGCCCCCATGCGCACGATGAGCGTGTTGTCCACCGTCGTCGTGACGGCGGGGCTGGTCGGCGTGGAGTTATTTCCGTCTTCGGCGGCGGCGACCACATGGATCGGTGCGGCGGCATCGTGGCCGGTAAAACGCATCATCCAGGCATACACCTGCTGGGTGCCCGACCACGTGAACTGATGGGTCGCTGACTCCGACGCGCCGGCGAGCTTCCACCAGACGGCCAGCGTCACTTCGTTGTTGTAGGCGCCCACGTCGATGAGCGTCCATCCCTCACCCCCAGGCGGGCTGATCGACGCAGCCGTGTTCCCGTCGGTCGCCACCGCGACGACCAGGAGGTCCCCATTGCTCGTGCCACACGGGATGGGAACGTCGATGGATAGCACGTTGCTGCTCGCCTTCGCCTCCGCGCCGCCCTCGTAGCGCACCGGGGCACCGCCCGGCGTCCCGAAGCACCCCTGGGCGAGAGCCGGTGGCGCGAAGATCCCGCCCGCCACGAGGAGAGCGACGCCCAAGAACAGCGTTCTCGGGTTGAGGAGAGAGAGCGCCAGGCCACGGCTCCCGGCGGTCCTAGGGACCGACGAGCTCAACCCGCTCCCCGAAATCAGCATTGACAGCTTTCCTCTCCGAAGGCGAGGACCACAACGGACCGCGCAACCAGGTGTGCCCCCGGACTCCGTCCAACAATCAGATCGCTGGCTCTCATGGCTCAACGAACACGCCGCGCGTCGGGTTCAAGGTCGTTCTCCCTGCACTTGTCCTGTGGCGCCACACGACCGCGGGGGGGAAGCCGATCGTTCAAATGCGGCTCCCGCCACGCGAACGGCTGGCCGCATACGGGACAGACAACCAGACTGCCCATCACGCCGCCGAACGGGTATTGGCGACTGCGACAGCATTTTGGACACGTGAGTCTCAGCCTTCACCTCCCGATGCGAGAATCTTGCGCCACATCAGCAAGCATGGCTCATGCCAGCCCAGACGCAGCTTCTAAAAAAGCGTGAAGTTGTTGCTGTAAAATGACTTACACGTCTAGACGGGGAGGGGGTTGCGGCTAAGCATACGGTGCTGTTACGAAATGGTAACGCACCATGTAACGGAGTGCGGGGTTAGAGGCGAGGTCTTGCGGGGTTCAAGGCCGCCTCCATCACCAAGGCGGTCTCACAGCAGACCGTGCTTCTTGCGCTTCTCCCACAAATTCTTGCGCGAGATACCAAGGATCTCAGCAGCTTTCTCCACAGCCCCGTCGCACGCATCCATAGTGCGGCCGATATACTTCTTTTCGGCCCCGGCCAGCGTCAGGCCCTTAGGAATCTCGAAAGCCGCGTCGGACTCTGTGTTCGCCGTGGTAACGTCGAGACGTCCGAACTCCGGCAGGTCGGTGGTCTGGAGCACGGCGCCCGCGGCGAAGATCATGGCCCATTCCATGACGTTTCTGAGTTCCCGCACGTTGCCGGGCCAGTTCCACTCCTGCAGCACCTGGGCGGCCTCCGGGCTGATCGACCGTACCTCCTTGCGGAACTCCCGGTTGAACACCCCCAGGAAATGGTCGGCCAGGAGCGCGATGTCCTCCTTGACGTCCCGGAGAGATGGTAGGCAATGGGTGGCGACGCTGATCCGATAGTAGAGGTCGTTGCGAAACCGCCCGGCGCGGACCGCCTCATCCAAGTCGCGGTTCGTGGCAGTGATCAGCCGGAGGGCAACCTCGATCTCCTCCGTCCCACCGATCCGGCGAAACTGGCGGGACTCGAAGAAGTTGAGGAGCTTGGCCTGAAGCTCGGGGGAGAGATCTCCGATCTCGTCGAGAAACAGGGTCCCGCCGTCTGCCACTTCAACCAGGCCCCGCTTTGACTCGCGGGCGTCCGTGAACGCTCCCTTCTGGTGGCCGAACAGCTCCGCCTCGATAAGCTGGGGGGGCAGCGCCGAGCAGTTGATTTCGACGAACCGCCCCTCCGAATCTGGGCTCGAGTAGTGGATCGCGCGAGCCACCAGGTTCTTCCCCGTTCCGCTCTCGCCAAGCAGCAGCACCGTCGGCCGTGGGATGTCGGCGATCTGGCGGACGAACTGGCGGACCTCCTCAATTCTCGGGTGCTCACCGAGAATCGCACGAACGGAGAATTCCTCCCGCCGCACCTGCCGGAGGGTCGTAGCTTCCTCACGCAGCGGTCGCTCGTCGAGAGCGCGCTTGAGTAGTGCGTTGAACTCGTCGATGTTAACTGGCTTGGTCAGGTAGTCGGTTGCGCCGGCTTTCAACGCCTCAATTGCTGTCGCCATTTCCGCGTGGGCAGTGACGACGAAAATTGGCAGATGCGGGTCGCGCCCACGAAGCCGCCGCGTCACGTCGATGCCGCTGAGACCGGGCATCACGAGGTCGGTGACGATCGCATCGGGCAAGTCTTCCGCGCACCGCGCGAAGAGTTTTTCGGGATCGTCGAAGACTTCCCCGCGCAAGCGAGCCGCCGGATCGAGGTTGGCGGCTAGTAGCTTTGCAAAATCGAGGTCGTCATCCAGGATATAGATTCTCGGTATCACAAGTCGAATAATTGCGTCGAAGAGGTTGAGCCACAAGCCGCGCACTCCCGCCTCGAGACAGGGCGCGAATGGAGCCACGTTCATCGTCCTCGTGATCGACACTACTGGCGTCGGTGGCGAAGGTTACGCGGTCGTCTAACTGAGGCTAAGCCCAGACGTGGTTGCGATCGCAAACACCTCCCCGACGACGCCGACGCTATCGCCGGACCGAATTGGTCCGCGATCAAGGGGTCATATTGGATCGCAAGTTTGGGACCAATAGGAGAGGCATATCTGTCATAGGAACGATCGTGTCCGCCGGCTGGAACGGCACCGGGATCGGTGCCGGTGAAGGCACTTTGCTGTTGGCGTTTCCGATCGCCGAACCGGCTCCGGTTGAGACCAACACGAACGCCGCGAAAGCGCCCGCTCGAATCATCCGTCGCTTGAAGTTCCGCGAAAGACGAGCCTCGAGGGCGCGGGTTTTCGTTCGCAGGACCGCTTTCTCCGCCCCCCTTTCGATGGCCACCGCCAGGTGATCCAGGGCAACCGGCTTTGCTAGAAAGTTCTCCGCGCCAACGCGCATCGCTCGTACGGCGTCCTCGATTTCAGCCTGCCCGGTGAGCATGATCACCACCGCACGCTTCTCGCGCAGTCGATCCAACACCTCCATCCCTGACATGCCAGGCATCTTGAGGTCCAGCACCGTGACCTGAGGAGAAACACGTTTCCAGGTTGCAATGCCTTCGGAACCCGACGCCGCCGTGTATACCGCGTGCCCAAGCTGCCGGAGGTGTGTGCTCAGGAGGTTCAGAAGATCGACATCGTCGTCAATGATGAGAATACGCATGGGTTTCGCTCCAAGTGGCAGCTTCCACCTCACTCAACAGCAGGAGACGTGCCACTCGGGGACGGGCGCTGGCCGACCCTGTAAGTCATTATTCAAGTTGAAGTTGCGGTGTTTCAGCGAGGTGGCTGCGCCTGGTGACCGGGAAACTATGGTTACTAGACGGGAACCACCAGCGTCACTATTACAGTATGGTAACAGTCCATGCTACCCGCCCTGGAGGTGGTCTAGCCGTCCTGAAGGACCGCAAACCGGAACTGGCCGGTCTCTTCAACCGGGACAGGACTTGCAGGTGTCAAGATCGTTGGTCGAGGAGGTAGACTTTTGGTATCACGGATGCAATACTTGCCGATCGAAGGCATCGTTACAGGGCCGCTGCTCCTTCGACCACCTCGGAGCGCCAAGGGCGAATGTCAACACCCTTCCGGATAGTCATAATCGACGATGACGCTGATCTTCGGGAGCTGATCAAAGTGACGTTGGAGTTTACGGCTGGTTGGGAGGTTGTAACGGCTGCCGACGGCCCCGAGGGGATTGCCGCCGTACGGCGGTCGACGCCCGACGCCGTCGTGGTAGACCTTATGATGCCCGGCATGGACGGCTATGAGGTGTGCCGTCAGCTTCGTCAGGATCCTGAAACGGCAGAGATTCACCTTGTCCTGCTGACCGCCCGCAGGCAGCTTGACCAGGCGCAATTCGAGTCCGCGGGTTCCGTGGGGGTCATCTTCAAACCATTCGAACTGGACGACCTCGCACCCCGCATTCTTGAACTTTGTGGATCCCGGGATGGTTGACGATCAGGACCGGGGCGCTGCCGGTCACGATGCCCAGCTGGCCGAGATTCACCGCCAGTTTTCCCAGGGGTTGCCCGCTCGACTAGAAATCCTGCGATCCGCCTTAGTCGAACTCACAGAAGGCTACCAACAGGCCATGGCCGAAAGTTTCTATCGCGCGGCGCACTCACTCAAGGGAACTGCGGCGTCCTTCGGTACCCCCGATCTGGCAGCGCACGCTGCACTCCTCGCTGATCTGGGAGACGGGTGGGTGCGGCGCCACGCTGCCCCGCACGACGAAATCTCGTCTGCGTCCGCCGAGCTTCAGCGACTCGAAGCGACGATGGAGGCATACACAGGAAGAGTGGAGGGCGGCGGAGCAGAATGACGCCGCAACGCGACTCGCGGACCCTCTCAGACACCGATCGGCTCGAAGTTGTCGGTGAGCTCGCTGCACTGATCAACACAAAGTTCGATCTGAACGAGATTTTCGAGGCGGCCATCCTGAAGCTGCGGCGCGTGATGGAATTCCGCCGTGCCAGTGTGCTGCTCCTCTCCGAAGACCGACACCACTATTACCTGCACACTTTATACGACGCGGACAGCGGCGGGTTTGTCCAGTTGTTACAGGAGTTCAGCCTCGACGAGGGTCGCCCCGGAAAGGTGATCCGCACCGGGCAAGCGATGCTGGTGAACGAGTTCGAGGGCACTGAGGGAATCCGCAGCAAGGGTGAGCAACAAGTGTCAGCGCTAATTGTCCCACTTCGAGTGGAAGACGATGTCATAGGAACGCTCAACTTTGGAGTTGGCAGCACTAAGATTTACCGGGAGGAGGACCTGGAACTCGCGATCCTGCTGGCGCGACCGATCGAAACGTCACTGCACTACTCCAGGCTTTTCGCTACGATCCAAAGCCAGCGGGAACAACTGGCGATTGAAAATGCGCAAGTTCAGTCCGAGCGAACCCGCCTAGAAGCCCTCATCGAAGCAAGCGACGCTGCAATTCTTATGGTAAGCGACGACATTGTCGCTCACGCAAACGGCACCATGGCTCGCCTGCTCGGCGTTCCCCTCGAAACCCTCGTGGGGGCGCCGATGGAACACATCAATCAGGCGGTTGCCCAGTCGCTGGCTGACCCCGAGGCGCTTGCCGTACAGACCGCCGCGCTCAATCGGGCAAGCCCGCCGCTGCGGGACCGAGTTGAATTCGTCTTTCCACGTCGGGCCATTTGCCAGCGCACGGTGGCTACGGTGCCCGGGGTGGGGGGCGACGTGCTGGGCTTTTTGCTGCTTTACCGCGACGTCACGCGCGAAGCCGACGCGGAAGCCGCTAAGGACGAGTTCCTTGCCACAGTCAGCCACGAACTTCGCACCCCGCTCACCTCGATAAAGACTTCCCTCGGCCTGCTCGGGAAAGGCGCCGCAGGGACAGTGACCCAGCAGATGCAGAAGTTTCTCGATATCGCACTCCGCAATCTCCAGCGACTCATTCGACTGGTGGACGACCTGCTCGACCTCTCCAGGGTCGCAAACGGGCGTTCCAAACCCACCCTCGTGCCGGTGTCCATTAAGGAAGCTACCGACCGCGCGGTGGAGGCTGTCCGCGGCTCTATTCAGGAGCGGGACGTCAAGCTGGAGCGCGACCGCCCCGCAAAGTCGATGCTCGTTAAGGGCGATGCCGATGGCTTGGTGCAGGTCGTCGTCAATCTCCTGTCCAACGCCGTCAAGTTCTCGCCCCGTGGGGGGCGCGTCACACTGGGCTGGCGGAAAGACGGCGACTTCGCCGTCCTCGAGATCTCGGACGAAGGACCTGGATTGCCGGCCGACATGCTCGAAACGATCTTCGACAAGTTCCTGCAACTCGACGGGTCGTCCACTCGCCGTCACGAAGGAGTCGGGTTGGGACTTCACATCAGTCAGATCATAGTCGAAGATTTCGGGGGCAGGATCTGGGCGGAGAGCGAGGACGGGCAGGGATCTCGGTTCTTCGTCCGACTGGCGCTGGCCGACGCAGCTCCCAAACCCAATGAGATCGAAGGTCAGATCAAAACCGTCCAGGCCGAGGAGGGTCATCGTGGAGAAGAATCCTGACGTGCCGCATCTTCTGGTTGTGAACCACCGAGTTTCCCACTTTGTAATTGTCTTGCTCTTTGCCATGACATCCAACCTCACCGCTCAAGAGACGCGTCCGTCGACCCTGGCCGGTCGCTCGACCGTGTATGCCCCACGCGGGGCGATCGCCACCAGCCAACCCCTCGCCACCGCAGCCGGTCTCGCCGTCCTGCAGCGTGGCGGCAACGCGTTCGACGCCGCCGTGACCGCGGCGGCCGTGCTCAATGTCGTGGAGCCCCATATGACGGGAATGGGTGGTGATCTCTTTGCGCTGTTCTGGTCTCAGAGCGAGCAACGACTGGTGGGCTTGGACGCAAGCGGCCACGCGGGCGCGTTGATGACGCGTGATGAGTTGCTGGCGCGCGGCCGAGAGAGGGTTCCCTCGAACGGCGCAGAAGCAATCACTGTTCCGGGCGCACTGTCGGGTTGGGCGGCGCTCTTGGAAAAGTACGGCACGATCAGCCTCGCGGAGGCACTCGCTCCCGCCATCCGAATAGCTGACGAAGGTTTCCCAGTCACACCGATCATCGCGGCGCAGTGGGGTGGTGCCGACCGCAGGCTCGCACGGGACCCGGGTGCACGCGCAACGTATCTGATAGACGGAGAACGCGCGCCCCATGCGGGCGAGTGGTTCCGTAACCCCGACATCGCGGCGTCGTTCCAAAGCATCGCCGCCAAAGGACCCGGCGTTTTTTACGGAGGCGAGTTGGGGCGCAAGGTGGTGGACGGCGTCCGCGAGCTGGGTGGATTCCTCACCATCGAAGATCTCGCCAGTCACGAGCCGAGCTGGGTAGAGCCCCTCTCGGTCGCTTTCAAGGGATACCGGGTGTGGGAGCTTCCACCGAGTGGGCAAGGGATCGCCGCACTAGAAATGCTTCGGATCTTGGAGCCCTACGACCTGAAAGCGATGGGCCACAACTCTGCAGCCTACCTTCATCATCTCATCGAATCCAAGAAACTGGCGTTCGCGGACCTGGCGCGTTTCGTGGGCGACCGCGACCACATGATCGTTTCGGCCGAAGACCTCCTGTCTGATGAGTTCGTCGAGCAACGGCGCGCGCTGCTGAACCCAACCCGTGCCGCCGACCGAGTAGACCCAGGTAAGGCCGTAACGTCCAGCGAGACGATTTATCTCACCGCGTCCGATCAGCACGGCAACATGGTATCGTTCATCAACAGTATTTACTCGTCATTCGGCTCCGGCGTCGTCGTGCCCGGCACCGGCTTTGCCCTGCAGAACCGCGGCGCCGGGTTCACGATAGAACCCGATCACCCCAACACGGTGGCGCCCGGCAAGCACCCTTTCCACACAATTATTCCAGCTTTCGTCACAAAGGATCAAGGTGGAGAGCAGATTCCGTGGCTGAGTTTCGGTGTGATGGGTGGTTCCATGCAACCGCAGGGACACGTCCAGGTGTTCTTGAGTCTGATCCTCTTCGATATGGACCTTCAGGATGCGATCGACGCTCCGCGGTTTCGGCACATGGGCGGCCGCCGCGTGGCTATCGAGTCACCTGTCGGGGAGGAAGTGCGTCGTGCACTCGAATCGATGGGACACGAGTTGATAGACGAAAGCGGAGCGTCCTTCGGTGGTGGGCAGGCTATCATGCGCTTGCTTCGAGGTTGGGCCGCCGCATCCGATCCAAGAAAGGACGGGATGGCGGCAGGACACTGAGATCAGCCTTAGTGGGCAGTAAGCAGTGGGTAGTAGGGTGTTCAAGTGTGCGCTAACGACTTGGGACTAATCCTTCTCGAAGACCAGCGAGTTATTTTCGAAAGTTGTGGATTGGAGGAATGAGAAAGGCGGCGTATCCTTTCGTGTAGTCAGTTGAAACGTACACGAGATCCGGTTGTGACGACCGGAGAAAGGACACGCCACCGATGTTGAGGATAATAGAGAATGCGTCTGAGAGCAAAGGGAACGGACTGTTCGCAGACCTGGACGAGCTTGCCAGAGAGGGAGCTCGGCGGATGCTGGTGAGTGCGTTGGACGCGGAAGTGACCGAGTATGTCGAGCGATATCGGATTGAGCGAGACGGAGAGGGCCGCGCCCTGGTGGTGCGCAATGGCAAAGCCCGTCCCCGCAAGGTGACGCTGGGTGCTGGTACGGTCACGGTGACCGCGCCACGGGTGCATGACCGTCGTATGCGGGCGCAGTTCACGAGCAAGATTTTGCCTCCCTATATGCGGCGGTCGCCGAAGGTGGCGGAGGTCTTGCCGGTGTTGTATCTGCGCGGTCTGTCGACGGGAGATTTTCGCGAGGCGTTGCCGATCTTGTTGGGTGAGGACGCATCAGGCTTGTCCCCGACGACGATCACGCGATTGACGGCGGCGTGGGAGGGGGAATACCAGGCGTTTCGCCAGCGTGATCTGCGTGATCGGGAGTATGTGTACGTCTGGGTCGACGGGATCCACTTCAACATTCGCCTCGAGGCCGACCGGCTGTGTACGCTGGTGATGCTGGGCGCCCGGGCGGATGGGACGAAAGAGCTGATCGCGGTGGAGGACGGCTATCGGGAGAGCACGGAGAGCTGGTTGGCGGTGTTGCGCGATCTGAAGCGTCGGGGGATGCGGGCCCCGGTGCTGGCGATTGGGGATGGCGCGTTGGGGTTCTGGGCAGCGGTGCGGGAGGTGTGGCCGGCGACGCGGCAGCAGCGCGACTGGGTGCACCGGATGGCCAACGTGTTGGACAAGCTTCCGAAACGTTTGCAGCCGGCGGCGAAGCGGGTGTTGCGCGAGATGATGTGTGCGGAGGCCGAGGCGCTGGTCGAGCGTTTCGCCACCGCGTATGCGGCCAAGTATCCCAAGGCGGTCGCCTCGCTCACGCGGGACCAGGAGCACCTGTACAGCCATTTTGATTTTCCGGCCGAGCATTGGAAACATATCCGTTCGACGAACGTGATCGAGTCTGCCTTCGCGACGGTCCGGTTACGACAGCGCGTGACCAAGGGAGCGGGCTCGCGGAGCAAAGGGCTGACGATGGCGTTCAAGCTGTTGGAGATGGCGCAGCAACGTTGGCGGAAACTCAACGCTCCAGAACTTCTCCCCCTGGTGTTGGCAGGAGAACAATTCAAAGATGGTATGCAGGAAACTGACAAAGAGAACACGGATCGGAAGGTCGCCGCTTGATCACTCACCGATCCACAACATTTGACAATACCTCAAGACCAGCTGCATTCGCGCTTTGTCACGAGCAGGACGCATGTCTTCGTTCCAGTCCCCGCACGCTAGAAGCATACGGAGACCGTGTTCTGCGCAAATCGACTCGAGTTCCCCTTCCATATATAGGCGCCACTCGAACCGATCCGTTGCCTCGCTCGAAGCGTATTGCAGGTCGACCACCAATCGCTGGTCGGAGTAACGCGACTTCTGCGTGATCGTCTCGCCGCCTCTGGACAGCGTGCGGGTACCGTCGAGCCCCTCGAAATGCTCTCGGTTGTATACATCGAGAACAAAACGTCCACCATCGACCAGTCGTGCCGCGATCTGTCTCACGACTAGTGCATTGGTCGCATCGTCGAAGTAGCCGAAGCTCTGCCAAAGACAAATCAACGCGTCAGCGCTTCCTTTTATCTCGGATAGACGCCGCATATCCGCCTGAATATAGGCCACCGCGTCGCCGTCCCGGTTTTGTGCCGCCGCCAGCACGGTGCCGTTCCGATCTACACCGGTTACCTCGTAACCGTGCGACGCCAACAACCGGGTGTGTCGCCCCGAGCCGCAACACAGGTCGGTGATCACGCGATAACGCGGCTGTGGCAATTGTCTCTTGAGAAACGCGACCTCGGCAGCCGTCTGATCTTCGGAGATCGTGTTCAGGAACACTGCGTACCACTTGCGCGAGAAAGTATTGCCTGACACGATGTGACTTTTCTAAGAACCCGGCTGCGACAGCAGCTCCGTTATGAAAACGGCCCGATGGATTCTGTCCAGGTTTGGAAACTCCGCATCGAGATGAGCGTTCCCCTCGGCAATGATTTTGCCCTCATTGCCGCCACGCATTCCGCCGCCAGCCGATTCATCGTATTCCGCGTATAGCTGCTCCACTACGTCCATTCCCTCAACGATTCTGGCAATCGGAGCGAAGCCTTGATTGTCGAGTTCTGTACTGTCATCGAGATTGATGTACAGTTGCGTCGTACGGGTGTCCGGCCCCGTCATTGCATACGCCACAAATCCCTTTCAGTATGAAAAAAGGCAGGGACGTGGGGGTCGTTCGCCCCGACCTTGTGCCCGCACGATGCACACTGTCGCTCGCCGTAGGAGCCCGAGAACAACATCAGATCTACTCGTAGCCCTCGAGCAATCGCTGCCGCGCGATATCGAGGGCCTCGGGAAAGCTGATCCGCAGCGCCTCAATGCGATAACCGTCCGCAAGGCAGTCGAGCGTCTGGTCACGAAAGGCAAGCACGTAGTGATTCTGCTCGGGGTAGCTAGACAGGTCGAACTGCGGATGGCGGCTGTCAAGTTGTTTCCCCTCTTCAATCCACCTTGAGTTCTTGACCAAATAGGCACCGTGCCCGCCATAGCCACGTCCCACGAGCACGTGGCCGGCCTCCTCATTCGGGCCCCCGAATTCACGTCGCTGCAGCGCTCGAACTCCACAAGCGCGATTGGGCGCACCGCCTCGGACGCTGGATTGGCCATCCGAACGTATGATCCATCCCAGTTGGGATCGTGTTCGGCAATGTAGTAGAGCAAGAAGGTTTTCCAACCCGAGCACAGAAGGTGGGGCTCCGGAGCACCTTCGTCCCATATCGGGCTCCAGTATAGCGCGGTGGTGGTTTCTTCTCCCTTTGCCAGAGCCAGCTGACGTTCCGCCTTTAACTGGGACTGGTACGCTAACATGCCTTCCTATTGGCAGGCGCCCTTCTACACCACTCCCGCATCGCCTGTAGCTTCGCTTCAAGCTCGTCCAATTCCGACATAGCACCTAGCCCTCAAAGCAGATCGGCTCACCGACGTTGGCCACCCTGTCAAATGCGCGCGCGCCAGTGTACCACTATGGCCGAGCCTTCGGCCACCACTGCGGAACGAGGCTCTCCGACCAGCACTTCGTCGTATTCGCGCCCATAGGTCGCTTCCACGTCACATGACAATTTTGCATTTGCGGCCGGCCATACACGCCACTGGGGATGATCTACCCGATACTCGATCGACGATCCATCGCGTTGCCGTGTGTATCCCCAATTGTGTTTCGTCACAAATTCCCCCTCTGATCCGGACGCCGGCAGATTGGGTAACCCACCGAAATCAGCACTCATCGAATTGTATAGACCCTCGCCCCATTGGTACTCGGCGCGTCCCTCGTTCTCCACTCCGGCGTCAGGGAGGGAGATGGTGGAGGACATCGGTGCGGTGACGTAATTCTCGTTGTACCACCAACGCGCCACCGCCGCCACCGCTACGCTTCGGACGATCTCCTTGATGAACACTACACCGCGGCGCCATTGTCCATCCACACGCCGGCGCACGTAGAAGCGCAGATTGATTTCGTCGAAGTTGCGGTGAAACGGAACGGGGACTCCGAGCAGGCGCGTATTGAGAAACCGAAAACCCACGAGGCTCACCAACGCGCCATAGTCGGTAACGTCGAGTTCGGTGCCGCGCGGCACTCGCGGCTTCAAGATCGCTGCGTCGATGTTGTAATTAAGCATCAACAGATAGCGCCACTCAGCGGTCAGGAGCGTCGTAGCCTTGGTGTCTACGCTTTTGTTTTCCTCCTCGTGGCACGCTTAGTGCCTTTCTTTGCGACCGGCTTTTTTGTGGCTTTTCTCGTGGCCTTCTTTGCGGTGGTCTTACCGGCGCCTGCGGCGGTACGCCGGGCCTGAGTGGACTTTCGCTGGCCAGGCGCGCCGCGAGTTTTCTTCACCGTGGATGCAGAGGGCGTCTCGGGCGGACTGAAACGCAACAGCATTTCCTGGCAACGCTTGTACTCATCGAGCTTCGCAATCGCAGTGTTCTTCAACTTCTCCATCGTAACCGCAACCGTATATAGGCTCGGATCGAGTTTGAGTATTTCCGAGCGTACCTTCCCAAGATCGGCGGTGATCTTCTCCGATCGGGGACGGGACTGCGACATTTGATAGAGACGACCGATGAGGCGGCGCAGCGCGTGAATGATGATATGGTCTTGCGAGGACAGCGTCGAAAGAACCCGGGCGCGCCGGTCGACCCCGCGTCGGCGATCGACCTCCACGGCTACAGCCTCCTGGCGCCGCTGTGCCAGCCGCCGCTCGCTCACGGCCCGCCGTTCTTCCGCCGTCCGTCGGTCCGCGATTTTCCGTCTGTCGCCCTTGCGGCGTGTTGCGGCGGGGGTTTCTTCCATCTGCACTCCACGTGGTAAGCGGGCCAGTGTGAGAACGCGCCTTGGGATGGTGAGTATGAACCGCAGAACTGCGCTTCGGAAGGGTCAGTGCAAATCGCCACTCCCATCTAGGACAGGAACCGGTTACCTCGTCAGCACGGGGACGTATTCAGCCCAGGGACCCACCTGATCGGCGTACTGTTTCGCCATCACCCGCGTCGTCTGGGCGATGTGCCCCAAATCGTGCACCACCCACGTCGCCAGCAACTGACCCAGCCTGACGACCCCAAAATCCGGGTGGCGCCCCACCCGCCGAAGATCGCTCGCCGATAGCTCCAACTCCCCGAGTGTGGACAGGTTGGCCGATCTCAGCTCTGCAAATTCATCCAAGAGTTCGACTAGTGCCTTTCCACGCGACTCCTCGAACTGTGCGAATCGATCCAGGGGCTCGAACACCTGCGATTCGCCTTTCGCGAGAATCAATTTGGTGCGGTGGATCCAATCGGCCTTCTCGCAGTGGACCAGGTGTCCGACTACGTCAAATGGGCTCCACGTTTTCTCACCTTCATTCGACGCCACCCAAGAATCGGGCAGATCGCGTAGTAGTGCATCGAACACGGAAGGCGTGCGGCTGAGAATGGACGTGGCTTCCTCGATGTCAAATTGCACTGCATACCTCCGTGTTACTGAGCATAGCTGTCTGCACCCATGAAGTGTAACGACACGTACGGTTCATCTCCGACGACCCAACTATCGTGACCTGGACCGATCGAAAAGAAATCGCCCGGTGTAAGATCCAATTCCCGCCCGTCATTCATCAACGCCTTCGCGTGTCCGGAAAGCACCAAGCCAATATGATCCACCTCGCAACTTGTCGCTCCGGTTGCCGCTCCGACATGCTCCGACCACTTCCAACCTGGCTCGTAGCTCGCACGTCCTATGATCATGTGTCCGATCTTGATGACGTCGAATTTCCCCTTCTCGAACGTCCTCGTCTCGTCGGGAGAGTCAAACCGCTTAATGGGTGCGTGCATCGGAATAACCTCGCTCTTGCTTCATCACCACTGTCTTCATCATCACTGTCTCAAATCTCCAAAAATGAAGCCATTAGTCACGTACGCCATCCGCACTGGCCAAGGCCTCCGCTACCTGATCAGCCTTGCACACAACTCGAGCACCTGCCCGGCCGTGCGACCAGTAGCCTGCGGGAGTGCCTGCTCGAGACGACCCGCGAAATCGAGCCGATGCTGTTGGAGACCCACAAAATGCGCGTGAGGCCTAGTACTTGCTCTCGCAAAGGTACAGACTGTTGTCATCGGGGTCGCCGAAAAAGGCCAGCCTTATCGACCCATTCGCATCGCCCTGGATCGGGCCGTCGAATGTGACGCCCCGGCTCTTCAAAATACGCACGACTTCGTCGATCGACTCCGTCACATTGAAACCGACGTTGATGGATCCTAGCAGGTTGCGGAAAAATTGATGGTGAGCCGCGTTTGTCCGGGTAACACGACGGTGTACCAGCGTGCGGTCCCCTATTACCGCCCCCGCGGTGCGGTCGGCGTGACGAATGCGGCCCACACTGCCCCATCAGGGGCTGCCTCCGGCCAGGGTCAGGGTGCGTATCCGCATCAGATTGTAGACCGCGGCCGTGAACGTAAACACCCACCCGACCCGCGGGGTCCCGCGATGTCGGAGTTTGCGTAACAACCCAATCGTCTTGCCCCACCCGTAGATCTCTTCCACTTTTTTGCGCTGCCGTTGACTGATCGCATAGCTGGGATGGCGCGTCGTCCGGCCATCCACCGCGCTCCGCAACCGCGTGCGGTGCACGTTCGGCGTGACGTGGGGCGTCCAGCCCAACGCCCGCAGCGTGTCGACAAACCCGCACCGATCATAACCCTTGTCCGCCCCCAACGTCCGACGCCGGGCCGTCGGCGGTAAGCTCCCCACCATCGCCAGCGCACTCGCACACTCCGCCTCGTAGCCGGGCTGCGTCACGTCGGTCGCCACCACGAGCCCGTGCCGATTATCCATCAACACACTCGCCAAGTACGCCAATTGCGCGCCTTGCCCCCCACTCTTCCGCGTCAACCGCGCCTCCGGGTCCGTCCGCGACGCATGCGTCGCATTCGTCCGTTTCTCCTGGCGAAACGTCACGCTCGGATTCCCCGGATCATCGTCCGTTGGCGGGCGGGTGCCGGCCTTCGGCTGAAAACTCTTCTGACTCGCCCACGCGTCCAGCAAGGTCCCGTCGACGGTGAAATGCTCATTCGACAACAACGCCCGCCGCTCCGCCTCCTGTAACACTTCGGCCAGAAACGCATCGAGGTATTGTCAAATGTTGTGGATCGGTGAGTGATCAAGCGGCGACCTTCCGATCCGTGTTCTCTTTGTCAGTTTCCTGCATACCATCTTTGAATTGTTCTCCTGCCAACACCAGGGGGAGAAGTTCTGGAGCGTTGAGTTTCCGCCAACGTTGCTGCGCCATCTCCAACAGCTTGAACGCCATCGTCAGCCCTTTGCTCCGCGAGCCCGCTCCCTTGGTCACGCGCTGTCGTAACCGGACCGTCGCGAAGGCAGACTCGATCACGTTCGTCGAACGGATATGTTTCCAATGCTCGGCCGGAAAATCAAAATGGCTGTACAGGTGCTCCTGGTCCCGCGTGAGCGAGGCGACCGCCTTGGGATACTTGGCCGCATACGCGGTGGCGAAACGCTCGACCAGCGCCTCGGCCTCCGCACGCGACTCCGCATACATCATCTCGCGCAACACCCGCTTCGCCGCCGGCTGCAAACGTTTCGGAAGCTTGTCCAACACGTTGGCCATCCGGTGCACCCAGTCGCGCTGCTGCCGCGTCGCCGGCCACACCTCCCGCACCGCTGCCCAGAACCCCAACGCGCCATCCCCAATCGCCAGCACCGGGGCCCGCATCCCCCGACGCTTCAGATCGCGCAACACCGCCAACCAGCTCTCCGTGCTCTCCCGATAGCCGTCCTCCACCGCGATCAGCTCTTTCGTCCCATCCGCCCGGGCGCCCAGCATCACCAGCGTACACAGCCGGTCGGCCTCGAGGCGAATGTTGAAGTGGATCCCGTCGACCCAGACGTACACATACTCCCGATCACGCAGATCACGCTGGCGAAACGCCTGGTATTCCCCCTCCCACGCCGCCGTCAATCGCGTGATCGTCGTCGGGGACAAGCCTGATGCGTCCTCACCCAACAAGATCGGCAACGCCTCGCGAAAATCTCCCGTCGACAGACCGCGCAGATACAACACCGGCAAGACCTCCGCCACCTTCGGCGACCGCCGCATATAGGGAGGCAAAATCTTGCTCGTGAACTGCGCCCGCATACGACGGTCATGCACCCGTGGCGCGGTCACCGTGACCGTACCAGCACCCAGCGTCACCTTGCGGGGACGGGCTTTGCCATTGCGCACCACCAGGGCGCGGCCCTCTCCGTCTCGCTCAATCCGATATCGCTCGACATACTCGGTCACTTCCGCGTCCAACGCACTCACCAGCATCCGCCGAGCTCCCTCTCTGGCAAGCTCGTCCAGGTCTGCGAACAGTCCGTTCCCTTTGCTCTCAGACGCATTCTCTATTATCCTCAACATCGGTGGCGTGTCCTTTCTCCGGTCGTCACAACCGGATCTCGTGTACGTTTCAACTGACTACACGAAAGGATACGCCGCCTTTCTCATTCCTCCAATCCACAACTTTCGAAAATAACTCGCTCTCAGACGCATTCTCTATTATCCTCAACATCGGTGGCGTGTCCTTTCTCCGGTCGTCACAACCGGATCTCGTGTACGTTTCAACTGACTACACGAAAGGATACGCCGCCTTTCTCATTCCTCCAATCCACAACTTTCGAAAATAACTCAAACGCATCCGCGATGCCCCCCTCGACCAGCCGCGTCCGATTCTTCGTAAAGACCGTCGGCACCCACACCGCGTCGTCCAGATTCAACCCCACAAACCATCGGTACAAGATGTTGTAATCGAGCTGCTCCATCAGCTGCCGCTCGCTCCGGATCGTATACACCACCTGCAGCAATAACGCGCGTAACAAATGTTCCGGGGGAATCGACGGCCGGCCCCGCCGCGCGTACAGCCGGTCCAACTGCGGCGAGAGCCGGGCTAACACCGGGTCCACCAGCGCCCGCAGGGCGCGCAACGGATGGTCGGAGGGCACCCGATCCTCCGCACTGATATAGCTGAACAGCGCCGACTGATTCGTCTTGTTCCCGCGCATCGTGGCACTCCCATCGAGGTCCCTCTACGATAAGAACTTCCGGCTCGCGATGCTATCGTCCATTACCCGACTTTTTCCGCAACCTGCTAGAGGTCTTATCGGTGAAGACTAAATGGAGAAGATATTTAGGGGAGAGGTTTGGGCCTCCCCGGTTTGGTGGACACCGAGTTAGTAGACGTCCATCATACTGTGGGAGGTTTGTTATGGTCAAGAAACGACGGCGGTATACGCGGGAGTTCAAGCTGGAAGCCGTCAGGCTGGCGTTAGAATCGGAGCGTCCGCTGGCGGAGGTCGCGCGGGAGTTGGGCATTGCCCCGAATGTGTTACACCGGTGGAAGCAGCAGCTGGAGACGCGGGATCCGGCGACGGCCTTCCCGGGGCATGGGAAGCGGGCGGGGCCGGAAGATGAAGTCTGGCAGCTGCGTCGGGAACTCGAGCAGGTGAAACAGGAGCGGGATTTCTTAAAAAAAGCGGTGGTGGATTCAGCAGGTCATTGCAACACCCTGTATTATTTCACCGATTTGGAGGGTGTTGTTCATGGCACGGTTAGGACGTCCTGGCCTTTCCGCGACCCAGAAGGCGGAGTTGTGGCGACGTTGGAAAAAGGGAGAGTCGCTGAGTGATATTGGTCGCGCGCTCGGCAAGCATGCGGGATCGGTGTTTGGTGTACTGAAGACAAACGGAGGTATATGCCCAGCGCGTCGGCGGCGCTCGCGCCTTGCGCTGACGATGGCCGAAAGAGAAGAGATCTCGCGTGGCCTCGCGGCGGATCGTCCCATGCGGCAGATTGCCGCAACGATTGGTCGATCGCCATCAACGGTGAGTCGCGAGATCGCGCGGCATGGCGGCTGGAACGGGTACCGTGCGGCCGATGCCGACACGGCGGCCTGGGAGCGGGCCCGTCGTCCCAAACGCTGTCGGCTGGCGCAGCACGTGCGACTGCAGCGGATCGTTGCCGAGAAACTGCGTCTTGATTGGTCGCCGGAGCAGATAGCGGGCTGGCTGCGGCGGACCTTTCCCCATGACGAGACCATGCGGGTGTCGCACGAGACCATTTATCGGAGTTTGTTTGTCCAGGCGCGTGGGGTCCTGAAACGCGAGTTGATCAAGCATCTGCGATCGCACCGCGTGATGCGGCACGCGAAGAACGCCACCACGAAAGGGCAACCTCGGGGCCAGATCATCGATGGCGTCTCCATCCGCGACCGCCCCGCATCGGTGGAAGACCGTGCAATCCCTGGGCATTGGGAAGGCGACCTGATCGCTGGGTCGAAGAACACCCATATTGCCACACTCGTGGAACGCCAATCCCGATTTACCATGCTGGTCAAAGTGGATGGCAAGGACTCCGAAACCGTCGTATCAGCACTCAGCAAACACGTCAAGAAACTACCGTCCGAACTCCGGCGGTCCTTAACCTGGGATCGGGGCATGGAGCTGGCCCAACACAAGCGATTTACGGTCGCCACTAATTTGCGAGTCTACTTTTGTGATCCACAGAGCCCTTGGCAGCGCGGGACGGAGGTATTGTCAAATGTTGTGGATCGGTGAGTGATCAAGCGGCGACCTTCCGATCCGTGTTCTCTTTGTCAGTTTCCTGCATACCATCTTTGAATTGTTCTCCTGCCAACACCAGGGGGAGAAGTTCTGGAGCGTTGAGTTTCCGCCAACGTTGCTGCGCCATCTCCAACAGCTTGAACGCCATCGTCAGCCCTTTGCTCCGCGAGCCCGCTCCCTTGGTCACGCGCTGTCGTAACCGGACCGTCGCGAAGGCAGACTCGATCACGTTCGTCGAACGGATATGTTTCCAATGCTCGGCCGGAAAATCAAAATGGCTGTACAGGTGCTCCTGGTCCCGCGTGAGCGAGGCGACCGCCTTGGGATACTTGGCCGCATACGCGGTGGCGAAACGCTCGACCAGCGCCTCGGCCTCCGCACGCGACTCCGCATACATCATCTCGCGCAACACCCGCTTCGCCGCCGGCTGCAAACGTTTCGGAAGCTTGTCCAACACGTTGGCCATCCGGTGCACCCAGTCGCGCTGCTGCCGCGTCGCCGGCCACACCTCCCGCACCGCTGCCCAGAACCCCAACGCGCCATCCCCAATCGCCAGCACCGGGGCCCGCATCCCCCGACGCTTCAGATCGCGCAACACCGCCAACCAGCTCTCCGTGCTCTCCCGATAGCCGTCCTCCACCGCGATCAGCTCTTTCGTCCCATCCGCCCGGGCGCCCAGCATCACCAGCGTACACAGCCGGTCGGCCTCGAGGCGAATGTTGAAGTGGATCCCGTCGACCCAGACGTACACATACTCCCGATCACGCAGATCACGCTGGCGAAACGCCTGGTATTCCCCCTCCCACGCCGCCGTCAATCGCGTGATCGTCGTCGGGGACAAGCCTGATGCGTCCTCACCCAACAAGATCGGCAACGCCTCGCGAAAATCTCCCGTCGACAGACCGCGCAGATACAACACCGGCAAGACCTCCGCCACCTTCGGCGACCGCCGCATATAGGGAGGCAAAATCTTGCTCGTGAACTGCGCCCGCATACGACGGTCATGCACCCGTGGCGCGGTCACCGTGACCGTACCAGCACCCAGCGTCACCTTGCGGGGACGGGCTTTGCCATTGCGCACCACCAGGGCGCGGCCCTCTCCGTCTCGCTCAATCCGATATCGCTCGACATACTCGGTCACTTCCGCGTCCAACGCACTCACCAGCATCCGCCGAGCTCCCTCTCTGGCAAGCTCGTCCAGGTCTGCGAACAGTCCGTTCCCTTTGCTCTCAGACGCATTCTCTATTATCCTCAACATCGGTGGCGTGTCCTTTCTCCGGTCGTCACAACCGGATCTCGTGTACGTTTCAACTGACTACACGAAAGGATACGCCGCCTTTCTCATTCCTCCAATCCACAACTTTCGAAAATAACTCCGCGGGACGAACGAAAACACGAACCGCTTATTGCGTCAGTATTTTCCGAAGGGTACTGATTTATCCGTTCACTCTCAGGCAGATCTCAATGCTGTAGCATTACGTCTAAATCAACGACCTAGAAAAACATTGAAGTTCTGTACGCCAGCAGATAAACTGCACTCGAATGTTGCGATGACTGATTGAACTCAAAGCAGCGTTCTTCGCGCGGGAGTCGCCGTGAAGTACGCGTGTATCGCGTCGCACCGGCGGCGGTTTCCGGTGACGATGATGTGTCGGGTGTTGGGGGTGAGTCGGTCGGGCTTTTATGCGGCCCAGACGCGCCCGCTCAGCCCCCGGACGCGGCAGGACCAGCGACTTCTGTTGGAGATTCGCACGATTCATCGCGCGAGCAAGCAACGCTATGGCAGCCCTCGGGTGCACGCGGAGCTGCACGGGCGGGGCGTGCCGTGTGGGAAGACCCGGGTGGAGCGCCTCATGCGCCGCGATGGCTTGCGCGCCAAGAAACGGCGCCGGTTCCGGGTGACCACGGAGTCGGACCATGCCTACGCGCCAGCGCCCAATGTCCTGGCCCGCCAGTTTGGCGTGGAGCGTCGGTGCGCCGCGCGGGTGTGGGCCGCAGATCTGACGTATCTCCCCACGCGGGAGGGGTGGCTGTATCTCGCGGTGATTCTGGATGTCGGCACCCGGCGGGTCGTGGGCTGGGCGGCGCAGTCCTCGTTACAGCACGATATCACGCTGGCGGCGCTCGACATGGCGCTGGCGCGCGAGGGCGGTGGGGGCGGCCTGCACCATTCGGATCGGGGCGTGCAATACGCGTGTCGCCCCTACCGCGATCGCTTGGCCGCGCATGGCATTGCGGTCAGCATGAGTCGGCGGGGCAACTGTTGGGATAACGCCGTCGTCGAGAGTTTCATGGCCACGCTGAAATGGGAATTAGTCGCCGACGCCAACTGGCTCACCCGACGCCACGCGGCCCGCTCGCTGTTTGAGTATCTCGAGCTTTGGTACAATCGGCAGCGTCGGCATTCGAGTCTCGGGTATCGGACACCGGTCGAGTACGCCGTGCTACTCGCCCAGACACAGCAGGCAGCGTAAACTGTATGTCCATCAAACCGGGGGAAGACCAGTTGTCAGCAAAAAAGCGAGTGAGCAGATGATAAATATTATGTTGGAAACAACCTTTATGCTCAATCTAATCAAAGGGCGATTGCCGAGTGGAACGCCTGTAGCTCGTAAGGCTGGCACTCTACCAACGTCCCTTGGGGAAACGGGTATAATTTATCTTCCTGAAGACAAAGGACATGTGATAGTAACTGTAATGACCAACAATCTAACAGGTTGCGGAAAAAGTCGGGTAATGGACGATAGCATCGCGAGCCGGAAGTTCTTATCGTAGAGGGACCTCGATGGGAGTGCCACGATGCGCGGGAACAAGACGAATCAGTCGGCGCTGTTCAGCTATATCAGTGCGGAGGATCGGGTGCCCTCCGACCATCCGTTGCGCGCCCTGCGGGCGCTGGTGGACCCGGTGTTAGCCCGGCTCTCGCCGCAGTTGGACCGGCTGTACGCGCGGCGGGGCCGGCCGTCGATTCCCCCGGAACATTTGTTACGCGCGTTATTGCTGCAGGTGGTGTATACGATCCGGAGCGAGCGGCAGCTGATGGAGCAGCTCGATTACAACATCCTGTACCGATGGTTTGTGGGGTTGAATCTGGACGACGCGGTGTGGGTGCCGACGGTCTTTACGAAGAATCGGACGCGGCTGGTCGAGGGGGGCATCGCGGATGCGTTTCTGGCCGAAGTGTTACAGGAGGCGGAGCGGCGGGCGTTGTTGTCGAATGAGCATTTCACCGTCGACGGGACCTTGCTGGACGCGTGGGCGAGTCAGAAGAGTTTTCAGCCGAAGGCCGGCACCCGCCCGCCAACGGACGATGATCCGGGGAATCCGAGCGTGACGTTTCGCCAGGAGAAACGGACGAATGCGACGCATGCGTCGCGGACGGACCCGGAGGCGCGGTTGACGCGGAAGAGTGGGGGGCAAGGCGCGCAATTGGCGTACTTGGCGAGTGTGTTGATGGATAATCGGCACGGGCTCGTGGTGGCGACCGACGTGACGCAGCCCGGCTACGAGGCGGAGTGTGCGAGTGCGCTGGCGATGGTGGGGAGCTTACCGCCGACGGCCCGGCGACGGACGTTGGGGGCGGACAAGGGTTATGATCGGTGCGGGTTTGTCGACACGCTGCGGGCGTTGGGCTGGACGCCCCACGTCACGCCGAACGTGCACCGCACGCGGTTGCGGAGCGCGGTGGATGGCCGGACGACGCGCCATCCCAGCTATGCGATCAGTCAACGGCAGCGCAAAAAAGTGGAAGAGATCTACGGGTGGGGCAAGACGATTGGGTTGTTACGCAAACTCCGACATCGCGGGACCCCGCGGGTCGGGTGGGTGTTTACGTTTACGGCCGCGGTCTACAATCTGATGCGGATACGCACCCTGACCCTGGCCGGAGGCAGCCCCTGATGGGGCAGTGTGGGCCGCATTCGTCACGCCGACCGCACCGCGGGGGCGGTAATAGGGGACCGCACGCTGGTACACCGTCGTGTTACCCGGACAAACGCGGCTCACCATCAATTTTTCCGCAACCTGCTAAGAGAGGTGCGTGAAGCTGGTGAAAGGCTCATAGCTTCAGTCGCTAGGGCTACATATGAATACTTTCTTGACCAACAGGCTAATTAGGGCGCGCGCGGTCACGATGTCGAGGACTGCATCCGCACCGCACCCCAGGGTCGGAGGGCGCACACACAGGGTCAGACGGTGCGCCGGGGCTCGTGCTTCGGAGGCCGGTGTGGATCGCCCGGAGGAAGATGTGGAGGACGCCGGCTTGGAGGAAATCGAGCGATGTCGCTAACCGAAGGTCTTCCGCGATCGGCCGGGCTCCGGAGGCGGCCGCGCACGATTCAGCGAGGCGCGGGCGTCGCAGGTCTCACGCTAGCGACGCTCGTCGCGAGCACGTCCACGGGCGTCCGTGAACGGAGTTCCTCGCGCGGCTCGCAAAGCGCGGTGGTGGCCCCGCAAGCCTTCCTTCAGATCCACAAGCCGACTGCGATCGCCTGGTCACCCGACGCCCGACAGCTGGCCTATCGACTAACCAACGCAGAGGGCAGTGAGATTCGGGTCACCGCGCTCGGAAACGGAGCGACGGTCACCGTGGCCAGAGACCTCCCCCCGGACCGCTATGGCCGAGACCGGCCCGACCTGCGTTGGTCGGCAGACGGCCGTCGCGTCATCTACCGGGCGGAACTTAGCTATTACTCGGTGCCAGCCACCGGGGCCAGCCCCACGGTTTTGGTCAGCGGCACATTGCTGGGAGAGCTGGTGCAGCTGTCGCCGGATCAATCGCGGGTCAGCTTCATCCGCGACGGTGATCTATGGGTACAGTCCGTCGCCGGCGGCCGAGCCCGAAGGCTAACCCAGGGCGAAGGGCTGCACACTGCGGATACTCAGTTCTTCGGTCGCCTCATGCAGTGGCCGCAGTGGTCCCCGGACGGTACCCGCATCGCGTATCTCTCTCCCACCGGAGGCAGCTTCAAGATCGGGATAGTAGATGTCGCGACCGGTTCCACCAGCTGGATCGTACCGACAGAAGACATCTGGGGTCATACGATCGTCGAGTGGGCACCGGACGGCCGACGGCTCGCCGTCTCGCGCCTGAGCGCTGACTTCACGCGCAAGAAGCTCACCGTGGCCGACGCGGCGACCGGACGCGAAATGGACGTCTGGGAGGACACCGATGACAAGTGGGTCGATCACAACGTGGAACCCAGCTTCCACGTCTCCTGGGCGCCCGGCGGCAAGCGGCTGGCATTCCTGTCTAATCGGGACGGGTGGCGCCATCTCTACGTGTCGGATCCTGAGGGACGCGAAACGCGTCAAATCACCAGAGGCTCGTACGAGGTATCCTGGACCGCCTGGGCTCCCGGGGGGCGGCGGCTCATGGCCATCTCGAGCAGGGACCATTTACAGCGCCGCCGACCCTGGGTGGTCTCAGCCGACGGCGGCGACCAGCACCCCTTGATCGATCAACCGGGAATAGCCTCGGACAGCTGGTGGCCCGGCTATCTCGCCTTTCCGAAATGGTCGCCGGACGGGAGGCGGGCGGCGTTCTCCTTCAGCGGGCCAAGCGACCCCTTCCAGCTCCTGATTGCCGACGTCGATGAGGAAGCCGCGACTCGTACCGTTTTCTCCTCCGCTGCGGAAGATCTGGATGTCGGCCGCCTGGTGCGTTCCGAGACCGTGAGCTTCGAGAGCGAGGACGGCACTCGCATCCCCGCGCTCCTGCTCACCGCCACAGACGTGGATCGCCAGCGGAAGCATCCCGCGCTGGTCCATATGTACGGCGGGTGGGCGCAGATGGCGTCGCACGGGTGGGCAATCCCGGTCAAATCGCAGTTGTTTCACTACCTCGCCCATCGAGGCTTCGTGGTGTTGATCGTCGACCCCCGGGGATCGGAAGGCTACGGTGACGCCCACTCCAAGGGCCTCTACCGAGATGGGGGCGGCAAGCAGTCCGAGGATCTGGTGGCCGCCACTCGGTATCTCGCCGGACTGGGATACGTGGACTCCGGGGCCATTGCGCTTCACGGGCACAGCTATGGAGCGTACCTCACGCTCCAAACGATGGTGCGGTATCCCGAGGCATTCGCGGCGGGAATCCTCCAGGCCGGCGTATTCCAGTGGTCCAGTTATGGTGGCTCGGGCACGTATCAACTCATTCGCTTCGGCTCGCCCGACCGTGATCCTGAGCTCTGGGCCGCGCGTACCAATCCCCAGGGCAGAGTGGACCGCTTGCGCGGACCCGTACTGGTGTTGCACGGCACCGGCGACTTCAACGTGCCGGTTGCGCGCTCCGAGGAGCTCATCGGCGCCCTTCACCGAGCGGAGCGCGACGTGGAGTACATGGTCTACCCGGGCGAGCCGCACGACTGGGTCTCGTACCATGCCAAGCTGGACTACCTGACCCGGGTCGAGCGTTTTCTCGATCGGGCGCTCAGATCCGAATAGCACCGCCACGTCACAAAGGAGGCGTCCCCATGGGCAACCGGAGAACTTTCCTCAAGAGCGCTGCCGCCGGCGTCGCGGCTACCCCCGCTCAGGCCAGATCCCGATGCGCCCTCGCCTTGGCATTGCTGGTAGTGGCGGCTTCCTGCCGGGGTCCCTCCTCCGCAGACAGCGCCGAGGCACTGGAGGAGATCGCCAAAGACTACTTCGCCTATGGCGAGGCGGTCGCCGACTCGTTCAAACTGTCTCCCAAAGCGACCGAGGAGACTGCATCGTTCGCTCGAGAGATTCTCGAACGCCTCGATGCCCTCCCGCTCGAGGTCATGACCCACGAGCAGCAACTCACGGCTGAGATCCTACGCTGGCGGGCATCCGACGACGTGCGTGAGCCGGACCTCTACTGGTACCGCTCACCGATCACACCGTATTCGTCCCCGCTGGGCGACGCCCTCACCCGGCTCAACGGTAAGGAACTCAAGAGCGCCAGCGATCTCGAAGCATATGTCGCATCCGTCCAGCGCTTCGCGCGACTCCTCACGGCCGTCCATGAGAAGCTCCGAGTCAAGGTCGAGCGGGGTATCGTTTTGCCCACGCCGCAGATCGGCCCGTCTACGGACTACGTCGAATCGTTCACCGCTCGAGCGGCCCAGAGTGCTCTGGCAGTCGCGCCTGCTCGGCTCGGTGCGATACCGGTGGATCAGGCCGAGCATTTTCAGCACCGACTCGCCGCCGTCATCGATTCGTCCGTCGTACCCGCGGCGAGGTCCCTCACGCGGTACGTGGCCGACACCCTCCGCCGAAAGGCTCCACCCGACGTCGGGATCAGCCAGTACCCCGGCGGGAAGGAGATCTATCGCACGCTGGTCAAGCAGCGGGTCACGCTGGACATCACTCCGGAGGAGGTTCACCAGCACGGCCTGGACGGCCTCGAGCGCATCGAGGCGGAGATGCAGCAGATCCGGGACTCCCTGGGCTTTCGGGGAACCCAGGCCGAGTTTCACCAGCGGCTCAGGCGGGACCCACGCTTCCACGTCAAGACACCCGAGGAGTTCGGACAGCGGCTCATGGCGCACTTCGAGCGCATCCTGCCAATGGTCGACCAATATTTCCTGCGGAGTCCCAGGGCCAAGGGCGATGTGCGGCGTCTCGATCCGGCTCTCGAGGGCACCATGACGTACGGTTACTACCAACGGCCCACCGACAGCGATTCCATGGGCCACTATCTCTTCAACGGTTCTGAGCTCGAGAGGCGATCGCTCCTCTCCAGTGCCGGGCTGACGTATCACGAGCTGGTTCCGGGACACCACTTTCAAATCAACCTGGCCTTGGAGAACGAGGCGGTCCCGGAGTTCCGCCGGCGAGGTTATTACTCCGGCTTCGGCGAGGGTTGGGGAGAGTATTCCTCTTCGGTGGTCGCTCGCGAAATGGGGATGTATCAGGATCTCTACGACCTCTATGGCAGGTTGGTGTTCGACGCATTCTTCGCCGTCAGGCTGGTGGTGGATACGGGGATGAACTACTACGGCTGGCCGCGCGCAAAGGCACTCGCCTTCATGAAGGATCACACCATGGAGTCCGAGGTCCAGATCGCCAGCGAAACGCTACGCTACTCGACGGACATGCCCGCACAGGCGCTGGCCTATCGGATGGGGCGGGAGACCTTCCTTCGCCTTCGGCGTCAGGCCGAGGAGGAGCTGGGCGAGCGATTCGATGTGCGTCGCTTCCACGACGCCGCGATAGGAAGCGGCGCCATGCCGCTGGCCATCCTCGAGCGGCACATCGCTTGGTTCATCGCACAGGAGAAGACTCGGCAAGACTGACCGAGGGACGGCCACTCGCTCGCTTCCCGTTCCTCAGCGAATATTGGTTTGAGGGGGGAATTCGTCATGGCACGTAATCGCAGAGCCTTCTTGATGGACGCCGCCGCAGGCGTCGCGGCGACGGGAGTCGGGGGCCCGCCCCGTCACCAAGGACTAAGGTCGACGTAGTTGGCCCAAAACGCGCGGTCACCGCAGAGCGCGCCATGGTGATCGCCTCCCATCCCTCGACCAGGCTGGTCCCTCACACCTACATAGGGTGCGGAGATGTCCAACCAGCGCCCAGATCTCGGCCGTAGTCAAGGTTTGGCCGAAGCCCGGCATGCGATGACTGCGATTGAGGATCCGCCCGCCCGCGAAGATACCGTCGAAGAGGGTATCGTCGGGGCGCGTGCTCATGTAAGCGGAGTCCGCGTGCGACGTAGCCGGAACGGGTAAATGGGAGGCGTTGTATCCGTCGCCGCGGCCGGTCGGGCCATGGCAGCCTGCACAGTAATGGGAGTACAGCTGAGCGCCATCGGTTGGCATCTCGGGGGGGTCTCCTTCCGCACTCGTCGGAATGGGCGAGGGGGACGTATCGAGCTGGCCCGAGGACTGTACCAGATAATTGGTGATGAGGCGCCGCTCATCCTCGCGCATGGCAATCTTGGGCATAACGGTGCCCGGGAACCTGGCCTTCGGATCGCGAATCATAGCGTAGATGTAGCCAGCCTCTCTGCGGGCGCCGACATCGGAAAGATCGGGTGCGATGATCCCCCCTTCACCCTCCAGCCGATGGCAGCCAAGGCAGGGGAGCCGGTCGCGGAGCAGGCGCACCGCCTTGGCCCGGGCGAAGGCCGATAACGAGTCAGGGTGGAACGAGCGAACGCTGTCTGCATCAACCGTGGCTCGCTGGGCCCAGGCCGCGACCGTTGGTGAGGAGCTTGCCAGCAATGCAGTCAGCACCGCCTGGCACCATCTCGTAGAGATCATCACCATGCCGAATGCATCCTCACGGTGATTCCTCACTCTTCCGGAGGTTGGCCTCGGCCACACGAAGGTCCAATCGCACCAGCGGTTGGTTGGGATCGACGGCTAGCGATCGCCCGAAGTACTCGACGGCCGCCTCGTGGTCACCCACGTAGCTGTACCGCCGGGCGAGGTCGCTCAGAATGTGGGGATCGTCCGGATAAGCCTCGATGGCCTTCTGATACGTTCGGATGGAGGCTTGGACGGCAGCTGCGTCGGGAGCCGAGCCCGCGCCTGCGCGGATGTCTGCCAGTTGCCCCGCCACCAGCGCCAGCGCCGACGCCCATCGCCTGCGAACCAACACGTCCTGATCTCCCAAACGTTGCAGCTCGCCGATGAGAAAACGCCGGACATCCCGCTCACCTCCCCATGCGTAATGCAGGCTCGCGGCAGCCAGCGCCCGCACGTCCAGGTCCCGGTGACGCATCAATTCCCTTAACATCGCGATGGTTTGAGGCTCGCGCTCCGGCATGTCCGGCCTCAAGTGACCCTTCAGTACCCGAACCAAGGCGTACGCCTGCGCCTGAGGGTGGTTGGCTGCCGGATCGAGCAGGAGGTCCGGACGGATTGCCCCTGACTCGGCGAGCACCAATGCTTGCACTATCTCCTTGAGCGGCTTGAGCTCTCCGTACCACGCGCGCACGCTCGCGTCCAAGTCCTCCACGTCGCGGTCCCGATGACATTGTTCACAGGCTGCCTCGAGACCCAGGCCCCTGTCGTGGAGGGGACGGGGGATAGGAATCGTGTGGTCGGAGCGGGCATAACGGATCGCGGTGCCAACGGCGCGCTGCTGCAGGTACGGCATGTGACACGCCACGCATCGGCTGCCGGGGGATCCGGGTGCATGGTGCGTGTGCCGGGAGATATCCGAAGCCTTGCTCGCATGGCAACCCACGCACTGCCCGTCGGAGAACCGCCCATCCAAGACGTTGCCGAAGACATCACGGTACTGCTGCGAGTGCGGATCGTGGCAGTCGACGCAGGTCATGGATCCGTTCAAGTAGCAATCGCTGTACAGATGGTTCTGTTGGTAGCCGAACGTTCGAATGCGCCCGTCTGGTTCGTACGCTTGCTGACCGATCATCCAGATCTTGAGAGAGAAGTGCTCCAGGAAGGAGTTGCCCGGAAGATATGCGGGCGCCAGCCCGCCCTTCAGCGCATGGCACTGGAAGCACACTTGGAGAGACGCGTCCTTGTCCACCGTCCCCAGCGCGGCGATCGCTATGTCCACCGAGTCCTCCAGCATGCCGGCATGCGCCAGTTCCGCATGTCGGCGTCCGGGGCCATGGCATGACTCACAGTTGATCGCCAAGCTGTGAATTCTCGTTTCGTACGCCTCGCCTTCGGGATTGTACCGAATCAAGATTTGGCTGCCGTGACATTGCTGGCAGTTGCTCATCGGGGCATCGGCGCCGAGCACGCGGCTCGGGGGCCAATCGTGGCAATCCTCGATGGACAAGTCTTCGGTGATCGGCACGAAGTGTCCTTGGCCGCGGGTGTCCTCTCCGGCCGGCCCCTCCGCGGCACAGAACCACACCGCCTCGGCTCGTGCGTAGTCGAAGGGGAGAAACCGAATCGTGCCATCTGGGAAGATCGATACCGAGCCCTGGGTGCCACCTCCCACCATGTGCCCTCCCCCCACGAATCCCATCACGGGGAACTCGGTGCTGCGGCCGTTGTCCAGTCTGACCGAGAACACGTACTGGCCGACGCTGTCGACGTGCGGCACGACCACGGCGTCCCTGAAACGAATGGGCGCGCCGTCAAAGGGAGCGATGGCGGTCTCAGGGGAGGGGGGACCGCCGGCCCGGCCGTGGGTCGACCCGAGCCAGGCCTGGTACTGGTCGACATGGCATTCCGCACAGGCCGCCGCCCCCACGAAGTCGGCGGGCGAGGGCTCGGATTCCGCTGCCACCGGTGCCGGTGGCGGCAGGGGTCGCGTGCCAGTGCAATGGCGGATCGCAACGCCCAGGAATACCGGGGCTGCAAGCCCAAGCGCTATCCGCCCGCGGGCCGTCATGGTAGAGGGGTCTGGGTACTCGATGCGCCGGTAGCGCGAGCGCCTCGGGTCCTCATATTACCCCCTGAGCGATCAGATGCAGCGCGCGTCTCCCCTGCCTCAGCGAGAACGACCATCCCCCCTCTGCAACCGCGGCACTCGCAGTTGCGTACATGGGCATTTCGCGATGGAAGATGCTGACGGCCGCTCGGGTCTCGCTAGGCTTGACGCCCATTCGGTTTGGGGTGCGCCGACCGTGTCCCTCCCGGGACCAGAGACGGCAGCTCTGTCGTCTCCGACATCGGCGGGCAGACCTGGGCGAGCAAATCGATGTGCGTCGCTTCCACGACGCCGCAATATGAAGCGGCGCCATGCCGCTGGCCATCCTCGAGCGGCACATCGCCTGGTTCATCGCCCAGGAGAAGACTCGGGAGGACTGACCGAGGGAAGGCCGCCCTCGCTCCGGCTGCCGCTCGACGTGGCGACGTGACGATAGGGTTCCAGTTGCTCCTCGAAGTGCCGTCGAATGGCTTGATGCCAGTAGCGCTGGGTGGCCCCTCGATAGCCGTGATTCGCTTCGGGGAAGACCACGAGATCGTAGGGCTTTCCCGCCCGCGTCAGCGCTTCGACCATCTTCATGGTCGCCCCGAAGTGGGCGTTGACGTCGCTCGTGCCATGGACCAACAGCAGTCTCCCCTTGATGCGGTCAGCGAGGCGGAGACTCGAGCCGTACTCGTACTCCTCCCGATTCACCTGAGGCAAGCCCATGTAGGGCTCGATGGGACTGGCCCAGTGATAGAGGTCGGCAACGGGATACGTAGCGACGCCGGCAGCGTACACATCCGGCGCCAGCACCATCGCTCGAATCGTCATGTATCCACCCCAGGAGCCGCCGTAGATCCCCACCCGACTCAAGTCCATGTAGGGCCGCTCCGCAGCCAGTTGCTTCAGCGTGGCGACATGATCCGGGATCTCATTCCGCCCGAAATTCTTGTAGACCACGTCCTGAAAGGCCTTGCCGCGCTCCGTGGTGCCGCGACCGTCCACACTGAACACGATGAAGCCCAGGTGCGATAAAGCCGCGGCACCATAATGGGGCCAGCCACTCACGAACTTTCGCTGCACCATGGTGGTCTGCGGGCCGTTGTAGAGGAAGTCGACCACGGGATACCGCTTCGTCGGGTCGAAGTCGTATGGCCGGTACATCACGCCCCACAAATCGGTCTTGTCGTCCACCGCCTTCACCACGAACTCCTCCGGTGGATGCCACCCGATTGCCTCCAGCTCGCTGATGTCCGCCTCCGCCACCGTGCGGATCATCGTTCCGTCCGCCGCCCGCAAATCCACCCGGGGCGGTCGCGTCAGGTTGGAGTGTCGATCGAGAAAGAACTGCTTGGACGGGGTGAACTGCGCGGCATGCTGCCCCTCTTCGTGAGTGAGCCGCTCGAATCCCTTGCCGTCCAGCCCCACGCGGTAGACATGCGTGTCATACACCCGCTCTTCTGCGTGGCCCGTGAAATACACCCAGCCGTTCGCCGCATCCACCGCGGCCACTCTCAACACTGGCCAGGCTCCCTCCGTTAACCGGCGGATCAGATTGCCGTTCAAATCATAAAGGTAGAGGTGGTCCCAGCCGTCCCGCTCGGAGATCCAGAGAAATCGATTCGACTGCGGTAGAAGCGTGAACAGGTCGCCCCATCCGGGGTTGCCGGCAATCCCCTTGATGAAGGTGGGCTGCGTTTCGGTAAGGACGATCCGCGACTCGCCCGTCTCCGGATTCGCGGCCATCACGTCCAGCCGCTGGAACACCCGGTTCATCCGGAGGAACAATACTTCAGACCCGTCAGCCAACCACCCGATGATCCCGAAGTACTGATCCAGGTCCTGACCCGTGTCGATCTTGACCTGCCGTTTGGACGAGATGTCCACGATATAAAGCGACGTTTGTGGCAAGGGCTGTCCCGCCTTGGTGAAGCGCTGCCACTCCACCTCTTCGGTGGTCTTGAGCCAGTGCACGACTGGGAACCACGGCACACCCTCCTGATTCGACTTGATGGTCACCACTTTCCAGCTGTTGGGCGACCACTTGGCCGCGGCTCCCCCCCGCACAGTGTTCAGCCGTCCACCGGCGATCTCCCACGCGTCGTCCTCGGTCCCGTCCGTGGTCAGCGGCTCCTCCCTGCCGTCGTAGGTCGAGCGGAGCCAGAGGTTGTAGTTCTTCTCCGCGAGAAACCACTGCCCGTCCGGGGACGGGAGCTCGTACACGTCCGGCGCCGTCTCCGGAAAGCTCTCGCGCACCCGGCGCGGCGTGGTCCGCGCCCGCTCACGGGCCGATTGGGGAGGAATTCGAGTCACCTCGTAGCTCTCACGATCCAGCCGAAACTCCCCACCCTCAAGTGTGAACCGGACCACGCCGTCGTCGTCTTCCAGCGTAAACGACTCGAACGGCACGCCCCGATAGGGCGGTTCGTGGCCCAATGACTCGGTCAGGGCCTGGCGCAGACGCCCGGTATCGAAAAATGCTGACTGGGTGTTAGCTCCCGGGTCGACTAGATACACCCCAACCGAGTCCGCCCCCCGCACGGCGTACCAGAAACGACTGCCGTCCGCCATCCAGTGCGCCGTGAGATCGCCGCCTTGGATCAGGCTGGGCAGGTCTAGATAGGCCTGATACATCTGTTCTCGTTTGGAGAGCTCTTGGGCATCCGCCACGCTCCAGGAGCTTCCAACTGCTACCACGGTCAAACCAAATAGGTGCCTGCGTATCACGCTCGTCACTGCTGCAACTGCTGGGCAGCTGTCGTCATGTCGTCGCATGCTTTCCGCGCCTCCATTCCTTACGCTCTGCACTCGCTTGCCAGGGATCGCACTGCCGAGCTTGGTTGCGGGCGCGAAACCCGCGGGCTTGCGGTCAAGATCAGGAACGATCATCTCTTTGGCCATGTGGACTTCTCCCCACGAGGAGCGATGCTCCTCGTGATTTCATTGTCGGGCTAGGTTTCGGACACGTCGGCCGACTTTCGTGTTTCGAGCCTCTCAGCCTCTCGCCACATTAGCGTCCGATGACGCTATCGCGCGAGCTGGAAATACATGCGGGCCGCCGGCCGTGGATCCGGGTAGACTCGAGCGGCGTCGTCACCGCTGTATACGACGCCGTTCTTCATCACATAGACGACCGATCGCGTGTTCCGAATGTTCACCAGAGGATTGTCGCGGAGCACAACTAGATCGGCCAGCTTGCCCACCTCGATCGACCCGAGCGCGTGATCCAGTCCGGTATGACGCGCCCCGTTGATGGTGGCGATCTGAATCGTTTCCATCGGGCTGAAACCGCCCTGGGTGAACAGCTCCATCTCCCAGTGCGCATCGAGTCCCAGCATCTGCCCATGGGCGCCGAGCTGGATCCGCACGCCCGCGTCGTGCAGCCGCTTGAGGTTGGCGGCGAGCTTCGGCGCGAACTGATCGTCCGGCCAGTAGTGCGTCGAACGCCGGGTGCGGGCGATGAGCTCGTCGCGCGTCGCGAAGTTCAGGAGCTTTGGGTTTTCCCACAACCGTTCCGACAGGTAAAAGAACGTTTCACCATACGGGCCGTCCAGCGTCACCACCAGGGTCGGCGTGATCCCCGTCTCGGCGGCCGCGTGGATCCGCACCACGTCCTCGAAGAGCGGAGTATATCCCATGCCGTGCGCGATGCCCGTCGCGCCATCGATCAGGCGGGTGAAGTTGCTCTGGGCATCCCCGCTCGGTTCCACCACCAGGTTCAGACCCTCTTCCCGGGCGGCTGTTGCCAGCATGTGACGGACCTTGCGCGTGCGCGTGAGGTAGTCCTTGAGCGCGGTGGCCCCGTGCGCCTTGTTGAAGCGCACGTGTTCGCGGGCGTCATCGATTGACTGAATCGCCCGGTACTGCTTGGGTCTGAACTCCCTCGCGCCGTAGATCAGCGAGCCCACCGTGAACAGCCGGGGTCCCGTCATCGCTCCCTGCCGGAGCATGTCCGACACCCAGGCGTCCTTCCGATTGGAGCCCGCCACTTCGTACATGGTGGTCACGCCGTGCGCGAGGGCCGCGTGCAGCCTGGCGATTCGCTGTTGCAGGACATTGAGGCCGGAAATGCTGCTGTTGTAGTGGGCGTGCACGTCGACGATCCCGGGCATCACGGTATGGCCGGGAAGGTCGTAGACCCTGGCGTCCGATGGGATGCGGACGGCAGGCCCGATTGCCTCGATCCGATTCCGGCGCACGAGCACGGTGGCGTTCTCCATCACCTCGCGGCCGGCGTTCATGGTGATCACCCGTACACCGGTGAAGGCGACGGTCGAAAACGGAACATCGACCTGGAATGGAACGGAGACGTCGATCCCGTGGGCCGGGCGCTGTCCTGCTAAGACGTCATCGAGAGATTTTTCGTAGAAATTTCCTCCGCGCGTCCAGTAGAGCGTGTCGCTGCTGGCCGCCCACGAGAAGAACAGTCCGTCTGCTTCGGCATCGACCCGCCTATTGAACCCCTGCTTGTCCTCCGCACTGATTGTGACCGCCTTGCCGGCAAAGTCGAACGGGGTGACGTAGGTACGGCTGTATTCGTGAAACGCAATCCACCGGGCATCGGGCGAGATGGCGGCGCCGATGCCATGCGGAAACCGATAGAGCGTCATCTCCTCCAGACCGTCGAGTCGAATCTTCTTCAACATCAACGTGTCGCCCACGAACTCCTGGAAGTAGACTCGATCACCATGCGGGTCGAACGACGTCATGGGTGGATACCTGGCTCGCCGGTTCGCGCTCAAGGAGACGTCCGTCACCTTTTGCTCTTTCCCATCCGGCCCAATGACCACCAGCTCGAATTCGGTCTGTCCTTCGAGGCGTCCGCCCATCCGGAGCGCGCCCGCCCCGCGGACAAACGCGACCGACCGACCGTCGGGTGATACGGATAACGCTCCGTACTGAGTCGGCGTGGATGTCAACTTCCGCGGACGGCCCTCGGGAAGCGGGAGCGCGTAGATTGCCCCCATCTCATCGTCGCTCCACGACGCGTAGTAGAGCGTTCGGGTAGGCGGGTGGTACGCGGGACTGGTCTCGTGTGCCGCCGACCTTGTCAGGTTCCGGATCTCGTTCCCAGATTTCAGATACAGATCGCCCAGCGTTTCAAACAGCATCCCCTGATCGGTGCGCTGAGCCCAGCGATGCGCCCGCGTTTGCGTCGGCCCCTCGGGAATCGGTACCGGGAACAGAATCGTTTTGTCGAGTTCCCGATGCACTCGAGCCCGGAAGGGGATGGTACGTATGTCTCTCGACTCCACGTTGACGGCGCGGATCTTTCCCCCGATGGCAACGAGCACCTCCGCCCCGCTCGGGTGCCAGGCCATCGTCGGGTAAGTTCCGTGATGATAGACTCTGAACACTTGCCGATCCCGGTCGAGCGGGGCCAGCACCCGCTCCTGGAACGTCTCCAGGTCGTGGAGGATGAGCTGGGACTGGAGATCGTCCCGGTGCACATATGCCAGGTATCGGCCATCGGGCGAGAGGGCCGGATTCATGGCACCCCCCGGGCGGTCCAGGTACACATCGACCGTTCCCGTGCGCAGATCATATGTCTTGATCCGGGCTCCACTCGCGTACAGGTCGCCGTCGTTGTGCTCGTAGAACAGTTTCTGACGGGCCGCATGCTCCCTGAACACGTTGGCTGGTCCCCCACCTGGACCTGACGAGGTTCGAAACACCCCCAGGTCGAGCAGCTGCTGTTTGCTGCCGCGAACATGAAACTGATAGACCCTGTTATGAGAGCCGTCCGTGAAGACGGCGGCGTAGAGGTGGCGGCCGTCAGCAGACCACGTGCCCCGAAAGACCACGAGGTCGCTCTTCGAGACATTCTCCAAATCGCCGGTGGCTCGATCCAAGACCCAGAGATCATCACTCCCGCTCCGGTCCGACGTGAACGCGATTTGCGTCCCATCGGGACTGTATTGCGGAAACATGTTCCACGAGCGCCCCGTGGTGAGCGCCGTCGCGTCTCCACCCCGGGCCGGCATCTGGTAGATGTGTCCCAAGAGATCGAACACGATCGTCTGGCCATCGGGCGACACGTCCAGGCTGATCCAGGTGCCCTCGGTCGCCATATAGTCCAAGACCGTGGTTTCCGGAGCGTGAGAACGCTCGACGTCCCACTCCTGACTCCACGCGCTGGCCGGCAGCGCGAGGGCCAATGCGGCGATAGCGGTGTTGAGCCGCGGAAGACCCAAAGTCGACACGTGGCACCTCTTGATGTCTGGAAAGGTAGGTCTGAGCCAGGCTTCGCAACCGAAAGCCGGCCGGGCCCGCACCGTCACCAAGGACATAAGGTTTAGGTAGTTGGCGCATCTGGCAACCCCTGATCGCCGGCCTGCGGGACGGTCACTGGCGTTGCCGGGCACCCCAGACAGCCCCGAACCAGCCATCCGGGGCGTCGGCGGCAACAGTCTAGGCCGAGGTGGAACCGGCTGTGGCGCGAGCCCGCCGGGCGGGTCGAGGCGATGCGCGCGAACGGCACCTCGCAGGGGTTCCATATGCAGCACCTCCTGTGGGCGAGAGACGATGGCGCGCACCTGAAGCGGTTTCGCCATGGCATGGGATTCGAGATACTCGCGACTTTGGCCCATCCTGTATGCAGCCTGAGAGACTATCTTTAAAGAGAGACTGCATAACCAGATTCTGAGCCCGTTACCGTAAGGGTAATCGGTAGCGAAGATTGTCTTACGGACCCGTTTGGCTGAGCAAAAACAAGTCGTAGTCGTGACAATTAATGATAGATTGGGTGCGTTCGGGTTTCTGGCGCATCCAGAATTAAAAATGAGAAAGAGCACGATAAAGTAAACCTGCCATGGTAATTGAGTTCTGCGCACTCGAATCGCATTCGGCTGGACGATCGAATCGGTAGTCTTGCTGGCAAATCCGTCGAATCCCAGCCAACCGGACCAGAGCGACGCTACCCAGTGAGAGCTGTCGAGAGCCTAACACGGCTCGTCGGAGCCGAGCACTCGACGATTCCCGAGGTGCTGGCGGCGCGCGCCAAAGCAAGTCCGGACCAGGTGTTTCTATACTGGAACCGGCGGCAGTGGACCTATGCACAGGGTCTAGCAGAGATCCGGCGGTTCAGCGGCTTCCTCGATGCCCACCTGCGTCCGCCAGAGCGACCCCGAGTCGTGACGTATCTCAGCAACCGACCCGAGGCGCTCTGGGGTTGGCTGGGGTCGGTGTGGAACGGGACGACGTCAGTGGCGATCAACCGAAATCATAAGGGAGAGCTCCTGGTGGACATGTTGGCTCGGTCGAAGGCCAGCATCCTGTTGACAGAACCCACCGCGGTAGCGGACCTGCCAGACCTGAAGGCGCTCGGCATCGACACCGTTGTCCTCACCGATGGTGACAGTGAGCGGATCTCAATCGCCGGGGTCTGCACTGTCCCGTTCCAACGGGCCATGGAGACGCCGGCCGGCGAGGCACACCGATCCGATCCAACGGCCATTGCCAGTGTGCTCTACACGTCGGGGACCACGGGGCGGTCGAAGGCAGTCATGGTTCCCCACAACCAGTACTGCCGCGGCGCGGCCCGTCTGGTGGACGCGTACGGCTGTGGTCCCGAAGATGTCTTTCACAATTGGCTTCCGCTGTATCACCTGGGCGGTCAGTTGCACATGACCATGGGCGCCGTCATCGCCGGCGGCACGGTGGCGCTATTCCCGACGTTTTCGCGGAGCCAGTTCTTCAAGCAAGTAGCCGAGGTGAAGGCGACGGTGATTTGTGGATTCGCCGCGATTCTCCACATGCTTTGGTCGCTGCCCGAGTCGTCCGGCGACGCGGACAACACCCTCTGCACCGGCATTATCGCGGGCATTCCGACGGAGCTGCACGAGCGCTTCGAGCAGCGCTTTGGGTTCACGGTCGCGGATCAGTACGGGATGACCGAGGCCGAGCCGGTGACCCTGCCGCGGCCTGATGTCGCCACCCCCCCGGGCTCATGCGGCTTTCCCTCGGACGACTTTCAAGTCGCGATTGTCGATGACCGCGGCTTCCGCCTGCCTCCGGGCTGCCGCGGCGAAATCGTGCTCCGACCGCGCGTCCCTGGCATCATGATGATCGGCTACGAGGATGACCCGAGCGCGGAGCTGGAGGCATATCGCGGATTGTGGTTCCACACCGGCGACCTCGGCCGAATGGATGAACAGGGCTTCCTCTACTTCCTGGGCCGCCTGAAGAGCGCGATTCGGCGGCGGGGAGAGAATATCTCCGCCGTGGAAGTTGAGGCGATGTTGTTGAAGCACCCTGACGTCGCGGAATGCGCCGCCGTCGGCGTGCCTTCGTCGCTCGGCGAAGAGGAGATCAAGGTTGTGGTCGCGCGGAAGCCTGGGGCCCTGCTCACCGAGCCGGACCTTCACGCGTTCGCAGCGGAACGCATGGCCGCGTTCATGGTGCCGCGGTTCATCGAGATCCGCGACGCGCTCCCGAAAACGGACTTGGGCAAGCTGAAGACAGACGAGGTCAAGAACCTAGACGCGGCGACCTGGGACGCCCAGGAGCCTTGAGTCGCAAGCGGGTCACTGCACGGCCAAGGCCGGCCGTGGTCGCGAAAGCGCGGAGGTAAACTATGAACCCATTCCGGCTCGACGGGCAAGTCGCGCTGGTGACGGGGTCGAGTCGTGGCATCGGGCGCGCTATAGCGTGCGCCATGGCCGACGCGGGAGCGGCGGTCGTGGTGTCGAGCCGCAAGCTCAAGTTGTGCGAGCAAGTCGTTCGCGACATCGAGACCCAGGGGGGACGGGCACTAGCGGTCGCCTGCAACGTGTCGCACAAGGACCAACTCGAGCGCCTCGTTGAGCGTGCCGACTCGACGTACGGCCGGATTGACATTTTGGTCTGCAACGCTGCCACCAACCCGCATTACGGCCCAATGGCGGACATGAGCGACGCGGCCTATGAAAAGACGATGGCCGCGAATCTCCGGAGCACATTCTGGCTCAGTAACATGGTGGTGCCACGGATGGCTGATCGCGCCAGCGGCTCTGTCATTGTGATCTCGAGCATCGGTGAGAAGGTTGGCAGCAAGACGATCGGGGTCTACAATATATCCAAGGCGGCAAACTCGCAGCTGGTCCGGAATCTGGCGGTAGAGTGGGGAGCGCGGAATGTCCGGGCAAATTCCATCGCTCCCGGCCTGATCAAAACGGATATGGCACGCGCGCTATGGGAAAGCACGACCATCAGGCAGTTCGTCGAGGATCACACGCCGCTCGAGCGAATCGGCACAACCGACGACGTCGCCGCCGTCGCGGTGTTCCTCGCGTCGCCGGCCGCGGCGTTCGTGACGGGACAGACCCTCGTGGTGGACGGCGGCTTCACGATCGCGGAGCTCGTGGGTTAGACCATGCGGGCCACATTCCGGCCGACTCCAGAAAGGAGCAGGAATGAACCGGGCTTCCGAGCGGTTTGTCGGCGCTGGCGAGGTTCGGGAGGGACACGGTTTCGATGTTCGGGCGCTGCAACGCTATCTCGCCGAGCACATCGACGGCTTCCCCAACATCCGGTCCTTGCAAGAGTTCCGGGGCGGACAATCGAACCCGACGTACCTGCTCCACACCACGAGCGGGAAGTACGTCCTCCGGCGTCGCCCGCCCGGTCGGCTCCTCAAATCGGCGCACGCCGTGGACCGCGAATATCGGGTGACCCGCGCCCTCCACGGCTTGAGGCTGCCCGTGGCTCGCCCTCTTCTCCTGTGCGAAGACGACGCGGTGATCGGCACCGCATTCTACATCATGGAATTCGTCGACGGGCGCGTGTTCTGGGATCCGACGCTGCCCCAAGTTCGCTTTCCGGAACGTACCCTCGTGTATGACGCGATGAATCAGACGCTCGCCAAGCTACATAGCGTGGACTATGCCACCATCGGGCTCGCGGACTTCGGACCGCACGGGGACTATTTCCAGCGGCAGATCTCCCGTTGGTCAGAACAATACACCCAGTCGGAATCCGAGCTGCACCCCGCAATGCGAGGCCTCATCGAATGGTTGCCGGACGCGATGCCTCGCGCCCCGGCGGAGACCTGCGTCATCCACGGCGACTACCGGGTGGATAACGCCATCTTCCATCCGACGGAGCCGAGGGTTCTCGCGGTCATCGACTGGGAGCTTTCCACGCTCGGCCATCCGCTGGCGGACTTGAGCTATCAATGCATGCAATGGCGCATGCCCGCCGGAGCATTCGGGAGCCTGGAAGGTGGAGATCGAGCCGCGTTGGGCCTGCCGACTGAGGAAGAGTATGTGGCCGCCTATTGCGCGCGCACGGGGCGACCCGGCGTCGAACACTGGGATCATTACATCGTCTACAACATGTTCCGGTTCGCCGCGATCCTCTTTGGCGTGCGGGCGAGGGCCCGGGCCGGTACGGCCGCCAGTCAGCATGCGCTCGTCATGAGTGCGCAAGCGGCCCCCATTGCCGAGCGGGCCTGGGAGCTGGCGCGTCGGCTCGGGGCCCAGAGCCTCGCGTGATGGAAACCTCAACGGAGAAAGGTCCTGAGATGGAGCCGCTGGTACTGCGGGAACGACAGGGCGCGGTCGAGATCGTGACGATCAACCGGCCGCGCGTCCACAACTGCATTGACGCTGAGACTGCGCGGGAACTGAACGACCTCTTCGACGAGCTCGAGGGGGACGAGGAAGTGCGGGTCGTCATCCTCCGCGGGGCAGGGCCGTCGTTCAGCACTGGTCTCGACCTCAAAGCGCTCGCCCGCCAGGGCCCCGCGCTGATCGCCAAGGTCATCTTCGAAAAAACCGGCTGGGCCGGAATCGGGAAGCGGTTCTTTCCCAAACCTCTCATCGCCGCCGTGCATGGTTATGCGCTGGCGGGCGGGCTCGAGCTGGCGCTCTCGTGCGACTTCATCATCGCGGCAGAGGATGCCAAACTCGGCTTCAACGAAGCGACCCTCGGACCGATTGCGGACGCGGGCGGTTGCTTCCGGCTGCCCAAGTGGGTGCCGCTGCCCCTCGCTCGGGAGATGCTCATGACGGGGAGACCGATCAGCGCGCAGCGAGCGTACGAGGCTGGCCTGGTCAACCACGTGGTGCCGCGCGAGCAGTTGACTCCGGCGACGCTCGAAATCGCGCAAACCATCGCGACGAACTCGATCGTCTCGATGAGCATCATGAAGCGCCTCATCGCGGAGACCTTGGACCGGCCCGAGGATGAGGCGTGGACGATCAACGACCGCTACATGCGCCAATCGATGGAGACAGCGGCTTTCATGGAGGGACCGACAGCCTTCGCCGAGCGACGGCGGCCGGAGTTCTCCGGCCGATGAGGGTGCGGGAAGCTCCATGAGGGGAAGAAAGGGATCGGTCGTCGTCGTCGTTCTGTTGCTCATGGCGCTGACGTTCCTGGGCCACTTCAATCGCATCGCGATCTCGGTAGCCGGCAGCGAGCGCATGATGGATCAGTACGGTATCGATCCGACCCGTATGGGTGTCGTGTATTCAGCGTTCCTCTTCACCTACGCCATCGCCATGATTCCCGCCGGCCTCCTCGCTGACCGGTTCGGGACCTGGCTCGCCCTCGGCGTGATGGCCGTCGGTCTCGCTGCCGGAAGTGTGGCCACCGGCGCCGTCGGCCTCACAGTGGGGGCCGCGCATGTGGTAGTCACGCTGCTCGTGGTGCGCGGGGTAATGGGAATGCTGTCAGCGCCATTACACCCCTCAACGGCGCGCAGCGTCGCAGACTGGATTCCCATGCACCGCCGATCGCTGGTGAACGGACTCACACTCGGCGCGGCATTCCTGGGGATCGCTCTGACATATTACGTCTTCGGTGCGTTGATCGACCGCGTCGACTGGCCGGTCGCGTTCATGATCACCGCGGGTGTTACCCTCGTGGTGGGAGCGCTGTGGATCACCTTCGCAGCGGATATGCCGGCGGGACACCGCTCCCCGACACCCGCAAGAACCTCGCGCGCCGAGTGGCTCGCTCTGTTGCGCAATCGCAGCGTACTCTTCGTTACCCTTGCGTACACCGCGGTTGGCTACTTTGAGTACCTTTTTTTCTACTGGATGCACTACTACTTCGACAACGTCTTGCAGATTGGGACTGAGACGAGCCGACTCTACTCGACCATCGTCACGCTCGCCATGGCCGGCGGAGTGATCTCCGGCGGGTGGCTCAGTGATCGACTCGTCGCCCGATGGGGAGCGCGCCGCGGCCGGGCCACCGTGCCTGTGGTCGGCATGATCGCCGGCGCAATCTTGCTCGTGGTCGGCGTTACCGCGGAGGCACCCCTCTGGGTGATGATCTGGTTCAGCCTCGGGGTGTTCGCCACGACGGCCGCCGAAGCACCGTGCTGGGCCACGGCGATCGAACTGGGCAAAGCGCGCGGAGCCACAGCGGGGGGCATCATGAACACCGGGGCCAACCTCGGTGGCTTCATCGCCCCGATTGCGACTCCATGGGTAGGCATGACGTTCGGCTGGCGGTGGGCGATTGGGCTTGGCGCCGCGGTGAGCCTGGCGGGCGGCTTGTTGTGGCTCGGAGTGAAGCCGGCGGAAGATGAGGTCACGATCGCAGAGCCGACGGTTGCGTGAAGACGAAGCGGCCGGGATATCCACACGCTCGAGCGGTCCTGCACCCGGTGTTCCTGCCCTCCGGAGCCCCAGGGTCAGCAGCCTGTTCTATGAAAGCGATTGTCAAGGGCAGACTTCGTCTGCGCTGATTGGTCGGCGTTCTTTTTCCTGGCAATCAGCCCCACCTTTTTTGAGGGCGACTTCCGGTGCTTCCGGGTACGCCGGGCAGTCTTCTTCGGCATCATTCACCTCAATTCGTCTCCCGATCCGACGGAACACATGCAAGCGTCGTTGGTCGCGCGAGGCGAACCATAGTTCTATCTGAGACTCGGCACGGAGCCGGCCTGACGCTTCTTCTGGTTCTGCGAGGGGGCCTAGAGTTAGACGAGTGCCTCGGCGTGACTGCTGGCCGGGCAGACGGCTCTGTCGAGACTGTCCCCCACACCGATGTCCTGGATCCTGGAGCCGTGGACGAGGTAAACGCACCCGCACCAGCGCCTCAGGAACTAGGACGATTGTCGCGTCAACTGCGTCGGATCATAGGACGCTCCTGTCTTCCACAGACGTAGCGTGAGCGCGGCGATCTTGCGGGCGAGCGTCAGGCGTGCCAACTCCGGGCGCAGCCCGCGGGCCACTAAGGCTTGGTAAAAGTCCTGGAGCGGACCAGGCCGCGATGCGGCAGCGGTCGCCGCACCTTTGAACACGTCCTTCAGTACGCGGTTGTGATTGCGATTGAGTCCCCGGGTCAGCGGGGCGCGGCGGCGCCGGACCGGCTGGCCCGCCACGAACGTATGATCGGCACTGGACCAGGTCACCACGGCCAGCCCCGCGTAGGCCCACAGATTCCGTTTGGTGCGAAAGCGCCAGGGCGTTCCCATCGTGGCCAGGAGCAGCGCGACCCGCACGGGTCCGTAGAACGGGATTGCCCCCAGTACGGACCACGCCGGATCGCGCTTGCCCTCGGCGATCATCGCGCCCTTCGCCTTGGGACGCAGCGCGCGCAGCACATCGAGTTCGGCGTAGAGCACCTCGGCCCGGAACCGCACCCCGCGCTCGGGGAGTTGCTCGAGCCACTGCACACGGGCCTTGGTTTGATACACGCCCGTGCCGGGGGTCGGAATCGCGCGGGCGCGGAACAGCGCTTTGATCCGGAGCATCACGCGGGTGCTGTCTTCGACCAGGTTTCGGTAGGTGCGGGTGAGTTCCTTCAGGTCGGCGCGATGCGCACTGCCGTGATAGACCGGACGCAGCCCGCCCAACCGCAGCAACTCGGACAGCCGGTCGGCATCGACCTGATCGCCCTTGTTGCCCTGGCGGGCCACCTGACGCGGATCACAGACGACGACGCGATCGGCGAGCGGCGCGACCAGATCGTGCAACCACTGCGACTGCGTTCCCACCTCGAAGGCGACGTGCCGCGCCCCTCTCATGCCACGAAGGAACTCGACGAGCGACGGCCCGTGCGTCTCCAGGACGCTCCGGGCGAGCACCCGCCCGCTGTCATCCCGCACCGAGGCCACCGTGGTTGCCTGATGGACGTCAAACCCCACATACTTCGTCGTGAGTTTCATGAGAGCCGCTCCTTGTTGTGGTCCTTGGGTCTTGGTCGACTCCATGGTAGCAACAAGGGGCGTGCTTTCAATATGCGTTAGACGTGAGAGGTGAGAAGTGAGAGGGCCACCCGGCCGTCCCCTTTTTGGGGGTGGGGATGGGGGGCCGTCTCACGTCTCACGTCTCACTTCTCACTATCAACTGGAGGCCACAATGCAATTACGCCCTACCGCCCTTCTTTGCCTGTCGCTGGCCATAATCGGCTGCCAGGCCGAACCGATCGTCCGCACCGCGGATCCTTACTTGCGTGGGTTCACCGATGAGGACTTCCCGCGGGTCCAAGAACTGGCGGACGGGGTGTATTCCTACGAGGAGCTTCGATCGGCTGGGGAGGAAAAATTCACCACGGTCAGCCTGTTTGTGGTGACATCCGCCGGCGTGTTGGTCGCGGACGGGCAGGGGAGTCTCGCCGAGACGCAGCGCATGGTCGATGCGATCGCGGACATTACCGACCAACCGATCACGCACGTCGTGATTTGCTCCGATCACGGAGATCACACCGCGGGGAACGCAGTTTTCCCGGAGGGTGCGATCTTTCTCGCGCATCCCACATCAAAGGCCAACCTAGAACAGAGCGCCGGCAATCCGAATCGATCGGCCGACGCGCCTCCGGTAATCCTTCCCACCGAGCTCGTCGAAGACGAGAAAGTACTGCAGCTCGGCGACAAAGAGATCCACGTACGATTTTTGGGACGCGCGCATACCGGTGGAGACCTAGTGGTCTACTTGCCCGCCGAGAGAATTCTCTTCATGAGCGAAGCATATCTCAATCGAATATTTCCTGCGATGCGTTCGGCTTACCCGTCGGAGTGGGTGACGATGATCGAACGGGCGCAAGCCATGGACGTCGATGTTTTCGTTCCGGGTCACGGGTTCGTTGAGTCACCCGAGGTTCTCGAAGAGGAGCTGGAGACGCACCGGCGAGCGGTGGAGCAAGTGATCGCGGAGGCGAAGCGGTTGCACGACGCGGGCGTGAGCGTGGAGGACGCGGTAGAGCAGGCGCAGTTTGGTGATCTGGAAGGTTGGAGCCTGCGCGCGAGTCAGGGCCCGCGCGCGATTCAACGTGTGTACTTGGAGTTGAATGGAGAGCTATCTCGCTAGGCGAACACAGGAGCGCGCCGTTTCAAATCGGCTTGAATAGCTCCATCAGGTTGACTGTGAAGGGCATCTCGGCGGCCGCTGTCTGCCACGTGAGTCGTCCCGCTTCCAACTCAGGAAACTCGAGGTTCGGACGCCAGATTTCCACGCGTTGCAGGTCCGGGTCCACGATCCAATAGAGTGGAATCTGTTGCTCTTGGTATAGACGTCGCTTGCTGAAGCGATCATGTCGAGCCGTGCTCGGGCTCAACACTTCAATCACGAGCAACAACGTCCTCATGCGACTCCAATCGAGGGAGCGTGCTTCGGAAAGGTCCACCACGAAGAGATCGGGTTGGACCAGAGTGTCGTCGCTCCACGAGATATCGGCGGGTGATTGTAAGACCACGCCGACCGACTCACTCTCGAGATAGTTGGCCAGGGCAACATGCAATCGGCCCAGGACCAGCTGATGCCAGGCTCGTGGCGAGGGCGTCACGAGTAGCTCGCCGTGGACGGTTTCGTAGCGGTTACCGTCGTCCGGGAAGGTCCGGACCATATCTGCTGTGTAGTACACTGGGGCGGCCATACCCATAGCGTAAGCTCGGCGGGTGAGGGAGCGCAAGAGTGGTTCACTCACCCAGACTACAATGCCGGGGTGATGTCCCCATAACCATTCGATTGCGGCGTGGTGCGAGCTATTTCACGCCGATCCTGGATCTCATGAAGATCTTGAGCCGAGTTGACGCAATCCGGTCGGCGCGCTGCGCCCCGCTGTCAGCCTACTGAATCAGCACCGACCCGGATGTCCGCTCGATGAACGCATCCAACGTTCGCTTCCATTGCGTTAGCAGTGTCTGCTCGACGTACATCATGTGTCCCGCCGCAAAGTCCGCGCGTTGAATGTTATCGCGCAGGTCGGGCGGCAACCCCATGTTGTCCATCGTCCACACAGCGGCGAAGTACGGCGTAGCGAGATCGTAGATCCCGTTGACAAGCAACACCTCGAGTCTGGGATTTCGTTCGATGGCGGTTGCGAGATCGGGTGCCACGTTCGGAATACCCTCCAGCCCGAATCCGATATTGTTCCCACGATCCCAGTTCCACGGACGAGCCCTGGCGCTCGGCACGTACTCCCGGTCGCCGTCGTACCCCAGCTCGTTGCGCACGTAGGTGTTGAATGCTGAGGTGTACGCGGAGCTGATGGCCGACGACTGAGGGTCGTGGGACGGTGTCGTTTCCAACTGATCGCCGGTTGGTCCCGTGAAGCGGGCGTCCAGCCGTCCCACCACGAGACGTTGATCCCGCAACAGCTCTTTCTCGAACTCCGGAGCGGACACGCGCAAGTCCGACTTGTCGAGGAAGTCGCGGCTGAGCCCTGTGTAGCGATGCATCTGGTCGATGACGGTACTGCGCTGTTGGGGGTCCACGGCTCCGCCGGCGAGTATTGTCGTCGCGTAGTCCGTCATGGCCCAATGCTCGACCTCTTTCATGAACGCCTCGAGGTCGGCGGGTTTCCCCCCGGGCAGCGCATCGAGATACGCGGCGGTCACCGCGTACGACGGCACGTTCACGATATAGGGGATCGCCGCTCCCGGCGGGAACAGAATCGTGTTGAAGTCGAGTACGGCGGACACGAGCACGATGCCGTTCAGGTCGATGTTCGCGCCTTGCAGGTGCCTGGCCAGCACCGCCGAGCGCGTTGTTCCGTAGCTCTCACCAAGAAGGTAGCGGGGTGAGTTCCACCGCTTGTACTCGCTCAGGAAGCGGCGGATGAACTGCGTCAATGACCGCGCGTCCTCATCGAGTCCCCAGAAGTCGGCTCCCGTCGCCTCACCGGCGGGGCGGCTGAACCCCGTGCCCACCGGGTCGATCATCACGATGTCGGCCTTATCGAGCAGCGTGTATTCGTTGTCGTCAAGGGGGTACGGCGGCGGCGCTTGCTGTCCCACGTTGGGCGTGATCACGCGGCGGGGTCCCATGATGCCCATGTGCAACCAGAACGATGCCGACCCGGGCCCGCCGTTGTAGGCAAAGAGGATCGGGCGTGTGGATGAGGTACCCCCGTTCGTGCGGAAGTACGCCGTGTAGAACAGCTCGGCAGTTGCTTTCGCTTCGGTATCACGAAGAATCGTGCTTCCGACAACCGCATCGTACTCGACCGTCTCGCCGTTTACAGAGATGGAGTGGTGGCTTTCCCAGCGCGACGGTGTGGGTTCGGGAAGTGTGGGAGGCGCATCCTCCTGCGCCCAAACACGAACCGGCGACATCGCAACGGAGGTAATCAGTAACGAAACGACCGACTTTACCATGATGACACCAAGTGTGTTGAGGTTGTGATGCCGACGGGTTTACTCACTCGCCCGTTCGACCTGCAGCTTCTCTACCCACGGCCAAGGCTTCGGGCTCCGTCACGATGATGACGCGGAACCCCTGTTCGAGCCGCTCCGCGATGTCGTCCACACCCGCGGTTACTCCGCACGGCACATCGAACTCCTTACAGGCGGCAAGGATGGTCTGAATCGCGTTCTCGACGGCCTCCATGTCGCCTTCGTATGCACGCCTCAAATCCCCGGGCCCCGCAAAGACGACGCCCACACCGGGCGTGCTCAGGATCTCGCGAACGTTCGCCACACCCACCTTGTCCTCCACGATCAGTATGCTGACCAGGTGTCCTCCGGGATTGCCGGGCCAGGCGTCAGGCCCCATGGCGCTCACCGCCACCGCGGCTTGCGCGGCGGATTCCATGTGCGGCACCACGATGGCCCCCACACCGGCGGCAAGACCCTGGCGCACGTGATCTCGGGCGGCTTCCTCGCCTTCTCCGATTGGCGGGATGCGCAATGCCATGGGACGGGCGCCCTCCTCATCCGAAGCCGCGGCCATGTTTTCCTTATAGGCCGTCATGGTTGGGATATCGAACGGGCCCGACTCTAATGAATAGAAAACGAAGTCCGTCTCGCGGTTCTGGGCCATGATGGCGCCCTGTTCCGCCGTGTGATCGCCTGAGAACATTCCAAATACGGGTTGGCCGGCGGCGAGCAGGCCCACGATGGTATTCGTCATTTCGTCTGTCCGGTTGGAAGCTGGTGCGCACGCTGCCATGGCAACGGTCAGGAGGGCCAAGCAGGTGATCGGATTGTTTTTCATGCGACCTATTCTCGGCATCGGTAAACCGTCGGGCTGGGATCATCGTGGGCGAGCGGCTATTCTACCGTCTGATCCCAAACATGCAACTCTGGGTGGAGGCTTGCCATGAGGTACTTGAGCAGATCGCTGGTCGGTTGGCGACTAGCCATCGCGACCACGCTTGTGTCGTTTGGTCTGCCAGCGGCCGCGTCGGCCCGGCAGGCGGACACCACTTGGGACGTGACGCTGGCGCGCGGTCAAACGCGGGAGATCGATTTCACGACCAGTGAGGGAACCTGGATGTCGGCGGACATCTCGCCCGACGGTCGCTGGATCGTTTTCGATCTGCTGGCACATGTCTACCGGGTGCCGGCAGAGGGCGGGGAGGCCGAGTCCCTCACCCAGAACAGCGGCGTCGCAACGAACTACCATCCCCGCTACTCCCCGGACGGGCAACACATCGCGTTCATCTCCGACCGAAGGGGACAGAACAACCTCTGGATCATGGATGCCGACGGCGCCAACCCCCGGCCGGTGTTCACCGATCTGAACGCTCGGGCGGTAGAGCCGGCATGGACGCCGGATGGCAACTACATCATCGTGCGGCGGTATCAGGTCACGGGCCCGCGACCACGTCGCAGCGGCATCTGGATGTATCACCGGGACGGTGGCGAGGGCGTCGAACTGCTGGGTCCCGAGCAGCCGGGTGCGAGCTGGCCAAGCGTCTCCCGCGACGGGCGCTACGTCTATTTCCATGTCTCGCTGGACGGTCCTCGGCTGCTGTACAGACCCGATCTCTCAAAGGGGGACTTCCAGATCCGCCGCCTGGAGCGGGCGACGGGCGACATCATGGACGTCACGATGGGCCAGGACGCGCAACAGTTTCGCGCGTCCAGCGGCGGGGCAATTGCACCGGAGGTTTCGCCGGACGGCCGCTGGCTCGCATTTGCGCGCAAGATCCCCAATGGAACCATCTCGTGGAAGGGTCATCGCTTTGGCCCCCGCACGGCGCTCTGGCTCCGCGACCTCCGAACCGGTGCCGAGCGGGCGATCATGGACCCCATCGAGGTCGACCTTTCCGAGGGAATGAAGATGCTGCGGGTGCTGCCGGGCTACAGCTGGGCGGCGGACGGGAAGTCGATCGTGATCTCACAGGGTGGGAAGCTACGCCGGCTGGACGTGCAAACCGGGGCCGTCAGCAGCATCCCGTTCACTGCCCAAGTCCACCGCACTATCTCCGAGATGGCATGGGCACCCTCCCGGATCTCGGATGGGCCACTCGAAGTGCGCTTCGTGAGGTGGCACACGGCCTCCCCGGATGGCCGGCGCCTCGCCTTCGAGGCGGTGGGGAAGATCTGGATCATGGAGTTGCCCAACGGCACGCCCCGGCGCCTGACGGGCGAGGGGTTCGAGCCCTTGGAGTTCGCTCCCACCTGGTCGCCCGATGGGCGCTGGCTTGCCTTCACGAGCTGGGATGATGAAAACCGGGGGCAACTGTGGAAGGTTCACGCAGGTGGGAACGGCAGCGGCGCTCCTGAGGCGGTGATCGCGGAGCCCGGGGAGTATCTCCACCCGGTATGGAGTCCCGACGGTACCCATTTGGTCGCGACTCGCGGAGCGGGAGCAACGGCCCGAGGCCGGAATCTGATCAACAACCCCTGGTACGAAATCATCCGGGTGCCGGCCACGGGTGGCGACCCGGAGGTGTTGGCGCGAGTCGACTTCGAGGCGGAGCGCAGCATCTGGAGCGTGATCGTTCGCCAAGTTACCCGCGCCGCCTTCGGGCCGGAGGGGCGGATCTTCTACCACGAGCGGATACCGCAGGGGCCGGACGGGACCGGCGACGTCGTCACGCACTTCGTTTCGATCAAGTCCGACGGTAGTGATCGGCGGGTTCACATCACCATCCCGCACGGCGACGAAATCGTCCCGTCCCCTGACGGCAAGTGGGTCGCGTTTCAGGAAGGGGACAACGTTTATCTCACCTCGTTGCCCTGGCCGGGCGCGGCAGGAGCGCCTGTGCACGTGGACCGTAGGCGGTCGAAGCTTCCCGTGAAGCAGCTCTCGCTCGAGGGCGGCACGTTCCCCCGCTGGCGGGACGCGACGACGCTGGAATTCGGAAGCGGCAACCGGTACTTCGTCTACCATGTTGCAACCGCGTCAACGGACACCTTTAATATCCGGCTGCGCGTGCCGCGCGACATCCCGAGTGGCACGATTGCGCTCACAGGCGGGCGCATCGTGACGATGGAGGATAGGCAGGTCATCGAGCGGGGCAGCGTCGTCGTGACGGCCGGTCGAATCAGCTGCGTGGGTGAGTGCGACGCCTCACGCGCCGACCGCGTGGTCGACGTGAGCGGCAAAACGTTGATTCCCGGGATCATCGACATGCACACGCATCACTACCGGGAGCACCGGGGGATCAGCCCGCGCCATAACTACGAGACTGCCATCTATCTCGCATACGGTGTCACCACCGGCTCCGATCCCTCGGCTTGGGATCAGAACGTCTTCACCCAAGCGGAGATGATCGAGGTGGGAGCGACCATCGGCCCGCGAACTTTCAGTCCCGGCAGTCCGCTGTATGCCGGCGATGCAGCGCGGCATAACGAAGTGACGAGCTACGACGCGGCGGAGCGACAGGTTCGACGGCTCATGTCGTGGGGTGCTGTCTCGATTAAGTCCTACATGCAGCCACGCCGGGACCAGCGCCAATGGATCGTGGATGTGGCGCGAAAGTACGGACTCGAGGTCACCGGTGAAGGCGGCGACCTGGCGTACAACCTGGGCCTGATTATGGACGGCCAGACGGGGTGGGAGCACCCTATGGGGTACGCCGTACTCTATAGCGATGCGGCCAAGTTCTTCGGGAAGGCTGGCACTACCTACTCGGCCACTCCCATCGTGGCCGGTCCCGGGCCGTGGAGCGAAGAATACTTCTACCAAGAGAGTGAGATCTGGCGGGATGAGAAGCAGCAACGCTGGATGCCATGGCGGCAGCTCTTACCACACACCCGGCGCCGTGCGTTGCGGCCGGTCACCGACTACAGCTTCCCCCTCCTGGCTCAGAGCGTGGCGGACATCATTGCGGAAGGCGGCTACGGGGCGGTTGGATCACACGATCAACATCACGGCCTGTCGGCGCACTGGGAGATCTGGATGGAGGCCGCGGCGATGGGGCCCATGGGTGCGCTCGAAGTCGCGACTCGGCACGGCGCGCGGTTCCTCGGCATGGAGCAGGATATCGGGTCGCTCGCCGTGGGGAAGCTTGGCGACGTGGTGGTCTTGAACTCGAACCCGCTGGAAAACATTCGGAACACCACGGACATCCAATTCGTGATGAAGGGAGGAATCCTGTACGACGCGGCGACGCTGGACGAGCTTTGGCCGCGGCAGCGACCCTTTGGCCCGTACTACTGGGTCAATCCGGATGCACTGCTGGCCGACGACCGGCCGATCGATTACTGGGATCGGCGGTGAAGGAATTAGTGGCCGTATTTCCTTACACTACTGGAGGCATCATGCGTTCCCTGCGCCGAGTTCTGCTTTTCCCGTTTCTGGTCACGCTCGCGACCGCACCCGTCGTCGCGCAGTCGGGTTCGTTCGGGAACGCCATCGTGGTCGGCGATGGCGAGCTGATCATCGCCGAGCCCAACACCAACTTCCGGCCCGGCGCGGTCTACATCTACCGCAAGAGCGGCAACACCTGGCGCGAGGCGGCCCAGCTGCATGCGCCCGACGCTGAGCGTGCCGACGGCTTTGGCTCGGTGTTAGCCCGTGCGGGCAATACGCTCTTCGTGGGTCAACGGGGCGGGCCGCTGCACATCTTCGAGAAACAGGGTACGACCTGGCGGGCCACAGGCACCGTCACGGGGGAAGGCGTGACCGGAATCGACCCGAGATGTGGTCAATACGGCTATTGCGGCACGGACTTCGGCATCGCGCTTGCCGCGAGCGGTGACTGGCTACTCGTCGGCGCGCCGGGGACTGTGCCGCCGCGCCGCCGCGGCGACCGCAGCCCCCTACCGGAGCCCCCGCCCGGTGTGGCATACGCGTACCAGCGTGGGGCGGACGGCAGCTGGAACCAGCGTGCGCGTTTCCGGCCCTCGGAAAGTCTTGCGGGTGACCGCTTTGGCGCAGTGATCGCGCTTGGCGGCGGCCGCGCGCTCGTTGGTGCGCCTAATTGGAGCCCACCCGGCGACACCACGGTTGTAGGAGTGGGTCGCGTCTATGAATTCCGCTTTGAGGACGGCAGATGGCGGGAAACGGCGTTGCTCGATTCGAGGATCGAGGCAAACGCCAATTTTGGATTCACGATCGCGATGCAGGGAGACGCCGCCGTGATTGGCGCCCCCGAGAGCGGTGATGGTCACGGCGCTGCCTTCCTCCACGCCCGCGATCCGAGCACCGGTGCGTGGTCAGAGCATTCCCGACTCGCGGCATTCAACAGCATTCGCGGCGATCGCTTCGGCGGCGCCGTCGCGCTCGACGGCAACGACGTCTGGATCGGTGCACCCACTCGGCGCGGTGAAGAGACTGGCCAGGTGTACGTGTATCGTGGCCGGGGCGACGGGCAGCTTCTGGACGCACCGCGTCGGATCCGTCTCACCGAGACGGTCACGCGCGACGCCTTCGGCGATCTGATTGTCGCCCAAGGTGGAGTGGCTGCCGTTTGGTCATCCGGCATGCACCACCAAGCGGGTGCGGTGTACGTATACCAACGTGACGCGACTGGCGATTGGCTGGACAACGGCATGCTCGTCAGCGCGCCCGACGCGCTCGCAGCAATGGTGGGCGAAGAACGCAAGTGTACCGACGGCAAGGTCGGTCCCTTCGACTGCAATGAGGTCGAACTCCTATCTTTCGTGCCAAGCTCGATGCTCAGAGCGCCTGGGCACGCGCGCGGTGTGCGGACCAACGACAACTGGGGATGGACTGATCCGCAGACCGGTCGCGAGTATGCACTGGTGGGCCGCAACGACGGCACGTCATTCATCGACCTCACCGACCCCGTCAACCCGGTGCTCGTGGGCGACCTTCCGAAACCCGCAAACACGCCGCCCTCACAACTGTGGCGCGACATCAAGACCTACAAGAACCACGCGTTCATCGTCGCTGACGGTGCCGGCAACCACGGCATGCAGGTCTTCGACTTGACACGGCTGCGGAACGTGACCAACCCACCGGCGCTGTTCGAGCCGGACGTGCACTACACGGGAATTGCCAGCTCGCACAACATCGTGATCAACGAGGAGACCGGATACGCGTACACGGTTGGCAACCGAAGCGGCGGTGAGACATGCGGCGGCGGGTTGCACATGATCGACATCCGCGATCCGCTTAACCCCGAATTCGTCGGCTGTTTCAGGGACGGGCGCAGCACGCACGACGCGCAGTGTGTGATCTACCAGGGTCCCGACCGGGACTACCAGGGTCGGGAGCTGTGCCTGAATCTGAACGGCAGCTTCTTCGGCATCTCGGACGTGACGGACAAGGAGAGCCCGGTGGCGGTCGCGCGGGCGACATCTCCTAACGTGGCCTACATCCACCAGGGCTGGCTGACGGCGGACCATCGCTATTTCTACGTGGATGATGAAAGCGATGTGATCCGGGGCAACGTGCCAACCACGCGCACGCTCATCTGGGATCTGAGCGATGTCGACGATCCGGTGTTGGTCACGCAGTTCATGGGCTCGATGACCGCGAGCGCGCACAACCAATACGTGAAGGACAACTTTGCGTATCAGGCGAACTACCGGTACGGGTTGCACATTCTCGACATCACCGATCCCGAGAACCCGCGCGAGGTCGGCTTCTTCGACACGTCACCACACCACACCGGTCCCGGGTTCAGCGGGGCGTGGAGCACCTATCCGTTTTTCGAGAGCGGCACGGTGATCGTGACGAGTCTACAGGAGGGGCTGTTCATACTGAAGAAAAGGGATCGGCCCGTATTCTAAATAAAAAGGAATGACGGCCACGGATTGATATTTGAGCACGGATTTGTACGGGAAGGGTCTAGCAGGTTGCGGAAAAATTGATGGTGAGCCGCGTTTGTCCGGGTAACACGACGGTGTACCAGCGTGCGGTCCCCTATTACCGCCCCCGCGGTGCGGTCGGCGTGACGAATGCGGCCCACACTGCCCCATCAGGGGCTGCCTCCGGCCAGGGTCAGGGTGCGTATCCGCATCAGATTGTAGACCGCGGCCGTGAACGTAAACACCCACCCGACCCGCGGGGTCCCGCGATGTCGGAGTTTGCGTAACAACCCAATCGTCTTGCCCCACCCGTAGATCTCTTCCACTTTTTTGCGCTGCCGTTGACTGATCGCATAGCTGGGATGGCGCGTCGTCCGGCCATCCACCGCGCTCCGCAACCGCGTGCGGTGCACGTTCGGCGTGACGTGGGGCGTCCAGCCCAACGCCCGCAGCGTGTCGACAAACCCGCACCGATCATAACCCTTGTCCGCCCCCAACGTCCGACGCCGGGCCGTCGGCGGTAAGCTCCCCACCATCGCCAGCGCACTCGCACACTCCGCCTCGTAGCCGGGCTGCGTCACGTCGGTCGCCACCACGAGCCCGTGCCGATTATCCATCAACACACTCGCCAAGTACGCCAATTGCGCGCCTTGCCCCCCACTCTTCCGCGTCAACCGCGCCTCCGGGTCCGTCCGCGACGCATGCGTCGCATTCGTCCGTTTCTCCTGGCGAAACGTCACGCTCGGATTCCCCGGATCATCGTCCGTTGGCGGGCGGGTGCCGGCCTTCGGCTGAAAACTCTTCTGACTCGCCCACGCGTCCAGCAAGGTCCCGTCGACGGTGAAATGCTCATTCGACAACAACGCCCGCCGCTCCGCCTCCTGTAACACTTCGGCCAGAAACGCATCCGCGATGCCCCCCTCGACCAGCCGCGTCCGATTCTTCGTAAAGACCGTCGGCACCCACACCGCGTCGTCCAGATTCAACCCCACAAACCATCGGTACAGGATGTTGTAATCGAGCTGCTCCATCAGCTGCCGCTCGCTCCGGATCGTATACACCACCTGCAGCAATAACGCGCGTAACAAATGTTCCGGGGGAATCGACGGCCGGCCCCGCCGCGCGTACAGCCGGTCCAACTGCGGCGAGAGCCGGGCTAACACCGGGTCCACCAGCGCCCGCAGGGCGCGCAACGGATGGTCGGAGGGCACCCGATCCTCCGCACTGATATAGCTGAACAGCGCCGACTGATTCGTCTTGTTCCCGCGCATCGTGGCACTCCCATCGAGGTCCCTCTACGATAAGAACTTCCGGCTCGCGATGCTATCGTCCATTACCCGACTTTTTCCGCAACCTGCTAGTCTGCCGGATCGCTAGCGGACCTATCCGTGTTCGAAAAGGATCAATCCGTGGCCCATTACCGAATCAGGTACCACTCCATTTGATAGGGCCGGAAGTACTCGTAGCCCCGGCCCGTCAAGAAGGCGTCGTCCTCCATAGGAATCAGCAGCGAATCGCCGTTCCACTCCTCGAGCGCGGTCTTGGCACTGAACTCAACCGACCGGTAGTTGCCAAGACGGAGCCGGGTGTCGCGCTCGTAGCCGGCGAGTATCATGTTCCGCGCATTGATGCCGGCGCCCAGAGCGTGACCCTGGTAACCCAGGGGGTGGGAGTACAGGCTGGGGAGAAAATCCACGCTCTCGAGCTGCTTCATGATGGCCAAGGTCGCTTCGCGCCCCGTCATCGACGGCCGCGGGGCGGACGCGAAAGCCTCGTGCATCAAATTCGCGTTTCGCAGCGCGACCTTCATCCCTTCGGAGACGTCCGTCTCTCCTTCGCGCAGAACATAGGCCACCTTTTGCCAGTCACTGGCGAAGCCCAGGTAGTTGAGCCCGCAGTCCAGATGGATGATGTCGCCCCGCTGGTACACGAGGCTGTCGGGGGCGGGGTGCACGTAGGGGATCACTCGACCGCTCGTCGGATCGAAGCGCTGCACTGCCGTATGAATCTCGAACCACGGCTCGGCGCCGACGCCTAGCGAAGCAACTTGCTGGTTGAACCACCACTTGACGTCTACGGCGCGCGTGACCCCCGGAGTGATCACCTCGTTGGAGAGGGCCCGCTGAGCAAAGATGTCTGTGACCAAGACCAACGCACGGTAATGCTCCAGCTCGTCCGGCAATCGCGTGTCGAAGTAATCCTCGATCAGTGCCGCCGCCGACACGAAACGCGCCTGGACATTGGGACCCAGCGCGTCAACCAGAAACGCATACGCGTCTCGAGTCAGTCCGCGGTCCTGGCCTCGTACGCCACCCATGTTCAGGCCGATCGTTTCAGGGTCGTACCGCTCGAATAGCAACCGGAGGCCTTGCGCTGCATCTTGGCGTCCTCGAGCCGACCGCGGCACCGGCAGCGGCTCGAAGAAACGCGCGTAGTCGGCAGTGGGGCGCGAGTAGTTGGAATACCGCTTGAGCCCTTCGGCACCCGCATCCACGAAAACGTGGAATGTCAGGCGCGCGGTGTACTCGAGATCCGGAGCGACATATTGCGTGACCGGATCTGGGTGGAACTCCTCGCTGGTGACGATCCACATGGCGATGCTGTGCTTCCGCATCATCGGGAGCAGGGCTTCGTGTTTCGCGGCCAGCCATGTCAACCGCAGCTCGAACTGCTCTCGGACGCCCGCGAGCTTGGGGAGCGCCGGTACGATTCGGCCGTCGAACAGCTCGATGGAGCCGTCGGTCCGATGCATGATCGGGGATTGCTCGCGCTCGGCCCCCGATCGTGAGCAGCCGAATGCGAGGAGCGGCAAGAATAGGGTGACCCTCGCATGGCGGAATAAGGAATTGCTGCCACGGATTGATTGTTTGAGCGCGGATTTGTTCAGGAACAGAGCCCGTCTGCCGTATCGTTCCGGAAACCATCCGTGTCCGACAAAGATCATCCGTGGCCGCACTTCATTATTAATCATCCGTGGCCGCTGTTCATCCCACTGATAATGAACGCGGATTCGTGGCTGCACAAGACGAGCGCCGTAGCGGCTGAAAGACATCCGTGCTCGAATAGAATCATCCGGGCCGCACAACCTCAGTCCGTTGGTACGACCACGAATCCAGCGGCACCAAAGTGACGATCGAGTGTCAGCGTCTCGCGCACTCCCCGTTCCGACATCACCTCGAAGCTCACCGCATCCGCAAGAGAGAAAAGCTGGTCGTCGTACCGCTCGAGCCAGTGCGTGATGGCGCGGTTCTCGAGCTCGGTGGTGGCCGCGACGACCTCGTTCGGCCGTTGTCGCACGGCGCGCAGGAACGCCAGCGCTGCCTCGCGCCGAGTGCGCGCCAAGAGCAGGGCATGCGTTTCGGCCACTATGAGGTTGGTGGTTACGATACGCACGCCGCCGCGGACGCGGTCGTGAAGCGCCGCCGCCAAGGAGTCTCCCGGCGCGACGCGCGGGGAAGGTGGATCCGATGGTGGCGTTGCGGAACGGGTAGGCAGTGTAGCGTCCTTTTCCGAGATTTAGATAGCCACGGAAAACACGGAATCCACGGAAACCCCGCCCAACCCCAGACTAATGTCCCCCTCCCATCCCCTTTTCGTGGCGATCCCGAATCCCGGGGGAGAGGTGGGGAAACACAACCTCCGGGCGGGGGGTAGGGGTCCGTGCTTTCCGTGGATTCCGTGGCTATTACTCGATCGGAGCCGGCATCCGTCTCCCCTGGTCGCTTGAGTTATGGGGCTAACGACTATGTCTTGAGCGATATCAACGGATCGACCGAGGCGGCTCGCCTGGCAGGGATGTAGGTGGCGACGGCCGTCACCGCCACGATGAGCAACAGCGCGACACCGTAGGTGCTCGGATCTCTTGGGCTCACGCCGAAAACGAGACCGGACAGCACGAACCCGGCCATGATCGAAAACAGCAAGCCCACTCCGATCGCGCTGCCAACGAGCATCACGGCGCGTTTGCCCATTAATCTCATCACATCTTTTCGACTAGCACCGAGGGCGATGCGGAGTCCCAGTTCACGGGTTCGCTGACTGACCGAGAGCGCAATCACACCGTATACGCCCACGGACGCCAGCACGAGGGCGAACGCGCCGAGCCCCATCGCGATCGTCGCGGCTGTGCGCGAGAGCCAGAGATCCGTGCTGACCCAGTCTGCGACGGTCATGACATTCCTGGGTTCGAGGCCGGGATCTAAGGCGTTGATCTGCTCGCGTAGCAAAGTCTTCGCGAGGGCCGTCGATCCCTCGCTACGGACGTGCAAGGTTACAATCGGCTGGAAGCGTTGGGCCAAAGAGAGATACACATAGGGCCGTGGGTCGCACGCCAGACAAGAGTCGCGCACGTCCGCCGCAATGCCGACTACTTCGAAAGTTGTCGTGCCCTCGCTCACCTGCAATGTCCGTCCAACGGCCTGGGTTTCGGGCCAATGTCGCTTCACGAAAGACGCGCTGACGATGGCTACCGGCCGGCCATTTACATCGTCTGTTGCGTTGAAGTGACGACCTTCCAGAAGCGGAATATCCATCGTCATGAAGTACGCTGTGTCCACGACGTTGAATGGCACACGGGTCTCTTCCAGTTCCGCCCTACTACCGTCTACTCGAACGTCCATCACGGGAGAACCGGGCATGAGCGGACCCACTCGTGCGATGGAGACACTACGGATCGTGGGTATGGCCGCCAGCGATGTTGCCAGCCGACGGAGCAGGCGTTGCCCCTCCGCCTCCCCGTGCCGCTCGCCGATGTTGAGGAGAGCTACGACGCGGTTCTCGATCCCGAATCCCGTATCCACGCGCTGGTACCAGATCATGGTGCGCACAAACAGACCCGCCACAACCAGCATGGTGAGGCCCAGTGACAGTTGCACCATCACGATGGCGTTCATCGACCGGAATGGTGAAGCATGGCTGCGGTTGTCGTTCGACTTGAGGCTCGATACAAGGTCGGTCTTGGTCGAAGCAAGGACGGCGGGGAGCGCAGCCAAGCAGCCCGCGAGGAGCGACGCGCCGAGGGCATACGTCGCCACCCGGAGATCGGGAGAGAAATCCATCGCAAACGATGTTGCGATAGGGGGGAGAAAGAAGGTGAAGATCTTCGTCATCCAAAACGACAACGTCAGTCCGATGGCCCCGCTGGTAGCGCCAGGACGATTGTTTCAGTAAACAGCTGGCAAGCAATCCGCGAGCGATTCGCCCCCATGGCCACGCGGATGCTCAACTCGTTTCTCCTGGTGATTCCGCGTCCCAACAACAAGCTGGATACGTTCGCGCAGGCGAGCAGGACGATGAACGCTGCCATGGCGAATGCAACCGCGGTTGCGGAGGTAACCGCAGAAGGCGTGTTGGGGTTAATGAGGCCGGCCCGCTCCGGGAGCACGGTGACGGTGATTGCCCCTTCGTCCCGCGACGACATGAGTGCGGCATGTGTTGCAACGTCCGACAGGCGACGCGACGCCTCGTCGCGCGTTACGCCGGGCGCCAGGCGGCCCATCAACCGCATCCAAGTGGCATCGCGAGCGTTGATCCAATTGCTCGACCCGCGGATCGCGCTGCGCGACAAGACGGGAATCCAAAAGTCGCTTGGCCGGGCAAAGTTCGTGCCGTTGAAGCCGACGGGTGACACACCGATCACCGTGAACGGCCGTCCGCTGAGACGCACGACACTCCCGATGACGTCGGAGGGTTGACCGAGACGATTCCAAAGATCGTCGCCGATCACGACCACCGCCGATCGACCCGCGTCGCGGTGCTCCTCTGGTAAAAACGATCGACCGATGGCTGGAGGTGTACGCATGATGTCGAAGAAGTTGCTACTGACATACTCACCCGAGACTTGCTCTCGGTGTTCGGCGAGGTTGATCGTGGTCGTGAACGATGCGTGGCCGAACATGCCTTCCAACATGTCGCCGGCGTCTTGCAGGTCGCCGAATTCTGGATAGGAGACGACCACCCGTTGCGCATCGTCAGCGGCGCTTCTGACAAAAAAGCGAACCAGGTCACCGGATTCGGGAACCGGCAGCCCGCGCCCCAACGTATTCATGGCGCTGAACAGGGTTGTCGCGGCGCTGATGCCCAGAGCCAATGTCCCGATGGTCGTCACGGCAAACAGCGGTCTATTGCGGAGCGTGCGAAGCACGAACCAGATGTCGTGCCTCATCGTGTCCATCAAACGGCGGGGCGACATACGACGCTGGGTTACCGCACCTCTGCGACGCTGAATCCGGCGACGTCGGAACGCCAGGCCGCTGTAGCTCGCAGCTAGAGAAGCCGTTTGCGCGAGGAGCCAGGCTGTTGCCATTAACCGGTTACGATGAGGAAGGACATCTCTCGCAAATTCTTCCTCGAGATCGCCCAGCACCATCGATTGATCCGCACGCGGTATCGTTGTGCGTATCACAAATCGGACGACAGTCCAGACGAGCGAGCGCCTCGGGGTTGCGAACTGTTTCACGATCGTCGGAGCATGGGGTCGAGATTCTCGACCATGGCGAGGAAGGCCCGCTTGGAATTTTGTACGGCGTTGATGCCGCGGGCGGTGAGACGATAGTAACGTTTCGATTTTCCACCGCGTTCGGGAGTCGGTTCGCCCAACCGGGACTTTACGAATCCTTTCTGGGCCAGCCGATCCAGGGTCACGTACACGGAACCTCGGGAAACCGTTCGCCCCGTACGGGATGCGATTTCCCGCCGGATGGTCACGGCGTAGGCATCATCGCCCAGTCTGGCCGCGGCGGTGAGCACGAGAAATTCAAACTCAGAGAGAAATGCTAGCATTATGTCAATGATGTAAGCAATATAGCGATGTGTCAACCCACCAGGGAGGAACATTACGCGGGAGATCAAAGCGGAGGGTTTGCGAAAGACGTCAAGACCCGGCCGGTATGCCGCCGGCCGGGACTTGCGTGGTCGCGTCTGTTAGCCTCGAGTCGAACCCGTCGCCGTGGTTATCGAGAAGATGTCCTTGGCCGCGGTCATGAAACGATCCATCTCCTGCTCGGTGCCGATCGACACGCGCAGATGCTCGAGCATCGGTGGGAACGGCCGCCCCACCGCCACGCCCCTCTTGCGGAATTCGGCCCCGACCTCGTTCACGTGACGACCGGTGTGCATCATGAAAAAGTTGGTTTCCGACGGAATGCAACTGAACCCCAAGCTTTCGAGCTCGCTCGTTGTTTTCTTCCGAAGCCGGAGCGTAACGCCCCGGACGCGCTCTTGCGCTGCGGTATCCTCGAGTGCCGCGACGGCGCCCCACTTGACCAGCGCGTTCACGCTTCCTGTACTATAGGGGCGCATCCGTTTGATCATTTCCGGTGACGCAATGGCAAAGCCGAGACGCATGGCCGCCATGCCGAAGAGCTTGGAGAACGTGCGCGCGACAATGACGGGGCGTCCCTCGAGCACGTGCGGAATGGACGTGGCGTATTCGGGATCTTCCACGAAATGGTGATATGCCTCGTCGATGAGCACCGGCACGTCCTCGGGGATCCCGTCCAGTAGCTGCTGCACCTCATGCTTGCTGACCGTTCGACCCGTGGGGTTGTTCGGGTTGCACAGATAGACGAAACCGACTTCTCGGTAGTGCTTTTTCGTCGCGTCGATGAGTGCCGGCATGTGCTGTCGGTAATCGTCTAATAAAGACAGCTTGATCGCGTCCGCGTCGATGCCGCTTGCGTGGCGGTACACCGCCCCGTACGATGGCTCGACGCCGACAACCTTTTTGCCGTGCTCCAGGAACGTCAGCCCCACCACCTCCAGAATCTCACCGGACCCGGCGCCGAGCAGGATGTTTTCCTCGTTCACACCGTGATGCTCGGCGATCGCCGCGACGACCCCTCTATCGGGGTAGCCATACCGCATGGAGTACTTGAACGCCCTCGTCATCGCCTCGATCACCGACTCGGACGGGCCGTAGGGATTCTCGTTGAAGTGGAGCTTGGCGAGGGCGTCGTACGCGTCCGCCTCGTCTTGAAGGAGCGACCCTCCGGGTAGCGGTCTCGATCTTTCCGCCCACAGGGGGGTCGGTTTGAGACCCAGTAAGCCCAGCGTCGCAGCCGCACCGCCCACGAACCCCCGACGGGAAACTCTCTGCTCCATGGACATAGCTATCTCCGTTTGCGTAAGCGGTCCACGCGACACGAGCGTCGGATGCGGCACTCGTTTGCGATGCTTGCAGAATACGGCTTCTGGGCTGGTTGGGCCAGGTTTGGGGGGTGTCCTATTGGGGTCGGAGCGCCTCGACGGGATCGACCCGAGCGGCTCGACGCGCCGAAAATACGTCGAAGCGAACGCCACGAAGCCCAGGACGATCCCGGTTCCCAAGAACGCGATCGGGTCGGCGGGGCTCACTTCATACAGCAGCCCTCGAAGAAGCTGGACCGACCAGAAGGCGATTCCAAGACCGGCGACGACCCCGAGCAGGATCGGACCGATTCCATCGCGGAAGAAGAGACCCGCCACCGAACCCTCGTTTGCCCCGATGGCCATGCGGACACCGATCTCTTGCCGCCGCGTGACGACCGAGTAGGCGACGACCCCGTAGATTCCCAGTGCGGAAAGCAACAACGCCACTCCGGCAAACCCCCCGAGGACGAGCGCGCTCAACCGCTCTCTGCCGATCTCCGCTCGCTGCCCATCCAGGAGAGCCTCCACCTGGTAGACGGGCTGGTTGGGATCCACATCGGCTACGGTGGCCCGAAGCGCCGGAGCCAACGCGCCCGGAGGACCTTTGGTTCGGATCAGGTATGTATGCTGAGCCCATGGATCCGGGCAAAGGCGGTAAAGAACATGTGTAGCGGTTCGCCCGGATCGATCCCTACCCCGGTGATATCTTCCACCACCCCGACGATTTCTCGGAGCGCCGGCGGTGTTCCCAATCCGGTCCGCAAGAAATGGCGCCAGGAGCCCATGAACACGCGCTTGATGATATTTAGTGGGTGGGCGCCAACCGAGGGTTTGAGAACACGGTATACCTGCCGGGAGTGGGAGTTATGAAGTTCTTGCGAAAACGAGTTATGCAGCGCAGCCAAGTCCTTGCGGTAATACATACAATGTATGTACATTAGAGGGTGTCAGACCTCCAGATCGAGTGGGACCCGCGGAAGAATGCGGCCAACAAACGCAAGCACGGTGTGTCGTTCGAGGAGGCCTCGACAGTCTTTGGTGACGAGCGGGCGCTATTGCTCGACGACCCGGACCATTCGGATGATGAGGATCGGTTCATCCTACTTGGGCTGAGTGCCTCGCTGAATACGCTTGTCGTTTGCCATTGTTATCGAGAGGCTAAGGAGGTCATCCGCATCATTTCTGCTCGGAAGGCGACCAAGCCGGAGCGCACTGAATACGCAGGCAGGTGGAAACCATGAGAAAGCAGTACGACTTTTCGAAAGCCCGCCGCAATCCCTACGCCAGACTGCTCAAGAAATCGGTCACGATCCGCCTCGATGAAGCCACGATTGCCTACTTCAAGGAGCTGGCGGACGATACGGGTATTCCCTACCAAACTTTAATCAACCTCTATCTGCGCGATTGCGCTGCGCATGGTCGCAAACTGTCAATGCAATGGCGCAAGGAGTCGCGAACAGGCGCTACATAACAAGCCAATGCAGCTGACGGCGCTATCGTTTCAAAAGGAAGGTCATTGCATTGTGGAGCTGGAAACTGTCATCAAACGATCCGCAGCTAGGAGATGGCAAGTGGTCACACCGCAGCTTCCATGAGAAGATTCAATTGTCAAGGCCAACGTGGTGGCCGCTTACGCCCGAGCTCACCGTTGTGCTTCCATCCGCACTCCGGTTGACGCGCATCCTGGCGTCTGGTGCATGTTGAGGTTCAACCAGTGAGGGTGCTGCAATCTGATGGTCGGCCTCTAGGGGTCTCAGCTGCGGCCCGCAGTCACCCGAACTGGAACGCTGAGCTCACTCGGTTTTAGGATGCTCGATGAGCGCCTCTAGGAAGCCATCGCGGTCGCTTCCGAACGGATCGGTTCGTAGACCGCTCCGTTGATCCACAAACGGTGCAGTAGACACGAGAGCTTGCGCGCCACCGCCACCACCGCGCGCTTCTTGGCGTTTCCCCCACCTCGCTCGGCTATCCGCAACCCCCATCGTCGTAAGTCACAGTCCGGACCAAAGGGACCAAGAATGTATTGTGCCGATCCAACGAGGAGCCGCCGTAGCATCACGTCGCCCCGTTTGCTGATGGAGAGTTGTGGGGAGCGCGCGCCGGAATCGCGTTGCTTGGGACGTAGACCCAGATACGCTCCCACCGCCCGGCTGCCGGCAAGGCGCGAGGGATCTTCCAGGGTCAACACGTAGCATAGCGAGGTAATGGGTCCCACCCCGGCCACCTGTCGAAGATATTCGGTCTCGGGATATGCCTGCGTTGCCAGCGTCTCGATGTGCCGGTCGGCGACGCGAATGTGGTGCGAGAGTTGCTCAATCATCTCGAGGTGTTCTGCGACTGGGTCCCCCACCTCGAAGGCGACGTGCACCGCCCCACGCATGCCGCGGAGGAACTCGACGATCGATGGCCCGTGCGTCTCCAGCACGCTCCGGGCGAGCACCCGCCCGCTGTCATTCCGTACCGACGCGACCGTGGTTGCCTGATGGACGTCAAACGCCACATACTTCGTCGTTGGTTTCATGAGAGCCGCTCCTTGCTGTCGTGATCCACGGGTCTTGGTCGACTCCATGGTAGCAGCAAGGGGCGTGCTTTCAATATGCGTTAGGCAGCACGAAGACATAGTGGCTTACTTACGAGCCTCGAACCCCTGACCTGCGAGGATCATGAATGGCCAAACCCCGAGACCCAACAGATGCGATCCGGAGCCAGGCCGTCACATTTCCCGGCGTAGCGAAGGGAACGGCCTGCACCCAGAGTGCATTCAAGGCCGGCAAGGGCACATTCCTGTTCATCGGCCCTGGGCCGAAGGGGCAGGGATTCAAGGCCCTGTTCAAACTGAAGGCCTCTATGCCGCAGGCGCTGAAGCTGGCCGCGGAAGACCCGAAGCGGTTTGAGGTGGGTTCGACTGGTTGGGTAACCGCCCGTTTCACGGCCGAGGAACCCTTGCCCAAGCGGATTTGGAGAAAATGGCTAGCGGATTTTTTTCCCGGGCCGCCGCCCATCCGCGCAGACCTTGGATCTGTCGATCAGGTCCGGGCGTTTTGGCGGCAAATAACGGCAGACGCCGGAGGCGCGATTATCGAGGTTGAGACCACGATGACCGATGGGCACGTAGGCATCCGGACGGTTGTCAAGATGCCTCAGGAACCGACCGGGATGACGTACATCGGTGCCATTACGCTTCCGTGGCGGGATTTCAGTTACGTAGTCAAACTGTCCTGTGGGGAGCACGGGATCACGGGGATCCGCGACAGCACGGTGTCGATGGAGCTGATGGACGAGGGACACGAGTTCCCGAACGACATGCGAGGCTGGATGACAGACCCATACGATCCGTCCATTGTCACGCCCTTCGCCCGCAATCTGTCTGAATCGGAAGAGTATGACGCCAGATTTCCGAATCATCCGCTCTCTCGATTACGCGCGCAGTTCCCGGACATGGAACGCACAATTCGGGTGGCTTCAGTGTTGAAGTCAGAGGCGCCATTCGTATACGATGCCACTGATGCGCCGTTTCGCGCGTGGTGGAAATTCTGGTAGCGTTGACGTTGTCAACCGAGTCGCGAACGTTGGCGCCAGAGTTGCGGGCCGCAGCCTAAAGAGTCCATGAAGTTGTCGGCGCCTTTCGTTCGTAAGGAAGTCATTGACCTGTGAGATTGGCAAGATCCATATCATGACACGTCTGCTGTGCGTCTTGTGCCTCGCGCTGCTTAGCTCTCTTACCTGCGCTCAAGAGTGGGTGAGTCTCGAACAGCTAACTGTTCCGGCCGAGGTGTTGCCCGATGGCTGCGAACTGGCACGCCGGGGTGGACTCCCTTTTAGCCCACGGGATACCAACCCTGTGATCACTACGGATTCCATAGAGATCGCGCTGCTGAGCACTTTTGTCTTTGCTGCTCTGGGGAATACCGAAACGGAGGAAGCGTTCCAGGGGTGGGCTGCCGAGCTGGCAGCGAACATTGAAGCTGCATACTCGGCTATGTACTCCGGCAAGGATCACAAAGAGATTGGGGTGTGGGCGCTGCTTTTCAAAGAGCCCATTGACCTGCAAGAGTTGCAAGAGATACAGAGTCCTGTTGCGGACCGGCCGATCATAAGGGAGTCCATCGTCATCGTGGTATGGGCGGACAGCGAGGATCGCTCTTGCCACGATGCAATTCGAGCATTTCTGGAAAGGGTGTGATCAGGTAAGGCGACGCGTGGAACTCGGATCTCCCACTAGTAGGCGAGGGGCAATTGTGGATGTCGTAGTTGAGCAGCACAATCCGGGTTGGGCCGGCAAATTCGACCGAGAATCTCAGTTGGTGGCGCGGGCCCTCGATCCAACAGTGGTAGCGATTCACCATACTGGGAGTACCGCCATTCCCACGATCTACGCGAAGCCCATCATCGACATGCTTGTCGAGGTTACCTCGGTAGACGAGGTCGACGCGCGCAATGTGGCGATGGCTAGTTTAGGCTACGAAGCGATGGGTGAGTTTGGTATTGCTGGACGGAGGTACTTCCGTAAGGACAGTGCCGCAGGTATTCGCGAGTATCAAGTGCATGTCTTCGTGGCCGGTTCGGCAGACGTCGAACGCCATATTGCGTTTCGCGACTTCATGCAGGCTCACCCCGAGATGGCGAAGCGATATTCTGATCTGAAACGGCAACTTGCCGATGAGCACCGACGCGATATCAAACAGTACGTGGATGGCAAAGATGTTTTTATCAAAGAGATGGAACGCAAGGCGTTGGCATGGCGGCGATCCGCCGAACAAGGCGGCACCTGACAATGAGTCAAAGCGTCACGCAATCACTTCTCTTCCTATCGATCGCGGTCGCCCTGGTCCCGACGCCCGCGCGGGCGCAGGCGTCTCGGCAGGATGAGCTTCTTGCAACAGCCAAAGCGACCCTGGTCACCCAGGTCGAGCCGGGGCTGCCGGCCACAAGCTTCGAAGCATGGCTTGCACCCCTCGTCGACCCTAGCGCGTCGTTCTCCTGGGAGCTCAACGATTGCGGCGAGCACACCAACACACCTGACCCTGACCAAGACCGACTGATATGCGCTAGTATCGAGGCCGCCCTCCCCGGTGGCCGGTCCGTCTACCTCTATTTCGAAGTCGGCGCTGAGTCGCGCTCGCCCTGGTTTGCGGCAGTGCTCGGCGGCGAAAAAATCCTCCCGTTCTTTAAGCTCGCTGATCTAGCAGCGCACCTCCGAGAAGAACAGAGATAGCTGGCGGCGCTATTTAAAGCCGCTCATTGCCCAAGCCGTTACGTGAGGCACGCGCGCCCAGGCAAGCTGGGCACGCTAGGGAAAGCCTGTCGCCTCACACGTCGCGCGACGTCATGGACTACGCGGACACAGCTGCCGCGCCGAAACCGGATCCTTCCGCCCAGGCCTCGAGGTTCTTGAGACCGGGGTGGATCTTTCGGAGGGCGTCGATGTCGGCCTGATACCCGTGCTCGTTGAACCACTTGATCATTATGATCATCTCGGCGTTGGGCTCGGGCGCGCCCTCGGGTTGCGATCGATCGACGGCGACGGTCCGACCGGTGACACGGCCAAACACAGCCGCCACCTCATCCTCGGTCAGGTCGTCGCCGGCTAGCTCGATCGCCTGGCCGATGAATTCGTCCGGCCGCTCGAATGCGATTGCCGCAAACACGCCGATGTCATCGGTCGCCACGATCTGGAGCTTCCGACCCGGCGCGAGTCCCCATGATGGGAACGTTCCCGAGAGGATCCCGTCGCGCTGATACAGATTGTTTTCCATGAAGGCGACCGGACGAAGAATCGTTGCGGACAGGCCCAGTGCCTCGATGTGTTGTTCGATGATCCACTTGCTGTCGAAGTGGGGAATGCCCGAGTTCCGTTCGGCGCCGCCCACCGAGGTGTACACGAAATGTCGTACGCCCGCGGCCTTGGCGGCGTCGGCAAGGTTTTTTCCCTGCGCGATCTCGCCCTCGAACCCGACATCGGGGAGCCAGAAGTTCTGCACGCTGAACACCCCGTACACGCCGTCGAGAGCGGCGCGGAGCGATTCCGGATTGGCAAGATCCGCCGCCACGACCTCTGCGCCGGCTGCTTTGAGTTTCAGGGACGACTCACTGTTCGGGTCCCGGGTCAACGCGCGTACCCGGAAACCGCGTTCGATCAGGTGGCGAGTCGTGGCGCCGCCCTGTTGACCGGTCGCTCCGGCAACCGCGATAAGCTTGTCCGTGTTCATCTCACTTCTCCTGATAATAGTGTAAACATTTATTGTATAAACAGATAAAAGCTCAAAAAAATTACCGTCGGCAACGATCCAGGAGGGTGTTCAACCGCTTTGCCTCCGCTTGGGTCAGATGCTCGCCAAGACTCATCGGATCTGCGCGCATTTCCTCGTCTAGCTGGGCAAGCACGTCGAGTCCCTTGGTGGTGATCGTCAGGTCGACGGAGCGGCGGTCCCGATCGCAGGCCGTCCTGGTGACCATGCCTTTGGTCCGCAATTTCTCCACGAGGCGGGAGACGTTTGAAGCTTTGTCGATCATCCTCTCCATCACCAACTTGGCGCTCGCCGGGTTGGGATGCTGCCCCCTCAGGATCCGCAAAATGTTGAATTGCTCGGGCGAAATCCCGTATGGCTCAAGCCGCCCGCGGAACTCATTCCGATAGACAGCCGCCGTGAACTGGAGGTTGACGCCCAGCTTGTGGAACTCATCTGTGAACGATTTTTGAACGATTTCGTCTTCGAGCCTCACCGGGGTCTCCAGTTTAACGTACAGACAATATATGTCTAGACATTTAATAATGCAAGACCCAAATTTGATCGTCATATGGTCGGTTCCTATTCGGCAGTCGGCTCCACCCCGCCAGTTATACCGCAGAGAGCGCTGAGTCCGCCGAGCGCCCATCCCCGCCCATGTTTTTTTAGGGAGGAGGGAGGAGTTTGGGAGGGAGGAGGCCGCCCCGCTCCACGCACTTGGTGGTTGGGTGGAGCGGCCTCCTCTACCGATCCTTGTTTTGCCCCCTGAGCTGCTCGAGCCGCTGGGTGGCGATCGGATTGACCGGGGCCAACTCGAGCGACCTTTCGAACGCGGCGATAGCCGCCTCGTTCTCGCCGGCCGCCTGATGGAGTACGCCTTTCGTGAGCCACGACTGAGCGGATTCCGGATAGTGCTCCAGATTCATCTCGGTGACGGCCATGGCGGCGTCAGGCTTGTCGCTTAGCAGACTTCGCGCGATCTCTTCCAGGGTGCGTGATCCGAAGTTGTATGCCCCCATCCCGAAGTAGCGCTCGCGCAGTTCTGCGTAACGCGCCTGCATGGCCTCGATGCCGCCATCCGCGAGCGCCCACGACACCTCCTGCTCCAGCGTCGTTGGCCGATTTCTACCGCCATGGCATGTCACGCAGGTCACCTCGATGTTGGGTTCCCCTCGAGCCGGGAGCTGGGCAATGTGATCCTGGTTGATGGCCTGTACCATCCGCAACATCGCGCGGGCCTTCCGCTTTGTGTCCTTTTCGTCCGAAGCGAAATCGTCGTCCGGCTGGTTCAGCCTATCGGATACGGTGTGGCAAAAGCTGCATCGTCCCCACGCCAAGCTGGATTGTGAAGCCGCGCATGATGTTGATGAGGTCACGCTTTTGGATGTCTTCAGGGAGAAATCGCAGGTTCGTGAACTCATCCGGAATACTGGCCTGCGCCGCCGTTGAGGATGGGGCCGAACCAAGGGCTGCTACGAGCAGGGTCCGAAATGCGGTGCGGGACGCGCGCATGAGGTCCTCCGTTTGATTGACGTTCTCTCTAAAAGACGCACAAAAACATGCGGACGGAGTCCTGGATCGGTCAGGAATGTGTCAGGGAACGGTCCGGTGGGAGACGTTGTTAGATCTGCTCTCGCCGGCTCCTCGCGCATCCCGGCTCGAACTCGTATCATCATCTAGCAGGGTGCTGAAAAAAGCTACAAGGCGGCGCCCGCTTCCCTCAGCTGCCGCCGCGTCGGCCTTTTTCAGCACCCTGCTAGATCCTCATTGAACTGGGTGTGCTCGACACGCCTCCCATGACCCTCGAAGTGCTTAGATAGAAAAGATGCCTTCCATCTCGCGCCCATTTGGGCGCCTCTCCCCCTCCGGTCGAGACCTGTGTCCGGCCGTCACCGGTGTTTGGAAACGGCCGCACATACACTTCGTCGTTCCCCGATTCATCCGACACATACGCGAGCCATCGGCCGTCCGGTGACACCGCTGGAGCTGTCTCCGATGCGTTCGTTGCCACGAGCGGGACGGGCACGCTGTCTCCGCCCAGTCGGTATCCCACGATATCTTGGCCGCCTGCAGAGCTCGCCCGAGCCACGAACCACGCGCCATCCTCGGTGATGGAGCCCTCGAACACACCTCGTTCATCATTCACCAACGGCTCGGCCGGGGCGCTGCCGTCGGCTCGGCGGACGTACACACCTCGGGCGCGAAACGTGGCGGCGCGGTCTGAGACAAACGTCACCGCACGACCGTCCGGTGTCCACCGCGGGCCGTCGTTGTAGGACCCCTCGAGCGACAAGAGCGTGAACGGTCCGCGAGGCAGGTTTTTCACCCAGACTTGCCATTCGTTGGGCGTGTTCACAGTCACGGCCAATTGGGTCTCGTCCGGCGACAGCGCGACCGAGCCGAAGGAGCCCACCCACGTCGGATCGATGACTTCCGCCCTTCCGTCTCGCGCCACCCACACCACCTCGTGCGGATCGGGCGTGCGGGCGCCGGTTGTGTAGAGCAGTGTGCCGGTGGCCGACACAGCGAGATCGACCGATTCAGCGATCCGAATGCTGAGGCCATCGACGACTGCGGTGGGCTCGCCGGTAATGGCCAGCTTGTCCTGATCAAACGGGACCACCATGAGCGTCCCGTCGGCGCTGACATAGACGAGATGTCCGGAGGCGGCGTATCGGGCATACACGCCTCGCACCAGCACCTGGTGCTCACTGGTCGCCAGGTCCAAGACCGCAATGTCATGCTCGGACATCCCACCCCTCCGGTTGATCTTGAAGATCACGCCGCGGCCATTGGGAAGCGCGTCCGGCCAATTGTGCTGTAGCTCACCGGATGCCGTGTCGAGGGTAGCGACCGCCTCTGGGATTCCCCCGCCGCTCTCCGAAACGCGCAACAGTGGGCCTACCCCGGCAGCGTCGAAGTAGATATGTCCATCGCGTGCCCAAGTCGCCCCGGGCATTCCAACCGCCGAATCCACGATCGTCGCCGGAGGGCCCCCGGCGATCGACACCGCCTTGATCTCGCGTGGCGAGATCGTGGTAAAGAATCCCACCCGGCGCCCGTCGGGTGAGAAAAATGGGTTGGCCGCGTTCTCGGTGCCGGGCAGTTGCGTGGCCCGCAATTGATCGCGGGCCCTGACAAACAGTCGCGGACCCTGCTCGGTCGTCCCGACGTAGACCATCGTCTCGCCATCCGGTGAGATGGCTATGCGAGACCAGATATGGGACGCGAGCGCCTGGTCTGCGGGCATCGCGAGGCTGTACCGCGAAACCGGTTGCGGAATCGATCGGAGCCAACCCCACGCTGCCGTCGCGGCTAAAACGGTCGCGATGACCGCGAGCGCAACTTTGGTTCGATCGATCGCCGAGCGAATCGGCGCGGCCATACCGCCGGCTGCCGGCGTGGTCGGCAGAGCAAACGTGGGCGTAACGAGCGCTTCCCCGAACTTGGCCGCACTCTCGAACCGGTCCGCAGGTAACTTCTCCAGCGCCTTCGCCACCGAGGCCGCCACGTTCGGCGGCACCGATTTCCTGAGTTCCGTGACCGGCCGCGGTTCGTCGGTCACAATCTTCATGATGATCTGCTGCGCCGAAGACCCCGTGTGCGGCGGATCCCCCGTCAGCATCTCGTACAGCACACAGCCCAACGAGTAGATGTCGGACCGATTCGTAAGATCCTTTTCGGCCGTCGCCTGCTCGGGACTCATGTAATGCGGTGTGCCGAGCGAGAGACCGGTCTCGGTCATGCGTCCGCCTGCCGCAGCGCTCACCGCCAATGCGATCCCGAAGTCCGCCACCATCGGGCGGCCGTCGTGCAGCAGGATGTTTTCCGGCTTGATGTCGCGATGGATGACGTTGTGCCGATGTGCGTAGTCGAGGGCGTCGGCAATGGCGGTGGTGATGCTCACCGCCCCTTCGATGCCAAGCTGTGTTTCGCGGTTCAGTTTTTCGCGGAGCGTCTCGCCGTCGATGAACGGCATCACATAATAGATGAACGGCATCACATAATAAAGGAATGAATCCGCCTCGCCCGAATCGAACAGCGGCAGGATGTGCGGGTGCTGCAAGTTAGCCGTCGTCTTGATCTCCTGCACGAACCGCTCGGCACCAAGGACGGCGGCAAGTTCCGGCTTCAAGACCTTGAGCGCGACCGGGCGATCGTGCTTGAGATCGTGGGCGAGGTAGACGTTCGCCATGCCGCCTTCGCCCAGGTGGCTTTCGATTTTGTAGCGGTCGGCGAGGGCGGTCGAGAGCCGGGCGGTGATCTCGGGCATGAGGCCAAAGATAGGTGTCGCGGCAGCGACCGGCGAGGCTGCTCGCCAATCCCCTTTCTCATCTCCTCTCCGACCGCCATACTTGACCCGGCCTCGCAGCGCGTCCCGTGAAAGGAACGGACTATGACCATCCGCCCATACTCCCCCGTCGTATCGTCGTTGGTGCTACCGCACGGCAGGCACCAGTGATCCGGATCCTCATCGCCGCCGGCTCGATATCGCTTCTGGCGGTTCCGGCTTCTGCACAGACCACGCCATTCTCGGACCTCGACGTGTTTCAGCTCGAGTACGCCTCGGACGTCCAGATTTCGCCCGACGGCGGCCGGGTGGTCTACGTGCGCACTTCCATGAGCATCATGCGCGACCGCCGGGAGGGCCGGCTCTGGATGGTTCGGGCCGATGGGTCCCAGCATCGCAAGCTCACGAGCGGCGATCGGTCTCAATCCTCGCCGCGTTGGTCCCCGGACGGGTCCCGCGTCGCGTTTGTGTCCGGCGGCGACGACGGGGCCGAGATCTATCTCTATTGGATCGAGACCGGGGAATCGGCGCGGCTTACCCAGCTCGAGCGGTCACCACGCGACCTCGCCTGGTCACCCGACGGAGGCTCGATAGCTTTTTCCATGCTCGTGCCCGAGGTGCCGTTGCAACTGTCATCGATGCCACCCCGACCCGAGGGCGCGCAGTGGGCAGAGGCCCCGCGTGTGGAGACACGCGTGCGGCACGAGGCGGACGGCAGCGGATTCATCGAACCCGGTTACAATCACATCTTCGTCGTCCCGGCAGACGGTGGCACGCCTCGGCAAATCACGTCGGGCGCTTTTCACCACCGGGGTCCCGTGTGGATGCCCGACGGCCGCTCGATTCTGTTCTCCACGAATCGCAGTCCGGATTGGGAATACGAACGGCGAGAGAGTGAAGTCTATGCCGTGTCGGTCGACGACGGCGGTGTGGCACAGTTGACCGACCGGGGGGGACCCGACGGCAGTCCTGCCGTTGCTCCGGACGGCTCGTGGCTTGCCTATGTCGGGTTCGACGACCGCATTCAGACGTATCAAACCACCGACCTGTACCTCATGCGACCGGACGGGTCGCGGTCCCGCAGGGTGATGGAGCTCGACCGATCCGTCGGCGCGCCGGTGTGGGCGGCGGACGGTAGTGGCGTCTACTACGGTTACGATGACGAGGGCATCTCAAAGGTGGGCTTCGCCACACCGAGCGGAGAGTTTCGCGTCGTGGCCGACAGCCTGGGCGGCACTTCGGTGGGACGTCCGTACGGCGGAGGTAATTTCTCCGTGTCGCGTAACGGGAGCATCGCGATAACCCACACCACCTCGTCCGATCCCAGCGAGGTTGCCCTGGTCACACCCGACGGAACCAAACGCATCCTCACCGCGCTGAACGCCGACTTGAAGGCGCAGCGCCGAATCGCCCCGGCGGAGATGTTCTGGACGGAGTCTTCACACGACGGCCGTCGCATTCAATCGTGGGTTGTCCACCCGCCGAACTTCGACCCGTCCCGACGATACCCCCTGCTGTTGGAGATTCACGGCGGGCCGATCTCGAATTATGGAGACCGCTTTTCGGCGGAAATACAACTCTACGCCACGGCGGGTTACGTGGTCGTGTACTCGAACCCGCGTGGAAGCACGGGTTACGGTGCAGAGTTCGGTAACCTGCTGTACCACGATTACCCGGGGAACGACTACGACGACTTGATGTCGGCCGTCGATGCCGTCATCGAACGTGGTTACGTGGACGAGGACCGGCTGTACGTCACCGGTGGAAGCGCGGGCGGAATCATGACGGCGTGGATCGTGGGGCAGACGAATCGGTTCCGCGCCGCGGTGGTCGCGAAGCCAGTCGTGAACTGGATCAGCAAGACGCTCGTGGCGGACAACTACAACGGGTACATGCATTACCGTTATCCCGGCACGCCGTGGGAAAACCCGATGGGCTACTGGGAATTCTCTCCCCTGTCCGTGGTGCAGAACGTCGAGACACCGACGATGGTGATGGTGGGAACGGAGGACCTACGTACCCCCCTCTCCGAGTCGAAGCAGCTGTACCACGCGCTCAAGCTTCGGCGAATCCCGACCGCGTTGGTCACCATTCCAGGGGCGTACCACAACATCTCGAACCGGCCCAGCCAGCTCATCGCGAAGGTGCGGCATGCGATTGCGTGGTTCGAGCGGTACGGGGTCCTTGCAGTTCAGTAACTCACACAGGTGCTCGGGAGTCGGGAGTCGGGGGTCGGGTCTAGCATTGCAGGTCATGGCTCTCACTGGAGTACTCGGCCGGGACGCGCAGCCCGACTCCCGACCCCCGTTTGGAAAGGGCGGGGTGCGGGTCATGGGCTAGTTGAATATCGAATATTGAATATTGAACAAGGAATATTGAAGTAGTGGTGGATACTTCGGTTTCGCTATTCTGTGTTCGATATTCAATATTCATCTGGAGGGAGGGCGTGAGCGAGGGTAAACTGTCCGCGAGTCACCATCAAAAACGCTGAGGAGGAAAGGCATGCACTGCCCGACCCAAGACCGTATTGCGACCGCTCTCGACTCCACGCGCGCTCGGCGTACCCGATCCGCCTTCGTGATCGCGTTGATTGCGGCCTCGACCGCGGCCGGTCCGGCAACACCTCGGCGGTTCGCCGCCGAGGATGTACTACCCAACGACAATCGAATCGGCGCCGGCGAGCTTCGCGACGGCGTCCTCGCAGTCCAGCTCGAGGCCCGCAAGGGGACCTTCCACCCGCGAGGTAAGGACGGCCCCGGCTTCGGGATAGAGGCGTTAGGGGAGGTGGGCGGCCCGCTCAGCACCCCGGCCCCTCTCATCCGGGTACCGGCCGGAACCGAGGTTCGAGTTTCGGTCCGGAACACGCTCGACCGCCCCCTCCTCGTCCGCGGGCTGCATGACCGGACCTCGGCCGCGCCCCCGCCGGCGATCGACGTCGCGCCAGGGGAGACCCGGGAAGTACAGTTCCGAGCGACGGTCCCAGGAACGTACTTCTATTGGGGACGGACGAGCGACAACCGGGAGGGCTTGAGGCCCTTTGAAGACGGTCAGATGACCGGCGCGCTGGTCGTGGATCCACCGGCGACGGAGGGTGACGGCGGAGAGCTGAGCCCGCCAAGTGGTTTCGACGATCGGATCCTCGTTATCACCCTCTGGGTGAACCGGGACGACGTCCAACCGGTGCGTGCTGAACACGTGCGCCACACGTTTCTCGTGAACGGCCTCTCCTGGCCCTACACAGAGCGGCTCGAAGCAACCGTAGGCGATTCGCTGAGAATGCGAGTCGTCAACGCCACTCCAGCCCCTCACCCGATGCACCTGCACGGCTTCTACTACTCCGTGAACGCGCGGGGAGACGCGTGGCAGGACACGATCTACAGCTCTGCGGATAGGCGTCTCGCCGTCACGGAGCACATGAGCCCCGGGACGACGATGTCGATGAGCTGGCTACCGAAGCGGGCGGGTCATTGGCTCTTCCATTGCCACTTCATCGCCCACATTGCCGCGGACCAGCAGCTGCTGGAGGTGGTGGAGCTCGATGCAGTCCTGTCGCGGATGGAGCACGCGGCGGACCCCGGTGACCATGACGCGGTTCACCGGCCCGCTTTCAGCGCGATGGCGGGCCTTATCACGGGCATCATGGTGACGGATCCCGATGGGATTGGCCTGCGGGCAGACGAGACAGTCGAGCGCCGACGACTGCGTCTTTACGCGAACACGCGAGAGGGACATTACGGCGACGATCCGGCCTTCGGCTTCATCCTGCAGGAGGGTCCAGAGCCCCCACCGGCCGACTCGATCCGTATTCCAGGCACGACGCTCTTCCTGACCAAAGACGAGCCCGTGGAGGTGACGGTTTTCAACCGCGTGCCCCACCCCATCTCCGTGCACTGGCACGGGATCGAGTTGGACGCCTACTACGACGGCGTGCCGGGCTGGAGCGGCTTGGGCGGGCGGATCGCCCCGCTCATCGTGCCCGGCGACTCGTTCGTGGTTCGCTTCACCCCCGACCGGGCTGGCACTTTCATATATCACACCCACGCTGAAGAAGCCGAGCAGCTTTCCTCGGGCCTCTACGGTCCCCTCATCGTGCTCGAGCCCGGTCAGACCTACGACCCCGAGACCGATCGGATCTTCCTGCTCGGCTGGGGCGGCCCCGGCGCGGAAGCCCCGCCCATCCTGAACGGGAACCCAGCACCGGGCCCCGTAACGCTGGCGGGCGGAGTACCGCATCGGTTCCGCTTTATTAACATCACGCCGAGTAACAACCTGCAAATTCGGCTGCTCGACGGCGAGGCATTGACCGAGTGGCGGCGGGTCGGGAAGGACGGCGCGGACTACCCAGCGAATCAGGCGGTGAGCGTTCCGGCGGACCAGTATTTTGGGGCGGGGGAGACCTACGACTTCGAGGTCAATCTCGCGTCGGGTGAATCCATGGTCCTGGAGGTTACGACCTTCTTGCGCCGCCGGCCGCCCGTAGTGATGAACGTTTCGGTGCTGGTGCGGTGATCTGATTCATGTGACTCACAGAACGTCGACCTCAGGATATCCAAACATCCGAGTTATTTACTGAGCCGCATGCCTTCAGTGTATGCCTGCCGAAGCAAGCGAGTTCGGGGCGCAGCACCTTGACCTTCAGGGCGGGACTGCCGCGACGGGCTGGTGACGTCTCAAACGGCCACGGATATTTTTTTCGAACGGGATGGGGTTTCTGAGCAGTCCTGCGCTGGTAATGTTCACGGCATGATCCGCGCTCGCTAACAATCATCCTTGGCCGCTGTGGTTGGCCAACACCGACAACCCGGAGGCATCAATCATGCGGTCGTCAGCTGTCACCAGGGTCAGTTCGTAGACCGCCGCCGTCGCGGCCAGAAAGCGGTCGGCCGGGTCCTCGTGCGGTAGTTCGATTCGCCGGCTCTGCATGGCCACCGCGTAGGTAACCGGCGCATCCCGGAGCGGACCGGTCTTGAGCATGTCGTTTACGACGGCCGCCGGCTGCCCGCGCACCTTGAGGCGCCCCCTCTCAACCAGCAATAGGGTCTCCCACACGCTAATCGGCGACAACCACAGTTCGTTGTCAGGAGATTCCAGATGGCCGGCCACGGTGCCGGTCAACTTATCGGGTGCGAAAAGGCTCCAAATCCAAATATGCGTATCAAGTAGGAGTTTCAACCCCGTAGTGCCTCCCACTCCCCGATGTCCGCCACCGGCTCGACGAGGTCGCCGGTAATGCGTCCTCGGCCGGCCAACGCGCCCAGCCATTTGGGGCCCGCGGACGTCGGGGATGGAGGAATCACCTGGGCCACGGGCTCGCCGCGCCGAGTGATGACAATGGACCGCCCAGTCCGCCGAACCCGTTCCAGGACGGCGAGACACGTGGCCTTGAACTCGGAGATGGCCATCTTTTCGGTGTTTTCAGCCATGCAGTAACATCCTATGATCAACGACCATGGTCCATTCGTTCACCACCCTCCCAACCCACGGGAATCGGGAGTCGGGGGTCGGGTCTAGCATTGCAGGTCATGGCTCTCACGGGAGTACTCGGCCGGGACACGCAGCCCGACTCCCGACCCCCGACCCCCGTTTGGAAGGGCGGGGTGCGGGGCCTAGCGCTCATCCCTCCGGCGCTAGCATTTTGCCGAGGACCACTCCACTCCGAGGCCGTCGCATGCCCAAGCCGCTCCCCCCAACCCTCCTCATCCTCCTTCTCGTCACTGCGTCCGGCACCCCCGCCCCGCAAGCACAACGAGAAACCCTCCACCTCCCCGGACTCAACCAGGCCGTGGAGATCATCACCGACCGCTGGGGCATCGCACACATCTACGCCGAGACCGAAGACGACCTGTTCTTCGCCCAAGGCTTCAACGCCGCACGGGACCGCCTTTTCCAGCTGGAGATCTGGCGCCGCCAGGTCCACGGCACCGTGGCCGAGATCCTGGGGCCCCGGGAACTCGAGCGCGACATCGGTACGCGCCTCTTTCAGTTCCGAGGGGACATGGACCGGGAGCTGAGGCACTACCACCCTCGGGGCGACCGCATCATTCCGGCCTTCGTCCGGGGGGTGAACGCCTACATCGACCTGACCCAGGCGGACCCGAGTCTCCTTCCCCTGGAATTCGAGCTGTTGGGGATCGCGCCCGGGAAATGGACCGCCGCCACCGTCGTCTCGCGGCACCAGGGCCTGCTGGGCAACATCAACCAGGAGCTTGCCTACGGCCGCGCGGTGGCGCGACTGGGCAGCGAGACAGTCAAGTCCTTGGCGACCTTCGAACCCGGCGAGCCCGACCTGGCCCTCGACACCGCCATCGACGGGGCCCACCTCTCCGCCGACATCCTTGGCGTGTACAACGCCTTTCGCCGGGGCGTTCGATTTCAGCCCGAGGACATCGCGTCCGCGTATCGCAGCACCGAGGCCGCCGAGCGCCTGAATGAGGCCGTGCCCGGCTCGCTGGAGTTCGCGTCGTTTCCCGACGACGCGTCGTCGCCCGACGACGTTGGCAGCAACAACTGGGTCGTGAGCGGCGCCCTCACCCAAAGCGGGTACACGATCATGGCCAACGATCCCCACCGGGCCCAGAGCGCGCCGTCCCTCCGCTACTGGGTGCACCTGGTCGCGCCGGGATGGAATGTGATCGGTGGGGGCGAGCCTGAGATTCCCGGCGTCTCCATCGGCCACAACGAGTACGGCGCGTGGGGACTCACCGTGTTCCCCACCGACGGCGAGGATCTTTACGTGTACGACGTGAACCCGGCCAACCCGTTGCAGTACCGTTACGACGGCGGCTGGGATCTGATGACCGTGATCACCGATACGATCCACGTGAAAGGGCAACGTCCCGTCATCGTCGATCACAAGTACACGCGCCATGGGCCGGTCGTGTATGAAGACGCCGCGCGGGGGACGGCGTACGCGGTGCGCGCAGCGTGGATGGAGATCGGCGGCTCGCCGTATCTCGCGAGCCTGCGCATGGACCAGGCGCGGACGTGGGAGGAGTTCCGCGACGCGTGCAGTTACAGCCACATCCCCGGGGAGAACATGATCTGGGCCGGCCGGGATGGGACCATCGGGTGGCAGGCGGTGGGGATCGCCCCCATCCGGCCCAACTGGAGTGGCCTGGTGCCGGTGCCCGGAGACGGCCGCTACGAATGGGACGGCTATCTCCCCATCCTCGAGAAACCGAACGTCACGAACCCCTCCGCCGGCTACTTCGGCACCGCCAACAACAACCTGATCCCTCCCGGCTACCCGCATCGGAATGCCGTGGGATGGACGTGGGCCGATCCTTTTCGGTGGGCGCGTGTGAACGAAGTCTTGGGCTCCGGCCGCAAACACTCCATGATGGACATGATGCGGCTGCAGACCGACTACCTGTCGATTCCGGCCCGGACGTTGGTACCGCTCTTGGCGAACGTCCCCGCAGAGGCGCCTGGGGTGGAACGCGCCCGGCGCCTGTTGCTCGACTGGGATTATGTGTTGGACAAGACGTCCGTGGCGGCCGCCGTGTACGCGACGTGGGAGGGAAATCTCCGGAGCAACGTGCGGGATTTGTTTGTGCCGGAGGATGCCCGCCGCCTCATCCGGATCTCTTCGTCGAGGATCATAGAGTGGCTCATCGCCCCGCCCGGAGAATTCGGTCCCGACCCGTTGGCTGGTCGTGACAATCTGCTGGTGCGTAGCCTAGAGGAAGCGGTGCGGTTGCTCGAGCAGCGGCTCGGCCGTGATCCCGACACCTGGCAATACGGGCAGAACAGTTACAAACACGCCCTCATCCGTCATCCGCTGAGCCGCGCGGTGAACGCGGCCACCCGCCGTCGCCTCGATGTGGGCCCTGTGCCCAGGGGCGGCAACGGCTCCACGGTGAACAACACCGGCGGCGGGGACAACCAGACGTCCGGTGCCTCCTTCCGCATCATCGTCGATACCAAAGACTGGGATACGGCGGTGGGATCGACCACGCCGGGACAAGCGGGCGATCCGGACTCACCGCACTATCGCGACCTGTTCGAGATGTGGGCGAATGATCGGTATTTCCCGGTGTTCTTTTCGCGGGAGCGTGTGGAGGGGGTGGCGGAGACGCGGTTGCAGCTCTCCCCACCCCGCCCCCGACCCTAGGGAGGAGTCTCCACGCCACCCCGCCCCTCCCCAGGGAGGAGGGAGGAGGCCACCCCACCCTTCCACCGGGGGGTGGCTGGGCGGGGCCTCCTCCCTCCTCCCTCCCAAACTCCTCCCTGGGGAAGGGTGGGGTGGGGGGAAGCGAGGTGATAAAATTCCAACGCTCTGCTTTGTTCGACAATCTCGTCCGCTGAATTTTCTCCGAGCCCTCGTGGTGTCGCTGTGACGCAAGGAAACGAAAGATCCGTGGTATCGCCGAAGGACCAGGGCGCGACGTTTGTCGAGCTGTTCTTCGATCTGGTCTTCGTGTTCGCGATCACGCAGGTCACTAAATATGCGGCCCATCACCTGGAGGTTCACGGCCTCCTGCGTTCGGTGATGGTCTTCTGGCTGATCTGGTGGGGGTGGACACAGTTCACCTGGGCGCTCAACGCGGCAAATACCGATCATCACCATGTGCGGCTCGGTACGCTCATCTCCACCGGCGTTGCATTTGTGATGGCAATATCCGTTGAAAAGGCGTTTGCGATCGAGTCCAGCGACGCGCTGTGGTTTGCACTATCGTACATCGCGGTTCGGACGCTGGGCCTTGGCCTCTACTACAGAGTCGTATCCAGCAACGCCGCGCAGAAATCCGCCGTCGCCGGTTTTGCGGTTCTGTCGACTGGAGGTCTGGCCGCAGTTCTCCTTGGCAGTTTGGTTGACCCATCCGTGCGAGAGTGGATCTGGTTCGGCGCGATTGTGCTAGACCTCTGGGCGGCCTGGGTAGTCGGTAACAGCGGCGCCTGGGGGCTCCATGCCCGCCATTTTTCCGAGCGCCACGGGTTGATCGTCATCATCGCGTTGGGCGAGTCGCTGATCGTGGCGGCCAGTGCACTCACGTCTGACGTTACCTTCTCGGCAATCGTGACCGGCTCGATCGCCTTGCTCGTGACTTGCTTGCTGTGGTGGACCTATTTCGGCTGGGTACGCGAGGTGCTGGAGGAACAACTGATTAACCAAACCGGTCGGAATCGTACGCTACTCGGACGCGACGCGTACACGTTCTGGCATTTTCCGCTCGTAAGCGGCATCGTCGCGCTGGCGGTCGGTTTCGAGGCGTCGTTTCATCCCGACGACTATACGCTGACGCAGATCACCGTGGCGGTGGGCGTGGGCATCACCCTGTTTCTCACGTCAACGGCGGGCGCACTGTGGCGGGCAATGCGATGTATTCTGTGGAACCGGTTGATCGTTCTGACCATTACGATCGGGGCCCTGGTCCTTAGTGCGTCTTCATCACTTCACCAAGTTCTCGGGATTGCTTGTGCGGGACTCGCGCTGATCGTGGGGATCGAACAGGTCACCGTTCGCCGGAACCTGGCCCGGCCGTAGCTGCAGGTGCACACAGTGCATCATGCTGTTCGATGATTCCCATGAGTGGATTGGACATGAGCACTTAAAACTTGTCGACCTCCTCGGCCGACACGCCCTGGGCCCACTCCACCCTTACCTGCTCGAGGATCCTTTGAAACCGCTCGTCTCCCCGAATGTTGTCGAGCATCCAATCATGGCGCGACCAAAACGGATAGTTGATGCTCCCGATGCGTACTGTGTTCTCGAACCAGTGGATCGCTTCGTCGACCCTCCCCGCGAGCGCGTAGCAATGAGTGAGCTCACGTGACCAGAGTTCGTTATTCGCGGCGAGATCAAGTAACTCCGGCGAGATGGCGGCGAACGCCTCATCACGTTGCCCTCGTGCTCCCAATACCTGCGACCGTGCGAGTGAAGCGTACGGGCTGTCCGGGGCGACGGCTTCGACAAGCTCCAGTGCGGACGCCGCATCCGCGAGCCGCCGGTTGAACAGAAGTACCCAGACGTTCGTGAAAAGACCCAACGGGTTGTCCGGGTCCATTTCCGTGAATTTTGTGTATGGCGCCAGCGCGTCCTCGGGCCGTCCGTCCATAATCGCGTTGAATCCCGGAAAGGCGTGGTTCATCGGTGTCAACGGGTCGATCTCCAATAACCGGTCGTGCAACTGCCCAGCCCGTTGGAGTTGCCCCGACACGGAGAGCAGGTAGCCGAGCATGATCAACACATCCGGGTCGTCCGGAAGCAAGTCGTGAGCGCGCTCGAGGTCCGGCCGGGCACGACGTAGCTCACCGCGCTGGAAGAACACGAGTCCTCTGAGCCACACGCCGTGCGGCGATTCGGGATTCAGTGCGAAGATCTTGTCGGCACACTGCTGGGCCCGATCAAAATCTGCCGGCGCACCGGCGAGCACATAGTTCACAAGAACATGTCCCAACGTCGCCAGGAGAAGTTCGTTATCGCCCACTAGTTCGAGGGCGTTCTCGAGCAGCCGCTGCGCCGTGTTCAGCGATTCGAGGCTGAAATCCCAAATCGCCGAGCGGGCACGGAGGTACGATTCGTACGCCCGTGGATCGGTCACATACCGGACGCTGAGCGCACGATCTTCCTGCGGAGTCAGCTGCACGCTGAGCGCGTCGACGATACTCCGCGCCACCTGTTCTTGGATGGTGAACACGTCACCGGTGACGCCGGTGTACCGGTCGGTCCACACCTGAACATCATCGACAGCATCGATCAACCGCGCGGTGACTCGGAGGTTGTCACGACTTTTTCGCACGCTTCCTTCCAGCACATATCTCACGCCGAGGTCGGCGGCGATGCTCGCCGAATCTTTCTCGGAACGCTTGAGTCGCATCGCCGACGTACGGGAGATCACCTTCAGTGACCGAATCGCCGAGAGGTCGCTGATCGCTTCCTCCGTGAAGCCGTCCGCAATGAATTCGTTGTCGGGATCAGGACTGAGATTCGTAAACGGCAGTACCACCACCGACGCCGCCTCGGCTGCGGTCGTTGTGTCTCTCATCAAAGGCGTAGTCGTGTCGCCCATCAATGCTTTCACGAGATTGCCGGCACTATCAAACCGATCCGCCGGGACCTTCGACAATGCCCTTTCGACCGCGGCGATCACATGCTGCGGGACGTCCGCCCGCACCGTGGCAATTGGTGGAACGGCGTCCGTGACCTGCCGCGCCATGACGGCCCGCGGAGATGCGCCCGTGAACGGCGGCTCACCCACGAGCATCTCGTACAGCACACACCCGAAGGCGTAGATATCACTTCGATGATCTATCCTCCGCTCGCCACTGACCTGCTCGGGGCTCATGTAAGACGGGGAGCCCACGGAAAGCCCGGTGGCCGTCAGCCGCTCGCCCCCCGATTCCTCGAGGGCCAACGCGATCCCAAAATCGGCCACGACCGGCTCTCCGTGCTGCAATAGAATGTTCTCAGGCTTGATGTCCCGGTGCACCACACCCTCCCCGTGAGCATAATCGAGAGCACTCGCGATCCCTTTCGCCAGCTCGACAATCTGTGCTATGCCAAGTTGGTGTTCGCGACACAGCCGATCGTGCAGCGACTCGTCTTCAGCAAAAGGCATCACGTAATAAAGGAATGAGTCTGCCTCGCCCGAATCGAAGAGCGGCAGGATGTGTGGATGCTGGAGATTGGCGGTGGTCTTGATTTCCTGCAGGAACCGGTCGGCACCGAGTACCGCCGCGAGTTCGGGTTTCAGGACTTTGACCGCGACCTTCCGCTCGTGTTTAAGGTCCTCAGCGAGATAGACGGTGGCCATCCCACCGGCACCGAGTTCGTACTCGATCGTGTACCGGTCGGCGAGGGCGGTGGAGAGGCGGGCGATATCGGTCATGGGCTAATTGAATATCGAATATTGGACATTGAGCAAGGAAAATTGAAGTAGTGGTGGTGCCCTCCTCCCTCCTTTCCGGAGAAGGGCGGGGGGCGGGGAAAACGAGGGTCACCGTAGTGGATGCCGCCAGCGCAGATCCCGGAACCGGGCGTAATCGCCGTCCGTCGTAATGAACTCGCTGCCGGACTCGATCGCGAGGGCCGCGAGGAATGCATCGGGTACGAGGTTGCCCCGCGCGGAGACATTTCGGCAAATCTTCGTGAAGATGTCCCAGTGATAGGAGTCTCTGGCAGCGACCTACCGCCCCGGTACCATGATGTGGGCAGCGCTCGTCCCAGCAGCCATGATATACGCGCCACCTGCACTTCGGTTGTCCGGCAAACCGATGGATTCCGTGGTGGCGCCAGGCACCGCGATGGTGGTGTGGATCCGCGCGCTCTCCTGATCGCGGCCGTCCATGTGGATCCACACGGACCCATACTCGGGCACCACCCGTGTGCCGTTCTCCTCGGCGGCGGCAACCATCGCGCGCTCCTCCGCGGCGTCGGCGCTCTCCGCTCGGAACCGCCGATTTTGCGCGATCCTACCTAGGTTCCCCACACTCGTGCACAGCACCGCGAACGGCCTTCGGCCGCGCTCATCGGACCGGCCGAAGCAGACCAGGCGGTTTGTGCCCTCTTTGAGGGTCTCGTAGGTGTAATCGGCGTTCCATTTGATGACGGTGGCACCTTCACGAGCCCTGCCGGGCGCCGCGGCCAACGCTCGTTCGATCGTTTCTGCCGTGGTCTGCGCGTTTGCGCTGGCCTGGATGAACACCACACCGACGACAAAGAGGATGATGTGCTTCATTGGGTTCCCCGCTCAGGAAGCGTTCGCCGCCGAGGACGGCAGAGAGCTCGCGTCGAGATTATCGCTCATGGGCTAGTTGAATATCGAATATTGAATACTGAACAAGGAATATTGAAGTGGTGGTGGGTTCCCTCCTCCCTCCTCCCTGGGGAAGGGTGGGGTGCGGGGAAGGCGAGGGTCACCGCAGTGGATGCCGCCAGCGCAGATCCCGGAACCGGGCGTAGTCACCGTCCGTCGTAATGAACTCGCTGCCGGACTCGATCGCGAGAGCCGCGAGGAATGCATCGGGTACGAGGTTGCCCCGCGCGGAGACATCTCGGCAAATCTTCGTGAAGATGTCCCAGTGTCGCGCACCAGGCTGGATGGGCACGGCCGACGGTTGGGACCGAAACACGCCCACGAACGCCAGGGCGGCGGGCACCGGGGTAGGCGGAGTGAACATGCGGGGGTGGGTCACGACCCGGAGAAAGCCTGACAGGATCAGGTCCGACACGGCGTAGGCCTCGTCCGAGTTGACCAACTCCTCGAGCCACGCGCCGTACGCTTTGTGCTCCGCCGCATCGGTGCGGAATGCGTAGACGAGGACATTGACGTCAACCAGACGCATCGCGCTCGTCCATCAGTTCTACCAAGGCCGCCGTGTCGTCGAGGTCGACGCCGGGTTGCAAACCCTCGCCACTGAACGTCGGCAGTCGGGCGGGTTCACGCACCTGGCTGACACGGCGCCGAGACAGCAGTTGCCGCACGGCGTCCTCGATCACGCGGGTTAGGGTCGTTCCCGTGCGGGCCGCGTGCGCCTTGGCCTGGCGCAGCAGGTCGTCGTCCATCCGGATCGTGGTTCGCATATGTCAAAACATATTTTAATAACATAGATATGTCTATTACATGTTTACTATAGATGGACACATGTATATCTTACATGTATTATTTATGATGGCAAAGCCTCGATCCAAACGGGTGCGGGAGCCGGTGCAGGTCTATCTGGACGCCGCCGACCGCGACCTGTTGCGCGCTCTCGCCGAGAAGACGGGTCTGTCCCAGGCAGAACTGCTGCGGCGCGGTCTTCGACAATTTGCGGCCGGTGAGCTGACGGAGAAGGCTCCCGGTTGGTCGCTCCAGGCGCTACCTGGGTTAATCGAGGGTGGGCCGACCGATCTGGCGGCTCGCCACGATGACTACATCGCGGCCGCTCTCGAGGAAAAGAAGGGTGCTGGGGCGCGCGCTCGTTGACACCAGCGCGTTGCTGGCGCTTGCCGCGCGCGAGGACCAGTTCCATGAGCGCGCCCGCCAAATCGCGTCAGGCTTCATTGGGGCGGGCGGGCGGTTCGTCGGGACAGCTCTGATCTTGGGGGAGCTACACGCCCTCCTGGTCCGCCGCGCCGAACCCACAGCCGCGCGCGCGGGACTTGCGGCGCTCCTGTCCGATCCGGCCTATCAGTGGCTCGACGTATCCATCGAATTGGAGAGCGTCGCTATGGATTCGTGGCTCGGGCGCTTTTCCGATCAGCGATTCTCACTCACGGACGCGGTGAGTTTTGAAGTCATGCGGCGCGAGCGGATTCGTCGTGCATTCGCGTTCGATCAGCACTTCGTGACGGCGGGTTTCGAATTGCTTGGGGGGACTGAATACTGAATATCCAATATTGAATATCCAATATCCAAATTGAACATTGCCCTCCTCGCTCCTCCCTGGGAGGGACGGGCTGGCCCGGGGACTCCTCCCTCCCAAACTCCTCCCTGGTGAGGGGCGGTGTGCGGGGAACGCGGGGATTGACATTGGGCTCATTTTATCAATTATGTAGGCATGGGAAACAAAGTGACGTTTCTCGGAGAGCTGGAGCAGATGCTGCTCCTGACGGTGGTCCGGTTGGAGGACGGCGCCTACGGAATGGCCATCCGCAGTGAACTCGAAACCCAAACGGGTCGGAGCGTCGCGCGGGGGGCTGTTTACATCACGCTCGATCGTCTGGTACAGAAAGGATATCTGCGGTCCTGGTTGGGCGAGTCCACGGCCGCGCGGGGAGGGCGCGCCAAGCGGTACTTCGAGTTGACTCGGCCAGGCAAGGAAGCCCTACGCGCTTCCCGTGAGGCGCTCGTGAACCTGTGGAGCGGTTACGAGTCGAAGATCGAAGCATGAGCGCGTCCGGATTACCGCGTTTCGCGGAGTGGTTGCTGCGGCATGCCATCGCCGATCCCGTCGCGCGAGAAGGTGTCCTCGGAGACATGGGCGAGGAGTACACCACATTCATCAGACGCCATCCAAACGCGTTCGGACCAATACTTTTTTCGATCATCACATTTGGGATGGCGACGCGCTTTGCGTTGGATCGGCTTCGGGGCGCACGACGGCTGCGGAGCAACCCCAACGGTGGACGCTGGTTTCGTGCGGACAGGGGAGCCTCTGGTGCCGGACGATATCGCATCACAAAGATCGGGCGCACTGCGTTGCAGGACTACATGACGACGATACAGTTGCTCATCGACGCGGTGCAGATTGTCGACCGCCGATGAGGCGCGAGGAGGTTAACCCATGATCGTCGACGTACACGATCTGCGGTTTCGATACCCCCGCGGCGAGGGTGACGTTCTTCAGGGTTTCGACTTCTCCATCGAGGAGGGGGAGATCTTGGGGTTCCTGGGGCCGAACGGTTCCGGCAAGAGCACCACGCAGAAAGTGCTGACCCGAATCCTCCCCACATATCGCGGCCGGGTCGAGGTTTTCGGACGGGATCTCAGTGAGCAGCGATCTGATTTCTACAACCACATCGGCGTGTCGTTCGAGTTTCCCAACCTCTATGAGAAATTGACCGCCGAGGAGAACCTGGGTTTCTACCGCGGGTTCTTCGACGTGCCCACCGAGGAGCCGGGCCGTCTACTGGAGTCGTTCGATCTTCCAGTGGGAGATTCGCGACGCGTGGGGGAGTTCTCCAAGGGAATGAAGATGCGGTTGGTGCTGGCCCGTTCGTTGATCAATCGTCCTCGGTTGTGGTTTCTCGACGAGCCCACGACCGGGCAGGACCCGCACCACGCGGTGAAGATTCGGGACCTCATCCGGGCGCGCGCCGATGACGGCGTCACCGTCTTCCTGACCACCCACGACATGAACGTGGCGGACAAGTTGTGCGATCGGGTGGCGTTCATCAACGACGGCAAACTGGAGGTCGTCGATTCGCCGCGGGCGTTGAAGTTGCGATACCAGCGACGGGTCGTCAGGGTCGAGTATCAGTCCGGTGCGGACGGTTTGGAATACGAGGAGTTCCGTTTGGACGATCCCGTTTCCAAGCAGGCGTTGGCTGATGCGATCCTCTCACGCGAGATCGCCACCGTGCACAGCCTGGAGCCGTCGCTCGAGGATGTATTTCTCAACGTCACCGGCCGAGGGTTGATGTGAGCCGTCGTATGTGGCTGGCCGTGCGTTTGGTGGTGACCGTACAGTGGCGAGCCAAATTTCCGCACGTCTATTTCGGCGTCGCCGTCTTCGCGGTTATCGTTTTTCGCCTGTTTCTTCCCGACCACCTCATCGCGTTGTTCCTTCCCGTGTTCATGTTCGGCGAGCCGGGCAGCCTCGGCATCTTCATGGTTGCCGCTCAGCGTTATTTGGAAAAGGGGGAACGGAGTGTGGTGGCCCTGGTCGTCACGCCGTTGCGAAGCGGCGAGTACGTCTCGGCCTTGATCGTGGGCTCGGCGGTCGTTCCCACGGTGGCCACCGCGCTGATCCAGGCGGGCGTCCAGGGCGTCGATGGGCGGGTGCTCCTTGTCATCCCGCCCCTGTGGCTCATCGCCGTCATCTCCGGCGCCATTGGGTTGATGCTCTCGACCGTATTTCGGGATTTCCCCCGCTTCATCGTGGGGACTATCCCACCCATCGCCCTGTATATGCTGCCCATGGTGTCGTACTTCGGTCTCACGCCGAGGTGGATCTTTGCATGGATCCCCTCGGACGCAGCGCTCGGGGTGTTCGGGATGTTGGCCCGCGACGAACTGAACGTCCTGATGTACGTGGGTTCGGTCGGGTTGCTCGGGGTGTTCGCCGCCGCCGCCTGGTGGGCCGCGATCGCGACGTACGCGTCACGAGTACGCCAGGAGGTCGAGTTCGCATGAGCAAATTCGTCGCGCTGCTGCAACGGGACGTGCGCGGGATCTACCGCGACGGATTCCTGGTCATGATGACAGCGTACTCACTCGTGATCGCGGTCGCGGCGCGGATAGTCCTCCGATGGGTCCCCATCGAACACATCGAGGTGTACGTCGCGCCGTTCATCATCATGGCCGCCTGTTCGCTGATCGGGCTGGTCTTCGGATTCGCCCTGGTCGAGGAACGGGAGACCCAGACCTGGCTGTTGATGCGTGTGATTCCCATCAGCCAACGCACGCTCGCCACGTACTGGCTCGTGGCCGTGGGCGGCTTCTGTTTCGTGATCACCCTGTTGAGCGCAGTCATATACGGATTGGCGCCGGCCAACGTAGCGGGCCTGCTCGTCTTCGCCGCGGTGACTGCCGTGGGGGCGCCCGTCATGATGCTCCTCCTCGGCGCCTTGGCCTCGAACAAGATCGAGGGGATGGCCGTGGGCAAGATCCTCGGCGGGTCGTCCTTGTTGCTCGTTCCCGTGTTCGTGTTGCCGAGTGGGTGGCACGTCGCGGTGATGTGGTATCCGTGGTACTGGCTCTATCTCGGGCTGCTGCGCGTTTACGCCGGACCCGAGCTGGCCCCGGCGCTGGCGGTCCGATGGCCGCCGGTCCCCCTGTGGGCCCATGCCGTCATCCCGCTGGTTTTGAGTCTGTTCGCTCTCGTGCTCCTCACCCGCCGATACCGACGGACCCTATAAAATGCATCCCTTCCTTGGCATTGGGATGTTTACAACAAAAAAAACCGAACCCGTCATCTACACCGAAGGTGATGGTTCGCCGGCCGGGATCTCCTCAGTGGCCTCGGTTTCCTCCGTCAACTTCTCGGACCACCACGTGCGGGCCCGTTTCTGGGTCCAGCGACCTGCCGCCTCACATGCCTCTAACGCATCGGCGAATTCGTCCGCGGACTGGGGCCGTCGTTCCGGCTCTTTCTCGAGACATCGCATAATGAGATTTTCGAGGTCTGCGGGAACCTCCCAATCGACCCGTTGTGAGGGTGGAACGGGTGCGGTCCGCAGGTGGTCGGAAATTAACGCCATGATGGTCTGACTCTCAAAGACCTGTTTGCCCGTGACCAGCCAATAGGCGACACATCCCAACGCGTACAGATCCGTTCGGCCGTCAACGGGGTCCCCCGACGCCTGTTCCGGCGCGATATAGGCCGGCGTGCCGCCCGCGATGTTTCCAGCCGCCGTGAGGTCTGGATTGACCTGCGCCACGTCGTCTGTGTGCGACTTCACCAGGCCGAAGTCCAACACCTTCACAAAATCGACGTCTCGTCCGTATCGCGCGACGAAGATATTTGCCGGCTTGATGTCTCGGTGAATAAGGCTCGCCTCGTGCGCTTCCGCCAGCGAGTGACATGTCTGCCGGAGAATATGGATCGCCCGTTCGGGTGGGACGGGGCCAAACCGCTCGACTAAACTACTCAGATCCAATCCTTCCAGCAGTTCCATGACGTAGTAGAACGTGCCGTTGTCGGCGATCCCAAAGTCGTACAACTCGATTGTGTGGGGGGACCGCATGGACGCCGTGGCTTGCGCCTCCCGCTCGAACCGTCCCAGGATCGTTTCGCGTCGGGGCCCATCCGCTCCCAACATCTCCGGCGATACCAGCTTGATGGCGGCGGCCCGAGCCAACATGCGGTGCTTGGCCTTCCACACCTCACCCATCCCACCGCGGCCGATCCGATCGATCAACCGGTAACTACCCATTTCCCGAGCCCGACCCACATCCGCTCCCATCTTGTAGACCACCCGCGCGCCGACGTACCCCATCAGCACGACCAAGCCGTACTGCAAGCCCAATCCAATAGTGAACTCCGTCCAACCCGGCACGATCGTCACGGAACTGAATCGAATCGACAAAGCCAACACGATAGGCACAGCACTCACCGATGCGATCATGGCCAGCAGGGCTTTCCGCGGCGGTGTGGGCACTACCATCGCGTAGAGCAACACCCAGATCGCTACCCACGACATGCCGACCCCTCCGTATTCTCCTTCCCGGTACTGGATCGGCGCGTAGAACTCGGAATATTCAGCGGCGGCGATACCGAAACTGATCACCACCTCAAAGACGAGCCCCAGGTTGAGCATCGTGGTGGCGGGGAACTTCGAGTACTTGGTGATGGCCGCCACCGCCAAGGCCAGGCTGATGGAGATGACGCCCGGCGCCCACCGTATGGCCCGCCCGAAGAGATACGCCAGTTGGTCTGCTCCACCGACGGCCAACACCCCGAAGTTGGCCACGAAGAACACGAAGGCGATGAGCAGGGCCAGGATATGCAGGCGCCGCTGTGCGTCCTCGAGGAGATCTGGTGGGAGGGTTCGCGACCACGTCGACGTCTGACGACTCGATGTGGATTTGGGATCCTCCGGGTGGATCAGCGTGTGATCAGTCATGTCTCGTTCTATAAGAAATCACGCGGTTGCGTCTGTGGTAAGGAGTGTCTGCGCGTAAAACCTTTCGTCTCATCGATCCGTGTGTCAGACCGTCTCGATTCGCGCACGATGTTGCTTCGCCTTTGCCAGTCGAACGTCACGTGTCAGCAATGGTGCGTTGAGTTCCTCTGCAAGCGCCACATACGCGGCGTCGTAGGCAGTGAGGTTCGCCCGAAGTCGCCAGATTCTCTGGACGAAGGGGAGATGGGGATAGCGGCGAATGGGAAGGTCGATCAAATCCAACACCGCCTCCCGTCCGCGTCTCGATGACAGCTCACCCCGTCCGGCGAGACGCCGAAGCACCTGGACCACTTCGAGATCGACAAGCGCCGGCGCGTGCAGCGATTCCCCGGGAAGACGAAGCCTGAACTCGAGATCTCTCCCGACAGCCGTGCCCAACACTACCTCGAGCACGACCGAGGCGTCGAGAACAATCATCGTTCGTCACGGGTCTCGCGCACCATCCGACTGATCGGCGTGGTCGGTTCGACCGCGCGACGGCTCCGAAGCCGCGTCCAGAGCTCGTCATCACTTGGGGCCTCGGCCACTCGGGTGATCTCGCGGAGGAGGTACTCCGACAAGGAGAGCCCCTCAGACGCGGCGCGGGCCTTGATTTGACGGTGCACGGCGTCGGGGACGTTACGGATCTGGATCATCTTGGACATGTGTATAACATGCTTACATGTGATACACATGTCAAATTCGGATCCCGCAAACGCCGGAAAGCCACACATCCTTCCCTTTCCCGGAAAGCGGCTTTCGGCCAAATTGGAATGCATCAAGCCGGAGCCAGCGAACCTGGTTCGAAGAGAGGGTACGCCGCCCAATGATCGACTCCTTTAGGCAAACGATCGACGTGACCCAGGTCGCCGCGCAGCCAAGTCGTCGATGAACCACGATCAGACGTTCCGGATTGTCCTCATTGTTGGCGCCGTGATTCTGCTCCCAATCATGGCATACCACCGCATCAAGGCGGGCGCGACAGGCGAGAAACTCGATCGCTGGCAGGAGGGCCACTTCATCCTGTTCACGTTACGGCCGGTTGGCATCAGTGGCATGCTGGGACTCCTGGCCTTCATGATCGATCCGTCATGGATGGCTTGGTCGTCGGTGCGTTTGCCGGAATGGCTGCGGTGGACAGGCGTGGGTGTGGGCGTCATTGCCGGGGGATTGCTGATCTGGACCCTCCGCAACCTGGGGAGAAACCTGACGGACACAGTAGTCACCCGGAGAGAGCACACTCTGGTATCCAGCGGCCCGTATCGCTGGGTCCGCCATCCGTTCTACGACGCTATGGCGTTGGCCGTCCTCGCCAACTCTTTGGTGGCGGCGAATTGGTTTCTCCTCTCGAGCGGCGGGTTGCTAATCGTCTTAATCATCGTCCGCACCCGCACGGAGGAAGAGAAGCTGGTGGAGCGCTTTGGCGACGCTTATCGGGCGTATATGGACCGCACCGGGCGGTTCTTGCCGCGACTCGGAGCGAAATGACGTGGCGCCTAAGAAGCCGGACTCATGGCACGTGGATCTAGACGAGCGGGACAACCTCGACTTCTTCACGGAGAAGTACGCGCGCCCTCGGTCGGACGCGAAGAGACAGGTCGAGCGTGCGGTTCTTGGCGATGATGTCGGCCTCAACGGTTTCACAACGGTCGAACAGGCCCAGGCCCTCGTTGACCATCTCTCTCTGCTTCCGACCACCCGCCTGTTAGACGTCGGGGCAGGGCACGGGTGGCCGGGATCCTATCTCGCCCGATCCAGTGGGTGCAGCCTCGTGGCTAGCGACGTTCCCCTGGACGCACTGCGCGCGGCCAAAGGCTATCTCGACCAAGCGAGCGCGGTCGCGGCTGATGGGTGCGCCTTGCCGTTCCGGTCAGGCTCCTTTGACGGGGTCGTTCACGCCGACGTGTTCTGCTGAATTCCAGACAAGCTCTCCGTGCTGAGAGAATGTTACCGAGTGCTAGAGCCAGGCGGCCGGATTGCCGGCTATGTCATTCATACGCCGGATGGTTTGAGTCGAGGCGACAGGCAAAGGGCCTCAGAGCTTGGACCCTCAGATGTTTGTGCGGAGGCACCGCCTGAAGGCCTTATGAGGTCGGTCGGGTTCTCGGTGATTCGACAGGAGGATGTAACCGCCGGTTTCCGGACCACATGTGATGCCATACTCCGGGCGCGCACTAAGCTCGAGGACGCACTGCGCGTGGAAGAGGGATCCGAGGTTTATGAGGAGGAGCAACAGAAAAAGCGCACCATGTTGGAGGGAGTCGACGAGGGCTTACTGCTTCGTTGCTTGATTGTAGCCGCAAAACCTTGAGCCAACCTTTTTTTTGGGTTCATCCGGCATTTCCGGGGAAGGCCGCGTGGGAGTGGCACCCGTAGCGGCGATTGAATGGCCACGGAATCCACGGAATCCACGGACCCCCCGCACCCCCTCCTTGAGTTTGGGTTCCCGCCCCCCATGTGGATCGCCAACGCGGAGGAAGCCGGTTAGCGGCCGTCGCTGGAGGTGATCTTGGACATGGTGCATGGACCATCGACCAGCGAAATGGTCAGCTGAATTGTCACATTGTTGGCCGACCAAGAACCAAGAATGAGCGGCCAATCACTGACAGATCTCGTAACTGCCTTTGGGGGTTAGTCTTACGTCCATCGGATCGGGGCGCCCAGCGGTGGCGATCAACCGGTGACCCAAAACGGCAACGCGTGGGACCTTTGCCCGTGGGCTCGATGACCAATCTGCCGCTTGCGTAGAGTCGCGTTAGGCGTCAAGATCGCTTGACGCGCGGGCTTGCCTTCCCCCTCGAGACGTCGGCAGCACTCGCAAGAGGTTGCCCGTGCTGATTGGTGTGACGCGGAGAGGAAGCATTCCGCAACTACCACTGAGAATCTAGCAGGTTGCGGAAAAAGTCGGGTAATGGACGATAGCATCGCGAGCCGGAAGTTCTTATCGTAGAGGGACCTCGATGGGAGTGCCACGATGCGCGGGAACAAGACGAATCAGTCGGCGCTGTTCAGCTATATCAGTGCGGAGGATCGGGTGCCCTCCGACCATCCGTTGCGCGCCCTGCGGGCGCTGGTGGACCCGGTGTTAGCCCGGCTCTCGCCGCAGTTGGACCGGCTGTACGCGCGGCGGGGCCGGCCGTCGATTCCCCCGGAACATTTGTTACGCGCGTTATTGCTGCAGGTGGTGTATACGATCCGGAGCGAGCGGCAGCTGATGGAGCAGCTCGATTACAACATCCTGTACCGATGGTTTGTGGGGTTGAATCTGGACGACGCGGTGTGGGTGCCGACGGTCTTTACGAAGAATCGGACGCGGCTGGTCGAGGGGGGCATCGCGGATGCGTTTCTGGCCGAAGTGTTACAGGAGGCGGAGCGGCGGGCGTTGTTGTCGAATGAGCATTTCACCGTCGACGGGACCTTGCTGGACGCGTGGGCGAGTCAGAAGAGTTTTCAGCCGAAGGCCGGCACCCGCCCGCCAACGGACGATGATCCGGGGAATCCGAGCGTGACGTTTCGCCAGGAGAAACGGACGAATGCGACGCATGCGTCGCGGACGGACCCGGAGGCGCGGTTGACGCGGAAGAGTGGGGGGCAAGGCGCGCAATTGGCGTACTTGGCGAGTGTGTTGATGGATAATCGGCACGGGCTCGTGGTGGCGACCGACGTGACGCAGCCCGGCTACGAGGCGGAGTGTGCGAGTGCGCTGGCGATGGTGGGGAGCTTACCGCCGACGGCCCGGCGTCGGACGTTGGGGGCGGACAAGGGTTATGATCGGTGCGGGTTTGTCGACACGCTGCGGGCGTTGGGCTGGACGCCCCACGTCACGCCGAACGTGCACCGCACGCGGTTGCGGAGCGCGGTGGATGGCCGGACGACGCGCCATCCCAGCTATGCGATCAGTCAACGGCAGCGCAAAAAAGTGGAAGAGATCTACGGGTGGGGCAAGACGATTGGGTTGTTACGCAAACTCCGACATCGCGGGACCCCGCGGGTCGGGTGGGTGTTTACGTTCACGGCCGCGGTCTACAATCTGATGCGGATACGCACCCTGACCCTGGCCGGAGGCAGCCCCTGATGGGGCAGTGTGGGCCGCATTCGTCACGCCGACCGCACCGCGGGGGCGGTAATAGGGGACCGCACGCTGGTACACCGTCGTGTTACCCGGACAAACGCGGCCCACCATGAATTTTTCCGCAACCTGCTAGAATCGGTTGTGACGAAAAGGTGAGTTCGATCGGATCGACGCCGAACGACCGGCGCCGTGGACACTAACGCGAGGATAACACGCTCTTACGATGCCCGAAGTTCACATCACGTCGCCACACAGATCCGCCGATCTGCGAACGGTCACCTTCGCGCGAGGAGAAGCACAGAGTTTCATCAGGGAAATGAAGAGTCGGGTGCACGCGTATTTCGAGGACGGCGGCATATCGCAGAAGGCGAACGCACAGATGGTGTTGAAGACCGTGGTAATGATCTCGATGGTGGCCGTTCCTTACCTCTTGATCATGACCAATCTATTCTCACCCTGGGTGATGCTGGGCCTGTGTGTGGTGATGGGGGTCGGTGTGGCGGGCTGCGGATTGTCGGTCGCGCACGACGCGCTACACGGGGCCTACTCTTCCGACCACAAGGTAAACGAAGCCCTGGGGATGGTCTTCGAGCTGAACGGGGGGAGCAGCTACTTGTGGCAGATCACGCACAACGTGATTCACCATACGTACACCAATATTCAGGGGATCGACGAGGACCTCGAGGTATCACCGCTACTTCGTCTTTCGCCAACCGCTGAACATCGTCCGATTCACCGGTACCAACATCTCTACGTGTTTGCGGCCTACAGCATGACCACGCTGTTCTGGGTCTTCGTCAAGGATTTTCAGTACATGCTGCGACGCGACCTCGGTCCGTACCGAAACATCGTGCACCCCGGGGGAGAGATCGCCAAACTCTTTGTCATGAAGGCGATCTACTATTCCTATATCATCGTGATTCCTCTGTTGTTTCTCGATGTGGCGTGGTGGCAGTTCCTCATCGGATTCCTGGCCATGCACGTCACGTCCGGTCTGATCCTCAGCCTCGTTTTTCAGCTCGCGCACGTCATTGAGGGACCCGTGCAGTTTGCGGTCGAGAAGCAGGAGACCATGGAGGACTCATGGTTCGTGCACGAGATGAAGACGACTGCCGACTTCGCGCGCAACAACAAGTTGCTCTGCTGGTACGTAGGTGGTCTGAATTTCCAAATCGAACACCATCTTTTCCCCAAGGTGTGTAGCATCCACTATCCGGCCATCTGTCGGATCGTCCAGGAAGTTGCCGAGGAATACGGTGTTCCATACCACCACCACCCCACCTTACTCGGCGCGATTATGTCGCATTGGCGGACGTTGAAATTGTTTGGGGATCCGCAGGCAGCACCTGAACTGTAAGCGCCCGGCGCGAGCAGGTCCGGTTGTGGGAGAGGGGGCGGGAGGAATCGAGGCCGCGGCTTTCACCGTCGGCCCCGACATTCGCGTCCTCCCTGCGACCAGGGCCAGCAGGGCTTGACACCTGCACAGGTCCACGCTGAGTAGCGTCACACGGGCGCACCGCCGTCAGAGGCCGGCGGCAGACAGGGGCCATCGTCGTGCCGTAGTAAGGGCGTGGACATGCCACGCCCCTACTCGGCCGGCGTCAACTCCCGCTCAGGAGATCGGCCTCGCCTCAGCCGCCCAGCGCTGAAACCAACTCATGATGTAAAGCTGCGTTCGCATGAAGTTCGACGGCTTCGAGCCGGTGCCGTGAGCCTCCTCGTTGAAGCGGAGCATGGTGGCGGGTACGCCAAGGGTTTTCAGGGCGGAGTAGTACTCCTCGGTTTGTGACATCGGCGTCCGCAGATCCATTTCGCCCGTCATCAGCAAGGTCGGGGTTTTCACACTACCCACGTGCATGATCGGGGAGTGTTGCAGCCACTTCGTCGGATCGTCCCAAAAATAACCCTTGAAGCGATTATAGGCCCAGTCGATGACGTCGGCGGTTCCGGCGAAGCTCATCCAGTTGATGACCGGACACCGCACCGCCGCCGCCGCGAAGCGGTCGGTCTGCCCGACGGCCCAGCTCGACAACACGCCGCCGCCGCTGCATCCGGTGACGAACAGCTGACTCTCGTCGACATATCCGCGGCCGATCACCTCATCGACACCGGCCATGAGATCGAAATGGTCGACGCTCGGATACGCGTTGTCGATCGCGTTGCCGAAGTCGGTACCGTAACCGGTGCTGCCGCGGGGATTGGTGTAAATCACCACGTAGCCGTTGGCCGCGTAGTTCTGGTAGGCGTAGTCGAAGCCCACGTTGTACATGCCGTGCGGCCCACCGTGGATGTTTAGGATTACGGGGTACTTCTTACTCGGGTCGAAGTCGGGTGGTTTGACGATCCACCCCTGGACCTGGGTGTTGTCCGTCGATGTGTACCACACTTCCTCCACTTCCCCGAGCCGTTTTCCGGCGAGCACGTCGTCGTTTACGTGGGTCAGCTGTGTGATGTCGCCGCCGCGAAGCGCGATCCGCACGACGTCGCCGGGTTTGTGGGGCGAGGTGAGCGTACCGGCCGCCGTTCCATCGGTCCCTACGGATGACAGCGACAACATGTGCGTCCCTTCGGTCACGTTACGAACTTGCCCGTTCGTCGACGCATAGTGGACGTTCTGGCTGCCGCGATCGCCGGCGGTGAAGTACACCCCGCGCCCGTCGGCGGCCCAGTACAACGACCCCACGTCGCGATCCAGGTCGGCCGAGATCTTCCGCATCCCGCCACCGGCGATGCGCACCGTGTAGAGCTCGGATGTGTGATACGTCTGCCGGATCGCATCCGTGCCTGTAAAGGCGACCAGGCGCCCGTCGGGCGACACGGCCGGACTGGTCCAATTACCCGTCGTCGATGTCAGCTGACGGACTTCGCCGGTGGCGACGTCGGCGGCATAGATGTTGCTCTTCCCGAAATTCTCCGGTGTATCCTCACCGTCGAATCCATCGAACACGAGCGTTCGGCCGTCGGGAGTCCAGTCGAGGCCCCCACGGTAGAGGATGCCGGAGAACCGGGCGCCGACGCTCCACTGGCCGTGGGTGACCTGGCGCGGCGTTCCACCATCGGCCGGTACCACGAACACATGCGTGAAGCCTTCCTTCACGAACCCGACCCGATCCTGGCGATAGTTCCGGCGGGTGACCATGCGCGGCGCCTCGGTCCACTTCGCTGCGTCCGGCGCGGCCGGCATGCTGATCGGCCACGTTTCTTTCTGCGGCACCAGCATGATAAACGCGATCGCATTGCCATCGGGTGCCCATTGCATCGACGTCGGTGTCTCCGCCACATGCGTGATCTGTGATGTGGCACCCTCGGCGTCCATCCACCGCACGAGCAACTGGGCGCCACCCGGATCGCCGGGCGCCATGTAGGCTATTCGGGTTCCGTCGGGCGACCACCGAGGGCTGGACCCTTTGGTGAGGAATCGGTTCTTCGACCCGTCGGCGGCCATGATCCAAAGCTCGGACGCCCACTCGTCTTCCATTTTGTCCACGCGGCTTCGCGTGTAGATGATCTGGGAACCGTCCGGCGAAATTTGTGGACCGCCCACGCGTTCGAAGTCGAGGGAATGCTCGACGGTGAGCAACGTATCGGATGGAGTCTCTTGGGCTCGGACCGGAAGGGACAGAATCACGAATGCCGCCAGGGCCACGGCGGCTGAGAACGCTTGTCGTCGCATGAGAAAACTCCTTACCAGCTCGAGTAAACCGATCGGGATGTGAGATATATCGCGGGTGAGGCGCGTCCGCCAGATAGAGATGAATCCCATTCGTCTCGGGGGACGGGCAATCACGGCAAAGTGCCGGATTTCCTGGGCTCTCGAGCCTTTTCTCCCCGTTCTAATTAAGGAATAAGAACGAGGAGCCGTGCCGTACCCCGCCCCACGCCTGGCGGGGTGGGGGAGCCAAGTGCGGGCTTAGATCGCGGCGCTACCTCGACCGGCCGAGGTAGCGCAGGAACTCGCTGTCAGTGCTCAAAACGAGCACGGTACTCGAGTCCAAGGTCTGTCTCAAGACCTCCATCGTCTTGAGGAACCGGTAGAATTCTGCATCCCGGCTGTAGGCCGCGGCATAGATGTCAGCCGCCTCGGCGTCGGCCAGGCCCTTGACCTCCTGAGCCACGCGATAGGCCTCCGAGGTGATCCGCTGCAGGTCCCGCTCCTTTTCGCCGTTGATCCGGGCCGCCTCGCCGGCACCCTCCGAACGAAACTGTTCGGCGATCCGCTGCCGCTCGGAGATCATCCGGGAATAGACTTCCACGCGCACCTCTTCGACGTAGTTGAGCCGCTTGAAGCGAAAGTCGAGGATCTCGATTCCCAGATCCTCCGTACGCGCCTGAGCATTCCGCAGCACCTCCAGGGCCAGCTGCCCTCTTCCCTGCTCGATGGTTTCGTTGGTGTCGGGCGCGGACCCGCCGGCGATCTCGTCGGGAGAAGCGGCGAACTCACGGTTGCTGCTCCGCACCACCTCGATCAGGTCGTGGTTGGCGATCACGTTGCGCGTCTCGCCATCGAGGATGTCGTCGAGCCGTGACTGCGCCCGTTGTTCCGTCTGCAATCGCTGGAAGTATTTGAGCGGATCGGTGATCCGCCAACGGGCATAGCTGTCGACGTGGATGAACCGCTTGTCTCGCGTCGGCACCTCATTTGGGTCGCCGTCCCATTCCAAGAAGCGGTTGTCGAAGTAATTGGCCTTCTGGATGAACGGGACCTTGATCTTGAGTCCCGCCGTGGTGTCCGGATCGCCTTTCGGCTGTCCGAATTGCAAGATCAGCACCTGCTGGGTTTCACCGACAATGTAGAGCGCCCCGCCGGCGGCCAACACAACGAGCAGCGCGACGATGCCGATGACGACGATGAGCGCGTTCTTCATGGCTTCCTCCCATCGGTCAGCGGCAGCAGCGGTAGGACCCCTTTCAGGGCCTCGTCGAGTACGATCTTCTGCCGCACGTTGGGGTAAACGGCCTGCATCGTCTCGAGATAGATGCGCCTGCGAGTGACCTCGGGCGCGCGTCGATACGCAGCCAGCAGCGACTTGAACAGCTCGGCATCGCCTCTCGCACGGTTCACACGATCGGTGGCGTACCCGTCGGCCCGCGTGATCGTCTGCTGCGCCTCGCCGCGAGCGCGAGGAATGACACTGTTGTATTCGGCCCTCGCCTCGTTGATCATCCGCTCCTTTTCCTGCTGGGCCTGGTTCACCTCATTGAACGCCGGCCGGACCTGATCGGGCGGATCCACGTCTTGCAAGACGATCTGGTCGATCTTTATGCCCGTCTCGTATTGATCGCAGAGTTCCTGCAGGCGCAGTTCCACCTCCGAGGCGATTTCCGCCCGGCCAATCGTCAGAACCTCATTGACGCTTCTGTCTCCGATGACGGCCCGCATTACCGCCTCGTTCATGTCGCGAAAGGTATCGGCGTCGGATACCCCCCTGGGGTCGAAGAGATTTCTGACCTTGAACAGATACTTGTAGGGATCGCTTACCCGGAACTGCGTGGTCCATGACACTACGGCCACGTTCAAATCGCCGGTGAGCATCAGCGACTCGCCGGTGAACGCACCCGCCGCGTACTGGGTCCGCACACCGGCACTGGTGGTACGGAAGCCGAATTCCGCCTTGAGCTGCCGCTGAACCGCTACCTTCATCACCGTCTGGATCGGCATGGGCCATTTTACATGCAGCCCTGGTGGCGTCTGGCGAGCATATTTGCCGAAGGTCAGCACGACGCCGACCTCTTGAGCACCCACCGTAAACACCGAACTCCAAACCGCAACGATGCCCAGCAACAACAGCAACCCGTAGCCGGCGGTTCGAATGCTTGGCATGTTCTGCCGCTGCAACCGGGCAAGGCTGTCCGCAAGAGGCCCCTGCGACGTCATAAACGCCTCCTTTTTTTAAGTGGCGAGTGATGCTCGCCTGTAATTCTGCCGTCTAGGCCCGACGCCTGATTAGAGGAAAGGAGTTCAGCGCAACCCCAATTGCCCCCTCACCGATTCGATCAGTTTCGCCGAGTCGTATCCAACGCCGCCCTTGAACACGGTTACCACGTTCCGGATGTCGGACGGTCGGAGCGTCGGGTCACCGCGGATCACAACGAGATCGGCGATCTTGCCCGCCTCGATGGTTCCCAGCTGGTCCAGCTCGCCCAAGACTTTGGCCCCATTGCCCGTCATCGCATGAATCGCCTGCGCGGCGGTGAGACCGGCCTCGATCAGCAGCTCGAAGTTCCTCTGGTCGCCGAAGCCGGGCAGGGCTCCCCACGCGGGATCGACGCCCGCCGCCAGCGTGCCACCGGCTCGGTAGAACGCGGCCGCGAATTCCATCCCCTTTCGGAACACCGCCGGCATGGGATTGTCTTCCGCCGGGCCGTCTATGGCTCGGCGTCGAGCCAGCTCCTGTTCGCGAACATGCTCCGGCATCATGTCCAGCGCCCGCTGTTGCGGGGGTGGCCGGTTCGGCACGGTCTGCTCGATGACCGCCAGTGTCGACGTCATGGCCACGTCGTGTTCGACCATGTCGCTTATCGTGGCCCGAGCAGCCCGGCCACCTATGTCCAAATTCGCCAGGCTGAGCCGGAAGTCCGGGTCACACTTGTCAGGCTCCTTGGTCGGAGAGTACTCGGAGTTCGCGAACAGTCCGTGCTCCAGATTGTCGATGCCCATGGCCACCGCCTCCCGGTACCCCACGGAACACAAGTGGGCGGTCACCTTCATTCCGTTCTTGTGCGCCTCGTCGATGATCGCACCCAGGAGTTTCCGGCTGATCTGCGTGTAGGCCTTGATCCAGCCAGCGCCCTCTTCCGCCCAGTACGCTACGACCCTGCGCGCGTCCTCTTCGGTCGACACCTCGTGCATGCCCAGCATGTCGAGTCGCCGGTCCGGCCCGGGACCGATGATGTACGGACCCGTGACGTGGACTCTGGGTCCTGGGATTTCTCCGCGGTCGATCATCGCCTTCAGGTTGAGATCGGCATACGGCGCCAAACTCCCGGTGGTGCGAATCGTCGTCACGCCACCGGCCAGATACAGCCGCGGCCCGCTGTACGGTTGTTGCACGGCGCTCGTAGGCGTCGACCGATAATAGAAGGTGTGATTGTGCAAGCCGATGATGCCCGGAATAACGGTGTGGTCGGGCAACTCCATCACGCGGGCGTTCGACGGAATCGTGACCGTGCCGGTGCGACCCACGGCTTGAATTCTCCCGTTGGCAATGACGACGGTTTGATTGTTGGCGATCGACCCGCCGGTCCCGTCGATCACCCGGACGCGGGTTAACGCCACCACCGGGTCGGCGACACTCACAAACTGCCGCACTTCCGGGGAAAGCTGGCTGACGGTTTGGCCGGACGCGGGTACGATCCCCAACACCGCTACGATTGGAACGAGACGTAGACTTCGCATGATTCTCTCCTGTTGGGCACCGTGGGTGCCGGGTATGGAACAGGCGGGGCCGCCATTCTTTCGCTCAGGAATGGGCAGATCGGCCGAAGCCTGCACACGGCGGCTATGGTAACCCCCGTGCCCTATGGCCGATAGGTCTGCCCTCGTCGAACAGGGAAGGCTGGCGGAGCGGACGCTATATTAAGGAAAGGTTCGACAAGCCCTGGGCGAGTGCTGATGTGGAATCTGAGTGCAAATCTCCTTGCCGAACGCTCCAATCGAGAGAACGCTCATGACATCCTCAAGGCGTATCGCTGTCGGTCTCTTGTCCCTGTCGGTCTCTATCCTCGGCGCTTGCCGATCGGCACCCGACTACAGCCGATCGGATTTGTATTACGGCTTCACCTTGATCGATCCGGATGAGGAACAAGTTCTCGAGAACGCCTACGTCGTGGTTGCGGACGGTCGCATCGCTGAGATCGGTGCCGGTGAGCCGCCGCAGGGCGACTTCAACGCGCGCCACGACCTCAGCGGACGTTATGGCCTGCCCGGATTTGTCGACGCCCATGCGCATATCACGGCTGGTCCGCATTCGCTTGAAGTCGTGGACGGCGCGCCGCTCGTCAGGATCGAAAGCGTTGATGAAATAACGCAATTCAGCGCACGTATGGCTTTGGCGTTCGGAGTCACTACCGTGCGCAATCCCGCCGGCGATCCGGCCGCCAATGCGAAATATGATGAGCGAATCGCGACCGGCGCGTGGATTGGGCCTGACGCCGTGCACGCCGGCGCGGCCGTGCAGCCGCCGCCCTTTGGAGGAAATGCGTTCGTCCATCCGCAAACCGAAGACGAATGGCGTGCCGAGGCTGAACGGCAGGCCGATCTTGGCATGAAATACTTCAAACTTTACGTGTCGCTGACGGACGACGAACTGGCGACCGGCATTCGCGTTGCGCACGAACACGGCCTGCGGGCGATCGCTCATTTGGATGGGGTAAGTTGGACGCGCGCCGCCAAACTCGGCATCGATGACCTGACGCACGCCTTGCCCACAAGCCCCGATCTCCTTGCTCCTGCGCAGCGCGAAGAGTATCTGGCGGGCCTCGGGGCGGACTCAAAATTCATGTACCGCTGGTTCGAATTGGTCGACTTCGACGGTCCGCTGATACGGGAGTTGATCGATCTGTTGGTAAGCGAACAGATTCGCGTCGACCTAACGCTCATCGTCAATGAAGCCGTCTACAACGTCGACGACATCGATCTCGTCTCGCCGGTCGCGGAGCGTCGCTATTCTCATCGGGCCGTTCTTGAAGCGGGCCTGAGCTTCTTGCAAGCCAGCGCCGCGGGATGGACCGAAGAGGATTATCAACGCGCGCGGGCGGTCATGCCCAAGGTCCTAGCAGGTTGCGGAAAAAGTCGGGTAATGGACGATAGCATCGCGAGCCGGAAGTTCTTATCGTAGAGGGACCTCGATGGGAGTGCCACGATGCGCGGGAACAAGACGAATCAGTCGGCGCTGTTCAGCTATATCAGTGCGGAGGATCGGGTGCCCTCCGACCATCCGTTGCGCGCCCTGCGGGCGCTGGTGGACCCGGTGTTAGCCCGGCTCTCGCCGCAGTTGGACCGGCTGTACGCGCGGCGGGGCCGGCCGTCGATTCCCCCGGAACATTTGTTACGCGCGTTATTGCTGCAGGTGGTGTATACGATCCGGAGCGAGCGGCAGCTGATGGAGCAGCTCGATTACAACATCCTGTACCGATGGTTTGTGGGGTTGAATCTGGACGACGCGGTGTGGGTGCCGACGGTCTTTACGAAGAATCGGACGCGGCTGGTCGAGGGGGGCATCGCGGATGCGTTTCTGGCCGAAGTGTTACAGGAGGCGGAGCGGCGGGCGTTGTTGTCGAATGAGCATTTCACCGTCGACGGGACCTTGCTGGACGCGTGGGCGAGTCAGAAGAGTTTTCAGCCGAAGGCCGGCACCCGCCCGCCAACGGACGATGATCCGGGGAATCCGAGCGTGACGTTTCGCCAGGAGAAACGGACGAATGCGACGCATGCGTCGCGGACGGACCCGGAGGCGCGGTTGACGCGGAAGAGTGGGGGGCAAGGCGCGCAATTGGCGTACTTGGCGAGTGTGTTGATGGATAATCGGCACGGGCTCGTGGTGGCGACCGACGTGACGCAGCCCGGCTACGAGGCGGAGTGTGCGAGTGCGCTGGCGATGGTGGGGAGCTTACCGCCGACGGCCCGGCGACGGACGTTGGGGGCGGACAAGGGTTATGATCGGTGCGGGTTTGTCGACACGCTGCGGGCGTTGGGCTGGACGCCCCACGTCACGCCGAACGTGCACCGCACGCGGTTGCGGAGCGCGGTGGATGGCCGGACGACGCGCCATCCCAGCTATGCGATCAGTCAACGGCAGCGCAAAAAAGTGGAAGAGATCTACGGGTGGGGCAAGACGATTGGGTTGTTACGCAAACTCCGACATCGCGGGACCCCGCGGGTCGGGTGGGTGTTTACGTTTACGGCCGCGGTCTACAATCTGATGCGGATACGCACCCTGACCCTGGCCGGAGGCAGCCCCTGATGGGGCAGTGTGGGCCGCATTCGTCACGCCGACCGCACCGCGGGGGCGGTAATAGGGGACCGCACGCTGGTACACCGTCGTGTTACCCGGACAAACGCGGCTCACCATGAATTTTTCCGCAACCTGCTAGAGTTCGCGCACCGGCTGCACCAGGCGGGCGTGCCGTTGATGATTGGGACAGATGGGCATGGCGGCACGCCGGCGTATGCTCGGGAACTGGACTTACACGTCCAGGCGGGCATTCCGGTGTGGGACGTGTTGCGTCTATGCACGTCGCAGGGCGCGCGGCTAGTCGACTTGGGAGATCGAACGGGACGATTCGAGGTCGGCCTGGAGGCGGACATTGTCTTCCTGAACAGCGACCCGTTTCAAGACATTACCAACGTCAAGGACGTCGACTTGGTAGTGACGAACGGCAACGCCCATAGTTTTGAGGAGCTGACTGGCGATGTCGCCGAGCACGCCAATTAGGTAATCTCGCGGGCTCATCGAGTCCGCCGGAGATCCCGAAACCGCCCTCATCCCCATCGCGTAAGGTCGCCAGGGGGGAGATTCTCATCTCCTCCCCAAAATCCCTCACCCAGGTGATGCCATGCGCCGCATGACCAGCCAGCTTCGCTACGTGCTGAGAAAGCTAGTCCGGTCCCCGGGATTCACGCTGGTCTCGGTGGTCACTCTAGCGCTGGGGATCGGCGCGAACACCGCCATCTTCAGTGTGGTCAACGGGGTCCTGCTCAAGCCGCTCGCATTCGAGGAACCAGAGGACTTGGTAGGCGTGTGGCACAGCGCTCCCGGCCTCGGCTTCGATCGGATCAATCAGTCGCCGGCCACCTACTTCACGTACAGAGAAGAGAACCGCGTCTTCGACGATTTCGGGGTCTTCGCCAGCTGGCCACTCTCCGTGACCGGCTTCGCCGAGCCCGAGTCGGTGCCGGCGATTCTGGTTACCGACGGAGTCCTCGCGACCCTCCGCATTCGACCCCTCCTCGGCCGTGGCTTCACCGTGGAAGACGACATTCCCGGAAGCCCCGAGACGGTCATCTTGAGCTACGGGTACTGGCAGCGACAATTTGGAGGAGACGCCGCGGCGGTTGGGCAGACGCTGCGTGTGGATGGCCGGCCTCGAGAGATCATCGGGGTCATGCCCACCGACCTCAGCTTTCTCACGTTAGACGCGGCGATCTACATCCCGCTCCGGTTCGACCGCTCGAACGCAATCATGAGCGACTTCAGTTACGGAGGCGTTGCCCGACTCCGCCATGGCGTGACGATCGAAGCTGCCACCCAGGATCTCGCTCGGATGCTCCCGATCGCGTTCGAGCGATTCCCTGGTGGTCTGACGCTCGACATGCTGGAGGAGGGGGGCTTTGCCGTGATGGTCCATCCGCTCAAGGACGACGTGGTGGGCGACGTGGCTCCGGTGCTCTGGATACTTCTTGGCACGGTGGGGCTCGTCCTGCTCATCGCCTGCGCCAACGTGACCAACCTCTTCCTGGTGCGGGCAGAAGCTCGCCAGCGAGAGGTCGCGATCCGAACCGCCCTCGGAGCCCCTCGCGGACGGATTGCCCGACAGTTTCTAGCCGAAAGTGTCGTGCTTGGGCTCATTGGAGGCCTGGCAGGGTTGGGCGTGGCGTACGCGGGGCTACGGCTGCTCGTACAACTGGCACCCGAGAATCTGCGGCGAGCTGACGAAATAGCGATCGACCCCACCGTTTTGCTGTTCACATTGGGCGTGTCGCTGTTCGCCGGGCTCTTGTTCGGCCTCTTTCCCGTGTTGCAATACGGCGATCCCAACCTCGTGAGCTCGCTCAAAGAAGGCGGTCGGGGCACGAGCGATGGGAGGGAGAGCCATCGGTTGCGGAATATGCTCGCGACAGGCGAGGTGGCGCTGGCCCTAGTCCTCCTCATCGGCTCTGGCTTGATGATCCGTAGCTTCCAGGCTCTCCGAGACGTGCGCCCGGGCTTTGAGCGTCCGGAGGAAGTCCTCACTCTGCAGTTGATGGTGCCGAGGGCGGAGGTTCCCGAAGACGACGAAGCGGTGCGGACCTTCGAGCAGATCTATCGGCGGCTCGAGCAGATACCCGGAGTGACATCCATTGGGTTGACCACCTCGATCACGATGGACCGCATCGACACAGGTGACGCGGTTTACGTCGAGGACTTTCCCACTCCCGATAACCAGCTGCCACCGATCCGGCGATTCAAATTCATCACCGGGGGCTATTTCGAAACAATGGAGAACCCCGTGCTGGCCGGTCGCTCCATTAGCTGGGCCGACGTGCACACTCGCGCCCGGGTGGCAGTGGTCACCGAGAACTTCGCGCGCGAATACTGGGGCGAGCCGAACAGCGCGTTGGGCGAGCGAGTCCGCCCCAGCGGGAACGGCCCGTGGCGAGAGATCGTCGGGGTGGTGGGCAACGTTCGGGACGATGGGGTGAGTGAGGGTCCGATCGCCACCGTGTATTGGCCGATGGTGGTCGAGAATTTCTGGGAAGACTCGGGCCTCGTTCTCCGCCGAACCATGGCCAGTGTGATCAGGGTGGGGGGCCGGGAGCCGGGAGCCGGAAGTGGGGCGATGCGGCCGACCAGTATCCTGCCGCAAGTGCGGGATGCCATACGGTCGGTGAACCCCAACGTGCCGTTGGCGAGTGTCCGGACGCTGGACGAGATCCTCGCGCAGTCGATGTCCCGCACGTCGTTCACTCTGGTCATGTTGGGCATCGCGGCGGTGGTGGCGATGGTGATCGGGACGGTGGGCATCTACGGGGTGATCTCGTACATCGTGGCGCAACGGACTCGCGAGCTCGGACTGCGCATGGCGCTCGGGGCGCGGCGCGGGGACGTGAGTCGGCTCGTCCTGCGTCAGGGCGGAATCGTAGCGGCGGCGGGAGTGATCATCGGGCTCGGCGCCGCGTTCGGACTCACCCGGCTCATGTCGGCGCTCCTCTACGGGGTGAGCGCGGCGGACCCGGTCACCTACATGCTGGCCGTGGCCCTAATCGCGCTCGTCTGTTTCCTCGCTAGTTACATCCCGGCTCGGCGAGCGGCGGGAGTCGATCCGATGGAGGCGTTGAGGAACGAGTGACGAAGGACGGTAGGACGGTAGGACGGAAAGTCGTTCCGGTACGCACGCCGCCGGGCGTTCAATGAAGTAGTTTTGGTTGCGGCGGACGTCGCGGACTTCTTGAACGCCTCCTCGATCCTTCGGTACAGCTTCGATACGTGACCTCCACCTCCCCGCCGCCGCGCAATGCCGTTCTCGAGCGGCAACTCGGCCCTGTAGCCGCCACCAGTATCATCGTCGGCGGTATCATCGGGTCGGGGATCTTCATCTCACCCAGTATCGTCGCGCGGGAGGTCGGAGCGCCGGGGCTCAGCCTCTTGGTCTGGGGGCTGGCGGCAATCATCGCCGTCTGTGGCGCGCTGTGCTACGCCGAGTTATCCGCGGCGTTCCCGGAGACCGGCGGCACCTATGTCTTCCTGAAACGCGCCTACGGAGCACCGATCGTCGCGTTTCTCTTTGGCTGGACGGCGTTCTTTGCCTCGTTTACCGGCGCCATCGCCGCCGTGGCCACCGCGTTCGCGGAGTACGCCGGCTTCTTTCTGGCCCGGGTCATTCCCTACGACTCGTTTTCCAAGCGAATGGTGGCATTGTCGTGTATCGTGCTGCTCACGGCGTTGAACTACGTGTCGGTGCGCTGGGGCGCCAAGACGCTGAACGCCGCCACCCTCCTCAAGGTCCTCGCTCTCGTCGGTGTCGTCGCGGTGGGGCTACTCGGCGGAGCGGGGTCGCCCGATCGGTTCGTGCCGCTGCTCCCGAGCGACCTCCGGGGGGTCGGGCTGTTGGCGGTCATGGGGACGGCGTTGATCCCCGCCCTCTTTGCCTTCAACGGATGGACCTATGCGAGCTACGTCGGTGGGGAGGTGCGGCGTCCGCAGCGCAATCTTCCCCTCGCGGTCATGGTGGGGATCGGCATCGTGCTCGTCGTCTACCTGCTGGTGAATGTCGCTTTCATCTACGTATTGCCGTTCGACCAACTCGTACGCTCCACGCGCCCGGCAGCCGATGTAGTTGAAACCGTCTTGGGGCCTGTTGGTGGGGGGCTGGTGGCGGCCGCGGTGATGGTGTCCACGTTCGGTGCGGCCAACGCCGTGCTTCTAGCCTGCGCGCGGATCTATTACCGCATGTCGCGCGACGGGGTCTTCTTCAAAGCACTCGACCGGGTGCATCCCCGGTTCCGGACGCCCGCCAACGCCGTCGTCGCTCAGGGCGTGGTCGCTTCCGCGTTCGCCCTCTCCGGCACCTTCGAGCAGATTCTGACCTACTACGCCTTCATCGACTATGCGTTTTTCTCGATGGCCGTCGCGGCGGTAATCATTCTTCGGAGGAAGTTACCAGACCTTCCACGACCATATCGCGTTTGGGGCTACCCCTGGCCCGCCATCATCTTTCTGTCGGTAATGGCGTGGTACCTCGCCAACACACTGACGCATCGGTTCGCCGAGTCGATGGTGGGAATCCTCCTCACGCTGTCGGGGGTGCCATTCTATCTTTACTGGACGAGGCGGCAGGCCCAACGTTGAGCGTTCAGAGGAGCTTCAAATCCTCGATCGCTGTCCTCGAGGACCCGGTAGTTTCGTTTTCAAGACGGGCACGCCGCCGAGCCCACCCTTCAGGTTGCGGCGCGCTCTCTACCGGGATACCACCGGGAGGATCAGCCGGGAGGGGTGCAGGGCCGTGTGGTGCACCGCGTTAGTGGCGACGAGCCAGCTGGTCTCGTCGTACTGGCTTCCCCCGGTATTCAGGTTCCGGTCGAAGCGGGGGAAGTTGGACGACGACACCTCCAGGCGGATCCGGTGGCCGAGCCCGAACCGGTTGGCGGTGGCATGGAGGTTGATGCGGAGCTCGTAGGCCTCACCCTCTTCCATCCAGACTCTCCGGTGGAACCCCTTCTGGTAGCGCGCCCGCAGAATCCCCTCCTGGACGTTGTAGGCCGTGCCGTCGGGATAGACGTCCACCAGCTTTGCGGTGAAGTCCGTGTCCCGGGCGTCGGAGGAGACGTAAAGGACGAGCTCCAGGGGGCCCACGACGGTGAGGCCCTGGCGCAACTCCGGGGACGTGTAGACCAGGATGTCGTGCCGCATCTCGACCTCGGACTGGTCGTAGGCCCCGGCGGACGCGTCCGGGGAGTCGGTGCAGCACAGGGGTCCGCCCACGCTGGGCACGGGCGTCTCCGGATCGTAGCGGTAGGAGTCCCGGGGCTCGTCTCCGGGCTCGGAGCGGGAGAGGCTGCCATCCCCGAAGCGGGAGTTGGCGGCGCCCCCGGAGTGAAGGTACCACTCTTGATACTCGGTGCCCGGGATCGGCCAGTCGTCAGCGGAACGCCACTCGTTCTCTCCCATGAGGTAGTAGCGGACCGTTGGCCAGCCCTCCAGGGCAGCTTCGTTGCCGTTGAGCCACCGGTCGAACCACTGGAGATAAAGGCGCCAGTAATCGAGGCGTGCGTCGCCCACGGGGCGCTCCCCCACAACGGTGTTCTTCGTTGCCCTCTCAGAGAAACAGTGGGTGGTGGGAGAGACGATGACGTACTGGTTCTCCCGGGCCCGCGGACTCACCCCGTTGTGGCGGAAGACCCGGAACTGCTTGAAGGTCTCGGCGATGCCGTAGTCGTACCAGGAGTTCACGTGTAGCGCGGGGACGTCGTACGCCGTGGTGTCCGTCACCAGGGGAAAACGGTTCCACCAGGGATCGCCCGGGGGGTGCGAGACGAGGTCGTCCCAGTCGGAGGGAGGGGCGCCTGACCGCCGCACCATCCCGACCAGCGGTAGGCTGCGCCAGAGCGCTGGGTAGTCGGTCTCAGGAATCTCCGGTGCCAGCTTGAGATAAGGGGCCGCCCGGCGGTAGAGGGAGTCGGGGATTCCCGCGGCCGGTTGCACGTTGACCTTGTTTCCGAAGTTGCGCATCCATCCGAAGGCCAGCGCGAGCTCGAAGGCTCCTCCGTTCCAAACCGACAGGTACCGGGCCGGGCCCCCCGCCGCCCGGGGCACGAGGGCCACCAGGTTCGGGTTCTTCTTCGGTGCGGTGAGAACCTGGGCCTCCCCGGAATAGGAGCACCCGAGCATGGCTACCCGGCCGCTGGACCAGGGTTGGGAGGCGAGCCAGTCAACGGTGGCGTCGCCGTCGTCCGCGTCGTCGACCTGAACGTCGAAGATCCCCTCGGACTCAAACTTTCCCCGCGTGTCTTGCACCGCCACCACGTAGCCGTAGGTTGCGAGCGCGTACGGCTCTGAGCCGGCGCGGCGCATTCTGTTCTTATCGTAGGGCGTCCGCCACAGAATCGTCGGCAGAGGCTCGGGCGCGCCGACAGGTTTGTACAAGTCCATGGAGAGACGAACGCCGTCCGGCATGGCGACGAGGATCGTCGAGTCGACCGCGACACGGTGGGGACCTCGATCGGGCGGATACTCCTGCGCCAGGATGGAGCGCGTTGCCACCGGTGCAAACAGCAACGGTGCAAGAGCAGCGATTAGCCGATAGGACATCGGACGAAGATACGCGGTTTGTTGAGCGACGGAATAGGATGGAAGATCTGGTCGAAGGCTATCCTTGTGCTCGAGTTCCACGCGGCTGACGAGTAGTTTGCATGATAGGCGGTTGACACCAGACCCAATCCCACTGGAGTGCCAAGATGAGACCAGCTTCATCGCGGGTCGACTCCATCGAAAAGGATGCTGGTATAAACTGCGGCGAGTTCCTCGAGGCTCATCTTCTCCTCGTGGTACCATTCGACCGTCCAGTTGAGGGCGCCGAACAGGAACAAGCGGACGACCCGCCGCGGGAGATCCTCGCGGACCTCCCCGCGCTCGCGGCCGATTTCCAACAGCTCCATCCAATACTGCTCGTAAGCGTCGCGTAACTTCCGGTTCTGTTCCTGCACCGCAGGGGGTGCCTGCCGGAAGACACGGATGTTTGTGGTGGTGTAGCCGCCGAGGACGAAGAACGCCTTCAGATGGCCGGTCGCGGCGGCCTGTACGCGGTCGCGCGTTGAGGCGTCGGGCGGGAGGCTCTCCACTGCCTCCCGCGCCGCGTCAAAGACCCGCTGCACGCCGGTGTCGAAGACGCGGGCGATGATCTCCTCTTTCGAGTCGAAGTGGTAGTAGATGCTGCCCGCCTTCATACCGACAGCATCCGCGATCTCGCGGAGCGTGGTCCCTTTGTAGCCGTTTGCAGCGAAGAGCCGCGCGGCAGTGTCGAGGATCCGCTCTGCCGTCGGAGCGAGGCGGTCGGTGGCGGTCGGTGTCAGCAAGTCGGGTCTCCTGTGGGGAAGACAGAATGAGCGCGGAGAGACCGCGCCCTTCCCATCACGGACGTTGTGCGCGCTCGGGTTCGTCGGGGGCGCGTTGCACCGTGGCGGCATGTGTCTCGAGGCGTTTCACCAGCGCCCGCGCGGCCTTCGACTCGGCCGGGATCTCCAGTTCCTTACACAGCTCCAGCCCGATGGAGGCAAGTCGTGCGAGGTCGATGGCCGCGCCGCCACCGGCCGATTTTATCCAGAACAGGACGTCCTCAGTCGCCACGTTGCCGGCGGCTCCGGGAGCGAAGGGGCAACCACCGAGACCGGCTACCGAGCTGTCGACGCGGCGGATGCCGCGCTCGAAGCAGACGCCGAGATTCGCCAGGGCCTGGCCATACGTATCGTGCAGATGGACGCCGAGGCGCTCTCCCGGGACGCACTCGAGTACGGCGTCGACCACGGGAGCCACCGTCGTTGGCCTTCCGCGGCCGATGGTGTCGGCGAGGAACACGTCCTCGCAGCCGAGCTCCACGAGGCGCCCGGCGAGGTCCGCGACCATCGCGCGATCCGTCGGGCCTTCATAAGGACACTCGACCATGCAGGACACGTAGCCGCGCACGGTAACCGGCTCGCCGTTGGCGACGGAGACGATTTCGCGGACCCGGCCTAGTGACTCCTCGATGCTGGCATTGAGGTTGAGCCGCTGGAACGTTTCGGAGGCGGCCGTGAGGACACAGATCCGGTGAACGCCCGCGTCGAGTGCGTCCTCCAGCCCGCGGAGGTTGGGCACAAGCGCTGAGTAGCGGACGCCATCTGGCCGCGGGAGTCCGGCGAGCACGGCCGCGCCGTCGCTCATCTGCTGCACCCGCGCCGGATTGACGAAGCTCGCGACCTCGATCTCGCGCAACCCGGCGTCGACCAAATCGCGGATGAACCGGATCTTCCGCTCCGTCGGCACGAACGCACCGAGGCTCTGCAAGCCGTCCCGGGGCCCGACCTCCGTGATCTCGACGTCGCCGAGGTTCAGGAGGGCTCCGGTTCGAACTCAACGAGCAGATGGCGCGTGTCCACCGTCTCGCCGGGAGCGCAGTGGACGGCGCGGACCTTCCCGTCGCCGTCCGCGTTGAAGTTATGCACCATCTTCATGGCCTCCATCACCAAAAGCGTTTCGCCCTTCTGCACATTGTCACCCGGAGCTACTCGGACCTCTACGATCACCCCCGGGAACGTCGCCCGGAGATTGCGAGCGCTGTCCGGTGCCGCGCCGGCCGAGCTGCCGGAGCGGCCACGGGGCAGCACCGAAAAGTTGTGACGGGCGCCGCGCCCCGACACGAAGACCCGCGGTCCGTCGATCGCGACGACGTAGTCGACCAACGCACCCTCGATCTCCAGGCGGTACGTGCTTCGGATGGTACGCGCCGCGCGAACCGCCACCCACGACTGGTCCGGCGACTCCTCGCACGCGTGCCGAACCTGGTACTCGCCCGCGTTGCCACGAACACAGACCACCCAACGCTCGCCATCTGCGTCCTCCAACACGACCTCCGTCACGGCCTCGTAACCAGCGCGACGCAGGATCCGCCATGCTCCGAGGTGCTCCCACGGACCGGCGTGTCCGGATGCGGCCGCGGCGATGACGCGTTCGAGCTCGAGGACCCAGGCCAATGCGGCTGCGGTCGCGAGCTCCCTCCGCCGAAGGGCGCTGGGGCGCCATCCGTCGACGTGCCGGGACAGGAAATCCGTGCTCAGGTCCGCCGCGGCCATGGCGGGGAGCGTGACAACGTCCCGTAGGAAATCTTGGTTTGTTGCGACACCGGCGATGACGAACTCCTCCAGGGCGTCCGCGAGGCGACGTCGGGCGGCGTCACGGTTTTCTCCCCATGCGATGACCTTGGCGAGCAGCGAGTCGTAGTACGGCGTCACGACGCTGCCGACCGAAACTCCTGTGTCGATGCGTGTGTGTTCGATAGCCGGTTCGTCGTACGCATGGATCATCCCGGTGTCTGGTTGGAAACTCTTCTCGGGACGCTCGGCGGTGATGCGCGCCTCGATAGCGCAGCCACGCACCCGCAGCGATGCTGGGTCGAGGTCCAACACCTCGCCGGCGGCAGACCTCAGCTGCAATTCCACCAGGTCGAGACCGGTCACGAGTTCCGTGACGGGATGCTCCACCTGCAGACGCGTGTTCATCTCGAGGAAATAGTACGAATCGGTGGCGGGGTCGCCGATGAACTCGACGGTGCCGGCCGAGTCGTACCCGATCTCTCGTGCGAGCAGGATTGCGTCGCGGTGGAGCCGCTCACGCACTTCCTCCGCCAGTGCGGGTGCCGGGGCCTCCTCGATCAGCTTCTGGCGATTACGCTGTATGGAGCAGTCGCGATCGAAGAGTGCCAGCACGGTGCCGTGGCCGTCGGCCATGATCTGGACTTCCACGTGGCGAGACCGTCGAACGTAGGACTCGAGAATCACGTGCTCTTCGCCGAAGGCAGAGCGCGCCTCGCGCTTCACCGTAGCGAGCGCGGTGGCGAACCCGGCTTTCGACTCCACGATCCGGATGCCCTTGCCGCCACCACCGGCGCTCGCCTTGATCATCAGTGGATAACCGATCCGACGCGCCGCCTCCGCGAGCGCCCCTTCGTCCTGCCCATCTTCGTGGTAGCCCGGAACGACGGGAACGCCCAACCGCTCTGCGATGCCGCGCGCGGCCTGCTTTGACCCCATCGTCCGGATGGCCTCTGGATGAGGGCCCACGAAGATGAGGCCGGCGCGGATGCACGCCTCGGCAAACTCGGCGCTTTCCGCCAAGAACCCGTAGCCGGGGTGCACCGCATCGGCGCCTGCCGCGGTGGCGGCGCCGACCACTGTGTCTATATCGAGGTAGCTGAGGCGCGCCTCGGCGGAGCCGAGCCGGTGCGACTCGGCCGAGCCGAGCCGGTGCGCCTCGTTCGCGCTCACGACATGCAGCGAGTCACGGTCCGCGTCGGAGAACACCGCGACGGAGCGGATTCCCAACCGACGGCAGGTTTGCGCGATCCGAACGGCGATCTCGCCGCGGTTGGCGATGAGCAGCTTTTGGATCACGCGTCCGGCTTCTGCCAAGAGGGGGTACGCTTCTCGAGGAACCACGCGATCCCCTCGCCCGCCTCCGCCCGCTCCCAGGCGGCCGCGAGTGTCTCGGCGGCGTGCGCGGCGCTCGCCTCCGGGGGCTCGTGGGCGACGTGTGCGATCAGCCGCTTCGTCGCCGCAACGGCCCCCGGCGCGCAGCGAAGAAACTGTTGGACCTCCTCTTCGACCGCGCTATCGAGATCGTCCGGCACCGCGACCCGATCCACGAGGCCGATGGCCAGCGCTTCGCCGGCGTCGAACCGGCGGCCGCTCAGCATCAGCCGGCGGGAGTGTCCAGGGCCGATCTGGCGCACGACGAAGGGCGCGATATTGGCGGGGACGAGCCCGAGGGTTACCTCCGTGAACGCGAAGCGAGCCGTCGAGGCCGCGACCGAAACGTCGCAGCAGGCGATCAGGCCTAGCCCGCCGCCGTACGCCGATCCATTCACCCAGGCAATGACCGGTTTCGGCAGTCTGTCCAGCGCCCCGAGGAGCGCAGCCAGCTCACCGCTTTCGGCCACCCGGCGTTCGCGGGTCGCGCTTGCCATCGACTTCATCCATTTGAGGTCGCCGCCGGCGCAGAAGCTCTTTCCCTCACCGGTCAGCACGACCATCCGGACGTCGCCATCGGCGGCCAGCGTGTCGACCTTCGCCCGCAAGTCGCGGATCAACTCGATGGAGAGCGCATTGTGCTGCTTGGGGCGGAAGAGGCTAAGGTACGCCACCCCGCGCTCGTCGATGCGCACACGGGCGTCACCGTCGTTCGGGAGCGCCGAAGTCTCGCTTTTCCGCATCACATCCGAAACACGCGCGGCGCCCCCGGGGGCGACGGCGTGAGCGCCGCTATGGAAAGGCAAAGGCCAAGGACGTTCCGCGTCTCGGCCGGCTCAATGAGACCGTCATCCCAGAGGCGCGACGTCGCATAGTAGGGGTCGCTCTGATCTTCGTACTGCTTGCGCACCCGGGCCCGAAGCGTCTTTTCCTGCTCGTCGGTCATGGCTGCCCGGTTCAGGCCGTCGCGCTTTGTATCCACGAGCACCGTCTCGGCGGTGTCGGCGCTCATCGTCGCGATCCGCGAGTTTGGCCACGCGAATAGGAAACGCGGACGGAAGCCGCGACCGCACATGCCGTAGTTGCCCGCGCCGTAGGAACTGCCGATGAGGACCGTGAACTTCGGCACCCGCGAGCACGCGACCGCCGCCACCATCTTCGCGCCATCCTTCGCGATCCCCTTCGCCTCCGCTTCACGGCCGACCATGTAACCGGTCGTGTTCTGGAGAAATAGCAGAGGGATGTCCCGCTGGTTACACATCTCGATGAAGTGCGTGGCCTTGAGCGCCGACTCCGAGAACAGGATGCCGTTGTTGGCGAGAATGCCGACCGGATAACCCCAGATATCCGCCATGCCACAGACCAGCGTGTCGCCGTACAACGGCTTGAACTCGTCGAGGTCGCTACCGTCGACAATCCGGGCGATCACCTCCCGGACGTCGAAGGGCTGCTTCGGGTCCCGCGGTATGACGCCGGTGATCTCCTCGGGATCGTAACGCGGCGGCCGGGGCTCCCGTGGCGGCGCGGGCTCCTTGGGGGGGCGCCAATTCAGCCGCGCGATGCACTCGCGCAGCTTGCCGTAGGCCTCCTCTTCGTCGTGCGCCAGGTAGTCGGCGACGCCCGATTCCCGCGTGTGGAGGTCGGCTCCACCCAGATCCTCACGGCTCACGACTTCGTTCAACGCGGTCTTCACGATGGGTGGACCGCCGAGGTAGATGTGGCCGATCCCCTTCACGATGATGACTTCGTCCGAGAGGGCCGGTACGTAGGCACCACCGGCCGTGCAGCCGCCGAGCACGACCGACAGCTGCGGCAACCCCATCGCCGACATCCGGGCCTGTCGCCAGAAGCCGCCGCCGAAGTGGTCCTCGTCGGGGAAGACCTCGTCTTGGTGCGGCAGGTACGCGCCCCCGCTGTCCACGAGGTAGATGCACGGCAGCCGATTCTCCTCGGCGATGGTCTGCGCCCGGATGTGCTTCTTGATCGTCTCCGGGAACATCGAGCCACCCTTCACCGTCGCGTCGTTCGCGATGAACATGCACGGGACCCCCTGCACCTTGCCGATGCCGGTGACTATCCCTGCTCCCGGCGCCGCGTTGTCGTACTGCCCTCCGGCGGCGAGGGTCGAGAGCTCCAGAAACGGCGTGTGCTCGTCCACCACCCGCGTGATCCGCTCCCGCGGCATGAGCTTGCCCCGCTCGCGGTGCCGCTGGATCTGCCGATCACGGCCACCCTCGACAGCGTACGCCTGCCGGTCCCGCAGCTCTGCGAGCAAAGCGTCGTAGTGATCAAGGTTGGCCAGGTACTCCGGGGCGCCCGTGTCCACCCGTGACTCGATCGTTGGCATGGTAAGTTCCCCTCCGGCTCCCGCTGCTGTCCTTCTTCTTCCCGACCAAGGCGGTCGGGTTTCAGAGCCGCTTCGCCACTTCTTGGAGCATCACTTCGGTCGCGCCGCCGCCGATGCTATGGACGCGGGCATCCCTCCACATCCGCTCCACCGCTGTTTCGCGGATGAAACCCATGCCGCCGTGGAACTGCACGCAGTCGTACAGAACCGTCTGGTCGAGTTCACCGCAAACGGCCTTCACCATCGACACCTCCCGCACGCACTCGATCCCTTGGGAATCCAGCCAGGCGGTGTAGTAGGCCAGCTGCCGTGCGGCTGCCAGCTCGGATGAGCGCTGCGCAAGCCGCTGACGCACGCTGTCCAGATCCCAGAGCGTGCCGCCGAAGGCTTCCCGTTGGCGCACGTGCGCCAGCGTCAGCTCGAGGGCTTTCGCTGCTTCACCCAGCACCATCCCCGACAGCGCGAGACGCTCGTTCTGGAAGTTGTCCATGATGGCGCGGAACCCCTGGTTTTCTTCACCCAGGAGGTTCTCTGCCGGAACCTTGCAGTCCTCGAAGGCAAGCTCTGCGGTGTCGGAGCAGAGCCATCCCGTCTTCTTCATCGCCTTACTGATCCGGACCCCGGGCGTGCCGCTCTCGACGAGGAACATGGAGATACCCCTGTGCCCGGTCGCCGCCGCGTCGGTACGAGCCGCGACGAAGTAGAGGTCTCCATAGATCCCGTTGGTCACGAACATCTTCGCGCCGTTCAACACGTAATGGTCGCCGTGCCGGACTGCGAGCGTACGGAGGTTAGCCACGTCGGATCCGGCCCCCGGCTCCGTCACTACGATGGCCCCGATCCGCTCTCCACGTATGATCGCCGGAAGGTACTTCTCCCTTTGGGCATCATTGCCGTACCGCAGGAGGTGCGGCGATGACATATCCGTGTGCACCAACACCGTCGCGCTGAAGCCGCCGAACGTCGACCGCCCCAGCTCCTCCGCGAACACGAGCGTGGCCAGCGTGTCCAGGTCGGAGCCGCCGTATTCCTCGGGGTGCCTGATGCCGAGCAGCCCCAGCTCGCCCATCTTCCGAAGCACCTCCCGCGGCACCTTGCCCGACTCCTCCCAACCCTCGCCGTGGGGGACGATCTCCCGCTCCACGAAGCGGCGCGTCTGCTCTCGTATCATCAAGTGCTCTTCTTGCAGATACGGTGTTTGGTCGGCGAACGCCTGCGGAGCGGCTCTGGGGGGTGTGCTGAGTTTGGGCATGTGACCCTTCCGGTTGGTATCGAGCGGCGTTGGATGGTTGGAATCTTCCGCACGCACGAATCAACCTAACGTTTGTTTGGTGACGTATCAAGCCCCCGCTTCACCGGTGGCGTGGGTATTCGATGTAATGTGCCGTTTCGTCGGCCACGTCGCGCCCGAAGAAATCTTCGACCACGGCGAGGGCCATGTCTATGCCCGCGGCGACCCCGGCCGAGGTCACGACGCCGTCGGTCACCACCCGCTCGTCGGGCTCAACCGTGACCGTGGGGTCGACCGTGGCCAGTAAATCGAGGGCACCCCAGTGCGTCGTCGCGCGGCGCTGCTTCAGGAGACCGGCCTTGGCCAGCAACAGGGCGCCGGTGCACACCGACGTGACCTGACGAGCCCCCCGCGCGGTCTCGCCGATCCAATCCAGGGTGGCGTCGTCGTCAAGGAGAGGCCGTGTGCCGAAGCCGCCCGGAACCACCAACAGGTCGATGTGCGGCGCGTCGGCGAAGGCGTGATCGGGAACGACACGCAGACCGCCCGTGGTGCGCAGGGTTTCCGGCGACTGCGCCACGGTGAAGACGTGAAACGGGGCGGAATCGGTCGAGCGGCGAGATTCGATTCCGGGTTCCAGCCTGGTTCGAGAGAACACCTCGAACGGACCCGCGAAATCCAGTATCTCGACGTCCTCGAAAAGGAGAATGCCGACGTTGATCTTGTCCGTCGACGAGCGTGGCATCAAAGCACCTTTAGTAGCCGAGAAATGCAGCCCCCGTGTGCCTGCTAACCACCTCCCACTCGTCTTCCGTCAACGGCCAGGCATCCTGAACGTGCTTCAGATAGTCTTCGATGTTGTCACTACCCCAAAACACGCGCTCCACCCCCCACCCATGGAGCAACTCGCCCATCCGCTTCTGGTCGGCCTCTGGAGTGGCCGGTATGCGCTCGGTGTCTTCCGAGAACAGAACCGCTGCCATGTCGATAAACACGCGCTTTGAAGCCGGCGATCCCGGACCGAGAGTCTCAACCAACCTCGCCAGGATGTCCTGGATCCGAGACCCGAAGCCACCCGCTCCTCCCAAGTGCGCGAAGCAGAGTCGAAGGTTGTCGTGTGGGAGAATGATCTCTCGTACCAGAAGATCGGTGTCGGATGGCCCGTAGTTCTCAATTCCTCCGTTGAACGCGTGCACGAGGATTGGAAGGCCGCGGTTTGCCGCGTGCACGAGGACGTTACGGACGTGCTCGAGTTGATCTGCTTGCCGCAGGTCGACGATGGAATTCCAGAAATGGAGTTTGAGCCCCCGCATCCCCAGTTCGTCCACGCAGCGGTCGATCTCCTCCACCGCGTAGCCCCGCTTCGGGTTCAAGCTCAGGAAGGGGATGAGCCGATCCGGGTCCGCCGCCGATTCGGCCGCCGCGAAGTCGTTCTCCCTCCGCACGAGCCGATATTCCTCAGCCTCGGCCCTTTTTAAATCTTCGAATGCATCCGTTGCCCACATGTATGCCGTGGAGTGGACCAAGGCCCGAGAGACCCCGGTGGCGTCCATGCGGCGGATGAGCTCGCTACCGCCCATCGACTCGATCACCCGGCTGCCGATCATCTCTTCAACCAAATCGGCCACCTCGACGCTGTTCACGTGGGCATGCGCATCTAGGGCGGGCGCGCCCAGTTCCGCTCGCGATCGGAACGGGAACCACCCGCCCACGGCCACCGTGCCGGCCAACCCCGATGCTTGGCAAACAAACTCGCGGCGTTTCATGCTGCTCCTCCTCGTCAAAAAAAATCCGAAGCGCAAAACGATGGCGTTGTAAGTTTACCGTTTCTTGCCGCGGTCGAAAGTGTCGGAGTTCGTGAGACGTGAGAAGTGAGACGTGAGACGTGAGACGGGAGACGGGAGAAGTGAGAAGTGAGAAGGGGGCAGGGGGCTGGGAGCAGGGAGCTGTTGGGGGCGATCCTTGGCTATGGAGTCTTTGTGGTAGTTTTAGTTTTGGCATCACTGAGCTGCGGGAGGTGAGTATGCATCGACTTCGAATGGTCTCGTTTCTCGCTGGCATCCTCTGTCTGGCGGCGATGCCTGTGGACGCGCAGAGAGTCGGGTCGGCCCCGGATTACCGGATCGAGGCGATCCGGTTTGCGACGATACCGGATTTCCCTGTTTCCGTCCTCGTGTCGGGTGCCGCGGAAGATGAACGCATAGATATTGCGATGGTCGTCTGGCTCATCCGCGGAAACGGCAAGGTCATCCTCTTTGATACGGGCTTCCATCGTGAAGCCTGGTTCGACCGGTTCGACATCACCGACTACGTCCGGCCCGATCGCGCTGTCGAGCTCGCTGGAATTACCGCGGAGGATGTCACCGACGTCATCGTCAGCCACGCCCACTGGGACCACATGGGCGGGATCGAGCTGTTTCCAAACGCAACGATCTGGATCCAACAAGAGGAGTTCAGCTACTACACCGGTCCCGCGTGGCAGGAGCATGGGCAGAGTGGCGGGATCGACCCGGACGACGTCCTACACTTGGTCCGCCGCAATACCGAAGGAAGTGTTCGGTTGATCGACGGCGACGGCGTTGAGATCCTACCCGGGATCACGGTCTACACCGGCGCTCTACACACGGCCGCCTCTCAATACATCCGGGTGGCGGGCGACCTGCCCTATGTCCTTGCTTCGGACAACTGCTACCTCTATCGCAACCTAGAGCAACACGCGCCCATAGCGATCACGTTCACGCCTGCGGACCGGGCCGCAAACCTCGCGGCGCAGGATCGGATGGTGGAGCTCGCCGGATCAGCCGCGCAAGTGGTCCCCGGCCATGATCCCGAACAGTTCCTGCGTTTCCCCGTGGAGGGTCGGGTGGCGCGAATCCGATAGCAGCCGAACGATCATCCTGTCAGCGGGTCACGGCATAGTGCGGGGCTTGTCCTCTTCCTTCTCCTCACCGGGGGGCTGCTCCCAGGCATAGGCCCGGTCCCGGGCGTAGTGCTCGAACCATGCTAGCTCCGCGTTGATCTTGAAGAGTTGGTGGCGGAGCGTCTGGTAGACGTGTGGCTCGCCGGGCGCGATGTACAGATGGGTCGGCACCCCGTGATACTTGAGCGCACGAAACATCTCGACGGACTGGGCGGCCGGCACCCTGGCATCTTTTTCCCCGACCTGGAAGATGGTGGGGGTCTCGACCCTCCAGGCGTCCTTGATCGGCGACGTTTCCCAGATGAGATCGATGCGCGCGTCCTTGGCCCACGGGGAGCCGCCGAACCATTGATCGCGATAGCTGCTCCAACGTAGGTCAGACTGGCCGTAGAACGAAAAGAAGTTGGCGCCGCCGGCTCCGGAGGACGCGGCTTTGAACCGATCGGTATGCGTGATGATCTTGTTGGTCATGTGCCCGCCGGCACTCCACCCCATCTTGACCATCCGGTCGGGGTCCGCGATGCCCTGGTCGATCAGGTGATCGACGCCGGTCATGACATCGAGGTGTGAGTTCTGGAAATAGTGACCCACCATGTCGCGAATGAATTCGTCACCGTAGCCGGTGCCGCCCCGGTAGTTCGGCTTGAAGACGGCGTACCCCATCCCTGTGAGCACCTGCGTGTAGTTGAGCCAGAACCCCCAGCCAAATCGATCCGAGGACTGCGGACCGCCATGGGTCTGTACCACCAGTGGGTAGCGGCGTCCTTCCACGTAGTCGACCGGATAGTTGAGGATTCCCTCGAGTCGCCGTCCGTCCTCCCCTTCCCATTCGACCTTGACCTGGCGGGGAAGCAAGAACTCCCGGGCCAGTTGGTCGTACACATTCGTCACCCGCTCGGGAGCGGCCGCGCCTTCCGGGAGAATCCAGAAGTCGCCGGGCGTCGTCGCCTGCGAGATACGCAGCGCGTGGGTGCGCGCGGCCGGGTCATAGGTCCATGCCAGTGAATGCTCACCGTCTGTGAGTTGCTGTAGGTCGCCACTCGCCAAGTCAAGTCGGAGCAACTGGCTGTGAACCCCCATGTTCGCGAGCAAGAAGATGGCGCTGCCGTCAGCCGACCAGTCCGCGGACTGCACTTCGTATGGCAGATCGGATAGCCACAGCCGGGCGGGGCCTCCGCTCGCGGACACGGTAAAGATCCTTCTCGTATGGAAGGGCTCGAAATCCTCGCTGCCTGTGGCGAGGAACAATACCTGGGTGTTGTCGGGCGAGAGGCGCGCTCCGGATTCGATCACGGTGTTCTGGGTGAGCTGCACGCCGGCCGTGCCGTTTCTGTCCATCACCCAGGCATCAGCGAGTTCCATCGAGCCAATGAGCGGATTAGGGGCCCGATGGTATACGATGCGCCGGCCGTCGCGGGAGAGCGCGTAGCCAACGATCGAGAAGTCACCGCTGGTTACAGCCGACTCGACCCCGTCCGGCACCGTGACCGTCCAGAGGTGTCGTTGCTCGTAGTCCTCATCGAGTGACTGGACCTGCCCGCTCTCGCGTTCCCGTGTCTGCTTCTCCTCCGATTTTTCGTCGGACGCGATGAAATAGAGCGCCGAACCGTCCGGAGCCCAGGTGATACTGGATACCGCCGTCGCGTGCTCGGTCAGGGCCCACGCCTCGCCCCCGCGCGTGAAGAGGAGGTACACCTGGGTGTGCTTGTCATCGCCGCGCTGTGCCAGGAACGCGATGTACTGACCGTCGGGCGACCAGCGCGGGCTCGTCTCGCCCTTGTCGCCATGCGTCAGTTGGGTGACGCGCCCGGTGCCGATGTCGGTGCGCCAGATGTGGGTGACTCTGCGGTCTTGCTCCCAGTCAGCTCCCGATTGCACGTACAGGAGCTCCCGGCCGCCGGGGGCGAGCTGTGGATCGCCAAGCGTCGGCACGTTCAGCAGATCTACGATGCTCATCGGTCGTGCGGCCTGCGCACTCGCACCGATGGCGACGGCAGCGAGAGCGCACGACATTGCGATAGCGCACGACGTTGCGATAGCGATCCTGATACCCTTTGTCATCACTGTCTCCCGGAGCTTCTCTGTTTATCTAAAAGACCACGTGCTTGCCGACCACCGCCCGCCCTGGCCGCGCGCCTTCGACATTCTCGCCGTCCCGCACGACGAAGACCCCGTTCACCAGCACGTACTCCACGCCGGTGGAGGGCGATAGATCCTCCTCGAAGGTGGCCGTGTCCAAGATGCGCCTGCGGTCGAAGACGGTGATGTCCGCATCGGCGCCGATCTGTATGCGGCCTTTGCGACGCATCTGCGGCGATACCGATTCGAGTCGTTGCGCTGGCATGAGGGTGATGCGGGCGAGGCCATCCATCAGCGACATGAGCCGCTGCTCTCTGACGTAGCGACCAAGGAATCGAGAAAACGTACCCGCGCTGCGGGGGTGGGCGCCCGGAGCGTACGGCATGCCGTCGGACGCTACCATGACAAACGGTGTTCGGATCGCCTTCTCGATCCACTCCGGCTTCATCATGTAGATGATGACGATGCCGCCTTGTTCCCGGTAACGCTTGAAGGTCTCCTCGGTGAGCCGCTCTCCAGTGTCCTGCCATTGCAGATCGCCGTAAGAGATTCGCAGTCGGTCCTGCCATCCGTCATCGAAGATCGCAGACTCCAGCGCCGTCGACGCGGCCGTGTAGGGATATGCCTCCGTCGTGACGTCGATGCCACGCTCCTGGGCGCCCCCGATCAGCTCGAGCACCGGAGAGATGTTCCAGAGGCTCGAGCTGTTGACGTGAACGATGTGGAGCGATGCTCCTGTCGCCGCGGCGTTGGCCACTACCTCCTGCATGGCGGCGATGCTCATGTCTCTCACGTGCGTGAAGATCGGTGTGTCCCATTCCGCCGCCATCTGGAAAACGCGCAGGATCTCCTCGTGCGTTGCGCCAGGATAGTATTGATGCGCCATGCCGATGCCGAGTGCGCCCTGCGACAGTCCCAAGTCCATGCGATTTCGCAGCGCCCCCATCTGGTCGGCTTCGAGTGTGTCGTACGCACCGGCCGTGGTTGCGGTGTACAACTCCATGAGGGCGTTCTCGTCGTGTTTCGCGAGCAATGCCTCGGCTCGCGCTACGGTCTCCGCATGTTGCGGCATGATCCAGGTCCGGGCGGCCATATGGGAAACGGTGGCACCGTAGTTGAGCACCGACCCGGCGCCGCGGGTCGCCAGGTACTCCGCGAGATCGGGCACACCGTCTTCCAACTCCAAGGCCGTGGTCACCCCGTCCCGGGCCTGGAATTCGTTGCCGCGGTTACTCTGACCGTGCGCATGCATGTCGATGAATCCAGGCGCCACCACGAGACCGGATGCGTCGATCACGATATCGCCCACCAGCGGCTCCTCCGAAATCGCGGCAATGACAGCACCGCGGATCCCAACGTTCCGAACCGCGTTGAGACCGGTCTCCGGATCCATTACCCGGCCGTTGCGGAGAACGATGTCGTAGCGTTCCTGAGCTGTCAGGGGGATAGCAACGATCGTATACGCGAGGATCATTGGCACAAGCACGCGGGCGTAAGCGCCGAAGCGCGGCGAGCGTTGCGTGCGAATCACGCCAGGTACTGGACAGAAATTCTGCATGGTACGTCACATCCGTCGTTGAGTGGTTCCCATCAAGTTTATCGATCGTGCGCGCCGGCCGGAAGCGGGCCCTCGATCGACGGAAAGAGCCATCCCATCCCACCCCAAATGAGCCACGGAATCCACGGAAAGCACGGAAACCCCGCCCCACACCCGGATTGTGGTTCCCCTCCTCCAACCTCCTGCTGGACTTTTTCCTCCCCGTTGCCAATCCTCCTAGTGGGGGGTGGGGGACCCAAGGTCAGTGCGGGGGGTGGGGGTCCGTGCTTTCCGTGTTTTCCGTGGCTATTTAGTTCGGCGCCTGGTTTTACCCCACATTACCGCGCAAGCCTTATTCCTTTATAGTAGAGGGGCCTATAGTAGAGGTGCACTTCGCCAGCCCAAGCACATGACGTCCAACATTTGGCGCAAGCTGAATCTGAAGGAGCAGCGGGAGATTCTTGTGCTCCAGGCCCCGGACAGTTTTGAGGCCGCAATTGCCGAGCTCGAGGGTGTTCGCGTGCACCGTGCTCTCTCGGACTGTGCGGCCATCACGTTCTTGCTGGCGTTCGTCACCAAGCAGGCGGAAATTACGCGCCTCGCCAAAACGATTGGGAAGAAGGGCAAGGGAGACGTCATAATCTGGTTTGCCTATCCAAAGGGCAGCTCGAAGCGCCTAACTTGTGACTTCAATCGGGACACCGGCTGGGCGCCGTTGGGGGATGTTGGCTTTGAAGGAGTTCGCCAGGTGGCGATCGATGAGGACTGGTCGGCGCTTCGCTTTCGGCGTGTCGAGTTTATCAAGACGATGACGCGAGATCCGAAACGAGCAACGACCAAGGCGGCGAAGGAGCGGATCCGCCCCTAATTCAACCGCTGCTGCAACCGTCTCATCGCGTGGAGCGCAGGCAGGTAGTCAGGATCCTTTTCCAGCGCTTCGCCAAACTCTTTGACGGCGTCCAGAAGATCGCCGCGCTCTTCGTGTATCCGTGCCAGGTTCATGTGTGGAAACTGGGGAGCCTGATAGCGTGGCGCCTTCATGGCGCGCTCTAGCCACGGGATTGCCTCATCCGGTCGGCCGAGTGCCATGAGGTAGACGCCGATGTCGTTGTAGGGGTTTCCGAACGTTGGGTCCGCGGCGATCGCTCGGTTACACTCCGCGATGGCTTCCTCGTACCGGCTTTCGAACGAATAGACCCACCCCAGAAAAGTATGTGCCTCGGCCGTCGGCTCTTCCGCAATTGAAGCGTGGTACAAGCGCACGGCACGCTTGAGATCGCCTCCTTGCTGACACTCCCAACCTCGGTGGAATAACTCGAGCGCCTTGGCTTTGCTTCCCATCAGCTCTCCATCTTCGACCGTTCCCCGCGCCGCACTTCCCATCGGGGCCCGGGTCCCGGGGCCCGGGTTTAGCTACTAAGGATTCACATGGTTAACACACGGGTTGGGGGAGGGGAACCACAATCCGGGTGTGGGGCGGGGGTCCGTGGATTCCGTGGATTCCGTGGCCATTTGAGCAGCTGCACGGGCGCAAACCCACACGGCCTTCCCGGGAAATACCCGATGAACCATATTTTTCTGCCCAACCATACCATGGGAGACACGATGAAACTCAATGACGCGATCGCGCTGGTCACCGGTGGCAGCGAAGGCATCGGCCGTGCCATCACCGAGGCATTGAAGGCCGAAGGGAGTAATGTGACCATCACCGGTCGGCGCGAGGATGTGCTGCGTGCCGCCGCCGAGGAGATGGGCGTGGACTTCATCGCCGGTGACGTAGGCCGCGAAGACGACGCGGTGCGGACCGTGGCCGCCGTGATCGAGAAGCACGGCCGCCTCGATATCCTGGTCAACAACGCGGGGTACGGGATCTTCAAGCAGCTGGTCGACATGGAGCTGGCGGAGTTGGAGGGTGTCTTTCGCACCAACGTGTTCGGGGCCTTCCTGATGGGGCGTGAGGCGGCACGACAGTTCGTCAAGCAGGGAAGCGGCGAGCTGATCAACATATCGTCCACGTCGGGTCTCAGGGGTGGGAAGGGAAGTACGGCGTACGGCTCGTCCAAGTTCGCCCTGAGGGGCATGACCGAGTGCTGGCGCGACGAGCTACGACGGCACAACGTGCGGGTCATGCTCGTCAACCCCAGCGAAGTGCTGACCCAATTCGCATCAAAGGCCGGAGGTGAGCAACAGGCCTCCGCCAAGAAGCTGCGGCCCGAGGAGATAGCCGACGCAATCGTGGGCGCCCTCAAGGTGGACAGCCGTGGATTCATCCCGGAGTTCGCCGTTTTCGCGACGAATCCGTTCTAACTGACCTTTCACGGGGGTCGGGAGTCGGGGGTCGGGGGTCGGGCTGTGCGTCCCGGCCGAATACTCCCTTGAGACTCATGACTTGCAATGCTAGACCCGACCCCCGACCCCCGACTCCCGACCCCCGTGGGTGGTGGCGGAGGGGTGGTGCGCTTCCTCGTACAACCGATACAAGTTCCCCCCCATGATCTTCTCGATCTCATCCTCCGCATGGCCGCGCTCGGCCAAACCGTCCCACACCACCTCCATGCGCCGCGGGCCGTTTAGCTCGTCGATGAAATAGGGCAGTTCGCTGTTGACGACCTGACTTCCCTCTTCGGCTCGTAACTCGGCGATGTACTCGGGCGTCATCTCGATCACCCGATGGTCCCGGTCGCTGCCGATGCACACGTGTTCGATACCCGCCACCCGGACGGCATGGTCGATGTGGTCGAAATACGCATGGAGGTTGTCCTGTTTCTTGAACGTCAGAAACGGGCGCAATTGGCACACTCCGACGACGCCCCCGCGGTCTGCGAGCCGGCGCAGGTTCTCGTCCGTCGTGTTGCGCACGTGCTGGTGGACTGCGTTGCATCCGGTGTGCGAGATGATCACCGGCCTGCGCGAATGCTCGATCGTATCGGCCATCGTGCGCATGTTGGCGTGTGAGAGATCGACGAGCATGCCGACCGCATTCATCCGGTCGATGAGGTCGCGCCCAAAGTCGGTGAGCCCGCCGTCGTCACCCTCAGCCCGGCATCCTACGCGTGCAAGATTTCGGTCGTTGTACGTGACCTGACAGCTCCTCAATCCGAGCCGATAGAACATCTCCACCCGGTCGAGATCGTCGTCGAACTGGGTCGCGTTCTGAAAGAGATAAAAGACGGCCATCTTACCGGACCGGCGCGCCGCATCGACGTCGGCGACGGAAGTAGCCTTGATGAACGGTTCGGGGTGCGCGGCGAGGTATCGGTCGTACTCCATCAGTCCGTCTACGGCCAGTTCTAGCGCCTCCGCTCCCTCGGCCTTTGGATCGCACAGCGTCACCGTAATCGAATCCATGCCACTGGCAAGCATCTCGCGAACGAGTCGCGGCTGGTAGATCGGACGGAGCTCACCCATTGCGTCCATAATCAGCGCTCGAGGATTCGAGGAGGGCTCGCTGATACGACCAGGGGCCTCCTTCCCCACGGCGCGTCTTGGTACGAAGGGAACGGCTGCCGCGGATGCGGTCGCGTGCTTCAAGAAGGATCGTCGGTCCATGCTGTAGCCCCGTGTGACATCTGGTCGGTAGAATGACTCGGCTACCGCCCCTCGGCTGCCGCCGCGTAGGCCTTTTTCAGCACCCTGCTAGGATTGGGGCCGATTTTTTCCTAGACGCTCGTGTGCTTCGGTGAACTCATGTGTGGAAAATGCTGCAAGGAGGGATAAATCGCCAGCCAAAATCGTGGCCGCCAAAATTTCGGCAAATGTATTGCTTCCTCCCTCTCCTCTTACCCCGAGGATGTCGAGACACTCAGCAGCGGTACCTTGGTCACATCCTCCCCCCACAGTGCCAATTAAGAGTGACGGAAGATAGACGCCGGCATAGAGATCCCCGGCCTTTGTAACTTCCATGTCGAGAAATCCCGTTGCGCATTCCGTCACGTAGGCGATGTCCTGTCCACATGCGGTGAGAACGGCGGCAAGGCCGTTCGCGGCTTGCACAGTCCAGTTGTGTGTGCCGAGATGTGCGAATCCAACCAGGTATGAATCCAGAATAGATCTCATCTGCTCAGGTGTGGTTCGGGTCATCTTTTCAAGCTCGTCACGAGGAATTGTGACATCACTGACCGTACTCCTTCCCCTTCCCTCCACAAGAGCGCGGCTGTTGGCACGTTTTTCAACGTCCTGTCCATGGACGAACCGTTCCATGGCGAGCGTCTTTTCGGCAACGTGGGCTGAACACCTTTCCGCCGCTTTGGCTCCCATGTTGCTGCCGATAGCATCACCCGTTGTGAGTACAAGAGCGAGCACAAGACGGCGGCCCAACACTTGGGGTTCAGCAGATACGAGGCGACCATGTTGCGTGGATTGGGAGACAATTTCGGCGAGGTCGTCAAATATGTATCGAACGGTCTCCGCCGCCTTCATTGCTGCTTCAGCATTCGCGTACACGAGAATTGGATTTTGTGTGTAGCCCTCGCGGATTACGCGTGCGTGAGCGCCCCCGCCGCAATTTAGAAGTCTCATCCCGCGGGAATGAGAAGCCACAAGGGCACCTTCTGTAGTTGCCATAGGAACGTAGACTTCGCGACGGCCCATGGTGGTATTGACAATCATGGGTCCCGCGATACCAACCGGAACCTGAGCATAGCCAATTAAATTTTCCACCTTGTTGCGAGCTGATTCGAGGGGAACGGGCTTTCCACTCAAATGAGGTAGCGGGCGATCGGCAATCTTTTCACAGAGCTCACGCCTGTCGATGACAATTGTCTCTTCGTAATCGTTTTGTTTTGAGCGCGGGATTCGGGGCAAAGGTGAATGGTCTTTGCGAGGACTTGCATTCTCGAGATTCGCCATCTTTAACTCCTATTCAACATCCTGGCGTCAGTGCCGGACTTTTACGACATCCATGCCGTAGTTTGCCGGGAGAAACGCGCTCTCCGATGAGTTCTTGATCGTGAGACGGGCCGAGGCTCCGTCGTCTACAGCTACGTCCCGACTCCCGCGATCGTAAGAGGGGACTCTCTCAGTTCCAGATCGACCAAGACACCATCGGCCGGCTTGGTTGACACGCCGGCCTGCGCCTGTGTCTTGTCATCGACCGCCGTGAACGTGAAAATTTTCACGAATGCGCCCACGACGAGACCGACCTCCAGGAGTCCCAGAAATTTTCCGGGGCAGACACGCGGTCCGTAACCGAATCCGAAGTGAAGAATGTCCTTTGGTGAACGGCCTTGCTTGGCGAGAACCTCCCAGCGATCCGGTGCAAACGCTTCCGCCGGATACCCCGTCAGCGCCTTCCCCCAAAAGTCTTCGCACCGGTTCGCATGCCAGACGTCCAGCACGACGTGGGTTCCCTGCGGAATAAACATCTTTCGACCGTCAGCCGTTTCGACCCAAGTGTCCACCGTCGCCCTGCGAGGGAGGAAGTACAGGGATGGAGTCAGCCGCAGTGTCTCCTCCAGCACCCGATTGAGGGTCACCGCCTGTGCCAGGTTTTCTGGATCATAGACATCGATGCCCTTCACGTCCTCGTAAACCTGATCTTGAATGTCAGGTGCCCGCGACAGATGCGTTAATGCCCAGCTCGCGAACGAGGTCGTGGCCTCCAGCGCCCCGGCCAGAAACACTCGGATATTGCTGCGAAGTGCCTCATCGGTGGCGTCGGACTTGAAGTATTTCCACAACCCGAGACCGTCAGGACGTCCTGCAAGCGCGATATCGGTCAATGTTTCAAAATCACCCTGAGCCAGTTTCAGCGAAGCGTTGCGACCGGCAAACATCCCGAAGGGTGCTCGAAACTTGTGGGACACCGTGTCAGTGACCATGTGATCGATGAGGCGCACGAGCGCCGGAACAAAACGATCACGCAACTCCTCATAAGACACACTGCCACCGAAGAAGTTGTTCACCAGCATCTCGAGCATCACGACCTTGATCTCGCCCTCCAACTCGATTCGCGTCACCTGCTGACCACTGGCCTCCTGGCGAGCACGAAGCAACTCGAGTCTTTCAGCGACGGTCTTGCGGAAGGTCTGCTCAAACTCGTGAAATTTCTCCGGCTGAAACAAGTTTGAACGACTGAATGATGGGGCTGCTAATTTCTTTTGCCTCCGCCACAACGGACCATTCGCATACAGCAACGAATCCTCGCCCGTTGCCCGCGCGATTCCCGCGGACGGCGACGTATCCCGATCAAATTGGCCAGGCTTGTCGCCTGTGGCAGACAGCACCGCCTTAATGATTGCCGGCTCGCGCGTTACCAATACGGGTGGCAATCCTACCAAATCGAGATAACGGTTGTGTTTTCCCGATCCCGTTTCCTTCTCGACACCCCAGAAGAAAGTCTCGAGAATCTCGATCGGCGCACGATAATTCCACGGATGTGGAAACGGTAAGGTCGGTCGTCCGAACCCGATTAAGCGAACCCTGGTCGGTATGCAATCCCCATCGAAAGGGTTTGCCCCGCTGACCTGCTGCAGGAAGCGCGTCGACCATCTTCGAAACGACATCTAAACTCGGACGCGAGTGGTGGGACCGGGAGGAGCGTCACGCCTTAGCGTTTCCGAGGTGGGCGTGAGGCCACCGACGAGATCCAAATATAAGAGCTTTCTGTCCGCTCTTAAAGATTGACGTTTATACTTGAAGGACATGGATAGCGCTTGGTTTCATCTCACGACTGCCCGACTCGAGCTTCGGCCGTTCGCGGACGCTGACGCAGCTGAGCTCTTGCCCCTATTCCAGAATCCTGCCGTGCGCCGCTATCTACTGGACGACGTGATCGTTACGCAGGACTGGGTCGTTGAGGAGATCCAAACGAGCAAGGCGCGGTTCGGAGGTAGTACCTTGGGGCTGTGGGCTGTTCGCGCATCGGACGGATCCGAGATCATCGGGTTCGTAGGATTTCGCCCCTTCTTCGATCCTCCGGAGCTTCAGCTGCTCTACGGCCTACTTCCCGACTGCTGGGGTCAGGGTTTGGCCACAGAGTGTGCCGGAGCGGCGTGCGATTGCGCGTTCAACGTGGTGGGCTTCGAGGCCGTGCGCGCCGCCACAGATCTCCCGAACACTGCCTCGCTTGCTGTTCTCCGTCGGCTTGGCATGAGTCTGGACCGAACGACGGACGAAGGCGAGGCGGGCACGGCCTTCTTCTCTATCGACCGGGCCACCTGGCTCTCGTCAGAAACGCGGGAAGAGACTCCCTCCTAATACCTAACGGTCGAGGACCTTCTTGGCGGCCCGGACGGTGCCGCAGTGGATCTCTACGGTGTCGTCGGACTGCAGGGCGTATCCGCCTGCGAGCACGACGGCGACGGGAACGTCGTGGCTTGTCATGGCCTCCAGCACGAAATCATCGCGGTGTCGCAGTCCCTCGATCGTCAGCGAGAGACCACCGAGCTGATCCCAGCGGTAGGGATCGGCGCCGGCGAGATAGAAGACCAGGTCCGGCCGGTGCGCAACAACCTTCGGCACGACTCGATCGAGCGCGTCCATGTACTCGGCATCCTCGGTTCCATCTCCCAAGCCGATATCGAGGTCGCACGGCGGTTTCCTCGGCGGGTAGTTGTTCTGCTGATGCATCGAAAAGGTGAACACCTCCGGACTGTCCGCGAAGATCGCGGCCGTTCCATTGCCATGATGTACGTCCAGGTCGATCACGGCGGCTCGCTGAATGGTGTGCTCGCGCTGCAGCGTACGAATGGCTATGGCCACGTCGTTAATGAGGCAGAATCCCTCGCCGTGGTTGGAAAAAGCGTGGTGAAAGCCACCGCCGAGGTGGACCGCCACGCGCTTCTCGAGGGCGAGCCGCGCGCTGAGTGTCGATCCACCGGCGCAGAGCCACATGGCCTCCCGCAATTGGGGTGAGAAGGGGACCTCCAAGACCAGCTGTTCCTGCGCGCTCAGGCCGCCGCTCTTGATCTTGCCGATGTATTCGGCCGTGTGCGCCAGGGCCACGTCGGCGTCGGCGGCCGGCTCCGGCGTGAGGAGGTCGTCTCGCCTGATCGATCGCTCTTCCACGAGCCGCTCGACGATGAGGCGGTATTTCTGAGTGGGAAAGACGTGCGGCCCGATGTCAACTTCGTACGCTCGGTGCCAGACGACGGGGAGAGGGCTTTCGGTCGCGGCCACGAGGGAATATACAGCGGTTGATTCGCGGTGGGCCCGGAAGTGGGAAGGCATGTGACTCCCGTCCCGCAGCGGTAGGCGGAGGATCCTTAATTGCGCCTCGGCGAATCGCCACGTGTGACAACCTTGATCGACCGGTTGTGATCGATCATGCGTGGGCGGGCAGCACCTTGCTGTTGCGCAGCACCGCCGCCGCCGCGAGTGCCACTGCCAGGCCGACCGGAAAGATTTCCAGAAACGTGATGCGCAGCCGAAACAGAGGGTTGGCATACTGGGTCTTCAGTTCGTTCATACTGTCGACCTCGGCCTGCAACGCAGCGCCAACCAACCCCTGGGCCTCCAACGCCCCCAGAATTGACTGGGTGTAGTCCCGAATGTACGCGTAATCCGTGGCGAAGAGGTACGCCTCCCACACGATGACGTAGGCGAGGCTTGCAACCACCGCGATCCCCAGGCCGAGCACGAACGCCGTTCCGAAGCGGATCACCCCGCCCAGCTGCTGATCCCGATACCGCTTGACGCCAAGGAAAATCACACTGAGGGCCACGATCATCGTCAGATACCCCAGCCATTCCGACTCGGCCACGGTCGCGGCCAAGTTCATCGTCACGATCATGGTGCCGATGATCACCGCCCCGGAGATGCTGCCGTACAACAAGATGGTGCGTTTCATGATCCGCTCCCTGCTTCGGTGAATTGGAAGCCGAAGCTATTCGTGCATCGACCGGAATCCTATTACCCAAACGGGTGATTTCGCCAGAATCACTCGTCTTGGTGGCGTTTTACGGGATGAGACGGATGGCGCGGGCGCGCTGGATGGCCTGGGTGCGACGGGAAACGTCGAGTTTCTGGTATAACCGGGCCAGATGCGACTTCACGGTGTTGCCGGACACGAACAGCTTCTCGGCGATCTCCTGGTTGGAACATCCCTGAGCAAGCAATTCGAGTACCTCGTACTCCCGGTTGCTGATCCCCATGTATTCGATAGCCTCTGCATTCTTGACGAATTCGGCAGTCCCTTTTTGCGTCGCCATCCGGATGCCCGCCCACACGCCGAGGCCGGCGAACAGCAACGCGATCGCGACGATGTAGATCTCTGTCGAAAACACGCGCACCGCGTACTGATACTCGAGCCACTTGAGGAGGAATGCTCCGGCGGCCACGGCCACGCTGTAGAGGAGAACCGACTTCTTCATCTCCAGCCCTCGGTGAGAGAGTCATCACGACCGAGCCATGCCTTGGCCCGTCGCCGGTTTACGGCTCACTGCGGCCCGACCGCTACTGCGTGAGGAATGAGACCCGCCCTAAGAATTGTCAAGTGTTCATTAAACAGAACACCGGCGAGGTAGTCGACGCGTTCCTCGTCCAGCCCCCCGATGACTGACAGCCCACGCGACGTGTTATGCACAGTGTCACATGCCTAGAATCGCTGTGTAGGGTCTTCGGACTTTGTCCGTATCCTGGGGACCCTAACGTCACGGAGACGGTAGCGCTGATCACACTCGACCCGCATGTTTATCTGCTGGAGGCCATCGCTTCCGCAAGGCGTTCAAGACACGCGCGTATCCGGTAATCCTCGACGTAAGGGGTTCGGCCATGGCGAAGTTCACCGTCAACGGAAAGGCTCGGGAGGTTAACGTCCCGGGGAGCGATCCTCTGCTTTGGGTCCTGCGGGAGTCGCTCGAGCTCACGGGCACCAAGTTCGGATGTGGGATCGGCATGTGCGGGGCGTGCACGGTGCTGCTGAACGGCCAGCCGATCCGGTCGTGTCAGTTCCCGGTCAGCGGTGTCGAAGGGGCCGAGATCACGACGATCGAGGGCCTCTCTCCGGATGGCGGTCATCCCGTACAACAAGCCTGGGTGGAGGAGCAGGTTCCGCAGTGCGGCTACTGCCAATCCGGGCAGATCATGTCGGCGGTCGCACTGTTGGCGACCCGCGAGACGCCGACGGACGCGGACATCGACGCCGCGATGTCCGGCAACGTGTGCAGGTGCGGGACGTACGGCGCGATCAGACGGGCGATTCATAGGGCGGCCGATCTCCAGGCGCACGCGATCTCGACCGACGCCGGCGGAGCGGGAGGCGACCGATGAGCGAGCGACACGACGGATCAACGGGAGCCGAGAACGGCGCTCCCGAGAGCGCCGGCAGGGGCCTCTCTCGACGCACCTTCGTGAAGATCGGCGTCGTCGCAGGCGCCGGCCTCACGCTCGGCGTTTCCTACAATGTGATATCGGGACCCGGCGCCCCGCCGACCGACGCGACCTTCGCACCCGACGCGTTCCTCCGCATCGATACGGACGGATCGATCACGGTGATGGTGGGCCGCTCCGAGATGGGTCAGGGCGTGGCAACGGCCCTTCCTCAGCTCGTCGCTGAAGAGCTCGACGTCGCCTGGGATCAGGTATCGTTCGCGTTCGCGCCGGCCCATCCGGCGTACGGCAAGTTCGGCATGCAGGTAACGGGGGGAAGCACGAGCGTAGCGCAGTCGTGGCAACCTCTGCGTGAGGCGGGCGCGAAGGCGCGGTGGATGCTGCGCAAGGCCGCCGCCCAGCAATGGGGCGTCCTGGCCGAAGAGGTCCGGATGCACGGCGGGAAAGCGATCGGTGGCGACGGCTCGGAGCTCACCTACGGCGAGCTCGCGTCGGCGGCGGCGTTGCTCGACGTACCGAAGGACGTGCCGCTGAAGGACCCCGCCGACTTTCGCCTCATCGGCAAGTCGGTGCCCCGCCTGGACGTTCAGGTAAAGACGACGGGCGAGGCCGTCTTCGGCATCGACGCCGGGCCGTCGGACACACGCGTCGCCGTCGTGGCCCGGAGCCCCGTCTTCGGGGGTTCAGTGCGCTCCTTCGATCCGGCTCCGGCGCTCGCCGTGGCCGGCGTCGACGAAGTCGTGGAGCTCGAGAGCGGCGTTGCCGTCGTCGCGTCCGGATACGTCGCCGCCAAGTCCGGGCGGGACGCCCTCGTCGTCGAGTGGGACGAGGGGCCCGAGAGTGGGTTAGACGATGCCGAGATCTTCCGCCGCTTTGCAGCGGCGACCCAGGAGGGTGGAAAGTCCACGCGCGACGACGGTGATGTCGATGCGGCCTTCGCGGCAAGCGGGAAGCCGATACGGGCGACGTACAGACTGCCATACCTCGCACACGCGACAATGGAGCCGATGAACTGCACGGCGTGGGTGCGGGATGGTCGCTGCGCGGTGTGGACGGGGACCCAGTTCCAGAACGCGCCGAACATCGTCGGTGGCGGTGCACGCCAGGTGGCCGCAAAGGCTGCCGGCGTCGGAGCGGACGACACCGAGGTCCACACGACCTTTTTGGGCGGCGGCTTCGGGCGCCGGGCCGAGCGGGACTACGTCCGCGAGGCCGCCGAGTTGGCGGGCAAGATCGACGGTCCGGTGAAAGTGATCTGGTCGCGCGAAGACGATATGCAGCACGACTTCTACCGCCCTGCTTCGTATCACGAGATGGCGGCGGTACTGAATGCGGACGGGATGCCAGAAGCGTGGCAACACCACACCGCGACCCAGTCGATCCTGGAGCGCTTGGTGCCGGGCTGGGTGCCGGGTTTCGCGGCGAGCTGGGCTGGGAGCAAAGATCCCACTTCGACGGAAGGAGCCAGCGACCAGCCGTACCACGTGCCGAATATCCGCGTGACGTTCGCCAAGGTCGACCTACCGATTCCGGTTGGTTTCTGGCGCTCTGTCGGGCATACGCACACCGCGTTCGTCGTCGAGTCGTTCATCGATGAGCTGGCGCACGCCGCGGGCCGCGATCCCTATGAATACAGGCGCGACCTGTTGGACGCGCATCCTCGGCATCGGGGAGTCTTCGACGCCGTCGCAAAGGCCTCGGGTTGGGACTCACCGGCTCCACAAGCACGGGCACGCGGAATCGCGATGGCGGAGTCGTTCGGCTCGTTCGTTGCCGAGGTGGCGGAGGTCTCCATTGAGAACGGCCGGCCGCGCGTGCACAAGGTGTGGTGCGCGATCGACTGTGGGGTCGTCGTGAATCCGGCGATCGTCCGGGCCCAGATGGAGAGCGGTATCATCTATGGGCTCACCGCCGCTCTGTACGGCGAAATCAACATCCAGGGAGGTCGCGCGGTGCAGAGCAACTTCCACGACTACCGGATGCTCCGAATAGACGAGGCGCCGGAGGTGGAAGTCCTACTGACACCGAGCGGTGATGCTCCGGGCGGCGTAGGTGAGCCGGGAACTCCGCCGATCGTGCCCGCGGTCACGAACGCCCTCTTTGCGCTGACGGGCGAAAGGATTCGGACGCTGCCGATCCGGCTCGGCTGAGAGCAGCAAATACAAGCACGCTCGAAGGGCGGAAGCTCAGATCGCCGGCTCCATCCACTCCCTTAGAAATGTAGGAGAAGTCCTGAGGGTGGAAGCCTGCGACCCACCAACGAGGAGAGAGCAATGAAGAAGTTCATGATGCTGCATTTCGGATTCGAGAAACCCACGCCTGAAATCATGGCGGCGTGGGGAAAATGGTTCGAATCGATCGCCGACAAGCAGGTCGACCACGGCGGTTTCAGCGGTGGGCGCGAAATCTCAAAAAACGGAACCAGAGATCTGCCGTGGGGCATGGAGTCCATCACCGCCTACAACATCATCGAAGCCGAAGACCTCGACGCGACGGAAAAACTCGCACAGGACAATCCATACATCGCAAGCATCAGGGTGTATGAAATCAGGTCGATGTAGGACCCATTCATACAGATCGTGATACCGGCGCTTGGTCACACGAGCGACCTCGAGATGCGGCGTCTGGTCCGTCCGCGTGCTAACCGGGCTTGCCTTTCCTTTGACAGCGACCCTCCCAAGCCGCAATACTCGTGAGCATGGAAGCCTGGTTTTTCGTTCTCGGTGCAGTGGCTTTCGGTGTGCTCGTCTACGCCCAGCGGCGTGCGAGACAGAAGAGGCGCGACGACCTCGCACACCTCGCGCACACCCTCGGCCTCTCCTTCGACCCCCGATCTCGGAAGGATCTGCCGCCCCACAAGATTTTCGAGCGCGGCCACAATCGCACGCGGTTTCATACGATGAGCGGGTCGATCGAGTTTGGCGAGCGGCGACTCGATGTGGTGATGGGGGATCATCGGTTCACCGAGAGAAGTGGGGGTGACAAGAGGACCCACGAGCTCAGCTACGCCATCGTCACCGTGCCGTATCATGGGACCCCGGACCTCGTCATCCGCGAGGAGGGCCTTGCCGACAGGCTCAAGAGCGCGGTTGGATTCGACGATATCGATTTCGAGTCGGAGGAGTTCAGTCGGAAGTTTTGGGTGACGAGCAACGACAAACGATTCGCCTATGATGTCGTCCATCCGCGCATGATGGAGTTTCTGCTCCGGCGCCCGGCGCCGAACCTCGAATTGCGTTACGATGCCCTCTGCCTGCACAGCGGCCGTCGGCGGTGGGAGGTCGACGAGTTCCGCATTTGGCTTGCCTGGGCGCGCAGCTTTGTCGCCCTATGGCCCGAGCATTTGGTCGACCGGTTCCCCCCACGCAAGGAAAGGGCGCAATGAACTGGATTCCGGTTGGCATCGCTGCCGTCGCCCTCCTCTGGGCGATCGCCACGTACAACCGCTTCATGAGCCTGCGACAGCACCTGCGCGAGAGCTGGGCCGGTATCGATGTCGAGCTCAAACGTCGCTACGACTTGATCCCGCAACTGGTCGCAACGGTCAAGGGTTACGCGAAACATGAGCGGGAGATATTGGACCGGGTGGTTGCCTTGCGGGGCAAGGCCGCCGCCAACCAGGGAACCGCGGCGTCACAAGCGGTCGACGAGACCGCGCTGATGCTGGGGGTCAAGAGGCTCTTCGCCGTCGTCGAGGCGTACCCGGTGCTCAAGGCGAACGAGCAGTTTCTCGCCCTCCAAAAGCAGCTTTCGTTGACCGAAGACCGCATTGCCGCAACCCGGCGGTTCTATAACGGCAACGTCCGGGATCTTTCGGTTCTTCGGCAGAGCTTCCCGTCCAACCTCCTCGGCAGTCTGTTCAAGATCGAAGAAGGCACGTACTTCGAATTGTCCGACGGCGCCGAGCGCGTGGTGCCGCCAGTGGATGTATCCCTCTAGCCCAGCTTGGCCGCTGACTGAGTCCTATCGCAAGAACGATCGCGCCGGCGAGGCTCATTGATCTGCGACCACGGCGGCGCCGCGCGAGGTGAGGCGGTAGCGGCCGCGCTCGCGGGTCATGTAGCGACCCATGATGAACTCGCGCCGAATGGTGCAAAAGTCGCTGTGATGGCGCTCGATGACCTTGCTCAACTGGCGCTCGGTGTAGCTGTCGGCGCGCGGAAGGCGGCGCAAGATCTCTTCGAACACGATCTCTTTCTTGCTGCGCTTGGCGGGGATGGCCAAGAGCTCGTCGCCGTCGAAGAAGGTGGCCAGCACCTTGGCGCGTTGATCGCCTCGGGTGAGCTTGCTGGTGCGCTTCTTGTCGGCGACCGTCATCACCGCGCGGCGCAGGGCTTTGTCGTTGAGCTCCACATACACGAACGGCGGCTCGCGGCGCTCGCGTAACAAGCCGGCGCTGCGAAGGACCTTGAGGTGATGCGACACCGTGGCCGGCGAAATGCCCAGCTCGGCGGCGAGCTCGGCGTTGCAGCGCTCACCCCCGGCGATCAGCCCGACCAGCTGGAGACGTACCGGATCGGCCAGCGCGCGGAATACGGGAACTACTGTTGAGACGTTCATCGATTTGATGTTTATCTAATTGATGGAACCATTGATGTCAAGGCATGGCGGACCCACCGAAAGCGGACACCCCGAAGGACGGACGGGAAGCGGAACTGGACTAGCGCGGGGCGTTTTGCGGTCCTATTACATGGGCGAAAGCTCGAGGAGGCCAGCATGTATTCCACGCTCGCGCGCATTGCGCTTGCACTCGCGCTACCAACGACCGCTCTGGCCCAAGCCCCCATCGTGATTAGGGCCGGTCAGGTGCTAGACGGCACGGGCCGTACGCTCGGTCCCTCGACGATCGTCGTCGACGGCTCGACGATTGCGAGCATTACCGGCGACCGGTCGCGATCGCCGACGTACGATCTCTCGAACCTCACGGTGATGCCGGGGGGCATCGACACCCACGTGCACCTCGCCTCCCATTTCGACGACGACGGACGGGTACACCGCGCGCGGGACGAGAGCGAGCGGCCCCGCGAGAAGCTGGCGTTGTACGTGGCCGAGAATGCGTACGTGACCCTCACGGCGGGGTTCACCACGGTGCAAAGTCTCGGGGCAAGGATCGACCAACACATCCGGGACGCCATCGCCCGGGGGGTACTCCCCGGCCCGCGGTTGCTCACCACGTACGAGTGGGTGACGGAGGGAACGCCGGACGAGCTACGGGCCGCCGTGCGCGAGCGGATCGAAGCGGGCGCCGACGCCGTCAAGATCTTCGCCTCGCTGAGCATCCGCGAGGCCGGTCTGCCGACCTTGGATCAGGAGCAACTCTCGGCCGCGTGCGACGAGGCGGCGCGACTCGGCGTGCGGGCGGTGGTCCACGCCCACGCCGCCGAAGCGGCCATCCGTGCCGCACGCGCGGGGTGCACCACGCTCGAGCACGGCGGACTCGTGAACGACGAGGCGCTCGACCTGATGACGGCCGAGGGTGTGTTTTACGATCCGCATACGTCCCTCGTGATTCAGAACTACCTCGACAACAAGGAACGCTTCATCGGTATCGGGAATTACACTGAGGAAGGGTTTCAGCACATGGAGCGGCTCCTGGTGGGCATGCGCGACATCTTCGCCAACGCCCTTTCCCGCCCCAACCTCAAGATCGTATTCGGGACCGATGCGCTCGCGGGCAGTCACGGCCGCGACTGGGAGGAGTTGATCTATCGCGTGAACGTGGGTGGGCAGGACCCGATGGCCGGCGTCGTGTCGGCGACCTCCCTCGCCGCCGAGTCGCTCGGACTGGAAGACGAGATCGGCACGCTGGCGCCCGGGTTCGAGGCGGATCTCATTGGCGTGGACGGCAATCCGGCGGAGGACATCACGGCGTTGCGGCGGGTGGTGTTTGTGATGAAGGGTGGTGTGGTGTACAAGAACGTGAGGGAATAGGGGACGCCCGCGGCACGGACGCCTGGAGAGCGAAGGTATTCCTCTTATAGGGTGTGACTATTTCTCACAATTCCGCGCGCCCCCTTGGTTCATTCCTCCTCGCTGGTCCGTTCGCTTCACAGATTTCGGGTTTACCG
>CBDFJJ010000008.1:0-244483 GCA_965248285.1 Gemmatimonadales bacterium
ATGATGTATACGGTGTTGATGTTTCTCGCGTTGAGCAAAATGTTGCCTGGTCTGAATCGCTCGTCACCAGCATCGTACCATTTGTTCTCAGGCAGAGGGGCAACCGAGTTGACATGCAACCAATCGCCTTCTGGAGTAGCCGGTGAGAACAGGTTCAGATCGAGGTGGTTATACGCGTGCCACTCCCAGACAACTTCTCCTTCCCTGTTCACCTCGTACAGATCGGCGCCCAACTGTGTTTCTTCACTGCCTCTGTATCTCGGTCCCCACCAAGGGGCTATCTCAACATCTCTCACCTGTCGTTGAAATTCTTCAGGTATCGGTTCGTGGGCATTTAGGAGTCTGTTGTTGTTGGGCAAGATGCGCATATCGTTGACAGAACCTATGCCCACATGCGTCCATACCACGTTGCCATCCCAATCGTATTCATGACCGAAAGCCTGACCGAGGAACCGTGGTTCATTCCTGCGTCGCTCGGTGATTACATCCAGCTGATGGGGATTCCGGACGAGGACGCCCTCCACCCGCTGGCGCGCCGCGCGGAGCGGTACTACCGATACGCCATTACCGACTCGTTGCAGATCGGCATGCCCAACCGAACGGTGCGCGCTATCGCGGTTTCGATCGAGCCTACGATCTTCGGGCCCACGCTTTTCTCCGGCACGATGTGGCTCGATGCCGACAGCCTCGACGTGGTTAGGTTGACTGCCACCGTGGTGGGCGACCGCATCTGGGACGACGATGACTCGCCGGTGATGAAGACGATGGAGGTGGATCTCGAGTATGGACTCCATCTCAATCACTTCTGGTTGCCGTTCCGACAGATCGTTACGCCGACATTTACGTTCAAGTATCTACCGGGCGCTACGCTTCCCGCGTCGGCGGTGACGACCTTTTCCGACTACCAGATCAGCGTCGATACGTTGATCGAGTTTGGTCGGTTGCCGCCAAGCATAGCTGAGCGGGGGCGGGGATTTCGTGGGAATAGATGCGAGCCCTGGGACTTCGACCCTCATCCGAATCGACCGCGCCATCGTTGCGGTGAAGAACCGTTCGTGCGTAGATACATCGATGATGACGGTTATCGCTGGGAGATCGTGGTGCCCTCTCTGGATTCGCTGCGCAACTTCGAGTTCGGAAGTGAGTTTGAAGTAGCCGAGCAGTCCGCGGCCGAAGACATCGTTCGTGCGCGGATCGGCGACATGGCCGCGCTATCCGAGAAACTTCCGGCCCAGTTGGTCCAGCCTCGGACGAATCCACTGCTCGACCTGGGCCAGGCGTTGCAGGCGTTTCAATACAACCGGGTGCAGGGCCCGTCGCTCGGCGGAGGGTACACTCTGTATCCGGACATCGCCTTTACAACACTTCACGCCACCGCTCGGTTCGGCTTCGGTGACTTGCGGCCGATGGCGTCGCTCGTGTGGCGCCGGGATGCCCCGCGCGGTCGGCTGGATTTCGAAGCTTTCCACGCGCTGCGATACGCCGAGCCCTGGACGGTGGGCACGCCGATCGGCAACTCCTTGAAGGCGCTTTTCTCCGGCCACGACGACGCCGACTATCACTTGGCCCTCGGTGCCGGCGTTGCATACGCGGGCTATCAGGGTGTACTGCGCGACGTCGAGCTTGGCGTGCGCTTCGAGCGGCAGCGCAGCATGGCAGTTGAGGCCGGATCCTACATCAACGACTTCTTCTTCGGAAACGGAAGTTTTCGGCCGAATCCGTCGATCGTGGAGGGCGACTTCGTATCGGCGCGCGCCGTGCGCACGTTCCATGGGCGACGCTCGACTTTCCGTTTGGGAGCGAACGGTCTCTTTGGCGATCGCCGGACGGGTGGCCGCGTGTGGGGCAGCGCGATGGTCCCCTACTGGCTGGGCGCTGGATCGGGCTTTGTGCGCCTGCGAGGTGGAATCGTCGCCGGCGACTCTCTCCCGCAGCTTCGGTTTCGTGTGGGCGGGCCGGAAACGGTGCGTGGATATTCGTACGGCGTTCGACGCGGCGAGGGTTTCTGGTCGGCCCAGTGGGAGCAAGAGTTGAGGGATTCCCAATATTGGGCGCCCGTGGTTTTCTTGGACGTGGGAGACGTCGTCACGCCTTCCTACGATTTCGATCCGTTGGTGGGCGTCGGGATCGGTGTCGCCCTCTTCAGCGGCTGGATGCGACTCGACCTTGCCAAGGGAGTGCATCCCAGCACCTCGGTGCGGTTCGACCTTTTGTTCCGGATGCCGCTCTAGCAGGGTGCTGAAAAAGGCCGACGCGGCGGCAGCCGAGGGGAGCGGGCGCCGGACGCGTTGGACGCCGGGGCGCTCGGTCCGGGACCCACCATACGGAAACCGTGCTGGTTCGGGGGCTTATGTCCCGGCCGGGCGCCCCGGCGTCCCGGCGTCCCGGCGTCCTCAGCCCGCTCCCCTCGGCTGCCGCCGCCTTGTGGCTTTTTTCAGCACCCTGCTAGTTTCTCAGGCAACGTCTCGCACGCTGCGGCTGAAGACACTCGCGCACTTGCCGACTCGGATCAGCCGCCGCCCTCACTCGTCGCGGCCTGTGCCGACTTCCGGCGAATCCACCGGTCCATCCATTCCTTCTGGCGCCGCGCCGTCTCGTACCGCAGTCCGGGCTCGCGGGGGCCGTGGCCGGTTCTCGGCAACCACACCAAGCTCGCCGGAACGCCGTTGGCCCGTAACGCACGATAAAAGATTCTCGCCTGGTTGGGAGGCACCCGAGGGTCGTTCTGGCCGTGAAGGATGAGCGTCGGCGTACGGGCGCGATCGATGAACGCGAGGGGATTGGACCGTTGGTAAACCTGCCACCGGTCCGGCTCGTAGGGGCCCCCGCCGAAATATCCCTCGAACACGTCCATGATGTCCTGCGTGCCCCACATGGCGATGTTCTCGGTGATCGCCGCGCCGGCCACCGCCGCATGGAACCGCGTGGTCTGCGTCACGGTCCACGCCGTCATGTAGCCGCCGTAACTCCACCCCATCACGCCCAACGAATCCGGATGCGCGATTCCGCGCGCCACCAACGTGTCCACGCCGGCCATGATGTCCTGAAAATCCAGCCCGCCCCAGTCCTCGACGACCGCCTGCAATCCCGCCTCGCCGTACCCGGACGAGCCGCGGGGGTTGGGTAGCAACACCACGTATCCGTCAGCGGCGTATCGTTGGGCGTCGGCCCCGGTTGAAGCAGCCTGAAAGTTTTGCACGTACACGCCGGAGGGCCCGCCGTGAATCTTGACGACCGTGGCGCGGGGACCGGCACCCGGCGTCCAGCCGGCGGGCAGCACGACGATGCCTTCTACCTCTCGACCGTCCGCACCCTTCCACCGCAACACCTCAGTCTTCCCAACGGCCCACTCGCTGGCGTGCGTATTGTGCTGCGTGAGCATTTTGTCCGCCCGAACGCTGTGCGCGCGCGGCGTCGCTCGGATGGAGGCGACGTAGACTTCGCTCGCCCGCTCCGGACTCTGGTACGTGAGGGCCATGTTCCGACGGTCCGCCGAATAGCTCGCTCCCCCGTACACGCCGGACTCCGGGGTGAGCCGCACGGGCTCTCGCGTGTCGAGCGGCATGTAGAAAACGCCCCGCGTCGTGCCGGTGGTTGACTCGAAGAACACGCTGCGCCCGTCCTGCGTGAACGTGTAGGCGCCGGCTTGTACGTCCATCCGCGGGGAAATGTCTTCGGCTTCACCGCCGGTCGCTGCGATGCGGTGCGCCCTCGCGTAACCCACACGGTAACTGTCGGCCTCCTGGCGTTGGAACACGATGTGGCGCCCGTCGGGCGTCCACACCGGATTCGCGTCGGGACCGGGGTTGTCTGTGAGACGGCGCGGCGCGAGAGAATCGCTCGTGACCACGGCATAGATGTCACTGTGCCAACGGTCGGGAGGCAGATTCGTGGGTCGAGCGGTAAACGCCAGCTCGCCGCCGCTCGGGCTCCAATCGAATGACCCTACCGTGTAGGTGACACCTTCGGTGAGCCGCCGCGCCTCACGCGTATCGACGTCGAGCAGCCAGAGATGCGAGTACCGCATGGGCTCGTTTTCGATGATGACGTCCCGACCCTTCTCGTCGGCTTCTTTTTCCTCGTCGGATTCTTCGTCTTGGGCAGTGAACGCGATGAACCGGCCGTCGGGCGACCACTCGAAGGCCTGGATGCTGGTCGTATGGCCGAGGAGTTCTTCGGGCTCACCTCCCGATACACGCATGAGGAAGAGTTTCCGCTCCTGTGCTCCATCCGACTCTCCATCGCGCGAGGACAGGAACGCGAACGCACGGCCGTCGGGACGCCAGCGCGGCCGCGTTTCGTTCGCCGGGTTGCGCGTCATCTGAACCGGATCCGCCCACGCCTCGCCGTCACGCCTCACCAGCCAGATGTCGATGTCGGTTTCGTTTTCTTCCAGATCGGACTCATTGACCGTGTACAGCACCGTGCGGCCGTCCGGAGAGAGAGTGACACCGCCGATCGCATTCACCGTAAAGAGGTCCTCGAGGGTCGGGCCCCGTTGTTGCGCGTGGGAGGGTACGGCCAACGACCCGAGCGCGTAGACCGCGAGGGCCGGAGCGGACGACAGTACGGATCGGAACAACGGCATCATGGTGAAGCTCCCTTCGGCAATCGCAGTGCATCTGCGCCACGGTTTATTCCCTATCGCCTCGGCGAACGAACGCCCCCCAACTCGTACCACGCCTTCTTGGTCAGCGCAAGAGCCGACCCCTGGTTGCTTCCGGCTGCGGGAGTATGTGCCCACGAATGTGCCCAGCTGACCCGGGTACCCTCATCCCACTGGCTGGACCCCTCCAGCGGTCATTACTTTTATCGAGAATGTCCATGGGTAGGTGGCTGGATCGACCGCCAAGGGAGGCCAAGACCGATGCACGAAAAATCAAAACGGTTCGTTCGCACTGCCGGAAAGATTGTATGGCTTGGCGCGTTGTCTTTGGTCCTCGGCGCCGCGCTGGATCGTGCAGCGCCGGACACCTCAACTCTCGAGCTTGCCATTATCGACGAGCTTGGGAGGGCCGTTCCCGCCCGCGTGGAAATTGTGACGGCAGATGGAGAGCATCATATCGCTGAAGATGCTCTTTGGGCCGGCGGTGATTGCAGGACGGCAACCGTTTACGGTGACATCCTTGAAGATGTTTTAAAGAAACAGTCTCTCGAGGTGAACAATCCTTTTTCCGAAACAACGCAATTCTACAGCGATGGGCGTTCAATCATTCGTCTGCCGGCCGGAATGGCAAAGATAAGGGTCTTTAAAGGCCCGGAATACAAACTGGCGACAAGTGAAATAGAGATGCCCGAAGGCAAAACAGTTCAACACACCATTACCCTATCGCGGCTCGCGAACATGCCGCAGAGGGGATGGTACAGCAGTGACGATCATCTGCACATCGCTCGTCCTACAAAAGAAATCGACCCTTATATCTCAAAGGTCATGCAGGCCGAAGACATTCACGTTGCAAATTTATTGCAGATGGGACGAGAGAGTACCTTCGAAACAACACCACAATATGCCCACGGGCCGCAGAGCTGGTACCGCGAAGGTAATTACATCCTGGCGACCGGCCAGGAAAATCCCCGTTCGCATTTCTTGGGCCATACCATCACCTTGGGGGCCAAAGAGCCGCTTAATAATCTCGAGACATATCTGATCTATCGTCTCTTGTGGCAGAAAGCGGTCGAGCAAGGTGCGATAAACGGCTTTGCCCATCTCGGAACACTTGCCAACCTGGGGTCGCATGCGGGATTGCCTCTCGTTTTGCCGCATGGGCTCATGCATTTCATGGAAATATTGCAGGGGAACCGCCCGGGCTACGCCACGTGGTACGATGTTCTCAACCTCGGATTTCGTGTCACCCCGACGGCGGGGACAGATTACCCCTGCCTGCCCAGTCTTCCCGGGCATGAACGCTTCTATACAAGAGTGGACGGTCCGTTTGACTACCAAAGCTGGCTGGAGGCCGTCCGACAAGGAAGGACCTTCGTCACGACGGGGCCGCTTCTCGATTTCACCGTGAACGGCGAAGAGATCGGCTCGGAAATCACCCTCGATGAAGCAACAACCGTGCTTATTGAAACCACGGTCCGTTTCGACCCCGCTAAGGATGAGATATTGGGCCTGGAACTCGTCCAAAACGGGAATGTCGTTCGAAGCTTTCCCCGCATCGCCGATAGGGGCGAGATGCATGTCAAGATCGATTATCCCATTGAACAAACATCGTGGCTGGCATTACGCGGATATGGAAATCGAACGGTTCAATTCCTTTTGGCGAATAGGTTTCATGTGAGTACCGTCCATTCGGCTCCCATTTATGTGACCGTTGAGAACACGCCTCCTTTGACATCCCAGCCAGCGGCAAGAGTTGCGGCACGAAGTTGGCTGGCTCAGCTCGAAAACCTCGAACTCAGGCTCAGTGAAGAGAACTTGCAGTACTTCTTTAAGCTCATTGAGAGAAATAAGAATTCGGGTGATGGCATCTCAAAGGAACTTGTCTCGAGAAACCGAACGGCTCTTTTGGAGGAGATCGCACATGCGAAGGAGTTTTTCATGAAGTTCGTAGAATAGGCTTCCCTGTCAGACGAGGGTATTGGGAGAGTCAGAGTATCACGTGCAGTACCAGGTAACAGATCCCCGCGATCCCGGCGGATACCGGGATCGTCAGCACCCAGGCCCACACGATCTGGCCCGCCAACGCCCACCGCACAGCGGATAGCCGCTGTACGGCGCCGACGCCCACGATCGAGCCGGTGATGGTGTGCGTGGTGCTGACGGGAATTCCCAGGAACGAGGCAAGGAAGACCGACACGGCCCCACCCGTTTCGGCGCAGAACCCGTGCACCGGTGTCAGGCGAGTGAGGCGCGATCCCATTGTTTTGACGATACGCCATCCCCCCGCCGCCGTCCCAGCGGCGATAGCCGAATAGGCACAGATGATGACCCACCACGGCATTTGGTCGACCGTCGTCACATGGAACGCCTTGATGGGAAAATCTTCGAAGAGCGCCTGCGACGATACCAGAAGCCCCACGATGATTCCCACGGTCTTCTGCGCATCGTTGCTGCCGTGACTCAGGCTGTACGCCGCCGCGGAGAGAAGTTGCAATCGCCGGAAGTACCTGTCCACTGACCGCGGCCGTGCTCGCCGGAACGTCCATGCCGTGGCCACCATGAGGGACATTCCCAAGAACATGCCGATCAATGGAGCCAGAAAGATGAAAAGGATGGGTTTGACCCACCCTCCCAGCAGGAGTGCTCCGACTCCCGCCTTCGCCACGGCTGCGCCGCCGAAGGCCCCGATCAGCGCATGGGACGAGCTGGATGGAAACGCGTAATACCAAGTGAGGAGATCCCAGGTGATCGCGCCCAGCAACGCCGCGAGGATGACCAACGGGTCCACGATCGATATGTCGATCAGCCCTGCGCCGATCGTCTTTGCGACTGCCGTGCCGAACACGAAGACGGCCGCGAAGTTGAAGAAGGCCGCCCACATGACGGCAGTGGTCGGTGAAAGAACACGAGTGGAGACCACTGTCGCGATCGCGTTGGCCGCGTCGTGGAAACCGTTGATGAAATCGAACACAAAGGCGATCACGATGACCGCCATGACAAACCAGATGGTGTCAGCCATCAGGCATTTTTGATCGAAATGGACTCGATGTCGTTGGCAACGTCCTCGGCTTCGTCGATAGTCTGTTCTAGCAGGTTGCGGAAAAATTCATGGTGGGCCGCGTTTGTCCGGGTAACACGACGGTGTACCAGCGTGCGGTCCCCTATTACCGCCCCCGCGGTGCGGTCGGCGTGACGAATGCGGCCCACACTGCCCCATCAGGGGCTGCCTCCGGCCAGGGTCAGGGTGCGTATCCGCATCAGATTGTAGACCGCGGCCGTGAACGTAAACACCCACCCGACCCGCGGGGTCCCGCGATGTCGGAGTTTGCGTAACAACCCAATCGTCTTGCCCCACCCGTAGATCTCTTCCACTTTTTTGCGCTGCCGTTGACTGATCGCATAGCTGGGATGGCGCGTCGTCCGGCCATCCACCGCGCTCCGCAACCGCGTGCGGTGCACGTTCGGCGTGACGTGGGGCGTCCAGCCCAACGCCCGCAGCGTGTCGACAAACCCGCACCGATCATAACCCTTGTCCGCCCCCAACGTCCGACGCCGGGCCGTCGGCGGTAAGCTCCCCACCATCGCCAGCGCACTCGCACACTCCGCCTCGTAGCCGGGCTGCGTCACGTCGGTCGCCACCACGAGCCCGTGCCGATTATCCATCAACACACTCGCCAAGTACGCCAATTGCGCGCCTTGCCCCCCACTCTTCCGCGTCAACCGCGCCTCCGGGTCCGTCCGCGACGCATGCGTCGCATTCGTCCGTTTCTCCTGGCGAAACGTCACGCTCGGATTCCCCGGATCATCGTCCGTTGGCGGGCGGGTGCCGGCCTTCGGCTGAAAACTCTTCTGACTCGCCCACGCGTCCAGCAAGGTCCCGTCGACGGTGAAATGCTCATTCGACAACAACGCCCGCCGCTCCGCCTCCTGTAACACTTCGGCCAGAAACGCATCCGCGATGCCCCCCTCGACCAGCCGCGTCCGATTCTTCGTAAAGACCGTCGGCACCCACACCGCGTCGTCCAGATTCAACCCCACAAACCATCGGTACAGGATGTTGTAATCGAGCTGCTCCATCAGCTGCCGCTCGCTCCGGATCGTATACACCACCTGCAGCAATAACGCGCGTAACAAATGTTCCGGGGGAATCGACGGCCGGCCCCGCCGCGCGTACAGCCGGTCCAACTGCGGCGAGAGCCGGGCTAACACCGGGTCCACCAGCGCCCGCAGGGCGCGCAACGGATGGTCGGAGGGCACCCGATCCTCCGCACTGATATAGCTGAACAGCGCCGACTGATTCGTCTTGTTCCCGCGCATCGTGGCACTCCCATCGAGGTCCCTCTACGATAAGAACTTCCGGCTCGCGATGCTATCGTCCATTACCCGACTTTTTCCGCAACCTGCTAGAATCATACTGACCTAGCCGCGGTGCGCCGGCCGATGGTATCTTGGCCAGTGCCGGCGAGTCGGAGGCATATATGCTGCGTCAGTTGATTAAGATCTTCCGTTCGAGGGAGCCGCTTGGGGCGATGGGCTCCGATTTCGCAAAGATGTTCAAGATCACCCATAAAGCCACGCTGAGGGCTGGTGACATCTACTTCGGTAAGAAGGTGACACCGGACGAGCGGATGTGGATCTACAAACAAGATGTCAAGGTCAACAAACTGGAGCGGAAGATACGCAAGCGGGTGATCGTTCATCTCGTTATGGCGGACAACGCGCTCGATTTGCCCTACTGTTTGCTCCTCATGAGTCTGGTCAAAGATGTGGAGCGGCTTGGAGACTACGCAAAGAACCTGTCGGAGGCAGTGGATTACCATTCTGGGCCCCTGCCTGCCGATGAGCTCGTCGCAGAACTCTTGGAGATCCGCTCGCGCGTGGAGATGGCATTCGGGTCCACGGCTGAGGTCTTTGAGAAGGCCGACGTGGAGCAAGCCACCGAGCTCATACATGAAGGACGGGATCTGAGGCGCCGGTGCGACAAATTGTGTGAGAACATCGCCGGTAGCGACCACGGCGCCGGTGTGACGACGGCCCTCATATTGGGGGCACGATTCTACAAGCGTATTGCGGGACACGTTCTCAACGTTCTCTCGAGTGTCGTCATGCCCCTCCACAAGTTGGATTACTATGACGAGAACGCGATTCCACCCGAGCTGCGCACCCACGCGTAAGAGGAGGTTGTCTTGGTGCGATTATTGCCACGTGAGGAAGAGTTCTTTGACCTCTTTGCGGAAGTGGCGTCACGCTCGCATGAGGCTGCCGGCCACTTGCTCGAGCTCTTCACCGGTGGGCCCGAGCGTATAGCGTATTGTTCGGAAGCCATAAAGCGCCTCGAGCATGAGGCCGATCAGGTCACTCATGAAGTCGTGAACCGCCTCGACCGGACCTTCATCACGCCGATTGACCGAGAGGACATCCACCTACTGGCGAGCGATCTCGACGACGTGATCGATCGTATTGATGCGATCGCACGACGTGCATATGTCTTGAAGCTCGGCGCGCCCCCGGTTGGGGTGAAGGAGCTGTGCGAGATCATCCAGCGTATCACCGCTGAGGTGTTGGAGGGCGTGAACATCTGCGTAAGAACAAGGACGTCCTGCATCACTGCATTGAAGCCAAGCGGCTCGAGGAAGAAGGAGATGCAATTTTCTTGGAATCGCTGGGCCGGCTGTTCGACGAAGAAACCGATCCCATCCGGCTCATCAAGTGGAAGGAGATATTCGACACTCTAGCAGGTTGCGGAAAAATTCATGGTGAGCCGCGTTTGTCCGGGTAACACGACGGTGTACCAGCGTGCGGTCCCCTATTACCGCCCCCGCGGTGCGGTCGGCGTGACGAATGCGGCCCACACTGCCCCATCAGGGGCTGCCTCCGGCCAGGGTCAGGGTGCGTATCCGCATCAGATTGTAGACCGCGGCCGTAAACGTAAACACCCACCCGACCCGCGGGGTCCCGCGATGTCGGAGTTTGCGTAACAACCCAATCGTCTTGCCCCACCCGTAGATCTCTTCCACTTTTTTGCGCTGCCGTTGACTGATCGCATAGCTGGGATGGCGCGTCGTCCGGCCATCCACCGCGCTCCGCAACCGCGTGCGGTGCACGTTCGGCGTGACGTGGGGCGTCCAGCCCAACGCCCGCAGCGTGTCGACAAACCCGCACCGATCATAACCCTTGTCCGCCCCCAACGTCCGTCGCCGGGCCGTCGGCGGTAAGCTCCCCACCATCGCCAGCGCACTCGCACACTCCGCCTCGTAGCCGGGCTGCGTCACGTCGGTCGCCACCACGAGCCCGTGCCGATTATCCATCAACACACTCGCCAAGTACGCCAATTGCGCGCCTTGCCCCCCACTCTTCCGCGTCAACCGCGCCTCCGGGTCCGTCCGCGACGCATGCGTCGCATTCGTCCGTTTCTCCTGGCGAAACGTCACGCTCGGATTCCCCGGATCATCGTCCGTTGGCGGGCGGGTGCCGGCCTTCGGCTGAAAACTCTTCTGACTCGCCCACGCGTCCAGCAAGGTCCCGTCGACGGTGAAATGCTCATTCGACAACAACGCCCGCCGCTCCGCCTCCTGTAACACTTCGGCCAGAAACGCATCCGCGATGCCCCCCTCGACCAGCCGCGTCCGATTCTTCGTAAAGACCGTCGGCACCCACACCGCGTCGTCCAGATTCAACCCCACAAACCATCGGTACAGGATGTTGTAATCGAGCTGCTCCATCAGCTGCCGCTCGCTCCGGATCGTATACACCACCTGCAGCAATAACGCGCGTAACAAATGTTCCGGGGGAATCGACGGCCGGCCCCGCCGCGCGTACAGCCGGTCCAACTGCGGCGAGAGCCGGGCTAACACCGGGTCCACCAGCGCCCGCAGGGCGCGCAACGGATGGTCGGAGGGCACCCGATCCTCCGCACTGATATAGCTGAACAGCGCCGACTGATTCGTCTTGTTCCCGCGCATCGTGGCACTCCCATCGAGGTCCCTCTACGATAAGAACTTCCGGCTCGCGATGCTATCGTCCATTACCCGACTTTTTCCGCAACCTGCTAGAACCACGGATGCCGGCGGCTTGCCTATGGAGCGTCGAGAGCTTCTCTCGGCCGGTGCGGTGACCCTCGCCGCAACCGCGATCGGTGGATCGAACCGGCCTGAAGAAGGTCCGTCCGAAGCCCCTCGGAATCAGTCAGCGTCCGAAGTGGTGGCGCTCACGTTCGACGTATTCGGGACCGTGGTCGACTGGCGGACCTCGATCATCCGTGAAGGGAGGCTGTTGTCCCAGAAGAAAGGATTCGAGGTGGACTGGGATAGCTTCGCGGATCGATGGCGGGCCGGGTACGGCCCCGCCATGAATCAGGTCCGCACGGGCGAGGTGCCGTGGATGAAGATCGATCAACTCCATCGCAGAATCCTCGATGAGCTTGTGCTCGAGTTCGACCTGTCTGGTCTCTCCGAAGCCGAGGTCGCCGAACTGAACCGGGTATGGCATCGACTCATACCCTGGCCTGATTCCGTGCTGGGCCTCGGTCGCCTGAGGTCGAAGTTCGTGCTGGCGACGCTGTCCAACGGCAACGTGTCACTGCTAACCAACATGGCGAAGAACGCGGGTCTGCCGTGGGACTGTGTGTTGTCCGCTGAGCTGTCAGGGCACTACAAGCCCGACCACGAGGTGTACGAGAAGGCGGCGGACCTTCTGGACCTTCCGCCTCATCGCATCATGATGGTTGCAGCGCACAAGGATGACCTGCGGGCCGCTCAGGCAGTCGGCTTCAAGGCGGCCTGGGTGCCGCGGCCACTAGCAGGTTGCGGAAAAATTCATGGTGAGCCGCGTTTGTCCGGGTAACACGACGGTGTACCAGCGTGCGGTCCCCTATTACCGCCCCCGCGGTGCGGTCGGCGTGACGAATGCGGCCCACACTGCCCCATCAGGGGCTGCCTCCGGCCAGGGTCAGGGTGCGTATCCGCATCAGATTGTAGACCGCGGCCGTGAACGTAAACACCCACCCGACCCGCGGGGTCCCGCGATGTCGGAGTTTGCGTAACAACCCAATCGTCTTGCCCCACCCGTAGATCTCTTCCACTTTTTTGCGCTGCCGTTGACTGATCGCATAGCTGGGATGGCGCGTCGTCCGGCCATCCACCGCGCTCCGCAACCGCGTGCGGTGCACGTTCGGCGTGACGTGGGGCGTCCAGCCCAACGCCCGCAGCGTGTCGACAAACCCGCACCGATCATAACCCTTGTCCGCCCCCAACGTCCGACGCCGGGCCGTCGGCGGTAAGCTCCCCACCATCGCCAGCGCACTCGCACACTCCGCCTCGTAGCCGGGCTGCGTCACGTCGGTCGCCACCACGAGCCCGTGCCGATTATCCATCAACACACTCGCCAAGTACGCCAATTGCGCGCCTTGCCCCCCACTCTTCCGCGTCAACCGCGCCTCCGGGTCCGTCCGCGACGCATGCGTCGCATTCGTCCGTTTCTCCTGGCGAAACGTCACGCTCGGATTCCCCGGATCATCGTCCGTTGGCGGGCGGGTGCCGGCCTTCGGCTGAAAACTCTTCTGACTCGCCCACGCGTCCAGCAAGGTCCCGTCGACGGTGAAATGCTCATTCGACAACAACGCCCGCCGCTCCGCCTCCTGTAACACTTCGGCCAGAAACGCATCCGCGATGCCCCCCTCGACCAGCCGCGTCCGATTCTTCGTAAAGACCGTCGGCACCCACACCGCGTCGTCCAGATTCAACCCCACAAACCATCGGTACAGGATGTTGTAATCGAGCTGCTCCATCAGCTGCCGCTCGCTCCGGATCGTATACACCACCTGCAGCAATAACGCGCGTAACAAATGTTCCGGGGGAATCGACGGCCGGCCCCGCCGCGCGTACAGCCGGTCCAACTGCGGCGAGAGCCGGGCTAACACCGGGTCCACCAGCGCCCGCAGGGCGCGCAACGGATGGTCGGAGGGCACCCGATCCTCCGCACTGATATAGCTGAACAGCGCCGACTGATTCGTCTTGTTCCCGCGCATCGTGGCACTCCCATCGAGGTCCCTCTACGATAAGAACTTCCGGCTCGCGATGCTATCGTCCATTACCCGACTTTTTCCGCAACCTGCTAGAGTACGGTCCGAGCTTGTCCATTGATACGACACCCGATCCCGAGTTCGACTTCACGGCGACCGACTTCCTGGACCTGGCCGAACAGCTGTAGTGCTCGATCGGTTCTCGGGCCGCCCTGCTCCTCGCTCAAACCGCTGCACATGCAGCGCGGCAGCGCTGCGCCCGCATCGTCGAATCAGCCCTTCTTCTTCCGCTTCTTTCGCTTCTTCGGCTTCGGAACCGGTAGTTCGCGGGTGGTGATTCTCACTAGCTCACTCAGCCACTCTGCGTCCTCGATCTGGTCTTCAATCAAGAAGATCGGCTTGGCTCCTGGGTAGGGCGGCGCTTCGACTACGTCCCCGATGAACGTACGACCACCCTCTGTGGGTTTTATGAACAGCCGATTGTCGCAGATCATCCCAAACATCTTCGCGTCGCTAAAGAGGCCGAACTCGCCGAACATCTTCTTGTTGGTGACCGCGCAGTCGTCAGCGAATTGGTCGACCACGTACTCGACGAAACTCAGATCAGAAGCCATTTGGGGTGTCTCGTAAGGCGGTGAGCTTCGGTCGTAGCGATGCTTCGAGCTTTCTTCTCGTCATTGGCCATTGGTCATTGGCTAACGGCATTGCGACGCTGGTGCCGCGAACTGTGATTCCGCCCAGATGCACGCCAACTCGCCAATCACTTCGCCGCCGTTGTCGCTGTTCGTCAACACCACGATCGCCTGCCGCCGCTCCGGAGCGGCCACAAAGAGCGCGCGCCATCCGAAGTTGGAGCCATCGTGGTTTACGCCCGGCACGCTATCGGCTCCCAGCGGATCGGTCATATAGCCGAGGCCACTGCGTGCGGTTCCGTCATGTAAGGACACGCGTTGGTACATCAAGGCGACGGTCTCGCTTTCGAGAACGCCGCGTCCTGGAGCTGCCCGATGCGGACCAACTATGCCCGCGGCTACGAACCGGGCCAGATCGGTGACTGTTGTATACAAGCCGGCCCCAGCCGTACCGGCAAAGCGATACGTGGGATATTTCGTGCCCGACGACCGGTGGGGAGCCGCCGCCATTGAAGCGAGAGACTCATCCCAACCGAATCGGCTGCTCGTCATGCCAAGTCGATCAAGAACTTCATGTTGCATATAGTCAGTGAACGTGGTGCCCGTGACTTCTTCAACGAGCAGTTGCAGGAGTACGAAGGCGCCCCCCGAATACCGGAATCCCTCGCCCGGCCCTTGAATCTGCGCAACCGGTGATCCCTCCTTGGCATAGACGCTGCCTGTGTAGTCGCCGGATAGATTCTGCTCCAGGCTCGGAAGCGGGGCCGGGACCGCGAAGCCCGGAATGCTGGGCATCGAAAGGCCCGCCGTATGACTCAGAAGACGGCGCACCGTCACTTCATCGCTGTCGAACGCCGAATCGGGGAACCGCCAACGAGTGAGGTACGCAGTTACTGGCCGGTCGAGGTCGAGTTTGCCTTGCTCCACCAGCTTCATGACACCCCACGCCGTGACAGTCTTGGAGATCGACCCTGCGTTGAAGATCGTTTCCGCACCGACGAGGGACTTACCCTCGACGTCGGCGATTCCGAAGCCTTCCGCCCAGGCCACCGCGCCCCCCTCGACGATCGCGACGGCCGCCCCCATTGCATTGTGTCGTTCCAACGCGTCTGGTATCGCCGCCACGAGCCTCGCGTGTGCTTCGAGTGGGTCCTGCTCGATAACCGAGGCCCTTGTCGGTTGGGGAGACCACACCAACAAGAGACTCAGACCAAACAGGCTCGATCCGTATGTCCTCACGAAAGGCAACCCCTATAGTATGGAAACGCTCATAAGGTTCACGACACCCACCTTCGCCGGAGTTAGTAAGACCGTTGTTGAATGCTCGACCTCGGCCGTGACCAGACACCGCCAATCATGCACTCGAGCCGCGGAAGTTCATTTGCCGGACCAAGGCCTGAAAGCGGGGGTCGGAGCGCAGATTCTCCCAATCCGGATGAACGTCTAGATAAACCATCTCGAAATCACGCTCCTCATAGGCCTTCTCAAGCCATTGCAAGGCCACGTCTCCTTCACCAGCGTAAGTATACAGTCGAGCGACACGTGTTGGTGCTACGTAGCTTTGGTCAAATCGCCCTGCCAATTTCTCCGCCGCACGGAGCATTGACGCGACATACCCTCCCCCTGCGGAACCCCCAGTCAGGGCGTCGGTGCCCTCATGATCAAGCAGCGCTTCGAAATACTTCTTCGCTTCGAGGAGAGCGTCCTCATGCAAGTCCTCATGGTGGAAGCTCGTCCAGAGTCCCAAATGTGCGAGAAGGAAGGTAGGTTCCATTTGGAGCGTGCTGCGGAAGCGGTCGATCGCCTCGTCATAGCGACGCTGCAAGAGCAGTGTCAAACCCAGAATCCAATGCAACAAGGGGCTGAGTGGGTCCAGCTCCAGCCCGCGCTTGACTTGCACCGTTGCTTCTTGCCAACGCTTCGTGATGCTCAACAAGAAACTGTACATCCCGCGCACCTCAGCATGATTGCCGTTGACTTGAATCGATCGTTGGAATGCTAGCTCGGCGTCCTCCCAGTTCCACTCGAACCAGAATCTCATCCTACCCACCGCGTCGTGTGTTTCTGCAATGGTGTCATCTAGCTCAATCGCCTTCAAAGCTCCGGTCTTCACGGTGGGATAGGCTTCACGAGGTGCGACTAATCCCAAATGAGTGCGAGCGCCCCAGACGTCGCCAATAGCCATATGCGCGAGCGCGTACTGCGGATGTTTTTCGAGCGCCAGTTCGAAATAGCGCAGCGCGTTCCGAATGCCCTCGGGCGTATGTTGGGACCAGTGGAAGCGGCCCCTGAGATAGGCCTCGTATGCCTCCGGGCGCGGTGCACGATCGGCGGCCGCGTGATCCTCGAGGAGGACTCGTTCATCAGGCGAGAGCTCTGTCTCGAGAGCAGCGGCGATGCGCAGCGCCAGCTCGCTCTGGATCGCGAAGATATCGGTAAGCTCTCGGTCGTACGTCTCCGCCCACAGGTGTTGATCCGTCGCCGCGTCGTTGAGCTGTGCCACCACCCTGACGCGATCACCGGCACGCCGGACGCTGCCCTCGAGGACGCTCGCCGCGCCCAATTCTGCGCCGATCTCCCGTGTTGATTTGTCGGTCTTTTTGTAGCGCATGACCGAGGTTCGCGAGATCACCTTCAGCTCACCGATTCTGGACAATTGTGCAATGATGTCCTCGGTAATGCCGTCGCTAAAGTACTCGTTCTCGGGATCCGCACTGAGGTTGGTGAAGGGAAGCACCGCGATGGACTTGGCTTCTCGGTCTTGTCCCTCCGCTTCCTTCGTCAATCCGGCCGCGAAGGCACCTGCACTCTCGTACCGGTCGACCGGCGTCTTGTTCAACGCCTTTGCCAGCGCGTTGGCGATTGACGGACTCGCACTCGGCCGAGTCGTTGTAATAGGTGCCGCAGGATCTGTGACGTGTTTGGCCATTACCGCCTGGGCGGTCGAGGCGATGAACGGCGGGTCACCGGCCAACATCTCATACGTCACGCACGCAAGCGAGTAGACATCACTGCGCGCATCGAGGTCCCGTTGCCCGGCGATTTGCTCGGGGCTCATGTATGACGGCGTACCGAGCGACAGCCCGGTTTCCGTTAGGCGTTCCCCTCCGGCGGCCTTCACCGCAATGGCGATGCCGAAATCCGCCATCAAGGCGACGCCATCCTGCAGCAAGATGTTCTCGGGTTTGATGTCGCGATGGATGACACCCGATTTGTGCGCATAGTCCAAGGCACCAGCGATAACCTTGGTAATCTCCACCGTCTCCTCGATAGATAGCTGCTTTTCGTAGTTCAGCTTGTCCCGCAGGGTTTCACCGTCGATGAACGGCATGACATAATAAAGGAAAGAGTCTGCCTCGCCCGAATCGAAAAGGGGCAGGATATGCGGGTGTTGGAGATTGGCGGTAACCTTGATCTCGTTGAGGAACCGGTCCCCTCCCAACACGGCCGACAGTTCAGGCCGCAGCACCTTCACCGCCACCTTGCGCTTGTGCTTCAAGTCCTCGGCGAGGTAGACGTTCGCCATGCCGCCCTCGCCCAGGTGGCGTTCGATCTTGTAGCGGTCGGCGAGGGCGGTCGAGAGGCGGGCGGTGTTCTCGGGCATGGGGCTAAGATGGGGCGTGGATGGGGGTTTGGCGAGGTTTCGACGAGGTGGTGATTACGCGGCCCACCGGGCGCGCGTGCCCGGTGCCTTGAAAGGCGGGCTCGGCCGCGGCGCTAAGAAGCGCCGCGACTCGTCTTGAAAGACGTGTCTTACGTCTTGTCCTTCAGGACACGTCCCGTAGGGGCCGAGCCCGGGCTTTAGCCCACCGGGACACGCATGAATCTCGACACCGTCTAAGCGGAGGGCCGGGGACTCGACGCAGAGCTGAGCGAGCTCGCGAATGCGAGCGACCCGAAGCGAGCGGACGGGTGAGCGCGGAAGCGCTGCGCCCGTCAACCCCGATGTGCTCGCGCACGGCGGTTTTCAAGTTCTCCAGAGCGTTTTGCGTCTGGTTGCGTCTGGCTCTATCTGACCACTTTTCCTGAGAAAAACACCGGGGGCTTTTGCGTCTGGTTGCGTCTGGTTGCGTCTGACTGCGGGTCGATGTGCCCAAGAATGTGCCCAAGTTTTTCGGCCCATAGGCCACTGCTCAGTTTCCCACCTTCGCCTTCAACTCCTCGAAGAAGTTCACGACGACGATGAGTTGCGGCGACGTGTCTCCTTCGTCCTCCACGACTTGCATGACCACTGCCCGCCCCGAGATGCGGTCAATGTCCCAACCGCCGAGCCGTCGCGGGACAACGTCCACCAGGCTCGGCGCGCCCTCGGGCACGTTGTTCCGCATGGGCACCCTGAACAGAGTATCGAGCGACACGCTCCAGTAATACGCCGCCCGACCGTCCGGAGCCCAAGCCGGGGCCCTCCCACCGTCGGTGGAGATGCGATGGGGATCACTCGCGTTCGGAAACCGCCGCACGTATGCCTCCCAACGCCCGGTTTCGTCGGAGCTGTAGACTGCCGAGGTGCCGTCAGGCGAAATGGATAGTTCGTTCTCCTGCCACTCGGCGGAAAGAAATGGCCTGGCCTGCGGTTCAGCGCCGGTCAGATCGACCACGAAGAGATCCGTCATTCCATCGGAAGCGACCACGATGGAGTCGTTCGTCGGCCACGCCATGGCGTGGTCATCCCCGGCAAGCTGGATGACGTGCTCGGGTGACGCGCTGCCGTCAACGGGTACAATGAACAGGTCTTCCGCCAGCGTGCCGGACTGTTCCGAAGAAAACACCAGATGCGTTCCGTCCGGGGACCAGACCGGGTCATGTGCACTGGGCTCCTGGGTGATCTGTACCATCGATCCCGAAATCAGGTCGTACGTGTACACGACGCGCCCTGCGGTCCGGCCCGCTCCGGTGTTGAACGAGAGCCACCGTCCGTCGGGGGAGAAGCTCGGCCAGTTGAAGGTTCGGGGCGCCAACGGAATCGTGTCCAACCCCCCGCGAAGATCCATCAGCAGTAGGTGACGCGCACTTCCCGCGGACAACGGATTCGTGGCGTACAGGAGCGTCCCCGTCCGCGAGATCGAATAGGTCCCGGTGTTGGAAACTTCGTTGAGAATCGGTATGGGCGTTCCCGTCACCGTGCGAGCTTGCAGATCAAAAGGCACCACGTACAGGCCACCCTCCCGCGCATCGATGTACGTCAGATGGCCCGTGTCGATGTACTTCACGTCCGACCCCCAGGGGATCACGAGACTCGGAGCGTCGGCTTCGAACTCGAGCAGCATCGCACCGTCAGGGGCGCCGTAGAGAACGGCGGAACCATCGGGCAGGACGTAGGGGCGATCGACGGTGACATCACCGCCGATGAGTTCGGGCTCGCCGCCGGCGTCGGACACCCGGTACAACCTCCTCCGACTCTGGAACACGATGGTGCCCGGAGCCCCCCAATTCGGTTGGGCAGGAACAACGGAACTTGTCCGAGTCAAGGAACTCGCGGAGCCGCCCTCCACTCCGACCTTGTACAGCACCCCATCGCGAATAAACGCCAACCACTTGCTGTCAGGTGAAAAGGTCGGCTCAATGCCTTTCTCGGTATCCGGCAGGAGGCGATAGGTCGGGTCGTTGGCGGATCGAAGGTAAATGCCCTCGAGCGTCGGAAGGGCAAACACCGATCCGTCCGGAGACACCTCGATTTCATTGAGGCGCAAGTTCTCGGCACCCACCATTTCCAGCGTGAATCGCATGGGAATCGCTGAAGTGCCCCCGGGCTCCGGTTTCAGCACCACCCACCCCAGCAACACGGCCAGCACGCCCGCAACGGCCCACCCGGCCATGGTGCTGCGTTGGATCGCGATCGGTTGCGACCCGGGCGCGATGACGGTCGCCGCGATGAAGTGCGGATCGGCCAGTGCCGCCGCAAACTCGGCGGCGGTCGTGAACCGGTCCGCCGCCAACTTCTCTAACGACTTCGCTACCGCGGCCGTGATGTTGGGCGGCACCGACTTTCTGATTTTCGTCACGGGTTCAGCAGGTTCCGTTACGATCTTCATGATGATCGCCTGCGCCGAACCACCGATGTGCGGCGGTTCGCCCGTCAACATCTCGTACAGCACGCTACCGAGCGAGTAGATGTCCGCCCGGTGGGTCAGATCCTTCTCTGCCGTTGCCTGCTCCGGACTCATGTAGTGCGGTGTACCGAGACTAAGGCCCGTCTCGGTCATCCGCCCGCCCGCCGCCGCGCTCAACGCCAACGCAATGCCAAAGTCCGCCACCATCGGGCGACCGTCATGGAGCAGGATGTTCTCCGGCTTGATGTCGCGATGGATGACGTCGTTACGGTGCGCGTAGTCGAGGGCGTCCGCGATGGAGGTGGTGATGCTCACCGCTTCCTCGATGCCGAGCTGGGTCTCGCGGTTCAGCTTGTCGCGCAGCGTCTCGCCGTCGATGAACGGCATGACATAATAAAGGAAAGAGTCTGCTTCGCCCGAGTCGAATAGGGGGAGGATGTGGGGATGCTGGAGATTGGCGGTGGTCTTGATCTCCTGGACGAATCGCTCGGCCCCGAGCACGGCGGCCAGTTCGGGACGCAAGACTTTGACGGCGACCTTGCGCTCGTGCTTCAGGTCCTCGGCGAGGTAGACGGTGGCCATGCCTCCTTCGCCGAGGTGGCGTTCGATTCTGTAACGATCGGCGAGGGCGGTCGAGAGGCGGGCGGTGATCTCAGGCATGGGGCTAAGATGGGCCGTTTATGGGAGTTTGGCGAGGTTTCGAATAGGTCGAGCGTGCCGGTCGTGTTCCCTGCGTTGAAACGCGGGCTCGGCGCGACGCGTCTTGAAAAGACGCATTCGACGTTATGTCCTTTAGGACACGTCCCAAAGGGGCCGAGACCGGGCTTCAGCCCAGGGAACGCGGGGACGACGGCCTCGCCCGCTTCTCCACCCATGGGCGCCGTGTCGATGATTGGCCTCTACCCCATCTGAGCAGAACTCCGCGCGTAGACCACACTGCCTCGCCAAACTCCGGCGCGCGTCTCATCTTACTGCCACTAGGGGCACTGCAGGAAAGGAGCCACCCATGGCCAACAGAATATCTCGTCGAGAGTTTCTCGGACTGACCGGAGGCGCCCTCGGCGTCTCAGCCGCTGCCTGCGCCGGCACGCAATCAGCTCGGCCTAATGCGCCATCTCCGTCGCCGGCGCCCAGGGCGTTCTCTGCTGACAGCCCGGATCCCTGGATCGAGATCGACCGCGAGGCGTTTCGGCACAACGTGCGTGAAGCCTCCCGCCTGGCAGGCGGGCGACCCATTCTCGCTGTGGTCAAGAACAACGGCTACGGTTTGGGCGACCGAGTCGTGGGGCCCATCCTTGCCGATTGCCCCGAAGTTGGTGGTATCGCTTGCGTCAGGGTGCACGAGGGTTTGGCCATGAGGGAGGCTGGTGTGACCAAGCCGATTGTAAACATGGCGGAGGTTTCGGAGCAAGAGATGGAAGAGCTGGTGCGAATCGGAGTCACACCATCGGTCTGGCTGGACGACGCCCCTCGGCGCGTCGAACGCGTCGCGCGCAGGCTGGGGCGTCCGGTGCCGGTCCAACTCTTCCTCGATACCGGGATGAACCGGGAGGGTATGCCGTACCGCCGTGCCGGGCAGTGGATAGAGACTTTGTGCAATAGCGAATCGGCGCAGGTGCGTGGCACATACACCATGTTCGTGCACGAGTTGGAATTCGACCGCGTGCAGTTGGCCCGCTTCGAGAACATCATCGGCGAGGCCCGGGCGAATGGCCTGGATCTGGGCACCCTGCATGCGGCCCCGACTTTCGAACTGTTCCAGCTTCCCGACGCGCACTTGGACATGGTGCGTCCGGGGAACGCGCTGTTCGGCAACTATCCCAGCGTCGAAGGTATGCAAGCATTGGCCGACCTCAAGCCGGTGTTCCGGCTCCGCGCCCGGATCGTCCGGCTGGAGCGACTCGAGCCCGGAGAGAGCGGCGGCTTCTCCCGCGCCTACATAGCCGAGCGGCCCACATGGATAGCGTTGTTGCCCGTGGGCCGCACCGACGGCTATCCCGGTACGGCGGTGGGCACCTGCGAGGTATTGATCGGAGGCCGCCTGTACCCGGTGGTCGCCGGCGTCAACTCGGCACACACCATCATTGAGATCGGGGCGGAGAAGAGCGTCGAAGTGGGCGACATAGCCACGCTAATCGGTCCGGACCATCAGGCCATTCTGCCGCACACTGTCGCTGAACGCACCGGGGTGAGGTTCTTGCCGCTGCTCCAGTCGATGAACGCGCGGTTACCGCGTCAGGTGGTCTAGCCGGGCTTGGCGAGGTTTGGAGGTGGCCGTACTCCCGGTTGTGTTCCCCGCGTTGAAACGCGGGCTCGGCCGCGGCGCTATACGCGCCGCGACGCGTCTTGAAAGACGTGTCTCACGTCATGTCCTTCAGGACACGTCCCGAAGGGGCCGAGCCCGGGCTTTAGCCCACCGGGACACGCGCAAGGTGTTTGGCGCGGATACTAAAGCGGAGGGCCGGGGACTCGACGCAGAGCTGAGCGAGCTCGCGAATGCGAGCGACCCGAAGCGAGCGGACGGGTGAGCGCGGCAGCGCTGCGCCCGTCAACCCCGATGTGCTCGCGCACGGCGGTTTTCAAGTTCTCCAAAGCGTTTTGCGTCTGGTTGCGTCTGGCTCTATCTGACCACTTTTCTTGAGAAAAACGATGGGACCTTTTGCGTCTGACCCCGTCTGGTTGCGTCTGTCTGCGGGTCGATGTGCCCAAGAATGTGCCCACGATATGCCCAAGTTCTTGCGGCTCAGGGCTCGCAGTTCGTGGCGCGTAGTTCAGTTCCCCACCTTCGCCTTCAACTCCTCGAAGAAGTTGAGCACGACGTGGATTTCCCGTGCAGGTGCATCGGGGTTCGGGGTCAGGACCACAAAGTGTTGCCCGTCCGGCGCAACATCGAATTCAAAAAGGCGTTCTATGGAGGTCGGAAACAAGACCTGAGGTGTTCCGGGCCTAAGCACTGACCCCTGGGTGCTCATGGGCACCACGGTGATGTCGCCGTCCGGGCTCAGATAGAACAACTCATCCCCGCGCCCGTTCCACCGCGGCCCAGCACCACCGTCCGCCGAGATCCGGATCTTGGAACCCAGCTCCGGAAACGACACCGCGTACACTTCTGCGCGTCCCGACTCATCCGAGTCATACGCGAGCCACCGGCCGTCTGGGGAAAACACCGCACGCCACTGGAGACCTGTCGTTGTAACCACCGGCACCAACTGCCCCTCACCATCCGTATTGACCAGCCAGATGTCCGCGTCGGTGACGGGAGGGAACTGGTAGAAGGCGAGCCACTTGCCATCGGGCGACCAGTCGGTGAGGTGAAGATGATATTTGCCAGTGTAGATGAGCACGTGCTCGGAGCTTCCATCGACCGGCTTTACGTAGATGCGCCGCGACTGCCCCGTCCACGCCGAGCTGTAGGCGATCCGTTGGCCGTCGGGCGACCATACGGGGCTCTCATCTTCCGTGGACTCGAAGGTGAACTGCTCTCGCGCGCCGCTGGCCGCATCCACGAGCCAGATATCGTTGTGGTTCGGCTGACGGAGCTCGAAAGCAATACGGCGGCCGTCCGGCGAGACTGTCTGAAATGCACCGTTCAGCGGAGGCCCGAGTTGTCGGACCACTTCACCGTCCCGGTCCAGCCAATTCAGCAGGAACCGAGTCTCGCTCGTGCCTCGAACGAACGCCAAGGTTCCGCCATCTGATACTGCAAAGGAAGCCCCGCCACTCCAATTTGCCACGCGAACTTCTGACGCTACCGGGAATGGAGTGCCCGTCACTCGGAGACGCCCAAGATCAAACGGAACGGCGAGAATCGTTCCGTCTGCCTGAGCGTAGATGATGTGGCCGGTGGAAACATACCGCCCGTAGTTCGCACGTTCGATCACAGCACCACGTTCGCCGCTCGCGATGTCCTGAACGACGAGGCTCCCATCCCCCCATCCCCCACTCGGCCCGATGACGGTGAACAAGACGCTCTGTCCATCAGGCAGGAGCTGCGGCCAGGTGTGTGCTGTCTCCAACGCGCTGTCCAACACGGTCGTGATCTGGTGAGAGCCGCTTCCATCGTCCGCCATCAGCCACAGGCCCGAACTCCCAAGCCCCGGGACATAGACGATGTTACCTTCGGCGCTCCAATCTGCGCCGAGACGGGTGGGTGCGTCCAGAATGGACACGACCGGTCCCCCCTCCACCGCGATCTTCTGGAACCCCGCACTTCCAGTGAATCCAATCCACTGTCCGTTGGGAGAGAAAACCGGGTCCTCAGCTATTTCGGTTCCAGGAAGCGGCACGGCGTCGAAGCTGTCGAGCGATCTCACGTGGAGTAGCCCATCGGTGTAGTAGACCAGGGTGCGTCCGTCAGGGGAAATCGCGAGCCGGGGGCTGCTGATCCCCATCTGCTGGCCATCGGGCACCGAAATCGTCACTCGTGTCGGCGTCCCCGAGGATGTCGGCGTGCGTAACCAGCCCCATATTCCGACCAGAGCGAGTAGTGTTGCGACGGCCGTTACGCCAATGCTCACACGTTTCCACAGACCGCTCGACCGTTCGCCCGCCAACGCGAGCGCCTGCGTTGTAGGCAACGTGAAGTTGGGATTCCCCAACGCCTCGGCGAACTTCGCCGCGCTCTCGAACCGATCCGCCGCCAACTTTTCCAATGACTTGGCGACCGCCGCCGTCACGTTCGTGGGCACCGACTTCCGTAGCTCCGTCACCGGACGCGGCGTGTCGGTCACGATCTTCATGATGATCTGCTGCGCTGAGTTGCCCATGTGCGGCGGCTCGCCAGTCAGCATCTCGTACAGCACGCTTCCCAAGGAGTAGATGTCCGAACGGTGGCTGAGGTCTTTCTCGGCGGTCGCCTGTTCGGGACTCATGTAGTGCGGCGTGCCGAGAGAGAGGCCGGTTTCCGTCATCCGACCGCCCGCCGCCGCGCTCAACGCCAACGCAATGCCGAAGTCCGCCACCATCGGGCGACCGTCATGGAGCAGGATGTTTTCCGGCTTGATGTCGCGATGGATGACGTCGTTACGGTGCGCGTAGTCGAGGGCGTCCGCGATGGCGGTGGTGATGCTTACCGCTTCCTCGATGCCGAGTTGCGTTTCGCGGTTCAGTTTGTCCCGCAGCGTCTCGCCGTCGATGAACGGCATGACATAATAAAGGAAACCGTCAGCGTCCCCAGAATCGTGCAACGGCAGGATGTGCGGGTGCTGGAGGTTCGCCGTAGTTTTGATTTCCTGGATGAATCGCTCGGCCCCCAGCACGGCGGCGAGTTCGGGTCGCAGGACTTTGACGGCGACTTTGCGCTCGTGCTTGAGGTCCTCCGCGAGATAGACGGTGGCCATGCCGCCTTCGCCGAGGTGGCGTTCGATTTTGTAACGGTCGGCGAGGGCGGTCGAGAGGCGGGCGGTGATCTCGGGCATGGGGCTAAGATGGGCCGTGGATGGGGGTTTGGCGAGGTTTCGACGCGTTGTGTGCCCGGTGCGTTAAAAGGCGGGCTCGGCCGCGGCGCTATACGCGCCGCGACGCGTCTTGAAAGACGTGTCTCACGTCATGTCCTTCAGGACACGTCCCGAAGGGGCCGAGCCCGGGCTTTAGCCCACCGGGACACGCGCAAGGTGTTTGGCGCGGATACTAAAGCGGAGGGCCGGGGACTCGACGCAGTCCCCGAGCGAGCCGCCGTGGCGGCGACCCGAGGGGCGCGCGTGTCCCCGTCCCTCAAAGGCCCTCGCATCGCGAGGGCCACGGAGGGCCGGGGACTCGAACCCCGATGTGCTCGCGCACGGCGGTTTTCAAGTTCTCCAGACTCTTTTGCGTCTGGTTGCGTCTGGCCCTATCTGACCACTTTTCTTGAGAAAAACCACGGGAGCTTTTGCGTCTGACCCCGTCTGGTTGCGTCTGGCTGCGGGTCTATGTGCCCAAGAATGTGCCCACGGATCACCGCTCACTCGTTCCCCACCGCCGCCTTCAACTCCTCGAACCAATTGAGTACGACGTGTATCTCTTTCGGCACCGCATCCGGCTTGGTCATCAGAACCACAAATCGTGTTCCATCGGGTGTCACGTCATAACCCTCGAAGACCGACATTAGGCCCGGCGCACGAGACAGAGGGCGGGGGTCCCCTCTCGGCTGAAACCACCTTCCGTCGACACACTCACCGTCATGAGCGTGTTGCCACTCCGAAAGAAGATTTCTTTGCTGCTTTTGGACCATCGCGGCGAGACACCTCCGTCGGTCGAGACCTGGTGCTTAGCCGCCATGTCCGGGAAGGACCTGACGTAAACTTCAGCCTTGCCGGTTTCCTCCGAGCTGTAGACCACCCAGCGGTCGTCGGGGGAAAACCGTGCACTAAGTTCATTGAATTCCGTGGTAGCGATTGGTAGCAGCTGCTCGACGCTGTCGACATTGAGCGCCCAAATGTCATGTCGGTTTGTGCGGTGTACCTCATCGAAGAGGAGCCAGCGGCCGTTGGGAGACCACGAGCTGAGGTGCAAGTGACGCTGTCCTCATGTAGATAACAGTCGGCTCAGTGGCGTCTCTGACGCTCTTATAGTTATACTACGTTGTAGTGAAACTCGCCAATCAAGGGAAGACAACATGGGCTATCTCGGTGAATTCGAACAACTTATCCTGTTTTCGGTCGTGGAACTCGGGGACGATGCCTACGGGGGAGCGATCCGTGAGACGATTGAGCGGAGGACGGGTCGGGTGGTCTCCTCGGGGGCGATCAACACGGCGTTGGGCCGCCTCGCCGAACGGCATCTGGTCACGTCGCGGGTCGCCGAGCCCGCCGTGGGCCGCATGGGTCGGCCGCGGAAGTATTACGCGCTCGAATCGGCCGGTGCTCGTGCCCTCATGGCCAGCTACTCCACCATCCAGGCGATGGCGGGTGGCCTGATTCCGAGACTCACTGACTTGGCTGAGGGTTAACGGTGCCAAAGTCTCGAGGTCCCGACGACCGCCTACTTTGATTCGCTCTACGGGTCAAACGGATGGACGAATGCGATTGCGCTCAACTTGGCCATCGGCCAGGGAGAAAACACGCAGACACTTATCAGCATGATGCGGTTTTATGCGATGCTCGCCCGGGACGATGGCGGGGCGCCGATCCCGCGATTGGTACCGTCGGATGGTGATGAACAGCACTTCCCGGTGGTCGCCAGCCCCGAGAATGTTGCACTTTTGCGGGCGCCGCTCGAGATGGTGGTGGAGCGCGGGACCGCCGTGGCATCCCGGATTCGGAACCTCCGGGTTGCAGGGAAAACCGGTACCGCCCAAAACCCACACGGCTGGACCATGGCTGGTTCCTTGGGTTTGCACCAGTGGATGATCCTCAGATAGTTGTGGGCGCGATCATTGAGTTTGGGGAACACGGGTCCTCTGTTGCGCCGATGGTGAGTCGTATCATTGCCCGACATTTGTTGGGCCGCGACTCAGATGCGATTCGACCGGTTCGTTGGGTGCTGCCGTCGGATTCGGTGCCCACGGCCGACACGTTGCAGCGAGCACCGATTCGACGACCTGGTACGCGGTAGCGATGCGGCGATTGGGTCTCGACACACCACTGCTCTTGACCGTAGCAGCCCTCCTCGGGCTTGGGCTGGCAACGCTGTATTCCGCCGGACAAACAGACTTCCCCACAATTGCCGCCGGTATTTGGCAGCGCCAACTTGTGTGGCTGGGGGTTGGTGTCGTTGGTGCGGCATTCATCTTTCGCGTTTCTCCTCGGATCCTCGAATGGCTGACGCCTTTTGTTTACATCGGCGCAATCGTGCTGCTGGTGGTCACGCTGTTCTTCGGTACCGGTGCGGGGACGGCGGCGGGAACAAAATCGTGGCTAGCCATCGCGGGTGTTCGGATCGGGCAGCCAGCGGAGCTGGCAAAGCTCGCGACGATATTGATGCTTGCACGGCACTTGGCGGGTCGCCGGGAACAGCCGCGTTCGGCGTTCGAGTTGATTCCGTCGGGGGCCATCGTTGGCGTCCCTCTCTTGCTCGTAGCCCTGCAGGGCGACCTAGGAAGCGCGTTGGTTTTTCCCGGCATCTTTTTCGCGATGCTGTTTTGGGTTGGGGTGTCACCGTGGCTTCTCCTGTTGGTGGCCTCGCCATTGATCAGTCTGTTCTTGGTGTTTTCGACGGGGTTGTGGGGCGCGTGGATCGTGGCGCTCACCGTGCTGTTGGTGTGGATGCGTCCGTACGTGCTCGAGGCCCTAGTGATATGGGGAATGAACGTGCTCATGGGCGTAGTCGCCCTGCGATTGTGGACTGGATTGGCTCCCTACCAGCAGAATCGTATCCTCTCGTTCCTCAACCCGGAGATCGATCCGCGGGCCACGGGTTGGAACATCATCCAGTCGAGAGTTGCGATCGGCTCCGGCGGAATGTTTGGCAAGGGATTCATGGAGGGCACACAGAAACGACTGGCCTTTCTCCCCGCGCAACACACAGACTTTATCTATCCGGTTTTGGCAGAAGAGTTTGGCTTTGTTGGCGTCATGATATCGTTGATGCTGTTTGCTCTCTTCTTCATGATCATCATTCGTATCGCACGACGTGCAGTGGATGCCTTCTCATGCGTGATGGTGGCCGGCGTGGCAGGACTGACGTTGACCCACGTCGTCGAGAACGTCCACCATCCCCTCCTCCCTCTCTCCGGAGTTGGCCCAACAGCTGCGGCCCGCCTCATCAACGCCCGGGCGGAAACCGTACATACGAAGCCGTCATTCGGGGTCGCATTCCGCTCACGCCGGTGCCTGGTCCCGGCCAACGGGTGGGCTCCGATTCGAAGTTTACGCCGTCTCTGGGGATTGGAGTCGGCTTTGCGAAAGTCTCGCTTGCGTACCGGACCTTCTGGCGCCGGACGAATGACCCCGAGAACGTCACGGTATTCGATACTGAGGGGGTGATTGGTGACGAGCTGGCGAAGGCCCAGGCGTTAAACCGGGAAATTGCCGGCACGATCACCGCGGACAGAGCGAAATTGTCGGATCTGCTGCTCGGCTACCAGGCGGTGGCGGGCCTGGATTATCAGGTCAGCGATCGGGTCACCATCGGGCTCAAGTTCCGATGGGCGAGTTTCGGCGAATTCGATGACGAGTCGGCATATGATTCTCTCCGCGATCATGCGTCGGTGGCCGGTAACCCGCCGGTCCCCGTTACCTACTATGTCAAGACGGATGACATTCAGTTCTGGGGAATCAGCCTCAACATGAAGTATCACTTCTGACCGGCAGCTAATGGAGTCATCAGGGTCCGAGAGTCTGTCAGATCGGTGTCTCGCGGGGGAAGAGTGATTGGTCACGCCTCCCCCGCAACGAAAATCGCCCTATCGCCGGACTGAGCAGGTTTCGGCACGTGGAGCGACGAAAGGATGCCAACTGCAGTAAGATATTAGGCAGGCCCGAGTCGAAGGCTGCTGGCACGTCCTGCGCCCTAGGGTTTTCTTGGACACTTGATTGCGAGAGAGTTCTCGCAGGAGGAGTGTCGAGATGAGGAAGCACGTTGAGGAATCGGTGGCGACCGGCGCGGCCGCCGGGCGCGGCCGTGGGGGTCGGTTCTCGGCCGGGCGGAAGCGTGAGGTGGTGCTGCGTCTGTTGCGCGGGGAGGATCTCGAGTCGGTGTCGCGGGCGGTGGGGATCACGGCGGCGCGGGCGTCGCACTGGCGGGCTCAGTTTCTGGCTGCGGGGCAGGCGGGCCTAAAGAGCCGCGCACCGGATGCTCGGGACGAAGACCATCGTCGGCTGCAGGCCAAGATCGGCGAGCTGCTGATGGAGACCGAGTTACTGTACGCGAAGGTGGATCAGCTGGAGGCCGGCGGCCCTTTGGCCCGGCGGAGGTCGACGCGATGAGTGGCGCCCAGTCGATCTCCACCCGTCGGGCGTATGGCGTGCAGCGGGTCTGCCGCGTGTGGCACCGCGCCCGCTCCAGTGTGTATGCGCGGCGGCAGGCGACACGGTCCCCTGCGCCGTGTCGTCGCCGCGGGCCGATCGGCGCTGCCCCGGACGACGTCCTGGTGGCCCACATTCGCCGGGTGCTCGAAGCCTCGCCGTTTCATGGCGAGGGGTACCGGAAGGCCTGGGCGAAGCTGCGGGTCGACGGGATTCGGACCTCGCAGGAACGGGTGCGGCGGTTGATGCGGGAGTCCGGCCTCCAGGCCCCGCAGCGCGCGGGCCACGCGCACGGGCCAAAGGCGCACGACGGGACCATCACCACCGAGGCGCCCGACGTGATGTGGGGCACGGACATGACGGCCACCGTGACCGTCGCCGAGGGGGCAGCCTTCGTCTTCGTGGCCGTCGATCACTGCGCGACCGAGTGCATCGGGCTCCATGCCGCCAAGCGCGGGAACCGCTTCGAGGCCCTGGAGCCGATTCGCCAGGGCATCCGGGAACGCTTCGGGGGCATCGGCGAAGGCGTGGCCCGCGGGCTGCGGCTGCGTCACGACCACGGGTCGAACTATTTGGCCGACGATTTCCAACAGGAGGTCGCGTTCTTCGGCATCGAAAGCTCTCCGAGCTTCGTGCGGGAGCCCGAAGGCAACGGTGTCGCTGAGCGCTTCATCCGCACGCTGAAGGAAAACGTCTTGTGGGTACGGAGCTTCGAGACGATCGAGGAGCTCCGCCTGGCCTTGCTCGAGTTCAAGCGGACGTACAACGAGCAGTGGATGCTGGAGAAGTACGACTATCGCAGCCCGGCTCAAGTGCGACGCGACTTCGTCGGCCTGGACGCGGCTGCGTAGAAATGATTACCTTCAAATCACTGTCCAAGAACCCTGGGGCGATACACACGGCCCGACTGGCGAGCAGTAGAGACTAAATATCGGCGGGAGAGGCGAACATGGCTGACGGCACATCCCACTCCGGCGCGGTCCATACGAATAACAGCCAAAGCTCCAAATACTCGGCGCCATGTCGAGCCGGCGCAGGCGGAAAGGCGATTGCCAGGAGAACTATTTCACGGCCGAAAATCATCGGCGCAATCTCGCCGCCGCCCATTCGCTCATTCGAGACCTTCCGGCCAGGGTCGAGACTCGATGCCTCAGTATCGGTCCTGATCCATCAGGGTGGAGTAAATACCTAGTTCCGACAATATGATGTACTGAAACGTCGAAGGGAACCTTTTTATGTCCAGATCAAGACGTCAAGTTCATGCCATTGATTTGTCGTACCCGCCTCGCATGAGCCAGTCGACCCGACTGAGGCCGGATGCCGAAGCGGGCCAGTCCCACTCGGCGGCCCACAGGGACGGCTCTCTCGCTCCTAATCCACCGGCGGGGCTTGTTCCCAAAGACCATCCCACCAAGCGCAGCCGTCGCGGCTCGGGGGGCGTTCGCGTGTTGGCCGCCGTCGCGTGTTTGGCCTGGCTGGCCTGGCCGACCGAGGCTTTCGCGCAGCAGGTGACGCTGAACGTGGACGCCGTTGCGGGCGACAACAAGATCAACCGGTCGGAGCACATGAACGGCATCGCCGTGAGCGGCAACACGGGTACGGAAAGCGGCGTGACTGTCGAGGTGACCATCGGCGGCACACCGTTGACGAGCGTGACCTCCGCGATGAACGCGATGTGGTCGGTGAACGTGGAGCGCAGTGCGGACTACATTACCGAAACGAGCGTGGAGCTTTCCGTGACGGCCACCAAGACCGGGTTTACCAGTGCGACGGTTACGCGGACGCTGCCGGTGGATTTGACGCCGCCGAGTGTGAGTTACACGGCGCCATCGAATCTCACGGTGGGCGTTTTGATCACGCCGATAGCTCCGACCACGATCGATACGGATATCGTCTCCTACGCCACTAGCGGCAGTTCCCTGCCGCTGGGACTGGCGTTGAATGGCAATACAGGTATTATCAGCGGCTCGCCGAGGACGGCCAACACCAACACGCAAACGGTGGGGGTGCTGGTCACCGACGACGCCGGCAACGTGGATCGGCCGCAGATTACATTCCCGGCGGTTGAGCTCGCATCCAGCGTAATGGTTTCGGAGACGGAACTGACGGTGCCCGAAGGCGGCTCGGCGAGCTACACGGTGAGGCTCGTCACCCAGCCGACGGATGATGTCACGATCACGGTGGAGCGGGTGAACGGCGATGAGGATCTGACGGCGAGCCCGGATACGCTGACCTTCACGAACTCGAACTGGAGTGTGCAGCAGACGGTGACGGTCTCGGCGGCGGAAGATGACGACGGCGCGGCCAGCACTGCCCAGTTTGGCCATAAGGTGATCAGCCCCGGCACCGTCTATCACGGCGTTTCGGCCCCTGGCCTCAGAGCAACCGAGGATGACAACGACACGATCGGCATGATCGTCTCGCCGACGGCACTGTCGGTGCCGGAAGGCGGCTCGGCGACCTACACGGTGAGGCTCGGCACCAAGCCACTGGACGATGATGTCACGGTCCAGGTGACCCCGGACCAACTGAGTGACGCCGACCTGACGGTGACCTCGGTAACGGATATGGATGCGGCCTTTAATGAGGTTACGTTGTTATTCACGGACTTGAACTGGCATACGGCGCAGACGGTGACGGTCTCGGCGGCCGAGGACGACGCCGACGAGGTGGATGGCGTCGCGATCTTCTCTCACGGAGCGACAGGCGACGAAGACTATTACGATATTTATATCGATCCAGTCACGGCGACCGAGGCCGACAACGAAAAGGTAGTGACGGTCGTGATTCAAACGGAGGTGTCAGCTCCGGTGCGCGGCGTGTTCGAGGTGACGATCATCTTTAGCGAGGCGGTGATGGGTTTCGAGCGGAGCGAGATCGCGGTGACGAATGGTTCGGTGACCGACTTCAGTGGGTCGGCGCCGACCTATAAGGCAGAGATCACTCCCTCGAAGAGCGGTGAAGTGATCGTGGAGGTTGGGGCGAATGTGGTCGAATACGGGGTCGGCAACGGCAATATAGCGGGCGCGCCTCTGGTGATCGAGGCGGACGTGGGGCGGCCGGAGGTCACGATCGAGGGGCAGACGGAGCCGGTGGGGATGGAGGGGTTCGAAGTGACGATCGCTTTCTCCGAGCCGGTGGCCGGTTTTGAGCAGGACGATATCCAGGTCACGAACGGGACGGTCGCGGACTTCACCGAGGTGTCAGCGAGTGAGTATCAAGCCACGATCGAGCCGACGCAGGCGGGACAGCCGGTGGTAGTGGAGGTTCCCGAGAACGTCGCCCGGGACGCGGCCGGTAACGGCAACCTCCCGGCGGAGTTCCGAGTGGATACGAAGTTGTTGGCGAGCTACGAGGCGGAGCGCTACACGGCGATCGAGGGCGATGCGGCAGTGACGGTGACGGTGAAGCTGAGCCCGGCGGGGGCCGCGGAGGAGTTGACGATTCCGATTCAGGTGACGCGGCTGGAGACGACGGAAGCCGACGACTATACGGTAGGCGGGTTGGAGGCATGGGATGCCGAAGAGGGCACCGGCAAGCTCACCGTTTCTGAAGGAGAGACGACAGCGAGCTTCACGATTGAGGCCAACTATGACGCGGACGGGGAAGACGAAAAGCTCGAGCTGGGCTTCGGGGAGTTGCCGACGGCGGTGATGCCGGGGGACCCGGCCGTGGCGACGGTCACGCTCGAGGACAAGATAGTGGAGCTCACGGTGAGCTTTGGGCAGGCGGAGTACGAGATTAAGGAAGGTCAGGAGGCCGACATCGAGGTGGAAGTATCACCGGCGGCGGACCGGCGGGTGGAAGCGCCCCTGGTGGTGGCGCTCCAAGGAGGGGCTACGGACGAGGACTATAGCGGAGTGCCGGCGACGGTGGTGTTCGAGGAAGGCGAGAGTCAGGGGACGATTGCCATAAAGGTGTTGGCGGATGAAGTGAACGATCCTGGGGAAGGGATGGTGCTGAGTTTTGGCGAGCTGCCGCTCGGGGTGATTTCGGGCGATCCTTCCTCGACCCAGGTGCATTTCACTCAGCAGCGCACGGCGGAGCAGTTCTCACAAACACTGGAAGTGATGCTGGCGGTCTTAGCGCGGTCGACGGCCGCGAGCGTGCAGTCAGCCATTCAGGGTCGCTTCGAACGGCATCGTCAGTGGAGTCGGTTGGCGTCGTCCGGTGGGGTGCAGGGGCCGGGGACTAACGCGGCGGCGAGCGCGGACGCGGCCGAGCCAACGCAGGGATCGCGGCTGCGGAGCTTCTCGCTGGGTTCGTTAGGGAGCGTCGCACGCTCCGGCCTTTCGCACTTGAGCGCCGCTCCTAGCTACGGCACGGACCTGAGAGGGAGCGTCTACGGTCAGGATCGACTGTATGGTTCTGGGATCGGCGACGCGCCGCTAGGGCCGGGCTCGACTGACCTCTCAGGGACGAGGGATCAAGGGTTCAGTCTTGCGGGGACCTCCTTCGAGATGGCTCTGGGCAAGCAGGAGCAGGGGACGAGCACGAGCTGGGTGCCGGTGTTGTGGGGTCAGGGGGATCTGCAGCACTTCAACGGAGACCTGGATCGGCTCGAAATGAACTATCGCGGCCGCCTCGAGGCCGCTCACGTCGGGCTGGACCTCTATGCCAACGACAAGATGCTTGCCGGGCTGTCGTTCATGCGCAGCTGGGGAGACATGGACTACACCGACGATGGTATAGATGGGGTGCTAGAGAGTCGCATGAACACGGTTCACCCGTATCTGTATTGGCAGCCGACCGAACGGGTGAGCATGTGGGCCTTGGGAGGCATGGGTTGGGGCGAAGTGGAGGTCAAAGAGCCGGGCCGGAGTCACGACTTCGATGCCGACTTTCGGATGCTCGCTGGGGGCTGGAGGGCGGTGCTGTGCAGGTGGCCCTGCAATGAGTTGGCCCTGCGAGCCGACGTCTTCACGGCGCAACTGAGGACCGATGCCACCGACGACATCGCCAAGGTGAGCGGTAAAGCCTACCGGGGACGGTTGATGCTCGAGTGGGTGCACGACCTGCCGATGTCAGCGGGGCGATCACTGGGCCTGCAGCTGGAGGCCGGCGGACGTATCGACGGGGGCGATGCGGATCGCGGCGCCGGCGTGGAAACGGGTCTTCGTCTGGGGTACCTGGATGCGAACCATGGACTGGACGTGGCGCTGCACGGCCGGACGCTAGTGGTGCATGAAAGCGACTACCGGGATTGGGGGTTGGGCGTACAGGCGAGCTGGGACCCGGGCGAGAAGCAGCGCGGGTTCAGGGCGTCGGTGATGTCCACGTGGGGCCGGGACGGAGGAGGCCGGACGACGCTGTGGGACAACGCCGATGTTGTCATGCGCCCAACGGGGATGGGAGCCATGAGTATGGCCTCCCAGTACCGGATGGAAAGCGAGGTGGCCTACGCCGGCATGAAGGCGCCAGGCGTACCGGGTCTGCTGACGCCCTATAGCCGGCTGCGATGGGCCGGACCGGGGCGGGAGCTGGCCTTGGGGACCGCTTGGAGCTTGTCCGCCGCCCTGCCCGCGATGTTGGAGTTGGAAGCCATGAGACGCGAAACCAGAACGGGTCCGGCCGATCTGGGGATGTCGCTGCGCGTGTCGATCCCCTTGGGCGGCACGCGGGATGTCATCCCCAGCCGGGGCCACGTTTCCGCCCAGGCGCCCGCTCCGAAATTGATTCCGCGCGAGGTTGCCGAATCTGGCGCCGACGAGCAGCGGGCCAGCGCCGCGGCTACACAACCACCCGCCGAGCCAGTCAGCGCCCCCCAACAGGATGCGAATCCACCACCCGAACCCGCGACGCCCGAGTCGGCCTCGCCTGCATCGCAGCCCGCACAAGCTTCGGCCCAGCCGCAAGGCGCGGCACCTGCACCAACAACCACTGCACCGGCCAAAGGACAAGAGCGCGTAGTCAATGTCCAGCCGACGCCACAGCCAAGTGCAAGAACGACGCCGCAGCCCCGGTCCGCGGCATCCCCGACACAAGCCGCCGGGTTGCGAGCCCAGGTGACACCGCCGCAGGCTCCACGCGTTTGGTAAGCTCGGTGAGAGCCGCACGCCAACCGTACTCGGTTCGCTTGACGCCGCCAATCTCCGTATCTTGCATCGCCCGTGTCACCTCAACAACGTACCGGCGCTCTGCGACTCGGAGATAGTAGTCCGGCGGTTCACGGCCCCGGCGCCAACGTGACCCTGAGGAACCAGCACCCTCAAGGAACGCCTCGAATGCTTGCTTGGCGAGAACCTCTCCGTTGACGTCCATTACTCCGTCCCAGGATTTTGGACGATACGGCCGCGGCAGACTGAAACCGGAGACAGGAAGGTGTGGCGTTTTGACAATTTCGTGTCGTGTCATCTGATTCGAGTTGAGGATTCTGTTGGCGTGCTAGAACGCATCGGGCAGTGCTTGGACTGCTCAAACGCCGCTTTCCAAAGATGGTCCCGGCTCGGATAGGTAATAGATTTGGGTATTGCCCTGGACGTTCCATAGCGGACCAAGGACGTTCTCGACCACGGCTTTTGCGTTCGCGTACACGTCGTCGTATGTCATGATCTTCAAGCGCGGGGCTTCGTTCTCGATCGTAACCAACTTTCGACGGTTATCCTCTGCGAGGCTTTCGGAGCGGCCAATCACCACTATGGAGTTCGGATTGGCAGAGATTCCCACCAGACCAATCTCTCGTTGCACTGTGGCGAGGTTGTCCTCAAGGTAACGTTTCCAGTCTTGAATCTGCCCACGTGCGTGGTCGAGCTTGCGAGAGGTATTCCCGTCCTTGATGAAGAGAGGGTCCGTGGCGAACCTTCGACCTCCCGCATTGCCCGGTTTTCCGCCCGACAACAGGGCACCGCAGGCCTGCGGAATATAAGGAAAGACCGACCGCAGTACCCACCGCAGTGCGAGGGGGCAAAAGCCGGCCTTCGCCGCCTCTTCGCTCTCGACCGTCGGCCCGATGCGTTCAGAACCAGGGAGGCAGGCGACGAATCGGCCACTCCGGAGTGCACGAATCGTGATCTCAGGCTGTTCCATGTCGTCTCCCTCTTAGACCGCGTTGATCTTCACGACCCACTGCTCGGCGACCGCGATGATGTCGCCGTATTCGCGGACCTTGAACCGGGCGACGATATCGTTGTTGAATTGCCCGCTGTTGTCGCGGAACGTCTGCACCGGCCAGATCTCCTTGTACTTGAACTGGCGCCGGAAATCGCCGATGAACCAATCGGAGGCATCATCCCACTGATCCCCATCGGTCGCGCCGTCGATGATCGGGCTCGACAAGGATCGCAGTCCGGGTGCCAGGACCTGCGCGGTGTTGCCCGGCGAGCGGCTCAGTATCGAAACGTGCTGCAATGCGCGCCAGCGCGCAACTGAACCGCTTCCGCAGCAACGCGTTCAGCGCCCGCCCGGCGCAAGCGCATGTTATGAGGCGATTTGCTCGGGAGGTCAATGCACTGGAACGTTGGCGCGCGAAGCATGCCGTGTCGCGGTCTGGGCAGGAAGAACTGATGCACCTTCGACCTCTCAGTCGAAGGCGCATCGTCTTTCTCTAGGAGCGCACCGAGGAGAACTGCGTTGTGTCCCGCTGGTGCCGCCTCCGCGAGCGATTGGCCTCGTTCCTCAAATTGACACGTACGCGGAGTGCTGCCAGCAACCCCCATAGGTCCCGCCCCCGCACGGATGCTTGAACCCCTCCAGGGTGTTAAGGACCAAGAAGCAGTCATAATGACGTTGTATCCCATCTCCCCCTGTGTACCAATCGCAGACGAAGCACGATCTCGCCACAGCCTGTTCCGGTCGAACGTGGCTCCAAGCCATTAGCGCGCCCAGAGCGAGCGCAACCACCGTGAACCTCAGTCTTTTACGCATCGCTTTAACCTCCCCTTAGAGTTTGAGTTTAACCCGCGAGATTCTTAGACTCGGCTCGCCCACGGAGTCCTCAGAACGCGCGACGTATCCACCTCCGAAAGGCGTCCCTGCGGGACCATCAATGCGCGTTCGAGCCAGTAGCTGCCGAGTTGCGAGGTCCACAACCTCGATGATCGTCTCAACGCGTGGTCTGCTGCCCAGGGCTCGCCAGGTCTCTTCGCTCAGTCCTTGCTTCCTTGCCTGCTCCATGGGAGGACCTGGCCGCCAGGCAGGAGACGGCAGCATCATGTAAAGCCAAAGCAATCCTTGTTCGTCTTCCCAAATCCCCATCAGCCGTGGTGTAAATGGTCTATCGAACACACCATCGCTAGGGTCCTCGTCGGGCTCCTTCGAGGGAACCCACTCGGCGAGTCGGGTAATCGAGCCCTTTCTGTCGTAATCCGGAGCGTATACGTCTATGGTGAATGTGTACGGTCGTGCGACCAGCAAATCGCCATTGGACTGAGCCCACAGGAGGCGCAGCTGTAGAAAACTTCTTCTCGCATCGGTGACGGCGTCGTCGAAGGAACGCAAGGCATTCCCGTTCTGGTCGATCAGTTTCAGCGCGTGCCCAGCGTCGCCGACCGTCATCGGCCTTGCGTTCAGGACGAGGCCTCCGTCCGGAAGTAGAATCGCGGGCATCCCGACGCCAGCGAAAACGGGGACTTGGGTGCTGTTAAGAAACTCTCCATGCTCCGAGAAGGCGGAGAGACGTCCCAGACCTCCGTCTAGCAGGGTGCTGAAAAAGGCCGACGCGGCGGCAGCCGAGGGGCGGTAGCCGAGGGGAGCGGGCGCCGGATGCGTTGGACGCCGGGGCGCTCGGTCCGGGACCCACCATACGGAAACCGTGCTGGTTCGGGGGCTTATGTCCCGGCCGGGCGCCCCGGCGTCCCGGCGTCCCGGCGTCCTCAGCCCGCTCCCCTCGGCTACCGCCCCTCGGCTGCCGCCGCCTTGTGGCTTTTTTCAGCAGCCTGCTAGGACTTGGATCGAGCCGTCAGGGGCGACCAGTACGTTGCGGACCATCTCGTATTCTCCGGGACCGGCGCCTCGTCGGCCGAGCTGTCGGACGAAACGGCCGTCACTCCCATAGACCTTCAAGAGGCCGTCACTGGCGTCGACGAGATAGAACGTGCCCGTCGCGTGGCGGGCTAACGTAGTGCTTGGTCCGACGAAGTAGGCACCCTCAAGCGTGACGACGCTGTCGATGACGATGGAGCACGACGGGCATGATACTTCGGAGCCTATCCGCAGGCTGGAGCCTATTTGCCCGTCCTGGTCACCCGACGTGTTGCAGCCAAGTGCTGTGGTCGTCGTCACCATCACCAAAACGATCATGCCCCTCATTGTGTCTCCTCGAACTCTGTCTACGTTAAAAACCGCACTACACACGACACTATCTCACTGATTACTAATACCGATGCCTGAGCGGCTACCGATGCGTGAGCGTCCATCGGATCGCAGGAAGCGTGCTCTGACTGCGACAGAGTCGGCAAGCCAGTCGGTAGTGAGTGCACCAAGAAACGCTACCAAATCCGCTCGATCACGGTCCGTCAACTGTGTTCGGACCATCACGACATCGATATTGGGGTTCCGAATGCCCCCCTGAGCGTAAAACTCAACCACGTCCTCCAACGTTACCAGGCTTCCATCATGCATATAGGGCGCGGTGAGGGCCACGTTGTTGAGGGAGGGCGTCATGAAGGCACCCCGCGCGCGCGGCTCGCGAGTTACACCATAGCGACCGACGTCCTCCATACGGCCGTTCTCATACCCGACCCCGAGGTTGTGAAATTGGAATCCCCGAAAGAGCATGACGCCAGAACCCTCCGGATCCGGTATAGGAACATGACACCCCGCACAGCTCGCCGCGTTGCTACGAAACAGATTCCATCCCCGTTTCTCCGACTCAGAAAGCGCCGTGGAATCCCCACCCAGATAGAACCGATCGAAGCGTGACTCGCTTACGACTAGAGATCTCTGAAACTCGACCAGAGCGGCAAGGAAGGCATCAAGGTCCGGAGGTCGTCCATAGGCGCGACGAAACTCCGTGTCGTAGCTTGTGTCAGCCCTCACTCGCGCGACTGTGGCGCAGCAACGTTGGCGGAAACTCAACGCTCCAGAACTTCTCCCCCTGGTGTTGGCAGGAGAACAATTCAAAGATGGTATGCAGGAAACTGACAAAGAGAACACGGATCGGAAGGTCGCCGCTTGATCACTCACCGATCCACAACATTTGACAATACCTCGAGAGAACATTCCGGGTGGCGGAGGGATTACAGCCTCGATCTGTGCCATCTCGTCACAGTGCTGATGCCAAAAGACCGCCTGGCGTGTTACTTTTATCGTCATGCGTAAAGTAGTGCTGTTGCCGATGGTACTCGTACTGTCCAGTTGTGAGGCGGCCACACCCTCGGCCTTAGCGATTCGTGTGGAACTAGACCGCCAGGTCTTAATCTTAGGCGACACTATCGGGGTTTCAGTGACGGTCACCAACATCTCGGACCGGCAACTCACCCTCAGCGGAAGCTCCACTTGCCTGCTGGGGTTCGAGGTACGTCAGGGGCGCCGTTTAGTGCTCGATCCTGCGGCAGGGAATTGTACTGATGATCTCAATATCTGGCCGCTCGATCCAGGCGAAGAGTTTGGGTGGACGATCCCTTGGGCAGGGACTGGTACAGATGGGAAGCTCCTGCCACCTGGAACCTACACGCTTCGGGGCGTCGCTCTCACCGCTGAGTCAGTTGAAGTATCCAGCGACGCGCAGCTCACAATTCGCTCACCGTAGAACTAAAAAGGCTTACGTCATTGCTGGCGTGGTCTGGCTGCATGGAGCACTTGAGCAGGGATCGCGGAGAAAGGTAAAAAAAGGCGGCTCTCGCCGCCTTTCCCTTTTAATATCCCTCCCAAGCCTGAGATCCCCCTCTAAGCCCGAATCTGAAGCGGCTCCTCCTCCCGCCTTGCCGACTGACCGTTTCCCTTTGAAATGGCCTTCAGCGCCTTCTCATACCCTCGGACCTGAGTCTGAAACCCCTCGATTTCCCGACGCTGCTCGGCCTTGAGAGCCGTGATTCGAGCCTTGTGGCGTTGCTTCGTCTCGTCGAGGGTTTGCCTGGCACTCCTTACGGCCTCCTCGAGCTGGCTGATGAGTTGTTGGTCTGACTGTTGCATCTGAGCCTCCCTTTGCTTGGTGTAAATCCATTCCATTCAAGCACTTAACGGCACGTAGACACCGTTGCGAACCAGGAATCGCTCTGGGATTTGGCTCGGTTTCAGGAGGTTGTTACAAGCGGCAGCCGCTCGAAGACGGAAGCGTGACCATCGCACGCGCCGCGATGTCGGTGTGTTACCCATCGCGCATCATGCTCGCCGCGGCGATGAATCCGTGTCCGTGCGGTTTCTTCGGCGATCCGCGGCGCAGCTGCACGTGCGGTCCGTTGGTGGTCGAGCGATATCTCTCGCGGGTGTCAGGGCCGCTGTTGGATCGCATCGACATTCATATCGACGTGCCCGCGGTCCCGCATCGCGAGCTGTCGTGCGACCGGTCCGGCGATTCGTCCGAAGCGATACGAGAACGGGTCGCTGCGGCTCGCCAACGACAGCTCGAGCGTTTTGCCGAACGGCCCGGCGTCTTTGCAAATGCGCACATGGGGCCGCGAGATTTGGCGCCGGAATGTCGGATAACGCAGGCCGCCGATGCGCTACTCAAATCAGCCATCGCGCGGCTGAATCTTTCGGCGCGGGCGTATCACCGCGTGCTCAAGATTTCTCTGACGATTGCGGACCTCGGGGGCTCGGCGAACGTCGAGGCGCAACACGTGAGCGAAGCGGTGCAGTATCGGACGTTGGACAGGCGGTAGCGAAAGGCGGTAGGGCGGTAAGGCGGTAAGGCAGTAGGGCGGTAGGTGTTCTCGAGGATGCCCCTAGGCTTCCCAGGAAATGGAGGTTATTTTGGTAGAAGTCTTACAAGTAAGAGTATTACTTATGCGTGTCACTACCAAGGGGCAAGTCACCATACCTGTCGACATCCGCGAACGTCTCGGCCTCCTGCCAAACACCGAGGTGGAATTCGAGGTGAAAGGCGAGGCCGTCTTTCTACGAAAGGCGCCGGAAAAGATCGGCCGTGGACGTATGATCGTCGAGCATCTGACGGGGCGGGGAACGGTGAACCTGACCACGGACGAGATCCTGGCCATGACCCGGGGCGAGGATTGAATCCGGTTCTGGTCGACAGCAATGTTCTGCTGGATGTATTCACTCGGGATGCGGTTTGGTACGAGCGGTCGGCCGCAGCGCTGGAAAAGGAAGGAGAGCGGGCGGTGCTCGTCATCAATCCGATCGTCTACGCCGAGGCGTCGGTGCGTTTCGAGCGAATCGAGGATTTCGAAGAGGCGATACCTCCCCACCTCTTCCGGCGAGATCCAATCCCGTGGGAGGCTGCCTTCTTGGCCGGCAAGTGCTTCACCCTCTACCGGCATCGGGGCGGCAGGCGACCGTCACCGCTACCCGATTTCTTCATCGGGGCCCACGCTGCGATACGGGGCTACCGGCTGCTCACTCGCGACGGGCACAATTATCGCTCGTATTTTCCCAAGCTCACGATTCTCAATCCGTGATTCGGCGCGTCAGTATGGCTGAGCGAATTCTCCCGGGACGAAGGGAGAACCTGGGCGATCATGAAGGTCAGGGCGCGCAGAGTACGCTCCTCCGCCACCTTCGGCGACCGCCGCATATAGGGAGGCAAAATCTTGCTCGTGAACTGCGCCCGCATACGACGGTCATGCACCCGTGGCGCGGTCACCGTGACCGTACCAGCACCCAGCGTCACCTTGCGGGGACGGGCTTTGCCATTGCGCACCACCAGGGCGCGGCCCTCTCCGTCTCGCTCAATCCGATATCGCTCGACATACTCGGTCACTTCCGCGTCCAACGCACTCACCAGCATCCGCCGAGCTCCCTCTCTGGCAAGCTCGTCCAGGTCTGCGAACAGTCCGTTCCCTTTGCTCTCAGACGCATTCTCTATTATCCTCAACATCGGTGGCGTGTCCTTTCTCCGGTCGTCACAACCGGATCTCGTGTACGTTTCAACTGACTACACGAAAGGATACGCCGCCTTTCTCATTCCTCCAATCCACAACTTTCGAAAATAACTCGGGCGGGAGCGTGTCTCATCCGTCCCTGGCGCGCGGCCACCTAACGTAGCTCTAAGCGGCGAACGTCATAAGTTGAAAAGGACGAGCGGTGTCATGCGCCCGCTTGAGCCGATTGTTGGGCGGACAGTCCTGCGCCCTAGGGTTTTCTTGGACACTTGATTGCGAGAGAGTTCTCGCAGGAGGAGTGTCGAGATGAGGAAGCACGTTGAGGAATCGGTGGCGACCGGCGCGGCCGCCGGGCGCGGCCGTGGGGGTCGGTTCTCGGCCGGGCGGAAGCGTGAGGTGGTGCTGCGTCTGTTGCGCGGGGAGGATCTCGAGTCGGTGTCGCGGGCGGTGGGGATCACGGCGGCGCGGGCGTCGCACTGGCGGGCTCAGTTTCTGGCTGCGGGGCAGGCGGGCCTAAAGAGCCGCGCACCGGATGCTCGGGACGAAGACCATCGTCGGCTGCAGGCCAAGATCGGCGAGCTGCTGATGGAGACCGAGTTACTGTACGCGAAGGTGGATCAGCTGGAGGCCGGCGGCCCTTTGGCCCGGCGGAGGTCGACGCGATGAGTGGCGCCCAGTCGATCTCCACCCGTCGGGCGTATGGCGTGCAGCGGGTCTGCCGCGTGTGGCACCGCGCCCGCTCCAGTGTGTATGCGCGGCGGCAGGCGACACGGTCCCCTGCGCCGTGTCGTCGCCGCGGGCCGATCGGCGCTGCCCCGGACGACGTCCTGGTGGCCCACATTCGCCGGGTGCTCGAAGCCTCGCCGTTTCATGGCGAGGGGTACCGGAAGGCCTGGGCGAAGCTGCGGGTCGACGGGATTCGGACCTCGCAGGAACGGGTGCGGCGGTTGATGCGGGAGTCCGGCCTCCAGGCCCCGCAGCGCGCGGGCCACGCGCACGGGCCAAAGGCGCACGACGGGACCATCACCACCGAGGCGCCCGACGTGATGTGGGGCACGGACATGACGGCCACCGTGACCGTCGCCGAGGGGGCAGCCTTCGTCTTCGTGGCCGTCGATCACTGCGCGACCGAGTGCATCGGGCTCCATGCCGCCAAGCGCGGGAACCGCTTCGAGGCCCTGGAGCCGATTCGCCAGGGCATCCGGGAACGCTTCGGGGGCATCGGCGAAGGCGTGGCCCGCGGGCTGCGGCTGCGTCACGACCACGGGTCGAACTATTTGGCCGACGATTTCCAACAGGAGGTCGCGTTCTTCGGCATCGAAAGCTCTCCGAGCTTCGTGCGGGAGCCCGAAGGCAACGGTGTCGCTGAGCGCTTCATCCGCACGCTGAAGGAAAACGTCTTGTGGGTACGGAGCTTCGAGACGATCGAGGAGCTCCGCCTGGCCTTGCTCGAGTTCAAGCGGACGTACAACGAGCAGTGGATGCTGGAGAAGTACGACTATCGCAGCCCGGCTCAAGTGCGACGCGACTTCGTCGGCCTGGACGCGGCTGCGTAGAAATGATTACCTTCAAATCACTGTCCAAGAACCCTGGGGCGATACAACAGTTCAAATCCAGCGCCGAACCTCAGTTTTATACGATGAATAGCGCTCGCCGAACTTCCTTTCGAGATATCGCTCTTCACGGGAGATTACGCCCCACATCAACAGCCCCGCTGAAGCGGCTGCCAAAAACAAGAACCACATACTATTGGCCCATATTCCGGTTCCTAGCTGCAGCAAAATCATCGAGAAATAAATCGGATTGCGGGACAGACGAAAAGGCCCGTGTTTTACTATCGCATCAGTGGGCTGGTTCGTGGGAATCGACGCTTGCCCTTGAACCATGGTGTAAACGGCCAAAAAAAAAGCGCAAATGATAGCACCACAATCACCGGCCCCATGCTTACCGCAACCATCGAGGCAAGAAAAGGTAGAGGAATGACCCATCTCAACAGAAAACCCAGCCCCAGTAAGGTCATAAGAAGTAGAGGAGGATGAAATGCGACATCCGCCTGGTCAGGCTGATCAGGTTCGTCCGTTTGTTCCATGTTCAGTTTCGCCCAACGATAAGGATTGTATCCAAAGTGCTCAGGAACCGAGCCTGAACTTCTACCGTTCACGAGATGATCTCGGAGAAGCCCTACGGACCTGGAGTACTGGCCGCAGGCGGGGACACTTCCATCAGATGCTTCCCGCAGCTAAAAGGTCATACCAGCCATACTCAATGTCGGCCTACCCAGTTTCAATCTTAAACCGCGTCCGGCTTCGGTCCATTGTCGTCAATTCCTGCCCGACTCGGTGAACACCTGCCTGTGGTCTACGAGTGGTCCATCTGGCAGCACATGAACTAACCGCCTGAGCAATTCATCGTATTCCTCCTGCGTCAACAATGCACGAATCAGAGGCAGATGTTCCCGCCGTATCGGTGGTCTGGGCCATTTTCCTTCCATTGGAGTTTTCCCGAGTGGGATCGACGCATGGTGGGAAGATGATGTCAACCAGCTCTCAACAGATTGGCCACCGCCCCATCCAAGGTCGGATATATGACGTCACATATATTCGGATATATGACGTCACATATATAAGGAATACGACTTAGGATCATCATAATGCGACAACAATTGGGCAATTGAGTCCAGCGGTCCTCAACTGAGTGCAACACCGCCTGTAACCTTTCGGTCCTAGACAGCACCTTGTCAGGGAATCCCCTACCAAACGGGGCCATGACTGCAGACCTCGACGCACGGTGGGACCAACTGATTGAGGCGGTGTCAGAGGAATTCTGGCGTCTGCGCCAATACCCGATCCCCGTTTTCGAGCCCAATCGCGACCTCTTCAAGCTCCGGGTACGGATCGATCGCCTGGATGGCCCGGAGTGGATGTCAATGCCCCTGGCGGAGGACCAGCTCCTCACCGGTGATCTCGCCACGTTCGCTCACGAGTTCGTGAAGTGGTATCGGCGGGAGCGGAGTGGCTGATGTCTGAACGGGCCTCGTTACTTGAGGTCCTCGGCGCGGTGCACGCGGGTGAGCAACTGTACACGCTGATGGCGGAGGAGACGCCCCCGGCGCCCAGGAACTCGGGATCAGATAGGGCAGTTGTATATGCGGCCCGTTGGCGGGTCGCCCCTTCAGCCCGCCGAGGCCATCAAGGTCGTGCAACAGCTCCGGGATCGCTGCGCGGGTCCGCTCGCACCATTGCGGGATATGTTCGAGGGATTACTAGAGACGCTCGAGCGCGAGCCGTGGACGTGACGAGAGTGTTCCGGCAGAGCCAGCGAGCGCTCCCCATCGAGGTAGACGCATGAAGGCAGCAGGGTTTCACGAACTCGTCCGTCAACTCAAGGAGATGCAGCGCCGGGCGCGGGAGATTAACGGCACGGATCGGCTGGCATATAGCGAACTTTTCTCAGACGAGTTCATGAAGGGGCATACGGACTTCAAGGGCTTCCCGCAAATGGTGGGGGAGAGCCCCTTTGGGATAAAATCCAAGGAAGATTTGGAGGCCGTCTCAGACGACGAGTGGGAGAAGTATGTGGCAAGCCACACGCAGTTCGCCAGTTGGGACGCCATGCGTGAGGCGGCGGCGGGCGACTGGATCAGTCGGCAGATGGGGTGGCGGCCATCTTGCGCGCCCGGGCTTCTTCCAGGCTCTTGGGCCGACGAAGGTCGGGGACCTTCAGTGGTCGCTCACCTTCGGCTCGAAACTGCCGCACTGCGGACGCCGGTATTGCTCGCCTCCGGCCTCCTCCACCAGCTGCTCGATGATCGTCGACAGAGGTATTGTCAAATGTTGTGGATCGGTGAGTGATCAAGCGGCGACCTTCCGATCCGTGTTCTCTTTGTCAGTTTCCTGCATACCATCTTTGAATTGTTCTCCTGCCAACACCAGGGGGAGAAGTTCTGGAGCGTTGAGTTTCCGCCAACGTTGCTGCGCCATCTCCAACAGCTTGAACGCCATCGTCAGCCCTTTGCTCCGCGAGCCCGCTCCCTTGGTCACGCGCTGTCGTAACCGGACCGTCGCGAAGGCAGACTCGATCACGTTCGTCGAACGGATATGTTTCCAATGCTCGGCCGGAAAATCAAAATGGCTGTACAGGTGCTCCTGGTCCCGCGTGAGCGAGGCGACCGCCTTGGGATACTTGGCCGCATACGCGGTGGCGAAACGCTCGACCAGCGCCTCGGCCTCCGCACGCGACTCCGCATACATCATCTCGCGCAACACCCGCTTCGCCGCCGGCTGCAAACGTTTCGGAAGCTTGTCCAACACGTTGGCCATCCGGTGCACCCAGTCGCGCTGCTGCCGCGTCGCCGGCCACACCTCCCGCACCGCTGCCCAGAACCCCAACGCGCCATCCCCAATCGCCAGCACCGGGGCCCGCATCCCCCGACGCTTCAGATCGCGCAACACCGCCAACCAGCTCTCCGTGCTCTCCCGATAGCCGTCCTCCACCGCGATCAGCTCTTTCGTCCCATCCGCCCGGGCGCCCAGCATCACCAGCGTACACAGCCGGTCGGCCTCGAGGCGAATGTTGAAGTGGATCCCGTCGACCCAGACGTACACATACTCCCGATCACGCAGATCACGCTGGCGAAACGCCTGGTATTCCCCCTCCCACGCCGCCGTCAATCGCGTGATCGTCGTCGGGGACAAGCCTGATGCGTCCTCACCCAACAAGATCGGCAACGCCTCGCGAAAATCTCCCGTCGACAGACCGCGCAGATACAACACCGGCAAGACCTCCGCCACCTTCGGCGACCGCCGCATATAGGGAGGCAAAATCTTGCTCGTGAACTGCGCCCGCATACGACGGTCATGCACCCGTGGCGCGGTCACCGTGACCGTACCAGCACCCAGCGTCACCTTGCGGGGACGGGCTTTGCCATTGCGCACCACCAGGGCGCGGCCCTCTCCGTCTCGCTCAATCCGATATCGCTCGACATACTCGGTCACTTCCGCGTCCAACGCACTCACCAGCATCCGCCGAGCTCCCTCTCTGGCAAGCTCGTCCAGGTCTGCGAACAGTCCGTTCCCTTTGCTCTCAGACGCATTCTCTATTATCCTCAACATCGGTGGCGTGTCCTTTCTCCGGTCGTCACAACCGGATCTCGTGTACGTTTCAACTGACTACACGAAAGGATACGCCGCCTTTCTCATTCCTCCAATCCACAACTTTCGAAAATAACTCTCGTCGACAGCTTCTCGATATGACCGGTCACAGCATCGTTGATTGCCCGGAATAAAGGAAAGACCGTCCGCAGTATCCACCGCAGTACGAGGGGGCAAAAGCCCAATAGATGTGCGCGAGCAACGCTATCACACCAGGCACACCGTGTGCCATGCCTAAACTGTAATAGCCTTCCGGTTCCGACGCACGTTCCCATGGAGGGAGTCGCTCCGGCGTTCGGAACCACGTCACCCCTTCCAGTTGCTGCTCCGCCATATCCGCTAGACGATCAAGTATGCGTTCCAGCAACACATGGGCCCTTGCATTTGGAAGTCGGTCGAGCAAATAGATACCCCACCCAACCATCCCGTTGACGAGGTCATAACCGTGACTCCGAGGGTCCGACAGCAATGTTGCAAGAGCATCGTCAATCTCTACGTTAAGATCGTGCGTTTCTTGACGAAATATGCGCGTGTGGAGGTGTTCCGTTATCCAGGCGACTCCGATAAAGCCGCCGTGGAGTGCGGCCGACGTATGCTCACTGGCTAAAGTCGTCGACGCTTTGCTGAGGTAGTCGAGCGCTTTCCATCTATGATAGGTTTCTCGTTCCGTTGCAGCAAGGTAACCATGCAGCAATCCTAGCTCCGCCAAGTGACTGGCGTGACTACCAACGGGACTCGTCAGACCGGTGTCGGACTCCTCCGCCAGTCGGTCGAGGTCACTCGCTATCAACCGAACTACTTGGCGCGCTTGGGCGGCAATGGACCCATCGAGAATGGGCGTCCACGGCGTGCGCTTGATTTCAGAATCTTGGGTCATCAGATGTCATCAACGCGTGCGAAGCACAGACACTGCTCCAGATCTACGGTTTTCTCCGACGACCTGCGGGTCAAGCCATTCCCAGCACCAGGAAGCGTACAGTCATAACCTAGCATCAATGCACAGGTATCAGCTAGTAGGTGAAGAAACGCGATCTAGGGCGCTCCGGCAATCTCTCAAGTAGCAGCAGGCCGATGTGCATCGCAGCGAAACACAGTGAGTCATTTGACTTCGCTGTCCCTAACGGTCTCCCGCGTTGTGCCGCACGGCATTCTTCGAAGCGCCCTCCTGTTCAAGTGACCAACACAGCACCTGACTGACAAAGATGCGGCCTCGGTATGTGCACGCCAACGTTGAGTTACTCGAAGTCACTTCCTGATGGAATCTCAAGCGCGGCCGCCAACAATTGATAAGAGGCCAAATGCGGCTCATACTCCGAATACAGATCGAAGCGTATGACCTCGCTTGCATCATACCCCCGGCAAAGTGCGGTGATGCGGCGCGAAGGCAATCTACCCCCCCAGGGTTTCGGAACCGTGTGTTAGCGGCGATTTCGAATTGTACAGATTCGGCGGCCGAAATTGCATACTCGACGCCCGAGGTCGGGGGCTGCCGGCTGGGGAGGGGTGCGTGAGGCAGTGGAGGAGCTGATATCGGGGGTGGGGTGATCCCACTCGAGAGATCGACGCCATAGTCACGGGGGTCTTATTACGAGGGCCTTATATAAGGAATACGTCAAGTGACCATCGAAATTCGACAGTCGCCACCAGGTGGGTTTGCCGGCCACCTTTTCCCAAGCGTAAGATGTAGTTTGTAGCGGAGACTGTCGGCCTTCGACAGGTTCACCCGAGACATCCAGCGACGAACCCCGGCCTCCATCCACCCCCCTCCCAGATGTGACCCTACGCCATCTGAAGTGCATCATTTTACCGGGACGGAGGCTAGCCCGGCCACCCGATCAGGCTCCACGGTTGAGGAAGCGTTTTTCGGGTTGATTCACCGAGCGGTTGCGGCCATCGCTCGTCCAAGGGTGGTGGGTGCTGCCGTTCAAAAATAGGGTGTCCATGTCCACAACCAATATTGGCGCGGCACTGACCCTGGGGTGCTGCGTTGAACCCCAGCTCAAGAAGCGAGTCCAGCACTTCCTCCGGCTCGACGGGGCGCGTGTGGTCGATCTCGAGGTCGCCGATCTTGGCCGCGGCAACCGTTGGGGATCAGGTAGACGTCGTGATTTACGACCTCCACGCGGCTTTGGAGCAGAGATCCTGCAGCAGGTTGAGTGAAGGCGAACGCTTCGGCCGTGGCTGAACGGATATGTTCGGGTTGGCCAGAATTGAGGCCAGAGAAGGCGCTTCGGCTTGTAACACATGTGCTTTGCGGCAAGATTGTTGGGTGCAGCTGAATGATGTCCCAATGAGGTGGACCACCATTTGATCACTGACAGCAGTATCGACAATCATGATGGCGATGGCGGACCGCGCGATCCGAAAGCGGGTCGTTTCACCGTGTCAAAGTGATGATACGGTGGGTTGCAGACGCGGTGGTCTAGCGAATCTTTTCGAAGCTTTCTGGGAGTTACTGTGGTTGGATGGCTGGCCCGTTCCCATGGCTATTTTGTCTCAGGGATGAGACCTCCCCCTGAGTTCGGACGATGACCGCATCTGGCCCGTTTCGGGATGGGCGGCGTCCCCGGCGTGGCGTTCGCGACTCGGAGCTACGGTCGTCTTGGCGTGACCGATTTCGCGCCCTGAAATACGTCATCCCGTTGCTCAAGCTAGTGTACCGAGCCCACCCGGGATACGCCATCGCGATTTTCGCCCTGCGACTGCTCTCCGCGCTTGTTCCAGTGTCACTTCTGTGGATCGGAAAACTGATCGTCGAGGCGGTCGAGATCTATTACCGCTCTGCGCAGCCCGTCGACTGGTCGTACGTCTGGACCCTTGTGACGTTGGAACTCGCGATCGCGATCGGCGGGGACGCCCTCTCGCGCGGTTCGAGCCTGCTGGAGGCATTGCTCGGCGAGCTGCTCAATCACCACATGTCGATTCGCATCATGGAGCACGCGGCGAAGCTCGATGTCGCACAGTTCGAGGATCCGGATACATATGATCACCTCGAGCGTGCGCGCCAGCAAGCCGGCTCAGGTGTCGGCTTGATGCTCCCGTTGCTCGGCCTGGGTCAGTCCCTGGTCACGCTTCTCTCGTTGGTCACCGCGCTCGCCGTCTATGTCCCGTGGTTGCTCGCGTTGTTGGTCATGACCGTGTTGCCCGCCTTCTTTGGCGAGACCCATTTCGGTATGCTCGGATATCTGCTTCGGCACCGGTGGACGCAAAACCGTCGCATGCTGGATTACCTGCTCTACATGGCGGCGAACGACCAATCGGCCAAGGAGGTGAAACTATTCGGGTTGTCGCCCTATCTCGTACGCCGGTTCAAGCAACATGCGGAACAGTTCATTGCGGAAAACAAGAAGCTCGCGGTGAAACAGACCTCCGTGTCGGCGCTGCTAGCAGCGGTTGGCTCGCTCGGTTTGTACGGCGGCTACGCGGCTATCATTTACTACACCATCGTCGGGCGGCAGACACCAGCAGGTCCGTTCACCATCGGTGTTTTGACCCTTCTAATGGGATCGCTTCGGCAAAGCCGCGCCCTGATTCAGCAGGTGCTGTTCACGCTGTCGCAGATGTACACCCAGAGTCTCTTCATTCGGGACCTGTTCCAATTCCTCGAACTCAAGGCCCGCGTCTCTTCGGCCCCCGGCGCGCGCGCCGTGCCAAGGCCTCTGCAACAGGGGTTCGTGTTCGAGCGCGTTCGTTTCAGATACCCTGGTGCCGACCACGACGCGGTCCAGGATCTCAATCTCACGTTCAGGCCCAATGAGTCGGTGGCGCTAGTCGGCGAGAACGGCGCGGGGAAGACTACGATCGTCAAGCTACTCACACGACTCTACGATCCCGACGAGGGGCGAGTCTTACTGGACGGGGTTGACTTGCGTGAATACGACCTCGACCAGCTGCGTGCCAGCGTCGGAGTGATCTTCCAAGATTTCGTCAAGTACGCCTTTCTGTTTAAGGAAAACATCGGGGTTGGCCAGGTGGATCGCATCGACGATCTGCGTCGGATCCGCACCGCCGCCGAAAAAAGTTTGGCCACCACGGTGGCGAGCACGCTGACAGACGGCTTCGACCAGCAGCTCGGGCGCCGCTTTGCCGGCGGCGTGGAGCTTTCCCGAGGAGAATGGCAGAAAGTGGCGCTGGCCCGCGCCTACATGCGTGAGGCGCAGGTGCTCATCCTAGACGAACCCACGGCTTCCTTGGACGCTCGGGCCGAGTACCAGGGGTTTCTCCGGTTTGCCGAGCTGACCCGTGGGAAACTCGCGGTGCTCATTTCCCACCGGTTCTCGACCGTGCGGATGGCGAAACGCATCCTCGTCCTGAAGGACGGGCGGCTCCTCGAGCAGGGGACGCACGAGGAGCTGCTCGATCACAACCGCCTGTATGCGGAACTCTTCGACCTGCAAGCCGCTGGATACCGCTAGCCCCCGGGCGTACCGTTCGGCTCTTCCCATTATCAGCTGTGCAGCATCCAACGATGGGTTTCGTCGGCGGTCTTGATGGCGCCGGCGGCGATCGTCTCCAAGGCGGCGACGGGGAAATTGCGGCCCGAGGCAAGGATGGTTTCCAGCTGCTTCCGATAGATCTGTACGCCGCCGCTCGTGGCGCAGGAGCACCTGTACAGCCATTTTGATTTTCCGGCCGAGCATTGGAAACATATCCGTTCGACGAACGTGATCGAGTCTGCCTTCGCGACGGTCCGGTTACGACAGCGCGTGACCAAGGGAGCGGGCTCGCGGAGCAAAGGGCTGACGATGGCGTTCAAGCTGTTGGAGATGGCGCAGCAACGTTGGCGGAAACTCAACGCTCCAGAACTTCTCCCCCTGGTGTTGGCAGGAGAACAATTCAAAGATGGTATGCAGGAAACTGACAAAGAGAACACGGATCGGAAGGTCGCCGCTTGATCACTCACCGATCCACAACATTTGACAATACCTCCTGCCGAGGTTTCGGCACAGTCTATGCCTACCATGAATCCGTGGAGGCTTATGTCGCTACCGCCTAAGGTCACCGTCAAGCTGTCGCCTTTGGCTAGCAAGGTGTCAATATAGACTTCTTGAGCAATAATGCGGAAATCCCAATCGAGATCTGCGCCAGAGATCAGGGAGCATGCCGAGAAAAGTGTCAACATTATCAAAGACGACAGTTTTCGCATCTGCTATCCGAGAGCAAGAAACCCCGCCTACATCGCTTAGTGCATCAGGTGCACTGCGGCGCACCCTCAAAGGTGGCTGGAGCCACCGGGGCGGTGGTAACGTAGATCACACACGTCGAGGCAGTAGCCGTATGAAGCGATGTGGCGCTGAACCCAACCGGTGGTCCCGGAGTGACGGTGATCGCCACCGTCACACCTGACGACTCACTGTATTCAGACCAGCAGCGCTTTTGTCGGTGGTGTAGGTCGTGTTGTCTCGAAAGTATTCTTCCTCGGCTGTAACCAAGTTGCGCAGGTCCGACTTCATGGTGGCGGTGTAGGCCTTCTCCTGGGTAGTTGGAGAACTTCGGAATAGCGATGGCTGCCAAGATGCCGATGCTCACAACGACCATCAACAACTCGATCAGCGTGAAGTCCTTTTGGCGGAAGTGACCGAGTATGTCGAGCGATATCGGATTGAGCGAGACGGAGAGGGCCGCGCCCTGGTGGTGCGCAATGGCAAAGCCCGTCCCCGCAAGGTGACGCTGGGTGCTGGTACGGTCACGGTGACCGCGCCACGGGTGCATGACCGTCGTATGCGGGCGCAGTTCACGAGCAAGATTTTGCCTCCCTATATGCGGCGGTCGCCGAAGGTGGCGGAGGTCTTGCCGGTGTTGTATCTGCGCGGTCTGTCGACGGGAGATTTTCGCGAGGCGTTGCCGATCTTGTTGGGTGAGGACGCATCAGGCTTGTCCCCGACGACGATCACGCGATTGACGGCGGCGTGGGAGGGGGAATACCAGGCGTTTCGCCAGCGTGATCTGCGTGATCGGGAGTATGTGTACGTCTGGGTCGACGGGATCCACTTCAACATTCGCCTCGAGGCCGACCGGCTGTGTACGCTGGTGATGCTGGGCGCCCGGGCGGATGGGACGAAAGAGCTGATCGCGGTGGAGGACGGCTATCGGGAGAGCACGGAGAGCTGGTTGGCGGTGTTGCGCGATCTGAAGCGTCGGGGGATGCGGGCCCCGGTGCTGGCGATTGGGGATGGCGCGTTGGGGTTCTGGGCAGCGGTGCGGGAGGTGTGGCCGGCGACGCGGCAGCAGCGCGACTGGGTGCACCGGATGGCCAACGTGTTGGACAAGCTTCCGAAACGTTTGCAGCCGGCGGCGAAGCGGGTGTTGCGCGAGATGATGTATGCGGAGTCGCGTGCGGAGGCCGAGGCGCTGGTCGAGCGTTTCGCCACCGCGTATGCGGCCAAGTATCCCAAGGCGGTCGCCTCGCTCACGCGGGACCAGGAGCACCTGTACAGCCATTTTGATTTTCCGGCCGAGCATTGGAAACATATCCGTTCGACGAACGTGATCGAGTCTGCCTTCGCGACGGTCCGGTTACGACAGCGCGTGACCAAGGGAGCGGGCTCGCGGAGCAAAGGGCTGACGATGGCGTTCAAGCTGTTGGAGATGGCGCAGCAACGTTGGCGGAAACTCAACGCTCCAGAACTTCTCCCCCTGGTGTTGGCAGGAGAACAATTCAAAGATGGTATGCAGGAAACTGACAAAGAGAACACGGATCGGAAGGTCGCCGCTTGATCACTCACCGATCCACAACATTTGACAATACCTCGTCGAAACCTCCAAATGCGCCTGTGTAAACGCTTACTCTTGCAGTTGGGGCAGTGAGTCAAGTAGCAATACTGGAGCGTCATCCTCTTACTTCACGACTCCCTTGGATCGCAACCAATCGACGATCTTTTGAGCGTTCTCGCTCCTCAACACAAACTGAGCCTCAACATCAGGACCCGTCTCCTTGGTACACCCATCTTCGATAGCAATCCTGACTCGTGGTTCGTCGTTACCGATATTCACGTAGAGTGAGTCTCGCATTCCCACAGCCTCAGAATGAGTTATTTTCGAAAGTTGTGGATTGGCGGAATGAGAAAGGCGGCGTATCCTTTCGTGTAGTCGCTTGAAACTCACACGAGATCCGGTTTGTCACAACCGGAGCAAGGACACGCCACCCGATGTTGAGAATAATGGGGGATGGCTCCGGAAGCAAAGAGAACGGACTGTTGGCCGACCTGGACGAGCTTGCCAGAGAGGGAGCTCGGCGCATGCTGGTGAGTGCGTTGGACGCTGAGGTTGGCGCGTATGTGGAGCGCCACCGGAGCGATCGAGACGCGGAGGGCCGCGCCCTGGTGGTGCGCAATGGCAAAGCCCGTCCCCGCAAAGTGACGTTGGGAGCTGGTACAGTGGCGGTGACCGCGCCTCGGGTGCATGACCGTCGTGTGCGGGAGCAGTTCACGAGCAAGATTTTGCCGCCCTATATGCGGCGGTCGCCGAAGGTGGCCGAGGGCTTGCCGGTGTTGTATCTGCGCGGGCTGTCGACGGGGGATTGTCGCGAGGCGTGACCGATCCTGTTGGGCGATGACGCCTCAGGCCTGTCCCCAACGGCGGTCACGCGGTTGACAGCGGCGTGGGAGGGGGAATACCGGGCGTTTCGCCAGCGTGATCTGCGTGATCGGGCGTATGTGTACGTGTGGGTCGACGGGATCCACTTCAACATTCGCCTCGAGGCCGACCGGCTGTGTACGCTGGTGCTGCTGGGCGCCCGGGCGGACGGGACGAAGGAGCTGATCGCGGTGGAGGACGGCTATCGGGAGAGCACAGAGAGCTGGTTGGCAGTGTTGCGCGATTTGCAGCGTCGGGGGATGCGGGCCCCGGTGCTGGCGATTGGGGATGGCGCGTTGGGGTTCTGGGCGGCAGTGCGGGAGGTGTGGCCGGCAACGCGGCAGCAGCGCGACTGGGTGCACCGGATGGCCAACGTGTTGGACAAGCTGCCGAAACGTCTGCAGCCGGCGGCGAAGCGGGCGTTGCGCGAGATGATGTATGCGGAGTCCCGTGCGGAGGCCGAGGCGCTGGCCGAGCGTTTCGCCTCCGCGTATGCGGCCAAGTATCCCAAGGCAGTCGCCTCACTCACGCGGGACCAGGAGCAGCTGTACAGTCATTTTGATTTTCCGGCCGAGCATTGGAAACATATCCGTTCGACCAACGTGATCGAGTCGGCGTTTGCGACGGTGCGATTACGTCAGCGTGTGACCAAGGGAGCGGGCTCGCGGAGCCAAGGGCTGACGATGGCGTGCAAGCTGTTGGAGATGGCGCAGCAACGCTGGCGGAAACTCAATGCGCCAGCACTTCTCCCCCTGGTGTTGGCAGGAGAACGATTCAAAAATGGTATGCAGGAAACGGACAAAGAACACACGGATCGGAAGGTCGCCGCTTGATCACTCACCGATCCACAACATTTGACAATACCTCCTCGCGAGTGCCGTTCACCGTTGCGTGGATCAGCACGCGGCGGTAGAGGCTCTTCCCTTGATTGGCGAGTTTCACTACAACGTAGTATAACTATAAGAGCGTCAGAGACGCCACTGAGCCGACTGTTATCTACATGAGGACAGCGTCACTTGCACCTCAGCTCGTGGTCTCCCAACGGCCGCTGGCTCCGGTCAAGTCCCGAGTTGTGTGTAAAAGTATTTGAGCAAGCTCCTCGGCACGTTCATCACGCTGCTTGATGCACCTCCTGGTTCTCGAGTAACGACACGTCGACATACCGCCGCTCACCCCAGATTGTAGTCACCTTCAACGCCACCGCAGTGATCAATCGCAATGCGCTCGCCCGATCGGGAAACGCACCGACCGCCTTGGTGCGCCGTTTGATTTCGCCGTGCAACCGCTCGAGCCCGTTCGTCGTGCGAAGCTTCTTCCAGTGCGACGGCGGAAACGCATAGAACGTGGTCGCCCCCGCAAACCCGCTCGTCAGACAGGCCATGGCTTCGGGGAGTTGCTTGCTCCACCGGGTCTGCAGCCGAGCTAGCTGCTTCCGCGCATCGCCCAGACTCGAAGCCCGAAACACGCTGGCCACCTCGCGGGCGAGGCGTTTCCGCAGCCGCTGCGGGGCTTTCGTCAACACGTTCCGTTGCAGGTGCACCGTACAGCGTTGCCGCTTGGCCTCCGGAAGCCACCGTCGCACGGCGGCCGCCAGGCCCGCGTGCTGATCCGCAATCACTAACTGCACCCCCGTGAGGCCGCGGTCGGTCAGCTGCTGCAACAACTCGGACCAACTCGCCTCCGACTCCTCTGCCGCCACCGACACGCCGAGCAGCTGCCGGTGACCATCCGGTCCCACGGCATACGCCACCAGCGCCGAGACGTTTTCGACCTTTCGCGCCCACCGCGCGTCCACAAACGTGGCGTCCAGGTACAGATAGGGATGCTCGCCATCGATCGGTGCCCGCTGCAGCGCCTCCACCTCGGCATCCAGCCGCTTGGCCACCCGGCTGACGGTCGAGCGCGACACCCGCTCTCCGAGCAACGCCTCCGTGAGCTCGCCCGCCTTTCGGTGCGACACACCGTTCACGTACGCACTGGCCAAGAGGTCGTCGATCTCCGCCGTCCGACGCTGGTAGCGGCCCAGCACCTCGCCCGTGGATCCACTCTCCCGTGAGCGCGGCACCGTCACGTCGATCTGGCCGAGGCTCGTCAACAAGCGGCGGGTGTACGCGCCATTGCGGCGATCGCGACGGCCCGCGACGCGCGCGTACCACTCCGCTCCCACCAACGCTTCCAACTCCGCTTCCAAGAACAGCTCCAGACTCGCCCGGATCGCACCGCGGAACATCGCTCGCAAATCCTGACGCACGGCCTCTTGCGCCACCGGTACCATTTCGCCAACGTCCTGCATAGAGGAAGCTCCTTTTCTTGATCACTGCGTTCACAGCGATCGGATTCTCGGGTTGTTACTTCTCCCGAGGAGCTTCCTCTTTTTCTTCCACCCCGTCCAGAGGTCCGTGTCTCTCACCTCTGAATCAGACTTCAGCTTCTACACAAATTTAGGGACACTACCCTGGCTCCTCTTCGATGAGGTACACCGCACAAACCGACATGACATTTGGGCGCTCAATGTCGACAGCGTCGAGCAGCTGCTACCAATCGCTACCACGGAATTCAATGAACTTAGTGCACGGTTTTCCCCCGACGACCGCTGGGTGGTCTACAGCTCGGAGGAAACCGGCAAGGCTGAAGTTTACGTCAGGTCCTTCCCGGACATGGCGGCTAAGCACCAGGTCTCGACCGACGGAGGTGTCTCGCCGCGATGGTCCAAAAGCAGCAAAGAAATCTTCTTTCGGAGTGGCAACACGCTCATGACGGTGAGTGTGTCGACGGAAGGTGGTTTCAGCCGAGAGGGGACCCCCGCCCTCTGTCTCGTGCGCCGGGCCTAATGTCGGTCTTCGAGGGTTATGACGTGACACCCGATGGAACACGATTTGTGGTTCTGATGACCAAGCCGGATGCGGTGCCGAAAGAGATACACGTCGTACTCAATTGGTTCGAGGAGTTGAAGGCGGCGGTGGGGAACGAGTGAGCGGTGATCCGTGGGCACATTCTTGGGCACATAGACCCGCAGCCAGACGCAACCAGACGGGGTCAGACGCAAAAGCTCCCGTGGTTTTTCTCAAGAAAAGTGGTCAGATAGGGCCAGACGCAACCAGACGCAAAAGAGTCTGGAGAACTTGAAAACCGCCGTGCGCGAGCACATCGGGGTTCGAGTCCCCGGCCCTCCGTCCTTATAAATCAACGACTTACGGAACCAAGCCGATTGGCCGGCTCGTGCCTTTGGGCACATTTTTGGGCACATCGACTCTTCCCGTGATATCGGATGCAGAGGAGATGGAGAGGTCTTGAGCTACCTAAGTTCTTTGATGGGGGTTACCCCCAACGGTTTTAAGTATTAACGCCGGGGTGGAACAACCGTCACCATTCGAAGCTGTCCTGTTACCATCCAGGATGAATTGCATGCACTCGTGACTAGGATGACTACCAATGGACTCTGACCCGCTCGGGGAAAACGATGTCCTCGAACAACTACGCGCCGAACTCGCAAATGTGAAGCTACCCCAGACGCCCCTACTTAGTATCGCCATATGGGGATGGCAGGGCGACGGGAAGACGACAAGCCTCCTTACAGCTATCCACTTTGCCGAACCGTTGACCCATCTTCCGCTCAGAACCAGCTCTTCTTGCGGCGCACTTCTTTCAGAAGACGCGCCTGACTTTTTTTGAGATCTCGCAGGTCCTCCTCCATCGCATCCAATCGCTCGATGATCTCTTCGAGTAGCTCCTTCGTTTTCATGGTCCTGCGGCTAGCCGGTGACGACTTGCGCGGCTCTGTCGCTTCCGGTTCAGGCGGCGATAGCGAAACTAGGCGGCCCGAGCGAATATCGAAGTAGGCGTTGACGGTCAGTCCCATGCCCACAGCAGCCATAGCCTCGTGGGACGTGCCGATCACTACATCGGCACCGAGCCCAAGCAATAGTGGAGTAGCCGCTCCGGCATGACCGCGGCTCGACAGAAGGTCACGGAAGAACTCTAACTCACTCGATCTTGATTCCGGTGGCGGGCCAGAAGCGATGTGGGTTGCGACCCGCTGCAGCCGTTCGCGATCGCCAGTTTGGATCGCTTCGGCAACGTCCCAGATCCCCTCGCGGATACGGTCTAGCGCTTCTGCCGCGACTCGGGCATCGTGATTGAGGTCTCGATCGGCGACGAAACCCACTATCACCAGGCTGCGCCGCTCGAATGAATCCCGTGTTGGTGCAACACAGAAAACCGCAAATTCGTCGGCTGCAAGGAGGATGGCGTATTGCCGTGACAGATCCTCGCCAGTTCGGTCATACAGTGGAGCAAGTAGTCCGCTCCAATTCCTAATCGCGCTAAGCCGGGAACAGATGTCTCCTCTTAGGTTTGCGGGTAGCACAATCCGAAACTCTTCTGTTCCCGTACCCTGGCCGAATCCCTTGGCTAGTACGACCGGTTGCATGCGTTTCTCTGGGCTCATGTCAGTTTTCCCTTGGGCTTTCTTAGCTGGCGCCTTGGTCCACACATTCTTGTCGGCGTGATCCAGCTGTCCGTTCGCAAGGATCTTCCCTACGTCCGCGCCTTCCAGTTCGCTGCCAGCGAACATATCCAGCGCCAAGCGAGCGAGGCGATGGTTCTGAAACCTCTGCGCGAGCCTCCTTGGCCCACACATTTCTCGATGGCATCGGCGAGCGTCTTTGGATTTGGAGCCTGTCCTCGCTTCACAAGCTGAACGACGTGCTTATCCCACATGTCGGCGTGATCCAACTGTCCCTTCGCAAGGATCTCCTCTACGTCCGCGCCTTCCAGTTCGCCGCCAGCGAACATATCCATCGCCAAGCGAGCGAGCTGATGGTTCTGAAACCTCTCCGCGAGCTCTGGAGACAAGCCATTGCCCGCGTTCAACTCGGTGGCCAACTCTCCTTGCAAGTCGGGCGGTATCCGCAACCACTTTGACAAGGTCTCAGAGACCGGAACGCTTCGCTCGCCTACCCTGAAGAGCGACTCTAGGTCTACGTAGCAGTAGGTTCCTTTTGAGGTTCTCCCCACGTTCTTCGGGCATATGTCGAAGTGCAGCCACAGTCGGTGAGTGTCTAATTCACGCAGAGCACGCGATGTATCGGCGCGCAGCCCATCCGGATCCTGATCGAAAAGACTCTCCACTAGCGTTATGTGGTCCATGACGACGATCAGTCCATCGTCGGAGTGGCGAAGCGCGCGAATCGGAACGTTCCCGATTTCGTCTCCGTTCATCAATTCTTGAAACCGTTGATAGAGTCGAGCTATCCTCTTCGCGCTTCCCTGCCGCAAGTAGTCGCTGGTTCCATAGGGCTCCGCGGGCAGGTAGATCTTCACATGAACGCTTAGTTCCGGCGATGTCGCCCTGTAGTGAAGGGCGAGTCCAACTTTCGCCATCGCTCCATCAGGGGGGAGCAATTCCACCGGGCCCCACCCAGATCCGATTTCGAGCAGAGCCTTATCAATGTCGGCTTCAGTGAAACCATCGCCCATGTCTAGCAGGTTGCGGAAAAAGTCGGGTAATGGACGATAGCATCGCGAGCCGGAAGTTCTTATCGTAGAGGGACCTCGATGGGAGTGCCACGATGCGCGGGAACAAGACGAATCAGTCGGCGCTGTTCAGCTATATCAGTGCGGAGGATCGGGTGCCCTCCGACCATCCGTTGCGCGCCCTGCGGGCGCTGGTGGACCCGGTGTTAGCCCGGCTCTCGCCGCAGTTGGACCGGCTGTACGCGCGGCGGGGCCGGCCGTCGATTCCCCCGGAACATTTGTTACGCGCGTTATTGCTGCAGGTGGTGTATACGATCCGGAGCGAGCGGCAGCTGATGGAGCAGCTCGATTACAACATCTTGTACCGATGGTTTGTGGGGTTGAATCTGGACGACGCGGTGTGGGTGCCGACGGTCTTTACGAAGAATCGGACGCGGCTGGTCGAGGGGGGCATCGCGGATGCGTTTCTGGCCGAAGTGTTACAGGAGGCGGAGCGGCGGGCGTTGTTGTCGAATGAGCATTTCACCGTCGACGGGACCTTGCTGGACGCGTGGGCGAGTCAGAAGAGTTTTCAGCCGAAGGCCGGCACCCGCCCGCCAACGGACGATGATCCGGGGAATCCGAGCGTGACGTTTCGCCAGGAGAAACGGACGAATGCGACGCATGCGTCGCGGACGGACCCGGAGGCGCGGTTGACGCGGAAGAGTGGGGGGCAAGGCGCGCAATTGGCGTACTTGGCGAGTGTGTTGATGGATAATCGGCACGGGCTCGTGGTGGCGACCGACGTGACGCAGCCCGGCTACGAGGCGGAGTGTGCGAGTGCGCTGGCGATGGTGGGGAGCTTACCGCCGACGGCCCGGCGTCGGACGTTGGGGGCGGACAAGGGTTATGATCGGTGCGGGTTTGTCGACACGCTGCGGGCGTTGGGCTGGACGCCCCACGTCACGCCGAACGTGCACCGCACGCGGTTGCGGAGCGCGGTGGATGGCCGGACGACGCGCCATCCCAGCTATGCGATCAGTCAACGGCAGCGCAAAAAAGTGGAAGAGATCTACGGGTGGGGCAAGACGATTGGGTTGTTACGCAAACTCCGACATCGCGGGACCCCGCGGGTCGGGTGGGTGTTTACGTTTACGGCCGCGGTCTACAATCTGATGCGGATACGCACCCTGACCCTGGCCGGAGGCAGCCCCTGATGGGGCAGTGTGGGCCGCATTCGTCACGCCGACCGCACCGCGGGGGCGGTAATAGGGGACCGCACGCTGGTACACCGTCGTGTTACCCGGACAAACGCGGCCCACCATGAATTTTTCCGCAACCTGCTAGAGGCCAAGCAGTTTGTAAAGCTGCCAAGTCTCGTCACCAAGGTCCATGGCCAACAGCTTGTCACTAGTGGCCCATTGGATCGCGATTGGCAGCTTGGGTAGTTGAGGGGACAGAGTGTCTTCGCTTGCGCGAACGCCATCCTCAGTAGTGTTCGCAACTCGCAAGCGTCGATCCGGATCAACCCAAGCAACCAAACCCGCCGTAGCCGTGCCGAGGGCTGCGTAGGGCTCCGCTTCGGCATGGACGAGCCCATGCTGTGAAGCTGACCCAACGGTAGTTACATGTAGTCGATGCTCTGCGTCAAGGTGTGCGACAGACCCGGCCGTGCTACTCAGGACATCAGTGTCGTCCGCGTCGTAGGACGGCTTCACCGTGGGATCCACGCGGTCGCCGAACTCCCCACTGTCGATTCGAACCGCCCCTGTCGCACTTCCGTCACCCGCGGTCAGAACGCGTGAGTGTGGATTGTAGGCACAGAAGAGAACTTCCTCTGGATTAGGAAGGAACTCGGCTATGTAGTGCGTCTGCCTCCACTGATTGCCGTCGCGCCTGAAGAGATGCAGACGTCCTTTACTGTCCAGACCGCTGACGAGGTCAGCAGCAAGAGCTTGCCAAGCGACAACGCCGGTCGGCAGGGGCAGGGGGCGGACAAAATCATGGAGGTGGCCGCTCCAGATGCTGCCAGGACTGGTTCGTGGGCCTACGATCAATTCGCCGTTGAAAACGGCCCCATGGAGACCGACAACGCCGGTAACGTCTTCCGCTTCGCCCTCTCCGGTTTCAGGGCTCTCAACCGGTCCGCCTTGCACGAGATTCGACACACCTTCTAGACGCCCAAGGTTGGACAACTTTGGAGGGCTTCCGTCGGAATTAAGACTAACCTCCACCAATCTGCCGTCGTCCTGCACGACGAGAAAGCTGCACTCGGTCCCTGCGCTCTCGATCGGACAGATCATCGTCCCCGGGAGGCCGCTGAAATCTCCGGCTGGTCTGAGCTCTATTATCGATGTGGGTTGGCTTTCCGAACCGCGTGCTGCCTGTTCCAATTCGATGACGGGTACACGCTGGCTTGGCGATGCTGCTTCGGCGAGGAGAGCTTTCACCAGAGTCCAGACCCAGGCAGCCACTAGCGAGCTCGGGTTGCGGTCGGCCGGCGGGGGTAACGGTGTAGGCTCCCCGTTCCCCTCAGCCCGCTGCTGCTCGAAGGGCTCGTCGGCGATCACTGAGACATCGAAGATTTCGCAGGGGCTACTAGTACCGAATCCCTCAATGCTAAGCCCGAGTGTTTTTATCACCTCTTTCGCTGCGGCTCGGTCCCTGTCGGATTGCGCTACCAACACACTTACAGGTACACCCTGCTGCATACAACGGCGAATCCGGTATCTGACCATGTTCTGATAGGCACGAGCCCTCAAGTTCTGGCCCAGCCATTTCTCAGGCGTCACCATGACGATGATTGCATGTGCATTCTTGATGACCGTCTCTGCCACGATGTCATTCTCGGAGTAGCTGCCTCCGGGTAGGTCAGTGATGACAGCGAACGCCCGCGTGTTGGCGGCATCTTCGACCCGTACGAGGTAGGCATCGCCCGAGTCGGTCCCGTCGGGCCACTCACACGCGTCGATGAATCGCGCCTGCAACTCCTCAATCTTGGCGGTCGTGGACTTGGCAAGGTGAAGGATCCCGATGTGCCTGAACTCGTCTCGCTGTGCAATGTCTGAGATTTCGTCATGTTCGCGCACCAGGGCGAAGTTGAGAAGATGGGTCAACGGTTCGGCAAAGTGGATAGCTGTAAGGAGGCTTGTCGTCTTCCGGTCAAGTCCCGAGTTGTGTGTAAAAGTATTTGAGCAAGCTCCTCGGCACGTTCATCACGCTGCTTGATGCACCTCCTGGTTCTCGAGTAACGACACGTCGACATACCGCCGCTCACCCCAGATTGTAGTCACCTTCAACGCCACCGCAGTGATCAATCGCAATGCGCTCGCCCGATCGGGAAACGCACCGACCGCCTTGGTGCGCCGTTTGATTTCGCCGTGCAACCGCTCGAGCCCGTTCGTCGTGCGAAGCTTCTTCCAGTGCGACGGCGGAAACGCATAGAACGTGGTCGCCCCCGCAAACCCGCTCGTCAGACAGGCCATGGCTTCGGGGAGTTGCTTGCTCCACCGGGTCTGCAGCCGAGCTAGCTGCTTCCGCGCATCGCCCAGACTCGAAGCCCGAAACACGCTGGCCACCTCGCGGGCGAGGCGTTTCCGCAGCCGCTGCGGGGCTTTCGTCAACACGTTCCGTTGCAGGTGCACCGTACAGCGTTGCCGCTTGGCCTCCGGAAGCCACCGTCGCACGGCGGCCGCCAGGCCCGCGTGCTGATCCGCAATCACTAACTGCACCCCCGTGAGGCCGCGGTCGGTCAGCTGCTGCAACAACTCGGACCAACTCGCCTCCGACTCCTCTGCCGCCACCGACACGCCGAGCAGCTGCCGGTGACCATCCGGTCCCACGGCATACGCCACCAGCGCCGAGACGTTTTCGACCTTTCGCGCCCACCGCGCGTCCACAAACGTGGCGTCCAGGTACAGATAGGGATGCTCGCCATCGATCGGTGCCCGCTGCAGCGCCTCCACCTCGGCATCCAGCCGCTTGGCCACCCGGCTGACGGTCGAGCGCGACACCCGCTCTCCGAGCAACGCCTCCGTGAGCTCGCCCGCCTTTCGGTGCGACACACCGTTCACGTACGCACTGGCCAAGAGGTCGTCGATCTCCGCCGTCCGACGCTGGTAGCGGCCCAGCACCTCGCCCGTGGATCCACTCTCCCGTGAGCGCGGCACCGTCACGTCGATCTGGCCGAGGCTCGTCAACAAGCGGCGGGTGTACGCGCCATTGCGGCGATCGCGACGGCCCGCGACGCGCGCGTACCACTCCGCTCCCACCAACGCTTCCAACTCCGCTTCCAAGAACAGCTCCAGACTCGCCCGGATCGCACCGCGGAACATCGCTCGCAAATCCTGACGCACGGCCTCTTGCGCCACCGGTACCATTTCGCCAACGTCCTGCATAGAGGAAGCTCCTTTTCTTGATCACTGCGTTCACAGCGATCGGATTCTCGGGTTGTTACTTCTCCCGAGGAGCTTCCTCTTTTTCTTCCACCCCGTCCAGAGGTCCGTGTCTCTCACCTCTGAATCAGACTTCAGCTTCTACACAAATTTAGGGACACTACCCGTCTTCCCGTCGCCCTGCCATCCCCATATGGCGATACTAAGTAGGGGCGTCTGGGGTAGCTTCACATTTGCGAGTTCGGCGCGTAGTTGTTCGAGGACATCGTTTTCCCCGAGCGGGTCAGAGTCCATTGGTAGTCATCCTAGTCACGAGTGCATGCAATTCATCCTGGATGGTAACAGGACAGCTTCGAATGGTGACGGTTGTGAGTTATTTTCGAAAGTTGTGGATTGGAGGAATGAGAAAGGCGGCGTATCCTTTCGTGTAGTCAGTTGAAACGTACACGAGATCCGGTTGTGACGACCGGAGAAAGGACACGCCACCGATGTTGAGGATAATAGAGAATGCGTCTGAGAGCAAAGGGAACGGACTGTTCGCAGACCTGGACGAGCTTGCCAGAGAGGGAGCTCGGCGGATGCTGGTGAGTGCGTTGGACGCGGAAGTGACCGAGTATGTCGAGCGATATCGGATTGAGCGAGACGGAGAGGGCCGCGCCCTGGTGGTGCGCAATGGCAAAGCCCGTCCCCGCAAGGTGACGCTGGGTGCTGGTACGGTCACGGTGACCGCGCCACGGGTGCATGACCGTCGTATGCGGGCGCAGTTCACGAGCAAGATTTTGCCTCCCTATATGCGGCGGTCGCCGAAGGTGGCGGAGGTCTTGCCGGTGTTGTATCTGCGCGGTCTGTCGACGGGAGATTTTCGCGAGGCGTTGCCGATCTTGTTGGGTGAGGACGCATCAGGCTTGTCCCCGACGACGATCACGCGATTGACGGCGGCGTGGGAGGGGGAATACCAGGCGTTTCGCCAGCGTGATCTGCGTGATCGGGAGTATGTGTACGTCTGGGTCGACGGGATCCACTTCAACATTCGCCTCGAGGCCGACCGGCTGTGTACGCTGGTGATGCTGGGCGCCCGGGCGGATGGGACGAAAGAGCTGATCGCGGTGGAGGACGGCTATCGGGAGAGCACGGAGAGCTGGTTGGCGGTGTTGCGCGATCTGAAGCGTCGGGGGATGCGGGCCCCGGTGCTGGCGATTGGGGATGGCGCGTTGGGGTTCTGGGCAGCGGTGCGGGAGGTGTGGCCGGCGACGCGGCAGCAGCGCGACTGGGTGCACCGGATGGCCAACGTGTTGGACAAGCTTCCGAAACGTTTGCAGCCGGCGGCGAAGCGGGTGTTGCGCGAGATGATGTATGCGGAGTCGCGTGCGGAGGCCGAGGCGCTGGTCGAGCGTTTCGCCACCGCGTATGCGGCCAAGTATCCCAAGGCGGTCGCCTCGCTCACGCGGGACCAGGAGCACCTGTACAGCCATTTTGATTTTCCGGCCGAGCATTGGAAACATATCCGTTCGACGAACGTGATCGAGTCTGCCTTCGCGACGGTCCGGTTACGACAGCGCGTGACCAAGGGAGCGGGCTCGCGGAGCAAAGGGCTGACGATGGCGTTCAAGCTGTTGGAGATGGCGCAGCAACGTTGGCGGAAACTCAACGCTCCAGAACTTCTCCCCCTGGTGTTGGCAGGAGAACAATTCAAAGATGGTATGCAGGAAACTGACAAAGAGAACACGGATCGGAAGGTCGCCGCTTGATCACTCACCGATCCACAACATTTGACAATACCTCGACGGTTGTTCCACCCCGGCGTTAATACTTAAAACCGTTGGGGGTAACCCCCATCAAAGAACTTAGGTAGCTCAAGACCTCTCCATCTCCTCTGCATCCGATATCACGGGAAGAGTCGATGTGCCCAAAAATGTGCCCAAAGGCACGAGCCGGCCAATCGGCTTGGTTCCGTAAGTCGTTGATTTATAAGGACGGAGGGCCGGGGACTCGAACCCCGATGTGCTCGCGCACGGCGGTTTTCAAGACCGCTGCCTTACCAGTTAGGTCTAGCCCTCCCAGGTGTGTAACGTAACCACCCACAACCAGTTGCCCAACTGCACTGCCGCGTTTCCCATTTGCATTTTTTCGCCATTTGCATTCAGGCCAGTTTCAGGAACCGACGCTCCTCGGGGGAGGACGAGAGAGGACGAGAGGTCTGTCCTTCGTGGAGCAACTGACAGCTGGCAGCTGGCAGCCAGCCAACGAAGAGGAGATCGAGCACGCGATCTTGGAAGCTAGTGATGGGCCGGCGGCCGGGCGCGCTCCTCGTCCGTGGCGTAGGTGAACGTGTACAGCTTGTCGTCGGGGACGACCTTGACGCCCGTCGAGAACGTGAAGGGTACTCGTGCGCCGCTCGCAAATGTCAGTTCGACCATATACGCCGTCCAGCCTCGATCGGGAACGGTGAGGTGAGCCACGTACACACCGTTTCCTTCGTCCGGCAGCACCGTGCTGGTCCAAGCTGCACCGATGGTCTCCTTCCGGAAATCGCGCGCTCCTGGATTCGTGGCCTGCCACAGCCGCACCTGGCTCGGCTCGTCCAGCGTCAGCACCCGAATCGTTCCGTCGTCGCCCCCGCCGCCCGCATCCCAGGTGAAACGGGGCCGAGCCACGTTGTGGACGATGGCGTGATACCATGCCAGGAGGCTCTCCACTGCATTGCTCCCGCCCAAACCGTGGTCGGCATTCTGCACGTACCGCAGGTACGTCTCGCCAACGAGATCGTTGTAATAAAACTGCCAGGAATCCGGAAGAAAGAACTGGTCGCCCGTCGCATTGATGATGAACTTGGGCAGCGTCAACCGCGACCGGTAAGAAAAAGGCTCAACCAGCTCCATCAGGCGTCGATACTCCGGCGTCCCTTGCCAGAGCATGATGCCCATGTCCTCGTAGTCGTGCACTGCGTCTGCGTACCGCCCGTAGACCTCGTAGTGGTGCTTGAACGACGGCTCCACGTTCAACATGTCGATCACCACGGGCGCGATAGCGATCACGCGGCGGTCCACCGCCGCGGTGGTCCAGGTTGTCCACCCGCGCTTCGATCCGCCCATCACCACGAACGCCTCTACGGCCAGGCCGCCGCCGGCTTCACTTCCGGTAAACGATGTCATGGCATCCATGGCCCGCACGGCACTCTTGGTCATGGGCAGACGCATCGGCCACTTGTCGTCTCCCGTTCGCAGATACTTGTCCCAGGTGTAGGCGATAGCCTCGTCCTCCTCCCGAAGCTGCGTCTCGTCCGCGACGAAGGTCAGGGGCTGATTTGGAACCATGAAGAGTTCCCCCACGATCGAACGCGTGGACAGCGCCAAGCCTCGCTCGAGCGCGCTGGGCTCGGCGGGCGGGTCGTCACCGTTTGCACCCGCGCCAATGATCAATAGCCCCTTGGTAGTCTCGACCGAATCGGGACGGACGATCACCAGCCAATGTCGCCAGAGCGGCCGATCGACCTCCTTCTCAGTCAACCAAGCTTGGGACACCATGTCGAGCACGTATGTGGTGTGGCCGTCTCCCTCGATCGTGGAATGGAGTGTGTACCGGTAGTTGGGATCGGGCGCCCTCACGTATCGGTCCAGCGCCGTAACCGTCAGGCCGGCGGCCCCGTCGCCCGTCTGGATGGCCAGCACCCTGTCCGGCGCGACCAACGCGAGGGACATGATGCTACAGGCCGTAGTGCGAAAGACGAAAGTTCGTACGCTCGTGCAGATCATCTTGGAAACGCTCCCGGCGTTTTGTCTCTGGACCTCTGGCAATGCGGAGGGCTGGGGGACGAACCCCGATGGGCGATTGAGCTCGGTGGTTTTCAGGTCCGCTGTCTTACCAATTAGGTCTAGCCCTCCCGGGTGTGTAACCTAATGTGCAAGCTGTAGTTGCCCAAGCCATGGAGGATTCGAGATGGCGCGTTGTACTGTGCTGTTGCCCGGCGGACTCGGCGGGTTAGCGATTGGCCTCAAGAAGTGGCGCCAGGAGAGAGACGCCCGACTGGGAGAACAAACGGACCGACGAGGAAACTACTCCTCCAGAGGAGCCCGTGCCTTAGGAACCTACCACTCTTGAGTCAGAGCCCCGAACGCCGCTGGGACGCTCGAGGCAGATGGTGTTAGGCATACCGCCGAAACCTGATGCTGCACTCAGACCACCTACTGCACCACGATCTCTCCAGACATCACCGCCCTTCCGTGGATGGTACAGATATATGTGAAGGTTCCCGTCTGATCTAACTGCCGACTGTGCGTACCGTTCGTCTGCGTGACTGAGTTCCCAACTCCATCGTCGAACGTGACGTTGTGTGGGTTCCCTCCTATCCAAGTCCATTGCACGGTCGTGCCGGCTGAGACGGTGCGCGACGTGGGGTCGAAGAAATCGTCATCAACATTCACAGCGGCGGTCGCGTTACCCGACTCCGGACCGGAGGAATCACCACCGCAGGCGGCGAAGCTGGCCCCGAGAAGGAGCGTTAGGACCAATCGAATCATACGTGGTGTGGAGATCATAGACTCCCGCTTTTGCATTGACGGTACGACTTCTATCGTAGCGAACCTCGCGCCTTTCGTCTACTGCGGCCAGCATCGGCCACCGTCCAAGGCATGACAGTGAAGCGAGATACATAGGCCCGCAAGAGCAGCTCATTCCTAAGATCAAGCTTCAATCTCAACCCTTACTTCCACTCTCCACCCTAAAGGGTGGATCACGCTGGACGGAGAGGAGTACCGCTTCGAGCGGTAGCCCTCCCCGTTCTGCGCTCTACCGCACCCGGAACACGTAGTTCTGAGACCGCTTCAGACGTAGCGGGACCCCGTCCGGTCCGAGTTCGAATCTCCAGGTGTCGGTGGGCCGGCCATCTTCGCGTACGGGCCGGAAGGCGTGCTCACCTACACGCTCCAACTTCGTGATCGATCCGGCTGGGTCGCTCGACGGGAACGAGACGCTGGCGAGTTGGCCGTCCCAGAGTAAGATCTGCATGTCGGCGCCGTGCGGGTGGGTGTAGCGCCCGACGTACTTCTCGAGCGACGGGTCGGCAACCTCGACCGGTCCGTCGTCCTTCAGCGCCTTGCGGATGACCGGACCGACGATCTCGTGGGCGATCCTCGCCACCCGACCCGTGTTGGCGCCCAACGCGTTCGCCATGACGATGAGCGCAACCTTCTCATCGGGCTGGGTCAGGAACTGCGTTTGGTACCCGGGGCAGTTGCCGCCGTGTCCGACGAAGGGCTTGCCGTCGGTGTGGCTGATCGAGAACCCGAGTCCCCATTTCCTCTCGCCGTCGGGATCGGTCCAGTGGACGCGCTGCATCTCCTTGAGGGTGTTCGGCGCGAGCACCTCGTGAGTCTCGTAATCGTGCGCGCGGAACTGCCAGGAGGCGAACTTCGCAAGGTCCTCGACCGTCGACGACAGGCCGAACGCCGGGCGGAGCCCCTGAACGAGGAACGGATCGAGAAGCTCGCGCTCACCCTCGCGGCCCCACGCGCCGTACCCGCTGGCGAGGCGGCCACCCTGGTGCTCGAGAGGGATCTCGGTGAAGGTGTCGGACATCCCCAACGGGCCCAGGATATTCTCTGTGATGTACTCCCCCCACTCGTGCCCCGACAGCGCCATCAGAACCTCGCCCGCCATCACGAGTCCGAGGTTTGAGTACTGGTGGTAGCTCGACGGCTGGTAGAGCATCTCCTGGGTCGGCACGACCTCGAGGATCTCATCACGCGTGGCGAACCGGAAGCTGTCTCTGTCCCAGTACGGCAGGTCCGGCTCGCGCGGCAGCCCGGACGAGTGGGTGAGGAGGTTCTGGACCGTGATCGGCGGAGCGTTCGGGTCCCGTCCGCCGATGTCGAACCACGTGACGTGCTTCGTGATGGGATCGTCGAGGCGCAGTTGCCCCCCGTCGCGGAGCTGCATCACGCCGATGCTCGTGAAGAGCTTGCTGATGGAGCAAATGCTGTACATCGTGGCGGGCCTGGCGGGCGAGTGCGTCTCGCGGTGCGCATAGCCGAAGCCCTTCGACCAGATCAGCTCCTGATCGTGTACGAGGCCCGCCGAGATGCCCGGGATACGCTCGTACGCCCGGTACGCTTCGAGCCAGAGCTCGAGGAGATCGAGGGCCTCTGTGACGCGCGGGTGGCTGGCTAGGTCCCCATCGTACGACGCCGCAGTCGCGGTCGACGCGGCCACCGCGGGGGTCTGCGAGATGATGGGCACGGGCGTGACGATCACGAGCGCGATCGTCATGAGCAAACATGTGCGAAGCATTCGTGAAGCCATGAGGCCTCCTTGTGGTCGGTGACGACTTCGGGCCGATTCGGTGGTGAGGGTCACCTCGACTGTACTCAACATACTACGGCCGGTGTTCCGCTTCAGGAAGTTGTGCCCGACATGAGGACCATCCGCCTGCCCTAAACGCTGATCTCAAACGCGAACCCCAAACGCCGCTGGGACGCTCGGGGTGGGACTCGACACCACTGTCACGTCTCTCTAACCGTTCTGCTGCGTCTTCCTTAGCGGACCTAGGTGAAACCTCGCCAAACCAGCAGAGACGGTCCATCTTAGCCCTATGCCTGAGATCACAGCCGGGCTCTCGACCGCCCTCGCCGACCGTTACAAGCTCGAACGCCACCTGGGCGAAGACGGCATGGCCACCATCTGCCTCTCGCACGATCTCAAACACCATCGCAAAGACCCTTGTGGGCAGGGTGTTACGTTACGCGAAAGAAACAGGGACAGGAAATGAAAACCATCAGAATAGCAACGTTTGCCGCCGTCACGGTTGTGGTTCCCGCGCTCCTCGTCGCGCAGGACGTTCAGTACGCGACAGCACCGCATGGTGGCGAGTGGGCGGAGACGATCGAAAGGGCTCGGTTCATGGTGGACTCAGTCCGGCGTGCGAACAACGTTCCGGGAATCTCGATTGCCGTCTCGGTAGTTGGGGAGATCGTGTGGTCGGAGGGTTTCGGATTCGCGAATGTCGAAGGCCAGGTGCCAGTGACCCCTGTGACGAAGTTCCGAATCGGAAGCGTCAGCAAACCGTTGACAGCGGTCGGCTCCGCGCTCCTCGTCGAAGAAGGACGGTTGGATCTCGATGCGCCGATTCAGCAATATGTGCCCGACTTTCCGGAGAAAGGCAAAGGGACGATCACGACGAGGCTGCTTGGTGGACATCTGGCGGGCGTTCGGCATTACAGTGGAGAGGACGAGTTCCTCAGTAGTCGCCGATATGCTTCCGTGAGAGAAGGGCTCGAGATCTTCAAGGACGACACGCTCAAAACCCCGCCCGGAACGGAGTTCTCGTACTCCAGCTACGGGTGGAACTTGATCAGTGCTGTGATGGAGCGTGCGTCGGGCGCTGATTTCCTTCCCTTTATGCGCGAGCGAGTGTTTCGCCCTCTGGGGATGCGAAACACCGTTGCCGATTACACCGACAGCATCATCGTCGGGCGAACTGGTTATTACCAACGAGAGGATGATGGGGTGATCGTCAACGCCCCCTACGTGGACAATAGCTACAAGTGGGGTGGTGGGGGATTTCTCTCCACCCCCGAAGATCTGCTCAAGTTTGCGAACGCGCTCATGCTCGACGGGTTCTTGAAACCGGAAACGCTGAAGTGGCTGTGGACATCGCAAAAAGACGCCGGTGGTGAAGACACGGGTTACGGATTCGGTTTTGGCGTCGGGAGCGTTTCCGGTGTCCAACGGGCAACGCACGGTGGTGGGTCGGTCGGCGGGAACAGTTGGCTGGGTCTCCTGCCCGAAGAGGGCATCGCGCTAGCCATCACCTCCAACATCAGTGGTGCCGGATGGCGGAACGTGCCGGCGCAGATCCTGTCACTGTTTTTGGAGGCAGAACGAAATAACCAATAGCGTCAGACGCATCTACCAAATCCGCATTGACGAGAACGCCAAGCATATCCTGCACGTCGAGGCGGAGGTGCCGATCAACGAACAATTGCTGAGCACCGGGTGGTGGAGGTCAACGCCCAAGGGAAGGAAGTGGCGCGACCAGATCGAGGATCTGACGATCACCGACCCCGACCGCGAGCCCGTTGAATGGGTAAAGGCGGACTCGGTCTGGTCGACCGGTGCGAAGCTGGAGCAATGGTCGCTGAGCGGTGACCTCCCCGACTGGATCCACTTGTCAAGCTAATGCGATCACAAGAGATGCCACAACCACGCGCGGCGGTGACCGTTTCAGGTGCAGGAATGCATGCACTGGTGCCCTGGGATCCCCATGCACCGTCCCGCATGCCGGCAAACAGCCGAGCCGTGGTACGAATCGTGCCGTTCCCGGCATATGAGCGCCCGCGGGATACCCTTATCCCAGCGGCTGGACGCCTCCAGTACCAAGGGCAATACTTGGGATGGAAAGGAACAAGTCAAACGTAGTGAAACTCTCCATACGCAAGTTCACGATCTTCCTGCTCGGTCTGATTCTCTTCTTCTTTGCCGCACACCTGTTCTTCTCTTGGATCAACGTCGCTTTCGGTCACGACTACGTATTTGGACTGATGCCGCTCTTTCGGCTGGATTCGGAGCAGAGCTTCTCCACTTGGTATTCCACGCTTGCCCTGGCGTTTTCTGCGCTACTCTTATTTGCAATCGCCAGGGAGAAGTTTGTGCGACTCGACCGGTTCGCACGACACTGGTTGGGACTGGCCGGTATATTTGTTTTTTTATCGGCTGATGAGGCAAGCTCGATCCACGAGAAAATTAGTCTGTTCATGAGATCGCATGTCTCTACTTTTGGCCTCGTGACTGGGCAGTGGACTGCTGTGTACGCCGTGCTGGTTATTATCCTAGCGTTCGTCTACTGGCCCTTTCTGAGACACCTGTGGCCTCGGCCCGCAACGAAGTTCCTCGTGGCCGGCGCTGTCTTCATCACGGGTGCTGTTGGCCTAGAGCTCGTCGGGGCGTACTACTACACTACAGCTCAGCTAGATTCCAAAAACTTCCTGTATTTGGTTATCGCGGGCACCGAGGACCTGTTTGAAATGCTTGGCATTCTACTGTGGATGCGCAGTTTGCTTGACTACATGTCGCTGAACAACATTGCCTTGCAGGTGAAGCTGGAACCCTGATACGTGCCCAGCCTGCGACAGAGCAGTCCTATGGAGTGTAGAGAATTTCACGTCGCGATATCATGAATGGTGCGGCCATGAGCCTCGCCGTCGGTACTTCCCTGTCGCTGCTCGAGCTCATAGCAATGAAAAGACAGACGTGCCGGCGAAGCCGTCACTATTCCCAAAGAATGGATGGACGTGAGCGACACTAACAGTGTCACAAAAATCTGGGTGATTTATTCGGAGGATGGCTCCGGACTGGAGTAAGAAATGGGTCAGCTTACGCGTAGGAAATTCCTGAGGTCATCGGCAGCAGCCGCACCTTTGGGATTTGGGAAGAGTTATTTTCGAAAGTTGTGGATTGGAGGAATGAGAAAGGCGGCGTATCCTTTCGTGTAGTCAGTTGAAACGTACACGAGATCCGGTTGTGACGACCGGAGAAAGGACACGCCACCGATGTTGAGGATAATAGAGAATGCGTCTGAGAGCAAAGGGAACGGACTGTTCGCAGACCTGGACGAGCTTGCCAGAGAGGGAGCTCGGCGGATGCTGGTGAGTGCGTTGGACGCGGAAGTGACCGAGTATGTCGAGCGATATCGGATTGAGCGAGACGGAGAGGGCCGCGCCCTGGTGGTGCGCAATGGCAAAGCCCGTCCCCGCAAGGTGACGCTGGGTGCTGGTACGGTCACGGTGACCGCGCCACGGGTGCATGACCGTCGTATGCGGGCGCAGTTCACGAGCAAGATTTTGCCTCCCTATATGCGGCGGTCGCCGAAGGTGGCGGAGGTCTTGCCGGTGTTGTATCTGCGCGGTCTGTCGACGGGAGATTTTCGCGAGGCGTTGCCGATCTTGTTGGGTGAGGACGCATCAGGCTTGTCCCCGACGACGATCACGCGATTGACGGCGGCGTGGGAGGGGGAATACCAGGCGTTTCGCCAGCGTGATCTGCGTGATCGGGAGTATGTGTACGTCTGGGTCGACGGGATCCACTTCAACATTCGCCTCGAGGCCGACCGGCTGTGTACGCTGGTGATGCTGGGCGCCCGGGCGGATGGGACGAAAGAGCTGATCGCGGTGGAGGACGGCTATCGGGAGAGCACGGAGAGCTGGTTGGCGGTGTTGCGCGATCTGAAGCGTCGGGGGATGCGGGCCCCGGTGCTGGCGATTGGGGATGGCGCGTTGGGGTTCTGGGCAGCGGTGCGGGAGGTGTGGCCGGCGACGCGGCAGCAGCGCGACTGGGTGCACCGGATGGCCAACGTGTTGGACAAGCTTCCGAAACGTTTGCAGCCGGCGGCGAAGCGGGTGTTGCGCGAGATGATGTATGCGGAGTCGCGTGCGGAGGCCGAGGCGCTGGTCGAGCGTTTCGCCACCGCGTATGCGGCCAAGTATCCCAAGGCGGTCGCCTCGCTCACGCGGGACCAGGAGCACCTGTACAGCCATTTTGATTTTCCGGCCGAGCATTGGAAACATATCCGTTCGACGAACGTGATCGAGTCTGCCTTCGCGACGGTCCGGTTACGACAGCGCGTGACCAAGGGAGCGGGCTCGCGGAGCAAAGGGCTGACGATGGCGTTCAAGCTGTTGGAGATGGCGCAGCAACGTTGGCGGAAACTCAACGCTCCAGAACTTCTCCCCCTGGTGTTGGCAGGAGAACAATTCAAAGATGGTATGCAGGAAACTGACAAAGAGAACACGGATCGGAAGGTCGCCGCTTGATCACTCACCGATCCACAACATTTGACAATACCTCATCAGGACGCCCGGGCGGCTGATGAGCTTTATTTTCGGGTTTCTTTCATGCCGGGCGGGGAAAGTGCGACCTTCAAAGGATTGAAGGAGGCAGGGGTCGCATCCGGATTTGGCGATGACATGATCCGCATCGGTGCGGTCAAGTATGGCGCCGATGGATCGGCATCGGAGCGCACCATGAGCATGAGCACGCCTTATGAAGGCCGTCCGGATGACTACGGGATACTGACGATGAGTCAGGAGGAAATTGACGCAGCGGTCGACGATGCTGTTGCGCACAACTTCCGAATTGCCATACATGCGAACGGCGACGTCGCCATCAAGATGGTGCTCGATGCATATGAGCGTGTACTAGGAAACTGGCAAGGCCCCAATCCGCGCTTTCGCATCGAGCATTGTTCACTGGTCAACCCGAGCATCGTGGCTCGAATCAAGGCGGCGCGCGTGGTGCCCGCACCTTTCTATACATACGTGCATTTCCACGGCAACAAGTGGGTCGAGTACGGTTTCGAAAAAATGCAATGGATGTTCGCACACCGCAGTTTTCTCGATGCCGGCATTCCTGTGGCACCTGCGTCGGATTACACGCCCGGTCCGTACGAGCCGATGATGGCGATTCAAAGCATGGTGACGCGCAAGGATGTCCAGGGCCGTGTGTGGGGCCCGAAGCAGAGAATAAGTGTCTCCGAGGCAATGCGTATCTGCACGATGAACAGGGCATATGCGGCATTCGACGAGAACGTCAAGGGCTCATTGACCGCCGGCAAGCTGGCCGATCTTGTGATACTCGAAAAAGACCCGCACGACGTCGATCCTGACAACATCATGGACATAAGAGTCGTACGAACCGTCCTTGGCGGCAGGACAACTCACGAGGCCTAGAGTGACACAGCTAATTACGGCAGAAAAGAAAGCGGCTCGACGACTACCATCCCGCCGTAGCGAAAGTGCTCTAGGAAAGTGAAGGAGACGGCGACGATTTCATCGAGTTGGCGTGACCGAGCCTCATTTACACTCTTGGTCTGAAATAGCGGGAAACCAGTTCGGAGCTGATGCGCCGAACCTCTAAAATGCCTGTGGTGTCCCAGCGTTAACACCTGTTGACGTGCCGCTCACATCATGAACACCCCGTTTTCCGGCAGGACGGCACCACCATCGACGACGATGGTCTGGCCGGTGACGTATCCCGCCCCCTCACTCGCGAGATAGAGCATGGCGTGTGCGATATCCAACGGCGTGCCCCAGCGTTGGAGTGGTACGAAGCGCGCCATCGCGTCTCGTTCCTCCGGCGTCGTCACCCCCTCTGCACCGGGAGTGAGCACGAGCCCCGGCTCCACCCCATTGACGGTGATCCCGTACGGTGCCAGTTCCATCGCGGCCGCGCGGATGAGGCCATTGATCCCGGCCTTGGACGCCCCGTAGTGGGCCAGACCAGCCACGCCGCTCCGGTTCCCCGTCACCGATGACGTAAACAACACGCGCCCGCTGCCTCGCTCCTTCATGTGGGGCGCGCATGCCTTCGTAAAGCGAAAGGCACTCGTCAGGTTCACCTCCAAGACCTGGTTCCAGTCACGGTCTTCCATCTCCTCCAGCGGTTGGAACGGAAAAATTCCGGCGTTGTGCACCAGGACGTCGATGGCCCCGAACCGCTCCACCGTACCCTGAACCACTGTCTGCACGGCTTCCGGGCTACCGATATCGGCGATGATGCCGTGGGCGGTGCCATCGGAGGTCGTGATATCGCTCACCACCCGCTGCACGTGGGCGTCAGTTCGGGCGTTCACCACGACGAGTGCCCCTTCGGTCGCAAAGAGCTTAGCGATGGCCTCGCCGATTCCTTGTCCCGCCCCTGTGACGATGACCACTTTACCAACCAGTCCAGTTGAGGATTGACCCGTCATGAGCGATCCTTGTCGAGCCACTGCCACGGCAGGAACACGACCCTGAGGTGGGGCTTCACGATGACTGGGAGAACGTCCATTTGCATTTCCATTTGCAGTCGCCTTGTAACCACGGCCGAACAGGGGGCCAAACTACCGATTACAACTTGACTCAGCGCCCTCGTCTGAGCAGCCGGGCAAAAATCATGAAGTGAGTCACCAGGAGTAGTGGCACGAGCAATGTCGGGATGTACCAAGCTGCTCCGAAGTGCGATACCACGTTCTGATGGCGCAAAGCGTTTAGCAGGTTGCGGAAAAATTCATGGTGAGCCGCGTTTGTCCGGGTAACACGACGGTGTACCAGCGTGCGGTCCCCTATTACCGCCCCCGCGGTGCGGTCGGCGTGACGAATGCGGCCTACACTGCCCCATCAGGGGCTGCCTCCGGCCAGGGTCAGGGTGCGTATCCGCATCAGATTGTAGACCGCGGCCGTAAACGTAAACACCCACCCGACCCGCGGGGTCCCGCGATGTCGGAGTTTGCGTAACAACCCAATCGTCTTGCCCCACCCGTAGATCTCTTCCACTTTTTTGCGCTGCCGTTGACTGATCGCATAGCTGGGATGGCGCGTCGTCCGGCCATCCACCGCGCTCCGCAACCGCGTGCGGTGCACGTTCGGCGTGACGTGGGGCGTCCAGCCCAACGCCCGCAGCGTGTCGACAAACCCGCACCGATCATAACCCTTGTCCGCCCCCAACGTCCGACGCCGGGCCGTCGGCGGTAAGCTCCCCACCATCGCCAGCGCACTCGCACACTCCGCCTCGTAGCCGGGCTGCGTCACGTCGGTCGCCACCACGAGCCCGTGCCGATTATCCATCAACACACTCGCCAAGTACGCCAATTGCGCGCCTTGCCCCCCACTCTTCCGCGTCAACCGCGCCTCCGGGTCCGTCCGCGACGCATGCGTCGCATTCGTCCGTTTCTCCTGGCGAAACGTCACGCTCGGATTCCCCGGATCATCGTCCGTTGGCGGGCGGGTGCCGGCCTTCGGCTGAAAACTCTTCTGACTCGCCCACGCGTCCAGCAAGGTCCCGTCGACGGTGAAATGCTCATTCGACAACAACGCCCGCCGCTCCGCCTCCTGTAACACTTCGGCCAGAAACGCATCCGCGATGCCCCCCTCGACCAGCCGCGTCCGATTCTTCGTAAAGACCGTCGGCACCCACACCGCGTCGTCCAGATTCAACCCCACAAACCATCGGTACAAGATGTTGTAATCGAGCTGCTCCATCAGCTGCCGCTCGCTCCGGATCGTATACACCACCTGCAGCAATAACGCGCGTAACAAATGTTCCGGGGGAATCGACGGCCGGCCCCGCCGCGCGTACAGCCGGTCCAACTGCGGCGAGAGCCGGGCTAACACCGGGTCCACCAGCGCCCGCAGGGCGCGCAACGGATGGTCGGAGGGCACCCGATCCTCCGCACTGATATAGCTGAACAGCGCCGACTGATTCGTCTTGTTCCCGCGCATCGTGGCACTCCCATCGAGGTCCCTCTACGATAAGAACTTCCGGCTCGCGATGCTATCGTCCATTACCCGACTTTTTCCGCAACCTGCTAGAAGGTCCACCGTGCCGACAATGTTGAAGAGCCAGACCAACGCCAACGTCCAAGTCCAGCCAGCGCGCAGCGCGATGAGCGCCAGCAACGCCAGCAGACCCGTAGCCAAGTCCCCGTAGGCGGCAGGTGTGGCGAAAGCGTCTGGCAGCGGTTGTGCAACGACTCCGGGGACAAGGAATACCATTCCCATATACCGAAATGCATGTGGCAGGGTCAGGTAGAGAAGAGCTTGGTGTTGTGACATTTTCTCTAACCAGGGAGCCAACCACCACTTTGCGATCAGGCCCCACACAACAAGGCTCATGACAAACTGAAGCCCAAAAATTACTTGCACATCCATAAGGCTCACCCTCCCACCTTGTGCGCCGAATGTGACCCGCCCGCAAATGATTCTCCATCGGTGAGGCCCACCGATCACCATGACAATGAAGCGAGGTACATAGGCCCGCAAGAGCACTACCAGCTTGGCTCAACTACCAACCTCCACCCCACTCTCCAGGGTGGAGAGATGTTAGTGTTGGGCATCTGGCGTTTTGAATTCCCAGGACTCTGGCCGTCTAAGACCCGAACCAGTATTCTAAGACCGTGACCCGCGGGGCCAAAACGCAGTGCCTGACCTTCTCGTCCGCCTGAAAACCCCTCCCGCAGATCTCTCTGCCGAAGGGATCAAAGAACCAGCTAGGCGGCCACGTAGGGAAGCCATCCGGTTCCGCCTAAAGAATGGCAAGGCAATCGAATTTTATGAGAAGTCTCTCGGTCTGAAACCGGAAAACACCAACGCGACGCGACCGCTCGAACGCCTCAGGAATCCCAGGGGGTAAGTAATGCAGCAACGATTGACGCGGGTGCTGCCACCACTCGCCCTCATTGGCACTCTGCTCGGGTGTCTTCATCGTGGGCCCCGCTCCGCCGTCACCCAGGAGAGCTCAACAGCCATCTACCAAATCCGCATCGACGAGAACGCCAAGCATATCCTGCACGTCGAGGCGGATGTGCCGATCAACGAACCCCTGCTGAGCATCGGGTGGTGGAGGGGAACACCCAAGGGCAAGCGGTGGCGCGATCAGATCGATGATCTGACGATCACCGACCCCGACGGCGAGTCCGTTGAATGGGTAAAGTCGGATGCGATCTGGTCGACCGGAGCGAAGCTGGAGCAATGGTCGCTGAGCGGTGACCTCCCCGACTGGATCCACTTGTCCTATAGGGTTCGGCTCGAGCACGACGAGTACCAATGGCCTCCTCACGGGGCCGAGGCGTCCTTGGTTCGAGAACAGAGCGTGTTCTTTCGCAACTGGGTCGCGCTGGTCGTGCCTCCAGAAGTACGGAAGGGGATCATCCGGTTCGACCTGCCCGATGGCTGGCGCGTCACTACGCCACTGGCATCGGTCGCTGATCATCCTCTCGAGTTCGTTGCGGAGACGCGGTACGAACTGCTCAACGCGGGCATGATGGTTGGCACCCACCAAACGCGCCGCGCCGCGGTAGGTCGGATCACATTGGATGTCGGTGTTGCGCACGACCTGCCGGACGCGATCGACCACATGGTTGGGCCATTCACCGAGGCGCTCGAAGAGGCGCGCAACATCTTCGGTGGGACACCGGGCGGCCGGTACGCGATCGTGGCAACGCGACCGTCCTCTTGGCAGAGTGGGATGGGTGGTTCCGGTATGGGAAACGGGATGGTGGTCCTGTTGCAAACGCATCCTCGAGACGATGTCGGTGGCATGTGGGCGTTTGTGCTCATCCACGAGCTGTTACACATGTGGCTTGGAAATACGATCCGTGACCCCGACACACCAAAAGAACAGTGGTTCGGCGAGGGGATGTCCGATTATCTAACGATGATGATCGGCGGCCGGCGCGGTCTCCTTCGGCCCGCCGTGCAGTTGAGCTACATGGGGCAGATGTGGGACAAATACCAGGCGCAAGTCGGGGATCGGGCGATGACAATCGCCGGACGTGAGAAAAGCCGCTTCTATAATCTCATCTACGGAGGGGGGATGTGGGTTGGCGTTCTCCTGGACATCGAGTTGCGTCGCGCGACGAGCGGTGAGCAGACGATCGATCACCTGATGCGAGAGTTGAATGCCCGCTTTGGCGTGACGCAGCGGAGGATGACCTCACACGACGTCGAGGCCGTTGCCAGTGAAATCGCCGGTCGGAATCTCGGCTGGATCTTCGAGAGGTTCGTGCGGGGCATCGAGCCGCTCTCGCCCGAGTTGGTGCATGCCCCGCTGGGGCTGACGCTTTCGGGCGAAGTGGGGCAGGGGAGGAGGCTCGCGGTGGATCCCGCGGCGTCAGCGGCAGCGCGACAACTCCGAGCCGCCATCTTGGGGATCGACTGATCTGTACTAGCCAAGACTGGACGTGACAGTTATGTCGAGTTTGAGCGGCACATTTCGATGCGGCAGTGTCGCCAGATGCCAATACACCGGTACAAACCGCGTTTGCCTCCACCGTGCTAATCAGGAGCTGTCATGTCAATCACCCGACGAGAATTCGTAACCAGCGTTACCGCCATCGGGGCGTCAAGCTCTGCCCTGGTCGGCTCGGCAACGGCGCGATCGGAGCGCGGCCAACAGGATCGATTGGTCGTGGATGGCCTGGATGCGTCGACGATCAAGGATGGGTTTCTGGGCTTGATGCGCGAGGGCGGCGCGCACTGTGTCCACACGACCCGGATGCGACTCGACAGCTACGCGGCCCTCTACGGCTTTGTCGACGCTCATTCCGAAGAAGCCGTGATCGCCACGACCGTGCGCGACATCCGGCACGCCCATCGCGACGGCAAGATCTCGTTCGTGCTCGGGGCTCAGGCGGCCGGCGGCATGTACGGCGACGGGTTGGAGGAAGCCATGGCCGCCGCACCACTGGGAAGCCTGGGCCTGCTCGCGCCGGCCTTGCAAGCCCTCAAGGGCCTGGGTCTTCGCATTCAGGGCCTGTGCTACAACACTTACAATGTCTTTGGCAGCGGCTGCCTGAACCATTCGGTGCCGCTCACTCGTGCGGGCCGGCGTCTGGTCGAAGAGATTCACAAGCACAAGATCGTGCTCGACGTCGGAGGGCACACCGGGGAACGAACCAGTCTCGACGCCATCGAGATGTCGACCGGCGTGCCGATCGTATGCACTCACACGAACTTCGCTGCTCTCAACGCCAATATGCGGTGCATCTCCGACAGACTCGCCGAAGCGATTGCCCGCACCGGGGGTGTGATCGGCCTGACGGCAATCAGTGATTTCATCGTGCGCAACCCCGAATCGGCAAAGAGGCACGGGCCGATCAGTCCGGTGGCACCGTTGGATGCTTTGCTGGATCAATATGACCATGCCAAGCGGGTGGTCGGAGTGGATCACGTCGCCTTGGGGCCGGACTTTGTGTGGGGACAGGAGAGAGGGACGATCGAGCCGGATAAGACGTTGATGTTTCCGTCTCATTCGTTGAGTGAGACCTGGATACGCACCGTCGAGGGCTACGAAGATATCTCCATGTTGCCCAACCTGATCGGCGGACTGCGAGGGCGTGGCTGGACGGAACCCGAGCTGGACAAGGTACTCGGCGAGAATTGGCTACGCGTGTATGAGAGGGTGTGGGGTGATTGAGTCGAGCCATACCACCCCATCCCGGATGAACCCCGGTTACCGGTTACCGGTTACCGGTAACCGGGAAACGTCGGGCTCCAGGCAGGCACGAACGAGATTGCGCTTGGAGAAGTGGAAGAGCGTAATAAACGTCATCACCGGCTCGCGGCCCAGCAGTGAGCGCGTGATCTCGGCGATGGAGTGCCCAGCGCGATGCAATTCGCGCACCTCGGCGCGGAGCGAGATAAGGTAGTCGAGCTTGGCCTCGACCGCGCGCCGCCCGTTGGTAACGACCCCTCGGTGCGCACAGAACACCGTCTCGAACTCGAGATCCAAGACCGCCCGCAAGCTGGTAATCTGGTCGGCGAGGTTCTCGTCTCCCCGAAAAAAACGCGGCTTCCTAGCGACATAGAGATCGCCCGTGAAGAGCCATCCTCGCTCGGGCTCGAGGTAACACGTCATGTCCGGTGAGTGTCCGGGCGCATCAATGGCTCGGAGGCGGTAGCCACCGTCGAGTTCGATCTCCACCGGCACCGGCTCGGGGGCGAAGCGGTCAGGCGTACCCCATACGATGCGCTGGTACGCGCGGAGTGGGAAACCCCGGATCATGAAATCCCGGCCGCTGGACGGCATGAAGACCGCGGCGTTCATCTCGGCCTGTAGTCGGGCACCGTTGCCGCTATGGTCCTCATGGTGGTGGGTGATCAGCACTCGCTCGACCGCTCGCTCCTTCAGAAACCGCCGGACCGCAAGCCATTGGTTCGGGGGGCCGGTATCGATAACGGTGGAGCCGAGTCGATACACGATGCAGGACGAACTGATGCCGAGATCGAAGCGACCGACGCGGAGTCCCTCAACGCCTTCGTGTCTGAAGTGAGGCAGCTGGCTTGGCAAAGTAGAGGAAGGTGTCGACCAAAGACCCCGCACCGCCAGGAGCGATAGTCGTTGAGGTACTCGATTTGAAATAATGAGGCAGATCCGCGGCGAATGCAACATCACACTTTCAGGCGCACATGAGACACCCAATATCGGGTCCAATCGCCTCCCGATCCGGCGAACAGTGATCACACGATGTCGGATCGTACCGCGTTCAAAGTGTCGCCGAGCGCGGCGACTCCGCGGTCTACGTCGTCTTCCGCATCGGTGTCATTCGGTGGACGTAGGCTCGACTTGACGACCCGGTAGCGTTGTTCTAGTATGGTAATACTTAGTAATACTCAGTAGGAGGATACCATGGCCCTCGCTCGCATCTCGGTCACTGTACCTGGCTCGTTGGTGGCCGCAGCCGACCGCCGGGCCCGAGAGCTGGAGCGCTCACGCAGCTGGGTGGTGGCGGAGGCGTTGCGGCGGCACCTGCAAAGCGACTACGATGTCGATCGTACCGCGTCCGCGGACCAATCTGCTGAACCCCGACGGCGCGCGGTGCGCGAAGCAGCCCCCCACCCCTATGCAGAAGCCGAGGTTGCCGAGGCTCGACGCCGCCACCTTGCCGCCGAGCTCGCGCTGTCGCCCGCCGCGCGCCTGCATCGAGCAGAAGAGCTGGGGCGCTTGGCGCTCCAGTCTCAGGGTCGTGGACGCCGTCAACAGATCATCGGCTTTGACTCGTACGAGGACTACTACCAATGGAAGAGGGCACGTCGGATAGGGGGGTAAGACCGAGGGCCATCGCGGCGCAGGTTTGCGCGGCGCTCAACCAGGCAGGGGTGCACTACCTGGTGATCGGCGGCGTGGCGTGCATCCTCCATGGGTATGTCCGCGCGACGACCGACGTCGACATCCTGATCGAGCGGACACTCCCCAATGTTCGCAATGTTCTCAAGGCGCTGGAAGGGATCGGTTACGCGTTCGCACGGGAATGGACGGCCGAGGGAATCCTCGAGCGACCCATTACCGTGATCGGCGACGATCCGGCGGTTGACATTTTTACCGTCGCCTGGAGCGTGAAGTACGAGCAGGTGGCGCCCCGCTCGTCGGTTGTGGAAATCGACGAAGTCCAGATCCCGCTCGTCGGGATCGACGACCTCATTGCGAGCAAGCAGACGGACCGCCCTCTGGATGCGGCGGACGTTGAGGCCCTGGAGGAGATCAAGCGATTGCGCGGTGATGCGATTGCGCGGTGATGCGATTGCGCGGTGATTCACGCGCTACGGAAGAGTGATCACACGATGTCGGATCGTACGGCGTCCAAGGCGTCGCCGAATGCGGCGACTCCGCGGTCTACGTCGTCTTCCGTCATCGGTGTCGAAACACAGAAAAAACCTCGTGGCGCGGTAAAGACCCCACGATCCAGCAGCGCCAAATGGATTTGCCGATACGTCGCTGCATCCGCCCGGACTGCGTCACGGAAGTTCCGGATGGGAGGCTCGGCGAGGTGGACGTGGCGTAGGGAACCCAACCCGGTGACGTGGCCGACGACGCCGGCGCGATCCAGAGCGGCCTGGAGTCCGTGCCCCAGACGATCTCCCAATGCATTGAGGCGCTGGATGGCCTCTGCCGACAGCAAATCGAGCGTCGCCAGACCGGCGATCATCGTCATGGGATTGGCGTTGAACGTTCCCGAATGGAAGAGGGACGCCGGCTTGCGCGGATCGAATTGGTCCATGATCGCTTCCCGTCCGCCAACCGCCCCCACCGGGAGGCCTCCCCCAACCATCTTGCCGAGGACGGTGATGTCCGGTTGGAGATCGTACCACCTCTGCATGCCGCCCCGATCCAGTCGAAATGTGACCACCTCGTCGAGAATAAAGGGGATCCGGTGCTCGCGGGCCACCGTCTGTAGCCCCTGCAGGTACTCCCGCTCTCCCGGGATCATGCCGGCCGCGTTCATCATGGGTTCGACGATGATGGCCGCGAGTTCCTCTCGATGGGTGTGCACGATCTCGGCTGTCTTGTCCAGATCGTTGAACGGCGCCACGAGCACCTCATCGGTAATGGCCGGCGACAGGCCCGCACCGTCGGCGACTCCGCGCGGCCACGGCGGCGCATCAGCCCCCGGGAATACGCTCACCTCGACCGTCTCCCAGCTCCCGTGGTACCCACCCTCCATTTTGAGGATCGTGTTTTTCCCGGTGAACGCACGGGCGGCGCGAACGGCGGTCATCACGGCCTCGGTCCCGGAGTTGGCGAAGCGCACACACTCCACGGACGGAATACGCTCGACAACGGTTTCGGCGACCGCGGACTGCAGCGCCGACGACGCTCCATGAACGGTGCCCAGCGCGGCCTGTGTTGTTATGGCCTCCACGACCTTGGGGTGCGCGTGTCCAAGCACGAGTGAGGAGTAGTTGTTGTGGAAATCGAGGTAGTCGTTGCCGTCGGCGTCTTCTACCTGACATCCGAACCCGCGCTCGATGGTGAGCGGGTATGGAAGAAAGAAGGTCCCAGTCCGGGTGTCCCCACCAGGCATGCATCGCAGCGCCCGCTCGTACAGGGCTCGAGACTTGGGCGTACGAGCCTGGTACGCCCCTTCAATTCTGGTCGATGGATTTGGCACTGTCACCGTCATGCTGGAACGACTCCGTGAAAGAAATCGCGATCACATGCTGCGTTCGATCACTACTCGGGCGAGGGCAAGCATGTACTGTCCCAAAGCTTGGCTCACGGCGGTTGCACCGGTGTTCACCTGGATCGCAACCGCGACTTTGTGCTCCGGATAGTAGGCCACGCTACTCCGGTATCCGGGTATCGATCCACCATGGCCGTACGACAGACCGAACGGAGTCTCCCTGATCCCCACGGCCAGGCCGTAACGAGCTTCGCTCGTTCGGGGTCTGGCCTCGAGTAGGTCGTCCAGATACGGTGTGTCCAGAGCTTGCCCCCCATAGAAAGTCTTGGCCCAGCGCACGAGGTCTTGCGGATTGGATGCGAACCCGCCACCAGCCCTTCCTCCTCCCTCCTCCCTCCTCCCCAGGGAGGGGGGAGGGGGGAGGAGGAGGGCTGGGTGCACGCCGCCACCGTCATGCCGAGAAGACGGAGTCGACGTCGCAACCCGCTACTCATCGCTCAATTCGCCCTCATGTAGGCACCCCGGCGCGGCGACTCCACCTTGCCGCGCCGCCCCCATCCCACCAGTTCCACATTGCCGAACTTCACCGGGAGCCCATCGGCTCCGAACAACGCGCTGTCCGCCTGAAGCTGGTAATGCACGTGGGGCGCTCCTGGGCTGCCGGAGCTTCCCATCAGTCTGAGCACATCACCCTGCCGCACGCGGTCGCCTTTCTTGACGCGGACCGTGCCGAGGCGCATGTGGGCGAAGAGACTGAACTCGCCGGTGCCGTGGTCGATCATGAGCATGTTTCCGCCGATGGCGGTCAATCCGTCTTCCATCTTCAGGTACTCGCGGGGCACCCGGCCGTCGGGCACGTCGTTCCGGGCAAACACCACAACGCCGTCCGCGGTAGCCAGAATCTCGCGGGTCCCAAACGTATAAAAATCCGCGCTCGCCGCACCGTCGTTTCGGGCCAGTTCGAAGTTGGGGCCGAGCCCCACGATGTCGTACGAGTAATGCTGGCTCCATTCGTACTTGTGGCCAAGCTCGTAGAATTCGTGGCCGGTCGTGGCGATGAAGTTTCCCTTGATGGGAAAGATGAAATCGGCTTTTGGTTCGTAGTATGACAACGGAATCTCGACGCTGGCGCGCGAGGTCTCCCCAGCCGGCGACGCCACCTCCAGCGTGTACACGATCCGATCGATGGCAAGCGTAGCGGGTTCAGAGAAGTGATGGCGGAAGTCGTAGATCTCATCTTGCGGGGAGTAGCGAGTAACGGGGTACGTCTCGAGCGTGTGCAGCGCATCCGCAGCAATCGACACGGTCTTCACTCGCGTTGATCCCGCGTAGAATTCCAGCGTGGTGGCCTTGGGGGTCATGTGGCGGCCGTGTCGCTCATTCACCACCACGTTGAACAGCCAGCTCTCGGTGGGTGGGAACGGGATGCCCCAGAACCGGCGCCAGCCATCGTCGGCCATTCCGTCACGTTCCTTGTACACATTCCTCGGTATCGTGGACAGGCTTACTTCGTAGGGCTCATCCCACCGAGCGCGCAGCGGGTGGGCGAAGAGCTCGTCATCGACGGGTACATTGAGCCGGTACTCGTCGATGCGAATGTTCAGGCCCAAATCGGGCCGCTGCTCCGATATCGAGTATGGAAGTGTGATCCCATCGACGCTGTGGTAGTCGTCGTAGGAGATGGTGAGTGGCACGATGCCTTCTTCGGATGGCTGGTGTCGGATCTCTTGACGGGGGAGAAACGACTGTGCATCCACGTAGAATGCGTCGGGCCGGTCGTCGCGCGGCGTGAAGGTCAATACGTAGACGTCGGCGCCGTCCAGCCGGTCGTGTCCGAGCTCGACTGGCAGATCGGCGTCGTCATACGCGAGCAACGGGAAGAAGAGGGCACTACGTTCCAGGCGTTCCAAGTCCCGGCCGACGAGCTCGCGGGCCTTGGCGTGTCGCTCCCACCCGTCGCGCCCGTCGAACGCCCGCTCCTCGTCGATGTACCGAATATCCCAATGCGTCTTCATCTTGTTGGGCGATTTCGCCCACTTCCGATAGGTCCCAGGGAACCCGCCAAGGACTTCCACCTCCCCCTCGGCGACGAGAGTGGTGACCCGGGCAAGCGCCTCCCGTCCGCCCATGGCGGCGAGGGTACGATTCAGGACCTCGCGCGCGGTGAGACCTTGGGTTGTCCCACCGGTCGATTCTGACTGAGCCCATGCCAGAAGAGAGCTTCCGTAGGCCGCGTGCTTGATGCTCGATGGCGCAACGGCCGTCAGGCCCAGGCCCACAACCATGAGATTTCGGCAAAGGGGCCTCATGGCGCCATTCCCCATGTTAGGCCGTTCGCGAGTGCCACGCCTCGAGCAATCTTGCCTCGTGTGGGGCCATCGTCTCCATCGAGGCCGGGCCACGGCCGAGATCCGGCGGGACGCGCAGACCGGCACGCATCTGAGACCGCCGCTCCTCATCTTGCGATTTCCACCACTCCAACGTATCCCGTACCGTGTCGGCGAACGGCCGGTGCGTGAGGCCGGCGGCGAGAGCACGACTCCCGTCCACCTGATGGAGAGCGGCGCGCTCGCCACTCGGCGCGTTCCAGATCGGAAAGCTGGCGGCATGGTCGCTGAGGAAATCCGCGGCGACCCAGGTGAATTCGGCCTCGGCGCCGGTCGTGCTGCGCGTCCCCTCTAACATCTCCCCCATCTCCATCCGCGTCGCAGGCCCCACGCCGTTGAACACGCCGTTGGTTTCCTGCTCGAGCAACCGGACGGCCCAACTCGTGAGATCCCGAGCGTCGATGAATTGGATGGGATCACTCGGCGTGCCGGGAGCGATCATCTCGCCACCCCGGTCGACCCGAACGGGCCAGTAGGTCCACCGGTCGGTGGAGTCGCCCGGTCCCACGATGTATCCGGGCCGCACGATCGTGGCGCGGTCCTGGTAGACCTCCTGCACCGCCTGCTCGCACAGCACCTTGAGGGGACCGTAGTACTTGGACGGGTCTTCGTTGGTGGGGTCGTCCATGGTCCCCAGCGCATAGTCCTCGTTGAAGTTCGGCGTCAGGAAATCCGCGTACGCCGACACCGACGAGATAAAGAGGTATTGACCCACGGCGCTACTCAGGAGTTCGGCCGAATCGCGAACGTGCCTCGTTACGTAACCCGAGTTGTCGATAACGACGTCCCACTCCCGCCCCTCGAGGGACTTCAGGTCTCCGTCGCGATCACCCTTGAGCTTCTCGACATCGGGAAAGAGATGGGTGTTGGTGCGGCCACGGTTGAAGAGCGTGATCGTGTGGCCCCGGGACAGGCTGTACCGTACCATGTGCGGCCCGATGAATCCGGTGCCACCCAAGATCAAGATGCGAAGGGGACGGGGTTGATCACCTGAGCTGCAGCCCCCCAACCCTAGGCTCAGGGCGCCCACCGTCGCTGCGCTCACCTTCACAAAATCTCGTCTCGTCGTGATCATCGGTCTCACTCCTCATGATGGTAGCTCGCACCAGCTGGGCGCGGCGTCAGTTTCACTGGTGATCAAGAATAGTAGCAGGGTGCTGAAAAAGGCTAGCGCCGCAAGGCCCGGGTCGGCGAAGCGCCATCCCACTCCACCCCAGATTGGCCACGGAATCCACGGAAAACACGGACCCCCGCCCCCCTCCCTGAATTTGGGTTCCCCGCCTCCCCCACGAGGTGGATCGTCAACGCGGAGGAAGAAAGCCGGAGGAGGTGGGGGGGGAAACCACAATCCGGGTGGGGTGCTGGGCTTCCGTGGTTTCCGTGGATTCCGTGGCTATGAATCAGCGCTACGGGCGCCCCTCCCAGGCGGCGTTCCACGGCACCATGTCTCGTGCCGTGACCGGATCATTGCTCGAGGAGCAGCGCCCGCCGCTCATCGTCACTCATTTCGCGACGCATTTTCGATGCGGCTCCCCAGAACAGAATTCCGAGTACCAGCCAAATCAGCAGAAGCACCCACTCAACCGGCATCGCGCCATTCGCGTTCTTGGCTGGCTCATAGAGGGACAGGCCGAACGTTGCAAACGCCGCGGCTGCCGCCAGATAGGGCAGCACATTGCCTCCGGGCACACGAAATGGACGAACATGGTCCGGCTTTGTCTTGCGCAAGCGGATGACGCCGAGACTCACGATAAGAAACACCACCGTCAGCATCGTGGTGCTGGCACTGGCGATGGGCAGAATGGCGTTGCGACCCAGCAATGTCCCGAGGCCACCGAGGATCCCGACAAATAGCACGGCGACGGCCGGTGACGCGAAGCGCTGGTGGACCCGGCCGAAGGCCTGGGGAATCATGTCGCCTCGTCCGAGGGAAAACAGCAGCCGCGTCGCCGCGAAAAAGATCGCATTCCAGGTGGTCAGGAGGCCGCAGAGTCCGGCGAACAGTACGAGCTTGCCGAAAAAGACGGAGTGCAAGGCCGATTCCAACGCCGCCGCCACGGGCAAGTCCGCGGCGAGCAGATCAACTCGAGGCATGCTCATCGCGGCGGTGAGGATGACGAGGCAATAGAACACGAGGGCCAGCAAAATGGCGAGCACGATCACGCGGGGGATGAGGCGCAGGCGTGCCGACTCCTCTACTTCGCCCATTGCCTGGGGGATCGTGTCAAACCCGGCGAACCAGAAGGGCGTGGTAGTCAGGACGGTGAGAATCCCGGCCAGCGCCCACCCAGAACTGCCTTTCACAAATAGTGGTTTCAGGTTGGCCACGTCGCCGAACGCCAAACCGGCCACGATGAATATCCCGGAGGCGACCAGCAGAATGATCGTCATCGTGTCCTGGAAGGCGGTGGTTGACTTCGCCCCCCGGTAATTGATGGCGGTGATCACCGCCATGATCCCCAGACCCAGCGCGAGGCTCCCGACGCGGATGTCCTGGCCCAAGATCGTGTAGAGCACGGGGCCCTCAATGCCCGGAAAGAGCGCGCTCGCAACCCAGCCGACCGAAATCGCCTCAAAAGACGTGACCACGACATAGTTGAACGAGAGCGCCCACCCGGCCGCGAATGCCATCCCGGTCCCGTACATCTCGTACACGTAGGCCGCTTCGCCCCCCGACACCGGATACATGGTGGCAACTTCGGCGTAGCACACACCGATGAGGAGCATCATTCCCCCACCAATGACAAAACCGATAATCGCGCCCAGTGACCCGGCTTGACTCAGCCATGATCCCAAAACGATCAACCACGCGATGCCGATGATCGTGCCGAACGCGAGCATGAACAGCGACCTGAGCTTGATCTCTTTTTTCAGGGTTTTGCGTTCTTCGGTCATGTACCTGCCCTCTCAGCGTTGCGGAAGTTCTAGCAGGTTGCGGAAAAATTCATGGTGAGCCGCGTTTGTCCGGGTAACACGACGGTGTACCAGCGTGCGGTCCCCTATTACCGCCCCCGCGGTGCGGTCGGCGTGACGAATGCGGCCCACACTGCCCCATCAGGGGCTGCCTCCGGCCAGGGTCAGGGTGCGTATCCGCATCAGATTGTAGACCGCGGCCGTAAACGTAAACACCCACCCGACCCGCGGGGTCCCGCGATGTCGGAGTTTGCGTAACAACCCAATCGTCTTGCCCCACCCGTAGATCTCTTCCACTTTTTTGCGCTGCCGTTGACTGATCGCATAGCTGGGATGGCGCGTCGTCCGGCCATCCACCGCGCTCCGCAACCGCGTGCGGTGCACGTTCGGCGTGACGTGGGGCGTCCAGCCCAACGCCCGCAGCGTGTCGACAAACCCGCACCGATCATAACCCTTGTCCGCCCCCAACGTCCGACGCCGGGCCGTCGGCGGTAAGCTCCCCACCATCGCCAGCGCACTCGCACACTCCGCCTCGTAGCCGGGCTGCGTCACGTCGGTCGCCACCACGAGCCCGTGCCGATTATCCATCAACACACTCGCCAAGTACGCCAATTGCGCGCCTTGCCCCCCACTCTTCCGCGTCAACCGCGCCTCCGGGTCCGTCCGCGACGCATGCGTCGCATTCGTCCGTTTCTCCTGGCGAAACGTCACGCTCGGATTCCCCGGATCATCGTCCGTTGGCGGGCGGGTGCCGGCCTTCGGCTGAAAACTCTTCTGACTCGCCCACGCGTCCAGCAAGGTCCCGTCGACGGTGAAATGCTCATTCGACAACAACGCCCGCCGCTCCGCCTCCTGTAACACTTCGGCCAGAAACGCATCCGCGATGCCCCCCTCGACCAGCCGCGTCCGATTCTTCGTAAAGACCGTCGGCACCCACACCGCGTCGTCCAGATTCAACCCCACAAACCATCGGTACAGGATGTTGTAATCGAGCTGCTCCATCAGCTGCCGCTCGCTCCGGATCGTATACACCACCTGCAGCAATAACGCGCGTAACAAATGTTCCGGGGGAATCGACGGCCGGCCCCGCCGCGCGTACAGCCGGTCCAACTGCGGCGAGAGCCGGGCTAACACCGGGTCCACCAGCGCCCGCAGGGCGCGCAACGGATGGTCGGAGGGCACCCGATCCTCCGCACTGATATAGCTGAACAGCGCCGACTGATTCGTCTTGTTCCCGCGCATCGTGGCACTCCCATCGAGGTCCCTCTACGATAAGAACTTCCGGCTCGCGATGCTATCGTCCATTACCCGACTTTTTCCGCAACCTGCTAGAGATACGGCTGGATTGCACCTGGGAAGGCGGATCGGCTGGTGGCCCGCTCACGGTACGATGGGCAGCAGAACGTACGATGGATACAGCTGGGAGTGGTAGATCGTGTTTCGGGCGACGACCCATTGGGTTTCGTCGTAGTTGCTACCACCTGTGTTCAAGTTCCGGTCCAGTCGGGGGAAGTTGCTACTCGACACCTCCAGACGGATGCGATGTCCGGGAGCGAAGTAGTTGCTGGTCGCGTGTAGGTCGATTCGTACTTCGTACACCTTCCCGTCCTCCATCCATACCTGCTTGTCGTATCCCTCTCGGTAGCGCGCGCGCAGCAGGCCGTCTTGGAGGTTGTAGGCGCTCCCATCAGGATCGACATCAACCAACTTTCCGGTGAAATCGGTGTCCCGCGCGGAGGAAGAGACGTAGAGCACCAACACGATCGGTCCCGTAACTTCAATCCCCCGTTCGAGAGGAGGTGTTGTATAGACCAGCACGTCGTGCCGCATCTCGACTTCGGATTGGTCGTAGCTCCCGCTTGGCGTATTGGGCGCCGTGGTACAGCAGATGACGCCCCCCAACGACGGAACCGGTGTGTTCGGGTCGTAGACGAAGTGGTCTGGCGGCTCTTGGGACGGCGTTGCCGGGCTCAGGCGCCCGGTGCCGTAGCGGCTGTTCGCCCGCCCGTCGCTGTGCAGGTAATACTTCGTGAACTGTGTGCCCGGAATCGGCCACGCGTCGGCTGAGCGCCACTCGTTCTGGCCCATGAGGTAGTACTGCACCTTGGGCATTTGTGTGACGGTGTTGTCGGCTTCCCGCAGCCAGCGGTCGAACCACTGGAGGTAGATGCCGTAATAGTCGAGCCGGGGGTCACCCATGTCGCGCCTTCCGACAATGGTTTTGGCAGTGACACCCTCCGACTCACAGTGCGCAGTTGGAGAGATGATGACGAACTGATTGGTTCGTCCTCGGTCAGTCTCAGCATTCGTGCGGAGCAGATTGAACAGCGTGAGCGTTTCGTTGATCCCGAGGTCGTACCATGAGTTGACGTGGAGGGCGGGTATGTCAAAGCGATCCGCGTCGCTCACAAAGTTGAAATGTTCCCAATAGGGGTCCGCCGGTCCGTGAGAGACGAAATCCTCGAAATGGGTTGGGAACGTCGCAATCCGCTTCATCATGGTGTTCAGTGGAAGCCATCGGAACACTTGGTCGTAGTCAACTGGTGGCGCCACCGGAGCCGGGGAGAAATAGGCAGCCGATTGGCGGAAAACGCTATCCGGAGTTCCCGCCGGAGGCCGGTAGTGTTGCCTCGATCCGGCCCGGGGGAACCAGCCGATAGCCGATGCCAGCTCAAACGCGCCACCGTCCATGAACGCGAATGTTCGGTGGGTGCCCGTGTATGCACCGCCGTTGCCCTGTGTGATGGCCGCGGCGTGCAGTGGATTGCGTGTGGCGGCGAGTTGAAGCTGGTTTTCTCCCAGATATGAGCACCCATACGTGCCGACCTTTCCGGTCGACCATGGCTGGGCCGCGAGCCAATCGACGGCATCCGACCCATCGTTACGCTCGTTCGTTCCGATCAGAAATTCCCCTTCCGATTCGAATCGTCCGCGCAGATCTTGAACCGCGACGGCATACCCCTGGCCGGCGAACAGAAGCACGCGCACATCTCCGTCCTCCCAGCGGTAATACCCACTCGCGCGTTCGGGCCAAAAGCGGTTCTTGTCGTATGGCGTGCGGATCAACACCACCGGATAGGGGGGCTCAGCACCGATGGGAAAGTAGAGGTCCGTCGACAACCGCATTCCGTCGCGCATCGGAATCATCACACTCTTTTCCAAGCGGACCGCATATCGGGGCGGGCGCATCCCGTGGTGCGAAACCGCCGTCTGCCCGCCCGCAAGACCGGGCAGCAGCAAGAACGCCATGACCGTCCAACCAACTGTTTTCATGCGAGTCCTCTCCTCGTTTGTTCGACCCCCTTCGCCCAACCATTCGGGCACGTCTTTTCCTCCTCCCTCCTCCCTCCTCCCTCCTCCCCCAAAACGCCTCGGGACCCACCGACGCCTGCAGTTGGTAACCGAAACTCGGCGGCACCACACTAAAAGATGTCGAGCATCCACGGCTTGGGCCCAGCGAATATCGCCTCCAGGGCTTCCACTTCGTCAGCCGCAGCATCTTTCAGCCGGCCGGCGCGTGCCGCCTCTCGCGCCGGAAGCCAGCCGGTGTAGATGGCGGCCAGCGCCCCAACATCAACCGCAGCCCGAGCCGTCCGGCGGGTCGTGACCGTCCCAACCCCACCCGCGACACTCAGCCGAAGGACGCCGGCATTGGCGGAAATGATTGGATCCTCTATCCTGAGGTCGACGGCAACCTGGAGCTGTGGTGGATAGCTCCGTGTCTCCAGGGCGCCCGTGACGTCAATGAGCCGCGTCATCGAGCGGGAGGATCTTTCGACTCGGATTTGCAGCGCGTCGATGAAGCCGAACAAGGGCTCCTCGATGGGTCCAGGCCATTTCAGTTCGATACCGACCACCGGGTGGGCCGCCAGCAAGCCGAGTAGTGCCTCAGCACCGTCTATGTCGTGCCATATCAGGTCCCGGCAGACGAGGTCATAGGAGTGGCCGAAATCTGAAGGCGCCGGCTCCTGCGTGTAGATGACATAGGCACCAAGGTCACTGTCGGGCCCGATGCGGTAACAGTAGACCGGGCTTTGCGTGGATCCCCTGAAGACGCGTCTTGTCCACCAGCGTTCCGTGCGATCCAGCATACCTGTGGAGCGTTTGGCGTGTCGGCGGTAGGACGATACGATCGCCCCTCGGGATTCGCCGTCGCATGGCTCTACCTCGGTGGGTATGCGACGAGACGGGAGCGCGGTCAAGGGGAGTCGGTATCGGGTGTAGCACCCGGCGAACTCGTAGCCCAGTCGTCGGTATGAGCCGACCGTGGCCGGGTAGAGCGTTGAGATCGGAACGCCGGCGCTCCTCAGTTCGGCGAACACTTCCTGCATTAGCGTTCGTCCGAGTCCCTTGCCACGCCATGCCGGCGCCACCTGGACAGCGGAGATCGCGGCGCAGGGTACCGACACGCCGCCGAAGAATTGCCCTACCTGTTCCACGCGCAATGCACCCTGGACGGTGCCATCGCATGTAATCACCCGGCTCTCGTCCAAAGGAGTCGAAGCGTGCAAATCGAGATGGGTCGCCGAGAGCGCAAATGACTGCGCCGTCATCGCACGAACGGGCTCACGGTCTTCTTCTCGGAGTGGTCGAACCTCAATGTTCATGCCCATCACCGCTCTGGTCAGCTTCCATCAATTTGGCCACTGTTCGATCGCGCAAAATCCCCGCGTTGTTCACCAGAACATGCAGGTCACCGAATGTGTCGATCGCGAGGTCGATCAGTGCAGCTGCCTGTTCCCAGTCAGCTACGTCCTGTGAGCTTGCCACGGCTCCGACATCGCGCTTATTTAACATATTGGCATGGCATATATGCCAATAATTGATGTTATCAAATGCAACGTCCGACTGTTACCCGATCGGGCTCCGATCGAGCCGATCCGTTCTTTAAAAGAGAGTAACCCACTAGAGGAGGCGCCATGCACAAGCGAAGGTTGGCGCAATGGTTCGCGGTAGCGGCCCTGCTAGGGCTGGCCCCACCGGCTGCCGCCCAGCAAGGAGTGTCGGGAGTGGTGGTTGACCAACTCGGCGCAGCAATCGTCAACGCCCGGGTCAACGTCGTGGGCACGCCTCTCGGTGCGCAGACCGACGCCGATGGGCGGTTTGAGATCCGCAATATCTCGGGGCGGACCGAGGTCACGCTGGAGGTGGTCATCATCGGGTACCGCCCCCTGAGCCTGGTTGTGCCTGTGGGCGCAACCGCCATCCGCATCGTGGTACAGCGGGCGGCGATCAGACTGGACGCCATCGTCGTGACGGGGACGGCGGGCGGTGCCGCAAAGAGGGAGGTTGGGAACGCGGTTTCGGGCATCGAAGTGGCGGAGATCGCGGCAATGGCTCCGGTGCAGAATATCGGCCAGCTTATAAACGGCCGGGCGGCCGGCGTGGTGGTGGCGCCGCCCGAGGGATCGGCCGGGGGAGGCGTGCGCATCATGATTCGAGGCCGCTCGAGCCTGGCGCTCAGCATCGCACCGTTGATTTACGTGGACGGCATCCGCGTGGACAACACCCAGACGGGCGGGGTCTTCGGAGGGCGCTCATCCCGTTTGAACGATTTCAGCATCGACGAGATCGAGAACATCGAGATCATCAAGGGTCCGGCGGCGGCGACCCTGTACGGGACCGAGGCCTCCAACGGCGTCATCCAGATCATCACCAAGAAAGGGCGACCCGGGGCCACCAGGATCGGCGTCTCGATCCGGCAGGGCGTGGCGTTCTTCGCCAATCCCGAGGGTCGGATGCCCATCAACTTCTTCGACGACCCAGCCACGGGCGAGGTCATCCCGTTCAACATTACGCAGCAGGAGACCGACCGGGGCACACCGCTGTTCAGAACCGGGCACTTGCAAGGGTACGCCGTGAACCTCTCGGGCGGATCGGAAGCGGTGCAATACTTCAGCTCCATCGAATACGACCGCAATCAGGGGGCCATCGAGACCGATTTGTACGAACGCGTCGGGGGGCGGCTCAATGTGACGGCTGCGGTCAACGACAAGTTCGATATCAACGCGCAGCTCGGCTTCTCGCTGAGCCGAACGGAGTTTCCGGACTTCCGAATCATGTTCGATACGGAACTCAGCCGTCCGTCGACCCGAAACACTCCCCAACGCGGGTTCTTTAGGGCACCGTCCGAAGCCACCAATTCTCAGTTCGACCACCGGCAAAACGTCGATCGCCTGACGACCGGCTTCGAGTTGCACCATCGCCCAACGGGGTGGTTGAGCCATCGACTGCGCACCGGCATCGACATCAGTAACCAGAACAATATCGACCTGGTCCTGAGGATGACGCCGGAATTTGCGCGGTTCTACAGTCCTGCGTTGTCGGCGGGGACTAAAACCTTCAGCCAAGTCAATCTCCTCAGTACGACGGTCGACTACAGTGCCACGGCCGACTTTCCGCTGACGTCGAGCCTCCGGTCCGCCACTACGGGCGGATTCCAGTACTACCGGCGGAACGCCACCCTCCTGTCGGCCACCGGGCTGCAATTCCCTGCTCCCGACGTGACGTCGATTGCGGGGGCGGCCACCACCGTCGGCAGTGACGATGTCATCGAGAACGTGACCGTCGGGGTGTTCATCCAGGAACAAATTTCCTGGAAAGACCGGCTCTTCCTGACCGCAGCGGTGCGAGGCGACGACAATAGCGCGTTCGGAGAAGACTTCGAGTTCGTCACCTATCCGAAGTTCGGCGCCTCCTGGGTGATAGGCGAAGAGCCCTGGTGGAACGTCAGTTTCGTGGATGCCCTCCGACTCCGGGTCGCCTGGGGCAAGTCGGGCCAGCAGCCGGATGCCTTCGCAGCGCTACGAACGTTCGCGCCCATCACAGCACAGGCCAGCGAGCCGGGTGTGACCCCCCAGTTCGTGGGGAATCCCGACCTCGAGCCGGAAAAATCCCAAGAAATCGAGCTGGGGTTCGAGGCCGCGCTCTTCAATCAGCGCTTGGGTATCGACTTCACGTTTTACCAGCAGAACACGAAGGACGCCATCTTGGCGCGGGACGTGTCGCCCTCGACCGGCTTTCCGGGAAGCCAGTTCATAAACGCCGGTGAGGTCCGCAACCGGGGTATCGAGCTGCTCCTGAACGCCAACATCATCCAGACCGAGAACTTCGGGTTCGACCTCGGCATCAACTTGTCCCGCAATGTCAACGAGGTGGTCTCGCTCGGCCTCGAGGGCGTGGAATTCCTGTCTTTCGGCTTCGGTAACCGGTTCATGCCGGGCTACCCGGTGTATGCCGTGTTCTCGCGCAAGATCATTGCAGCCGACGCCGGCCCTGGCGGAGTCCCCATCAATATCATGTGTGACGGCGGGCTCCCCGACGGCATGCCAAGCGGGGTGCCGGTGGATTGCGCCACCGCTCCTCACGTCTACAGCGGAGACGGCGTCGACCCCAACTTCGAGGGGTCCGTGATGCCGTCGTTCTCGCTGTTCCAGCGGCTGACCATTTCCGGCCTGCTCGATTTCAAGGTCAACTACCGCCGCTGGACTTCGGTCTTCTGGTGCCCCGGGATTCTGGACTGCGAAGAAGAGGTTTTCCCCGAGCGGTTCGACCCGGTCAAGGCAGCCTCGAGCGTGCTCGGGCTGGTGGACGACATCGAGTGGTTCCGCGACATGAGTTTTGCCAAGCTTCGGGAGATTTCTGTCAGCTACCTGCTGCCCGACAAGTGGGCGCGGGCCATCGGCGCCTCGCGCGCCCAGATCATGGTGGCGGGCCGCAACCTCCACACCTGGACCGGCTTCCAGGGCCTCGATCCCGAGAGTGAAAGTCTATTCCCCGAGGCTGGCACCTTTGGGACACCGTTCGAGCAGAACGAGGTCCCGCAGCTGCGGCAGTTTGTCACGAAGATCAACCTCACGTTCTAGCCAGGCGTGCGCAGACATCGGACAACGGAACGCATGAGGAGGACCACAATGAGGAGGACCACGATGATTTGGTCAATAACACGGCAGCTCCGGCGGACGGGGCGCGACACGGCGCGGCTCGTCACGGCGCTCTCAATCCTCAGCTTAGTCGTAGCGTTGGCGGGATGCAACGAGCTGATCCAAGTGCAAGCCCCATCCCGGGTCGCGGCCAGCGAACTGGACGATCCCGGCAATGCGGACCTGCTCGTCGGCAGCGTAGCGGCGGATTTCGACTGCGCGTTTGCCGACTACATCACGGCGGGAGGCTTGGTCGGCAATGAACTCGAGGTCGGTAGCACGGGGATCGCCATCAAGGAATACGACAAACGCGATTTCAACCCGATCTCATCACTCTACGCCGGCTCCACCTGCCTTAGTTTCGCGCTGAGCGTCTACACGTCGCTCTCTACCGCCCGGTGGCAGGGGGACAATACGCTCGAGCTCCTCGAGGGGTGGACCGATGCGGAGGTGGAGGACCGTAGCGCAAAGATGGCGACCGTCGGCGCATACTCAGGATACGCGCAGGTGCTGCTGGGCGAAGCCATGTGTTCGGCCGCCTTCGATCAGGGGCCGGAGCTCACGCCGGCCGAGATCTTTACGCGCGCGGAGGGCACGTTCACGCGGGCCATTACAGACGCCGCGGGGGACGCCACCCTGGTAGCCTTCGCGCACGCCGGTCGCGCCCGGGCCCGGGCCCGCCTCGGCCGCCTCGCCGATGCGGCCGCCGACGCGCAGATGGTTCCCGATGGCTTCGCCTTCGAGGCCAAGTATTCCGACGTGCCGGCCCGGCGCCGGAACGCCGTCTGGGAGGGGGGAACATTCCTCCAGTTCATGACCATCGATCCGAGCTACCGGAATCTGACCTGGGACGGCGTGCCCGATCCGCGCGTAGACCTGACGGATGTCGGAACCTCGGCGAGCGACGGCGAGACGGCGCTGTGGGTTGCGAACAAGTATCCGGCCTCCTCGACCCCGATCCCGATCGCGTCGTGGGAGGAGGCTCAGCTCATCATCGCGGAAGCCGAAGTGGCCGCCGGCAACCTGGCGACGGCGGTGGGGATCATCAACGAGCTGCACACCCGTGCCGGCATCCCGGCCACCTTTGCCAGTAGCGATGCCGCCGAGATCATGGATCACCTCGTCCTCAACGGGCGACAGCGCGAACTGTTCCTGGAATCGCACCATTTGGGCGACGTCCGGCAATACAATATTCCGCTCACGCCGGCGCCCGGGGTGCCGTTCAAGGACGGTGGCGGGGTCTACCTAGATGTGAAGTGCTTCCCGCTACCCGAGGTCGAGCGGCAGAATAACCCCAACATTTCCTGAGGGGGAGGAGCCGAAGCATGCGGTAGCGCGTGTTGAGGCAAACGGTCCGCGGTTGAGCGAACGCTCTGCCGCGGACCTAGCCTTGTTCGCGCGGCGGCGGTGCTCCTTCCCCTTCGATCGAGGCGCAATCATGTACTATGCGAAAGTGATCTATCGCTCTGCCACGAGCATGCTGGTGCTCGGGTGGGCGCTGGCCGCTCCACCCGCGGCCGCCCAGGGTGATATGGTGTCGGCGCGAGTGGACCAACTCTTCGCGGAGTGGGATCGACTAGGCTCGCCGGGATGCGCAGTGGCCGTCGTGCACGACGGGCGCATCATCTACGAGAACGGATACGGCTACGCCAATCTGGATTTGGATATTCCCATTACACCCGAGACGGTCCTCTACATCGGATCCACGTCCAAGCAATTCGCAGCCGCCAGCGTGGCCCTGGCAGCACAACAAGGGCACCTGTCGCTGGATGACGATATCCACAAGTACCTCCCCGAGATGCCTGACCATGGCCGCCCTATCACCGTTAGAAACCTCGTCCATCACACGAGCGGCATCCGTGACTACCTCATGTTGCTCGAACTCGCCGGACGGACTGCCGATCTCCACAGCAACCAGGACGTGATCGACCTCATCGCCCGACAAGAGGAGCTGAACTTCGAGCCGGGAACAGAGTGGTCATACACGAACTCCGGGTATTTCCTTCTCTCGATGATCGTGCAGCGAGCCACAGGGAAGAGCCTCCGCGAGTACGCTGAGGAGAACATCTTCCGGCCCCTGGGCATGGCCAACACCCATTTCCACGACGACGAGGTGCGGACCCTCGTCATCAAGAACCGAGCGATCGCGTACGCGCCCCACGAGGAGCACGGCTATACCATCACCTACTACACGAACTTCGACAAAGTCGGGGACGGAGGACTGTACACGACGGTGCGCGATTTGGCGCGATGGGATAGGAATTTCTATGAACCCGTGGTAGGAGGCCGGGAATGGCTCGAGGCGCTTCAGGTGCCCGGCCGGCTTGCCAACGGGGAACCATTGCAGACCGCAAGCGGCGATACGGTGTCGTACGCGTTCGCCCTCATGCCGAGCACCTATCGAGGCCTGCCGGTCGTCGGGCACGCCGGTGGCTTCATGGGATATCGCGCGGCTTTCGACCGGTTTCCCGATCAGCGGTTCTCTGTCATCTGCTTGTGCAATCTCGCCACCATCAACCCGAGCCGGCTGGTGCAGCGCATCGCGGACATCTACCTGGAAGAACACCTGGCGGAACCGCCGGCGGCACCGCCAACACCACCGGAGACCGCGGCCGAAGAACCGAGCTACTCGGCTCAGCGGGGGCAATTAGTCGAGTACGCCGGCAGTTACTACAGCAAAGAACTGGATACGACCTACGAGATCTTGCTGGAGAACGACAAGCTCCTGGTGCGTCGCCATAACAGTCCGGATCAGGTACTCGAGCTGCGGGCCGAAGATGCGTTCCGGGTACCCGGAGCATTCGGCGGCACCGCCGAAGGAGAGTTTCAGAGAGGTCCTGGAGGTCGACTCACGGGATTCGTCTTGAACGTCGGTCGGGCACAGGGCATCAAGTTCGAACGTCGCTAGGTTCGGACTCATCATGCGTGTGGTTGGACCTCTCGCGGTCTCTGCGGTTACGCCTGGGATCGCCCGGGAGGCCTTCGCTCAGAACACCGATCTGGATATCTATACTCTGGGTGACCGCGCACTTCGAGCGGGTGTTGCACTGACCGCCTCGCACATATGCTCGGAGATGAAGGTGATGAGATGAGCACGTTTGCGACCTCACTGATCGCAGCAGCCTCCCTGACACTGCTGCTGCCCGGCCCGGCCGCCCTCGGTGGACAGGAGATCACGCTTATCGCGGGGGGCGATATCGAGTGGTCCCGAACCACCAAAGCACCCGACGTGTTTCTGCACCCTCAAGAACGCGAAGAGGGCGCCTGGCTGCGCATCCCCTACCTGAATCGGCCCGAGATCATGCGGTACCTGGAGGCCCAGGGCCGAACGCTGGAGACTCCCGAGAGCCACCACATCCGGGCGATCCATTACGGACTCGGATTCGATTCACCGGTGGAAATGGCTCGCCATCCGTTTCGGAATATCGCGCCCACGTTGAGGGAGGCCGATGTCGCGTTCGCCAACCTGGAGACGCCGCTGTCCGACGACGGCCGTTGGAGCGGCGCATTCCGTACGCCCGAAGCGTTTGCGGACGGCCTTCGGTGGGCCGGCATCGATGTCGTGTCCACGGCAAACAATCACGCGCTGGACGCCGAGGGCGAAGGACTGCTGGACACCAAGGCAGCGCTGTGGCGTGCCGGCGTCGGAGCGATGGGGACCGGGCGGAATCTGGAGGACGCCAGGCGCCCATTCATTATTGAGAGGAAGGGAATCACGCTCGCCTTTCTGGGCTACGCGATGTTCGTGAACGACGGTCCCTCTGCCTTTGCCCAACCCGACCGAGCCGGGGTCGCGCCGCTGGATCCGTTCATTATTAAGGAGGACATTCGGCGAGTGCGGGATCAGGTGGACTATGTGGTCCTGTCCTTCCACTGGAGCATCGAGAACAGCCAGGACACGCACCCCAAGGCCCGGGAGTTCGCCCACGACATGATCGAGGCGGGGGCCGACATCATCCTGGGGCACCACCCCCACGTACCTCGGGGTGTCGAGACGTACCAGGGCAAGGCCATCTTCTATTCACTGGGCAACTTCATCTTCGGACACAACCACACGTACTGGATGGACAACTACCTCGCACGGCTGACGCTGACGCCGGAGCGGATCACCAAAGTGGAGCTCCTGCCCGTTGCGGGATCGGGCAACAACCTTGCGCAGCCGTACCACCTGGAGGGCGAAGAGGCTCGCAAGCTTCTCGAGGATATTCAAACCAGGACAGCCGCGTTGGACACCCGGATGACGATCGAGGGGGACGTGGGCATCATCCCGATGACTGGAGGGACACATCGATGAAGGAGGACGCAATGCGGAAAACGACTCGTGTGTTGAGAAGCCTGCAACTGGCCGGACTGGCGGTTTGCGCCATCGCGTCGAGCGCAGTAGCGCAAGGAGATCGGGACCGCCGGATCCAGCGCACTCGCGAGATTTTCTCGGAGTGGAATGATGTCCACTCCCCTGGTTGTGCCGTGGGCGTGGTGCGATATGGCGACGTGTTGTTCACAGCAGGTTACGGGTCTGCCAACCTCGACTACAACATCCCCATCACGTCGGAGTCCGTTTTCTATATCGCGTCCACATCGAAACAGTTCGCCGCTGCCTCTATAGCGCTCCTCGCGCTTCGCGGGAAACTGTCGCTGGACGACGACATCCGAAAATACGTGCCCGAGATCCCGGCGTATGACCATACGATCACCATCCGGAATCTGGTGCACCACACCAGTGGATTGAGGGACTATCTCACATTAAGGGGTCTTGCGGGCAAGAGTTTCGAGGATTTCTTCGACAACCAGTGGGGAATCGATCTCCTCTCCCACCAGAAGGCCCTGAACTTTGCACCCGGTAGCGAATACCTCTACAGCAACTCGGGGTACATAGTGCTCGCGGAGATCGTCAAGCGGGTGAGTGGCCAGTCGATGCAGGAGTTCGGCCAGGAGAATTTCTTCGGGCCTCTGGGGATGGACGCAACGCAATGGGGCGGTGACCGCCAGAAAGTCATTCCCAACCGTGTGGTCAGCTACGACAAGCGGGACCAAGGCGACTATAGACGCTGGGTGAAGAACTTTCACGCCATGGGAGACGGGAATCTTCTCACCACCGTCGACGACCTCTTGAAATGGGATCGGATGTTCTACGATACATCGGCCACCTGGCGTCCGCTTGTGGCTCAGGTGCTGACACGTGGCGTGCTCGATAACGGCGAAGAACTGGATTATGCCTTCGCCTTGATGCACGGAGAATACCGCGGTTACCGTACGGTGAGCCACGGCGGTGGCTTCCTGGGGTTCCGCACGGAGTTGATACGATTCCCCGAGCAACACTTCTCCGCCGTGGCATTGTGCAACTTCGGTTCCGCCAGTCCCGGGACTTACGTGCAGAGGCTGGTGGATATCTGGCTGTTCGACGACGACGGCCCGGTGGCCGGTGAAGGTACCGAACCGGAGGGAGAGCCCGAGCGAATCAATCTTCCGCGGGGCAGACTCGCCGGGTACGCCGGCGTGTATCGGAATGAGAAGTCGCCGTTTGGTGACGTGATTGTTTCCTTGGGGGAAGCGGATCTCGTCGCCGAGCTGGCGGGGATTTCCCTGTCCCTCGTTCCCATAGCGCAAAACGAGTTCCGCGCAGCCGATGGTGTGGTCGGGGCGCGTCTCGTCTTCGAGCAAGAAGACGGCGTCGAAGTAGTGCGCATGTCTGCGCCGGGACTTGAAGAACTGACGCTCACCAAGAGCGACCTTCCCGCAGCGAGCCAGGCAGAGACGCGATCCTTGATCGGCGAGTACTACAGCGAAGAGCTCGATGTCACATATGAGCTTTCTCTCCGCGGCGACACACTCTACGCACAGTGGCCCGACGGGGAGCAGCTACCATTACGGCTGGTAGGCAACGAAGAATTCTCCATGCGGGGCCAAACCGTCCGATTCGAGCGCAACCCCGCGGGGCGGGTCGTGGGGTTCATACTCGACGCCGGACGCGTTCGTGGACTCAGATTCACGAAGCGCAACCGGTGAAATCGCCGCCGTGTGCCTTTTTCAGCACCCTGCTAAAGTGTGCCGGTGTCCTCCTTCGGTTCGGATGACGTAGGTTATTCATTGATGCGCGAATACATCAGCCACCTTGTGTTCCAATGCCACTCATAGACTGCCCGGAGTGTGGCCAAAAAGTGGCGAGTGTGGCGTCGGTGTGCCCACGATGTTCGTCCTATCTTGGCCAGCAGGCCGTCCCCCAAAGACGTCATTTCACCTGGCCGGTCCCAGTGTTCGTGACGGTACTGGTATTGTTGGTGGCCATTCTAGGGATACCGAGAAGGATCAATGACGAATCCCAACTGCCCACGAGAAGCACACCAGCGCAATTGCCCCCCCCAACCGTTACTTCTCCACCGACCGCAACACCCAGGGTCACCGGGCCGAGCACTCAAAGGAAGTGGACATCGGACTGGGTGAATGTCAGAGAAGGACGTGGAATCGACACACCCATCGTTCTCATCCTCCGTCCGGGGCAGCCCGTAGAGGTAGATAGTCTCCCAGGGCGCTGGTGGGGCCTGTACACAGACGGCGAGCGCATCGGATACGTCCATAACTCGGTTCTCCAGGACGAACCGCCTGCTCGGTAGGCGGAAGGGCGGAAGGACTGAAGGAGGGGGAAGGGGATCCGTGCCGTCAAAGCTTCAGCGTCATCCGTAGAGGTTGACACCATACCATATATGGCTACCATATATGGTATGGAAAAGACTACTGTATACCTCGACAAAGGTGACTATCGCCGTCTCAAGGTGCTCGCCAAGGAGGCCGGCCGGCCGGTGGCCGAGTTGGTTCGGGAGGCTGTGGCGCAGTACGCGGCTCGCCACGCTGCAGCGGCGCGGCCATCCAGTATTGGTATTGGCCGAAGTGGTCGGGACGATCTGAGCGAGGGGGTCGAGGATCTGCTTGGGGAGATGGGCGAGTATTGACGATCGTCGCCGACACGGGGGCGGTGATTGCGTTGGTAGATGCAGACGACCGCCATCACGAATCGGTACGCCAACTCTTCGAAGACGATCCGGACGCGTGGGTGCTTCCTTGGGCGATCCTCCCCGAAGTCGATTATCTGCTCGCTACGCGTCTGGGGGCGCGGGTTCAGTCGGCGTTTCTGGATGATCTGGCGGCTGGCGCGTTCGCGGTTGAGTGGGGAGACCAGGGCGACCTCCAGCGCGCCAATACGCTGTGCGACCAGTACGCGGATCTGAAGATGGGATTGGTGGATGGTGTGGTGATCGGTGTCGCCGAGCGTCTCGAGGCAGCGGCGATCGCGACGTTCGATCTGCGACATTTCGGTGCCGTCGCGATCGAGGGGAGTCCGCGGCTGTTGCCGCAGATGACGCTAAAGCTTTGAGGACACGGATCCCACCCCCCGCCCCGATCAAGGCGGGTCCAACCCAGACATCGCGTCGCTCTTAGCGACATCAGCCGAGCCGTCGCTCTTAGCGACGGAACCCCGCGGGCGCGGGGCTGTCGTCTACGGGCTTATCGGCAGCACGATGCTCGACGCGTGCTGTGCGTCGCGGTACATCCGGATCCTCGGTGCGGCGTTGACCGGCGGCCGCTCGGTGTTGTCCGCATCCGCACCCATCACCGTCACGCGGATGCGATGTCCCGCGTTGAATATCGTGGACGTGGGGTGCAGATCGAACACCAACTCCGTGGGCCGGCCCTGCGGCAGTGGCTCCTTGTCCGCCTCGAAGCTCCGGTGATACGGTAGACCCATTCTGTCGAACGGTGCGTCGTCAAGAGCTCGGTGCGACGCCCGAAGCACACCCTCCGTCACGTAACGTGAGAAGCCCTCGTCATCTATTTCTTCCAACAAGACGTAGAAGTCTCCGTCGCGTTCGCTGGAGGTGACGTAAAGGGTCACGACCGGATGGCCGGTCACGGTGAGGTCGGCGTCGAGCGCCGGGGTCGTGTAGGTGAGAGACTTCGCGTCGTTACCCGTCAGGTCGGGGTAGATCATCTGGCCGGCCCCGACGGCGTTGTCCCACCGCGTGCCCGTGCCGGTGGTGGTGGTCAAATCGACATCATATGCGTCGAACGCCTCCGATCCGCCGGGAGCATCCGTCGTCAATACGCCGTCGTTGATTGACGACACGCTGCCCGACGGACCGGAGGCGAAGTAATACGTCGTCGCCTCGGTTGATGTGAGCGGCCATTCGTCGGCCGACTCCCATGTCCATCGCCCGGGATCGATCATGGTCGCATAGGAGATGGGCGGTTCGTCCATGATGCCGTTGTCGATGCCCTTGAGCCAATAGTCGAACCAGCGGTGTTGCTCGATCGTCGTGATACGACCGCGCTCGGCCATGAGTGCGCTGTCGGGCATGGCGCTGTGCGCCCACGCTCCGATGCCGATCTTTTGCGGGGCTTCGTAGTTGGCGTACCACACGGTGGCATCTGTGACGAAGACGTCGTACCAACCGTTCCAGTGATACGCCGGCACCTTTGCTTCCTGAATTTGCTCGAGGAACGGAGCTGGGGCGTGTGTGGCGAAGGAATGGTTGGGCGTCTTGCTGTCTCGGAACGGGACCGCCCGGAATTCGGCTATGGTCTTGAAGTTGTCTTTGTGGTCGGCGATGGCGGCGCGGAGCATGGATCCTTCTATGTCCGCGTCCACCCGGGGCGCCGGCCAGTTCTCGTCCAGATTGAGGGTCAGCTCGCCCCAATGCTGGAGCATGTCGTCGCGATGCACGCCTCCCGGGTACGCTACATCGTACATGTCGAACGCTGCCACGTTGGGAAAGATCGCCTTGAGAGCCGGCGGCTTCAGGCTGGCAGCCATGTATTGGGTGATCCCCAGGTAGGATCCTCCGAACATGCCCACATTCCCATCACTCCAGGGTTGCGATGCGAGCCACTCGATGATCTCGTACGAGTCACGAGTCTCGTCAGGCGAGAAGAGTCCCTCGAACTGGCCGTACGATGCCCCGCTCCCCCGCACGCCCACCGCTGCCACGACGTACCCGTGGCGAACCAGGCGCTGGAGGTCAGCCTGGGCATCTACCATGGAATTGATATCCGGCACTTCCCCATCGGGGTTTAAGAAACGGAACAACGCCCCCGGATTCCGATGGTACCTTGAATGCGTCCACACTACCGGGAAGCGTTCGTCCACCGCCTCTCCGTTCACCGCCGGTCGCACGACGTCGATGGCGAGCTTGACGCCGTCTCGCATCTCCAGATATTGCGACGTATTGACCCATTCCTCGAAGCGCGGCGTGGAGTATCCCTCGTAGCGCCCGAATTCGGAGATTTTTCCCTCGTCGTCGGCGTCGCCGCAGGCTATCAGAGCGAGGAAGACGGTGCAAACCGCAACGCGATGTCTCATCGTGGGGACCTTTGAGTGGGGAGAGAGTGCTGAAGAATAACCTCCGGCTTCGTGGCTGTCACTGGGGCCCGCGGCGCTCGCGAAATTGCTTTTTGCGTGAGAACGCCGGCGGTGCGCGTGCCTTGAGAAGGCGCCCGTTGTCCTCGCAGGACCGGGAGGTTGGCACTTGCGACGTGCATCTTGGGTCACATCGCTCAGTAGCGGCTGGACGTATAATGAAGCAACGGGAATGATGGAACACGCCCGATTCGGGAGCGGAATATGGGATCGAAACTGACTGGTTCTCAGGTAGTAAAGCTCGATGCGCTCGACGAGGGGAGGAGGAAATGGGACCGGGTGAAGAAGCTCGTCGAGCAGGCGGCGGTTTCACCGAGGTCGGCGGAAGACTTGATGCGCCAGTGCCATAGGACGGCGACCGAGGTGGGCAGGCACATGTCGAACAGCGGTTTTGGCCCGCTGGCGAGTTACGCGACCGAGCTGGGCGTCCTCATCAAGCGGCCCGGTCCGTTTCTGGGGAAGGTCGGTGCCCTGCACGAGTCGGTTGGCAAGGCCTATGCTGGATTCGACCGTGCGCGGCGCGACATCGAGCGGAGCTAATCTCGAGCCTCTCGCTACCGGCTTATCGGCAGCACGATACTCGACGCGTGCTGTGAGTTGCGGTAGATTCGGACCGTCGGTGTGCCGTCAACCGGCGGCCGCTCGGTGTTGTCCGCATCCGCACCCATCACCGTCACCCGGATCCTATGCCCGGCGTTGAATACCGTGGACGTGGGGTGCAGATCGAACACCAATTCCGTAGGCTGTCCAGGCGGCAGCGGCTCTTTGTCCGCCGCGAAACTCCGTTGATAGGGAAGACCCATATTATTGTAACGCGCCTCGGACGTCTTGCGGTGGGACGCTCGGAGAACGCCTTCGGTGACATAGCGTGAGAAGCCCTTGTCATCCACCTCTTCCAGTAAGACAAGAAAATCCCCATCGCCGGCGCTAGACGTGACATAAAATGTCACCACCGGATGGCCGGTCACCGTTACATCGGCCTCCAAGCGCGGTGTGGTGTAGGTGAGTGACTTCGTGTCATTCCCCGTCAGGTCGGGGTAGATCATCTGGCCGGCCCCGACGGCGTTGTCCCAACGCGTGCCCGTGCCGGTGGTGGTGGTAAAATCGACCTCATATGCGTCGAACGCCTCTGATCCGGCGGGAGCATCCGTCGTCAACACGCCGTCGTTGATTGACGTCACGCTGCCCGATGGACCGGGGGCGAAGTAATACCTCGTCGCCTCGGTTGACGTGAGCGGCCATTCGTCGGCCGTCTTCCACGTCCATTGCCCCGGATCAATCATTGTCGCATACCGGATGGGCGGTTCGTCCATGATGCCGTTGTCGATTCCCTTGAGCCAATAGTCGAACCAGCGGTGTTGCTCAGCCGTCGTAATGCGACCGCGCTCGGCCATGAGCGCGCTGTCGGGCATGCCGCCGTGTGACCACGCGCCGATGCCAAGCTTTTGCGGGCCTTCGTAGTTGGCGTACCACAGTGTGGCATCGGTGACGAAGATGTCGTACCAACCGTTCCAGTGATACGCGGGCACCCCTGCTTCCTGAATTTCATCGAGGAACGGAGCGGGGTGGTGCGTGGCGAAGGAGTGGTTGGGCGTCTTGCTGTCTCGGAACGGGACGGCCCGGTATTCGGCTATGGTCCTGAAGTTGTCTTTGTGCTCGGCCATGGCGTCGCGGAGCATGATTCCCTCTATGTCCGCGTCCACCCGGGGCGCCGGCCAGTTCTCGTCCAGATTGAGGGTCAGCTCGCCCCAATGCTGGACCATGTCGTCGCGATACACGCCGCCCGGGTACAGCAGCTCGTAGAAGTCGAACGCTGCCACGTTGGGAAAGATCGCCTTGAGAGCCGGCGGCTTCAGGCTGGCAGCCATGTATTGGGTGATTCCCAGGTAGGAACCTCCGAACATGCCCACGTTCCCGTCACTCCAGGGTTGCGACGCGAGCCATTCGATGATCTCGTACGAGTCACGGGTCTCGTTAGGCGACCAGAGTCCCTCGAACCGGCCGTACGATGCCCCGCTCCCCCGCACTCCCACCGCTGCCACGACGTAACCGTGGCGAACGAGGCGCTGGAGGCCAGGCCGGGCGTCTACCATGGAATTGATATCCGGCACTTCCCCACCGTCGCTGCGGAAACGAATCGACTCCTGCGGACTCCGATGGTACCGTGAATGTGTCCACACGACCGGGAGGCGCTCGTCCACCGGCTCGCCGTTCACCGCCGGTCGCACGACGTCGATGGCGAGTTTGACGCCGTCTCGCATCTCCAAATATCGAGACGTCTTGACCCATTCCTCGAAGCGCGGCGTGGAGTACCCCTCGTAGCGCCCAAATTCGGAGATTTTCCCCTCGTCGGCGGTGTCGCCGCAGGCTATCAGAGCGAGGAAGACGGTGCAAACAGCAACGGGATATCTCATCGTGGTGGACCCTTGAGTGAGGAGAGAGTTCTGAAGAGTAACATCCGGCCTTGTGGCCGTCACTGGGCCTCGCGCCACTCGCAAAATTGCCTTCGATTGAGAACGCCGGCCCGGCACTCTCCTCGCTTTGGACGACTCCGCGTTCATCCGTCGGTCCGCGCGATCAATGGCTCGATTTGCCGATGGTGTTGGCTTCCGCCTTCCAACACTCCTCAAGCATCCTTACTTTAGCGGTCCATGACGGACCCCATCCAGCGCCTCAATGGATTGGCCTGGTGATGGCGCCGTTATCCGAGCGGGAGTGATGAGAGTCGTAGCCGGTAAATGGGCGGGCCAGCAATTAAAGTCACCTTCGGGCAGGGTAAGGCCCACCGCCGAAGGTTTGAGGGATGCTTGGTTGACCATGCTCGAGGGGGAACTCGATGGTGCCCGCGTGGTGGACTTGTTTGCTGGAAGCGGCGCCCTGGGCATCGAGGCCCTCTCACGGGGCGCCCTGTCCTGCGACTTCGTCGAGAACAATCCCTCCGCACTCCATGCCTTAAAAGCCAATGTCGCCGTTGTCCGTGCGCGAGACGTCACGCGCATATTCAAGAAGGACGCGATTCAATTCATCCAGCGGTTTGACAAAATAGGGTATGACATCGCGTTGGCAGATCCGCCCTACGGTTCGAGAAAACTGGACCGTGTCGTAGCGGATTGGCTGAAGATGCCGTTCAGCAAACTGTTGGCTGTGGAACACGCCGCAGACCACCCGCTACCGGTGAAGGGCAAGAGTCGGCGGGTGGGAGATTCCGTCGTAACCACCCTCCGCGCCAAGTGAGAGGACCTCCCAAACTACTCCCTAGCGTTTGGGAGAGGAGCGGGGCGCCTCCTCCCTCCCAAACTCCTCCCTGGGGTAGGGGAGAGGGGCGGGGAATCACCTCCCCAACCACGCCACCATCGATCGCGTCACGAGATCCGCCGCATCCTGCTGTACGAAGTGTTGTGCATTCGGAATCGTTACCAAGGTCAAGTCTTTTTCCAGCCACTCCCACGTTCCGTTCAGCCCACCGTGAAGCAGATATTGGTCCCCCAGTCCGTGAAACATCAGGACGGGTGCCTGCACCTTCACCAGCGGTGACGTGTCTTCCACGTACGGCTCCGCGGGATAGTTCGCCTTGTAGTAGTTGAGCATAGCCTCGAAGTCGGATCGCCGGAACGCCTCGACGTAGTGCGCCCGGGCGTCGGCGTCCGCAACCCAGCCGGACAACCCCTCGGCGGTGAACGCGGCGTGTGCGTTGGGTTGTTGGAAATTGCGGGCGTACTGGCTGTTGCGCTGTTGCTCGGGGTTGTTGGCCAGCTCCCGTGTGAGCGCGCGTGGGTGGGGCAGGTTCAAGATGATGAGTTTGTCGGTCTTGTCGGGATAGCCCATCGCGAACTGCCATGCCACCATGCCGCCCCAGTCGTGGCCCACGATGATCGCGCGGTCTTCTCCCGCATCGGCTAGAACGGCCGCGACGTCGTTCATCAGGAGCCGCATACCGTAATTCGCAACGCCCGTCGGTTTGTCACTCCGGTTGTATCCCCGCATGTCCATCGCCGCGACGCGATGGTTGGCGGACAGGGCCTCCATCTGATGACGCCACGTGTACCAATAGTCGGGGAAACCGTGAATCATGATCACCAGCGGGCCCTCGCCCAACGTCACGTAGTGAATCTTCACGCCGTCGCTGTCGGCGTAATGATGCTCCACCCGGTCGGTGAGGTCCTGACCGTTGAGAGGACTTTGAGGCATGAGCATGACCGTTGTTAGGAGATACATGATGGTGCGCTTCATGACGGACTCCGAGTTATTGCATAGTGGTGATGTAACGCAGAATCGCCACGCCCTTGGCGAGCTGGTTGCGCCAATCGGAATGGATCTCTTCTGCGAGATATACGTTCACGTGCATGTTAGTAACCGTTTGCTATTTCAGTCCGCATCCGAATGGTAGCCCCGGCCGACTGGGTAGGGCTAGGTCTTCTCGTTGCCACAGAGGAAGAAGAGGCGTTGGAGATCGAGGCGAGTGGGGCCAATCACGCCGCCCCTTGGGTCTCCGGCACCACGTGGACCTGAAGCAACGACGCTCCATCTGTCGAACCCAGTCTACGTTTTTCGTACCCATACTGGCGTGAGCTGTGCGGGACGATAGCACTGGCCAGTCTGGTGCGAATCTTGCGCGCATAAAGAGAAGTTATGGAGGTGGAGGTTGCTTTATGGGCACCCCGTACAGGACCAAGCTGTTCAGGAGCGTTCTCGGTTGTGGCTGCAACTTGGATCTCGGTGAGTTTTCTGAGGAGGCTCAGTTCGACGACGTCGAGAAGTGGCTCAGAGAACGGGGCTATGAATTGACACAGGTGGACCGCGCCAACGTCGCCACCGTATTGGAGCCGCGCCCGGAGCGGGACATAGCCGTCACTCGATAATTTCAGCATACCGAGGCATCGAGTCGGTTGTGTAATTCGGATATCAACCCGAGGGGAGGGAGACGTCGCCCGGCACCTTCACTCGCTGTTTGTCTCCCCGCGTCCATGTCGCCACGTGTATCCGGCGATGCTCGTTCACACCGACTTAATCACTGGCAAACTCGGGTCTTCGGTAGCTGACTAAGCCATCACTGTTAGCCATGTTGGAGCCTAGTGGTCACCGCCTGGTGGAGTATTGGCGGTAGCGGTGGCTAACTCATTGAAAAGATTGCGGTTATGGGCGGGAAGGGTCGCTGGTCCTCCGCGAGCCGCGAGGGGAGGGAAGGCTTGTGGCATCAACGCAACACCAACTCCACGAAAACTGGCGATCGCCCGCTCGTGCGGTCCCCCGGGCGCGCTAACGCACCGACGTTCCCACAAATACACCTCGGGCGATGGTTCCACCTTGGGGAGACAGCGCTTGGTGACATCTGTCGACTCGACCGCCGTCTCGTTGCCTCCCACGTCGAGCTAGCACGCGAGCCTCTCCGGAGTGGGGCCGCATCGCCGCCGCTGTAGGCATAATGATGCTCGACACGATCGGTGGGATATTGGTCAGCACGTCTCGGACGGCCTCTTTCGTATTCCTTAAATAAGCCTGCACGGTAAATACGGGTAAATGCGTAAGCACGGTGAATCTCACCGATGGCGGCGTCCTGCCGAAAACCGCCCAAAACGTATTGGCGTTGGATGACGGGCGGCGTGCTGAAGAAGGGGGTGTACGGGCTTCGGGGAATAACAAGAGCCCCGAACGCCACTGGGACGCTCGGGGCTGTGTTTGGCGAGATAGCCCTCGGCGAGAACCTCCTGCGCCCTAGGGTTTTCTTGGACACTTGATTGCGAGAGAGTTCTCGCAGGAGGAGTGTCGAGATGAGGAAGCACGTTGAGGAATCGGTGGCGACCGGCGCGGCCGCCGGGCGCGGCCGTGGGGGTCGGTTCTCGGCCGGGCGGAAGCGTGAGGTGGTGCTGCGTCTGTTGCGCGGGGAGGATCTCGAGTCGGTGTCGCGGGCGGTGGGGATCACGGCGGCGCGGGCGTCGCACTGGCGGGCTCAGTTTCTGGCTGCGGGGCAGGCGGGCCTAAAGAGCCGCGCACCGGATGCTCGGGACGAAGACCATCGTCGGCTGCAGGCCAAGATCGGCGAGCTGCTGATGGAGACCGAGTTACTGTACGCGAAGGTGGATCAGCTGGAGGCCGGCGGCCCTTTGGCCCGGCGGAGGTCGACGCGATGAGTGGCGCCCAGTCGATCTCCACCCGTCGGGCGTATGGCGTGCAGCGGGTCTGCCGCGTGTGGCACCGCGCCCGCTCCAGTGTGTATGCGCGGCGGCAGGCGACACGGTCCCCTGCGCCGTGTCGTCGCCGCGGGCCGATCGGCGCTGCCCCGGACGACGTCCTGGTGGCCCACATTCGCCGGGTGCTCGAAGCCTCGCCGTTTCATGGCGAGGGGTACCGGAAGGCCTGGGCGAAGCTGCGGGTCGACGGGATTCGGACCTCGCAGGAACGGGTGCGGCGGTTGATGCGGGAGTCCGGCCTCCAGGCCCCGCAGCGCGCGGGCCACGCGCACGGGCCAAAGGCGCACGACGGGACCATCACCACCGAGGCGCCCGACGTGATGTGGGGCACGGACATGACGGCCACCGTGACCGTCGCCGAGGGGGCAGCCTTCGTCTTCGTGGCCGTCGATCACTGCGCGACCGAGTGCATCGGGCTCCATGCCGCCAAGCGCGGGAACCGCTTCGAGGCCCTGGAGCCGATTCGCCAGGGCATCCGGGAACGCTTCGGGGGCATCGGCGAAGGCGTGGCCCGCGGGCTGCGGCTGCGTCACGACCACGGGTCGAACTATTTGGCCGACGATTTCCAACAGGAGGTCGCGTTCTTCGGCATCGAAAGCTCTCCGAGCTTCGTGCGGGAGCCCGAAGGCAACGGTGTCGCTGAGCGCTTCATCCGCACGCTGAAGGAAAACGTCTTGTGGGTACGGAGCTTCGAGACGATCGAGGAGCTCCGCCTGGCCTTGCTCGAGTTCAAGCGGACGTACAACGAGCAGTGGATGCTGGAGAAGTACGACTATCGCAGCCCGGCTCAAGTGCGACGCGACTTCGTCGGCCTGGACGCGGCTGCGTAGAAATGATTACCTTCAAATCACTGTCCAAGAACCCTGGGGCGATACAAACCTGAACTCGGTCGTTTTATCTCATTTTCGTTGCTCCCGTATCTGCCTCAGGAGAATGGCAATCACGAAGATCAGGAGTACGACCGACCACTGCAATAGCTGCGCCGGAAAAACGCCCGGAACGCCCTGGCCTATCAGGTTCAGCCCCTTCTCGACTACGGCCAACACAAGAACGAGAAAGGCACCCGTGAAGAACAGACGGAGTGCCAGGCTGGTCAGTTTGTCAATGTCCATGTTTGCTCTCCTTGTAAGGGTCCGACCATTCACCGGGGTATACAGGGCCACCGTCAATGCCATGAGAATGCCGCGAGGTACACGGGGCCGCAATAGTGGCAATGATGCACTACCCGAGGTGTATCCCCGCAACAAAAACGGGCGGTCCGTCGCGATCAAGCAAGAGCCATCTTTCTGGGTTGTCACGCAACTCTCGCGTTACGAAGCGTGTCTCCAATTCCGCTATGACGGCGTTAGGGGTCTGGTAGACCGCGAAGAAGGCATGCGTCACGGCGAGTCGGTAGCGCTGCTGCGCACCCACCAACGCGACAAACTTTGGTAGATTGGTTTTGTTTATGTCCACACGTACGCTGTCGGCGTCGGGGAGTTCGTCCGACAACGTTTCTTGTACGGCGTGGAGTTGCTCCTCGGTGATTGCCATCAGATAAACTACGAACCGTCAGCGTGGCGTAAGCAGCCCCGAACGTCGCTGGGACGCCCGGGCTGTGAAGCACCTAGTTCGGTGCCGTTATCCGTTTCAACTGGTCAATCATGCTTTGCGCGGCGTCAATGAGCAACTGACCATCGGTGCTGCTAAGTCGTCCAGCCTGGATTAGCTCTTCAATTTCGTTGATGAACGCGAGAACACTCTCGAGTTCGGTGGTCAGCGAGAAGGCCAAGCCGACATTCACATCCGCGTTGGCCAGAATCTCATCCAGAATGACCTGCATCGATTCCTCTGCGTCGTAAGCCTGCAGTACTGCTGTCGGGCTTACGTCAGGGCCCCTTAGATCGTCCCGGTCTACTTGTATACGGGGCCCCGGTGAGGTTTTCCCCTTAAACCTCCGCTGATTGACTGGCCTCATTGCGGTTAGCAGACTCTCGGAAAAGCTGTCGAAGAAATGACTGCCAGCAGTCCGAACAGATGTACTCGGTGGTCGAGATGGCGATGGCACGACCATCAATCTGGACTTGGCATTTCTTACAAATGATTTCACGGTTCGTGGAGTGGTCCATTTTCCCATTCCCCAATCGTAGGGGCCGGACTGCCTTGATCATTACAGATTGGCAATTCCGGTGCCACTGCATCGGTCATCCTGCGCGTACGGTTGGCCACTGACACCCCGTGGCATCTGGGCAACATCTGAGCAAGTGTGACTCGCTAGTGCAACAGGGAGACGACGCTGAGTCGCGAGGATCCGGCCCGCCCCACGCGCCGACACCCCCCGGGGCTCCCCCGCGATGGGGGACGCCGCACCCATACCCTCGGCGCAGTTCTTGCTCGCCGGTAGAACCGGGCCCTTGGGCTCTTTCGGGCCGCCACCTCCGGGACAAGCATGAAGCAGACCTTCGAGGCATTCGATGCGACGCGCGCGCTGGAGGACAAGCCGTTCAAGGCGCTGTGCTATGCGCCGTCGGTACAACTGACGTTCTCCCCCAATGGCGATGCGTCCGCCTGCTGCATCAGCCGCTCGTACGTGCTCGGCAACGTGCGGACCCACCGGCTCGACGAGATCTGGCACGGCGAGCGGCTGCGGCGGTTTCGCGAGGAGTTACGGCGCTACCAGCTCCCCGCGGGCTGCGAAACGTGCTACTGGCAGCTGGAGGCCGGGAACTTCGAGACGCATCCGATCCGCAGCTTCGACGGCTTCGCCGTGCATCCGGATGAGGAATGGCCGGCGGTGCTCGAGTTTGCGGTAAGCAACACCTGCAACCTGGCCTGTATCCAGTGCTGCGGGGATTACTCCTCGGTGCTGCGCGCCCAGGAGGGGTTGCCCCCGCTGGCCAAGGCGTATGACGATCAGTTCTTCGCGGATCTCAGGAAATATCTGCCCCATTTGCAGAACGTGTCGTTCCTCGGCGGCGAGCCGTTCCTCCAACAGGAGTGCTACCGGATCTGGGACATGCTCATCGACATGGAGCTGGCCCCCGCCTGCTCCATCACGACCAACGGCTCACTCTACAATGCGAAGGTGGAGCGGGTGTTGAGCGAGTTGCCGGTCAACCTCTGCATCTCGATCGACGGGATCACCAAGGAGACCATCGAGCGCATTCGGGTCAACGTGAAGTATGAGACCTTGATGGACAACATCCGGCGGTTCGATGCCTACGCCAAAGGCCGGGCGGACCGGCATGCGGACAAGCGGCAGCCGTGGATCCAGTTCAACTACTGTGTGATGCGGCAGAACTGGCACGAGCTGGCCGATCTGTGTATCGCCCCAGGGTTCTTGGACAGTGATTTGAAGGTAATCATTTCTACGCAGCCGCGTCCAGGCCGACGAAGTCGCGTCGCACTTGAGCCGGGCTGCGATAGTCGTACTTCTCCAGCATCCACTGCTCGTTGTACGTCCGCTTGAACTCGAGCAAGGCCAGGCGGAGCTCCTCGATCGTCTCGAAGCTCCGTACCCACAAGACGTTTTCCTTCAGCGTGCGGATGAAGCGCTCAGCGACACCGTTGCCTTCGGGCTCCCGCACGAAGCTCGGAGAGCTTTCGATGCCGAAGAACGCGACCTCCTGTTGGAAATCGTCGGCCAAATAGTTCGACCCGTGGTCGTGACGCAGCCGCAGCCCGCGGGCCACGCCTTCGCCGATGCCCCCGAAGCGTTCCCGGATGCCCTGGCGAATCGGCTCCAGGGCCTCGAAGCGGTTCCCGCGCTTGGCGGCATGGAGCCCGATGCACTCGGTCGCGCAGTGATCGACGGCCACGAAGACGAAGGCTGCCCCCTCGGCGACGGTCACGGTGGCCGTCATGTCCGTGCCCCACATCACGTCGGGCGCCTCGGTGGTGATGGTCCCGTCGTGCGCCTTTGGCCCGTGCGCGTGGCCCGCGCGCTGCGGGGCCTGGAGGCCGGACTCCCGCATCAACCGCCGCACCCGTTCCTGCGAGGTCCGAATCCCGTCGACCCGCAGCTTCGCCCAGGCCTTCCGGTACCCCTCGCCATGAAACGGCGAGGCTTCGAGCACCCGGCGAATGTGGGCCACCAGGACGTCGTCCGGGGCAGCGCCGATCGGCCCGCGGCGACGACACGGCGCAGGGGACCGTGTCGCCTGCCGCCGCGCATACACACTGGAGCGGGCGCGGTGCCACACGCGGCAGACCCGCTGCACGCCATACGCCCGACGGGTGGAGATCGACTGGGCGCCACTCATCGCGTCGACCTCCGCCGGGCCAAAGGGCCGCCGGCCTCCAGCTGATCCACCTTCGCGTACAGTAACTCGGTCTCCATCAGCAGCTCGCCGATCTTGGCCTGCAGCCGACGATGGTCTTCGTCCCGAGCATCCGGTGCGCGGCTCTTTAGGCCCGCCTGCCCCGCAGCCAGAAACTGAGCCCGCCAGTGCGACGCCCGCGCCGCCGTGATCCCCACCGCCCGCGACACCGACTCGAGATCCTCCCCGCGCAACAGACGCAGCACCACCTCACGCTTCCGCCCGGCCGAGAACCGACCCCCACGGCCGCGCCCGGCGGCCGCGCCGGTCGCCACCGATTCCTCAACGTGCTTCCTCATCTCGACACTCCTCCTGCGAGAACTCTCTCGCAATCAAGTGTCCAAGAAAACCCTAGGGCGCAGGATCTGTTCCTCTTTGCCGGGGAGCTCGGGGCGAAGGTGTGGACGGTCATTGTGACCTATCCGGATCATTGCAGCCTGGCTTCCTTACCGCCGGCCGAGCTGGGGGCGATCGTCACGCAGCTCGAGAGTCAGAGCGCCGCGTTGTCGGGCAAGCTGGGCCGGAACGAGTCGGTCTGGCGCGCCCTCATCGCGGAGTTGCGCCAACACGCGGAGCGGGAGACGTCCCCGGCGAAGGAAATCGTGCAACTCGTCCCGCAGACCCGGGCGGCGGCGACGGACAGCATCACCAGCCACATCCATCGAGCGTTGGTGTTCATAGACGAAGGCAAGGAGGAGGACGCTCTGCAGGCCGCGTTGCAGACGCTCTCGACCGATCCCTTTTATTATCACGCCTTGATGCTCATCGCGGCGATCAGGACCAACCGGCGCGATTTCGAGGGGGCCGAGGCGGTGTTGGACCAGGCGGTGGCGCTCACATCGAAGCATCCTGAAGCGTATGTCCGTCGTGCGTGGGTGCGTTGCCACCAGGGCCGGTTTGCCGACGGGTTGGAGCTACTCGAGGTAGCGCAGCAGAAAGCGGACGAACTCGGCAGGGCGGACAACTACGTCGTGGAGGGGCTCATGTTGACCCGCGCCGCCTTGTTGTACCACTCAGGTGCCATGCAACCGGCTATTGATGACTTGGACCGTTACCTCGGCGTGCGACCGCACGGTTCGGTCGCCAAAAAACTCCGTGCCGCTGCCGCGTTACGACTCGCTAGCTGATTTTGTGTTCCACCTCATGCACCCAAGCTGGGTTCCATGATCCGGAAGCTTCCTCCACCATGGGTCTGGCTCTGCCTTGCCGCTTTCGTTTTGGTCCCGCTCACCTATATCGCCATTGCCCGCGAAGCATTCAGCGCCACCACCGGCATGCTTTTCTTGGCGACGGTGTGCCTGCTCGGATTCCTGTTTGCCGAACTCTCCATGCTCGGCCTCCGCCCCTCGGCCGATACGAAGAAGACGGTCCGCCTGTTCCTCACCACAATCGGCGCGTTGGCCTTCGGTCTCGAGATACTCTTTCGATTCGGCCTCGGCACCCATATGACCTATCTCGAGCGCATCGGCCTCAGCGGCTACCGCTCCGAGTACGAGGCGGTCATGCCGTCTTGGTTTCACGTTTATGGCCCGAACACAGTCGTGGACGGACCGCGAACGGAGTTTACTCATTCTCGCAACGCCAATTCGCTGGGGCTGCCGGAGCGCGAGATTCCTCCGGATAAAGCTCCGGACGAATACAGGATCGTCGCCCTCGGTGATAGTTTTACGGAGGGCGTGGGGACGACGTACGATTCCAGTTGGGTACGCGTCCTCGAGCGACGCCTGACGGCCACCCGTCCGACCAGGCCGATTCACGCCATCTGTATCGCCCCAGGGTTCTTGGACAGTGATTTGAATGTAATCATTTCTACGCAGCCGCGTCCAGGCCGACGAAGTCGCGTCGCACTTGAGCCGGGCTGCGATAGTCGTACTTCTCCAGCATCCACTGCTCGTTGTACGTCCGCTTGAACTCGAGCAAGGCCAGGCGGAGCTCCTCGATCGTCTCGAAGCTCCGTACCCACAAGACGTTTTCCTTCAGCGTGCGGATGAAGCGCTCAGCGACACCGTTGCCTTCGGGCTCCCGCACGAAGCTCGGAGAGCTTTCGATGCCGAAGAACGCGACCTCCTGTTGGAAATCGTCGGCCAAATAGTTCGACCCGTGGTCGTGACGCAGCCGCAGCCCGCGGGCCACGCCTTCGCCGATGCCCCCGAAGCGTTCCCGGATGCCCTGGCGAATCGGCTCCAGGGCCTCGAAGCGGTTCCCGCGCTTGGCGGCATGGAGCCCGATGCACTCGGTCGCGCAGTGATCGACGGCCACGAAGACGAAGGCTGCCCCCTCGGCGACGGTCACGGTGGCCGTCATGTCCGTGCCCCACATCACGTCGGGCGCCTCGGTGGTGATGGTCCCGTCGTGCGCCTTTGGCCCGTGCGCGTGGCCCGCGCGCTGCGGGGCCTGGAGGCCGGACTCCCGCATCAACCGCCGCACCCGTTCCTGCGAGGTCCGAATCCCGTCGACCCGCAGCTTCGCCCAGGCCTTCCGGTACCCCTCGCCATGAAACGGCGAGGCTTCGAGCACCCGGCGAATGTGGGCCACCAGGACGTCGTCCGGGGCAGCGCCGATCGGCCCGCGGCGACGACACGGCGCAGGGGACCGTGTCGCCTGCCGCCGCGCATACACACTGGAGCGGGCGCGGTGCCACACGCGGCAGACCCGCTGCACGCCATACGCCCGACGGGTGGAGATCGACTGGGCGCCACTCATCGCGTCGACCTCCGCCGGGCCAAAGGGCCGCCGGCCTCCAGCTGATCCACCTTCGCGTACAGTAACTCGGTCTCCATCAGCAGCTCGCCGATCTTGGCCTGCAGCCGACGATGGTCTTCGTCCCGAGCATCCGGTGCGCGGCTCTTTAGGCCCGCCTGCCCCGCAGCCAGAAACTGAGCCCGCCAGTGCGACGCTCGCGCCGCCGTGATCCCCACCGCCCGCGACACCGACTCGAGATCCTCCCCGCGCAACAGACGCAGCACCACCTCACGCTTCCGCCCGGCCGAGAACCGACCCCCACGGCCGCGCCCGGCGGCCGCGCCGGTCGCCACCGATTCCTCAACGTGCTTCCTCATCTCGACACTCCTCCTGCGAGAACTCTCTCGCAATCAAGTGTCCAAGAAAACCCTAGGGCGCAGGACATCAATGCCGGAGTCAGCGGCAGTGACGTCTTTTTCGAGTACATGCTCCTCGAGGAACGGCTGCTGGCGTTCGACCCGGATCTCGTCATCGTCGTTATCAACGGTAGTGATGTAGAGGAGGTGACGCTCCGGGGCGGGATGGAGCGCTTCCGGTCTGATGGCTCCACCGTGTTCAACACTTCGGCCCCGTGGTGGGAGTGGCTTTACGGCATCAACTTCACATTTCGCCATATCCCTCACGATCTGCTGCGATACGATGAGATGTTCCTGAGGCCGCACCAGAGAGCGGTGGCTGAGCGTCACGCCACGGCTCAAATCAACGAGGCCGTCGAGGCCTTCGCGGTGCTTTCCCGCGCAAACGCGTTCGCGCTGCTCATCGTCACCCATCCCCACGAGTGGGATGTGCGCCAGAACCGCTACCACGAGGGCTTCCACTATGTGGCGGATTACCTGAAGAGTCACGCCGCGATACCGTCGGTTGATTTGTTGGAGTACTACGCCGCAAATGGGATCATGACACAGGAGAACGCAGCCGAATTCTACTGGCCGATCGACTCCCATCACAATGGGCGGGGCTATCAGGCCATGGGCGACGCCATCGCCGAGACCGTCGAAAAACTGCACCTCATCGACAACTGAGCCGCTGCGAATCCAATGACAATCCGCCCGACGCAGCCGTATGGCACGGTCATCGACTTCGGCCTGTTGTTCGTCATGATCCTGCCGAATCTGGTATGGGTCTGGACGGACAACGGCATCTGGGTGTCCGACACTTCGTTTTCCGCCAATTCGGCGATCAAGCTTCACCATACGCTGGTGCACGATACCGGCAACTGGTGGGGCGAGATGTTGGCGATCGGACCCAAACCCCCCTTCCTCCCCTGGCTCGGCCAGTTCTTCGTTCCCGTGGGAAGGGTGATCGGGGGAATCGACCGTGGACTCCTGCTGCTCACTTTCATCGCGCAATACGTGGGCCTGCTCTTTCTCTACAAGACATTGAGGCGATACGGCTCCAGGCGGTCCTTCTCCCTCGTTGCGTGCCTCCTCGTGGCCGCGACGCCGACGTTTGTTTTGATTTCCAGGCAATTCTACGCCCAGCCAATACAATTCGTCGCCGTGTCCTGGTTTCTATATATCATGGCACACGCAAAGACCTGGGATAGCGCCTTCACGATGTTGCATATCATCGCGGCCAGTTCACTCGCCGTGTTGGTGATGATGTCCTCACCGGCGCTTTGTGTGATTCCCGGCGTCGTAGCGCTCAGCCACGTCTGGGCCAATCGTAAAACCCGAGGCCGCTGGGGAAGCAGGCACACCGCGATGGCTGTTCTTGCCCTGGTCGTCGCGGTCCCGACCCTCGCATGGTATCTCACGAACTTTCACACTGCGCTCGCGTATTCGCGATATGGGTACTCCTATAGCTACGCGGCCGAAGTCGCCGACGTCTTCGTGCTGAAGCTCGTACAGTGGGGCAAACATCTCCTCACCGGATTTGGGTCGTTAGCCGTCGTGTCGGTGGCCGTTGGCGGGGCCGGCCTTCGGGTGGCCGCAAAGGCGGACTGGCGGGGCGGCATGGTGATGTTGCTCCTGGTCGCACAAGTCGGCTTGGCGATCGTGCTGTTCGCCACCTCCGCGCAACAGACATGGCGGTATGTGTTGCCGCTGGCCGCCTACTTCGCGGTGGTCGCGGGCTGGGGTCTGTCCAAGATCGATAGGGTGTGGTTGACCGCGACAGTGCTCGTCGACTCGCGCGTTCTGTCTCGGACATCCCCCATATAAGGAATACGGCAGATGAGCCGTGACATCGATCAGCCGGGTTCCGTAGATGTGGGAGCCATGTCCAAATGCGACTTGGTGACCACCGTCACGGTGGCATCGTGCGCGCCTTGCTAATTTCCGCCATGTGCCCCAGTATCTCATGACGTTTTTCCTAGATACGGTGTGCGGGTACGCGAACATGCATTGTCTCAGAGCAAAACCGTCGAAAGACGGCGTCGCAGAGCCGCGGGACTAAGGCGGGGAACCGCTAAGTCAGCCGGGCCGCCAGTGTCTATGAGAACTGGCGGTCCGGCTTTCGTTTTGTATGTGTGGATCGCGTCCGCGTAGGTTGCCACTAGGACCGGGGACAACCGTGGCGCGGCCGGCTCGTGACAGGCGAACCGGATTGGAACGTCGGAGCTCGAGTTATTCGGGGTGTGGTCCGAAAATGAAGGGGGGAATCCCACTGGTCGGCGTGATGCCGGCCGCGTTGACGAACACAGAAGCGCTGCTCAGAGCAAAACCGCCGAAAGGCGGTGGCGCAGAGTTACGGGACTACAGCGGTCAATCCGCCATGTCAGCCGGGCCGCCAGCGGATCGATTCCATCGAGACGGGCGGCCTTTTTTGTCGGTCTCACAAAGAGGAGACCGCTATGAATTTCAAGTACAAGCTTTCCCGTCGGTTGGCGATATCGCGAATACTCTGTGCACTGGCCACGTCTACGATCGTGGCATGTACTGTTGTCGATATTGCCGACACCACCGCAGATCTTAGCAAGATCGTCACCCTCCCGACGACTGTCACACTACTCCCCGACGAGTCCCAACTCTTTTTGGCTTACGGTATTACCACCGCCGGCGACACTACGAGCGTACCGGTTGACTGGAGCGCATCTGGTGGTGACATATCGCCCGATGGCACGTTTACCGCGCTCGATGAACAAGGCGATTTTACGGTTGTCGCGTCTGCCGTCGATAGGCCCCAGGTCAAGGGATCGTCAAAGGTCAAAGTGCAGGCCGCACTTTCCCTTCTCGTTATTACGCCGCGAAACGTCACACTCCTGGAGGACGAAGGCCAGCAGTTCGTGGTCTACGGCCAACGGAATGGTGACAGTGTCGCGGTGGACGTGGATTACGTCGCCTTGGGCGGCGGCGTGACTGAGGCCGGATATTATACCGCAGGGCCAGTACCAGGGACGTATGCGGTGGTGGCAACCGAATCGCTGGATGCCAGCACGAAGAAGGGGAATCGCAAGCCACGAGCCGATACCGCCGTGGTCACTATCCCACGGTCAAACGTCTTGACTTCCGTTATTCTCACGCCACCGTCGGCGCAGCTCGCACCCGGTGGAACGCAGCAGTTCGACGTTTATGGCCGAGCCGCAGACGGTGACAGCGTTGCCGTGAGCGTCGACTACGTCGCCACGGGTGGCACGATCACGAGAAATGGGTTTTACACCGCAGGGACGGTCCCAGGGAATTTTTCCATGATGGCGATTGAGTCCACCGGTGCGTTGGCGGATACGAGTGCGATATCCGTGAATGACCCCATACCGAGACTGCTACAGGTTATCCTCAACCCCGATAGTGTGGCGCTCGACACCGGCAGTGTGCAACAGTTTGTAGCCTTGGGGAGGATGAGCAACGGCGACACCGTCGAGATCTCCGCAGAGTATTCGACCACCGGTGGAACAATCACCGCAGATGGGTACTTCACCGCGGGATCGATCCCGGGAGTCTTCTCCATTGTAGCAACTGATACGTCCGGTACCTTGGCCGATACAAGTGCGGTCGTGGTAGATCTAGCCGCCGCGGTGTTGATGGAAGTCATACTTAGTCCCAGCAGTGCCGCTTTGCTCACCGGCGAGAGTCAGCAGTTTCTCCCGCGCGGACGGATGAGCAGCGGCGACACGGTGGCGATCATAGCTAGCTATCAGGCAACGGGCGGCACGATCACCTCCGACGGCCTCTACACCGCCGGAGCGACAGCCGGTGACTACATCGTCATCGCAACAGACAGTGCTCCCTTACTCACCGATACCTCCACGGTCACAGTTACGCTCGTACCGGTGGCGTTGGTTGAGGTCTCCCCTGCCACTGCGGTTCTTGCGGAAGGTCAGACGCAGCAGCTTACGGCTGTAATTCGGGATGCAACCGGCAATGAGCTCAGCGGTCGTGTGGTGACGTGGTCCACTTCGGGCGGCGGCGTAGCAACCGTAGACGATACAGGTTTGGTGACTGCACTCGCTGAAGGCTCCGCGACTGTCACGGCAACGTCGGAGGGCCAGTCGGGCACGGCGGCCATCTCCGTGACTGCGGCAGGTGGGGGTCCCTTGCCCAATGAGTGCGCGAATCCCCAGCCGGGTTGGATTTGGTGTGACGACTTCGACCTAGACAGGCTCGGCGACTACTTCGAATACGATGACAGCAATGGCGACTTCGTCCGCGCTGCGAGCGTCGGAGTGGACGGGTCGTACGGGATGCGCGCCAGCTTCGCGGCTTCACAGGTCAGCGCCGGATCGCTGCACCTAGCCTTCGGCCAGACGCCTCAGTCTTACTTCCGACCGGTGGACGATGGGACGGCAAAATATCGCGAAGTATACTGGCGCATGTACTTACGGAATCAGCCGGGATGGGTCCCGGGACCCAACGAGAAACTCTCTCGCGCAACGATCTTCGCGTCGCCGACGAGCTGGGCCCAAGCGATGATTGCCCATGTGTGGGGCGGGAGCGGTGTGAACGTCGATCATCTCGTAACCGATCCCGCTTCAGGTACGGACGAGCAGGGGAATCTCCAGACCACGGGGTACAACGATTTCGCGAACCTCCGGTGGCTCGGTGCCGTACCAAGCGCGACACCGCTCTTCGACGCAAACCACGTGGGCGCGTGGTATTGTGTCGAGGCACACGTCAGGCTCAACGACACAGGACAGTCAAACGGGGTTTTCGAACTTTGGATTGACGGTAACCTCGAGGCGCAAAACACCGGGATGAATTGGGTCGGAGCCTACAACGAGTACGGAATCAACGCCGTATTCTTCTCCAACTATTCAAATGGCGGCTCGGCACAGGCCCAGGAACGGTACTTCGACAATATTGTGGTGAGTACCCAGCCGGTCGGCTGTGGCACTGTGGGAACATCCCCGTCGCCTTGGCGCGCCAACGAGCCAGGGGGGTATGCCGCCATCGTGGGACGTAGCTTCAACAGCAAGGCGATCGACGACAGTGACCGCGGGACCGGAGCGTTCCCGTACAAAGGTGACGGTTCGGAGGGTTGGGATGGGATAGAGTTCCGGGCGGGTCGGTTCACCATCATCGAAGACGCCACGGCTCCTGTGAGTCCTGCAAACGTCGCACAGATCGAGTACTCCGTGGGTATGAACGGCGGTAGTGCGCCGGCGACACTGCAGACTCAATGGTTTCCGACGGTCCACGGTGTCGATTACCAAGAGTTGTACGTCGGTTACGTATTCAGGATCTCGCCGGGAGTTATTTTCGAAAGTTGTGGATTGGAGGAATGAGAAAGGCGGCGTATCCTTTCGTGTAGTCAGTTGAAACGTACACGAGATCCGGTTGTGACGACCGGAGAAAGGACACGCCACCGATGTTGAGGATAATAGAGAATGCGTCTGAGAGCAAAGGGAACGGACTGTTCGCAGACCTGGACGAGCTTGCCAGAGAGGGAGCTCGGCGGATGCTGGTGAGTGCGTTGGACGCGGAAGTGACCGAGTATGTCGAGCGATATCGGATTGAGCGAGACGGAGAGGGCCGCGCCCTGGTGGTGCGCAATGGCAAAGCCCGTCCCCGCAAGGTGACGCTGGGTGCTGGTACGGTCACGGTGACCGCGCCACGGGTGCATGACCGTCGTATGCGGGCGCAGTTCACGAGCAAGATTTTGCCTCCCTATATGCGGCGGTCGCCGAAGGTGGCGGAGGTCTTGCCGGTGTTGTATCTGCGCGGTCTGTCGACGGGAGATTTTCGCGAGGCGTTGCCGATCTTGTTGGGTGAGGACGCATCAGGCTTGTCCCCGACGACGATCACGCGATTGACGGCGGCGTGGGAGGGGGAATACCAGGCGTTTCGCCAGCGTGATCTGCGTGATCGGGAGTATGTGTACGTCTGGGTCGACGGGATCCACTTCAACATTCGCCTCGAGGCCGACCGGCTGTGTACGCTGGTGATGCTGGGCGCCCGGGCGGATGGGACGAAAGAGCTGATCGCGGTGGAGGACGGCTATCGGGAGAGCACGGAGAGCTGGTTGGCGGTGTTGCGCGATCTGAAGCGTCGGGGGATGCGGGCCCCGGTGCTGGCGATTGGGGATGGCGCGTTGGGGTTCTGGGCAGCGGTGCGGGAGGTGTGGCCGGCGACGCGGCAGCAGCGCGACTGGGTGCACCGGATGGCCAACGTGTTGGACAAGCTTCCGAAACGTTTGCAGCCGGCGGCGAAGCGGGTGTTGCGCGAGATGATGTATGCGGAGTCGCGTGCGGAGGCCGAGGCGCTGGTCGAGCGTTTCGCCACCGCGTATGCGGCCAAGTATCCCAAGGCGGTCGCCTCGCTCACGCGGGACCAGGAGCACCTGTACAGCCATTTTGATTTTCCGGCCGAGCATTGGAAACATATCCGTTCGACGAACGTGATCGAGTCTGCCTTCGCGACGGTCCGGTTACGACAGCGCGTGACCAAGGGAGCGGGCTCGCGGAGCAAAGGGCTGACGATGGCGTTCAAGCTGTTGGAGATGGCGCAGCAACGTTGGCGGAAACTCAACGCTCCAGAACTTCTCCCCCTGGTGTTGGCAGGAGAACAATTCAAAGATGGTATGCAGGAAACTGACAAAGAGAACACGGATCGGAAGGTCGCCGCTTGATCACTCACCGATCCACAACATTTGACAATACCTCTCTCGCCGGACTTTCACGGTCATAGCACTTCGACTAACAAGCTGTTCCATTACTGGGCCGCGAAGCAAAACAGGATATTCGGTCGCCTAGTGGGTGCGGACGATAACCCGCTCGAGTACCAAATCGGACTCCAAGGTTCCGCGCCGGCTTGCGAAACACGCTCGCGACTGATCCCAAACCAAGGTGGAAGCGGCGTACTCAATCGCGGTGAGTGGTACGAGATGGAACTCCAATTTGTACTGAATACGGCTGGCATGTGTGATGGCATCTTCCGCGTGTGGGCCAACGGAACGAAGATCCTCGAGTACACCAACGTCGGGATCTTACAGAGCGGCGAGGAGAGCTCTGTTTTCAATCAAGTTCAACTCTCACCAACATGGGGCGGCGGTGGGGATGTTGCCCCTCATTCGTTCTTCCTGTGGATGGATGAAGTGTATGTGAGCGGAACGCCATGATCCAACAAACTGGATTGCCGAGTAGGCAACGTGTCCCGGCTGTACTACGACCCGTCGTCAGCCGGTACAAAGACATCGCTCCAACAAAGCTTGCCAGTCGTCAACCGCGGGCGATGGCCCGCGAGTGTGAAGGGAACGTCGACAAGCTTGTCCAGTTGGCGTTCGATTGGCGGTATCGCTCCGTCTTGCATCCGTGGCCATGCATACCAATCAGTATTCGGCCGCTGCAGATTTTCGAGGTGTTAGTATTCCCTGCGCACCTAGTGAACGATCTACAGCCAAGGAGGTCGCTCGAGATCGAAAACCGCAAATGGGGGAACCCTGTTCCTGTGGTCTTGGTTGGCACCGAAGGGAGGTGTGACGGTAAGCGTGGATCTACCGCAGGGTCATTTAGGAGCGGGCCGCCGCTTCAGATCCCGTCGGAATAGATCATCTTAAGGTCCCAACTCGACATTTCTGGTAGCGGCTTTCCGCCCAGCTGCCAGCCCTTCGTGCCACCGACCGGTCCCACGAGCACGGTACGCTGGGGTTGGGTCATACTCACTTGCTCTTCGACGACCTGAAATCCCCTAGCGGTCAATTGCTCTTTCAAGCCGATTGGGAGCGTTGCTGACCACACGTTGAGGGAATTGAGTCCCCCCCAATCGACGACCGCATCGAGTAGTGCGGCTCTCGTGTCATCGTCTGCCGCCTCCAGATCCACGATGCTGATGACATGCCGCTGGTTGGCCGTTATGGCACTCGTTGCGAGGACGATGTATCCTTGAAGCTCATCTTCGCCGGCGTAGAGAAACCGGTAGTACGCCAAAGGATTCTCGAACCGCCAACCGAAATACGTCGCATTGCGAACATGGCGAATCCGCCCATCGGTGGCGGTTCGGTTGACGAGTGCGGCCATCTCTCTTGGTTTGGGCAGGCGTTCGACGCGTAGGCCGGTCCTCGGGCGTCGGTGTGCTGCCGTATCGACGCCTTCAAATCCGCTGCTTCGGCGACGCATTAGTGCCCCAACGCGATTCTTTATCCACCGGTAGCCGGTGGCCAATGGACCGATACTCTTAGCGAGGTCCCGCACCGCGGCGCTTGCGACTTGCTGGCGTGGACTCCTACGCATGGTTTCGAGGGGGCCGATCCCCTTCCACCCAAGCCCCAAAGACGCGAGGTGCGTAACGGGAGACCCGCCACTCAAGTTGAAGACGTATCTGAATCCCGCTTGGGCGAGGTCCTCGAGGGCATACTCCATGATGGAGGTGAAGAGTCCCTGATTTCGGTGGTCAGGAGTCACGACCAAATCGCAGGCGCACGGTACTTTGAATCGCTTGTTTGCGACGGTCCACGCTGCACCGAACATGCCGCGCATCCCTACTACCTTATCACCGTGGAGTGCCAGATAGACGAGTGGATGATTGGTGTACGGATTTCTCTCGTACTTCCAGTCGAAATACGCGGCGTTCCTTTCGACGTCCGGACTCCAGAGGTGCGTCTGAAGGTGGGCGACCTGGGACTTGAATTCCGGTTCATACCGGATGACGTGATACTCTTGGCCCATAGAAGATCCCCTTTCCGAGCACGGCCCTCCTTCCGGCCGTATTACGGCGTCGAGTTTCTGTGACGTTCGATGAATCGCACGACACTGCCGACCGTTTGCCACTCCAAACGGAGGTCAAATGCCGCCGGATCGAGTGGTTTGCCGACTTCGCCTTCGACCCACAGGGCGAGTTCCACGAGCGCTAGGGAGTCTAGGCGTCCGGAGTCGATCAGTTGGGTCTCGTCTCCGACCTCCCCGTCGAGTGGCAATTGCAGATCTCGGATGAAGGCCAACAGCCTGTCACGAACGCTCATGATGCAAAGCGTGGGTCGGCCACCTGCCGCCTCAGAGGTCGACGGGCTCAAGCTGAGCACAAGCCGTCGCCACGTTGGCACGATTGATCTTCCCCCGAGACGTTCTGGGAATTTCCTGCATGAGATACCAGCGTTTCGGGACCTTATGCTCCGCCAAGCGGCTCCTGGTCCACTCGTGCAGGCCACGGAGCACATGCGCTTCGTTTCGTTCCACAACCACCGCGATACCAACCTCCTGGCCGTACAACGCGTCCTCGTACCCGAACGTACACGCGTCTTTCACCCCCTTGAACTGTTCGACCACGGCGTCAATGTCGCCCGGGTGGATTTTCATCCCGCCCTTGTTGACTTCCTCTCGCTCCCGTCCTTTGAGGTACAACACGCCCTTGTCGTCGCGGACACCAATGTCGCCAGTCAAAAACCAGCCGTGGCTTACCACCTGGCTCGTGAGGTCGGCGCGATCGAGGTATCCGCGCATCAACGCCGGTGTATTGATCCATACGTAACCCTCTTCACCCGACGCGGCTTCCTTGGCCAACCCCGGGGGGATTGTGACGTCGGAGCTTTGAAGAATGCTCACGTCGGCACCCCACGGCACACCAATCAAACCGTCCTCGGGCGTGAAGTTTGGCAATGTGGTTCCAGCCACCCAACTGCCCGTTTCCGTGATGCCGTACGTGTTGAGGACCTCGTTCGTTCCGGTCCACCGCTGGATGTCTCGCCACAAGAACGCCGACAGCGGGGCAGAACCGCAACACACGCGTTCCAGTTTCCCCAGTTTCGGTGGTGCGGCGGTTTTGAGCGCCACGCGCCACACGGACGGCACCGACGACATGAACGTGATCTGATGCTCATCGAGCAGTTGACCAAGTTGCATGATGACGTCGGCGCGAAATGGCGGCAGGATGTAAAGATCCTGGCCGGAGAGCCATGGAAAGAGGCAATTACATATGAGCCCGTGCCCGAAATGGGTCGGGAGCAGGCACAGCGTGCGCCGGTATTTCTCAATACCGAGGGATTGCTGCAGCATCGTCCACTGCGCGCGGAGCGACCGGTGGGTATGCACGACCCCCTTCGGCTGTCCGGTCGTGCCCGATGTGAACAGCACCAGTGCGTCGGCGTCGAGGCGAAGTTCAGACTCGGTAAATCTAGGGGTGCCAGGGTCGTCGGGGTTGTCTTCAGGAGTTTGAATGATGGTGGTTCCAATGCCGGAAAGCCGGGCCGCGATGGATTCGTCGACATCCTTCCAGACGGACAAACGCGGCGCCGCGGCCTTTCCGAGGACTTCCACCTCGTACTGCGTGAGACGCTGGTCGATAGGGACGGCGCACCCGCCGAGACTCCAAACCGCGACCAGATCGACGAAAAATTCGATTGTGTTGCCGTAATGGAGGAAAACGCGGTCGCCCTCAGTCAGACCGTGTTGACGAAGATAAGCGACGCGCGCCATGAACTGCTGTGCTATCCTCGCCCGGTCCCACTGGCGACCGGTGAGCGGTTCGCAGAGACTTCCGACCCGTGCGATCGAGAACATGATCTTTATGCTGTCAGCTGCGAAGAAACGATCGGCGCAGGCCGGGCGGCCACCGGTGCCACTTCTACTTCGAGTGCGTCGAAGAATATTTCGGCCTGGGTCCGGCGGCTGAAGCGCTCATACCCATTCATGCGTGGCGCCCGCTCGCCGTTGGCAAAAGTCAGATAACGCGCGCGGAGCGCATCGGCCATGCCGTCTATGTCGTGTGGTGCGACGACATCAGCATCGGTGTCTCGCAGCAACCGTGCCGTTGGGCTGTCGGGGGCACTCAACACCAGTAGCCAGGCCCGATACCCCATGTACTCGAAGATCTTCGATGGGATGGCAAATGGGCTGTCTTGGGGCAAGCTGACGAGAACCGCAGACCGCTGCAGCAGCGAGGTCAACACCTGGTGTGGCTGTCGCTCGGTGAGTTGGACGAACCCTTCGACTCCTTCGTTTTCAGCAATCTCGCGGGTGAGCATTCCGTCATACTCGAACACCTCGCCGACGAGATGGAGGCGGAATTGCTGCGGTGTGAGATTCAATTCCTCGACGACCCGCCGGACGGCCTGGAGGACGGGCCGCGGATTGCGGTCGAGATAGATCGCGCCGGCATAGGTGACGATGAACGCATCGCTCAACACGTCGTCTACGGGTTCGCGGTCGAATCCGTTCATGACGGTGATTATCCGTACCGTGTCGGGATATCTGGTTTCCATCGCCTCCCGCACTTCGTGGGTGGCCGTGACCACCAATGCTGCGCGCCGCGCCGTACGTGCTTCATGCCGCTTCGCCAGCCAAAACCAAATGTGGCTGGCAAGGGGCTCCCATATTCTTCGCGTGAGGCTCCACGGATCCCGGAGATCCGTGATGAACGGCAACTTGAACTTCACGCCCACCCGACGCCCTACCTCGTGGGCCATGTGAGGCGGTCCACAGCTAATGACCGCGTGATACCGTGTGCCGCTGCACAACTCGAACGCTAGGCGCGTCGCATCTCGTGCCCACAAGCCGTCGCGGTGATGTATCAGCCAGGCGTGGTAGGCGCGCGCGAAATACCTCGTGTCCCAGCCGTGCCAATTCATCTCATCCGGCGTTAGGGAATCGGGTCGGGCGTTGGTAGTTCTCGGGGATTGACGCCCCCGGTGCGAACGACGCCGGCGAAAGACGCCTAACCGTTTGCAGACGTCCCAGACACGGTTCTCGATTTGCTCGATCCGCGCGACCCGTCTCCGGATTCCATAGACCCGCATGCCCGGCGGGAGGTCGGTGAGACGATTCCAGTCCGTTTTGCCCTCGAGTGTGTCATGGTGCGCCGCCAGGACGTCGAGCGTCCATCCGCGCTCGGCGGCGTAGTGAGACATTTTCTGCCAGCGGAGCGCGCCGGCGGAGCCACCCGGCGGGAAATGGTAGCTGATCAGCAAGAGGCGTCCCCGAGGATTGTCGAGTGCCTTTGAGCTCCGGAAAAAGGGCTCCACGCGCGTCAGCACAGCAAGTCTTTGGGAGCACGTACGGAACGAAACCGTCGTCCTCCGACCTCCGCGGCAGCACCGGTCACGGCAGTATCCGGAGGCAGTGGTAGAGGTAGTACGAAGCCATTTGATCGCGGTGCATGTACTTGTCGAAGAACTCACGACTGTTCTGCACGAGGCGGCGGCGTTCCGCCTCGTCGTTGAGCAAAGCGACGCACACGTCTTCGAAGTCGGAGTAGTCATCTTTGCAGTAGACGAGATGCTCTCCGTCGATGAATGGGACCGACGGCTGACAAAAGTGAGGAGGTCCCACCACGCATGCTCCAATAGCGAAGTAGTCAAAAATGCGGAAGGTGACGTTCGCGGAGCCGGGTAGATCGATGCAAACCTTGGAGTAAGCGACCTCCTTCAGATACCGATTGTATCTCACCTTGCCTTCACCGCCGTGGAAGCCAAACGCCGTACTGCGTTTCAGCCGATTGATAGGCTCCCGACGCTTGTCCATTCTGAGTTGAAACCGCCCGGAAACATCGTACCGCGGCCCCCGTTGGTCTCGTATCCGGCGTAACCAAGGCAGGTATCCGTAGATCACCGGGTCATTGTTCAGATAGCCGCCCGGCAGAACGTGTTCGAGACCGTAACCGCCGAGTTGGTACTGCAGCTTGAAATGTAGATCACAGGCACGGCTCGCCTCTTCGTTGAGCTTGGGGACATCGCATACCTCGAGGTTGATCTTGTATCTTTTTCCTCGCACTACGAGCACGAAGTTGATCACACCTTCGTGCGGCTGGGGAATATCCACGACCGTTACCGGAACAAATTGCCGGAACGCCGTCAAAATCTGATTGCCAATGATGTGGCGATTCACCCAATTGTAGACCGCTGGCCAATGGATTTCGACTTCTGCAAGGGCGTCTTTGTCCGGGGCATATGTGAGGGCCGGGGCGTCGATTGCATGAGGAGGCAGATGCCGCTCGATGGCCTCCAGACCCTTGTCGAGCCATACACGAGGATCGCCTAGCTTTGCCAGTTGCCTCATGCTCCGGGACTCCAAGCTTGCGCGTTGTGAGGGCAACCGCGTACCGTGCGCTGGTCTGGTAATTCGGTTGGCGTGCACGCATCATCCATACCGTCCAACCTGGAGGCGGCGCCGGAAATCCGGCCGTCGAAGGTCTCATCTGGGCGGGCTCTCCTTCGGACCGTTGCTTGTAAGCAACAGGTTGTGGCCGCGCCCCATCTCCTACCGCGGGCAGAGCATGCGACGACGTGCCGAGATACCGGTCCCTTACAGCTCACGGTGCGCCATCTGCCGTCTTACGAGCAGTTACGGCAACGGCGTAACGCAGTCCGTGCACGTTCACGGAATCCCCGATTGCCAGAATACGGCATACGGGAGCGAGAAGGGCTTGCCAGATGCGGTTGCTGTAGGTATTCGCGTGGGGTATTGCGAACAGACTCGTGGCGAGTTCGCCGGTGAACCGGCCGAACGTGCGCCGATGGGACAAAACTTCAAAACCTGCGGCGCTCAGAGACTCCACGACCTCCTCGGCCGTACGAGGTGGAGCGACGTGCTCGGTCTCCGCCCATCGGTGAAAGCCTGAAAGAAATCGGGAGAGGGGAACCGGCGTGAACCGGACAGTGGGCATGTGGACGAAGGCGATTCCGCCGGGCCGGAGCGCGGAGTGCAAGCGCGATAATGCTTGGTCTTGGGATTCGATGTGTTCCAATACGTCGATGGCGACGATCAGATCGAACGGGTTGGGGAAGTCGGCGATGGCCAGATCCGCCACCTCGAATTGCGCATTGGATATCTCGAGTCGCCGTGCATTGATGCGGTTGCGTTCCACCCGCTTCGAGTCTACGTCGACGCCGAGAACCTGGGCGTCGGGAAATCGGCGGGCCAAGTAAAAGCTGTAATCACCCGCACCGCATCCCGCGTCCAGAATCCGCGTCGGTCGAGGCACGAAAGCATCGAGCGCCCTGCGAAAGTAGCGGCTGTGCAGGTAGTGAGCAGGGTCGGCGACTCCCATGATCCGATAGATGAGTCGCTCGGCAAGACCGACGTTCTGGCGCACGAGTCTTTGCTCTCCAAACCGTGCGGACTTCCTCATGCTCGGGCTTGGGAGCGATAGCGGGAATGGGCCACCGTGTCTTCGATGGCAACCCGTAGTCGTTGGGCGTCGTATTCCCAAGAGTACTTTTGTGCCACGGCCCTCCGACCGGCGGCTCCCATACGTTCGCGGACGACCGGATCACATAGGCGTTTTACGGCATCCGCAAAGGAGCGGACATCCCGATCCTGAAAAACCAATCCGGCGCCGGTTTGTGATACGATCCGCGCCGCGGGCGGCATCGAAGATACGAGAACGGGAAGTCCCGCGCCCATGTAGTCGAACAGTTTGTTTTGGATCGTGTAGTTCCAATGTCGGGTCGCGTGGTGTGGGATGATACCGACATCGAAAGACGAGAGGCGCTCGAGAGCTTCCATGTGCGGCCGAGAGCCGTGGAACCTCACCGTACCGTTGAGACCCAGCCGCTCCGCTTCCCCGCGGTGAAGCTCGAGTTGCCGCCCCGCGCCAAACACGTCCAAAGTCGCGGGCGGTCCGTCGGACTGCATGCGTTGCAGCGCTTGCAACGCAACGCTCAGGCCGCGCGAATACTCGATCTTACCGAGGTACACCATGTGCATCGCCCCGCCGTTTCGTGCAGGCTCTGTCGAGCCGATCTGAATTCGCTCCACTGCGGGGGGCGTATTCGATACGACGGTGATTCGCGCAGGATCGACGCCGATGCGCTCGAGTCGTTTTGCGGACTCTTCCACGACAACCAATAGTCGGTCGGCGGCGGGCAGGGCGATCCGTTCCACGACCGAAGCGAGGTACGGGTTCCGGATCAAGAGATTGCGAAACTTGAAGTTGTGTCTGCTATACAGGTCACGCAGCAACCCCGGATAGTGCTCGGCGACGTCGATGACTACAGGACGGCGGAGCATCTTGCCGATCACCAGGGCCACGGGCGCCAACGGTAAGTCCCGGCAGAGGATGATGTTGACTCGTTCGCGGACGAACGTGCGGTAGATCAAGCTGCACCAGCGGGGGTTCACAAAGGCGGGGAAACTCGCCCAGTGGTCGTACTGGCCGGAAAGCATCTTCCAAAAGGGCAGGCGGTGGATATGAACGCCGTTCCAGATCTCCTCCGTCGGCCGATCGTGTCGGTTACGACAAACGAGATGTATTGTGTGTCCCGCTTCGATCAGCGTAGAGCAGACCTTCTCCACCCGGACATCCCACGGGTACTCACAGTCCCAGATCTTGCCGACGATCACCCGAAAGCCGTCTCCGATTTGCAACGCGGGTTGTTGGTTGTGAACGAAACCCTACATCAGCATCTCCCGTGCCGTGCCACAACGCCGGAATCGCTGGGGTTTGTTATGTTTGAAGCCGGTCCGAATGGGGTGGTCGATTCGACTGTTGCTCTCACGCAACGGTGTGCGGTGAACGGCCGTGCGGAGGTCCCCAACCGGGTGCCGCAATGCCCGGGCGAATCCGGCCTCGTGTAGCTCGCTGCCGCGGACCGGACCGCAGAGACGGGTCGTTGAGCGGACCCTCGTAGCGCATCAAGACGCCTGTGGCCAGCGCCAGGAGCAAGTAAGTCAGATCGTAGTACGCGAATGACAGGAAGAAGCCGCTCACCGCAAACGCCGTCACGCTCAATCCGAGCAACGGCGGAAGCAAGTCGGGCGGTCCGGTAGCGTTTGCGCGACGGATGCGAGCAACCTTGAAAATAAGTGTGTGGATGGTGCGGAGGATCATGATCAAAAAGATCGCCCCGGCGATGAATCCCATTTCCGCAGTGACTTGAAGAAACGAGTTGTGGGCCGTGGACCACTTGAGGCCCGTACCGGGAGTTCTGTTCGTCGCAAGCTCCGAGATGTGTCCCTCGGCAACCTGGAAGTTGTTGATCCCCACGCCCACTAACGGGTGATCCTTGGCATAAGTCATCCCGCGTTTCCACACGGCCTTTCGTCCCCGCGGGGAGCTCATGTTGTAGTCGTCTTTGTCCGTGATCGACTTGACCCGCATGCGGTACTCGACTGGAAGAAACGGAAAGCCAACCACGGCCATAACCACGGCTGCCACTGACCATTTTTTTAATCGCGGCGAGATCTTGAGCCAGGCGAGCACACCGAAGCCAAACATAACGGCGGCCATGCCCAGAAAACCGCCGCGTGAATCACTCCTGACGACGGTGTAGATCAACAGCGGGATGCCGGCCATGATGAATGCGCGGCCCTTGAGTCGGCGATCCAGAATCCACCACACCGCCAGTGGTAGTGTCACGTTGGCGATGAGTGCGAGATCGTTGGCGTCGTAGGTGTATCCGCCCGCGAGCCGGCCGGAACTGTCCGTGCGACCGATGAGGACCGCAAGTCCCGTCGCGCCCAAGCCGCTCAGGACGAGCGCCTGTGCGATGAATCGGCTACCGGCAGGCGTCCGCGCGACTGCCCACACCATGATCGCGAGGATGAGCGTGCGTCCCCAAGCTTCTAACAGGTTGCGGAAAAAGTCGGGTAATGGACGATAGCATCGCGAGCCGGAAGTTCTTATCGTAGAGGGACCTCGATGGGAGTGCCACGATGCGCGGGAACAAGACGAATCAGTCGGCGCTGTTCAGCTATATCAGTGCGGAGGATCGGGTGCCCTCCGACCATCCGTTGCGCGCCCTGCGGGCGCTGGTGGACCCGGTGTTAGCCCGGCTCTCGCCGCAGTTGGACCGGCTGTACGCGCGGCGGGGCCGGCCGTCGATTCCCCCGGAACATTTGTTACGCGCGTTATTGCTGCAGGTGGTGTATACGATCCGGAGCGAGCGGCAGCTGATGGAGCAGCTCGATTACAACATCTTGTACCGATGGTTTGTGGGGTTGAATCTGGACGACGCGGTGTGGGTGCCGACGGTCTTTACGAAGAATCGGACGCGGCTGGTCGAGGGGGGCATCGCGGATGCGTTTCTGGCCGAAGTGTTACAGGAGGCGGAGCGGCGGGCGTTGTTGTCGAATGAGCATTTCACCGTCGACGGGACCTTGCTGGACGCGTGGGCGAGTCAGAAGAGTTTTCAGCCGAAGGCCGGCACCCGCCCGCCAACGGACGATGATCCGGGGAATCCGAGCGTGACGTTTCGCCAGGAGAAACGGACGAATGCGACGCATGCGTCGCGGACGGACCCGGAGGCGCGGTTGACGCGGAAGAGTGGGGGCAAGGCGCGCAATTGGCGTACTTGGCGAGTGTGTTGATGGATAATCGGCACGGGCTCGTGGTGGCGACCGACGTGACGCAGCCCGGCTACGAGGCGGAGTGTGCGAGTGCGCTGGCGATGGTGGGGAGCTTACCGCCGACGGCCCGGCGACGGACGTTGGGGGCGGACAAGGGTTATGATCGGTGCGGGTTTGTCGACACGCTGCGGGCGTTGGGCTGGACGCCCCACGTCACGCCGAACGTGCACCGCACGCGGTTGCGGAGCGCGGTGGATGGCCGGACGACGCGCCATCCCAGCTATGCGATCAGTCAACGGCAGCGCAAAAAAGTGGAAGAGATCTACGGGTGGGGCAAGACGATTGGGTTGTTACGCAAACTCCGACATCGCGGGACCCCGCGGGTCGGGTGGGTGTTTACGTTCACGGCCGCGGTCTACAATCTGATGCGGATACGCACCCTGACCCTGGCCGGAGGCAGCCCCTGATGGGGCAGTGTGGGCCGCATTCGTCACGCCGACCGCACCGCGGGGGCGGTAATAGGGGACCGCACGCTGGTACACCGTCGTGTTACCCGGACAAACGCGGCTCACCATCAATTTTTCCGCAACCTGCTAAGATGAAATCGAGGCTGCGACCCCTATAAAGCGAGAACGGGATGCCGATGATGGCGATCGCAAGGATGGCCCCGATGCTCATCGGGATCCAGTGTTTGAGCAGGTCGCGCGGGCGCCAGCGGTTCATGCACAGCAGGAGGATGAGGCCCGACGTTGCGGAGAGCAGGAGCGGAGCCCGAAGGGTTGTCAAGATGCCAAAGTGGGAATGGACACGACTGACGGTGAGGAAAACCGCCGCTCCGACCAGCATCGCAGCCTCGAAGGACACGTCCATGCGGCGCGACAATGGGGCGGCCGTCGCCATCTGCACGGCACCGCGCGCCCCGCCTACGCGTCGAGTCGGGATGGCGGTCATCAACCCGGTCCCGGGGAGTTGGTCGGCACCGGATTTGCAGTAGTGCATTGCATGAGCACGGAGAATCGGTAAGACCCATGCCCGCTCCGGTCGACGCATTGGTTCCAGGGGCCAGCGGTGGTACCCAGGTCATGCGCGGTCTGAAGCCGATAGCCCGGCGGACCGTTTATGGCGGCATGCGCGGTAGCGGTCTGTTGCGCGCGAAACGTGCGTGGCACCAACGGCGTGGTGAGGGCTGGGCGACGGTACTCGTCTTCCACCGCATCAACGACACCCTCCACGACGGGTTGACCGCGAGCCGGGCGCAGTTTCATTCGATTGTCCAATTGATTCACCGAACCTATCATGTGCTTTCCCTGCACGATCTGGTAGACCGTGTTCGAAAGGGCGTGTGCTTTACGGGTCGCGAAGTGGCGATCACGTTCGATGACGGCTATCGGGACAATTATGAGATCGCAGCTCCGATTCTGCAGGAGTGTGACCTTCCCGCGTGTTTCTTCTTGACGGTCGGGTACATCGGCACCGAACGCAGTTTCCCCTGAGACGAACAGCGCGGCGTCGTCAGCACCACTATGGGATGGGATGAAGCGCGGCAATTGCAAGACCTCGGCTTCGAGATCGGATGCCACACCTGGTCGCATCCCGATCTCGGAACTGCGCCCATCACGAGCGCCGGCCGTGAAATCGGCGATGCTCGCCGGTTCATGGAAGACAAGCTCGGGGCCCGCGTCACGCACTTCGCCTATCCGTTCGGCGGTCCCGAGAACATCAGGCCGGAATGGACTGATGCCGTCGAGCGTGCCGGGTTCTCGAGTAATTTTTCGAGCCGCGGCGGTTTCGTTACGCACCACGTGTCTCCCTATGCGATTCCCCGGACGAACGCTTCCTCGCAAGCCACGCTCACGGACTTGCAAATCGACCTGGATCGTCCGTGGTGATCGCGTGACCATCATCGGTCCTTGATCACCCGCGCTGGAATGCCCGCGGCCACCGAATCTGGGGGAAGATCACGCGTCACTACCGAACCGGCGGCGACGACGCAGCCGTCGCCGATCGAAACCCCGGCGACAATCGTCGATCCAGCTCCCACCCACACATCGTGCCCCACCGTAACGTCTTGTTCTGTCCACTCTTGCTCGTAGTAGTTCCTACCGGGCGCAAACTTATGATTGGACGAAAAGACCATCGTGCCCGGGCCAAGTCCCGTGCGATCACCGATGATGATTTTGGCATTGGGCGATGCCCAGAGGACACACCCGGATTGGATTCGAATGTTTTCACCGAGCGTAATGTTTTCGACCCATCTGAGTGAAACGGAGGGATGGATGGTCGAACGGAGACCCCGGTGCAATTGGGTCCAAGGTCGTACATGATCGGTCACCAAGAAGTCGATCCAAGCGACCAGCCAACTCCAGAAGCGCGGATGAAACACGATCCCCACATAAAGGGCTCGTCTGGCGATCTTGGCGATCATGGCTCCGCTCCGTTTAGGTCTCGATAGACCCCGCAGTATTGATCAGCCATGTTGTCGATCGAGAACGAGGCTGCGCGCCGTGAGGCGAGATCTCGTAACCGCTTCCGCCCACCGCCGTCTGACGCGAGCGTCACCATGGCATCTGCCAAGCGGTCCAGATCTCCCGATGGGTAGAGAACACCGGCCGGCGGTTCGCCCAGCGCTTCCGGAATGCCTCCTACGTTGGAGGAAATGATCGGCAACCCGGCCGCCATGGCCTCGAGCAGTGAGACCGGCAGCCCCTCGGTACTGCTGGTGATAACAAAGCCATCGGCCGCCTGCAGGCAAGCGGCAACGTCGCTTCGATATCCGAGAAACGTGACCGTGCGGTCGATGTTCAACGACCGTGCTTGTTTGATGAGATTGTCCTCGAGCCAGCCTTGACCGAGGATGGCCAGTCTGAGATTTGGTGCCCTGGGAGCGGCGAGTGCGAAGGCCTCCAGGAGTGCCGCGTGATTTTTGACCTGGGCCAGGCGACCTACCGCGACTAGTAGAACGTCGCCGTCGGACAGGTGCCAATCGGTCCGGAGCTTGTACCGCGATCGGTTGCTCGATCCGCGATACAGATCCAGGTCGATCCCGTTGTGTACAACCATCGGGGGCTGGTGCAGCGTTAGGTATTCCCGGAGGTACTCCGCAAGCAAGGACGACACGGCGGTGATGCGATCGGTCCGCTTGAAACACCAGCGTTCCGTGCGTCGGTTGCTTGATGGATCGGTTGGATGCCTGCCATGATCTGTAAAAACCAATCGCGGTGTGCGCAGGAGGGTCTTGGCGAATGCGGCCGGAAACCAGGTTCCGCTGTGGGCATGCACCACGTCCGGTCTGAAGCGCCGCAGTGCAGCTATCAAGCGCAATGGAATCCCTCTTATACGAAGCGGACGATCTCGACAGTCGTGTACGGTGATCCCGGTTTGGTGCAGGTCGGTCGCATGCACTCCCAGCCCGTTGAGGCAGAACACCTCCGGTTGGTGACCGCGTTGCCATAAGGCAATGCTCAAGTCCCGGACCACGCGTTCCAATCCGCCTCCGCGCAAACTCGGCACAACCATGGCGAGACGAAGCGTGTTCATGGCGACGACACCCTCAATCCGGCGGCCCAACACTCCAAGGTCTCGAGCGGAATGCCGGACGGCACGTTCACGCGCGGTAGACGCAGGGGGTCACAACCCGAGTCAGCCAATCCGTATGCTTCGCCGACGCCGCCGGTGAATCCCAACCGGCGTGCCTGAGAAACAATCTCGCTGTTTGCGCGACCATATGGATACGCGATGAGTTGCCCGGCGATGTCAGCGCAGGTGCGCACCGCGTTTATCGACACCTCGAGTTCTTCGTGTGCCTCGGCTGCGGAAAGTGCAACCAAATTGCGGTGCGTCACCGTGTGTGCGCCGACGCTGATGTCCGTGCGTGCCGCCGACCGGATGAGATCCCACGATGCAGCTTGCAAGTCCTCGGCAACTGCATCATCAGGATCGCCGCCCCAATCTGTAAGGACCTGGGTGGCGTCGCCCTGCAAGTCGTCTATCCAGTGGCCGCGGCGTTTGGCGGAGAGGGAACCGTTGACCGCCACGCGGTCCCACCAGAAATAGTCCTGTGATTCGGCATGACCTGTGACTATGAAGACTGTCGCAGGCGCCTGGTAGCGATGAAGGACGGGAAGCGCATTGACGAAGACTCCTCGATAGCCGTCGTCGAAGGTCAGGCAGGCGATTCCTTGCACCGACTTGCCGACGGACAAACGCGCGAGCAGTTCCTTCAGGGGAACTATGTGGTATTCATGAGCAATCCAATCCACATACTGTTCGAATGCCGACGCCCCCAGGTGCAGCGGGCCGTCGCCGACTTTGCCGGCGAGCGAATCGTCCACGACGTTGTGGAAGCCAAAGATGGTAGCACTCGACTGTCGTCCGCGTTGGCGCCGTGGCCAACCGGTTCGGGTCATTGTCCGGTAGAGTGTTTTGCGTAATACAGTCATCGGTCAGCGTGGACCGTGCCCTCGAGCGACGCACCCGTCGTGTCCCAGTGCAAAATGAAACCCACCAACAGAAGCCGGGGTGTGTCCGGGGTGGCCGGCGATGTTTCATGTATCAGCGTCTTCGTCATGAGCGAATCTCGCCGAGCATGAGCCGAAAAGCGCTGACGCGCTCCCAATGCACGACCCAGATCATCATCGAGTACGCGGCAGCGCCGGCTGCCACGATTGCCGTGAACTGTGCCGCAAGCGGTAATGCCCCGTCTGTCAACGCTCGTACCGCGAGGGCGACGACAGCCATGACGGCGGTGCTGCTCACCGCCGGCCAAAGCGCGCGAAGATACTCGGCGAGGTGCGTATTGGTGATGCGCAACGCATGCCTCACTTGGTTCGTCATGATCACAAGTGGGTGACCGACGAGCCACGCCCACGCAACCCCGGTCGTGCCCCACCGGCTTCCGAAATAGAACAGCACCGGAAGGACCACTGCTGCGGCAATCATCGTATTCCGGTTTTCCTTGGCGTGTCCCGTTCCGACGAGTAGTTGTGCAAGCAACGGGGTAAGCGATCGCAACGCAGCCGCGACGGCAAGGATGCGGAGGGGCGTAACGGCATCCTGCCAATGATCACCCAAGACAATGAGTACGAACTGGTCCGCCACGAGTGCGATTCCGATGCACGCAGGAATCGTGATGATGGCGATCCCTTCAGTGAGGCGTTGCATGTACCGGCTCAGCTCGCTTGGGTTGCCTTGTACGGCCGAAAATACCGCAGGCATCACGCGCTGATACAGTGCGTGAACGCGTGTGACGGGAATGCTGGCGATCGTCCATCCGATGCTGTAGGCGCCCAACGATGCCTTGCCGAGAAGACGGCCCACGATCGCAAAGTCGGCGTTGCTGTGAACATACCAGGCGACACGAGACACGAAGCACGTGAAATCCGATCAGGAGCGTGCGTGTCACTTGCGTGAGGTGGAGCGGCAATGCGATACGCTGCGGCTGCAAGACCTGTGCAGCAACCGCGCCCGCGACGCGACTGGTTACGACGCCGGACACCAGCGCCCAATAGCCGAGACCCGCGATCGCGCCAGTCAGGGTCACTCCGGCCAGAACGAGGGCTTCGAGTCCATCCAGACCGGCCAGGCGCCGGAATCGAAAATCGCGGGTCATGAGTGCGATAGGCATGGTTCTGAATCCGGCGGCGACAAACGTCAATCCCAACACGATGATCACCGCGCGTACCGCGGGTTCACCGAAGAACGCGGCAATCGGTGCGGCGGCCGCGAGCGACAAGAGAAACCACACGCAACCGAGTCCCACGGAGAACCCCGATATCTGTGCGAGGTCCGGTGCGGTGAGATCGCGCTGCTGCACGACCGCGGAACCAATGCCGAACTCGTTTACCACTTGAACTAGACCGAAGTACACCATGGCCATCCCGACAATGCCATAGTCTGCCGGGGTGAGGAGACGAGCCACCATCAAGGTCGACGCCCAGCTCAGAATCTGGGCGAGCCATTTCGCTCCACCGGTCCACGCCATCCCGTATATCAGCGACCGCTCGAGCGTTCGCCGATCGGCCAGTGAAACCGATGCCTGGGTGCTCTCTGTCTGCGGATCCCTGACCGCCGTCGCGGTGCGTACCATATTCGAGCAAGGAGCAAGAGGCGGGCCACTCGACGACCGGCTTCGGGGTCGGAAAGGGCGCGTTACTTAGCCGACTAACGTCGATCTGTTGCGTTGTCGCCACACGCTGCTCGACCAGGCCGAGACCTACGCGCTGCGAGCCCGTGAGACCGGCCGGTCGCCACGACGGACTCGGCATGCGGTATGCTAGCTGAATCGGCGTGATGAACATCCTTCATCTTCTCGCGCCCGCCGTCGTCGGGGGCTTGGAACGGGTCGTCCGCGCGCTGGCCGAGGGCCACGCTGCCATGGGACACGACGTCCACGTCGCACTGGTGGTGGAGCCGCAATCGGCTTCCACCCTCGTCGATTCGTGGAGTGATACGACCGCGATCACTATCCATCCGGTCGCTCTTCCAGCGCGGGCGTATCGCGCCGAACGCGCCGCGGTTCGACAGATGTGCGATCGGTTGCGACCGAACGTCATTCATACCCACGGGTATCGTCCCGACGTCGTGCATGGTACCGTAGCGCGAGAACTCGGGGTTCCGTTGGTGAGCACCCATCACGGATTCACCGGTGGGAGTTGGAAGAATCGCGTCTATCAACGTCTGCAGGTTGCCGCGCTCCGCCGGTTCGACGCTGTTGTCGCGGTCTCTCGCCCGTTGGCCTCCGAATTGGTCCGTCGCGGTGTACCAGACGACCGCGTTTGTTGCATCCAGAATGCCTGGATGGGATCGCCGCCCCCGCCCCCGCCCCGGCTGTCGCGGCAAGAAGCGCGTGCGGCGTTGGGGATCGGTGAGGAGTTCTGTATCGGTTGGGTTGGGCGGCTGGCAGCCGAGAAGCAACCGGATACGCTGCTGCGGGCTTTGGCTTCGGTACGAGATCTTCCGGTTCACGCCGCGCTAGTCGGCGAGGGACCTCAGCGCCGATCACTCCAACGCAGCGTCTTGCGGGATGGGCTCGCAGACCTCGTACACTGGTGTGGTGTCGTTGACGGTGTGGAGCGTTTCTATAAGGCGTTCGACGCTTTCGTGCTCAGTTCTCGCACGGAGGGTACCCCCATTACACTCTTTGAAGCCATGGCCGCCGATGTGCCTGTGATCGCGACAAGAGTCGGCGGAGTGCCTGACGTGGTGACGTCTGAGCAAGCCATATTGGTTGATCCGGACGATCCTTTCGCGCTCGCTGGTGCCATTCGCAGCGTGTTCGGTGACCGTGATGCGGCAGCCCGCCGCGCCCGTGCGGCGCGCAGACGTTTGGAACGCGACTTCCGACTGACACCGTGGTTGTCCCGCTACGAGGGGTTGTACGGCTCGCTGCACGGCCCATGCGGCTAATCACCTTCGCCCTTGTGATCGGCCCGCTGGGGCTGGTGGCGTACGCGTATCTCCTGTATCCTCTGATGCTCAAACTCTTCGGGTCCTGTCGGCGACGGGTGACTCGCCCCGCGACTCCGACTGATTGGCCTGTCATTACGATCACGTTGCCGGTGTACAACGGAGAGTCCACGATCCGAGCCGCGTTGGACGCGCTGCTCGAGGCAGACTACCCGCCCGATCGGCGACAGATTCTAGTCGTCTCGGATGCATCCACCGATCGAACCGACGAACGCGTCCGTGCGTACGCCGGTCGAGGAGTGGAACTGATTCGATTACCTGTCCGGAAAGGCAAGACCGCGGCCGAAAACGCGGCGGGAGAGCACGTCCGCGGAGAAATCGTGGTCAATACCGACGCGTCGGTTCGCATCGATCGACATGCCCTCAAGCCGCTGATCGCGAGTTTCACGGACGCTTCTGTGGGAGTGGCTTCCGGCCGCGATGTGAGCGTGGCCACCAGGGGCGACGAAGCCAACCTTGGAGAATCCCACTATGTGGGGTATGAGATGTGGGTGCGGGCGCTCGAGACCGACCTGGGGGGGATCGTCGGAGCGTCGGGTTGTCTTTTCGCGAGTCGCGCCGCGCTGTACCGATTCCAAGTTCCCGAGGGCCTGAGCCGTGATTTTGCGGCTCCGCTGATGGCCCGCGAGCATGGCTATCGGTCTGTCGCAGTCAACGATGCCGTGGCGTACGTTCCGCGCGCTCCGTCGCTGCCACGCGAGTACCGCCGCAAGGTGCGGACAATGACACGTGGGTTGGAGACACTCTCTTACAAACGCGCTTTGCTCAACCCGTTTCGTTATGGCCTCTTCGCGTGGAAGCTCTTCAGTCACAAACTGGCGCGCTGGTTGGTGCCCTGGGCTGTGGTGGTGTGCGGGGTCGGTCTCCTTCTGCTCGCGCCGGGCCGACCGTGGGCACAGTGGGGGCTCGGCGCCATGGGGTTGGTCGGGTTTCTGGCGTTGCTCGGCTGGCGATGGGCGATAGACCGTCCAGTGCCGAGATTTCTGGCGCTAGCCGGCTATGTCGTTTCAGGAACGGCCGCGGGCCTCGCAGCCTGGGGGCGCGCCATGCGGGGTGAATTTAGCGCAACGTGGGATCCGACCAGCCGGCAACCGTTGGACGCCCATTGAGAAACCGGGAGCCCCTTACCAAGCGCCTTTCTTGAAGAGCACCACCGGCACGGTCATGAACATGATTTTGAGATCTCGTAGTGCAGATCGCTTGGCGATGTACTTGAGATCCAAATCTACCTTGCGCTGCACGTCATCGACCGACGAATCGTAGTGATACCGTACCTGCGCCCAACCGGTAATTCCCGGTAACACCTGTTGTCGGTTTTGGTATCCCCAGATTTGCGACCGCAGGCCTTGAAAGATTCGCGGCTGCTCAGGTCGCGGGCCGACGAAATTCATGTCCCCGTGCAGAACGTTGAAGAGTTGCGGGAGCTCGTCCAACCGATATTTGCGTAGGCGCCGGCCGAAGAGTGTGATCCTCGGGTCCCACGGGCTGGCCCAGACTTCGTCCTCCGGCTTGCCGGCGTTGTCGTACATCGTCCGAAATTTGTAAATCGTGAACGGCGTCCCGCCGTAGTCAACCCGGCGGCGCCGGTTCCCACCGTCCACGCCATTGCGTCGCCTGTCTATTCCGACTCGTGTCTGCGAAAAAATGACCGGACCGTGCGACGTGATTCTTATGAGAATAGCGATGACCAGCATGAGAGGCGCGGTCACGACCAGCGCCATCGCGGCCACGACGACGTTTAGGGCCCTGCGCGCCCGGTCGTCCCCAACCGTGTCGACGGTGCGCAGGGGCAGGGCCCTGGGTTTCCCAGCGGTCTTAATGTACGTCTTGTATCGGACAGACGTCACTGGTGTATTCCTGAAATCTGGGGTGGTGTCGCGTTCCCTCGGACGGCTACACCGTGGGCACGATGCAAACCACGTGCGCGACCCGCCCCGATCGACGTCCTGTTAACTAGTTACATGACAATGGATTACAGTGGTGCAAGAGTGCCGTAGAGAGCGTGCCACGTCGCGCACCGTCAGCTACTGTGGGAGCAGTACTACACTCCGACGATGCACTGGCAAATGTCGAGCGGGATGTTTACGAGAGGGTTTGTTCCAGCCGCACCGTGAAGTAAAACCGCGTACCCCAATCGGGACGCGACTCGATGCGTAATTCTGAATTCATCGCCTCGACCAGGCGCCGACACAAGGCAAGGCCAACTCCGGTGCCGGAGAACGCGTACTCGTCCCCTCCGGGCTTCCGGCGAAACGGCGAACAGAGCGTGTCGAGCGCTTCGAGAGCGATGCCGGGGCCGGTGTCGCGCACGGAGAACTCGACCTCGAGGGATCCCTGCTCGCGCGCCGCGATTTCGACGAATCCACCGTCGGTGAAGTTCAAAGCGTTGGTTGTGAGATTGAGCAGGACCCTGCTCAGGGCCAGAGGTTGGCCGAGTCGATGGTCGCTGGCGGGCGGGACCACCTTGATCGTGAGGCCTTTTTCGGCGGCGATGGGCCGTGTGATGTCAAATACCGACCACAGTACGTCTGGAATGGAGAACGGTGTGGGTTCATCCGAGGCGAGTCGGTTCCCGTTGCGCGCGAGTTCGATCACGTTGCTCGCCATCTCGCTCAGGCCGAGGGCTGCGCTGTAGATCAATCCGAGCTGGCGGCTCTGGAGTTCGTTGACATCTCCACTCTGTCCGCGTTGTAGGGTTTCGGCGAGAAATAGGATGGACGTGAGGGGCGAGCGGAGGTCGTGGGCGACCTCGACGACGAGTCCCAATCCATCCGGCCCCGCCAAACGGCTGGCGAAATAGTTCGTCCAGTTTGGCTCCATGGCCGTTCGCAACGCCTCGAGGGTATCGAGGGTGGCCAGGATCTCGCACGCCGAATGCGTCTCTGGGTCGTCGAGGCGCCAATTGCGGATCAACTCCGTTCTAACCATCTCCAGCAGGTGCCGGCCCAGTACCGATTGCAAGTGAGGTTCGAGATCTACTCGGGGCGCCTCGTCGTCGACCGCATGAACGATGGCAGCGAGGAGGTCCTTCACCTCTTGGAGATCGACGGCCTCCCCGTATTCGTTCCGCCAAGTGGATTCTGCATCGGCGACGGCTTTTTGAACCGCCCGCCCTCGGTCGGATGGAAGGTCCTGGACAACGTTCGGTCGAATGGAAATTGGCTCGGAGGCTGCGGTAGTCGCGGCGCGGCGGTCCGCCCCCTTTCGCCTTTCAATGGCGACCAGGCCGTTTCGGCAGCGGCGTTCGCGACGGCGTCGCTCGCCCAATGGACGGCGATACCGCCTGCTGTCCGTCCCAGTCGCCCGAAGTCCCGTCGTCATGGGTTGTCGGTCTCCACCATGATCGTCTCTCGCTGCAACCCGTGCCGTTCCATGAGCCGGTACAGCGTCGTTCGGTCGACCCCAGCGAGACGGGCCGCCTTGGACATGTTACCGGCGGCGCGGTTTACCAATACGGTAAGGTATTGCTGCTCGAACTCCGCCAGAACCCGCTCGCGGGCGTCGTGATACGGTTGATCGTCGAGCGGAGGGCGGAACGAGCCGATACCGGTCTCGACGCGCTCGCCTTGGTGATCCGAAAACGGTAGATGACCTGGTTTAATAGACTCCGCCGGCTCGGCGAGGACCACCACGTGCTCGATGAGGTTTTCGAGCTCTCGGACGTTGCGGGGCCACGAATAGGCGCACAGCGACCGCTGGGCTTCTTCGGATAGGGTAGGTCGCATGAGATCGGGATCGCGATGGCGCGCCCAGTAATGCCGGAGAAAGTGGTTGGCGAGCAGCGGGATGTCCTCGAGGCGCTCCCGCAGCGCGGGCACGTGGATCGGGACCACGCGCAATCGATAATAGAGATCGTGGCGTAACACACTGGAGTCGGCGACTTCCTTGGCGTCTCGATTGGTGGCCGCGATGAACCGCACATTCACAACGGCGTCGACGGATTCGCTCCCGACTCGGCGAACGACACCGTCCTGAATAGCGCGTAACAGCTTCGCCTGGATCGGCTTGGACATCTCGGTCACTTCGTCCAACAACATCGTACCGCCGTTGGCCGACTCGAGCAGGCCGGGTTTGTCCCGGATAGCACCGGTGAACGCTCCCTTGCGGTGACCGAACATTTCAGACTCGAGCAGCGGCTCAGGCAACGCCGCACAGTTGATCGCGACCATGGCTCGGCTGCGACGCCGGCTGTGTTGGTGGACGAACTGGGCGATGAGCTCCTTTCCGGTACCGCTCTCTCCGGTCAGGAACACCGATGCATCCGTCTGAGCCACTCGCTTGGCTAGCGCGATGGCTCGTCGGAATGCCGGTGATATGCCAAGGACGGTGATGTTGTCGCTGTGGCCGAACTCGCGGGCGGTCGCTGCGTTGCGGTCCTTGGTCTCTCGGGCGATCAGGAGACGGTGAACAGCGCGTCCGATCAGGATCTCGAGCTGAGTCGCCGAGAAGGGTTTGGGCAGGTAGTCCCACGCCCCGGCCCGAAGGACCTCCAGACTGGCCTCGACCGAGGGGTTGCCGGTCATCACGATGACGATCGTGTCAGGGTGCTTGTCGAGGCAGGTCGTGAGGAGCTTGAGGCCCGGCACGTCCGACATGTACTGGTCGATGAGCACGATGTCGTACCGCTGACGTGCGAGCAGCGCCAACGCCTCGTCGCCGCGGCGACAAACCTCGACCGTGTAGCCCTCACTACCGAGGAACGTCTGGCAACTCTCACGCAGCGTCCGCTCGTCGTCTATGACAAGGATGCGGAAGCCGTGTTTGGTTTCCCGGTCGAGGTTCAGGAGGCGGGAGATATCCACGCCTTCTTCATTCGGGGCTCGCGCGGCCTGCGGAACGGACATCAGTTGCCTTGCGGTGCGATCGAAAAGGCCCCGGCCGGATCGTTCAAGGGCGTCGGCGCGGGTTGCGGAGCATCGTACCGTGCAGACCCCGGGCCAGCGGGATGGCACCGGAGACTAGCAGAGAGTCTTGGAGTTAGCACCGAAATCTGGTTTCCGCAAGAACAAAATGTGGATTCGACGCAACACTTCGTGCACGAGGAAAACACGAATTGTGGTGTAGGCGCCACACGGCGACGCTTCGTGCTACATCGCCACAGGGGATGACCACGGTGATGAGCTGCGGGCGGGCACCAGCCGTCCCGACTGCTCAGCACCGTAGCCGACCGCACGATATGGTATCAGTATTGCTGAGGGAGATAGAGATACGCTTACCCACTTGCCACTCCCGCCGGTCGCGGAGCTTTCATAAGGACATGTCGAACGATTCCTCCGTGGGTCCCGACTCCCCGGATTTCTTGCCGGAACCCGTTTCCAGTTCTCCCGACCTCCAGACGTCCAGCGACAAGGTGTATCCGCAACTCGGAGCTGATATGGGTTTGGGGATGGGAACCGGGCCGGGGATGCCCCCGCCTCGGGCCGAGGAAGACGGAGGGACCGATTGGAACCGATACATCGGCGCCATCCTCCGTCACAAATGGCTCGTGGCGGCGGCGACCGTGGTGGGGTTTGGCGGTGGAGCGGTCGCGGCTAAATTGGAAAAACCGGGCTATCTGGTGGAGTCCACAATCTGGATAGAGCCACCCGTCGCCGGCGGCGGACCAATCCAATCCGGTCAACTGCTGTACAACAAGGGTTGGATCGAGTTGCTCAAGTCGTACACGGTTCTCGACGGCGCCGTGGAGGAACTCCAACTCTACCTGAGCCGTGAAACGGCGGAGGACTCGACGGTGTTCGAGTCGTTCTTCGTGGGTCTGGGGTTCGTGCCCGGCGATTACACTCTCGCCGTGGACGACGCCGGTGCCCAACTCACGCTCGCCACAGTCGAGGGCATCGTCGTCGAACGGGCCGCGGTGGGGAATTCGATCGGTGGTTCGGTGGGCTTCCTTTGGTCACCGCCCGCGGAGTATCTGACTGCAGGACGTGTTATCGAGTTCTCGGTCGTGATGCCACGAGACGCGGCGCGAGCGCTCGGAGAACTGCTGCGTGCTCGGACCGACCGGCAAGGGAATTTTCTCCGGGTCCAACTGTCCGGCACGAGGCCGCGGCGCATCGCCCGCACCCTAAACGCGGTGGTCAACCGTCTCATCACCGTCGCGGCCGAGTTGAAACGAGAAAAACTCACGGCGTTCGCGACGGTGCTGCACGAGCAGCTGGGTCAGGCGGAAGCGAGTCTCCGAGAGTCGGAAACGTCGCTCCAAGCGCTCCGCGTGCAGACGATTGGGTTGCCGTCGGATATCGCCACGCCGCTCGGACCGGGAATCTCGCGGTCGGGTGATAGCGAACGAGGGCCTGCGGACTACTTCGAGATGCGGATCGCGCTTGAGCAGCTTCGCGACGATCGGGCTGCTATCGAAGAGATCTTGGCGGATTCCTTGGAGTCTGGGTTCTCACCGTCGGCGCTGGCGGGCCTCCCAACGGTTCAGTGGTCGTCCGATCTGACGCTGGCACTGACCGAGGCGACCGCGAGGCGCGCGGAATTGCGCAACCTCCGCTTGCAGTACACGGACGAGCACCCGCTCGTGCAGCAGATGATCAGCGAGATCGCGGAAATTGAAACGACGTCGATCCTGCCGATGGCGGTGCAACTGGCGGCAATGGTCGCGGATCAAGAGGCCCAATATGCGAGCCGTCTTCAAGAGGCGGCCGCGGAACTCGAGCAAATACCCGCCCGGCTGATCGAGGAAGCTCGTCTGCGCCGCGATGTGGCGATCGCCGAAGGGCTCTACAACACACTCCAGCAACGGTATGCGGAAGCGCGGCTTGCCGAAGAGAGCAGCATTCCGGATGTTCGGATCTTGGATCCGGCCATAGTTCCGGTACGTCCCGTTTCCAATCACGGCTTGCAACTGCTGTTGATGGGGTTGGCGGGTGGATTTGGACTCGGCCTCGTCGGAGCCATCGTGCGGGACAAGCTGGACGCGCGGGTGCAATACCCGAAGGAAGTCACGACGGAACTCGGTCTCCCCGTGCTGGGGGCCGTGCCCCATTTGCGTGGTCACCGGAACGGGTTGGGTGCGGGGGCAGAAAACGCGGTAGTCGAGGCGCTCCGCGGTGTGCGACTCAATCTCGTTCATGCGTACGGTACCGCCGGCCCGCTGATCGTCACCATCACTAGTCCGGGCAGCCGCGACGGAAAGTCCTTCATTGCCTCGAACCTGGCGCTTGCCTTTACCGACGCGGGCGAGCGGACCCTCTTGGTCGATGGGGACAGTCGGCGAGGTGAGCTTCATCGGGTACTTCGGGGTGCCCGTAAACCCGGGTTGACCGACTGCTTAGCGGGAAGCGTCTCGAGGGCCGACATCGTCCAGGAGACGGAATACCCGTTACTCCACTTCATCGGGTGTGGAACGAGAACTGCGAAAGCGCCGGAGCTCTTGGGCTCGGCGGCGATGCCGCAGCTTATCACCAGTCTCCGACCTAGGTACGACGTCATTATCCTCGACAGCCCGCCCCTCGGGGCCGGCGTGGATGCCTTCGTGCTGGCCACCGTGAGTGGGAACGTGTTGCTGGTACTTCGCCTCGGTGTTACCGATCGGGCGCTTACCGAGGCAAAGCTCGACGTGCTCGACCGCTTGCCCGTTCGGATCCTAGCAGGTTGCGGAAAAATTGATGGTGAGCCGCGTTTGTCCGGGTAACACGACGGTGTACCAGCGTGCGGTCCCCTATTACCGCCCCCGCGGTGCGGTCGGCGTGACGAATGCGGCCCACACTGCCCCATCAGGGGCTGCCTCCGGCCAGGGTCAGGGTGCGTATCCGCATCAGATTGTAGACCGCGGCCGTGAACGTAAACACCCACCCGACCCGCGGGGTCCCGCGATGTCGGAGTTTGCGTAACAACCCAATCGTCTTGCCCCACCCGTAGATCTCTTCCACTTTTTTGCGCTGCCGTTGACTGATCGCATAGCTGGGATGGCGCGTCGTCCGGCCATCCACCGCGCTCCGCAACCGCGTGCGGTGCACGTTCGGCGTGACGTGGGGCGTCCAGCCCAACGCCCGCAGCGTGTCGACAAACCCGCACCGATCATAACCCTTGTCCGCCCCCAACGTCCGACGCCGGGCCGTCGGCGGTAAGCTCCCCACCATCGCCAGCGCACTCGCACACTCCGCCTCGTAGCCGGGCTGCGTCACGTCGGTCGCCACCACGAGCCCGTGCCGATTATCCATCAACACACTCGCCAAGTACGCCAATTGCGCGCCTTGCCCCCCACTCTTCCGCGTCAACCGCGCCTCCGGGTCCGTCCGCGACGCATGCGTCGCATTCGTCCGTTTCTCCTGGCGAAACGTCACGCTCGGATTCCCCGGATCATCGTCCGTTGGCGGGCGGGTGCCGGCCTTCGGCTGAAAACTCTTCTGACTCGCCCACGCGTCCAGCAAGGTCCCGTCGACGGTGAAATGCTCATTCGACAACAACGCCCGCCGCTCCGCCTCCTGTAACACTTCGGCCAGAAACGCATCCGCGATGCCCCCCTCGACCAGCCGCGTCCGATTCTTCGTAAAGACCGTCGGCACCCACACCGCGTCGTCCAGATTCAACCCCACAAACCATCGGTACAGGATGTTGTAATCGAGCTGCTCCATCAGCTGCCGCTCGCTCCGGATCGTATACACCACCTGCAGCAATAACGCGCGTAACAAATGTTCCGGGGGAATCGACGGCCGGCCCCGCCGCGCGTACAGCCGGTCCAACTGCGGCGAGAGCCGGGCTAACACCGGGTCCACCAGCGCCCGCAGGGCGCGCAACGGATGGTCGGAGGGCACCCGATCCTCCGCACTGATATAGCTGAACAGCGCCGACTGATTCGTCTTGTTCCCGCGCATCGTGGCACTCCCATCGAGGTCCCTCTACGATAAGAACTTCCGGCTCGCGATGCTATCGTCCATTACCCGACTTTTTCCGCAACCTGCTAGGAGCCGTTCTGAACGGTGTGCGCGAGGGCTCGGCGTCGAGCTACTACTCCTACTACCTGCCCGGGTACGAGCACGAAGATGAAGCTGGGAATCCGATCCGCAAGATGATCGGAGGTGCGCGGTAAAGTCTCGCTACGCCGTGCCCGAATCGGCCTCGAAGGGGCGGATCCAGCCTCCGCTGCTACCCGTTTTTGCCTCACGAAGCGCCAGAGTGGCGTGTAACAAGAGATCCTCGGTCGGTGTTTCCGCGGCGTCGCAGACGGTATCGTAACCTGCACGCAATTCGAAACCGGGTTCGCCGGCGCGCTTGGTGTCTTGGGATCTGATTGCGTCGGCCAGGCGGTGTGCCAACTTGAGGGGGCCTTTCGCCTCGGTGATGGGTGCAAACACGGCGAACTCGGTGTTGCGGAGTCTGCCCACTGCATCGGACGCACGTAATGCCAGCTTTAGTGCCTCGGCCGCACGCTTTGCCGCAGCCGCCATAGCGTCCCAATCCTCGTCGTGGGATGGCGAGCCAGCCATCGCGACACATGCGAGCCCCTGATGGGTGCGCCGCGCGACAGAACTCATCTCGAGTGCGCGTCGTTCGAGTCCACGGCGACTATACAGTCCGGTGAGTTGGTCTACCAGGCAATCACCGGTGAGTCGATCGATCTCACTTTTGGCACGGCCGTACGTGCGGAGCTTGCACACAATCTCCTCGGCGTCGAGCGGATGGGTGAGCACCTCCCACGCGCCGGCTTCCAGCACCGCGAGGCGCTGGCGACGTGACTGTCGCTCGAGGCTGGTGACGATCACCGGGATGGTAGCGCTGAAGCTTGGATCGTCTTTGAGCGCACGACAGAATTCAAAGGCCTTGCCGTCGGGGAGCCGGTCGCTGATGAAGACCAGATCTTGCTCTTGTTCACGCACCTTGGTGAGCCCCGCACATCCGGAATTGACTCGCTGCACGGTCCACTCGCTTCCGGCGAGGACACTTTCCAGTGCTCGTCCCGACCACTCGTGTTCGTCCATGATGAGCACCGACGGTCGGCTAACGCCATGCTTTTTGATTGACATCGTGTGTTTGTCTCCGCACCCTTTGTGCCTGGGTAGTATCCGAGCTATGTCGTTGCGTTTCAAACCTCTACGCGCTAGAAAACGTTTTGAAACCGCTGCGGGCCAGCTACAAGAGCGTACATCGGTGCCGCAACCACGCAACGTTAACGGCCGTGCCGGGCACGCGAAACAGCACCGGGACTCGTCCCTGTAACTTCTTATTGCACAATGTGATGTCTCACTCACTTGAGGGATGGATCGGACTGGGCCCCGATCTTGAACATACAACATTCAGACCGACATCCCAGTTCCACGGGAGTATCACACTGTGCTTTGTGAGCGGTGCCAGCAACAGCTTCCCAACCCGGAACGGCAACGCCTGGAGCGGTTTCGGCTCATTGTGCTGTCCGAAGAGAAACTGGCCGCCTTTGAAGCTCGCTATCGGGGGTTGTTGTCGACCGTCGACTCGGTAGATGCGATGGCCGCAAAGTTGTCGCAGTTGTCACGGTTTGGGTTAGGGGAGGACGATCAACCACTGTTCACATCGTCATATCCATAGGCGGAGGACTTTAGAGAGGAGTCGTCGCAATGCCGATCGGGAAGCGCCACCGCGCCGGAGTGCGGTCCACGGGCTGTGGTCAATCAACTTTACTAACAACGACCGCCGTCATCGGTTTGGCGTGTGTTGCGATTGCCTCACCACTTGCCGCGCAGAGCAGTGTGCGTGTAGACGCAACCCGCGCAAACCTCGACCGGCTGGCACTCGAGGGCCTCCAGCAACGGTATGAAGCCGCCGCTGCATCGCCCGCATATAGCGAGGTGTTACGCCAACGAGCTCAACTGGAAGCCGCGAAAATCCGAGCGCGTCTCGAGCAGGGAGACTTCAATGTGGGTGACCGGATTGCGATTGCCGTGCAGGGTAATGCCGATTTCTCCGATACGTTTGCCGTTCAGCCCGCCCGTGTTTTGATCATACCGACTGTCGGAGAGATCCCCCTGGCCGGCGTGTTGAGTACCGAGCTGCAGGGTCATCTGATATCCTACATCAGCCGCTTCCTCCGCAATCCGCAGGTGCAAGCCAAGGCTTTGATACGCGTTGTATCGCCCCAGGGTTCTTGGACAGTGATTTGAAGGTAATCATTTCTACGCAGCCGCGTCCAGGCCGACGAAGTCGCGTCGCACTTGAGCCGGGCTGCGATAGTCGTACTTCTCCAGCATCCACTGCTCGTTGTACGTCCGCTTGAACTCGAGCAAGGCCAGGCGGAGCTCCTCGATCGTCTCGAAGCTCCGTACCCACAAGACGTTTTCCTTCAGCGTGCGGATGAAGCGCTCAGCGACACCGTTGCCTTCGGGCTCCCGCACGAAGCTCGGAGAGCTTTCGATGCCGAAGAACGCGACCTCCTGTTGGAAATCGTCGGCCAAATAGTTCGACCCGTGGTCGTGACGCAGCCGCAGCCCGCGGGCCACGCCTTCGCCGATGCCCCCGAAGCGTTCCCGGATGCCCTGGCGAATCGGCTCCAGGGCCTCGAAGCGGTTCCCGCGCTTGGCGGCATGGAGCCCGATGCACTCGGTCGCGCAGTGATCGACGGCCACGAAGACGAAGGCTGCCCCCTCGGCGACGGTCACGGTGGCCGTCATGTCCGTGCCCCACATCACGTCGGGCGCCTCGGTGGTGATGGTCCCGTCGTGCGCCTTTGGCCCGTGCGCGTGGCCCGCGCGCTGCGGGGCCTGGAGGCCGGACTCCCGCATCAACCGCCGCACCCGTTCCTGCGAGGTCCGAATCCCGTCGACCCGCAGCTTCGCCCAGGCCTTCCGGTACCCCTCGCCATGAAACGGCGAGGCTTCGAGCACCCGGCGAATGTGGGCCACCAGGACGTCGTCCGGGGCAGCGCCGATCGGCCCGCGGCGACGACACGGCGCAGGGGACCGTGTCGCCTGCCGCCGCGCATACACACTGGAGCGGGCGCGGTGCCACACGCGGCAGACCCGCTGCACGCCATACGCCCGACGGGTGGAGATCGACTGGGCGCCACTCATCGCGTCGACCTCCGCCGGGCCAAAGGGCCGCCGGCCTCCAGCTGATCCACCTTCGCGTACAGTAACTCGGTCTCCATCAGCAGCTCGCCGATCTTGGCCTGCAGCCGACGATGGTCTTCGTCCCGAGCATCCGGTGCGCGGCTCTTTAGGCCCGCCTGCCCCGCAGCCAGAAACTGAGCCCGCCAGTGCGACGCCCGCGCCGCCGTGATCCCCACCGCCCGCGACACCGACTCGAGATCCTCCCCGCGCAACAGACGCAGCACCACCTCACGCTTCCGCCCGGCCGAGAACCGACCCCCACGGCCGCGCCCGGCGGCCGCGCCGGTCGCCACCGATTCCTCAACGTGCTTCCTCATCTCGACACTCCTCCTGCGAGAACTCTCTCGCAATCAAGTGTCCAAGAAAACCCTAGCAGGTTGCGGAAAAATTGATGGTGAGCCGCGTTTGTCCGGGTAACACGACGGTGTACCAGCGTGCGGTCCCCTATTACCGCCCCCGCGGTGCGGTCGGCGTGACGAATGCGGCCCACACTGCCCCATCAGGGGCTGCCTCCGGCCAGGGTCAGGGTGCGTATCCGCATCAGATTGTAGACCGCGGCCGTGAACGTAAACACCCACCCGACCCGCGGGGTCCCGCGATGTCGGAGTTTGCGTAACAACCCAATCGTCTTGCCCCACCCGTAGATCTCTTCCACTTTTTTGCGCTGCCGTTGACTGATCGCATAGCTGGGATGGCGCGTCGTCCGGCCATCCACCGCGCTCCGCAACCGCGTGCGGTGCACGTTCGGCGTGACGTGGGGCGTCCAGCCCAACGCCCGCAGCGTGTCGACAAACCCGCACCGATCATAACCCTTGTCCGCCCCCAACGTCCGACGCCGGGCCGTCGGCGGTAAGCTCCCCACCATCGCCAGCGCACTCGCACACTCCGCCTCGTAGCCGGGCTGCGTCACGTCGGTCGCCACCACGAGCCCGTGCCGATTATCCATCAACACACTCGCCAAGTACGCCAATTGCGCGCCTTGCCCCCCACTCTTCCGCGTCAACCGCGCCTCCGGGTCCGTCCGCGACGCATGCGTCGCATTCGTCCGTTTCTCCTGGCGAAACGTCACGCTCGGATTCCCCGGATCATCGTCCGTTGGCGGGCGGGTGCCGGCCTTCGGCTGAAAACTCTTCTGACTCGCCCACGCGTCCAGCAAGGTCCCGTCGACGGTGAAATGCTCATTCGACAACAACGCCCGCCGCTCCGCCTCCTGTAACACTTCGGCCAGAAACGCATCCGCGATGCCCCCCTCGACCAGCCGCGTCCGATTCTTCGTAAAGACCGTCGGCACCCACACCGCGTCGTCCAGATTCAACCCCACAAACCATCGGTACAAGATGTTGTAATCGAGCTGCTCCATCAGCTGCCGCTCGCTCCGGATCGTATACACCACCTGCAGCAATAACGCGCGTAACAAATGTTCCGGGGGAATCGACGGCCGGCCCCGCCGCGCGTACAGCCGGTCCAACTGCGGCGAGAGCCGGGCTAACACCGGGTCCACCAGCGCCCGCAGGGCGCGCAACGGATGGTCGGAGGGCACCCGATCCTCCGCACTGATATAGCTGAACAGCGCCGACTGATTCGTCTTGTTCCCGCGCATCGTGGCACTCCCATCGAGGTCCCTCTACGATAAGAACTTCCGGCTCGCGATGCTATCGTCCATTACCCGACTTTTTCCGCAACCTGCTAGGGCGCAGGAGCGTGGCTATCACGGGCGGCGTTGCACAGCCTGGTTTCTACGTGTTCCCCACGGATGCGCTGCTGGCGGATGCCATCATGCAAGCCGGAGGTCCGGCATTTGACGCCAACATGAGCGCGATTCGGATCGAACGGGGGACGGAGCGGATTTGGGAGCCGGCGCCTCTGCGTGCGGCAGTGGCCAATGGTAATACGCTCGAGCAACTCGACCTTAGGGCTGGCGACAGGGTCGTGATTCCTCGAGGGGGCAACAGTGGCACACTGAATTCGATCCAGCAGGGGTTGGGGTTCACCGCGTTTGTGCTGTCCCTGCCGTTCATGGTGCTCGGCCTGACCAGAATCTTTTGAATTCGTTGCGCGTCCTTTCCGTCGTCGGTGCCCGCCCGAACTTCCTAAAACTCGCTCCACTGGACAGGGCCCTCGCTCGTCACGAGCGGATCGAGCATATCGTGGTGCACACCGGCCAGCACTATGACCGCGAGATGTCGGACGATCTGTTTGACGCGGTGGACATGGCACCGCCGCCGTTGAATCTGGCCGTCGGTTCCGGCTCGCACGCGAGCCAAACCGCCGCCGTGATGCAACGGCTCGAACCGATTTTGCTCGACCTCAAGCCGGACCTGGTGTTGGTGTATGGGGATGTGAACTCGGCGATGGCCGGTGCGCTGGTGGCCGCCAAGATGGGCGTCAGGGTGGGGCATGTGGAGGCGGGTCTCAGAAGCAGGGATTGGACCATGCCCGAAGAGATCAACCGGGTACTTACCGATCGGCTGTCGGACCTGTTGTTTGCGCCGTCTCGCGACGCGGTGGACAACCTCCTCGCCGAGGGCATGGCGGCGGATCGCGTGCACTTCGTGGGGAACGTCATGATCGACTCTTTGGTCCACGCGCTGCCTCGAGCGCGGGCCTTGAATGCGTCGGCCCGCTATGGTCTCGAGCCACGGAGGTTTGCCGTCGTAACGCTGCATCGTCCGTCGAACGTGGACGACCCGGAGCGTTTGCAAAGCCTGCTCGACACTCTGGACGTGCTCGCCCAGGAATGTCCCGTCGTTTTTCCCGTGCACCCGAGAACGCGACAGCGCATGAACGGTTTGCGTTCTTCCAGTCCCGCCGTCCGGATCCTGCCACCCTTGGGTTATCTCGAAATGTTGAGTCTTGTCGCTTCAGCGGGCCTCGTATTGACCGACTCGGGTGGATTGCAGGAGGAAACGAGCTTTCTCGGGGTGCCCTGCGTGACGGTGCGGCCAAACACCGAGCGACCCGTTACCATCTTTCAAGGGACGAATCGCCTGGTTCCGCCAGCGTCACAATCCATTCTGGACGCCGTAGGAGATGCTCCTGAGCGACGTCGTGAGGGAGGCGCCCAGATCGAATATTGGGACGGGAAAGCAGCGCAGCGGATCGCAGGCGTGTTGTTGGAACTTGATGGCGAAACCAATCTTCACGACGACCCGCGACCGAGTGAGGTCGCGGGGTTCAGCTACAGCGATCTCTTCGCGGCACCATCGTAGCGCCTCGACGCATTAGAGTTTTCTCCCCTCGCAAACCCGAGTTCCACCACCCATTTTATCTGGAACGGACCCCTCGTGTCCGAATAACTGTCTCGGAGGTAGCGATGTCATTCATTGGTGTTCGCGGGTTGTTGTTGGCCGTTCTTGTTCCTGCCGGTGTTGTTCTGGCCGCAGCTTGCGCCGCCCCACCGGAGATCGAAGCCGATCTCGTGATGAGAGGCGGCAAGGTCGTCACGGTGGACGAAACCGTTCCGGATGGCCAAGCCATTGCCGTCAAAGGAGATACGATCCTCGCCGTCGGATCGAATCGTCAGATCGGGTCCTATATCGGCCCCAACACCGAGGTCATCGACCTCGACGGGATGCTGGCCATCCCCGGTTTCATCGAGAGTCACGGACACTTTCTCGGAATCGGCGACGCCAACATGCAGCTCGACCTCATGAGCGTGGCGAACTGGGACGAGATCGTTTCGATGGTCGACGCGGTGGCCGGGGACGCGCCGGCCGGTGAGTTGATACGTGGGCGCGGTTGGCACCAAGAAAAGTGGGATGAGCTGCCCGAAGGGGCCATCCAAGGGTTGCCGAATCACCGGTCGCTGAGTGCCGTATCGCCGAATAACCCTGTCGTGCTTCGCCACGCAAGCGGCCATGCGTCTTTCGCAAATGCGAACGCGATGAAGATGTCGGGAATCACACGGAATACGCCAGATCCACGCGGTGGTGAGATCGTGCGCGACGAAAACGGGGACCCGATCGGGATGTTCCGCGAGACCGCACAGGGCCTCCTCGGCCCGGCGGAACGGGATGCCGTACCACCCGATCCACGGCGCCAGGCGGAACTCGCCATCGAGGAAATACTGGCGAAGGGCATCACGAGCTTCCAGGACGCAGGCTCGTCCCTCAGTAATGTCAGCATGTTCAAGGAGATGGTCGACGATGGTGGCATGGGTGTCCGTCTCTATGTGATGTTGCAGGGCTCAAACGCACAACTCGCGGAACAGCTCTCAAACCGTCGAATCATCGGGTACGGCGACAGTCGCCTGACGGTGCGTGCGATCAAGCGGAGCATCGACGGTGCGCTTGGCTCGCACGGCGCCTGGTTGTTGGAGCCGTACGAGGATCTTCCGTCGAGCAGCGGGCTCAACACGAGCAGCATCGAAAGCATCGAAGAAACGGCTCGGCTCGCGGCCGAGTACGGTTTTCAGCTGAACACGCACGCGATCGGCGACCGCGCGAATCGCGAGGTGTTGGATATTTACCAGCGGACATTCGCCGCAAGTCCCGACAAGAGCGACTTGCGGTGGCGGATCGAACACTCCCAGCATATCCACCCGGACGACATTCCGCGATTCGGCCAAATGGGCGTCATCGCGTCGATGGAGGGTATCCATGCGACATCGGACGCGCCGTACGTGCTGGCGCGGTTGGGTGAGCAGCGGGCGAAGGAAGGCGCGTATGTGTGGCAAAGCTTGCTCGAGTCTGGGGCGGTGGTCACCAATGGTACTGATGCGCCGGTGGAAGACGTCGATCCCATTGCGAGTTATTACGCCACGGTGTCACGTCGTATCAGCGATGGAACGGTGTTCTTTCCCGAGCAGCGGTTGAGCCGGTTGGAGGCGTTGCGGTCGTACACATTGAGCGGCGCGTACGCGGCCTTCGAGGAAGACATCAAGGGATCATTGACGCCTGGAAAGCTGGCAGACATCACCGTGCTGTCACGGGACATCATGACCATTTCCGAAGACGAGATACCGGCCACCCAAGTCGTTTATACGATCGTGGGTGGCGAAGTGGTGTATCGGGCGGAAGGGCGGTAGTCGATTCTAGATTCTCTAAAATCCCGAGCCTTTCCGCCCCCAAAAGCAATGTTTTTTGCTTCTAGGTGTGGCAATGAAAAACCAACAAAACGTCGGGGGGTGGGGTGGGCTCTGTGACCTCCAGGACTCTCTGCGTCCTCTGTGGCTAAGAATCGCCCACCGACAGCCGTACCGGTAACCGCTGCGCCCCCCAAGTACCGGGCGGGCCATTGAACACGCCGCTGCATTGCGCGCCGCACGCGAGGCAGTGACCGTCTTCGGAGAGATTCCATGCTTTCAAGACGTACCAGTCGCGCACGATGAGCGCCGCGTTGCAGTCGGGGCAGTAGGTGGTATCCCCCTCTTCGTCGTGGACGTTGCCGGTGTAAGCGTAGCGAACCCCATTTTCGATGGCGATCTGCCGAGCACGGGTCAGGGTGGCCGATGGGGTATGGGGCTTGTCACGCATCTTCCAGTCGGGGTGAAACGCGCTGAAGTGCAGGGGCACGTCGCGCCCCAGGTGTTCCACCACCCATGACGTCAACTCGTCAAACTCTTTGTCGGAATCGTTTTCTCCCGGGATCACCAGGGTCGTGATCTCGAACCACACGTCGGTCTCATGCTTGAGATAGACCAGCGTGTCCAGCACTGGTTGCAAATGGCTTTTGGTAATTTGGCGGTAGAATTGCTCGGTGAAGGCCTTGAGATCCACGTTGGCGGCATCCATGTACTGATAAAACTCCCGGCGTGGCTCGTCGTTGACGTAACCAGCGGTGACCGCCACGGCCTTGATGCCGACCTCGTGACACGCCTGAGCCACATCGATGGCGTATTCGTGGAAGATGACCGGATCGTTATAGGTGAACGCCACGCTGGTGCACCCGAGTCGTTGTGCCGCTTGCGCGAGGCCCTCCGGTGATGCCGCATCCGCCAACGTATCGATCTCTCTCGATTTGCTGATGTCCCAGTTCTGGCAGAACTTGCACGCCAGGTTGCATCCGGCTGTCCCGAACGAAAGGACCGGTGTACCCGGCAAGAAGTGGTTGAGCGGCTTTTTCTCGATGGGGTCCACACAGAACCCGCTTGAACGCCCGTACGTGGTGAGGACGATCTCGTCGCCCTCACAGGCCCTCACGAAGCACAGCCCGCGTTGACTTTCACGCAGCCGGCACTCTCTGGGACACAGGTCGCATTGGATCCGGCCGTCGGCGAGCTTGTGCCAGTATTTGGTTGGGACGATCGCACTGACGTCTGGTGGCATGACCAACTACCTCGTGAACCTCGTCCTCCAATAATAAGGAAATCTGCTGAGTTGTGCTGGCAATTGTGTGGGTATCCGGGGGGAATGGGAGCCAGGGATATAGCCAGTTGCCGGCGAAGCGCGGCGTCTAGCCGCATTCTGTGGATGACCGTATTGTAGTCCTATGAGAGAGAGCCGAAGAGGCGATTTTCTGAACCGTATTTCCTCTGTGGGCTGGGGAACCCGCGAGAACGTACAAATGCTCATCGGGGCCGTCGTCACGACCATCCGCGACCAGGTTGCGGACGGGGCATTCGACGAAAACGAGATGCGGGAAGTGGTAGCGTTTCACGACGCCAACGAAGAATTCTGGCGCGGGACGATGGCGACGAATCCCCCGATAGCGCCCGCGGCCATGATTGAGGGCCTTCACGAATTGCTCGCTCGGTGTGTGGGCCCGCTTGCGGGTTTTCGGATCCAGTTAGAGCGTGCGCTCCAGCAGGCGGAGATATTCGAGGAGATCAAGCGCCATCGTGACTCGGAATGTTAGTCAGCCTGTCGCATCCCTATCCGAAAAAATAGACAAGCGCAAGATACTTGACCGCTAGTCCACCGGCGCTGATCGCCAGCGCGTAGACGGCGTTGAACCGGACCATCCCAGCAACCAACAACATGTTGGGCGACGAGAGGGGGAAGAGGTTGAAGGTGAAGATCGCCCAACCGCCATACCTGTCGATTTTCCGCTTGAAGCGATCGTATTTCTCACGGCCAATCATGTTGAGCACCTTCTCGCTCAGCAACCGGCCAATACTGTAGTCGATAATCTGGGCCACGACGGCCGTCCCGATACTGAGGCCGACGAGGACCACGGCGGCGTGTCCTTCTGCCTGGTAGTACGGGACCAAGGCTTCGACCGGCATGAGGAGGAAAAAGAGGTAACCGGCAAAGTGGATGATGGAGAACGACCAGAGGCCCGGCTGCCGTCCGGCCATGATCTCCCGGCCCAAGGTGAACGACACAAGGAGCACGATGGCAACGATCATCACCGCGACGCTGATAATCTTTCCCAGCGAGAGTTTCATTCCGTTAGCTCAATCATGTCGTTCGGTGGACGCAGTGAAGCGTCGCGGGAACCTAATCGCGGTTGGCATTCGATGCTATCGTACGATATCCTTGATGGCAAAGTTTCCGCAACGATGACGACGCTCGCCGGAATCGAAACCGCGTATTCGTCATCACGGTGACGGCGATGATGCTGGCTTGACGGCGGTAGTGTGGTAAGGCGGTATGATCTCTGCCCCTCTGCCCCTCTGCCCCTCTGCCCCCGTGCCCCCGTGCCCCCGTGCCCCTGTGCCCCCGTGCCCCCTGTGCCCCCGTACCCTACTGCCTCCACTGCCTCCACTGCCCAATCAGTAGAGTCTCTCCAAATCCAACACATTCAACAGCGTCTCACCGCCGAGATACCGCCGCAGGTTTTCACAAAACAGGTTCGTGAGACGTCCGTTTTCGCGGTCGCTCGTGCTTCCCGAATGGGGACTGACCAGCACGTTGGGCATCTTCCACAGGGGGCTCTCGTGGGGCAGGGGTTCTTCTGCGAACACATCCAACGCCGCACCGCCCAGGTGACCCGACCGCAGTGAATCGATCAATGCTGCCTCGTCGATGATGGCGCCGCGTGCGATGTTGATCAGAATCGCGCCCTGAGGCAGCGATGCCAGTTCACGGGCCCCGATCATGCCTTCGGTTTCGTCCGTGTGCGGTGCGATCAGCACGAGATACTCGGCCCGTGGAAGGACCTCGGGCAATGCAGCGGGCGCGTAGAGTTCGTGCAGATTGAGTGACGCGGGGTCAGTCGCTCCTGGACTGCGTTTCACGCCAACCACCCTCATCCCGAATGCCTTGCCGATGCGAGCGACCTTCCGCCCGATCGTTCCCACGCCGACGATGACGAGCGTTCGGTCAACGAGATCGGTCCCTGCGTAGCGCTCCCAGTGCTTGCGCTCTTGATCGTGTACCATCCGGAGCAGTCCCTTGTTGAACGTCAGCATCGCCATGAGACAAAACTCGGCGAGCGGCTCCGCATGCACTCCGCTGGCGGTGGTGAACACTGTTCCGGCCATGCGCCGGTCGTACGCCATGCGCTTTACGAATTGACCGATGCCGGCACTCGTGGCCTGGATCCACCGCACGTTGGGCGCGAGTTCCGGTAGGTCTTCGCGGTGGGTTTGATCGAAGTCGAAGAGTATCTCGGCGTCCAGCAGCAGTCCGCGCCATTGTGCTTCCTGATCCGAGGTACGTTCGGTGGGTGAGCCCGTGTGATCGGCCGCGTAGCGTGGCGGCCGTAACAGCTTTGGCTGGTAGACTACGAGGAGTCTCGAATCGACTTGGCGAATCCGCTCGACGTGTTGCGGCTCGAGGTAGCTCGCGATGAGGACATTGTGATGCTCTGACGCTGTCATCGATCCCGTGGCCCAGGCGAGGCGCTAAGGTAAGCCGCCCCGACGACTGGCGGAATGGCGATTTACGGCGTAAGTCTTACATTATCAAGATCGCTGTACCGGAGATAGGAAGGCTACATGATTTCCCGCGGCTCCAAAGATCCAACGAGAGGCATCCGGAGGTTTCTCGCCGATCTCCGAGCATCGGCCGATCGGCGGGCGTGGACCCCCCGCCGCAGTGCCGATCGCCGCGTGGAGTCGGTGCCGACGGAGGAAGAAGCACGGGTAGCCAAGCGCCGCAGCGACGTCGACCGGCGTGTCGTGCTGACCGATCGTCGCCGCAGGGTGTCGGAAACCTACTCACTCGAAAACGCCGAGTTGATCTGCCAGATGGTGATGCACGACGACATGGAGGCCGCATGTCCTAGTTGCGACGGCAATCTGATGCTCGGCCCGGTGATCTCACGCGACGGAAGGAAAGTGCGAGACGTGCACTGCACGGATTGCCGGCGCTGCGTTGTCATCACCGACCTGCCCGGCGAGATGCAAGAAACCGGCTGACAGCCGGCGGCAACGCCCCGGCCGCGATCTCGGGGCACCTCCTCTATCCTCACATAGTGGGCGGTCTTGGACAACGCCGCCCATCGCCTGAAGACGGAGATTACAGGTCTTCGTTGCCAGAATCGGCTACCCGGTCACCGGTCACCGGTAACCGGTCACCGGTCACCTTTTTCCGTGTCTTCCGTGGCTATTTTTGAACACGACTCGGCGATGGTCGGATGGGGGTCATAGTAGCGCACAACAGGTACGCCCCGGTTGAGAACAACATGGCCGGAAACAGGGCATGCACGCTCGCCACGCCGGGAACGTATCGCCATAACGTCAGTGTACCGATTCCCATCACAAAGGACGCGAGGACGCCGGCACCGCTGCCCTTCTTCCAATAGAGACCGAGAATGATTGCGGGAAAGAAACAAGCCGCATAGAGACTCCCGGAGAACGCGGTCAACTTCACGATACCACCGGGAGGGTTGAGAGCAACGAGCGCGGTTACGATGGCAAACAAGGCCACATAGAACCGCGTCTCCTTCACGGTGGCCGCCTCCGATCTCGCCCGACGCCACACACCCACGATGTCTCGTTCGCACGTCGAGGCCAGCACCAGCAGAACGCTGTCGAGCGATGACATGGCCGCCGCGATCATCGCCAGCACGAGGAATGCCCCAATCGCGGGATGAAACACGACTCCACCGCTCAAGATTTCTGGAATGATCTGATCCGTGTCGGTCACGCCGGTCGGGAAGAGATGGTGCGCGTAAATGCCGATGGGGAGTAGTAGGGAGTAGGCGAACAGGAACGCTAAGGTTGCCACCCACATCCCTCGCCGTGCCTCTGCGGGACTCTTTAGCGCATAGAACCTCGAGAGCTGACGCGGCTCGACGACGAGCTTGAACGTACCGGCGATGATTAGACCCAGCAGCACCGGAAACGGCATGGCGGCGTCCCAGCTGAACAAGGCACTCCCGTCAGGTAGGTCCCTCACGGCGGCGAAAGATCCCAACCCGCCGCTCGCGCGCACGACGCCGACGAAAAGCAACACCGCCGCCAGCATCATGATGCCACCCTGAATCACATCCGTCTTGACCACGGAGATGAAACCACCGACGGCGGTATAGAGCATCACGATGATCAGGACGAGGAAGATGGCCCACGAATAGCGGATCTCGAGGAATCGTTCGAGTAACGTGCCCGCCCCTTTGAACACCGCGGTCATGTAGAGCACGCTGGCGAACACGACAATCAGCCCGGCGGCGAAACGCGCCGCGTCGCTGTGAAAGCGAAACCCGATGAAGTCGGGGATGGTGACCGAACCCAACGATGCGGTGGCTTCGCGAAGGCGCGGTGCCACCCAGCGCCACGCGATGACACAGAAGACCGTGATGATCGGGACGAACATCAACCACGGTAGCCCGTACGAGTACGTTTGCCCGGAAAAGCCTATGAAGCTGTTGGTGCTGGAGTATGTGGCAAAGAACGAAATGCCGAGCGCAATACCTCCCATCGACCGGCCGCCGACATAGTAGTCCGCCATTCCCTTGGTATGCCGTTTCCCTGCGAGGGCGTGCCGTGCGAGGATCGCGGTGTAGCCGACGAGCAGCAGGAGGATGAGGTAGTGGTCGCTAAGCCAGGGCATTATTTGGGGGACGGGGGGACAGGGGGACAGGGGCACGGGGGCACCGGGGCAGGGGAGGCAGTGGGGGGCATCAAGGGGCATCGAGGGGGATCAAGGGGCATCCTTGCCGCCGTACCGGCTTCCGTCATTCCGCCCTTCCGCCTTTCCGTCCTTCTTGAAACAACGCGGCCACCTTGACCTTCATCACTTTCCCCATCGCATTCCGCGGTAGTTTTGCGACGCGGAGGTCGCGTGGAATCTTGTACGGTGCCAACCGGTCGCGCGTCCAGTCCCGCAAGGCGTCGAGCGTGAGTTCCTCCGGTCCAGCCCACTCTACGGCCACACACACGCGTTCTCCGAGGTCCGGATCTTTCACGCCGACGACCGCGCATTCGGCGATGAGGGGGTGTGCTCGGAGAACCTCCTCGATCTCGAGCGCCGATACGTTATAGCCCGCGGTGTTGATGATGTCCACACTCTTGCGGCCCAGGAGCCGGTAACTGCCATCTTCGACGACGCCGATGTCGCCGGTGGCAAACCATCCATCCCGAAACGCGCTCGCCGTCTCGTCGGGAAGCCTCCAGTATTCGAGAAACACGCTGGGTCCCCGTACCTCGATCTCGCCCGGCGAACCAGGGCTCGGCTCGTGGCCGTCGTCGTCCACTAGGCGCACATCGACCCCAGGAAACGGCGTGCCGACGCGGCCGGGTTTTCGTTCCCCGTGCAAGGGATTGGTCAGTCCCATCCCGATCTCGGTCATACCGTAGCGCTCGAGCAGGGTGTGTCCCGTGATTTCGCGCCAGCGCTCCAACACCGGTACCGGGAGGGCTGCCGAGCCGGAGACATGTAGGCGCATGCTACGGCACGCGTCGGACATCGCGGCTTGGAGATCGCTTGACACGGCCTCCCAGGCTTCGATCAGCCGCCGGTATATCGTGGGCACGGCCATGAACAGCGTCGGGTGACTTTCGACGAAGCGATCCCACACTTCATCGGCATCGAAAGCGGGAAGCATCTCGCAACACGCACCCGCCCACATGGCGCAGGTCACGACGTTGATGATGCCGTGCACGTGGTGAAGCGGCAGCGCGAGCAAAACGTGATCGTCCTGCCGCCACTCCCATGCGTTAATGAGTGATGTCACCTGGGCGTTGATATTCGCGTGTGTGGTCACGACGCCCCTCGGCTTCCCGGTCGTCCCGCTGGTGTAGACCATCATCGCCCGACGATCCTCGCTTAGCTCGGGTAAGGCGGCGTGCGCTGGATCGCAGAACTCGTTCGTGGACACCAAGCGCCTCTGAGGCGAATCGATCGCGTCGCGGGCGGTCTTCCACAAATCGGGATGGGCAACGACCATGGAAGCGTCCGCGTCCGCCACGACATGACGAAGTTCCGTGGCTGGGTGAGACACGGCCAACGGTACAGCGACCCCCCCGGCTCGCCAAATACCCCACTGCGTTGCTACGTACTCGAAACTCGGCGGAACCAGAAACGCCACGCGCGCCTCTTTGAGGTCAGCGCGACCGCCAAGCAAATGCGCCGCTCTACATTCCGAGGCATCCAGCAATTCCCCGTAAGTGAACGTGCCATCTTTGGCGATGACGGCGATGCGATTGCGATGCGAGCGGGCGCGTTGGATCAGTGGCAAGTCCGGCATGCCGTCCAATTAGTGCCCCCGGAAGGAAGGTGCAAGAGCAGAAGCGAGGTGGATTCGGGGGCCCGTAGCTATTCTTTCCGCGAGCGGCCATTTTTGTCCTTAATGGACGATCTCCTCGACCAAATACGAACCGGACTCGCCGATCGCTACGCTGTCGATCAAGAGATCGGCCATGGCGGCACGGCCACGGTATTTCTGGCTCTCGACCTCAAGCACAACCGCAAGGTCGCGATCAAGGTTCTCTCGCCAGAGCTCACCAAGTCGGTGACAGCCGAGCGTTTTCTACGAGAGATCGAGATGGCGGCGGGCCTCGCGCACCCAAACATTGTGCCCGTCTATGACTCGGGCGTAGCGGAAGGCGAGGACGGGCTGCTGTTCTACGTCATGCCGTTTATCGACGGCGAGACTCTACGCCATAGACTGTTTCAGGACAAGCGACTCGCCGTAGAGGAAGCCGTCCGCATCACTATCGACGTAGCGGGCGCGCTGTCCTATGCCCATAAGCAGAACATCATTCACCGCGACATCAAACCTGGAAACATCCTCTTCCTAGATGGGCACGCCGTGGTCACGGACTTCGGCATTGGAAAGGCCTTGTGCGAGTCATGCGACGACGACGACATCACGTTGATCGGTGGAATCGTTGGGACCCCCCATTATATGAGTCCCGAACAGGCTGCTGGTGAACCGGTCGATCAACGGACCGATATCTACAGCTTGGGCTGTGTGTTGTTCGAGATGTTGTCCGGCGAATTGCCGTATCCCGCGGACAATGCGCAGGCGGCCATGGCCCGTCACGCCATTGACCCCATTCCTTCGATTCGGGCGGTGCGCGCGGACGTTCCGGGGCCGATGGACGCCGCCTTGAGGAAGGCAATGGAGAAGCGGGCAACCGATCGGTACGGATCGGCGGCCGAGTTTGTCGCGGCGCTGGACCGCGGCGGGAAACTGCAGGACACGGGCATGTGGCAAACATCCCCAACGCTGGCGGCGCCTCCTCCCCGTCGGAAGCTGAAGAGCAAGGCCGCCGTTATCGCGGCCGTGGTTGGGGTAGTCGGCGTGTGGTGGGTGTTATCGATGGCAAATAGGGGTGCACCGATTGACAGCGTGGCGGTATTGCCCTTTGCGAATCTGTCGGGTGACGCCGAGCAGGAGTACTTCGTGGATGGAATGCACGATCTCCTGATCTCGGAGCTCGCCCGAATTGGTGCGCTGACCGTGATCTCGCGTACGTCGGTCATGCAATACCGAAACCCGGACCGCTCGGTGCCCGAGATCGCCCGTGAGCTGAATGTGGACGCGATCGTGGAAGGTTCGGTGTTCCGGGCTGGAGACAGCGTTCGGATCAACGCCCAACTGATTGCCGCCCGCCCCGAGCGTCACCTATGGGCTGGTACCTATGCCGGGGCTGTTGAAGACATGTTTGCGTTGCAGGCCGAGGTGGCTCGGGCGGTGGCAGCCGAGATCGAGGCGGAACTGACGCCGCAGGAGGAAGCACGGCTCGCCGATATCGCACCCGTCGACCACGACGTGCACGATGCGTACCTGCAAGCACGGTTTCATCACGCAAAGGGGACGGTGGAAGGGTTCCGAGAGGCCATCCACTATTACGAGCAGGCGATTGACGGGTCGCCCAGCTTCGCGCCAGCGCACGCCGGTCTGGCCCTATCACTGCACTTGTTGGGTGTTTACGGGGGCTTGCCACCGCAAGAATCCGAACCACAGGCGAAAATGCACGCCGAAACAGCGCTGGATCTCGATGATGCACTCGGGGAGGCACACGCTGTGCTCGCCGGCATTAGGTCGATGTTCGAGTGGGATTGGGAAGCGGCCGACCGTGCATACCAGCGCGCCATAGAGGTCGATCGCAACTCGGCAAGTGCGCGCCAGTGGTATGCGTATCACCTGTCGTCGCTAGGCAGGCACGACGCGGCGATCGCTCAAGCCCGTCGCGGGCTGGAGTTGGACCCGCTCAATCCCATGGGCCGAGTCGTTCTTGCGGATCAGCTCATCAATGCTCGACGTTACGACGATGCGACGGCTGGTCTGACTCGAGCGCTCGAAATGGAGCCCGGTTTGGATCGGGCATCCGAATTGCTCGAGTGGATCTATACACAGACGGACCGTGATGAGGATGCTGTGCGGCTACGACGCGAGCGACTCTTCCAGTCGGGGGCCGGCGGCGCTGTGGCGGCCGGTTTGCTGGCGCAGATGTACGCGTCCGACGGTGCCGATGGCTATTGGCGGTGGCGCCTACTGAATATCCAACGGGTAGCTGAGAACGGGTATGTTGGGCCTAGCGAATTTGCGAAGGTGTACGCAGAACTCGGCGAAGCCGCCTTGGCGATCGATTGGCTGGAACGGGCATACGAAGCGCGCGACGGAGTCGAAATGCTCAAGGTGTGGCCGGGGTACGATTCCCTCCGGGGTGAGCCGCGTTTTGAAACACTAGCAGGTTGCGGAAAAAGTCGGGTAATGGACGATAGCATCGCGAGCCGGAAGTTCTTATCGTAGAGGGACCTCGATGGGAGTGCCACGATGCGCGGGAACAAGACGAATCAGTCGGCGCTGTTCAGCTATATCAGTGCGGAGGATCGGGTGCCCTCCGACCATCCGTTGCGCGCCCTGCGGGCGCTGGTGGACCCGGTGTTAGCCCGGCTCTCGCCGCAGTTGGACCGGCTGTACGCGCGGCGGGGCCGGCCGTCGATTCCCCCGGAACATTTGTTACGCGCGTTATTGCTGCAGGTGGTGTATACGATCCGGAGCGAGCGGCAGCTGATGGAGCAGCTCGATTACAACATCCTGTACCGATGGTTTGTGGGGTTGAATCTGGACGACGCGGTGTGGGTGCCGACGGTCTTTACGAAGAATCGGACGCGGCTGGTCGAGGGGGGCATCGCGGATGCGTTTCTGGCCGAAGTGTTACAGGAGGCGGAGCGGCGGGCGTTGTTGTCGAATGAGCATTTCACCGTCGACGGGACCTTGCTGGACGCGTGGGCGAGTCAGAAGAGTTTTCAGCCGAAGGCCGGCACCCGCCCGCCAACGGACGATGATCCGGGGAATCCGAGCGTGACGTTTCGCCAGGAGAAACGGACGAATGCGACGCATGCGTCGCGGACGGACCCGGAGGCGCGGTTGACGCGGAAGAGTGGGGGGCAAGGCGCGCAATTGGCGTACTTGGCGAGTGTGTTGATGGATAATCGGCACGGGCTCGTGGTGGCGACCGACGTGACGCAGCCCGGCTACGAGGCGGAGTGTGCGAGTGCGCTGGCGATGGTGGGGAGCTTACCGCCGACGGCCCGGCGTCGGACGTTGGGGGCGGACAAGGGTTATGATCGGTGCGGGTTTGTCGACACGCTGCGGGCGTTGGGCTGGACGCCCCACGTCACGCCGAACGTGCACCGCACGCGGTTGCGGAGCGCGGTGGATGGCCGGACGACGCGCCATCCCAGCTATGCGATCAGTCAACGGCAGCGCAAAAAAGTGGAAGAGATCTACGGGTGGGGCAAGACGATTGGGTTGTTACGCAAACTCCGACATCGCGGGACCCCGCGGGTCGGGTGGGTGTTTACGTTCACGGCCGCGGTCTACAATCTGATGCGGATACGCACCCTGACCCTGGCCGGAGGCAGCCCCTGATGGGGCAGTGTGGGCCGCATTCGTCACGCCGACCGCACCGCGGGGGCGGTAATAGGGGACCGCACGCTGGTACACCGTCGTGTTACCCGGACAAACGCGGCTCACCATGAATTTTTCCGCAACCTGCTAGTTACCCGGATGGGTTTCCCCGCCAACTAGAACCAGATTTCCTCCTGTAGTTTCCCCGTTTTTCTGTGACCAATCCCGCGTCGGTTGGGTTTGTGTGCCTTAGGACACAGCGTGCTACCCCATGCAAGCATATCCTGGCTTTGGCCGGGGGCGGGTCTGAATGTGACGCCGCGCACCAGCCATCGCTCCACCGTTCCAAGCGGTATTTGTCGTAGAAGGTGGGAACTTGCACAGTCAATGGATTCCGATGTGAACGACGTCGGTTGGATGGATTCGAGAAATGAAATGTTTCATATGCGGCAGCGAAGCCGCGGTGCACATCATCAGAAATTTAAAGAGCACGGGCGGCACGAATGGCACTGGCCGCATCTGCATCCCGTGCGCTTGGGAATACGATTTGGACGGAGAATTTCAATCGCCCTCAATGGATTTACCCGAGGATTCTGACGCAAGCCAACAGGACAACACCAAAGACGCCTGATCATGAACTGTTTCGTGTGTCGTAAACCGGTATCGGCCCACATTATCAGGGCCTTGAAGAACAGCGACGGGGCCGTAGGATGGGGACGGGTTTGCCTACCCTGCGCATTGGAGTACAACCTGGGTGGAGTGTTGTATTTGCCCAGCGGAGCGACGGACGAGTGGTTTACACCGCAGAACCCGACGGGTGACGAGCCGTTGACCTAACGTTTTCGAGCCCAATCAAAGGGTATCCGAGGGTCAAGCCGGCAACGGCTTGGCCCTTTTTTTGATCGCCGCCCGGGCTTGACGTATCGCTAGCGCCGTTCCAACTCGTTCCGCCTAACCGGGGGACGCATGCACTTCACCTTACGTACTCCAAAAGTGATGCGGGACTAGGGGAGACAAGTGCCGTCCCAACTATTTCTTCCTCAAGAGGCGGTGTGCCCCGGGGAAGCGCCGTCCCAAGCGAAGTGAACAATCTGGCAGGCAAAAGAAGTTGGGACGGTACAAGTTGGAACGGTGCTAGCCGCAATGATGGCATCGTACGAACTTGAAGATGTCGTCCAGGTTAGCTTCCTGCATCGCATACGTCAGCAGCACGCGTAGCGCCTTGTGTTCATCCGGCAAGGCGTACTTCTTGGCCATGTCCTGGAGAAACTTTCGCTGGTCAGCGTACAGGGGTTGATCGGCGTTGTCGTCGCTCATGGTGTCCCTTTGGAGTAGACTAAGACATGCTATCATGTCACGTCTGGCAGGGCAATGTCGGGGAGCAGGGAGACGTGAGACGTGAGCCGGGAGTCGTGAGACGTGAGACGTGAGACGTGAGACGTGAGTCGTGAGTCGTGAGACGCGAGTTGAATAGCAACGGGTTTGCACGTTCCGACCCTGGGGCGGGGGCGGGGGATCCGCGTCCTCAAAGCTTTAGCGTCATCCGCGGCTCCATCCGTCGGGCGAAGCCTAGCGAGGCCGGGGCGTTGACGAGTATCGCATTGTTGTCAAAGGGGTCGTGGGGATATCCCGATGAGTATTTGGAGCTGTGGAAGGATGAACTCACGATTACGGACGCCTATATTGGTGCCCAGGTCGTGTGGTGCGCCGAGCAGAATGGGACGGTGGTGGGTTTTTACAGCCTGACGCAGATTTTAGAGGGGCTGGAGTTGGACTTCTTCTTTCTGTTACCGGACCATATGGGACAGGGGGTGGGAAGTGCGTTGTTGCGGCATGCGACGGAACATGCTCGCGCGATGGGAGTAGAGTCGCTGCGTATCGTATCGGATCCGAATGCCGAGGGATTCTACACGAAGCACGGGGCACGTCGCATCGGCATGATGCCATCCAAACCCGACGGTCGGAGTATCCCGCTGTTGCGGTTGCAGGTGTCAAGGGCTCCAGCACATGACCACTAGCAGGATGTCAACCAAGGGGGACCCGGTGAGGAGGACACGAGAGGTATGAAAGTGTTGCTGTTTGCCCTTCTGATGCTGGTAATACCCGACGTTGTCCTTGGCCAGCGACGAACCGGAGCCGACTCGACGCAAGATTCGACGATTGTTCTTCGTCCGATCGAGATCACGGTGACGCGGCAGTCCCGCTCATTGTATGGGGTTCCATTTGCCGTGGCGGAAGTCGAGGGCAGTGAGTTACGGCGCGGACGGGCGACTTTGGGTTTCGATGAAGCTTTGGCACAGGTCCCTGGATTGTACGTGGCCAATCGATACAACCCGTCTCTCGATCAGCGTGTTTCGATTCGCGGATTTGGCTCACGTTCGGCGTTCGGCGCCCGGGGCGTGAAAATTCTGCTCGATGGGATACCCCAAACACTGCCTGACGGTCAGGGGCAGCTCACCAACATCGACCTTGCCTCGATCGGATCGATCGAGGTGTTGCGTGGTCCGTCTTCAAGTCTGTACGGCAACGCATCGGGAGGGGTCATCGCTTTGCAATCGCTGTCGCCGTCTCCCGTCGTTCGGGAGGCGTCCGCGCTGACTGTGGCTGGGGCCTACGGCTTGCTCAAATTTCAAGGGCGTGTGTCGACTCCCATCGCCAACGGAACGATCGCAGTGAGTGGTGCGCGCACGACGTTGGACGGATATCGCGCGCACAGCGAAGCCGTCATAAACAACGTCGGGTTGCGCTTGGAGCAGGAGCTGGCCGCGGGCACGAGGCTCTTGATTACCAGTCACCTGGCGGAAAACCCCACCCTGGACAATCCGGGGTCGTTGACCCAACCACAGGTCGATGAAGATCAGTCGCAGGCAAACCCACGCAATGTCAACGCGGACGCCGGCAAAGCGGTCACGCAGTTTCAACTCGGGGCGGGTCTGACGAAGCAATTCGACAGCGGCGCATCTGCCAGCCTCACGGTCTTCGGTCTCACTCGTGACCTGGATAATCCCCTGTCGTTTGCAAACATCCAAATCGATCGATTGGCTTACGGGGTCCGGGCGCTTGCGGAGATACCGTTCACCGTCGGTTCGTCCCGTCCGCGCTGGTCGGTGGGAGTCGACTTGCAGCGACAACGCGACGATCGGTTACAGCGCAGTCCGGATCTCTCGGCGCGCACACGCGACCAGTTGGAACGGGTCACGGAAATCGGCCCCTTCGCGCAGCTGGGCGTGGATCTCGGGGAGGATGTGACCGGGGTGCTCGGCGTCCGCTATGACCGGGTATCGTTCTCGGCGGAAGATCGTCTGCTGATCGACGGAGATGATTCGGGCGAGCGGGTCATGTCTGCGGTGTCGGCATCGGCGGGCGTGGCGTGGCGCGCGCACGATGCTGTGCAACCTTACGCCAATATCAGCACTTCGTTCGAGACACCGACCACGACCGAACTGGCCAACCGCCCGTTAGGTGCCGGTGGATTCAATCCGGATTTGAAGCCGCAGACGGCGCTGAGCCTCGAGTTTGGGTTGCGAGGTGGGGGGGCTCGGTTCCGGTACTCGGTGAGTGCGTTCACGGTCGCGGTGAACGACGCGCTCATCCCATTCGAAGTTCCTACCGAACCGACGCGAGTGTTCTACCGAAACGCCGGTGAAACGCGACACCGCGGATTGGAATTCTCTGCCACCGTTCGCCCAGTCAACCAGCTGACGTTGGTTTCGGCCTATACGCTTGCCGATTACGAATTCCGTGACTTTACGACAGTTGATGGGATCTTCGATGGAAACGCCATTCCGGGCGTCCCCGATCATCGATTCCACGGCTCCGCTCGCGTCGCCGTGCCGTCTGGCGTGTGGGTGGCCGCCGACTTCAACGTCGCGTCTTCGTACGCCGTTGATGATGCGAATTCCGTCGAGAACGAAGCATGGTTTACCACGGACCTGCGTGGCGGGTGGGAGGGCGTCTTGTCCGGGTGGCGGCTCGCTCCGTTTGTCGGCGTGCTCAACGTTTTCAACAAGAGCTACGTCAGTTCGATCACCGTGAACGCCGGGTTCGGCCGGTATTTCGAACCGGCGCCGCCGAGGAATGCGTATGTGGGGTTGCGGGTGGCGCCGATGCTGTAGGGTAGGGGGCAGCGGGGGACAGCGAGGGGCAGAGAGGCACGGGGCACAGGGGCACGGGGGCACGGGGGCACAGGGGCACGGGGGCACAGGGGCACGGGGGCACAGGGGCACAGGGGCACGGGGGCACGGGGGCAGAAGGCTGAGGTGCGGTGATTGCGAATCCTGCCCCGGGACGTGGGGGGTGCGGTGGGGCTGCCCCTGGGGGGTGGGGCGGGGTTGTGTGCTGCCCCGGGAAGGGAGGTGGGGGGAGAAGACTAGTGCCTAAACTGCCTCATGCCGGTCAGCACCATGGCGAGTCCGTGCTCGTCGGCGGCGGCGATGACCTCCTCATCTCGCTTGGACCCACCCGGCTGGACGATTGCCGTGACGCCGGCCTTGGCGGCCTCTTCGACGCCGTCCGCAAAGGGGAAGAAGGCGTCGGATGCCAGCACTGATCCCTTGGGATCGTGTCCTTCGCGGTTGGCCTTGTGCACAGCGAGAGAAGACGCATCCACGCGACTCATCTGGCCGGCTCCGATCCCAATCGCCGCTTCGTCTTTGGCGAGGACGATGGCGTTGGATTTGACGCTCGCCACGGCCGTCCACGCGAAGTAGAGGTCACGCCACTCCTCGACCGTCGGTTCACGTTGCGTGGCGACTCTCCAGTTGGTTTGATCGGTGCCGTGTGTGAACCGCTCCTGGGTAAGGAACCCGCCGCGAACACGTTTATAATCGAGCGACACCGACCTGCCTGGAGGTTCGATGGGCATCTCGACCACCCGAAGGTTCTTTTTCCGCGCAAAGACGGCGACCGCGTCCTCACGGAACCGGGGCGCCACGACGACCTCCACAAATAGATCGGCCATCGCCTGCGCTGTTGGCGCGTCAACCACTGTATTGAATGCGACCACCGATCCGAACGCTGATGTTGGATCGGTGGCTAGCGCTCGTCGGTATGCCTTTTCCGTCGTCTTTGCGAGCGCTACGCCGCAAGGTGTTGTGTGTTTGATGATCGCGCAGGCAACCCGATTCCTCCAGCCACCGACGGCTAACAGCGCCCCGTCGATGTCGATCAGGTTGTTGAACGACAGCTCTTTGCCATGGCGCTGCCACATTTCTCCGATGCCGTTTGGTTCGCCCGTGGTGTAGATGGCGGCGGCCTGGTTCGGGTTCTCGCCGTAACGAAGCATTTGGGTGCGGTTGAGGTTGAGGCTAATGAACGCGGGGAGGCTGGCCTCGCCCTTCGTGAAGTACTCTGCGATGGCCGCGTCGTATGCGGACGTGTGCGCAAAAACCTTCGAGGCGAGGTCATGCCGCAACGCCTCGTCCACGGTGTCGTTTCGAAGGGCTTCGAGTACGCGATCGTAGTCCGTCGGATCGACGAGTGGCAACACTGCGGCGTGGTTTTTCGCCGCTGAACGGAGCATGGAGGGTCCACCGATGTCGATCTGCTCCATCGCATCTTGGAAGAGGACGTTTGGATCGTCGACGGTTTCACGGAAGGGATAGAGGTTGACGGCTACCAGGTCGATTGGCGAAATGCCATGCTCCCGCAAGGCCTCCATGTGAGGTGGTAGGTCACGCCGCGCGAGGAGTCCTCCGTGAATCACAGGATGGAGCGTTTTTACGCGACCGTCGAGCATTTCCGGGAATCCGGTGACATCGTCAACCTTGGTAACGGCTACACCCGCGTCCTCGAGCGCACGAGCCGTTCCCCCGGTCGAGATTATCTCCCATCCAAGATCGGACAGTCCTCGAGCGAGATCTTGAATTCCTTGTTTGTTGGATACCGAAATCAATGCACGCGGCACAGGTCCCCCGCCGAAGTTGAGTTTTAGATCTGACCGAGCGTCGTGGAGACGTTCGGTGAAACGCCGGCAACAAAGGCAACATCGGATAACGGTAGCCGGACCACCTTACCCGCCCGTGAGGCGGCGAGCACGACGGCTGGCAGCAGCTCGTGTTCAACCTCCAGCACTCTCGCCGCCAACGAGTCCGGCGTGTCATCAGCGAGTACAGGCACGGGCCACTGCGCGATGATCGTGCCCCGGTCGTATTCTTCGTCGACCAGGTGAACGGTGGCCCCCGAGATCGTGGCCCCCGACTCAATCACGGCCTGATGGACCCGTGTCCCGTACATTCCTTTTCCTCCGAAAGCTGGGAGCAGAGCCGGGTGGATGTTGATCACACGTCCATCGAGCGCGCGCACGACGTCGAGCGGCACCAGCTTCAGATAACCGGCGAGAACCATGAGGTCCGTTTGCGCTCTCGCCAGGAGATCGACGATTGCAGCGCCGTCGGAAGGATCTTCCACGATCTTCGTCTCGACACCGGCCGATCGCGCCCGTTCGAGCGCCCCGGCGGACGCCCTATCGCTGACGACGAGCCCGACCTGCACCTCCTCAGGTGGGCGGCACCGGTCGAGCAAAGTCTGCAGGTTGGTCCCACCACCCGAAGCAAACACGGTTACGCGCACGCGGGACGTCTCACGAGATGAAGGGCATCATGTTAGATAAATCTAACGATTTCAGATTGCAGATTGCAGATTGCAGATCTCAGATTGCCCCTCAGCCTGGGCCTCCCCGGTTTGGTGGACACCGAGTTAGTAGACGTCCATCATACTGTGGGAGGTTTGTTATGGTCAAGAAACGACGGCGGTATACGCGGGAGTTCAAGCTGGAAGCCGTCAGGCTGGCGTTAGAATCGGAGCGTCCGCTGGCGGAGGTCGCGCGGGAGTTGGGCATTGCCCCGAATGTGTTACACCGGTGGAAGCAGCAGCTGGAGACGCGGGATCCGGCGACGGCCTTCCCGGGGCATGGGAAGCGGGCGGGGCCGGAAGATGAAGTCTGGCAGCTGCGTCGGGAACTCGAGCAGGTGAAACAGGAGCGGGATTTCTTAAAAAAAGCGGTGGTGGATTCAGCAGGTCATTGCAACACCCTGTATTATTTCACCGATTTGGAGGGTGTTGTTCATGGCACGGTTAGGACGTCCTGGCCTTTCCGCGACCCAGAAGGCGGAGTTGTGGCGACGTTGGAAAAAGGGAGAGTCGCTGAGTGATATTGGTCGCGCGCTCGGCAAGCATGCGGGATCGGTGTTTGGTGTACTGAAGACAAACGGAGGTATATGCCCAGCGCGTCGGCGGCGCTCGCGCCTTGCGCTGACGATGGCCGAAAGAGAAGAGATCTCGCGTGGCCTCGCGGCGGATCGTCCCATGCGGCAGATTGCCGCAACGATTGGTCGATCGCCATCAACGGTGAGTCGCGAGATCGCGCGGCATGGCGGCTGGAACGGGTACCGTGCGGCCGATGCCGACACGGCGGCCTGGGAGCGGGCCCGTCGTCCCAAACGCTGTCGGCTGGCGCAGCACGTGCGACTGCAGCGGATCGTTGCCGAGAAACTGCGTCTTGATTGGTCGCCGGAGCAGATAGCGGGCTGGCTGCGGCGGACCTTTCCCCATGACGAGACCATGCGGGTGTCGCACGAGACCATTTATCGGAGTTTGTTTGTCCAGGCGCGTGGGGTCCTGAAACGCGAGTTGATCAAGCATCTGCGATCGCACCGCGTGATGCGGCACGCGAAGAACGCCACCACGAAAGGGCAACCTCGGGGCCAGATCATCGATGGCGTCTCCATCCGCGACCGCCCCGCATCGGTGGAAGACCGTGCAATCCCTGGGCATTGGGAAGGCGACCTGATCGCTGGGTCGAAGAACACCCATATTGCCACACTCGTGGAACGCCAATCCCGATTTACCATGCTGGTCAAAGTGGATGGCAAGGACTCCGAAACCGTCGTATCAGCACTCAGCAAACACGTCAAGAAACTACCGTCCGAACTCCGGCGGTCCTTAACCTGGGATCGGGGCATGGAGCTGGCCCAACACAAGCGATTTACGGTCGCCACTAATTTGCGAGTCTACTTTTGTGATCCACAGAGCCCTTGGCAGCGCGGGACGAACGAAAACACGAACCGCTTATTGCGTCAGTATTTTCCGAAGGGTACTGATTTATCCGTTCACTCTCAGGCAGATCTCAATGCTGTAGCATTACGTCTAAATCAACGACCTAGAAAAACATTGAAGTTCTGTACGCCAGCAGATAAACTGCACTCGAATGTTGCGATGACTGATTGAACTCAAAGCAGCGTTCTTCGCGCGGGAGTCGCCGTGAAGTACGCGTGTATCGCGTCGCACCGGCGGCGGTTTCCGGTGACGATGATGTGTCGGGTGTTGGGGGTGAGTCGGTCGGGCTTTTATGCGGCCCAGACGCGCCCGCTCAGCCCCCGGACGCGGCAGGACCAGCGACTTCTGTTGGAGATTCGCACGATTCATCGCGCGAGCAAGCAACGCTATGGCAGCCCTCGGGTGCACGCGGAGCTGCACGGGCGGGGCGTGCCGTGTGGGAAGACCCGGGTGGAGCGCCTCATGCGCCGCGATGGCTTGCGCGCCAAGAAACGGCGCCGGTTCCGGGTGACCACGGAGTCGGACCATGCCTACGCGCCAGCGCCCAATGTCCTGGCCCGCCAGTTTGGCGTGGAGCGTCGGTGCGCCGCGCGGGTGTGGGCCGCAGATCTGACGTATCTCCCCACGCGGGAGGGGTGGCTGTATCTCGCGGTGATTCTGGATGTCGGCACCCGGCGGGTCGTGGGCTGGGCGGCGCAGTCCTCGTTACAGCACGATATCACGCTGGCGGCGTTCGACATGGCGCTGGCGCGCGAGGGCGGTGGGGGCGGCCTGCACCATTCGGATCGGGGCGTGCAATACGCGTGTCGCCCCTACCGCGATCGCTTGGCCGCGCATGGCATTGCGGTCAGCATGAGTCGGCGGGGCAACTGTTGGGATAACGCCGTCGTCGAGAGTTTCATGGCCACGCTGAAATGGGAATTAGTCGCCGACGCCAACTGGCTCACCCGACGCCACGCGGCCCGCTCGCTGTTTGAGTATCTCGAGCTTTGGTACAATCGGCAGCGTCGGCATTCGAGTCTCGGGTATCGGACACCGGTCGAGTACGCCGTGCTACTCGCCCAGACACAGCAGGCAGCGTAAACTGTATGTCCATCAAACCGGGGGAAGACCATGGGCCGTAACAATCTGCAATCTAGCAGGTTGCGGAAAAAGTCGGGTAATGGACGATAGCATCGCGAGCCGGAAGTTCTTATCGTAGAGGGACCTCGATGGGAGTGCCACGATGCGCGGGAACAAGACGAATCAGTCGGCGCTGTTCAGCTATATCAGTGCGGAGGATCGGGTGCCCTCCGACCATCCGTTGCGCGCCCTGCGGGCGCTGGTGGACCCGGTGTTAGCCCGGCTCTCGCCGCAGTTGGACCGGCTGTACGCGCGGCGGGGCCGGCCGTCGATTCCCCCGGAACATTTGTTACGCGCGTTATTGCTGCAGGTGGTGTATACGATCCGGAGCGAGCGGCAGCTGATGGAGCAGCTCGATTACAACATCCTGTACCGATGGTTTGTGGGGTTGAATCTGGACGACGCGGTGTGGGTGCCGACGGTCTTTACGAAGAATCGGACGCGGCTGGTCGAGGGGGGCATCGCGGATGCGTTTCTGGCCGAAGTGTTACAGGAGGCGGAGCGGCGGGCGTTGTTGTCGAATGAGCATTTCACCGTCGACGGGACCTTGCTGGACGCGTGGGCGAGTCAGAAGAGTTTTCAGCCGAAGGCCGGCACCCGCCCGCCAACGGACGATGATCCGGGGAATCCGAGCGTGACGTTTCGCCAGGAGAAACGGACGAATGCGACGCATGCGTCGCGGACGGACCCGGAGGCGCGGTTGACGCGGAAGAGTGGGGGGCAAGGCGCGCAATTGGCGTACTTGGCGAGTGTGTTGATGGATAATCGGCACGGGCTCGTGGTGGCGACCGACGTGACGCAGCCCGGCTACGAGGCGGAGTGTGCGAGTGCGCTGGCGATGGTGGGGAGCTTACCGCCGACGGCCCGGCGACGGACGTTGGGGGCGGACAAGGGTTATGATCGGTGCGGGTTTGTCGACACGCTGCGGGCGTTGGGCTGGACGCCCCACGTCACGCCGAACGTGCACCGCACGCGGTTGCGGAGCGCGGTGGATGGCCGGACGACGCGCCATCCCAGCTATGCGATCAGTCAACGGCAGCGCAAAAAAGTGGAAGAGATCTACGGGTGGGGCAAGACGATTGGGTTGTTACGCAAACTCCGACATCGCGGGACCCCGCGGGTCGGGTGGGTGTTTACGTTCACGGCCGCGGTCTACAATCTGATGCGGATACGCACCCTGACCCTGGCCGGAGGCAGCCCCTGATGGGGCAGTGTGGGCCGCATTCGTCACGCCGACCGCACCGCGGGGGCGGTAATAGGGGACCGCACGCTGGTACACCGTCGTGTTACCCGGACAAACGCGGCTCACCATGAATTTTTCCGCAACCTGCTAGAATCTCGAATCTCGAATCAGTTGTTAAAAAGCAGAGAGGGAGTGTATGGCAGACAACGCGGTCCTCATCATCGTAGGGTCGGAAAGCGATCGCGAGCGGGTGGCGGCGGCGTTCAAGGCATTGGATGACGCCGGGGTCGGATACGATTTCGTGGTGTCGTCGGCACATCGCAACCCGGAACAAACAGCCGATGTCGCAAGGTCGGCGCGCAGCAAAGGTTACCGCGTGATCATTGCCGGCGCGGGGCTGGCCGCCGCGTTGCCGGGTACGGTGGCAGCACTTACGGATGTACCGGTCGTGGGTCTGCCGCTCGAGGTCGGTCCCCTGCGCGGAGTCGACGCGCTCTACGCGATGGCACAACTGCCACCCGGGTGTCCCGTCGGTACCGTTGGAATAGGCAACGCCAAAAACGCCGCGCTACTAGCGCTCAGAATCCTAAACGCCTAGAGCTGCCACAGAGACACAGAGATTCTGAGAGGCCACAGAGAAAGAGATCTGAATCTCTGAGAACTCTTTTCTCTTTCTCTGTGTTTTCTGTGGCAGCTCCAGGTAATGGCCAAGAGCGGACGCCGCCTCGGGATTAGGATGTCATGAGTTTGTCATCTGAATCAAATCCACCAGCCATGGTCTCGGGGTAGTATAGAACGAGCATGACCCCGGAGAGGTCCATGAACTCATTCAAAATCCGCCGGCCTGCGTGTTTCCTCGCGATCGTGGTGTTCGCCACCACCGTGGGATATCGCTCGGCCTCGGCCCAGACGATCGCGGGACAAGTGGTCGACGACGTGGCAGGGCGGGGGATCGGCGCCGGCTTCGTGGTGCTTTTGGATACTGTGGATGCGGAAGTCGCACGACTGCTGACGTCCGCAGATGGCGAGTTCGAGTTCCGCGGTGTACGACCCGGCTTCTACAGGATCAAGTCGGAGCGTATTGCCTATCGCGCGACCTTTTCGCCTCGGTTCGAGCTGCGTCCGGGAGAATCTCAGCGCTTCCGTCTCGAGATCGAAGCACTGGCGTTGGAGCTCGCCGCGATTGAAGTGCGCGGAGAAACGTCCTGCCGCACGCGCCCGTCGGAAGGCGAGGCCACGGCGTTGTTGTGGGAGGAGATTCGCAAGGCCCTCGCCGCGGCAACCTGGACCGCCTCCCAACGCGGGTACCGCTACCGGCACTTGCAGTACGAACGCGACCTCGGACGTCGAGGACGTCGCGTCACCGCCGAGCAGTCTCGAGAGCGGACAGGGTTTTACCAGGCTCCGTTTATGAGCCGGGATGCGGATACCTTAGCCATCGAGGGCTATGTCGTCGATCGCGACGGCGAGATATGGTACTCCGCTCCGGACGACAAGGTTCTCCAAGCCGAAGCCTTTCTGCGCACCCATTGTTTCCGCGTGGTCCGGGATCGCGACGATCACGAGGGCATGATTGGGTTGGCGTTTGAACCCACGCCGGGGCGTCGCGTCACCGATATCAAAGGAACACTGTGGCTGGACGAGCGATCGTCTGAGCTGCGAACGTTGGAATTCCGCTACACCAACCTCATGCACGACATTGAGGACAAGAGAGTGGGTGGGACGGTGGAGTTTCTGCAGATGCCCAACGGGGCGTGGGTGGTGTATCGCTGGGAGATCCGCATGCCGCGGTTGAGCATCCAGCGCGTTTCCGGTCCTGGTTCGCGTTGGACCGAGCGAGCAACCGTCCGAGGTTACCGTGATACAGGTGGCGAAGTCGTCAACGTGCAGACTGCAGGTGGCGAGACGGTCTTTTCAGCGGAGGTGACGCGCCTTTCCGGTGTCGTGATCGACTATACCGCCAAGAGAAGGCTGGTGGGGGCGAAAGTGTCGATCGTGGGAACCGACTACGCCACGACGACAGAGGGAGCTGGGCGCTTCTTGATCACGGGCTTCGTCGACGGGGAGTACGGCGTGACCTTTTCCCATCCTAGGCTCGATTCAATGGGGTTCACCCCGCAGCCGACCACCGTCACACTTCGGCGTGGTGAGGGTCAGTTCCTGGAGTTGGTAGTCCCCGAGCCTCCCGTAATCCTCGCAGCGGTCTGTCGAGAGGTCGATATAAAGGGAGACGAGCGGGCGATCGTGGGGAATGTGCTGTCCAGCGAGACGGGATCTCCTATAAGCAACGCCGAGGTCATGGTGTCGTGGCAGCGAGACTTACGGTCGCGTGAACAATTTACCACGTCCACCGACAGCACCGGGCATTATCAGCTGTGCGGCGTGCCGACACATGAGAGAATATTCGTGCGCGCTGAGGCAGGAGCCCTCGAGGGACCACCGGTGACCGTCATGTTCGATCAGGACGGCGTTTGGTACAATCGCCACGTGTGCCTCGACGTTTCGGAAGCCGATCTGAGGAGGGGGAGGGCGGGCATCCAGCAGAATTGCTTTGCGCGTCGCGAGTTGCGGCCGACCGAGGACCTCATCTGGAAACAGGATTTCACGCTTGGCGACGAGCCCGAAGCGGTCGAGACGGGGGCGATCTCAGGGATCGTGACGGATGTCGACGCAAGTCCCCCCAAACCCATCGCAGGTGCCACGGTCGTGATTTTGGAAACCTCGTTCACCGCGAGGACGGACAGCAGGGGAGCTTTCCACATCGAAGACCTACCCGTCGGCTCGTTTACGATCGAGGTTCGTTACCCTGAATATTATTCGAAGACACATGACTTCGAGGTGCAGTCGGGAGAAACGTTGCCGCTGCCGCGCCTTGTGACGGGACTGCAGAGCATGAGACCCTGCGGGAGCATATCTGGTGTAGATACTTGCGATGACGTGAGACGTGAGACGTGAGACGTAAGACGTTCTATGAAAGCGATTGTCAAGGGCAGACTTCGTCTGCGCTGATTGGTCGGCGTTCTTTTCCCTGGCAATCAGCCCCACCTTTTTTGAGGGCGACTTCCGGTGCTTCCGGGTACGCCGGGCAGTCTTCTTCGGCATCATTCACCTCAATTCGTCTCCCGATCCGACGGAACACATGCAAGCGTCGTTGGTCGCGCGAGGCGAACCATAGTTCTATCTGAGACTCGGCACGGAGCCGGCCTGACGCTTCTTCTGGTTCTGCGAGGGGGCCTAGAGTTAGACGAGTGCCTCGGCGTGACTGCTGGCCGGGCAGACGGCTCTGTCGAGACTGTCCCCCACACCGATGTCCTGGATCCTGGAGCCGTGGACGAGGTAAACGCACCCGCACCAGCGCCTCAGGAACTAGGACGATTGTCGCGTCAACTGCGTCGGATCATAGGACGCTCCTGTCTTCCACAGACGTAGCGTGAGCGCGGCGATCTTGCGGGCGAGCGTCAGGCGTGCCAACTCCGGGCGCAGCCCGCGGGCCACTAAGGCTTGGTAAAAGTCCTGGAGCGGACCAGGCCGCGATGCGGCAGCGGTCGCCGCACCTTTGAACACGTCCTTCAGTACGCGGTTGTGATTGCGATTGAGTCCCCGGGTCAGCGGGGCGCGGCGGCGCCGGACCGGCTGGCCCGCCACGAACGTATGATCGGCACTGGACCAGGTCACCACGGCCAGCCCCGCGTAGGCCCACAGATTCCGTTTGGTGCGAAAGCGCCAGGGCGTTCCCATCGTGGCCAGGAGCAGCGCGACCCGCACGGGTCCGTAGAACGGGATTGCCCCCAGTACGGACCACGCCGGATCGCGCTTGCCCTCGGCGATCATCGCGCCCTTCGCCTTGGGACGCAGCGCGCGCAGCACATCGAGTTCGGCGTAGAGCACCTCGGCCCGGAACCGCACCCCGCGCTCGGGGAGTTGCTCGAGCCACTGCACACGGGCCTTGGTTTGATACACGCCCGTGCCGGGGGTCGGAATCGCGCGGGCGCGGAACAGCGCTTTGATCCGGAGCATCACGCGGGTGCTGTCTTCGACCAGGTTTCGGTAGGTGCGGGTGAGTTCCTTCAGGTCGGCGCGATGCGCACTGCCGTGATAGACCGGACGCAGCCCGCCCAACCGCAGCAACTCGGACAGCCGGTCGGCATCGACCTGATCGCCCTTGTTGCCCTGGCGGGCCACCTGACGCGGATCACAGACGACGACGCGATCGGCGAGCGGCGCGACCAGATCGTGCAACCACTGCGACTGCGTTCCCACCTCGAAGGCGACGTGCCGCGCCCCTCTCATGCCACGAAGGAACTCGACGAGCGACGGCCCGTGCGTCTCCAGGACGCTCCGGGCGAGCACCCGCCCGCTGTCATCCCGCACCGAGGCCACCGTGGTTGCCTGATGGACGTCAAACCCCACATACTTCGTCGTGAGTTTCATGAGAGCCGCTCCTTGTTGTGGTCCTTGGGTCTTGGTCGACTCCATGGTAGCAACAAGGGGCGTGCTTTCAATATGCGTTAGACGGCCCCTCCCATCCCTCCCAGATGGGTGTGGATGGGCCGTCTCACGTCTCACGGGATAAGTGCCACAGGATCCAGGTCACCTAGGTGTCACAGGATGCAGGTCGGAGTGTCACAGGATCCAGGTCAGGAGTGTGGTTTATAGTATTTGAACGAAACACTAGTTCGGGGGTCAAGGTGCGTAAAAAGGCCGGACCGAGGAGCGACGTCGAAAGATGGTTGCCGCGGTTCGGCGGGGTGCCTCGCTGCGTGCGGTGGCGCGCCGGTTTCACGTGAGCCTCCAGACCGTGCAACGGTGGGTGCAGCGCGTCGGCGGCCAGCGGCTGGATCGAGTCGATTGGTCTGACCGGTCTCACCTCGCGCACACGATTCATCGCACGGAAGCGGCCGTAGAAGATGTCGTGCTGACGCTGCGGCGAGAGCTGCGTGACACGAGCGACCTGGGGGAGTACGGGGCCGCTGCCATCTACCGCGAGATGCGCGACCGTCACTATCGCAGCGTCCCCGCGGTGCGGACGATCGGCCGCATCCTGGCCCGGCACGGGGCGCTGGACGGTCGCCGGCGGATCCGTCGCCCCCCACCGCCCCGAGGCTGGTATCTGCCTGAGGTGGCCGCGGGCTGTGCGGAGCTGGACAGCTTTGACATCGTCGAAGGGTTGGTGATCAAGGGTGGCACCGAGGTCGAAGTGCTCAACGGCATCTCGCTGCACGGCGGATTGGTCGCGTCGTGGCCCGGTCCACCCGTCCGCGCCACCACTATCGTCGAGGCCCTGGTAACGCACTGGCGGCAGTTCGGGCTGCCAGCCTATGCACAGTTCGACAACGACACCCGGTTCCAGGGCGCGCATCAGTTCCCTGACACCGTCGGCCGTGTCACGCGCCTGTGTTTGAGTTTGGGGATCGTCCCCGTGTTCGCGCCGCCACGCGAGACCGGCTTCCAGGCGGCGGTAGAAAGCTACAACGGTCGGTGGCAGGCCAAGGTGTGGGCCCGTTTCCATCATCCCACCCGCGCGGCCCTGCAGGAGCGTTCGGATCGCTACGTGGCAGCAGTCCGCCGCCGTGCGGCACCGCGCCTGGAGGCCGCCCCGCCACGACGGACGTTTCCCGAAGAGTGGGCGTTGGACTTGCAGACCCGCCCGCGCGGCCGCTTGGTGTTCCTGCGGCGCATCAGCGAGCAGGGAACGGCCGAGCTGCTGGGGCATACCTGGCGGGTCGATCCGCGCTGGTCCCATCGTCTCGTGCGCGCCGAGGTCGATTTCGACGCCAACCGCATCCGCTTCTACGCGCTGCGGCGGCGCGAACCAGGGTCGCAGCCCCTGTTGCAGACCGTTCGCTATCGGTTTCCTCGTCATGGCTTTCAGGAATGATCGCCAATTCTCAATATGTCACGTGCGTACGCACTACCTGTCAAAGAAGCACGTCCCAAGTGACCTGCATCCTCTGACACTTGTCCTCTCACCTCTCACGTCGCACGTCCCACGTCTCACGTCTCACGTTCCTAGTGCCGCATCGATCTCCAAGTGCAGCTCGTCGATCTTGTCGACGAGATCGTCGATCTCCTGCGTACCGCCCTCGGCATTCGCATCGTGCCGCTCCAACGCCTGCAAGAGATTCCCCAGAAGGTTTTCACACTCCGTAATCGACTTGGCCGCCGTGGGGTCGAGACGCTTGCCGCGTTGCTCGTGAAGCACGAGTGACGCGTCCAACCGCCGCATCCTGTCGGCGCAATCGTGGATGCCGGTGTCGGTCTGGCGCGGGGCTTCTTGGAGGTCTTCGCGTTGGTCCCACGCCGCCGTGATGTCGGTGGCGAGACGCCGGAGACTCGATCCTCTCTCGGTGTAGGGTGCCGAGCCGGTCAACGCGGAATCCAATAGGACGCCGCCCAGCCATTTGCCGCGGCGGCGGCCGCCCCGGTCCGTTCCGCGTTTGTCTCCCTGTTCGCCACGAAGGAGATCTTCGGCTTGAGCAACCTTTGCCGCGATCGCCGAAGGATCTGTCTTGCCGTCGGCCACCTCTTCCATGAGTGTGCGGAGTTCCTCGAGCGTGTGGGTTGCCTGTCGAGACCACGTGCCCAGTTCTGCGATGGCTTGGCCGTGTTCGCGATCGATTTGCGACCGCTCCCGGCGCATCGAGCCGATTGCGGACGTCAGCTCGCGCGCCAATTCCCTCGCCGGGTGGGCGTGACGACGCACGTCGCGAGGCAACTCCACGAACAAATCGTCGATCGAGCGAGTGGAACGGCGGGCGGCGCCCACATCCGACGTGCTCCAGCCGGAGGAGGATACAACAGGCAGCGCCTTGAGATCGTCGGCGGCCGCGCCAACGGGTCGAAACAGTTTTGTGAGAAGACGATCGAGGAACCGCGGAAACCATTTCTCCGATTCGGGCTTTGGCAAGGACGGAAGCAGTTTGAGCCCCATTCGTCCAAAGAAAGTGACGATTTTGACGGTCACCCACGCCACGGGCAGTCCGACGATGATCGCGAACGCCAACTTGGCTGGAATCACCAACGCGGCCGGCACGAACGGAAAGGGGATGCTGCCCGACGCAAGTAATTCCACGAAAAGCCCCACCGGCACCGCTATGTACATCAGGGCCTTGAACCGGTCTCTCAGCGCGCCGGTAACCTCGAGTTCTTCCGCTTGTCGGCCAATCTCCAAGTCGAGGCCTTCCCGAAGATCGGGCCAGCGGAATCCCCGCTCGGTGAACTTGCGCAGCGTGATACCGAAGTTGACGCTCAAGGCCACCGCCATCCACCCCACGAATTCTCCGACCGTGGCGTCTTCGGCGATGATATTGATGACCAGCACGAGGAAACCCAGCGTTGGGACAAGCATGAAGTCGCGCACGAGCCGACGAATCGACGCCGGCATCGGTCGGGGAGCGAGGGCCTGCGGCCCGAGGGCATCCAAAATCGCCTCGGAGTCTTGCCAGCGTTCGTCGGGATCGGCGGCCACGCACCGCTCCAACAACGCACGAAACGTGGGGTCGATCGGTTGCTCGATCTCATCGAAATCGGGAGTGGCCCCCGTCGCGATGCGGGCGGCGACGGTGATGATGGTGGCTTTCTCGAACGGCGCCCGTCCGCCAAGCATGAAGTGGCCGCACAGGCCGAGTGAGTAGATATCCGCACGCCCGTCGATGTCGTCCTCTCCCGTCGCCTGTTCGGGCGCCATGTACATCAGGCTACCCAACACCGTGCCTGGGACGGTCGCGCTATCCCCTTCGGCCATCTTGGCGATGCCGAAGTCGGTAACCAGGGCTCGGCCGGTACCGCTTTCGAGCAGAATGTTGTCCGGCTTGATATCGCGGTGCACGATACCGCGAGCGTGGGCGTATCCCAACGCCCAAGCGACCTCACGGATGATGCGTCGCGTCTGTGGCTCCGTTAACGGCCCGTCACGCTCGACCCTTGCCCGAACGCTCTCCCCGTCGACGAAGGCCATCTCGTACCACACGAGGCCTTCGCCCTCACCCACGTCATAGATGGGGACGATGTTGGGGTGGCTGAGCCCGCCGGCCAGCTGGGCCTCTCGTGTGAACCGCTCGCGCAGATCGTCGCGGTACGACAATTCCGGTGGGAGGACCTTTATGGCCGCATCGCGCCGCAACCGCGTGTCTACGGCCCGGAATACCACGCCCATCCCGCCCCGGCCGATTTCCGGTCCGAGCTTGTACTGATCCCCCAGCGCCTGGGCGAGCCGCTCTCGAATTTCTTCGGCCATGAGTCAAGGATGGACGCGCAGCGCTGCCTTGGCAACTCCGCGGCCTACCGCCCTACCTCCCTACCGTCCTTCGCCCGTCATAAGAGCGACAGGAACACCAGCCGCGAGTGGAGGTCACCCATACCGACATCCTTGAGATTGGCGTCGATCGACTCCAGCACGGTCTGGAGGCCCTTGCCGCTGATCGACAACGGTTTGGGCGCGGGCGTATCCACGAGCCGTTCATCGACCGCGGTCTGCGGAAATCGTTGTTGCAGTTGATTCAAGAATGCGGAATGATTTTGTTTTGCAACGGGTTTCAGCTCGGTCTCCAACCCCGAGTAATCCACCCCACCGCTCCATGCCCGGAGTCTTCGCACCTTCGATTGGATGATGAAATACAGGTCAAGGAACCATGGATCTTCGATGACATCGTGCATGCCGCTGACCCTCACCATGGCGTCGTCGGGGCTGTCGCCGCTGATGATGCCGCCCCTACCGTACTTACCTCGAAGATCACCGCCAGACATGTGACCAAGCTGTGGTTTTGGGCGGTCCATACCAAGGATTGGATTGGCCGTGGGCTTGGAAGAGACGATAACGAGGCGGGTGTCATACGCGGCCGTGAACTCGTCAGAGGAATGCAGTTGTGCGGTAAGGCGATCGGACCCAAACGCGAACGAGGTCATTTGATCTGCACGAGGGATTGCGGTCAACATGGACCCCTTGATGATGCGGACCTTCACCCCGGCCTTCATCAAGACCCCGCCGGTCTTCTTCAGCGCGTCGACATCCTCATCGGCAAACCATATCTGGGGAGACGGAAAATTCGCCCGCACCCGGGCCTCGGCCGCTGAGACCTCAAACACCTCGGCGACCAGCATGGCATCCAGCTCTCCGTGGGGAGGATTGGAGATGAGCAGGTAGGGGACTGGCATGGTTACAGAATATAGGCGAAGGGCGAGAGATGAAAGGCAGGGGAGGCAGAGGAGGCAGGAGAGGCAGAGGAGGCAGGAGAGGCAGAGGAGGCAGGAGAGGCAGAGATGCAGAGGGGCACAGGGGCACAGGGGCACGGGGGCACGGGGGCACGGGGTAGGGGAGGGCTCGTCTTCGCCGGTCCGCCCGTCCGCCCGTCTGCCCGCCTGCCCGTCTCCCGCACTATCGTCCTACCGCCGTACCGCTTAACATCTTGCGCATGCGACAACGATTTGGACTGGGCTATGACTCCCATACGTTCGGTGCCAAACGTCCATTGAAATTGGGCGGAGTGGAGATCGACCATACGAGCGGGTTGACCGGGCACTCCGACGGAGACGCGGTGACCCATGCATTGATGGATGCCATGCTCGGAGCCGCCGCGATGGGAGATATCGGGCAGTTGTTTCCCGATAGGGATGCTGCGTGGAAGGACGCCGATTCGATGCAGATGCTGGTCGAGGTAAAGCGGAGGCTCACCGCCGCGAGCTATTCGGTGTTCAACGTCGACATCACCGTGGTAACCGAACAGCCGAGGATTGCGCCGCACGCGCCGGCCATCCGGGAAAAACTGGCAGAGGTGTTGGGGGTGCCGGCTGATGCGGTGTCGATCAAGGCGAAGACCAATGAGAAGATGGATACCGTTGGTAGGGGCAAAGGGCTGATGGTGTACGCCGTCGTGTCCCTCGGGGGTGCGTAAGCTGTTTGAGAGCATTCTAAACGGTCTGTTGGGCCTGCCCCCAACGGCGGTTTATGCGGTCATCGGTATCCTCGCCGGTGTCGAAAACGTCTTCCCTCCCGTTCCCGCAGACACGGCCGTCGCCATCGGAGCATTCTTGTCCACCGGTGGTATCATTTCCGCCCAAGCTGTGTTTGCCACGACGTGGATCGCGAACGTTACCAGCGCGACCATGGTGTACGTGGCTGGGCGGACCGTCGGACGACAATTCTTTCGCGGTCGCCTGGGCCAGCGCCTCCTCAATCCCGCGGCCATGGCCCGGCTGGAGTTATTGTACGGCAAATACGGAATGTGGGGAATCTTCTTCAGCCGGTTCCTTCCCGGGTTGCGTGCGGTGGTGCCCCCGTTTGCGGGCATCGCGAACCTGGGTGCGTGGCGAACGATCTTGCCGATGGTGGTCGCCTCCGGCCTGTGGTATGGAACGCTGACCTTTGTGGCGGCAACCGCGATTCGCGAACTCGATCAAGTTGCCCGCTTCGTTCGCGGCCTCAACGTGGCCGGGGCCATTGCCGGCGGTGTCGTGATCGTCGGGGCGGGTTTAGCCATCTGGTGGCGGTGGCGTAAGAAACTGGAGCGGACGGGTGCAGGCACACAGCAGTGAGCTATCCCGCGCCTTTTGGCGGGAGGGATTCGAGGACTACCTGACCTTGGAGGCCGGCAACAGCGCGAATACCGTTGCTAATTACTCGCGCGACATCAGCCGGTTGGTTGAGTTTGCCCAAGTCAACAGAGTCAACTCTCCCAGCGATCTCACCCCTCAGCTGGTGCGCGAGTTCGTGTATGCGCTGAAAGACATGGGACTCGCGCCAACGAGTATCCGCCGGCAAATAGCAGCCGTCCGGACCTACTATCGGTACCTGGTCGGCGAAGGACATGCGGATGCCGACCCGAGCGCGCAGCTCGAGATTCCCAAGGGTTGGCGAACCCTCCCCGAAGTGTTGACCGTGGTGGAGATCGAGCAGTTGATCGCTGCCCACCACCCGGACAACACGCTCGGATGGCGCGATTGGGCGTTTTTGGAGGTGGCGTACGCGACGGGCGCGCGCGTGTCCGAGCTCGTTGGGTTATCGCTGACCGACGTCATGCTGGAGGACGGTTTGGTCCGTGTCCACGGCAAAGGCGACAAGCAGCGTCTGGTGCCTCTTGGTCGGCGGGCGTTGGCCGCAGCGGCTCTATATCTAAATGAGAAACGTCCGGTGTTGGATAAGGGCAAAGGAGCCGGCCGGTTCATCCTCAACGCCCGGGGTGCACCACTCACGCGTGCCGGCGCGTGGGTGGTCGTCAAACAGTGTGCACGTCGGGCCGGCATCACCAAACGCGTAACGCCACACACGCTGCGTCACAGTTTTGCCACCCATTTACTCGAGGGTGGCGCCGACCTTCGCGCCGTGCAGGAAATGCTGGGACACGCCGATCTCTCGACAACACAGATCTACACCCATGTCGACCGCGAATATCTCCGGTCGGCGCATAAGATGTTTCACCCGAGGGCTTAGAGGTGAGAGGGGAGAAGTGAGAGGGGAGAGGGCCCCGCCACTCCACCCCTCGGGGTTGGGGGTGGCCCTCTCCCCTCTCCCCTCTCCCCTCTCACCTCTCCCATCTCCGCAACTCCGGCCCTTCTTCCGTCACCATCGCGTACTCGAACCCGTTCTCCCACGCCCCTGGATTGAGGTACCAGCGTTGGGGGGAGATCTGTTCGAGACACGCGTAATGGGTGTGGCCCAACACCACCAGGTCGAGATCGCTGCGCTCTTCGAGAAGGGCGCGAGCTGCGCGAGCTTGGGCAAGGGCCGCGTCGGTCATTTGTTGTTGGTCCCCCCTCTGGCGGCTCAGGAGCCATCGTGATTTTCGCACCAGCCAAAACCCGACGTCGGGGTGCAGGGCGCGGAAAGTCATTGACGTGAACGGACTCCCGATGACGCGATGGAGGAGTCTGGCGAGAAGCTCCGGCTCGATGCCGCCGTCGCCGTGGCTCACGAGCGTGCGCCAACCGGCGATGTCTAGTTCCACGGTGCGGGGGTGAAACTCCGCACCCAACTGCTCTTTCCAAAAGCGACCGCCCCAACGATCGTGATTGCCGCCGGTCACCGTGAGCCGGACGCCGCGTCGGACGAGGTCCCATAAACTCGCGAGAATCGGGAAGACGCCGCGCGGAATGACCGTTCGGTACTCGAACCAGAAATCAAAGAGATCACCGTTGATGATCAGGTGGTTGCTGAGTTTGGGTACGTCGCCGAGAAAACGTTGAAACGCCGCCGATGTGTCATCGTCGGTCCGGGGGCCCAAATGGGCATCGGCGACAATGATGACGGGTTCGTTTGGCATGGCGGAGTATACGGGAGTCTTTGGAAACGGCGCAACCTGCTGTGGTAATTGACTTTTCGCCTTTTGGACCAGTATTTTTGCCGCCGTCTTTCTCCCCCTGCCCCCTCCCCTCCTCCTCCCTCCTCCCTCCTCCCTCCTCCCCGGGGAGGAGGGAGGAGGGGGAAGGAGGGGGAAGGAGGGGGAAGGAGGGGGAAGGAGGGGGGAGATGAGCGTCACAGACGAAACTTCTGTCGAAGTACGGGTCCGCTACGCGGAAACTGATCAGATGGGCGTGGCCCACCACGCCAACTACCTGATCTGGTGTGAGTTGGCCCGTACGCGTCACATGGCGGAGCAAGGTGTGCACTACCGCGACCTCGAGGTCGACGGGCTCCACTTGCCCGTTGTCGATGTCCACCTTCGTTATCGCGCACCGGCGCGGTATGACGAACTCGTGCGCGTGCGGTGCTGGGTCCGAAGGGTGGCTAGCCGATTGGTCGAATTTGGGTACGCCATCGAACGAGCGGGGGACAACCTCCTGCTCGCAACCGCGCGAACATCGCTGATTGCTGTAGATTTGAACCATGCCATCACGACGATTCCCGGGGACGTACGGAAGCTCCTGGTGCCCGTGCCGGATCCGATTCGTCTGTAGCTTGGCGCTCGCCACCTGTGTTGCGAACCCGCTTCGCGCTCAGGACGAAGCCGTTGTCGAGTCGCTCGCGGGTATTCTGGCTGCGTCGGACACTCGCCGATTCACCGGTCCACTGTTTCGGGCCGCCTCCCGTCACCCGGATCCGATCGTCCGCAGTCACGCCGCGTTGGCGATGGGTCGCATCGGAAACCAGGGCGCTTCGCCCATTTTGCTCCGACTAATGTCCGATCCCGATTCCATCGTCCGACGCGACGCCGTTTTCGCCGTGGGACAGCTCGGGTCGTCCGTCGCGCTCGCGCGGTTGCGGGTTATGGTGTTGAACACTCCCACCGCACAGTACAGCGCGGCTCGGGCGGAAGCCGTAGCGGCGGTCGCGAAGCTCGGTGGGCCGGAGGCTGCCGCCGTGATCGCCGAACTGCTCAACCGTTGGGTGGGGATCGCATCCACGCAAGGCGTTCCACGCGGCGTCCGACGCGCTCTCTCCGAAGCGTGGCGGCTCGGCCATCTCGCGCCGGTCACGCTCATCACGCAGTTTGCCGAGGCCGCGAACGGAGCGACCCGGTGGCGGGCCGTATTTTCGCTGAGCCGTCTGAGCCCGCCGGAAGCCTCGAACGTCTTGTTGCGGGTGACCGAGGATCGGGAGCCGTTGGCGCGCGCGTTTGGTGTCCGAACGCTCACCGCCAGCTATGCCGATCGGATTGGGCTCGATCGAAGAGGGTTGGCCGCACGAGTGCGCCGCGCCGTGGAAGACCCCGATCCCTACGTTCGAATCCAAGCCATCAAGGCGTTGGGAACGTTCGGGACGTCGGATCACGTCTCGATCGTCGCCGATCGAGCGGCCGACACCGACGGCAACGTCCGCGTCCAAGCCCTGACGTCCTTGGGGATGATGGTTGGGGCCGAGGCGACCAACGCGATTTCGAGACAACTCGACGGCGGTGCTTTCGCGACCCGCCGCGAGGCCATGTTGAGCCTCGCGCGAGTGGGTGGGGCGAGCGCATTGCCAAGAATCCGAGCGTGGATCGCCCGCCCCGGTTGGGCGGATCGTGCGGTCGTCGCCCACGCGCTCCGATGGATCCCGTATGGGCTCGCTCAGCCCCATCTGACCACGTTGCTGGCGGATACGGATGGGCGGGTCGTCGCCGCAGCCATCCTGTCCGCCGCCACGGCCGACTGGCCGGTGGCCGATTCGCTGGCGCGGGTTTACGTGGCTCACGCCGATCCCGGCGTGCGAAAGGTCGCCGTGCGCCGGCTCGCACATCGTCCCGACACGGTCAACGTTCAGCCGCTTGTCGGCGCGTTCGAGGTGGGCATGAGCGATCGCACCCCGCACGTGCAGATTGAAGTCGTCGGCGCATTGGGACGCGTAGCAGCGCTGAATCAGGCCGCCGCCGCCCTGGTCGCAAACCGCTTTCTGGCCCGTTTCCCAACCGCGGACGATTACCTGGTTCGTCGCGCGGCAGAGCAGGGATTTCCGGCGGCGGCCAATCGCTGGGGGCCGGCACAACCCATCTCGACCGGGCGGGGTATAGAGGATTATCGGGCATTGGCCCGGGAGCTGGTTCTGCCTGCCGCCCGAGGCGAGTTTCTAACGGAGATGGTGGTGGAAACCGACCGTGGCAACGTCACTTTCGAGCTGTTCGCCGCCGATGCGCCGTTTACCGTACAGGCGTTTATTCGGCTCGTGGATCGCCGCTATTTTGACGGGCTGGCCTGGTACCGTGTGGAGCCCGGAACGGCTCTGGAGGCCGGTGACCGCCGCGGGGATGGGTTGGGGCGCGATGTCCCGCCTGTGCGGGACGAAATAAACCCCCGCCCCTTTGCGCGGGGGGTGCTGGGCCTGGCTCTGGATGGTCCCGACACCGGTGGTAGTCGGTTTTTTGTGACTCTCAGCCCGCAACCGGCTCTGGAGGGGACCTACACGGCGTTCGGACGGGTGGTTTCGGGCATCGAGGTATTGGGGCGTCTTACCGTGGGCGATCGCATCCGCAGGGTGCGGCGCCAATGAACCGCTGGTGCCAGCGGGTGAATCACCACTTTAGGCGAGTATGCTAAGACGATATGATTCAAGAGGTTATATTAGATTGCGGTTGCTGGCCCTGGCGGCCGGTTGCCTCGGTCTGCTGATCGGTTGCACGCCCAGGCTCAGTTCTTTGGCGCCTCGGGGATTCAGGCCGGCCGACCGGGATCTGGTGGATGGGTGGTTGGCAGAGATGACCCCGTCGCGACCCCGCTTGTACGAGGTTCGCCCGTGGCGTTTCCAGAACGAGCGAGGATCCGCGGCCGGCCGGGCGTCGATACGAATCGTCCCACCGGACTCCCTGCGGTTCGATTACCGGGGTCCATTCGGCAAATCCGGCAACGCGGCCTTGGTGGGCGATTCCGCCCTGTGGATGACGTCAGAGGATTTTGCGGGGCTCGTGACATACGCCCCGTTGTTCTGGACCGCGTTGGGGATTCCGCCGGCGCCACCTGACAGCGTGGCGCTCTTCAGCCTCGTTGGCGACGATTTCCGAGCATGGCGGTATATTCTGGCGCAGGACACGGTGGATTTCGTGCTGCGGGGGTCGCCGGCGGTGAGCCTGCTCGGCGAGATTCGCAGGCAGGGTCAGGTGTTGGCGCAGGCGACGGTGGAGCTGGATACGCTTACGGGCTTGGCAAGAAAGTCGAAGATCGATTTCTACAACATTTCACGCTTTGAGTTTACGGTTCAATCGATTGATACGCTTGCTTCCTTTGACTCGACCATTTGGCAGCAGCAGTAGCGCCATCGCTGCCGCTCTAGCCATTTCGTTGTCGCAAGTCGGATGTGTTTACGGCTTTGCGGGAGGTGGATTGCCACCGCATATCCGCACCGTTGCCATCCTGCCGTTCGACAATCAAACCGGAGAGGTGGCGTTGACCCAGGAGGTGTCCGAAGCCGTCCGGCAAGCGATGGAAAACCGTTTGGGGCTGCGGTTGGCGGCGGAGGATCGAGCGGATGCCGTCGTCCAGGGTTCCATCACGCGGTATGAAGCCGACCAACCGGTGTCGTTTCGCGCAGTGAATCAGGGCGCCAACATATCCGTGACGCGCCGATTGGTCACGATCTCACTTTCGGTCGAGATATACGATCGCGTAGAGGATCGGATGCTGTGGCAACGTGGCGGGATGCGTGTGGAAGGAGAGTACGAGCCGCCCGGGGAGGACGAGAAAAAAGGACGGGACTTGGCGCTGGAAACGCTGGTTGCGGATATCGTGGACGGAGCCCAGTCTCAATGGTAAAGCCCCCAATCGTGGAGCCTCGTCGCGTTCTTGGTGAACGTGGAGTGACCCGCACCGGCTGCCTCTTCGCGATACTCCTGTTGATGGCGATGACTTATTTCGGTCTGCCGGTCGCCGGGATGTATGTGCGTTTCTACCGGATGAAGAACGAAATGCAAACGCAGGCTCGATTCGCACCGAGCATTGATGACGGTACCATACAACGCCGTCTGTTGCAGACGATTGATGACTTGGGTCTTCCGGAAGCGGCTCGCCGGCTGCGCATTCGTCGCAGTGCCCGACCCCGGGAGATAATCATAAGTACCAGTTGGACTGAGACCATCATCCTTCCGTTTTACACCCGCGTTCAACGCTTCGCGCCACAAGTTCGCGAGCGCATGTAATCGAATGAAATTGGCGCGTATCGTGCTACCCGCAGCATTGCTCATGCTGCTGGGAGTCGAGCGTCTATGGGCGTTACCGATCGTCGCCGGTGACACGGACGTCGGGCGTTTCTTGTTTGTGCTCGGTATCATGCTGGTCGCCGGCAAGATTTCTGGCGAAGCGTTCGAACGCATCGGACAACCCGCGGTGGTCGGCGAGCTGATTGCGGGAGTGATTCTCGGTATCAGCGTGCTCGGAGTGATCCCGGTGTCTCCCGACGACGGGCTGAGCGAAATCGTGAAGCTCTTCGCCGAAATCGGTGTCTTGGTCTTGCTGTTCGAAATCGGTTTGCAAACGGATCTGAAGCAGATGTTCCGGATCGGTCGCGCGGCAGGCAGCATTGCGCTCGTCGGTGTTATAGTGCCCTTCGCCTTGGGCGTGTTGTACTGGATGTCGCCTCTGGTCCCTTCGGAACTCAATATCACATCTACATTCACGACTGCCCTTTTCGTCGGCGCCACGCTCACCGCAACGTCCGTCGGGATCACCGCGAGGGTACTGAGCGACCTGCGGGTGATGTCGTCTATGGAGGCGAAGCTCATCATCGGTGCCGCCGTGCTCGACGACATCATTGGGCTAGTTTTGTTGGGAATCGTCGCCACCCTTGCCACGGGAGCGGCTGTGTCCGTACTCGATGTCGGGGCGGCATTCACCATCTCGGTGGGATTCGTGGTTGTTGCGGTCGCCGTGGGATTTGTCGTTGCCCCACGTCTGTTTGGCTTGATAGATCGCATGCGCGTGCGTGGCGTACTGTTGGTTGCCGCGTTTGCGTTTGCGCTTCTCATCGCCGCTTTGGCGGACAAAGTAGGGTCGGCCATGATCGTCGGAGCGTTCGCGGGAGGGATCATCCTTTCACGAACAAACCAGTTCGACACGATCGAAGCCCAGATCAAACCCGTGGCGGACGTCTTTACGCCGATTTTCTTCCTGAGCATCGGCGCGCAATTCGACGTTCGATTGCTGAACGTTTTCGACCCCGGTACGCACCAGGTGTTGATGATCGGCGGCGCACTATTCCTCATAGCGGTGGTGGGGAAGATGGTCGCCGGATGGGCGGTTCCGTGGCGAAAATTCAATCGGCCCGCGGTCGGGTTTGGGATGATGCCACGCGGTGAAGTGGGGCTTATTTTCGCCAATATCGGTCTTGCGGCCGGCGTGCTCACCGGACAGCTGTTCAGCGCGATTATCTTGATGGTGATCGGAACGACGCTGGTGGCTCCACCGTTCCTAAAGTTTTCTTTCGGTCGGTGGAAAACCACCGATCCCCCCGTCGCATGACGACGCGTTTTTGTCAGGAGTTGAGTTAGTGAAACGACACGATGGGCGTGCCCAGGACGAGCTTCGCCCCGTCACGCTCGAGCGGGGAACGAATCCCTACGCCGAGGGCTCATGTCTCGTACGAATGGGTGGGACCCTGGTCGTGTGTACCGCAACCGTCGAAGATCGGCCGCCGCCTTGGCGTCGCGGGAGCGGCTTGGGTTGGGTTACTGCGGAGTATGCTATGTTGCCACGCGCCACGACGGAACGCACGAGACGCGAGCGAAATGGCCCCGGTGGGCGCACGTCGGAAATCCAGCGCCTCATCGGCCGCAGTCTGCGAGCCGCGATGAAGACGTTTGCGTTCGGCGAACGCACGATCCGTGTGGATTGCGATGTGTTGCAGGCCGATGGCGGAACGCGGACGGCCGCGATCACCGGCGGGGCGGTCGCGCTCGCGGACGCATGTGCCTGGATGGCACAAAAGTTCGACACACCCAACCCGTTCGCGCGGTTGGTGGCCGCGGTGTCGGTTGGCGTCGTAAGTGGTGAGGGGGTGCTGGATCTCTGCTACGCTGAAGACAAGACCGCCGACGTGGATGCAAACGTCGTACAAGTCGAACCCGATCGCTTTGTCGAGGTGCAAGGCACTGGTGAGAACGACACCTTTGATCGCGCCCAGCTCGACGGCCTCCTCGATCTCGCCACCGGAGGTATCGCGTCGTTGTTCGCCGAGCAGCGGAAAGTACTCGGGTGAACCTCCCCAAGCTGTTGGTGGCCACGCGCAACGTCGGAAAGAAACAAGAGATCAGACGTTTACTCGGCCACCTCCCCTACGAGTTCCTCTTTCCCGACGACATCGGGATCTACGAAGCACCCGCGGAGTTGAACCTCGAAACGGAGAGTACCTTCGAGGTCAACGCGCTCAAGAAGGCCGAGTATTTTCAGAAGAAATCCCGACTGCCCACGGTGGCGGAAGATTCGGGGATCGAGGTATTCACGCTCGCGGGCGCGCCGGGGGTTCGTTCTCGCCGTTTTGCCCTCGCGTCACCCGGGCAACACGAGGACGAAGCCAACAACACCGAATTGTTGCGACGCCTAGCGGGAGCCCCGCCGGACCGCCGCGGTGCCAGGTATCGCACCGTGGCCGTGTTCATCAAGCAGTTCGGTGCCATGCCCCACGTGTTCGAGGGGAGTTGTCACGGCAGAATCGCTACCGAACCCAAAGGAAAGAGGGGATTTGGCTATGATCCGCTGTTCTTCTCCGACGATCTCCAACAAACGTTCGGGGAGGTGACGCAGGATAAGAAGGACGGTGTGAGTCATCGCGGTCGGGCGTTTTGGGCGCTGGGGAAGTGGTTGGAGGAGAATCCGCTTTAGCGGGACCCGGGATTGCGGTAGGTCACCGGTCGTCCCCCTCCGCCGTCTGGCAATCTGCACCTGCAGAGGTGTTTTGCCCGGCCGGGCGTTGTGACCCACCGCACAAAAAACTCGCCAGGCAAAACAAAAGGCCGAGACGACGGGGTATCTGTCTCGGCCTTTTAGTAGATCAAGCAGCGGGCGCAGAGGATAAACCGAGGTTCGGTTCGAATAGGGTGAACGTCAATGTGCCACGGGTCCGTTCTGCGGCGGCTGCTTGGTGTAGGTATGAAGCAAAGCGCGTGCCAGATGTTGGCGCTAAATGTGCGCTTGATCACAAATGGGGTGTCGGGTGTCGGGAGTCGGGGTTCGGGAGTCGGCATCTCGGTTTTGATGATGGTATAACGCGCCGAGGATTTCGTTGAGCCCCTCGATCGCTTGCACCACCTTATCCGACGACGCGATGCGACACCCGACATCCGACTCCCGACTCCCGACTCTAACAGGTTGCGGAAAAAGTCGGGTAATGGACGATAGCATCGCGAGCCGGAAGTTCTTATCGTAGAGGGACCTCGATGGGAGTGCCACGATGCGCGGGAACAAGACGAATCAGTCGGCGCTGTTCAGCTATATCAGTGCGGAGGATCGGGTGCCCTCCGACCATCCGTTGCGCGCCCTGCGGGCGCTGGTGGACCCGGTGTTAGCCCGGCTCTCGCCGCAGTTGGACCGGCTGTACGCGCGGCGGGGCCGGCCGTCGATTCCCCCGGAACATTTGTTACGCGCGTTATTGCTGCAGGTGGTGTATACGATCCGGAGCGAGCGGCAGCTGATGGAGCAGCTCGATTACAACATCCTGTACCGATGGTTTGTGGGGTTGAATCTGGACGACGCGGTGTGGGTGCCGACGGTCTTTACGAAGAATCGGACGCGGCTGGTCGAGGGGGGCATCGCGGATGCGTTTCTGGCCGAAGTGTTACAGGAGGCGGAGCGGCGGGCGTTGTTGTCGAATGAGCATTTCACCGTCGACGGGACCTTGCTGGACGCGTGGGCGAGTCAGAAGAGTTTTCAGCCGAAGGCCGGCACCCGCCCGCCAACGGACGATGATCCGGGGAATCCGAGCGTGACGTTTCGCCAGGAGAAACGGACGAATGCGACGCATGCGTCGCGGACGGACCCGGAGGCGCGGTTGACGCGGAAGAGTGGGGGGCAAGGCGCGCAATTGGCGTACTTGGCGAGTGTGTTGATGGATAATCGGCACGGGCTCGTGGTGGCGACCGACGTGACGCAGCCCGGCTACGAGGCGGAGTGTGCGAGTGCGCTGGCGATGGTGGGGAGCTTACCGCCGACGGCCCGGCGTCGGACGTTGGGGGCGGACAAGGGTTATGATCGGTGCGGGTTTGTCGACACGCTGCGGGCGTTGGGCTGGACGCCCCACGTCACGCCGAACGTGCACCGCACGCGGTTGCGGAGCGCGGTGGATGGCCGGACGACGCGCCATCCCAGCTATGCGATCAGTCAACGGCAGCGCAAAAAAGTGGAAGAGATCTACGGGTGGGGCAAGACGATTGGGTTGTTACGCAAACTCCGACATCGCGGGACCCCGCGGGTCGGGTGGGTGTTTACGTTTACGGCCGCGGTCTACAATCTGATGCGGATACGCACCCTGACCCTGGCCGGAGGCAGCCCCTGATGGGGCAGTGTGGGCCGCATTCGTCACGCCGACCGCACCGCGGGGGCGGTAATAGGGGACCGCACGCTGGTACACCGTCGTGTTACCCGGACAAACGCGGCTCACCATCAATTTTTCCGCAACCTGCTAAGCCTTTCCTACATCGTTCGCTTAGAAATCCAGCTCGTAATCCGTTCTAGGAATCCCGGGGCGAACTCTTTTGGCAGGGTAGAATATTCGGTCACGCTTCCGGACACTGCTTGTTGAAACAGGTGGTTAGCACTCGGGATCACTTCGACGGAGAAATCTCTGTTACCACCCTCTCGCAACGCCTGCTCCATTGCAGGAAGATTCAAGTTGGCCGGCACCTGCAGGTCTTTTTCGCCAAACAGTGCCAGTACGGGGATGGTGACTTCCTGAAGAGCATCTGCGGGATCGAAATCGATAAAAGATCGAAACCATTCGTTCTGCACGCCGGCGATCGCGGCGTCGGTCGTGGTCCGGATGTAGGCCTCCACGTCTCCCAAAGCTGCCACGCTCGCCTCCGGCGCGTTGTCGATCGCTTCGCGAAGTTCAGCCTCCACGTGTCCGCGTGCAATATCCCACCCATCGTCGGTTCTAACCGCATGGAAAATCGCGGCCTGCAACTCTCGTTTCTTTCGTAGGCGCTCGGGAGTCGCGCCTCCAACAACCAGTTCCATCTCCGCCTGGGCAAAAAGAATCTCGTCTCCCGGAACGGAAGAACCAGCCATCAGAATTATGTAGGCGACGTCATCGGATTTCGTTGCCGCTATCGGAGCAACGATTCCTCCTTCGCTGTGGCCGAGGATTCCAATTCGATCGTCTCTGATGTCGGGACGTCCCTGAAGGAAGTGAATTCCCGCCAAGGCATCGTCAGCGAAGTCTTCGCTAGTGCTGGTTACAATGCTCCCGCTCGAGCCACCAACGCCGCGGTCATCGTATCTCAGCACGGCGATCCCGTGTCGGGTAAGATGGTCCGCTATTACGCGAAACAATTTGAAGCCGAAGATGTCCTCGTCTCTGTTCTGAGCGCCGCTCCCGGTTACTAGCACCACGGCGGGGTGTGGCCCTTCGCCTTGGGGGATGGTGAGTGTGCCGGCCAACCTCGTCGTGTCGTTTGAAAACTTGACTTCTTCAACGGCATACGGAAGTTGTTCGGTTTCTGCCGAAGTTTCCGGATCGTCGCCCCCACGCGATAAGTCGAAGGTTCCTTCATTGCCAGCCTGGGTGAACGAACCCGATATCGTCTCGCCGTCGATGGTCCCGTCGAAGGTCGCGACGCCGGGGCCCGCTTGCAGTTCGAAGTGAACCGCCTCGCCATCTAAGGTGACGTTCGTCAGTGGCACGCCCGTCGCTCCCTGAATGTCTATGTTTGCTGCGAGTTCGCCTCCCGAGTGGGCGAACTCCACCGCCATTTTCAGCTCGGTTCCCATGATATGAATTGCCCCAGCCCACCGCCCGATCAGGGTGTCCATTTGAGCGCTCGCCGACAAAGGTGAGAAAACCATCAGTAGTGATCCGAGTGCAAGAGTAATTTGTGTACGCTTCACGATTTCCCTCCGCCTTTCGGCTCGATAACGACATGACATTGAGGTTCCTTCAGCACAGAACCTCCCTCTCCTGGTCACCCAACTCGTCCATGGCCGCGCACGCCTGCTCCCTAACTTCAGATCGTTCAAGTTGTTCTGACGGACTCTCCCTGTCCGGCCTGGAGCTCAAACCATCCAGAATACATCCGGGATCCAACCTGGCCCGACCATCTTTATGCATCCACTACACACAAGACTGGGATTTATTCGATTGGACCGGAGTGGGGTAGGAGGGCAAGCAATTTGGGCACCTCGCGGAAGCCCCCGGTTCTTGCGAGGTAGCCCAGCGGTGGGGACATTCACCGCACGCCGAGGATTTCGTTGAGCCCTTCGATCGCTTGCACGACCTCGTCCGAAGACGCGCGGCCGATTCTTTTCCCGACTCTTCCAACAGCCAGCGTTCTGATCTGGCTGATTTTCAGCCAGGATTTCTTCGGCAGGCCACTCGCGGTTAGTTCCAAGGTCAGTGGGAAGCCGGCGCGTTGAGGTTGGCTCGTGATCGCCATCGCGATCACGGTGCCCGACCGTTCGTTGAACACGTCCCTACTCAGGATCAGCACCGGTCGCCGACCCGCCTGTTCGGTGCCGCGGACCGGATTCAAATCCGCCCAGCGAATCTCGCCCCTCAGTACTCGGGCCATTCAGATTTCTCTCCCGACATACCTTCCTCGGCCATCCTTTCCTCGAAGTTGATGTCCAGCTTTTCGCATTCACGAGCCAAGCGACGACGGTCCAGGCGCTCCAACTTCTCCTCGACCGCTTGTTCGATTGCACGGCTGCGATTGGGATAGGCTCCCTGGCGCACGAGCCGATCCAGCCGGGCGACGGTCTTTTCGTCGATCGTAATGGCGATCTTTTCCCTGGGCATGCCTACCTCCTGTGGGTATGACATTATGTCATACCCGTGCTTTTTCGGCAAGCATGGCGGCAAGAGTCGACGACCAGGTGAGATCGGCTTGAACTCATGCGGGAAGTTGACCCCGATCGCGGAGTGGCATGTAGGCGAATTGTTGCGAATCGTACCGAATGGTTTCGTGGAGTTGGCGGCGGCAGACGCGCCAGCCGTGGCCAGGCCAACGTCTACTGGCGCCAGCTTTCGGGTCAATCACCGCGAGGGGCCCGACCCTCCTCCCGCCGTTCTTTCCACCATCAAATCTCCACTGGACTTGAGCTGGAAGTTCGCTGGCGGCTCACGTCCGGCGAGATGGCGCACGAAGTAGTCGAACATTCGACGCATGCCGTATCCGGGAAGCTCGTGACCGGCCTGGGGCAGCAGAACCAGATCGAAGTCCTTGTTCTCATTCATCAGGGCCTGGGTGAGCTGGAACAGTCCACCAGGATGAACACCGTGGTCTATCAAGCCGTGGATGAACAGGATCTTCCCCTTTAAATCTTTCACGTAACTGAGATTTGCTTGATTCAGGTAGTTGTCGCCGTCCAATAGACCCTGGTACCTCTCACCCCACGTGTGCCAGAACAATCGTTGGTCATGGTTGCCGGAACCTGACACACCGACGTCAAAGAAGTCGGGAAAACGCAGCATCGCACTGGCGGTCATGTAGCCGCCGCCGGAGAAGCCGTAGATACCGACCCGAGTGGTGTCGATATACGGGTACCGCCCGGCGAGTTGGCGGATTCCGGCAATGTGGTCTTCCACGTTACTGGCGGTATGGGCGGCGCCGTAGGACGCATCGTGGAAGGCCTTGCTCCGTTCTGCCGTGCCGCGACCGTCGATCACGACGACAACGAACCCGAGCTCGGCCAATGTGGCCGCGATGGTAAATGAGTTTTCGGCGAACCCCTCCGGGACGTTGGAGACCTGAGGGCCGCCGTAGATGTAATCGACGACTGGGTAGCTCTGGTCCGCCGAAAAGTCCGATGGCCGGAACACGACGCCGCTGATGACCGTCTCTCCGTCCGCAGCTTTTAACTGCACCGGCTCCGGCCAGCTCCACCAGTCCGGCATCCGCGACGTGTTGGCTACTTCGATCACCTTCACCTCTTTGCCGTCGCGATCGCGCAGGATCGTGCGCGCGGGGCGGTCGGGCCGCTGCACCGTCTCCACGTAGTAGTCACCGCTCGGGGAGATACCGGATACGGTTGAGATGTCTTCGCCCAGGAAACTGAGGATAAGGAGGCCAAAGTCGTTCTGCGCGTAGAGCAAATGGTCGGCGTCACTCTTGCTCAAGATGGTAAGGTCACCCGTATCGAGCCCTACCCGCGCCACCTCTCTGTAATACGGATCTTTACCCGCGGTCTTGCCAGCGAGAGTGAAATAGAGTTGACGCCGCTCGCGGTCGACCCTATCACGTCACGCACGAGCCACATGCCCTGAGTGAGTTGACGGACCAAACGTCCATCTGTAAGGTCGTACAGATACAGGTGCGCGAATCCTGAGCGTTCCGAATACCAGACGAGTTGGTTGGTCTCGGGCAACGGCACGATCGAGGTTGGACCGTAGACGTTCGGTGCGAGATCGACATACGTATCCGACGTTTCCTTGAAGACCACTCGGGTCGCACCGGAGTAGACGTCGAACTCAACCACATTGACCGTTTGCTCCCCACGCTCGATTTCAACGACGTATGCACGGTGACCATCGGCTGCCCACCATGCGCGGTTGCCCCCGAGGGGCGTGTCGTTCATTCGGGCGGCTGGCAGCGTTGGATAGTGGGCCGCCACCTGATTCGTGGTCTCGACATCGATGACGAGCATGCGGAATTGGGTCACGTGCGCGTCACCCGGTAACGCCGCGCGCACGCTGAAGGCGGTGGGTCGCACGCTGCCGTCGGGCGGCGCGAAATTGATCACCGGCATCTCCAGCACCTGGCGGTCGTCCACCTGCGCAGTGAGGAGCTTCTTCGAATCCGGCGACCAAACCGCCTCTGGTTTCGTTGCCGGTCGCCCAGTCGCGTTGGGGACCCCTCCGTAGGCATAGAACGGTTGGCCGTCGGTGGTCAGCGCTGATTCCTCGCCTGATTCCAGATCGCGCAACCAAAGATCATGCCCCTTGATGAACGCCCCCTTCTTCCCATCAGGCGCAACCAGCAGGCCAGGATCGGCGGTTTGGTCCGCCTCCTCGAGTTGGTTTCCGGCGATTTCGTACCGCCAGTTCTTACCGAACGCCGAGAACTCCGCCACGAGTGGATCACCGCTCACCCGCAGCATCCGTAGTGACAACGCGTCGGATTTTATTTCGACGGTGTCATCCTCGAGCGCGTTGTCCAAACTGTTGGCCAGTTCGGCGTGGTCGAAGAGCTCTGTGACCTGACCGCTTTCCGCGGCAACGAGCGTGTAGGTGTGTCCAGCGCTCGTCTCGCTCTTGTACCAAAAACGGCTGCCGTCGATCCAATGAGGGTAGACCCGTTGATTGAGCAGCCAGCGGTCATGCTCGGCGGCCTGCAACGCGGCGGCGCGTTCATAGCGCGCTCGCATCTCATCCTTCCGTTCCTGCGCGGGGAGTGCGCAAGGCGCCGCCAGGCTCACGGTGAGACTCGCCAGCGCAGAGCATAGCAAGAGCTTTCGATGCAGCAGCATACAGATACCCTCCATTCGGGCCCGCCCTTAGAATTGCAAACCTCGAAAACTCAAGGAACGGGTGACGCGACGTGAAGAAACGCAATGAGGTCCTCGGCGACGTCGACCGTAGCCATATCCCAACACCGATTTCCCGCTCGATGGCATAGGGTCCGCGAGGGCGGTCTTCTGGCGGTCGAGGAGATTAGGCACCGCGTTTTGGCCCCGCCGGCGACGGTCCTAGAATATTGGTTTGGGCGTCGGGCGGCTAGACACCAACGGGTCGCTTTGTGCTGCTTGGGTTGACCAGCCCGAGTGACGTTGCGGCATTGGAAGGCTGGACAGAAATCAGCAGCCTCAAGCGATGCTATCAGCGCACCGATGAGGCGACTATGTTGAAGGTCGTCTTGGGCGGTGGCGTGCTGCGAGAGAGCAGGGGGTGGTACGAGACCAAGCACGACGATGGCTGCACAGTTGCTTACACACTCCCGGTTTTTGCGAGGCTGCGGAGTGGTGCTAAGTTGTTGTGACCCTCACACAACGGGGCGTGGCGCAGCTCGGTAGCGCGCCTGCTTTGGGAGCAGGAGGTCCCCGGTTCAAATCCGGGCGCCCCGATTTCGTAATCACTTTCAGGATCATCACTTACAAAACCACTTTCCTCCGTGTTCTCCTCTGAGTTGCCGTTCAGTTGCTGTTCGCGATAACCGATTACGCGCATCACCGCTCTGACGGCGGCCTGTTCGGCTTGCGTTGTCGGTTTGAGGTACAAACGCAGCAGGACGGCCGGGGTGTCCCCGATCCAGCGTGCCGCGACGGAGACGCTCTGCGTTTCGATCAAGACGGTGGCGAGGTTGCGACGGAGCCCGTGGAAGGCTCGGCCTTTGATGTGGGTGACGCCGGCTGCCTTCTCCAGGTTGCGGAGCAAGAGGTTCTGGGAGTTGTACGGCGAGTGCTCGGCGTGATTCCGCTGGCAGTAGACGATCCAGTCCGAGTCTTCGGCCCGGAACTTCCACGCCACCCGCAGCGCGTCACGCACGATCGGCACCAGGGGTAGCGTCCGTTCGTCCTGGCGCTTGGCGCCTCGAGACTCACTCCGCCAGGTGATCGTCCCAATGAGCACGTCGTCCCCCACGGCGTAGGGGGCGTCAAAGTCGACATCCGTCCATCGCAGTTGGAGGGCTTGGTGGATCCGGACGCCGTAGAGGGCGGTGAGGTATCCCACGAGCCGAGACCGCCAGGCGGACGTCGGCTGCTCGGCGATCGCCCGCAGGAGCCGGTGGAATTCTTCGAGGCTGTACGCTTTGGTGTGCGACACCCGACTTGGGCTCTTGAGTCCGACCAACGGATCCCCGACAAGGAGATCCATCTCCACGGCCCACTTACAGACTTGTTTGAAGTAGTCGATATGCGTAGCAATCGTGCGCTCCGCCAACCCGCGTCGGCGCTCCTCGGTGATCCACTCCCGGACCTCGCCACGCCGGAGTGAGGCCGCCGAGCGCTTTCCAGCGAACCCGCGGAGAAGCGCCCGCTCACTCGCCGCATAGCTCTCGATCGTGGCAGGGCTGATACGGGTGTTGGTTCTCGGGTTCGGCCGGACCCGGGCGTCCTCCAGATATTTCGTAAGCAGCTCGGCCAACGTCAGCGGCTTGGGAACGTGCCGGAGACCCTCGGCGATGGCGCGCGCCCGCTCCACCGCGTTCGTGAGAATCTGATCCGCCCGGTTTCTCGTGGCCGGCTTGTTTTTCCCCAGCGTCAGGGTGCGCCGGACGAGCTCGTCGTCGCGCAGCTCCCGCCACTCGATCATCACCATGCCGTCGCGGACGAACCGATTCCCCGAGAACGGGCGGGTGCCGATACGCCGCGAGAACCGACGATCGCGGGGGCTCATGCGCTTGCTCGCTGTGCCATACCGTTGGCGATGGCGTTGACCATGGGTTCCGTCTCCTCTGGGGCGTTCTGACGCGGAAGCCGAGCATGAATATGCCATTCCCGCCCGCAGCGTGTCTCGGTCGACACCCGCGCCAAGCCGACGTCACGGCATCGCGCGAAGTTCCGGACGCACCACTTGTCGCTGGAGCCTGTCCGGCCACGAAACGCCGACTCGCTCAGCCAGCAGCCGTGAACCTCTTTCGTGGCCGCCTGGGCCAACTCATCCCACTGGCGCATCGTGGTCTCCGTCGGCGCGAGGCCGTTCGTCCGCGCGTGGTGAATGGCCGAGGCCAGTTGCTCAAGCGTCGTCATTCGGCTCCTTCCTCCGGCTCCTTCCTCCGCGGGACGAGTTCGATCACGCCGAGACGCGCCATCCAACAGGTAGCGACAATACCCAACGATATAAGGGCCGCGATCTCCAACACCCGGAAAATCCAATCGCTCAGCATCAGGAAGGCCCTCAATCCAGTGCGGCCCGCAACTTGTCGGCCAACACCAAGAGCTTCTTGCCTTCGTGCCACTCGGTCGGCTGCTTACGGTCTATCACGTGAGAGTCGTAGGAGTGGATAAGCACTTCCGCCTGCTCAGTCAGCAACTCGATCTCTTCCGCGGTGACGACCTTGGTGTGGGCAGCAAGAAACCGTTCCTTCAATCGCTGCATCGTGTTGCGCAACCCGTTGGAGTCGTCACCTTTCCGAGCCGACCGGGGAATACCACAACCATCAAGTGCAGCGTGGGCTTCCCGGTGGAGAATCGTCAGCCGCTCCACTTCATATTCTACTGGACCGCGATTTTCATTCTGCTCCTTGGTGTGGGCGGCAAGCAGCAAAAGGGCTTCCCGCGACTTGCGGACAACTGCGGTCATGGAATAGACGTGTTCCAGTTTTTCACCACATGCCAACGTCATGTCTACGACTTTATTTTCGTGGGCTAACAGCGCCTCTCGTAGGGCGTCATCCTCCTCTCGGGGCGCATCTACTAACTCATGACCGTCAGGATTTGGGGGCGCGGCGTCGGTCATTGTTCGCCTCGTCGTGCTTCTTCGCTGTCATATTGCCCATCGTCAATCTCATGCAGAGCGTCCAACCTGTCCCTCGCGAGTCCCCCTGCTCGGCGGAGAATATCCACGGCCAGTTTTGGATAGTCGGCTCTACACGAATTGGCGTAGGCTTGAATAGCCGGGATGAGGTCCAACACGAAATACTCACACCCGTGATGTTTCTCGCCCGGCTCGCTACGTCCGTCTGTCCGTTCGATGTTCTGGAACTTGTTGTATAACCCTCGGTCTTTGTCGGTCATGGTGTCGGTAGTCCGGTCATCGGGATGAAAGTCCGGTGTTCTTGGTAGTCCTGGGGTGCTGGTGGCGAGGGCGGCGCGGAGTGCGTCTATTCTGTCGCGTTGAAGCCAATACCCAGACATTCTGCCCCCACCATAACATCTGTCCGCTCGCGGTTTTTCTAGGTCGTCGCATACAGACACGAGGTTCTCTACCGCCTCACGCAGCCCGTCAGGGTTAGAGGTGTCAGTCATCCAGACTTCCGCCGTTTCGCGTTGCGGTTCTCTCTCGCCAATTCCTCGATGCTCGGGATCAAAAATCTCGGCTCACAGTCCAACGCTTCGCCGATCTCCCATAGCAGGGCGAGGCTGACATTGAACCGGCCGGTTTCCAGGTTAGCCGCGTGCGATCGCGTGACCTGCAGCGCGTCGGCCAAGTCCTGCTGGGTGACGTCACGCTCCTGCCGTGTCTCGCGTATAGCGATGGCGGTGAGATCATTCGCGGTCACCGGGTACACCAATCGACGCTTCCGGTTGGTGCGTATCACTTGAACACCGCTGATTTTACGAGACAGATCCCAAGCCCGATCCCCGCTCCGACGAGCGCCTGCCCCTCGTAGAGCGAAGCGACTATCGCCCCGCCGCCGGCACACGCGCCCAACTGGGGGATCTCGTCACCCAAAAACTTCCAGAGGTTGAACTCGAGCCGCGCCTCGTGTCGGGCGACGAGCGTCATGGCGCCGTCCCGTTGATCCTTGAGGGAGACGACCAACGCCTCGGCTTCGTCCAACCGCGGCTTGATCAGCGCGTTCTCCGCCCGCGTACTGTCCAAGACGGTCCGTGTAATGGCGAGCTCGTTGCGAAGCGCCGCGGATACCTGTTGCTCCAACCGCAGCAGTCCGCGAACCGGCGCGGTCAACGTGTCAATGTCGATGTCCGCTCGCGCGGCGTCGCGCAACACGGTCACGGTGTCCGTTCGTTGGCTCGCTCGCTCCCGGTCGGCTTCCAAGCGACGATTGTGGTTTGCGAGGGCATCGAGCCGTGTGTGGACCGTAGCGGAATCGGCTTGGAATCGTTCCAGCCGCGGTTTGAGTGCTGCGTTCTCAAGCCGCAGCGAATCACCGTCAGCCTTGAGGTCCGTGCCTCTCGCGGTGTGGAACCAGTTGGAACCCACCAACAGAACCACGAGGGCCACGATCAAGAGCAGGGCGTTGCGGCTCATGTCCATACCCCACTCTCGGTCTGCGCCTCACGGGTGTCGCGCGTCCAGGTATCTTCGCGGCCGTCGCGGTGCTCGGCGATCCACGCCCGCATGTATGCCTGAACCTCGAGATACCAACGGCCCCGCTGTCCGAAGATCCGCACCGCGAGGTGGCTATCCTTCACGTCGCTGCGAACGCGCTCGTGTTCGTGCCCGTGGCGTTCCGTCTTGGCGAGGCCCATGTACTCGCGTATCTCGCCCGATGCGATCGCACGTGGGAGGTAGAGCCACCACGGCTCCATCGTGATCACCAACTTGTCGGCGATGCAGAGGCGGGAGGGCGTTGTGTGGTATCGCTTCGCCAAGAACCGCGAGTGAAACAACGCCTCGTTGCCCCAACAGGGTTTCTCACTTCCGACGCTACCCCGAGCAGACCCCAAGCGCCGACGAACGGCCCACCGAGAGACGGTGACCGTCCCGTGACCGGACTTGAAATCCTTGTGCTCCCAGCGCGCCCATGCGTGCCGCTTGAGATAGCACCACCACCCTTGAAGCCAGTAGAGAATGCCAGCCCCGACCCACGGGTGCCGCTCGCCCTCCTCGCCGTCCATGTTGGGCTTGCCGAGATACCCGATGTCGTGCACGAAGAACAGCACCCACAGCCACGGTTGCCACGGGAACCCGTACAGCCGGCTCCACGCCTCTGCCACAAACCACGGATGGAGCCAGAAGGCGTGGACGCCGAACAGGACCGACTTGCTGCCGACCTTCACTTGGCCCCCACAATCCGCAAGAACTGCTCGAGCGTGAAGTGTTTCGGGAGCCGGGTCATTGAGTATCCCCAGTGTTTGAGCTCCGCATCGATGATCAGCAGCGCGTCGTCGCGACTCAAAACGGCACCTCGTCAGTGTCGCGGACAGGTGCTTGCTCGTGTTGATACGCCCGAGATTCCAACCGGCTCCCGTTCACGACCAGGGACGCCGTGCGGTTGACCGCTGCGCCGCGATACCGGTGCTTTGAGCAAATGGCTGCCAAGACGTTTACCTGTGCTAGGCTTGCGGCCTCGATGTCTCCTTGTTCGGCGGCCCGCCTCTGTTTCATCGACACGCCGCGTACCAAGGGGCGGAACAGGCCGATCCCGACATCGGCATTTTCCTCGATGGCGGACGATCCTTTGTTCCGCCCCATGTGTGGCGGCGTGTAGAGATCGAACAACCCTCCGTCTCGATTGAGTTGCGACGCTACAAGCATGACCACGCGCCGCTCAATCGCGATCGTCTTGAGCTCCTGCACAAGCGCCGCCACCTCTTCACGTTCCTGTGCCACACGGTGGATGTGGTCGAGCACGACAACTTTCGGGACTCGGCCCGTGTGCTGGTCGAACGCCCACCGGATCTCCTCGCCAATGCGGCCGATGTCGAGACGTGTGAAGGTGGAGAAAGTGACCGTGTCGGATTCCAGTAGCATGCAAAACTCACGACGCAACTCGTCTTTCTCGTCTGGCGTGAGATCATCAGAGAACGTGCGGAGCTCGTCGTACCGCAGACGTAACGCCGCCCATTTACGGACCAGCTCGTCCGCCGACATCTCGGTGCCGAAGTAGAACGTCGGCACCCGATCCTCCCAGAGCCGTGACAGAAGGTTGAGAAGAAGTGTGGTCTTGCCGTTTCCTGGACGAGCGCCGACAACGTACAACCATCCAGCGATCAGCGGGCCGAACGACCGATCGAAGTCCCGCCACCCCCACGAGGACACGCGTTGTTGTGATCCCATTGCAGCGATCGCCGCTTCTGCGATCCGGCGGTTGCGTTCCACTTTGGTTTCAAGCTCGGGAGTCCCATCTTCGGTAGGCGCGGGAGATTGATCGGTAGGTGGAGAAGATTCTGGCGTGTAGCGAGCGACCGACGCCGCGATGCGTTCAAGCTCCCGGTCTTCGAGCTGAGGCCGGCACCGCCCTAGGTTCTCGGCCTGGAGCATCGCCAAGATCGCTTCTTGTGATGCTCCCCGACGCCGGGCCGATCCCGCGAGACTCGTGAGCATAGCGTTGCGTTGGCCTTCGGGGAGTATGTCCGGCAACTCGCGAGGCGTCGCCGGTGCCGCACCACTGATACCGCCAGCGGCGATGAGCGCCTGGACCTTCGGGGGCAGTGGAAATAGGTCGAGCCCTTTCTGCTCTGCTCGATATCGCTCGCCACTCGGATGGATCGACGGCGGCACGAGGACATACCCCGCGTCCGCACGGACATCTATGTGCGGCGAAAGCTTCACGTTCGTGATGAACCCGCCGGGGTGCTGGAAGTAGAGGTGCTGACCACGGGGCGTGAGGACGTACATCGTCGGCTGCGAGAACAACCCCAGCGCCTGCGCCTCGCCATCAGCCTCTGGACCGTCAAGGTCGATCACCACCATGCCGGCTTTGCCGGGAACGGTCGCGAGGTTCGCGTTCGGGGTTTCTGCCCACCACGCGCGGATCTGCTGCTCGTCGGTTGTTGCCTCATGGAACCCGCGCACCGTGGCTGGCTCCTTCGCCCGTGGACGACACGGAAAGACGGGCCATTGTCTCGCGGCGTACCCGAGTGCTGCGCGCAGGAGCCTAGACATTCGGGTAGTCAGGGAACGCGAGCTGGGAATTTGGATCCAACGCCGGGTCCCATTTTGCATATGTCTCGGCGAATCGACTGACGCTGATGTATTGTGGGTCGGTCTCGTTGAGATATCGCCGAAGCCTCGGCACCACATGATCAGCGCCGTGGGTGTCGTGGATTGGTTTAAGGAACTTTGCCAGCTTACCAGCAATCGGCGGTGCCCCCATGACCTCTTGCCAGAGATTACAGTACGGGGTCATCCAGGTCGTTCGCGGAGCGACAATTCTTTTACCTTCTTCTATATCCCTTCTTCTCCTTTGTGTACCTTGCTGTGCCCTTTCTATGCCCTTCGCTGTGCCCTTCGCCGTGCCCTTCGACTGGATAACACCGTTAACGACAGAGGGATAAGCTGTGTCGTTGGTGTGCCCTTTACTGTGCCCTTTTTGGGACACACCCTGTGCCCTTGCTGTGCCCTTCGCTCTGCCCTTCGACTGGTAAGTGTCATAATTGACAAGGAGATAGACGGTGCCATTGCTGTGCCTTCTTCGGCACACGATCCGGCCATCGCTCATGAGCCATTCGAGGAACCGGCGGACGCGCTTGACAGACCACTGCCAGCACTCGGAGAGATACCGAAGCGAGGCGAGGAATTCGCCGCGGGCGAGCGGAAACCGTTCCGTCCCGATCGCACGGACATGAGGGGCATAGGCGGCCGCGCGGATCATATACTCCCACGCTTCCCAGCGAGAGAACTCTCGCGGTTCACGCCAGAGCGGATCGGCATCGGCCTTTCGACTAATCTTGATGAAGCCGTGCCGGTCTGCTTCGGCCTGCGGATCGTGCGACCCATCACCTTCCGGTGCCACAGATCGTGGCAATCCACGCAAAGCCATCCCGTCGGTCCTTTATCTGCGTCGGCTTTGAAAAACTCCCGAGGCCAATAGTGGTGGTTCTCGCAAAACTCCTCTCGCCCGCACCATTCACAGATGCGCTCTTCCGCCCATTCAATCACCTCCATGACGTCGAGATCGGCACCGTCGTGGGGCTGAAACACTCGACCGTTGTATTCCGCAAACCTCCGGCAATCCCAGCAGTAGTAGCCCCAATGCCACCCACCGTTTGACATCTGCTGTTTGCCGGCGCGCGCGACTTGCCCGCATTCACAGATCGGAGCACTCACAGCGCCTCGTAAACCGTTGCCTGTCGCCCCGAGCCTGTTGCGCTCGTGCGGGTGGTTCTGATCACTCGCCGATCGTCGACGAGCTCCTTCATGCGCCGGGCCGCCGTGGGGTGCGGCCACGAAAACACGTTGTCAATCTCCCAGTGGTTCATCGGGCCATGTGCCCGGAGCGCGTTCACGATCTGCTCGCGCTGAACCGAAGCGCCTCTCCGCATGGACCGTGCAGCGGCGTGGCTCGTCTCCGCATCGTTGTGCCGCGCCAAGGGCGTGAACAGGTCAGGCTGAGCGGTCACGCCGTGGACCTCGTCCCATGGCAACGGTGCGCGGTGCTGTGGTTGTATGGGAAGAACCGGCCGCAGGATGGGCAGGTCTTATCGTCGCGAGCCATTACTCTCCTCTTCGTAGAACCGCGGCAACTCCCTCGCGATCCGCCGCACGTTGACCCCGGTCTCGATGATGAACGCCAGCGTCCGGCCCTCTTGTTGACGGTGATGTATGCGGCACAGGGGAACGGTCTCACCTCGATCGTAGGCCCCGCAGGCGCGTGTCTTGAATACGTGGGCCGGGTCGATCGTGTCGCAGCACTCACACCCCGCGTACGGGTACGCCTGCCCGTTCACGACGCAGGCTGGCCGCTCGGAGCGGATCGGGCGTCCACAGCGGATGCAGGACTCAAAAGGGCAAATCGTCGTCTTCACCCTCGACGCCGTCGTAGTCGTGCATGGCGCCGGTCTCGTCCCTGCCTTCGGTCGCCCGATCCTTGAACCGCTCGAAACCTTCGACCGCGATCGCCTCCATGCCCTTCGGCAACCGCATGATCGACGTGATGTCCGTATAGCCGCGGTCGTTCTCGACCGTTTGAACCAACGCTGGGACACCCACCATGAGCTCGACGTCGATGCCGTTGCGCGCGTCGTCCTCGCCATAGGGCTTCCCACGCCAGGATTCGAGGAACGCCCGCAACGCCGCCTTTTTGTGCATCGAGAGCGTCAATCGACGAGAGACCAGAAACCGCTTGCCCTGTCCGTCCAGTTCGGCGATCTGAAACCAGACGCGGATCTTGTGCTGATGTTTTTCTTCGTTGTTATAGGTCGTCTTGACGACGCCGAGATCGGCCACGTCGCAGCACACGGCTACATGTTGGCCGGCCGGGGCCTGCGGTGGGGTCTCGTTCTTTGCGATAATGGTCATAGTTGAACGGTCTCCATCCGAACGTGGTCCTTGCCGATGCCATTCACCTCAGGCTTCCACACTCCATCCTCGAACTGCACAAGGAGTTCCCGCAGGTAGGACAGGTCGCGCTTCACGAGGCGGCCTCGAGGAAGGTCCGGAGACGGGTCTGAGGGTGGATGTGGAGGACGCTCATGCGTCCCACCCGTGGTTGGCTGGCCCTGCGCCTTGTACGCGCCTAGCTTCGGCACGTAAAGACTCTCGGGCACGCTGGATATGCACGTCGCCAACCCACATATGAACGGCGATGATCAAGAACGACATTACGACGCCCCACGCAAGGAGCAGGGCCACTAATACGTATTCGGGGAGATCGCTCACCAAGGCGATACCGATACCCACACATGCGAGAATCCCGACGACCACAATCCACCGGGGGAAGCTGGCCATGTCAGACATTCTCATATCGACGCTCTTCACCATCGGGGGCATGTTCGGGGTGGCCGCGCTTGGCGCTCGGGTGCAGATCGTGGTGACGCGAAAGGTCATCGAGGCCGAGCACCGGAAGGTGATGGCCCAGATCGACGCCGAATCGCGAGTCAAGCGGAGCGAATCCAGGCTCGATCGACTGCACGACACCGTGAGCGACATGATCGCCGAGTCGGACCCCGACAGCTTCCTGATCGATCCGAACACCCCTCGGCTCGCTCAACGCATTTCCAAGACGCAGATCCTCTTGGACAACCGGATTCCCACACAGGCGGCTCTCAACACCGCTGTCAACGAACTCGGACTGACCCTCCGGGGCTGGAGGGACCTTCCCGATTCCGTAGAAGCCTTCCGGGCCCATGCGAGGGTCGTCGAGCTCGCCAGGGCCGTACTCAGGGGCGAGACCGGACGGAGCATCGAGCGCACAGGGTAGGGCTGCTGTCACGGAGCCGGTCTGCGGATGTATTCGCCAACCCGAGAGATGGGCGAACGGCGACGGGTCGATCAGTTCGAGAGATACGAAGCAGTCGCTCATGCTAGACATCCCACCGTCGCTCTGCGCTCTCGATGCGCCTAGCTTCGATGCGCCTAGACTCTTGGGCACGCTGGATATGCCCATCGCCAACCCACATATGAACGGCGACGTTCAAGAACGACATGACGACGGCCCACGCGAATACCAGGACTTTCAGCACGTGCAGGGGGAGATCGAACACAAGGGCGGCACCGATCCCAACGCATACGAGGGTCCCAACGACTGCGATCCACTTGGGGAATCCGGCCATGTAGCGGCGTGGACGCAATTCGTGGTGGACCGCCGCCACACGCTGCGCCGAGCTCATGACGCCACCCCCGAGGAGCTGCGGACCGCCTTCGAAGACGAAGTCCGGAAGAGGTTCTCGTAGAGGGTGGGCACGTGACGCCCGACCCACTGAACCGCCTGGTCCGTGGTCAAGATGAGCTTCCGGTCCGGTGTGTCGGGGAGGAACTGGCATATGAAGGTCGTCGCGTAGACGACGCAGAGCTCTCCGGGCGTCGCGTCGGGGGTCCAAGCCCAGAACATGTGGAGCCGTGCCTTCGCGTGGGCGGATGTCACTTCGGCCTCCCGTAGGCGCTCCATCACGAGAGTCCGCCTTCCATGCTTCGCCTCAGGGCGTCGCGTCTCCGCGCCCCTCACGACACCCCTCCCTCCCCCGCCAGCACACGCTCGCGAGCCTCCTGTTGGGCCTGCTTGATCCGTTCTTCTCTCCTGCACGGCGGCGCGCCAGCACAGCCACTCGAACGCCATCCGCTTGATGCGACGGGCCTGTATCTCCCGCACCTTGAGCACGTGGTAACGGTAGCCGAGCACCCATCCGGCGCAGAGCCAGAGCACAAACGAGAGCACGAGTTCGGTCTGGCTCACGCGAGAAACCGCTGGTCGCCGGCGGCGATGTATCGTTGGGCGCGAGCGATCTCACGCGACACGACCCGGCGACGCCGAACCCAATGCAGGCGCTTCACGAGACCCATGCGTTCGAGGTGATCGAAGTCCGCTTGGTCGGTTTCTTCCGTCGAGTCCGCGACGTCGTAGTCGTGTTTCGCGGTTTCCCAGTCAGGCGGGATGCCGAGCGCCACTTTCCAGAGGTCCATCAGCAGCTCGACGATCATGTCGTACCGCTGGACATCCTGGCAGGCGGCGATCTGATTCGAGAGGCGACCAGCGAGTCGTTCCGCCGGCGTGAGGTAGCCGACGAACTGATCACGGGCGGTGGACTCGGCGATCCCCTCCAACTCAGCCAGCCGAGCGTACACCGCACGACAGGTGCTCCGTTTGTCGTTGGGCCGAATCCAACGCGGCTTTACTCTGGTCGTCATGAGGACACCCGCCGACCGTTGTGCCACCGATACCGATGCTCGGATGTCACGGCTGTCCGTCTGCAGCGGGGCGAGCAAAACCGTTGTCTATGCCAGCTTACAAAAAAGGGAGCCCCGCAGTGTGCACACTTAACGCTCGTCTTCCTCACAGGGCGCTGCCGCACCCTCTTGCGGCGGCGATGATCGTCCGTATTGGCTTTCCGCAATGGGGGCATTCGTACAGGGCTATCTGGCGGTGAGACGCCCAATACTTCCAGCGGCATTGTGCGCTGCAAAACTTCTGAACCCTCGGTCGGTACGGGAGAAACAGGCGGTCGCAATTCAGACACCGCTTCTCTTTGTTCCCATTTTTGCGCGACATAGAGCCGCACCTCGTCTATCGTCTGAAAGCACAGGGCGCCCTTCCAGCGGTTACACAGCTGGCAGGCGGGCAGGAAGTTCTCAGTCCGGTTGTCTTGGGAGTACGCGTAGGGGACGGCATGGTCCCAATGAATCACGAGGCGGTGCGACTTACCGTCGATTGCCACCCGCAACCCGAAGGATCGCTCGCAGTAGGCGCAACGATAATCGAACGCCTCCAGCAGCCGGCGCCGCTTCGCCGCGCTTGGAAGGCGCCGCCGCTGGATGGGCTCAGACATCCGCTTGGTCTGCCGGATTGAGTTTCGGTGTTGCCCTCCACAGCATTGAAACCGCCCCCCGACAACCAGGGATGTCCTACTACATGACGGGCAGTGGGCTCGTGGGATTTGGACGTTGCCATAAACCGCCAGATGCGGCGCCTCATGAGCGGAACCGGGGTCTCTTGGCGTTGCCAACGCATTGCCGGGCAGGGCATCGCATTTGGCTGTTGGGGCCGTTGTCATCGGTCAGGCAGGCTCGGCAGCCGCGGCTTGCTGCTCGGCGAGGATGCCCTCGATGGCTGTCATCGCCAGCTCCCGGAGGAGCCGACTCGGCTCAATTTTCTCATCGCGGCGGTGGGATTCGATCTCAGCGGCCTGATGCAACTTCCCTAACTGGGCGCCGCTCATCCTGACGCTGAGAGTCATATTCTTGTTGAGGAGGTCCATCTACCGTACCTTGCTGGGTTGGGTGCAGGACACGCGCAACATCACTGCATGTCGTGCAATAGTATTGCACAGCGTACAACGTGTGTCAAGAGCTTACTTTTGATCAGAGGTAACCAATTGGAAGTAAACGACTTAAGGGATTTTTATTCGACGTGGTTATGGGATGCGATGGTCGCCAGAGGATTGAGTCAGGCCGAATTGGCTCGTCAATCCGGTGTTTCGCGTGAAACGATATGGCGTATCCTGAAAGACAAGACCGACGCCGATCCAGAAACTATTGATCAGTTGTCGTCAGCACTGAATTGGCCATTACCCTCGTATCTGATGACGCCTCGCCGGGGGATGGTGACTATCTCCAACAGCATGGCCGACGCCGTGGCCGCTCTAGCCCACCCGATGGAGGTTGAGAATATTGACTTTCCCGGGTGGCTCTGGTCTCCAATAACCAGAGAACCGGAGGAGGAGTTTAGGTGTGTAATATGGAATGTGCGCTTGCTGGCGATGCTCCTTTTGGGTTCTAGAAAGACCCTGCCAGACAGCGAGATTCGAGAGGTTCGGCTGGCGATATGTAGAATGACCATAAGGGGCTGCGAGCTCACCAACAGAGCGGTGCCGCAGTTTGTACAAGACATCCACAACGCGTTGATAGAGAACACGTTTGTTGAGGCGCAACCCTGGTCTCAAGACCGCAAGCGAGAAGCCGAGTACCAGTAACCCGTTAACCAAGGCGGGTTTTGATACATCTGTGAAGGGGATGTGGTGCCGGGATGGCCTGAAAAAAAAAGGAGGCTGGGGATGGCACTAATTCAGTGTCCAGAATGCGGCCGCGAGATTTCCGACCAAGCAAGCGCGTGTCCAGAGTGCGCATATCCCATAGCGGAACGACGCCGCTCGGGCGAACCCCCTCGAGTGCGAACCACAGAAGATTCCTTCCTCACGCGCAATCGCGGGTTCGGGGACCTGGCTCTGTACGGGTGCCTCGGAGTGATTGTGATTTTCATCCTCGTCGGCGTGGGGCTGTCGTCTCTTTCCGAGACCCCTTCTCCGTCCGAGCGGTCCGACGTGACCAGACCGTCCGCAACCCGACGACTTGAGCAGAAGTGGGCACACGGCACTGTTAACGTAAGGGAGGGCAGGGGAACGAATTTCGACGCTCTAACGACCCTGCGATCTGGCGAGTCCGTTCAGGTCGATAGCCTCGTCGGTGGGTGGTTCCGGGTTTTCCGGGCTGGCGAAAGGATCGGATATGCATCCGCCTCAGTACTCCACGATGGACCAATTCCTGCTTCACAATTCGAGGTCGCCGACATCAGTACTCGCATTACCGAGAAAAACGACACTTGGTGGCGGTTTGCATGGCAGATGAAGATCCGCAACACAGGCAGCCGCTCGCTGTCGTTGGACGCCACGATTGAGTTTCAAGACAAGGACGGGTTTGTGGTCGACCAAGATGACCAATACAACCTTTTTGTGGCCGCCGGCGAAGAAAAAACTTTTACGGGATTCCAGTTGATCAGGATGCCGGGTGCCGCCGATGTCGAAAAAGTAGCCGCTAGTGCGACGAGGTGAGCGACCGCTCCTTCCTTCCTGAGCACCACCACTAGCGTGACGAGGTGAAAAACCCGATGAACATGCCCCCTCTTCTTTCCTGGAAACGATTCCTTCCGCTGATGGGTGGTCTTGGCCTGCTGGAGTGGCGACGCGACAACCGACCGACCGTTCTCAATCACCACCGCTAGAGACGACCTTTTCTTTCAAGACGCACTCACCCCGGAGCAACGTCAACTCCATCCGTTGGCCAACCAGAAGCTTCAGGATCGTTGTCTTGGACACGCCCACGAGTCGGGCGGTGGCTCGGATCGAGACCCCTATAGTAGAATATCTGGAATTCTGAATTCCGGATATTGATAATTTGGTAGTGGGTCATTTTGAATTCGCGGTCGTACGGTACGCCCCAGCCATGAGGGCCAGGACGTCCTCAATCTTCCAAGGGCGCTTTGTAAGGCCAGCGGCCATCGCTGGGGTCGTCTTGAGGCCACCGCGCGCCTTCGTGAGGGTCCCGTGGAGCGTGCAGAAGTTGTACGCCATGAAGGTCAGGCTGACCGCGTGGGCGTGATTCTCGGCCTTCCGGCTGAATCCGCTCGTCAAGCGGGTGAATCGCCGTGAAGACATCCGAAGCTGTAGGTTGCTGCGCTCGACCATGGATGTTGAGATCAGGTCCGGGTTGGGGTTGCCGATCATTCTGACCTTCTTGGCCCCGGTGCATGTCGGTGGTGAGTAACGCCGCCGTTCCTCTGTGGTCCCTAGCTGGCCGTATTTTTTCACAACTTGTGCGTAGTCTACGTCGAGGAAACTGAAAGCCGCACGTACGGCGCTCAGGTACATCCCGTGACCATCCGTCGTTAGCTGGATCTTGTCCGAGACTCGTGACGCCAGATCCTTCATGAAAATGGTGGCACTCTTGGGGCTTCTGTCGCCAACGAGCCATGCGACCATCAGCTTGGAATCGGGGTCGAGAGCCGTGAACGTCCAAATGTCACCGTCCCCCGCCTTCTTCGGGTTCCTCTGTTTCGCTCCGATGAAGGCCCAAATTTCGTCGGCTTCGATACGCTTGCAGTCCAGATCCCGTAGAACTTGCTCCTGATAGTTCGAGCAGAACTCGCCCGTTTCGACCAGCAACTTTAGGACGGTGGCTTTCACGGTGCCGGTAATGCGGGCCGTGGACCGGATGGAATTGCCTTCGGTGAGGCACCGTAGGATTGCTGCGCGCTTGGCATCTGACAGTCTGTTCATGTCTATAATATAGTCAACTGCTAAGCACAAGCAATGTTGTTGTATTATTTCGAACATCGCATACATTCCTCCCATGTCAAACAACCCGCCGGACTTCCAGACGCCAGGGCAACTCATCCGGTGGCTTCTTTCGCAGAAGGACTGGACCCAAGAAGTGCTCGCGACGGTCTTGGAAATAAGTCGTGCCCATGTGGCCCGGATTGCCACCGACAGGCAACCCCTCGATGCCCCCAAGGCGCTCGCTTTGTCGGAGGTTTTTGGTGTGCCAGCCGAAACCTTCCTGGGCCTTCAAAAGAACTATGACCTGGCTCGCGCACGCATCGAGACAATGCCCGACCCAAGTCGGGCTCGACGTGCTCAGTTATACGGCGACCTACCTGTCAAAGAGATGACTTGCCGAGGATGGTTGGCTATCGACGACATGAAGAACACCGAGCAAGTGGAATCCGCGCTGGCCAGTTTTTTCGACGTGGAGTCACCATCCAACATCGAGATCTTGCCGCACGCAACGAAGAAGACCTCCGTCAACAGCGACGTGACCCCGGCACAGCTTGCCTGGCTGTATCGCGTCAGGCAGATCGCCACCGTGATGGTGGTGCCCCGATACTCGACGAAGGCGATGCAAAGGGCGATCAGGCAGCTCCGTACCCTATTGGCTTCAGCCGAAGAGGCACGGAGGGCTCCACGCATCTTGGCCGAAGCGGGGATCAGACTAGTGATCGTTGAGTCGCTGAAGTCGGCCAAGATTGATGGGGTGTGCTTCTGGCTCGACGATCGGTCTCCGGTGATTGGCCTGACAATGAGGCACGACCGCATCGATAACTTTTGGTTCGTGCTCCGTCACGAATGTGAGCACGTCCTGCGTGGAGATGGCCGGGCCACCGTCGCTTTCGACGCCGAACTTGAAGGCGATCGAGCGGGCATCGGCCCCGACGTAGAGGAACAGGAACGTATCGCCAACAAGGCTGCGGCTGATTTTTGCGTTCCAACGAAGACCCTAAATCAATTCATAGCGTGCAAGGCCCCGATATTCACCGAAAGGGACCTTCTGAGCTTTGCTAAACTGGTGAATGTTCACCCTGGCCTAGTGGCTGGCCAGATCCAACACGCCACAGAGCGATACGACCGCTTTCAAAAGCATTTGGCCAGGGTGCGGTCAGTCGTCCTGCCCAACGTCATGCACGACGGATGGGGTGATGTCGCTCCAATCGTTTCCCGCAGTTGTACGCTTTTGGACTAAAGTGGCGTTGGCTACTATACGCCCGGCTGAAACTCACGACGTCCGCTCCGGGGTACGTCCATTTCCCGGTGCACATCGAGGACGAGTACTTCCGCCAGCTCACGGCCGAGAAGGCGGTTACCCGGTATGTGCGGAGCCGGCCGGTGCGGCAGTACCAATTAAAACCTGGCCATCGGAACGAGGCGCTGGAGATGACCTCCGTTAGACGAAAACCATTGTGGCACAAGGGTTGTCGCTCACACGGCTAGTGGTATTTGATCGGCGGTCGCAGACTTCGTGCCGATCTTGGTTGGTGTATGGAATCGCTTCTTGTCCTCCACGATCTCTTTGACCGTGAGTAGCTGTACACGGTCGTAGGCGACGTCTTCATATTCCCATTGCCCCGCTTGGGCCGCTGCCGCTTTCATGGCCTTGGAGGGCTCCTTGTTCGATATGAAGCCCGCCAGCTCCGCGCCTTCCTCAACAGAAAGCACGCCGATTAGGTCGCGGATGTCCGTAGGCCGCACGTTGCCCCCCTTCACCGACAGTACCATGAGCCCAAGTTCCTTCCTCGTCTCGAAGTAGACCCGGCCATCTATACCCTTGTCTCCGGTCTTCTTCGTTGGGAAGCCACCAACGTACTCCACAGCCCAGTGCTCAAATTGGAAGGGATCATGCTCGAATAAGGCCTTGGCTGACGCGACACTATTTGGGATGCCGTGCTCTTCGTAATGCTCCCCCTCGATTAGCCCGTAGCGTTCTTTTAACTGCCCTTCAACAAGACGGACGGCCAGGATCGCCACGTCACAGCCTATCCATGAACGGCCCGCTTCATGGGCCGCGTAGATCGTTGTCCCACACCCACAGAAGGGGTCGAAGACAACATCCCCCGGATTACTTGAGGCCCCGATGATCCTTTTGAGAAGGTCGACCGGCTTCTGTGTCGGGAAGCCTAGCCGCTCCTTCGCTCTGGGCTTTAGCCAAGATACGTTCGCGTCAATGCCGTCATCTGTGCCGAATACAGTACCTTCCGTGTAGGGCTGATACGCCCAAATGTCACCCATAGCGGGTCCGTCATCGGCGCGGACCGTCCGCTCATAGATGGGCAACGCATGGCCCTCAGTGATAGTGATGAACCCGTGCTCGTAAAGTAGATCCAGCTTCTCGTGCTGGCCGAGTCCGGTGTCGTCGAGTCCGCTGTCCTCCCACAGCTTTCTCGGGATCGCCCAATGTCGACTCTTGGCGGTGGGATCGAATCCTTTCCACGGCTTCCCCGACGCTCCCTTACGAACCCCTGACCCCGTGAGCACGTTGCCGTAATAGGCCGTCTTGTATCCGCCGTGTCCGTCTTCTACGAAGTGCTCTTGGACGTGGCCCGTCATGTACGGGTCGCGAGGGTGGTTCCATGTATACTCGTCAGATATTGTGTAGAACAGAATCACATCATGGATCGGACCCCAACGAGTACTACTGTTGTGCGCTCCGGTACGCCGCCAAATGATCTCGCTTCGGAAGTTGTTGTGCCCGAAGATACCGTCCATCATGACCTTGATATAATGACCTGCCGTTGGGTCACAATGTAGGTAGATAGAGCCGGTTGGCTTGAGGATGATCTTCATGTGCAGGAGCCTTTGCACCATGTAGATTAAGTAGGCGAGCAGATGAGGTTGGGTATGCCTCAGCGCCTGCATCCACAGTCGCCAGAAGTCCACGTAGTCTTGCTCGACGCCGTACTGCTTCATGAGCACGGGCATGTTGCGAGCGATGCGGTCCTTCTCGGCGTCCATCTCCCAGGTGTCGCAAAACGCCTCGGCCTGCTCGGGTACTGGCTTACCCGTCAGCGTCTTGTATAGCAGGTTGTAATTTTGTTGGGACTTGAAGGGTGGATCGAGGTAGACGAGATCCACGCTGTACTTCGCCATCCCCTCCATGATGGAGAGGTTGTCGCCGTAGTAGAGTTTGTTCATGGGCCCACCATCGCAGCGACCAGGTGCTTAAACCCGTTATGGCTCTTGCGGTGGTTGTACTTGTACGTCGCTTCCGCCACATAGAGCCCCGTGTATTCCCTGCTGTAATGGTGATGCTGACCGTACCACGCACGCTTGAGAAGGCTCCAGAAACCCTCAATGGTGTTGGTGTGGATCATGACCAAGAACCTATCACTGTCGAGAAAGACTTCACCCTCGACGTGGAGCTGCGTCGGATCGCACGCGGAATGGCTGAGTCCGGGTCGGACTACTAGTCCTTCTTCCACCGCGCCAGGGCGGCCGTCTGCGCGATTCTTTCGCGCTCCTCGTCGGTCAGTACCTTAGCCCGGGCCTCGCCGCCCTTCGCCCCACGTTTCACCGCCTCGGGGTTTTTTTCGCTATCCTCGCGCTCACCGGGCGGGACAGTCTTAGGGACCTGGCCTGTCGCTTCCAGCATCACGCGATGCGCCGTCTCGTTCATGTCGGGACGGAGCTTGGTTTTCGCAATGGGCTTCTTTTTCGGCATATATGAAAGCTAACAGGGGCAAGCTCGTCGCGCAGAGCCTCAACAATTCAAAATGACCCACTACCGATAATTTTACGGTAATCGACTATCCTTGGACATGGAAGTAGAGCACGAGGGACGCCGCCCTTCAAAAACTAGAGGCTGATCGTGGTGCTACGGGTGGTTCGGGGGACGCCGTAGATCGAGGATTCCGAAAGGTGATGCAGGCTATCCGAGCGGCGGCCGACGAACGGGACCTATACAAGCACAAATCGCTACGCTTCGAAAAACTGAAAGGGAAACGCAAGCACCAGCGATCTCTTCGTATCAACAAACAATGGCGACTTGTGGTTGAACTCAGAGGCGAGAGCCCAAACAAGAAGGTTGGAATAATTGCGATTGAAGATTACCACTAACGGAGGGAGAGCAGCATGACGGAATTTGCACCGGCTGAAGCGTTCCCCCCTGGTGAGTTCTTACGGGACGAGTTGGAAGAGCGGGGTTGGACACAAAAGCAGTTTGCGAGAATCATTGGCCGCCACCAGAGCTTTGTAAGTAGTATCATCTCCGGCAAGCGCACCCTGTCGCCAGACGCAGCAGTGCTTTTCAGTGCCGCGTTGGGCACTAGCGCTCAGTTCTGGATGAATCTTGATACTGCGTACCGGCTCTATCTACTCAGGCAGAACGCCCCGGCACCAGAGCGGGTAGCGAGAGAGGCACAACATCCTCGCGGAGCTTGCCCGGTTCGGGTTTCTTCTTCGGCATAGCTGAAAGCTAGGGGACCTACGGGCGGGAGGGCAACAGGGTCAGATTTCAAACTGACCCATACCTTTTTGTGGGCATCACTCAGTGGATCTACAGCGACTGGCTCACACCACCACTCGACCGCACCGACACGAGCCCCTTCTATCCCTGGCCGGAAGACTGGCTCAGCCAGCGCCACTTTGATGAGCCGCTGCATCCGCCGACCCCCGCAGGGCAGGGGAAAAGAAAAGCCTCCTTTCGGGGGCTCAGCGGTTAACTCCGTAACTCCATACTCCACATAGGGCGTCCGACAGACAGCGCAATCGAGACCGGCTTTTCCAAGCCAACAAACTGCTCAAGTGTTGTCAATGCCAATCATTACACTAAGTGTAAAAATGGTATTGCGTAATATATGTCATACAGATAGGTTTGTTCATGGAGGTTGAGTTCGACGACAAGGATTTGGCCAGCGTCGAGAAAGATCCCGCCGCCACGGTGGGACACGGCAACGCCGTGGACCGTGGTTTCCGAAAACTGATGCGGGTAATCCGGGCCGCCGTTGACGAACGCGATTTCTATGCGCTGAAATCATTGCATTTCGAGAAGTTGGAGGGAAGTGACACGGTGCGCTCAATGAGGATCAACAAGCAATGGCGTTTAGTCGTCGAACTCCGGGGACGCACGCCAAAAAAGGTCGGAGTGATAGCAGTCCGTGACTACCACTAACCAACAGGAGGCCATAGTGACTGACTTCGCCATGGCAGAGGCATTCCCCCCGGGGGAGATTCTCCGCGATGAGTTGGAAACACGTGGTTGGACTCAGACTGAGTTCGCGGAAATCATTGGTCGTCCTGTGCGACTGGTCAACGAGATTATCGCGGGCAAGCGGGCAGTTACGCCCGAAACCGCAAAGGAGTTGAGCGCCGCGCTCGGCACGAGCGCCCTTTTTTGGCTCAACCTCGAAGCCGCGTACCGGTTGCATAACCACCAGGACCCCGTGCCGACACGTATCTCACGCCAAGCTCACCTCCGAGAGAAGTTCGCTGTTCATGTGATGATAAAGCGAAACTGGATTGAACCGTCCAAGAACCCTGAAGTCTTGGAAGCTCAGGTAATGAGGTTCTTCGGCATCTCAAGTATTGACGAGACGCCAAAACTCGCGCATGCGGCCAGGAAAACTGGATACCCCGATGAGCTTAGTGGGGCGCAGCTCGCATGGTTGTTTCGCGTGAAGCAGCTCGCAGAGGCGATGCCAACGAAACCCTATTCAGCGAAGGCCCTTCGACAGGCGATTCCCGAACTGAGGACGCTCTTGCTATCTCCGGAGGGAGTGCAGCAAGTCCCGCCAATCCTGGCAAGTTGTGGTGTGTGCTTCGTTGTCGTTAAACATGTCGCTTCCTCAGCGATTGACGGTGTGTGTTTCTGGCTCAACGACAAAGCACCCGTGATTGGCATGTCACTCCGCCTCGACAGAATCGACAATTTCTGGTTTGTCTTGCGGCACGAGATCGAGCACGTACTGAAGAGACACGGGAAAGGGTTGGCAATAATCGATTGCGATGCAGAGAGGTCTGCGACAACGCTATCGCCAGAGGCAACTGATGTAGAGGACATCGCGAATTATGCTGGTGCTGACTTCTGTGTACCCGACGTTGAGATGACCGATTTCATCTTGCGGAACGATCCTCTCTTCAGCAAAGAGAAGATTCTGAACTTTGCGAGGAGAATGCAGGTCCACCCCGGAATCGTCGTCGGGCAGCTTCAACAGAGGACGGGGAGGTGGAACTTGTTCCGCCCTTACTTGGCGAAAGTGCGTCACCTCGTTTCGCCAACTGCGATGACGGATGGTTACGGTCAAACGATCCCAACAATGGCTTCCTAATCGAGGTATACCATGGCAATGACGAAACGCGCCCAATTACTTCGCATCCGTGACGGATACCGAGCTGCTAATAACGACCAACCGGCAACCGCAAGGGAGATGGCTGATTGGGCGGTAGCACAGAAAATGTACAAACTGCCGTCTTATGCGACAGAGCGGAAATGTGCCGAGGAACTGGCGGATGCCATGCGTCAAGAGCATATGACCGCAGGGGGCCGCCGGGTCAGAACCATGCACTCCTGGCCGGAAGCCCAGGGAACACTTTGGGATCACATTAAGACCATCACTCGTGACAATATGCAGCTCTCGTTGGCACTCAAGCGAAATGGTATCGTCGGTGAGGTTAAGCAGATCAAGACGGACCTCGACTACTTTAACGACCTACATGCCGATGAGCCGCCCCTTCAAACGTCCTTCAACTTCGAGAAGGATTTAGAGGACGCGGGTCTCACTGATCCTTCTTCTTCCACCGCGCCGAAGCGGCGATCTTTCCGATCTCCCGCCGCTGCTCGGGTGTTAAAGTTTCAGTCCGTGCCTTCCCACCCTTCTGACCACCTTTCCGACCCCGCTCCACGGCTGTAGGGTCCTTCTCTTCGTCGGTCCGCTCCTCGGGTGGGACAGGCTTGGGGGCCGGCCCCCTACGGGCAGGAGGGCAACAGGGTCAGGTTTCAAACTGACCCACTACCAGAGATTGTCGTGGCCGTATGCAGTAGATCGGAGTTAGCCCCCTTCTATCCCTGGCCGGAAGACTGGCTAGAAAAAGGGATCGACGGCCTTGACCCACTCCGGCCGCGCCGGCCGGACCTTGATGTAAGCGTTCTGTTCCTCGGCGTCGGATTCAGTCTGGGTGCGCGACCCACCACCAGCCGCCCCGATCGTCAGGACGCGCTCACCGACGACGTGCCAAACGATTTCGACGTGCCCGATCTTCGAGCCGCGGAACCAGAAGAGTAGGCAGCCCGGTTTGAGCTTGGTCACCTCGCGGCCCTCGAACCGCTTGGCGAGCCCCTCGGCCGTCCAATCGCCTTGCGCCGGCAGGATCCCGACCGCCTTAAGGAGCTCGATCACCAACCCCGAGCAGTCGAAACCCGCGATCGGGTCGTCGCCGCCCCAGCGGTACGGCGTGCCGAGCTCCCGCTCCCAGAGGTAGAGCGCGATCGAGCGGAGGTTCTTCACTTCTTTCCGTTCTTCCAGCCGCGCAACACGGCGGTAAAGCTGTGCGTGTACGCCGTGCCGAGCCCAAAGGCAATCAACGGCACGGCCACCGGCCCACCGATCCGCTCGAGGAGTAGACCAACCACGGCCGCCAACGCCACGACGCTCCCGGTGATCATCCGCGGGATCTTGTCGCCGACGAGTCGCCGATCCACCACCTGGGGAATCGGCTCACCGCACTTCGGACAGGTTTTCCCGGACGGGATCATCATGTTGGTCATCGTTCACTCCTTACTGCGGGACAGCTCGGCCACGGTGGGATATCCAACGCCCGCTCGATCCGACACATGCGCGTGTTCATCTCGGCGACCGAACGCTGCGTGTCGTTCCAGGTGCGGCCGACGCTGAACCCCGCCGTCAGCACGGCCGCCACCAAGACAATCGCGGTGATCGCCCAGCCGGGGATGCGCAGGCCGTTGTGGGGAATCCCGTTAGCCATCGTCGGCATCAGGGTGCTCCGTGTTTGGGATGTCGATATCCGGCAACCTTGCCAGGACCTCCTCGTAGAGCGTGTCGGCCTTGCCCGGTGCAAGCTTCAACCGTATGGCCACGATTTCGCGCGCTCGCAGGTCTCGAACGACCTCCCACGGCTCGCCGGTGGCGCGAGCAAAGCGCGAGGGCGTCCAGCCGTTCGCACGGTCACGGACGAGTCGGGTTCGGCAGCCGTCACATAACCACTCGTGGTCCATCGCCGCGCGAACGCCACCGGCGCATACGAGGGTGGTGGGCACCTGGCGCACATCCACGATCACGTCCGCGCTCGTCTTCCGTCCGCAGCACGGCGCATACACACTCGACGTCGGGCGCGGGACGATTTCGAAAAACACCAAATACTGGGCGAGGACGACCTTGTCGTCGAACAGGGTAGCCATCAGGGGGCCTCCATGGCGAAGTACGCCACCGCGTCGCCCGTGTTCGGCGTGGCGTCGTTCTCGGTGCCCGCCGTAATCTTGTTGAACTCGACGCCCGCCCGGGGAGAACTGTCCTCGCCCAACGCGGTGACGGTTGCCGTCTCGAGCAGCGGACTGGTCAGGTACGTGATCCGGATGCGGATGTCGTAGTTCGCGCCCAGCGCGGCCGTAAAGCTCTGCTTCACGTCGGTCGCGTTCATCGTGTTGTCGTAGGTGCGCGAACTACGGAGCGTCCACGTGGTGGAGGTGGCCCCGTCATTGGAATAGATCTCCACCGTCACGCGGTTGGCGACGTTCATGCCGGTCGCGTCGATATCGTAGTAGACGTTGTACATCGTGGAGGTCGTGTTGGCGTCTTCGAGATTCGAATACACCACCGCACCCTCGTTCGAGAGCGTCACCGTGCCGTTTTCCGGTCCCGCTTGGTTCTGGGACGCACTGAACCCATCGACGATCGCACTGGCGGCGGCGCCGGTGATAATCTTGGCGCGCGCGGTGAAACCCGAGACGGTCGGATTCGTCGCTTTCATGTCGACGACCTGGTCGCTGCCGCTGTCGGCCGAGCGGTACGTGAGCGCGACCTGGGGGAGAAAGGTGATCTGGGGAATGCTCTCAAAATCGGCCCCAAACGAGACCGCGTCCCCGTCTTGCGCTTGGGCGGTTTCGTTGTGGCGATTCGGCCCGAAGTTGCCGTTGGTGTCGACGAACACGGTCACGTTCTCGATCTGTCGCCCGGTACTCGAGGGGCTCCGGACCGTGTAGTCGTCGTCGTCCCAGGGGAAGATGCGCTCGAACTTCCGCCGCCGGACCTGCGCTTTGTACAACTGACGTGATTCCGCTCCTGCGCCCGCCGCCTTCTCGTAGGCCAGGACGGTGACGAAGAGCGTCTGGTTCGCCGTCAGGGTGGCCAGGGTCGCCCCGACCAAACCCCCGTCGCTGTCAAGTGCTTGCGTGGAAGCGGCCTGGGTGGTGGCCAGGGACGGAAAGGCGGAGGTTGACGACGCGACCCGCACCGACAACGCGTCGGTGGCTTGCAACACCGGTCGCGCAATACCGGTGTCGTTGTCGACCTGAATGTAGACGAAGACCACCTGGGGCACCGCGAACTTCGTCAACGTCACCGCCTCACTACTCGCGAGGATATCCGACAGACTGCGAATCCAGATCGTAAACGCGGTCCCCAGCACATCGTGCACGCCGACGATCGTGCCGATCGCCCAGAGCTGGCCGCGCAGCTCGCGACCCCCAAGGGGATCCCGCATCACGAATTGTTTCGTGGGGACGATCACACGATCGCCGAACTGCAGCTCGGGGTAGGGGTAGATGCACCGGAAGCGCCACAACCGGACGCCCATGCCAAACGCGTTGAAGTGGCGTTCGACGACGGTTTCGGCCAGCGTGGTGTCGTCGATCCATTTGCCGACCGTATCCGAGAGCCGTTTCGGCGGTCCCAAGTTCGAGATCCCGAGGGCGGTCAATGCCACCCCATGAAACCCGCGATGCTCCAAGGTGTACTGGCGACTCTGCACGTCGTAATCGTACGCGAGAAACACTTCGGGCGTGCGCAGCGCGAGGCCGGGACTCACGGACTCGACGGTGATCTCCCGCTCATGAAAGAGCATGACGACGAAGTCGTCAGCAAACAGATCGAAGAACCGCACCCGTCCTGCGTCCGTCCCCCATGCGCCGCCGGCAATAAACGCAACCGCGTCAGCCTCGGTCTTCGCATCGGACAAAGCCGTGACGACCATGTCGGGATCCCGCTCCCCGATGCGCTTCGCGATCGTGGTCGTGTCGTCGGTGATGCCTTGCCCGCGGTACTTGCCCGCGAGCCCGATCTGCCCGTCGAGGAGGTCATCGCTCACCTCCTTGAGCGTCTCGATCCCCACGGTGGCGTTGTAGTTCAGGATGTCGCGCGTCAGCGGCGAACCAGAGGCCACCGGCAGGGCCGCCCGCAGCAAAGTGAGGGCCGAATCCCACTGGCATTCGATCTCCGTCGCGCGCGGATCGTAATCGTAGGCGATCGGAAACGTGTCGATGTGCAGCCACTTGTGGCGATCGAGATCCGGGTGCCCGATCATGATCCGCCAGGCAATCTCGGCCACGTCGTAGTCGACCAGTAACTCGGTAATCTGGTCGTTGAAATCCTCGCGGCCGTCGCGAATGCTCGTGATCACCGCGCGGCTGATCTCGCTCCGCATCTCGTACGGATGCACATTCCACTCGACGTCGACGGTGGCGAGGCGGTCGAAGGAGATCCGGGTGAGCTCGCGCACCCCCAACTGTTTTAACCGCGGAGTCGTGTTCAGCGCGGTGTTGGTTTTCAGTTGGGCGCGAATCTCGTACGTTTGCTGTGTCGGTGTAAGACCAGACAGGTCCTTGCCACCGGTGCCACCAGGTAGCGAATTATCGACACCGATGAGATCACCGTCCAAAAACTCCGTCCAGGCGTCGGGCGCCGCTTTGCGAATCTCGCCCACGATCGCGGTGTCACTGGGGGTCCGTCCCACCAGGACACACTCGAGATCCTTCGTCGGCGCGGCCCCGAGATTGATAATCGTGCCCCCGCCGGCGACGGAAAACGTGACCGTCGCATCCGAATAGCTTTCCGCTATGATCGCCAGGCGGGGACACTCGTCGACAGGGACATCGGGCTCCGACCAGCGCCCGCGTCCGTCCCCAACCGCGTTCTCGGTCAACGTGGTTTGCTCAAGCGTCACGCCTGACGTAGTGACACTCGGTGTCGCCGTATCGGCGCTGAATCCCACGTTACCCGCGGCGGATCCATCGGCCTTCAACGCCAGGATGCGGATGTAGGTCGTGGGACGGATCGCCATCGCGCCCCGCATGATGATCGGTCGGTCCATTTTCGGCTTGGGACCGTTATCCCCCGCACTGAAGTCGAAGATGTACTCGGCTTCCGTGGTCCCTGAGGCCGCCACCCGAAGGGCCGACCCCATCGACTGGATTTCAAACGTCTCCGCAATGAACACGCTTGCCGGCCACACGCGATGCACGCGGTAGAGTTCCATCTTCCACCAGACGACTTCTTTCGCGGCTGCAGTCCGCTTCGGATGCAGATACGCTTTGATTTGCTGGATCTCGAAGTCCCGGTCCAGCGTGCCCGCCCACGTGACCTTCGCGACCGACCAGGGCGAGGCCCGGTCGAGATCGGTCATGTACGTATCGCTATTGGTGTGCTCGACCGTAGTCGAGAACGACCCCGTGAGCCGCAGGTCGCCGTTCGGCGCGACCTGGAGGCCGGTCGGCGAATCGGCGTTGTTCCAGTCGGTGTCGAAGGCTCGGAGATCCTCGTTGTCGACCACGATCGCTTCGGGAATGACGCGCGCGCGCCCAGTGATACTCGCCTTCCGCAACATGCGCACCAGCTCGGGATGGATCGCTCTCACGGCGCGTAGTCCGCCGGGTCGTCCCCGAACCAGATGACCGCAGGAATATCGACGGCCTTCTCGACGTCCGTCGGTCGCTTGTCGGCGACTTTGACCTGCGCTCGGATCTTCCCGTCGGGACTGTCGCGCTCGACCTCGACACGAAGAAAATTCGCACGCTCGCTCGGGTTGAGTTCTCGCACGGTCTGACCGAGTCGCGTGCCGATCGCCGCGATGTCGGGGCGGCCGGCTTCCGCCGCGATGACGTGGAGAAATTGCGGCGTCTCGTGATACACGCGGGCGTTATCGAAGACCTCTACGCCGTTTCCGTCGAGCCACTCAGCGCGGGGAATCCGCCAAAAGGATCGGGTCATTGTTGGGTCGCCTTCCGACAGTCGCCGAGCGAATGGACCCCAGCCACGGACATGAGGTCGATCAAGTTGAAATAGCCCGGCGTCCCGACGAGCGAGACGCTCAGAATCGCCGAGCCCCATTTTTTATCGGTCGCGAGCGCTTGCGCGGCCGACGCGGAACCGCTCGCCTCGGTCCCACTGTTGATCGATTGATGCATCTGCACGCTCCCGTCGGCGTTCAGTACGGCACGGAGTTCGACGACATCGTTGATCGCCGGAAGCGCGGCGGAAGTCGACTCAACGCTCGCGGCGGCCCCGTCGGTGTGCCGGACCCGCCATCCCGTTTCCGCTCGGATGTGCAGACTTGGATTCGAGGCTGCGATCTGCATGAGCCGCAGCCCCGAATCGGCGATGATCGCGCCCCGCTCGCGGAATCGCGCGTAAAAGGTCGCCTCCTGCATCCCGACGTCGAAGGGAAACGTCATCGATTCCGTCGCGCGAATGACGGGGCTTCCCGCCGTCTCGATGTAGGACGAGGCAAACGGTACGTTGACCTCCCCCTGCCCGCCCCACAGAATCACGTAAGACGCACCATCCCCGTTGTACGTGACGCTGGCGTCGGTTGTCGCCAGATAACAGATAAGCCGGGCCGTCGTGACGCCGCCGCCGATGCTGCCGACGACGACACAGCGATACCAGTCATTACCGAGCGCTTCGATGTACGAACGAGCGTGGGATCCCGTCCCGCCAACCGTGCCCTCGGTGCCCTTCGCGCCCGTACTGAGATTGAACCACGTCGTGACGGTATCCGCCCCCGCTGTGTCGCTGATACCGAGCGCGATCATACTCCGCGTCGCCGCCTTCGCGTGCACGGACCAGACGACGTTGCCATCGGCCGTGATCGTGATGTCTTGACGCAGAGAATGGGAATTACTCGCCGTCCCGTCCTCGATGAGTCGATCGGCAACCGTCGCCCCGCTTGGGGCCGTGTCGGCGTCGGCGCTGACGCTCGTGAGCACTTTCGTCCACGAAGCGTTATCAAATTCCGGCGCGCGGAGGACCTCGTTCGTCCGACCCTTCTCGACCAGAATCGACGCCGTTTCGAAGACGCCATCACCGTCGAGGTCGAGCCACTCGATCCGCATCGCGCCCGACTCCGCGAGCTTGACCTCGCCGTTTCGGTCCACGTAGCTCCCCGTCGATGCGCGGGTGATCGTCTCGATGACGTCCTCGCCACGCCGGGCGATTGGGGCGGTGCGGCGTGACGGCGTCCCGTAGAGCTGGAGTGCGTTACCGCCAACGTGGATGAGCATCTGCGAAGGATGAATCGCCATTAGATCCTCAACGGCTCGTGTTCAACCCAATCCAGCCCAATTTGCTGGTAGCCCCAATCCGTCGGGGAGCCAAAACGGAACCCGATGCGGCCGAGACGTGGGCCGGCCAGGACCGCACGGTCCGCCTGATCGGTGTTGTAGAGGATCCAGGTCGGATGGTTGGCCGCGAACAACCCCTCGATATGGAAGCGGGCCTGATCGTAGGCAAAGAAACTCGGGAGTTTCAACGTCATCACATCGGTACGCCCGATCGCGAGCCCGGTGCGTCCACGCCAGAGATCGGGACTGAGGGATTCTTGGCCCGCGAGCTCCATTTGGTTTTCCGCGACCGGCGGCCACGCGACTTCCGTTTCCCACGCGAGGCCCAGCCAGAGCCCGACAATCTCGGGTGTGAGGTTCGCGCCCATCGCGGGAATGAAGGCGCGATAGTAGAGATGGGCACGAAGCGGGAAGCGTCGGAGCCACGCGCCTTCCTCGGTCACGATGCCGAGGGTGTTATCGATGTTGCCGGGCGAGCTTACGGACGGCATCACGTCGTTGTGGATCGTGTCGATCGTGGTGAAGTTGTCATCGGAGCCTTCGATCTTCACCGTTTCGCCGGCGAGGTTATGGCCGGCGTCGATCACGACCATGTTCGCCCCGCGGGCACGGTTACACTTCACCTTGATCCACGTGTCTGAGTTCTCTGAGTTCGCCGTTGTCGACGTCCAGTAATCCGTGGGCGATCGTCGGCCATTGGACACTCGCCACCATTCGTGGTCGGTCGCTTCTTCTTCGGCGGTGATGACGTGGTCAGGGTATTGGGAGCCCGGAAATCCCCCATTGAAGACGTTGTCGGCCAGAAAGAGCCCCTGACCCATCAGCCGAAGCTCGCCGGAGTACGCGACACGCCGTCACGCGCCTCAAGACTGCGGATGTCTTGGAGGATGCGTCGCGTGTTCGTGCGCGGGTCAACGATCGTGATGTGGACGTCCGGCGCGCTGCGTCGTTGCTTCTCAACGGCGCGGTCGCTGATGTCTTCGATCTTCACGGGCGTAGGTTCGCGTTTTCGCCCAAACAACCCACCGAACAACCCGCCAACCGCGCCGATCAGCGCGCCGCCCAGTCCTGTGACCCCCGGTATGGACGACAGGATATTCGTGAACGCCGCGATGACGGCTTGCTCCATTTGCTCGGACCCAGAGATCGCGGCGGTCGCCATCTGCGAAAAGTTCGTCGCCACGCTCCGGCCCAGGACGTCGAGTTCCTGTGCCGCCGTCTTTGCCTCTTCGGCGAGACGCTCCGCTTCCGCCTCCCCCTGTCTACGGACAATCTCCGTCAGCTCGTTGCCCCTAGTGATGTCGTTGCGGAAGAAGGGGCTTCGGCGCACCGACCTGCCAAACTGGAGGGGGGCACCGATCGCAAACGTGGGGTCAGCCGGGCGCCCTCCTTTCAGCGCATCGACCATGGGGTCAGCCGGGCGCCCTCCTTTCAGCGCATCGACCACCTTGTCGACGGCGGGGGCGGTCTCGTCGGAGGTGTCCTTGAGCCGCGCCATGTTGGTTTCGAGGACATCGAGTGCGATTTGGAGTTGCTCGACTTCCTCCTGTATAGCCGACGCCAGCGCGATCCCGCGTCCGAGCCCACCGACATCCCGATCGGGGCCTTGGAGCCGGACGATGTCGGCCTGCTTGATTCCAATTTCCTTTCGCAGTTGATCCACCAGACCCTGCCGCTGGCCTGCGGCGAGATTCCCGAAGGCCGCCAACTGTTTCCGCAAGGTGGAATTGGTCAGCCCCGCGAGATCGAAAAGCACCGTAATGAAACCCGCCACCCGCTTGGTCGCTGCTTCGGCCTTGTTCGCCAATTCCTCGAATAGCGGGAGCAGTTCGACCAGCACGGGCATGAGATCGGTCGAGAGTTGGTTGAATTGATCGGCGAACGCGGCCTTGACCTGCTTGGATCGGTTTTCCGCCGAGTGCTGCGTGCGGTTCAGGTCGCCCACGGCTTTCCCAGCCCGCTCGGTGATCAACTGGAGGGACGCGGTTGCCCGGACCTGCTCGGTGGCCGCACGGGCGGCGTTGCCACCACTGAGCGCGAGCGCTCGTTGCTTCACATCGGCCTCACGCACGACGATGCCGAGCCGCTTCAACTGTTCACGTTCGCCGGTCAGCGCCGCTTGGATGGCCCGGGCGGTTTCGGCCGTGGGGATGTTGTTGAACGACCCGAGATCGCCCGCGAGCCGGAGGACCGCCTTGGAGAAATCCGCGCTCGCGTCGGTACTGAATCCCAATCCCTGCACAATGGAGCCGGTGGTCGCGAGGAGTTCCTGGCCGACCGTCTTCGTCAGTCCCGCGGTACGAGCAAATTCTTTGTTGAATTCGTCCATCCGCTCGGCCGATGCGCCGAACACGGTGTTGAACTTCGACTGCGTCTCGAGGACGCCGGAGCCGGTGTCGAACAGTTTCTTGAAGGCGAACACGAGTCCGCCGGCGCTCGCAATAACGGCCAGGAAGGCGGTGCGCAGCCCGGCCGCCGACACCTTGACGCGCTTGAGCCCGCCCGCCACGCCAGAGAACACCCGTGAGGCGAGGTCTTTCGCCCGGATGACAATTGAAACCTCTTCTTTAGCCATCGTCGGGCCTTCGGTCAGATGGTTTCAGCGCGAATTGCACCCCGGTTTTTTTGCCAGGGAAAGCCAACTCCATCATGTTGGCCTTCTCCTTCGCGACCTCTGGGGACTCTTTGGCAAGCCCCGACCCCCAATTCGTGGCCGTCATCATGTGGAGCAACGCCCGCGCCTCGAAGCGCGCGCGTCGGCCGACGATCGCCACAAACAGCGGGTAGGGGAGTTCGGGATCGGGCGGGCCGCCACAGAGCACCGCGTACTCGGCGAGCAT
>CBDFJJ010000009.1:0-450640 GCA_965248285.1 Gemmatimonadales bacterium
AACGGAGCCAGCGTATGTGTTTGATGTTTCTGTTCCACACGTAGTTGAGTGTATAGTCATACGGTTCGAGGAGACGCTTGGCCCATTGCCTACTGGTCCGGGCAAACGCGATGGCGTTGTCGTCTATCTCATCTGTTGCGAGCATCCACACGATGCCCACCCTTTTTCCCCCTGCTTCACCAGCAGGCACCGTACCGAAAATAGCAAACGGGGGCTCGCCGCTTTCCCTGCGGAACACACAACACTCCCGCGAGATGTCGAACGAAAGAGGAACGGCGTCTTCCGGTGTGCTACCAGTTGACGCCGCTATCTCTTGTCTGTCTGCTTCTCGAAGTCGTGAGGACATCCAAATAGCATCCGCTCGGGATGCCGTATCGCATATCAACACGGTTCTTCCTTCCTGAATTTATCTCCCGCCTCGCTCCTTATGCGTTCCCTCCCAAGAGAAACCTTGGAATTCAGAACGTCCCGGAGTGTCGTTGAGAAGTTTTATGATTACGCCTGTGTTCTGTGAAAGAACTGGCACACGCAGTGAGCCGTCTTCACCACAAGCAGCGGTACTCGCGAAGGTGTAAGTCTTCTTGCTACCGCCTGGGATTTGCTGATCAACTTCGATTTTGAAATCTTTGGTGTTTGTGTAATGAACAATGAGGTGCCGAATCTGCGTGCGGCCGTCTGTGCGTACGCGGAATACTCCGTCGCCGCTTGGGCGTCGATAGTACAGGGTAGACAGCTGATACGTCTCCGAGTACTTAGTTCCGATGTAAACATTGACCGCGGAGAGATCCGAACCATCCACTTGGATCTTGTTGTCGGCCGGGCGGTTGGTTGTGAGTACCGCGCCTGTGTCGAGGCGGACCACCTGAAGGTTCCCGTCGGTGACCTCGCGAACATCGAACGGAATCGTCCAAGTTGTGTTCCCGCCCGAGAAGACCACCGACACTCCGGTATCTGTCTCACGAAGGCGACGATCCAAATACAGAACGCAGCTGCTGCCAGTGTCCACGAAAGACGAATCAATATTCATCGTCTCAAAGAACACGCCGTCGTTGCGCTTAACCACGAGGCCCATGTCGGACTCGATGAAATCGAACCCGAGAATCTCGGCATTCGAACCGAAGTCCCACTTGTGCCAAGCCGATTGCAGCTTCGTCCCGTTGTCGTCAAAGAACCACTGGTATACGTACAGCAGGCTTTTGTCCGAGTCCGTAAGAACTGCGAGCAGCCTGTGATCCGCGGAACCAGCGATCTGAATGGGGCGCCCCTTGAGGTAGCTGGGGACGGCCAGCGTGATATCCCTGGCATCATTCTTCTCGTCGGCCACGCGGAAATATTCCATCACCTTCGTGAAGCCAGCCTGCTCCGTGCAGAAATACATGTTCGAGCCCACCGTTGCTGGCCGCACACGTTTGTTGCTGCGGAACTTGCTTACCTGTGGAAGGCGTGCCGTGAACGGCGTCAGTAACGGATCACCCTTCAACACGAACTGGTGCTGATCAGTGAACAGATACAACTCCTTCTCCCAATGCTCAACTGCGTCGAACACGGAGAGCGAAGAGCCCTGCGCCTGGAGGTCGATGGGTGCGCCATCGAGAAGATCCTGCACAGTCTCGCGGAAGAAATTGAAGAAGCCACCAGCTGTAGAGAGGACCACATTTTCTCCCGCCGTTACTCCGAAGCGATTCCGGTAGTGGAAGACCTCACGCACCTTCTGTCCAACGAAGGAGGGAAAGGGATTCGTCACTACGGTGCCAACCTCGCGGTCTTTCCAAACACCTGGGCGAAAGACGAAGTAGCCAGAGCTGGCGCCTTCGATGGTTACCTTGTCACCCACTTGGAACTTGTTGTCTGAGCCACCCGAAAGCGTCGTCTGTAACGTTTGGTCCGTGTTGCTCGCGACTGTCCCCTCTCATCCGTCCGTGAGATTCTTCACCTTCTTACCTGTAAGGTCGGTCGCGCCAACCCCAAGATCGTTGGAGATGAAGAAATCGAGGGCTCCAGTGTAGTCAGTCACCGCTGTGATTGTGAGAGCAGACCCGCTCGTCACTTCCACAACACCGCTTCCTTCGTCCGTTGCTGTTATTCCGCCAAGAGCGTTGATGGTCGGCGCGATTGCCGTTGCCACCTGCGCCCCTGTCTCGTCGTCCGTTGGAGTGTAAACTGCAGACCCAACACCAGAGATTGTTACTGTAACGTCAATACCCTTCGGGTAGATCTGTGGGGTCGAAACGCCACCCACCGTTGCCTCGGCGAACTTGACGTGCTTCGTCACCGGGGTGTTGTGCTGAACACCGGGGACAATAGCATGGTCTTCACCGTGCAACGTGCAAGTAATCAGGTCACCGGGATTGCAACACGGAGTGTTCGTGTATACCCACTCGGCTTTAAGATCCCAATTCGCTGCCCAGATTCCTCCAGTAACAACGAGAAACTCGTTCAGTAACTGCCCGTCCGCTTTGGTGTACACGCGAGACGAGCCGAGAAGGTTCCACGTTGTGCTGGTGGGGCTCGTATTAAGAAAGATATCGAGCCGACACGTCGCTAGCCCAGCCAGGCGTGCATCCACATCGAAGTTGACACGAAGCGGCGTTGCAAGGCTGCTGCCTTGGTCGAGGTTGGAGAACGCCGTTGCTGTCGGCGAAGTTACCGACAACGCCACGTCCCCATTCTCTGGGTCCGCTTGGTTCTGCGTCGCGCTCCACCCGTCCGTGAGCGTGAACGTTTCTTGAACGGTATCTTCTTCAACAACAGGAAGGGGCTCGTTTAGGGCGACGATCTCCTCCATGATCAGCCCCTCACGAATCAACACATGAGGCAACGTCGTTTCATCGAGCGCAATCTCTTCACCAGACTGCAGCGTTTCCACCCACACACCTCTACGGTCTGCGGTTTCACTGTCGTCAACATACTTCACGAAGAAGTTGTCTTTGGTGGTTCCCTGAGAGCCCGTGACTTCTACGACGAACCCGGCCTTGGCAACGGCGGGGAGATCAGTGAATCTCTGTACCTTCCCTTTGACGACCACGAGCCCCTCGCCAGCGAGTCCGTCCTCACCCTCGACGGCGAAGTCGGCTCCGTTAATTCGCTCAAGATGGATCGAGCTGTTCCCGAGGTTCGTGATGGTGAACGTCGTCCGCAGGGCTCTTACGAGGGCGTTGAAGATCTCATTCGCGATCAGCTGTGTGCCGACCTTGTAGCGATCCTTCGGCCCGTCCCCCTGCGCTGACTGTGTGGTGTATGCTACACCGTTGATCTTTACCCTGTAGGTGGTATCGAAGTCGCCGGCCTTCACGAAGACAAGCGCTTCGTTTTTCGCAGCCGGGGACAGTGGCGTGGCCTTCTTGGCAACCACGGTGCCGCGATGCGTGATGAACGTGAAGTCGCCCATCGTCGCTGCGCGGAAATTCAAATTGGGAAGCGCCTCGTTGAGATAGGCCTTCCCGTTGGGAAATTCAACCGCCTGTTCGACACCAAGCTCGTCGTACACCTTGAGGTCGTCGTCAATAATGACAACCCGGTACCGCTCACTCGTGTCGCGATTGATGGTGTGGACAAAGGCATTGCCGAATGGCGCCGGAGTAGAATCGATCTCTGCGGCGTGATCCGTGGCGGGACGCTTGTTGAGCCCCCGCTCGGGCCACGAGATGGCATTGACCTGTGCTTCAGCTTGTGATTCCGGCCGAGCGCTCGGAGCGATCTGAGAAATACCGTTGAGGATGTTGTCAACAGCTCGCTTAACGAACGACATTTAGGACCACCGACTAGCGCGTTGACGCCCGCCGAGGGCGCGCCGCTCTGTGGCTGAATCAAAGATGCTGTAAGAACGCTTGTTGCCTTCGAGCCGCTTCAGTGTGCGGAGGGCCGCCTGCTCGTCGTCGAGGGTGAACCCGACAACCTCTTTGTCGCCAACCATGGTTTCTGCAAATGTTCGCCCAGCACGAGTAACAATCATCACGCGGGCAGCCTGCGGTATATCTTCGAAGTCGAGCAGACGAACGTAATCAATGAAGATCTGCGCCCGAACAAAATCTCCCGTCCAGGTGTTGGCATTCCGCAAGCGGTCATAGAAGAAGCCGTCGCGGGTGGTGATGTCGAGCAGGTTGGTCAACGGCACGGTGCCGTCGTCGTTCTTTATTGGGCGTCTGCCAATTTGATCGGGACGATGCGAAACATGAAAGTCGATCAGGTCGTTAGGAACTGCAAACTTCGTTGCGGCGGTTGCGATGCGGAACGACCATTCCGTGTTGAACTTCCAGCCCTCAGCAAGAATATCGCGAAGCGTGTGACGAACGATAGCAATCGCTTTCGTTGTGTCGTCCCGTGTTGGCGTGTCCAGCTCACTCTGTGTGATATCTGCATTTCCTATCGCGGACATCATTCGGTTAACTGCTTCCAACTCCGTCGTCGCGACATTGGTCTCAAACTGAGCCACTGTTCCATCTCCTTAAAACAAGAAAGCCGAGGGACGGGAGGATTAACTCTAATCCCCCGGCAATTTTTTCGAGGTGCTTACGACAGCTTGATCTCGACAGCACTCTCCGGGCGGAGAATACCGTGACCAAGCGCAAACTTCGCAAGGATCAACCAACCCTGGCGCCGGATGTCATACTCCGTCTCGGCGACGAGGTCGAGCAACTTCACCGTACCCACAGCACTCGTATGCGCTACGACTGACATGGTAGTGGAGAAGTCACCGTTGTACTTCGTCAGATCCGCCGTGATGTTCGTGGTCGGAAGGTTGTTGGTCTTCACGATGCCAACTCCGGCAACGCGCAAGATCGTACCGTCCGAAAACACACCGGGGTTCCCACCGAAATCTCGGTTAAGAGCCTTGTCGGTCTCGACGAGGTTGTAGTACTGCGCGGGCTTGAGGTAACACCAGCGGTCATCCTCAGGAACATCCTTCTCGTCCAGCGTCTGCGTGGCGTCGAAGATGGAAGTCATGAGAGACGCACCATCCGTGTTGGCATCCGCATCGATGATCGCGGCTCCACCGAACCCACCAGTAACGGTGGCGGTAGCGCGAGCGGTCAGCAACATGGTCTGCGCGACGTGCTTGTCGAACTTCTGTGCAAGCGCACGAGCCACATCCTTCACCAGGATGGCGCGGTAATCGTAGTGATTCATCGCGTTGTCCAACACGTCGAGGAATCGATCCGCGATTAACAGGTCATCGATGGTGATAATACGTTCGTTCACTGCAACCTGCGTACCCAACAGCTCCGCACCCGGAGTGTGATACGCGGACCCGCCCTTCCAAGCGGCGGGGAATTGAGCACTCTTCGTACTCATTTGTCTCCGATTACTCGGAGGATCGGACTATACCTTAACCCACCTTGCTGCCTGAGACATTAATTCTGGATCGTCCTTCAACAAACCAACAGCTGTATTACAGTTCGTGCAAAGCAGTCCCCGGATCTTGCCCGTACTATGGCAGTGATCGACGCAAAACGCTTTGTAACGATCTGAACGGAGTCTCTTCCTACAGATACCACACCGACCGTCTTGCGTGTGATACATCACCCAATACTCTGCGGACGAAACCCCGAAAGTTTTCTCTCGTTGGTGGTTGAGTTGACACCTCTTACATTCGGTAGAGAGGTGCTGCTTCTTCCGATCCTTATGGTAATAATCTGTCTCAGGCTTGTCGGTCTTGCACACACGACAAACCATTAGGTTCTCCTCGTCTAGTCTCTACACCTTCCGAACGATGTATGCCCGGCTTGGCTCGGTATTGCCCCGAAGGGTTTCACCGAATTTGGGGAGTTTTAAAACGGCAAGAGTTTACCGGAGGTATTGTCAAATGTTGTGGATCGGTGAGTGATCAAGCGGCGACCTTCCGATCCGTGTTCTCTTTGTCAGTTTCCTGCATACCATCTTTGAATTGTTCTCCTGCCAACACCAGGGGGAGAAGTTCTGGAGCGTTGAGTTTCCGCCAACGTTGCTGCGCCATCTCCAACAGCTTGAACGCCATCGTCAGCCCTTTGCTCCGCGAGCCCGCTCCCTTGGTCACGCGCTGTCGTAACCGGACCGTCGCGAAGGCAGACTCGATCACGTTCGTCGAACGGATATGTTTCCAATGCTCGGCCGGAAAATCAAAATGGCTGTACAGGTGCTCCTGGTCCCGCGTGAGCGAGGCGACCGCCTTGGGATACTTGGCCGCATACGCGGTGGCGAAACGCTCGACCAGCGCCTCGGCCTCCGCACGCGACTCCGCATACATCATCTCGCGCAACACCCGCTTCGCCGCCGGCTGCAAACGTTTCGGAAGCTTGTCCAACACGTTGGCCATCCGGTGCACCCAGTCGCGCTGCTGCCGCGTCGCCGGCCACACCTCCCGCACCGCTGCCCAGAACCCCAACGCGCCATCCCCAATCGCCAGCACCGGGGCCCGCATCCCCCGACGCTTCAGATCGCGCAACACCGCCAACCAGCTCTCCGTGCTCTCCCGATAGCCGTCCTCCACCGCGATCAGCTCTTTCGTCCCATCCGCCCGGGCGCCCAGCATCACCAGCGTACACAGCCGGTCGGCCTCGAGGCGAATGTTGAAGTGGATCCCGTCGACCCAGACGTACACATACTCCCGATCACGCAGATCACGCTGGCGAAACGCCTGGTATTCCCCCTCCCACGCCGCCGTCAATCGCGTGATCGTCGTCGGGGACAAGCCTGATGCGTCCTCACCCAACAAGATCGGCAACGCCTCGCGAAAATCTCCCGTCGACAGACCGCGCAGATACAACACCGGCAAGACCTCCGCCACCTTCGGCGACCGCCGCATATAGGGAGGCAAAATCTTGCTCGTGAACTGCGCCCGCATACGACGGTCATGCACCCGTGGCGCGGTCACCGTGACCGTACCAGCACCCAGCGTCACCTTGCGGGGACGGGCTTTGCCATTGCGCACCACCAGGGCGCGGCCCTCTCCGTCTCGCTCAATCCGATATCGCTCGACATACTCGGTCACTTCCGCGTCCAACGCACTCACCAGCATCCGCCGAGCTCCCTCTCTGGCAAGCTCGTCCAGGTCTGCGAACAGTCCGTTCCCTTTGCTCTCAGACGCATTCTCTATTATCCTCAACATCGGTGGCGTGTCCTTTCTCCGGTCGTCACAACCGGATCTCGTGTACGTTTCAACTGACTACACGAAAGGATACGCCGCCTTTCTCATTCCTCCAATCCACAACTTTCGAAAATAACTCGTTTACCGTTGGGGATTGTACGAACGAGATGCCTTCCCATGAAGACATTCGTCTCTTCGAATGCGGTCAGAACTTCGCCGGCAAAGACCTTGAGAAACAGGGCCTGTGCATCACCAGCAACATTCTTTTGACCGCCAAGCGTTACATTGGCGTTAGCCATTTTGATTTACCCTTAGCGATTGGTGGTTCAGGAATTCATTCACGGAATCCCGGAACTCTTCCGTCTCATTCACTTCGCCGAGGGTTATCCGCCGCAGCGGGCCAACGTCTTTGTGGTTGATCGGGTTTCGTTCACGGTTGCCTCTAATGAGAGGCCAACCAAGGGCAATCCTTGCCGCACGAAGCGGTGGTGTTGCCCGAGGCCCACAGGGCGAAAGGAGGAAACTCCCCGTGGAGGCCTAGAAGTCCATTGCGGCGAGCCGCTTCTCGACTGTGGCACGGTAGGCAGGGTCCTTGGCGTAGCGCTTGTCCTTCATCGCTTCGACAACCTGTGCCCTGTTCTCGAAAGGTTTGGCGCCCCCGGTCGTCGCGTTGGATTCAACGTCGTCTTCAACCAAGGAGGGGGTCTTACCGTTGGCGGCAACATACTGTGCCTGTAGGCCCGCGAGTGCAAGCTTGGATTGCTCCAAGTCGCCCGACGCTGTCACCTTATTGAAAGCCTCTTGTGCTTCCTTTGGTAACTCTTTGGCCCATTCGAGAATCTTGTTCATGTTCTCGACACCATCGGTTGTTTTCGCTAGCTCGGCGGTGAACTCCGCAGCCTGTGCCTGACGACCAGCAATGATTACATCAACGGTCGTCCGGTCCAAACCCTTCTTTTCTTGAAGCTGCTTGTAGGTTTTATCCGAGAGACCGTCGTTGTCGAACCACTCCTTCTCGATAGCGGCGATGTCGATCCCCCCTTCGTCGCCGACCTTTGCGGTGGGCTCCGTGGGAATCTGTGCTGGCTTCTTCGGAGGATCTTCAACCTTGGGTGGGTCTCCCTTGGCAGGCTCTACTGGTTCCTGCGACTGCTTCTTTTCCAGCGCGGTGTACGCAGCAACAAGATCTTCTTGGGTCTTGAACTTACCCAGGATCAACTCGGGATCAGGATCACCAACGTTTGGTTTCGCAGGAATTGATGCCCGGTTCTTATCTCCCTCTGCATCTCCCGGAGCAACCAGAGTAGGCTCCACGGGCGGCGGGTCTCCGGCACCCGTCTTGAGTGTCGTGCCCATTACTTAGGAAACTCCGTGCCTTTAGGAAGCGTACCAAACTCTTCGCGAACGTTCCCGCTCGGCATCCTGAAATAACCACGCTTGGTGTGATCGTCCCGATCTTCGCCGGTTTTTTCTGGCATGCCCTTAGGCGTAGGATTCTTCTTCGCCTTTGGGGTGCGCCTCGGCTGCCCTTCCTCCGTCTCGGCTTCGTCATCCACCGAGAGGTCTCGTCTCGTCGTCGTCACCTTTGCTACTCTCCTTGTGATTTCCGGTTTAATTCGTCGCGAGCAATCGCACCCGTCTGGCGCAACCCCTCGGGACCAAGCTTCTCAGCCAACGCTGCCTGTTGCCGTTGTAATCTGCGGCGTTCAACGTCCTCTGCAGTACGAACCAGACCGTCGAGATCTATACCAAGGGCTGTCCCACGCCTCTTGATGAACGCACTAACATCGATATGTTCCGCAACGGCCTCGGGGCCAACGAACGTTGAGATTCCCTGCATGAGGGAATCCATCTTCCGTAGATCTTGTCCACGCCCGAGTGCTTCGAGCCCGGTGATGATCTGTGGGTTCACCACATCCTTCGGCAATGCTGGCAAACGCTTCTCGCGCACAAGCTGGTTCATTACGATTGTCACAAGCGGAAGCTGTAGCTCCTGCGTGAGAATCGAGTAGACACCACCAAGCGCATCTTCGAGTTCGCTGGCAAGAAGGCGCACCTCTTCCGCAGTCACCCGCTCTGCATCACGAGCAACTGAACTGAACAGGAGGAAAGCCTCTTTGAGATTCTGTTTGATTTCTTCTGCGGTCTCCCGTGCTACACGGAAGTCGGCAAATTTATCGAGTTGGAAAGCGGTGACATCGCTGGCCTGCCCGTCAATGACGGAGCCACTCGGAGAGTCTGCAACGTCTTCGCGGGTAGTTACACCGCCCTCATTCACGAAGATAAGAACCTTCGCCGCTGCGGCAGAACCTTCTACGACTGACTGTGACAGACTATCAAGCGACCGGAGATCACCCATATACTCTTCGACGTAGCCGCGGCCGTAATCCTCGTTGTCAATCCGAGTGAATCGCAGTGGAATCCAGGGAAGCTTGTCGATAGGAAACGAGCCCTCCGACTTAGGAACAACTTCACCATTCACTTCTTGGTGAACCTTCCAATGGTTTCCGTTGCGACTAATGCGCGTGTAGAGCCCGATAGACTCTTCAACAGATTTGTCGCGAGGACTCTCCGTGTCCGAACCTCGAAGAATCATATCGCGAATGCGCTGTGGAAGCGCGGTGGGCGAAAGCATCTGTTCAGTGATTATTTCCAACACCCGACCGAGCGGATCACGCTTGACGACATACTCGTGGATGCGGAACAAACGCATTCCGCCAGCTTTGTTTCCTCGCGTTGGTAACATGTACAAGAGGCCGTTGCCAGACACGAGAAGTTGCTTCAACGCTTCGAACAGCGTAGCACGAACGTTGATCTGCTCGATTCGATTTGTGATCGCACGCTCGACAGTACCGAGTGCTTCTTCGAATGCACCACGCGGATCATTGCCTTCAATCGGCACCGTCTTTGCTAGCTCGTTCAGCACGAAGTCGTCGATAGTCAGTTTGAAGAAGGCACTGTGAGCGTGTCAACGAACCAACCAAACGACCGCGCTTGGGTCGAAGTCGACCTCGCCGTCGGCGTCCATCACCTCGATCCTTGTCGTCGCCCCGGGGGAGGACCGATCACGCTCCACGGTCGCCCAGCCAACGCGCCCGTCCGGCAGGTGAAACGGCGAGTGAACCTCGGCCAGCGCGGTACTGAGCGTTTCCGGCTCGCCTCCGTCTACCGCAACACGACGGACTACTGCGGGTGAAGGCCCTTGCGGCGGCGCAGGCGTGGGGTTCCATGTCTCACGTTCGTGCCGTACGTACACCAGTGCCTGGCCATCCGGCGTCCACGTCGGTTGGTCCGCCCACGACTCGTGCGTCACCTGCCTGATCTCGCGGCTTGCCAAGTCGAGCACGAAGATGTTGCCCTCGCTCCCGTCGCGGTTCGATTGGAAGGCGACCACCTTCCCATCCGGCGAGACCGCCGGCTTCGTGTCGTAGTACGGCCCGAACGTGAGCTGTTCGGCGTCACCGCCGCTGACGGGCAAACGGAACAAATGCCCGAGGAGCGTGAAGAGCAGCCACTCGCCATCTGGTGTGATCGCAACGTCGGGGATGGTGACCTCGGTGGTCTCGAACTCGACGGTGCGCCAGCCAACGTTCTGGGAGGAAGCCACAGACGGTGGCATCGACGTCAAAAGTACGAACCCGACCACGACGCGAGAGAAGCGAATCATGGTTCCGACCCTCCAGGCGCGATAGTCACCGGGGAACGAGGGATTTCAGATTACAGATTGCAGATCTCAGATCTCAGATTGCCCTTCCACCCCCCCCGGTGCGCAGTAGTGCGTCGCCAATCTGCCATCTGAAATCTAGCAGGTTGCGGAAAAAGTCGGGTAATGGACGATAGCATCGCGAGCCGGAAGTTCTTATCGTAGAGGGACCTCGATGGGAGTGCCACGATGCGCGGGAACAAGACGAATCAGTCGGCGCTGTTCAGCTATATCAGTGCGGAGGATCGGGTGCCCTCCGACCATCCGTTGCGCGCCCTGCGGGCGCTGGTGGACCCGGTGTTAGCCCGGCTCTCGCCGCAGTTGGACCGGCTGTACGCGCGGCGGGGCCGGCCGTCGATTCCCCCGGAACATTTGTTACGCGCGTTATTGCTGCAGGTGGTGTATACGATCCGGAGCGAGCGGCAGCTGATGGAGCAGCTCGATTACAACATCCTGTACCGATGGTTTGTGGGGTTGAATCTGGACGACGCGGTGTGGGTGCCGACGGTCTTTACGAAGAATCGGACGCGGCTGGTCGAGGGGGGCATCGCGGATGCGTTTCTGGCCGAAGTGTTACAGGAGGCGGAGCGGCGGGCGTTGTTGTCGAATGAGCATTTCACCGTCGACGGGACCTTGCTGGACGCGTGGGCGAGTCAGAAGAGTTTTCAGCCGAAGGCCGGCACCCGCCCGCCAACGGACGATGATCCGGGGAATCCGAGCGTGACGTTTCGCCAGGAGAAACGGACGAATGCGACGCATGCGTCGCGGACGGACCCGGAGGCGCGGTTGACGCGGAAGAGTGGGGGGCAAGGCGCGCAATTGGCGTACTTGGCGAGTGTGTTGATGGATAATCGGCACGGGCTCGTGGTGGCGACCGACGTGACGCAGCCCGGCTACGAGGCGGAGTGTGCGAGTGCGCTGGCGATGGTGGGGAGCTTACCGCCGACGGCCCGGCGTCGGACGTTGGGGGCGGACAAGGGTTATGATCGGTGCGGGTTTGTCGACACGCTGCGGGCGTTGGGCTGGACGCCCCACGTCACGCCGAACGTGCACCGCACGCGGTTGCGGAGCGCGGTGGATGGCCGGACGACGCGCCATCCCAGCTATGCGATCAGTCAACGGCAGCGCAAAAAAGTGGAAGAGATCTACGGGTGGGGCAAGACGATTGGGTTGTTACGCAAACTCCGACATCGCGGGACCCCGCGGGTCGGGTGGGTGTTTACGTTTACGGCCGCGGTCTACAATCTGATGCGGATACGCACCCTGACCCTGGCCGGAGGCAGCCCCTGATGGGGCAGTGTGGGCCGCATTCGTCACGCCGACCGCACCGCGGGGGCGGTAATAGGGGACCGCACGCTGGTACACCGTCGTGTTACCCGGACAAACGCGGCTCACCATGAATTTTTCCGCAACCTGCTAGAATCTGAAATCTGAAATCATTCGTCCGGAACTCCCCCACAAGACTCCGCCAGTGTCACCTGCACGGCCTTCCTCCGGCATGCCGGACACCGGACATCCAACGCACGGACCTGCCAATCGACACTCCTTGGCAACCGGTCGAACACGCGCAGTTCGGGTTCGGGACTGTCGACTCGCTCCGCGCGCCACGCCGTCACCCGCATGACGGCGCTATCACGTGGACAGCGAATCAAAGTCAAATCCCGACGCGCTTGCTGCGCGATCTTGTCGACTCCGAGAATAGTGTAATCGGACACCGCGGTCTGTCCGCACCTCCTAGAGGGGAGCTCAGGTGCAGGTGATCAACAGGGTAGGGTGGCCAAACTAAACGCGTGTACTGGCTGCGCAAGCGCCGACGTTCGTTCGGGTTTTGCTTCCGCGATGTGCAACCGATGTGGAGGCAAATGGCCGTTCGTTGCGTGATGGAGCCGAGTTTTTCCACTCCACGTGGAATTGTGTATAAGCGGTTCTCCCCGTGTCCACAGCAAGACGGGCGGGCTTGATTTTCTAATCGGTACGAGAAACTGTGATTGGCATACTCAATATTGAACAGGGGCCGAGCCCGGGCGGAGCGGCCAGGCACGCCTGGCCGTTACCCCACCGAGAACCGCGGGAGCTCTCCTCGCGACAGCTGTCCCCGGTCCATATCTTAGGCCGTCATGGCCGAGCACCCCGACGGTCTCTGGCAACCGGCCCACCATCTCAGAGCCGATCCGCGGTTCGTGGACATCCTGCGGCGTGTCGAGTATCCAGACTGGGTGGAAGAAGAGACGGAGCCGTAGGATTGCAGCCACGGATCGCACAGAAACGCGTTATTCTGTTTTCTTCCGTGCAACCCGTGGCCCTTCTTGTACTCTGCAATGCGATGCGGCACCTTCCGTTGGGACGCAAAACGAGGATGTCGCGTTGCGGTTGCTCTTGGGCTACGGATTGGTGGGTGTCAGTCTCTTCATGTTGCTCGGCTTCTTCAACGCCGACGTGGGATCCGGCGTTGCGCGAGCCTTGGCGTTTCTCGTCGGGGTGGGAATTCCCGGTGTGGCCGGTGCCGTTCTTCTCAAACAGCACTACGGGGGCGGGAAGCGGTTAGCCGGTAGTCGCGAGGAACTCAAGCGTAAAACGCAGGAAGCGGAACTGCTCCGGATGGCGGGCGAACACGAAGGCCGACTAACGGTCGTCGAGGTCGTGCGCGAACTGGCCATGGGCCAGGCGGAAGCCGAGGGCATGCTACGCTCGCTGGTTGAGCGCGGGGTGTCCGAGGTGGAGGTGACCGATCGTGGATTGCTTGTCTACTCGTTCCCGGACGTAAAGCTGCTCGATGAAAAACACACCAGTCGCGGGGTGCTCGATGACTGAAATCGAAATCCGTATGCCGTGTCCTACATGCCTCGGCGTGACGATGGAGAAACTGAAGCCGGTCAAGGGCGGCGACTTGGTGCTCGACTACTGCCGCCGATGTGGAGGAGTGTGGTTTGACGCCGGAGAAGTGGCGATGCTGCGCAAACTGCAGCCCAAGGGGATTGGACGCGCGATAGAGCTTCGCCAAAGTGCATTTCGAATGCCCTGTCATTCGTGCCACGCGCCGATGGATCGTAATGCACCGACGTGTTCGGCGTGCGGCTGGAAGAATATCCTATCATGTCCCACCTGTGAGAAGCCTCTCGAGCGCGTGGAGCGTCACGGCATGACGTTGGACGTTTGCCGGTCGTGCCGAGGGGTGTGGTTTGACAACCACGAGCTCGCCGACATTTGGAACATGGAAGTCCGGCGCAACTTGCCGACGGTCAAGGGTGCAGACGGAAGCGTGGCTGTAGCCGACTATTTCCTTCTCGACGCCGTGCTGTGGGCGCCCGATCTGGTGTTCCTCTCAGCGCACGGTTTGGCGCACGGCGCGTCGAGTCTTGCCGGTGGTGTGGCGGAGGTGGCGGGTGGAGGTCTCGAGGGTGTCGCCGAGGTCGCGGGCGGAGCGGTGGAAGGCGTCACCGAAGTGGCTGGGGGTGTGTTTGAAACCATCGCGGAGATTGTTGCCGGAATCTTCTCCTGATATCTGGATCAGATGGCGGCACTCGTCCTTCGGGACATGTCCCGTAGGGCCGTGTCCTCGCGACGACCGTCACCGATCCGTATCTTAGCCCTCATGGCCGAGCACCTCGACCGTCTCAAAACCTCGCTTTCCGACTACGCCATCCCTAGGGCAGTCTGGCGTCGGAGATCGACGACGGTAAAGCCGCCGCTCGTACCGTTCCAACTTGTGCCTCCGGCTGGCTTGGACGCGGTGCGGATGAGGCAAGTTGGAACGGCACTCGGCCATCTGTCGCTCAAAGCGACGTTTGCCCTCGTCGGTTTACCGACAGATCGCCGAGCCGCGAGTTTACTTGTGGTCACAACCGGAGCGTTGGGTGACTGACAGTATCGACCGCCTCAAAGCCGCCCTCGCCGACCGTTACGCCATCCAGGAAGAACTCGGCGCCGGCGGCATGGCCACGGTCTACCTCGCCGAAGACCTGAAACACCACCGCAAGGTGGCGGTGAAGGTGCTGCGGCCCGAACTCGCCGCCATCCTCGGCGCCGAGCGTTTTCTCAAAGAGATCGAAGTCACCGCTAACCTCCAACATCCCCACATCCTTCCGCTCCACGACTCAGGCGAGGCGGACTCTTTCCTTTATTACGTCATGCCGTACGTGGAAGGGGAATCTTTACGCGACAAGCTCAATCGAGACAAGCAACTCGGCGTGGAGGAGACGGTCGAGATAGCCAAGGGGGTCGCTGCTGCGTTGGACTACGCCCATCGGCAAGGCCTCATCCACCGTGACATCAAACCTGAGAACATCCTACTTCACGATGGGCAGCCGGTGGTCGCGGATTTCGGGATCGCACTGGCGGTGACGGCGGCGGGCGGCACGCGCCTCACCGGGACCGGCCTCTCCCTCGGGACGCCGCAGTACATGAGTCCGGAGCAAGCAACGGGCGAGCGGGAGTTGACGGCACGGAGCGACGTGTATTCGTTGGGAGCCGTCGTCTACGAGATGCTGACCGGCGACCCGCCTCACACGGGAAACACGGTGCAGGCGATCAACGCCAAGGTGGTGTCGGTGGAGCCCCAACCGATTTCAGATGTCCGGCACACGGCGCCGCGCAATATAGACGCGGCGGTGCAAAAAGCGTTGGCGAAAGTGCCCGCAGATCGATTTGTGCGGGCGACGGAGTTTGCCGAGGCGCTCCGGAATCCGGCGTTTGCCTTGCCGGCTGCCTATTCCGGCGCAGCGCTGACGGCACCGGCGCCAACGCCATACCGGTATCTCTGGCCAGCCATTGCGCTCCTTTCCGTCACCGTCGCCGTATGGGGTTGGCTGCGACCGGCAGAGCATTCACCGGTCGCACGGCTCCACATTTCGCTTCCGGATGACCACCGTTTGGCCTTCGGAGGCGGCGCGTACCCGATCGACATCTCTCGAGATGGGTCGAAGCTGGTGTATCTGGGTGAACGGAGTGGCGGGACACAGTTGTATCTGCGGAACATCGACGATTTCAGCACGCGCGTTCTTCCTGGCACCGAGGGAGCGCGCCAACCGTTCTTCTCTCCTGACGGCGAATGGGTCGGTTTCCATGCCAGTGGCGAGCTGCAACGGGTGTCCGTCTCCGGCGGTGCGCCTATCGCCATCGCGGACTTGCCACCGGGGCGAACTCGCGGCGCGAGCTGGGGAACGGACGGGACGATTCTCTACAGTGCAGGGGGCATGGTCCATCGTGTTGCAGCCGCTGGCGGAGATCCCTCTGTGGTCCAAATGATTCCCACGTTCGAGGAAACGGAGGGTCGCGATGATGCAGCCCCCATCACCGGTGACAATCCGCTGTGGCCCCATTTTCTTCCCGACGCCGAACACGCGTTGATCACGGTCAGAGCCGGCACAGGTGTTCTCGACTTAAAGACCGGCGAGCTGCGATACCTATTTTCTGGCTCACAGGCGAAGTATCTGCCGACGGGCCATCTCATCTTTAACGCAGGACAGGAGCGCGTGCGGGCGATTCCGTTTGATCTCAGCCGTCTCGAGATCACCGGCTCGGCCGCCCCGGCGCTCGAGAACGTGTTCCGAGGCCGCGGTGGTGGTGCGGTAAACTTCGCCGTATCAGAAACAGGCACCCTGATTTACATCTCGGAGAGCTTTGAGCGGTCGCTGGTTCTGGTCGACCGCAACGGTCGGGAGACTCCGGTTCCGGTTGAGCCTCGCGGTTACCGGTTCCCACGCATCTCGCTCGATCGTCGCTGGATCGCGGTGACGGTCGATCCTCGACCGTCAGATCTCTGGATCGTGGACCTTCAGCGCGGCGGTGCCACCCGACAACCGACACCCGAGGACCACGACGGTTGGGGGGTCTGGGCACCGGACGGCAAGCGAGTTGCCTATGTGAGGTCGAATCGCGACCCGCGGTTTGCCTGGCGTGCGTTCCCGCTGTCGGGCGACCCTACCCTCATCGTCGGTGAGGGCCACGCGGCCACGTTCCCAACAACGTGGACACCGGACGATCGCCTACTTGCGCATCGGAATGCCGTCGAGACCAAAGGTGACATCGTCGCCATAGGGGTCGCCGATGGCGTCGTCCACGAACTCGTGGCCACCGAAGCTAACGAATACGACCCTCGACTCTCTCCCGATGGGCAGTGGCTGGCTTACGTATCCGATGCGTCGGGTGTCAACGAGGTCTATGTAGTCGCCTATCCCGATCCGGCAGAGAGCAATCAAATTTCCGTCGGGGGCGGAGTCGATCCCAACTGGTCGGCCGATGGCTCCGAGCTGTTCCATCGGTCGGGCAATACGATTATGGCGGTTGACGTTGACGGATCAGTTGGTTCCTTTGTCCCAAGTGCTCCGGTAAATCTGTTCTCCGGACAGTATGATTTCTCACAAGATGGTAACTGGGCGGTAGGACCTGACCAGCAATTCGTGATGATCAAGAGCGACCCGACTACGTCTCGGCAGTTTCAGGTGGTGTTGAATTGGTTCGAGGAGTTGCGGTAGCGCTTGGGCACAAGGCACACCTTTCGCCTCACACTCGCACAGCCCTTAGTTTGCGTTTCTATGACAGACAACGACATCGCCAAGCTTCTCACAGTCACCACCGTCCTGTGTCTGGCGACAGCCTGCGTCGGCGACGGTAACCAAGTCGATCTGATCCTCTACAACGGGAAGATCATCACCGTCGACGCCGACGACACGATCGCCGAGGCCGTGGCGATCGGCGACGGCCGACTGCTGGCCGTGGGAACCACCGACGAGATTCTGGCTCTTGCCACATCCGGCACCGAGCGCGTCGATCTCCAGCGACACACGGCCACACCCGGGTTGCTCGACTCACACGTGCATTTTGGTAGCAGTGGCGCAGACATGCTCTATGTGCTCGATCTCAGTTATCCCAACGTAGAGCGCATGGCGGACGTCGTTGACCTGGTGCGGGAACAGATCGGTGGACTGGAAGATGGTGATTGGGCCCAAGGCCGCGGGTGGGACGAGGGGAAGCTCGAGGAGTTGCGCTACATATACGCGGCCGATTTGGATGCGATCAGCGCACACAACCCGGTGTGGCTAACGCACACCATGGGCCATTACGGCGTGGCGAACTCCGTGGCGCTCGAGTTGGCCGGAATCACCGTCGACACGCCCGACCCACCGAACGGCACGATCGACCGGTTTCCCGACGGCAGGCCGACCGGCGTACTGAAGGAGAGTGCGCAGGGTCTCGTGCGACGGCTCATTCCCCGAGCGACGCCGCAGCAAGTGCGCGAGGGCATGCGGGCCTTGGCCGACGCCTTCAATAGGGCGGGGATGACGGGCCTGAAAGACCCCGGCATTTCACCTCAGACCTGGGGAGCGTACCAGGATGTGCTCGAGAGCGGCGACCTGTCCGTTCGCGTGTTCGCGCTTTGGAGCACGCCGAACACCGTCGAGGAGGGGCGGGCTCACGCCGACTCCATCGCGAGTTTTACCAAACCATACGAGTCGACGGGAGACGATCGGCTCATCTCGGGTGGGGTCAAGCTCTACATTGACGGGAGTGGAGGGGCGCGCACCGCGTGGTTGTACGACGACTGGAGTGAGAGCTACACCGGTGTCGATACCGGGAACCGCGGCTATCCTGCCATCGACCCCGACATCCTGCGGGAACAGATCCGCAATTATCACAATGCCGGGATTCACATGAGCGTCCATTCCATCGGAGACCGTGGCATCGACTGGGTGATGGACAGCTATAGGATGGCGATGGAGGCCAATCCGATTGTGGGCCTGCGGCACGGAATCATTCATTCCAATATTCCCACCGACCGCGCGCTCGATCTCATGGCCGACATGCAGCGCGACTACGATGCGGCGTACCCGGAACCGTCCGCCACGTTCATGTGGTGGATCGGCGACACCTACGCCGGGAACTTTGGTCGCGATCGGGCGCTGCGCCTCAATCCGTTCCGGACCTTCCTCGACAGAGACATCCGGTGGGCCGATGGGTCGGATTATAGCGTCACCCCGTTTGCCGGAAGCAAGGGCCTATGGGCGTCGGTGGCCCGCCAAACCCTGCTCGGCGTCTATGGGGAACAGCCGTTCGGGACCGACGAAGCCGTGGACATTCGGACTGCCCTCAAGTCGCACACCATTTGGGGCGCGCACCAGATGTTCTTGGAGGACAAGATCGGGTCGATCGAGGTCGGCAAGTACGCCGACATCGCGGTGTGGGATCGAGATCTGTACACGGTGCCGGCCGACAGTCTCGAGGATCTGACCGCGCTGATGACGGTGTTCAACGGCGAGGTCGTCTATCGATCGCGGGACGCGCCGGGGGATTGGCCGGGCGGGCGCTAGGACTATTGAATTGGCGTAGTGCACTTCGAGATTCGATATTCCCTGTTCGATATTCAATATCCAAGGGCCTGGTCCAGGTCGGCGATGAGGTCGTCAACGTTCTCGATTCCGGTCGAATACCGGATCAGACTTTCCGGGATACCCATGGCACGTCGCTCCTCGACCGTACACTCGACGTGACTCGTCGTGGCGGGTGGGCCGATGACGGTCTCCACCGCGCCGAGGTTGGCGGCGGCGTGGGCAAAGCGCAGGCGGGGTACGAACCGCCGCACCGCGTCGAAGCTGTCCTCCGCGAGCATGAAGCTCATGACACCTCCAAAACCACGCATCTGCTGTTTGGCGATTGTATGACCGTCGTGTGACTCCAGGCCCGGGTAGAACACGCGCCCGATGGCGGGGTGCGCTTCCAAGTGCCGGGCGATCTTCATGGCACTCTCGTTCTGTCGTTGAACGCGGAGCTCCAGGGTTTTCGTCCCCCGCAGGAGCAGGTAAGCCGCCATCGGGTGAAGGGTTGCCCCGTTGATCTCTCGATAATGGTACACCTGATCCACAAGCGCCTTCGCGCCGCAGATCACGCCGCCCAATGCGTCGGCGTGTCCGCCGAGAAACTTGGTCGCGCTGTGGAGCACGAGGTCGGCGCCCAGCTGCAGGGGTTTTTGATTGATCGGCGTGGCAAACGTATTGTCGACGACGACCGTGGCTCCCACTCGGTGCGCCGCGGTCGCGAGGCGTGCGAGGTCGACGACTTTCGTGGTGGGATTTGTGGGGCTTTCGAGATAGACGACGTTGCACCCCTTCGCGATTGCGCCCTCGATCTGCTCGTGATCGGTCGTATCGCAAAGGGTGACCTCGACGTTGAAGCGGGGCAGGAACTCGGTGAAGATGACATTGGTGCCACCGTACGTGTCCTTCACCGAAACGACCCGATCGGTCGGGGCGAGGAGTGCGAACAGGGCGCTACTGATGATGCCCATACCGGTGGACGCGCTGGTCGCGGCTTCGGCTCCCTCCAGGTGGCGGACCTTTTCCTCGAAAGCGTCGACCGTCGGGTTGGTGTTCCGTCCGTAGATGTGACCCTCAGCCTTCCCGAGGGCGACGTCCATCCATTCATCGACATCCCGATATCCGAATGAGACGCTGTGGACGACCGGAACCTGCGTCGCCCGTTGCATCAGTGACGTCTCTTCACCGGCCCAGACGCACTGCGTCCCCATCTGCATCGATTCTGCTGGTGTCATCTGCTACGACCTTGTGGTGTGAGGTTGACGACTGTCCATCTCGAGGAGCGTGGTCAGGAACGTGACCTCAGGTACCAGGGGGCACAATACCGACGACGATTCCAGCCCGACATCACATCGTGCATCTCACGGCAAACGTGACCGCGACGCTCCTCCCCCCCGGCCGGCGGGCCTTGTGGAATCTCCGACTCATCGGTAGGATGCCGCGGGTTCAAGAGCTGGTATTGGTGGAGCCGACCCTAAGGTCTCTCGTCCGCTACGCGGCGATACCGACAATCCGGTGGAAGGAGCGGCAGATCGATTCGCCAGGCGTAATCAGTCTCGTTCTACTCTCCGGCGTGACGCTGCTGGCCGCCGTGGTCCAAGGCACGGTGGGTTTTGGATTCACCCTTCTTGCGGTGTCATTCTTCCTGCTCATCTTGCAATCCGCCGCTGCCATTCAGTTGCTGATCGTCTTGAACCTCGTAATCTCGCTGTGGGTTGCGAGGAACTTGTGGCGCAACGTCCCCAGAGCCCTGTGGATAAGGCTGGTTGCGGGTGCCATGCTTGGGTTCCCAGTGGGGTTGGCGGTATTCAACTACGCCAGCGTCGACCAATTGAAGGTTGTGGTTGCCGTCGTTATCCTCGTCTTCGTTCCGCTGCTAGCGTTTCGACACGTACCGGAGCAAAGGGCATCGCTCCCGGCGTACCGCTCGTCGTCAACGGTTGGCGTTGGCATTCTTGCCGGCGCGATGACGACGTCCCTTGGCATGCCGGGACCCCCGTTGTCTCTATACCTCACCGCGCTCGGCGTCGACAAGGAGGCCCTTCGGGCAATCTCGTTGACGTTTTTTGCAGTGACGTTCGCAGCAGCACTGCTTCTCCAGGCTCTGACGTTCGGAGTCGACGGTGAAGTCTGGATGATGGCAGCAGTGCTAGCGCCTGTCGCTGCGGTGGGAGGACAGCTGGGACACCGGCTATCCCAACGAGTTACCGAGTCCACCTTCCGCCGCGCGGTGCTCTGGCTCATCGGCGGAACCGGCGCATACACGTTGCTCACCACGCTGATCGCCTGACGGTGCCACAGCTTTCGCAGTTTCCCCGCGTCTCCCTCGCGCACCGTCCGACTCCACTCGAGCCACTGCCGAATCTGTCCCGAGAGCTGGCACGAGCGCATCTTTTCGTGAAACGAGACGACTGTACCGGGCTGGCAATGGGAGGCAACAAGGTACGCCAACTGGAGTTTTACTTCGGTGAGGCAATCGCCGAGGACGCAACCGTCGTATTGATCACCGGTGCAGTGCAGTCCAACTTCGTGAGGTGTGCCGCGGCGGCGGCGGCCAAGACGGGGCTTCGTTGTGTGATTCAGCTCGAAGATCGCGTGAAAGGAATGGGACCCGAGTATCACGAGTCGGGGAATGTGCTGTTGGACCATGTGCTGGGGGCGGAGCTACACACGTATCCCGAGGGTGAAGACGAGGCGGGCGCGGATCGCTCCCTCGATGACTTGGCGAATTCCCTTCGCGACGAAGGGCATCGTCCGTATGTCGTCCATCTCGCGGAGAATCACCCGCCGCTCGGTGCGTTGGCGTACGTCGAGGCAGCCGAGGAGATTCTCACCCAAGTGACGGCGCACGGCGTAGACCTCGGATCCGTGATCGTCGCGAGTGGTAGTGCGCAGACGCACGCGGGCCTGTTGGTCGGTTTCCATGCTCAGGAGCGCCCCGATGTCGCCGTACACGGTGTCTGTGCGAGGCGGGATGCCTCGGCACAGGCCGAACGGGTGCTGAAATGCGCACGCGCAGCCGAGAATCTCCTTGACTGCGGCCGCCGGGTGCGTGACCAAGATGTGCTCGTCACGGACAGGTACCTCGGGCCCGGTTACGGTCGCATTACGCCGGAGACGCAGGACGCGGTTCTCACGGCCGCTCGACTGGAGGGGCTGCTGCTCGATCCTGTCTACACGGGCAAAGCCTTTGCACACTTTCTTGGATTGATCCGAGAGAAGGCCTTGGGCGATCAGTCTGCAGCGATCTTTCTACACACCGGGGGGACGCCGGCACTTTTTGCCTACGCTGCCAGCAGTTTCCGCGGGGGTGACATTGGGATACCTTCCTAGGCCTCTTTTCCTCTATCCCGCACCCAGAGTATTCCGGTGAATCGTTTCAACCTGTATCGGAGTCAGACAATGCGTTTGGAACCCGGCCGCGGCGCACTTTTCGCCGCACTCGCCCTGCTCGTCACCTCCATTCCCAACCAGGCCTTGCTTGGTCAGGACAATGGGGCCGGGGACGAGCTTCCGTTGAAGCCTGCGCGATGGGCTCGTTTCACCACATCCGAGGGCACCTGGATCTCCCTGGACGTGAGCGCCGACGGGCAAACCATCGTTTTCGACCTGCTTGGTGACCTTTACACCATCCCCATCGGGGGAGGAACGGCCACCCGGCTCACTCACGGGATCGCCCACGACGTGGCCCCCCGGTTCAGCCCCGACGGCCGAGAGATCGTGTTCGTCTCCGACCGTAGCGGCGACAATAACGTGTGGATCATGGCCGCGGACGGCAGCGACGTCCGCGCGATCTCGAAGGGCGTAGGGAGCGATTTTCGGTCGCCGGAGTGGACACCCGACGGCGACTACATCGTCGTATCCCGCATTGCGCCGCTCCAGGGATTAGAAAAGCTCTGGCTCTATCACGTGCGCGGTGGAACGGGAATCAACATGACCCCGGGGCTGGCGGCCTGCGCATGCTGGGGCCGGCGTTCGGGCCCGACGATAGGTACGTGTGGTACGGCGGGCGCAACGGCGCGTGGACCTATAACGCGATCTTTCCGCAATTCCAGGTGGGCGTGTACGATCGCGAAACCGGCACGCGGACGTTGATGAGTTCGCGCAACGGCTCGGCGTTCCGGCCGGCGCTTTCGCCTGACGGCATATGGTTGACTTACGGCACGCGGCACGACGCCGAGACGGGCCTCGTGCTGAGAGAGCTGGCGAGCGGTGAGGAGCGGTGGCTGGCGTACCCGATCCAGCGGGACGAGCAGGAGTCTTTCGCGGACATGGACGTGCTACCGGGCTATTCCTTTACTCCGGACTCACGTGCGGTGGTGATCTCTTACGGCGGCGGGATACGGCGGGTGCCCGTCGACGGCTCCGAGCCCAGTGAGATTCCGTTCACCGTGAACGCCGAGGTCGCCGTCGGGCCTGAAGTAAAGTTCGAGTATCCCATCGAGGACACGCCGACGTTCGTCGTGAGGCAGATTCGCGACCCGGTGCCGTCTCCTGACGGAAGCAGGCTGGCGTTCACGGCCATGGATCGGTTATACGTGCGGGACCTACCAAGCGGCACGCCGCAACGGCTAACCGGTCGTGAGGTTGGCGAATACCATCCCACTTGGTCGCCCGACGGCAGCTCGATCGCCTATGTGAGTTGGGATGACAACGAGGGACACATCATGAGCGTGCGCTCGACCGGTGGCACGCCAAGCCAGTTAACGCAGGCCTCGGCCTATTACCAGCAGACGGCGTGGTCGCCGGACGGGGAACGCATCGTCGCCATCCGCTCCGATGCGCGCGACCTGCACGAAGCGACCGGTCCGTTCGTGTTCAACGGACTCGGATCCGAATTCGTTTGGGTTCCTGCGGGCGGTGGCGAGGTGACCGTGATCGGCCCCACGGGCGGACGCTCGGGCCCCCACTTCACCCAAACCGATCCCGACCGAATCTACACCTACGGCTTGGCGCCGGCCGCCAGCGGCTCTCCACGTACGGTCGCGTTGGTCTCGACGAGATGGGACAACACCGATCTACGACATCACCTGCGGGCGACCTGGAGAATCCCTGTCTTTGCAGGCGGCTACGAAATCTCGCCCACCTCCGATCTCCTGATGCCGCGCGATTACAGCCAGGACGACAGCCGCGAAATCATCCCGCAGGTGTCAGCGAGCTTCGTGACAATGGCTCCGCAGGGAGATCTGGCCCTGGCCCAGGTGCTCAACGACATCTACGTAATAACCGTTCCCAAGACGGGCGGCCGGGTGCCCACGGTGTTGGTGACCAAGCCCGACAGTGCCCAGATGCCGGTGCGCAAACTCACCGACATCGGTGGGGAGTTCCCCGTGTGGGGTGCGGACGGCCGCACGGTGCACTGGTCCATCGGTAATGCGTTTGTGACGTATCGTCTGGACGAGGCGGAGGCGGTGGACGATAGCTTGCGCAGAGCAGGCGCCGATTCGGCCGCGATGCGCGCAGCCGCGTATCGCCCGGAAGAAATGCGCACCACGATCGAAGCGACGCGTGACATGCCGCAGGGTAGGGTCGTACTCCGCGGCGCGCGCGTCGTTACGATGCGCGGTAACGAAGTGATCGAGAACGCGGACGTCGTGATCGAGAACAATCGCATCTCGAGTGTCGGCCCGAGCGGGCCCGTGCCGGACGGTGCCGACGTGATCGACGTGAGTGGGACAACGATCGTACCAGGGTTCGTTGACACACACTCACACATGTGGAACCTGTGGGGATTGCACTCGACTCGCCCTTGGATTTACCTCGCCAATCTCGCGTACGGTGTTACCGCGACGCGCGATCCGCAGACAGCGACTACCGACGTGCTCGTTTACGCCGACCGGGTGGCAGCGGGTCAGATCCCGGGCCCTCGCGTGTACTCCACCGGTCCCGGAGTGTTCTCGAGGTTGGGCATCAACAGTCTGGATGATGCCCGGGACGTGTTGCGTCGTTACAGCGACTATTACGACACCAAGACCTTCAAGATGTACATGGCTGGAAATCGGCGGCAACGCCAATGGCTCATCATGGCCGCGCGCGAGCTGGAGTTGATGCCCACCACGGAAGGGGGAATCCAGTACCGTCTCGACATGACACACGCGATGGACGGGTATCCCGGCATTGAGCACACGATGCCGATCATCCCGGCCTACAACGATGTGGTCGAGTTGTTCAAAACGTCGCAAACGACAAACTCGCCGACGCTGGTGGTCGCGTACGGCGGTCCGTGGGCCGAGAACTATTTCTATACCAACGAGGATGTAGTGGGTGACGAGAAGCTTGCCCACTTCACACCCAAGGCGGAACTAGACCGCAAGATCCGACGCCGTAATCCCGGCCCCGGCCCAGGTGGCTGGTTCATGGATGATGAATACGTGTTCAAACGGCACTCGGCATGGATCAAGGACCTCGTGGAAGCTGGCGGACGCTCGGGCATTGGGAGTCACGGCCAATTGCAGGGCCTGGGATACCATTGGGAACTGTGGGCAATGCAAAGTGGCGGCATGAGCAATCACGACGCCCTCCGGGTCGCCACGGTTATGGGCGCGGAAGCGATAGGGCTGGGGCGCGACCTGGGTTCGATTGAATCCGGCAAACTGGCCGATCTGATCGTGTTGAACGCGAACCCCCTCGACAACATCCGCAACACAAACACGATTCGCTACGTGATGAAGAACGGACGGTTGTATGACGGCGATACTCTCGACGAAGCGTGGCCGCGGCAGCTTGCCGCGGTAGACGAACCGTGGCGTCACGTCGAACCGAACACTCAATCGGGCGTCCGTGGGGGATCACGATGACTAACTATTTGAGGACCGCGATGAAGGTTTCGAAACGCGCCGCATTGTTGGCGCTCGGCTTCACGATTGTTGCATCCACAACCGTTTCTGCCCAGGACGGCCCCGGCCGTCGCGACCGCAAGCCTCCGCTTCCGCTCGACGCGAGCCGCGAAGCAAAGTTTACGACCACCGAGGCGACGTGGATGTCGCTCGACGTGAGCCCCGACGGACAGACGATTGTTTTCGATCTTCTGGGTGATCTGTATACGATGCCGATCGAAGGCGGGAAGGCGACTCGAATCACCAAGGGCATGGCGTTCGACGCGCAACCCCGGTTCAGCCCAGATGGCGAGACGTTGGTGTTCGTCTCCGACCGTAGCGGCGGCGACAACGTATGGACCATGCGGCTCGACTTTACGGACACCACTCGAGTCACGCAGGGTAACACGAGCTTGTATGTGTCCCCCGAGTGGATGCCCGACGGCGAGCACATTGTCGTAAGTCGTTCGAGCTCTCTGTTTGGTGCGGCGAAGCTCCAGATACAGCATGTGCGCAGGAGCAGCCCGACGCCGGTAATTCGCCAGCCCGCCAGTCGCAAGACCATAGGCGCGGCGGTGAGTCCCGACGGCCGTTACATCTGGTATGCCGGTCGAACCGGTGACTGGCAGTACAACGGGCTCTTCCCGCAGTATCAGCTCTATCGATACGACCGTGAAACTGGCAGCTCCACACGCTTTACGAGCCGTTACGGATCGGGTTTTCGGCCTGCAATCTCGCCCGACGGCGAGTGGCTGGTTTACGGAACACGCGAAAATACCGAAACCGGTTTGAGGAAGCGTAACCTCGAGACGGGTGAAGAGGATTGGCTCGCCTACCCGGTTCAGCGCGACGATATGGAGGCGCGCGCGGCGCTCGATGTCTTGCCGGGATACAGCTTCACGCCGGATTCAAGAGCGGTCGTGGTGTCCTACGGCGGTGAGATATGGCGAGTGCCCATGGATGGTGGCGCGGCCACGAACATCCCGTTTGAGGTGGACGTTGAGTTGGATGTCGGGCCGGAGGTCAAGTTCGCCTACCAGGTCGATACATCGGCGGCGGTTACGGCGCGGCAGATCCGCCACCCCGTGGTCTCGCCCGACGGTGGTCGCCTCGTGTTCACGGCGTTCGACCGGGTCTGGATCAAGGACATGCCGGACGGCGACGCCCGCCGGCTGACAAACAACGACGTGGGTGAATACCACGCCGTTTGGTCGCCCGATGGTGGGTCGATTGCTTTCGTTACATGGGAAGACAGTGTCGGTGGCCATATCATGACGGTGTCGGCCGATGGTTCCGGGCAGCCGGCGCAGCTCACGAGTGTAGCGGCGATGTACTACAACCTGGCGTGGACACCCGATGGACAGCGCATCGTCGCCACGCGCGGCGCGGCGCGCGAGCTGAAGAAAGCGCCCGGTCTTTTCTTCGGTCCGTTGGGAGGGGAGTTCGTATGGATCGCGGCGGCCGGCGGCGATGTCACGCTGATCGCTCCCACCGGAAGCCGCGATGTGGCGCACTTCCGGACGGACGAGCCCAACCGCATTTACGCCTATAGCCCCGCGGAGGGCTTGGTGTCGTTCCGGTGGGACGGGACGGACGTGAAGCAGCACCTCAAGGTGCGCGGCTCTCTCCCGGCCGGAGGCATCGGCTCCCCGCATCCCAGCGAGTGGGAGCAACTGCCGCGTCGTGTGTTCCCAACGCCGAGGCCCGATCCACTACTTGCTGCCATGGAGGGCCGTCGGCAACCACCGCCGGCCGGGCTCGTGATGATCTCACCCGCCGGTGGCCGCGCGGTTGCACAGGTGGGTAGCCACCTCTACACGATCGAGATTTCCGAGGTGGGAGGACCGACCCCCACGGTGTCCGTGGCCAGTCCGAATTCCGCACCCGTCATGGTCCGAAAGTTGACCGGTATCGGCGGCGAGTTCCCGTCTTGGAGTAGTGACGGAAACCAGGTCTATTGGGCCATCGGCAACGCGTTCTTCACCTACGACCTCAGCAGGATAGAGGCCATCGAGGACAGCACCGTTCAGGACGCCCGTGCCAAGGTTGGCGACGCGCTCACAGTACGGGCGATAATCGATAGCCTGAAGGCCACGCGGCAGGTCGTGGACAGCCTGAAGAAGGACGAAGCCGAGGTCCCCGACTCGCTCGAATCCAAGCTCAACGGCTTGATCGCAGATTCGGTGCAGGTCAAGGCCGATTCCCTGCTACGCGTGGCGGCGGAGGCGCGGGCCAGGGCGCTGGCAATCACGCAGCGGGCGGACTCGGTCAGAGCCGGGCTCGACAGTGCCAAGACCGACACCACCCTGTACAAACCGCAGGAAGTCCGCATCGAGGTAACGCTTCCGAGAGACGTACCGGAAGGCACCGTCGTGTTGCGGGGCGGGCGCGTGCTCACGATGAACGGACACGAGATCATCGAAAACGCCGATGTGGTCGTGACCGGCAATCGTATCGTAGCGGTGGGCCCGCCCGATTCGGTGGAGGTACCCGAAGGAGCGCAGATCATCGATGTCTCAGGAAAGACGGTGATGCCGGGCTTCGTTGACACCCATTACCACTCGATGTGGCTCGTTCCGGAGATCCACATCGAGCAGACATGGCAGTATCTCACCACACTCGCGTACGGGATAACGACGACGCGCGACCCGCAGACCGCAATGACGGACGTGCTGAGCTATCAGGATCGAGTCGAGATTGGCGGGATGCTCGGACCGCGCATCTACTCAACGGGTCCCGGCGTATTCCTCGGCGAGAACATCCGAAACGCTGAGGGTGCCAAAAACGTGCTCAAGCGCTACAGCATGTACTACGACACGAAGACGCTCAAGATGTACATGACCGGCAACCGGCAACAACGACAGTGGATCATCCAGGCTGCTAAGGAACTCGAGTTGATGCCGACCACCGAAGGTGGACTCGATTTCAAACTGGATCTCACACACGCCATTGACGGTTACTCGGGTATCGAGCACGCGCTACCGATTGCCCCGATTTATGACGACGTCGTAGAGCTTTTCAAAGCGTCGCAAACTACCAACACGCCCACGCTGCTAGTGTCCTACGGCGGCCCATGGGGGGAGAATTACTTCTACACAAAAGAGAACGCCCACGAAAACGAGAAGCTCCGCCGATTCATGCCGCACGCGATTGTCGACGCGCGAACGCGGCGCCGCGGTACCGGTGCCGGCGGAAGTCCGGGCCCCGGCGGATGGTTTCTGGACGAGGAGTACGTGTTCCCGAAGCACGCAGAGTTCATCAATAAACTGTTGAACGACAGCGCGCGCGCCGGGGTGGGGAGTCACGGCCAGCTTCAGGGACTGGGCTACCACTGGGAGCTATGGGCGATGGGATCCGGTGGCGCTTCGAACCACGACATGCTACGCGCGGGCACCATCTATGGTGCGGAGGCAATCGGGTTCGGTGAGGACCTCGGCACCGTGGAGGCCGGGAAGCTGGCCGACATTCTGGTGCTCGACGCAGATCCGCTCGAAGACCTGCGCAACAGCGTGGCGATCAGGTACGTGATGAAGAACGGTCGGCTGTACGATGGCAACACGCTGGCCGAGGAATGGCCACGTCAGCTACCGGGACCCGACCCGCATTGGCGGAACCTGGGGCCAGAGGGTGTAGCGGCGGGGATACGGCACTAGGAGCGATTGCAGATTGCAGATTGCAGATCTAGATTTCAGATTGCAGGGCGTGCGACGCACTGATGAGCCCCGGTGGCAGAAGGGCAATCTGAGATCTGCAGTTTGCAATCTGCATTCTGAAATCCCTTGTCCCGCCCTGAAGAGCGCGCTCGGCCAAGAACTGCGTCCTCAAAGGACGCACCGCCGAGCCGTAGAAGGGTGTTCACAACGGAGTCATCGAGCAATGAATAGAAGCAGAAAGGCAATTGCTCGCCGCACTGCGCAACTCGGCTTCGCGTTGGCCGGTCTCGCAAGTGCCTCGCTCGTGACCGTTCCATCGGCCGCCGCGCAAACGCCCGCGCGGGCCCGCCCGGACCAGCAAGTCGTCCTGGTAACCGGTTCCACCGGGGGACTCGGTCGCGAGGTCGCTCGCCGACTGGCGTCTCGGGGCGCACACGTCATCGTCCATGGCCGTAACCGCGAGCGGGGGATGGGGCTGGTCGCTGAGATCGAGCGCGAAGGGAAGGGCAGTGCGCGTTTTTACGCGGCGGATCTTGCCTCTTTCGACCAGGTGCGCGATTTTGGCGAAGCGATCCTGCGCGACTACGACCGGCTCGATGTGCTGGTCAACAACGCCGGCTTCGGCTCGGCTCCCAATGAGCGCCTGCTGAGTGAGGACGGCCACGAGTACCGCTTCCAGGTCAACTATCTGTCCGGGTTCCTGCTCACGTATATACTGCTGCCGCGGCTCTTGGCCAGCACGCCGTCGCGCATCGTCAACGTCTCTTCTCTCGCACAGCGCCCCATCGACTTCGACGACGTGATGATCGAAAAAGACTTCAGCGGCAGACGCGCCTACGCCCAGAGCAAGCTCGCGCAAGTCATGTTCACGTTCGATCTCCATGAGGAGCTCGAGGGTACCGGCGTCATGGTCAATTCCCTGCACCCAGCTACCTACATGCCCACCGGCATGGTGGCGAGATTGGGCGTCGAACCTCGGGCTACCATCGGCGAGGGGGCAGACGCGGTGATGCAACTGATCGTATCAACGGAAATCGAGGGCGGGCAATTCTTCCGAGGTCTGCAAGTGGGGCGCGCGAACCGTCAAGCGTATGATCGGAGTGCTCGCGCCATGCTCAAGAGGTTGAGTGAGGAGCTGACCGGGGTGAGATGAGCGATCGAGAGACATGCTTGTCATCGACCGAATCACTCGCGATATTTATTGCGTGAATCTCAACGCCCGAACGACCGTGACCAACCAACAGCGACAGCGGATTCAATACTCGCTGGGGCAAGGGTTTCTTTATACGTAATTAGGATATAAAAAGATCTAAAGTGCAAAGCCCCGGTGAATCGTGCATTCATCGGGGCTTTTGTTATAGGCCTGATATTGCGGAGTCGTCTAACGGCAGGACGCCAGGTTCTGGATCTGGAAATCAGGGTTCGAATCCTTGCTGCGCAGCCACTTCCTCTGCAACGCCCGTTTGCACCGCCCACACGGTGACCAGAAGCGCTGTGATCAAGAGAAATGCGGAGCCCGCCATCACGGGGATGGATACAAACCCGTGGACGACGAGGAGCCGTGCCGTACACGGAACACCCGTCGTGCACTCCAGCACCTCGAGACTCGGCTGGTATTGCAAAGCGACATGGTACGCCGAGATCACCGCGCCGACGATGGGGAGCGGTAACGCAAAGCGCCACACGTTGGAGTCATCGCGGAATAGACCCACCCCCAGCACGAACACGAGCGGGTACATCGCGATCCGTTGGTACCAACACAGCATGCATGGCGGCAGCTTCAACACACCGGAGAAGTAGAGGCTCCCGGACAGGGCAATAAAGGCGACGACCCAAGCCCAACCGATGACATGTCGTTGGTTGCCGCCGAGTGTGTCGCGAATCCACACTCGACCGCGCGGCAGTGCGAGTGCGATTGCGAGTGCCACGGCCGTCACCATCGCTACCAGCGACAGGGTGCCTAGGATTATCGTGATTGCGTAGCGTAGCATGGGATAAAGATACAGCGCTTCAACCTTGGTAGCTCAGTCCTCGTCGCTCAACGCACCCTCCGACCCCGAAACCTCTTGACCGGTGGATATCCGGAGCGCCTTTCTCCGGGCCAGGAGAATGGCACCCATGAAAAGGGCGCTCACGAGGATGGGGAACCACACCTGCGCGAACCACGGAACCGGAATGAGAAAGAGCACGTCGGCAGTCAACAGTGACGGCGGCCACCGCACCGTCGCCCACAGACCCAGGTAATACGAGATATCCCAGATCGCGAACGTCCAAAGAAATATTGCGCAGCGCTCCCGCGTCGTCTTGACCGCCAAGAGCGCAACGCTCACCAGCATGATCATGGTCGCGGCTTCCCGAAAAATTTCTACCGTAAACAAGACTAGCGGTAGCTCGTCGAGAATCTCCGACTGTTGAAAGATATCGGCGGAGAGAACGGCAATGTCAGCAAGCGATCCCCCGTACCCGGGCAGCAGCCCGATGGCGGCACGCAGGTACACGACCACCGCCGCCTCGACAAACCCAAAGGCCATTCCAAAGAAACACGCCGTGACGAGTGCGTCGCGTGTGAGGGAAAGCCCTTTCCGTCGCCACAGGTAATACGTCGCGAACGGCCCAAGGATGAAGAGATTCACCGGCCACGGCTGAGCGAACAGCGTAAACTCGCTCACGAGCGCACTCGGTACGAGCCGATCGCCACAGGGATCAACAGGAGGCCCGCCCGTCTTTCATAATGGAATGGGCCCTCCGCTAGTGTGAGATACCCGTTCTGGGCACCGGCTCCAATCGAACAACCGGCGTCAGCCCCCCTTGGCGGTCGTCGATGGCCAGGTAGATGTAACCGTCGGGTCCCTGACGGACGTCCCGGACGCGTCCGATGCCGTGGACCAACGTCTCTTCGATCACAACGCGCTGTCCGTCCATGGTGAGGCGTGCTAGCTGCTGGCCCCTCATACCACCGACGAACAGGCTGCCGCGCCATTCCGGGAAACGATCGGCCGTATAAAGCATCAACCCCGAGGTCGCGATCGACGGCACCCAGAAGTGAATGGGCGATTCCAGGTCTTCCCGATGCGTGCCGATGTGGATGGTGGTGCCACTCCCATAATTCACGCCATACCCGATCACGGGCCAACCGTAATTCACTCCAGGACGAATGAGATTGAGTTCATCTCCCCCTTGTGGTCCATGCTCGGTCGTCCAGATGTCTCCCGTCTCGGGGTGGATGACGAGGCCTTGCGGGTTCCGGTGGCCGTAACTCCAGATCTCCGGGCGCGCGCCGGGCCGGTCAACGAACGGGTTGTCCACGGGAACGCGACCGTCGTCATGGATCCGGTTGATCGTCCCGTGATGGTTGGAGAGATCTTGTGCTGGGTGAGCTTCTAGATCGCCGCGGGACGGCACCTGGCGGTCTCCAGTGGTGATATAGAGATATCCCATGCCGTCGAACGCGAGTCGCGATCCGTAATGTCCTCCACCTCGCGCCACCGCCTCGAAGATCTCCTCGACATCGGTGAGGCGGTCGTTCTCGAACCGCCCGCGAATCACCACCGTCGTTGCACCGTTACTGTCGGGGTAGATTCTCGAGAAACTCAGATAAAGCAGACGGTTGGAGGAGAAATCCGGATGCGGGACCACATCGAGCAGGCCGCCCTGTCCCTGCGCAAAGACCTCTGGAACCCCGGGCACCGGGTCAAGAAGGAGCGTCCCGTGTCGAACGATGCGGAGGCGTCCGGGCCGCTCCGTTATCAGCATATCGCCGCCTGGAAGGAACGCTATGGACCAGGGGTGTTCCAGTCCTTCCGCCACCGACACGACGCGATAGTCATGGAAAGCCGACCGCGTGACCGGCGACTGGCCGGTGACGGGGGTGGCCACAGCCAGCAGGAGGCCGGCGCCCGTGAGTGCCAGCGATGTTCGAATCATCTCGATGTCCTAGCGTTAAAGGAACCGCTGCCGCGGATTGATCGTTTGGACGCAGATTTTGCGTTGTTCGCTGCGGTTCAAGGAGTGGATCTGCGCTCTAACGATCAATCCGCGGCAGTTCTTCCGATTATCCGCGGCAGTTGTTCCGATCATCTGCGCGATGGGCGTCCGGCTAACGTATTAAATTGAGGGGAGACCTCAGCGAAAGCAACATGAGACGTTAAGGGAACCGCTGCCGCGGATTGATCATTCGGGCGCGGATTTTGCGTTGTTCGCTGCGGTTCAAGGAGCTGATCGGTGTTCTAACGATCAATCTGCGGCAGTTTTTCCGATTGGCGTGGCAGTTCTACCGATGATCTTCGACCTTGCAAGTCCCTTCGACATCTTGCAGCCGTAAGTGCAAGATCCGCCACGAGTCGCTGCGGGATCTCAATGTGAACCAGGCTCTGCCGCACGCCTGTTCCGGTGTTCCGTAGGATCCGGACACTATCGCGATATTCCCGAATCTGAGGACCTCGAGGGGGTGACCTGCCACGCCGGCTAGCCGATTCGTGATCGTCCCGAACTGCATCAGTTGGATGGAAGACAATTGGGGCGTTGCGGACTCATCCGAAGCGGCGGCCATGTGTATCACTGAGGCGCTTGGTTCGAATGCCGACGTGTCACTCCCATCCGCGTTCACCAACCAGCCGGCCACGAACGCCTCCGCAGCCGCGTTCGAAGGGGGAGCTGTTGCCGCGAGGGGCTGGGGCTGATAGACAACACGACCCGCCATGAATCCGGCGATCAAGCCAACGGCGGCGATGCCGGCGATAACCTTGATCGGAGTCCCTGAGGGGGGGCTACTCGGCCTTAGCTCGGTGTTGGGGGGGAAGAATGACACATTTTGCAGCTCGCTCCACAACTCCATCGTGGTGGCGAAGCGATCCCACGGGTCTTTCTCGAGACATCGCATGATCGCGTCGGCGAAGTTCTTCGGCACCGACGTGTTGATGCGTCGGATATGCACTGGCTTTTCGTTGATGTGCTTTTCTAGGATCTCCCGTGGGTTGTCGCCATCGAAAGGAAGTTTGCCGGTGAGCATCCGGTATGCCATGACGCCCAGCGAGTAGATGTCCGAGCGGTGATCGATCTCATCCCACCCAGCAATCTGCTCCGGCGACATGTACTGTGGCGTGCCCACCACCGAATCTCCACCGGTCTCCTGGACGTCGTCCGTCAGAGCCTTCGCGATGCCGAAGTCCATCAAGAGGGCTTTCTCGAGATTCCCCTCTAGCAGGTTGCGGAAAAATTCATGGTGAGCCGCGTTTGTCCGGGTAACACGACGGTGTACCAGCGTGCGGTCCCCTATTACCGTCCCCGCGGTGCGGTCGGCGTGACGAATGCGGCCCACACTGCCCCATCAGGGGCTGCCTCCGGCCAGGGTCAGGGTGCGTATCCGCATCAGATTGTAGACCGCGGCCGTGAACGTAAACACCCACCCGACCCGCGGGGTCCCGCGATGTCGGAGTTTGCGTAACAACCCAATCGTCTTGCCCCACCCGTAGATCTCTTCCACTTTTTTGCGCTGCCGTTGACTGATCGCATAGCTGGGATGGCGCGTCGTCCGGCCATCCACCGCGCTCCGCAACCGCGTGCGGTGCACGTTCGGCGTGACGTGGGGCGTCCAGCCCAACGCCCGCAGCGTGTCGACAAACCCGCACCGATCATAACCCTTGTCCGCCCCCAACGTCCGACGCCGGGCCGTCGGCGGTAAGCTCCCCACCATCGCCAGCGCACTCGCACACTCCGCCTCGTAGCCGGGCTGCGTCACGTCGGTCGCCACCACGAGCCCGTGCCGATTATCCATCAACACACTCGCCAAGTACGCCAATTGCGCGCCTTGCCCCCCACTCTTCCGCGTCAACCGCGCCTCCGGGTCCGTCCGCGACGCATGCGTCGCATTCGTCCGTTTCTCCTGGCGAAACGTCACGCTCGGATTCCCCGGATCATCGTCCGTTGGCGGGCGGGTGCCGGCCTTCGGCTGAAAACTCTTCTGACTCGCCCACGCGTCCAGCAAGGTCCCGTCGACGGTGAAATGCTCATTCGACAACAACGCCCGCCGCTCCGCCTCCTGTAACACTTCGGCCAGAAACGCATCCGCGATGCCCCCCTCGACCAGCCGCGTCCGATTCTTCGTAAAGACCGTCGGCACCCACACCGCGTCGTCCAGATTCAACCCCACAAACCATCGGTACAGGATGTTGTAATCGAGCTGCTCCATCAGCTGCCGCTCGCTCCGGATCGTATACACCACCTGCAGCAATAACGCGCGTAACAAATGTTCCGGGGGAATCGACGGCCGGCCCCGCCGCGCGTACAGCCGGTCCAACTGCGGCGAGAGCCGGGCTAACACCGGGTCCACCAGCGCCCGCAGGGCGCGCAACGGATGGTCGGAGGGCACCCGATCCTCCGCACTGATATAGCTGAACAGCGCCGACTGATTCGTCTTGTTCCCGCGCATCGTGGCACTCCCATCGAGGTCCCTCTACGATAAGAACTTCCGGCTCGCGATGCTATCGTCCATTACCCGACTTTTTCCGCAACCTGCTAGGATGACGTTGGCCGGTTTGATGTCTCGGTGCACCATCTTGGCCCGATGGGCTGCGCCAAGGGCGTCGCACAACTCGGTCAAGATACGCTGCGTCTCGGTTGGTGACAGCCGGCGGAGCCGCTCCAACTTCTGGCCGACGGTTTCCCCCTCGACGAGGGGCATCACGTAGTAAATCAGTCCTTCGCTTTCGCGAATATCATAGATCGGCACGATGCCCGGGTGGCGAAGTTTCGCCAGCGCAATGCCCTCGTGTCGGAAGCTCTCTACGAACGCCGTAGCGCCGGCCATGTCCGGTCGTATGGCCTTGATAGCCACAATCCGGTCGAGCCGTCGGTCTCTCGCTTGGTAAACTCGGGCGAAGCCCCCCTCACCGATCGGCTCGAGGAGTTCATATTCGGCGCCGAGCACTCGCCGCAGTGTCTCGGTGTAGTCGTCGACCGGGGGCCCGGCGGCAGCCGGTGGGGCCACATCGATGAGCGTCGCCTCGGAGCCGGGGTCGCTGAACATGGGCGCGCCGCACGACGAACAGAGCGTGTCCGCGGCGGTCAACGGGTGGCCACAGGCCGAGCATTTCATTTGGGTGTCGGTCATATCATCCAAAAACCTAAACCGGGTGTGGCGCGCGCCCCATGACCTCCGTCACCAAATCTCAATCACGCCTCGGCGATGGAGTCGGAGGAAAAGCCGATTTTCCGGGCGATCTCGGCGCCGGGTGCGTGATCAACCGCGGACGGCGTCCTCTCGCCTACTCTCGCCGGTCCAGAGGTTGCCTCGAACACTTCATCCCAGGATCAGCGCAAACAACCTCACCCCTAGGACCACGGGAACCAGCAGCAGCACAGATAACACGACGGCGACCACTCCCGCCTCGGCCCATTCCGGGCCCGGGTCGCGTACCGAACCCCGTGACGGAAAATCGGGTAGGTCGAGCAGGGTCTCATCTCCTGGATAGTACCGTAACCGGACCTCTTCCATGGTGCACGGCGTCTTCATGTCCCTGCCAGGCCACCACGCCGGTGGCTGATCATCTACTGTGCACTTGCCGCGGATCTGCTGTGTGAACTCACGATCATCGAAAGAGAGCGGAACCACGTTGAGGAAGACGTCGCTGATGTCGTGTTCAACGTGCAAGCTTTTGGCAGTTCCGGTGGGATCGTTGAAGTCGAATTCCCAGTGGTCGACGTACGTCAATCCGAGATCGTTCTCGACGGTTTCGCGTTGATGGGTGGCGGCGGCTCTGACAACAACTCCCCGCCGTGCGAGCAAATCAGGGATGTCGTAGGCCGTGGAGACGAGTACGCCCGACCCGGTTGCCACCCACCAGAGCATCCATCCGAAGGTGGCAAGCAGGAGCGCGGCCCGGAGGAGCGGGCGGGTGAAGAGTGGCATACTGAAACGGGCCACCGACTTTCGCGGAAGGGGTATGTCGTGCTGTGCATCCCCTGTTCGAGGGCGAAGCGGTTTAATCGGGTCCAGCCCATCTAAGCCGTCGCAAAGTACCCGTCGGGCATCCATGCTCCGCCAATAGTCGGCATGGCCGACGGTCAGGCGGCCAGTCTGGCCAGTTGACAGGTCGCGCCCGTTAAACGGCATCAGGCCGAGATCGGTGCCCATGTAGTCTCCGGGGCGGTAGACGTTGATCCACCGAAACTGGTCGAGGCGCCGAACGATCAAGCCGATCAAGTCTTCCATAAGCTCGGGGAAGAGGGTCCGCGGATACAGATTTAGGAAGTATCGGCCCAGCGGCGAGGCCATCGTCACTAGCAGAACGCTATCGGTGTCCCTCCACTCGCCTGAGTGCAGGATTGAATCGAGTGCGATCACCGTACCCGTTCCTTGCCCAGCCAGAACGAATTCCCGTTCCTCGCCGGCGCGCTTTCGCGACTGTACAATGGCCTTGTCAAGCGCTCGTTGAATCCTTTGGCGGTAGCCTGGCTCGCCCAGATATCGGAACACGTTGAGCATGGCCTTGAGCGGTCCTCCGGTAGACCGGCGCGCCGAGATTGCGCGCAGCATCAGGAGTGCACCCAGCGTCGCGGCCCAAGGCACGAGAGCAGCTGCCCCAGAAAGGAGAAACGCCGACAATCCGAGCATCCCGAAGAACAGCCACAACAGGAGCAGGTCCGCGGAGAACACAGCGATCGTCGCGATCAGTATGGGCTGCAAGAGCAAGAGGATGATACTGCGGACGGTGACAATGGTGGGACGCGCTGACAGGGTGAGGGGCAATCGCAAACCGCCGAGTCCGAACAACAGGGCGACTCCGGCGGCGATCCCTCGCTCCAGCCAGCCAGATGCTGTCGCGAGCCATTGCACCGGAGCGAACGTGAGCGTGGGAAGACCGTACCATGCGACCGGTTCCAATACCACGAACCCGACGACCAACCTGACGAACAGCATTGCCACGAAGACGGAAATCGCCCATTGCAGAAGCCGATGCAGACGAACCTGCCAAGCACCCACCACCGCATCCAACGAGTGAATCCCGAAATCCAAGCCCATGCGCGATGCGGCACCGATATTGGCGGCATGCTGCTTCAGAGACCGGTACAGATTCCGCGGTCCCTTGTAACCCACATGAGGAACCACGCCGTCCCAATCGAACCCCCGGGTCACCACCCGACTGTACTGTTTCGAATCTGCGAAGTTGGCGTCCATCGCACGCGCGATGTCAACGCTCCGGCCGGATTCGTGAATTGCGAGGGCTGGTACCGGCACGATCGCTCCATGCCGGCCAACGATCCGGCTTGTGGAAATTGAGGAACATCCCTATCCAGGTGTCCATGAAAGATCGGCACTATGGGGCGTGGTGGTCGTGACCTCCGTCACCCTGCGGCCGACCACAACGTGGTCGTAGGGGCGAAGTCGTATGGGCGAGGCATGCCTCGCCCCCTACGTGGGTCAATCGAGAACGGCGACGGATTTCACCCGCGCAAACACCGATCCACCGGCATTCAGCTGTAGTTGCGCCCGGGATTTTCGGGTGATCCGGGAAAGGAGCATGTCTTGGGCGTCAGGGTTGGTATTCATGCGGACGAGGCAGTCGGAGGGTGAAAGATCGACGATATCGTGGATCATCAACGACAGTTCGTTTACGATGCTGCTCGCCGTTTGGGGTTCCAAACCGATGCTCACGTCGCGGGCATTGATCTGAATCTTGATTGCCATACCAGGTTTTTCGGACCGCCGGTGGATGATGAGATTCCCGAGAGATGTGGAAATGGTGCTGAGGTGAAACTGGTCGTCGTGTTCGCGGATGACACCTTCCAATACGACCGCGGGTTCTTCGTCTCGCCACGCGGCGAAGTCAGGCCGACCGAGTACGCGCGACGTGGGTCCGACATCAGCGACCCGACCGTCTCGAATCCATACCAGAGTTTCGGCCAACCGCGCCACTTCGGTGAGCGAATGGCTGACGTACACGACAGGTATCGACAACTCTCGGAGCACCCGCTCGAGATGGCGGAGTACTTCGCGCCTTGCGGGTTCGTCGAGTGCGGACACCGGTTCGTCGAGCAGCAACAATCGTGGGGAGGCCAACAATGCACGTGCCAGCGCCACGCGTTGGCGTTCGCCTCCGGACAGTTCGGTGACGCTCCGCGGGAGGAGTGTCGACAACGTCAGCCACTCCAGCACATCGTCCCACGCAATCGTCCGCTCCTGTTCGGGCACCCGACGTTCGGCGTATCGTAGGTTTCCTTCGACCGTGAGATGTGGGAAGAGATTGTCTTCTTGAGATACGTATCCGACCGGTCGATCGTGCGGTGGAACGAAACGAGACGTACTGTCGTCCTGCCAAACGTCGCCGTCGAAACGAACGACACCGGTATCTGCGCGGCAAAGTCCGGCCAGGCATCGCAGTATCGTCGTCTTCCCGCTTCCGGACGCGCCGAAGAGTCCGATGACGCCTGCATCGGAAGACTCGAACTCCACGTCCAGATCGAAATCGCCGAGTCGGGTGCGGAGCTGAGCGCTGAACGTGTTCATAGCCGCGGCGTCTCGAATCGGCGGTTTAATGAATACACGGAGATGAGGACGGTAAAGCTGAACACGAGCAGCACGGCGGCCAGCGTGTGCGCCTCCGCGTACTCCAACGCCTCGACGTGATTATACAGCGCGATGGACAACACCTCCGTCCGCCCGGGAATGTTCCCACCGATCATGAGCACGACTCCGAACTCACCTACCGTGTGGGCAAAGCCGAGAGTAGCCGCCGTTAGAAAACCTGGACGGGCGAGTGGCAACGCCACCGACTTGAAACGGTCGAAGGGGCGTGCACGAAGTGTCGCAGCGGCGTCGAGGAGACGGCTAGGGATGGCTCGAAAGGCGTTGTGCAGCGGTTGGACCACGAAGGGCAGGGAATAGAGCACCGACCCAACGACGAGACCCGTGAACGAAAAGACGAGTCGTGGGCCGCCGATCGATTCCAGCACGCGCCCAATCGGCCCGGCTGGGCCGAGAAACACCAGCAGGTAAAATCCCAGCACCGTCGGCGGGAGCACCAGGGGCAGGGCCACGAGCGCTTCCGCGAACGGGCGGATGCGAGATTTCGTTCGCGCGAGCCACCACGCGAGCGGTGTCCCAAACAGCAGCAGTACCACCGTCGACACCGTCGCCAATTCGGCGGTGACGATTATTACACGCCAGTCGATAGACATTCGTTCACGGGACGATGTATCCGAAGTCGGTGATCACCTGGCGGGCTTCATCGCTTCCGAGGAACTCGATAAAGGCGCGGGCATGCGGGTTGTTCTGTCCGTAGACGAGCAGTACTCCGTCTTGGCGGATGGGGGCGTGGAGATCTGCAGGAACAATCCAATACCGGCTCGCATCCCGATCGACAACCTGTGACAGCGATACGAGGCCCACCTCGGCGGCCCCGGATGCTACGAACTGAAACGCCTGGCTCACGCTCGTCCCAGTCACGATCTTGCCCTCCAGCCGATCGAGCGCACCCCAGGTCTCGAGCAGCTTCCAGGCAACGGCGCCGTAGGGAGCGGTTGTCGGGTCGGCAATGGCGACGGTCTCGATGGGACGGGTGGCAAATTCCACCGCTCCTGTTCCAACCGAATCCCATCCGGGGGCATAAACGACGATCCGTCCAACCGCGTACGTGAACCGCGTTCCGGACACCGCGTGCCCCGCGGCTTCGAGCCGGCGGGGCCGCGCTTCGTCGGCGGCAAGAAAGATGTCGAACGGGGCTCCGTTGGCGGCCTGGGCGTATAATTGCCCGGTCGCTCCGGCGCTGAACTCCGCTTGTATGCCGGTGGCGGCCTCAAAACGGCGTGCGACTTCCGTCGCAGCCCCAATAAAATTTCCGGCCACCGCAACACGTACGAGGTTGCGCGATGCGGAATCGCTCGCTGGTCCGCACGCGATGAGCCCCACGGCTGCGAGGGTACACCAGAGAGATCGGTGTATGTCGTATATCGGAGGTCTCTGCCTAATCGCAGGCGCTGGGGCCAGAGGCGACACTGTTTTTCACCCGGAGGGTCGTTTCTGGGGCCTGGCTGCACCCAAAGAGAGAACGACGCGAATAATAAGGAATAGGGAGCATGGTCATCCTGCCAGGGACGGGAATCGGCTACGATCGACAAGGTATGGCCAGCACCCGCGCCTGCAAAGGTGCATCGGCGGCTCGGATCCGCGGCAATTTGAAACCCGTGGCTGCGTCGATCCGTTGGTTCCGTGCAACCAGTGGCCGTCGATCCATTGTTTCTGTGAGATCCGTGGCTCGGTGTTGCCATGTTCTACAAGAGTGAGTATACTTAAAACTACATTCTTGTAGAATAAAGGTGCGCTATGCCCAAGGGAGATCACCTCGCGGAATTTGAGCAGCTCGTGTTGCTGGCGTTGCTCATTCTCGAAGACAACGCCTACGGTGTGACCGTTCGGCGCGAAATTCAGGAGCGGACCGATCGCGAGGTGGCGATCGGTGCAGTGTACGCAACGCTCGAGCGTTTGGAGGGGAAGGGTTACGTCAAGTGCAAAGTGTCGAAGCCCGACCCCGTCCCCGGCGGGCGGGCCAAAAAGATGTTTCACCTCACCCGCGCCGGAGCCCGCGCTCTCATGCGTTCACGTGAGATGATCAAACGGATGACGAAAGGGGTCGCCGTGGATACGGAGTTGAACGCGATATGACGCAGGTACCACCGCGTCTTGCCCGACTCCTTCTTCGGCTCGTGGTGCCGAACCGCGATCGGGAGTATGTCGTGCGAGATCTCGCCGAGGAGTTCGACGCCTTATTGACTGCGGGTGAGAGCCTGCGGACCGCGCGCCGGTGGTATTGGCGGCAAGTACTTGCATCCGTGCCGTCGAGTGTTGCAAGACACAGACATCGAAGAGCCGGCGTATCGGCCGGTCGCCTGGTGACGTTTGACTCTCTGTCGAATGACTTTCGGTACACCGTACGATCGATTTACAAGCGGCCCTTCCTTAGCACGGTCACGGTGGTCACACTCGCGCTCGGGGTGGGTGCGATGGGTGGAATGTTCACGGTCGTGAACAACGTCCTGATCAAACCGCTCGACTACGACGACCCGGGTCGCCTCGTCGGGGTGTGGCACACGGCCCCGGGTTTCGGCTGGGGGTCGGTGAACCAAACCGCCGCAAGCTACATCACGCATCGCGACGAGAACCGGTTTTTCGAGGGCATCGCGTTGTGGGACGATGCTCGGGTAACCGTCACAGGGATCGACGAGCCGGAGCAGATCCGGGTGGTTCTCATGACACACAATTCCTTCCCACTGTTGCGCATCCGGCCGATGCTTGGCCGCGTCTTTGCGCCGGAAGACGATGCCGTGGGCGCCAGTGGAACCATCATTCTCGGCAACGGCTATTGGCGCCGTCGATTTGGATCAGACCCCGAGGTGATTGGCCGGACGGCTACGGTAGGCGGTCGTCCCTTTGAGATCATAGGCGTCATGTCGCCGGGCTTTTCCTTCTTGAGCTACGATATCGACGCATTTCTGCCGATGCGGCTCGACGATGGCAGGGTCAACGGGGTTTATGGCTTCACGTATCAGTCCTTCGCGAGGCTCGCGCCGGGCGTGACGATCGAAAAAGCCAATGCCGATGTCGCACGCATGATTCCACTCATCTTGGAGCGGTTCCCAAACGGGGCGAGCGCAGGTCAGCTCGACGATGTTGGCTTTGACGCGAACGTTCACCCGCTCAAGGCAGATATCGTCGGCGATATTACCAACTTATTGTGGGTGTTGCTTGCCTCGGTGGGCATCTTGTTGCTGATTGCCTGTGCGAACGTGGCCAATCTCTTCCTCGTGCGAGCCGAGGGGCGCCAGCGCGAGATCGCCGTGCGGAGTGCGCTCGGAGCAGGTCGTCCACAACTCGTGCGTCAGTTCCTGTTGGAGACGGTATCGCTGGCATTGCTCGGCGGCGTCGCGGGTCTCGGGCTGGCGTGGATAGGACTCCGGCTCCTGGTGGCGCGTGCGCCGAATGGGTTGCCGCGGGTCGAAGAGATCGGCATCGATGGCACCGCCGTGTTCTTTACTCTCGTGATTTCAATCATGGCGGGCGTGTTGTTCGGCCTATATCCGTTGCTCCGGTTCAATCGGCTGGATCTGATCGGTTCACTCAAAGATTCCGGGCGATCGGATCAAGAGGGCAGGGAACGGCACCGGGCGCGAAATTCCCTTGTTGTGATCCAGCTTGCCCTCGCGTTGCTGCTTCTGGTTGGGGCCGGCCTCATGGTACGAAGCGTCCAGGCCATGTTGGCCGTTCACCCTGGTTTCGAACGGCCCGAGGAACTGTTGGCGTTTCGTGTCGAGATACCCCAGCCGCTAGTGCCGGACGACGATGCCGCGGTGCGCGCGCACGAACAGATATTGGAGCGCATCGGTCACATCCCCGGAATAACCTCGGCGGGTCTCTCGTCGTCGGTGACGCTGGACGGTTGGGAGGACAACAACGCGATCTACGTGGAGGATTCTCCGGTCGGACCAGACGAGGTTCCTCCAATCCGCAGGATCAAGTTCGTGTCGCCGAACTATTTCGAGACGATGGGGAATCCGCCGCTCGCCGGCCGATCGATCGAATGGAACGACGTGCGAAACTCGATGCCGGTCGTCGTGGTAACGGAAAACCTGGCGCGGGACTATTGGAAGGATCCCGCGGATGCCATAGGCAAGCGGATCGCCGAGGATCCAACCGGACCTTGGTACGAGATAGTCGGTGTGGTGGGCGATGTGTATGACGACGGCGTCGGACGGGACCCAGGTTCGATCGTGTACTGGCCGATTTCGTCGGGCAGTCGCTACACCATGCGGTCACTCGGCTATGCGATCCGATCCCAGCGGCTCGACGACCCGAGCTTCTTGGGCGAAGTGCGACGAGCGGTCTGGTCGGTGAATCCGAACCTGGCGGTGGCCGATGTGCACACGCTCGAGGAGTTGCTCGAGCGCTCTATGGCTCGTACGTCGTTCACCCTGATCCTGCTCGGTGTTGCGGCGATGATGGCGGTGCTGCTCGGTCTAGTGGGCGTCTATGGGGTGATATCCTACGTGGTCGCGCGGCGAACCCGTGAGATCGGTCTGCGCATGGCGCTCGGTGCATCGGCCGGCCACGTTCGTCGCCAGGTATTGAAGCAAGGGATGGTGCTTGCCGGCATAGGCGTGACGGTCGGCGTTATCGCGTCCGCCGCACTCACTCGTCTCATGGCTGCGTTGCTTTACGGTGTCAGCCCAACCGATCCGCTGACCTATGTCGTGGTGGCGTTGGCGCTGATCGGCATCACGCTGCTGGCGAGCTATCTGCCCGCCCGCCGCGCGATGCGTGTCGATCCCATGGAAGCGCTGCGATGAAGGATTCTAAGATTCTAGAGATGCGAGATTCTAGCAGGTTGCGGAAAAATTGATGGTGAGCCGCGTTTGTCCGGGTAACACGACGGTGTACCAGCGTGCGGTCCCCTATTACCGCCCCCGCGGTGCGGTCGGCGTGACGAATGCGGCCCACACTGCCCCATCAGGGGCTGCCTCCGGCCAGGGTCAGGGTGCGTATCCGCATCAGATTGTAGACCGCGGCCGTGAACGTAAACACCCACCCGACCCGCGGGGTCCCGCGATGTCGGAGTTTGCGTAACAACCCAATCGTCTTGCCCCACCCGTAGATCTCTTCCACTTTTTTGCGCTGCCGTTGACTGATCGCATAGCTGGGATGGCGCGTCGTCCGGCCATCCACCGCGCTCCGCAACCGCGTGCGGTGCACGTTCGGCGTGACGTGGGGCGTCCAGCCCAACGCCCGCAGCGTGTCGACAAACCCGCACCGATCATAACCCTTGTCCGCCCCCAACGTCCGACGCCGGGCCGTCGGCGGTAAGCTCCCCACCATCGCCAGCGCACTCGCACACTCCGCCTCGTAGCCGGGCTGCGTCACGTCGGTCGCCACCACGAGCCCGTGCCGATTATCCATCAACACACTCGCCAAGTACGCCAATTGCGCGCCTTGCCCCCCACTCTTCCGCGTCAACCGCGCCTCCGGGTCCGTCCGCGACGCATGCGTCGCATTCGTCCGTTTCTCCTGGCGAAACGTCACGCTCGGATTCCCCGGATCATCGTCCGTTGGCGGGCGGGTGCCGGCCTTCGGCTGAAAACTCTTCTGACTCGCCCACGCGTCCAGCAAGGTCCCGTCGACGGTGAAATGCTCATTCGACAACAACGCCCGCCGCTCCGCCTCCTGTAACACTTCGGCCAGAAACGCATCCGCGATGCCCCCCTCGACCAGCCGCGTCCGATTCTTCGTAAAGACCGTCGGCACCCACACCGCGTCGTCCAGATTCAACCCCACAAACCATCGGTACAGGATGTTGTAATCGAGCTGCTCCATCAGCTGCCGCTCGCTCCGGATCGTATACACCACCTGCAGCAATAACGCGCGTAACAAATGTTCCGGGGGAATCGACGGCCGGCCCCGCCGCGCGTACAGCCGGTCCAACTGCGGCGAGAGCCGGGCTAACACCGGGTCCACCAGCGCCCGCAGGGCGCGCAACGGATGGTCGGAGGGCACCCGATCCTCCGCACTGATATAGCTGAACAGCGCCGACTGATTCGTCTTGTTCCCGCGCATCGTGGCACTCCCATCGAGGTCCCTCTACGATAAGAACTTCCGGCTCGCGATGCTATCGTCCATTACCCGACTTTTTCCGCAACCTGCTAGAGAATCGAGATTTGGTTCACCTCTGGGCCTCCCCGGTTTGGTGGACACCGAGTTAGTAGACGTCCATCATACTGTGGGAGGTTTGTTATGGTCAAGAAACGACGGCGGTATACGCGGGAGTTCAAGCTGGAAGCCGTCAGGCTGGCGTTAGAATCGGAGCGTCCGCTGGCGGAGGTCGCGCGGGAGTTGGGCATTGCCCCGAATGTGTTACACCGGTGGAAGCAGCAGCTGGAGACGCGGGATCCGGCGACGGCCTTCCCGGGGCATGGGAAGCGGGCGGGGCCGGAAGATGAAGTCTGGCAGCTGCGTCGGGAACTCGAGCAGGTGAAACAGGAGCGGGATTTCTTAAAAAAAGCGGTGGTGGATTCAGCAGGTCATTGCAACACCCTGTATTATTTCACCGATTTGGAGGGTGTTGTTCATGGCACGGTTAGGACGTCCTGGCCTTTCCGCGGAGTTATTTTCGAAAGTTGTGGATTGGAGGAATGAGAAAGGCGGCGTATCCTTTCGTGTAGTCAGTTGAAACGTACACGAGATCCGGTTGTGACGACCGGAGAAAGGACACGCCACCGATGTTGAGGATAATAGAGAATGCGTCTGAGAGCAAAGGGAACGGACTGTTCGCAGACCTGGACGAGCTTGCCAGAGAGGGAGCTCGGCGGATGCTGGTGAGTGCGTTGGACGCGGAAGTGACCGAGTATGTCGAGCGATATCGGATTGAGCGAGACGGAGAGGGCCGCGCCCTGGTGGTGCGCAATGGCAAAGCCCGTCCCCGCAAGGTGACGCTGGGTGCTGGTACGGTCACGGTGACCGCGCCACGGGTGCATGACCGTCGTATGCGGGCGCAGTTCACGAGCAAGATTTTGCCTCCCTATATGCGGCGGTCGCCGAAGGTGGCGGAGGTCTTGCCGGTGTTGTATCTGCGCGGTCTGTCGACGGGAGATTTTCGCGAGGCGTTGCCGATCTTGTTGGGTGAGGACGCATCAGGCTTGTCCCCGACGACGATCACGCGATTGACGGCGGCGTGGGAGGGGGAATACCAGGCGTTTCGCCAGCGTGATCTGCGTGATCGGGAGTATGTGTACGTCTGGGTCGACGGGATCCACTTCAACATTCGCCTCGAGGCCGACCGGCTGTGTACGCTGGTGATGCTGGGCGCCCGGGCGGATGGGACGAAAGAGCTGATCGCGGTGGAGGACGGCTATCGGGAGAGCACGGAGAGCTGGTTGGCGGTGTTGCGCGATCTGAAGCGTCGGGGGATGCGGGCCCCGGTGCTGGCGATTGGGGATGGCGCGTTGGGGTTCTGGGCAGCGGTGCGGGAGGTGTGGCCGGCGACGCGGCAGCAGCGCGACTGGGTGCACCGGATGGCCAACGTGTTGGACAAGCTTCCGAAACGTTTGCAGCCGGCGGCGAAGCGGGTGTTGCGCGAGATGATGTATGCGGAGTCGCGTGCGGAGGCCGAGGCGCTGGTCGAGCGTTTCGCCACCGCGTATGCGGCCAAGTATCCCAAGGCGGTCGCCTCGCTCACGCGGGACCAGGAGCACCTGTACAGCCATTTTGATTTTCCGGCCGAGCATTGGAAACATATCCGTTCGACGAACGTGATCGAGTCTGCCTTCGCGACGGTCCGGTTACGACAGCGCGTGACCAAGGGAGCGGGCTCGCGGAGCAAAGGGCTGACGATGGCGTTCAAGCTGTTGGAGATGGCGCAGCAACGTTGGCGGAAACTCAACGCTCCAGAACTTCTCCCCCTGGTGTTGGCAGGAGAACAATTCAAAGATGGTATGCAGGAAACTGACAAAGAGAACACGGATCGGAAGGTCGCCGCTTGATCACTCACCGATCCACAACATTTGACAATACCTCCTTTCCGCGACCCAGAAGGCGGAGTTGTGGCGACGTTGGAAAAAGGGAGAGTCGCTGAGTGATATTGGTCGCGCGCTCGGCAAGCATGCGGGATCGGTGTTTGGTGTACTGAAGACAAACGGAGGTATATGCCCAGCGCGTCGGCGGCGCTCGCGCCTTGCGCTGACGATGGCCGAAAGAGAAGAGATCTCGCGTGGCCTCGCGGCGGATCGTCCCATGCGGCAGATTGCCGCAACGATTGGTCGATCGCCATCAACGGTGAGTCGCGAGATCGCGCGGCATGGCGGCTGGAACGGGTACCGTGCGGCCGATGCCGACACGGCGGCCTGGGAGCGGGCCCGTCGTCCCAAACGCTGTCGGCTGGCGCAGCACGTGCGACTGCAGCGGATCGTTGCCGAGAAACTGCGTCTTGATTGGTCGCCGGAGCAGATAGCGGGCTGGCTGCGGCGGACCTTTCCCCATGACGAGACCATGCGGGTGTCGCACGAGACCATTTATCGGAGTTTGTTTGTCCAGGCGCGTGGGGTCCTGAAACGCGAGTTGATCAAGCATCTGCGATCGCACCGCGTGATGCGGCACGCGAAGAACGCCACCACGAAAGGGCAACCTCGGGGCCAGATCATCGATGGCGTCTCCATCCGCGACCGCCCCGCATCGGTGGAAGACCGTGCAATCCCTGGGCATTGGGAAGGCGACCTGATCGCTGGGTCGAAGAACACCCATATTGCCACACTCGTGGAACGCCAATCCCGATTTACCATGCTGGTCAAAGTGGATGGCAAGGACTCCGAAACCGTCGTATCAGCACTCAGCAAACACGTCAAGAAACTACCGTCCGAACTCCGGCGGTCCTTAACCTGGGATCGGGGCATGGAGCTGGCCCAACACAAGCGATTTACGGTCGCCACTAATTTGCGAGTCTACTTTTGTGATCCACAGAGCCCTTGGCAGCGCGGGACGAACGAAAACACGAACCGCTTATTGCGTCAGTATTTTCCGAAGGGTACTGATTTATCCGTTCACTCTCAGGCAGATCTCAATGCTGTAGCATTACGTCTAAATCAACGACCTAGAAAAACATTGAAGTTCTGTACGCCAGCAGATAAACTGCACTCGAATGTTGCGATGACTGATTGAACTCAAAGCAGCGTTCTTCGCGCGGGAGTCGCCGTGAAGTACGCGTGTATCGCGTCGCACCGGCGGCGGTTTCCGGTGACGATGATGTGTCGGGTGTTGGGGGTGAGTCGGTCGGGCTTTTATGCGGCCCAGACGCGCCCGCTCAGCCCCCGGACGCGGCAGGACCAGCGACTTCTGTTGGAGATTCGCACGATTCATCGCGCGAGCAAGCAACGCTATGGCAGCCCTCGGGTGCACGCGGAGCTGCACGGGCGGGGCGTGCCGTGTGGGAAGACCCGGGTGGAGCGCCTCATGCGCCGCGATGGCTTGCGCGCCAAGAAACGGCGCCGGTTCCGGGTGACCACGGAGTCGGACCATGCCTACGCGCCAGCGCCCAATGTCCTGGCCCGCCAGTTTGGCGTGGAGCGTCGGTGCGCCGCGCGGGTGTGGGCCGCAGATCTGACGTATCTCCCCACGCGGGAGGGGTGGCTGTATCTCGCGGTGATTCTGGATGTCGGCACCCGGCGGGTCGTGGGCTGGGCGGCGCAGTCCTCGTTACAGCACGATATCACGCTGGCGGCGCTCGACATGGCGCTGGCGCGCGAGGGCGGTGGGGGCGGCCTGCACCATTCGGATCGGGGCGTGCAATACGCGTGTCGCCCCTACCGCGATCGCTTGGCCGCGCATGGCATTGCGGTCAGCATGAGTCGGCGGGGCAACTGTTGGGATAACGCCGTCGTCGAGAGTTTCATGGCCACGCTGAAATGGGAATTAGTCGCCGACGCCAACTGGCTCACCCGACGCCACGCGGCCCGCTCGCTGTTTGAGTATCTCGAGCTTTGGTACAATCGGCAGCGTCGGCATTCGAGTCTCGGGTATCGGACACCGGTCGAGTACGCCGTGCTACTCGCCCAGACACAGCAGGCAGCGTAAACTGTATGTCCATCAAACCGGGGGAAGACCAGCCCCGGGCCGGGGGCCAGTCCCATTTCCAATCTGAAATCACTAATCTGCAATCTGCAATCTGAAATCTCCCTCGATCTTTCCGGGCTTCGGCCATCAGACGGTCCGACTTTGCTCTTGGGCTGCAACGACGACGGCGGCAACAACGTCCTCTTCCTCGCCATCCTGAATCGTTCTCGGATCCAGCAGCACGCATTCCTGGTCGGCCCGCGCAATAACGGGTGGGTCGTGGTGCCTCAGTCGTGCCAGAAAGGCGTCGGGGTGGTCGGTCGGGATTGAGAGCAACGTGGTGCGCAGTTCCGCGTCGGGGAACGATCCGCCGCCGACGGATGAGGTACCCGGCACGATGGCCGCGCTTTCGATGCGTCCGGCGAGGGCCTCGGCTCGGTCGTGCAACACGGCAGGATCGGTGGTCAGCATGGCCAGCGTGGGGATCTGCGCGAGCGCCGCGGTGCGATCACGATAGAGTCGTAGCGTTGCGTCGAGCGCGGCGATGACGGTCTTGTCCGGTCTCATGGCTCGTGTGAAGGGGTTCACCGTGGCTTCACGAATGATGTCGCTGGAGCCTACGATAATCCCCGCCTGTGGTCCACCCAACAGCTTGTCACCCGAGAACACCGCCGTCGCTCCCGCCCGCACGATGTCTTGCACCAAAGGTTCGCCTGTGAGGCCGTATTCGGTCAGATCCACCAGCAGGCCACTTCCGACGTCGTGCACCACCGGGATGTCTCGCTGCGCCATCGTTTTGACCAGTTCCGCTGTTTGCACCGCGGTCACAAAACCGGACAGCTGGAAGTTGGAGCGATGCACCTTCAGAACACTTTTTGTGCGTGGGCTGATGGCGCCTATGTAATCTCCCAACTTCGTGCGATTGGTTGTGCCGACTTCGATGAGTACGGATCCGCTCTTTTCGAGAATGTCCGGTATTCGGAACGATCCCCCAATTTCCACGAGTTCGCCCCTGGACACGATCGTCTCGCCGCCGGCTGCCAATGTGTTGAGCACCACGACCGTAGCAGCGGCGGCATTGGTCACGACCAGTGCGTCCTCCGCTCCTGTGAGCTCTGTTAACAACCCACGAAGGTGTGCCTGTCGTGACCCGCGCTCGCCGGTATTTACATCGTATTCCAGCGTGTTGTAGCCCGCGGCACGCACGACGGCTTCGCGGGCGGCGTGGGCCAACGGAGCCCTGCCCAGGTTGGTGTGAAGAACGACGCCGGTTGCGTTGATGAGAGGCACGAGCGACGGGCGTTGTTTGATTTCCAACGCGCGTCGGACTTCCTCCAACCATCCGTCCTCTGGTGGGATACCCTTGTTGCTCCGCGCGGTGTCGAGGGTTTCCCGAATGGTACTGACCACCAGTTCGCGCGGTGCCGATTCGGTCAGTCCGTGGCGTTCGGCGTCTTCGAGCAGTTTGTGGACCGCCGGAAGGTCGCTGCGTGGGTCACTCATGTCGAATCGGGCTCCGCGGCGGCGGGTATGCTGAGGAATCGGCCGGATTGGAGCACCGCGCCCAGCAGATTGGCGACACTGGCCTCGATCCAATAACGCACCCCCGGTTTGAGCGACTCGGCGGTGACGATCACGATTTCGGCGAACAGCACGGGTCGTTGGGCGAGCAAGCGGTCACCCGGTGTGCTGTCCTGTTGAGCCGCGCCGGCGAGTGAGTCGAGCGGGGGTGGGGGGCCGACCTGCAGGGTGTCGGCAACAACGGAATCAGCCAGACCGGCGATACTGTCGATCTCTGCACGCAACGAGTCGATCGGTACGCCGAGAGAGTCTGCCCGCGCGGCCAGCGCTGAATCGGCAGCTGCCGCTGTTGCAGAATCGGCCGCAGCCTGCCGTAGCGAATCAAAGGCTGCGCGCAGCCATATCTGACTAACGCCTACCGGTACCGAATCGGGCAGTTCCCACACCGCAAACGCGCTGGGATTGGGCGCATCCAGGGCCAACATTTGGGTGAATCCGACTGTGACGCTCTGGCTGTCGATGAGAGACACATCGTTGACCCTCGGGCCCACGGTGTCGTGGCGAAAGGTCCAGAAATCTCTCAGGAGCGAATCGGAGAGCGTAACGGTGGCGCTGTCGTAGACCTCTCGTGTATCTATGCGCCGGTTGTTGTTTCCGTCGACCCCGGCGCGTATTAGGTACGTACCCGGTGGGACGTACAACATTTCGAAGACCCCGAGTGAATCTGATTCGCCTACGTAGGTGAGAGAATCCGGTAAGCGGATGGCTTCCACCAGGGCGCGGGTTGCCATCCGACCCGCTGCCCAGTCGACCACCGATCCCATGATGCGTGTGTCGGGAATTTCGCCCCCGGTGGAGAAGACGATCGTCGATTCTTCCTCCGTACGATTATTTTGCAAGTCGATCACACCAGCACGCAATGTCACCTGATACACCGCGTTGGGATACCATCCGTCGCGGGGTTTTACCGTAAACCGTTGGCGCTTCCAAGAGACGGACAGTACGTCGTGCCGCGGGGAGATGGAGACGAGCTGCTCGAGTCCCTGTTCTCCGATGACTTCGTCGAACTGGAACTCCACGTCGTCGTCGAAGTTCGCGATGACCGAGCCCGAGTCGGGGGACATCGAGAGGAGAATCGGCGCGTCCGGGTCAAACGGCGCGCCGGGCGGCGGCTGCATGCTGGCGCATGCGCCGACGATCCCGATCCCAACTCCCCCTAGCAGCCCAATGAGCGCCGCTTGGCGGCCAGCGTATCGTGCTGCTCGCGCCACGCTTGCTCCTTCTGGCGTTCCCGCTCAACCACGTCGGCGGGGGCGCGCGTCGTGAAGTTCTCGTTGGCGAGCTTCGCCGTTGCGGCACGAAGCTGTTGGTCCAGTCGCTTCATTTCAGTGCTCAATCGCTCGCACTCGACCGGGATGTCGATCGCGTCACCCAGCGGAACGAAGACCGCGCTCCCGTCGGGTAACACGGCGTGCGCGCCCACGGCGTCATCCGCAGATTCGAAGGCCAGATGTTCGACCTTGCACAGACGCGTGATGGTGCTGAGTTCGGCCTCGAACGCTTCACGCGCGAAGTCCGATACCGGTTCGGTGCTGGCTCGGATGGGTTTGCCGGGCTTGACCCCGTACTCGGCCCGGATTGTTCGAATGGCGGTCACCAGCGATTTTACGAGTTCAAACCGCTGCTCGGACTCGGCGTCCACCAACTCCGGGTCCACCGCCGGCCAGCTTGCACGGGCCAGCAACGTTTCGCGTTCGCCGGGCAGACAACCCCACAGCTCCTCGCTGATGAACGGCATGAACGGGTGGAGCAATCTCAGTGTGCCTTCGAGGGCGACGATCAGCGTCGCGCGCGCGACCTCGCCGCCGGGCGCGTTGCCGTGCAGTCGCGGTTTCACCTGCTCGACGTACCAGTCGGCGAGTTCGTCCCACAGGAAGTGGTACACGGCGCTGGCCGCCTCGTTCAGCCGGAACGCGTCGAGGTGCTCCGTGACGGTCTCCGTGGCGCCTTGGAGGCGGGACAATATCCACCGGTCTGCCAATTCGAACTGGCTTTCGTCGATGGCGTCCCGCGTCGGGGGCGTGCCGTCGAGGTTGGCCAGTGTCAGCCGCGCGACGTTCCAGATCTTGTTCCCGAAGTTACGACCGGCGGCAAACGTTGCGTCGAGGTGGCTGCGATCCATGATGACGTCGGTTCCCGCGGCCGCCCCTGCCACCATCGTGTAACGCAATGCGTCTGCGCCGTAGCGCTCGACGATTTCCAACGGGTCGATCCCGTTTTGGAGTGACTTCGACATTTTGCGGTGCAATTCGTCCCGCACGATGCCGTTCAGATACACCGTGTCGAACGGTCGATCGCCGAGGAAGTAGTACCCGCCCATCACCATCCGCGCGACCCAGAAGAAGATGATCTCGGCGCCGGTTACGAGCGTGTGGCCGGGGTAAAAGCGACGCAGGTCCTCGGTGTCTTTGGGCCAGCCGAACGTGGCGAACGGCCACAACCAGGAGGAGAACCATGTATCGAGCACGTCCTGATCGGGCACCAAAGCGCCTCCACATTCGCACTGGTCCGGGACGTCCTCGGACACCACGATCTTGCCGCAGTCCTCTGCTTGGCAATACCACGCCGGAATCCGGTGACCCCACCAGATTTGCCGTGAGATGTTCCAATCCCGGATCTCGCTGAGCCAGTTTTCGTACACCTTACCCCACCGCTCGGGAACGAAACGAAGCTTCCCGTCTAGGTACGCCCGTAACGCCGGCACCGCCAGCGGTTTCATGCGCACGAACCATTGGTGCGAGAGCCTGGGCTCCACAACGGTGTCACAGCGGTAGCACTGGCGGACTGCGTGTTGGTGTATCTCCTCTCTTTCTAGGAGATCTTCCGCCTTCAAACGGTCGACCAGTCTCCTGCGAGCCACATCGCGATCGAGCCCGCGTAGCTCCTCCGGCACGCGGTAGGTATCGGCCATGAGAGCGTCTTCGTCGATCACGACGGGACGTTCCAAGTCGCGGTCGAGATCGTTCGCGATATCGAAATCATTGGCGTCGTGGGCCGGCGTGACCTTGAGCATGCCAGTTCCGAACCCGCGTTCCACCGCGCGGCTCATATCGATGGGGATTTCCACATCAGTCAAAGGGATCCGAACCGTCTTGCCGGTCAAAGCCCGGTGTTTTTCGTCGTCGGGATGATGCACCAGACACACATCGCCGAACATCGTTTCGGGCCGTGTGGTCGCCACGACGACGTATCCCGATCCGTCGGTGAGGGGATAGCGGATGTGCCACAGCCGGCCGTCGCGATCGTGATGTTCCGCTTCCTCATCAGACAGCGACGTCAAGCAGCGCGGACACCAGTGGATGACTCGGTGACCGCGGTATACCAGCCCGTCCTTGTGAAGCTGTACGAATACACGCTTTACTGCCGCTGAATAATCCTCGTCCAGCGTGAAGCGCGTGCGAGACCAATCACACGAAGCGCCAATTGCCTTGAGCTGATCGAGAATGGTTCCGCCGGTACGATTCACGTGGTCCCACACTCGCTCGACGAAGGCCTCACGACCCAAGTCTTGCCGTGTCTTGCCTTCTTCTTTCAACTGACGCTCCACCACGTTCTGCGTGGCGATGCCGGCATGGTCGGTACCGGGGAGCCACAAAGCCTCTCGGCCGCGCATCCGCTCGAATCGAATCATCACGTCCTGCAACGTGTTGTTGAGGCCCTGTCCCATGTGCAACACGGCGGTGACGTTGGGAGGCGGAATGACGATGACGTACGGCTCCTTGTCCGATGACCGGTCGGCGGTGAACACACCCGCTTCTACCCATCGCTGGTAGACGGCCGATTCGATTGCCGCCGGGTCATACTTGGGAGCTAGATCTCTCACCGTTGTCGATCTGGTCATTTCACTTGTCGCGAACCCTGCCGAACAAAAACGTCATCACAGATGGTTTGGCGCATTCCTCGCAGTTGCAGGTTGCGGTTGCCGGTCAACCGTCTACCAATAGAGACGCGAAAATATGAGGTGGGGCGGGTCCGGGGTCTCGCGTTCAACCGCGGCAATGTCTCAATTCCCCACCTCGAGCAAGGCGGAGGTGACTAAGAGACGACCGCCGATTGCCCGTTTGTGTCTGTACCGTCGACGAGAATCCGGTTGACGACGACCTCGGTCCCGAGGACGCCGCGCGCCAGGTCGGCGGCCAACTCCCGGGTGGTTTCGTTAGGGGCAGTGCCGGTCAACTCGACGAGTCCACCGCCAAGGGCGCTGACGTTGAGATCGAGCTGCCGGGTGGCCGGATTCCCTTTGAGCACCTCCAGCAGGTCGTACTCGAGACGCACGTCGCCCTCCGCGGATTCATCATCGTCCGTGTCGGGGGACCGGAATCGGCGTACCGCGCGTTTGACACGATCCTGGTCGACGTCGCCCAGCAGTTCCCCGGCCACGATTCCGAAGAGCAACCCGGCACCGAAGCCGAAGGCCCCGGTGAGTGCCAGGCCAAGCACGCTTCCAGATTCGTGATCGCTCCGCGACAACGCCCCTCCCATGGGTCCTGGGTTCCTGCTACACTTAACCGTCATTAACAATGTACGAACCTTTCCAGTTTATCAACGGATGACTTCAAACTCCGGACCCTATCTGACCCGGGAGACGTTGATCCAGTCGGTGATCGTGGCCGTCGTGGTCCTCGTCGGGCTGCTGCTCTTTTTTGCGTTCGGGGACAGTCCGAGGCCTCTGTTGGACTCGAACCTCCCCGGCGTCGGATGACCCAATCCATCTCCCTGACGCTCCCTGACGGTTCGGTTCGTGAGGTGCCGGCCGGGACGACCGTGCTCCAGGTGGCCGAGGGGATCGGGCCGGGGCTCGCACGCGCGGCTCTGGCGGGGAAGGTGGGCGGTGAGGTGTGGGACCTCAGCCGCCCCATCAACGACGACGCGTCTATAGAAATCCTCACGGAGAAGCAACCGGAAGCGTTGGACCTCTTGCGGCACTCGGCTGCCCACGTCATGGCCACGGCGGTGCGGCAACTCTATCCGGCGGCCAATATCGGCTTCGGCCCGTCGATTCCAGATGGTTTCTATTACGACTTCGAGGTGGAACGGCCGTTCACGCCCGAGGATCTCGAGGCCATCGAAGCACGCATGCACGACGTCGTGAAAGAGGATTTTCCCTTTGTTCGCGAAGAGGTCAATCGGGAGCAAGCGGAAGAACGCTTCAAAGACGACCCGCTGAAACTCGAACGCCTCTCAGAGCTGGGCGACGACGAGATCATCTCGGTGTACACGGATGGTCCGTTCGTCGACCTGTGCCGCGGGCCCCATATCCCTGGGACCGGCCGCTTGAAACACTTCAAACTGCTGCACGCCGCGGGCGCGTACTGGCGTGGAGACGAGCGACGCCAGATGCTGCAGCGCATTTATGGCACCGCGTGGTTTAGCGCGAAGGACTTGGACCAATACCTGATTCGCCTCGAGGAAGCTCGCAAACGCGACCACCGCATCATTGGGAAGCAGCTCGACTTGTTCAGTATTCAAGACGACGTCGGATCGGGACAGATTCTCTGGCATCCCCGGGGTGCCATGATCCAATTCGAGCTGCGGCGTTTCATCGAGGACGAGGTCTTGAAGCGTGGGTACGATCTGGTGTATACGCCTCATGTAACGCGCGAACGACTATTCGAACGGTCCGGCCATCTTCCGCTGTACGAGGACCATCAGTTCCCAGCGATGGCGGCGGCGGCCGGCGATGCCGAGAACGTGCGGTATCGCGTGAAGCCGATGAATTGTCCCATGCATACCCTCGTCTATTCCGCGCGCCAGCGGTCGTACCGCGATCTGCCCGTGCGGCTGGCCGAGGTGGCCAGCGTCTATCGTAACGAGCGCTCGGGAACACTACATGGTCTGTTGCGAGTCCGGGGCCTCACCATGGACGACGCGCACGTCTTCTGCCGTGAGGACCAAATCGAGGACGAGATTTACGGCATGCTCGATCTGACCGATTACGTGCTGGGCGACACCTTCGGTCTCGACTACCGCCTGGATCTCGCGACACGACCGGAGAAGAAAATCGGGGCCGACGAGGCGTGGGACGTTGCCGAGAAAGCGCTCCACGGGGCGCTCGAGCGAAAGAACATTACCTACGGTCTCGACGAGGGCGGTGGGGCATTCTACGGTCCAAAGATCGACATCAAGATCCGCGATGCGATCGGGCGAGAATGGCAAGGCACGACGATCCAGCTCGATTATCAGCTACCCGAGCGGTTCGAGCTGGAGTATGTCGGGTCCGACAACAAGCCACATCGGCCCGTGATGATTCACCGCGCCATCTTGGGGACGATGGAACGCTTCGTAGGCATGCTGATCGAGCACTTCGCCGGCGCGCTCCCCGTGTGGATTTCGCCGGAGCAGGTGCGGGTGATCCCGATTACCAATGAATTGGCCCCCGATGCCGAGAAGGTCCACGAGCGCTTGCGGGCCGCGGGGATTCGATCGAGCGTCGATGACCGGAGCGAAACCCTGAACTACCGGGTCCGCGACGGCGAGATCATGAAGACTCCTTATATGGCCGTCATTGGAAAACGCGAAGCCGAAGCCGGCACGGTCGCCGTCCGCGTGCGTGGAGCGGGCAAAAAACAAGAAATCATGCCGGTGGACGGTTTCATCGAACGAGTGGTTACTCAGATTCAAGACCATACGCTCTCTCCGGCCGGTTGAGGGGGCAGGGACCGCCCGTTTAACTTTCCCAACTGGATCGGGTCCTGGCAGGCCACTCCCGACCAGGAAATTGTCGTTCTCATAGTGAAATGATCTGGTGAATCGTGTCAAATAGTGAAACAACGCCGGTGCTCTTGAGTGCAACGCGGACGCCCATCGGGCGTTATTTGGGTGGCCTGGCGAAATTCCAGGCGCCGGAACTTGGGTCGATCGTCATCCGGGAGGCGGTGACCCGAGCCGGTATCGAGGACAGGGCGGTGGATGAGGTCATCATGGGTAACGTGCTGCAGGGTGGTGAAGGACAGGCACCGGCCCGGCAGGCTGCGGTGCACGCGGGTATACCGGGGTTAGTGCCGTCGTTGACGGTCAACAAAGTGTGCGGTTCGGGTCTCAAGGCCGTGATGCTGGCAGCCCAAGCCGTGAAGGCCGGCGACGCCCGGTGCGTGATCGCCGGTGGCATGGAGTCGATGTCAAACACGCCTCACTATTTGTGGGGGATGCGTGACGGGATCAAGTTCGGACATCAGCAGTTGACGGATGGCCTGCTCCACGACGGCCTGTGGTGCTCGTTCGGCGATTGTCATATGGGGGGACACGCCGAGTACACTGCTGCGAAGGCACAGGTTACGCGCGAAGAGCAGGACCAGTTCGCGCTCGAAAGCCACCGCAAGGCGGTCGACGCTATCGAGAACTGTCGCTTTTCGACCGAGATCGTGCCTGTGGAGATTAAAGGTCGGAAAGGCACAACCGTGGTGAGCACCGACGAGTCGCCGAGGAAGGACACCACGCTCGAGGCCCTCGGCAAACTTCGGGCGGCTTTCGAGAAGGACGGAACGGTAACTGCCGGGAACGCGCCGGGACTGAACGACGGTGCGAGTGCCTTGGTCGTCGCGTCCCAGGCGTTCGCCGAAGCACACGGTCTCGAGATTCTGGCGTATGTGCGTAGCTACGCAACCGGTGGTGGGGAGCCACGCGATTTGTTCTTCGCGCCCATCGTTGCGGTGCAGCACCTCATGAAAAAGGACGGATCAGACATCGACGACTACGATCTCATCGAGGCGAACGAGGCATTCGCCGTCCAAGCGCTCGCCGACGGCAAGGCTCTGGGGTGGGATTGGGATCGTGTGAACGTGAACGGAGGTGCGGTAGCGCTGGGACATCCGATTGGAGCCAGCGGCGCCCGCATCCTGACCACCTTGTTGCACGCAATGCAGCAACGCGATGTGGCGCGGGGGTTGGCGACCCTGTGCTTGGGTGGAGGGAACGCCGTCGCACTCAGCGTGGAGCGAAAGTAAGTATGGCAATCGCGGACGTTTCAGTACCGACCGGCGTACACGCGTTACCGATCCGGCGGATGATCGCCCTCGTGATCGGCGCATTCGTCGTTGCGCTGGGTGCGCAGGTGGCGATTCCCCTGCCGGCCACACCGGTCCCAATCACGTTACAGGTCCCGGCGGTGCTGTTGGTCGGTGGTCTGTTGGGCCCCCGGCTCGGCGCGGCGAGTTTGGGATTGTATCTGGCCATGGGAGCGGCCGACTTGCCCGTCTTCGCCCCGATGGGTGCGCCCGGCATTGCCCGTCTGTTTGGTCCGACCGGAGGCTATTTGCTCGCGTACCCGCTGGCGGCCGCCTTGACCGGTCTCGTTGCGGCCGATGGGCGTTCGTGGGTGCGGCTGACGTTGGCCGTCGTCGTCGGCCTGATCGTGATTCACGCCGGGGGCGTGGCGCAACTCGCGGCTTTGGGTGGCGACGTGGCCGGTGCGGTGAAGATTGGGTCGGTCCCGTTCCTCTTGAACGATGTTCCGAAGTTGGCGCTGGCCGCTCTGCTCATTCGCAAGTTTGCCTCCCAAACCAAGGCGCTCCGATGAGGGCGCCTTTTTTAATGAGCGGAGACTTGATGCGCGTTACTGCTAGGGAGGAGGGAGGAGTTTGGGAGGGAGGAGGCCACCCTCTACCGCCCCGGGGGGTCGGGAGCGGGGCCCCATCCCTCCTCCCTCCTTCCTCCTCCCTGGGGCGGTTGGGTCGTTGGAGGGGTACGTGAAATCGGCCGCGGTAATTGGGGCGGGAACCATGGGCCACGGCATCGCCCATGTCTTCGCACAGTCTGGTTGCGAGGTGCGGCTGATAGACGTGTCGCAGGAGATTCTCGAGCGTGGCCTGGCGACGATCCGCAAGAACATGGATCGGCAGGTCAGGAAAAAGACGTTGACGGTCGAGGAGCGCGACGCTGCGTTGAGTCGCATTGGGACGTCCACCGACGTGGCGGCTGTGAGCAGCGCGGAGCTGATCGTCGAGGCGGTTTCGGAGGCGCCCGACCTGAAGTTTTCGATCTTCCGTGAGATTGACCGTGCTGCGGGGAACGGCGCGGTCCTCGCGACGAATACGTCCTCGATCTCCATCACTGAAATTGCGGCCCAGACGGATCGGCCGGAGCGAGTCATCGGGATGCACTTCATGAATCCCGTTCCAGTCATGCCGCTGGTAGAAATCATTCGCGGTCTCCAAACCTCCGATGAAACGACTGCGACGATCATCGAAGTCACCAGGGCTCTCGGTAAGACTCCGGTGGAGGTCAACGACTACCCGGGTTTCGTTTCCAATCGGGTGTTGATGCCGATGATCAACGAAGCCTGTTTTTGTGTAATGGAAGGCGTAGCGGAACCCGAGGCTATCGATGCGGTGATGAAGCTCGGCATGAGTCATCCGTTGGGACCCCTCGCGCTGGCCGATCTCATCGGCTTGGACGTGTGCCTCGACATACTAGAAGTGCTGCATCGCGGGTTGGGTGACGACAAGTATCGTCCGTGTCCGCTGCTACGAAAGATGGTGGCGGCTGGCCGGCTAGGCAGAAAAAGTAAACGAGGCTTCCATGACTACGACTAATATCGCCGAGGAAGTGGTGGACGAGGAGCGGCGCCGAGAATTCGTCGAGGTCGCGCGTGATTTCGCGCAGCGCGAGATCGCTCCGCATGCCGCCGAGTGGGACCGGGAGAAGAAGTACCCCGCCGATGTTGTGAGGCAACTGGGCGAGCTCGGGTTTTTGGGTCTCTTGGTGTCTGAAGAATTCGACGGATTGGGTCTCGACGTGCTCACCTATTTGATGATCCTCGAGGAGATCGCCGCGGCCGACGCGAGTGTTTCCATTACGTTGAGCGTTCATAATTCGCTCCCGTCGTACATTCTCGAATCGTTCGGCGCACCCGAGCAGCACGAAGAGTGGTTGCGGCCGATGGCGCGGGGGGAACTGTTGGCGGCGTTTTGTGTGTCGGAAGCCGACAGCGGATCGGATGTGGCGGGCCTGCGGACGCGGGCGGAGTGGAGTGGCTCGTCGTGGGTCCTCAACGGCACCAAGGCGTGGGTCACCAACGGCGACGTGGCGGAGATCCTCCTGGTCATGGTGCGCACGTCGGACGACGCGACCTCTCGGGCTCGGGGGTTGTCGTTCTTCATGGTCCCGGCCGACACTCCGGGTGTGGAACCCGGCAAGCCGGAGGACAAGATGGGGCTGCGGGCCTCGCGTACTACCCAGATCGCCTTGACCAACGTCGAGCTGGGACCCCAGCACTTGATCGGCGAAGAGGGGAAGGGTTTCCGCTATGCCATGGAAGGTCTCAACCATGGCCGCATGGGCGTGGCCGCCCAGGCCATCGGTATCGGGCGCCAGGCGCTAGAGCATTCGGTCAAGTACGCGGGCGAGCGCAAGCAGTTCGAGAAACCGATCAAAGATTTTCAAGGGATAAGCTTCATGTTGGCGGACATGGCGACCAGGTTGTCCGCCGCACGGGCGTTGTTGCATGAAGCAGCCCGCGCCAAGCAGCGCGGACAAGACATCACCATGCGGGCGAGCATGGCAAAACTGTTCGTGTCGGAAACGTCCGTGTTCGTCACGCAGCGGGCCGTTCAGATTTTTGGGGGATACGGGTACATGAGAGACTACCCGGTGGAGCGGCTGTTACGCGACGCAAAAGTGACTGAGATCTACGAGGGTACCAGTGAGGTTCAGCGCATCGTGATAGCGCGCGAACTTTACGCTAACCACGATTAAGAGGAAATTCGGACGTGATTTTCGAAGCGATCGGCGAAAACGCGCATGAGCAGGTCAGCTACATGAACGACGCGGAGAGCGGGTACCGTGGTATCATTGCGATCCACGATACGACGCTCGGTCCTGCTCTTGGGGGCACCCGTTTCTGGGATTACGAGAACGAACACGATGCGCTCGTCGACGTGCTCCGTCTTTCTCGTGGCATGACCTACAAGGCCGCCGTTGCCGGTCTCGATTTGGGTGGCGGTAAGAGCGTCATACTGGGTGACAACAAGGCGTTGGATCGCGAAGGCATTTTTCGCGCTCATGGACGTCACGTGGAACTGATGGGTGGCCGCTACATTACGGCGGAAGACGTCGGTACGTCCCCACAGGATATGAACTACATCCGTTTGGAGACCGATCATGTCGTCGGGCTGGAAGATCGATTCGGCGATCCATCTCCCGTTACGGCGTTTGGTGTGTACCGGGGTATGAAGGCGTGCGCGCAGTTCCGCTTTGGCGACGCCGCGCTCGCAGACAAGACCGTCGCCGTGCAGGGCCTCGGACACGTTGGATATTACCTCTGCAAGTTGCTCCACGAGGAAGGCGCTCGTCTCATCGTGACCGACATCGATGCCGAGAAGGTGGACCGGGTGGTACGCGAGTTCGGCGCGAGAGGGGTGGGTACGGACGAGATCTATTCCGCCAAGGCCGATGTCTTCGCCCCGTGTGCGCTCGGTGCCGTCATCAACGACGATACGCTTGACGTGCTCCAGGTGGAGATCATCGCTGGCGGGGCCAACAACCAGTTGGCTGAAGATCGTCACGGCGATGAGCTCAAACAGCGCGGGGTCACCTACGCCCCCGACTACGTCGTGAACGGGGGCGGGTTGATCAACGCCCACGGTGAATTGTCGGGCTGGTCGATGGAGCAGGCACACCAAAAGGCCGGAGAAATCTACGGTACCATCCTTGGCGTGCTCGAAATTGCGCGCGACGAAGGCGTTCCTTCTTATAAGGCGGCTCGGCGACTTGCCTTGCGACGGATCGAAGACGCCAAGCGTGCCGGAGTTGCGAAGTGACGGACGGAAAGACGGAAAGACGGAAGGACGGAATGACGGAAGGATTGATCGCACCCAGGCAGACTATGCCCAACATTCCGTCCTTCCGTCTTTCAGTCCTTCAGTCCTTCCGTCCTTCCGTCTTTCAGTCCTTCAGTCCTTCCGTCCTTCCGTCTTTCAGTCCTTCAGTCCTTCAGTCATTCAGTCATTCCATCCGGAGGCGCATTGGCTGAGAAAATCCCCATCGGGGCCGATCATGCGGGGTTCGCACTCAAGGAACGGCTGAAAGCCGAACTCGAGACGTTGGGTTTCGAGCCCGTGGACGTGGGGACGGACTCCACCGAGTCGGTGGACTACCCCGATTACGCGAAGTTAGTAGCATCCCAGGTGGAAACCGGTGCAGTCGCCCGGGGTGTGTTGACCTGCGGGACCGGATTGGGGATGTCCTACACTGCAAATCGCTTTGTCGGCGTGCGGGCCGCGATCGCGTGGACTCCCGAGATCGCCGAGTTGTCACGGCGGCACAATGATGCGAACATCTTGGTGCTCCCAGCGCGCTTCCTCCAAGAAGACCAAGGCGTAGAAATCCTACGCCGTTGGTTGGAGGTGCCGTTCGACGGAGGTCGCCACCAACGTCGCGTCGCCAAGATCGAGGCCGACAAATGACGCCGATGCCATCGCTCGGAGACGCCGATCCTACCGTTTTCCAGCTGATTCAACGGGAAACACAACGGCAGGAAGAAGGCCTCGAGCTGATCGCCAGCGAGAACTTTGCGTCGCGGGCCGTGATGGAAGCGACGGGGTCGTCGCTCACGAACAAATATGCGGAAGGTTATCCCGGCAAACGCTACTACAGCGGGTGCGAGGTCGTCGATGAAGTCGAGCGGCTCGCGATCGATCGTTTGTTGCAGTTGTTCGGTGCCGACCACGCCAACGTCCAACCACATGCCGGCTCGCAAGCCAACATCATTGCATACTTGGCCGTGATGCGGCCGGGCGAAAAACTCATGGGCATGTCCCTCAAGCACGGCGGCCACCTGACCCACGGACACATAGTCAACCACAGCGGCATCATCTTCGAGTCGGCTCAGTACGGGGTCGATGAGGCGACGGGGCTGATCGATATGGACGAGGTTCGGGAGATTGCGCAGCGCGAGCGACCGAGATTGTTGATCGCCGGGTCAAGCGCGTATCCCCGTATCATCGATTTTGCCGCCTTCGCCGACGTTGCAAGCGAGATCGACGCGGTCTTTCTGGTGGATATGGCGCATTTTGCCGGATTGGTGGCCGGCGGGCATTATCCGAATCCGGTCGATCGGGCCCATATCGTGACGAGCACAACACACAAGACGCTCCGCGGTCCGCGGGGTGGTTTCATTCTGTGCCGCGAGGAGTTTGCGAAGGCGGTGGACAAGAGCGTCTTCCCGGGCGGGCAAGGAGGGCCGTTGGAACACGTTATCGCCGCTAAGGCGGTAGGGTTCGGCGAGGCGTTGCAGCCGGCCTTCAAGGAATATGGCGCCCAGGTGATTCGCAACGCCCAAAGACTCGGTGAAGTCCTGGCAGCAGAAGGATACGCCCTCGTGTCAGGCGGTACCGACAGCCATTTCATCCTGGTCGATTTGCGCAGTAAGGAATTCTCTGGAAAAGACGCGGAAGAGGCCCTTGGGCGGGCGGGGATCTTCGTCAACATGAACACGGTTCCGGGTGATCCGCGCTCTCCGTTTGTCACCAGCGGCTTGCGCATCGGGACGCCGGCGCTGACGACTCGCGGTATGGGTGAGGATGAAATGGTCAAGATCGGCGATTTCATCACTCGCGTGCTGGCGTCCCCGGACGACGAAACCGTGCAAGCCGTTGCTGCCGAGGCACTTGAGCTGGCGGAAAGCTTCCCGCTGTACACCAGGCCCGCCGCCGCTTGAAACCCACTTGCTACCCCTCGTCCCCTAGAGCACCTTTGACCTGTGACTGAGCTACAACTCGCCGACGAGATCCTAGACCGCATTCGCGAAGCGGATGGCCGGTTTCACGAACGCGCGTATCTATTCGTGCTAGCCGCGCTGGAGTACGGCCAGCAACAGCGGCCCGTGCGGGGCCATATCTCGGGTCAGGAGTTGGCCTGGGCCTGCCGGGATTTCGCCACCGAGCAGTTCGGCCTCACCGCCCGGACAGTCCTGAATCACTGGGGAATCGAATGCACTCGAGACATCGGGCGCACCGTGTTTACCCTGATCGATGTTGGACTGTTCATGAAGGAAGAGTCGGACGAGATCTCGGACTTCGACAATATTTTCGATTTTGTCGAGGCGTTTGATCGTGATTATCCCTGGGCTGATGTGCGGTGCCTGGAGCGTTAGCGTAACCCGGTCAGTGGGACGTTTCTCGGTCCTTTGGAGTGAAGGGGGTGGATAGATGGAAGGCACGGATTGGCCGAAGTGCAAGAAGTGTGAAGGCGGGCAATTGATACCGCTATCCGACTACGGGCGGGACGGCGCACCGATCATGTACAAGGCATGGGTTTGCTCGGATCCGGAGTGCGGGTTCAACCTCCGCATCGACAATGGCGAGATCTCCCTCGGGCGAACCATCGGACAGAGCTTCAAATAGGGGAAATCCGACGTCCCGCCGTCGCGGGATCGTTTTATCCCAGCGAGCCGGACGAACTCCGGAATTTCGTTGAGGGGCTGCTTGCCGCGGTCCAGGCGCCGGCAGGGCCCGCTACGGCCGCCATCGTCCCCCACGCCGGTCTGATCTATTCCGGTGCCTGCGCGGCCGAAGTCTTCAAGCGTCTACAGTTGGCTCCAACGGTCGTTATCGTGGCTCCCAACCACACCGGCAGGCTTGGCATCTCCGGAGGCGCGAGTACCTGGAATCGCGGTGCGTTTCAAACACCGCTGGGTGACTTTGCCATTGCCGAAGAGGTCGTGTCTGCGCTGCGCGACGCGTGCCCGCTGGTCGAGCACGACCCCATGGCTCATGCGCAAGAGCACGCCATCGAAGTGGAGCTGCCATTCCTGTCACTGTTGTCTCCCGATTCCAGGCTGGTGCCACTCGTGCTGGCCTGGGATGATTGGGATCGGTGTCGCCAGCTTGCGGAGGCGCTCGCGCTGATTGTCCGCGACTGTTCGGCGCCGATCAGTTTGCTCGCGTCATCCGACATGACGCACTACGAGAGCGCGGCCTCCGCCGAGCGAAAGGACCGTATCGCGTTGGAGCACGTATTCAAACTCGACGGCGAGGGTCTATTGAACGCCTGTCACGAAAACGACATCACCATGTGCGGCCGGGCGCCGAGTGCGGTCGTACTCGAGGCCGCGCGGTTGCTCGGTGCGACGCAGGCGGAGCTCGTTGATTATCGGAACAGCGGGCTCGTCACGGGCGATAACGAGCGTGTTGTGGCGTATGCTGGGGTGGTGATTCGATGAGGCTGAGGGGCATGGGGGCACAGGGGCACGGGGGCACAGGGGGATCGAGGGGCATCACGGGGCATCAAGGGGCATCGAGGCCACGCCCACAAAATCCCGTCTGCCCGTCTGCCCGTCTGCCCGTCTGCCCGTCCTTCCGTCCGACTGTCCGCCTCTGATGACTGCCCCGATCATTCCCGTGCTCGACGCAGGCCAGTCGTCCGAATGGGACCGTCTCTCCATCGAGGGCGGCGTGCCGTCGCGCGTGCTCATGGAGTCCGCCGGTCGTGGTGCGGCGGCGGTTATAGGCAACGAGTTCGGCGCGGAGTTGTCCAAGGGTGTCATCGTCGCCGCCGGGCACGGCAACAACGGTGGCGATGGATGGGTCGTTGCCCGCGCGCTGCGATCTGTGGGCGTTCCCATTTGGGTGATCGAGACCGACAAGGAAAGATCTCCCGACTGTGCCGCAAATCGTGCACTCGCCCTGACGAGTTCGGTGCCGCAGTTGGCGACGGACGACGAGTGGCCTCGGGCGGGACTTGTTGTGGATGCGCTTCTTGGTACGGGAGCGGCCGGCGAACCGCGGAGCGAGATCGGCGAATTGGCGGCGCGGGTAGCCGATCACGGCGCCCCGATCGTTGCGATCGATGGGCCCACGGGTCTCGACTTGAGCACCGGGCAAGCACACGGGCCCGTGCATGCGGATCTGACGGTGACGTTCGGCGGTCTGCGGCGCGGGCATTTGCTCGCACGGGAGTGGTGTGGCCGGGTCGTGGTGGTCGAGATGGGATTTCTGCCACCGAAAAATGCCTGGCCCGTGTTCGTGAGCGATCGATGGGCGGCGGCGTGCATTCCCCCGTTCAGCGCTGCCATGCACAAGGGAGATCGGGGTCGCGTGCTGATCGTCGGGGGACAGGACGGCATGGCGGGCGCTGTTCGTCACGCCGCACGAGGCGCGTTCGCCGCCGGAGCAGGACTCGTGAAGGTCGCCGCGCAGCCGGAATCGGTTTCCGCCCTCCAGGAGTCCTTGCCTGATGCGATGACGTTGCCGACAGCTTTGGGCCCGGAGATCGAGTCAGAATTGGCGGACGCCATGGCCTGGGCCGACGCCGTCGTGCTGGGGCCCGGTTTGGGGCGCGATCGGGCGAGGTCGGAATTTGTGTCGAACCTCCTCGAGTCGGCGTCGGAAGCCGGGTCGCAGGCGAACGGCACCGCGGTCGTGATCGACGCCGATGCGTTGCAGTCCGGCGCCGCCTCGATCCGCGCCGGTAATGTCGCGCGTGTGTTGACACCCCATCTTGGCGAGTTCAATGCGGCTTTCCCCGACCAGGCCGAGCTTGTAACAACCGACCGATTTGCGGCAGTAGTCGGAGCGGCGAGAGCTGTCGATCGCGATAGCGACGTTATCGAGTTTACCGGTGCGATGCAGACATTCACCGTCTTGCTCAAAGGCGTACCCACCGTCATTGCGAGTCGTGACGGCTCGGTGCGCGTGGCCGGGAGTGGAAACCCCGGACTTGCAACCGGAGGCAGCGGTGACGTGTTGTCCGGCTTCATCGCAGCGTTTCTCGCGCAGGGTTTGGATACCCGCGACGCCGGGTCGTTGGGTGCCCACATACTCGGCCGCGCCGCGGAAGTTGCGTCTACCCAGGGCTCCGTGCGTACGGTGCGCCCGGATGATGTTGTGGCCGCCGTACCCGACGTCTGGCGAGGGTTGGAGTCTACGCCGGCACCGGAGCCGCCGGTGTTGTTGGTGTTGGACGTTCCCGCCATCGTATGAGAAATAGACGGGCAGACGGGCAGACGGGCAGACGGGCTTTTCCCGGACCCGCCCGTCTGCCCGTCCGCCCGTCTGCCCGTCCCATCACCACGCTCCTCGCTGCTTGCACTGTTTCGGTGCAACCAGCCACCTCCCAAACCCGGCAGTGGAGACCGGAAGAGCGCATTGTGCTGCGCGACTACAGCACCGTTTTCCAGGTCGCGACAACAAATGACGCGGTGTATGCGGCCACCGGCGGGGGATTGATCGTCCACGACACGCGCTTCAATCGCTGGCTGCCCCCCGTCACCGCTCTGGAGGGGTATCCCGAAACAAGAGTGGTAGCGATCCTGGACGATCCAAGTGACGGGTCGCTGTGGATTGGAACCGTGGATGAAGTCGTGCACTATATGCCCCGACTGCAGCAATTCGATCGCGTCAGCGTGCCGCAGGGCGTTCGGGCGTTGATGTACGACCGATCAGATCCGTTTGGAGGTTTGTACATCCGCACGCCAAGAGATTGGCTGAGCATTTCCCGCGGCGGCGGCGTACCCATGCGCGCCGTCGACTTGCCCCCTTCCGATCGCTGGGTGCTTTCGTCGTCACTGCAAGACGTGCTGCAGCGATTTCCCGCGGCGGATGCGATGCAGGCAATGGCGTTGTCCGAACCGGGCCGGCAGTACCGGTACACCTCGGGCGCAGCCGATCACATGAATCGCATCGGATACTTCGGAACCAACGGCCTCGGTTTGGTTCGCTACGACGCGGGTGTCGCACGGCTGGAACGCATGCCGTTCGGTCTACTCGCCGACGGCGTCGGCGCCATCGCCGTCACCGATGGAGGGGTCTGGGTGGGGACGACACCCTACACCCAACAACCTACACCCTACGTCCCCGGCTTCACCTGGCTGACAGAAAACCTCGAGGACTTTCGCATCGACCGAGGCCAAGGCCTAGCTGGTTATCGCTTCCAGGAAGTGCGGGACATCGCGCGTTGGAAAGACGATTGGTGGGCGGCGACGGAGGCCGGCGTGGTCCGGTTGGGTGGGCGGCGTTCGGACACTATTGATCGACGTGGTGGGCTGCCGGCCAACGACACGTACGCCTTGGCAACCACACCCGACGGTATGTGGGTCGCTACGTCGCGTGGGCTCGCGTTGTTGCGCGACGATGGAAGGAGGGTGCGGGTAACTCAGGGGACGTTCGACGTGCTGGCTGCAGACGGAGGAACAGTTTGGGTCGGCGGACCGAATGGGGTGCTTCATGTTGTCGACGACGCTGGGGGAGCGGCGCGCCCGACGGGTGACCCGCTGCTCCGGGAACCAATCGAGGCGCTGGCAGTTGCAGACGGGCGGGTCGTCGTTGCCACGCGCGATCAGCTCGCATGGCGTGGTACCGACGGTGGCTGGACCCGCGATACACCGTTTGGAGACATGGGACGCATCACGGCACTCGCCGCGGACCAAGACGGTGTTTGGGTGGGCGGTCAACTCGGTCTGCAGTACTTTCGATTCGCCACGCGCGAGTTCGTCCGCGCCGCTGGGCCAGGAGACCTTCCGGGTGTGGTCACCGATCTCGGCGTGTCGCAAGGTTTCTTGTGGGTGGGGACGGAGGGGGGGTTGGTGCGGATTGAGAAGAGGGCGGTGGGGTTTTGAGTTTGATTCAACGGGGGCACGGGGGCACGGGGGCACGGGGGCAGTCATACATCGAGAGGCATCAAGGGGCATCAAGATTGATGAGTAACCTTCCGTCCGACCGTATATGAGCCATACCCCGCTCGGGCCGGGCCCCGAATTCGACATGATCCGCGGCATCTGGAACCGCATCGGCGACCGCGCGTCGTCTTCCGGAGACGATTGCGCATTTTTCACGGTCGGCGGCGAGCAGCTCGCGATCTCGAGCGATCTGTCGGTCGAGGGCACGCACTTCCAGGTAGGTTGGATGAGCCATGAGGAGACGGGTTGGCGTGCGGCGACGGCCGGTCTTTCGGATTTGGCAGCGGTAGCTGCAACGCCGCTGGGCATGACGGTGAGCGTTGGAACATCGGACGAACAGCCGGACGATCACGTGGCCGAGCTGATGAAAGGAGCCGCGGACGCGGCAGAAGCCGCCGGCGCCATGATCTGGGGTGGTGACATCGTGCGGAGTGAGTGGTTGGTGCTGGATGTGACCGTCGTTGGGCGTATGGAGAAGGACCCCGTGACGCGCGGCGGTGCGGAGGTCGGCGATGGACTGTTCGTGACGGGGCGGCTCGGCGGTCCCGCCGCGGCGCTGGGCGCTTGGGAGGATCATCGCGAGCCCGACGCCGCGGCGCGAGTTCGATTTGTGAGACCGGTCGCGAGGATCGCGGAAGCCCAGTGGCTGCGCGATGCCGGCGCGCGGGGGATGATCGACGTAAGCGACGGACTGTTGGCGGACACCAGACACCTCGCGGCGGCCTCCGAGGTCGCGTGCGTGCTGGATATCGACGCCGTTCCCGTGCACCCTGCCGCCGGCGGTCCCGAGGAGGCCATAACAAGCGGTGAAGAGTACGAACTTCTCGTGGCGCTCCCTGACGGCGTGGTCGCCACCGGAGAATTCTCCGAGCGCTTTGGATTATCATTGACCTGTGTCGGACGGGTGGAAGCAGGCTCGGGCGTCCGCGTCGAGCGCGACGGCACGTCTGTGGATGGTCTCGCAACGTTCCGGCACTTTTGACATGGCTTTACCTTTCCCTCGCCATCATGCGCGATTTGAACTGACCACGATGAACCCCCTTGTGGAGAGGTGGGGTGGCCCGACCCCCGACCCCCGACCCCCGACCCCCGTGGGCGGGGAGGCGGAAGGGTAGGGCATGGCACGCACCGTCTGGTTCCTTGTCAACCTCCTTGCTTACACCGCGTGGTACGCCAGCAAGGCGGTCATCGCCGGCGTGCTGCGCGTACCGAACCGACCCGGCGGCGTGTACGATGAGTGCGCGCGGCGTTGGTCCGTCCGAATGATCAAGGTCGCCGGAGTCGAGGTACGCACATCGGGGTACGAGCATGTGCCGCAGGATCGTCCCGTTGTCTATGTCTCGAATCATCAATCGTGGTTTGACATCTGGTCATTGGCTTCGATTGTGCCGGGCCAGACCCGCTTCGTGGCCAAGAAAGAACTCGCACGAATTCCGGTACTGGGCCGGGCGATGCATTCCGCGGGTCACATTTATATAGACAGGCAGAACCGCCAGGCAGCGTTCTCCGCTTACGAAGACGCAGCGGCGTACATCAAGAAGGGGATGAGCGCGGTATTGTTCCCCGAAGGGACGCGCAGTCTCACAGGGGAGCTGCTTCCGTTCAAAAAGGGACCGTTCGTCTTGGCTCTTGCGGCCCAAGTACCCATCATTCCCGTGTATTGTGCGGGGACATACACCCTGCTGCCCAAAGGTTCGATTCGCATCGATCCCCATCCGGTGGCCATCATGTTTGGCGGACAGATCCCCACCGAAGGCAGGGGTTATGAGGATCGTAAGGAACTCATGGCGATCACCCGCCAAGCCATCGAGCAGCTCCGTGTTGACTCCAAGGAGGTGCTCGGCTAGGTTGCCGCCGCCATGTCTACGATCATCGGAGTGCACGGACGCGAAATCCTCGATTCCCGGGGCAATCCCACGGTCGAAGCCGAGGTGGCCCTTTCGAACGGCATCATGGGACGCGCAGCGGTGCCCAGCGGCGCATCCACAGGTGAGCACGAAGCGGTCGAGCTGAGGGATGGCGATCAGGAACGCTACGGCGGCAAGGGCGTGCTGAAAGCGGTTCAGCACATCAACGAGACGCTGGCATCCAGGCTCGAGGGCATGTCGGTTGAGGATCAGATCGGCATCGACACGTTGATGGTCGAGATCGACGGGACCCCCAACAAGAGCAACCTGGGAGCCAACGCGATGCTTGCCGTCTCGCTCGCGGTGGCGCGTGCGGCGGCGGCGAACGCAGAGTTGCCACTCTACCGCTACCTCGGTGGGCCGATGGCCCACGTTCTTCCCGTGCCGATGATGAATATCCTGAACGGCGGCGCGCACGCGTCCAACAACGTCGACGCGCAGGAGTTTATGGTGGTGCCCATTGGTGCCGAAACGTTTGGAGAGGCATTACGGATGGGCGTCGAAGTGTTCCACTCGCTCAAAATGGTGTTGCACAAGCAAGGCCTGTCGACCGCGGTGGGTGACGAGGGGGGCTTCGCGCCGATGCTGCCGTCCAACGAGGCGGCGCTCGAGTCCGTCATGGCGGCGATCGCCGCTGCCGGTTTCAAGGCGGGCGAGGACATCTCAATCACGCTCGACGTCGCCGCGAGTGAGTTGTTCGAGGACGGCCAATACGTCTTCAAGAAGGGTGATGGAAGCAAACATTCGGCGGAGGAGATGATAGAGCTGTACGCCGGATGGCTGGAGAAATATCCCATCGTATCCATCGAAGACGGGTTACACGAAGACGATTGGGACGGTTGGAAGAAGATGACCGATCAATTGGGCGACCGCGTGCAGCTCGTTGGTGACGATCTCTTCGTCACCAGCCCCGAGCGTCTCGCGCGCGGGTTGGACGAAGGCATCGCCAATGCCATCTTGATCAAGGTGAATCAAATCGGCACGCTCACCGAGACCATGCAGTGTATTGAGATGGCGAAGGCCAACAGTTATGAAACAGTGATCTCGCATCGGTCGGGCGAAACCGAGGATACGTTCATCGCCGACTTGGCCGTCGCGACGGGGGCTGGACAGATCAAGACCGGCAGCGCCTCGCGCACCGATCGCGTCGCGAAGTACAACCAGCTCCTGCGCATCGCAGAGGAGTTGGGTGACACTGCGCATTATCCCGGCGCGGACGTGTACGATCTATGAAACCCGGTTCTATCCTTGCCGGTGCCGTCGTGGTGGGCGGTCTCGCCTTCGGATACGCCGGTGGCGAGTACAGCACTGGTGATTTGCGCACCTTGCGAGACAACGTCGCCGCCGAGCGTGCGGCGGCCACGCTGTTGCAGATCGAGGTGGACAGCTTGCGCCGTGAGGCCGATGCGCTGGAGACCGACCCGGCGGCGCAAGAACGTGCCGCCCGCGAACGGTTTGGCATGCTGCGGTCCGGCGAGATCATGTATCGGATTGAGGACGTGTCTGGTGAGGCTGGCCGGGATTAGGGGCTTGACTTGTTTTCTGCGAACTGGGTAGGGTTTTTTTCGGGAGTCGGGAGTCGGGAGTCGGGAGTCGGGTCTGATTGCCACCGACCCCCGACCCCCGACCCCCGACTCCCGTAGATGGGTGTGGACGGGAAGGGCCTGGCGGAGTAGCTCAGCTGGTTAGAGCAGCGGAATCATAATCCGCGTGTCGGGGGTTCGAGTCCCTCCTCCGCTACTTCTTACATAGCAACGACTTACGATGTTGAGGGCTTTCGTCATTTTTCCCTCACCTGCCCCTCAATCTGCCCCTCAAGAAACAATTTCATCCCTGTCCTTCCTCGAGAACGTCGGCGATCACCTTGGCAATGCCACGGGCGATGCCGCGCCTGGAGTAGACGTGGCTCATCTTGGGATCCGAGTGGCCCAAGTGGACCGTGAGATCCCGATCGGTCACGCCGCGGTCCCCGGCATACTGGGCAGAGAGGTGCCGGAGGTCGTACATCCGGAGCTCAGGGCACTTCGCTTTCTTGCGGGCACGGTTCCAATAGATGCCGAGCCACCGATACTGGAGCTGGCTCGGAACAGCCCGCTCGATCCATCCCCAGAACCGCTCATCCACCGCCACCACCCTCTGCCGGTGGATCGTCTTGGTCCCGTTGACCGTCACGGTGAGTTGCTCGCCATTGAGATCCTCGGTACGTAGACCGAGGTATTCCTTCGGGCCGACCCCGAGTACGGCCATCGCGACATAGCTCGCTTGGGCATGCGCTGGCGCCGCCATGACCACCCCCCAGAAGTCCTCCGCGGTCTCTTGGGGCATGCGGCCCCGGGGCTCCTGGCCGCGTGGTATCCGGCCCACAACCTCCAGCCGAAACGCATGGCTCACGTGGCCCATGTAGGTCGTGAGGAAGCTCGAGATCATGGCCCGCGCCCGATTCCAATCGGCGTCCGAGGCTCCCCAGTGGTGACGCATCTTGTGGTAGTCGATGCGGGAGAGGTGGTAGACGCTGGCCGTGGGTTTGAGCTGCTTCGTGGCCTTCCCGACCGCTTGGAAGTGGCGCCAGCTCGTCTCGTACCGCCGCCGGCTGTCCTTCGCCGGGGCGCTCCGGGGGAACCACCCGTCCATCGCCTCCTCGAGCGGGCGATGCAGGCGGACGTTGTCGACAACCTGTTCCAGCCGGCCGTGCCGATCGGCGTCGATTAGGTCCTCGATCTCGAGCGTGCCGTTCTTGAAGAGACGTAGGGTCTCCAACGCGCCGGCCTTCATCAGCTTCACAATCACGGCCTCGCGATACTGCGCCTCGCCCTTCTTGGTCGTCTTCAAGGCGCGCTCGATCGACCCGACGCCTTTGACATAGCGTCGAACCCGCCACGTTTTACTACCCGGCACCTTCCGGATGCTCACGACGCCGCCTCCAGTTGTTCGGTGATCCATGCCCGCACGGGTTTCTCGTACCACCGTACGGTACTGTGGCCGAGCCGCACCCGTCCAGCCTTGAGGTGCTTTTTCACCCAACTGACGGTGACCGTGTCGTTGAAACATTTGGCCACCACCTCCTCGGCCGTCATCAACCGCCCCAAGTCGGGAGGCGGTTCGGGCACGGTGTCCTCACGGGGTGCCATCTTCAAGACAGTCAAATTTCCTCCTCTTCTTCATTGACCCACCGCACAGGTGGGCCGCGGTACTTCTGCACCGACAAACTCAGCACAAACCCCATCAAGACACCACCGAGGTAGGCCACGAGATGGGTCAACCGTCTGGTGTCCGCTCCACCATCTCCTCCGTGACCTTGGGGGGAGAGGTGTAGAGGGGTTGGACTTCCACCACGGCGTTACCGTCAAACTGTGGTTCCGTGTTTTGAGGCTGCCAGTCTCCCCAATACGGATGCACGGTCAGAGGTGTGAGATACTGTCTCCACCGCCACGCATCCGGTTGGGCCTCAACCTGCTCGGGACGTTCACCACCCGAGACCGTAGACCCCTGCGATGCGTTGTCAGGTTGGGCCTCCGTGTGGGCACAGAACCGCTTGAAGTCCTCAATAAACGGGAACCGTTCATCCAACTCGTCATGTAGGTCCATCCGTCCGGTATGTGGACCTTCCTCCGTGTGGGCCATCCGAATAGGACAGTCTGCGGCGTGTGCCTTTGGGCCGTCGTGATCCTCCGGTGCTCGCGGTGTTCCGCATCGACAAACGGCCCCCTCGGTGTGGGCGGCTCGACGGTAGGCTTCCTTGATCTCTTCGGCAACATTCAAGGGAAAGTCCGGCACATCCTCCTCTGGGGGCGCAGGGTCGGGACGTTCAGAGTTAAACGTCTGGTCTGGGTCTCCTCCGGTTGTGTACTTCGTTGGAGGGTCTGGTGGAAACTCATGGTCGTAGTCAGTCATGCCCCTCCTGCTCTCGGTTGAGTGTGTCACGGACTGGACCGCACAATTCTATAGGCCCATAGAACACACCGGAGCCGTGCTGCAAACCGTATGCCTCCACCTTCCAGTCAGAACCAGTTACCGACTTTATGGACGGGCGCACTTCCCACGGTCCTTCCGGCGCGTCTCCTGGGGTGCGTTTTGATGTCAGGCCCATGCGAGTTCCACAAACGAAACAGATACAAAATCCGTCCGGGTGCCCATCTTCATCAGGACAGTATTTGCATTTACATTCGTGGTCTTTGGCGTCTCCTGGGGTGCTGGTGGCGAGGGCGGCGCGTGCAGAGCAACCGAGGCACGTTGAAATCTTCTCGCCGCCAAGTTCACCGAACTCACAATCGCAACCGTCGTGAATTAACCCTTCTACAAAGGCTCGCAGCCCGTCAGAGTTAGGGGCGTCAGCGGCGATGGTAACCCCGACGTCTATCAACCACGCTGCAATTTTCTCTGGTGATGCTGCCCACAAGTCATCCGTACGGTCGAACAACCTTTGTAGGATGTTGGTGAGGCGCCGTTGGCCCTGGGTCTTGTTATCGTCCATTAGGGCGTACCGCTGCTGTTCGGGTGGCGGCACGTCAGGTGGCGTACCAGGCGGACGGAGCAGTCGGATACGTGTTGCAAGGTCGTAGTCTTCGTCGCCCTTCTGGGCTCGACGGGGAACTCCACAACCGTCAAGTGCAGCGTGGGCTTCGCGGTGAAGTGTTGTCAATCTCTCTACCTCGTATTCCGCTGATCCACAACCCTCTCCCTCGGTGTGGGCGGCAACAAAGGGAATCGGCATGGCAACCGAATCAAGTTCGTGTCCTGGCGGATACGGCATATCGTCGGAGAACTCCTGCTTTGGCTCCGAGGTCACGTCGTCGTCAAGTCCGTGGGGAAGGCCGCTCACTGACTCACCTCCGCCACTCGCCGTTCTGTCTGGCAGTTAACGCAGCGTTCCCAGCCCTCTTTGCTCGGCTTCCAGTCGCAATGACACTCAATGCGGCCCCAGCGCTGGATGTTGTCTACCATCCAGTCGTACCCACAGAACCCATCGGACTTCTTCGCCCGCTCGCCCGGTGCCATGAGACGGGCGGACACCTGCGCTCGCCACCCGTCAGTCCATGCGTAACTCCACGACTGTGGAAGACCGAGCTTCCGAATGTTCTCGGGGCTAGGCTGCCGAACGATGACGTAGTTCTTGCCCTCGCCACTCCACTTGCTGTCCCATGAGGCGACACCGGGCATGGACAGGCGAAACTCGACTCGTTGTGTGTTTTGTCCGCTCATTACCGCACCAAGAGCAGTACCGTGAGGGCTCCAGCTATCCCCCACAGCACGTTGCTCGGGCTGACGGTGAAGATGTCGCCGAACCACCCCAACGACGTCCCTGGCGGAATGCAGACGGCTGGGTCGACAATCCCTGGCGTCAGCGTCAACGTGATATGCTGCGGCGCCTGGACGGCCATGACCGCATTGCCCTCCTGGCAGCCAATCGCGTAGGTCACATCGAACGGCTGGACTGTCAGCTTCACATATTCGATTTCCGTCGCCTGGGTCGAATCGAGCGGCACCGATATGTCGATGTCACCGGTCACGCCGTCGGACTTCACGTCGAGCGCCACAACCCGCACGGCCTGGCCATCGCGCGTCAGCGTAGTGATGTCCGCGTTGAGCTGCACGTTCCTAGCCGTTACTTCCTCGAATGCGATCTGCATGGCCTGGACGACCGCCAGGAAATCGACGTTGCGATCCTCGAGCGCCTTGGTCAGCGCTTTGACCGTATCGCCCAGCACCGCGCCGATGTCTTTGATCTCAATCTCGCGCTGCTGGACGAGCCGACTCAGGCCCTGGTTATCTCCCACCAGGTGCTTCCGCGTCGTGTCATGCGCCGCGATGACGTTGGCCTTCGCGATCTCGACTTCGCGGCCGACGTGTGACAGTCGCAGGAACAACAGCGCAATGCCCAACGCGAGGACGCCGACGGCCGCCCATGCGATCATTTCTCGTTTCATAATTCCTCCCCTGTCGCTCTTTGGATCCCGAGGGCCTTGGCTCCGTCTTTCTCAGCTTCGTCGAAACCGTCGTAACACGTCTTGCAGGCCACGGGGTAACCGTGGGGCTCTTTGAAGTAGATCCCACATTCCGAACAGGCCAAGCCGGTGACCATGTCGCTGGCAATCTCTCCGCTCATGCCGCCTCCTCTTCGAACCGCGTTACACAGACCTCGACGCGAGGGCGGTCGCGGTCGAGTATCCACCTCGTGTGCTTCGCCGTGATCTGGCTATCGTTCTCGTAGAGCACGCCCTGGAGCGCATCCTCTACCGGCTTCTCCCTGTTCATTAGGTCACCACGCATGTTCTCGCGATACCACACCATGTGAAAAACCACCTGCACGCCCTTCGGGTACGGCATGAAGTCGGCAGCAAGAGCGACGCGCTGCACCGCGTCACAGTACTCCTTCGCCTCCGTCGTCTTGTAGATCGTGCCGCGCCACTTCCCGGTGTGCTTGTCGCGGATCGCCCGGGACTTCCAGTAGTGGTTACTGGTCGGCGGCACGGGCAGGACGATGGTCTCAACCATGTTGCCGAGGGAATTCCTTGTAGGCCCACAGCTCGTCGGGGATCCGGCCCTGCTTCCCCGGCCGATGTCCCGAATCTTGTTTTACGAACACGGGCGTGGCTGTCCCTCCACACTGTTCGACGATGTCCTCCAGCCACGCAGGATCCATCGGTCGGTGGCCGGGCCCGGACTCTCCACCAACGACGACCCAATCGACCGGCGGCTCCATCAGCAACCAGTTCATCAGGTCGATCGGTCCCAAGAGCGGCTCGCAGCTCAACCACCGCACCGCAGCCGGCGTGCCCAGCAGGTTGAGAATGCGCTCGTCGGCGCGGCGCTGGTCTTCCACCGAGACCCCGAGCCACACATTGGGGAGCGGCCACTCCATGTCATCCGGTCGGATGAACGGCCAGCTCCGTTTCCCACTGACACCAGAGCCCGTCTCGGCAGCGATCGCCCCGGCGATGCCGTCTTGCGACAGGTAATCACGCATGAACGACGACCGCTTCGTGAGCAGTTGAAACGTGTGCGTGGGCGATACGGCCATGGCGGCGAACATCTGATCGAGGAAGTCGTACGGGATCATTCCGTGAAAGGGGTCGCACATCGACATGAACGCCATCCGGGGATCGCGCCAATGGAGCGGGTAGTCAAGTCGATCGGGGTGGAGAACGACGTTCTCCGCCACGTTCTGTGCCGTCCATGGCTTCTTCGACCACCCGCGCCGCAGCGATAACGCCTCGGCATAGCAGTGCTCGCAGCCAGGCGACACGTGCGAACACCCAGTGACGGGATTCCACGTCTCGTCGGTCCAGCCGATCGACGTCTTACCCATCGGTGGCTAGGCGGCCCGTGAGGTATCCTGTGAGCGCGCCGAAGGACGCCATCATCTTCTCTGCGTCCTCGTCGCCGATGTCGATGTCGAATTCGTTCTCGATCGCGATCACGATTTCCACTTCGTCGAGGCTGTCGCAACCGAGGTCATGACGAAACGAGGCTTCGGGGACGACCTTCTCCCCCACGACGCCCGATTCGCACTGTACGACGTCTTTGGCGCGCTCAACGATTTCTGCTGCGGTCATAGCTTCCTCCGTAGCGGTTGACGGGGGCGGCGCCTCCAATGGAACGGCCGCGGGCAAAGAGTCCCGGTCTCTCTCCGGGCCCTCTCTGCAAGCACCGCCTCCCGTCATTCTCGTGGTGGATCAAAAGGGGCCGGGTGCAGAGCACCGAGAAGGGTCCTCTCACAAACCCTGTTGCACCCGCGACGCTCAATCTCACGAGGTGATAGGAGGTGCAGGATTCCCCGCCCGGTGCCTACGTCGTGGTGCCCCGACAATCACTTGCCGGCGTCCTTGTCCGCTGCCATCCGTTTCTCATCTTCCTGAATCCGCTTCTCTTCTTGTTGCTCCGCCGTTAGGTCCATCTGTTGGACCTGCTCAGCGGGTGTTTTCGCCTCGTCGCCGTTCTTGCCATTCTTCACGCCCAACTTCTCTTTGAGTTCGTCGGTGCGTTCTTGCGTTCGCGCCTTGGTGAAACCCTGCTCTTCTTTGCCGTTGCCGGTCAGCGTCGGGTCCATTACATCACCCCAGGTGGTCTCGCCTTCCTTGATGGCCGTGTAGATTTGGCGCAGCATTTCCAACTCGGCGTTCGTCATCTGTGCGATCGGATGCCGCAGATAGTTCTCCAGGTCTTCCGGTCCGATGCCGCGCTGGTGGAAGAGGTCGATAACCCGTTTGCGAGCCTCGCCCGGGTTGGTCTTATCCCTGCTCTTCACTACCTCGGCCACACTCTCCATCGCCTCTTCCAGGATGTCGCTCGGTAGGAGCCGGAGAGCTGCGTTCCGAATCGCCTTGCTCGTGAAGGCGTTCTGTTTCACCAACAGATCGTCTTCGGTCGCCGCGATGATGTAGACCACGTCCCCCTTCGTGTTGGTCCGACTAGAGAGCACCTCTTGTCCGCTGCGGACGGTTTTGCGCTCGATCGTCTTATTCAGCACGATGTCATGGGGATACGAGACGTTGCCCTCGAGATCCGTGACGGTCACTCGCACGACACGCTGCTTGTCGTCGTCGTAGATCGCCATTGACTCCACCACGACGTTGCCCATGGCCCGTATCGCCTCTTCGGCGAAGCGAATCGAGGGACCGATGATCTTGGTTCCGCCGATAGGCTTCTGGTATCGGGCAGACTCCGCAAACACCGGGCGCTTGCAGGCATCGAGGATACCGAGGCGCACTTTGTCCCAACTGCGCGGGCGCTGGAGCGCCATGAGGTAGCGACTTTCGATGGCGGCTTTCGCCTGTGCCGCGACCGCGGCTGTCGTGGTCTTCTCAAGCCCGCGTTCCTCTGTTCTTTCCGGTAGGGTAGAGAGTTCAGTGGCTTGGTCGTTCATTTGGATGCTCCTTTGATTGCGTTGATGATTTCGTCCTGCGTCTCTTCCACTTTTTCCAACCGTCGACCGATCGCGTCCGTCACATCCTTGGTCATCGCGGCGAACAGCGCCGCCATCTCTTTGCACTTCGGGCAGTCAGCCATCCTTGAGCAGCTCGTCGATCGAGTCGTAGTGGCGGTACGTCTCGCCGTCGGGAGCCCACCCCGTTGGCGCATGGGAGGTCACTTCAGGGGGCCAGACCCGCGGCTCGATCTTGTCTGGCATCTCTCTGAATCGCACACTCCGGCGCTCGGCTACCCGGCCATCCTCGCGACCACGCTCGTAGCCGATCACCCAACCGACGACGACCAAGAAGACGCCGAAGAAAAACCACCCCATTACTCGGCCTCGGCTTCGGCTTTGAGGGGGTAACCCTGGAAGTGGGCGAACGGCTTGCCGACCCGCTTGAGTGTGTCGAGGTCGATCGCGCTGTCGAGGAGCCAGTCGGCCACCTGGGTCGCCACGTCTCCGTCGGCAAACTCGTAAGTCAGGACGTCACGTAATCCCTTTACTACAGCATCGACGGCCTTCATCGGATCGAGCGGTCGCGCTTTCTCGATCGCCTTGACCGTCTGCGCGTGCTGCGCCCGGCCGGGACGCTCCTGGTGGTAGAACCGATAGCCACCGCCCTCGTGGATGCCGTAACCATCTTCTCCAGTAGTCGGCCATTCGGCTATCAACGTCTTCACCCTGTCCTTGGCGGCCGTCTCCAGCTCCCCTGCGGTCTTTGCGAGACCCTTGGCCTCCGCCATTCTCGCGATCGCGTCCAACCACTCCGCATCGGTCCGCACCACGACCTCGCCCGCTACTTCCGGTAGGTCGGGGAGGTCTGGCACGTCGTCGCTGGGCCGCTCCTGGTTCACGACCGCCCGCCAAAACTTCCTTTCCTCTTCGATGAGGAAGGCGCCGATGTCCGTGTCGCGCTCCACGTCGAAGTGGAGGAGCTGCCAGCGTTCGCGACCGAACACCGCAAAGCTGCCCCAGGAATAGCCGAACACTTCCAGGTAGTGCTGCATTTGGAGGATGTAGGCATGGGACAGACCGTAGGCTTTCGTGTCAGAGAACACCTTGAGCCCTGGACATTTGATCTCGAGGACACCGGGCCCACGCGGATCGTTGAGGAGCTGCCGGTCGATGTTGCCGATCATGTGGGGGTGCTCTTTGTGTCGCCGCATCGGCTGGCTGCGGATCTTCCGCTCCGTCGCCTCGCTGTAGAGCGCCGCTACGGTGGGCTCAAGAATGCGGCCCGCTTCCATCACCGCCGTGGGCGGCTTGTCGGGAACGAGGCCGAGTTTATCGTCGTACAGAGAGGCCGGTGTGCCGCCGAATTTGTCCCGCCCACAGATCGCGGCTACATCACTCCCGCCGATGCCCGTCCGTCGTTGCTCCAGCCAGGACTGGCGTGTCAGTTCCGCCGTGGGGATTGCTTGTGTCGTCATTGGATACTCCGTAGCTTTCAGGCTCAAGGCCGGGGATTCCCCCGGTTGGAGCCCCGCGGTTCAGTCCTTTTCCTCTAAGAGTTGGCTGGACTCGCGGGGTGTTTTTTTTGCCCTACACCACCGTATGTGGCTCCTGCTGCAGCTCTGACCACGGCCGCGCTACGGCCGCGATGCGCCCGCCGAGCGTAGTGACCTGCCAGACGACGACGGTCACCTAAAACTCCGGACTGCTTTCGTGGATCAGTTCGCGCAGCGCGCTGATGAATCGATCTTCCACGGTCGGCGATGGAGTCTTTTCGGCCCGTCGTGCTTCGAGCTTCCGTTCACGCTCCTCGTATTCGACCTGACACTCGGTGTGCTCGGCTGGTTGTTCTAGCAGTCGGCCGAGGTACTCCAAAGCGTACGGTCCACTTCCGATTCCGAGGACGTCGTAGACAAACCCCTGGCAATCCTCACGCTTTTTGCAGGGTCGAACGAGAACGAGACGGTGCCTGTCGGACTGGTACCTGAAAACGAGGCCGTCCACCGCCACGTAGGGGTCCTCGTCGTCGAGGCTAATGTCGCGCCCCGTAATCTCGATTCCGAAACTCTTCATTTCACGGACCAGAGCATCACAGTTGTCCTGCTGGCGCCGGGCGTGCTGCTCCTGGCGGTACTCCCTGTCATGTTTTGCCTTTTTTGCCACCGCCTCCTTCGCACGCTCTTGCAGCGTGCCGGTCACTTCCGTTGCCGTTGCCGTCATGATCTCACCTCAACGAGTTTGATTTCGTGGCCTTCATGGTCGAACACCGGCCGCTTGCGCGCCCGCGCGGGACACGCGAGACACATCCCCTCCGTGGGGTCGAAGCACTTCTCACAGACCAGTTCCCAGCACTCGGGGCACGGGTCGACTCCGTGGGACCGTTTGCAATCGATGCAGCGACGTTCCGTCCTCCGGCGCGCGCGCCACGTGTCGACCACGAAAATCGCCACGAAGGGAATGCCACTCAGCACACAGGCGAGGATGAAGCCGATGCCGACCGAAGGCGGGTGCAAGCTCACCACGACACACTCCCGCTCATCCCGAACCATCGAGCGATCGCTGCTGTGCACCGTCGAGGGAGGTCACGCTTCGCTGTCTTGAACCAGCATCGCCAACAGGGCCGCCACACACGGCCCCACCGACGACGCCAAAGCGCGCGCCCGCATCTACAACAGGGGCGAATCATGCGGCCGAGGGCCGGTCCCGCCGTTGATCGGGCGAGAGCTGGACCTGGTTGCAGGTCGCACAGCACCGGAAGTAGCGCACCGGTCGTGTTTTTTGCCGTAGCACGCTCGCGTTGTGCCGGTCCCGTTGGGCCTTCCTGGTCCATCGGGGACGTGTGCGAATACGTTCGTAGGATTTCGTCATGAGATTCCTCCTTGGGAGCTATGCCGCTCGCGGCAACTCGCGGGGTGTGAGCACCGCCTGCGATACGCTTAGGTAGTTCAGCGCTGCGTCGCGTTCGGGTGGAGGAGCCGAGGCGATCGCATCTCGAATGGGTTGTAGGTACTGATGGGCGGCGCCGCGCTCACCGAGGTCGAAGCAGACCTCAAGAGCTTCGGCGACTTTCACCTGCGGACGTTCCCGCTCGCGGCCGGTGCGCTGACAACTGACCGTCTTGGCACGGCGACCCCAGCGACGAGCGATCTCGTGGTCAAGGCTCGAGACATGCGCCCTGTGGCTTCCGGGAATCGAGCCAGCCAGCTTATCGCGCACTGGCGGCCTCAGCGGCTTCAGCGAGATACCGCTCGATGCTCTCGAGCGTGACAAACCACCGCCCAAGATGCTGGCCCCCGTCCACATCTCCTTTGTTGATGCGGAGAATGACCTGGTCCCGGGACATCCGGAGTCGGTTGCATGCCTCTGGGAGGGGAATTCGCTGGGATTGGTTGCTGACAGGCTCCATGCGCCGTAACCTTCTTGATTGGCCACACCCATACTGTGTGGGTGTTTCATGTGAAACGAAGATATTCTCGTAGGACGTGATTTGTCAAGAGAAAAGAGAAAACAGAAAACACCGGCTCGGAAGTTTGCGGATGCCTTCTATGACCGTCTGTGGCAGGCCCTAGAATCGGAAGCTCGGCGCACTGATCGGCCAAGAGGTAAGGTCATGCCGCAAAAGGAGTTGGCCGATAGGCTTGGAAAGCAATTGGGTGAGAAGCCGGTGACGTCTGCTACCATATCGCGCTGGTATCAAGGCCAAGGGTTGCCAGAGCCTCATCGAGTCCCCGCCATTGCGGCGGTCTTAGGCGTTTCGAAAAACTGGCTGGCCTTCGGGGAAGGGGAGATGACGGCTGGGGAAAGCGGTCTTACAGCAGCAGAAGTCCGGAGGAAGCGCGGCGCGCAGCGACGACGCGGCACCACCGGCGGCGAATCCGAGCGCGAGGCGGGATAGCGTCCCACACGCTATCGGGAACGACCTGTAGGGCAGCGCGATCAAGGATGGCCCGAAGGTCGTACTCATCCAGGTGCCGTTGCAGGAGGAAATGAGGCTGCGCTGTATGATCGACCGTTAGTGAGTCGAACGGTTGGGCGCCAGCTTCGGGAACGGGTTTGGTGATCATGTACAGATCATCGCGTAACTCGTTGTACAACCGGGACATAGCGTCTCCTTTTGAGACTCTTGTAAGGAAATCGTAGCCGAACAGACGCCGAAATGAACAGTACTCGCCGGGACCTCCTCCCGGAAGGGCGTCCTAGACTAGGTGCAACGGAGGCGCGTTTCGGGATACATCTGTGACGCCATGTGGGGCCGCCCAGTGGCCTAACTAAAAGCGAAAGAACGGGGAGGGCTATGGACAAAAACGCGGTTGGATTCCTCGCCAAAGGCGCCGCGTTGGGGCTTGGGATGCTTCTTTGGTCGTGTGGTGAGGCAACAGCTCCTGAGGCGCTTCCTGATGCGCCCCTCCTACCTGACCTCGTACCTATCACTGTTGAAGCACCGGAGCTTGTCTCCCCGGAGCGGCAACTCGACATCCGGTTCACTTACAAGAACCAGGGCCAATCAGTTGCTCCTGCCGGCGGCATCCACAGAGTTCTGCTCTCCAGCGACCAGCAAGAGAGCCCCGATGATGCCCTCGTCGGGACCGTGGATGCGCAAGCGCTCGGACCGGGAGCAACCACCTCGGCCGACGTCTCTTATGGTATTCCGGGCGACTTCGCTGAGGGCAGTTACTTCGTGATCGTCGTGCTGGACGCGACTCGGCTCGTCGAAGAGTCCATCGAAGACAACAACGCCGGCAGCGCCATCGACCGAACAGTGATTCAACGGGGCCACGACCTGAGAGTAGTTCTCTTCGCCATCAAGTCGGGGATCGGAACATGGTGGGGGGACCGAGGCTTTTATGTTGAAACCGATTTCATGGTATATGACTACGGCACTGCGCCCGCACCAGGCGGCTATCGGTACGATCATTTCCTTTCCCAGGACAGCATCTTGTCGGCCGACGACATAGCACGTGGCGGTGGTTGCTGCTATAGGATTAGACAGAGAGTCGGCGGCACGAGTTACTACTACAACCACGACCGCATCAAACCGGGCGTCTACTGGGCACTCCTGAGGGTGATGGCAGCGGACACGGTTTCATTGGACTTGGTTTCCACGCCGGAACTCAATCCTTCGGACAACATCGGGCGGGAAAGGCTGACCATTCCGAACCTGAACTAATGGCGCCTACAACCGTCGTGGCCTCAGCTACTCGGCTCTTCGAACTCCAACGAGAGCGTGAAGCCCACGTCTTTGCTCGTCTCGGCCGTGCGCATCTGTTCCAGCGCTCGCAGAAACGCGACGCACGATACCACCGGTTGCGACATGAGTTTCGCCGCGTCGGTCGGCCACCAGTGGTGTTTGCACGCCGGGCAATCTTCCATGATGCGGGTCACTTCGTCGAGCTGGTCAGGCGAGACCGCCACACGGGTTGCACACTGGTTGCACCGAAGAATGACGGCCCTGATGTCCCCAAGGCTGACGACAATGAGATGTTCGAAGGTCAATGGTCCTCGTCCTCAGCTACTCGGATCGTCAAACTGGAGGAGCAGGGTGAATCCAAGGAACCCGTTATCCTCGGCGAGTCGAATATGGGACACGGCTTTGAGGAACGCGACCATCGGGGTGGCGCCGGTGGGCAATCCCATCCCCTTCGCGCCCTCAGTCTTGCGCCACCAGTCCCGGCGGCAGGAGGGACATTCATCCAGCACGCCGAGGTCGAGTTTGTCCGGTGGAACGGTGAGCCGTGCGCCGCACTCCGCGTTCTTGCACTGGAAACACAGCGCTTGAATGTCGCTCAAGCTGAAGGTGACGAATCGGTCAACGGTCATGTCCTCGTCCTCGGATGTGCGGTTGCCATTGACACCGTCCCGTCGGCCGGCACGGGCATATCAACCGATAGAATACACGCTTTTGGGCTAGAAGGACATACGGGTGGTCCGGACATGTTTGACAGCATCCCACCCGAAGCCGATACTGCATGCAGGGTTAGCAAGCCTGGTGTGACTGCTGTCACACTAACGAAAATGGCCTCCCGACCACATGGTCGAGGGGCCTTTTCATAGCAGTGGCTGGTGACCGGCTTCCCTGACCGCCTCCGGATTGCCGCCAAGCGTGTTGGCCTCTCCCAGGCGGCGCTCGCCACCATTCTCGGCGTGCACGCGTCGACGGTGTCGGATTGGTTCGCTGGGAGGTACCTCCCGCGTGCCGAGATCCTCATGATCTTACCCGACATTCTCGAGGTCTCCGGTCACTGGCTCCTCACGGGGCGGGGCCGACTCACGCAAGTCTAGGCGAGGGCCGCCTTGATGAGCTTCTGCATCCGCAGTCGCCACAGCGTGGTGAGAAACTTCGCCTGCGTGCGATTGCGCCCGACGATCTTGATGTAGAAGAAGAGGCGCTCGATCACCATTGACCGAGCCAGCATCTTCGGATCCTGCCGGCGCGCGGCTTCGATAGTCATCGGTCCCACCATGCCGTCGATCCGGAGAGGCTCGCGGGCGACGTAGTTGGTGGCGCGTTGGAGGATCTGTGACGCGGGACGCGGGCGGTGTTGGACGTAGCCGTCGAAGTGCACGAGACAGATGGGCCAGGGCAGATCATCGCAGCGCGCTTGCTGCCAGTACTGCGTTCGGTAAATCACGCGCACCTCGTCGTCGCTTATCAGCTTCACGTCGCGGGTCTCGAGACCTTGGGCGGTACTCCACTTGTCGTAATTCTTCTGGGTCACACCGTAGTTCGTCGCGCCGCCGCGGTCGGCCGGATCGTTCGCGTAGCCGCCCTCCATCTTCAAGACGAATACCAACGCGCGATCGAAATCGACGTCGCTCACGAACTGTTCTTTTTCCAAAACTGGACCAGTGTCGTCACGTCCTTCACGGACGCGCTGACGAGTTCGCCACTCCAGACGTGCGCACCGCTCATCACCATGAACACGCCGAGCACCAACGGGACCAACATCCACTTGTCAAACATCCGGAGCGTCAACACGATCGCGAACGCTCCCACCGACAGGAGGATTCCAAAGATCACGAGCAGGACGCCGAGAATAGTATTCTTGACCTTCCCGGGTTTCTTGTCGGGCGGTATCGCGGACATCACCGCCTGGGTGTGCTGAGCGTTCATCATTCCTCCAGACGTGCGCCCTCGAGACGAGACAGGCGTGTTTCGATGTCACGGGCGTGAGTAAAGTGCTCCTTGTGGTATCGTTGATGACCCTCAAGGACCGTCGTGACGCGCGCAGTCCAATAGGCCATCTTCCAGATCGCCGTCCCGATTGCCAGGAAGTTGACCACCAACCCGCCGATGACAGCGAAAGTCGCGATTTCTCCCATGATAGAATGCCCCTTTTGTAGGATCAGAGGTTAACACTGCATCAACGCCTCGCTGGCCGGCGTGGTCGTCGTGGTGGGCGTGGTCCTCGGCGTGGCGTCGGGAACATCTGTCGCGCTTCACCTACCGACTCTGGGCTCACGCCGCGGCGCTCACCGCTCGACTCGACGCTTTGCGACGTCACCCCAAGCTGCACGAGGATCTCCGCAAGACGTTCAGCGTCCTTCATGTCACTGTCGTCCAACGCTCTCCAGAACTCGCCGTAGTACTTAGTGCGCACCATCGTGTTGGCCTGTTTGTAGAGGTCCTTCGGATCGAGGCCGTTCATGGCGGCGGCGGCGTCAATCTCTTTCTTCAGTCGCTCGGCATCCTTGCCCGGCATGAGGCGCCGGTAGGGCGACGGATCCACCTGCGCCTGGATGATGCGCTCGTACGACTTCTGGGCTTTGTACCAGCTCATGCCGCGGCTCATCGGGAACGTGAAGGCGAAGTTGTTACCGCGAATGGCGAACGGCTGGAACTTCTCCATGACGGACACCAGTCGCGACGGCAGACTTTCGTACCAGCCCATCTCTTCGCGCGCCCACGGCATTTCCCAGCCGATCTGTCCAGACTGGTGACCGGTTATCTGCTCCGTCGCGATGTGTGCGGCTGGGCTCGTCTTCGCCCCGAGAATGCTCACCGGATCGGTGAGATAGCGAACGACCTCGCGGAACTGCTTTCCTGGTCTGATGTACCAGTGGCGTCCGCTTTCCTTTTCCGCTTCGCTGGTCCAGGGCAGGCGGCGCATGATGCAGGTGACGTCGATGTCCAGCTTGTGGCCGGGCTCGTTTTCCCACGACCATTTCCCGCCACAGAATCGATTCGCCGTCGCGATGAAGCCCAACACCGCGAGCAACATGTTCCGCCAATAGCGAATGAGCAGCTTCCGGGTCTGCGGGTCCGTCCCGGGAGCCAGCGTCTTGGCGGCGACGCGGAAATTCGACAACGTCCAATCTGGTGCGAGCATGAGTAAGTGAACGATCTGCCGGCCCTTCGGCGTCAGCAAAAAGTGTCCTTCCCACTCCTGCCCCCCGTACATGTCGTTGACGAGCATCGCCACTTTCTCCTTCACCTCTCGGATGCTCGCCGGCGTCGCGTCCTCGGGCATGCGCGCCATCTGTTCTTTCACGAGATCGTAGTACGTCAGGGACTTGAGGCCCGTGTAGTACCGCCCCCACAACAGGTCGTCCCAGCCTTCCTTGAAATGCCGCGCCTTGCGGATGAGCACGTCGAGGCCGGGGATCTTGCCGAGCACTGGATGGCGACGCACACGTACTTCCGCCTCTTGCAGCGACCGGAGGACTCTGCCGGCCATGACATCAGGAATCGGGTCGACGTTCAGCCCGTGGAGGATGGCGTCCCGCTGAAAGTCCTCGTTCTCCATGATCCGGAGACCCTCGCGGTGCGGTGCAACGACCTTGCCGCCCCGGAGACCACGTTCCGCGAGCACCAGACCACGGAGGGGATTGAACGCTCGAGCCAAGGCCGCCTGGGCGGACTCGGTCAGCGCCCAGTGATGGAAGAGCGAAAAGGACAACGCGGCCGTCTTGGCAAAGGCATTGAACGTCTCCACCGTCCGAATGATCCGTCCGTTGAACGGCTCCTCGAATACTTGCCGCGTGAACTTGTAGACCACCGGATCCACCGCCGCCCCACCGTGCCACAGTTCCATCGTGCCATCGGAGAGCTTGCGGGCGTAGACCTTGCGAATCGCCGGGTGGTCCACGATGGGCCAGTCCGGAGGGGCCTGCGCCCGCTTCATCAGCACGGGCAGACCATCCGCGTTGACCATGTTCTTCAACTCGAAGACGAACCGCTGGTTGATCGCTCCACGCCAATTCATCTCCGCCCAGAGCTTGTGCAACTTGGCGACGTTCTGCGTGAGCGGTGTGAACCCGGCCTCGACCGCCTCTTGCAGCGTAGGGAACCGCCGGGCCCTGGCGCTCGGCACTTTCTTGGCCCACCGCGCCGCGAACCTGCGAGCCATCTTCTCATTCCGCACGTACACGTGCAGGAGGTAGTCCTCCACGTAGGCGATGTAGTCGTCGCCATGGATGTCGCGGAGAAACTCGTTGAGCGTTTGACGCAGATGCTCCTGCGCGAGTCGGTACTCCCGCAGCACTTTGCGCTGAGGCTGTGTGAGCCGCTTCCGAATGTCCTCTGCCGATTCCCCCGTTCGCAGGTTGCCGATGTTCTCGACCGCGGCCCCGATGTCTTCCAGTTCCTTGTCCTTCAACACTTTTTCCCAGCGCGTCGCGGACTTGCCCGCTTCGGTCTTTCTGAGCCGATAGGTGCGCGAGACGCCCTTCACAAGCGCCTTCACCGCATCGGTGTAGTCGCCCTCGATGTCCTCGGGAATCAGACTCGTCGGCTGGCCGACCGGTCGAATCTCTTCCATGCCGCGCTCCGCCCCAAGCTCTCCACGATGCTGGAGGGCGGCTTGTATGGCCTTCTGGAGCTTCGGCTTCGTGCTGAGTAGGCTCTGGAACGCCTCGGTGACGTTTGGTGCGAGGCTCGCGGCGCGATCAGGATCCAACAACACCATCGCGTAGAAGTCGGCCATCAACTCGGTGTGCTTCCGTCGGTAGGGCGACAGGTTGTTCGGACCCCCTTCGACCGGACGCATGGCCTGCGTCACCCTCACGAGTTCCTGCCGGAGCGCCGCCTCTTTGATCCCCTTCGGGACATGACCCGTGAACCGCGCGCCGATCGAGGAAGGGAAGGCGTCTCCGTTCATGCGATAGTCGAACCCGTGCGCGATCTCGTGTGCCAGGGCGAACGTGTTCTTCACGTCGAGCACTTCGACGCGACCCTCGGTGCCCTCCGGCTGGAAGCGCCCGTAGGCTTGCTTGAGATGCTTGTACCGCGCCGGCGTCTCGATCTGTCGGGCGAGGTCGAAGAGGGTCGCGCCGTACTCCTGTGGCGGCATCTCAAGATCCACCGGAGGTGCCAGCCCTTGCTCGAGGAGGATGTCGCCAAGGGACGTAGCGTCCGCCTCCCCGGCTTCCATCGCGGGGGCGTCGATCGCCTGCTTCTCGATCATGAGCAGCTCAGGTTCCTGTTTCGGCTCCCCCTGTGCCGGTGCCTCGGGGTCGACGACTTCCGCACCGTCGACGTCGCTCTGCTGGTTGTCGAGATCGAGCAGCTTGTCGATTTCTTTCTGACGGGTTATGAGCTTCGCGAGCTCGTCGGCCTTATCGAACGGCTGATCGACCAGGCGTTTCAGGTCGCGTTCGCGTCGGTCGAGTTCTTTAAGCGCCTCCTTTGCGCCCTCGCCAAAATGGACGACACGCTGCGGAAGATACTCGACGGCTTGCATCGCGCCGAGGGCGGTGGAGCCGTAGCCAATCTTCGTTCCGTATTGACCCTCACCCTCCAGATGCACGTACACGTTCCCGACACCCTGGCCTCCGAAGAATGGCAACCCGGCGAACGTGCCCCACTGTCGACTGTTGGGTTCTTCACGACACCCAGGACCAACTTGAGCAGGGCGTCCCCAGCCGTCTTGCGATCCGTATACGTCTGGCCCTTGAGCGTGATGCTGAAATTTTTCCCGCTCCGATCGAGCAGCTTCTCGGCGTCGGCCTCGGAGTGCGCCACTTGCGTTTCAAGCGCGTGCCGGCGCTCCGGAATGACGACCAGGTCTTGTCGCGTACGGAACTGTCGATCGACGTGCGACCGCTCAAGGGAAGAGAGTCGCTGCACGTCAGCATCAACTTGCGCCTTCTCCATGACGAGCGGACTGCCGGTCGCGATCGCTTTAATCTCGGCGAACGTAAGCGCGCGCTGGTCAACATCTTCGACGCTCCGGACACCCGCTTCGGCTCGCATCACCTGGTCGATGAAACGCGCCTTCACCTCAAGCAGCTGCCAGATGTAGCCGTCGAACGAGCCTTCCGTGACATACCGGATGATCTCCACCTGATCGTTCATGTTGCCCTGGCGGAGGATCCGGCCGTCGCGTTGTTCGATGTCCGACGGCCGCCAGGGCGCGTCGAGGTGGTGCATGGCGATCAAGCGATCTTGGACGTTCGTCCCCATGCCGAGCTTTTCGGTCGAGCCGAGCAAGATGCGGACGCTGCCTTGGCGTACCGATTCGAACAGCCGCTCTTTGGCGAGATCGGTCTTGGCGTCATGGATGAACGCGATTTCCTTCGCAGGAATTCCCCGACCGATCAGCTTCTCCTTCATATCACCGTACACGCTGAAGTCGCTTTCGACTTCTGGCGGCAGTTCTGCTGGAGGCCCGGTATCCTTCTTTGCCCGTTCGGTGACTCCCCGCTGGACGGCCTCTTTCGTTTTCTCTAAACCGAAAGTCTGTAGCCGCTCCTCCGCGGTCTCGCTGGCCTCGGCCATCGTCGCGCCCTCGGCGACACGATTCCCACTAGAGAGTTCGGTGACACTCCAACCCTTGCGCTCGATCCCCTTATGGACGACGAACTGAAATTCCTCGAAGCCTTCAAACGTCACCGGCTTGGCGGTCGGGACGTTCACGTACCCCTTGTGGGTCCATATCTGCATCCCCTTCGGCTGCTTCGGGGCCGCGGCCTTTTTCGGTTTCGGCGTCGACAGGTCGATGAAGACCATCTGCGTCAGACGGCTGCTGGCCGTTTCTTCCCAAATGCCATGGATTCGATCCACGGCGATATTCACCTTCGACGTGGGCAGATCCTCGGCGTTCGGATCGACCAATCGCATATCGAGGGCAGCTCGCCGGCCATCACCGGTGAGCTTGAGCATGTTGTCTACCTCCGGTTCGACCAGCCGTCCTCGGATAGCCTCGGCACGCGCGACGAGCACCCTCTGGTAGTTCGCCAGGGCTTCGCTCTGCTCGGCTGACACCACCTCGGCTTGTCCACCGCGTATCGTGGGCCGCGGAAGCTTGAGCATGTCGGCGGTCTGCACGTCGGCCACCGATCGGAACATCTGCGCCAACTCGGGGACGTTCCTGAACCGGGCAAACCGACTGTGCATCCGGAACCCACCCTCCGGCCGCAGCTCCATCTGCGTCACGACGTCACCGAAGCCCGCTGCCCACGCATCGAGGTGCTCCATGCCACGTTCTTTTAGACCGCGCGGCATGAGGTAGCGCATCATCGTGAACATTTCGGTGATCGTGTTGCTGATCGGGGTGCCGGTGGCGAACACGAGACCACGGCCCGGGGTCAGGCTGTCGATGTACTTGGTCTTCATGTAGAGGTCCATCGCGCGCTTGGCGTCGCCCATCTGGACCCGCTGCATCTTCGTCGGTGCATACAGGTTCTTGAACAGGTGCGCTTCGTCGACGAAGATCATGTCGGTGCCCAACTCTTCGAACGAGAGCAGGTCGTCCTTCGCCTCGCGCGCCTCCAACTCTTTCAGCCGGACCTCGAGGCGCGCCATGGACTTCTCGATACGCTTGGTAATGGACCGTGCGGCACGGCCTCCTGCTGCAAGTTGCGCGTCGTTGGCTTCAATCAACGCCTCACGTAAGCTCTCCAATTGCTCGCGGAGGAACTGCTCCTCGAACGCCGGCGACATCGGGATCTTCCCAAAGCTGGAGTGCGTCATCACCACGCCGTCCCAGTCGTTCGTCGCGACTTTCGCCATGAACGCCTGCCGCCGATCCTTGGCGAGGTCCTCCTTCGTCGCCATGAGGACCCGTGCAGCAGGATAGAACTGCAGGAATTCCCTCGTGAACTGTTCCAGCATGTGGTTCGGGACGACGTAGAGCGGCTTGTGCGCCAGGCCGATACGCTTCGCCTCCATCCCCGTCGACACCATCACGGCGGTCTTGCCCGCACCGACGACATGGGCGAGGAGCGTGTTGCCCGTCTGCAACGCACGCCAGATCGCGTTGGGTTGATGGGGACGGAACTGGAAGGGTTTCCCGTTGACGATCTGCGCCATCCCCGGGAACGTCATGTGGCTCCCATCCGAGCGGAACGGGACCTGATTGTTGAAGTTGTCGTTGTACTCGCGATGGAGCCGCTTGCCTCGGGCCGGATCTTCCCACAGCCACTTCTGGAATCGCTCCTTGATCTCCTGGAGCTTGGCCTGCGCGGCTACGGTCTCTTTGGCGTTGAGGGTGCTCGTGCCGTCGGCGCTTCGGTCGTAGACCTTCGTTTCCCGCAAGTTGAGCGCGTCGTCCACCAACTTGGGCAAGGGTGCGCGGTCGGTGCCCCATTCCTTGCTGGACCGTGGTCGAGACGCGATGTAACTCTGAACGTCAACGCGCCACTCAGCTAACGCTGGTGTGTGAAAGACACGGACGTCGCGCCCCGTGTTGCCGTCATTGATGAGATCCGCGATGAACTGGGCGATGTCGTTGGGCGGAATCCACGGCGCGCCGAGCGAGGCCTCAATCTGTGACGGGGGAAGGTCTTCCGGCTGCACACCCTCCAACGCTTCGACGTTCTTCTGGAATCGCTCGTCGGCCAGGGCGGCGCCGCGTGCGGTGACGAGTTTCGCCCGCACGTTTCCGGACAGATAGAGCGCTGTCGATTCCCATTTCGCCGTATCCGGATCCTCAAATATCTGACCTTCCAACGCTTCGATCAGATGGTCCTCGCTCAGACCAGACAGCTCAGACATACGGGCGAGATCCACACGGCCCCGTTCGTTCAACACCGCAACCAGCGCATCTTCGGGTTTGTCGACCGATTCGATCGGCTTGGGGGGTTGGATGACCCGTTCGGTGAAGATCGAGGCTTTCGTGAACGTGCCCTTGTCTTCGTTCACGTTCTCCAAGGCTGCCACGAGCGGAGCGTCGGGATCCTCGCGGAATCCCTCAAGGTTGATCCGTCGCACGCCCGATCGTTTGTTGATCGGCCCGAATTTCTTCACAAACCGATCGTAGAGCTTCTGCAACTCGCGCTGGGTTTTCCGAATGTCCGCATCGGAAGCGTCCTGCAACTGCGCGGTCAATACGGCGCGCGCGGCATCCCGAATACCGACCAGCTCCTTTACGCGGCTCGCAGTTTTCCCGACCAACACTTTGCCGTCGGCCGTCTGCGCCGGCACCATCTCCCCCCGCAAGCGACGGGTGAGCTTCCCGCCCTCCACCACGAACGCGCCTTCTTTCACGGTGTCCGGAGCCAAGATCGTCTCGGGCGACTTGATGTCGGTCGGGATCGCAACCGGCTTGTCGAGGAGACCGGAGGGCAAGCGGTCGATCGCCTCGGCCAGCTGCGTGGAGAGATCGCCTTCGCGCGGCGCTAGGGTCGGCTCCTGCCCGGCATATTGGGTGCCCGTCAGTTCCATCGTGCCGAGCATCATCTCGGGGAGATCGGCGAAGTACTCGTTGATCTCGATGCCATCAACCGAGCGCAGTCCGGTCCATACGGCTCCACCAACGGGCTCTCCGGGATGGCGTTTCCGCAGGATGATGAGATCCGTCGTGACTTTGGTGTTGGCGACCTTCTGGAACGCTGTGTTCGGCAGACGGATGGCCCCAACGAGATCGGCACGCTCGGCGAGATACTTCCGGACGGACGAGCTTTGCCGATCCATCGTGTAGCGACTGGTGATGAACGCCAGCACGCCACCCGGGCGGACCTTATCCAGTGCCTTCGCAAAGAAGTAGTCGTGAATGCTGAACTTGTGTTTGTTGTACTTCGGATCGTGGAGCTTGTAGTCGCCAAACGGCACGTTGCCGATCGTCGCATCGTAGAAGCCATCGGGAACCTGGAAGGTCTCGAAGCCCTGGACGCGCACGTCGGCTGCGGGGAAGAGCACCTTCGCCATCCGCCCCGTCAGGTTGTCGAGTTCGACGCCCGTGAACTTCGTCGCACCCGCCAGGTCCTTCGGCGCCAACGAGAGGAAGTACCCCGCGCCCATCCCCGGCTCGAGCACACGACCACCCGTAAAGCCCAACTGCCGCAGCGCTTCCCAGATCGCCATGACGACTTCCGGGCTCGTGTAGTGCGCGTTGGGTGTCGAGTGCCGCGCGGCCTCGTACTCCTCCGTCGTCAGCAGCTCTTGGAGTTCCTTTGCCAGCTTCTTAAACGGCGTATTCCGATAGGGCTCGAACATCTGGGGCGCAAACCCCCAGCCGGTGTACTTGGCGAGGATCTCTTGCTCGGCCCGGGTGGCGGGCGTACCGCGCGCCTCGATCTCCTTTAAGAGTCGAACGGCGCTGATGTTGTCGGTGGCTTTTTGGTTGGGGGACCGCTCGGCCTTGAGCGTACTCGGGTCATCGACCCGGTAGTTTAGTCCACGTAGCCGTTCTGCATCGCTGCCTGCGTCTCCGCGTCCGGTACCAGCACTCTCTCCTGCAGCACGATCTCCTCCGCGCTCCGGTCGAGCGACGCCTCCCACGCCTCCCGGCTGTTCTTCCACTCCACCGGATTGTACGGCTGGCTCTTCGCGAGATCCTTTCGCAGGCGCTCGTGGAGTTCGGTCGCCTGTTGCTGGACGGTGTTCAGGTGGGCTCGGAGCTGCCCCTTCTTCTTCAGCTCGTTGTACATCTCCGGCCGGTTCTGCCGGAGGCTGTCCTCGTGGAGCTGTCGGTATTGTGGCATCGGGACCCTCCTCAGCCGAAATCTGTGGAGCTGGTTCCGTTGGCGCAACGGTCCCTGCCTCCAATTCGTCATGAATGGCCTGCTGTTCGGGCTCTGAGAGCAGCACCCATGGCTTCCGAATTCCGTCGGGCCACCCCGTCTTGTGTGTCCACGTCACCGTAGAACCGGCACCGTGGCCCGTGACCTGTATGTCGACGAAACCAGACTCACCGGCCTCTGAGACCCACGGGATGGACCACTGCGACACTTCGCCTTTCGTCCTGCCACTGACGCCCGGATATTTCTGCGGGTCGAGAATACGTTCCAGTTGACGTCCCTGCTTATCGTCGAGCGTCACCTTGACGTTTTCTGGAATATCCTTCAATCCTTTGGCGACGAGCTCATCAACTTGAGCACGCTCGAGGAACGGTGCGTGCTGTTCCGTTGTGAGGCCGGGAATATTGCGGGGATGGTAACCGGCAGGCGGCGTCAGCCCTCCAGGGGCAGCCTCGCCAGCGAGGTGTCTGTCGATCGCGTCGACGATCTGATCGAGGTTCGTCCAGCCGCCCTTGGCGCCGATCTCCTCGTTAATCCCGAGATCAATGGCGTATTGCCGCGCTCTAAAGAGGTGCTCGCGCCAATACGCCATCGGCTCGACTTCTTCTGGCGTCGCCTTTGGCGCTTCCGGTTTTGGCTCCTCAATTGAGGGAGCAGATTCGGAAATGATCTCCTGACGGCGGCCACCAGCGAGCCGCTTGGTCTCTACACCTTCCGGTACGTCCTCGAGGGAATCGAAGACACGCGGCTGTTTGGGTTCCTCCGTAACTGGTGCGGTTTCTGCGGGCTCTGGTGTCGTGGCTTCGGTTGGCTCTGCAGGTTCAGCTGTTGGCCGTTCTCCACGTGGTGGTGTCTCCCGAAGCAATCCCACCTCTTCGAGTGACTCTGCCGAAGCCTTCCCACCAAACCGCTCTGAAGCGGTGAAGCGGTCGATGAGTTCTCCGGTGTTCGTCCGGAAAAGATCCGAGTCGATGCCCTCGGGGTTGCGAACCTCCAGTCGCTTGGGATCCAGCGCCCCTGCGTCGATGGCGGCTGCAATGGCCTGCGCATGCGTCGGCCCACCGAACTCTCGCCCGTCCACTGTGACCACAGCTTCGGTAACGAAGTCCTCAGTGGTCGCGTCAGCAGTGGGCTGCTCAACGCCCTGTGGCGGGCTCGGTCGGTAACTCGCGTCACCCTTCCGTGCCAGCTTGGCTTCCTGGAGTTTCGCGTCCGCCTCCGCGAACGTCGGTCCAGCACTCCCCGACAACGACACTTGGAAGTCTTCGACTGGAGTTTCGCCGTAGAGCTCCGCGGCTCGCGCCTCGATGTCTGCCCCTGTGCCCTGCGGGACGACCGCGACGAATTCATCGCCACCGACGCGGAAGGCACGTTCGGGCACGCCAGCCTCTGCCTGCGCACGCTGGATGGCCGCTGCCGCCTGCGTGATCCGTTCATCGCCAAAGTCGTGACCAACCAAATCGTTGGCGGCTTTGAGGTTGTTGATGTCGAGGATCACGAGTTCGAGATCCGGATCCTGTTCGGCGGTCTCGCGCGCGCGCTGGAATGCCCGTTTGTTGCCCAGGCCGGTCAGCTCGTCGGTCTCGGCTTCGCGCTCGGCCGATCGACGTTCTCCTTCGGCCCGCTCCAAGCGGTCAGCGCGTTCGGGATCGATGAAGTCAGCGACGCGCTGGCGGACGCCCGGCTTGAAGGGATTGTCCGGGCTGGTCTCGGTCGTTGGTACCGTGGCCTCTGGAGCACGAGCGGGCGGCTCTGCTGCTTCTGTCGGCTTTGGTGCCCGCGCTGTTGGGGGCGCTTCGGCTTCCGCTGCCGCACGCGGGCGAGCTTCACGGCGGAGAACGCTCGTGGCTTCACTGAAGACTTTGAATAATTCCTCGTCGGGCGAAGACCCCTCTGGATGGAACTGTGCGGCACGCTGGCGGAAGGCCGCGCTGATCTCCGTGTCCGTCGCGTCCTCACCCAGCCCGAGGATGCGGCGGGCATAGCCGATCTCCTCCTCTGGTGCGAGGCGTCCACCGCGGGCCTGTCGGGAGGATGCTCGCGCGGCATCGGCAACCTCAACGACATCCCGCGGCGCGAGGAGCGCCCGGGACTGCGAGAACCGGAGCCGTGCGAGCATGCCGCCGAGCGCGCCAACCCCAGCGGCGATTGGCGGAATAGTCAACGTACCACCCACGAACGCCGCAGCCGCCTCACCTGGCGTCGGTAACTCTCCCTCGCGGCCAACTTTCTGCACGGTCTCCGCAGCAGCCGCGCCCGTCCCTGCCGTTCCGAACGCACGGACTGCACTCGACAAGGCACGTTGGGCGATCGGGGCGGTCTCGTTCGCCGTGGCGAGTTGAAGGAAGCGTTTCGCGAGCGGTATGCCCTTCTTGGCCGCGGCCGTGATGACGGTCATCGCGGCTTTCGCACCGCCAATGAACGGCACAAGGATCGTCGGATCGGCCAATCCACCAAGCATGTCGCCGAGCTGGGTGGCGAGATCGACTTCGAAGTCTTCCGGGTCTACGACGATGTTCCCGGCTTCGACGCGCTGCTCTAAGCGTTCCTGCTTCCGTCGCACCGTTTCCACCGGCCGCTGGTCCATCAGGACGCGCTCGCGGAAAGCTGGGCCGACCGCCTTAGCAAAACGCTTCAACCCACCTGACTCGGGCGTCCCACCAATCTCCGGATGTGGCTTCTCCCGCAACTGCACCGCCGTGGCGTCGCGCGCCATCGGGCTGGTCACAGGCCCGGCGATCTCCTCGAGCGTAGGTGGCGTCGGCGGTGGCTCAGGCCGTGGTACCGACGGCTGCAACTCGGAGAGCAATTCGCGGAACGCCTCATCGGTAACCGGAGGCGGGCGATCGACGATGGCAATCCGCGCTGGCGGCTCGGCCAACGGCCCAGGGTCGGGCGGCCCTACAGGCGTATGGAACGGATTGTCAGGGCTGTACGTCTGCTCCGGCTCGTCAGTGAACTTGAGAGCAAACGGGTTCTCTTTGCGGTACTTCGGATCTTGCAACGGGGTTGTCATTGCTCACCGGGGAGTCCGTACTTCTCGCGGAGGAGTCTGGTCGCCTCGTCCGGGTCGGTGCCTGCGTCGACGAGTGCCTCCCATTCCTTCGCTGCCATCTCCTGCGTCTGCGCTGCCGTTAGATCGGTACTGACCGCTGGCGAAGCTGGTGCGGCTGGTGCGGACGCACTATCAGGCGGCGTTGCAGCGGTATCCTTTGGATACGGTTGGCCGCGAACGAACTTGTTGCGGAAACTGTCCCAGAATCCGATGCTTGCCTCCGGTGTTTCTGGTGGTGGCACTGGGTCGGGTGTGGGTCCTTCTACTGTTGGGAACTCGACGCCGGATAACCCTCCAACGATTTCGCGGCGCTGGTCGGGGTCGAACGGATAGGTGTAGTCCCCGATGTCGGGATCCCATGTGCCGTAGAGCTCCTTGATCGCACTCAAGGCTGCCGAGAGGGTGGGGGGGGCAACTTCGCGTGGCTTCCCTGGTGCGCGTCGGGCGTCGGCGAGATCGCCGGCGTGTGCGACGTCCTCACCTCGTTGTTCGGGGGTCAGTCGCCTACCAGACACTCTCGCCCGCTCGTCAGCTTCGAGACGCGCTGCCCGCTCTTCGGCCGTCTCGGCGGGCTTATCAAACGACCGCCGGAGCTGCTCGTCCAGCACGGTCGAGAGCGTCTGCTCGCGTCGTGCGGCTTGGGGATCCATGACGATACCAGAGGCCGTGACGTGGGGAGCACGCTCCTGTGCCGTGATGAAAGAGCCGTCGGGAAGCTCGACCTGTGTGGGCGCTGGGCGTTCGAAGGCGATCGGCGCGTTCGGCTCCGCAGCGTTCCCTATCTGCGCCAAACTCTCCTGCGTTATCTGTGCGGCTTGCGGGTCCCCCAGATACTCCGCAAGGTTCCGAGCACCTGGCTCAGCGAGATCGGCCGCCCGCAAGCCGCGCAGATAGCGGTTGTCCGCCTCGTCCTCGCGCCGTTCCTGACGTACGACGCGCCGGCGATCCTCCTTCTGCTGCCGGCCGCCGAAGTAATTACCGGCCAGCTGATCGAGGATGCCGCCTAGATCGAACGCCTCGTTGCGAACCGTAGGGCTAAAGCATCCCATGGACGTCTCCTATCCTCCAGCCCCGGCGAACCGGCCAGCAACACCGGCAAGACTGCCCAGCACTTTGCCAAGGAGACTTTTCTTCGAATTCCGCTCGTCCGTCTCGCGGTCGAGCTGGCCGGAGATGAGATCGAGATACGTGTTCTCGCGACCCGCCCCGTAGGCACCAACGCCTTGGAGGTTTCGCAGCTCGAGTGACGTGGCCCCGAGAGACTGGCGCGCCAAGTCGTCCTGATACCGCTCGGCGAGATCGGTGACGACGCGATCCTCGTCTTCTGTCTGGAACCCGGTATCGAGTCGGCCGGCGCCGACCGCATTACCTCTCAATGTTTCCATCTGGCGAGACAGGTTCCGGCTGAAGTCGTTGTACGCTGCGCCACCGTACCGCTCCAACGCCTCCGTCGGATCAAAACCCGTGGCACCCTCGAGGTAGAAATCCTGCGCCTCATCGGCACGCCGCTTCGTCGGATCGAACGCCGCCATGTACCGATTGTAGGTTTCCGATCGGGGCATTAGAAAATCCCTTGTATGATGGAATCCACAACAGCGCCTTTGCGGGCGAGACGCGGACTCCCATTGATGAATCGCAGGATGTGGGGAACAGCCCGACCGACGTAACTGAGTCGAGACACCGACGGTTTTCCCGTGTAGCCTGATTTTTGCATGCAGAGCGAACCTTGACTTTGTGCTACTGGCTCTAACAGGTCTCGCACAACACACAACCAGTCCCGGCGTCCAACGAGAATCCAATGAGGGTAACGAAGGCCGTCTTGCTCGTAGACCCCTACACACCCATCTCCATCGAAGAACCCGCGGAGGAAAGGTGCGACCTCGGAGTCATGGAGCGATGGGATCGGATGTCCATAGGACTTGCGTGGCACAATACCAAATCGCCGGAGCGCTTTGACTAACGCCATTCCAGGAACGATCAGCCGGACGGCTGACCTCCCTGCACATGGATGCACCTCAGCAGTCGGGCAAACGTAGCTTGCCATTCGCTCCAGATGACAAGTGTCACGATCGTGCAACTGCACATCGAGAACCGCACCGGCGCCACGCCCACGACCGCCCCTGCGCGGGTTGCGGACGCTACCGTCTGCAAGAATGAACCCAGCCCAGTAGGCGGCCTCTGGCTCGACAGGGTATCCAGAGAATGCAGCGACGTTGGGTTGGTGCTTCCACGGTTTCGGGCGATAGTCTCCCCTATAATGACGATACAGATACCGCTGCGGTTGGCCCTTGATCCAACCGCTCCGTGTCTGAGTTTGCAGAGCCAACTTGGTTCGTTGCCCGCAGCCACAATGGCAATAGCCAAAAGGTATTGTGCGTTTCTCTGCCGCCAGTTGCGTCATTGTCTTACTAAGTCCTCCCGTGGTCAGAATACGTCACGGATCACGCTCACTTCCGCCTGCACGTGCGTACTCATCTGGTCCAGGAAGTCCGTCTCGGCGTCTTTCCACTCCCCGCGGAATGCGCGCCGGTCGGGGGCTTCGACGTCCTCCGTCTTCTGTGTCCGCTTCGCCATGAAGTGACACAGGTACGCGACCAGGCATGGCTCGGCCGCGTTCGGGACCACCAACGTCCCGGTGGCACCGGTCAACGTGGTGAGGGGGTCAACCTCCGCCACGTAGTAGAACCGCACGAACGTAAATCCTTGCCAGTCGGCGGCCTGCCCGGTCAGGTACAGCGTGTTGTTCCAGACATACACAGCGAGATCGTACCGGAACCGTGCTTCCCGTGAGATGATGTCCGCCGTGAACTTCCTATTCTCTCCCTGCACGGACCCCGGTGTTTGCACTTCTGCATTCACGGGATAGCTGTAGTCCGGCAGGGTGATACCCGCGTCGAAGTCGGCAAGCGGCAACGCGGTCTCGAGTTCCGTCACCATGAACTTCGTGTTGACACGCGAAATCTGGGGAATGAGCCGCCGTTGGTAACGGCTCAACGCCCGCTGCAACACCAGATCCGGATGCCGCCGCTTGTCAAACAGGGGGTGCTCGTCACGGGCCGACAGAATGAGGTCGGCCGCAACGAGCGAGTTGATCGTCGGCGCCATTAGATCTTCAGCGCCTTCTTCAACTCGAGGACAACGGCCTCACGCGGCTCGCCCCGGTCCTCTTCGGCTTTGAGCAAGAGTCGCAATCCGCCTTTTCGTGGCCCCTCCACCCGCGCAAATTCTGCGTCCGCCAGCCCATCGAAAACCAGAATCGACGTGTCCTCTTGGAGACGGGCACCCAAGTCTTTCACCGTGAGCTGGATGGCTTCTTTCGTTTCCGTCGGCTTGGTGGTCTCGTCTGTGGTCGTCTCCGGCTTGGTGGTCTCGTCTGTGGTGACCACCGCTTCCGCCACAGGCTCTTTCGGAGCCCCGGTGACGCGAGGACCAAAGCCTGAATTGGCTCTCGCGGTCTTGGCTACCGCTTCCTGTGCTGCCCAGGCTTGATCTCCTATGACTCGTCTACCGAAACCCATGATTACCTCACTTGGTTGGGACTACTGGCCGCGAAATGGAAGTTGCCACGACCCTCGAAGTATGACTCGTTGACCGCGTCCTTATCCCACTGTGCCTGGCTACGGGCAGACGACGCGACCGCCTTCGCGAGTAGGTCTTCTTCGGTCTCGATAACCCCCCCGCGTTCGACGAACATCGCCATCTCAAATTCCTTCACGAGGATGGCGTCAGGTTCGCCATAGATCGGCTTCGGTCGGCCCTCTTTCCCGTCCGTCCAGACGACGAGACCGAAGCCTTGCTCTTTCAGAATGGCTTGGCGGAGTTCCGGCAACCGGCCGACATCGGGAAACCCATCTTCGACTCTGAGACTCAGGATTTCCCGGCGAGCAAGGATGCGGCGAGGGGATTCCGGTTTGACGCGGCCCACGTACCACACCCCTTGCCCGGCATAGACGACCTCTGCGCGGTGATCCAGCGCGCGCAACTGTCGCAGGAGATTGGGAGAGGGCTCCCGAAACTCCGGAATGTCGATCAGGCGCTTAGGCGAGTGATCCAAAGAATCCCTGGACCACCCGCCGAAGAGCCGTTTCCACCACTTCATGACCTACGAGACGTCGCCAGACACAGGCCACGGTCGATACTCGATCGCTACCTGGGGCGCCTTGACGACACCCGTGGTTCCGCCAATCAGCGCGAGGATCTGATCCGTCCCGCGCCGTGGGTCACTGGTTGTCGCCAAGACCGCATCCGTCGGGGTCTCCGCGGCGAACAGCGCACCTTCAGCCGCAAAGATGTCGGGTGTCGGCACCGCGTAACTCACGAACGTCGCGACATCGAGATCCGTCCCGTCTTCCATATCATCGGTGTTGGCCGTCCAGGTTGTACCATCGGCCTCGATGAGGATGTAGCCAAGCGCGACCTGGCCCGGCGTGACCGGAGGTAGCGCCGCTATCGCCAGCGTGCCGCTGTCGAACCCTTGCGAGGCCGTCTGCGACCGTCCATCGACCAGCGGAACCTTTGTTGCCACCGTTCCGGCTGCATTGATCTCGACGAGGATTGCCAGCCACTTGTCCAGCGCACAGACATGGGCCGCGGAGAAATCGATACCGGTCGCGGCACCCTTGGAGTATTTGACGCCGTCAATGACGAAGTCGAACGCTCCGACGATGAAGTCCTCTTTCTCTCCACTGTCGATCGCCAGACCCGCCGCACCAAGCAGCCGGTCCTGGGTCACGGGCAACAGATCGAATGATTCGAGGTCTCCAGCCGCCTTGATGTCATCGGTATTCGCCGTCCACGTCCCAGCATCGGATTCGATGATGAGCGTGGCGATTGCCACGTTGCTTGCGTCGGGAGCAGGCACAGCCGCCCGGGCCAGGGCCTCGGTCGCGTACGCTTGCGGCGTTCCCACGACCTTTGTGGAGATCGTCCCAGCCGCATTGATCTGGAAGAGGACCGCACCCCAACTATCCAACGAGACGACGTGGGCTGCCGTGAACGCGACTTCCTTGCTCGCGTTCTTGTGGTAGACGACGCCGGCAATGGCGTAGTCAAACTCCCCAAACCGCAGCTCGGTCGGCACGGCAGCGACGGTGCGTATGTCCACCTCGATCCGACATTCGGTAATCATGCCGGTGAAGGTGTTGTCCGGCGCCGCGACCTCCAGGTGCTTGACGCCGCTCGCCTCGCGGCAGTTGGTCCGCACAGCCGTCACCTGATAGTTCCAACCAGGCTTGTACGTCCCGAGCCGACGGTCGCCCTTGAACCCGAGCAGGTTGGCCGACACCAAGTCCGCCTCGTTGAAGGCGTCGGTGTTGCCGTCCCAGTCGGCCGCGTTGGTCTCGAGGGTGATGGTGCCAATCGCGATCTTGCCAGCCGCCGGGGCGTCGATCATCGCGTCCAAGGACGTGAAGGCCGCCGCTTCGGTTGCGTGGTCCTGGTCACCAGTGTCGGGGTTCCCGAGCGTCGTGATGGTGCCAGCGGCGTCAATGAAGACGGTGGCGCCCAACCACTTGGCGATGCCCGTCGCGTGAACCGCCGAGAGCGAATGGCCCGTGGTCGCAGCGTGATAAAAGATGTACCCGTTGATCGCATACAAGAACGCGCCAACGTCGAAGTCTTCAGGCGTGCCGTTGATTGACAGCGCGACGGGCGTCAGGGGTCCGTCAGGAATCCTCGGAAAGAATTCATGTCGGATACCTTTGGTGCCCTGGTCGAATTTTGCATCTCGAATGGACATCGCAATCTCCCTCGCGGGTCTCGTACTCCCGCAGGCATAGTCGTGAAAGGCCAGCCAGTCACCCGGCTAGACCTCGATCGGTGGGGCTGCCAACCGCAGTCGGCAGCCCCACAACCACAATCGTTCACTGACCCCGATTAGATAACGGGAATCAGTCCTTCGATCCGGAACTGCTTCCGCGGAGCCGCGCAGTACAACTGTTCGTACAAATGCGCCACGCTGTAGTACGAATCCTTCCGCCCCGTGGTATCCGTCACCCGGTTCCACATGGATCCGGTTTCCTCTTCCCAGGTGAGTTCGCCCAGTGTCAATCGTGCCCACCGGTCCTTTTGTATGCCGAAACACACTTCAGGCGGCAGCTTCCGAGCGACCCGTAGCGGGTAGGTTCGATCGCCGAGTACGATCTGTAGGAGACCTTTCCCACCCTTGTAGTTGCCCCCGGGATCGATGAAGAACCGATCGCCCTTGATCGATTTCCAGTAGCTATCCCGAGCCGAATGGCTCATGACGAGGATGTCGGGCTTTCCGGCACCACGGATGAGGGTCGTCCGGCAAGCGAAGTTCAGGCACTCTTCGCTCAAAATGCCATCGAAATTCGTGGTCGAATCGATGACGATGGACCGCCAGAGACGGTTCCCTGCCGCTAGTCGGTCGATGTTGTTGTACGTCTGGAGAATGTTGCCATCGTCGACACCGGCCAGAATACCAGCCATCGCGCGATCGGTCCCGGAACTCTGAGCGGAATGTCCCGCTGCATCACCAGTGGCGATGAAGTCACTCGCCGCTGCCGCCGCGATCAAGTCCGCGTGCGCCTCCACTGTCACGGTCGCCAAGTCTTCGTCGAGATCGGTGACCTTACCCGACTGATTCGCGCCCGCCGCTCGGAGGGTGGTGAAACCCGCTGTCGAGGAGAACACGACTCGTTCTCCTTCGAGGAACTGGAGCCAAGCCTCGGTGAATCCCGTAACTCCGGAGTGATTGATGACCGGGAACGTCATCGTCCCGTCACCATTGTCGGTGATACCCGCAGCGCCGATCACGGCCTTGATACCAGATCCGTAGCCGATGTACGCCGAGTCGAGTTCCTGATTCGCGCGCTCAACCAGAGCAGGTTTGGCCCGCTCCATATAGTCGAGGAACGCTCCCTCGTCCGTCCGCACACGCCGCATGGTATCCCCGGACATCTGCAACGTGAGGTGGAACTTCTTCAGGAAGATCCGCGAGTTCTTGAACGTCGCCGACACGGCTTCTGGGATGTATTCGTCATCCAAACGCCAGCCAGCGCCAGCCGGGAGGGTCCAGAAATGACCCTGCTCGACGTATCGCCCACCCCTGGTTTCCTCGGTCTTGATGTCCATTTCGGTCTCAAACACATCCATCAACTCCGAGTCCGACACGATGTCGTTATGGAGTGATTTCGCGAAGATGACCTTCATCGCTTCGTCGATGAGTGCGGTGGTTGTGGTCTCTGATGCACCGATCGCGACGATCGGTAACGCCAAGATCCCGGTGGTCGGCATCAATAAGCCAACCGCCAACCCCACCAGAGCGACGAGCGCGACCCTAAAGCCTCTGTTCAGCTTCATGGAGCTGCTCCTTGTCGTTTAGGTTTTGCCCAGCATGTGGCGAAGTCCAAACTTCCTCGCCATAGCGAGACGTTCGTCCGTCGTCGGTGGCAGCTCGGGCCTGGGACTTGCGGCTGGCGCTCCGGCCCCGGCAGGGGCGGAAGCGGCGGCGGCTACCCGTGTAGTCCTCGCCTTCACGAAAGCGGCTCCGGTACGCGCGGGAGCGGCAGCGGCAGGTTTGCTTGGCGCTGGCGCTCGAGATGGCTGTCCGTCACCATTAGCCCGCGGCTGGGCGAATTCGATGCCCTGCTCGCGGAACCGTCCTGATACGATCAACTTCACATCCTGCACGTCGAGTTTTTTCAACCCGAGTCGGTCACAGCGGTCCTTCACATCCCGCACGGCATCACCGAAGAGCAGGTTGCGCTTCGCGCCGGTGATCTCGTCGGGGATGAGACTCTGTATCTCGGTGGCGATGGCTTCGCCGTTGGCGCGCATCGCCCTCTGATCTTCGTTGTGGGACCTGAGCGTCTCGCGGAGTTCCAACCGGGCCTTGCCCAACTCGGCCTGGGTAATCCGCAGCGCATCAGGGCTCTCCAGGATCTCGGCCAGGGAGGTTGGATTCTCACCGGCGGCGAGGTTCTCCCTGATTTGGTTCAGAACGACCGGTTCGAAGAGCAACTGCATCGCGATCTCCGACCGCAGTTGCTCGGGGATGTGCTCGAGCACGAATCCTGTCGGGTCGATCGCAATGGCGTCCTCGACTTCGAGCAGGTCCGTAGCCTTCTTCGCGTTGTCGTCCTGCCCGGTCTTGATCTGCTGGGCAGTCATGTAGCCGTTATTGATTCGACTCAGCCGCTCATACGTCTCCTGATCCGCTACTTCGACCTCGATCTGGTCCTCCCCACGATTCTCGAGGCCGCGGAGCGTCACGACAAAGACTTCTGGCGGCGGATCCTCAGCGGCAGCGGCAGCGGCATCAGCATCGGCGGCCTCTTCCGGTGTTGGTTCCGGTGGCGGATCCTCGCCTTCGGCAGGCGGCGGTTCGTCACCAGTCGGTTCGTCGGCAGACTCGCCTTCGCCGGCTGGCGGCGCGGGGTCCTCTACAATCGGGTCTCCATCGGCAAGGCGTTGACGTGCTTCAGCAATGGCATCGCTCGTGCCTGTCGGTTCCTCCGGCGCGGCGACCGCGGCGGCGGCTCCCTCCTCTGTTGCCGGCGCAGGAGCGGCGGCGGCATCAGGAGCAGAGGTCTCAAGCGAGTCTTCAGCCATAGGTCTTCCTCCGTTTGACAACGTGACGTTTGGGTTTCTTCCGGTTCACGAATTGACGGCCGAAATCGGCCTTGATGAAATCCTGCCCAACCTTTTTCGGGATACTACTCGTGCCGCGACCGTGCGCGGCAGCCGCCATAGCATTGTGTTGGGCAAGACTTTTGGATGGCACCGCTTACCTCACCTGGGGCTGACGACGCTTCGAAGTTTTGGAAATCATGGTCACGATCTCAACGCTATCGCCGACGTTTAGACCTTTTGCCATATCAGCCGAAACGGTCTCCGATCGCCGTTCGACATAGGCCGTCGGCTCACCCTTTTTCTTTTTGGGCTTGGGGTAGTTGTTTGGCTCGATGTCCAGTCGCCGCATCTTAGGATCCTCGTAATCCTCGCTGATGCTCTTCACGACGCCTGTGTATTTCATCTCATAGCTCTCGTGCATCTCCCCTCCATCAACGCAAAAAGGCCCACCCCGGGGATACTTTCCGGGTTGAGCCTCTGAACGGGCGAATAATCTATGTTATGCCAACTTAATAATTTACGATGCTTCTTGAAAGTCCCCCGCTGTGATCTCGTACGATTTCTCGCACTTCCGGACGTGACACTGATAGGTCAGCACGACGAGGTACGGCGCCTCATCGTCGTACCGTGAGCATTGATCCGCAGCAACCCGCAGCCGGGGTACCCGGCCACACCCTGGGCAGCGCACCGGGAATCTGAGCAGACGCGCGCTGACCGCCGTCGTCATGTCAGCGCGGCTTTGCTCATTTTGCACCGGCCGCGGCAGGCTTCCGCGCCTTGCCGTTCGCGGATGGCTGGCCTTCGGCCGTGGCCTCCGCAATCATCTTTTCTTCTTCGAGTTGTGCCAAAAAGGCTGCTTCTTTCTTCTTTGCTAGGCTTATTTGATGCTCCTGGCGATGCAAGACGAAGCCGATCTTGATTTCCTCGGACAGCCGGCGCCATTCGGGCGTCGACATGAAATCCCCGATCGCCGCAAGGTGGATCTCGTCGTCATACCATTCATAAGAGGGAGGCTGGCCGCCCTGGAGTAGTTCGCCATTCTCCTGCTCCGCGGTCGTCCAATGCACCCCACCAGGCTTCGACGTGCGACTCATATGCGGGAAGTTGGAGAGTTCATGGAGTTTCCGAAGCGCCTCTGGTGAGTTGGGATCACCAAACGCCCCGTCTTGCCACATCTTGTACGTCCGAGCCCGGCGCTCCCCTCGTCCCTCCGGTAACATCGACTCGAGGTCCGGGACGGCGTCCGCGACACCCGCTTTCAAGAGGTCCGGCATCAAGGTGAGTGCCCGCGCGACGTTATCCGCTCCGGTGTAACTGAGGATCGTCTCCATGGTATAGAGCGTCGGCCAAATCACCATCCAGTCGTGCATCATCCGACCCATTTCCTCAGAGGCACGACGCATCGTGGGCCCCAGGAACCGATCGTCATTGAATCGCAGCTCGCGCACGAGTTCGCCGGAGGCATCGTCGGAAAACTCCGCGGGCTGTGTGCCGTGGGTGGATCCGAGAAACTGCATTTCCGCTACAAGAGCTTCTTGTGTCCGCCAGACGTCTGCACCCATCGGGGGCGGGACAATCCACTGAATCGGGGTGATGCCGGTTCGCATTCGCACGCCATACTGCCGGCCCGGGCGGTTATCGACTTGATCCGCTTTGAGGCCTGAACCAAGGTCGTACACTTGCTGCGGACTGGAACTGAGCGCCCGATTTTCGAGAATCTGTTTCCAGCCGGTGTTGAAGGCCCGCTGGGGCGATTTCATCATTTCTTCCGGTGTCGTCCCACCCGCGCGCCCGGGCACACGGAGAAACTCGAAACACCGAATCGGCGAGGTGTGCGGATAGGCAATCGGGCGAGGTCCGTCAGCGAGGATCTTTTCGCGGGTAGAGACCAGCATGCGCCCGCCGGGCTTGTCGGGAGCCTCCTCCATCCCTTCGATGCGCTTTGATGGCGCCATCCAGGTCGTCTGCACCGCGCAGTAGCCGTCCTTGGCATTCCCGGTCACGCCGAATTCTGAGCCGATCGAGGACGATGCCGCTCCATAGAACCCGGATCCGAAGAGCACGCGCTCGAGGAAGCCTGCCGAAGACGCGGCCTCGCCGCGTACATCTGGCTCGCACTCGATGCCCCATCGCTCATAGACGTCTTCTGGGGTCAGATAGGAACGACTCATGTGGATCCGCTGCTCTTGCCACGGCAACGGCCCCCACTGTCCACGCACCTCTAAAGGAGAGAAGACGTCCACCACAATGTCCCCTTCGCGCTCGGCATGCGGCTCACCGAGGATTTGGAGACCATCGGCCCGCATAACCGCCAACGGATTGCCGTCGCTGTCGAACGGCACGCCGTCAGCCTTCTGCGTCGCGGGTTCTCCCGTCCTCGGATCGATGATGGATTGATCGTCAGGTCCGATGAGCGGGACCTCGGCCTCCCCAATCCACTTCCGCCACTCGCCCTTGTTGAGGTCGACGCGCGTTTGCGGAAACACGGCGCCGGCCGCAATCAGCCAGCCCGCACACCGGTCCCAGACGTCGGTCATGTGGAGACCCCGCCACTTCGCCTTATACAGCACATCGAGCATTTCCGCGAGCTCGGCATCACGCCGATCGGGACCGGGCGCGAAGGTGCAGATAAACGGATTCTCCGTCATGCGTGCGTGTGTGAGGATGAACCACGGAAGGATGCGATTGAAGACCGGCCGTTGGCGCCAGCGTTTCTCCTCGTCGCTCATCCAGTAGGTGATGTCCTTCCACCCGAGGAGATGATGATAGACCCACCAGTGCTGACCAGAGAGAAACCGTATGTTTTCCTCGATCCCACGGTCACGTAATCGGTACGCACCATCTTGGGCGGTAAACCGCTCCCAGGCCCAGAGCGCACGTTTGTCGTCCATCGCGTCGGGCTTGTTATCGCGACGAAGCGCCGGCGTCTCCTGGATAGCATCGGCTATCGCGGTCATGGCCATGGTTCACCCTCATTTCTGGTTCAACACCCTGGTAGTCAATCGGGGGTCGCCCCCGACGTGCTATTCTTTGGCGACGTTCTCGCGCTTGCCCATCTTGAACGACACCTCCATCGTTTCGTACAACTTCAGCGCGTCGACCCGCGCATACTCTGGATCGTCCGGCATGACCCGCTCAAGGAACGTGATGTCGTGAGTCTCAGAGGGGAGGGCCTGATACGTGACTTGAGTCCCGAATTCTCCCCAACGGTCGATGCCAATCACTTTGAGTTTCATGATCTCCTCCTGTCGGTGTTCATGGGGCTGGGAAATACCGCAATCCGTACTGCACAACGATCAACACAGGATGTGAATTATTGAACGTCTTGGCCTCTTGAGCCACCCCACAGACAAGACCGCCGACTATCGCCTTCATCCCAACACCTTCGGTGGATGACGTCGTGATAGGGTCGCCCACGGCAATATCCCCGTTCTCGTTGTTGACCAGCATGTGCCCATCTCCCAAGACATGGACTTGATGCCGGTTTCTGGAATCCACATATTTCCCAGCGTACACGCCGAGAACATCTTGGGCGTTTGGTACAGTGCTGGCTACAACGTCGTACTCGATCCCGCGTGGTAGCGTTGCGCCATTTCTCTTCTGCTTATACCTGATCCCCGTAATCACCATGATCGTTCCATACGGATAGCCATTCGCGTTGAACGCCCATGGGACAGAGACATCATGCGAAGCGGTGAACGCATTGTACGACACCGTGCCGGAATTGTGTGTAACGCTACCTTGCGAATCTCCATCGCCGTCCGTGAAATTAATACCGGTGTTTACGCCGGCGCCGTTGTCACGCCCATATTGGAGCAGTAACGCACTGCGATTCGCGTTGTTACCGTCGTTGTGAATACGGGCGGTGTACCCATTCACGTCGTCGTATACGTGTAGCCGTTCCGTAGGAGTCACACCAATGCCGACATCCGCGTCGCATTCGACTTTTGTGAGAAACTTTGTCAGCCCGCTCGCTGGGGTATTGTTCGGGATGAACCGTACGTTCACCGTCCCGTTGTCCGAGCCGATGCGAAACTCTTTGCCCGCGCTCTCAGGCCGCAGCATAAGCAGTTGACTGGCACCATCTGCACCATCGGTTTCAAAACGCCACGGCCTGGATGTGTTGAACCGCAACAGATTGAAGTCGTCACCCGGCGTAGCATCGCCAATCGACACCGTGTCCCCAAAATCCACAAGCCCGGTGCTTGTGCGAATAGCCCAGTTGTTGGTGCCGACCGTGACACTTCCAATATCCAGCGCAACCATGTTCGTTACAGTCCCACTCAACTTTATCGGAGCACCGATATACACCGCCTTCCCGTTGGTGAGAGTGCCACCCCCGGTGCCCACTTCAAAATCAAACTTTGCCACCGTCCAGGCGAGTCCGGTAAACCCCCCTGGTTTATACTGCGTGTCTACGAACAAGCCGATGTCGCCGGTTTGATTGTTCGCCGCTGCGGCATAGCTACCACGTAGGAACATCATACCACCCGCCCCACCCGTACCGGTTATGGCTGCACCGGCATTAATCAGGATGGTGGCAGCCACTGATGCTTCATCACCAATGGCAATCGCATTCGCGGCGAACGTGTCGCTTGCTACGTCACCACTAAACACCGCACCCCCGTCAGCCTCTAATGTCAAGCTTGGATGCTTGATAAAAGCATTGTTCCCTGTGGCTACGAAGTCGATGTACTGCGTCCATCCGCCCGGGAGCACTCCGCTCAGGAGCACCCCCTTGGTGTTCGCCGCGTTGCGGATCTGCCCGGCGCTGATGTCGCCGAGGTCGGCGTGGATCGCCGCGAGATTGGTCGTGACGACTTGGGCAGCCAGGACGATCCCAAAGGTGTGCGCACTGCTGTCGTTGAGCGGCGCGATCGCACCGGCCGCTGGGGAATAGGGCGTATCGGAACCACCGCGGATCCTGTATTTGTAGGCGTAGGTCTTTCCGGTATCCAATGTGGCGTGCACGACGTTCGCGCCGGTCGTAATAATGGCGTTCGCGGTGTAGCCCCCGCCGTCGTCGTAATCGAGCACATACGCTTCATTCGGGCCGAGCGTATACGCGCTCATATCGATCAGGATGGCCTTGTGCGTGGCCGTGACGACGGGAGCGGCCGAGGGATTGGGCGAGGGCGCCCCCGAGAGCGTCGGGTTGGAATAGACAAACGCCGACGTCGTGCCATCCCCGTTAATCTGCGAGACGCCGTCACCCGCCAAGAACTGCGTGTGCAAGAAGGCCGAGATCCATTTGGTGCCGTTGTACCGCAGGATGTAGTCCGTGCTCGGAGCGGACGTTGCGTCAAAGATGCCAAGTGAGCCGATCGTCACGTCGCCGCTCGTCGTGAGCGTCCCGACATTGGTGATGTTGTTCGTCCCCATGTCGAGGGTTTGGCTTTGGACACCGAGGCCGGTCACACCGGAGTAGACGCCAGTCATGCGCGCGGACAGCACGGTCCCAGCGTTGAGGTTAGACGCATTTTGATAGAACGCGCCGTGCTGCGCGTCCAGACGATCCGCGTTGAAGTTTGTGACGACGGTCGTGCTGGTAATGGTGAACGGTGCGGTACCGGTGTTAACCGTCGAGGTGAGCACGCCGCTCATGTTCAGCGTGGTCACGTTCGCGATCGCCTGGCTGTTCATGTCCAGCGTTTGCGCCTGCGCACCGAGGCCGGTGATCCCCGAGTAGACACCCACCAGTCGAGCCGAGGGGACGGTGCCGGTCAGGTCCGTCGCCAGCAGGGCGCTCGCTGCCCACGCGGATCCCGTCGAGCGCACGTAGTTCGCGACTGCACCGGGAGCGAGAAGCGTCATGGCCGAGGATCCCGCCCCGACGAGGAGATTCCCCGACGTCGGACTCGAGACGCCCGTTCCACCACGCGCAACAACGAGCGTGCCCGTGGTGATCTTCGACGCAGCGAGCGACGGAATATCGGATGCGATCAAGAAGCCGTAGGTGGATGTCGTGGCGCCCGTCGCGCGCAACACCATCCCGGACGACAGCCCCGAGACGCTATGGCTCGGTCCCAGCGCAATGGTCGTGGCGACGACGTGCGAACCTACCGTCGCCGCGGCCGGCGTTTCGAGCACCCGCCAGTCCTCAAGTTCGGTGATGCCCGCCACGTCGGTCGTCACCTTAGCCATGGGAAGCTTGTTGTTCGTGAACGCGACCTGGTTCACGGTCACGCTCCCGTTGGCGTCGCGCTCGACATAGTTCACATCGGAGGCGGCAAGGGTGACGGTCCCGTCTACGAGGTGACTGTAGACGCCGCCACTGAATACGACGCCGCCCTTGTAGGCGTAGGTGAGACCGCCCGTCAGGACGATGTCCGTCGCCCATTGCTCCGTGGAGTATGCGTCGGAGACCTCAACGAGCTCCGCCAACTCCTGTGTGGCGACGGGGTCGTCCACAACGGGGTAGGGGAGTCCTTTGGTGCTCAGGCGCTCAAACGGCATCGTTACGCTGGCGTGAAGGTTTGGGTGGTGATGCCCTCGTTCACCACTTCCTGCTCGAGGGCGACGCCCTCGACGATCAAGTCCCCGGTGGCGATCGCGGTGATGCTCAGGCGCACCTGAAACCACGTGCCCCGTGGGGCGCAGCGGCCTCGTTCCACTGGTGGGGCTTCGTTATCAAAAATCGGGACCGACAGACCCAGCTCGATCTGCTCTCGGGTCCTCGAGCCCTTGCTCGTCAGCACGATGTTTTGTGTTTCCAGCGCGACGCCCGCACTTTCGACACGTTGCCTGCCGGGTCCGTTGCTTGTGACCGCCCAAGGGACCGAGAGCGACCAGGGGACCGTGTCGCCTGCCGCCGCGCATACACACTGGAGCGGGCGCGGTGCCACACGCGGCAGACCCGCTGCACGCCATACGCCCGACGGGTGGAGATCGACTGGGCGCCACTCATCGCGTCGACCTCCGCCGGGCCAAAGGGCCGCCGGCCTCCAGCTGATCCACCTTCGCGTACAGTAACTCGGTCTCCATCAGCAGCTCGCCGATCTTGGCCTGCAGCCGACGATGGTCTTCGTCCCGAGCATCCGGTGCGCGGCTCTTTAGGCCCGCCTGCCCCGCAGCCAGAAACTGAGCCCGCCAGTGCGACGCCCGCGCCGCCGTGATCCCCACCGCCCGCGACACCGACTCGAGATCCTCCCCGCGCAACAGACGCAGCACCACCTCACGCTTCCGCCCGGCCGAGAACCGACCCCCACAGCCGCGCCCGGCGGCCGTGCCGGTCGCCACCGATTCCTCAACGTGCTTCCTCATCTCGACACTCCTCCTGCGAGAACTCTCTCGCAATCAAGTGTCCAAGAAAACCCTAGGGCGCAGGATCCAGATACCGACGACCGCTCCAGATTGCCGTGGGTAGTGTCCCTAAATTTGTGTAGAAGCTGAAGTCTGATTCAGAGGTGAGAGACACGGACCTCTGGACGGGGTGGAAGAAAAAGAGGAAGCTCCTCGGGAGAAGTAACAACCCGAGAATCCGATCGCTGTGAACGCAGTGATCAAGAAAAGGAGCTTCCTCTATGCAGGACGTTGGCGAAATGGTACCGGTGGCGCAAGAGGCCGTGCGTCAGGATTTGCGAGCGATGTTCCGCGGTGCGATCCGGGCGAGTCTGGAGCTGTTCTTGGAAGCGGAGTTGGAAGCGTTGGTGGGAGCGGAGTGGTACGCGCGCGTCGCGGGCCGTCGCGATCGCCGCAATGGCGCGTACACCCGCCGCTTGTTGACGAGCCTCGGCCAGATCGACGTGACGGTGCCGCGCTCACGGGAGAGTGGATCCACGGGCGAGGTGCTGGGCCGCTACCAGCGTCGGACGGCGGAGATCGACGACCTCTTGGCCAGTGCGTACGTGAACGGTGTGTCGCACCGAAAGGCGGGCGAGCTCACGGAGGCGTTGCTCGGAGAGCGGGTGTCGCGCTCGACCGTCAGCCGGGTGGCCAAGCGGCTGGATGCCGAGGTGGAGGCGCTGCAGCGGGCACCGATCGATGGCGAGCATCCCTATCTGTACCTGGACGCCACGTTTGTGGACGCGCGGTGGGCGCGAAAGGTCGAAAACGTCTCGGCGCTGGTGGCGTATGCCGTGGGACCGGATGGTCACCGGCAGCTGCTCGGCGTGTCGGTGGCGGCAGAGGAGTCGGAGGCGAGTTGGTCCGAGTTGTTGCAGCAGCTGACCGACCGCGGCCTCACGGGGGTGCAGTTAGTGATTGCGGATCAGCACGCGGGCCTGGCGGCCGCCGTGCGACGGTGGCTTCCGGAGGCCAAGCGGCAACGCTGTACGGTGCACCTGCAACGGAACGTGTTGACGAAAGCCCCGCAGCGGCTGCGGAAACGCCTCGCCCGCGAGGTGGCCAGCGTGTTTCGGGCTTCGAGTCTGGGCGATGCGCGGAAGCAGCTAGCTCGGCTGCAGACCCGGTGGAGCAAGCAACTCCCCGAAGCCATGGCCTGTCTGACGAGCGGGTTTGCGGGGGCGACCACGTTCTATGCGTTTCCGCCGTCGCACTGGAAGAAGCTTCGCACGACGAACGGGCTCGAGCGGTTGCACGGCGAAATCAAACGGCGCACCAAGGCGGTCGGTGCGTTTCCCGATCGGGCGAGCGCATTGCGATTGATCACTGCGGTGGCGTTGAAGGTGACTACAATCTGGGGTGAGCGGCGGTATGTCGACGTGTCGTTACTCGAGAACCAGGAGGTGCATCAAGCAGCGTGATGAACGTGCCGAGGAGCTTGCTCAAATACTTTTACACACAACTCGGGACTTGACCTTGCCGTGACCTCCACTAAACTAGGAGTTGAGAGATGTCTCAGTCACTTAACACAGAGGGTAGAGCCCGCCGAAATAGGGATGAAACTAAGCCGCAAAAGGTTACGTAGCAGTATGGAACAGGCTTGCCGCTAGAGGTATTGTCAAATGTTGTGGATCGGTGAGTGATCAAGCGGCGACCTTCCGATCCGTGTTCTCTTTGTCAGTTTCCTGCATACCATCTTTGAATTGTTCTCCTGCCAACACCAGGGGGAGAAGTTCTGGAGCGTTGAGTTTCCGCCAACGTTGCTGCGCCATCTCCAACAGCTTGAACGCCATCGTCAGCCCTTTGCTCCGCGAGCCCGCTCCCTTGGTCACGCGCTGTCGTAACCGGACCGTCGCGAAGGCAGACTCGATCACGTTCGTCGAACGGATATGTTTCCAATGCTCGGCCGGAAAATCAAAATGGCTGTACAGGTGCTCCTGGTCCCGCGTGAGCGAGGCGACCGCCTTGGGATACTTGGCCGCATACGCGGTGGCGAAACGCTCGACCAGCGCCTCGGCCTCCGCACGCGACTCCGCATACATCATCTCGCGCAACACCCGCTTCGCCGCCGGCTGCAAACGTTTCGGAAGCTTGTCCAACACGTTGGCCATCCGGTGCACCCAGTCGCGCTGCTGCCGCGTCGCCGGCCACACCTCCCGCACCGCTGCCCAGAACCCCAACGCGCCATCCCCAATCGCCAGCACCGGGGCCCGCATCCCCCGACGCTTCAGATCGCGCAACACCGCCAACCAGCTCTCCGTGCTCTCCCGATAGCCGTCCTCCACCGCGATCAGCTCTTTCGTCCCATCCGCCCGGGCGCCCAGCATCACCAGCGTACACAGCCGGTCGGCCTCGAGGCGAATGTTGAAGTGGATCCCGTCGACCCAGACGTACACATACTCCCGATCACGCAGATCACGCTGGCGAAACGCCTGGTATTCCCCCTCCCACGCCGCCGTCAATCGCGTGATCGTCGTCGGGGACAAGCCTGATGCGTCCTCACCCAACAAGATCGGCAACGCCTCGCGAAAATCTCCCGTCGACAGACCGCGCAGATACAACACCGGCAAGACCTCCGCCACCTTCGGCGACCGCCGCATATAGGGAGGCAAAATCTTGCTCGTGAACTGCGCCCGCATACGACGGTCATGCACCCGTGGCGCGGTCACCGTGACCGTACCAGCACCCAGCGTCACCTTGCGGGGACGGGCTTTGCCATTGCGCACCACCAGGGCGCGGCCCTCTCCGTCTCGCTCAATCCGATATCGCTCGACATACTCGGTCACTTCCGCGTCCAACGCACTCACCAGCATCCGCCGAGCTCCCTCTCTGGCAAGCTCGTCCAGGTCTGCGAACAGTCCGTTCCCTTTGCTCTCAGACGCATTCTCTATTATCCTCAACATCGGTGGCGTGTCCTTTCTCCGGTCGTCACAACCGGATCTCGTGTACGTTTCAACTGACTACACGAAAGGATACGCCGCCTTTCTCATTCCTCCAATCCACAACTTTCGAAAATAACTCTTGCCGCTATTGGACACAATGAGTTGACGCACTACGTTGGTTGTGCTTACATGGAAATCGTGACTATCATGTGGGGAGCGCAAGAACAAATCGTCGACGCAGCGAGCAACACGCCCTTGCCACGACTCAGGTCGAGTTACCGCTTCGGTACCATGGTCTCTAGCAGGCCACGACGCAACCTAGAAGAGGGCAGGATCGTGGTTCGAGAGATCGTGACAATCGTTCTCACCCTCGGGGTGAGCGTGGGGTGGGTCAAAACGACTGTCGCGCAACCAGCCGAACGTGGCCACTTCGAGGTTTCGCTTGGTACGGCGCTGCCGACAAATCTCGGGGGCTTCAGTGATGCCTACAATCTCCTAAGCAGCGCCGCTCTTGGACTTGGCATTGCCGTGACTGATGCCATGGTAATTCGTACTTACGTCCAAGGGCACACGTTCTCTTACGACAGGGTGAGATTCTTTGAGGGGCTTGGCCTCAGCGGAATAGACCTTGACGAGCAACTAGGGGGAGGGGTCATTCTTCTGCGGATTGGCGTTGGCGGCCGTCTCAATCTCTTGTCTGATGCTCGCATCCGGCCCTTTGTGTCCGTAGGGGTGGCATATGTAAGCAGGCAGAGCACTGCGGAGCCCTTGGCGCAATTGTACTGTTTCAACCCCACTAGGGTTGATCCTGAAGGGTGTTCCAGGGCTTTAGCAGAGACTAGGATCGACGATACAGGTGTGTCCGCAGATGCCGGATTCGGTTTGGAGGGTGCTGTAAGGAAGAATGTTGCCGCATTTGTAGAGATCGGTTACATACATAGCTTCTTGTCGCCTAAGCTTGGAGTCTTCCCTTTTCGAGCGGGAGCAGCGTTGCGATTCTGAGCTGCTAAGCCTCAAACCTACCATCTCAACAGATCCCCGCGATGCCGCGCACTCGACGCCAAAAGGGAGTATCAGGAATTTTGTGTTTGTGAGCCATACTATGTACCTGCACTTTGGAGGCACGTATGGCGCGACACAAACGGTCGATCCCCCCGGAGTTGGTGGACCAACTGCTCGATGGCATCGACCCCCAGAAGGTCTTTGAATCAGACGGGCTCGTTGACGAGCTGAAGCGGGCGTTGGCTGAGCGGATTCTGGACGCCGAGATGGACGTGCATCTGGGCGGTGAGGAGGAGCACGCTCGAGGGAACCACCGTAACGGCCACAGCAAGAAGACGGTCCTGACCGACTCGAGCGCTCTCGAACTTTCAATTCCCCGCGACCGTCATGGCCGGTTTGCGCCCCAATTCATCGAGAAGTACCGACGTCGGTTCCCCGGCTTCGACGAGAAGATCATCGCGTTGTACGCCCGCGGCATGAGTACGCGCGACATCCAAGCTCACGTCCGGGAACTCTACGGCTTGGAGATTTCTCCCGACCTGGTCTCCGCGGTCACCGATTCGGTACTTGACGAGGTCAAGGCGTGGCAGAGCCGGCCGCTGGAGAGCGTCTACGCCGTTGTCTATTTCGACGCGCTGCGCGTGAAGATCCGCGACGAGGGGACGGTGCGCAACAAGGCCGTCTATCTGGCGATCGGCATTCGGTGTTCGGGCTACAAGGAGATCCTGGGGCTGTGGATCGAGCAGACCGAGGGCGCGAAGTTCTGGCTCAAGGTCATGACGGAGCTGCGCACCCGTGGCACCCAGGACATCCTGGTAGCCGTCGTGGACGGACTCCGAGGCTTTCCGGAGGCCATCGAGTCGGTGTTCCCCAACGCTCGCGTCCAGACGTGCATCGTGCACCTGATTCGCCACTCCCTGCAGTTTGCCGGGTGGAAGGAGCGCAAACCGCTAGCGGCAGCCCTCAAACAGATCTACCGCGCCGACACCGCGGAGGGGTCAAGTCCCGAGTTGTGTGTAAAAGTATTTGAGCAAGCTCCTCGGCACGTTCATCACGCTGCTTGATGCACCTCCTGGTTCTCGAGTAACGACACGTCGACATACCGCCGCTCACCCCAGATTGTAGTCACCTTCAACGCCACCGCAGTGATCAATCGCAATGCGCTCGCCCGATCGGGAAACGCACCGACCGCCTTGGTGCGCCGTTTGATTTCGCCGTGCAACCGCTCGAGCCCGTTCGTCGTGCGAAGCTTCTTCCAGTGCGACGGCGGAAACGCATAGAACGTGGTCGCCCCCGCAAACCCGCTCGTCAGACAGGCCATGGCTTCGGGGAGTTGCTTGCTCCACCGGGTCTGCAGCCGAGCTAGCTGCTTCCGCGCATCGCCCAGACTCGAAGCCCGAAACACGCTGGCCACCTCGCGGGCGAGGCGTTTCCGCAGCCGCTGCGGGGCTTTCGTCAACACGTTCCGTTGCAGGTGCACCGTACAGCGTTGCCGCTTGGCCTCCGGAAGCCACCGTCGCACGGCGGCCGCCAGGCCCGCGTGCTGATCCGCAATCACTAACTGCACCCCCGTGAGGCCGCGGTCGGTCAGCTGCTGCAACAACTCGGACCAACTCGCCTCCGACTCCTCTGCCGCCACCGACACGCCGAGCAGCTGCCGGTGACCATCCGGTCCCACGGCATACGCCACCAGCGCCGAGACGTTTTCGACCTTTCGCGCCCACCGCGCGTCCACAAACGTGGCGTCCAGGTACAGATAGGGATGCTCGCCATCGATCGGTGCCCGCTGCAGCGCCTCCACCTCGGCATCCAGCCGCTTGGCCACCCGGCTGACGGTCGAGCGCGACACCCGCTCTCCGAGCAACGCCTCCGTGAGCTCGCCCGCCTTTCGGTGCGACACACCGTTCACGTACGCACTGGCCAAGAGGTCGTCGATCTCCGCCGTCCGACGCTGGTAGCGGCCCAGCACCTCGCCCGTGGATCCACTCTCCCGTGAGCGCGGCACCGTCACGTCGATCTGGCCGAGGCTCGTCAACAAGCGGCGGGTGTACGCGCCATTGCGGCGATCGCGACGGCCCGCGACGCGCGCGTACCACTCCGCTCCCACCAACGCTTCCAACTCCGCTTCCAAGAACAGCTCCAGACTCGCCCGGATCGCACCGCGGAACATCGCTCGCAAATCCTGACGCACGGCCTCTTGCGCCACCGGTACCATTTCGCCAACGTCCTGCATAGAGGAAGCTCCTTTTCTTGATCACTGCGTTCACAGCGATCGGATTCTCGGGTTGTTACTTCTCCCGAGGAGCTTCCTCTTTTTCTTCCACCCCGTCCAGAGGTCCGTGTCTCTCACCTCTGAATCAGACTTCAGCTTCTACACAAATTTAGGGACACTACCCGCGGAGGCGGCCCTTCACCAACTCGAGGAATTCGAGCAGGGCCCCTGGGGTCGCAAGTATCCGACCGTCGCGCAGAGTTGGCGGCGGCAATGGGAGCAGGTGATTCCGTTTCTTGCATTCGCCCCTGAGATCCGGAAGATCATCTACACGACCAACGCGATCGAGAGTCTACACAGCCAGGTCCGCAAGTCGGTACGCACCCGCGGGCACTTCCCTAGCGATCAAGCCGCTACGAAGCTAATCTGGCTCGTATTACGAAACATCGAAGCTACGTGGAAACGCCCACCGGTATCATGGGCGAAAGCTCGAAGCCAGTTCGCCATACTTTTCGGCGACCGTTTCAAGATTACTGACTGATGGAGAGGCTCACACACAAAATTTCCTACACGCCCCGCCAAAACCGTCAGCGGAGGCTCGCCCGCCACGATTCGCTCGAGCAGGCCGTATGGAAAGGGATAGCGACCCCCTAGTCCATTTGCCAGATGCTCTCAGAATGGCCAAAAGTTACAGCCCGATCTCGTGCGGTTTCCTGCTTGAGAGCGGGCGCCTCGCTCGTAGGTCCCTACAACCACATCGATATCCCAACTCCTGGCACCACCCCACCCCCATCCATTGCGCTCATACAAAAGGCGACAGCAACCAACACAATGCGACATCTTCCCACATCTATCTGCCACCCGAACGCGTTACCTCCACCATCCCCAACCTCAAGGAACACGTTCCAACTTTTAATGCCCTCGCGATTCGATTTTCTCGACGACAAAAGCATCATCTACAGCATCAACACTAAGCCCCAGTATTCTGTTTTTTCGTCGCCTCACGCCACATCTTCTGAAGTGCCCAGATTCTTGCCCGAACGCGTCCGACACCTCGAACGCAAGTTTGTCTGACATCCTCCCGAGGCAAGCGACATCTATTTAGAACTTTCGGTCACTCTCCCTTCGACGCGAAAGTCGTAAATATTTTCGCTCGACAATTCCCGTTAGGATTTCAGCATATGAACCTAAGCTCCTTGCTTATTGGGGAGCTTAGCTCTCTGGATGAAAGAGATGTAAGGAGGTATTGAATGTAAAATGCAAAGAGAATACGGTGTTGAAGTGAAGGAGATGACTGGCGAGTTATTTTCGAAAGTTGTGGATTGGAGGAATGAGAAAGGCGGCGTATCCTTTCGTGTAGTCAGTTGAAACGTACACGAGATCCGGTTGTGACGACCGGAGAAAGGACACGCCACCGATGTTGAGGATAATAGAGAATGCGTCTGAGAGCAAAGGGAACGGACTGTTCGCAGACCTGGACGAGCTTGCCAGAGAGGGAGCTCGGCGGATGCTGGTGAGTGCGTTGGACGCGGAAGTGACCGAGTATGTCGAGCGATATCGGATTGAGCGAGACGGAGAGGGCCGCGCCCTGGTGGTGCGCAATGGCAAAGCCCGTCCCCGCAAGGTGACGCTGGGTGCTGGTACGGTCACGGTGACCGCGCCACGGGTGCATGACCGTCGTATGCGGGCGCAGTTCACGAGCAAGATTTTGCCTCCCTATATGCGGCGGTCGCCGAAGGTGGCGGAGGTCTTGCCGGTGTTGTATCTGCGCGGTCTGTCGACGGGAGATTTTCGCGAGGCGTTGCCGATCTTGTTGGGTGAGGACGCATCAGGCTTGTCCCCGACGACGATCACGCGATTGACGGCGGCGTGGGAGGGGGAATACCAGGCGTTTCGCCAGCGTGATCTGCGTGATCGGGAGTATGTGTACGTCTGGGTCGACGGGATCCACTTCAACATTCGCCTCGAGGCCGACCGGCTGTGTACGCTGGTGATGCTGGGCGCCCGGGCGGATGGGACGAAAGAGCTGATCGCGGTGGAGGACGGCTATCGGGAGAGCACGGAGAGCTGGTTGGCGGTGTTGCGCGATCTGAAGCGTCGGGGGATGCGGGCCCCGGTGCTGGCGATTGGGGATGGCGCGTTGGGGTTCTGGGCAGCGGTGCGGGAGGTGTGGCCGGCGACGCGGCAGCAGCGCGACTGGGTGCACCGGATGGCCAACGTGTTGGACAAGCTTCCGAAACGTTTGCAGCCGGCGGCGAAGCGGGTGTTGCGCGAGATGATGTATGCGGAGTCGCGTGCGGAGGCCGAGGCGCTGGTCGAGCGTTTCGCCACCGCGTATGCGGCCAAGTATCCCAAGGCGGTCGCCTCGCTCACGCGGGACCAGGAGCACCTGTACAGCCATTTTGATTTTCCGGCCGAGCATTGGAAACATATCCGTTCGACGAACGTGATCGAGTCTGCCTTCGCGACGGTCCGGTTACGACAGCGCGTGACCAAGGGAGCGGGCTCGCGGAGCAAAGGGCTGACGATGGCGTTCAAGCTGTTGGAGATGGCGCAGCAACGTTGGCGGAAACTCAACGCTCCAGAACTTCTCCCCCTGGTGTTGGCAGGAGAACAATTCAAAGATGGTATGCAGGAAACTGACAAAGAGAACACGGATCGGAAGGTCGCCGCTTGATCACTCACCGATCCACAACATTTGACAATACCTCCCTCCACCGCCGCCGCCGGTGCCCTTTAGTGCGTCGCTCACCTTCACCGACAGCACACGAGCAACGGGTTGCGAGTATTTTCTGATCTTTCAGGCAAACGACTCATCGACCACAGTCCGGTACAGTTGGGACATCCAGCCGGGACGCAGTGATCTGGACGGCATTACCTCGGTCTTCGGTGAGACCAGGAACGTCACAGGCCGTTTCGTGAATAGATGGGAATGGCCCTTCCGTGTGGGCGGGGCGCCCCGCAGTGTTTTCGTTGGGTACTCGATGACCGCCTCACCCTCGTTTGAGCAGTCGGGCACGGTGAGCACCTCGTGTCCGTGAGCACCACCTAGGAGACGCAACAAGCGTAATCAAGGCGGGTTTTGATACATCTGTGAAGGGGATGTGGGGCCGGATGGCCGTGATAAAAAAGGAGGGCTCCTGGTGGCACTCATAACCCGTGTAGCATGTTGCCTCAGTTTGTGTGTCGCACTTCCAGTCTCTGCACAGGAGTTTGAGTTCCTCGGTAGTTTCGTTCTCGTGCGGCAGACCGACCCCATTACCGACCAGCCAACAGATTTGGTCTACACTCGATCCAACAATTCGGAGCCGGCGCAACTGGCGTGGTCGTGCATCTTGGGCGCGCCCCATTTTGTGATGAGCGTCCCCGATTACCTCGGTGCCGATAGAGATGTTCGGGTGGTTTGGCGAATAGACAAGACCACACCATTTGAAGACCGTTGGCCCACAAGCTCAACCGGTCGAGACCTCCTGCCGATCACGCAATCAGACGCGCTCACCGAACAAGCGCTTCCCGGAGACACGCTGGTCATTCGGTTCTGGGATCTCGACGACAGAACTCACACCTACACGTTCAGTCTGGCGGGCTTGACTCGAGCGCTGAATTGGCTGGGCTGTAAAGGGCAAACTCTTAGCTCAACGAGGACGGTTGCGATCGGGGACCGCATGCAGATACAGGACCCGTGTGAGAACAAACCCTGTGAGGTTACCCTGTGGCAGTCGCCGCAGCTCATCTCGCCGGTTGGAGTCGCCCGCGACGGCTACTTCGCTGTCGTCAGAGACGTGTCAGCACTGAATAGCGAGATCGCCTACGTCGAGATAGTGCACAATAATCCTCCGCGTAGGATTTCCGGTTGGGTCCAAACGCACTATCTCGGTGGACTGTTCGGATCAGAAAAATGTGAGATCTTTTTCATGAACTATCCCGCACTCATACGAAAATGCATCGCAGGTTAGCCTTCCTGAGCACCACCTAGGAGAACCGGAAACCCGAATGGAAATCGATCATCGGCCATGACCACCTTCACGCCCCGCGGTCCGGACCGTCGTTCCGGCGTCGACCGACGCACGACCGGTCCCATGCGACCGCTGAAAGACAAGCACGATCGGCGGCGTAGCGGGCGAGACCGTCGGAGCGGAACAGATCGACGGAGCGCATGGCCGAAACCAGCAGGGCAGGGGAAATGAAAAGCCCCTTTGCGGGTAGAGTAACGGAGCGCATTACTAACACTTGACATTACTAACGCAATGCATTAGTATTGTGTATGATCAAGAGCGTCAGGGACCGCGACACGGAAAAGCTGTTCCAGCGGGAGTCGCCCCGCCGGTTTCGGGCCATCAAGGTCCCGGCCCTCAAAAAACTCCTGATCCTCCACGCGGCCGAGCGGTTGGATGACCTCATGGTCCCGCCGGGCAACCGACTGGAGAAGTTGAAGGGGAACCGGGCAGGGCAGCACAGCATCCGGATTAACGATCAGTGGCGCGTGTGTTTCCGCTGGCAGGATGGAGACGCCTACGACGTGGAGATCGTAGACTACCACTGAGAGCAATCAACCAAATCAACCAACGAGGCGAACAATGATGACGCGAATGGCTCCGATTCACCCAGGAGACATCCTCCTGACGGAGTATCTCGAGCCGATGGACATCAGCCAGTACCGGCTGGCGAAGGATCTCGACGTGCCGCAAACGCGGATTGCCGACATCGTCAAGGGGCGCCGGAGCATCACGGCCGACACCGGCCTCCGACTCTCGAAGTTTTTCGGGGTGTCCGACGCCTTTTGGGTGAACCTGCAGTCCCACTACGATCTCGAGGTCGAGCGTGATCGCATGGCCGATGCGCTCGAGAAGGTGCCCGTCTACTCGGCCACCTAGGAGAAACCGAAACCCCGAGCGGCGTCCAAAAACGGCCGTTTTTAGCCAATCCGGAGCGAATGAGTGTGACCCGGGCCATAGCGGGCCGCGGTACAGCGAGCTAACTTATTGCGACTTCTCACCTTAACCGAAGAGTCTCCGAAAACCGGGAATCCCAGGCGGGTGTTCCTGCGTTATATACAGTAGGGGCACACAGGGTGCCGATCCTGTGTATAGCTACACTAGAGAAGCGAGGACCGCACCATGTTTGGTAAGAAGCAACGCGTCCTGATCCGGATCGCGACACAGGTACAATTCAAGGTAGCCCGCGATCCCCAGACCGGGGGCTGGATTGCGGCCTGTGATCCGTTGAGCATCACGACGTCAGGAGAGACGTGGGATGATCTGTGGGAGGATGCCGCCGAGGCCATACAGTCCATGCTCACGGACCTCTTTGAAGACGGGCAGCTTCAGCAATTTCTCCGTGAGAATGGCTGGCAACTGCGAGATGGCCCGTTCCCACGGCAGACCGCCGCCGTTCCCCGCTTCGAACTGCCCTTTACGCTAAACGCCCCATCGTCGGTTGAGGAGCTCTTAACGGTCCCTGCGTGATCTCGCGGAGTCAGCTCGCCAACCGGTTAGAGGAAGCGCGGTATCGCTTCAAGCGCGAGACCAAGCGGTCGGAGATTTGGAAAAAGCGGAACAGCGCCCACCGCATACGGTTCCCCAAGAAGAAGACATTCACGGAACTCGAAGTCCGTTCTGCGCTGAGCCAAGCAAAACTCAGTGGTGAGCAGATTGAAGCCTTCCTGCGACAGGTCGTGGACAGCTAACCTCCGAGCCCCTTCTATCCCTGGCCGGAAGACTGGCTAGAAAAAGGGATCGACGGCCTTGACCCACTCCGGCCGCGCTGGCCGGACCTTGATATAGGCGTTTTGCTCCTCGGCGTCGGCTGCAGTCTGGGTGCGCGACCCACCACCAGCCGCCCCGATCGTCAGGACGCGTTCCCCGATCACGTGCCATACGATTTCGACGTGCCCGATCTTCGAGCCGCGGAACCAGAAGAGTAGGCAGCCCGGTTTGAGCTTGGTCACCTCGCGGCCCTCGAACCGCTTGGCGAGCCCCTCGGCCGTCCAATCGCCTTGCGCCGGCAGGATCCCGACCGCCTTAAGGTGCTCGATCACCAACCCCGAGCAGTCGAAACCCGCGATCGGGTCGTCGCCGCCCCAGCGGTACGGCGTGCCGAGCTCCCGCTCCCAGAGGTAGAGCGCGATCGAGCGGAGGTTCTTCACTTCTTTCCGTTCTTCCAGCCGCGCAACACGGCGGTAAAGCTGTGCGTGTACGCCGTGCCGAGCCCAAAGGCAATCAACGGCACGGCCACCGGCCCACCGATCCGCTCGAGGAGTAGACCAACCACGGCCGCCAACGCCACGACGCTCCCGGTGATCATCCGCGGGATCTTGTCGCCGACGAGTCGTCGATCCACCACCTGGGGAATCGGCTCACCGCACTTCGGACAGGTTTTCCCGGACGGGATCATCAAGTTCGTCATCGTTCACTCCTTACTGCGGGACAGCTCGGCCAGGGTGGGATATCCAACGCGCGCTCGATCCGACACATGCGCGTGTTCATCTCGGCGACCGAACGCTGCGTGTCGTTCCAGGTGCGGCCGACGCTGAACCCCGCCGTCAGCACGGCCGCCACCAAGACAATCGCGGTGATCGCCCAGCCGGGAATGTGGACACCGTGGTTTAAGCGAGGGAACGTCGTCATCACCTAGCCTTCCCATGCGATTTCGTAGGTCGACTCCGTCGCTGCGCCGCCTTCGATGTCTATTTGGGCCGATCCTGAGACGATCACGGCGCAGCGGATATCGAGCGTGATGTAGTCCCCGGCGGTGAGGTCAACCAGCGCGGTGTAGGGTAGGGAACCTGACGCAGCGGGTGGAAAGGTATTGCCGGCGTTGAGGATGTAGTGTAGGGTGGTGGCGCCGTTTTTCTTGATCTCGAGGAGCACGTAGCCGCTGCCGGTCACGGCATAATTGGCATACTTGATAGCGCCCTGAATCCGATACGTGCCCGTCGTCGGGACAGTGAACCGTTCGTTGTTGGTCGAGTTGTCGTGCATCCCTTCGGGGTCGAACACTTCATTGTCCCAGGCGAGCGAACCGCTACTCGTTCCGCCCGCGCTATACGAGACCGTGGCCACGCTATGGTAGCACCGGGCGACGAGGCGTTTCCGGAGCTCGATCGTCACCGCCTCGCTACTCGCGAGGATGTCCGAGAGACTGCGCACCCAGAGCGTAAACGCGGTTCCCAACGCATCGTGGACACCGACGATCGTCCCAATCACCCAGAGCTGACCGCGCAATTCACGGCTGCCGATCGGATCCCGCATCACGAATTGTTTCGTGGGCACAATCACCCGATCGCCGAATTGCAGTTCGGGGTAGGGGTAGATGCACCGAAAGCGCCACAACCGGACGCCCATGCCAAACGCGTTGAAGTGGCGTTCGACGACGGTTTCGGCCAGCGTGGTGTCGTCGATCCATTTGCCGACCGTATCCGAGAGCCGTTTCGGCGGTCCCAAGTTCGAGATCCCGAGGGCGGTCAATGCCACCCCATGAAACCCGCGATGCTCCAAGGTGTACTGGCGACTCTGCACGTCGTAATCGTACGCGAGAAACACTTCGGGCGTGCGCAGCGCGAGGCCGGGACTCACGGACTCGACGGTGATCTCCCGCTCATGAAAGAGCATGACGACGAAGTCGTCAGCAAACAGATCGAAGAACCGCACCCGTCCTGCGTCCGTCCCCCATGCGCCGCCGGCAATAAACGCAACCGCGTCAGCCTCGGTCTTCGCATCGGACAAAGCCGTGACGACCATGTCGGGATCCCGCTCCCCGATGCGCTTCGCGATCGTGGTCGTGTCGTCGGTGATGCCTTGCCCGCGGTACTTGCCCGCGAGCCCAATCTGCCCGTCGAGGAGGTCATCGCTCACATCCTTGAGCGTCTCGATCCCCACGGTGGCGTTGTAGTTCAGGATGTCGCGCGTCAGCGGCGAACCAGAGGCCACCGGCAGGGCCGCCCGCAGCAAAGTGAGGGCCGAATCCCACTGGCATTCGATCTCCGTCGCGCGCGGATCGTAATCGTAGGCGATCGGAAACGTGTCGATGTGCAGCCACTTGTGGCGATCGAGATCCGGGTGCCCGATCATGATCCGCCAGGCAATCTCGGCCACGTCGTAGTCGACCAGTAACTCGGTAATCTGGTCGTTGAAATCCTCGCGGCCGTCGCGCATGCTCGTGATCACCGCGCGGCTGATCTCGCTCCGCATCTCGTACGGATGCACATTCCACTCGACGTCGACGGTGGCGAGGCGGTCGAAGGAGATCCGGGTGAGCTCGCGCACCCCCAACTGTTTTAACCGCGGAGTCGTGTTCAGCGCGGTGTTGGTTTTCAGTTGGGCGCGAATCTCGTACGTTTGCTGTGTCGGTGTAAGACCAGACAGGTCCTTGCCACCGGTGCCACCAGGTAGCGAATTATCGACACCGATGAGATCACCGTCCAAAAACTCCGTCCAGGCGTCGGGCGCCGCTTTGCGAATCTCGCCCACGATCGCGGTGTCACTGGGGGTCCGTCCCACCAGGACACACTCGAGATCCTTCGTCGGCGCGGCCCCGAGATTGATAATCGTGCCCCCGCCGGCGACGGAAAACGTGACCGTCGCATCCGAATAGCTTTCCGCTATGATCGCCAGGCGGGGACACTCGTCGACAGGGACATCGGGCTCCGACCAGCGCCCGCGTCCGTCCCCAACCGCGTTCTCGGTCAACGTGGTTTGCTCAAGCGTCACGCCTGACGTAGTGACACTCGGTGTCGCCGTATCGGCGCTGAATCCCACGTTACCCGCGGCCGACCCGTCAGCCTTCAACGCCAAGATGCGGATGTAGGTCGTGGGACGGATCGCCATCGCCCCCGGCATGATGATGGGCCGCTCGAGCTTCGGCTTGGCCCCGTTATCGCTACCGCTGAAGTCGAAGATGTATTCCGCTTCCGCGGTCCCCGTGGCCGCGACGCGTTTGGCCGAGCCGATCGCCTGGATCTCCAACGTTTGCGCGATGAACACGCTTGCCGGCCACACCCGATGCACGCGGTAGAGTATCATCTTCCACCAGACGACTTCTTTCGCCGCCGCGGTCCGTTTCGGGTGCAGGTACGCTTTGACTTGCTGGATCTCGAAGTCGCGGTCCAGCGTGCCTGCCCACGTGACCTTGGCGACCGACCAGGGCGAGGCCTGGTCGAGATCGGTCATGTACGTATTGCTATTGGTGTGTCTGACGGTGATGGAGAACGACCCACTGAGTCGCAGGTCGCCGTTCGGCGCGACCTGGAGGCCCGTCGGCGAATCGGCGTTGTTCCAGTCGGTGTCGAAGGCCCGCACGTCTTCATTAACGGGCACGATCGCTTCGGGGATCACACGCGCACGTCCGGTAATCGGGGCCTTGCGCAACATGCGGACGAGCTCGGGATGAATCGCTCTCATGGGGCGTAGTCCGCCGGATCGTCCCCGAACCAGATCACCGCAGGAATATCGACGGCCTTCTCGACGTCCGTCGGTCGCTTGTCGGCGACCTTGACCTGCGCTCGGATCTTCCCGTCGGGACTGTCGCGCTCGACCTCGACACGAAGAAAATTCGCTCGCTCGCTCGGGTTGAGTTCTCGCACGGTCTGACCGAGTCGCGTGCCGATCGCCGCGATGTCGGGGCGGCCGGCTTCCGCCGCGATGACGTGGAGAAATTGCGGCGTCTCGTGGTAGACGACGACGTTCTCGAAGGCGTTGACGATCGTGCCCTCTTCGTCGGTGGTCAGCCAGGCGGCGCGCGGAATCTTCCAAAACGAACGGGTCATTGTTGGGTGGCCTTCCGACAATCGGCTAGGCTGTGGACGCCCGCGAAGACCGCGACGTCCAGATACTTCGCGAAGCCGGGGCTACTCGTGGCAACACTGTTAATCCAAATCTCCGTGCCGGCCCACGCCGCCGCGAGTGTGGCGGCGGTGGTCTGCTCCTGCTCCGTGGCGGCAGCACCGTTAATAGACTGAATAATCTTGATGCTACCGTTGGCGTTTAACTGTCCCACCAATTCGACGGTGTCCCCGAACGCAGGCGCGGCGGCCAAATTCTTGACGTTGACAATGGTGCCGTTATCGTGGCGCACGCGATAGAACCCGCCCGATTCCTGTATCTCGAAGCGGGGAGTAGCGCCCTGCGTACCGCTCCCAATGTGTAGCAGTCGCGCCGTCGTCGAGGCGATAATGTTTCCCCGCTCGACAAAGCGCAGGTAGGCCGTCATCGCTTGGGGTCGCGCGGTGAACGTGTAGTGCATCTGCTCTTGGGATCGTGTGACCGTACTCCCCACCGTGGCGTTGTAGGAAGAGTGAAACGGCACATTGACCTCACCCTGCGCGCCCCAAAGGATGACATATGACGCATTGTCCCCGCTGTACGTGACGCTGGCGTCGGTTGTTGCCAGATAGCAGATGAGCCGGGCCGTCGTGACGCCGCCGCCGATGCTGCCTACGACGACACAGCGATACCAGTCATTACCGAGGGCTTCGATGTACGAACGAGCGTGGGATCCCGTCCCGCCAACCGTGCCCTCCGTGCCCTTCGCGCCCGTACTGAGATTGAACCACGTCGTGACGGTATCCGCCGCTGTCGTGTCCTCGATCCGCAGGGCGATCATACTCCGCGTCCCCGCTTTGGCGAAGACGGACCAGACGACGTTGCCGTCCGCCGTGATCGTGATGTCTTGGCGCGTGAAGTGGGTGGCCGACGCCGTGCTATCCTCGATCAGTCGATCGGCGACCGTCGCGCCGTCTGGAGCCGTGTCGGCGTTCGCGCTCACGCTCGCGCGCGTCTTCGTCCAGGAGGCGTTATCGAACTCCGCCGCGCGTATGACCTCGTTGGTTCGGCGTTTTTCCAGCAAGAACGTCGGGGTATCAAAGACGCCGGCGGTAACAATATCGGCCATCTCGATACGCTGCACGGCGGATTCCGCCAGCTTCACCTCGCCCTTGGCGTCGACGTAACTGCCGGTGGACGCTCGGCTGAACGTTTCGATAATGTCTTCGCCGCGCCGCGCGATCGGGGCGGTGCGCCGTGATGGGGGCCCAAACAACTCGAGCGCACGACCGCCGGCGTAGAAGAGGATCTGCGAAGGATGGATCGCCATTAGGTCCTCAACGGTTCATGTTCAACCCAATCCAACGCGATTTGCTGGTAGCCCCAGTCGGTCGGGGAGCCAAACCGGAACCCGATGCGGCCGAGGCGCGGGACGGCCAGGACCGCCCGGTCCGCTTGATCGGTGTTGTAGAGAATCCAGGTCGGATGGTTGGCCGCGAACAACCCCTCGATATGGAAGCGGGCCTGATCGTAGGCAAAGAAACTCGGGAGTTTCAACGTCATCACATCCGCACGCCCGAGCGCGAGCCCGCTGCGTCCACGCCAGAGATCGGGGCTGACGGACTCGTGGCCCGCGAGCTCCATTTGATTTTCCGCGACCGGCGGCCACGCGACTTCCGTTTCCCACGCGAGGCCCAGCCAGAGCCCGACAATCTCGGGTGTGAGGTTCGCGCCCATCGCGGGAATGAAGGCGCGATAGTAGAGATGGGCACGAAGCGGGAAGCGTCGGAGCCACGCGCCTTCCTCGGTCACGATGCCGAGGGTGTTATCGATGTTGCCGGGCGAGCTTACGGACGGCATCACGTCGTTGTGGATCGTGTCGATCGTGGTGAAGTTGTCGTCGGAGCCTTCGATCTTCACCGTTTCACCGGCCAGGTTATGGCCGGCGTCGATCACGACCATGTTCGCCCCGCGGGCACGGTTACACTTCACCTTGATCCACGTGTCTGAGTTCTCTGAGTTCGCCGTTGTCGACGTCCAGTAATCCGTGGGCGATCGTCGGCCATCGGCGACCCGCCAGACTTCGTGGTCGGTCGCCTCTTCTTCGGCGGTGATGACGTGGTCAGGGTATTGGGAGCCCGGAAATCCCCCATTGAAGAGGTTGTCGGCCAGAAAGAGCACCTGACCCATCAGCCGAAGCTCGCCGGAATACGCGACACGCCGTCACGCGCCTCAAGACTGCGGATGTCTTGGAGAATGCGTCGCGTGTTCGTGCGCGGGTCCAACAGCAACGTAAAGTCTTAACACCACTTGACACATTAAAACAATGTGACTATATTGTGTGGGAGATGAACGACGAGACTGGCAGGAACGATGACCGAGGGCACAGCAAGGGGGGTTGGCAGAGAGGTTGATCGCACCGGATTGAAAATCCGGCGGAGTTCTAGCGGGCTCCCGAGGGTTCGAATCCCTCACCCCCCGCGCTGTGCCTTGAAAGATAACAGGAGATCCCGATGACCGCTGCCCAATTGCGACGCCTCCGGCTGCGGCTCCGGCCCACGGCGGCCGAGCAGGAGGCCCGGACTCGCGCGGTCGCACACGCCGGCCTGACCCAAGGCGAAATGGCCACCCGACTCGGGTACGCCGTCTCGCATTACCAGAAGTTCGAGCTTGGCACCGCACGGATCCATCCGCGCCTGGTGAAGCTGCTCGAGGCGATGCCGTAGCCGCCCGCGGTGTCTGGCTCATCTTATCGGACTTTCTCGCTCATGCGGTTCCTTTCCGGGTGTCCTGGTAGAGAGCGGTGGTCACGACTCAATTCCGGTAACGATGCGCCCACATTCCCGGCAAAAATCTTCCGTGTCGTCGATGGCCTTTTCGGTACGCATATGCGATGGGTAAACGCAGACGCGCCCGTGTTCGCCGAGCCGCTCGGCCATCGATCGGAACGCCGCGGACGCGATCATTGCTCGATCGTACATCTCCTGTAGATCTAGCGTGACATCGAAGTTGATCTCACCGTGAGCCACTTTGTTCCGTCACTCCTTCCCGCCGCCTGCGGCGGGCCGCCAATTCCAAACCGCTGGATTGCCGCTGATTTCTGGCAGGTAAATCCCGTCTTGCTTGTTTGGTCGCACGTACTTACAGAGAAAATCGACCTTACCGTGACGTTCCACTCTCCACACGGCGCCTTCAACAGGGTCGATCGCTCCGTGTCCTGACGTGACGATGGCGCCCAAGACATCATCAACACCGAACGAGCCGCCACGATGCAGCAGGCGAGGTAGGGTGAAATCGTCACCGAGTCGTTCCACGAGATCGGCATAGGTGTGCCGCGTCACCCCTTCCATTACATCGAACGGCACGAACGGCTCGTGCGGAAGGTTGTAACGAGTGCCGTGCGCTTGTGCCAACCACTCACCGACAACCCGCAAACCATCGGTGAGCACGTGGTAGAATCTTTCTTCGTGCTCACGCACCCACGCCGCGAACAGTTGATGTTGTTCGAACGGCGAGGTCTGCGCGAGATATCCCGCACGCCCAAGCGCCACGATCTTCTCGTTGACGCAAGCCACGGCGCAGCACGACCCGTCGAGTTTTTCTTGCACAACGATCTCATCGTGGCGATCGCGGACCTTGACCGTCGCAATCCTGGCCTGCCCTTCGTGGACAGCGTGATCCCCTAGACCCATTCGACTAGTCGGCAGATGGCCGATGTGGCCGTACGCTTTTCGACCGAGCGGTTTCATGCCGCCTGTTCCTCCAGCGCCCGCCTCACGGCCTCTAGCCGCGGTCTGTACCGAGTCCTACGTTTATCACCCCTGTTTTCCAAAAACGTGGGGGCGCTATGTCCGAGATCAGGACCGGGGACGATTTCAAAGCCACGTTTCCACAACTGGGGATTCTTCCGAGCCATGCCTTGGCTGCTGTTCGACAACCCAGCACCGTACACATCGTCACGATTGACGACACCGACGTCATAGGGCTCTACCTGGCACCCGATGAACACGCAGAAGGCGCGTTCATGCTCTCGGTGGTAGGCATTCCGGGGAATCATCTAACGTGCGGGTTCCGGTTCTATGACGACATACACCCAGACCCCACTGCCGTCGACTTGATCGACATCTTGAAGCTCATCATCGATCGGTTCGGCCGGGAGTTCGACCTTTTCGGGCGGCGGAACACGTTCCTTCTGCACGAGAGAATTTCCTTGAAGAAGAAACCGGAGAGTATTGCGCACGCGGTCCCGAGGCATTCCATGGGAACGTCTCGGATGTTCTTCAAGATCAGTGAGACCGATGACAGGGAATTCCCGTTCCTGGCGATCTGCGCGCTGTGTTTCGTGATCGACACAGAGCAGTACACTGCCTACCTGCAGAGTCACGAACCCAGGTCCCCACGATAGCTGGATCGAGGTCCATTCACCGATTGGGATACGGGCACCAATCCTCACGCCATTCTCCACGGATGGCCGGGTATCGGATCCGGTTGTGGAGAGACGATTAGACCAGGGTGGCAACCAAGGGGACCCCATGCCATTACATGGGGTTTCCGTGAGGTCGTATATAAAGGAATGGAGGTGTATGAACGGGCATCATTGACCACCCGTTCTGGAATCATAATCCGCGTGTCGGGGGTTCGAGTCCCTCCTCCGCTATCCAGGTAGACCGCGGGTCCATTGGGGGCTCGCGGTCATCATATGTGGTCATGAGTGACGTGCTTCGCGCGGCTTCGCCGCGCTCGCTCGCTCTCGCCTCGTTTCGGCTCGAGTCGAGTCCCTCCTCCGCTACTCAGGCGAACCGCGAGTCCAATAGGGCTCGCGGTCGTCGTATGTGGTCATAAGTGACGGGCTTCGCGCGGCTTCGCCACGCTCGCTCGCTCTCACCTTGTTTCGGCTCGAGTCGAGTCCCTCCTCCGCTATCCAGGTAGACCGCGAGTTCAGTGGGGGATCGCGGTCTTCTTCTTGCCTATGTCGTCCGACTGCGCCCGGTTGTGCGGCCCATTACCGAGATCGGCTATCTCGTCATGGCATAGGCCAAGCTCGTCTGAACAGCGCCGCCCGTCCTTTTGCTGGCCATGGCTGGGGCCGGCGGTTAGTATCGCGGTCGACCCACGTCAGGAACATTATGCGCATGGCTATCAGAAACTGGCATATTGGAAAAATTGTTCTTGTTTGGGTCGTCGGTCTCGGAATCGGAGGCCCGCTCTTTGGCTTTGCCGTTGGGGACCTTAACCCCTTTACCATGGTTCTCCTCGGGTTATCGGTCGCCCTCCTTGTAACTCCCTTGGTAGTGCTCTGGAAGTGGTTCAGTGGCCGGGAGAGCAACAACCCTCAACTCAACCCCTAGGCACGTACATACATCGCCCCTTCGGGCCCGAGAGTGAGACGCGCGGCGGCTCGAGTTGAATCCTTCCTCCGCTATTGGCGGAGCGACGCGTGCGTCGTCGTGTCGGGGGTCGGTGGGGGATCCGCGTCAATCCGCACTCAGTCCGCGTCGACCCGCGGCCCTACTCTGACCTCAGCGACTCCATCAGATCCACCGACGACGCCCGCCGCGCCGGGATGTAGCTGGCCAGAAAGGCAACCGCCAACATCACGCCCGACATCGCGACGAACGTTGTCCCGTCCAGCGTCCCCACACCAAACAGCAGGGAGGCCAGCACTCGGGTGAGTGTTAGGGCTCCCAACAAGCCGAGGGCGACTCCCGCGAACGTAACGCGTGCCCCTTGCAGCACCACCATCCGTCGAACCCGCACCGCTTCCGCGCCCAACGCCATCCGCACGGCCATCTCTCGAGCCCGAAGGGATACCACGTACGAGAGGACGCCGTAGAGCCCGACGGCGCCGATGATCAAAGCCAGCGCCGACGCGATGGCCAGCATGAGCATGGTGAACGAGAGTTCGGCCATCGAGCGCGCGGCCAGGCTTTCCATGGTGAAGATTCTGTACATCGGGGATTCGGGTATGACCTCGCGCATGAGGTTGCGAATGTCCGGAGCGAGCACCTCGGCTCGCGTCGACTTCACGACGTATGCCGGTGACCCGACTGCCCAGCTACGGGGTTGGGGGCCTACCATTGGGAGGTAGATCATCGGATCGGCCGCCTCTTGCCGGAAGTCGGCCAGAAAGATGTCCTCCACGACACCCACGACAGTAAGCCAGGCAGTCGTGTCGGAAGAGTATAGGAACCGTTTGCCCAGTGGATCCTCGTCGGGCCAGAGCTGCCTGGCGGCGGACTGGCCGACGATGGCGTTCACCGCCCCTCCCCTCTGATCACTGCGCTCAAATCGTCGACCGCGCATGAGGTCGATCCCCATCGTCTGGAAGTAATCGCCGCCCACCATGGTGACGCGCATGGGTGGTGGGGTTTCACCACTGGCCAGGTCACGCTCGGTCCGGAAGCGGTTGGTCCCCGCGCCTTCGTCAAGGGGGAGCGCTCTCGTGAGACCCACGGACTCGACGCTGGGCAGCCCGGCCACGCGCTCCATGAATTGCTCGTGGAACCGCGCATACGACGGCCCGTCGTTCAAGTTTTCGCGTTGGGGGGCGATCTGAAAGCTGAAGATGTTTTCCGTGTCGTACCCCGGATCGACGTGACTCAGCTCCCAGAAGCTGCGTATGAGCAGACCGGAGCCCACGAGGAGCACAAGGGCGGAGGCGGTCTGCACCAACACCAGAGCGTTGCGGGCCCGGTGACCACTCGCTTCTCCCCCCTGACCCGCCTGCCTCAAAGCACCCAGGAGTCGCGGTCTCGAGAATTGGATTGCGGGCACGAGCCCGCACGCACAAGCGGCCACGAACGAGACACCCGCGGTGAAGATCAGCGTGGCTGAATCAAGACGCGTGGCCGCGAGATTGGGGATGTTTTCGGGAGCTACGCGGACGAGCAACGGGAGGCCGGCCCATGCGAGAAGCGCGGCGCCCACACCACCCATTGCCGCCAGCAGCAGGGCCTCCGCCATCTGGGTGCGGACCAGGCCGGAGCGTCCCTCGCCCAGGGCCTGCCGCACGGCGAGATCGCGCCGCCGGCTCTCCGCCCGGACGGTGAACAGGTTCGCAACGTTCGCACAGGCGATGAGGAGGACGATCGCGACCGTGCCTAACAGCAGCCAGAGCGGCTTCGCGACATCGCCCACCAGCTCTTCCTCCAGCGAGCGCACGATTGGGCGGTGCTGTTCGATGATGCGCGCGTATTGGGCCGAGCCGCCGAAACGCTCGGGAAGACGGCTGGCCAAGGTGGCGAGTTGCGGCTCGAGATCAGCGGGAGTGGCTCCCGACCTCATCCGGCCAACGAGACTCCATCCAAAGCGTCCCGGCCTGATCTCCTCGTCTTCACCCTGTAATACGTGAATCCAGAGGGCAACCCGATCGTCGGGGAATCGAAACTCAGGGCCCATGACCCCGACCACCGTGCGCATTTGGCGGGAAACCTCGTACGAGCGGCCAAGAACGGACGGGTCGGCACCGAACCACGTCGTCCAAAGCCAATGGCTGATCACCATCACACGCGATGGGGCATCCTCAGTCGTGGGCAGACGCCCGAGCGCCGGCGTGACACCGAGCGTGCTGAATAGGGAAGGGGTCGCCCGCGCAAGAAAGAGCCGCTCGGTATGGTTGTCCGACCGCACAGTGGTCTGCCCCGGTCCCTGAAACATTCCCAGATCCTCGAGCATGTCGGCGTTCTCGCGGTATTGCACATAGAACTCGGGCGCGGGGCCGAATTCCTCCGGCAGGTCGGAGCCGGGGGCGGATGCACGGATAACGACGAGTCGATCCGCGGCGGGGAAGTTGAGCGGATCGAGCAGCACGGTGTCGACCACGCTGAAGATCGCTGCGTTGGATCCGATGGCGAGGGCAAGCGTCGCCACCGTCACGACGGTGAAACCCGGCGCGCGTCGAAGCGCGCGAGCCGCGTACATGAAGTCTCTCATCCAGGCCTCAAGCGAACGGCGCATCTGCCACCTCCTGCTGTCGTGGTTTCTGTCTCTGCTCAGACCGGGGTCAGGCCCTAGCAGATTCCCAGTGGTCCCGCGGCGAACTCGTTGACGGAAGAGCGCAATCGCCATGTCCAGAGCGTCGAACGCAGTCACCGTATGGGCGATCAATTGCCCACGGCGTTGGACGCGACGACCGTGCATCTCATGCAAATCGCCGAGCACATCGTCGGCGCGGCCTGGAAGTGCGAGGTGCCGCAGCAGCGCAGCCGCCCATTTGGGCGCGGTCAACCCGCCCCTCCGATCGCGTCGTCGAGCTCGGCAACCATGGCGCGGATGGCCGCGGTCGTAGATCTCAGGGCGGCGATACCTCCCGGCTCCAGCGCAACGAGCCTGCGCGGTTTTCCGCCCCGCTCCGGCCGCGGATCACCGAGGCGGGTCGAGACGAGTTTCTTCGCCTCGAGACGTTGAAGCGTGGTGTAGACGTTCGCCCGACGTACCGAACGCCCCGTCTTGCGACGAATGTCGTCCGCGATCGAGACGGTGTAGGCTTCCTCGGCGCCCAGGCGAAGCGCCGCCAACATCACGAGCAACTCGAACTCGGCGAGCGATTCGGGCATCATCACGTCTCCTATTAAAGTCTCGTTGTGACTATATCGCCTCGATGAGCCGATTCGTCAAGGTCTTGTGCGAAATGGCGGTTGAGAGGGGGCGGGACCGTGAGCCTATATTTAAGGAGTAGGCTGGGGTTGGGGTGATCCCTCGAGACCGCCGGAAACCATCATGATCCGCGTGTCGAGAGTGCGAGCCCCTTCTCCGCTAGGGTTGAGGTCATCCATACCGGAGAAAAACACATGATGAGTTGGGCCATCGCATCGCTGACCCTACTGTCTGGACCCGTCGCCGTCTGTGACGGCATCGGTACCCTCGCCGGGGACGGCAGATCCGACCTCGAAACCCTTTACGCCCAAGGCAAGACCTACATCGAATTCCGTGACGCTGCCACGCGACGTGTCGATGCCTGGAGGGACCACTACGCCAACGCTCAAGTGCCCGACGCGCTCCGGGCGCGCGTGACGGCGCTGCCCGGTTCATGGCGACTCCTCGTCGTGGCCGAGGACTGGTGCGGCGACTCCGCCAACACCATTCCATATGTCGCGAAGCTGGTGGACGTGGCCGGCAATCTCGACATGCGCATCATCAACTCCACCGTGGGTCGCGCCATCATGGAGTCACACCGGACTCCCGACGGCCGCGCAGCAACACCCACCGTGATCTTGCTGACCGCGGGTTCTGAGGAGGCAGGGTGCTTTGTGGAGCGGCCGCGCTATCTGCAGGACTGGTGGTTGTCAAACGAGGACAAGCTCAGCCGGAAGGATCTGCTCGATCAGAAGTACGCCTGGTACGCTGAGGATCAGGGACAGGAAACCCTCGAGGAGATCGTGGCGATGATCGAGGCCGCCGCCGCCGACGACCTGGTCTGTACCGGCTAAACCGTAAGGGCGACGCGTGCGTCGCCCAAAGGTAAGGACGTGGCTGGAGCGCTGATTTGAAGGTAGCTTTAGACTTCCGTCTCAGCTCCAACTCCGATGGAGGCCCCCGATGAAACGCCGTGCCTTTGTCCGATCCACGCTTGCCGCCGCCGTCGGCGTGGCTGTCCCCAGCAGTTCACTGTTTGCCCGTTACCAATCTATAACTCAGAATCAAGGCGACCTCAACGCGATCACCGGCGACGGCCGGTCGGTCACGTTGAGAGGGAAGGCGGTTGCGGAGCTGGGTAACCGCTTGCGGGGTCATCTCTTGCTCGCCCGGCACGCAGGGTACGACGAGGCGCGTCGGATTCTCAATCCGTCGTTCGACAAGCACCCCGCCTTGATCGCGCAGGTCACCGGTACGGCCGACATACGGGCCGCGGTGGAATTCGCCGCGGAGCACAGCCTGTTGCTCGCGGTGAAATGCGGTGGTCACAGCTTCTCGGGAAAATCGACTTGCGACCACGGCATGATGATCGATCTGTCGCCGTTCCGGAACGTCCGTGTCGATCCGACGGCTCGCAGGGCGCGGGTCACTGGCGGGAGCCTGTTGGGGCTGCTCGATCACGAGTCCATGGCCTACGGTCTGGTCACAACCATGGGAACCGTATCGCACACCGGTGTCGGAGGTCTCGTTACCGGGGGTGGATTCGGCCGGCTGGCACGCCGTTTCGGTCTCGCGGTCGATAACCTCATCTCGGTGGACGTGGTGTCGGCCGACGGGCAGCTCCGACACGCGGACAAGCATGAGAACCCAGATCTGTATTGGGGTGTGCGAGGGGGTGGCGGAAACTTCGGCATCGTCACGTCCTTCGACTTCCAACTCCATCCGATGCAACGTACCGTCGTCGGTGGCAACATCATGTTTCCGATCGCTAGGGCTCGGGAGCTATTGAATTTCTACGCCGAGTTCAGCGCCCAGGCCCCCGACGAGCTTGACATTGGCATCCAGATGGTGCGCCCCCCGGGAGGAGCGCCCGGCATTGCCGGCTTCAGTGTGTGCTACTCCGGATCCGAGTACGAAGCGGAACGTGTTCTCGCACCCGTCCGCAGGTTGGGTCAGCCGCTGGTCGACGGCATCCGGGCCATCGACTACGTCGCCCTGCAGCGGTCCGGCGATAACGACGATCCGAGAGCCCGGGCCACGTACTTGAAGAGCGGCTTTGTGCCAGGACTTACGCCAGGCTTGGTCTCGGCGATCGTAGAGGGCCTCGAGGGACACCCCGCCCGCACCAGCATCCTTGCCTATGGGCAGACCGGTGGTGCGATTGGGCGGGTCGCCAATGACGCGACTTCGTTTTCGCACCGGGACTCGGCGGGCAACATGCTGGGCATCATCGATTGGAGCTTCGGGGATGACCCGACCGACCACATTGCCTGGCTGAGAGCCTACTGGGCCACACTCCAACCGTTCAGCCAGGGGTTCTATACCAACGACGTGGCAGCCGACGCGACCGCTATGGCTATCAATGCCAACTATCGGGAGAACTACCGGCGGTTGGTAACCATCAAGAACAAGTATGACCCGAAAAATCTCTTCCGTCTGAATGCCAACGTGCAGCCGACGGGGTGACGAACGTTGCGGCAACGCAGGCGTCGCCGAAACAGTGAAACGGGCACAAAGGCCGAGGGCTTCGTTGAGGTCCTCGGTCTTTGTCGTAGGTGGCCGCGCCCTCTAGCCGCCCCGGTCTTTGGCTGATATTCTCTGGCGTGAGTCGTCGAGGTATCGAAGGCTTGATCCTCTTGGCCCTTGAGGGACTGAAATGAAACCAGAGACACCGCACCCGCGACCTTCCGCCCGAGCCCTCCTGGCTCTGGCGCTCTGTGCACTGGCAACCAGCGCGTGCACGGAGGGGGGTGGGGTCGTCACCGAGGGGGATTGGGCATTCATAACCGGTAACACCTATGGCCAGCGATATTCGTCGCTGGACCAAATCAACGCGGACAACTTCGAACAGCTCGAGGTGGCGTGGGTTTGGGACGGGTCCGCCTTTCCGAATGTGAACGCGCGCGCCACTCCGATTTACGTCAACGGCAAACTCATCAGCGTGGCAGGCGAGCGGCGGCACGTCGTGGCCACCGACGCCGGGACGGGGGAGACCCTATGGTCGTGGGTCGAGCCGGAGACTTTCCGGTGGGAGTATTCCATGCGGAAGAACCACGGCAAGGGTGTTGCCTATGCCAATGTCGACGGTCGCGATGTCATCTACGTGGTAACGCCGGCCTTCTTCCTGCACGCGCTGGATGCGGAGACGGGCCTACCCATCCCGGGCTTCGGCGGATCGGTTCCCATCGAGGGTTTTCCGGAGATCGGCACCGTCGATCTCCTGGCCCACCTCGGTCACCAGTATGACGTGGAAAAAGGGATCCCCTTGGAAGTCGGCTACATCACCAGCTCCTCGCCCGCGATTGTGGTGAATGGGGTGATCGTGGTTGGCAATTCCGCCGAGCAGGGATACAACCAGTCGCGGCAGGAAATGATACCGGGAGACATCCTGGCCTTTGACGCTCGGACCGGAGCGTTCAAGTGGAAGTTCGACGTGCTCCCCAAACCGGGTGAGTTTGGGCACGAGACGTGGGAAAACGACGCGTGGCAGTGGACGGGAGACATCTCGTCTTGGGCACCGCTCTCGGCGGATCCCGAGCGGGGCATCGTCTACATCCCAACGAACGGCGCCACGCAGGACTTCTGGGGAGGGTTCCGACCCGGAGACAATCTCTTCAGCACGAGCCTCATCGCGTTGGATGTCCAGACCGGTGAGCGCGTGTGGCACTACCAACTGGTTCACCACGACATTTGGAACTACGACACACCGCAGGTGCCGATTCTCATGGATGTCACCGTGGACGGCGAAGACATCCCCGCGGTGGTTCAGGTGACGAAGCAGGCGTTTGCGTACGCGTTCAATCGGGAGACGGGCGAGCCGATCTGGCCGATCGAGGAACGACCGGTTCCGGCGGCGTACATGCCGGGCGAACGGCTGTCGGAGACGCAGCCTTTCCCCACGCGTCCCCCGCCATACGAGATGCAGGGGCTGAGCGAAGACGATCTGATTGACTTCACGCCCGAGTTGCGACGGGAGGCGATCGCGGCACTCGAGCCATACCAGACCGGGCCGCTGTTCAATCCGCCGCTGCACCGGGACAACGACCTTGGCAAGCGGTCGTCGCTCTGGTGTCCGGGCGACGTGGGTGGGACAAATATCAACGGTACGCCCGCGGCGGATCCCACCACGGGGATTCTCTACGTGACCTCGGAGAGGGGATGCTCGTCGCGGATCATGGTTCCCGGCCACGAGCGGGATGCCCGCGAGGAAAGACCCACCGGCACGACCATCAGTGATTTTGCCGTGGGCAGCGCGTTGGGCGCCCCCCGGGTGCGCGGCCTGCCGGTCTGGAAACCGCCCTACAGCAAGATCACCGCGATCGACATGAACACCGGGGAGCATCTCTGGTGGATCCCCGTTGGCGATACGCCGGATAGGTATGCGAACAGTCCGGCGTTGGAAGGCATTAGCCTCCCCAACACGGGGAGCGGAGAACAGGCCGCACAGATCGTGACCGAGACGCTGCTGATGTACACCGGGAACGGGGGCGACGGAACGCCCTATCTGTATGCCGTAAACAAGGCAACGGGCGAACGACTCGGCCGCGTCGAGCTACCCGAAAACCCCCGCTACGGCATCATGACGTACATGCACGAGGGCAAGCAGCATGTCGTCATTCAGGCAGCGAACATGCTCATGGCGGTGCGACTGAGATAAAATAAGGAACTACTGCCACGGATTGATATTCTGAACACAGATCGATTTGGTGTAGTGCAAGGAAATATCCGCGTCCTAAGAATCAATCCGTGGCAGTATCCCCTTTTTTTTTGGAGACCTCATGCTTTCGTATCAAGTATATAAGATTCTACATCTGGTTTCGCTCTTCGGCGTCTTCATGTGCCTCGGTGCCCTGGTCATCCATCACATGAATGGCGGTGCCAAAGACTTTCCAGCTCGCATGTGGCTCATGCTGAGCTTTGCGGCCTTCATGTTCTTGGCCTTGGTAGGTGGGTTCGGGCTGTTGGCACGCTTGGGCGGCGGTCTGCAAACGTGGATTTATGCGAAGATGGTTCTGTGGTTGGGGGTTGGTGCCTACATGACGGTCATCGTGCGGAAACCAGATCTGTCCAAAATCCATTGGTTTGTGCTTCTGGTGCTTGGTGCGACTGGGGCATATGTCGCGCTGTATAAACCATTTTGATTACTAGGGAATTGCTGCCACGGATTGATAGTTTGGACACGGATGTTTTCGGTGAAGCCACCCGGCGCTCGCGTCGTGCGGGGAACGATCGGCGCCCAAACAATCAATCCGTGGCAGCTTTTCCATAGCCCATCGGAGATTCCATGAATTTTGCTGCATCGTCGCTGCTCGTCATTTCGGGCGGTATGACGGTTCTTGCCTGCCGATCCTCCGCCCAGGAGGTCGATCGTGCCGAAGTAGAGCGAATAATCACCACGCTCAGCGCCGACGATATGGAGGGGCGGAGGGTTTTCTCGCCGGCCATCGAACGGGCGGCCCGCTTCATTCAGGAGGAATTCGCGGCGATCGAGTTGGAAACGCTAGACGGCCTGGACGGTTACGAACAGCCGTTCAAGATGTACTCCAGAGCGGCCGCGACCAGCAGCGTCCTCTTGAACGGACGCACGGTTCCGAGCGACCGTTATGCAGCAAGGGTAGCACAGGACGCCATCCGGTGGACCGGGGAAGACGACGTCAACTTGGTGCGGGTCGGTAAGGACGATGATCTCATGCAGATGGTCCGTCCGTTGATCAACAACGATGCGAACAGCCTGGTGTTGGTGGATGAAAGGCAACGATCGGCCTTCTACAGATTGAAGGGGTTCATTTCTGGGCCGGTGAACACAATGGAGGTTGGCACCGGTGGGAGTTTCGTGCTCGTTCTCTCCGGGGAAAGTGACGTCAATTCGTACGAGATCGTGGTGACGACCACGGTGACGGAACGCGACCTCGCCAATGTAGCGGGAATGATCCCCGGCCGGAGGCAAGATGAGATCGTGCTCTTTTCGGCACACTACGACCATGTCGGCATCCGCCCTCCCGTGGATGGAGACTCTATCGCCAATGGCGCGAATGACAACGCGTCGGGCACGACGGCGGTGATCTCGCTGGCCAAGTACTTCAAAGCGATGGGTAGGCCGGAGCGAACCCTGATGTTCGTGGCGTTTACCGGCGAGGAATCCGGAGGGTATGGATCGCGATATTTTTCCCAGCAGGTGGACCCTGGCGAAATCGTCGCGATGTTCAACATCGAGATGGTCGGGAAACCCGCCCGGGAAGGTCCCAACACCGCTTGGATCACGGGCTTCGACCGGTCGAGTTTTGGCCGGATTCTGCAAGAGGCGGTGGACGACACGCCGTATGCGTTTTATCCGGATCCGTACCCCGACCTAAACCTCTTCTACCGGTCCGACAACGCGACGCTCGCGCGCCTCGGCGTGCCGGCGCACTCGATCTCCACCACGCCCATCGACGTCGATCCGGATTACCATCGCGTCACCGACGAGGTCGCGACGCTGGATCTCGATCACATGACCGCAACCATCGAGGCCCTGGCGAAAGGAGCGGCTACCATCGTGTCGGGTGCCGCCACTCCCACACGGGTGGATTCGTCTCAGGTGAACTAGCGCTTTGACGAAAGGGACCCCTCCATGACCACCAGTCGCAGAGCATTCCTCAAGAGCGCCACCTTGGCCGGCGTGGCCGTACCGGCGTTGACCAAAGACGCCGATGCGCAAGAGCCATGTCCGTCCGGTAAAGCCGTGCACACGGTCCTGGAACGCGACCACCCCTTTATCTACATCGACTCCTGCATGCAAATGTGGCCCGACGCCGATTTCCACCTGGCGCACCGGCACGGCGTCACCGCGTACGGCGTCACTGCTTGGTCTCCCCACGCCGACGCGGCCACCGCACTGAAGGGACTCATGTACTGGCACGGCATCGCGCGGGAACATGAGCACCTCGTGGTCGTCCAGACCGCGGAGGATATTCGCCGGGCGAAGCGGGAAGGGAAGGCCGGGCTCTTGTTGGCGGCGCAGGACGGCGATTGGGTGGGCTACGAGCTGCACCGCATTCAAGCGTTCCGGCAAGCCGGGCTTGGCATGATGCTTCTGGCGTACAACGCCACCAACCAACTGTGCGACGGGTGTCTGGACCGAACCGAAGGTGGACTCTCCCGCTTGGGTCAGCGCGCGGTGGAGGAGTGCAACCGCGTCGGCATCGTGCTGGACTGTAGCCACACGGGACGCCGGTCCACGCTGGAGATCATGGAGCGAAGCGAGCAGCCGTGCGTCTTCAGCCACTCCAATGCCAGCGCGCTGGTGCCAGGCCCGCGTAACATCGATGACGAACAGATCCGGGCGTGCGCGTCCCGCGGTGGCGTCATCGGCCTCGTGGCCTGGGGTCCCCTGGTCATGAAGCCTGGTACCACGCACCGGCCCACGCTGGACGAGTTTATCGAGCACATCGACTACGTGGCGCAACTCACGGGGAGCACCGAGAACATCGGAATCAGCACGGACATGTCCATCGGCACGTACCCCGAGCACGTGCACGACCCGTGGGGTGCGCCGGCGTATCCCAGTTTCACGGCGCAGTACAACGAACATGTCACGTCGGACATTCGCTCGCCGATGCGGAACGTAGAGGGGTACAGCGACTACGCCGAGATCGTGAACGTCGCCGAGCGGCTGATTGCGCGAGGGTACTCGGAGCGGGACGTGCACAGGATACTTGGGGAGAATTTTCTCAGGGTGTTTGAGGAGGTCTGGCAATGATGATGATCGCAGATTGCAGAGTGCAGATTGCAAAATGCAGATTTGTGATGGCCAAATCCAATCTGAAATCACTAATCTAGCAGGTTGCGGAAAAAGTCGGGTAATGGACGATAGCATCGCGAGCCGGAAGTTCTTATCGTAGAGGGACCTCGATGGGAGTGCCACGATGCGCGGGAACAAGACGAATCAGTCGGCGCTGTTCAGCTATATCAGTGCGGAGGATCGGGTGCCCTCCGACCATCCGTTGCGCGCCCTGCGGGCGCTGGTGGACCCGGTGTTAGCCCGGCTCTCGCCGCAGTTGGACCGGCTGTACGCGCGGCGGGGCCGGCCGTCGATTCCCCCGGAACATTTGTTACGCGCGTTATTGCTGCAGGTGGTGTATACGATCCGGAGCGAGCGGCAGCTGATGGAGCAGCTCGATTACAACATCCTGTACCGATGGTTTGTGGGGTTGAATCTGGACGACGCGGTGTGGGTGCCGACGGTCTTTACGAAGAATCGGACGCGGCTGGTCGAGGGGGGCATCGCGGATGCGTTTCTGGCCGAAGTGTTACAGGAGGCGGAGCGGCGGGCGTTGTTGTCGAATGAGCATTTCACCGTCGACGGGACCTTGCTGGACGCGTGGGCGAGTCAGAAGAGTTTTCAGCCGAAGGCCGGCACCCGCCCGCCAACGGACGATGATCCGGGGAATCCGAGCGTGACGTTTCGCCAGGAGAAACGGACGAATGCGACGCATGCGTCGCGGACGGACCCGGAGGCGCGGTTGACGCGGAAGAGTGGGGGGCAAGGCGCGCAATTGGCGTACTTGGCGAGTGTGTTGATGGATAATCGGCACGGGCTCGTGGTGGCGACCGACGTGACGCAGCCCGGCTACGAGGCGGAGTGTGCGAGTGCGCTGGCGATGGTGGGGAGCTTACCGCCGACGGCCCGGCGTCGGACGTTGGGGGCGGACAAGGGTTATGATCGGTGCGGGTTTGTCGACACGCTGCGGGCGTTGGGCTGGACGCCCCACGTCACGCCGAACGTGCACCGCACGCGGTTGCGGAGCGCGGTGGATGGCCGGACGACGCGCCATCCCAGCTATGCGATCAGTCAACGGCAGCGCAAAAAAGTGGAAGAGATCTACGGGTGGGGCAAGACGATTGGGTTGTTACGCAAACTCCGACATCGCGGGACCCCGCGGGTCGGGTGGGTGTTTACGTTTACGGCCGCGGTCTACAATCTGATGCGGATACGCACCCTGACCCTGGCCGGAGGCAGCCCCTGATGGGGCAGTGTGGGCCGCATTCGTCACGCCGACCGCACCGCGGGGGCGGTAATAGGGGACCGCACGCTGGTACACCGTCGTGTTACCCGGACAAACGCGGCCCACCATGAATTTTTCCGCAACCTGCTAGAATCTGCAATCTGAAATCCACTGAAATAGCAGGGTGACCTAGAACACGTCGGACCCGACAGGGAGCTGTTAGGTTGGTCCCGTTCTCTGCCGCACACGTGTGCCTCGAAGCGCCCTGGCGGTGCGGTAGCACATAATATTCAGGCAAAAAGAGGCCGCCATGAATCGAGTATGCGCTTGTCTCGCCGTTTCCTTCTCCCTCGGATTGGCCGTCCCACCCGCGCACGCCCAATGGCTCGAACAGGTCTCGAGTCAAATCCAGGAGTTCAGCGACCGCGTTGCCGACACCGGCTATCGCCTTGTCGACGACTCCAAGACCGGGTCCCTGAATAGCGGGGCCTCGACCAAGGTCACCTTCACACTCGTCTCCGGCCGGGAGTATGCGATCTTCGGCGCTTGCGACGATGACTGCGGAGATCTCGATCTCCGGTTGTACGACGCCTCCGGTGCCGAGTTGGACGAGGACGTTGAAATTGACGCCGTCCCCGTCGTGACGGCGTCGGCGAGCCAAGGCGCCAGCTTCACGGTGGAAGTGTTGATGGTCGGGTGTTCGAGTGAGCCTTGTTTTTGGGGTCTTGGTGTGTTCGAGCAAAGCACTGCGGTGGGCCAAGGCGAGCCGCAAGCGACACATCGTTTCGCGGGAGAACTGGCGCCCGGCGACCCAACACATTTTGGAACCGGTGAGTACTTCGATAGTCATACCGTCGACGTGAGGGCCGGCCAACGGGTGGTCGTCGATCTCCGATCGACTCATTTCGACACTTATCTGATCGTCAGGCGGCCGAGTGGTGACCACACCGATAACGACGACTTTGAGGGTTCCACGTCGCGCTCCCAGGTCGATCTGGTTGCCCCGGAGTCAGGAGAATGGACGGTGGTGGTTACGTCCTATGACAAAGGTCAGGCTGGTTCGTATGACGTGGCTGTCACGATCGACGGCGGATCCCAAGTCGGATCGTCCGGCCCGCGCTTTGAGAGCGGCCGACTCGAGAGCGCCGACGAAACCCTCTCCAGCGGCGAATACGCCGACTATTACGAATTCCAGGGACACGCGGGTGAACGTGTGGTGGTCGACCTCCGCTCGAACGATTTCGATCCCTATCTGATCGTACGAACGCCGAGTGGGGAGCAGCTCGACAACGACGACCACGAAGGCGATGCGTCCAGGTCCTTGTTGTCCCTCACGCTCACCGAAGGCGGTGAGTTCGGCATCACGGTTACCAGTTACCAGGTGGGAGAAACCGGCGGTTACGACTTGCAGATTGCCACCGATGCGGAGACAAGTACGGCCTCGGGTCCCCTACGGGAACGTGGCGTGTTGTCAGCGGGAGACGAAACGCTGCGCAGTGGAGAGTTCGTCGACCAGTACGAGTTTACCGCCGCACCGGGGCAGCGTGTCACCATCGATCTTCAATCCGACGATTTCGACACCTATCTGATCGTGCGCGACCCGCGGGGCGACCGGCAGGAGAACGACGATACGGATCGGTCGGGGCACAGTGTCATCGAGATGGACGCTACGGAGTCGGGTGCGTACGATGTTCTGGTGACCTCGTACGAGGCCGGCGAAACGGGCAGCTACGAACTGCAAATCGACGTTGGAGACGCTGCATCGTCCGCTACCTCGAGTGGCCGCGACGTGGTGCGCCTGTCTGTCGGGCAGGAGTCGACGGGCCGACTCGAGGCAGGGGACGGTCAACTGGAAGACGGAGAGTACCGCGACCTGTACGTGTTCGACGGCCAAGCGGGGCAGTCGATCGTCGTCGACATGAGCTCGTCGGCGTTCGACACGTACGTCGGCGTCATCACGCCGTCGGGCGAAGCGATCGAGAACGACGACTACGAGGGTAGCACGTCACGGTCGGTCGTCGAACTGACCTTGCGCGAGAGCGGGCGGTATCAAGTGATCGCCACATCGTACGCGGCCGGACTCACCGGCGCCTATCACGTCGCGGTCGGCGCGTCTGACACGCCGGTCGTAGTCAGCGACGACACCCCTACGGGCAGTGGCGGTCGTGTGTACGGTATCTTCGCGGGCATCAGCGACTATGGAGGCCGGCAGACCGATCTCGCCTACACGGCGGAGGACGCCGTGCGCGTGCGGGACGCGATGGTGCGCGGTGGCGGTATGCGGGCCGAAGACGGCATCCTGCTCACCGACGCTCAGGCGACGACGGGAGGAATCACGAACGCCATTCAACAGATTGCAAATCGGGCCGGACCTGACGACACGTTTGTGTTTTTCTACTCCGGTCATGGCGGGCGCGTTCCTCGCGGCGGCCCACAGGCATCGGACCCCGACGGTCTCGATGAGACTATCGAGTTGTACGACGCGGGCATCAACGACGACGACTTTTCCCACCTCCTGGGCCAGGTCAACGCCGGAAAGATCATTCTCGTGCTCGACGCCTGCTTCAGCGGGGGGTTCTCGAAGGACGTTATTTCAGTCCCCGGTCGCATGGGACTGTTCTCCTCCGAGGAGGACGTGACGTCCTCGGTGGCGGCCAAGTTCAGGGCGGGGGGCTTTTTGGCAGTGTTCGTGGCCGATGCCATCGGCGACGGGTTGGCCGACGCGGACGGCGACGGAGCCGTCAACGCGATCGAGTTGAGTCAGTACGTGCACGAGCGGTATCGCGCAGATCTGAAGAGTGGTGGTGCAGGTGACTTTGTCCGGACAGGCGGGCCGCAACTCGGATATCAGCATCTCGTGGTCGACCGCGGGAGCATCAGACCCTACGAGATTCTTTTCACGCAGCGCTAAACCTGGATCAGGCCCGGTGCAGTAGCGGCGAGGCATGTCGCGCCGCGGGTCTTGCCCCCGAGCGAAAAAAAAGCCGAGCGACGAATCGCTCGGCTCTTTTGCCAGTAAGACTGCAGGTACCTCACACGTAATTGGAAGCTACGCTCGGCGGTCTATCTTTGCAAGCGAGCATCCCAGTGGTGCGGTGGGTGCCGGCGCCGAGATTCGACGCGGCGTGCGATAGAGTGTCGTATGACACGATATCGTACAGAGCGGACGCGAGCGGGGTGGTTAGGATGGGTGGGCGTCAACTCGGACGGGCTGTCGCCCAGGTACGTGTGAGGCACCTGCGTCTACCAATTTCGCCACGCCGGCACCACATCACGGGAGCGAATTCTGGCCCGGCCAAAGCCGGATAACGCGACTGCACACGTATCTCCGTACCGCGGGGTCAAGTTGGAGAGATGGCAGCTCCAGGGCATAACCCGCTTGATGCAGGGTGTATCGAATCGTCGCGGTCTGGGCATCGACGCCACCCTCGGCGGCTCAGCCCGGGCCTCCCCAACGAGCGTCTCGCGACGCATCTTAAGTCTTCCATGACCGCCCGATTGACCGTTCTCTGAAGCCAGCGAGCACTACGATGTCCCGATGCATGCGAGCCGCACTGTGGTCCGTTCTCTTGCCGATCCTTGCACCGGCAGCCTTCGCGCAGACCCCCGAGCAGAACGACAGCGCTGCCACGGCAGCGACAAAATCAAAATCACTTCCCCTGATCACCACACGGACTCTCGAGTTCACCACGGACGAGGGCACCTGGATCTCGCTCGACCTGTCGCGCGACGGCCGCACGATCTTGTTCGAACTGCTGGGTGATCTCTACACGCTTCCGATCGAGGGCGAAGCGGCAACGCGCGTCACGAGTGGGCAGGCGTACGACATGCAGCCCCGTTATTCGCCGGACGGCACCCAGATCGTGTTCGTGAGCGATCGCAATGGGTCGGAGAACCTGTGGCTGGCCGACGCCGACGGCGGCAACGCGCGCGCGCTCACGACGGATGAACGGGAAAACTACCTGTCACCGGTGTGGACACCGGACGGCGAGTACGTCATTGCAACCAAGCGTTCCCAACTCTGGCTGTATCACAGGGACGGCGGGTCCGGCGTTCAGGTGACGGGCCACAAGCAAGACAGCACTCCCGCGCCGCCGGCCCATATCGGTCCCGCCTTCGGGAGCGATCCCCGCCATCTCTGGGTCAACCTGCGTGGTAACCTCGGCGGTGGATTTGCGACGTCTAGGCTCGAGCCGTCAGAGGAGTTTGGTCCCGACCATGGTGCCCGAAGCTCCGCCCGTTTGGTAGGCCCTTACCAAATCGGCCGGCTCGATCGAGAGACCGGCCGGGTGCACGTGCGCACCCATGAACTCGAGGGGGCGTTTCGGCCGGTGCCCAGTCCCGACGGCCGGTGGTTGGTGTACGCCACGCGTCACGACGCGCGCGAGGCACTCAAGGTCATGGACCTCACAACCGGAGAAGACCGCTGGTTGGTCATGGATGTGCAGCGCGACGATCACCAGGGCGGTGGCTCGCGCGATCGAGATGTCTATCCGGGATCGGCCTTTACACCGGATTCGCGGGCGCTGATCACGAGCTATGGTGGGAAGATCTGGCGGGTCGAGGTCCCCTCGGGGGAAGCGACGATGATCCCGTTCACTGCCAAGGTCGAACAACAACTGGGCCCGCTGGCAAGGTTCGACTATCCGATCAACGATTCGATCCTCACCGTGTCTCAGATTCGCGGCGCCCGGCCGTCGCCCGATGGCCGACGTGTAGCGTTCGCGGCACTCGACCGGCTCTGGGTCGCAGACCTGCCGGAAGGACGCGGTCGCCCCGGGAGTTTGGACGCGGACACCGATCATCCAACTATACGCGATGCCGAGAGGCTCACGTCGTCGAACGACGTCGAGCACGCCCCGGTGTGGTCTCCCGACGGGCGATATATCGCCTACGTCACGTGGAACGACTCTGTGGGCGGCGATATCTACCGCGTCCGCGCCGACGGACGTGGGGACCCGGAGCGACTCACCGAGGAGTCGGCATTCTATGACAAGCTGAGTTATTCGCGCGACGGCTCGAGACTCGTGGCGGTTCGCGGCTCGAAGATGCATCGGATGCGCACACTCGAAGACTTCGGTCGCCACGGAGGTGCGGCTGAGTTGGAGTACGTGTGGTTGCCCGCCGAGGGCGGGGAGCCGAGTCGCATTACGTGGGTCGGCCTGGGGGCTACGCAGCAGGGAAGAAACACTCCCCACTTTGGGCCCGATCCTGATCGAGTGTACGTGTGGGCCGGTTCGGAGGGGTTGCTCTCCATGCGTTACGACGGCACCGATACCAAAACGATCGTGAAGGTGACAACTCCCCGCCCGCCGGGTGGGCCTCCCGGGCGCCGCGTCGCGCCGCCGGACGAGGTACTCATCTCTCCCGATGGAAACCGGGCGTTGGTCCGTGCCAACCGCAACGTTTACATGATCACGGTACCGCCGGTGGGCGGCGAAGCGCCGACGGTGTCGGTGGCTGCATCTTCTGCGGTTCCCACTTGGCGACTGACCAAGGTGGGTGGAGACTTCGTCGGTTGGCGAGACGACGGACAGGTCGCCTACTACTCGATCGGCCGCAGTTTCTTTCAGTACCACCTCGCTCTCGCCGACTCGCTGGTTCGCGACTCGGTGATGCAGGCCCGTGACACGACGACGGCCGACGCCGAACCCGCCGACTCGACCGAGGCTGAAGAGGACAAGAAACCGAGCGCCGCCTACGAAGCACATCGCGTCGATGTTGAGATCACCGCGCGTAAAGACAAACCCCAGGGCACGGTGGTGCTCAGTGGTGCGCGGATCATCACGATGCGGGGCGATGAGGTCATCCCGTCGGGTGACATCGTGGTGCGAGACAACCGCATCGTCGCCGTCGGGCGGCGGGGGACCGTATCGATCCCGTCGGGCGCCGAGGTGTTCGACATGACCGGCAAGACCATTTATCCCGGTCTCGTCGACATTCATGCCCATACATGGGTGGCCTGGGGTCTGCACCGCGGTCAGGTGTCTCAATTCATGGCGCAGCTCGCGTACGGCGTGACGACGCAGCGTGATCCGCAGACGTCGTCCGAAGACGTGTTGGTCTACAGTGACTTGATGGAGCTCGGGCAACTGATTGGCCCCCGGCTCTACTCCACCGGGCCTGGTGTCTTCTCTGGAGACAACATCAAGAGCCTTGACGACGCGCGCGATGTTTTGCGTCGGTACGCCGACCATTTCAACACGCAGACCATCAAGCAGTATTTGGCGGGCGACCGCAAGGTGAGGCAGTGGGTGATCATGGCGGCACATGAGCTTGGGCTCACGCCGACGACCGAGGGCGGCGCCAACTTCACGATGAACCTGACCCTGATGCAAGATGGTTATGCGGGGCTCGAGCACTCGTTGCCGATTAGTCCATTTTATGATGACGTGGTGCAACTCGAGACGTTCAGCGGTCTCACGTACACGCCGACACTTATCGTGTCGTATGGCGGACCCTGGGGCCGTCAATACTACCTGACGCACACCGATGTGGATCAAGAGGAGCGGTTGCAATACTTCACACCGCACGACGAGCTCGATAAATGGAAGAGCACACGATTCTACCGGGACGATCAGTACATTTACCCGCTTCACGCGAAGCAATTGGCAAAGATTGTCGAGGCCGGAGGACGTGTGGGGTTGGGCTCCCATGGGGAGGTGCAAGGATTGGGGACGCACTGGGAACTCTGGATGATGGCGTCGGGAGGTATGAAGAACCACGACGCGTTACGCATGGCGACACTTCACAGCGCCGATGCCATCGGCTTGGCTCGCGACATCGGTTCGCTCGAGGTCGGAAAGTTGGCCGACCTGCAGGTGCTCGACCGGAACCCACTCGACGATCTTGCGAACACGACCGCAATCAGCTACGTGATGAAGAACGGACGGCTGTACGAGGCGGCGACGCTGACCGAAGTCTGGCCTAGACAGCGACCGCTGGCCAGGCAGTGGTGGTGGCGAGTAGAGCCGGGGGAGCATTGAATATTGAATATCCAATATCCAATATCCAACATCCAATATCCAAGATTCAATCTTCAGTATTGGATATTCAATATTGGATATTGGATATTCAACTGGATTCCGGAGGCGGCACAGATGCGTACAATTCGATCGCTTACGTTGACGGGAAGTGTTGCGCTTGCAAGCTTTGTAGCCTGCGGACCACGACCCGAGCCCATCGACGTCGTCGAGGCAACCATCGGTGATGTTCAACAGGCCATAACCTCAGGTCGAACGAACTGCCGCATGGTTGTGCAGTCCTACATCGATCGTATCGAGGCCTACGACAAGTCCACGGGTCTGAACGCCATCACCATCATCAACCCCAACGCCCTCGACCGAGCAGACGAGATCGATGCGGCCCTCGACGATGGCGCGACACTCGGCCCGTTGTTTTGTGCTCCGCTTTTGATCAAAGACAATTACGATACGCACGATTTGCCGACCACGGGTGGCTCCATCGCGTTGAAAGACGACCTGCCACCCGACGACGCATTCATGGTGCGCAAGCTGCGCGAGGCGGATGCGATCGTGTTGGCAAAAACCAACATGGCGGAGTGGGCATTTAGTCCCCGACAAACGATTAGCTCGTCGTATGACACCACTGCCAACGCGTACGATCGCGATCGTGTACCAGCCGGTTCCAGCGGCGGAACGGCATCTGGAGTAGCCGCCAGCTTTGGCGTGGGCGGCATGGGGACCGACACCGGAAATTCGATACGAGGCCCGTCATCGCATCTCGCGCTGTTCGGTATTCGATCGACGATCGGACTGACCAGTCGCGACGGCGTGATACCCCTTGCGTTCGACCGCGACATTGCCGGTCCCATGATGCGGACTGTCGAGGATGCCGCGCGCATGTTCAACGTCGTTGCTGGTTACGACCCGGCCGATCCGTACACCGAAGCCGGGCGTAATAGAAAGGAAGCGGATTACACCACTTTCCTCGATGCCAACGGACTCCAGGGTGCCCGCATCGGTGTGCTGCGCGAGCTCGTCAACACCGACGACGCCGACACGGCGGTGGTCGCGGTGTTCGAGCAGGCGGTGCAGGATCTTCAACGTCTCGGCGCCGTGATCGTGGATCCGTTTGAGTTCTCATCCTTCCGCGAGCATCGACGGGCCCGAAACGGTTGCCAGCGGTTTCGTTACGATATGCATCAGTACTTGAGCACGCGTGACAACTCTCCCATCCAAGACGTCATGGAGGTGTTGGAGAGGGGGCAGTTCTCCCCGTATGTCGAAGGGCGGATCCGGCGAAACGAGAGAGGATCCACCGACGTCGCGCCCGAGGATCGCGACCCCCCGTGTCCTCCATACGCAGAACACCCCGGCAGACAGGCGTACATGAGCGATCTCGTGGCGGCCATGGACGCGGCCAACGTCGAGGCCATCATCTATCCCACGTGGACCAACCCACCTGCACACCTCGACAACGCCATGGAAGAGTACAGAGGTGACAACAGCCAGATCGTGGCCCCCGCCGCGGGAATGCCGGCTGCTACCGTTCCGATGGGTTACACGTACGGCAACTTGCCCGCCGGATTGCAAATTCTCGCGCGGCCGTACGACGAGGGCGTGATTTTCAGGTTGGCGTTTGCCTACGAGCAGGGTACGAACCATCGGCGGCCGCCGGATGGATATCCGTCGCTCCTGACCGATTCGGGAGAGCAATAACCCGGCGCCTCGTTTGGCGAACTTCCAGAATGAATCGGCATGCTATTCACCGCAGAGAACGCAGAGAACGCTGAGAACATAATGGGAAGACAGCATTTGAAATCTCTGCGATCTCTGCGATCTCTGCGGTGAGGCACACACGATCCGTTGTCAGAGGACGGACAGCCGTATAGTGTGACCTAGGTCCCGGCGCTACCGCCCCCTCCCACGTATTCTATATTGGGAGGGTTTCCAGATGCGATCGCTCTACACGATTGGTTTCCTGTACATAGGCGTGAGTCTCTACGCGCTGATGATCAGACCGGCATCCGAGATGACGCCCACCACCACGGCGGTCGCCGATTTCGTAGGTGACGCCGGGCAGTGGTTCCAAGCCGTCAAGCCGTACTGCAATTCCGTCGAGGCGGAGATGATTCACAAGCGGATCCCCCCGCCGGACATTGAGGAGGCGCCGGGATTCAGCGCGGCGTGCTACGCTCTGGCGGGCAAGGTGGATCGCGCCCGCGACGTCATCCTCACGGTGTCGTCGGGCAGGCGGTGGAAGGCCGCCGGAACCGTGTTCGACGTCGCGCACGCGATTGCCGATGCGGGAGACGACGAGTCGGCGGGCCCCATCATGGAACTCGTGGTAGAGTTCTGGCCCAACCATTGGCAGGCTTTGTATCATGCCGGCATGGCGCGATACGGTCTCGGCGAGGCTCGGTTGGCGCGGCACTATTTGCAGCAGTTCCTCGAGTACTATCCCGAAGAAGACGGCTGGACCAAGAGCGCTCGCCAGGCGCTGAAACAGATCGAAAAGCAGTGACGATCCCCGCGGCCTCGTCTCCCTTTCCCACCGTTGGCGCGGTTCTGTTGGACCGTTTCGAGTTGGTTCATGAAATCGGTCGCGGCGGTTACTCGGTCGTGTATGCCGCGCGAGACTCGAAGCTCGACCAAGACGTGGCGATCAAACTCCTCGTGCCTCCTCCCGCCACAGCACAAACCGCCCGCGAACGAATGCGGCGTGAAGCGCAGGCGGTACGCGCCCTGTCGCATCCCAACATTGTGCGTCTGTACGACTACCTCGAGGACGGACCGTGGAGCTTCCTGGTCATGGAGCGAATCGACGGCGACGACCTCGCGAAGAAGTTGAAACGAGACGGACCGCTGCCGGTCGATGAGGTTGTGAAAATCGGCCGCGGGCTGGCGTCGGCGCTCACAGCGGCGCACGACAAGGGCATTCTCCATCGGGACGTCAAGCCACAGAACGTGCTGTTAGATCCGAGCGGACCCCGATTGGTCGACTTCGGGTCGGCGAAGGGGATCGGCCAGACCATGACGCGCACGGGTGCACTCGTCGGCACGATTCAATACATGGCCCCGGAACTCTTGGCGGGCAAACGACCCGACGCCCGTGCGGATGTCTACGCGCTCGGCGTTACGTTGTATCTGGCGCTCACGGGCACCCTTCCGGATGGCGCAACAGCACATTCCCCACCGACTCCCCTTGACGAGGGCTTCGATCCGGGCGATCGGAACGACGGGATTCCCCGATGGCTCGGCGACGTCATCGCCCGCGCAACGGCGTCACGACCAGAATCGCGTTTCCCCACGGCCGCGGCTATGGCCGACGCACTGGAGAAACAGGTCGCGACGCCGTACGGAGCCGGGGCCGGTGTGCGCGAGCGCGGCTTGTGCTTGATCTGTGGTGGGCCGGAACCGTTCGGCCTCAGCATCTGCCCGTCGTGTGGTGGCGTGGGTGCCAGCGAAGCGGACACGCTCGTCTTCGTCAAACCGCATACGACAGCCGGTGAGAAGCGCGATGTCGCACAGCGGTTAGGGAGGATGCTCGCGGGGAGGGCGCATTCGAGCGAGGTCGAGCTTGTGAGCGGAGGTCATCAGGCGCTCGTCAAAGTGCCGGAAGGTGTGGCCGAAACAGTGTGTCGTGAACTCGCGCTGCAGGATGTTCCGGCGATCACAAAGCGCGCGCGCACCACGTGGGCGCGTATTCCGATCAAGTTCTACGGGATGTTGGCGTCGCTCGCCATCGTCGGTACGATCGCGAGCGCCGGATCCACCATGCCGCTTTGGGGCACGCCGGTGGTGGCGTCGTTGCTGCTGATCGGTGCCCAACAACGCTTGCGGTTGCCCGCGGTACGATCGCCCGCACGACGTCGCACGCTTCCCAAAGAATTAGACGACCAACTCATTCGATCGCTGGCCGAGCTTCCACGCGGCACTGCCCGCAATCTGCTCGCGGATCTCGTTCGCATCGCTCAGCCGCTGCACGCCGCCGTCGGTCGAGCGCATTCCTCCGGTGTTCCGCAGGCCGACATCGAGCGACTCCTCTCGAGTGCGTGTGAGGCCGCCCGCGACCTCGCGCAACTGGATCAGGGATTGAGTGTTCTCGAGGGACATGTGGATGAATCGACGGACACCGCCGACCGTTGGCTGGACGGCCTCTCGCTCGCAGAGCGCACGCGCGACACGTTGGTTCAAAAGTTTCTCGAGGGACTCACGCTGTTGACCCGAGTGCGGTCCGACATCGCGCGGTCGAGCGAGGAGCACCGGGAACTCGTCGAGTTGCTCGACGACATCGAAGCCCATGCGGAGGCCCGCCAAGAGGTGGAAGTGTTGGTAGCGGCGGTGACGAATATCCAATATTGAATATTGAATATCGAATATTGAATATTGTGGGTGTGGCCGTGCGGGTGACATCAGTGCAACGTGGCGATTTGGTTGGGCCCGCTTTCCTAGCTCTCTTGACGCTCTCTCGAAGCTGCGTCGATGAGCTCGTCGATTGCCGATACGGTTTCTGGGACCGCCGCGACTCCCAGCGAACAGGTGATGGCTAGATCATCCCCCAAGTCGAAATCCGTTTCGTTCAAGACAGATCGCATCCGCTCGGCTGCCACGAGCGCCCCATCGAGGGCCACATTCGGGAGAAACACGGAAAACTCCTCGAAGCCGGTCCTGGCTAGAACATCGCAATCGCGGATGCTGCTCCTCAGGATGGACGCGATCTGCCTTAGAATGGCGTTTCCACGGTCTGGCTCCAATGCCTTGATCTGATCCACCGTCAGACGCACCAGCGCGCACCGCTTGGATGCAGACTCTTGCATGGCTTGTTCGAGCCCGGGGAGGTTCGGATGTCCTGTGATGGTGTCGGTCAAACCCACCTGCCGAGCAAACTGTGCGCCGACCAGTTTGCCCAAGAGCCGCCCCCCGCGGGTTGCCAGGCTCTCGAGCTCCGATTTTATCGAGTCGTCGATCGACTCCAGCGCCGTGAAGACAACGAGCGCCCCCACGGTTTTGTCTCCGTCGCGGAGCGGCCACGCCACGCCTGTGTCCTCCGACTTGCGTCGATCGGGTCGGGTCACTCCTAGTAGTTCTCCGGTCCCGGCCGCGTGGCCAATCACGTTGCCGAGACACGTACGGGCTGCCACCGAGTCGGACGACACGGTCATTCCCAACAACCGGCGATCTGTTCCCGGTGACGTCGCCACAATCGAGGCTTCCTGCGTCGTGAGGTTGCGGATCACCACGACCGATGGGCAATGGGCAAGTCGTGTCGCGGCGTCCGCCAAGGCAACTCCGGTGCCCTCGATTGTGGGGGGAAGGTGTTGGGAGGGGTCCACGATTGGTGTCTCCAAAACAGACGTTTTGTGTGCTGCTATACCGCCCTACCGTCTTAGCAGCTGCGAATCTCACGTTGCGGAAAAAGGTGTGCCGCGCCGGCGTGCAATCAGTGCAACGTGGCGATTTGGTTGGGCCCGCTTTCTCTCGCTTCTCGACATGCTCCCGAAGCCGCGCCCATCAGTTCGTCGATTTCCGATACGGTGTCTGGGATCGACGCGACCCCCAACGAACACGTCATGGCTAGGTCCCGCCCCAAGTCGAAATCTGCTTCGCCCACAGCGGTGCGCACACGATCGGCCACCACGACCGCACCATCGAGAGTCGCATCCGGCAGAAACAAGGCAAATTCTTCTACGCCGGTTCTTGCCGGAACATCGTTATCGCGGATGTTGCTCCTGAGGATAGATGCGATCTGCCTCAGAAGGGCGTTCCCACGATCTACGTCCATTGCCATGATCTGATCCACCACAAAACACACCAGCGAACACCGTTTGGCTGCTGACTCTTGCATGGCTTTTTCGAATCCGGGGAGGTTCGATTGGCCGGTGATGTCGTCGACCAAACCCACCTGCCGAGCAAACTCCGCGGCGACCAGTTTGCCAATGAATTGCCCCGCGTGGTTAGCCAGGATGTCGAGTTGCGATCGAATGAGGTCGTCGATCGACTCCGGTGGCGCAAAAACAACGAGTGCTCCCACGGGTCTGTCTCCGTCGCGGAGCGGCCACACAACACCGGTGTCTTCCGACTTGCGACGATCCGGTCGGCTCACCCCCAGCAGTTCCCCGATTCCGGACGCATGACCAATCACGTTGCTGAGACATGCATGGGCCGTCACCGAGTCGGGCGACACGGTCATGCCTAGCAACCGGCGATCCGTCCCCGTTGACGCGGCCACAATCGAGGCTTCCTTTGTCGCGAGGTCTCGGATCACCACTGCCGATGGGTAATGGGTAAGTCGGGCTGTCGCGTCCGCCAATGCGACTCCGGTGCTCTCGATCGTGGGGGGAAGGTGAGGGGTGAGATCCACCATCAGTTGCCTCCAAAAGAAGTTTGCCAGGCGGTATCTTCTACGATATGGCTTTCGGGTTCTTTGGGCCAGCCCTTTTCCGGGCTCGGGCGTTTTTCTTTCGGCGCCCTTCAGAGTCCGATACCGTGGGCAGCCGGTCTATCCCACCAAAGGACCATTCGGTCCCGAGCTACTCCTTTCTATAGGGCTGAGGACGCTTCCTTGACACACCACGCAAGGAGGATGCTTTCATGCACAGTAGCCAGGCGACCGCTTTGGTCCTTTTGATCGGTTTGTCCCCCGGTGCGGTCAGCGCACAGGGTCGGCAGGGCACCACCGCCCCTCCCACCGTTTCGGTGAGCCCGATCGAGATTGGCCAGCACCTACACTTTCAATCTCTTTGCCGAGGAACGCGAAGTGCGCGTCTCGCTTCCGCCCGGTTACGCCGAAGGGGCTGGTGGGTATCCGGTTGTCTATGTACTCGATGGATCGTCCTACTTTCTCCCGACAATAGGTGCGGTTCGGTATCTGTCGGTCTACGCCACGGGTTTCATGGAAAAATCGATTTGCACTGAGACCCCACCCCTCAGCCGTGTCTTTACTGTCCGTTTCCGTGCAATCCGTGGCCTGTTTCCGTGCAATCCGTGGCCCTTGTACGCACCCCATAGGCAAGGTATTCTAAGGCCTCGCCTTCCTTACACAGCTTCGGTGGATCATGACCAGACGTAACTCCCTTCTTGCGCTTTCTCTGCTTCTCGTCCCCTTCGTGCCGGCGCGTGCCCAACAATTTGGCGGTGCCGTCGCCATCAGCGGTGACCACGTGCTCGTGGGCGAAACCGCGAATCAGATTTTTCCGGGCATCGTCTACGTGTACGACCGCGTCGGCGGCACGTGGATGGAAGTGTCACAGTTGACCGCTGCCGACAACGAGGGCGGGCCCGATGGCTTCGGCCGCGCGTTGGCGGCGCAGGGTGCAACGCTCCTTGTTGGGGCACCGGGGACCGCGACGTCCGCGGGAACGGTGTATGTGCTGCGCCGCGATGGTTCGGGGAATTGGACCGAATCGGGGCGATTCGCCGCCGGCGATGCTGCGGATGGTGATGCTTTTGGCAGCGCGGTGGTGATGAGCGGCGACATCGCGTTGGTATCAGCCACCGGCCAAGACGATGGTATCGGCGCCGTGTATGTGCTGCGGCGCGGCATGAACGGAACGTGGTCGCAACAGGCGAAGCTCACCGGCGAAAACGCCGAGGCCGGCGACCGCTTTGGAGCGACGTTAGCCCTCGAGGGAAACGTGCTGCTGATTGGCGCACCGGGTGGCAGAGAGTCCTCCGGGGCGGCGTACGTTTTCCGCCATAACTCGGCCACCAACACGTGGACCCAGGAAGACAAACTTGAGATAGAAGACCTGGGCCAGGGCGCGGGTTTTGGCACCGCCCTCGGCCTGCGGGATGGGCTCGCCTTTATCGGTGCCCCCGGGGCTGCGCAGCGCGTGGGCATGGTTCTCGTCGTGCGTTATGATGCCGAGACCGCTGAATGGACGCCGCAGTCCCGACTCGGCCCCTTCACCGCGCAACCCAACACGCAATTTGGTGCGTCGATCATCCTCGACGGGGCGAACACTTGGATCGGCGCACCCGGAGACAATACGGGTCAGGGTGCGTTCTTCGTGTTCGAGCAAGACGGCATGGGGAACTGGACCGGCGCGACGAAGCTCACCGGTCAGACTGTTGAAGAACGCGCGGCCTTTGCCAGCACCGCGACCATCCAGGATGGCGTGGCTGTGGTTGGAGCCATCGGTGTGGATTTTCGCGAAGGTGCCGCTGTCATTTTTGAGCGCGACGGCGCTTCCGGTTGGCGGGAACGGAATACGGTCATCAACGAGATGAAGGGCTACGATGCGATCGCCGGAGGCGAGGTGCCGTGCACCGACGATCGGGCTGCGGGTTTCGAGTGCAGCAACATCGACGTGCTCTCGTTCCTCCCCGTCAAGGACATCGGCGGCACCCGGGGCACACGCGTCAACGACATCTGGGGCTGGACCGATCCGGAGACCGGCAGGGAGTACGCGATGGTCGGCCGTACCGATGGCCTGTCGTTCGTCGACATCAGCGATCCGTACATGCCGGTGTACGTTGGCGACCTTCCCAAGACCGAAGGCTCGCGCAGCAGCATCTGGCGCGACTTCAAGGTCTACAAGGACCATGCGTATATCGTCGCCGACAACGCGGGCGAGCACGGCGTGCAAGTGTTCGACCTGAGACAATTACGAAATGTTCGCAACCCACCGGTGACCTTCGAAGAGACGTTCGTCTATGACGGTATCAACAGTGCGCATAACATCGTCCTCAACGAAGAGACCGGTTACGCTTACGCGGTCGGCAGCAGCGGTGGTGGTGAGACGTGCGGCGGTGGTCTACACATGATCAACATTCAAGACCCGGGGCGGCCGACGTTTGCAGGATGCTTCGCCGATCCCACGACCGGTCGTCGCAATACGGGCTATTCGCACGACGGGCAGTGCGTGCGGTATCACGGTCCGGACGCCGAATACCGTGGTCGTGAAATTTGTCTGGGATCCAACGAAACGGCGTTGAGCATTGCGGACGTCACCGACAAAGAGAATCCCGTCGCGATCTCGCGGGCGTCCTACCCCAACGTAGCGTACACCCACCAGGGCTGGTTGACGGAGGATCATCGCTACTTCTACTTGAACGATGAGGGCGACGAGCCGCAGGGGTTGGTACCGGGAACGCGAACGCTGGTGTGGGATGTGATGGATCTCGACGATCCCATCCTAGTGAAGGAACACATTGCTACGACGACCACGACCGACCACAACCTGTACATCCGCGGCGACATGATGTACCAGTCGAACTATGGCAGCGGCCTGCGCGTGCTCGACATCTCAAATCCGGAGAACCCCGTGGAAGTCGGGTTCTTCGACACGACGCCGTACGGAGGCGGTGGGTCGTGGAGTAATTATCCCTACTTCGAGAGCGGCGCCATCATCTTGACCAGCATGACCGAGGGCCTGTTCATTGTGAAGAGTAGGGACGTTCGGCTCATAAACTAAAAGGAACTACTGCCACACCCAACGGAGGTGAGAAGTAAGAGGTGAGATGTGAGAAGGTCCAACCACACCCCGGGATGGAGATGGGTGGCCCTCTCACTTCTCACTTCTCACGCCTTCCCTTGCTGTGGCCGTCGTGCCTTTTCATTCCGTCTGTCCGTCATTCCGTCTTTCCGTCTTCGTTAGAGCTTGCTCCCACAATGCTTGCAGTGCGCGGCGTCTTCATCGTGCCCACCCCGTGCACAACTTGGGCACCGTGGTGGTGACTCGTCGCTGTGTTCCGCCTGTCCGAGCCTCGTGATCTCCGACGTGACGATCCCGGTAGGCACCGCGATGATCGCATACCCCGTGATCATGACTATCGCAGCGAGCGCCTGACCCAGGTTCGTTTGCGGGGAGATGTCCCCGTACCCCACGGTGGTCAGCGTGACGATGGCCCAGTACACACCGCGTGGGATGCTGGTGAATCCGTTCGCGGCTCCTTCGATCAGATACATGAGCGAACCGAGAATGACGACGAGCGTCAACACCGCAAAGACGAAGATCAAGATCTTTCGCCGGCTGTTCCGCATCGCGGCCATCAGGACGTTAGCCTCCGAGATGTAGTGCACGAGCTTGAGCACACGGAACACGCGGAGAATACGGACCAGCCGAATGACGAGCAGGAATTGCGCTCCCGGAAACAAAACGCTGACGTACGTGGGAATGACCGCCAGCAGATCGATGATGCCGAAGAAGCTCGTCGCGTATCGTTTTGGGCGGCCAACACAAGACAAACGGAGAAGATACTCGACGGTGAACAGGCCTGTGAACACCCACTCGGCGATAGCGAGGAGATTCCCGTAGCCTACGCGGACGTCTTCGATGCTCTCGGCCACGACCACCGCGACGCTCGCCAAGATGACGAAAATCAGCCCGACGTCGAACGCCTTTCCGGCGGTGGTGTCCGCCTCGAAAATCACGACGTAGAGCTTGAGTCTCCAACCGGTCAACTCGTCGGCGCCGAGGTATCGGCGTTCGAGGGGGTTGGATTTGACCATGAGGGGGTTCTCTCCGTTTGGGCCAGTAGCAAGAACATCCACGCCAACAACTGGTCGCGGCGAACGAGTTCCAAGATACAGGATGCCACGAGTAGGCCCTAGCCTAGTGTCGCCGCGCCCGGGGTCCGGGAATATGGAATATCCGATATCCAATATCCAACACTCAATATTCAAGATTGGATATTGGATATTGAATATTGAGTACTATCTTACGCGCTCATGAAAATTGGATTGGTGGGTTTTGCGGGCTCCGGGAAGACGACCGTCTTCAACGTGATGACCGGGCTCGACGTGCCCGTAGGCTTTGGCGGAGACATTCGTTACGGCGCGGTGAAGGTGCCGGACGAACGCATCGACGCCTTGTCGAAAATTTTCTCCCCAAAAAAAACTACATATGCCGAGATCAGCTTTTGCGACATTCCGGGCGAGCACGGCGCCGAGAAGAAGGGACTGTCAAAGAAGGCGTTGCAGCAGATTCGCGATCAGGAAGCGCTCTGTCTCGTCCTTCGCGACTTCGTGAACCCCGCGCTCGAGGGGGATCCCGACCCACTCGGCGATCTCGAGTCATTTCATATTGAGTGCGTTTTGGCCGATCTCGAGATCGTCGAGCGGCGTCTCGACCGCGCGCGAAAGGAAAACGCCGACGCGCAAGAGGTGGCCGCTTTCGAGTTGATGAAGACGACGTTGGAGGCCGAGCGTCCGTTGCGGAGCCTCGCGGCCAAGGAGTTGAATCGGGATTTTCTCAGAGGATACAGTTTACTCACCGACCGCCAACTGCTCGTGGCGTTGAATCGCAGCGAAGACCGGGCGGCGGAACCGTTACCCGACGACCTCGCCGCGCGAATCGGGCAACTAGATGCCGCGGGTCTCGTGTTGTCGGCAAGCGTAGAGGCGGAAATCGCCGGACTGGATGCCGAAGATCAAACGGCGTTTCTCGAGGACCTCGGACTCGCCGAGTCGGCGTTGGCGCGGTTTATACGGACGGCGTACGGGCTGCTCGACCTCATCTCGTTTTTCACGGTCGGAGCCGACGAGGTGCGGGCGTGGACCATCAAGCGGGGCACCACGGCACGCCCTGCCGCCGGCCGTATCCACTCCGACCTCGAGCGCGGTTTCATTCGCGCCGAGGTGATTCCCTACGATGTGTTCATGGAGTACGGCTCAGAGCCGGCCGTGAAAGACGCCGGTCGTCTTCAGGTCGAGGGGAAGGACTACGTCGTGTCAGACGGAGAAATCATGCACGTCCGCTTTAATGTTTAGTCGTTCTGCAATCTGAAATCACTAATCTGAAACCTGATATCGCTCAGTCTTCCCACCAACCGACCTTCGCTTCGTGATGACACTGCGGGCAGAGCATGGTCTTGGGCTCGCCAAAGAGCCCAAGCCGGTGGGCACATGCGGGACAAACCGCGTAGTGCCTTCCGAGCCCGTGTTCCGACTTGCGACGGGGGTCGCGCTGGTAGCCAGCTCTCGTGATCACCGAGAAATGCTCGGGGCGTTGCCGCCTGACCTCTATGATCCGGCGCGGCACCTCGACGGCTTGAGGTCCCATCTTGATGGACACCCGGTCCGATAGCTCGTCGAACTCGAGCAGGTGAAACAGGAGCGGGATTTCTTAAAAAAAGCGGCTTTGAGTTCAATCAGTCATCGCAACATTCGAGTGCAGTTTATCTGCTGGCGTACAGAACTTCAATGTTTTTCTAGGTCGTTGATTTAGACGTAATGCTACAGCATTGAGATCTGCCTGAGAGTGAACGGATAAATCAGTACCCTTCGGAAAATACTGACGCAATAAGCGGTTCGTGTTTTCGTTCGTCCCGCGCTGCCAAGGGCTCTGTGGATCACAAAAGTAGACTCGCAAATTAGTGGCGACCGTAAATCGCTTGTGTTGGGCCAGCTCCATGCCCCGATCCCAGGTTAAGGACCGCCGGAGTTCGGACGGTAGTTTCTTGACGTGTTTGCTGAGTGCTGATACGACGGTTTCGGAGTCCTTGCCATCCACTTTGACCAGCATGGTAAATCGGGATTGGCGTTCCACGAGTGTGGCAATATGGGTGTTCTTCGACCCAGCGATCAGGTCGCCTTCCCAATGCCCAGGGATTGCACGGTCTTCCACCGATGCGGGGCGGTCGCGGATGGAGACGCCATCGATGATCTGGCCCCGAGGTTGCCCTTTCGTGGTGGCGTTCTTCGCGTGCCGCATCACGCGGTGCGATCGCAGATGCTTGATCAACTCGCGTTTCAGGACCCCACGCGCCTGGACAAACAAACTCCGATAAATGGTCTCGTGCGACACCCGCATGGTCTCGTCATGGGGAAAGGTCCGCCGCAGCCAGCCCGCTATCTGCTCCGGCGACCAATCAAGACGCAGTTTCTCGGCAACGATCCGCTGCAGTCGCACGTGCTGCGCCAGCCGACAGCGTTTGGGACGACGGGCCCGCTCCCAGGCCGCCGTGTCGGCATCGGCCGCACGGTACCCGTTCCAGCCGCCATGCCGCGCGATCTCGCGACTCACCGTTGATGGCGATCGACCAATCGTTGCGGCAATCTGCCGCATGGGACGATCCGCCGCGAGGCCACGCGAGATCTCTTCTCTTTCGGCCATCGTCAGCGCAAGGCGCGAGCGCCGCCGACGCGCTGGGCATATACCTCCGTTTGTCTTCAGTACACCAAACACCGATCCCGCATGCTTGCCGAGCGCGCGACCAATATCACTCAGCGACTCTCCCTTTTTCCAACGTCGCCACAACTCCGCCTTCTGGGTCGCGGAAAGGCCAGGACGTCCTAACCGTGCCATGAACAACACCCTCCAAATCGGTGAAATAATACAGGGTGTTGCAATGACCTGCTGAATCCACCCGACCGTAAATCGCTTGTGTTGGGCCAGCTCCATGCCCCGATCCCAGGTTAAGGACCGCCGGAGTTCGGACGGTAGTTTCTTGACGTGTTTGCTGAGTGCTGATACGACGGTTTCGGAGTCCTTGCCATCCACTTTGACCAGCATGGTAAATCGGGATTGGCGTTCCACGAGTGTGGCAATATGGGTGTTCTTCGACCCAGCGATCAGGTCGCCTTCCCAATGCCCAGGGATTGCACGGTCTTCCACCGATGCGGGGCGGTCGCGGATGGAGACGCCATCGATGATCTGGCCCCGAGGTTGCCCTTTCGTGGTGGCGTTCTTCGCGTGCCGCATCACGCGGTGCGATCGCAGATGCTTGATCAACTCGCGTTTCAGGACCCCACGCGCCTGGACAAACAAACTCCGATAAATGGTCTCGTGCGACACCCGCATGGTCTCGTCATGGGGAAAGGTCCGCCGCAGCCAGCCCGCTATCTGCTCCGGCGACCAATCAAGACGCAGTTTCTCGGCAACGATCCGCTGCAGTCGCACGTGCTGCGCCAGCCGACAGCGTTTGGGACGACGGGCCCGCTCCCAGGCCGCCGTGTCGGCATCGGCCGCACGGTACCCGTTCCAGCCGCCATGCCGCGCGATCTCGCGACTCACCGTTGATGGCGATCGACCAATCGTTGCGGCAATCTGCCGCATGGGACGATCCGCCGCGAGGCCACGCGAGATCTCTTCTCTTTCGGCCATCGTCAGCGCAAGGCGCGAGCGCCGCCGACGCGCTGGGCATATACCTCCGTTTGTCTTCAGTACACCAAACACCGATCCCGCATGCTTGCCGAGCGCGCGACCAATATCACTCAGCGACTCTCCCTTTTTCCAACGTCGCCACAACTCCGCCTTCTGGGTCGCGGAAAGGCCAGGACGTCCTAACCGTGCCATGAACAACACCCTCCAAATCGGTGAAATAATACAGGGTGTTGCAATGACCTGCTGAATTCACCGCAGCGTTCTTCGCGCGGGAGTCGCCGTGAAGTACGCGTGTATCGCGTCGCACCGGCGGCGGTTTCCGGTGACGATGATGTGTCGGGTGTTGGGGGTGAGTCGGTCGGGCTTTTATGCGGCCCAGACGCGCCCGCTCAGCCCCCGGACGCGGCAGGACCAGCGACTTCTGTTGGAGATTCGCACGATTCATCGCGCGAGCAAGCAACGCTATGGCAGCCCTCGGGTGCACGCGGAGCTGCACGGGCGGGGCGTGCCGTGTGGGAAGACCCGGGTGGAGCGCCTCATGCGCCGCGATGGCTTGCGCGCCAAGAAACGGCGCCGGTTCCGGGTGACCACGGAGTCGGACCATGCCTACGCGCCAGCGCCCAATGTCCTGGCCCGCCAGTTTGGCGTGGAGCGTCGGTGCGCCGCGCGGGTGTGGGCCGCAGATCTGACGTATCTCCCCACGCGGGAGGGGTGGCTGTATCTCGCGGTGATTCTGGATGTCGGCACCCGGCGGGTCGTGGGCTGGGCGGCGCAGTCCTCGTTACAGCACGATATCACGCTGGCGGCGCTCGACATGGCGCTGGCGCGCGAGGGCGGTGGGGGCGGCCTGCACCATTCGGATCGGGGCGTGCAATACGCGTGTCGCCCCTACCGCGATCGCTTGGCCGCGCATGGCATTGCGGTCAGCATGAGTCGGCGGGGCAACTGTTGGGATAACGCCGTCGTCGAGAGTTTCATGGCCACGCTGAAATGGGAATTAGTCGCCGACGCCAACTGGCTCACCCGACGCCACGCGGCCCGCTCGCTGTTTGAGTATCTCGAGCTTTGGTACAATCGGCAGCGTCGGCATTCGAGTCTCGGGTATCGGACACCGGTCGAGTACGCCGTGCTACTCGCCCAGACACAGCAGGCAGCGTAAACTGTATGTCCATCAAACCGGGGGAAGACCAATGGGTTTTGGAGCTTTTGCGGTAAGGACACTCTTCACGAATATGGCGATGAGTTCGTCGCATTCTTGCCTGAGTTCTCTGGTTACGATCTTCGACCCGAAGAGTCGGTGAACGAATCGTAACCAGACGTATGTTTCGCGGAGTTCCTTCAAACAGATTTGCAATTTGTGTGCGAAGTCGCGACGCGATTCGGCTCCGCGGGCCTCCGCATAGTTGGCGGCCGGCGATGTAGCCGAAGAGTTTTCAGCCGAAGGCCGGCACCCGCCCGCCAACGGACGATGATCCGGGGAATCCGAGCGTGACGTTTCGCCAGGAGAAACGGACGAATGCGACGCATGCGTCGCGGACGGACCCGGAGGCGCGGTTGACGCGGAAGAGTGGGGGGCAAGGCGCGCAATTGGCGTACTTGGCGAGTGTGTTGATGGATAATCGGCACGGGCTCGTGGTGGCGACCGACGTGACGCAGCCCGGCTACGAGGCGGAGTGTGCGAGTGCGCTGGCGATGGTGGGGAGCTTACCGCCGACGGCCCGGCGTCGGACGTTGGGGGCGGACAAGGGTTATGATCGGTGCGGGTTTGTCGACACGCTGCGGGCGTTGGGCTGGACGCCCCACGTCACGCCGAACGTGCACCGCACGCGGTTGCGGAGCGCGGTGGATGGCCGGACGACGCGCCATCCCAGCTATGCGATCAGTCAACGGCAGCGCAAAAAAGTGGAAGAGATCTACGGGTGGGGCAAGACGATTGGGTTGTTACGCAAACTCCGACATCGCGGGACCCCGCGGGTCGGGTGGGTGTTTACGTTCACGGCCGCGGTCTACAATCTGATGCGGATACGCACCCTGACCCTGGCCGGAGGCAGCCCCTGATGGGGCAGTGTGGGCCGCATTCGTCACGCCGACCGCACCGCGGGGGCGGTAATAGGGGACCGCACGCTGGTACACCGTCGTGTTACCCGGACAAACGCGGCTCACCATGAAAAAGTCGGGTAATGGACGATAGCATCGCGAGCCGGAAGTTCTTATCGTAGAGGGACCTCGATGGGAGTGCCACGATGCGCGGGAACAAGACGAATCAGTCGGCGCTGTTCAGCTATATCAGTGCGGAGGATCGGGTGCCCTCCGACCATCCGTTGCGCGCCCTGCGGGCGCTGGTGGACCCGGTGTTAGCCCGGCTCTCGCCGCAGTTGGACCGGCTGTACGCGCGGCGGGGCCGGCCGTCGATTCCCCCGGAACATTTGTTACGCGCGTTATTGCTGCAGGTGGTGTATACGATCCGGAGCGAGCGGCAGCTGATGGAGCAGCTCGATTACAACATCTTGTACCGATGGTTTGTGGGGTTGAATCTGGACGACGCGGTGTGGGTGCCGACGGTCTTTACGAAGAATCGGACGCGGCTGGTCGAGGGGGGCATCGCGGATGCGTTTCTGGCCGAAGTGTTACAGGAGGCGGAGCGGCGGGCGTTGTTGTCGAATGAGCATTTCACCGTCGACGGGACCTTGCTGGACGCGTGGGCGAGTCAGAAGAGTTTTCAGCCGAAGGCCGGCACCCGCCCGCCAACGGACGATGATCCGGGGAATCCGAGCGTGACGTTTCGCCAGGAGAAACGGACGAATGCGACGCATGCGTCGCGGACGGACCCGGAGGCGCGGTTGACGCGGAAGAGTGGGGGGCAAGGCGCGCAATTGGCGTACTTGGCGAGTGTGTTGATGGATAATCGGCACGGGCTCGTGGTGGCGACCGACGTGACGCAGCCCGGCTACGAGGCGGAGTGTGCGAGTGCGCTGGCGATGGTGGGGAGCTTACCGCCGACGGCCCGGCGTCGGACGTTGGGGGCGGACAAGGGTTATGATCGGTGCGGGTTTGTCGACACGCTGCGGGCGTTGGGCTGGACGCCCCACGTCACGCCGAACGTGCACCGCACGCGGTTGCGGAGCGCGGTGGATGGCCGGACGACGCGCCATCCCAGCTATGCGATCAGTCAACGGCAGCGCAAAAAAGTGGAAGAGATCTACGGGTGGGGCAAGACGATTGGGTTGTTACGCAAACTCCGACATCGCGGGACCCCGCGGGTCGGGTGGGTGTTTACGTTCACGGCCGCGGTCTACAATCTGATGCGGATACGCACCCTGACCCTGGCCGGAGGCAGCCCCTGATGGGGCAGTGTGGGCCGCATTCGTCACGCCGACCGCACCGCGGGGGCGGTAATAGGGGACCGCACGCTGGTACACCGTCGTGTTACCCGGACAAACGCGGCCCACCATGAATTTTTCCGCAACCTGCTAGACTCTCGAATCTTTACTCCGTCCCAACATCTCCCTGAGTGCATCCTCCTTCCCCTGCTCGTCCAGCTGCTCCTCACTCGGGATTTCGGCCTCCGGTAGCTCCAGAAACCGTTCTTCCCCGGTCTTCAGGTTACAAAATCGAATCCCGGTGGGTGTGGGGTCGTTCGGAATGATCTCGACCGACATGCCGAACTTGACTTGCGTGCGCCAGATGGCGATCCAATCGTTGCCGTCGCTGTCTTGAAAACGGATGTTCACGTGATGAGTTCTGAGCGTAGGAGAACCAGGATCGTGAATCTCTACCCGTGACAGATACCATCTTGGAAGTCAATTTGCAATCGCAGATTGTCAATTGGTGATCTATGTCCCGTTGGCGCGTCCTCCATGTGAAGGCGTCTGAGATTCCGATCGCGCCTGTCTGGTCATCTTCGCTGCTGGGGTGCAACTTGATAACCCAAAGATCTTGATACAGTAGAGACAACCGAGCGCCTCCAACGGGCTGGTGCCGTGATCTACGAAAGAAACTTGCCATGAGCGAAAACAACACGGTGCGGGCGATCCGCGGATTGCTTCTGGCGTTGTTTGCTTTTGGCGTCGCGGGCTCGAGCGTTGAATTGCTGCTTCTCGAGCACACCGAAGACGTATGGCAACTCTCGCCGCTGATCTTGATGGGGCTGAGCCTGCCGGCGATGGTGTGGCTCGCACTGGATCAACGGCCGTTGAGTGTGCGGGTTTTTCAGGTCTTGATGTTCCTGTGCGTTGCTAGCGGACTGACTGGGCTCTATTTGCATTATCGGGGCAACGTCGAATTCGAGCTGGAGATGTATCCGGGGTTGAGTGGGGTGGAGCTGTTCTGGGAGTCTTTAAAGGGGGCAACCCCATCCCTCGCGCCGGGTACCATGTTGGTGTTAGGTCTCTTGGGGTTGCTGTACACGTTCCGGCACCCCGCGTTACGGGGTTCTTGAGTAGCCCCATCGGAAGCGAGTCGTTATGCGAACCACGATGACTGCGATGTTTCTCGCGAGCTTTTGCGTGAGTCCCGTCCTCAGCCAGGTGGGGAACAATACGGACGTTCTGAATCCGAACCGGGCGGTTGAGGACGAATTGGTCGCGTTACCCCAGATCGATGCGGCGTTGGCCAAAGCGATCATCGACGGCCGGCCGTTTCTTACCATGATGGCCTTGCACGAGGTGTTGAGTGAGCGATTGTCCGACGCGGAACTGGCCGATCTGTCCAGGCGACTTTTCGTTCCAATCAATCTCAATACTGCCAGCCGTGAAGAGATTCTGTTGGTGCCGGGTGTGGGCGCGCGCATGGCGCACGAATTCGAAGAGTACCGCCCGTATCAGGCCCTGGCACAGTTCCGGCGCGAGATCGGCAAATACGTCGACGACGATGAAGTAGCGAGGATGGAACAATTTGTTTTCGTGCCGATCAAACTGAACTCGGCGAGTGACGAGGACATTCTCAGCATACCGGGTGTCGGCCGCCGAATGCTCCACGAGTTCAAAGAATATCGACCCTACAGCAACATCCAGCAATTTCGTCGTGAGATTGGGAAGTACGTGGACGATGACGAGCTCGCGCGGCTCGAGCGGTATGTGACGGTCAACTAGGGTGACACAGGCAGCTCGGCGACGATGAGGCGGCGCGCCGGATCGAACTATCTCTTCTCGTTACACGCCGTCACACCGCATTGCCGACCGGGCAGCGTGCGCCCAAGCACACGCCGTGTTCGCACATTCGACATATATGCCTTGCGTCTGCGCGGTTGCGGGGCAGCGACGCCAGCATTTTTGCCAACAGTTTTTGCAGGGTCTCGTTATCCGGGTGTTCGAGGACGTCGGTTACCTGGTTTAATGCGGTATTTCGCGCTTTGAGCAGCCGGCGGAACGTCGCGCGGCCGGTTGACGTCAACGTCAACGAGGCAGTCCGTCCGTCACTTCCTCCGCGATCGCGCCGGACCCAACCTCGTTGCTCGAGGCGATCCACCATTCGGACCGTGGCGGAGTGTGTCAGGCCGAGCACCCGCGAGAGTTGATCTATGGATTCACCCGGGCGCGTGGCGATCGACAGGAGTGCGGGCCCGGCGTTACCTCCGATGCCAAGAGTCGCTTCAAGGGCGGCCGCGACACGATCGGTCAACGCCAGTGAAAGCGCGCCGAGGAGATTATTGGAATACGCTGTCATGAGTCATGAGTATTGAATCGTGAAAAGGAATTACTGCCACGGATCGATATTTTGAGCACGGATTGTTATTGGATGGTGGTTATTCAATATTGGATATTCCCCTGTCCTTGTCGTGACCAGCGAGAAACCTCGTGTAGCGGCGACACAGCTCCGGCATCGTTGAGGCGCCCGGCGTCGAGCGTTCCACACCGAACACTTCACCAGGAAAACTCAGGGGTTCCTGCAACTCCCAGATGCGATTGTGTTCGTCGGGCGGCAGGACCGACGCCGGACGGCCGACGGCGACCCAGCCAATCGGTACGAGCGATTCCGGCGGAAGTTCGGTAAGCAGATGGACGACGCCGTTGACGCGGACCTCGGATCCGTGTGCGATGCGAGCCCCGTTGAAGACTGTGCTACCCGTGGCGAGGAACACGTCGTCGCCGATGTGACACCCGGTCAGGCATGCCTGTGGTCCGATCAGTACGTTCGACCCAACGTTGAGTGCGTGTCGCTTCGTGCCCCGGAGCACCGCATTCTCCATAACCACGCATCGACTCCCGATGCGTACCTCGCCGCCTTGCGCCGACACGACCGCTCCGTGAAGCACCCGAGTCTCGGGTCCGACGACCACATTACCGGAGACCACAGCCGACGGGGCGATCGACGCGGTGGGATGAATGTCGGGGCGGTGTCCCTCGTGCTCGTAGAGCATTACCTGGTTCCTTCGGAGATTTAACATGTATGAGTCATGCATATAAAATATGGGAGACCGATCGGCGGCGCAAGGGTCGAGGTGAGTGCATAGTCCTCTGGGTTTCCGGGACGATTCTTAGGGTCGGCGCGGCGAAGTTCTCCTGTTGCGTGTCAGATTCACGTAGGCCGACGCGCTCAAGCCAGAGACGCATTCGTGACGCCACCAACGATCCCTCCCAATCCATGGGAGCGACTCCAGGAGATCTATTACTCGGTGTTGGCCCGCCTGGCCGACAGCCGCGAATCTTTTCTTTCCGAGGCTTGTGTGGACGACCCGGCAATGCTCGCAAGCGGGCGGTCGTTGCTCGAGGACCGAAAAGTAGCGTCGCCCTGGTAGCAGACCCCAAAGGCGGTGAAGAATCGTTGAAAAGCGTGTTTTTCTTGGGAGATCACCCGAATCGGGTGACTATGATCACGGCATGTGGCCACTGTTCGGGTGCATTAAGAGGGCGTTCACACAATCAAGCTAGAAAAATTTGGAACCACGATGTTTTTGGGGCTTAACGCCCCGCAAGGTCCGTCGTCTTACGGACTGAGCGTGGCTAGAACGGCCAGGTTCCCAATATCGATTACTAGGAGGAAGACCCATGAAAGTGGCACGCATCGGCAGCCTGGCGCTGCTCACGACGATTGCGCTGGCGGCCTGTAACGACGCCAATGGCCCGTCCGAAGAAGAGGACTTGGCCTTAAATGAGGCGGTGGCGGCGGTGGCGGCAGACGCCGCAATCGAAGATGTAAAGCAGATGTTCGTTGCCCTCGGCGCCGAGCCGGCTTTGGGCGTTGCGTACGACGCGGCCGGGCCGCCGCGAGACTTCTCGCGTACGGTCACGTTCTACGACGCCGCCGGGACGATAATGGATGGTTATGATGCTGAGCTGACGGCTTCGATCAACATCGTCGTCGAGGCGAGTGGCACAGTGGAGAGGCAAGGATGGACAGCTACCGTCTCGCGGAGTCGGGATCTCACCGTTTCGGGCCTCGCGGGCCCCGAGACCAGCCGTACGTGGAACGGGACTGGGTCGGGTACGGTGACTGGTAGCCAGCACACCGACGAGCACGGGGATCGCAGCTACGACATGGCCAGCTCCGTGGTCATCGACGCCGTGGTGCGCAACTTGCCTCGCGAGGAGAATCCGTGGCCGGCGTCCGGTACCATCACGCGCACGGTCACGATAACCATCACCACGGCGGATGGTGTGGTGACGCGCGAACGGACCGCCGTGCTGACGTTCGACGGCACGCAGTTTGCCCTCCTGACGGTGAACGGCGAGGAGTACGAGGTCGACCTGTCGGCTCTCGAGACCGACCGCGCCCACCGGAAACGTGACGCGGCTTAAGCGCAGCACAGAACCTGTAGCAATATCGAGGGCGGCCATCTGGTCGCCCTCTTTTTGTAGCCACAGAGTTCTTAGAGGTGGCCGAGCCCTTCCGCACCCGGCTCTTGCTGTTGCCGGGTCGAACGGCGGGCGGGGAAAAAATGGCCAGGCGGGTTGGTGACCGGCAAATGAGGCTGTATCCTGGCCGGAAGCGGTGATCGCTACTGCCAGGCCTTATCCGCCTCTCCAATCCTCCGCTCTCCCGTTATTTGTCCCTCCGCTCGATTGATCATCTCCAAGGCCTCGGACGTCGTCCACGTGGCGTTTGCGATGAACCGGAAGTTCACAAGGGCCGCGGCATAGCCGTCCCCTTCTTCCACTTTTGCAGCTGCGGTCGCATCGGTGACCACTGCCACTTCGAATCCTTGCTCCAGCAGTTCGCGCATGTGCGATTCCACGCACAGGTTGGCCGACATGCCGGCGAGATGATTTTCTCTATCCCGCGTTTCCGGAGTTGCAGCACGAGATCGTTGTTCTGAGGCCCGTACACCTTGTGGGGACTCGCGATGACGGTCTTGCCGTCCTCGATATACTCTTTGTATCGCTCGAGCCAATCCGCGCCCGAGCCGGTGAAGCCCTCGAGGCTGAGAGGGCCTTTTCGATCGAACATATTGATTTGGTGCATCAACGCTTCCAGCGCGCCCTCGAACTTCCACTCGTGATCGGTCGGGTAGTAGTAGTGCGGAGAAATGAACACGGCGATCTCGTTCTCCTTCGCTGTCTTGAGGAGGGTCTCGATATTTTCCACCGTGTTGTTTTCGGTGACGCTTTCGCTGACCACCCCCCATGTCACGCCGTCCTCACTGAGAAAATCGTTCTGCGGATCGGTGACCAGCAGCGCCGTTCGCTCCCTGTCGATCGCCATACCGGGGTCTGGGAGAGCCATGACCTACCTCCTGAATGCGTAAGGGCTGCCACGGCGGATGTACCGTGGCGTACCGTGGGTGTCAAGGCGAGGAGGGGTCCCTCACAACAATCGGAAACGGAAGAGCATCCAATCACGTAGAGAGGGTATCCGCACGGAGAGATTGGAGACGGGCATGCGCATCGTGGAGTGGGTACGGAGGAGGAGCAATCCCCGGGTCATTCTGGGCGTCGTTGTCGGGGCGCCGTTTCTGGCAGCCACGGCAATCTGCACCGAGGCGCTCGTGCGAGCACGCCTGGATAACGAGCTTTTTGTATCCCCGAGTCAGATCTACGCACGACCCGTCGTATTTTATCCCGGTATGGAGTTCGATACCGACCGTGTCGAGTCGCACCTCGAGCGACTTGGCTATCGACGGGTGCGACGTCGAACGGTCGACGTCGGCGAGTATTATCGCAGTTCGAGCAATTGGATCATAGGGCGCCGGGCGTTTCGCCGGCACGACAAACTGGATCCCGGTGGGGTCGTCAAGATCCATGTGGGGTGGCGTGGACAAATCACGTTGGTCGAGGACGCCGCCGACCGGCACCTTCCATACATCGGCCTCGAGCCGGAACTCATCAGAAGTGTGTACGGCTCATCGCGTGACGGACGTATTCCGATCCCTTTGGCTGACATTCCAGAGCATGTGGTGGATGCGGTGTTGTCGATTGAGGACCAGCGGTTTTTTCAACATGGTGGCCTGGATCTCAAACGGATCGTCGGTGCGACGGTGGCAAACGTTCGCGCGCGACGGATTGCGCAGGGTGGCAGTACGTTGACACAGCAGCTGGCGAAAAATCTCTTTCTGTCGCCCAAGCGATCGCCGATCAGAAAACTACGCGACATGGCCATGGCAACTACTCTCGAACGCCGCCATTCCAAAGAAAAAATTCTCGAGACATATCTCAACATAGTGTACTTCGGGCACGACAACGGCCTAGCCATATATGGTGTTGGGCGTGCCGCACAACACTACTTTGGCAAAGACGCCAGCCAACTCGACGTTGGAGAGGGTGCGCTCCTGGCCGGCATCATCAGAGGTCCCAACTTGTACCATCCGGTTCGACGACCCGAGTCGGCAAGGGCACGACGTGATCTGGTGTTGGATGTGATGCACGAACGTGGCATCATTTCGCAAAGTGTACATGGAGAGTTGCGTCGCGCGCCGCTTCGGATCAGGGGTCAGACACGGACACCTCTCGTCGGACGGTACTTCACCGATTTCGTCACCGAGCAGCTTATCGCCACCCATGGGAAGCAAGCCCTCGAGACCGGGCTGTCGGTCTTCACCACGATGGACATGGAGCTCCAACACGCCGCCGAAAAGGCGGTACGCGCTGGTCTCGAACGACTCGAACGGGACCATCCGAAGTTGAAGAGTGGCGACGCGGCGTTACAGGCAGCACTCGTGGCGCTCGACCCGCGCACCGGAGAGGTCCTGGCGATGGTGGGTGGGCGTGACTACGGGTCGTCACAATTCAATCGTGCATCGAAAGCACGGCGGCAACCGGGAAGTGCGTTCAAGCCCGTCGTAGCACTGACGGCACTGACGCAACGAGACGGCTCCACGCTCGCCTCGGTGCTACGAGACGAGCCGCTTGCTCTGGAAACTCCTGCCGGACTCTGGGAGCCCGCGAACTACGACGGCCAATTTCGCGGCGACGTGACCCTGCGTGAAGCCCTGGAGCGGTCACTGAATGTTCCGTTTGCCCGGTTGGGAATCGATGTCGGTCCTGACCGCATCGTGGAAACGGCTCGCCGGTTGGGCCTGGAAAGCAAATTGAATCCAGTCCCGAGTTTGGCGCTTGGGTCGTCAGAGGTCACGCCGCTGGAGATAACCCGCGCCTTCGGCGTTTTTGCGGCTAGCGGTTTTCTTTCGCAAACCCAAGCGACCCTCGGCGTTATCGACGCACAGGGTGAAGTACTGAGTCGCTATCAGTTGAAGGGCAAACAGGCGTTCACGCCGGCCGAAGCGTATCTCGTCACGTCGGCTCTGCGCGGTGCCGTCGAGCGTGGGACCGGGCGGTCGCTGCGCTCACGGGGATACCGAGGTCCCGTGGCGGCCAAATCCGGTACGACGAATGATTTCCGCGACGCATGGTTCATCGGCTATACGCCGTCTCTGGCGGTAGGCGTGTGGGTAGGATTCGACAACGGACGGAGTATGGACCTCCCAGGGTCGCGTGCAGCGTTGCCAATCTTCGCGTCGTTTCTCCAGAGCGCACACGGACCGGACGGTGACAGAGATTTTTCGATGCCCTCCGGCATCGAGATCGTGGCAGTGAACCGCGCCACGGGCATGCGCGCCAACGCTGGCTGCCGTGGCGAGCGTGAGGTTTTTCTCAGGGGCACCGCACCGCGGGAACGGTGCTCGCGGTATCGTTCCTACACGAGCCGCTACGGCAATTCCGGGTCCCGCAGATACGTGGATAACTCCCGGCGGCGTCGTTCCGGCGGACCGAATCGACGGTAGTACGCGTACCACGAAATGCCGGTCCGGTAGTATATTGATGCGCCATGCAGGTCATCTCTCTCCTGAAGCTTGTCGGCCTCCTTGGGGCCGCTGTTCTGATGGCGTGTTCGGGCAGGGCGGCCCAGGTTGATACCGCTCCACCGCCAGCCGTTGCCACAGGAGTTGAACAAAGTACCTCCCGACGACAGGCGGAACAGATCCGTGACCTCGAGGAACGTATTGTGGAGCTTCAGGAACGCACAGCCGAGCTTCAGCTCGGGCTCCTCGACAAAAATGCGCAAGTTGCCGAGCTGCAGGAAAACCTGGATGAGGCCGTCCTCGAGGTGGTACGTGCCAAGGCCCGGCTCCAGAGTGTGGAGAGTCGAGCAGAGGCAGCCTCGACGATGGCCGAGGCCGAAATCGCTCTGAGGGCTGTGCGCGACTCTGCCGGCGGCGACGCAGGTCCGGAACTGATACAAGCGGAGCAGTTGCTGCAGATGAGCGCGCAGGAGTTCGAGGGAGAGAACTATGGTGGGGCGCTCTACCTGGCGAGTCAGGCCATGAGCCTGGTGAGCATCGGCCGGGGTCGGGTCAGCGCAGGCGACGCCTCTCGCCGGGCGGGGGAGATATCCTTTGGCGTTCCCTTGCGGTTGGAGGTCGTGCGAAACAGCAATGTGCGGAGTGGACCGGGGAGACGTTTCGCGGCGCTCTTCACGGTCCGTGAACGAACCCCCCTCGTTGGCCTCGCATACGAAGGTCAGTGGGTCCGCATTAGAGACGATCGAGGGCGCGGAGGGTGGATCTTTCACTCCCTCGTGCGCAGCCGGGCGCGGAGCCCGTAATCTCCCCGGTCAGGCCCGTTTTCGCGCCTTCTTTCCCCTCGGGCGTGTGGTCGATTTGCGTTTCGTCGCCGATGCGCGAACGATCCGATTGCGACCGCGTCGTTTCGCTCCGTAGAGTGCCGCGTCGGCGGCGGCAATGAGTGTATTGGCGTCGTCGCCGTGTTTGGGGTACTCGGCAACCCCGATGCTGAGCGTGACGGGAGTCGTCGTGTTCTCGCGATCGATGTTTTCTTCGGCCACCCGGTCCCGGATACGCTCCGCCACCGCGACTGCTCCGGCGAGGTCGGTCTGCGGAAGCAAAATCAAGAATTCTTCACCTCCATACCGAGTCGCGTGATCGACTTCGCGCACGCAATCGAGGAAGATGGCGCCCATTTTGGCGAGCACTTCGTCGCCCGCTTGGTGGCCAAACCTGTCATTGTACTTCTTGAAGTGGTCGAGGTCGATCATCAGGGCCGCGAGCGGTTGTTCCTGGCGATCGGCTCGGGCAACCTCCATACCGCAGGTCTCCATCAAGTGATGGCGGTTGTGCAAACCTGTGAGACCGTCGGTGATCGAAAGCTGCTCCAGTTCTTGTCGTCCACTACGCAATCGCTCAACCATGTCGTTGAAACCCCGCGTCATCAACCCCAACTCGCCGCGCGTCACGATAGGTAGATCTACCTCGAGGTCACCGCCGGCGACTTGCGCGGCGCCGGCCGTGAGGCGGTCCAGGGGAACAGCGATGGTGAGCCCCAGTGCGTAGGCCATCAAGCCGATGGTGAGCAACAAGATGACGACGATGGTCAAAGTCTGGTTGCGCAACTCGGCGATCTGTACGAACGCTTCGGCGACGCTGATTTCGGCGACGACCGCCCAATCGCGCAGTGGCACGGCGTCCAACGTTCCAACCACGTCGTTTCCCTGCGGGTCGGTGTATTCGAGAGCGTTGTCCTGTTGCGCGAACAACATTCGGACCGTGGCTGGCGGCAACGCGACGTCCATGAGGCCAGCCGGAACAATCCGAGAGCTGACCATGACTATGCCGTCATCGCGCAGCAAATACGCGTGTCCTGTTTCACCGATCACAATGTTTCTCAGCGATTCGTCGATCGTTCGGAAATTAACCTTGGCGGAGAATGCGCCGAGGAACCTTTCGTCCGGCGCTTGGATGGGAACGGCGATGACCATCATGACTTGTCCGAGATCGTCGTCACGGTACACCTGTCCCTCTATCTCTTTACCAGTCTCGATCTGGTTCAGCCAGTCGTCAGGCAGGTTCAAGCTGTCTGGATCGCCGGTGCTGGCCACGACACGCCCTTGGGGATCGATGACCGAGAGTTCCGTGTAGTCGGTGAACCGATCACGAACCGAGCCCAGATAATCCCGCAACCGTCGATGCGCCGCCGGACCCGTCGTTCGGGTTGAGCGATTGTCCAGGAGCCGGTCGAGGTTTTCGGTTACAACGGGGGATCTCGAGAATACGCGAACGTCGTAAAAACGTTCTTTGAGCCAGAGATCGGTTTCCCTGGCGCTGTGGGCGCTGATGTTTCTCAGTTCTGCAGTGATTTTTTGAGTGACTGACTCCCGGTTGTGCGTGTAGGACACCCAAGCCGTGGTGAGGGACGGGACCAAGGTCGCCAAGAGCGCAAACGCCAGGATTCTCTTCTTGATGCTGTCCAGGCGAAATGCGTGCAGAAAACTGGCAACCCTCCGTTCCCAGGCGAACAATGGCCCTCCTTGGATGTTCCTCAGAATAGGATCGATCGGCGAACGACGTATATAGAATTAAGCAGCCGGCGACAGGCGTTCCGTGACGTAGGACCCCATTGGATATTCAATATCCAATATCCAATATCCAATATTGAATGTTGAGGAGGGTCCCGCCCGGTTCGGTGATCTCCATCTTCTCGGTGCCCTCTGTGACTAATTGACCGTGGCTTGCCTCATGGAGGCCTCCATTGCGGTCAGTCGGTGGCGCCCCCAGTATTGAGGCATGACCGAGCCCTCCATCGACGCCGACAAGTTTCGTAAGACATTCCTTATTCTCCTGGTCATCGCGATCTCCCTCATTTTCTTTGCGATGGTCCGGGGATTTCTCATGGCCGTGCTTCTCGCCGCGATTCTGAGCGGGATGGTGCAGCCGCTGTATCGCTGGTCGGTCAAGCTGTTGCGTGGGAGGTATTCGCTAGCTTCCGCAGTCACCACGTTGGTCGTGTTCTTGGTGATTATCGTTCCGCTGCTCGGCCTGGCCGGGATCGTTGTTGCCCAGGCGATCGAAATCAGCGAGTCTGTGGCCCCCTGGGTCCAACGGCAGCTAGGACAGCCGAACGATATCGATCGCTTGCTCGACCGTATTCCTTTTATGGACACGCTCACCCCGTACCGAGATCAGATTGTCCAAAAACTGGGTGAGTTCGTGGCAGGGGTGGGATCCTTCCTGGTGAGCAAGCTGGCCGCCACCACCCGCGGAACCGCGGTGTTCTTCTTCAAGCTCTTCATCATGCTTTACTCGATGTACTACTTCTTGACGCATGGCGCGAAGGTGCTCGATAAGATCCTGTACTACATACCGTTGAGCGCGACCGAGGAGAACCGCATGGTGGAGAAGTTTGCGTCGGTGTCCCGTGCGACGCTCAAAGGCACCTTGATCATCGGCGTGGTGCAGGGCGGACTTGCCGGACTTGCGTTCGCGGTGATCGGCATCGACGGCGCCTTCTTCTGGGGAACCATCATGGCGGTGTTGTCGATCATCCCGGGCGTGGGAACGGCTTTGGTGTGGATCCCCGCCGCGGTCTTTCTCTTTGCCGTCGGGCGACCGATTGCCGCGCTGTTACTCACCGTGTGGTGCGTTGGTCTCGTGGGCACGGTCGACAATATCCTGCGCCCCTGGCTCGTCGGAAAAGACACCAAGATGCCCGATCTGCTGATCTTGCTGGGGACGCTGGGCGGATTGGTGTTGTTTGGCGCCGCGGGCATCATCGTGGGCCCGATCGTGGCCGCCCTGTTTGTGACGGTTTGGGAGATTTACGGCACGACGTTCAAGGACATCCTGCCCCCGACCTCTACGTCCTGACGAAGCTGCGGCGCCGCCCGATCGGGCTCTCGGCGCATCAACTCCGGGTGGGCGGTGTATCAGCCGCCGACCGTTTTTCCGCTTCACCACCGGCTCAAATAGGGAGTTCAGAATGAAACACTTCACCCTGGTGTTCGTCGGCATCGCCCTCACGGGTGCACCTGCCCTGCATGCGCAGGAACGCATCGTCCCCGAGGGGATGCAACGGGTCTATGATAACTTCCATTACGCGCCGATCGTCAAAGTCGGCAACACGCTCTATCTGAGCGGTGTGGTCGCCGGCGACGAAGATCCCGAGCAGCAGTTCGAGTCGGTCTTTCGAAACTTGGATCGTGTCCTACAAGCCGCCGGCTCCTCGCTGGCCGACGTCGTCGAGATGACGACCTTTCACGTCAAGATGCGTGAGCACGTGCAGACCTTCATGACGGTGAAAGATCGCTTCATGAAAGAGCCGTATCCGACGTGGACGGCCATCGGTGTCGAAACCTTGTTTTCGGAGCGATCTCTCGTCGAGATCAGAGTCGTCGCGATCCTCAGCGACTAGGCGTCGAAGCGGCCCTGGTGGTCTCTCGGATGGTATAGATCAGATCTTCGAGCGGTGAGTTGTCGCCGTTTCCCGAGTTGGCAGCGGCGTGAAGTAAGACGACACCCGCTTCCCGAGGAGCGGTCCAGAAGAAAGACCAGACGGCCAATGCACCAGGCTCGACGATACCTCCCCGTGCCGAGTGTTGGGCGTACTCGATGCCGGTCGAGTGGTCGGTGCGCACCACCACTCGCGTGTCGTACGGTTCGAGCCGTCCGGCCTGCATTCCCGCGTGGTCGCCGCCCGAAAAACGCAGGGCGGCCTGAAAGCCGGCCGCTCCCATGTCCTCGCTCTGCAGCACGAGGATGATTCGATAACGCTCGTTGGGCATGTACACGGCGGGAATACCCTCTACGCCGAGAACGCCCCCCGGTGCGTTGAGTTGGTTGCCGAGATGGCAATGCTGACAGGTTGGTTCCCCGAAGCCCCCCGTATGGCCGGGGGGAGGGCCGTCCGCGTTCGGTCGCGAACCCCGCGTCGGAGGGATTAAGAACGAAAGAGCGGTCCCCGTGACGAGGACCGCTCCGCAGAATGTGTATGGCTGCATGCGACTGCGCTCGACTCAGCTCACCCCGCGTCGACGCGGCGGGAGTTTGGCGCGACCGATGGTGTTGGTGTCCGCGCCGAACCAGACCGTGTTGGTCTCTTTGTGGAAGTACATGTGGCGGATCGTTCCGCCGCCGCTTCCCACCTCGGTGTTGCTGATGTATCGGTGGGTGCGAGCATCGAATCCTACGAACCGGTTGGGTTGCACGCCGGTCTCGACGAACCAAATCCGGTCGTCGTCGTCGATGGCCATGCCGTACGGTCTGGCGTTTTTGCCGCTGGGATTGGCCCACTCCCGAACCTCCCCCGTCTCCGGATCCAGCCTACCGAGGTAGCCTCTTCGATAGTCCACGTACCAGATGATGTCTTCTGAATCGATGGCGAGGCGACGAGGCCGCGAACCTTCGGGAAGTTCGTAGGTCTTCATCTTCATCGTCTCCGTATCCACCGTCGCGATCTGGTTCGTGTTGAAGAGCGCGATCCACGGACGGTTCTGCGAATCCATCTTGATGCCGTAGGGTCGGGTACTGCTGCTTCTGCCTCCCCGCACCTCCGGCGCAGCCACCAGCTGCACGTCGCCAGTGCTCTTGGTGAACTTTCCAACGAAATTGCCCTGCTGGACCGTGAACCACATATCGCCGTCGTGGTCGAACACGAGAGTGTGGGGGTCCCGAGCCCGGTCGTCGGGCATGAAGAATTTCTTGATCTCGCCGGTTTCGGGATTGAGCCGGCCGATGTGCCGGACGCGGTTGCCGGCGTACCACACGGTCCCATCGTCGTCCACGATAAGGTTGTGGGGGCCGGTTCCGTCGTCGAGGTCGAACTTCTCGAACTCACCGGTTTCGGGGTCGAGATACGCGGCGTAGTGGGACCGCTGTCCCACGAACCAGACCTTGCCGTCAGGACCAACGTAGGGGTCTCGCGGGCGGCTCTGTTCCCACGGCACCACCCACTCGTCGATCTCGAGCCGTTCCGGCTGCTGGGCGACCGTCGGGTGAGGAACTGCGATGAGAACGGCTAGAGCCGATAGGGAAAAGACGTGGCGACGCTGCATGGGGCCTCCTTGGGCTGGATGCCGTTTCCCTAATCGCCCGCCGGTCGGTCGGTGCGTCCAACGAAACGTAAGGGTTCCTACACTAAAGATGCTCCTGGCGTATGTGGGCCCGCAATTGGTGATCGATCTCACCTCAATTCACCGTACGGCCCCGTATCTATGTCGGGTGATGGGATGTTGCACCCCGTGTAACCTTTGGCCCTCGGGAAGCCCCTTATAGGCCCTGAATCGACTACCGAACGGAGCCCATGTCATGAGTGAGAAACCCAGACTTCTGCCATTTCCGTCGCAAAAAGAACGGAAATCCGGAGCCTCTGATAGCGATACGGTGTCCTTCATCGGTAGCGGCATGCAGGTCGTGGGAAGCGTGGACAGCGCAGGGGTGGTCACCGTAGCGGGCACGGTTCTCGGCAACGTAAGCGCCGCTAGGCAGGTACTGGTGGCCCGTGGTGGCAGGGTGGACGGTGATGTACACGCCCCTGAAGCGGTGCTAGACGGCGAGATCACGGGATCGATCGTGGCGGAACGGGTGGAGGTGCAGGCGTCGGCGGTGATACATGGCGATATCACGACCTCGAAGCTGATGATCCACGAAGGAGCGATGTTGGACGTCGAGGTGGTGCCGCATGGTCCCATTGCCCACCGAGGGGCCGCCTAAGAACCTTCCAGGCACGCCGTTGCGATCAGGCAGCATTCGGGCCAAATACCTAGGGAATCCCAAAGAAAGCACGGACGGCCCCTTCGCCGCATCTTGCGAGGCGAAGACCAGCCACCCCCAGACAGCCATCGATGGATAGTGCGAAGGTATCGGTACGCGGTGTCGTGTGTGAGGGACACGGCGTCGCATCGGGCGTTCGTGGTGACGTTCCGGGCGGGACCATTCGAGCGCAGATGCCCTTGTTCAAAGAGCGCGGACTCGACTTGTCACATTGCTTTGCGGGAACCCTGAACGTATTGGTCGCGCCGCATTTATTTGCACTGAAGAAGCCAAGGTACGTTTTTCGCAGCGTGCATTGGTCGCCCGATTCTCCGCCCGAGGATTTCTCGTTGACCCCGTGTGTCGTCACCTTCGAGGATCGGTCTGTCGACGGATATATCTACTATCCCCATCCCGACACAAAGCCAAGGCATTTTCAATCGCCGAACGTTGTGGAAATCATTGCACCCTTCCTGAAGGGGATCAGGTACGGATCGGTTATCGTGGTCGGAGTCGATCCTGGAGAGATTGACATCCAGGAGCGATCCAACCGGTGAGGGGGTAGAGTAGTGTAGGGTGTAGGGTGTAGGGTGTGGGTGGTAGGTGAGAGTTATTTTCGAAAGTTGTGGATTGGAGGAATGAGAAAGGCGGCGTATCCTTTCGTGTAGTCAGTTGAAACGTACACGAGATCCGGTTGTGACGACCGGAGAAAGGACACGCCACCGATGTTGAGGATAATAGAGAATGCGTCTGAGAGCAAAGGGAACGGACTGTTCGCAGACCTGGACGAGCTTGCCAGAGAGGGAGCTCGGCGGATGCTGGTGAGTGCGTTGGACGCGGAAGTGACCGAGTATGTCGAGCGATATCGGATTGAGCGAGACGGAGAGGGCCGCGCCCTGGTGGTGCGCAATGGCAAAGCCCGTCCCCGCAAGGTGACGCTGGGTGCTGGTACGGTCACGGTGACCGCGCCACGGGTGCATGACCGTCGTATGCGGGCGCAGTTCACGAGCAAGATTTTGCCTCCCTATATGCGGCGGTCGCCGAAGGTGGCGGAGGTCTTGCCGGTGTTGTATCTGCGCGGTCTGTCGACGGGAGATTTTCGCGAGGCGTTGCCGATCTTGTTGGGTGAGGACGCATCAGGCTTGTCCCCGACGACGATCACGCGATTGACGGCGGCGTGGGAGGGGGAATACCAGGCGTTTCGCCAGCGTGATCTGCGTGATCGGGAGTATGTGTACGTCTGGGTCGACGGGATCCACTTCAACATTCGCCTCGAGGCCGACCGGCTGTGTACGCTGGTGATGCTGGGCGCCCGGGCGGATGGGACGAAAGAGCTGATCGCGGTGGAGGACGGCTATCGGGAGAGCACGGAGAGCTGGTTGGCGGTGTTGCGCGATCTGAAGCGTCGGGGGATGCGGGCCCCGGTGCTGGCGATTGGGGATGGCGCGTTGGGGTTCTGGGCAGCGGTGCGGGAGGTGTGGCCGGCGACGCGGCAGCAGCGCGACTGGGTGCACCGGATGGCCAACGTGTTGGACAAGCTTCCGAAACGTTTGCAGCCGGCGGCGAAGCGGGTGTTGCGCGAGATGATGTATGCGGAGTCGCGTGCGGAGGCCGAGGCGCTGGTCGAGCGTTTCGCCACCGCGTATGCGGCCAAGTATCCCAAGGCGGTCGCCTCGCTCACGCGGGACCAGGAGCACCTGTACAGCCATTTTGATTTTCCGGCCGAGCATTGGAAACATATCCGTTCGACGAACGTGATCGAGTCTGCCTTCGCGACGGTCCGGTTACGACAGCGCGTGACCAAGGGAGCGGGCTCGCGGAGCAAAGGGCTGACGATGGCGTTCAAGCTGTTGGAGATGGCGCAGCAACGTTGGCGGAAACTCAACGCTCCAGAACTTCTCCCCCTGGTGTTGGCAGGAGAACAATTCAAAGATGGTATGCAGGAAACTGACAAAGAGAACACGGATCGGAAGGTCGCCGCTTGATCACTCACCGATCCACAACATTTGACAATACCTCTGGTAGGTGCGGGATTTAGGTTTAGTGTGTGAGCGTCAGGGATTGGGATTGGTTTCGAGAGCCAACACCCTGGGCCTCCCCGGTTTGGTGGACACCGAGTTAGTAGACGTCCATCATACTGTGGGAGGTTTGTTATGGTCAAGAAACGACGGCGGTATACGCGGGAGTTCAAGCTGGAAGCCGTCAGGCTGGCGTTAGAATCGGAGCGTCCGCTGGCGGAGGTCGCGCGGGAGTTGGGCATTGCCCCGAATGTGTTACACCGGTGGAAGCAGCAGCTGGAGACGCGGGATCCGGCGACGGCCTTCCCGGGGCATGGGAAGCGGGCGGGGCCGGAAGATGAAGTCTGGCAGCTGCGTCGGGAACTCGAGCAGGTGAAACAGGAGCGGGATTTCTTAAAAAAAGCGGTGGTGGATTCAGCAGGTCATTGCAACACCCTGTATTATTTCACCGATTTGGAGGGTGTTGTTCATGGCACGGTTAGGACGTCCTGGCCTTTCCGCGACCCAGAAGGCGGAGTTGTGGCGACGTTGGAAAAAGGGAGAGTCGCTGAGTGATATTGGTCGCGCGCTCGGCAAGCATGCGGGATCGGTGTTTGGTGTACTGAAGACAAACGGAGGTATATGCCCAGCGCGTCGGCGGCGCTCGCGCCTTGCGCTGACGATGGCCGAAAGAGAAGAGATCTCGCGTGGCCTCGCGGCGGATCGTCCCATGCGGCAGATTGCCGCAACGATTGGTCGATCGCCATCAACGGTGAGTCGCGAGATCGCGCGGCATGGCGGCTGGAACGGGTACCGTGCGGCCGATGCCGACACGGCGGCCTGGGAGCGGGCCCGTCGTCCCAAACGCTGTCGGCTGGCGCAGCACGTGCGACTGCAGCGGATCGTTGCCGAGAAACTGCGTCTTGATTGGTCGCCGGAGCAGATAGCGGGCTGGCTGCGGCGGACCTTTCCCCATGACGAGACCATGCGGGTGTCGCACGAGACCATTTATCGGAGTTTGTTTGTCCAGGCGCGTGGGGTCCTGAAACGCGAGTTGATCAAGCATCTGCGATCGCACCGCGTGATGCGGCACGCGAAGAACGCCACCACGAAAGGGCAACCTCGGGGCCAGATCATCGATGGCGTCTCCATCCGCGACCGCCCCGCATCGGTGGAAGACCGTGCAATCCCTGGGCATTGGGAAGGCGACCTGATCGCTGGGTCGAAGAACACCCATATTGCCACACTCGTGGAACGCCAATCCCGATTTACCATGCTGGTCAAAGTGGATGGCAAGGACTCCGAAACCGTCGTATCAGCACTCAGCAAACACGTCAAGAAACTACCGTCCGAACTCCGGCGGTCCTTAACCTGGGATCGGGGCATGGAGCTGGCCCAACACAAGCGATTTACGGTCGCCACTAATTTGCGAGTCTACTTTTGTGATCCACAGAGCCCTTGGCAGCGCGGGACGAACGAAAACACGAACCGCTTATTGCGTCAGTATTTTCCGAAGGGTACTGATTTATCCGTTCACTCTCAGGCAGATCTCAATGCTGTAGCATTACGTCTAAATCAACGACCTAGAAAAACATTGAAGTTCTGTACGCCAGCAGATAAACTGCACTCGAATGTTGCGATGACTGATTGAACTCAAAGCAGCGTTCTTCGCGCGGGAGTCGCCGTGAAGTACGCGTGTATCGCGTCGCACCGGCGGCGGTTTCCGGTGACGATGATGTGTCGGGTGTTGGGGGTGAGTCGGTCGGGCTTTTATGCGGCCCAGACGCGCCCGCTCAGCCCCCGGACGCGGCAGGACCAGCGACTTCTGTTGGAGATTCGCACGATTCATCGCGCGAGCAAGCAACGCTATGGCAGCCCTCGGGTGCACGCGGAGCTGCACGGGCGGGGCGTGCCGTGTGGGAAGACCCGGGTGGAGCGCCTCATGCGCCGCGATGGCTTGCGCGCCAAGAAACGGCGCCGGTTCCGGGTGACCACGGAGTCGGACCATGCCTACGCGCCAGCGCCCAATGTCCTGGCCCGCCAGTTTGGCGTGGAGCGTCGGTGCGCCGCGCGGGTGTGGGCCGCAGATCTGACGTATCTCCCCACGCGGGAGGGGTGGCTGTATCTCGCGGTGATTCTGGATGTCGGCACCCGGCGGGTCGTGGGCTGGGCGGCGCAGTCCTCGTTACAGCACGATATCACGCTGGCGGCGCTCGACATGGCGCTGGCGCGCGAGGGCGGTGGGGGCGGCCTGCACCATTCGGATCGGGGCGTGCAATACGCGTGTCGCCCCTACCGCGATCGCTTGGCCGCGCATGGCATTGCGGTCAGCATGAGTCGGCGGGGCAACTGTTGGGATAACGCCGTCGTCGAGAGTTTCATGGCCACGCTGAAATGGGAATTAGTCGCCGACGCCAACTGGCTCACCCGACGCCACGCGGCCCGCTCGCTGTTTGAGTATCTCGAGCTTTGGTACAATCGGCAGCGTCGGCATTCGAGTCTCGGGTATCGGACACCGGTCGAGTACGCCGTGCTACTCGCCCAGACACAGCAGGCAGCGTAAACTGTATGTCCATCAAACCGGGGGAAGACCACCCTACACCCTACACCCTACTCTACAATTCCGGCTCTCCGCTGTTGCTGTCGAAGAAACCCGATGTGGAGGGGTCGACCGATGCGATGCGAACCGTTGCATGGTCGGTGACCCATTCGGCCGGTGCCACCCACACGCGCGCGTTCCACAACATTCCTTCCAGTTCGAAGGGCGCGAGATCCATCTCGGTGGAATCAAGGGCAACCTCGAGAACCGCATCTCCTTCCAACCCCTCGTCTTCGCCGAGTGGCCGGTCTGCCAGCAACACCCCGGCGACAGAGATTTCCTCACCACTGCGCGCGTCACGCAGGAGGAAATCCAACTCGAGGTCGTCGAAACCCTCTTTCGCGATACGCCGTGCATCGGCGATAGTGGTTCGATGGTAAAGGATAGTTGCCATGATGTGGTCCTGGAGTCTCCTCCATGAATATAAGGGGGTAGGTTGTAGGTTGTAGGTTGTAGGGTATGGACATTTGTCGACGAAGAACCGACACCCTACACCCTACACCCTACACCCTACACCCTACACCCTACTCCCTATACACTATCCGGTAAATCCTCCCCCCGGTATCATCGGTCACGTAGAGCGAGCCGTCGGGTCCCTGGGCGACTCCGACGGGACGATGGGGGCTCCCACGGGGACTGGGCGCTGCACCGCCGAATCCGTCGGCGAAGACTTCCCATTCTCCGGATGGGTCGTCTCCCTCGAACGGCGCGAAGACCATCTTGTATCCGGCCTGGGGCAGGGGCGCCCGATTCCACGAACCGTGGAAGACGATGAATGCGCCGCCCTCGTAGGAAGCGGGGAACTGCTCACCGGTGTAGAACAGCAGGCCGTTGGGGGCCCAATGGGCGGGGAAGCCGATTAAGGGATCCTTCATTTCTGCGCATCGCCCTTGTTGCTCGCCGTCGCCGCCGAACTCGGGAGCCAATAGCTTGCGACGCGTCTCGGGATTGTAGTAGCAGTAGGGCCAACCGACGTTGTCGCCGTCTTCGATGCGGACGAACTCCTCGGCGGGGTTCTCGGCGTTGTACCGGTCGTCGAACATGTCCCAGCCGCCAAGCTGGTCGCGTCCGTGAATCACGCCGTAGAGCCTCCCGTCGTGGGGTCTTGACGCCAATGCCACCGTGTTCCGCAGCCCCGTCGCGTAACGACGCCCGTCGCTTTGCCTCTGCCCGGTGCGGTGGGCGTCGAATCGCCAGATGCCGGCCCTGGTCTCGAGTTCGGGACATGGATCGGGCTGTGGGTCGCCCTCCCTTTGTGAGCAGACGTTGGACGGCGATCCGATGTTCACGTACAGCCCACCGTCTGCGCCGAAAGCTAGACTCTTGGACCGGTGACTCCTCGTTGCCGGGAGCCCGCTCACGATCGTGTCGGCCTCACCGGCCGGTTCCATCGAGCCTGCGTTCCACGGGTACCGCATGATCGCGTCATTTGTGGAGTAGTACAGGAAGTCTCCTCGAAACGCCACGTCGTCTCCCGCTCCGCCACCGAACCGGTTTCTCTCGTCGGCAACGCCATCGCCGTCGGTGTCACGTAGCACCAACACGCCCCCCTCGGTTACACCGCCACCGCGTGTCCGGCTTGCACCGATCGCAACGAATACGTCGCCGTTTTGGGCCACCGTGAGATGCCGCGTCCGACCGAGGCTGTCGGCCACGATCAGGGCGCAAAATCCATCGGCAAGCGTCAAGCCCGCGTTGTCGGGAGCACATGGAGGAAGGCTCTGTCCCCATGCAGCGGCGATCGGGAGCGCGCCGAGGAGCATTGCGAGTCGCGGCGAACCACTGATTCTGGGCATAAGACCTCGCTGCGTTGGTTTATGGTGTTTGGGCATCATACGCGCGGAGGACCGTTTGTGTTTTGGGCGTTGCCGGCCTCTGGTAATCAATAGCCACGGAATCCACAGAAAACACGGACCCCCTCACCACCCTGTCGATGGTTTTTCCCCAACTCACCCCATCACGACTGGTCAATTTGGGATGCAGACCCAGCCTATGAGGGGTATTGGGGGTGTGGCTCCGTGTCAATCAGCAACAGATCCGTGAGATCTGTGGCTCACATGCGCCACAAATAGCTGGCCTTGATGAAGAACCCGTCGTTCACGCGTTCCAGCCGGTTGAACCGGAACGAGCGGGGCTCGTCGAGGCTGCTGCCGTACCCGGCGAAGAACACCGTACCCGGGTTGGGGCGGTACGAAAAGAGCCAGTCCACACGAAAATCGTTACGCGTTTCGACGGTGGTGCGGGCAAACGTGTTTGTCGATGAATCGTAGATCAAGATAGGATTGTCGGTCCGGGAGTTGTCTCGCAGCTCATCTTGGAAGTTTGCATCGTACTGTCCAACGAACCGCACGAAAATCGCGCGCGACAACTGATATTCTATCTTGAGACGCGGGATGCGTCGTAGGCCGACGCTGCTGTTGTCGCTGGGTCGGATGTATTGCTGGTGGTTGTATCGCATGCTCAGGCGGAGCTGGTCGTTGGGCCGCCAGTCGGCGTTCGCCGTGATCAGCAGGATGTTTGCCGGCGCCCACTCGAAGAAATTTACTTCTCGCGCCGCGACGAAAAAAACGTCAGCCGAAAACTTGTCGAACTGCGGTGTGGCAAACGTGACAATGAAACCGCGATTGTCGAGTCGGTTCGTTCCCGTATACGGGATGGTATCGAGCCCGGAGGGCGTCGAGCGTTCGATGAAGTAGTTGGTATAAAGCTCGGGCGGGTACTTGAACGATTCAATGACGAGTGTTCCGCTCGCCCGCCATCCGCCACGGAACGTGAAGGAATTGCTCAGAAACACCTTGGAGTCGTTGGGTGTCTTACGATCGAAGAACCGATCGTAATCCCACGTACCGTCTAACCGCACGCTTCCGGTCCAGCTCTCGATCGTGGCCCCTGGGTCTCCGAATAAGGTTATCTGGGGTCGGAGATTCCCGTGGACGATTCCCACCCGCCGGATAAATCCGCTGGCCGCCTGAAAGTCGGGGTGCAGGCCGGAGAACGACGATGCTAAATCTGAAGCGGCGCCCAGAGCGGCTGACGTTGAGCTGCCAAATCGGTGCCGATCTCGTTTCATCCAGCGACCTCGTGACACTCGCGCCACCCTGGAACGTGACGGCGTACTGGCCGAGCACCAGACGGCCGTCCGCGGCCGTCACGCGATTGTAATCGCGTCCGTCCACTTTGTCGGTGTAGGCCACGCCGAGCGTGGACTGTCCCCCAATGTCGCGGCGTACTCGGAGGACGTTGTAGATCGGGTTGTCATCGCCCGTGACCGAGGTGGTTTTGTCGTCGACACCCGAAAGGAAGGCCACATTCGTTTCCGATACTTTTCCGGTGAGTTTGACCGCGGCCTCGGGGTTTGCCAGGCGCCGTGTGTAGATCAATCGATTGGGCGTGTCGAATTGCTCGATGCCGTCGAGGAAGAACGGTCGCTTTTCGGGAAAGAACACCGCCGTACGTGGATCGAACTGTACTTGCGCCACGTCGGCCTCGATCTGCGAGAAGTCCGGATTGACCGTCCCGTTCAGGAACAGGTTGTTCGTGATTCCCCAGCGAACGTTGCCGCCGACCTCGGGTTGCTGCGTGTCGTAGCTCCAGCCGGCTGGTGACGGCGTGCCGGTCACGTTTGATGTGAGTTCGGGATTGATGTCCAACACCAACCCGCGGCTCAGCTGCGTGAGGCCGGTGAGGGTGCCGCTCTGGGCCAGGAACGATGGGTTGGCTTGTAGCACGGGATTCCAGGTGTCTTCGTACCCCGAGTGCTGGATTCGGCGAATGACGTTGATGCCCCAGTCTTGACTGTCCCCGGCTTGAAATCGGAGGCTCCTGAAAGGAACGCGCAGTTCGACTTCGTACCCATCCGCCGTCAGCCGACCCTTGGATTGGTAGACGAAGTCCGGGCTGTAGTCGATCGTGTATCCGCCGCGCGACCGCCGAGCCCTGGAACCGGAACCGGAACCGGAACTTGAACCGGAACTGCGGGATCCGTCCCGAATCATGCCGTCCGACTGGACGCCGAGTGGATTCACGCCAATCACAAACGCCTGACGCTGGTCGTGGAACGTGTCGAGCAGGATCTGGACGTAGTCATCGCCGGAGATCTTGTCGCGGTCTGCGAGGGTGGCGCGAACCTCCGCGTGGTCCTCGAACGCCCGTATTCCGAAATAGATGTGTGTTCGGGAGTACCACACCAGAACCCGGGTGGAATCCTCGGCCGGTCTGCCGTCCACGGGTAGGTACTGTGAGAAGCCGCCGAGTACAACGGCGTGGCCCCACACCGATTCATCCAGTACCCCGTCGATCTCCACCTCGCCCTCTAGGCGGGGAATTTCGATAACCGGTGTGGTAGAGCTGGCACTGTCGAGCGGCGCCACGAGGAGCGCCGGAAACATCCAGAGCATTGCACCTCCGGGCTTCCGGCCACGGGGCAGGGGTTCGAGTCGAACGAGAATATAACGAATCTTCCAACGTCAGGGCCGCATGGACTTGACGGCTTACCGACCTCGCATCCTCTTTGCGAGATACGTCCGCGTGCCCTACGGTCTTTCGCCTGGAGTTTTGTCATGCTTCTCCGCCGAGGAGTGTTGTTGTCCGTTGCTGTCGTCACCGTAGCTGTCGCCCAGCCTCGGCTGGGTCCGTCGAGCTTCTTGTTGGGGGTCGCCGCCGCCGCGCAAGTCGGACCCGCTCGAGACCTGCCACTCGAGCCAACCCGCCGCCTGCGTTTAACAACGGACGAAGGCACTTGGATGTCGCTCGATGTGTCACCTGATGGTGAGACTATCGTGTTCGATCTCCTGGGAGATCTCTACACGGTCTCGATCGAGGGCGGACAAGCCAGCCGTATCACCGAGGGCATGGCGTTCGATGCCCAGCCGCGTTTTTCGCCGGATGGCCGGTCGATCGTGTTCGTGAGCGACCGGAACGGCTCCGACAACGTGTGGATCGCCGATGCCGACGGGAAGAATCCGCGGAAGCTCACCAGCGACGAGCGGACCTTTTTCATATCACCCGAGTGGACGCCCGACGGCGACTACATCATCGTGTCGAAGAGCACCGAAATCGTCGCGCGCCCGCAGGCCTATCACCTGATGTTGTACCACAAGGACGGTGGGTCGGGGGTACAACTCACGGGCGAGGAAGCCCGCTCGGAAGGACCGCGAAGCTTCCAGGCCCGAGCGCACCTGGGCGCAACGTTCGGCGCCGATCCTCGCTTTGTTTACATGGCGGCGAGTGCCGGCGCCGGGTATGGGTCGTGGCAGATCGCCGTGCTGGACCGGGCCACCGGCCGGGTGTTTCAACGCACGTATGAGATCGGCAGCGGGTTGCGGCCTGTCGTGAGTCCTGACGGCCGCTATCTGGTCTACGCCACCCGGCGGGACAATGTCACCGGATACAAGCTCGTGGAGCTGGCTAGCGGCGACCAACGATGGCTCGTCGACGAGGTGGACAGGGACAATCAGGAGGGAACTTGGAGTCGCGACGTTCTTCCGGGAGCTGCGTTCACGCCGGACGGCAGCGCGCTGGTCGTGTCGTATGGCGGCAAGATCCGGCGCGTCTCGGTTCCCGAGGGGCAAGTCACGGAGATTCCTTTCACCGCCGACGTCGACATCGGCCTGGGCCCGCTGGCGCGGTTCGAGTACGAGATCGACGACGACGAGGTCACGGTCCGCCGGATCGAGAACGTCCAGATCTCCCCGGACGGGTTGCGCATCGCGTTCTCGGCGCTGGGACACATTTGGACGCAGGATGTGCCGAACGGCACGCCCCAGCGCCTCACCCGGTCGGAGGTGGGCGAATATTTCCCGGTGTGGTCGCCGGACGGCCGCTATCTGGCCTATGTGACTTGGGACGATATCGAAGGTGGAGACATCCATCGCATTCGCGCCGACAGACGCGGACAGCCGGAGCGGCTCACGCGTCTCCGAGCCTTTTACGAGAAACTCAATTACACCCCTGACGGCAGCCGTCTGGTGGCGGCGCGCGGCTCACGTCACCAACGGATCAACTATTTCGATGAATTGCGTCGCGGCCGGCCGCAGAGCACGGAACTCATCTGGATTTCTGCCGACGGCGGTGATGCAACGGTCATCACGCCCCTCAACACGACCACCCGGTGGGCGCCGACTCACTTCGGCGTGCCACACTTCACGGACGACGGAGACCGGCTGTTCTTCACCGATCCGTTCGAGGGACTGGTGTCGGTGCGTTGGGACGGCACGGATCGGCGTGTCATTGCCGACATCAAAGGTTGGGAGTGGACTCGTAATCCGCAGGTGGTAGCCGACGAGATTCTCATGTCACCGAAAGGAGATCGCGTCTTGGCCCTGGTCAATCACAACGTCTACTTGTTGGAGGTTCCCAAGATGGGCGCCGCGTTCCCGACGGTGTTTATCCCGCGCAGCGCGTCGAGTCCGGTGCCGGTACAACGCCTCTCAACGATCGGGGCCGATTTTATTGGGTGGAGCGCCGATGCTGAGCGAGCTTTTTGGGCGGTTGGCAGCACGCTGTTCGTGCACGATCTGGCCAAGTCGCGCGACGAGGGAGACGAGTACCATCCCGAGCGGCACGACGTCATCATCCAAGTCGCGCGGGACAAACCAAGTGGCTCCGTTGCGTTGCGCGGGGCGCGGATCATCACGATGCGCGGCGATGAGGTTCTCGAGAACGCGGATCTCGTCGTGACCGACAATCGGATTACGGCGATCGGTGCCCGGGGTTCCGTGAGCATTCCAGCAGGGGCCCGTCAAATCGATGTCGCCGGCAAGACGATTTTACCCGGGTATGTGGACATTCATGCCCATATGTGGACGCCCTGGGGTGTGCACCGGAAACAAGTGTGGGAGTATCTCGCCAATCTTGCGTACGGTACAACAGCGACGCGAGATCCGCAGACCATGACACCCGATGTCGTGACGTACGGCGACCGTGTTGCCGCCGGCGACATCATCGGTCCGCGGGTGTTGAGCACGGCACGGGGTATTTTCGCCTCGCAAGAACTGTCCAGCCTCGAAGAGGCGAACCAGGTGTTGAGCAGATACGCGAAGTTCTATCGTACCGAAACGGTCAAGAACTATATCAACGGCGACCGGAAGCACCGGCAGCGTCTGGTGATGGCGGCGAGAGAAAACAACATCACGCCCACCGCGGAAGCAAGCCGTGATTTCAAGATGAATCTGACGCTGGCGATCGACGGGTTCGCCGGGCAGGAGCACGCGTACTCGATAGCCCCGCTGTACCAGGACGTGGTGGAACTCATCGCGCAGAGCGGCCTCACGTACACACCGACGTTCATCGTGAGCGCCCGCCCGGCCGCGGAGAACTGGTACTATCGCGAGCACGACGTGCACAACGATGCCAAACTAAAGCGGTTTTTGCCGCATGAAGAGTTGGATCGGCGCACCTTGCGTCGCAGCTCGTTCGCTCATCCGAACCAGTTCTCGTTTGCCGAACAAGCCGCCCAGGCGGCTAAGATCGTTGCCGCGGGTGGCAGTGTGGGACTCGGCGCGCACGGCAATCTGCAGGGACTCGGGGTGCATTGGGAGTTGTGGAGCTTCGCAGCGGGCGGTATGTCACCGCACGATGTACTGCGGGTGGGCACGATCCTTCCCGCCGACGCGATCGGGCACGGGAAGAATTTCGGCTCGATCGAAGTTGGGAAGTTGGCCGATCTGCAGGTACTCGACGCGAACCCGCTCGACAACATTCGCAACACGACGAGTATACGGTACGTGATGAAGAACGGGCGGTTGTACGACGCGGAATCGATGGATGAAATTTGGCCGCGCGAGAGGAAGTTGGGGCGGCAGTGGTGGTGGGATTAGCTGGCGGGCCTTACAGCCGATTTGGCGTCAGTGTGCTTCGTGGCTGGTGGATTAGTGGCACGGTTACCGGTAACCGGTTACCGGTAACCTGTTACCTTTTTGTTACACCGTTTCATGTCTCACCGCTGGCCATACGCCGCTATTGCGTCGGCGGACGATTGAAGGTTCTCTGCCCTTCTCGAACCAGAGGTCCCCTATCTCTGACAGCCAACGGATGTAGGTGTCGGCGTCGACGTTCATGGTAATCATCGTTTTACTCCTTCTTTTATCGATACCCCGTCGCGGCAGAGAATCGCAGTCCATGCTGTTGTAAGGCAAGAGCTGTGCCAAATGGCTCTCTTCCTGACAAGGAGCGTAGGTGCTTTATTTGTTTTGGTTTACGGTGTCGTGTGACCGCCGTCACCGGCTGTCTCCATGTATCAAAGGTGTGCTATCGGGGACAATTCTCGGCGGACGGTCCGTGTCCCCAGCCTCCTCTTCGATAGGGGATACGCTTCGATCATCGATGGTGGACAACTCGTGCTCATATGACTATCTCTGGCTCGACTATAAGAGCCAAAACTCTAGCAGGTTGCGGAAAAAGTCGGGTAATGGACGATAGCATCGCGAGCCGGAAGTTCTTATCGTAGAGGGACCTCGATGGGAGTGCCACGATGCGCGGGAACAAGACGAATCAGTCGGCGCTGTTCAGCTATATCAGTGCGGAGGATCGGGTGCCCTCCGACCATCCGTTGCGCGCCCTGCGGGCGCTGGTGGACCCGGTGTTAGCCCGGCTCTCGCCGCAGTTGGACCGGCTGTACGCGCGGCGGGGCCGGCCGTCGATTCCCCCGGAACATTTGTTACGCGCGTTATTGCTGCAGGTGGTGTATACGATCCGGAGCGAGCGGCAGCTGATGGAGCAGCTCGATTACAACATCCTGTACCGATGGTTTGTGGGGTTGAATCTGGACGACGCGGTGTGGGTGCCGACGGTCTTTACGAAGAATCGGACGCGGCTGGTCGAGGGGGGCATCGCGGATGCGTTTCTGGCCGAAGTGTTACAGGAGGCGGAGCGGCGGGCGTTGTTGTCGAATGAGCATTTCACCGTCGACGGGACCTTGCTGGACGCGTGGGCGAGTCAGAAGAGTTTTCAGCCGAAGGCCGGCACCCGCCCGCCAACGGACGATGATCCGGGGAATCCGAGCGTGACGTTTCGCCAGGAGAAACGGACGAATGCGACGCATGCGTCGCGGACGGACCCGGAGGCGCGGTTGACGCGGAAGAGTGGGGGGCAAGGCGCGCAATTGGCGTACTTGGCGAGTGTGTTGATGGATAATCGGCACGGGCTCGTGGTGGCGACCGACGTGACGCAGCCCGGCTACGAGGCGGAGTGTGCGAGTGCGCTGGCGATGGTGGGGAGCTTACCGCCGACGGCCCGGCGTCGGACGTTGGGGGCGGACAAGGGTTATGATCGGTGCGGGTTTGTCGACACGCTGCGGGCGTTGGGCTGGACGCCCCACGTCACGCCGAACGTGCACCGCACGCGGTTGCGGAGCGCGGTGGATGGCCGGACGACGCGCCATCCCAGCTATGCGATCAGTCAACGGCAGCGCAAAAAAGTGGAAGAGATCTACGGGTGGGGCAAGACGATTGGGTTGTTACGCAAACTCCGACATCGCGGGACCCCGCGGGTCGGGTGGGTGTTTACGTTCACGGCCGCGGTCTACAATCTGATGCGGATACGCACCCTGACCCTGGCCGAAGGCAGCCCCTGATGGGGCAGTGTGGGCCGCATTCGTCACGCCGACCGCACCGCGGGGGCGGTAATAGGGGACCGCACGCTGGTACACCGTCGTGTTACCCGGACAAACGCGGCTCACCATCAATTTTTCCGCAACCTGCTAGAGATGAAAGCCCAGCATCACCTCCCGCTCCTACCGCTGATTCTTCTGGGCGCAGGACCCCTCCCGGCTCAAGAAGGGACGGCCACACTCCACGGCACCGTCCTCGACGAATCGAACCAACCGCTTGCCGGGGTGACGATCTACCTGGACGGATCGGTCGTCGGCGAGGAAAGCGACGCCGCGGGTGCGTTCACCGTGCCGGACGTCACGGCGGGTGTCCACGTCATTGCTTTGGAAAAGACGGGTTATCTGCCACGAGGCTTCCGCTTTCTGGTGACAGAGCAGAACTTCGGCGACATTGATATCGGGCACATCGCCCTCGAAGCGAAAGGAGTGGGGACCGCTACGATGACGGGAACGGTCACCGATGCCGTCACCGGCGAACCCATTGCAAATGTAGCGGTTGGCATCGATGGGACCGTGGCCGCCATTACCAACGGTCGGGGTGTGTTTCGGATCGACAACATAGAGCGTGGTACGATCCTCTTGGAGATCCGACGTATCGGTTACCGCATGATCACGGAGGAAATGGATCTCCTCGATTACGAGACGGCGGCAGATTTCAATATCAATATCAAGCTCGTGCCGCTCCCGATAGAGCTGGCCGAAATCGTGGTGGAGGGGGATCGCACCATTCTCGCTTTCGGACGGATGCGAGATTTCTATCGGCGACGAAAACGGGGGTTGGGGGATTTTCTCACCCGGTGGGAGATCGAAGAGAGGAATCCCATGATGATATCCGATCTGCTTTTCAGGTTTCCCGGAGTACGTCTTTCGCCCGGCCGCTACGGGACAAGAAGAATCTCGATCAGAAACTGTGGCGCTCCCACGATCTACCTCGATGGAATCCCGCTACAACCCGGCACCGTATCGCTCGACGACCTCGTAAGCCCAGACGACATCGAAGCGATAGAGATTCACCGGGGCGCGTTTATTCCAACGGAGTTCATGGCGTTCGGAGACGCGTGCGGTGTGATCGCGGTCTGGACTAGGTAGGCGGCTTTGCGTTTGGGTTCCGTCGCGATCCATCGTCCCCTCGGGTGTTGTTGGCTCACCCCTATCCACCCTGTGTCACCCGGGAGGAGGAGAGGTGAACAACCCTGCTAGACCCTCGAACGTGGGGGCAAACCCACAGCCAAACACTTTTCGAAGGAGTGAAAAATGGCCACCAGTGTTTACAAAGTCGTGGAACTCGTTGGGGCGAGTGATAAGTCGTGGGAGGACGCTGCGAGAAACGCCGTGGAAACGGCCGGAAAGAGCCTCAAAAACCTGCGAATTGCCGAAATCAACAAGCTCGACATGACCATCGAGAAGGGGAAGGTCGTGTCCTATCGGGCCAAGGTCAGTTTGTCGTTCAAGTACGAGTCGGACTGAGAAGCACTGCGCACGGCTTCATCCTTCGTCCAGCAAACTTCGTCGATGGATTTGACGGCGGGCTCCTCCGGGCCGTCGATCCCGCCGTCAGAATGTGAAGACTTCGATGTCGGGATAATACATTGACCACGCGAACCAAAACGCGACGAAGGCATCCTCGACCGGCGCGAGCTGTTGGCCGCTCAACGGTCCAGCGATGCCCTCACCGCGGCTGTTCCATTCGGTGCCGGTTTCTGCGTCCACCATTATAAAAGGTGTCTCGCCCGTAACGTCGAACGTCAGGGTCTGTCCGTTTACCGCGCGCTCAAACGCGATGGCCACATTTCCCTCGGAGCGGTAGGTGACCACGATCTGCGTCGATGAGACGACGTCGTTTGCAACCACCGCATTGCCCTGTGCGGCAAAGGCCCTCAGTGGGTACGCCGTTGCCGTTGATCCGTTGAAGACTCCGAGTACGAGCTCTTTCGTCAGCAAATGGCGGCTCCATGTCATGCCAGGCGCCAGGAAATCCACGAAGTCGTTGCTGGGACGGGCATAGCCGCCGTACGGGTATTCGAAATAGGGTCGGGTCGCGAACCCTGTGTTGGGGGACATGACGGTTGGGCCCGGATAATCCTGGGTCCACGTCGCCCAGTCGGTCTCTACGATTGGAAATCGGTTCAACACGGCACCGCGGTCGATCCCGCATTGCGAGCCAAGCAGCATCTGATTCCACAGGCTCTCGTTCTCACGGTCGATCATGATGAGATTGGTTCGCCACAGGAGACCGGAAACGCCGAAGCTGCGCAATTGACCATTTACGAGTGGATCGAATGCCAGCCCAGAGCCCGTGAGGGGGCAATACGTAACGAGAATGTTCTCCCCGCCGAGGGTGTCGTTCACTACCTCGTGCCACCACAGGATACCGAACGGATACGCCCGCGCGGCGCCATTCACGACGACGCCCAACACGCGATCGTCGGGCTGGATAAACGACGCGTTGGCTCCCACGACCTCCGGCATCGTGATCGCCGGTATGGCGTCTCGGCTGGCGGCGGAAAACATTTCGAATGTCGGAATCGAGCAATCGAGGTCGCGCGGGTCGATCACATCGCTGCCGCCACAAGCGGTAAGCAGTGCGGAACTGAGGGCCATGAACAGTAGTCGACTGGATCTCATACGTTCTCCAAGATAGCAGGCCGGGCGCGCGTCCGCGCCGACCGTGCGGTGTACGTTGGGTGGTTTCCGACCGGTCCACGGCTCGAAATTCCGCTGCGATCACGTTGTCAGCCGGCTACCCAACCTCTGGTACAAACCGACAACCAGCGGACCGGCCAAAAAGTTCCTACCTTGTCGGCTCGCCATTCGCAGCCCGGAGACGTAGGATTTATCCCACTCCTCGCCGAGATCCTGTCATACTGAATTCACGGGAGATCTGTTTCCATGACACCTACCATCGGGAAAAGTGCGACGCGGCGTCTCACCCTGACGTCCGATCATGTCCGGACGTTTGCGGAGATCACGGGCGACTACAACCCGCTGCACTTCGACGAGGATTTCGCGGCGCACACGAAGTTCGGACGGCTGGTGGTGCAGGGAGGTCTGACTACCGGCTTGCTTCACGCGCTGGTTGCGATGGATCTGCCCGGCCCGGGAACGGTCTTTCTCAGCCAAGACTGGAAGTTTACCGCCCCCGTGTTCATCGACGACACGATCACGGCGGAAGCCAAGGTGATCAGTGTGCATGCGTCGAAACCGGTGACGCAACTCGCGATGCGTGTGACCAAACAGGATGGCGAGGTGGTGCTGGAGGGTGAAGCATGGTGCTACACGTTTCAGCCGGACGTGTGACCGGCATACCGAGGTATTGTCAAATGTTGTGGATCGGTGAGTGATCAAGCGGCGACCTTCCGATCCGTGTTCTCTTTGTCAGTTTCCTGCATACCATCTTTGAATTGTTCTCCTGCCAACACCAGGGGGAGAAGTTCTGGAGCGTTGAGTTTCCGCCAACGTTGCTGCGCCATCTCCAACAGCTTGAACGCCATCGTCAGCCCTTTGCTCCGCGAGCCCGCTCCCTTGGTCACGCGCTGTCGTAACCGGACCGTCGCGAAGGCAGACTCGATCACGTTCGTCGAACGGATATGTTTCCAATGCTCGGCCGGAAAATCAAAATGGCTGTACAGGTGCTCCTGGTCCCGCGTGAGCGAGGCGACCGCCTTGGGATACTTGGCCGCATACGCGGTGGCGAAACGCTCGACCAGCGCCTCGGCCTCCGCACGCGACTCCGCATACATCATCTCGCGCAACACCCGCTTCGCCGCCGGCTGCAAACGTTTCGGAAGCTTGTCCAACACGTTGGCCATCCGGTGCACCCAGTCGCGCTGCTGCCGCGTCGCCGGCCACACCTCCCGCACCGCTGCCCAGAACCCCAACGCGCCATCCCCAATCGCCAGCACCGGGGCCCGCATCCCCCGACGCTTCAGATCGCGCAACACCGCCAACCAGCTCTCCGTGCTCTCCCGATAGCCGTCCTCCACCGCGATCAGCTCTTTCGTCCCATCCGCCCGGGCGCCCAGCATCACCAGCGTACACAGCCGGTCGGCCTCGAGGCGAATGTTGAAGTGGATCCCGTCGACCCAGACGTACACATACTCCCGATCACGCAGATCACGCTGGCGAAACGCCTGGTATTCCCCCTCCCACGCCGCCGTCAATCGCGTGATCGTCGTCGGGGACAAGCCTGATGCGTCCTCACCCAACAAGATCGGCAACGCCTCGCGAAAATCTCCCGTCGACAGACCGCGCAGATACAACACCGGCAAGACCTCCGCCACCTTCGGCGACCGCCGCATATAGGGAGGCAAAATCTTGCTCGTGAACTGCGCCCGCATACGACGGTCATGCACCCGTGGCGCGGTCACCGTGACCGTACCAGCACCCAGCGTCACCTTGCGGGGACGGGCTTTGCCATTGCGCACCACCAGGGCGCGGCCCTCTCCGTCTCGCTCAATCCGATATCGCTCGACATACTCGGTCACTTCCGCGTCCAACGCACTCACCAGCATCCGCCGAGCTCCCTCTCTGGCAAGCTCGTCCAGGTCTGCGAACAGTCCGTTCCCTTTGCTCTCAGACGCATTCTCTATTATCCTCAACATCGGTGGCGTGTCCTTTCTCCGGTCGTCACAACCGGATCTCGTGTACGTTTCAACTGACTACACGAAAGGATACGCCGCCTTTCTCATTCCTCCAATCCACAACTTTCGAAAATAACTCCGGCATACCGCCTTGCAGCCACACCGGGTCTTCGCCAACTTTCGCCATCATCTCGTCCGAGGAATCGTTTTGCAGCGAGTCGTGCCTTTCTTATTGATCCCCGGGCTGCTCGGAGTAGGTCTTGCCCATGGTGCTTCGTCCGAGGGTGACCTGTGGTCTGTGCGTTCCGATGTGGAACGTTCCATTCGGTTTGCGGAGGTCTACAAATTCTCGTTACGTGCCACGTCCCGGGCGCGCCAGGCGACGGGGGTCGGCGAGCTGAAGCCTGCTGCGAGCCCGTTCGGATTCGCGGTAACGGCTCAGGGTTTTCCGATCTACGATCTCGAGCTGACCATTCAGGGCCTCCGGACGCCGAAGTCGCTCGGTTCATCGGGCAGCTATGTCGTCTGGCTCACGACGCCCGAGCTCGACAGAACCGAGAAGCTGGGTTCGGTGGATCCGGCAGGTACGTTCGAATTTCGTGTCTCCACCATGAACAAGTTCATTCTGATCGTTTCGTTGGAAGAGTCGGGTGACGTTGCAAAACGGAGTGGGCCCGTGATGTTGAGAGGCATCTCGCCGAGTGGTCTCCTGCGATCGTTTGCGTCGCACGAGTTGTTCGACAACATGCCCCATAATGACCGCGAGTAGGCTCCCGCGGACCCGACGGTCGCCTCGGCGCGTCGCCGCTCTCGCTGTTTCGCTTGTCCTTCCAATCGCCGCATCGGCACAACAAACTGCTCGAGACACGACCCAATCCGGCCTGGTTTGGCGCATGCCGCTGCTCCAAATGAACATGCCGATGCTGCCTGGGGTCATGGAGTATCAACCGCCGCTCACGCCGTTCTTGCCCGGGCAGGGGGTGGATACGTCGAGCCTCCCGCTCGCCCGGCCCCGAGAAGTCCATCGACTCGCGGACGGCGACACACTCGACCTGGACGCCGTATTGGTCCGACGCGTCATCAACGGCAACACGTTCACCATGTATGGCTTCAACGGCCAATATCCTGGCCCGCTAATCACCGTCGATCAGACCGCCACGATCGTCATCAACTTCACGAATCACATCGACCTGCCGACGACGATCCACTGGCACGGTGTCCGTCTCGACAATCGTTTCGACGGGGTTCCGGGTGTGACCCAGGATCCGGTCGAGCCCGGTGAGACATTTGTGTACCAGGTGCACTTCCCGGACCCTGGGATATACTGGTATCACCCACACGTGAGGGAGGACATTCAGCAGGAACTCGGCCTCTACGGCAACATGCTGGTTCAGTCGCCGGACCCGGATTACTACAACCCGGTGAACCGGGAAGAGGTGTTGATTCTCGACGATTTGCTCATGGATCGGGGCGCGTTCGTGCCGTTTGGGAAAGAGGCGTCCAACTTCACCCTCATGGGTCGGTTCGGAAACCTATTCCTTATCAATGGGGAGCCTGATTACCGGCTGGAGGTCGATCGAGGCGAGGTCGTCCGTTTCATGCTGACCAACGTGTCGAACACACGGACCTACAATGTGGTTATGGGTGGTGCGCAGATGAAGGTCGTTGGCGCGGACGTGAGCAAGTTCGAGCGGGAAGAGTGGGTGGAGAGTGTGGTGATCGCCCCCGCACAGCGGTACATCGTCGAGGCACGGTTCGACACTCCCGGCCAACTCGCCATTACGAATCAAATTCAAGCCATCAATCACATTCTTGGCGATTTCTATCCCAAAGTAGACACCCTCGGGACGATTGCGGTGGCGGAGACGCAGGCCGGCGCAAACTACGCCGGACATTTTCTGACCTTACGCGAGCATGACGATGTCGTCGCCGACATCGATCGGGTCCGACCATACTTTGATCGTGCCCCCGACCGTGAGTTGGTTCTGACGCTTCGGGTGGGAGAATTGCCGCTATATGTCGTGCAGTACATGAGCATCGACACGACCTATTACCCGCCTGTGGAGTGGAACGACGCGATGCCTATGATGAATTGGGTGTCGAACGGGACCAATTTGGAGTGGGTGCTTCGAGAACCGGCCACCCGGCGGGAGAACATGGATATCGACTGGTCGTTCGGGCAGGGCGACGTGGTCAAAATCCGATTGTTCAATGACCCCAACGCGTTTCACCCGATGGCGCACCCCATCCATCTCCACGGCCAGCGGTTGCTGGTCCTGAGGCGGAATGGAGTACGGACACGCAACCTCGTTTGGAAGGACACGGTCTTGATTCCTGTCGGCGCGACAGTTGATTTATTGGTCGAGATCTCGAACCCCGGCGACTGGATGTTGCATTGCCACATCGCGGAGCATCTGGACGCCGGCATGATGATGAAATTCACCGTGGATCCATCCGGGCAGGGGAACTGACGAGCTACCTGCACCCAACGGTCTGGAGGCTGTTTATGCGTCACTTTCGCGGAAGACTAGTCGTGCTCACCTTCGCTGTGCTCGCCGCCGTTCCCTCGGCGGTGCTTGCCCAGCGCCCCGGATGGGCCACGCCGGACCAACAGAGCGGTGCCAAGATCGGTGGGAGCCCCAACATCAAGGTGCAGTCGCACCTGCCGCTAGGCGGTTTTTTCCGTGTGACCGACGTCGAGATGGAGCAGGAGTTATCTCGCCCCTACGTGTATGTGGCGCAATCGCGCGAGCGGGCCGGATTCTCCATCATCGACATTTCGGATCCCGAGAACGCCCAGATTTTGTACCGCTGGACGATCGAAGACATCGATCTCCATGAGGGACTGGGCGGTATGGATTCCAAGTACTTCAAGACGAACGGGCGGTATTACTACGTGCAGTCGATGCAGTTCGCCCAAGGCGGGGCAGACGCGGATCTCGGCGCAGTGGTGTTTGATGTCACCGGACTGCCTGACGCCTCGACCGTCCGCGAGGTGGGCCGGATCCGGGCGCCCGACGCCCCTGGCGGATTCCACAACATGTTCATGTACAAGCACTCCTCGGGACGGCCCTTGCTCTTTACGACGGTTTCTGGCAGCCACGCCAACGTCTACGACATGGATCGTTTTCTGGCGGGTGACGACGCGTATGGAAAGATCGGGCAGGTACCGGTACCGGGAGCCTTCGGCCCGGGCGGCTACCACGATTTCTATGTGGCTTACGACCCCGCGACGGGGCAGGACAAGTTCTACGGGGCCGGCAACGGTGGTTTCCACATCTATGACGTGACGACACCGGAAGATCCTACCATCATCTTCTCGATTTCCGGTGCGCCCGGCGTGCAGCGGGGACATACGTTTACCCCCACGCCGGACGGCGCGTTCGCGGTGACGGAAACCGAATATCAGTACGCACCGCTTCGGATCTTCGACCTCCGCCAGGGACAGTCGGGTGAGCGCCGAAACATCTCACGCCCCGTCGGTGCCTGGACCGCCGATTGGGAAGCGTTGTCCCACAACCACGAGGTGCGCTGGCCCTACGTATTCGTTTCGGGATACGAAGACGGATTGCAGGTCTTCACCATGGAAGATCCCACCAATCCGGTCACCATGGGGTGGTTCTATACGTACAACGGCCCCCACATGAGTGGTTACGGCGGCAGTCAGGCCGATGACTATCGTGGGACGAGTGTGATGAACGGGGCGTTCGGCATCGATGTGCGCAACGCCGACGGGATGATTGTCATCAGTGACAGCGCGACCGGTTTCTGGCTCTTCAAGATGGACGGATTCCAGGGGTGGAAGGGTGAGGATTGGGGGATGCCGAATATCTCGAGTGTCCAGGACTGGGACAATGGTCCGGTGAAGACAACTACCGTTTTCTAAGCCCTGGGTCTCCAGTGATGAGAAAGCCCCGGCTGTGACGCCGGGGCTTTTTTGTGATCCATCGGGTATTGCGGGGAGGGCCGCGGGGCAGTGCCGCCAGTAGTGCTGAATTGAGTAGCCACGGAAAGCACGGAAAGCACGGAAACCCCGCCCCACACCCGGATTGTAGTTCCCCTCCCCCAACTTCCTGCTGGTTCGTCCCGCGTTGGCGATCCATATGGTGGGGGAGGGGAACCCAAATTCAGGGAGGGGTGCGGGGGTCCGTGGTTTCCGTGGCTCATCTGGGATGGGTGGGATGGCTCGTCGTCGACCGAAGCCGTTGATGGATTGCGGGAGGACCGGAACTGTGGTTGCCCCTTCAATCACTGACCTCGAAATTTCCGGAAGTCGCCTTTTTATACTCGTTGATCGCGGACCGTGGTCCCCATTCGTACATTCCTACGCAGATTCGAACGCATCCGTCCTTAACAGGGTGCCGAAAAAGGCACACGCGGCTGCCGCCGCCTCGCCTTTTTTTGCGCACCCTGCGAGGCGCTCAGAAGCAGCGTTTTTCCTGGCACACCGACATTCATGCTCACGCGATTCAGTCTCTACGGTTTCCTCAAAAATCAGCGTTACTTCGAACCGTTCCTCGTGTTGGCGTTCCTCGAGAAAGGCCTGAGTTTTCTCGACATCGGCTTGTTGATCGCTTTTCGCGAAGCCACCGTGATCGCGTTCGAGATCCCGTCTGGTGCCGTGGCTGACGTCTACGGACGCCGCCGATCCATGGTGCTCTCCTTCGTGGCCTACATCGGCAGCTTCCTCTTGTTTGGGTTTGCGCGCAACCTTGTTGCGTTGTTCGGCGGGATGTTCTTGTTTGGGGTCGGAGAAGCGTTTCGCACCGGCACGCACAAAGCCATGATCTTCGAGTGGCTGCGCCTCGAGGGCCGGCTCGCAGAGCGTACCAAGTTTTACGGCTATACCAGGTCATGGAGCAAATTCGGCTCCGCTGTGTCGGTACTGCTCGCGGCGGTCTTTGTGTTCGCGAGCGATGCGTACACGACCGTGTTTTTCTTTGCAGCGGTGCCATATGTGCTCGGTATCATCAACTTTGCCGGATACCCCAAGGCCTTGGATGGCGAAGTGGAGTCGAAGGCTTCGGCCGGTGCGGTGTGGCAGCGGCTATCGCGGACACTCGTCGCCTCGATCAAACACGGAAACGTGAGGCGCTTGTTGCTCGAGTCGATGGGATTCGAGGGCGTTTTCCACGCGGTCAAGGACTACATCCAACCGGTGCTCACCGCGGCTGCGACAGTTTTCGTGGCGACTTATGTCGCCACCGCAGATCTCAGCGAGCCTCAGCAAGCGGTGCTCCTCGTTGCGCCGGTCTATCTCGTGCTCTACTTGGTTTCCGGTGTAGCCAGCCGACGGGCTCATGCGTTGGTGAATGTCGTTGGGGGGGAAGACCGCGCGGCCAAGGTGATGTGGGGAGTTGCCCTGTTGGTGTTCGTCGGTTTGGGAGTCGCCGCGTTCTACGAGATGCTTGCTGGTGTCGTTGCCGCGTTCATCGCCTTACATGTGTTGCAGAATCTTTGGCGGCCCATTCTCATCGGCCGACTCGACGAACGAGGCGCTGATTTTCAGGGAGCAACGCTCCTGTCGGTGGAGAGCCAAGTGCGACGAGCGGCGACAATGGTCATGGCTCCACTTGTGGGGTTGGCCGTTGACACCGTGGCTACCTCTGAAATGGGTGGTTCTTTCTGGCCGATTGGTGTGTTAGGGGCGGCAGTGACCCTCGTGTTTCTCACTACGGCGTGGAGCCGGGGGTCGGAAGCGCGAACGCCTTGAGCGTTGCGTCCTCTTCCGCGCCTGTTGCGATCACGACAAACTGGCGATTAGCCGTTTCGTAAGTCATAGGGACGGCGTAGCCCACTCCACCCAAATCGTGTGCCCACAGCACGCTGCCCTCCTGGGTATCGAGCGCGTACAGCACCGAACCACCTCCAGTGAGAAAGAGGATCCCGCTCTTCGTCACCACGGGCCCTGGCGATCCCGTCACGCCCAGGGGAGGCAGGTCTAGGTCGCGAAGCAAGGGGTGGTTGCGCACGTCGGGTGTGTCGCCGACACCTACCTGCCACAGGTGGTTGCCCGAGTTCATGTCGATCGCCGTCACGGTACCGTATGGAGGTCTGTTGATCGGCAATGATCCGCCCTCCATGCGGAAACGAGAGGACGCGCGCCCGTCTCTTCTGTAGTCGGCCTGAATCGTGTCCGACATTGGCGGTTGAATCAGGCGTGCGATCGCCGGGAAATTGCTGCCTTTGACATAGAGGATTCCCGATTCGGGATCGAACGCACCAGCACCCCAGCCGGCCCCGCCGATGAACCCGGGCATGACCACCGTTCCCTCCAGAGAGGGCGGGGTGAACATCGGGCCGAGCTGGAACTGATTCAGGTAGTCCAGAGCCGCCGCACGTATTTCTGGCGTGAAGTCGATGACGTCGTCCGTCGTAAACCCTTGAACGGAGAACGGTGCCGGTCTGGTTGGGAATGGTTGCGTCGCAGCCGTGCGTTCGCCCGGCACGCTGCTCTGGCCTACCGGCCGTTCGTCGATCGGCCACACTGGTTCTCCGGTGACTCGATCAAACACGTAGACAAAGCCGGTCTTTCCCAAGACTATGACGGCGTCGATGCGTTGTGCGTCGACGGTGATCGTTCCCAGTATCGGTGGGGCGGGGAGGTCATAATCCCACAGGCCGTGATGCACCGTTTGAAAATGCCACACGCGTTCCCCGGTGTTCGCGTCTAGACACACGATCGATTCGGCGAAGAGGTTGTCACCTGCCCGCGCGCCGCCATACCAGTCGTTGCTGGGGGTGCTGACGGGGAAATAGGCGAGGCCCCGCTCGACATCCACCGTAAACGGGGCCCACACGTTCGTGTGGCCGACGTCCCGCCACGACTCGTCTTCCCATGTTTCGTGACCGAACTCGCCCGGCTGTGGCGTCATGTGAAAGCTCCACACGCGCTCACCGGTTCGGACGTCGTAGGCCTGCACATCACCTGGGGGATCGTTCTTGTACGTGAGGCGGTCGCCGATGCCGTTACCGACGATGATCAGGTCTCGATACACGATCGGCGGTGACGTATTGGTGTAGTGGAGTTTGTTGACCTCCCAAATCAGATCGGTGGTGAGGTCGACCTCACCGTTCTCACCGAAATCAGCAATGGGTTGTCCCGTCGATGCGTCGATGGCGATGAGGCGCCACCGGCTGGCGATGAACACACGACGCTCCTTTCCGTCGGTCCACGTGGTGACGCCGCGGTGCACGAAGCCCGTCCCGTTAGACGGTTGGCCGAAACGATACGCTCCCGGATCGTAGCTCCAGAATTCGGCGCCGGTTTCAGCATCGAGTGCAACCACGCGATTGTACGGCGTGCTCAGGAACAACGTGTCGTTGATCATCAACGGGGTCACTTGGAAAAATCCGGGTCGGGCCGCGCGGGTGCTGTCGGTCTCTTCGATTCCTGTCTCGTTGGTGCTCCACTCCCAGGCGAGTTCGAGCGCTGCGACGTTGTCGCGGTTGATCGTCGTGAGGGCGGAGTATTTCATCGCGCCGGCGTCGCCGCCGTAGACAGGCCAGTTCCCGCGTGGTGATGAGCCACACGCGGCGGTGACGAGACCGACGACCAGTGTGATAGCCACGGAAAACACGGAAAACACGGACCCCCGCAGCCCCCTGGGAATTTGGTTTTCCCCACTCAACCCACCAGGAGCGGAGCTCGAGCCGAAGGGTGGGTTCATCTCATCTGTCCCTTTCTCGTCATTGGGAGACCACCAACCGATACTGTCTACCGTCCCACGTCTCACCTCTCACCTCTCACGTTCTTATACACCACGCCGCCTTTCATCACGAACACCACCCGCCGTAACGCCGTGATGTCTTGCAGCGGATTGCCGTCGAGCGCGATGATGTCGGCTTCCATTCCAGGCGCGAGGGTGCCGATCGTGGTCCCGAGCCGCAACGATTCGGCCGCGCGTGAGGTGGCAGAAACGATCGCGTCCATTGGATCCTGCCCACCGGTCTCGACGCGATAGATCAGCTCTTCGAAGTTGCGACCGTGCGCCCCCGCCACCGCGTCCGTTCCGAAGACGATCTTCAGATTAGGGGTTGCCAGCGCCTGCTTGAACACGTCGAGCGCGGTGGGCACCGCGCGTTCCATCTGCGCGAAGCCTGCCTCGGTGTAGTTCCCGGTGCCGATGTAGCGATGGCGGTTTTCGAAATAGTTGCGGAAGATGAGGTGGATGTTCGGATCGTAGTATGTTCCGCGCGCGGCCATCAGGCGCAAGGTTTCTGAATCCAACAGCGCGCCGTGTTCGATGACCGTACAGCCGGCGGCGACAGTCCGTTGTGCGCTCTCGGGGCCGTGGGCGTGGACGGCCGTGCGCAGGTTGTGCGCTGCAGCCTCGCCGCAAGCGGCGTCGAGTTGTTCTTGGCTCATGGTCGGTGTGCCGCCGACGCGGATGCTCGCCGAGGCAAAGATCTTGATCACGTTGGCGCCGTCAGCCGCGAGCCGGCCGACCCGGGCGCGGATCTCCTCAGGTGTGCCTGTCCGTTCGTTGATCGATGCCAGTGACGTGATGACACGGGGTCCTGGGATGGTGCCACGGGCGATCCAGTCCCGCAGGTCTTTGTCCCACCTGGAGCCGAGGTTCTGCACGGTCGTGACACCGCCCATCAACGTGGCGTACGCGTTCTCCACCGCGTACAGCATGCGTTGTTGATCGCTTTCTTCGTCCCGCGAAAGATGATGGATCTTGTCGTCCGGATCGAAGTGCCAGTCGAGGTGCGTGTGGGTGTCGATGGCGCCGGGCATGACCGTGAGGCCGGTCAGATCGTAGGTGACGTCGGCAGCGCCGGGATCGATCCGGGAGATCTTGGATCCGGAGATCACGATGCTGGTGTTGCTGAGGGTGGCGCCTCGCCCGTCGAGTGCGGTACCGACCCGCAGGACAGCAGGTTGGCCCTGTGCGTTGCAAATCGAGGGATGCACGCATATCAGAGCGAGGGCGAGTCGACGACCGATCACAGTCCGTTACCTTGCATAGGTGAGTTAAGCGGTAAGATGGCGGCGGTTCGCGCCCCCGCCAGTACACTTCCTCAACGAAGTTCTGAGGTCATGGTGGTCTCGGCGGCACCAGGGCATATTGGTACCGCCTACTGCTACGGAGATTGAATGCGGACGGTCGAAGCGGGTCCCAATACCCAATCCTCGCTTTGGCGTCGCCTGCTGCGCGATTGGCGGCACTTCCGGCGCCTTGCGAGCATGACCTTCGACTACTTCATCGTGGGCGCCCGGGTGCGGCGCGCGTACCGCGAGAAAATCGCGCGGGGCGAAAAGGTCTGGCTGGATCGGGATCCGCCCCTCACGTGAAACCGCGCAATCCACCGTCAACCGAGTACGCCTTCGGGTATACGGAGCAACCCGCTTCCGGTAACGCGATCAACGGTCTGGGTGAGACCAAACGCGGCCGGGCCCGTCACGTCTTCCATAATGCTACGGGTGGCACGCTACCCTTCGATGCGTTGGACGATTTCTTCGGATACATCAATCCGTGGAGCGTCGTTCGACACATGCTTGCCAATGCGTGGCAGCTCCGTCGTCAGGACGGTCCCGTGGCCCCGAAGCGCCACAGCGACGTGGATCCCGCCGCCATGGCGGAAACCATCAAGTCTGTGGCCCGGTCGATGGGCGCAGAGTTGGTGGGCGTTACCGAGGTGCCCGAAGAAGCCCTCTACGAGGGACGAGACACGCCCTTCAAGTTTGCGATTTGCCTCGGCTTGTCGATGAGTCGGGACGCGATGGTTCACGTGCCCCAGGAACCCGCCGCGGTCGAGGTCATGCGATCGTACCGCGTGGTGGCTCGGATTGCCGTGCAGCTGGCCGAGAAAATTCGAGCCATGGGTTGGCCGGCTAGGGCCTACGGCAATCCCAACGGCACCGACATCCTCCACATCCCTCTCGCCGTGAATGCCGGCCTGGGCCAACTCGGGAAACACGGCTCCATCATCAGCAAGGAATTTGGTTCCAACTTCCGGCTTGCCACCGTGCTGACCAATCTACCCATGGCCACCGATCGACCAGTCGACATCGGCGTGGAAGATATCTGCCTCACGTGCCGCCGTTGCGTGCTGGACTGTCCACCGGACGCCATCTACAACGAGAAACAACTGGTCCGCGGCGAGAAGAAATGGTACGTCGACTTCGACAAGTGCGTCCCCTATTTCGTCAAGACGCTAGGATGCGCGATTTGCATTGAGGTGTGCCCGTGGAGCGAGCCGGGGCGTGGGCCCGTGCTGTCGGAGCAGCTACTCGCTCGCCGCTCGCGGGTGAGACGTGAGACGTGAGACGTGAGAGGTGAGACGTGAGAGGTGAGAAGGCCTAAGGGGAGCGGGGAGCGAGGGGCACAGGGGCACGGGGGCACGGGGGCAGCGAGGCGCATGCGACTGACATCGCATCCTTTCGTCCTTCCGTCCTTCCGTCCTCAGTAACTCAGCATCTGGGTCAGCTTCACAATGATGCTTCGGCCTGGCGCGGGTCCCCCGGGTGTGACAAACCGTTGCTCATTGAAGACGATGTACAAATTGCTGAGTGGGTGGTGGATCACGTTGAGCCGGATGTTGGCGTTCAACCCATTCGTATCGGCCTCGTATTGCATGAGTGCATCTACGAATATGTTGGTCGTAAAGGAGTAGTTGGCGCGGGCGGTCCAAATTTCGGTGACGAACTTGCCGTTGGGCACCTCGAGGTCGACATCGGTGCGCGCCAGGCTCAGTGAGCCGCGGAACTTGTAGGACGGTGTGACCGTAACGGTCGTCCTGATGGATAGCTGGTTTCCCGTCCAGAGCCCGCCCCAGGTCAAGCGTGCCGATCCGGAGATGAGCCGGCTGGGGTCAGCGCTGTAGCTGAGTGCGTAGGTAGTCCAATCGTGTTTTCCGGCGGATATGGCGGGTACTGACGTATTGATCGTAAACGGGCTCGTCAGCAGCTCGGTCGTTGGATTGAACTCGATCTGACCGTATCCGCCGTTGTTGAAGAAGAACGTGTACCCCGTGTGCAGGCGTTTTGCGACCTCGTTGCCGTCTAGATCGGTGAAGTAATTCCACACGACATGCGGGTGCATCTCACGCACCCCGCGTTTCCGTAACGATGCCGGACGCGGCCGTACACCAGTGTCGAGCGACCACTTCCGAATTCCGGTGCGACGGAGAAAGCCTAGCAGGTTGCGGAAAAAGTCGGGTAATGGACGATAGCATCGCGAGCCGGAAGTTCTTATCGTAGAGGGACCTCGATGGGAGTGCCACGATGCGCGGGAACAAGACGAATCAGTCGGCGCTGTTCAGCTATATCAGTGCGGAGGATCGGGTGCCCTCCGACCATCCGTTGCGCGCCCTGCGGGCGCTGGTGGACCCGGTGTTAGCCCGGCTCTCGCCGCAGTTGGACCGGCTGTACGCGCGGCGGGGCCGGCCGTCGATTCCCCCGGAACATTTGTTACGCGCGTTATTGCTGCAGGTGGTGTATACGATCCGGAGCGAGCGGCAGCTGATGGAGCAGCTCGATTACAACATCTTGTACCGATGGTTTGTGGGGTTGAATCTGGACGACGCGGTGTGGGTGCCGACGGTCTTTACGAAGAATCGGACGCGGCTGGTCGAGGGGGGCATCGCGGATGCGTTTCTGGCCGAAGTGTTACAGGAGGCGGAGCGGCGGGCGTTGTTGTCGAATGAGCATTTCACCGTCGACGGGACCTTGCTGGACGCGTGGGCGAGTCAGAAGAGTTTTCAGCCGAAGGCCGGCACCCGCCCGCCAACGGACGATGATCCGGGGAATCCGAGCGTGACGTTTCGCCAGGAGAAACGGACGAATGCGACGCATGCGTCGCGGACGGACCCGGAGGCGCGGTTGACGCGGAAGAGTGGGGGGCAAGGCGCGCAATTGGCGTACTTGGCGAGTGTGTTGATGGATAATCGGCACGGGCTCGTGGTGGCGACCGACGTGACGCAGCCCGGCTACGAGGCGGAGTGTGCGAGTGCGCTGGCGATGGTGGGGAGCTTACCGCCGACGGCCCGGCGTCGGACGTTGGGGGCGGACAAGGGTTATGATCGGTGCGGGTTTGTCGACACGCTGCGGGCGTTGGGCTGGACGCCCCACGTCACGCCGAACGTGCACCGCACGCGGTTGCGGAGCGCGGTGGATGGCCGGACGACGCGCCATCCCAGCTATGCGATCAGTCAACGGCAGCGCAAAAAAGTGGAAGAGATCTACGGGTGGGGCAAGACGATTGGGTTGTTACGCAAACTCCGACATCGCGGGACCCCGCGGGTCGGGTGGGTGTTTACGTTTACGGCCGCGGTCTACAATCTGATGCGGATACGCACCCTGACCCTGGCCGGAGGCAGCCCCTGATGGGGCAGTGTGGGCCGCATTCGTCACGCCGACCGCACCGCGGGGGCGGTAATAGGGGACCGCACGCTGGTACACCGTCGTGTTACCCGGACAAACGCGGCCCACCATGAATTTTTCCGCAACCTGCTAGATCGTTGGTGAAGTTCTCGCCGATCCCCATCAGGCCGGCCTTGACGTGGAGAAAGTTGCCCTCACGGTTGAGAGACGTCTGGTAGGCGTACTGTGATCCCGACAACCCCGGCGCGTCGGTATTCACGAGGAATGAACTCCAGTCGACGTGTCCGGGGAGCCGGATGTTTGCGTCGCCCCCGTACACGCGGTTGACGTTGCCGCGATTCTCCACGGCGCTGCGGATCATGAACAAGCCGCCGATGTCGGAGTTGGAAAACAAATTGCGGCGTACGCGTACTACCGCATAATCGTTTTCCGGTGCTGCGTCTTGTGATTGGCTGCGCAGCGCCAACGCTCCCACCTGGAAACCGGCCTCTTGTCCCGTGAGGCGAACGCCTCCGTCGATCGGGAGCGGACGGCCGTCTCCCGCGAGTCCCATCCTTCTGGAGAAGAACAGCACAAGGTCCCGATTTGTAAGGCCGGTACTGGTGAACCCGCGAGTGCTCCGTGGGGTGTCGCCGATGTAAAAGAGGCCGGAATTCTCGAGGAAGAACTCGCGCTTTTCGGGGAAGAACAGCGGAAATTGCGTGAGGTTCACTCGTTGTTGGTCGATTTCGGCCTGCGCGAAATCCGGATTCACGGTCAGGTCGAGTGTGAGGCCGTTGGTGAGGCCGTATTTCACGTCGCCGCCGACATCTCCGTTTTCGTCGTAGGCGGATCCACCGGTCTCGCGGACGGTTCTCGCGGCCGCGTACGGCGTGATGCGAAGGTCTCGCCCCCCCTCTACCGATCCCATTCCGGTGAGGTTTCCAGAGAGCGAGAGCCGGGTGAGGTCGTACGCCCTCGGGATGGGCGCCCAGAAGGTTACTTCGTTTTTGCGACGGATACGGCGGCTGAAATTAATTCCCCAGGTGGTTAGATCCTTCGCCGAGCGAATGGAGTTCAACGGGATGATCATCTCGAGCGTCCATCCGTCGGAGATGCGGCGCGTTCGAGCGGTCCAGGGTGCGTCCCAGCTCGTGTTGACCGCCCGGCCTTCGTTGGTGATCTGCCTATCGGCGCGACCACCGCCTGGATTCGTGGCAAACACGTATCCGTTTCGACGATCCCCGAACGTGTCGATGATTACCTCGAACACGTCTTGGTTGGTGAGTCGAAAATCTTTGCGGATGTCGGTCACGACGAGGCCGTCGGGTTCCGACTCGTAGAGATGCGCGGCGACATAGAGGTTGTCGGTGTCGAAGGCAACCCACACCTCGGTGCGCTCGGTGGCCGGATACCCTTCGTCTGGTTCGCTCTGGATGAAGCCCCCGACAGGGCGGCTGGAACGCCAGACGTCGTCGTCGAGGAAGCCGTCGATTGTCAACGCTCCGGTCACGCGCAGCGCAATCAATTCCAACCGTTCGTCGTCGTTGATTGCCGTGGGCAGCGCGCGGCTCGGCTGGTTAATGGACTGCCTCGCCTGAACGCCGCCCGGCGCCAGGGCCATGCTCAGCGCGAGGGCAAGGCCGGCACCCGTAATATTTCGCGTCAAACGTTGCATTGAGGAGCTTTCAACGATCTCAATCCTCCACCAGCGCTCACCACCATTCCATCTTTCCGTCCGCCCGTCCGCCCGTCTGCCCGTCCGCCCCCGAACATGACCTCGTTGGCACCAAAGTCCAAGGTGGTTGCAGTGGTTGAACCTCCGTGTATCCTTAGGAAACCGCTCGTCAGGAAAACATTCGGTTCGGGTTTGTGAGATCTTCGTTGATTGAGTGAGAAGTTAGACGTGAGAAGTGAGAGGGCCACCCCCTTTCCCCCAGATCTATCGGGGAGGATTGGGGGGCCCTCTCACCTCTCACTTCTCACTTCTCACTTCTCCCCTCCTACCCCTGATCATGGCCCAATCGTTCAAAACCACCGGCAAGCGTCAACCAGGCCCGATGGGTCGAACGGGTCAGACCGATGTGGGTCCGGTTGCGCGTGTCGTGGTAAAGCATGCAATGGACGCGTTTGGGAGCCAGAGCGAGATCGACGACCAGTGGCGCTCGCTCAATTTTGCCGGGCGTCCCGACTTCGTGCGGGCGGTCGAGGAGTATGAGCACCTTGTTGGGTTGCTCGAAGAACTGGGCGCGCAGTTGGAATTTCTCCCCCCAACCCCGTCGACGGGCTTGGATTCCATCTACGTTCGCGACGCGTCGGTGGTGTGTGACAAGGGCGTGATCCTGTGCAACATGGGAAAGGTCGAGCGCGGTGCCGAACCGGCGGCACAGGCGGCGGCGTTTCGGTCGCGGAACATCCCCGTTCATGGGGAGATCACGGGTGAGGGGCGATTGGAGGGTGGTGACGTAACGTGGATCGACTCGCGCACCGTGGCCGTGGGCCGCGGTTACCGCACCAACGACGAAGGCATTCGCCAGTTGCGCGCCTTACTGGGCGATTGTGTCGACGAGTTCTTAGTCGTACCGTTGCCGCACTACCGTGGCCCCGCCGACGTCTTTCACCTCATGTCCATCCTGAGCCCGATCGACCGGGACTTGCTGCTGGTGTACTCACCGCTCATGCCCGTTCCATTCCGCGAAGAGTTACTGACACGCGGCATTCAACTGGTCGAGGTGTGCGATTCCGAGTTCGAGACAATGGCGTGCAACGTGCTCACCGTTGCGCCACGCAAGTGCATCATGCTCGAGGGAAACCCCAAGACGCGATCCCGTTTGGAGGAGCAGGGGGTCGAGGTCAAGGAGTTTGACGGTCGGGAGATCAGCTTCAAGGGAGCCGGGGGGCCGACCTGCCTCACGCGGCCGTTGGCGTGATAGTGAGACCAGATCTAATAACCGTCCCCGCCGCGGAGAGGGTTTGCCCACATGGCCGATGACCGCGTAGCAACCGGCTCGCAGCACTCACCGGAGCAACTCGAACTTCCGGACATGACTCCCTGGAGTCTTTTCATGAAGTTTGGGCCGGGCATGGTCTTGATGATGACCGGGATCGGAACGAGCCATCTCGTGGTGGCTCCCACCGCCGGCGGCCGATTTGCCTACGCCCTCCTCTGGTGCATACCGATTGCGTACATCTTCAAGTACTACGGCTTCGAGATGGCATTTCGGTTTACCAATGCTACCGGAAAGAGCATGATCGAAGCGTACGCTACGGCGTGGAAGAAGTGGCCATTGTGGTACGTGATGGTCACGACATTGATTCAATGTGCGGTGGGCCAATCCGGCCGACTCATCGCCGCATCGGCGGTGTTGTACTACTTCATTAACCAGACACTCGGGTTCGACATTGAGCTTCCGTGGTTTGCTCTTCTTCTCGGCGTGGCGGCGGTAGCGGTGATTCTGCGTGGTAGCTACAAAGCGGTCGAGATGACCGCGAAGGCCGCGGCCTTAGGGCTGGTGCTGTCGACGCTTGCCGTCTACTTCGTTCAGCCGGCCCCTATTTCTGCATTGGCAAATTTTTTCATCTTCGAGACCCCGCAGGGTTCCTGGCTGATCGTTGCGGGGTTCTTGGGATTGTTGCCCACCGGCATCGATGTGTCGTTGCAGGCATCCGAATGGGGCAAGGCGAAGAAAGTCGGCCTGGGTAAGATCAGGGGCGATCTGGAGAGAAACGGCCTGGCGAATACGTTCGATCCCTTCGCGCCGCGAAAAGAGGATCTCTCGGTCGACACCTCAAAGCTTTCGGAACACGCCCGCGAATATTGTCGCCGATGGTTCACGATCGGCCTGTGGGATTTTCGCGCGGGACACGTGGTGTCGTTCGTCCTCGCCGTGGTCTTTCTCCTCCTCGCGGCCGTATGGCTCTATCCCAACCCGGTCGAGGGCCGCGCGGTGATGGGTGAGATCGCCCGGATCTTCACGGACAGCGTCGGCCCTTGGATGATGACTATTTTCCTGCTCGGGGCGTTTGCCGCCACGTTCTCGACAGTGTTCAACTACTTCGACGGTTGGCCGCGCATCGTCGGTGCGTGTTGTAGAAACATCTTCCACGAGACGGCCCGCCTGTCGGGTATCAGCAAAGAGGACCTGACGCCCGAGCACCGTCGGACATGGAACTCGGAATACAATATCTACCGGCTGACGATGTTGTATTCCCTCGTGGCTTCGGTGGCGATCATCGCGGGGGTGCAGAGCCCGGTGTTTCTCGTACTCGTCGCGTCGGCCTTGGCGTTTTTCATCGCTCCCGTCATCTTCTTCCTCAACCTCTACTACTGCCTGACGGTGATTCCGAAGGAAGACAAGGCGTTCTACCCCTCGGCCCTCGAACGAGCGCTCAGTTGGGGCAGCCTGGTGGTGTTTACAGGGTTGAGCGTGATACTGATCTTTGCGAGAGTGTTCAAGATTCCGTTGTTCGGAGCATGACGACAGGCGGACGGAAGGACGGAAGGACGGAATGACTGAATGACTGAATGACTGAATGACGGAACGTCTCTTTGCATCACCTCCTTCCGTCCTTCCGTCTTTCCGTCCTTCCGTCCATTACCTGAAGAAGAGGGTGAGTATGGGAAAAGCGCTGGAGGGTGTTCGCATTCTCGACATGACCCATGTGCAATCGGGACCGATCTGCACTCAGATCTTGGCCTGGTTCGGTGCCGACGTCATCAAGATCGAGCGGCCCGGTGTCGGCGACGCCACGCGCGGCCAATTGCGTGATATTCCCGATGTGGACAGTCTGTATTTCACGATGCTGAACGCCAACAAGCGCAGCGTCACGCTGAATCCCAAGACCGAAGCGGGAAACAAAATCTTCGCCAGGCTCATCGCGGAATGCGACGTGATGGTCGAGAACTTCGCGCCCGGTGCGATCGATCGCATGGGCTTCCCGTGGAAGAAGATCCAGCAGATCAATCCACGCATGATCTACGCCTCGGTTAAGGGATTTGGGCCAGGTCCCTACGCGGATTGCAAGGTGTATGAGAATGTCGCTCAGTGCACCGGTGGTGCGGCGTCGACCACCGGCGAGATCGATCGTGTCCCCATGGTGACCGGCGCCCAGATCGGCGATACCGGAACCGGGGTACATCTCGTGGCGGGCATCCTGGCCGCGCTGCTTCACCGCGAAAAGAGCGGCCGGGGCCAGCGCGTGGAATGCGCCATGCAGGATGCCGTGCTCAACCTCTGTCGTGTGAAGCTCCGTGACCAACAGCGGCTCGCTCATGGCCCGCTGACGGAATATCCACAATATCCCAACGGCGAGTTCGGCGACGCCGTGCCCCGAGCCGGCAATGCCTCGGGTGGCGGCCACCCGGGTTGGATCGTCAAATGCAAGGGATGGGAGACCGATCCGGATTGCTACGTCTACGTGATCACGCAGGTGGCCTCATTCCCCGCACTCGCCAGGGTCATCGGCCACGAGGATTGGCTCGACGATCCCGATTGGAACACGCCCGAAGCGCGCGTCCCCAAGCTCGATCGGGTCTTCGCGGAAATCGAGAAGTGGACCATGACCAAGGACAAGATGGAGGTCATGGACATCCTCAATCCGTTCAACGTGCCGTGCGGTCCGATCCTGTCCATGAAAGAGCTGGCCAATGAAGAATCGCTGCGGCAAACCGGGACCGTGGTGGAAGTCGACCATCCCGAGCGCGGCCGGTATCTGACGGTCGGCAACCCGATCAAGCTTTCGGATTCACCCCCGGACGTTCAGCGTTCGCCGCTCTTGGGCGAACACACCGAAGAGGTGCTCAAAACCATCGTCGGTCTCGACGACAGCGAAATAGACGCCGCCCGACAGCAGGGTGCCATCTGATCCGGTGAGCTGCCCTTACCAAAGTCAGGAGGGTCGGTGAATCCTAAATACGACGTACTTATTCTAGGGGCGTCGTACGGATCGCTGTTCGGGACGAAGTTGTTGCTAGCTGGACATTCGGTGACGTTGGTCTGCACCAAACCCACCGCAGAACTGATCAACCGCGACGGAACCGTCGTGCGATTTCCGATTCGTGGTCGGGAGACACAGGTCGAGATCGGATCAAAGGGTCTCGAGGGTGAGCTTTCCGCTAGCGCGCCGGACGCCGTCGACCCCAGCGTGTTCGATCTGGTCGTGCTTGGTATGCAGGAATCGCAGTATGGCTCGGAAGGTGTTCGGGAGTTGATGGGACGCATCACAGCGGCCCGCGTGCCGTCTCTTGCGATCATGAACATGCCTCCTTTGCCATACCTCCAACGTATTCCGGACCTCTCGACCGAGGTGCTGAAGCAGTGTTACGCGGATCCGGGCGTTTGGCAGGGCTTCGAGCCCGAGTTGGTCACGCTCGCGAGTCCCGATCCCCAAGCGTTTCGCCCGCCGGACGAGGCGAAGAACGTTCTCCAGGTGGGGTTGCCGACCAATTTCAAAGCGGCGCGGTTCGAATCGGCAGAGCACACGGCGATGCTCGAGAACATCCAGGCCGATATCGAAGCCATCCGATTCGATCCCGGCGGTGGTGCCGTTGAGATTCCGGTAAAGCTCAAAGTGCACGATTCCATCTTCGTGCCGCTGGCCAAGTGGCCGATGTTGATCGCCGGCAACTACCGGTGTATCAGACGCGACGACATGATCCCCATCAAAGAGGCCGTGCACGCGAACGTCGACGTGTCCGGGGAGATCTACCACTGGACTCGACAACTATGCACTCGGCTGGGCGCCACCGACGCCGACTTGGTTCCGTTCGAGAAGTACGCGAAGGCCGCCGAGGGGCTTGGCAAGCCGTCGTCGGCGGCACGGGCGCTGTTCGGAGGCGCGAAGCACATCGAGCGGGTCGATTGCCTGGTTCGGCAAATCGCTCAGCAACACGGGCTCCAGTCTGACACGGTGGACGAGATTGTCACTTTGGTCGATGAGCGTCTGGGAAAAAACCGCGCCTCGCATTGAAAAACGAGGTTTCAGGTTCTAGCAGGGTGCTGAAAAGGCACACGGCGGCGGTAGCCAAGGGGAGCGGGCGCCGGACGCCGGGGCGCTCGGTACCAAAACGAAAAACAAGAGTGTGTGTGAGGAAGGGCTCTGTGAACTCTGTGTCCTCTGTGGCAAACAAGAGACGCTGTCCGAACGCTTCGCGTCATCGCACCAACGGCGCCGGCACGCCGATCACATACATCAACACCAACCCCAACAATCCGACGACGGCGAGATAGTACAGGGTCGGGATGATCGTCTTGCGCAGCGTCGTGCCTTCCTCGCCGAGCAGTCCGACGGTTGCGGAGGCGGCCACGACGTTGTGGATCGCAATCATGTTACCGGCGGCAGCGCCGACCGCCTGGAGCGCCACGACCAACGCCGTGCTGATGGCGAGCTGCGTAGCCACGCCGTGCTGGAACAGCGAAAACATCAAATTGCTCACGGTATTGCTGCCGGCGATGAAGGCGCCCAGTGCGCCGATCGTCGGGGCGAACAGCGGCCAAATGGCTCCGAATTGGTCGGCCACCCACGTAGCCATCGCAATCGGCATGGACGGGAGCGTGCCGCCGCCGGACAACACAAAATGATTGGCTCCCGAGTTGATATAGACACGCACCATCGGAACGGTGAACAACAGCACAAAGCCGGCACCGAGGAGGACTCTGGTCGAATCCCGGATAGCGCCGGTGATCTGCTTGAGCGTCATCGCATGCAGGCCCCACGTGATGACCACGACGAGAAGCAACATGGCAGCGGGTAGATAGAGCGGTGTCGTGCTACCGGTGATGTTGGTTTCGAAGATGTTGGGCCAGCTGATTTCCACAGACTTGAGCCACGTACCGATCTCTAACTTGCGAAGCCGCGTCAGGACGAGAAAGACTCCCAGCAGGGCATAGGGCGCCCATGCCTTCGTCGTCGACAACCCGTTCGAGTTCGTGTGCGTGGCCGAAGACGACGTTTGTCGGCCTTGTAGGTCCGGGTCGTCGAAGTCCCACGTATCGTCCGGAACAAGGAATCTCTTTCGCGCGGCGAACGTCACCACGATGAGCCCGACCGAAGAGCCGATGAGCGATGGAAACTCCGGACCCAACAGAATGGCAATGGTGAGGTACGGGACGGTGAAGGCCAACCCACCGAAGATGGCAAACGGTAGAATGGAAAGCCCTTCGGTCCACGATCGAGTTTTTCCGAAGAACCGCGTCATCATGACGACCATCAAAGTCGGCATGAGCGTACCCGCTACCGCGTGGAGCAGTGCAGCGTAGGTCGTGATTGTCTGACGGTGTTGCTCGAAGGTGAGGCCGGCGGCCCGGAGTTGTTCGGATACCTCGACGCTCGCCAACCCGTCGGTGACGCCGATGAGAATCGGAGTTCCTACGGCGCCGAACGTCACGGCGGTACTCTGGATCATCATTCCGAGCATCACCGCCGCCAATGGCGGAAAGCCGAGCGCCACCATCAGTGGTGCGGCCACGGCGGCCGGTGTGCCAAACCCCGCCGCGCCTTCGATGAACGAACCGAACAGCCAGGCGATGATGACGACCTGCACGCGACGGTCCTGGCTGATGTCGCGAAAGCTGCCACGAATCGCCGCCACCGCTCCCGAGTGCTCCAGCGTCTTCAAAAGCAGGATGGCGCCGAAGATGATCAGCAAGAGATCGAACGCGATGAACAATCCTTGGACGGTCGAGGCCGCAATGTGTTGCAGGTCCACCCGCCACACGCCCCACGCGAGGATCACGGCCGCCAAGTACACTAGGGGCATGGCGACCTTAGCGGCCAAACGCAACCCGACGAGCAACACGGCCGCGAGCATGATCGGTGCGACGGCCACGAGTGCTTGGACGGTGAGGTTCATGGGGGCCAATACTACTCTGCAATGAGAGAGACGGAACCAGAGATGGAGAAGTGGAGGGTGAGACGTGAGAGGTGAGACGTGAGAGGACAAGTGTCAGAGGATGCAGGTCACTTGGGACGTGCTTCTTTGACAGGTAGTGCGTACGCACGTGACATATTGAGAATTGGCGATCATTCCTGAAAGCCATGACGAGGAAACCGATAGCGAACGGTCTGCAACAGGGGCTGCGACCCTGGTTCGCGCCGCCGCAGCGCGTAGAAGCGGATGCGGTTGGCGTCGAAATCGACCTCGGCGCGCACGAGACGATGGGACCAGCGCGGATCGACCCGCCAGGTATGCCCCAGCAGCTCGGCCGTTCCCTGCTCGCTGATGCGCCGCAGGAACACCAAGCGGCCGCGCGGGCGGGTCTGCAAGTCCAACGCCCACTCTTCGGGAAACGTCCGTCGTGGCGGGGCGGCCTCCAGGCGCGGTGCCGCACGGCGGCGGACTGCTGCCACGTAGCGATCCGAACGCTCCTGCAGGGCCGCGCGGGTGGGATGATGGAAACGGGCCCACACCTTGGCCTGCCACCGACCGTTGTAGCTTTCTACCGCCGCCTGGAAGCCGGTCTCGCGTGGCGGCGCGAACACGGGGACGATCCCCAAACTCAAACACAGGCGCGTGACACGGCCGACGGTGTCAGGGAACTGATGCGCGCCCTGGAACCGGGTGTCGTTGTCGAACTGTGCATAGGCTGGCAGCCCGAACTGCCGCCAGTGCGTTACCAGGGCCTCGACGATAGTGGTGGCGCGGACGGGTGGACCGGGCCACGACGCGACCAATCCGCCGTGCAGCGAGATGCCGTTGAGCACTTCGACCTCGGTGCCACCCTTGATCACCAACCCTTCGACGATGTCAAAGCTGTCCAGCTCCGCACAGCCCGCGGCCACCTCAGGCAGATACCAGCCGTGCCGGGCCAGGATGCGGCCGATCGTCCGCACCGCGGGGACGCTGCGATAGTGACGGTCGCGCATCTCGCGGTAGATGGCAGCGGCCCCGTACTCCCCCAGGTCGCTCGTGTCACGCAGCTCTCGCCGCAGCGTCAGCACGACATCTTCTACGGCCGCTTCCGTGCGATGAATCGTGTGCGCGAGGTGAGACCGGTCAGACCAATCGACTCGATCCAGCCGCTGGCCGCCGACGCGCTGCACCCACCGTTGCACGGTCTGGAGGCTCACGTGAAACCGGCGCGCCACCGCACGCAGCGAGGCACCCCGCCGAACCGCGGCAACCATCTTTCGACGTCGCTCCTCGGTCCGGCCTTTTTACGCACCTTGACCCCCGAACTAGTGTTTCGTTCAAATACTATAAACCACACTCCTGACCTGGATCCTGTGACACTCCGACCTGCATCCTGTGACACCTAGGTGACCTGGATCCTGTGGCACTTATCCCGTGAGACGTAAGACGTGAGACGGCCACCCCCCCCCATCCCCGGGGTGGCCGGGTAGGGCCGTCTCACATCTCACGTCTCACGTCTCACGTCTGTCAACTCCAAGTGGGCTATAGCGTTACGCGAACGCGGCAGGTTCACGCGGGCGACGCGACGTGGCAAATCAGATTGACGGTGCTGGTGTTGTGGTGCACCATATGAGAGTCGCGTACAATCCGGTTAGGCCGAGTCCGGCCACCCTCACTGGGAAGGGTCTATGAAACGCTCCGTCGGCTATGTTTGCCTCGGCGCCGCCTTGTTGGTCGGCCCCGCAGCGCAGGCTCAGCAGCGCACAGTGCAGCCCCCAACCCCCCTGTTTACCTCTTACGACGTGCTCGAGCTCACGATCGAGGCGCCGTTCAAGAATGTATTCAGAGAACGGAGCCAGGAGCCGGAGCAGTTCCCGGCGGCGCTGACCTATCAGGACGGTGGTGAGGAGGTTTCCCTCAATCTCAGAGTCAACACCCGGGGGCGGTTCAGGCTCCAGAAACGGACCTGTAACTTTCCACCCATCCAGCTGGATCTTCAGAAGGATTCGGTCGCCGGGACGATCTTTGCGGGACAGAACAAGATCAAACTGGTGACGCACTGTCAGAGCGGGCGGGATCAGTACGAGCAATACGTCTTTCAAGAATATCTCGTCTATCGCGCGTTCAACCTCCTCAGCGATATGAGCTTCCGTGTGCGGCTGGCGCACATCACGTACGTGGACAACGAAGAGGAAAAAGACCCGCTGACGAAATACGCATTCCTCATCGAGCACAAAGACGATCTGGCCGCCCGGACCGGATGGGACATTCTGGAAATTCCGACCGTGCCACCCGACGCTTTCGAGCAGGACAATCTCAACATGGTGTCCGTGTTCCAATTCTTGATCGGCAACACCGACGTTTCCCTGTTCCAGGCAGCACCCGGAGAGACCGAGTGTTGCCACAACGCCAAGGCCCTCGGCTCGATGACGGGCCCCGTGTACTCTGTTCCTTACGATTTCGATATGGCGGGCATCATCAACACCCGTTATGCGCAGGTAAGCGAAACGTTGCCGATTCGGAATGTCCGGCAGCGCTTGTTCCGCGGTCGCTGCGTGCCGCCGGACCAGATGGCACGGACGCTCCAGGCGTTCCAGGAAAATAAAGATGCGGTGTACACTCTCTACATGGAGCAACCGCAGCTCGACGAAAAGGTGCGGGAAAAGACAATTGACTACCTCGACGATTTCTACGAGATCATCGAGGATGCCAAGAAGGTTGAGAGGGAAATTGTCAGGGACTGCCGTCCCTTCTAGGGTACGGGTGTAAGATCAGTGCGACGAAGTCGCGTACGGCGCGCTCCACCGCCGGCGGTTTGCTTGAAACGAAGTCTCTGCTTCTTCTGGGTGGGCACGGTCGTATTGGCCGGCCCCGCGGCTCAGGCCCAGCAAACGCCGGCACCACCCACTCCCCTCTTCACGTCGCACGAACTGCTCGCACTCACCATAGAGGCGCCGTTCAAGAAGGTGTTCCGGGAGCGTAACGAGGATCCCAAACAGTTCAAGGCCGTCATTAAGTACCGCGACGACGACGGTGCGGCGGTGTCGGTCGATCTCAAGCTCAATACCCGGGGACGTTTTCGCTTGTTGCGAAACACCTGCAACTTCCCGCCGATACAGCTCGACTTTCCCAAGAAACGCGTGGACGGGACGATCTTTGCGGGCCAGAATCGGATCAAGGTCGTGACGCATTGTCAGAACGACCGCGACGAGTATGAGCAATACGTGATTCAAGAGTATCTCGTGTATCGCACTTTCAATCTGTTTACCGAGTTGAGTTTCCGAGTACGTCTTGCGCGCATCACGTACGTCGACACCGAGGAGGAAGAAGATCCCCTGACGAGGTATGCGTTTCTCATTGAGCATAAAGACGACATGGCGGCAAGGACGGGTTGGGGGATTCTCGAAGTTCGGGTAGTGTCACCGGACGATTTCGCACAGGACAATCTGACAATGGTGGGCGTGTTTCAATTCATGATTGGAAACACCGACCTTTCGTTCTTCCAGGCCGCGCGTGGCGAGAATGAGTGTTGCCACAATGCGAAAGCACTGGGCACGATGGCGGGTCCGGTGTTCTCGATCCCCTACGATTTTGATATGTCCGGGGTCATCAACACGCGGTATTCGAGGGTCAACAAGGAGTTGCCGATAAGAAATGTTCGCCAGCGATTGTTCAGGGGTCGATGTGTCGAGAGGGAACTGTTACAGCAAGTGCTGCAGCAATTCAACCGGCACAAAGACGCGATATACACCTTGTACCGAGAGCAGCCGCAACTCGATGAGAGGGTACTCGAGAAGTCCATCGATTACTACGACGATTTCTATGAGATCATAAACGACGAAGGAAAAACACGGAGAGCGATCGAGGGCGACTGCCGGGAGATCTAATTTGCCGCTTAGCCGGCGGTCTCGACGGCCGGACTTTCAGGTGCCGGTCTCATGTATCGCGCCAGATACATCAGCGCCACGAAATCGTACAGCGCGTGTATGACCATCGGCACGAATAAATTCCCCGACCAAATACTGATCACGCCCAAATAGAGCCCGATGACGCCCGCCATCACGGCATAAGTCGATGTCACGAAGTGGACGAGTCCGAACAAAACGCTCGTCACCAATAACGCCGGCACCACGCCCATCGCACCGGCGAGATTGGTCTGGATGACGCCGCGAAACAACGCTTCTTCTCCCACACCCGCCAGGATCGAGATGACCGCTATTCCCCACGCGCTGCATTGGGCAAAAAGCGGGACCACCTGTTCTTCGATCACGTGACGGAATCGGACCAGGACGGGCCAGGAAGATCGTATGGTCCCGTAGAGGCCCAGGAAGAGCGGCATGGTCGCCGCTACCCCGAGTCCTATCGCCGAACCGGTGAGAAACGTCTGCTCGAGAAACGGAGTCTTGAGCAGGAGTCCCAGTCCCCACGCCAGCGCGATCAACCCGCCTTCGAACAGTACGGCGATGCCGACGATCTTTCCGCCCGGGAGTTGTGTTTCGGTCATGGGAACAGGGTAGGCGATTGCGGCGAAAAGCGAAACCGGCGAGCATGCCTAATGCCCGCACGTGGGTATTGAGAAGAACATGGCCACGGAATCCACGGAAAACACGGACCCCCTCCCCCAACCCGGACTTGTCTTGGGTTTTTTGGGATCCATCGAATGCTGGTCGCGACGTAACGGGGTGGAAAGGGGAGCAACACATCCGGGGGATGGGTGGGGTTTCCGTGCTTTCCGTGGATTCCGTGGCTATACTGATCCGCCCGCCGCAGTGACAGCGACGCGAGCGGGTTTGACGCGGGTCCAGCACCCTGCAAACTTTCCTTTCTGACTCAACAGGCCACGATCGCTTTGAAACACCTCACCCTCGTCCGCCACGCCAAGTCCAGCTGGAAGCATCCCGAGTTGGCCGACCGGGATCGGCCGCTGAACAAGCGCGGGACGCGCGACGCTCCGGACATGGGAAGCCGACTCGCGCAGTCGGGGTATCGGCCCGATTTGATCCTTTCCAGTCCGGCGAATCGCGCGTTGACGACCGCACAGGTCATCGCCTTGGCGGTGGGATTCGATCCTGACGACATCATCGTTGACGAGCGGATTTATGGAGCGGGAGTCGCCGGGTTGATTCAGTTGCTCCAAGCCACCGACGACGGGATCCAGCGGGCCATGTTGTTCGGTCACAACCCGGAGCTCACAGCCATGGTGAATCGACTCGCACGCGTGACGCTCGAGAACCTGCCGACGTGCGGCATGGCTAAATTGCGGTTTGAATTGGACAGCTGGGCGGTCCTGGGGTCGGAGCTCGCGATCGAGGCGGACATCGACTATCCCAAGAGAGAACATTGACGCCGTCGAAACCCGAAACGAGCGTATCCAGTATTGTTGGTGGGTCACTTGCCCTTACGTCCTCTTGGCCCACCAGGAAGGGAAGGAGAAAGCATGACGCCAGCTTGCGCATGAGAGAAATGCCCACAGGCGAAAACGACCGCCTCACCGAGGCCGTGGAGCAATTGCACGACGAAGTCCGCTTGATGCGGGAGGAATTCGTCGACCTCCACGAGTGCGTGGATTTCACCGAGCGGATGTTCTCGGAGGGCAGGGCGAGGAACGTGATCGGCCCGCGCGAGTCAACGCCGGTCTGACCCGAGGGATAGACAATGTCACCAGAAGTCATGATCGAGGCCATCGGGCCGTTAATAGCGGTCATCTCCATCGGGACCATGACTCTCATCGGGATGAAGATGCGTCTGAACGCCAAGGCAAAGCTGCAGCAGGGTTCGAAGGGTGAGGAGGTGGACCGGCTCACCGATGCGGTAGAGGGATTGGCCGAGGAGGTGCGAATGCTGCGGGATGAGTATGGCGAGCTGCACGAGCGGGTGGACTTCGCCGAGCGGATCCTGGCGCGGGGGAAATCGCCGGACGAAGCGCGTGAGCGGGTATCGACTCCGACGTGACGGTGCAAGGCGATACCTGATCGCTAACCGCCGATGATATTCAACAGCTCGCGTTGCCAAGGCCGGCTGCTGGCGGCAACTTTGCTCTCGATTGGTTGCTTCATGAGGGCGACAGAGCAACCATACGACCCCTTCCTCGTCCCAGCCGACACCGTCAGATCGGCCGTCAACAACGTCATCGTCACGCCCGCTGGGCTTCCCGAGGGTATCCTTGTGTCCCCGATGGCCGCGAGTCGAATCGATTCGGTCATCGAAGCGCGGTTGCGGCAAAGCGGTTACTCCGTGGTGCCCGCCGCCGAATACTCCCGGATCTGGGACGGTATCCTCCGGCAAATGGGTGGGTTCTTCGATCCAATTACCGGACAGCGCGACGAGGAAAAGTTCGGGACGGCGCGAAAAGAATTGCTGCGCGAGCTGAAAGGACGATTCGATACGCAGGTCTTGTTGTATGTCGAACTCCAAGTGGTGGACGCCGGGGTGGATGACGGTGTGGCATCGTGGGATGGGGCCACGCACAATATCCGGGGAGACGACTCGCCCATTGGCGCCGCGTTCTCCGACACGTTCGAACGAGACGAGTTCGGACGCTCTGCTGATGGAGTCGTCAGCGCCATCACCCTGATGGTTGCGATCGATGGCCCGGGCGGCAAAGAGCTGTATCGCAATTTTGGCGGGGTCGAGGTGCTCGCACGTCGACAAGGATCGGTCGGCGAGGACGAGGGTGACTTCGAGCTGCGCGCCGAGCTCGGGCGAATTTTGGCGGCCGTAGACCGCGCGCTGGGCCCCTTGATCGGACCCTCTCCCCGCACCACACCACCCGACGGGCAGACGGGCCCTCTCCCCGCACCACACCACCCGACGGGCAGACGGGCCCACTCCCCGCACCACACCACCCGACGGGCCGACGGGCCTACTCCCCGCACTCACCACCCGACGGTCAGACGGGCGCACAGGTTTGATTCCATGAGCAGGTAGACGTACTGCTTGCCCGTCTGCCCGTCTGCCCGTCTGCCCGCCTGCCCGCCTGCCCGCCTGCCCGTCCAATCCGTCCGTCCGACGACAGAATCCCGCCATCTGGCAGGGTCGGGTTGTAGCCATCGGCGCACTGCCCGATATTCCCTCCGCTCGCAGGATTTGATACCGCCGTACCGCCCGGGTTGGGATGGGATGTGGCAGGATACCGCCGTACCGCCGGGGTGGTGAAGGGAGGACAGGGAGGGACATGATTCGAGTACAGAGTCTTCGCAAAGAGTTCAAAGTCACCAAAAAGATCCGTAAGGAGCTGGGCGCAGGCGCGCCGGTGGGCAACCGAATCGTTGCCGTCGACGATGTGAGCTTTGAGTGTCACCCCGGACGGGTGTTCGGGCTCCTCGGTCCGAACGGCGCCGGAAAGACCACGGCGCTCCGCTTGATCGCGACGATGCTCAAGCCGACGTCCGGGACCATCAACGTCGGGGGTGCCGACGCGGAAACGGATCCTCAAGCGGTCCGGGATCGGATCGGCTTTCTTACGGGGAACACCGGATTGTACGATCGGCTCACCGCCACCGAGATGGTACGGTACCACGCCGACCTTCACCGCATGGACCCCGATCATTTCGAGGAACGGCGGCGGATCCTGTTCGGTGCATTGGGAATCGAGGAGTTCGCCAACCGCCGCATCGCCCGGTTGAGCAGTGGCATGCGACAAAAGGTGTCCATCGCACGGACGATCATCCACGATCCGGCAGTCATCGTGTTCGACGAGCCGACCACCGGATTGGACGTGATGACGTCGCGCGGCATCGTGAACCTCATCAAGCAGTGCAGGGAAGAGGGCAAGACAGTGTTGTTCTCGACCCACATCATGGGCGAGGTCAAGCTGCTGTGTGACGACATCGGCATCATCCACCGCGGGAAACTGTATTTCAATGGCAGCAAAGAGGAGTTCGAGGGGGGAATGACGCACTCGAGCTACGAAGACGAGTTCATCCACCTCGTCGGGGAGGCGGCATGACTCGAACATTCACGATTACCAAGAAAGAGTTCACCGACGTCCTCCGCGACCGGCGAACGATCTTGACGATGATCGTCATGCCGTTGGTGTTCGTTCCGTTGTTGTTGAACATCGTCCTCTTTGTGACGAAGCGTCAGGAACGGAAGGCCGGCGCAGAACAGATCGACGTCGCGTTCGTGGGCGCCGACTACGCGCCGCGATTGTACGCGGCATTTCAGGCGGACACGCAGGTCGTCGTTCGGGATGACCTGCGCGAGTCGGATTTCGAACAGTTGATCCGCGACGACACGTTGGACGCCGGCATCGTTGTACCGCCCGACTTTCCCGACCGTGTTGGTGCAGACGAGCAGGCCTCGATTGTGTTGTATTACCGTTCGTCCAGCACGTTCAACGTCGCGGAGCGCCGTTTGCGGGACATCATCGGGGAATATGACGAGGAGATTGTGGACGGGCGCATCCGCCGCTTCGACTTGGATCCCAATCTTTTCGACGCCATCGCTGTTGACGCGCGCGACATTTCGACGATACAGGAGGTGTTGGGCAAGACCGTGGGAGGATTCCTGCCGTACATGTTCGTCCTCTTCATGTTCACGGGCGCGATGTACGCGGGGATCGATTTGTCTGCGGGGGAGAAAGAACGCGGAACGCTCGAGACGTTGCTCTCGTCTCCAGCCAGCCGGCTGGAGATCGTGCTGGGGAAATTCTTGGTCGTCGCCACGATCGGCATCGCCTCGGCGTTGGTTTCGATGCTTGGACTCTACCTCGGCATTCGCTGGGTGCCAGACATCCCTCAGGAGGCCTTCGACGCGGTGTGGGATATTCTGAGCGGCAAGGTCGTCCTCATGATCGCCACGTTGTTGCTGCCCTTGGCCGCGTTTTTCTCGGCGATTATCTTGGCGTTCGCGATTCAGGCCAAGTCGTTCAAGGAGGCGCAGAGCACGCTCACGCCGTTGAGTATCGTGGTGATCCTGCCGGTGGTGTTTGGGTTGCTTCCGGGAATGGAGTTGAGCACACAGACCGCGATGATCCCCATTCTCAATGTCTCGCTTGCCACGAAAGACGTCATTGCGGGCACCATCAACCCGGTGCACCTGATGATCTCCTACGTGTCGTTGTTCTTGTTGGCGGCGGCGAGCTTGTGGTTCTGCGTGGTGTGGTTTAATAGAGAAGAGACGCTGTTCAGGAGTTGAAGCGCCGTAGGCGCTTCAACTCCGGTGAGAAGTGAGAGGTGAGAGGGCCACCCCCTCCCCGCCCCCGGGGTGTGGTGAGGAGAGGCCTTCTCACTTCTCACCTCTTACCTCTCACGTCTCACTTCTCCACCCGCTCTTCTCGTCCCTGTGCCAAGAGGCGTTCGGTGAAATCCATGCGTTCGTGAATTTCCGCTAACTCCTCCCGCAGCATGTGTACGTCATCGTTCAACTGATCCAACTCCTCGCGTACTCCATCGTGCTTTCGGCCATGGTCCTTTCCGCTTTTTAACGCCGGATCGCTTACGATCGTATCTCCACCTATGAGAGCGAACACATTGACCTTCAGCCTGCCGGGTGGCTCGGCGTATCCGCCGCGGGCGACCTTGACGGTCGACCCGCCGAGCAGCACCGCACCGCTGGTCTCCACCTCCAAGCCGCGCGGCACCAGGATTTTGTCGCCGCCTATGAGGGTAATGGTGTTGATGATCACTGGTTCGTCCGGAAACTCCGCATCCCGTAGGTCCAAGGTATACCCGCCAATTAACCGTATATACCAGTGGACACCCCCGAGCGCATGCCGCTCTTGCACCTTGCCGCCGCCGAACAAGGAGATGTGAAACCTGCCCATATTCCAGCCTCCTGAGACAATCGTCCTCGTCTTCGCCAAAACACCGCCTCCCATGCAAGATCCCCCATGGCGCCCGGCACATCACCAAGTCTACTTTCTCTCCTTCCTTCGTGAAAGCGGACGAAGTGACACTATCCAACAAACACACCACCGTTGCCCGAATGGAGATACCCCGTTCCGGAGGTGCCGTCTTTGTTATTGTCTCCTCTACGGTTCTGGTATTCTTCGTTGCTGTTGCGATATCCAATCTTGTCGACCACGAATCCGTTCCGCTCTTCGCCATCATCCTGTCTGTTCTCTTGTTGTTGATCGTCGCTAGCGGCATCACCATGGGCGTTCTCGAAGAGCGGGGACTTCGCCGCTTGGTCATAAACCAATTAGCAGATCTTTCAGCCCACCACTTCGTCGAGATCATTCCACAACAAGGCGATGATCTGATGGTGCGTTTTCGCTTCACATTGTTCGGATGCAATTTCAATCATTTGCAGATCCGTCGTGCCAAACTTGCTTCCGTTGCTTGGTCTTCGGGACAGGCTACCTTGTTGGCCGGTCATGACATGAATGATTGGCAAGTCAAATTGTGGTACGATCGCAAGGGATCCAAAAGGCGGACTGACTCTGGCTACCGCGAAGAAAAGTCGCATGTTATTGGCACCGGTGGTCCAAAACAGGAAGCCGTTGCTCTTGGAGAATCGCTCGTGGACCTTTTCCGCTCCGTGGGTATCGACCTGCATCCTATGAAAAACGAATGCGAATTTACGACCCGAAAACAGGACGACGCAAACGCCGAATTATCGGCGCTATAACAAGTCGGTTGCACCTGACGGCTTACGCTACGCTCCAGCCGCTGAGTAACGCCGCGGATGAACGCAAACGCGGTGCGGAGGCCCGCGGATCCGTCTCTGCGATAGTCCGCAACCAGTCCGCGGTGCTCCGCGGCACTACCGGTCGCGCCCGGCCGCATCAGGGCGGGACTGACTGACTAGCCGCCCCAACCTTCCCGTCGTATTGTACGGGTGCAGCCAGCGGGCCAAAACACGGTGACCAACATCCTCGAACGTCTCAAAAGCGCCTTAGCCGACCGCTACGCCATCGAGCGTGAGATCGGCGCCGGCGGCATGGCCACAGTCTACCTCGCCGAGGACTTGAAACACCACCGCCAGGTGGCGGTCAAAGTGCTGCGGCCGGAACTTGCCGCCACGCTGGGACCGGAGCGGTTCCTGCGCGAGATCGAGACCGCAGCCCGGCTCACCCATCCCCACATCCTCCCGTTGTACGACTCCGGCGAGGCCGACGGATTCCTTTACTACGTCATGCCCTACATCGACGGCGAGTCGTTGCGGGACAAGTTGACTCGTGAAGGCGAGCTGCCCGTCGGGGAAGCCGTGCGCATTTTGCGCGATGTGGTGGACGCGCTGGCGAAGGCGCATTCGCAGGGCGTGGTGCACCGGGACATCAAGCCGGACAACGTGCTCCTGGCGGACCGTCACGCCATGGTGGCGGACTTCGGCGTGGCCAAGGCCGTGAGTGAAGCCACCGGGCGACAGCAGCTCACCACCGCGGGCGTCGCCCTCGGCACGCCGGCTTACATGTCTCCCGAGCAGGGCATGGCCGATCCGCACATCGACCACCGCTCGGACATCTACGCCGTGGGCGCGGTTGCCTACGAGTTGCTCACGGGACAGCCACCCTTCACCGCGGCGACGCCCCAGGGAGTGTTGGCGGCCCACGTCACCGAGGCGGCGGAGCCGGTGACCGGGCGGCGGCCGAGCGTGTCCCCGGCGTTGGGCGAGTTGGTGATGAAATGCTTGGAGAAGAAACCGGCCGATCGTTGGCAAAGCGCCGAGGAGTTGCTTGTGCCGCTCGAGGCGCTGGCCACGCCGAGCGGCGGGATTACGCCGACCGAGACGCGGCCGTTGCAGGCGACAGCGTTACCGACTCGACCGCGGCGCACGGTGCTTATCGGAGGTGCAGTATCGTTGGTGGTGGCGGCGGTAGCCGCGGGCGTGCTGCTGCTAGCCCCCGGGGCGTCACTCGATCCGGGAAAGGCCGTTGTCGCGCCCTTCGAGAACCAGACCGGCCTCGATAGTCTCGACGTGTTCGGTGACGTCCTTGCCGACTACCTCGCCAACCAGGTTGTCCGCACGGGCATCGTCGCTGTCGTGCCCTCGTCCGTGGTTCGTGAAATGGTGACCGCCGGTGCGGGCGGTAGTACGTCGCAAGGCCTCGCCGAGGCGACGGGCGCAGGAATGGTCATTTCGGGCTCCTACTTTCTCCAGCAGGACTCGTTGGTCATCCAAGCCCAGATCACCGATGCCAATACAGCGAGCCTCGTGACCGCGTTGGGTCCGTTTGGAGCCACGGCTTCGGAACCGATGCGCGCGGCGGCCGCGTTTGCCGCGCCGCTCCTGGGAAGCCTGGCGCTCATCATGGATCCTGGAGGGTTCGCGGCGACGGTGGCCGGCCAGCCGCCGTCCTTCGAGGCCTACCGCGACTACGTAGCGGGCGTGGATCTTTTTGCGCAAAGCCGGTTTGAAGAGGCGCTCCAGCCGTTGTATCGGGCCCTGAGTGTCGACTCCACATTTGCGGATGCTCTCCTCATGACGGGGTCCACCGAGTGGAACAACGGCGACATCCGCCGGGCGGATTCGCTCATCCAGGTCGCCGAGCGGTATCGAGAGCAACTGGCGCCACTCGAAATCACGTATTTGGACCTCTTGCAGGGTTATCTGGCGGGAAACAAGGAGGCTGCATTGCGAGCCGGTCGAAGGGGCGTGCAGCTTTCACCTGGACGTCGATGGGGGCCCTTCGCGGGCCGTGAGGCCTTGCTCACGAATCGACCGCAGGAAGCGATTGAACTCATACTCACGGGTTCGGCTTACGACTACTGGGCGGAAAACAGTGGTAGGGTACGCATTTTGTGGGACCCCCTGACGCAAGCTCACCATCTGCTCGGCGATCACGAAAGCGAGCTGCGCGAAGCCGAGGTCGGCAGACGGATCAACTCGGAGGACGTGCGGACGCTGTTGTTCGAGATCCGAGCGCTCGGCGCCTTGGGACGAATCAATGAGGCCCAGGTGCGTTTCGATTCCGTCCTTACGAGTCCACCGTTAGTGCAATGGGACCCCGGCAGAATCCTGCGTAATGCGGCCATCGATCTCAGGGCGCACGGCCATAATGAGGCGGCAAGCGAAGCGCTGGATCGAGCCCTCGGGTGGTACGCCACGCTACCGGATGCTGAGTATCGCGAACATCGCTTTGGCCACGCCCAAACCCTGTATGTGGCCGAGCAGTGGGCCGAGGCCAAGGACGTGATCGACAGCCTGCGCCCCGAGTCTCCGGACAACGTCAACATGCACGGAATCCAGGGCACCATCGCCGCGAGGCTTGGAAACATGGACGAAGCGCTGCGGATCAGTGACGAACTAGCAGCAATAGACCGGCCCTACGTTTTGGGTAATCCGGCGCGTTGGCGCGCAAGGATTGCCGCCATCCTCGGAGATCGAAGAGAGCAGACGGTGTTGTTCTTGAGACAGGCTTACCAGGAGGGCGCCGGGTTCGGCGTTTGGCTTCTCCACGACATGGACCTTGAGTCGCTGCGCGACTACCCGCCGTTCGAGGCGTGGATACGGCCCAAGGGATAGGCAACCTGCTACGAGTTTTGCGCGCCGACGTATGACACGAAGATCCCCCCAACGAGAACGGAAGCCTTTCATGAACAGACCTAGTCCGGTTCTTGGAGCAGCGTTTATGCTCGCCGCCCTCGCGACATCTCTCACCGCCCAGACCACGCTGCCCATCGAGCGCATCGACAGCGTCTTCGCCGACGTGAACCGCAGCGACCGGCCGGGCTGTAGCATCGCCGTGTTCCAAAACGGCGAGATCGCCTACGCTCGGGGCTACGGCATGGCCAACTTGGAATACGGCATCGCCCTCTCGCGGCGGTCGGTCTTCCACATAGCCTCGATTTCCAAGCAATTCACCTCGTTCGCCGTCGAGCTACTCGTGTCGGAGGGCAAGGTCTCGTGGGATGACGACATTCGGACCTACGTGCCGGAGATTCCCGACTACGGCCCAACCATCACGCTGCGGCACCTGACGCATCACACAAGCGGGATCCGAGATCAGTGGAGCCTGTTGATCATGGCCGGATGGCGCTGGGAAGCCGACCTGGTGACCCAGGGGAACGCCATCGAGGTCATGTCACGCCAGCGCGCTCTCAACTTCGACCCGGGTGAAGAATACCTCTACAGCAACAGCGGTTTCACGTTGTTGGCCGCCGTGGTGGAACGTGTGAGCGGACGTACGCTGCGCCAGTTTGCCGAAGAGCGCATCTTCGCTCCGCTGGGGATGGTCAACACCCACTTCCACGACGACCACCAGACCGTCGTGCCGGAGCGGGCGTACGGCTACCAACACGACGAGGAAGAGGGTTGGAAGATCTCCATCCCGGACTTTGCGATCGTGGGCGCCAGCAGTTTGTTCACCACCGTGGAGGACATGGCGAAATGGAACCGCAATTTCCGCCGTCACATGGTGGGAGACGACGCCCTCTTCGACCGCTTCCTCTCGAAGGGTGTGCTCAATTCCGGCGAGGAATTGACCTACGCGCATGGGATCGTGGTGTCCGAGTACCGCGGCGTTCCCACCGTGGGACACGGCGGTGCCGATGCCGGTTACCGCAGCAACTACCTCCAGTTTCCCGAGCAGGACTTGGGCATCGTGAGCTTCTGCAACTTCGCGGCCGCAAACCCAGGGAGGTACGTGCGCCAGGTAGCCGATGTGCTGTTAGAGGATGTGCTGGCACCGGTCCCCGCCGACCCTGAGACGCCCGACGTGGACCTCGATCGGTGGGGCTCGACCCTCGAGACGTTGGTGGGTTTCTACCGTGACCCGCGCACCGATGTCCCCGTGAACATTTTCATCCACGAGGGTCAGGCGCGCATCACCAGTGGGTTCGGCAGAGGTCGGACCGGTATGCCGCTGGTTCCGCTTGGCGGGGACCGATATCGGGCCGGCAGTGGCGACGACGTCCTGACGGTGACGAAGACGAATGGGCGGCCCGTCACACTCGAGACCGAGGAACGCCGATACTCGTATCTGGGCCGCACCCCACCGCGCGTGAACCGTGAGGCGTACCTCGGTACCTACGTGAGTGATGAGCTCGGCACCGAGTACCGGGTGGAAGCCGACACCGGCGCCGCTACCGATCTGTCTCTGGTACATCGGAAACAACTCCCCCGGCGTCTGCGCTCGGCGTTCCAGGACGGCTTCTACGAACGAGGCAACTGGATCAGGTTCGTGCGCGGAGAGGATGGTCGCGTGACCGGGTTTTCCTGGAGCAGTGGGCGGGTGCGGAAGGTGCGGTTCACCAAGCGATAGAGGCACACGGGGCAAGACAGAAATTCAGCCCTGACGGGACTCGGATGCACGCTGCTGCGCAGCAAGCCGGTGCAACTCAATTTGCGGGTGGTGTTCCACCTTGATAGCTAATTGGCGTAATAACATACTTGACTCACCCAGTCGGGGTATGCCATGATTGAGGCGTACCACTTCTACAGGCTGGGATGTCTCATGGAGTTGATCGAAACAGGGATGCTAGTTCATCAGGGGTATCTCTTGGGGACGGTGCAGTATGTAACCGAGGGATTGTCGATTCGTAGCATGAGAATCGGTACGCAAGAACCCATTGACCTAGAAAGGCTCATTACGCGAACCGAAGGTGAGCCACTATCCGCAGAGTGGAGGGGTGCTTGGAAAGGACTTTTGGAACGGCTGCAAAGTGAATGTCAAAAACTGCATCTGAAAGCTTCGCTCTATTCGATCCGTGGAGCGCTGGAACACCTCAAAGACGAAGAGGCGACTTTAGACTTGTTCAAAAAGCATTGTGAACAGATTGCGGGGCGATTGGCGGACGAGCTTCGCGAAACGGTATGTGTCGCTATTGATCCAATGCACGCCAAATTTTTATCAGATAATCAATTACCGTTTGGCTCAGAGGTGGCTGACCGGTTTCCAAGGGCACAGGTAGACATAGAAGAAGCCGGCATATGTCTTGCTTTTCATCGCGGAACTGCTTGCGTATTCCACCTAATGCGCGTGCTAGAGGTTGCCCTTCAAGTTCTGGGCGCCGATCTCAACATTCCAAAACCCGACCGTAATTGGCAGAACCTCTTAAACGAAATTGACAAAGCGGTGAAAGGGTTACCATACCAGTCGCAAGCCGATAAGGACGCCCGCGCCCTACGATCAGAGGCGGCGGTCCAGAGTTATTTTCGAAAGTTGTGGATTGGAGGAATGAGAAAGGCGGCGTATCCTTTCGTGTAGTCAGTTGAAACGTACACGAGATCCGGTTGTGACGACCGGAGAAAGGACACGCCACCGATGTTGAGGATAATAGAGAATGCGTCTGAGAGCAAAGGGAACGGACTGTTCGCAGACCTGGACGAGCTTGCCAGAGAGGGAGCTCGGCGGATGCTGGTGAGTGCGTTGGACGCGGAAGTGACCGAGTATGTCGAGCGATATCGGATTGAGCGAGACGGAGAGGGCCGCGCCCTGGTGGTGCGCAATGGCAAAGCCCGTCCCCGCAAGGTGACGCTGGGTGCTGGTACGGTCACGGTGACCGCGCCACGGGTGCATGACCGTCGTATGCGGGCGCAGTTCACGAGCAAGATTTTGCCTCCCTATATGCGGCGGTCGCCGAAGGTGGCGGAGGTCTTGCCGGTGTTGTATCTGCGCGGTCTGTCGACGGGAGATTTTCGCGAGGCGTTGCCGATCTTGTTGGGTGAGGACGCATCAGGCTTGTCCCCGACGACGATCACGCGATTGACGGCGGCGTGGGAGGGGGAATACCAGGCGTTTCGCCAGCGTGATCTGCGTGATCGGGAGTATGTGTACGTCTGGGTCGACGGGATCCACTTCAACATTCGCCTCGAGGCCGACCGGCTGTGTACGCTGGTGATGCTGGGCGCCCGGGCGGATGGGACGAAAGAGCTGATCGCGGTGGAGGACGGCTATCGGGAGAGCACGGAGAGCTGGTTGGCGGTGTTGCGCGATCTGAAGCGTCGGGGGATGCGGGCCCCGGTGCTGGCGATTGGGGATGGCGCGTTGGGGTTCTGGGCAGCGGTGCGGGAGGTGTGGCCGGCGACGCGGCAGCAGCGCGACTGGGTGCACCGGATGGCCAACGTGTTGGACAAGCTTCCGAAACGTTTGCAGCCGGCGGCGAAGCGGGTGTTGCGCGAGATGATGTATGCGGAGTCGCGTGCGGAGGCCGAGGCGCTGGTCGAGCGTTTCGCCACCGCGTATGCGGCCAAGTATCCCAAGGCGGTCGCCTCGCTCACGCGGGACCAGGAGCACCTGTACAGCCATTTTGATTTTCCGGCCGAGCATTGGAAACATATCCGTTCGACGAACGTGATCGAGTCTGCCTTCGCGACGGTCCGGTTACGACAGCGCGTGACCAAGGGAGCGGGCTCGCGGAGCAAAGGGCTGACGATGGCGTTCAAGCTGTTGGAGATGGCGCAGCAACGTTGGCGGAAACTCAACGCTCCAGAACTTCTCCCCCTGGTGTTGGCAGGAGAACAATTCAAAGATGGTATGCAGGAAACTGACAAAGAGAACACGGATCGGAAGGTCGCCGCTTGATCACTCACCGATCCACAACATTTGACAATACCTCGGCGGTCCATCTTCGACAGGTTAAGGACGCGTGGCGTAACTACGTAATGCACCCGAGAGACACCTATACTGTTGATCAGGCCACAGATGTTTGGAACCACACCAAGGCGTTTATGTCGAGCCTTGCAAAGTTCCTCTAGGGAAGATGACTGTCGCTATCTGTTTGCTTGCGCGCATCCGTCAGCAGTTCCGATTTGGGGACAGATACGATCTTGCGTACCAGTTCGGCGGTACGTCGCAACGCCTCATCCCCGTCCGGCTCGGGGTCCGGACGGGGTTTCTCTTTCCTGTCGGTCATTTGCGTTTCTTCGGTCCGCGTTTCAGGTATGGCCCTCGCTCATCCTGGCGTCGTCGCCGGGTCCAGGTCCGCGCCGATCAGTTCGGCGTAGGTCAGCCGCTTGCCGATGATCCGCCGCATCACGTCGATGAACCGGGCCACGTCCTTGGTCTTGCGGTTGTTGAACCGGAACACCTGTTCATCAAGGTAGCGGAACAAATGAAACGGCTCCACCGAAACGTACGTGCCGCGCATCCCGCGCTTCAACAGGCTCCAGAAGTTCTCCAGGCCGTTGACGTGGATCTTCCCTTTGGCGTAGGACGTGGCGTGGTTGATGACCTTGTGGACGTAGAGCCGCCGCAGCGAGACGTAGGAGCGGAGTTGGTCGGTGTAGACGGTGGCCCCGGGCTCGACATGTTCATCCACGACGCGGCTCACTGTCTCTTTCCGAATGTTGGGGACGATCTCGGTACGGACGGTGCTGTGGCCCTTCCGTGCCTTCCGGTCCAGCACGCCCATGACGGCAGTCTTGCCGCTGGTCCCGGCCCGCCGACCGACCATGACCCGCTGTTTCCGCGCCAATGGCATGAACCGCGCCTTGCCACCGATGAAGGTCTCGTCAATCTCGACCTCACCGTCAATGCGATCGAAGGTCTGGGTCTGCATCGCCAACCGGATACGGTGGAGCATAAACCACGAGGTTTTCTGCGTCACGCCGAGCGCCCGACCCAGCTCGTAGGAACTGATGCCGTTCTTGGCATTGGCCAGCATCCAGATGGCGGGCAACCACTTGGACAGCGCAACCGGGGAATCTTCGAAGATCGTCCCGACCTTCGCCGAGAATTGCCGCTTACAGCTACGGCACTTCCATATGCGGCGGGTCTTGAGGAAAGACGGCTCTGTGGCCTCGCAGCGCGGGCAGGTGACGCCCTCGGGCCACCGCATGGCGACGATGAAATCCAAGGCCACCTGGGGGTTCTGGAAGAAGGTCACGGCTTCGAGCAGGGATCGGGGAGCAGCGATTGTCTTGTTCATGTACCCAATCTAAGGGCATAGGCTGGGTGTGTCAAGTATATTAGAGCGCTAATTGGCTATCATTCAGAATGCCAGATGATATCGCTGTTGTCGTACGTGACGCCCGCCTACGTGCCGGCCTCACCCAACGAGAGCTCGCGCGCCGCGCCGAGACGGCACAATCCGTCGTGGCCCGCATCGAGGGTGGTCACACGAGCCCCACGTGGGAGACGCTCACTCGGCTGTTGGCGGCGGCGGGGTTCGACCTCGACGCCTCGCTCGCCGTGCGACCGGTAATCGGGTCCCACATGCTCGACGACGTTGCGCGCATTCTCCGGTTGACGCCCGAAGAACGGTTGGCAGAAATCGCGAACGCCAGTCGGTTTGCAACGGTAGCCACGCGTGTCTAGTCCGGCGCCGCTTGATCCAGAGTTGCTCTTCACGACGCTTGCGCGTCACAAGGTCGCATACGTCCTCATTGGGGCGTTGGCCGCGCGGCTGCAAGGTTTCCCGCGGATGACGGCCGATGCCGACATCACCCCGGCCCGAGACCGCCAAAACCTCGAACGACTCGCAGCAGCCCTCAGCGAGCTGAACGCGCGCGTTTACACCGACACTGTGCCGGAAGGGCTGGCGTTCGACTGCAGCGCTTCAACGCTGGAACGGGGAGAAATGTGGAATCTCGTGACCGCTGCCGGACGCCTCGACATCGCTTTCGTGCCTTCGGGGACCGAAGGTTTCGATGATCTAGTTGGAGATGCCATTCGTTTCGCCGTGTATGGTGTCGAGCTGCTCGCGGCTAGTTTGGAGGACATCGTGCGATCCAAGAAAGCCGCAGACCGTCCGCAGGACCGGCAGGATGTGTTGATCATCCGAGAGATGCTGCGGAAAAGGGAGTAAACGCCGCGTATGAATGCGGACGCAGTGGGGAGGCCCGCAGATCCGTCTCAGCGATAGTCCGCACCCAGTCCGCGGTGCTCCGCGGCTGGTTGTTCGAGCCGGCACCTAAGATTATTGTCCGGCACGCGCCATACGGGCCCTGACCTGAATCTCCACAAAGGACAAGCCACCATGTTCCGCTTCTTCCTCCTCCTCGCCGTGTTGTTCCTGACCACGGACGTCGCGGCCCAGGATACGGCCCTCAAGCGTGGCGACGCCCTGAGTGCGTCCCTCAATACGGGTGACACCCTTCGGTACGTGCTGGACACGAGGTCCGACTATTTCGTACGGGGTGTTGTCGATCAGGTCTCGGTGGACGTCCTCATGCGCATACTCAGGCCGGATGGCCGGGTGGTGCGGACCATAGATGGGCCGGATCGAGGTCTCGAGCGGTTCCAGTTCGAAACCGACGCCGAAGGCGCGTACGTGATAGAGGTGATCCCGTTCGAGGAGGAGACTGGGGACTTCGTCATCACCCTGGACCGCCTCGAGCCGGTTGCCACAGATCCGAAAAAATTGGCGGACCAGCTCCTGTCCGCCTACGACGGGGAGGACTCGCCCGGAGCGGTGGTCTCGGTGTTCAAGGATGGCAAGACCCTCTTCTCACGGGCGTACGGGATGGCGAACCTTTCGTATGGGATACCTTTCAAAGTCGACACCCGCTCCAACATCGGGTCGACGTCGAAACAGTTCACGGCCTTTGCGGTGATGTTGTTGGCGGAGCGCGGCAAACTGTCATTGGACGACGATGTCCGCAAGCACATCCCCGAGCTGCCGGATCTCGGTGAGACGGTCACCGTTCGGCACCTCATCACCCATACGTCGGGCTACCGGGAGTTCCTCAATCTCCTGATCATGACCGGCCGCAGGCTGGACCACGGCGATTTCATCGACCGCGAAGAGCTGATCTCGATCGTCCAGCGTCAGCCCGCTCTTCAGAACGCACCCGGAGCAGAGTGGAATTACAACAACACCGCCTTCGGGCTGGCTGCGGTCATCGTGGAGCGGATATCCGGCATGGAGTTCCACGAATTCATGGCGGAGAACGTGTTCGGACCCCTCGGCATGACCCGGACCATGGTCAGGCCAAGCCCCGAGCATCTCGTCGAAGGAAAGGCCGAGGGCTACACGCCGGCAGATGACGGTGGCTATCGGGCAATCGGTGACCTGGGCGGGGCCGTCGGCGCCGGCGGGATCTACGCCACGGTTGGCGACCTCCAGAAGTGGATCGAGAATTTCTCGAGCGCCGAAGTGGGCAGCAAGGAGATCTTCGAGCAGATGATGACCACGTACGTGCTCAGCAACGGGGACTCCACCGGATATGGCTTTGGTCTCATGATCGACGAGCAACGGGGATTGAGGCGTGTGCACCACGGGGGTGCGGACGTCGCCCATCGCTCCATGTTGGCCTACTACCCTGAGATTGGCGCAGGCATCACGACCCAAAGCAATCACGCATCCTTCGACGGATCCATCGCATTCCGCCTGGCCGAGGCCTTCTTCGGGGACTACATGGACCCCGACCCCGACGATCTGGTTGCGGATGATGACAACGGGGATAGCGTCTTCGATCCGTCGGCGTACGACCCAGAGGCGTTCGACGAATTCGTTGGCCGATACGCATTGGAGGCCAGTCCGGACTTCGTCCTGACCTTCTCTAGGGAGGGTGACACCCTTTACGCCCAGGCGACCGGACAGGGCCAACTCGAGATCTTCCCGACATCCGACTCGACCTTCGCTCCCGCTGCGATGCCTATCTCGGTCACGTTCCACCGCGATGCCGACGGTGAGGTCGACGCGCTCACGCTGCATCAAGGGGGGGCGGAAAACCGGGCGACTCGCCTGGACGATGCGGAAGAAGAGTGGGCTCCCACCCCGGAGGACCTCGGAGCTTTTGTAGGTCGCTACTTCAGCGAGGAAATCGAGACCTTCTACACCGTCACGCTGGAGGAAGACGAGCTCGTGCTTCAGCACCGGAGGATGGACGACCGCAACCTCGACCCCCGAAGCGTGGACACGTTCGGCGGGGGCGGCCTCGAGGTGTCGTTTGAGCGGGACCGCAATGAGAAGGTGATCGGTTTCTACATGGCCAATGGCCGGACGCGTGGGGTGCGCTTCGAACGCGTGAACTGAGGCCCACGACGGAGCCAGGCTGTCCGGGCACGCCGCCAGCAGGCGATTCTTGCTGGCGGCGTGTCTCGTTTCCGCCCACAATTCTTCGCACCAAACCGCACGATTTGGATACTCGGCTATGCCGAGCGTACCTTTATGATATGGCGGTTTCTCGATCCTAGCAGGTTGCGGAAAAAGTCGGGTAATGGACGATAGCATCGCGAGCCGGAAGTTCTTATCGTAGAGGGACCTCGATGGGAGTGCCACGATGCGCGGGAACAAGACGAATCAGTCGGCGCTGTTCAGCTATATCAGTGCGGAGGATCGGGTGCCCTCCGACCATCCGTTGCGCGCCCTGCGGGCGCTGGTGGACCCGGTGTTAGCCCGGCTCTCGCCGCAGTTGGACCGGCTGTACGCGCGGCGGGGCCGGCCGTCGATTCCCCCGGAACATTTGTTACGCGCGTTATTGCTGCAGGTGGTGTATACGATCCGGAGCGAGCGGCAGCTGATGGAGCAGCTCGATTACAACATCCTGTACCGATGGTTTGTGGGGTTGAATCTGGACGACGCGGTGTGGGTGCCGACGGTCTTTACGAAGAATCGGACGCGGCTGGTCGAGGGGGGCATCGCGGATGCGTTTCTGGCCGAAGTGTTACAGGAGGCGGAGCGGCGGGCGTTGTTGTCGAATGAGCATTTCACCGTCGACGGGACCTTGCTGGACGCGTGGGCGAGTCAGAAGAGTTTTCAGCCGAAGGCCGGCACCCGCCCGCCAACGGACGATGATCCGGGGAATCCGAGCGTGACGTTTCGCCAGGAGAAACGGACGAATGCGACGCATGCGTCGCGGACGGACCCGGAGGCGCGGTTGACGCGGAAGAGTGGGGGGCAAGGCGCGCAATTGGCGTACTTGGCGAGTGTGTTGATGGATAATCGGCACGGGCTCGTGGTGGCGACCGACGTGACGCAGCCCGGCTACGAGGCGGAGTGTGCGAGTGCGCTGGCGATGGTGGGGAGCTTACCGCCGACGGCCCGGCGTCGGACGTTGGGGGCGGACAAGGGTTATGATCGGTGCGGGTTTGTCGACACGCTGCGGGCGTTGGGCTGGACGCCCCACGTCACGCCGAACGTGCACCGCACGCGGTTGCGGAGCGCGGTGGATGGCCGGACGACGCGCCATCCCAGCTATGCGATCAGTCAACGGCAGCGCAAAAAAGTGGAAGAGATCTACGGGTGGGGCAAGACGATTGGGTTGTTACGCAAACTCCGACATCGCGGGACCCCGCGGGTCGGGTGGGTGTTTACGTTTACGGCCGCGGTCTACAATCTGATGCGGATACGCACCCTGACCCTGGCCGGAGGCAGCCCCTGATGGGGCAGTGTGGGCCGCATTCGTCACGCCGACCGCACCGCGGGGGCGGTAATAGGGGACCGCACGCTGGTACACCGTCGTGTTACCCGGACAAACGCGGCCCACCATGAATTTTTCCGCAACCTGCTAGAGGTCCGCCCAATGCCTGTGACGGCAAAACTGTCGAAACAATTCTACGACGCCCTCGGTGAGAGCGTCGCCAACGAGTTGGTGGACTGGTTCAATCAAGTGGACGCTACCTACCGGCTGGACTTGCGAGAGCTAAACGACCGCAACTTCCAGCGCTTCGACGCCAAAATGGGCGAGCGCCTGGCGCAGTCCGAGGCGAGAATGGAGCGCCGAATGGCGGAACTCCTGGCTCGACTCGAAGGCAGGTTCGACGCCAAGTTGGAGAAGGGACTGAACGGCTTGCGGGACAGTTTGCGGGCCGAGATGGACGGGCTGCGGGTGGAGATGGGTGGAGAGATGAGCGGGTTGAAGGCGGAGCTGGGTGGAGAGATGGGCGGTCTGCGGGCGGAGATTAGCGCGCTGCGAGCAGGGCTGGACGCGATGTGTACCGAGATGAATGCGATGGGTACCGGTTTTGTTACCAAGGAACAGTTCGCCGATTTCCGGACCGAAGTCTCCGACAAGTTTACCGATGTGCTCAAATGGATGGTCGTTCTGTGGACGGGTACCATTCTCGCCGTGATCACCACCGGCATCCTCACCTGACAGCGCTGATCTCGCGGTTTGCGTTCGCGTGGTGCCCGGCCTAGACTCCCAAGTTCATGGGAGACCTTAAATGGCCACAACTCCTTACAAACCAATACCTTACGAGTTCGAGCCCCTGAACGCCAACACCTCGGTACTCCGCGGCCGGGAATTTTTCGACCTCATGAATCGGCGCCGCTCGGTGCGTGATTTTTCGACCGAGGCCCCACCGCGAGAGTGTGTCGAGCTTGCCATCAAGACGGCGGCATCCGCGCCGTCTGGCGCCCATCACCAACCGTGGCGGTTCGTCCTCGTCGATGATGCCGATCTCAAGAAAGCCATTCGCGAAGCGGCAGAGGAAGAGGAAAAAGAGAACTACGACAACCGCTTTCCTCCGGAATGGCTCCAGGCCCTCGCACCGTTGGGGACCACCGGGGACAAACCCTTCTTGGAGGATGCGCCGTACCTGGTCGTGGTGTTCAAAGAGTCGTACGGCATGAATGAAGAAAGTGACAAGATCACGAACTATTACGTGAACGAGAGCGTCGGAATCGCCTGCGGACTGTTCATCGCCGCGCTTCACACTATGGGACTGGTGACATTGACCCACACGCCGAGCCCGATGGGCTTCCTGTCGGAGCTGTTGAACCGGCCGCCAAATGAAAAACCGTATATTCTCTTTCCGGTAGGTTATCCCGCCGAAGGCGCCATGGTACCGGATTTGAAGCGAAAGAGTTTTGAGGACGTAGTGCAAGAGAACGCTGGGACGCGTAATCCGGTGACCGGTGACCGGTGACCGATAACCGGTAACCGGTAACCGTCCTGAAACCTGAAACCTGAAACCGGTAACCCAGCAATGCTCGACGCCCTAAAATCGTTCTTCTCCGACAAAATGGCGGCTCCCGAGGTCGCCGACGAAAGTGGTGAGCCCACAGCGGGTCACCCCTCACTCCAAGTCGCCGCCTGCGCGTTGCTGCTGGAGATCGCGTACGCCGACGACGAGTTCGCCGAATCGGAACGGGCGCATCTGGAAAACGCGGTACAACGCCACTTCGGTTTGGAGCCCGAGACGGCTCGTCAACTCATCGAGTTTTCCGACAAGGAGCGCCGCCGCGGAAGCGACCTGCATCAGTTCACCCGGCTCATCACCGAGCACTATTCACCCGCGCAAAAAATGGTGTTGCTCGAGTCGCTATGGGGACTCGTCTATGCCGACGGTGTCGTCGCCAAGCACGAGACCTACCTCATGCGGAAGTTGTCCCATCTGCTCGACGTGAAGCCGGCATTCCTCTCCGAGGCCAAGAAGAAGGCGGAGCCGGAACCCTAGGACGGGAGTCGGGAGTCGGGTGTTGCTCCATGGGTATCAAGCCCCGACCCCCGACCCCCGACCCCCGACTCCCGTTCCCCGCCCCTGTCCCCCATCTTTCCAGCCTATGCGAAGAAATGACCTGACAAACCGGCTTCGCCAGCATCTCCAAGCAGCTGGCCTCTTCCCAGAACCCGGCCTCGCGTTGCTTGCGGTGAGTGGAGGCTCTGACTCGGTCGCCATGCTCGATCTCATGGCTTGCGTGGCGCCCGGTTTCGGGATGCGTCTGGCCGTCGTGCATGTCGATCACGGCATTGCGGAGGAGAGTCCCGACGTGGCCGAGCAGGTGCTGGGTTTGGCGGTGCAACACGAGCTTCGAGGATATCTGTCGGTGCTGCGGTTGGGCGCGGACGCGTCGGAAACGCAGGCCAGACGGGCCCGCTATGGGGAGTTGCGGGCTTGGCAGCAAAGGCTCGGCGCGCGGTATCTCGTCACCGCCCATCACGCGGACGATCAGGTCGAAACGGTGCTGTTCAGATTGTTTCGAGGCACGGGCATGGCGGGACTGGCCGGCATTGCGGCGCGTGGACCCGACGGGTTGGTGAGGCCACTGTTGCCGTTTCGAAAGGCGGAGTTGGAGGGCTGGCTCCACGAGTCGGGAAAGGGTCACCCGGTGCACACCGATCCGGCCAATGTCGATTTGCAGCACCACCGTTCGTGGATTCGCGGCGAACTGTTGCCGGTGGTGCGCGATCGGTTTGGTGACGAGGTGGAAGACCACTTATTGGACGTTGCCCGCCATGCGGCCGACGAGCGAGCCGCCTGGGCGGCTGCGTTGTGCTCGCTCCCCGATGTCGATTTCCACACGGCTCATGGGGTGGCGGAGGTGGATCTGGCCGGGCTGCTTCGTTACGACGGGCCCTTGGCCCCGGCACTCCTTCGCGCGGCGGCCCGGGAGGCGGGCTGCGTCGTTGGGCCTCGCCGGGCCGCCAAGCTTTGGGCGTTTGCGCGCCGCGCCGACAGCGGCAAGCGATTCGAGTTGGGACAACATTGGGTGGCAGAAACGGCGTTTGGGAGGCTGCGGATCTTTATATTAAGGGAACCTCCGGTGGCCTCCGACCGTAGCACAGTGCGCTGGGGCGGTGGCGACGACGGGCGCGTAAAATGGGGGAATTGGGAGATTCGCTGGCGCCGTGGCCGTGCCGGTAGGCCGGCGCGAGACGCGGCCGTCACGTGGGTGACCGAAGGGGAGGGCGAAGTTCGTGGGCTGGAACCGGGCGACCGGATCCTGCCGTTAGGAGGTGTCGGTCACCGCAGGGTGAGTCGTGTCTTGATGGAACAGCGGATTCCACGTTCGCAGCGGCGATCGTTCCCATTGCTCATCCGTGGCGAAAGCGTCATTTGGCTACCGGGCATCTGCCGGTCCGGCGTGGCCGTTCCGGCGGTGGGAGATGCCGCGATTCTCCTCGAAGTCGCGCCCGAGGAGGCACCCTGAGTGGGACGGAATATCGCCTGCGTGGTGTTCGACGAGCAGACGATCGCTCGGCGCGTTGCGGAGTTGGGCAGCGAGATAGCTGGGTTTTATGACGGTGAGGATCTCCTGGTCATCGGTCTGTTGAAGGGCAGTTTCATCTTCGTCGCCGATTTGGTCAGGAAGATCTCGCGGCCGCACAAGGTCGATTTCCTTGTCGCCACGTCTTACGGCACTGGGAAGGTGTCGTCGGGGGCGGTACGTTTGTTATATGATCCGGAGACCCAGTTAAAGGGGAGGCACATACTGCTCGTCGAGGACATCGTCGATTCCGGGAACACGCTGAATCATGTTTGTCGTTTAATAGCTAAGCGGCATCCGAAGAGCCTCGCGGCATGCACGTTGCTTCACAAACGGAAGGCCCCGGATCTGGAGGTCGAGCCGCGGTTTATCGGGTTCGATGCACCCCACGCTTTCTTGGTGGGTTATGGTTTGGATCACGCAGAAGACTTTCGACATTTGCCGTATATTGCGACGATTGAGGAATAGCGAATGGCTGACCGATCTACGCCACCGAAGGGCAAGATGAACTGGAACTCGACCAGCAAGAATCTGGTGTTCTGGATGCTCATCGTGCTCCTGTCGGTTGCGTTCTATAGAATGACCGTTTCACGACGGGACGAGCACCAGGAAATTCCCTACACCACGTTTCGCGTGCAATTGGATGACGGCAACGTTGCAACCGTCGAGATTACCGACGGTAAGTTTGTGCAGGGTGAGTTCAAACGCGCGATCGGAATGGAAGGCCGTAGCATTCAGGAGTTCAGCGTCGTGCTCCCGATCCAGGACTCAGAGCAATTGCTGGTCCGACTCGAAGAGGAGGAAGTCGAGATCACCGGCAAGATTCCCCGGCCGTCGTTCGGGAGCATTTTTCTGAACCTGTTGCCGTGGATCATTCTGATCGGCCTGTGGATCTTCTTTTTCCGGCAGGTCCAACAGGGTGGCAACCGTGCGTTCCAGTTCGGACGCTCCAAGGCCAAACTCCTCACGGGTGACACCCCGAAGGTGACGTTTGCGGACGTCGCAGGTGCCGACGAGGCCAAAAACGAGCTGCAGGAAATCATCGAGTTTCTGAAGGACCCTCCGAAATACCAGCGGCTGGGAGGCCGGCTCCCTAAGGGTGTGTTGCTGGTGGGCCCGCCCGGTACGGGGAAGACGCTGCTGGCCAGAGCCGTGGCGGGGGAAGCGGCTCGTCCGTTCTTCTCGATGTCGGGATCCGATTTCGTGGAGATGTTCGTCGGCGTGGGTGCGTCACGAGTGCGTGATTTGTTCGAGCAAGGTAAGGCGCACGCGCCGTGCATCATTTTCATCGATGAGATCGATGCGGTCGGGCGGCACCGCGGGGCCGGGCTCGGCGGCGGGCACGACGAGCGCGAGCAAACCCTCAATCAGCTGCTGGTCGAGATGGACGGGTTCGAGTCGAACGAGGGAGTCATCCTCATCGCCGCAACCAACCGTCCCGACGTTCTCGATCCGGCGTTGCTTCGCCCCGGACGTTTCGATCGTCAGGTCGTGGTTGACATGCCCGACATTCGCGGTCGCGAAATGATCCTCAAGGTGCACGCACGCAAGATCCCGCTGGACGATTCGGTCAACCTCAAAACCACCGCAAAGTCGACGCCTGGTCTCGCCGGCGCCGATCTCGCCAATATCCTCAACGAGGCTGCGCTCCTCGCTGCAAGACGGAACAAGCAGCGAGTGGACATGCATGATCTCGAGGACGCAAAAGACAAGGTCATGCTCGGCATCGAGCGCAAGAGCATGGTGTTGTCCGATGAAGAGCGGAAACTCACGGCCTATCACGAAGCTGGTCATGCGATCGTCAACTTGCTGATGCCGGGACAGGATCCGGTTCATAAGGTCACCATCGTTCCGCGCGGTCGTGCGCTCGGGTTGACTTTTGCCTTGCCGGAGCAAGATCGGCACAATCACACGCGCGAGTACATGCTCGGCAAGCTGGCGATGGCGTATGGTGGGCGGGTGTCCGAAGAGCTGATCTTCGGTACGTCGAAGGTGACGACCGGAGCCGCGCAGGACATTCAGCAGGCTACCGAGATGGCGCGTCGCATGGTCACACAATTCGGGATGAGTGACGTGGTGGGCCTGGTGGCCGTGGGCGAGCGCGAGCATCAGATTTTTCTCGGGCGCGAGATATCGCAGCGTCACGAGGTTTCGGCCAAGCTCGCTGAGACGGTCGACAGCGAGATCAAGAAACTGGTCGATGAGGCCTACAAGCAGGCTACCAACATCCTGACGAACAACATGGATGTGCTCCACGCTATGGCCAATGCACTATTGGAGCGGGAGACGTTGGAGCGGAATGCCGTCGAACTGATCGTCGCCGGCAAAGAGCTCCCGCCACCAGTAGCGGTGATTGACCCATCGGAAACCCCTCCTGCCCTTCCCAGCGGTGAGGCGTCACGGCCGGCCGGGCCGGGCCCGGTTCTCGGGACCCCACCTCCGAAACCCGCGGGCGCGTGAGGGTCAACGCCCTCACTCCGCGAGAACCATCCGCAATACGTGAAGCGTCGGCGCGACGGGGCCGTGACCCCCGTCGCGCCGACTTTGCCTCCAAGGGGGTCGGTCTTATCGCATTATTGTTTGACGCGGTGACCGGCGCGGACCGCGCTGTGCTCGGCGAAGCCGCGTGTCGGCAAGGGTTGGAATGTTTCACTGGCGACGGCTGGGCCCTCCGCTGGGACAGTGTATAGCATGAGCCGCCCGGGGGGGTCGCACGTCGCGGAGGATACCGCCGAAGAAATCGGGCGACTGCCGCGCAACAGGCTGGAGCCGCCCGCCGCGTGGGGTACACACCGCGGGAGCATTTCTCTCGAGCGACCCGCCGTCGTGGGCATCCTCAACGTGACGCCCGATTCTTTCAGCGATGGCGGTCGGTTCGCAGACGCGGATGACGCAATCCGTCACGCCGAGCATATGATCGAGGCCGGCGCCCGCATGATCGACATCGGTGCAGAATCCACCAGGCCCGGTGTGGCGGACCGTCTCGATCAAGCCGAGGAGTGGCATCGGCTCGAGCCGGTTCTGTTGTCACTTACTCGACAGTTCCCCTCTGTGGCGATCAGTGTGGATACCGTGAACGCCGAAACCGGTTGCCGGGCGCTGGACGGTGGGGCGTGGGCGCTGAACGACGTTTCGGGTCTTCGATTCGACGCCGACATCGCGTCCGTCTGTGCCGAATACGGTGCGGGACTGATCTTGATGCACTCGCGTGGCCCGTTTGGGGAGATGGCTACGTATGAGCACGCGGAATACGAAGACGTGGTCTCCGAGGTGGTCGAAGAGCTCGAAGGAGCGGTCCGGATTGCCGAAGAGCGCGGGGCGGGTGGGGAGCGCATCGTGATCGATCCGGGATTGGGATTTGCAAAACGTCCGGAACACAATTACGCTGTGCTGCGCGGGTTGGCGGCGATAGCGGCGCTCGGTTTTCCGGTCATGGTCGGGCCCTCTCGCAAGCGTTTTTTGGGCCACGTCGTCGGCGCCGATGTGGCCAATCGGGACAACGCCACCGCCGCGGCCTGTGTCGCGGCCTATGCGCTCGGCGCCAAGCTGTTTCGGGTGCATGATGTTTCACGCGTGTGTGAAGCGCTGCAGATTGCGCACGCCGTCCGAGAACCGACATGTCCCTCGAGCAATTTCGATTCCTGATTCCGGGGTTTCGGGACATCATCGAGATCCTGATCGTCGCGTACGTCTTGTACCGTGCGTTGCTTTTCTTGGTTGGTACACGAGCGCTGCAGATCTTGGTGGGGCTCATTGTGCTCGGGTTGGTGTATTTCGCGGCACTGCTGCTCAACTTCGGGATGATTACATCTCTCCTGAGCATCGTGTTCGCATACGGGACGTTCGCCGCGGTCGTGGTGTTTCAGCCTGAACTGCGCCATGCGTTGTCGCGCCTCGGGCGTTCGCGTGTGATGAGATTCTTGGGCCAAAGTGAAACAGAGGGCGTGATCGACGAAATCGTCGAAGCGGTGGAGCGCCTGTCGCGAAGAGGGATCGGTGCCATTATCGCCATCGAGGCGGAAGTTTCGTTGAACGATTATTTGGAGTCCGGCAAAGAGATGCATGCTCGTGTCTCGGCCGATCTCTTGACGACGATCTTCACTCCGTATTCGCCGTTGCACGACGGCGCGGTGATGATTCGCGGCGATGGCATTATTGCGGCGGGGTGTGTGCTGCCGCTGACGCAGTTTCCGGTGGAGGACAAATCGCTAGGTACCCGGCATCGTGCGGCGCTCGGGTTGTCGGAAGAAACCGACGCAATCGTGCTCGTCGTTTCGGAGGAGACGTCGAAGGTTTCGATAGCCATTCGAGGTCTGCTGCATCGAGGTGTGACGCCGCAACAATTGCAAGAAGTACTCGCCGGGCAGACGTGGCCCTCGATCGATCCGACGAGTGCCACGGAGCAAGCTGACGCTTCGCCAATACCATCATGAGGCTATGTCGAACGGACCCAATACAGTGAGCCAACCGGGTATCGAGAGCGAGGCGTGGTTCGCTCGCGTACAGTTCCGGACCGCGATCGCCGTGTTCGTTGTCGTGTTGATTGGATACGTCGTGACGCTTTCGCCGACGGTGACGTTTTGGGATGCCGGCGAATTTCTCGCCGCCGCGAAAATTCTTGGAGTACCCCACCCGCCTGGAACGCCGGCGTTCGTGATGATGTCGAATGTGTGGGGTTCGTGGTTTCCGGTTGGCAGCTTCGCCTATCGCGTGAATTTCATGAGCGCGCTGTTTAGCGCAGGCGCCGCTAGTCTGATGTTTCTCGTTGTCGCGAGCGCCCTCCGCCGGCGTTGGAACAGCGATACCGATGCTGGAAATATCGTCTTCGTCCTTGGTGGTGCGGCGTCGGCGGCCCTCATGTCCGCCTTCGTGTTCACCGTCTGGCAAAACTCCAACGAGGCCGAAGTCTACATGGTCGCCTCGTTCACCATCGCGTGCGTCGCCTGGCTCGCCACGTTGTGGCGCAAACATCGTGGCACCTCACGTGCAGCGCACTTGCTGCTGCTCATCGTTTACCTCGGCGCGTTTTCGCTCGGCAACCACCTGTTGGCACTGCTGGTCGGCCCTGCGCTCGTCGGATACATGTGGCACGTGCTCAAGACCGAGCCGCTCCCCAATGATGCCGATCGAGCAGTCGAATGGGCGCAATGGGCGGTGGTCGGCGGCATCTGGGCGGTCCTCATCGGGAGCGGTTTGGGTAGCACGGCCATCTTAACATTTGCCGGGTTGGTGTTCGTCGCCGCGGCGGTGTTTGCCATCAGCACCGGCGGCGCGCTCTTTACGGCATGCGTCGTGGGGATCGCGGCGGTAGGGGCCTCGACGTACGCATATCTCTATATCCGTGCCGGTCTCAACCCGATGATCAACGAGGCCGACCCTTCGACGTGGGAATCGCTGTTGGCGGTGATCCGACGCGAGCAATACCCTCCGCGTTTGCCCACCGATAATCCGATGTACCCGTCAGGCCCAGGGAATCCGGGAAGAACATTCGGGTTGATGTGGCTGCAAATTCTCAACTACCTGCAGTATTTCGATTGGCAGTGGTCCAACAGTCTCTCGACCACGGATTCCGGCTTCGCTCGTGCGCGGCTGCCGTTCACGATGGTGTTCACGTCGTTGGGTATTTACGGCGCTACGCTGTTGCGATCAAAAGATCGATCCGTCTTTTGGTTGTTGCTGTTGATCTTCCTGATCACGGGTCCGGCCCTCGTCGGATACATGAACTTCAAGCCGGGCTTCTCGATCGGATTCGATCAGTACAGTGACTTCAACATGCACGAGGTACGGGAGCGGGATTACTTCTTCTTGATCTCGTTTCAAATGTGGGGGCTGTTCACCGGTATTGGGCTCGCCGGCCTCTATTGTCTCGCGCGCGAAAAGCTCGAGGGTGCGTTTGCAGGGGATCGCACGTCGATGCCGAAGATCCTGAAGATGGCGCCCATGGTGTTTGTCTTCGCGCTGGGTCCGTTCGTTCTGAACTTTCAAGCTGCAAGCCGGCGGCACGGTCCGGAAGCCGGATTGGCGTTGGACTTTGCGCGCAACCTGCTGCAATCTGCCGAGCCGTACGGGATCATCTTCACAAACGGTGATAACGACACGTTCCCTCTTTGGTATGCTCAAGAGGTCGAAGAGATCCGGCAAGATGTTTCGGTCGTGAACCTGTCGTTGGGGAACACGAATTGGTACATCAAACAGCTGCGTGACAATCCCGTGCGACCGTTCGATCCGGAACAGGCACCGTGGTTCGCGGAGCAGGCGCCGGAAACCCCTCCCGGTCGGCTGCACTCGTTGTCCGATGAGGTCATCGACACCCAAATGGTACCACAGCTGTTGCGTGATACCGTGCCGTTTGTCGTCGGACGCATTCGGCACGCGTTTCCTTCGAATTCCGCCCTGTATACCAAAGATTGGCTGATGCTCCGGCTCATCATCGAGAATGCCGAACAACGACCCATTTATTGGTCGACCACTGCCGGGAGCAGCAACTGGTTGGGGTTGGACAACTACCTGGTTCAGCAAGGATTGGCGCTGCGGTTGTACGTGGCGGAGGAACCGGATATCAGTCGGCTCGCCCCGGGTCTCTGGGTACCGGTCGACATGCCGCGCACAGATTCACTGGCGTGGGAAATCTACGATTATGCCGGACTGTTCGATGTGGATTCGCTCAAGCTTGATCCGACGAGCCGGAACATCGCCGGGAATCTGAGCATCCCGTTTCTCGTGTTGGGCGGCGCGTATGAGTCGTTGGGTGACAATCAAAAAACGACCGAAAACTTCCTGCGCGCATACCATCTGTCGCCAAACCCGGCAATCAAGAGACTCTTGGCGAGGATCGGTGTGAGCACGGGCACCGACGTTCCGGAAATCGTGCCGCTCGAGCTATTCGACAGCCTCCTGCCAGTGGGAGAACAGCCCGAAAGCCTGCTGCGAGATACGAATCGTGAGAGGTGAGACGTGAGACGTGAGAAGGCCCCTCCCAGCCCCCAGCGGGGTGGGGTTGGGCCCCCTCACCTCTCACGTCTCACGTCTCACGTCCCTCACTTCTTCCTCCTTCCCCATCCCCTTAAATTAAAAGGCTATGGACTTTGCGCTTGTTCGCGACAACCTGGCGCGCCTCCGTGAGGAGATAGAAGGGGTACGATGCGCGGAGGGTGTGTTACAACGGGTCCGCGTCATTGCGGTGACCAAGGGACATCCAGTGGAGGCCCTCGCCGCGGCCCAGGCAGCGGGGATCGAAGACATTGGTGAGAATCGGGTCCAGGAGGCCATCCAAAAACGCGAGCGTGGCGGGGACTTCTCTCTCCGCTGGCATCTCATCGGCCATCTGCAATCCAACAAGGCCAAGTTCGTACCCGGGAACTTTGCGGTCGTGCACTCCGTCGACTCGCTCAAGGTCGCGGAGGCGCTGACGCGGGCGTTGCGTCACCGATCGGAGGCAGGCTCGCCGGTGGAGCCCCTGCGCACGTTGATGCAGGTGAACGTCGCAGGCGAAGGGCAAAAGAGTGGTTGCGCGCTGGACGAAGCAGGGGAGTTGGCGCATCAGATTGCCGAGATGCGGGAGTTGCGGTTGGAGGGACTGATGACGATGGCGCCGCTGAGCGGCGATGAAAAGATCCAGCGGGACACCTTCCGCGGTCTGCGAACGGTGCGGGATGGTTTGGTATCGCGCGGTCTGGAGTTGCCCGAGCTGTCGATGGGTATGTCGGGTGATTTCCGCGCTGCCGTGGCTGAGGGTGCGACGATGGTACGGTTGGGCACGGTCCTCTTCGGGGAGCGACAACGATGACAGAAGATAATTTCAATCTCACACCTCTGGACATCCGGACGCAGCAGTTTCGCCGCACGGTGCGGGGGTACGATCCAGCCGCCGTGGAAGATTTTCGCGAGCGTATCGCCGCTGAAGTCGAGCGTCTATTGCGCGAGAAGGCCGTGTCGGAGGAGCAAGTTCGGAATTTCCGCGAGCAGCTCAAGACGTTTCGTGAGCGCGAAAAGGCGATGAGCGAAGCGCTTGTGGTGGCGGAGCAGCTTCGCCACGAAGCCGGGCAACGCGCGAATAGCCAGGCCGAAGTGATCATCCAACAGGCGCGGATCGAGGGCGACACGATGCTGAACGACGCACGATTGGCGGAAAAGGCTGTGCGGCGAGATATCGAGGCGACGCGGCGACAATTGAACGCGTATCTGGCAGCGTTTCGCACCTTGCTGGAACGGAACATGGCGGAGGTGGAGGCGGTCGAAGCGCAGCAGCGGAACGGCAGCCAAGTGAACCAGGCGGTCAATCCGGCGGCAACCGGACCGCGAATCTCGATCCCGCCGTCGGAGGCGTTGACTGGCCAGCGCTTGCCGAAGGCTCGTGCACCTGGCGCGGCACTAGAGGAGCAATGAGCGAAACCGAATTGTCGCGCGCCATTGCGGGTGCGGTGGACGTGGTACGTGCGAAAACCGATTTCCAACCCGATGTTGCGGTGGTACTCGGAACCGGTCTCGGTGGACTTGCCAATGAAATCGAGGTGAAAGCCGAGATCGCGTACGAGGATCTTCCGGGGTTCGCCCGTTCCACGGTGGAGAGTCACGCGGGCCGGCTCTTGTTCGGTAACCTCGGTGGCAAGAGGGTCGTGGCGATGCAGGGCCGGTTCCACCGGTATGAGGGTTATACGATGCGGCAGATTGTGTTTCCCGTGCGTGTGCTACATGGGCTGGGAGCGAAAACGCTGGTCGTGTCGAACGCCTGCGGCGGTATGCACCCGCTGTGGAAGCCGGGCGAGTTGATGTTGCTGGCCGATCATATCAACCTCTTGGGCGACAGCCCTCTCATCGGAGAGAACGACGAGTCGCTGGGCCCCCGTTTTCCAGACATGTCCGAACCCTACGATCCGGAACTGCGCGACCTTGCGCGCAACGTTGCGCGCGATATGCACATCGTGCTGCGCGAGGGTGTGTACGTCGCGGTGACGGGCCCCAACCTCGAGACGCGGGCAGAGTATCGGTTCCTGCGCGGTATCGGAGCTGACGTGGTCGGCATGTCCACGGTGCCCGAAGTCATCGCCGCCGTGCACATGAGCATGCGTGTGTTGGGTCTTTCGATCATCACCGACGCGTGCTTGCCCGATGCATTGGAGCCGGTCGACGTGGCGCAGATCATCGCTACCGCGGCGGCGGCCGAACCCGATTTGACCCGGCTGGTCAGCACCGTCTTGGAGCGGATGGCTTAATGACGTACGAACGTCTCCCCGCCGGCAGCGCCAACGAATTGGAGCAAGAGTTACTCGAACAATGGCGAACCGAGGATTTGTTTCATCAAACACTCGACGCCACCAAAGACGCACCGCCGTTTGTGTTTTATGAAGGCCCGCCCACCGCCAACGGGCAGCCGGGGATTCATAGCGTCTTCTCAAGGACGATCAAGGATCTCGTGTGCCGATACCAAGCGTTGAAAGGAAGATCGGTGACGAGGATCGCCGGCTGGGATACGCACGGGCTCCCGGTGGAGATCGAGGTTGAGAAGGAGCTCAACATCAACGGCAAGACCGACATTGAAAAGTTCGGCGTGGCGGAGTTCAACCGTCAATGCCGCGAAAGTGTCTTTCGTTACAAAAACGATTGGGAGTCGTTGTCGGATCGGATCGGTTATTGGCTCGACTACGATAATCCATATATCACGTATACAAACGAATACATCGAGTCGGTGTGGTGGCTGCTCAAACAGCTTTGGACGAAGGATTTGCTGTACGAAGGTCACAAGGTCTTGCCCTACTGTGGGCGGTGTGGTACGGCGCTCTCGAGCCACGAGCTCGCCATGGGGTACGATACCCACAAGAGTCCATCGATCTACGCGCTGTTCCGTCTACAGGAGAACGGCGGTGCGAGTTCGACGCCGCGTCATCTCCTTGTGTGGACGACCACCCCGTGGACCCTGCCCTCAAACGTTGCCGTCGCGGTCAACCCCGATTTCCAGTATGTCGAGATCGATGTCGAGGGAACCCACCTGATCGTCGAGAAGACCATCGCCGATTCGAAGAGCGTGCCTGGCGCAACGCACGGAAAACCTTTGGGGAGCTTTCCGACGGTTTCCGAATTCCGTGGTACGGAACTCGTGGGACTACACTACGAGCAATTGCTCGATGTTGTCGAGGTGGACGCTGATAAAGCCTTTCGCGTGGTCGCGGGAGATTTTGTCACCCGGGAAGAGGGCACCGGCATCGTGCACATGGCCCCAGCGTTTGGGGCGGACGATTACGATACGATCCAGCGCGAGAGTATGGCGTTCGTGAACCCGGTTGATGCACAAAACCGGTTTAACGAAACGAAGTGGGATGCCATCAACGGCGTGACCGTATTCGAAGCAAACGATCCCATCGCGGCGCGCCTCGAAGAAGAAGGGAAGCTGTTTGGCCGGTACGAGCCACAGGGTTACGAACACACGTACCCGTTCTGCTGGCGGTGCGATTCGCCGTTGATCTACTACGCTCGGCGGTCTTGGTTCGTGCGAACGACGGCGTTCCGCAACGAGATGTTGGCGTACAACCACGACGTGCACTGGTATCCTCCGGAAGTCGGGTCGGGTCGGTTCGGCGAGTGGCTCGAGAACAACGTGGATTGGGCGTTGTCGCGGGACCGTTTTTGGGGAACGCCACTGCCGGCATGGAAGTGCGACTCATGTGACGAGTTAGTGGTTATTGGGTCGTATGCCGAACTGGCCGAACGGTGGGGTCGCGAGCTGCCACCCGACTTCGATCCGCATAAGCCGGGTATCGACGACTTCGAGTTTTCATGCAATGCCTGCGATGGCGCCATGCGTCGCGTGCCTGAAGTCATCGATGCCTGGTTCGATTCCGGAGCGATGCCGTACGCGCAGTGGCATTATCCGTTTGAAAACGAGAAGAAGTTCGAGAAACACTTCCCAGCTGACTACATCTGCGAGGGTCTGGATCAGACGCGGGGGTGGTTCTACTCTTTGCTTGCCATAGCGGCGGGGGTGAGCAATACCGGCGCCTATCGCAACGTGATCGTCAACGGCCTCCTGCTCGATGCCAAGGGCGGCAAGATGTCGAAGCGCATCGGGAACGTGGTAGATCCCTGGGAGGCGGTGGAACAGTTCGGTGCCGATGCCGTCCGACTCTACTTTTTGGCCTCGAGCCAGGTGTGGCTGCCGAAACGGTTCGATCTGCGCACTATTCCGGAGGTTGCCGGCGGATTCTTGAATCGTCTTCGCAACACATATGACTTTTTTGCGCGCTACGCCGACCAAGCGCTGATCGACCACGCTCTGCCGATCGAAGACCGTCCGGTCATCGACCGCTGGTTGTCGAGTCGCGTCGCCGCGGTGGTGCGCGACGTGAATACGGCTTGGTCCAACTTCGACGTCACCAGTGGAACACGCACGGTGATGGACTTTTGTGACAACGACCTTTCGCTCTGGTACGTGCGATTGAACCGATCGCGGTTTTGGGCGCCGGACGCCTCGGCGGATCCCGCTGCCGTCGCGACGTTGTACGATGCTCTCGTCACGGTCGCTCGTCTCCTCGCTCCGGCGGCGCCGTTCGTGAGTGACGCCATCCACCGGCGGTTGACCGGCACCTCAGTCCACTTGGCCACGTTCCCCGAACAGGCAGCCGGCAATCAACCCGAGCTCGACGATGCGATGGCGACGGTGCGCCGCCTAGCGTCTATGACGAGGAACGTCCGCGACGTCGCGGCGTTGCGGACACGGCAACCGCTCGCCGAGCTTCGCGTCGCCGCACCGGCTGCGATGACAGGATCGGCGTTCGATGCCTGTCTCCCGCTGCTCGCGCGCGAAGTGAATGTCAAGTCGGTCACGGTCGTGGCGTCCGATGCCGAGCTGGTGACGCTCAAGGGTAAACCGAATTTCCGATCGCTCGGCAAGGTGTACGGGAAACAAACGCCGCTGGCCGCAGCTGCCGTTCAACACCTCGGACCCGAGCAGCTCATGGAGCTGGAAAACGGTACGACCGTTACGCTCGCGGTTGATGGGACGACGTTCGAATACCGTCCGGAAGATGTGGTCGTCGCGCGCGACGTGGCGACCGATTGGCTCGTGCAGGCCGACGGGGCCCTCGTTGTTGCGCTCAACCCCGAGATCTCGATAGATCTCCGCCAGGAAGGCTTGGCGCGCGAGCTGGTGAATCGGGTGCAGCGTCTACGAAAAGACGCAGGGTACGACTATACTACACGGATTGCATTGGCGATTACAGGTACGGATGACGTTTTGGCAGCGGCCCGTGCCTTCGACACCTTTATCGCGGGCGAAACGCTGGCCAGGCGCTTTGAAATTGGTGACGAACTCAGTGGTCCCGAGGTACGGGAGGCTGTAGATCTCGATGGAAGGAGTGCAGTGGTGATGCTCGCGCGTTTCGAGAGTGAAGAAGCAGCGTCTTAAGGGAGTGAACTAGGGAATGAAAAAGAGGCAATTGGACCACCTCGAGAAACGTCTTTTAGAAGAACGAGAACGGGTCATCAAAGAACTCGGTCACTATGACGAGTCGTTCAGCTCGACCTTGCAGGGAGCTGGCGGCGACCTGTCCTCGTATTCCTTCCATATGGCCGATCAGGGTACCGATGCCATGGAGCGCGAAAAACAGTTCCTGTTTGCGTCACAAGAGGGTCGCTATTTGTGGCATGTGAACGAAGCCTTGCGCCGGCTCTACCGATCGCCGAAAACATTCGGACAGTGCCACGATTGCGGCGCAGCGATCGACTTTGATCGACTCGATGCGCTCCCGCATGCGCGACTGTGCATCAAATGCAAAGCCAAAGAAGAAGATGAAAAGCAACGGCGTTAGTCGCTTGCAGTTTTGGGCCATCGGCGGCACCGTCGTGGCGCTGGACGTCTTCACGAAATGGTTGGCGGTACAGCATTTGTCATCACGACCGCGCCCCATCATCGGCGACTGGTTGACGTTTCAACTCGTGTTCAATACCGGCGCGGCGTTTGGGATCAATGTCGGACCCTACTCGCGTTGGGTCTTCCTCGTCCTCGCGCTGGTCGCGCTTGCGGTGTTGGGATCGATGGTGCGGCACGCAAAGCCCGGAGAAGCGCTACGATTGGCCGCGCTCGGATTGGTGTGTGGTGGGGCGGTTGGGAATCTCGTCGATCGGGTGCGAAGCGCCAGAGGTGTGGTGGACTTCATCGATGTCGGCTTCGGGGCCTATCGCTGGCCGACGTTCAATATCGCCGATTCGGCGGTGACGGTCGGCGCGGTGATGTTGGTGTATGTGTTGTGGATGGAGGGGAGAGAGGAGGATGCGGCCAAGCGCAGCGACGGGCAGGATCCCGCCGAGGCCTCATCATAGGTGCCCGATCCCCGCACCATCCATGTGACGGTGGAGTCTGCCGAACGGCTCGACCGTTTTCTTGCTGACCAGCTCTCCATTTCTCGGACGCAGTCGGCACGCCTCGTCGGCGAGGGCGCGGTAACGGTGAATGGCACGGTCGCCCGCGCCGGGCGTCGTCTGGCGCTGGGAGACGCCATTACGGTGGCGTTTCCGGAGCGTCAACCGCCCCGAGAGATCAAGCCCTATCCGATCCCCCTGGACATCCCCTTCGAGGACGACCACCTCCTGATCGTGAACAAACCGGCCGGGTTGGTGGTCCACCCGGCCCCCGGGCATTGGCAGGATACCCTGGTGAATGCCTTGGTGACGCGCGGCACGGCGCTGGCGCCCGCCGACGGCGATCGTGCAGGGATCGTACATCGGTTGGACAGGGACACCTCGGGGTTGATGGTGGTGGCCAAGACCGACGAGGCGCATCGGCGGCTGGGGCGCGCCCTGTCGGCGCGGCGAGTTGAGCGGCGATACGCGGCGCTCGTGTGGGGGCATATTCGCGACGGTGTGATAGATGCACCGATCGCCCGCCATCCCCGAGAGCGCAAGCGGATGATGGTCGTGGCAACGGGCCGCCCGGCGCGCAGCCGGGTGGAACAAGTCGCGAGGTTCGAGGCCTGCGATCTGGTGCGGGTCTCCCTGGAGTCGGGTCGCACGCACCAAATCCGCGTTCACATGGCGCACGTCGGTCACCCGGTGGTGGGCGACCCCGTGTACGGTGGTGGTGGCGCCCGCCGGGCGACCGGTTTGCAGCGCCCGCACGCGGAGGCGGTCGAGCGGGCGGCGCCGCATCAAGCACTGCATGCGGCGGAACTCCGGTTTGCGCATCCGGTGTCGGGAGAGCCGCTGGAGTTTCGAGCCGAATGGCCTGAGGAGCTGCGAACGTGTCTAACCCGGGCGAGCAGCGTCACGGAATTGCTTGCTGGGGTTCCCGCGCTCGACTATTTTCGCTTCTTCACGTAGATGGCCGACCTCGTGGGGGCTCGACTCCTTGTCTTTCGGGTGGGAGCGGTGCAATGCGCCGTCGACGCTTCGTTGGTGCAGGAGATCATATCGGTGCCACCGGCGACAAGGATCCCGGGAGCGCCCGAACAGGTAATCGGTGTCGTCAATGTGCGTAGCAGGATCGTCACGCTCGTCGATGCGAGCAAATGTCTGGGACAAGCGCCGCGGGACGGTGAAGGTTTACTCGTGTTGCTCGAGTTCGGCACACGAGTTGTTGGTCTCGTTGTCGATGAAGTTGTCGACCTGATCTCGGCGTCGAAGGATACCCTCGCCGAGCGCGACGAGTTGCCGGGAATTGAGGCGATGTTTATGCGCGCGGTTGGCCAGCACGATGGACAGTTCTTCGCCATGCTGGACACCGACGCGCTCATGAATTCGATTTTCGTATAGGAGGGGTTGTGAGTCATACGGTATTGGTGTGTGATGATGCCATCTTCATGCGCACCATGATCAGCGATATTCTTTCGCAGGCCGGTTATGAAGTCGTGGGAGAAGCGGAAACCGGCACGCAAGCCGTCGAGCGCTTCAAGGAGTTGAATCCCGATCTCGTCACCATGGATATCGTGATGCCCGACATGGGAGGGATCGACGCGGTCCGCGAGATCGTGAAGATCGCGCCCAGCGCGAAGGTCTTGATGTGCAGCGCGATGGGACAGCAGGCACTCGTGATCGAGGCGATTCAGGCGGGTGCCAAGGACTTCGTTGTAAAACCCTTCCAACCGTCGCGCGTCCTCGAAGCAGTTCAGCGAGTCCTCGAGTAGGTCATGGACCCGGCCAAGTACGCCGAGCTCTTCCTGGCCGAAAGCCGCGAGCACCTCGGTACCCTCAATCAGCAACTTCTGGCCTGGGAAAAGAACCCAAAGGCCACCGAGCCCGTCGGGACGCTTTTCCGTGCCGTGCACACGATCAAAGGAATGGCAGCGACCATGGGCTACGCCGTGGTGGCGAACATCGCACATCGAGTCGAGAATCTTCTCGATCTGCTGAGACAGCGCCGCAAAGCGGTGCCCGCCGATACCCTCGATCTCTTGTTTCAGTCCGCGGATGCGCTCGAACAAGCGGTGGAGCGTTCGGTGGTCGGCGAGGAAGACGCGGTGGACGCCGCCGGGTTGCTTCATCAGCTCGATCAGGCGGTGCTGGCGTTGGAGCCGAGCACACCCCGAGGCAAGACACGCGCGCCGAAGGAACCGGCCGAACTACCCGCTTTCGGCGGTCGTACGATTCGCGTGGTGATCCGGCAGGATGTTCCGCTCAGGGGAGCCCGGGCATCGTTGGTGCTCCGCAATATGGAGCAGCTGGGCACGGTGGCTGGCGTGCGGCCGCCGGAAGCCGCGTTGGAGGCAGACGAGTTCGACGGAGCGTTTGAGTTCCGGCTCGCGGGAGACGCCCCGGACACCGTCGTCGAGACCCGTGTCCGCGCGGCCGGCGACGTCGAGTCGGTGGAAATATCCGAGGCGGGCCAGACTGCGGCACGCACCGAGGAGACGACGACGGGGAGGAAGACCCGTCACATACGCGTGGACCTGCAGCGTTTCGACAATCTCATGGATCTCATCGGGGAGCTGGTAACCGCGCGTGGGCGGTTGGTCGAGCTTGCCGCCGACCGCGCCGATCCGGATCTCGAAGACGTGGCGCTCCGGATGACGCACCTCTCGAGCGCATTGCAAACCGAGATCATGGAGACCCGGATGACTCCGGTTTGGCATGTCTTCGATCGCTTCCCGCGCCTGGTGCGAGACGTTGGGCGACAACTCAACAAGCGGGTGACGCTGCATGTCGAAGGCAAAGAGATCGAACTGGACCGTGCCCTCCTGGACGAGATCGGCGATCCCCTCGTGCACCTGCTGCGTAACGCGATCGATCACGGCATCGAGAAACCGGAGGAACGGGAAGGGGCCGGCAAACCGCCTGAGGGACGAATTGACTTTCCGCTGCCCGCGATCGCTCGACGGTGGTGATTCGCGTCAAGGATGACGGCCGCGGAATCGATAGGGACCGCATCCTGGAGGACGCCAAGCGGCGCGGGTTTGTCGATTCGGAGATCGATACGCTGACCAACGACCTGCTGATTTCGGTCCTGTCGCGACCGGGTTTTTCCACGGCCGAGGAGGTCTCGGAGCTGTCGGGGCGCGGAGTGGGGTTGGATGTGGTTGCAACGCAACTACTGACGCTCGGCGGTTCGCTCGAGATTCAGAGCGAGCCCGGCCAGGGATCGACGTTTACGCTCCGGCTACCGCCCACGCTGGCCATCATGCCGGCCTTGCTCGCTGGTGTTGGCGAGGAGCGATACGCGCTTCCGCTGACCCACGTCGACGAGACGCTGGACTTCGAGGGCGCCGCGACTACCGACCTCGATGGCAAAGAAGCCATGGTGTTGCGCGGGCAAGTGCTTCCGGTCGTACACTTGCGAAGCCTGATCGGTGTGGACGGCGCCGTTTCTCGGCGCCGCCCGGTCATTATCCTTGAGATCGGCGATCGCCGAGGTGGGCTTGTAGTCGATCACCTCCTAGGACAACGGGAAATCGTTGTCAAAGGATTCGATGCACCCGAGGGGACGCTCCCGATTTTCAGCGGGGCGACGATACTAGCAGGTTGCGGAAAAAGTCGGGTAATGGACGATAGCATCGCGAGCCGGAAGTTCTTATCGTAGAGGGACCTCGATGGGAGTGCCACGATGCGCGGGAACAAGACGAATCAGTCGGCGCTGTTCAGCTATATCAGTGCGGAGGATCGGGTGCCCTCCGACCATCCGTTGCGCGCCCTGCGGGCGCTGGTGGACCCGGTGTTAGCCCGGCTCTCGCCGCAGTTGGACCGGCTGTACGCGCGGCGGGGCCGGCCGTCGATTCCCCCGGAACATTTGTTACGCGCGTTATTGCTGCAGGTGGTGTATACGATCCGGAGCGAGCGGCAGCTGATGGAGCAGCTCGATTACAACATCCTGTACCGATGGTTTGTGGGGTTGAATCTGGACGACGCGGTGTGGGTGCCGACGGTCTTTACGAAGAATCGGACGCGGCTGGTCGAGGGGGGCATCGCGGATGCGTTTCTGGCCGAAGTGTTACAGGAGGCGGAGCGGCGGGCGTTGTTGTCGAATGAGCATTTCACCGTCGACGGGACCTTGCTGGACGCGTGGGCGAGTCAGAAGAGTTTTCAGCCGAAGGCCGGCACCCGCCCGCCAACGGACGATGATCCGGGGAATCCGAGCGTGACGTTTCGCCAGGAGAAACGGACGAATGCGACGCATGCGTCGCGGACGGACCCGGAGGCGCGGTTGACGCGGAAGAGTGGGGGGCAAGGCGCGCAATTGGCGTACTTGGCGAGTGTGTTGATGGATAATCGGCACGGGCTCGTGGTGGCGACCGACGTGACGCAGCCCGGCTACGAGGCGGAGTGTGCGAGTGCGCTGGCGATGGTGGGGAGCTTACCGCCGACGGCCCGGCGTCGGACGTTGGGGGCGGACAAGGGTTATGATCGGTGCGGGTTTGTCGACACGCTGCGGGCGTTGGGCTGGACGCCCCACGTCACGCCGAACGTGCACCGCACGCGGTTGCGGAGCGCGGTGGATGGCCGGACGACGCGCCATCCCAGCTATGCGATCAGTCAACGGCAGCGCAAAAAAGTGGAAGAGATCTACGGGTGGGGCAAGACGATTGGGTTGTTACGCAAACTCCGACATCGCGGGACCCCGCGGGTCGGGTGGGTGTTTACGTTCACGGCCGCGGTCTACAATCTGATGCGGATACGCACCCTGACCCTGGCCGGAGGCAGCCCCTGATGGGGCAGTGTGGGCCGCATTCGTCACGCCGACCGCACCGCGGGGGCGGTAATAGGGGACCGCACGCTGGTACACCGTCGTGTTACCCGGACAAACGCGGCTCACCATCAATTTTTCCGCAACCTGCTAGGAGATGGCCAACCGGTATTGATCTTGGACGCGCCACGTTTGGTTTAACAAAGAAGGTTCAATGGAAGACGTTCGCAATCTCAAAGAGCTGCAGCTCGACGCACTAAAAGAGGTCGCCAATATCGGCGCGGGACACGCAGCGACCGCGCTGTCGCAGTTGACCAAGCAATCCATCATGATTTCGGTGCCGGAGTTAACCGTCACGGGGATCGAGAACGTTCCCGACTTGCTGGGAGACGCCGATGCCCCGGTGGTGGCAGTCCTGATGCACATGCTTGGCGATCTCACGGGACGCACCCTCCTGATGCTGCCGGAACCGGAAGCGCTCGTGTTGTGTGACTTGCTCAACAGACGGGAGGTTGGTGCTACCGAGACATTCGGTGAGATGGAACAATCCAGTGTCAAGGAAGCGGCGAACATTTTGGGCGGTGCGTACATGAACGCCCTGGCCGATTTCATGGGAATGATGTTGCTGCCCTCGGTTCCGAGCCTCGTCGTCGATCTGGCCGGCGCCGTCCTCACTACCGCGTATCTCAACTTTGGTCGGGAGCACGACTTCGTGTTGTGTGTGCAGACAGATTTCGCCTTCCAGAAGGTCGGGTATACTCTGCGTGGTCAATTCCTGCTTTTGCCGGATTCGGCATCACTCAAGGTTATCTTCGACGCGATTCGCGTCGACTGACGGCTCGACGGTATGACGCAGGCCGTGGAACGACAGGCTGACGTCCTTCGGTCCTTCGCTCGCCGCATCGATCCTTCCGACGCCGGGGCGCACAATAACCTGGGTGTTTTCTATTTCAAAAAGGGTCTGATCGAAGAAGCGATCGAGCGATTCCGGATTGCGCTGGAGCTCGATCCGAAAATGACCGTGGCTCAGCGTAATCTCGAGATTGCGTACACCGACACGGGTTACTACGACCGCAAGGTCGCGGAACTCCGCGAACGTTTGCGGCAAGATCCGGATGAGCGCGACGCTCGATTGGAGTTGGGACGCGCGTACGCGACCCTCGGTCTATACGATGGGGCGATCGCCGAGTTCACCGAGTGGTTGACGCGGCGTCCCGACGACGTGGCGGTCTTGACCCAACTGGGGCTTGCCGAAAAGCAACGGAGGGACCTCGATGCTGCCGCCGAGTGGTTTCGCAAGGCGGTGGAGCTCGAACCGGATAGCACGGTTGGTCAGTTTTATCTAGGCGAAGTGCTGTACAATCTTGGGCAGCAGGCCGAGGCGCTCGAGGCGCTGACACGCGCCACGGAATTGAATCCCGACAATGCCGAGGCCCACTATCTGATCGCGTTTCTCCTTGGCGAGGTCGGCCGGCACGACGAAGCGCGCGCGGCCACCAAAAGGGCGATTCAACTCAACCCCAGCTTCGGCAGAGCGCGGATCAACCTGTCGCTCGAACACTACATTGGGAACCGCAAGAGCGGGCCGTTCCGCTTGCCTGGGGAGCGCACCTCCGAAGGCGGTGAACAAGGCGCCATCGCCCACATCAAACTCGGCAAGGCATTCCGTGAACAGGGGTATTACAACGACGCATTGCGGGAGTACCGCCTGGCGCTGGACCACGGCGAAGATCGGAGTTCCGTGCTGCATGCCATGGCCGAGGTGCATCTGCTCAAAGCAGAGCACGCCGCCGCGTTGGATCTATATGAGACACTCGTTTCGGAAGATCCGGTCAGGCCACAACTGTGGAACGAGCGGGGGGTGGTGCTGCACCAACTCGGCCGACCTGAGGACGCCATTTCGTCGTACCGCACCGCGGTGGAGCACCAGTCGGACTACGCGCTGGCGCTCAATAATTTGGGGGTGACACTGGCCCAGGAAGGGGCGCTCGAGCAGGCGAGCGAGCACTTCCGCGACGCCATTGACGCGGATAAGGCGCTGGTCACGCCACGGCTCAACCTGGGTTTGCTGTTCCTGAAATCGAAACGGTTGCAGCCCTCGTTACAGGCGTATCAACAGATACTGACTGCCGATCCCAAGGCCGCTCCAGCGTGGAGCGGGTTGGGGTTGGTGCTGCTCGAGTTGGGCCGCGCTGAGGACGCCCGGAACGCGTTCGCGAAGGCGGTGGAAAACGCCCCCGATTTCGCGGAAGCGCATTACAACCTGAGCTTTGTTCTTTCCGCGCTCGGCGAGTACGATGCGGCACTGCGGAGCGTCACGCGTGCGCAGACCCTCGATCCGTACTACGTCCCGCAGAAGTTCCGTCTCACCATCGATCTCCAACTTGCCGATCCGTTGATCACGGTCGTCCCGGAGATCTCGGCCGACATCGAGGTGGGGTCCGCGGGCGCCGAATTCGAGTTGGACCCCGGCGTGCTCGACGAGATCTTTGCTGACCTGGCTCCGGTGCAGCCGACGCAGGCCCGGACCGCCGATGACGCCTTTGCGCTGGCGCGGGAGTATCTGAACAAAGGATTGCTCGACCTCGCCGCCGCAGAAGCGAAACGCTCGCAGGCGCGTGGCGGCGATCCGGTCGAGGCGGCGATGCTTGCCGGGACCATCCACTCGCGCCAAGGGCTGTACGGCGAAGCCAGGGAACAGTTCCGGGAGGCGCGGCTGCGCGCCCCCGATCGGGTCGATGCCTACCTGGGCGAGTTCACGTCGCTCCTGGCGCTGGATCAGGGTGCCGAGGCTGCCCCCGACGCCGAGGTGCTCGCGGCACGGTTTCCGGACGACGTCGAGGTCACATTCGTGCTTGCGCGGGTCCGCTTGGCCAACGGAGACCTCGGGAGTGCGCTCGTGGCGCTGGATCAAGCACGAGCGCAGGCGCCGCACCGCGCAGATATCCACCGGCTCGAGGGCGACATCGCGATGCGCATGGAGGACTGGCATACCGCGGGCCAAGCGTATCGACATGCTCTGGAACTCGATCCGAAGCTCATCGACCTACAATTTGCTCTGGGGCAGATCCACGAACGCCGTGGTGAGCTGGAAGCAGCCGAAGCCGCTTATCGGGTTGCGCTCGACGTCCTCCCAACATATTCCGAGGCGGCGGTGGCCCTGGCGAGACTCCTCGTAAAAGGTGATACCCCGGGGGCCGCTGTAGATTTACTCGCTGACATTCTGTCCGTGTACCCGTCCGATTTGGATGCCCTCGCTATGCTGGGTAGAGCGCTGGTCAGAGACGATCGCGTTGACGAAGCCCTGCAGGTGTTTCAGCGCTTGGTGGCGTACGACGATACCAACGTGGAGGCCCTCTTCCATCTGGGGGTGGCGTTGGTCCGCAAGCGACACTTCGCGCAGGCCGTGGCGGCGTGGGAGCGTGTGGTTGCCCTCGAACCGTCGTCGTCGGCGGCACAACGCGCCCGTCGCCACATTCGTTCCGCGACGGACTTGCAGCAAGTCTTCAGCCACGGGGCGGCCTAGCATGGCGATCGAAGGCCCCCTCAAGGAACTTGGAATCCACGACGTTTTCCAGCTCTTGGACCTCAGCCGCAAGACCGGAGTCCTGCGGGTGTACTCTGATTTGCGTAACAACGACGGAACGGTGTGGTTTGAGACCGGGTCGGTGCTGTTTGCGCAGCTCCGTAGTAACCCACATCCACTGGGCGAGTTGCTGGTCAAAGCTGGGAAAATCAGCGAGGCGAATCTGCTACGCGCCCGCGACATGCAAACGCAGGGTGACGGGCGCTTGATCGGCGAGGTGCTCATCGAGATCGGTGCGATTGCGGGCAAGGAACTCGATCGGCAGGTAAAATTCCAGACGGAAGAGGTCGTCTTCGAGATGATGGGTTGGCACGAGGGGCACTTTTCGTTCGAAGAGGGCCACGACCAGCCCATACCGGCGGATGCGACGACGCACATTCGGACGGAAGCGTTGTTGATGGAGGGTGCCCGCCGGATCGACGAATGGTCGCGCATCAGTCGCAAGATTCCGCACACCGGGGTCGTGCCTGCGTTTTCCGCCAGCGGAGAAACGAAAGAGGGCGAGCTCGACCTTTTGCCCGAGGAGTGGGAAGTGCTAGCCGCTATCGACGGCGAACGTGATCTTCGTGGAGTCGCTCATTATCTGAGCCGCTCCGAGTTCGACGTCGCGAAAATTGTGTTCGGGCTCGAGAGCACCGGCGTGTTGATGATCACGCAGCCGAAGACGGCTGCACCGACACCTTCAGAGGAGTTAGTCGAGGATCCCTCCTCGTACATCGATCAACTGGAGATCGCCGTGAGTATGAGGGATTTCGACCGCGCACGGTCGGTGGCCGAAGAGGGCTTGGCCTCGCATCCGCAATCGGCGGCGTTGCACCTGTTGCTCGCGAGGGTTTTCCGGGCACAAGGGGAGTACACGCAGGCAGATGACTACTGTCGTCGAGCCTTGCGTCTCGATTCCATGTTGACCGATTCGCATCGCTTGATCGGTGATGTTTTGGCGTTGCAAGGTCGGTTTACCGAGGCGGTTGAGTGGTGGGACCGATGGCTCCGTATCCAAGACGGCAATCCCGAGCCGGATCCGGACGCACCCGACGTGCGGAAGGCCGTCCAGGCTGCCCAACTGCTGCACAATCAACTGAAGGCGTCGCATGGCTGACGACGTCAAGAGTCTAACCGACCAACTTCTGCGGGACCCGCACAGCATGGTCTTTCTTCGGTTGGGGGAGCTGCTGCGGACCGAGGGGCAGCTCGACGCGGCGAGCAAGGTCGCACTCGCCGGATTAGAGCGCCATCCTGAAGCGGTGCATGCACACGATCTCTACGCACGCATCCTGATCGATGCGAACGACCTCGATCAAGCACAAAAGGTGTGGGAGGCTCTCCTACAAATCGATGGTCGGCATCAGGCCGCACACAAAGGCCTGGGATTCTTGCATTACAGCAAGGGCGACTTGGACACGGCCCTCGATCACCTCGAGTTGGCGCTGGCTGCGGACCCAACGAATCAAAGTGTCGTGCAGGCGCTTCACGCCGTGCGCAACGTTGCCGAGACCGTTGGCGCGGAAGAACCGGAGGATGCGTTTGCGGGTTTCGAGGGGCAGGATCGTGGCATTTTGCTCGCCGACCGCCAAGGTCGTGCCCTCGCCGGGCGGTTGGTTAGTGGTGGTGGTGTGGACGGTACCGATGTCGTGGCGGCCCATCTGGCGGGCATCACGCAGGAGATGGAGCGCGCCGTGCGAATGCTGAAGTTGGGCGATTGGCAGTGGCTGGTGGTGGAAGCCACGGACGGGAACGTGCATCTGACGCTTCCGAGTCCAGACTCGTTGCTCTTCGTCGTACGCGATCGAGAGATTCCAGCGGGACGGCTGGCTCTGCTCGCCGACCGAGCGGGTGATGCAGCCCGAAACTGGTTGGGTATCCAGCAGCTATGAGCATGCGGTTTCGAGGAATACTAGACACGATTACGCGGGTTCGCGGAGTGCGTGGCGCGTTGATCGTGGGATATCAGGACGGGCTCGTCATTTCCGATTCCCTGATGGAGGGCGTGCGCGGTAACGCCGTTGCCGCTCTGACGTCGAGCTTGACCAAGCATGTTGCGAATGCGACGTCGGCGAGTGGGGCGGGCGCGCCGCAGTTCCTTCATGTGCAAGCCGCGCGCGGCGCGTTATTGGCGGTCTCAGCGGGCACGGAGATCCTTGTCGTTGCGATTGCCGACCCGTCAGTCAATGTCGGCTTGGTGCGTCTGGAATTGATTCGAGCGGCCGAGGCCGTGAAGTGACGCGAACATACGCGATCGATCCCTGGATCGAAGGGCCGTTGGAAACGCTCGTCACGGAGACGGGCGCACGCTTGGCGTTGCTGATGACGCCGGCCGGGCAGGTGGTTGCCCAACATGGCTTCACGCGGGCCGTGGACGTGATGGCTGCGGCTGCTCTGGGTGCTGCCATCGTGGCTTCGACGGGAGAGGTCGCTAAGTTACTCGACGAGCAGGCGTTTTCGGTTCTCAATCACCAAGGAAAGCGGCACGGCATTCTCCTTGCCGGATTCGATACGCCGCAAGGTCGGATGGTGTGCCTAGTCGTGTACGGTGTGGAGTCGTCACCTGGGTTGGTACAACTCTTTTTTGAGGAGTTCTCTCATAACGTTCGCGAAGCATGCCCCGTGCCCGAGGCTCCGAAGCAGGTTCTTGCCGCCGACTTCGAACGCGAACTCAACGATAGTCTCTCCGCCCTTTTCCGGACCTGAGCTATGTCGCTCGTAAACTTCACGACGCGCGAGATCACTTGCAAGATCGTCTATTATGGACCGGGCCGGTCCGGCAAGACCACGAACCTTCAATACGTATATGATCAAGTACCAACCGAGCGGCGAGGGCGGATGGTCTCGTTGGCGACGCAGACCGACCGCACATTGTTTTTCGACTTCCTGCCGTTGGAACTAGGCAAGATTTCCGGGTTCACCACGAAATTCCAACTCTATACAGTGCCGGGGCAAGTCTACTACAACGTAACACGGAGGCTGGTGCTGCAAGGCGCCGACGGCGTGGTGTTTGTCGCCGACAGTCAGGCACGGCAGCTGGACGAAAACCTGGCGAGTCTGCAAAACCTGCACGCCAACCTGCTGGAACAGGGCGTGGACGTCCGCACGGTTCCCCTCGTCCTGCAGTACAACAAGCAGGGACTTCCGCCGGAGTTGGTCCTTCCGGTCGAAGAGCTGGATGACGCGATGAACTTCCGCGGCGTGCCGAGCTTTCCCGCCGATGCCCTCACCGGAAATGGTGTGTTCGAAACCCTGCGGTCGGTGTCGGAGTTGGTCTTGCGCAAGTTGCGCGAGGAGCCTTCGACGTGACGGAAAATATGAACCCGCGTTTCACCTTCGACGCCTTCGTGGCAGGACCGAACAACCGTCAGGCGGTCACGGCGTGCCGTACGGTCTCCGATCATCCGGGCGGCGCGTACAATCCGCTATTCGTCCATAGTCAAACCGGGTTGGGCAAGACACACCTGCTCATGGCGATCGGGCAACGGGCCCAGCAACTGTCGTCCGATACGAGAGTTGAATACCTAACGCTGGGCGAACTCGTCGAAGCGTACCGCGCGGCGGTTTCGGAGAGCCGACCGAATGAATTCCGCAATCGGTTTTCGCAAGCCAGGATCGTGCTCTTGGATGACGTTCAACTACTTAGCAACAACAGGGAGATGCAGGCGGAGCTGATCCGCATTTCCGGGGAGTTTCAGCAGGCCGAGCGGCAATTGGTGCTCACGAGCGATCGGCCGCCGGCGGATATCGAAAACCTCGACGAGCGTTTGCTGAAACAGCTGGAGGGCGGGCTGGTGGTCGAGATTGGCCAGCCGGAATACGAAACGCGGTTGGCAATTCTGCAGCGGCGTGCCAATGATGCCAGCGCCGAGTATGCGCCGGATGTGCTTGCCGCCATTGCTGATTTGGATGTCCAACACGTCCGCGCGCTGCTCGGCATTTTCAACCGGCTCCAGGCATTCCAATCGGTGCACGACAATCCGTTGACCCCGCAACAAGCCCGCGCGCTCGTGTTGGGCGAAGCATTGATGGAGGAACCCGACGCTCCGCCGGCCGATGACGACAACGCAGATCTCGGCGAGTTCAATCGTTTCTTATCGGGTCTGCAAGTTACCGTTACGGAGCAGGTCGAGGGATGGAAAACCGAGATCCAAAACGCGATTTCCGAATGGTCGGGGCGCGGATACGATACCACGTCGCTCGAAGCACTGCTCGTGCAGGAGGTACCGGCGGCAACGGACGCGGCGGTCCGGGCCTTCGAGGAAGAGATCGAGCGTTTGCGCGGTCTCGAGGCGGAGGTGGCCGCGATCGACCCGAAGGCGGCGCGGAATCCGGCCTTCAAATCTCCGGCTCGGATTGAAGAAGCCGAGGAACTCGTTCGAGAGGCACAGGCAAAGTTCGTTCCACCGCCGACACCGTCGGCCGCGTTTACCCTCGATTCGTTCCTCCTTGGCGATGCAACCGAGATGGCGTTGCAAGCGGGACGGGCGGTGATAGCACAGCCCGGCACGCTCTACAACCCGTTGACCCTGGTGGGCCCGTCGGGAGTAGGGAAGACGCACTTGCTGCACGCCATTGGTCGGATGCTTCAGGCGGAAGCCGGCGGGTTGGTGGCGTGTTTGGCGGCCGAGACGTTCGAGGAGGAACTGGTCCGTGCTATCGAACAGGACGCGGTCAGCGCGTGGCGCGCGCGCTATCGTCACGCGTCTGCGTTCCTCTTGGATGACGTACATCTGATTGGAGCGAAATCGCACACTCAGGACGAGTTGTTCAACCTGTTCAATCTCTTCGTGGGCGCGAAACGCCAAATGGTGTTTACCGCCAACGTGTCGCCACAAGAGGTGGAGGGTCTCGACGATCGTCTCAAGTCGCGCTTTGTCGGAGGTCTAGTCGCCAACCTTGCACCCCCGGACGACGAGTTGCGTCGCACGATCGTATGTTCTCGATTGGAAGGCCGGGTTGGCGCGGACGATCCTGAAATGGTGAGCTACCTCGCCGACTGCGCCCCCGACTCGGTGCGATCCGTGTTGAGCGTGATCCAGCGAGTCATCACCGGTGCGGAAGCGATGGAGGAGGAACTCAATCTCGAGACGGTGCGGAGGTTGTTGGAGGAACCACGCCACAAGGCTGCTCGGACCTCATCGTCCGGTCGGGTGAGTGGGGTGATCATCCCGGCCCCGGGGACATTGCGGAGCGTGGAGAAGATCGTGTGGGATTGGCCCAACGCGGCCGAACGCGCGATTGAGGAATTGTCGTAATGGCGATCAAAGGGAGTCTCAAAGAGGCTTCGCTGCCGGATGTGTTGCAGCTACTTGCCCTGGGGCAGAAGACCGGGTGCCTGTCGGTGACCGACCGGACCAACCTTGGCAGCATCTACTTCAATGGCGGATGGATCTGCCACGCGTCGATTGTCAATCGCCGGGATCGTCTGGGCGACATGTTGGCCAAGAGCGGGAAGATCACGTACGAACAATTGGAACAAGCCATCGAGCGCCAGTCGAAGGAACGCCACAACAAGCTCGGCCAAATCTTGTTGCAGACTGGCGCGATCACACAAGCTGATCTCGAAGAATGTGTGCGGATCCAGGTCGAAGAAGCCGTCTACTACTTATTCACATGGACGCAAGGAAGCTTTCGCTTCGACGCGGATGTGAGTCCGGAAGGTGAAGACGTCTCGTTGTTGATCAATCCCGAGTCGCTGCTGCTCGAGGGCGCCCGGCGGGTAGACGAGTGGAGCCTGATTGAGAAAAAGATCCCGTCGCTTGGGGTCATCTTCGAAGTGGATGAGGATCGTCTCTCGGCTACAAAAGTGGACCTCACGAAGGAGCAGCATCTTGTCGTGCGGCTGCTCGACGGCGAACGGGACGTAACCCAGCTGATAGAGGAATCCGGTTTGGGGGAGTTCGACACGGGGAAAGCTCTCTACGGGCTGATCACCGCTGGATTCGTTCACCGAAGTGCCGCACGTTCGCAAGCTCGCGCCAGCCAACCAGTGGCGGAAACGCGGATTGAAGAACACTGTAATCTTGGGGTTGCGTTCTTCAAAACCGGCATGTTGGAAGAAGCCACCCGTGAGTTCCGTCATGTGATCGAGCTGAGACCCGGCGAGGCGTCGGCCTATTTCTACCTCGGGTTGGTTGCGACCAAACAGGATGATTGGGAGGAAGCGCAGCGTGCGTTTCGTCGAGAGGTCGACGCTGGCGGACCTCAGGCCACGGCGTTGTACAACCTGGGGCTGTGCTGCGAGAAGCTGGGCCGCCTCGACGAAGCGGAAGCCACCTACGGCGACGCGGCCCACCGCGCCCGGCGAGACCCACGAATCCTCACCGGTTGGGGCATCGCCGCCCTGCGGCAAAACAAATTCGAAGTTGCCGAGGGTCGATTGGCTCGGGCGGAGGAAGTGGCCGAGGACAACAAGCTACCGGTCGTGTGGTATTGGGCGCGATCCATCGTCGCGGCCGTGCGCGAGGATTTGGAAACCGCACAAGCGGTGTTGCGTGACGGTATCGACCGATTTCCAAGCAATCCAGTGTTGCGAAACAATCTGGCGGCCATGCTCGAGGTCGTCGGCGAAACCGAACAAGCCGAGCAAATTTTGCGTGCCGCTCATGCGGATGGGTTGGTGTTGCCACAGCTATCGAAGAATCTCGGGGACGTGTTATACCGTGCGGGCCGGTATGACGATGCGCAGGATGCGTACCAGCATGCGGTGAAGCTCAGCCCGGACTTGGGTGACGATACCTACTTCAAGCTCGGCAACATCGCATACAAACGTCTCGACCAAGCAACAGCGTCCGCGATGTGGCACAAGACCCTGCAACTCAATCCGAATCACCATCTCGCGCGCACGAACATCGACACGATGAGCGCGCTGTAGCAATGCAAGGAAACGACGTGGCGCTACAGGAACTGCTCCGGCAGGTTACCGCCGCGCGCGGATTTCGGTGCGACGCCTATAAGGAGAGTTGCCTTCGCCGACGATTGGCCGTTCGCATGCGAGCGTGTGGTGTGCACACGTTCACCGAGTACGCCGAACGCCTCGACAGTGACGCGACAGAGTACGATCGGTTGCTGGATGCCATCACGATCAACGTCACGAAGTTCTACCGCAACGCCGACATGTGGGACCGGCTTGCGACGACGGTCATACCCGGCTTGATGAAGCGATGTCAGGGTGGCATTCGGTGCTGGTCTGCCGGATGCGCGTCGGGGGAAGAGGCGTATACGCTCGCCGTGTTGTTGGTGGCAGAAGCGCGGAAGTCCGCGCTCACTGGGAGCATCGTCGATCGGATCGACGCTACGGATGTCGATGAGCGAAGCTTGCAGACGGCGGAAGAGGGCCACTATCCACACGAGGCATTCGACGAAATGCCGGACGTGCTAACGAGACGGTATTTTGGCGACGCGGCCGACCAATCCAACAGGCTGTCGGTTTCCGACCAGGTGCGACGGGCGGTGCGGTTCAGTCGGCACGATGTGACAAGGGAGGCGCCGCCGGACCCGCCGTATGACCTCATTCTGTTTCGCAATGTGGTCATCTATTTCGACCGTGCCACACAGGAGCGTGTGTTCAGCCAGATGGCGAACGTGCTCACGCCGGGCGGCGTGTTCATTCTCGGCAAGGTTGAGACGCTGTTTGGTGCCGCCCGCGAGGTGCTCGAGTTGGAAGACATTCGGGAAAGAGTGTACCGTCGACCATGAAAACCTGGCTCGACGCCGATCTGGTTGGCATTGGGGAATATGGCATTGCCGTGGTCACGGGGCGTTTCGCCGTCCAGGGGTTGGGAAGTTGCATCGCCGTGGTGTTGCACGATCCGGTGGCCGTCATGGGCGGCATCGTTCACGTGATGCTTCCGTCACACACGCTGGCACGCGATCAAGGGCGACCCGCAAAATTCGCTGACACCGGGATTCCGCTGTTGGTGGAAGAACTCGTTCGGCTCGGAGCACAACAGGACCAAATCGTTGCACGGCTGATCGGCGGTGCACGGATGTTTGAGACCGCAGGCATGGGTGGGACCGTGCACATGGGTGAGCGCAACGTGTTGGCGTGCCGCAAGGCGCTGGAGAAGGCCGGATTGGCGTTGGGGGCCGAGGATGTCGGTGGCGATCGGGGTCGCTCGCTGCTCTATGACGTCGAGAAGGGCACGGTCGCGGTACGGATCTTGGGAGGTGAGGAACACCTTGTTTGATACGCACTCGGTACTGATCGTAGAAGACAGTGCGTTCCTACGACAAGTGCTCGCCGACGTCGTTGAATCCTCCGGCCGGTATCACGTGATCGGTCGGGCTCGCGATGGCATGGATGCGCTCGCAAAGGTGCACCGTTTGAATCCTGACCTCGTGACCATGGATCTCGAGATGCCGCAGCTCGACGGGCTGAGTGCCATCGGCTACATCATGAGCGAGGCCCCCCGGCCGATCGTCGTTGTGAGTGCGCACGCCGGACCCGGGACGAGCGCGGCCATTCGAGCGCTCGAACTGGGCGCGGTCGAAGTGGTGGCCAAGCCCAGCAAGACGCCGAACCGAGCGAGTATGGAACAGATGGCAACGGCTTTGCGCGCGGCGTTGGATGCGGCGTTGGTTGCCGACTGTACGCGGGTACCCGTGCTGGCACGCGTCCGGAAGCCGGAACGCGCCGCGCGCGACTTTCTTGCAATATCGAACCGCGCCACCTCGGCCGTGGCGGTCGCAGCCAGTACCGGCGGACCACGTGCCTTGGCGGAAGTCGTACCAATGTTGGCAATCGAGCGACACGCGGCCGTGCTGATCGTACAACACATGCCTGCGCAATTCACGCGCAGCCTCGCGGAACGGCTCAACGTCTTGAGCCGTCTGCACGTTGTCGAAGCGGATGACGGGGCGCCCGTGATGCCGGATACGGCATATGTCGCTCCCGGCGACTACCATATGCTGGTAGAGATGGAGCCCGAAGGCCCGGTGATTCGACTCAATCAAGAGGCGTCCCTTTGGGGTGTGCGGCCCGCCGGTGACCTGTTGTTCCATTCGGTAGCAAAGACGTTCGGCGAACGCGCGGTTGGTGTCGTACTGACGGGCATGGGTCGTGACGGGGCAGACGGCTTGCGTGCTATTCACGATGCCGGTGGTGTCGGGCTCGCGCAGGACCAGCAGACGTCGATCATCTTTGGGATGCCCAATGCCGCGGTCGAGGCAGGCGGGGTCGATCACGTCGTGCCGTTGAGCGATATCGCGGGATGCGTCGACGCCGCGTTGAGCCATCGGGCGTTACCATGAACGGCTATCTTCTGGTGCGGGCAAATGGCAGGCAATACGGCTTGCCGATTGAAAAGGTGGTCGAGGTGGTGGACGGCGCAGCATCGAAACCCGTTCCTGGAGGCCAACGTGCCGTGCGCGGCGTCGTGAAGGTCCGAGGTCAAATGTTGCCGGTGGTGCATTTAGGTGCACTGCTACACGACCGCACGCCGCCTGAAGAGGAAACCGGGACGATGGTGGTCACCTACTGCAGTGGCCGACGCGTGGCCTTCGAAGTGGACGATGCCGATGCCGTCCTGCGGGACCTACCGATTCCGGTTCCATCCGGAAGTGAGTGGCTCTGGGCCTCGGGGCTCGCACACTACCAAGAAGCCCTCATCCCAATCTTGGACGTCGCACTGCTCGGCCAGCGATTGGTGACGGGTAACGGTGGTGTGACGTGACGGACAGCCACGAAGAGGTCCAGCTGGTAACCTTCCGTGTCGGCGGCCAGGAGTTCGCTTTCAACATTTTCGATGTCGAACGAGTGTTGCGATATGAGGCCCCGGCACCGCTCCCGGATGCACCGGATTTTCTCGCCGGAGTGCTGGAGTATGGAGACACCACGGTGCCGGTGATCGATCTCCGGAAGCGGCTGGGTGTAGAAGCGGTCTTGGCCGAACAGACCCGGACGATGATCCTCGAATGGGACCAAGGCCGGATCGGCCTGGTGGTGGACGCGGTGGTGGAGTTGTTAAAGGCTCCGGTGGACGAGATCGCGTCGCCGCCCCCGCTTGTGCGGGGTTTGGCCGCCGAGTACATCAATGGAATCTTTTTGCGAGACGGACGCACCATCGTGATCCTCGCGATTGCCAAAATTCTCTCTTCCCACGAGCGCATCGCGCTCGAGCGAACAGCGAGCAAGACGACCCATGGATCCTGATACCACCCCCGTCCCTCTCCGGCGTCAATACGACGACATCGCGGCGCGTCTCAATCAGATGCCCCGAGGACAGGAGCGCGACAAGATCAAAGGCGACATCATCGGATTGTTCAAGATGGTGGACCAAACCATCACCGATCTGTCTACCCTCAAGGAAGACATCCGTAGGCTGGTGGACCAGTACAAAGAAATCGCCCAAAACGAGAGTGGCGACCAGGCGCCGCAGTTCACCGGCGCCGTGCCGGTCGTGCACGATCATCTGAACGCGTCCACGTACATCGAGAAGGGGTGGAGCCTCATCTCGCTGGGCGACTACAACGGAGCGATCCAGGCCCTCAGCAAGGCGTTGGAGTTGGCGCCCGACGATCCACAAGCCCAATCCCAGCTCGGGTGGGCACAAATGCTTCACGGAAACTACGACGACGCGCTGGGTACGTTCCAACAAGTGCTGATGAAAGAGCCGGCAAATTCACTCGCACGCATCAACGTTGGATACATCTGTTTCAAGAAACGCATCTTTGGTGAGGCAATCGAACACTTGTCGAAAGCTATTCGCCTCGACAATGACAAGAAAGCCACCTTGTACGCGCACTACTATCTCGGTCTGGTGTACTTCGAACGGGAGATGTACGAAGACGCGCAAAATTTCTTCCAGAAGACCTTGGTGCTGGGACCGAACTTGATCGAAGCGTACTACGAAATGGGACGGGCGCAGTGGCACGCCGAGGAGCACGACGCCGCCCGTGAAACCTGGGCGCAGGGATTCAAGGCCAACAAGCTCACGACCTGGGGCAAGCGCTGTAAGGAAGCCCTCGATCGGATCGAACGGGGAGAGGAGCCACTACAGTAAGTCTGCTGCTTCTCGCCGTATTGGCGTTCCAGGGCCCCGAGCTGGTCCGCGTTGGGCGCGTAACCGCCGTGTATTGGCCGGAAACCGAAGCGACGGCTGTGGCGCTGGCGGAACAGGTGGATCCTGCCGCCCAATACCCGGGGCTGGATACTCCACAGACGTTTCCACTTCGGTTGATCGTGACACCCAATCAAAAAACCTTCGACTCCGTCACCGCCGGGCGCATCCCCGGTTGGGGTGCCGGCGCCGCCTTCCCGGGCGCCAACACCATCGTCCTCATGGCGGGGGGTGACATTCATCAGGTGCTGCGGCACGAAATGGCCCACCTGACCTTGCGCAATGCCGTCGGCCGGGTGCCGCTCTGGTTCGATGAGGGATATGCCAGCCGGGCGGCCGGAGAATGGGGCCGGCTGGAGGCACTGCGGGTCAACTGGGCCATGGTCCGTGGCCGGGTGCCGACCCTGGTCAGGCTCAATCGTCACCTGCGGACCGGGGCGGCGACCGCCCGCGCCAGCTATGCGCTGGCCACGACTGTCGTCTTGTTTCTCGAGCGACTCGGTGGCGAGCGCGGTCTGGAACCCCTGATGCGGGCCCTGAAGAGCACGGGTGATCTGGACCGCGCGTTGCGCCGGAGTTATGGTCTCACCCTCGATCAGTTCGAGGGCCTCTGGCATCGAGAACTGAAGAGCCGGTATGGCTGGCTCCTACTGGCGACATCTTTTTCCGTTTTTTGGAGCGTCACGGCGGCGGTCCTTCTCGCCCTATGGTCACGAAGACGGCGGCGAGACCGGCTGCGGCGGGCGGCACTTGATGAAGGTTGGGTCGTAGTCGATGGTGGTGACTCTCCGGCTTCTTGACCAACCGGGTGAGACCGATTAACGTCACGCACTTATGCCAGAAAAGGGAGCGTCCCCCGCCCGACTGCAATTCCGTCCCATCAACGGTGTGCTTCTCGGAGGCGCGTTGGTGGCGTTGTCAGTCGGGTACTTGCTCCTGGCTAGAGGGTCGACGACATTGGCTCCAGCTTTGTTGGTGCTCGGGTATTGCGTGCTGTTCCCGTTGGGCCTGGCGCTCTGAAACTTCAGGGCGAATAGCTCAGCTGGTTTAGAGCGCCTGCCTTACAAGCAGGAGGTCGGGGGTTCGAATCCCTCTTCGCCCATCGGGGTATTAGTTAGGTGTATAGAAATTATACAGTTTTGGGTTTTTTTTGCGAAAACTGACTCGGGTAGATGGAGGGCCTATCGGTGCATAATCGCTCGATTCTCAGATATGCTTCCTTAGTATCGGCAGTCGCACTGGGGACGGTGGCGTTTCCCCAATCCGCCGAAGCTCAGCGCCAGCGGTCGATGGAGCGCTTCCTCATCATGCCGGCCATCCCGACCGATCTGGCCGACTCGGTCTACGTGCTCGAGTTGGCCGACGAGGTGCGTGGGCGACTCGAGGGTCGTTTCCGCAACCAGGTCACGATCATCGAGACGGAGGGGTATTGCGAGGCCCTCGAGGCTTCGGGCTTTGGGTGCAGCTTCATTCCGGACGAAAACTCGGCCCTCCAGTTATCCAACTTTTTGAGAGCAGACAGCTACACGGTCAGCACGTTCGGGAGGAATTCGGTGCCCCAGGTGACCATCCGCATGGTGGACACCGGACGGTCCGGCATTGCTGGGACGTTCACCGTGAGCGGCGAAACCGACGACATGGTGGCCAAGGACTTTGCCAAGGCCGTGGCCGATTCGCTACGCAATCAAATTCGGGCCGCCCAGAACGCTCGCGGGTGCTACGAGCGGCGCGATCGGGCCGACCACCGCGGTGGTCGGGAGCGCGCCGAGCGAGTGTTCCGCGAATATCCGGCCCACCCGTCGGCGGCGCAATGCGTGGCCGATATCTTCGCGGCGACGGAGCAGCCCCCCGACAGCATGATCTGGGTGTATACCAAGATCACCACCGGCGATCCGATGAGCGAGCGGGGTTGGAGCGAGCTGGCCAAATTCTACTTTCTCAAGGGTGACACCGTCGGGGCCATCGAATCCTCCGAGACACGCCTCGGCTTGGCTCCGGACAACATGGAGCTGCGCCTGCAAGTCGTGCGGATGTGGCAGACCAGCGAGGAATACGATCGCGCGCGGGCGGTCGTGGCCGGCGGACTCGAGCTGGAGCCCACCAACACGGCCTTGATCCAACTGCGGGCGCGGTTGTGCTTCGACCAACAGGACTGGGCGTGCACACTCGATGCGTTCGGGGTATGGTACGACTCGGAGCCCCAGCTCGCCAACGACTCGGGGTTTTTCGTTCAGGTTTTGGGCGCGGCGGATTTCGTTCAAGACAGCTCTGCGCTTTTCCGGTGGACAGAGGAAGCGGTAACACACTTTCCGAACTCCCTGCGTTTTTGGCGGCAGCGCACATCTCTTTTGTCGACCACGGATGACGCCGAAGCCCTTCTCGAAGCCTACGAACGGCTAATGGCGCTGAATCCTGACGAATACAGCACCAAGCTGGCGTACGTGAGTAAGCTGGTCGAGACCATCGTGATCGACAACGCCGTGCCATTGGATACGGCCATGCTGACGCGCGTCGACTCCTTGATGACGGTTATCGCCGAGATGGCCGGAGACGACGCGAACACCAAACGCAGTTTGGCGGTGCTCTACTACACGCCCGCCGCAAGCATGGCGCAACTTCAATTGCGTCCCGATATCGTTATGGCGTGGCTGGAGAAGTCGATGGGGTACGACGTCGCCGGACAGGTAACGACACCGGCCAACTTTTTCTGGGGATACATGGCCCTTGTCGTTCTGGGAGGTAGATTTCAAGAGGTTATGGATGCTGAATCGTGCGAGGTTTCCCAGGAGTTCGATCGCATGGCCAAGCTCGGTCTCGAACGGATAATCGCGGGAGCCAGCATTTCGCAATCGACTGCCGACCAGCTCATACCGAATCTGCAAGAGGTCTCCACGGTCGGCACGCAATTCGTGGACCGGGATTGCGCGCGCGATTAAAGCCGCCCGGCAGCCGGACTTGAAATACGAAAGCGGGGGTGACTACATTCAGGCCCCGAATCCGAGGGGTTGTAGCTCAGTTGGTTAGAGTGCCGGTCTGTCACACCGGAGGTCGCGAGTTCGAGTCTCGTCAGCCCCGTCAACATCAGCAGTTTTGGCGCCCCGCTTGGTTCCCAGGCGGGGCTTCTTTTTTCCCTGTCCCTGACGTGAATGACCTACCACGCTCCAGTGCTTGCCGATGAGGTAGCGCGCCTCGCCAAGGGGCGGAGCAGGGGAGTCGACTGCACCGCGGGCGGTGGAGGCCACACGGCGATTCTTCTCGCCGCCGGCCTGCAGGTTCTCGCGATGGATCGAGACCCAGACGCGGTCGCCGAAGTCCGGAAGCGATTCGCCGATCCGAACCTCACCGTCCTCCAAGGGTGTTTCGGGGATGCCCAGGTACTCGGCGAGATCGCGCGCTTTCAACCCCAACTCGGGCTGCTCGATCTCGGTATTTCATCCCACCAGATCGACACTGACAAACGGGGTTTCTCGTTCCGCCCCGGCGTGGCATTGGACATGCGCATGACCCCGGTGGGTGGGCCGACCGCGGCCGATTTCCTCAAAATGACGTCGGAAGGCGGACTCGTTCGCATATTCAAGGAGTATGGAGACGAACGACGGGCCAAGGGTCTGGCCCGAGAGGTGGCCCGCCGCCGAGAGCGGGCCCCTTTGACAACGAGCGACGACCTGGTCAACGCCATTCGGGCGGCGTTGGGTGCGCGGAGTGGACCCGCGGATTTCGCCCGCATCTTTCAGGCGGTTCGCATAGCGGTCAACGAGGAGTTGAGCCAGCTGGCGGAGGCCCTGCCGGTTATGCGCGACGCGTTGGTGCCCGGAGGCCACCTCGCCGTCATCACGTATCACTCGGGAGAGGACCGTATCGTGAAACACGCTTTCCGCGATTGGGCGCGCGCATGTGTCTGCCCCCCGGGTCAGCCGATATGCACCTGTCGCGGTCGTGCCCTGGGCCGGGTGGAGACCAAGAAGGCCATTGTGCCACAGCCGGACGAGATCGCCCGGAACCCCCGGTCGCGCAGCGCCGGTCTGCGAGTTTTTCGGTTCGCCGATGAAGCTTAAGGGGCGAGGCTGGGTGGCCGTCTGGCTCGTGTCGGTTCTTGGGGTACTCACGTGGGTGGTGGCCCGCCAAACCTCGTCGCATCTGGCCGCCACCGAATTGCGGGAGGCCCAGGAACAACGGTCTTCGCTCGAGGCCCAGCGCGCCGAACTGTTGAGGCGCATTCGCGAGGTGGGGAGTAGGGCGGTGCTCGTGCCCCGTGCCGAATCGCTGGGGCTTCGTCTCCCCGCCGACAGCGAGATTGTCATCGTCCACGTACCGGCCCGAAAGGCGCGCTGAGATGCCCAAGGCCGTGCTCCGACTGCAGGCGGTGCATATCGGCTTCGCCGTGGCGGTTGCCGTGCTCGTGTTGCGTGCGGCTCAAGTACAGATCGTGAACGGGTCCACCTACGAGCAGACGGCTCGCTCGCAACGCACGGAACGGGTTGAGCTGCCCGCACCACGCGGCGCCATCTACGACCGCAATCGCGTGCCTCTCGCCCTGACACAGGCGACCTATCGCGTCGGTGTCGCTCCCGGTGAATTGCGGGACACGAAGGCGGCCCTGGACGCGATTGTCCGCCACCTGGGTTTGTCGTCGAGCCACGTCGCCCAGCAGTTTCGCCGGCAGTACGCGTACTTCCACGGTCCGTTCAGCTCGAATCAGGTGGAACCCTTGCGGGAGATTCGCGGGGTACACCTCACCTCGGAACTCACGCGGTTCTACCCCAATCCGGACTTCGCTCGGGCGGTGTTGGGGAGGCCGGCCGCGCCGGGACGCCCCGCGAGTGGCATCGAACGGGTGCTCGACACGCTGCTGGTCGGACAGCCGGGGAGTGCGGTAGTGCTACGCGACCAGTTCGGCCGTCGCTACGAATCTCCGTCGCGGTTGGATGCGTTCCCGGTTCCCGGCCACGAGGTGTTCCTCACGATCGATGCCGAGCTCCAGGACATCGTGGAGCGAAGTCTCGCCGACGCGATTGATAGGCTCGAAGCCGCGGGCGGCGATGTGGTGGTGCTGGACCCCAAAACGGGAGAGCTACTGGCCGTGGCATCGCGTCGTGCCGACGGCAGCGCGCCTGCCAGCGTATTCACGTCGGTGTTCGAGCCGGGGTCCACGGCGAAGTTGTTCGCGGCCGCGGCACTCCTCGAGCACGGACTCGTACAACCGGACGACAGCGTGTGGGGAGAAGACGGAAAATACCGCATTGGCGGCCGAGTCATCACGGACGAAACTCCGGAGGGGTGGATGACATTGCGGGACGTCATCCGGCGGTCCAGCAACATAGGCATCGTGAAGTTTGCGTCGCGGTTGACTCGGGAACAGCAATTCGAAGTGTTGCGTGACTTTGGTCTCGGCACGCCCACGGGAGTCGAGTACCCGGTTGAGTCGCGTGGCATACTTGCCAAGCCGTCGGAATGGAGCCGCTATAGTGCGGCCAGTCTTTCGTACGGATATGAGCTTGCGATCACGACCCTCCAACTAGCGTCGGCGTACGCTGCCATTGCCAACGACGGCGTGTTGCTCCAACCGGCGGTCGTAAGCAGCGTGAGTACGGTCGGGGGGGAGGAAGTGTATCGCCACATTCCAGAGCCGGTACGCCGGGTCATCAGTGCCGACGCTGCACGCGAGTTGTTGTCGATGCTGCGCGCTGTGCTCGACGAAGACGGTACCGGAGCGACGGCCGCGCTCGTGCGGTATCAGGTCGCGGGTAAGACGGGCTCGGCGAGACGGGCCGGCCCCGGGGGGTACATTCCCGGATCGACCACCGCCAGTTTCGCCTCGATGTTTCCCGCCGACGATCCTCAGATCGTCATGGTAGTGAAGCTCGACGATCCGGAGGGTGGGTTCGCACGCACGAGCGCGGCTCCGCTGACTCGATCGGTGCTCGAGCAGATCCTCGCGGCCCAAACCAGCGCGCTGGACCCGACGAGGTTGCGGGGGGTGCTGTCGGGTACACGTCCCCCTCCGGCGCTCGATGATGAAGTGATTCCCTACATCGTTGCCTGGCCGGTCGAGCACGGTGTGGTCGATGTCGCCGAGCGGCGTGTGCCGGACGTTGTGGGTCTATCGTTCCGCAGGGCCGCCGCCCGCCTGCACCAGGTTGGTTTGCGGGTGCGCATCGACGGACGCGGTCCCGTTGATGTGGTCGAGCCCGCCGCCGGCACCAAGGTACTGCCGGGAACGCTGATCACCTTGACGGGTGACGGAGGGCCCGCCCACCGGTGACGACGTTCCAGCATATCGTCGCCTCCTTGGAGCGATCGGGGTTGCTCGTGACACTGCCGGACGCTCCGCCTGAAACGATCGAGGGAATCGCTGAAGACTCTCGTCGTGTCGGTCCCGGATGGCTTTTTTGTGCCGTCGAGGGCGCGGCGGAAGACGGGCACACCTACCTGTCCGACGCGCGATCTCGTGGTGCGGTGGCTGCCATCGTTACTCGTCGAAGCGATGTTCTCCTGCCGCAAATTGTCGTGAACGATAGCCGCGCCGCGGTTGCTGTTGCAGCAGCAGAATGGTTTGGGAATCCTGCGGGCGACATGGAGATCGTCGGGATCACCGGAACGAACGGAAAGTCGACGATCGCGGCGCTGGTTCAGCACCTCTTGAATGAGAACGGCGACGCCGGGGTGATTGGTACGCTGGGCGCCTTCGACGGATCGGGCGCGGCTGCCTATGAAGAAGGCCTCACCACCCCGGGCCCGGTGCAATTGCAGGCGACGTTGGATCACATGCGGTCAAGCGGCGTGAAAAAATTGGCCATGGAAGTGTCGTCGCATGCACTCGACCAACACCGCGTGGATACACTGGCGTTTGCGAGTGGGGTATTCACCAACCTGACACACGATCACCTAGACTACCATCCGTCGTTCGACGAGTACTTCGAGGCGAAGCAACGGTTGGTGAGTCTAATTCGCGATGCGGGGAATGTCGTGGTCAACGCCGACGAGTCGGTCTGGTCCAGGCTCAGAATTCCCGACGACCGGCGCACGATATCCTACGGCGTCTCCCCGACCGCGTTGGTACGTGGTGAGGACCTGCAGCTCCGAGACGACGGTTCCGCCTTTCGCGTCTTCTTTGGTGACGAGTCGGTCGATGTGTGCACGCCATTGTTGGGAAGCTTCAACGTAAGTAATGCACTCGCGGCGTTGGCGGTCGCATGGATGTCGGGCGTGAGCGTGTCGAGCCTCACCGCGCGGCTCGCCGATGCGCCTCAGGTACCAGGACGAATGGAGCGGCTGTGGGTGCGGCGGTTTCTGATACTGAGTGACTACGCCCACACGCCCGACGCCTTGCGGCGCGCCATTGGCGCGGCCCGGCCGCTGACTCGCCGGAGGCTCATCGTCTTGTTCGGGTGCGGTGGCGACCGCGATCGACAGAAGCGGGCGCTGATGGGGAGCATTGCCGCAACCGACGCCGACCTCGCCGTCGTGACGTCGGACAACCCGAGGACGGAGGATCCGGACCGGATCATCGATGATATTGTGGAGGGCATTGGAGGGCGGGCGCACCTGAGATTTACCGACCGTCGGGAGGCCATTGATCGCGCCATCGGTATGCTGGAGGAGGGTGATTGCCTCTTGCTGGCCGGCAAGGGGCATGAAACGTATCAGGTCATCGGCACGGAGCGTTCGCCGTTCGACGAACGTGAGATCGTCGCCGACATCCTTAGAGGGCGGGCGGCGTCGTGATTTGGACCAGCGAAACGGTTGCTACCATCCTCAACACCGATCGGCCCGTCGAACGGTCGTTCTCTGAAATCAGCACCGATAGTCGCACGGTCCGCCGCGACGCGTTGTTTCTTGCGCTGGTCGGAGAGCGCTTCGACGGACACGATTACCTCGCTGTCGCCCGTGATGCGGGTGCCGCGGGGGCCGTAGTGCGGCGGGGGACTCCGTCCGTTCACGGGCTAGTGCTCTTTGCGGTCGACGATCCCCTGCGGGCGCTGGGTCTGCTGGCGCGCGCTCGCCGACGGGAAGTGTCGGGCCCGGTGGTAGCCGTCACGGGGACGAACGGAAAAACCGCCACCAAAGAGATGCTCGCCAAGGTGTTGGGTACGCGCTGGAGCGTGCACGCGACTGCGTCCAACCTGAACAACCTCATCGGCGTTCCCCAAACGATTCTCTCGGCGCAGGACGGTAGCGAGGCCTTGGTGGTAGAGGCGGGGGCCAATATCGTCGGTGAAATCGATCGATTGCGACAGATCATCGAACCGACCGTCGCGGTGGTGACCAATGTGTCGGCTGGTCATCTGGCTGGATTCGGAACGCTCGACGGTGTGCTGGCGGAGAAGGCCTCCCTAGCGAGCGGTGTCGAGTTGGCGGTCGTAGGAACGCGACCCCTCGCCCTCCGTGACGCGGTGAGCGGCCGCGCGGGCCGGGTCGTGACGGCGGGAATCGACGGCGATGCCGATGTTTGTCCTGAGAGTTGGACGGTGGGTCCAGATGGAAAAACGAGCTTCACCTACGCGGGGCATCGGATCGCGCTGTCAGCCGTCGGTAGGCACAACGTGGAAAACGCCCTGCTCGCCGTAGCGGTGGCGGTCGAATTGGGGCTAGATCTACGTCAGGTCGCTCGCGCTCTGGAGGACGTGCGGTTTCCGGGAGGGCGGTGTGAGGTGCAGCGTCATGGAGACCTGACCGTCCTCAACGACACGTACAATGCAAACCCCGAATCGCTCACGGCTTCGCTGCAAACCGCAGCAGCGTTGCGGGGGCATCGCCCGTTTGTGGTCGTCGTCGGTTCCATGCTGGAACTCGGCGACCAGGCGTCGCGGCTTCATCGCGAATCTGCCGAAGAGATTCTGCGTGCAAACCCCACATTGATTGCCGCTACCGGTGATTTCATCGAGGCGTTTGAAGGATGTGACACTGCTGCGGATCGGATCGTGGTGTCGCGCGATGTCGAAGAATTGGGTAGAGTGTTGCGGAGCCGCCTAGCAGGAAACGAGTTCGTGCTGGTGAAGGCATCACGAAGCGTGCAGCTGGAGCGTGTCATTCCGTTTCTCGCAAATGAGAACGAGGTCTAGTGCTCTATCATTTCCTGTATCCGTTGGAAGAGTTTTTCGGCGCGTTGAGGGTTTTTCAGTTCATCACCTTTCGGGCGGCTGGGGCTGCGGCCACCGCCATACTGTTGACGTTTGTCGTCGCCCCTCCCGTCATTCGGGTACTACGGAACCGCAATGTTGGTCAGATCATCCGGGCCGATGGGCCGACGTCGCACCAGTCGAAGCGCGGCACGCCCACGATGGGCGGGTTGATCATCCTCCTGTGTACGTTCGTGCCGACAATCTTGTGGGCGCGGTTGGACAACCCCTACGTGATCGTCGCGATGATCGCGACGTTGTGGACCGGTACCATCGGTTTTCTCGACGATTACCTGAAGATTGTGCAGGGCAAGTCACGGGGTCTCGTGGCGAAATACAAACTCGTTGGACAGATGATCTTCGGGACGGTGCTCGGCGTGTTTCTGCTGCTGTTTCCTCTGGCACCCGATCTGCACGCCAACGCCACGACGCTGCCTTTCTTTAAGTGGGTGCTCGTCGCTCTGTGGCCGCCGGTGTATGTGCTCTTCATCGCGTTGGTGACCACCGGCTCGAGCAATATGGTTAACTTGACGGACGGTCTCGATGGTTTGGCTGCAGGTCTGTCGGTGATCGCCGCGCTGACGTTCGCCATCTTCGCTTACGTAATTGGTCGGACGGATACCTCCAGCTATCTCAATATCTTCTACTTGGTGGGTTCCGGCGAACTCACGGTCTACTGTTTGGCGTTGATGGGTGCGTGTCTCGGATTCCTTTGGTTTAACACGCATCCGGCGGAGGTGTTCATGGGGGATACGGGGAGTCTCGCCATCGGTGGAGCGTTTGGTACGGTCGCGATTCTCTTAAAGTCGGAATTTCTCCTCCTGATCATCTGCGGCGTTTTCGTGGCGGAAGCCGCCTCGGTTGTACTACAGACGGGTGTGTTCAAATACCATAAGACACGCCACGGCGTGGAGTACGCGCGAGAGCATCGCGTGTTTCGCATGGCGCCGCTCCATCACCATTTCGAGAAGAAGGGTTGGGCGGAACCAAAGGTCGTTGTTCGTTTCTACATCCTGGGAATCTTTTGTGCGCTTCTCGCGCTCGCGACGCTGAAACTCCGCTGATCGCGCCGGAGTGGTTGGCGGGCGAAGTCGCCGTCGTCGGGCTTGGCCGCACGGGAGTGGCGGCCAGCAGGTGGCTCGCGGATCATGGTGTCCGCGTCTACGCCTCTGACGTCGACCAGCGACCCGAGTTGCGTGACGTGGCTAAGGGACTTCGCGCCAAGTCCGTGGTCGTCGATGTGGGGCTTCACGATTTGCCGCGAATCCGAGAGTGTGCGGCGGTCGTGGTGTCGCCGGGAGTGCCTCCGACCGCGCCACCGATTGCGGCGGCCCACGCCGCGGGCGTCGAGGTGGTGTCCGAGTTGGACCTCGCCGCGCGGATCCTCAGCGACAGCAAACTGATTGTGGTGACGGGCACCAACGGCAAGACGACCACGACGGCGCTCATTGCTCACATGCTACGCGCCGCCGGTAAATCTGCCGAAGCGGCGGGAAACATCGGGCGTCCTTTAATCGCGTTGGCGGAGGGCGTAACGTTGGAGTGGGTCGTGGTCGAGGCGTCTTCCTTTCAGTTACACGACTCGCCGAATTTGACGCCCGCCATTGGCGTCCTCACAAATCTGGCACCCGACCACCTCAACCGATACGACAGTGTCGATGCCTACTATGCGGACAAAAAGCTTCTCTTTCGCAACGCGACGGCGGCATCGGTCTGGGTACTGAACGGCGACGATGAGGGAGTGCAGAACCTGGCGAAAGGCGTTCTTGGCGAGCGGCGCGGGTGGAGCACGCGCGAGCCTGCCGACGCGTGGTGGGATCGCTCGTCGAACAAGATCGTGGTGGGTCACCGGGACGTCGTCGACCGGAGCGCGCTGCCGCTATTGGGCGGCCACAATGTGGAGAATGCACTCGCCGCTCTGCTGGTGGTGGCCGCCACCGGGGTCGATGTCGCGGCGTTAGGCGCCGCGATCGAGTCGTTCCCACCGCTGGCTCATCGGTTAGAAGAGGTTCGGGAAGTGGATGGAGTCTTATGGATCAACGACTCGAAAGCCACAAACGTTGCGTCGACGCGAGTTGCTTTGGAGGTGATGGACCGGCCGTTTGTGCTGCTGATAGGTGGTCGAGACAAAGGTGAGAGCTTCGCGCCGCTCGCCGGATTCCTGCGTGATTGCCGCCGGGTGATCGCGTATGGCGAAACGGCGGAAAGACTTTACGCGGAGCTTGGCGGCTCGGTCGACATGGAGGTCGTTGATCATCTGGAGTCGGCGGTGCATGCGGCCGTGGACATCGCCGGTCCTGACGAGCGGGTGCTCCTTTCGCCGGCGTGCCCGAGTTTCGATCAGTTCCGCGACTTTGAGGAGCGTGGCAACGAGTTCAAACGACTGGTGAACGGGTTGTGATGGCGCGCCGTCCACCAGTGCCTCGCCCCACATGGGAAACTCGACTGCTTTTGCTGGTCACGTTGGTGTTGGTCGTGTTTGGTATCGCTGCCGTCTATGGCGCCTCGAGTATCGTCGCAGTTCAATCCGGCGAAACGGGATCTACCTTTGCGTTCCGACAACTCATTGGAGCGACCATCGGCGGTGCTGCGCTATTGATTGGCTCACGCGTCGATTACCACGTGTGGCAACGGCTCGCGTGGCCGATGCTTGTTGGTGTTTCGGTCTTGTTGCTGATTCTGTTGCTACCGTTCGCCGGCGCAATCGTCCTCGAGGTAAACGGTTCGCGCCGCTGGATTGGGTTGCCAGGATTTTCGATTCAGCCCGCGGAACTCGCCAAGCTCGCCGCGGTGGTGTGGACAGCGATGCTCGCCACCAAGAAAGCCGATCGCCTGCGAGACTTCAGACGAGGCCTCTTGCCGTTCCTCGTTGTGCTCATCCCAGTCACGACATTGGTCCTCTTCGAGCCGGCGCTCTCGCTGGCGCTCTCGGTCGGGCTGCTTGCGGGCATTGTGCTATTCGCCGCCGGTGCGAGAATTGGGCATTTTCTCCTGGTTGGCGGATTGATGATCCCGTTTCTCTGGCGAGAGATCACGGCCGTGCAGTATCGCATGCAGCGCTGGATGACCTTTCTCAGTTCAGGAACGGACTACGCCGAATCCGGTTGGCAGATTCAACAGTCCCTGATCGGGATGGGCGCGGGAAAATGGTTCGGTGTGGGATTTGGTGAGGGCACGCAGAAAATGGGATATCTCCCGTACGGGTACTCCGACTTCATTTTCAGCACGATTGGTGAGGAGTGGGGGTTTGTCGGCGTCGTGCTCCTCATTGCGCTGTTCGCGTTGTTCGTGACGATTGGATTGCACATTGCGCGAACAGCGGTGGACCGGTTTGGCACGCTCGTCGCCGTAGGATTGGTGTCGATGATCGGCATCACGGCCTTCGTGCACATGGCGGTGACGCTGGACATCGTGCCGACCACCGGTCTTCCTTTGCCGTTCATCTCATACGGGCGCACGAATTTGGTTGTCGCGATGTTCGCCACTGGTGTGTTGATGAACATCGGGGAGCATCGATGAAGGTCTTGATCGCGGGCGGTGGAACGGGTGGGCATCTGATGCCCGCGTTGGCCCTTGCGGACGCGATGTGCGGATTACGCCCCGACGTGGAGCCGGTCTTGGTCGGTGCGCAGCGCGGTGTCGAGGCGCGCATTCTTCCCGAGCGCGATCGGTACCGGTTCCATCTGCTCTCAGTCGAGCCGCTTCACCGGCGCATGTGGTGGCGAAACGCTAGATGGCTCTTCTTGTTTGGACGGCTCATGCGACAATGCCGACGCATCCTCGATGTCGAACGACCCGTCATGGCCGTGGGCACCGGAGGGTACGCCGCGGGTCCGATGCTGTGGACGGCCAGTCAGCGGGGGATACCGTTCGGATTGCAAGAGCAAAACGCGTTGCCCGGAATTACGACGCGCCTGCTGGCGCGCCGAGCCCGCCAAATTCATCTCGGGTTTCCGGAGGCGGCCACGTCTCTGCGACCCGGCCCCGATACCATGGTGTTCGAACTCGGGAATCCCGTGTCGCCCCCCAGCGAAGGCACGGATCGCCACGCGGCGCGTGATGCGCTGGGCGTGGCCGACGACGCTGAGGTGTGTTTCGTCATGGGAGGAAGCCAAGGCGCGCGTAGTGTGAACGCCGCCATATCTGCCGCGCTCGATGCGGGGACGCTCGCCGGGGTGACGCTCCTGTGGAGTACCGGCCCCACCACGTTCGAACAGTACCGCCGGCACCACGCGCCCCCACACCGCGTCGTGAAGCCGTTTTGGGATCCGGTGTCAGAGGCATATGCCGCAGCCGATCTCGTCGTCGCGCGTGCGGGAGCGATGACCGTCGCCGAGCTCTCGGCGTGGGGTCTGCCCGCAGTATTAGTGCCGCTGCCGACCGCGGCAGCAGATCACCAGACACAAAACGCGCTGGCGCTCGAACGCGCAGGGTCCGCCGTCCATCTTCCCGACGCACGGCTCCGCACCTGTGATGTAGGTCGCCTGGTATGTGACATGTTGGCCGATCGGGAGCGCCTCGAGGCCATGTCCAAGGTTGCAATTGAGCGGTCACACCCGCATGCAGCACAGCACATTGCGAGACAACTTTTGACGCTCGCCGACTAGACCAAAGTCTTTCATAAATCTAGACTTAGCCTTACTTTACAGCCCATCCATGGAACTGTTTGCTCCTGAAAATCCCCAACCCATTCACTTCATGGGGATCGCAGGTGCGGGCATGGGTGCGCTTGCCCTTGTAGCCCGGCACCTGGGGGTTGCAATCACCGGTAGCGATATCGATCCGACGAACGCGGCTGATCTCATCGAGGCCGGCGTCGAAGTGTATGCCGGTCACGATCCGGCACACATCCGGGATGCCCGGGCGGTGATTTATACGTCGGCCGTGGATCCCGAGCACCCGGTGCTCGAGGCCGCCGCAGCGGCAGGGATTCCAACGTTGAAGCGTGCCGCAGCGCTGAGCTTGCTACTCGGCGACGGGGTGGTCGTCGGAGTGGCGGGTACGCATGGCAAAACGACCACCACGGCAATGGTCACCGAATCGCTGGCCGCCGCGGGACGCGATCCTACTGGAATTGTTGGTGGGCGCGTCGACGCGTGGCAGGGAAACGCTCGGTTGGGGAGCAACGAGCTCTTTGTCGTTGAGGCGGACGAGTACGACCGGTCTTTCCTGAGTCTGAATCCCACGGTGGCAGTCGTGAACAACGTCGAAGCGGAGCACTTGGAATGCTACGGTTCGTTGGACGTGCTCGAGGAAGCGTTCGTCGAGTTCGCCGGACGCGCAGACCGTGTGCTCGTCGGCGCGGACGATCCGGGGGCGATGCGTGTCGCGGAACAGGTCGACGTTCCGGTGTGGCGCGTCGGTATGGCCGAAGGCGCCGAGGTACGATTGACCGATGTCCTGCATGAAACAGAAACGTCTACGGCGCGCATCCACATGCCCGACGGAAGGTCGGTGACGTTAACGCTTCACGTACCGGGTGGGCACAACTTACGGAACGCCGCCATGGCGGTCGCCGTAGCGGCGGCGGTGGACGCCGACATCTACCTGGCCGCCCAAGCACTGGCGACGTTCGGTGGTGTGGGCCGCCGGTTCGAAATTCTGGGGACAAAACAGGGAGTGACCGTCGTCGACGACTATGCGCACCATGCCACCGAGGTGGCTGCGACGATTGCGGCGGCGCGCCAGCGGTTTCCGGCAGCGCGGGTGATCGTGGCGTTTCAACCCCACCTGTACTCGAGGACAAAACGGCAGAGCGAAGCGATGGGGCAGGCGCTCGCCGCGGCGGATGAGGTCGTGATCACCGACGTCTATCCAGCCCGCGAACAGCCGATTCCCAACGTGACGGGTAAGCTGGTTGTCGACGCCGCCGCGCGTGCGGGCGCCCAAGTGACCTGGATTCAAGACCGAGACGACCTGACCAACCATTTGGTGGGGATGGTTCGGTCCGGCGATGCGGTCCTCGCGTTGGGCGCCGGTGACATTACCCGGGTCGCGGGGGAGCTATTTGATCGATTGGCAGACGCGGCCGCATGAGATATCGCCTGGCACTCGCGGTCGCTGCCGCCGCCGTTGTGTTGGGGGCCCTGGTGCTCACGCCCCGCGTTTTACGCCGCATGGAGTTTTTTCGTGTGCGTCAAATCGAGCTGCACGGTGTGCGATACCTCGCTCCCGACGACGTGCTTGAATCGCTGCAGCTCCGGCCCGATCAAAGTGTGTTTGACGATCTGGACGTGCTCGAGGAGCGCGCATCGCGTGTCAGAGGGGTGGTCCAGGCCCGGGTCAGGCGGGTGCTGCCGGGTACCCTGCGGGTGGACGTGAGCGAGCGCATCCCGATCGCATTCGCTCCCGGTCCCGAAGGATTTGTCACACTAGACGCCCTGGCCCGCCCGCTGCCGTTCGATCCCACGAGAAGCGTGGTCGATCTCCCGCTGGTTGCCCGTCCGGACACCATACTGGTTGGCGTCCTCGGCGCGGTGCGTTATGCCAGCCGCGATCTCTATGATGAGGTCGACTGGGCGGAGACGGTGCCTGGGGGTGGGGGTGGCGTACGCCTCGTGCTCGGCGGTCGCCACATCTTGATGCGGGCGCTCCCTGCGGTCAGTGATGTCGACGCCGTGCTCGCGGTGCGCGAGCTTTTGGCTAGAACCGGAAGAGAATATGCAGAGCTCGACGCCCGCTATGGAGGGTGGGTGGTTGTGCGGCAGGGAGGGTCATGACGGACAAGCGCACCGTCGCCGCCCTGGATCTCGGGAGCACGCGGACCTGTGCCGTGCTCGCGCAGGTCGCGGGCGACGATCGGTCTCCCGGGGTCAAAGTGCTCGGTGTCGGGATATCGCGCGAAACAGGAGTCCGACGAGGCGTCGTGCGTGATATCGACGAGACCACGCACTCGATTGTCAATGCCGTCCGGGATGCGGAACGCATGGCCGGCCTTCAGATACCGGCGATCCACTGTGGCATCGCCGGTGAGCACATCCAAGTGCGCACCTCGAACGGTTTGGCATCGGTGACGGGAGATGAAATCTCCCGAGCGGACGTCGAGCGGGTAAACGCGGTGGCGACCGCGATCAACCTCGGGCAGGATCGCGAGTTGCTGCACTTCATTCCGCAGGAGTATCAGGTCGATGACCAGGATGGGATCAGCGACCCGGAGGGCATGACGGGATTGCGGCTCGAGGTCCAGATGTACCTCGTTTCGGTTCAGACCGCCGCGGCACAGAACCTCCGCAAATCGGTGGAGCGGGCCGGCTACCGTATCGCAGAGCTCGTGCTCGAGCCGCTCGCCGCGTCGATGGCGGTACTGACCGAGGAGGAACGAGAGCTCGGGTGCGTGCTGGTGGATCTGGGTGGCGGCTCCACGAGCGTGGCAATCTTCAAGGATGGCAAGGTCCAGCACATCGCCTCGATCCCCTATGCCGGCTCTCACGTCACCAGCGATATCGTCCACGGACTGAGCGTGACCCAGGCGGATGCCGAACGTCTCAAGGAGAAATGGGGCACCGCATACACGCCGCTGGTCGATCCCGATGAGGATATCGATCTGCCGAGCACCCCGGGTCAGGGAGTTCGGCAAGCAAAAAGAGAGCTACTTGCCCATATTATTCACCAGCGATTGGACGAGATCTTGGGTCTGGTCCAAGAAGAAATTGAAAAAACAGGTTTTACAGGTAATCTTCCCGCCGGGGTTGTCGTGACCGGAGGGGGCGCACATCAACCGGGGATCGTGGAGTTAGCGCGGGAGGCGCTCGCATTGCCGGCGCGGGTCGGGATGCCGCAGAGAGGGATCTCGGGGCTGGTGGACAGCGTGGAGGCACCGCGCTACGCCGTTGCGACGGGACTCCTCCTGTATGCGGCGCGGCAGATCCTAGCGCGTGAAGCAGCAACCACGTCCGGTGTAGGCAGGGTGTTTGGTCCCGTGAAACGTTGGCTACAGGATTTCTTCTAAGAGGCACCCATGGTATTTGAGCTCGAAGAAGCAATCTCGCAGAACGCCAGGATGAAGGTCGTCGGCATTGGAGGCGGAGGTGGCAACGCCGTCAATCGCATGATCGATGAGCATCTGATGGGCGTCGAATTCATCACCGTCAATACCGACGCCCAGGCCTTGATGAACACCAAGGCCGACACGCGGGTGCAGATCGGCAAGAAACTGACCCGCGGTCTTGGCGCTGGAGCCCGACCCGAAATCGGCCGCCAGGCGATCGAAGAGAACAAAGACGACGTGCTCCAGGTGCTCAATGGGGCCGATCTGGTGTTCGTGACCTGTGGCATGGGAGGCGGCACCGGAACCGGTGCGGCGCCGGTCATTTCGGAGCTCGCCCGTGATGTTGGGGCTTTGACGGTTGGGATCATCACTAAGCCCTTCCTGTTCGAGGGCCGCAAGCGAATGCGCCAGGCCGAAATCGGTATCGCCGAGATCCGCAGGGGTGTGGACACGATGATTGTCGTGCCCAATGAGCGACTACTCGCCGTCGTAGGCAAGAACGTGCCGTTCCAGGACGCGCTGAAGAAGGCCGATGAGGTGCTGCTACACGCCACGCAGGGCATTTCCACGCTCATCACCGTTACCGGACTGGTCAACGTCGATTTCGCCGACGTGCGGACGGTCATGCAGCACGGCGGAGCGGCGCTCATGGGCACGGGCATGGCTCGTGGTGACGACCGGGCCATCGAGGCCGCGCAGGATGCGATTTCCAGTCCCCTCCTCGACAATGTCTCGATCTTGGGGTCCACAGGTGTCTTGGTCAACATCACCGGCGGCGACGATCTCACGCTTGGCGAGGTCAATCAGGTCAGCGAAATCGTACACGAGGCGGCGGGTGACCAGGCGGAGATCATCTTTGGCGCGGTGAACGATTCCGCTATGGAAGGTGAGATCCGTGTGACCGTCATCGCCACGGGGTTCGACAAAACATTGGATCAAGACAGCACCCTTGGCCGGAGCAGCGTCCCCGGCGTGCTGCAATTTCCCCAGCGGTCGGCGGCTGCCGGCGGAGGCGCCGCGGCCATGCCGGCGCCGGCGCCCGTTCAGCAGCCTTTACCGGAGCCAGATGCGCAGCAGCGCGGTGAGATCTCCGAAATGGAGATCCCCACCTTTATCAGGCGTCAAATGGATTGATGACGCGGCGCGCCATCCATGTTGTGTTGATCGGGGCTGTGGTGAGCACGGCCCTTATCACGTTGAGCACTGCCTCAGCCCGCCACACCGTCCAAGAAACTCCGGTTGCCAAACCAATCGTGGTGACGAAGGCGTATGCCGAACGCTCGGATCAGCTGCGCCGCAACGAGACGCTCTCACATCTGTTCGCGCGCCACCATGTCGAGGGCGTGGAGCTGGTGCAATTACTCGAAGCGGCCCGTCCTTACGGGCTCAACCCGCGTCGCGTGACCCGGCTCCAGACATTCGACTTTCGCTACGTAATCGGCAGCGAGTCGCCCGACCGGGTCCGCACCAGAATCAGCGACGACGCCTTCTTGCAAATTCAGCGGAACCGCGCGGGGGAATGGGGAAGCCTGCTCGATCCCGTCAACTGGACCATCGTGCAAGAGCACGTCTCCGGATCCATCGCATCGTCGCTGAACGACGCGGTGCATGAGACCATTGCCGACTCGGCGCTTCCGTTCGGCGATCGCGATCGTCTCATCTGGAACATCGCGGAAGACGTCTACGGGTGGGTCATCGATTTCACTCGCGACCTTCGTGAGGGCGACCATTTCGATTTGCTCTACGAGCGGCTCGTGTCGTCGGAGGGGGAGATACGGTACGGCCGGTTGCTTGCGGCCAGCATCGAGACGGCCGGCAAGCCAAATACCGCTTATGTCATGTCGGATGGCCAGAACCGGAATGTGTATTACGACGGGGAAGGCCGTTCGATGAGGCGGGCTTTCCTTAGATATCCGGTCCAGTTCCGACGAATCTCGGGGGATACGGAAGAAGATATCATCCCATACTGCAGCGCTACCGCGCGCATCTGGGAACCGACTACGCGGCGGCCAGCGGGACGCCAATCCATGCAACGGCGGACGGCGTTGTGCGCAGAGCCGGCCGGTGGGGTGGGTACGGGCTGGTTGTGACCGTCGAACATGCCAAGGACATCGAAACGCGTTACGGCCACATGTCGCGCGTCGCGTCCGGGATCCGGCCGGGAACTCGGGTCACGCAGGGCCAGACCATAGGGTTCGTGGGGATGACGGGGCTGGCGACCGGACCTCACGTCCATTACGAGTTTCTGAAGAACGATCGGCCAGTCGATTCCCGGAGTGTCGACATGGGTGACGGCGATCCGGTTCCAGCGACGTTGCGGAGGGAATTCGAGGCCGTCCGCTCGGCTTTCAACAATATCCTGTTCGACAGCACCGCGGCCGACCGTGCCGTCGTGGCGACGCGCGAGTAGTCACCGCCGCTGCGTCCGTGGCGTAAGTTGGCTACGGAGTCAATGACGTTGCCGGTGGCATGTTAGCCACGGAATCCACGGAAACCACGGACCCCCACCCAACCCCCTGAAAAAGGTTCCCTGCCCTCCCCATTCCTTTCTAGCCGGTTCCGAATCGCTTTTGGGGGGACGGGGGAACCTAATTCCGGGAGGAGTGCGGGGGTCCGTGGTTTCCGTGGATTCCGTGGCTATTTCATCAACTTGCAAAAAGAGGATGCCACATGCGGTGGATTGATCCCAGCGTTTCGGATGACCAGTTATCTTGGCTTATCATGAATGCGATAATGCAATAATCCTATGCTAGCGGTAGTCATTGCCACGATGATCGCGGCGATACTCGCCGGCGTCGTATACGTGCGGCGCGAGCGGCTCGGTGCCGAGGGGGTTGGGTTGGCGGCGCTGCGTACCGTGGCGTTGGGAGCATTGTTCTTCGCCCTCTTCAATCCCGGACGCCTGAGTCGCATAACGGGGCGCGCGCCAACGGTGCTGGTTGACGCGTCATTGAGCATGGGAGCGGCCGGGAGTCGTTGGCAGGCGGCGCTGGACAGCGCTCGTGCGCTTGCGGCGGGCGGCGGCGGTGGAACCATCCTGCGGTTCGGCTCGGGCGTTTCCCCGTTCGACACGTTGGCTCCCATCGACGGCGCCTCCCGGTTGAAGGACGCGCTCGAGGCGAGCGTCGGACGACCGGGTCCGGTCTTCGTCGTCTCTGATGGGGAAGTGCAGGACGGCGCGGTGTTGTCGCCGAGTCTCACCCACGGGGTCACCGTCGTCATGATGCCGAGGGACACGGTGGCCAACGCCGCGTTGCTGGATGTGACGATCGCGCGCCGGGTGCGCCAGGATGACTCGATTCGGGTCGGTCTCGTCGTGGGAACGTGGGGATCTCTGGACACCGCAGGCGCGATGGTAGAAATCTCAACCGATCAAACCAGCCTGTTGCGGCGCCGGGTCGCCCTGCCCCCATCCCCGGGCAGGGCACGCCGTTCGGTCACCCTGCCGCCCGGGATACTTGTGGCCGGCACGCAGGTTTTGCGAGTTCGCCTCACTGCGAACGGCGACGCCGAGAGTCGGGACGATGAACGGACGCGTGTGGTCACGGTCAGCTCGCAGCCGGCGATTGTCGTGGTCGTGGACCCCGGGGATGTGGAAGGCCGCTTCCTGATGCACGAGATCGGTGAGGTGGCGAGCACGACGGTGCAGGGGTTTGCGCGCATCGGTCGCGACGTGTGGCTCGACATGAACACTCTGGCCCGGACAAACGCGGCGGGTGTGCGCCGGGCGGCCGGTACGGCTCGTCTCGTCGTGCTGCGCGGCGCCGATCGAATCGGAGCGACACGCGGCGCCGCGGCGGTCTGGCACTGGCCGGCCGCCAGCGACACGACTACCGAACTCTTCGAGGGCGACTGGTATGTCACGTCGCAAGTTCCGGCGTCGCCGTTGGCTGGACGTTTCGCAGCGGCGATGTGGGATTCTGTTCCTCCACTCACCGGTATCGTACCGTTTGTGGCGGTTGGCGCCGAGTGGGTTGCCATGACCGGTCGTCGCGCGCGACGGGGGGTGGACCGGCCCCTTTTGATTGGTCGCGACTCGGGCGGCGTGCGGCGAATGACCACCGCCGGTCTCGGGCTGTGGCGCTGGGTGTTGCGTGGCGGTGCTGCACGCGAAGCATACCGCACGGTCATCGCTGCGGGGACGGATTGGTTACTACAAACCGGCACGGTAACGACGCGGTCTCCCCTCACGGCCGACGACGTCACTCAGCGGGGAGTACCCGTCGTGTTCCGCTGGACCGGCAGCGCTATTCCAGATTCAACCGTGGTCACCTTCGCTGGATCGGACTCGACTATCACGGCTAGCCTGCGATACGACTCGCGTGGAACGGCCATGATACTTCTCGAGCCCGGCGTGTACCGGTGGAACGCAGCCGGCATCCGCAATGCCGCGGGTATTACCGTGGTAGAGCCCTACTCGGACGAGTATCATTTGCGGGCACTGACTTTAGGGGCAGGCACCGGGGAGGCCGGACTCCAACTCATCGTGCAACGGGCGCGCGAGGCGTGGTGGTTGTTCCTCATCGCGATGGCGGCGTTTCTCGGCGAATGGGGTTGGCGGCAGCGGCGGGGTCTGCCCTAGTGCCGTTCCAACTTGACTCCGCAAACGGCCTGGGGCGACCCCCGTGGTCCCACCGCGCTCGTACGAGCGAGCGTGGACGTAGTCGCACAAAGTTGGATCGGCACTAGGCATGGGGCTCTGGAAGCGGATCAAGCAGGTCGCACTCACCGATGTCACGGTGCTCGTCAAAGGCATCGATCATGATACGCTCGAAAACGTGGAGCGAGTGCTGATCGAGGCGGATTTTGGCCCCGCGACGTTCGAGCTCGTGGAACATCTAGAAGAAAAGATTCGGCGGGGCGAGTTGAAGACCGAGGAGGCGTTTCGGGGGTGGTTGGTTGATGAGATTGCCGGGATGTTTACCGCTGATGGCGGCGAGACGGGGATAGGCGGGGGGGATCGAGGGGCATCGGGGGGGATCGAGGGGCATCGACAGGCTACCGCCATACCGCCTTACAGCCATACCGCCGTGAGTGGGGCACAGGGGCACAGGGGCACGGGGCTCAATGTCGCGGAGTCTGGACCGACAGTTATTGTCGTGCTTGGCGTCAACGGGGCGGGGAAAACCACCCAGGCGGCGAAGCTGGCGCATCGGTTGGTACAAGAGGGCAAGAGCGTGATACTGGCGGCGGCGGATACGTTTCGGGTCGGGGCTTCCGAACAACTCTCGGTTTGGGCCGAACGGTTGGGTGTGTCCGCAGTGACGGGTACTCGGGGAGGCGATCCGGCCGCGGTGGCGTTTGACGCGGTCGAGTCGGCGACGGCGCGGGGCATCGACGTGGTCATCGTCGATACGGCGGGACGCTTGCACACCGAATCGGACCTCATGACGGAGCTTCAGAAAATCGTGCGTGTCGTCGGCAGGCGGTGTGCGGGGGCACCGCACGAAAGCTTTCTCGTACTGGATGGTACCGTGGGGCAAAATGCCATACAGCAGGGCAAGCTGTTTTCATCCGCTGTGCCGATCACGGGTTTGATCGTGACCAAGCTCGACGGGACGGCGAAGGGTGGTGCGGTGGTCTCGCTGCAGCGTGAGATCGGCGTGCCGGTACGCTACCTCGGGGTTGGAGAGGCGCTGGACGACTTGGTCGAGTTCGAACCCCGTCGGTTCGCGGAGCGCCTCCTGGACGATTGATGCCGATCCGACTCGACACGTCGGTGCAGTTCCTCAGAGGTGTGGGCCCCCGCCGCGCCGAAGTCTTTGCTCGGCTCGGGATTCATACCGTCGAAGATCTACTGTATCACGTTCCCCACCGATATCTCGACGCGACGACAGTCACACCCATTGTGCGGGCCGATGTTGGAAACGAGGTTACGCTGATTGGGCGGGTCGTGTCGACAGGCGTGCTCCCGACGCGAAGCCGGCTGCGGATCTTCCGGGCCGTGATCCGAGACGACTCCGGCTTGATCGAGTGTGCCTGGCCGGGCCAGACGTTTCTCGACCGCACTATCAAAGAAGGACAACTGCTCCTCGTCTCGGGACCGGTCAAGTATTACCACGGCCGCCAGATGGTCCCAAAGGAGCAGATCGTACTTGCCCATGGGGACGACGAAGATGGGCAAACGCCCGGGGAGGGGATGGTGTTGGCCGTTTATCCGGCCACCGAGGGACTCTCCCACCGTCAGATCCGGCGGTTGATCACCGATCATCTCGACGAGATGATGGCGCTTGTGGAGGACGTCACGCAGGCGCACATCCCGGCAGCTCTGCGTTTGTCGTCATTGAGAGATGCGTTGTCGGTGGTGCACCGTCCGCGAGTGGTTGAGGAGGCCGAAGAAGGACGCAGGCGCCTCGCATTCGATGAGCTTTTTGACATGCAGCTCGTGGTGGCTCGGGCGCGCTATCTTGCGAAGCAAGCACCGCAGGGTATCCAGCACGAACTCAAGAAAGACTACACCACCAAGCTCAAGCACGCGCTGCCGTTCGAACTGACCGGTGGGCAGCGGAAAGTGATCCGAGAGATCACGTCCGACATGACCTCGCCGGAGCGGATGCACCGGTTGTTGATGGGTGATGTCGGGGCTGGCAAAACCATCGTTGCCTTGTTCGCCATGTTGTTGGCGGTCGAGAACGACACTCAAGCAGTTTTTATGGCGCCCACCGAGTTGCTTGCCGAGCAACACGCCCGCACGCTCACGCAACTCTTGGCACCGCTGGGGATGGTACCCGAGTTGTTGTTGGGTCGATTCACCACGTCGGAGAAATCCGCGGTACGTGAGCGCATCGCCTCGGGAAGCTCGAGGGTCATCGTCGGCACGCACGCTCTTTTTCAAGAGCAAACGGCTTTTCGCCGAATCGGATTGGTCGTCATCGACGAGCAGCATCGGTTCGGCGTGGAACAACGTGCCGCGATGATCGAGAAAGGCGAGGCGCCTGATGTCCTGCTGTTGTCGGCCACACCGATTCCTCGGACGCTCGCGTTGACCGTCTATGGAGATCTCGACATCTCGACGCTGAAAGAGAAACCTGCGGGTCGTCGTGAGGTCCGCACCACCGTCCGGAGCAGCCGGAGTCGAGCGGCCATCTATGAGTTCGTGAGCGAACAGTGCCAGGCGGGACAACAGGTGTATGTCGTGTATCCGGTGATCGATGAGTCCGAGAAGGTCGACCTCAAAGCCGCGACGACCATGGCCGAGCAACTCCGCGAGGATCTTCAGCCGCTCGAGGTGGGACTTGTCCACGGCAGGATGAAGAACGAAGAGCGACATGAGACGATGCGGTCCTTTCGCGACGGCAAGATACATGTGCTGGTTGCAACGACGGTGATCGAGGTCGGGATTGATGTGCCCAACGCCACCGTCATGGTGATCGAACATCCGGAACGGTTCGGTCTGGCGCAGCTTCACCAGCTGCGCGGTCGTGTCGGCCGGGGTGGGGGCGGAGAGGAGAGCTATTGTATCCTCGTCGCCGACGCCGGCGCGCGCGACAGGCTGCGGCGCTTCTCGCAGACGTCCGACGGATTCCGTATCGCCGAGATGGATCTCCAGGAACGCGGCATGGGGCAGCTTGCCGGAGCACGACAATCCGGGGGCGTGGAGACGCGGTTTACCGACTTCACCAAAGACGAAGATCTCATCGTGGCGTCGCGCAAAGCCGCCGTCCAGCTCATCGAGAGTGATCCACGGCTTCATGGCGACGACAACCGAGAAATTCGGAAACGTCTGGAGCGGCGTTACGAGCGGGCGATGGAGTTGTTTCGGGTTGGGTAGGGCGCTTCGCGATTGCAAATTGCAGATTGCAGATTGCAAATTTGAGATTGGCAGATCAACGCCGATGCCGCTTAGTTGATTGTCGACCCCAGACGTTCACAGCAACTCCAATGCGCCTTGCACGCGTTTGCGGATCTCCTCCCGGGGCACGTAGACCGACGCCCGCCGATTGGCGAATTCGACGGCGCGCACGACCTGACGTTCCAACGAGAACCACGGAATCCAGCGTCGCATCTTGGCCCGCCAGGTTCCGACAACCTTCGGCCAGCGTGCCCCTTCCCACACCCGAATCACAGCAAACCAATCCTGCCGGCGGAGCTTCAAGTCGACACGAGCATCCCCGTGCTTGTAGATGTCTACGCGGACGTCGTCAGCCATGGAAAGTTGTGACCCCACTGGGTAGTTGGCTGTTCCGTGGAGGCAGAAACGAGCACAGGGGCAGATGAGGGGTCTGGATCAGGAGGCATCAAGCGGCCCGAAAATCTGAAATCTCGAATTTGCAATCTGCAATCTGAAATCGCGCAGCGTCCGTCCTTCCGTCTTTCCGTCCTTCCGTCATATTGCTTCTGTCCCGTTGTCGGAGTCGCAGCCATGCCGAAGATCGTCCGCTTTTCCACCCTCGCTTTCTTGCTGTCCGGCGTCATCACGCCGCTTTCCGCGCAGGAAGATTTGAGGCGAGCACTCACCGTCACCCGGTTGCAGGCCACCCCGAGCTCCGTCGTGATGACGCAAGGCGAGTCCGTGCGCTTTACCGTCGCAGCATTTGATGCGTCGGGTAACGTGGTCGACGTACCCATCCGCATCGTCGGCGCGTTTCGTGGCGTCCGATATGAAGATGGTCGGCTGACCGCGTTTGCGTCCGGAGAGCATCAGATTTTTGCGACCGTCGTATTGCCGCCCGACGCCGATCGGGAGCCGCCGCGCATTCAGGTATCTGTGCGTGTAAACTGGCCAGACGTCGAACGGGTCGAGTTAACCGCGGAACCGGGGACGTTGTACCAAGGCACGACGATTCTCCATGAGGCGACCGCCTACCACGGCGACGGATCGTCGCGGCCCGATGTTGCCTTCGAGTGGAGGAGCGCCGATCCCAGCGTGGCGTCGGTCGATCGGTACGGATACGTGCGGGGAGAAAGCATCGGCACGACAACGATCACGGCAACCTATCAAGGGGTGACCGCTCAGAGGACACTCCGAGTGGAATCGCTCACCGCGACGCAACTCGAGATCGTCGGTGGTGAGGACGAGGTCCACACGGGTGACGTCCAGAATTTTTCTGCCGTTACGCGCGACGATGGCGGTCGGGTCGTTGACGGAGTTCCAGTGACGTGGACGCTGGCGTTCAAACCCGAGGACGGAATCATCGCTCCGTCCGCACCGGGCCAAATCATCGACGGCGACGTCGTCGCCGACGTTCCGGGCGTGTATACGGTAATGGCTTCTGCCGGACCGATTACCGCCAACCGGCGTTTTACCGTCGTCAAACGCGACGTGATTCAACGTGTAAAGGTCGTGGGGCACGGCCGGCAGACCACGCACTACACGAGCGACCTGTGGGTTTTCGAGGGTGTCGATGGGCGGGACTACGCGTTGACCGGAGCGCGGCAGGCACAAAGCCACGCCTTCGTATGGGACGTGACGGATCCAAGCAACATCTACAAGACCGACTCGATCCAGGTCGATGCTCGGTCGCTCAACGACGTGAAAGTGTCTCCGGATGGACGCTACGCGGCCATTTCGCGTGAGGGCGCTTCTAACAGACGGAACGGTGTGGTGATCCTGGATTTATCGAATCCCGCACATCCCACCATCGCCTCGACCTTTGATGGGAACGGCCTGACCGGTGGTGTACACAACGTGTACGCCACAAACGACTACCTGTTTGCGCTGGCCGGCGGTGACAAATACGTGATCTTGGACCTTCGGGATATTTACGACCCCAAGTACGTGAGTGAGTACAACCATCCCGATAGCCGGGTTCACGACCTGTGGATTCACGACGGCGTGGCGTACTCGGCGGAGTGGCAAAATGGCGTTGTCGCCGTGGATGTTGGCAACGGGCGCTGGGGCGGATCGATCGAAAACCCGAAACTCATCGGGGTGTATCCGATTCCCACCGGTCAGACCCACGCGGTGTTTCCCTATGTCTCGGAGTCAACGGGAAAGTTCTACCTGTTTGTCGGCGATGAAATCGTGAGTCGTCGTGGCCTCGCCTGGGAGGGGAACGGGCCTGATCATCGACAGCCTTACGATCCCGAAACCGGACGGGGTGGGTACCCGCGGGCCACGTCGGGGTACATCCAAATCCTCGACATGACCGATCCGGAAAAACCCAAGATGGTGGCGCGTTACGAGGTGTCCGAATACGGTACGCACAACATCTGGGTCGAGAACGACATCCTCTACCAAGCGTACTACGAGGGGGGCATGCGGCTGGTCGATGTGTCGGGTGAGTTGATGGGGAACCTGTACACGCAGGGCCGCGAGATCGCCGTCTACAAGGCCAACGATCCGCGCGGCTGGATCCCGAACGGCGCGGCGGCGTGGAGCGTGATTCCGCACAAGGGCCACATCTTCTTCTCAGACATCAGCAGCGGATTGTGGTCCGTGAAGTTGGAGCCGAAGGATCGGCCGGTAATGTAGGACGGAAGGACGGAAAGGCGGAAAGTTGTACGGCCTACTCTTTCCGTCCTTCCGTCATTCCACCAATTCGTCACACTTCGCTGCGAGTACGAAATCGCTTTCGGTGAGGCCGTCGATTTTGTGCGTCCAGATCGTGACGCTCACCTTGCCCCACGCCAGGTAGATGTCCGGATGGTGTCCCTGCTCCTCGGCAATGGCACCGATCCGGGTTGTGAACCCTAACGCGTCGGCAAAGTCTTTAAACTCGTAGTCCTTGTGAAGGTGGTGGTCGTCCACCACCGTCCAATCGCCACCCAGCCGCGCCAGCACACGTTGGATAACTTCGCCTTCCAACGGTGGGACGTGACCCCGGCAGGGAACACAACTCTTCGTCGCTAGATCGCTCGTCATGCACCATGCTCCTTCCCTTTTCTGCGTACCCAATCTACCATTCTCGCCCATGGACGCCATACTTCGTATCGAGGATCTTCCCGGCCGCATTGGCGAAACGGTTGCGTTGCGGGCATGGGTTGCTCGAACCCGTTCCAGCGGAAAGATCGCCTTTGTCGTTCTGCGCGATGGTACTGGGTACGTGCAGTGTGTCGTTCCGAAGAATGAAGTGGATGAGGCGGTGTGGGAAGGGGTGAAAGCGCTGACCCAAGAAACCTCCGTCAGCGTTGCCGGCGAAGTCCGCGCCGACGCGCGTTCGCCCGGAGGAGTCGAGTTGGGCTTGAGCGATCTCGAGATCATCGGGCCCAGTGTCGACTTTCCCATTACACCCAAAGAACACGGTACCACGTACCTCTTCGAACACCGTCACCTCTGGCTGCGGAGCAGTCGCCAAGCAGCCATTATGAGGGTGCGCCACGAGGTCGTGCAGGCGATACGCGACTTCTTTCATGAGCGTGGCTTCTATTTGGTCGATACGCCGCTCCTCACAGCCGCCATCGGCGAGGAAGCCGGCACACTCTTCGAGACGGACTACTTCGATCTTGGCAAAGCGTTTTTGGCGCAGACCGGCCAGCTGTACGTCGAGGCCGCTGCGGCAGCGCTCGGCAAGGTGTATTGCTTCGGCCCGACCTTCCGGGCCGAGAAATCCAAGACACGCCGGCACCTGACGGAGTTCTGGATGGTAGAGCCCGAAGTGGCGTGGTACGACTCCGATGCCAACATGGGGCTGCAACAAGATTTCATCTGCCACATCGTGCAGCGTTGCCTCGATCGGAGAAAGTCGGAGTTGGAAACGCTCGAGCGCGACACGTCTCCTCTCGAAGCCGTTCAGCCCCCGTTTCCCCGCATCACATATTCAGACGCCGTGGTCAAGCTTCAAGAACAAGGTCACAAGATCGAGTGGGGCAGAGATCTGGGTGTGGAAGAAGAGACGATCATCGCCGCGTGGCATGATCGTCCGGTGTTCGTGTACAACTACCCGAAGGAAGCCAAAGCTTTCTACATGAAACGCAATCCGGACGATCCGCGCACGGTGTTGAACAACGACTGCCTGGCGCCGGAAGGGTACGGGGAAATCATTGGAGGGAGCCAGCGCGAAGACGACCACGACATCCTGCTTTCACGAATCCGCGAGGAAGGACTGCCGGAAGATGCGTACGGATGGTATCTCGATCTGCGGAAGTATGGGACGTTTGTCCACTCCGGTTTCGGGCTTGGAGTAGAGCGGACGGTGGCGTGGGTGTGTGGGATACCACACGTTCGCGAGGCGATCGCGTTCCCTCGTCAGGTGCACCGTATTCGTCCCTAGCCGGACTGTTTGGCTTCCTCCCACAGAACGTCCAACTCCTCCAACGAGGCGCGCCCGACGTCAACGTTTCGTTCGACGGCGAGTCGCTCGACTTCTCTGAATCGACGGTCAAACTTCTGATTGGCCTTTTCCAAAGCGGCACGGGGATCGCACCCGATTTTCCGGGCCAGGTTGATGATCGAAAAGAGCAAGTCGCCGATTTCGGACTCGACGCGACCCGCGTCTCGCCCGTCCTGCATTTCGTGGTCGAGTTCGGCAAGCTCTTCAGCAACTTTTTCGCGCGGACCCTTGGTGTCCGGCCAATCGAATCCCACCCCTGCGGCGCGCTCTTGCAGCCGGTATGCCATGAGGAGCGCGGGCAGGGTTGGGGGAAGCCCGTCTAGGATGCTCCGCGATTCGGCATCGGATTCTTGTAATTTTTGTTTTTCCCAAGTCTCGGGTTCATCACCCAGATCGAAAAGATGGGGATGGCGACGCTGCATTTTCGTGATGATGGCGTTGGTGACGTCTTCCGCACCGAACTCGCCGGTTTCTTCACCGAGTACGATCTGAAAGGCTACGTGCAATAGCACGTCGCCCAACTCGTGCTTGATGGCGTCGACGTTGTCCGTCGCCAAAGCGTGATCGAGTTCTAGCAGGTTGCGGAAAAATTGATGGTGAGCCGCGTTTGTCCGGGTAACACGACGGTGTACCAGCGTGCGGTCCCCTATTACCGCCCCCGCGGTGCGGTCGGCGTGACGAATGCGGCCCACACTGCCCCATCAGGGGCTGCCTCCGGCCAGGGTCAGGGTGCGTATCCGCATCAGATTGTAGACCGCGGCCGTGAACGTAAACACCCACCCGACCCGCGGGGTCCCGCGATGTCGGAGTTTGCGTAACAACCCAATCGTCTTGCCCCACCCGTAGATCTCTTCCACTTTTTTGCGCTGCCGTTGACTGATCGCATAGCTGGGATGGCGCGTCGTCCGGCCATCCACCGCGCTCCGCAACCGCGTGCGGTGCACGTTCGGCGTGACGTGGGGCGTCCAGCCCAACGCCCGCAGCGTGTCGACAAACCCGCACCGATCATAACCCTTGTCCGCCCCCAACGTCCGACGCCGGGCCGTCGGCGGTAAGCTCCCCACCATCGCCAGCGCACTCGCACACTCCGCCTCGTAGCCGGGCTGCGTCACGTCGGTCGCCACCACGAGCCCGTGCCGATTATCCATCAACACACTCGCCAAGTACGCCAATTGCGCGCCTTGCCCCCCACTCTTCCGCGTCAACCGCGCCTCCGGGTCCGTCCGCGACGCATGCGTCGCATTCGTCCGTTTCTCCTGGCGAAACGTCACGCTCGGATTCCCCGGATCATCGTCCGTTGGCGGGCGGGTGCCGGCCTTCGGCTGAAAACTCTTCTGACTCGCCCACGCGTCCAGCAAGGTCCCGTCGACGGTGAAATGCTCATTCGACAACAACGCCCGCCGCTCCGCCTCCTGTAACACTTCGGCCAGAAACGCATCCGCGATGCCCCCCTCGACCAGCCGCGTCCGATTCTTCGTAAAGACCGTCGGCACCCACACCGCGTCGTCCAGATTCAACCCCACAAACCATCGGTACAGGATGTTGTAATCGAGCTGCTCCATCAGCTGCCGCTCGCTCCGGATCGTATACACCACCTGCAGCAATAACGCGCGTAACAAATGTTCCGGGGGAATCGACGGCCGGCCCCGCCGCGCGTACAGCCGGTCCAACTGCGGCGAGAGCCGGGCTAACACCGGGTCCACCAGCGCCCGCAGGGCGCGCAACGGATGGTCGGAGGGCACCCGATCCTCCGCACTGATATAGCTGAACAGCGCCGACTGATTCGTCTTGTTCCCGCGCATCGTGGCACTCCCATCGAGGTCCCTCTACGATAAGAACTTCCGGCTCGCGATGCTATCGTCCATTACCCGACTTTTTCCGCAACCTGCTAAGAACGTCATCAAGAGCACGCAAGACTGAACGACGCATAGTCTCTCACGCCGGAGCCGGTCACTGACAGACGGTGGCCGAGTGGGCCGAAAGCAGCACTGTCATTTCAAGAGAGGTATCCTCATTGGACTCGGGGTCGAAATCCCTACCCCGGAAAAAGTCCTACCGCCGGGTAAACGTATGAGTGATTCTGGAGACACCCTGATCGAACTCGAGAGTCATCGTGGTGCTATTCACAGCATAGGAAAAATCCAGCACCTGGCCCCCCCGGCTCAATGTGAGCGTGCCGCCGCTAGTCGACCACGTGAAAGCCTTCATCGATCCCTGGTAGTCTTCGGTTCCCGTTCCGTCTTCTCTGAACACTCGCGAGAGCGGATCGGCGGCGATCTCTTCCGGGGGAGTGATGTAGGTTATGCCTCCTGTCACTGAGGAAACGCCGGTCAAGTCCCACGTACCAGGGATCTCCGCCATGAGAACTAGGACCGCGACACCCTTGTGATCGATCGTGCCTGGAACGAGTACGCTGCCCCAGATTGTGTCGAGGCGTTCATAGTTCCAATCGAACCTTACTTCACCTGGAGAGGCTCCAGCTAACACCGCTTGTTGAGCGATGTGGAACCCGTCAAAATGGTGTCCCGTGAAGAGCGGGAAGGAGAAATACTCAGTTTCACGGCTGAACGCCCCGAGTGTGTAGAAGACTGGTTCCTTTTGAGTACCCACATTGACCGATGCAAACACTCGTCCGTGGTTGTTCCCCGCAGGGTGCTTTTGATCAACCCAAGCGTCTTTCGCTGGCCATTGAGGCTCAAAGTCACCGTTGTTCCCATCAAAGTCAGCGTACCAACCCCAATACCCATACGAGTGCAGTAGGCCGCCTTCCTCAAAGAACTTGGTGATCCGGTCGGGATGGGATAGATAAGCTTTGACATTTTGGCGAGCCTCCGCCTTGTCGGTGGCGGTGTAGTCGATCCAAATGACGTTGATCGGCTCGAGAATGTATAGATCGCCGGGCTCAGGAGGGCCTTCGGTGTCCAGCCAATCGGCGATGGCTGTGGCCTCCAGCTTTTTCGGCTTCGTTCGTGTTGTCGGCAGGATACCCGCATTTGGACTCTTGAACATCCAGATACCGACCGTGGCACTACTCTGAAACTTCCCGGAAGCGTGGGAGAATTGGTGAGTGAGGCGCGGGGCAGCCCTACCGAGGATGGCAAAGGTACTGAACCCATCGATCGCACTGGAAACCGTGTTGTTCTCTACGTCCACCACGGCCGAGTCCAATCGCACGTATACCCCGTCAACGAGCTTGTGGAGGCGGAGCCACTCTTCAGGAACGCCTGTCGGCAAATTGGCCGGATCGTATCCGATCGTCAGCGTCACTCGCTGATCGAACACGATGCCGTCCGGTCCGAGGTCGAACGCTGTGCCCAAAATCAGCCCCGGCACCACCGGTGACTCCGTTGCCGGCTTGGCCGTGATGAAGACCTCCTCGCTCACTGCGCCGGCGGGGAACACCAGATTCACCGCTTCGTCGGCGAGGGAGACCTCTCCCCCTGCGGGATCTGCGAACTCGCCCTCTAACACGGTGACGGACGCATCCCCGGTCGCGGAGCCCGAAGTCGCCGTGATCGTGGCCGTTCCATCGGCCACGGCTGTGACGAGGCCCGTTGAGGAGACGCTCGCGACGTTTGACGCAGACGACATCCACGTAACTGCCGCTCCGCTCATGATAGCGCCGTTCTGATCCCTGACCGACGCAGTAAGCTGCTGTGTCTCTCCGATTGAAGAGAAGCTCAAGGTCGTGGGCGAGATCGCCACGGTCGTCGCGACGGGACCTGCCTCGGTCGGTGACTCGGTCCCGCCGCAAGCGGCCAAGCTGAGCAGCAGCAGTGTTAGGAGACGGCGGGCATGGGTCCAGACCTGCTCGGGCTCGATGGCGTAGCGGCCTTCTATGGCAGTTTTCAGGCGGTTGATGGGGTCGGACATGCGCGCACTCCGGGATCAGACTGCACTCAACATCCGAGAGTGGGCCGGTAGGCGCAAGCGGAAGGCCCGGAATCGCGTCCTAAGGGTCTTCGGGTTTTATTGCGTATGTGCCGTTAGTTAATCGTGGTTGCGGACTTGTTCGAGGAGTTGAAGGCGAAGGCGGGGACTGACGCGACTGTCATGAGATTGTGGTATTTCCAGGCGGTCGTAGCGAGCGGACCCTTCTCTAGCTCTTCGGCAGATCCACAAACACTCTCTGTTTGGATTGGACCTATGGGACCCAAGGCAGGCACTTTTGCAGGCAATCTAGGCTGACTTTGGAGGTATTCTAGCGGACACAGACGGAAAGCGGTTGCTTCAGAACCCCGATCCAACGGCGTGAAACGGACGGGAAAGGAAACAAAGGACTGCAACGGAAACCAGTCGAGGTCCTTTTAAGTCCCTTGCGTTTACCAGCCCGGGGACGCACCACTACGTCGTCCGCCTCCCGCTCCGGAGCGCCTCGTGTCACCCAGAAGTGTTGCCGTGATTGCGGGCCATCGGCTAAGTCATTGTATTTTCACGTGTGCCTTCCACTCCAGGCGACCAACGGGTTTCCGTCTCTCCCTTCCGGGGACCACGAGTGAACGTGTGCTCGTGCGGCTCTAACACGCAGCCACCTGCGAGCAGCTTCTCAGCGTTCACAATGCCACGTGATCGAGAGGCAAGAGGCGATTCTCGCCCTGTTGAATCGCGCGGACGATGGCTTGGCGCTGCGCGAAATTTGTGCCCAGTTGATTCCTCGCGCCACCGAACGGCAGGTCAGAAGGGCCTTGGCGGCATTGAGGAATGGTGGGCTTGCGCTGTCAACTGGCCGCGGTCCAGCGACCCGTTGGAGACGTATTCTAAACCGGTACAGGTGAATAAGACCCCCTACGAGCCCCGGGGGTCTTATTGGGGTCTTATTCCTGTTGCCCCCCACGCACGACAGGGAACCCCAGACTGACCTGGCATCAGATTCACGATCTATACAGCCTGAGGGGACTTGGGCCGCCGCTGAATCTTCAACCCCACTACAACGGTGCGCCCGCGCAGGACTTCGCGGCCTGCCGGCTTGATGAGGACGGGAACCGTACCATCGCCCAGCTCCGCTGGGGGCTGGTGCCCGCCTGGGCCAAAGACAGCCGGATGAACACACACTGCATCAGTGCCCGGGCAGAGACCGTTCACACCAAGCCATCGTTCAGCGACGCATTCCGCTCACGAAGATGCTTGGTGCCGGCCAACGGGTGGTTCGAGTGGCAACGGACCGGGCGCGGCAAGCAGCCTTTCTTCCTGGCGCTCGCGGATGGATCGCCGCTGTCGTTCGCCGCTCTGTCGGAGCGCTGGAGCAGGGACGGAGAATCCTTGGAGTCCTTCACTATCATCACGACGGCGGCCGCGCCGCAGCTTGCCGACATCCACTATCGGCAACCGGTGATCATCGACTCCGACCGGTTCGATGACTGGCTCGATCCGACGTCGCCCGTCCCGTGGCTCCTCGAGCTGGTGCGTACACCCTGCGCGGGCCCCTACGAGAGGCGCGCTGTCAGCACCAGGGTGAACAGCGTCGAGAAAGACGATCCGGACATTTTGGCCCCCAGGTCGGAGCTGGAGCTCTATTGACCGGGGCGAAAATAGGCGTTACTTGTTATGATCGACGTAAGCGAAGTCTTCGACATTGTTGACGTCTGCCCCGGCATCGGGCAAGAATCATCTCACCTCTCGCTGATTCTAGAAAGCCTACGGTTCGCTGATTCTAGCAGGTTGCGGAAAAAGTCGGGTAATGGACGATAGCATCGCGAGCCGGAAGTTCTTATCGTAGAGGGACCTCGATGGGAGTGCCACGATGCGCGGGAACAAGACGAATCAGTCGGCGCTGTTCAGCTATATCAGTGCGGAGGATCGGGTGCCCTCCGACCATCCGTTGCGCGCCCTGCGGGCGCTGGTGGACCCGGTGTTAGCCCGGCTCTCGCCGCAGTTGGACCGGCTGTACGCGCGGCGGGGCCGGCCGTCGATTCCCCCGGAACATTTGTTACGCGCGTTATTGCTGCAGGTGGTGTATACGATCCGGAGCGAGCGGCAGCTGATGGAGCAGCTCGATTACAACATCCTGTACCGATGGTTTGTGGGGTTGAATCTGGACGACGCGGTGTGGGTGCCGACGGTCTTTACGAAGAATCGGACGCGGCTGGTCGAGGGGGGCATCGCGGATGCGTTTCTGGCCGAAGTGTTACAGGAGGCGGAGCGGCGGGCGTTGTTGTCGAATGAGCATTTCACCGTCGACGGGACCTTGCTGGACGCGTGGGCGAGTCAGAAGAGTTTTCAGCCGAAGGCCGGCACCCGCCCGCCAACGGACGATGATCCGGGGAATCCGAGCGTGACGTTTCGCCAGGAGAAACGGACGAATGCGACGCATGCGTCGCGGACGGACCCGGAGGCGCGGTTGACGCGGAAGAGTGGGGGGCAAGGCGCGCAATTGGCGTACTTGGCGAGTGTGTTGATGGATAATCGGCACGGGCTCGTGGTGGCGACCGACGTGACGCAGCCCGGCTACGAGGCGGAGTGTGCGAGTGCGCTGGCGATGGTGGGGAGCTTACCGCCGACGGCCCGGCGTCGGACGTTGGGGGCGGACAAGGGTTATGATCGGTGCGGGTTTGTCGACACGCTGCGGGCGTTGGGCTGGACGCCCCACGTCACGCCGAACGTGCACCGCACGCGGTTGCGGAGCGCGGTGGATGGCCGGACGACGCGCCATCCCAGCTATGCGATCAGTCAACGGCAGCGCAAAAAAGTGGAAGAGATCTACGGGTGGGGCAAGACGATTGGGTTGTTACGCAAACTCCGACATCGCGGGACCCCGCGGGTCGGGTGGGTGTTTACGTTCACGGCCGCGGTCTACAATCTGATGCGGATACGCACCCTGACCCTGGCCGGAGGCAGCCCCTGATGGGGCAGTGTGGGCCGCATTCGTCACGCCGACCGCACCGCGGGGGCGGTAACAGGGGACCGCACGCTGGTACACCGTCGTGTTACCCGGACAAACGCGGCTCACCATGAATTTTTCCGCAACCTGCTAGAAAGCCTACGGTGATCACCGGTCCCGAGGAGCCTCAGATGTCTCCGAGTCAGCACCAGAGACGGCCTGTCTTTCGAGGCTTGATAATCTGTGCCGCCAGCTCTCTCCTAGGCACGGCGTTGCCCTGGACAACGCTCACATCCCAGGTCCTATCCGATGCTCCTGTAACCACGGACGCGCACTTCCACATGCTCGACTTCCTGCAGAACGGTGAATATCTGGATGGCGGTCGACTGGTCTACAGTTCTCCGGCAAACACCCTCCCCTCGGGTAAGCGCGGGAAGCGCATCGAGGCCGTGTTGTGGGCGATGGATCAAGCGAACGTGAGCCACGCGGTCATCATGGGCATGCCGTTCCTGAAGAAGTGGGGATCGAGTGATGCCTTCCGGCCTCTGTACTACCTAGATAGCAGCTCGCGCATGGTCCGTGCTCGTGACACGGACTACGTGCTCGCCCTAGCCCTTGAGGACTACCGGCGTTCCCACGACGACGCCACAGCCGATGCCGCTCTCGCGCGATTGTTTCCGTCTATTTCAGGGTTCGATGCGACTGACCTTGGGGCCGTCGATATGATCGTCAAGCGGATCAAGGAATTCCCCGGCATGTTCAAGGCAATCGGGGAGGCCATGTCGCGCCACGACGACCTGACCAACCTCACGACAGGAGAACGCCCTCGAGCGGACCACCCCGCGTTTCTCCGAATCTTCGACTTCGCCGGTAGAGTCGGAATGCCGGTCACCATCCACCACAACATCGCCCCCATCTCTCCCAGCGAGGAACTTAGGGACCCAGACTATCTCCCCGAGATCCTGAGGGCGTTCGAGGAGTTCCCCAACACTACCTTCATCTGGTCTCACGCGGGAATCAGCCGTCGCATCACGGTGGCAAACCTTCCTGGTATCCTCGATTCGGTTCTCGACCAGCACCAGGACCACGTATACGTCGGCCTGTCATGGGTGGTTTACGAGGACTACGTAGTGAGGGACCTGGACTCATGGTCAGACCTCATCCGTCGTTATCCGAACAACTTCGTGATCGGATCCGATGTGGTAGGACGGTACGACGGATATGAAGAAACGGTGCGTAGGTATGACGCTCTTGTATTGCATCTTGGGCCGGATCTAGCTGACAAGGTGGGTCGGGCGAATCTGCTGAGCATCATGCCGAAGGATGGGATTACGCTAGATCCCGGTTATATCTATCCTGAGCACGCATACACCGGGACGGGAAACTGAGCGGGGCAGGGTTACACGTCCTACTCCTGGCTTCGACGGCGCCAGGACGTTCGGGTTCTCCGATTTCTTGCTGTTCGCGGTCGCGTTCGGCAAGTCGACTACAAGTGACGATTTCGACGCCAGATTCGATCTCAATGAGGATGGGGCAGTCTGGTTCAGGGATTTCCTGCTGTTCGTCGACCGCGTTCGGCAAACGTGTGAGCTAGTATCGGACACGGTGCGTCCTTCGCTGGGTTTCGGTAGGAACTTCCGGGACACAACACTAGTCGAGGGGGCGCTGCGCATGTCGATCCCCTTCTGAGGCCAACCGGGGCATGCAAAGTATGCAGGCCAAGCCCCGAGAACTTTGGTACACTCTCCTGCGCCCTAGGGTTTTCTTGGACACTTGATTGCGAGAGAGTTCTCGCAGGAGGAGTGTCGAGATGAGGAAGCACGTTGAGGAATCGGTGGCGACCGGCGCGGCCGCCGGGCGCGGCCGTGGGGGTCGGTTCTCGGCCGGGCGGAAGCGTGAGGTGGTGCTGCGTCTGTTGCGCGGGGAGGATCTCGAGTCGGTGTCGCGGGCGGTGGGGATCACGGCGGCGCGGGCGTCGCACTGGCGGGCTCAGTTTCTGGCTGCGGGGCAGGCGGGCCTAAAGAGCCGCGCACCGGATGCTCGGGACGAAGACCATCGTCGGCTGCAGGCCAAGATCGGCGAGCTGCTGATGGAGACCGAGTTACTGTACGCGAAGGTGGATCAGCTGGAGGCCGGCGGCCCTTTGGCCCGGCGGAGGTCGACGCGATGAGTGGCGCCCAGTCGATCTCCACCCGTCGGGCGTATGGCGTGCAGCGGGTCTGCCGCGTGTGGCACCGCGCCCGCTCCAGTGTGTATGCGCGGCGGCAGGCGACACGGTCCCCTGCGCCGTGTCGTCGCCGCGGGCCGATCGGCGCTGCCCCGGACGACGTCCTGGTGGCCCACATTCGCCGGGTGCTCGAAGCCTCGCCGTTTCATGGCGAGGGGTACCGGAAGGCCTGGGCGAAGCTGCGGGTCGACGGGATTCGGACCTCGCAGGAACGGGTGCGGCGGTTGATGCGGGAGTCCGGCCTCCAGGCCCCGCAGCGCGCGGGCCACGCGCACGGGCCAAAGGCGCACGACGGGACCATCACCACCGAGGCGCCCGACGTGATGTGGGGCACGGACATGACGGCCACCGTGACCGTCGCCGAGGGGGCAGCCTTCGTCTTCGTGGCCGTCGATCACTGCGCGACCGAGTGCATCGGGCTCCATGCCGCCAAGCGCGGGAACCGCTTCGAGGCCCTGGAGCCGATTCGCCAGGGCATCCGGGAACGCTTCGGGGGCATCGGCGAAGGCGTGGCCCGCGGGCTGCGGCTGCGTCACGACCACGGGTCGAACTATTTGGCCGACGATTTCCAACAGGAGGTCGCGTTCTTCGGCATCGAAAGCTCTCCGAGCTTCGTGCGGGAGCCCGAAGGCAACGGTGTCGCTGAGCGCTTCATCCGCACGCTGAAGGAAAACGTCTTGTGGGTACGGAGCTTCGAGACGATCGAGGAGCTCCGCCTGGCCTTGCTCGAGTTCAAGCGGACGTACAACGAGCAGTGGATGCTGGAGAAGTACGACTATCGCAGCCCGGCTCAAGTGCGACGCGACTTCGTCGGCCTGGACGCGGCTGCGTAGAAATGATTACCTTCAAATCACTGTCCAAGAACCCTGGGGCGATACAACTCAGACAGCTTAGGAGAGAGGGCAGAATGAAACAAACATTCTTGCTAGCGATGGTTTTCTTTGTTTCTTCCGATCAGGTGTGGGCCCAGGATGGATGGTACATAGGGACGGACTTGGGAATCACGATAGCTCCAGGCATGAATGTGAACGGTACCGATAATGACTGGAGCACCAAATGCGACCTAATCACCAATCCGACTCATGCGGAAATCGGTGATGGCTGCACATCCACCCCACCTCCAACATCGTGGGCGAATGAAGTGGATGGAGGCCGTGGGATTCTGGCAGCACTCGCCGTTGGATATCGCCGAGGACATCTGAGGATCGAGGGAGAGTATTTCTATCAAACCACGAGCTATGATGATTACTCCATGGGTGAACTTCGGCGAATTCGAGGATGGAGCGGAGTGGGATCAACTCCGCAGTCACGAGTCCACCGTTGGCCGTGACTTTCGAGTTCGATATGTCGCGACAACGGATGACATCTCGTTTGTGGGGATCAGTTTCAACACGAAGTATCAGTTGTGAAATGGCACGCTCACGCACTTTTGGCGAAAATTCGCTCGCTCTTCACCTGATGACTCCCATGCTCTCAAGAATAGAATCTCCGGGAAATCCGGGGCGGTTCTTCGTAATTCTCCGAGTTGATAACGACCTGAGGAGTCGACACGACCGGCACGAATACGACCTTCACCCGGAGAGCGCCACGGGCGCTGATCTGGATGCTCCTGACCGTGGCGCAGCATGAGACGTGAGCATCATGAATGAAAGCATAGTCTGCAGGATCATCTTGGCGGGCGTTGTATTGTTGTTGTGTTCTTCCACCAGCACGTTCGCCCAGGAGAACGCCACATTGACTGGAACCGTGACGGACATCACTGGAGCTGTCATTCCCGGAGCTGTCGTCACGGCGACCAACGATACAACTGGGATCAGCATGACGCGCGTGACGAACCAAAGCGGAAATTACGAGTTCGCCAGTTTGCTGCCCGGGGTATACACGCTAACGGCTCAGGCGCCCGGCCTTGAAACGGGAATCTATAGCAACGTTGAACTGAGGGCGGCCCAACCGGTCCTCTTGAACTTTACCCTCGAGTTGGTTGTGCTGGTGCTAGACCCGATCACTGTGGTCGCGACCCGTGCAAGGCCACGATCGGTGACCGAGTCGACGGTGCCGATCGACGTCATCAACATCCAGGATCTCGGGAGTCAGGGCGTTGCGGATCTGAGAGAGCAGTTGCGAACGCACGTCCCTTCATTCAATGTCAATATCCAACCGATCAGTGACGCGTCAACGGTTGTTCGGCCGATGATGCTGCGCAACTTGGCGCCCGACCACATCCTGCTCTTGGTCAACGGGAAGCGCCGCCATCGTTCTTCGATTATCGATTGGCACGGGGGTAACGGCGTGGCATTCGGGTCACAGGGTCCGGATATCTCGTCCATTCCGTCGATTGCTCTGCGGCAGGTGGAGGTGCTGCGGGACGGTGCGGCGGCGCAGTACGGCTCGGACGCCATCGCCGGCGTGATCAACTTGCTGCCCAAGGACAATCGTTCCGGCGGCAGCGTTGAGCTCACGACGGGGGCGTACCGCGAAGGATGGGACGGCGAAGCATACACCTTTGCCGGCAACGTCGGGTTGCCGCTCGGCAAGACGGGCTTCGCTAATCTCAGCCTTGAGTACGGTAACTCGAATCCGACCGACCGTAGCATCCAGCGTAGCGATGTGGCGGCTCTGATTGCAGCCGGCAACGACGACGTCCGCACTCCGGCCCAGATCTGGGGATCTCCGGAGATCGACGACGATCTCAAGCTCTTCGGCAATTTTGGCTACCTACTCAGCAACGGCCTTCAGTTCTATGGATACACGAACTATGCCAGTAAGAAAGTCACCGGCGGCTTTTTCTTTCGGAACCCCAACACCCGAGGGGGTGTTTTCAGCGCCGACGGTGGTCGAACCCTGCTCATCGGCGACGTGCTGGCCGCACGAGGCGAAGGCAGTGCCAACTGCCCCACGGTGACCATCACGAACGACGTGCCCGATCCGGACGCCCTGGGACGGGTGTTTGCCGACCCGAACTGCTTTTCCTTCCAGGAACGGTTCCCCGGTGGGTTCACCCCGAAATTCGGCGGGGACGCTACCGATGTGTCGGTGGTCGGCGGCCTGCGCGGATTCACGACCAGCGGCGTCGTTTGGGACGCGAGCTTCAGCGTCGGCACCCACGAGACCGACCTGTTCATCACCAACACGGTCAACGCCTCGCTCGGCCCGGACACCCCGACGGGCTTCAATCTTGGGAGTAATCGGCAGCAGGAGATCATGCTCAACTTTGATATCTCCTATACCGTCAACGAAAGGGTCAACGTTGCAGGCGGAGCCGAGTGGCGGGAAGAGCAGTACGAAACCAGGCTCGGCCAGCGCGAGTCGTGGGACATCGGCCCCTACGCCACACAAGGCTTCAGTGTCGGTTCCAACGGTTTCAGCGGCTACAGCCCGCTTGCCGCGGGGAGGTGGGACCGCACCAGCATCGCGGCCTACGGTGATGTCGAGATGTCTGGGCTCGAGGACCAGTGGACGATCGGTACAGCGGCGCGAATAGAAAGCTTTGAGGACTTCGGCACGACCGTGAACGGCAAACTGTCGGGGCGCTACCGGTTCGTGGACGCCTTCTCGTTTCGTGCCAGCGTGAGCAGCGGGTTCCGTGCACCCACGCCTGGCCAGCAGAACGGGTTCAACCTGTCGACGATTTTCGACCCGACGGTCAATGACCTCAGGGAACGGGGCACGATTCCGTCGATCTCCTCGATGGCACGACTGCGGGGCGGGCGGCCGCTCGAGCCCGAGAAGTCGGTCAACTACGCTGTCGGCGCAGTTATCAAAAACGGGCCGTTAGTCTTGACTGTGGATTACTTCCACATCGATCTGGTAGATCGCCTTGCCGTAACGCAGGACTTCACCCTCACGCCGGAGGAAGTGGATCGGCTTGTGGAAGAGGGGATCGAGAACGCGCGCGGTCTGGCAAGCTTTCGGTTCTTCACCAACGAGATCTCCACCAGCACGCAGGGCGTCGATCTGGTCTTTCGCTACGCGCCACCCAGCCTCAACGGCAACACTGTGTTCAGCGCCGCCTTCAACCACACCACAACCCAAGTAACGCAATTCAATCCGGAATTACTCAACGTGTCCCGGCGGATCCGTGAGCTGCAGGAGGCACTTCCCAAGAACCGCTGGAACTTCAGCGTCAACCAGCGGGTCGGCCGCTGGGATATGCTTGGGCGTGTCAACTACTACGGCGCCTGGTTCGACTGGGACAGCGCCCAGACCCTCTTTAGCGGCAAGCCGGTCTTCGATGTCGAGGCCAGCGTTCCGCTCTCGGAAGCGACAACGCTGGCGTTCGGTGCTCAAAATGTGTTCAACACGTTTCCAGATATGTCTCCCAATGCTACGAGTGTCGGGGAACGGTACAGCGAGTACACGCCGTGGGGTTTCAACGGTGCCTACTACTACCTCAGCCTAAGCCATACCTGGAAGGCGTCACCGTAGATTCTCAGGCTAGCACGGACAGTCTCCGGCCGACGATCTGGACATACTGGCCCCCCCCCAGGTCGGAACCGGAGCTCTTTTGACCGGGGGGCGGAAATCGGCGTAAATGCCAGAATCGACCGGCGGGAAATTGGGGTCAAAATGACTTCCGCCATCGGGAACTTGGCGAACCATCCGTTGACGCTCGTAAAGCTCTGCAAATCAACGGATTACGCATGTCCTGGGTAAGAGAGCCTGCTTTGCGGGAAGCCTGCAAGCCCTCCACTTGGAAAGCTCCGGAATATGGGGCTTTCTTGTACGTAGACACCACGGTTGTGACGAGATTGTGACGGTGGGAACGGCCCGGGGTTTTTCGTCACAGCGTTACCGTTGCCCTTCCACGGTCTGTCGCCGGTCGGACAGCCGCACCACTTTGGCGAATTGCTCCCGCACGTCGTCGGTCTCGATGATCGAGTATCGCCGGAAGATGGCCGGGGTCTTGATGCCGAGTATCCGCGCCCGCCTTTTCACAGGCGCGTTGCCGGGCCACGTCCATGCGTTTGATCGGTTTCCCTTTCCGGTGAAACACATGCGGAATGATCTGGCCCGTGGCGCGTTCCATTTGAGAGGTGTAGTCACGCTGTTCACGAAACGCCCGCACCAACTCGGGCACCACATCGAACGGCACCTCGCGGCCTCGATCGTTCTTTGTGGTGTGGGGGTCCAGGCGGACGATCCCGGCGTCCAGGTCCACCCGATCCCATGTGAGATTCAGCAACTCGTTTCTTCTCCACCCTGTCCAGGCGGCGACGGTCCAGACGTTTCTTAGCGGCACCGGCAATTCGTCGCGTACCGCCTCAACCTCTGTATCCGTCAAGAACACATTTCGCGCATTCCGCACCTCGACCTTCGGGAACCGCGGGACCGCGGTGGGGCGCAACTGTTGGCGCTCGACGGCCACCATGAAGGCACGGCGCAAGGCGCTCAACTTGTTCCGAATCGTCGCGGGGGCGGCGCCTTCCTCACGGCGAGCGTCCAAGTAGTCGTGTAGCTGGCCGGTGGTGATCGTGACGGCTTTCGGATCGCGGTGCCAGAACCGCGTCATGTGTTTCCATTCCCGGTCCACGCGATCGGCTGACCGCCGCTGTTGGTTGGTGTAGTCACTGTCAATGAGGTGGCGGAGGTCCGAGAGCCGTAATCGCTTCTCGGTTGCCCCGACCAGCGCCCCGTTCTGAATCTCACCGAGGCGGAGTTTCTCAAGCGCCCGAGCGGCAGCATGGGTGTTCTTCCCTACCGCCTTCTCGACGGACTCTCGATACCGCTGCCCATCGTGACAAATGTCCACCCACCACTTGCCGTTCCGTTTCCGAATCATCGGCGCCCCCTTCGGTTGAGTGCTTTTCCGATCACTTGCCCCCCCCGGATTGGCTTGGGGGGTCGGGCGGTTCTGTCGCAGCGCTGTTTTAATATTCCCGCCCTCCTCCGCCTCCCGCCTGAGACCCCGAGACTCCCACGACGATCAGTCCACATTGAGACGAACAACAGACTAGGTTGAGTATTCTCCCGCGCCCCCGATTCGCCAGGGGGGGTCGAGCGGTCTGTTCCACCAACACCGAAACCGCGGGGTGTGCTGTGGGACGTGGGTTGTTGAGACTGTCGGCGTTATCTGTGACAAACGGTTGAGGTGGTCCGGGATCGTGAGGGCACTCAAACCAGGGAGGTATTGTCAAATGTTGTGGATCGGTGAGTGATCAAGCGGCGACCTTCCGATCCGTGTTCTCTTTGTCAGTTTCCTGCATACCATCTTTGAATTGTTCTCCTGCCAACACCAGGGGGAGAAGTTCTGGAGCGTTGAGTTTCCGCCAACGTTGCTGCGCCATCTCCAACAGCTTGAACGCCATCGTCAGCCCTTTGCTCCGCGAGCCCGCTCCCTTGGTCACGCGCTGTCGTAACCGGACCGTCGCGAAGGCAGACTCGATCACGTTCGTCGAACGGATATGTTTCCAATGCTCGGCCGGAAAATCAAAATGGCTGTACAGGTGCTCCTGGTCCCGCGTGAGCGAGGCGACCGCCTTGGGATACTTGGCCGCATACGCGGTGGCGAAACGCTCGACCAGCGCCTCGGCCTCCGCACGCGACTCCGCATACATCATCTCGCGCAACACCCGCTTCGCCGCCGGCTGCAAACGTTTCGGAAGCTTGTCCAACACGTTGGCCATCCGGTGCACCCAGTCGCGCTGCTGCCGCGTCGCCGGCCACACCTCCCGCACCGCTGCCCAGAACCCCAACGCGCCATCCCCAATCGCCAGCACCGGGGCCCGCATCCCCCGACGCTTCAGATCGCGCAACACCGCCAACCAGCTCTCCGTGCTCTCCCGATAGCCGTCCTCCACCGCGATCAGCTCTTTCGTCCCATCCGCCCGGGCGCCCAGCATCACCAGCGTACACAGCCGGTCGGCCTCGAGGCGAATGTTGAAGTGGATCCCGTCGACCCAGACGTACACATACTCCCGATCACGCAGATCACGCTGGCGAAACGCCTGGTATTCCCCCTCCCACGCCGCCGTCAATCGCGTGATCGTCGTCGGGGACAAGCCTGATGCGTCCTCACCCAACAAGATCGGCAACGCCTCGCGAAAATCTCCCGTCGACAGACCGCGCAGATACAACACCGGCAAGACCTCCGCCACCTTCGGCGACCGCCGCATATAGGGAGGCAAAATCTTGCTCGTGAACTGCGCCCGCATACGACGGTCATGCACCCGTGGCGCGGTCACCGTGACCGTACCAGCACCCAGCGTCACCTTGCGGGGACGGGCTTTGCCATTGCGCACCACCAGGGCGCGGCCCTCTCCGTCTCGCTCAATCCGATATCGCTCGACATACTCGGTCACTTCCGCGTCCAACGCACTCACCAGCATCCGCCGAGCTCCCTCTCTGGCAAGCTCGTCCAGGTCTGCGAACAGTCCGTTCCCTTTGCTCTCAGACGCATTCTCTATTATCCTCAACATCGGTGGCGTGTCCTTTCTCCGGTCGTCACAACCGGATCTCGTGTACGTTTCAACTGACTACACGAAAGGATACGCCGCCTTTCTCATTCCTCCAATCCACAACTTTCGAAAATAACTCCAAACCAGGGAGTCCTTATGGGAATCGTTTCATGGCCACTACCGGCTACCCGCCACCGCAACCACCACCACCGCGGGAGCCCTGGCCGTTCTGACACATAGCCAAAGCCCCGAACGCCGCTGGGACGCTCGGGGCATTGACAATCACTACCGTTACTTACGGAATACGAATGTGTCGCCGTCTTCCCCAAAGACTGTGAGCCTATCGCCGTCGAGGGTCCCGGATGTTACCTCCCCGTCCACGGTTATCCGGATGGTGGACGGTTCCACGAGAGTAAAGGTCCCAGCGTTAGTCGCCGTAACATTGCCGGATGAAAGTTGAAACGTGAATGATATGATCACAGTACCGTCGGCGTTGAGGGTTATTGACCCGGCGGTAACGACTGTCCCGTCCACTGTCGAGGCGGGTAAGGAGTTACCGTTGACGGTTTCGAGGTTGTAGACGCCTGCGATACTCTCCGGCGAGAAGGGGTCCCCACAGGCAGTGAGCAGGCCACCCGTTAGAACGACGAGGGCCACTGTTGAGATTGCGAGCCGTTTCATAAGAGCCCTCCGTAGGGTCAAGAGAGGTATTGTCAAATGTTGTGGATCGGTGAGTGATCAAGCGGCGACCTTCCGATCCGTGTTCTCTTTGTCAGTTTCCTGCATACCATCTTTGAATTGTTCTCCTGCCAACACCAGGGGGAGAAGTTCTGGAGCGTTGAGTTTCCGCCAACGTTGCTGCGCCATCTCCAACAGCTTGAACGCCATCGTCAGCCCTTTGCTCCGCGAGCCCGCTCCCTTGGTCACGCGCTGTCGTAACCGGACCGTCGCGAAGGCAGACTCGATCACGTTCGTCGAACGGATATGTTTCCAATGCTCGGCCGGAAAATCAAAATGGCTGTACAGGTGCTCCTGGTCCCGCGTGAGCGAGGCGACCGCCTTGGGATACTTGGCCGCATACGCGGTGGCGAAACGCTCGACCAGCGCCTCGGCCTCCGCACGCGACTCCGCATACATCATCTCGCGCAACACCCGCTTCGCCGCCGGCTGCAAACGTTTCGGAAGCTTGTCCAACACGTTGGCCATCCGGTGCACCCAGTCGCGCTGCTGCCGCGTCGCCGGCCACACCTCCCGCACCGCTGCCCAGAACCCCAACGCGCCATCCCCAATCGCCAGCACCGGGGCCCGCATCCCCCGACGCTTCAGATCGCGCAACACCGCCAACCAGCTCTCCGTGCTCTCCCGATAGCCGTCCTCCACCGCGATCAGCTCTTTCGTCCCATCCGCCCGGGCGCCCAGCATCACCAGCGTACACAGCCGGTCGGCCTCGAGGCGAATGTTGAAGTGGATCCCGTCGACCCAGACGTACACATACTCCCGATCACGCAGATCACGCTGGCGAAACGCCTGGTATTCCCCCTCCCACGCCGCCGTCAATCGCGTGATCGTCGTCGGGGACAAGCCTGATGCGTCCTCACCCAACAAGATCGGCAACGCCTCGCGAAAATCTCCCGTCGACAGACCGCGCAGATACAACACCGGCAAGACCTCCGCCACCTTCGGCGACCGCCGCATATAGGGAGGCAAAATCTTGCTCGTGAACTGCGCCCGCATACGACGGTCATGCACCCGTGGCGCGGTCACCGTGACCGTACCAGCACCCAGCGTCACCTTGCGGGGACGGGCTTTGCCATTGCGCACCACCAGGGCGCGGCCCTCTCCGTCTCGCTCAATCCGATATCGCTCGACATACTCGGTCACTTCCGCGTCCAACGCACTCACCAGCATCCGCCGAGCTCCCTCTCTGGCAAGCTCGTCCAGGTCTGCGAACAGTCCGTTCCCTTTGCTCTCAGACGCATTCTCTATTATCCTCAACATCGGTGGCGTGTCCTTTCTCCGGTCGTCACAACCGGATCTCGTGTACGTTTCAACTGACTACACGAAAGGATACGCCGCCTTTCTCATTCCTCCAATCCACAACTTTCGAAAATAACTCGGGTCAAGATGTGCGAAGCTTCACCCGTTCGGTGGCTTTCCAGCGGTCTCGTCGTCGGGCGGGCGTCCTACGGGGGCGTCAGTGCGGCGGCGGGGCCAGCTTCGGCCGGGCACACATCTGTGTCAATGTGACACACCAGAGTCCCCACGGTGCCACCACGAGGCCACCACAGTCCCCACGGGCCCACCACCGAGCCCACCACGGCGCCCCACTGGTCCCCTAATAACATCGCGCACTGCGTATAATTAGGTAATTATGTCAAGCTGTAAGCCCAGCAAATACGCCATATCCTCCGAAAACGTTTCAATTGGACGCAAATAACCCATCCGGTGAAACGTTTTTGCCTGTAGGGAGGCCGCCGGCCCCATGGGGGGAAAACGAGTCGGGGTGTCTAAGCGGACTCCGGCACGGAAATTCGCAACGAAATTCCCCGCAGCCCTCTCGCTTGACACCCGTCCGGCCCTGTAGGTACCCTGTACTTCCTACTAGACTACTCAGGCTGCTTCTTCGGGCCCACGTTTTCCCCCAATTCAAGGAGGCCCTACGTGGATATCAATAAGTTTCTTCACATCCTTAATGTGCTCGGCCTTAATCAAACTGAGGCAGCAAGAAAACTTGGTGTGAATCCCCGAACAGTGAGGAAATATGTGTCGAGGAAACGTCCGGTTCCGATTCCCGGTCCTTGTGGAAGCAGCGTTAACATGCTGGTATGATGCACACCGCCGCCGGAGAGCGCCGATCGCTGATCAGGGGCACCTCGATGTTGTCGAGAAGCATTGGGGGTCTCTGAAAGACATCCTAGGCGATTTAACACCGGCTGCCGCCTCTGGAGCAGTCGGTCTTTATCAGTTGGCCAAGATGGGGGTTCGCAATTAGGTACAATAGGGCAGATCGGCTCTTTATGTCTTAGGCCGTTTCATACAACTCGCCGACCATTCGATTTTTTTCGATCGCGTTTCGGATCGTTTCGGTGTGTACGAAAGAGTGTACAAACCTTGCCGTTTTGTCCCTATTGCGCCCCGTCGCCATCTAACGTAACTCGCTGGGACAACAGGGCTTAACGCCCACAACCGTCCGCGCCCCAAAGCTTGATAACCTTCTCATAATCGAATGGTCGCAGGTTCTGCGGCCTTGCGGCCGCTGCTCAGGAGTTATTTTCGAAAGTTGTGGATTGGAGGAATGAGAAAGGCGGCGTATCCTTTCGTGTAGTCAGTTGAAACGTACACGAGATCCGGTTGTGACGACCGGAGAAAGGACACGCCACCGATGTTGAGGATAATAGAGAATGCGTCTGAGAGCAAAGGGAACGGACTGTTCGCAGACCTGGACGAGCTTGCCAGAGAGGGAGCTCGGCGGATGCTGGTGAGTGCGTTGGACGCGGAAGTGACCGAGTATGTCGAGCGATATCGGATTGAGCGAGACGGAGAGGGCCGCGCCCTGGTGGTGCGCAATGGCAAAGCCCGTCCCCGCAAGGTGACGCTGGGTGCTGGTACGGTCACGGTGACCGCGCCACGGGTGCATGACCGTCGTATGCGGGCGCAGTTCACGAGCAAGATTTTGCCTCCCTATATGCGGCGGTCGCCGAAGGTGGCGGAGGTCTTGCCGGTGTTGTATCTGCGCGGTCTGTCGACGGGAGATTTTCGCGAGGCGTTGCCGATCTTGTTGGGTGAGGACGCATCAGGCTTGTCCCCGACGACGATCACGCGATTGACGGCGGCGTGGGAGGGGGAATACCAGGCGTTTCGCCAGCGTGATCTGCGTGATCGGGAGTATGTGTACGTCTGGGTCGACGGGATCCACTTCAACATTCGCCTCGAGGCCGACCGGCTGTGTACGCTGGTGATGCTGGGCGCCCGGGCGGATGGGACGAAAGAGCTGATCGCGGTGGAGGACGGCTATCGGGAGAGCACGGAGAGCTGGTTGGCGGTGTTGCGCGATCTGAAGCGTCGGGGGATGCGGGCCCCGGTGCTGGCGATTGGGGATGGCGCGTTGGGGTTCTGGGCAGCGGTGCGGGAGGTGTGGCCGGCGACGCGGCAGCAGCGCGACTGGGTGCACCGGATGGCCAACGTGTTGGACAAGCTTCCGAAACGTTTGCAGCCGGCGGCGAAGCGGGTGTTGCGCGAGATGATGTATGCGGAGTCGCGTGCGGAGGCCGAGGCGCTGGTCGAGCGTTTCGCCACCGCGTATGCGGCCAAGTATCCCAAGGCGGTCGCCTCGCTCACGCGGGACCAGGAGCACCTGTACAGCCATTTTGATTTTCCGGCCGAGCATTGGAAACATATCCGTTCGACGAACGTGATCGAGTCTGCCTTCGCGACGGTCCGGTTACGACAGCGCGTGACCAAGGGAGCGGGCTCGCGGAGCAAAGGGCTGACGATGGCGTTCAAGCTGTTGGAGATGGCGCAGCAACGTTGGCGGAAACTCAACGCTCCAGAACTTCTCCCCCTGGTGTTGGCAGGAGAACAATTCAAAGATGGTATGCAGGAAACTGACAAAGAGAACACGGATCGGAAGGTCGCCGCTTGATCACTCACCGATCCACAACATTTGACAATACCTCGCTGCTCAGGCGTTCGCCTTAACAGCTTTCCCGTCAAGTCCCGTATTGCCATGAGATGTGGATTGACCCCGCCAATGTGTCAGTTCAGTGGAGCGAAGCAGACCGGGGTCCCCGGCCCGCGCGTTGGTGAGCTAATAGTGAGAAGGGAGAAGTGAGAGGGGAGAGGGCCACCCAAGCCGCCCCCAAGGGGCTTCCGTACCTGCCTTCTCACCTCTCACCTCTCACCTGAAGCCATCTGTGAGTCCAGTGGAGCGGAGCAGCCCGGGGGCCCGTCCCGCGCGTTGGTGAGCGGTGTAGTCTTGTTATGACGTTGCGATTGCAATCGCGAACCACAGCGCGGAGACGGGTCCCCGGGCTGCGGAGCGGAGTCATTGCGTGGCGGCAGCCAGTCGTTAAGCTTTTCTCCCTCATGGGCGGTTAGCTCAGTTGGTTAGAGCGCCGGTTTCACATACCGGAGGTCACAGGTTCGAATCCCGTACCGCCCACTCCACCTCGTTTTATTCTCCCACCAACCCACCGTATCCCGAACAGCACCCGTCCGGGGCGTGCTGCGTGGTTTGGCACACCTTTGCCACGTTTTCTTGAGTGTAGTCGCGGACTACTTCCCCCACTTGCGCACGAAGATGTCGACTGGCGCTATCTTGGTCGTCGTGCCGGTGGAACGATCAAGTGAGGACCATGACCCATGTCCGGTATTCCAATTCCCGTTGAAATTCGCCGAGACGACCATCAGATCGTTCTGAAGTGGTCTGCCCACCACGAGACCGCGTTCTCCGCCCGAAACCTCCGACTTGCGTGTCAATGTGCCCAGTGTCGGGACGAGATGACGGGGACGACGCTGTTGAACCCCGATTCAGTTCCTGAAGACGTGCGGCCCCTCTCTATCGAGCTGGTGGGGGCATACGGGTTTCGGGTGCAGTGGAGCGACGGTCACGGGACTGGGATCTACACATACGAGTCGTTGTACGATGAGGAGGACGGGGGTGAGGAGGGTTAGCGAGCCACTCGAAAAGCTGGCTGAAATATGTCAGCCGAAATGAGACATTTGAGAGCGATTTGACGTTGACGGTCCGGCTCGTGGAAGCAATGATGAATCGATTGGGGTGCAGATAGTTTATTGCATAAATATACACGACAACACATATTCATGCGCATGCCCGCTTCACCGTTTTGGTTGGGCGTCCACCTCACCAAGAGGAAGTCAGTATGAACCAACAGGATTTTTTGTCAGAGGTCGACCGGTACAGCGCCCACAACTATCACCCGTTGCCCATCGTGCTGTCGCGTGGGGAGGGGGCATGGGTGTGGGACGTGGAGGGAAACAAATACCTGGACTGTCTCGCCGGTTATTCCGCGCTCAACCAGGGGCATAGACATCCGGCAATCTTGCAAGCTGCCAAACAACAGCTCGACCTGCTCACGCTGACGTCTCGCGCCTTTCATAACGACCAGATGGGACCGTTCCTACACGAGCTGTGCGAACTCGCGGGCTACGAGAAGGCGCTGCCCATGAACACCGGCGCCGAGGCCGTGGAGACCGCGATCAAGGCGGTGCGACGTTGGGGATATCGCGTGAAGGGGATCCCGTCGAACCAGGCTGAAATCATCGTCTGCGAGAACAACTTTCACGGACGCACCACGACCGTGGTTTCGTTCTCCAGCGAGCACGCGTACAACGCGGACTTCGGTCCGTTTACTCCCGGATTCAAGATCATTCCCTACGGAGATGCCGACGCGCTGGCCGCCGCGATTACGCCGAACACCGCGGCGTTCCTGGTGGAGCCGCTCCAGGGGGAAGGGGGCGTGATCATACCGCCGGAAGGCTATCTGTCGAACGCTGCGAAGATCTGCGCTGACAACGACGTTTTGCTCGTCGCCGACGAGATTCAAACCGGACTCGGCCGCACCGGGAAGATGTTCTGCTGTGAATGGGAAAACGTAAAGCCCGACGTGATGGTCATCGGCAAGGCGCTCAGTGGAGGTTTCTATCCCGTTTCGGCCATGCTGGCGGACGACAACATCATGAGTGTGTTTGGCCCCGGTGACCACGGGTCCACGTTTGGAGGGAATCCGCTCGGCGCGGCCGTCGGACGTGCCGCCTTGAAGGTGTTGGTGGACGAGCGATTACCCGAACGGGCGTTCGAACTCGGCGATTGGTTCATGAAGGAGCTGCGCGATCTGGAGTCACCCCACGTCGCCGAGGTGCGTGGGCAGGGGCTCATGATCGGTGTGGTCATCAAAGACACCAGCGGAACGGCGCGGCCGTTTTGTGAGGGCCTCATGAAGAAGGGGATCCTTGCCAAGGAAACTCACGAACAGGTGGTCAGGTTCGCCCCGCCGTTGGTGATCGAAAAAACCGATCTACAATGGGCGTTGGAACCGATTGCCGAGGTGCTGGGGGCGGGGGCGGGGGCGGTAACGCAGGTAGGTTAGCGCTGGGCTACGATCTGCGTCGTGCTCGCCGTAAGTCTGCGCGCACACGCCGACGGGCGGCGGCGGCTTTCAAGCGCTTGGCGGTGCTGGGCTTGACGTAGAAGCGCTTTCGCCGGAGATCCTTGAGGATTCCGGACCGCATGACTTTGCGCTTGAACGCCTTGATGGCGACGTCGAGGCGGTCACCCTCTCCGATGGTTACTACGGTCATAGGCAGTTAATGTGTCGCGTTTGACACCAGAAAGCGAGGGCCGCTCCGATTCGGATCGGCACGGCCCCTTTGCACGTGCTGGCGCGTGGTCAGTTGTCGACTGTCGCCGCGTTCGGCCACGGGGCCCTTCCGCCCCCAGGACGGGATTGCACTCCACTCACTCACCTTCGGTCGGGGATTGAAGCCTCGAAACTCCTGACCTTCTCTTACTCGAGCCACCTATCCCTGCCGGGTCCCGTTTGAGTTCCCGTCTCCATATACTCATCGCTGGCTGGAATCGACCAGCCCTTTCGCAGAGTCGTCATGAGCAAGCTACAAGTCCGCTCAGATCGTAGCGGTACCGTGGAAACGGTGCACAATGTTTGCGTCGCGGTCGCGGACAAGCGAGGCAGCATCATTGCCGGGGTAGGCGATCCTGCCCTGGTTATCCCGTCTCGGTCGACGGCAAAACCCTTTCAAACGTTGCCCTTGATCGAAGATGGCGTAGCCGGCGAGTTCGCTATCACCGAACGCGAGTTGGCGCTTGCCTGTGCCTCACACAATTCGGAGTCGTATCAGGTCGCCATCGCACGCGACTGGATGAGCCGAGTGGGGGTCGACGAGCGAGATCTCGCCTGCGGGCCGCACCGGTCATTGGCGAAAGACCTCGGATTCAGGCAGCCCGACGGGTCGTGGGAAGATGTGGAGTTGGCTTCGCCATCGCGTGCCGCCAGCCCCTGTGCGGGTAAGCACACGGGAATGCTTTCGTTGGCGAAATTTCATGGTTGGACGATGAAGGGGTATACCGCAAACGACCATCCGGTACAGCAACGATGTCGCTCGGTCGTCTCACAGTGGTTTGATCTTCCACTGGACGAGGTGCAGGGTGGAGTGGATGGGTGTGGCGTCGTGTCCTGGGCCGTTCCCGTACGAGCGCTGGCGACGGGGTACGCGCGACTGGCCGATGACGATGCGTCGATGAAACGCATCGTGGCCTCCATGATACAAAACCCCGACCTCGTAGCGGGAAAGCGGCGATGTTGTACCGCGCTGATGGAAACGTACCCCGGTCGTGTATTGGCCAAGGTCGGGGCGGGCGGCGTGTACGGAGCGACGTTGCTCGACCGGGGATTGGGTATTGCCGTCAAAGTACTCGACGGCGACCCGAGGGCCGCCGCCGCGGCCCTCCTCGCCGTGTTGGATCATCTCGGGTTGGACGTCGGGTCCGAGGCAGCTCTGTTCCGTTTTGCCAAGCCGGTCGTAGTGAACACGAACCACGAGGTGGTCGGCCACTACGAAGCGGTAGGGAGTCTGACCGATGTCGCGTGATGTTCGGTTCAAACGCTCTCGGCCGCGGTCGATTGTCCAAGTGCGCGATAGATTGGTACTTCGGTCTGGTCCATGGTTTGTAAATTCTTTGTTTGGTAAGACTGGCTGAGGACATCCCGTGACATTCATCGACCACGTAGTCATCGAAGTGACGGCCGGCGCCGGTGGTGCGGGGGCGATGTCCTTTCGTAGAGAAAAATTTGTTCCCAAGGGCGGACCCGATGGCGGCAACGGGGGGTTGGGAGGGAGTGTCTACATCCAGGCCTCTCAACACCTGTCTACCCTGCTCGACTATCGGTACAGGGCGCAGTGGAAAGGCGAGAGAGGCGTGCACGGTCAGGGGTCGAACAAGACCGGCAAGTCAGGCGCGGACCTCTACCTTCCCGTTCCGTCCGGGACCGTGGTGGTTGACGAACAAACCGGCGAAACCGTGGGGGAGGTCGTCGCGGTCGGTGACGAACTTCTCGTCGCCAAAGGCGGCCGCGGGGGGAGGGGGAACGCCTCGTTCGCAACCCCCACGCACCAAGCACCGCGAGAGTGGCAACCAGGCGCGAAGGGTGAGAAGCGGCGTATCGCGCTCGTGCTCAAGCTCATTGCTGACGTTGGTCTGCTCGGTGAGCCGAACGCGGGAAAGAGCACGCTTCTTTCGGTGATCTCCGAGGCTCATCCCAAGATCGCGGATTATCCTTTCACGACGTTGCAGCCGCAGCTGGGTGTGACGTCGTTGTCCGATTCGCGAACACTGGTCGTCGCCGACATACCCGGAATCATCGAGGGCGCGCACCAGGGAAAGGGCCTGGGCGATCGCTTCCTGCAACATGTGGAACGGACTCGCGTGTTGGCTTACATGATTCCCGTCGTGAGCGAGAACCCATTGGCCACGTACGAATTGCTTCGTCACGAGACAAGCGAGTACAGCCCCGAACTCGGCAGGAAGCCGCACGTCGTCGTACTGACAAAGACGGATTTGCTTCCGGACGGGGAGCCCGTTCCGTCGCTCGACGTCCCAGATGCGTTGGTGGTAGTGGCGATCTCCTCGGTCGCAAACCGGGGCCTCACGGAGATGAAAGAATGTTTCTGGCGCTTGATAGCCGAATCGTTCCCTTCCGAAGAAACCATTCCGTTGCCGTAATGGCTCATGAGTGATCCGGCTTACGTCGCCCTGGCGCTCGTACCGGGTGTGGGAACGGTACGGTTCGAGACCCTCATGCATGCGTTTGGATCTCCAGACGCGGTCTTGTCGGCATCCTTCAAGCAACTCCGTGTGTTGCGAGGCATTTCACCGGCGGCGGCCACGGCAATCAGCGAGACGACGCCTGAACTGGGGACGAAGGTTCTGGCGCGAGTCGCTGCACAGGACGGCGTCGCGCTCACGCCGTTCGATCCGGATTTCCCGAGTGTGCTGACGCAAATCCCTGATGCACCAGTGTTGTTGTTCGCTCGCGGGAGAGTCGCACTGTTGCACACATCGTGCGTGGCGATCGTCGGGAGCCGGGATCATAGCCGCTATGGCGCCGAAGTCGCGGCGCACCTCGCCTCGGGGTGCGCACGTGCCGGTGTCACGGTGGTCAGTGGAATGGCGCGAGGCTTGGACGCGGTTGCACACGATGCCGCATTGGATGCGGGCGGTGGAACCGTCGGGGTGCTCGGCAATGGACTCGGTGTTGTGTACCCCGCCGCCAATCGCCCGCTGTACGATCGCGTCGTGGTTCATGGGTGCTTACTCACGGAATTTCCGCCAGGTGAGCGGCCCACTGCCGGAAGTTTCCCACGCAGGAACCGTCTCATTAGCGGGCTGTCCAGAGCAACCGTGATCGTAGAAGCCAAAGTGGGTTCGGGGGCGCTGATTACAGCGGATTGTGCGTTGGCTCAAGGCCGAGATGTCCTGGCGGTCCCCGGACCGATCACGAGCGGTGTGTCCGCGGGGACGAACCGGCTGATCCAGATGGGCGCAAAGCCCGTGTTGGAGTTGAACGACGTACTCGAGGAGTATGGCCTCTCCGACGTTCCCGGCGTCTCGTTACCATCGGATTTGACAGACGCGGAACGTCGCACGCTGGAGGCCTTGAATGACGGGGCCGCATTGGTAGATGACGTGACGGCGCGATTGGCGTGCCCCGCTGCTGAGGCACTGGCCGTGTTGACGTCGCTGGAAATTCGCGGACTCATTGCCCAGGAGCCGGGGAAGGTCTTTCGGCCGGCGAAGCCCTTTGGGGGGAGAGGGGAGAGGTGAGAGGGGAGAGGGCCCAACCCCTCTCCCCTCTCCCCTCTTACCTTCAGACATGCACCTCTACATCCACGTCCCGTTCTGCAAGCGGCGTTGCTCGTATTGCGACTTCGCCATCGCGGTGCGCAAGCAGGTGCCGGGAGATGAATTCGTGGAGGCGATCAAGCGGGAGTTCGAGTTGCGTGTGGCGAGTGTGGACACCGGCGGGCGGCTCGAAACCCTGTACTTTGGCGGTGGCACGCCGTCGTTGCTCTCGAATCCCCAGTTGGCCGAACTCATCCGTTTCTTCCGTGCCGAGCTCGGTCCTGCCGATGGTGGCTTCGAGATCACGATCGAGGCGAATCCCGATGACGTTACCGAAGAGGCGGTAGATGTGTGGATCGGGGCCGGTGTCAACCGCTTTTCGGTCGGCGTTCAATCCCTAAGACCGCATGTTCTCGAATGGATGCATCGACCGCACACCCCGAACGACTGCCTCGATGCTTTGCACACCCTCACAGACGCGGGAGCGGAATCCGTTTCGGTCGATGTCATCTTCGGGCTCCCCGCCGCGTTGCGAGCCGATCCCATTGACGACGTACAGCGGTTGATGGATTGCGGACCGGACCATTTTTCCACCTATGGGTTGACCGTGGAGTCGGGCACTCCGCTGGCGAAGTGGACGGATCGCGGGGCGGTGAAAGCGGTCTCCGATGGAGAGTACGCCGACGAGTTCCTTCGATTGCACGACCTGCTCACCGGTCCGGGATTCGAGCACTACGAGGTGTCGAACTATGCGCTTCCCGACAAACGCAGCCGGCATAACCAGGTGTATTGGAGTGGTCAGCCCTATCTCGGGCTTGGACCGTCGGCACACAGCTTCGGCGCCGGCGTCAGACGATGGAACCTCCGCGAATGGGCCGAATACCAGCTGGCGATGCGCACCGGCGCGGATCCCCTTGCGGGCGAAGAGAGTCTCACGCCGGAGCAGCGGCTGCTCGAGCGGTGGTATCTCGGACTGCGGACCGTGACCGGGGTGAAGATAGGCAGGGCACGGGGAGCCGGGAGCGGGCCCCGCCCCACCCAGGGGGTGGAGGTAAGCGGGGAGCAGGGAGCAGGGAGCGGGGCCCACTTCACCCCGGGGGCGAGAATAGGGGGGGAGTGGGGAGACGGGTTCTGGGCAACAATCCAGGCGGCTGTAGACGAGGGATGGTTGGTTCTTCACGACGGACGGGTGTGCGCGACCCCGGCAGGATGGTTGAGACTGGATGCGATCGTTGCGTCCTTGACCACCTCGCCCGAAGGTGGGTAATTTCCTGTTAACACGTAACTTGGAATCATGTCAGATCGTAGCCTTTCCGACCGGGAACGCCTGGTCCTGGACGCCGTAATTCAGTCATACGTGAGCACCGCCGAACCGGCGGGATCACGGACGCTTGCCAAGAACTTCGCCCTCGGCGTGTCTGCGGCGACGATCCGCAATACGATGAGCGATCTCGAGGACTGGGGGTATCTCTACCATCCGCATACATCAGCCGGCAGGATCCCCACGGACCTGGCATACCGGGTGTACGTCGATCGGCTCATGGCCCCGTCGTTTCTCACCCGGCCGCAGCACGATGCCCTGGCGCGTGAGCTCCGGGACGGCTCGACCGAGATCGAGTCGTTACTGGGAAAGGCTGCCAAGGTTCTCGGGGTGCTGACGCAGGAACTGGGTATTGCCGTGTCGCCCTCGTTCGAAGCGGCGGTCCTCGAACGACTCGAGCTTGTTCCGGTATCGACCGAGCGGATCCTCATGGTGCTGGTGCTTCGCAACGCGGCGGCCCGAACCATCTTCATCGAGGTGGAGAGCGGACTGCCCGAAGAAGCGGTCGACAAAGTGGCGTTAGTGTTGAATGAGCGGCTGAGCGGATCGACTCTTCGAGAAATCCGCGCGACCGTTCATGAACGTCTGCGCGATGTCGCTGGCCACGAAAGTCAGCAAGAGCTGCTCAATATTTTCGTCGAGGAAGCCGATCACTTATTCGACGGCTCGAGTGCGGAGGACCACGCCATCAAGTTGAGCAGCGCGCAAATGTTGGCGGATCAGCCCGAGTTCAAGTCGAACGAGAAGATGCGGGATTTGATCGAGCTGACTGAACGGCGGGAGGTGCTCATGACCGCGCTGCGTGCCAGGCACCGCGACGGGCTGACAGTGACGATCGGGGCGGAGCATCTCGATCAACGTTTGAGTGCGCTCACCTTGGTGACCTCTACTTATCAACTTGACGGCCTCTCTGGCGTAATCGGCGTGATGGGACCGACCCGCATGCCCTACGACAAGATCATCGCACTCGTCGAGCATACGAGTCGTCTCATCGGGGATCTGCGCCGGTGAGACGTATGAGAGGTTGTTGTCCATAAACATGCCACGCGATTACTACGACGTCCTGGAGGTCTCCCGCGACGCGTCGGTTGCCGAAATCAAGAAAGCCTATCGCCGGAAGGCGATGGAGTATCACCCCGACCGCAACGACGGATCGAAGCGGGCGGAGGAGCGATTCAAAGAAGCCGCCGAGGCGTATGAGGTGCTTTGCGATCAAGACCAGCGGAGCCGCTACGACCGGTTTGGCCAGGCCGGACTCAAAGGCGGTGGTGCCGGCGGTTTTGGTGGTTTCCATGCGTTTGACTTGTCGGAAGCCCTCAACATTTTCATGCGCGACTTCGGGGGGGGAGGGGGAGGGGGGGGAGCGTTCGAATCCATTTTTGGTGGAGGACGGCGCCGGTCGCGGCGCGACCAACTCCGCGGTCAAGATATCCGCATTTCCATTCGCCTGACGCTGGCGGACGTGGCAAAAGGGACGAAGCGCAAGGTCAAGCTTCGCGCGTTGCAAAAGTGCGAGACCTGTGGTGGATCGGGGGCGGCTGACGGTGGATCGCTGACGACGTGCACTACGTGCGGCGGGGCGGGGGAGATCAGGCAGGCAGCACAATCGTTCTTCGGTAACTTTGTTTCGGTGGCCGCATGTCCGACTTGCGACGGCGACGGGAAAGTGGCCGATGACCCGTGCCGGGATTGTGTAGGTGAAGGCCGGCGGCGGGCCGAGAAATTGGTCGAAATCGAGGTCCCGGCCGGCGTGGCCGAGAACAACTATCTGACGCTTCGCGGCCAGGGTGGGTCCGGAGTCAGAGGAGCCCCCCCCGGTGACCTGATCGTCGGACTTGAGTTCGAAGAGGATCCCCAGTTTGAGCGCCATGGCGACGACCTCGTCTATGACCTGCCGGTGTCGTTCGCGCAGGCCGCCCTTTCAGACGAGTTCGTCGTGCCGTCACCGTTGGGTGAGGAAACGATCAGAGTGCCGGCGGGATCGCAAACCGGGTCGGTGTTGACCTTGCGTGGCAAGGGGTTTCCGAGCCTGTCGCGAGGAGGTCGTGGAGACCTCCACGTTCGCCTACAGGTGTGGACGCCGAAACTACTCACCAACCAGCAAGAAGAACTATTTCGACAGCTACGCGAGCTGGAGGGTGAGCCGCCGGGGGACGAGAGCCTGGGACGGCGTTTCTGGAGCCGGATGAAAGAGGCCTTTGGAGGGTGAGGCGTTTTTGGCTCTTGAGTGGGAAAGCAGGCGTGCCTAAATTTGGAGACTCCACAAGTAGGCGGGTTGAAAGCGGTTCGCGTGAGTTCTGTCGATCACTCCACATTCCATAGTCTCCGCAGTCTCCGCGTTTTCTCGGATACTGTCGTCTCGAGGTCAGCGGGCCTGCGGGGTCCGGGCCGCGTTATCGCCGTCTGGCCGAGGGTCGGTGGAGGTGCCGCTTGAACCGGATGATATTCAGTCGCAATCGAAGGGCGCCACGGGGGTGCGGATGACCGAGGTCACTGGCACCCCTTCCTCGTTTGAGCCGGCAATGGACTCGGAAACGGCCGGTCAACTCGAGTTTGCACAAGCCTTGGAATTGGTTTCGCAGCGGGCAGTGTCAGAAGCCGGAGCGGCCAGCGTGCGCCGGCGCGTACCGTCTGCATCGTTAGATGAGGTGCGCGAGGAACTTGCGGCCGTCGCGGAGCTCGCCGATCTCATCGACCGGGGAGAGGGCCTCTATCCGCAATCGGTGGCCGATGTGCGGCCGGTCTTGGAGCGGCTCGAGGTTCCGGGCAGTGTGTTGGAAGGTGCTCAACTGTCGGAAGTAGGCCAGGTGATTCAGGCCATTCAGACCATGGTTCGGGACCTCGACGGCTTGCGGAAGCACGGTCCGCGCATCCACGCCCTGATGGTGGAACCACCGCCGACGACCCTGACCCGGCGATTGACCGCGGCGATCGACGTGGATGGTACGGTGAAGGACACCGCGTCCGATGAGGTTGCCAGGGCGCGACGCAATATCAGAACCACGCGCGACCGCCTCATCAAGCTGTTGGATAGTCTGATCAAGCGCTTTTCCTCCGCGGTGTCGAGCGACGCTGGGGTGACGATGCGCAGCGGTCGGTACGTCATTCCGGTCCGGCGCGAATCGCATTCGCGTGTCAAAGGCATCGTCCACGGGGAGTCCGGTTCGGGCGTCACATGGTTCATCGAGCCCGAAGAGGCGGTGACGCTGGGGAACGAGCTCAGCGCCTGCGACGCGGCCGAGAGCCGGGCGGTACTCAAGGTGCTCCGAGATCTGACCGAGCTGGTACGCCCTCACGCCGAACAGATTCTCGAGGGATGGCTCATGTGCGTGAGGGTTGACGATCTCTACGCGCGCGCGCGGTACGCACTGGACGTGGAGGCGCTCGTTCCGGCGCTCGTTGAAGCGCCGGCACCAATAGTCATCCGGCTTGGTCGCCATCCGCTGTTGCTTGCCGAGTTGGAAACCGTGGTTCCGTTCGATCTCGAGACGGAAAACACCGAACGGGTCATCGTGGTGAGTGGTCCGAACACGGGTGGCAAGACGGTGTTACTCAAGGCCGTAGGCCTGATCAATGCCATGGCGCAGTCCGGCGTCATTCCACCAGTGGGAGCGGGCACCACCCTTCCGGTGTTTGAGACGATTTTTGCCGACATTGGCGATCACCAGTCGATCTCGGAGAGCCTCAGTACGTTCGGTGGCCACATTGCGGCATTGAAGGCAGTGCTCGGAACCGCTGACAACCGTTCGCTCGTTTTGCTCGACGAGTTCGGAACGGGTACGGATCCGTCCGAGGGAGCGGCGCTCGCGGGTGCGGTGTTGCAAACGTTGTGCGATCGAGGCTGTATCGCCGTGGCCACGACGCACCTGAGCCAACTCAAACAGTTGGCCTCCGAAACCGAAGGGGCGATCAACGCCTCGCTGCAGTTTGATCCCGATCGTTTAGAGCCGACGTACCGGGTCGTGAAGGGCATCCCCGGACGGTCCTACGGGCTCGCGATCGCGCGACGACTCGGTTTTCCGCACGACGTCTTGAAGCTGGCGGAAGAGTTGCAGCCCGATTCCGAGCGCTCGTTGGAAGCGTTGCTCGCCGACGTCGAAGAACGCGACAAGCAGTTGACGGCAAAGTCGAGAGAGGTCGTCGACGCGACCGCGCGAATGGAAGCCCAGCGCGACGGTCTGGATCAACTGCGGTCGGAGCTCGCGCGACGTGCCGCCGAACTCGACGAAAAGGCACAGGACATCGAGCTGAATGGTCGCGCCGAGGCACGACGCTTTCTCCTCGACGCCCGCAAACGAGTAGAGGAGGCGTTGGGTGTTGCACGTGCCGCCGTTTCCGAAGCCACGGCCAAGGAAGCTCGGAGGCTGGTGGAAGAGGGCGCGCGTGACGAGCGCAACGCCTTGAAGAGGCTCGAACAAGAGGCGCGCAAGAAGGGCTGGACGATCAAGGGGTCCGGTCGCAAGACGAAACAACAGCAGGAAACCTCAGATGTTGCGTCCCGAGTGAAGCGACGCACGTCTCCGTTGGTCCATGTCACGACGCGTGCCGCGCAGACGGAGATCGATCTTCGAGGAATGACGGGTGACGAGGCGGAGGAAACGGTGCTGCGTGCGTTGGACGATGCGGTCGTCGCCGATCTGGACGCTGTTCGGATCATACACGGCAAGGGCACCGGCGCGCTACGGGAGCGTGTATCGCAGGTGCTCTCGCGAGACACGCGAGTCGTGTCGTTTCACACTGCGCGGCCGAATCAAGGTGGTTGGGGAGTGACGATTGCGGAGTTCAAGGTGTGACGACAATCCCCGACGAACTCATCGAACAAGTCCGCGATACCGCGGACCTGGTACATGTGTTGGGCGAACACATCGACCTCAAACGGACGGGTGCGGACTACCGCGGACCGTGTCCTTTCCACGGAGGCACCAAGCGCAACCTGGCGGTCATCCCGAAGAAGCAGATGTACTACTGCTTCGTGTGCCACGAGGGCGGCGACGTCTTCACGTTTTTCATGAAGCACTTCGGGATGGATTATCCGACTGCGGTTCGGGAGGTCGCGGCAAAGGTCGGTGTGGTGATCCCGGAGCGGCCGACCGGCGGTCCCGACCCCCGCGAGCCGTTGTTTAGTGCCGCATCGGTTGCCGCGGAGTGGTATGCCAGGCGACTGCGTGAGGCGTCCGACGGTGAGATTGCGCGAAAGTATCTAGAGCAACGCGGGTTTTCCGGCGAAGTGCTCCACCCGCTCGGCTTGGGGTTCGCACCGAAAGGCAATGCGTTTCTCGACGCGATGGAGAAGTTGGGTATATCGCAGGCCGTGTTGCTCGAAGCGGGTCTCGCGGTGCGTCGGGAAGATGAATCGGTGCGGCCGCGCTTTTGGGGTCGGCTGCTATTTCCTATTCACGACCTTCGCGGTCGCGTGGTCGGATTCGGGGGACGTGTCCTCGGCGATGGGGAGCCAAAGTATCTCAATTCGCCCGACTCCAGGATCTTTCATAAGGGACAGCTGCTATACAACCTGCACTACGCCCGTCCAGCGATCCGTCGTGCCGAGAAAGCCATCGTGGTCGAAGGATATTTCGATGTACTACGGGCCGTCGAGGCGGGCATCGAACACGTGGTTGCGCCGCTGGGGACGGCTTTGACGTCTGACCAGGCAGCGCTCCTCAAGCGCTACACCAGTGAAGTCGTACTGCTGTACGACAACGATCCGGCGGGATTGCGAGCGAGCTTTCGGGCGGGCGACGAACTGTTGCGTGCGGCGGCGCGTGTCAATATCGCCACCCTCCCACAGGGCGAAGATCCGGATACCGTGGTGGTCAAAGGGGGCGCCAAAGCACTCAATGAAGTTGTTGACGACGCTCTCGACGTCTTTGAGCGCAAACTGCAGCTGCTCGAACGCAAAGGATGGTTGGGGTCGTTGAGAGGCCGAAGACGCGCATTAGACCGGTTGCTGCCCACGCTACGCGCTGCGCGGGATTCGGTCACCCGCGATCTGTACGTCACACGAGCCGCGGAAATGTTGGGAATCACCCCCGAATCGGTCCGTGCAGAGATTGGGTCCCCACCGGCACAGCGCACACACGGAGAGTCGGGGCAACGAGGAGAGGTGCAGCGTCGTGCCAGCACGGGGTGGATGTCGGCCGAACGCAATCTCACACGGGTGATGGTGCACGAACCTGGCTGGCGCTCGCGGATCGCGGAGCAAGTGCCAGATCCATCGGTGCTCGGTGATCCCGATCGTGCGTTATTCGAATTTCTGTCCGTTCAGGCCGACGACGTGACTGGGTCGGAGATGCTCAGTCACGTCGACGGTGAGGCTCGCACGATATTGGCGGGGGTGTTGGAAGAGGACCTGGAAGGAATCAACGTCGATGCGCTCGTGGCTGGTTCGCTCAATCAACTGCGCGGTCGCGGTATCGAGTCAGAGCTGGAAACGCTACGACGCCATATGGCCGTAGCGCCGGAAGAAGAGAAGCCGAGAATCGTTCGGCAGATCGACTCGTTGAGTCGGCAACTTGCCACATTGAGACCCGGACGATGGAATGTCATTCGAACAGGGAGGCGTAGTGCAATCTGATCTTGAACGTCTGTTGGTACTGCAGGAGGCTGACAAAGTCGTCATGGGAATCCAGGATGAGCTCGAGATGCTGGAGCCGGAAAATGCCAGTTTGGACGAATCTGTCAAGAGACTCGAGGCCGAGCACACTCGGCTTCAGGCGAGTTTGGAAGAAGCCAAAGGCAAGCGCAGCGAGTTGGAGAACCATATCGAAACGTATCGGGTGATGCAGGAGCGTCGTCGGCAGAAGTTGGAGTGGGTGCGGGGGGCCAAGGAAGCATCGGCCTTGATGGCGGAGATCGATCTGGCCCGAGGCGTGTCGGCCAAAGAGGAGGCGGAGTGGATTCGTTCGGCCGACGAAGTCCAAGAGGTGGAATTGGTGGCCGAAGAAGCCAAACAACGGGTTTCGAGCGAGCAGGAGACACAGGCGCCACGACGCGAAGAGATCGCGAAGACCCAGGCTGAGTGCGAGGCCCGGCTCCAAGAGGCCCTCGTCAAACGGCAGGAGGCCGCAGAGGAAATCAAGAACACCGCGCGAAAATTGTTGATTTTGTACGATAGAATTCGGAGCGGCAGGGCGCCGCTGGCCATGTACGAATTACACTCCGACGCGTGTGGGCACTGTTTTACATCCGTACCGATGCATCTGCGCCAGCAGATACGGCGCGGTGACACCTTTTCCACGTGCGAGGCATGCGGCGTGCTGATCTACATTCCGCAATGACCGCGCTTTCCGCAATGACCGCGCTTTCCGCAATGACCGCGCTTTCCGCAACAACCGCGCTTTCCGCAATGACCGCGCTTTCCGCATCGACCGCGCTTCCGCAATGACCGCTTTCCGCAATGACCGCGCGCTTTCCGCAATACCCGCGCTTTCCGCAATGACCGCTTTCCGCAATGACCGCGCGCTTTCCGCAATACCCGCGCTTTCCGCAACAACTGCGCTTTCCGCAATTACCGCGCTTTCCGCAACAACTGCGCTTTCCGCAATTACCGCGCTTTCCGCAACAACTGCGCTTTTGCAATGACCGCGGTCGATACGCGTTGGAGGTTTAGCGAACAGCCCGATTCGGTGGTGCGGGGTAGCCTGGCGGATGCGTTGCGCATTCCGGAAACGCTTGCCGCCCTCTTGATTCAACGAGGCTATCGATCGGTTGATGATGCCAAACGTTTTCTTCGGCCTACCCTCGATTCGCTGAGCGACCCGTACCAATTCAAAGATCTTCCCGAAGCAACGTCGTTGATATCCGGTGCGGTTCGCGCAGGAAAAACCATCGTCGTCCATGGAGACTACGATGTCGATGGGCAATCGGGTACCGCGTTGCTCACTCGTGTTCTCAGTGAAGCCGGCGCCGACGTGAAGCCGTTCGTGCCCCACAGGGTGCGCGATGGATATGACCTCGGACCGGCCGGAGTCGCGTTCGCCGCGGAGCAGGGGGCGTCGCTCATCGTCACCTGCGATTGCGGGACCACGGCGCACCAGGCAGTGGCGGATGCAAAGTCGCGTGGCATGAACGTGGTCATTACGGACCACCACGTGCCCGGCGAACTCCCGCCCGCCGACGCGGTGATCAATCCCAACCGTGCAGATTGTCCCTCCCGCTCGAAACAGCTGTGCGGTGCCGGGGTGGCGTTCAAACTGGCGCAAGCGCTCATCGACGAGTTGGGGTTACCCGACAACATGCCCCTGCATCTGCTGGATCTCGTTGCGCTGGCCACCGTGGCCGATCTCGTCCCGCTCACCGGTGAGAACCGGACATTGGTGAGGTTTGGACTCAAGATGTTGGCACGTTCGAGATGGCCCGGTGTCCGCGCGCTTGTGTCCACCGCGGGGCTCGAGGGACGACCTATTCGGGCTGGACACGTCGGATTTATTCTAGCACCGAGACTGAATGCCGTTGGCCGGATCGGTGATGCCAAAGACGGACTCCGGCTGCTCCTCGCCGACGACGAATCGTCAGCGCGAGACCAAGCCCGCGCGCTGGAGGCCCTGAACGCACGGCGCCAAGCCATGGATCAAGAGATCCTTCGGGAGGCAACGGAAGAAATCGACGAAACAATCGATCTCGATGAAGACTTTGCGCTCGTTCTGGCGAAAGAATCATGGCATCCCGGTGTGATCGGCATCGTGGCTTCCCGGGTTGTCGAACGATACGCCCGCCCGACTTTTCTGGTGGCGTTGGATGGAGACGACGGCAAGGGATCCGGTCGGAGTATTTCGGGTTTCGATTTACACAGCGCCCTGACCGCGTGTTCTGAACACCTCGTGAGATTCGGCGGTCACCCCATGGCCGCCGGGTTGACGATCAAGCGCGAAGCGATTGAGCCGTTCCGCGAAGCCTTTAACAGCGTCGCGCGTGACAGACTTTCGAAAGACGAACTCGTGCGGGTCCAACGCGTTGACGTCGAAACGCCCGTGAGGCGTCTCGACGCCGATCTCGAGCGGTTGTTACGGCATTTGGAACCCTGCGGGATGGGAAATCCAGCACCGGTGTTTGCCGTAACAAACGTCCGGGCAGAACGAGCTCGAGAAGTTGGCGAGAATCACCTCAAGTTCACGATCCAAGATCATACCGGTCGTCTCGAGGCCATTGGATTCGAGCTGGCAGATCGGGTACCATCCAGTTGGTTGGGCGGACCGGTTGACGTTGCATTGCGACTCGAAGAAAACGAGTTTCGTGGGAACGTGACACTTCAGGCTCGCGTATTGGCGCTCCGTCCGACAAACTAATGCGTATCATCGCTGGAGAGTTTCGCGGGCGCACACTGCGTCCGCCCGGCGATCGTCGTACGAGACCGACCGCGGATCGGGTTCGCGAAGCATGGTTCAGCATCTTGGGTGACCGCCTGTGCGGGGCGACAGTCGTGGATCTCTTCGCAGGGTCGGGGGCGTTGGGACTCGAGGCACTATCACGTGGGGCCAGCCATGTTGAATTTGTCGAGGTCGGAAAGTCGGCGGTCACGGCCCTCCGCGCCAACGTGGCCGCTCTCGATGCGGAGGAGCGCGTGAAAGTTCACCGAGGCGATGCGTTACGTTTCGTCGATCGGCTGGCCGAGGGATCTTTTGACATCGCCTTCGCGGATCCGCCGTACGGCAACGACCACGGGAGAAATCTTATTCGCATTTTTAAATTGCGACCATTTGCGGGGGTACTCGGCGTGGAACACTCCTCCTCGGACGACATCGGTGGCGACGAAACGCGGCGCTACGGCGACGCCTCCATCAGCTTCTGTTATCGGCCATGAGCAAAGTCGCGATATATCCCGGCACGTTTGATCCGCCGACGAAGGGGCACGAAGACCTCATTCGGCGAAGTCTCCATTTCGTCGATCGACTGATCGTCGGTGTGGCGCGGGGTTCGACGAAATCGACGCTATTTTCCGTCGACCAACGGGTGTCGTTGCTATCGGAAATCGTCTCCGACGAAGACAGAGTCGCCGTACAACCATTCGATGGATTGCTCGCGGATTTTGCGGAGAGCGTGAATGCACACCTCGTCGTCAGGGGCCTTCGGGCGGTCAGCGACTTCGAATATGAATTTCAGATGGCTCTGATGAATCGCAAACTCCACGACGGCCTCGAAACCGTGTTCTTGGTTCCAGCACTGCATCTCACATTCCTGAGTTCCAGTCTAGTTCGGGAAGTCGCCAGCTTGAGCGGCGATGTGTCAGACTTGGTGCATCCGCTGGTGCAGCGGGCGCTGGAGGAAAAGCTCCGATAGATGTCTTTCCGGCGGGAGCTGCGTAACCGGGCCCGCCAACTGCGGCGCACCGTCGTCCTCGCGGAGGGATGGGATGAGCGCGTCCAAGGCGCCGCCCAACTCCTCGAGGACGCCGAGATCGCCCGCACCATCGTCCTGCGTTCGGACAATCTCCCTCGCCTCGATGATGTGGCCGCTCTGCTACGGACCCGCCGACCCGAGCAAGCCCCAGACGACGAGCGCGCCGCCGCGTTGGCGTCGAATCCGATCGTTCACGCCGCCGGCCTCGTAACCCTGGGAGCAGCCGACGCGGCCGTCGGAGGAGCCACCTGTCCCACGGCGGATGTCGTGCGGGCCGCACTGTGGCTGGTGGGGTCAGCCGAAGGCGTGACGACGGTGAGTAGTGCGTTTTATATGTTCTTGCCGGACCACCCGGCCCTTCCTGGGGCAGAGGGGGACAGGGGCACGGGGGCAGGGGAGGCCGATGGGGCATCAGGGGGCATCAAGGGGCATCAAGAGGCATCCCGAGCCCTTCCGTCCTTCCGTCCTTCCGTCTTTCCGCCCGACGGATGGGGAGAGGCCGGGGTTCTCAGCTTCTCCGACTGCGGGGTCGTCCCCGATCCGACGGCGGATCAGCTCGCCGAGATCGCGCTGTCGGCGGCGCGTGACCGGCGTCGCATCGTTGGGGACGAGCCCGTTGTAGCGTTTCTGTCGTACTCTACGAAGGGAAGCGCCGGCGGGCCGAAGGTGGCGAAGGTCCGGGACGCCGTCGAACGATTCACCCGGCTGGCGCCCGATATCGTCTGTGACGGCGAACTTCAGGGCGATGCTGCGCTGGTGCCGGATATCGCGCGGCGCAAGGCGCCGGATTCGCCGGTGGCCGGTCGCGCGAACGTTTTGGTGTTTCCCGACCTTGACAGCGGGAACATTGCATACAAAATGGTACAACATCTAGCCGGAGCCGTTGCGATCGGGCCTATTATTCAAGGTCTAGCGAAACCGGTGGCGGATCTCTCCCGTGGAGCGTCCACGGAAGACATCGTCGATGTTGCTGCAGTCGCCATATTGCAAACGGATCCTCTATCCTTCATTCAGCGGGAGGACACATGACGTTCACTGTGAGCACCGCTCCGAACGGCGTGACGATTGTGTCAGTGGACGGCCAGTTGATTGTCGCGAACCGGAATGAGCTCAAAGACACGGTGATGGGGGCGTTGGAGGCGAAGGAGTCGAAGTTCGTACTCGATTTTTCGTCGACGGGTTACATCGATTCATCCGGACTCGGCGTGCTCGTCTCGGTCTCGAAAAAGATACGTGAGACGGGCGGTGACCTGCGCCTCGCCGGTTTGAATGAGGATCTTCGCATGCTGTTCGAACTCACCAAGCTCGACACACTGTTCAAGATCTGTGATACAACCGACGAAGCCGTCGATAGTTTCTGACATGTCGATGGTCCCGCTCCGCCTATGCGTGAGGCGCTCGGATCCGTCGCATCCACTCGGAGCCGATGCAGCCGTCCTGATGACCGTCACGGTTCCGAGTGAATTGGATGTCGTCGAGCATGCCGTCGACATCGTGGCGCGGCACTGCTTGGCGTGTGGTCTGTCCATGAAGGCGGTTCGCTTCAATCTCCGCGTCGCGCTTTCCGAGGCCTTGGCCAATGCCATCGTATACGGTAACAGGCTCGATCCTGGGAAGAGAGTTCACGTTGTGCTTCGCAAGCTCGATGGTGGGGTTGAGGTGCATGTGCAGGACCAAGGTCAGGGTTTCGATCCGAATGGCATTCCCGATCCCACGAGGCCCGATTGTATCGAACGTTCGGCGGGGCGTGGACTCTTTCTGATTAGAGGGCTCGTAGATGACCTCGCGTTCAACGAACAAGGAAATTCCATCTGCATGACGCTACACCGCGCCTGAGCCGACTCGACGCGGCACTACGCGCGCTCAGCTCGCTCATGGGGGCTGAGGTGCGTCTGTGGCGGGCCAGCGACGGCGAACTCCAATTGATCGCGGGCAAGCCTCTTCCTGACGGTGCATCCACTCCGCCGGTTCCCTCGCCAGATCACGCCGACCACCAGGTAACTTCGGTGCCCGGCGCCCCGGACTACTACTACCAATTCGACGGGTCTGTGGCAGAAGGGACGCTTGGCTCTCTCTTGGCGCGTCTGCTCGACAGCGAGCGGGACGCCATGCAGGTCGCCGAAGAGCTGTCCCACCGCTACGAGGAGATCGACCTCCTCTATACGATTAGCGAAGTCCTCGGGCGGACCCTCAACCTGCAGGAAGCGGCACAAGTCATCGTTCGCGAGGTGAGCGCTGTCGTCGGCGCCAGACGAGCATCCATTCTCGTACACTACCCGTCGCGCGCCGAGTTGGATGTGGTGGCCGGGTGGGGGATAGACGTGAGCGACTTCGAATCCGTGCCGATCGATGATCCGACCTCGATCGCGGCGTCGGTGTTTCGGCGGTGCGAAGCGGTCCGCGGCGATGCGTCGGTCACGAGCAGTGGAGCCAACGCGAAGGCGGCGCAGCGGGCCTACCGCGGCGACACCTACCTGTCGGTCCCCATCGTCTACCCGGATGCGGACGGTACCCAACGACCGGTGGGCGTGATCAATCTCACCGACCGAATGGGTCGGGACGCGTTCGATGACGCCCACGCGAAGCTGGTGAATGCGGTGGCGCACCAGATCGGCGCAGCGGTGGAAAACGCACGGCTGGTCGCGCTGGATCAACAGCGACAAAGGGTGCGTCGCGAAATGGAATTGGCCCACGACCTTCAACTGCGGTTGCTTGCTGCCCCGAGACAGCTCGAGGCGGACGTGGACGTCGGTGCGAAATTCAGACCGGCCGAGAGTGTGGGCGGTGACTTCTACCAGTTCGTGCGCCTGCCGGCATCACAGGTTGGTGTGATGCTCGGTGACGTGTCGTCGCATGGGTTTTCGGCCGCTTTGATCATGGCGCTGGTTTTGTCGGCTGCGGCTATTCACGCCGTGGCGGCGACGTCGCCGGAAGTTGCGCTCAAGCGGCTGTTGGCTTCCGTGAAATCGGAACTGGCAGAGGCCGAGATGCACGTAGCTCTCTTCTACGGTGTCGCCGATGCGGAGAACGGACGCCTGCGGTATGCGAACGCGGGACATCCGCACGCGTTTCGGGTTCCCCAAAGCGGTCCCCCGCAGCGACTCGACGCGACGGTGCCGCCGTTGGGATTGGGTGATGTAGACCAAATGGTGGGCGGTGAGGTTGCCTGGCAACACGAAAGCGACCTGCTGCTGCTGTTTTCCGATGGCATCACCGACGCGAGGAATGAGGCCGGCGAACAGTTCGGAGAATCTCGCGTCATCGATGTTGTCCGCGCCGCGAGCACGCAGCCGGCTGAAAGAGTGGTCGCCGCGGTTTTCGCCGAAGTCGACTCGTTCACTCACACGCGAAGCGACGACCAAACCGTCGTAATCCTCAAAGCCTGAGTGGGCAAACGACTAGGCCAGCACTTCCTGTTTGATCCGGCCATCCTCGACCGGATCGTGCGCTCGCTGGATCCACACCCCGACGATCACGTTATCGAAATCGGGCCGGGGAAGGGAACGCTCACCACGCGTCTCGCTCCCGTTGTTGGGGGTGTGGTGGCCATCGAGCGCGACGACGGGTTGGCAGCGGCACTCCGCGACTCTGCCATCGACCACTGTCGCGTCGTGTCCGGAGACGCGCTAAGTGTCGACTGGCGCGCTGAACTGCCTCCGTCCGTGCGACGTTCGTCGTACAAGGTGGCCGGCAACATCCCCTATGCCATCACCACTCCTCTCATCGACAAGGCCCTGACCGAGCCGCTGCCGACGGTGATTGTCTTTCTCGTGCAGAAGGAGGTGGGCGACCGACTCGAATCCGCGCCCGGCTCGAAGACGTACGGGGCGCTATCGGTTGGGGTGCAGGCCGTGGCAACGGTCGAGCGCCTCTTCGCCGTTCGGGCGGGCTCGTTTCGGCCACCCCCAAAGGTGGATTCGGTGGTCGTGCGAATTACCCCGTTCACCGATCCGCTCCTGACGCCCGACGAGCGCACGCCCTTCCGCCGATTCGTCGCCGGGCTGTTTGGTGAGCGGCGAAAACAGCTCACCCGAGCACTCAGAATTGTTACCGGCCGCGATCCGGACGATCTCACCGGGATTCTCGAGCAACTCGGATTGAATGCCCGTGATCGACCGGAAGTGCTGAAGCCCCAAGAATTTGTGGACCTATTTCGCGTGGTTCGTCGTTGACTGGGTAGCTTTGATCGGCTAAGTTGTGAAAAATTTCACAATACTATGCGCAAAATCGCCGAGTCGACCGTTCGCCGCCTCTCACTCTACCTGAGGTTTCTCGAAGAATTCGAGGAGCAGGGTGTAGATACCGTCAGTTCTGAGGCACTCGCGACCCGCGGTGGGACCACCTCGGCACAAGTCCGCAAGGATCTTTCGTTTTTCGGATCGTTCGGCAAACGCGGGCTGGGATATTCGGTGCCCGAGCTTGCCTCGCGACTCCGGGACATTCTGGGACTTGGCAAAACGTATCGGGTGGCCGTGATCGGGGCGGGTAACATCGGAGCAGCGCTGGTGCATTTTCGCGGCTTCGAACGGCACGGTTTCCACGTCATTTCGTTGTACGACAGCGATCCCAAGAAAATCGGGCGCAGGCGCAACGGGCTCGTTATCCGCGATCAGCAGGGAATCGAGGGCGACATCGCGCGCGATCCCATCGATATAGCGATTCTGGTCACTCCGGCATCTGCGGCCCAGGAATTGGTCGATCGGTTGGTGAAGGCCGGCGTGAAGGCGTTTCTGAACTTTGCTCCGCTGCAATTACGGGTCTCCGACGATGTGGTCGTCAAAAACGTCAGCCTGGCGTTGGAGCTCGAGGTGTTGAGTTACGGGTTGAGAAATAGGTAACCCCCCCCACTCGTCCCAACCCCGCCCGAGGGAGGAGGGAGGAGGGAGGGGGCCGCCCCACCCCACTCCTCCGTCTCGGAGGGGTTGGGCGGGGCCTCCTCCCTCCCAAACTCCTCCCCGGGGTTGTTGGGGGGAAGCGGAGAGCCTCCTTCCTCCTCCCTCCAAAACTCCTCCCTCTTATAGATTCGTACCATGCCGCCCGTTCAGATCACTTCCGAAATCGGTCCTCTCCGGGCCGTTCTGGTCCATGAGCCGGGGAAGGAAGTTCTCGCCGTTACGCCCGGTACCCGCAGCGATTTTCTCTACGAAGACATCATCGAACTCGAGACGGCGGGATCCGAGCACCGCACGATGGTGGCGGTGTTGGAGCGTTTTGCCCAGGTGCACCAGACCCGTACCCTGCTGCGTGAAATCGCAGACCACGGTGAGGTTCGAAAACTCTTTGCGGCACGAACGGCGTTCGCCGCTCCCTCCGGGAATCTGGCCAAGGAGTTGGTGGACCGGCCGGCGGAGCGACTGGTGGAAATGCTGGTCGAAGGCACCGAAGAGACGACAGGGCCGATCGCCCAGGCGCTCAACCGGGGTGGGTATTGTCTCCCTCCACTTCCCAACCTGTTTTTCATGCGGGATGTCGGCATTGTCATCGATACACACGTCGTCATCGGCTCGATGCGTCACGAGGCAAGGTGGTCGGAGGAGTTGCTGATCAAGGCGTTGTTCCTTCACCATCCGCTGCTCGAGAATCAAGGCATCCTCTACGACGGATCCGAAGAGCGGCGATTGGATTACAGGATCGAGGGCGGTGACGTGCATCCAGTGCGTGAGGATTTGCTGATACTCGGCCTGAGCGATCGCACGAGCGCTGTCGCGCTCGACCATCTGTGCGATCTGGTATTCGCGCGTAGCGGTGTGACGGACGTGGTGATCGTCGTGATGCCGGGGCAGCCAACCGCCATCCATCTCGACATGGTCTTCGCGCAGGTCGATCACGGTCTTTGTGTCATCTCCCCTCCACAGTTTCTTGGTCCGGCCCGTCTCGCCGTGCTTCACAAGCGAAAGGGGCAGGCAAGCGTTCGCGAGATGGCCAATTTCTTCGATGCGCTGAAAGAGGTGGACTTCGGGCTCGAGCCGATTCTCTGCGGTGGCGGCGCGCGGCAATTGCAGGAGCGGGAACAATGGGCCTCGGGATGCAACGTGTTGATGATGCGTCCCGGAGTCGGCCTGGCCTACCGCCGCAACGAGGCCACGCTTGCCGAGTTCGAGAAGGCAGGTTTCCGGGTGTTGCAGGCAGAGCGGTTCCTGCTCGGCGAGGAGGACCTCGAAGACGGCGAGCGTGCGGTGATCACCGTGAGAGGGAGCGAACTGGTGCGGGGTGGAGGAGGCCCCCGATGCATGACGCTTCCCCTCCGACGGGATTCTCCGTGAGCACCGGGGGGATTCAAGCGCAGTCGTGTGGAACGCTCGTGGACCGGGCGCTCGACTTCTTGGGAAGTGGTCCCGCCGACAGTTTATCCTTGACGCACAACGTACTCGGCGTGCCGGCAGCCCCTCCCGTCATCGCCGACCGCCTCGCGACGGCCTTGCTCGGATCGGATCCGAGGGTTCGGCGCCGTTTTGACTCCCGCTGGGAGCTGGTTGGAGTAGCGCTGGGTTCTCCCCGGATCGTGGACTGCACGTTTGCCGTGGTCGACGTCGAGACGACGGGTTCCAGTCCGGGGCGCGGCGATCGGGTCATCGAAATCGCCGTTGCGGTATTGTCGCAGGGGTCGGTGAACTTGGCGCTCGATACGCTCGTGAATCCCGAACGGCCTATTCCGGGGGTGGTCACCGGTATCACACGAATCAGCTACGGCGACGTGCGTGACAAGCCTGTGTTTGCGGAAATCGCGGATCGGGTGGTGGCGAGTCTGGCCGGTCGAGTGTTCGTCGCGCACAATCTGCCGTTCGACTGGTCGTTCGTATCGAGCGAAACCCGTCGGGCGTTGCACCTCTCGCTGGACGGACCGCGGCTCTGCACCGTACGTTTGGCCAGGAAGCTGATCCCTGGCTTGCGATCGCGCACTCTCGATAGTGTCGCAAGGTACTTCGGAATTGAAATCGAGCAGCGTCACCGGGCGGCCGGCGACGCCGTGGCAACCGCAACTGCGCTTTCCCGGTTGTTGGACCTGGCCGCTGAACGGGGAATTGACACGTTCCAGGAGCTCGAAGAGTTGACGCGTCGTCGGAAGAAAAAGAAACGCAGGAAACGGCGGGCCTCCCCTACGCCGATGGAAGAGGCATGAGTCTCGTTTCCACGTTTCGGGTCGGGCAGTTGACCTGTCACGCCATCGAGGGAGGGCTTCAACACCTCGATGGTGGGGCGATGTTCGGCGTCGTGCCAAAGTCGCTCTGGAGCCGGCGGATCGAGCCGGACGATCGCAACCTGGTGCCGATTGCCCTCCGGTGCCTGCTCGTCGAGCATGACGACGGACTCGTCCTGGTCGATACGGGGATCGGGAACAAGGAGTCTGCAAAAACCCGCGAGATCTACGGCATCGAAAACGACGGGACGGCCGGGCCTACCCAGCTGGACGATGCTCTCGCCGAGGTGGGCTTTTCCGCGACCGATGTGCGGTACGTGGTCAACACCCATCTCCATTTCGATCACGCCGGCGGCAACACGATGGTGCCGGAGGGGTCGTCGTTCACCGACGGAGAGCTACAGGTCGCCTTTCCCAACGCAACATACGTGGTGCAGCAGGGGGAGCTCGACTTCGGCGGAAAGGTCAACGAGCGTCTGTCCGCGAGCTATTTCCCGAAGAACTACGCTCCCGTCGCGGCCACGGACCGGTGGCGGTTGCTCGACGGCGCCGCCGAGATACTGCCGGGTATCGCCGCGGTGCTCACCCCGGGTCATGTTCCGTATCATCAGTCCGTCATGATCTCCAACGGAGGAGAGACCGCGTGTTTCTTGGGAGACGTGGTGCCCACTACTGCCCACCTGCGGCTCCCATGGATCATGGGGTTCGATCTCGAGCCGCTGGTCACGCTCGAGAGCAAGCGGCGGCTCTTGACCGAGGCCGAAGCGGAGGGCTGGATTCTGGTGTTCGAGCACGATCCGGTGTCGGGGGTCGGGAGGGTGATCAAAGACGGTAAGTCCTTTGGATTTCAAGCACTTGAAAGTTGACACCCCTCCACCACTGGGGTAGCTTCGTTGACACAATTTGCGAAGCAGGCGCCTCGGCGCTTCACCCTTTTGCCGCCCGCGGGCGAGCGTTCTGGGTTCCAGAGACTAGCCGGGTGGTGCAACCCGGCGTGGCTACGGATTCCCTGAAATTGGGAATCCTTTTTTTGTAGTAGCAATACAAACCGGAGGTAGCCTCACTGACCTATTCGAACAGGCCACAACCGCCGCGGGACCGCACGCGGGTAAACACCCAGATCCGGATCAGCCCCGTGCGAGTGATTGGGGCCGAGGGCGATCAACTCGGTGTCATGCCCGTGGAGGAGGCATTGAAGGAAGCCGATGAGCGCGGTTTGGATCTTGTGGAAGTGGCCCCGATGGCACGGCCGCCCGTGGTCAAGATCATGGATTACGGCAAATACCGTTACGAGCAGGACAAGGCGGCAAAGGCAGCCAAGAAAAAACAGCACGTGATTCACATGAAGGAGGTCAAGTTCCGGCCGGGTATCAGCAAACATGACTTCGATTTCAAAGTGCGACACGCGCGGACCTTTCTCGGAGAGGGTAACAAGGTGAAGCTCACGATGATGTTCCGGGGGCGTCAGGTCACTCATCCCGAGTTGGGTCAGGAAGTGTTGGCCAGGGTCTTAGAGGAGTTGCAGGAGCTGGCCAAGGTGGAGGTCGAGCCGAAGCTCGAAGGACGAAACATGACAATGGTGCTAGCGCCGAAATAGGCGGGCAGACGGGCAGGCGGGCAGACGGGCGCAAGGCATCTTAACGACAACGGAAATCAGGGTGGGGAGTGGGGGACCGTCTGACCGTCTGACCGCCGGGTGTGGTGGTGGGGTGGGGCGGGCCCGTCGGGTTGGGAAGAGAAGAGGAGGGGAGAAATGCCTAAACAGAAAAGCAAACGTGCGGCCTGCAAACGCTTCAAGGTGACGGGCTCGGGGAAGGTTACCCGTCGCAGGGCGGGCAAGAGCCACATTCTCACGAAGAAGCATCCAAAACGTAAGCGCCGCCTGCGGCAGGGGACCACGATGTCCCCGGCTGACCAAGGCCGAATCCGCCCACTGCTAGGCTTGTAGGGGGGAGACATGCCAAGAGTCAAGAGCCAGGTAGTCCGTCTGAAGCGCAAGAAAAAGATCATGCGCGCCGCCAAAGGGGGACGGGGCGGCCGCAGCAAACTCTACAAGACCGCGAAAGAGAACGTCGAGCGAGGCTTGCGCTACGCCTATCGCGACCGTCGACAGAAGAAACGCGACTTCCGTCGCTTGTGGATTGTCCGTATCAACGCCGGCGCCAGGCTGCACGACTTGTCGTACAGTCGATTTATGGCGGGTCTCAAACGCGCCGGGGTGGAGGTCAATCGAAAGTTCCTCGCCGATTTGGCCGTGCGAGACCCTGGGGCTTTCGGCGCACTGGCAGAGGTTGCAAAAAAGAGTCTGTAGCCGAGCCAGTTGCAGTACTTGTCCACGGACATCACATGTCAACAGTTTCTCCCAGCGACCAATTCGGGGCCGTTGAACGGACTATTGTAGAACTGCGAGAGGCGGATGCGTCCCGCCTCGCGGAGTTGAAGGTCGAATTGCTCGGCCGCAAGAACGGGCGTCTCACGCAAATCTTGCGGTCGCTGTCGACCCTCTCACCCGAAGAGCGGCCAGCGGTTGGTCAACGCGCGAATCAACTCAAGGGAGAGATCGAGGCCGCGATCGAGCGGCGCGAGCAGGAGTTGGATGCCGGCGCGGCATCGAGTGAAGACGTTGATTCCACCATGCCCGGCCGAAAGGCCTGGCGTGGTGCCATCCATCCCGTGACGGCAGTCACCGACCAGATTTGCGAGATCTTCCGCGAACTCGGGTTTTCCCGTGTCACCGGTCCCGAGGTCGAAACCGACGACTACAACTTCACCAAGCTCAACATCCCGCTGGATCATCCCGCGGCAGACATGCACGACACGTTCTATCTGTCGCCGGGGATTCTGCTGCGCACGCATACCTCGCCGGTGCAGGCCCGGACTATGGAGCAGTACGCGCCACCAGTTCGTATCGTCGTGCCAGGTAGAGTGTATCGCCGCGATCCCTTCGATGCGTCTCACGCGCCTGTCTTCTCGCAGATCGAAGGTCTGGCGGTAGACGAAGGCATCACGTTCGTCGAGTTCAAGGCGGCGCTGGACTATTTCGCCAAACATTTCTTCTCGCCGGATACGGCGGTCAGATTCCGGCCGTCATTCTTCCCGTTCACGGAACCGTCGGCCGAGGTCGACGTGCAATGCCAAATGTGCAAGGGTAGCGGCTGTGGCACCTGCCACCACACCGGTTTCCTCGAGATCATGGGCGCAGGGATGGTTCATCCGGCGGTGCTCGAGAACTGCGGGATCGACCCGGAGCGGTACTCGGGGTATGCGTTTGGAATGGGGCCGGAACGTATCGCGATGCTGCGCTACGGCATCCCGGACATCCGGATGTTGTTCCGGAACGATATGCGTTTTCTCCAGCAGTTTGTGGAGTAGCCGATGAACGTCTCGCTCAATTGGCTGTCGGCGCTCCTCGGTACGGAACTCGATCCGAGCGACGTGGCACACAAGCTCGCTATGCTCGGTGCGCCCGTGGAATCGACGAGCCCACTCCATCAGGATCTGGGCGACATCATTGTCGCCGAAGTGGAGCGGGTGGAGCGGCACCCCAACGCCGATCGGCTTTCGCTATGCTACGTGAACAATGGTGTGGAAGTGGTGGAGGTCGTGTGCGGCGCCCCGAACGTCGAGGCCGGCAAGCGCTATCCCTATGCCTCGGTCGGGACGGTGTTGCCCGGCGGCATGAAGCTCAAGGGCCGGAAGATTCGTGGTGTGCGGTCAAACGGCATGCTGTGTTCTGCGAGCGAATTGGCATTGGGAGCCGATCGAGACGGCATCATGGAACTGGACACGGACGCGGCTGCCGGCACCCCGCTTCTCGACGTGTTGCCGGTGAGCGACTTCTGTCTCGACATCGAGGTAACCCCAAACCGGCCGGATCTCTTGGGTCACAAGGGTGTGGCACGAGACCTCGGTGCGGTGATGCAGCGTCCGGTGAAGTTGCCGCCGATCCCCGGAGCATCGGGCGAGGCGCAGGCGCCGGTGACGACCGCCGAGAGGGGTGTGGTCGGTGGTGTGGAGGTTTCTATCGATGATGCCGAGGGCTGCCCGCGATACATGGCGGCGGTCATCGAAGGCGTCACGGTCGGCCCGAGCCCGGACTGGTTGCAGGCTCGACTCCGAGCCGTCGGGCAAAAACCCATCAGCAACGTGGTTGACGCCACGAACTACGCCATGCTCGAGTTGAATCAACCGATGCATGCGTTCGATCGCGCGCGGCTCGGTGGATCGAAAATCATCGTGCGACGTGGTGGCGAAGGCGAGAAGATCACGACGCTCGACGGGGAAACACGCACCCTCGACGGCTCCATGACGGCCATCTGCGACGCCCAAACCGCGACGGCGATTGGTGGCATCATTGGTGGACGCGAATCGGAAGTTTCCCAACAAACGACAGACGTCGTGCTCGAATGCGCGCATTTCAATCCGAAGCGTATCAGATCGACGCGTACGGCGCTCAAAACGAGCACGGATGCGTCGTACCGGTTCGAGCGCGGCACGGATCTGCACGGCATGGCGGATGCGCTGCGTCGCGCTGTGGAATTGATCGTCGCCGTCGCAGGGGGATCCGAACCCGGTCCGCCGGTCGATGTGTATCCGAACCCTGTCAAAACTCCTGCCATCTTCTTGCGGCCGGAGCGGGTTGTGCACCTGCTTGGTGTGGAGATTCTGCAGAGAGAAATCGAAGGCTACCTCACGAGTCTCGGTTTTTCTGTGGGGCCGAAGAACGGTAGATTGGCCGTGCACGTACCGGGTTGGCGTCCTGACGTGACGCGTGAGGAAGATTTGATCGAGGAGATCGCGCGATTGCGCGGGTATGACTCCTTCCCAACCGAGCTACGCCCCCTGCGGCCGAGTACCGTGCCGAGTGATCCGTCGCAAGCGGCAGAAGCGCGGGTGCGCCGCGTATTCACGGCTCTGGGGCTCCACGAAGCTCATAGTGTGTCTTTGGGACCCGACGAGCAACATGGGTACACAATCGGGGAGAGTGTCGAGTTTCAGGACATCCTCAACCCGCTGTCGGCGGAAGAAGCGTATCTGCGAACCGATCTCATCGAGGGTCTGCGACAATCGGTCGCACGCAACTGGGCAGTTCGTGAGCGCGATATCCGTCTTTTTGAGATCGGATCGGTGTTCAGTAAGCAAGGCGATGCGGCCCGGCCTCGTGAGCAGCGGCGACTGAGCGGCATCATTTCGGGTGCCCGGAGGCCTTCCCATTGGTCGGAAAGTGGCCCATCCGTTGATTTCGACCGCTGGGACGTGAAATCTTTGTTCGACGAGGCCCTGCGGGTGGCCCACGCTGGTGGGGTGGGGGCGGGGGCGGGGGCGGGGGCGGGGGCGGTAACGGAGGAAGAGGGGCACTGGGTGGTGCGCGATCCGCACGGCACCTGGCGTGGTTGGGCCGGCGAGATACCAATGGACGGTCCTCCGTGGAGCGCGCCAGTGTTTGGTCTTGAGGTGGTCATGGGAGAACCAGCCCCCGCCCCCGAGGCGATCCGCTTCGCGGCGATTCCCAGCACGCCACCTGTCGAACGAGATATCGCGCTTTGGTTGCCGTCCGGGGTTCAGGCGCGCCAAGTGGAGGACATCATCGACAGGCGCGGCGGCAAGCTGCTGGAGTCGGTCGGCGTGTTCGACGAGTTCCGGAGTGAAGGCAGACGGAGTGTTGCATGGCGTTTGGTGTTTCGTTCACCTGACCGCACATTGCGCGATAAAGATGTGGACGTAGTGTTGGGCAAGGTTCTCAAGGAATTGAAGGAGCAACTGGGTGTCGAACGCAGAGAAGCCTGAGTTCCAGGCTCTGGAACAGCTCGAGGCCGCCATCCGTGAGGTGTCGGACGAATTGGCGACGTGGCGTCGGCGGGCGCACAAGGCCGAATCGGAGCAAGTCGACCTGAGTGGTGATACAGACATCGTCGAAGCCCGCGCGCACATTGTGCGTGTGGAAGGTGAGAACAAGGCACTGCGCGGTCGTGTACAGCACGCGCGGCATCGCGTGGCCCAGTTGTTGACGAGACTCAGGTTCTTGGAAGAACAAACTGCTGCCGAGGAGGCTCGTCGATGAGCACGAAGAAAACGGTCGTCAAGGTCATGATCGGCGGCGACGAATTCAGCTTGCGGTCAGATCGGTCGGACACGTACACGCGCGCTGTGGCGGACCATGTCGATCGAGCGATGAAAGAGGTCCGGGCCTCGGGTCAGCTCATCGAAAGCCACAAAGCGGCGATTCTCGCCGCCCTGGCGATCACCGACGATCTCTTCCAGGTCCGGATGGCCGAACAGGAAATGGAGCAGCGTTTGAACGCCCTGTCCACCGAGGTGTCGCGCCTGTTACCGCCCGGAAGACGGCCTCCCAGGACGTCTGGATCGTTTGCCTCATCTGCTGACGACAGCTAGTTTTTGAGTCTCGGCCGCGCGGGCGGCTGAAAGTGGTGACTCAAGCTATACGCGGCGCCCCGAGACATCGGCGTGGCACCGCTGGAGTTAAATCATGTCAGACGTGGCTGTCATTGTAATAGCCGCACTCGGGGCCGTTGTTCTGGTCGGGGCGGTTTTTTACATCTTCGGTCGCCGCATTGAACGACGGTTGGCGGAGGCGGCAGGCAAGTCGGTCGAGAAGCAAGCACGGCGTCTGCTCGAGAACGCGCAGCGCGATGCCAACGCGGCCAAGGCGGAGGCCATCCTGGCGGGCAAGGAAGAACTGATTGCGGCCCGCGAGGAATGGGAGCGTGACGAGAAACGGCGGCGGGAGGAGATCTCTCGCATCGAGCGTCGACTCGAGGAACGCGAGACCCACCTCGACAAGAAGGGTGCGGGGCTGGATGATCGGGAAACCGATTTTCAGCGCCGCGAACAGTCCGTTCGAGATAATGAACGGCATCTCGACCAGAAAAAACAAGAAGTCACCGAGACACTCGAAAAACATCAACGGAAACTCGAGCAGATCTCGGGCATGTCGGCCGAGGAGGCCAAGGCGCAACTGCTCCGCGAGGCGGAAGAACGCGCCCGCAGCGAAGCTGCGGCCATCGTTCGAGACCTGAGAGAAGAAGCCAAACGCGACGCAGACCGCGAGGCGAAGAAAATCATCGCCACCGCGGTTCAACGGATTGCAGCGGATTACACGTCCGAAATGTCCATCGCTGCTGTACCCCTCCCCAATGATGAAATGAAAGGCCGCATCATCGGTCGCGAGGGGCGAAACATCCGAGCCTTCGAGACGGCCACGGGCGTGGACGTCATCATCGATGACACGCCCGATACCGTGGTCGTGTCATGTTTCGATCCGGTGCGCCGCGAGGTGGCCCGCATGGCGCTCGAGCAACTCATCTCCGACGGCCGAATCCATCCCGGCCGGATCGAGGAGATTGTGGGCAAGTCGCGAGAGCAGGTGGAACAGCAATTGGTGGAAGCCGGCGAGCAGGCGACGTACGAATTGGGGATCCACGGCATGCACGCCGAGTTGGTGAAGATGGTTGGACGAATGAAGTACCGTACGTCGTACGGCCAGAACATGTACCAGCACTCCAAAGAGGTCGCCTGGCTCGCAGGGATCATGGCGAGCGAGCTGAAATTGGATGTCCACCTGGCGAAGCGTGGGGCGTTGCTGCATGACATCGGAAAGGTGCTGACACACCAACACGAAGGGACGCATGTCGAGTTGGGCGTCGAGGTGGCCACCAAGTACGGCGAGCATCCTGTCGTCATCAATTGCATTGCCGCACATCACGATGACGTGCCACATGAAACGCCGATATCGGTGATCGTCCAAGCGGCTGATGCGGCGAGTGGCGCGCGACCCGGTGCCCGGCGCGAGGCGTTCGAAACCTACGTCAAGCGACTGGCGCGGCTAGAGGAGATTGCGAACGATTTTCCGGGCGTGGAAAAGACCTACGCCATTCAGGCAGGTCGGGAAATCCGAATTGTGGTGTCACCGAACGAGGTGAAAGACGATCAGGCGGCACAGATGTCGGAAGAGATCGCACGCAAGATAGAAGAAGAACTTCAATATCCGGGACAGATCAAAGTGGTCGTTATACGGGAGACAAGAGCGGTGGACATTGCCCGCTAGGATTATCAGCGGAAAAAAAATTGCGGACGAGATTCGGGCGGAGTTGCAGCCCGAGGTCGACAAGTTGAAGGCAGAGGGCGTGACGCCCGGCTTGGCGGTCGTGTTGGTAGGCGACGACCCCGCGAGTCAGGTGTACGTGCGTATGAAAGGGAAGGCGTGTGAGGAGATGGGCATGCACAGCGAGACGGTCATCTTGCCGGACACGACGTCGGAAGACGAGTTACTGGCCACGGTAAATCGTCTCAACGATGATGCGACGATCCACGGCATGATCGTTCAGTTGCCCGTGCCCGCTCATATCGATTCCAGCAAGGTGCTCCAGCGCATCGATCCGCGAAAAGACGTGGACGGATTCCACCCGGTCAACGTGGGGAAGGTTGTCGTCGGTGACGATTCGGGGTTTCCTCCAGCCACCCCTTTCGGTGTGCAGCAGATGTTGATTCGGAGCGGTGTGGAGGTCTCGGGGGCGCACGCAGTGGTCGTGGGGCGGTCCAATATCGTGGGCAAACCCGTCGCGTCGCTCTTGATGCAGAAGGCGAAGGGTGCAAACGCGACGGTCACCGTTTGTCACTCCCGAACGAAGGACATTGGGAAGATCACCCGGTTGGCAGACATTCTGATCGTGGCCATCGGGCAACCGGAGTTCGTCAAGGGTGACATGGTGCGCCCCGGCGCGGTGGTCATCGATGTGGGTACCAATCGAGTGGAAGATCCCACACGCGAACAAGGATATCGTTTGGTAGGCGACGTGGACTTCGATGCGGCGAAGGAGGTGGCGTCGGCTATCAGCCCGGTCCCGGGCGGTGTCGGCCCCATGACGGTGACGATGTTGATCTACAACACGCTTCAGGCTGCAAAGCGTTGGGCGGCGAACTAGACCTCTTCTTCTCCGCCGCCCCGGCATCTTCCGACGGCGCGTGGACGGTCGCGCAGGTCACGCGACGTGCCCGACAATTGGTGGAAGCCGGCTTTCATCCGCTCTGGATCAAGGGCGAGGTCGCGAATTTCAAGACATATCGAAGCGGCCACTGGTATTTCTCGCTACGAGACGCCGAGGCGCAAGTCCGCTGTGTCATGTGGCGATCGGACAACCAACGTCTCTCGAAGCCACCGGAAGACGGCTTACAGGTGTTCGTGGAAGGCCGCCCCACGCTGTGGGAAGAGCGCGGCGAGTTTCGCATTACCGTCAAGAAACTCATACCAACAGACGCCGACGGGCAGTGGGAGCTCCGGCTACGAAAAGCCAAAGCGGCACTAGAACGCGATGGATTACTCGATCCGGCACGGCGGCGTCCGCTGCCGCGGTTTCCCTCACGCATCGCTGTCATCACGAGCCCCGACGGTGCGGCGCTGCACGACATTAGCACGGTGATCGAGCGGCGCTGGCCTGCGGTGGAAATCCTGTTGCTTCCGACACGGGTGCAAGGCGATAGCGCCGCGCGGGAGTTGTGTCGGGCGCTCGGCTTGCTGAACAAGATCGTCGTCGACGTGGCCATCGTGGGTCGGGGTGGCGGTTCGCGCGAGGATCTTTGGGCGTTCAACAGCGAGAAGGTCGCACGAGCCGTTGCAGCGGCAGAGGTTCCCATCATCTCGGCCGTGGGACACGAAGAGGACGTCGCGCTGACGGATCTCGTTGCGGATGTTCGTGCTCCGACCCCGTCTGCCGCCGGCGAGACGGTGGTGCCGGATCGCGGCGAGACCAACCGCGCGGTCGCTGTGTTGGCGCAACGGTTGGGGCGTTCGCTCACCAACCGCACACGCTTCGGCGCGGAACGCCTCGCACGAACGGCGGATAGGCTACAGGCGGCCATGGTGGGACAAATCGACGTACGTGGCACCCGCCTTGCCACGCTAACGGCAACGTTGGATGCTTTGAGCCCTCTCAAGGTGCTCGAGCGCGGGTTCGCCGTGGCGCGGAATGACGAGGGAACGGTCCTCAAATCGGTCGCGAGCTTTACGAAAGGAACGGATTTTCGTCTTACCGTGACCGACGGTGACGTGCGGGCGCGCGTTGCAGGAGACGAGTCGTGACCAAGCGTTTGTCTTTCGCAGCAGAGCTGGAACGGCTCGAAACGATCGTCCGGACGTTGGAAGATTCCGAGGTGGATCTCGATGATGCTCTGGAATTGTTCCAAGAGGGAGTCAAGCGACTCAAGAATGCTCGGAAGCTGCTCAACGATACCGAACTGACCGTCAAGAAAGTCTTGAAGGCGGCCGACGGAGCACTCCCCAGTGACGACATCGACGACTGATTTGGTTGCGTTCCTCGCCGATGCGCGCGACGAGACCAACGCGGTGTTGGAGAATTGGTGCCGTCGGGTCCGTGACGATCTGCCCGAACCTGTCGGCGAGGCCATGGAGTACAGCCTGACCGCTCCGGGCAAACGTCTCCGGCCGGCCTTGGTCCTGGGGGTCTACCGGGAGCTTGGCGGGACGGGCGACGTGTCCGAAATCGCGGCGGCAGTCGAAATCGTGCACACCTACTCGCTGGTCCACGATGACCTTCCGTGCATGGATGACGACGATCTGCGGCGCGGCCGGCCCACGACGCACCGACAATTCGGGGTTGCGGTGGCCGTGGAGGCTGGTGTGGCTATGGTGCCCCTTGCGGCGCGCGTCCTGGCCGCAGGATGCGAGCAGCTGGGGCTTGCGACAGCGACCATTGGCGAGATCGGGATGGAACTGTTCCGAGCGGCCGGCGCCAGCGGGATGATCGGAGGCCAGGTGCTGGATCTCGAGGCCGAGGGTCGCCAGATCTCGCTCGACGAGCTGCGCGAGATCCACCGCCGCAAAACCGGCGCCCTCATCACGGCGAGCGCCGTCATCGGGGCCATGGCTGCCAGGGCAACCAATGCGCGGCTCGCATCGGTCCGGGCCTATGGCCGCGAGATCGGCGTGGCCTTCCAGATCGCCGACGACGTACTGGATGCCACGGCCACCTCGCAGGAGCTGGGGAAGACCGCCGGAAAGGACGCCCGGCAGCACAAGGCCACCTTCGCCGCCCTGTTGGGCACCGAGACGGCCATGGAAGAGGCCCAGGAGGCCGTCCGCCGTGCCATGGACCATCTGGGGGGTGGCGGGATAGATTCCCCTCTCCTCGGCAGTCTTGCTAAATTCATTGTAGACAGGCGATCGTAACCCGTCACCAAAGGAATCAACGAAACCACATGTCGCTCTTGGAATCCATTCACGGCCCGGAAGACGTTCAGCGGCTTCCGCGTGAACAGCTCCGGCAGCTGGCCGACGAAATTCGTGAGCGGCTCATCGACGTCGTTTCCGAAACCGGGGGGCACATCGGAGCCGGGCTCGGCGTGGTCGAATTGACCGTTGCTCTCGTGTACAGCTTCGATTCCCCGCGTGACAAGATCCTGTGGGACGTCGGGCACCAGGGCTACCCCTGGAAGATCCTCACCGGCCGAAACGACCGTCTCCCGACGTTGCGGCAAGAGGGGGGCCTTTCGGGCTTCCTCCGTCGCACCGAGAGCGAACACGATCAGTTCGGCGCCGGCCACGCGGGTACCGCCATGTCGGCCGCGTTGGGCATGGCGGCGGCCCGCGATCTGAAAGGCGAGGACCATCATGTCGTCGCCGTCGTGGGCGACGGGGCGTTGACTTCCGGCATGCCGTATGAAGGAATGAACAATGCCGGCCATTCCGATCGCGACATCATCATGGTGGTCAACGACAACGGTATGTCCATCGCTCCGAACGTCGGCGCGATCAGCAAGTACTTCGGGTCGATCGATGCGTCGGCCATGGCGAACAAGCTCCGTGAGATTGCGAAGAGCATCATCAGTAAGGCGTCGACGTTCGTCGGCGGCAAGCGTATGGTCGATTTCGCACGAAACATCGAGGAGAGCGTCAAGAACCTGTGGTCGCCCGGAATGCTGTTCCAAGAGTTGGGTTTCCGGTATTTCGGGCCTATCGACGGGCACGACATTTCGGCGATGATAAATACGCTCAAGACTGCCAAGACGGTGACGGGGCCGCGCGTCGTACACGTATTGACGGAGAAGGGCAAAGGGTTTCCTCTTGGCGAGCCGGACGTCGAGAAATTTCACGCTCGCAAGCCATACGATCCGGTCACGGGAGAGCTCAAGCCATCAAAGGGCAAAGGCCCTCCGGCGTGGACGAAGGTATTTGGTACCGCGATTACCGAGTTGGCCGCAGAACACCCCGAACTCGTCGCCATTACCGCGGCGATGCCGTCCGGTACCGGAACGAACATCTTCCAGAAAAAATGGCCGGAGCGGTTTTTCGACGTGGGCATCGCGGAAGGCCATGGCACGACCTTCGCCGCCGGTCTGGCCACGCAAGGCATTCGACCGATCGTCGCGATCTACTCGACCTTTCTGCAGCGTGCGTACGACAGCATCATCCACGATATCGCCATACAGAAGTTGCCGGTCATCTTCTGCATGGATCGGGCGGGCATGGTCGGAGCCGACGGCCAAACGCACATGGGATTGTACGACATCGCCTATCTCCTGGCCGTACCCAACATGACGGTGACGCAGCCCAAGGACGGCGCCGAGTTGATCGGGTTGCTGCGGTGCGCGCTCGCACACAGCGACGGACCGTTCAGCCTGCGGTATCCGAGGGACAATGCTCCGGCCGCCGCCCCTCCAGCGGCCGAGGTGGGCGCCGTGGAGTACGGAACTTGGGAGCTGCTCCGTCAAGGGAAAGATTGCGCGATTCTTGCGGTCGGTGTGATGTGTGACCCGGCGATGGAGGCGGCCGAACTCCTTGCACGCGACGGCCTCGATGTTTCAGTCGTCAACTGCCGTTTCATCAAGCCCATCGATCGAGACATGTTGCAGACTATCGTTGCCGATCATCGGTTCCTCCTGACCGTTGAAGACGGAACCGTGGTGAATGGATTCGGTTCGTATCTGTCTTCTATCGTTCACAGGATGGCGCCAGACGTGCGCGTAAGCGTCATGGGTGCCCCCGACCGAACCTACGAACACGCCGCGCGGTCGTCGCAATTGGCGTTGGTTGGTTTGAGTGCAGAAGGCATTGCGGACCGTGTGCGCGCACGGGCCGGTGAGGAGAGCCTTTCAACCGCATGAACCTCGGGGTCGTCGGAAACCCTCGGTACCCTGAAATTCCCGGAGTCTTGACCCGGCTTTTCTCCGTCGCTCCGATCCACAATTTCACACTGTACACCGATAAGGACCTCGCCGATCTCTGGCCGAGTCCTGTTCCGGTCCTCGACGACTCCCAATCCCTCGACCTCCTCATGACCTTCGGCGGCGACGGCACGCTCTTGCGTGGTGCGCACGTGTTGGCCGGGCGTCGCGCGCCGATCATGGGTGTCAATATGGGGCGGGTGGGCTTTCTCACGACCGCGCCCCTCGATGGCATGGAAGACGCGCTTCAAGCGTTCGCGGATGGGAATTACGAGGTCGAATCGCGCCTCGCTTTGGCCACGAGCATCGTTAATGAGGACGGTGAAAGCGCTCCGGACTTCACCCTGAACGATATCGTCGTGCACAAAGGCGGTGTAGCTCGTGTGTTGCAGTTTCGCGTGACGGTCGACGGAGAGGTTGTCGGCCAGTACAGTGCCGATGGGATCATCGTGGCTTCACCCACTGGGTCCACGGCCTACTCGATGAGTGCGGGCGGCCCCATCGTGGTTCCGGGCGTGGAAAGTTTGATCGTTACCGCCATTTGCCCTCACACCTTGGCGGTACGGCCCATTATCGTACCGTCCTCGGTGGCCATCCGGATCGAGCAGCTCTCACCGTATACGGACTCCGTTCTTGTTTCGTACGACGGACAGTGGGACACGATTCTGGAACCCGGGAGCGCCGTGTGCGTCAAAGCTGCCGATGATCCCGTACAAATGGTACGATTGGGGTCCGAAGGGTTCTTCGACCGGGTGCGCAGCAAGCTACAATGGGGGGACCTGAGCGACCGCGAAAAGGTGTGATGTGTTAACCGAGCTCCGCGTCCGCGACCTCGCCGTCATCTCCGACTCTACACTGCTTCTGCAACCCGGCCTGAACGTGCTGACGGGCGAAACCGGGGCGGGGAAATCCATCCTCGTCGACGCGCTGGGCCTGCTGCTGGGCGAGCGTGCCAGTACCGACATCATTCGCCCCGCTGCGCCGCGGGCGGTCGTCGAGGCGGCCTTCGAGCTCGGCCGCGCAGCGCACGTGCACGCCTCGGCGGACGAGGCCGGTGTCGAGATCGACGAGGGCATGCTCATTGTGCGGCGGGACATTAACGCCGAAGGCCGAAATCGGGCCTGGGCCAACGGAAGTCCTACCACTGTTGGTGTGTTGTCGCACCTGGGTCGCTCGCTCGTAGATCTCCACGGACAGCATGAAGCTCAGTCACTCCTGAGGCCAGTCGCGCAGCGCGATATCCTCGACGCCTTCGGCGGGGCGGGTGAGGAGCGCCGCCACGTAAAGGAAATCCATCGGGAACTGTCTGAATTAAAGGAAAAGGAAACCGACCTGATTGCACGTCGTGACGAGGTCATGAAGCGCGCCGATTACCTGCGCCACGTCGCAAGAGAGATCGAAGACGTCGATCCCCAACCTGGCGAAGACGACACGCTCACGACCGAGGCGAGGCGGCTCGGTAACGTCGAAGAACTGACGCGTCTTTCGGATCAAATCACAGAGTTGCTGGATGGCGAACCCGAGTCGAGCGCGGAAAACGTGATGAGTGCGGTACGAAAGGCGTTGGATCAGTTGGAACGTATCGATGAGAGCGTAGCTCGTTGGAACGAACTCGTGGAAGCCGCCCTCGCCGACATCGAAGAACTTGCTCGTGAGGTTCGGGCGTACTCGGCGTCAATCGATCGCGACCCGGGAAGGTTGGCCGAGGTCGAACAGCGCCGCGACCGAATTTATCGTCTGCTGCAAAAGTATGGCTCGACCATAGACGCCGTGTTGCAGACGGGGGACGATGCGCGTCGCGAGCTGGACCTGTTGGATACTGCCGATCTGGATCTCGAACACATCGCCGACCGGCGTGCGGACGCCGAGCGGCGGTTGGGCGAGGCCTCGGCCGCGTTGACGGAAAGGCGACAAGCGGCAGCGCGGCGCCTCACCGTGGAAGTCGAACAACTGATGCCCGCGCTGGGGATGCCCGATGCGACATTCACGGCCGATTTCCGAACGCTCGACGAGGTTGGCCCCAACGGCCGAGAAGCGGTGGCGTTCGTCGTACAGCTCAACAAAGGTCTCGAGCCGCGTCCGGTGGAACAGGTTGCGAGTGGCGGCGAGCTGTCGCGCATCATGCTCGCGCTGAAGGTGGTACTGGCCGCGCACGACGTGGTGCAAACGCTCGTGTTCGACGAGGTGGATCAAGGCGTTGGTGGTGCCACCGGCTCAAAGATTGCCGACGCCTTGCACCAAGTCGCCGCGTCTCGCCAGGTACTGGTGATCACCCACCTGCCGCAGATCGCCGCCCGCGCGAGTCATCACCTGCGGGTCACGAAAGGGGAAGAGGGTGGGATTGCAACCGCCGCCGTTGAGGTGCTGGCCGGAGAGGACAGGGTGCGGGAGATTGCGAGAATGCTGGGTGACGGCGATGATCCCGGCCTGCTCCAGCACGCCAGAGAGTTGTTGGGGCAGGGAGCGGTGGTGGTGGCTGAGAAGTGAGACGTGGGAGACGTGAGACGTGAGACGTGAGACGTTCTATGAAAGCGATTGTCAAGGGCAGACTTCGTCTGCGCTGATTGGTCGGCGTTCTTTTCCCTGGCAATCAGCCCCACCTTTTTTGAGGGCGACTTCCGGTGCTTCCGGGTACGCCGGGCAGTCTTCTTCGGCATCATTCACCTCAATTCGTCTCCCGATCCGACGGAACACATGCAAGCGTCGTTGGTCGCGCGAGGCGAACCATAGTTCTATCTGAGACTCGGCACGGAGCCGGCCTGACGCTTCTTCTGGTTCTGCGAGGGGGCCTAGAGTTAGACGAGTGCCTCGGCGTGACTGCTGGCCGGGCAGACGGCTCTGTCGAGACTGTCCCCCACACCGATGTCCTGGATCCTGGAGCCGTGGACGAGGTAAACGCACCCGCACCAGCGCCTCAGGAACTAGGACGATTGTCGCGTCAACTGCGTCGGATCATAGGACGCTCCTGTCTTCCACAGACGTAGCGTGAGCGCGGCGATCTTGCGGGCGAGCGTCAGGCGTGCCAACTCCGGGCGCAGCCCGCGGGCCACTAAGGCTTGGTAAAAGTCCTGGAGCGGACCAGGCCGCGATGCGGCAGCGGTCGCCGCACCTTTGAACACGTCCTTCAGTACGCGGTTGTGATTGCGATTGAGTCCCCGGGTCAGCGGGGCGCGGCGGCGCCGGACCGGCTGGCCCGCCACGAACGTATGATCGGCACTGGACCAGGTCACCACGGCCAGCCCCGCGTAGGCCCACAGATTCCGTTTGGTGCGAAAGCGCCAGGGCGTTCCCATCGTGGCCAGGAGCAGCGCGACCCGCACGGGTCCGTAGAACGGGATTGCCCCCAGTACGGACCACGCCGGATCGCGCTTGCCCTCGGCGATCATCGCGCCCTTCGCCTTGGGACGCAGCGCGCGCAGCACATCGAGTTCGGCGTAGAGCACCTCGGCCCGGAACCGCACCCCGCGCTCGGGGAGTTGCTCGAGCCACTGCACACGGGCCTTGGTTTGATACACGCCCGTGCCGGGGGTCGGAATCGCGCGGGCGCGGAACAGCGCTTTGATCCGGAGCATCACGCGGGTGCTGTCTTCGACCAGGTTTCGGTAGGTGCGGGTGAGTTCCTTCAGGTCGGCGCGATGCGCACTGCCGTGATAGACCGGACGCAGCCCGCCCAACCGCAGCAACTCGGACAGCCGGTCGGCATCGACCTGATCGCCCTTGTTGCCCTGGCGGGCCACCTGACGCGGATCACAGACGACGACGCGATCGGCGAGCGGCGCGACCAGATCGTGCAACCACTGCGACTGCGTTCCCACCTCGAAGGCGACGTGCCGCGCCCCTCTCATGCCACGAAGGAACTCGACGAGCGACGGCCCGTGCGTCTCCAGGACGCTCCGGGCGAGCACCCGCCCGCTGTCATCCCGCACCGAGGCCACCGTGGTTGCCTGATGGACGTCAAACCCCACATACTTCGTCGTGAGTTTCATGAGAGCCGCTCCTTGTTGTGGTCCTTGGGTCTTGGTCGACTCCATGGTAGCAACAAGGGGCGTGCTTTCAATATGCGTTAGACGTTAGACGTGAGAGGAGAATATGCTAATTTCCAATCTTGCGTAGAAGTCCAAACAGCACGACGCCTTCTCACCTCTCACCTCTCACTTCTCCCTTGTCCGTTCTCACATCCCACGTCTCACGTCTCACGTCTCACGACCCTCCAAAAAGTCTATAAAAAAGCCGCAAGTACAGTTGCATGCTATTCGCTTTCGGCGTCAACCCCCCAGAGCCGGAAAATGCCGACTGGTAGTTGAGGCCCGCCTCGATGGGCAGCGTGCGTCCCGTCGACGTCATATCGGAACGGTACGCAATGCCGGCGCCAAAGCTCAGGGCGCGCATCTCGGTTTCGACTTCGAGTAGTGCGGCCGCCGGCGCGCCGGCTGGCGCCGAGCCGGAGTAACTGAAGCTGTCGCGGCCTTTGCGATAATAGTACGCCGAACCGAACACTCGGAGCACGTTGGAAAGCCGTACGGTGGGGTAGGCCGAGAACCGGATGATATCTCCGAGGTCCCGGTCCACCAGGGATTGGAAACTCGCGGGCACGAGCGGTGCGTCGGGCGTCGTCACTCGGCGGGCGAGGCTGTGCGCCAATTGAAGCGTATACGACGCTGCAAAAGAGATACCAACGGAGCTGCCCGGCTCGAATGCGCCCTCGATGCCCACCTCTAGATCCATTTGCCCGTCGCCGGTGCCGATGTCGACGAAGTTGTCGGCTTGAGCGGGTCGTCCGGTTGGCAGCCGAACCGTAGCGGCCAGCACGGCGCGCGCCGTCGGTTTCGTCAACACACCCAACCGTGCCCCGACCTCGATGTCGCCGAACTTGGTCTGGCGGTTGAAAGCGATCGGTTCCGCCGCGAAGTCCGGTCCTCCAAACAGCGTGGTGTTGATCGCGTCGGCACTCAGCCTGCCCATTGGTAGCGGAAGCGTAGCGGTTACAGCCGTTGCTCCCAACGCCCTCACTTCGTTTGCCACGGCGGCAATTTCGGCGGTCAGCGCGTTGCCGGCTGCCGACGTGGCTAGCGGTGCGAAAGGAACGGCGTCGGCTCCGGCCGCCATCCCGGTTAGGGCGAGCAGATTAGCGAGTAGCGTTTGTGAGCGCATCACGGATGCGCGTGCGAAGTCGCATGCCGGTCCGGTGGGACAGCCATAGTTGCCGAGGGCGATGGCAGCCTGCACGTCAGAGATGGCCGTCGTGAGCTGACCGATGAGGGCCGCGGCCTGAGCCGCCGTCGTTGCGTCGCCGTAGTTTTCGTCGGCCAGGTTCCAACCGACGTTGGCGTCGGTGGTGTCGTTGGTGAAAGTGACCTGCCAGCGCGTGGTAACGATTGGTACGTTGACCCTCAGTGTCAGGCGATCGAGAAGTCCCAGGGAGAAGCCAAAAGGAAAGTGGCGCACGTCGGCGTCGCGAATCGTCGAGAAACTTCCCGCATTGATCTGATAGGTCGGGTCGCCGCTCACTGTCTGGATCGCGGCCTCGGCCGCGACCAGCGTGGGAAAGATGTTGCTGCCGGCTAGGGGCACGGTGAGATCGGTACCCAGAGGTTCGGCCGTCCCGTCAGTCACGCCCGGCGTTCCGAGCGAGAATCGGAGGTTGTAATTCGTGTAGCGCGGCGAGAAGTCGATCCGCAGTGCGCCTTTGGGGATCAGGCGCGCATCGACGTATTGCGCCTCGGCGGCATCGACGGACAAGGCCAGTGCCAAGGAGACGAATGCGATGGCCGCACGAGGAAAGGGTCGGGTCATGAACGGGAGCAATCTACAGGGACTGTAGGGTTTCACCAAGCTAGAGCGACCCCTCAGTCTCGGCGAGGAGAGCGCGGTCGTAGGCGGTGAAGATCTCTTGCCGACTGACGAGCCCCACCAGTTTCCCGTTGTCATCGGCGTGTACCACGGGGATGTGGTGACTTCCGCGGATGCCGAGTCGTTGGAGCGCAGTACGCAGCGTGTCCTGCGGCGTCACGCTCTCATACTCCGAGTTGGCGAGGTCTCCCGCCACGACCACTTCACCGAGCGCGTCAGCATCCGCAATCACGCTTCGCAAGTCGTCGTAGGTCAGCATTCCCAGAAACCGGAGCTCGCCGTCGATGACGGGGAACTCGGTCTGGGTGCTGGAGCCAATCGCCTTGAGGATCTGCGGGACGGTGGCGGTCTCGCCGATCACGTGCGGGTCGGCGTTGTAGCACGTCCGGACCTCCAGTCGCTCGAGCAGAGCGGTATCCCGGCCGTGGGCGATCCGTTCACCTTTGCGAACCAGCCATTCGGAGTAAATCGAGTGCGGGTGAATTCGGCGGGCGGTGATGTACGCAATAGCACCAGTCAACATCAAGGGAAGGATCAGATCGTAATTGTTGGTCATTTCGAACACGATCATGATCGCAGTCAATGGAGCATGTGTCGCTCCGGCTACCAGTCCCGCCATTCCCACTAGGGCAAACGCCTCGGGGACGATGTTGAACCCGGGCAGGAGTCCGGAGGCGGCGCTGGCAAGACCACCGCCAAGCGTGGCTCCGATGAACAGCGCCGGCGTGAACACTCCACCGGCCCGCGTTGCGGCGACCGTTGCCGATGTGGCGATCAGCTTCGCGAAGGCCAGGGCTATGAGAAAGTACGCCGGGCGCGCTCCGATGATCCCAATGTTGAGCGTTTCGTGGCCGTGACCCCACAGATCCGCCCGGAAGACGATGTTGAGGCTTGCCACGACGAGCCCCGCGGCGGCGACCCGTCCCCAGGTGGACTTGAACCGGCCAAGCAGATCCGGCATCGCATACATGCCACGCGTGTAAAACACCGCCACCAAGCCCGTCACCACTCCGAGCAGCGCGTACAGGATCAGCTCGCTGGCAGATCCGATGCCGTACTGCTCGGGTATCTCGACGACGGGCGCGCTGCCGAAAAACGCCCGCGAAACCGCAGCGGCGATGACGCTCGCGACCAGGATCGGTGGAAACGCGCTCACCCCGAACGTGCCGAGGACTTTTTCCAACGAAAAAAACACGCCGGCGATCGGTGCGTTGAACGCGGCCGATATCCCGGCCGCCGATCCGCATGCCACCAGCACCCGCAGCCGCGCCGGCCTCGATCGGAAGAACCGTCCAATTCTCGATCCGAGCGCCGCTCCGGCCACGGCCACCGGACCCTCCGCCCCAACGCTCCCCCCGACGCCAATGGCGATGGCTGCGCCTGCCGTCTTCACAGCGACCGGAATGGCCCGGATCACTCCTCCCCGCTTGGCGACGGCCCGGGTCACATCCGGAATGTTTTCGCCGTCCGAGTCGTTCGCGCCGTAGATCACGAGCAGCCTCGTGAGGCCCAGTCCCAACACGACCACCACGGCGATGGAGAGGCTCCCGATGCCGGTCATGCTCCCGGCAGCCGACAAAGCCAGCGCTTGGGAGACGTCGATGAGCTTGTAAAAGAGGATCACCGCCAGCCCGACAACGGCGCCGATAGCCACGGCCAACCCGACGAGGAGCGTGCTCTCATCGATGCCGAGGGCGGGAATTTTCCTGGTGAGTGCCTGCCCGCGTTCGCTCACAACCGCCCCGATCGCGCGCAGCCAGGCGAGGAATCGCGAGGTATCTGGCATGGCTGGGGCGGAAGATAGTTGCGGGAGTCGGGGGTCGGGAGTCGGGGGTCGGGTTTCAGCTCCGGATCGGGGTCATTCCGACCCCCGACTCCCGACCCCCGACTCCCGGTGGGGGGTGGGAGGGGGAGGGTGGGGCTGGCTTTTTCCACCCTAATCCCCCAGTGTTATGCCGCCCCCAAACGGAGACCGAGGATTGGAATCGAGCCGCCTGCAGACGGATGTGGACTGGAACGCCATTATGGAGCCCTACAAGGGGTCCAGCCTGTGGCGCAGCCTCTATCAGCTGGTCAATACGGCCGTACCCTTCGTGGCACTGTGGATCGCGATGGTCTGGAGCCTGGGCGTCTCGTATTGGCTGACGCTGGCTCTGGCCGTCCCCACGGCGCTGTTCGTGGTGAGGATGTTCATACTCCAGCACGACTGCGGGCATCAGTCGTTCTTCAAGTCACAGCGGGCCAACGATGTGTTGGGCTCGATCATAGGAGTCTTGACCTTGGTGCCGTACCATTATTGGCGCCGAACCCACGCCATCCACCACGCCACATCAGGCAATCTCGACCAACGAAGCTTCGGCGACATTGCCACACTGACCGTTCGCGAATACCTCGGCCTACCAAAACGCAACAGGGTGCGCTACCGGCTGTACCGCAGCGCCGCCGTGCTGCTGATCATTGGGCCCCTCTACCAGTTCGTCCTCAAGCATCGCTATCCGGCCGACGCCCCGCGCTCGTGGAAACGCGAGTGGGCGAGCGTCCACAGAACCAATTTGGGGTTGCTTGCGGTTGTCGTCACCATGTGGCTTACCATCGGGATCGACCGCTTTCTGCTGGTCCAGCTTCCGATTACGCTCATATCAGGGTCGCTCGGCGTCTTCCTCTTTTACGTGCAGCATCAATACGAGGACACCTATTGGCGGTACCGCGAGCGGTGGGACTACTACGCGGCCGGTCTGGAAGGCAGCTCTCACTACGTGTTGCCCAAGGTGTTCCAATGGTTCACCGGCAACATCGGATTGCATCACATCCATCATGTATGCAGCCGAATCCCAAACTATAAGTTGCAGAAGTGTTTCGACGAGAACCCTGAGGTCCAGAATGTGACGCAGCTTCGTCTTTGGGATAGCGTCAAGACGCTATGGTTGACGCTTTGGGATGAAGACGAGGGACGCCTCGTACGATTCCGGGACCTCGTGACGATTCGACCCAGGATCGAGGCTGCGGAGGGGCAGGGAGCCGTTGCGGCCACCAAGCCCGACGTCGTGCCCCGTTCCTGGCGATGAGCCTAGCGGATCGATATCGGGTTCCTCCGAGCACCAAAGTTACCCTCACCGAATACGATCCCAACGACACCGCCGAGTACACCGACAAGAAGACCGCCCGCCAGGCCCTCAAGCAAATCACTCGGCGCCTCAACGAGCTACAGTACCTCCTTTACGCCGAAAACAAACGGGGATTGCTCATCGTCCTGCAGGGGATGGACGCCTCTGGCAAGGACGGCACGATCCGGCACGTCATGCGAGGAGTGAATCCGCAGGGGACGACCGTTACGTCATTCAAGAAACCGTCCGACGAAGAAGCCGATCACGATTTCTTATGGCGCATCCACAAGGCCGTCCCCCGCAAGGGGGACATCGGGATATTCAATCGGTCGCACTACGAGGATGTGCTTGTCGTGCGGGTGCATGATCTCGTTCCGACAGAGAAGTGGTCGGAGCGATACGATCAGATCAACGCGTTCGAAAAAAACTTGTCAGAAAACGGTATCGTCATTCTCAAGTTCTACCTGCATATCAGCAAGGACGAGCAGAAGAAACGTTTCCAGGATCGGTTGGACGATCGCACGCGGCATTGGAAGATCTCTCCGGCGGATTTCAGCGAACGTCCGCATTGGGATGCGTACACCGCGGCGTTCGAAGAAGTGCTCACTCGGTGCAGTACCGAGTGGGCGCCCTGGTACATGATTCCGTCAAACCGGAAATGGTTTCGCAATCTGGCCGTTGGCTCCGCGATCGTCGAAAAACTCGAGTCACTGAATATGAAATTTCCGGAGCCGTCGTTCGACGTCTCAACGATTCAGATTGACTGAGTGATCGTTACGATCCGTTGAGGAGAGACCATTTGTCGCCGCTCCCCGTTCCACAATCCCACGTACCCTGACCAAAATTCGGATTCGCCTCGGTCATTGTTCCTGTGAACAGTGCGCCCGACAACGATGAGGCGTCTGGGCAAGGTCCCGTAAACTCAATGTTCCCGAAGTTGTCTAAGATGGCTCCAGAGAAGCTACCTTCACTGTTCGACACCGCGCCATCGCGGATATAAAACGACTGGTTTGCTCGAAGGGTTTGACCGCGCGCGATGACGGCATAGTCATACGTCCCGTCGAACCTGCTCTGTCCGCTTTCGGTGGGGACGGGGATGCAGGCAGCGAACCATCCAACGTACGCCGTGACTGCTAGTGGCCACAGACATCTGGAGTTCTTCCTCACGGGCCACAGCATGCCCCTGTTCTGGTCGGACGACGGCGCCCGGATCTTTTTCCCGTACCAAGAACGTGGCGATTTCAATCTCTGGGCCGTTCCTTCGCGAGGAGGCGTCGCCACTCGCGTTACCAACATGGAGGGAGGCATCCGCTCGCTCAGTGCCACGGCCGGGGCCGATGCTTTTGCTTTCATCCGGACGCTGCCGACCCGCGGGCCCGACGTGGATTACGTCTCGGCCTCGGGCGGCACCGTCCGACGACTCACCCGCTTCGCCGACGCGTGGTCGACCGTCATCGACCCGGTGGAGGTGTCTTACGCGAGTCACGACGGTCTGTACATCCAGGGATTCCTGTATCGCCCGCCGGGTCCGGTTCCGGACGGCGGGTTCCCGGCCCTCGTCAACGTGCACGGTGGCGGGACGAACTCGTATCTCCACAGCGAAGGCTTGTTCGAACAGTACCTCGCGTCGAAAGGATACGTCGTGCTGGCGGTGAACTACCGCGGCGGATCGGGTTTCGGCCGGCCTTTTCAGGATCTCGGGGTCAATGACTGGGCGAACGGGCAAGCCCGCGACGCGGCCGCCGCGGCCGGTTGGCTGCGTGCGCAGCCGTTCTCAAACGGCAAGGTCGGCATCTACGGGTATAGCTACGGTGGCATCACCTCTATGGCAGCCATTGCGCGCGCGCCGGGGGTGTTCGATGCTGCGGTCCCGATGGCCGGCATCTACGACTTTGCGGATGCGTTCACCAACGCGGATCGTATCGGAAGGATCTTCATCAAGACCGGACACGGCGGCACACCCGACGAACGCCCCGAGGTGTACGCAATCAGCAACACGCTGGCCCGGGTCGATCGGATCACTACGCCGCTTCTGGTCATGCACGGGGAGAACGACGTGCGCGCGCCATACCGGCAGTACCAGCTCGTCGTCGACCGGTTCCGAACCCTGGGGAAAACGTTCGAGAGCCGCAGCTATCCGGGAGAACCACACGGGCTGAGCGCCCCCGCGCGCATCGACATGTTCCGCCGTGCGGTGGCATTCCTCGATCGTTTGCTCAAGGTCCCGTAATCGTCCGTCCCACCCTTTGTGAGAGCACGCGATGTAACTACCCGCGTCGCGGCGTGTAAGAACGGGTCTGAAGTGTCTTACCAAGTCTCGGTCATCGAGCATCTGCAATCCGTCGTCGCGCGGACACCAGGAGTTCGTTGACATGGGCCGTCGTCAGGGATGACGACGACCCAGGCACAAGGAGATCTCCATGAAGACTCGCCCAATCGGCAGGTTTGCTCGGCATGGGCACCGCAGACTGGTCATCGGTGCAGCGGTCGCCGTCTTTGCAGGCACCGGGCCCCAGATCGGTGCGACCATCCGTCAGTATCAGCTTGAAGCGCACGACGGTGAGCTTCGACTCGTGATGAAGGATGTCGATCAACCGATGCCGGGCGACAACGAAGTGCTCGTTCGAGTCCGGGCCGTCTCCTTGAACCGACGCGACCTTTACGTCCTCGAATCCGGCCCAAGCCAGGGCGGCGGCCTGGTCCCGCTCTCCGACGGAGCTGGGGAGGTGATTGCCATCGGGCCCGGCGTCACCCGCTTCCAACTCGGTGATCGCGTCGCCGGCACCTTCTTCGCCAATTGGGTGGACGGGAGGAGGAGCCAGCAGGCGAATGCATCAGCTCGGGGAGGCGCTATTGATGGGATGCTCTCCGAGATGGTTGTCAGCCACGAGAACGGACTGGTCTCCATTCCGGATCACCTCACCTTCGAGGAGGGGGCGACGTTGCCGTGTGCTGCGGTGACCGCGTGGACCGGGTTATTTACCTATGGACACCTCCAACCCGACGACTTCGTGCTGCTGGAAGGGACGGGAGGTGTATCCATCTTTGGACTGCAATTTGCCGTGGCGGCTGGGGCGAGACCGATCATTACCAGCTCGAGGGATGCTAAGCTCGCGCGCGCTCGAGAGCTCGGCGCGTTCGGTACAGTGAACTATCGAACCAACCCGGAATGGCAGGACGAGGTGCGCGTGCTCACGGGGAACGCTGGAGTGTCGCAGGTCCTCGATGTCGGTGGCCGAGAGACGCTTCCCAAAGCGCTTCAGGCGCTCGGGTTCGGCGGCCACATCGCCTTGATCGGTGGTCTCTCCGGATTCGCCAGCGTCATGCCGGTCAGTTCGTTCATCGGGCTGGGCGCCTCGGTCACCGGCATCTACGTCGGCTCACGGGCCGACTTTGAAGCCATGAACTCCTTCATCGGTGAACATCAACTACGACCGATCATCGATCGGGTCTTCAGCTTTGAGGAGGCTCCTGCCGCATACGACTATATGGCCAGCGGGGCACATCTCGGGAAGATCGTGATCAACCTCGGGCAATGAGCTGTGGGAGTTGGCGGTAAACCGAGGACGGCGAACGTCGCTGCGCGTGTCGAAGCGGCACGGTTTTCCTACACGCTATTCCTTATAGTATGGAGACGAGGAACGACAAACTTGATAGTATGGAGATGAGGAGCGACAAACTTGCGTAGGTCGTTGCAGTTGGGCACGTTTCGCGTTCGGGCTCGGATGGACGAGAATTGGGGGTGGCAACCTGCCCCCCCCGCGGTATTGGAGACCGGTATTCACCGCGCGTCCATCGAGTCTTCTGGTCGAGACCTGGTTTGAGGTGTTGAAGGAGAAGGCGGGGAACTAGTCTCCGTGCACGTACCCATCAATTCTTAACCAACGTGGAAAGCAAAGATGAAACCCAACTTGAAAATGCTTGTGTCGGTTGTCGTGGGGCTTACGATCACCTCAATCGGGTGTGCACCACCGAAGGGTGCATGTACTACAGGAAGTGGAGTCACAGCCAGGTGTATTAATAATTTTACTAGTGGCACGTGTAATCCTTCATTAGATGGAACCTTCTATGAGGGTATGACGTGTGAGGATCTGGGACTCCGTACGACTGGTAATAGCGAGAACCCAATTGTGGACGGCATAACCGGCATATCTTGACTCCTCCTTTTGCCGGGTTGTGGGAGTTATTTTCGAAAGTTGTGGATTGGAGGAATGAGAAAGGCGGCGTATCCTTTCGTGTAGTCAGTTGAAACGTACACGAGATCCGGTTGTGACGACCGGAGAAAGGACACGCCACCGATGTTGAGGATAATAGAGAATGCGTCTGAGAGCAAAGGGAACGGACTGTTCGCAGACCTGGACGAGCTTGCCAGAGAGGGAGCTCGGCGGATGCTGGTGAGTGCGTTGGACGCGGAAGTGACCGAGTATGTCGAGCGATATCGGATTGAGCGAGACGGAGAGGGCCGCGCCCTGGTGGTGCGCAATGGCAAAGCCCGTCCCCGCAAGGTGACGCTGGGTGCTGGTACGGTCACGGTGACCGCGCCACGGGTGCATGACCGTCGTATGCGGGCGCAGTTCACGAGCAAGATTTTGCCTCCCTATATGCGGCGGTCGCCGAAGGTGGCGGAGGTCTTGCCGGTGTTGTATCTGCGCGGTCTGTCGACGGGAGATTTTCGCGAGGCGTTGCCGATCTTGTTGGGTGAGGACGCATCAGGCTTGTCCCCGACGACGATCACGCGATTGACGGCGGCGTGGGAGGGGGAATACCAGGCGTTTCGCCAGCGTGATCTGCGTGATCGGGAGTATGTGTACGTCTGGGTCGACGGGATCCACTTCAACATTCGCCTCGAGGCCGACCGGCTGTGTACGCTGGTGATGCTGGGCGCCCGGGCGGATGGGACGAAAGAGCTGATCGCGGTGGAGGACGGCTATCGGGAGAGCACGGAGAGCTGGTTGGCGGTGTTGCGCGATCTGAAGCGTCGGGGGATGCGGGCCCCGGTGCTGGCGATTGGGGATGGCGCGTTGGGGTTCTGGGCAGCGGTGCGGGAGGTGTGGCCGGCGACGCGGCAGCAGCGCGACTGGGTGCACCGGATGGCCAACGTGTTGGACAAGCTTCCGAAACGTTTGCAGCCGGCGGCGAAGCGGGTGTTGCGCGAGATGATGTATGCGGAGTCGCGTGCGGAGGCCGAGGCGCTGGTCGAGCGTTTCGCCACCGCGTATGCGGCCAAGTATCCCAAGGCGGTCGCCTCGCTCACGCGGGACCAGGAGCACCTGTACAGCCATTTTGATTTTCCGGCCGAGCATTGGAAACATATCCGTTCGACGAACGTGATCGAGTCTGCCTTCGCGACGGTCCGGTTACGACAGCGCGTGACCAAGGGAGCGGGCTCGCGGAGCAAAGGGCTGACGATGGCGTTCAAGCTGTTGGAGATGGCGCAGCAACGTTGGCGGAAACTCAACGCTCCAGAACTTCTCCCCCTGGTGTTGGCAGGAGAACAATTCAAAGATGGTATGCAGGAAACTGACAAAGAGAACACGGATCGGAAGGTCGCCGCTTGATCACTCACCGATCCACAACATTTGACAATACCTCGGTTGTGGAATCGGTAGACACAAAGGAATCAAAGCCAGCAACACTCCCGAAGCGGTGAGGCGATGAGCTAGGCGTGCGAGCTCACCGGGTTACGGTAGGCGACTACTTCTGTATTCAATATTCCCTGTTCTATATTCAAGATTCAGTTGCCCGGGTGGTGGAATCGGTAGACACAAGGGACTTAAAAGGAGTTGGACGGTTTTCCGTTGCAGTCCTTTGTTTTCCTTTCCTGTCTGTTTCAAGCCGTTTAGTCGGGGTTTTTGAAGCAACCGCTTTCCGTCTGAGTCCGTTGGAATACTCCCAAGGTCAGCCTAGACTGCCTGCAAAAGTGCCTGCGCGGGGCCACGTTCAATCTGTGCCCCGCCCAGCGAGAACGAACCCTTCGAGGTTCATCAACAAATAATACGTAAATTACTATCACGGATTATGAGAAACTCATTGCCAACTTCCCACAAATGATAGCCGCAGGATTGGACGAGTGTTCTAAGAGTCTCAACCGAAATGTGGTTGAGGATATCTGTGTTCTGCCGCGAGTTATTTTCGAAAGTTGTGGATTGGAGGAATGAGAAAGGCGGCGTATCCTTTCGTGTAGTCAGTTGAAACGTACACGAGATCCGGTTGTGACGACCGGAGAAAGGACACGCCACCGATGTTGAGGATAATAGAGAATGCGTCTGAGAGCAAAGGGAACGGACTGTTCGCAGACCTGGACGAGCTTGCCAGAGAGGGAGCTCGGCGGATGCTGGTGAGTGCGTTGGACGCGGAAGTGACCGAGTATGTCGAGCGATATCGGATTGAGCGAGACGGAGAGGGCCGCGCCCTGGTGGTGCGCAATGGCAAAGCCCGTCCCCGCAAGGTGACGCTGGGTGCTGGTACGGTCACGGTGACCGCGCCACGGGTGCATGACCGTCGTATGCGGGCGCAGTTCACGAGCAAGATTTTGCCTCCCTATATGCGGCGGTCGCCGAAGGTGGCGGAGGTCTTGCCGGTGTTGTATCTGCGCGGTCTGTCGACGGGAGATTTTCGCGAGGCGTTGCCGATCTTGTTGGGTGAGGACGCATCAGGCTTGTCCCCGACGACGATCACGCGATTGACGGCGGCGTGGGAGGGGGAATACCAGGCGTTTCGCCAGCGTGATCTGCGTGATCGGGAGTATGTGTACGTCTGGGTCGACGGGATCCACTTCAACATTCGCCTCGAGGCCGACCGGCTGTGTACGCTGGTGATGCTGGGCGCCCGGGCGGATGGGACGAAAGAGCTGATCGCGGTGGAGGACGGCTATCGGGAGAGCACGGAGAGCTGGTTGGCGGTGTTGCGCGATCTGAAGCGTCGGGGGATGCGGGCCCCGGTGCTGGCGATTGGGGATGGCGCGTTGGGGTTCTGGGCAGCGGTGCGGGAGGTGTGGCCGGCGACGCGGCAGCAGCGCGACTGGGTGCACCGGATGGCCAACGTGTTGGACAAGCTTCCGAAACGTTTGCAGCCGGCGGCGAAGCGGGTGTTGCGCGAGATGATGTATGCGGAGTCGCGTGCGGAGGCCGAGGCGCTGGTCGAGCGTTTCGCCACCGCGTATGCGGCCAAGTATCCCAAGGCGGTCGCCTCGCTCACGCGGGACCAGGAGCACCTGTACAGCCATTTTGATTTTCCGGCCGAGCATTGGAAACATATCCGTTCGACGAACGTGATCGAGTCTGCCTTCGCGACGGTCCGGTTACGACAGCGCGTGACCAAGGGAGCGGGCTCGCGGAGCAAAGGGCTGACGATGGCGTTCAAGCTGTTGGAGATGGCGCAGCAACGTTGGCGGAAACTCAACGCTCCAGAACTTCTCCCCCTGGTGTTGGCAGGAGAACAATTCAAAGATGGTATGCAGGAAACTGACAAAGAGAACACGGATCGGAAGGTCGCCGCTTGATCACTCACCGATCCACAACATTTGACAATACCTCTTCTGCCGCCTCGCAATTGTGTAACCAGACCGCTCAACAAAACGCCGAATCCATTTAGGTATGGTGTTGTCAGCCATTTTTCTTAACTCCATAAAGAAGGTTCAAAAAAACAAAGAGCGTTTACAAATGCGTTTTCGGCGTAATTTCTGTCCAAAAACAAGAAAACCCTCGCACTGCGAGGGTGACATTGGGATTTCCAGTTGTTTTTTTAATTACTCTTTTGCGCTAGGCTACACGCCACATTCCTAATCTATGACCCATCGACGACTGCGGCAAGTCACACGTTTCACGCCATAGTCTTGCCTAGAAGCAGTTCGTTCCCTCAGTAACCGGCTAACTGTTGCCGAGGTGTTACCGAGCGGCGCTTTTGGAGGAGATCCACGGGCGTATCTGGCTTGCTGGATGCTACACCGGGTCGAGAATGCGTGGGGTGTTTTTCGGCATCGCGCTGCGGCCCGCCGTTCGCTTAGTTCTCGTACTTCGCGAGCAGCGCCTGGAAGCGGGGGTTGTCGCGGAGGGAATGCGACCGTGCGTTGGTCACTCCAACCCCAAGTTTTTCAGCAGCGTGATGCGGCCGATTTGCTATCTCAAGAACCACCCTAGTGTGAACTGCGACGTCTTGAAGAATTCCAGCAACGCGGTTCCCACCTTCTGCTCCCCCGACTGCGCGGGATGCGTGCCGTCGGATTCGAAATCCCCTCGCGACCACGAAAGGCCGGCGGGGTTCAGTCTCGCTCCATCCGCCCAAAGGTACGGTCCCCAACCGATCCACGGCGCAACGGTGTTGTAGTCAAGATCGCCGGCGCGCTGATCCACCACCACACCACCGTTCGCCATTTGGTCGATCTGGGCCTCGATCAGCCACTTGACAGAAAACCCTGACTCGTACGCATACGGTTCGGGGTTGAGGTTGCTCGTCGCATACCCCCCATAGATCCGCGACGACAGAAAGACGAGTTTCAAGTTGGGATACCGCACCGTGAGCGTTCGAACGATGTTCCCCAAGCTCTGCTGCAATGCGAACGCGTCCGCGGAGGCGTCGGGCAAGGACACCGACGGAGCTGGGTTCGCCTGCTTGACCCACGCAATCTGTACCTGTGCTTCGCTGAGCCCGCGCGGAACGAGATGATCATCTCGAATCCGACTGTAATTCTGGCTGGTGGACGATTCCCAAGCCGCCGCCACTTGTCCGCTGTAGGCACCGTTCACGATTTCAAGATTGGTGTCTTCGACGGCTGCATCGGCAAGCGCCTGCCCGACGAACGTCCACGAGTTGCAGGGAGAGGTCGAGTTTTCCGAACAGAACTCCTCCGTCGTGTTGGACATGCCGATCGAGATGAGCACGTACTTGCCGTCGGCACTGGCCACACCATTGGCGTCCAACGGCTCCACCGCACCCGCTGCCGCCAGGCCAGCTGTGGTGTGCGCCTGCGGGACCGTGTTGCCTTCGGGATAGAGTCCGCCGTCGAATCCCATGTAGGTGATGCCAGCCATCGCCGTGAGCGGTACCAGAAGGAGTGTGTCGGCGACTAATTCCGAGGATGCGTCGCACCCCGGTTCGGCAGGGTCGCATTCGTCGGCTCCGCCACAGCCATTGAACACACTCACACCCGCTACACCGAGCCAGAGGTATCTCATTAGAGTCCTCATTCCCGGAACTCCATCACTCCACCTCGCAAAGGAAGTTGCGCAACCCGTCCCGAAAGAAAACCCCGAAAATCGTGTATTCCTGTGTCCCTCATCACCAAGGGGCAGTTTATCGATCGCTCCCTGGGCCGCTGTGATGATTCCGGCCACACCCAAGACGTCGACAACTTGGGTCAGATTGGGGAAGCCTCCAGCGATTTATTCCTTACTCGCCTGGGACGTGACCGGTCACACTGCCGTGTGCGTCTCGACACCTGTCGCGAGCCGGGTAGGCAAGCTCCTCCAGTCAACCGCACCACGGTGCCCGCAGCTAGGACATTCGATGCTTTCGGGATGTCCCGTTAGCCGCATGCGAGTACCCGACACGGGACACACCGCGTATGTAGATGCCGAGTCGTCCGATTTCCCGCTGAGTTTACTCGGTGACCGAGGAACAACGCTGAATCGTTCGGGCCGGTGTGGGCTAATCTGTAGAAGATCGCGGGGGATCGCGACGTTCCGTCGTGCGATGTCGAGAACAACCAGGTTCGGAGGACTGTTCCCCACGACCTGATACCACGCACCTAAACGCATGATGTGGGCACCCTGCGACCTTACTCGGGCCCAACCTCGACTCCGTCTCATGACGCATCCACCTCCGCAACTGGTACTTCCGCACCGAGGATGGCGGCGAGTTCGGGTCGCAACACCTTCACCGCCACCTTGCGGTGGAGTTTCAAATCCTCGGCGAGATACACCGTCGCCATCCCACCACTGCCGATCTCTTCCTCGATGGCGTAGCGGTCGGCTAAAGCAGTTTTGAGACGCTCAAACGTGTCAGGCACAGCCTGGGGCCGGCTTTGCAGCACCTATTAACATGCAGCGTGCCGGGCGAAGCAGCAAACCCCTACGTGCCGTCCTGTGGGAAGGTACTTTAGCCCGGCCACGGCCAGACACAACTCTGGAGTTGTGCGGAAAAACTCTGATTCGTCATTACGCTCGACGTAGGCCGTGAGCCGCGCGAGAGTCGTCGCACCTAGTTCTCCACCCTTCGACTCCTCGAACCAGTTTTCAGGCGGGTCGGTCGCTTGGGGATGTCTGAACCGCTGCCGCTTCGAGAGGGACACCGCTCAAGTGGAGTCACCCGGCCCGATCGCGTTCCTCGACCTGACCTCCGAGAGCATGCTCTCGGTGAAATCCGCTCGCTCGTGAAGTTCGGCGACTTCGTCAGACAGTTGCTGCACCGCCTGTATCGCCCCAGGGTTCTTGGACAGTGATTTGAAGGTAATCATTTCTACGCAGCCGCGTCCAGGCCGACGAAGTCGCGTCGCACTTGAGCCGGGCTGCGATAGTCGTACTTCTCCAGCATCCACTGCTCGTTGTACGTCCGCTTGAACTCGAGCAAGGCCAGGCGGAGCTCCTCGATCGTCTCGAAGCTCCGTACCCACAAGACGTTTTCCTTCAGCGTGCGGATGAAGCGCTCAGCGACACCGTTGCCTTCGGGCTCCCGCACGAAGCTCGGAGAGCTTTCGATGCCGAAGAACGCGACCTCCTGTTGGAAATCGTCGGCCAAATAGTTCGACCCGTGGTCGTGACGCAGCCGCAGCCCGCGGGCCACGCCTTCGCCGATGCCCCCGAAGCGTTCCCGGATGCCCTGGCGAATCGGCTCCAGGGCCTCGAAGCGGTTCCCGCGCTTGGCGGCATGGAGCCCGATGCACTCGGTCGCGCAGTGATCGACGGCCACGAAGACGAAGGCTGCCCCCTCGGCGACGGTCACGGTGGCCGTCATGTCCGTGCCCCACATCACGTCGGGCGCCTCGGTGGTGATGGTCCCGTCGTGCGCCTTTGGCCCGTGCGCGTGGCCCGCGCGCTGCGGGGCCTGGAGGCCGGACTCCCGCATCAACCGCCGCACCCGTTCCTGCGAGGTCCGAATCCCGTCGACCCGCAGCTTCGCCCAGGCCTTCCGGTACCCCTCGCCATGAAACGGCGAGGCTTCGAGCACCCGGCGAATGTGGGCCACCAGGACGTCGTCCGGGGCAGCGCCGATCGGCCCGCGGCGACGACACGGCGCAGGGGACCGTGTCGCCTGCCGCCGCGCATACACACTGGAGCGGGCGCGGTGCCACACGCGGCAGACCCGCTGCACGCCATACGCCCGACGGGTGGAGATCGACTGGGCGCCACTCATCGCGTCGACCTCCGCCGGGCCAAAGGGCCGCCGGCCTCCAGCTGATCCACCTTCGCGTACAGTAACTCGGTCTCCATCAGCAGCTCGCCGATCTTGGCCTGCAGCCGACGATGGTCTTCGTCCCGAGCATCCGGTGCGCGGCTCTTTAGGCCCGCCTGCCCCGCAGCCAGAAACTGAGCCCGCCAGTGCGACGCCCGCGCCGCCGTGATCCCCACCGCCCGCGACACCGACTCGAGATCCTCCCCGCGCAACAGACGCAGCACCACCTCACGCTTCCGCCCGGCCGAGAACCGACCCCCACGGCCGCGCCCGGCGGCCGCGCCGGTCGCCACCGATTCCTCAACGTGCTTCCTCATCTCGCCACTCCTCCTGCGAGAACTCTCTCGCAATCAAGTGTCCAAGAAAACCCTAGGGCGCAGGATCAGCAGGCTGCAAGTCTTCCATGTTGCCACACACACAAGGATTTCGCACGCCTAGATAGGCATCACTGCTAATCCAGGCTCTGCCTCATCGTTGCCAGCTCGGTGCCAATCTAGTAGCGTAACGAAACTAGCTTTCCCAGGGCACGCTTGTCAAGTTAGTTTGGAAACGCTACTATTTGGCATGAGCAAAGGACCCGAAATGAGCGCGCGGGACGTCGCTGAGCTAGTGGTTCAGCTCGGGCGAATCGCCCATGGCGATGGTTACACGGAGGGGCTCACACCCGCCCAGTGGAGCGCACTACGGTACCTGTCGCGGGCCAATAGGTTCTCGCGCACGGTGTCGGCGTTCGCGGAGTTCCATGCCACGACCCGGGGCACGGCGTCGCAGACGGTCAAGGGCCTGGTCGCCCGGGGCTATCTCAGCCGAACACGGTCGCGACACGACGGACGCAGCGCGCGCCTGGAGGTGACCGACAATGCGAGGGCCATTCTTGCGCGCGACCCCTGCGAGGCTCTCGTGCGCGCCGCAGGTGCGTTGCCCGCAGGCGGCCGCGGCCAGTTAGCCACCGGCCTGGAACGATTGCTTGGTCACCTGGTGCAAGGACGCCGCAGGCGGCCGTTCGGCGTTTGCACATCCTGCGCGCACCTGGAGGAAGAACGCTGGGGTCCGGAAGGAAAACCCCGTTTTAAATGCGCCTTTTTCGGCGAACTGCTCGAAGAGACCGAGTTAGCGCAGATCTGTATCAACTTTCAGCCGGGCAGGAACTCGGCCATGAAGCGCGCCTTCGGAGGTCAAGCATGACACCGTTGCGATACGACCCAGCCATGGTTCAGCCGATGCGAGACGAACTCACGCAGATCGGCTTCGAGGAGCTGCTGACACCCGAAGCCGTGGACGAAGCCCTCTCGGCAGCCGATGGCACAGTGCTCGTGGTGGTGAACTCCGTGTGCGGGTGTGGGGCCGGGTCAGCGCGCCCGGGAGTGCGGCTCGCCCTGGAGCACAGCACTCGCCCCGACCGGCTCACCACGGTATTCGCGGGTATGGAGACCGACGCCGTGGAGCGCGCCCGTGGCTATTTCGCGGGCTATCCCCCTTCGTCACCGCAGATGGGGCTCTTCAAGGACGGACGGCTCATGTACATGCTCGAGCGGTCGGACATCGAGGGTCGGCCGCCTGAGGCGATCGCGGCGGATCTTAGGGCCGTCTTCGACCAGCATTGCACGGCAGGGCCGTAGCGGTTGGTCGTGATGGGCTGGTGGATTCTCAGCGAGGAGCGATCAGGCACCACACACCACCACTGAGGCGAGTGTCATGGGATCCGTGGGGAACACACTCGCGGAGCTCAAACAGGCTGTCGAGCTTGTCTCACAAGGAATTGTCACGACGGTGGTTGATCGCACCCTGCGGCTTGATGAGTTCCAGAAGGGAATCGATGCGCTAGCACGTAGTGAGCCCGTGGGGAGGGTGGTCTTGGTACCCTAGCCGGACCGGAGCGACACCGCGACGCTCAGTGCAGGACTCGTAGGAGGATCGATGTTGCTCTGCAGGAAGTGTCACAGCAGGGCCGGCTGCACCAACGCTAAGTGGTGCGAAATGAAGTTCACCTTCGGTCCTGTTTCACATGGGCTATGTGAGATGTGTCATAAAAGGGGATTCATAGGGGCGAACGCTGATGCACGGCAGGAGTGTGTTGATTGTAAGTCATGCCATGACTCCATGCCATCAGCCACACCGAAGCATTAGGCCCATAGGGCGATATCAAGGATTTTGGCCTTCGTCTCGCGGCCACAGCCGGGCACTGCGTCGATTTCGCTCCCCTCAGAATCGGCGTTCGCGACCGATCTGGAGTTACCGCGCGCTTGAAGATCTGGCGTTCGACACGAGCGAGGTTTCTGGAAGATGACGTGGAAGGGATGATGCTTCGAGACTTGCTTTGGAAACTCAACGCCGACATCGCCAAACGCTGCCTCGAACATCCGTTCGTGCGAGGGCTGGGCGATGGTACGCTCGACCGCCAGGCGTTTCGACGTTACGTCGCTCAAGATGCGTTCTTCCTGCGTGCTTTTTTGCAGGCGTATGCGCTGGCCGCCGCGAGGTCGGACGATCTCGAACAGGCGCGGGTGTTTCACGAGTTGATGGGCGGGGTGCTGCACGAACTCAAGCTCCACGCCGAGTACGCGGTGACGCTCGACATCGACATTGAACATACGAAACCTCATCGGGAAACTTCCGCTTATACCGACTTTCTGCTCCGTACCGCGTGGCATGACGGGCTCGATGAGGTCCTCGCGGCGATGGTCCCATGCATGCGACTGTACACGTATCTCGGAGCCGAGTTGACCGCGCGTTTGCGCCCTGAGCACCCATACCGAGACTGGATCAAAACGTATTCCGGCGACGAGTTCAGGCAGCTCTGTGCTCGGCTGGAATCACTTCTGGACAAGGTTGCTTCGGATTCTCCTGCCATTCGTGACGCGTATCGGTACGCCATGCAATGTGAATTGGCTTTCTTCTCGGCACCGTTGGAGAACAGCGAGTGACAGTTGCGTTGTTTGCCTATGCCCCATCTGGTTTCTGACGGGGGCTTTGATGGGCATTAGCCAGAGCTAAGCTTATGCGCGCAGTCGTCTTTGTTCTCGGTCCTCACCACGGCCCACGCGTGTGAGTTCCCGTCCCGCCCCCTTCCCGACCGCCCTCGAAGCTTTCGTGGAACTCTTTAATCAGGAAGCATTCTGGGAGAGTCACGAGGTGCTGGAGGGGCCGTGGCGCGAGACCGGGAGCGACTTCTACCACGGCCTGATCCTTTACGCCAGCGCCTTCGTCCACGTCCAGCGGGGGAATCCCCACGGCATTGGGGCGCAGCTCGCGAAGGCAGAGCGGTTCCTCCAGAAATTTCGCCCTGCCTACCTGGGCATAGATGTGGGACCGCTCCTCTCCCACGCTCGGGTCTGCCGGAAGGTTGTGCTGGAAAATCCCGACGCGCCCGGAGACCGGTGGAAGGAGGTCATCCGCTTTCCGAAGATTCTGCTGCGGGCGGAGCACCTTTTGGGGGACGAACTAGAGCTCCGCGCCCTTACTCGCTCAGCTCCGCGCGATCTGCCACGGGCTTCGCAGTGAATGACCCTGGTGGAACAGAGTCCTCTCCCTGCCTGGCCGCACTCGGGATTTCACGTGCATGACGGGGTGTGGGTTGCCGCCGACGATCGCGAGTTCGCCGTCTGGCTGGCGCGGTGCTGCGTCCGAACCCCCGTGGCCGGAGCCGCCTGAAGTTTGCGGAGGAAGTCTGGGGTGTATCTTTTGTGTCCTTCGAAGTGGAAACAAGAGGAAACTGTAGGTTCCAATCGGGGGCAGGATCGTACAGTCTAGTCAAAAAAGTGTAAACTCAGTTTCCAATTTCGGGTTTCCCTGCTAGCTCTCCAGGCGCGCGCCTTCTAGCAGGTTGCGGAAAAATTGATGGTGAGCCGCGTTTGTCCGGGTAACACGACGGTGTACCAGCGTGCGGTCCCCTATTACCGCCCCCGCGGTGCGGTCGGCGTGACGAATGCGGCCCACACTGCCCCATCAGGGGCTGCCTCCGGCCAGGGTCAGGGTGCGTATCCGCATCAGATTGTAGACCGCGGCCGTGAACGTAAACACCCACCCGACCCGCGGGGTCCCGCGATGTCGGAGTTTGCGTAACAACCCAATCGTCTTGCCCCACCCGTAGATCTCTTCCACTTTTTTGCGCTGCCGTTGACTGATCGCATAGCTGGGATGGTGCGTCGTCCGGCCATCCACCGCGCTCCGCAACCGCGTGCGGTGCACGTTCGGCGTGACGTGGGGCGTCCAGCCCAACGCCCGCAGCGTGTCGACAAACCCGCACCGATCATAACCCTTGTCCGCCCCCAACGTCCGACGCCGGGCCGTCGGCGGTAAGCTCCCCACCATCGCCAGCGCACTCGCACACTCCGCCTCGTAGCCGGGCTGCGTCACGTCGGTCGCCACCACGAGCCCGTGCCGATTATCCATCAACACACTCGCCAAGTACGCCAATTGCGCGCCTTGCCCCCCACTCTTCCGCGTCAACCGCGCCTCCGGGTCCGTCCGCGACGCATGCGTCGCATTCGTCCGTTTCTCCTGGCGAAACGTCACGCTCGGATTCCCCGGATCATCGTCCGTTGGCGGGCGGGTGCCGGCCTTCGGCTGAAAACTCTTCTGACTCGCCCACGCGTCCAGCAAGGTCCCGTCGACGGTGAAATGCTCATTCGACAACAACGCCCGCCGCTCCGCCTCCTGTAACACTTCGGCCAGAAACGCATCCGCGATGCCCCCCTCGACCAGCCGCGTCCGATTCTTCGTAAAGACCGTCGGCACCCACACCGCGTCGTCCAGATTCAACCCCACAAACCATCGGTACAGGATGTTGTAATCGAGCTGCTCCATCAGCTGCCGCTCGCTCCGGATCGTATACACCACCTGCAGCAATAACGCGCGTAACAAATGTTCCGGGGGAATCGACGGCCGGCCCCGCCGCGCGTACAGCCGGTCCAACTGCGGCGAGAGCCGGGCTAACACCGGGTCCACCAGCGCCCGCAGGGCGCGCAACGGATGGTCGGAGGGCACCCGATCCTCCGCACTGATATAGCTGAACAGCGCCGACTGATTCGTCTTGTTCCCGCGCATCGTGGCACTCCCATCGAGGTCCCTCTACGATAAGAACTTCCGGCTCGCGATGCTATCGTCCATTACCCGACTTTTTCCGCAACCTGCTAGGCCGCGGACGGGTGTTTCGTACACTCGCCGTGGCACGATGTAGCGGTGCTCACCGCCACCCCCCCCACGGAACCATTCGACAGCGCAAGTGCTATAGAAAGTGAGACGAAGGCCGCGCAGACGCGCGCCGCCGGATCTCGACAAAGGGGAAAACGATCGCACGAGCATGTTTCGTAACGCTCGCCGCCGTCCTGGCGGTGAACACGGCCGCACCACAGCTCATGTTTGCGCAAAATCAGGTGCGGGGCGACCGCTTCGAGTTCAAGATTCTCGAAACCGAGCACTTCAACATCCACTACTATGAAGAGGAAGCGGCTATGGCGCGCGTGGCCGCCCGGATGGCCGAGCGGTGGTACGCGAGGCTTTCCCGAGTGTTGGCCCATCAACTTCGCGGCAAGCAGCCGATCATTCTCTACGCCAGCCGACCCCACTTCCAACAAACCACCACGATTAACAACATGCCCGTCGGCAACGCCCGCGGGATCACCGAGGCTGGCACCAAGCGTAGGATCATACTCCCCCTGGCCGGACCCCTGAGCGAAACCGATCACGTCATCGGACACGAGCTGGTGCACGCTTTTCAATTCGACATGACCACAGAGCAGCGTGGGCCCGCTGGAGGCGCACCCTTGGCAATGCGCTTCCCGCTGTGGTTCATGGAGGGAATGGCCGAATACCTCACGAGCGGCCCGGCCGACCCGGTCGCGGTGATGTGGGTACGCGACGCCGGGATGAACGACCGACTTCCCACATTGGACCAGTTGAATCGCAGGCCAGCTTTCGCCTTTCGTTTCGGCCATGGCCTCTGGGCTTACATCGCCGGCCGATTCGGCGACGACGTCATCGGACGTATCATGAACGCGGCGGCGCGATCGCGGGATGCCGAAGAGGGAATCCGAAGCATATTGCTCGTGCCGTTGGACACGCTCATGAGCGAATGGCAAGACGAGGTGCGCTTTGCGTTCGGCGACCTGGCCGAAGCCGGAGTCACCACCACCGTCGGTTCAACGGTGCTGAGCGACGACAACAGTGGCCCGCTCAATCTAGCGCCGTCGCTGAGTCCTGACGGTTCCCACATCGTGTTTCTTTCGAACCGAAACGAATTGTCCATTGACATGTTCGTGGCGGAGACCCAGTCCGGCAAGTCGGTCAAGCGGCTGGCTGAGGTCACGCGGGATACGCACTTTGAATTCATGCACTTCATTGGGTCGCGTGGCGAATGGGCGCCGGACGGTGAGCGCTTTGCGTACGGCGGAAGCGGTGGTGGAGCATCCGACCCCACATTGGTGGTGATCGAACCCAAGAGCGGTGACAGAATCATCGAGCGGGAGTTCTCGGGAATCGGCGAGATCCGCAATCCTACGTGGTCACCGGACGGTCAGCACATCGCCTTCGCCGGCCTCATCGGCGGCCAGTCCGATCTGTTCATATACGATGTCAACCTGGACTCCGTTTCTCGCCTGACCGACGATCCCTTCGCCGAGTTACATCCGGCCTGGTCGCCGGACGGACGGGTGATCGTCTATGCGACCGATCGGTTTACGTCCACCCCGGCTACGCTGCGTTACGGCCGATTCCGTCTTGCCTCGATCGATCCCAGGACCGGAAGCGTGACGCAACTCCCTGGTTTCGCCCGCGCCAACCACTTGAGCCCGCAGTGGTCGCGCGATGGGTCGAGTGTGTACTTCGTCTCCGATCGACTGGGCGTGTCTAATCTCTACCGCCTGGACGTCACCACACGGGGGATGTATCAACTCTCCAACACACTGACCGGCGTGGCCGGCCTCACTCCCACCAGTCCGGCGCTTTCGGCCGCGCGCGAGGCCGATATCATCGCTTTTACCGTGTACGAAGCGGGCGGTTATCGCGTGGAGACGATCGCGGGCGCGGACAGGTTGGTGGGGGTGCCGGTCAGAGGTCGCTGAGCGCCGTAGCGCGACTGGGTTTTCAGAAGGTCGGCACGCGCACCGGATTCGCCATCCATTGACCGCCCATCCTGGCCTGCTGACCGTCCAAGACGTATTCTAGCAGGTTGCGGAAAAAGTCGGGTAATGGACGATAGCATCGCGAGCCGGAAGTTCTTATCGTAGAGGGACCTCGATGGGAGTGCCACGATGCGCGGGAACAAGACGAATCAGTCGGCGCTGTTCAGCTATATCAGTGCGGAGGATCGGGTGCCCTCCGACCATCCGTTGCGCGCCCTGCGGGCGCTGGTGGACCCGGTGTTAGCCCGGCTCTCGCCGCAGTTGGACCGGCTGTACGCGCGGCGGGGCCGGCCGTCGATTCCCCCGGAACATTTGTTACGCGCGTTATTGCTGCAGGTGGTGTATACGATCCGGAGCGAGCGGCAGCTGATGGAGCAGCTCGATTACAACATCTTGTACCGATGGTTTGTGGGGTTGAATCTGGACGACGCGGTGTGGGTGCCGACGGTCTTTACGAAGAATCGGACGCGGCTGGTCGAGGGGGGCATCGCGGATGCGTTTCTGGCCGAAGTGTTACAGGAGGCGGAGCGGCGGGCGTTGTTGTCGAATGAGCATTTCACCGTCGACGGGACCTTGCTGGACGCGTGGGCGAGTCAGAAGAGTTTTCAGCCGAAGGCCGGCACCCGCCCGCCAACGGACGATGATCCGGGGAATCCGAGCGTGACGTTTCGCCAGGAGAAACGGACGAATGCGACGCATGCGTCGCGGACGGACCCGGAGGCGCGGTTGACGCGGAAGAGTGGGGGGCAAGGCGCGCAATTGGCGTACTTGGCGAGTGTGTTGATGGATAATCGGCACGGGCTCGTGGTGGCGACCGACGTGACGCAGCCCGGCTACGAGGCGGAGTGTGCGAGTGCGCTGGCGATGGTGGGGAGCTTACCGCCGACGGCCCGGCGTCGGACGTTGGGGGCGGACAAGGGTTATGATCGGTGCGGGTTTGTCGACACGCTGCGGGCGTTGGGCTGGACGCCCCACGTCACGCCGAACGTGCACCGCACGCGGTTGCGGAGCGCGGTGGATGGCCGGACGACGCGCCATCCCAGCTATGCGATCAGTCAACGGCAGCGCAAAAAAGTGGAAGAGATCTACGGGTGGGGCAAGACGATTGGGTTGTTACGCAAACTCCGACATCGCGGGACCCCGCGGGTCGGGTGGGTGTTTACGTTCACGGCCGCGGTCTACAATCTGATGCGGATACGCACCCTGACCCTGGCCGGAGGCAGCCCCTGATGGGGCAGTGTGGGCCGCATTCGTCACGCCGACCGCACCGCGGGGACGGTAATAGGGGACCGCACGCTGGTACACCGTCGTGTTACCCGGACAAACGCGGCTCACCATGAATTTTTCCGCAACCTGCTAGAGCGTCACAAACAAGCCCAAAACGCAGTGCCTGACCTTCTTGACCGTCTCCAAACCGCCTTATCCGACCGCTACGCCATCGAGGAAGAGATCGGCGCTGGCGGGATGGCGACGGTGTACCTCGCCGAGGACCTGAAACTCCACCGCAAAGTCGCCGTGAAGGTCCTGCGCCCCGAACTCGCTGCCGCCCTCGGCCCCGAGCGCTTCCTGCGTGAGATCGAGATCGCCGCCAAGCTGCATCATCCGCATATCCTGGCGCTGCATGACTCGGGCGAAGCCGATGGCTTTCTCTACTACGTCATGCCCTACGTCGAGGGCGAATCCCTCCGCGATCGGTTGCATCGCGAGAAACAACTTCCCGTTGAGGACGCCCTGCAGATCGCTCGCGAAGTGGCGGACGCCCTCGGCTCCGCCCATCGCCACGACGTCATCCACCGCGACATCAAACCCGAGAACATCCTGCTCGAAGAAGGTCACGCGGTCGTGGCGGATTTCGGGATTGCGCGAGCCATTCACGCGGCGGGTGGCGAGAAGCTCACCGAGACCGGGCTGGCGGTGGGCACCCCGGCCTACATGAGCCCCGAGCAGGCGATGGGCAGCAAGGACCTCGACGGTCGGAGTGATCTCTACAGTCTCGGCTGCGTGTTGTACGAGATGCTTGGCGGGGAGCCGCCGTTTACCGGAGCTACCGTCGAGAGCATCGTGCACCAGCAAATTGCGGTGGAGCCCCATCCAGTGACGGCGCTCCGACCAGCGGTGCCCGCCGAGGTGGTGGCCGCGTTGTCGCGTGTGCTGTCGAAAGCTCCAGCGGATCGGTTCAGCCCGGCAGGGCAGTTTGCCGAAGCGTTGGCGACGCGAGAGACTGCCGGAGCGGTGTCGACCCCGACGCCCGTCACGCACCGCTCCTGGCGTCGGCCTGCGCTGCTTGGTATTGCGCTGGTCGTCGTCGTAGCCGGAGTGTTTGTTGTCGGAAGCTGGATTGGACCGACACCCGGTGAGCCAGAACATCCACGGACCGCCATCGCCGTGCTCCCGTTCACGAACCTGAGTGCCGAAGGGCCGCACGCCTACTTCGCCGGTGGACTGCACGACGAGTTGCTCACCCAGCTCTTCACGGTGGCGGCACTGTCTGTGCGAGGCCGGACGTCGGTCATGAGCTACGCAGGGACGGACAAGTCGAACAAGGAAGTCGGTCAGGAGCTGGCAGTCGGGACGCTCGTGGAGGGGAGTGTCCAGGTGTTGGGCGACCGGCTGAAGGTGAACGTGCGGTTGATCGACGCCGCAACGGACGAGCTATTGTGGTCGCAGGGGTACAACCGCACGCTGGACGACGCTTTTGCAATCCAGAGCGACATCGCGCAGCAAGTTGTGGCGGTGGTGGGCGCGACGCTCGGTGGATCGGAGCAGCAGTTGCTCGCGGAGGTTCCCACCGCGAACGCCGAGGCGTGGCGGCTCTACTTGCAGGGGCAGGAGTACTTTCGGCGACCAGGATCGCAGCGGCAGAACTTGGAGATTGCGCAGCAGCTCTACGAGAGAGCCTTAGTGTTGGATCCGGACTTCGCTTTCGCGCACGCTGCGCTGTCCCGGGTACACGGAGATATGTCGTGGTACCGCTACGATCCCTCACCACAACGGCTCGTCCGGCAACTTGAGGAGACCGAGGCTGCCCAGCGGCTCGCGCCCGACTTGCCCCAGGCTCACCTGGCGATGGGCCTCGTGCATTACCGGGGCCGCGGTGACTATCGGAGGGCGTTGGACGAGTTCGATGTCGCGTTGCGCGGCCTGCCCAACGACGCCTACCTGATGTATATGATTGGGGCCGTCAATCGGCGCTTGGGGGAACTGGGACGAGGTGCTGGCGGCGTACGCCAAGGCGACTCAACTCGATCCGCGGAACGCGAATCTGTTCAGTGATCTTGGTGGCCAAACGCTCAAGTTCCTCCGGCGCTATCCGGAGGCCGTCGAGGCATACAGCCACGCGCTCGTGCTTGCGCCGGACGTGGCCTGGGTGCGGGTCCAGATCGGTTGGACCTACGCTGTGTGGACAGGAGAGCTAGACACCCTCCGAACGGAACTTGCCCGTATGCCACGGGAGCTGGACCTTGGACCTCTCGGATCTGCAAACGCGCACCGAGCCCTCATGCTGCTGGTCGAACGGAAACCCGACAGCCTGCTCGTGCTGCTTGGGACGGCACGGCTGACCGCGTTTGGAAGCCAGGGCCCCTTCTTGCCAACGGCGCTGTATGCTGGGTGGGCCCACCGGCTACGAGGTGAGGGTGAGGCTGCGGAGGCGGCCTTCCACTCGGCCCGCGTGCAGCTCGATTCAGTGGTCGCGTTGTTTCCTGACGACTGGCGGGTCCACGCCGCACGCGGTCTGGCCTTGGCTGGGCTCGGGCGGCGACAAGAGGCGCTGCGGGAGGCCCGCTGGCTTGAGCAGTCGGTCGTCTACCGGCAGGACGCCTTCTCCGGTACGAACCTAGCAGAGTCTCGCGCACAGATCCTCGCGCAGGCTGGAGAGCTAGACGCCGCGCTCGACCAAATCGAGCAACTCCTCGCAGGACCAGGGTTCCTGACCGTCCATCTGCTCCGGCTCGATCCGCGTTGGGACCCCCTCCGCGACAACGCCCGCTTCCAGGCGCTGCTGGCGAAATACGAGAATTAAGCGAACGGCGAGCTGCGAGTCCAAAACACCCCACGCATTCTCGACCAGGTGTAGCATCCTTTGAAAGCAGCAGGGCAGGGCACCTACTCTACTAAGGAATAGGAACCCCGGGGGGCGCGTCTAGGCGCGAGGACTTCGGTGAGTGGATAAGTGAGTGGATTGAGGTGTGATAAAGTGTGATGTCCTGGTTTTGAAGTGTGACATCGTAGTGCGTTCGGTCGCAGAATTGTGAGATTTTGTCACACTTCAGTCATTCCAGCCGCCGCTCTCCAGGCGCGCGCCTTCGACCACTCGGCCACCTGTCCAGGAAATCGTCGCTCCGGCGCGCGGTGCTTGGCTTGTATGAACCGGGGCCTGCCTGGGTACCCTCATCCCACTGGCTGGACGCGTCCAGTACCTAGGGCGATACTCGGGATAGGGAAAGCAATTCCTATCCCGAGGAGAGAAAACATGCCCGTTTCAAAACCGACCCATGACCAATTGCGTGACATTGCCGAGGAAATGGGGCTGTCATTGAGTGACGACGACGTCAAGTCGTTTATTGGTCTGATGCAGTCGTCCATCGATGGCTACAACGTTGTCGATGCCATGCCCGACAATTTACCTGCCGTCAAATATCCGCGCACACCGGGCTATCGACCCAGCGGCGCGGAAAATAAATACAATGCCTGGTACGTCAAGACCTCCATCAAGGGCGCGCCCTCAGGCAAACTCAGTGGCAAACAGGTCGTCATGAAAGACAACGTCATGGTCGCAGGCGTGCCGATGATGAACGGCGCCTCGACCCTGGAGGGGTACGTTCCGGAAATCGATGCGACGGTTGTCGAGCGCATCCTCGATGCCGGCGGTGAAATTGTCGGCAAAGCGCATTGTGAGGCGTTTTGTCTCTCCGGTGGCAGCCATACAAACGCCACCGGTCCTGTCCACAACCCGCACAAGATGGGCTATTCTGCCGGTGGCTCGTCCTCGGGGAGTGCGGCTCTGCTGGCCGCTGGCGAAGTCGACATGGCCATCGGCGGCGACCAAGGCGGATCGATCCGCATACCGGCCTCCTATTGCGGCATCTACGGCCTGAAACCCACGCACGGTCTGGTGCCTTACACCGGTATCATGCCGATTGAGATCTATGTGGACCACACCGGTCCCATGACCGCCAACGTGACGGACAACGCCCTGCTGCTAGAGGTGATCGCCGGGCCGGACGGCTATGATCCGAGACAATACCATGTCAAAACCGATGATTATACGGCGCAGCTCGCTAGTGGCATTGCTGGGATGAACATCGCCGTCGTCAGGGAAGGCTTTGGTCACGACAACTCCGAGCCCGACGTGGATGCCAAAGTCCGCGCTGCAGGTCAGCGGTTGCAGTCACTGGGCGCCAAAGTTGAAGAGGTATCGATTCCCTGGCACACGGTCGGCGGTGCGTTGTGGCTGCCCATCGGGGTGGAAGGTCTGACCCAAACGATGATGTGGGGTGACGGCTACGGGTTTAGCCGGCCGGACCTCTATGTGACCAGCCTCATGGATTTCCATCGCGGCTGGCGGCAGCGGGCGGATGAGATGTCCGAAACCACCAAGTTATTCACCCTGTTGGGGACGTACATCCGCAAGCGGCACGGGTCGCGCTATTACGGCAAGGCGATGAACATCACGCGCCAATTGACCGCCGCCTATGACGAGGTGCTGAGCGATTATGATTTGCTCCTGATGCCGACGCTGCCGGTCAAGGCAACACCGCTGCCCGCACCAGATGCCAGCCGCGAGGATTACGTCGCACGGGCGCTGGAAATGATCACCAACACGTCTCCATTTGACATTTCACACCATCCGGCCATGGCGATTCCATGCGGTATGAGCGATGGCCTGCCGATCAGCATGATGCTCATCGGAAAGCACTTTGACGAATCCACGATCTACCGCGCGGCTTATGCCTTCGAACAATCGGAGGATTGGAAGTCCATGTAACCCATTTCGATGCGTTTCCTGCCATACCGTAGACGCCATCCCTCTCCAGGCGCGCGCCTGCCGCGTCAGTTTTGCTTTGTCGAGTCCGGTGAGAGCTGGCGGAGGCTGTCTTCCAGTTTCATGTACCAGGGATCATCGACGCTGTCGCGGTGGAAGTAGAGTAGGACCTCTTGCTCCTCGATGAGCGTCTTCAGGAGGAGCTTCACCTTCACGCGCAACTTCACCCGGGCCCGGAGCCCTCCCGAGTCGATCTCCGCGAAGACGACGTTGTAGTCCATGATGTCCAGGGCCTCGGGTCTGACCGTGAAAAGGCGCTGGATGATGAAAGGAATATCGACGCCGTCGCGTATGTCGGGCGCGTGGTAGCTCGCCGCCTTCACGAAATCCTTGAACTGGATGTCCTCCAGGAACGAGAGAGCGATGCGCCGGAGTGCGCCACGATCCCCGCCGAGGGCCAGGCCCAGCGTCCAGAAGGCGCCCCCGGAGAGGTGCGCTACGCCGAGGTAACCTCCTGCGAGCACGGCGAGCACCAGCAGGGCAGTCACGGCCTTTTTCATGTCACCACCTCCCGCCGATTGAACAGGGCCACCGTGGTGAGCCCGAAGAGGACCGCGCACATGGCCGGCAAGACGACCAAAGATAGCGCAACAATGTGCCAGCGAGGCTCGAGGGCCGCGCTCTCCTCGAACACTCGGAAGGCCCAGTGTACTGGCATCGCCTTTTCCAAGGCAGCGACGACGTCGCTATAAAGATCATTGGGGATCGCCAGCTCGGAGAACAGGATTTGGGGGAGGAGGAGCAGCGGTACCGCGAACACCGCTCGTTCCTGGGTCGTCGCCACGGCGCTGACGAGGAGGCCGAGGCCGGTACCGGCCAGCGAGGCACCGAAGAGTGCCAGAAGCTCCAGCGGCATGGGGCCTCGGAGTTGCAGGTGCCACTCCACCGCCCCCTGCAACAGGACGACCTGAACCGCGCCGAGGGCGGCCAGCACCCATACCTTGGAGACGACGTAGGCGCCGGGGCGGAGGCCGAAGAGGCGCTCCCGCTCGAGGATCGCGCGCTCCTTTACGATTTCCCGGCAGGCGTTGATGCAACCGAACCACACGGCGGACAGGCAGAGCACGAAGTAGAGCGCGGGCGTGTCCTGCTCAATGGACCCCCACACCACGGCGCACAGCCATCCAATGAAGGGGGCCTGCGCCAGAACCAGGAGGAGGCCACCCTTGTCCCCTAGCATGCCGTCCCGGTAGCGGAGCGCCAGGATGTGCGACTGACGGCGTGGTGTGCTCACGGAACCTCCCGCCTCCCCTTGCGAGCCTTCAGGCGCGCCAGGGCCTCATCGGCGCCGGTCAGACCTCCCGCCCCCGCCCCCGCCCCGTTTGCTTGGGTGGCTGGCGATGAGCGGGGGGCGGGGCCCGGGCGGCGGAGAAACGCCTGCTGGTCCGCGTTCCGGCTGGCGGCGCTGCCCCAGGCCGACGGCGATCGTTTCTCGAGCTGTCGAAAGACTTCGGCGTACCGATCGACCCGAAAATACGAGAGCGCCCTTCGCGGCGGCCCGAAGAAGGCCACGTGTCCGGCCACCAGCACGCACAGCGCTTGGGCCCGCTCGAGGCTCTCCATGGCGTGCGTGGACACCAGGACGATCCGGCCGGTCTCCGCGACTTGGGAGAGGAGCGTCATCGTACGCGCCTCGAGACCAGGGTCGAGACCCGAAGTCGGCTCGTCGAGGATGGGCAACGGAGGGCCGGTCAGGAGCTCGAGCGCCAGTGACACGCGCTTTCTTTGGCCGCCGGAGAGTCGGCGAATGCGAACTGCGGAGCGGTCACCAAGGTCGACCTGTTCGAGCACCTCTGCGATCCGGGACTGGCGTTCTTCTGCGCTCGCCCCCGGTAGGCGCAGCTCCGCGGCGTAGGTCAGCTCGCGCTGCACGGTGAGCCCCCGGTGGAGTACGTCGTCCTGGGGCACGTAGCCGATTGGGCCCAGCTCCGCCACGGGGTGGCGTCCCATCGTCACGGAGCCCTCGTTGGGATGCCGAAGGCCCAGCAGCGCCTTGATAAGCGTGCTCTTTCCCGCCCCCGACGGACCGATGAGCGCGCACATCTCCCCGGGATGCAATGTCAGGTCCACCATTTCCAGGATGCGGGTGCCGCCGGCGGAGACACCCACGCTCTTCGCGCGCAGGGGACCAGTGGGTAGGATTGTCGTCGAGGTCATTCAGGACGGTTCCGGCTACGATTGCGACGGCGAGGCGCTCGAGGCGAGGTCCTCATCAAGGAAAGCTAAAGGATGTCTCCATGTCTACGATGTGACGGAAACCCCAAACGAGTTGCCACGCGAAGCGCCTGGCGCTGTGGGGTGTGTGGCTGGAAGAGACCCTACTCGTGGACGTACCACACCGGCAGGTGGTGCTCGCGGTAGGAGGTATTGTCAAATGTTGTGGATCGGTGAGTGATCAAGCGGCGACCTTCCGATCCGTGTTCTCTTTGTCAGTTTCCTGCATACCATCTTTGAATTGTTCTCCTGCCAACACCAGGGGGAGAAGTTCTGGAGCGTTGAGTTTCCGCCAACGTTGCTGCGCCATCTCCAACAGCTTGAACGCCATCGTCAGCCCTTTGCTCCGCGAGCCCGCTCCCTTGGTCACGCGCTGTCGTAACCGGACCGTCGCGAAGGCAGACTCGATCACGTTCGTCGAACGGATATGTTTCCAATGCTCGGCCGGAAAATCAAAATGGCTGTACAGGTGCTCCTGGTCCCGCGTGAGCGAGGCGACCGCCTTGGGATACTTGGCCGCATACGCGGTGGCGAAACGCTCGACCAGCGCCTCGGCCTCCGCACGCGACTCCGCATACATCATCTCGCGCAACACCCGCTTCGCCGCCGGCTGCAAACGTTTCGGAAGCTTGTCCAACACGTTGGCCATCCGGTGCACCCAGTCGCGCTGCTGCCGCGTCGCCGGCCACACCTCCCGCACCGCTGCCCAGAACCCCAACGCGCCATCCCCAATCGCCAGCACCGGGGCCCGCATCCCCCGACGCTTCAGATCGCGCAACACCGCCAACCAGCTCTCCGTGCTCTCCCGATAGCCGTCCTCCACCGCGATCAGCTCTTTCGTCCCATCCGCCCGGGCGCCCAGCATCACCAGCGTACACAGCCGGTCGGCCTCGAGGCGAATGTTGAAGTGGATCCCGTCGACCCAGACGTACACATACTCCCGATCACGCAGATCACGCTGGCGAAACGCCTGGTATTCCCCCTCCCACGCCGCCGTCAATCGCGTGATCGTCGTCGGGGACAAGCCTGATGCGTCCTCACCCAACAAGATCGGCAACGCCTCGCGAAAATCTCCCGTCGACAGACCGCGCAGATACAACACCGGCAAGACCTCCGCCACCTTCGGCGACCGCCGCATATAGGGAGGCAAAATCTTGCTCGTGAACTGCGCCCGCATACGACGGTCATGCACCCGTGGCGCGGTCACCGTGACCGTACCAGCACCCAGCGTCACCTTGCGGGGACGGGCTTTGCCATTGCGCACCACCAGGGCGCGGCCCTCTCCGTCTCGCTCAATCCGATATCGCTCGACATACTCGGTCACTTCCGCGTCCAACGCACTCACCAGCATCCGCCGAGCTCCCTCTCTGGCAAGCTCGTCCAGGTCTGCGAACAGTCCGTTCCCTTTGCTCTCAGACGCATTCTCTATTATCCTCAACATCGGTGGCGTGTCCTTTCTCCGGTCGTCACAACCGGATCTCGTGTACGTTTCAACTGACTACACGAAAGGATACGCCGCCTTTCTCATTCCTCCAATCCACAACTTTCGAAAATAACTCCTCGCGGTACCAAAGCGGCTCAGGTCGTACTTCCTCTACCACCGCGCCCTGCTTGGCGACCTGGCTCAAGACCGCTCACTCGTCGCGCACCCGTCGCAGCTTCGAGTACCCGTAAACCTGATCCATACTCATCCCCGTCACGCGTTGTCCCCGGCGCTCGAACGTCACCCGCGCGCTGCCGCGCGAAAAGGTATCGTTCCCGGCGTAGACCAGCGTGTCGGGTTCGCCTTCGCCCACCGTCATGGTGAGCGCCTCGCCATCGATGGCAATGGTGACCTCGAGCGCGTTGCCGCGGCCAACTCCTTTATAGGTCCCCCTCAAGCTGGTCAGGTCTCCCTCGAAGTCCCAACGTTCTTCGGGTGGGTCGCCGAACATCCGGTCGGCGATCGCTTCGACCACCGAGGCCGGTCCCACCGATCCCGCGGTATTGAATAGGGCGACCACGGTCAGGTCCTCATCGGGGAAATAGCTCGACTCGGAAAGGAATCCGTTGATGCCCCCTCCGTGGTGGATCGCGAGACGGCCGGCTACCTCGTTGACCGCGATCCCCAACCCGTACCGCAAGTCCGTACCGTCGTCGAGGTGGCTCCCTGAGACCATCTTTTCGTATGCGTCGGGCCCGAGGATCTTGCCTCCGTGCAACGCTTGGTTCCACGCAACGAGATCCCAAGCCGTGGAGCAAAGGGAGCCGGCCGCGTAGGGAATGGAATGGTCGATGAAACCCTTCCGCACGAGCGTGCCGGAAGTATCGGTATCGTAACCGTGAGCGCGATTCTCGTAAACCGCGTTCTCGCTGCAATAACGCGAATCGGGCATGCCCGCCCGATCGAAGAGATTCTCCTCGACGTATTCGGCGTACGACGCTCCACTCACCTTCTCGATGATCATGCCGGCTAAGAAAAACGCGGAATTACTGTAGATCATCTGCGTTCCGGTGGGAAAATCGAACGGCTCCCGTGCGAAGATCGCCACGAGCGAGTCGTGGGAGAGCTTCTGCGTGAACTTCGCTCGTGCTTCAGGTATCTCTGTGTAGCCCTTGATGCCGGACGTGTGATCGAGGAGCTGCCGCACGGTGATTCGATTGCCCTGCGTGGGGAAATCGGGAAGGTACTTCGATATGTCGTCGTCCAGTTTCAGCTTGCCTAGTTCTTCGAGCTGGAGAATGGCCGCCGCCGTGAACTGCTTCGTCACCGACCCGATCTCGTAGATGGCACGGTCGGGAGTCGGGATATGATACTCCAGGTCGACCTCGCCGTACCCCCTGAGGAGGATCGTATCCGCGCCCTTGACCACCGCCACGGAGGCGCCGGCGATCTTGCCCTCCTCCAGTGGTTCGGCGACGAGGGAGTCGATCGCCGTCACCAGCGACGCCCACTCCGAGTTAGTCGATCGATCCCCCGCGCTACAGGCGGCGATCAGTGCGGCGATAGCGACGGGAGCTAGCGGTGATTTGTAGCGTGGCATGATGAAACCTCTGGACGGCGACAATGAACGATTAACGATGAGCGATGAGACTTAATGACATTCGCCTCGTGCCGCAACAGGATGGCTACACGCGGTTGCCTAGTCAACTTAGTGATGTTCCCCCGAAAAAGTGGACACCCAGTAGGTCTCTTTCAGGTTGAGGGACCGGGAGGTGTCTAATGGGAGCGACAGGACGGAAGTTTAGTCGGGAAATCAAGCTCGAGGCGGTCCGCCGGCTCGAGGCTGGCCGCCGGTTGGGCGAGGTGGTCCGGGAACTCGGGGGTCTCAAGTTGACAATACCGGTTGCAGATCACATGGTTTGCCCATTCAACCGGACACCGGCCGGTCCGTGACGTTCAGCCGCACCACCTCCGTAGCGCCATTGCTCCGGCCCGGTGTACAACGCAGGGAGGTCGCCCGTGTCCAACCCACAATTCACGCTCCCCGTTCGCGCAACGATTCCGGCTTTCAGCCGTTGGACAGTGGTGGTGGCGGTGGGTTTGATGGTCCCGCCTTCGGCGGTGGGGACGTCTCGCGAGCCCACCGCGCCGCCCGCCGATCGGTCTCCATGGGTCGGGAACGGGGTCGTCATGAGCGGATTCTTGCCCGCTGCTGGTCCGGCAAAGCGGTTTGCTGCGGCCGTGCCTCGCGACGCCTTTGCGTCCGCCGACTGTCTGTCGCTTGCGACCGTTGATTTTTCGGGTATTCAAGATGCCCCGACGCGCGTCTGGAGCGCTCAGCTGGTGGAGGCGAGCAGTGATCTGCCAGCCTACTGTCAGGTACAGGGCTATGTTATGCCCAGCGTCGGCTTCGAGCTCCGGCTGCCGACGTCCGACTGGAATGGGAAGTTCTTCGAGGCCGGTTGCGGAGGCTTCTGCGGTGGAATCAGGATATGGAATTGCGATCTCCCCCTGCGAAAAGGCTATGCCTGCATTGCGTCCGACATGGGCCACAAGGGCGAGAGGGCCGATGGCATATGGGCCTACCACAACCTCCAGGCGCAAATCGACTTCGGCTTTCGCGGCGCCCACGTGACAGCGTTGGCCGGCAAGGCGATCGTTGAAGCGTACTACGACAAGGCAGCCAGCAGAGCCTACTTCATGGGATGCTCGTCGGGTGGCCAGCAGGCGTTGTCAGAAGCGCAGCGCTTCCCCTGGGATTTTGACGGTATCATCGCCGGTGCCCCCTCACCCACTTTTTCCGGCCCCATGATGTACTACAACTGGGCCGGCAGGGCACTGCTGGGCAAGATGACCCCCACCGATCTTCAGCTGGTGCATGACGCCGCGGTGGCGAAGTGCGACATGGACGATGGCGTCCAGGATGGCGTGATCGGCGATCCGCCGAACTGCCCGTTCGATCCCGCCGAGTTGCTTTGCCGGCCGGGGGAGGAGGGCGGCTGCCTGACCGGCGACCAGATCGAGGCGGTGAAGAAAGTCTATGCCGGGCCGACGACGTCAAAGGGCGAGAAGATCTATACCGGTGGCCCTGTGGTCGGTTCCGAGATCAACTGGTATGGGGGTACCGGTGCCTACCTGACTCCCATAACCACGACCAGTGGCACGGCCATCGGCATCTCTCCATGGTCGGAAGCCTACTTCCGTTACATCGGCTTCATGCCCGCGCAGGGCCCGAACGGGGAATTCGTCGATTTCGACTTCGATCACGACTACAAACGCCTGGGGATGACGGAGGCCCTCTTTGGTGCGGCCAACAACCCCGATCTGCGCAAGTTCGCCGGCGCCGGCGGCAAGCTCATCCTCTACCAAGGATGGGCCGATCAGTCGGACGTTCCCGCAGATGCCATCGACTATTACGAGACCACCGAGCGAACCATGGGCGGCCGTGCGGTGACGCAGAGCTTCTTCCGCCTGTTCATGGTTCCCGGGATGAATCATTGCACCGGTGGGAACGGAGCATTCGCCATCGACTATCTGAGCTATATGGAAGCGTGGGTCGAACGCGGCGAGGCGCCGGATGTCATGATCGGCGCGCATCTGACCAGCCTCGATCGGACTGATTGGAGCAAGTTCCCGCTGGACCCGGCCCAGGTGAGCTTCACCCGCCCCGTATACCCGTACCCAATACGGGCGGTGTACCAAGGCACCGGCGATCCCAACGACGCCGCGAGCTTTCGCCGGGTCGAACGTTAGGATCGAAGGCGACCAGGCCGCGTCGCCATCGCTGCATGGCGGCAGCCGCACCGCTCTTATCGTACTCGGCGCGCCAGCGGACTTGCCAAAGGAGGTTGAATGACCATCGGTGTCTGCATCGCGGGCGTCACCGGCTGGACTGGTGCTGCCTAGCCCCTGCCGTTCTCGACTCGAGCACTTTTTCGCTCGTGGGGGCCGTCGCCAGAAAAACCACAGGGCAAGACGTGGGCGGGGTCTTGGGGCGGGAACCGGTCGGAGTGAGCATCGCCTCGAGCGTCCCCGATGCTCTAAACGACGAGACCGATGTGTTGATCGACTACACGCATCCCTCGGCGGTCAAGGAGAACGTATTCGCCGCGATCGAGCACGGCGCCGCGGTGGTGATCGGGACCTCCGGAATGACGAACGCCGACTATGAAGAGATCGACACAAGGGCCCGCCGCAAGGGAGTGGGTGTGATCGCGGCCGGGAATTTCTCGATCACCGCCGCCCTCGCAAAGCATCTTGCCGGGATCGCCGCCCGCCATATCCCCCACTGGGAGATTATCGACTACGCGCAGGCCTTTCTGGGCTGTCGGTATCTCCAAATGTTTTCCGGGTTGTAGGGGTTCCAGTTCGTACTTCGCATCCACATGCAGTCGTAGTCTTTGCTGCCTGCGATAAGGTTGTGTATGAACCGCGCCCGGCGAAGTGTGCCGTGGGAGTCACGTTGTTGTCGATGTCGTCGTCTCTTGTGGGTGGATTCTTTTTGTGGTGCGTCGAGCGGCATCCGACGCCTTGATCGTTCCTCACGCGATGAACAAGATTTTGGCGCGCCCACGGTCGCCGGTCATTGCTGGGGACAGATCGGGACTGGTCCCGCCGCACTCCGGAGATCCTCCTGTGTCATGCGCAACTCGCCCGGGAATGCAATCGAGCCATCCGCCGAGCCGGCAATCGCCCTGGCCTCCTCGAGGGTCGCGATGACGGCTTGCTTGAGTTGCGGCTGTCGGTCCTCCAACCGCGCGGGCCAGACGATCGGCGCCGGCCGCAGCATCGCGTACCCGTCCCTGTCGGTGGGATCGTCCCCCCTGGCGAGGAATCGCGTCGTCGCGGCGCGGATCGAGGTGAACTCCGTCAGCTGGCGACCATCGACGTGAATCGACGCCACCGTGCCGTCGTGGGTATCGTACTCAAAGGTCAGGCCACTGACCTGAAGCCATGCGCCTTCGCCCGCGCACCGTGCCGACTGGCGCAGCATCTCGGTCAGCAAGTCCGGGGTGAGCTCGATGACGAAGAGTGGGTCGTCGAACTGGATCAACTCCTCGACGTGTCGGCGCGTCAGTAACGTGCCTCGAGATAGGTTCTGATTGATGCGGAGCGCTCCCGAATTGATGAACGCGATGTCCGGGTCACCTCCGGAATCGGTCACCACCTCTCGCATGATATCGGTCACCCAGTTGCCGAGGTTCGTGCCGCTTCCGCGTATCGCCAATTCTTCGCCGACCAGCACGGAGTCGTCGATCCGAGCATACGCGACGTCCAGGCAGCCAGGGTCCTCTCCACGGTCGTGACAGAACACGCGGTCGTGGTGCGTGACCCACGACGCGACGTGCTCGGCGAGCGCGGCATCGGGTATCGGCGAATCACCCGACAACGTCTCCCGTTCGTAGCGCACGGCCGGTGGCCCGCCTCGTTGCCCGGGAATGACGTAGACGACGGTTGCGCTCTGAGCGTCGGAATCGGCCTTGAGCAGATGACGGCCGCTCTCTTCGATGTGAACGCTGTAGTGATCGTGTCCGCCGATAATGAGATCCGGACCGTCGGCACCGAGGGTGGAGAGAATCAGGGAGTCGGCCCGGGTCGGCTGGTGAGTAACCGCGACGACGAGTTCGGCACCTTGGTCCCGCAGCGTTTGCGTCACGTCCCGGGCGATCTCCACTCTCCCGGCCACGTCGCCGCGGACCGTGGCGTATGGGACGCCGGTAACCGTGAGAGTCAGGCCGAAGATCCCAACCCGCCAGCCGTTGACGTCCTGAATATACCACGGGACCGAGTTTGGGCCGCTGACGCCCGGCACCGGCTCGCCGTCGACGAACACTGGGTTCGGGAAATCGATGTTGGTTCGGAGCCAGAAGAATCCCGATTCGAGAACGCGAGACCGAACCAGATGCACGTCCTCCGGGTCCTTGCCGTCGAACTCGTGGTTGCCGAACACCACGAACATGAGACTGTCGAATGCCTCGCCGTCTCCGTCGAGGTAGTTCAACGCGTCCACCATCTGCTCGCCCTTGAAATCGCGGCTCATGAGTGACGGAAAGAGGAGATCGCCACCATGCAACAGCAACACGTCTTCGTGGGACCGCTCCAGCTCCTGACGCAGCGCACGAACCCGGGCGATGCCACCCTGGTCGGAACCGGTCAGGCCCTGCGCGCGATAGACGTCGTTCATCGCGAGGATGACCACCGGTCGATCGCGGGTGCACACGGAGGGGGTGCCGCACTTCGTGCTTCTGCCAGAGCGTACGCTACGGGAGGGCAGGCTGGTTCCCAACCCTGCCTTCGAGTTCACGGGTGGGGGCGTCATCTCCACGGCTGGAGATCTCATTCGATGGGCGCACGCCCTATACGGGGGACGGGCGATCGAGGCGCCCTACCTGCAGGAGCTGTTGACCGGCGTCCCCAATAATCCTGAGAGCGTGGGGTTCTGGTACGGGTTGGGCACCTACATATACAGAAGAGCCAGCGGGGGGCTGGTGTACGGGCACGGAGGATCGACGGCGAACTATCGGAGCCAACTACTTTACTATCCCGAGGAGGGGCTGGCGGTGGCCGTTCAGGTCAACCGCTGGAGGAACGTCCCCGCCGCTCGCTACGCGTCCGAGCTGGCTCGAATCGTACTGGAGGGCCTGGAGGGGGAGCCGAGCCTTAACCGGTAGAGACCCATCCAAGCGACGTTCTTCCCGCTGATATCGAGCCAAGCGAGGTGCAGTTCGCCGAATGGGAGCAACGACTCACGTGAGGAGGGGAAAGTAAAGGATCCCCGGACGGTCGCGGGTTTGTTGAACAAGTCCCAATCCCGCCGCCGACGCCGACTCGTCCGTTCAAACGGCTACGTATCCCGCGCCATCTAGCGAAGGCGTTGAACCACACGGACCGCCCCATTGAAATACTTGTGGAGACACTCCTCACTACAAAAGAGAAGGAGTTCGTTGAGTGGAAGAAGCGCTCATGCCACGTTGGCGGCCCGTGCCGGCTTAGTCACTAGCAATGCTATTGACATCGCGGGTAGGTCGGCATAGGCTCACTAGCATAGCAGGTGAGGCTACCATGGCGCGCGAGACACTGGGCGATTTCGAGCAGCAGATTCTCCTTGTCATCATCCGTCTGGATGGAGAGAGCTACAGCGTACCGATCGTACTCGAGCTCGAGGAGCGGACCGGCCGGGAGATATCTCAAGCGGCGGTCTACGTTGCGCTCCGCCGGCTCGAGGACAAAGGCCTGCTCACGTCCCGCATGGATGACCACGCGATAAAGGACACCGGTCGAGTCCGTCGCTACTTCCAGTTGACCCCACTTGCCCTGCAACGCCTTGGAAAGGCTCGCCGCACGCTCATTGGCCTTTGGGACGGCATCGAAACGATTTTGGACGAGGTGTGATGAATCGCATCCCGCGGTTGCCGAGTGATCCGGCCCGCTTGCCGGTCGTTGTCAGAATCCTACTGCACGTGTTTGTGATTCGCCGTGATCGGGCGGCGGCGTACAGCGAGCTTGCCGAGCTGTACGAAACAAGACGCGAGCGCGACGGCAAGAAGAGCTCCCGAATATGGCTCGCCCGGCAGATCGTCCAATACCCGCCTCGCATCATCGCCGCGCGACTACGTCGAGTGTTTCGCTCACGGGGTGAGCATCGCACCCAGGGTGCGCGGGAACGAAGGTCTGCGAGAGAGTTCATGACTGGCTTTGCGCGCGACATCCGACACAGCGTTCGGTGCCTTTCCCGGGTACCGGTATTCGCCCTGACCATTGTGATCACCGTGGGCCTCGGTATTGGAGGAACAACGGCGGTATTCAGCATCGTCAATGCGGTGTTGGTGCAACCGCTGCCGTACCCCGGGTCCGAACGCATGGTCCGGATCTACACCGACATGGGGCGATCGCAGCACTGGGGGCTCTCGCTGGCCGACTACCTCGCGTTGGTGGAACAGCAGACGAGCTTTGACGACGTCGCCATGTTTAGGAACAGCACGGCCACTCTCAACAACGACGAATCGTCAGAGCGAATTCCGGTCAAGATCGTCACGCCGAATCTCTTTTCCTTGCTGGGCATTGCGCCTGTTCACGGCAGGGCGTTCGTGGAGACGGACGCTGGAGAACAACGCGTCATGCTGAGCCACGGATTCTGGACGAGACGGTTCGGTGCGGACGTCGCCGCCGTCGGCCAATCGGTGCGTCTCGACGCCGAGGACTACACCGTGATGGGGATTCTGCCCCGGGATGTTGGACCACTTCTGGAAGGCCGCGACATCTTTGCGGCGATGCCACTCGAGCCCCCTTCCCGTAAGGGTCCCTTTGGCATGTTCGTGGTGGGGAGGCTCAAGCGAAACGTCGACCGACGTGTTGTGTCTCAGGAGCTGCGCGCCATCAATGAGCGCATCTTCCCTCTCTGGCAAGCATCTTGGCCCGATCAAGAATCGACCTGGGCCATGGTGGATCTGAAGCAATCCATCGTCGGCGATGTCGGTAGGACATTGAGTGTTGTACTCGGGGCGGTGGCATTCGTACTCCTCATTGCCTCGACCAACGCCGCAAACCTGTTGGTGGCTCGCGGGCTCCAACGACGCCCCGAGCTTGCCGTGCGTGCCGTCCTAGGCGGCTCACGTGGCCGACTGCTGCAGCACTTGTTGTCGGAAAGCGCTCTGCTAGCTACAGGCGGCGCGACCTTCGGTTTGCTGCTCGCGATGGGCGGCATTCGGCTGATCACTACGCTGGGATCTGATTTCATCCCCCGTTCGGAAGAGATTGGGTTCACCCCGCCGGTGGTGTGGTTCTTTGTTGCCGTCACCGCGGCAAGCGGGCTCCTCTTCGGTCTGATCCCGTCGCTCCAACTGAGCCGGTCCAATCTCGAAAGCGACTTCCGCGGAACCGGAACCAGGAATACGGCGTCGTTGTGCTCACGGCGCCTCCGCCGCGGCCTGGTCGCATCGCAGTTCGCGGTGACCGTTCCCCTTCTTGTTGGTGCGGGCCTGTTGATCTCGAGTCTCGCGAAGCTCGGACGGGTCGATCCTGGTTTTGAACCGAGCAACGTCCTCACGCTGCGCGTTTCGCTGCCCGGTTCCGTCTATGGCGATCAGAGCCGCCGCCTCGCCTTTTGGGCAGACCTCACGAGCCGTGTGCGTGCGCTGCCGGGTGTCGCGGCAGCCGGTTTGAGCACTGGACGACCGCCGCTGCAGTCTGGTTTCGGCAACAATTTTGTTCTCGAGCATCGACCGGTCGGGTCGGGGGAGGCACAGCTCTCGGTTCCCTGGGCGATCGTGTCGTCGGAGTACTTCGGCGTGCTCGGCATCCGCTTGATCGCCGGCCGCATGCTCGACGACCGAGACGGCGGCGACCCGTTCAACGTCATGGTCGATCGAAGGTGGGCGACACGATTCTTTGGAGACGAGAGCGCGGCGATCGGCAAACGGTTTCGACATGGCGGGTGTACCGGAGAGGGGTGTCCCTGGGCAAACGTCGTCGGTGTCGTTGGCAATGTGAAGTACACCGGTCTCGAAAACGCCGGGGACGGCCAGATCTACGTCAGCATCCGGCGGTGGACCAATACTTCCACGTATGTCATCGTTCGGACCGAAAAGGATCCGCTGAGTGTACTCCCCTCGGTCAGAGGCGTGATCCGAGAGCTGGATTCGACGTTGCCCATTTCCGAAACCGCTACGATGCCAGAATTGATGCGGGACTCGTTGATCGAGCCGCGTTACCTATCGACACTCGTGGCGGGTTTTGCGCTGGTCGCGTTGGTTCTCTCCGTGGTGGGTATCTATGGTGTGATGGCGTACTTCGTCCACCAACACACCAAGGACATTGGCATTCGCATTGCGCTGGGCGGGACGCCATCGACGGTCCGGAACCTGGTATTGACGAACGGCATGAAGATGGTGGGGGTGGGAATGATGGTGGGATTAGTCGGGGCCTTCGCGCTCACTCGCTTCATGGCAAATCTGTTGTTCGAGGTACAAACCGCGGACCCTCTGACCTTCCTGGCGGTGTCCGTCGGAATGCTCGTGACCGCCTTGACGGCGTGCGTCATACCCGCGCGACGGGTCGCCCGAACCGATCCGAGCATTAGTCTGAGGAGCGATTAGAAAGCATCCTTGACGTCGTGGGCGTGCTTGTGCAGGGCGGAGCGTCCGTCGGACGACTTTGCCGTGCCGGCGGTGGTGGGGACGGTCTCGAATCCAAGGCCAACCATGGTGGAGCTCATGGCTCGTCCTCCATCCACTCCCAGCCGCCATCCCGGACATCGAACGCAGGCCTGGGCAACGTGAAGTTCGGGTAGATCTCGCTTCGCTGGAGCAGGATGCGCTCGACTCGGAGCACGTACCCGAGGGCATCGCCGAGTCGCACGGCCACCTCCTCGCGGTCGTAGGTTTCGACCGTCACCGGCCCGGTGCTCACCGAGGATTGAGCGAGGATGCGGACGGCGGCCTGCCGCAGGATCGCCGGGTCCCCGTCCGGATATGCGGCCACGAGCTGGTCGATCGCTTCCTCTGCGTCGTCCGCAACCGCGCCGCGGACGAACCCGCTGCCGTAGAACCCGAGCAGGCCGCCACCGAGCACCGTCAACCCCAGCGCGACCCCGATGCCCCATAGCGCGGTCGACGACCAACCGGTCCACCGTGCCAGCAGTGGTAGCATGGCGATGGCGACGGTTGCGACGATCGCTCCGATGCACCCTATCGAGGAGGGATCCTTGGGAGGGGACGGTTGCGCATCGCGGTGAGCGCCGCAACGATCCGGCGGGGGTCGGCTATTTCCGGGGAGATTCGGGGTTGATCAGCCACTCCGGCGTCACCCTCGAGCTGACCGCGTTCCCAGGCCTCGAGATCAGCGCCCATCTCCTGCAGCACGGCCTTGGCGGCATTTCGGATTCTAGCCCAGTATGGATCCTGCTCAACAAGCGTCTCGTTGGAGACCGATACATCGTCGAGTCGAAGCTTCCCCGCGCATTTTTCTATCGCGCGGGCGAACTCTTGGACGCTGGGACGTGATTGAGTCAGGCCCAACTCAGGGTGGTACAGGAAGTAATCCCCGCCGTTGAGGACGTCTCCTGCAACGAGGTAGCTGTCCTTTGTTCCACCAACGATGTAACGGCGTTGCACCGCTTGGGATGCCAATGGCCCGAGGAGGTTGAGGGCGGTGTTTGTATTCACAGGACAATCAAGAATGCCATCGCCTGTGCCACCCTGGGGGCAGCAAAAACAAATTGCGGGCCCGACAATGATTGCAGCTCTGAAAGTGTAACGGTGTTTTTTGCCATCTACTTCATCCGATAGCTCGTCTTGTCATAATATTGCAAAGGGTTGTAGCTCCGCAATAAGGAAATCGGAAGTCCTTCGCCGCGTGAATTCTATGACCGACCTTGCGGATTGCTGATGAACATGTTCTGGACGTCGGGATATAATCGACACGCGCGATGACGGGTGGTGGTCCGCGCGGACAGGGTCCGAGAGTCGAAGATGGAGGGCATGGATCGGCCCTAACGCACGCCCAGGATTGACCTCTACGGCACCAATCGGCAATATAGATTTCAGCATGTTCTGGAGGTGCTGATGGTATCCTATCGTTCGTCGGTTGTGCTTTTGGGATTGGCGGTTGCAGTGCCCGCTGAGTCAGTAGCTCAAACCGACCCGTTCGTCGGCACGTTCTCCAACGCAGAGCTCACCATTGTCCTGTCCGTGGCGAACGGCCGTTACACAGGGCGGGCGACCGTCGACGGTCAGACGTTCACGATCGCTGCAGAGCCCATCTCCGAGAGCGCCATTCAAGGGATCTATAACTACTTCGGTGAGGCGCTAGGATTTCGGGCCACGGTCTCTGGCGATTGGCTGACGATCACCACCGCAGAGGAGACCATTCGTCTCCAGAGGCAGGCGAACACGGCTCCTGGTCCCGCGGTTACCGGGGCAGGGGTGGGGCCGTTGGGAGCCAACGAACTGGGCGATCCCACTTGGGGTATCCGGTTCTCAGTGCCCGAAGGTTGGCGCGGTCAAAAGGACGGCAGCATCTTTGTGATGGGGTCCGACAGCCACAAGGGAATCATCGCCGTCATGCCCCACGAGGCCACGTCGATCGCCCAACTCCGCGAAGGCGTGCGCGAAGGAATTGTCGAGGAAAACACGCGCCTCATGCTCACCGGGCAGCCCAAGCCGTTCGCGGACCGTGGCCTAGCCGCCACGCTGGAGGGGACGCTCGACGGTGCCCCAGCCAAGGCTTACGCAATAGGTCTCCTCCCAGAGTTCGAGACGGGCGCGGTGGTCATCGCGGCGGTCGCTCCGGATGCATACAGCGACAGCTACGTTGCGTTCGTGGAGTCTATCGCCAAGAGTCTGCGGTTCACCACGCCACAGGCCCCGCCCATTACGATGGAATGGAAGCGCGATCTATCCGGCATGCGCCTCACGTACATGTGGAGCTATTACTCCGGGGTGGACGCGAGCGGAGCGTCCGCCGGGGGTTCGCAACGCACCATTGTTGACGTGTGCCCGGCCGGGTATTTCAGCTACTACGACGCGAACACCATGTCGATCGATGGGGGCGGTGGCGGTTCGTACAATGTCACGGCAGGCGGTGGCGGTATCGAACGTGGGATGGGGACGTGGGACGTGGTCGTCAATGGAGATGATCCGTATCTCCAGCTCACGCTTCGTGACGGGCGCGTGTGGGAGTATGCGCTCGAGTGGAAAGGCAGCAAGCTGTACATGGATGGATCACGCTACTTCCGGACGAATGGGAGTGCAGGAGTGGATGACGGGCCACGGTGTTGAGCGATGGGTGCGGAGCGCAGTACATTCGTACTGGTGCAGCGAAGGCTGGGAAGCCAGGTCGAAAGAGAAATCCAAACTCTCCGTCAGGCGGGCATTGCCGTCGAAGATGACCGCCTCGCCGTAGTCGGTCTGCCACACGCCTAAGCCGATCCTTACGTCATAACCAGTGATCCGCTGGTGACCGTCACCGAGGAAGCGATTCACTTCGCGGAGCTGAAACATGTGTTGTGTAAGTCAAACAAGAAACGCGAGGCATCAATGATGACGACATCGTGCAAACGAAATGCGTGGATCCAGTCTGGGTCGCAACTCGCGGCAGTCTGCGCGCTCTTGGCTGGGCTTTTTTCCGGAGGGACAACGGCTCTTCAGGCGTGGCAGCTCCCGTCAATCGCAGACAAGACAGCCGGCATGACCGCTCGAGAGGGGTTTTTCAACCTCTATTGGGACGACGAGACTGGAAAGCTGTACTGGGAGATCGACAAGCTCGATACGGAGTTCCTCTATCAAGTGTCGATGGCGTCGGGCCTTGGCAGCAATCCGATTGGGATCGATCGCGGCCAGCTTGGCGGGACGTACCTACTGAAGGCAAACAAGATCGGTCCCCGAGTTCTTCTCATGGAACCCAATTATCGTTTCCGGGCACGGAGTGACAACCCGATCGAAGCTCAGGCGGTTCGCGATGCGTTCGCCCCTTCGGTTCAATGGGGGTTTGACGTCGTGGCACAAACGGGCAGGTCGGTTCTCGTGGACGCGACGGATTTCTTCTTGCGTGACGTGCGGGGAGTGACGGACCAGATCGCTAGGCGGGGGCAGGGTCAGTTCCAGCTCGACTCGAGCCGCAGTGTTATCCGCATGGAGCGGACACAATCGTTTCCCCAAAACACGGAGGTCGAGGCAATCCTCACGTTCACGAGCAGTGCCCCCGGACCACTCGTGAGGGGAGTGGCCGCATCCGGGAACGCCATTACGCTGAGGGAGCACCATTCTTTCGTTCAACTCCCGGATGACGGATACACACCACGGGTGACGGATCCGCGCGTCGGAACCAACGGACCGACGATCTACGACTACGCGACGCCCATCGACGAGGACCTGCGTCTTCGCTGGGTCGCAAGGCATCGCCTCAAAAAACGAAATCCCGGCGCGGCTCGTTCGGAACCGGCGGAGCCAATCATCTACTACGTCGATCCCGGCGTTCCTGAGCCAATCAGGAGCGCGTTGATAGAAGGGGCATCTTGGTGGAACGATGCGTTCGAGGCAGCGGGATACATCAACGCGTTCCGCGTGGAGCTGCTGCCGGAAGGCGCCGATCCCCACGATATCCGATACAACATGATCCACTGGACTCACCGGCGCACCCGCGGCTATTCGTACGGAGGCTCGGTCGTGGATCCCCGCACCGGTGAAATCATCAAGGGTAACGTGAACCTGGGGAGTTTACGCCTGCGACAGGACTACCTGCACGGCCAAGGCGTTACGCCGCCGTTCATGCCAGGGCAAGGGGCATACTACGAGGCGTGTGGATTGGCGGCCGCCCCGGGCTTCGAATACTTGGCTCAGGTTGCCGAGGACGCCGACGCCGTCGAGATGGCACTTGCCCGCGTGCGACAACTCTCGGCGCACGAGGTGGGGCACACGCTCGGATTCCCCCACAACTACCTCGCGAGTTCTTACGGGCGCGAAAGCGTGATGGACTACCCGGCGCCGTTGGTGGAGATCACCGACGACGGAGAACTCGATCTCTCGAACTCGTATGTGCCCCGCATCGGTGAGTACGACATGCTCTCCGTCACGTGGCTCTATCAGGATTTCACCGCCGGCACCGACGAAATCGAGGCACTCCAGAGCATTACCAATAATGGGATGCGGCGTGGTCTCATCTACATGGGACACACCAACAACAACTTCATCGGGGCGGGGCATCAATTCGCGTCCGTATGGGACAACGGCGCCAACCTCGTGGATCATCTCAAGCACGAGATCGAAGTGCGACGCATCGGTCTGGCAAATTTCGGTCCCGAGGTCATCCGTTCCGGCGAGCCGCTCTCCTCACTCGAGTTCGTGTTGCTTCCCCTTTACATGCACCACCGATTTCAGCTCAGGGCGGCCGTGCAGAGCCTTGGCGGCGCGGACTACCGTAATGCCTTGCGCGGTGACGGACAAACCCCGTTCAGGATAGTTCCCGCCGACGAGCAACGCGAGGCGCTCGAGATCGTGCTCTCAACGTTGTCGGTGAACTTCCTCGCGTTGCCGGAGCGAATCGTCGAGATGATCCCACCGCCGGCGTTTCGGTATGGTGAAGGGGAAACATTCGCGGGGTACACCGAACTCCTGTTCGATCCGATCGGCGCCGCGGAAGCGGCGGCTAGTTTTTCGGTGCAGGAGGTGTTGCACCCCCAACGATTGGCGCGATTGCTGGTTTTCGGAAGCATGGGAAACTATCCGGATGTCGAGGAGGTCGTTGACCGTTTGATCGAGGTCACGTGGAACGCGCCCGCACCTGCCGACGACTACCGCGCCAAGGTGCTGAACGCGATCCAACGGGTCACCGTGGACGAGATGATGGTACAAGCGAGTCGTGACGACAGCGCGGCGGAGGTTCGAGCCGTTCTCTCCCATAGGCTGCATCGGCTCGCGGAGCGTCTGGAGACGCAAGCCGAGCAATCGCCCCACGAAGCCATGGTCGCGGCGGACATCACGCGGTGGGAGAACCGCGCGGAGAGTACTATTCCCGGTCCGGCGCTGCGGATACCGGCGGGTGATCCCATCGGTGGCGGCGGTAGTAACCGAAACTAGGGATCGCCGCCAGTGCCTAGGTCCTTTTCTTTTTGGTTCATCCGGCTTTTTCCGGGGAAGGCCGCGTGGGAGTGGCGCGCGTAGCGGCGATTGAATGGCCACGGAATCCACGGAAACCACGGACCCCCGCCCCACACCCGGATTTGTGGTTCCCCTCCCCCCAACCTCGTGCCGGGTTTCTTCCTCGACGTTGCCGATCACTCGGTGGGGGGTGGGGAACCCAAATTCCGGGGGGGGGTGTGGGATTTCCGTGGTTTCCGTGGCTAATCTGGAGTTGGGTTGATGGTCCCTGCCGCCGTCGTCTTGGCGGCGGCCGGTTTCCTTCTCGTCGTCAGGACGCGACCTCTGCCGCCAACTGTTCGGCGAGCTTGCCCAACGCCGCGGTCCACCCGGCCTTGACGAACTCGCTGTACTCGTCCGGAAGGTTCTCGTGGACGAGGCGCACCTCGGTCTGGTCACCCCGCTCGATGAAATCGACCGTCACCCGCTGTGGGTTCGAATCGTCACCCTCTTCCACGTAGGCCAGCCGGGCCGGCGGTTCGTAGACGGTGAACCGACTCGTCATCGGGAGCTCCCCGACGCCGTCGAGCGTCATCCGATGGCAGTACTTGCCTCCGACCCGCGGTTCGATCTCCGACGACACGTTCGTCGTCTGGGCGCAGCCCCACCACTTCTCCACCTTGCTCGTCTCGACCCAGGCCTCGAAGACCGCTTCGCGCGGCGCATCGAAGACGCGCGTGACTATCAGGGTCCCGTGTTCGTACTTGAGCTCCGTGTTCATCGCTTCACCTTGCCTCGCTCCTTCAGGTAAACATCGACTGCGTCGAACTGCCGCTTCCAGAACCGCGCATAATGGCCGATCCAGCCCTGGGCTTCCTCGATTGGGACCGGGTTCACGCGAATCTGATGCTCGCGTCCCTGACGCGTACGCACAATGAGACCGGCTCGCTCCAAGACTCGCAGGTGCCTCGATACCGCCGGTTGCGAAACTTCGTAGGGGGCAGCCAACGTACTGATGTTGGTTTCGCCTTGAGCGAGTTGCTCGAGGATTCCGCGCCGAATGGGGTCCGACAGCGCTCCAAAGACCAGATTCAGCTGCCCACTATTCATAACCATATGGTTATATATTGGTTTCGAGGGCGGGTGTCAAGGGTAGCAGGAGAGTGTGTGAATACTATCTTCTTGATTCGTTCGCCATTCGAGTCCCTCTCGTTGCCAGGGAGCATGAAGCCACTCACGCATCCGATAGCTGCCACCCTGCTAGCCGTTGCGATCACAGCGTGTAGCACCGCCGCTGTGCCGGTGGCCGAAACCGCCCCCGCCCCCGCGCCCGAAACCACCGTCGAGACCGCCGGGCTCGAGGCCCTGTACCGCGCGCGGATGGACAGCGCGCGCACGCGATTCACCGAGGCCGATGTGCACTTTATGACCGGAATGATCGGCCACCACGCACAGGCGTTGGTGATGTCGGCGCTCGCCCCAACCCACGGTGCAAGCCATGCGGTGCGGACGCTGACCGCCCGCATCATCAACGCACAGCAAGACGAGATCGCGACGATGCAGGGCTGGCTCCGCGACAGGGGCCAGCCGGTACCCGAGGTCGAAATCACCGGAACGACTCTCATGGTGCACGGCCCGGACTACGTGATGCATATGCCGGGCATGCTTTCGCCCGAACAGATCCAGGAACTCGACGACGCCAGTGGCCGGGACTTTGACCGGCTATTCCTTACTTATATGATCCAGCACCATCAGGGGGCCGTCACCATGGTGCATAACCTGTTTGGCACCGATGGCGCCGCTCAGGATGGAGTGGTTTTCAAGCTCGGCTCCGACATTCAAGTGGACCAGATCACCGAGATTGCCCGGATGAGACGCATGCTCAAAGCGCTGCCCACGCCGGGCGGCGTCCAATAATTATCGAGACATCAACCACATGAGGATAACCTGATGACGTTCACCACCTCGGCGCGCCGTCGCGCCCCTGCAATGGCCACCAGCCGGTTGTGGTTTCTCCCACTCGCGGCGGGATTGGCCCTGTCCGGATGCGCTTCCTCCTATTCAGCAGGGGGGACGGGGGCGGGGGCGACCCCCGCACGTACCATGGCGAGGCCGCCAAGCCCGGATCCCCGCATCGGGCTCGGGGCAGGGCTGTTTGACGCCGAGGAAGCGATTTGGAACCTCCGCTTGGTGTCGCAGACCCCGCCGCCGGAACCTTTCGTGGGTGTCTCCAACTCGGATCTGGCGTTCATCGGCAACTACGCCATCCAGGGTAATTACAACGGTATTCAGGTCTGGGACATCTCGAATCCCCGCAGGCCGTTCCTCGTGATCGGGCACGTGTGCCCGGCATCGCAAAGCGATGTCTCGGTCTACCAGAACCTGCTCTTCGTCTCGGGCGAAGGACTGGGCGGCCGGCTCGACTGTAGTAGCGAGGGCGTGCACGAAGTGGTGAGCCATCACCGCCTGCGCGGCATCCGGATCTTCGACATCACCGATATTCGTAACCCGGAGTACGTCGCGAACGTGCAGACCTGTCGCGGGTCGCACACCCACACGGTGTTGAAGGACCCCAACGATGACGAGAACGTGTACGTCTACGTGTCCGGCTCCGCCCCGGTGCGTCCGGCGGAGGAGCTCGCGGGTTGCTCCGGCGCGCCCCTCGATGAGGATCCGAACACGGCGCTCTTCCGGATCGAGGTGATCAAGGTGCCACTCGCGCACCCCGAGCAAGCGGCGATCGTGACCTCTCCGCGGATCTTCGGCGACCTCGTGGCCCCGCCGGAGCACGGCCTGGCGCCTGAAGACCTGGCCGACATCGAGACGGCCCGGGCACGAGGCGCGTTCATCGCAGAGGTCCCGGGGCAGACGATGGTGCTGCCCGACCAATTCGCAGCGATGATGCTGGACAGCATAGTCAGGGCGCGGGGCGGCAGTGGTGCCCCGACCGGCGCGGACAGCGCCACGCTGCGCGAGTATATCCCCGTGCTGATCGCCCAGATGGTGGGTGCAGGAGACGGCCCGCCTACCGGTCCCACGCAATGCCATGACATCACCGTGTACCCGGCCATCGGGTTGGCGGGTGGTGCCTGTGGGGGCTATGGATTCCTGCTCGACATCAGCGACCCGACCAATCCCGTCCGCATCGGTGCCGTCAGCGATTCCAACTTCGCCTACTGGCACTCCGCGACGTTCAATAACGATGGCACCCAGATCCTCTTCACTGACGAGTGGGGCGGTGGGGGCCAGCCAAAGTGTCGCGCCACCGATCCTTATGAGTGGGGGGCCAACGCCATCTTCACCTTGGAGCGTCGGCGGATGCGGTTCCAGAGTTACTACAAATTGCCGGCCCCGCAGACGTCAGAGGAAAATTGCGTCGCCCACAACGGCTCGCTGATCCCCATCCCCGGGCGCGACGTGATGGTGCAGGGGTGGTATCAGGGCGGGATCTCGATTTTCGACTGGACCGATCCCAAGAATCTTGTGGAGATCGCCTACCACGACCGCGGCCCGGTGGATGCGACCCGAATGGCAAGCGGCGGGAGCTGGTCGGTGTACTGGTACAACGGCGTCATCGTGAACTCGGAAATCGCGCGCGGACTGGACATCTTCGAGCTGGTGCCGAGCGCCTCGCTCTCGCAGAACGAAATCGACGCGGCCAAATCGGTCAGGCTCGACTACATGAATTCTCAGATGCAGCCCAAGTTCGTCTGGCCGGCGACGTTTGCGCTTGCCGGGGCGTACGTGGATCAGCTCGAGCGGTCCAACGGACTGTCCGCTGCACGTATTGCGTCGCTGCGTCAGGAGCTGGCCAATGCCAAACGCGGGTCGGGAAATATGCGACGTGAGACGCTGACCAAGCTGGCCACCGACCTCAGCGGCGAAGTGGGTGGCTCGCGTGACCCGGCCAAGGTGCGGGTGTTGACAAGTACACTGCGAGAGCTGGGAGCTAGCCACTGATTGCAGGGGAAACTCAGCCACGGATCGCGCGGAAACCCGCGGTAACGACACAGCGCTGATCAGTTTGTTTCCGTGAGGTCCGTGGCTTGTTTCCGTGAGATCCGCGGCTCGACACAGCGCTGATCAGTTTGTTTCCGTGAGGTCCGTGGCTTGTTTCCGTGAGATCCGTGGCTCGACACAGCGCTGATCAGTTTGTTTCCGTGAGGTCCGTGGCTTGTTTCCGTGAGGTCCGTGGCTTGTTTCCGTGAGATCCGTGGCTACGGGTTGAACACGAAGAAATCGTGAACCGCCCGCGCGATCTGGGCGATGACCGGTTCCATCGCCGCATTGTCCTCGAGTTTGGATTCCTTGATATAGACCACCGTGACCACGTTCCCGGCTCCATTGGGCAACTCGATGATCCCCACGTCGTTGGTCGTCTCACCGATGGTGCCGGTCTTGTGTGCGACCCGCGTCGCCGGAGGCAACAGTCCCTTGAGTCGCCCTTCGCCCGTACGGCAGCGATACATGATGTCGATGAGGAGCTCGGAATTCTCCGGACTCAGAATCTCCTGCTTCCAGATCTTGCTGAGGAGCGTGGCGATTGCCTCCGGGGTCGATGTGTCGCGCGAGTCATTGTTGAAGTTCGCGGTATTTCTGGCGCGGGCTTGGTCGCTTCGCTCCTGATCGGTGATGGATCGGAATTCGTCGGGAAGCACGGGATTGTCTTCGGTGACGTCGGTGCGCCCTAGGAACGCGGAGATGATGCCCCAGGTTGGACGGTCGACGCGGATTCCACCGGCGCCGACCGCCTGCATCCTCGCCGTAATGGCCTCCGACCCGCCCGCCGTGCGGAACATGACATCGGTCGCGTTGTTATCGCTGAGTTGCAGCATCAACTCCAGTAGGTTCCGAACTGAGAGCATCACACCCGGGTCATCCAGGAAGTCGCTGATGATGCCCGCGGTGCGATAGACATCGGAGCGCTCGAGGTTGATAAGACTATCGAGGCGCAGGGTGCCGCGATCGACCCGATGCAGAATCTCCACCGCGATGGGCACTTTGTAGGTACTGGCCATCGGAAACCGCACCCGGCGATTCAAATACATGCCACGCCCGGTCTGAAGGTGGATCGCCGCGACCCCTACCGTGCCGTTCGCGAGGTCGGCGAGTCGAGCGACTTCTTGCCCGAGGTACTCCAGACGGGAATCGCCGCCGATGTACTCAAGATCTTGGCCCAAGGCGGAGGCCGGTGTAACGCTGATCCCGCCGATACCGATCCACAGCGCTGCGTGCACCACCGAAAATGCGTTTGGGTGTCGTCTGGTCTGATTCATCTTACCCCCTTCACAGTGGTAGTCATTCACAGTTGTCGAACGAGGTCTCCCACTCGCTACCTTGAATCCCCTGCCTTGTCGATCAGTCTCCGCACTGCGTCTACGACCAATTCCGGATCATCCCACGGAATTCCATGACCGCTTTTTTCGGCCACGAGTAGTTCGCTTTTCGAAGACAAACCCGCCAGCCGCTCTTGCCCCACCGACCACCCTTCCTCGAGAAACGCCATTCCGCCCGTAAACGTGATGCCGTGAGTTATCACGATCACCGGTACATCACCGAGTCTACCTAATCCTCCCGCGACTCGCATCGCCGTAGGCGTTAAACGGAAGGCCTCGACCTCACGGGAAGCCGTTTTAAAGTGGATCGGACTCGCCAGCTGTGAGAACAGCGCCGGTCGTATCTCTTCCGGAACACCGGGAAGGGGGAGCGCCCCGGGGGCGAAGCGCAGAATGAGTCTTACAACACCGAACCTGGCTAGGAGAGCGGAAAAGCGACCCCCGGCAGCCTGCCGGTTTAGCATCTCCATCTTTGGGAAGGTGTGCTCCTCTTCATTAGTATCAAGCAGAAGCATGCCGGAGACATCATCTGGATACAGTCGGGCATAGGTACGGACATGAAAGCCTCCCTTCGAATGCCCCACCAGGATGTACGGTCCCGCAACGTCAGCCGCTGAGAGCAGCGTCTTGAGATCGCGCGCGCCGTTCTCGAAAGAAAGCGCGTTCGGACTTGGGTCGCTCCAGCCGAAACCTGCGCGGTCATAGCTACAAACGCGTGAGAACTCCGCCAGTTGTTTTTGGAGCGGCCCCCACTGAGTGGACGTGCTTGATCCGCCGGCTTCGAGAACGACTGTCGGTGAGCCGTTACCTATACAGGACAGGTGCAACTTCCGACCGTCGACATCATAGAGTCGGCCTGGCGCAGGAAAGCGCGCCGCATCGCGGTTCTCGGCGAGTTTCTCGTAGATGAGACCGCTGACCAACGCTACGATCACCAGACCTGCCACGACGAGAAGAATCTTCAAGATCAAAGGCTTCGTCATCCTCAAAATGTAGTCATCGCATAAAGTCCTTACGCTCGCCTGCGGGCCACCCCGCCGCTTCAGCTGCGGGGCACTCGCTCGTTGGCGAGCCGCCGCGTGCGGATCTCAATGGCTGAAACGGGTGCAATCCTCCTCTGGGCACAACCGAACGACTTCTCACCCGTACGAGCGCGCCAGCCCTGAGGATTCGTTCACTGAGGAACCCGAGCTAATTGCTACTGGGAATTGCTTCCATCAAGATCGCCAGGGAATTCTTCAGGCCTTCATTGCCGGGGCCGCCTCCCCTGTAGTGCCCAAGTCGGACCACTACCAGATCGTGGGACGGGATAATGATCGTGTATTGGCCGCCGGCTCCGGCCATGTAGTAGGCGTCTTTGGGGATCGGATACGAGTTGGTTCCGTTGATCCAGAAGAAAGCCCCGTAGATCGGGCGACCATCGGCTTCCCAAGCTGGTGCTACTGTACTCACGAACTCTGCGTACGCTTCCGGCAGGATTCGCTCGCCCCTCCACACGCCATCCTGAAGATAGAGGTTGCCGAGTCGGGCCCAATCGCGTGCCGAGCCAAATTCATATCCTTGTATCAAGAAATTTCCATAAGGGTCTGTCTCGAGCACCATGTTGCGGATACCGATCTTATCGAAGAGAGCCCGTTGGGGAAATGACAAGTATTCTTCACCTTGCTCCTCAACGCCAATACGAACGAGGTAATTGATGAGCACGGGATCCGAGTTGCGGTATCGACCGACGGTGTTGGGTCGCCATTGCTGCGGTCGGGTGGCTGCCCATTTGAAGGAGTTCGCACTGCCCGTGTATACGTAAAGGTGATCCGGATAGCCGATCGATGGGTCGAAGTCGGGATCCTGAGGAGCTCGGAAGCGCAACCCGCTCGACATGCGCAGAATGTCGGCGATACGAATCTTGGCACGCTCGTCTCCCTCCTCCTGCCACTCAGGCACCGGTGCAGCCTGGAAAAGATCGTAGATCCCTCGCTGGATAAGGATGCCCATGAGGGTCGCGGTCAGACTCTTTCCCATGGACCAGCTTTCCAGAGGCGTGTGCATAGTGATGCCGTCTCGGTAACGCTCACCGATAATGCGTCCTTGCCATGTCACGACGAACGCCGCGGTCATTCCTTCGGCCGGCTCGAACGCGGCATCCACCGCTTGGGCTACTTTTTCCGTATCGATCTCTGGCGAGAGCGGCTCATCGGACAAAACGTCTCCCATCGGCCAGTGTTCGATCGATGCGTCGGGGAGGCTGCTCTCGAGGTTCACAGGGGTGAAGTACGCAGATTCCTCGCCGATCGGCAGAGTCACACACCCCTGATCACCCAAGAGCCTTGCGGTGCGCGTGACGCCGTTCGGAAGCGTCAGGTGGACCGATTGGGTTCGGGCGTCGATCTCGCGTTTCGTTACACTGGCACGTTGTTCATACGGACTCGTGAAGAACCCTATGTTTTCTGCTGCGAAGTCAGCGTCGAGCCCTGTAATAAAGACAGCTGAACACAATATCTTCGCAAAACCCGAAGTGTGGTGCTCCAGCGCATTGCCTGGAGGTGGCGCGTACTTGGTGTCCAGCTCCAAAGATTCGGCTCGGGCGAGCATTCGGTCAGGGGATGAACCACCGGCCCTATCTGCGGCTTCATTGCCGGGGCTCTGACATGCGACCGGAGCTAACATCAGCAGAAGCCAGGCGATTCGCATTGACATCGCTCTCGTATCTCTTTGATTCACTCGACGATTTCCCTGTGAAGCGGCGTTATGTGGTAGCCGTGGGTCACCGGTCACCGGTCACCGACCCCCCCGATGACATACTCCCCGGACGGGTCTAGGGCAAGGCATCCGTCAATCCGCGACAGGATCTCAGCCCTTGACGCCGGTGGATCCTCACGCTTTCATGTCCCACGAAGTTGCGTGGCGACTAATCGTGCAACACCGGCACGCTCGAGGTCGGGCGCGGCCGTGCGGTCCGAAATGACAGGAAGGTGGGGGAGAGGTCTGTGCTACAAGAACAGGAGATAGCTGCGCCGAGCGTCCAGTTGGGTGTGCGCAAGAATGGGTCGCAAATCTCAACGCTGCTACTCATTGTCGTTTTCATCGGCGCGGTAGTGGGAGTGGAACGCTCGGTCCTTCCACTGCTTGCCGCGTCAGAATTCGGCATTGTCTCGGCCACGGCTACGATCAGCTTTCTAGTTGCGTTTGGCTTTGCCAAGGCGATCGCGAATTTCCTTGCCGGCGACCTCGCCGGTCGCATCGGACGACGGCGCATTCTCTTGGTCGCCTGGGGCTTTGGTATTCCGGTCCCGCTCCTGCTCATGTGGGCGCCATCGTGGGGCTGGATCGGATTCGCCAACGTGCTCCTCGGTGTCAACCAGGGCCTCGCGTGGTCCACGACCCAGATCATGAAGATGGACCTCGCGGGGCCGAGGCGGCGCGGCCTCGTGATGGGGTTGAACGAGTGCGCCGGATATCTGGCCGTCGCGGCTGCGGCTCTGGGTGCGGGATACCTCGCGGCCGCCTACGGTCCACGCCCCGCCCCGTACTTCATTGCTCTAGGCGCCGCCGTGCTCGGGTTCGGGGTGACGCTGTTAGCGGCGCGTGACACCGCGGCACACGTCGAATTGGAGCGCGCCGCGGATCCCCCCTCCGGCTCGGTGGGGCGGTTCGGGCAAGATCGCTGGGCCCGCGCTCATCTGTGGGCCGCGAACCAAGCGGGACTGATCAACAACCTCAAGGAAGGGGTGGTGTGGGGGCTCCTACCGATCTACTTCGCTGGACAGGATCTCGACTTGAGACAAATCGGTTGGCTGACCGGAACGTACCCAGCCGTTTGGGGCCTGGTGCAACTCGCCACCGGCCCGCTCTCCGACCGAATCGGACGTCGCTCGCTGATCGTGGGTGGGTTGCTTCTCCAGTCGCTCGCGCTGGTCGGTTTCACGAGCCTGCACGGCTTTGCCCAATGGATTGCCACCGTCGTGGCCCTGGGCATCGGCACCGCTCTCGTGTACCCAACGCTCATCGCACAGGTGGGCGATCTGGCAGGGTCGGCATTGCGAGCGAGTGCCGTTGGTCGGTACCGGTTGTGGCGCGACCTAGGCTATGTCGTCGGTGGATTGTTGGCGGGGCTGCTGACCGATTGGCTGGACTTCCGGGCCACGTTTTTGATCATCGCGCTCTTGTTCGTCAGTTCTGGTATAGTTGCGCGCGTATTTCTCCCTCCATCGGTCGCTGCGCGAACGATTTGATCGGTGGTTGGGTTGCGGCCTCTCGGTTCCTCCTCTTGTGACGGGAGCCTCAACAAAGAAAGAGCGAGCGACCGTTCCGCAACGGAGAAGCGAGGGGGCGACGTCGATCTAAATCCTATGAACCCCATTATATTTGGGGGCTCCACGTTTGGCGGTCTGACAATTGAAACCTACATGAAGCTGCCATGACCACGGCTTTGAGCGCACAGTCCATCCAGCAGAGAGGCCGCGAACTCGGACTTGATCTGATTGGGTTTGCCTCGGCCAGGAGTCTCGACAACAAGCTTCCCGAGGTCTACCGCCCATCGCGCCTGGCCACTCACATGCCCACCGTCATTGTGGTGGCCAAGCGGAGCTATGCGGGTTTTGTGGTGGCTCACCATGGCGGCACCAAGCAGTTCTGGGGCGGCCGGATCCTCAAGCGCCTCGATGAAACGTGTGTGGACCTCGCCGGTTTCATCGAAAAGCACGACGCGGCGGCGTTTCCGCTCTCCTCCATGATGGTCGATATGGGCGACCGGCACGGGTTGGACCTCTGCCCCGCCGGGCAAGGCTCACCGCTCTTGACCATGGCCGCGGTTGAAGCCGGCCTCGGCACCCTGGGCCTGAATCTCATGCTCCTGACGCCACAGTTTGGCCCACGTGTTTACTTGGGTGGCGTGCTGACCGAACTGGAAATCACACCTGGCGTCCCTATGGCCGAGGAGCTCTGCCTCGGGCTAGAAAACTGTGGACGCTGTGCCGCCGTCTGTCCCGAAGATGCCATCCCTCGCCAGGCACGGCGCGATGCCTCGCTGGCCGACATGCGTGATCTGGATCGGGCGGCCTGCGCTCGCAGTTCTCAGGCGCTGGGGCCGGTCCAGTTACAGGCCCATCTCCGAGATATTTTTGCGAACCGTGGCCGCAGCGAGGACATGTGGGCGCGCATCAGTGACCGTCTGACCGGGGCGCTTTGGCAAGAGATGCTGATGGTCAAAGAAGGGTCTTTGACGGGCTGCGCGGCATGCGTCAACAGTTGTCCGGTGGGAAGCGATTATGAGGAACTGACCCAACGGTTGGGCATGACGCCGCCGGACGTGCAGAAGACCAAGACTAAAGACTTCGTCCAGATCGAGAGGATGGCAAAGGAGAGCGCATTGTGACCTTCACTGAGGAACTTTTTGCCTTTGCGCGCCATCAAGGTGCCGACGCTGTCGGTGTTGTGTCTGCCGACGCCTATGAAGGGCAGGTGCCGAATCTGCAGAAGCCTTCCACCACAGCTGCGGGCATGAAGAGCCTCATCTGCTTCGTCAAACATATGTTGACCGGTTCGTTTGCCACCCGTGACATACCCGTGCAATCCAGCAACTCGCATCTTGCCATGGACGCGGTGGAGAGAATCTCCATGGTTCTGGCCGAATGGTTAGAAGCCCGGGGTCATCTGGGCATTCCGGTCCCGCCTGAAGCGGCAGACATGGACTTGCAGCGCGCCCCAGCCGGTACGCTCGACTTTAAATGGGTGGCCGAGGAATCTGGGGTCGGCACCGTCGGCCTGGAGTTGAATCTGCTCACGCCGGACTATGGCCCTCGGGTCTACATCGGGGTGGTCATGACCAACGCGGAACTCGAGCCGACCCCGAAACTCGACCGCAATCTTTGCCCTGGCATGAAGTGTGGCCGCTGTGCGGTGATCTGTCCCACGCAGGCGATTCCGTTGCGGGCCCCAAGAGGAGCTCACGTCAATGACTATCGTACCCTGGACAAACGTGCGTGCGCCAGCGGCGCCGAACGCATCGGCATCAAGCCTCTGCTATTGAATCTCCACCAGCTTGTGTTTGCCTCGCCGCCGGTCGACGCCGCGCAGGTTCTGGATCATGTGTACTGGAAGGACTTCTGGCAATCGATCAACAACAAGCTGGGCGCCTTTGCCGCTTGCTTTGAATGTTTCTATGTCTGTCCGCCCGGAGCCAAGGATTTTCGCAAGATCATTCGCATTCCCTACCGCAAAATGGATATCCCGCCTGGAGAATGTCGGCGGCGTGTGGTTGACGATATGGTCGAGATGGTGTATCAGGGCGTCCCCGAGGAACGCCAGGACGAATACAACCGCCATCAAGATTTTGACGTTACCGGACTGCCCTCCGTCGTAGAAAGCGGGCGGAGGGGGCCTCCGGACCCATGACCAAAGACGACCTCCAACAACTTGCCCGTGTGCTGGGCATCGATCTGGTGGGTGTGACCACGTGCGAACGGCTCGACGCCACGCTGCCGTCACACGTACGGCCGTCGCAGATCTCGGAATACCTCCCGGTGTTTTGCGTCCTAGCCAAGCATATCCCGGTCGGCATAAGCGGCGCTGCCGACACAGGGCCCAAGCAAATTGCGTCGGGTCTGGTGCATCGGGTGTTGGAAAAGGCGGCGGCAGACCTGGCCTACGAGCTAGAAGCACAGGAATACATGGCCGTGGTATTGCCGGCGCTGATCATGGATTTCAAGACGCGCGACGAACTCGACAACACGCCGGCTGGTCAGGGCTCACTCTATCTCCGGCTGGCGGCGGTGGAGGCCGGGCTCGGCACCCTGGGGCTCAATGACATGCTGTTGACCCCGGAATTCGGGCCGCGGGTGTATTTGTGCGGTATGATGACGAATCTCGGCTTGGAGCCGGATACACCGCTGGCCGATGAGCTGTGCCTGGGATTGGAAGCATGCGGGCGCTGTGCGGCCATTTGCCCAGCGGACGCGATTCCGACGTCGGCCCCACGCGGGACACCCTTATCTGCCTATCGAGGACTGGATCGTCAAGCCTGTTCCGTCCACTCGCAGCCCTATGGCGTTGGGGCGTTCGTTGACTACATGCGTGGCCTGGTGACCACAGACGATGAGCGTGAAACCGAGCGTCGGATTGCCTCGCCGGATACATCGCTGCTGTGGTTCAATATGACGGTCTCCCGACAAGGGGCCTTTACCGGCTGCAGCCGGTGCTTACAAGTCTGTCCAATTGGCGAGGACTATGACGCCATCCAATCGTCGCCACACCGGCAGAGGGATCTCCCTGCTGACTTGCAGGCGCAGATTACCGATGATCTCGTCCACATTCAAAATTTTTCAGTGCCCATTTCCCCCTAAGACCACGTCCCTCGAATCTCGCTCTCTCTCGGCGGGATGCCTTAGCTTTGGGGGATGCCAGAGCTTCTCGCCCGTCTCAAAGCCGCACTCGCCCACCGCAATCTAAAGGCGGTATGGCGGTATGGCGGTATGGCGGTAAATGCGGGGGCATTGTGAGCGACGTGGTGGAGCGCCTGAGGGCAGCTTTGGCCGATCGGTACGAGATCCAGCAAGAAATCGGCGCGGGTGGCATGGCTACGGTCTATCTCGCCGACGACCTCAAGCTGCGTCGTCAGGTCGCGGTCAAGGTCCTACGACCGGAGCTGGCCGCGGCACTCGGTCTGGAGCGCTTCCAGCGCGAGATCGAGACCACCGCGAACCTCAACCATCCGCACATCCTGCCGCTGTTTGACTCGGGTGAGGCGGATGGATTCCTCTTTTATGTCATGCCCTATGTGGAGGGCGAGTCACTGCGGGACCGACTCAACCGGGAGAAGCGGCTCCCGATTGGCGACGCGCTGCAGATTGCTCGGGCAGTGGCCGATGCCTTGGGCTTTGCTCACAGTCACGATGTGATCCACCGGGACGTCAAGCCAGAGAACATTTTGCTCCACGCGGAGCACCCTCTCGTCGCCGACTTCGGTGTGGCTCGTGCAATCACAGCGTGCTGCGACGATCTAACTGGAGTTGGGTTGACCGTGGGGACACCAGCCTACATGAGTCCCGAGCAGGCCGCTGCAGATGAGGATCTGGACGGCCGTAGCGACCAGTACGCACTCGCCTGCGTGGTTTACGAAATGTTGACGGGAGAGCCGCCCTTCGCGGGCGGTAGCCCACGGCAGACCATGGCACGCCACGCAACCGAACTAGCACCACCGATCCGCACACTGCGTGCTGATGTACCTGGTCCGGTGGAGGCGGTTTTTAAAAAGGCACTCGCCAAGGATCCCGCACACCGCCATGCGTCCACCCGAGAGTTTGGTGAGGCTCTTGCCGCTGCCGCACTGCAAGGCGACTCTGGGCCTACCGACGTCGCGGCTCCGTCTATTCGCGACCATGCGATCGCGGTACTGCCGTTGGTCAATGCCAGCCCCGATCCGGAAAACGAGTACTTCAGCGACGGCGTGACCGACGAGTTGATTAATGCCCTGGCTCAGGTCGACGGACTGCGGGTCGCATCTCGCACTTTCGTCTTTGCCCTGAAGGGGGAGAAGAGGGACGTCCGATCCATCGGTGCCCATCTCGGTGTGTCGGCGTTGCTGGAGGGGACGGTGCGCAAGGCGGGCAGCCGCATTCGCGTCACTGTGCAGCTCACCGATGTTGCCGACGGGACACACCTCTGGTCAGAGAAGTATGACCGCAAGATGGAGGACGTGTTCGCGCTCCAGGAGGACATTGCTCAGACGATCGTCAATACCCTGCGCCGCACGATCCTGTCTCACATAGGCAACCCAATACCCAAGCGGTACACGGAGAACCTCGCCGCGTACAACCTCTACTTGAAGGGTCGCTACTACTGGAACCTGGACCTCCCACAGGCCATCCGGTACTTCGAGCAAGCCATCGCGGAGGACCCGAAGTACGCCCTTGCTTATTCGGGTCTGGCAGATTCGTACTCGCTGCAACTCGATTATCGAGAAATTCCGGTCAAGGAGAGCATGGCGCGTGCCAAAGCCGAAGCGCTACGCGCGCTCGAACTGGATGAATCTCTCGCCGAAGCCCATACGTCCCTGGGCTGGGTCACGTTCATTGACGAGTGGGATTGGGATGCGGCGGAGGCACGGTTCCGCCGGGCGATCGAGCTGAATCCGCGTTACGCCACTGCACACCATTGGAACGCCTGGCTCCTTGCTGCAAGCGGGCGAATCGAGGAATCTCTCGCCGCAGGAAGGGCCGCGTTGGCCCTCGATCCTGCGTCTGTGTCCATCCGCCGGTCGCTGGGCTGGCTCAACCTCATGGCCCGCCGCTGGGACCTCTCGACGCAGCATCTGGAGCGAGCCGTAGCAATGGACCCGACCTCGGAGGAAAACCACCGCATCTTGGGATTGGCCCTAATGCATCAGGGGCGGGGGCGCCTTGACGATGCGGCACGCTCGCTGCAAGAAGCAGTGTCTCTTTCCGATCGGTCAGCCTACGCGCTCGCGAGTCTGGGGTACTTCGAGGCCAAGCGTGGTCAGCCACGAGTGGCCGAGGCACTCCTCGCCGAGCTGCACGAGCGCTCCGCCGGGGGACGCTATGTGTCGTCCGTGGCATTCGTGTGGCTTTACCTCGGCCTCGACGACGCCGACCAGGCCTTTCGGTGGCTCGAAACGGCGCGCGAGGAGCGGAGGGGCTGGTTGGCGTACCTCAAGGTTGACCCTTTCCTCGACTCGGTGCGCGACGATCCGCGGCTCATTGAGCTGATAGACCGCATGCGGTTGGCGTAGGCGCGCCCTCTCGCGCCCGGCGCTCTTCTGGTTCATCTTCTCCCTAGTCCACTCGCTTCGCCCTCGCTCTGTGGCCAAGCGAGGAAACAATCACCGCAGAGACCGCCGAGGGCGCAGAGATGATTGGGGGAATGACCTTCCAGAACCACCATATGCGTTCTCTGCGTGTTCCGCATTCTCTGCGCGCTCTGCGGTGAATAATCCACGTCGTGATGAGCTTGTTTAAGGAGCTGAAAACCAATCTCCCATCCTCAGGAGGTACGAGTCATGAGGTTCACAACGTTTGCGGCGCTCGTTTCGGGCGCGCTGGTCACTGCCGTTTCCGCTGACCTGTCGGCGCAGGAGGTACGACGCTACTTCAACCCGCGGTCCGCAGCCGAGTCGAGCGCCCTGCCATTTAGCGGCGCGGTGCTGGTAGGCAACACGCTGTATCTGTCCGGAACCATCGGGCTCGATGAGAACCAGCAAGTGCCCTCTACCCCCGAGGCCGAGGCCAGACTCGTGCTGAATAACGTGCAGGGCACGCTCGAAGCTGCGGGCATGACGATGGACGACCTCGTGGTGGTGCAGGTGTTTTGCTCGGACGTTGCACACTACGCCGCGTTCAATTCGGTTTACAGCACGTATTTCACGAGAGAGTTTCCAGCGAGGGCGTTTGTCGGTGTCGGCACGCTACTTTTCGAAGCCCGGTTCGAGGTGCAAGGCATTGCCGTGAAGCGGTAGCGGCTGAGCCGCTCATGGAAGACCGCATCGTGCCCATCCTCGCGACGGCTCCCGTGTCGGAGAGGGACGGCAAGTCCATCGGCCGCTCACGCGAGGGTCGAGACGTTCGCGCATTTCGTTTTGGCATGGGGACCACCCGTGTGAGCCTGATCGGTGGCTGTCACGCCGACGAGCCTGTCGGGCCGAGATTGCTGCGGCATCTCTGCGCTTACCTGTCAATGTTGCCCCCAAATGATCCGCTAGTCGAACGGTACGACTGGTGGATCGTACCTCATGTGAATCCCGACGGCGAGGCCGTCAACCGTGCGTGGTACGACGGCGACGACGTGATATACGATTTTGGACGTTACAGTTGGCACGTCGTGAGAGAATTACCAGGCGACGACATCGAGTTCGGCTTTCCCAAGGGAGAGGATGAAGACGATGGTCGCCCCGAACCTCGGGCTGTGTATGATTGGTGGCGCACCTCGACCGACGCGTTTGCCCTGCACGCCTCACTTCACAGCACTGGGTTTGCCGCCGGTCCATGGTTTCTCATCGAGGAGGCGTGGAAGGATCGTTGTGAACCGCTAAAGGAGCGTTGTGCGGCCCGAGTGGCCGAGATGGGATATGTGTTGCACGACGTCGAGCGCAACGGAGAGAAAGGATTCGTACGACTGGGACGTGGTTTCACCACGCGACCCGACTCACGGTACATGCGCAAGCATTTCCTGGAGCTGGGTGACGAGGAGACGGCATCTCGGTTTCGGCCAAGCTCCATGGAGACCGTCAGATCGTTGGGCGGAGATCCATTGACGTTGGTTTCGGAGATGCCGCTGTTCATCACACCCGGAGTGGGAGAAGAATTGGGGCCTCCCGATCCCGTGTTGGAGTTGTGGAAGGGGCGAAGGGTTCGTTGGCATGCGGCAGCCCAATCAGACGAGGGGGCCGCCATTGTTGCGCGCGAGGCCCAAGAAGCTGGGCTTAGGGCAATGCCGGTGAGGGATCAAATGATCTTGCAGTGGACATTCATTGTTGCCGGATTGGAGCAGGTGATGGCCCCTTGACACCATCCAATTCAAACGCGACTGGTTCGTCTCACTTCTCACTTCTCACTTCTCACTTTCTCATCCCCGCCGCCACGTTCGGCCCGTCGTTCCACCAGTGAATCCCCTCCAACGGCCGTTGCCGAGGCCAGACTTCGTTTAACGTGTCGCCCTCGTAGAGACGGTCGTTCTTCATCACGTACTGAATCGTGTTGGTGTTGCGGATGTTTTCCAGTGGGTTCCCGTTCAGCACGATGAAGTCGGCCAGCTTGCCGGTCACGACGGAACCAACGTGCTGGTCCAGTCCGATCGCCTCGGCGCCGAAGATGGTGGCGACCCGCAGCGCGTCGTGCTCTGGCAGGCCACCCGACTGTAGCGCCCACAGCTCCCAGTGGTAAGCGAGGCCTTGCAGTTGCCCGTGGCTGCCGACACCGACCCGTCCTCCCGCGGCGATCAGATCGCGCCCGAACTCGGCATGGCGCTTGAAGATGTGTTGCTCCGGACGGAACCAGCCGGCCTGTCCGGCCCCGCCGCCGCGACGCAACGACTTCAGATCGATCTCGGCGTGCGGCGTGAAGTGGCGCAGCTTGCTGTCGTCGTGCACTTCTTCGGTGGCGTAGAAATAGTTTTCGGCCCACGGCCCGCCGTACGCGACCAACAAAGTGGGGGTGTAGGTACGTCCCGCCTGCGCGAACAACTCGACCACATCTTTGTACACAGGATACAACGGGAACGAGTGCTCCATCCCGGGATAGCCGTCGATGGTGTTGGTCAGGTTGAGCTTGGCGTCCAACGCTCCTTCCGTGGTGGGCATGATCTGCTGCTCACGCGCCGCTGTGATGATCCACTGCCGCTGCTGCCGGTTGCCCGATACGTACATCTTGATGGTCTTGGTATCGTAGTACGCGCTGTACCGCTTGAGAATGTTGTCTGCGTGCTCCTGGTCGCGGATTTGCTCGGAGCCGAACACCCCGGGCCCGGTGGAGTAGATGCGCGGACCCAAGATGGCGCCGGCCTCCACCATGTCCTCGTACGAAAGCACGTCGGTCGTCGCTGTCTGCGGGTCGCGCGTGGTGGTGACGCCGTATGCGAGGTTGGCGAGATAGGACCACACCTGCGTCTTGTGGATCTCGTACATCGGCCTCAAGTGCGCGTGCGTGTCGACGAAACCGGGGATGACGGTCTTGCCGCTGATGTCGATGACGCGAGCGCCGTCGGGCACCGTGACGGCCCCAGTGCGGCCCACAGCCGCGATACGGTTGTTGCGCACGACTATGTCCGCGTTCTCGATCACCTCGTCGCTTCGCATGGTGATGACACGCGCGCCGCGCAGCACCGCCACCCCTTGGGGTACGTCCCGCTGCCCGACGATCTCGATGCGTGTCTCCGCCGCGCGATACTCGTCGTCCTCCTCCTCTTGTTCTTCCTCCGTCGCAACCGAATCAGCCTCTGCCTCTGCTGCCTCCTCTGCCTCTGCTGCCTCCTCTGCCTTCTCAGCAGCCTCAACGCTGTCCTCAAACACCCTGGCGTCGTCCAGATCATAAACGAGGTGCGCATTGCCGATGGACCAGTGGACGCGCCGGCCGTCGGCCTCCCACGCGGGGAACTGTCCACCCACGACGGTCAGCTTGCGCGCCGGAAACGCGGCATTGTCTGGATTGGAGACGGAGATCTGCGGCGTGTCGCCGCCCACCACCGGCACGGTCACCACATACAGGTCGCTCAACACCTGTGCCAGCGCTTGATCCCCCTGCGGCGCCATCAGGATGATTGATGCGTTGATGGGGTTGCTGGCGCCGGGGAGCGTGGCACCCTTCACCTGGACGTGTTCCTTTATATCGGTGCCGTCCCAACGCATGGAGATGAGTCCGCTGTCGAACTGATATGCGTAGATGCGATCGGCGTCCTGCGTGAAATGCGGACGCACTATGCCGCTGGCGGGGGTCACGGATGTGACGGGGCCGCCCTCGTCTGCATCCACCCACACGATCTCGCTGCCCGCGCTGCTGCCGCCGCGCGCGATGGCGTCCTCGAAGTTCCGCGCAGCCGTTCGAATGGCCACGATGCGGGCACCGTCGGGTGACCATACCGGCCGTTGATAGAAGCCGGCATCCTGAGTGAGCCTCTCGGTGCCGCCGCCCCGATCGGACCGCGTCTTGTAGATGTGCCCGCCCCCGCCTCCGCCCCCGCCCCCGCCCCCGCCCTCGTCGTCGGACCACGAGACGAACCCGATCCAGCGCCCGTCCGGCGACCAGGTGGGATGATGCTCGGCCATCTCCAACTGCGTTGCGCGCTCCGGTGGGCCATCAGGGTAATCCTTGACCCAGAGCCGGTCGAGCGCCACGAACGCGACGCGGCTTCCGTCCGGCGACGGCGCCACGTCACGGATCTGCTGCGCGATAAACGTCGGCTCGTCCGATACCTGGTAATCGAAATCGACCAGCGGGCCGATCTCCATGCTCACGTCGAGTTCGAACGGCACCGCTATCGGATCGCTGCCGTCGATGGGGATGCGCCAGATCTTCCCACCGTATGACGCCACCACCTCGCGCGAGTCGGGCGTGAACGACATCGCCGGTAACACGTCGCGCGTCGCGGAAGATTCCTGATCGTCACGCTGTACGGGGTAGGCGAGCCAGCGCTCGTCGCCCGTGCGCAGGTCACGAATGCGGAGGCCGGTGTCGGCTTCATGCCGCGTGCCGTAAACCAGCAAGTTGCCGTCCGGAGACAGCGTGGGACGGAATGCGGAGCCGTAGCGGGACGAGCGCGTGAACCGCTCACCGGTCTCCCGGTCGTATACGGCCAACTGGTATTGTGGGAATTGGGCGTTGTAGTTCCAGTTACCGGTTCGCTGCGAGTACCAGATGTAGCGTCCGTCGGAGCCGAAAGCCGGACCCACCATCTTGAGGTTGTCGGGTTCGGATACCAGCGCGACGCCGGAGCCGCCGTCCACGTGATACATCCACAGCTTGCTGTTCCCGCCCTTGGACGCGACGACGTACTTGCCATTGGGAGTCCACTCCGGTGAGCGGTACGAATTGGTCTTGCCTTTGGTGATCTGCGTAGTGTCGGATCCGTCCACGGCCATCACCCACACGTTCTCACCGCCGTCACGGTCGGACGTAAAGACGAGCTGCGTGCCGTCGGGACTGAAGCGTGGCTGCCCGTCGAACGCCATGCCGCTGGTGAGTTGCGTGGCGCCGCCACCCGTGATGGGAACTGTGTACAGATCGCCCAACAGATCGAACACGATGGTCTGACCGTCGGGGCTCACGTCCAGCGAGATCCAGGTCCCCTCGTCTGTGGTAAACGAGACGGTCCGCGCCCCCTCGAGCGGCAGGTCTTTCTTCTCGTCTTCCCCGCCTCGCTGCGCAACGGTTGTGACCGGAAACACGACCGCCAAGGCGCCCGCGACGACTAACGTCGGAATGGTCGATCGCATGTTCATCCTACTCCTCTTATTCGATAGTGCGTACGCCTAGTCAAGGTTTTCACAAAATACGATAACGTAAGAGTGGCTGGGCGGGGGAAATAATCACCGCAGAGACCGCGGAGAGCGCAGAGATGATTGGAGTGTATAACCCGCAAAACAATCTCTGCGTTCTCTGCGCGCTCTGCGGTGAATAAATCAGTGCGATCCAGGTTACTAGTTACTAGCAGGTTGCGGAAAAAGTCGGGTAATGGACGATAGCATCGCGAGCCGGAAGTTCTTATCGTAGAGGGACCTCGATGGGAGTGCCACGATGCGCGGGAACAAGACGAATCAGTCGGCGCTGTTCAGCTATATCAGTGCGGAGGATCGGGTGCCCTCCGACCATCCGTTGCGCGCCCTGCGGGCGCTGGTGGACCCGGTGTTAGCCCGGCTCTCGCCGCAGTTGGACCGGCTGTACGCGCGGCGGGGCCGGCCGTCGATTCCCCCGGAACATTTGTTACGCGCGTTATTGCTGCAGGTGGTGTATACGATCCGGAGCGAGCGGCAGCTGATGGAGCAGCTCGATTACAACATCCTGTACCGATGGTTTGTGGGGTTGAATCTGGACGACGCGGTGTGGGTGCCGACGGGTCTTACGAAGAATCGGACGCGGCTGGTCGAGGGGGGCATCGCGGATGCGTTTCTGGCCGAAGTGTTACAGGAGGCGGAGCGGCGGGCGTTGTTGTCGAATGAGCATTTCACCGTCGACGGGACCTTGCTGGACGCGTGGGCGAGTCAGAAGAGTTTTTCAGCCGAAGGCCGGCACCCGCCGCCAACGGACGATGATCCGGGGAATCCGAGCGTGACGTTTCGCCAGGAGAAACGGACGAATGCGACGCATGCGTCGCGGACGGACCCGGAGGCGCGGTTGACGCGGAAGAGTGGGGGGCAAGGCGCGCAATTGGCGTACTTGGCGAGTGTGTTGATGGATAATCGGCACGGGCTCGTGGTGGCGACCGACGTGACGCAGCCCGGCTACGAGGCGGAGTGTGCGAGTGCGCTGGCGATGGTGGGGAGCTTACCGCCGACGGCCCGGCGTCGGACGTTGGGGGCGGACAAGGGTTATGATCGGTGCGGGTTTGTCGACACGCTGCGGGCGTTGGGCTGGACGCCCCACGTCACGCCGAACGTGCACCGCACGCGGTTGCGGAGCGCGGTGGATGGCCGGACGACGCGCCATCCCAGCTATGCGATCAGTCAACGGCAGCGCAAAAAAGTGGAAGAGATCTACGGGTGGGGCAAGACGATTGGGTTGTTACGCAAACTCCGACATCGCGGGACCCCGCGGGTCGGGTGGGTGTTTACGTTCACGGCCGCGGTCTACAATCTGATGCGGATACGCACCCTGACCCTGGCCGAAGGCAGCCCC
>CBDFJJ010000010.1:0-464832 GCA_965248285.1 Gemmatimonadales bacterium
GGGCCAACCCGCTGCCGTCCGCATTCACCACCATCACATCTAAATAGAAGCACGTTACTACCGCTCCGCAGGGCTCCAAGGTCGAGTGCAAGGCGGCCTGGAAGACCAGACGTGATCCGTCAGGGGACCACTCGAAGTTAGCCCCCGCCCCCACCCCCGGCACAAGCGGGGGATCGAGCACCGCCTGGAGTCCAGTTCCGTCGCGGTTGATTACATGGAGGCCTTCTGGAGATCTGAAAAAGGCAAGCCTTGTTCCATCGGGTGACCAACGCGGCCGCGACACATCACCGACCGGCAGTATCACGTGTTCGTCGCCATCAGGGTTGATGAGATGCAACGTTCCCGCGACCCCACCACTGTTGCTCTGGCCATGGAAGGCGATTTGCGTCCCGTCCGGCGACCATTGCGCCCCATAAACCAACCCAGCAGTAGCGACCACGGAGAGTTCAACGATATCGTGCAGACCGGAACCATCCGCATTCACCACAGAGACTTCTGTCAGGCGGGCTAACGTGAGACGACTTTGATCGGGCGACCAACTGAAGTTCAGAATATCGAGGCGGGGGTTTAAGTCAGAGACGTCCGTGAGCCCACCGCCAGTGGCATCCACGAACCCAAGCCGCTCAAACGATCCCACGATATACGCGAATGCGAGCTGTTTGCCGTCAGGCGACCACTCATACTGATGGGTCCACTCACCACTCCAGTTGGATGGGTGCACTGGGGTATTATCGAGGAGCTGCGTAAGCCCCGCCCCGCTTGCAAAGACGACAAAGAGATCAGCGAAGCCCGTCGACCGGGTCCTGAGAAACGAGATCGCGGGTTCCTCCTCACCGGGACTTGTGGGTCCACCCCCACCGCACGCCCAGAGCGTAAGACCAATCAGTAACCCAGCGAGGAGCGGGCGTGGCCCGACAGGCCCTTGGATGAAGGGCGCTGTGGCAAGTCGTGAAATCTTTCCAACGAATCGCATTTTTACTTCCTCTGCATCATGAGCTTCCCGTCTCGAGCAACCATGGGTCTGCGCCGTCAAGTAGACGTCAAGGAGGTCTCGTCGTCGGGCATGCGAACACTTCCAGAACACAAACACCGCTTGTTTCACTTAAAAACCCCGAACGCCGGGCTGGGAAAACGCCTTCAAAAGCGGTATTCAGTGCAGGTCGCGCTCCTGCGCCCTAGGGTTTTCTTGGACACTTGATTGCGAGAGAGTTCTCGCAGGAGGAGTGGCGAGATGAGGAAGCACGTTGAGGAATCGGTGGCGACCGGCGCGGCCGCCGGGCGCGGCCGTGGGGGTCGGTTCTCGGCCGGGCGGAAGCGTGAGGTGGTGCTGCGTCTGTTGCGCGGGGAGGATCTCGAGTCGGTGTCGCGGGCGGTGGGGATCACGGCGGCGCGGGCGTCGCACTGGCGGGCTCAGTTTCTGGCTGCGGGGCAGGCGGGCCTAAAGAGCCGCGCACCGGATGCTCGGGACGAAGACCATCGTCGGCTGCAGGCCAAGATCGGCGAGCTGCTGATGGAGACCGAGTTACTGTACGCGAAGGTGGATCAGCTGGAGGCCGGCGGCCCTTTGGCCCGGCGGAGGTCGACGCGATGAGTGGCGCCCAGTCGATCTCCACCCGTCGGGCGTATGGCGTGCAGCGGGTCTGCCGCGTGTGGCACCGCGCCCGCTCCAGTGTGTATGCGCGGCGGCAGGCGACACGGTCCCCTGCGCCGTGTCGTCGCCGCGGGCCGATCGGCGCTGCCCCGGACGACGTCCTGGTGGCCCACATTCGCCGGGTGCTCGAAGCCTCGCCGTTTCATGGCGAGGGGTACCGGAAGGCCTGGGCGAAGCTGCGGGTCGACGGGATTCGGACCTCGCAGGAACGGGTGCGGCGGTTGATGCGGGAGTCCGGCCTCCAGGCCCCGCAGCGCGCGGGCCACGCGCACGGGCCAAAGGCGCACGACGGGACCATCACCACCGAGGCGCCCGACGTGATGTGGGGCACGGACATGACGGCCACCGTGACCGTCGCCGAGGGGGCAGCCTTCGTCTTCGTGGCCGTCGATCACTGCGCGACCGAGTGCATCGGGCTCCATGCCGCCAAGCGCGGGAACCGCTTCGAGGCCCTGGAGCCGATTCGCCAGGGCATCCGGGAACGCTTCGGGGGCATCGGCGAAGGCGTGGCCCGCGGGCTGCGGCTGCGTCACGACCACGGGTCGAACTATTTGGCCGACGATTTCCAACAGGAGGTCGCGTTCTTCGGCATCGAAAGCTCTCCGAGCTTCGTGCGGGAGCCCGAAGGCAACGGTGTCGCTGAGCGCTTCATCCGCACGCTGAAGGAAAACGTCTTGTGGGTACGGAGCTTCGAGACGATCGAGGAGCTCCGCCTGGCCTTGCTCGAGTTCAAGCGGACGTACAACGAGCAGTGGATGCTGGAGAAGTACGACTATCGCAGCCCGGCTCAAGTGCGACGCGACTTCGTCGGCCTGGACGCGGCTGCGTAGAAATGATTACCTTCAAATCACTGTCCAAGAACCCTGGGGCGATACAAGACCATGAGCGCAAACGGTAAGGCAAACGCCATGGCCCTTTGCCCATCAGCGTGCGTAGACGCAAATAGTATGGAAAGGAGGAAAGCTGAGAGCGAGCAAGGTCGATCATTTGGTAAACAGTCCCTCAGGAGTTTAGTCGTAACTGCATACACATATCAGTCGGGTGACGGCCTTGCAAGGTTAGCGGTGTAGAAGTTCCTGCATCAACCGTCATGGCTTCGCTACGCGCTAGAATCCCACCGACAGTCCGAGCCCGAGCCGCCCGTCACGTTGTGGGCCTAAGCTCACGAAGCGGCGATCATGCTCGCCGCTGCTTGCAATCGCGTACCCGATGACGGCGCCTACGATACCAAACACGACCGCACCGATGGCTGCCTTTTCCGATGCCGTTGCGCCAAGCAACGTACCTGACGGGTCGTCCCCCGATGCAACCCCGATGACCGCGCCGACCCCCGCACCAACCAGTAATCCGATGACACCTCCCTGAGACAAGGGTCCCACCTCCGGCACCACCCCGACCGAGGCTCTTGTCCCACTTGAGCTGGATGGGACATGAGGACTGAGTCGGCAGCCGCAAGTCTCGTTGTACCAACATCGCGAATGGTGGACGCAAGCTGCTCTTGCGCCGTCGCGCTGCGCTCGGTTTTTGTGCAATCACGCCCATGGTGGTGGCTCGTGTCGAAGACCAATTTGGGATCGATTCCGGCGCCTCCAGGAAAAACCCTCGGATTTTCTGGGGGTTTTGGCCTTGAGTATCCCTAAAGCGTCGCTTCTGGGGCCGCGATAGGACAGCTGGTGGGCTCTGTAGCGCAATTGCAAGAGCACGGAAACCTGGCAGCGTGCGACCCTCATCACGCTTCGGAGGGCCAAAATCTGCCGAAATGATCCCTGGCACGTCCTGCGCCCTAGGGTTTTCTTGGACACTTGATTGCGAGAGAGTTCTCGCAGGAGGAGTGTCGAGATGAGGAAGCACGTTGAGGAATCGGTGGCGACCGGCGCGGCCGCCGGGCGCGGCCGTGGGGGTCGGTTCTCGGCCGGGCGGAAGCGTGAGGTGGTGCTGCGTCTGTTGCGCGGGGAGGATCTCGAGTCGGTGTCGCGGGCGGTGGGGATCACGGCGGCGCGGGCGTCGCACTGGCGGGCTCAGTTTCTGGCTGCGGGGCAGGCGGGCCTAAAGAGCCGCGCACCGGATGCTCGGGACGAAGACCATCGTCGGCTGCAGGCCAAGATCGGCGAGCTGCTGATGGAGACCGAGTTACTGTACGCGAAGGTGGATCAGCTGGAGGCCGGCGGCCCTTTGGCCCGGCGGAGGTCGACGCGATGAGTGGCGCCCAGTCGATCTCCACCCGTCGGGCGTATGGCGTGCAGCGGGTCTGCCGCGTGTGGCACCGCGCCCGCTCCAGTGTGTATGCGCGGCGGCAGGCGACACGGTCCCCTGCGCCGTGTCGTCGCCGCGGGCCGATCGGCGCTGCCCCGGACGACGTCCTGGTGGCCCACATTCGCCGGGTGCTCGAAGCCTCGCCGTTTCATGGCGAGGGGTACCGGAAGGCCTGGGCGAAGCTGCGGGTCGACGGGATTCGGACCTCGCAGGAACGGGTGCGGCGGTTGATGCGGGAGTCCGGCCTCCAGGCCCCGCAGCGCGCGGGCCACGCGCACGGGCCAAAGGCGCACGACGGGACCATCACCACCGAGGCGCCCGACGTGATGTGGGGCACGGACATGACGGCCACCGTGACCGTCGCCGAGGGGGCAGCCTTCGTCTTCGTGGCCGTCGATCACTGCGCGACCGAGTGCATCGGGCTCCATGCCGCCAAGCGCGGGAACCGCTTCGAGGCCCTGGAGCCGATTCGCCAGGGCATCCGGGAACGCTTCGGGGGCATCGGCGAAGGCGTGGCCCGCGGGCTGCGGCTGCGTCACGACCACGGGTCGAACTATTTGGCCGACGATTTCCAACAGGAGGTCGCGTTCTTCGGCATCGAAAGCTCTCCGAGCTTCGTGCGGGAGCCCGAAGGCAACGGTGTCGCTGAGCGCTTCATCCGCACGCTGAAGGAAAACGTCTTGTGGGTACGGAGCTTCGAGACGATCGAGGAGCTCCGCCTGGCCTTGCTCGAGTTCAAGCGGACGTACAACGAGCAGTGGATGCTGGAGAAGTACGACTATCGCAGCCCGGCTCAAGTGCGACGCGACTTCGTCGGCCTGGACGCGGCTGCGTAGAAATGATTACCTTCAAATCACTGTCCAAGAACCCTGGGGCGATACACACGCTTGTTGCCTGATCCAGTACACATGAACACAAACGGATCGGCCTTCAAGGCGCGGCAACAAAATGGTTTCACGCTGATCGAGTTGATGATCGTCGTTGTAATCATCGGGGTCTTGGCAACCATCGCCATCCCGCAGTACTACAAGGTCCGGGAAAGGGCGCATGTGGCCGCCATGAAGTCCGACCTGCGCAACCTGATTACAGCCCAGGAAAATTACTTCATCGACAACACGACCTATACGATCGACAAGAGCGCTGTTGCTCTGAACTTCACGGAGTCGGCGGGTGTGACGCTCGCGATTACCGTCGATGCAACCCCCCCAGTAGGGTTCAGCGCTATCGCGACCCATGCCGGTACGGCCGAGACGTGCGCGATCTTCGTCCAAGCGCCTGCACAAGCTCCAGCGACCACTGAGGGTGCGCCGCAGTGCGCCTAGACGGCCGATAGCCGTTCTCCATCGCTTGACCCCCGGAAAAACGGGGGTTTTGTTTTTCTAGTACCCCCCTCCATTCTGGCTGCTGTATTGTTCCTGACCCCGTTCTTGACGCGGCCTGGAACGAACCGTAACACTAGGCATCCAAATGCCACGAGGAACCATGCGCCGCGCCATCGCCATCGTTCTCAACAGTTCTGGTCACCCCCGATGACCCAGTTGGATCAATTCGAGAGTGTCTTTCGAGCCGCCTCCAAGGCGGTGTTCGAGTACCAGCACATTGCCGTCGATTCGGTCCTGGTTGTGACCGACCAGGAGGGAGACGCTGCAGCCCGAACTCAGGAGCAGGTCGCGAGTTTTCTGGGTGTACTGGACGGCGCGGATTTTCGCGTTGCGGGCAGCAGTGAGTTCGGCACGGTCCCAGAGTTGCTTGGGCTCGTCGAACATCATCGACCGGACCTGATCTGCACCTACCGCCACCTACATAGCGAGAGCTGGAAATGGCCTTACACGCTCGGTGAGTACGTGGATGTGCTGACCCAGGTTACCACGACGCCGGTTGTGGTGTTGCCGCACCCCGAGTCGATGCGGGCATCGGATCACGCCCTCCAGCATACCCGTGTTGTCATGGCGATGACGGATCATCTGACCGGTGATGCGCGGCTCGTCAACTATGCAGTGCGACTCACCGAGCCGCGCGGGAAACTATTCCTCACGCACATCGAGGACGCGGCGACTTTCGAGCGGTACGTGGACACGATCTCCCGGATTCCGTCCATCGAAACCGACGACGCCCGTAAGGAAATCTTGGAGCGGCTGCTCAAGGAACCCGGGGACTACATACAATCGTGCCGGACGGTGCTCGAGGAAGAAGGACTCGAGCTCGACGTGGTAAGCATTGTTCGCCTGGGCCAGCACATTCGCGAGTACCAGACTCTGATTGAAGAACACCAGGTCGATCTTCTCGTGTTCAACACCAAGGACGAGGGGCAACTGGCCATGCACGGGCTCGGGTATCCGCTGGCCATCGAACTGCGCCAGATTCCTCTCCTCATGCTCTAATTGATGACGTCCGTTACGGTGCTCACAGCGTTTCCAGCCTTGCAGGAGACCGCCGCTCCACACGAAGTCTCTCTGGGTATGACGCTGTTCTTCGCCGTCATCCTAGGCGGCCTCATCCTCTGTCTCGCACTCGAGGAAAAAATCCACGCAAAGAAATCGTTGATCGTCGGGCTCTTCGGCATCGTGTCCTTGTTTCTGGGGTCGATGTTCTTGCCGCTACCATTCGGCCCCTACGACATCGGCGGACACTCCGTCGACATTCCGGTCTATATCCCCGCCATCGACTGGGGGGTGATCGCGATTATCCTGGGAGCCAGCCTCTTCGTCGACGTCACCTCGCGGTCGGGGTTGTTCACCTGGATCGCCATCAAGCTCACCAAGGTCTCCGGTGGAGATCCGTTGCGGCTCCTATGGTTTTACGGGCTGATGACCGTCGCGTTCTCCGCTGTGCTGAACAACGTGACGGCCATGATCATCGTAGGGTCGCTCAGCGCGGTATCGCTCGGCAAGCTCCACCGGTCGAACAAGTTGCTGGGATTTCTCCTCATCGAAGGGTTGCTCACGAACATCGGTGGCCTCCTGACACTCATTAGCTCGGTGCCCAACATCATCGTGGGCACCGCGGCAGGCATCACCTTCATCGAGTTCTTCGTCAAGGCGAGTCCGTTCGTCGTGGTGGCGACGATCGTCACGCTACTGCTCGGAGCGAAGCTCTTTGGAATCGAGAGTCTCAGCACGGACGAAGAACGAGCCGAGGCGGCGCGGCTTGTCGAGGGCTTCGACGAGAACGACGGAATCGAGAGCCGTGCGTTCTTCTGGTTCGGTGCGGTGATGCTGCTCCTGTTTATCGCCGCGATTGCGACGGCGTCGATTACGCCGTACGTGGACGATCTCGGCATGGGGTTTATCGCGTTGACGTTCGCGCTGGTCATGCTGATCCGATACAAGCACGAGGTGGACACGTTCTACCGCACCATCGATTGGGATCTGTTGGGATTTTTCGCGGGCCTGTTTGTGGTTATCAGCGTGATGGAGCACGCCGGGGTGCTGGCTTTGATCGGCCGCGGGCTGGAGCCCGTCATCGGTCTGGGGCCCACGACAGGAATCGGGGCGGTGTTGGTGTCGGCCGCCGGCTTTAGTGCTGTGACGGACAACATTCCGCTTGCAGCCATGCTGTCGAAGATCGTCGCCGACCTTCCGGTGGTGGGTGGCGGCGTCCGCACGGCTGCGGATCCCCTGTGGTGGGCGGTGATCTTCGGGGCCAACCTCGGCGGCAATCTCACCCCGATCGGTTCGGCATCGACGTTGGTGGCCGTCACGATCATCCACAAACACAACCTGAAGCTGTCGTTCGCTGGATTCGTGAAGAGGGCACTGCCATTCGCGGTCGTTCAGATAATCATTGCGCTTGCCTACGTGCTGTTGGTGTTGCCTGCTTTTGGTTGACGCGGGCGGAACCCCGCAATCGTCGCACGATCCTTCCGAGCGCCTGCCACCTCCCCACCGACAAACCCGCCGAGCGCCCGCCAAGCCCGGGGCTGGAAACCGGACAAGAAACACCCTACACGACATTGTGAACTGCAAGAAACGTGGCAGTTGGCTAGCGCCGGGACATACCAAACGCCGCTGTGGTCCTCCTCGGTCGAGAGAGCAAGCGACTGTCGGGGGCGCTCCGAGTCTCCGTCAATGGATCGACCGCGGCGTAATATTGCGGCGCGCCCTTTTTGCGTTATGGTCGCTAGGTGAAAAGAGTTCTGATATCCGGATCGACGGGCCTGATTGGCCGTCACCTCGCATCGGCGCTGCGCGATCGAGGGGATGAGGTCGTCGGACTCACACGTGGAGAGCCCTCCGCGGATGGCCAATTGATCCGGTGGAACCCCGCTGGTTCTTCACTCGATCCGGCTCTCGTCTCCGGCTTCGATGCCGTCGTGCACCTCGCCGGTGAGAATATCGGCGAGGGGCGATGGACGTCTGGAAAGAAAGCCCGCATCCGAGGGAGTCGCGTCAGCGGCACTCGCCTCTTGAGTGAGACACTTGCACAGACGGACTCACCGCCCCGAATGTTCATCTCGGCATCTGCGGTTGGTTACTACGGAGATCGCGGATCAGATGTACTCACCGAAGACAGCGGTCCGGGTACGGGGTTTCTCGCCGACGTGGCGGTGGCGTGGGAGCGCGCGGCGGATCCTGCCCGAGAAGCAGGCATTACGGTCATCCATCCCCGAACCGGCCCGACCCTCAGCACGATGCTTTCGAAGATGCTGATCCCGTTCAAGATGGGACTTGGCGGTGTGGTGGGCGGCGGCGATCAGTATCTGAGCTGGATAGCGCTGGCCGATGTGGTTGCTGGCCTGTGCCATCTCATCGATCAGGGTGAACGGTTACCCGGTCCGGTGAATCTGGTTGCTCCGAACCCGGTCACCAACCGTGAGATGACGCACGCGCTGGGCCGCGCGCTCAGACGACCGACGGTACTACCGGTTCCAGCTGTCGCCGCCCGACTCGCGCTCGGCGAAATGGCCGACGAGCTGCTCTTGGCAAGTCAGCGCGTATCAGCCGAACGCCTGCAGTCGTCGGGGTTTGAGTTCCGGTTTCCTCAACTCGAACCCGCGTTGGAGCATGCGTTGACGACCTAGTGTAGTGTCGCCGAATTTCGGTTACCAACAGCAGGCGCCGGTGAGTCCGTAGGGCGCTGGTGGGGGAGGGAGGAGGGAGGAGGGAGGAGGGAGGAGGGACCCTGCGGCGCCTGTAATACGCGACGCACTTCTGCGACACCACACTAGTAGCCGAACAGGTCGGCCGGGTCCGTGGTCAACGATGCATGGGCCGCCGCAAGCCGGGCAACGGGCAGCCGAAACGGCGAGCACGAGACGTAGCTCATGCCCACTTGGTGACAGAACGCCACGGTCTTGGGGTCACCGGCGTGCTCGCCACAGATACCGATCTTCAGTTTGGGGTTCGTTTGGCGTCCCCGCTGGACACCTATCTCCACGAGCGCACCCACGCCGTCTCGGTCGATCGTTTGGAACGGATCCTCGGCCATCACGCCCATTTCGACGTAGGTTGGCAAGAAGCGCCCGGCATCATCGCGTGACAATCCGAGCGTGGTCTGTGTCAGATCGTTTGTACCAAAGGAAAAGAATTCCGCAGTCTGAGCGATCTTGTCTGCGGTCAACGCGGCCCGTGGCAGCTCGATCATCGTCCCCACGAGGAACTCGACACGAACGTCCCGACGTGTAAAGACTCGCTCCGCCGTCTCCCGAACCAACGCGGTCTGTCGGTCCAGTTCTTCGACATAGGCGACCAGCGGGACCATGATCTCCGGCAAGACGCGAACACCTTCGATTTGGGCGTCGCACGAGGCCTCGAAGATGGCCTCGGCTTGCATCTCGGTGATTTCCGGATACGTGATTCCGAGGCGACAACCTCGATGTCCGAGCATCGGATTGACTTCCGTCAGGATCTTGACGAACCCGCGTAATTGCTCAAAGGGTACGTCGATTCTCTCGGCAAGAGCCTCGATCTCGTCGCTCCCATGTGGTAGAAACTCGTGCAACGGTGGATCGAGCAACCGGATGGTAACTGGAAAACCATCCATCGCTCGGAAAATGCCGAGGAAGTCTTGGCGTTGCATCGGCAGGAGCTTCGAGAGGGCGGCTCGACGACCATCGAGGTCTTTTGCCACGATCATCTCCCGCATCACATCGATTCGGTCCTCTTCAAAAAACATATGTTCGGTGCGGCAAAGACCGATCCCCTCCGCTCCGAACTCGACCGCACGGCTGGCGTCTGCCTGTGTATCCGCGTTGGTACGCACGCGCAGGCGGCGGTGTCTGTCCGCCCATGTCATCAATTCGTCGAAGTCTGCGCTCGGTGCCCGATCGATCAATGGCACACGGCCGGCGATGACGCGGCCGCTCGATCCGTCGATCGTGAGCCAGTCGCCCTCACGCACCACGCGGCCGTCGACGCTGAAGGCCTTTTCTGCTTCATCGACGTGGAGTTCCTTGCACCCACACACACAAGATTTTCCCATGCCGCGCGCTACGACAGCGGCGTGGCTCGTCATGCCCCCGCGTTCGGTGAGGATGCCCACTGCGGCAACCATGCCGTGAAAATCGTCGGGGTTGGTTTCGCGGCGCACGAGGATGGTGGGTTCTCCATCTGCGTGTCGCGCGACCGCCGCATCGGCATCGAAGACCACGCGACCAACCGCAGCCCCGGGGGAGGCCGGGAGGCCCGTTGACAGGAGATCTATCGATACGTCTGGGTCGACCGTGGCATGCAGCAGCTGATCCAACTGGTACGGATCGACCCGCAACACCGCGTCTCGTTCGCTGATGAGTCCGTCGTGCACCATATCCACCGCAACACGGACGGCCGCCTGGACAGTACGTTTGGCGGACCGCGTTTGGAGCAGGTAGAGCCGTCCCCGCTCAGCCGTGAACTCCACATCCTGCATCTCGCGGAAGTGCTCTTCCAATGTGGTACACGTCGTGCGCAACTCGTCAAAGACAGCTGGGAGTGTGGCGGCCATGGAGTCGATGGGCTCTGGGGTGCGGATCCCGGCCACCACGTCCTCGCCTTGTGCGTTCACGAGATATTCACCGAACAGGCGCCGCTCTCCCGTCGATGGATCTCGTGTGAACACCACGCCCGTGGCAGAGTCCTCGCCCATGTTGCCGAACACCATGGCGACGATGTTTACGGCAGTCCCGAGATGATGCGGAATTCGGTTGAGGCGTCGGTAGTCTATTGCCCGCCTGGTGTCCCAGCTTCGAAAGACGGCTTCAATGGAACGCCACAGCTGGTCCCAGGGGTCCTGAGGAAAGGGAACACCAGTCTCCCGCTCGATAATGTCCTGCATCGTCGTGACCAGGTCCTTGAGATCGTCGACAGGCAAGTCGATTTCTCGGCTTGCGTTGTGACGAGACTTGGCTGCTTCGATGGCGTCATGGATTGGGTCTCGGCCGTTTCCTCGACCGATGCCGGGCACGACGCTGGCGTACATCTGCACAAAACGCCGGTAAGAATCGTATGCGAATTTTGGGTTGCCGGTCTGCTCTGCTAGGGCGGCGGCAGTTTGATCGTTGAGCCCGAGGTTGAGAATCGTATCCATCATTCCGGGCATCGAAGCCTTTGCCCCGGAACGGACGGCGACGAGGAGCGGTGCCGTCGAATCGCCGAATCCGCGTCCGGTAGCGGACTCCAGGCGACTCATGGCTTCGTGGACCTCGTTGCAGAGGTCTTCTGTGAGTTTGCGGTCGGTCAGATATTGCGCGCACAGGGACGCGGCGATCGTGAAGCCCGGCGGAACCGGTATGCCGAGCCTCGTCATCTCATGCAGGCTGGCACCCTTTCCTCCGAGTATATCCTTCATTTTGGCCGAGCCGTCGGCCCGTCCATTGGCGAAGAAGTAAACGTTGGGCATGATGGCGGCGGTTGTTAGGTGTGCGTGACTATCTGACCGTTGCTGGGATTGGAATGTCGATCGACGGTACATGCCGCTCCGCGCCGGGCACTGCCGTGGGATAGGCGCCGGAGAAACATGCGTCGCAATACCCGGTACCGTTGCTTTCCACGGCAGCGTGTAACCCGTCGAGGGACAAATAACCGAGTGAGTCCACGCCGAGGTGTTGGCGGATTTGCTCCACCGTATGTGTCGACGCGATCAGCTCACCGTACGTGGGAGTGTCAATCCCATAGTAGCACGGCCCGGTAATGGGCGGTGACGATGAGCGGAAGTGGATCTTTTTCGCCCCTGCATCCCGGATCATTCTTACCAAACTCTTCGCTGTCGTTCCGCGAACCAGTGAATCGTCGACAACGACAACGCTCTTCCCGTCGACCACCTCGCGAACCGGATTGAATTTGATACGAGCTTTCTCGGTTCGCGCCGACTGTCCCGGGCTGATGAATGTTCTGCCGACATAGTGATTGCGGATCAAGCCGTGTTCGAGCTTGATCCCACTGTGTTCCGAGTACCCCAGCGCCATCGCGTTCGACGAGTCGGGAACGGAGAAAACGCAGTCCGCGCCCGGTGCGGGATGCTCCTGGGCCAATCGGCGGCCGAGAGTTCGCCGGAATCGATCGACGGACTCTCCAAAAACCTCGCTGTCCGGCCGCGAGAAATAGATCAACTCGAAGATGCAGCGGCGGTGTGGTTTCGACGGCAGTGGGGGAAGCTCCTGTACTTCGTTCCCGTCGATGCGGAGCCACTCCCCAGGTTGCAATTCGCGCACTCGAGTCGCGCCAACGATGTCGAGCGCACAGGTCTCGGAGGCGAGGATGTATCCGTCGTTGAGTTTCCCCAAAACGAGCGGTCGGAACCCACGCGAATCCACGATTCCGTACAGCGTCTTTCCGATGGTGAGGACGAGCGTGTAGGCGCCCTCCACGCGCTCCAGCGCATCCAGAATTTGGTCCTCGGGCTCGCGGGCTTCCGACCGTGCGAGCAGATGAACCAACACCTCCGAATCGGACGACGTTTGGAAAATGGATCCCTTGCTGACGAGATCGCGCCTCAGCTCTGCCGCGTTCGTCAGGTTGCCGTTATGTGCCAACGCGAGGGGCCCGGTGTGGTAGTCCACGGCGCACGGTTGTGCATTGGAGAGTACCGAGCTACCGGCGGTGGAGTATCGCGTGTGGCCGATGCCGACGGACCCCGGCATGTTGTCGAGGATCTCTGTGCTGAATATGTCCGCAACCAGCCCCATGCTTCGATGGGCGTGCGCCACGTTGTCGTCGTCGACGGTGATGATGCCAGCCGATTCCTGTCCCCGGTGTTGCAGCGCGTAGAGGCCCATATACACCTGTTGCGCCGCGTTGGGAATGTTGGAAGCGCCAAAAACACCGCACATGTTCAGGAGCCTCTTGCGTTATCGTGCATGGAGTTCATCGAGTGACGATTCCCCGCCTAGAGCGACGATTCCCCGCCGCTCTGTAGGAGCCGGTTTCCGACCGAAATGTACCCTGTTGTAGAGTGGAAATCTGTTCCGATCACCCTCATCGCGTGGCGGTTTTGCCCCGCACGCCCCGCACGATCGCGCCGAACACGCTCTTGAACATGCCGGCCTGCTCCCCATCCAACAGCTGTTCGGCCTCTCCCGTGTCAAACCAGACTCCGTTGCATTGCGTGCAGCGGTCAACCTCCAGACCGTGATATTCCTCGGTTTGGAGGTCGTGTCCGCACTTTGGGCATCTCATGTAATGAGTCTTGCGCTCCGCTTCGTCCTGCTCCCGCTCCGCCTCGGCGCGACGGGCCTTGAGCAGTTCGGCCTCTTTCAGCGCAAAGAACTCCTCTTCGTTGCGACTTGGCCTGTCGGTCATCCAATCACTCCGAGCGTGTCCGCCGAAACGGTGGGTGCGGTGTACTCGGCCACTCGGTCCGGTGGAGAGGAAGAGATGCCTGCATACGTGTGCCCAAAACCACGAACGATCGCGTCGACGACTTGGCCACCTTCGAGCATCACGACATCGAAGGTCCCGCAGGCTTGCTCACAACCGTTGCGAAAGTAGAGAAAAGTCCAGTTTCCATCGGCTCGGTCGGTCACCGGAGGTCCCCATGTCGCCACGACCTCGTCCGACGTCATGCCTGGGCGCACCGTGCCGGTGTCGCTGGGGAACCAGGGTTCCTCGCCCACCTGCATGGTGCGGGCCCGGACCGGCTGCACCGGTACCGGGTCGGGGTCCGGCTGTACGGGCTCGGGTGCGGCAGCCGGAGTGGCCGGCGCCGGACTCGGAGTCGCGGGGACCGCGGCCTCAGGTTGGGCCTCCTCGTCCGCACCACCTCCCAGAAACGGAATCTTGTCGCAACCGAGGGTCAGGACCCCCGACGCTGCGACCACCGCCAAAGAGCGCCACTTCATTTTAAGCCTCCTGCGAAAAGTCGCCTCGGGCGCGGTTTTTCGTACCTTCTCAGCCGGGTTTGGCTCCTGAAAGATAGCACTCTTTTTCGCTTGGGTAGTGAACGACATCACAATCCTGGACGGTTTTCGCGGTCCAACCCCAAAGCCTGGACGCGGCTGTCGGGGTGATTCGCCGCGGGCCATGGCCCTATGGAGCCGGCTTTTGGAGGCGGTCGTCGATGTCGTGGACCACCAGCTCCGGGTGGGCGTCGTCGGTCTCTTCGTCGTCGGCTCGCTCGATGAACACGAGGACGACGCCGCGGGCCAGCCCGTAACTGACGTAGGCCAGTCCCAGTGGGAAGAAGAAGATGTCGCGGCTGAAAATGGCGAACCACAGGATGGTCAAGTGAACGACCAGTCCGGAAATCCCGCTGGCGGTCCTGAATCCGATACGCGGGAGCCGCGCGTATCCCACATTGCTCACCATTGCCAAGCTCAAGGCGATGATGAGGAAGATCATGATCTGAGACCAGGGGAGCCCTTCCAGCTGCGCTTGGTAGAACGCGCTCTGGGTAAACGGATAGTACGCGGCCAACGTCATGCCTGCGGCTGTCGACGGCAGTCCGGTGAAGGTCCGTTTGTGCTCTTCCCCTCGCTGCGCGTTGTACCGCGCGAGTCGCAGCGCCACGCACACCGCGAAGGCGTATGGAAACACCCAGGCAAAGGCCCCTTGGGTCGAGAATAGCAGGAAGAACATCAGCACGGCCGGCGCGATACCGAAGCTGACCATGTCGACGAGTGAGTCGAGTTGCGCCCCGAACGCCGAACCGGACTTGCTCACTCGAGCGGAGAGGCCATCCAGCGTGTCGAGAATGCCGGCGATGGCGATCCACCAGCTGGCCCGGTAGAAGTCCCCCTGCGCCGCCAGTACCATCGACCAAAAGCCGAAAAACAGATTGGCCAGTGTGAAGATGCTCGGCACGACGACCACGACTCGTCGCACACGGCGTTTCCCGCTCCCGCCCCCGCCCCTGCCCCCGCGCTTTTTCATTGCGGCCACTCCGCGAGAATGGTTTTGCCGGCCACGGCTCGGTCGCCGGGTCGAACCTGTACTCGTACGGATAATGGGACAAATGTATCGACCCGGGACCCAAAGCGGATGAGGCCGAGCCGGTCGCCCTGCTGGACGACGTCGCCCGGCGCGTGATCGGTAACAATCCGGCGGGCGATGAGGCCGGCGATTTGTCGGATCATGATGGGCCCGTGTTCCCCCCGAACGCCGAGCGACATCCTCTCGTTGAGTTCGCTGGCTTTGTCCATGGTGGCGTTGACGAACTTGCCTGGCCGGTACTCGCGATACTCCACGGTCCCGGCTATTGGGTGCCGATTCACATGGACATTGAACACGTTCATGAACACAGAGATCTTCGTGGCCTTTCCGCCGAGGTATTCAGGTTCGTCCGTTTCCTCGACGCTCACCACCTTGCCGTCGGCCGGGGCGATCACGAGGCTCCGTTGACGGGGTCCCGTACGCGTGGGATCGCGAAAAAAGGCGAGGACCCATAGGGCAACCGGCGTCCAGGCCGCGACTATCCACCAGTTTCCATCGGTTGCCCACGCCCAGCCGCCGAGCGCCGCAAGCAAAACGAACGCTGCGGTGGCGAATGGGACTCCCTCCGGCGCAACTCTTACCTTCAAGACGGCAATTCTTCGTTGGTCACGCGACGATAGGCGTCGCGATACCGGTCACTCGTCAATTGCACGGTCTCCGGCGACAGCGTCGGCGGCGGGGGTGTAGCATCCCACATGCCGGCTTTGCGCAGACCGTCGAGGTAGTCGCGCAGGGGCTGCTTGTCGAAGCTTTTCTGGCTCCGGCCGGGCGCGTAATCGTCTGCAGGCCAGAAGCGCGATGAATCAGGTGTCAAGACCTCGTCGATCAGCAGGAGCTCTCCAGCGCTGGTATGTCCGAATTCGAACTTCGTATCGGCGATGATGATTCCTCGTTGGGCCGCCCGCTCGCGTCCGGCGAGGTAAAGGTCGAGACTGCGCCGTTGCAAGGTGTCCGTCAGTTCCAAGCCGAGGACGTCACGCACGTGCTGGATCGTCACGTTCACGTCGTGGCCCGTCTCGGCCTTTGTCGCTGGGGAGAAGATGGGGGGATCGAGCCGATCCGACTCGACCAGGCCTTCGGCCAGGGGGTCCCCGGCCAGCGTGCCGGTGGCGGCGTATTCTTTCCACGCCGAGCCCGACAGGTAGCCGCGCACGACGCACTCGAAAAGGACCGGTGTGGTACGGCGAGCCAGCATCGCGCGGCCGATGATCGTGTCTTCGTGTCCCTCGAGTGCCGGGACGCGTTCCACAATCTCCTTCGCGTCTGCAGAAATGAAGTGACTCGGTGTGATCGACTCGAGTGCACGGAACCAATAGGCGCTGATCTGGGTCAGCACCGCCCCCTTGTGGGGGATGGGTTCCTTCATGACCACGTCAAACGCGCTGATCCGGTCGCTTGTCACCAACAACACGGTTTCGTCGTCTACCTCGTACACCTCTCGAACCTTGCCTTTACGATGCAATGGCAGCGGAAGTGCGCTCTCCAGGAGTGGGCCTGCGGTCATACGGAGACCTGCCCTTCTTCGACGGTGAATTCTCTGAGTGATTCCAACAACGTGTCTACAGTCCCTTCAATGAACTCTCCCACTTGTTCGGCAGAACGGCCGACATGGCGGGACGGATCGAGCTCGGCTTGTAAATCCGCTTGGTCCACCCCACTGAACTCCTGGTGACTCGCGAGGCGATCAAGCAGGTCGTTCTCCCCTCCGTGTTCCATCGCATCGGTGACGGCCCAACTCTCCTGGCGAATGACCTCGTGGAGCGCCTGCCGGTCTCCGCCGGCCTTCACTCCGAGCATCAACCACCGCTCCGTCGCCATGAAGGGCATGACCCGCTCGGTGTTGCGACGCGTGGTTGCGGCACGGACTTCCAAGCCTCGGGCGACGTTGTCAAGAAGGATCAACATCGCATCTGTTGCCAGGAATGTGTCGGGCAACACGAGGCGCCGGTTGGCGCTGTCGTCCAGTGTCCGCTCGAGCCATTGAGTCGCCGTGGTGTAGGCAGCGTTCTGTCGCAATGCAATGATGTAGCGGGCCAAGGCGCAAATACGCTCCGCCCGCATCGGATTGCGCTTGTACGCCATGGCGCTCGAGCCGATCTGTTCGCTCTCAGCCGGTTCGAGCAATTCGCCTTCGTGCTGAAGAAGTCGCAAGTCTGTCGCTATCTTGGAGGCAGATTGCGCGACCTGGGCGAGCAAGTCGAGTACCCGGCTATCGATTTTCCTGGTGTAGGTTTGCCCGGTGATAGGGATGGATTCGAAATCAAACGCGGCGGCTACCCTCCGGTCGAGCTCTCGCACCTTGTCGTGGTCGCCACCGAACAGCTCCAAGTAACTCTCTTGGGTGCCCGTCGTTCCCTTGCAGCCCCGGAAAGGCAACGTTGCTTGCGTGTCGCGGATGGCCTTGGCGTCCATGGCCAGGTCTTGGAGCCACAGCGTAGCGCGTTTGCCCACCGTGGTGAGTTGGGCCGGTTGGAAATGGGTGTACGCCACTGCCGGGACCGCGCGGTGCTCCAAGGCGAAGGCTCTCAATGCGTCGAGCACCGAACCGAGGCGGCCAAGCAAAAGCTGCAAGGCCTCGCGCATCACCAGGAGGTCTGCATTGTCGGTTACGAAGGCACTGGTGGCCCCCAGATGGATGTATGGTCGTGCGGCCGGTGCCTGATCGCCCAGATGGTGTACGTGTGCCATGACGTCGTGGCGAAACCGGCGCTCGTATTCTTTGACTGCCTCGAGATCCGCTGTGTCGACCTGAGAACGAAGGGCCTCGATCGCCTGGTCAGGAATATCCAGGCCCAGTCGCTTTTCTTCTTTTGCGAGCGTCAACCACAGGCGGCGCCATAGCCCGACACGATGCCGGGCATTCCAAAGTTGCTGCATCGCTGCCGACGCGTACCGCGTTCCGAGAGGGGATTGATAGGTCTCGGGATTCGTCATTGCACGTAGAAATTGCTGATGCGCACGCGGCCCTCGCGCTCGACGTAGGCGCGCACCGGCATCCGGCTGCCCACGCGCCCAAAGATGTTGCGGACATCCTCAGCGCCGGTAATTTGACGATTATTGATCTGCAGGATGACGTCGCCTGAACGCATGCCTGTCACGCGTTGTGCCTGCTCTCCAATCGAGTAAATCAGAGCCCCCACGTCCCGCCCGAGACTCCGCTCTTGCTGGATAGCGGGCGTCACGGTGATGAGCTCGATATCCAACACGGAAATTCGCTCGGCCTGCGACGTTGGAAGGGCGGCGATCTCCAGTCGGGCTGTCCGGGCTGCGCCGTCACGTAGAAAGTCTACGGCAATTGAGTCGCCTGGACCGACATCGAGTTTGACGGCCTCCCAATCTAGGAACGTGCGAATCGGCCTGCCGGATACCAACGTCAGCACGTCCCCTGGCCGCAATCCGGCGTCGGCCGCGGGGCTCGAGCGCGCCACGTTCGTCACATTGAGACCGCCCGTTTCCTTCCAACGCCGCAACTCCTCGGAGCCGCTCACTCCCAGTCCCACCCAGGCCCGCCGCACCGCGCCGTGCTGTTGTAGCTCCCGCGCGACGCGTAAAGCCCTCTCGATGGGTATGGCGAATCCGATGCCGACGGAGCTACCGGTATTGGTGAATATCGAGCTGTTCACGCCCACTACCTCTCCCATCACGTTGACGAGGGGCCCACCGCTGTTGCCCGGATTGATGGCAGCGTCGGTCTGGATCATGTCGACGTAGACACCCGGTTGGTTTCGAGACGGCAGGAGGTTGCGCCCCACCGCGCTCACGACCCCTGCCGAAACGCTGGGTTCCGAATTCCCCAGTAGGTACGAATAGGGGTTTCCGATAGCCACCAACCACTCTCCGATGGCCAGGTCGCGGCTCGATCCGACCGCAGCAGTCGGCAGGCCTTCCGCGTCGATCTTCACGACGGCGATATCCGTCAGGGGATCTTCTCCGAGGAGCCGGCCCGGATAATCGCTACCGTCGCGCGTGGTGACGACAATCTGCTCGGCACCCTCGGTAACGTGCTGGTTGGTGATGACGACGCCGTCCTCCGAGATGATGAATCCCGATCCAACGCCTTCCACCAACCGCTCGTACTCCCGAGGCATGAACATATCGAACAGAGACCGGCGGGTCATTTGACGTTGCCGCCGAATGATGTTCACGCTGACGACGGCGGGGCTGACCCGGGCGGCCGCGTCGACGATAGCGGAGTGCCTCGCCGAGGTGACGTTCTCGTTTAACCGGCGCCGAGTCGTGTCCTGGCGGACGATCGGTATGATGGTGGCGGGAGCGTCGAGGACAGGGGTATCCAAAGGAGTGTCGGCATCGGCGCATCCGATGGCCAACGCAAGCGCGAAAACCGTTATCAAGCGCACGCCTGCCGGGCCATTGGGGTGCAGGGTGGTGTTGCCTTCATCCGGCCTCCGTTCTACCGATCGATTACGAAAGCGTTGACGCGCTCCAACTCGGCCTGAGGGTACAGTGCGCCCAGCATGTACAATCCATGCGGTGGTGCAGGCGGACTGGCTTCGGCGTTGCTCGCCGATTCCAAAAGCGCCGAAATGTCGCTCAGTGGCCGCCGGCTACGCGCCACATCGACCATCGCTCCCACCATGAACCGGACCATGCGGTGTAAAAAACGATCGGCCTCGACATTGAAAATAAACCCTTCCCGCCCCGGTCGCTCGCGCCACTCGCAGAGCGTGATGTTGCACCGATAGTGGGGCTTTTGTTGCCCCACAGCGGAAAATGGGCGGAAGTCGTGTGCACCACGGAAGAGGCTTGCGGCCGCGTCGAGCATCTCGGAGTCGACCGGCTCGCCCAGCGCCCATTCGTACGGGCTTCGAAACGGCGAACCCGACGCCGAATCGCACCCGATGACGAACCGGTACCGGCGGGCCGAGGCATGTTTCCGGGCGTGAAACCCCGCCGGGGCCGAACCGGCATCCGCAATCCACAGGTCCTCCGGGGTGACGGCGTTCAGGGCCCGACGCAGGTCTTCGGGAACCCAACGGTCGGGAGCCTTGAAGCTCACGACCTGACCCAGGGCGTGCACACCGCTATCGGTGCGACCGGCCGCGTGCGCGACAACGCTCCGACCCACGAGTCGCTCTAGGGCGTCTTCTAACACGCCCTGTACGGTCCTGTCATTTGGTTGACGTTGCCAGCCGGCAAAGCCCCGCCCCACGTACTGCAGGAGGGCATAAAATGACGTATCCGCCATGTGGGAGGAAACTACAGGTGCACCAATCTATCCACAAGCTACACAACGACTTGCGTGCATCGGGACGGTGCCTTGGCTGGTCTCAGTACTTTCGAATCACCCCCACAACGACCCCCTGAACCAACACGTCATCTTCGTGAACGCGGATTGGGGCGACCTGCTCATTGGAGGGTTGGAGACGAATCCAGCCATCGGCCTCACGATAGAAACGCTTGACGGTGGCCGAGGTCCCATCGATTAGGGCGACCACCATCTCGCCGTTTTGAGCGGTGTTCCGGCTGTGGACCACCACCAGGTCGCCATCGTCGATGTGCTCGTCGATCATCGACTGACCCTCGACCTGAAGCACGTAGCTCGATCCACGGCTCGGGATCAGGTCGTCGGGAACGGCGATGGTCTCCGGTCCAGATACCGCCTCGATCGGGGCACCAGCCGCGACCCGGCCCAATAACGGTAATTCGGTCGCCCTCGCCTGTCCGGGCTCGGGAACAACCTCGATGGCACGGCTCTCGTTGTGGCTTCGGTGGATAAACCCCTTCTGTTCCAAGTTGGTCAGGTGCTCGTGTACCGTCGCCAGGGAATTGAACGAGAAATGCTGTGCGATTTCCTCAAACGAGGGAGCATATTGGTTCTCCTCGATATACGAGGTGACATAGTCCAAGATCTCTCGCTGGCGTTTGGTCAAAGGCATAGGGCCTCCTCGGGACCGAAGGTAATCCGAAAGACATTATACCCGAACACACCCCGAAATGCAACGTTGACAACCAGTTGCACTCCGCGGGCCATTCTCTCGCCAGCGTCTGGAACCCCACCAGGTATCGGGATGCGACCAAGCGCACAGCGGGGGAGGGTGCAAGGCAGCAATAATGAATAGAGATTGGTCGGAACACCGCTGCCGAAGCACGAAGTGCATGATGCGAAAGGAGCGTGGGTTGTCATTGTTGGCGCGGGTTATATTGTACCGCGTCCGAGATCAAAGGACCGGATGACCGGATTCAGATTGGGAGGGTCGCAGCCGTTCACCGCGGAACGGTGTGGAGATCGCCGTGCCTGCAGGCCCGGAGGAGGGTAAGCGTGTCTGCCCCACGCCCTTCCGGCGTGCGCGAGCCCGTTGCCGAAGATCACAAGGCGATCGAAGATCTCATGCAAGCCCTCTCGAAGGGCATGCGGGCTATCCAGCTCTACCTCCCCAACAACCCCATGTACGAGCAAGCGTGTAACAATGTCGCCGCGGCATTTGAAGCCGTGTGGCAGGTGACGGACGAAATCGATCTTGCGGTAACCGATTCGGAGTTTCAGTGGGAGGATCAAGCGGTCTACAACGAGCCGAACAAGGGTGACAGCATCGCCTCGATGCTCTACGAGTACGGCGTCCGCTCAATCACCCTCTCACCGGGGGTCGAAGAGACCGAAGCCATCCATCTTCTCGAGGTGCTGAATCGGGCGCGGACGCTCCCCCCGGAGGCTGAGGACGATCTCTTGACCCTGTTGTGGGAGCAGGAGTTCGAATACCTGAGGTATGTCGCCTCCGAGGTCGGCGAGGACGAGGGGGATGCGATCGAGGGATCGAGTGGGGGAGGGGCGGCGGGAATGAGCGGGGGAGGGGCGATGGGGACGGAGGAAGTTCGGGAGGAGGTTGAGCGGCAGATGGCGGGGGCCGCTGAGGAGGCGCAGGCGAACGAATTCGTCTCTGTCGACGATTTCGACTCGTCGCTCTACGAGCTCGATCCGAATGAGATCGCCTATCTCAAGAGCGAACTGACGCGCGAGTACGACCAGGACCTCCGAAACAACGTTCTTGCCATTCTGTGCGACATCATGGAATTCCAAGCGAACCCGGACATCAGATCCGAGGTGCTCGCGATCCTGGGGAGCTTCGTACCTCGCCTCCTGGCGGCGGGCGATTCGGATGCCGTCATCTACGTGCTCCGGGAAGCTCAGGCGATCCGCAGGCGCGCGAAAGACCTCACGGAGGACGAGGCGACCGCCTTGGATCAACTGCCGTCGCGTCTGTCGGATCCCGCAACTTTCAGCAACCTCATGGCCGCGCTCGATCAGAGCGGCTCCTCCGTGAGCGACGAAGAGTTGGGACAGCTCTTTGCGGGGCTCAATCCCCAGGTATTCGAGACAGCACTCGAGTTGTTTCCGCAGCTTGTGACGGACCGGATCCGGGCGTTGCTGGAAGACGCGCTCATCGGGATGGCCATCGCGAATTCCAAGGTCCTGACGGACGCGCTCGAGTCACGCAACCGCGAAGTGGTACAGATGGCCGTTGGCTTCGCCAGGACGTTGGCGCTACCCGAGGTCGTGCTTCCGCTCGGGCGGTTGTTGGCAGGTCCCAGCAAGGAGCTACGAGCCGAAATCGTGCACGTGCTCGAAGTGATCGGTTCAGATGACGCGATGGAAGAACTGGTGAAGGCGATCGACGACCCGAACCGTGCGATCCGTCTGGCCGCCCTTCGTACGTTGGTGGGACGCAACTACACGGAGGTGTTACCCCAAATCGAAGCGAAGGTGACGGACAGGGAATTCAAGAACGCCGATCTCACGGAGAAAAAGGCGTTCTTGGAGGCGTACGGTGTACTCGCCGGACCTTTGGGAATAGACATCCTGTCCGAGATGCTCTTGCCAAAAGGCTTCATGAAGCGGAAGGAAGACTCCCAGATTCGTGCGTGCGCGGCGACGGGCTTGGGCAAGATCGGCACGCCAACGGCGACCGCCGTGCTCGAACAGGCCGCCAACGACAAAGATCCTTTGGTTCGGAACGCCGTGAACCAGGCCTTGCGGGGCGAGTGATATGAACGACCGACTACACTCCCTCGCCGATGCCGTTGAACGCATCGAATCGGTCTACCGCCAGCAGGGGCGGGCGTTCCTCGTCAACCTGGGAGCGACGTTCCGCACTCTCAAGCTCTACCCACTCGAAAACGAGCAAGTGCAACGGTCTCTCGATGAGTTGGTGGAGTCGGCGCGCGCGTTGCATCAGGTCGATCCCGTGCTCGAGATGCACATCGCCGACGAAGCAGTATTCATCAACAAAACGCGGCTCCGTCTGGCTCTGGACCGTCAAGCCGCGTTGGGACACGTGCTGAACACGTTCAAGGATGCAGGAGTGGGCGTCTTGATTGCGGACGAAGAGGTATCGCGCCAAGAGTGGCAAAACTTGGTTTCGCGGCTCTTGGACGTCAAAGCGCTGGAGGAGGGGGAAGACGAGCAAGAACACCTTGCCAATCTGCAAGAAGACCTTGTGGAGCGCGACGTCGTTCACATCACCGTGGGGCCGCCGGTCGCGGGCGGTGGCGGCGGCGGCGGAGAAATCGATCCCCAGGACCGCGCGTTGGAAATCGCCAAGCGAACGTATCAACGTGGGGTAGCGGTTTCGAAGGAAGTGGTGAGCGCCGTCCGGATGGGTCGCGCCGCCAACGTTCGGAAGTTAAAACGAGCGGTGCAGAGTGTTGTAGACCAGGTCTTGAATAATGAAATCTCGTTGGTAGGTCTCACGGCAATCCGCGATTATGACGAGTACACGTTCACGCATTCCGTCAATGTGTGCATCTTCGCCATCTCGATCGGCAAGCGGCTCAAGTTGGGAAAACGCCAACTGTACGACCTCGGGGTAGCCGCTTTGCTGCACGATGTCGGAAAGAGTCGCGTGCCGTTGGACCTCATTCAAAAAGAGGGCGCGCTCACCGAAGAAGAGTGGCGGATGATGCAATCCCATCCATGGTTTGGGGTGCTTGCGTTGTTTCAAATGCAGCAAACAACCGACCTCCCCTACCGTGGTATGGTCACGGCGTATGAACATCACATGAAGGTCGATCTGACCGGATACCCTCGCCCGATTCGACGACGAAATATGTCGTTCTTCTCGAAGATCATTGCGGTGGCCGATGGTTTTGACGCCGCGACCAGCCGGCGTTCCTACCAGACGCCGATTCAGCCGGACGAGGTTCTCCGGGAGATGTGGCAGAACCGCCGCCGAGGTTACGATCCCGTGCTCGTCAAGGAGTTGGTCAATATGGTGGGGATCTATCCGGTGGGGACGTGTCTCCTCCTGGACACCGGCGAGATCGCCGTCGTGCGGACGCGCAATCCCGAACCGGAGCTCCTCAATCGGCCGCTTGTGCTGATAGCCATCTCTCCGGACGGCGAGCTGATGCAGCCGGCACTCATGGTCGATCTTGCCGAAAAGGCGGCCGGTGCCCGGTTTGCGCGGTCCATTGTGAAGGTCGTGGATCCGTCTAAATTCGGCATCATACCTGGTGACATTCTCAGCTAACAGACGGGGATCATGAAGCGAATCCCGACCGCAACAGCCGTCCGGTGGTCCGCGTCGCTCCTGGCATACGGTGGCCCCGGACTCCTGCTCTTCAGTATGGCGTGGGACCCCAGATGGCTGAGTCAACTGGGTTCGGTTGCCATCATGGGAATGGCTGCGCTCGGATTGCGCGCCACCGCCATTCCTCTCGGTAAGTTCTCCTATGCGTCTCCGGCCGGTGTGGTGGCGGTAAGCGGGGCGCTGCTGGTGGGTGCCGTACCCACCGCGTTGGCGATGGCGCTCGGGACCGCGGCCGGGGATCGGGTGATCGAATGGAAGGGCGGGTGGGCGGTCTTGGTCAATGCCGGCCGGGAAGTCATCAGTTTGTTTGTGGCGTATGGGTTGCACGCCACGATCTTGCAACTCGCTGGCGCCCGGTCTCCGCTGAGCTCGGAAGGGTTCATTGCGATCGTCGTGTTCGTCGCGAGTTACTTCTTTGTGTCGCGATCCCTCTTCTACTTTAGCCTACTCTTGCGGAAAAAACTGGGCGCCGGTGAGCAACGCATCATCCTTCGCTACGAAATTGTCCACGGCGCCCTGCTGGTAACAGCCACCGCGGTGGTTATTAGTACGATCCTCGTCCTGCCCATGGCCGGGTGGCCGTTCGTCGGTGCGCTATTGGTTTTTGGTGCGGTGATGGCGAGGCAGATCGGCGAGGAAGTCGTGCAGGCGGAAGAGATGAACAAGTTGCATGTGATGGATGAGGTCATCACCGGAGCGATGGGCCTCGAAGCATCCTTCGCCCGCATCGAGCAAGTGGCGGACCGCACGTTGGATTGGGGGGCGTATCGTGTTTCGCGATATCGTGACGCAGCGTTCTCCACTATCTACGTCGGGGCGATTGGCCGAAAGGACCGAGAAGACGTGTGTGACGGGATGCAGATGTTGCGCGCGGAAGTGGTCAAGTCGGGTGAACCCATCCTCATTCAGGATACGGCTCGCGATGTCCGCACAATGGATTTTCAAACGCGGGTTCGCTCCGTTGCGGTAGCGCCGCTGCGCCTCGGATCCGATATCATTGGCACGCTGGAACTGGAACACGACAAGCGCCGGGAGTATCGACGGATTCAACGTTCGTTGATCGAAGCGTGTGCATTGCGGATCGCCACGATGGTGCATATCCACGAGTTGCGACAACCTTTGGTCGCCACGGTGGTGCGCATCAACGAAGAAGTCATGAATCTCAAGGAAGTCACCGGTGCACTGAGGCAGGCCGCGACCGCGATGACCAAGTCCAGCACCGCCATTAGAGAAGGCCTCTCGCAACAGGACATCGAAGTGGCGGCCGGACTGGTGGAAACCGAGGAGTTATCCAACACCTCGGCCGACGTGGTGAGCGAGGGGGCGGATGCGGCATTGGTCATGTCGGAAGCGAGCGAAGTGGCCAATAGGAGGCGGGAAACCATCGGCGAGGCCATCGAGAAATTGGTGGATCTGCAGGCTTTCGTTGGGGAGAGTTCCGCCAAGGTCGGTGAACTCGAGAAGGTGAGTCGGAAGATCGTAAACTTCATCGCCTCCATACGCGAGCTTGCTGATCTCACCAATCTTTTGGCCCTCAACGCCGGAATCGAAGCTGCGCGGGCGCGCGAACACGGACGAGGTTTTGCCGTGGTTGCGCAGGAGGTGGGCCGCCTCGCCGAGCAAAGCGCCACCACCGCGTCCGAGGCCGCAACGTTTATCGCGGACCTACAAAGGCGGCTGGCGGAAGTGGTGAGACAGATGCAGCGGGGGCAACGTTCGGTGGCCGGGGTCGAAGAGGTGAGCACCGCGGGACTTCGTGCCATGAACTCGATCGTCCAAGCCGCTGCATACGCCACGGAGAAAACGCGTCGCATTGCGGAAACCGCCGAAGGACAACAAAGCGCTTTCATGCAGTTGCGGGAGCGAATAGGCACGGTTGCCAAGATCTCATCCCGTAATCGCACCGACGCCACCGTGGTCACGGAGCGTGCCAAAGACATCGAGATGCGTTTGGACGAAATAGGACGTGCGTCGCGCGAACTGGAAGACGCAGCTTCGATCTTGGCAGATATCACCGGTCGATTCGAAGCGTCCGATGCGACGAGCATGGCCCGTTGACAACGTCGCCTCGGATCGCCTACGATAGCTCGCGATGACTCAGGACTACATCACACTCAAAGGCATGCGCTTCCATACCTTTGTAGGTTTGCTTCCCCACGAAGAGCATGTGCGGCAACCCCTCGAACTCGATCTGACGGTGTGGCTCTCGCTTCGCCACGTTGGTGAAACCGACTCGCCCGCCGCGCTGCTCGACTATCGCCAGCTGTACACGATGGTTTCGGAAACTGTGGGTGCGAGCCCTCACAAGCTGCTGGAAGCGCTATGCGAGAAGTTGGCCGCGCGGGCTCTCGACATGGGGCCCGTGGAGCGGGTTCGTGTGGCGGCTCGCAAACCCCATGCCCCCATCGACGGTCCCCTCGATTCGGTGGAGGTCGTCATCGAGCGCGGAAGGCCGGATGCCGACGCCTGAGCTGGCGTTCGTCGCGTTGGGATCGAACGTCGGGGATCGCGAAGCGCATCTCGAGTCGGCCCGCCAGCATCTGGCGAAACTCTCCAACACCTCGCTCGCCGCCGAGAGCACGATTGACGAAACAAAACCGCTCGGACCGGTCAAGCAAGGGAAATACCTCAACCAAATGGTGCTCCTCCGCACGGAATTGTCGGCACAGGATGTGTTGAACGCCGGCCTCGAAGCCGAGGACAAAGCGGGGCGAGAGCGCAAGCAACGGTGGGGTCCACGGACGTTGGATGTGGACTTGGTTCGATTTGGGGATCACGTCATCAAAGAGAAAAAACTGACTGTGCCCCACACGGAACTCGCCAACCGGCCGTTCTGGCTCCGAGAGCTAGCCGAACTCCTGATGTCGCTCAATGGTCATCAGTTGCCGGAATGGGCCCAGATAGGCGAAGCACGTCGCGCACATATCCGGCGGGTGGCGGCGCTGGTCGAAACGTGGGGTATCGCGATGGGCCGCGACCCACGCGAACGCCAACGCTGGGTCCGGGCGGCCTTTTTGCACGATGCCCTCCGCAACGCTTCGCAAGACGAGCTGGCCCGACTGGCCGGCGAAAAGTGGGGTATTCCGGGTCTGTATCACGGACCCGCCGCCGCACAAATGGCGCAGGAGCACGGCGAAACCGACGCGGGGGTACTCGATGCGGTGCGCTACCACTCAGTCGGCTATGCGGGCTGGGATGACGCCGGTCGCATGCTCTATCTTGCGGACTATCTGGAACCGGGTCGGTCGTTCAAAAACAAACAGCGGGCGGTACTGTCAGCCCGCGTTCCCCGAAAACCGCACGCCGTGCTACGGCACATCGTGCGACGGCGAATGGCCAAGGCCATTAAGACGAAATGCCCAATCCTCCCCGAAGGCGCCGAATTCTGGAATCACCTCATCGACTCGGAATAGGCATCGGAGCCACGTTACTGGTCGTGCTCTTGGTGGTGCTGTGGGGTGCGCGTCCGGGTTCGTCGGATGTGGACGAATCGCGCGTCCCCGGCGATACCCATACGTTCACGGTGGAAGTGCTCAACGGGACGACAGTGAACGGTTTGGCACGGCGGGTGACGCGCGCGCTGCGCCGTGAGGGGATCGACGTGGTCTATTTCGGATCGGCCCCCGACGACGATGTCGACACGACGATGGTCATTGCGCGGCGTGGAGATATCGCGGCGGCGGGTGTCGTGCAGGAAGTGCTGGGCGTCGGGTCGATCCGCCTCGACCCACAGCCTCAGCTCTTGTTAGACGTTACGGTCGTGTTGGGGCGTGACGCCGCTAGATCCGTTTCCACGCGCAACTGACCACACGCCGCACTGATATCCAACCCCCGGCTGCGCCGTATCGTCACGTTCACGCCACGCCCTCTCAACCAACCGGCAAACCGCTTGGTCTCCGCCGGGCTCACCGGCGACAATCCGAGGGTTCCGCCGGGATGGAGGGGGAGGATGTTCACTAGAGCGCCGAGCGGTCCCGCGATCTCTGCCAGCGCATGGGCATCATCCATGGAGTTGTTTGCTCCATCAATCAACACGTACTCGAGCGTCACCCGACGCGCAAAGGCTCGAAGCGCAGCAGTCAATTTGTGGATCGGGTATTTCTTTTCTACCGGCATGAGCGCCAGCCGGCGAGCCGATATCGCGGCGTGGAGTGACACGGCCAGGCGGAACTGCTCGGGGCGCCCCGCCAGTTTGACGAGCTTGGGTATGATTCCCACCGTGCTGACTGTGATATGCCGTGCACCAATACCCGTGCCGCGGGAATCGTTCAACTGTGTGAGGGAGGTGTCGACCGCGTCCCAATTGTGCAGCGGCTCACCCATGCCCATGAATACAACGTTGCTCGGCTTGCCGAACTCAGGGTCCAACAGCATCTCGCGCACCTGCCCGGTGATCTCCCACGGTTCGAGGTTTCTCTGGAGTCCCATACGACCCGTAGCACAGAATACACAGCCATACGCACACCCGGCTTGCGATGAAATACACAGGGTGCGTCGCTTGCCTTCCGGAATCCATACCGATTCCACACTAAGGCCGTCATGGAGTTGCCAGAGAAACTTTACGGTTCCGTCCGAACTGGTTTGCCGGGTGTGCAGTTGCAGGCGTGGAAGTGGGGAAGTGGCCTGCAACTCTTCCATCAGGGCGCGGGGCAGTTCGGTGATCTGCCGCCACGCGGCGACCGGCCGGACCCACAGGCGAGGCAGGATCTGCCGCGCCCTGTACGATGCTTTGCCCCGTTGTGCGATCCAGGTATTGACGAAACGTTCCGCGTCATCCGGAGTCGCGTTCAACAGGTTCATCGGACGATGTCGACGTCGAGGGCGACCCGATGCGTGGCCCCCAACCCGTTGAGGCCGCTGCCACGTACCTCCGTCACCGCATTGCGGCCGAGTGCGAAATCGCCGAGGATACCGGTCAGCCCGACGGCATCGGGCGTGTGGAGCAGCTGCGTGCCGGCTCGGAGGGCGCCTGGTGCCGGTCTGGCGGTGGCCGGACTCCAAAAAGCTCTGGTGGGGCCGGCTTCCAGCACCGGCGGTGCGAGGCGGATGATGGACTTCATGGCTCGAAGGTTCGGTGAGGGCGAGGTCCCAGTCAAGATGACGCTTGCTGGGGTTTCTGAGGGCCATTATCTTCAAGTAACTCTAGCACTTGGACGGTTGGTACCCCATCCTAGCACCTTTGCTTGGGCGGCCTCCCCGCCGCCGGCCGTTGGTTTCTTCTTCGTGCTACGCCACGACACAATTGCCCTGAGATCATCATGACAGAAACGGCAATGCGGACGCACCTGTGCGGGGCGCTTCGCGCTATTCATGCCGACGAGCATGTCAGGCTGGGCGGGTGGGTTCACCGCCGCCGCGACCTCGGCGGCATCGTGTTTTTCGACCTGCGAGATCGGGCGGGAATCGTCCAAGTCGCATTCAATCCCGATTGGTGTGCAGCCGACGTGGTGGAGCGTGCACAAGCCGTCGGCCACGAAAACGTCGTGCTGGTAGAAGGCACGGTCGTTGTACGACCGGGGAACACGAAGAACCCCAACCTAGGCACCGGCGACGTCGAGGTGCGCGCGACTGATTTCCGCGTCGTGGGTCCCGCCGAAACGCCCCCGATTCCCGTGTGGCGAATCAAGGGCGAGGAACTCCCGTCGGAAGAGCGGCGGCTCGAGCACCGGTATTTGGACCTGCGCAGACCCGAGCTCCATGCCAACCTCGAATTGCGGCATCGACTACTGCAACGCGCGAGACTCACGCTGTCCGACTTGGGTTTCTACGAAGTGGAGACACCGATGCTCACCCGGCCAACGCCGGAAGGCGCGAGGGATTACCTCGTTCCATCTCGCCTGCATCCGGGACAATTCTACGCGCTGCCCCAATCGCCACAGCTTTACAAGCAGATCCTCATGGCGTCAGGCTTCGATCGTTACTTCCAGATCGCGCGCTGTTTCCGCGATGAAGATATGCGTGCCGATCGACAACCCGAATTCACGCAAATCGATCTCGAAGCCTCGTTCGTCGACCCCGACAACGTGTATGCGGTCGTAGAATCGGTGCTGGTCGCGCTGTGGGCGGAGGCCGGCGAATCGGTGTCCGCACCGTTCGCGCGCATGTCACACGCCGACGCGATGGAGCGATTCGGCAGCGACAAACCGGATTTGCGATTTGGGCTCGAGATTGAGAATCTGAGCGACTTCGTCCGCGGGCGTGGGTTCGCCCCGTTCGACGGGGCGCTCAGCGAAGGAGGCCGGGTGCGTGGCATCAAGGTCCCCGGAGGGGCCGCCCTCTCGCGCAAGACCACCGACGCCCTGGCAGAGGAGGCGAAGCAAGCCGGGGCGGGAGGTCTTGCCACGCTGAAGCGCAAGGGTGACGATCTCAGCGGGCCGCTGGCCCGGCTCGAGGGGATGTCGGCGGCCGAATCCGGTTTGCGTGATGGGGAGCTGTTACTGGCGGCTGCTGGGCCCGACTCGGTGACGTCCGCGGCTTTGGGGAGAGTGCGACTCGCCGTCATTCGTCAGATCGCTCCAGCACCAAAAGAGGCGCACGCGTTCACCTGGATCGAAGGGTTTCCCTTGTTCGAATCCAACGACGACGGCGTACTCGAGCCGTCTCATCATCCGTTCACGGCGCCGTACGAGGCAGACATTCCGTTGCTCGAGCGCGGAGAATTGGAAGCGGTACGTGGGTTGCATTACGACGTGGTCTACAACGGCAACGAACTCGGAAGCGGTTCGATTCGGATTAGTGACCCGGAACTCCAACTGCGCGTATTAGAGGCATGGAGCGTTTCTCGCGAGGATGCCGAGAAGCGTTTCGGGTTCCTGCTGCGTGCTTTGCGTGGGGGAATGCCTCCCCACGGCGGGTTTGCCCTGGGGTTCGACCGAATCGTCATGCTGCTGGTCGGAACGGATAACCTCCGCGACGTAGTTGCCTTTCCGAAGACCACGGCGGCGCGGGCCCTCTTTGAGGACACACCGACCTCGATCTCATCGGATGATTTGTCCGAGTTACACATCCGGACGGTAACGTGAACGAACCTGTGACGCACCGTCTCTCGGCCGAAGGTGCCGATCCACTGATTCTCGTTGGTGTCAATGATGCCAATCTGGTGGCACTGGAGCGCGCGACGGGCGTGCGGGCAATGCTGCGGGGCGATCAATTCACCCTCGCGGGCGACATTGACGCTGTCGAGCGCGCCACAAATATCGCGTCGGCGATGATCGACGTCGCGCGCATGGATCAAGCGCTTACTCCGGATGATGTCGAGCGTTTGGCCGCCAACGGCGAGCAAGACCTCCAAAACTGGACAAACGGAGGGGAATCACTGAAGATCGTCTTGCCGGGCGTGCGTCGCCCGGTGCAGCCGAAAACCCCCGGACAATCGGAATTCATCCGTGCGATGCGCGAGAGCGATATCGTCGTGGGGATAGGTCCGGCAGGGACCGGGAAGACATATCTTGCGGTTGCCGCGGGGGTGGAGGCGCTATCACGCAAGCAGGTGCGTCGGTTGGTGCTCGCACGGCCGGCGGTCGAGGCGGGGGAACGGCTAGGGTTTTTGCCGGGTGATCTACAGGCCAAGATCGATCCGTATTTGCGACCACTCTATGATGCGCTCGAGGAGATGATGCCGCACGACCGTGTCCAACGCGCCGTCGAGAGCCAAACCATTGAGATTGCGCCCCTCGGGTACATGCGCGGGCGAACGTTGTCGGATGCGTTCGTCATCCTCGACGAAGCGCAAAACGTGACCGGTGGGCAAATGAAAATGTTTCTGACGCGCCTCGGGCTCAACTCGCGGGCGGTTGTGATCGGAGACAAAACGCAGATCGACCTCGATGGCCGGGAGGAGTCCGGACTCATTCAGATCGAGCACATACTACCGGGTATCGACGGTGTATCGTTCTGTTATTTCGATGAGGGCGACGTGGTGCGACATCGGCTGGTGAGGGAAATCTTGCGGGCATACGTCGAAGATCAGGACGCATGAATACCACCACGGTACCGTCAACCGAGCGGCCCAATTCGTGGCAACGGTTTCGCGCCAGTCGGTACGCATACCACGGTGTGCGTTGGGCGCCGCTGGTTGGGTTGGCGCTGTTGACGTACGCGTTCTTCCCAGTGGCGGGAGGTTTTACCGTCGACGTGCCCAACGTGGGAGACATCTCAACTGAGGAGGTGATCGCGCCGTTCGACTTCGACGTGTTCAAGACCGACGCCGAGATGCAACGGGAAGGTGAAGCACTGGCCGCCCAGTTCCCTCCGATTTACGATTACCGACCTGCTGTAGCGGATTCGATCGCGGCGCGCGTCACCGAAGTGTTCTCGTTGTTGGGGAGCGCCGACACGGCCAGCACCCTGCTCGACATCGCACGCAGCGTCGATCTGCCGCTCGCGGCGTCAGAGGCGAATTATTTTCAGGATCCTCAGATTCGACGCCGTTTTCGGAATTCGCTCCTTGGCATGATCCGCGGCATCCTTGCACTGGGGGTCGCCGCGTCGAACACGATCGAGAATGAGACACATGTCGAGGTGTTTCTGCGGCGCGACACCAACGAAGTCCGCATGAATCGCGACAGTATTACCACCCGAGTTCAGTATCTCGACGGACGGAGGGAGCGCCTTCCCGATCCCAACTCCGCCGGTGGTGAGCTGCTTTTTGTCAAACTCTTGAACAGCTTTTTCCGCGCCACGGTTGTGCCCAATGTGGCAGCCACCGAGTCGGCACGCGCTGATGCGCGCGCCTCTGTGGAGTCTGTCAAGGACCAGGTCCGAGAGAACGAACGTATCATCAACAGCAACGAGATCGTGACCGACGAGACGCGCGATAGGTTGCTCGGACTACAGCAAGCGCTGGTCGACCGGAACCTGGCTCGAGCCAGTCCCGGTCGCATTCTCGGACAGGTGCTGACCAACGGCCTCGTCATTGCCGTGTTCTGGCTCTTGTTGTTCTTGTACCTGCCCAACATCTATCGCGAACTACGGCACATGCTGGTGCTCGCGGCGTTGATGGCCATTGTGATTGTCGGGGCGGCTGTGAATTATCGCTTCATCAGCCCCGGCGCCGAACTGATTCCGATACCCTTCGCTGCCCTCGTCATGACCGTGTTGTTCAACGGGCGTATTGCCATGGTAGCTGCCATGGTGACGGCCGTGCTCTTGGGATTCCATCCCGCGTATGGGGGGCCGAACGGGTTCTACATTGCGCTGCTGGGAGGCGTGACGGCAGCGCTCAGCGTACGCACGATCAGTCGCCGTACGGAGGTTCTGGGGTCGGCGGCGTTGGTGGCCGCGGCCTTTGCGCTGGCGGCGTTCACCGTCGCGTTGCGGGAGGGCTGGTCACTGACCGAGTACTGGTTCAGTTTCGTCCGCGGAGCCAGCAACGCAACGGTATCGGCGGCCCTCGTGTTCATGGCGCTGCCGATCTTCGAGCGTTGGGCACACATCACGACCGATCTCTCTCTGCTGGAACTATCGGATCCCAATCGCCCGTTGCTGCGGCGGTTGGCCACGGAGGTGCCCGGCACGTATGCCCACAGCGTGGCCATGGCCAACCTGAGCGAAAACGCCTGCGAGGCCATCGGAGCCGAGGGATTATTGGCGCGTGTCGGCTGCTACTACCATGACGTCGGTAAGTTGCAGAAACCGCTTCATTTCGTAGAAAACCAGTCAGCGAGCGGCAACCCGCACGATCGGCTACCCCCCGACGTTTCGGCGTCGATCATACGCAACCACGTCATCGACGGTTTGAAACTTGCCGACGAACACGGGCTGCCGCCGACCATCAGGGCGTTCATTCCGGAACACCACGGCACCGCAGAGATCACATACTTCTTGGGACGGGCGCGAGAAAACGGGGAAGTGCCGGAGGAGGACTTGCACCTCTACGCCTACCCAGGACCCAAGCCGCAATCGGTGGAAACGGCCGTGTGTATGTTGGCGGATGGCGTCGAGGCCGCCCTCCGCGTACTTGCCGAACCGTCGCCGCAGAAACTGCGCTCCGCGATCGATCACGTTGTCAACCAGCGAATTGAGGCCGGGCAGCTCGATGAGGCTCCGCTGACGTTGGCACAACTCGAAACGGTCAAAGAAACGTTTGTACACACGTTGAGCGGCATGTACCATAACCGGCTCGACTATCCAGAGGAGGCCGGTGGCATCACGGCGGACTGGGACGGCAAGACCGAAGCGTGAAGTCAAGGTTTCGTACGCCGGTGACCGACGGGCGCTTGCGGTGCCCACGGTGTGCCGCACCGTATCAACCGTGCTCGATGGCGAAGAGGTCGGCGCCGCCACCATCGCGATAACGTTTATGTCGACTGTGCGAATGCGTTCCCTGAACCGGCGAACCTTCGGCCGGGATCGTGCAACAGATGTCGTTGCATTTCCACTGGCCCATGACGATGAACTGGTGGGTGACGTCTACGTCTGCCCATCGATCGCACGTCGCTCCGCACGCCGCTTCGGGATTTCCTCACGCGAGGAATTGTTGCGAGTGGTCGTGCACGGAATCCTGCATGTTGTCGGATACGACCATCCCACGGGGGCGTCGCGCACGCGCTCGCGCATGTGGAAGCTGCAGGAGGCATATGTTGCCTCGCTGGTTGGCGGTCGGGTGTGACCCCGATTCCACTCAGCGCGATCGCCGTGACCACCGCACTCGTGGCGGCGGTATGGGCGGCCCTGTTGGCCCTCGCCGAAGAGTCCCCTAAAGTCGCCCGCGCGTTGGTAGACGGAACGGCGGAAGCCGAAGAACCCAACACCCGCTACCGCGTGATCCACGTGAGCCGTTTGGCGCTCCTCTTCATCGCCGGCACGGCGACCGCGCATGCCATTCAGTGGTGGGAGCTCGACCTTCTTCACGGCCTGGGCGTGGCGGGCGTGTCACTTGGCTTTGTGTACATGATCGGCGAAGCGCTTCCCAGGGCGGTCGGCGTTCTGGCTCCCGACGTTGCCGCTGCCGCCGCGCCGGTTGCTGAGCGTACTGCTGCGGTGTTTCGCCCGCTGCTCTTCCTGGTAACGACCGCGGAGCGGATGCTGCGCGCCTTGCTGCCGCGCCCTCGAGCAAAGGAAAGTGGGTTCCGATCGGCCCAGCGGGATCTCGTCATGGGTGTGTTCTCGCTGGGGCAGACGACGGTGGCGGACATCATGACGCCGCGGCTGGACATTGTGTCGATCGACGACCGAGCGGAATGGTCCGAAGTGGTGAATGTCGTGGGTCGGAGCGAGCACGCGCGCATCATCGCGTACACCGATACCCTGGATAACGTCTCCGGTGTCCTCTACGCGAAAGACTTGGTGCCAGCCGTGACCGGGACGGGATCGGTCCCAACCCGCTGGCAAGATTTCGTGCGTCCCGCCCATTTCGTCCCCGAATCGAAGCCGTTGACCAGGCAGCTGAGAGATTTCCAGCGCGGTCCGGCGCACATCGCGGTGGTGGTCGACGAATTCGGCGGGACCGCGGGGTTGGTAACGCTCGAGGACATCCTCGAAGAAGTCGTTGGTGAAATCCACGGAGAGTATGACGTGGACGAAGCGGCCGCGATCGAGCGCGAAGGCGCCGACAAATTCTGGGTGGATGGTGGCGTGACGTTGGACGAGTTGAGTGCGTTGCTCGAAACCGACCTCGAGCAGGACGACGTGAGCACGGTCGGAGGGTTGGTCTATGCGAAGCTCGGTAGGGTTCCCAAACCTGGGGATGAGTTTCGACTTGGTGATTTTCGCGTCGTCGTGAAGCAGATTCTTCGGCATCGGGTTCGTCGGGTGTATTTCGAACGGTTCGCCGAAGGAGATCTGGAAACGCCCGAGGAGGAAGCGTGACCGCGTGGATTTTGTTGATCGGGGGGTCGCTCGTCGCCGCCATCGGTACGACGGTCGCGGTCGGGGCCGCCGGTATCGGCCGACTCGAGTTGATGCGCTGGATCTCACGGCATTTGCGCGGCGCTGCGGTGGCGAGCAAGCTCGCCGACAAACCCGTTCGGATGTTACGCGTCGCCACCGCCATCGGGACGATCGGGTTGCTCACGGCCGGAATGGGCTTCGCGGCGCTGTTGCCTGAGACGACGGGCACGATCACGGCGGCGCTGGTGCTCCTGGCCGGTGTCCCGATCATCTCGGTTCTGGCATACGGTATACCACGCACCATCGGACAACGGTGGTGCGAACAAGTGGTGCGCCTAGCAGACCCATGGATGGCTCGTGCGGCTTGGCTGCTTCGTCCGCTGCTTCCCGGCTCGCGGACCCCCCAGGGGGCCGCCTTGGCTGAAGTGTTGCGAGCGGGGAGTGCGGAAGATTTGCTCGAGCCCGGCGAGGTCGCCGTCATTTCGGGCGTGATCGATTTCACGCGCCGGAGCGTCCGCGACGTGATGACGCCGCGCACCGACGTGGTGGCGGTGCCCATGGGGGCCTCCATCGAGGAGATCGCACGGACGTTCGCGGAGTCGGGTTATGCGCGATTGCCGGTCTACGACGATTCCCTCGATCACATTGCTGGGATGATCTACGCCTTCGATCTGTTGAAAGTGGCCCCGGGAAGCGAATTGCCGATCCGGCCCGTGACCATTTCGCCGGGATCGAAACCCTGCGCCGAGGTCCTGCTCGAGCTGCAGCGCGAGCGTCATCAGATGGCCATCGTGCTGGACGAATACGGCGGAACAGACGGGATCGCGACCATCCGAGATCTGCTGGAATTGCTGGTGGGGGATATTTTCGAAGAAGCCGAGTCGTCCGAGCTGCTCGATGAGGTAAGCGGTGTCTTGCAGCTGGACGGTGCAGCATCGAGCGGGGAGATTACCACCAGGTTCGGCGTGCTACTCCCGGGCGACTCCGAAACCATTGGGGGATTCCTCGCCCGCGCAGCCGGAAGGATTCCCCATCCCGGCGATCGGTTTACCTTGAACGGACTCGAATTCGACGTACTTGCGGCGTCGCCGACTCGGATTGAGCGAATTGCCGTGAGGCGGGGGCCCGTGAAGACGGTACATCTGGCGTCCAGTCCAGACGAGAGACGCTCCTAATCGTCGGAACTGCACTTCCCGAAACGCCGTCAACTCCTACAGAACGCTAGTCAATGCCTGACCCTCTCCGGTTGGTGGAAGAGCTAACGCGCCTTGCGCACGCGGGTGACGTCGAAGCGTTCCGGGCGAAGGCGGAGCAGGTGCACCCCTCCGACCTGTCGGATGCATTCGCTGCGCTCGACGAGGAGCTGCGCGTTCGGCTGATCCAACAGTTGCCGCCCGAGTTGGTGTCGGGGGCTCTGGCCGAGATGGAGCCGGAGGAGGGGCCCGCCGAGGTCCTCGAAGCGCTCTCCGCTGAGCACGCGGCCGATATCGTCGAAGAACTGGCAGTGGACGATGCGGCCGACGTCATCGCCGATCTCCCGCCCGAACGGGCCGATACCATTCTCAGGCTCGTTGACGACCGCGCGGAAATCGAAGAGCTGCTGCAATACGACGAGGATTCGGCCGGCGGCATCATGACGTCGGAAGTGGTCTCGGTCCCCACGAGCGCAACCGCGGCGGAAGCAATAGAAGAAATTCGGCGGCAGAGCGAAGAGGTGGAAGACTTCTCACAGGTGTATTGTGTCGACGGCGAGCAACGGTTGGTCGGGGTGTTGCCGCTTCGGCGCTTGGTCGGCGCCGCGGCCGACACTCCGGTTGCGACCATCATGGAGCCGGCGCCCGCGGTGGCCAGTCCGGAACTCGACCAGGAAGAAGTGGCGCGGTTGATGGCGCGTTACAACGTTGCAGCGGTGCCCATTGTGAGCGACGCCGGGCGGTTGCTTGGCCAAGTGACGTTCGACGACGTGATCGACGTGGTGGAAGCAGAGCAGACCGAAGACTTACTCATGTTCGGCGGTGCGTCCGGCGACGAGCGGTTGGGAGGTGGATGGTTCAGCGCCGTGCGTAAGAGGTTGCCCTGGCTGTTGAGCCACCTGGTGAGCGTTTCTCTTGCCGCGATCATCATCTTTATTTATCGCGATATCATCGAAGCCATCGTCATCTTGGCGGTGCTCGGTCCGATCATTGCGGGCATGGGCGGGAGCGCGGGGACGCAGGCCCTTGCAGTGACCGTGCGCCGCGTCGCCCTCGGTTTGATCCCCAGAGAACACGCCATGCGAGTGGTCGGTAAAGAATTGCTTGTGGGCTTGGTGAACGGGCTTGCCGTGGGAGTCGTGGTGGCGGTTGCGGCCACTGTCGTCGGGCGTGGATTTGTGGACCTCGGCGTCCAGTCGGACTGGTCCCTTGGATTGGTCGCATTGCTTGCCACGTGGGGTAACGTGATGATCGCTGGAGTGGCGGGAGCGTCGATCCCCCTAGGGCTCGAAAAACTCGGACTGGACCCCGCCGTGGCCAGCTCCGGATTCGTCACCGCCCTGACCGACACCGTCGGCTACTTCCTCATTCTCGGTCTGGCCTCCGCCATCATTCTTTAGGTGGGTCCGGCACTTCAGAAGAGGTGCCCGCAGCGCTGATTGAATTGCCACGGAATCCACGGAAAGCACGGACCCCCGCACCCCTCCCTGAATTTGGGTTCCCTCCACCCCGCCCCGTAATGGCCAAACGCTGGGTCACACATCAGGTAGGAGGTAGGGGGAGGGGAACCACAGTTCGGGTGTGGGGAGGGGTTTCCGTGCTTTCCGTGGATTCCGTGGCTAACTGGGGAGGCCGCGGGGGGCCTCTCAATTACTTCTCGGATAAATCCCCCAAAGCCGGGTAGATGGTCCGAATGCTGTGCAAGATCAGCCCACTGAGACGTCCTCCAAGTGCAACGGCGGTGAAAGCGGGTTTCCGATCCACACCGCCCAAGAGGTCACTAGAGGGAGGACACAAGGTAGTGTCCCTAAATTTGTGTAGAAGCTGAAGTCTGATTCAGAGGTGAGAGACACGGACCTCTGGACGGGGTGGAAGAAAAAGAGGAAGCTCCTCGGGAGAAGTAACAACCCGAGAATCCGATCGCTGTGAACGCAGTGATCAAGAAAAGGAGCTTCCTCTATGCAGGACGTTGGCGAAATGGTACCGGTGGCGCAAGAGGCCGTGCGTCAGGATTTGCGAGCGATGTTCCGCGGTGCGATCCGGGCGAGTCTGGAGCTGTTCTTGGAAGCGGAGTTGGAAGCGTTGGTGGGAGCGGAGTGGTACGCGCGCGTCGCGGGCCGTCGCGATCGCCGCAATGGCGCGTACACCCGCCGCTTGTTGACGAGCCTCGGCCAGATCGACGTGACGGTGCCGCGCTCACGGGAGAGTGGATCCACGGGCGAGGTGCTGGGCCGCTACCAGCGTCGGACGGCGGAGATCGACGACCTCTTGGCCAGTGCGTACGTGAACGGTGTGTCGCACCGAAAGGCGGGCGAGCTCACGGAGGCGTTGCTCGGAGAGCGGGTGTCGCGCTCGACCGTCAGCCGGGTGGCCAAGCGGCTGGATGCCGAGGTGGAGGCGCTGCAGCGGGCACCGATCGATGGCGAGCATCCCTATCTGTACCTGGACGCCACGTTTGTGGACGCGCGGTGGGCGCGAAAGGTCGAAAACGTCTCGGCGCTGGTGGCGTATGCCGTGGGACCGGATGGTCACCGGCAGCTGCTCGGCGTGTCGGTGGCGGCAGAGGAGTCGGAGGCGAGTTGGTCCGAGTTGTTGCAGCAGCTGACCGACCGCGGCCTCACGGGGGTGCAGTTAGTGATTGCGGATCAGCACGCGGGCCTGGCGGCCGCCGTGCGACGGTGGCTTCCGGAGGCCAAGCGGCAACGCTGTACGGTGCACCTGCAACGGAACGTGTTGACGAAAGCCCCGCAGCGGCTGCGGAAACGCCTCGCCCGCGAGGTGGCCAGCGTGTTTCGGGCTTCGAGTCTGGGCGATGCGCGGAAGCAGCTAGCTCGGCTGCAGACCCGGTGGAGCAAGCAACTCCCCGAAGCCATGGCCTGTCTGACGAGCGGGTTTGCGGGGGCGACCACGTTCTATGCGTTTCCGCCGTCGCACTGGAAGAAGCTTCGCACGACGAACGGGCTCGAGCGGTTGCACGGCGAAATCAAACGGCGCACCAAGGCGGTCGGTGCGTTTCCCGATCGGGCGAGCGCATTGCGATTGATCACTGCGGTGGCGTTGAAGGTGACTACAATCTGGGGTGAGCGGCGGTATGTCGACGTGTCGTTACTCGAGAACCAGGAGGTGCATCAAGCAGCGTGATGAACGTGCCGAGGAGCTTGCTCAAATACTTTTACACACAACTCGGGACTTGACCGGACACAATGCGTTGGAAAACACATAAAGCACTAAATTGCAACGGTTTACGGGTTGTCGGCTTGACCGCTTTCTTGGCGGCTTTTCCAAGCGCCGCCTGGGCGCAGGCACCGACGCGCCCGATGCAATCGACGGCCGACGATCGGCGGGAAATCACCATCACCGTGTACAACCAGAATTTTGGATTGGTGCGTGAGGTCCGGGATTTGAGGCTTGGCAGCGGCCGGGTCGCGCTGGAGTTCGGCGACGTAGCATCCCAAATTCAGCCGGAGACGGTCCACATCCGTGCGCTGGGTGGGGATGCCCTCAGCATCCTCGAGCAAAACTATCGGTACGACCTGCTGAATCCGCAAAAACTGTTCGAGAAATATGTCGGTCGCATGGTCAAGATCTACCGGTACAACTCGGCCACGGGACAAGAGCAGGAGTTCGACGCGGAGGTGCTTTCGGTGAATCAGGGAACGATCCTGAGAATCGGTAACGAGATCACCTATGGTTTTCCTGGGCGGCTCTCTTTTCCCGAGATTCCCGACAACCTGATTGCCAAGCCGACGTTGGTCTGGTTGCTCGACAGCCGTGAGGCACGGCAAGACGTGCAGGTATCGTACCTGACTGGCGGCCTCAATTGGAAATCCGATTATGTGATGGTGCTCAACGAGGACGACACGCTGGGTGACGTGACCGGTTGGGTCACGCTGACCAACCAGAGCGGAACATCGTTCGAGAACGCCCGTCTCAAGCTGGTGGCCGGCGACGTCCAGCGAGTGACGCCCCAGGTCCAACGGCGCATGCGGATGGACGCGCTGCGCGCCGCAGTGGCGGAACAGCAGTTTCAAGAGGAGAGTTTCTTCGAGTATCACCTCTATACGTTGCAGCGTCCCACGACCCTACTGCAGAACGAGCAAAAACAAGTCACACTGCTCGAGGGGTCGAATATCGGGATTGACAAGCGGCTGATCTTCTACGGGGCGGCACAGTACTATCGCGGAGCCTACGGACAAGTGGTTTCCAATCAAAAAGTCGGCGTGTACCTCGATTTTCAGAACACGAAAGAGAACAATCTTGGCGTCCCGCTCCCTCAGGGAATCGTGCGCGTCTACAAGGCTGATCCGACCGGCGCGCAGCAATTCGTCGGTGAAGATCGCATCGACCACACTCCGCGCGGTGAGCGTGTGCGGATCAAGATGGGGGAGGCCTTCGACGTAGTCGGAGACCGTCGCCAGATGGATTTCGACGTCATCAGCTCGTGCGTGTCGGAAAGCGTGTGGGAGGTGACTCTCCGCAACCAAAAGGACGAAGCGGCGGAAATCGAGGTCGTCGAGCCGGTTGGCGGTGACTGGGATCTCATCGCTTCGAGCCACGAGGCCGAGCGACTGGATGCTCATACATTTCGATACACGGTAACGGTTTCCGCTCGTGACCAGGTGACGATCGACTATCGCGTCCGAGTGAGGTGGTGTTAGCCACACCCAGCACCACCCACCGGGTTGTAGGGTGTAGGGTGTAGGGTGAATCGCCACGGAGATCACAGAGCGCACAGAGAACGGAGAGAAACTAAGATCTTCGACGGTGATCTCTGTGATCTCCGTGGCTAAATGCTTGTCTGCCCATTGAGCCAGCACTAGCTTCCCCGCACGATGGTAATTTCCGTGAAAGCCAGTCTAATTGGCTCACCTCCACGCCCAATTCGGGTTCTCGTTGCGAAGCCGGGTCTCGACGGCCACGACAGGGGCGCCAAGGTGGTGGCAACCGCATTGCGCGACGCCGGAATGGAAGTGATCTACACCGGTTTGCATCAGACGCCGGAGATGATTACCGAAGCGGCGGTTCAAGAGGATGTGGACGTTGTCGGTCTCTCCATTCTGTCGGGGGCGCACTTGACGCTGGTGCCACGCGTTCGTGAGTTACTGCGCGAGAAGGGGCGGGAAGAGGCCCTACTCGTCATCGGAGGGATCATTCCCGCCGAAGACGTCGAGCCGCTCGAAAGCCAGGGAGTAGCCAAACTGTTTGGTCCGGGAACGTCGACCCAGGATATCGTCGCGTACATCACCGGCTGGGCGGAGCAGGTGTCCGAGTGACGGGATCGTCCGTGGCGAAATCGCATCGGCTTCGCGAGCTGACGGACGAATACCTCGAGCTTGCCATTCGTCTGCGGCAGGGCGGGGGCGCCGCCAAAATCGAAAAACAGCACAAGCAAGGAAAACTCACGGCGCGCGAGCGGGTCGCCAAGCTCTGCGATCCGGACAGCCCATCCCTCGAGATTGGCTTGTTGGTGGCCTACGACCGGTACGACGGTGCTGCGCCGTCCGCCGGCATTGTTACGATCTTGGCGACGGTGCAGAATCGACCTGTTGTCATCGTCGCGAACGACGCCACGGTCAAGGCGGGATCGTGGTGGCCGGAAACCATCAAGAAAATCCTGCGCGCTCAAGAAATCGCGATGCGGCAGCGCATCCCGATCATCTACCTGGTGGATTCCGCCGGGGTCAATCTTCCCTATCAGGGCGGCGTCTTCCCGGGGCAGTATGGTGGCGCGCGGATCTTTTACTACAACTCGATCATGCGACGCTACCTCCACGTACCGCAAATCAGCGCTGTGATGGGGCAGTGCATCGCCGGTGGGGCGTATCTCCCGGCGCTGTCCGACGTGATCTTCATGGTCGAGGGAACCTCGTTTATGGGGTTGGGGGGTCCGAACCTCGTGAAGGGCGCGACTGGTCAGGACGTTGATGGCGAGCACTTGGGGGGAGCCCGCACCCACACGGTGACGAGCCACGTGGCGCACTACCGGGCCGAGGACGACGACGATTGCATCGAGCAAATTCGGGCGTATGTCGATCGTCTCCCCTCCCGCAATGCCCGCGAGCATCGTTCGGCCGAGGGTGAATACCAACCCGGCAGTCCTGCATCCAACCTCTACGATCTCCTTCCCCGAGATCATCGGATGGCCTACGACATGCGAAAGGTGTTGGCATGCATCGTCGACGAGGGGCGACTCGAAGAGTTCCAGCCGGATATCGGGGGTGAAATGCTGTGCGGCCACAGCACCGTGGAAGGGTATCAAGTTGCTTTGATCGCCAACCAACGCGGGATCGTGAAAGATCCCTCCGGGGGAGTACCGCGGTTCGGCGGAATCGTGTACACCGAAAGCGCAGAAAAAGTCGCGTATTTCGTCGAAACAGCCAGTCGGCAGGGGATTCCGTTGTTATTCGTGCAAGACGTGAGCGGATTCATGGTCGGGCCGGAGGCCGAGCATTCAGGCATCATCCGTTCGGGTGCGCGTTTCGTCGAGGCGATGGCGACCGCCGTCGTGCCCAAGATCGTGCTGACGGTAAACCATGCGTCCGGTGCGGGGTACTATGCCATGGCCGGCCAGGGATTCGACCCGGACTTTATCCTCTCCTGGCCGACGGGTCGTATGGGCGTCATGGAGGGGGAGTCGGCGGTGAGGGCGGTTTTCGGGGACAAAGTGGACGATCCCGAAAGCGCCGGGGCCGTGGACAAGATGCGCGAAGACTACGAGCATCAGCTCGACGCCAAGTTTGCGGGTGCACGCGGTTTCGTCGATGCGATCGTCACCCCCGAAGAGACGAGAGATGCGCTCGCGTTGACCCTCCGCGCCGCGAGCCAATACGATGGTCCGCACTTGGGCCCGTTTGTACTTCCACCATTGGACGCACAGCAGCGATGAAGAAAAGAACGAACACTTCCATTAAGGAATACGCCGCGTGGGCACTGCTCACGCTCTTCACCGCGGGCGGCTGTGCCCGCCCGGGAGGTGAGACCCAAGATCCCGCGCCCGCCACCGACGGCGAGGACGTGACCGAGGCCGAGTCCGGAGATCGACCGGTCGGGCCGCCGCCGCCACCACCGCGTCCCAGGGATCCGCAGGTAGAGCCGCGCGTGGCGATGATGGTCGGGCTCATGCCGCTCACCAGCACCGGCGTGGACGACTTCCTGGGACGCAATCCAACCGCCGACGGCCGTGGTGTGCTCATCGGTATTCTGGACAGCGGCGTGGATCTCAACCTGCCCGGAATGGACACGACAACGACGGGTGAGCCGAAGATCCTCGAAGTACGTGATTTTTCCCGCGAAGGTCGTATCGCCCTCGAACGTGTGACCATCACCGGCGACACGGTGTCGTACAGGAACCATACGCTGACCGGCTTCGGTCGTATTGCCGGCGTCGCGAGCCCGCCGTATTACGCAGGCATTTTCCGCGAGTTGCCGTTGGGCAAGGTCCCGGAGGGTGACGTCAACGGTAACAACAAGAACACCGATGAGTTCGTCGTTTTTGTGGTTCGCACGCAGAGCGGGTGGGCGGTGGTCACCGATGTCGACGGCGACGGTCGTCTCGACGACGAGTCTCCAGTTCACGACTACAGCGTCGCCTCGGAGAGATTTACGTACAGTATCCGCGATGAGGAACGCGAAAAAGGCCCGATGACCATTGCGGTGAACATCTCCGAGGATGGCGATCGACCCATCCTGGACTTCTTCTTCGACAATTCGGCGCACGGGAGTCATGTGTCTGGCATCGCCGCGGGGCACAATATGTTCGGTCAACGGAGGTTCAACGGTGTGGCGCCGGGTGCCCAGTTGATCGTCATCAAGATCGCCAACAACGCACGGGGTGGGCTGTCGGTGACCGGAAGCATGATCCGAGCCATGAACTACGCCGCAAACTATGCGCAGCAACGCGGTATGCCCCTGGTCTTGAACATGAGCTTCGGCGTGGGCAACGATGCGGAGGGTGGTGCAGCAATCGATTCGATCGTCACCGAATTCACGCTCAAGCATCCCGACGTGTTGTTTGTGATCAGCGCGGGCAACGAAGGTCCGGGGGTTTCGACAGTCGGATTTCCCGGAACGGCCGATCACATCCTATCGGTGTGCGCCATGATCCCTGGCGTTTTCGCTGGGCCGCGCCCTGCGGGTCTGGCAACCGATGCCGACGTCATTGCCGACTTCAGCGCGCGCGGCGGTGAAGTTGCGAAACCGGATCTCTGCGCTCCGGGAGTAGCGTTCTCGAACGTACCGCGGTGGGATCTCGGAAGCGAAATCTCGGGCGGCACCAGCATGGCCGCTCCGCACGTCGCGGGTTTGGCGGCGCTGCTCCAGTCCGCACGCCTCCAAGCGAACCGAGTCGCACGCGCGACCGACTTGCGGCAGGCCCTCTTGGCGTCGGCGCGAAGGGCCCGCGGCACGACCTTCGTCGACATGGGTGCTGGCGTGCCCAACGTCAACGACGCCAACGCCTGGCTCGAGGCCGGCCACCAAGCGGGCGTATATACTATTCGGGCACAACGCGATGGAGGTAATACGTCGCGCTTGGACGGCGCGTACCGGCGCAACGGTTTTGCGTCTTCCGCAGATACCATACAGCGCTTCGTCATCCGATCGGTCGCCGGCCAACCGGCCGCGCGTTTCTTGCTTCGATCAGACCAACGCTGGCTGCGTGCGCCGGAAACGTTGGAGTTGAGTGGCGGACCCGCCACGGTTCAGGTGACGTACAACACGCGGCGATTGCGTTCACCTGGTCTGTACGTTGGCACCGTCTCTGCAACGCCGGCCAATGACACCCTCGCCGGACCGGCCTTTCGGCTCGTCAACACGATCATCGTGCCCCAACCGTTATCCCAGCCCTTTGTCGAGGGGCGGGATCTCGGGCCTGGCCGTTTCCAACGATACTTCTTTGAGGTCCTGGAGGATGCCGGCGGGCTTACCGTCGAACTGGAATCGCGGTATCGAACGCAGCGCGGATCGCTCTTCCTCTTTGAACCAAGCGGCCAACCTTTCAGAGGTGGAAGTGAGGAGGATGTCGGACCCGGATCGCACGTCGTGCGGATAGAGGTACAAGGCGAGGATCTCATCCCCGGTGTGTACGAGGCAGTTGTGGTTGCGCCCGCGAATTCAGCCCTATCGTATGACATTCGCGCCGCCCTGCCGCGCTATACGGTTGACCGAATCGGCACCGGACCGAGTGCGGTGATTCGGAAACGTGCTGACGTACCGGAGTTGATTCAAGACGCCGCCGTGTTCCAGCGTTCGGACAGTTCGGGTAACAGCACCGACAACGTTCGCGTCACCGCCGCCGACATCGGTGCCGTGCGGACGCTGACCATGTCCGGGCCGGATGATGTTCCGCAATTCCTTCCGGTCGAAATACCGAATTGGGCGAATGAACTAATCGTCGATGTTCGATTGCCCGAAGGAGCATGGAACGCGCTAACGGACTTCGGCGTGACGCTCTACGACTCGGCCGGTGCCCAAATCGACGTCGGTCCTCTCACCTTTGGGTTCGGACGGCACCGCTTCGAGTTGGAGCGCTGGCACCGGGGAAAGACACTCCAGTTGGAGTTCTTCCCCGCATACGCGCATTTGGAACCGCCTCCGTCTTGGGAGGCCGAGGTCACGCTCTACCTGATTGCGAGGGCGCGCACCGCGCTCGAACCTGCGGGCGACGGCAGTGCGGTGGTGGAGTTGGACGCCGGCGCGACGACGGGCGTGCAGTTCTTGCCCCCCGAAGGACGTGAGATGCCCAGCGGGTTTGTTACGTTGGTGGAGGTTGTTGCAACGCCGGCTGGCGGTGCGCCGGCGCGGCGTTGGGGGAGGCTGGATTGACGTGAGACGTGAGACGTGAGACGGCCCCACCCATGCACCTCGAGGGGAGTTGGGGGGGCCGTCTTACGTCTCACGTCTCACGTCTGACCACGAGCACGACGGTGTGGCCATCGACTGGATTTCCCACGATTTGAGATCTCAAACATGAGAGACACCGTCCGCATCGCGTCGGGGCAGGGGTTCTGGGGCGATTGGCTCGAAGCGCCTGTTCGGCAGGTCGAGGCTGGGTCTATCGATTACCTCATGATGGATTACCTGGCCGAAGTCACGATGTCGATCATGCAGAAGCAGCGGTCGCGCAATCCTGAGCTTGGTTATGCCAAGGATTTCGTTCCGCTGATGGGTCGGCTGTTGCCCACACTGGTGCGTAAAAGGATTCGTGTTACCGCAAACGCGGGTGGTGTCAATCCGGAAGCGTGTGCGAACGCAGTGCTCGAGCAGGCACGCGACGCCGACCTCGGCGGCAAGGTGACCGTTGGCGTGGTGACCGGCGACGACCTCCTTCCGCGACTCGACGATATCCTCGCCGCAGGGCATTCGTTGACCAACATGGATACGGGTGAGCCACTCGAAAAGGTGTTGGATTCGGTTCAGAGCGCGAATGCGTACCTCGGGGCGTGGCCGCTCGTGGACGCGCTTCGGCAGGGCGCCGACATCATCATCACCGGTCGAGTCACCGACACCGGCCTCACGCTCGCCCCGATGTTACATGAGTTTGGCTGGGCGCCCGATGCGTGGCACCTGTTGGCGGCCGGTACGGTGGCAGGCCACATCATCGAGTGTGGTGCGCAATGCAGCGGCGGGAACTGCATGTATGGCTGGGAACGGATTCCGGGCATGGCCGACCCGGGATATCCGATCATCGAAGCACGCCCGGACGGTACGTTCGCCGTGACCAAACATGAAGGAACCGGCGGGCGAGTCTCGGTGCAGAGCGTAACGGAACAACTCCTGTACGAGATGGGGAATCCCGAAGACTACATCACCCCCGACTGTATCGCCGATTTTACGACCATCAATCTGAAGCGAAACGGCCAAGATCGCGTACACGTTTCGGGTGTACGCGGACGGCCCGCGACCGACTCGCTCAAGGTGTCGGTGTCGTATTCCTATGGCTACAAGGCTATCGGAACACTCGTGTATGCGTGGCCCGAAGCCGTGAAGAAAGCACGCGCCGCCGACAAAATCCTTCGCGCTCGCCTCGACCGGCTGGGGCTGGAGTTCGAAGAGACGATCACCGAGATTGTCGGAGTCGACGCAACGCACGGCCGTCTCGCGGGTGCGCCGGATCCGGATATCGCCGAGGTACAACTGCGCATCGGCGTGCGCGCACGCGATCGCGCTCCAGTCGACCGATTCTCACGAGAAATTGCTCCGCTGATCCTGAATGGTCCCCCCAGTGTGACAGGATTCGCGGGTGGAAGGCCAAAGGTGGAAGAGATCGTCGCGTATTGGCCGGCTCTGATCCCGAAGGCGGAGATTGAGCCAGCCGTGAGTATTCTTCGGGCGTGATGGGGACGCAGGGCTATCCACGTCGAGCGCCAAACCACGGTTACCGGTAATCGGTAACCGGTAACCGGTAACTAGATGCCCAAGAAGAAACTGCGAAAGTCCACCAAGAAAGCCACCAAGACGATGAAGCTGGTGAAACTAGCGCACGCGCGAAGTGGAGACAAAGGCGATACCGCCAACGTGGGCCTGATTGCACTCAAATCCGATTTCTATCCGATTCTTCAGAAGCAGGTTACCTCTGCCAAGGTCGCTCGCCATTTTCGAGGCATGATTGACGGTCCGGTGGAGCGCTTTGAGCTGCCAAATCTCAACGCCCTCAATTTTCTCCTCCATGGCGCCTTGGGCGGCGGTGGTACGCTTTCGTTGAAAACCGATGCGCAGGGGAAGGTTTTTTCCACCGCCTTGTTGCGAATGGAGATCGACGTGCCGCGCGGCCTCCGTGTCTGATCGATTGAAGGTCGAGCTGGGTGAGGACGGTGTTCTCACCCTCCAACTCAATCGGCCCGACAAGCGCAATGCCATTGACACGGCAATGGTCGACGCCCTCCTGAACGAACTCGAAAACGCCGATCTGGACGCTGACGTGAACGTCGTGGCGGTCAGAGGCGCGGGGAAAGATTTTTGCGCCGGAGCCGACCTGGCCGAGTTGCTCGCGTCGGTGGACAACACGCCTGAACAAAACGCCGCGCACGCCGCCCGATTGGGCGACGTGTTCGTTCATATGCGTGACCTTCCGAAACCCGTCGTGGCGATTGTCCACGGGAACGTTTTGGCGGGCGGGTGCGGGTTGGCGACCGCGTGTGACATGGTGTTGGCGCACGAAGACGCCATCTTTGGATATCCGGAAGTACAGCGCGGTTTCGTGCCGGCCATGGTCATGGCGATGCTGACGCGCGCCGTAGGGGAAAAGGTGGCGTTCGACCTTGTGGCCACCGGACGTACGCTGACGGCCTCCGAAGCCCTCTCGATCGGCCTGATATCCCGCGTCTTTTCTGCTGCGGCGTTCGAGGAGGGGCCGTGGACGATCACTCGAGACCTTGCTTCCACCAGTTCGACCACCCTGGCGCTGATCAAGAGGCAATTGTACGAACTCGAGGGTCGATCGTTCGCGGATGCCATTAAATTGGGTTCCGAGGTGAACGCGCTGGCGCGTGGTACGTCGAGCTTCAAAGAGGCCGTCGCACAATTTCTGAAAAAGTGACATGACGCTCATCCCCTGTCCCGAGTGCGATACGCCCGTGTCGGATATGGCAGCGGCATGTCCGAAGTGCGGGTTTCCGGTGGCCGCCGGCATTCGCCACGCGGTCGACCAACTCATCGACGAGAAATCGGCGAAATCGGCACGCCAGCAAGGCGCGGCCGCCAGACTGAAGTCTTGGGGAGAGCGGTATACGGAGGCCAATCAAGGCGATCCCCTCCGCACCCAAAGTGACAACTTCCTCGACCGGCACTGGAAGGGGGTGCTGTTCGTCATCGTGTCGATCATCCTGATCCTGCAATTGACCTGGGTGTTTTCGATGTTTCGATAGTCAGGGACTCCTTCCTTCCTTGACGTTCACTTGACGCGTGACCTCCACCTTCCCAACTGCGGATACACTCGCTGATCCGCGCAGTCCACGCGGCCTTGGTCGCGGGATACACCACTTCGGAAGGAGCTCGTCATGCAACCCAATCGCATCTTCTCCATTGCCGCCGCAATCTCCATCCTCGCCGGCCCGGCGGCCGCGCGGCAAACGTCGGACACCCTGCCGCGTTTGGTGGAACGCAACATGAGTGGACCTCGTTTTGGCCTCACGTACGTCGGGATCAAGCCGGAATTGTTGGAGCTTCTTCCGCCCGGCGAGTTCGATCGCGTCCTCAGCCAGTTCGGGTGGCACTTCGAGCATCAGATCGCGCCCGAAGGCGGCGGACCGCAGTTCCTCCTCCAGTTCGTCCCTATGGTGGCAGGTGTCGAGCATGGATATTTCATCCCCAACGCGACCCTCGCGGTTGGCGTCAGGCTGCCGAGCGGTTTTGAAGCCGGTATCGGTCCCAACATCCAGCTCCCAAAGAATCTCGAAGAAAACGGGAAGGTGACCTCGGCCCTGCTGGTTGCCGTGGGGAAAAGCTTCGATTTCGGCGGGGTGAGCATCCCAGTGAACATCGCCTACGCGATCAATCCGAATGGAAATCGCGTCTCGTTCGTCCTGGGCTACGCGATCCAACGAACCCGGTCGCGCAGAATCGGCAGGCGGTGAATTCCCTTGCCAGGTTTCAGGTGTCAGGTTTCAGGGACTCAACAATCCCTGGAACCTGAAACCTGAACCCTGGAGCCGTCACCGTTCCTCGTACCCGCCCGCGTACACCATGACGCACATCGACCCGAAGGTCTCGTGCTCTCCACAGGACACACCGATTACCTGGAACTCGGCTTTGAAGATGTTGTCGCGGTGGCCGCGGGAGCGCACGCCGTCATCGATGATCAATTGCATCACGACGTCGCGGGCGTCGCCCGGTTCGTAGGTCCCGAAGGCAATGTTCTCACCGATAGCGATCAACCAGGAGCCGTAGCGGTTTACGCGGTCCCAGGGGTTGCTTGCGTCGGTGCCGACATGCTCCATGCGGCTCCGTGGCCCCGAGTCGCGCACATGGTCTCGCGCGCCCGTGGACATTCCCCGTGAGGTCTTGACCGGCCCAATGGGCTGCGCCCGCCGGAGGAACCTGATTGCTTCATCGACGGCGCGAACACCTTCTTCGGTCCGGAGCGCTATTTCACCCGGAAGCTCGAGCAGTCTCCCGTTGAAAAATTCCCGCAGCTCTTCGAGGTAGGTCGCGTATTGTCCCGGATTTTCCCTGGCCAGGTTGTGCTCGCGCACGATGTCGACTTCGAGGATGGAGAGATAATCGGCCTGCCGGGCCGCGGCGGGGAAGGTGAGACCGACGACCAAACAGAGTAGCAATGCCGGGCAACGGTTCATGGTGCTTGATACCGTAATCGGGCCGGGAGGTTCACGGTCACCGGTCACCGGTCACCGGTTACCGGTCTTTCTACCGCCGCCGCCTCTTCACCCGCTCGATCAGGTCTCCGGGCTCGCATCCCAAGGCCGCGCTGAGGCGATCGAGGGTCTCCAGGTCCACGCGCCTGGTCAGGTTCCGGCAGATGCGGTTTACGGTTACGAAATGCACCCCCGACTGCCGGGCCAATTCGCTCTGACTCATGTCATCGCTCGCCAACCGGTTGTAGATCCGCAGCTCCTCCCCAACACGGAATTCGGTAGCCATTTCAGCCTCACGGGTACGGAAATCTGCTGGAAAATAGGCGCTTCAGGTCATTAGCGAAAGGACATTAGCGGAAGATCATTAGTGGATAAGGCCTATCGTTATCGCGACGTTGTAAGGGGCACGGGGGCACGGGGGCACAGGGGCACAGGGGCAGACGGGCGGACCGGTGGACGATTCCTGCAGCCGGTGTGCCCGTCTGACCGTCGGGGGGTGTGGTGTTGGGAAGGGGCCCGTCGGGGGGTGTGGTGTCGGGAAGGGGCCCGTCGGGATGGGAAGGGTGCGAGGGCGGGGGCGGCTGAAACTTTATCCCACATTGTGAGTATTGCATTGTGTGCATGGGATTGGGGCTGACTGGCGGCGAGCGAGGGGCGGTGGCGGGGGCTCTTACTCTAGTGAAAGGCTGTTCGCATGCGGAAATCTGTCCAGATCGCGGTCTTGGCTGCCTTCATGGCCTCACCGGCCGCGGCCCAAACACATGGGCCCAAAAGTGTGGAGATTCCCCTTCGCGTACACGGCGGGAAGATGATCGTCCCGGTCGAAGCCCCGGACGGCACCCAATTGGAGTTCATCGTGTCCACGAACGCGACGCTGCTCTCCGAAACCGGTGCGAGGCGTATCGCCGGGCAGACAGGACTCACCCTCGGGGGAGTGCCGGTTTCGACCGAGGACGCTCGGACTTTGGACGATGCGCAACTTACGGTCGCGGGCAAGGTCTTCGACGGCATGATCGGCTCGCAAACGCTCAATCAGTTCGACGTCTTGTTCGACGCCCCGGGCGGTAGGCTCGTCCTCAAGCAGATCGGCCGATCGGTCGAGTGGGAGGGGATGACGATGTCGGATCCGGTTCCGCTGAGGATCTATCACGGCCTGGTGCTTGGGTTCGAGGTGGAGCTGAACGGGAAGGCTTATGGGGCCATGTTGGACGTGGGAATGGGCTTACTCGCCGTGAACGACCGGGTTCGCACCGAGGCCGCGATCGACGGCGACCGGGTGAGCACGCTGCAAGTCGGCGGCACGACCTTCTCGGACCTGCCGGTTCGGGTGCTCGGCGATGCCTCTTTCGGGATGTGGACGCCCAACGGTGAGGGTTTCGTGTATGTTGGGGCACCTATCGCACTCGATTGCGCCATCTCCGTCAGTTACGTCCACCAAGAACTGAGGACGTGCGTGCGATGAGCCAGGACTACTTGGGTGAATTCGAGCAAATGGTGCTACTCTCGATCATGCGCCTGGGCGACGCGGCCTACGGTTTGGCGATCAAGGATGAGCTGGAAACGGTGGCGGCGCGGAGTCCCTCGAGCGGTGGGCTGTATACTACGCTCGATCGCATGGAGACGAAGGGGCTTGTGGAGTCGTACGCAGGAGAAGGCACCCTCGAGCGCGGTGGGCGGCCTCGCCGCTACCTCCGCGTGACTCATGAGGGCCAGGCGCTCCTCGCCACTTCCAGAAATACTCTGATGGCACTGTGGGATGGGATCGAAGAGGCCCTGAACCGATGAGCGGCTACAAACCTCCCCGATGGCTCGAGCGTATCGTCGAACGAGTCCTTCCCGCGAACCTGGCGGGGCAGGGGACGCTCGGCGACCTGGCCGAGGAGTTCGAGCGTCGAGCCTTGCGATCCCCGATGCGGGCGAGGAGCTGGTACGCGGGGCAGACCGCGTCCATCCTGCGGTGTCGGGTGTTCACCCGTGACGGAGCACGCCGTGCGCTCACCGGTTCGCACCTGTGGATGGACCTGCGCTGGTCTTTCCGTTCGATCATCAAGAATCCCGCTTTTTCTGTCGGTGTTGTCGCGGTCTTGGGGCTGGGTCTTGGTGCGAATGCCGCGGTGTACTCGGTCGTAGACGGGACCTTCCGCAACACGAGTTGGTGGCGCAACCCCGACGCCTCCATTGCCGTCTGGCCGGGCAAACGGCTTTCACAAGGTTCGCTGGACCTCTATGCGCGTAGACAAGCAGTCTATCAGGCGCTCGGTGGTTACGGTGAAATGGCGTTCGCCGTGCGGATGCCGGAGGGGGAGAGCGAGAGCGTGAACGGCGTCATGATCACCCCGGAGTTGTTCCGGGAACTCGCCGTGCAGCCAGCGCTCGGCCGCGCGCTCGCCGACGACGATGCGATCCCTGGTTTTCAGCCGGTGGTGGTGTTGGGTGACGCTCTGTGGCGCCGCTCGTTCGGCGCGGACCCGAGTATTGTCGGGAGCACGGTCGAGGTGAACGGCTTCGCGTCCACGGTCGTCGGTATTCAGGGACCCAATGGAATGGCACCGGGGGGACAGGCCGAGCTGTGGGTCCCGCTGATACCGGATCCACGCGACGAGGACTTCTGGAAGTCGCAGTTCCTGGACGTCGTGGGAGTGCTCGAGGCGGGGACAAGTACGGGCGAAGCCTTCGACGACATTGTCGCCTACACCGAATACCTTTCCCAGCTCTATCCGATGTTCTATCCGCCCGGGTTCGCGGTGGGCAAGGTCAACGTCGCCAGGGCGGACGAGGCGCAGCGACGCCTCATCTCGACACCGCTCTTCTTGCTGCTGGGTGGAACGGGTCTCCTCCTGCTCGTCACGGCGCTCAACGTAGGGAATCTGCTGCTTGGCCGCGCCATCGAGCGTCGTACCGAACTTGCGGTGCGGACGGCCCTCGGCGCGGCGCGAGGCCGCATCACGCAACAACTTCTGGTCGAGGGATTGGTGTGGACCGGTCTGGCACTCGGGCTCGGTCTCATCACGGGTTCCTTCGCAGGGCCATGGATCGCCGGCCTCTTCGTGGGCGAGTCCGTGGTCGTGAATAGCTCGATCACATCTCCCGCCGTGCTGATGTTTCTCGGGTCCGTATCAATTGTCGCTTGGGTGGTTCTGTGTGGCGTGCCCATCGCCCACTATCTGCGGTCCCAGAGCGCGGGCATTAACGTAAAGCCTGCTTCGGCTTCGCACGCGCAGCGGTCGCTGGTAACCGTGCAGGCGGCATTGGCGACCCTGTTACTCGTCTCGGCGACCCTACTTGTCGAGACGGTGGACAACCTACGCAGCGTTCCGCTTGGCTTTGATCCCACCGGATTGCTCACCGTCGAGCTGTCTCCACCCGCGGACCGGGTGGAAACCCTGGACCGCGCGCGACCTCTGTACGACCGTCTCGCCGAACGCGTCGGGGCCATCTCGGGTGTCGAGACCGCCGGCTTGACCGGGTGGCTCCCGCTTCGGACACAAGCCCCAACCACGCCCATCAACTTGCAGACGGCACCGGGCGTTCCCCATCAATCCGTTAAGGCCCCGAAGCACATGGTCGATCCCGGCTTCTTCGAGGCCATGCGGATCCGGCCCCTCGAGGGCCGTCTCCTGGGAACGCAGGACCGGGCAGAACTGCCGAGTGCGGTGGTGGTGAATCAGACGATGACCGACATGCTGTGGCCCGACGTATCCCCGATCGGGCAAATGATCGCCATTGACCCGCACGAGTGGGACAGGTGGGTGCCCGTTGTCGGCGTGATTCCGGACATCCGCTCCGGTGCGATCACCGGTCCGGTCGGCCCGGCATTGTATGTGTCCCTCGCGGAGATCCCGTCGCCGCAACTCACGTTGATCGTTCGTGCAGCGGGTCCAATGACATCCTTGATCCCCGCTATCCGTCGCGCCGTGGCCGAGACGGATCGGCTTGTTCCGATCCGCGCCGTGATGTCGATGGGCGATGTGGTCCGAGCGGCCTACTCGACTTCCTGGGTCATGATGGGCCTCTTGATCGTATTGGCGACGCTAGCCACCGGGCTGGGAGCGGTCGGGATTTACGCGGTGCTGGCCCACCACGTTGCGCTCAACAAGAAAGAGATCGGGGTGAGGATGGCCCTGGGGGCTCAGCCAGGTACCGTAGTTGCAAATATCGTGCGTTCGGGCATAATCCTGGCGGGTGTCGGCATTCTTCTTGGGAGCGTGGGTGCCGTCATGTCGACGCGATTCCTGGAGTCGCTGCTCTTCGGCGTGTCCGCTTTATCCCCGTGGGCGTTCATCGCACCCGCGACGGCCCTGATGATCGCGGCGGCGCTTGCCGCGCTGATACCGGCCGCGAGAGCCGGGAGCTTGCCGCCGGCGGAGGTGTTGCGAGCCGACTAGATATCAAAGGAACGTCTAATTCCTTCTTCCCCCACGCTCAGGAACAAAATCCGCGTTCTAAATATCAATCCGCGGCAGTAATTCCTTTCAGAACTGAGATGGGTTGGTGTTCAATCTCGATTCCCATCCTCCTCGCTTGGGTGCTGCCGGAAAAATGTCCGACTATGCTATGCCGCCGTCGGATCGGGCCTTGCCGAGACCCCTAGTTCGGGGTCGATTGAGGCCAGCGAGCCCTTGCTCTCCACATCCCGCACTCCAGCTTTCCAGACACGCAGATCGAATGATCCTTCTTCCGCTTGACAGGCCCTCGACCCAGCTCGGATAGCGTAGGCCTGCCAAGGGAGGTCCAATGAATCGGCTCGCACGACTACACGCCCTGGCGATCCTCGCGTCCATAATTGTCGGGGCTTGCGGTACTAGACCTACGGAACCACCACCTCCCGACGTCGCCCGCCCGTTTCCGGTCGGCGTGGCCATCACCTCGGACGGGGCCTTCGCCTACGTGACGCAGCGCGATACAGCCTTGGTGTCCGTGATCGCGACGGCAAGCAACACGGTGGTGGCCTTGGTCCCCGTTGGCGCCGGCCCGTTTGGTGTGGCGATCACCCCGGACGGTGCCTTTGCCTACGTGGCGAACGTCGACACGGCCACGGTGTCCGTGATCGCGACGGCGAGCAACACGGTGGTGGCCTTGGTCCCCGTCGGCAACAACCCGGTTGGTGTGGCGATCACCCCGGACGGGGCCTTCTCCTACGTGACAAACCTCACCTCCAACACGGTGTCGGTGATCGAGACGGCGAGCAACACGGTGGCGGCCACGGTCCCCGTCAGCGGCGGCCCGTTTGGCGTGGCGATCACCCCGGACGGGGCATTCGCCTACGTGGTGAACACCGACTCCAACACAGTGTTGGTGATGGCGACGGCGAGTTACGACTCGGTGGCCGCGGTCCCGGTCGGCGACGAGCCGCTTAGTGTGGCGATCACCCCGGACGGCACCTTCGCCTACGTGACGAGCTTCGGCTTTGGGACAGTGTCGGTGATCGAGACGGCGAGCAACACGCTGGGGGCCACGATCCCCATCGGCGGCAGCCCGAATGGTGTGGCGATCACCCCGGACGGCACCTTCGCCTACGTGACGAACTTCGACTTCGGAACGGTGTCGGTGATCGAGACGGCGGGCAACACGGTGGTGGCCACGATCCCCGTCGGCGAGAACCCGATTGGTGTGGCCATCACCCCGGACGGGGCCTTCGCCTACGTGACGAACCGCAACTCCGGTACGGTGTCCGTGATCGCGACGGCGAGCAACACGGTGGTGGCCACGGTCCCCGTGGGCGTTAGCTGATGACGGACGATCGAAGCGGGTCGGTGTAGACGGGCAGACGGGCAGACGGGCAGACGGGCAGACGGGCAGATGGGCAGATGGGCGGACCGGTGGACGATTCCAGCAGCCGGTGTGCCCGTCTGACCGTCGGGGGGTGTGGTGCGGGGCGGGGGCCCGTCGGGAGGGGAAGGGTGTGGGGAGGGCCCGTCGGGAGGGGACGGGTGTGGAGAGGGCCCGTCCGGCAGGGGAGGGGGCGGTGCGGTCAGCGCTCGTCCCGCACCCGTTTCGCCTTGAATTCGGTTTTGGGAAGTGTGCCAGGGGGCGTGTAGGAAATTTTGTGTGTGAGCCTCTCCATCAGTCAGTAATCTTGAAACGGTCGCCGAAAAGTATGGCGAACTGGCTTCGAGCTTTCGCCCATGATACCGGTGGGCGTTTCCACGTAGCTTCGATGTTTCGTAATACGAGCCAGATTAGCTTCGTAGCGGCTTGATCGCTAGGGAAGTGCCCGCGGGTGCGTACCGACTTGCGGACCTGGCTGTGTAGACTCTCGATCGCGTTGGTCGTGTAGATGATCTTCCGGATCTCAGGGGCGAATGCAAGAAACGGAATCACCTGCTCCCATTGCCGCCGCCAACTCTGCGCGACGGTCGGATACTTGCGACCCCAGGGGCCCTGCTCGAATTCCTCGAGTTGGTGAAGGGCCGCCTCCGCGGTGTCGGCGCGGTAGATCTGTTTGAGGGCTGCCGCTAGCGGTTTGCGCTCCTTCCACCCGGCAAACTGCAGGGAGTGGCGAATCAGGTGCACGATGCACGTCTGGACGCGAGCGTTGGGGAACACCGACTCGATGGCCTCCGGAAAGCCTCGGAGTCCGTCCACGACGGCTACCAGGATGTCCTGGGTGCCACGGGTGCGCAGCTCCGTCATGACCTTGAGCCAGAACTTCGCGCCCTCGGTCTGCTCGATCCACAGCCCCAGGATCTCCTTGTAGCCCGAACACCGAATGCCGATCGCCAGATAGACGGCCTTGTTGCGCACCGTCCCCTCGTCGCGGATCTTCACGCGCAGCGCGTCGAAATAGACAACGGCGTAGACGCTCTCCAGCGGCCGGCTCTGCCACGCCTTGACCTCGTCAAGTACCGAATCGGTGACCGCGGAGACCAGGTCGGGAGAAATCTCCAAGCCATAGAGTTCCCGGACGTGAGCTTGGATGTCGCGCGTACTCATGCCGCGGGCGTACAACGCGATGATCTTCTCGTCGAAGCCGGGGAACCGACGTCGGTACTTCTCGATGAATTGGGGCGCAAACCGGCCATGACGGTCGCGGGGAATTGAAAGTTCGAGAGCGCTCGAGTCGGTCAGGACCGTCTTCTTGCTGTGGCCGTTACGGTGGTTCCCTCGAGCGTGCTCCTCCTCACCGCCCAGATGCACGTCCATCTCGGCGTCCAGAATCCGCTCAGCCAACGCCCGCTTCAGCTCGTCAACGAGCCCGTCTGATTCAAAGACCTTCTGGGGGTCGATGCCATCGAGCAGTTGGTCCACCAACTCCGGGGGGATCGACCGTTTGTGTCGCGCCATACGTGCCTCCAAAGTGCAGGTACATAGTATGGCTCACAAACACAAAATTCCTGATACTCCCGTGCCAGGCGGTAGTACTTCGACATCGGCACGGATCTCACAACGGGCACGGATCTCACTGATCACCTGATCGGCCACGCTGGGGTCGGCGTGCTCTACTCGTGCGGTCATGATGTCCAGACCATCCGGGCTGGTTTCGAGCACGATTTCGTACTCATCGCCAATCTCGGGCACCGCACGCACCGCTTCCTCTAGTTGTACTGGGTACATCTTGATGCCACGCAGGTTGATGAGATCATCGGAGCGGCCGGAGAAAGCACCGATGGCACGCACATGAGTACGCCCGCAATCGCAGACATCGGTGCTGAACACCGCGTAGTCGCCAACCAGGAAGCGTAGTTGCAGGGAGCTTTCCGAGTTGAGGTTGGTGCAGACGGTAAGCCCCCGTTCGCCCGCCGTCACCCTCTCCTTACTGTCGGCATCCACCAATTCCCATATCTGCACGTCCTCCATGAGGTGGGTGGTGACCGGCCCGTCGCCGCGGTCCGATGCGGGGCAAGAGAAGCCGCCGGCATGAGGGGCCACCTCGGTGCAGCCATAGAACTCGGCGAGCTTCGCACCCCATAATTCTTCCAGGCGTTGACGTGTGTTCGGAATGCCGGCTGCGGGCTCACCGCCGACGAACAGCATTCGCACCGAGCTCTTGGCTGGGTCGATACCGGTCCGTTCCATCACCCGGCCGAGATGAAGGGCGTAGGACGGTGTGCAGCAGATCACCGTCGGCTTGAAGCGCTCGACGATCATGGCGCGCATGTTGGCGTCCATTCCGCCGCCTGGAATCACGGCAACGTTCATCCTGGCGAGGGCGTATTGTACGCCCCAGGCGAAGACATGCGGCCCGTAGCCCGAACACAGGAAGACGGTGTCGCGCGGCCGGATGCCGATTGCGTGCATGGCCCGGGCGTTGGCCCACGACCAGAGCGCGCGATCGATTTGCGAATAGCGAAAAACCCGGGGCACGCCGGTCGAGCCCGAAGAAGAGAACTGCATCCAGCCTCGCTTCGTCCAAAGCTCGTCATCCATGGTGGAGTACGTACCATAAGGCGGGTTCGACACGACATCCTCCATCAACTCCGACTTGTCGATCACGGGCCATTTGTGAAGATCATCGACCGACTGGACGTCGGTTGGTGTCAGTCCCAAACGGTCGAAGCGACGGCGGTAGAAATCGCTGGCCTCGTACAGGAACGGGGTAAGTGCCGCGAGCTTATCGTTCTGGATGGCAACCAGCTCGTCTCGCCCGGCACAATCGTATCTCGGCGACCAGTAGTTTTCCGATCCCGGGGCGCTGAGATCTTCCTGATGTTTTTCGATTGTCTCCAGCCACTTCACGCGAGCCTGTTCTCCGCGCCTTGGGCCCATAATCGTCTCCGGCAAGTTGTGACTACTTCTCGAACCATCGAATACAGTCCGCCATGAATCATGCACAAACTCATGGAGGGTTGCCACTGAGGTACGGGAGGGCCCAACCACTATGCGGGAGCGGTGTGATTGCTTTGCGGTGTTCCGTTCCTTGCGGTCCTGTGTACCGGGAGGCATTGTCATGGACGCAGTCCCCCATACGCAGAAATCGCTCACGAACCTGAGGAGGCAAGAGATGCCGAAGGTCATAGTCACAGCGCAGGTTGAAGACCCGGCGAAGTGGGAAGAGGGTTTCCGAAACCGCCGTGAGCTTTTTAGCAGGTTGCGGAAAAATTGATGGTGAGCCGCGTTTGTCCGGGTAACACGACGGTGTACCAGCGTGCGGTCCCCTCGTGACGCAGCCCGGCTACGAGGCGGAGTGTGCGAGTGCGCTGGCGATGGTGGGGAGCTTACCGCCGACGGCCCGGCGTCGGACGTTGGGGGCGGACAAGGGTTATGATCGGTGCGGGTTTGTCGACACGCTGCGGGCGTTGGGCTGGACGCCCCACGTCACGCCGAACGTGCACCGCACGCGGTTGCGGAGCGCGGTGGATGGCCGGACGACGCGCCATCCCAGCTATGCGATCAGTCAACGGCAGCGCAAAAAAGTGGAAGAGATCTACGGGTGGGGCAAGACGATTGGGTTGTTACGCAAACTCCGACATCGCGGGACCCCGCGGGTCGGGTGGGTGTTTACGTTCACGGCCGCGGTCTACAATCTGATGCGGATACGCACCCTGACCCTGGCCGGAGGCAGCCCCTGATGGGGCAGTGTGGGCCGCATTCGTCACGCCGACCGCACCGCGGGGGCGGTAATAGGGGACCGCACGCTGGTACACCGTCGTGTTACCCGGACAAACGCGGCTCACCATCAATTTTTCCGCAACCTGCTAGATGAACTGCGACGCACCACCGAGGCGATCAAGGCGTTGAGGCAGGATGTCCGCCTTGTGGCCGACCAAGCCCTCGGTGAGCCAAAGCGGACCCAAGAAGGTGGCCCGGCGCATTTATGATTTCGCCTTCCTGAGCACCACCTTTGATTTCGCCTTCCTGAGCACCACCTAGGAGAACGATGATGGGGTTGATTACCTGTCCAGATTGCGGTCGCGAGGTTTCCGATCGCGCCGACAAGTGCCCGAACTGCGCCCGTCCACTGAACCAAGACATCCCCGCCAGTTCTGAGACGGTCAAGTCTGGTACGCAGCGAGCCTCGGCGAGTTATGACATCGGCGGCGGCGTCGGGCTCGCCGGGTTCGTGGGCGCCATCCTGGTTGGCTATATGGTCGGAAGTTTTTGGGTCGGCATTGTGCTCGCCATCGTCGCGCTCACGGCGGGCGTGTGGTTGCATCGTGCGCACACATATGGCGTTTGGTCTTCACGCACGTGGCCGAGCGTGCTCGGGCTGGAACGTCTTTTCGGTAAGAAGCGAGTACCCTTGCGTGTCTTGGTTCTGATCCTCGTGTGGATTTACGCACCGTCGTTGCATGGCCAGAGCTCGGCCCGTAGTCCGGCATGCGATCGATGCGACCTCCGGCTGGATTACGTCGTTACGCTAGGCAGCGCGGAGGACTCGGTTGGAATAATAAGTGGAGCGACGGTGCGCCAAGATCGGCGCGGGCATTACTACGCTTTTGCTCAGGACATCGGTCCCCAAATCATCGTCTATGATACGCAGGGGGTTTTTTCTCATGTCATTGGAAGGACTGGCCGGGGGCCTGGGGAGTTGGCCACGGTCCACACTGTAGCAGTTTCTCCGCTGGACACGCTGTACGTGGTCGACGTGGGTGAAATAGAGGTGTTCACACCTGCGGGTCTCCATGTTCGTTCGTTCAGAATTCCGGGGATATTCTTGCAGGTCGTCGCATTGTCCAACGGTGATTTGCTAGCAACCGGATCGTTGCTAGCAATCCCCGCCGCCTCTAGCAACACTGGGTATCCTCTGCATCTTCTGCGCTCCGATTCGATTATCACGTCGTTTGGGTTCCGGGGTGGAGGAACATCATCGCTGTCGGCCGTACCGGCGATCGCTTCTGGTGTTCGGAGAGAAGCACCTATACTCGTGAGCCCTCGAGATGCCTATCGCGTTGCGGGTTACGATCTGGACGGAGAAGAACAATGGGTATTCGAACGACGCCTTGAATGGCTAACTACTGATGTTACGCGGTCGAGTTCAGCTCCCGCTGTTCCGACACCTCGGTTTGTCAGCATCCATCAAGATGAGAGTGGATTGGTGTGGACGATATTACGTCGGCCGTCGACCGACCGTGCGGGTCGTGAACCGTTCTTGACGCTACCAAGCCCCAACGATCTCGACCGCCGCTTTGATATGATCATAGAGGTTTTCGATCCGATAACAGGGCGTATGATGGGCACAGGAACGTTCGATGAGTACTTCGTTGGTTTCCTACCGGGCAGGAAGGTCTACAGGGCTAGAGAGCTTGAGTCGGGCGCCATCGTGATTGAGGTATACAAAATGGCCATGCGGTAGAGCATGGATGGATGGTCTTGTAATAAAGATGGCATCACAAACCCCTTTCTTGACTTAGGAGGAAACGATGGCACCGCACACACGATTAGGTGTAAGGGTGATGGCAATGGTGACTGTTGCAATCATCCTGATGGCGGGCAACCCCCGACCGCTCGAGGCGCAGTCTGCATGTCCCGTGTGCATGGAGGGCTACAGCGAGTATATCGGCGACTACTTACACTGGTTCTCTCTTTTTGTTGGTTACCCGTACCACTGCGGCCCGAATGGGTGCCATGGCAACGCACTAATATATCGGTGCCATACCCACGGGCATTCTTGGTGTCAGTTCCTCGCAACGGATTTCGATGAAGCCTATAACCGCGGCGATCTAACAGTTCTCGCAAAGATGGCACAAGACCATGAAGACATTGAGTGGATTGCCGAACGGCAATCGTTCGCCGTATTATCGTGCGACCGTCAATCGACTAAGGTCTATCTAGTGACGGAAAAGCAAAGCCGTATGGTAACTCGACTCTCCGACCTGGAATGAACGGTTCGCCTCAGCGCACGGCATAGCCATGGTACACGATTGTGCCAAGAACATCCTCGCGACATGATCAATTGGTCAAACTCCCGGGACTTTGGTTCCGGGAGTTTTTTTATGGGCATCGTTCATTGGATCTTTAGCGCCTGGCTCGGACCGCTACCTCACGGCAGCGACTCAAGCCCCTTCTATCCCTGGCCGGAAGACTGGCTAGGTCAAGATAATGTTAGTGAGCCCGAGCGATCAGTTCTCAAAAAAGGTTACCCTACCAGCTTGCCTGCCGGGGTGCAGCCAACCTCAGCTCGCGTGTAACCTTTCGGCCTCTGGTGACATCCTCATAGTAAACCAGCCTTACAGACCGCGGTGCATAACATGATTGCGGTGCATAACATGATTCTGGTAATGGTTGAAAATCTGAGCCGTGGCCGCGCGGGCAAGCTAGGAATGAGTTTGCCATTCTGTGGCCTTGCCGTAGGGCTTATCGTGCCACTGGTGCTCGCTGCCTCCCCCGCTTGGGCCCAAGAGGTCATCGAGATTGGCTCTGATCGGACGTGCGAACAATGCTCAATAGAGTTTAAGCGCGTGGCGACGTTGGGAAGCCTAGGCGATCCGGTCTCTCCGACCCTTATAGCCAGGGTCGCCGTTGATAGTCGAGGGCGATTCTTTGTAGCCCCGCTCTTCGACCCTGCAGTCGTCGCAATGTATAGCGAACATGGTGAGTTCGTGAAGACCGTGGGACGCCGAGGGGAAGGGCCTGGAGAATTCAAGACTATCATGCGAGCGGCGGTTGGACCTGGTGATTCGGTGCATGTGTTTGAAGCTGGTGGTCGATATTCGCTCTTCACTCCCGCGATGGACACATTTGTCGCACTTCGCAGGATGCCTTTCCTCGTACAAGATGTGTCTTTTCTACCCGATGGCAGGTTCGTAGCGAATGCAATGCCGAGCCGAGTCATTCCCACCAAAGAACCGTTGCATCTTGTGACATCAGAAGGGGCAATAACTCGGTCCTTTGGCATTGGTGACCTCGATGCCGTCGGGCCGGAACAGATCGAAGCAGCCGTCCGTCGACTAGGCGAGGCTGCGAGTGGCAGGATTTGGGCAGCGCACATTATCCGCTATCATGTCGAATTGTGGGCCCCGGACGGCACCCACCACCTGACGCTAGTTCGCGTGGCTGATTGGTATCCCCCGCGAACTGGAGAGTATGGCGGGTCCCCATTTGAAACGAAACCCGAGCCGCGCATTAGTGCACTGTGGGAGGATGGCGAAGAAAGGTTGTGGGTTGTGACTGTAGTGTCTGACCGGGACTGGAAGCCGACGAGAACTCGCCGCAGGGTCTTTGCATTACACCCGGACAGCCCAGTGAGTGCCCGCTTCTTTTTTTTCGGCGACGTCAACGCCGAACGGCCCCCTCAGTGACCGCTCGCCCTCCTGGTGGCTCCCTGTAAAACCATGAAGCCCACGAACAGCAGCAGTTGGAGCCTCGGCGTACAGCCGAGGGTCACGGACCAGGTTGTCGGCGGTGGGACAGGGCCTGGGTTTATGTGCTGGGAGGCTTCGCCAGTTCGGCGCAGATCGAACCGTTTTCGACTTCGCGTCGAGGTTGTTGACGCTGCACGCTGCGAACGGTTTCCAGAAACACAGCGATCAACGTACGCACCGCGGCAACGTTCAGCCGGGTGTGTCCGTTTGTGTGTCCAAATCGCCGTGCAGCCTGCACAAAAAGCGGGTTTGCCACGTGCAAGTTGCACATTCCGGGGTCTCGTTCTGCGCAGCGAATTCGAGGGATTACGGTTTACTGCGGGTGTGCGGCTATATAAAAGGATTAGGGATCGACAAGCCCGATGTGCGCCTCGTCGTTCACCTCGGCATACCCACGCGACCGGAAGCGTACTATCAGGAGGCCGGGCGGGCAGGCCGGGACGGAAATCAGGCATGGTGCCGTCTCTTGTGGCTTCCCGAGGACCTGCGCCTGGCAAAGGCCATGGCCCTGGACACGGGGGACACCAAGGTGGCCCGGTCTCCAAACCATCTCCGAGCCCGCCGGATAGGGGTCGAAACGATGAAAACCTATGTCACCAGCCGGCGGTGCCGGCGGGACATTCTCCTCGGCTACCTCGGCGAGCGCGTGCCGGCCTGTGCCGGGTGCGACCGATGCGACCGCGGATGATGCCGCTGCCGATGATGACATGCCCACACGAGTGCCGGATTCCTAGAACCGCAGTCCGACCGAGCCTGCGCCGATACCCTGGCTCGATGTCGATTAATGCCGGCGAGCCCTTGCTCTTCACGTCCCGCACGGGCCAGCTTTCCAGACACGCAGATCGAACGATCCTTTCTTCGGCTTGACAGGCCCTCGACCAGCTCGGATAGCGTAGGCCTGCCAAGGGAGGTCCAATGAATCTTTTCGTACGACCACACGCCCTGGCGATCCTCGCGTCCATACTTGCCGGGGCTTGCCTTGGCGGAAATGTTTCGGACCCGCCACCTCCCGACCCCGCACGCCCGTTTCCGACCGGCGTGGCCATCACCGCGGACGGGGCCTTCGTCTACGTGACGAACCGCGATACCACCCTGGTGTCCGTGATCGCGACGGCGAGCAACACGGTGGTGACCAGAATCCCCGTTGGCGGCGGGCCGTTTAGTGTGGCGATCACTCCGGACGGGGCCTTTGCCTACGTGACGATCCCCGACTCCAACAGGGTGGCCGTGATCGCGACGGCGAGCAACACGGTGGTGGCCACGGTCACCAGCAGCATCAGCCCGACTGGTGTGGCGATCACTCCGGACGGCGCTTTCGCCTACGTGACGAACCTCGTCTCCAGCAACGTGCGGGTGATCGAGACGGCGAGCAACACGGAGGTGATCACGGTCACCGTCGGCGGCGGCCCGTTTGGTGTCGCGTTCACCCCGGACGGTGCGTTCGCCTACGTGGTGAACACCGATTCTAATACGGTGTCGGTGATCGAGACGGCGGGTTACAACGTGGTGGCCAGGATCCCCGTCGGTATCGCCCCGATTGGTGTGGCGATCACCCCGGACGGGACCACCGCCTACGTGACGAACTTCAGCTTGGGGACATTGTCGGTGATCGAGACCGCGAGCAACGCGGTGGTGTCCCCGATCCCCGTTGGCGGCAGCCCGAATGGTGTGACGTTCACCCCGGACGGAGTCTTCGCCTACGTGACGAACTCCTCGTTGAGGACAGTGTTGGTGATCGAGACGGCGAACAACATCGTGGTTGCCACGATCCTCTCCGGTGAAGGCCCGTTTGGTGTGGCGATCACCCCGGACGGGGCGTTCGCCTACGTGACGAACCGCGATTCCGGTACGGTGACCGTGATCGATACGGCGACCAACACGGTGGTGGCTACGATCCCTTTGGACTTCAACTGATCAAAGCCGGTAGGGCGGTACGGCGGTAGGGCGGTAGAAGCGAGGGTACGGTGAGCGACGTTGTTGAACTTCTGACGGCAGCTTTGGCCGACCGCTACGCCATCCAGGAAGAGCTTGGCGCGGGCGGCATGGCTACCGTGTACCTCGCCGAGGACCTCAAGCACCACCGCAAGGTGGCGGTGAAGGTCCTTCGGCCCGAGCTGGCGGCCGTGCTCGGGGCCGAGCGGTTCCTCAAGGAGATCGAGGTCACCGCGACCCTCCGCCATCCCCACATCCTGCCCCTGTTCGATTCCGGCGAGGCCGCAGGGTTCCTGTATTACGTGATGCCCTATGTCGACGGGGAGTCATTGAGGGTCCGGATGAACCGCGATGGCCAAATCCCGGTAGACGAGGCCGTGACCGTGGCGCGGGAGGTCGGTGACGCCCTGACGTATGCGCACAGCCACGGGGTCGTCCATCGTGACATCAAGCCGGAGAACGTGCTGATGGACTCGGGCCACGCGGTGGTGGCGGATTTTGGCATCGCGACGGCGCTGTCCGAGGTGGACGGAGAGCGGATGACGCAGACCGGGATGAGCCTCGGCACGCCACACTACATGAGTCCCGAACAAGCGGCGGGCGAGCGGGACCTGGACGGCCGCAGCGATCTCTATGCGCTCGCGTGCATCGTGTACGAGATGCTGGTTGGAGACCCGCCCTTTACCGGCGGGACGGCCCAGGCGGTGATCGCCAAGCGGTTGACCGACGCCGCACCCCGGGTAACGGCGCGGCGGGACTCCGTGCCGGCCGCCATCGATGCCGCGATCGCGCGTGCCCTGGCCCGGGCGCCCGAAGACCGGTTCCCAGGCGTTGGCGGTTTTCTCGAGGAATTGGAGCGTCCCGCCCCGGTGCGACGGGCGGGACCGTCGATCGTCGTGCTGCCCTTCGCCAACCTGAGCCCCGATCCCGACAACGAGTACTTCGCCGACGGGTTGATGGAGGAGGTGATCGCGGATCTGTCGAAGGTCCGATCCCTCCGGGTGATCTCACGCAACTCGGCCATCCAGTTGAAGGGCACGACCAAGGACACGCGCACCATCGGCCGCGACTTAGGCGTACAGTATGTGCTCGAGGGAAGTGTGCGAAAGGCGGGGAACAAGCTGCGGATCACGGCGCAGCTCATCGAGGCGGAGAACGACACGCATCTCTGGGCGGACAAGTACAACGGGACGGTGGACGACGTGTTCGATCTGCAAGAGCGCCTCTCCCGGCAGATCGTCGATGCGCTGCGCGTCGAGCTTACTCCCGAAGAAGACCGGAAACTCGCCGAGCGTCCGATCGAGGATCCGAAGGCGTTCGAGTACTACCAGCGCGCCCGCCGGGAATGGGGCGCGTTCACGCCGGAGGGGAATCGCCGTGCCTACCGTCTCGCCGAGGCTGGATTGAAGCTGACCGGGCCGAATGAAGCGTTTTTCGGTCTGCTCGGAATGATCGAGGGCCAAGCTCCGGGTTTCGGCGAGGCGCGGGAGCCGGCGCTGGCGCGGGCCAACGATTGGGCGCAGCAGGCGTTTGCCATCAATCCGAATTCGGCAAGGGGACACTTTGTGGCGGGCGTCATTGCGTGCCGCCGGGGCCATGTGCGCAAGGCGGCCCGCCACCTGACCCAAGCGGCGGACGCCGGCGCGACCGATTCGGACATCCTATTCTGGCTCGCGGCTCCCTTATTGTTGGCCGGACGGTTGGATCGGGCGCGTGCGGCGCTCCGCTCGGCGATGGAGATGGACCCTCTCAACTCGCTGTTTGCGGTCGTCATGGGCTTTGCCGACCTGCTTGACGGCGACCCATCAAGCGGGCTAACCCACTTGTCGCGGGCGATCGAACTCGATCCACTTAGTGTTCCCGCTCGCCTCATGCACTCCGTGACCCTCGTCGCCGCCGGACGGCTGGATGAGGCGCTGACACACTTCGATCTGCTCGAGCGCCATCATCATGACAACCCTCTTGCCGCGTCCCCCATACGCCTGGGGAAGGTCTTGGCGGGAGATCGGTCGGCCGTCGTGGCCCCATTGAGTGAAGACGAAAGAACCTCCACGCAGTACGACGAGTCGCTTTCCTACATCATGAGCGCGGCCTATGCCCAGGCCGGCGAGACGACGGAGGCCTTGCGCTGGCTGGAGCACACCGTACGCGATCGCGGCTGGATCGATTATGTGTTTTTCACGACACACGACAGGTTTCTCGAGTCGCTGCGCGAGGAGCCTCGGTTCAAGGAGCTGATGGCGTATGCGCGGGAGGAATACGAGCGGGTGGATGTGTGAGCCCTTCCCCAACACCGCTCTTCCCAGGGAGGAGGGAGGAGGGAGGAGGGAGGAGGACCGCCGTGGAGTACCGCGGAACGGGTGCGGATGAACGCGGACTATGCCCAGGGCAGACGGGCAGGGTGTGATGGCGGATGTCGTCGATTCACCACGGCTAAAGCCGCGGCTCGGCTATCTGTCGGTAAACCGACGTGGCTCGGGGTCGCTTCAGCGACAGTCGGTTTGGCCGAGCCGCGAGTTTACTCGTGGTAACACCAGAGCGATAGGGAACTGACATATCGACCCTCCAACGTTCCCCTATCGCGGTATCACTGGGAGCACAATGTGCGATGGGTGTTGGCGGTCGTGATAGATCGTTTGTGTCGCACGTACCACTTTGTCGTCCGTGCCGAGTGGGTTCCCCGTATTCAGGTTGCGGCTGAAGCGGGGGAAGTTGCTGCTGGAAATTTCTATCCGAATCCGGTGGCCGCGTTTGAAGACGTTGCTGGTTGCCACGAGATCGATGGTGTACGCGTAGACTTTTCCTGGCTCGATCAGCGTCGGATTGGTCAGTGATTCCCGATAGCGCGCCCGCACGATACCGTCGGCGAGGTTGTAGGCTCGTCCGTCCGGGTAGACGTCCACCAGCTTGGCGGTGAAGTCGGTGTCGCGTCCGGTGGCCGCGGCAAAGAGGGTGACGGTCAATGGGCCCGTCACCTCGACATCGGTTGCGAGGGGTTCGGTGGTGTAGACCAGAACGTCGGGGCGTGCTTCGATCTCCCGCTGGTCGAAGGGACCCGGTTGGATGTTGGGGCTGGCACCCGGAAGGTTGCCGCCTCGAGTCGGGACCGGATCATGGGGATCGTAGACGAAGGGATCGGATGGTTCATTCCCCGGTTCGGTCGTGCTCAGGCGACCGTCTCCATCGATGCTCTCGGCATTCCCACCGCTGTGGAGGTAGTACTTGGTGTAGCGAGTCCTCGCGAGCGGCCACTCGTGCTCGGCCCGCCACACATTCTCCCCCATCACAAAAATGTTGATGGGAGGTTCGTCGAGCACGCCGTTGTCTCTGTCGCGCAGCCAGTAGTCGAACCAGCGAAGCTCGAGGGAATCGATATCGATCACGGCGGAAGCGCCAAAGTCGAGTTCCCCGGCCTTGCTCCGCAAGGTCGCGCCATGCGGCCACGGTCCGATGACGAGCCGCTGGCTTCTCCGGGTTTCCGATGATTTGGATTTGGCGGTCATCCCGGTGTAGGCGGCGATTGTCGATCGCAGGAAGGTGTCGTACCAGCCTCCGACGTTGTACACGGGCAGATCCAAATTCGGCAACTCGGCCTTCATGTCGTACGCGCGCCAGTACGCGTCGAAGTCTTGATGAGCCACCCATGAGCGCCAAAGCGGCACGGGGTCGTGGCCGAAGACGCTGTCGAGGGTCATGATCGGCAGATGATGGAGATACCGCTCCCAGTCGTAGTTGAACCCCTGGGGGGTGCGACCCGAGTGGACGGTCGACCAGACAATGCGGGTGAGCTCGAAGGCACCGCCGGGGTAGATGTCGTGATAGAGGCTCAAGGGACTGAACATTGGAACGAGGGCGGTCAGGTGTTTGGGACCCTGCGATGCAGCTTGCCATTGTACGTAGGCGAGATAGGACCCGAAACGCATGCCAACCTTACCGTTCGACCAGGGTTGGGTGCCCGCCCATTCAACCGCGTCGTAGCCGTCTTCGAATTCGTTGGCAAACGCGTACCACGATCCCTCGGAATCGAACCGGCCCCGCACGTCCTGGTGCAGGTACACGAATCCAAGGGACGCCAAGCGTCGCCCCTCCGCGGCGAAAGGGATGGGGCCGGCGGTCGAGCCGTTGCTATAAGGATCCCGGACCATGATGACGGGGAATTGCCCCGGCGCATCGGGTCGATAGATGTCGGTGGAGAGCCGCACACCGTCGCGCATCGGTACCATGACGTTGTGCCGCTCATCGACGGCGTACGAATCCCCGCTGCGTCCGCTTTGTGCAACTGCGAGCTGGGGTAGCACGGCAAGAATCCCGATAGCCACCGCACTAACTGTCATTATTCCAACTTTCTGCATCAGCTCAGCGCGGAATCACGGGCAAGGTGATCCGGGACGAATGCGCGGCATCGCGAAGCACGACCACGGTTGGGGGCGGTGAGAGCACTGGCGTCTCGAATGTGTCCTTGTCCGCGCCGGTGATCGTGACCCGAATGCGGCTACCGGCATGGAAGAGCACAGAGGTGGGCAGCAGGTCCAGCACCAGTTCGGTCGGCTCACCGGGAATCAACGACTCAATGTCGCGCGCGCCACTCGGATGCCAGGGAAGGCCCATGTTGTCATAGGGGGCGGAGCCGAGCTTGCGATGTGACGCTCTCAATGCGCCCTCCGTGATCATGACTGAGCGGCTGTCCGGAAGCACCTCCTCCAGATACACGAAGAAATCACCGTCCTCCGCGGTCGAGGTCACCCAGAGGTGCACCACGGGGTGCCCGGTCACCTCGAGGTCGGCGTCGAGGACGTCGGTGGTGTAGGTCATCCCCTTGCCGTCGTTGTCCTGCATGTCCACGTACGGTTCCCCGCCGGCGGAGCCGCCGGCTGTCCAGGTCCACCGGTTATCGGGACCGGCCGACGCGGTGTAGTCGACCGTGTAGTCGTCTCGACCGCCCGCTCCGTCGGGTGGCGTCTCAGATAACCCGCCGTCATTGGTCGAGCTGATCGCCCCCGTCGGTCCCTCGCGGAAGTAGAAGTCCACTCGCTCTTCATTCGGTAAAGGCCACTCGGCGGCGGAGCGCCACTCCGTCCCCTCCGGCGCGCCCAGGGTCCAGTAATGGATGGGATCCTCGTCCATCACCCCGTTGTCGATGCCCTTGAGCCAATAGTCGAACCAGCGGAGCTCCTCCGCCGCTTCGTCGTAGTGAGTAATGTCGTTATGGAACCATGGCCCAATCACCATCTTCTGGGGGCCCGGGTAGTTGCGGAACCAGAGAGCGGTCTCCCGAGGGAACGCGTCGAACCATCCGCCAACGTGATAGGCCGCGACTCCTGACGCGCCGATGGCCTCGAGCCGAGGGTAGAGGCTGCGCTCGACGTGGAAGGGAGTGTCCCGACCGGCGTGTCGGCTATCTCGGTACGAAACCCCCTTGGCGAGATCGAAGATGTTGGGGCTAGCCACATGCTCTTCCGTGGCCAACGCCAACAGGAGCCCGTCGGCATCCTCGTCGACCGGAGCGACCGGTGCGCCAGGCTGGCCTCCCATCGCGACGCAAGGGACGGAAGGACACATCTCGGTGCGCGACACCGCGGCGCGCGTCCGATCAGCTTCCACGATTGCTTGCCAATTGGGCGGCAACGATGCGTTGAGATCGGACCGCTGCACTCCGGTGCCCCAGCTGAAGATGACCCAATCGAGAAAGATCCCCCCGGGGTACGTGAAGCTGTACGGATCCAAAAAGGCCATCTTCGGGAAAATAGCCTTCAAGTGGGGGGGTGCCTCGGACGCCGCGAAGTACTGCGTGATGCCCAAATAGGACAGACCGTACATACCGATGTTCCCGTCAGACCAGGGCTGAGACGCAAGCCACTCCGTGATGTCGTAGGCGTCGGTTGCTTCTTCCGGCGGGAACCACCCGAATTTGGTGCCGAAGGATGCCCCGCTACCTCGGACGTCAGCTACGCCGACCACGTAGCCGTGCCGGAGCAACGAGACGAGGGGGGGGAGATAATCCAGCATCGTGTTGAGCGTGCCGCCTCCCAAGTTCGCCCGTTGATACCGGGTGTGTGTCCAGATGACCGGCAGCGGCTCCTCGTGCAGCTCGCCATTCGCGGTGGGCCGGAAGAAATCCAAGGCGATCCTGGTGCCGTCCCTCACGGTGACGTACACCGAGGTGCGCTCCCAGCCGTCGTATCGCTGTTCGGAGTATCCGGCGTATTCGTTGAATCGCGACACTCTCGCGGGCTGCTCGGGCGAACACGCAGGAGCCGCCGATGTCAGGGCGGCAAGAACAGCCCAGGTGCTCCGGATGGGGTATGAAGCGACGTTCATTCAGACCTCCCTGCGTTCGATCCACGAAGCCAGCAGTGATCAGAGAATGTCACGCGAAAGCTGTGGGGGGAAGGGCCTTGGCTGCGGCGTTCACTCCAGCGATCGAGCGTCGATCAGCGGCGGCGCGTCCTCCGGGATCGTTCCGGAGTCCACGAGCTCGACGTCCGCCCTCAGCTTCAGCGCCGCTCGAAGCGCTTCGGTGAGATGATCGATGTCGAGGTCGGCTCCCGCTTGGGCTTCCATGCGAATCGTGAGAGCGTCGCGATGGTCGTGCTGCGACACCACCGCCTGGTACCGTGCAACGGCAGGCTCGTTCGCCAGCACCTGAACCAGCTGGCGTGGGTGCACGAACATCCCGCGCACCTTCACGCCGTCACCCACCCGGCCGAGGAAGCCAACCATGCGCGGCGACGTGCGACCGCACGAGCAAGGGTCGTTGTTCCATGCGGAAAGGTCGCCGGTGCCGAAGCGCACCAACGGATAAACCTCGTTGGGGCTCGTCACGACCACCTCTCCTGATATTTCAGCCGTGACCGGTTCACCGGTGGCCGGCTCGGTGATTTCTACGACCACGGAGGGAGCGACGTGCCAACCGTCTTTCGCCTCGCACTCGTACCCGAGGGTGCCTGCGTCGGCGGTGCCGTATCCCTGGTACACGTCGATCTCGTATTCATCCTGCAACTCTTGTCGCAGCGAGGGGAACAATGGCCCGCCGGTCAGCCACGCACGCCGGACGCCGAGCGACACGCCACGGTCTCTCGCATGTTCCACAAGCGTCAACAGAAAATCGGGTGTGCCCACGTAGCCGCTGGCCTCCACACGTGCCATGAGGTCCACCTGCGACTCGGTGTTTCCCACACCTCCCGCCACGACGACGCAACCGATCGCGCGCAATCCCCCGTCGAGCATGGCGCCGGCCGGTGTGAGGTGATAGCTGAACGTGTTTTGCACTACGTCGCCTGACCGGAAGCCGGCCGCCCACAGCGCCGGCGCCACACGCCAAAAGTCGGGAGCGTTTCCCTGTGGATCGAGAATGGGGCCAGGGGAAAGGTAAATACCACTCAACTGTTCCCTCGGCACGGCCAGCATGTCGCCGAACGGCGGAGTGGCCGCCTGGAGCTCGGGCAAATCGTCCTTGCTCAAGACGGGAACGCGTGCAAGATTCGCGATTCCGCGAATGTCTGTGGGACGCACACCGGCTTGCTCGAGGCGCCTGCGAATTTCGGGTCCGTGTTCCCATCCGTAGGTGACCGCTGTTCGTACCAGTTCATCTTGGTACCCGCTCCAATCGGCGGTCGCTTCGACGTCGGGCACGAAGAACTTGCTCATTTAGGACAACCAGCGTTTTCGTCGGCGGTAGTGTTTGACGTCCCGATACGAGCGTCGGCTTCCCACTTCCGTGAGTCCGAGGTAAAACTCCCGAACGTCGTCGTTGTCCCTCAACGCGTCGGGGGAGCCTTCCAGCACGATCCGTCCTCCTTCCATGACGTAGCCGTAGTGGGCGATGGACAACGCCGCCTGCGCGTTCTGCTCCACCAAGAGGAACGTCGTGCGTTCCTGTTCGTTGATCTTGCGCACGATCCCGAGAATCTCGTGCATCACGATGGGGGCCAATCCCAGCGACGGCTCGTCCAGCAACATGAGCGCGGGGCGGGCCATGAGCGCGCGGCCTATGGCCAACATCTGCTGTTCGCCGCCCGAAAGGTAGCCGGCCTTCTGCTTCGAACGTTCGGAGAGGCGCGGGAAATACTCGTACACGCGGTCTGCATCCGCGCGGATCCGATGCCGATCACGGCGAGTATGCCCACCGGCGAGCAGGTTTTCGTGCACGGTCAAGTGCCCGAACACTCGGCGCCCCTCCATGACCTGGAAGATCCCGCGCCGCACGATCTCGTCGGCATCGAATGAATGAATCTGCTCGTCGCGGAACGCGATCGTTCCGCCACTCACCTCGCCGTTGTCAGGCTGAAGCAATCCGGAGATAGCCTTGAGTGTCGTGGTCTTACCCGCACCGTTCGTGCCGAGTAAGGCCACTATCTGATGTTCCTGGATGCTGAGGGAGAGGCCCTTGAGCACGAGGACGACGTCGTTGTAGATGACCTCGACGTTGTTCAGCTCGAGCACGGTGTCTACAGGGGGCTGAAAAAGGGCGATGTGGCGGCAGCCGAGGGGAGCGGGCTGAGGACGCCGGGACGCCGGGGCGCCCGGCCGGGACATAAGCCCCCGAACCAGCACGGCTTCCGTATCGTGGGTCCCGGACCGAGCGCCCCGGCGTCCAACGCGTCCGGCGCCCGCTCCCCTCGGGCTACCGCCCCTCGGCTACCGCCGCCGTGTGCCTTTTTCAGCACCCCGCTAGGCTCCCGGAGCGGTCAAGAACTCGGTGAACGGCTGCCACACCCCGTCTTCGACGCGGAACAGACGCGTTCCCTTCGCGCCACGGTGGTCGTCGGCGCTGAACGAGATTGGCACGGTCACGCCGCCCGTCTCGAAGTCGCGGATACTCTCGAGCGCCGCCTTGATGCGTTCGCCGGTCAGCGGTTGGCCCGCGGCAACGACGCGACGGATTCCTTCGACCATCAAGGCCATGGTCCACCAGCCTTGCGGATACGCGGTGATCTTGTCTTCGATGGACTCCCCTGTGGACTCGAGGTAGCGGCGAATTTCTTGAATCCCGGGCACGTCCAAATGCAGCGGCGAAAAGGGCATGGAACCAATCACACCCTCGGCGGCATCACCGGCGAGTTCGGGCAGTAGCTCGTTCGAGCAATAATTCAAGCACACGAATGTGGCGTTCAAGCCGACGCTCCGCGCGTTTCTCAGCACGAGCGAAGCGGAACTCGACGTGTTCTGGAAGACCACATATTGGGCGCCGGACTGGCGGATCCGTATCAGTTCCGCGGTAAAGTCGGTGGCACCACGCGGCATTTCGTATGCCCTGGCCTCGATGCCGAGCGTCGCTGCGTAGTCGCGCCCTCCTTGGTTCCACGGAGACAGTCCGAACGGACTCGCATGGTGCATGAACGCCACCAGAGGTGGGCCGGCGGCACCGCGCGCCTCATGATCACGGGTTATCCAGTCGAGCACGATGAAAAACTGGTCGGAATAGGTGGGTGCAAACAGAAAGTTGTACGGCGCTTCCGCGGGATCACCGAGGACATGCGAGAGCGATGCCGACGTGAACGGAATCTGGTCCTCCGCGATACGCCCGCGGAGCGCCTCGGTGTCGCCAGTCCCCCAACCCATGAACGCGACGACACCTCGCTGCGTGAACTGGGCGTAGAGCTGTTCAGCCAGGTCGACACGGTAGGCGTAATCCTGGTAGATCAATTCGACTGGCCGTCCCTCGATTCCTCCCCGCTCGTTCAACCATGCGACGTAGTCTTGAATCCCCTCGGCGTAGTCGGTGCCTACGTCCGCCGTGGATCCGGAGAGATCGAAGATGGCCCCGATCCTGATGGTGCCGTTTCCGGCGTCATCGGCGCCACCACAACCGACGGCTGCTGTGACTAGCCACGCGATGGCCGCAAAGCTTCTCTTGCGCATGTTTCTCCCTGAGGTTGACGACTCGTCACGTATGGTACGCAAACGGCCACACTCGGAAATAGTCTTTCACGTTGCGCCACAACTTCGCTATTCCCTCCGGCTCCAACACCAAGAACAGAATGATGACGATTCCAAAGACCGCTTGTTGCAGGTGGGGCAGCAGTGCCGCAATACCAGGTGCCGTCCCCTGAAGGTTGAGGCCCAGCGTGGCGATGCCGGCCGGCAGTAGCGTAATGAAAATCGCGCCGAAGAATGACCCGCTAATCGATCCTAAACCACCGATGATGATCATTGCCAGGTAGATGATGCTGGTATCGAGCGTGAATCGCTCCCATGTGACGATGGTACGGTAATGGGCAATCAGTGCTCCGGCCAGCCCGACGAAGAACGACGACGTACCGAAGGCTATCAGCTTATACGCAAAAACATTTACCCCCGCCACGTTTGCCGCGATATCCTGATCTCGCACGGCCACGAAGGCCCGCCCCACCCTCGAGCGAAACAGATTTGCCGTGAACAGCGCGGTGACGCCGGCGGCGAGGCCGGCCACCCAGTAAAACCTAAAATCGGTATTGATTCGCTGCCCGAACAGGGTGGGGGAGGGAAGGACCAAGGCCTCCGTGCCGCCAGTGAGCGCGGTCCAATGTGTGACGATCCATTCGACGATTTCTTGGGCGGCGAGCGTCGCGATGGCGAGGTAGAGTCCCTTCAATCTCAGCGAAGGGAGGCCGAAGAACACGCCGACGATGGCGGTGATCACACATGCCAGCGGGATGCTGGCCCAGAACGGTACGCCGAGCCGGGCCGTCATTATTCCGGTCGCGTAGGCACCGACGGCCATAAACGCGCCTTGTCCCAGAGAGATCTGCCCAGCGTAGCCGACGAGGATGTTCAGTCCAATAGCGCCAACCGTGGCGATGGAGATCTGGTTGGCGAGATTGAGCCAATACGGCGACGCCACGAACGGAAACACGAGTACGAACGCTAAGAATGCGACCATTCGCACCCGTTCCAGAGGTCGCGGCCGCAACCCCATGTCCGAACGGTACGTCGTGTGAAACACACCGCATTCGAAGCTCATACCCTTTCGATCTGCTCCTTTCCGAACAGTCCGTAGGGACGAATCATCAACACCAAAATCAGCACGACGAACGGCACCACGAGATTGAGGCCATGCCCGATGTAACCGCCGGTGTACGTCTCGAGCAGCCCGATCACGGCACCGCCGATCACCGCACCGGCGACGGAGTCGAGACCACCCAAGATCACCACGGGAAACACGCGAAGTCCGATGCGGCCGATGTCCTGACTCACACCCACGATGTTTCCGAGCGCTATGCCTCCGAGGGCCGCGCACACGGCCGCCAGGGCCCATGAAACCGCCAGCACACGCTTGATGCTGATGCCCATGCTCAGGGCGGCCTGCTGGTCGTCGGCGATCGCTCGCATGGCAATGCCCTCACGCGTGAAACGGAAGAAGAGAGCCAAGCCCGCCAGCAACGCGCCTGCAACGAGGATGATGATGAGCCGGTCGACACCGATCACCGCGGAGCCGATACTGATCTCGTCACTCGGAATGAACGCCGGAAAGGAGCGGGGCCGGGGCCCCCATATCGCGTTGACCAGCGCCTTCAACAAACTCGAGAGCCCGATGGTAACCATTATCATCGAGATGATAGGCTCACCGATCAACGGACGAAGGACTAGCCGCTCCACGATGAGTCCGAGCATGGCGGCTGCCACCAGCGTCAGTGCGACGCCCAAGCTCCAAGGCAGCCCGAATTGGACGATAAAGAAGAAGGTCAAATACGATCCGATGAGAAGCAGTTCGCCCTGTGCGAAGTTGATCACACCGCTCGATTTGTAGATGATGACGAAACCCACGGCCGCCAGGGCGTAGACCATACCGTTGCTGAGGCCGGCGATCGTCAATTGCAGCAGAACATCCAAGGGTGTGGCTCCTCTATGTTGGTGTGCCGGGCGAGCTGGGGTTTATTAATGACATCGGTTTGCCTGCTGTACGTGAGACGTGAGACGTGAGACGTGAGACGTAGGACGTGAGACGTAGGACGTGAGACGTAGGACGTGAGACGTGAGACGTGAGACGTAGGACGTGAGAAGGCCGCCCCCAACCGCGGGGGCGGGAAGGGTGGCCGTCTCACGTCTCACGTCTCACGTCCAACGTTTCGATCCGCAGATCCGTCTTCACCACCGTACTTCTCCCGTCCTGGTACGAAATCGTCGTCTCCACCGCCACCGATGCCGCGTCACCGTACAGTGCAGCGATCAACTCTTCGTAGCGCGCGGCGACGTACCGCCGTCGCACCTTGCGGGTTCGGGTGAGCTCGGCGTCGTCGGCGTCTAGTTCCTTGTGTAACAGGAGAAACCGGCGCACCCTCGCTGCCTCGGGGAGGTCTTTGTTGGTCCGCTCCATGTGCTGTTTTATCAACTCGTAGACCGGACTCTTTTGGGCGAGGTCGGTGAAGGTGGTGTAGGGTATGTTGCACTTTTCGGCCCATGTGCCGGTGTTGCCGTAATCGATGGCGACCATGGCCGTGACGAACGGCCGGTCGCTGCCGAAGACCACCGCCTCGCGGATGTAAGGGCTGAATTTGAGCTTGTTCTCGATGAACTGCGGACTGAACGATGTGCCGTCCGCGAGTTTCATGACGTCTTTGGCTCGGTCGACGACCACGAGGTGTTTGTCTGAATCGAAGTATCCCGCGTCGCCGGAGTGCAGCCATCCTTCCTTCAATGCCTTCGCCGTCGAGGCTTCATCCTGGTAGTACCCTTCGAAGACGGCCGAACTCTTTATGAGAATTTCCCCGTCCTCGGCGATACGAACGTCGGTTCCCGGGAGCGGATGCCCCACCGTTTGAAACTTGATATCGTCGTCTCGATGCAAAACGGAGATCCCGGACACTTCCGTCTGGCCGTAGATCTGCTTGAGATTTACGCCTAACGCATGATAGAAGCGGAACACGTCAGGCCCCAGGGCTGCACCGCCGGTGTAGGCCCGGCGAATTCGCCGCAGCCCCAATTGATCTTTGATGGATGACAAGGCGATCCACTCGGCGATGCGCCGTTTCCAACCGAATGTTTTGGAGATCGTACGCTTCTCGAATCGCTTGTCGGCTGCGGCCTCACCCACAGACATCGCCCAGTCGAAGGCACGACGCTTGAGAGGAGGAGCGTCTTCGATCTTGACTTGAACGTCGGAGACCATGTTCTCCCAAATCCGAGGTGGGGCGAACATCGTGTGTGGGCCGACCTCCCGGAAGTCCTGTTGCACGGTGCCCGTGTCTTCGGGAAAGTTGACCGCGAACCCGACGATCAGCGCGCAGGACACGCTAAACATCTGCTCGCCGATCCACGCCAGAGGCAAAAGTGAACTAGACTCATCTTCGCCCGTCATGGGATCGACTTGGAGAAACTGACGCGCCATGCTCAGTAGATTGTTGTGGCTCAACATCGCCAGCTTGGGCTGGCTGGTCGTGCCCGAGGTGGTGCACAGAATGGCCACGTCGCCCGCGCGGGTCGCCTCGACTTGTTGTTCGAACGCGGGCGTTTTGTCGTGTCCAAGTTCCTCGCCGAGTTTCTCGATGTCCGCGAAGGCCGAGAGCGTCGAGTCTTCGTAGCTCGACAACCCGCGGGGTTCGTAATACACAATGTGCTCGAGGGCGGGGAGATTCTTCCGAGTACGGAGGATCTTGTCGACCTGTTCCTGGTCTTCCGCCACCACCACGCGCGCCTCCGACAATTCGAGGATGTACTGCACCTCCTCGACAACGGAGTCCTGGTAAATGCCGACGGAGAATGCGCCCGCCGCTTGTGCGGCAAGTTCTGCAATGACCCACTCCGGACGGTTGTCGCCGACGATGGCGATGCGGTCGCCCCGCTGCACTCCGAGCTTCCCGAGCCCGAGGGAAAAGTTGCGCACCCGGCGCAGGTAGCCCGACCACGTAATGGGCTGCCAGATACCGAACTCTTTTTCGCGCAACGCCACCTTGTTTGGAAACCGGCGGGCATTGGCCAGCAGCAGCTTGGGTAGCGTGTCGCCGGATGCGTGTTCCGGTCCACCGTTGTTCCGTGTCGCCGATGTCACGGTTGGTGTGCAAGCTCCTCGTCACCCAAATAGGCTCGGATGACCTCAGGGTCGTTCCGCACGTCTTCCGGAGTACCCTCGGCGATCTTGCGGCCGAAATCGAGGACCACGACGCGATGCGATATGTCCATCACCACGTCCATATCGTGGTCGATCACGAGTTGCGTCGTGCCCCACTCCTCGTGAACATCGAGAATGAAACGCGCCATTTGCTCTTTCTCTTCGACGTTCATCCCAGCCATAGGTTCGTCGAGCAGCAGCAGTGTGGGTTCGAGCGCGAGCGCGCGACCCATCTCCACGAGTTTTTGTAATCCGTAGGCGAGGCTACCCACTTGCTTGTGACGGACCGGATGCAAGTTGAGAAAGTCGATGATCTCTTCGACGCGCCGGCGATGGATTTCCTCTTCGCGCGCCTGCCGTCTCCAGTACAACCCGCACGTCAGGACGTTGCCCCGCATGTGCACGTGCCGCCCGAGCATCATGTTTTCTAACACAGTCATGTGTCGAAACAGCTCGATGTTCTGGAACATTCTCGCCACGCCCAAGCGCGCGATCTGATACGGCCGGAGGCGGTGCAACTCGTGATCACGACCGTCCTCGCCGTGGAAGGTGATGCCGCCCGAGGCCGGGCGGTAAAGACCGTTGGCGGCGTTGAAGAGGCTGGTCTTGCCCGCTCCGTTGGGACCGATGAGCGCTAGGATCTCGCCTCGACGCACAGCAAAACTGACGTCCGAAAGTGCGGTCACGCCTCCGAACCGGATCGTGATGTTATCGACCGAGAGCAGATCGCCGTTGTCTTCGGTCATGTCTGCCCGGCAATTTGTGCGCCAAACTGTCCGACTGACACGAGGGGATCAAAACGGTATAGCATGGGGCATTAAGATGCAGTGCGAGTGGGGAAGCCGCGAGTGGGAGAAGTAAGACGTGAGAGGTGAGACGTGAGACGGCCACCCCTCCCAACACCCCAAGGGTCGTGGGGCGGCCTTCTCAGGTCCCACGTCTTAACGTCTCACGTCTTACGTCTCACGGGATAAGTGCCACAGGATCCAGGTCACCTAGGTGTCACAGGATGCAGGTCGGAGTGTCACAGGATCCAGGTCAGGAGTGTGGTTTATAGTATTTGAACGAAACACTAGTTCGGGGGTCAAGGTGCGTAAAAAGGCCGGACCGAGGAGCGACGTCGAAAGATGGTTGCCGCGGTTCGGCGGGGTGCCTCGCTGCGTGCGGTGGCGCGCCGGTTTCACGTGAGCCTCCAGACCGTGCAACGGTGGGTGCAGCGCGTCGGCGGCCAGCGGCTGGATCGAGTCGATTGGTCTGACCGGTCTCACCTCGCGCACACGATTCATCGCACGGAAGCGGCCGTAGAAGATGTCGTGCTGACGCTGCGGCGAGAGCTGCGTGACACGAGCGACCTGGGGGAGTACGGGGCCGCTGCCATCTACCGCGAGATGCGCGACCGTCACTATCGCAGCGTCCCCGCGGTGCGGACGATCGGCCGCATCCTGGCCCGGCACGGGGCGCTGGACGGTCGCCGGCGGATCCGTCGCCCCCCACCGCCCCGAGGCTGGTATCTGCCTGAGGTGGCCGCGGGCTGTGCGGAGCTGGACAGCTTTGACATCGTCGAAGGGTTGGTGATCAAGGGTGGCACCGAGGTCGAAGTGCTCAACGGCATCTCGCTGCACGGCGGATTGGTCGCGTCGTGGCCCGGTCCACCCGTCCGCGCCACCACTATCGTCGAGGCCCTGGTAACGCACTGGCGGCAGTTCGGGCTGCCAGCCTATGCACAGTTCGACAACGACACCCGGTTCCAGGGCGCGCATCAGTTCCCTGACACCGTCGGCCGTGTCACGCGCCTGTGTTTGAGTTTGGGGATCGTCCCCGTGTTCGCGCCGCCACGCGAGACCGGCTTCCAGGCGGCGGTAGAAAGCTACAACGGTCGGTGGCAGGCCAAGGTGTGGGCCCGTTTCCATCATCCCACCCGCGCGGCCCTGCAGGAGCGTTCGGATCGCTACGTGGCAGCAGTCCGCCGCCGTGCGGCACCGCGCCTGGAGGCCGCCCCGCCACGACGGACGTTTCCCGAAGAGTGGGCGTTGGACTTGCAGACCCGCCCGCGCGGCCGCTTGGTGTTCCTGCGGCGCATCAGCGAGCAGGGAACGGCCGAGCTGCTGGGGCATACCTGGCGGGTCGATCCGCGCTGGTCCCATCGTCTCGTGCGCGCCGAGGTCGATTTCGACGCCAACCGCATCCGCTTCTACGCGCTGCGGCGGCGCGAACCAGGGTCGCAGCCCCTGTTGCAGACCGTTCGCTATCGGTTTCCTCGTCATGGCTTTCAGGAATGATCGCCAATTCTCAATATGTCACGTGCGTACGCACTACCTGTCAAAGAAGCACGTCCCAAGTGACCTGCATCCTCTGACACTTGTCCTCTCACGTCTTACTCTCATTATGCGAAACGACGCGGTCCATAAGACCCTGCTCGAAGGGAGAAGTGAGAGCTGAGGCGGTGCATGGTCGAAACCACGGGTGGAGGTTGTGCGTAGATTAGCTCAGTCACCACGAGGCATCTCAACAAGGATTCACCATGTCTATCGCGTCAGTCGTCGCAGTCTCACTCGGCATCATCGTCTCAGCAACGCCGCCAAAGTTGGACTCCGAAGGCTTCGCTCGGCGGCAGCCGGCGGCGGACACGTTGGTCGATGTGGGTGGCCACAGGCTTCACCTTTCCGTATGGGATGGTGAAGGACCCGTCACCATCCTGTTCGAGGCCGGTGGGGGAGCGGACGCGTCTGGGCGTCGGTGCCGGAATTGGTTGCGGCGCGCACTCGTGCTCGAGTTGTCACTTATGACCGAGCAGGGTTGGGCCAAAGCGACCGGGGACCCCTGGAGCTCACACCCGTTGATGAGATCCACCATCTCCACGCCGCCTTGCGGCATCTCGGCGTGAGCGGTCCCACCCTCGTGGTCGGACACTCATACGGCGGAGTGCTAGGGCTCCTCCACGCCGTCCTCTATCCCGATGACCTCGTCGGCCTGGTGCTGGTCGATCCCATGAACCCCGGCTTTGTCGAGGCAGTTGGGATGGATTGGCTCCAGACGACTGTCCCTGACGTCCCCAACCCCACCACCAACGGGGAATACGTGATGCATCGCATGAAGCGGGACTTCCCGGGTCTGGCTCAGCGGACCGGTAAAGTGTGGCTCTCCTTGGAGCTCCCGATGGACATACTCACCGCGGGTCGAGCCTGGTGGGGGACGGAGGACATCCATGGCGCGTGGCGGAAGAGCCATGTGGAGATGGCGGGCGCGACCGCCGCGCGGAAATTGGTCATCGCTGAATCATCGGCGCACAACATTCCCGCGACTGAGCCCGAGCTGATCGTCGACGCGGTGTTGCGGTTGGTTTCGCACCACAAGTGATACGGGTGACCTTGTGGCCGTTTTGTATCTTGCGTTCTCCGCCATCAAGCCCCGTGTACCGCAGATCAACAGAAACAACAATGCCCTCTAACCAGAGCACCGCCTACCCTCAGTAACCAGAGCATAGTTTCCTCGAGCAATCGTTGCGCTAGATTCTCCGTAAGCCAGAACCTGTGGTCGTAGTTCACCAAGGAATGGCCAACAACAAGTGGGCTGACTGGTCTAGTTCCGATTTCAAGGGCCTCCTCGTACGGTGCCCGATGACCCGAACAACATTCCGGACAGCGATCCGGTGAAAACGCCGCTCGCCGAGCGAATCACCGCTGTCTACTGGCTCCGGGTCAGAGACACTGGTCTCGGCCAGGAACAGGCCACGACCATGCGTGCAGAGCTCGAGAGCAGAGTCGCCGAGTGCCTGCATCACTTCCAGAGCACGGCTCCGGAGGAAGTGACCCAATTGGAGCGGACGCTCGCGCGCTACGACCGCCTGCGAGATGCCGCCGGGATCAATCGCAGGCTGCTGGAGGAGCCTTCCAAGCTACTCTCCGGAGTCTTGGGACACGTGCAGGCAGTGGCCGAAGCGGCGCTCGGCGCCATTCCGGCATTCTTCGGCTTCCTCACGAGCGCCATCCCGTACTTCGCGACACGGGCCGTGGTGCGACGGGCTGCGACGCCCGAGGACAGACGAGCCGGACTCACCTCCAGCCAGCTCGTCGTGGGGGCGCTGATGTTCGCGTCGTTCTACGGGGGCCTCGTGGGGTTGGTAGCCTGGCAATTCTCCGATCAGGCAACCGTGCTGCTTGCGGTCCTCCTGATTCCGGCGGGACTGTTCGCGCGTGGCTACGCCAGGCGCATGCGTACCATCGTTGCCCACCTCGGAGACCGCACGGCCTCCTGGTTCAAGCTCGAGGCCGTGGCCCGTGTGCGAGAGGCTCGGGACGAACTCGTCGGAAGTCTGGACGTCCTGCGCAACCGCTATCGGCGGGAGGTTCTCGGATGGGACCCGCTCCCGGCGCACTTCAAGAGGCGAAGCACCACCGCCGCCTTTGCACGTGTGTCCGTGATTGCGGTCCTGGTGGCTGGTGTGCTGCTCTTCATCAGGGCATACACGGACCAGCCGGTGCAAGGGCTCCCCCTTGGCCCCTCCCCATGGCAGGCCACGCGTGAGTCCGATCCCGCCGCGGCGGAGCGGGGGCTCCGTCGAGCTGCGCAGGGCGTCCTGCTGGCAGCGCAGCAGCTCGACCGCATGCAAGAGGAGATGTCCGTCTTGAGGGCGGCCTTCCTGCGAGGAGAGCGCGACTTCCTGACCCAAGAGGATCACGACGAGATTCGTGCCCTGTTGCTGGCCTACCTGGACCTGCGGACGGCGTTGCTGAAGACCATGTGGCTCTATCGCGGCGACAACACACAAGCGCCGGTCGCGTCGGACGATCCGCTCGAGGCGCGTGCGTTCCTGACCGCCTACACCGCCGCGGTGCTCCTGGTGGAGAAGGCCTGGTTGATCTACGAGACGTTCCGCGACGATCCCACCACCAGAGAGCAGTTGGACAGGGGGGATCGGGCATGGGGCATTCCGCCCGGCACGTTCAGCAGCATCGCCCGCAGTCTCACGAATCAGTCGGTCATGGCGGAGCTGCAGGTGGCGCTGCGCCGCTTCGATGCCGACCGGGCTGCCGGCAGCCTCCCCGAGGAGGCTCTCTGGGGAGACCTGGCGGCCCGGGCCCAACTCTCACGGCCGGCGGTGGTCGAGGCGCTCGAGGGGATCGGCAGGCGCCGGCTCGAGCGCACGTTCCGTGAGATGGTCAGGCAGATCCGTCAACCAGCCGGCGAGATCACGCCGGTCGTTTCGATGGCGATCAGTCGGTTCCGCTTCAAGGAGCGCCCTCCTCACCGGGGACTCATCAGCCCGATGCAACTCGAGGACCTCAGGGCCGTGCTGAAGCCGGGCGACATCCTCATCGAGCGTCGGAACTGGTACATCAGTAACAGCATGTTGCCGGGCTTCTGGCCGCACGCGGCTCTCTATCTCGGGTCGTACGAGGAGTTGGTGGCGCTCGGCGTGGCGGCGGATGCCCGAGTTGCTCCGCACATGTCGGACTTCCAAGGGCGGAACGAGCTGGGAGACGACTTCGCAGTCATCGAGGCGATCGGCGAGGGCGTCATCTTTACCAGCTTCGAACAGTCGGTGGGCGAGGCCGACGCCGTCGCCGTATTGCGACCGAACCTGTCGGAGGATGCGCTGAGGGAGGCGCTCGGCCGGGCGTTGAGCCACCGAGGCAAGGAGTACGACTTCGACTTCGATTTCGAAACAACCGACAGACTTGTTTGCACGGAGCTCATCTTCCGCGCGTACGACGGCATCCTGGAGATTCCCGAGATGGGCCTCATCATGGGCAAGCCCCGGATCACAGCGAGCGACTACGTGCGGATGTGGGCCGACGGTCGCAAGTCGGGCACGCCGCAACTCGAGCTCGTGCGCTTCCTCGACTTCGACGAACCGAACGGCGTTTCCGTCGAGGCAGACGCCGAAACGCTCGTCGAGACGCTCGACCGTTCACGGTTCACGTTCTTGAACTTCTGAGATCGGGCGTTCGGCTCCGGATCGTGGTTTCCCTCCCCCAACTTCCTGCCGGATTTTGCCGCTCCACCCGGTGGGGGGACGGGGAACCCAAATTCAGGGCGGGGGGCGGGGGTCCGTGTTTTCCGTGGATTCCGTGGCTAATCTGGGGTAGGGTGGGAGGGCTCTCCGTCGATGGAGCCCGTTGATGGATTACGGGAGGATAGAAACTGTGGTTGTCCCTTCAATCACTTACCACGCATTTCTGGAAGAACCAAAGAACACAAAGACCCAGAAGAGAATGGCAATCCAATTGCCTACGTGATAACGAGCCGTTCGATTTGGTCTGTTAGGCCGTCGGCCATGAGGTCGGAGGTCACCATCGCGCTATGGCGCGGGAACGAAGCGAGGAGACATGGATTATCCAATGCACCCAGACCTAAAGGTGGGAAATACCTTTACCGACTTCGAACTCCCAGATCAGGATGGTAAGTCGCAGAAGTTGTCCAAACTTATTCGCGGCTTTCCCACGGTCCTGATTTTCAGCCGCGGATATTACTGACCGAAAGATCGTCGTCAGTTGACGACCTACGTGAATGAGTTACAGCCGGAGTTCCGCGTCAGTTACTGCAAAATGATCACGGTGTCAGTTGACGACCGGATGAACACGACCGAGACTCGCACCGCACTCGCGGCAGATTGGCCGTTTCTCATGGATCCAGACAGGAAGCTCTTGCACGAGCTGCAGATGGTGGATCGAACAGACCCGGCCCACGGCGAGGTATACATCCCGTACACGTTCATCCTTGATCGGGATCGGTCGATTTACAAGATCTACAACGGTTGGTGGTTCGTCGGGCGCCCCACGTCCGAAGAGATCCGCATGGACTTGCGGGCGTTGATGTGCAAACGTGCGGATTGGGCATACTCCGACAAGCAGCCGGTGTGAGATATCAACAACCTGCCCGGGTGCGGCTCATCCTCGTTCTGTAACCTTTGGCAACCTGCTGGCATCTATCACTGGGTCCTGCAGCCGGGTATTTCACGCGCCTTTCTTTAGGAAGGCGCCTGTGTGGCCCGCTTGGGCCGAACAAATAGGGGGAGGGTCTGTCGGCACGCCGGAGCTCGTTGCCGCCGACGGCGGGGTTGCTTCACGCCCGGCACCACACGCAGGATCGACGTCGGAATTGGCCGGATACCGAGCGCTGAGGCGGCAATCCGGCAGGAGGTTGGCGGAGGGGAACCACAATTCGGGCATGGGGGGGTCCGTGTTTTCCGTGGCTATTCAATCGGCGCTACGGGCGCCTTTCCGACGCGGCCTTCCTGGGAAGCGGACGAGGTCTACAGTTCGTTGCGGCCCTATTGCACATGAACGGCATCATTACCCAGACGCCGTGATGAATGCCGAAACGCTTCCCGCGGTGGTCATGCCAGCGCGGGATCGTTTTGTGGTGGATGATCGAAACGGAGGTTCGGCGGTCCGCTAGCAACGTTCCAACTTAACGCGACTACGCACACGATCCCTCGTACGAGCGCGGTTCGGCCACGGGGGTCGCCCCAGGTCGTTTGCGGAGCGAAGTTGGAACGGTGCTAGCTGGCTTTGACGATCGCAGCGACCGGCTGATCCGGCGTCCACCGGGGCTGAGGATTGCGGCGCAGTGTGATCTCGTGCTCGTGTCCGGTCTCTTGACGGGGATCGGGATGCCCTGCGGCGTCTTTGATCTCCTCGATGATCTCGAACAACCGTGTCTCGATCGCCGCGATTTCGTCATTGGCTGCCTCGCGGTCACGGAAACCATGAGTCATATCCACGACGGCCCAGTTCAGCCGGCTGATTTCGCGCAAGAGTTCACCAGTCCACCGGCGCAAACGGCCGAAGCGTCGGCGGGGGTGCTCTGCAATCACGGCGTCGCCTCCGGGGAACCGACGGGCGGCATAAAACAGCGGCCAGGCGATCATCGCCAACAGCAGCATTCCCACTCTGAGTCGCTGGGCAGCGTCGTCGACAAAAAACAACACGACGGCCTCCCCTACCACGCCGAGGAACATGATGGTAGCGATTCCGTAAACCTGAAGTCTAGCCGAGAGATTCCCCATCTTTTTTTTCCTGCAAGTGTCCAAGTGAGTACAACTTACAATTCTTTGGAGGTGTCTGACGTGTCGCGGGTCACACTGGTCGGCCCAGCTCACGCCCCGGAGCGTGACCGCCGTCACTCTTAGGCGAATAATTGTGACCTACGTCACATTCCGGGAATTACGACTCGAGATGGCGTCTGACGTCCGCTGCGCGACGACGGGTGACGTGAATTGTCGTACCGTCGAGTAGAGTGAGCGTGGCGGACCCGTCGCCGTTGCTCGTGATACGCTCGACCAGCTCGACGTTCACCAGTTCCGAGCGGTTGGGGCGGACGAATGCGGAACCCATCCGCTGTTCCAGGTCCGCGAGGGTGTAGTCGGTGAGAAACTCGTCACGTTCAATTCGGGCGCGCACCGCGCCTTGTTCGGCCCGAAAGAGCAGGATGTCGCGGTACGAGACGAGGCGATGGCCGCCGCGATCCCGCACCAAGACTCGTGCCGGCGCGCCGGCGGAAGATTTGAGAGACGATCTGAGCTGATGCAGTACGTCATTCGAGAGTTCCCGGCTCCGAGCGTTGCCCCACCGCTCGCGGGCGCGTTCAATGGCGCGTTGCAGCTTCGGAAGTGTGACCGGTTTGACCAGGTAATCGATGGCCTCGTGATCGAACGCCTCGAGGGCATACTCGTCAAAAGCGGTTTGGAAAACGATGAGCGGTTTCGGTTCGGCCAGGTGCTGTGCCACGTCGAACCCGTCTACTTCAGGCATGGTGATGTCGAGTAGTAGCAGGTCGGGTTTACGCTCGCGCACTAGTTTCAACGCATCGAGCCCGTTGGCAGCCTCACCCACTAGTTCGACGTCGAGCTCCGCCAGCATGATCGACAGTCGGCGGCGGGCTGCCCCTTCGTCATCGACGACGAGGACGCGCATATTACTCCGTCGGCCTACCGTTGACGGGAACGGTCACCATTACGGTAGCGCCCTCGCCGTCCGTGACCACGCGAAGATCCGACTCGCCACCGTAGAGCGCCTCGAGCCGCTCGCGGAGGTTCCGCAGGCCCGTGCCCTCCTTGAAAGGAGGGAGGAATCCCGCACCGTCGTCCGCCACCTCGAGAACGAGCGAACCGTTTTCTAGGACGGACCGGATGGTGATCGTGCCGCCGTGCAAGCGTCCGCCGATTCCGTGTTTGAGTGAGTTCTCGACCAATGGCTGCAAGGTCATGGGTGGAATCCGTAGCGTTCTCGTGCGGGGATCGATCGACCAGTCAACGGTCAGGCGATCGCCAAAGCGTTGCTTTTCCACCGACAGGTACGCCTTCAGATAGTCGACCTCATCCTCGAGGGTACTCATCGTGCGACGAGAGCGATCCAACGTCCGCCGCAGCACCTGCGCCAGATTGTCAACTGTGGCCTCCGCGGCCGAGGGATTCGATTGGACCAGGGCCGCGACCGTGTTCAATGCATTGAACAAGAAGTGCGGATTGAGTTGGGCCTGCAATGCGGAGAGTTGCGCTTGGGTGGCATGACCCTGCGCTTCCGCCGCCACCTGGGCTTGCTCGCGGGCATACCGAAACAGGAACCGTACGGTGTCGCTCACCGTGCGCACCGCCATGGCGACGAAGATCGCGTACATGAGGATCGGCAGGAGAAGCAGCGGTGAGTCTGTGATGGAGGGCAAGAGAATGCCCGTTGCGGCGGCCAACAACACACCGGCCGTGACGCTGATGATCGGCAAAACCAAGACGATGTTGTGAAGCTGGTGAACCTGCCCCTCACCATAGAGCTTGGCGGTGAACTGAAGGCATGACCCCCAAATCTTGCGGAACAGGTCGTTCGCGGTCGACGCGGTTGCACGGCGGCGGGATTTGGATTCGGACGCCGCGTGGAGCACGGCTGCGAGGCTCCACAACAGCAAGCCTGCGTTGCCCAGAATGAGACTCCACACTTGAACGGAGGCGGTCGGTTGGTTCGAACCGACCAAGTCTGTCACGACGGAGACGGTGAGGACAAGGAGAAGCAGCGGCATGAGCGTCACGAACACCTTGGTCCGCGCCGGAGCGGCGCGGAGGACGCTCGTGATGATCGACCACAAACTCTGCTCTGGATTCACGTCCTGCCTCCCAAAATACGTGCCTCGAATAGAGTCGTTTTGTCTCAGTGCAGCGGAAAACCCACCCTCAATCACCGGTCAAATTGTCGGACTGAACGGTCATCTCGCCGCTCGATCTGCATGACTCTGCACGCAATTCCAAATCTATATAGTTTGACTTCACTGTGATGCGGCCCGTCATTTCGCCGGTAGGCAAGGAGACCTATTTTCGTATCGGCGGGCAGAAATCCTGATCCGTGGAGGACAGAATGATGCGCCGGAAGATCCTCGGGGTAGCCGTGTGGACTATCGTGCTCGGCCCCAGCCTGGCATCGGCACAGCAGGAAGCGGTACATCGTGTTCCGGTGAGTGGGGTCATCGAACTCGGCTTGGCGCCCTTTATCGCCCGGGCCATTCGTGAGGCCGAAGAAGCGGGCGCCCCTGCCATCATTTTGGAGCTCGAGACTCCGGGCGGGCGCGTCGATGCGGCGCAGCAGATCGTCAAAGCTATCTCGCACGCCACCATCCCCGTGTATGCATACGTCAACGCTCACGCCTGGAGTGCCGGGGCGATGATTGCGTTGGCCGCCGATTCCATCTATATGGGGCCGGTCTCCTCGATTGGCGCGGCCACACCCGTGGACGGCGCCGGCGTGAAGGCCTCGGAAAAAATTGTAAGTGCCCTGCGTGGAGAGTTCCGCGCACTGGCCGAAGCACGGGGGTTCGATCCGCGGATTGCCGAAGCGATGGTTGACGAATCCATCGAACTGGAAGGCATAGTCGAGGAGGGTAAGCTCCTCACGCTGACGGGGCACGAGGCTGTGGAGCTCGGGCTCGCGTCGGCGGAGGTTTCGGGCATCGAGGATCTACTGGATCGCGTGGAGCTTGCCGCAGTGTCCGTAGAGACCGCCTCCATCAACTGGGCCGAGCGTCTCGTACGCTTTCTCTCGCATCCCATAGTTGCCCCCATCCTGTTGTCTCTGGGAACGCTGGGACTGATCATCGAGATCAAGACGCCGTCGTTCGGATTGGCCGGTTTCGTGGGTTTGAGTTCGTTCGCCGCGTTTTTTGGAAGCCATCTGCTCATTGGGCTGGCGGGATGGGAGGAGGTCATTCTTTTGGGCGCGGGAATCATCGCGTTGGGCATCGAGGTGTTCGTCGTCCCCGGCTTCGGGATTGCCGGTGCCATCAGCATATTGTGCATAGGTGGCGCGGTGTTCCTCGCCTTGATCGGCAGCTTACCCACTTGGAGTGACGTGATCCGCGCCAGCGGCATCGTCTCGACGACGGGGATCATGGTGATCGCATCGATCTATCTGCTCGTGAGACAGTTGCCTCAGCGCGGACGGGGTATCTTCTTAATGGCGGCGACCGACAAGGCCACGGGATACATGGCGGCGCCGACTCGCGAGGATCTCGTTGGAGCGGTAGGCCTGGCAACCACGGATCTGCATCCTTCGGGCACGGCGATGGTCGAGGACGAGCGGCTCGACGTGGTATCGGAGGCGGGCTTCATCGAAGAAGGTCAACGTGTCAGAGTCGTACGTTCCGAGGGGTATCGCCACGTTGTAGAACCGGCGTAGGGCGCCTGCCAACCTACACCTACGCGGCCGCCCGTCCGCTGTAGGGAACATTGGCAAGACATTTTCGAACCGAGGCACTGAATGGATTTTCTCAATATCTTGGGGCCGGCAGCGATTTTCGTCCTGGTCATCGGCGTCATTCTCCTTTGGATGCTGTTCAGTTTTGTCCCGGTCAGGTTGTGGATCGAGGCCTGGGCGGCGGGTGTGCGCATCACGCTTGGGACGCTCATCGGAATGCGACTGCGTAAGGTGGCCCCGGCCGGCGTCGTACGACCGTTGATCAATGCGACGAAGGCGGGGCTGCAACTGGAGATCAACGCCTTGGAGGCTCACTATCTGGCGGGCGGCCACGTCGACAACGTCGTGCGCGCGCTGATCTCGGCGGACAAGGCCGGTATCGACCTCGCGTTCCAGCAGGCCGCGGCGATCGACCTTGCCGGCCGCGACGTGCACGAGGCGGTGCAGGTGTCCGTCAACCCGAAGGTGATTACGACGCCAAGAGTCGCCGCGATGGCAAAGGACGGTATTCAGCTCATAGCGACATCGCGCGTCACCGTGCGGGCCAACATTCAACGCCTGGTGGGTGGCGCGGGAGAAGAGACGATTCTGGCCAGGGTGGGTGAGGGAATCGTGTCCACCATCGGATCTTCCGACGGACACAAGGCGGTGCTGGAGAACCCGGACAAGATCTCGAAGACCGTCCTCGCCAAAGGGCTCGATGCCGGAACAGCCTATGAGATTCTGTCCATCGACATCGCCGATGTGGATGTTGGAAAGAACATCGGCGCCGAGCTGCAGACCGACCAGGCAGAGGCCGACAAGCGTATCGCGCAGGCGAAAGCCGAGCAGCGCCGCGCCATGGCGGTCGCCGAGGAGCAGGAGATGAAAGCCCGGGTACAGGAGATGCGGGCGAAAGTCGTCGAAGCCGAAGCCGAGGTGCCGCTCGCCATGTCCGACGCGTTACGCAGCGGCAATCTGGGCATCATGGACTTGGTACGTTATCGCAATGTTGAGAGTGACACGGCCATGCGTCGGAGCCTCGCCGGCGAGACCGAAACCAAGCATGAGGAGCAATAACCTACAGTGGATATCGGCGACATTCTGATCCTGATCTTCATTGTGTCGGGCATCCTGTCATCGCTGGCAAGCGGCAAGAAAAAGAAACGCCAGTCGCTCCCACCGCAGAGGCGCCCGCGCCCACAATCAAGTCGCCCGCCGAGCCGTGAGGCGGCCCGGAGCAGCCCCTCTCTCGACCCGTCGCACACAGGACCGGTCCCCACGCAAATGGAGGAGATCCTTCGGCAACTCGGCCTCGAGGTCGAGCCGGAGGTAGAGAAGGCGGAGGTCGTCGTCGAACCGGAGGTCGAAGAGGTACCACGGTACGACGTCGCTGGTCGCGGGCTTCCGAGGGTCGTGTCTCTAGAAAGACCGGCGCGACCCACCGTGGTGCCGGACACCGAAGTTCGCCACACCCGGTTTCACGACGAATACATCGACGCGTTTGAACAGACAGTTATCGAACGTCCCCCGTCGCACGCCAAGGAGATGCTCAATCCGCGAAGCCTGAGAGAGGCAATCCTGTTGCGCGAGATCTTGGGTACCCCGAAAGGGATGCGCTAGTCGATTTCAGATTGCAGATTGCAGATTACTGATTGCAGATTTGACCTTTCTTGCTGCCCCTTGCTGCCCCTTGATTATCACGGCAACTCCCCTGTGCCCCTGTGCCCCTGTGCCCCCGTGCCCCAGTGCCTCTGTGCCCCTAAAACCCTATATTCCCCCCATGCCTGACTTTCCCTATCTGTCCGAAGAGCATCACCAGATCCGTGAGATGGTGCGTGAGTTCGCGGAAAAAGAAGTGCGTCCCATTGCCCGCGAACACGATCTCGCCAGCAAGTTTCCGTGGGAGACCGTCAAGCGGATGGGCGAGCTTGGCTTGATGGGGGCTCTATGGTCCGACGAGCTTGGCGGATCCGGCCTCGATTTCCTCTCGTATCTCATCATCATCGAGGAACTGGCCCGCGTTGACGTGACCCACGGCCTGACGGTGTCCGCGCACACGACGCTGGGTACCTCACCCATCGTCAATTTCGGCACCGACGAGCAGAAAGAACGGTACGTTCCGCTGCTGGCATCCGGACAAGTGATCGGGGGTTCGGACTCACCGAACCCGGTGCCGGATCCGATGCGGGCGGCACGGCTACCATCGCCGAAGAAAAGAGCGATCACTTCGTTCTCAACGGCACCAAGGTTTTCATCACGCATGCCGGCGTCGGCGAGATATTCTGCGTTACGGCCCGAACGGAAAAGAATCCGGCCAAGCGCAACGATGGCATCACGTCTTTTATCGTATCGAAGGACACGGTGGATCTCGATCGCGCCGTCGAGCTGGGCGTGGGGCATGTCGAAGACTTGCCAAAAACCCCGGGCGTTCGAGCCGGCAAGAAAGAAGACAAGCTGGGGTGGCGCGCCTCGGATACCCGTGAGCTGATTCTCGAAGACGCCATCGTGCCCAAGGAAAACATGCTCGGTGAGCGGGGCATGGGGTTCGTCAACTTCCTGAAGACGTTGGATTCGGGTCGAATCGGCATTGGGGCGCTCTCCCTTGGGTTGGCCGAGGGGGCGTTACAGGAGAGCTTGAAGTACACGTCCGAGCGACACCAGTTTGGAAAGCCGGTCGCGTCCTTTCAGGGAGTGCATTTCCAGCTGGCCGACATGGCTACAGAAATCGAGGCCGCCCGGCACCTCGTCTATCACGCGGGTTGGCTCAAGCAAAACGGCAAGCCTCACAAGATGGCAGCCGCCATGGCCAAACTGTTTGCCTCGGAGTTGTGCATGAGGGCCACGACGACGGCCGTCCAACTCCATGGCGGATATGGTTACACCACCGAGTATCCGGTCGAGCGGATGATGCGCGACGCCAAGGTGTGCGAAATTGGCGAAGGCACCAGCGAAATCCAGCGGATCGTGATCGCCCGCGATTTATTGGGCGACATGATCAAGATGTAGGCCGCGGGCCTGGATTGCCGGGCGTGGCGGGACGGGGTGGCGGTAAGTCCGTTTCCCGCTTACTTTTAGGCCAATATGAAAGCAGCATTTCGCACCCCGCAGGACCTCCAAGACCTCCTAGCCAACGAAATCCTCCCGCTCGTATCGAAGCCCAACCGCTATGTCGGCAATGAGATCGGGCTGGCCGACAAGGATTGGGACGCCGTCCGTGTGCGCTTCCTGCTCTGTTATCCCGACGCCTACGAGGTGGGGATGAGCCACACGGGGACTCAGATCCTCTACCATGTGGTGAATCGAGACCCCCGGTGGTTGCTGGACCGGGTCTACGCTCCGTGGCCCGATATGGAAGACCAGTTGAGGGCCAGAGGCCTCTCCTTGTGGGGCCTGCAACACAAGCGGCCGGTGCGCGATTACGATGTTCTGGGGTTCACGCTGCAGTCGGAGCTGACGTACACCAATCTGCTCAATGTCCTCGACCTGTCGCACATCCCCGTTCGCCAGTCGGACAGGACGGAAGGCGATCCCTTCGTGTGTACCGGCGGTCCGTGTGCGTCCAATCCCGAGCCACTCGCAGACTTCATCGATTTCGCACTGATCGGCGATGCCGAGGATGCGTTGGGCGAGGTCTTGGAGGTCATTGGGGAGTGGAAGGAGACCGGCCGCTCCAGAGGAGAATCGCGTGACGACCTGCTGCGACGTCTTCCCCTCGAGGTCGCGGGCGTCTACGTCCCCTCGCTGTACCAAACCTCCGATACGGGAAGGATGCCGCGGCCGAAGCCTGACGCTCCCGATGGTTTGCCTACACAAGTGGTGGCTCGCAAGGTACCCGTGCTGCGCAAAGAAGATCACCCACGCGAAATGGTGGTCAGTCTGACCGAAACCACGCACGACCGGTTACCCGTGGAAGTGATGCGCGGATGCATGCGTGGTTGTCGGTTCTGCCAGGCAGGATACTTGTATCGTCCTGCCCGCGAGCGCGATATCGACGAAACCGTTGACATTGCACAGGCCGGCATCAAGCACTCGGGGTGGCAGGAAGTCTCGCTACTTTCGCTCTCGACCGCGGATTACTCTCAGGCGGTCGAGCTGACCGACCGGATGAGTCGAACGATGGTCGAGAGGGGAGTTAGTGTGAGTTTGCCGTCACTGCGCGCTGACGAGTTCAGTGTCGGCTTGGCAGAAGCCGTGAGTCGCGTTCGGAAATCTGGCTTTACGTTTGCGCCCGAGGCGGGAAGCCAAAGGCTGCGCGATGTCATCAACAAGGGAATCACGGAGGAAGACATCCTGTCGGCGGTCGATCGCGCGATGTCCGCGGGTTGGACGAGCGTCAAGCTCTATTTCATGATCGGTCATCCGACCGAGTGCGAGGAAGATTTCGAAGAGCTGGCTCAACTGGTTGAAAAGATCAGGGACATCCTCAAGCAACACCCCGGACGCAGGGGAGTGACGCTCGGGTTCTCACCCTTCGTACCGAAGGCCCACACGCCTTTCCAGTGGGAACAACAGGACGGTGTCGAGACCACCCGCGAAAAGCTGGCGTGGGTCAAACGTCGGCTGAAGGGAAGGGGTGTGGCGATTCGACATCACGAATCGGCCGACACGGCCATCGAGGGCATCATTTCGCGTGCGGGTCGTGAGATAGGCGCGGTGATCGAAGGAGCCTGGCGGCGGGGTGCCAGGTTCGATGGGTGGGGAGAGCATTGCCGCTTCGACGCCTGGTTGGGATCGCTCGAAGCGGCCGGCCTCGCGTGGAACGACACGTTTCGCGAGATCGGAGAAAACGAGGAACTGCCTTGGGAAATAGTCACTTACAAGATCGATCGGAAGTATTTTCTCAAGGAAAGGCACAAGGCATACCGCGTGGCGGAGACCGAAGAATGCAAGCACGAGCGGTGCTCCGCGTGCGGCGTGTGCGACTTCGATGCCATGAAGAATATCCTGGCGGGTGAGTCGGAATCGCCCCAGCCCGCAAGGGCTGCGGGGCTCCTCCAGGGCGTACCGGGAACGACGATCCGGTTGGGGTACCGCAAGCAGGAGCCCGTCCGCTTCATCTCGCATCTCGACCTTCTTCGGGAGCTGGAGCGGACGTTCCGCCGTGCCGAGTTGCCGATGATCTACACGGAGGGATTTTCTCCCCGACCCAAGCTGTCTGCCGGACCGCCGCTGCCGTTGGGTTGGACCTCCGATGCCGAGTGGATTGACGTCGCCCTTGCCGGCCAGTGGCCGGAGGAACGTTTGTCGGGCCTGCTCGACCGCTTGAACGGGTCGAGTGCTCGGGGCGTCGAGTTCTTTCTTGCAGCGGCTATGCCCGCGAGCGTGAGTGCCTTGGCGGCCGAAATCGCCGAGTGCATATACGTGGCGCAGTTACCAAACCCACCCTTCGAGCTGGTCTTTGGCGATCTCGAGCAGGCGCTCGCCCGTTTCCGGGAGATGTCGTCGGTCGTCATCCAGCGCACGCGCAAGGGTAGGGTTAAGGAAGTGGACATCCGTCCGCTCGTTCGTGAATTGGCTGTCACTGCTCATGACCGGGTGATACTCACCCTGGCCACGGGCAGCGGCGGTTCGGTTAAACCGACAGAGGTGCTTCAAACCGCTTTGGAGCTCGACGAATCGAAAGTTCCTCTGATCAGAATCCATAGGGCCGTGGTCACTCTGAGCACCGGAGAAATGCCGGCGGCGCAGGCATTGGTCACGGCGCAGGTGAATAACGTTGAAACGGGAAATACTCATTACGGCCTCCAGCCCACGCGAGACGCGTGTAGCTATTCTGGAGGATGACCACCTCGTAGAAGTACTGGTCGATCGACCAGAGTTGGACCGCATCGTCGGCAACATCTATTACGGCCGCGTGGAAGCCGTGCTTCCAGGCACGCAGGCCGCGTTCGTGGATATCGGTCTCGAGAAGAGCGCCTTTCTCCACGCTTCCGACCTCATTGAACCGGACGAACTCGAGTTCGACGACGACGACAACCACGGCAATGGTCGTCGCGGGTCGCGTCGGGCACCCACCATTCAGGAGCATTTGTCACGGGGCCAGGATATTCTAGTGCAGGTGACCAAAGAGCCGATCAGTACCAAGGGTTGCCGCGTCACTGCTCAGGTATCCATTCCCGGACGGTTCCTCGTCTACCTTCCGTCGGCGTCCAGGGTTGGTGTTTCGCGAAAGATCGAATCCCGCGAGAAGCGCACTCGATTGCGCAAGATCGTCAAGGATCTGCTACCCAAGGACGGCGGCGGCGTGATTTGCCGTACGGCAGCCGAGGACCAGGACAAAGATCAGATTCGCCGAGAGTTGAAGTCACTACTCTCGCAGTGGAAAGAGATTCAGAAGAAGGCGGCAGACGTTCAACCCCCCCATTTGGTGCAGCGGGAAGCTTCCATGACCCGCGGCATTATTCGCGATCTGTTCAGCCACAACGTGGACAGCTTGCATCTCGATTCGCCGGAGCTGCATAGCGAAATCCGGCAATACTTGAACGAGGTGGATCCGGAGCTGGCCAAGCGCGTCCACCTCTACAAGGACAAGTCGATCTCCCTCTTCGATCAGACCGGGGTCGAGGCCGAGATCGAACACCTCTTCAGTACGAGAGTCGATTTAGCCACGGGTGGGTATCTCATCATCGAGCAGACCGAGGCGCTCGTGTCGATTGACGTGAATACCGGGAGCTATACCGGGCGCAAGGATCCGGACAAGACGATCCTCAACACAAACTTGGAGGCGGCCGGCGAGGTGGCCCGCCAGCTTCGGCTGCGGGATATGGGCGGAATCATCGTCATCGATTTCATCGATATGGACCACCAAAAGCACCGTGAGCAGCTCTTCCACGAATTGCGCTCCCATGTGGCTCGGGACCGGGCTCGGACGAGAGTCTTTCGGGTGACGGAACTGGGGTTGATTCAAATGACCCGGCAGCGGGTGCGGCCCGGGGTGGTCGCTTCGATGTCGACAAAGTGCTCCGGTTGCGGCGGGACGGGGTGGGTGTTCAAGCCGGAGGTGGTAGCCCGCCATCTCGACCGTTCTCTCCGCAGAGTTGCCAACGACCAAATGGAGCGCCAAGTCCTGGTACGACTCCACCCCGAGGTGGCGCTGTATCTCCTGGAGGACGAGCCGGACTTCGTGAAGCACGTGCGCGACCGCGCCAAGGTCGAGATCGAGATCCGAGACGATCCCACTATCGGGATCGACGAGTTCCGGCTTGTATCCCAACCCGCGGGGCTGGATGTTACGGAGAAGTACGCGGCGGCGTGAAACGGGAGTCGGGGATCGGGAGTCGGGGGTCGGGTGGGACGACTCCCGACCCCCGAACCCCGACCCACGGGGGATGGGGAGGGCGGTGGGGAGGTAGTTGACCCAACGCCTTCCCCCATTTATGCTTACCGGCTATGGCATACGCGATTTTTGAGGCCGGCGGACGACAGTTTCGCGCCGAGGCGGGGGAGAGCCTCCAGATCCCTCTCATGGAGGGGAAGCCTGGCGCGAAGGTGACCTTCGACCAGGTGCTGCTTACCGCCGATGGTGCCAAGGTGAAAACCGGTCAGCCGACCGTAAAGGGCGCCAAGGTGGTCGGCGAGATTGTGGAACACGGCAAAGGGCCGAAGATATACGTTTTCAAGTTCAAGCGGCGGAAGAACTATCGTCGCAAGACCGGGCATCGGCAGCAGTATACCGAGGTCAAGATCACCGATTTGAAGCTGGGTTGAGACGGTAATGGCACATAAGAAAGGCGTTGGGTCGAGCCGAAACGGCCGCGATTCGAAACCGAAGTTTCTCGGTGTGAAACGCTTCGGCGGCCAGTTCGTGCGAGCTGGAAATATCATCGTTCGCCAGCGCGGCACGAAGATCCATCCCGGAAACAACGTAGGGTGTGGTAGAGACCACACGTTGTTTTCGCTTGTGGAGGGGATCGTGAAGTTCGAGCCGAAGGACAAGCGTCGGAAGCAGGTGAGCGTCTACCCGGCGGCCTCCTAGCAGGTTGCGGAAAAATTCATGGTGAGCCGCGTTTGTCCGGGTAACACGACGGTGTACCAGCGTGCGGTCCCCTATTACCGCCCCCGCGGTGCGGTCGGCGTGACGAATGCGGCCCACACTGCCCCATCAGGGGCTGCCTCCGGCCAGGGTCAGGGTGCGTATCCGCATCAGATTGTAGACCGCGGCCGTGAACGTAAACACCCACCCGACCCGCGGGGTCCCGCGATGTCGGAGTTTGCGTAACAACCCAATCGTCTTGCCCCACCCGTAGATCTCTTCCACTTTTTTGCGCTGCCGTTGACTGATCGCATAGCTGGGATGGCGCGTCGTCCGGCCATCCACCGCGCTCCGCAACCGCGTGCGGTGCACGTTCGGCGTGACGTGGGGCGTCCAGCCCAACGCCCGCAGCGTGTCGACAAACCCGCACCGATCATAACCCTTGTCCGCCCCCAACGTCCGACGCCGGGCCGTCGGCGGTAAGCTCCCCACCATCGCCAGCGCACTCGCACACTCCGCCTCGTAGCCGGGCTGCGTCACGTCGGTCGCCACCACGAGCCCGTGCCGATTATCCATCAACACACTCGCCAAGTACGCCAATTGCGCGCCTTGCCCCCCACTCTTCCGCGTCAACCGCGCCTCCGGGTCCGTCCGCGACGCATGCGTCGCATTCGTCCGTTTCTCCTGGCGAAACGTCACGCTCGGATTCCCCGGATCATCGTCCGTTGGCGGGCGGGTGCCGGCCTTCGGCTGAAAACTCTTCTGACTCGCCCACGCGTCCAGCAAGGTCCCGTCGACGGTGAAATGCTCATTCGACAACAACGCCCGCCGCTCCGCCTCCTGTAACACTTCGGCCAGAAACGCATCCGCGATGCCCCCCTCGACCAGCCGCGTCCGATTCTTCGTAAAGACCGTCGGCACCCACACCGCGTCGTCCAGATTCAACCCCACAAACCATCGGTACAGGATGTTGTAATCGAGCTGCTCCATCAGCTGCCGCTCGCTCCGGATCGTATACACCACCTGCAGCAATAACGCGCGTAACAAATGTTCCGGGGGAATCGACGGCCGGCCCCGCCGCGCGTACAGCCGGTCCAACTGCGGCGAGAGCCGGGCTAACACCGGGTCCACCAGCGCCCGCAGGGCGCGCAACGGATGGTCGGAGGGCACCCGATCCTCCGCACTGATATAGCTGAACAGCGCCGACTGATTCGTCTTGTTCCCGCGCATCGTGGCACTCCCATCGAGGTCCCTCTACGATAAGAACTTCCGGCTCGCGATGCTATCGTCCATTACCCGACTTTTTCCGCAACCTGCTAGACGTCGTCTCGCCTCACAAATAGCGAAGAAGAGGGACAGGGTTGGGAAACCGGCCTTGTTCCTTTTTTTCGGTCACCGGTCACCGACCCCCGACCCCCGACACCCTACACCCTAAACCCTAAACCCTAAACCCCACACCCTACCCCCCACACCCCGCCGCCCTCGCCGCCTCGCGGACATTTCCCCATCGCCTTGCGGGATTCTTCGCCATGCAGCGGTGGATGGTCGTAGCCAGCGCCTCAGGCGTCTCCGGCCGGAACTCGCGTACGTCGGGAGGCTCCACCGACATTTGTTTGTAAAGGATGGCGCGAACCCCTTCGTCGTCGAAAGGCACCCGACCTGCCAGCATGTGGAAGCCGACCACGCCCCAACTGTAGATATCGGTGCGGTGATCGATGTCGGTCGATCCGCTGGCTTGTTCCGCACTCATGTAACGTGGTGATCCGATGACTTCACCGCTGGCCGAGATGTGTGCACCGTCGGCGGAAAGAGCTTTGGCTACTCCAAAATCGAGAATCAGTACGCGCCCGGCATCTTCCACCATGATGTTTGACGGCTTGATGTCTCGGTGAATAACCCCGTGCTGATGCGCGTGTTGCAAACCCTCGGCGATTTGGCTCAGAATGTCGAGCGTACCGTCGAGCGGCAGATTGCCATGCTTTTCCAGGTACTTACTGAGCGCCTTACCGCGCACGCGCGGCATCGCATAATACACCAGCCCTGATTCTTCCGACGAAAAGGTGATTGAGAGAATGTTGGGGTGATCCAGCTGCTTAACGTATTTGGCCTCCCGGCGAAACCGCTCGACCACCGCGGGCGATGCCATCAATTCGGGATGCATCACCTTGACGGCAAGGTAGCGTTGATTTTTGAGGTCGCGTACCGAATACACCACGGCGGCGCCACCGCGGCCCAACTCTCCGATCAGCTCGTAGTCCGGCCCCAAAGCCGCACGCAGCCTCTGAGCCACCGACTCCTGCGTAGTGCCACACTTGGAGCAGAAACGAGCATTGCCCGGCAAGAAGTTCCCGCAGCCGGAGCAAACGATCGTGGTCATGGTCTTGCAGTTCCCGGTTTGTTGGTCGTCATCATTGACGGACGAGCTCTCTGCAGTGTTTCAGGTTTTAGGTGACAGGTTTCAGGTTACAGATGTTTAGGAACCGACGACGAAGGCCATGGCCTGGCTAGACGAGCACCCGGCGGGAACCTGAGACCTACAACCTACAACCTACACCCTACAACCTGTCACCTAAAACCTGACACCTGAAACCTAAAACCTGAAACCTAGCAGGTTGCGGAAAAAGTCGGGTAATGGACGATAGCATCGCGAGCCGGAAGTTCTTATCGTAGAGGGACCTCGATGGGAGTGCCACGATGCGCGGGAACAAGACGAATCAGTCGGCGCTGTTCAGCTATATCAGTGCGGAGGATCGGGTGCCCTCCGACCATCCGTTGCGCGCCCTGCGGGCGCTGGTGGACCCGGTGTTAGCCCGGCTCTCGCCGCAGTTGGACCGGCTGTACGCGCGGCGGGGCCGGCCGTCGATTCCCCCGGAACATTTGTTACGCGCGTTATTGCTGCAGGTGGTGTATACGATCCGGAGCGAGCGGCAGCTGATGGAGCAGCTCGATTACAACATCCTGTACCGATGGTTTGTGGGGTTGAATCTGGACGACGCGGTGTGGGTGCCGACGGTCTTTACGAAGAATCGGACGCGGCTGGTCGAGGGGGGCATCGCGGATGCGTTTCTGGCCGAAGTGAGGTATTGTCAAATGTTGTGGATCGGTGAGTGATCAAGCGGCGACCTTCCGATCCGTGTTCTCTTTGTCAGTTTCCTGCATACCATCTTTGAATTGTTCTCCTGCCAACACCAGGGGGAGAAGTTCTGGAGCGTTGAGTTTCCGCCAACGTTGCTGCGCCATCTCCAACAGCTTGAACGCCATCGTCAGCCCTTTGCTCCGCGAGCCCGCTCCCTTGGTCACGCGCTGTCGTAACCGGACCGTCGCGAAGGCAGACTCGATCACGTTCGTCGAACGGATATGTTTCCAATGCTCGGCCGGAAAATCAAAATGGCTGTACAGGTGCTCCTGGTCCCGCGTGAGCGAGGCGACCGCCTTGGGATACTTGGCCGCATACGCGGTGGCGAAACGCTCGACCAGCGCCTCGGCCTCCGCACGCGACTCCGCATACATCATCTCGCGCAACACCCGCTTCGCCGCCGGCTGCAAACGTTTCGGAAGCTTGTCCAACACGTTGGCCATCCGGTGCACCCAGTCGCGCTGCTGCCGCGTCGCCGGCCACACCTCCCGCACCGCTGCCCAGAACCCCAACGCGCCATCCCCAATCGCCAGCACCGGGGCCCGCATCCCCCGACGCTTCAGATCGCGCAACACCGCCAACCAGCTCTCCGTGCTCTCCCGATAGCCGTCCTCCACCGCGATCAGCTCTTTCGTCCCATCCGCCCGGGCGCCCAGCATCACCAGCGTACACAGCCGGTCGGCCTCGAGGCGAATGTTGAAGTGGATCCCGTCGACCCAGACGTACACATACTCCCGATCACGCAGATCACGCTGGCGAAACGCCTGGTATTCCCCCTCCCACGCCGCCGTCAATCGCGTGATCGTCGTCGGGGACAAGCCTGATGCGTCCTCACCCAACAAGATCGGCAACGCCTCGCGAAAATCTCCCGTCGACAGACCGCGCAGATACAACACCGGCAAGACCTCCGCCACCTTCGGCGACCGCCGCATATAGGGAGGCAAAATCTTGCTCGTGAACTGCGCCCGCATACGACGGTCATGCACCCGTGGCGCGGTCACCGTGACCGTACCAGCACCCAGCGTCACCTTGCGGGGACGGGCTTTGCCATTGCGCACCACCAGGGCGCGGCCCTCTCCGTCTCGCTCAATCCGATATCGCTCGACATACTCGGTCACTTCCGCGTCCAACGCACTCACCAGCATCCGCCGAGCTCCCTCTCTGGCAAGCTCGTCCAGGTCTGCGAACAGTCCGTTCCCTTTGCTCTCAGACGCATTCTCTATTATCCTCAACATCGGTGGCGTGTCCTTTCTCCGGTCGTCACAACCGGATCTCGTGTACGTTTCAACTGACTACACGAAAGGATACGCCGCCTTTCTCATTCCTCCAATCCACAACTTTCGAAAATAACTCCAACTATGACCACAATAACACGAGTCAGACCTGGACGGGCGACGTATTGCTAGCTACGCAAGCCGAGGTTGCGACAACAGATCACCTCTTTCAGGTATGGGAAGACGACTATCAACAATGTCAGACGAGCAGCCCCACGGGGATACCTCCTCACGCCACCCAGGATATTTCTGACGCGATCAACGCGATTCAACAGGGTGAGATGCTAGTGCAGGTATTGCTCAATGATACCATAGCTTCGCCGAGTGCAGATTCTATAGCTACACTCCTCATTAGCCTCTCAGCGATCAACAATGACGACTTCGTGGGCCAGTTCGGCATGAACGGTCCCTCGGCCGGTTGCTGGCAGTACACTGGTGCTACTCGCTTTGACTTTGAAGACGAGGATGGGAACTATGCTGGTTTCGCGGACGTCGACTATCGCATGGACGGTTGGGATCGGGATCCAATCTGCGCGCTCGCGGTGGACATCGCCGGCCCCAGCTCAATCCAGATTATTAGCGGAATTCCTGTACCGACTGGATTCTACATCGCTTCTGTCAGCGGTGGTGGAGCCGGCTCGACTACATATGAATGGCGTGTCGATGGCGTTCTGAAGCAAACGGGTTCGTCGTCTACCTACACCTGGTCAAGTCCGACGGTAGGGATCCACAATGTTAGGGTGAAGGCCATACGCGGCACGGAGAATGACGAAGATTCAATGACGGTCACGGTCACGGAAGATTCGGGGTGCCCGTTTATTTGCGAGTAGGAACGTGCCCTCGGGCCGGAGATGTCGCCCCGGCCCGGGCGGATGCGACCAGGCAGATTTCGTGAGCGGGTTGGTAATGACATCCAACCCCCAGAACGCCAGACTAGGAGATCTCGAATGCGTAATCTACTGCTCATGTTGCCCCCGATCTTGCTAACCGCCCTTGGGCCATCACGCGCGGCCGGACAGGACTGGCATTCTGTGGGTTTTTATGCTGGGACGAGTTTGCGAGAGATCGACGAATTCCGCATCGATGCCCCTCGGATTGGCATCAACTACACGACAAAGCTCTTCGGGCCAGTCGAAGTGTATCCGGGGTTGGACCTGATTCCAGAGGAGATTGGGAGTAACCGATTCTGGCAGGCGAACATTTACCTACGTGTGTGGCCCCTTCGTCAGGGTACAAGTTCCTCGTTTTGGTTTGTCGGTCTAGGCGTGGTGGTTCAGAGTTCCGGCGCGTACGAAGCGATCATGAGCGGACTGTCGCTACCCTTCGGCAAATATAAGCCGTTCATACAAGTGCAGTGGTGGGGAACGTATGTCAACGGAGGAGGTCCAGCGGCGGAGTTGTTGGCCGGTTTCTACCTGCAGCTTCACTGATCGCAGGTCCACGTGGTCCGGTGAAAAGGCGTAGGTTGGGCAGGTGTCAACGGCGGTTTGAAATTGCACAAGAAACGGCGGGGAAAATTGCACACTCTCCGAGGGGACGAGCCTCATGTCGTCAGGGCCTCCTCACGGACTTTTCTCCGTCGTGGTGGTGGTCGTCCAGATCTGGCTGGTTGAGGGTTTGCTGGTCTGAGCGCATTCTCGCCTCTCTTTTAGGTGTGAATCACTGCGAATTAAGCACTTAACGGCACGTAGATACCGTGGCGAACCTTGAATCGCTCTGGGGTTTGGCTCGGTTTCAGGAGGTAGTGACAAGCGGCAGCCGTCTGAGGACGGCTATCGCGAGAGCACGGAGAGTTGGTTGGCGGTGTTGCGCGATTTGCAGCATCGGGGGATGCGGGCTCCGGTACTGGCGATTGGAGATGGCGCGTTGGGGTTCTGGGCGGCAGTGCGGGAGGTGTGGCCGGCAACGCGGCAGCAGCGCGACTGGGTGCACCGGATGGCCAACGTGTTGGACAAGCTTCCGAAACGTCTGCAGCCGGCGGCGAAGCGGGCGTTGCGCGAGATGATGTATGCGGAGTCCCGTGCGGAGGCCGAGGCGCTGGCCGAGCGTTTCGCCTCCGCGATGCGGCCAAGTATCCCAAGGCAGTCGCCTCACTCACGCGGGACCAGGAGCAGCTGTACAGTCATTTTGATTTTCCGGCTGAGCATTGGAAACATATCCGTTCGACCAACGTGATCGAGTCGGCGTTTGCGACGGTGCGATTACGTCAGCGTGTGACCAAGGGAGCGGGCTCGCGGAGCAAAGGGCTGACGATGGCGTTCAAGCTGTTGGAGATGGCGCAGCAACGCTGGCGGAAACTCAATGCGCCAGAACTTCTCCCCCTGGTGTTGGCAGGAGAACGATTCAAAAATGGTATGCAGGAAACGGACAAAGAAAACACGGATCGGAAGGTCGCCGCTTGATCACTCACCGATCCACAACATTTGACAATACCTCACTCGAGTGGTTACGTAATCAGTAACGTCGTAGTGCATTCTCGTCGAGCTTCATGAGTCCAACTCCCAAGTGTTTCCTGAGGTCGAGAAAATGTTGCCTTTTGAACGTGGTGAATGATACGACTATGGGAAAAGAGTTGCCGTTAGAGTTGCCGTTTGTCCCGGCAAAGTACGGCATTGGGCACTGCAGAATGTCGGGGCCAACGCTCGAAAGCTCAGAAATTCCGACATTTCGCCGTGATTGGTGGTCCCCCTGATCCGAATGGGGTTCAGGGGGTCGCCGGTTCGAATCCGGCCGTCCCGACTTGCTAAGAGTCGTCATTGCAATCACTTATCCGATCGGCTTTTTTCGCGATTCGTCCGGTGCTACAGGAAGTGCTACAGGTCATTGTGCCTCGCGGATCTCCCGCGGGTTCGCCACGACCTGATAGAGCGTCTCCTCGTCAACCTGCATGTAGATCTTCAGGACCGTCTCCTCTTCGATCCCGAGCGCCGCCGCGACCTCTTTCAGCGGGAGGTGTTTCCGCTCCGTCGGCCACTTCCGTCGATAGCCGTGGAACGCGAGTCCGTCGACGTGATCGAGCTTCGCGATGCGCTCCGCGTCGTACAGGAGCTTCGTGCAGAAACGCTTCGACGCCGGCTTGCCCCGATCGGTTGGTGATGGGAACAGACACGCGGCCGGATCCGTCGAGCCGACCGCTTTGAGGCGCCGCTCGATCGCCGCACGCGCCGTGGCGTTCATCGGCTGGATCCGCCGTTTCCGTTTCTTGTCGGTTTCGGCCGGCCAGGCGATGAGGCCGTGCGGTAGGTTCTCCGAACGGGTCAACGCCAAATCCCGGACCCGGAGCTGCCGCACCGCAGAGATCCGCCGACCCGTCTGGTTTACGACCTCGAGAAGCTCAGGGAGAAACGACCTCACCTTGCGTCGCTTCCAGCCGGGGCGACGGACCTGCAGCTCAACCTTCTGCGCGGCCGAGACCAGGGCCTCGTGCCGATCCTGGGTGACGAGCGGCTGCACCTGATCGTCCATCGCCGGCAGATCGAAGTACCGCGTCGGATCGTCGGTCATGAGCTGGTGGCCAGCATCGTCGCGCCACCCGACGGCCCAACGCATGACGGTCCGCAACCACTGGAGATCCCCTCGGACGGTCCGGGGTCGGACGCTGACTCGGTCCTTCGGCCGCTTGCCGTTCGCGTCGATCACTCCGGAGGCCTCGATGGCGCTGCGTTTGCTGCGACGACCTCACTCGATGAGCGGTCTCTGGTCAACGTCCGCGGCACGTCTGATGAAAAGACCGAGTATGTCCGAGGCTGCGACGATGTTGTGGTGCACCGGCGATTTACCACTGTAGCGGCGGCTGAGCTAAGGGCAAGAACGGCGGTCCTGAGAATCTGACCTAGCCCGGCCTTTAAAGAGCGGAACCCAAATCCTGAGGTGGAACGATGATGCCTGTTCTCCACGTACTCGCCGCTGTCACATCAATGTCTCTCGGGTCAATGCAGGACACACCGGCGGCAGGACAGCAGCGCGGTCGTCTCGTTGAGGAGTTGCGCATCGGCGGAGCGCTGGGGGACGGATACCCGCTCACTTTCGTAATGGATCTAGCAACTGATTCGAGCGGCTACATCTACGTAGCCCAGCCGCTGGATCATGGCATTGCAGTGTTCGACCCAGCGGGGCGTTTTCTGCGCATCATCGGTGGGAAAGGGCAGGGACCAGGCGAGTTTGAGAGAGTCGATAACATCGGTTTGCTGGGAGACACTGTGTGGGCAACCGACCAGAGGTTGCAGCGTCTAAGTCTGTTCTTTCGCGACGGAAGGTTATTGTCGACGATGAGGCTAACGGTACCTGGGCGCGGCCTGGGCACTGTTCCCCGTGCGGTGCTGCCCGACGATCTGGCCGTCGGGCAGGTCGCCGTGTCTTCTGTGGATCTTCTCATGAACGAGCACCCCAGCACTCCATTAGTTCTTTTCGACCGCAGCGGTCGTACGGTTCGGGCGTTGGCTCGACTCGACTTGAGCCACGAAATCTTTGCCGTGCGCTTGGCAAAAAGCGTCTTGACAACTGTGCAGCCTTTCAGGGATAGTCCCCTTTGGGCAGTGCCCTCAAATGGGCGTTCGATCACACTCGTGCGACGGCCAGCTTCGCCGGACGGGAGGGGGGCAACCTTCTCGGTCACGAAGTTCCTCCACACAGGCGACACAGTCTTCTCGACCGAGTATGCCTACACGCCAACGGAGATATCGCGTCGACAGCTCGACAGCGTGATTCGCACAACCGTGGAACGGTCGTCCTCGAGATCCCCCGAAGCGGCGCCTCTGATCCGGGAGGCCCTCTTCATTCCAAAGTACTACCCCCCCGTTTCATCCCTATTCGTGGGCAGAGATGGAGCTATCTGGCTCCGGCGCGAGTCAAGTGACACGGTTGAGGATGAGTGGCTGGTGATCGGCCCGGACGGTGTGCCGGTATGGACAGTCCTGGTTCCGGCGATGGCACAACTACAAGAGGCTGCCGGCGGGACCGTATGGGGAGTGGTGCACGACGAGCTAGATGTACCGTATGTCGTGAGATACCGGATAGAGGCCATCCGTCGTCCGGACTGATCGATGTTCCCCAGTCTGCCATTGGGGGCGATCCTGTCATGATCGCCGTGAAGACTTATGGGGGAGGTTGTATCACCAGGGGCGAGACGCGGCTGACCCAGTTGGGATTGTCGGTGGAGATTGCGCCGTTTGACAAAGTCACTGATCCAGGTCCACAAGGAGCATGCACAAGTGTGCTACGGATCTTGGAGCACGACATAGTCGTTGTGTTCGATACTCCAGGATCAGCCAACGTCGTGATACAAGGCCGGGAGTGGGCGCTGTGACGGGGATCGTGTCGAACTAGCAATCACCGCAGTGGAGACACCATTCGAGGAGGCTTCCCTGGTTGTCCGGTTCGCCACACTCGGTCGAGCGGCCTCCTCGGCTCAGGATTCATTCGAGACCATATGGAGCCGTGGAGCTGCCGAAATCTTGGCCAGCCCTGCAGACGTGGGCCGTTTCACCGTCAAATCGCTAGGGGCAAACACCCTAACTGCCTGGATTGAGAACGATGAACCCCTAGAATTCGGCTTACGTGGTTTCCCTATGGCTTTGCTTCATGTTCGCCGGCTCCTTGGTGAACAGAGACGTGGCCCACTCCTCGTAGGTCTCCGTCTTGGTCATGCCCGGATTGGCTTCCACGTCCTTCAGCAGATCGGTGTAGGTGTTGTAGATAAACTGCTTGTCGGTCTCTGTGTTGGCGCCCGTTTCCTCCAGCGTCACGTCCTTGGCCAGCGGGTTGTAGGACGTCACAACCGCGCACCTACCCCTGAACGGGGTCTTCTCGAACAAGATGAAATATTTGCACGCTTCGTAGATGCTGGAGGCCACCAGGATCGCGTTGCCGCGTTCGCTAGACAATCGCGGCTTGACGCTGAAGTCGAAGACGATGTCACTCACCACCCGGTCCATGCGGGAGCGTGAGCTGAGCACGCTCTGCATCGTGCCCCATTGGTTCTTCAACTCGCCCTTCTGCCAGTCGTTCAGCCCCTTGGTCTTGGCCTCGAACCAGGCGTCGATCTTGTCCTCGGAGCCGAGGCGCTGGTCGATGTCCCGCGCCTCGTAGACGAGGTCGAGTACGACTCCGTCCTCAACGCCCTCGCTGAACTTGTAGGTATGTATGTAGCCGCCGAAGACCTCCAGGCTCGTCGTCCTGTCTTTCGCGAGCAACGGCGTGCCGGTGAAGCCGATGAATACCGCGTTGGGCATCATGGCCGTCATCACCCGGTGCAGCTTGCCACTCTGCGTGCGGTGGCACTCGTCGACGAAGACGAAGACTTCGCCCACCGTCGAGCTGGGTTGGGCTTCCAGTTCCTTGATGAAGGCGTCGAAGTCGTCCACATCCTTTCGCCCGAACTTGTGCACCAGCGAGCAGAGCAGCCGCGGCGTGGCCTGGCCGAGTTGTGTCATTAGGTCACGGCCGCTGCTGGTGCGCTTGATGTCTTCGCCCGACTCGGTGAATACGCGTTCGATTTGCTTGTCCAGCGCATCGCGGTCAGTGACGATGACGACGCGAGCGTTGGAGTTGTTCTCCAGAATCCACTTCGCGAGCAGCACCATCACGATGCTCTTGCCGCTTCCCTGGGTGTGCCAGATGATGCCGCCCTTCTTCTCGCCCACATGGCGTTGACCGGCCTTCACGCCGAAGTACTGGTGGGCGCGCGGGAGCTTCTTTACGCCCCCATCGAAGAGCACGAAGTCGTGCATCAGTTCGATGAGCCGGTCCTGGCGGCACATCTTGAGCAGGTACTTGTCCAGCTTGAAGCGGCTATCGTCCGCTTCGTCCTCCTTCCACCTCAGGAAGTACTTCTCTGGCGTGCCGATGGCGCCGTATTGGAGCCCTTCGGAATCGTTGCCGGCGAAGATGAACTGCACCGTGCTGAAGAACCAGGCGTTGAACTCGGGTTGCTGATTCGAGAGGTTCTGCCGGATGCCGTCACCGATACTGACGCGGCTATTTTTCAGTTCCAGCACGCCGACGGCGATGCCGTTGACATAGAGCACGAGGTCCGGACGCCGCTCACGGTTTCCCTTGAGTGTCACCTCCTCGGCGATAGCGGAGTTATTTTCGAAAGTTGTGGATTGGAGGAATGAGAAAGGCGGCGTATCCTTTCGTGTAGTCAGTTGAAACGTACACGAGATCCGGTTGTGACGACCGGAGAAAGGACACGCCACCGATGTTGAGGATAATAGAGAATGCGTCTGAGAGCAAAGGGAACGGACTGTTCGCAGACCTGGACGAGCTTGCCAGAGAGGGAGCTCGGCGGATGCTGGTGAGTGCGTTGGACGCGGAAGTGACCGAGTATGTCGAGCGATATCGGATTGAGCGAGACGGAGAGGGCCGCGCCCTGGTGGTGCGCAATGGCAAAGCCCGTCCCCGCAAGGTGACGCTGGGTGCTGGTACGGTCACGGTGACCGCGCCACGGGTGCATGACCGTCGTATGCGGGCGCAGTTCACGAGCAAGATTTTGCCTCCCTATATGCGGCGGTCGCCGAAGGTGGCGGAGGTCTTGCCGGTGTTGTATCTGCGCGGTCTGTCGACGGGAGATTTTCGCGAGGCGTTGCCGATCTTGTTGGGTGAGGACGCATCAGGCTTGTCCCCGACGACGATCACGCGATTGACGGCGGCGTGGGAGGGGGAATACCAGGCGTTTCGCCAGCGTGATCTGCGTGATCGGGAGTATGTGTACGTCTGGGTCGACGGGATCCACTTCAACATTCGCCTCGAGGCCGACCGGCTGTGTACGCTGGTGATGCTGGGCGCCCGGGCGGATGGGACGAAAGAGCTGATCGCGGTGGAGGACGGCTATCGGGAGAGCACGGAGAGCTGGTTGGCGGTGTTGCGCGATCTGAAGCGTCGGGGGATGCGGGCCCCGGTGCTGGCGATTGGGGATGGCGCGTTGGGGTTCTGGGCAGCGGTGCGGGAGGTGTGGCCGGCGACGCGGCAGCAGCGCGACTGGGTGCACCGGATGGCCAACGTGTTGGACAAGCTTCCGAAACGTTTGCAGCCGGCGGCGAAGCGGGTGTTGCGCGAGATGATGTATGCGGAGTCGCGTGCGGAGGCCGAGGCGCTGGTCGAGCGTTTCGCCACCGCGTATGCGGCCAAGTATCCCAAGGCGGTCGCCTCGCTCACGCGGGACCAGGAGCACCTGTACAGCCATTTTGATTTTCCGGCCGAGCATTGGAAACATATCCGTTCGACGAACGTGATCGAGTCTGCCTTCGCGACGGTCCGGTTACGACAGCGCGTGACCAAGGGAGCGGGCTCGCGGAGCAAAGGGCTGACGATGGCGTTCAAGCTGTTGGAGATGGCGCAGCAACGTTGGCGGAAACTCAACGCTCCAGAACTTCTCCCCCTGGTGTTGGCAGGAGAACAATTCAAAGATGGTATGCAGGAAACTGACAAAGAGAACACGGATCGGAAGGTCGCCGCTTGATCACTCACCGATCCACAACATTTGACAATACCTCGCGATAGCGAAGTCGTTCTTCTCCGGCTGCTGCCAGTTGACGACGTGCACTTTTTCCGTCACCTCGCCCGCCTCGGTCTTCACGTCCACGCCGTAACGCAGAAGGCTGTAGACGGCCTGGTTGTTGCCGTAGAGCGTGCGGCTGTGGTTGTCCGCCTCGGTGCGGAGCTTGTGGATGGCGACGCTGATTTGCGCCGGCGTGTAGCCGCTCTTGGTAAGCCATGCCGAGAGCAGACCCTCGTCGCCGAGGTAGCGGTAGCCCAGCTCGTCGCGGAACAGGGTGATGACGCGGTTCTGTGTCGCTCGTTCGGTTTTGCCGACGGTGCTCATGCTTCGTCTCGAACTGAATGGTCAATGTACGCCGCTGACCACCGGCAATCATCCGACGGCAAACCCGGGCCGATGATGTGGCCATCCTCGGAATTTTGGCGATCTTGCCATACGTGAGCACAGCGGTGAACGTAGCTGAGAGATACGGCCAAGCTGATCATGCTGTCTACCACATCATCCAAGAGCTTACCGCCCCGATAGTGCCCGTTCGTCAGCCATGCCGGATCATCCAGCATCCAGTCAATCACACCCTGGACGAGCTCCGGCCATAGAGCGGGGTTGCCCGAAGCTGACGCGAAAGCGTCCAACACCTCATGAACAAGACGAGCAACTTGGTCGCGCGTGAGAAGAACTCTTTCCTGCTTCTTGTATGCCTTGGCGCACGACGCGACAATTACCGCAGGAAAATTCCCCAACCGTTTCATTGCCCAGATCGCTTCTGCCGGAAAGCACTCGATCACCAGCTGAGGGACGTCTTGATTCTCTCGCGTCCACAGAACGAAGCCCCGCTCTTCCAAGCCTGCCAGGAGAGCAGACACTCGGGGTGGAAGTGGTGCCCCTGGTAGAATATTGGGGTGCCAGCCGCTACTGCCGCCTGCAGTTCGGTCGATGCATTGACGCAGCTTGCTCAAATGATCTTCGCAAGCTCTTCTTTTGAGTTCTCCCTTTCCAGGTAGCGCAGCCCGACCTGGCAGGTTCGGTCGCTCGACTGCCTGGATTGGCGCATCCAGGGCCAGAATGGTTTGCCCGTTTTCAGGCATCCCTTGGAGCAGCTTGTCGATTGCTGCCAGCAAATCCGTCGCTTCGCAATCGCGGTTATCGAGCGGGACTCTTGTATACCAATATTGGTATGAGGGTATGGGTATCGCTTCCACGTGCGTGTGGACGGCAGCAATAAAGTCGAACTGTGAATCACGGTTTTTGTCTGATCCACCAAACCAGGCAATGTCCAGGCCAATACAATTTACATCGCCTTGTTGATGCGAGGCGGCCGGTGAAACAGGCAATCTGCTCAAGCGCTCGCCCTTTCGGTCTTCTCAGGCGTGACAAGCCGCACCTTCCCGGTGAGCAGTTCCTGCATCATGCCTTGTTTGACTTGGCAAGCTTTGGCAAGCTTGGTTTCCAACGCGGCGATCTCCGCATCCATGTCGGAGAGGATGGCGGCAATGGCGGTTTGTTCAGCTTCGTCCTTGGGCAGCTCAATGCCGAAAACCTTCACATCCGTTGAGTTCACCGAATCAAACGTGGAGCCCTTCGAGAGTTTTACCCAAGTAGGCTCTTTGGCGATTAGGGCGTGGTAGAGGAAATCGTTCGGAAAACGGATTGCGCACACACCCCGGCCGAGGCAGACATCGAATACCGCGCGCGAGACTTCCCCCACAGGTGCACGAACGGACATGAGAATGTCACCACATCGGCCTCGCTTAGTGATCTCAGTGGTGAAGACTCGCCTTATCGTCTTGCGATCAGAGATGTCTGCGTTGCCCTGAATCAGCGGCAGACCATCACCCTTCCTGTTGTAGTGTCTTGAGCTTGGCGATTGGCCCATTACAATCTCGGCCACATCCCCGAGCCGCTTCACCTCCCACTCCCCACCGAAGCCCGGGAGGCGCTTCTTGCCTGTGAGCAATTCCTGCATGGCGCCTTGTTTGAGCTGGCGCTTCTTGACGAGGAGTTGCTCCAGGGATTCGATGAGGGCATCCGCATCGCTCAACGCCTCGGCGATGGCTTCTTGTTCGGCTTTGGTGGACGGGAGAGAAAGAGGGCACTTCTGAAAAACGTGATTCAGAAGGTGCGTCTGGTTCACCCCGTCATCAAACTTCAAGAAGTAGGGATTTCGATTGAGGACGTAAAACAGATACTGAGGAGAGTCGCGGTATGGCGTGAGAGCACAAACCCGCTGATTGACTGCATACAGATCATCGCGGGCAGCTAAGTAGGCTTTCGCTAGCGCCCTGCCATTGGGGAGGTCGCTCATGACCATCAGAATGTCATCCCGCTTAGCACAGCAAAAATTGGCACTCGCATACTTGCGAACTTTACCGTCCGTTGAAATGAACTTTGAGTTCACGCATACAAACTGCCCGAATTCGGAGATGTGCTGCTCATGTGCTTTCCCTCCGCGGAAGCGACAGACATCCGGTAGGAGCTTGACTTCCCAGTCCTCTGGAATCACCCCCACCTCGGTCTGTTTGTAGCCGGGCTTCACTTCCATGCGAACCCCATCGTTTTCAGGTGGCGGTTTACTGTGCCCTCCAACTCGGCCACGCGGCTGACCATCTGCGGCAGCGGAGTCTCGTAGCGCTCGGCCAGCTCCTTCACGCGCTGGGTGAGCTGCTGACTCACGCGGTCCATCTCACCGTGGACGGCGGCATCGAGCGTGGCGAGCCATTTGTGGTCCACCACGAGCGTCTTGATCTCGGACTCCGGGAGCTTCGGATACTTGGCATAGGCCTGGGCGTCGAGCGCGGCCTCGGCCTCCTTGAGGCGCTTCTTGAGGACGGCCCCTTTGCCGTTGAGCTTCAGCCAGTCGTTCAGCACGGCGGCTTCGTCCTTCGCGTCCTTGTCGCTCTTGATCTCCTTCAGCCGGTCGGTGACGTTGGCCTTGTTCACCTTGTCGAGTTCGGCGAACGCCCCGTCCTCGCCACCGTGTTCTTCCTCCATCTCGGCGAGGCGCGCGGTGACGCCCTCCAGCTCGGCGCCGAGCTGGTCGATGGCCGCCTGCTCCTTTGCGAAGTAGCGGGCGACGATGAGGGCCTTGGGGATGAGGTCGCAGGTCCAGCCTTTGTCCTTCTCGTTGCCCTTTTTGTCCTTCACGAGGATGCGCGTGGTCTCGGCCTTCCAGCCGTCGTCGGCGATCAGGTAGCAGTCGTCCTGCATGGTCTCAGCCCAGTAGTCCATCAGGTGCTGATAGACGTCGTAGGGGTCGATGAGCGGCTTGCAGGCGTAGTGGGCGAGCAGGGCCTCGGCCAACGCCGCGATGACCTCCTTGGGATGGCAGCCGGCCTGTAAAGCCTTGAGCGTCGCGACGCTCGTCTCCTGCCAGGCGGCGAAGTGGGCGTTCATGCCGGCGATGAAGGAGGCGAACTCGGGGTGCTCGTAGATGGCGGACTTGATGGCCGACTTCTCCACGGCGAGATCGAAGTAGCCGGGGCGGCTTTCCTTGAACAGGGTGTGCCTGAGCTGCGGGCAGACCGCCCAGTAGCGCTGGAGCGCATCGACATCGGCGGCGGGGATGCCGCCCTGCAGGTGGCCCGCGATGTCCTGCAGGTCCTCGGGAGTCTGGCTGTCGATGTAGCGCGGCAGGTTGAGATTGAACTCGTTCTGCTCGATCTCCGCGAAGGGGACCATGCGCGCGTATTTCGGGACGTCGAGCCGTTTGTTGAACACGTCCACGATCTTGTGAATGTCCATGCTGCGCAGGCGGTTCTTGGGGCCGTCTTTCATGAAGCCCCCGCTGGCATCGATCAGGAAGATGCCCTTGCGGGCCTGGGCGTCCTCCTTGTCGATGACCACGATGCAGGCGGGGATGCCGGTCCCGTAGAACAGGTTGGCAGGCAGGCCGATAATGCCCTTGATGTAGCCCTTGCGCACGAGGGCGCGGCGGATGTCGGCCTCGGCGTGGGCGCGGAACAGCACTCCGTGCGGAAGAATGCACGCACCCTTGCCGGTGCTCTTGAGGGAGCGGACGATGTGCAGCAGGTAGGCGTAGTCGCCCTGCCTGGCGGGCGGCACACCAAAGGGCTTGAACCGCTCGTAGGGATCGTGCAGCGGATCGAGGCCGGTACTCCACCGCTTGTCAGAAAACGGCGGATTGGCAACGACGTAGTCGAAGGTCTTGAGGGTGTCGCCGTCCTTGAACTTGGGATCGGCCACCGTGTTGCCCTGCACAATCAACGCGGTCGGGTTGTTGTGCAGAATCATGTTCATGCGGGCGAGGCCACTCGTGGCGGCGTCCTTCTCCTGCCCGTAAAGCGTGACGGCAGTGCCGGCCGCGTCGCCCACCTTCAGGAGCAGCGAGCCCGAGCCGCAGGTGGGGTCGTAGACGGTCGTGGAAGCGCTGGTCTTGGCATCGCGGATGCCGAGGATCTGCGCCATGATGCGGCTGACTTCGGCGGGGGTGTAGAACTGGCCCTTGCTCTTGCCACTCTCGGTGGCGAAGTGCCGCATCAGGTATTCGTAGGCATCGCCCAGGATGTCGTCGTCGCCGGCGCGGTTCGTGGAGAAGTCGAGGGCCGGGTTCTCGAAGATGGCGATGAGGTTGGTGAGCCGGTCCACCATCGCCTTGCCGCTGCCGAGCTTGGCGGCGTCGTTGAAGTCTGGGAAATCGGAGAGCTTGTTCGCGTTGGCCAGCGGGGCCATGATCTTCTTGTTGATCTGATCGCCGATGTCGCTCTTGCCCTTGAGGGCCACCATGTCCTTGAAGCTGGCACCGGGCGGGATTGTGATCGGTGCGTAGGGCTGGCCAGCGTATTTGTCGCTGACGTACTTGATGAAGAGCAGGACTAGGACGTAGTCCTTGTACTGGCTGGCGTCCATGCCGCCGCGCAGTTCGTCGCAGCTGCTCCAGAGTGAGCTGTAGAGTTGGGATTTCTTAAGAGCCATCGAGAATTTCTGAAGGGCCAGTTTGTCTTTGGAAAGAGTGCTTCCGAAAATTTGCCAGCTATTAGCACACAACGACCGAAGGCGAGCGATCCGTTCCGGACCGCCGCGCCTTCTAAGCTGTTGCGAAAACTTAACTTCCGCTAGTCGGGACGGCCGGATTCGAACCGGCGACCCCCTGAACCCAATTGCCCCGGTCATTTCCTGCGGAAAGAGGGCTGCTGCAGAATCAGTTCTGGTTTTTGAGTGCAGATCAGCGATAACAGATTTGCGAGCTGCATTCGCCATTCGGGGAATTTCCAAAGTCGAACAAGGACCGCTGAATGTCGAAAGCGTTCACTTCGTATTTCGAGTTCGTTCCCAGCACTCACGCCCCCCCCTCAGTTGAGCGCGTTAGCCCCTGGGGGGATACCTTAAAGCCTATGGCAACTACGCACTGTGAGGGCGTGACGAAGGCTGGCGACCCTTGCCGGGCACGTCCCGTCACCGGCATCCGGTACTGCGTGGCCCACACCGATGACCCGGCCATACGGGCTCGTGCTATCGAAGGCTCTCGCCGCGGTGGACAGCGGAGAGGTGAACAACTTCGTCGGGTCACGGCATCGCCGATTGACGTAATGGACCTGGATCTTGAGACGGCAACCGGCCTTCGCACCTATCTGGCGCGGGCTTTACAGCGACTCGCGGCGGTTGTGCCCGTGGATCTCGCGGTCCAGGAAAATGTGGGGGAGGAACCGGCGGAGCTTGGCGTTCTCGTGCGGTTTCATCGTAGTGATGAAGTAGGGCTCCATGGGTGAGGCCATCATGGTCGGGACGTAGTAAGCCCCGGTCCGCACGAAGAGTTCGACGACGTCCCGCTTCATCGGCTGCGCCGAGAAGGCATGCTCGAGGCTGGTGGCGCCGTCCATCAGGGGACGGAGTTCGTGCCTTGGCCCCCGGACCGGATCCTCGACCACCTGGAGACCCTCCTCCCGACTGGCCTGGATGATCCACTGAACGTGATCGCGCCGCGGGACCGTGTGCTCCTTGATCGAGGTGGCACCCAAGGCCTTCTGATTGCGGACGACCCGGCGGGCGTCGTCCAGGTCCTTGGGCAGCCCACAACAGACCTGGTCGTACTTGATGAAGATGTCGCCGGTGCCGTGGATCCTCGGGCCCAGCGTGGTGCCGGCCTCGACCATCTCGGCGAGGGCGAACAGGGTGTGACTGCCGATCGAGGGGTCGCGCCAGGTGGTGATCCCGTAAGCGAGGTTGGCGAGGAGGTGCGAATCCTGTTCGAGGTGGAGATCGCCCTGCCACTGAGAGGCGTCGAGGATGTAGTGCGCGTGGAGATCGATGAAGCCGGGGACGATGGTGGTGCCCGAGAGATCCATCGTCCTCGCCCCGGCCGGCGCCTGGACTCGTCCGGCCGGACCGACTGCGGCGATCCGGCCGTTCGAGACGAGGATGTCGCCGCGTTCGAGCACCTCGTCGCCTCGCATGGTGACGATGCGAGCGTTCTCGAGCAGGAGGTGGCCCCGCGGCTCGGCCCGCGGGATGTCGAACGAGACCGTGGTCGCCCGCGGCGTGACGTCCTGACCCGTGGTCGCGGCGCCGAGTTCGGTCTCGTACACCACCGGTCCCCAGGTCCAGAGCAAACGCTGGCCGCCGTCGCGCCAGTAGATGAAGCTCCCTTGCGGGCCCAGGTGATAGACCGGCAGCGCCCCGCCGTCGGGGTTCATGTCGACCGGCTCGGTGCCCGATGGCAGCAGGGGTGCCAGGTAGACATTCTGCATCTGCGCGAACGCGACCCATCGGCCATCGGGGGACGGGATGATCTCATCGGCGCCCTCGAACCGCGCCGGGCAGCGGCGATCGCCGCCGGTGAGATCGACCGAGCAGAGCAGCACGGTCGATCCATCGGGGTGGGTGTAGAAGATCCGGCCGCCGGAGGCGTCGAAGGTCGGACGCGGTGCCGGCTTCCGCCAATTGCCCAGTGGCGCCACGCGGATGACGGGGTGGAGCTTGGCGCCGGGTTCGACCGCCAGCCAATGCATCTGGTAGCCCTGCTCGGTGATCCCGTCCGGTTCGAGCCGCTGCTCCGCGACGAGGAGCTTCGTGCCGTCGGCCGACCAGGCGAGGCTCTGATATCGTCCGGCCCGGACACCCAGCGGCGTCGGTGAACCGCCGGTTGCCGCAGCTTTCATCAGGCGTCCGCCGCCAGCATCGGTCCAATCGACGTAGGCGACCCAATCGCCATCCGGCGAAACCGCGGGTGCGAATTGCAGCCCGGGACCGGCCGCGAAGGGCGTGGCCCGAGCCGAGGAGATCTCGTACCGATAGAGTTTCCCGGCCGCGTGCAGGATGAGGCGATCGGCGTCGAGCCGCTGAACCCAGTGAAGCACCTTGGGCCGGAAGGGACCGTCGGGGAGCGCGTGCTTGACGGCGATCTTCTCCGTCACCGTCAGATCGACGTCGGCGGTGAAGGGGATGACCTTGGCTTGGCCCGTGGCGATCGACACCCGCCGGAACTTGCCGTCCGCCGCGAACACGATCGACTCGTCGTCAGGCGTGAAGGCATACCCCGGCAACGCACCGAGGTCGTCGGCGCCATAGATGGGGAGGTGGTCGAGCCCGGAGTAGAGAATCCGGTCGCGTCCGCTCTCGAGGTCGCGGAGCACCAGCCGCGGTGTGGCGTCGATCGTGACCGCGAACGCGAGCCACCGGCCGTTCCGGCTCACCACGGGACGGCGGATCTGTTCGTACCCGGAGACGATCGTCATTCTCTGGCCCGTGCGACGGTCGATGCGGACGATCCGACCCGGGCCGCCGCTCGCGGTGATGTAGACTGCGTGATAGAGCCATCGCCCATCCGCAGACGCGACGAGCCCGGCCGCACCGGTGTCGGCGACAACCGTGCCGTCTCCGCCCCCGACGTGCAGGATGACGAACTCCTTCGGGGAGGACGGATGCGGCTGCCGCATACCGAAGACGAAGTCGCCGCTTGGGTCCCATGACGGCTGCAGGTACTGGTAGCGGCCTTCCCGGGTGATCGGTGTCGGGGTGCCGCCGCCCACCGGCATCGTCCAGAACTGATCGGACCCGGACGGATCCGACGCGAACAGGATCCGCCGACCGTCGGGCGAATACCGCGGCGTCGCATCCCAGCGGGTACCGCTCGTCAGTCGGGTCGCCTTGCCGCCGCCGATGGGCAGGGTATAGAGGTCTCCGAGAAGATCGAAGACGAGGGTCTTCCCGTCGGGCGAGACGTCCACCGACATCCAGGTCCCCTCGTCGACGGTGAAGTTGATCTGGAGCGGAGGGCCGTGGATGTCTTCGACGGACCACTTCTTCGGTTGGGTCGTCTCCTGGGCCGCGACCATGGCCGGTGCGACGACGAACCCCAGCAGCCAGCGAGTGAACCGGTGAGGCGCGTGAGGCAGCATGGGGACGCTTCCTGTGGGAAGGGATCGCCGGGAGTGGGCTCGGGGTCGCTTCAGCGAGCGAACGAGCGATTCGAAAATGTCGGATTGGAGGATCGGGTTGTCAAGGCGCCGCGTGGCGCGTCGAAAGGGTTCGGCTCGTGTGAGGTTGGTTGCCCCTCGGCGTCCCGACCCGCAACCATCGGGAATGCCGAGTTGCCACCCCAGCAGCACCGACCTTGTAAAGCACACTCGCCGACTAACGCATTCTTACTAAAGGAATACGCGCTCGCTCAGACGGTGGGGTAAGAAGTGGGGTAAGAACATGCTACATTCTGGGCGTGTAGGAAATTTTGTGTGTGAGCCTCTCCATCAGTCAGTAATCTTGAAACGGTCGCCGAAAAGTATGGCGAACTGGCTTCGAGCTTTCGCCCATGATACCGGTGGGCGTTTCCACGTAGCTTCGATGTTTCGTAATACGAGCCAGATTAGCTTCGTAGCGGCTTGATCGCTAGGGAAGTGCCCGCGGGTGCGTACCGACTTGCGGACCTGGCTGTGTAGACTCTCGATCGCGTTGGTCGTGTAGATGATCTTCCGGATCTCAGGGGCGAATGCAAGAAACGGAATCACCTGCTCCCATTGCCGCCGCCAACTCTGCGCGACGGTCGGATACTTGCGACCCCAGGGGCCCTGCTCGAATTCCTCGAGTTGGTGAAGGGCCGCCTCCGCGGTGTCGGCGCGGTAGATCTGTTTGAGGGCTGCCGCTAGCGGTTTGCGCTCCTTCCACCCGGCAAACTGCAGGGAGTGGCGAATCAGGTGCACGATGCACGTCTGGACGCGAGCGTTGGGGAACACCGACTCGATGGCCTCCGGAAAGCCTCGGAGTCCGTCCACGACGGCTACCAGGATGTCCTGGGTGCCACGGGTGCGCAGCTCCGTCATGACCTTGAGCCAGAACTTCGCGCCCTCGGTCTGCTCGATCCACAGCCCCAGGATCTCCTTGTAGCCCGAACACCGAATGCCGATCGCCAGATAGACGGCCTTGTTGCGCACCGTCCCCTCGTCGCGGATCTTCACGCGCAGCGCGTCGAAATAGACAACGGCGTAGACGCTCTCCAGCGGCCGGCTCTGCCACGCCTTGACCTCGTCAAGTACCGAATCGGTGACCGCGGAGACCAGGTCGGGAGAAATCTCCAAGCCATAGAGTTCCCGGACGTGAGCTTGGATGTCGCGCGTACTCATGCCGCGGGCGTACAACGCGATGATCTTCTCGTCGAAGCCGGGGAACCGACGTCGGTACTTCTCGATGAATTGGGGCGCAAACCGGCCATGACGGTCGCGGGGAATTGAAAGTTCGAGAGCGCTCGAGTCGGTCAGGACCGTCTTCTTGCTGTGGCCGTTACGGTGGTTCCCTCGAGCGTGCTCCTCCTCACCGCCCAGATGCACGTCCATCTCGGCGTCCAGAATCCGCTCAGCCAACGCCCGCTTCAGCTCGTCAACGAGCCCGTCTGATTCAAAGACCTTCTGGGGGTCGATGCCATCGAGCAGTTGGTCCACCAACTCCGGGGGGATCGACCGTTTGTGTCGCGCCATACGTGCCTCCAAAGTGCAGGTACATAGTATGGCTCACAAACACAAAATTCCTGATACTCCCTACATTCTGCGCTGTTGCGTTGCTTCAGGTACGACAGAGGCACAATTCTCGTTAAAGCTCTGACCTCTTTCACATAAGACACCGACGCCCGCAACACCGCGTAAGTGCTACACGTCGTCGTATGTTATTTCAATATCAGAAAAACTCCCCAGACTATTAACGATATCGCAACCACACATTTCGTGACAGCTCGTCCAATCCAAACACGTAGCGAACTTGAAAAAAGTCGATCAATCTTAGCTGTAAATTTCCCTGGATATAACAACAAGAACAGACCTGCCACACTTTCAATAATTCCAAACACCAACAAGAACCATTTTGTAAAGCCTGTTTGCGGAGAGACAAGCAAAGCAATTGCTCCAATCGTCACGATTGCTAATCCCATTAGACGTATATTGGATTGTTTCTGGAGTTATTTTCGAAAGTTGTGGATTGGAGGAATGAGAAAGGCGGCGTATCCTTTCGTGTAGTCAGTTGAAACGTACACGAGATCCGGTTGTGACGACCGGAGAAAGGACACGCCACCGATGTTGAGGATAATAGAGAATGCGTCTGAGAGCAAAGGGAACGGACTGTTCGCAGACCTGGACGAGCTTGCCAGAGAGGGAGCTCGGCGGATGCTGGTGAGTGCGTTGGACGCGGAAGTGACCGAGTATGTCGAGCGATATCGGATTGAGCGAGACGGAGAGGGCCGCGCCCTGGTGGTGCGCAATGGCAAAGCCCGTCCCCGCAAGGTGACGCTGGGTGCTGGTACGGTCACGGTGACCGCGCCACGGGTGCATGACCGTCGTATGCGGGCGCAGTTCACGAGCAAGATTTTGCCTCCCTATATGCGGCGGTCGCCGAAGGTGGCGGAGGTCTTGCCGGTGTTGTATCTGCGCGGTCTGTCGACGGGAGATTTTCGCGAGGCGTTGCCGATCTTGTTGGGTGAGGACGCATCAGGCTTGTCCCCGACGACGATCACGCGATTGACGGCGGCGTGGGAGGGGGAATACCAGGCGTTTCGCCAGCGTGATCTGCGTGATCGGGAGTATGTGTACGTCTGGGTCGACGGGATCCACTTCAACATTCGCCTCGAGGCCGACCGGCTGTGTACGCTGGTGATGCTGGGCGCCCGGGCGGATGGGACGAAAGAGCTGATCGCGGTGGAGGACGGCTATCGGGAGAGCACGGAGAGCTGGTTGGCGGTGTTGCGCGATCTGAAGCGTCGGGGGATGCGGGCCCCGGTGCTGGCGATTGGGGATGGCGCGTTGGGGTTCTGGGCAGCGGTGCGGGAGGTGTGGCCGGCGACGCGGCAGCAGCGCGACTGGGTGCACCGGATGGCCAACGTGTTGGACAAGCTTCCGAAACGTTTGCAGCCGGCGGCGAAGCGGGTGTTGCGCGAGATGATGTATGCGGAGTCGCGTGCGGAGGCCGAGGCGCTGGTCGAGCGTTTCGCCACCGCGTATGCGGCCAAGTATCCCAAGGCGGTCGCCTCGCTCACGCGGGACCAGGAGCACCTGTACAGCCATTTTGATTTTCCGGCCGAGCATTGGAAACATATCCGTTCGACGAACGTGATCGAGTCTGCCTTCGCGACGGTCCGGTTACGACAGCGCGTGACCAAGGGAGCGGGCTCGCGGAGCAAAGGGCTGACGATGGCGTTCAAGCTGTTGGAGATGGCGCAGCAACGTTGGCGGAAACTCAACGCTCCAGAACTTCTCCCCCTGGTGTTGGCAGGAGAACAATTCAAAGATGGTATGCAGGAAACTGACAAAGAGAACACGGATCGGAAGGTCGCCGCTTGATCACTCACCGATCCACAACATTTGACAATACCTCTTGTTTCTGAGCAAATCGGCGTCCTAGTTCCCTGTGTTTTGTTGGGATAATTAATCCAGGAACGTGCAAAATAAATATGATTATGCCTAGAGTGAGAATAAAATAATTCTCCACATTTCACCGTCACATTCAGGATGGATTGACCAGCCTGAGTTATTTTCGAAAGTTGTGGATTGGAGGAATGAGAAAGGCGGCGTATCCTTTCGTGTAGTCAGTTGAAACGTACACGAGATCCGGTTGTGACGACCGGAGAAAGGACACGCCACCGATGTTGAGGATAATAGAGAATGCGTCTGAGAGCAAAGGGAACGGACTGTTCGCAGACCTGGACGAGCTTGCCAGAGAGGGAGCTCGGCGGATGCTGGTGAGTGCGTTGGACGCGGAAGTGACCGAGTATGTCGAGCGATATCGGATTGAGCGAGACGGAGAGGGCCGCGCCCTGGTGGTGCGCAATGGCAAAGCCCGTCCCCGCAAGGTGACGCTGGGTGCTGGTACGGTCACGGTGACCGCGCCACGGGTGCATGACCGTCGTATGCGGGCGCAGTTCACGAGCAAGATTTTGCCTCCCTATATGCGGCGGTCGCCGAAGGTGGCGGAGGTCTTGCCGGTGTTGTATCTGCGCGGTCTGTCGACGGGAGATTTTCGCGAGGCGTTGCCGATCTTGTTGGGTGAGGACGCATCAGGCTTGTCCCCGACGACGATCACGCGATTGACGGCGGCGTGGGAGGGGGAATACCAGGCGTTTCGCCAGCGTGATCTGCGTGATCGGGAGTATGTGTACGTCTGGGTCGACGGGATCCACTTCAACATTCGCCTCGAGGCCGACCGGCTGTGTACGCTGGTGATGCTGGGCGCCCGGGCGGATGGGACGAAAGAGCTGATCGCGGTGGAGGACGGCTATCGGGAGAGCACGGAGAGCTGGTTGGCGGTGTTGCGCGATCTGAAGCGTCGGGGGATGCGGGCCCCGGTGCTGGCGATTGGGGATGGCGCGTTGGGGTTCTGGGCAGCGGTGCGGGAGGTGTGGCCGGCGACGCGGCAGCAGCGCGACTGGGTGCACCGGATGGCCAACGTGTTGGACAAGCTTCCGAAACGTTTGCAGCCGGCGGCGAAGCGGGTGTTGCGCGAGATGATGTATGCGGAGTCGCGTGCGGAGGCCGAGGCGCTGGTCGAGCGTTTCGCCACCGCGTATGCGGCCAAGTATCCCAAGGCGGTCGCCTCGCTCACGCGGGACCAGGAGCACCTGTACAGCCATTTTGATTTTCCGGCCGAGCATTGGAAACATATCCGTTCGACGAACGTGATCGAGTCTGCCTTCGCGACGGTCCGGTTACGACAGCGCGTGACCAAGGGAGCGGGCTCGCGGAGCAAAGGGCTGACGATGGCGTTCAAGCTGTTGGAGATGGCGCAGCAACGTTGGCGGAAACTCAACGCTCCAGAACTTCTCCCCCTGGTGTTGGCAGGAGAACAATTCAAAGATGGTATGCAGGAAACTGACAAAGAGAACACGGATCGGAAGGTCGCCGCTTGATCACTCACCGATCCACAACATTTGACAATACCTCGCCCACTCCCCGTTTCTCTCTACCCGGTCCAGGAGTCTCTTCTCGTTTTGTGGATGGTCGGACCTCCAACCATCCCCCTTCAACCAACAGCTCGATCTCAAGGCCCCCGACGTCCACGGAGCCAGTGTCAGGATGAAGCACCCCAATCGTAGAGGCGATCCATACGCGGTCGTACGGAATCCGGTTGTCCTTGCGTGCCGCTAAAGCCCAGAGAAGCAACAACTGCCACTTCGCCCCGTCGGGGAGGTGCTGGAATTCGTAGTCGTCTAAGATCGACGTGTGCAGTTTGATCCACGGCGGGTTGCGGTCCTTATAGTGCTGGAACGTGCCCCAGTTCCTCACGGCGAGATAATCCATCTAGGCACCTGTGGCCGGGCAGCGGACCCCGCCTCCGGAGCCCGTGAAACGCTGGAAGAAACCAATCCTTTCGGTGGTTACGTTCGCACTACCCGACCACTTCATAAACTGTCGCTCCTCGGCCTGTGCCTGTTGGGCTGGTGCGGCCGGTGGCGATCACTCGGCCTTGGTTGACGAGCTCCTTCATCCGGCGCGCGGCAGTGGGATGCGCCCACGAATACACGAGATCGATCTCCCAGTGATTCATCGGGCCGTGCGCCCTGAGCGCCGTGACGATCTTGTCGCGTTGCGCGGCCGCAGGTTTCTGCATCGAGCGCGCGGCCACCCTCGACGTTTCCGGGTCGGTGTGCCGTGCGGCGGGTTCGGTGAAGAGATCGGGTTGGGCGGTCACTCAGGCTCCTCGTCCTCCCGGTTCATATCCCTGTCGCATCGCGCACAAAACACCGGGTCGTTACGCACCAGCCCGATCGCGACGTGAATCGACTCGGCAACGCCGGACAGGTGCCATCGATCCGGCCCGCCTACTCCGACCAAGAGCGCCTCATACACCTCGGCGGGAACGTCGGCCTCGTGGTCCCGTAACCATTGCTCGGCATCAAAACGTCGCAGTTCACCGACAGACATGTTGGATCACTTTTCTCGTAGGGGTACAAGGACGTGGCGGTACGTGGTGCCATCTTCGAGGCCGACGGGGTCCCAGCAGGTGGGCTGGACAGGACCGCCGAGGCGGATCTGGACCTGTGACGTCGGCTGGGACTTTAGCACGTCAATCACGTACACGGCGTTGAACGACGCCGAGACCGGCGGGTCGCTGTACGCACAGTCCACACGATCGCGACCGTGCCCAAGGTCGCTCGTGTTGACGTCAAGCTCGATCGCGTCGTCGGCAAAGGTGAGCTGAATCCTATTGACCGCATCGGTCACCACCCGTACCCGCTCGACCGCAGCCAAGAGCGCCGCACGGTCCACCGTCGCGCTCTTGTCGAGCTGGCCGTTGCTCGGGATAACCTGCTGGTATTTTACGTAGGGACCGTGAATGGTACGGGCACACAGCATCGTCCGGTCCGATTGTACGCCAAACCACTCATCGTGGTGCCCGAAAACCACCTCATCGGTGGCCCCAAAGAGCGCGCCGAGGTGTTCCATCGCCTTGCGCGGAACGATCCAGTTCCCAACGTCGTGACGCGAGGACACACGGGCGACACTCATGCGCGCACCGTTGGTGGCCACCATGCACAGTCCGTCCGCGTCGAGTGTCAACAGGATGCCATTGATGGTCGGACGGCTCGGTTCCCTCGACGCGGCAAACGCCACGTACTTAACCAAACGCTGAAGGTCGCCCGCCACGATGCGCGGGGCGTCATTGAACACCACTTTGGGCTCACAGGGAAACTCGTCGCGGTCGATGGACGCCAACTCGACGTCCGTCCGAGCACACAGGACGCGCACACGGCCCCGTGTAATTTCGGTGAGTTGAATGCCAGCGCTCGGCATTTTGGTCACGAGCGGCACCAGTGTCGCCACGGGCACCAGGACCGCGCCCGGCGTGGTGGTGTCTGCCGGCACGGTGGTCTGTGCCCAGACGTCGAGATCGGTAGCGGTGAGTTGCAGGCCCGCGTCCACCGCCTCGACCAGGACGTGCGACAAAACGGGCAACGTTTTTTGCGACGGCGCCACGCCCGTGACGAGCTTGAGCCCGTCGGTTAATTGTTTTCGGGTAACCGTTACATCCATCACTTTTCGATCTCCTCCTCGTACAACTCCGGCAACGCCCTCGCGATCCGCCGCACGTTGACCCCGGTCTCGATGATGAACGCCAGCGTCCGGCCCTCTTGTTGACGGTGATGTATGCGGCACAGGGGAACGGTCTCACCTCGATCGTAGGCCCCGCAGGCGCGTGTCTTGAATACGTGGGCCGGGTCGATCGTGTCGCAGCACTCATGGCCGAACGGCGTGCCGAACAACACGCACGGCAGCGTTTTCACCCATTGGGTGAAAGGGTGATCGCGACGGTCGGGAAACATCGAGCCGCGCTTCCCTCGAGAACGGAGCGGCGTCCGCTGCATCTCTTTGGTGCGATTGGGCAACGTGGAGTTCCAGGCGCGGTGCCTCACTGAACCTCACTCCACGCATCGCGTTTACGCTCGATGACCCAGAGACCTCTTTCGACAGTCTTTGGTTCATTCTTCACCATGTCGGCGATCAGGTTGACGACATAGTTCAGCGGACCAACAGCCGCCGCCTCGGAATCGCAGTGAATGTGGTTGGTGTTCGTCAGCCAGGACCGGGTGGCGTGCGGTAGAGGGCTGTCGTACCTGGCTCGATATTTCTTCATGTCCACTCACTCGCTAAAAGTTTCGGGGACGGAACCGGCGGGTCAGCTTCCCTTGTCAGCGGGAGGACGGTTGCATCGCCCCATCCGCTACCGACCTTGATGAGACGCAGCCGCGTGTCGGCGGTGTCCGGCCGACACCCCGCGTACGGGTACGCCTGCCCGTTCACGACGCAGGCTGGCCGCTCGGAGCGGATCGGGCGTCCACAGCGGATGCAGGACTCAAAAGGGCAAATCGTCGTCTTCACCCTCGACGCCGTCGTAGTCGTGCATGGCGCCGGTCTCGTCCTTGCCGTCCGTCGCCCGATCCTTGAACCGCTCGAAACCTTCGACCGCGATCGCCTCCATGCCCTTCGGCAACCGCATGATCGACGTGATGTCCGTATAGCCGCGGTCGTTCTCGACCGTTTGAACCAACGCTGGGACACCCACCATGAGCTCGACGTCGATGCCGTTGCGCGCGTCGTCCTCGCCATAGGGCTTCCCACGCCAGGATTCGAGGAACGCCCGCAACGCCGCCTTTTTGTGCATCGAGAGCGTCAATCGACGAGAGACCAGAAACCGCTTGCCCTGTGCGTCCAGTTCGGCGATCTGAAACCAGACGCGGATCTTGTGCTGATGTTTTTCTTCGTTGTTATAGGTCGTCTTGACGACGCCGAGATCGGCCACGTCGCAGCACACGGCCACATGTTGCCCGGCCGGGGCCTGCGGTGGGGTCTCGTTCTTTGCGATGATGGTCATAGTTGAACCGTCTCCATCCGAACGTGATCCTTGAGTTTCTCGTCAATGCGAGCGTCGATCCGTTTCATCGCGACGTTGAGCAGGTGATCCGCGAACCGTCGGAGGTCGCCGCGCGTCATCGTGAGCACCTCGTCGTCCTTCGCGTGCGGTTCGAGCAGGTCGGTGCCTTCGTGACTCGCGGCGCTTTGACCTGTGCCCATCAGTTCCTCACTTCCTCGAGCATCTTCTTGGGGTCTGCGCTCTCCATCGCTGATCCATTTCCGTGACGACCGTCTCGGCGACCAAACTCTTGATCACCGTCCGTCGTTCCTTGCGTTTTCGCCACGCATCGACCGCGAGAATCACTACGACCGGGATACCAGTCACCACGTAGGCGAGTACCCACCCAATAGCGACCGACGGCGGGTGCAAGTTCACCACGAGGCACTCCCGCCACGCGATAGCCACCGAGCCCAGTCGCGTACCGCTTCCTTGATCCGACACGGGATGCACATCCGCCACACCCGAACCCGACGTCGACGGGTGAGCGCGCGGCCGCAACAGATGCAGGGGCCGGTCACTTCGCAGGCCACATCTTCTGTGTGGCGAGCACAAGAATTGGCAACCGCGAGTTGCTGTTTCCGTATTCTGTCCAGTTGTAGCGACGCAGTCGGCCGATTTGCCGCTTGTTGGGCATGGGAAAAGCGACGGTTGGCGTGATTCCGTTCCAGTGCTGTCGGCAAGACAGAGCAATCGCCCGCGGAGCCAAGGCGGGAATGTGTGATTCCCGAAACACGTTCGCGATAATGACGGCGATCATCTCTGCGCGCTTCAGCGCGTGTGGCTTGTTCGTTTCAATGGCCTCGTTGAGTAGCGACATCACGTCTTCGGTTTTAGACGGTGCAGATCCTGTCAAGAGCGTAAGCATCCATTTCGCAACCGTAGAAGCGGGACACTTGGCCTTGACTCCTGGCACCGTCGCGATGTCGCCCTTCAACGCCGATTCGTCACTGGTGTTGAGCCACTCAATCAACTGGGAACCACACCCCGGCCAGGCCATGACTTTGTTCGTCGCTGGCAACGCTCGACGGTGGTTGAGGTCAAGAAAAAGTTTTCGTTCCACATCGAAAGACGAAATGCGGTACACCCTCGCTTCGATGGGGATGCCGGCCATGCGATGTGCCTTCCACCGCTGTTGACCATCCACAATCCATCGGGACCCATCGGCCCGTTCGGCAACAACAATCGGGTCAAGCTGTTGGCCGCCATCCTCAAGCGTCCGGGCTAATGCATACACCCATGGTCGTACCTCACCGCGCTGGTAACGTTTGTCGATCTGTAGCGATTCAAGGCCGCTCACAGATATCGTGACTTTGCGGTAGCTCCCGAGCTCGTCCTTGGTCACCGCCAGGAGTGCACGGCCTTTTCGCTTCTGTTCTCGAGCGATCTTTTTCTTACGTCGTTGGGTGGTCGCCATCGACATGCTCCAATCTCTTGATCAAACGCCGAATGATTTTCAGCAAGACGTTCATTTCGCCTTCTTCGAATCCTGCCGGCGAAAGCTTCTTGGCTTCCCTGATTGGCCGCGCAGCGTCGCGCAAGAGTTGCGATCGCGGGTCCTTCGATTTCTTGATGTGGACTTCAACGGATGGGGGATCGTCTAGCAGGTTGCGGAAAAAGTCGGGTAATGGACGATAGCATCGCGAGCCGGAAGTTCTTATCGTAGAGGGACCTCGATGGGAGTGCCACGATGCGCGGGAACAAGACGAATCAGTCGGCGCTGTTCAGCTATATCAGTGCGGAGGATCGGGTGCCCTCCGACCATCCGTTGCGCGCCCTGCGGGCGCTGGTGGACCCGGTGTTAGCCCGGCTCTCGCCGCAGTTGGACCGGCTGTACGCGCGGCGGGGCCGGCCGTCGATTCCCCCGGAACATTTGTTACGCGCGTTATTGCTGCAGGTGGTGTATACGATCCGGAGCGAGCGGCAGCTGATGGAGCAGCTCGATTACAACATCCTGTACCGATGGTTTGTGGGGTTGAATCTGGACGACGCGGTGTGGGTGCCGACGGTCTTTACGAAGAATCGGACGCGGCTGGTCGAGGGGGGCATCGCGGATGCGTTTCTGGCCGAAGTGTTACAGGAGGCGGAGCGGCGGGCGTTGTTGTCGAATGAGCATTTCACCGTCGACGGGACCTTGCTGGACGCGTGGGCGAGTCAGAAGAGTTTTCAGCCGAAGGCCGGCACCCGCCCGCCAACGGACGATGATCCGGGGAATCCGAGCGTGACGTTTCGCCAGGAGAAACGGACGAATGCGACGCATGCGTCGCGGACGGACCCGGAGGCGCGGTTGACGCGGAAGAGTGGGGGGCAAGGCGCGCAATTGGCGTACTTGGCGAGTGTGTTGATGGATAATCGGCACGGGCTCGTGGTGGCGACCGACGTGACGCAGCCCGGCTACGAGGCGGAGTGTGCGAGTGCGCTGGCGATGGTGGGGAGCTTACCGCCGACGGCCCGGCGACGGACGTTGGGGGCGGACAAGGGTTATGATCGGTGCGGGTTTGTCGACACGCTGCGGGCGTTGGGCTGGACGCCCCACGTCACGCCGAACGTGCACCGCACGCGGTTGCGGAGCGCGGTGGATGGCCGGACGACGCGCCATCCCAGCTATGCGATCAGTCAACGGCAGCGCAAAAAAGTGGAAGAGATCTACGGGTGGGGCAAGACGATTGGGTTGTTACGCAAACTCCGACATCGCGGGACCCCGCGGGTCGGGTGGGTGTTTACGTTCACGGCCGCGGTCTACAATCTGATGCGGATACGCACCCTGACCCTGGCCGAAGGCAGCCCCTGATGGGGCAGTGTGGGCCGCATTCGTCACGCCGACCGCACCGCGGGGGCGGTAATAGGGGACCGCACGCTGGTACACCGTCGTGTTACCCGGACAAACGCGGCCCACCATGAATTTTTCCGCAACCTGCTAGGGTTTCGGCCACGGCTTCTTCGACGATCGCTGCGGTAATGTTACCGTCGCCGGCTTTCTCAACGGCCAGCTCCCACACCACGGGTTGTTCTTCGGGTTCGAGTTTGGTGAGAGGACGGGCCTGGGCTTCGTTGGCTGGAATTTGTACGCAATTGCGTACAATCAAATTCTCCACCACTCTGGCGCCCGCGATCAATTCGTAGGCACGTTGACGGCCCAAGTCGCATTGGGCTCTGCAATAGGCGTCGAATGTGTCGTACTCGACGGCATAGATGCCATCGTCGCGCATTTCGCGGAGTGCGTTGCCCGTGTTGACGAAACTCTGGAGTCCGCGCCCAATGACCGCGTTTAGTTCCTCGTAGCGTGTCCGTGCAAGTTGTGTCGTCATAGCCGGAATTCGTCGTCGCCCGCCGCGATCAACTGGTACTCCATACCGATGGCGATGAGCTTGGCACGTCGCAGCGGCAACCACGTCGCGCGGCACTTATTCACCCGAAACGCTTCCTCGATTGCGTCCTCGGTGATGTCGGCCTGTTGCGTCTCGGAGATGAGTTCGGGTGTGAGGTCGCGTGATCGCTGCGTTACTTCCCGCAGCCGCGCATGGAAATGCTCAACGATGTCAGGCCGGTCGCTGTTCGCAGCCGTCGCGGCCATCGTCAACACGTCGGCGAGCGGCCCGCATCGTCCACTGAAATAATCCTCGGCCGTGCGCTCTGAGATCTTCTTCAACGAGGCGTACCGTTGAAACACCAAACGGCTGGTGACGCGTTTCCCGTTGGCGCCCCAATGACGCCGGCGTAGAGTGGTCGCCATGTCAGCACACACCCAACCATTCATCTACCCGCTGGCATTCGGCCAAGGCTGCCTTCGCCGATTCGTACCGCTCAGGCAGAGGAGCATGCGCGACGTCGACATCCGGAGGAGGATGAACCGAGACAGCAACCGATGTCGTCATGACAACACGCGCCGACCGCTGGTGAGCAACCCGGCGTCCATGGCGAGGTTGAAGTGGAATGAGCCCTTGCCGATGCCATTCACCTCAGGCTTCCACACTCCATCCTCGAACTGCACAAGGAGTTCCCGCAGGTAGGACAGGTCGCGCTTCACGAGGCGGCCTCGAGGAAGGTCCGGAGACGGGTCTGAGGGTGGATGTGGAGGACGCTCATGCGTCCCACCCGTGGTTGGCTGGCCCTGCGCCTTGTACGCGCCTAGCTTCGGCACGTAAAGACTCTCGGGCACGCTGGATATGCACGTCGCCAACCCACATATGAACGGCGATGATCAAGAACGACATTACGAGGCCCCACGCAAGGAGCAGGGCCACTAATACGTATTCGGGGAGATCGCTCACCAAGGCGACACCGATACCCACACATGCGAGAATCCCGACGACCACAATCCACCGGGGGAAGCTGGCCATGTCAGACATTCTCATATCGACGTTCCTCACCATCGGGGGCATGTTCGGGGTGGCCGCGCTTGGCGCTCGGGTGCAGATCGTGGTGACGCGAAAGGTCATCGAGGCCGAGCACCGGAAGGTGATGGCCCAGATCGACGCCGAATCGCGAGTCAAGCGGAGCGAATCCAGGCTCGATCGACTGCACGACACCGTGAGCGACCTGATCGCCGAGTCGGACCCCGACAGCTTCCCGATCGATCCGAACGCCCAACGTCTCGCTCAACTCATTTCCAGGACACAGATCTTGTTGGATACCCGTATTCCCACACAGGCGGCTCTCAACACCGCTGTCAACGAACTCGGACTGACCCTCCGGGGCTGGAGGGACCTTCCCGATTCCGTAGAAGCCTTCCGGGCCCATGCGAGGGTCGTCGAGCTCGCCAAGGCCGTACTCAGGGGCGAGACCGGACGGAGCATCGAGCGCACAGGGTAGGGCTGCTGTCACGGAGCCGGTCTGCGGATGTATTCGCCAACCCGAGAGATGGGCGAACGGCGACGGGTCGATCAGTTCGAGAGATACGAAGCAGTCGCTCATGCTAGACATCCCACCGTCGCTCTGCGCTCTCGATGCGCCTAGCTTCGATGCGCCTAGACTCTTGGGCACGCTGGATATGCCCATCGCCAACCCACATATGAACGGCGACGTTCAAGAACGACATGACGACGGCCCACGCGAATACCAGGACTTTCAGCACGTGCAGGGGGAGATCGAACACAAGGGCGGCACCGATCCCAACGCATACGAGAGTCCCAACGACTGCGATCCACTTGGGGAATCCGGCCATGTAGCGGCGTGGACGCAATTCGTGGTGGACCGCCGCCACACGCTGCGCCGAGCTCATGACGCCACCCCCGAGGAGCTGCGGACCGTCTTCGAAGACGAAGTCCGGAAGAGGTTCTCGTAGAGGGTGGGCACGTGACGCCCGACCCACTGAACCGCCTGGTCCGTGGTCAAGATGAGCTTCCGGTCCGGTGTGTCGGGGAGGAACTGGCATATGAAGGTCGTCGCGTAGACGACGCAGAGCTCTCCGGGCGTCGCGTCGGGGGTCCAAGCCCAGAACATGTGGAGCCGTGCCTTCGCGTGGGCGGATGTCACTTCGGCCTCCCGTAGGCGCTCCATCACGAGAGTCCGCCTTCCATGCTTCGCCTCAGGGCGTCGCGTCTCCGCGCCCCTCACGACACCCCTCCCTCCCCCGCCAGCACACGCTCGCGAGCCTCCTGTTGGGCCTGCTTGATCCGTTCTTCTCTCCTGCACGGCGTACCGTTGAAACACCAAACGGCTGGTGACGCGTTTCCCGTTGGCGCCCCAATGACGCCGGCGTAGAGTGGTCGCCATGTCAGCACACACCCAACCATTCATCTACCCGCTGGCATTCGGCCAAGGCTGCCTTCGCCGATTCGTACCGCTCAGGCAGAGGAGCATGCGCGATGTCGAGATCCGGGGGAGGAGAAACGGAGTCGCGTCGAGCGACCTCAGTTGCGATGGTCACGATGATTATGCGGAGGCTGGATTTGCTTTACGAACGATTTGCAGGGCGCGCTCAAACGCACTCTCCACGACGAAGTGCGCGCGTTTCTTGCCGAGCATTGCGCAGGCGATGTCGATCGTCCGGCGTTCCTCCTCGGTCGCCCAGCCGCCAACCACTGTTTTCTTGTCGGGGTCGTTAGCGTCGGGTAGATTGCCTACGTTGCTGGAAGCCATTGCGTACCTTGGACTTAAAGGGATAGCGCAACTCCATCTAAGGGGAGTTACGCATGATAGTATCCCCTTAAAAGGATTTTGTCAAGAAAGGGAGTATCCCCTTAAATGGACTGGAAAGTTGCCGAGAACGTCGGCGCGAGGATCGCAGATCTCAGAAAAGCTCTTGGGGGTATATCCCAGCGAAAACTGGCCGCGCGAGTAGGGGTGGGCAGCAAGCAGGTGTCAAAATGGGAAAACGGGGACCAGGTTCCGCCTCGAACCCGCCTCGCCTCCTGGGTAGAGCGCGAAGGTTGGCCGATTGAGATGTTCGCGGAGGGCGGTCCAATGCCCTCCACGGTTGTTAACAAGCCCGTTAACGACCTTTCCGGAGAGGGTCGGGCCCTTTATGTGTCGACCATAGCAGGAAGACCGCGCGTGCGTGTAAAGGAGCTTGTCGAGGAGGTTCAGAACAGGATCATGCAAGAGCTTTTTGAGCATGGCCTTGAGCCCGTGCCGCGAGACAGCATAATCTGGGCCGACACTGAAGCGGCCGAACGGAAGACGAGACTTCTACTCAGGCGGATGGACGATGCTATGGATGAGTTGGTGGGTGGAAAAATGGGGACAAACGCCAAAATTGGCTTATTTATGGCGAAAACATCGTTCGTGAAGGCCGTCGAGGATCAAAGTCGGCATGCAGGCTTGGAGCCCACCAAGTGGGTTGCTGATTTGGGGGCGGAGGTCGAGGAAAACCGATCGTCCATAATCGACAAACACATCCAATGGTTGGGGCAGGGCCTCCCGGCCATGGTTAAACGGCACGTGGACGAGGTCATAGACGAGATGACACCGGGCCTAGCAGAGGACGATCTAGTTGATGTAGTGATGAATGTAGCAACAGAGGGCGAGGAGGGACCTAAAGCCTCGGTGATCGCCTCAGGCTCGCGACACGGCGATACTTCGAAGCAGGTGCGGCAGAGCGAATCCACCGACGAGGAGGAAGAGGCACCTCCGCAGCAGAAGGAATCAGGCGAATAGCGTCGGACTCGAGGATCGCCTTGATGTCATACTTGTCCAGGTAGCGCTGCAATTGGTAGTTGCTGTTGCCGCCCTCTGCGACCACGCGAACGTGTCGAAAGAAGGCCACCTCAATATCTCTGGGATCTGGGACACGATTGGGGCACCAGATTTTCCTTGTACCCATGCCGTCATGCATCTCGCGTTGCGCTTCCGATTTGGCTTCGACGACTCCGACAAGGAACACACGGTCTACGTCGAACTACGTGACCCGGAAGAGAACGTGCGGTGGGGCATGCAGGGAAGGCTGCGAGCCCGTCAGATTCCCGCTGGACGGTTTCATCACCTGAATCAGATCATCCGGCTGACCGGCGTGCAATTCCCGGGTCCTGACGACTACCATTTCATCATTCGTGGCGAGACGATCGCCGAAACAAAAGTCCCGTTTCAGGTCCTACAGATTGAGGACACTCCGGCCACACCGTGACCCGGCGGCGGCGGCTCTTAGAAGAGATGCGTGACGATTCTCACGGATGGTCATGGCTCGATGCGGAATACTTGTTGCAGGAATGGGGATTCAAGCCCCATGAGGACCTGGACGATACTCGACCTGACGGGGCCTATTTATGGGAACATCCAGACGTACCCGGCGTTATATTCGACGTGCCGAGGTGGGAGCCGCTCGCTTCGGGGGTTATTCGGGCACTTGTTCGGTACGTTGACATCGTTCGTGAAAGACTCGGAATCGAAGACTGAGGTTTTAGAATCATGCCCCGAATACTGGCAAACTACACGATCAAGACACAGTGGGAGCCCGCACCCAACGGCGATGGCCTCCTGTTCTTGCTCACACTCGAAGAGATCCCTGGATGTATGGCACAGGGTCGCAGCTATCGTGAGGCGCGGCGCCAACTCCAGAGAATCTTTCCAAAGTTTCTTGAGGCCATGCGCGCACGCGGCATTGAGCCCCCCGCCCCACGAGAGGGCACCGTCCGCGTCGCTGATCTGCTTATCGGAATCGACAACAATCTGCGCATTCCGCTCCGACCTGGGCTTCGATCGGATCGCGTAGTTCGAGAGTACGAGTTCGTGTAACCGTTGTTGTAAGGTTGTTGATATCGACGACACATAAAAGCTCCTTGACCCCCGCAGGGCAGGGGAAAAGAAAAGCCTCCTTGCGGGGGCTCTGTCCTGATGGACTAAGACACCGCCGGTCTGACGCAGCCCTTTGTGGTCGGTGCCCTGGCGCGGTAAGATTAATCAACTGCTATCATACAAGCTAACGTTTCTTGGTGTATGTCATTTATATACAATGACTTATCACTAACACTCTTAGAGGTATTGTCAAATGTTGTGGATCGGTGAGTGATCAAGCGGCGACCTTCCGATCCGTGTTCTCTTTGTCAGTTTCCTGCATACCATCTTTGAATTGTTCTCCTGCCAACACCAGGGGGAGAAGTTCTGGAGCGTTGAGTTTCCGCCAACGTTGCTGCGCCATCTCCAACAGCTTGAACGCCATCGTCAGCCCTTTGCTCCGCGAGCCCGCTCCCTTGGTCACGCGCTGTCGTAACCGGACCGTCGCGAAGGCAGACTCGATCACGTTCGTCGAACGGATATGTTTCCAATGCTCGGCCGGAAAATCAAAATGGCTGTACAGGTGCTCCTGGTCCCGCGTGAGCGAGGCGACCGCCTTGGGATACTTGGCCGCATACGCGGTGGCGAAACGCTCGACCAGCGCCTCGGCCTCCGCACGCGACTCCGCATACATCATCTCGCGCAACACCCGCTTCGCCGCCGGCTGCAAACGTTTCGGAAGCTTGTCCAACACGTTGGCCATCCGGTGCACCCAGTCGCGCTGCTGCCGCGTCGCCGGCCACACCTCCCGCACCGCTGCCCAGAACCCCAACGCGCCATCCCCAATCGCCAGCACCGGGGCCCGCATCCCCCGACGCTTCAGATCGCGCAACACCGCCAACCAGCTCTCCGTGCTCTCCCGATAGCCGTCCTCCACCGCGATCAGCTCTTTCGTCCCATCCGCCCGGGCGCCCAGCATCACCAGCGTACACAGCCGGTCGGCCTCGAGGCGAATGTTGAAGTGGATCCCGTCGACCCAGACGTACACATACTCCCGATCACGCAGATCACGCTGGCGAAACGCCTGGTATTCCCCCTCCCACGCCGCCGTCAATCGCGTGATCGTCGTCGGGGACAAGCCTGATGCGTCCTCACCCAACAAGATCGGCAACGCCTCGCGAAAATCTCCCGTCGACAGACCGCGCAGATACAACACCGGCAAGACCTCCGCCACCTTCGGCGACCGCCGCATATAGGGAGGCAAAATCTTGCTCGTGAACTGCGCCCGCATACGACGGTCATGCACCCGTGGCGCGGTCACCGTGACCGTACCAGCACCCAGCGTCACCTTGCGGGGACGGGCTTTGCCATTGCGCACCACCAGGGCGCGGCCCTCTCCGTCTCGCTCAATCCGATATCGCTCGACATACTCGGTCACTTCCGCGTCCAACGCACTCACCAGCATCCGCCGAGCTCCCTCTCTGGCAAGCTCGTCCAGGTCTGCGAACAGTCCGTTCCCTTTGCTCTCAGACGCATTCTCTATTATCCTCAACATCGGTGGCGTGTCCTTTCTCCGGTCGTCACAACCGGATCTCGTGTACGTTTCAACTGACTACACGAAAGGATACGCCGCCTTTCTCATTCCTCCAATCCACAACTTTCGAAAATAACTCCCCGTGGGGGGCGACTCCCACCCCACCCCTTATCTAAGACCGGGAGGCTGCAAATGCGAACCTCTTATCTCGTCCTCGCACTCGTGTGTGTCCTGCGCCCAGATTCAGTATTGGGACAAGACGTGGTATCTGAACGCTCCATCGGGTTCTATGCGGGCGCCGATATCACACAAATCGATGAATGGAAACACCGCCGGATCGGTGTCACCTATCCAGTGCCGTTGGTCGGTGTACTCGAGTTCTACCCGCAGGTCGATCTCGTCATCGGAAATGAGCGTTTTTGGCAGGCGCTGATGAACGTACGCGTTCGACTTCCCGTGGGGCGTGACGACCACATCCGGGGGTGGTGGTATGTTGGGACCGGTCTGGCGGTTTGGTCCGGGGGATCAAGGCCCGCTTTGTTCTCGGGGATTCAGATCCTTCCTTCGCTTGGCATGCAACCGTTCGCCGAGCTCCGTGTTTACGAGAGGAATTCCACGGCTCCGTTCGAGGACGGCGGAGGACTTGAGTTGATTGGAGGAATGACTATCCGTTTGCGTTAGTGTGGCTTTTGATGGCACTGGGCACCACCTAGTGTAGTGCGCCGCTAAAGCGGTTAGCACGAGTGATTTTTGCCAGAATGTCTTTCGCGGTGGCGGTCCAGACGAAGGGTTTCGGGGCACGGTTTCTGTCGTCGATGTAGGCCGTGATCGCGTGCACGAGCTGGCCGACGCTGTGGACTGCGAGGCGCTTGAGCTGGCGCTGCGTGAGTTCGGAGGAAGCGCTCGACGAGGTTCAGCCACGAAGACGAGGTGGGCACGAAGTGGAAGTGCACCCGGGGGTGCCTGTCCAGCCAGGCCTTCACCTTGGCATGCTTGGGCGTGGCGAAGTTGTCGAGGATGAAGTGCAGGTCGAGTTCCGGGTCGGACCGTTTCTCGGAGGAACTCCAGGTGGATGACCTCTCCGGTGCGATGTCCCAGCGCCGCGAACAGCGTCGTGGTCCCGTGCCGCTTGTAGTCGTGCGTCATGGTGTCCGCCCGCCCCTTCTTGAGCGGCAGCCCCGGCTGCGTCCGGTCCAGGGCCGGCCTGGATTGATGAACTCGAAGGTTGCAAGGCCGACGGGGAGACACAAGTTGAGGCGTTTGCGAACCTCGAAGAAGTGTTCCATGACTATATCGCAGCCAAAAGGGAATGGGACAGCATCATCCCAGAACCGGCCAGGCCCCCGGTGCGCTATCCTCCGTCGGCTACCACAAACGCGGATACCGGAATGGACGTCATCATGCAAGAGCATCCAGAGTTGACGGATGTCGCAGGAGTGTTCGCGCCAGAGAATGAAGCCGCAATAACTGGCGGAACCCTTGTAGCAGCATAAGGACTCCCGTGATTTGATGACTGTTCATAGTGCAAGACTAGACTCTCGGGACACTGTTCCCGGGAGTTTTTTTATGAGCACCGTAAACCTGGATCTACTCCGGCTGGCTCACACCACTACCTCACCGCACCGACGCGAGCCCCTTCTATCCCTGGCCGGAAAACTGGCTAGAAAAACGGGTCGACGGCCTTGACCAACTCGGGCCGCGCTGGCCGGACCTTGATGTAAGCGTTCTGTTCCTCGGCATCGGTTTCAGTTTGGGTTCGCGACCCACCACCAGCCGCCCCGATCGTCAGGACGCGCTCACCGACGACGTGCCAAACGATCTCGACGTGTCCAATCTTCGACCCGCGAAACCAGAAGAGTAGGCAGCCCGGTTTGAGCCTTGTCACCTCACGGCCCTGAAAACGCTTGGCGAGTCCGTCGGCCGTCCAATCGCCTTGCGCCGGTAGGATTCCGACCGACTTGAGGTGCTCGATCACCAAGCCCGAGCAGTCGAAGCCCGCGATCGGGTCGTCGCCGCCCCAGCGGTACGGCTTGCCGAGCTCTCGCTCCCAGAGGTAGAGCGCGATCGAGCGGAGGTTCTTCACTTCTTTCCGTTCTTCCAGCCGCGCAACACGGCGGTAAAGCTGTGCGTGTACGCCGTGCCGAGCCCAAAGGCAATCAACGGCACGGCCACCGGCCCGCCGATCCGCTCGAGCAACAACCCGGCCACGCCTGCCAACGCCACGAGGCTCCCGGTGATCATCCGGGGGATCTTGTCGCCGACGAGGCGCCGGTCCACCACTTGGGGAATCGGCTCACCGCACTTCGGACACGTGTTCACCGACGGGATCATCATGTTGGTCATCGTTCACTCCTTACTGCGGGACAGCTCGGCCACGGTGGGATATCCAACGCCCGCTCGATCCGACACATGCGCGTGTTCATCTCGGCGACCGAACGCTGCGTGTCGTTCCAGGTGCGGCCGAGACTAAATCCCGTGGTGAGGACGGCGATGATGAGCACGATCGCCGCAATCGCCCAGCCGGGGATGTGGACGCCGTGGTTCAATCGCGATATCGTCATCATCATCGACCCCGGTACAAGAGTTCAAACGTGCTTTGCTGCACATCTCCACCATCAATCGTCACCGTCATATTTCCACCCCCGATGACGACCAACAGCAGGCTAACCTCGACGTAATCATCTTTGGCGAGTTCGGCTGTCAGATCGAAAGGCCAGGCGCCCTCGGTGTCGGTTTGTGAGCTATACAGATTCCCAATCGAACCCAAGTAGCTGGACCCGTTTAGTTTGATTCGAAACAGCATGTTCGCCGTCGCCACCGCCGACCACCCGGACCACCGAAGAACACCACGAATCGTATAAGTCCCGGCAAACGTGGCCGTGAGCCGGCTGTTGTTCGTCGCCGTGTCGTGATGACTTTCGTTATCGAACACCTCCGAATCCCACGCCAAGAAATTTTCGCTCGCCGGGTTAACGTACGTGACGTTGCTGCCGTGGAACACCCGCACGGTCGGCCCTTTCCGGAGCTCGATCGTCACCGCCTCGCTACTCGCGAGGATGTCCGAGAGACTGCGCACCCAGAGCGTAAACGCGGTTCCCAACGCATCGTGGACACCGACGATCGTCCCAATCACCCAGAGCTGACCGCGCAATTCACGGCTGCCGATCGGATCCCGCATCACGAATTGTTTCGTGGGCACAATCACCCGATCGCCGAATTGCAGTTCGGGGTAGGGGTAGATGCACCGAAAGCGCCACAACCGGACGCCCATGCCAAACGCGTTGAAGTGGCGTTCGACGACGGTTTCGGCCAGCGTGGTGTCGTCGATCCATTTGCCGACCGTATCCGAGAGCCGTTTCGGCGGTCCCAAGTTCGAGATCCCGAGGGCGGTCAATGCCACCCCATGAAACCCGCGATGCTCCAAGGTGTACTGGCGACTCTGCACGTCGTAATCGTACGCGAGAAACACTTCGGGCGTGCGCAGCGCGAGGCCGGGACTCACGGACTCGACGGTGATCTCCCGCTCATGAAAGAGCATGACGACGAAGTCGTCAGCAAACAGATCGAAGAACCGCACCCGTCCTGCGTCCGTCCCCCATGCGCCGCCGGCAATAAACGCAACCGCGTCAGCCTCGGTCTTCGCATCGGACAAAGCCGTGACGACCGCATCGGGATCCCGCTCCCCGATCCGCTTGGCGATCGTGGTGGTGTCGTCGGTGATGCCTTGCCCGCGGTACTTGCCCGCGAGCCCAATCTGCCCGTCGAGGAGGTCATCGCTCACCTCCTTGAGCGTCTCGATCCCCACGGTGGCGTTGTAGTTCAGGATGTCGCGCGTCAGCGGCGAACCAGAGGCCACCGGCAGGGCCGCCCGCAGCAAAGTGAGGGCCGAATCCCACTGGCATTCGATCTCCGTCGCGCGCGGATCGTAATCGTAGGCGATCGGAAACGTGTCGATGTGCAGCCACTTGTGGCGATCGAGATCCGGGTGCCCGATCATGATCCGCCAGGCAATCTCGGCCACGTCGTAGTCGACCAGTAACTCGGTAATCTGGTCGTTGAAATCCTCGCGGCCGTCGCGCATGCTCGTGATCACCGCGCGGCTGATCTCGCTCCGCATCTCGTACGGATGCACATTCCACTCGACGTCGACGGTGGCGAGGCGGTCGAAGGAGATCCGGGTGAGCTCGCGCACCCCCAACTGTTTTAACCGCGGAGTCGTGTTCAGCGCGGTGTTGGTTTTCAGTTGGGCGCGAATCTCGTACGTTTGCTGTGTCGGTGTAAGACCAGACAGGTCCTTGCCACCGGTGCCACCAGGTAGCGAATTATCGACACCGATGAGATCACCGTCCAAAAACTCCGTCCAGGCGTCGGGCGCCGCTTTGCGAATCTCGCCCACGATCGCGGTGTCACTGGGGGTCCGTCCCACCAGGACACACTCGAGATCCTTCGTCGGCGCGGCCCCGAGATTGATAATCGTGCCCCCGCCGGCGACGGAAAACGTGACCGTCGCATCCGAATAGCTTTCCGCTATGATCGCCAGGCGGGGACACTCGTCGACAGGGACATCGGGCTCCGACCAGCGCCCGCGTCCGTCCCCAACCGCGTTCTCGGTCAACGTGGTTTGCTCAAGCGTCACGCCTGACGTAGTGACACTCGGTGTCGCCGTATCGGCGCTGAATCCCACGTTACCCGCGGCGGATCCATCGGCCTTCAACGCCAGGATGCGGATGTAGGTCGTGGGACGGATCGCCATCGCCCCCGGCATGATGATGGGCCGCTCGAGCTTCGGCTTGGCCCCGTTATCGCTACCGCTGAAGTCGAAGATGTATTCCGCTTCCGCGGTCCCCGTGGCCGCGACGCGTTTGGCCGAGCCGATCGCCTGGATCTCCAACGTTTGCGCGATGAACACGCTTGCCGGCCACACCCGATGCACGCGGTAGAGTATCATCTTCCACCAGACGACTTCTTTCGCCGCCGCGGTCCGTTTCGGGTGCAGGTACGCTTTGACTTGCTGGATCTCGAAGTCGCGGTCCAGCGTGCCTGCCCACGTGACCTTGGCAACCGACCAGGGCGAGGCCCGGTCGAGATCGGTCATGTACGTATCGCTATTGGTGTGCTCGACCGTAGTCGAGAACGACCCCGTGAGCCGCAGGTCGCCGTTCGGCGCGACCTGGAGGCCGGTCGGCGAATCGGCGTTGTTCCAGTCGGTGTCGAAGGCCCGCACGTCTTCATTAACGGGCACGATCGCTTCGGGGATCACACGCGCACGTCCGGTAATCGGGGCCTTGCGCAACATGCGGACGAGCTCGGGATGAATCGCTCTCATGGGGCGTAGTCCGCCGGATCGTCCCCGAACCAGATCACCGCAGGAATATCGACGGCCTTCTCGACGTCCGTCGGTCGCTTGTCGGCGACCTTGACCTGCGCTCGGATCTTCCCGTCGGGACTGTCGCGCTCGACCTCGACACGAAGAAAATTCGCTCGCTCGCTCGGGTTGAGTTCTCGCACGGTCTGACCGAGTCGCGTGCCGATCGCCGCGATGTCGGGGCGGTCGGCTTCCGCCGCGATGACGTGGAGAAATTGCGGCGTCTCGTGATACACGCGGGCGTTATCGAAGACCTCTACGCCGTTTCCGTCGAGCCACTCAGCGCGGGGAATCCGCCAAAAGGATCGGGTCATTGTTGGGTCGCCTTCCGACAGTCGCCGAGCGAATGGACCCCAGCCACGGACATGAGGTCGATCAAGTTGAAATAGCCCGGCGTCCCGACGAGCGAGACGCTCAGAATCGCCGAGCCCCATTTTTTATCGGTCGCGAGCGCTTGCGCGGCCGACGCGGAACCGCTCGCCTCGGTCCCACTGTTGATCGATTGATGCATCTGCACGCTCCCGTCGGCGTTCAGTACGGCACGGAGTTCGACGACATCGTTGATCGCCGGAAGCGCGGCGGAAGTCGACTCAACGCTCGCGGCGGCCCCGTCGGTGTGCCGGACCCGCCATCCCGTTTCCGCTCGGATGTGCAGACTTGGATTCGAGGCTGCGATCTGCATGAGCCGCAGCCCCGAATCGGCGATGATCGCGCCCCGCTCGCGGAATCGCGCGTAAAAGGTCGCCTCCTGCATCCCGACGTCGAAGGGAAACGTCATCGATTCCGTCGCGCGAATGACGGGGCTTCCCGCCGTCTCGATGTAGGACGAGGCAAACGGTACGTTGACCTCCCCCTGCCCGCCCCACAGAATCACGTAAGACGCACCATCCCCGTTGTACGTGACGCTGGCGTCGGTTGTTGCCAGATAGCAGATGAGCCGGGCCGTCGTGACGCCGCCGCCGATGCTGCCGACGACGACACAGCGATACCAGTCATTACCGAGGGCTTCGATGTACGAACGAGCGTGGGATCCCGTCCCGCCAACCGTGCCCTCGGTGCCCTTCGCGCCCGTACTGAGAAAAGCGCCACACTGGCAGGAAATTCGAGGGTGGGGGGGCGTCTACTTTCTCTTGCACACCGAGGCCGGGCCCCCACAGGGGGGAGAATCGAATCGCCCGACTAGTCGCACGCCCGCGCAGATTTTCACAACGAAATTCTGGCACCGTGCCAGATCCGAATGGCGGAGAAGGTGCTCGCCGCAGTAATTTCTAGGGTGCTCGCGGGTGCCCGCCCACGAGCGTTCAAAAACGTGGTGGAGTTATTTTCGAAAGTTGTGGATTGGCGGAATGAGAAAGGCGGCGTATCCTTTCGTGTAGTCGCTTGAAACTCACACGAGATCCGGTTTGTCACAACCGGAGAAAGGACACGCCACCCGATGTTGAGAATAATGGGGGATGGCTCCGGAAGCAAAGAGAACGGACAGTTGGCCGACCTGGACGAGCTTGCCAGAGAGGGAGCTCGGCGCATGCTGGTGAGTGCGTTGGACGCTGAGGTTGGCGCGTATGTGGAGCGCCACCGGAGCGATCGAGACGCGGAGGGCGGTGAAACGGCCCAAACCAAGGAGGGAAGTATGCGATTCCAAGCGGGGTTTTTTGGGGGCCTGCTTCTGGTGTTCAGTGCGTGTGGTGATCCCACGATCGCAAACTTGGACCATGATAGTGGCGTCATGCTGGAAAGCCGTTCCGGCACCATAGTTGCAAAAGAAGTGATGCAAGACGGGCTGAGCCAGATTACCCGAGAGGTGGCATTGGCACTGGCCAATCCCATGGTTCGTCAATCTGTTTTTAAGGCGCTCCACGCGTCGCCGTATCCTGAACACAAGCTCCACTTAGGCACCTTCCTACGACAGAGGGACGCGATATTGGGACCCGCCATGGCTACTGCCCGCGGCCAAGCGGCTACCGTGGCGGATGTGCTAGCGACGTTGGACGGCATCATTGACCTCGAATTCTACATGCCCGTGAAGGATCATTTTGCCGAATGGGAAGGAGGCAACAATCTTATTGTGGCTAGTGTTCTTCGGGACGATGGAACGATACCGATCGCGTTTGATCTTTCAGGAGACCGTTTTCCGATCGCGTCCGCCGAAGACCCCCCAGAAGTTCCGGCACTAGTGCTGGTGCCGGTAGAAACAGATTTTTCTCGCCCGCAGGTTTCGACATACGAGGCCGGGGCTGCAGCTAGCGCGGCAACCACCCCCGGAATCTACATGATGAGTGAGTATATTCCGGACGACCATGAGGGTTGGTCGGCGGGCGATCCGGAGTTTGAGGTGCACGTCTTTCCTGAGGTATCTGGCGAGTTTGTGGATAAGTATTGTTCTGGTAACGGAAAGACCGGTTCGCGCAACTATGAGAGGTATTGTCAAATGTTGTGGATCGGTGAGTGATCAAGCGGCGACCTTCCGATCCGTGTTCTCTTTGTCAGTTTCCTGCATACCATCTTTGAATTGTTCTCCTGCCAACACCAGGGGGAGAAGTTCTGGAGCGTTGAGTTTCCGCCAACGTTGCTGCGCCATCTCCAACAGCTTGAACGCCATCGTCAGCCCTTTGCTCCGCGAGCCCGCTCCCTTGGTCACGCGCTGTCGTAACCGGACCGTCGCGAAGGCAGACTCGATCACGTTCGTCGAACGGATATGTTTCCAATGCTCGGCCGGAAAATCAAAATGGCTGTACAGGTGCTCCTGGTCCCGCGTGAGCGAGGCGACCGCCTTGGGATACTTGGCCGCATACGCGGTGGCGAAACGCTCGACCAGCGCCTCGGCCTCCGCACGCGACTCCGCATACATCATCTCGCGCAACACCCGCTTCGCCGCCGGCTGCAAACGTTTCGGAAGCTTGTCCAACACGTTGGCCATCCGGTGCACCCAGTCGCGCTGCTGCCGCGTCGCCGGCCACACCTCCCGCACCGCTGCCCAGAACCCCAACGCGCCATCCCCAATCGCCAGCACCGGGGCCCGCATCCCCCGACGCTTCAGATCGCGCAACACCGCCAACCAGCTCTCCGTGCTCTCCCGATAGCCGTCCTCCACCGCGATCAGCTCTTTCGTCCCATCCGCCCGGGCGCCCAGCATCACCAGCGTACACAGCCGGTCGGCCTCGAGGCGAATGTTGAAGTGGATCCCGTCGACCCAGACGTACACATACTCCCGATCACGCAGATCACGCTGGCGAAACGCCTGGTATTCCCCCTCCCACGCCGCCGTCAATCGCGTGATCGTCGTCGGGGACAAGCCTGATGCGTCCTCACCCAACAAGATCGGCAACGCCTCGCGAAAATCTCCCGTCGACAGACCGCGCAGATACAACACCGGCAAGACCTCCGCCACCTTCGGCGACCGCCGCATATAGGGAGGCAAAATCTTGCTCGTGAACTGCGCCCGCATACGACGGTCATGCACCCGTGGCGCGGTCACCGTGACCGTACCAGCACCCAGCGTCACCTTGCGGGGACGGGCTTTGCCATTGCGCACCACCCCGGAACATTTGTTACGCGCGTTATTGCTGCAGGTGGTGTATACGATCCGGAGCGAGCGGCAGCTGATGGAGCAGCTCGATTACAACATCCTGTACCGATGGTTTGTGGGGTTGAATCTGGACGACGCGGTGTGGGTGCCGACGGTCTTTACGAAGAATCGGACGCGGCTGGTCGAGGGGGGCATCGCGGATGCGTTTCTGGCCGAAGTGTTACAGGAGGCGGAGCGGCGGGCGTTGTTGTCGAATGAGCATTTCACCGTCGACGGGACCTTGCTGGACGCGTGGGCGAGTCAGAAGAGTTTTCAGCCGAAGGCCGGCACCCGCCCGCCAACGGACGATGATCCGGGGAATCCGAGCGTGACGTTTCGCCAGGAGAAACGGACGAATGCGACGCATGCGTCGCGGACGGACCCGGAGGCGCGGTTGACGCGGAAGAGTGGGGGGCAAGGCGCGCAATTGGCGTACTTGGCGAGTGTGTTGATGGATAATCGGCACGGGCTCGTGGTGGCGACCGACGTGACGCAGCCCGGCTACGAGGCGGAGTGTGCGAGTGCGCTGGCGATGGTGGGGAGCTTACCGCCGACGGCCCGGCGTCGGACGTTGGGGGCGGACAAGGGTTATGATCGGTGCGGGTTTGTCGACACGCTGCGGGCGTTGGGCTGGACGCCCCACGTCACGCCGAACGTGCACCGCACGCGGTTGCGGAGCGCGGTGGATGGCCGGACGACGCGCCATCCCAGCTATGCGATCAGTCAACGGCAGCGCAAAAAAGTGGAAGAGATCTACGGGTGGGGCAAGACGATTGGGTTGTTACGCAAACTCCGACATCGCGGGACCCCGCGGGTCGGGTGGGTGTTTACGTTCACGGCCGCGGTCTACAATCTGATGCGGATACGCACCCTGACCCTGGCCGGAGGCAGCCCCTGATGGGGCAGTGTGGGCCGCATTCGTCACGCCGACCGCACCGCGGGGGCGGTAATAGGGGACCGCACGCTGGTACACCGTCGTGTTACCCGGACAAACGCGGCTCACCATCAATTTTTCCGCAACCTGCTAGAGAATGCCCGCCAACTCGAAAGACAGGGGGGCAATCTCCATTTTCACCACGCGCCGCGGATCGGCCTTCGAAACCATGAATATCCATGGGAGTTGGCCGCTCATGTTGACCTGCCAAGTGTCGAACTCGCCTGCGGGGACGGTCACCATGCCGCCGTCGGTGACGTTTAACGTCTCTTGCGAAAATGTTTGCGTGGGGGGCTGAAAAATGCCCAGCGTAAAGCTCGCCCCGTCTGCCAAGGCCATGGTTGGCACGATCGTGCTCAGCATGTCGAGATCGTAGACCCGGGTACCAAACACGGTGTCGATCGTGGCTTCGATGGCTCCGGAGACGGATCCGGTCACCCGGCCACCCTCGTCGTACGTCAGCTGCGCCTGAATCGTCTGTCCCATCTGGCTGGCCGCCTGTTCATATGTGATGGGGTCCAAGGAGGCAGCATCGAGCACGTACTCTACGGATTGCCCTCCCAGCGCGCCGACTTGGATTTCGGATTTGACCGAGAAGACCGGACGATCGCCATGCATGCTGCTTTCAATGGTTCGCGTCAACGCGCCGAGCAGACTGCCTTGTGTCATGACCGAAAAGGAATCGCGCCCGACCACCAACTGACTCGGATCGAATACGATCGCTTGATTGTGCAGAATCGCATTCATCTGCCCGCTGGCGCGTTCAACGAGTTGCAGCGTTCCGGGCTTGTTGAGCCGATAGTCACCGAACGCGATGGGCTGCTGGGCGGCGGACGGCGCTGTGGCAAGGAGGGAGACAAGAGCGGCGAAGAGGGCCAGACGGAACATGGACAGCCTCAGAAGGCATTGATGGCGTTGCTTACGCTACTGGGGTTGGAAGGGTGCGTCAATCACCCGTTCGGCTGACGGCGATCCAATCCGCAACATGGGAAGCATCGGGCGGTCGCGAGGAGAGTGAGACCACGACCAGAATGACGATGTTGACAGCGAGTCCCACCAGACCCTCATGGAGATCGAAGGGCCTCCAGCCGGGTCGCAAAATGAGCAGCCCGGTCACCGAGATTCCTGAGAGCAACCCCGCTACCACTCCTGACGCGGTCGCTCTACGCCATAGAAACGCCGCATACACGGGTGGAGCGAGTTGGACGATGGCCCCGTACGCGGCCAGCAACATGCCCACGAGCGATAGGCCGCTCGGCAGAGCGATGCCGTAACCGAGGATTCCGACACCAACGGCCGACCATCGGATCAGCCGGCGCTGGTCGTGCTGGCTCAGTCTGTCGCCGCGCGTCGCACCGTAGACGTCGGTCACGGCGATCGAGGCGGCCCCGTGCACCAACGCGTCTCCGGTAGACATGGAGGCAGCAAGCGCGCCGGCGCAGAAGAGCCCAACGACAATTGCGGGAAGTCCGGACGTGAGCATGATGTGCGGCATGATCGCGTCGGAATTCGAGGGAGACGACGCGTAGAGGATTCCGGCGAATCCCACCAGGAAGAGGGGGAGGAGGAAAACCTGAAAGGTCGGAAACAACAGGATCGTTCGTCGGATGGTGGCGTCGTCCTTTGCCGCAAACGCTTTCATGAATAGATGCGGCCACATCATCAAGCCGATGGAAGAAACGATGACGGCCGACGTGTACGCGACCGGCGTCCATGGTTCACCGGATGCGTCGAGGCCCGGTGCGGTCAGCATTCCCGGCCTGGTTGCGGCGATTTGTTCGAACATCGGGCCTATGCCGCCGTATAGCTTGTACGGGATGTAAATCCCGAATGCCCAGGCGATGCCGAGCATCAGCACGCCCTGAAAAACGTTGGTCCAGCCGACGCCCATCACTCCACTGCGCCACACGTAGATCAGCACGACGCCGTAAGCGACCGCCGCCCCAACCGGTTGCGGAACGTGACCGTCGGTGACCTGCTCCAGCACGATGCCCGCACCTCGCATCTGCAATGCGACGTAGGGAAGGATGGCGATGACGCTGATGATGCCGGCGGTGACGGCCACCCACCGGCTCTGGAACCGGTGCGCCAGCATGGCTCCTTGCGTGACGTATCCGTGCTTGCGACCGAGCCGTGCGGCCCACGGGCCCAGGGCAAAGTACGGCGCCATACCGAGAACGCCGTAACCAAGGATGTAAAAAGCTGCCGCACCGCGGCTAAACGCCCACCCGGGACCACCCAAGAACGCGAACGCGGAAAAAACCGACGCACCGGTGACGAAATACATGACCAACGTGCCGAACTCGCGGTCGCCGGCGACGTAGCCGGCAACGGTATCGCTGGACCGAGCGCTGGGCAGAAGACCCACGATCAGATTGGTCACGAGGTAGGCCGCGACTACGGCGACCACGATTTGCCAACTGGTCACTTACGATAGATCCGATAGAGGATGAAAAAAATCACCATGGATCCGGCGACCCAGGAAAGGACCCACGCAAAGACGAAGGGGATGCCGAGGATGAGCGGTTGAATGGTATTGAAGGGCCGAATGCCGGGGAAGGTGATCGCGATGGCCATGGCCGTGAAGTACACCATCGCGATCCACACGGCATTACGTTTCATTCGACGTCTTTCCCTCGAGTCGAGCGGTTTTGAGTGACTTCAGTTTGCGCCTGGCCTTGGATGCTCTTCTCGCAAAGAAAGTGAAAGGGATCAGGGCCAGCCCGCCGATCGTTCCCATCACAAGAGTGACCCCCAGATCGTAACTCCCGGCGTTCATGAGTGTCCAGACCGCGCCGACCTCGCTGGCAAGTACGAGAGTCGCGAATCCGTCGCGGATATGGACCATGTCGTCCTTGAAGCCGCGGAGACGCATCTCGACATTCGTCTCGGCGGCGCCGGTGGCAACCAGCACCCCAGCAGATGTGTAGATCGAGCCACATTGCGCGCACAGCCGAAGTGGTTGGGAGAACAGGCTGGCCACACCGCGCCACCAATAACGCGTCCAACGCAAACGCTTCAGGGGCCGCCTGAGAATCTCGAGCGGCGTTCCACACTGCTGGCAGTTGGTGGTGGTCATCGGCCTCAGTTATGCCTTACGGCGCCGTGGCCGGCGGGTTGCAACCCTCTATGGCCGAGTGCGCCGAACAAACAACTCGTACAATCGTCGTTGGACGGGCCCGGGCTGTCCGTTGCCAACCGACCGTCCGTCGACTTCAACGATCGGCATGATTTCCATGGTAGTGCCGGCAAGAAACAACTCATCGGCTGACACGAGGTCGGTGAGTTGGATGGGGGCCTCGATGGCGCTGATTCCGGCTTCTCGGCAGATGTCCAAGGCCACCTGACGTGTGATGCTCGGCAAGATGTAGTTACTCTTCGGGGCCGTTCGAACTTCTCCGTTGAATACGCCGAAGAAGCTCGACGCCGTCGCCTCCAAAGCCACGCCGTCGCGCACGAGGATCGCCTCGGTGGCCCCTGCTTCTTGCGCACGCTGGTTTGCAAGACAGTTGGCAAGGAGATTAACACTCTTGATGTCACACCGTGCCCACCGCATGTCGGGAGCCGTAATGACTTTTACCCCTCTTGTGACGTCCCCTTTGGGTTGAAACAGCAACGGCACCGCGTATGAAGTGGGTTGGATACGGACGTTGGGAAACGCGTGGCCACGGGGTGCCGCGCCGCGCGTGACCTGCATGTACACGAGCGCATCATCTTGACCCAGATCGTTTTTTGCCAGAAGTTGCTCGCAGATCTCGCCAAATGCGGCGGCGTCTATTCCCCGAATCTGCAACTCGCACAGGCCGTTGTGCAGGCGCTGGAGATGAGCCTCGAGGGCAAAAAACCGTCCGCCGTAACTTCGCACGACCTCGTACACCCCGTCGCCGAAGAGAAATCCTCGATCGTCGGGTGATATGCTGACCGATTGCTTGGCAACATAGTCGCCGTTGAAGAAAACGGTGGGGTTTGTCACGTGTTTGATGGGCCGGATTGCACCGCCGTCATCCTCGACTGCGATAGCAAACTCCAAAACATGGCCCCCCAGCCGATGAGGAAACAGACCCCACCAATCGGTGTGATGGCACCAAGCCAGCCGATTCCCGTGAAGGCGAGAAGGTAAAGACTACCCGAAAAGACAACCGTCCCCGCCACGAAAAGTTTCCCCGCCCACTGAAGCAGCGCTGTCGGATGGTTGGCCGAAAACGCCCCGACCAACAGGAGGCCAAAGGCATGATACACCTGATACTGGACCGCCGTGTCAAACACCTCCAGCGACTCACCCGAGATCCGGCCTTCCAGCACGTGGGCACCAAACGCGCCCGCGCCAACCGCAAGCAGGGCCGACCCGGCCCCGATCGCCGCCAAGGCACGTCCGTCCGTCACGCGGCGTCCTCCGGTTGGGCATCGTCCGGGGGTTTCCCAATTACCGCTCGGGCATGCGGCGCCGCTGCTTCGCCCACCAGAAGCGTTGCACCTGGGTTGATGGGCCCGTGGAGAATCCCCTCCGTGGACTGAATGAGGTAAGGGATACCAGCGGCCTCCAGCAGGCCGCCCGCCATTTCGGCCTCCGCCTTCGTGTGAAAGTTGGCAATCGCCACCAAATCGCTCATTTGTCTTAATTCCCGCCGCTATCAAGGCTATCCAACTCGAATGCTGATCACGAAAGTTACCACGAAAATGGCGACGACGTTGAGCCACCAACCCGCCCGGGCCATGTCCGCGGAGCGTATTCGCCCCGACCCGAACACGATCGCGTTGGGAGGAGTCGCCACCGGGAGCATAAAGGCCATCGAAGAGGCCATGGCGGCCACCATCATGAGGGGCAAGGGGTCGAGGTTCAGCCCGGCCGCAACCCCCGCCATGAGCGGCATGCCGAGCGCCGCTGTGGCTGTGTTGCTTGTCAGCTCGGTCAGGAAGACAAAGACGGCCGCCGTTGCCAAGTACACGACGGTGGTAGGGGCTCCACGGAGTCCTTCCAAGAATCCTCCAACCCACTGGGTCAGCCCGCTGTCGGCAAATGCGGCCGCAAGCGCCAGGCCGCCTCCAAAAAGCAGGAGAATACCCCAGGGGATCTTCTTGGCCGACTCCCAGTTCAAGGCCACGCCGTGACGGCTTTTGGGCAGTGGAATGACGAACAACAGGAGTGCGGCCCCGATAGCGATTCCCGCATCGGTGAGGTTGGGGAGAAAATCGGTCAGACCCGGAATGCTGACACCCCCGATGAGCTTGGGGGCGCGTAGGATCCAGGCGAGGGCGGTCAGGGTGAAAACCCCGAGGATATACTTTTCGGCCGCTGACAACCGGCCGAGCTGCGCCCGTTGTTTCTCTACGGTGGATGCCAGCGCGGGAAGATCGCCCCGCACATGGAAAAGACGGATCAACACAAACCAGCAGATTGCGAGCATCGGAACGGCGGCCAGCATCCCGATCATCATCCAGCTTCCGAAGCCGACATCGACATTCAGTATGTCGCTCGCCGCGGCTGCCAGAATCGCGTTCGGCGGCGTGCCGATGAGCGTTGCAACGCCACCGATCGAACAGGAGTAGGCGATGCCGAGCATGAGCGCCACGGCAAATTTTCCGTTTCCGGCGCTATCGGACGTCTCGGCACCCTCCACGACCGCGCCGGCAATGGGCAGCATCATGACGGCGGTGGCGGTGTTCGAGATCCACATGCTCAGAAACGCCGCTGCCAACATGAATCCGAGGAGGACACGCGGTGCTTGCGTTCCCGAGATTCGCACCGTTGCCAAGGCAAAGCGTTTGTCCAAGTTCCAACGCTCGAGTGTGGCGGCGAGAAAAAAGCCGCCAAGAAACAAGAACATGATGGGGTTGGCATACGATACGGTTACGTCGCCGACGGCCTTGTCGGTGATCAACGGCAACGCAACGACGGGGAGCAACGCCGTTGCCTCCAGCGGCACGATCGCCGTCAGCCACCAGAGGGCCATCCAGGCGGCCAATCCCGCCACGTGCCAGGCCTCTTCGCTGAGAGTACCGGGCGCTGGCAACAACGCGGTGACGATCAGTAGAATCGGGCCGGCTGGTAGGATTAGTTTCTTCAGCATGACGGGGGTCGGGGGTCGGGGGTCGGGTCTCGACTGCGGGATTCGGGGATCGGGGATCGGGGGTCGGGTCGTGGGTTGTTGGGTGGCGGATCCATTCGCATCGGTCTCGGCATTGAAACCCGACCCCCGACCCCCGACCCCCGACCCCCGTCATACAGGTATGAGCGCCAGCGGATTCGTTCGAGTGATTTTGTTCTTCACGTCGTCCGGCAACGGCAACGCCAAGAACTGATCGAGATTCCGCCGCAGATCTTTGACGCCCGGGCTCGGCCAATCGGTCCCCCACACGACTCGGTCGGCGATTTCCTCCAATCGTGGGAAATACTCGAGCAACCGCTTCGGTGGTATGCCCGACAGCTCGAGGTGAACCCTCTTGTGGCGTCGGAGCACGAAGAACGCTTCGTCCATCCACAGTGGCCGTCCGCCGTGCGCCATGACGATGGTGAGATCGGGAAAGTCGATGGCGACGTCGTCGATTTCCATCGGCCGCCCGTACTTGCTTCGCGCCCCGGGGAAGATGCTCGTCCCGGTATGAATCAAGACCGGCAAGCCGCGATCCTCGCAACGCCGATAAATCCGGCCCAGGTTGTCGAGACCCATCGTGTGAGCGTTCGCTGGATAGACTTGATGAGGTGGATGAATCTTGAGACATCGGATTCCCATGTCGAGTAGCGCTTCGACCTGCCCTTCGGGATCGGTGGTGAAGCGCGGGTGGACGCCACCGAACGGAAGCAGACGCTCCGGATCTGCGGAGGCATACTCTGCTGCAAATGAATTTGTTTCGTCGGTAAATCCCATGAGGTCGGGACTCGGGTAGTTGATGAGCCCGACGCGCCAGATGTCTGCTTTGTCGAGTATGTCGAGCAGGAGCTTGGGATCGTCCATAATCGCTTGGAGACGATCCCGTTTCTCTTCCTGGCCACTCCACATGACTTTCGCAACTTCCGGCTTGAGCTGACGCCACGGCTGAATGTGGATGTGGAGGTCGGAGATGCCGGGGAGTTGTCTAGTCGTCACGGAGCGAGTCGAATCCGGATAAGGGAGGAGGGAGGAGGGAGGAGGCCGTCGCCCCACACCGTTCCCAACCCAAGGGAGGAGGGAGGAGGGAGGAGGCCCCCCACCCTTCCACCCGGGGGGGTGGACGGGCGGGGCCTCCTCCCTCCTCCCTCCCAAACTCCTCCCTGAGGTGGGGCAAGGGAAAGGGGAGCTTAGTCATCGTCCGGTGAAGGTTGGCTTCCGTTTGTTCAAAAACGCATCAACGCCTTCTTTCTTGTCTTCCGAGGCAAAGGCCAGCGAGAAGAGCGTCACCTCTTGCTTCAAACCCTCGTCCAATGACGTACGCATGCTGGTTCGCACGGCTTGCTTGATCATGCGCAAGGCCACGGGGCTCTTTGACGCGATGGAGTCTGCCAGTTCTTTGGCGCGTGCTTCGAGTTGATCAGGGGGTACTACCTCGTCGACCAGCCCTATGCGGTGGGCCTCGTCCGCGCGGATGAAATCCCCCGTGTACAGCATTTTCAACGCGGCACCCATGCCCACCAGTCGTGGCAGGCGTTGTGTTCCGCCGCCTCCGGGTAGCAGACCCAGGTTGATCTCCGGCTGACCCAGCTTGGCCTTTTCCGAGGCGATGCGAATGTCGCAGGCCAGGGCGAGCTCGCAACCACCGCCGAGACAGAAACCATTGATGGCGGCGATGATGGGCTTCGGAAATTGGTCAACGGCAAGGAACGCGGACGAGTCGGTCATCACCCGGAATTGTTCTACCGAGCTTCGGCCCTCGAACTCGGCGATGTCGGCGCCCGCCACGAACGACTTCTCGCCGGCGCCGGTGAGGATCACCACCCGGATGTCGTCGTTCGCCGCCAGGTCGTTCAACTCCTCCACGATGCGGTTGCGGGTGGCGATGTTGAGTGCGTTGAGTTTATCGGGACGGTTGATTGTGAGCGTCGCAACGTGACCGTCGATATTCTTGAGAACTACTTGTTCGGTGGCCATTCGTAGAACCCTTTTCCGGTTTTTTTCCCAAGCTCGCCCGCGGCGACCTTATCCCGCAGCAGGGCAGGGGGCTCGTAGTGGGGTTGCTTGAGTTCTTGATGTAAGTAATCGGCGATCGCCAATCGTACGTCGAGTCCGACGAGATCCGATACCCTGAGCGGTCCCATCGGATGACCATACCCCAGCTCGAGCGCCTTGTCGATGTCTTCGGGTCTTGCGACGCCTTGCTCGACCATGCGCATCGCTTCCAGTCCCAAGACAACACCAAGACGCGACGACGCGAATCCGGGGGAGTCGGTGACGACGATCGGTTGCTTTCCCATCTTTATGGTGATCTCGCGTGCGCGTTCGATCACATCGGAGTCGGTCTGTTGGTGGCGCACCAACTCCACCAACTTCATGATATGCACCGGATTGAAAAAGTGCATGCCCAGCACGCGACCAGGCTGTTTTGTCACCTCGGCAATCGATGTCACGGAAAGCGACGAGGTGTTCGTCGCGAGGATGGCCGACGGGAGCGTCGCGGAGTCCAATCGCACAAACAGCTCACGTTTGATATCCAGGTCTTCGATCACAGCCTCGATGACCACGTCGGCGCCCGACACGGCGGCTTCCAATTCCTCGATCATGGCAAGGCGCCCCAGCGCGTACTGAGCGTCCTGTGCCGAGATTTTTCCTCGCTCGACGCCCCCGTCGAGGTTTTTCTGTATCATGCCCGCGGCAGCGGTCAACGCATCAATGTTGCTATCGGTGAGGGCGGTCTCGTAGCCCGCCAGGGCTGCTACCTGCGCGATACCGTGCCCCATGGTACCTGCTCCCACAACGGCCACATTCATGACAAGAGTTTCCTCAGACGATCGGGATAGTCTGTGCAGATGCCATCAACACCCATGTCGATGAACTCCTCCATACGTGCGGGGTCGTTGACGGTCCACGGGATGATCCTCGCCCCGAACGCATGAACCGCCGCGACCAACTCATCGTCAATCAACTCTTGGCTTTGCCACAACTCTGCGGCGCCCGACTGCTCGAGTTGGATAAGCGGGTTGAGGGGGTACGACGCCGACAGCACCCCGCCCACCAACCCGTCGCGCGCCTGCAACAGTCGACGTACGATCCGGTGGTCGAAGGAATGTACGTGGTAGTTATCCGGGACCGGTCCGGAAGCAAGCATTTCTAAGAACCGGGCTTGGTGTTCGGTGTCCAAGGTCTTGACCTCGACGAAAACCGTCGGCCCCGTGCCGAGGAGCTCGAGCACCTCGGACAACGTGGGAACGTGTTCACCATTGGGTAACCGCTGCTGCCGGACCCGCTCGAGGGGCGACGTGGGGATATGTGCGTTACCGACCGTCTCGTGGTGGTGCACCACCACCGATCCATCCGCGGTCGCGTGAACGTCCAGTTCAATCGCGTCGGCTCCCAGGTCTATGGCCGCGCGAAACGCGGCAAGTGAATTCTCGGTCTCCGCGCCCGACGCGCCTCGGTGCGCGATAACTAACAACTAACGGCTCCTATTTGCCGCTAAATCGGGGTTGACGTTTTTCCAGGAAGGCCTTGAGGCCTTCGGTGGCATCTTCGCTCGAGAAGCAGCTCAACTGATGATCCAACTCCAAGTCGAGCATGCCACTCAAGTCTTGGTCTTCACTTCGATAGATCGCTTTCTTTGCCAGTGCCAGCGCTAGCGGGGGCTTCTGCGCCAGCGCTCGCGCGAGTTGGTGGGTTTCGGCCTCGAGCTGTTCGTGTGGCACTACCGTGTTGAACAGACCGATGCGATGACCCTCCTCAGCACCGATCATTTCGCCGGAGAAGATCAATTCGAGCGCTTTGGCGGATCCCACGAGCCGCGGAAGGAAGTAGGTGCCGCCCCAGTCCGGGTGGAGTCCGATCCTGTTGAACGTTTGGCCGATGGACGCCTTCTCGGAGGCGATGCGAATGTCGCATGCCAGCGCCATGTTGGCGCCGCCGCCCGCCGCCGGTCCGTTGACACTTGCCACCACCGGCTTCGGTGTCGTGCGAATCGTCGTCACCACCTCGCGCCCGGCCTCGACCAGTTCGTGGAACGCATCGGTGTCGTTGCGCTCCATCAGCTCTTTCATGTACCCGATATCCGCACCAGCGCAAAACGCACGCCCCGCGCCCGTAATGACCAACACGCGCACGTCGTCGTGATCCGCCATTTCCCGTACCGCTTGGGTGACTTCTTGCCGCATCGAGCCCGCGAATGCGTTGAGTTTTTCGGGTCGGTTGAGTGTAATCGTCCCGACGCCATCTTCTACCGACGTCAGGACGTTTTCGAATGTCGTGATACCCGTCGTCATACCCGCTCCACGATCATCGCGACGCCTTGGCCGACGCCGATGCACATGGTGGCGAGGCCGAACTGGCCGTCGGTCCGCCGGAGGGCGTGCACGAGTGTGGTGAGAATCTTGGCACCGGTACAGCCCAGCGGGTGGCCGAGGGCGATTCCCCCACCATACACGTTCACCTTGGAAGCGTCGAGGTTCAATTCGCGGATGCACGCGATAGCCTGCGCGGCAAACGCTTCATTCAACTCGATGAGATCGATATCGTCGATCGAAAGATTTGCTCGCTGTAAGGCTTTTTTCGTCGCCGGGATCGGGCCCAAGCCCATGCACGAGGGATCCACTCCAGCCACCGCCGTGGTGACCACGCGGGCGAGCGGCTCGGCACCATCCGGAAGCGAGGCGTCATCCGTAACCAATAACGCGGCAGCGCCGTCGTTGATCCCGCTCGAGGTTCCGGCGGTCACGGTGCCTTCCTTCATGAAAGCCGGCTTGAGCTTCGCGAGCTTTTCCCTGCTTACGTCGGGTCGGGGATGCTCGTCCCGCTCGAACATCACCTCGCTGCCGTCTCGCTGGGGTAGGGGTACGGGCACGATTTCATTTTGGAAAACGCAGCTGGCCTGCGCTTCCTTGGCGCGTCGCTGGCTTTCGAGTGCAAATGCATCTTGATCTTCACGCGTGATACCGTGCTGTTTTGCGACCACTTCCGCCGTCTCGCCGAGCGAGATCGTCCACTCTTTGCGCAGCTTCGGATTGACGAAGCGCCACCCGACGGTCGTGTCGGCCACCTCGGGCACGCGCCGGTCCCACGATTTTCCTTTCTTGAGCATGACGTAGGGTGCGCGCGTCATGCTGTCGACTCCCCCCGCCAGGAACGCACTACCCTCGCCGGCCTTGATCGCGTGCGCCGCGTTGGTCACCGCTTGCAATCCCGAACCGCACAATCGATTCACGGTCTGCGCGGGAACGTCGACGGGAAAGCCGGCCAAGAGCGTGGCCATTCGCGCAACGTTGCGGTTGTCTTCGCCGGACTGATTCGCGCATCCCAGAATCACGTCGTCGAGCTTGGCCGGGTCGAAACCCGTTCGTTCAATCACCGCTTTCATCGGAATGGCGGCAAGGTCGTCGGGCCGGACCCCGGCCAGGGAACCGCCGTGGGTGCCGACGGGTGTGCGAACCGCGGCGACGATGAAGGGCTCGCTCACCGCTACCCCCAACCCATGGACGGAAGGACGGAAGGACGGAATGTAAGTGCGATGTGGCCTGAGGGAGGAGCCTTCCGTCCTTCCGTCTTTCCGTCCTTCCGTCATCACAACCCCACCCACACGGTCTTCGTCTCGAGAAACCCGTCGAGCGACTCGCGGCCAAGGTCGCGCCCAAACCCGCTAGCCTTGTAACCGCCGAACGGGGCGGCCGGATCGTACATGTTATAGGTGTTGATCCACACGGTCCCGGCTCGGATATCCCGTGCGACGCGATGCGCCTTTTTTAAATCCTTCGTCCAGATGCCGGCCGCCAATCCGTACATGGTATCGTTGGCCAAGGCGATCCCGTGTTCGACGTCGTCGAACGACATGACCGCAAGCACGGGTCCGAAGATCTCTTCGTCTACGATCTTCATCCCGGGCTTGGTGTCGTCGAACACCGTCGCTTCGACAAAGTATCCTTTTCCGTTCACGTCGCGCGCGTTTCCGCCCGCAACCAGGGTTGCCTCTTTTTTGCCGGATTCGATGTATGAGAGGACGGTCTCCTGTTGTGCTTTCGACACGACGGCACCAAGGCGGCTATTCTTGTCCAACGGGTCGCCGGGTTCGAGTTTTTTCGACCGCTCGACCAATTGCTCGACGACCTGGTCCTTCACCGACTGTTCCACTAAGAGTCGAGAACCCGCTGCGCACACTTCACCTTTGCCGTAGAAGATGCCGGTCTGCGCACCGCGCACCGCGCTCTTCAAGTCGGCGTCGGCGAAAATGATGTTCGGGCTCTTCCCTCCGAGTTCCAGCGTCACTCGCTTCACCGTATCCGTGGCGTCGTGCATGACCTGCTTGCCGATTTCGGTGGAACCGGTAAACGTTATCTTGTTGACGCCAGGGTGACGCACCAACGCTGTTCCGGCGGTGGATCCGCCTCCCGGCAGCACGTTGAACGCACCGGGCGGGAATCCCACGTCGAGCATGATCTCGGCCATGGCCAACGCGGTGAGAGGCGTCTCCGAAGCGGGTTTGAGAATCACCGTGCAACCGGCAGCGAGCGCCGGAGCAAACTTCCACGTCGCCAAGTTGAGTGGGAAATTCCACGGGACGATCGCTCCTACCACACCCATCGGCTCGCGCAGCGTGTAGACGAAGAACGGGCCGTTCACCGGCAGCGTGTCGCCGGTAATCTTGTCGGCCCATCCCGCGTAGTATCGCATCGTTTCGACGCTCATCGCCACGTCGATCTTCGATTCGAACAGCAACTTGCCGTTTTGCAACGTCTCCAGCTTGGCCACTTCCGGCATGCGCTCCGCCAACAGATCCGCGGCCTTGGTCAGCAATTTGCCGCGCTTGCGTGCGTCCATCTGGCGCCACTCGTCGCTCTCGAAACACGTGCGGGCGGCGTCTACCGTCGCGTCGACGTCGGCGGCGTTGGCTTTCGCCACCTGTGCGATGACTTCTTCCGTCGCCGGGTTGGTGACGTCGAACCGTTCGCCCGAAGCCGCGGCGCACCATTCGTTGTTTATAAAGAGATCGGTTTTCACTATTTGCCTTTGAATTCGGCCGTGCGTTTGTCCACGAAGGCGGCGATTCCTTCCTTCGCGTCCTCACTTTGGAACAGGAGTTGTTGCAATTCGCGCTCGATCGCCAAACCCGACTCCATCGGCACTTCTACACCGGATTGTACGGCACGCTTGATGTGCCCCACCGCCTTGGCGGGTTTGTTGGGTGGGCAGAACTGCTTGGCATAGAGCATCACGTCCTCCCAGAAGCTCTTGTTCGGGAGAACCTTGTTGACGATTCCCATTTCCAACGCGGTGTCGAAGGAAACCAGCTCGCCGGTGATCATGAACTCTATCGCCTTCGACTTGCCGAGGATTCGACCGAGTCGCTGCGTGCCGCCGGTACCGGGGAGCACCCCGTAGTTCACCTCGGGTAGACCAATTCGACCGGCATTCTCCCGCGCGAGGCGGATATCGCAGGCTAACGCAATCTCGAGACCGCCGCCGACCGTGTGTCCGTTCATCGCGGCGATCGTCAATTTCGGGGTGTGCTCGAGACGCAGCAACGTCTCGTTCGCGTGGAGGCAGAAGCAATACTTGAACTGCGGAGTAACCGAGTTCAGCATACCGAAGTTGGCGCCTGCCGAAAAGAACTTGTCTCCCTTACCTCGCAGGACGATCACGAACGCGGAAGGGTCCATACGGGCTTTGAGTATGGCCGCGTCGAGTTGCAGATTCATTTCGTAGGTGTAGGTGTTGGCGGGCGGATCGTCCATTTCGATTACCGCGATACCGTCCTCCGCAGTGTAATGAATGAGCTCGCCGGTTTCCGTATCGGTGGTCGGAGCAGCGGTCGTCGCCATGTGGGTCATCCTCCGGGTAAGACCGGGGCGTGAAAGTGCGTGGCCAACCCGCTCAGGAAGAGTCGAGAGAATTGCTCGGACAAGGCCTCCGGAGAGACCGATCCAGTCGGGTCATACCAGTTGTATATCCAGTTCATCATGCCGAACAGCGCGTAGCTCGCTACGTGCGGATCGATTCCGGACTCGTGGGCGCCGTCTGCCGATTGGATGAGGTCCGTCAACAGTGCGACATAACGACGCTTGAGTGCGTTGATGGTATCGAGGCGCTCTCCCTGCAGGCTCTCGGCCTCGTGCGACAGCACCTTCGTTTCACTCATGTGTCCTGCAAAAAACATAACGTGGTGGCGTATGAAACGTTCGAGTCGTTGCCGGGGGTCGGTGCCCGGCGCGAGGGCCGTCTCGGCGCCCGAGAGGACCCGTGTGAAGCAGCGTTGCTGGATGAGGAAGAGCAGTTCGGCTTTGCCTTCTACGTAATGGTAAATACCGGCGAGGCTCATGCCGGTCTCGCGCGCCGGGTCTCGCATGGTCGTCCGATGGTACCCCTTGTCGGCAATGACCCGGGCCGCGGTAGCCAGTAGGCGATCGACTCGTTGGTCGTAGGAGAGCATTACCATTCGAACGTTCGTTCGGGGAGCCTAAAGGATAGGCTAGGAAAGGTCAAGCCGCTCGTCTGGATGACCTTATATTGCTATATGACAAGTGTTTACGATGCCTCACTTAACATGCCGCCCTCGCCGGCGTCTACCGGTTTGTGACGACACCGGTGCCCCTCGGTGATTCGCCGCCCGATGGCGATCTCATCGAGGCCTGGCGCGACGGAGACGAAGCCGCTGCCGGCGCGCTGGTCCGGCGCCACGCCACGGCTCTGGCACGGTTTCTATCCGGGGCCGGGGCGGGTGAGGATGTCGATGACCTGGTTCAGGAGACTTTTTTCCGCGCCTTCAGACGGATCGAGACGTTCAAGGGGGCTTCCAGTTTCCGGACGTGGCTCATGACGATTGGGTCGAACATCCTGAAGGATGCATGGCGCCGCCGATCGCGGCGACCGGTGGTGGCGCTCGAGGATCGCGAGATCGTCGACCAGGCCAGCGACCCTCAGGGCGAGGCCGTCGCCGAGGATGTCGCGGCCCGGCTGGGAGCGTGCGTCAAGACCCTCCCCAGACTGCAACGCCCGGGCCGCGGTAGCCAGTAGGCGATCGACTCGTTGGTCGTAGGAGAGCATTACCATTCGAACGTTCGTTCGGGGAGCCTAAAGGATAGGCTAGGAAAGGTCAAGCCGCTCGTCTGGATGACCTTATATTGCTATATGACAAGTGTTTACGATGCCTCACTTAACATGCCGCCCTCGCCGGCGTCTACCGGTTTGTGACGACACCGGTGCCCCTCGGTGATTCGCCGCCCGATGGCGATCTCATCGAGGCCTGGCGCGACGGAGACGAAGCCGCTGCCGGCGCGCTGGTCCGGCGCCACGCCACGGCTCTGGCACGGTTTCTATCCGGGGCCGGGGCGGGTGAGGATGTCGATGACCTGGTTCAGGAGACTTTTTTCCGCGCCTTCAGACGGATCGAGACGTTCAAGGGGGCTTCCAGTTTCCGGACGTGGCTCATGACGATTGGGTCGAACATCCTGAAGGATGCATGGCGCCGCCGATCGCGGCGACCGGTGGTGGCGCTCGAGGATCGCGAGATCGTCGACCAGGCCAGCGACCCTCAGGGCGAGGCCGTCGCCGAGGATGTCGCGGCCCGGCTGGGAGCGTGCGTCAAGACCCTCCCCAGACTGCAACGCGATGTGTTCCTGTTGCGTGCGCAACAGGGAATGCCATATGAAGAGATCGCGGGCGCGCTCGGCACCACGCCGGGAGCGGCACGCGTACATTATCACCATGCCATCAAGCGGCTGAAGGCGCAATTGAGAGACTGATGAACGAGCGCGACATTGAGCGGGCAGGCGCTGCTGAGAGACTCATGAACGAGCGCGACATCGAGCAGGCAGCGGCGCAGCTGGGATCCGACGTCCACATCGACGTCGAACAGACGGCGCAACGGGTGGTTGCGCGGCTACGCGAAGCACCTCGTCGCGCGGCGTGGTGGCAAGGCACTGCGGCGCTTCGAGCGGCGGCGGCGGTGGCGGTGCTCGTGACGGGAGGCGTGCTCGTCGATCGTGCCATCGACAACTCCGCCGCACGAGACGGTGCCATTGCGCTGCCTGTTGGACTCGAGGAACTCTCGACCACAGGACTCACAGAGGTTCTCGATTCGTTGGACCTGTTTACGCCGGCTTCAGAGTTCATACCGCCTTCGTTTAACGAATTGGACGAAGGGCAACTGCGCACACTGTTGGCGGCGATGGAGGGATAGATGCGGAAAACAATTTTGGGCGTGTTGTTGGTCTTCGTGATCGGGCCACTTGCTGCGCAGGACCAAGGACCACCCGCACGCGAGGCGTTGCGTCGTCAGGTGATGGAGCGGTTCGTGCAGAACTTCATTCGGCAGGCGGGACTGGACGACGAGCAACGCCTCGAGTTCCAAGAAACCATGCAACGTCAATTTCGCGATAGGGCCCAGCAAGAGCAGCGGCGGCGCCAACTCATTCGGGCGCTCGACGAGCAGATGCGGCCCGGCGTTGCGGCCAGCCCGGACAGCGTGTCTGCGCTGCTCGAGTCGCTTGTGGTGTTGGGAGAAGACGTGGCTGCCGCCGTCCGGACACAACAGGAGGAGTACGCAGCGTTTCTCTCACCGATACAGCGGGGCGTGTTTGTGATTCACTACGAGCGATTCCGACGGCAGATCGAGAACGTGCAACGCCGCCAGATGCCCCGCCGGGGTAACCGGCCGCCCGGGAGCTAGCGCTTAACGATTGCAGATTTCAGACTGCAGATTTCAGAACCGTACCATCGATACCCCGGCCTTGGCTTTAATGGGCAGGGGGTGGATCCGCGTTCTCTAAAGCTTTAGCGTCATCCGTGGCTGCTTGCGCTCGGGGTTTGTTGTTTGAGGTGGGGCGGGGGATCCGCGTCCTAAGGCTTTAGCGTCATACGCGGCTGATTTTCCGCTCCGGAGATTTGGCTATATTCCCGACCCACTTGCCCGAGTGGCGGAATGGCAGACGCGCCGGACTCAAAATACGACGCCCAGAGTTTCGACGTTTTCCCTTTGTTGGTTTCTCTAGTAAAAACGTTCCCTCAGTAACACCGCGTTCCCTCCGAGAACCTGCTGACGTCACCGAGACGTCACCGAGCGGGGTTGCGATATGATGATCCGCCCCCTCCCCTACGGCGAAGATCGTCCCTCCGATTTCACTGGTGATCACCCCACTCGACGGCCTCGAGCTTCCGAGCCCCCAATCTGGTAGGGGCTCCCCCACCAGGTCTCAAGGAGAACCATTTAAATGACGACGACTGAAGGTCTCGCCCGCGATGCCCTACTCGGCATCGACGTTGAGCTCCCGGACGGCTCGACCGTCCGGTGTAAGGCGCTCCCGCTCGCGACGTCGATCGAGTTCCTCGAGCTGATCGAGAAGTACGGCCAAGGCGACATCGGGGCGTTGCGGAGGATCCTTCGCGAGTTCCCGAACGCTGTCGAGGCGGACGGCGCCTTCGAAGCACTGACGCCAGGCGAAGTGATCGACATGCTCATACGTTTTTTCGCGGCCCGGCGGTCGACGCCGCCGTCCGGGCCGACACCCGAGACGCCGAGCCCCTCCGGATCGACGACATGATTGCCGAGTACGCGCTTGCCTACGGCCCACCCGATCCATCGATGCCGTGGCCGATGTTCGTGTTGCTGGTTCAACGAACTAACCAGGCGTTTGCGCGCCGGCTGCTGGCCACTATGCATGGTGTCGGATGGGCGATCGGGAAGGCATTCGGCGGGAGTCAAACCCTGCAGCTCGACATGATGCGTGTGCAGGTTGAGCGCGTTGCGTTCCCAGGGCAGAAGTCGAAAGGGTCGGTGTTCGGGCTCAAGCAATCCCAGGGAGGATAACGATGGTTGATTTTGCCGGCGCCAATAGTCCACCCACGGCTTCGAACGCACCAACGACACGGAAGGCGAACCGCGCTGGACGCGTCGCCGCGAGCGGGCTCCTGTGGGGATGCATGGGTGTCTGCGCGCTCCTGCTCTTCGTCGCTGGTCTCGGGCTCGTCCGACTCCTGCAATGGCTTTGGTGAGGTGATGTATGGTCGATAAAAAAGTCGGCATCACGCTGAAGGGCCGAGACCTCGCGTCCAAGGCGCTCGGTAAAGTCCGCGGCACGATCAACCGCATCAAGTCTGCGGTGTTCTCGCTGCAGGGCGCCTTGGTGGGGGTCGGCGTCTTGATGGTCGGACGCATCACGCGTTCGTTCGTCACCGCCTTCACCAAGCAGCAGGATGCCGTCGAGGGTCTCCGAGCCTCGCTCATCGCCACCGGCAAGGACGGAGAAGCGTCACTTCGCCGTCTCACCGAGCACGCTGCCGAGCTCCAGAAGGTGACCAAAGTCGGCGATGAGGCGACGATCGCGGCCATGGCCTCGCTTGCGCTGATGGCGCCGTCGCTTGACGTCCCGGCCCTCGAGCGGGCGCAGCGGGCCATGATCGGGCTCGCTGATGTGTTTTTCAAAGGCGACTTGGAGGCGGCCGCGCTCCAAATCGGGAAGACGGTCGGGGGCACTACGAACGCGCTCAGTCGGTACACCATCGAGGTCGACATGGCGGGAGACGCCAACGCGCGGATGAATCAGATCGTTGAGCAAGCGAATCGGTTCTTTGACGTCTCCAAAGCCCGAGCGCAAACGCTCGCCGGCCGGTTGGCACGACTCGGCAACAGTTGGGGCGACCTGAAAGAACGGATCGGGCAGTTCCTCGGCGAGTCGCCGCTGGTCAACGCTTTTCTCGACGAGATACGCACGATCGTCGAGGATGTGACCGGCGCGCTCAACCGGGGCGGACCGCAGATCTTCGAGGCGTTTGCGGCCCTCGGGCAAATCGCCGGCAACGCATTCGTCGAGGCGTTCCTGCGGGTCGTGCAACTCCTCCACGCCTCGATGGACAACGTCGTCGACTTCCTCGGCGATAAGATCGAGGCGACGTTCAAGCGGAAATTCCCGGCGCTCAAGGTGGCGTTCGACATCATCACGAAGAAGGTCGACATCGCCGGTCCGGAGACGGCACGCCCAGAGACCGGACCCACGCTCATCGACCGCATGATCGCCGAGCGCCAGGCGGCGCGCATCGCGGCGCGGGAACGCCTCGCCGCGGCCGGCGCCGGATTCGCGCCTCCCCCTCCCCCCACCACTCCGCCCCCTCCCCCCACCACTCCGCCACGTCCCCCGACGGACGCAGAAATCCGTCGTGCTGACCTCACGGCCCGGTTCGGCGGACAACTCCCTGGGGTGCAAGGTGCCGTGACCCGTGGGGTGGCGGGTGGTGTGAACATGAGCCCACTCCTGCCGCGACCCGCGGACCTGAAAGCGCTCGTGACCTCATCGAAGGAATACGGCGAGGCCCTGAGGAAATCGAACGCCTTGCTCATCGAGGCGAAGCGGCGCCAAGAGGAAGCCGCGGAGGCGGCGCGTGCTGCGGCGGTGGCGGCCTTGCAGTCCTGGGCGTTCGCCGCCAGCGAGTTGATTAGATCGCTCCAGGGCGGCGGTCTGTTCGGCATCCTTGGCGCCATCGGTGGGATCGCCTCACTCCTTCCTGGCGGGCAGATCCTCGGCGGGGCATTGTTGGCTGGATCGGCCGTGGGCGGTGCGCTGTCTAACAGGAACGGCCAGCCGGTGCGCGTGGACGTGGAACGGTTCGGTAGTCAGGCAGAGGGGCAGCTCTCGAACACCCGCCGAGGTCTGGAGCGTGTCGAGATCACGATCGTGGACCCGCGCACCGACTTTCGACGGGTCGTCCAGGAGATTCAGGCGCTCGAGGCGCGCGACGGTATAGCCCGAACGACGGTGAGGCCCTGATGCCCCCCCTCCTCGATGTCGAATTCGACTCCCGGGACACGGAACGGTTTCTCGGTGGCCTGGCCAAGCAAACCTCGTTCGCGTTGTCCGTTGCCATCAACGACACACTCAAAGACGCACAGAAGGTGCAGCGATCGCACCAACGGCGCGTGTTCACGGTTCGCCGGCCGCAGTTCGTCGATCGGTCGGTCAAGATCAAACCCTTCGCGACGAAGCGGACGCTCGAGGGCACGATGGCGATTGATCCGCCTGGTGGGCAGCAGCGCTCCGACATTATCGCGAAGTTCGAACGCGGTGGACAGAAACGCCCTCGAGACGGACGCCACCTTGCCGTGCCCATCGACGTGAAGCGCACGAAGGCCGGCGTGGTCACCCGCCGCAATCGTCCCAAGGGCTTCCTCTTCAAACGCGTCGGGCGATCGATACGCGGAGAGCGTCGCACGTTCATCATCCCCGGTGTGGGGATTTTCCAGCGCGTTGGTAGGCGGAAGAACTCGCGGATCCGTTTGCTCTATGCGTTCAAGACGCAAGTCCGGATTGATCGACGGCTCGATTTCATCACCAACGCCGAGCGGGTGGTGCGGCAGATGTTTGACCGGAATTTCGATCGCGCGTTTGATCGTGCAGTGGCGACGGCACGATGAAGCGCAGACCCGACGACGATCGCGAAGCGGATCGGCGAGCGGGATCCCGATGCAGCCGTGTTCCCGGGTCACTTCAAGACGGAATTCGCGCGCGCCCTGAGAACGGCAAGGAGATAGGACGAGTATGACAACAACACAGACGAAACCAGAACCCAAGACCGGCAGCGTCGGTGCGCTGATCCAGCAAGCCGAGGAAGCGCAGGCACGCGGACGCGAGATCCTCGATGAACTGAACGAGATGAACAGGGTGTACGTGCAGCTGCTCGAAGCGTTGGAGGTACACGAAGCCACCATCGCCCGTATATGCGCGACGAGGTCAGTACGCTCAACGCATATCACGGAAGAAGCCTGTCGAGTTGCCGCGCTGAGCGTCAACGCCTTGCTACGGCACCCACATCGGTCACCGGCATGTTGCGATGGGTGGTGTTGTTGCGATGGGTGGTGTTACCGCAGGTCGTTGCGGATGGACCGTATTGGGTCGGACAGTCACCAACGCACGCGCGGTTTCAAGGAGAGGTTTAGGGGTCGCTGCGGTCCCTGACGTACCGTCCCGATCTCCATGTACCAGGAATGGACGAGATCCGCGCACGAAAGAAGGTGGCCCATGGATTGTTCCTTGGGAGGATCGTCAAGCCGAAGTGTTGTTCGCGGTGCGGTGCGGTGCCACCAAGGCATCGACCGCACGGACACCACGAGGATTACGAGTATCCCCTGGGCGTTGCACGGCTTTGTGCCGACTGCCACACAGCGCACCATGGGCATACGTGTTGCAAGAAAAAAACGTAATAACATACTTGACTCACCCAGTCGGGGTATGCCATGATTGAGGCGTACCACTTCTACAGGCTGGGATGTCTCATGGAGTTGATCGAAACAGGGATGCTAGTTCATCAGGGGTATCTCTTGGGGACGGTGCAGTATGTAACCGAGGGATTGTCGATTCGTAGCATGAGAATCGGTACGCAAGAACCCATTGACCTAGAAAGGCTCATTACGCGAACCGAAGGTGAGCCACTATCCGCAGAGTGGAGGGGTGCTTGGAAAGGACTTTTGGAACGGCTGCAAAGTGAATGTCAAAAACTGCATCTGAAAGCTTCGCTCTATTCGATCCGTGGAGCGCTGGAACACCTCAAAGACGAAGAGGCGACTTTAGACTTGTTCAAAAAGCATTGTGAACAGATTGCGGGGCGATTGGCGGACGAGCTTCGCGAAACGGTATGTGTCGCTATTGATCCAATGCACGCCAAATTTTTATCAGATAATCAATTACCGTTTGGCTCAGAGGTGGCTGACCGGTTTCCAAGGGCACAGGTAGACATAGAAGAAGCCGGCATATGTCTTGCTTTTCATCGCGGAACTGCTTGCGTATTCCACCTAATGCGCGTGCTAGAGGTTGCCCTTCAAGTTCTGGGCGCCGATCTCAACATTCCAAAACCCGACCGTAATTGGCAGAACCTCTTAAACGAAATTGACAAAGCGGTGAAAGGGTTACCATACCAGTCGCAAGCCGATAAGGACGCCCGCGCCCTACGATCAGAGGCGGCGGTCCATCTTCGACAGGTTAAGGACGCGTGGCGTAACTACGTAATGCACCCGAGAGACACCTATACTGTTGATCAGGCCACAGATGTTTGGAACCACACCAAGGCGTTTATGTCGAGCCTTGCAAAGTTCCTCTAGGGAAGATGACTGTCGCTATCTGTTTGCTTGCGCGCATCCGTCAGCAGTTCCGATTTGGGGACAGATACGATCTTGCGTACCAGTTCGGCGGTACGTCGCAACGCCTCATCCCCGTCCGGCTCGGGGTCCGGACGGGGTTTCTCTTTCCTGTCGGTCATTTGCGTTTCTTCGGTCCGCGTTTCAGGTATGGCCCTCGCTCATCCTGGCGTCGTCGCCGGGTCCAGGTCCGCGCCGATCAGTTCGGCGTAGGTCAGCCGCTTGCCGATGATCCGCCGCATCACGTCGATGAACCGGGCCACGTCCTTGGTCTTGCGGTTGTTGAACCGGAACACCTGTTCATCAAGGTAGCGGAACAAATGAAACGGCTCCACCGAAACGTACGTGCCGCGCATCCCGCGCTTCAACAGGCTCCAGAAGTTCTCCAGGCCGTTGACGTGGATCTTCCCTTTGGCGTAGGACGTGGCGTGGTTGATGACCTTGTGGACGTAGAGCCGCCGCAGCGAGACGTAGGAGCGGAGTTGGTCGGTGTAGACGGTGGCCCCGGGCTCGACATGTTCATCCACGACGCGGCTCACTGTCTCTTTCCGAATGTTGGGGACGATCTCGGTACGGACGGTGCTGTGGCCCTTCCGTGCCTTCCGGTCCAGCACGCCCATGACGGCAGTCTTGCCGCTGGTCCCGGCCCGCCGACCGACCATGACCCGCTGTTTCCGCGCCAATGGCATGAACCGCGCCTTGCCACCGATGAAGGTCTCGTCAATCTCGACCTCACCGTCAATGCGATCGAAGGTCTGGGTCTGCATCGCCAACCGGATACGGTGGAGCATAAACCACGAGGTTTTCTGCGTCACGCCGAGCGCCCGACCCAGCTCGTAGGAACTGATGCCGTTCTTGGCATTGGCCAGCATCCAGATGGCGGGCAACCACTTGGACAGCGCAACCGGGGAATCTTCGAAGATCGTCCCGACCTTCGCCGAGAATTGCCGCTTACAGCTACGGCACTTCCATATGCGGCGGGTCTTGAGGAAAGACGGCTCTGTGGCCTCGCAGCGCGGGCAGGTGACGCCCTCGGGCCACCGCATGGCGACGATGAAATCCAAGGCCACCTGGGGGTTCTGGAAGAAGGTCACGGCTTCGAGCAGGGATCGGGGAGCAGCGATTGTCTTGTTCATGTACCCAATCTAAGGGCATAGGCTGGGTGTGTCAAGTATATTAGAGCGGAAAAAAAGGTACTTCTGGCGCTTGAAGCCGTGAGGGTAACGCACGAGCACAGACGATCACTATATACGGCATGTGCGCAAGTCTATGTCGTGTCGTGTGTTCGGGAAGGCTGTTCATGGTAACAAAGAGATCGACCCAGGCGACATCGCGCAACGCGCGGGTCACGCAAACAGCGTTGGCCAAATTATTCCGCGTTGACGTGCGAACGATTCAGCGGTGGACCAAAGCCGGTATGCCGCGAGAGGGCGCCAGCCGGTCCTCCAAGTACGACTTGCCCCAGTGCATCGCGTGGCGACGGGAGGAAGACCGGAAAGAGGCCGAGGATCTCCGGCACCCCAAGACGTTCGAGGAAGCCCGGGCGCGGAAGATGGCGGCCGAGGCGGAATTGGCAGAACTCGACGTGATGGAGCGGCGCGGTGAGCTTGGCACGGTCGAGGAGATGGACGAAGTGATCACGACGGGGTTCGGTCGGATGCGGGCGTACGGCTTGGGTGCACCCTCTCGCCATGCTCGGGACTTTGTTGGACTCAAGACCGTGACGGCTGCGCGCAACGCCGTCCGACACCTGATCACCGAATTGTTCGACGCGTTCCATCGCATGGGCGAGGAAGACGAGGCTGCGTGAGTGTGGCGCTGGAGAACCTCACTGGTCCCGCGGAGGTCAGTGACCGATTTCGCGAGCACGCCCAGGCGATCTTTGCCCCGCCGGAGGATCTAACCGGGAGCGAGTGGGCCGATAAGTACCGCGTGATCAGCCCCGGCAACCCGGAGCCCGGTCCCTGGCGCACCGATCGCGCGCCCTACCTGCGCGAGATCATGAACGTCTGTACCGACCAAAGCGTCGGCGACAAACGTGTGGTGTTCATGAAGTCCGCCCGGGTGGGTGGGACCCAGGCCGGATGTAATGTGATCGGGTTCTATACCCATGAAGTCCCGTCCCAGATGCTCGTGGTCCAGCCTACCAAGGAAGACGCCGAAGGATTTTCGAAAGAACAGTTGAAGCCCATGATCGACGACACGCCCGTCCTCCGGGAGACCTATTACCCTGAAACGGGCCGGCGAGATTCCCGCAACACCATCCTCAAGAAGTCGTTCCCCGGGGGATTCTTGGTCATGGTGGGATCGAACAGCGCCTCGGGTTTTCGACGGCGCGACATTCAACGGGTGTTCTTGGAAGAGGTCGACGGTTACGGGCGGGTGGCGCGCGGGAGTTCGACCAATGCGGAAGGTGACCCGGTCACCCTGGCCGTCAAACGCACCCAGAACTACGACGACCGGCTGATCTACGAGAACTCCACCCCGACCATCAAGGGGCAGTCGCGCATCGAGCACGACTTCACCCTCTCCGATCAGCGTCGGTATTTCGTCCCCTGCCCCTTCTGCGGCCACATGCAGGTGTTGCACTGGCGCAACCTGCGCTGGGTGGACAATGACCCGGCGACGGTGCAGTACACCTGCGGGGAGATTTCCAACGAGGGCGAACTCGAGGCAGGATGCGGGAAACCGATCGAGGAACACCAGAAGCAATGGATGCTCCGCCGTGGGGAGTGGCGGGCCTCCCATGCGGGCCGGCGGATTATCGGCTTTCACCTCTGGGCGGCGTATTCACCCTTTACCACGTGGGAACGCTTGGTCGAGGAGTGGCTCAACGCCCAGGGCAACAACGAGCTCCTGCAGGTCTTCGTTAACACCGTGCTCGGGGAGACATGGGAGGGGCCCGCCGGCGAACAAATCGACCACACGGGACTCCTGGCCCGGCGCGAGCGGTATGCCACCGACGTGCCGGCCGGCGTGGGGCTGCTGACCGCAGGAACGGACGTGCAGGGCGATCGCCTCGAGGTCAGCGTGTGGGGGTGGGGAAAGGGAGAGGAGCAGTGGCTGATTGATCACCAAGTGCTTTTTGGCGACCCACACCACGACGAGGTGTGGCGGCAGTTGGACGTGGTGCTCGATCGTCCGTGGAAGCACGCCTCCGGAGCCGACCTCCATCTCCGCGCCATGGGTGTCGACGCGGGGGGGCATCATACCCTTGAGGTCCATCAATACTGTGCGGCTCGCTTTTCCCGGGGGGTGATGGCCATGCGAGGGGCCAACGTCCCGGGCGCGGCCGCGCTCCAGACACCGAGCACGAAAAGCAAAGCGAAAGGGAAACTGTGGACGACGGGCACGGAGGCGCTGAAGGATCTCTTGTATGCCCGGTTGAAACTCACCACATCCGCACCGGGGTACGTCCATTTCCCGGTGCACATTGAGGACGAGTACTTCCGGCAACTCACGGCCGAGAAGGCGGTCACGCGCTATGTGAAGAGTCGGCCGGTGCGCAGGTACGACTTAAAACCCGGCCACCGGAACGAGGCGCTCGACTGTGCGGTCCTGGCGATCGCGGCGTTGATTGCGCTGGGGCCTATTCGCGACCATCTCGGCGTGTTGGTTGAACAGGTCAACGAAGCTGGCCGGTCGGGGCGGAAGGCCCCGGCGGGCAGGAGGCGACGACGCCTCCGCCGGACGGGGACCCTTTCCCGTGGCGTTGAGGTGTGAATGTTTGACGGGATTCCCACAAGGCCGGTGCGAAAGTGTCCGCACTGTCACCGAGCCCTCAACGTACGGGTCGCTCGACACGCCCGGGGAAAACTGGAATACGATCCCGGCGAAGTCGTGATCACCGTACGGTGCCACCGGTCGGATTGTGGGAGGATCGTGCCGCTCACAGCGGAGGATCTCCACTTCGTCGAACGTCAGGGGATTGCGTAACGTATTGGCTGTCCCTAGCTTTGAGCGTAACAACACAGTAGGGCCACAGGCGCCTTGGAGCGCCACAGATGCCTTGGAGCGTCACAGGCCCCCGCTTTCGACATGCGTGTCGAGCGGGGGCTTTTCTTCGTTTTGGGCGGGCAGGCCATGGCCGGAACGTTCTTCGCCGACAAACGCGACGCGGTGCAAACCGCCATTACTCAGGTCGAGACGGTTGCGTCGGCGACGCTCGACGGCACGACCTACGGGAAGACGGATCTTCCGTACCTCTATGATCTTGAGGAACTCCGGTCGCTCCAGGCCGCGCGCCAGGACATCCTCGAGCGCAACCAAGCTGCGGCGATCGCTGGTCGGCGCGTTGATCGGGCTGGCTTGGATCAGGTCAACGCGCAAATCGAAAAGGTCCGCGCCCGCGTGAACCGGCACGCGCGCAAGGGGCTCACGGTCCGCCGGGTTGTACCGGTCGCCTGATGTTCGGTATTGAATTCCCCGCCCCAACGGCCGTCGATCGCCTAGTCGGGATGTTTTCCCCCAAAGCAGAGCTGAATCGGCTCAAAGCCCGTGCGGCCCTGCGGTTCTTCGGCCCCGGCGGGTACAGTGGGGCCAGCAAAACCCGCCCATCCCTCAAGGCCTACCATCCGCGGGCACGAAGCGCCGACGAGGATATCCTCGGCGACGTCGTCGACCTGCGTGCGCGCAGTCGCGATTTGGTGCGCAATACGCCCATCGCGACCGGTGCCCTGAACACGATGACCACCCATGCGGTGGGATCCGGGCTCGCGCTCCAATCACAAATCGATCGCGAATTCCTCGGCTTGTCGGACGACGACGCCGATGCGTGGGAGCGTCAGGCCGAACGCCTCTGGCGCGCATGGTCGGCCACCTCGGCCTGCGACATCACCGGCCATTCGGATTTCGGTGCCCTGCAGGACCTGGTCCTTCGATCGACGCTCGAAAGCGGCGATATCCTCCCGGTGCGGCGTTTTGTCGAGCGACGTGGGGACGTACTCGGGCTCAAGGTGCAACTGATCGAAGCGGACCGGATTTCCAACCCTGAGCGTGAACCGAACACGGACCGGCTCGTGGACGGCGTCGAGTTCGACGCCAACGGCCGTCCGGTCCGCTACCACGTGGCCAACCGTCACCCCAACGCGCTGTCGCTCGGCTTCACCGACATGTTGGTATGGACGGCCATCCCTGCGGTGGATCGTCGCAGCGGCGAACGGCGCGCGTTGCACGTCTTCCGGAAGATCCGCCCGGGGCAAACCCGGGGGGTCCCGATCTTTGCCCCGGTCATCGAACCGTTGAAACAGCTTGGTCGATATACAGACGCCGAGCTCATGGCCGCCGTGGTTGCGTCGTTCTTCACGGTCTTTGTGAAATCGGGATTGGCCGAACAAGGGCTGGATTTCGCGCCACTCGATCCGGACGACACCAACCCGCCGAAGGACTACGAGTACAAGCTGGGGAGTGGGTCCGTCGTGGGTTTGGCGGACGGCGAAGAGGTGCAGATCGCCGATCCCAAGCGACCCAATGACCGCTTCGATCCGTTCGTCATGGCGGTGTTGCGGCAGGTCGGGGCGGCGATCGAGGTCCCGTTCGAACTCCTCGTCAAACATTTCACGTCGAGCTACAGCGCCTCGCGAGCCGCGCTGCTGGAGGCGTGGCGGGCGGTCATGACGCGTCGGACGTGGCTCGCGCGGATGTTCTGCCAACCCTCGTACGAATGGGCCATCGCCGAAGCGGTCACGCGTGGGATGCTCCGCGCTCCCGGATTCTTTGCCAACCCGATGTTCCGTCGCGCCTGGTGCGGCACGCGGTGGATCGGTCCGGCCCAAGGCCAGATCGATCCGTTGAAGGAAATCAATGCGGCCGAGAAACGGCTGGACGTCGGTGTCTCGACCATCGCGGAAGAAACCGCCCAGTTCACCGGCGGCGATTGGGAGCGGAACCACGCGCAGCAGGTGAAGGAAAAGACCATGCGGCAGCGCGACGGTCTCGGGGGCGCACCAACTCCTCCTACGGCCACGGCCGTGCTCGAGGAACCTGCGGACGCGGTGGACAAGGAAGAGGACGACGATGCGTAAGCGCGTGATGAAGAAGCAGCTTGCGCAGATGCAGGCCGCCCATGCCACTCGCCGACCGGCGGGACATGCGCTCGAGTTGGCCCTCGAGGCCCCGTGGGCCATCACCGAAGAAGCCTTGCGCAACATCCTGGCCATTGCAGGCCGGGAAAATCCGTCACCCGAAGCCATCGCGGCGACACTCGGGCGCGAACTCGACAACACGCAGCGGACGACTGTTCGGGACGGGGTCGCCACGATTCCTGTCACCGGCCCACTCTTCCGGAAAGCCAACCTGCTCACGCGGATCAGTGGCGCGACATCAATGGAAGTGTTGGCCCAAGACATCACGACGGCCCTGGAATCCCCAGAGGTCGATGCGCTGCTGTTCGACTACAACAGTCCGGGCGGGATGGTCGACGGCACGTCGGAGCTTGGGGATCTGATGTTCGACGCGCGCGGCAAGAAGCCCATGGTTGCCTTTGTGTCGTTCCAGTGCAACTCCGGCGCGTTTTGGCTGGCGAGTGCCGCGGACGAGATCGTGGTCGGCGACACCGCCATCGTGGGGAACCTCGGCGTGCGATTCACCTACCTCGACGAGACGAAGGCGCTGGCGATGGCCGGTCTTCGCGAGATCGAGATCATTTCGAGCCAAACCCCCCGCAAGGCCATGGATCCCGCCAAACGAGACGGCCGGGCGCAGATCCAAGAAATGGCGGATCATCTCGCGGAGGTCTTTCTGGCAAAAGTCGCGCGGAACCGCGACGTGTCGTTCGACACCGTCCTCAACGCATACGGCCAGGGCGGCGTGTTCGTCGGAGAAGCCGCCGTTGACGCGGGGGTCGCGGAGCGTACGGCCACCTACGAAACGCTACACGCCGAACTCGTCGCGCGCGGCAAGCCGACGACGGCGTTGTTCACCGGCGCGTCCGGCGCCATCAACCAGGAGACGCTCTCCATGGACACCGAGAACAAGGATGTGACGCCGGAAGCCAAGGCGCTCACGAAAGAAGAGCTTGAAGCGCAATACCCCGCGTTCGTCACGGCGTGCAAGACCGACGCAGCGACGGCGGAACGTGATCGCTTGGCCGGGATCGACGCGCTCGCCGAGCCAGGGCACGAGACGCTCATCACCGCGTGCAAAAACGATCCCGACTGTACGCCCGAAACGGCAGCCTTCCGGATCAAGCTCGCCGAGAAGACCGCCAACGCCCGCCGCCTCGAGGCGTTGCAGACGGACGAGGAGGAACTCGAGAAGCCAAACCCGTTGGCGTCCGATGCGACCGACGAAAACGGTGAAACCATGGGCAAGCGGATTGCGGCCCAGTTCCAGCAACTGACCCAGTCGGCCTAAGTGCGGGCCGTCGACACACCCGAACGGCGTTCGTAGGAGGAATCCATGACGACCTCGTCTTATAGCCAGACCTCGTTTACTCCGGATCGCCTGTTCGGTGATCCGCCACCCAAGCTGTCGCGCAAGATCACCCTGTTGAGCGGACAAAACCTCGCGCGCGGTGCCGTCCTTGGCAAGATCACCGGTGGGGTCGGCGCGACCGACGACGATGGCGTGGTCGATGCCGGGAACACCGGCGATGGCACGATCGGCACCGTGAGCGCGGTCGCGGGGGCGCAACCTGGCGTCTACACGATCACGTTCATCGAACCTGCCGCCAACCTCGGCACGTTCACGGTCGAAGATCCCAACGGGGTCGAGATCGGGACGGGTGTGGTCGGGACGCAGTTCTCGAAGCAAGTCCAGTTCACCATCGCGGATGGCGCAACGGACTTCATCGCGGGTGACATTTTCCGAATCACGGTCACGGCGGTGGCGACCGAGAAGTACACGCTATCGGCGGCGGCGGCGACCGACGGGTCGGAAACTCCGGACGCCGTACTGGCGGAAGCCACGGATGCCAGCGCGGGCGACAAGGGAGCGATGGCGTACTTCGATGGCGCCTTCAACGAAGACCGTGTGGTGCTCGGTGCCGGACATACGGTGGCGAGCATCCGCGACGGCCTCCGGGAAAAGAACATCGAGCTCGGGAAACCCCTCAGCGCGTAACCCTGTGCACTACGGAGGCAACGAGACCCATGCCTGATCTTTTTTCCACGGACGTGCTGAACGGTATTGTCCGCAACCTGAAGATTCCCCAAACGGGCATCTTGGATCGGTATTTCCCGGACGTCCAGACAGAAGACTCCGAGGAAATCCACTTCGACCGCGAGACCGGAAAGCGACGGGTATCGCCGTTTGTCAGCCCGCTCGTCGAAGGCCAGATCGTCGAAGAAGAGGGCTTTCAGACCGATTCGTTCAAGCCGGCCTACATCAAGGACAAGCGTCCGTTCGATGCCAATCGCCCGTTCAAGCGCGTGATCGGCGAGCAGATCGGCGGCACACTGTCCCCGCAGGCGCGGATGGAACAGGTCGCCGCCACGACGCTACGCGATCAACTGACCATGCTCACGCGGCGCTTCGAGCTGATGGCGGTCAAGACGCTGGTGGACGGACAAATCACGATCGTCGGCGACAAGTATCCCACGAAGGTGGTCGACTTCAACCGCGACGCCACGTTGGATCCTGCGGATCTCACCGGCACGGCACGCTGGAGCCAAGCCGGCTCCGCGCCGCTCGATGACCTCCAGACGTGGAGCGATCTCTGCGTGGTCAAGGAAGGGGTCGCGCCGGTCGATGTCATCCTGGCCGTCGACGTGTGGAAGGAATTCCGGAACCACGCGGACGTGAAGGATCGGCTCGACACGCGGCGTGGGGTCGGTGGGGGCCCGCTCGATCTCGGAGCGCAGCTCGGCGAAGGCATGACGTTCCGCGGCACCATTGATGGCTTCAACCTCTTCACGTACGCCGGATGGTACGTCGATCCGGTCGACGACACGGAAAAGAAAATCTTTCCCGATGGTGGGGTGTTGATGGTGGGTCCGGTCGAAGGCGTTCGCGCCTTCGGGGCGATCCGAGACCATGACACCCTGATGGCCGTGCCGTGGTTCGTGAAGTCGTGGCTCGAGGAGGATCCGTCGGTCCGGTTCATCCTCTTGCAGAGCGCGCCCCTCATGGTGCCGTACCGCATCAATGCGACCCTGTCGGTTGATGTGCTGAACGGTGGCGCGTAATCGCCGTCGATGGTGTTTATGGATGAGGACCGGGATGCCTTGCTGGCTGACTTCGGCGTCGACGTGACCGTCGGCGCCGAGACGGTCAAGGGCATCTACGACATCGACGAGTTAATCGGTGAGGCACCAGAAGGGTTGCAGGTGGCAGGCACCGAAGAACTCGTTGTGGCCAAAGCCCCATTGCCCGCGTCGTTTGTCCGTGAGGCGCCGGTGACGATTCTCGGCGTCGGCACGCGCGTGATTCGAAAGCTGGCCCCGTGGCCCCCGGATGGACGCTTCACCGGCATGGTGGTGGCCTGAATGCGTGCCGCCGTGATGACCATTCGCATGGTGAGCGATTGGCTCGCCGACGCGAACAACGGGGTGAATGCCGAGATCGCCAAGCTCGTAACCGAAGACTTGCTCGACGCCGGCGACGCCGTGCCGCCGAACGTGGAGGCGATCTTGACGGCCACGAAGGATGACATTGCCACACGTCGCGAGCTGCCGACGGATACCAAGACGCCCATCCTGATGGTCGTGCAAGGTGACGCGCTGAATGTACCGCAAGCACACACGCAAAACCGGATCGACGTCAGCGATCTTCCGGTCGGCGTGTTGTACGGCACCCGCGCCGTGATGACCGCAGCTGGCGAAGAGGACGCGTACTACACACTGGATGCGGCCATGCGATCGCTGAACAACCTGTGGGCTGGACCGAATGAGAGCGCACGGACACGCAAAGGCATCGAGATCAGCAAACTGAACGGCTATCAGGTTCTGCCCACAGACAGCGAGACCGCGGACCGTGGTCTCCAACTCGCGCTGATCGCACGATTCCACGTGCGGGAGACGACACCAATATGAGCAAGAAGACCTCCCCGCCGACCCCTCCAGCGAGAACCCAAGTGCCACCGCGCCGCCGAGGGGGCTTGTACGTCGACGGCGCGCGTGTCGAACCCGAGACCACCGGGAAAACGCATACCGAGATCGAAGAGGAGCGGCAGAAGAAGCGTGCCAAGGCACGAGCGGCCCGACGTTCCGACCCGATGCCTGGCGAGGCCGAGGAGGCTTCGATGACAACCGATGTGGCGCAAACGGCAGACACCCAACCCGAGGTGAGCGATGCCCCATCCGATCCTGATTGAGGCCGTCGCCGCGAAGATCGAGTCGACCTATCGCACGGACCCCACGCCCACGGCGGCGAACGACATCATCCGGCTGGCCGAGCCGTTTCTGCAATCGTTTGAGATCGAGCACCTCGCGCCCAACCGGCGTGAGAATGTGATCTCGGGTGGCCTCGCTCCAGTGGCACCGGGCGTCCCGCATGGCCGTGTCGCGCGTGGACGATTGGTCGCGGAGGTCCGGGGCGCGGGTGCGGCGTACAGTGCGTCTGTCCGACCAGAGGTGGATGTCTGTCTTCGGGCCGGCGGATACGCCGCGACCATCGATACGACACCCAGCGCAGAGAAAGCCACCTACGCCCGCGCGGACACCGGCCACGAATCGATGACGCTCTACATCTGGGGCGAGGGAAATCTGTTCAAGGTCGTTGGGACGCGGACGGCGATCGAATGGCTCGCCACAAACGGCGAGCACAGCCTGTTCGCGTTCGATTGGATGGGGTTCCTGGATGCCGATCCCGCCACGGCCGCGAAGCCGACCGAAACGTTTGTGACGGCGGTCCAACAAGCGGCCGTCGGGATGGCGTTCGCCGTGGGCGCTTGGAGCCCCGATCACGCCACCGCCACGTGGCGCTCTGGGGCGGAGTTGATGGCGATTCCGAGCGGCAACCACTCCACGGGGTGGTCCGAAATCGCGATCGCGAAGTTCAATCCCGAACTCGAGTTCTCCGCGCAGAGCGTACCGCTGGCGACCTACGATCCTTACGGCGATTTCAAAGCCGCTACCGCACGGCAGATCGACTGGACGGTGGGTGGGTCGCAATACAGCCGCGCCGATTTGGCCGCTGCGGCTGCGTATCTGCGCGAGAACCCCGGACACGGCGATATCGACGGGTTTACCGCCTGGCCGGTGACGTACCTGGCCGATGGATCGATCGTGTTCGACTGAGCCCACGTAGTGCCTCGGTCCGTCGTCGCCCTCCGGGCGGCGGCGAGACCGAGTGCCCGACAAGCCCTACCAGCTCTCCCCCGTGAGCGGGAGAGTCGCCCAACGTCTCCGAACCGCAACCTGTGGGAGGTGGGTGGCGTGCCCGATACCGCCTGTTATGACTCGTATGATGCTGTCCAAGACATCCGCAGTCTTGAGGCGCGTGACGGCGTGTCGCGTATTCCGGCGAGCTTCGGCTGATGGGTCAGGGGCTCTTTCTTGCCGACAACGTCTTCAATGGGGGTTTTCCTGGCTCCCAATACCCTGACCACGTCATCACCGCCGAAGAAGAGGCGACCGACCACGAAGTCTGGCGGGTCGCCGATGGCCGACGGTCGCCCACGGATTACTGGACGTCGACGACGGCCAACTCGGACACGTGGATAGAGGTGAAGTGTGATCGTGCGCGCGGTGCCAACATGGTCGTGATCGACGCCGGGCACAACCTCGCCGGCGAAACGGTGAAGATCGAAGGCTCCGATGACAACTTCACCACGATCGACACGATCCACAACGACGTGATGCCGTCCGTAAGCTCGCCCGGCAACATCGATAACACCCTCGGCATCGTGACCGAGGAAGGCGCGTGGCTCCGACGCTTCCCGCTTCGTGCCCATCTCTACTATCGCGCCTTCATTCCCGCGATGGGCGCGAACCTCACACCCGAGATTGTCGGGCTCTGGCTGGGCCTCGCGTGGGAAACGGAAGTCGCGTGGCCGCCGGTCGCGGAAAACCAAATGGAGCTCGCGGGCCAAGAATCCCTCAGTCCCGATCTCTGGCGTGGACGCAGCGGGCTCGCGATCGGGCGTACCGATGTGATGACGTTGAAACTCCCGAGTTTCTTTGCCTACGATCAGGCCCGCTTCCATATCGAGGGGTTGTTCGCGGCCAACCATCCGACCTGGATCCTCTACAACACCGATCAGGCGGACCGTGCGGTCCTGGCCGGCCCACGTCTCGGCCGCATCGGGTTCCGTTTTGGCTCCCCGACGGATTGGGGCTACCAGCAAATTGGGCTGGATTGGGTTGAACACGAGCCGTTGAGGATCTAATGGCGATTCATCCTTCGCAGATCCTGTTCTACGCCGGCGGCCGCTCGCTCGAGTTGTTTGGGCCTCCGTCACGGCGCACCGCGCCGATCGCGCGGCGCGGCGAAGACATTATCGAAACGTTCAGCCGAGCGTCCACCGGCAGTTACGTCGACGCCAAGGGCGAGGTGAAGCTGGCGGAATCCGCCGTGCAGCGTATCGAGATGGCCGATATTGTTACCGCCGGCGTCTTTGATACCCCGACGTTCTTGCTGGAAAAACGCCGAACCAACGGGGTCATACGCGCGGCGGAGTTCGATAACGCCTCCTGGACGAAGACGCGCGCGAGCGTGAGCGCGAACGCCGACACGGCTCCAGACGGCGCGACGGTCGCCGATCGACTGATCGAGGATAGCACGGCGTCGGCCACCCACTTCACGCGCCAAGACATCACGATCACGGCGGACGGCAACGTCGTCTGGTCCGTCTTCGCCAAAGCGGGGACGCGGAGTATGATCGCCCTGCGGATCGAGGACACGACAGCGGCGGATACCGTCACGACGTGGTTCAATCTCAGTACGGGCGCGAAGGGCACGGAGGGCACGGTGACCGGGACGGGCGCACACGCGCGGTCGTTCATCGAGGCGCTGGGGAATGGGTGGTATCGGTGCGTGATCGTGGGCAACATCGGCGGGGGTGTGACGACGGGCCGCCTCCGTCTTTTTCTGGCAACCGTGGACGCTCAGACGGGCTATAGCGGCGACGGGTCCTCTTACGTGATCCTCTGGGGCGCGCAAGGCGAGGTCAACGTCCCGTTTCACTCTTCCTACAACGCCACGGTGGGGAGTACGGTCGCAGGATCCCACGAGCAGATGCACTACACGTTCACCGCGCGACCCCAAGCGATGACGGCCTACCTGCGCTTTGTCGAGCGGGGAAACATTATCGCCTCGACGACGGCGCGACTGCTACACATTGGGAGCGGTACGCAGGGCGCTACTCCCCGCTTCGAGATACAGGAATCGGGCGGGTTCTATCGCGTGCGCCACGATAACGGCACCATTGTCAACGTCAAGAATTTGGCCGCCGCGCCTGCGTTCGGGGACACCGTCGAATTGGTGGGACAGTTAAACGCCAACGGTAGCATCAAGATTATTCAGTCTATTAACGGTGCTGCCGCCACGGAGCAGGAGCAGACCACCGCTGCCACACTCGCGGCGGCGTGGGCCGGCACGGAGATTTGGATTAACAGTGTTGCCACGAGTAGCCCCGGCTTCGCGAAGTATCTGGACGTCGCGGTCTTCGCGGGCGTCCACAGCCTAGCCGATTGTCGGAAGGCCACCCAACAATGACCCGTTCGTTTTGGAAGATTCCGCGCGCCGCCTGGCTGACCACCGACGAAGAGGGCACGATCGTCAACGCCTTCGAGAACGTCGTCGTCTACCACGAGACGCCGCAATTTCTCCACGTCATCGCGGCGGAAGCCGACCGCCCCGACATCGCGGCGATCGGCACGCGACTCGGTCAGACCGTGCGAGAACTCAACCCGAGCGAGCGTGCGAATTTTCTTCGTGTCGAGGTCGAGCGCGACAGTCCCGACGGGAAGATCCGAGCGCAGGTCAAGGTCGCCGACAAGCGACCGACGGACGTCGAGAAGGCCGTCGATATTCCTGCGGTGATCTGGTTCGGGGACGATCCGGCGGACTACGCCCCATGAGAGCGATTCATCCCGAGCTCGTCCGCATGTTGCGCAAGGCCCCGATTACCGGACGTGCGCGTGTGATCCCGGAAGCGATCGTGCCCGTTAATGAAGACGTGCGAGCCTTCGACACCGACTGGAACAACGCCGATTCGCCGACCGGCCTCCAGGTCGCGCCGAACGGCGACCTGCGGCTCACGGGGTCGTTCTCGACTACGGTCGAGCACACCAATAGCGATACGTACATGACCGATCTCGACCGGGCCTCGCCCTGGTCGGTTGCCAAGGTCACGTGGGCAGGCACGCTGGACCGCGACTTCGAGATCCAGCAAGTCAAAGCGTACCTGCACCCGAAACGGACCGCGGCGGCGAAAGAAGTCGTCTGGTGGAAGATGATACTCTACCGCGTGCATCGGGTGTGGCCGGCAAGCGTGTTCATCGCGCAAACGTTGGAGATCCAGGCGATCGGCTCGGCCAAACGCGTCGCGGCCACGGGGACCGCGGAAGCGGAATACATCTTCGACTTCAGCGGTAGCGATAACGGGGCCAAGCCGAAGCTCGAGCGGCCCATCATCATGCCGGGGGCGATGGCGATCCGTCCCACGACCTACATCCGCATCCTGGCGTTGAAGGCCGATGGATCCGCCGCGGGTAACGTGGGATTCAGCGCCGATACGGCGACACCGAGTGTCACTACGTCAGGCGTGACGCTTGAGCAAACCACGTTGACCGAGAACGCGGTTGGGGACGGACGCGGGCGCTGGTCGGAGCCCGATGTCCCTGTCGACGAGTGTCCCCGCCTGGCGATCATAGCGGAAAGCTATTCGGATGCGACGGTCACGTTTTCCGTCGCCGGCGGGGGCACGATTATCAATCTCGGGGCCGCGCCGACGAAGGATCTCGAGTGTGTCCTGGTGGGACGGACCCCCAGTGACACCGCGATCGTGGGCGAGATTCGCAAAGCGGCGCCCGACGCCTGGACGGAGTTTTTGGACGGTGATCTCATCGGTGTCGATAATTCGCTACCTGGTGGCACCGGTGGCAAGGACCTGTCTGGTCTTACACCGACACAGCAAACGTACGAGATTCGCGCCCAACTGAAAACCAACACCGCGCTGAACACGACTCCGCGGTTAAAACAGTTGGGGGTGCGCGAGCTCACCCGGATCTCCTTCGACCGCCTCGCCACCGTCGACGTCGAGTGGAATGTGCATCCGTACGAGATGCGGAGCGAGATCAGCCGCGCGGTGATCACGAGCATGCGCGACGGCCGCGAGGATTTCAACGACCAGATTACCGAGTTACTGGTCGACTACGACGTGGCCGAGATTGCCTGGCGGATCATGATCGGGCACCCGGATCTCGATCGCCACAAGTGGCTGCACATCGACACGTTTCCGATCGCCTACGATTACGATCCGCGCGCGACGGAGATCGAATGCCAGTGGGATTCGGCCCTCACTTTGCTGCGGGCGGCCCTGCCGGTGGCCTCTGGTTCGCCGCTGACGCGCGACATCCTGAACTACAACGCCACCGTGGGGATCGAGACGCTCAAGGAGGTGAGCGATGACCTCCTCGACGGGCAGATCGGGCTCGCGGGCAAGTACCGCGGGCAAGGCATCACCGACGACACGACCACGATCGCGAAGCGGATCGGGGAGCGGGATCCCGACATGGTCGTCACGGCTTTGTCCGATGCGAAGACCGAGGCTGACGCGGTTGCGTTTATTGCCGGCGGCGCATGGGGGACGGACGCAGGACGGGTGCGGTTCTTCGATCTGTTTGCTGACGACTTCGTCGTCATGCTCTTTCATGAGCGGGAGATCACCGTCGAGTCCGTGAGTCCCGGCCTCGCGCTGCGCACGCCCGAAGTGTTTCTCGCGTACGATTACGACGTGCAGAGTCGCCAGTACACCTTGGAGCATCGCGGGTTTCATGGGGTGGCATTGACCGCCCTCGGGATCTCGAACTTGGGACCGCCGAAACGGCTCTCGGATACGGTCGGCAAATGGATCGACGACACCACGCTGGCCGAAACCGTCGTCGAACGCCACTTCAACGCGTTTGGCATGGGCGTCCGGTTGTGGCGCTTTCGGTGCATCTACCCCTACCCCGAACTGCAATTCGGCGATCGGGTGATTGTGCCCACGAAACAATTCGTGATGCGGGATCCGATCGGCAGCCGTGAATTGCGCGGTCAGCTCTGGGTGATTGGGACGATCGTCGGTGTCCACGATGCGTTGGGAACCGCGTTTACGCTCTGGGTGCGCAGTCTCTCGGACATCCTCGCGAGTAGCGAGGCGGTGACGATCGAGCTCCGGAAACGCCTCGTCGCCCGGTGCTACCATAGCGTGGCCACGGTCTCGTATAGCGCGGGCGGAACGGGTAGCGGTTCGCTGGCGTGGGATAACGAAGTCTTCGACCCCGAAGGGATGCACGACAACTCGACCAACAACGAACGGTTCACCGTCCCGACGACGGGCACCTATCGCATTCAAGGCGCCATCAAGTATTCGAATTACGCCGTGACCGGCAGCGGGTACGTGCTTCTCGAGATCAAGAAAAACGGCGCCACCACCCTGCACTACATCCTCAACGCCGGCAATACCTTTCCACCCGCTGCGTCAGGTTCCCTGCCCTACACCGCGTTGGTTGATCTCACGGCCGGGGACTACATCACGCTCGATATCCGCTGCGCCGTGATCGTCTCCGGGTCTGCCCAGATGGACATCGAGGGCGGCGCGGCGACGGATTCGACCTATGAGATCGCCTGGGAAGGCTAGATGATGATGACACTCCCTCGCTTAAATCACGGTGTCCACATTCCCGGCTGGGCCATCACCGCGATTGTCTTAGTGGTGGCCGTGCTGACGGCGGGGTTCAGCGTCGGCCGCACCTGGAACGACACGCAGCGTTCGGTCGCCGAGATGAACACGCGCATGTGTCGGATCGAGCGGGCGTTGGATATCCCACCGTGGCCGAGCTGTCCCGCAGTAAGGAGTGAACGATGACCAACATGATGATCCCGTCGGTGAACACGTGTCCGAAGTGCGGTGAGCCGATTCCCCAAGTGGTGGACCGGCGCCTCGTCGGCGACAAGATCCCCCGGATGATCACCGGGAGCCTCGTGGCGTTGGCAGGCGTGGCCGGGTTGTTGCTCGAGCGGATCGGCGGGCCGGTGGCCGTGCCGTTGATTGCCTTTGGGCTCGGCACGGCGTACACGCACAGCTTTACCGCCGTGTTGCGCGGCTGGAAGAACGGAAAGAAGTGAAGAACCTCCGCTCGATCGCGCTCTACCTCTGGGAGCGGGAGCTCGGCACGCCGTACCGCTGGGGCGGCGACGACCCGATCGCGGGTTTCGACTGCTCGGGGTTGGTGATCGAGCACCTTAAGGCGGTCGGGATCCTGCCGGCGCAAGGCGATTGGACGGCCGAGGGGCTCGCCAAGCGGTTCGAGGGCCGCGAGGTGACCAAGCTCAAACCGGGCTGCCTACTCTTCTGGTTCCGCGGCTCGAAGATCGGGCACGTCGAAATCGTATGGCACGTGATCGGGGAACGCGTCCTGACGATCGGGGCGGCTGGTGGTGGGTCGCGCACCCAGACTGCAGCCGACGCCGAGGAGCAAAACGCCTATATCAAGGTCCGGCCAGCGCGGCCGGAGTGGGTCAAGGCCGTCGATCCCTTTTTCTAGCCAGTCTTCCGGCCAGGGATAGAAGGGGCTCGCGTCGGTGCGGTGCGGTGGTGGTGTGAGCCAGTCGCTGTAGATCCACTGAGTGATGCCCACAAAAAGGTATGGGTCAGTTTGAAATCTGACCCTGTTGCCCTCCCGCCCGTAGGTCCCCTAGCTTTCAGCTATGCCGAAGAAGAAACCCGAACCGGGCAAGCTCCGCGAGGATGTTGTGCCTCTCTCGCTACCCGCTCTGGTGCCGGGGCGTTCTGCCTGAGTAGATAGAGCCGGTACGCAGTATCAAGATTCATCCAGAACTGAGCGCTAGTGCCCAACGCGGCACTGAAAAGCACTGCTGCGTCTGGCGACAGGGTGCGCTTGCCGGAGATGATACTACTTACAAAGCTCTGGTGGCGGCCAATGATTCTCGCAAACTGCTTTTGTGTCCAACCCCGCTCTTCCAACTCGTCCCGTAAGAACTCACCAGGGGGGAACGCTTCAGCCGGTGCAAATTCCGTCATGCTGCTCTCCCTCCGTTAGTGGTAATCTTCAATCGCAATTATTCCAACCTTCTTGTTTGGGCTCTCGCCTCTGAGTTCAACCACAAGTCGCCATTGTTTGTTGATACGAAGAGATCGCTGGTGCTTGCGTTTCCCTTTCAGTTTTTCGAAGCGTAGCGATTTGTGCTTGTATAGGTCCCGTTCGTCGGCCGCCGCTCGGATAGCCTGCATCACCTTTCGGAATCCTCGATCTACGGCGTCCCCCGAACCACCCGTAGCACCACGATCAGCCTCTAGTTTTTGAAGGGCGGCGTCCCTCGTGCTCTACTTCCATGTCCAAGGATAGTCGATTACCGTAAAATTATCGGTAGTGGGTCATTTTGAATTGTTGAGGCTCTGCGCGACGAGCTTGCCCCTGTTAGCTTTCATATATGCCGAAAAAGAAGCCCATTGCGAAAACCAAGCTCCGTCCCGACATGAACGAGACGGCGCATCGCGTGATGCTGGAAGCGACAGGCCAGGTCCCTAAGACTGTCCCGCCCGGTGAGCGCGAGGATAGCGAAAAAAACCCCGAGGCGGTGAAACGTGGGGCGAAGGGCGGCGAGGCCCGGGCTAAGGTACTGACCGACGAGGAGCGCGAAAGAATCGCGCAGACGGCCGCCCTGGCGCGGTGGAAGAAGGACTAGTAGTCCGACCCGGACTCAGCCATTCCGCGTGCGATCCGACGCAGCTCCACGTCGAGGGTGAAGTCTTTCTCGACAGTGATAGGTTCTTGGTCGGGATTGATACGATTCCAGTGGTCCATGTCGAAGGTAAGCTGGGTGATGTCGCCGACGGTCTGTTCACGGCGCATCGTCTTCGACGCCTCCATCGGTGTCCGGTCGGCCTCGTCGATGTCGATCCACAGGTGTAGCTGGTCCCGATTCTCGTCGGTCACGACGTACATGTGGTTGACCCGGTAAGGCTCTCCCGTCTCGGGGTCCGTCCGCGTCTCCTCGCGCGCCGCTTGGGAGAATCTACGGACGAGTTGTTCACGCGGGTCCTTCGGCTCCGGCAACGGATACCCCATCGTATCAATGGCCCAGGCGACCACGGCCTTCATATCCACCGACGGATTACCGGTCTCGTCTCGGTAGTGACGAATGAGTTTCTGCATCTCTTGATTCTGGCTCATTGTGCTTGGTCCTGAAGTGACTAGGAAACGATTGGAGCGACATCACCCCATCCGTCGTGCATGACGTTGGGCAGGACGACTGACCGCACCCTGGCCAAATGCTTTTGAAAGCGGTCGTATCGCTCTGTGGCGTGTTGGATCTGGCCAGCCACTAGGCCAGGGTGAACATTCACCAGTTTAGCAAAGCTCAGAAGGTCCCTTTCGGTGAATATCGGGGCCTTGCACGCTATGAATTGATTTAGGGTCTTCGTTGGAACGCAAAAATCAGCCGCAGCCTTGTTGGCGATACGTTCCTGTTCCTCTACGTCGGGGCCGATGCCCGCTCGATCGCCTTCAAGTTCGGCGTCGAAAGCGACGGTGGCCCGGCCATCTCCACGCAGGACGTGCTCACATTCGTGACGGAGCACGAACCAAAAGTTATCGATGCGGTCGTGCCTCATTGTCAGGCCAATCACCGGAGACCGATCGTCGAGCCAGAAGCACACCCCATCAATCTTGGCCGACTTCAGCGACTCAACGATCACTAGTCTGATCCCCGCTTCGGCCAAGATGCGTGGAGCCCTCCGTGCCTCTTCGGCTGAAGCCAATAGGGTACGGAGCTGCCTGATCGCCCTTTGCATCGCCTTCGTCGAGTATCGGGGCACCACCATCACGGTGGCGATCTGCCTGACGCGATACAGCCAGGCAAGCTGTGCCGGGGTCACGTCGCTGTTGACGGAGGTCTTCTTCGTTGCGTGCGGCAAGATCTCGATGTTGGATGGTGACTCCACGTCGAAAAAACTGGCCAGCGCGGATTCCACTTGCTCGGTGTTCTTCATGTCGTCGATAGCCAACCATCCTCGGCAAGTCATCTCTTTGACAGGTAGGTCGCCGTATAACTGAGCACGTCGAGCCCGACTTGGGTCGGGCATTGTCTCGATGCGTGCGCGAGCCAGGTCATAGTTCTTTTGAAGGCCCAGGAAGGTTTCGGCTGGCACACCAAAAACCTCCGACAAAGCGAGCGCCTTGGGGGCATCGAGGGGTTGCCTGTCGGTGGCAATCCGGGCCACATGGGCACGACTTATTTCCAAGACCGTCGCGAGCACTTCTTGGGTCCAGTCCTTCTGCGAAAGAAGCCACCGGATGAGTTGCCCTGGCGTCTGGAAGTCCGGCGGGTTGTTTGACATGGGAGGAATGTATGCGATGTTCGAAATAATACAACAACATTGCTTGTGCTTAGCAGTTGACTATATTATAGACATGAACAGACTGTCAGATGCCAAGCGCGCAGCAATCCTACGGTGCCTCACCGAAGGCAATTCCATCCGGTCCACGGCCCGCATTACCGGCACCGTGAAAGCCACCGTCCTAAAGTTGCTGGTCGAAACGGGCGAGTTCTGCTCGAACTATCAGGAGCAAGTTCTACGGGATCTGGACTGCAAGCGTATCGAAGCCGACGAAATTTGGGCCTTCATCGGAGCGAAACAGAGGAACCCGAAGAAGGCGGGGGACGGTGACATTTGGACGTTCACGGCTCTCGACCCCGATTCCAAGCTGATGGTCGCATGGCTCGTTGGCGACAGAAGCCCCAAGAGTGCCACCATTTTCATGAAGGATCTGGCGTCACGAGTCTCGGACAAGATCCAGCTAACGACGGATGGTCACGGGATGTACCTGAGCGCCGTACGTGCGGCTTTCAGTTTCCTCGACGTAGACTACGCACAAGTTGTGAAAAAATACGGCCAGCTAGGGACCACAGAGGAACGGCGGCGTTACTCACCACCGACATGCACCGGGGCCAAGAAGGTCAGAATGATCGGCAACCCCAACCCGGACCTGATCTCAACATCCATGGTCGAGCGCAGCAACCTACAGCTTCGGATGTCTTCACGGCGATTCACCCGCTTGACGAGCGGATTCAGCCGGAAGGCCGAGAATCACGCCCACGCGGTCAGCCTGACCTTCATGGCGTACAACTTCTGCACGCTCCACGGGACCCTCACGAAGGCGCGCGGTGGCCTCAAGACGACCCCAGCGATGGCCGCTGGCCTTACAAAGCGCCCTTGGAAGATTGAGGACGTCCTGGCCCTCATGGATGGGGCGTACCGTACGACCGCGAATTCAAAATGACCCACTACCCACCAGAGCGGGTAGCGAGAGAGGCACAACATCCTCGCGGAGCTTGCCCGGTTCGGGTTTCTTCTTCGGCATAGCTGAAAGCTAGGGGACCTACGGGCGGGAGGGCAACAGGGTCAGATTTCAAACTGACCCATACCTTTTTGTGGGCATCACTCAGTGGATCTACAGCGACTGGCTCACACCACCACCGCACCGCACCGACGCGAGCCCCTTCTATCCCTGGCCGGAAGACTGGCTAGAAAAACGGAACTCGCAGCACGAGACCTAAGTTCCTCGTCGGTCAACACGCTGTCGGGCGCTTCCCGTAAAATCGCTCCGGCCCTAACGACCGCCTCAGACAACACCGCGATCGCCTCCCCTGCCCGTGTGACTCGCTCCATGCCGTTCTTGCCGTAGGAGACGTAAACGGGACCGTTGACGACACTAGAGGGCATCGGCCCACCGTCTGAAAACACCCTCAGCGGTGCCCCTATGAGCTTGGCTAGTTGCCGTACAAACTCCGGCGGGACCTCGTTCCGTCCTCGCTCCCACGACTGAACGGTACTACGGCCACGAAAGACGACGTCCCCAAAGTCGTCCTGGCTCATATCAAAGATGTTCTTCCGGACGTCGCGAAGTCGCTCTCCCATATCCTTTGCTGGACGCCAAGTTTGAGCCACATTCCCTCTTGACAATCTCTAATATTGAGCATATTATAGTACCATAAGCTCAACATTAGATGTTTTGGCGATAAAGGCTTAACCGACGGTAAATCGATGACTTCCAACAATCTGCCTCTCGTAAACGACCCCGACAAGAAGGAAAACTGGCTCCCGGCATCGACCCGACTCCGGTCGTCGGATCGTACGCTCATCAAGCGCGCGGTACTGGAGATCGAGAGCCAAGGACGAAGCGGCTACACGCTCTCGGACTTCTTGCGGGAATCCGCGCTTGAGAGGGCAGAGGCGATTCTCGAAGGCGCAGCGGCCTAGGTCTCTCCTCATGAGCACCAGAGTAAAGCCGCGTTGGATTCGGCCCAACGACAAACGGAGCACCTGTCGTGCGGTGTACGCTCGGCTGGCTGAGTTGGAGGGGATCGCCGAGTCCACCGCCCGTGATCAGTTCGTCGGCTACCTCACGCCGGCGGAACGACTCGCTGGTCGCCTCTCGAATCAGATCGCCGCCTGCCAGGATGTCCAGCGGTACGACATGATCGTCGAGCTGCTGATGGACCTCTGGAAAGTGGCGCTCGGCATCCCGCCTGACTGGGAAACCGCGAAACACGACTACGACGTCGCGGACTCGACGGAAGAAACCGACCAAGCGGACTTCGATCACCTCGAACGCAATGGGTCTCGTGAAGCGCCTGCATTGGGTTCGGCGTCGCCGGGTCGTGTCGCGTGAGATCGCTCGCGCCCAACGATACATCGCCGCCGGCGACCAGCGGTTTCTCGCGTGAGCCAGACCGAACTCGTGCTCTCGTTTGTGCTCGTGGCTCTGCGCCGGATGGGTGCTCGGCTACCGCTACCACGTGCTCAAGGTGCGGGAGATACAGGCCCGTCGCATCAAGCGGATGGCGTTCGAGTGGCTGTGCTGGCGCGCCGCCGTGCAGGAGAGAAGAACGGATCAAGCAGGCCCAACAGGAGGCTCGCGAGCGTGGTGCTCAGGAGGAAGAGGGGGCTATTTGCAGTGGTTTAGAGATCCGATCGCTTCCGGGGCACCGTTCAGGCCGAATACCACGGTGTACGTGTTTGCGCTGTGTCCAAAACGCAACGCGACACGATTCTGACCTTGGGCTAGTGCCTCAACGAACTTGCTTGCCGTCTCGTCCAAAGCAGCCATTCCGCCATCCATCGACCTCCAATTCTCGGTGACTGGCTCATTCCGATCGGTGCGCCAAGTCATCGATCGATTCCATGTCTCGCCGATGATATCGAGCCGAATTGACGAGTTGCTCAGTGAACTCTGGTCGACCATTACGCCCACGCTGAATGTGCCCTCGACGCAATAAATCGCCAAGATCCACTTTTCGGCCTCGTCCTGCGTGACGGCCCGCGACGCGTTGGCGTCCGTGATCGGATCTAACGACTCTTGGTAGAACCAATCGCCCATGGCTACGATATCCTGGCCGTTGGCAATATCCGGAAGCAACAAAAATGACACGCAGGCCCCTAGGGTCCGAAGGAAAAGGGATCGTTTCACCGATCGTCCTTCCGAAAAATCAGGAGGAAAACGTCTTTGTCGCCCAGCCCCATAAACCGAGCGGTGTCCCCGGCAACGATCCGATCAAGCGTCCATCCGTCTTTTGCGGTGTGATTAATGAGGTTCTCGAGGTCCCCAGAAGTGAGTCGGCCCGAGATGAACGATTTCTTTTTCTTCTCGATGACTTTGTAGGTAGGCACAGTGCCCTCTCGGTCGCGTTGATTAGGCCATCCGGCCCCACATCTCGTGAAACACCCCTGTAACACCCCCCCAGCAGAGCCCACCTTAAATTTCCTATATTCATAGGGTTACGCGCCTGGCAGGGGTGTAACACTCCTGCCCAGGCTGCTGTCCCCAGCTCCGAAGATGCACCACGGGACAGCGAGGTCAAGGCGGGCCGTCTCTGGCCCAAATCTCAGAGGAATTGTTGACAATGCGTCAGAGCCCTCACCCCTTATCCGTGTGCGCCCACCAGACGACGCGCCCCATGATTCGGGCTCGATCATCGAGCGGCTGCGGCTCGTACTCTTCGTTGTCGCTGTCCGCCCACCAGCGGTGCTTGCGTTTGCGGAGACGCTTGACCACCGGGCCTTCGTCCGTCCGTAGCGCGTAGATCCAGCCGCTGCGCGGTGCGCAGCGAGTCTCATCGACCAGCGCCGCGTCTCCGTCGAAGATCGTGCGCTCCATACTATCGCCTGATACATCGACCAGGGAGACGTCCTTGGCCCTCAGCCTTTGCTTGCGCAGCCAGCTTGTGCGGAATTTGACCTCACCGGCGACGGGCTCTTGGTCGGCGAACGTTCCGGTTCCCGCCGCTAGCCGGACATCCTCGGACTCGTAGCGTCTGACGGACTCGTAGTCTTCGTCCCGCCAGCCCGGCGCTGACTGGATCGGGGACACGTCGGGGTCGGTGAGGTCGGCTGCTGCCTGCAGCCGCTCCAGCTCCGCCTCGGTACGCTCCAGCGCAGCTTCCAGCTGCTCGCGCTTGCGCGCCTCCTCCCGGCGGATCCGGGCCTCGGTCTCCTCGGCTTCGTGTACCCGGTCATCTACCGGTGTCGGGTCGTCGGTTAGTGCACTGGCTGGGCGTGTGTCGGGCGGCGGCCAATCTCCGTTAGGGCCAATCTTCGCGACCTTCTCCAGTTGATCTGAGAGTTCCAATAATTCCTCGACGTGCTTCCTGGCGAGCCGACCCAAACCTTCTGCCCACCCCTCCGGCGGACTGCGGTGCCCCGTGGCACCCTCATCCAATCGAGCCTGCTTCACACTCTGGTGCGACGCATTCGTTGCCTCGGCCAGATCCTTCAGGCCGGGCGCTTTCAAGAGTCGGTCCGTCGCTTCTTTGTAACTGGGAAATGGAGTTGTTCGTAAACCCTGGGTTGACATGTTTGTTGTAAACCTTTAGTATACCACAGTCAGCGCCACATAAACCCGCACAGTCACTAGGTAAACCAATGGTAAAAGATGGTTAAAATGGACCCGAATATGCAAGCCGAGCCGAGGAACGAGACTGCCGCGTGCAAAGTGTCGCAGTCGGAGAAGGCCGATCTGCGATTCGTTGCGAGTGCGGATAGGACAACCGAGTCGGAGCTCCTTCGCACTCGGACGATTGACTGGGTAGTGGCTCGCGCCGAAGCGATTCGTAAGAGCCTTCCAGCAGCCGAGCCAGCAGAGGTGGCATCGTGACGGCGAACGAGGCCCACGAGCGGGTGCTGGCGGGGGAGGGAGGGGTGTCGTGAGGGGCGCGGAGACGCGACGCCCTGAGGCGAAGCATGGAAGGCGGACTCTCGTGATGGAGCGCCTACGGGAGGCCGCTGATATCCATGTCACCTTGCGTCTCCTCGTCTCCGTCGGGGCCGGTAGATCCTTCCAGTTCTTGTTCCCCGGCACAACTAACGACGACGAGCGCAATGCAGGCAAGGAATCTGCGCATTTGATCTACCTCCTTTTCGGTCAAGCCATCTTCCCCCTCACAGATGTAACGAAACCCCCTCCTCGTTACATCTGGTTTTGGGGACAGTAATCGTTCCCCGTCTGCGATATCGCTACAACTCCTCCCGTTCAGTAATCGTCCGGGCACACGCAGTCCTCAAACCATAGGAGTATCCTATGGCCCAGCACACCACTTCCGGGCGGGTGTACCCTGTCGTAATCTTCGATTCGGCCTCTATTCGGGGTCAGTTTCTACCGGAGACGCCTATGCCCATCTTATACAACGAGTTACCCGACGATTTGTACATGATCACCCGGCCCGTTCCCGAAGCGGGCGCCCAACCGTTCGACTCCCTGACGGTCGATCGCTCGGCCCAACCCCATTTCCTTCTGCAACGACACCTCGACGAATACGACGTCCGGGCGATCCTTGATCGCGCTGCCTTTCAGGCGGTTCCCGATAGCATTTGGGACGCTATCCCGCCTCGCTCTCTGATTCGTCACCGCCGCCACCGCGCCGTCGCCTCTTTGCGTGCTTCCGCCGGACTTCGGCTGCTGTAAGGCCCTTCTTTTCTACATCGGGCGCCCAGCCGCCGGGCGTCGGCGCTTGTGAGTGTTTGCCAAACGCCAGCCAGCCAGGATCTACTTCCAACACATGAGCTAATTCCCGGATCACGTCCCGGTGAGGCACCGTACCGCTCTTCCAATTCGTGGCGACAGACGAGGCGTAAACCTCTGTCCTGTCCAACGCCTCGCTGACCTCGTTTAGGACGCGGCGCTGATTGAACGCCCGCTTTCCTCGTAGCGAGCGAACCCTCGCAAGGCCCCACCCTACCCTCTCTCCGAATTCCAGGTCTAGCCGCTCACCGGTTTCGGTGGCCTGTGGAGCCCCCAGAATTCACCCCCTTGACTGTTCTGTGACACAGAACTAAGTTGTTTCACGTGAAACACACGCAACAATCGCGTGCGCTTAACCTCCCAAGGTAGGATTTATGGCAGAGTCCAGCAAGACCGACCGTTTGACCCTCGTCGAGGCGGCCGCCCTCCTGGAGATGACCCAGGACTCGGTGCGGCGCCGGATCCTCCTGGGACAGCTCGAGGGCGGTCAGGAACTCGGTCGCTGGTGGTACGTGACCCGCCAGAGCGTTGAGCGGTACATCATCAAGCAGCAAGCCGCGGCTGCGTCCTAACCCATGACAACGGCCCCAAGAGCCAAATGCGATGCCCTGCCCGGCAATGCGTTGGCAACGCCAAGAGACCCCGGTTCCGCTCATGAGGCGCCGCATCTGGCGGTTTATGGCAACGTCCAAATCCCACGAGCCCACTGCCCGTCATGTAGTAGGACATCCGGCGGCGCCTTCCAAGCGCGGCGAAGCGGCGCCGGCCTGGTTGTCGGGGGGCGGTTTCAATGCTGTGGAGGGCAACACCGAAACTCAATCCGGCAGACCAAGCGGATGTCTGAGCCCATCCAGCTGCTGGAGGCGTTCGATTATCGTTGCGCCTACTGCGAGCGATCCTTCGGGTTGCGGGTGGCAATCGACGGTAAGTCGCACCGCCTCGTGATTCATTGGGACCATGCCGTCCCCTACGCGTACTCCCAAGACAACCGGACTGAGAACTTCCTGCCCGTCTGCCAGCTGTGTAACCGCTGGAAGGGCGCCCTGTGCTTTCAGACGATAGACGAGGTGCGGCTCTATGTCGCGCAAAAATGGGAACAAAGAGAAGCGGTGTCTGAATTGCGACCGCCTGTTTCTCCCGTACCGACCGAGGGTTCAGAAGTTTTGCAGCGCACAATGCCGCTGGAAGTATTGGGCGTCTCACCGCCAGATAGCCCTGTACGAATGCCCCCATTGCGGAAAGCCAATACGGACGATCATCGCCGCCGCAAGAGGGTGCGGCAGCGCCCTGTGAGGAAGACGAGCGTTAAGTGTGCACACTGCGGGGCTCCCTTTTTTGTAAGCTGGCATAGACAACGGTTTTGCTCGCCCCGCTGCAGACGGACAGCCGTGACATCCGAGCATCGGTATCGGTGGCACAACGGTCGGCGCGTGTTGTCATGACGACATCGGTTGCTGTCTCGGTTCATCCTCCTCCGGATGTCGACGTCGCGCATGCTCCTCTGCCTGAGCGGTACGAATCGGCGAAGGCAGCCTTGGCCGAATGCCAGCGGGTAGATGAATGGTTGGGTGTGTGCTGACATGGCGACCACTCTACGCCGGCGTCATTGGGGCGCCAACGGGAAACGCGTCACCAGCCGTTTGGTGTTTCAACGGTACGCCTCGTTGAAGAAGATCTCAGAGCGCACGGCCGAGGATTATTTCAGTGGACGATGCGGGCCGCTCGCCGACGTGTTGACGATGGCCGCGACGGCTGCGAACAGCGACCGGCCTGACATCGTTGAGCATTTCCATGCGCGGCTGCGGGAAGTAACGCAGCGATCACGCGACCTCACACCCGAACTCATCTCCGAGACGCAACAGGCCGACATCACCGAGGACGCAATCGAGGAAGCGTTTCGGGTGAATAAGTGCCGCACGACGTGGTTGCCGCTGCGACGTGCCAAGCTCATCGCCATCGGTATGGAGTACCAGTTGATCGCGGCGGGCGACGACGAATTCCGGCTATGACGACACAACTTGCACGGACACGCTACGAGGAACTAAACGCGGTCATTGGGCGCGGACTCCAGAGTTTCGTCAACACGGGCAACGCACTCCGCGAAATGCGCGACGATGGCATCTATGCCGTCGAGTACGACACATTCGACGCCTATTGCAGAGCCCAATGCGACTTGGGCCGTCAACGTGCCTACGAATTGATCGCGGGCGCCAGAGTGGTGGAGAATTTGATTGTACGCAATTGCGTACAAATTCCAGCCAACGAAGCCCAGGCCCGTCCTCTCACCAAACTCGAACCCGAAGAACAACCCGTGGTGTGGGAGCTGGCCGTTGAGAAAGCCGGCGACGGTAACATTACCGCAGCGATCGTCGAAGAAGCCGTGGCCGAAACCCTAGACGATCCCCCATCCGTTGAAGTCCACATCAAGAAATCGAAGGACCCGCGATCGCAACTCTTGCGCGACGCTGCGCGGCCAATCAGGGAAGCCAAGAAGCTTTCGCCGGCAGGATTCGAAGAAGGCGAAATGAACGTCTTGCTGAAAATCATTCGGCGTTTGATCAAGAGATTGGAGCATGTCGATGGCGACCACCCAACGACGTAAGAAAAAGATCGCTCGAGAACAGAAGCGAAAAGGCCGTGCACTCCTGGCGGTGACCAAGGACGAGCTCGGGAGCTACCGCAAAGTCACGATATCTGTGAGCGGCCTTGAATCGCTACAGATCGACAAACGTTACCAGCGCGGTGAGGTACGACCATGGGTGTATGCATTAGCCCGGACGCTTGAGGATGGCGGCCAACAGCTTGACCCGATTGTTGTTGCCGAACGGGCCGATGGGTCCCGATGGATTGTGGATGGTCAACAGCGGTGGAAGGCACATCGCATGGCCGGCATCCCCATCGAAGCGAGGGTGTACCGCATTTCGTCTTTCGATGTGGAACGAAAACTTTTTCTTGACCTCAACCACCGTCGAGCGTTGCCAGCGACGAACAAAGTCATGGCCTGGCCGGGGTGTGGTTCCCAGTTGATTGAGTGGCTCAACACCAGTGACGAATCGGCGTTGAAGGGCGACATCGCGACGGTGCCAGGAGTCAAGGCCAAGTGTCCCGCTTCTACGGTTGCGAAATGGATGCTTACGCTCTTGACAGGATCTGCACCGTCTAAAACCGAAGACGTGATGTCGCTACTCAACGAGGCCATTGAAACGAACAAGCCACACGCGCTGAAGCGCGCAGAGATGATCGCCGTCATTATCGCGAACGTGTTTCGGGAGTCACACATTCCCGCCTTGGCTCCGCGGGCGATTGCTCTGTCTTGCCGACAGCACTGGAACGGAATCACGCCAACCGTCGCTTTTCCCATGCCCAACAAGCGGCAAATCGGCCGACTGCGTCGCTACAACTGGACAGAATACGGAAACAGCAACTCGCGGTTGCCAATTCTTGTGCTCGCCACACAGAAGATGTGGCCTGCGAAGTGACCGGCCCCTGCATCTGTTGCGGCCGCGCGCTCACCCGTCGACGTCGGGTTCGGGTGTGGCGGATGTGCATCCCGTGTCGGATCAAGGAAGCGGTACGCGACTGGGCTCGGTGGCTATCGCGTGGCGGGAGTGCCTCGTGGTGAACTTGCACCCGCCGTCGGTCGCTATTGGGTGGGTACTCGCCTACGTGGTGACTGGTATCCCGGTCGTAGTGATTCTCGCGGTCGATGCGTGGCGAAAACGCAAGGAACGACGGACGGTGATCAAGAGTTTGGTCGCCGAGACGGTCGTCACGGAAATGGATCAGCGATGGAGAGCGCAGACCCCAAGAAGATGCTCGAGGAAGTGAGGAACTGATGGGCACAGGTCAAAGCGCCGCGAGTCACGAAGGCACCGACCTGCTCGAACCGCACGCGAAGGACGACGAGGTGCTCACGATGACGCGCGGCGACCTCCGACGGTTCGCGGATCACCTGCTCAACGTCGCGATGAAACGGATCGACGCTCGCATTGACGAGAAACTCAAGGATCACGTTCGGATGGAGACGGTTCAACTATGACCATCATCGCAAAGAACGAGACCCCACCGCAGGCCCCGGCCGGGCAACATGTGGCCGTGTGCTGCGACGTGGCCGATCTCGGCGTCGTCAAGACGACCTATAACAACGAAGAAAAACATCAGCACAAGATCCGCGTCTGGTTTCAGATCGCCGAACTGGACGCACAGGGCAAGCGGTTTCTGGTCTCTCGTCGATTGACGCTCTCGATGCACAAAAAGGCGGCGTTGCGGGCGTTCCTCGAATCCTGGCGTGGGAAGCCCTATGGCGAGGACGACGCGCGCAACGGCATCGACGTCGAGCTCATGGTGGGTGTCCCAGCGTTGGTTCAAACGGTCGAGAACGACCGCGGCTATACGGACATCACGTCGATCATGCGGTTGCCGAAGGGCATGGAGGCGATCGCGGTCGAAGGTTTCGAGCGGTTCAAGGATCGGGCGACGGACGGCAAGGACGAGACCGGCGCCATGCACGACTACGACGGCGTCGAGGGTGAAGACGACGATTTGCCCTTTTGAGTCCTGCATCCGCCGTGGACGCCCGATCCGCTCCGAGCGGCCAGCCTGCGTCGTGAACGGGCAGGCGTACCCACACTGGGGCTACTACTGCTGGGATTGCCGGAGGTTTGCGGAATACAACGGTCGAGTGTTTCAGCCCCACGACGGTGCCGATCTCGACGTCATGGAGGTGATTGAATGGGCGGAAGAGCGCATCTGTGAATGGTGCGGGCGAGAGGAGTTTTGCGAGAACCACCACTATTGGCCTCGGGAGTTTTTCAAAGCCGACGCAGATAAAGGACCGACGGGATGGCTTTGCGTGGATTGCCACGATCTGTGGCACCGGAAGGTGATGGGTCGCACGATCCGCAGGCCGAAGCAGACCGGCACGGCTTCATCAAGATTAGTCGAAAGGCCGATGCCGATCCGCTCTGGCGTGAACCGCGAGAGTTCTCTCGCTGGGAAGCATGGGAGTATATGATCCGCGCGGCCGCCTATGCCCCTCATGTCCGTGCGATCGGGACGGAACGGTTTCCGCTCGCCCGCGGCGAATTCCTCGCCTCGCTTCGATATCTTGCCGACCGCTGGCAGTGGTCCGTCAAGCGCGTCCGCCGGTTCCTCGAATGGCTCATGAGCGATGGCCGGATCGTGTGCCGAAGAAGGCACAGCAATGGCACCGTCTATCTCCTTGTCAATTATGACACTTACCAGTCGAAGGGCAGAGCGAAGGGCACAGCAAGGGCACAGGGTGTGTCCCAAAAAGGGCACAGTAAAGGGCACACCAACGACACAGCTTATCCCTCTGTCGTTAACGGTGTTATCCAGTCGAAGGGCACGGCGAAGGGCACAGCGAAGGGCATAGAAAGGGCACAGCAAGGTACACAAAGGAGAAGAAGGGATATAGAAGAAGGTAAAAGAATTGTCGCTCCGCGAACGACCTGGATGACCCCGTACTGTAATCTCTGGCAAGAGGTCATGGGGGCACCGCCGATTGCTGGTAAGCTGGCAAAGTTCCTTAAACCAATCCACGACACCCACGGCGCTGATCATGTGGTGCCGAGGCTTCGGCGATATCTCAACGAGACCGACCCACAATACATCAGCGTCAGTCGATTCGCCGAGACATATGCAAAATGGGACCCGGCGTTGGATCCAAATTCCCAGCTCGCGTTCCCTGACTACCCGAATGTCTAGGCTCCTGCGCGCAGCACTCGGGTACGCCGCGAGACAATGGCCCGTCTTTCCGTGTCGTCCACGGGCGAAGGAGCCAGCCACGGTGCGCGGGTTCCATGAGGCAACAACCGACGAGCAGCAGATCCGCGCGTGGTGGGCAGAAACCCCGAACGCGAACCTCGCGACCGTTCCCGGCAAAGCCGGCATGGTGGTGATCGACCTTGACGGTCCAGAGGCTGATGGCGAGGCGCAGGCGCTGGGGTTGTTCTCGCAGCCGACGATGTACGTCCTCACGCCCCGTGGTCAGCACCTCTACTTCCAGCACCCCGGCGGGTTCATCACGAACGTGAAGCTTTCGCCGCACATAGATGTCCGTGCGGACGCGGGGTATGTCCTCGTGCCGCCGTCGATCCATCCGAGTGGCGAGCGATATCGAGCAGAGCAGAAAGGGCTCGACCTATTTCCACTGCCCCCGAAGGTCCAGGCGCTCATCGCCGCTGGCGGTATCAGTGGTGCGGCACCGGCGACGCCTCGCGAGTTGCCGGACATACTCCCCGAAGGCCAACGCAACGCTATGCTCACGAGTCTCGCGGGATCGGCCCGGCGTCGGGGAGCATCACAAGAAGCGATCTTGGCGATGCTCCAGGCCGAGAACCTAGGGCGGTGCCGGCCTCAGCTCGAAGACCGTGAGCTTGAACGCGTCGCGGCGTCGGTCGCTCGCTACACGCCAGAATCTTCTCCACCTACCGATCAATCTCCCGCGCCTACCGAAGATGGGACTCCCGAGCTTGAAACCAAAGTGGAACGCAACCGCCGGATCGCAGAAGCGGCGATCGCTGCAATGGGATCACAACAACGCGTGTCCTCGTGGGGGTGGCGGGACTTCGATCGGTCGTTCGGCCCGCTGATCGCTGGATGGTTGTACGTTGTCGGCGCTCGTCCAGGAAACGGCAAGACCACACTTCTTCTCAACCTTCTGTCACGGCTCTGGGAGGATCGGGTGCCGACGTTCTACTTCGGCACCGAGATGTCGGCGGACGAGCTGGTCCGTAAATGGGCGGCGTTACGTCTGCGGTACGACGAGCTCCGCACGTTCTCTGATGATCTCACGCCAGACGAGAAAGACGAGTTGCGTCGTGAGTTTTGCATGCTACTGGAATCCGACACGGTCACTTTCTCCACCTTCACACGTCTCGACATCGGCCGCATTGGCGAGGAGATCCGGTGGGCGTTCGACCAGCACACGGGCCGAGTCCCGAAAGTTGTCGTGCTCGACCACATCCACCGTGTGGCACAGGAACGTGAAGAGGTGGCGGCGCTTGTGCAGGAGCTCAAGACGATCGCGATTGAGCGGCGCGTGGTCATGCTTGTAGCGTCGCAACTCAATCGAGACGGAGGGTTGTTCGATCTCTACACGCCGCCACACATGGGGCGGAACAAAGGATCGTCCGCCATCGAGGAAAATGCCGATGTCGGGATCGGCCTGTTCCGCCCCTTGGTACGCGGCGTGTCGATGAAACAGAGGCGGGCCGCCGAACAAGGAGACATCGAGGCCGCAAGCCTAGCACAGGTAAACGTCTTGGCAGCCATTTGCTCAAAGCACCGGTATCGCGGCGCAGCGGTCAACCGCACGGCGTCCCTGGTCGTGAACGGGAGCCGGTTGGAATCTCGGGCGTATCAACACGAGCAAGCACCTGTCCGCGACACTGACGAGGTGCCGTTTTCAGTCGCGACGACGCGCTGCTGATCATCGATGCGGAGCTCAAACACTGGGGATACTCAATGACCCGGCTCCCGAGACACTTCACGCTCGAGCAGTTCTTGCGGATTGTGGGGGCCAAGTGAAGGTCGGCAGCAAGTCGGTCCTGTTCGGCGTCCACGCCTTCTGGCTCCATCCGTGGTTTGTGGCAGAGGCGTGGAGCCGGCTGTACGGGTTCCCGTGGCAACCGTGGCTGTGGGTGCTGTTCTTCGTGCACGACATCGGGTATCTCGGCAAGCCCAACATGGACGGCGAGGAGGGCGAGCGGCACCCGTGGGTCGGGGCTGGCATTCTCTACTGGCTTCAAGGGTGGTGGTGCTATCTCAAGCGGCACGCATGGGCGCGCTGGGAGCACAAGGATTTCAAGTCCGGTCACGGGACGGTCACCGTCTCTCGGTGGGCCGTTCGTCGGCGCTTGGGGTCTGCTCGGGGTAGCGTCGGAAGTGAGAAACCCTGTTGGGGCAACGAGGCGTTGTTTCACTCGCGGTTCTTGGCGAAGCGATACCACACAACGCCCTCCCGCCTCTGCATCGCCGACAAGTTGGTGATCACGATGGAGCCGTGGTGGCTCTACCTCCCACGTGCGATCGCATCGGGCGAGATACGCGAGTACATGGGCCTCGCCAAGACGGAACGCCACGGGCACGAACACGAGCGCGTTCGCAGCGACGTGAAGGATAGCCACCTCGCGGTGCGGATCTTCGGACAGCGGGGCCGTTGGTATCTCGAGGTTCAGGCATACATGCGGGCGTGGATCGCCGAGCACCGCGACGGCCGCGAAGATACCTGGACGCGCGACACCCGTGAGGCGCAGACCGAGAGTGGGGTATGGACATGAGCCGCAACGCCCTGCTCTTGATCGTGGCCCTCGTGGTTCTGTTGGTGGGTTCCAACTGGTTCCACACCGCGAGAGGCACGGACCTCAAGGCTGACGGTGATTCGCTGCGGCTTGAGAACGCAGCACTCAAACCGCGGCTGGAACGATTCCAAGCCGATTCCGCTACGGTCCACACACGGCTCGATGCCCTCGCAAACCACAATCGTCGCTTGGAAGCCGACCGGGAGCGAGCGAGCCAACGAACGGACACCGTGACCGTGTTGCGCGACGCCGCGCGCGCGGACATCGACATTGACACGCTGACGGCGCCGGTACGCAAATTTCTGCAGTTGGAACAACAGGTGTCTGCCGTGCTCCGCAACGAACTCGCTATCACACAAACCGCCTTAGACGGCACACGAGCGGAGAACGCGCTGATCAAGCCGCGGTTGGACGAAGCCGAGGCGTTGGTCGTCTCCCTCAAGCATCAACGGGACGGCGCCATGACCCTCGTCGCCCGACACGAGGCGCGGCTCGAGTTCAACCTCTGGAAGTTTTTTGGTGACGAGATCCCCCAGTTGGGCGCGTGTGCCGGCGGGGGGGCGATAGTCGCTTCGCTCTACGAGGGGCAGGCGCTCGTCGGAGCGGGGATCGGGCTTGGGATCTGTCTCGTAAAATCAGCGGTGTTCAAGTGATACGCACCAACCGGAAGCGTCGATTGGTGTACCCGGTGACCGCGAATGATCTCACCGCCATCGCTATACGCGAGACACGGCAGGAGCGTGACGTCACCCAGCAGGACTTGGCCGACGCGCTGCATGTCACGCGATCGCACGTGGCTAACCTGGAAACCGGCCGGTTCAATGTCAGCCTCGCCCTGCTATGGGAGATCGGCGAAGCGTTGGACTGTGAGCCGAGATTTTTGATCCCGAGCATCGAGGAATTGGCGAGAGAGAACCGCAACGCGAAACGGCGGAAGTCTGGATGACTGACACCTCTAACCCTGACGGGCTGCGAAAGAGATTCCCAATCCAGGGCTTCGCGCTGGGTGTTCCGTGGGATGCTGCCGAGCAGGCATATACGACCTACAGCGAACGCTACGGTAAAGAGCAGAGTCTTGAGCGGTTGGCGGAACGTGGCGGGTTCGGTCTGTACGAGTTCGCATTTCTCTATCTCGGTCAGTATCCACGTAACAACGCCACAGCTAGTCATCGTGAGGAAATTATCGGCGAGGCACTGAGCGCCGCCCTCGCCACCAGCACCCCAGGAGACGCGCCGGAAGGACCGTTATGGGAGAGACTGACCGATGAGGACATAGAGAGTATCGCGACGACGGCAAGTGATGCGGCAGCGTTCGTTAAGACTGGAACACAACAGGCTTATTGCGAGGGTTTCCGTGTGGGTCTCCGTGACACACTCAACCGAGAGCAGGAGGGGCATGACTGACTACGACCATGAGTTTCCACCAGACCCTCCAACGAAGTACACAACCGGAGGAGACCCAGACCAGACGTTTAACTCTGAACGTCCCGACCCTGCGCCCCCAGAGGCAAACTACGTTCACGTTGAGTCCGACAAACCCGAACCAGAAACCGTGACGACCGTAAGTCACACGGAGGAGGTGATGCCCGATGTACCATCCGACCGGATGCCAGTGCGCGAATTGCCGGATAGACAACCCGATGTGAACGGGGCTCCCGACGGAAAGCCTTCACCGTGTCCGTTCTGCGGTGGAGACCCGTACGTCGTGGAGCCTCAATATCGGGGGGCGAGCTTTCAAATCGGTTGCGATGAAGATGACAACGACTGCGCGGTCAACCCATTCGTTGATGGCGACACGTTCGATAAAGCGGTTGAGCTTTGGAATCATCGTGCCGCCCATACCGAGGGAGAAGAAATCGAACGACTCCGCATCCAAGTGGCCGACCTTTCCAAGATGGAGGAGGAGTACCGAGAGTACCTACAAAGCCGTTCTGTGGCCCAACCTGACAACGCATCGCAGGGGTCTACGGACAAAGGCAAGTGTGGTTTCTGTGGAGAACCGGCAGTGTTTGGCTTTTTGTACGACCAGTTTGGTAGTCGTTACGAGGGCTGGACATGCAAGAAACATCACCCGCTCATCACAAGTGGTGAACGTCCCGAGCAGGTTGAGGCCCAACCAAAAGCCAAGCCCGTCGCATGGCGAATACGGTCTTTGGAAAAGGACGCCGCGGGCACATGGTTTTACCAAGACAAGCGCCCTCATCTATTCACCTTTGAGGATACGCGGTGCGAGGTTCAGCGTCTCTACACCTCTCCCCCCAAGGTCACGGAGGAGATGGTGGAGCGGACACCAGACGGTTGACCCATCTCGTGGCCTACCTCGGTGGTGTCTTGATGGGGTTTGTGCTGAGTTTGTCGGTGCAGAAGTACCGCGGCCCACCTGTGCGGTGGGTCAATGAAGAAGAGGAGGAAATTTGACTGTCTTGAAGATGGCACCCCGTGAGGACACCGTGCCCGAACCGCCTCCCGACTTGGGGCGGTTGATGACGGCCGAGGAGGTGGTGGCCAAATGTTTCAACGACACGGTCACCGTCAGTTGGGTGAAAAAGCACCTCAAGGCTGGACGGGTGCGGCTCGGCCACAGTACCGTACGGTGGTACGAGAAACCCCGTGCGGGCATGGATCACCGAACAACTGGAGGCGGCGTCGTGAGCATCCGGAAGGTGCCGGGTAGTAAAACGTGGCGGGTTCGACGCTATGTCAAAGGCGTCGGGTCGATCGAGCGCGCCTTGAAGACGACCAAGAAGGGCGAGGCGCAGTATCGCGAGGCCGTGATTGTGAAGCTGATGAAGGCCGGCGCGTTGGAGACCCTACGTCTCTTCAAGAACGGCACGCTCGAGATCGAGGACCTAATCGACGCCGATCGGCACGGCCGGCTGGAACAGGTTGTCGACAACGTCCGCCTGCATCGCCCGCCGTTCACATTGCCGACAGCGGACCAATTTGCGATTGCGGCGATCACGTTGCCCGAGGTTCGGTGTGCAAGCACATCTGCGCTGTCCTGTTGCGTCTCGGTGACCGATCTGTGCTTTAAGGCACTGAGAAGGTTGGTGCCCGACCCGCGACGCTATCCGTCGAAACGGCGGTCGGTGCCAACGTGACGCGCGACGAGGTGGTGACGAAATACACGGCGCGGAAACAGAACACGATGCCGGGTACGCTCGTGCCAGCGATTGAGGTCTACGCTGAAGTCGTCGCCGACTTGCGGTCGCTCGAGCGCGACACCGGGCAGCCCCGGTTGAGTTACAACACCACCGATGCGGCCCGCGCGTGCGGTGTGACCGCGAAGACGGTGACGCATTGGTGCGAGGCAGGGAAGCACTTTCCCAACGCGCGGAAGACCTCGCCAGGGAAGGGGGGGCGCTGGATCGTGCCGGCGGGTGATATTGAGGCGTTCATGAAACGGAGGGTTGCATGAAGACTGGACGGCAGGGACCGTACTACCGTCGCGGGCGGGGCTTCTATGGAGACTTCCGCAGCGTCGGTGGCGGCCGTGAAGCGTTGAAGCCCTCGGGGTCGCGGAGTGCGACGCACGACTCTGACGAAGCTATGGACCTGTACCTCGCCAGACGGAAGTTCTACCGGAATCGCGCAGACGGCGTCGTTGAGACGGCAACGCCAGAAGTGCCCACCCTCGCGGCGTTCCATGACCGCTACCTCGAAGAGAAGCGGGATGAGATTCGTGCGGTGTCGTTGGAGCGGGAGCGTGGTGCGTTGGGGCACGTACTCGAGTTCTTCGACGGTGGTGGTATTCGGTTGAACGCCATCACGCGCGGGGACGGAGCGCGGTATCATGCGTGGCGGAAACGAGACGCGCCAGTCTCTCAACGGACGCGCGACATGGAGCTGGGCGCGCTGTCGGCGTTGCTCACGTCCGCGGCCGAACTCGAAATTATTCCGATGAATCCCCTTGCCGGCCGCAAAAGACGACGGAAGCGCGAGGCAACGCAGACGGCGTATCTCGAACGGGACGACGTCGCGGCGCTCCTCGACGCAGCCGCCCGTCTTGACCGCGAACCGAGTCGACATCTTCCTGATCGCCAGGTACGGCTCGCCGTCTTGTGCTACACGGGGATGCGTCGCAATGAAGCGATGGGGTTGCTCGTGTCTGACGTGGATCTCGACCGCAACCTCGTCCATGTGCGGCCGAACACGTATCGGCCGCACCTCAAGACGGCCACGTCGCACCGCATCGTGCCGCTGTTCTCGGAGTTGCGTGCGCTACTCGTCCCATGGATCGGCGATCGGGACGAGGGCCTGGTGTTCCCGAGTCCCGCCGGCCGGATGTATCGCGACATCCGCGGATTGCTCACCGGGGCGTTGGAGGCGGCCGACATCGCGACGCCGATCACGGTGCATGGCCTGAGACACACCTTCACCGCGGCCCGGTTGCAGAGCTTGGACGGCGGACACCCGGTGTCGGCGTGGACGGTGGCGTGCGAGCTCGGGCACCGGAACGTGACGTTGATCGAACGCGTGTACGGGCACCTGCTGCGAGACCGTAGCGCGGCCCGCACAGAGGGGGTATCCTACCGTCCCGTCAAGCGTGGGCATCTCGAGGTGGTGGCCTGATGGCACCGAGACGTCACCGTGGAGCCCATCAGGGGCGGGAACTGACGCGCGACGAAGCGTCGCAAGGTACTGTAGAACAGGAAGTTAGGCCCGAGTGGCGGAATGGCAGACGCGCCGGACTCAAAATCCGGTGGGAGCAATCCCGTGTGAGTTCGAGTCTCACCTTGGGCATCTACCCGCCTGACAACAGGATACACCCTCTCGCTCGCTTGCCTCGGCGTCCGTCTTTTTCGCGTTCGGTAACAAGCCGGGTAACAAACGGGTAACGAAAAAATCCGGTGTGTCTTCCTACGCACCTTTCACCCCTCTGATCTCCAAGACGTCGTCCTTGTATTCGACGCTCGGCCGGCGATGCCGAACGTGCAACAGGTGGCCATAGTGCCGCTCGATCATGCCGAGCGAACCGTGCCCGAGCTCCCGCATGACTGTGTAGGGAGAGATCGGCTCACCGTGGTCAAGCGTTTGCAGACGCACCGCGGCGTAGGTGTGCCGGAGCGTTGTCGTGGTGACGCGCTTCTCGATCTTCGCTGCCGCCACCGCAACGCGGAGACTCTCCCGAGTATCAGAGAGCATCCGCCCCTTCTCGTTCGGAAAGAGCAGGCCCTCGCCAGTGGGATGCGTCTTGAGATACACGCGCAAGACTCTCCGCAGCTTCGGCCACAGTGGCACCGTTCGGTGGTGCCCGCGTTTCAACGGCCGCCAGGCGTTTGCACGCACGTGCACGAGGCGATTAGTGAAATCCACATCCCGGACTTCCAACCCGAACGCTTCATGACGTCGACAGCCGGTGTACAGGAGCGTCGCCGTCAGTGGCCCGAGAAACGGCACCGCTCGGTTGTGAGGCTCGGAATCCTGAGCGAACGCCGCTCGTATCAGTCGCGCCGCCTCGTGCATCTCCAAATACTCGGGCTCCTCTCGCTCGACCCGAGGTTTGTCGGGCATGAACGCGGCTGGATTCTGAGACACCGCTCCCTCGGCCACTGCCCGCTTGAACAAGCTCGAGAGCGCGGTGAGTTCGTGGCGCTGCGTTTGAGCTGCCAGGGTCGACCCCGTACGGCTTCCCGGTTGCTGACTTCGGAAATCCAAGAACTCGGTCAGCCCAGCGACGGTGATGTCGCGCAACCGCGTCTCTTCGCCGAAGAATTCCACCGCGTGCCGCAACGACAGCTCGTCACGTTCCACTGTGCTTTCGCGGACCGCTCGGGCCTTGGCCTTGAGGTGGTAGACGGCGTACTCACGGAGCAGGGGAGATAGCGCTTTCGCCTCGGTTTTTCCCAGCCGGATGCCTTCGAGCGTATCGAGTCTTACGGCCAAGATCCGCATCGCCTCGGTTGGATCCTCCGTTGCGCGTCGAGGGCGAGCTGTGGCAGGGATTAGCGCCTCAAGTCCACCGCCCTCGGGGGCGTAGTCTCGGAAATCCGCATAGTACCGTCCGCGCTTTTGATACAGTCGGTTCTTCGGGGTCATGATGCCGGCCTCCAAAGCTTCTTTGTTGTCTTCGGCTGTGGCTTCACCAACGTCACAGAAGCGAGGGGAATTCGCCACTCGCCAGACTTACCGCTCGTTTTCACCGCGCCATCGAACCGCCCGGCCTTCGCCCAGCGCGCCACCGTCGTCGGGGTCACGCCAAGGTGGAACGCCGCGGTGTTGCAGTCCACCATTGTCGGGGGCATACCTTCGCCGTCGATCCCGCTGAAATCGTCAATAACCGCACCGTAAACCTTCGCCAGAGACGGCGCCGTTGCCCCAATGCGCTCCGCCTCGATGCGTCGACGCTCATACTCGGCAACAACTTCCGCCAGTGTCACGCTGGCACCCGCCGCCGTTTCGACGGAAAGCATCGCCGGTTGGGAATCAACTGGCGTCGCACCCGCACGACCTCCGGGAACCCGGAGTGAAGCCGGACACACAAGCCGTGCTTACACCCGTCGCCGTGGATCTGGGCATCTCGACAACCGCATCGCACCAACCGCCGCCGCACTCGACCTGCCTTGAGCTTCGTTCTCACCCATTCGGCCGACACCTTGCCGTTGAAGATTTCCCTAGCGATCTCCTCGGAGTCAAGTTTCCTACCGAGGTTCGGCGGCGGGTCAGGAATTGGAAACTCAAGCGTCGTCATTTTCCTCCTGATACACCCACCGCACAGGTGGGCCGCGGTACTTCTGCACCGACAAACTCAGCACAAACCCCATCAAGACACCACCGAGGTAGGCCACGAGATGGGTCAACCGTCTGGTGTCCGCTCCACCATCTCCTCCGTGACCTTGGGGGGAGAGGTGTAGAGACGCTGAACCTCGCACCGCGTATCCTCAAAGGTGAATAGATGAGGGCGCTTGTCTTGGTAAAACCATGTGCCCGCGGCGTCCTTTTCCAAAGACCGTATTCGCCATGCGACGGGCTTGGCTTTTGGTTGGGCCTCAACCTGCTCGGGACGTTCACCACTTGTGATGAGCGGGTGATGTTTCTTGCATGTCCAGCCCTCGTAACGACTACCAAACTGGTCGTACAAAAAGCCAAACACTGCCGGTTCTCCACAGAAACCACACTTGCCTTTGTCCGTAGACCCCTGCGATGCGTTGTCAGGTTGGGCCACAGAACGGCTTTGTAGGTACTCTCGGTACTCCTCCTCCATCTTGGAAAGGTCGGCCACTTGGATGCGGAGTCGTTCGATTTCTTCTCCCTCGGTATGGGCGGCACGATGATTCCAAAGCTCAACCGCTTTATCGAACGTGTCGCCATCAACGAATGGGTTGACCGCGCAGTCGTTGTCATCTTCATCGCAACCGATTTGAAAGCTCGCCCCCCGATATTGAGGCTCCACGACGTACGGGTCTCCACCGCAGAACGGACACGGTGAAGGCTTTCCGTCGGGAGCCCCGTTCACATCGGGTTGTCTATCCGGCAATTCGCGCACTGGTGCATACCCCGGACAAAGAATCAAAGCGATTTGCGCGACAGTCGGCCCTTCCGGCGCGTCTCCTGGGGTGCTGGTGGCGAGGGCGGCGCGGAGTGCGTCTATTCTGTCGCGTTGAAGCCAATACCCAGACATTCTGCCCCCACCATAACATCTGTCCGCTCGCGGTTTTTCTAGGTCGTCGCATACAGACACGAGGTTCTCTACCGCCTCACGCAGCCCGTCAGGGTTAGAGGTGTCAGTCATCCAGACTTCCGCCGTTTCGCGTTGCGGTTCTCTCTCGCCAATTCCTCGATGCTCGGGATCAAAAATCTCGGCTCACAGTCCAACGCTTCGCCGATCTCCCATAGCAGGGCGAGGCTGACATTGAACCGGCCGGTTTCCAGGTTAGCCACGTGCGATCGCGTGACCTGCAGCGCGTCGGCCAAGTCCTGCTGGGTGACGTCACGCTCCTGCCGTGTCTCGCGTATAGCGATGGCGGTGAGATCATTCGCGGTCACCGGGTACACCAATCGACGCTTCCGGTTGGTGCGTATCACTTGAACACCGCTGATTTTACGAGACAGATCCCAAGCCCGATCCCCGCTCCGACGAGCGCCTGCCCCTCGTAGAGCGAAGCGACTATCGCCCCGCCGCCGGCACACGCGCCCAACTGGGGGATCTCGTCACCAAAAAACTTCCAGAGGTTGAACTCGAGCCGCGCCTCGTGTCGGGCGACGAGCGTCATGGCGCCGTCCCGTTGATGCTTGAGGGAGACGACCAACGCCTCGGCTTCGTCCAACCGCGGCTTGATCAGCGCGTTCTCCGCTCGTGTGCCGTCTAAGGCGGTTTGTGTGATAGCGAGTTCGTTGCGGAGCACGGCAGACACCTGTTGTTCCAACTGCAGAAATTTGCGTACCGGCGCCGTCAGCGTGTCAATGTCGATGTCCGCTCGCGCGGCGTCGCGCAACACGGTCACGGTGTCCGTTCGTTGGCTCGCTCGCTCCCGGTCGGCTTCCAAGCGACGATTGTGGTTTGCGAGGGCATCGAGCCGTGTGTGGACCGTAGCGGAATCGGCTTGGAATCGTTCCAGCCGCGGTTTGAGTGCTGCGTTCTCAAGCCGCAGCGAATCACCGTCAGCCTTGAGGTCCGTGCCTCTCGCGGTGTGGAACCAGTTGGAACCCACCAACAGAACCACGAGGGCAACGATCATGAGCAGGGCGTGGCGGCTCATGTCACGTCCTGCAGCAGTTCAAGATCGACCGGCTTGAACCACTCAATGCAGCGACGGGATGCGTCGCCTAAACGGGTGGAGTGCCGTCCGGAACGAGTAATCCACATCCCTGAAACCACTCCGACCAGGACCTTGACGTATTCGACGGTTCCAGCAACCGCGAACCAGTCCTCGTTGGCGTGATTAAATAGTCCTGCGTTCGGCCGCGTTACCATAACAACCTGACCAACCTTCACGTTGTTCACTTGGCCCCCACCAGCCGCAAGGCTTGCTTACTCACTGAGGCCGCCGCCTCGTCGTAGGGTGTCACCCATACCTCGACGCGCGGGTGCGCACGATCCAAGATCCACTCGGTGTGCTTCGCTTTGATCTGTCGATCGTTCTCGTACAGCACGCCCTGCAGCGCATCTTCCAAACACTTCTCCCTGTTCATCAAATCCCCGCGCATGTTCTCGCGATACCAGATCATGTGAAACACGACGAGCACACCCTTCGGGTACGGCGTGCAATCCGCTTGCAGCGCAACCAGCTCCACCGTTTTGCAGTACTCCTTCGCCTCGGCCGTTTTGTAGATCGTGCCGATCCATTTGCCGGGGAACCGCTTCCAGATCGCCCGAGGCTTCCAGTAGTGGTTCGACGTTGGCGGCACCGGAAGGGTGAGGCGACCGTTCTGCGTCATGCGGCCTCCGCGGGACCAACGATCCCAGGCAGCTTTTCTACTGGCGCGCGGTTCTCCCCAAGCCAGTCGGTCAAGACGTTCAGTTGCTCGCCGTAGCGCTCGAACTTCGAGCTCCCGAACTGCACGAGGTCGATGAGCTGCTTGAGGTGACGCACCATCGCTTCGACAATCGGTACGCGCTTGGTGAGGGTCGTCGCTTGTTGCCACCGGTGCTCCAACCGCTCCATTTCCGTTTCGCGTTGTGCAATCTTCGATCGGTTTTCCCACGCCCGGACACACGGATCGCACATCCGGTACTTGCCGACGAAGTAGGGCTGGTCGGGATCGATCTCCCCGCGCTGGCGTTGTTCGTTGTACATCGTCACGAACATCCACCCCTCGAAGAGCGACCCACAGGACCGACATTCTTTCTCGACCCGAATCAATCCCTCCATGAACTTCTTGAGATCGCCGGCGAGCGGACCGTCCGCCTCGGGCACGTCAGGCGTCCAGGTCGATCCCAACGGTCCAGGCGCCGGCACGGGGAACGGTGCGCGCGTCATCGACCCAACACCTCGGACACTCTCGCGTCTGAGCGGGATTGGTGGCCGCGCTCCCACGCCTCCCGAACCGCGCGGTCGAAGTACTTGAGTGAGCGAGGGCCGCGGTTCTGCGCACTGCAGCGGTACGCCTTCGACCGCTCGAGCACCATTTCTTCCACCACCCCAAGCGGGATACCGTCCTCACACCACGTCACCCGTCCGACCTGTGAACTGGCCGAGACGGGGATCCACTCACCCTCGAGGCTTGGGTTGTCCTGCATCCCACGGTTGAGGGCCATCGTGCACGCGATATAGTACCGACCACTGTCCGGACGAAAAGAAGCCTCTTCTGCGTTAGCAGAAGACGTATCGTCTCGGAGTTATTTTCGAAAGTTGTGGATTGGAGGAATGAGAAAGGCGGCGTATCCTTTCGTGTAGTCAGTTGAAACGTACACGAGATCCGGTTGTGACGACCGGAGAAAGGACACGCCACCGATGTTGAGGATAATAGAGAATGCGTCTGAGAGCAAAGGGAACGGACTGTTCGCAGACCTGGACGAGCTTGCCAGAGAGGGAGCTCGGCGGATGCTGGTGAGTGCGTTGGACGCGGAAGTGACCGAGTATGTCGAGCGATATCGGATTGAGCGAGACGGAGAGGGCCGCGCCCTGGTGGTGCGCAATGGCAAAGCCCGTCCCCGCAAGGTGACGCTGGGTGCTGGTACGGTCACGGTGACCGCGCCACGGGTGCATGACCGTCGTATGCGGGCGCAGTTCACGAGCAAGATTTTGCCTCCCTATATGCGGCGGTCGCCGAAGGTGGCGGAGGTCTTGCCGGTGTTGTATCTGCGCGGTCTGTCGACGGGAGATTTTCGCGAGGCGTTGCCGATCTTGTTGGGTGAGGACGCATCAGGCTTGTCCCCGACGACGATCACGCGATTGACGGCGGCGTGGGAGGGGGAATACCAGGCGTTTCGCCAGCGTGATCTGCGTGATCGGGAGTATGTGTACGTCTGGGTCGACGGGATCCACTTCAACATTCGCCTCGAGGCCGACCGGCTGTGTACGCTGGTGATGCTGGGCGCCCGGGCGGATGGGACGAAAGAGCTGATCGCGGTGGAGGACGGCTATCGGGAGAGCACGGAGAGCTGGTTGGCGGTGTTGCGCGATCTGAAGCGTCGGGGGATGCGGGCCCCGGTGCTGGCGATTGGGGATGGCGCGTTGGGGTTCTGGGCAGCGGTGCGGGAGGTGTGGCCGGCGACGCGGCAGCAGCGCGACTGGGTGCACCGGATGGCCAACGTGTTGGACAAGCTTCCGAAACGTTTGCAGCCGGCGGCGAAGCGGGTGTTGCGCGAGATGATGTATGCGGAGTCGCGTGCGGAGGCCGAGGCGCTGGTCGAGCGTTTCGCCACCGCGTATGCGGCCAAGTATCCCAAGGCGGTCGCCTCGCTCACGCGGGACCAGGAGCACCTGTACAGCCATTTTGATTTTCCGGCCGAGCATTGGAAACATATCCGTTCGACGAACGTGATCGAGTCTGCCTTCGCGACGGTCCGGTTACGACAGCGCGTGACCAAGGGAGCGGGCTCGCGGAGCAAAGGGCTGACGATGGCGTTCAAGCTGTTGGAGATGGCGCAGCAACGTTGGCGGAAACTCAACGCTCCAGAACTTCTCCCCCTGGTGTTGGCAGGAGAACAATTCAAAGATGGTATGCAGGAAACTGACAAAGAGAACACGGATCGGAAGGTCGCCGCTTGATCACTCACCGATCCACAACATTTGACAATACCTCATCGTCTCGTACCGTCTTCGTCTCGTTACGTACCGTAGGGTGGTCTGGCAGTGGTTTCGACAAGGGCACAGACAGTGGTATACCGGCTGCTGTACACCAGTCGGTCACTGGTTTCACTGGCGCAAACCATTCTCCCACAACGCGATACGCAGAAAGCAACTCGTGCGCTCGACGCTCCATCTCGTAGCCACCAGGAACTGTCCCAACCAGTGTCAATTTCATCCCGATGAGCCTTTCGACCTCCACCAGACGGTGGTCGGGGTTCCGCGAGCAGCCGATCTTCACGAGCCCGTCTTCACGGCGCATGACATAGATGTATCGTGGGTGGGCGAGTTTGGGCCGGTTCCGTTGCCGGTCGCGCTCGCTCCGTTCCAAGAGCTTTCCCTGGCGCCCGAGCCAGCCGTGAACAATGTCGCCTACCATGAACCGCTCTCGGAAAGCTTTGCCGAAAACCCCCGGCTCCCCTCTCCAATACGCCCAGTGCTCAATAGCCAAGTCGGAAACATCCTTGAGGTCACCGCTCGGTCGGTGCTCCGCAATGCTCCCCCATGTGCGCACAAGAAACCCAATCGCAGCGTCGATGGAGATGGAGATGTCTGACGCGAATGCGTGAATCTTCGGGTTGTCACCAACGTTTGTCTCGACTCGTATCCAAGTCACATCGCCTCGTAGGCCCGTGCCGGGCTTCCTGTGTGTGTCAGCGTTCTCTTGCCTGTTGCGCGTATTCGTTTCTGGTCCACCAGCTCGTGGAGACGACGTGCGGCTTTGGGGTGGTCCCAGCCGAGTACCACATCGATCCGGCTGTAGTTCATGGGACCGTGCTCCTGGAGGGCGGTCACGATCAGGTGCCACTGATGCTCGAGCGATTCCCGGTCCTGCCTTTGCGCGGCCAACCGGCTCGTCTCTGGGTCGGTTTTTCGCGCCAAGGGCGTGAACAGGTCAGGCTGAGCGGTCACGCCGTGGACCTCGTCCCATGGCAACGGTGCGCGGTGCTGTGGTTGTATGGGAAGAACCGGCCGCAGGATGGGCAGGTCTTTATCGTCGCGAGCCATTACTCTCCTCTTCGTAGAACCGCGGCAACTCCCTCGCGATCCGCCGCACGTTGACCCCGGTCTCGATGATGAACGCCAGCGTCCGGCCCTCTTGTTGACGGTGATGTATGCGGCACAGGGGAAAACGGTCTCACCTCGATCGTAGGCCCCGCAGGCGCGTGTCTTGAATACGTGGGCCGGGTCGATCGTGTCGCAGCACTCACACCCCGCGTACGGGTACGCCTGCCCGTTCACGACGCAGGCTGGCCGCTCGGAGCGGATCGGGCGTCCACGGCGGATGCAGGACTCAAAAGGGCAAATCGTCGTCTTCACCCTCGACGCCGTCGTAGTCGTGCATGGCGCCGGTCTCATCCCTGCCTTCGGTCGCCCGATCCTTGAACCGCTCGAAACCTTCGACCGCGATCGCCTCCATGCCCTTCGGCAACCGCATGATCGACGTGATGTCCGTATAGCCGCGGTCGTTCTCGACCGTTTGAACCAACGCTGGGACACCCACCATGAGCTCGACGTCGATGCCGTTGCGCGCGTCGTCCTCGCCATAGGGCTTCCCACGCCAGGATTCGAGGAACGCCCGCAACGCCGCCTTTTTGTGCATCGAGAGCGTCAATCGACGAGAGACCAGAAACCGCTTGCCCTGTGCGTCCAGTTCGGCGATCTGAAACCAGACGCGGATCTTGTGCTGATGTTTTTCTTCGTTGTTATAGGTCGTCTTGACGACGCCGAGATCGGCCACGTCGCAGCACACGGCCACATGTTGCCCGGCCGGGGCCTGCGGTGGGGTCTCGTTCTTTGCGATGATGGTCATAGTTGAACGGTCTCCATCCGAACGTGGTCCTTGAGCTTCTCGTCGATGCGAGCGTCGATCCGTTTCTCAAATCGATTCGACGCGATGTTGAGCAGCCGATCAGCGAAGATCCGTAAATCGCGCCGGGTCATCGGGATGCACATCCGCCACACCCGAACCCGACGTCGACGGGTGAGCGCGCGGCCGCAACAGATGCAGGGGCCGGTCACTTCGCAGGCCACATCTTCTGTGTGGCGAGCACAAGAATTGGCAACCGCGAGTTGCTGTTTCCGTATTCTGTCCAGTTGTAGCGACGCAGTCGGCCGATTTGCCGCTTGTTGGGCATGGGAAAAGCGACGGTTGGCGTGATTCCGTTCCAGTGCTGTCGGCAAGACAGAGCAATCGCCCGCGGAGCCAAGGCGGGAATGTGTGACTCCCGAAACACGTTCGCGATAATGACGGCGATCATCTCTGCGCGCTTCAGCGCGTGTGGCTTGTTCGTTTCAATGGCCTCGTTGAGTAGCGACATCACGTCTTCGGTTTTAGACGGTGCAGATCCTGTCAAGAGCGTAAGCATCCATTTCGCAACCGTAGAAGCGGGACACTTGGCCTTGACTCCTGGCACCGTCGCGATGTCGCCCTTCAACGCCGATTCGTCACTGGTGTTGAGCCACTCAATCAACTGGGAACCACACCCCGGCCAGGCCATGACTTTGTTCGTCGCTGGCAACGCTCGACGGTGGTTGAGGTCAAGAAAAAGTTTTCGTTCCACATCGAAAGACGAAATGCGGTACACCCTCGCTTCGATGGGGATGCCGGCCATGCGATGTGCCTTCCACCGCTGTTGACCATCCACAATCCATCGGGACCCATCGGCCCGTTCGGCAACAACAATCGGGTCAAGCTGTTGGCCGCCATCCTCAAGCGTCCGGGCTAATGCATACACCCATGGTCGTACCTCACCGCGCTGGTAACGTTTGTCGATCTGTAGCGATTCAAGGCCGCTCACAGATATCGTGACTTTGCGGTAGCTCCCGAGCTCGTCCTTGGTCACCGCCAGGAGTGCACGGCCTTTTCGCTTCTGTTCTCGAGCGATCTTTTTCTTACGTCGTTGGGTGGTCGCCATCGACATGCTCCAATCTCTTGATCAAACGCCGAATGATTTTCAGCAAGACGTTCATTTCGCCTTCTTCGAATCCTGCCGGCGAAAGCTTCTTGGCTTCCCTGATTGGCCGCGCAGCGTCGCGCAAGAGTTGCGATCGCGGGTCCTTCGATTTCTTGATGTGGACTTCAACGGATGGGGGATCGTCTAGGGTTTCGGCCACGGCTTCTTCGACGATCGCTGCGGTAATGTTACCGTCGCCGGCTTTCTCAACGGCCAGCTCCCACACCACGGGTTGTTCTTCGGGTTCGAGTTTGGTGAGAGGACGGGCCTGGGCTTCGTTGGCTGGAATTTGTACGCAATTGCGTACAATCAAATTCTCCACCACTCTGGCGCCCGCGATCAATTCGTAGGCACGTTGACGGCCCAAGTCGCATTGGGCTCTGCAATAGGCGTCGAATGTGTCGTACTCGACGGCATAGATGCCATCGTCGCGCATTTCGCGGAGTGCGTTGCCCGTGTTGACGAAACTCTGGAGTCCGCGCCCAATGACCGCGTTTAGTTCCTCGTAGCGTGTCCGTGCAAGTTGTGTCGTCATAGCCGGAATTCGTCGTCGCCCGCCGCGATCAACTGGTACTCCATACCGATGGCGATGAGCTTGGCACGTCGCAGCGGCAACCACGTCGCGCGGCACTTATTCACCCGAAACGCTTCCTCGATTGCGTCCTCGGTGATGTCGGCCTGTTGCGTCTCGGAGATGAGTTCGGGTGTGAGGTCGCGTGATCGCTGCGTTACTTCCCGCAGCCGCGCATGGAAATGCTCAACGATGTCAGGCCGGTCGCTGTTCGCAGCCGTCGCGGCCATCGTCAACACGTCGGCGAGCGGCCCGCATCGTCCACTGAAATAATCCTCGGCCGTGCGCTCTGAGATCTTCTTCAACGAGGCGTACCGTTGAAACACCAAACGGCTGGTGACGCGTTTCCCGTTGGCGCCCCAATGACGCCGGCGTAGAGTGGTCGCCATGTCAGCACACACCCAACCATTCATCTACCCGCTGGCATTCGGCCAAGGCTGCCTTCGCCGATTCGTACCGCTCAGGCAGAGGAGCATGCGCGACGTCGACATCCGGAGGAGGATGAACCGAGACAGCAACCGATGTCGTCATGACAACACGCGCCGACCGTTGTGCCACCGATACCGACAGGCGTTCGAGCAGAACCTCTTATTTGCCCGATTCTCTTTAAATGGACGCCGACATTGATCGCACAGGAGGCGTGGAGAGAGCAGAACACGCCGGCAATGGAGGAAATCCCGATAGTAGCGACGTACACGGCGTGCACGGATTTTACACGGCGGTTGCGGCGATTCTGACGTGGGGGCGGCAGGGGCGATCATGGGGTCAGACCGCTGGCTCGGGCTCGAACAAATTCGAGTGCGAGGGAGAACGCCTCTTCGTTTCGGCTCGACTCAAGGAACTCACATCCCGACTGGGTGAGGCAAATCGCAGGACCGCCGATGCAGTTCTCCCTGGTGAGCAACCCGGCGTCCATGGCGAGGTTGAAGTGGAATGAGCCCTTTGCCGATGCCATTCACCTCAGGCTTCCACACTCCATCCTCGAACTGCACAAGGAGTTCCCGCAGGTAGGACAGGTCGCGCTTCACGAGGCGGCCTCGAGGAAGGTCCGGAGACGGGTCTGAGGGTGGATGTGGAGGACGCTCATGCGTCCCACCCGTGGTTGGCTGGCCCTGCGCCTTGTACGCGCCTAGCTTCGGCACGTAAAGACTCTCGGGCACGCTGGATATGCACGTCGCCAACCCACATATGAACGGCGATGATCAAGAACGACATTACGAGGCCCCACGCAAGGAGCAGGGCCACTAATACGTATTCGGGGAGATCGCTCACCAAGGCGACACCGATACCCACACATGCGAGAATCCCGACGACCACAATCCACCGGGGGAAGCTGGCCATGTCAGACATCGCCATCACGGTTATGGGAATGGTCGGGGTCGCGGCTATAGCGGCGTGGACGCAATTCGTGGTGACGAACAAGATCATCGCCGCAGGGGACAGGAAGGTGATGGAGGAATCGAGAGCGAGGCGGGGCGAATCCAGGCTCGATCGACTGCACGACACCGTGAGCGACCTGATCGCCGAGTCGGACCCCGACAGCTTCCCGATCGATCCGAACGCCCAACGTCTCGCTCAACGCATTTCCAGGACACAGATCTTGTTGGATACCCGTATTCCCACACAGGCGGCTCTCAACACCGCTGTCAACGAACTCGGACTGACCCTCCGGGGCTGGAGGGACCTTCCCGATTCCGTAGAAGCCTTCCGGGCCCATGCGAGGGTCGTCGAGCTCGCCAAGGCCGTACTCAGGGGCGAGACCGGACGGAGCATCGAGCGCACAGGGTAGGGCTGCTGTCACGGAGCCGGTCTGCGGATGTATTCGCCAACCCGAGAGATGGGCGAACGGCGAGGGGTCGATCAGTTCGAGAGATACGAAGCAGTCGCTCATGCTAGACATCCCACCGTCGCTCTGCGCTCTCGATGCGCCTAGCTTCGATGCGCCTAGACTCTTGGGCACGCTGGATATGCCCATCGCCAACCCACATATGAACGGCGACGTTCAAGAACGACATGACGACGGCCCACGCGAATACCAGGACTTTCAGCACGTGCAGGGGGAGATCGAACACAAGGGCGGCACCGATCCCAACGCATACGAGGGTCCCAACGACTGCGATCCACTTGGGGAATCCGGCCATGTAGCGGCGTGGACGCAATTCGTGGTGGACCGCCGCCACACGCTGCGCCGAGCTCATGACGCCACCCCCGAGGAGCTGCGGACCGCCTTCGAAGACGAAGTCCGGAAGGGGTTCTCGTAGAGGGTGGGCACGTGACGCCCGACCCACTGAACCGCCTGGTCCGTGGTCAAGATGAGCTTCCGGTCCGGTGTGTCGGGGAGGAACTGGCATATGAAGGTCGTCGCGTAGACGACGCAGAGCTCTCCGGGCGTCGCGTCGGGGGTCCAAGCCCAGAACATGTGGAGCCGTGCCTTCGCGTGGGCGGATGTCACTTCGGCCTCCCGTAGGCGCTCCATCACGAGAGTCCGCCTTCCATGCTTCGCCTCAGGGCGTCGCGTCTCCGCGCCCCTCACGACACCCCTCCCTCCCCCGCCAGCACCCGCCGATACTCCGCGTTTGCTGCCTTCTCGGCCGCTTCCAGCCTGTCCAGGGTCGCGTTGACTGTTTCCTCGAATCCCTCGGGGGGCGGACGGTGGCCATTCAGGATCGCGCTGAGTTGAGCCGGGTGGATCCCGATAAGCTCGGCGAGATCCACCTGCCGTACGCCCATCTCGGCGATCCGGCCCCGAAGGGCAGCGAGGCCATCTGTACGCATACGCATAGACATGATCAAACTATACGCATACGCATAGGAGATGTCAATATCTTTTTAACTATGCGTACTTCAATAGTTGAGCGGGCGGCAATCGGGGAGCGGATCAAGATCGGTCGGAATGGCCTGAGTCAGGTCCAGCTTGCGCGAATTGCCCGGTTAACACCCCCTTCCGTGTCTCGCTTCGAGAGCGGCGTTATCCAACCGAGCGCTACTACGCTCAGTCGTTTGGCTAGCGCTCTAGGAGTCAGTTCCGACTACCTGGTTGGCCTGACCGACGACCCGACACCCGCCGACGAGAGAACACGTGAGGTCAACGACCGGGTACGTGAAGCTGAGGAACGAGCGGCCCAGGAAGCTGAGGAGCGGCTGCAGGCAGCAGCCGACCTCACCGACCCCGACGTGTCCCCGATCCAGTCAGCGCCCGGATGGCAGGACGAGAAGTACGAATCCGTCAGACGCTACGAGTCCGAGGATGTCCGGCTCGCGGCGGGAACCGGAACGTTCGCCGACCAAGAGCCCGTCGCCGGTGAGGTCAAATTCCGCACAAGCTGGCTGCGCAAGCAAAGGCTGAGGGCCAAGGACGTCTTCCTGGTCGATGTGCTGGGCGATAGTATGGAGCGCACGATCTTCGACGGAGACGCGGCGCTGGTCGATGAGACTCACAAGTCACCACGCAGCGGCAAGATCTACGCGCTGCGTACGGGAGACGGCCTGATCGTCAAGCGTCTTCGGAAGCGCGACCACCGCTGGTGGGCGGACAGCGACAACGAAGAGTACGAGCCGCAGCCGCACGATGATCGAGCCCGAATCATGGGGCGCGTCGTCTGGTGGGCGCACACGGATAAGGGGTGAGGGCTCTGACGCATTGTCAACAATTCCTCTGAGATTTGGGCCAGAGACGGCCCGCCTTGACCTCGCTGTCCCGTGGTGCATCTTCGGAGCTGGGGACAGCAGCCTGGGCAGGAGTGTTACACCCCTGCCAGGCGCGTAACCCTATGAATATAGGAAATTTAGGTGGGCTCTGCTGGGTGGGTGTTACAGGGGTGTTTCACGAGATGTGGGGCCGGATGGCCTGAACAAAGAGGAGAGGCCCAATGCACGCGTTTACGTCGCGACCCGCTAGAGCCTTTCTATTCGCGACCCTGGTAACCTCCGATGCTTGTACCGGCGACGGACTTGGCACCCGACCACCATCCGATATCGCTCGCGAGTACCTTAACGCTGTTCTAACAGGTTGCGGAAAAATTGATGGTGAGCCGCGTTTGTCCGGGTAACACGACGGTGTACCAGCGTGCGGTCCCCTATTACCGCCCCCGCGGTGCGGTCGGCGTGACGAATGCGGCCCACACTGCCCCATCAGGGGCTGCCTCCGGCCAGGGTCAGGGTGCGTATCCGCATCAGATTGTAGACCGCGGCCGTGAACGTAAACACCCACCCGACCCGCGGGGTCCCGCGATGTCGGAGTTTGCGTAACAACCCAATCGTCTTGCCCCACCCGTAGATCTCTTCCACTTTTTTGCGCTGCCGTTGACTGATCGCATAGCTGGGATGGCGCGTCGTCCGGCCATCCACCGCGCTCCGCAACCGCGTGCGGTGCACGTTCGGCGTGACGTGGGGCGTCCAGCCCAACGCCCGCAGCGTGTCGACAAACCCGCACCGATCATAACCCTTGTCCGCCCCCAACGTCCGACGCCGGGCCGTCGGCGGTAAGCTCCCCACCATCGCCAGCGCACTCGCACACTCCGCCTCGTAGCCGGGCTGCGTCACGTCGGTCGCCACCACGAGCCCGTGCCGATTATCCATCAACACACTCGCCAAGTACGCCAATTGCGCGCCTTGCCCCCCACTCTTCCGCGTCAACCGCGCCTCCGGGTCCGTCCGCGACGCATGCGTCGCATTCGTCCGTTTCTCCTGGCGAAACGTCACGCTCGGATTCCCCGGATCATCGTCCGTTGGCGGGCGGGTGCCGGCCTTCGGCTGAAAACTCTTCTGACTCGCCCACGCGTCCAGCAAGGTCCCGTCGACGGTGAAATGCTCATTCGACAACAACGCCCGCCGCTCCGCCTCCTGTAACACTTCGGCCAGAAACGCATCCGCGATGCCCCCCTCGACCAGCCGCGTCCGATTCTTCGTAAAGACCGTCGGCACCCACACCGCGTCGTCCAGATTCAACCCCACAAACCATCGGTACAGGATGTTGTAATCGAGCTGCTCCATCAGCTGCCGCTCGCTCCGGATCGTATACACCACCTGCAGCAATAACGCGCGTAACAAATGTTCCGGGGGAATCGACGGCCGGCCCCGCCGCGCGTACAGCCGGTCCAACTGCGGCGAGAGCCGGGCTAACACCGGGTCCACCAGCGCCCGCAGGGCGCGCAACGGATGGTCGGAGGGCACCCGATCCTCCGCACTGATATAGCTGAACAGCGCCGACTGATTCGTCTTGTTCCCGCGCATCGTGGCACTCCCATCGAGGTCCCTCTACGATAAGAACTTCCGGCTCGCGATGCTATCGTCCATTACCCGACTTTTTCCGCAACCTGCTAAAGGACGAGCGGGCCACCGTGTACAACAACGTCTCTTCGACTGATCGGGCCGCCCGTGATAGTAGTACTTATGTCTTGGAGGCCGAACAGACTTTCGGGGTCATATCCAGGTTAATCATGGGAACGGTGAGGATGAATGCCGATTCGGCGAGTTATTTTCGAAAGTTGTGGATTGGCGGAATGAGAAAGGCGGCGTATCCTTTCGTGTAGTCGCTTGAAACTTACACGAGATCCGGTTTGTCACAACCGGAGAAAGGACACGCCACCCGATGTTGAGAATAATGAAGGATGGCTCCGGAAGCAAAGAGAACGGACTGTGCGCAGATCTGGACGAGCTTGCCAGAGAGGGAGCTCGGCGCATGCTGGTGAGTGCGTTGGACGCGGAGGTTGGCGCGTATGTGGAGCGCCACCGGCGCGATCGAGACGAGGAGGGCCGCGCCCTGGTGGTGCGCAATGGCAAAGCCCGTCCCCGCCCGGTGGGCGTTGCGCGAGATGATGTATGCGGAGTCCCGTGCGGAGGCCGAGGCGCTGGCCGAGCGTTTCGCCTCCGCGATGCGGCCAAGTATCCCAAGGCAGTCGCCTCACTCACGCGGGACCAGGAGCAGCTGTACAGTCATTTTGATTTTCCGGCCGAGCATTGGAAACATATCCGTTCGACCAACGTGATCGAGTCGGCGTTTGCGACGGTGCGATTACGTCAGCGTGTGACCAAGGGAGCGGGCTCGCGGAGCAAAGGGCTGACGATGGCGTTCAAGCTGTTGGAGATGGCGCAGCAACGCTGGCGGAAACTCAATGCGCCAGAACTTCTCCCCCTGGTGTTGGCAGGAGAACGATTCAAAAATGGTATGCAGGAAACGGACAAAGAAAACACGGATCGGAAGGTCGCCGCTTGATCACTCACCGATCCACAACATTTGACAATACCTCCCAACGGAGGTGGATTATGCGCTATATCAAAACTGCGGGTCCGAGACTGTGCATGTTGCTGATCGTCGCACTAGTTGGGTGTCAAGAACATCCCACCGACCCGCAACCCAACATCCCTGAACTGCAAAACTCCGCGGATCCCTCTCGACGTCCCAAAGCATCATCCCTCGACGAGTGGTTTGTACTCACGGCCAGACAAGTTCCTGGCTTTGCCGGCCTATACTACGACCGGCAGGGAGTACGCGTCATTCGGTTGGCGGACGTGACTAAGCGGGCAGCGGCAGAGGCAGCGCTCGCGGAGCGCCTGGCTGAATTTCCGGCGGAAGCCGGGACTCGCGTGTTGAAGGCCGACTACAATTTTCTGGAGTTGGACGAGTGGCGTTCGCTGGCGCGCCATGCGGTCATGCTCGTGCCGGGCATCACTAGCCTTGATGTAGATGAGATGCGGAACCGCCTGGTCATCGGGATTACCGACCTGAGCGCGCAAGGTGAGGTGGAATCAAAACTCGCAGACCTCTCCATTCCCCGAGAGGCGGTGGTCATCACCGAGGAGCACCTGGAGAGATTGACGGACCTGGATGAAAGAGTGAGGCCAGTCGCTGGTGGGCTACAGATCGCGCGCTCCACGGGTCCAACGACCTTTATCGGCTGCACCCTTGGTTTCAATGCGACCTGGAACGACGGCCTCGGAAACACCTTTCGCGTATTCTCTACTGCCTCCCACTGCAGCTCGATCGAAGGCTCCAGCGACGACCAGACGATTTTCTACCAGGCTCTCCCGTTCAGCAGCCACCGTATTGGGCAGGAATTCCGCGATCCATACGGTTTCGATCACGACGATGAGCCGTTTTGGTGCCCGATCGGCGTTTTGTGCCGTTGGGCCGACTTCCTACTCGCTGACTACGACAACGAGGGAGATCCCGTCGTCGGGTTGATCGCCCGCACCACGTCCCGCGGTCGGTCGCAAGGCTCGGTGACCCTCAACCCGTCGGACTCAGTGTTCTATGTGACCGCCACCGCCGAATATCCCGCGGCTGGGCAAGAGCTGAACAAGGTGGGCGCTACCACAGGATGGACCTATGGTTGGGTCACAGACTCGTGCAAGGATTACCTGTCCGGCGCCGTCCTCTACGTCTGTCAATACAGCGTTAGCGCAGGTGCGAATTCCGGGGACAGCGGCTCTCCGGTCTTCAGCTGGACCGGGCCGCAAACCGCCGCGCTTTACGGCGCCGTGTGGGCTCGCATCGGGAGCCAAAAGTTTGTCTTCAGCTCGTTGAGTAAAATCAAGAAACACATTTACAGTCAAGGCGGAGTGTTCACGGAGCTCACCTATCAGGGTCAAATCCCTGGCCCCCCTCTGACGGTGTCAATCAACGGTCCCAGCGTCGTCCAGCCCAATGCCATCTTCTGCACTTGGTTCGCGGTGCCGAGCGGCGGGACACCACCCTACCACAGTTATCAGTGGTCCGGTGTGCTAAGTGGGACAAGCAGTTCGGTCAGCGGTCCCCTGTTTAATTCCGGCTGGTTGTATTTGTCGGTCAAAGACTCCAGCTCACCGCAACAAACGCAAGGTGCACAGAAGTACATCACAGTGGATTGGAATGCGCCTCTACCGTGTCAATGAAAATTCCGAGGCGAAAGTGGCAAAGACATGCCGGAGTTGTACCCTCAGAGGGCGGCACCCTCTTCCTGACCGTCACGGACGCCAACGATGACCAAGACTCCGACCAAATATGGATCGAGGTCGATCCGGAGGCGTTTGATTGCTAGCGGCCAGTCAAGGTCCACAATCTCTGGGAGGCATAACGCAGCCATCGATATGTGCGACTTTGGCTGCACTCGAAAGGAGGACGATGATTCGGAAGAGCAGTGATCCATAATGCGTCGCACCGCTGGGACTATACTATAGCTCGCGTTGAGCATGCCCTCGACATACAACAGCTCCTGGCAATATCTTGTTGAAGTTGCTGGCAGAGGGGATGAGGTGCATAACGACGGCCCATTTGGGGCCGAGTACGTAGCTTTTGATGGTAACGGCCGGTAACCGATATGTGACAGCGCCTTCTGAATCCGTGAATGGTTGATTGCTCCCCTGAAAGGTGTGGGTGCATGGGACCTGAGCCGGGAGGTTGTGATGCAACGAAAAACGGTACTTCTGATATGTATGCTGGCGTTTGCCGCCTGCCAGGGCGCCGTGTCACCTGACGGTTTGGACCGTGGAACGTTCACCGCGACCGTCCGGGGGGCCGTCGAGATCGATTACGTGGGCGCGGGCGCCTTTTATGTCGGCCGCGACCCTCGTTCTCCGTCTATGACCGTGCTGACCCTGAGGTCTGAGGGCGTGGGACCCTCGGAGGATGAGGAACTGGTGCTGTACGGTGCCGTGAATCTCGGCGAAGTGGGGCGGTATGCGGTTGAAGCAGCCAGCGATACGCTCACTGCAGCCAGGTTTGCGGCTTTTTATGTGCGCAAGGTGGCAGAGACCTACGAAGCGTACGGCTCTGTATCAGGTGAAGTCGAGATCACGCGCTCGACGCCCGAGCGGATCGAGGGCGGCGTTCAATTCACGGCGCTCTGGTACTGCACGAGTCCAGTGCGGGGACCTGGCGCGTCTCAGGGATCGTGCGACCCGCGCATCTTGAATCCGGATGCGCCATCGATCGCCATCACTGGGTCATTTGTGGCCGTCCCTGATACCGAGGAAGTGACTCGGTGAAACGCCGTAGCGGCGCGGCCGCAGGTAGCTGCCTGATATTGGTCGGGTGCATTGTGACAGCCGATTGGGTCGTAACGCGGGGTGTTATCCAGTTTCATGGACAGGGAGTGCAGATCGACCTACCTGATACGGTCGCAGCGAACTCGCCTTTTACGGTGGGCGTCATAACCTACGGTGGCGGCTGCAAACGCAAGGGATCGACGGAGGTGATGGTCGACGGGCTGACGGCCGCCATTGAGCCATACGACTCCGTGCACCCCGCGCCTGAGGTGTGCACGACCGAGCTCGAACTATACCTCCACAAGGCAACCCTGCATTTCGCCGAGCGAGGAACTGCTATCGTTCGCGTGACAGGCATGGTTGAGCCCGCCGATACAGTTCTAACGGTAACCCGCGACGTGGTGGTCCATTGACATGCCAGTGTATGGCTCGAGGCGGCCCGATGTCGTCCCGGCTTCACCGCTGACGCCTTTGGATACTGGAGCGTCCCTGGAGATACGCAAAACCGCTGAGGTATTGTCAAATGTTGTGGATCGGTGAGTGATCAAGCGGCGACCTTCCGATCCGTGTTCTCTTTGTCAGTTTCCTGCATACCATCTTTGAATTGTTCTCCTGCCAACACCAGGGGGAGAAGTTCTGGAGCGTTGAGTTTCCGCCAACGTTGCTGCGCCATCTCCAACAGCTTGAACGCCATCGTCAGCCCTTTGCTCCGCGAGCCCGCTCCCTTGGTCACGCGCTGTCGTAACCGGACCGTCGCGAAGGCAGACTCGATCACGTTCGTCGAACGGATATGTTTCCAATGCTCGGCCGGAAAATCAAAATGGCTGTACAGGTGCTCCTGGTCCCGCGTGAGCGAGGCGACCGCCTTGGGATACTTGGCCGCATACGCGGTGGCGAAACGCTCGACCAGCGCCTCGGCCTCCGCACGCGACTCCGCATACATCATCTCGCGCAACACCCGCTTCGCCGCCGGCTGCAAACGTTTCGGAAGCTTGTCCAACACGTTGGCCATCCGGTGCACCCAGTCGCGCTGCTGCCGCGTCGCCGGCCACACCTCCCGCACCGCTGCCCAGAACCCCAACGCGCCATCCCCAATCGCCAGCACCGGGGCCCGCATCCCCCGACGCTTCAGATCGCGCAACACCGCCAACCAGCTCTCCGTGCTCTCCCGATAGCCGTCCTCCACCGCGATCAGCTCTTTCGTCCCATCCGCCCGGGCGCCCAGCATCACCAGCGTACACAGCCGGTCGGCCTCGAGGCGAATGTTGAAGTGGATCCCGTCGACCCAGACGTACACATACTCCCGATCACGCAGATCACGCTGGCGAAACGCCTGGTATTCCCCCTCCCACGCCGCCGTCAATCGCGTGATCGTCGTCGGGGACAAGCCTGATGCGTCCTCACCCAACAAGATCGGCAACGCCTCGCGAAAATCTCCCGTCGACAGACCGCGCAGATACAACACCGGCAAGACCTCCGCCACCTTCGGCGACCGCCGCATATAGGGAGGCAAAATCTTGCTCGTGAACTGCGCCCGCATACGACGGTCATGCACCCGTGGCGCGGTCACCGTGACCGTACCAGCACCCAGCGTCACCTTGCGGGGACGGGCTTTGCCATTGCGCACCACCAGGGCGCGGCCCTCTCCGTCTCGCTCAATCCGATATCGCTCGACATACTCGGTCACTTCCGCGTCCAACGCACTCACCAGCATCCGCCGAGCTCCCTCTCTGGCAAGCTCGTCCAGGTCTGCGAACAGTCCGTTCCCTTTGCTCTCAGACGCATTCTCTATTATCCTCAACATCGGTGGCGTGTCCTTTCTCCGGTCGTCACAACCGGATCTCGTGTACGTTTCAACTGACTACACGAAAGGATACGCCGCCTTTCTCATTCCTCCAATCCACAACTTTCGAAAATAACTCAAAACCGCTGCGTATTACTGGTGCGACCCCACGCCTCACCCTTATGAGCGCAAACCCTGAATGACCAGCTGGCGAATCGTCGTCGGCGTCGTCGCATTGTACCTCCTGAGTCAGATGGCTGAAAGAAAACCCTGACTTGGTAAGCCAATGGTGGCAAAACTTGCGGGCTTGTGGAGCCTAAGAATCGGAAAACCATCGAGCAGGGTACGCACGAGGAGTTGCTGAAGCAGCGCGGACTGTACGCCGAGTTGTTCAATCTCCAAGCGGTGGGGTACAAATAGGAGCAGGGAGGCCGTGTATCTGGTGTTGTCTTCACCCGTGCCGCCCCTTTTCAGCCCATGCAAAGTAAACGATCAGTGTCGCTCGGCCCTCAGCGAGACGTCGTGAACATGCCTCGCCGGTGAGAGAGACGGCTCTCGCCGCCTTTCCTTCACTTAGTATCTCTCCAAAGCCTCAGATTCCCTTCTAAGCCCGAATCTGAAGCTCCTGGCGCTCCCCCTGGCCGTTGCTTCCTCTAACAGCCTTTAACGCCTTTTAGCGCCCCCGATTTCACTGGACAGAAGATTGGCAACGACGACGGGGTCGAGAGAGAAAGGGGTGTGTGATGCCTGCCAAGCCGAGGGAGTCGAAGGCGACCGAAGGTCGTGAAGGGACGTTGGATGTGCGCGAGCGATGGAGCGCGGGGCGGAAGGAGGAGGTGGTGCTGCGGCTAATGCGGGGTGAGGATCTGGGCGAGGTGAGTCGCGAGGTCCAGGTCTCGCCACCTGAGCTTGAGGAGTGGCGGCGGGTGTTCCTGGAGGCAGGCCGGCAGGGGCTGAAGAGCCGGAGCCGCGATCCCTCGGAGCGCGAGCTGATCCGGACCCGTGCGAAGCTCGGCGAGGTGACGATGCGGATGGAGCTGGCGAGCGAGCTCCTCGAAAAAAGGGGCTACGGGGACGAGCTAAAGAAGCTCTTGAAACGAGGAAGCGATTGAGCCCTGGGACGGGCCGGCGCTATCCGCTGACGATGATCTGCGAGGTGTGGGGAGTCGCGCGCTCGACGGTCTACCTGGCCCAGGGCCAAGCGCAGGATGGGCCGACGGAACCAAAGAAGCGGGGCCCCAAGACCGAGCTGAGCGACGAGGCACTGGTGGAGGAGCTCCGGCAGGCCCTCGAGCGCGGGGACGTGCCGAGCGACGTGTACCAAACGGTACTCGAGGCGTACAGCACCGGGTTGAAGGACGCGATCGTCGCCACCACGACGAAAATGGCGGACGGGAAACTGACCGACGTCACCGACGTGACGTCAATCGACCGCGTGACCTGACGTGCTGGAGATGTCCAGAATCAAGGCACCCACCCTGGAGAGCCAAAACATGCACCAGCGAGACACCAGCCGTCTGTGCTTGCTCGACGAGGGTGCGTAAGTGCTTGGCCTTCAATGCGTTGGGGTAAGTACCGCCATGCCGGGCCGCTCATGCTCTCGCCAGGGGACTGCGGTCGGTGCTATTCTTGCCGGTGAAAAGGTATTGACAGTTACCAGTAGGCGGTGGAAGTTCCGAAAAGAGCATGTGAACTTTTTCACAACACTCAGTACAGCAGGAGAGAAGGAAATGGAAAGCCTACTCAAGCCTGAGTTTGAATACTACCTCGAGGTATTGTCAAATGTTGTGGATCGGTGAGTGATCAAGCGGCGACCTTCCGATCCGTGTTCTCTTTGTCAGTTTCCTGCATACCATCTTTGAATTGTTCTCCTGCCAACACCAGGGGGAGAAGTTCTGGAGCGTTGAGTTTCCGCCAACGTTGCTGCGCCATCTCCAACAGCTTGAACGCCATCGTCAGCCCTTTGCTCCGCGAGCCCGCTCCCTTGGTCACGCGCTGTCGTAACCGGACCGTCGCGAAGGCAGACTCGATCACGTTCGTCGAACGGATATGTTTCCAATGCTCGGCCGGAAAATCAAAATGGCTGTACAGGTGCTCCTGGTCCCGCGTGAGCGAGGCGACCGCCTTGGGATACTTGGCCGCATACGCGGTGGCGAAACGCTCGACCAGCGCCTCGGCCTCCGCACGCGACTCCGCATACATCATCTCGCGCAACACCCGCTTCGCCGCCGGCTGCAAACGTTTCGGAAGCTTGTCCAACACGTTGGCCATCCGGTGCACCCAGTCGCGCTGCTGCCGCGTCGCCGGCCACACCTCCCGCACCGCTGCCCAGAACCCCAACGCGCCATCCCCAATCGCCAGCACCGGGGCCCGCATCCCCCGACGCTTCAGATCGCGCAACACCGCCAACCAGCTCTCCGTGCTCTCCCGATAGCCGTCCTCCACCGCGATCAGCTCTTTCGTCCCATCCGCCCGGGCGCCCAGCATCACCAGCGTACACAGCCGGTCGGCCTCGAGGCGAATGTTGAAGTGGATCCCGTCGACCCAGACGTACACATACTCCCGATCACGCAGATCACGCTGGCGAAACGCCTGGTATTCCCCCTCCCACGCCGCCGTCAATCGCGTGATCGTCGTCGGGGACAAGCCTGATGCGTCCTCACCCAACAAGATCGGCAACGCCTCGCGAAAATCTCCCGTCGACAGACCGCGCAGATACAACACCGGCAAGACCTCCGCCACCTTCGGCGACCGCCGCATATAGGGAGGCAAAATCTTGCTCGTGAACTGCGCCCGCATACGACGGTCATGCACCCGTGGCGCGGTCACCGTGACCGTACCAGCACCCAGCGTCACCTTGCGGGGACGGGCTTTGCCATTGCGCACCACCAGGGCGCGGCCCTCTCCGTCTCGCTCAATCCGATATCGCTCGACATACTCGGTCACTTCCGCGTCCAACGCACTCACCAGCATCCGCCGAGCTCCCTCTCTGGCAAGCTCGTCCAGGTCTGCGAACAGTCCGTTCCCTTTGCTCTCAGACGCATTCTCTATTATCCTCAACATCGGTGGCGTGTCCTTTCTCCGGTCGTCACAACCGGATCTCGTGTACGTTTCAACTGACTACACGAAAGGATACGCCGCCTTTCTCATTCCTCCAATCCACAACTTTCGAAAATAACTCTACTACCTCGCGAACCAGACGGAACTCGTGAAAGCGCACAACGGTAAGTTTGTTGTCATCCAAAAACAAAAAGGTGATCGGCGTGTACGATGACATAGCCGCCGCAGTGTCGGAGACACAGAAGGACCATGAATTGGGCACGTTCCTAGTTCAGAAGGTTGGACCGGGCGACAAAGCACACACTCAAACATTTCACTCCCGTGTTGCCTTTTCGAGGTGACGCAACCCTCATTTGGTGGCTTCACAACAACAGGCAAGGGACGGCCGTAATCGACTGATGGCGGAAAACCTCGCATACCGTCGCAGCACACAGTTGATCTGGCCTTCCGAATGCTAGGAACAATACGGACCCCAGCAGCCGCCCCGTTCTGGATCATTACAGGCACGCTCACAGCATGTGGCGCGGCTGAGTTGACCGAAGTTCGGCAAGGGGCGTACTCGTTTTTCGTTGCCGGACACACCTATGGCGAGCCTGGTATCGACAATGACGGTTTGAGTTATTTTCGAAAGTTGTGGATTGGAGGAATGAGAAAGGCGGCGTATCCTTTCGTGTAGTCAGTTGAAACGTACACGAGATCCGGTTGTGACGACCGGAGAAAGGACACGCCACCGATGTTGAGGATAATAGAGAATGCGTCTGAGAGCAAAGGGAACGGACTGTTCGCAGACCTGGACGAGCTTGCCAGAGAGGGAGCTCGGCGGATGCTGGTGAGTGCGTTGGACGCGGAAGTGACCGAGTATGTCGAGCGATATCGGATTGAGCGAGACGGAGAGGGCCGCGCCCTGGTGGTGCGCAATGGCAAAGCCCGTCCCCGCAAGGTGACGCTGGGTGCTGGTACGGTCACGGTGACCGCGCCACGGGTGCATGACCGTCGTATGCGGGCGCAGTTCACGAGCAAGATTTTGCCTCCCTATATGCGGCGGTCGCCGAAGGTGGCGGAGGTCTTGCCGGTGTTGTATCTGCGCGGTCTGTCGACGGGAGATTTTCGCGAGGCGTTGCCGATCTTGTTGGGTGAGGACGCATCAGGCTTGTCCCCGACGACGATCACGCGATTGACGGCGGCGTGGGAGGGGGAATACCAGGCGTTTCGCCAGCGTGATCTGCGTGATCGGGAGTATGTGTACGTCTGGGTCGACGGGATCCACTTCAACATTCGCCTCGAGGCCGACCGGCTGTGTACGCTGGTGATGCTGGGCGCCCGGGCGGATGGGACGAAAGAGCTGATCGCGGTGGAGGACGGCTATCGGGAGAGCACGGAGAGCTGGTTGGCGGTGTTGCGCGATCTGAAGCGTCGGGGGATGCGGGCCCCGGTGCTGGCGATTGGGGATGGCGCGTTGGGGTTCTGGGCAGCGGTGCGGGAGGTGTGGCCGGCGACGCGGCAGCAGCGCGACTGGGTGCACCGGATGGCCAACGTGTTGGACAAGCTTCCGAAACGTTTGCAGCCGGCGGCGAAGCGGGTGTTGCGCGAGATGATGTATGCGGAGTCGCGTGCGGAGGCCGAGGCGCTGGTCGAGCGTTTCGCCACCGCGTATGCGGCCAAGTATCCCAAGGCGGTCGCCTCGCTCACGCGGGACCAGGAGCACCTGTACAGCCATTTTGATTTTCCGGCCGAGCATTGGAAACATATCCGTTCGACGAACGTGATCGAGTCTGCCTTCGCGACGGTCCGGTTACGACAGCGCGTGACCAAGGGAGCGGGCTCGCGGAGCAAAGGGCTGACGATGGCGTTCAAGCTGTTGGAGATGGCGCAGCAACGTTGGCGGAAACTCAACGCTCCAGAACTTCTCCCCCTGGTGTTGGCAGGAGAACAATTCAAAGATGGTATGCAGGAAACTGACAAAGAGAACACGGATCGGAAGGTCGCCGCTTGATCACTCACCGATCCACAACATTTGACAATACCTCTGACGGTTTGCATCCACCTTTCGTCGATCGCTTCGATCTCATTACCGGCTCGCCACACCTGTCGTTCGGTGTCCTCACGGGCGACATCGTGCGGGTCCCCAGCGAGGACGATTGGGACGAGGTTGATCGAGACGTCGCAAGGCTAGGAGTACCAGTTTTTTTGCTCCCGGAAACCACGACGTGGCCGGCCATTTCACGATTTGTTCGTCCAAAGATACGGGCGGCTTATCCGAACCAAAAAGCGCTTCATGGATCAAACGCCCGCAGACATGAATTTCGGCGACAGGGTGACTTACTTCGATGCTCGGGTTGGACATGATGCATTAATAATACTGGACCCCAATATCGACGAGTGGCGTATCTCGGGTGACCAACTAGAGTTCCTTCGAATTGCGCTGAAACGCCAGGCGCAGGCACGGAACATCTTCGCGTTTTTCCATCAGGTGCTTTGGTGGGAGCCGGACAACCAATTTGGATCCATCACGTTGAATTCCCTTGAGGGCCGTTCCGATTCAATGAATTTCTGCCCCGCCGGTTTCGCGCCATCCAGGTTCCAGCTCGCAAGAAGCTCCTAATCCTCCACGCGGCCGGGCGGCTTGGCGACCTCAAGGTCCCGCCGGGCAACCGCTTGGAGAAGTTAAAGGGGGACAGGGCAGGGCAGCACAGCATCCGGATTAACGATCAGTGGCGCGTGTGTTTCCGGTGGAAGGACGGAGATGCCCACGACGTGGAGATCGTCGATTACCACTGAATCGCGAAAAGAAAAGGGGAACCGCTATGACCAAAATGGAGCCGATTCATCCAGGGGATATTCTCCTGACGGAGTTCCTCGAGCCGATGGAGATCAGCCAGTACCGGCTCGCCAAGGATCTCGACGTGCCGCAGACGCGGGTTGCTGACATCGTGAAGGGGCGCCGGAGTATCACGGCCGACACCGGCCTCCGGCTCGCGAAGTTCTTCGGGATGTCCGATGCCTTTTGGGTGAACCTGCAGGCCCACTACGATCTCGAGGTCGAGCGCGATCGCTTGGCCAACGAGCTGGAGAAGGTGCCCGTCTACTCGGCCACCTAGGAGAAACCGAAACCCGAAGGATGGAATAGATGGAAGTTGCCGTTGCCGCCCTCTGCGACCACGCGAACGTGTCGAAAGAAGGCCACCTCAATATCTCTGGGATCTGGGACACGATTGGGGCACCAGATTTTCCTTGTACCCATGCCGTCATGCATCTCGCGTTGCGCTTCCGATTTGGCTTCGACGACTCCGACAAGGAACACACGGTCTACGTCGAACTACGTGACCCGGAAGAGAACGTGCGGTGGGGCATGCAGGGAAGGCTGCGAGCCCGTCAGATTCCCGCTGGACGGTTTCATCACCTGAATCAGATCATCCGGCTGACCGGCGTGCAATTCCCGGGTCCTGACGACTACCATTTCATCATTCGTGGCGAGACGATCGCCGAAACAAAAGTCCCGTTTCAGGTCCTACAGATTGAGGACACTCCGGCCACACCGTGACCCGGCGGCGGCGGCTCTTAGAAGAGATGCGTGACGATTCTCACGGATGGTCATGGCTCGATGCGGAATACTTGTTGCAGGAATGGGGATTCAAGCCCCATGAGGACCTGGACGATACTCGACCTGACGGGGCCTATTTATGGGAACATCCAGACGTACCCGGCGTTATATTCGACGTGCCGAGGTGGGAGCCGCTCGCTTCGGGGGTTATTCGGGCACTTGTTCGGTACGTTGACATCGTTCGTGAAAGACTCGGAATCGAAGACTGAGGTTTAGCAGGTTGCGGAAAAATTGATGGTGAGCCGCGTTTGTCCGGGTAACACGACGGTGTACCAGCGTGCGGTCCCCTATTACCGCCCCCGCGGTGCGGTCGGCGTGACGAATGCGGCCCACACTGCCCCATCAGGGGCTGCCTCCGGCCAGGGTCAGGGTGCGTATCCGCATCAGATTGTAGACCGCGGCCGTGAACGTAAACATCCACCCGACCCGCGGGGTCCCGCGATGTCGGAGTTTGCGTAACAACCCAATCGTCTTGCCCCACCCGTAGATCTCTTCCACTTTTTTGCGCTGCCGTTGACTGATCGCATAGCTGGGATGGCGCGTCGTCCGGCCATCCACCGCGCTCCGCAACCGCGTGCGGTGCACGTTCGGCGTGACGTGGGGCGTCCAGCCCAACGCCCGCAGCGTGTCGACAAACCCGCACCGATCATAACCCTTGTCCGCCCCCAACGTCCGACGCCGGGCCGTCGGCGGTAAGCTCCCCACCATCGCCAGCGCACTCGCACACTCCGCCTCGTAGCCGGGCTGCGTCACGTCGGTCGCCACCACGAGCCCGTGCCGATTATCCATCAACACACTCGCCAAGTACGCCAATTGCGCGCCTTGCCCCCCACTCTTCCGCGTCAACCGCGCCTCCGGGTCCGTCCGCGACGCATGCGTCGCATTCGTCCGTTTCTCCTGGCGAAACGTCACGCTCGGATTCCCCGGATCATCGTCCGTTGGCGGGCGGGTGCCGGCCTTCGGCTGAAAACTCTTCTGACTCGCCCACGCGTCCAGCAAGGTCCCGTCGACGGTGAAATGCTCATTCGACAACAACGCCCGCCGCTCCGCCTCCTGTAACACTTCGGCCAGAAACGCATCCGCGATGCCCCCCTCGACCAGCCGCGTCCGATTCTTCGTAAAGACCGTCGGCACCCACACCGCGTCGTCCAGATTCAACCCCACAAACCATCGGTACAAGATGTTGTAATCGAGCTGCTCCATCAGCTGCCGCTCGCTCCGGATCGTATACACCACCTGCAGCAATAACGCGCGTAACAAATGTTCCGGGGGAATCGACGGCCGGCCCCGCCGCGCGTACAGCCGGTCCAACTGCGGCGAGAGCCGGGCTAACACCGGGTCCACCAGCGCCCGCAGGGCGCGCAACGGATGGTCGGAGGGCACCCGATCCTCCGCACTGATATAGCTGAACAGCGCCGACTGATTCGTCTTGTTCCCGCGCATCGTGGCACTCCCATCGAGGTCCCTCTACGATAAGAACTTCCGGCTCGCGATGCTATCGTCCATTACCCGACTTTTTCCGCAACCTGTTAGAATCATGCCCCGAATACTGGCAAACTACACGATCAAGACACAGTGGGAGCCCGCACCCAACGGCGATGGCCTCCTGTTCTTGCTCACACTCGAAGAGATCCCTGGATGTATGGCACAGGGTCGCAGCTATCGTGAGGCGCGGCGCCAACTCCAGAGAATCTTTCCAAAGTTTCTTGAGGCCATGCGCGCACGCGGCATTGAGCCCCCCGCCCCACGAGAGGGCACCGTCCGCGTCGCTGATCTGCTTATCGGAATCGACAACAATCTGCGCATTCCGCTCCGACCTGGGCTTCGATCGGATCGCGTAGTTCGAGAGTACGAGTTCGTGTAACCGTTGTTGTAAGGTTGTTGATATCGACGACACATAAAAGCTCCTTGGAAACCCAAACCCAAGGAGTTTTTTCATGGGAATCCATCAGTGGATTTACAGCGACTGGCTCACACCACCACCGCACCGCACCGACGCGATCCCCTTTTATCCCTGGCCGGAAGACGGGCTCAGCCAGCGCCACTTTGATGAGCCGCTGCATCCGCCGACACCCGCAGGGCAGGGGAAAAGAAAGGGGATTATATCCAATCGTAACCACGGCCCCGGCGCTATGGGGCCTGTTTCTTGTCCCGTTCCTGCACGAACTTCCATTCCTCACGCTTGCGCGGTGGCGTCTTCAGGAACGCCTTCATGATGTTCTCGGGAGTGTCCGGTATGGGGTCCGGCCTTGAGTGCTCGACCGGGCGGCCGCGCTTGGATGGTGCCTTTGCATCGTCTTTCATGGGCGGCTCCGCCTGGGGTAGGTCCTGTTGGTGTTCTTTCACGGCCCAAACCTTGTGTCATAAGCGCGAGAGATGCGAGTTAAGGCGGCACTGTAGTCCTGAAAAGTGTCGGCGTAGCTAGCCCACTCGAACGGGTACGGCTCATCATTCGTCGCCTTGTAGCGGAGAAACAAGAGCTCGTCGAACTTGGTGCCCACTTCTTCTCGCAGTCGCTGCTCTGCAATTTCCGCCTCTTGGATTGGGTGCTTGTGCCTTACTCCATCCGTTGGCCAACCAGAAGCTTCAGGATCGTTGTCTTGGACACGCCCACGAGTCGGGCGGTGGCTCGGATCGAGATCTCTATAGTAGAATATCTGAAATTCTGAATTCCGGATATTGATAATTTTACGGTAATCGACTATCCTTGGACATGGAAGTAGAGCACGAGGACGCCGCCCTTCAAAAACTAGAGGCTGATCGTGGTGCTACGGGTGGTTCGGGGGACGCCGTAGATCGAGGATTCCGAAAGGTGATGCAGGCTATCCGAGCGGCGGCCGACGAACGGGACCTATACAAGCACAAATCGCTACGCTTCGAAAAACTGAAAGGGAAACGCAAGGAGGTATTGTCAAATGTTGTGGATCGGTGAGTGATCAAGCGGCGACCTTCCGATCCGTGTTCTCTTTGTCAGTTTCCTGCATACCATCTTTGAATTGTTCTCCTGCCAACACCAGGGGGAGAAGTTCTGGAGCGTTGAGTTTCCGCCAACGTTGCTGCGCCATCTCCAACAGCTTGAACGCCATCGTCAGCCCTTTGCTCCGCGAGCCCGCTCCCTTGGTCACGCGCTGTCGTAACCGGACCGTCGCGAAGGCAGACTCGATCACGTTCGTCGAACGGATATGTTTCCAATGCTCGGCCGGAAAATCAAAATGGCTGTACAGGTGCTCCTGGTCCCGCGTGAGCGAGGCGACCGCCTTGGGATACTTGGCCGCATACGCGGTGGCGAAACGCTCGACCAGCGCCTCGGCCTCCGCACGCGACTCCGCATACATCATCTCGCGCAACACCCGCTTCGCCGCCGGCTGCAAACGTTTCGGAAGCTTGTCCAACACGTTGGCCATCCGGTGCACCCAGTCGCGCTGCTGCCGCGTCGCCGGCCACACCTCCCGCACCGCTGCCCAGAACCCCAACGCGCCATCCCCAATCGCCAGCACCGGGGCCCGCATCCCCCGACGCTTCAGATCGCGCAACACCGCCAACCAGCTCTCCGTGCTCTCCCGATAGCCGTCCTCCACCGCGATCAGCTCTTTCGTCCCATCCGCCCGGGCGCCCAGCATCACCAGCGTACACAGCCGGTCGGCCTCGAGGCGAATGTTGAAGTGGATCCCGTCGACCCAGACGTACACATACTCCCGATCACGCAGATCACGCTGGCGAAACGCCTGGTATTCCCCCTCCCACGCCGCCGTCAATCGCGTGATCGTCGTCGGGGACAAGCCTGATGCGTCCTCACCCAACAAGATCGGCAACGCCTCGCGAAAATCTCCCGTCGACAGACCGCGCAGATACAACACCGGCAAGACCTCCGCCACCTTCGGCGACCGCCGCATATAGGGAGGCAAAATCTTGCTCGTGAACTGCGCCCGCATACGACGGTCATGCACCCGTGGCGCGGTCACCGTGACCGTACCAGCACCCAGCGTCACCTTGCGGGGACGGGCTTTGCCATTGCGCACCACCAGGGCGCGGCCCTCTCCGTCTCGCTCAATCCGATATCGCTCGACATACTCGGTCACTTCCGCGTCCAACGCACTCACCAGCATCCGCCGAGCTCCCTCTCTGGCAAGCTCGTCCAGGTCTGCGAACAGTCCGTTCCCTTTGCTCTCAGACGCATTCTCTATTATCCTCAACATCGGTGGCGTGTCCTTTCTCCGGTCGTCACAACCGGATCTCGTGTACGTTTCAACTGACTACACGAAAGGATACGCCGCCTTTCTCATTCCTCCAATCCACAACTTTCGAAAATAACTCAAACGCAAGCACCAGCGATCTCTTCGTATCAACAAACAATGGCGACTTGTGGTTGAACTCAGAGGCGAGAGCCCAAACAAGAAGGTTGGAATAATTGCGATTGAAGATTACCACTAACGGAGGGAGAGCAGCATGACGGAATTTGCACCGGCTGAAGCGTTCCCCCCTGGTGAGTTCTTACGGGATGAGTTGGAAGAGCGGGGTTGGACACAAAAGCAGTTTGCGAGAATCATTGGCCGCCACCAGAGCTTTGTAAGTAGTATCATCTCCGGCAAGCGCACCCTGTCGCCAGACGCAGCAGTGCTTTTCAGTGCCGCGTTGGGCACTAGCGCTCAGTTCTGGATGAATCTTGATACTGCGTACCGGCTCTATCTACTCAGGCAGAACGCCCCGGCACCAGAGCGGGTAGCGAGAGAGGCACAACTCAACGATGCGTTTCCGATTGAGGAGTTGGTGCGTCGGGGTTGGGTAAGAGATTCCGAGGACACCGATGTCTTGGAAGCCCGAGTCCTGCGGTTCTATGGGATCGACAGCCTCGATGAGAAACCAAACCTTCGCTACGCAGCTCGGCACACCAGAGAGGATCGAGAACTCTCACCGGCCCAAGAAGCGTGGCTCCACCGCGTCAAACAGATCGCGGGAGAAACGACTATATCACCGTACTCCGAGGGAAAACTCCGCGCATCCTTAGACCAGCTCTTAGCGCTCCGGACCGATCCACAGGAGGCGCGTCACGTTCCGAGACTACTCTCGGATTGCGGTGTACGGTTCGTCATCGTGGAACCGATGAAGGCTTCAAAGATTGACGGAATTTGTTTCTGGTTAGCGGAGGACCAGCCGGTGATCGGGATGTCCCTACGCATTGATCGCATCGACAATTTCTGGTTCGTACTGAGGCACGAGGTTGAACATGTATTGCGCGGCGATGGAAAAGAGGCCGTGATCGTGGACTCCCAATTGTGCGACGCATTGGAGTCTACGGTCGACCAAAGTCCAGAGGAAAATGCAGCCAACACGGCAGCGGCGGAGTTCTGCGCCCCGCAGGAGGAATTGTCGGATTTTCTGAACCGAGTTGGTTCGGCCATTCCCGAAGAGCGTGTTGTGCTTTTTGCTGAGCGCATCGGCGTGCATCCCGGACTAGTAGTCGGTCAACTCCACAACCGATTCCAGCGCTACAACTTTCTAAGAAAGTACTTGGAGAGAGTCCGACACATAGTCGTCCCTAATGCCATAGCCGATGGATACGGTAGGCAGTTACTTGAAGCAGTCGAGTAGGAGTAGATGAAATGATTTCGAGTATCAGAGGAATGCAGATGCTGGCCGAGGAGTACACCGCTAGTGGTGGGAAGTGGCCCGTTGAACCGTCTGAATTTGCTACATGGGCGGTGAAGATCAAAGACTGGCGTCCGACCAGTGATGCCGCGATCAAGTTGTGCGCTGAGCAGTTCTCCCGCGCCATGAGGGAGGAGTACACAACGGATTCAAAGGGACGAAAGGTCCGGACTAAACACGCGGTGCGGACCAAGCAAGGCTTCTTGTGGGACGACCTGAGAACCGCTCCCCACTCACACATGGTGCGAGCGTTCCAACAGAGGCGGGATCAAATAGTAGGCGACTGCCGACAGCTTAAGAACGACGTGGACAGCTACAACGAGACGCATCCCGAGAAACCCACGATCCAACTCGTGCTCCCGGAAGACTGGCTAGAAGAACGGGTCGACGGCCTTGACCCACTCCGGCCGCGCCGGCCGGACCTTGATGTAAGCGTTCTGTTCCTCGGCGTCGGATTCAGTCTGGGTGCGCGACCCACCACCAGCCGCCCCGATCGTCAGGACGCGCTCACCGACGACGTGCCAAACGATTTCGACGTGCCCGATCTTCGAGCCGCGGAACCAGAAGAGTAGGCAGCCCGGTTTGAGCTTGGTCACCTCGCGGCCCTCGAACCGCTTGGCGAGCCCCTCGGCCGTCCAATCGCCTTGCGCCGGCAGGATCCCGACCGCCTTAAGGTGCTCGATCACCAACCCCGAGCAGTCGAAACCCGCGATCGGGTCGTCGCCGCCCCAGCGGTACGGCGTGCCGAGCTCCCGCTCCCAGAGGTAGAGCGCGATCGAGCGGAGGTTCTTCACTTCTTTCCGTTCTTCCAGCCGCGCAACACGGCGGTAAAGCTGTGCGTGTACGCCGTGCCGAGCCCAAAGGCAATCAACGGCACGGCCACCGGCCCGCCGATCCGCTCGAGCAACAACCCGGCCACGCCTGCCAACGCCACGAGGCTCCCGGTGATCATCCGGGGGATCTTGTCGCCGACGAGGCGCCGGTCCACCACTTGGGGAATCGGCTCACCGCACTTCGGACACGTGTTCACCGACGGGATCATCATGTTGGTCATCGTTCACTCCTTACTGCGGGACAGCTCGGCCACGGTGGGATATCCAACGCCCGCTCGATCCGACACATGCGCGTGTTCATCTCGGCGACCGAACGCTGCGTGTCGTTCCAGGTGCGGCCGACGCTGAACCCCGCCGTCAGCACGGCCACCACTAAGACAATCGCGGTGATGGCCCAGCCGGGAATGTGGACACCGTGATTTAAGCGAGGGAGTGTCATCATCATCTAGCCTTCCCAGGCGATCTCATAGGTCGAATCCGTCGCCGCGCCGCCCTCGATGTCCATCTGGGCAGACCCGGAGACGATCACGGCGCAGCGGATATCGAGCGTGATGTAGTCCCCGGCCGTGAGATCAACCAACGCGGTGTAGGGCAGGGAACCTGACGCAGCGGGTGGAAAGGTATTGCCGGCGTTGAGGATGTAGTGCAGGGTGGTGGCGCCGTTTTTCTTGATCTCGAGAAGCACGTACCCGCTGCCGGTCACGGCGTAATTCGAATACTTGATGGCGCCTTGAATGCGATAGGTGCCCGTCGTCGGGACGGTGAACCGTTCGTTGTTGGTCGAGTTGTCGTGCATCCCTTCGGGGTCGAAGACTTCGTTATCCCACGCCAGCGAACCGCTACCCGTTCCGCCCGCGCTATACGAGACCGTGGCCACGCTATGGTAGCACCGGGCGACGAGGCGTTTCCGGAGCTCGATCGTCACCGCCTCGCTACTCGCGAGGATGTCCGAGAGACTGCGCACCCAGAGCGTAAACGCGGTTCCCAACGCATCGTGGACACCGACGATCGTCCCAATCACCCAGAGCTGACCGCGCAATTCACGGCTGCCGATCGGATCCCGCATCACGAATTGTTTCGTGGGCACAATCACCCGATCGCCGAATTGCAGTTCGGGGTAGGGGTAGATGCACCGAAAGCGCCACAACCGGACGCCCATGCCAAACGCGTTGAAGTGGCGTTCGACGACGGTTTCGGCCAGCGTGGTGTCGTCGATCCATTTGCCGACCGTATCCGAGAGCCGTTTCGGCGGTCCCAAGTTCGAGATCCCGAGGGCGGTCAATGCCACCCCATGAAACCCGCGATGCTCCAAGGTGTACTGGCGACTCTGCACGTCGTAATCGTACGCGAGAAACACTTCGGGCGTGCGCAGCGCGAGGCCGGGACTCACGGACTCGACGGTGATCTCCCGCTCATGAAAGAGCATGACGACGAAGTCGTCAGCAAACAGATCGAAGAACCGCACCCGTCCTGCGTCCGTCCCCCATGCGCCGCCGGCAATAAACGCAACCGCGTCAGCCTCGGTCTTCGCATCGGACAAAGCCGTGACGACCATGTCGGGATCCCGCTCCCCGATCCGCTTCGCGATCGTGGTCGTGTCGTCGGTGATGCCTTGCCCGCGGTACTTGCCCGCGAGCCCGATCTGCCCGTCGAGGAGGTCATCGCTCACCTCCTTGAGCGTCTCGATCCCCACGGTGGCGTTGTAGTTCAGGATGTCGCGCGTCAGCGGCGAACCAGAGGCCACCGGCAGGGCCGCCCGCAGCAAAGTGAGGGCCGAATCCCACTGGCATTCGATCTCCGTCGCGCGCGGATCGTAATCGTAGGCGATCGGAAACGTGTCGATGTGCAGCCACTTGTGGCGATCGAGATCCGGGTGCCCGATCATGATCCGCCAGGCAATCTCGGCCACGTCGTAGTCGACCAGTAACTCGGTAATCTGGTCGTTGAAATCCTCGCGGCCGTCGCGCATGCTCGTGATCACCGCGCGGCTGATCTCGCTCCGCATCTCGTACGGATGCACATTCCACTCGACGTCGACGGTGGCGAGGCGGTCGAAGGAGATCCGGGTGAGCTCGCGCACCCCCAACTGTTTTAACCGCGGAGTCGTGTTCAGCGCGGTGTTGGTTTTCAGTTGGGCGCGAATCTCGTACGTTTGCTGTGTCGGTGTAAGACCAGACAGGTCCTTGCCACCGGTGCCACCAGGTAGCGAATTATCGACACCGATGAGATCACCGTCCAAAAACTCCGTCCAGGCGTCGGGCGCCGCTTTGCGAATCTCGCCCACGATCGCGGTGTCACTGGGGGTCCGTCCCACCAGGACACACTCGAGATCCTTCGTCGGCGCGGCCCCGAGATTGATAATCGTGCCCCCGCCGGCGACGGAAAACGTGACCGTCGCATCCGAATAGCTTTCCGCTATGATCGCCAGGCGGGGACACTCGTCGACAGGGACATCGGGCTCCGACCAGCGCCCGCGTCCGTCCCCAACCGCGTTCTCGGTCAACGTGGTTTGCTCAAGCGTCACGCCTGACGTAGTGACACTCGGTGTCGCCGTATCGGCGCTGAATCCCACGTTACCCGCGGCGGATCCATCGGCCTTCAACGCCAGGATGCGGATGTAGGTCGTGGGACGGATCGCCATCGCCCCCGGCATGATGATGGGCCGCTCGAGCTTCGGCTTGGCCCCGTTATCGCTACCGCTGAAGTCGAAGATGTATTCCGCTTCCGCGGTCCCCGTGGCCGCGACGCGTTTGGCCGAGCCGATCGCCTGGATCTCCAACGTTTGCGCGATGAACACGCTTGCCGGCCACACCCGATGCACGCGGTAGAGTATCATCTTCCACCAGACGACTTCTTTCGCCGCCGCGGTCCGTTTCGGGTGCAGGTACGCTTTGACTTGCTGGATCTCGAAGTCGCGGTCCAGCGTGCCTGCCCACGTGACCTTGGCAACCGACCAGGGCGAGGCCCGGTCGAGATCGGTCATGTACGTATCGCTATTGGTGTGCTCGACCGTAGTCGAGAACGACCCCGTGAGCCGCAGGTCGCCGTTCGGCGCGACCTGGAGGCCGGTCGGCGAATCGGCGTTGTTCCAGTCGGTGTCGAAGGCTCGGAGATCCTCGTTGTCGACCACGATCGCTTCGGGAATGACGCGCGCGCGCCCAGTGATACTCGCCTTCCGCAACATGCGCACCAGCTCGGGATGGATCGCTCTCACGGCGCGTAGTCCGCCGGGTCGTCCCCGAACCAGATGACCGCAGGAATATCGACGGCCTTCTCGACGTCCGTCGGTCGCTTGTCGGCGACTTTGACCTGCGCTCGGATCTTCCCGTCGGGACTGTCGCGCTCGACCTCGACACGAAGAAAATTCGCACGCTCGCTCGGGTTGAGTTCTCGCACGGTCTGACCGAGTCGCGTGCCGATCGCCGCGATGTCGGGGCGGTCGGCTTCCGCCGCGATGACGTGGAGAAATTGCGGCGTCTCGTGGTAGACGACGACGTTCTCGAAGGCGTTGACGATCGTGCCCTCTTCGTCGGTGGTCAGCCAGGCGGCGCGCGGAATCTTCCAAAACGAACGGGTCATTGTTGGGTGGCCTTCCGACAATCGGCTAGGCTGTGGACGCCCGCGAAGACCGCGACGTCCAGATACTTCGCGAAGCCGGGGCTACTCGTGGCAACACTGTTAATCCAAATCTCCGTGCCGGCCCACGCCGCCGCGAGTGTGGCAGCGGTGGTCTGCTCCTGCTCCGTGGCGGCAGCACCGTTAATAGACTGAATAATCTTGATGCTACCGTTGGCGTTTAACTGTCCCACCAATTCGACGGTGTCCCCGAACGCAGGCGCGGCGGCCAAATTCTTGACGTTGACAATGGTGCCGTTATCGTGGCGCACGCGATAGAACCCGCCCGATTCCTGTATCTCGAAGCGGGGAGTAGCGCCCTGCGTACCGCTCCCAATGTGTAGCAGTCGCGCCGTCGTCGAGGCGATAATGTTTCCCCGCTCGACAAAGCGCAGGTAGGCCGTCATCGCTTGGGGTCGCGCGGTGAACGTGTAGTGCATCTGCTCGTGGGATCCTGCGACCGTACTCCCCACCGTGGCGTTGTAGGAAGAGTGAAACGGGACGTTGACCTCGCCTTGCGCGCCCCAGAGGATCACGTAAGAGGACCCGTCGCCGCTATAGCCCGTCTGAGCGTCCACGGTTGCCAGAAAAAGACGGAGGCGGCCCGTCGTCACACCCCCGCCGATGTTGCCCACGATCACGCACCGATACCACCCATTCCCCAGCGCCTCGATGAACGACCGCGCGTGTGCGCCCGTCCCGGTCACCGTGCCCTCCGTGCCCTTCGCGCCCGTACTGAGATTGAACCACGTCGTGACGGTATCCGCCGCTGTCGTGTCCTCGATCCGCAGGGCGATCATACTCCGCGTCCCCGCTTTGGCGAAGACGGACCAGACGACGTTGCCGTCCGCCGTGATCGTGATGTCTTGGCGCGTGAAGTGGGTGGCCGACGCCGTGCTATCCTCGATCAGTCGATCGGCGACCGTCGCGCCGTCTGGAGCCGTGTCGGCGTTCGCGCTCACGCTCGCGCGCGTCTTCGTCCAGGAGGCGTTATCGAACTCCGCCGCGCGTATGACCCCGTTGGTTCGGCGTTTTTCCAGCAAGAACGTCGGGGTATCAAAGACGCCGGCGGTAACAATATCGGCCATCTCGATACGCTGCACGGCGGATTCCGCCAGCTTCACCTCGCCCTTGGCGTCGACGTAACTGCCGGTGGACGCTCGGCTGAACGTTTCGATAATGTCTTCGCCGCGCCGCGCGATCGGCGCGGTGCGCCGTGACGGAGGCCCAAACAACTCGAGCGAGCGGCCGCCGGCGTAGAACAGGATCTGCGAAGGATGGATCCCCATTAGGTCCTCAACGGCTCGTGTTCAACCCAATCCAACGCGATTTGCTGGTAGCCCCAGTCGGTCGGGGAGCCAAACCGGAACCCGATGCGGCCGAGACGTGGGCCGGCCAGGACCGCACGGTCCGCCTGATCGGTGTTGTAGAGGATCCAGGTCGGATGGTTGGCCGCGAACAACCCCTCGATATGGAAGCGGGCCTGATCGTAGGCAAAGAAACTCGGGAGTTTCAACGTCATCACATCGGTACGCCCGATCGCGAGCCCGGTGCGTCCACGCCAGAGATCGGGACTGAGGGATTCTTGGCCCGCGAGCTCCATTTGGTTTTCCGCGACCGGCGGCCACGCGACTTCCGTTTCCCACGCGAGGCCCAGCCAGAGCCCGACAATCTCGGGTGTGAGGTTCGCGCCCATCGCGGGAATGAAGGCGCGATAGTAGAGATGGGCACGAAGCGGGAAGCGTCGGAGCCACGCGCCTTCCTCGGTCACGATGCCGAGGGTGTTATCGATGTTGCCGGGCGAGCTTACGGACGGCATCACGTCGTTGTGGATCGTGTCGATCGTGGTGAAGTTGTCGTCGGAGCCTTCGATCTTTACCGTCTTACCAGCCAGGTTATGCCCCACATCGATCGCCACCATGTTCACCCCACGGGCACGATCACACTTCGCCTCGATCCACGTGTCCGAGTTGGCCGTCGTTGAGGTCCAGTAGTCCGTAGGCGACCGTCGGCCATTGGACACTCGCCACCATTCGTGGTCGGTCGCTTCTTCTTCGGCGGTGATGACGTGGTCAGGGTATTGGGAGCCAAGAAACCCCCCATTGAAGACGTTGTCGGCAAGAAAGAGCCCCTGACCCATCAGCCGAAGCTCGCCGGAATACGCGACACGCCGTCACGCGCCTCAAGACTGCGGATGTCTTGGAGAATGCGTCGCGTGTTCGTGCGCGGGTCAATGATCGTGATCTCGACGCGCTCGAGGCCGGTGCGGCGTTGCTTCTCAACGGCGCGGTCGCTGATGTCTTCGATCTTCACGGGCGTAGGTTCGCGTTTTCGCCCAAACAACCCACCGAACAACCCGCCAACCGCGCCGATCAGCGCGCCGCCCAGTCCTGTGACCCCCGGTATGGACGACAGGATATTCGTGAACGCCGCGATGACGGCTTGCTCCATTTGCTCGGACCCAGAGATCGCGGCGGTCGCCATCTGCGAAAAGTTCGTCGCCACGCTCCGGCCCAGGACGTCGAGTTCCTGTGCCGCCGTCTTTGCCTCTTCGGCGAGACGCTCCGCTTCCGCCTCCCTCTGTCTACGGACAATCTCCGTCAGCTCGTTGCCCCCAGTGATGTCATTGCGGAAGAAGGGGCTTCGGCGCACCGACCTGCCAAACTGGAGGGGGTCAGCCGGGCGCGCGGGTCCGGCGTTCAGCGCATTGACCACGTCGTCGACGCTGTCGGCGGTGTCCTTGAGCCGCGCCATCGTGGTTTCCATGATGCCTAACGCGATCTGTAGATCGTCGGTTTCCTTTATTAATGCCTCGCGCTTTTCCGCCAATTTTTGAATCGCACCGGGGCTGAGTCCCGCGATGTTCGATAGTCCCTCGATGTCCCCGCGCTTCGTAGCGATCTCGGCACGTAAGTTGGTGATGAGATCCGCTCGTCGCTCGTCACTGGGGAGATCCTTGAATACGCGCAATTCATTGCGAATAGTGGAGCTCGTGATACCCGCGAGATCAAAGAGGGTCGTAATAAAGCCAGCGACGCGCTTTGTCGCTGCTTCGGCCTTGTTCGCCAATTCCTCGAATAGCGGGAGCAGTTCGACCAGCACGGGCATGAGATCGGTCGAGAGTTGGTTGAATTGATCGGCGAACGCGGCCTTGACCCGCTTGGATCGATTCTCCGCCGAGTCTTGTGTGCGGTTCAGGTCGCCCACGGCTTTCCCAGCCCGCTCGGTGATCAACTGGAGGGACGCGGTTGCCCGGACCTGCTCGGTGGCCGCACGGGCGGCGTTGCCACCACTGAGCGCGAGCGCTCGTTGCTTCACATCGGCCTCACGCACGACGATGCCGAGCCGCTTCAACTGTTCACGTTCGCCGGTCAGCGCCGCTTGGATGGCCCGGGCGGTTTCGGCCGTCGGAATGTTGTTGAACGACCCGAGATCGCCCGCGAGCCGGAGGACCGCTTTGGAGAAATCCGCGCTGGCGCCGGTACTGAATCCCAATCCCTGCACAATGGAGCCGGTGGTCGCGAGGAGTTCCTGGCCGACCGTCTTCGTCAGTCCCGCGGTACGAGCAAATTCTTTGTTGAATTCGTCCATCCGCCCGGCCGATGCGCCGAACACGGTGTTGAACTTCGACTGCGTCTCGAGGACGCCGGAGCCGGTGTCGAACAGTTTCTTGAAGGCGAACACGAGTCCGCCGGCGCTCGCAATAACGGCCAGGAAGGCGGTGCGCAGCCCGGCCGCCGACACCTTGACGCGCTTGAGCCCGCCCGCCACTCCAGAGAACACCCGTGAGGCGAGATCCTTCGCCCGAATGACGATCGAGACTTTTTCGTCAGGCATCGTCGGGCTTTCGGTCGGATTGCTTCAACGCGAATCGCACGGGAGGTTTGCCCCCGGGGAACGCCATTTCCATCATCTCGTGTTTGTGCTTCGCCACGTCCGGCGTCTCTGTAGTGAACCCGGATCCCCAATTCGTGGCCGTCATCATGTGGAGCAACGCCCGCGCCTCGAACCGCGCCCGCCGGCCGACGATCGCCACAAAGAGCGGATAGGGGAGTTCGGCGTCCGGCGGGCCACCACACAGCACCGCATACTCCGCGAGCATGTCGTCCATCGTAGGTGGTGTGCGCTGCTCGGCTTCCTGTTCTTGGTCTTTGGTCGGCGTGACCAACTGCGGGGGATCCGGGAAGAACAAGTCGAGCACGGTGAGCACCTCATGCCCTCGGAGACGCATGAGCAGCCGGCGCGCCTTCCGGTACTCCCTCGTCAGGAGCATTGGACACAAACCCCAGAGCCACCGACGGGGAGCCACTGCTCGAGGGAGTTGCGCGAACACCTGCGCCGTTGCGTATGCATCGCCCGCGCGCGCCTGCTCCATGTACCGACGAAACCGCATCGCCCACCGCATCGTGAGTGCACGACACCGGACGACCGGTCGATTCGGCAACCGGACCTCGACGGCATCGTACGAGTCATAACAGGCGGTATCGGGCACGCCACCCACCTCCCACAGGTTGCGGTTCGGAGACGTTGGGCGACTCTCCCGCTCACGGGGGAGAGCTGGTAGGGCTTGTCGGGCACTCGGTCTCGCCGCCGCCGGGAGGGCGACGACGGATCCGAGGAACTACGTGGGCTCAGTCGAACACGATCGATCCATCGGCCAGATACGTCACCGGCCAGGCGGTAAACCCGTCGATATCGCCGTGTCCGGGGTTCTCGCGCAGATACGCAGCCGCAGCGGCCAAATCGGCGCGGCTGTATTGCGACCCACCCACCGTCCAGTCGATCTGCCGTGCGGTAGCGGCTTTGAAATCGCCGTAAGGATCGTAGGTCGCCAGCGGTACGCTCTGCGCGGAGAACTCGAGTTCGGGATTGAACTTCGCGATCGCGATTTCGGACCACCCCGTGGAGTGGTTGCCGCTCGGAATCGCCATCAACTCCGCCCCAGAGCGCCACGTGGCGGTGGCGTGATCGGGGCTCCAAGCGCCCACGGCGAACGCCATCCCGACGGCCGCTTGTTGGACCGCCGTCACAAACGTTTCGGTCGGCTTCGCGGCCGTGGCGGGATCGGCATCCAGGAACCCCATCCAATCGAACGCGAACAGGCTGTGCTCGCCGTTTGTGGCGAGCCATTCGATCGCCGTCCGCGTCCCAACGACCTTGAACAGATTTCCCTCGCCCCAGATGTAGAGCGTCATCGATTCGTGACCGGTGTCCGCGCGGGCGTAGGTGGCTTTCTCTGCGCTGGGTGTCGTATCGATGGTCGCGGCGTATCCGCCGGCCCGAAGACAGACATCCACCTCTGGTCGGACAGACGCACTGTACGCCGCACCCGCGCCCCGGACCTCCGCGACCAATCGTCCACGCGCGACACGGCCATGCGGGACGCCCGGTGCCACTGGAGCGAGGCCACCCGAGATCACATTCTCACGCCGGTTGGGCGCGAGGTGCTCGATCTCAAACGATTGCAGAAACGGCTCGGCCAGCCGGATGATGTCGTTCGCCGCCGTGGGCGTGGGGTCCGTGCGATAGGTCGACTCGATCTTCGCGGCGACGGCCTCAATCAGGATCGGATGGGGCATCGCTCACCTCGGGTTGGGTGTCTGCCGTTTGCGCCACATCGGTTGTCATCGAAGCCTCCTCGGCCTCGCCAGGCATCGGGTCGGAACGTCGGGCCGCTCGTGCCTTGGCACGCTTCTTCTGCCGCTCCTCTTCGATCTCGGTATGCGTTTTCCCGGTGGTCTCGGGTTCGACACGCGCGCCGTCGACGTACAAGCCCCCTCGGCGGCGCGGTGGCACTTGGGTTCTCGCTGGAGGGGTCGGCGGGGAGGTCTTCTTGCTCATATTGGTGTCGTCTCCCGCACGTGGAATCGTGCGATCAGCGCGAGTTGGAGACCACGGTCCGCGGTCTCGCTGTCTGTGGGCAGAACCTGATAGCCGTTCAGTTTGCTGATCTCGATGCCTTTGCGTGTCCGTGCGCTCTCGTTCGGTCCGGTCCAGAGGTTGTTCAGCGATCGCATCGCAGCATCGAGCGTGTAGTACGCATCTTCCTCGCCGGCCGCACTCGCCACGTCCCGCGTGCCGTACAACACCGCAACCGGGAGATCACTGATGTCAATCCGGTTCTGCGTGTGTCCCTGTGGGACGGTCAGCGCGTCACCTTGCACGACCATCAGGATGGGCGTCTTGGTATCCGTCGGCAGCTCGCGACGTGTGGCAATGTCATCCTTCGTGGCCGTCAAGATCGCCTCCACGTTCGGCGGCACGGCGTCGCCGGCGTCGAGCAAGTCTTCGGTTACGAGCTTGGCGATCTCGGCGTTCACCCCGTTTGTTGCGTCGGCGAGCCAATCGCTCACCATGCGAATGGTCATCACGGCGGCACGCATTCAGGCCACCACCATCGCAGTGAACCGTCCGTCCGGTGGCCAGGGGGCCACCTTGCGAATCACCCGACTCCCGACACCGGCAATCACGATCGTGGCATCACGCGCGAACGACGCGGGTAACGGTGCGACCGCCACGACGAGTTCTTCCGTGCCGGCCAATTGCAATCCTTCCGGTGCTTCCCCGATCAACTCGTCAATGTCGTAGATGGCTTGGACCGTATCGGCGCCGACCGTCACGTCGACGCCGAAGTCGGCCAACAACACATCCCGGTCTTCATCCATGAACGCCATGCTACGGCGATCAGGCGCCGCCGTTGAGCACATCAACCGACAAGGTCGCATTGATGCGATACGGCACCATGAGCGGCGCGCTTTGCAAGAGGATGAACCGGACCGACGGATCTTGCTCAAGCCACGACTTCACGAACCACGGCATGGCGACCAAGCTATCGTGGTCCTTGATCGCGCCGTAGGCGCGGACGCCTTCGACCGGACCCACCATCAGGACGCCGCCATCGGGGAAGATCTTCTTTTCCGTGTCGTCCGCCGGATCGACATACCACCCGGAATACGTGAAGATGTTAAATCCGTCGATGCCGCCGCGGAACGTCATGCCTTCGCCGAGTTGCGCACCCAGATCGAGTGGTCCCCCACCGACCACCCGCCGAACGTCAAGTCGGTCCTTCACGTCCGCGCGTTTCCGGAATTCCTTCCACACGTCCACCGCGAGAACGACATCAACGGGTGCGACCCCTTCCTCCTTCGCGATGAGGTCACTCCATGTTTGGAGATCGTCGAGCGGCGCGGACCCAGCTTGACGCCACCGCGCCGTGCCCGTGAGATCCGCGGGGTCCAGCGCGGACGCGCGGTTGAAGTCCACCACCGTTGAGGGATACTTGTCGCCGACGATCGTGATTTGTCCGTCGACAAGCGTCTTCACGGCCATCAACTCGAATCGCCGTGTCAGCATGTTGAGCTGATCGCCCAACGTTCCAGCGACGACCTGCTCCATCCGCGCCTGCGGGGACAACGAACCGCCGATCTGTTCACCAATCACCCGCTTGAACGGGCGGTTGGCATCAAACGGTCGCTTGTCTTTGATGTACGCCGGTTTGAACGAATCGGTCTGGAAGCCCTCTTCCTCGACGATTTGTCCTTCAGTCAGCGGATGCACGAACGGCGCGATGCGGCGCTTCCCGGTCTCGCGGTCGAAATGGATTTCCTCGGACTCTTCCGTCTGTACGATCGGAAAGTACCGATCAAGAATCCCCGTCCGGGGAACCTTCAGGTTGCGGACAATACCGTTCAGCACGTCCGTGGAAAAAAGATCAGGCATGGGTCTCGTTGCCTCCGTAGTTCAACAGGGTTACGCGCTGAGTGGTTTCACGAGTGCGATGTTCTTCTGCCGGAGACCTTCGCGGATGCTGGCCGCGGTATGTCCGGCACCGAGCACCACGCGGTCTTCGTTGAAGGCGCCATCGAAGTACGCCATCGCTTCCTTGTCGCCCGCGCTGGCATCCGTGGCTTCCGCCAGTACGGCGTCCGGAGTTTCCGACCCGTCGGTCGCCGCCGCCGCCGATAGCGTGTACTTCTCGGTCGCCACCGCCGTGACCGTGATTCGGAAAATGTCACCCGCGATGAAGTCCGTTGCGCCATCCGCGATGGTGAACTGGACTTGCTTCGAGAACTGCGTCCCGACCACACCCGTCCCGATCTCGACCCCGTTGGGATCTTCGACCGTGAACGTGCCGAGGTTGGCGGCAGGTTCGATGAACGTGATCGTGTAGACGCCAGGTTGCGCCCCCGCGACCGCGCTCACGGTGCCGATCGTGCCATCGCCGGTGTTCCCGGCATCGGCCACACCATCGTCGTCGGTCGCGCCGACCCCACCGGTGATCTTGCCAAGGACGGCACCACGCGCGAGGTTTTGTCCGCTCAACAGGGTGATCTTGCGCGACAGCTTGGGTGGCGGATCACCGAACAGGCGATCCGGAGTAAACGAGGTCTGGCTATAAGACGAGGTCGTCATGGATTCCTCCTACGAACGCCGTTCGGGTGTGTCGACGGCCCGCACTTAGGCCGACTGGGTCAGTTGCTGGAACTGGGCCGCAATCCGCTTGCCCATGGTTTCACCGTTTTCGTCGGTCGCATCAGACGCCAACGGGTTTGGCTTCTCGAGTTCCTCCTCGTCCGTCTGCAACGCCTCGAGGCGGCGGGCGTTGGCGGTCTTCTCGGCGAGCTTGATCCGGAAGGCTGCCGTTTCGGGCGTACAGTCGGGATCGTTTTTGCACGCGGTGATGAGCGTCTCGTGCCCTGGCTCGGCGAGCGCGTCGATCCCGGCCAAGCGATCACGTTCCGCCGTCGCTGCGTCGGTCTTGCACGCCGTGACGAACGCGGGGTATTGCGCTTCAAGCTCTTCTTTCGTGAGCGCCTTGGCTTCCGGCGTCACATCCTTGTTCTCGGTGTCCATGGAGAGCGTCTCCTGGTTGATGGCGCCGGACGCGCCGGTGAACAACGCCGTCGTCGGCTTGCCGCGCGCGACGAGTTCGGCGTGTAGCGTTTCGTAGGTGGCCGTACGCTCCGCGACCCCCGCGTCAACGGCGGCTTCTCCGACGAACACGCCGCCCTGGCCGTATGCGTTGAGGACGGTGTCGAACGACACGTCGCGGTTCCGCGCGACTTTTGCCAGAAAGACCTCCGCGAGATGATCCGCCATTTCTTGGATCTGCGCCCGGCCGTCTCGTTTGGCGGGATCCATGGCCTTGCGGGGGGTTTGGCTCGAAATGATCTCGATCTCGCGAAGACCGGCCATCGCCAGCGCCTTCGTCTCGTCGAGGTAGGTGAATCGCACGCCGAGGTTCCCCACGATGGCGGTGTCGCCGACCACGATCTCGTCCGCGGCACTCGCCAGCCAAAACGCGCCGGAGTTGCACTGGAACGACACAAAGGCAACCATGGGCTTCTTGCCGCGCGCGTCGAACATCAGATCCCCAAGCTCCGACGTGCCGTCGACCATCCCGCCCGGACTGTTGTAGTCGAACAGCAGCGCATCGACCTCTGGGGATTCCAGGGCCGTCGTGATGTCTTGGGCCAACACTTCCATTGATGTCGCGCCACTGATCCGCGTGAGCAGGTTGGCTTTCCGGAAGAGTGGGCCGGTGACAGGAATCGTGGCGACCCCGTCCCGAACAGTCGTCCGCTGCGTGTTGTCGAGTTCGCGCCCGAGTGTCGCCGCGATGGCTTCGGGTGACGGATTTTCCCGGCCTGCAATGGCCAGGATGTTGCGCAAGGCTTCTTCGGTGATGGCCCACGGGGCCTCGAGGGCCAACTCGAGCGCATGTCCCGCCGGTCGGCGAGTGGCATGGGCGGCCTGCATCTGCGCAAGCTGCTTCTTCATCACGCGCTTACGCATCGTCGTCCTCTTCCTTGTCCACCGCGTCCGCAGGTTCCTCGAGCACGGCCGTGGCCGTAGGAGGAGTTGGTGCGCCCCCGAGACCGTCGCGCTGCCGCATGGTCTTTTCCTTCACCTGCTGCGCGTGGTTCCGCTCCCAATCGCCGCCGGTGAACTGGGCGGTTTCTTCCGCGATGGTCGAGACACCGACGTCCAGCCGTTTCTCGGCCGCATTGATTTCCTTCAACGGATCGATCTGGCCTTGGGCCGGACCGATCCACCGCGTGCCGCACCAGGCGCGACGGAACATCGGGTTGGCAAAGAATCCGGGAGCGCGGAGCATCCCACGCGTGACCGCTTCGGCGATGGCCCATTCGTACGAGGGTTGGCAGAACATCCGCGCGAGCCACGTCCGACGCGTCATGACCGCCCGCCACGCCTCCAGCAGCGCGGCTCGCGAGGCGCTGTAGCTCGACGTGAAATGTTTGACGAGGAGTTCGAACGGGACCTCGATCGCCGCCCCGACCTGCCGCAACACCGCCATGACGAACGGATCGAAGCGGTCATTGGGTCGCTTGGGATCGGCGATCTGCACCTCTTCGCCGTCCGCCAAACCCACGACGGACCCACTCCCCAGCTTGTACTCGTAGTCCTTCGGCGGGTTGGTGTCGTCCGGATCGAGTGGCGCGAAATCCAGCCCTTGTTCGGCCAATCCCGATTTCACAAAGACCGTGAAGAACGACGCAACCACGGCGGCCATGAGCTCGGCGTCTGTATATCGACCAAGCTGTTTCAACGGTTCGATGACCGGGGCAAAGATCGGGACCCCCCGGGTTTGCCCCGGGCGGATCTTCCGGAAGACGTGCAACGCGCGCCGTTCGCCGCTGCGACGATCCACCGCAGGGATGGCCGTCCATACCAACATGTCGGTGAAGCCGAGCGACAGCGCGTTGGGGTGACGGTTGGCCACGTGGTAGCGGACCGGACGGCCGTTGGCGTCGAACTCGACGCCGTCCACGAGCCGGTCCGTGTTCGGTTCACGCTCAGGGTTGGAAATCCGGTCCGCTTCGATCAGTTGCACCTTGAGCCCGAGTACGTCCCCACGTCGCTCGACAAAACGCCGCACCGGGAGGATATCGCCGCTTTCGAGCGTCGATCGAAGGACCAGGTCCTGCAGGGCACCGAAATCCGAATGGCCGGTGATGTCGCAGGCCGAGGTGGCCGACCATGCGCGCCAGAGGCGTTCGGCCTGACGCTCCCACGCATCGGCGTCGTCGTCCGACAAGCCGAGGAATTCGCGATCGATTTGTGATTGGAGCGCGAGCCCGGATCCCACCGCATGGGTGGTCATCGTGTTCAGGGCACCGGTCGCGATGGGCGTATTGCGCACCAAATCGCGACTGCGCGCACGCAGGTCGACGACGTCGCCGAGGATATCCTCGTCGGCGCTTCGTGCCCGCGGATGGTAGGCCTTGAGGGATGGGCGGGTTTTGCTGGCCCCACTGTACCCGCCGGGGCCGAAGAACCGCAGGGCCGCACGGGCTTTGAGCCGATTCAGCTCTGCTTTGGGGGAAAACATCCCGACTAGGCGATCGACGGCCGTTGGGGCGGGGAATTCAATACCGAACATCAGGCGACCGGTACAACCCGGCGGACCGTGAGCCCCTTGCGCACGTGCCGGTTCACGCGGGCGCGGACCTTTTCGATTTGCGCGTTGACCTGATCCAAGCCAGCCCGATCAACGCGCCGACCAGCGATCGCCGCAGCTTGGTTGCGCTCGAGGATGTCCTGGCGCGCGGCCTGGAGCGACCGGAGTTCCTCAAGATCATAGAGGTACGGAAGATCCGTCTTCCCGTAGGTCGTGCCGTCGAGCGTCGCCGACGCAACCGTCTCGACCTGAGTAATGGCGGTTTGCACCGCGTCGCGTTTGTCGGCGAAGAACGTTCCGGCCACGTCACACCTACAAGAAAAGGCCCCCGTTCCGACACGTCGTGTGTCAGAACGGGGGCCTGTGGTCCTCTCTTGGGTCCTGTTGGACCTCTCCTGGGTCCTGTTGGCCCTGCGTGGTTGTCAACTTACAATGTAGGGAGTGCCAATACGTTATGCAACAACTAGGTGGAGATCCGCCGCAGTCAACGTGACCAGTTGTGGGCACTTCCGGCACTTGACGGTCACCACGGGTTCCTGGGGATCAAACCGACCGCGACCGACCGCCGTACGAACGGTCCGGACGTTAACCTTTCGGCCACACGACGGGCAGCGGCGCCGCACCAGCACGGTCTCGGCACTGGCGATCACACCTCCACTCCAAGGGAAAGCGTCCCAGCCCGGCGGGTGCGTCGCCGCCTCCTGCCCGCCGGGGCCTTCCGCCCCGACCGGCCAGCTTCGTTGACCTGTTCAACCAACACGCCGAGATGGTCGCGAATAGGCCCCAGCGCAATCAACGCCGCGAGCGCCAGGACCGCACAATCAAGCGCCTCGTTCCGATGGCCAGGTTTTAATTGGTACTGCCGCACCGGCCGGCTCCGCACATACCGGGTAACCGCCTTCTCGGCCGTGAGCTGGCGGAAGTACTCGTCCTCGATGTGCACCGGGAAATGGACGTACCCCGGAGCGGACGTCGTGAGTTTCAGCCGGGCGTATAGTAGGTCCTTGAGCGCCTCCGTGCCCGTCGTCCACAGCTTCCCTTTCGCTTTGCTTTTCGTGCTCGGTGTCTGGAGCGCGGCCGCGCCCGGGACGTTGGCCCCTCGCATGGCCATCACCCCCCGGGAAAAGCGAGCCGCACAGTATTGATGGACCTCAAGGGTATGATGCCCCCCCGCGTCGACACCCATGGCGCGGAGATGGAGGTCGGCTCCGGAGGCGTGCTTCCACGGACGATCGAGCACCACGTCCAACTGCCGCCACACCTCGTCGTGGTGTGGGTCGCCAAAAAGCACTTGGTGGTCAATCAGCCACTGCTCCTCTCCCTTTCCCCATCCCCACACACTGACCTCGAGGCGATCGCCCTGCACGTCCGTTCCTGCGGTCAGTAACCCCACGCCGGCCGGCACGTCGGCGAGATACCGCTCGCGCCGTGCCAGGAGTCCCGTGTGGTCGATTTGTTCGCCGGCGGGCCCCTCCCATGTCTCCCCGAGCACGGTGTTGACGAACACTTGCAGGAGCTCGTTGTTGCCCTGGGCGTTGAGCCACTCCTCGACCAAGCGTTCCCACGTGGTAAAGGGTGAATACGCCGCCCAGAGGTGAAAGCCGATAATCCGCCGGCCCGCATGGGAGGCCCGCCACTCCCCACGGCGGAGCATCCATTGCTTCTGGTGTTCCTCGATCGGTTTCCCGCATCCTGCCTCGAGTTCGCCCTCGTTGGAAATCTCCCCGCAGGTGTACTGCACCGTCGCCGGGTCATTGTCCACCCAGCGCAGGTTGCGCCAGTGCAACACCTGCATGTGGCCGCAGAAGGGGCAGGGGACGAAATACCGACGCTGATCGGAGAGGGTGAAGTCGTGCTCGATGCGCGACTGCCCCTTGATGGTCGGGGTGGAGTTCTCGTAGATCAGCCGGTCGTCGTAGTTCTGGGTGCGTTTGACGGCCAGGGTAACCGGGTCACCTTCCGCATTGGTCGAACTCCCGCGCGCCACCCGCCCGTAACCGTCGACCTCTTCCAAGAACACCCGTTGAATGTCGCGCCGTCGAAAACCCGAGGCGCTGTTCGATCCCACCATGACCAAGAATCCCCCGGGGAACGACTTCTTGAGGATGGTGTTGCGGGAATCTCGCCGGCCCGTTTCAGGGTAATAGGTCTCCCGGAGGACGGGCGTGTCGTCGATCATGGGCTTCAACTGTTCTTTCGAAAATCCTTCGGCGTCTTCCTTGGTAGGCTGGACCACGAGCATCTGGGACGGGACTTCATGGGTATAGAACCCGATCACATTACATCCGGCCTGGGTCCCACCCACCCGGGCGGACTTCATGAACACCACACGTTTGTCGCCGACGCTTTGGTCGGTACAGACGTTCATGATCTCGCGCAGGTAGGGCGCGCGATCGGTGCGCCAGGGACCGGGCTCCGGGTTGCCGGGGCTGATCACGCGGTACTTATCGGCCCACTCGCTCCCGGTTAGATCCTCCGGCGGGGCAAAGATCGCCTGGGCGTGCTCGCGAAATCGGTCACTGACCTCCGCGGGACCAGTGAGGTTCTCCAGCGCCACACTCACGCAGCCTCGTCTTCCTCGCCCATGCGATGGAACGCGTCGAACAATTCGGTGATCAGGTGTCGGACGGCGTTGCGCGCAGCCGTCACGGTCTTGAGTCCAACAAAGTCCCGAGCATGGCGAGAGGGTGCACCCAAGCCGTACGCCCGCATCCGACCGAACCCCGTCGTGATCACTTCGTCCATCTCCTCGACCGTGCCAAGCTCACCGCGCCGCTCCATCACGTCGAGTTCGGCCAATTCCGCCTCGGCCGCCATCTTCCGCGCCCGGGCTTCCTCGAACGTCTTGGGGTGCCGGAGGTCCTCGGCCTCTTTCCGGTCTTCCTCCCGTCGCCACGCGATGCACTGGGGCAAGTCGTACTTGGAGGACCGGCTGGCGCCCTCTCGCGGCATACCGGCTTTGGTCCACCGCTGAATCGTTCGCACGTCAACGCGGAATAATTTGGCCAACGCTGTTTGCGTGACCCGCGCGTTGCGCGATGTCGCCTGGGTCGATCTCTTTGTTACCATAAACAGCCTTCCCGAACACACGACACGACATAGACTTGCGCACATGCCGTATATAGTGATCGTCTGTGCTCGTGCGTTACCCTCACGGCTTCAAGCGCCAGAAGTACCTTTTTTCTCTTGCAACACGTATGCCCATGGTGCGCTGTGTGGCAGTCGGCACAAAGCCGTGCAACGCCCAGGGGATACTCGTAATCCTCGTGGTGTCCGTGCGGTCGATGCCTTGGTGGCACCGCACCGCACCGCGAACAACACTTCGGCTTGACGATCCTCCCAAGGAACAATCCATGGGCCACCTTCTTTCGTGCGCGGATCTCGTCCATTCCTGGTACATGGAGATCGGGACGGTACGTCAGGGACCGCAGCGACCCCTAAACCTCTCCTTGAAACCGCGCGTGCGTTGGTGACTGTCCGACCCAATACGGTCCATCCGCAACGACCTGCGGTAACACCACCCATCGCAACAACACCACCCATCGCAACATGCCGGTGACCGATGTGGGTGCCGTAGCAAGGCGTTGACGCTCAGCGCGGCAACTCGACAGGCTTCTTCCGTGATATGCGTTGAGCGTACTGACCTCGTCGCGCATATACGGGCGATGGTGGCTTCGTGTACCTCCAACGCTTCGAGCAGCTGCACGTACACCCTGTTCATCTCGTTCAGTTCATCGAGGATCTCGCGTCCGCGTGCCTGCGCTTCCTCGGCTTGCTGGATCAGCGCACCGACGCTGCCGGTCTTGGGTTCTGGTTTCGTCTGTGTTGTTGTCATACTCGTCCTATCTCCTTGCCGTTCTCAGGGCGCGCGCGAATTCCGTCTTGAAGTGACCCGGGAACACGCGAGGAACGACCTTCTTGGCGTTCGCGATAAAGCGCAGACTCTTAGGGATTTCTACTGATGGGCGCAACGAATATAGAAGTCGGATGTTTAAGTCCCGCACTCGACGCGTCTTCACCGAACTAGCAAGACGGCGGCCCGCTTTCTTGGCGCCGACCCGTTGGTAGATGCCAACACCAGGGATCAGGAACGTCCGGCGCTTCCCCCGTAGGGAACGCCCAACTTTACGGAATGCAAACGATCGTGGCCGATCTCGCTTGCGGATGATGCTTTGTCGACTCTTCCGCACGGCGATTGGCACGGCCACCGAACCGCCCGCCCGGCGCGATCGCTTGGTCCCGCCTTCCTCGAATTTGACCAAGATGTCCGCACGGCGCTGACCACCGGGCGGGTCAATGCTGACCGTTGCCTCGAGACGCCGTTTGTTGGCGAACGGTTTGATCTTGACGGACCGAAGAACGAAGTTCCTGCGCCGAACGGTGAACACGTTCTGCATGTGGTTACGCTGGAACTTCTGAAAATCTTTGGCGCTCGCATTGATGGTCCGAGCCATCGCAAACGGCAACTGGCGAGCGGTGCCGTCCAGCGTGGCGGCGACAATGTCGATGTTCGACGACACACCGAGTGCGAAGCTCATCGCGTCCCCTCAATTCTCATCAACTGTTCAACCGCATCCTGGTTCGCAATCCAGATGGCATTCCGCGGACAACGCTCCACAGCAGCGGAACCAGGGGTAAACGTCGATCCGGTAGATACAGCACCGGCCGGACAAGTCCGCATGATGGACACTCGGCCTCCCCGAAACGCTCCACATCGGGATACGCTGGCATGTCCTTCACGCTGATGCCGCCGGCGGTATACCAGATTACGGTCTTCATGGCCTGGTCGAGCTCGCGCTCGCGGGGGTTCGGCGTGACGGTCTTGCCGTGAACCATCCGCATTGCCGCCCGTTGGGCTTCCGTGGCGTGCCCTCTCCGGGTGTCCTGGTAGAGAGCGGTGGTCACGAAACCGAGGCCGCAAACGCGATCGCCATTTTCCGTGCGTCATCCATCGTCTTCGCCGTGAACCCGACCGGCAGCGCGCGGCGTTCTTCGGGATGATCCTTGAGGTACTCTTCGATCAAGTCTTCTTCGGCCGCGCAATCCCCCTCTTTGACTACATGCCCTGGTTGGAACCCGTATATGGCCCGATGGGACCACCCGAACCACTTCTGCTCCTTCTCGCTGAACCCAATCGAGCAGGTATTGTGATCGCCCTCGGCTTTCTCGGGCTTGATGCCCCGCGTGCGGCAGAGGTAGAAGGCATCCTTGGGATTGCCGATGTAGTCGCCGGCGTGGGTATACGCGCTCCGACACTCGAAATCGTCGCAGCCATATTCCTTGCCGTCATGGAGTTCGAGACGGACTTCGTAGCCGGCCTTGTACCGACGCGTCTTGAGTACTGTCATACCTTTACTCCTTCCCGCCGCCTGCGCTGATCGCGGCGCGTCTTCTGGTACGGCACCTCGCCTTGGTCACGCTTCGGTTTCCGCTTCATGCGGCGGCGCGGGTTGACGGCCTCCTGGCGCGACGTGCGGAAGACGGACCGCAGTTTGGTTTTGAGATCGCGTTCAAGCGCATACCGATCATTCTCCGGGTCTCTGGTCATGCCGCCTGTTCCTCCAGCGCCCGCCTCACGCCGCCACCTCTCGACCTGCCCCGCAACCTGCCCCTCGGAGTCGAAAAGAGGCGGGTTTTGCGGGGTCGAGTGATATCGAGTGAGAGGGGCAGGACGATCTCGCCGAAGGGGAGGGGATGGATCATGCGACGAGCCCCCGGTAACAAACGGGTAACGCAACCCAGCTTTTTTCGATGTGGGGAAGGGTGGTGTGGTTGCCGTCGCCCCGCGAGATTCCTGGCGAGGACGGGCTAGTGCTTGCTAGGAGGCACCCACTACTGGTCTCAAAATCCGGTGGGGGCGACCCCGTGTGAGTTCGAGTCTCACCTTGGGCATTTCCTATCCTTCCCTCGTTCAGTGCCAAACCATTCCTGTTGACACTCTGAGCGGTGCCGGAACCTGGCGTCGTTACGGACCCGGACGATCCAGCATGTCCAGTTGACGCTTCATCGCGGCCTTGATGTCCGGCGTTGCGGCGGCAATTCCTCTTTTTAGAAGCAAGGCTACCGTGGCCTCGAAAGACGGGGCGAGTTTGGCCTGCGTTGCCAACCGTACCTTCTCCGCGATTTCTTCCGGAATCTGGACCGGCACGGTGCGGCGTGACGGCGAGTGAGACAGGCCCGGTGGCTTCCATTTTGGCAAGCCAACCTGCCTGCCAGCCACCGTCCGCACGAACGCCAATTCCGGGCGATTGTAGGTCCCGGTCCGGATGTTCTTTTCGATCGTTGATGCTATGGAGAAGACCGGGTCGTTAGATCGACTGGTTACCCACCCACGCTCCAGCGCGATTGTGGCGATCTCGCGGGACGAGACCGGGCGCCCCTCCTCGCCGAGGATCTTGTAGGCGGCTTCCTGAACCTTCACTTGTCCTCCGTCCGACTCCGAATGCCGTTGCAGATCGACGGGTCCAACAGTGATATCTCGGTCAGTTCCTTCCTTTCCTGTTTACTGGAAAACTGGAAGGACAAAGAAAGTCTAGGATAGAACTGGAATTGTCAATAAGACAAGCAGTCGCAACCTTAAGCGGGACAACAGGTTCGGGATTCTATCGGTAATGTTCGGGAGAATATCGGGACTCCGGATCAATCAACGGGAGGCACTACCGTGGGATGGCCTGCCGCGTTTCTCAGCGACGATGGTGAACCAAGTGGGAGTCGGGCGTTCCCCCACCTGTCGTCGTAAGTGGGACAGACGTTACCGGAGCACCTGGCGAAGCCCTGTACCCGAAGTGATCCTACGGTTCGTAGAATGGTCGCCATGACGCTGCCGCCTGACGGCGCAGACCAATAATCGCTCGAACTTCAACAGATCCTAGAGCCATGAAGAGACTCACCAAGCGCATCTTCCCGGTGGTCCTGCTACTCGGGGTGGCAGCGATGTCACCTGCAGCGAAAGGATGTGGGGATTCGACCGGCCCGAGGTGCCTGTCAGGTTGTAGGGATAAGGACAGGACGGCGTGCCTGTCAGAAGGCCAGACCTGCGGGGGAGATGCGATGGACCCGCGCCAGTCCCAGGCTCCCTGCTGCTCCGGACTCCAGTGTGTGTCTGGTAATTGTCTAGCCTCCTGAGCGACAGAGTCCGGCGTAGTGATGGCGTGTGGGTGGCTTTCAGGACTGTCCGAGATGCCCCGCTTGGCCCCAGGCCGTTTCCTGCCGCACCCTAGCGAACCTCGGTTCCAAGCGGCATCGTTTGCCCGATGACCGACCTCACCCCCCGTGGTCCCCAACGTCGCACAGGCCAAGACCGCCGTGTGTCCGATTCCGGGCCGCTGGCCGAAGGGGAACGGCGGGGCGAAGACCGGCGACGTGGAAATGACCGGCGAGCCACGGCAGCGTGGCGATGGAAGGCTCCCCCATCCTCCGACTGAGGGGCCCCGTATTTGCCCTGTAAGGTCGGCTCTTCCCAAAATCGCCAGAAGCCACGATTGGATACGCCCGGTCGGGTGGCGAGAGTGATTCTCTAGAATTTCGAATCTGCCGCATGCCACGCGGCGAGCACCTCCGCTTCACGTTCCCAGCTCAGGCCACCGCGTTGCCCGTAGCCCTCGGGCGCGTCGGGACCTCGAGTGGCGAGGTATTCATCGAGCATGTCCCTCGCGATATCCGCCAGCGGGCGGTATGTGACGCCCGTTTCTATGGATCGAGAGTAATCCAGGTGGTTGAAGGCCCATAGTGGGTGTCCTTCGGGAATCCACGGCATGTAGGACAGGGGAGCCACGTCGTGCTCGGCCAGGAATTCCTGGTCCACCCAGGTGAACGACACATCGGAACTGGATATGGCTCGGATGCCGTGGACCAGCTCGGCCATGGAGAGCGGTGACCGCGGGCCGATGGCGTTGAAGATGCCCGAATCGCCGTGCTCCAGCATACGAATGGACCACCCCGCCAGGTCGCCGGCGTCGATGAGTTGAGCAGCGGCATCCGGCTTGCCGGGCACCAGGATCTCTCCGCCTCTATGCACCCGTGCAATCCAATGACGGATCCGGTCGTTCCGGTCACCGGTGCCCGTGATAATGCCTGGCCGAACGGCGATCGACCTATCCTCACCGAACGCTTTGCGCACTTCGTCTTCGCACAGCGCTTTGCGCGGGCCGTAATACGGCCCATCACCCTCAAACGTCGGGTCTTCCATGGTGGCGATCGGCGCCTCGTACTCGTTCTGTCCCGCCCGCACGGACGTATCGTAGACGGAGATCGACGAGACGAAGAGATAGCGGTCCACCGAATCCGCGAGGAGCTGCGCCGAGTCACGCACGAGTCGGGGCAGGAACCCCGAGTTGTCGATTACGGCATCCCACGTGTGGCCGCGCAGGATGTCCAATCCGCCATCACGATCGCCAATCAATGTTTCGACGTTGGGGAAGAGTCCCGGGTTGGTACGCCCACGATTGAACAAGGTGACGCTGTGGCCGCGCTTTAGCGCGGAGCGCACCTGGTGCGGGCCGATGAACCCGGTGCCTCCGAGGATGAGGATTCGCATCGGCGCCTGGGCGCGACTCGGCCCCGAGTTAGGCGCGCCCGTGACGTTGCCATCCGGCGTCGGCCGTGCGAGCCCCACCCCAATTGTGCCCACGAGAGCAGACTGAACGAAATTGCGTCGGGAAACCATTTTAGGTTGCCCGGTGCGCTAAAGCGCGGGCTCGGCCGCAGCCCTGAAGGGCCGCGACGGGTCTTAAAGGACGCACGGCGCTTGGGATAGGGTGTGGGGATCCGCGTTCCAAAGCTTTAGCGTCATCCGCGGCTTGGCCTTCGTCCGTCGTGTCCCGTTTGCCATCCATGAGTTTCTTCTCCAGAAATTCTGCCGCCGCCCGGTAGGCGCGGAGCCAATTGCGGTGGAGCAGGAAGCCGTGTACTTCGTCGGGGAAGACGAGCTGCTCGAATTCGACGTCCCGTTCCCGTAAGGCTTCAACGAGATCAACGGTCTCACTGAAGGGGGCATTGCGATCGTCGTCACCGTGAATCAACAATACCGGCGATCGCCAGCCATCAACGTGTGCCAGGGGCGACGATTGAAATGCGAGTTGGGACCACTCCGCGCGAGCCTCCGCATTGTAGGATGGGACGAAGTTACGCACCACGACATTCCAGTCGTGGACACCGTGAACGTCCACCCCGGCCGCAAACAGGTCCGACGCCCTGGCAAGCCCCAACGCCGTAAGATACCCACCGTATGACCCACCCCACAGACCGATGCGATCCGGGTCCACGTCGGCGCGACTGCGCAAGTAGAGTCCCGCTCCCATGACATCGTTGAATTCACTCGCCCCTCGAGCCCCGTAGTCGATCGCTTCGCGAAAATCCAAGCCATATCCGGTGCCGCTGCGATAGTTCACCGAGAGCACGACGAACCCTCGGCTCGCGAGATATTGGTTGAAGGAATAGGCGTTGTGGTAGTACCCCAAATAATGAAACCCCAGCAGCATCTGTCGGCGGGAGCCGCCGTGGAAAAAGATGACCGCCGGCTTCGGTTCATCTGTGGCATTCGGCGGGAGAAAGAGTTGGCCGTGGATCGCCAGTCCGTCCGCCCCCGAGAAGATCACCGCCTCCGGTTCAACCAGGTGATCGGTTGGAAAGTCCGACGGCATGGTCTGTGAGGCCATTGGCGAAGACGAGGCCGAGGCGTTTGAAGCCATGATCCGGGCGTGGGCCGGTGTGCGGGCACCCGACGCTAGGAACGCCACGCGACCGGTGGACGTGGGGGCGGGGGCCCACTCTATGTCATCCCCCGACGTCAGCGCCTCTGGGCGGCCCCCGCCCCCGCCCACTGAAACGCGGAACAAATCGCGCCGGTCAATGTCAGGAGCGTTCGCCGAGTACACGATGAACCGTCGATCGGGGGACAATACGACGTTATCCACCTCGAACTCTCCCGGGGTCAGCGGCGTCGCATCGTCGCTTTCGGTGTGTCCGCGGGCACGCACCGCGTAGAGATTAGTCCACCCGTTCCGCTCCCACGGGAACGCCAGCCAACCGCCGTCACCCCAGAACAGTTGATTTGACGCCACGACGTTGTTAAATGCGCTGCCCCGCCCATCGGCAGCCGTCCACACCGTTTGCCCCTCGCCGGTCGAAACGTCTGCCACAACGATGGAAAAGGGATGTGCCTCTCGGACGGGTTCGAAGGGCAGCGCGGACCTTCGGTTGGGAGTCCGAATGAACGCCACCGATCGACCATCAGGCGACCAAACGGGATATCGATCGTTGTCCACGCTGGGTGCCAAGTAACGCACCGACTGATCGGCCCGGTCGTACAGGCCTATGAACGCATGATCGCCCCGACCGGAACGGAATGCCAAAAGGCTGCCGTCGGGCGACCAGGTCAATGAACCGGCTCCTCCCCGGATGCGAAACCACTGGCTGGCATCCTCGTCGCCAGACAGCGGGACCGCCCACACCTGTCCCTCACGAACGAACGCCACCAGATCTCCTCCTGGTGCCACCGTGGGAGACGCACCCTTCGCCAGCTTTCGCGGTTCGCCGCCGTCAAGGGATTTCACCCAGATCGCCCGGTCAGGCCAGTCGGTTTCACTGGTCGGATTGGGGATCTCACCCTGTCGATTCGGAGCCCCACCACGGATGTACACCACCCCACTTCCATCGGGAGTGAACTGGAGATTCGTGATCTCCTGCCCGTTGTCTCCGTCATACGATGTGAGTTGGCGACCCCGATACGCAGGCGGACTCGCCACCCAGATATTCCGCTCGCCGGTGGCGTTCTGCACCCAGGCCACGTGCCCCCCGGCGGGTGCGGCGACTAAGCCACCTGGAAACGGCGCACTCATGATTTGATCGAGCGAGAATCGCTCCTGGGCCGAGGTGCCTTGGAGGCTGAAGAGGGCGAAAACGATACCGAGGGTGAGGGCGCGTTTGATCATGAGTCGCTCCGTTGGTGGGCGGTGCCAATTTGGCCGCGAATGCACGCAAGTGCTAGTTGGAGTCGGCATCGAGATTGAATTATGATTCATTTGGTGCGCCTCGCTCGCGACGCGCCTATCGACGACCAAGTCGGGAGACGATAATCACCGCAGAGACCGCAGAGACCGCAGAGTGAAAGGGGTTTATGACCGCCCGGAACATCTCAGCGTTCTCTGCGGTGAATAATCCTGTCAGAAGGGCTTTTTTTCTTCACCGCAGAGACACGAAACCGATGGCCGACCGGAAAATCACAGGTAACAACCCGACTTCAAGCGATTTCATTCGCGCCATGGTCGCGAACGACCTCGAGACGGGGAAGTACGACGGCAGGGTGGTGACGCGTTTTCCGCCCGAGCCCAACGGTTACCTACATATCGGCCACGCGAAGTCGATGTGTCTCAATTTTGGATTGGCCTCCGAGAATCCCGGCGGCGTGTGTCATCTCCGCTTTGACGATACGAACCCCGAAACCGAAGACATCAAGTTCGTCGAGTCCATCCAAGAAGATGTCCGATGGCTCGGCTTCGACTGGGGGGGGGGCGACAAACCATTCCACGCATCCGATTACTTCGAGAAGCTGTACGATTTCGCGGAGTCTTTGATCAGGTCGGACAAGGCCTATGTCGACAGTCAGAGCCTCGAAGACCTTCGCGCTCAGCGTGGGACGATAAGGGAAGCAGGGCAGGAGAGCCCTTACCGCAACCGCACGGCTGACGAAAACTTAGATTTCTTCCGGCGCATGCGGGCGGGGGAATTCGAAGACGGGGAACACGTGCTCCGCGCCAAAGCCGACATGAGCGCCGAGAACATGATCATGCGCGATCCGGTACTCTATCGAATTCGGCACGCGAGTCATTACCGGGCGGGCGACGCGTGGTGCATCTATCCGTTATACGACTTCACGCACTGTCTGTCCGATGCGATCGAAGGCGTCACGCACTCGTTGTGTACGATGGAGTTCAAGGACAACCGCGAGTTGTATGACTGGGTGTTGGACGCGGCGGACATCCCGCCACCCCGGCCGGAACAGACGGAGTTCGCGCGGCTCAACCTCGATTACACGGTGGTCAGCAAGCGCAAGCTGGTTCAACTGGTTGAACGGGGCCACGTCGATGGCTGGGACGATCCGCGCATGCCGACGATCGCCGGGCTGCGCAGGCGCGGCATCACGCCCGAAGCCATTCGTGCGTTCTGCGACATGATCGGCGTGGCCAAGGTCGAGAGCCGGGTCGACATCGGCAAGCTGGAATACGCCGTGCGGGACGACCTGAACCAAAAGGTCCCACGCGTGATGTGCGTGCTGCGCCCGCTCAAAGTTGTCATCCGGAACTATATGGATAATGAGGTGGAGCACCTCGACGCTCCATACTACCCGCGCGACGTACCAAAAGAGGGATCGCGGGCGGTGCCGTTCACACGCGAGTTGTACATCGAGCGCGACGATTTCATGGAGGAGCCGTCGAAGAAGTTTTTCCGTCTCGCCCCGGATCGCGAAGTGCGGCTCCGGTATGCGTATCTCGTCAAATGCGTGGATGTCATCAAGGACGCGGGCGGCGAGATAACCGAGATTCATTGTACGTACGATCCGGAGAGCAAAGGTGGCACCGCCCCGGACGGACGGAAGGTGAAGGGAACCATTCACTGGGTTTCGGCGACACATTCGCTACCCGCCGAGGTGCGGTTGTACGATCGCTTGTTCATGAAGCCGGATCCCGACGATGTGAGCGAGGGCGAGGATTTTACGTCGAATCTCAACCCTGATTCGAAGGTAGTGTTGACCGAAAGTCGTATAGAGCCCAGCGTGGTGGGCCAACCTCCGGGCTCCCGATATCAGTTCGAGCGTCAGGGATATTTCTGCAGCGACACGGTCGATTCGTCGCGTGACAAGCTCGTGTTCAATCGTACGGTCGAGTTGCGCGATACGTGGGCTAGGGTGGGGGGCGCAGGGGGCACGGGGGCACGGGGGCACGGGGGCACGGATGAGGCTGCACGCGGCCCCAAGGCGGTCCGCGCACCCAGGTCGAAGCAAGCTTCAAAGCGTGCAGTGGCGGACGAACGCGCATTGGAGCCAGAGATCGCCAAAAAAATCGGTCTGTACACCGAGGTCTACGACCTGTCCGGCGAACAATCGCGACTCCTCGCGGAGGATGCGGAACTGGCGGCGATCTTCGACGACGCGGTGAGGGTGCACGACAACGCCAAAGCCATCGCGGGCTGGATTGTGGGGGAAGTGCGACGCGCGTCAAGAGAGCGGAGCGACGGGTTCCCGTTCACCGGTGCCGCGGTCGGTTCGCTCGTTGAGTTGATCGACGAAGGAGCAATCTCGCGGAATTTGGCAAAGGACGTGTTCGCGGAAATGCTGGCCGGTGCGGGGGAGCCGCGTGAAATCGTGGAACGGCTTGGCTTGCAACAGTTGAACGACCCTGCCGCTATCGAGGCCATCGTAACCAGGCTCGTGGCCAAAAATCCCGGAAAGGCGGACGAATACCGGGCGGGGCGGACGGGCCTCTTGGGATTCTTCGTGGGCCAGGTGATGAAGGAAACCGACGGCAAGGCCAACCCAAAAGTGGTCACGGACACCGTTCGGACGGCGCTGTCCTAACCGGCCGCCCAAAAAACGAGATTCACCGCAGAGACCGCCGAGGGCGCAGAGATGAACGGGGTGATGAACTCCCAGAAGAACCTCTGCGGTCCCGCGCGCTCCGCGGGGAATGAACAAAAAAAAGACGGGCCGAAGCCCGCCTTGGTTGATCTGAGAGGTTACCGGTAACCGGTAACCGGTAACCGGTAACCGGTTGTCGCTAACGGTTCCGTTCGTAGGTGAGATTCCGAGGGGCAAAACTCCACTCGTAATCTCGCGTGTACAGCACTCCCCGATTCACTCGAGGATCGGGATCGTCGGCCGCCAGCGTCGCCACGATGCGTACGGCGACGATGTCGTCATAGTCGTTCGTGTCGTCCATGTCGGCAGAGTTGGCTCGATCGGCCTCGTCTCCATCGGTGAAGATCAGGCTCACCTGCCAGGACTGCACGCCGTCCGCGAGAATGGCTTCTTCGGGCACACCGGTGGCGCTGTAGTGATCCGACCGGATGAGCTGCTGGTTGCCGTTCACGTAGTAGAGCACGTGGGACAGCTCCTGGACGATGGTGCCGGTCGTAGTCACGCGAACGTCGCCCGTCAATCCGGCGGGGTAACCGAACAGCGTGGCGTCCGTCGTGAAGTTCAGGGCGAAATCTGATCCCGCGGCTGTTATGCTTTGGACGATGATCAAACGGCGCTCTTGCTGAATTTGCAACCTGGCCAAATCACCGGCTTTGAGATCGACTGAGGCGGGGGTGCCCACCTTCGCGAGGTCGAGACAGCGCGCTCCACACGTTCCGCCTGACGGCATCGGGTCGGTGGCCCCGGCTCCCGGGATGAGGTCGTGTATCAACGCTTCGTCCGGATCGTACGGAACGCTGAGCACTGCAATCGTATCGTTGTAGACCGCAAGCGATCCCCACCAGGGGAGGCTTGCAATTCCCACGCCCGTGGATTGCATGTCACGCTCGAGAGACAGCGCGATGAACCGCGCGTTGCGCTGTACCTTCTCGCGGATCGCGTTTCCCTCGACGTTGCGCATGGTAGTGACGGCAAACGACATGGAGGCCGTCAGTACCACCAGGCCAATGATCATCGAGATCAAGAGTTCGATGAGGGTAAAACCGCGATTCGACTTCATGTGCACCACCTAGTACCGTTCCAACTTGTCGGCATCACTTCGAAGCACGTAAGTGTAGTGCATGCGTCTCCCCAATTCGCCGGAACGAGTTGGAACGGCACTAGAGTGTGCCCACGTATGCCAACGTGAGAAGTTCCACGGGGGCCCTGCCCCCAGGGAACTCGACGATTACCTTGATCTCTTTGAGATTGGCCCGGATGCTGGCCACCTCGACCGAACGGGTGAACCGCCCTCCTGCCACCGCCATGCCCGTGCGGTCAACTTGAGTGGGGGATTCGTTTACAACTTCAATCGCAGGCCGGCTCCTGACCCGTTCCATGTGTGCCCGTGCAACGGCCAGCGCGGTGGAGCGCAGACCGGCCGCATTTTGAGCCGACATGGCGATGGTCCCGGTTCGCGACAGCGCCAGGATGCCAAACGAGAGCATCACGATCGCTACCAGCACCGAGATGATTGTAAATCCGTCTTTACGCTTGATCATTTCCACGCTCCGGCTCTGTATTCCCACACCTTGACCGATGCCGATCCCGAAATCGAGATCGCCGCCACCGCCGTGGGATCGCTCGCATAGGTGAGGTAGACCGCACCTCGAATGCCGAACGGAAGTGTCATTCCTCGATTATTGAACTCCACTCGATCGTTGGCATACGTTATAGATCCCGATCCCGGGTAGTCCGGCAGCTCGGGGGCAGACCCCCTGCCGAAGACGATGCTCGACGGGAGAGTCCGCGGTCCGACCCCGGCTTCCTGCCATTCCTGGGCGCTCTCCGTATACGTTCCGTCGCCGTCATGGTCCAGGTAGGCGGCGTATCCCTTTCCTGCGACATCAAACGCGATACGGACGTTCTTTTTTGTCGCCAGCGCCCGGGTCCTGGTCACCTCCAAATATCGTACGACGTCCCTTGCAGCCGTGCGTACCCTGCGTTGGGGGCTCACCTTTATATATGGCAGTGCAATCGTCGCCATAATGCCGACGATCGTAATCACCGTCAACAGCTCGATGAGCGTAAACCCACGCCGCCCCTGGAAGGGGCGGCGCCGCGTCATCATGAAGGAAGGGATCAACTTCACAGATTGTGCTCCTAATACACCGGCCTGAAGGCCGTGTGGATCACGTTACCCACCACCGGCGTGCCCGGAGGCAGGTACTGCGGGAGCGAGAACCTCGTGTCGAAGCTCCAATCCCGGATGGGCGGGCTGTACGGACGACCGCTCCAAGTGCCGACCGCGAGCACGCTCTCGTGGATCGACACCAGCGAACCCACGAATTTTAACGTCTTGCCGGACCAATTTTCCAGGAAGCGGGGGTAGTTCTCGATCCCGCCGCCGTAGAAATCGGTATACCCACCGGGGCATCCCGCGTCCTCGTGGTCGCATGGGGTGGCCGAGTGGCCGGCTAAGATAGCAGTATACACAGTGGTGTTGGACGCAGCGGGCTTGACGATGACCTGCGCCTGGTGGTCCGCGTCGTCCCAGGCGTTGGACAGGATCGAGATGGCATCCCCCACCAATGACGAAGGCTGCCAGGTCGAGGTGTTGAAGTCACCCTGAACGTAGAGCGGGTAGTGCGTCGACACGCTCAGCGGATTCGGTAACACGCTCCCGTTTCGCACCCGCAGCGCTGGCTCGAGCGTCCCGTCAGCTAAAGAATCCATTGCCGCTTGTGAATACCCGGCAAGATTGGCGGGTACAATGAACTCGACGTAGATCTGCTGGGTCACCTTGTCCGCTGCACCGTTTGTCCAGGCCGCGAGTTGTTGAATGTCGAGGTTCAGTATCTCGTAGTCTTTCTGCTCGCGGCCCTCGTAGAACGCCGACCATTGCCAGCCAAAGATGGTACAGAGATCTTCTTTGTCTGGCACGGTCAAGCCGGCCGGGCGCGTCATCGTGAGCTTGGGCCACGGAGCCGTGCTCCCCCCGCCACCTAGCAGCGATGGGACGTTACTGTTGCCAGGACCACATATGGCCTCGATGTCTTCTTTGGTCCACACGTTGTCCAGGAGGAGATCCTCGGTGAGCTGGGCGTAGTCGTCTTTGCTGGCCTCGATCTTGATCTTGAAGTCCCTCGCGATGCCGGGCGGGAGCGTCACGTTGAACACACAGCCGCTCATCGGGTTGGACGTCACCCACGCGTCGGCGTCGATCGTCAGCAGCGCCCGGTTGTCGAACTCGGCACAGGTGAGGAGCGGATGGGTCACCGTGAACGTGAGCGTCTGGCCTTGACACATCAATCCCGTGTACGAGATCCCAACATTGCCAATGTTAACTGACGGCGGCAGCGGTGGGACAGTACCGGAGCCGCCACACACCGCGGCATGGGTCGAGAGATTCGCCAGGTCGACGACCAGGGACATATCGGCCTTCCAGGAATACTTGCCCTCACGCTCCTGGGGACCGTCGCTTGCGTCCCGGGGGAGGAGGAGCTCGTAGGCTGACACCCCAGCTGGCAAGGGCAGCGCCAGGGAATCGACGCTGTACGCGTCCGTCATGAGGCGGTTATCGAACTGGAGATCGCTCTCGGCCCGGAACGCCGCCGGATTTGAATGCGTGCGGCTGTCGAAGAGCAGTGGGACGTCGTTGGCGCTGGCATCGGCGATGTACACACCGTTATAGACGCTGTGGTTGTCCTTCCGGTCGTGATACACCTTGTTGGGTGTGGTGACCGGTTCCTTGTACCACGCGTTGTTCGAGCTGAGATAGATGTTCCCGTTCGAGTGTACCCAGCCCGCAAAGGTCATGGACGGACCGTTCGTGGCCTCCAGGTCTTTCTCGAAGAACACACCGAACTGGAAGACCGGGAACGCTTGCGCTTTTGCCGAGATGATCACGGCGCTGGTGTTGCCGAGCGGATCCAAAGCCTCCGACGTAATCTGGATTTTCTGGGTAAGCGAATAGAGCCCGGCGTAGGCCCCTTCGGTCACCGTCTCGATCATGAGGGTGTCGATCTTCTCCGCGAGAATGCCGGAGAACGTGAACCCCTCGACTGTCGGCGCAGTAATGGCGGACAGCTCAGAATCGTCGAGGTATCCGTCCTGCAGCGCATCGGACAGCTGCGCGATGATGGCGTCGGCGCCTGCCTCAGCCGCGTAGGACACCCGCGACGCACGGTAGTCGAGGTGCGCAGACCTCGTTGCGGTAGCCGCGCCGGTATAGGCGCTCAACATCAGCACCGACATCAACACCATCACTAGAATAGTCGCTTCCAGCGCAAATCCGTCTCGATTCCTCATATTTGCCTCACAAGCCCGCAATTATGCAAGTCATCAAAGGACGGTGGGCTCTTCCCACCGATGGACCCATCTGTTGGATCTCTGTATTGGAATTCGCAGCGGAAAATGCCGAGGTGCTGCTTGGAACGTCTCTGCTTTGCCTCGGCAACCCAGCCATCGCCCTTGGACGATCTGTGGTTTTGCGCCCCGCGGTTACCCACGGTTTGCTCTTTTCCGACAAACGAATCGAGATGAGCCTGAGCCCACCTTACTACAATAATTAGGCAACTGGCGTGCCATGGCCTCCGTGGCCATGACCTCCCACCGTATCCCACTGCCCGGAAACAGCTTAAAGCTTTTATGTACAGTCATCGAAGGCATACGGATCCGGACGTCCTCTCCTTCAATCTGCAAGCAAACGGCGTTTTGAATGTCCTGGTGTCACGTTTCTTAACACTCAGCCGTTGACCTTAATCTGGGCCCTGGCACTCGGTTTTGCTGTGTCGGGCATCACGCCGAAAACCGGATCTGAATCACCAGCCATAGCTAAGGAAAACGGGGGTTGGGGTCGGGATGGTCGGGAAAGCCGTCAGCAGTGTTCGATGCGAACCAGGTGTCCAGGTCAAAGTGTAATCTTTTTTGACATCGGGAAGGGGATGGCGGTGACTATTCACCGCAGAGCACGCAGAGAACGCTGAGGTTGTTATGGGAAGTCCTTCACCCCAATCATCTCTGCGTTCTCGGCGTTCTCCGCGGTGATTTATTTCCCCGCCCAGGGCCCGCTCCCTGCTCCCTGCTCCCCTCAATAGACCGGCCTGAAGGCGGTGTGGATGATGTTGCCTACCACCGGGGTGCCGGGCGGCAGGTTTTGGGGATCCTCGAACCGGCTGTCAAAGCTCCAGTCGCGAATTGGGGGACTGTAGGGCCGTCCGCTCCATGTGCCAACCGCGATCAAGCTCTCGTGGATCGACACCAGCGAACCCACGAATTTCAACGTTTTCCCGGACCACCGTTCCAGGAAGCGGGGGTAGTTCTCGATCCCGCCGCCGTAGAAGTCGGTGTACCCGCCGCTGCATCCCCCGTCCTCGTGGTCGCACGGCGTGGCCGAGTGACCGGCGAGAATCGCCGTGTACACCTGCGTGTTGGACGCGTTGGGCTTGACGATGACCTGTGCTTGGTGGTCCCGGTCATCCCAGGCGTTGGAAAGGATCGAGATTGCATCCCCCACCAAGGCCGAAGGCTGCCAGGTCCCGCTGTTGTAATTACCCTGAACGTAGAGCGGGTAGTGCGTCGACACGCTCAGCGGATTCGGTAGCTGGCTCCCATTTCGCACCCGCAGCGCCGGATTGAGCGTCCCGTCAGTCAAGGAATTTCTTGCCGCTTGTGAGTACCCGGCAAGATTGTTGGGGACTATGAACTCGACGTAGAGTTGGTAAGTCACCTTGTCCGATGCACCGGCCGTCCAGCCTGCGAGCATGTCGAGGTTCAGCATCTCGTGGACATTCTGCTCGCGGCCCTCGTAGAACGCAGACCATTGCCAGCCGAAGATGGCACAGAGATCTTCCTTGACTGGAAAGATCATGCCGCCCGTACGCGTCACCGTGATGTTGGGCCAGGGAGCCGCGTTCGCCGAGCCACTTAGCAGCTGTTGGACCTTGGCATTGGCTATCCCGCACACGTCCTCGATGTCTTCCTTATACCACACGGCATCCAGGACCAGATCGCTGGTGAGCTGCGCGTAATCCTCCTGTTTGATCTCGATTTTGATCTTGAAATCGCGAGCCGCGCCAACGGGGAGGTCCACGTCGAATTGGCATCCGCTCATCCCGTTGGACGTCACCCACGCGTCGGCGTCGATCGTCAGCAACGCCCGGTTGTCGAACTCGCCACAGGTCAGCAGCGGATGGGTCGCCGTGAACGTGACGGTCATGCCTGGGCATAATACTCCCGCGTACGAGATCCCAATATCGCCGGAGGCGAGATCTGACGGCGGAAGTGGCGGGACAGCACCGGAGACGCCACACACGGCGCCATAGGTCGAGAGATTCGCCAGGTCGACCGTGACGTACATGTCGGCCTTCCACGAGAACTTCGCCACGCGGGCCAACTCACCGTCGCTGAGATCGCGAGGCGCGAGCAGCTCGGACGCATCCACTCCGTCCGGCAGAGGCAATTTGAGTGAATCGACGTCGTACGCGTCCGTCTTGAGCCGGTTGTCGAACCGGTCAGCGCCCATCGACCTGAACGCCGCCGGTGACGGGTGCGTTCGACTATCGAAATCCAACATGACTTCATTGGCCGACGCGTCGTTGATGAAGACCCCGTTCTTGACGCTGTGATTGTCGTTGCGGTCGTGGAAGACCTTGTTGGGAGTGGTGATGATGTCTCGATACCAGGCGTTATTTGAGCTGAGGTAGATGTTCCCGTTGGAGTGCACCCATCCGGCAAACTCCATCGAGGGACCGTTGGTTGCCTCCAGGGCCTTCTCGAAAAAAATGCCGAACTGGAAGATGGGAAACGCCTGGGCCTTGGCCGACACGATTATGGAACTCGAGTTGCCGTAGGGATCCGTCGCCTCAGAGTTGACTTCGAGCTTCTGAGTGAGAGAGTAGAGGCCGGCGAAGGGGCCGTCGGTCACCGTCTCGATCTCCACACCACCGATTCTCTCCACGGTCAGGGCCGAAAACGTGAATCCCTCGACTTCCGGCGGCGTGACGTTGGCCAACTCTTCGTCTTCGAGCAGACCATCCTCCAGCATGTCGGCCAGCTGGGCCAGAATCGCGTCGGCACCTCCCTCGGCGGCATAGGCGACCCTCGCCGCCCGATAGTCGAGGTTTGCCGACTTGGTGGCCGTCACGGCACCGTTGTACGCCGTAAGCATGAGCACGCCCATGAGCACGAGGACCAGCAAGGTTGCCTCGAGCGCAAACCCGTCACGATTTCGCATAACTACCTCCTCCTGATACGACGGTAGAGCGCCATAAGCCATTCTATGCCAATGCCCTAGGCACACGACAGCGGGCCAAACACTCGTCCGTCGATCCTGTAGTTCGAACCTACCCCTCAAAAGGGCCGTGTAAAGACCGCCATCAGCTTGGCACGGCACATGCGCATCCGTGTGACGTGATCGGCCAGCTTTGTGTGATATGGAACACGAAATGAACCTATCTAAAGTGTTGATAGTCAACGATTTATAACGTCTCGGGATCAATTTTGAATCAATTGAAGTCGGTTGTCCACGCACTGCTACTGTATCTGGGTGGATCGGGGAATGGGTGAGATGTGTACGGATTCCGACACAAGAGGGGAGTTTTGATGAGGTCTGGTTTGGGGCGCAACCTTTTCCCAGAGGTGCCATATTGGCGGCGCAGAAGAGCTGCAGCCGCTGACCGGCGCACGAGAGATGCGGCGTATACATCCGAGGAAATCAGCAAAATCAGGCACGCTCTCGTAGCCGGCAACGAGATCGTCTGCCCGCGCTGCCAAGCGACGCTTCAGTCCTCGGCGCCGTCCCACCGGTCGGAGACGGGGGCGCTGGTATGGCGGGGTCAGTGCGATCCGTGCGGGCAGAAGGTCAGCGTGCGCGCCATCCCGCGCAAATCGGTTCGGCCTCCCGATTTTGCGCATTTAATGGAGTCGGACCCACCTCGCGAACGGTTGGCCAAAGCCCCCCGATGGGCTTTTTCGGCCGCCGTCCACGGACTTCTTGTGGCGGGGGCGGTGGTCGCCACTCAACGGGGAGTGTCCGAGGCCGCCGCGGCGCCAAGCGACACGATGCATGTCGTGCTATTCCAGGAAAACCGCCCCGAGACCAATCCGGCAGAGCTGAAACCGCCGCCGCCGCCGGTTCTGGCCGTGGTCACTCCTCCGCCGCTTCCCAAAGGCTTCCAGATAATCGCCGCTCCAATCGAGGTGCCGCTGGATATCCCGCCTATGGACCCGACCCATCGCATCGATCCTAGGAATTTCACGGGCATCGGCGTCGAGGGCGGCGTGTGGGACGGCTGGGAGAGTGCCTCCGAGGCTAACGGCGAGGGAGACCAGCCGGTGCCGGCCGGTGTGGCCGACGAGCCGCCGGAGGTGATCTCGAGCCCCAAGTTGAAATTTCCCGAGATGCTCCGGGCGGCGGGGATCCAAGGGTTCGTGGTGGTTGGTTTCGTGGTGGACACGACCGGTCGCGCCGAGCCTGAGTCCATCAATATCGTTGATGCGACGAACTCCGGCTTCGAGGCCTCCGCCCGGGTGGTGGTGCGGAAGAGTCGCTTCCGTCCGGCAAGAATGCGGGGGACACCGGTCCGCTCGCTCGCGACGATGAGGGTGGAGTTTAACCTGCTGAGTGGACGTGAGACGTGAGACGTGAGACGTGAGACGGCCCCACACCACCCCAAAACAACGGGGAGGGGAAGGGTGGCCGTCTAACGCATATTGAAAGCACGCCCCTTGTTGCTACCATGGAGTCGACCAAGACCCAAGGACCACAACAAGGAGCGGCTCTCATGAAACTCACGACGAAGTATGTGGGGTTTGACGTCCATCAGGCAACCACGGTGGCCTCGGTGCGGGATGACAGCGGGCGGGTGCTCGCCCGGAGCGTCCTGGAGACGCACGGGCCGTCGCTCGTCGAGTTCCTTCGTGGCATGAGAGGGGCGCGGCACGTCGCCTTCGAGGTGGGAACGCAGTCGCAGTGGTTGCACGATCTGGTCGCGCCGCTCGCCGATCGCGTCGTCGTCTGTGATCCGCGTCAGGTGGCCCGCCAGGGCAACAAGGGCGATCAGGTCGATGCCGACCGGCTGTCCGAGTTGCTGCGGTTGGGCGGGCTGCGTCCGGTCTATCACGGCAGTGCGCATCGCGCCGACCTGAAGGAACTCACCCGCACCTACCGAAACCTGGTCGAAGACAGCACCCGCGTGATGCTCCGGATCAAAGCGCTGTTCCGCGCCCGCGCGATTCCGACCCCCGGCACGGGCGTGTATCAAACCAAGGCCCGTGTGCAGTGGCTCGAGCAACTCCCCGAGCGCGGGGTGCGGTTCCGGGCCGAGGTGCTCTACGCCGAACTCGATGTGCTGCGCGCGCTGCGTCCCAAGGCGAAGGGCGCGATGATCGCCGAGGGCAAGCGCGATCCGGCGTGGTCCGTACTGGGGGCAATCCCGTTCTACGGACCCGTGCGGGTCGCGCTGCTCCTGGCCACGATGGGAACGCCCTGGCGCTTTCGCACCAAACGGAATCTGTGGGCCTACGCGGGGCTGGCCGTGGTGACCTGGTCCAGTGCCGATCATACGTTCGTGGCGGGCCAGCCGGTCCGGCGCCGCCGCGCCCCGCTGACCCGGGGACTCAATCGCAATCACAACCGCGTACTGAAGGACGTGTTCAAAGGTGCGGCGACCGCTGCCGCATCGCGGCCTGGTCCGCTCCAGGACTTTTACCAAGCCTTAGTGGCCCGCGGGCTGCGCCCGGAGTTGGCACGCCTGACGCTCGCCCGCAAGATCGCCGCGCTCACGCTACGTCTGTGGAAGACAGGAGCGTCCTATGATCCGACGCAGTTGACGCGACAATCGTCCTAGTTCCTGAGGCGCTGGTGCGGGTGCGTTTACCTCGTCCACGGCTCCAGGATCCAGGACATCGGTGTGGGGGACAGTCTCGACAGAGCCGTCTGCCCGGCCAGCAGTCACGCCGAGGCACTCGTCTAACTCTAGGCCCCCTCGCAGAACCAGAAGAAGCGTCAGGCCGGCTCCGTGCCGAGTCTCAGATAGAACTATGGTTCGCCTCGCGCGACCAACGACGCTTGCATGTGTTCCGTCGGATCGGGAGACGAATTGAGGTGAATGATGCCGAAGAAGACTGCCCGGCGTACCCGGAAGCACCGGAAGTCGCCCTCAAAAAAGGTGGGGCTGATTGCCAGGAAAAAGAACGCCGACCAATCAGCGCAGACGAAGTCTGCCCTTGACAATCGCTTTCATAGAACGTCTCACGTATATTCCCCTGGCCGACTCTTTATCTCCACGCCCCGTCATGGAACAGCACCCCGCACCCAACCCCACTCCCCCAGACCCCCGCGATTGGCCGCTGCACCTCCGTAGCCGTCTGATCGTCACGGGCATCGGGATCGCCGCGTTCCTTTTCTTTCAATTGACTTCGTTGGTTCCGGGTTTGGTCGAGGTTGTGTACGCCAGGACGCTCGGGCCGCTCATCGTACAGCCGTTGTCGCGTCTGACGGGGTTGATTCCCTTTTCAATCGTAGAGCTTTGCGCGGTTGCGTACATCGTCTGGGTTGGCGTGTTGTCATTCAAAACGGCACGGGCAGTCGTCCGGAAACAACGCAATGTTCGCAATGCGGTGTTGGGGGGTGGATTGCGCCTGGCGCGCGATGCCGGCGTACTCGTAACCCTTTTCTATTTTTTATGGGGCTTCAACTACGCTCGACGACCGCTCGAGGAGCGTCTCGAGTGGCCAACGTGGACGCCGCCAGAGGTCGAGGTGCTGAGAACCCTGGCCGACCAATCGGTGGACGCTGCCAACCGAGCCTATTTCGAGATTCATGGAACGGAAGACGCTGGCAGTGCGACTCCAATGCCGGCAGACGTAGGGGAGCTCGACCGTGCACTCGAAGAGGGTTGGCGCGAAGCCGCCGAGTTGCTGGATCTACCGGGTTCGACCCGGCGTCGTTACGGCCAAACAAAACGTCTCCTGTTCAGCGGGCTGGTGGCCAGGCTTGGCATTGCCGGTTTCTATTTTCCGTGGACCGGCGAGGCGAACGTGCTGAGGGATTCGCCGGTAGTTGGTCGTTCGCAGTCGATGGCGCACGAGAAGGCGCACCAACGCGGTATCGGTCCGGAATCCGAAGCCAGCTTCTTGGGTTATGTGGCCGGCACGTTGGCTCCGCACAGCCATGCTCGCTATTCCGCCCTCGTGTTCGCGCAGGGCCAGTTGCTGCGGGTCTTGGCGCGAGCCGACCTGGAAGCGGCGCAGGAGGCTGGGGCGAATCGTTTTCCCGGAGTCCGGCGCGATCTGGAGGCCTGGAGCGAGTACTGGGAGCAGTTCCAAGGCGTGGGCACCACCATCGGCAGGGCGGTCAACGATCGCTACCTGCGGACGAATCGGGTGCGCGCCGGGGTGCAGAGTTATGGGTTGAGCGTGCGGTTGCTGATTACGTTTGCCGGCCAACACAACGAGAGTGTCATTCCGACGGTAGGGCGGTAAGAGGAGCAGGGAGCAGGGAGCAGACGGCAGCGATTCGGCGGAATGACCACGGGTAAACCCGCGGCTCGGCCAAACGGACTGTCGCTAAAGCGACCACGCCCTGACGTCGGTTTACCGACAGACGGCCGAGCGGCGGCTTTAGCCGTCGTAAACAAAATCGCACGACCAATCTGATCATTCCCACTGGCAAGAATCCGGGTTAACGTCGGGGTCGAAATTCCGGGACGAGATTTTTCCGTCATTCCGTCTTTCCGTCTTTCCGTCTTTCCGCCCGGCGGGGGGAGGGGAGAAGGGGGAGCACAGGGGTGGATTCCTTCGGTTGGGTCTCAGTATTACCGCCGATCGTCGCCATTGGGCTGGCCATCAAGACGAGGCAGGTCTACCTGTCGCTCGGCCTGTTCATCTGGCTGGGTTGGACGATCATGAACGGCTGGAACCCGGTGACGGGCCTCATCGAGGCGGTCGACGTGTTCGTCGCGTCGGTCATCGATCCCGGCAACGCGCGTACACTCCTCTTCTCGGCATTGATCGGGGCGATGATCACCTTCACGCAGGCCTCGGGCGGCATGGAGGGATTCATTGCGTGGGTGGAACGCCGAAGGCTCGCCACCACACAGCGTTCGGCGGGTTTGCTTACGGCGTTTGTCAGCATGGGTATTTTCCTGGAATCCAACTTCGGGCTTCTGGTGTCGGGTGCGGTGGCCCGCCCGCTGTTTGACAAGTGCCGCATCTCACGCGAGAAACTCAGCTACATCATCGACGCAACCTGCGCACCGAAATGCATTCTGATCCCGCTCAACGCTTGGGGCGCATACATCATCGGGCTGCTGGCAGCGCAGAACGTGGAGAGTCCGGTTGCGCTCGTCGTTGCCGCGCTGCCGCTCAACTTCTATGCGATCCTTGCCATTGCGATCGCGTTCATTGTGATCATCACGGGCTGGAACATCGGGCCGATGCGTGAGGCGGAACGCCGCGTAAGAGAGGAAGGAAAAGTCTTGCGCGACGGGGCCGAACCGATGGTGGCGTCCGAGGTAACCGAGACCAAGCCGGTTGAAGGGGCGCCGCATCGAGCCGTGAACATGATCGTACCGATTGCGACGATGGTGGCCGCGGTACCCACCGTACTGTGGATCACCGGAGATGGAGACATCATGGCCGGGAGCGGCTCGCACGCGGTGCTCTGGGGCGTGATCATGGGCCTGCTTGTTGCGACGGTGATGTACAAAGCACAAGGCATCATGACGATCAAGGAGATGACGGACCATGGGATAAGGGGTATCCAAGGCCTGGTACCGCTGGTGTTGGTGCTGTCGCTGGCGTTTGCCATTGGCGCAACCCAACGCGCGCTGGGAACGGGCGTTTTCCTGGCCGGCGCAGCCCAAGCCGCACTTCACCCCGGATTCGTTCCAGCAATCATTTTCGTTCTGGCCTGCTTCATCGCTTTCTCGACCGGGACGTCGTGGGGAACGTTTGCCATCATGATTCCGATCGTCATCCCCATTTTCCAGCAACTGGATCTTCATCCGGGACTGACATTGGCCGCGGCGCTGGGTGGCGGAATTTTTGGCGACCACTGTTCTCCGATTTCGGACAGCACCATCGTCGCGTCCATGGCGTCTGCAACCGACCACATCGACCACGTACGCACCCAGTTACCGTATGCGTTGACGGCGGCCGGAGGCGCGCTCGCGCTGTTCTTGGTGTTTGGATTCGTGCTGTGATTCTCGGAGAAGGAATCCCTGGCCCGGGGTCAAAAATGGCCACGGAATCCACGGAACCCACGGGGAAACGGTGACCGGTGACCGGTAACCGGTAACCGGTAACCGGTGACCGATGGTTCCGTGGCTATTATTTGTCCGACACATTGAGTCAGACTTAATTGAGACCTACGATCGAAAACTCTGCTCAGGGTTCTTCCGTATTACTATCCAAGCGGATTCGCCGGCACGTTTGGCACAGCTGCAGGGGAGTTTCGGATGGGATCATATGAGGACGATTCGGACAAATCTCGCGCGATCGCGCTAGTGCTGGGAGGGGTTCTCGGCCCCCTCGGCGCACACCGATACTACGTGGGGAAGACCGGGACCGGGGTGCTGCATACCCTGACATTGGGCGGCTTGGGCCTGTGGTGGCTTTATGACATGGTCCTGATCACGTTCGGTTCGTTTCGAGACAGCGAGGGCCGGCGTCTGAAGTATTGGACTGAGGACGAGGCGTTCGAGAAGGGTGGTGGGTCCCATCATCGTCTGTCGGAGGATGCCCTCGAGGAGCTCTACACGCTCCGAGAGGAAGTGGCCGAGCTGTCGGAACGCGTGGATTTCACCGAGCGACTCCTCGCCCAGGGCAGAGAAGAGCCACGGTAGGCGGACGCCTCCCAGGTGGTTCGCGGGGCTCGAAACCGATTGAACAGAACGTCGTAAGGTGTTGTGAGCAAACACTTGGCGTCTTTCCATTACCCGGCGGCATGTAGCGATGTCCAACCCCGGCCCCACCTCCTCGGCGGATCTCCAAGCGAAGCTGGCGGCCCTCAATGAAGAGGTCACGGCCGAGTTCCAAGCCCGGAAGAGCGCCGAGAAGAAATCAATAGAGGCACCCACTCCGGCGTCTGTGCGGCCTCGCGCGTTTGTGCGACCTCGCGCGTTTGTGCGATTTCGCGCGTTTGTGCGATTTCGCGCGTTTGTGCGATTTCGCGCGTTTGTGCGATTTCGCCGATCGGCCGCGATGTGGATCACGATGGTGGCCGGCATCGGCCTACTGGTCGTCCTGCCCTTTGCTGCGCTCATCGGCGGGGCGGTATGGTTGTACCGGGTGCAGGCCATGCCGACCTGGCTCGCATTGATCGGTGCCGCAGCCGTTGCCGGGGCGGTGTTGACCCTTTATGGGGCTCGACTTTCAAAGATGTTGACCGGAAAGGCCCGGGTCCGATTCATCGGAACGAAGTTGGCCCTGCCCACGGTCGCGTTCTACTGCGCTTACGCGCTGTTATTCCTCTCCGCGGTCAATGCCAAGACCGACGACGTCCGCGAATACTATCGAACCGTCCACCCACTGCTTCGAGTCGCGCTGAGCACCGCGATCCTTGCGAGCCGGGACATCGTCGTCACCGACGCACGTCGCGAGCCGGCGGACTACGCACGCATGGGACTCCCCACGCTCGACAATTCGCTGCATTTCGTTCAGGAAACCGGATACGTCCACGCCGTAGACCTTCGCACGGTCGGCCGATCGGAATGGAAGAACCGGTTGATGATCGGGTATTTCCGGGTGTTGGGCTTCCGGACTCTGCGGCACGTGGGCACAGCCGATCACCTCCACGTGTCGTTGGCTCCCCGCTCCCCGCACCACCCCTAGGGAGGAGGGAGGAGGCTCCCCGCTCCCCGCACCATCCCCCAGGGAGGAGGGAGGAGTTTGGGAGGGAGGAGGCCCCCCGCCCCCCATCCCCCTGCCCAGGGAGGAGGGAGGAGTTTGGGAGGGAGGAGGCCTCGCCCATCCCCAGGGCGGAGGGGTGGGGTGGCCTCCTCCCTCCTCCCTCCCAGACTCCTCCCTGGGCAGGGGGACGGGGAGGGGTAAGGGGGGGGAGGAGGGGTGGGTAGTTCTGGCACCGTGTCGAATCCCGAGCTAACCTTACCCGATGCCAGACGACCGCGGCCCGATCACCCTCATTACCTCTATTTCCGACCAGCGGAACCGCTGGAAGGCCCTCGCGTACGCGTGGAAGAGCGTCGCCCTGCAAGCCGTTGACTCCTGTTCGCAGTGCGGCGGGCCCGCACTGTGGCGAGACGGCGAGATGTTTTGGTGCGAGGAACACTGGAAATCGGCTCGCCCGAGTTCGGGAGCAAAAGCGCAGAAGGTCGACTGGTACATTGGCCTCATCAAAGCCATGGACTTCGAGGATCAACTCTAAGGGTGACTCCTCCTCCCTCCTCCCCAGGGGGGAGTGGGGAGGGGGGGTCACGCCCGAAACAACTACCCATGTCCGGAACACACATAGAATGGAAGGATGACGCATACGTCGTCCCGGACGATCCCGTTATTCCTTTTATTGAGGGCGACGGTATCGGCCCCGATCTCTGGCGAGCGTCCCAGTTCGTATTCGACCAAGCGGTAGCCCGCACCTATGGCGGCGAGCGCCAAATTGTATGGAAGGAGATTCTCGCCGGCGAAAAGGCGCACAATCAAACCGGCGAATGGCTACCGCAGGCCACCTTGGATGCGATGACGGAATACCGGATCGCGATCAAAGGACCGCTCACCACCCCGGTTGGCGGCGGTATTCGCTCTCTCAACGTCTCTCTTCGCCAGTTGCTCGATCTGTATGCCTGTGTTCGGCCGGTCCGATGGCTCAAGGGCGTACCGTCGCCGATGAGAGATCCGGGCCAACTCGATGTCGTCATCTTTCGGGAAAACATCGAAGACGTGTACGCCGGCATCGAATACGAAGCGGGGAGCGACGAAGCAAACCGCATCCGTGAGTTCCTGGTCGACAACTTCTCGGCGCACATCGCCGAGCAGAGCGCGATCGGCATCAAGCCGATGAGTGCCAAGAACTCCAAGCGGCTCGTGGCAAAGGCCATACGTTACGCCGTGGCTCGCGGTCGTGACTCGGTTACTCTCGTGCACAAGGGCAACATCATGAAGTTCACGGAGGGCGCCTTCCGGGATTGGGGATACGAACTCGGCCGCGACGAATTCGGCGATTCGACGATCAGCGAAGCCGATTATTGGAAGGACCATCCCGACGGCGGCCCCGCCGACGGGAAGATCGTGATCAAGGATCGAATCGCCGACTCGATGTTTCAACAAGTGATTCTGCGACCCGGCGACTATTCCGTCTTGGCGACCCCGAATCTCAACGGCGATTTCTTGTCAGATGCGTGCGCCGCACAGATCGGCGGATTGGGAATGGCGCCGGGGGCCAACATAGGCGACGGAGTCGCACTCTTTGAGGCCACGCACGGCACGGCGCCGAAGTATGCAGGACAGGACAAAGTGAATCCCGGGAGCTTGATCCTCTCCGGGGTGATGATGCTGGAAGAGCTCGGTTGGGAAGAAGCCGCAACGGCGATCGTCAACGGAATCCAAGGGGCGATCGGCGACGGAACCGTCACTTATGATCTCGCACGGCAGATGCCCGGAGCCACGACCGTGAAGACGTCCGAGTTCGCTGAGGCCGTGATCAACCATATTCCCGTGCGATCATGAAAACCTCAATCAAGACAACAGCTCCGCAGCGGTCGACGGTCGCGTTGCTCGCTGTGGCTGTGCCCGAAATCAAGAACAAGTTGCCGCGTTCTTTGTCGGCCATCGACAAGACCGTCAAAGGCGAATTGGCACGGGCCGTGGCGAGCAAGGACTTCGCGGGAAAAAAGGACGAGACCATCGTTTTTTACCCGGCCACGGGCCCCAAGCGCATCCTACTAGTGGGCCTTGGCAAACTTGCATCGGTCGATGCGGGCAGAGTACGAAGCGCCGCGGCAAAGGCAGCGCGTAGCGCACTCGACTTGGGCGCCGTCTCGATGGGGTTTTCCTTGTTAGAAGAAGCCCATTCACGGTTGGACGCGGAGGATTTCGGCAAGGTCGCGGTGGAGGGTGCCGGGCAGGGCGGATGGACATTCGAACGACTCCGCTCGAAGCGGGAATCGAAGGCCGACCTCACCACCGTACAGATCTTTACGACCCAACAAGCACGCACCGCCACAGAGCGGGGTCGAAAGGTCGGTGCAGCCATTGCCGCAGGCCAGACGTTCGCACGCAATCTCCAAATGCGGCCGGGAAACCACTGCACGCCGAGCGATCTCGCCGCCGAAGCTCAGGACTTGGGCAAACGTTACGGCATCAAGGTATCGGTCAAGCGGCGCTCGCAGATGCAGAAAGAAGGCATGAACGCGTTGCTCGCTGTCGCGCAGGGATCAGCACAAGAACCGCGGTTTATCACCATGGAGTATCGCGGAGGGGGCGGGGGCGGGGGCGGGGGCAGCGCCAAGCCCATTTGTCTGGTGGGGAAGGGTGTGACGTTCGACTCGGGCGGTATTTCGCTCAAGCCGGCCCTCAATATGGAAGAGATGAAATTTGACATGTCGGGCGCGGCGGCCGTGCTGGGCACGTTCGAAGCGTTGGGCAGGCTCAAACCGGCGATCAACGTCGTCGGGTTGATCCCCACAACGGAAAACCTTCCGTCGTCGACGGCGGTCAAGCCGGGAGACGTCGTGACGACCCACTTCGGCAAGACGGTAGAGATCATCAACACCGACGCCGAAGGTCGCTTGATCCTGTGCGACGCCCTGTCCTACGCCCGACGGTTCAAGCCGGCCTGCATTGTGGACATTGCGACGTTGACCGGTGCGATTGTCATCGCGCTCGGCGACCAGGCAACGGGTGTGATGGGAAACGACGAAGATCTCGTTGCGGAGATTCGCGCCGCGGGTGCAAGAGCGGGTGAGCCTTGTTGGGAGCTGCCGCTTTGGGACGGTTATCGGCGACAGATCAAATCCGACACCGCCGATATCAAGAATGTCGGTGGCCGTTCGGCCGGCTCTATCACCGCCGGGTGGTTTCTCAAGGAATTCATCGAGGAACACCCGTGGGCCCATCTCGATATTGCCGGCACGGCGTATCTCGACGGCGACCGCCCCGATACCGCGAAGGGACCGACCGGAGTGGGTGTTCGCTTATTTACCGAATTTGTCTTGAGGCGTGCGGCTGGGTGAAGCCGTTTCGCTCGACGCTCACCGTCGTCGCGTGTTTCAGTCTCGCTCAACCGGCAGTTGCACGGACATCAGCCGCGCAAGACACGACCTCCGTAGATAGTCTGACCAACGTCACTACCGCCGACACCGTGTCACGTCGTCCGGGTCTCCCCGTCCCAGACACGGAGACCCCGATGGGCCCTCTGGCACCCGGCACACGTTATCAATTCACTCGCTCGATGATGGTGTGGACGAGCGCGCTCACGCTCGCCGATCTGTTGACGGCAATCCCCGGTGTCTACGTTGCGCGCGGCGGTTTCTTTGGTCAACCGGAGTATGTCATGTATGGTGGGCGGGGCGCGGCATCGGTCGAACTTTTCTGGGACGGATTGCCGTTACCACCGGTTGGCGCGGATTCGGTCTATTCCGACCTCGGACGTTTCTCCTTGAGTTATCTCCGCCAAGTCGATGTCGAAGTCTTGCCCGGCACGTTACGCATTTACTTGGTCTCCGAGCGACATGATCGTCCAGAGCCGCGATCGGCTATTCGTGTCACGTCCGGCGCGTTCGGCACCGCGCAGTATGCGGCACTCTACCAACGCCGGTCGGAGAGCGGTCTCAGTCTCAACCTGGCGGGTGATTTCATGGCGTCGGATGGCGACGCCAATGTCACCCGAAACGATCAATACTTCGACCTGTGGGCCAAGCTTGCATGGTTGCCTGGAGACGGCGCGAGCGGCGCAAGTTATCAGATCCGGAGACAGAAGCAGGAACGCGACCTGCGCACGGGGACCGAAACACCCGGCATTGCTGCTCGGGACGGAAACCGAACCGATTTTCTTTTTAGGGTATTCACCGGAAATCGCCCCGACCGCCTGGGACTCCGAACGGAGGCGGGTTTGGGATCGACGGCGTGGACCGGCGATACGATCGTCGGGGATCAATCGATTCGCGAGGCCTTCGCAAGCGTGCGATACGCCACTCCCCATTTCAGCATCGAGACCACGGGTCGCGCCGCAGACGCCCGCATCAACGCCCAGGCCGATACCCGAGTGGGTTGGGTACCGATCCGCGGCGTAGTTGTATCGGGGCAGGGACGATGGCAAAAATTGTCGGGAGGCCGAAGCGCTAAGGGTGGAAGCCTATCGCTGGGCTTGTATCGGGGACCCTTCTCCGCCGTCGGATTTGTCGCGAGCGGTGATGTGATTCAGGCGGCGGCTATCCCGACCGACTCCGCCCAACCCGTGACCGACGCGTCCCTGCTCTTGGGCATGGAAACGTTCCGACTCAGCGGCCACATCGGCTTGACCCGCCGCGACGTGTTTCAGCCGGCACCGATTCCAGACTTGCTGGGAACCCCGGGCATGAATCCGTCGATGGCTGCGACGTATCTCACGGCTGACGTCAGATTGAGGCCTGTGTATCCTCTGATCTTGTCAGCCTGGTACTCGCATCCCCGAACGATGCCCGGTGATTTTCAACCGCCGAAACACGGACGCGTGGATCTCACGTTTCGGTCGAAATTTTGGCGCACCTTCCGGAGTGGCGTATTCGAATTCCTGCTGCGGTACGGGATCGAATACTGGAGTACGGGAACGGCCGGCATCAACACGACGGGTTTTCCGGAAGTCTTGCCCGGCGCGACGTTTCACGAGTGGTTCGTGGAATTGCAGCTGGTGGGTTTCAAAGTGTTTTGGAACCTTCGCAATGCGCGCAATTCGACCGGGGAGTACGTGCCGTCACTTTCCTATCCGCGAAACGCGCAGACGTTTGGTGTGCGGTGGGTGTTTACAAACTGACGGGCCCCCTCCCCCCTCTCCACACCCCGACGGGCAGACGGGCGGACGGGCCCGCCCCTCCCCCCTATGCGCCCGTCTGCCCGTCGGGGGGCGGGAAGGGGCCGGGTGGGCCCGTCTGCCCGTCTGGCGGGGAAGGGGAAAACGCCGGGGGTACCGCCGTCATCTACCGCCCCACCGCCATACGACCTAGGTTCCCACTCATTCTCGGTTGGGGGGGGTGGAGTGCCATCATCGATGACGGGGTTCGGCACGGCTGAGGGGCCGGTGGCGAATGGTCGGCTGGAGGTCGACGTTCGCACCGTCAATCATCGCCATATGAACGTCCAGGTGAAGGTGCCGTCGATGCTCCAGGAGTTCGAGGGTCAGTTTCGCGAGATCTTGCGCGAGCACATTTCTCGAGGGCACGTAACCCTGTCCGCACGCTGGACTGAGGAAGCTCCGCGCGACGGAGGCATCACGATCAACGTCGATCGTGCACGAGAGGTGGTGGACGCGATGGAGAAACTCAAGAAATCTCTCGATCTTTCCGGCGATATCGATCTGGCGTTCGTGGCACGGCAACCCGAGGTGATGGCGTACGGCCCGGTCGAGAACCCCAGTGTCGCGGTCGGCGAAGTGACGTCGGTCGTGCGTGCTGCGTTGAATGATCTCTTGGAGACTCGTCGAAAAGAGGGACAAGCGCTCGGCGAAGAAATTGAACGTTTGCTCGCTTCGATTGAGAGCGAGCTGGTAATGGTAGAAGAGAGGGCGCCCGAACGTCTCACGGCAGAGCGAGATCGTCTTCGCGAATCTGTGGCAACGCTACTGAACGGGAAACCGTTCGATGACGATCGCCTCAACCAAGAAATCGCGTTGCTGGCCGACAAGCTGGACATCACAGAAGAGATTGTTCGACTCCGCGCCCATTTTGTTGCGGCGCGCGAGGCGTTGACCGGATCCACCCCTGTGGGGAAGCGACTGAGTTTCTTGGGTCAGGAAATGTTGCGCGAGGTCAATACCATCGGCTCGAAAGCCAACAACGCCGCGATCGCCCACGGCGTCATCGAGATGAAGGGAGAACTCGAGAAATTTCGGGAACAGATCGAGAACTTGGAGTAGCGCCGTTCGTGCTGGTGCTGTCCTCGCCGTCGGGTGGAGGCAAGACGACCATCGCGCGCGCGTTGTTGGCGGCGCGCGGGGATGTGGCGTACAGCATTTCGGCAACGACGCGGCCACCCCGACCCAACGAGCGGGACGGTGTGGATTATCATTTTCTGTCGGACGACCAGTTCCAAGAAAAAATTGACGAAGGCGATTTTCTGGAATGGGCCGAATATGGCGGGCATCGCTACGGAACGTTGGCTTCCGTGATCGAGGCCATCCGGGTCTCGGGAAGGCACGCCGTGCTCGATATCGAGGTGGTCGGGGCCAGAAAAGTGCGGGAGCGCCTTGCCAACGTCGTAAGTATCTTTATTGTTCCTCCCTCGGCGGGCACGCTGCTCGAGCGCCTTGCCCGGCGGCGGACCGAGGCAAGTGACCAGTTGGGCGTGCGGCTCCAGCACGCGGTGGAGGAGGTCGAAGCCGCGTTGGAGTACGACTATTTGGTCGTCAACGACGACCGGGAGCAGGCGGTGGCTGAGGTAAACAGTGTTATCGAAGCCGAATGTCTGCGAACGACGAGGCTCGAGCGGCTCGCGCCCGCAATGAAAGAGCTGCGGCAAGCGTTGATGGACGAGGCACAGTCGCTGCAAGAATAGGAGAAAACGTGCAGATCTTTACCCCATTGGAAGTGGCCAGTCAGGCCGGCAACAAGTATTTGGGCGTCTTGGTCGCGGCGAAGTTCGCCCGCTTCGTAAACGAGTTCCCGCGCGACCGGTCGGTGGACCACGAGAAAAAACTCACGACCCGCGCGCTCGAGGAACTCGCCAAAGGCGGGTTGACCTACCGCCTGCTCAAGCGCCAACGCCAGGAAACATGACTCTCGCCGGCCGGCGCGTCGTACTCGGCGTGTCGGGCGGAATCGCCTGCTATAAGGCCTGCACCATCGCCCGCCGGCTAACAGAGATGGGTGCGGCTGTGGATGCGGTACTCACCAGAGCCGCCGCCAAATTCGTCGGGCCCGTCACATTCGAGGCGCTCACGCGTCGGCGCGTTCTCACCTCGCTCTGGCAGCGAGACGCCGCTCTTGTCCATGTCGAGGACGGCCAAAACGCCGACCTCATCATCCTCGCTCCGGCAACGGCTCATCTGCTCGCCCGAGCTGCCCACGGCCTTGCGGACGATATGCTTACCGCATTACTGATGGCGCGGACCGCGCCGGTGCTTGTTGCGCCCGCCATGAACGACGAGATGTTCGCTCACAGCGCAACGAAGCAAAATCTCCAGACGCTACGTGACCGTGGCTGGGCGGTCGTCGGTCCCGACATCGGTCCCCTTGCCGAGGGAGCATCCGATCGACCGGGCAGGATGAGCGAGCCCGAGGTGATAGTGGCAGAGGCGGAACGGATGATTCGGGGGGCGGACGGGAAATGGCGAGGAAAACGGGTGACGGTCACCGCCGGACCGACTAGGGAAGAGATGGATCCGGTTCGCGTGATCACCAACCGTTCCAGCGGGAGAATGGGATTCGCGCTTGCCCAAGCGGCCTATGCACGTGGAGCCGATGTCACGCTGATTGCCGGTCCCACCACACTGCCCAAACCTTACGGCGTTGTGACCACTGCGGTCGAGGCAACGACCGAGCTCGAAAAGGCCGTTGGAGACGCACTGCCGGAAACCGACGTCTTGATCATGGCGGCGGCGCCCGCCGACTTTCGTCCCACGTTGCGTGCGAAATCCAAACTGCCGCGCAGCGACGGTGCGGTGGAGATTGCGTTGGAACCGACCGCGGATGTGTTGCAAGCCACCCGGGGCAAACGCAAACGGGGTAGCTTGTCGATCGGGTTTGCGCTGGAAACATCCGATGGAGTGCAGCGCGCGCGCGAAAAGCTCGATCGCAAAGCGTTGGACATGATCGTGCTCAACATGGCCAACGAGCCGGGAGCGGGGTTCGAGGTGGAAACGAACGCGGTAACCATTGTAACGGCGTCAAACACCACGTCGATTCCTCAGATGTCCAAACGGGACATCTCGGAGCGGTTGCTGGATGCGGTGGAGGAGTTGTTTTGACCCGTCCGGACGAACTCTTGGCTCGGTACCTTACGCAAAGAGAGTCCATCGGCGAAGTTTCGTATGTCCTGACGCACGCCGAACTCAGCCAAGGTGTGATGCCACCAGAATCACCGACCACAGAAACGCCATCAACACCGAAGACGCCGACCCGCTCGAGCCAGTCAACAGCCGGTTCCGAACACGGTTCTAGTCAGGACAAATGGCGCAAAGGCGCTCCCGAAATACCACCGCCGGGAATCGAGATACCGCCGACCCCCTCCGATCTGTTTCGCGAGGATCCGCTTGCCAACGCCGATCTCGACAGAGTTGGCGAGTTGATTCGGAGTTGTGAGAAATGTGCCCTGTCACGGGAGCGAAAGAACGCCGTACCGGGTGAGGGACCGCCAGACGCGGACCTCATGGTGATCGGAGAAGGCCCGGGAGCAAACGAGGACGAGCAGGGACGTCCGTTTGTCGGACGCGCGGGTGATCTGCTCAACGACATCCTGGCTGCGATCGGCTGCCCACGCGAAACCGTATACATCGCCAACATCGTCAAGTGCCGGCCGCCGCAAAACCGGAACCCGGAGCGCAACGAGATTGCGGAGTGCGTCCCGTACTTGCACCGGCAGATTGCGCTGGTGAAACCAAAGGTGATAATAGCTATGGGAAGTGTCGCGGCCAGCACACTTCTCGAGTACAGGGGGTCCTTGGGCTCGCTGCGCAATAAAGTCCATTGGTTCCGCGGCATCCCGCTGGTGGTCACCTACCACCCGGCTGCGCTCCTTCGAAACCCGAATTGGAAGAAACCGACCTGGGATGACGTCCGTATCGCACGACGCCTCCTCGCTGGCGAGCGCTGAGGCACCGGCGGACCGCCGGATTCCATGGAGTCCTGAAGCCGAACAATCCGTCTTGGGCGCCATGCTGCTCGATCAGGACGCGGCGCTGAAAGCGGCCGAACTCCTGATAGACCAGGCGTTCCACAAAGAGGCCCACCGGCGGTTGTTCCGCTGCATGGTCTCCATCGTGGAGAAGAACGAGGTGCTGGATCCGGTCGTGCTGCGAGACGCACTGGATCGGCGCGGCGATCTCGAAGCAGTGGGAGGCATTGACTACGTCTCGGTCCTGCTCGACGTGGTGCCGACAGCGGCCAACGTCGAGTACCACGCACGAATCGTCAAAGACAAAGCGCTCCTGCGTCGGCTCATCGACGTGGGGACGGAGATCGTGCAGGCATCCTACGACGGCAGGGATGACGTAGGGGATCTACTCGACCTCGCCGAGCACAAGATCTTCGAGGTCTCGTTCCAAAGGGGGACCACGGAAGTCGTCCGGATCAAGGAACTCATGTGGGAGGCGATGGAACGCATAGAAGCGCGCCATCGAGGCGATGAATCGGTACAGGGTGTCGCCAGCGGGTTCTCAGATTTAGATGAAATGACCAACGGTTTTCAGCAGAGCGATCTCGTCATCGTCGCGGCGCGGCCTTCCATGGGGAAAACGTCATTCAGCCTCGACGTGGCTGCCAACGCGGCCATCGATCACCAGGTACCGGTAGCGATCTTTTCCCTGGAGATGTCGCGGGAGCAGCTCGTAGAGCGGCTCTTGGCGTCGGAGAGCTTCGTCGACCTGCAACGACTACGCACCGGGAAGCTCCGGGACGAAGACTTTCCACGCCTCTCGGGTGCCGCGGGCCGCTTGGGTAGCGCCAAGATCTGGATAGACGACACTCCTGCCATCCAGCTGCTGGAATTGCGATCGAAAGCCCGGCGCCTCAAAGCCGAGCACGACATCGGTCTGCTGGTGGTCGATTACCTGCAGCTCATGCAGGGACCCAGCAACACGGAAAACCGCCAGGCCGAGATCAGTTTTATTTCCCGATCGTTGAAAGCGCTCGCCCGCGAGCTACGGATCCCGGTCATGGCGTTGTCACAGCTGTCGCGCGCCCCGGAACAGCGGGGTGGTGATCGCCGTCCGATGCTGTCGGATCTGCGGGACTCGGGCGCAATCGAGCAAGACGCCGACCTCGTCCTCTTTCTCTATCGGCCCGAGATGTACGCGGGCCACTTGAGCGACAAGGACCTCGAAGGCAAAGAGGGGATGGCCGAGTTGATCGTGTCCAAGCACAGAAACGGTCCTACCGGGAGCATTACCCTGGCGTTCAACAAGACATGCACCCGCTTCGACACGTACTCACCGCGTGATCAGGATCCCATCGATGCCTTCTAACCGCCGGTCCATCTACCGGTGCTCCGATTGCGGAACCGAATCTCCCAAGTGGGCCGGGCGTTGTGAGGCATGTGGCGCGTGGAACACTTTGGTCGAGGAGATCGTGTCGCGTCGTCCGGGCAGGCCCGCGGCTTCGAAGGCCGTGGGGAACGCGCCCGAGGCCATGCGGCTCGGCGAGATCCAGCCGGAGGGGGTTTCGAGGATAAAGACCTCGCTCGGCGAAATGGACTTCGTGCTCGGTGGCGGCATCGTGCCCGGATCATTGATCCTCGTGGGCGGTGAGCCAGGCATCGGCAAGTCTACCCTCCTCTTGCAATGCGCGGCACGAATCGAAGCGGACGGCGTCCCAACGCTCTACGCATCGGGTGAGGAATCCGTCGACCAGGTCGGCCTACGCGCCGCGAGGCTCCAGGAACACACCGACGCGGTGCACGTGCTCCCCGAAGTCCGTATCGACGCGATCACGGCACGAGCCGCAGCGCTGGGCGCCAAGGTCGTTGTGGTGGACTCCATACAAACCACCTACACCGACGCACTCGAGGGCGCGCCCGGCAACGTCGGTCAGGTACGCGAATGCGCCGGCCGCCTCATGCGGTTTGCGAAGGAGACCGGCACCGCCGTCATTCTCGTCGGCCACGTTACCCGTGGGGGCGGAATCGCGGGCCCCAAAACGCTCGAACACGTCGTCGACACCGTCTTGTACTTCGAGGGTGACGCCAGCAACGACTTTCGTATTCTACGCGCGGTCAAAAATCGATTCGGTTCGGTCGACGAGGTGGGCATCTTCGAGATGACTTCTTCGGGTCTCCAGCCGGTGGCGAATCCCTCCGCGGCGTTTCTCTCTGGGCGTGACGAGACCAGTGCCGGGTCGGCGGTGACCGCGCTGATGGAAGGGACGAGGCCCGTGCTCGTGGAAATACAGGCGCTTGCGGCCAAGGCCGGATTCTCGACGCCCCAACGTGTCGCGACGGGCCTGGATCACAAACGGCTTGCAGTCCTGTTGGCGGTATTGGAAAGACGCGCTGGAATCTCGTTTCACGATCTCGACGTCTTCCTGAACGTCACTGGCGGCGTTCGGTTGGTCGAGACCGCGTCGGACCTGGGCGTTGCGGCCGCCCTCGTGTCGAGCGTGAGCGACGTTCCCTGTCCGCTCCACACGGTCTTCGTAGGAGAAGTTGGGCTGGGTGGCGAAGTGCGGCCGGTGCCCGGCACTGAGCGGCGCCTCGCCGAGGCTGAGCGGTTGGGCTTTCGTAAGGCGTTTGTCTCCGCACGAGCGACGTATCAAACACCAATTCAGACCATCTCAATCAGACACGTAACGGAGTTGCATGACCGGATCGCCGCCTGACGTAGGGGTGGTTATCGCCGCGGGCGGACGAGGGGAGCGGGCTGGATCGACCACACCGAAGCAATTCCGCGAAATCGGCGGCATTCCCATGCTGCTGCGTGCCATCCGTCCATTCGCTGCGCATCCGCAAGTTGCGGAAATCATCATCCCCCTTCCACAGGCCGTGCTCTCTGACCCTCCGGTGTGGCTGACCGATCTGCTCGGCAACCGGTTACAAGCCGTCCCGGGCGGTGAGACGAGGGCAGATTCGGTCGCTCTGGGCGTGGCGGCGTTGCCGCCCACTTGCACCGGCGTCGTGATTCACGACGCCGCACGCCCCTTCGTCGCGATTGGCACACTCGATGCCATTATTGACGCCGTATCGCGAGGCGCGTGTGCGATCGCCGCTGTGCCGGTTAGCGATACGATCAAAAGGTCTGACCCCGACGGGGTACGTGTGTTGGAAACGGTCAACCGACACGGGTTGTGGCGTGCCCAGACTCCGCAAGGGTTCCCGAGGCAAATCCTGGAGCAGGCCTACGCGCACAGGGGGCAAATCGCCACCGCAACTGACGAAGCTGCGCTGGTGGAGGCCATCGGCGTACCCGTCGAACTGATCCTGGACACCACTGCGAACATCAAAGTGACCACACCGGATGATTTCGTCGTTGCCGAGGCGCTGGCCTCTCGATGAGGGTGCTCCCGTTTCGTAGCGAAGTTGAGGTATCCTCGGCAATCCCAGAGGTGGTGGAGCATCTGCGTGAGGGTGGCTTGTTGGGATATCCAACCGAGACGATGTACGGACTCGGATCGAACTTGGATTCGGCTGCACTCGCTGCCCTGGGACGATTGAAAGACCGCGATTCGGCGAAGCCGTTCTTGTTACTCGTGTCCGGAGCCGAAATGGCCGAGCAATGGGGGTTGACCTTCGACGAAAAGGCGAGGGCCCTAGCCGACGCCTTCTGGCCCGGACCGCTGACGCTGGTCCTCCCGGCGTCTACGAATAGATTGCCGGACGACCTCCGGAGCCCGGAAGGAGGGGTCGCGGTACGGAGAACGTCGCAAACTGGAGTCGAACGCCTCATCCACGAAATCGATCATCCCATCACTTCGACTTCCGCCAACCCGCGAGGTCGAGCTCCCGCCGTCGACATTGCCGCGCTGTGCCGCGATTTTGGACACGTCGAAGCGCTCCTTGCGCTCGATGGCGGGCCCTTGGAAGCTGCGGTTCCGTCTACCATCCTCGATTGCATGACGGAACACCCAAGCGTGGTGCGCGAGGGTGCCATCCCGATGTACCGACTCGAGCCCTATCTCGGTACTTTCTCTCGATGACGCGGATCCTTCTGGTGTGCACCGGTAACATTTGTCGAAGTCCGATGGCCGAATGCATCATGCGCCAGGAGTTCAATGAACGTGGAGAAGACGTTGAGATCCAGTCCGCGGGAACAGGGGCACGGGACGGTGCATCGGCCTCGGAGGGCGCATACCTGGTTTCGCTTGAAAACGGACTGGATATTTCGCAACACCGCGCGGCGCTACTCACCCGCGATCTCGTCGAGCAAGCAGATCTCATCCTGACGATGGCTCGGCATCACCGGGTGCGGGCTGAGGAGTTGGGTGGAAGCGGCAAGACGTTTCTGCTCGGTGAATACGCCGGCGAGACCGCAGCGGACGCCGAAGTCAGTGACCCGTTTGGCAGCGATCTGCCTGTGTACCGAGACACTTTTGCCGAGGTCCAACAGTTGGTCCGGGTAGCGGTGGATCGATTCGTCAATTCGCAGAGTGGCTCGGATTCGCGGTAGCACCCGCGTCTTGGCGGTCGTCGGGCACCCGGTGGTGCACTCGCTTTCCCCGGAAATGCACAACGCGGCTTGCTCTGCGTTGGGACTGGACGCCGTGTACATAGCGGTCGACGCCGAGCCGTCGGCGCTGCCGCACGTGTTGCGCGGATTCGAGGCGGTCGGCATCGCGGGAAATTTGACGGTGCCCCACAAAATCCAGGGCGCCAAACTGCTGTTCCGAAAGACCGACATTGCCACCGACCTGGAGGCGGTCAATACGTTCTGGCCCGAGGGTAACCGCCTCGTGGGCGACAACACCGACGTCGCCGGCGTGCTCGACGCGCTGGAGCAGCTCGACGCGCCCGATCCATGGCTCGTGGCGGGGACGGGAGGGACAGCCCGCGCCATCGCCGCGGCGGCGCGAGATGCGTCAGTGACCCTGCTCGTCCAGTCACGAGATTCCCGCCGCGCGGAGGATTTCGCGGCGTGGGCACAGGGAATCGGGGCGGACGCCCACCAGGACGATGGACGGCAAATCGGGACCGTAATCAACGCCACCCCCCTCGGGCTCCAACCCGGAGATCCCATACCGATAGCACACGACAGAGCGGAAGGCTGCCAGGCTGTGCTCGATTTGGTGTATGCGCGTGGCGAGACAGAGTGGTGCAGCGGCCTGCGCGCTCGTGGTGCTCGGGTCGCCGATGGGCGTCTTGCGTTGGTCGCGCAGGGATTGCGAGCCTTCGGCCGGTTTTTCCCTGACGTGAAAGCCCCCCGCGAAGTGATGAAAGCCGCTGTTGAGCGCGCGTTGAACCGATGATTGCCGAGGCCGCCAAATCGCTCGAGCGTTTCCTGCTGCCAAATGCCTGTGTCGTCTGCGGCACGGTGATGCCCGCCAAGGAGGCCGACGGCCTGGTGTGTCCCGTGTGCCGCTCTCGCGCCCGCCGGGTAACGGCCGGATGCGATCGGTGCCACCAACCGCTGCCTCCTGTGGGACCGTGTCGGTTTTGCGCAGCGTGGTCTCCCGTCATCCGGTCGGTACGAAGCGCGTTTTGGTTGGAGGACGTTACTCGCGCGATCGTCCACCACCTCAAATACGAAAACTGTGCCATGCTGGCTGACCTCATCACCGATCTAATGGTGGGCATCTTGCCGCGTCCAGTGGGCGGGTGGCTCGTTCCGATTCCGGCGGGGCGCCGCCGACTCAGGGCTCGGGGTTACAATCAGGCCCTATTGATGGCCGAACGTCTGGGTCGCCGCTGGCAATTGCCGGTAGCCTCAGCGTGCCTGCGTCGCGCGCGCGAGACGAAGACCCAGACGGCGTTGACACCGGCGGGCCGTCTGGCGAACGTGGCGGGGGCCTTCGTCGGCAGCGAGGCGCCCGCCATGATTCGCGCACCTGGTTCTCGGGTGTGTCAGGCCATTCTGGTAGACGATGTTCTCACCACCGGCGCAACGCTCGATGCCGCGGCCAGCGCCCTGGCATCGGCGGGCTGGCCGGCCGTCGCGGCGGTAACGTTCGCCCGGGCGATGCCGTTTGAGACAAGCGTGCTGAGCAAGCTGTCGTAGGGAGCTGGCCGGGATGGTTCGGTAACCATTTGACCACACGAGGATAACATGCCTATTCGGATCGGAATTAACGGGTTCGGCCGCATTGGTCGGAACGTCTTTCGAGCCTTACGCAAGAATGCTGCAGACATAGAAGTCATCGCGGTCAACGATCTCACCGACACCGCGACGCTTGCACACCTGCTCAAGTACGATTCCGTTCATGGCCGGTTCGATGGCGAGGTGAAGGTCGACGGAGACGCTCTGGTGGTAGACGGCAAGGGCATGAAGGTTCTCGCCGAGCGTGACCCGGGACAGCTGCCGTGGAAGGATCTCGGAGTCGACATCGTTTTGGAATCGACCGGGATCTTTACCCAGCGAGACAAGGCGGCATTGCATCTCAGCGGTGGTGCAAAGAAGGTCATCATCAGCGCCCCGGCCAAGCAGGAAGACATCACGATCGTGATGGGAATCAACCACGACGATTACGATGCGGCGAAACACGATATCATCTCAAACGCCTCCTGTACGACCAACTGTCTGGTCCCGGTGGTCAGAGTGATTCTCGACAGCTTTGGCTTTCAACGGGGTTTCATGACCACGGTCCACAGTTACACCAACGATCAGCGGATTCTGGATCTTCCCCACAAAGACCTCCGCCGCGCACGGGCGGCGGCCCTGTCGATGATCCCAACTTCCACCGGTACCGCGCGTGCCACATCCCTCGTGATCCCGGAGGTGAAGGGAAAACTCGACGGTGTCGCCCTGCGGGTACCGACCGCGGATGTCTCTCTCGTGGATCTTGTGTGTGTGGTGGAGCGGTCCACAACGAGCGAGGAAGTGAATGCCGCCTTCCAACAAGCGGCGGACGATTCACTCAAAGGCATTTTGGCGGTGAGCTACGAGCCCCTCGTTTCTGTCGATTACATCGGCGACCCCCATTCCAGCACGGTGGACGCATTGAGCACCAACGTCATCGAAGGCACGCTGGTCCACGTCGTTTCTTGGTACGACAACGAGATGGGGTACTCGACTCGCTGTGTGGACCTCATCGAGCACGTCGGTGGGCAGCTCGGGTAAGCGGACCCTCGATTCTCTTCCACCAGCGGGAGTGGAGGGTCAGCGGGCTTTGGTGCGGGTCGATTTCAATGTTCCCATGCGCGATGGCCGCGTGGCGGACGATTCCAGGATCCGGGCGGCTCTCCCAACGATCGATTGGCTCCGTCGACGCGGTTGTCGAATCGTCCTGCTGTCGCACTTGGGACGGCCCAAAGGAAAAGTGAAACCGGAGTTTTCCCTCAGGCCGGTTGTCGAAGCGCTGGAGACCGAAATTGGAGCCCCCGTAACGTTCATCGCTGACCCAACGGACGCCGACGCCTCCAAAGTGACGCGCCGCTTGCAACGCGGCGAGATCGCGTTGGTAGAAAACACCCGCTTCTTGCCGGGTGAGGAGGCCAACGATCCGCAAACCGTGAGGATCCTTGCAACCCTCGGCGACTTCTTTGTGAACGACGCGTTCGGTGCGGCGCATCGGGCTCACGCCTCCACGGCGGGCGTAGCAGAACTCCTTTCGCCGGCCGTGGCAGGCCTGCTCATGAGGAAAGAGCTGCAATACCTCGGTGCGGCTTTGTCGGAGGCCACGCAGCCCTTCGTGGCCGTGTTGGGCGGCGCAAAGATTTCGGGCAAGATCGATGTCATCGAAGCTCTGCTGCCGAGGGTCGATACGATCCTGGTCGGCGGAGCCATGGCTTGTACCTTCTTTGTGGCGATGGGGCTGGGAGTGGGAACGTCGTTGGTCGAGGACGAGAAGGTAGCATTAGCGAAGAATCTGATGGACCGGGCCGGCGGGAAGATCGTACTTCCCGATGGAGCGGTAATCGCTCAGGAGTTGAGCGGCAGTGCAAAGGTGCAGGAGGTGCCACGCGACGCGATCCCGGAGGGATGGGCCATGTACGACATTGACCGTGCAACCACCGAGTTGTTCGGTTCGACCATCAAGAACGCGGCCACGGTTTTGTGGAACGGGCCCATGGGGGTCTTCGAAACACCGCCGTTCGACACGGGAACCCGAGCCATCGCCCGTGCGCTCGCCGACGCCACCGAAAACGGTGCCACGACAATTGTCGGGGGAGGCGATTCTGCGGCCGCCGTGGTGAGTGCGGGCCTGCAGGATCGAGTCACGCACGTTTCAACCGGCGGTGGGGCCTCGCTCGAGTTTCTGGCGGGGAAGCCGCTTCCGGGAGTAACAGCCTTGGATGACGTATGACGCAAACCATCTTTGCCGCTAATTGGAAGATGCATCACGGGCCGACCGAAGCGCGTGATTTTCTCGATCGATTTCTGGATGGATATGAAGCCCGTCCCGAAAGACCGGTGTGGTTTTTCCCACCGGCCGTTTCCATCGAGGTCGCGTCGAAGCAAGTGCAGGGCCATCCTACTCTGATGGTGGGAGCACAAAACGTCTATTGGGAGCCGAAAGGAGCCTACACCGGCGAACTGAGCGTTTCCATGGCAAGGGATGCCGGCGCCGGCGCCGCCCTCGTGGGGCACTCTGAACGCCGACACGTGTTTGGGGAGACGATCGAGGAAACTGCTCTCAAGGTGCGTGCTCTGCTCGATGCCGCCATGATCCCGGTTCTGTGCGTCGGAGAGAAGTTGCAACAGCGGGAGGCCGGAGCCACACTCTCCGTCATCGAAGAGCAACTCGGCGCCCTGGAAGGCATCGACGCAGAGGCTCTTGCCACGATAGTGATCGCTTACGAACCCGTTTGGGCGATCGGCACAGGGCGGAACGCCACACCGAAGGACGCGGCGGATGTTCACCTGGCTATTTGCCGTTGGCTGGAAGAACACGGTGAGGACGGGAAAGCGACTCCGATACTCTACGGGGGAAGCGTCAAACCGGCGAACGCGAGTGAGTTGTTGATTGAGCCGTCTATCAATGGCGTACTCGTCGGGGGCGCGTCGTTAGAGCCCAAATCGTGGCGACAAATATGTTCGGCCGCGCTCGATTGACTCCGGCTCTGGGGCTCGGTATCTTGCGGCCCCAGCGAGGTTTACCGAGATGTTTCGTTTTCTGATCGTACTATTGATTATCGATTCCCTGATACTGGCAACCGTAGTGTTGCTGCAAGCGGGGAAAGGTGGCGGACTCGCCGCCATGGGTGGCGGCGCATCCACCGACTCCTTCTTGGGTGGCCGTCAGGCGACGACCATCCTGACGAAGATGTCGTGGTGGTGCGGGGGACTCTTTCTCGGTCTGTCTCTCGTGCTGTCGGCGATAAGCTTGCGAACCGCCACGCCCACCTCGGTGCTCGAGGGGCAGGTGGCGCCAAGTCCCGTACAGCTACTTCCGGCACAACCGGGCGCCAACATACTCCAAGACTCCACTGGGAATTAGGAGCGACAAGAGAACCACTGGAACAAGCATACGTACTACTCGAGGATGGCGCGTGGTTCTCAGGAACCGCCAGCCATCCTTTTTCGTTGACGACCGGCGAGATCGTTTTCACCACAAATCTGACCGGGTATCAAGAGGTCTTCACAGACCCCTCGTACCTGGGCCAAATCGTCGTCATGACCGCGCCGATGATCGGTAATTACGGGATCAATCCGGAAGACGTCGAATCTGCCTCCGGAAAGCCACAGGTCTCGGGTGTGTTGGTTCGTGAACTCTCAAAGGGGCATGCCAACTGGAGATCGACCGGATCGTTGGACGGATGGCTTGGCGAGCGGGGTATTCCGATTCTAGAGGACCTAGACACTCGCAAGATCACCCGCCACATCCGATCGCAAGGGGCGATGCGTGCCGTGATCGGCATGGGCGACGAGCCTGACGACGACGCTCGCCGGACCTTGGATGCCAGCCCACACATGGCCGGGTTGGATCTAGCGTCCGCCGCAACCATCGATCAAGAACGTCTTGTCGGAGACGGTGACGCGCGCTTTCACGTTGTGGCCTACGACTTTGGCATGAAGGAAAACATCCTGCGCATCTTTGCCTCGATGGGATGTCGCGTCACGGTGGTGCCGGCACAGACATCGGCTGTGCGGGTGCGCGAACTCGCCCCGGACGGCCTATTCCTTTCCAACGGTCCCGGCGACCCCTCGGCGGTGGAGTATGCGTTCGCCCCCATCCGGGAATTGGCAGGGACGGGTCTACCAACATTCGGCATATGTCTTGGACATCAGCTCTTGGCATTGGCCTTCAATGCCGAGACGGAGAAGCTCCCATACGGACACCGCGGAGGCAATCATCCGGTTCGGGATCTGACCACCGGAAAGGTGCTGATCACGAGCCAAAATCACGGATTTGCAGTCAGGGGAACGAGTAAGGGTGTGTCAGGTACGAAAGAGCTTGAGGTGACGCACCTTAACCTCAATGACCACACCGTCGAAGGCCTCAAGCACAGAGAGCTCCCAGTTTTCGGGGTTCAGTACCATCCGGAGGCCTCACCCGGCCCTCACGACGCCCAATCCCACTTCCTCGAATTTCTCCAAACCCTTGACAGTCAACAGGTAAGCTCCTAATATGGCCCCCCCGACGACCCCGGTCTGGGACGTCGAATCGCCTGTTTTTCAGCTTGCCGAGGGGACATGACCAAGGCTGATCTTGTGGAGAAGGTCACCGCCACGATTGCTCGAACGGCGGGCCCCATGATCTCGAAAAAAGACTGCGCCCGAGTAATTGATGCGTTCCTTGATGCTGTGAAGGGCGCGTTGGCCGATCAGCACAACATCGAGATTCGCGGGTTCGGTACCTTCAAGATCAGAAATCGAAAGACCCGGATGGCGCGGAACCCACGCACGGGTGAACCAGTCGAAGTTGCCGCGCGTCCAGTACCGGTGTTCAAGCCGTCAAAGGAACTGCGAGCTGTGGTGGCGGCTAACGACGCCGCGCCTGCCGCTCAGCCCGACACCATTTCCGCCCAGTAAACCCACCTAGACAACAAGTCCACGGATTTTCCCCTCATCGCCGGAATCAGGACTCGTCTGCGGGGTGACAGGCCGCGCGGGGCTCGGTACATTCTTGCCTTGTATGCACTTCCGCGATGCGCTTTCCTCTTCCACCACGGTTACGGTGACCGTCCGCGCCTTCGCGCGGTATGCAGAAGTCCTGGGGCTCGAAGAGATGACGTTAGAACTTGGCGAGCCCGCCACGGTCGGCGACGCGGTGAGACTATTGCGGAGTAGCGTACCCAACGGGAGCCTGCTTCCGGAACGTCCGCTGGTGGCGATCAACCGGGAGCACGTACTCGCTGAGACGTCTCTTCAAGACGGCGACGAGTTGGCTTTGTTACCCCCCCTCGCCGGGGGCTAACGTGTCGTTCGTAACCCACCGGCAAATCGACGCGGCCGCGCTGCTCGCCCAGGTCGCGGATCCTGGACTTGGCGGGACGGCCCTGTTCGTGGGCTCGGTGCGCCGGGGAAAGGACGACGGCCCGATCGATGCCATTGAGTATTCGGCTTACGAGACAATGCTCGAGGAAGAGTTCGGCAAGATCGTCACGGAAACGACGGTGCGTTGGCCGGATGCTCGAGTGACCGGTCTGCATCGGCTGGGGCGGATTCCGACCGGTGAGATCAGCATCGCCGTTGTGGCTGGGGCGCCGCACCGCGCGGAGGCGTTTGCCGCATGCCGGCATGCCATCGAGGAGGCCAAGAAACGCCTCCCGGTTTGGAAGAAAGAGGTCTTCCAGGATGGCTCGGTAGCGTGGAGGGAAAACGATGAAGCGGGTCCTGAAGCCGAATCAAGACTCGTCTAACGCATTAGCCAGGAGCGAATGGGTCTCTCCGTCGTCTTAATCGAGCCTCGCATTCCTCCCAACATGGGAAACGTGGCCCGGCTGTGCGCGGCGACCGGAACTGCCTTGCACGTCGTCGGACGGATGGGTTTTTCGCTCGATGACGATGAACTCAAACGGGCGGGTCTGGATTATTGGGATCATGTCGATCTCTGGATTCATCCATTCTGGCGAGTGTTCCGAGACGCTGTGTCACGTGATCGTTGCCTATATTTCTCGGCGCACGGGGAGCGCTCGTACGTCGAGGCCTCGTTTGCAGAGAATTCGGTGCTCGTGTTTGGCAACGAAACCGAAGGTATGCCGCAGCGAATCCGCGACAAGCATCCGGATCGCCTGTTCCGCATTCCGATGCAGAACGGCATTCGCAACCTGAATCTCGCCACCGCCGTCGGGATCGTTTTATACGAGGGCATCAGACAAATCGGTCTCGATCTCGAAGGCACTCTGATTGAACCCTAAACAGCGTATCGGACACAACCAATGAACAAAATCACGGTAGTAGGTGCAGGGCATGTAGGCGCCACCGCCGCGCAGCGCCTCGCCGAGAAGGAATTAGCTCGTGAAGTTGTGCTACTTGACGTCATCGAGGGCGTGCCTCAGGGAAAGGGTCTCGATCAATGGGAGTCCGCCCCAATCGAGGGATTCGACTCGCGAGTGATCGGCACCAATGATTATGGCCCTGCGGCCGGAAGCGACCTTTTCATTGTGACGGCTGGGATCGCGCGGAAGCCCGGCATGAGCCGCGACGACCTGTTGCGCACCAACGTTGCGATCGTCAAGTCGGTGAGTGAAGAAATCAAGCAATGCTCCCCCGACGCGATCGTCATGGTGGTGTCGAATCCCTTGGACGTGATGGCCTGGGTCGCAAAAGAGGTGACGGGCTTCCCCCGCGAACGCGTCGTAGGCATGGCCGGCGTGCTCGACACGGCACGCTATCGGAGTTTTCTCGCCGAGGCACTCGACGTATCTGTGGAGGACATTCAGGCGATGGTGCTAGGCGGCCACGGCGATACGATGGTCCCGCTCATTTCGTATACCACCGTCTCCGGCATCCCGGTGACCCAGTTGATCGGTGGGAGCGAGCTCGACGCGATTGTGGAACGTACCCGAAAGGGAGGTGCGGAGATCGTGGGTTACCTCAAGACCGGTTCCGCCTATTACGCGCCGTCGGCTGCCGCGGTCCAAATGGCCGAGTCGATCGTTAAGAACAAAAAGCGAATTCTCCCGTGTGCCGCCTGGTTGGAGGGGGAGTACGGATTGGAGGGGCTGTACTTGGGTGTGCCATGCAAGCTGGGAGCAACCGGCCTCGTACAGATCGTCGAAGTGGAACTGAGCAGCGACGAGCAAGCGGCGTTGAAGCAGTCGGCCGAGCATGTGCGGAATACGATGTCAGCGGTCAATCTCTAGCAGGGGGCAGGGGGCAGGGAGCGGGCTATTTCGAATATTGAACATCCACTATTCGATATTCAATATCCAACATTTCGGACGCGGATAAAAACATGCGGCGAGTAATTCGGCTCTACCGCAGTTCGATCGGGAAGAAAATGGTCATGGGCGTGACGGGCCTGATGTTCTTCGGCTACGTCGTGGGGCACTTGGCGGGGAACCTCAAGGTTTTCACCGGTCGGGAGAAATTCAACGCCTACGCTGAGTTCTTGCGTGAGGTCGGCGCACCGCTGTTCGGACACTCGGAATTGTTATGGATGATTCGCGTGGTGCTCCTCGTGGCACTCCTCCTGCACGTTACGGCGGCGATTCAGCTCTGGCAGATGGCCCGGGCCGCGCGCCCCGTGAAATATCAGCGTCCCGTCCACCTCGAGGACACCTATGCCTCACGCACGATGCGGTGGGGCGGCGTGATCATTTTCGCGTTCATAGTCTACCACCTCATGCATCTCACTTGGGGAAACGCGCACCCGAGTTTTATCCCAGGTGACGCCTACCGTAATCTCGTGAGTGGATTCCAATCGATCGGTGTGTCGGTCGCGTACATAATCGCCGTGTCAGCCGTCGGCCTTCACCTCTATCACGGCATCTGGAGCTCGCTGCAGACGTTGGGCCTCAACCAAGATCGGCACGATCGATGGCGTAGGCTTTCCGCTGTTGTGGCGGCTGCCGTTGTGATCGGCAACATCTCCATTCCGCTGGCCGTGCTCACCGGCATCATCCAATAACCGGGATCATCCATGGAGCTGAACGCCAAGATCCCTTCGGGCCCGATTGAGACGAGATGGCAGCGTCACCGTTTTGAGATGAAGCTGGTAAATCCGGCGAACAAGCGGAAATACGATGTCATCGTCGTCGGGTCGGGCCTGGCCGGCGCGTCGGCCGCAGCGACACTTGGCGAGTTGGGATATCAGGTCAAGTGTTTTTGCTTTCAAGACAGCGCGCGTCGCGCTCACAGTATTGCCGCGCAGGGCGGGATCAATTCGGCGAAGAATTACCAAAACGATGGCGATTCGATCTACCGGCTGTTCTACGATACGGTAAAAGGCGGTGATTTCCGTGCCCGTGAATCAAACGTGTATCGCCTGGCCGAAATCAGTCAGAACATCATCGACCAATGCGTTGCACAAGGAGTACCGTTCGCCCGGGAATACGGAGGTCTGCTCGCCAACCGTTCGTTTGGTGGTGCCCAAGTGTCGCGCACGTTCTACGCCAGAGGGCAGACCGGGCAGCAACTGCTACTCGGCGCCTATCAGGCGCTCCAGCGTCAGGTCGCGGTGGGCAAGGTCGAAATGTTCACTCGCACCGAGCTGCTCGACCTGGTTCTCATCGACGACCACGCCAGGGGCATTGTGGTGCGGGACTTGGTCACCGGACGAATCCGCTCGTTTGCCGCACACGCCGTGGTTCTTGCGACCGGGGGCTACAGCAACATTTTCTACCTCTCGACCAATGCGAAGGGGTGCAATGTCACCGCGACTTGGAGAGCGTACAAACGAGGAGCGGCGTTCGCCAACCCCTGTTTCACGCAGATTCATCCAACCTGTATCCCTCAAGCGGGTGACTACCAATCCAAGCTAACGCTGATGAGCGAGTCACTCCGCAACGACGGACGGATCTGGGTGCCGAAAAAAGCGGGCGACAGGCGGAAAGCGAACGACATCCCCGATTCGGAGCGCGACTACTACCTCGAGCGCATCTATCCCGGTTTCGGCAACCTCACACCGCGCGACGTCGCATCCCGACGGGCCAAGGAAGCCGTCGATGAGGGCCGCGGCGTGGGTGAGAACACCGGCGGCGTTTACCTCGATTTCCGAGATGCGATCGCCCGCCTGGGCAAGGACACGATCGCCGAACGCTACGGGAATCTCTTCGACATGTACGGGCAGATAACCGGAGAGAATCCCTACCAAATGCCCATGCGGATCTATCCCGCGCCGCATTACACCATGGGTGGTCTCTGGGTCGATTACAACTTGATGAGCACCATTCCCGGTTTGCACGTCATCGGGGAAGCCAACTTTTCCGACCATGGTGCGAATCGTTTGGGCGCCAGCGCCCTCATGCAGGGGCTCGCGGACGGCTACTTCGTCTTGCCCTATACCATTGCCGACTACCTGGCTCGCATCGACACAGCCGGCGCCGCCACCACGGACCACCCCGCCACCACGGACCACCCCGCGTTTGCACAAATCGAAAAGGAGGTCGCGGAGCGTACGCAGCGGCTCGTGAACATCAATGGGACACGAAGCGCGGATTCGTTTCACCGCGAGCTCGGAAAGCTGATGTGGGACCATTGCGGCATGTCCCGTCACGCCGCGGGTCTGCGTGAGGCGCTCGCAAGGATCCCAGAGATGCGTGAGCAATTCTGGAACGGCCTCCGGGTGACCGGAACCGGCGAGGAACTGAACCAGGAACTGGAAAAGGCCGGACGCGTGGCCGACTTCTTCGAGTTTGCGGAGCTCATGTGCCGGGACGCGCTCGAGCGCGCCGAGTCGTGTGGCGGACACTTCCGCGAAGAACATCAAACGAAGGACGGTGAGGCAAAGCGCAACGACGAGAGCTTTGCCCACGCGGCCGCATGGGAGTTCACCGGCGTGGCAAACGAGCCCAAACTCCACAAAGAGGCTCTCGAATTTGAATACGTCCATCTGGCACAGAGGAGCTACAAGTAATGCGGGTCACGGTGAATGTGTGGCGGCAAGCAAGCCCCAATGTGCCGGGACGATTCGAGCGTTACGTACCCAAGGATGTATCGCCGCACATGTCCTTCTTGGAGATGCTCGATGAAGTGAATCAGGAGTTGATAGCGGAAGGAAAAGATCCCATCGCGTTCGAACATGACTGCCGCGAAGGAATCTGTGGATCCTGTGGGATGGTGATCGACGGCGTGCCGCACGGCCCCAGGCCGGCCATTACCGCGTGCCAACTCCACATGCGCAGCTTCAACGACGGGGATGAAATATGGGTGGAGCCGTGGCGGGCCAGGGCATTTCCCGTGATCAGGGATTTGATAGTCGATCGCAGCGCACTCGATCGGATTATCGAGGCGGGCGGGTACATCTCGGTCCGGGCAGGTAGCGCCCCCGATGCCAATGCCGTTCCCATTCCGAAAGAGGTGTCGGACAGGGCAATGGACGGCGCCGTCTGTATTGGCTGCGGCGCATGCGTCGCGGCATGCCCCAACGCATCCGCCATGCTGTTCACCGCGGCCAAGGTGGCCCACCTCAGCACGCTTCCCCAAGGCCAAGCCGAGCGCACCCGGCGGGTCATCAACATGGTCGATCAGATGGAGAACGACGGATTCGGGTATTGCACGAATCACGGGGCCTGTGAGACGGCGTGCCCGAAAGAGATATCGATTGACTTCATTGCTTTTCTGAATCGGGAGTTGTTGACGGCGACGCTGCTGGGGTGAGGGAGGAGTTTGGGAGGGAGGAGGGAGGAGGCCCCGATCATGTCGCTTGGTGCACTCTGGTTGCCCATCGTGGTGTCGGCGTTGCTGGTTTGGATTGCCAGCGCCATCGCGTGGACGGCCGCTCCACATCACAAGACCGATTTTCACGTCATACCCGATCAGGATGACTTCGCGTCCGGCGTCGGACGGCGTAACCTCTCACCAGGCCAATATTGGTTCCCGTATTCCCGCGATCAAAAAGAGATGCAGTCACTTGAGATGATCGCAAAGATGGAAAAAGGACCGGTCGGCCTGTTGACGATCTGGAAAGCCGGCAAGCCGAACATGGCAAGGCCCATGGTGATGACGTTCATCTACATGCTTGTGGTGTCGTTTGTAGTGGCCTACCTCACCACCAAGACACTCGAAGCCGGTGACCCCTACGGTCAAAAATTCCGCGTGACGAGCACAATCGCGTTTCTCGCGTATGGGGGAGGTCTTTTCTGGGACTCGATCTGGTTCGGGACGCCGTGGGCGAGGACGTGGAAGAGCCTCGGGGATAGTGCGGTTTACGCGTTGCTTACTGGCGGGGTGTTCGCGGGGCTGGGACCGGAGATGTAGGGGGGATTGAATACTGAATATCCAATATCCAACTTCATTCTTGGATATTGGATATTGGATATTGGATATTGGATATTCGTTTAGTTATTCCCCGGTATACTCCACATAATTTCTCGGCGTCTCCCACAACACCAGCTTCTTGAGCTTCGCGGGAAAAGCGCCGGCGAGCATTCCCCAAATCACGACCACAATGTTCTCCGTAGTGGGATTCAGCGTTTGGAACTCGGGGACGTCCAGGTTGAGGTTCTTGTGGTCGAGATGTGTTAGCACCCGCTCCTCGACAATGCGTTTGACCTGCCCGAGATCCACGACATAGCCGGTCGCGGGATCCACCGGGCCCTCCACCGAGACATCCAGCTCGTAATTGTGGCCGTGGTAGTTGGGGTTGTTGCACAACCCAAAGATCTCGCGGTTTTCCTCGTCCGACATGCTCGGATCGTGGAGCCGGTGTGCGGCGCTGAAGTGGACTCGGCGCGTAACGGTGAGAGTTGGCATGGGGGCAATATAGGGAGCGGGGAACGGTGAGAAGTGAGAAGTAAGAAGTAAGAGGGCCACCCCCTTCCACCTCGGTGGAGGTGGGTGGTGGCCCTCTCACTTCTCACCTCTCACTTCTCACTGTCATTGACCACCCCCTATACCGTTGCTATATTTACACTTACGCAACATGAGACCAAGAACGTTTCTCCCGATTTGCTGCCTGGTGACGGCTTTTCTTCCGTTCGGCAGCGGAGTGTCCGCGCAGAGCCGTCTGGATTTCCGCTACGGGCGGTGGTGGCACGATGCGACGGTTGGCGAAGCGTACTCGGCGACCTATTACAAGCCTTGGCTCGGCCCGTTCGATCTCGGCATCGGCGTCACGCATCTCGACGAACGGGGACTGCCAAATGGCCGCACGCAATCGGGCGGGCAGTTGTCCTTGGCGCTTGGTCGTGCCGGAGGGGGACTTTTCGCTGTCGGTGCCGGCGGCCTGGCGATGCGTCACCAAGGTGGCGACTTGAACGGGACGTGGAGTGCGGGGATGGGATACGCTTTACAGCCTCTCTCGTTCGTCACACTGTCGGGAGAGGTTCGATACCGCGTCGAGAAGGACAATTGGTCCGCTGCGTTCTGGAGGTTCGACCCGGCGCTGGATCGTCGCGGGTGGGAGATCCAGGGAGGCCTGGCTCTCCACTTCGGCGGCGGTTCCTCCACCCCCAACATTCCTCGGCCACGCCGCCCAACGCGTGCCGACCGGGGAGGATCCGGCCCGTCATCTTCGGCAGGGGGAACACCGGAGTTCGCTCCGCCGTCCGAATCGGACGTCGAGAAGATCGCCAGATCGAGCGGGGCCTCGAAATCGAGCGCCGAGGTCGCAGCCAGCGTGGTGCAGACCGCCGTCGACGTCATGGGCAGCCCTTATCAGTGGGGAGGCACGGACGAGAACGGGTTCGACTGCTCGGGCCTGATCCAATACGCTTACGCCGAAAACGGCGTCATCTTGCCACGCGTGAGTCGAGACCAAGCCCGCATTGGTTCACGTATCAACGCCCGTGTGGCCGATCTGCGACCGGGCGACATCCTCGGTTTTTCAGTCGAGCGGAGTTCTCGAATCACGCATGTGGGCCTTTACGTGGGTGAGGGCCAATTCATTCACAGCTCGTCGGGGGGAGTGTTGATCTCCAGCCTCATCTCGACCGACCCCAACAGCCGTTGGTGGCAAAGCCGGTGGGTAGTCGCCCGCCGCATCCTTTAGCGGACTGCATCCGCCTTTACGCGCCCGTGCCATGGATTGAGTGGATAGACGAAGACGAGGCCACCGGTCCGCTCAAAGACAGCTACGAGCGGTACGGTACCCCCCGAGGCATCGATCACATCCTGAAGATTCACTCACTGAACCCAAGATCGCTCGACGATCACTACCGACTGTATGCGCACCTCATGCGCGGCCCGTCAGATTTGTCCCGGGCCGAACGAGAGATGATTGCTGTGGTGGTTTCGAAGACGAACGGGTGCGTTTACTGACTGCGTCATCACGGGGCGGGACTCCGTCGGCTGGTCAAGGACGACTCGCGTGTGACCGCGATAGAGCAGGATTACCGCGAAGCCGATCTGTCGCCCCGCGAGCGCACGATACTCGATTATGCGGTGAAACTCACGCTGAACCCCTCGGAGATGCAGCGTAGCGATGTCGAAAGACTCCGTGGGGCAGGGCTGAGCGATGGGGAAATCTTGGACGTGTGCCAGGTGACCTCGTATTACAACTATGTGAATAGGCTCGCCGATGGACTGGGGGTCGAGCTAGAGGGGTGAGACGTGAGAAGTGAGACGTGAGAGGGCCACCCCCATCCGCCCAGAGGGTGCGGGGATAAAACCTGCCGACGTCCGACGTCCGACGTCTCACGTCTCACGTCTCACGTCTCGCCCTTGACTCGGCCGCTGCCCCCTATATATTCCCCTTCCTAGCACTCAATATCACTGAGTGCTAAACCCCACAAGTCACTGTCCAATAACAGTTTACACTGATGGAGGTAGTGCGTCATGGCAAGTGCGTCGAAGTCGAAGAAGAAGCTCGGCGTGAAGCCCCTGGGCGATCGGGTGGTGGTACTTCCTAGGGAGGAATCAGAGGAAATGCGCGGTGGTCTGTACATCCCAGATACCGCCAAAGAAAAGCCACAGCAGGGAGAAGTCGTGGCGGTCGGCCCCGGCCGTTTCGAGAAGGGTGAGCGCGTTCCCATGGAGCTCGCGGCAGGGCAGACGGTGTTGTACGGGAAATACAGCGGCACGGAAGTCACGTTCGACAACGAACAATATCTCATTCTCAAAGAATCCGACGTCCTCGCCATCATCGACGGGTGAACGCATAGGGAGGCAGATCAATGGCTACAGCGAAGGAACTGCATTTCGACGTCGAGGCCCGCACGCAACTGCGCAAGGGTGTCGATCAGCTTTCCAATGCAGTGAAGGTGACCCTCGGCCCCAAGGGGCGGAATGTCGTCATCGACAAGAAATTCGGCAGCCCCACCATTACGAAAGATGGCGTCACGGTTGCCAAAGAGATCGAGTTGTCCGATCCGGTTGAGAACTTGGGCGCGCAGATGGTCAAAGAGGTTGCGACGAAGACGTCAGACGACGCCGGTGACGGCACCACGACGGCGACGCTGCTGGCTCAGGCCATCTTCACCGAAGGTCTCAAGAGCGTCACCGCCGGCGTGAACCCGATGGCGATCAAGCGCGGCATCGACAAGGCCGTGGAGATCGTCGTCGGCGAGTTGAAAGACATGTCGCAGTCGACGGCCGGTAAGAAGGAAATCGCGCAGGTTGCGAGCGTGTCGGCCAACAACGACCCGGAGATCGGTGATCTGATCGCCCAAGCGATGGAGCGCGTGGGTAAAGACGGCGTCATCACCGTCGAAGAAGCCAAGGGCTTGCAGACCGAACTGGAGACAGTCGACGGTATGCAGTTCGACCGCGGCTACCTGTCGCCCTACTTCGTGACCGATTCCGAGAAGATGGAAGCGGCTCTCGAGGAGGTGTACGTCCTGGTACACGACAAGAAGATCTCGGCCATGAAGGACTTGCTTCCGATTCTGGAGAAGGTTGCCCAGACAGGACAGCCCTTGCTCGTGATCGCGGAAGATGTCGAGGGCGAGGCGCTCGCGACGATCGTCGTCAACAAGCTGCGCGGCACCCTGAAGATCTGCGCGGTCAAGGCCCCCGGTTTTGGTGACCGACGCAAGGCCATGCTGCAAGACATCGCGATTCTCACGGGTGGTCAGGTCATCAGCGAGGAAGTCGGCTTCAAGCTCGAGAATGCCGTACTCAGCGATCTCGGCCAGGCCAAGCGCATCACGATCGACAAGGACGACACCACGATCGTGGACGGTAATGGGAAGGAAGACGCGATCCAGGGCCGTATTGGGGAGCTCAAGGCTGCGATCGACAAGAGCACGTCCGACTACGACCGTGAAAAGCTCCAGGAGCGTCTCGCGAAGCTGGCGGGTGGAGTAGCCGTCATCAACGTGGGTGCCGCGACGGAGACCGAGATGAAGGAAAAGAAGGCACGTGTTGAAGACGCCTTACACGCCACGCGCGCGGCCGTTGAGGAGGGCATCGTGCCCGGCGGCGGCGTCGCCTTCTTGAGAGCGCAGCCGAAGGTCGAGAAGATGAAGTTGGAAGACGCCGACGAGCAGATCGGTGCCAACATCGTTCGCCGCGCACTCGAAGAGCCGATTCGTGCCATCGCGTCGAACGCCGGCGCCGAGGGTTCGATCGTCGTCGAGCACGTGCGCAACGCGGACGGCAAGAATGACGGGTACAACGCTCTGACCGACACCTACGAGGATCTGGTGAAGGCCGGGGTCATCGACCCGACGAAGGTGGCTCGGACGGCACTACAAAACGCCGCGTCAGTGGCGAGTCTCTTGCTGACCACGGAGTGCGTGGTCGTCGAGGTGAAAGAAGACGAGCCGCCTGCACCTCCGGGTGGCGGCGGCATGCCGGGCATGTACTAAGCGACGCGAACAGTGAGCGATCGTGGAAAGGGCCCCGGACCAGTCCGGGGCCCTTTCGTTACTTCGCAATCGGGTTGGCTGGTCGTGGACGGCTTCAGGACCGGTCCGTGCTCGTGTGGGGTAGATGCACGAGGGTATGGGGAGAGAAGCGGAACCATTGGTTGTGCAACCGAACAAACCTGATCACCGTTGCAGTGCACCAAGGTGTCGCGGTAAGATTCTGTCATGCGAGTTAAAGATTTTTTTGCATTTGGTATTCTAACCCTCGGATTTCCGGGCGCCCTCGTCGCCCAGACCGAGCTGCCAGACCTGTCCGGGACATGGCGGGTCGAGACTCCTGACGGACCTCAGGAGATCGTGCTCCGGACGGACTCGTCGGCGTCGTTTGGCGAGGATATTGTTCGCTGGCGACTCAAGCCGGATTCGATCCACCTCTCGCTCGGTGACGAATGGATGGTGTACGCCGTCAAGGTGCAGGGAAACCATCTCACGCTCTCCGGGGGCGATCTCGAAGAACCCATGGATTTCGAGCGAGTCGGACCGGCGACGCCACGTGAGGAGGGAGTCGAGGTGCCTCCCGCTCCTCCTGCGAGTCGACGGGCCATCACCACCTAGCAGGTTGCGGAAAAATTGATGGTGAGCCGCGTTTGTCCGGGTAACACGACGGTGTACCAGCGTGCGGTCCCCTATTACCGCCCCCGCGGTGCGGTCGGCGTGACGAATGCGGCCCACACTGCCCCATCAGGGGCTGCCTCCGGCCAGGGTCAGGGTGCGTATCCGCATCAGATTGTAGACCGCGGCCGTGAACGTAAACACCCACCCGACCCGCGGGGTCCCGCGATGTCGGAGTTTGCGTAACAACCCAATCGTCTTGCCCCACCCGTAGATCTCTTCCACTTTTTTGCGCTGCCGTTGACTGATCGCATAGCTGGGATGGCGCGTCGTCCGGCCATCCACCGCGCTCCGCAACCGCGTGCGGTGCACGTTCGGCGTGACGTGGGGCGTCCAGCCCAACGCCCGCAGCGTGTCGACAAACCCGCACCGATCATAACCCTTGTCCGCCCCCAACGTCCGACGCCGGGCCGTCGGCGGTAAGCTCCCCACCATCGCCAGCGCACTCGCACACTCCGCCTCGTAGCCGGGCTGCGTCACGTCGGTCGCCACCACGAGCCCGTGCCGATTATCCATCAACACACTCGCCAAGTACGCCAATTGCGCGCCTTGCCCCCCACTCTTCCGCGTCAACCGCGCCTCCGGGTCCGTCCGCGACGCATGCGTCGCATTCGTCCGTTTCTCCTGGCGAAACGTCACGCTCGGATTCCCCGGATCATCGTCCGTTGGCGGGCGGGTGCCGGCCTTCGGCTGAAAACTCTTCTGACTCGCCCACGCGTCCAGCAAGGTCCCGTCGACGGTGAAATGCTCATTCGACAACAACGCCCGCCGCTCCGCCTCCTGTAACACTTCGGCCAGAAACGCATCCGCGATGCCCCCCTCGACCAGCCGCGTCCGATTCTTCGTAAAGACCGTCGGCACCCACACCGCGTCGTCCAGATTCAACCCCACAAACCATCGGTACAGGATGTTGTAATCGAGCTGCTCCATCAGCTGCCGCTCGCTCCGGATCGTATACACCACCTGCAGCAATAACGCGCGTAACAAATGTTCCGGGGGAATCGACGGCCGGCCCCGCCGCGCGTACAGCCGGTCCAACTGCGGCGAGAGCCGGGCTAACACCGGGTCCACCAGCGCCCGCAGGGCGCGCAACGGATGGTCGGAGGGCACCCGATCCTCCGCACTGATATAGCTGAACAGCGCCGACTGATTCGTCTTGTTCCCGCGCATCGTGGCACTCCCATCGAGGTCCCTCTACGATAAGAACTTCCGGCTCGCGATGCTATCGTCCATTACCCGACTTTTTCCGCAACCTGCTAGGAGCACTTTGACGTCGACATCCTCTCCTTTGGCTGATCAAACGGGCGTCCCTTTTTTCGACACCGCACACTTTGACATCCTCCGCCAGGTCGCGTTGAACTCGTCCGTATGCGTTGGCGGCCAGCCGCAGCGGGCCTAAAGCGAGCTTTGACCCCTCCCCCCAAAGACGATCCGGCGACGGCCCCCGAGCCGGCTGGCCGTGCCGGTCGATCGGGGACGGCGTTGTCGCGCGAGTTCAGCGCCTGTCTCATCGAACTCTCGATCGCGATCCACAAATATGCCATGTATCCTGCCGGCCATCCTTCGTTGGAGCCTGCCGCGGTGCGGCTAACCGACCGGGTCACGGACCTACTGAAACAAAGGGGTACCCTGTCGCTCGGTGTCGCCAAGGACCAACTGGTCATTGAGGGGGTGGCAACCGATTCGCACAACCCTCTCCTGCGAGAGCTGGCGGGGCGGTTGCACCGGCACCACTTGGGCGCGGTCAGCTTCCAGCAGGGTGTGAGCCCGCACGAGATCCTCCAGTTCCTAAAGCTGGTCGCAGAAGAACCGGACCGTACCGGCGAGCCGTTGGGCCTCGGCCCACGCGAGCGACGAGAACAGCAGCCGAACATCCGCCTCCATCCCGTTGCATATGACAGCCTCCGGTTGTTGGACGACGACGGAACGGCCGAGGAAGACGAAGGGACCCGGAAAGCGCGCACTCGGTACGCACAACTTTGGGTGGGATTGGCAAGAGCCGCGGTAGTGCGAGTAGAGGATGACGACGAAACATCCGGCGAGAGCGCCGACGGGGATCGGGAGGTGCCACACGATCCGGGAGCGGTCGCGCGGGCCATCTCCGAACACACCGAGAGCGACGCATACGACCAGGTCATTGTCGGTTACTTGCTGCAAATCGCTGAGGAACTGCGAACGGCCGGCGGTGCCGACGCGGCTCAACTGAACCAACGTATGGCGGAGCTGGTATCGGCCATGGAGCCGGACGCGCTGTCACGGCTACTCGAAATGGGCGGTGATCGCGGACAGCGTCGACAATTCCTAATGAACGCGTCACAGGGGTTGAAGGCCGATTCGGTAATCCAACTGATCGAAGCGGCGTCGCAGTCGGAAGAACAACAGGTTTCGCATTATATGCTCCGCATGCTAGGGAAACTCGCCCAGCATGCTGACGGACCAATGGGGAAACAAAGAGAACACGCCATCGAATCTCTTCAGGACCAAGTCACCACGCTAATCACCGGCTGGGCGCTGAAAGACCCCAACCCTGACGGTTACAGCACCGCGCTCCGCGAGATGGCCACAGCCGCGCCGCTCTTCGTGGTGGCGGGGGGACAACTGGACAGAGTAGAGCCAAGACGCATCGTCGACATGGCGTTCGAATTGGACGTAACCGGAGTGCCGGTAACCGACGCCGTTAGCCAACTCATCGAGACCAAAGAAGCGGCTTGGTTACTCGAACGTGTCGTAGACAACGAGTCGAGCGCGTTGACTCAATCCCTCATCGGTAGCACCGACGAGTTCGCGCAACTCCTGCAGCAGTTGCTCGACAGCGAGTCGGTCGAGCCCGCAATTCTCGATACCCTGGTTGAGTTGGTCGGAGACAAGGCTGTCGAGCCGTTGATCCACGCCGTCGCGGAATCGGAATCGCGGCAAGTGCGGCGGCTACTGCTCGACCGGTTAAAGAAAGTTCAATCGGACGTGGCGACCGTGGCCATCCGATACCTCGACGATGCCCGTTGGTATGTGAAGCGCAACATGCTATGGCTCCTCAACGAACTAGACCAAGTGCCTGAGGGATTCGTGCCAGATCCCTACCTCCAACATGAAGATTATCGGGTGCGTTACGAGGCCCTACGGCTTGGCACCCGCTCGCGGCTGGGTCGCGATAAAGCCATCACACACGGGCTCACCGATACGGAAGAAAAGACGGTTCGGTTCGCCCTCAACGCAGCGCTGGAAAACTGTCCGAAGCCAGCCCTCTCCATCGTCGTGTCCCGCACGGCCTCCGGACCGGCGGACCTCCGCCTCCTGGCCGTCCGGGTCCTCACAGCTACAGACGACGAGGCAGCACTGACCGGGCTCCTGAACATCACTCAACCCAAACGGCGCCTGTTCCACTGGAAACATTCCCCAAAGAGTCCCGTGTACCTCGCGGCCCTACGCGCACTCCACACGCGATCGGACGATCGTCGGGTGCGGGCCGTGCTCAATCTGGCGCGGCGGCGACGCGATCCGGAGATCGCAGCGGCAGCTCGGCAAGGGGACGCGGATGATTGAACGGGAGGACACGGATGACTGAAGGGGTTGAGTTCCTGCACGCGTTTGCGCAGGCGCTCTCGGCGGTGGCGTTGTACCCGCCGGGGCACACAACAAGGCAACGTGCCCTCGATAACACTTATCAACTGTTGCTAGATCTCTTCGCCGTATGCGAGCGGCCAACATTTTCGTTTTTGGGGGACGAGGTGGTGTTGGGGAAGCAACCCCTCCGCGAGATGCGCGATTGGGAATGGAGCGGTCGCTTGGCCGGAATCGGTATGCAACGGTTGGAGTTCAACTCGAGTATATCGATATCCCTCGGAGAACTCGACGCACTGCTAGACGACATCGTCGCACGCCTCACGCTTCGTCCGGCAGATACGTCGGAGGCCCGGCAGGAGAGGGCGACGGGCATTCGCTTCGGGGCAGTGGGGGTTGGCGACGAGATCGCGGGGGAAGAAGAAGAAGAGGTGGCGACTGCGACGATTGCGTTCAGCCTCCGGGACGAATCGGAGGCCGTGGGTTGGCTTCACAATGAACTGCGGGGCGGCGCGGAGCTTCCTCTGATGGAGGCCGAGGCCGTGGTCCGATCGCTCGCGGTCGCCATGCACGGCGACCAGCAGATGATGCTTCCACTATTACAGATCCGCCAATTCGACGAGTACACAACCACACATTCCTTGAACGTCAGCGTCCGGAGTATGGGACTCACCGAGTGGCTAGGGCTCGGCGCCCAAGACGTCCGCGCGATTGGCGTAGCCGGTCTGCTGCACGACCTGGGGAAGGTGCAGATTCCGAAGGAGATTCTGAACAAAGTCGGGGTGTTCGACGAACGAGACCGAGAGATCATGAGGGCGCATCCGGTTGAAGGCGCCCGCATGATCCTCACTTCTGACCAGCAGCTGGACCTCGCAGCCACGGTGGCGTACGAGCACCACATCATGATCAACGGTGGCGGATATCCATCGTTACGGTATCCTCGTGAATGCCATTTTGTGAGCAAGCTCGTACATGTCTGCGACGTGTACGACGCTTTGCGCACGAATCGACCTTACCGCGATTCTTGGTCTGCCAAGAAGGTGTTGGCGTATGTCGAGGAACGATCTGGGACCGAGTTCGACGGGGTGACCGCCCACGCGTTTACGGCGATGATGGAACACTGGGAACCTCGACTCGCCACTCTCGACGGGGACGACACCCCGCTCATTACCCAGCAATCCCCAGCTCCAACTGACCAGGCTCCCGAGCCACCCAAATAGGTTCGAGCGGCTCGTCTTGGTGGGCGACAAACAAATCGCCACGGTAACCTCTTGCGGACAGCACCTGCGCCACCTCTGACCGCGCAATATCCCTTCGGTTGCAATGATCGCTCACGTGCACCAGCACCACCGAGCGCATATGCTGGTGGCACAACTCGGCGAGCAACTCCCCAGCGGCACGGTTGGACAGGTGCCCACCCATGCCTGCAATGCGGTCGCGCACCGACGGCGGATAGGGACCGGTGCGCAGGAGAATTTCGTCGTGATTTGCCTCGAGCAGCAGCGTGGTGACATTGCGCAGCAGATACCGTACTGCGGCCGTGGGTCTCCCGAGGTCGTAGGCCAGTCCGAGTCTTGCACCATTTGCGCCAACCACGAAAGCCATCGGCTCCGCGGCGTCGTGACTGGTACGACATCCCTTCACGGTAAAGGGGCCGACGGTGATGGGCTCGTGCGGGGTGATTCGCTTGCAAATTGTGCCGCCGAGTCGATCACCAAGCGCGCTCAGCGTTCCTCCCGAGGCGTAGATCGGACAGCCGAGTTTTCGGGCGATCGGGGCGGCCCCCCGCGCGTGGTCGCCGTGTTCATGCGTGAGCACAATGCCGACGAGCGCCCGCAGACCGACGCCGGCCTTTCTTGCGCGTTTTACTAGGGTGCGCGGCCCGAAGCCCGCGTCGAGCAGTAGGGAGCACCCGTTGGCCGTTACGACGAACGCGTTACCTCTGCTTCCCGAACCCAACACCGCTAGCTTCACGATTGTGTTGCGCCTTGATAAATCTTCTCGAGCATCAGCCGCACCTCATCTGTCAATTCGAGGTCTCTTCGCTGCATGACGCGGGACGCCACCGTGAGGAATCCTTCGGCTTTCATGACATCACCGTCCGTTCCCCACGCGAAGGGCGGTACGTACTTGGGGGGACGCGTCACCCCGAACACATTGGCACCCGTACCGACAATCGTCCCGGTATTGAACAACGTTCCAATCGCGGTCTTGGCGTGATCACCGATGAGACTTCCGAGCTTCTGCCGGTGGGTTTCGATAACGTCGTCGCCCAGTTTCAGCCGAACGTCTCCGTAAGTGTTCTTGAGATCGGACGTCACCGTGCCGGCGCCGATGTTGACCCACCGTCCAACGGCCGAATGCCCGATGAATCCGTCGTGCGGCTTGTTGCTGTATCCGAGAAAGACCGATGCCGCGATCTCGCCCCGGACTTTGCACCGGGGTCCCAAGACGGAAGCCTGGATCAGCCCGCCGAACACTTCCGTTCCGGGACCGACATACACCGGTCCGACAAATCGTGTGCCCGATTGCACGTACACGTGTTGCTCGAGTACTACCGCACCGTTGCGCACATCGAAAATCACACCCGGCTCGACACGGGCCCCGGCCAAGATCACGTCGACGGGATCACCGATCACCACACATTCGTCGGGAAGGGGATCGCCACCCTCGTTGATGAAGTCCGCGACGTCGGCGACCAAGAAATGCTCGAGCGCCGTAATGACATCGTACCCGCCGTGGAGCAAAAACCCTTCGATCTCTACCGTCTCCCCATCCTCATGCTCGCCCTCCCACGTCGATCCGGCGGGGACCCACCACCCGACGGTCGTGTCATCGTTGATGAATCTGGCGGGAGCATTCGGAAGCGTCGGCGCGATACCGGTGGGTGCAAATTGAGAGTACCCCACGATCGCGGGCCCGGGGATGGAATCCAACAGGCTAACGGGTGGCACCCCATCCTCCACAAAGCCATGGAGGGATGTTTGCGCACGAATACCTCGGCTTTCTCCGCCCGCGATGGCCTCCCACCGCTCCCGAATCAACCAGGCACCTGCCCGCAACTCGCTGATCGGACGCGAATCACAAAACGGAGCCCAGCGTGGAGACGGCGCGGGATCGATCAGGTAGAGATCGCTCATGAATGAAAACGGTACTTGTCGGGCAGAGAGGCCAGTAGCTCTTTCAAATGCGCTGACCTTTCGTGCGTGGTAACCAGTGTTATCCCGTTGGCCTGTACGACCACGAGATTTTCGACGCCGTCAAGGACCACGCTACTGTCTTCGGCCCACACGACGCAATCGGAAGCGTTGCGCTGCGCGGCATCTCCCACGAGCACATTCCCGGCGTCATCTTGTGAGCGCACCCGTGAGAGGGCACTCCACGTGCCGACGTCGTCCCAGGGAAACTCTCCCGACACAACAGCCACGCGTTCACTGCGTTCGAAGTGAGAGTAATCCACAGCAATGGGTGTCACGCGTGCAAAGAAATCGGCGACCGCCCCATCCTGCAACGCGCTCAGTGAACCGGCGATCTCAGGTGCAACACTGCGCGTCTCCTTCACGAATCTCGAAGCCGTCCATGCGAACAGGCCGCTGTTCCACAGCGCTCCGGATGCTACCAACCGCTTGGCATTCTCGAGATCGGGTTTTTCGGTGAACCGGACCACTCGCCGCGCGGTGTCGTCGAGCGGCTCCCCTGGCTCGACGTAGCCATAGCCCACCTCCGGTCGGCTGGGGACAATCCCGACCGTCACGAGCACGTCATGGCGTTCGGCTACATCCAGTGCGCGGGAGGCGGTTTCTCGAAACGCGCCATCGTCGCCCACAAACCAGTCCGCATGGAGCGACAAAATCGACGCCTCAGAATCGACCCGAGCGGCATGGAGGGTGGCCCACGTGAGGGCCGGGGCGGTGGACGCGGCCTGCGGTTCCCCCAGAATGTTCTCTTCGGGGATCCCCGGTAGCAGGGCCATCGTCTGGGCGCGGAGGCGATCGGCGGTGACCACGAGAATGCGCGAGTGCTCGATGAGACCCTCCAGCCGCTGCACCGCTTGGAGCAGGAGGGATTTTCCTCCGGCCAACTCCAACATCTGCTTCGGAAGGTCGGGCGTCGACAGCGGCCAGAACCGGGTTCCCGAGCCACCCGCCAGCACCGCCGCCCAGCGACTCAACGGGCAACCCCGGCGTTACAGATCACGACGTGGCCGGTGACACCGGTCTTGACGGGTATACGCTGGATGTGAGGCGCCGAGGAGGGATAGACCTCGCATGCGGGCTCAGAGGAGGTCGGCGATGGCGGCGCGGTACTGGCGGAGTTCGTGCAACAACCCGCCCACGTTGGTGTCCGACTGAACGACGATGGCGATCAACGAATCGGGGGTTACGACACTCACGACGACGAACCCATTGCCGTATTCCATTACTCCGGCGTTGAAATCCCCGCGGGTTCCCGCCACACCCAACTTCGTGCATGCGTCGATGAGCGACGGGACCAGTGCGGCAACGCCATCGGCGTCAGATCCGTTCGCGGTAAACGAATCGATCGTCAATCCGTCGCGCCCGAGCACCACCACGGTCTCGACCCCGTCGTGCTGCCCGAGTGTTTGAACCACATCCCGTATTGTAGCCATCGGCGGCAAGCTAGAGTCGGCCTGACTCGAAGTCAAGCAGGCGGGTCGGGTTGACCCCTTTTCGAGACCCCACTAACCTTCTTCCACTCAGGTGCGCACTCTATGTCCTTTGCTCGCTTAATGTTCGGTCCCATAGTGGTAGGCGCGGTGTTGTTGTCGTCGGGATGCGACAACAGGCTGGCGCTGCCGGCCGCTATTGTTCCTAACATCGTCGATACGGTAACCCTGCACGCGTTGTTTGGGACGCCCATCAATCTCGCGAGCGGTTTCGACGTGACGCTCCGACGGACGGCACGAACCGACCGTCAAGGCGAGGGTTTCGACATCGCGTTCGACATCGACGATCAGAGCAGTTCCCTGATATTCACGACGGGGGCCTTGGGCCTCTCCGTCCGGTCGGGCATTCAAATGTCCGACGACGCGTTTGACGACATCACCGCTGCTCCTCTCGACGACTACGAACGTGATCTCCCGCTCACCGTCGAGGTTGGATCGGTGTTCATCGTGCGTTCCCGACCCGCCGGCAGCGGGTGCGCGTTTTTTCTGGGACAACTACCACGCTATGGAAAGTTCGAGGTCCTTTCTGTGGATCTCCAAACTCGGCAGATCGCGTTGCAGCACCTGGTCAACGTCAACTGCGGATATCGCGGCCTGGAACTCGGCATACCTACCCGGTAGGCCCACGTGATCGACATCAAGCAACTCCGTGACTCGCCGAATGAGTTCAAGGCGGCGGCGGCGCGGCGGGACCGCGACCTCATTCCACGACTCGACGCCATTCTGGAAATCGACGTTCAGCGCCGCGCCTTGGTACAAAAAGTCGAGGCGTTGAAAGCCGACCGTAACCAATCCTCTGAAGAGGTCGCACGCCACAAGAAAGCGGGAACGGACGCGGCCGAACTCCTCACACGGCTCAAAAAGCTGAGCGGTGAGATCAAACAGGAAGGTCAGGAGCTGCGCAAGACCGAGGACAACCTCAAGCAAAAGATGCTCCAGATCCCCAACGTTCCACTCGACGACGTCCCGGAAGGCGATTTGACCGCCAATCAGGAGGTCCGTACCTGGGGAGACCGGCCGAGCTTCTCGTTCGATGCCAAACCGCATTGGGAGTTGGGAGAGGAGCTGGGCGTGCTGGATCTGGCACGCGGCGCCAAGGTTGCCGGTAGTGGCTTCCCGGTGTATAGGGGGCACGGCTCGAAGTTGATCCGGAGTCTGATCAACTTCATGCTGGACATACACACCACCGAACACGGTTACACGGAAGTGTGGCCTCCGGCATTGGTTAATGAGCGCAGCGCCCGCGGCACCGGACAGCTTCCGGATCTCGAAAACAACATGTACGTAACCACTGACGGGCTGTACCTCGTACCGACCGCAGAAGTGCCGGTCACAAACTTCCACCGCGACGAGATTCTCTCGGGCGATGAGTTGCCGTTCGGATATGCGGCCTACTCGCCATGTTTTCGGAGGGAGGCGGGGGCGCACGGCAAGGACACCCGCGGGATCATTCGCATTCACCAGTTCGACAAAGTCGAACTCGTGCGATACTGTGCGCCCGACGCTTCCACCGATCAGCTCGAGCTGCTCCTTGGCCACGCCGAAGCGGTGTTACAACGACTGAACCTGCCATATCGCGTGATCGTATTGGCGACCGGCGACATGGGTTTCTCCAGCGCCAAGACGTACGACCTCGAGGTGTGGGCGTCCGGTCTCGACGCCTGGCTGGAAGTCTCCAGCGCCAGTGTGTTCACGGATTTTCAGGCACGACGCGCAAATATTCGGTACCGCCCGACACCCAACGCCAAGCCAGAATTCGTGCATACGCTGAATGCGTCGGGCCTGGCGCTTCCCCGCACGATCATCGCCCTGTTGGAGAACAACCAACTCGAGGACGGAAGTATCCAGATTCCGGAAGTCTTGGTCCCATACATGGGAGTGGATCGTCTGACACGCAATGGTGCGTAACCTCGGAAAACGTTTTCGCCGCGCTGCCCCGGCCATTGCCATCGTCCTGGCGTTCCTCGTCGGCGGGGTGTCGCTATGGCAGGCACTGGGGATCGTGAGCCACTTGCGATCCGAGGCCCGCAGTCAAACGCGAATCTTCGGCAGCATCGTGGCCGCGTTGCAAGACACGACCCCAGAGCTGCAGACGGACCAGCTCGTCGCGATCGTCAGCCAGATCACGGCAACCGGCCTGCCGCTCATTCTGACGGGTCCCTCCGGCAACGTCACCGTGTGTGCCAACCTGCCGATCGAACCGGATCCTTGTGCAGTGGCAACCGGTGACTTCGGCGATCCGCGAATCTTGACCGTCGCGCGCGATCTCGCCCAGTCCAATCCACCCCTGCGGACTCCAGATTCGAGCCGTATTTACTTCGGCTCGACTGCGGCCGGACGACAGCTCACCTTGTTGGCGGTGTTGCAGCTGGCAGTGCTCGCCGTTGCGGTCAGCGCCGGCGTGTGGGGGTATCGCAGCGCCGCTCACCGCCATCGCGACCGGCTGTGGGTGGCGATGGCGCGCGAATCCGCTCACCAACTCGGCACGCCATTGATGAGCGTTGCGGCGTGGATCGAACGGTTGCGCGATGCGGAACCCCACACCAAGAGGATCGCCAAGCACTTACGAGCCGATCTCGACCGGCTCGAACGCGTAGCATCGCGGTTCGAACGCATCGGGCGACCCGCTCGCCAGGAGCGGGTGGGGATCGGATCGCTGATGGCTCGGGTCGCAACCTATTTCGAGCCCCGGCTCCCGCGGCACGCGAACAAGATCGCCCTCACGGTGGACGCGCCCTCGGCGGGACCGATGGTGTCGGGCGACCCCGTGTTGCTCGAGTGGGCCGTTGAGGCGCTGATCAGAAATTCGATCGACGCATTGAGCGGTCGCGGAGGTCGTATCGATGCCGTGGTTCGCAGGGAAGGGGAGATGGTGACATTGATCGTCGAAGACGACGGTCCGGGCATCGGTATCGAAGTTCGTGACACGCTCTTCGAGCCGGGAGTGACCACCAAGTCCGGAGGCTGGGGCATCGGCCTCGCATTGGCGAGCCGTATCATCGAAGACGTTCACGGCGGACACCTACGGTTCGAGTCGATCGAAAAGGGAGCACGGTTCGTCGCCGAGCTGCCCGCCCTGGTCGGGTGAAGACTCCACTCAACGGACCCCAAGCCACTGCGGTACAACACCGCGCCGGGCCGATGCTCGTGCTGGCCGGGGCCGGCTCGGGCAAGACGCGCGTGCTGACGGCCCGCATTGCCCACCTCGTCCTGGAAGCCGGGATACCGCCGTATCAGATCTTCGCCGTCACGTTCACCAACCGTGCCGCGTCCGAGATGCGCCGTCGCGTCGGTGAGTTGCTGGGACGCGACCCCGGCGGTCTCTGGATCGGGACCTTCCACTCCCTGTCAGCACGCATTCTGCGCCGCGAGGCCGAACTGCTCGGTTTTACCAGCCGCTTCACGATTTACGACGATGCCGACCAGCTGTCCCTCATCAAGCGTCTCCTGGAGCGGGCCGGATACGCTCCAAAGGCGTTTCCCCCACGTATGGTGCGCGCCATCATTTCCAACGCCAAGAACCGCATGAAGCCTCCGGAGGAACTCGCCGGCGAGGCACAAGACCCTGTCGAGCGAGTCGCGGCGGAGATCTTCATGGGGTACAACCAGGCGCTGGCGGCGCAGAATGCGATGGACTTCGATGACTTGATGCTCCACCCGCTTACCTTGTTCCGCGAACACCCCGAGCGGTTGGCGTTCTATCAGCAACGCTTTCGATCGGTGCTCGTCGACGAGTTTCAAGATACGAACCGCGCACAGTATCTCCTGGTTCGGCAGCTCAGCGAAGTACATCGCGACCTGTGCGCCGTCGGCGACGACGATCAATCAATATACGGTTGGCGGGGCGCCGACTTGGGTAACATGTTGAACTTCGAACGTGATTTTCCCGGCGCGACGACTTTTCGACTCGAAGAGAACTATCGCTCGACACAGATGGTGCTGGATGCCGCAAACGGCGTCATTGCGGAAAATGTGGAGCGACTCGGAAAGACCTTGTTTACCTCGAGACCCGGCGGTGAGCCGGTGAACGTGGTAACAACGGCCGACGAGCGCGACGAGGCCGAGTGGATCGCTCGAGAGTTTCGCGAACGATCCGCCACCGATCATTACTTGTTCGCCGACATGGCCGTGCTTTACCGTACGAACACGCAATCGCGTGCGTTCGAGGAAGCGTTCCGACGGGCTGCCATCCCACACCGCGTGGTCGGGTCGGTCAGTTTCTTTGCGCGGCGCGAGATACGCGATCTCGTCGCCTACCTTCGTTTGCTGGCCAATCCGGCGGACGATGAGGCTTTTTTGCGGGCGGTGCAGGTGCCGAAGCGAGGACTGGGCACGACCAGCGTTCGCAATCTGCAGGCCACCGCGTCCCAATGGCAGCAATCACTGTTGGATACGGCGGGGATCGCCGATAGAATCACCGATCTGCGGCCACCCGCAAAGAACGGTTTCATCGCGTTTGCCAAGCTCGTCTCGAATCTCAGCACGAACGTGGAGACGGCGTCTCCAGCCGCGATACTCGAACGCGTCATCGAGGCCATCGACTACGAGTCTTATCTGAATGAAACGGGCGTCGAAGGCATCGAGCGCATGGAGCACGTGAGGGAGTTATTGGCGAGTGCGGCGGAATGGTCGGAGGAAATCGAGCCGGAGGAGCAGGGCACACCCCTCGAGGGGTTTTTGGCAACCGCGGCGCTCACCACTTCCGACGAATCGGTGATCGGCGACTCCGAAGGCGTGCAATTGATGACCGTACACACAGCCAAGGGCCTGGAGTGGCCCATCGTTGCAGTCACCGGATTGGAAGATGGCCTCTTTCCGCTGAGCCGGTCTCTCGAGACGCCGGGCGGGGTCGAAGAGGAGCGACGCCTCTTGTATGTTGCCATCACACGAGCGCGCGACCGGGCCTACCTATCGTGGGCTCGGGCACGTCGCCGCGGCGGCCAGCTACTACCCGGCATGCCGTCTCGGTTCATCGAGGCCATACCCGCCGAAGTTGTCGAGGAGCGGCGCAGCAGCGGCGTGTTCGGGGCAGACTGGTTTCGGAAACCGGCCAAGCCAAAGGTGGTCTCGTCTCCGTTGGGCGGCGTCGAGGCGTGGCCGGACATGGAGTCTCAAGACGCGCCACGCTACATCAAGGGCGAGCGGGTGAAGCATCGCACCTTTGGATCGGGCACTATCCTCGCCCTGTCCGGTTCAGGACGAGATCTCAAGGTGGTGATTTCGTTCGATGATGAAGAGCATGCGACAAAGCAATTACTGATAGCATATGCCGCCCTCGAACGCGATTGGGACCCAGCATGAGCGTGTCGCGCGAGGAAATCGAGCACATCGCCCGTCTGGCGGCGCTGGCCGTCGACGATGGGACGATGGCGGAACTGACAAAACAGATCGGCGACATTCTGGACTACGTCGCGCAACTCGAGAAGGTGCCACACGATACGGCGACGGCAGGGCACCGACCGGGGCCAACCCACCTGGTCCTACGTGACGATGTCGTAGATCCGATCGAACTCACGCTGCCGGTTGGCGAACTGGCACCGGAGTTCGAGGAGGGGTTCTTCGTCGTGCCCAAAGTGGCGGGTTTGGGCGACAACGAATGACCAATTCGGTCTCACCCATCGAAGATTCGTTGGCGGGAATCGAAGCGGCCCAGAGTAGAGGGCTCAACGCCACCATTTCTTTCGACCGCAACGTCGCGAGTCTGCAGGCTGAAGAAATTGCGTCGCGGACATCACCGACGCCGCTCAACGGTCTGGCCGTCGGCATCAAAGACAACATTTGCACGCTGGAGTATTCCACGACGTGTGCATCCCGAATCCTCGAAGATTATCGGTCTCCATATGAAGCTGCCGCCGTAACACGTCTCAAGGCGGCCGGTGGAATCGTTGCATGTAAAACGAATCTCGACGAGTTTGGGATGGGATCGTCGACGGAACACTCCGCATTCGGACGCGTGTTGCACCCACTGGACCCAGATCGTGTCCCCGGTGGTTCGTCGGGCGGCTCAGCGGCGTTAGTCGCGTCCGGGGCGGTCGGTGCCGCGCTCGGTTCGGAAACCGGTGGTTCGGTTCGGCAGCCCGCGGCTTTTTGCGGCGTCGTCGGCGTTAAGCCGAGTTACGGCCGAGTGAGCAGACGCGGGTTAGTGGCGTTCGGCAGTTCACTCGATCAGATCGGTGTTTTCGGTACCAATGTCGCGGTCGCCACGTCGGTACTCGAATCGATCTCGGGCAGGGACGCCAACGACGCGACTTGCGCCGATCTCGACCCGCTCAATGCGCCGCTCGAGCGTCAGGATCTCACTGGTTTGGTCATCGGACTGCCTTCGGAATTCTATCCGGAAGATTTGGATCCGGCGATCGCGGCGGCGTGCAAGCGCACCATCGCCGCGCTCGAGAGCGCCGGCGCAACAACTCGAACCGTTTCACTCCCGCACACGCCACTCGCGTGCTCGTGTTATTACGTCATTGCACCTGCCGAAGCGAGCGCCAATCTGGCACGGTACGACGGAGTCCGGTATGGCCTGCGTGTAGCGGGGCCCGACCTGAAAGCGCTCTATCGTGCGACGCGCGGCGCAGGATTTGGCGCCGAGGTCCGGCGCCGCATCATCGTGGGGACATATGTACTGTCGGCGGGATACTACGACGCGTACTACACCAAAGCGCAGCTAGCACGCTTTCGTATTACGCAGGATTTCGAAGAGGTGTTCTCGAGCGGCGTCGATTTGTTATTTACACCAACAACACCCACGACGGCATTCAAGGCCGGAGAACGTCTTCACGACCCAGTGGCCATGTATCGCGCGGATGTCTTCGTGGCCTCGGCCAATCTCGCCGGCATACCGGCGATGTCCCTTGCTATCGGGCGATCCGACGGACTGCCGATCGGTGGGCAGCTCCTCGCTCCAGCGTTCGAAGAAGGCCGCATGTTGGATGTTGCACACGTTCTCGAAGGGCATATCGACGCGCAGCAGGAGGCTCGATGACCTGGGAAACGGTTATCGGACTCGAAGTCCACGTACGGCTGGCGACTCGGTCGAAAATGTTTTGTGGATGCTCGTCGGCGTTCGGGAACCAACCCAACACGAATGTGTGCCCGACGTGCCTCGGTCTTCCCGGTGCGTTGCCCGTCGCGAATCGAGAAGCTGTGAGGCTGGGGACACGCGCGGCGCTGGCCCTCGATTTCACCATCCATCCGATCAGCGTCTTCGCACGTAAGAATTATTTCTATCCGGACCTACCGAAGGGATACCAAATCTCCCAGTTTGACAAACCGCTCGCCACCGCGGGACGATTGCGCATCGCGTCGCCGGACCGAGGTGACGTCCCCATCGAAATCACACGATTGCACCTGGAAGAAGACGCAGGGAAATCCCTGCACGATCGTATACCGGAAAAGACCGCGGTGGATTTCAATCGCGCCGGAGTCCCGTTGGCGGAAATCGTGACGGAACCAGATCTCCGTTCTCCCGCCGAAGCACGAGCGTTTCTCGTGGCGTTGAAACAGACACTGCAATACCTCGAGATCTCCGATTGCAACATGGAGGAGGGACACCTGCGCGTCGATGCGAATCTCTCTATCCGCCCGACGGACAGCTCGACGCTGGGTGTGAAGCAAGAAGTCAAGAACATGAACTCGTTTGCCGCTGCCGAGCGTGCGCTAGAACAGCTTCGCGACCGTCAGATCGAGCTCGCCCAAACAGACCAACCCATCGAGCTCACCACGTTCTCCGCGGCGAGCGGCACATTACGAGTCATGCGGACGAAAGAAGAAAGCCACGACTATCGTTATTTTGCGGAGCCGGACCTTCCCCCGTTGATGCTGGACGCCGACTGGCTCGCCGGGGAACGCAGTGCGCTCCCTGAACTACCTGAAGCAAAGCGTATCCGCTTTCAGGACGAGTATGGCGTTCGTCCGTACGATGCAGAGGTGTTATCGGCGACTCGCCGCGTTGCAGACTATTTCGAAGCCGTTGCCGCGGCAGGCGCACCGCCAATGGAAGCCGCCAAATGGGTAATGGGGTCGGTGTTACACGAGGCGAAAGAGAGCGAACAACCGTTTCAAGTGAGCCCGTCTCGTTTGGCCACATTGATCGCCATGGTGAATGGGGGAGACTTGTCGACGCAAGCCGCCAAGCGCGTGTACGGTGAGCTGGTCTCCTCGGCCGAAGGGCCGAGAGCGGTGGCCAAACGTTTGGGCATCTTACAAGTACAAGATGACGTCCAGATATCCCTTTGGGTCCACGCGGTACTCGACACTCGGGCGTCAGAGATCGCGAGGTACCGTGACGGCGAGACCAGACTCTTGGGGTTTTTCATGGGGCAGGTAATGCAACAGTCGGGCGGCACGGCGGATCCGGATAGAGTTCGGGCCAAACTGCTCGACAGGCTGGGAGGGTGCTGAATATCGAATATCCAATATCCAATATCCAATATCCAATATCCAATATCCAAGAATGAATAGCTGGATATTCAACATTCAATATTGGATATTGGATATTCGATTTACCCCTCGTCCGTCACGCGACGAGAGCCGTTGGATTTCCACGGACGGTGCGCATCCGAAGACGTCCAATACGGGGCGGGCACCGAGGGTACCCCAAAGTGCTCCTTGGCCATTTGCTCGAGTTCGGCCAGGGGAGGGGAGAGCATCCCTTTGACGACGTCCAAGCGCATCTTCTTGGCGAGACGCAGCGAACTTTCACCTGCGGGATCCAAGCGACGCGGAGCCGGGTCTCGCTCCACGCCGAGCAGCTCCATGATGTACTGAAACGCCGTGCTCATGTAGTGCTCCATGTCCGCATCGGAAATGTCCCACCGGCTTTGCTTATCTGCCAGGCGAACGACTCGTTGCCAACTTTGCGTTTCGGTCACGCCCACCATGCCACGGAACAATCGACGGCTCGTGCGCACCGAAAACACCGTCGGCGCCAAGATCTGATCCAAATGGCTGTCCGCCGCACCATGTCCCAGCCGTATCACGTCCATGGCGGTGGTCGCGTATTGCGGGCCGAGTTGGCCTTCGAACCGGCTTTCCCAATACGAGTGTCCCAACGCAATCGTCCGTGAGGTTACCACGAGTTGACGGGGCACGAAGTAGTTGTGCGCGACGGTGTCGGCGGCAAGGTGGGCGAGGTATCCCCACCCAAACGCTCTCAGGGGGTCAGTCTCTGCCTGATCGTATATCTCTTGTCCGACGTGCCATGAGTGACAATGTCGACCGACCGGAGCGTACTTCTTCGCCATCGACGTATCGGCCGCGATATTGCCATAGAGGAAATCGTACGGGAACGCCCGCAACAGCGCCGCCACCGCGTGTGGAAGTTGTTCGAGGTTTGCTAGGACGGATTCGCCGAGAAAGATGTGCGTTGCCGGAGTCCAGGCGTACGCATCGTCCGGAAACACGGCAATCGTCACCAGCGCTCCCGCAAACCCGATGAGCCACCGTCGTTTCACTGATCAGCGCTTCCGCTTGCGCTTCTTCCCGGGCCCGAGGAAGATTCGCTTCATCGAGCGAAGAACCGCCGATCCGCGCCGTGTGGTCCGCAACGCCGCGGCCACGTCGAGCACCGTATCTTCCATCTCCTCTTGAAGCACATCCAGCAATGCGTCGAGGTCGAGCAGCCGGTCTTCCGTTGCATCGACGGCATTCTTTACCCTGCCGCGGATATCCTGTGACGTGTCGATGACACCATCGATCTCTGAGCGGAGCTTTGACGCCACCTGGCTGGCTTCCGAAACCATCGACCGTGCGTTTTCGAGTAGAGGCCTGGCGTCTCGTTCGATAGACGCAAGAAATCGCTCCAGAGCCGCGCTCGTCCGCGACACTTGGCGCAAAAGGGGAATGGCGGTCACGACAAGACCCAACGCGATCACGGCGATGATCGCCGTGGCAATCGCGGTAACGACCGGTGCCCAACCCATCAGTCTTCGCTCCGATTCCAGACCAGGTCCGTGCAAGATGGATCGGTCTCGTGTGAAGGGAGAGGGATTCGCGCTTGGGAATCTCGCGCCTTCCGGCGATTAGGGCTGGAGCCTACGTCACTAAGTCGGCTCATGCCTCGTCCGGACCCAACTCGGGCGCGAGCCCGACCACTCTGCTCAACGGAATCGTAAAGATGATGCCGGTGGAGTGCGCGTCAAAATCCCCGCACACATTCTGAACCATCTTGATGGCGCTGTCCATTGCCGCGGGTGACTCGATCACCGATAGAATGGTCGTGTTTTGCGGCCGGGACCGCGACATGAGTCTCTGCAATCCGGCAAAGACCGGCACCTCCTGCGACAGGACCCGGCCCATACCTTCACTGTGGATCACCGTCGCACCCGTCACGCCAAGTTCGAGAAACCCCGTCAGGATCTCCTCGAGCTTTTCGTCTCGATTTACCACACAAACCAGCAATTCCATATTATTGGGTCGCTACCGACAGCCGAAGGTTGGACCATCTGGAGACGTCTCAATCTCGCGCCACAGATGCGCGCAGACAAGCGCGGTTGTAGCCACAGAGGCCACAGCGTCCCCCTCGACCCCGCTCGCACACAGCTTTCTGGTTGAGTTGAACTCCCTATCTCGCACTGGGTTCGAATTCTTCGAAGAAAACACCGTGCCCCTGTGCCCCCGTGCCCCTGTGCCCTGTGGATCGGCCATCCACCCATTTCCAAGTCACCCCATAGCGCTTGTCTCCGAGTGCATCGCGTCGTATGGTTCGCCACATCATGAACCAATACTTTCGCGTCGTCGGCGGTGAGCCGCTACACGGTACCATTCGCCCGGCGGGAAATAAAAACGCGGCTCTCCCGATGATCACCGCGGCGTTGCTCGCCGACAGCCCCTCCGACATCGTCAACGTCCCACGCATCGCCGACGTCGAAGCGCTGTTGCAACTCGTCGGGGAGTTGGGCGCCTCGACGGAATGGACCGGCAACAACACCGTGCGGATCGACCCCTCGGGCATCCAACCGGCCGCATTGAGCAGGGAACTGGCCGCGCGCATTCGCGCATCGATCTTGCTCGCGGGGCCACTGCTCGCCAGGTTCGGGCGAGTCGTCCTGCCGCCACCGGGAGGAGACGTTATCGGGCGCCGCCGGGTCGACACTCATTTCTTGGCGTTGGAAAACCTGGGCGCCGAAGTGACGGTCGGAGCCGATTACACGCTCGAGGCCAAGCAACTGACCGGCGCCAACATCTTTCTGGATGAACCCAGCGTCACGGCAACCGAGAACGCACTCATGGCCGCGGTCTTGGCGAACGGTACATCAACGCTGCAAAACGCCGCCTCGGAACCCCACGTACAAGATCTCGCGCGCGGCCTCGTGAGCATGGGTGCGGAAATCGAAGGAATCGGTTCGAACACGCTCACGATTCACGGCAAGAAATCGCTTCGAGGAACAACACTCGAAGTGGGCCCAGACCATATTGAAGTCGGCAGCTTCATCGGACTAGCGGCCGTGACCGGTGGTGAAATCACCATCACAGGCGTTCGACCCGACGAGTTGCGCAGCATTCTGATGGTGTTCGATCGGCTCGGCGTGCACCCGGTACTCGACGGCGATCGAGCCACGATCGCCGCCAAGCAGGAACGCCGGATTCGGCCGGACCTGGGAGGGCACATCCCAAAGATCGAGGACGGCCCGTGGCCGGCCTTTCCCGCCGATCTCATGTCCATCGCCATCGTGGTCGCCACCCAATGTGACGGCCTGGTGTTGGCCTTCGAAAAGATGTTCGAGTCACGGCTCTATTGGGTGGACATGCTGATCGGGCTCGGCGCCAGGATCGTATTGTGCGATCCCCATCGGGCTGTCGTCGCTGGGCCAGCACCATTGAAAGGCACTGAGGTTCGGAGTCCCGACATCCGGGCCGGCATGGCGATGCTCATTGCCGCCCTCGCGGCGGACGGCGAGAGCCAGATCTACAACATCTCACAGATCGACCGGGGTTACGAACGGATCGACGAGAGGCTGCGGTCGTTGGGCGCCCACATCGAAAGGATCGATCCGACCGAGTGATAGTGCCCGAGGAGCGCGAGACGCTCACCGTGCGCGGTGAGGGCATCGGGTGCGCCGAACTCGATCGATGGCACGCAACGCATGGCTTGATCGCCGGCATCACCACTCGAAGCGGCCCGGTGGGCAGTTTCAATCTCGGGCTCATGACTTCCGACCCATCCGATTCGGTGACCGCGGGGTGGTCCGGGGCCGCGGGGTGGTCCGGGGCCGCGGGGTGGTCCGGGTTGACCAAGGCCGTGCATGAGGAATTCCCAGGAGTCGTCGTGAGCCTGCAGCCTCACGGAGCCGAGGTGCGGGAACACGAATCGAGCTTCGAGGGATGGCGGGTGCTGAGCGGGTACGACGGTCACATCACCGGGCTGGCGGGCATCCTGTTGGCCGTGACGGTGGCGGATTGCGTTCCCGTGTATCTGGCACACCCGCCCACGGGGTCGATCGCCTTACTGCACGCCGGATGGCGCGGCATTGCGGCCGGGCTTCTCGAAACAGGAATCGATCGACTGAGCAAGGTGGTGGGAGCACCTCCGGCCGAGTTCATAATGCACTGCGGTGTGGCGATCGGACCGGACCATTACGAGGTCGGGCCTGAAGTCCTGGAGCGTCTGGGACTGGAGGCAGGGATCGGGGCTGCGCCGGCCGACCTGCGCGGCCTAGCCGCGGCGCGGGCGCGGGCCGCGGGCGTCGAGGCGATCACGCGGAGCCCGTGGTGCACGTACCGCGATTCCGAACACTTTTGGTCCCACCGGCGCGACTCCGACGGGGCGGATCGAATGGTCGCATATCTCGGTCGGCCTTTGACTTAACCACTCCCCCACCGTAGATTTCTTCGTGTGGAGCGGGTGCCGTTGGGCCCGCGCTTTTTTTTATCGATGATGGGCGACAACCTCGAGAGCCTGACAGTGGAAGCGCGCCGCCGGATCGCGGAGTTGGGGTACGAACTCGTTGATCTGCGACGTCGGGGCTCTGAGAGGCGACCCCTATTGCAGGTGCGCGTCGACCGACCGGATACGACGCCAGATCATGGGATCACGCACCAAGATTGCACGTTGGTCAGTCGCGCTCTCGAGGAGTGGTTTGACACCGAGGGGGTCTTCGGCGAGCGATACGTTCTGGAGGTGTCGTCGCCGGGGATTGAGCGGCCGGTGCGCTGGCCGGAACATTGGTCCCGCTTTCGCGGGCACGACGTGCATGTGAAACTCACCGGCCGGGGCCGGGTTCGCGCGACGATCGTGGACGTAAGGGACGCCGGATCAACACTGGTGTTGCGAGTGGCAGGAACGGACGAGGAGATCACCGTTCCGTTACGTGATGCCCGAGACGCAACGTTGATATTCGACTGGAAATAGACCAAGACTGAAGGAGCGTACATGGCAACACCCGCCGACGTGCTTTCGGCGCTCCGTGAACTTGCCAATGCCAAACAGCTTGACCGGGGCGAACTCATCGACCTGTTGCAGGACGGCATCCAAGCCGCCTTGCAGCGGCGATATGGTCCGACTGTCAATGCCGAGACTGCGATCGACGAGGACAAAGGCATCATCCGCGTGGTCGTGCTGCGCCGGGTGATGGCAGAAGTGGACGACCCGGCGTCGCAGATCAGTCTCGAGGAAGCGCGCTGGGAGGATCCCGATTTCCAGGTCGGCGAGGTATTGGAGGAAGAAGTGCCGTTCGAGGATTTTGGGCGTTCGGCGGTACAGGCGGCCAAACAGCGTATCATCCAGCGCGTGCGCGAAGGCGAGCGCTCACGGATTCGCGACGAGTTCTCGGGGCAGGTTGGGGAATTGTTGTCCGGAGAAATCCAACAGATAGACCGCGGCAAGCTGGTCATCATGCTGAACCAATTCCGCGAAGCAGAAGCGATCGTTCCGTACCGGGAGCAGAACCGGCGCGAACATTTTCATCAGGGTGACACGATTCGCGCTGTGCTCAAGCGGCTCGAAGAAACGCCGCGGGGACCGCGCCTCATTTTGTCGAGAGCCGACGCTGCATTCGTGAGCGCACTTTTCTACCTGGAAGTCCCGGAGATCCAGCAGGGTATCGTCGACATTCGCTCGGCAGCCCGCGAGGTCGGAGCGCGAACCAAGATCGCGGTCGCCAGCAACGACGACTCGGTCGATCCAGTTGGCGCGTGCGTCGGTTTGAAAGGCAGCCGCGTCCAAGCCGTCGTGAACGAACTCGGCGGGGAACGGATCGATATCGTGCCTTGGTCGCCGGATCCGGAGCGCTTTGCACGCATGTCGCTGGCTCCCGCACGCGTGTCGCGTGTGTTCTTCGATCCGGAGGGCGGCGCCATTCAGGCGGTCGTCGACGAAGACCAGTTGTCACTTGCGATTGGAAAGCACGGACAAAACGTTCGGTTGGCTTCGGAGCTGACTGGGTGGACAATCGATCTCTTCTCGAGCAGGGAATGGTTGGATCGCGGTGGAGAGGGACCGCTGTTTGCGCCGCTCGAGCCGACGGAAGACCTCGTCGCCGATGTGGAGTTGGGCGAGCTCAAGGGTTTCCCTCCGGAGCTGGTCCAGACGCTGCAAGCCGCCGGTTTCAAAACGCTGCGTGACATTCTGGATCTCGAACGCGCGGACGTCCTGGCCATCGATAACATGAGCGACGAGCATGTTGACATTCTGATGGGCTTTCTGTCCGAGGTGACGGAGGAGAACGTCCCCGTGGCGGACGAGAACAACGAGGCTGAAGCGGCGGCCGGGGTGCCGGCGGCCGACCAGGCAGAAGCCGAACCGGCCGAGGCGACCGGGGCTCCGGCGGTGGCAGCCGGCGGGGCCGTGAGCGAGCCAAGGGCCGAGGCCGAGAGCGAGCCAACGGCCGAAGCCGAGAGCGAGCCAACGGGCGAAGCCGAGGCGACGGCTGAGCCTGAGACGGCGCCGGATGAGGCAGCAGAATCCGACACGGAGCCGGAACCGACGCCGGAGGAGGCAGCGGAGTCCGACACGGAGCCGGAACCGACGCCGACGGCCTGATGGGAGGCGGGCCCCTGGGCCTCTTGGGTTTGGGCATGCGGGCCGGGTCGGTGGTCGTAGGAACAGGCGGGGTGCGAGCCGCACTTCAGCGCGACGAGTTGGCGCTGGTCATGGTGGCATACGATCGCAGCCCGCGTACGGAGGAAAAAGTCCTTCGCCTCGCCAGGGCGAGGGGAGTGCCATTAGTTGTTGGACCAAGTGCGGATGATTTAGGGCGTTCCGTCGGTCGTGGATCGATTCAAGCGTTGGGTGTTCGAGACGCCGAGCTGGCAGCGGGCATCCGAGGTCGAGCCACAGCAGACGGACTGTAGGAGGTTTCTAGGTGTCGAAGACGCGAATACACGATCTCGCGGCCGAATTCAGCATTCCGACCGAGCAGTTGTTGAAACTGCTTGCCGAGATGGACATTCACGTCCGCAGCCACCTGTCGGCGCTCGACGTCGGGCAGGTTGCGCTCGTGCGCGCCCGTTGGGAGCGCGAAAAGAGGAAACGCGCCGAGCCGGCCACGACAACGCGCCGACGTCGTGCCACCAAGAAAACCACCAAGCGGAAAACGGCGGCGGAGGTGCCAACCGAGACCCGCCCCAAGCGCCGGCGCCGCACGGCCGCCGAGGTAGAAGCCAAAGCCGAAGAACAAGCGGCCGAGGACGCGCGGCGTGCGAACGAATTAGCCGGGGCCACCATTGCTGTACCCCCGATCGAAGCGCCGGAGCCGAAGCCCAGCCTCGAAGAGCGCGCTGCGGCGCTGTTCCGCGAAGAGGCAACGAGCCCGGCAGAACAAACTCCTGGGGCCGTCGCGCCACCCGAGGAGGCGGCTCAGGTGGCACAGGCCGAGCCCCCGGCCCCCGCCCCCGAGCCGGCTTCACAATCGGTTACAGAGGAGCTGCGCCCCACGCCGGTCACCAGTGGGTTGCGCCCGGTTGCTTCGGCGGCACCGCGGGGCCGGCCGGCGTCGAGGGCCGCACCACCGCCCCGACCTGCAGCGAGCTCCCGTCCCGTCGCGGCGGCTGCGCCGCACCCCAAGCCCACGGAAGACCGTCGGGGCGATCGCGACCGTAAGAAACGCAAGAAAACGAAGCGCACCCAGGTCGACCAACAGGCGGTTCAGGCCAACATCAGTCGCACGCTCGCGAGCTTGCGCGGTGGGGCGCAAAAGAAGAGCCCGCGCCGCCGCAGCGACGAACCCACGTTCCGCGAGATCCAACAACAACGCTTGGCCGATGAGAAGGAACGCGAGAAGACGCTCATTCGTGTCAACGAGTACGTCACCGTGTCGGAACTTGCGGGCATGTTGAAGGTGACCGCGACCGACATTGTGAGTTTCTGCTTCAAAGAACTCGGCATGATGGTCACCGTGAATCAGCGACTCGATTTCGATCAGATCGAGATCATCGCCTCCGAGTTCGATTACGAAGCCGTGCGCGAGGAAGAGTACAGCCCGGAGACCACCGAGGAAGAAGTCGAGGAGCGGCCCGAAGACCTCGAACCCCGTCCGCCGGTTGTGACGGTCATGGGGCACGTCGATCACGGGAAGACGTCGCTGTTGGATTACATCCGCAAGACGAACGTGCTCGCCGGGGAGTCCGGTGGAATTACGCAGCACATCGGCGCCTATCATGTCAAAGTCGCCAACGAGCGGGTGATCACGTTCCTCGACACGCCGGGCCACGAAGCATTCACCGCGATGCGTGCGCGGGGTGCTCAAGTCACCGACATCGTGGTGCTGGTCGTCGCTGCAGACGACCAAGTCATGCCGCAGACGATCGAGGCAATCAGCCATGCCAAGAACGCCGGCGTCCCGATCGTGGTGGCGATCAACAAGATCGATCTGCCCAGCGCCAACATCGAGAAAGTCAAACAAGACCTGTTGCAGCACGAGGTCATACTGGAAGACTTCGGGGGCGAAACGATCTCGTCGGCACTTTCGGCCAAGACGGGCGAAGGAGTGGAAGAACTGCTGGAGAAGGTCTTGCTGCAGGCCGACGTACTCGACAAGAAGGCAAATCCAAACCGGCCCGCGACCGGTATCGTGGTGGAGAGTACCCTGGACCCCGGAAAGGGACCCGTGGCGACCATTCTGGTGAAGCAGGGGACGCTGCGAATCAGCGACGACTTTATCTGCGGCCACCTGGCGGGGCGCGTCCGCGCGATGTTTGACGAGCGCGGAGCATCCGCGCAGTCGGCCGGTCCCTCGATTCCGGTTCAGGTTCTTGGATTCAGCGAGGTCCCCGTTGCCGGAGACCCCTTGACCGTCGTGGCAAATGCCGCAGAGGCTCGGGACGTCGCCGGGAAGCGTCAACGCCTGCATCGCGAGGCAGCGCATCGCCGCACGTCGCGTGGCGTCAGTCTCGAGGATCTCTCGATGCAACTCGCAGCGGGGAAGGTCCGGTCACTCAAGATCATCATCAAGGCCGACCAGGGTGGCCCAGCCGAGGCGTTGGCGGATGCGTTTGCCATCCTGTCCACGGACGAAGTGCGTGTCGAAGTCATCCATCGCGGTATCGGAACGATCACCGAGAGCGACGTGCAGTTTGCGAAAGCATCCGGCGCGATCATTGTCGGGTTCCATGTCCGGCCCGATGCCAACGCCCGAGCCGCGATCGACCGCGATCACATCGACGTTCGTACCTACCGCGTGATCTACGAGGCGGTGGAAGACGTGCGATCGGCCCTCGAAGGGTTGCTTGCGCCGGAGCAGCGAGAGGTCGTGCTTGGCGACGCCGAAGTCCTGAAGACGTTTAAGGTCTCGAGCATCGGCACGATCGCCGGCTGCATCGTGCGCAACGGCATCATTCAGCGGAACGCAAAAATTCGCGTCACGCGAGATGGCGTCGAAGTGTACGATGGTGAGCTGGCAAGCCTGAAGCGCTTCAAGGAAGACGTCCGCGAGGTAAAAGAAGGGTTGGAGTGCGGAATGGGGGTAAAAAACTTCAACGACATCAAGGTGGGCGACCTGTTAGAGACGTACACCATCGAGGAGATTGCGCGGACACTCGAAACCGCCGGAGTCTCCAAGGCCGAGTAGCGTGGTCGTCGGGGTCGTCACGTGGGAACTCCACCTCAACGGCTGCCAGTCGCTCAAGGACAAACGCCGCATCATGAAGAGCTTGAAGGATCGGTTGCACAACCGATTCAACATCTCCGTCGCAGAAACGAACCATCAGAACCGCTGGCAGCGAGCGGAACTCTCGTGCTGCATTGTCGCCACCGATACCCGGCACGCCCAGTCCGTGTTGAGCGCCGCCGACAGTTTGGTTGCACATGAACCGTTGGCCCGTGTCATCGATTCCCAGACGAGTTGGCTATGAAATCTCGGGGAGGCCACCGACAGGAACGCGTGGCCACACTCATTCATCAGATCCTCGGTGAAGTACTCACTACCGGGATCAAAGATCCGCGCGTCGGGTTTGTTACGCTGACCAGCGTGTCGGTCTCGTCGGATCTGTCGCATGCGATCGCACGCGTGAGCGTCTTGGGTGACGACCAAAAAAAGGCGGATGCGCTTACCGGCCTGCAACACGCCAGCGGTTATCTTCGTTCCATCGTTGCCCGGTCGACGGACTTACGCACGACACCCGAGCTTCACTTCGTCATCGATCACGGGCTCGAGCACGTGCGCCGTATCGATGAGCTATTATCACAAATCGATCAAGAAGAATCGGAATCCTGAACGACGGCTACCTGCTCATCGACAAGCCAGCGGGCCCCACCTCGCACGACGTGGTTGCTGCGGTGCGTCGCGCTATAGGAGTACGACGCGTGGGGCACACCGGCACGCTCGACCCGTTCGCCTCCGGCCTTCTGGTGATTCTTGTGGGACGCGCGACGAGACTAGCCCAGTATCTCGTCGGCTTGACGAAGCGATACACCGGCGTCATCGTGCTCGGCACGGCGACGGATTCGTATGACAGCACCGGCGCAGTCACCACAACCACCGACGCGTGGCAGTCGGTGACGGCGCACGCCGTCGAACGAGCTATGGCCGGGCTGACAGGACCGATACGCCAACGCCCACCCGCGTTGTCCGCCAAACAAATCGGTGGCCGGCGGGCGTATCGGCTCGCGCGGAGCGGCGTATCACCCGAGCTCCCCTGTCAAGATGTAGAGGTGCTGTCATTCTCGATGACGGCAATGCACGAGGAGCGGGTCGAATTCGAAGCGCTTGTGAGCAGCGGTACTTATATCCGGGCGCTCGCGCGCGATCTCGGCGACGAACTGCGGTGCGGTGCTCACCTCGCGGTGCTGCGTCGAACGGACGTTGGCCCATTTCGTATCCGGGACGCTATCGAAGTCAACGACAGCCTCGACGCCGAGAGGGTGCGTCCGGCACGCGAGGTGGTAGCCCACCTACCGACGGTCCCGCTCGAAAGTGCTCAGCGCCGATCCGTGTGCCACGGGCGCTCCATCACCACGCCGGAGGCTTTTTCGGGAACTGTGGCACTGGTGGACGGCGACGAATTAGTCGCGGTAGCCGAAGCGGACGGCACGCAAATCCGGCCTAAAGTCGTGCTGTCAGGATGAGCGACACGTCGAAACCCTGGGGTGGGAAACGGGGTTCGGTCGTCACCGTCGGCACGTTCGACGGCGTCCACCTGGGTCACTGGGCGGTGTTACGCGAAATAGCGGCGCGCGCCAGGCGTGACAATCGACGCAGCGTATTGGTCACTTTTGAGCCTCACCCCCTCGAGATCGTCAACCCGCAGGCCGCGCCGCGGTTGCTCACCGTCGGTGACGAACGCTTGGAGATCCTAGCACAGGGAGAGTTGGACCTGATCGTATTCCTTCCTTTTACCAAAGAACTCTCGCAATATTCCCCCGAAGCGTTCGTTCGGCTCCTCATCGATCGATTCCAAATGGAAGAGTGGGTGATCGGGCACGACCACGGGTTCGGCCGCGGCCGCTCCGGTGACGAAAACGTGCTGCGCGAGCTGGGCAAGAAGCTCGGCTTCGCGGTAGACGTCGTGGGCGCAGTCTCGGTGTCGTCACGCCCCGCCTCGTCGACACTGGTGCGCCGGGCGGTCGCCGGCGGCGATCTCGCTACGGCCGAAGAGTTGCTCGGGCGGCCCTACTCCCTAACGGCACCGGTGATCCGCGGGAAAGCTCGCGGTCGCCAACTCGGATTCCGGACCATCAACCTCGTCACCAATCCGAGGAAGCTCTTGCCCCCCGATGGGGTATACGCTGTGCGGGCGGAATGGCGGGATGGGGCGGCGGGCGGAATGTTGCACCAGGGGCCCCGACCCACGTTCGGAGAACAGGACCGGACGTTGGAGGCGCATCTCTTCGGCGTGGACGTGGAATTGTACGATATCCCGGTGAAGATCTCCTGGGTCAAAAGGCTCCGAGACGTGATGAACTTTCCCGATGCCAAGGCTTTGGAGGCTCAATTGGCCCGAGACTTACGGGCTGCCGAAGCCGCGTTGACAGGGTCCTCTGGGACCGCTACTTATCCAAGTTCTTAACCAGTGGGCTGTTAGTGATGGCGAGCATACGCAACCGATTGATCTTCATTCTGATACTGGTGACCTTGGCGCTCGTGGGACTGTGGCCACGGCAAGCCGTGATCGGATTGGGATCAGACGGAACGGATTCGACCGAGACGCAGTGGGGTCTAAAACTGGGCCTGGACTTGCAAGGTGGGATGCATCTCGCCGTCGAAATCGACCAGTCAGGGGGCCCGATCACCAACCCCGAAGATGCCCTCGATCGAGCTGAAACGGTCATACGGAGCCGAATCGACGAGTTCGGTGTGGCCGAGCCGCTGATCCAGAAGGTCGGGAACGACCGCATCATCATCCAGCTCCCGGGGATCGATGACCCAGCGCGAGCCAAACAGATAGTCGAGCGGTCTGCCTTCTTGGAGTTTCGCATCACGGACATGCAGCGCGAATTCGAGGGGGCCCTCGAGCGAATCGATCGCGCGCTGGTGAGGGCCGGCGTCACGGTCGCCGGCGACTCGGCGTCCACGGTTACGCCGCAAACGGCCCTTCAGCAAATTTTGGGGACGGCCGCCGATTCAGCGACCCAATCGGGGGACTCGGCGGCGGCGGCGGACTCGATCGACGTTGCCCCCGAAGCGCCGAGCGAGACGATCTTCTCGGGTTTCCTCAATGTCGGGCAGGTAGCCGGTGAGGTGTTCGTCGTCGAGGAGGACGTTCCGCAAGTCACGCGTCTGATGGAGCACCCCGAGTTTCAGCGTAACGTGCCTCGCGGCGTCGATCTTCTGTGGGGGCGGGAACCGCTGTCGCTCGGCGGACGGTTGTATCGCGGACTGTATGCGGTTGAATCTCGACCGATTATTACCGGCGAGCGGCTCGCGGACGCTCAGGCACAGCTCGATCCCATTACCAACCAGGCGGTCGTCAACTTCCAGTTGACGCGCGCCGGCGGGCGGATTTTTGGCCGCGCGACCGCCGAGCACGTCAACGACTTCATGGCGATTGTGCTCGACGGACGTGTGCAGGGCCAGCCACCGGTTATTCGAAGTCAGATTCGCCGCCAGGGGCAGATCGAGCTCGGCAACACGAGCATCGGCGCGGGGCAGGACCTCGCGCTCGTGTTGCGGGCGGGTGCCTTGCCCGCACCGATCCAGATCGTGGAAGAGCGAACGGTGGGAGCGAGCCTGGGCGAGGACTCGATTCGGGCCGGACGCCTGGCCGGCATCGTGGCCATCGTGCTGGTCGTCGGCATCGTCGCGGTGTACTACCGCATGGCCGGCCTCGTGGCGATCGTCGCACTGACCTTTTACGTGTTGTTTACGCTTGGAGGGTTAGCGAGTCTTGGGGCGACCCTCACCCTTCCCGGCCTCGCGGGCTTCGTGCTGTCATTGGGGCTGGCGGTCGATGCCAACGTGCTGATCTTCGAACGAATACGTGAGGAGATCGCGATGAATCGATCGCCTCGCGTCGCCGTCGAGTCTGGTTTCGACCATGCGATGCCGGCCATCATCGACGGGAATCTCACAACCGTTATCACCGCGGCCTTCCTCTTTCAGTTTGGTACCGGCCCCGTCAAAGGATTTGCGGTCACACTCATTATCGGGATCATCGCGTCGTTGTTGACGGCCGTCTTTGTCACGAAAACCTTGTTCCTCATCTGGTTGCAGCGTCGGTCGGCTGCCGCGGAGTTGTCGATCTGATGATTCGTTTTTTTGACAAGGCAGCCTACGATTTTCTCGCGATGCGCAAAGCGACCATGCTTGGCGCCTTGACGTTTATAGTTGTCGGCCTGATGGTGTTGGGCATCCGGGGATTGAACCAGAGTATCGAGTTTACCGGTGGTACCCTCATCGAACTGACGGCGAACTCGGACGCGATTACCCAGGGCAGTTTGCGCGAGACGTTGGTGGCGGCCGGGATCAGCTCGCCGGAGATCACGACGTTTGGGGCCCCCAATGAATTCATCGTGCGGGCGCGTCTCGACCCCCGCGCCGAGGTCACGGAGGAAACCACACAGGCGACGGCGGCGGCGATCGATGCGGCGTTGGCCGCTGAATATGGAGCGGACGCGTATGAGATCGTTCGAAGGGACGCCGTCGGACCAAAAGTCGGTGGCGAACTACGGACCAAGGCCGTACTCGCGATTCTCATGGGCTTCGGCGCAATCTTCATTTACCTGTCCATTCGGATGGAATGGCGATTTGCCATCGCCGCCGTAGCCGCCACCATTCACGATATCCTCAGCGCGATCGCGTTCGTCTCCATTCTCAACCTTGAAGTCACACTGGCCGTCGCAACGGCGCTGCTGTTCATCGTTGGATATTCGGTGAACGATACCATTGTTACGTTCGACCGAGTGCGAGAGAACCTGCGCAAGTTCAAACGCAAGAACCTGTACGAGATTCTCAATCGGAGTATCAACGAGACGCTTCCCCGAACCGTGCTCACGTCCGGAACGACCGTCGTGGCCACGCTGGCGTGGGTGATCCTCGGCGGCCCGTTGCTCCGCGGCTTTGCCCTGGTCATGACGTTTGGGATCGTGACCGGAACCTTCTCGTCGATCTTCATCGCATCACCCATCCTGCGTGCGGTGGAGCAGAAGTGGCCCGGCGAGGATGTGCGCGGCGCCCGAACCATATCGAGCGGACCAACGGTGGTTCGATCGTCGGACAAGGCGAGCGCTGCGAGCTAGCCGAATCGTGTGCTAGTCGATACACACTGCCACCTCGGCGCCGAACAGTTCAACGATGACCGTGCCGAGGTGGTCCGACGTGCTCGGAGCGCCGGCGTCGGCCATGTTGTCGTCGTCGCGGATTCCGAACAGGCAACCGAACAGGCAATCGCGCTAGCACGGCAGTTCGATCTCTCCGCAACTGCGGGGGTGCATCCACACGAGGCATCGACATGGGATTCGGAAGTCGCGGCCAAGATCGATGCAGCGCTAAACGATCCCCATGTCGTAGCCGTAGGCGAGACAGGTCTGGATTACCATTACGACTATTCCCCGCGCGAGGAGCAGCGCGCGGCATTCGCCGCACAGTTGGCGCTCGGAGCGAAGCACGGCCTGCCCGTCGTGGTTCACGCCCGGTCGGCAGACGACGACATCGTGGCCATGCTTCGCGACACCGATGCCACGTACATTCTCCATTCGTTCAGCTCGGGTCCTGACGTATTGGATGTCGCATTGGCCGCCCGCGCCTACGTGTCGTTCAGTGGCATGGTGACGTTCAAATCGTGGAAGGACACCGACGCCGTACAGGCCGTGGTCCGCGATCGACTTCTCATTGAAACGGACGCGCCATATCTTGCCCCCACACCGCATCGGGGCAAACGCAACGAGCCGGCATTCGTCCGTCAAACAGCCTCGAAGATTGCGGAGATACGTGGCGCGGACGCACAGCAGATCGAGGAGCAGACCACAGCAAACGCTATTGCGTGTTTCGGAATCCACATTCAAACCAAACAGCTATCATGACCAGCGTCGTCCCATCAGATATCGCCATCGCGCAAGAAGCGAAGCTTCGACCCATCACCGATGTCGCCGCTGACTTGGGCCTCAGTCCCGACGAGATCATCACGTACGGAACCAACAAAGCAAAGATCAGTCTCGACGCCATGCAGTCGCGTGAGCGGCGCGCTCGTCTCGTGTTGGTAACGGGGATCAACCCCACGGCCGCCGGAGAAGGTAAGTCGACGGTCGCCGTCGGTGTCACGCAAGCGCTGAAAAAGCTCGGGGAGAACGCCGCGCTATGCGTGCGCGAACCGAGCCTCGGCCCCGTGTTCGGCATCAAGGGCGGTGCGGCCGGTGGCGGATACGCACAGGTCGTTCCCATGGACGAGATCAATCTGCACTTCACCGGCGACTTTCATGCCATCTCGAGTGCGCACAACCTGTTGTCCGCGATGCTCGACAATCACCTCCATCAAGGCAACAAGCTCAACATCGATCAACGCCGAATCACTTGGCCGCGCACGATGGACATGAACGATCGCGCGCTGCGCAACATCAATGTCGGATTGGGAGGGCCGCTGGGGGGCGTGCCGCGTGAGGACCGGTTTGTCATCACACCAGCCAGCGAGATCATGGCCATCATGGGCCTCTCGCGCGATATGGCCGATCTCGAGCAGCGCCTCGGCAACATCATCGTGGGTCAGACGCGCGACCGGCAGCCGGTCCGTGCTCGCGAGCTGAAGGCCCCGGGAGCAATGACGCTCCTGTTGAAGGACGCTCTCCTACCAAACCTCGTGCAAACCCTGGAGGGCGGCCCCGCGTTGGTGCACTGCGGTCCGTTCGGAAACATTGCGCACGGGTGCAATTCGATCATCGCAACCGAGATGGCGTTGCGTCTCGCAGACATCGTCGTGACCGAGGCGGGGTTCGGAGCCGACCTCGGTGCGGAGAAGTTCTTCGACATCAAATGCCGCGCCGGCGACTTGAATCCCGAGGCCGCGGTGATCGTCGCAACCGTCAGAGCACTCAAGCTCCATGGAGGCGTGGCCAAAGACAAGTTGGCCGAGCCCGACCCCGACGCGGTGGGCCGCGGGTTTGCCAATCTCGGCCGGCATATCGAGAACGTCGGCAAGTACGGAGTGCCCGCGGTCGTCGCGATGAACCGCTTCATCACGGATTCCGACGAGGAGTTGGAGGTCGTTCGGAAAGGCTGCGAAGCCCAAGGGGCGCGCGTGGCGCCGTGTAACGTTTGGGAAGAAGGCGGAGCAGGGGGCATCGAACTCGCCAAGGAGGTTTTGGATGTCCTCGAGAATGAGAAGGCCGACTTCAAGCCGATCTACGACGTGCGGAAATCCATTCCGGAAAAGGTCGAAACGATAGCCAAACAGATTTACGGCGCCGATGGTGCGGACTTCACTCCGGCAGCGGCGCGAAAGGCGAAACAGCTATCCGAATTCGGTTTGGGAGAAACTCCCGTGTGTGTCGCGAAAACTCAGTACTCGTTCAGCGACGATCCCTCGCTGCTCGGCGCACCTAGTGGTTTCCGCATCACGATCAAGGACCTCTATCCTTCGGCGGGCGCGGGGTTCGTGGTCGCGATGGCCGGCGACATCATGACGATGCCGGGGTTGGGCAAAACTCCGGCCGCTGAGAAAATGAGTGTTACGGACAACGGCGTGATCGAAGGCCTATTCTAACCCAGGACACCACGGAGTCAGACAATGGAACCCGTTGCAACCACCAAAGCCCCGCAGGCCATCGGGCCGTACAGTCAGGCGATGATCACCGGCAACCTGGTCTTTTGCTCAGGCCAGGTCGCGCTGGATCCCGCCAAGATGGAGATTGTCGGTGAGACCATCACCGAGCAAACGAATTGTGTGCTCCAGAATCTCTCGGGATTGCTCGAAGCCGCGGGAAGCAGCCTAGGTCAGGTCGTGAAGACCACGGTCTATCTCAAGGACATGTCGGAGTTCGCCTCGATGAACGAGGAATACGCGCGACACTTTGGCGAGCATCGCCCCGCTCGGGCGGCAGTAGAGGTGGCCAGACTACCGCTGGACGTACGGGTGGAGATTGACGCCATCGCGGTCACCGGCTAGCCTGGCCTTTTGGGGGCGGATTGGGCCTGGTGGCTTGCGCGGTCTTCAAAACCGCTGGGAGGTGCCTTTGGCGGCTCCGGTGGGTTCGATTCCCACACGCTCCCGCCACAATGATTTACGGCGTCTCGCACACCCAGTGTGAGGCGCCGTTTTTCAATCCCGGTAACAAGCTGGGTAACAAATGGGTCACAGAAAAGACCAGTGGGAGGCAAGGAGATCGTCGCAATGAGATTCTCCGAGAGCTAGCTGAAAGTCGCTCACAGAGCGGAGATCGCACGTTAGCCGACAAAGTAATAAGAGGACAAAGATGAAAATAAACAACAGAACTATGTGTATCGCGTTATCATCGCTGATCGTGTTCAGCGCTGGGTGGTTCAGCACCGCGATGACGCGGAGGGTTCAACGGGCAATCAACAGAAACAACACGCCTGTAACTTTTCGGTCCTAGCAGGTTGCGGAAAAATTGATGGTGAGCCGCGTTTGTCCGGGTAACACGACGGTGTACCAGCGTGCGGTCCCCTATTACCGCCCCCGCGGTGCGGTCGGCGTGACGAATGCGGCCCACACTGCCCCATCAGGGGCTGCCTCCGGCCAGGGTCAGGGTGCGTATCCGCATCAGATTGTAGACCGCGGCCGTGAACGTAAACACCCACCCGACCCGCGGGGTCCCGCGATGTCGGAGTTTGCGTAACAACCCAATCGTCTTGCCCCACCCGTAGATCTCTTCCACTTTTTTGCGCTGCCGTTGACTGATCGCATAGCTGGGATGGCGCGTCGTCCGGCCATCCACCGCGCTCCGCAACCGCGTGCGGTGCACGTTCGGCGTGACGTGGGGCGTCCAGCCCAACGCCCGCAGCGTGTCGACAAACCCGCACCGATCATAACCCTTGTCCGCCCCCAACGTCCGACGCCGGGCCGTCGGCGGTAAGCTCCCCACCATCGCCAGCGCACTCGCACACTCCGCCTCGTAGCCGGGCTGCGTCACGTCGGTCGCCACCACGAGCCCGTGCCGATTATCCATCAACACACTCGCCAAGTACGCCAATTGCGCGCCTTGCCCCCCACTCTTCCGCGTCAACCGCGCCTCCGGGTCCGTCCGCGACGCATGCGTCGCATTCGTCCGTTTCTCCTGGCGAAACGTCACGCTCGGATTCCCCGGATCATCGTCCGTTGGCGGGCGGGTGCCGGCCTTCGGCTGAAAACTCTTCTGACTCGCCCACGCGTCCAGCAAGGTCCCGTCGACGGTGAAATGCTCATTCGACAACAACGCCCGCCGCTCCGCCTCCTGTAACACTTCGGCCAGAAACGCATCCGCGATGCCCCCCTCGACCAGCCGCGTCCGATTCTTCGTAAAGACCGTCGGCACCCACACCGCGTCGTCCAGATTCAACCCCACAAACCATCGGTACAGGATGTTGTAATCGAGCTGCTCCATCAGCTGCCGCTCGCTCCGGATCGTATACACCACCTGCAGCAATAACGCGCGTAACAAATGTTCCGGGGGAATCGACGGCCGGCCCCGCCGCGCGTACAGCCGGTCCAACTGCGGCGAGAGCCGGGCTAACACCGGGTCCACCAGCGCCCGCAGGGCGCGCAACGGATGGTCGGAGGGCACCCGATCCTCCGCACTGATATAGCTGAACAGCGCCGACTGATTCGTCTTGTTCCCGCGCATCGTGGCACTCCCATCGAGGTCCCTCTACGATAAGAACTTCCGGCTCGCGATGCTATCGTCCATTACCCGACTTTTTCCGCAACCTGCTAGACGGCATCTGGTAGGTAGCTCCTTTTCCCGAGCCGGATAATGATCACTAAATTCGGCCGTTGCCGAGCCTCGTTTATCGGGCTGGACCTCGAACAACTCCCCGGCGATCGCAGCCGTGCCACCGTTAAGTTGGTCTTCCAAGGCCACCAATACGTGGGGCGTGCCGACGGAGGCGGGTTGGACCAGGAGCGTCGGTGCGCTGCAGAAGCCGCGGGGGATGCACTCCGGCACTTGGTCGGCACCGAACGGTCCGCCTTTGAGGTTTTAGACCTCCAGAGCATCACTGTCCTCGAGGTTCCGGCTGTGATCGTCGCCCTCTCCGCCCGCTGGCAGAATGAATCGAAAACCCTGGCAGGCTTCTCCCTCGCCACGGAAGATGATCTGCCGCACGCGGCTGTCAGGGCGGTGTTGAGCAGCACGAACCGATTCCTCGAGTGGCTCTGGTACACCCAGAAGGTGAGCCCGGCAAAGGCGTCCTAGGCCGCTGGCATGACTAGCCATCTGTGGAAATTGGGAGACGAAAAGAGGTGAGTAAGGAATGGCCATTCGAGACGTTGACGAGAAGACGCCGTCGATTCGACGTGACATGCGCTATATCTACGAGCGCGTAGAGCGAGCACACCAATTGATTGACCGGCAGAAGAATCGCGAGGCCTGGGACGAACTCGATCTCGCCATAAGATGCATGAACGGGCTGTCTTTCTTCGTCGGGCCGTGGGAAGACAAGAGCCGCCCAAGGACTAGCAGGTTGCGGAAAAATTCATGGTGGGCCGCGTTTGTCCGGGTAACACGACGGTGTACCAGCGTGCGGTCCCCTATTACCGCCCCCGCGGTGCGGTCGGCGTGACGAATGCGGCCCACACTGCCCCATCAGGGGCTGCCTTCGGCCAGGGTCAGGGTGCGTATCCGCATCAGATTGTAGACCGCGGCCGTGAACGTAAACACCCACCCGACCCGCGGGGTCCCGCGATGTCGGAGTTTGCGTAACAACCCAATCGTCTTGCCCCACCCGTAGATCTCTTCCACTTTTTTGCGCTGCCGTTGACTGATCGCATAGCTGGGATGGCGCGTCGTCCGGCCATCCACCGCGCTCCGCAACCGCGTGCGGTGCACGTTCGGCGTGACGTGGGGCGTCCAGCCCAACGCCCGCAGCGTGTCGACAAACCCGCACCGATCATAACCCTTGTCCGCCCCCAACGTCCGACGCCGGGCCGTCGGCGGTAAGCTCCCCACCATCGCCAGCGCACTCGCACACTCCGCCTCGTAGCCGGGCTGCGTCACGTCGGTCGCCACCACGAGCCCGTGCCGATTATCCATCAACACACTCGCCAAGTACGCCAATTGCGCGCCTTGCCCCCCACTCTTCCGCGTCAACCGCGCCTCCGGGTCCGTCCGCGACGCATGCGTCGCATTCGTCCGTTTCTCCTGGCGAAACGTCACGCTCGGATTCCCCGGATCATCGTCCGTTGGCGGGCGGGTGCCGGCCTTCGGCTGAAAACTCTTCTGACTCGCCCACGCGTCCAGCAAGGTCCCGTCGACGGTGAAATGCTCATTCGACAACAACGCCCGCCGCTCCGCCTCCTGTAACACTTCGGCCAGAAACGCATCCGCGATGCCCCCCTCGACCAGCCGCGTCCGATTCTTCGTAAAGACCGTCGGCACCCACACCGCGTCGTCCAGATTCAACCCCACAAACCATCGGTACAGGATGTTGTAATCGAGCTGCTCCATCAGCTGCCGCTCGCTCCGGATCGTATACACCACCTGCAGCAATAACGCGCGTAACAAATGTTCCGGGGGAATCGACGGCCGGCCCCGCCGCGCGTACAGCCGGTCCAACTGCGGCGAGAGCCGGGCTAACACCGGGTCCACCAGCGCCCGCAGGGCGCGCAACGGATGGTCGGAGGGCACCCGATCCTCCGCACTGATATAGCTGAACAGCGCCGACTGATTCGTCTTGTTCCCGCGCATCGTGGCACTCCCATCGAGGTCCCTCTACGATAAGAACTTCCGGCTCGCGATGCTATCGTCCATTACCCGACTTTTTCCGCAACCTGCTAGACCTCTACCGTAATGTGACACTCCCAGGATCTCCGGGGCCAGCCGCGCTTATGCGCAGCGGCACCTTCACATCGTGCAGGAGATCACGACCACCGCCGGGACATCTTACTCATCCTCTTCCCGACAGGTAGGTCCATTCGTTCCGCTCCGTGGAGGTTCGTCATGCGTAGACTCCTTCCTGAGTGGTCCCGTAGTTATAGACACGGTACACCCTCCGTTGGTTGAAACGCAGGGCCGAAGCGTCGGACGTCCGCCTTCGGTCTCATCGTATCAACCATGTCCCACACCGCTATCCAACTCCTCCAGCGCACGTTGACATCGATCCACGGTCGCGGTCCCACCTTCAAACGGCTCACCCGGATAAACCGTTACGCTGCAAAACGGAGCGGGGAATCCGTAGCGCCATGGTCGTTGGATCTTGAGCCGGCGACGCCCTCGTACCACAATGGGAATTAGCCACGCGTCTGCCGCGCGGGCTATCTCTGCCAAGCCCGGTTTGACTCGTCCGTATGGGCCGCCGGCGTCGGAGACGAGAATTAGCTGTTGGGGATGTCCCTTCAGAAGCCGGATGACCTGTTCCGTGGGCGTTACGGGCGACCTTCGACGGTACACCCACACGGGCAGGCCGAGCCACGCGACCGTGTGCTGGAGCAGGCGGGAAGTGATGCCGTCGTGTCCGATGGCGGACGGAGTAGATCGCAGCGGGATATCACGAAAACCCAGCATCAAGAACGGCTCGTAAGCGTGCCAACTGTAGTAAATGACGGATGGGCCGCTTCCTGCCACAGGACGGATCACGTCCTCGAGGGGAATCGCCCACCGAACCCGCGCGGTTCGCCAGGGCAGGTAAACGGCTGCCCCGAGCGCGACGTTGGAGGCAATGTATCGCCCCAGGGTTCTTGGACAGTGATTTGAAGGTAATCATTTCTACGCAGCCGCGTCCAGGCCGACGAAGTCGCGTCGCACTTGAGCCGGGCTGCGATAGTCGTACTTCTCCAGCATCCACTGCTCGTTGTACGTCCGCTTGAACTCGAGCAAGGCCAGGCGGAGCTCCTCGATCGTCTCGAAGCTCCGTACCCACAAGACGTTTTCCTTCAGCGTGCGGATGAAGCGCTCAGCGACACCGTTGCCTTCGGGCTCCCGCACGAAGCTCGGAGAGCTTTCGATGCCGAAGAACGCGACCTCCTGTTGGAAATCGTCGGCCAAATAGTTCGACCCGTGGTCGTGACGCAGCCGCAGCCCGCGGGCCACGCCTTCGCCGATGCCCCCGAAGCGTTCCCGGATGCCCTGGCGAATCGGCTCCAGGGCCTCGAAGCGGTTCCCGCGCTTGGCGGCATGGAGCCCGATGCACTCGGTCGCGCAGTGATCGACGGCCACGAAGACGAAGGCTGCCCCCTCGGCGACGGTCACGGTGGCCGTCATGTCCGTGCCCCACATCACGTCGGGCGCCTCGGTGGTGATGGTCCCGTCGTGCGCCTTTGGCCCGTGCGCGTGGCCCGCGCGCTGCGGGGCCTGGAGGCCGGACTCCCGCATCAACCGCCGCACCCGTTCCTGCGAGGTCCGAATCCCGTCGACCCGCAGCTTCGCCCAGGCCTTCCGGTACCCCTCGCCATGAAACGGCGAGGCTTCGAGCACCCGGCGAATGTGGGCCACCAGGACGTCGTCCGGGGCAGCGCCGATCGGCCCGCGGCGACGACACGGCGCAGGGGACCGTGTCGCCTGCCGCCGCGCATACACACTGGAGCGGGCGCGGTGCCACACGCGGCAGACCCGCTGCACGCCATACGCCCGACGGGTGGAGATCGACTGGGCGCCACTCATCGCGTCGACCTCCGCCGGGCCAAAGGGCCGCCGGCCTCCAGCTGATCCACCTTCGCGTACAGTAACTCGGTCTCCATCAGCAGCTCGCCGATCTTGGCCTGCAGCCGACGATGGTCTTCGTCCCGAGCATCCGGTGCGCGGCTCTTTAGGCCCGCCTGCCCCGCAGCCAGAAACTGAGCCCGCCAGTGCGACGCCCGCGCCGCCGTGATCCCCACCGCCCGCGACACCGACTCGAGATCCTCCCCGCGCAACAGACGCAGCACCACCTCACGCTTCCGCCCGGCCGAGAACCGACCCCCACGGCCGCGCCCGGCGGCCGCGCCGGTCGCCACCGATTCCTCAACGTGCTTCCTCATCTCGACACTCCTCCTGCGAGAACTCTCTCGCAATCAAGTGTCCAAGAAAACCCTAGGGCGCAGGAGCAAGAACAAGAGGAGCAGCCAACAATTCGGCCCAGGAGCTTCTGTAAAGCACGGGCGAGTACGCAACCAGCCGGCGCGGCGACAAATTATCGTTCGATGTTTCAGACATTAAGCAATCAGATGACCCTGCTTTTGGCGTAGTTGGCTCGCTTCCCCTCCCATCCCCATCTTTCGGTCCGAGTAATTCCGTCCGCGGCGGGGCGGGGAAAACACGATTTGGCACGGGTGGCAGGGTCCATGTTTTCCGTGATTTCGTGGCTATTTGCCGGACGCTCTGACCGTCTCTGATGTGTCAGGGCTCACGGCCGCCTACCGACCAGGGATTGTACACTACAAGCGTAGTTGGGGTGAGGTGGCGGTGGCAGGTGTCAAAAAACACGACAGCCGCTTCCTCCCAAGGTTACCGACGAAGGTCGGTGCCACTGACAAAGGCAAACCACGGGTGACCGTGGGACGCAAAGCCATGGGTCCCGCGCGAAAGCGCGGAGATCGCCAGGTTACCGGAGGCACGACAATGAAGACTCCTACCATCTCGTCGATAGACGGGGGCGGGGGCGGGGGCGGGGACACCACGGAACGTGGCAGTCCCAAGCGTGTCCCCGATCCTGACCAAAGCGAGCGACGCGCGCCTGCAGTGCGTGCTCCGTTCATCCCATCGGCAGACACATCTCCGCCCGAGGACCCGTGGCTCTTGGATAAGTCGCCACAAGACCTCAACCATGAGATAAAAATGTCTGACGAGGGGAATCTGCATCGACTGACGACGCAGTTACGCATGATGACCGATGATTTCCTCGCTCATCTTCGATACGTCGGTCGTCAGGACTGGAACGAGTTTCGGCAAGAAGAGTTGCTCATCGCACAGAGTCGGTACGACTGGTTCACGGAGGAACTTTGGAAACTCGTGCTGCAAGGCAAGCACCGAACCGATTGCGACTGCGAGGTCTGCATGAAACTTCGCGTCGAAGAGGATCGGTGACTCATGTCTATCATACTCGATATCGATAAGGCCGCCGGTCGCATCACGGCCACCGTCCAAGGGCGTATAACATTCGAAGGCCTGCGGATGACGCTGAACCATCTCGTGAGTCACCACGACTTCGATTCGCGCATGGATCGTCTTTGGGACCTGCGCGAAGCACGACCGTTCAAGTTGAGCGACAAGATCAAATCGAACATGCGCGCCGTCCGAGAACTACTGGGCGGCCCTCAAGCCGCGGTGATCGCACCCGAAAACGACATGAGAGTACGGCCATTGTATCCGCTGTTTGTGGAGAGCACGTCCCAGGTCTTCCGAAACCCGAAGGCTGCGCTCGAATGGTTGGAACGCAACAGGCTAGATCGGTCCTCCCCTGCCTTCCAGGCGCCGTGAGTGATAGGGACGATTTGAAGTGAAACGTTCAAGCAACGAGCCCAGCGACCTCTATCTTCGCATCCGGGCGATCGGAGAGGAAATAGACCAACTCCTCGGCCCGGAACTTCGAAGCAGTTCGTCGTCTCGGATGCAGGAGTCGTCCGACCGGATGCTGCGGTGGCTCGGCGGTTTGCGGTCGAGCCTTACCCCCCGCCGTGTCCTGCCATTGGCCTTCGCGGCGTGCTTTGTTGGTGGGAGCATCCGGACCACGCCGTTCACGTCACCCATCGTAGTGACCGATACGCTGAGCAACGATGCGCGACGACACAGCGCGGTTCGAGAGGCCGCCATCAGATGGGGCGTTAGCGTCGACACCGCCCTCGCCATCTCCCACGCGGAGAATTGGAGGGGAATACCGGACGCGTGGAGCACAACCGGCTGCTGCATAGGCATCATGCAAGTCAACGTTCGATACTGGTACGGAACGTTCCACGAAGAGTGCGGCGGCTCGGATTTGTTCGATATCCATACCAATGCGTGCTATGGTGTGCTCATCTGGCAGCATCACCTCCGAGAGTGCCGGGGCGACGGGGCTTGCGCGTTGCGGGCGTATGTCGGTCAGCGAAACAACCCGAGGACCGGCGATCTATATTTGCGGGAGATCCAGCGATTCCTTGGGGCGCCTTAATAGGTTGTAGGGTGTAGGGTATAGGGTGTAGGGTGTAGGGCCTGTCGTCGCTCACTACACCCTACACCCTACAACCTACAACCTTGTAAAAATGCGCCTCGCTCTCGCCGTAACACTGATCCTCGCCAGCTGGACCCCAACGGCATTGCAAGCCCAAGCCGTTCCCGTCCGGCCTCCCAACCCAAGAGACACGATCACGGTGGACCCGTTTCGCGAGAGACCGCCGGTCTCGCCTGTGGGGGCCGCCCTGCGGTCATTGCTGATTCCCGGCTGGGGCCAATCCATCGTCCACCGACGAGCGACAGGGGCATTTTTCGTGCTGTTTGAGGGCCTCAGCCTCACCATGACCATAAAATCGATGCATCAGCTGGACTATCTGGAGAGCGTCCAGTCCGAGGCCGACACGGAATCGATCGAGCGGGTCGATGCCAAGCGCGCCGAGGTGCAGGATTGGGCCATTCTACTGGCCTTCAATCACCTAATGGCCGCGGCCGAGGCTTTTGTTTCAGTCATGTTGTGGGATTTTCCCGAGGAATTGGAGGTCAGGGCCTTTTCGAACGGGCGTTTCGGGGCCCGAGTCACCCTCCCAATCCCCTGACGGGACTACCAAAACGGCCAATTTTCGACCCGAACTCGATATTGCAACTTATATTGTCACAATAACTTATGATGCCGTAGTACCCCTCCAGGCGGCGACGGCACGACTTTTGACAGAGACTCCGTCCCCTTGTATGTTTGACCATGCGTATCCTCTGTGTGATTCCTGCTCGTTTGGGTTCCTCGAGGCTACGACACAAACCCCTCCAAACCATTGCCAATCAACCACTTATACGACTCGTGGCAGAGCGTGCTAAGGCGTTCGATTTCATAGAGAAAGTGGTGGTGGCCACCGATGACCAGCGAGTGGCCGATGCGGTGGACGGTCTGGACGTCGATGCGGTTCTGCTGGGCGAATTCCGGTCGGGAACCGAGCGCACGGCCGCCGTTGCCCGGCGTGCGGAGTTCGCGGAGGCCGAGATAGTGGTCAATCTTCAAGGCGACGAGCCGTTCATTCCCGCCACGGCCGTATCTGGCGCGATAGCGGAGGTCGAGGCCGGTGCCGGAGTGGGGACCGCCGGAGCTCGGCTCGGTCCATCCGCGTTGGCAGACCCGAATACGGTCAAGGTGTTCGTGGGCTCCGACGGACGCGCGTTGGCGTTTTCGAGAAACGCCCGACCGATGCCGGAGGTGGAGGAGGAGTCTGTGTATCACCACATCGGTGTGTACGCGTACCGACCGGCAGCATTGCAACGTTGGGCGGCGGCGGCACCGGTGCTGGAGGAAATCGAACAGGGGTTGGAGCAACTGCGGCCGCTGTCGTATGGCGAGCACTTCGGTGTGAAGACGTTGGACACCTTGGCGCCCAGCGGCATTGATACGCCCGCGGATCTCCAACGCGCCCGAGAACTGATCTCCGTCACAATTTAGAAGGGAATGCGAGTGGCAACGAAATACATCTTCATTACCGGTGGTGTGGTCTCGTCATTGGGCAAGGGCATCGCAGCCGCGTCGCTCGGCCGCTTGCTCGTCGAGCGGGGATTGAGCGTCACCATCCAGAAGTTCGATCCATACATCAATGTCGATCCCGGCACGATGTCGCCGTTTCAACATGGCGAAGTGTACGTGACTGACGACGGCGCGGAAACGGATCTTGACCTCGGGCATTACGAACGGTTCATCGACCGGTCGCTTTCGCAGATGAACAACGTCACGACCGGACGTGTGTACTTGAACGTGATCACGAAAGAACGCCGGGGAGAATATCTCGGCAGCACCGTTCAAGTGATTCCACATATTACCGACGAGATAAAGCACGCCATCAGACGGCTTGGCGCCGAACACGACGTCGTTATCACCGAAATCGGTGGGACGGTGGGTGACATCGAATCATTGCCGTTTTTGGAAGCGATTCGACAATTCCGACAACAAGTCGGACGGGACAACGCACTGTTCATTCACCTGACCCTGCTGCCGTACATCTCGGCGACCGGCGAATTGAAGACCAAACCGACGCAGCATTCGGTCCGGGAGCTGATGGAGATAGGAATCCAGCCGGATATCCTGATTTGTCGCAGCGACTACCCGCTGTCAGAGGAGATCAAACACAAAATCGCTCTCTTCTGTAATGTCGACTTCGGATGCGTTGTAGAGAGTAGAACCGTTGCGACGATCTACCAAGTGCCGTTGATGCTGCATGAGCAGAGCTTGGATCGCGAGATATGTCGACGGTTGCAACTAGAGACCAAGGAACCCGATCTCCGACGGTGGAGCGCCTTGGTGAAACGCGTATTGGAACCCGCTGAACGGGTAAAAATCGCCATCGTCGGCAAATATACCGAGCTGACGGACTCATATACTTCTATTCGTGAAGCGTTGGTGCACGGCGGCATCGCGAACGATGTTGGCGTCGATTTGGAATGGATCACGAGCGCGCGCTTTGAATCCCACGCCGCGGACGACGTGCTCGAAGGATTCCACGGACTGTTGATCCCCGGTGGGTTCGGCGAGCGTGGGGTGGAAGGAATGATCGAAGCGGTGCGGTGGGCGCGCGAAAACGATTTGCCCTTCTTCGGCATTTGTCTCGGACTGCAAACGGCGATCATCGAGTTCGCACGCAACGTTTGTGGCTTGGAAGAAACCAACTCGAGCGAATTCGAGACGCAGTGCACGAACCCGGTCATCGCACTCATGAGCGAACAACGCGAAGTGCTCGAAGCGGAAGCCATGGGTGGCACGATGCGACTCGGGGCGTACCCTTGCCGGATGCGCTCGGGATCCCGCGCGGCGCGTGTGTACGGAGAAGACGAGGTGAACGAGCGTCACCGCCATCGCTACGAGGTGAATAACAAGTACCGGGAGCTCTTGGAGGAGTACGGATTGCAGTGCACCGGCACTTCGCCCGACAACGCGCTGGTTGAACTGATCGAGATTGCCAACCATCCGTGGTTCATGGGATGCCAATTCCATCCCGAGTTGCGGTCGCGGCCGACACGACCACACCCGTTGTTCGCGAGTTTCGTCGCAGCAACACTAGAGCGGAAACATCGTGCGGCGGAGCGGGGTGGTTTCGTAGAGGCAGAGGTCCAGGCGTGACATGAGCTTCACCTGGCTTCCGCCGCCAGTGTTGGTTGCGGGTCCGTGTGCTCTCGAGGGCGATGACCTCAACCTGATCGTGGCCGAGACTTTGGCCGAGCTTCAAGCAAAGCTCGGCCTTCGCGTCCTATATAAGGGAAGTTTTGACAAGGCAAATCGATCGAGCCCCGACGCGGAACGGGGACCCGGGCTTCAGCGCGGATTAGAACTCCTCGCGCGTGTAAGAGCGGAAACCGGGTTGCGTGTTCTCACCGACGTGCACGAGGCAAGCCAGGTGAGTGCCGTGGCCGCGGTCGTCGACGTTTTGCAGATCCCGGCGTTTCTCTGCCGGCAAACGGACCTCCTGACCACTGTCGGCGAAACCGGCAAGCCCGTCAACATCAAGAAGGGACAGTGGATGTCCTCCAAGGAGATGGAGGGTGCCGCGGCAAAGGTACGTGCGGGCGGTAGCAGCGACGTCGCCATAACCGAACGAGGAACGTTCTTTGGATACGGAGACCTGGTGGTGGACATGCGTAGCTTCGCGCGGCTCGAGGCAGCATGCAGTTGTCCTGTGTTGTTCGATGCCACACACGCGGTACAGCAACCGGGCCTGGGTGTGAACGGCGCGTCGGCAGGAACACGCGAACTCGTCCCGAAGTTGCTCATGGCTGCCGCCGCCAGCGGGGCGGACGGATTCTTCATCGAGACCCACCCGGATCCGCACGTGGCACCGAGCGACGCGGCGACTATGTGGCCGCTGTCGGCTTTGCACGATCTGGTGGAGCGGGCTGTGGAGGTTTGGGAGGCGGCGCGGGGAGTGAGGGAGGGGGTATGAGGGAGGGGGCACTGAGGCACGGGGGCACGGGGGCACAGGGCAGGATTACGTTGCGCCCGTCTGCCCGTCTGCCCGTCTGCCCGTCTAACAATGCTTGATCCGACCATCGCGGCTCGCATCAAGCTCGTCGGCTTTGACGTCGATGGTGTCCTGACGGACGCCGGGGTGTATACCGGCATGTCGGGCACCGAGCGGGTCGAGCTGAAGCGGTTCGACATTCAGGACGGGGTCGGGATGCGGTTATTGCGGGAGTCGGGTATCAAGATAGCGATGGTGAGCGGGCGAATCTCCAGAGCCACCGCGCTGCGAGCGCAGGAGCTGGAGATCGACGAGCTCTGTCAAAGCGACGACGGCCGGAAGCTGGCCGAGTTCGAAGACATCTTGGTACGCAACGACGTGCAGTGGGAGCAGTCCGCGTTTGTGGGCGACGATCTTCCCGACCTGCCGTTGTTGACCCGCGTGGGACTTCCTGTAGCGGTGCACAACGCCGTACCGGAGGTGCGCGACGTTGCGCAGTATATCACGAAAGCGGTCGGGGGCCGTGGGGCCGTACGAGAGTTCATCGAAGCGTTGTTACGTGTACGAGGGGAGTGGGATACGGCGGTGGCGAGATACGTAAACGAGCGTGGAGGGGTTCCCAAGGTGACCAGTGCGTCGTGATCGGTTGGGGCCTGTGGTGTCGATCGCCTACGCTGCCGTTGTATTGGCATGCAGCGGCGTGGAGGGACCGCCGACCACGGTCGTCGAAGCCGACTCCGCCGATCGGATAGCATTCGGGGTTGGGCATAACGTGAGCACCAATGGATTGCTGCGCGTCCGTATTGAAGCGGACACGACGTATTTCTATGACGCCTCGCAAACCGCGGAATTGCGGCAGCTGACAGTCATTTTCTTTTCGGCGGAGGGCATAGAAACCTCGCGGATCACCGCAGACTGGGGCAACTACGAGTTGCAGTCCGGCAACATGGTCGCGCGCACAAACGTCGTGGGAACCACACCCGATGGAAGGCGCTTGACTACCTCGGAGCTGACGTACGACAGGCTGGGCAACCGACTGAAAACCGACGCGGAGTTCGTGTTCGACAGCCCCGACGAGCACCTCGAGGGAAGTGGGTTCACCGCCGATCCTGATTTTCGCAACGTCCGTGCAACCGACATCCGGGGAGGGGTGCGAAACTGATGGACCGCATCCGCCTGTATGCCTTGACGGTTCTCACCGTGTCCGTCACCGGATTTCCGGTGTCACCGGCGTTTGCCCAAGGGTCCACACCGTGTGAGGCCGAGCTCCACCACGCGGATCAGGGACGCCGAACGGTTACTCCTCGGCTGCGCCAGTACGCCTGGGGAAATGTCCGTTTTGGGTGTGCCGGGCAGGAGACGACGATGCAATCGGACAGCACGGCTTGGTACCAGGATATTGGCCGGTTCGACATGGTCGGCTCGGTTCAGTTTCGCGATACCACGGTGATGCTCGACGCGGATTCGGCGAGATACTTCCTCGAGGACGAGCGCCTCGAGGCATACGGCAACGTCAGGTTGGTGAACATCTCCAGCGGGACCGTGTTGACCGGACCCAACCTTACGTATTGGCGCGCCGTGCCCACGCTGCGGGATACCACCGAGCTGCTCGCGACTGAACGCCCCACGGTAGAATATCGCGGCAAAGATGACTCCACCAACCTTGAGCCATACGTGATTTTGGGCGACGTGGTCCGGCTCAATGGCGCCGATCAGGCATGGGCCAGCGGCAATGTGACGATCGACCGTAGCGACTTTCACGCAGCGGCGGATAGTGCGGCTTTGGACCTCGTGGCCAACGACGGAATCTTGGTTGGACAAGCAAGCATGGATGGGGGCAACGGCGGAGACGCAGCAGATAGCAATTCCACCGGCTATCACCTTGTCGGCCGAGAGATCGCCTTCAGGTCGGTCGACAATCAATTGAATTGGGTGCAAGCGCGAGATTCCGCACATGCCGAGAGTTCAGATTTCACGATAACGGCGGACACCGTCGAGTTTGCCATTGCGAACGACCAGGTCCAGGGAGGCTCGGCGTGGGGCACCACCAGCCAGCCAGAGGCGGTGTCGTCCACCAACCAAATAACCGCTGACTCGCTCGCCGTCGACTCCCCGAACCAAGTGTTGCAGGAGTTGAGAGGTTACGGGTCGGCACGGGCGATTTCTGTGAAGGATTCGCTCGATGAAGATCCCGACTGGATCGCCGGGGACACGCTGGTAGCAAAATTCGCCGAGACCGACCTCGCACAGCGGTACCTCGATACGCTCCTCGCCGTGGGCAAGGCAGCGGCCTTTTATCGCATGTATTCTGCCGCCGGTGGTGAGGTTCCCGACATCAACTATTCACGCGGCGACGAGATCACGGCCATCTTCACGGTTGCCGGATTACGCACCGTGCACGTCCGGGGCGCCACCGATGGTGTGCACCTGGAAGGGCGGATGAGGGAACGACCGTGAGTGTTACCTTCGAGGCCCATTTCGAGGGCCGTGACGCGTCGGCTGCGCTCGCTGTGGCTTCGGTGTTGCGATGCGTCATCGAACGGGGATCGGCCACGTTCAGCTCGCTGGCCGTGGTGTACCGCGAAGATTACCTGTCGTTACACAAAAGCGGCATTGCCGATCTCGGTCAACAAAGCGGAACGCTTTCGGTCGATGAAGCTCGACGTCATTTGCGAGAATCCGTCCTCCCCCGATTGGCGATGGAGGGCGTGTTGGACGCCCTGCCGGACAAGATGCAAGACGACACCCCGTTGCGACTCACCGGCGTGTTGGGGCGGTCGATCGTCGACGATCCGGCCGGCTCACGCACCGCTCTCCTGCGGATCGCGCTCAACAACATACACCAAGCCGAATCCGCCGGGTTGTCGGGAACCGCCGGGTTGTCGGGCACCGCCGGGTTGTCGGGCACCGCCGGGTTGTCGGGCACCGCGTCGAGAAATGGCAGCTCGAAGTTGTCGGCGAAAGGCCTCACGAAGATCTATCGGAAGCGCCCCGTCGTGGACAAGGTCGATCTCACACTACCACAGGGCGAGATCGTCGGATTGTTGGGGCCAAACGGGGCCGGAAAAACCACTTTCTTTTATATGATAGTGGGCTTGATACGGCCTGACGGCGGACACGTAAGCCTCGACGGTGCCAATCTGTCTACTTTGCCGATGTACAAACGCGCCCGGCTGGGGATCGGTTATCTGTCTCAAGAGCCGTCGGTGTTCCGCAAGCTCACCGTCGAACAGAACGTGATGGCCATCCTCGAGACGTTGAAGATGAAGCAATCGGAACGCCAAGAGCGCTTGGAGACTTTGCTGGACGAACTCTCCATCAAACATTTGCGGACAATTGCTGCCTATAAACTGTCCGGTGGTGAGCGTCGCCGCTTGGAGATTACCCGGGCGTTGGTCACGCAACCGCGATTCATGCTCCTCGACGAACCATTCGCCGGTGTGGACCCGATAGCGGTGCACGACATTCAGATGATCGTGGCCGGATTGCGGCGCCGAGGCATCGGGGTTCTGATCACCGATCATAATGTCGAGCAAACGCTGGACATCGTCGATCGGGCGTACATTATGTTTGAAGGGCAAGTACAGGTTTCTGGGACGGTGCGAGAACTCGTATTCAACGAACGCGTCGCGGATCTCTATCTCGGTCCTACATTGACGGCACGGCTCCGTGAACGGTTGGAGGGTGTGGCATGAGACCGGGCTTGCACCAAAGCCTCTCCCTCAAGCAGGAATTGAGGATGAATCCACGCCTGTACCAGGCGATGGATCTCTTGTACATGCCCCTCCTCGACTTGCAGCAGCACCTCAAAACCGAACTGCTCGAGAACCCGTTCCTCGAAATGATGGACGCCGAGGACGAATCGGACGCACCCCGGGAAAAAACCGCTGAGGAACAGGAGCACGAGCGAAAAGAAAAGGAGAAACAAGAAGAGATCGACTGGGAAGAGATCGTACTCGACGGTTTCGACGTCGGACGTTCGCGCGGAGAGTACGAGACACGCGACGTCTACGAGCCCGTGACCGTCGCCACTCGGAATCTTACCGACCACCTGCGCGACCAGCTTACGCTACTCAACCTCACGCCGCGACAACAAATCTTGCTAGATGAGTTCTTGGGCAGCATCGGAGACGACGGGTATCTGCAGGCAACGCTCGAAGAAATCGTAGAAGGTGCCAACCGGTTCGTGATGAATTTCTTGGAGTCTCAGGAACCCAACGGTGAGCCTTCATTGCAGGAGGAGGACACCCCGCCCGAGATTGCGGCAGCAGCCATGGCAACCGCCGTCGACCCCGCTGTCGAAGACGACATCAACCCGCCAGTGACGACAGTTCCAACAAGAAACGAGGCCCAGCTATTCACGCTCGAGGAAGCGGAGGAGCTGTTAAGGATCCTGCAAAAAAAAATGGATCCCGCGGGGATCGCCGCTCGCGATTTACGTGAGTGCTTGCTTTTACAATTGGAAAACCAAGGCGAGCAGGACACACTGACCTACCGACTGGTGCGCGAGGCCTTCGACGATTTGATCACGCACCGCTGGAGCGACCTCGCCAAACGTTTTGGTCTCGAACCCAGGGCGGTGCAGGACGCGGCAGATCTCCTGGCAAAACTCGACCCAAAACCCGGATTGCAGTTCTCTTCCGGTGACAACGCATACGTCACGGCGGACCTCGTGGTTGAGAAAATCGATGGCGAGTACCGGGTATTTCTCAACGATGGCGGCGTGCCTCGGCTTCGTATCAGTCAGGTGTACCGCGATCTCGCCGGCGACAAGAAAAAGTTCGTGGGGGAGAATAAGGAATTCGTTACCAACAAGCTCAACAGTGCCACGTGGTTGATTCAAGCGATCGAACAGCGTCGCCAAACGATGCTCAAGGTGATGAATTTCATCGTCGACCGCCAGCGGAACTTCCTCGAAAAGGGCGTCGAGCATCTGCGGCCGCTTACGCTGCGGGAGGTCGCCGACGTTATCAACATGCACGAATCGACGGTGAGTCGGGTCACGAACCAAAAATATGTGCAGACCCCGCGCGGCGTATTGCCGCTCAAGTTCTTCTTCTCGAGCAGTCTCGGGACGACCGGCGGCGAAGACGCCAGCGCGAGGGCTGTCAAGGCACAAATTCAGAAGCTGGTGGGCGACGAAAACACGTCTAAGCCGCTGACCGATTCCGACATCGTCAAGGCCCTCGCCGAGCGCGGCATCAAGATCGCGCGGCGAACCGTGGCGAAGTACCGCGACCAGTTGAACATTCTTCCCGCCCGCATGCGCAAGCGCGTATGAGTCTCGCACCCCGCAACGGCAACGTCGACGTGAGCGTCTTGGTTCCGGCCAAGGACGAAGCGGAGAACTTGCCGGAGTTCGTCAAGCAGTGCGCCGACGCGTTCAGCGATCTGCCGTATTCATGTGAAGTGGTGATCGTCAATGACGGTAGCGTGGACGACACCGCGTCCATCTTGGCGAGTCTCGCGGAACAACACGATTTCTTGCACGTCGTGACACACCGCTCCCAACGGGGAATCGCCGACGCATTGAAGTCCGCCGGCGATACGGCCCGTGGCCGCGTGTTCGTCTTCTACCCAGCCGATCTGCAGTTCCTACCCAGCGACATTCCCGACCTCGTGCAACCCATCCGCGACGGGAAAGCCGACATTATTACTGGAACGAAACATGGGCAGTACAGCAAAAGGCTCGTGTCCGGTGTGTACAATCGCCTGTGCCGCTGGCTGTTCGGCGTTCGCGTGACCGACCTCAACGCGGTCAAGGCGTACCGGCGGGAAGTGATGGATGTGGTACCGGCACGCCCGGACTGGCACCGGTTCATGGTCGTGGTGGCCGCCGCCGAAGGGTTCAAGGTGGACGAACGCCCTGTCACGGTGCACCCGCGTCGCGCCGGCCATTCCAAGTTTGGACTTGGCCGCATACCCGTGGGAATTACTGATTTGATGTCCGTTTGGTTCATCCTGCGGTTCGGCCGCAAGCCGATGCTGTTCTTCGGGGTTTCAGGTGGGATTCTCTTCACCCTGGGTTTTCTGGTGGGGGTGGCTGCTCTGATATTCCGGTTCGGTTTCGGCATGGGTTTCCGCCCCTTGTTGGACCTGGTGTTGGTGCTCGTGGTCTCGGGCATCGCGTTGTTCGGCTTCGGTTTCCTGGGTGAGATGTTGGCCGGTTCACGCGAGGAACTGCGTGCGCTGAACCGATCGCTCGACCGCATAGCCGCATCCGTGGACGGCGAGAAGCAACAACCCCGGTGAATCTCGTTTACATCACACACGCCTATCCACGAGCGGAGGGCGACATTGCCGGGGCATTCATCGAAAGCCTGGCTGTTGCGCTGCGACATCGAGGGCACTCCATTCGCGTGGTCGCACCCTCGGATCGGGGTCGTGGCGGCGAGGGGGAGCTTAACGGCATTCCCGTTTCGCGCGTGCGTTACGCGTCCGCACGGAGAGAGACGCTCGCATACACCGGTACAATGGTCGAGAGCGCCCGCTCGCTGACCGGAGGGATCGCGGCGGCCAATCTGGTTCGTGTGCAGGCGGCTGAGACGAAGCGTCTCTGTCGGATGGAGAAAATCGACGTGGTGCACGCGCAGTGGTGGATACCCGGCGGGATGAGCGCCTGGTGGGCTCGGCTCGAACGGGTTCCGTACATCGTGACCGTGCACGGGACGGATGTACGTATCCTCGAGCGATCAGCGTTCGCTCGCGTGCTGGCCCGTCGAGTGTTCCGCGGCGCCGCTGCGGTTACTGCCGTGTCGTCGTATTTGGCGGAGCGGGTGGCTCGCGTCGCAGGTATCAACTCGAGTAGCATCACCGTTCAGCCCATGCCGATCGAGGTATCGCGGTTCGATCGAACGAGCCGGGGGGGCGCCGGTATCGTCAGCGTGGGCCGGCTGACAAAGCAAAAGAATCTAGGCGTCGTTTTACAAGCCATGGCGCGCTTACGTGAACGCAACATCGATGTACCTTTGCGTCTAGTCGGAGACGGCCCTGAGCGACAGAACCTGAACGCCCAGGCGAAACAGTTGAACCTCTCGGACAATGTCGAGTTCGTCGGGGAGGTGGAGCCCTCGCGCGTCCCCGATGCTGTAGGCGACGCCGACGTTTCGGTGTTTACGGCGACCCAGGAAGGATTCGGCCTCGCCGCGGCCGAATCCTTCATGCTGGGCATTCCGGTGGTGGCGCTGCAGGCAGGTGGAGGTGTAAAGGATGTTGTACCCGCTTCGGGCGCCGGACGATTGGTGCAGGGAAATCCCGAGGATGTCGCAGCCGCGATCGCCGATCTCTTGCAGGACGTCCAAGCCAGGCAACTCGCGGCCGCGCAAGGAGCCGAACTGAAGCGGCAGTTTGAACCCGACGCGGTAGCGGCGGTGTACGAATCCGTGTACGAAAATGCAGCGACAAGCAGGCGTTAGGCGCCCGTTCAGGAAGAGTTTGGTCTGGGTCGCCCAGGCCGGCCTCGCCGTGCTCGTCGTGTGGTTCGTGTGGCGCTCGATCGCCGGCGACCTGACGCAGTTTCGATCGTTGGACGTGCCGTTGCAATTTCACGTCCGCATGATCGCCACGGCGGTGTTCGCTGTGTGGCTGGCGTACGCCCTGCTGATCATCGCATGGCGCACGGTGCTCGGTGGCTGGCAACAACACCTCGCGTTTGGTTCGGCGATCCGCATTTGGTGCGTCTCGAATCTGGGACGGTATATCCCGGGCAAATTGTGGAGCGTCGCTGGTCTCGCCGTGCTCGCACAGCGAGAAGGGGTGCATGGCTGGGCCGCGGCGGCGTCCGCGCTGGCAATGCAAGCGCTTTCGGTGGGAACCGGGGCAGGGATGGTCCTCGCCTTCCTGCCACAAGCCGGATCGCCGGTCCTGCTGATAGCCGCTATCGCGGTTGCGGTCGCCAGCATCGTCGCCCTGACGTTGAAGCCGACGGTGGCCGCGTTGGCCCGGGTGGCCCGCGGGAGACTGCAATTGCGGCCACTCCCCGCCACGGCGGTGCTTGTCGGTGCCGGTGCGACGCTTTCGGCGTGGGTGCTGTATGGCATGGCGTTCCGGCTGCTCGCCCTCGGCATCGTTCCGGAAAGCGCCCCGTCGCTTCCGCTGGCGATGGGCGCGTTCACCGGGGCATATATTGTGGGCTTATTCTCCATCTTTGCACCGGGCGGCGTTGGAATTCGTGAGCTGATGTTGGTCGGTTTTCTCGCACCGACCATGGGAGGCGGCCCGGCCCTCGCCGTCTCCATCGCGTCCCGATTGTTGTGGACATTTGCCGAAGTGGTCGCCACGATCGTGGCGATGCCGTTGGGAGCCAACAGAGGAGAACGGGTTTGAGCGCACCCGACCAACAAACCACAAGCTCATCGCCGATCGAACCGCGGTTCCCGACACTCGCGGCCACGGCAATCAGCTCGCTCTGGATCTTCATCCTATCACTGCCGATGTGGATGGGAAAGTTCCTAGCAACACCTGTTAGCGATCAGTACACCGCCGGCTACGGCTTTCGGGCCTGGGCGGCCGAGCAGTGGAAGACCACGGGCAAGGTGCCGCTATGGAACGCGGAGATCCTCGGCGGGATGCCTTTCGTGGCCGGCATGCACGGAGACATTTTTTATCCGACGGCATGGTCGCGCCTCATACTGCCGACCGATATCGCGATGAATCTCGGCTTCGCCGTTCACTACGTCTTGGTTGGCTTGTTCACCTACCTGCTGCTGCGCCGCTTCGGCATTTCGTGGGCCGCAAGCGTGGTGGGTGGGGTGGCGTTTCAACTCACAGGCGTAGTCGCATCGTACGTGAACCCGGGGCACGACGGCAAGCTGTTCGTGACGGCGCTGTTCCCGCTGTCGCTCTTGGCGCTGGTCCTGGCGTTGCGCGAAAAGAGGTGGGACGGCTACGCGCTGCTAGCGCTTGCAGTCGGGTTGGGTTTTCTCGCGCCGCATCCGCAGATGTTGTACTACATGCTCGTGGCCGCAGGGTTGTTCGCGTTGTACCTCACGTTCGGAGAAGAAACCAACGAACCCCTCCAGCCTCGCTTACTACGCTTGGGTTTGGCGCTCGGAGCCATCTTCGTAGCGTTCGGTATCGGGGCTATTCAAATGGTTCCGTTCTATTACTACATCCCCTTCTCTCCAAGGGCCGAGAGCATCGGAAGCTGGGAACGAGCCACTTCCTACGCGATACCGTGGGTACACGTTCCCGAATTCTTATTCTCGCGTTTTGCTGGCCAGCGTACGATGGACGTCCAAACCTATTGGGGCGGGAACGGTATCAAGCTCCACTCGGAATACCTGGGGCTCGGTGTCGTGGCACTGGCGGTGCTTGGCTTTTCCGGAAAGGAACAAAGGCACCTCAAGTGGTGGTTGGCTGGCATTGCCGCCTTGTTCATGCTCGTCGCCTTGGGCGGGAGTACTCCGTTCTACCGCCTTTGGTACTCGGTCATGCCGTACATGAAACAGGTCCGGGCAGCCGGCATGGCGTTCTACATACCGGCGTTTGTCATAGCGGTCTACGCCGCGATGGGAGTGGATCGCATGATCCGCGGCGAGGGGAAGATGCACCTCAGGGCCTGGATCGGGGTGGCGAGTGGCGCCGCGGTTTTGGCACTCCTGGGCGCCTTCGGGGCGCTCGCCGGAGGCTTGGCAACCGGCGTTCAGGAGAGGCTGCAGATTCCCGCGGTCCAACAGGCTGCAGCCGCGACCGACAGCATCCGCTGGGGCGCGTTTGTGAGCGCCCTGGGCCTCGGCGGTGTCGCAGCCGTCACCTGGACGTTCTGGGCACGAAAAATCACAGGAACCGTTGCCGCAATGGTCCTGATCGGCATCGTAGGGACGGACCTGTGGTGGAATGCGCGGGTGTTCTGGAATTATTCCGACGCCCCGGACGTTTTGTTCGCTGGGGACGAGATAACCCGGGAGCTCCAGAACACGGCCCCTCCGTACCGAGTGTGGCAAAAGCATGTCTACGGCGGGGCGGTTCTGATGGCGTACGGTGTGCCCGAGTTGATCGGCCACCACGGCAACGAACTCCATGCCTTTGACAACCTGCTGGGCCGCCAGGGACAGAGCTTAATCTACCGAAACGAGGGCCACCCAAACATCTGGGACCTGTACGGGGTGAATAGGTTCATCTTCCGTCAATCCCTCAGCCCGGACAGTATCGCGGGGTTCACTCGGACGCGCCAAAACGTGCCCACTGCCGCTGGGGTGCCCGCCTCTATCTTCGAGCGGAACGAAAGCGTCCCATACGCCCGTATCGTTACTGCCGCCCTCAAGCTGCCCCCGGAGCAGCTCCTGTCCACGGTGCTCGACCCTCGCTTCCCATTCGACCGGGTGGTGACGGTGGATACCACGGCCCATTTCGACCCACCGGTACTCCGGGGTATTCCAGACAGTACACCAGCATCGGTGACGGTAACCGATTGGGCCCCAGGCAACATGCGGCTCGAGATCTCGCCGGCCGCGCCGCAGGACGCGTTCGTGGTGGTGAGTGAAAATTGGTATTTCGAGTGGCAAGCGACGGTGGACGGTCGGCCGGTGACCCCAATTCGCGGAAACGGTGCGCTCCTGACGGTGCCGGTCACCGCAGGAGCCCGCGAAATCGAGCTGACCTACGAGAGCGCTGCCTATCGGACGGGGAAGGGAATCACCCTGGCCTCCCTGCTGTTGGTGGCCATCGGGTTCGTGGCCCCGGCGGCCATGCGGAGAAAACGGCGTGGCTGAACGCGCTCTGGTCATCATCCCGACCTACAACGAGGCCACGAACATCCAGCTGCTCGTTCCCCAAGTGCTGGATCAGGATGAATGCCTGGATGTCTTGATCGTGGACGACGGGTCTCCTGATGGAACCGGGAAGCTGGCCGATGGCCTGGCGGCGGAAAACGGACGGGTGGAGGTGCTTCACCGGGAGAAGAAAATGGGCCTCGGAACCGCCTACAAGGCCGGGTTCAGGTGGGCTCTCGAGCGGGAATACGACCTTATCTTCGAGATGGACGCCGATTTCTCGCACGATCCCAAGCATCTCGGGGAGTTCCTCACCGCCATCGCCGACGCCGATTTGGTGCTCGGTTCTCGGTACCTCAAGGGCCGGGTGACGGTTGTCAATTGGCCAATGGCTCGTTTGGTCCTAAGTTATGGGGCGAACATCTACGCCCGGATCGTAACCGGACACAAGCTCTGGGACGCCACGGGGGGCTTCAAGTGCTTCCGTCGGAAGGTCTTGGAGGCTATTAATCTCGATCACGTACGCTCGAATGGTTATGCTTTCCAGATCGAAATGAGCTTCCGAGCGTCCAAAAAGGGCTTCCGGATCAAAGAAATCCCCATCGTGTTCGTCGATCGGACCGACGGGACGAGCAAAATGTCGGGCCGCATCGTACGCGAGGCCGTCTGGATGGTATGGCGCCTCCGATTGCAATGGATACTGAGGAGATTGTGAAGGGTACCGTCGTTTACAAGATGTCCGCCTCGGGCAACGACTTCGTGATGGTGGACGGCCGCACCAGTCCGGTTGAGGACTGGACGCCTCAGCGTATTCAGGACGTCTGCGCCCGCCGCACCGGGATCGGCGTCGATGGCGTGGCCGTGATCGCGCCTGGGTCGGTTCCCGGAGCGATTCGGTTCGTCTACTTCAACAGGGACGGCGACCGGGCGGCGATGTGCGGAAATGCCTCCCTCTGCGCGGCGAAGCTAGCGGCGCGGCTGGAGCTGGCGCCCGCCGATGGCATGACGCTCGAGACGGACATCGGCAATATCCCGGCCCGAGTCCTTTCTGGTAATGGGGAACTGGCCCAAATCGGGTTCGCGGACGTGGCCGGCCCCACCGTTCCTCGGATCGAGCTGGGACCAGGCGAGAGATCAATCCATTTCGTGACGGTGGGTGTCCCTCACTTGGTAGTGGTGGTAGACGCCCTGGAAGCTCCGTCCGCCGCCCCTGAAGTGCGGGGCAAGGCCCTCCGATCGCACGAGTCTTTGGGTGCCGAGGGTGCCAACGTCAACTTCTTGGGCTGTAACAACGGCACCTGGCGTATTCGGACGTATGAGCGCGGTGTCGAGGCCGAAACTCTGGCGTGCGGCACGGGCGCCGTGGCAGCGGCGGCCGCTCTGGCCACTGCGGGCCACGTACAGTTGCCCTGGAAGGTACAAACCACGTCGGGCGCGCTCCTGGAGATCTCGGGATCTCCGAGCGACGATCCACTCCAGCGGCTCACCCAGCCGCGACTGGTCGGCGAAGCGCGCCTGATCTTTCGGGGAGTTCTGCTCTAACGCCCTGTGTCAAGCGGACTTGGCGACTGAGGTCTGTGACGCGAGCGATGGAGCACCCAGAACCTACAGAAAACCGCCGCAACAAAGACTCCGCGGGAATGCCCCATCTTGTCCACATTATTCCCTGGTCTAACTTGACATAACATATCTTATACGCAGTAATACTCACCGAGAAAAGCGAGGCGAACGCTTCCGATTCACCCCGCTCATTTGACGTCTAAGCTCTTCTCTCGCGTTCGCTGAGCCGTTCCCAGCCGGCTACGACTCCGACCGCGGACGTAACTCGGCAAGCCGGAACTTGGCTTCGGTGATCGCCTGAGGATCGGCGTCGTCCTCGATAATCCGTTCGTAAGCCGCCGCTGCCCGAGCCGTGTCGCCACCGGTCGACGCAGCTCGTGCCAAATCCAACAGATACTGGCTCCGGATCATCTCGTACGGGATCGCGTCGGCCGCTTGCTGATAAGCATCGGCGGCGCCGCGAAAGTCTCCCACCTCCTCCAACGCGCTGCCCAACAGTCCCGAGGCAGGCGCTCTGAACTCGCGCTGCGGACCGCCGTTGAGAAAGTCTTGTAGCTCGGCCACCGCCAACGCGGGCTGACCCTGTTGCAAGCGCACGTTCGCCAAAAGGATTATCGCCTCCTGAGCCGCAGGCGTTCGCCCGTATGTTCCGATGATGCGATTCAGATCGGATGCTGCAAGCTGAAAGTTTCCAGCGTCAGCAGCGGTTCGCGCTTCCGACAACTCCCTCGCAGCAAAGTTTTCCTTGCGCACCTGAGCGGCTTGCGTAAACCACACACCGCCCCCTATGAGGAATAGCGTCACCGCCCCTATGGTGAGCTGCCTCCGGTGACCGGTCATCCAATCCATGGCCCGATCACCAGCTTCGGAACCGGTGTGCACGCGTCCGAGTTTTTCTTCGTCGTTCCGCTCGGGCGTCCCTTGTTTTTTTTCTGTCTTGTTGCTCACAAGTTCTTTCGACCTGTCAAAACCCGCCCCTGAATCGGGGTGCAATGCCCCCGGCGTGACTCGAACACGCGACCTACGGTTTAGGAAACCGTTGCTCTATCCAACTGAGCTACAGGGGCGTTTCGCAGGCTCAAAACATAACCTCGGCTTCGGCCCTCTCCAACCTCAATGATGCGCGGCCTAATCGTACGCCAGCAGTGCCCGAACCCTCGTTCCGGTCAGACGCTCACGGCCGTTCAGGAAGCCCAACTCCAAGAGGAATGCCATGCCCACCAGCTGGCCTCCGGCCTGTTCAACCACCCGGCCGGCTGCCTCGGCCGTTCCGCCAGTAGCCAGCACATCGTCAACGACGAGCACCCTCTCACCAGGCTCGATCGAGTCCATGTGGACCTCGATCGCGTCGGTTCCATACTCCAGGGCGTACTCCACTCGATGGCGCTTCCTGGGGAGCTTGCCCGCCTTCCGGGCAAGCACCAGACCGGCCCTCAGGCGCAACGCGATCGGCGCCCCGAATATGAACCCTCGGGACTCCACAGCCATGACTTTTTCCACATTGGCCGATCTGAACTCATCGCAGATCTCGTGGACAACCCCGTCCAATAGCTCCGGGTCCAAAAGCAGCGGGGTGATATCCTTGAAGACGATTCCCTTCTCGGGAAAGTCAGGCACGTCCAGGATCGCACCGTAGAATTTTTCTCGAAGATTTTTCGACACCGGAGAAACCTCTTAGTTACTTGATTTCAAACGATTTAAACAGTCCCATATCGGCTGTTTTCTCAACTCTTTCCACCTTTTCCACAATGCTCAATTGTGGTCCGTCCTCAAGCTCATTTTCGAAATCGTGTAGGATCGACACGGTACCTTGACCCATGACCTCCACCCTGCCGTCCCACCGGTTTCGCACCCATCCGGTCACACCAATGCGTTCCGCGGCACGGAGTACGAACCAACGGAAGCCGACTCCCTGAACCCTGCCAGAAACGGTCCACCGGTACGCCCGAATGGCAGTATCGTCTTGAGACATTCTTATCCCGCTGCGGCGGAGGCATTCCCCTCGGTTCCGCCACCACCCAGCCGATCGATCGCGATGGTGACAACCAATCCGGATGCCACCAACCCTAGAGCCCCGAATACCTGACCGAGACCAGGAGTGAAGAATTGAACGGGCCAATCGGCCGGATCCAGCAGAGATATCTCGGTTGTGGTGAGCACGACGCCATTCCAGACATCCCCCGGATTGGGAACCACACCATGCTGAAACGGCCAAAGACCGACCACGGCCCCCAAAAGTAGACCCAAAAGCACACCCAACGTCGGCTTCTCGTGCTTTTTGAGCAGCCACCGGAGCAAGTTGCTGACCCCAACCACTCCCAAGACCACACCGATTCCGACAGGCACCACCACGTCGAGTGCCCCCATGGCCACGGACAGGTCCGCCGAAACACCCGTCGCCGAGTCGCCCAGGAGCCCTATCTTCACGCGATCTACCGCGCCGAGGATGGTTTCGTACTGGCCCAGCAGCAATAGGAGGTATCCGCCGCTGATTCCCGGCAGAATCATGGCCGACGCTCCGGCGACGCCCGCCACGATCAGTATCACAAAGTTGGACCCGCTCCCACCCGGCGGGGCACCGAGGGCCCCAGCCATCAGCAACATCAGGAAAAATCCTGCCCCAGCGCCCCCAAAGACTGCTGGAGTCGCAGGGCGCACGAGACGCCACACGAGGGGGGCTCCGCCCAACGTGAGCCCCACAAACAGGCTGTACATCACCCAGCGGTGATCGATCACCAGCCCTCGCACCACCCCGGCCAGGAGCAGGATGGCCATTCCGGCGGTGCCCACGACCGTCCCCAGAACGACGAGCGCCTTTCGGTGGAATCGCAGAGTGGTAACATCGGCGACAGAGTCGATGAAGTCGGGGTAAATCCCGGCTGCGAGCAACATCGTTCCCCCGCTGATGCCCGGAACCAGGTTGGCAAGACCCATCAACACGCCACCGACACCACCCCGGACGACGAGGAGGTTCATCCCTGGCCCCGCCCTTCCGCAAATCCGTGTTTACCGAACAGCGGGACGAACTGGGCCGGTCCGAGGGTCTCTTCGAGCATGTCCCGGCCGCGGCGTGTAATAAGCAGCACTTCTTGCTCCTCTTCTCGCATTAGCGGCATGAGCAGTCGTCCGCCGTCGGCGAGCTGTTCGGTGAGCGGCTTCGGAACCGCCGGGCCTACCGCCGACACCAGGATGGCATTGTAGGGTCCCAGCGACCGTTTCCCGAGGGTGCCGTCCCCGACGATCACGGTGGCGTTCGAGTATCCCGCCTCTTCCAATGCCGCCCCGGCGGCGGCAGCCAGATCGGGAATCCGTTCAATGGAGATGACGTGATCGGCCAGCCGGCTGAGCAGGGCGGTTTGGTAGCCTGACCCCGTGCCCACCTCGAGCACGCGTTCCTTACCGGTCAGTTTCAGGGCTTCGAGGTACCGAGCGTGGGTCGATGGCTGAGAGATGGTTTGGCAGTTTCCGATGGGCAGAGATGTATCCTCGTAGGCCTTTCCCCTCAGCGCCTCGGGAACGAAAAGATGGCGAGGGACCTGGCCCACAGCCGCCAGCACTGCCATGTCCCTGATGCCTCGGGCCCGGAGTTGCTCGACGAGCCGGGCGCGATAACCGCCGTAACTGTCGCCTACGCGCCGAGGTTCCACGATCGGACCATGTCGATGTGATCGTATTGCGTAAGGTCCAGGTGAAGCGGGGTCACGGAGATGTATCCTTCGGCCACAGCCCTGAAGTCGGATTCTTCGCCGCCCGACCAACTGCTCTTCCCTGCCCCGATCCAGAACATATCACGACCCCACGGATCGTTCATTCTGGTCAGGGAATCCGAGTATACCCGTCGTCCGAGCTTGGTCACCCGGATTCCCTTGACGTCCGGACCTGGAATGGGCGGCAGATTCACGTTGAGCAGAGTCTCCCTGGGAAAGTCATCCACCCGGCAAATGTCGCCAACGAGCTTTTCCACCCATCCGGCGTGTGTCTCGATCAGCTCGATCTTGCCGCCGGCGAACGAAAACGCGACACCCGGGATGCCTGCGGTAAGTCCCTCCATCGCGGCGGCGACGGTACCCGAGTACAGCACGTCCTCGCCCATATTCGATCCGTGGTTGATGCCCGAGAAGATGATGTCGGGCCGGTGGTCCAGAATCGTCTCAAGGGCGAGAAGCACACAGTCGGTGGGCGTGCCATCGACCTGGTACCGTCCATCCGACCGTTTTACGGGCCGCAGCGGTCGGGTCATCGTGAGCGCGTGACTTGCGGCGCTCTGTTCCCGATCGGGCGCGACGACCGTGACGGCTCCAATACTGCGGCACGCCGCCTCGAGGATCTCCAAACCGCGCGCGGAGATACCGTCGTCGTTACTGACCAGGATGTTCAACGTCGGTTTTTCCATCGAGAACATCGAGAATCTCTTGGAGTTGGGCGGTGAGATCATCGACCGTTTCGTACTTGAGAGCCAGCCGTCCCTGTGACTTGAGCGCCCCCGTCTTGCGATACTGCTCGATGCGCTTGCGGGCTCCCTCGATGGTGAACTTCTCGGTGTACAGCAGGTGCTTCACCAGCATGATCAGCTCGATCTCGCGACGCTGGTACACGCGATTTCCCGAGCGGTTCTTAGCCGGATTCAAGAAGCGGAACTGGCTCTCCCAATATCGGAGGACATGCGGTTTGAGGTCGGTCAGTTGACAGACGTCGCCGATGGAAAAGAACTCTTGAAGCGGTCTCGGAGACGTCAACGCCAACGCTCCGATTTTAGCTCCCGCTCCATTAGGGCTCGAATCGCTTCTTGCGGCCTCTTGCCGTGGAACAGCACCTGTGCCACCTCGGTCGCGATCGGCAACTCCACTCCCGTAATCGCGCTCAACTCAACGGCCGCTTGTGCGGTGTTGATTCCCTCGGCCACCGTCTGACGCTCAGCCACGATATCGTCGAGATTGCGACCCTTCGCCAGCTCCAAGCCCAGGGATCGATTCCTGCTCAACGCGCCGGTGGCGGTGAGGATCAGGTCACCCATTCCCGCCAGGCCGGCAAACGTGTGCGGGTCAGCGCCCAGCTCTTCTCCGAGTCGGCTGGTCTCGGCGAGGCCGCGCGTAATCAACGCCGCTCGCGGGTTGTTTCCAAGATCCAGTCCGTCCAAGACACCGGCCGCGATGGCGACCACGTTTTTCAGGGCGCCACCCAACTGAACACCCAGCGTGTCGGTGCTTGTATACACGCGGAAGTAGCTGTTGGAGAAACTCCGCTGGGTTTTTTCCGCGGCGATCACGTCGGCGGAAGCGGCGACGACGGCGGTAGGCCGCCTGCGGTACACTTCCTGAGCGAAGCTCGGACCCGAAAGGGTCACGACGTTACAATGGGGCACCAACTCCTCGAGGACGTGCGTCATCGTATGGTGGGTCGCCGGCTCGAGCCCCTTCGAGACGCTCACGATAAGCGGTGTTGCTGACCCGATCGCGTCGGCTATCTGCTGGCCCACCGCGCGCACCGCGTGCGAGGGGGCCGCAGAAACCACGATTTCCGCGCTCGAAACCACCTCGGCGATTTCGCCGGACGCCTCGATGCTTTCGTGCAGCGGGCTATCAGGATGGAATATGGCGTTGACGCGGTCTTTTCTGATGGACTCGACGACTTCGGCCTCTCGCGCCCACAACCGCACATCGTGGCCATTGCCGGCCAACATGTCCGCGAGCGTGGTGCCCCAACTCCCCGCGCCAACGACGCCGATTTGCATGAGCTAGGCGCCCCCCCCTCCCCCTCCCCCTCCGCCCCGCCTGTGCCGGCCGAACCGCGGCTCGACACCGGCGCCGATCCGTCGGATGTTGGCGCGGTGGTTGAAAACGATGAAAAACGCGATCGCGACACCTGCGTACAGCAGGGTGGTGCGTTCGGGCGTTAACGCCCAAACGGCCATCGGGAAGACCAGCGCTGCCGACATGGACGCGACAGAGACGATGCCGGTTGCGAACACCAGCGCTCCCCACGCAGCCACGCTGACCAGCGTCGCTGTGGGAGCCACGCCGAGCAACGCGCCCGCGGCCGTGGCGACTCCCTTTCCGCCAGAGAATTTTAGATACACCGGAAACACGTGTCCCAAGATGGCTCCGAGTCCAATCGCAAGCGGAATCCAGTCGGCCGCGCCAACCAACGGCGCGACAAAGTAAGTCGGAACAAAACCCTTTGCCACGTCGAACAGTCCAACGGGAATCGCATACTTCCAACCCAACACGCGGTAGACGTTTGTTGCACCGAGATTCTTGCTCCCCTGTTGGCGAAGATCGATTCCGGCACCGTATCTCGCCACGATATGGCCCATCGGAATAGCGCCGACCAGATACGCCAAACCGATTATCAGGACAAGATTCATTTTCGATCACGGCGACGCCGCAGCTTCAGGCGAATCGTCGTGCCGACAAATCTCCACTCCCTGTAAAATCCGTTCACCAGATATCGCTGGTACGATTCCGGAATCGCATCCGGACGACTCGTCACGATCGCAAACGTCGGGGGCGCCGTGCCAATTTGTGACACGTACAGCAGTTTTACCTCCCTGCCAACCGCCTGCGGCGGCTGCTGACGTTGCACGAGACGCTCCAACACACGGTTAACTTCTGCCGTTTCGATGCGCCGTTGACGTGTCTGCGCCACCTCGACGATGAGATCGAGCAGATTCCGGACGCGCAGTCCGCTCGTCGCCGACGTGTACACAAACGGAACGTGCTTAAAGAACGGAACGCGGTTTGCTAGCTCCTTCCTCCCGCGCTCGGCCGTGTTGGCGTCCTTGTCAGAGACCAGATCCCACTTGTTGACGGCCACGATGAGCGCCGCGCCCTGCTCCCACGTCTGTTGCGCCACCCGCAAGTCCTGAGCGGGCACACCCACGGCTGCGTCCACCACCAAGACGCACACGTCGGCCCGCTGGATGGCTCGTTCGGTACGTACCGCAGAGTAGAATTCTACGTCATCTTTTACTTTCGGTCGTCTTCGTAACCCCGCAGTATCAATGAAGTTGAGCGTCCGTCCGTGGTACCGCAAGGGGGAGTCGACGGCGTCTCTCGTGGTGCCCGGCTGCGGCGCCACGATCGAGCGATCCTCGCCGAGCAGCCGGTTCACGATGCTCGATTTTCCGACGTTCGGACGCCCGATCACGGCCACGTGGATGACGTCGTCGTCCTCCTCCGGGGGCGCACCCGGCAGCAGGGCGGCGATGCGATCCAGGAGATCGCCGCTCCCCTTCCCCGTCGCGGCGGAAACCGGGAGGGGCTCGCCGATCCCCAATTCGTGAAAGGCGTGGTAGGAGTAATCGTTTGGCAGGTCATCGGCCTTGTTTGCCGCCAAAATGACACGGTCTTGCTCGGGTCGGAGCAGCTCGGCGACCTCTTGATCGGCTGGGTGCACCCCAGCTTCCGTATCGACCACGAACACCACAACGTCGGCGTCACCAATGGCCAGCATGACCTGCTCCCGAATCCCACGCGTGACAGGGTGGTCATCGCCAACGACCCATCCACCCGTATCCACCAGCCAAAAGTCCTTATCCGCCCAATGGGTGGGGGCAAAGTGGCGGTCGCGCGTGACACCGGCCCGGGGGTGCACGATCGCCCGCCGGCCCCCAATGATCCGGTTGAAGAGTGTGGACTTGCCGACGTTGGGCCGCCCGACGATAGCAACGGTGGCTTGTCTCACGCGCCCACCTGCGCCAGAACGTCGACGAAGTCGTACGAGCGGCGTACCTCAGCCGGCAGCGCGTCGATGACCGTGGCCAGCGGCATGTCATCGATGAAAAGATCGTCGTCGTTCACGGCTTCCGCGGGCAACAGAACGATATCCAGATCGTTTCTCTCCCCTAGCGCGGCGCAAAAGGCCGCGCCCGGCAGGAGACCGGCGGTCGTTACACGTGGTCCGAACAACTCGTTGTCCAGTACGATCAACTCGCACGACCCTCCCGTGTGCTCCTCCAACAGCGGAAGGACCATGGGCATTAGCTTACCCATGCCGGTGCCGGTGACCACGCCGAGTTTCTTATTCCTTAGAGAGGCAAGGTCTCCGGCCGCTTCCGTAATGCGCTTCTCGAGAAACCTGACACTGCCCACCCCGTTCTCGACCTGATCGAACTCACCGTAGGCCTCGGCGGGGGGGAGTGGCAACTCTGCAACCACGTACAGCTCGTCGGAGCCGTGAGCCCAGCGGTGCGTCCGCTCCTCCACGGCGCGTTTGGCGTGCCGCTCTACCGTCTCCACGGCGGCGCGGCACTCTCCGGCGGTCGGCTCCCGAACCAGGCCGTGTTTGCTGAACTCCGTCAGACCCACCGGAACCACCGACACGGAAAGCGCCGGATCGCCGAGTGCGTAGAGATCTTGCAGACTTTGCTCCAACACCGCCCCGTCGTTCAAGCCGGGTTGCAGCACGATCTGAGTGTGAAATCTGATCCCGCCGTCGGCGAATCGCGTCAATTGTTCGATGATGTCCGGAGCGAGGGGGTTGCGCAGCAGACGACGCCGAACCACCGGATCGGTGGCGTGCACCGACACATAGAGCGGAGATAGACGATACTCGAGGATTCGCTTGACGTCCGACTCTTTCAGATTCGTGAGGGTGGCGAAGTTGCCGTGGCGAAAGGAGAGCCGGTAGTCGTCGTCTCGGATGTAGAGCGTGTCTCGCAAGCCCTCCGGCAGCCCGTCCACGAAGCAGAAATCGCACCTGTTGCCGCAGCGACGAATGCGGGGCGGCTCCAGCTCGATCCCCATCGGATAACCCTCCGGCCGCTCGATATCGAACACCACCTGTTCCCCACCCGGAAGCACCGCCTCCACCTCGAACCGGTCCTCGGCCGAGAGGAACTCCCAGTCGAGAAAATCCAGCAATTCCCGACCATTGACCGACAGCAGTTCCGTGCCGGGCTTCAGGCCCAACTCGGCGCCGATGGAATCGGGGGCGACGGCGGTGATTCTGACCATGGTCCATATATAATGGGGCCTGGGAAGGTAATGGGGGGCGAACCGCTGCCGCCACACCGCACCGCGGGGTCCGGGGGTCGGTGACCGGTAACCGGTAACCGGTCACCGCGGTTTCCCGTGGCTATCTCAATACCCGAAGCTGCCTAATAAGTAGACCTCGGACTTGCTGTCAGAAGTCGGTGGCAGTTCGCACACGTAAGGTGCATGGGCAAGCGCCAAACGGTTGAGGTGTCGAACGTCTGTTCGTGATTACAGTCGGGGCACGCTCCGCGGACGGTGTCTACAACTACCCTGCGTTTCATCCGTTTCGCAAACACTACCAAACCAGCCAGGAACAATGCCGGGACCAGCAGAAAGTGGGCAACGGGGATAAACACGCTCACCAACGCGGCGCCCCAGGCCATCGCAATTCCCTTCCCTGCGCGCGCCATGCGCTCGCCGCCGTCGAAGTGCACGACGGTGGCTTCGCCGGCGGTGGTCGATTCGCCGTAGCCGGTGAGGACAAATTTTTCGGTCCGAGATCGGGGCATGACGCGGCGTCGAAGGCTGCGGGTAAAAAAAGACGCCGACGGATTGGTCGGCGTCTTCCGTTAGGAGCGGGCGACCGGGCTCGAACCGGCGACGTCCAGCTTGGGAAGCTGACATTCTACCACTGAATTACGCCCGCGCAGCGGCTCGGGACCCAGAGGCCGCGAGCCTTGGGCAATGTAATTCGAGGTCAAGGGCCCTACAAGACGAGTTGGAACGGTCCCAAAGACACCGCTGTGCGGCAATTTGGGGGCTTCCTGATCTAGCCGAATGTCGCTCCCGCGGCGCGCGCCGGGGAGCGACGAAGGTCTGAGGCAGTGCATCCTCAGCCGCTTCCTTGCCTAACCTTACATTTCTGGAGCGCAGCAGCTAACTGTCTTACCGCACGACCGTCGAAATCAAAATCGATACAACCCGTGCTCGAGCTCTGGAGGTGATTGCGATGAGACTTGTACGATTGTCCATGGTGTTCCTGCTCACTCTGTGGTGCGTTCCGAGCTACGCACTGAGCCAGGATTCCACAGACGAGTTAATCAAAGCCATCGAGGAGGCACAACACCCCGATAGGCAAGGACTTGATTCACATACCATCTATGAGCTGATGGATCGATTCGGGGTTCCTGGTGTCAGTATCGCCGTCATCAAGGACTTCAAAATTCACTGGGCAAAAGGGTATGGTATCGCAGATGTGGAGACAGGTGCAACCGTCAATACCGAGACATTATTTCAGGCAGCCTCCATCAGCAAACCCGTCAATGCGATGGCTCTTCTAAAAGCTGCACAAGACGGGAAATTCTCGATAGATGACGACATCAATACCATCTTGACATCGTGGGAACTACCCGAAAGCCCGTTCACGAAGGATCAGTCTGTCACCGTCCGAATGCTGGCCAGCCATACCTCCGGCTTGGGCGACGGGTTTGGTTTTCCGGGTTATGATCCGTCCGACCCTCGCCCAACGACAATCCAGATCCTCAACAACGATAAACCTTCGAATGTGGGGCCGGTGTTGCTCGTCAGACGTCCAATGACCGCATTCCATTACTCCGGGGGTGGCATAACGATCTTGCAGCTCGCACTGACCGATGTGATCGGCAGACCCTATCCAGAGATTCTTCAGGAATACGTATTGGGGCCGGCCGGCATGACGCAAAGTACCTTCGAGCAACCCCTGCCCCCCGAACGTGATCAAAACGCGGCTCGCGCTCACGACGGCAAAGGCCAGGCAATGGGTGTAAAATGGCATGTTTACCCCGAACTTGCTGCCGCGGGGTTATGGACCACGCCGACGGATTTGGCGAACTTCGCCATTGAAGTGCAAAAGTCCCTACGAGGTGAAGCGAATAACGTGCTTTCACCAATGATGGTCCAAGAGATGTTGAGCCCCGTCGGTGTAGGCGATTATGCTGTCGGGTTCTCGGTCACCAAAGAAGGTCAGGGATGGTACTTCCGCCATGGCGGGGGCAACTGGGGGTTCAGATGTCTACTGGTGGCACATAAGGTGAAAGGCTACGGATTCGCTATCATGACGAACGCTCGAAACGGCAGTATCATCACGAATGAGCTGAAGCAGCGTATCGCGCGAGCGTATGGCTACGATTCACTGGACAAAGCCGTACGGCGTTAGCCTTGTGCATCGCTTACGTCGTTCTTAGCGGTCCGCCTCTTCCTCTATTTGCTCCCACTCCGCCAGGAGCTCGCTGACTTCACGCTCGAGGCCGTTCCGCTCAGCCTCCGCTTTTCTCACCTCGGCAGGTGGCGTCTGCTCGAAGTAGTTCGCTTCGCAGAACATCGCATCGATCTCTTTGATACGAGCCTCAGCCGCTTCGATTTGGGTAGTGAGCTCAGCTTGCCGCGCCTGCAATTGTTTCCGGAGAGCCTTGGGGTTGCCACGTTGGGACGTTGACTTGCGGTCTTGGGTTCCCAGCTTGGCCGGATCGGTGGAATCCTTTTTCCGCTTTGCTTTTTTGATCTTCAGCATCACGGTGTCTACATCCAGGTGATCGTCACCACATGCATGAACGTACTCTTCGTATGTACCTGGGTAATCTCTGATACCGTCGGATTTTATCTCGACGATACGTGTAGCTAACCGGCCAACCAACCAGCGATCGTGCGATACGAGGATGAGCGTGCCGGCATAGGTCTTGAGCCCTTCCACCAATGCCTCGATCGATTCGAGGTCCAGATGGTTGGTTGGTTCGTCCAACACGAGCACGTTCGGCCTCTCGATGGTAAGCCGGCTGAAGATCAGACGGGCGGCTTCACCCCCGGAGAGGGCCGACAACCGTTTTTTCACATCGTCGCCGGAGAAAAGCATCTGCGCCATCCGACCGCGCACGAAACCAATGTCCCTGCCCGCACAAAAATTCCACACCCATTCCTCGGCGGTGCCGGTGAGTGTTTTGAACTCTTCTTGAAAATTCTGTGCGAAATAACCCGGATGTGTTTCATATCCCCACTCCACCGAACCCGCGTCCGCGGCCTCCTCCCCCATGACGATCTTGAGAAGCGTGGATTTGCCGATGCCGTTGGGCCCGATGATCGCCAACCGATCGCCCTTCTGCACGAGAAGATCCACGCCGTGCAGTACGGTATTGTGGCCGAACGCTTTCTTGACTCCCTTGATAGTGATTACATCGCGACCGCTGTCGCGTCTTTGCTCGAACCCAAACGTGGGATATCGGCGAGAGCTGTCTGGAAGCTCCTCCAACGCGTCTGCTCTCTTCTCGATCATGCGGACTCTACTCTGTGCCTGGCGCGCCTTACTCGCCTTTGCGCGAAAGCGATCCACAAACTGCTGATGGTGCGCGATCTCACGCTTCCGAGCAGTGATGTCCTTTATTCGCCGCTCGCGTTCGGCCCGCTTGGCTTCGAGAAACGTGCTGTAGTTTCCACGATAGGACAACACCGTTTCGTAATCGACATCCAGAATGTTGGTGGTGATGTTGTCGAGGAATCGATGATCGTGAGAGATCACAACCAAGACCCCGGCAAAATCCCGCATAAAGGTCTCGAGCCAGCGGATGGCGATGATGTCGAGGTGATTGGTGGGCTCATCGAGCAACAAGACATCGGGAACGCTGGCCAATACTTGAGCCAGCAACACCCGAAGCTTGAATCCACCGGAAAGAGTAGACATTGGATCACGATGCACCTGCGCCGGAATACCGAGACCTTCGAGAACGGTGGCAACCCGAGCCTCGGCGGCGTATCCGTCGTGATGCTGGACGATTTCCTCTACTTCCGAAAAACGGTCTGCATCGAAATGTGTATCCGCCTTGGCAAGGATCGCCTCCTTTTGCACCATCGCCGCCCACAACTCTGGATTGCCCATCAGAGCCACCTCGAGAATGGCGTGATTCTCGTGGATAAACTGATCTTGGCTGAGCACCCCGACCCGCAGTCGCCTGGCAACAGAAACCGATCCCTCGCTGGCTTCCAGATCGTTGCTCAAGATGCGAAGGAGCGTCGTCTTGCCGGAACCGTTGGCACCCACTAATCCGTAGTGCTCTCCAGCGTTGAGCTGAAGCGACACTCCGGAGAAGAGGGTCCGGTCACCGAAAGACTTGGCGAGGTTGGAGGTGGCAATCATGGGGAGGGAATGTAATGGGATTGGGAAGGGGGAGGTGGCCGTGGTTTGACGACCACGCAGCTGTCGTCGTAGGTTATCATGAAGTAATGCCGCCGATGAGCGAACCCCAAGATGTGGGGTCCGGAAATCGTCGGATTTGGAAGCTATCACTACCAATACGCGAGCGGCGGCGAGGCTGACTGGTTCCAAGTGCGCTTTCCTCCTCGCAAGCAGAACCTCACGCTCTACATCATGGCGGGATTCCAAAAGTACAACGCGCTGTTGAAGAAGCTGGGCAAACACAAGACCGGAAAATCCTGCCTCTACATAAAACAACTGGACGATGTCGACATGGACGTGTTGACCCAATTGATCAAAGATTCGGTGGTGGATTCAGCAGGTCATTGCAACACCCTGTATTATTTCACCGATTTGGAGGGTGTTGTTCATGGCACGGTTAGGACGTCCTGGCCTTTCCGCGACCCAGAAGGCGGAGTTGTGGCGACGTTGGAAAAAGGGAGAGTCGCTGAGTGATATTGGTCGCGCGCTCGGCAAGCATGCGGGATCGGTGTTTGGTGTACTGAAGACAAACGGAGGTATATGCCCAGCGCGTCGGCGGCGCTCGCGCCTTGCGCTGACGATGGCCGAAAGAGAAGAGATCTCGCGTGGCCTCGCGGCGGATCGTCCCATGCGGCAGATTGCCGCAACGATTGGTCGATCGCCATCAACGGTGAGTCGCGAGATCGCGCGGCATGGCGGCTGGAACGGGTACCGTGCGGCCGATGCCGACACGGCGGCCTGGGAGCGGGCCCGTCGTCCCAAACGCTGTCGGCTGGCGCAGCACGTGCGACTGCAGCGGATCGTTGCCGAGAAACTGCGTCTTGATTGGTCGCCGGAGCAGATAGCGGGCTGGCTGCGGCGGACCTTTCCCCATGACGAGACCATGCGGGTGTCGCACGAGACCATTTATCGGAGTTTGTTTGTCCAGGCGCGTGGGGTCCTGAAACGCGAGTTGATCAAGCATCTGCGATCGCACCGCGTGATGCGGCACGCGAAGAACGCCACCACGAAAGGGCAACCTCGGGGCCAGATCATCGATGGCGTCTCCATCCGCGACCGCCCCGCATCGGTGGAAGACCGTGCAATCCCTGGGCATTGGGAAGGCGACCTGATCGCTGGGTCGAAGAACACCCATATTGCCACACTCGTGGAACGCCAATCCCGATTTACCATGCTGGTCAAAGTGGATGGCAAGGACTCCGAAACCGTCGTATCAGCACTCAGCAAACACGTCAAGAAACTACCGTCCGAACTCCGGCGGTCCTTAACCTGGGATCGGGGCATGGAGGAGGTATTGTCAAATGTTGTGGATCGGTGAGTGATCAAGCGGCGACCTTCCGATCCGTGTTCTCTTTGTCAGTTTCCTGCATACCATCTTTGAATTGTTCTCCTGCCAACACCAGGGGGAGAAGTTCTGGAGCGTTGAGTTTCCGCCAACGTTGCTGCGCCATCTCCAACAGCTTGAACGCCATCGTCAGCCCTTTGCTCCGCGAGCCCGCTCCCTTGGTCACGCGCTGTCGTAACCGGACCGTCGCGAAGGCAGACTCGATCACGTTCGTCGAACGGATATGTTTCCAATGCTCGGCCGGAAAATCAAAATGGCTGTACAGGTGCTCCTGGTCCCGCGTGAGCGAGGCGACCGCCTTGGGATACTTGGCCGCATACGCGGTGGCGAAACGCTCGACCAGCGCCTCGGCCTCCGCACGCGACTCCGCATACATCATCTCGCGCAACACCCGCTTCGCCGCCGGCTGCAAACGTTTCGGAAGCTTGTCCAACACGTTGGCCATCCGGTGCACCCAGTCGCGCTGCTGCCGCGTCGCCGGCCACACCTCCCGCACCGCTGCCCAGAACCCCAACGCGCCATCCCCAATCGCCAGCACCGGGGCCCGCATCCCCCGACGCTTCAGATCGCGCAACACCGCCAACCAGCTCTCCGTGCTCTCCCGATAGCCGTCCTCCACCGCGATCAGCTCTTTCGTCCCATCCGCCCGGGCGCCCAGCATCACCAGCGTACACAGCCGGTCGGCCTCGAGGCGAATGTTGAAGTGGATCCCGTCGACCCAGACGTACACATACTCCCGATCACGCAGATCACGCTGGCGAAACGCCTGGTATTCCCCCTCCCACGCCGCCGTCAATCGCGTGATCGTCGTCGGGGACAAGCCTGATGCGTCCTCACCCAACAAGATCGGCAACGCCTCGCGAAAATCTCCCGTCGACAGACCGCGCAGATACAACACCGGCAAGACCTCCGCCACCTTCGGCGACCGCCGCATATAGGGAGGCAAAATCTTGCTCGTGAACTGCGCCCGCATACGACGGTCATGCACCCGTGGCGCGGTCACCGTGACCGTACCAGCACCCAGCGTCACCTTGCGGGGACGGGCTTTGCCATTGCGCACCACCAGGGCGCGGCCCTCTCCGTCTCGCTCAATCCGATATCGCTCGACATACTCGGTCACTTCCGCGTCCAACGCACTCACCAGCATCCGCCGAGCTCCCTCTCTGGCAAGCTCGTCCAGGTCTGCGAACAGTCCGTTCCCTTTGCTCTCAGACGCATTCTCTATTATCCTCAACATCGGTGGCGTGTCCTTTCTCCGGTCGTCACAACCGGATCTCGTGTACGTTTCAACTGACTACACGAAAGGATACGCCGCCTTTCTCATTCCTCCAATCCACAACTTTCGAAAATAACTCGGCATGGAGCTGGCCCAACACAAGCGATTTACGGTCGCCACTAATTTGCGAGTCTACTTTTGTGATCCACAGAGCCCTTGGCAGCGCGGGACGAACGAAAACACGAACCGCTTATTGCGTCAGTATTTTCCGAAGGGTACTGATTTATCCGTTCACTCTCAGGCAGATCTCAATGCTGTAGCATTACGTCTAAATCAACGACCTAGAAAAACATTGAAGTTCTGTACGCCAGCAGATAAACTGCACTCGAATGTTGCGATGACTGATTGAACTCAAAGTGGCCTACGTTAAGAAATCGAACGCCTAAGAGGCAGGAGACCCATGTCCATACGCCCGATCAAGCGAATCGTCGAAGCGACACAAACAATAGAAGGAGCCGGTGTACGGTTGCGGCGCGCGTTTGGATTTGGAAATACCGACGACTTCGATCCGTTTCTGCTGCTCGACGACTTCCGTAACGAGAATCCAAGCGACTATCTCGCTGGCTTCCCATGGCATCCGCATCGAGGTATCGAGACGATCACCTACGTCCTGGCAGGCACCGTCAATCACGGCGACAGCTTGGGCAACGAAGGCACCCTGGCCGCCGGCGATGTACAATGGATGACCGCCGGCAGCGGCATCCTTCACCAGGAAATGCCCCAGGGAAACCAGCATGGGCAGATGCACGGCTTCCAGCTTTGGGCCAACCTTCCCTCTTCACTCAAGATGACGGCGCCGCGCTATCAAGACGTTTCGTCCCAAGACATCCCCGAGGTAACGGACGACGATGGTACCCGTGTGCGCATCATCTGCGGATCCTTTTGGGACAAGAGAGGTCCTGTGGATGGCATCGCGGCCGATCCGAGGTATCTCGACGTGTGGGTGCCGCCCGAGCATCGCAAGACCCTGCCCGTCGAAACCGACCGGCAGGGGTTTGCCTACGTATTCGAGGGAAGTGGGAATTTCCGCGAGTCCTCCGACCCCCTGCCAGTCAAAACGGAGCACGTAGGTGATGCGGATCCGGTGGTATCATATGACGCGGGAAACCGGTCGCTCGTGTTGTTCGACCGAGGTGACGACGTAACGGTGGAAGCCGGGCCAGAGGGCATCCGGTTCTTGCTGGTATCGGGCAAGCCACTCAAGGAACCGGTGGCCTGGCAAGGTCCGATCGTCATGAACACACACGACGAGCTGCAGCAGGCGTATGCCGAGTTGCATGACGGAACATTCATCAAGCACCCTGGATAGGAAACTCGAGAGGAGGCTCGGATTGCACACGATTATGCATGCGTCAATGTCTCAACGGTTTGGACTCCTTGCGACCGTCCTCGTTGTCAGTGCCTGCAGCGCGGGCGATCAAACTCCTTGGCCTACCGACGGCTGGGCCACCTCTACGCTCGAGGCACAGAGTCTCCAATCGGCGTCGCTCACCGAGCTTCACGATGAGATTGGCTCGGGGACATATGGTTACATCGACCGCTTGGTGGTCGTGCGCAACGGATACCTCGTCATGAACGAGCGGTACGAGAATGATTATCGGACGATAAGCAGGGGGCATGAGGGCATGCTTGGCTGTGGCGTGGCGACGTGTCGCGACTCATCGGATTTGCACGAGTTCAACTACTACCACCCCGATTGGCACCCATACTATCAAGGACGTGACGTCCATACGCTGCAGTCGGTGACCAAATCGGTCACGTCGGCATTGATTGGAGTTGCGATTGGCCGCGGCGAAATTGAGGAGACGTTGGTCCCGTTGCTGTCGTTCTTCGAAGACTACGACCTTTCGGGTGTGGACGAGCGGCTCCACCGTGCCACGCTGGATGAACTCCTGACCATGCGGACGGGAATCGAGTGGCACGAAAACGATCGCCCACTCGACGAGACAAACACGACGGGACAACTCGAGGCGAGCGAGGATTGGATTCAGTTTACCCTCGACCAGCCGACGGACGCCAACCCGGGTGAGAAGTGGGTCTACAATAGCGGCGGTAGCCACCTGATGTCCGGAATCATCAAGAAGTCTACAGGGCGCTACGTCGACGAGTACGCAGAAGAACATCTGTTCGGCCCGCTCGGCATTCGAGACTATCATTGGAAGAAAACCCCAAAAGGCTTGCCGGATACGGAAGGCGGTCTCTACCTGGAAGCCGAGCAACTCGCCAAGATCGGATATCTATACTTGCGCGGTGGAACGTGGGATGGGCAGCGCATTTTGCCGGAGGGCTGGACTGAACGCTCGACGGCGATCCAGGCCGAACAGATCAACGCCCTGGGCTGGGGTTACGGCTATCAGTGGTGGCGGCTCGATCGGGACGGGGTCGACATATGGGCCGGCCTCGGGTTTGGCGGGCAGTATCTGCTCGTCCTTCCAGAGTACGATCTGATCGGAGTCGTCAACAGCTGGAACCTCTTTGGAAACCCTCAGTCGTCCATACTCGGGGCTTTCATCGAAGCATTGATCGCGTCGGCCAGACCGTGAATCACCAGCTGTCCTGGAGCGTCCTTTTTTCGGTTCATCCGGCATTTCCGGGGAAGGCGTTATTGTGTTGGGGCTCCCAACTCCCTCCTGGTATGCTCAGTGGCGGCTTCGGGTGGATGAAACGCTGGATTGTTGGCTGCACGATCCTGCTGACCGCCGCGGCGTGCTCGTCCGATGGCGGTGCGTTGAGCGACGCCGACCGCACCGCCATTGGCGCCTCGGTCGACTCCGCAACCCGGGCGTTTCAGGCTGCCGAGCGTGCCCGCGACGCCGAGCGCACCATCGCCCACCTGGCGCCGGACTTCTCCATGTACATCGACGGCGTTCGCACATCGTACGACGCCGTCGTCGGGAGTATCCGCGCCACCATGGTCACATTTCAGCATTTCGAGCCTCGGTGGACCGATCTGGTCGTTCGTGTTCTCGGTCCGAACGCTGCCGTTGTTTCGTTTACGTTTCGCGATTCGATCGTAACCGAATCGGGAGAAATTCTGCGGTCCACCGGGCCAACGACGCTCGTGTGGGAGCGGCATGGCACAGACTGGTTGATCGTGTTCGCCGACGCCGACCATTACCCGATTGAATGAGCAAGTCTCCTAACGGCCGGCCGTTCGCCAATGCGAGCCGTACTCCGCTCGAGAGTCGACTGCATACTCGAATATCCGCCCGGGCGCACCCGCGCCTGGAGGAAAGTGGCCATGCGTGACGAACTAATGCAAGCCTGGCGCACAAACAACCGAATCAACCTGTTTCTCATCGACAAGATCAGCGATGCGGGCATGAGGTGTACGCTTTCAAAACGCGGTGGACGCGACGTCGCCCGCCAGTTCGCCCATGTGCACAACGTTCGGGTGTGGCACCTGGAAAAGCGCGCGAAAGATCTAGCGGAAGGACTCGACAAGTTTGCAACGAAGGTGACTCCGTCCAAAGCCCAACTCCGCAAGGCCTTCTCCGCTTCCAGCAAGGGAGTGGAAGCCTTCCTCGCGGCAGTCCTCGCGGGGGAACCGAAGCGTCGCGGCTTTAAAAAGGGCATCTTTACCACACTCGGCTACTTCATTGCTCACGAGAGCCATCACCGAGGCAACATCCTGCTCACCTTGAAGCAGTGCGGCCATAACATCGACAAAGCTGCCCAATACGCGATCTGGGGCTGGGACCAGATGTAAAACTCGCCATCCTCCCTGTGATTGCGGTCACCTACATCAGAACGTCGACGCCTATTATCAACGGATGATCATAGCATACAGTCGGGTAATGTTCGATTCCTAACCATCGAGCGGCAGATTCATTGAAACCACAAGAACTGTCCCGCCTCGCGCGACTCGTGCTGACCGCTGCCCTCGGGATCTACGGCTTCGTTTCGCTTAGCAGCCCAGGCACCTATCGGCTGATCGACAATGTCGACTTGGCCATCCACGAGACCGGACATTTGCTTTTCGGTCCGTTCGGTGAATTCATCGGTGCGCTCGGCGGAACGCTATTTCAAGTTATCGTGCCAACCGTCTTCGTCGTGTACTTCGTGCGGCAACGAGACCGGCATGCAGCATCAGTCGCGCTGTGGTGGGTAGCCCAGAACTTCTGGAACATCTCCGTCTACGTCCGTGATGCACGCGCCCAATTGCTACCACTCGTAGGCGGCGGTGAGCACGACTGGGCGTACTTGCTGTGGCGGTTGGCCCTGTTGGAACAGGATCAAGGCATCGCACGGGTGGTCCACGCCATCGGCGTGCTGATCTTTGTATCTTCCGTGTGGTGGGGCATCACCACGGCCGGCACCTCGCGGTTCGAGGGTGGAAGCAAGGCATCGGCAACCCCTAGCCCATAAGCACATGAATCACGAACAGGATCTATTGATAGACGGCTCGGCCCCCAAAACCCCGGAAGGACTGTTCCGCCGGTTGGAGGGTCTCGGCTTAAACTTTCGCACGGTTGATCACCCGCCTGTGTTCACGGTCGAAGAGGCCAAAGCGCTGCGGGGAAAGATCGCCGGGAGCCACACGAAAAACCTCTTTCTTCGAAACAAAAAGGGTGCGATGTGGCTGGTCGTGTGTCTTGAAGATCGGACCGTCGACCTCAAAGCCCTCGGTGGACGGCTGGGGGCGGGCAGACTTTCGTTCGGGAGCGCCGACCGCTTGATGAAATACCTCGGCGTCGTTCCCGGCGCCGTTACGCCATTCGGTGTAATCAACGACAAGGAGGGTGCCGTTCGAGTCGCCATCGACCGCGAGATCCTGGAACACGAACCCCTGAACTTTCACCCCTTGGACAACGCCAAGACCACCTCGATCGACGCCGCCGGTTTCATGCAGTTCTTGGAAGCTGAAGACCATGTGGCCACATTGATCGACTTCGACGTCGCACCTTAACCCACACTTCCTTGCCTCCATCCATCGCGTTCACGTTGGGGCTGATCATCCTTGCGGTACTGGCGAACGTTCTCCGACGACGCGCCAATACGTCGCCACCAAAGGGGCGAAACGACTCTGACGGCTGAGCTAGCTGGAAGGCGGATCTTCAACCAGTTGTTGTAGCAACACAGCGAGCGAATCACTACTGATCGGCGCCCGCGCTCGTACCTCATAATCGCCAAACCTAACGATCCCCTGTGCGATACTCTCGGTGATGTTCGCTACTTGTACCTCACCCTCCACGAGATCGCGAGCAGCGGTTTCGTCGAGTGGGAAGACCGTGAGGGTGAGACGTTCATCCGCATCGAGGATCTGTATCACGCGCGATCCCGTCCTGCCCGGTGTGATCAGCGCGCGGATAGTTTCAACGACGAGTCCTTCCACCCTGATGAGCGGTACGCTCGGCAGCTCGCTCGCGGGGGCCGAGTCCGCCTGGAGGGTCCCGACGGTGGAGTCGAGATCGATGGCGGCGAGGCTCGGGAAACTGTCGCCTCCGACGTCGATGTCAATCGAGTCCAGAATGGAATCGAATGCGGGAATCGCGCCGGACGCAGAGTCGCTTGGCAGAACGGGTGCCGGTCGAGCCGGTACCGGGGTGGCGTCGTTTTGTGACGCGGAACCAGCTGCGGGTGCATCCGCGCCTCCAGACCCCATCGAGCCAAACGGAACGAACTTCGTCAGGGCAAAACCGAGCGCCACGGCGAGGGCAACACCCATTAGGGCCTGGAAATTGGAGATGTTTTTCTTCGGTCTCGTAACTCGGCTAGGCCTAGGCGAGCGGTGGGCCGCCGAAGGGCGGCCACGCGCAGCCGAAGGGCGGCCATGCGCAGCCGAAGGGCGGCCATACGCCGACGACGGGCGGCCAAACGCTGCCGATGGTCGGCCGTGCGGCGCCGACGGGCGTGGCGGAGGCCTTCCGGTCGTCGGGTCGTCGGAAAAACGGTCCACACTGAGATCGCCGGTGCTTTGATCTCCGAGTGAAACCAGACCCTCCATCGTCAAGAGCTTATCGTCCGGCGGCGGGCCGAGGTCGAGGTTGGGCAGGTCCGAATGGGCGGCGGTTGGCGGGGGTGCGTCTGGCGACGGGATCTCTGGTGCTGCAAGCGCCGGGCCTTTTTCTCCCCCTTCCACTGAGGACTCTTCGATTTCCCAATCCTCCCCGGACCTCACAACGTAGCCGTCCGAGGCCGACTCTTTCTTTCCTTCGCTCTCGGCGCTGTCCGATTCGTCAACCTCGGATGCAATGTCGCCGGTAATGAGACTCTGACGCGCCACGGGACGGTCGTCGAACATATCGGTCGTCCCCTTGGTGATGACAAATCCGTCTTCGTCTTGCCCCTCTTCATTCAGCTCCGCGATCTCGAGCAGTTCCGCATCCTCTGCGGATTCGGCTTCCGGCATGCCGAGGTCGGCCATCTCGAGCACCATCTCCAACATCGTTGCCATTTCGCTCTTCGAGCGGCCTTCCATCGAATCGAGGGCACGTTGCACTTTCGGGAGGTCGAACAGTTCGGCGTAGTTGACCAATACTTTGCGCGCTTCCGTGATATGTTCCTCCTCGATCAACAGTCGCGCATAATGAACATGTGTGTTGGTTGCCTCGGGAAGGACCTTCAGGATCTTCTTGCAGATCGCAATGACACTCTTGCCGGATCCATACTCCGCATACATCTGCGCGGCCCGATCGTACATTGCCAGGGCCGTCTTCTTATCATCTTCATTGAAGCACAAGTCGCCCACCTTGACGAACATCGGGACCTCGCGAAGAAGGTCCTTGCTCCCTTCGAGGTGGTCGAGGATCTGGCGATATGCTGTGATCGCCTTTCCCGTCTGTCCTTTCTTCTCGAGCGCTTGCGCGTGCTGCTTGTGAGCTTGGACGTCCACTTTTTACCGCCGCTCCAGTTATCCCTGCCCGACCCCGGCTGCAGACCCGGGTCCGAATGTCATTCCTTAATAAGGAAGGTCAGGCGAAGGCGCAGTGGTCAACCTCACATTCCGGAATTCGGGGAGACCCTGCGCGGCCGCAGGATACCTTCAGCTGGTCGAAGGCGCTACGACACTCTTGTGACATATCTCACGTGCCCGTGGCGCCTCTAAGATAGCACGGTTTGCCTTGCAAAGCCCCACCTTTTGCATAGTCTAGTCGGATGACACCAGAGAAAACCGCCGCTCTCCATTTTCTTTCGAGAACCGTCCGCGTTTTTCCCGTTCGAGGAGGCGGCGCTGGAACTGTGCCGTGGAACCGTGCTGGACGTTACGTGCCCGCACGCCGCGCGGCCCGCGCAGACCCTATGGAGGCGTTGCGTAGCGAGTGACCCGTTCGCGGATCTGGAGTGGGTAGAGGCGGTAGGTGAGGCAGAGGAGGCAGGAGAGGCAGGAGAGGCAGGAGAGGCCGCAGAGGCAGGAGAGGCAGGGACCACTTGCTGCCTCGTCTGACTTCCCTGCCTCCACTGCCTCACCTGCGCCTGTGATCCCCATCACGCAGCTCCGCGCCCACCCATCACCGCCGGCTATTCCTGAAAACGACATCATGCTACCCCACAGCATTCGGCATCGACCACACCGGCAGTAATCGCCGCTGGTGCCGTACCGCCACGTGTGTAGCGGCGGAACTGTTCTCAGAAGACCGATTGAGAGTACCTGATGTTTAGAGTGAAACAGATTTCGCGCCTCCGCAGGGGTGCGCAATGGTTTGGACTCGCGGTAGTCGTCTCCGCGTGTGTCGACTCACAAGGCGTCGGGCCTGACGCCTTTGACGACGCGGTCGAGTTCTCGACCGACCTTCCCGTGGCCGATCTCGAATCGGTCATTGAGTCAGCCGCAGCCCGCGTCGAGATCGAACTCGGCGAGGATGGGCTGGTGGCCCGGGTGGTGGAGGTCAAGGTGGCGGAGGCCATGGCCGCGCCCGAGGAGATCCGTAGCCGCGTTGTGAGCTTGTCCATCACAGACGCGTCCAGTTCCATCACGCTCGAGCTTGGCGATCTCATTGTTGGGTTCGACGGCGAGACGGCCCTTCGAAGTAGCGAGGGTCACGAGCTGAGCCTCGAAAGATTTGCGGGCTACATCAATGAGTCGCTCGCCGCAGAAATTCCCCTGTCGATCAAGGCACGCAGGCTGCCGGCCGACGTGCCGCAAGCACCGGACAACGGGGAGTTCTTCGCTTCGGAATTGCGGTTGCAAAATGACGCGGCCGACCGCGCACTCGAACTCAACATCGACCGCCACAATCTCACGCTCAACGACGCTCCGCCGCCGGACGGCTGGATAACAGTGCTCGGCTTGGTCATCGAAATCCGAGAGAGCGAAGGGCTGACCGAGGTTAGACGTGCCCGTGAAGACCTAGCAGGTTGCGGAAAAATTCATGGTGGGCCGCGTTTGTCCGGGTAACACGACGGTGTACCAGCGTGCGGTCCCCTATTACCGCCCCCGCGGTGCGGTCGGCGTGACGAATGCGGCCCACACTGCCCCATCAGGGGCTGCCTCCGGCCAGGGTCAGGGTGCGTATCCGCATCAGATTGTAGACCGCGGCCGTAAACGTAAACACCCACCCGACCCGCGGGGTCCCGCGATGTCGGAGTTCGGGTGCTTTCACAAGGCGCTGCCCCCGAGACACATCCCACTCCGGTATGATAGGTGCGCGGCGGGACCCAGCTGCCCCGTTCGGTCACGTGGACACATCCCGGTGCGAAGGCTTGATGCGACGGCTAGCGTCCATGAAGAGCTCAGAAAATCGGTACCGGACGCGTCGGGATTGCGACCGATCCCTGAAGATACGCCAAATAGGCCGCAGCCAACTCGGCAACAAATTCGCCGGTGTCGAGTCCCTCAGGCAGTAGCTCGTCGGCCCCGTAAGCAAAACGGTCTCGCGCCGCCCCGACCACCATGGTCAGGCCGATCCTGATGGCCAGCGCCGGCCGTGGGTGAACGATCTCGCCATCGAACTCCTGTAATAATCTTTCCACCCCATGGCCAATGGCCCGATCGATCCGGCGGACCCGCGGAGCCACGGCCCGTCCGGCCCCAATCGACCCGCACGCCAGACTCTGGAACCCCCCGCGCTCACGTCGGAGCAGGTCGACCAGGCCGGTCACAACACCGTGAACCACCGTCACGAAGGGCTGGCCCGACCACCTTCCGAAATCGGTAAGGCTGGCCACCTCCGCAGCTATCCGGTCGACGAAGCGCTCGTGGAGAACCCATTCCAGAGCCTTCCTATCCTTGAACCGTGAGTAGAACGCCCCAACCGACGTTCCGGCCTGCTTCACCAGGCCCGAGATCGTGGTTCGATCGAAGACGCCGATTTCCACCAGCTTCTCTGCCGCGGTCAGAATCCTATCCATCGTATTTCTGCTTCGAATTTGGATTGGTTCTCTAACTAGTTGATGTACAACGGTTTCCGCTGTCATAGGAGTTTTTGTCTTAGATTAGAATCGATATTCGTATTCTGATATAAATAGAATAATAATTCTGATATGCGTATGGTCAATAGAACGACAACCCTGCCGCGGGATACGCCTCCCCTCGGCATAGTTTTGGGGTTCCCCTACCCTACCAACTCTTCAGTGAGAAATGATATGACCGAGGTGGAGCGAATCGAAGATCAGCTGCGCCGTGCAGTTGATGGCGACGCCTGGCACGGCCCTTCGGTGCGGGAGCTCTTGGCAAACGTCACGGTTCAGCAGGCAACCACGAAACCCGTCCACGATGCCCACAGCATATGGGAACTCCTGTTTCACATGTCTGCATGGGAGGGGGTGGCGCTACGACGCATTAACGGTGATTCGGCTCCCCTGCCCGACGATCAAAACTGGCCACTCGGCAATTCACTGAACGTTGCGGAATGGAACGTGGCTTGGACGAATTTTGAGAACCAAAACCGGCAATTGAGGAAGGCGATCGTCCAACTCGGCGACCACCGACTAGAAGACCAAGCCCCGGGCGCGGATGGCAGCTTTTACCACCTCCTTCATGGAGTCGTTCAACATGACCTCTATCACGCGGGCCAGATCGCCTTGCTCAAGAGGGCCTTGCAAACCTGACGGGGCTGGACGGTCGATGTGGCGCGCAGGCAGCCGTGGCGGAGCCCGCGCTACACGAAACAGTCCGACGGGTTGATGCCGTACCGTTCGCCGTCGGTGACCTGGATGATTGACCGCTCGTAGTCGCCCTGGTCATCCACGGTGGTGAGATCGGCAAGCACTTTCTCGCTCAGGCGACCACCCAAGGCGGTCGAAACGATCTGAACGATTGGCCGATGCGGCTGAGAGCTGTCGGGGTTGGCGGAGTGTACAACGCCAATTTCGTAGGTATCCAATATCACGCACGTCCCGACTGGATAGATGCCCAACAGGTTGATGAGGGCTTTGACCAGGGTCCGATCGTATCCGAGACTTTCGTCTTGCCACATCTCTCGCAACACGTCGGTGGATTCGAGGGGCGCACCCTTGGTGTACGGACGCGACGGCGGAATGTCGTACGCGTTGGCCACCGCGACGATCTTGGAGAAGACGGACAACTCGCGCGGCTCGATGATCTTAGGGTACCCGCTCAGGTCATTCTTGAGGTGGTGCTCGTACGACGTAACCATCGCGCGATAGGGGATCTCTCCATGACCACGAAGTCCAAACAGGGTTAACACTCCCTGCCATGTGTGGGATTGCAGGACCTCTTTCTGCTCGTCCGTGAGCGGCATCTCACTATCGAGGATTTCGATGGGTATCCGGCTCTTGCCGAAGTCATGCATCAAACCGGCCATACCGAGGTCGTAGAGTTGGAGCTTGGTAAGGCCGATCCGCCGACCGATCGACACCGCAAAGATGCAGACGTTGACGGAATGGGTGAAAATCTGCTCGTCGTATCCCCGGATTGTCGTCAGTCCAACGAGCGAGGTTTCGTTTCTCAAGACCTGATCAACGATACCTTGGACGGCGCGCTTGACGCGTTTCGCGCTCACCGTGCGCCCCATCCGCACATCATTGATCAGTTCCTTGCTTACCGAAACAGATCGTTCATATGCTCTCTTGGCCACCTCCTTCGCCTCTACCGAATCCTTAAACGGCTCGTCGTGTTCCTGCGGAGGCTTCAGCAGTATGTTGGTGACCCCAGCATCGGCCATCTTTTGCCACAGACCCGACAGATCCGGGACGGCGTCGTGGGGCGCATTTGCCAAGAGCTGGGAAAGAAAAATCTGCCATTCTTTACGCTGCACGTTTTCTTCGACTTCGACCGCCCCGATACCGCACTTGCGTAGCGTCGTGAGTACGTGACTGAACGTCGCGTAATTGTCGAGGTTGAGTCGGAGAGGTACGGCGTTGATATAAATGAATTCGTGCGAAATCCTGAGCTCGAGCGCGTTCTCGATCTCATAGAGTTGTTTCCCGATATGCGTGATCCCGTGGAGCGCACGCTGCACCTGCTCGTTCTCCACCGGATACAGCTTGAGACTCCGTAGCGCACTGTAGAACGCGATGAGAAAATCATGCCCCTGCTTGCGGAGGATTCCCTCAGAGCTCTCCATGGATTGCGCCATGGACGGCCGGATTTTCGGTTTCGGGATGTTGTTTGGTTGGGTCATATCCCGATTGCTCGAAGGGCGTTTCTGACCGCGTTCTTCACTAAGCGATCCTTGATTCGCACAGCCTTTTCCAGGGCCGCCTTGGCCTCAGGTGTGCCGATCATACCCAAGGCCAGCGCCGCACACGCGCGTGTCTCGGGATCGTCCTTGCGCCGGAACACGTGCCGGCCGTTCAACATATCATAAAGTGGGGCGATTCCGGCATTTCCAACGAAAAGGGCGTATGCTTCGAAGAAAGGTTGCTTCTGCGCGAGAGGAACGCCGCGAAGGAGCCTGCTTTGGATCGCCGTCTCGACCCTCGGAAGGATCCCTGGGTAGTTGTGCCGCACGCAAAACTGCACCACCGCCACACGCACATCCTGATCCTCATCGTCCGCGGCCGCCTCCATCTGTTTCATCGCGATGGGCGAACCGATGGCACCGAGGGCATCCACGGCACACCGGCGCACTTGCACATCGGCATGCTTCGTCAACTTGCCAAACTCTGGCGCGAGCCGCTCCACTTTGAGCGTTGACACGATCTCCATCACCTGCAGCAGCGCGACCACATCTTGCACCCTGAGTGCGGCCACCGCCTGAGCGGGGTGCGACTCGACGATCCTCCGCGCAACGACACGCAAGACTCCTCGAACCCGTTCATTCGTCAACTGCGGCATCCAAGCCACGATGGTGTCCAACACTTGGGGACCGAGTTCTCTGAACAGCTCCGATATTTCGTCTGGGGTCGGTTGGACGGCAGCGTCGTCGAGCGACTGGATCAACTGGCCCAGGGCCGTTGGATTCGAAATCTTCACCGGAATCATCGCGAGGATCTTGCGATGCTCGGCTGATAGCGCGTCAGCGAGTTCGTGCATTTCGCGAAGCTGTTGCACGACGAGCGTCACCGAATGAAAGTCTCCAATCGCCAACAGATGTGGCACAAAGCCGTCGACAATTGATAGGATCTCTCCGCGAACGGTTGGATTGTCCTGCAGCTGGAAAACTTCGAACAAGATCTTCAGCACATTGGCACGAAGATTCTGCCGATATTCGCGATCGATCTGCCCCTGGAGGCATTTGATCTCGCTATCGTCGAGGAAGTACAACGTGGAGTCGGCCTCGTCGACCTGGGCGATGGCGGCAGGAGTCTCCTCCGAAGGTCCTACATCGCTCTCGAGACGCCGTCGCGTTTCCTCCGGTGAGGGAACCGCACCACCACCCCCACTCACAAGGGCCTCCGGATTGATCCGAGGCACGTCGTCGTACCCCAACTCCACAAAACGATATCGCAGGTGCTGAAAATTCTGTTCCCACAACAATGTTAGGAGATCGTCCGGATCTTCGGCCGCCAGCGTGCGGACGTCCTTCATGGTATGCAGGAACGCGAGGATCTCGCGGTCCTCGATCGACGGTAACATCGTCAGCGAACGCACGCCGTCTTTGAACAATGTCCAGGGAATGCTATCCAACTTATCATCCTGCGTCATGACGACGTTGTCATTCCAGACCAGCGTCGTCTCCGACACTTCAAATTGCAGCTCATCCAACCGCTGCCACACGAGCGTGAACGCCCCCCGCATGTTGTCCAGCGCTTGGAGATAGATCCGATTGTTGGGATTGTAGAGTTGAATGGCGCTAAAGACCTTCAGGAGAACCTGCATGAGATTCTCGACCACGACGCCCTCGTCGGCGCTGCTGGGTCTGATGGGTTGTGTCACCGCCCGATCACCCTTCACGTACGCGGGTCATCACTCCTCTGCACTCTGGACACCGGATCGAGCCCGGTAAGGAAAATATCGAGCCCATCGCCCCGCCATTCGGAGCTGGATGCAATGGCTGTGGGGGGATGGGCAGGCACTCAGGTACTGCAACATAGACAGTTACGCCTCCGTGGCCAGGCCGGATAGCCCTCCGATCAGCCACTGTTTTCGGGCACTGTCGGGGCAGTCTCCTCGGCGGGGATGGCGGCCTCGTCGGCCGGATCGGTCTCAGGAGAGATGGAGGGAACGATGGCCGGCGCGACCGGCGCCGGGGTGGCGACACAGCGCCAGGTCGCCAGGTCCTTGGCGTACCCCACACGCGGCAGCACTTGGCCCGCCCCGAGGATGAAGCCCCAGAGGAAGAGGATTTGCGACACAGCGTGAGCCATGGGCATCCTGTTCTTCCAGGAGAACACGCTACCCCACCCCGCCGACACCAACACCATGGCGACCGCGGTCAAGTAGAATCCGAGGTCGAACCCGCACGCGTGGTCGTACGGCCACTGCAGCATGCCGATCGCAATGAGCACACCGACCGAAATCCTCCCCCATGTACCCACGCGAGCGTTCCCGTCGGGCTGAGCGACCGACGCAGCCGATACCGATGGTCGCTTCTGCACGATCGGCTTCGGAGTGGAACCCGAGGGTCGCGGCTGTTTTCTGGAGGTGGCAGGGGTGGCGGGGCTGGCGGGAGATTCGCCCGATTTTCCCTTTGAGCCTCGATCGCTGAAAAACAGATCCTCGAGCAGGTTGTCGACGATGGCCGCGTCTTTTCGCGGGTCTTTGCCGGGACCTTTGCCTGCACTCATTTCAGGAACCTCACGCGAAGACGGGGGACTGGCGCACGTCCAATGTGGTGTTCGGGAGGTGGTTCGCACCGTGAGTGGAGTCACAGGCCCGGATGGCCCCCTGAAACCGTCCGAGGCATCGCCCCGTAGTGCATACTATGCCACACATGGTATTAGTGACGGACCTTGTCTTAACTGGTTGACAACAAAGGTTTTAGGTGGTCTATGCCAATTGAACGCGAGCTGATGCGAGGTGCGGGGCCGGTGGCGGTCCTCCAACTCCTGGAGCACGGAGAGATGTACGGCTATCAGCTGGTCGAAGCGGTATCGCGCAAGACCGACGGTGTGCTGGCCATGGGCCAATCCACCCTTTACCCCCTCCTCTACAACCTCGAAGCCAAGGGCCTCATCGGCGGCACCTGGAGGACCTCGGCGTCGGGCCGCAAGCGCAAGTACTACGCGCTCACAAAAAGGGGGGTCACGTACCTCGAGGAGCGGCGCAAACAATGGCGCGAGCTGATCGGTGCGATGGAGGGATTGGGTCTCATGGATCAGAAGGAGGGTTGAGGCGATGACAAGGCAACCCGGCGACCTGGAGCGTGTCCTTGCAGCATCCGGACTCACACCGCGCGTGCGGGATCGTATTCGCACAGTGGCAGAACAAAGCGGGCTGCGTGGCGAAGAGCAAGTCGACGTGGCCGAAGAATTGGCTACCCACTTCCACGACGGGCTCGCGTCCGGCCGCACGGTGGATGAATTATTGGATTCGTTTGGTGACGAGCACGCCGCAGGACGCCTCATTGCAAAGGCGAAGCGCCACTCGACATCTCCCGCGCGTCACGTTGCGCGCCTCAGAACAAGAGGCGACTCCATGCTTCTGACGATTCGACGGAACGTCCGCTACGCATTCCGACGCCTCATCCAGAACCCCGGGTTCACGGCAACCGCGTTGGTGTCTCTCGCGCTGGGTATCGGAGCCAACACCGCAATCTTCACGGTGGTCAACGCCGTGTTGCTGCGCGCCCTTCCGCTCCAGGCGCCCGAGGAACTGGTCGATGTCTACCGCTCGGCATCGGAATTTTCGTACGGCCTCTTCTCCTACCCCGACTTCAGAGATCTCAGAGAAGGCTCGGAAGACGTATTCACCGGTGTCATAGCCATTCGCCCGGCGCTCGTGCAACTCGACATCGACGGTGGGATCGAGATGGTGTTCGGCGAAGTCATCACCGGCAACTACTTCCCGATGCTCGGTGTCCCTGCACAGTTGGGCCGCACCTTTGGTCCCGACGACGATGTCGCTCCGGGCGCCCATCCTGTGATGTTACTCAGCCACGGGTACTGGCAGCGGACGTTTGCGGGCGACACCGAGGTCGTGGGCAGAGAGCTTCGCGTGAGCGGTCGTCTCTACACGGTCGTGGGCGTGATGCCGGAGGATTACCCGGGCAGCCTACGCGGGTTGGTTCCCGACATCTATCTGCCGTTCATGATGATCAACGAATTCCAGAGCGATGGGGGAGACGAGTTCGAGGCCAGAGGCAACCACGGTACGTGGGTGAAAGGACGCCTCAAACCCGGCGTTACGGTGGAACAGGCCCACGCGTCCTTGGCGGCCCTGGCGTCACGGCTTCACGAGAAACTGGTGTGGAACTCCGATGTCGAGTTCAGGCTGGTGCCCACGAAAGACGTGGTGGTCTTTCCGTCGATGGACCGCTTCGTCCATGCTTCCGCATGGCTTCTCATGAGTGTGGTCGGATTGGTGTTGTTCATTGCGTGCACGAACCTGGCGAGCTTCCTCCTGGCACGCGCGCTCGACCGACGAAAAGAGATTGCCGTACGCCTGGCGATGGGCGCCACACGGCGAACACTAATTGGGCAACTGCTGACGGAGGCGGCGCTCCTCAGCCTGCTCGGAGGCGCAGCGGGCATTGCCGTGGGCGCGTTCGCCGTGCGCCTGTTGGCGAACGCGGACATTCCGCTTCCACTGCCAATCACCCTCGACCTCAGGCTGGACGGCACCGTGTTGGGGTTCAGCCTCGTGGCGTCCATCGCAGCCGGGTTGTTGTTTGGCTTGGTCCCGGCGCTCCAGGCAACGAACGGCGATGTCGCAACGGCGCTCAAGGACGAAAGCGCCGGAATGGGTAGATCGGGGCGATTCACTCTGCGTAACGCGCTCGTCGTGGCGCAAATGACGGGCTCGCTGGTTCTGCTCGTTTGTGCGGGATTGTTCATACGAAATCTCAACGCGACGCAAGCGGTTGACCCCGGATTCGGTTATCAACCGGCCGCAATGCTCACCGTCGGCATGCCCGACCGGCGTTATAACGCGGAAGAAGCGCGGGCATTTCAACGAGTGATGTTCGATCGGTTTGCCCAAATCCCCGGCGTGACGACGGTCGGGCTCACGACCAATCTGCACCTCAACAAGCTCAGCACCACAAGCATGGAATTTCAGATCGACGGAGTGGATAACCCACCGAACCGCGATGGTCACTCCGCGGATCGGGCCATCGTGGACGCTGGGTTCTTCGACGTCGTAGGCGTACGCATCCTCCGGGGGCGCAATTTCCTAGAATCGGACGTCGAAGACGGTACTGGCGTCGTCATCATCAACGAGGCATTTGCGGAGCGTTTTTGGTCGGGACAGGATCCGATTGGCAAATATCTTCGAAGAGCCGGAGACGATTGGCAGATTGTCGGTGTCGCCAGCACCGCCCGGATTCGCGCGCTCAACGAAGCTCCGAGACCGTTTGTCTATCGGCCCTACAGTCAAGACTTCAGTGCGTTCGTCACGGTGCTTGCGGCCACTCGGGTTGACGACGAGGCTACCGCGCGCGAAATGCTCGCGGTGGCCCGTGAACTCGATCCGGAGCTGTGGGTGTGGGAGGCCAAAACCATGGCCCGTCATCTGGACATCTTGCTCGTCCCGGCTCGGTTGTCGGCGCTGTTGTTATCGGTGTTTGCCGCCTTGGCCCTCACCATTGCCTCCATCGGATTGTACGGAATCGTTAGTTACGCGGTGTCCCAACGCACCCGCGAGGTGGGCATCCGGATGTCGTTGGGTGCCAACGAGCCCAGCGTAATCCGATTGTTGCTTGGAAGCGGCATGAAGTTGGTGGCAGTTGGCGGAGCGCTTGGCTTGGCAATCGCGTTCGTCGTGGCACGTTCACTCCAGAGCCTGCTCATCGGCATCGATTCGTTCGACGCAGTGACGTTCGTCGCGGTGCCCATCGTCCTCGCGAGTGTAGCGGCGCTTGCAGCGTACATTCCGGCTCGACGCGCAAGCGGGGTCAATCCGATCTCTGCCCTGAAGGCCGAATAGGGGACGGAAGCGGTGTTGTATGCAAAAAGACCCCGGACATCGTCGCCCGGGGTCTTTTCATTTCAAAGCCTGCCGGCCTCAACTCTCTGCTTTGTAGCGCCATGCGGCAATGCCCTCACCCACCGGACTGAGTTGAAAGCGGTCGGCGGCCTTGGAAATCAGCGTCCGCCCGGACACCGTCTCGGTCGTCACCACCCGCCCGTCGATGTCGAGGAACTCGAAAACGAGGTCAGGGACCGTTGTCTCTTCGTCTCTGACGTTGGCGATCGTGCCTCCCACTTGATACCCCCCCTCGGAGGGTTGAAACACCTCGATCCGTACCTCGAATCGCAACGCTTCGATCCGCTCCAACGCCTCGAGCGTGGCCGTCGTATCGCCATTGAGTTGGTAAGCGGCGGCAAGCAAACGTAAGACATCCTCGCTTGCCGGATCAATTTCCTGAAGGCGGTTTGTTACGGCCAGCATCTCCCTCGCCGCCTCGTCTCGCACCGCCCGCTCTTCTTCCGTCGCGGCTTCGGTGCTGTCTCCCGGATTCGCAATGGCGAAGTAACTCTGGGCCAGGTTGTAAACGCCGTCGCGATAATGCCGGTTCTTCTCCAGTCCGGCGCGGAACGCCCGCACGGCGGTTTCGTAGCGATTCGCCTGAAACAGCGACACACCGGCAGCAAACATATCGAGGTCGGTCATCGCTTCGGCGTACTCGAGAATCGTGTCCGTAAAGGCCAGCGCCTCCTCGTCATACCCACCACCCTCGAGGACCTGGAGAAAACCCGTGATCGCCTCACGGTCGTGCGGATTGACCTGCCGATACTTGGTATACCACACGGCGGCCGAGTCCCATTGTTCCAACATGTGGTGTAGCCGACCCGCGTTGAACAACGACGTGAGGTAGGTCTCCTCGTAGTCCCCCTCCGTCTGCCCCATTCCGACCGTGTTCTTGAATAGCTCGAGAGCTCCGGGAATGTCGTCCAGAGAGAGCAACACGCTCGCGAGATAGTACGGGACAAAGGGTTCTTTGTTGGAGATTTGATCGGCCTTGGTAAGCGCTTCTCGTGCAGCGTCGAAGTCGTTGATGCCGAGAGCTTCGGCGCCCTCGTTGTACAAAGGAACCCAGATCCACCGCCGCTGGTTGTCCATGTCTTCGGCGCAGTCGGGATGCAACGCTTCGGCCTTGGTAAACGCCGAGTCCGCGCCCAGAAGATCGGACTCCAGGGCGTACGCGCGGCCAAGGAAATACCAAACACCAGGGTTGGTTTCCTCTCCAGCTTCCAACGCGTCCATCAAGACGCGTTTTGCGTCGGCGATGGAGCGGTCACGTCGCTCGTCCGATTGCGCCTCGGTCGCTGCCTTGACGTACAGCTCGGCATTTCTGACGAGAAAGTGCTGCGTGTCCAGCTCGCAATTCGGCGGCAGGTAGATCGCGAAACCTTGCGCCGATACTGGCCCCGCCGCACCCAACAGCGCCATCGTAACTACCCCTGTCCAAACCACTCGCTTCATGCGATCGAGATCCTTTCTATGGTCTTTCCGGACCTCCCTCATATTACCCTAAAACGACTAAAATGGTGCGGTCCTGGAGGATTCAGCAATAGCTAGATAACATCGCCGGTCCTAGCGATAAAGCCAACCGGCGCCGGTGTTGAATACCACAACCGAATCCACCGGTGCGATGGTTCCATCCGCCGCGAGCTTATCCAGGGCCGCGACGGCCGCTCCACCCTCCGGGCACATATCGATTCCCTCCTCTGCCCCAATTCGATCTGCCGCCACTTGCAATTCGTGGTCGGACACGGCGATGGCGCCCCCACCGCACTCCTTTAGCGTCCGCAGCATGACCTTGCCACCCAATGGGCCCGGCACTCTGAGCCCATACGCGATCGTTGTAGGATCCTGCCACGGCTCCGTGGCCGACGCACCCGCATTAAAGGCCTTCACCACCGGTGCGCAGCCGTCCGACTGAACGCAGTAGAGCCGCGGGAGCGGGCCCGCGATCCAGCCGGCGTCTTGCAGTTCTTTGAATGCCTTCCACATGCCGATCAGTCCGGTCCCTCCACCTGTCGGGTAGATGATACAATCGGGCAAAGACCACCCCAGTTGCTCGGCAATCTCGATCCCCATCGTTTTCTTTCCCTCGATCCTGTAGGGCTCGCGCAGCGTCGACACGTCGAACGCGCCGCTCTCGGCAGCAAAGGCACGCGCGGCCTTGCCGCAATCTCCAATGTGTCCATCCAGCAGTTGGAGATCCGCACCGAACAATTCGATCTGTGCGAGAATCCGGGCGGGCGTGGTCCTGGGGGCGTAGACCCGAACGGGTGTGCCGGCCCGCTGGCCGTAAGCCGCCAACGCCACACCGGCATTACCCGCTGTGGGAATGACGAACGACGTGACGCCACCGCTGACGGCACGCGTCACTGCGACCGATAGGCCGCGGGACTTAAACGAGCCACAGGGATTTTGCCCCTCGTCCTTGATCCAAACCGTATCGACACCGGTTGCTCGCTCCAAACCGGGCACTCGCAACAATGGCGTGCACCCCTCCCCCAACGCGACAGGTTCCTCCCCTTCTTCGAGCGGCATCCACTCGCGATACCGCCACATGTCCCAAGGGCGGGCCGCCATCCGGGTCTTGACATCGGGGTCCGGTACCTTGGAATACCGTACCAGCCACGGTTCACCGAGGCTCGATACGGTAGGCAAGCCCGACGCGTCGTGCGTCTCGTCCGATGCCGAGCAGACGAGCGACCAGTGGTATGTCATGTGCTCACGTGGTTGAGGATTCGTTCGGCTAAACGCGTGGAGAACCCCGGCAGGGCGGTAATCTCCTTGACGGTGGCCAATCGTACACCCGCCAAGCTGCCAAACCGCTCCAACAAAACTCGTCGACGTGACGGCCCGACGCCCGGAATACTCAGCAACGCGGATGTGATGGTACGTTCGGATCGTCTCTTGCGATTGTAGGTAACGGCAAATCGATGTGCCTCGTCCCGCGCGCGCTGCAGCAGTTTCAGCGACGGGGCGTTTCGAGCGAGCCGAATGCTCTCCTTGCGGCCGGGAAGAAAAATCTCTTCGTCGCGTTTGGCAAGGCTCGCCAGCGGAAGATTGTCGAGGCCTTGCTCGGAGAGCGCTTCTCTGGCGGCATTCAACTGCCCCTTGCCACCATCGATGACCATCAAGTCCGGGAGTTTCTTCTCTTCTGCTACCCGGCGCGACACGAAGCGAGAAACGACCTCGCGTACGGCGGCGAAATCGTCCTGTTGTGCTGCCTCGCCCTTGATTTTGAAGCGGCGATATTCGGCCTTCTGTGGTCGTCCCCCTTCAAACCACACGAGCGAGCCGACGGTGTCTTTGCCTTGATTGGTAGAGATATCGATGCAAACCAGGTTTCGTGGAACCGCTATCATGCCGAGGTCGCGGCCCAGGGCGTACACTGGATCCTCGACTCGCTCGTCGGCCTCGAGCGACTCGATCTTCAGGCTCTCGAGCAAGTGCCGGGCGTTTTGATCAGCCAGTTCGACCAGGCGGTGGTTGACACCGCGTTGCGGAATGAGCCAGCGCGTTTCGGGAAGGAGGTCTCGGATTTTGTCCAACTCGGCGGGCGGAAAAGGTATGACGGCCGTTCGACCCTTTGCCACGGCTGTGACGTAATAACGCACGAGGAAAGCACTCAGCACGGCTTCGTCCGGCTCTTCCGCCAGGTTGGTCAAGAATCGGTGTTCGACGGCGACCACCTTGCCTTTACGCACGCGAAGGATCACTCCCACCGCGTCGTCGCGGTCCCGGGCAAACCCGATGGCGTCCGCATCGCCGGCTCCCACAACCTCCATCGTTTGGGGCTTTTCCACCTGCTCCAACCATCGGATGGCATTGCGGAGTTCGGCTGCGCGTTCGTACTCCAGCTTTGCGGCAGCGGCTTTCATCCGCTCCCGCAACCGGGTCCTGACCTCCACGGTCTTGCCCTCTAAGAAGGACACGACATCGTCGATCATCGTGCGATAGTCGGCCTGTGATTGCCACGCCACACATGGAGCGAGACATCGATTGATGTGATAGTCCAGGCAGGGTCGCTCCGGACGGTCGCCCGGTAGATCGTAGTGGCATGAACGTACGGTGAAGATGCGTCGAATCACGCGAAGCGTCCTGCGCAACACGCCCACGTCGGTGTACGGCCCGAAAAACTGCGCGCCTTTGATATCGAGACGCCGTACGACCAAGACGCGCGGAAACGGTTCGCCCACGGTTACCGCAATGCGCGGATAGCTCTTATCGTCGCGCAACTTGATGTTGAATTTCGGTTGATACTCCTTGATCAGATTGTTCTCGAGGAGCAAGGCCTGCGGCTCGTTTGGCGCCACGATGGTGTCCAGATCCTCGATCTGGCGCAATAACAACCGGTGCTTCGGACTATCGCGGTGGTCGTTGGCGAAATAGTCGCGCACGCGCGAGCGGAGCCGCTTGGCCTTCCCCACATAGATCACCCTCCCCTGGGCGTTTTTCCAGAGATACACCCCCGGGCCTTTCGGCAGTGCGGCGATCTTGCGGGCGATCTTCTCGGGAGGTTCTAGCGACATGCGGACGATTGCGAGGGGATTAGATCGGTCGACACTTCTTGATATCTCACCGGGTCCTGGGACATTCTCGATCGAGTTGGAATAATAGCCACGGAATCCACGGAAACCACGGACCCCCGCAGCCCCACACCAGAAGTTGTGTTCCCCGCACCCCTCCCACGACAAGGTGGGAAGATGGCAACACTACCTCCACCAAAACCCGAATCCCGAACCCCGAAACCCGAGCCCCGTGGGTGGGGGGTTAGGGTGGTGATCTGTGAATCCGTGGCTATCAACCAGCGCCATCCGGCGTGCGCACCCGGAACACCTGCTGCGCATCGGGATGCTTGAGCCAGACCACCGTCGCGATGTACACCACCCCGAATGTGCCCAGCACGATGACCGCATCAACGAGGACCTGACCGGAGGAGACCGCACGTTCCACCAACAGGGCCGCGCCGGTGGCCATCAGTGAAGCCCCTAACGTCATGACGATGGGTCCCCGCTCGCGTCGGCCGACGATCGGGCCGGTTCGCCGTTCCAGAAACACATAGTTGAGCAACAGGTTCACGTAGGCCGCGCTTGCTGAACCGAGAGCGATCCCTGCCACGCCCAGGTACGGCATCAACGTCACCGCCAGTCCAGCCGCAAGCACCACGGTAACCGCCGCGACCCGCACCGGGGTGCGCGTGTCTCCCAACGCATAGTGACCCGACGTCAGGAGCCGCACCGACGCCTGGGCTGGCAGCCCAATGGCGTACGCGGCTAATACGCCGGCCACGACATCCGTTTGCGTTATGTCGAAGCTCCCGGTCTGGTAGAGTGCCCCAACCACGTGGGACCCGAGAGCCGCAAATACGAACGCCGACGGAATGACAAAGAACGCCACCCGACGAGCACCGTCTCCCAGTCGATCCCTGGTCGCTTCCGGCGCCGCCGTGGCCGCGTCTCGGCTCAACTCCGGGAGGGCCGCAGCCGCAACACTGATACCAAACAGCGACACCGGCAGAATCGCGAGCAGCTGCGCGTAGCCGAGAAAAGCCACACCCCCGGTGCCGGTGAACGATCCAAGTTGCGTATCTATCAAGCTCGAGATTTGCCACACACCCGCCCCGAAAACTACCGGGAGCCACGCGCGCACAACCGTCCGCACACCTCGTGCCTGTAATTGGATCGTCCAGCGAAGAGCACCAACCACCCGAATGGCAGTGGGAAGCTGCACCAACACCTGCAGCACACTGCCGAGCACGGCCCCCCAGGCGAGTGCCGTAATGAGCTCCGTGCCCCGCCAGCCGGCGAACCACGTCCCAAAGACAATAAGCGTTGCGATCTGTGCAATGTTCCACAAAGTAGGTGCGGCATACGCCAAGAAGAACCGACGATGCGTATTCAACACGCCAAGACACCAAGCGGAGAGAATCAACACCCCGGCCATTGGGAACAGGATCCGGACCAAGCCGATAGTGAGGTCGCGAGTTGCATCGTCGAATCCAAACGCTACCAGATCCGTGATGACTGGGGCAAACAAAATGCCAAGAACGGTTCCTGCAGCGGCTACGATGACGAGCAGCGAGGCCACAACGTTCGACAGCAGACGGGCGGCCTCTTGCTCATCACGTTGCAACATCGATGCGTACACCGGAATGAACGACGCAGCCAGGGTACCCTCGCCCAGCAGATTTCTGACGATGTTGGGAATGCGCAGCGCCGCGCGAAAAGCATCGGCTTCGTGACCGCTGCCGAAATAGTGGGCGAAGAATCTTTCCCGAACCAAACCGAGGATTCGCGTTACAAAGATTCCGGCTGCTACCCGTCCAGCCGGACGTCCTCGATCGTCGGCTGCCACTACGACCTGGGCAAAGGCTCGAGATTCTTGGCCCAGGCATCGCTGTGGGCCTGAGCCTGTTCGACGAAGTGCGGTCCGTACTTCACGAGGTATTGCAAGAGGTTGAACACGCGCTCCTGGGGGCGGCCGATCGGAAACACCGCGTGTCTCGCGTTGGCCAGTTGTCGCACCAAAACTTCGTTTTGCTGCTTCAGCCTTGATATCAGCTTTTTCTCGACGTTGTCCAACCCGCTCGTCATCTGGTTACGAACATGCTCGATGGGTTTTTCGAGTGTTGGATCGATATGTTTCCCGCCCGCCACCAAAGTCGCGAACTCCTCATCAACGGTGTTTCGTAACCGATGAAGTGCGCTCGCTGCATCCGACGGCATGGCATCTTCTACCAATTGAGCCTCGATTTGCCCTTCGGGCCCCGTGAGGTCCTCCGGTGCAAGGCCGTACCGATCGAGAGTCTTCCGCACACGAGACTCGATAATTCGCGCCGACCACCGCGGCATGAAGACCTGAGGCGCTACACCCAGTGTCTCGAACACCGGCGCGGTCTGCGGGAAGTACGCAAGCTCGCCCGACCCGGCCACGTACACCATCGTCGGCAGGATCGCCGCTTCGATCACCGGTCGTAACAGCACGTTGGCCGATAGGCGCTCAGGATCTACCGCCGCCAGCTTCCGCAAGGACGCCAACGTCCACCGCTCGCCAGACCGCCTGGCAACGAAATCCGCGCCATCGATCGTCAACCGATCGCGTCCCATCTTCCCATCGATCATGACCAGTGTATTGCCGGCCTGCGTTGAGACCGGAACGGCGTGACCGGCCCCCTCCAACTCTATTGCCCGAGCCCGGAGGCGTTCATCCAACATCATGCCTGCTTCGAGCGCCTTGATCATCCAAGGGGCCGAGACCGCTTTGGCCGCAGCATGTGTCGGGCGAAACACCACCAACCCCGCTGACCCCAACAACTCCGCAAGGGCATCACCAAACGCTGTTGCCATGTCAGTGCCCACATGGTAGTGGCGACTCAACCATGCCATCGCGTCGCTGCGGAATTCCGTATCTGGAAGCAGTGCCATGGCGCGTTCGATGAGACCTTCGATGTCCGACCCCAAGGCTTCGCGGTACAACGGTGTCGACGGTGCGTCGGCCGCACGGGCGGGCAGCCCGAGCCGCTCGGGTCCGTTCGCCGAGGACAACAGCGTAACGTGATTGGCCTCGGCAAAATCGTGATCGTCACCCGCGACCCAAAACACCGGTACCACCGGTCGACCGAGTGCGGCTTCACATTTTCTCGCCAGCGCAACCGCCGACAAAGCCTTGTACAGGGTAAAGAGTGGCCCGGTGAACAGGCCGGGCTGCTGGCCACTCGTAACACACAGGGCGTCATTGTCGAACAGCCGATCGATGTTCTCGGCTCCTCTTCGCTCACCGACGAATGCCGGTCGGAGCGCGGGGTCGAGCGCAATCCCCCGGTCGAGTATGTCTGGCAATTGGAAGTCGTTTCCTGCCTGGAGCGGAATGGTTTGGAACTCTAGCGTCATGGGCGCTGCGCCACGAGAATGGTCCGCGGCATGTCGGCCGCCAATTCGTCTCCGGCGTAGCTGCCAAAGCGTTCGACCACTCGCATTCCCGCAACCTCCATCATGGCGGTCAAATCATCCGCTGTGAACAAACGCACTCGTTCCAGAAACGTTTGGTCTTCGTCGACCAGGCGCATTCGCTTTACGACATATTTGCCGTCGTCTACCAGACTCCGTTCGATGGCAACGCGGCGTGACCCGACCACTTGTTCCTCCTGCGGCACGAGCATAGATCGAACCGCCTCGGCATTCAGGTAATCCATAAAAAACCTCCCGCCCGGCCTCAGCACGGTGGCGACCGATCGCATCACTTGGTGGTGCTCTGCATCGTCTGCAAAGTAACCAAAACTCGTAAACAGGTTGACGACGAGGTCGAATGTTTCCTCGCGTATCGGCAAGAATCGCATGTCACCACGCACGAGCTTCCCAACCGGCGGGATACCATGTCTGGCGCGGATCAGCAGCGGCATTGACAGATCCAAACCGAGAACGTCCGCACCGCGCTGAGCCAAGCGAACCGCATGCCGCCCCGGACCACAGGCTAGGTCGAGCACCCGTGCCCCATCTAACGTCGTCACTCGACCGACAAGCGATACAGCACGTTCGGCATCGTCTTCATCCCGATGAGGGTACAGCCGGAGGTATTCTTCCCCAAACCACCGCTCGAACCATTCCGTCACTCGCCGAATACCTCTGCTTCAAAGACGTTGATGCTTACGTTTGATTCCTGCCATGCTGCCGGTGGGAGCCCGGCCTTGCGGCAAGCCAACGCCAGAAACTCGGTTGCGTCACAACCGATTTCCGTCGCTACTTGCGGAAGTAGCAGCCCAACCTGGTGCCCGCGACGAACGATAACGCCGTGACGTCCGATGACGATGCTGTCCGAATCCGCCTCGACCGGCGTGGAGAGGCGCGAGATCTCGACTTGCAAGTCCGCAACTTCTTCGGGCCCGACGGGAGAAAAACGCGGGTCTTGCGTTGCGGCATCACGCGTCATCTCTCGCACAACGTCCCCCAAGGCGCGACTTGCGTGCGTCTGGCCCAAACAGCCACGCAGCACCTCTCCGCGACGGAGCGTGACAAAAACCGCTGCGGGTTCGTCCAGCACTCCACCTCTCGGCGGCTCCCCCGGCTCACGGCCCTCAACAACTGCCTTGAGGGTGTCGCGAGCGTATTCGAGCAGCCGTTTGCGATCGGACGGAAGAAGCGGCTCAATCACTTTTATGGTATGGTTCGCCTTTGAGGATAGAATTGCCGCGGTAGATCTGCTCCAGGAGCACAACCCTTGCCAACTCGTAGGGCAGCGTTAGGTCAGAAAGCCGAATGGCGTCGTCACATCGCTCCTGCACCGCGTCGCCCAATCCGTACGCGCCGCCAACCAAAAATGCTAGATCCCGCGGGTTTTGCCTCCACTGATCGAGTGCCATCGCAAACGCACGACTGTCGAGTTGGCGGCCTGTTCGAGAGAGGGCAACCAACCGAGCCTTTGATGGAGCTGCACGAAGTATGGCAGCTGCCTCTTCACGAAGCACGACGGTCTTGCTCTTCGACCCACGAGCACCGTCGGCGACCTCGCGGACCTGTAGCTTGATGTAGCGCTGGGATCTCTCGAGATAATCGTCACACGCGGCACGGAGGCCGGCGTTACGCACCCGCCCCACGGCAACCACATGAAACTTCATCAGGCATACGTCCCGCGAGTGCGGTGCACCTCGGCAACGCGTTCGACCGCCAACATGGATGCCGTCGTCCTCATGTTCACGCCTACTGGGCGGCGGCGTTAAATCGCGCCATCATTTGTTCGAAGGGATTATCGTCACCGAATTCAGGCTCCCAAATCATCGACCCCGACGACTACCGCGTCCAGTGCCGTCTCAATCTCTGTCTGACCGATCTCCCAATCGACGTCCAGCGACGCGACCAAGGGTTCCGGAACGTCTTCCGGCCACATTGCGCGGAGTTTTACCGCGTCTTTCTCAGTGACTATAACGTAATCAACCTTCCGGCTCGCTTGCACCATACGGTCCATATCTCTATCGGTAAACTGGTGGTGATCCTCGAGCGGTAGGAGCCGAACCCGGGCGCCAAACTCGCTGCATTGGCTCGCGAAGGTATACGGATCAGCAATACCCGCTGCCGCCAGCACTCTGGACCCATCCAGGGACTCGGCTGGCATCCCCCCTCCACTGAGCAGCCCGGTGAACCCCGTCACGCCTAGCCGGGCGATGGCCACCGGACGATTCCGGGAAATTCTCGCCACTCGATCGGCCATCCGCTCGGCCGAATGGCGGTCGGCGCGTTTTCGGGTGACCACGATCATATCGGCACGTCGGAGCGCCTTTATCCCCTCGCGCCACGGCCCGGCCGGAAGGGTCCAGCGCACGGCACGACCGGACTCCGTACTCACCAGCGCGATGTTCAGGTCGCGCACGATGTCCAATCGTTGGAAGGCATCGTCCAGCACGATGACCTCCGCTCCGTTGGCCTTTGCCTCCGTCGCGCCGGCGACCCGGTCCGGGTTTTCGACCACGATCGCCGACTCGGCCAGTTTGCGGTGGAGCTTCCCCTCGTCGCCACCATACCCGCGAAGCACGATGCCCGCCTGGAGGCCCTGGTCGGCATAGTACCTTGCTATCCAATTGCAGATGGGAGTCTTTCCCGACCCACCCACCGTCAAGTTGCCGACGGCCACAACCGGGAGAGGAACGTCCGCTTGACGGAGCAGACCAGCCCGATACGCGCGGGTTCGCATCGCCATACCCACACGATAGAGCAATGACGATGGTAACAGCGCCAGCCGCGCCAGTCTCGCCGAGATCGAACGGTCGCTCCACAACCAGAGGGGGGTCAGCATCGGGCGGCATCGCTCACGTCGTCCAGGCGCTGCTGTAACATCTGCGTTGCCTCGACACGTGCGAGGTCTTTGGAAAAACGAATGGGAGCGCCATAAACAAAGTGAACGTGCGCAAACGGCTTTGGGATACGGAACTCGTCCCACGAACGAAGCTTCCAACTGGCAGACGCGGCGGCCGCACAAGGCACAATCGACGCATCGGCGATCTGAATCGCGGCGACGACGCCCGGCTTCACGACACCAGCGGGTCCTCGTGGACCATCGGGCGTTACGGCGATTTCCCCCCCCCTCTGGAGAACACGCAACATACGTCGAAACGCGGCAAAACCACCCCGCGTGGAAGATCCCCGAATCAAACGGTAGCCCCAACCTCGGGCGGCGCGAGCGAGGTATCCGCCGTTCTGGTGAGCGCTCACGACCAACGCGGTAGGATCTCCACGGTGATACCATACGAGCGGCAACAGATGACGATGCCACAAGGCAAAGGCGAACGGCCGGCCGTGACGCCGCAGTTTTTGCAGGTGCTCGGTCCCGTCAACCTTGACGCGCCACGTGAGCCCCAAGAGCGAGACGGTCCAACGAGCAATCGTTCCTCCCAGACGGGTTTTCATTCGAGCAATTCCGCTGCGATACCGGCCACCCGCTCGGAGGCACCGGGCGTGCCAAGCCGCTCGCGCACCTCTGCGAGCCCGGCACGCTGCTCAACCGCTTGGGCTCCCTCGATGTCGAGTAGCGGCAGAACGCCACGCGACAGCGTTTCCGCAGTCACCGTCCGTTGGATATACTCGGGCGCGATCTCGCGACCCGCCACGATGTTCACCAGCCCGATATGCGGACAGCGAATGACGCGCTTTGCGATAGCATGAGAAATCGGATCGGTCTTATAACACACGACCATGGGCGTCCCGGCGAGGGCCGCCTCAAGCGTACTGGTTCCGGACTTGCAGATCACGGCGTCACACGCCGCCATGACCGTGCCAGAGTCCGATGCGCGCAAGCGGAACGACCCGCCGCCCGGATAGCGCAATCCGGGAAGCGTGGCAACCACGACTTCGATCTCAGGTATCGACTTCCGCACCAACAGGGCAGCCTGTCGCAGTACCGGCCACAGGCGGCTCACTTCGGCCGTCCTACTACCTGGGAACAGTCCCAAGACCGGCACCGAAGCGGAGAATCCCAACGCTCGTCGGGCCTCCTCACGGCCGGGCCGCACCTGATCGAGCAGGGGATGTCCAACGAACGTCGTGCGTATGCCACGTTGGGAGAAAAATGTTTCTTCAAAGGGAAAAATCACGGCGAGATGCGTTACTACCTCGCGAAGCACGGCGATTCTCTTCTCACCCCAGGCCCACAGTTGTGGTGCGATGTAATACAATACCGGCACGCCGTATCTTGCCGCCGCTCGCGCCACCCGTAGATGGAAACCCGGGTAGTCCGTCACCAACGCCAAATCGGCTTGGCCCTGGGCAAACATGTGGCGCATGCCGGCAAGCAGACGGGCATGGGCGGGAATCGCCGCAATGACCTGGGTAAAGCCCATCGTCGTCACGGCCTCCATTCGGGCGGAAAGCTCGACTCCCGCCTTGGCCATCGACGCACCCCCCATGCCGACGAATTGGCAGGCCGGCGACCGCTCGGCCAGCGCCGAGATGGCGCGCGCCGTGTGGACGTCGCCTGAATGTTCTCCGGCGGACACCAGCACACGCTTGTGTGCGGAACTGGGAACCCGAGACACCGCCGCGCGCGGTTCACCGACAGCGGTCATACCATTACCCCGCGCTCGCTGGCCCCAAGGAAATCGAGCAGCTGCGCGATTTCAGGAACGTGGCCGCTCTCGTCGCGCACACGCACGATGGCCTCTGCTCGCGGCATCGACGAGTTGAACAGCAATCGGTACGCGTGCTGGATGTCCATGCGCAGGTCCGCAGCAAAACCCGCGCGCCGCAACCCGACGGCATTGATGCCGTACAAACGAATGGGGTTGCCGGCAGTCCGCGCGAACGGTGGGATATCCTGCGGCACCCTCGACCCACCTCCAACGAACGCATACGTCCCAATTCTGACGAACTGGTGCACAGGAGTTAGCCCGCCGATCAGAGCGTGATCCCCTATTTGCACGTGACCCGCGAGCTGTACCGAGTTCGATAGAATCACTCCTTCTCCGAGCCGACAGTCGTGGGCGATGTGCGCGTAGCTCATCAGGTAGCAACGCGGACCAATGACGGTCCTACCGGAGGCCGCCGTCCCTCGATTGACGGTCACATATTCGCGAATATGCGTGTCGTCGCCGATCGCCAGTTCGGTGTCTTCGCCGGCGTACTTTAGGTCCTGAGGATCGGTTCCAAGCACCGCACCAATCCCCACGGAGCACCCTGCCCCAACCGTCGTTGGGCCATACACCGTCGCTCTCGCACCGATCGTCGTGCCCGCGCCGACCCGCACCCCAGGGCCAATGATGGCGAAAGGTTCGACGACGACGTCGAGATCGAGTTCCGCCGATGCATCCACCAGCGCTGTATGGTGAACGCGCGCCGTCACAAACAGATCATCCGCGTCATCAAGAACAGATCATCCGTATCATCACAAATCGATCATCCGTATCGTCTATTAGTCACCTAAATAGGCTATGACCGCCCTACCACCGGGTACGGGGTGGGGTCTGGTGGTGCCGTTCGTATTATCGATCGATGATCCCCGCCATCATTTCCGCTTCAGAGACCTTCTTGCCGTCTACAAACGCCTCACCCCGCATCTTGCAGCGTTTGCCTTTGAATTCCAGCAACTCGAGCTCGAGCCGTAACTGATCGCCGGGTACCACCGGGCGCCTGAACTTGACTTTGTCGATGGTCATGAAATAAACCACTTTGTCCTGCGGATTCTCCACCGCGTCCATCATCAACATACCGCCCGTCTGCGCCATGGCCTCGATGATAAGCACACCCGGCATGATAGGATGGCCGGGAAAGTGGCCTTGGAAAAACGGCTCGTTGATGGTCACATTCTTGATCCCGACGATGCGCTTGCCAGGCTCTGAATCGATAATGCGGTCCACGAGCAGCATCGGGTACCGGTGTGGAAGGACTTCGAGAATCTTCGTGATATCCAATTCCATACGGTGTTCTCACTTTCTGCTCGAGCAGTGATCGTATAAGGTACGGGCCAACGCCACGTTGCCTCGATGGCTCGGCCTGTTGGCTACTACGGTGCAATCAACACGCCCACCCGCAAGGGCCAGATCGCCGATCAGGTCGAGCGTCTTGTGCCGAACGAACTCGTTGGCCCAACGTAGTGTGCCGTTGAGGACCCCAGTGTCCGACAACACAACGGCGCAACCGAGATGCCCCCCCTTTACTAACCCTCGAGCCCGGAGTGCTTCAATCTCAGTCGCAAACCCAAACGTGCGAGCACCGGCCAACTCGGTGGCAAAAGTTCTTGGCGACATGACAAACGACGCCATTTGTGCACCAATGAGCGGGTGATCCCACTCGATGGACACGGTGACGCTCCTCGGACCGGGCCTTGCTTCGTACTCGGCGTCGCCATCCTGCACCGTCAACGTTGTCGACACGGTGAGCGTTGGGACATCCCCTGCTACCGCCACGACCCCGGCGGATTCCAACGCCGAGAAGAATGGATCAGCGCTCCCATCCAAGATGGGTACCTCCGGCCCATCGACCTCTATGCAAAGATCGTCGACCTCCAGGCCGGCCACCGCTGCCAACACGTGCTCGACCGTCTCAATCGTCGTGTCGCCGGCACCCAACACCGTTCGTCGCTCCGTGGCACAAACGAACCTCACGTGGGCGGGGATCTCCGGCTGTTGCGGCATGTCGACTCGGCGGAACAAGATACCGCTCCCCGCAACGGCTGGTCGAAAGGTAAGGCTTGCCTCGCGGCCGGTATGCAGACCCACGCCGCGCAGCGACGCAGAAGATTGGATCGACCGTCTATTCCGAGCGTTCATCGCGCCCGGCGAGATCTTCTAGTCGCTTGGTTAGAGGTGCGAGGCGCTTCAACGCCGCGGCGTTGCGGAGGACTTCCCGATGGTTCCTGGCAGGATACCCCGACACGGTCGCTCCGGCGGGTATGTCGCCGATGACGCCGCTTTGGGCGGCCACACGCGCTCCGGCTCCGACGGTAAGATGGTCGGCGAGACCCACCTGTCCCGCGAGGATCGCTTCATCGCCCACGGCACTACTCCCGGCAATGCCGACTTGGGCCATGATGAGACAGTGTCGACCGATTCTGACATTGTGCGCAATCTGTACCAGGTTATCGATCTTGGTACCAGTACCGACCACGGTGTCATCGAGCGCACCGCGGTCGATGGTCGTGTTCGAACCGATTTCCACATCGTCTCCGATCACGCATCCGCCGATGTGCGGAATCGGATCGTATCCGGAGTCACTCCGAGCAAATCCGAAACCGGTGGTTCCCACCCGCGCCCCCGGATGGAGCACAACGCGATCCCCGAGCCTGGCACCCGCCTCTACCGTCGCATGCGACAAAATGCGGCATTCTGATCCAATCCGAACGCCGTCACCAATCACTACGTGGTCGGACACCACACAGTTCTCTCCCAACCGAACACCTCGTCCGATCACGGCACCGCTTCCCACGGCGATGCGACCTTCCCATGTCGTTCCCACTCCGACGGTCGCCGTAGCATGCACGCCCCAGACTCGACGAGGTAGACCCTGGATCGCGGATAATATTCGCGACAGCGCCAGCTGTGGCGAACTGACCACAATTCTTGTCGCGGGCCCTTCGGGCTCGGTTTGAAAGGCCGGCGCCACGAGCACGACGCCGGCGCGCGAGCGACGGAACGCAGACAGGTATCTGGATGTGGACAGAAACGAGACATCCCCGGGACCCGCACTTTCCAGCGTGGCCACTCCGGCGATGAGCGTCTCGCCGTTGCCGACGAGCGTACCGCCGGCGAGGTTAGCAACCTCGCCGGCGGTCAAACGAGACGACGAATCCACGACCGTCTAGTTCTGGGACTGCTGCAACCTTTGTACAACAAACTGTGTGAGGTCTAGTGACTGATCGACGGCGGCAATCCCCGGCATACTGGCCGCGTCGAAGATGATGCCGAGATTTCTTTCGGCACGGATACCTTCGACGACCGCCTGGACACGCAACTCCAAAGGGCCGACCAACTCGCGTTCGCGTTCCTGTTGGCGGTTCTGCAGGTCTTGGCCTCGCTGCTCGATTCTCGTCTGGAGCTGCTGGATCTCGTTTTGCTTTTCCTGTCTGGCCGTAGGCGTCAACACCACCTCGCTACGCTGATACGCCTCGTACAGCGAGTCACGCCGCTCCACCATCACCTGGAGATCGTCGCTGGCCGGTTTGAACTCGGCCTCGAACGTGGTTTGAGCTTCCTGGTAACCAGGGGTCTGTGTCATGATGACCTGCAGGTTCACCACACCGATCCCTTGGGCCGCTTGACGGCTTGTTGCCGCGACGCCCACTACCAGGAGGACGACCAAGGCAAGGGGTGCCCATCGGGCTATCATTCGATCCATGGTTTTCACCTTACTCTCAAACAGAAAAAAATCTTAGAAGAAGTTGCCCAATTTAAAGTGGAACTGCCAGCCGGGGTTCGGATTCCCGACAAGATCGGTACGATCGAAACCGTACGCGTAATCGAGTCCGATCGGCCCCAGCGGGGAGACCAAATTCAGACCGATTCCCGCACCGCGCATGAGCCGCGTCGGATTGAACTCTCCAGGGGTCCGCCACACGTTTCCGGCATCTAGAAAGGTATTGATGTACAGGGCCTGGCTCAACCGCAGCCCGATCTCGCCGGTAAACGCCGCGTACGATCCACCGAACGCGTTCACGCCGCTTGCCCGCGACCCGCTGGCTGAGGGATCGAAGCCGTTGGGTGTGACAGAGAACTCGTCATAGCCGCGAAGCGGAATCCCGAACTGGGTACCGCCCATCGAAAAGAGCTGACGGAAGTGTGGACCTGCGTCTCCCCACACGAAACCCGTCTTGGCCGTGAAGCCCAAAAGGAATTGCATGCCACCGAGCCCATCGAACCCGCCCCCGCTGAGCGGCGCGTACCACCGGCCTTCGAACGTGGCGCGCCGGAAGTTACCGCTGCCTCCCAGCAGACCACCGTTTTGCGACAGGCCAAACCGATGCAACGTACCACCCGTGGCAAACGGCAAACCGGAACGTGTGTCACGAACGACAGACACGGTGGCGCTCGAAAGGATACAGTTGGTACATCTGAATACCGACAACAGCGCCTGGGGAGAGTCGAAGTCGCTCTGCTCGAGCAGATACGAGCCCAACACTCGCGTAAACCGCGAGTGGAACAGTGGCATTCCGATCTGGACGCTTCCCCCCCTCGTCGTGATGCGGCCCAGGTCAGCGATCGTGAAACGCTGTCTCGTGTTGTGCAATCGCAGGCTGCCGGAAATCAGACTTCCCCTGATCGCCGGATCGGTGTACGTCACGTTGAAATCGCTCAGATTGCTGCCGAACTGCACCTGAAACTGGATTCGCTTTGCCTTGCCGAACAAGTTCGGCTCCTCGAGTCCGATAAATCCACCCACGCCGGTGCCCTGTCCCACCGATGCACCAAAGTTGACGTTCCCGGTGCGGCGCTCCTTGACCTCGAAGATGACGTCGACGTCCCCCTGCTGATTGGCGGACTCGGTACGCGGAACTGGAAGCGGCTGCTCGAAAAAGCCGAGATTCGAAATGCTTTGATACGACTGGATCAACATATTGCGACGGAACACATCGCCCGGCACCATAAAGATCGCGCGGCGGATCACGTCTTCATGCGTGATCGTGTTGCCGATGATCCGCACCCGACGCACGATTGCCGGGGGACCCTCGGCGATTTGCCAGCGCAGATCGACGACGCGCGAACCGTCGGCAATGGTGCGAGGCGTCATCATGTCCCGCACCTCCGCTCGAATGTAGCCGTTGTCGAAGTAGAGGTTGGCCACCTCTTCGGTTGCGAGCTTCCACCGCCCCATATCGAAGGTGTTGTCGTCGTCTCCGCCACCAAACCCGAGGAATCCACCGCCACCCTCACCATCGTCGAAGGGATAAAACACCTCGAGCTGCTCGGCGGTGAACTCCCTGTTTCCAATGATCTCAAACGTGCCGATGTCGTACTTCGTTCCCTCCTCCACCGCTAGAATCAGAGTTCCCTTACCGGTCTCCTCGTTCACCACCAGCGTGTCACGCAACACCTGGAAATCGAGGTACCCGCGAGAGGCGTAGAACGCCGGAAGCCTTTCGCGCACGTCCCGCAACAATTCCTGTTCGTCGTACTCGCCTTTTTTGAACCAGAAGAACCCTTCCGGGCGCGTACTCATGTGGGACACGATCTCACTGGCCTTGAACGCTTCGTTCCCCTCGATGATCACGCGGCTCACCGCTACGCGACTGCCTTCCTTCACGTTGAACACCACGTTTACGCGACCGTCCGCTTGCGGAAGCACGACGGTTTCCACCGTGGTCTGGTAATACCCTTCCTTCTCATACAGGGAATCGATGGCCGCAATGGCCGTGGTGAGATCTGCCGGATTGAACGGACGACCGGACAGGAGTCGCACCTTGCCCCGAACCGAGCGTTCTGGAATTCGCGAGGTTCCTTCGACGTCCCATCGCCCGAGCATCGTCCGCTCGACCACGTCGAACCTCAATATCTGGCGGCCGTCGATCGTTCCCTGCAGCACGTTCACATCTTCGTACTGCCCCGTGGCGTACAGCGCTTCGATAGCGCGCTGTATGTCGAGAAATCCGACGGGTTGCCCCAGCGCGATGTTGATACGACTAACGACAGCGGCTCGACCCGTTCGATCCGCCCCGCGCACCGCGATGCTGTCAATTACCGTAGTCTGGTCACGCTCCTGCGCGACTGCGTTTCCAGCGGCGACTCCCATGACGGCGGTTACGAGGAGTGTCCGACCGAGTCCAGCCATATGTCTCCCTATGCTTTTTTGCTTCCCGTCAACGCTTCGAAGATGAGCTTCTCTCCGTCTTCACTCACGTCGACCTGAATTTCTTCTCCTGATGAAAACTCACCCATCAGTATCTTATCGGATAGCGGGTCTTCGACGTAGCGTTGGATGGCGCGCCGCAACGGGCGGGCGCCAAAGTTCTCGTCGTACCCGTGTTCAACCAAGAAACCCGTGGCGGCATCGGTGCGCACAATACTGTACCCCCCCTCGGCCACACGTCCTTGCACCTCGCGGAACATGATCTCCACGATCAGCGCGATGTGGTCTCGTGTAAGCGGGTGGAACACGATCGTATCGTCGACCCGGTTCAGGAACTCCGGATTGAAAACGCGACTAATTTCGTCTTTCACCTTTTCGGACATCCGCTCGAACGTGGTCTTTTCGTCCGGCTGCGCGAAACCCAGCGCCTTACCCTTGGTGATGTCACGTGCTCCCACGTTTGACGTCATGATGACGACCGTGTTCTTAAAGTCGATGACGCGACCGTAGTTATCGGTCAGGTGTCCCTCATCCAACACTTGCAGCAGGATATTGAACACGTCAGGGTGGGCCTTCTCGATTTCATCGAGCAACACCACCGAGTACGGTTTGCGGCGTACCGCCTTGGTAAGCGTGCCCGAATCTTCGTACCCCACGTAGCCTGGAGGCGCGCCGATCAACCGGCTCACGCTGAACTTCTCCATGTACTCCGACATGTCGACCCGGATGAGCGCCTTCTCATCGGCAAACAGGAACCGCGCCAACGCCCGCGCCAACTCGGTTTTGCCCACTCCCGTCGGGCCGCTGAAGATGAAGCATCCGATGGGCCGGTGAGGATCTTTGAGACCAGCCCGCGAGCGACGAATCGCGCGCGAAATCGCTTCGATCGCTGGATTCTGCCCGACAACCACTTTGTGCATCTCCTCTTCCATCCGGAGCAGCCGCTTCGTTTCCGCTTCCTGTAGCCTTGTGACGGGTATCCCAGTCCAGCGCGATACGATGAACGCCACCTCATCTTCGGAAATGGTAGGCCGGTGCGTCTGGCGCTCCCGTTCCCACTCTTCCTGACGTTTGCGAATCTCCGCCTGCAGCTCGCGCTCCTCGTCGCGCAACGACGCCGCTTTCTCGAAATTTTGGTCCCGCACCGCCTCTTCTTTGTCGCGGTTGATACCCTCGAGGTCTTCCTTCAACTGCGCGACCTCGGAAGGCGGAACCTGCGCGGCGAGCCGCGCCCGCGCACCGGCCTCATCGATGACGTCGATGGCCTTGTCCGGCAGGAACCGATCGGTGATATAGCGCTCTGACAGCTTTGCGGCCTCGTCGAGCGTGAGATCGGGAATGACGATCCGATGGTGGTCCTCATACCGCTGACGAAGGCCCTTGAGAATTTCGATTGTCTCCTCGACGGTGGGTGGATCGACGATCACCGTCTGGAACCGGCGCTCCAGCGCACCGTCCTTCTCGATGTATTTGCGGTATTCGTTGAGCGTGGATGCTCCAACGCACTGTAACTCGCCCCGCGCGAGCGCGGGTTTCAGCATGTTGGACGCGTCGATGGCCCCCTCGGCGGCGCCCGCGCCGACTAGTGTGTGGAGCTCATCGATAAAGAGGATAATGTTCTTGTTCTGAACGATCTCGTTCATGACCGCTTTCAGCCGTTCCTCGAACTGCCCCCGGTACTTCGTACCGGCGATGACGGCGGCCATGTCGAGTGCCAACACCCGATGGCGACGCAAGGCCTCCGGGCCATTACCCGATGCTAGGAGCTGGGCCAAGCCCTCCACAATCGCGGTCTTGCCAACGCCCGCTTCACCGATGAGCACCGGGTTGTTCTTCTTGCGGCGAGACAGCACTTCGATGACGCGCTCGATTTCCCGCTCTCGTCCGATGGTTGGGTCGAGCTGGCCGTCGCCCGCCAGCGCTGTGAGATCGCGGCAGAAGTGGTCGAGTGCCGGGGTCTTGGATTTCTTTTCCGATCGAGGCACCGCCTGCGCCTGGCCGCCCACCTTCTGGCCCGATGGCATGTCACTGCCGAGCAACCGCAGCGTCTCTGCCCGTGCCTGCTCCAAGTTGACGCCTGCATCCGTGAGGACCTGGGCGGCGATCCCTTTTTCCTCTCGGAGGAGTCCGAGAAGCAAGTGCTCTGTGCCCACATACGAATGGTTGAGCTCGCGAGCCTCGCTCATCGCCAACTCCAACACCTTTTTGGCTCGCGAGGTGTAGGGAAGATCCGGACCCGAGGCCGCCGGAGCTTTCCCCTTCTTGACGGTCTCCTCGATTTTTTGCTGGATTTCATCCAGATCCACGTTGAGGTTGGTCAAGACGGCGGCCGCGACACCTTCGCCCTCGCGAATCAAGCCGAGCAGGATATGCTCGGTGCCGACGTACTCGTGGTGCAAACGCGCGGCTTCCTCCCGCGCCATTTGCAGGACCTTTCGCACTCGATCAGTAAAGTTGTAACCGTTCATTTGTTAGACCATCTTGTCGCATAGAAGCGGCCTCAGCGGGCCGCGTCCGCTTCAAGCAACTGCCTGGTATATGTTGCCCGAGCCGTCAATAGCTCCGGGTCACCGATCTCCCGCCCCTCACTCACAGCCAAATGTGCCGGCTGCGCAAAAACCAACAGCTTGTTCAATGTGTATACACTGATATCTGAAATCAGGTTCAGGCCGACGCCCAGCCGCACCCCGCTCAGCAGATTCATCGTTTCTTCGAAGGACAGGCTGCGAGCGTACTTCAGCAGACCATAAGCGCGCCAGACCTTGTCGGCGATGACCGTGGGTGCGTCACGTTGGAGCACGTGTCGGGCCTGCTGCTCGTACTCGATCACCTTGCGCACCATATCCCCGAGGTGATCGAGCAGCTCGTTCTCAGACTTGCCCAAGGTCGTCTGATTCGAGAGCTGGAAGAAGTTCCCAACGACCTCGCTCCCCTCCCCATAGAGCCCGCGAAATGTGAGCCCAACCTGGGAGAGGCCCTGCAGCACCTTCGCGATCTCCTTCGTCAGTACCAGCCCCGGAAGGTGGATCAGTACGGATGCCCGCAAGCCGGTGCCAGCGTTGGTCGGGCAGGAGGTAAGGTAACCGAACTCCTCATGGAACGCGAAGCCTAACTGTCCCCCCATTTCGGCGTCGAGACGCTCGAGATCGCCGTACGCCTCGGAGAGGGCAAAACCCGATTTCAGGCACTGGAGACGCACATGATCCTCTTCATTGACCATCACGCCGACACAGCCGTTCGTGAGGAGGGCCGCCCCGGCACGGGGATTTCCGTCTGTTTCCAGGCCAGTCAGATCTCTCGAAATCAGATGCCGCTCGTGGAGCAACTGGCGCTCCGCGGCCTGCAGAAGGTCGATGCGGATGAGGGGCGCATCGTGCAGCTGGCGCGACGCCCGGCTGGCACGCTCGACCTGCTCCAGCACCGCTTGGTTGTCCTCCGGAGTGGATCGTACGGTAAACCGCTGGCCAGCAATATTCCGGGCAAGTCTGACCCGTGTCGAGAGCACGATGTTTCCCTCGGGCCCACTTGCGTCGAGCCACGAGATTCCACCGTCCGGAATGAGGGTGATGTCGAAGGTCATTCCATCACCCGAATGCGGTCTCGCAATTCCGCGGCCAACTCGAAGTTCTCCGACTCCACCGCGCGCCGGAGTTGGTCCCGCAACTCCCCAATACCTGGCGCGCCGCCATCCGTCTCAGACTCCACCGCCACGTATTTTTCGCCAACATGTTGACTGGCGCCGTGCAGCCGGCGCAGCAGGTCCCGCAGATGCCGGCTGAACGTCCGGTAACACTCCGGACACCCCAAACGCCCAGATTCCCGAAAATCTTGCAAGGTGCCAGCGCAGTAATGGCACTCGGCCGTGTCGTCTCCGACCGGTAGCTGACCGGACACTCCCTTCCCCATCGACGCGAGGAAATCCGAGAGCGGAAACTTTGCAACCGTCGCTGCGGTTTGCACGCCCTTTTCCGCGGCACACTGTTCACACAGATGCACTGTGGTGACCGAGTCGTTCACGATCTGCGTCAAATGGATCGCCGCCGGACGGTCCTTACATTCGTCACACTGCATTACCGATTTGCCTGCCTTGACGTTTCGGGCTGCAGTTGCCCGCGGGCAAGCACCAGGGTACGATCGGCACGGTCCGACAAGGCACGATTGTGTGTGACGATCACCAGCGCCGTCTCCAGATCCCGGGCAAGGTCGAACAGCAAATCGTGCAGCTGGCCAGCGTGTTTTTCGTCGAGGTTGCCACTGGGCTCATCGGCCAACAACACTTTTGGGTCGTTGATCAGAGCACGCGCGACGGCACAGCGTTGCTGCTCCCCGCCCGACAGTTGGGCCGGCCGGTGGGCCATTCGCCCTGCCAATCCCACTCGAGCCAGTCCCTCTTCGGCGCGGCTACGGGCTGCAACGTCATTCATACCCGCGATCATCAACGGCATCATGACGTTCTCGAGCGCCGTGAACTCGCGCAGCAGATGATGAAACTGAAAGACAAAACCGAGTTTATCGTTTCTCAGAGAATCTCGTTCTTCCTCCGTCAGCGACGCATACGACCTGCCATCGAGCACGATCTCGCCGCCCGTCGGCTCGTCCAGCACTCCCAGCAAATGCAACAACGTGCTCTTTCCCGTACCGCTCTCGCCGACAATGGCGACCACCTCGCCGCGATGGACGGTGAGGTTCACGTCGGTGAGCACTTGGAGGTCCGCGGCGTCGCCGCCGCGAAAACTCTTCTTGACGCCCCTGGCCTCGAGGATCGCGCTCATTCGTGTCTAATCGCGTTCACCGGTGCGAGATCTGCCGCCCGGCGTGATGGATACAAGGTCGCGACCGTCGCCACGATGATGCTCGCAACGACGATGAGGGCGAAGTCTACGGGTTGCACCTGAATGGGCAGATGATCGACGAAATACACCGAGGGATCGAGTGAGATGAGTTTCCCTCGGTCGAACAGTTGCGCGATCACCGTGCCCACAACGGCGCCCACCACCGTCCCGACCAAACCAACGATCAAGCCCTGCAAAATGAAGACTTTGCGAACGGACCTCGCCGGCAACCCCATGGCTCTGAGGATACCGATCTCGCGTGTTTTGTCGGTCACCACCATAGTCAACGTGCCGACGATGTTGAACGCCGCTACGATGACGATCAACAACAGGATCAACCCCATGCCGAGCTTTTCGAGCTTGAGCGCGGAGAACAACTGGGCGTTCTGATCCTGCCAAGGCACCGAGCGATACGGATAGTCGAGCAACACCTCCAACTCGTCTCCGATGCGTGGAGCCTCGCTCGGGTCATTCACGCGAACGTCGATCCCGCTCACCGCGTCTCCCAATCCCGCAAACCGTTGCGCCACGTTCAACGGCATCACCGCGTACGTGTTGTCGTACTCGAACATGCCGGTCTCGAACCGGCCGGTGATCTCGAACCACCAGTAGCTGGGTATGAACGCACCGATCGCCGCGTTGAATTTACTGCCAGCGGAGGAAATGACCGACACCGAATCGCCCTCGAACGCCAGCAAGCGATCCGACACACGACTGCCCAACACGATGCCCCCGTCGACACCCTGGAGCTGCGTCGCGAACCGGAGATCTCCGCTTTCGAAGTAGCGAGGCAGCGGCGTTACCGCGATGCTACCGGTATCAGAATCGATCCCCAACACCCGGACGCCTTCGGTGTAGTCCGCACCCGCTCGTACCAAGGCCTGCGTAATCACAAACGGCGCGGCCGCCTCGACGTCCGGATGTGCGCGAATCACTTCGAGCACACCGCGCCAATTGTCCACGCGTAGGCCGTTCCCCCATGTGAGGATCCGCAGGTGTGGGCTGGCAATGAGAATTCTCTCGCGCAGCTCGTTTTGCAGACCGTTCATCACGCCCATTACGACGATCAAGGCTGTGACCCCGACCGCCACACCGGCGGTCGCAATGAGCGTAATCAACGAGACCAACCGCGACGAACGACGGCTACGCAAATACCGCCCCGCAATTTTCCACTCCAGACGTTTCATACTTCGGGCCTCAGTGTCGGGAAGAGAATCACATCCCGAATAGACTTCTTGTTCGCCAACAACATGACCAGGCGGTCGATACCCAAGCCTAAGCCACCCGTGGGCGGCATGCCGTATTCCAGCGCACGGACGAAGTCCTCATCGATTTGGTGCGCCTCTTCGTCGCCCGCCTCGCGGGCCGCCGCCTGCGCCTCGAACCGGCGACGTTGATCGTCCGGATCGTTCAGCTCGCTAAAGGCGTTGGCCAACTCGTGTCCGTTGACCAGCATCTCGAAACGTTCCGTCAAACGCGGATTGCCACGCTTCGGCTTGGCAAGCGGCGAGATCTCGATGGGATGGTCTTGCACGATGGTCGGCTGAATCAAGCTCGCCTCGACGAAGTGCTTGAACATCTCATCGATGAGCTTTGTGCGAGGCCAGTCGGCCACCTCGTCTTCGTCCTCAACCTGTTCCCGTAACCGTGCCCGCAGTTCCGAATCGTCCGCCTCTTCGAGATCTATACCGGTATGCTCCCGAACCAAATCGACGTAGCCGCTACGCTGCCACGGTGGCGTAAAATCGAAGGTCGTCCCGAACCGCTCGACCTTGAGAGACCCACAGACATCCTGGACGATGCCGGACACCAGCTCTTCCAGGATCTCCATCATGTCCTCGTAATCGGCATAAGCCTCGTAAAACTCCAGCATCGTGAATTCCGGAAAGTGGAGCCGATCGATACCCTCGTTACGAAAATCGTGACCGATTTCGTAGACCCGATCGAGCCCACCCACGATACATCTCTTCAGATACAACTCATCGGCGATTCGGAGGTACAGACGGGTACCAAGGGCCTTGTGGTTCGTCACAAAAGGCGATGCGGCTGCCCCCCCGTACACGGGCTGCAACACGGGTGTCTCGACCTCAACGTAGGCGCGCTCGTCGAAGAATTTTCGAATCAAACGAACGACGTGCGCCCGCATGATGAACATGTCCCGAACCTCCGCGTGCACCGCCAAATCCACATACCGCTGGCGATAAAGCGTTTCGGGATCGGTCACCTCACCGTGCTGCTCCCCCTCCGCATCCTCCTTCCCTAGCGGCAAGGGTCGCAGGGCTTTCGTCAGAAGCTGGCATTCCTTCACCTTGATCGTGATTTCCTCGGTGCGCGTTTTGAACAGTGTACCTTGCACACCGATGAAATCACTCAGGTCCAGAAGTTTGATCAGTTCGTACGCGTCTTCGCCAATATCGTCCCGCCTAAAATAGAGCTGTATCTTGCCCGAACGGTCGCCGAGATGGAGGAACGTCGTCTTGCCGTGCGGCCGAATCGAGATAATGCGCCCGGCTGTTCTCACCGCCACTTCCTCCTGGTCGCCGCGATAGGCATCGAGAACCTCCTGAGCCGTGTGCGTTCGTTCGAACCTGTAGGCGAACGGCGTGATGCCGCGTGCGATCAACGCCTCGAGTTTCTCGCGGCGTGCGGCCTCGATGTACGAGCGCTCTTCGGTAACCGTCATGCCGCTTGGCTTCCGTAGCGTTTCAAGTACGCGTGGATGAATTGGTCCAGATCTCCGTCCATCACCGCCTGCACATCGGAGACTTTCAATTCCGTCCGGTGGTCATTGACCATGGTGTACGGCTGGAATACGTAGGAGCGACTCTGATTCCCCCACGCAATGTCCGTCTTCGTCGCTTCCAACTCGGCCTTCTCTTTTTCTTGTTCTTCGCGCGCGCGTTGGTAGAGGGCCGCCTTTAACATTTTCATCGCGGTCGCGCGGTTCTTGAACTGACTGCGCTCCTGCTGACACGATACGGCGATTCCCGACGGCGTGTGGCGCAACCGTACCGCGGACGATGTCTTGTTCACGTGCTGGCCGCCCGCGCCCGATGCCCGAAACACTTCCATCTCTATGTCTTCTTCACGGAGATCGATATCGATCGAATCGTCGACAACCGGATACACGAACACCGACGCGAACGACGTGTGGCGCCGCGCTTGTGCGTCGAACGGCGAGATCCGCACCAAGCGGTGCACACCCTTTTCGGCCTTCAGATAGCCGTACGCTGCGTCACCCTGGATCTCCATCGACACTGACTTGATGCCGGCCTCTTCACCCGGGAGCAAATCGAGCACGACGACCTTATACCCTCGCCGCTCGGACCACCGCGTATACATGCGCATGAGCATCTGGGCCCAGTCTTGGGATTCGGTGCCCCCGGCACCGGGGTGTATCGTCACCAAGGCAGCGCGCTGGTCGTCCGGGCCTTGGAGCATGTTCCGCAGCTCCAACGCTTCCAGAGAAAGCAGCAGTTTCGGGACCTCTTCCTCGAGTCCGGTCTGGACCTCGGGATCGGGATCCTCAGCCAGCAAATCGGCCAGTTCCCGGGCATCCTGGACCAACGCCGACAACTCGCTGAACGGCTCAGTCCAGCGCTTGAGTCTTCGCAGGTCGTCCACCGCGGAGCGGGCGCTTTCCGGATCGTCCCAAAAACCCGGTGCGGCCATCCGTGCCTGGAGCTTCTCTAGGTGGGGTATCTTGGAATCGAGGTCAAAGGTAACCTCGGAGTTCAGTCATTCGGCGGTCGATCTCGCTCAATGTATCCAGCACGTCGCTCACGATGGGACTCCCGGGTCTCAATGAGTGTCAAGCGAGCCGTCACACCCCAAAGGGCCGATGGCTCATCATAACAGCAATTTAGCGGCCTTCGAGGTAGCTGCCCACCCTAGTACCGTTCCAACTTGATTCCGCAAACGGCCTGAGCGCCGACCCACGCGTCCCAACCGCGCTCGTACCAGGGATCGGATACGTAGTCGCATTGAGTTGGGACGGCACTAGAACACCGACTGTCCGCCCGCGAGGATATCGTTCAACGCCTCGGTGAAGAATGGCGTCGAATTAGCAATCTCCTCGCCAACCTGCGCCACGTACTCCTCCCAGCTTTTCTGGACCTCGTCGCCGAATACTTCCTTCAGATTTTCGTCGTCTATGGCCTTTTGTCGCTTCTCGGGCTGATAGACGATCATGTCCGAAATCAAGGCTCGAGCAAGCCGTCGGGCTTTCTGTTTCGGGTCCTTAGACAGGAACGGATTGACGACCGGCTTGGCGGGAAGCGTCGCTGGAGCAGCCGCCGACGGCGCGGCGGGGGGCGCTTGGGTTACCGGCGTCGCTCGGGGAACGGCCTCCGCTGGCGGCGGCTCCTGAGGGGTGGTCGGCGCCGGAGGGGGCTCCGCCGCAGGCGGTGTGGACGGAGAGGCCAACGGCGGCGCGGCCGCAGGCGCTTGAGCGACCGGTGTCGCTGGAGGAGGAGCGGCAGCAGGCGCTTCAGCAACCGGCGGCGCTGGAGGAACGGCTGGAGCCTGTGGGGTAATCGGCGGCGGAGGCACCTCCGCCACGGGCTGCGCGGGTACCGCAGGTGGCTTGGGCTCTGGCGGCAGCGGCGCAGCGGGTTTTAGCGGCATGCCCGGCGTTGGCCGGAATGTTGGAGCGGTTGGGCGTTGCGGCTCCGGTGGAGCCCCAGTGGGCCTCTGACCGTGTGAGGGGGGTGTGAACGGACGCGTTACACGCAGCCCCCCCTTCTCCACCGGTGGCTGGATCGCAGGCGTGGGCGCCGTGGTGGCAGGACTCGGCTGGGCGGCTGGTTCCACGGCGGGCATGGGAGCCGTCACGGCCCTCGGCGGGGCCACGGGCTCCAAGGGGGGCGTGGGGACCGGCGTGGGACTCGGCTGGGCCACGGCCTCCACGGCGGGCATGGGAGCCGTCACGGTCCTCTGCGGGGCCACGGGTTCCACGGGGGGCGTGGGGGCCGGCACGGGACTCGGCTGGGCCACGGGCTCCATGGGTGGTGTCGGAGACGGCGAGGGACTCGGTGCGGCCGGTGGCTCTGCGGAAGCGGCGGTTGGCTCGGGAACCGGCGGCGCTATGAAAGCGTCGCCCAATGTATCGGCCGCCATCTGCTCCTGACTCCGCGCGGGCTCGCGACTCTCGCTCTCCGCTACGGGCTGCCCGCCGCCATCCACGGGCGTCGCGGCGGTGACGGCGACCTCTTCTTCTCGGCTCACCAAGATCACGTTCGAGCACACGGCGCAACGCGCCCGCACGCCGGCTTCCGGTACCTTGTCCGGGTCGATCCTGTAGACCGTGGCGCACGACGAACAACTGAGGTTCATGTTTGTACCGGCCCCCCGGGATCCCTGGAGATTTCTTCCGAATCGCGCCGCCGGTCGACGACGAACACCGACCCCGGCAATGTCTTGGCGTAACTTTTCATTTCCGTGGCCAGTTCACTCGCGCGCGCGGGGTGTCCGAACCGCCGATGTTCGTTCGTCACGATGCCGATCGACAGGGTCATCAACGGTACACGATATAGTTGACCCCGACGATCTCGTCCAAAGAAATACCCAGCTCCCCGATCCTGCGCGTTGTATTGATACGGGATCAACTCGTCGAATACCGAAATAATTTCGCTGCACACCGACTGGACGTCGTCGAGTGAGAGCACCATGATGAAATCGTCGCCACCAATATGGCCGACGAAACCTCTCCTGGGACACAGACCCTTCACCACGTCACTCAGAATACGCGACACCAAGAAGATGACCCGATCGCCGTCGTGGTAGCTATAGCGATCGTTGTACTCCTTGAAGTGGTCGAGATCGGCGTAGCAAACGGCAAACTGTTCGGCACGATCGATCCGGATACGCATCGCGCGCTCGATCTCGGTAGTGCCGGGCAAACGCGTGGAGGGATGCACCGACACGTTTCGTTCGGTACGGAGGAGCAGACCGTCCAACCGCGTCCGCTGCTCGCTCGCCTCGAAGAGCGGCGTGATCACCTCATCCGCCCCGGCCTCGAACCACTCTCCCACGGCGTCGGTGGCGTGACCGTTGGCCACAAACGCTACAGGAACGATGGCCGTATAGGGATCGGACTTGAGAGACCGGCAGAAGTCCAATCCTTCGGTGACGGTACTCTCGGCATCGACGACCACGAGGTGCGGTGGGCTGCGGACGGCGTGGGCCTCCGCCACTTCGCTCTCTCTATGCTCGACGAGAACGAAATCCTTGGCCTCGATCCAAGCCAAAACAATGTCAGAAACCGGCCGCCCGGCCGGAGAAAAGTAGAGTACTGTGGGACGATTCCGCACCAGTCTCCGCCCGTTAGTAATCCCGTAAGATAAAAAGAGACCTTAACTTAGGAGCCTTCGGCTTCGAAGTCAATTAAACTGGCCCATAATGGTGTCCAAGACAATGCTAGGGTGTTTTGGCCCAGAATGCGACGGTGACGGTCCACTCCGACCTCGGACCAAACCCGAAGCCATCCGCGTCGGCGATTTCTGTCTTGGTGAGAGCATCTGAGAGAAATGGCCACGGAATCCACGGAAACCCATCCACCCCACCACTCTTAGTTATTTCTCCCGTCCGCCAGTGTCGCTGCCGTCAATTGATTTCTTTGGAATTGAAAACGTTAAGCTGGTCGTAGAAAAACAAACGCAAAGGGTGGTGCGGGGGTCCGTGGATTCCGTGGATTCCGTGGCCATCATCAAAGTGTTAACTGGCTTATCACGCGCAAGGCGCCACGCGAAAGTCAGATTCCCGCTCGCAAACTGATGTACACCGGCTCGTCGAAGTTGGCGGAGTCGTAGAAGACCCTCGAGAAGTCCATCGAAAACCTGCCGAGCTTGACTCCCAGACCCACCGACGGGCCACTCGCCTCGGAGTCAATCAACGCGTAACCCGTGCGCAACCAGATGAGGTCGACATAACCCAGCTCGACTCCGATTCGTGCCCGTGGATCGTTGAACACACCCCAATCGTTCTCGATGTCGACGAGGAACCTGACATCCAAGGGTTCTACGTCGGGCGACGGTCGAGGTAACGTCACGCGATAAGAGACACCAACATCCAACCTGGTCGGCAACGGATCGGCTTGGTCGCTGTCTTCCAACTGCAGCTTGAACCCGGCGTGGCGCACCACGGCGCCAATGCGGAGTGGAGAACCGGCCGGCGCATATTGTACACCAACATCGACCCCGTGAGTCGTTCCCACCACCGAGGGGAAAAGGGCGCAGTCACCCGAGCAGTCTTGCCGCAATTGGATGAGTTTGTAATTCAAGCCGAACGCAAAGTCCCCGTGAATTCGCGTCGCAAAAGAGGCAAGCAACTGTACGTTTTTTGGCGAGAATTTTCCGGAAACCGGCCCACCAGGAACCGTGATGACTTCTTGTGAGCCGTAGTCGACCAGATACGCCGACACCCCAAAGGTGCCCAATCCGGCTGCGACGAAATAGGCCGAGAGGGCCGTGTTGTCGGATATGAACGTGGCTGCGTGATGGGCCGCGAGCTCGCTCCTCTCCAGCCAGGCCAAACCGGCAGGGTTCCAAAACGCGGATTCGCTGCTGCCGCCGTCGGCCACGGCCGCCTGCCCGAGGGCCGCGGCACGCCCGCCGACCGGAACGAGGAGAAACGCGGCACCTCCCAGTTCCGCGTCACTCGCCTCCTGGGCCGCGCCAGGAAACGCCACAGACACAAGTGACACGGCAGCGAGTGCGACGCCACGCGCCATCCACCCCAAGCACTTCATCCATCCTCTCCAGACGGCACCGAAAACCCAAAACGCGCGAGCGCTTGAGGTTTCGAACGCCACTTGGGTAATGTCTTCACCCATAGGTCCAAATACACCCGCTGGCCGATGAGTTCCTCGATTTTTCTCCGGGCGTCGGCACCGAGGGCCTTGATCTTGGCTCCGTTCTTGCCGATGACCATGCGCCGCTGGGTCTCCTTCTCGACGTAGAGCGTGGCGCGAATATAAAGAGGGTCACTTCCTTCTCGAAACTCGTCCACTTCGGCAGCGAGGGAGTACGGCAACTCCTGACCAAGGTGATCGAATGCCGCCTCTCGAACGAACTCCGTCACGAAGAAACGCTGAGGCTGCGTGCTCAGATCGTCGGCATCATAGGGAAACGGCTCACTCGCCGCGTGCTCCACACACCAGGAGACAAGGGCCGGCAAACCATCGCCAGTGAGCGATGAGACCCAAAAGGTGGGTGGCCCGGCGTCGACCGATCTGACCAGCTCAGGTGGTGGAAAAAGATCTGCCATGGTGCGTACGACTGCCACGGGTTGCTCGATCGACCCCAGCTCAGGCACGATGGTCTCGAGGGATGGGGGCGGATCGCCCTCGCCGGGGTGGAGGTAGAGAAGGATGTCGGCTCTCCGTACCCACGACACGGCCGCAGCCCGCATCGCCTCCTGGAGCAGATACGATGGGTTCATGAAGCCTGGCTGGTCCACCAAGACTAGCTGGGTGTGCCCGGTCGTAAGAATTCCCACCACGGGAAGCCAGGTGGCCTGGGGCTTCGGGCTGGTGATGGCCAGTTTCTGGCCCACCAGTGCGTTCAATAGCGTCGATTTGCCCACGTTGGGCGGGCCTACGATGGCCACCGTGGCCGTGTGCTGTTCGGGCATGGAGATAATTGTAGGGCCCCCCTGGCCACGCGGAAAGGCCATCCTGTCCACCGGAGGGCACCTACCTTCCCACACCCCGGCCACATCCACTGTGAGGGGCATTACTGACATCGTGGGTACCAAAAACGATACTATGGAGCGTGTCCTGCGCCCTAGGGTTTTCTTGGACACTTGATTGCGAGAGAGTTCTCGCAGGAGGAGTGGCGAGATGAGGAAGCACGTTGAGGAATCGGTGGCGACCGGCGCGGCCGCCGGGCGCGGCCGTGGGGGTCGGTTCTCGGCCGGGCGGAAGCGTGAGGTGGTGCTGCGTCTGTTGCGCGGGGAGGATCTCGAGTCGGTGTCGCGGGCGGTGGGGATCACGGCGGCGCGGGCGTCGCACTGGCGGGCTCAGTTTCTGGCTGCGGGGCAGGCGGGCCTAAAGAGCCGCGCACCGGATGCTCGGGACGAAGACCATCGTCGGCTGCAGGCCAAGATCGGCGAGCTGCTGATGGAGACCGAGTTACTGTACGCGAAGGTGGATCAGCTGGAGGCCGGCGGCCCTTTGGCCCGGCGGAGGTCGACGCGATGAGTGGCGCCCAGTCGATCTCCACCCGTCGGGCGTATGGCGTGCAGCGGGTCTGCCGCGTGTGGCACCGCGCCCGCTCCAGTATGTATGCGCGGCGGCAGGCGACACGGTCCCCTGCGCCGTGTCGTCGCCGCGGGCCGATCGGCGCTGCCCCGGACGACGTCCTGGTGGCCCACATTCGCCGGGTGCTCGAAGCCTCGCCGTTTCATGGCGAGGGGTACCGGAAGGCCTGGGCGAAGCTGCGGGTCGACGGGATTCGGACCTCGCAGGAACGGGTGCGGCGGTTGATGCGGGAGTCCGGCCTCCAGGCCCCGCAGCGCGCGGGCCACGCGCACGGGCCAAAGGCGCACGACGGGACCATCACCACCGAGGCGCCCGACGTGATGTGGGGCACGGACATGACGGCCACCGTGACCGTCGCCGAGGGGGCAGCCTTCGTCTTCGTGGCCGTCGATCACTGCGCGACCGAGTGCATCGGGCTCCATGCCGCCAAGCGCGGGAACCGCTTCGAGGCCCTGGAGCCGATTCGCCAGGGCATCCGGGAACGCTTCGGGGGCATCGGCGAAGGCGTGGCCCGCGGGCTGCGGCTGCGTCACGACCACGGGTCGAACTATTTGGCCGACGATTTCCAACAGGAGGTCGCGTTCTTCGGCATCGAAAGCTCTCCGAGCTTCGTGCGGGAGCCCGAAGGCAACGGTGTCGCTGAGCGCTTCATCCGCACGCTGAAGGAAAACGTCTTGTGGGTACGGAGCTTCGAGACGATCGAGGAGCTCCGCCTGGCCTTGCTCGAGTTCAAGCGGACGTACAACGAGCAGTGGATGCTGGAGAAGTACGACTATCGCAGCCCGGCTCAAGTGCGACGCGACTTCGTCGGCCTGGACGCGGCTGCGTAGAAATGATTACCTTCAAATCACTGTCCAAGAACCCTGGGGCGATACAGTCGGAACGGCTGTCCCGAACCTGATCAAGGCTCCGACGATGGCCATGCGTGGGTCGCGAGATGTCTCCCGTTGTTCCGCCGTTACCCGTTTGAGGGCAGCAAGCAGCGCCGGCACTGCGTTGGCAGCGCCTACGCCTGCGTCGAGAGCGCTCGCCGCCGTTCGGAGGAGTTGATAGTCATCGCTTTGCAGGGCCGCGATATAGATGGAATGAGCGTCCGGGACGGATAGTTGCTGCAGTGCTGTGATGGCCACCTCGCGCACGTTGTGGTGTGAATCGAACGCGAGCTGGCGGAGTTGATCGAGTGCTCTCAGTTCGTGTGCAGCGTGTGCAGCATACATGCGTACTTGCCAGACGGGATGGCGCGCAAAATCGTCGACCACCGACGCAGCGGTTTGAGATGCAACCTTTGCCAGCGAAACAAGCGCGTGAGCGGAACGGTGCCACATATCGGTATACGACGAGGGTAACTCGGCGACGAGACCTTGAAGAACACCGAAGGGGCTTTCTCCTTGTGTGCATCGGTTGCCCAACAGGTCGATGGCCAGAATCGCCACGTGGGGATTCGTATCGATCGCCGCCGATTGGACCGGCCCGCACCCGAATGTCGGCTGCAACCACCGGCCGTAGGCGCCCAACGCCTCGAATCGTATCTGCGCCGACGAATCACGAAGTGCGACGAGAATGATCTGGCTGCGGCCGTCCAGACTGTCTTGCACCCGCGCCGCCATGATCGAAAGCCGACGCACCTCCACATCCGGATCGTTGCGACTTTCCCGGACAAGCGCCGCATCCGCACCGCCGACCGTGACGAGCGCGGCCGTCGCGAGCCGGCGCACGCGTATCGCGATGGCGGTGTCGTCGAAGGGTGTGGATCGTCCCAAACGCGCGGCCCGCCGCAGTTGCACCACTGATTCCATCGTGGGCGCGTGCAAACGGGCGTTCTGTCGGAGCAACGACTCCAACCCACGAGCCGCCCCCAGAAGCACGATGGGCGGGTTATCGCCAACGAGAGAACGCACCAATAGTTGTTCCACCGTGCCCACCATCTCTGCAGACTCGTACGGAAGACGTCCGAGCGTGCGGAGAACGGCGCCGCGCACAACGGGATCGGTTTCCGTAGGCAGGCTTGCGATCAGTGGTCCGCTGGCGAGGGTGGCTTGTCCACTCAGGATCGCTTGTCCCAAGGCGTTTGCGGCCTCAGACCTGACCATCGGGACCTCATCCGAGAGCATCGGGAGTATCTCTGGCACGAGACTCGATCGTTCCATCCTTCCGAGCGCACGGACGGCGATCCGTCTGACGTTCGCATCAGGCGCTGTGAGCCCCCGTATGATGGGGGCTAAGGCCTCGGTGGTGGTGGCCCGAACATCTTCGGCGGCCAGAATAGCCTGTAGCAGATTGTCTTGATACGAATGATGGGCGCCGTCGATGTGATCGCCGGATATCGATGCCGGGACGGTGCCGAGTAGGAACAGTACGGGCAGGCGCGTCATGGGCCAGATAATGTGCGCGCAAAGGCCGAAAAGCCAGCGTTGGCTACGGCTGACCCGGCGTCACGTCTGGCTTCACTTACGACTTCGAGGTGGGTCCCCCATCAAGTGCGCGATTGAGAGCACGTCGATGGAGGGTCGCGGAGTTCCGAGCAGATGTGTCAAGTACTGCCAGGCACTATTAGGCGGTCGACGCGGGCCAGCGTTTCGTCCAAGGTGGTATGGAATCTCTCGAAGGCCGGGGTCTCCGCCGTGATCGTGCCGTCGACTAGACCGGCAAGAACGTTCTGACAGATCTGCGCGCCGCGCCGCAACCTGAACTTGCGGAGAGAATTGTGCCACTCGCTAAAGTCTTTGGCGGTGAGGATCGCGAGTACACTGGTTCGGATATCATCGTTGGTGGATTTGAAATCCTCGAGGCCGGGTTCCGAAAGCGCCGAATCGTCCAGCTGCGACTCGATCTCGTTTAGCGCAGTGCGTAGTGCGACGACGACGGCCCTCAGTTCCTTCACGTCACTCATCTGAGGTTTTTTCTCCGGCAGCCTCGGCCGCCACAGCACAATGTTTGGAAAGCTCACGCAAGGTAACGCCGAACACCTCCAACCCCGGCATATTGAGGGGGATGGTATCTGCGTACAAATCCGCCAGCACCTCCTCGCAGGTCTCCCGTGCGCGGCGTACACGCACCTTCGCTAAATACTGATCGTAGTCATCTGCGTGTTCGGCGGTGAGCACCGCCCACACATTAGTTCGGACTCCGTTCAGCGCCGTGCCGAGTGCCCGGACCGCCTCTTGCGAAGGCTCCGCCGCCGCCGCCGCGATCTCCATCTCGACGATGTTGAGCGCCGATCTTAGTTTGTCCAAACCCGTCCGTAATTCGTCGCTATCCATGTCGACTCCTGAATCTCTTCGGCGATATGTCCGTCGGGCTGGATACGCTCAGCGGCGGGCGCCGGTTTCGCTGATCATTGCCGATAGGTCTTGACCGTTTCGTCTGGTCCCTCGAAGCGGGCAAGCTCCTCCTTGAGGGCAATCGCCGAGTCGATGGTGGGAGTGAGTTTTTCGAAGTGCGTCTGTAGCAGTCGGCATCCATTTGCGTCCGATCCCCGCGCACGGCTACCCGCATTACAACAATCCTATAATCGGGCAGGCGTTCGTGGCGTGACGCTGCTCACTGGTCATGGACGGGGGTAAATTTCAGATCCGTTCGTGATCACCGAATAGCGATGCCGGGATCGTGCGGAGTAGCAGCAGTATCGGGAGCGTATCATGGGCCAGATAATGCGCATTGTCTGGCCCATGCGCTAGCGCAGCATTCTATTCGGCTCGCAAGGCGATTACGGGATTGACACGCATGGCGCGGCTCGCCGGTACATAGCTGGCCACTGTTGCCACGAAGAGGGAAATCACCCCGATCCCGGCGAAGGTGAGCGGGTCCGTCGTAGTCACGCCGAACAACAGGCTCGCGATGACTCGGTTGAGCATTATTGCTCCGACCACACCGGTTGCAAACCCCAGCAAGGTGAGCTGCAGCCCCTGCCGCAACACGAGAACCACGATGCGTGAGCGTGTTGCACCCAGCGCGATGCGGACCCCCATTTCGTATGTCCGCCGGCGAATACTGAACGCAAGAATGCCGTAAAGGCCAACGGCCTTTCCCGCATTTCGGGCAAGCCGGGTTGATCCCCTCGTGGCGCTACAGGCGGAATGACGAAAGACGGAAAGCCGGAAAGACGGAAGGACGGAAAGATGGTAGGCCGCCACGTCTCCACCTCTCACGTCTCACTCTCACCAGCACCGGTGAATTATTCCGTACTCAAGGAGATCATCGGATCAACATCGGCTGCTCGCCGGGCCGGTAGATAGCTGGCCGCGGCCGCGATGCCAGTCATAAACAGTGGGACGAGAATGAACGTGACTGCGTCGGTGGTGGTAACCTCGAACAACAAGCTCGCCAGCAGTCGGGTTGCCAGACCAAAGCGCGTCGAGCAGGCCCCGAGCCCAGACCAGCAACACCCGTCCCAGCCCTTCCCGTTTCGCTGACCATAGTGTGTCCTCGAAGGTCTCGCACATCGTCGCCCCAAAGCGTTTGCGGAAGGCACGGGGGTAGGGCAGCAGCATGGCCCGGTAGAGCCGCATGGCTACCCGGCTCACAGGCTCGCCTTGGCCGTGCCGAGGCTCTCGACCTGTCTCACCAGTTGCGCCATCCGCTCCGCTTCCGCAGCTACGACCGCGTGCCCCAACCGCGTCAGTCGATAGTATCGGCGTCGTTTGTCGTCACGATCCGATGCGGGACGTTGCTCGGACTCTTCGACCAGACCATCGTCGAGGAGGCGCTTGAGGTGTCGGTAGAGTGGCCCCGTCTGGAGACGGATGCGGTCCTCGGAACGCTCACGAACCTTCTGTATGATGGCGTAGCCGTGCCGGTCTTCCTCTGCTAAAGCCAGTAAGATGTGGTACACCAACGGTTTAACTGGAATGCAGCGGTCGATGGCCTCCTGGCCGAGTCCTCGCATTGGGCCCCCTCGGAGTCAATACAAACAGTATGTATACAGTCTGTACGTATCTTGGATGGCGAAGTTTCACACGTGTGGGTGCTTGCTTCATGGCCGTCCCAAAACATTCCAGTGTGGTCGATAGCTGAGCCTGGTGGGTATGGAGGCCGGTAGTCCGTGACTTGGCTGTGCCGAGAGATTACGTTGGTCGGTGATTCCGATACTCTCAACTATCATTCGTGGTCACTCATCGCCACGAAGGAGGTCAAATGCCGTCACCGATTTCTATCGAACGGTTCGTCGAGGAACTCGAGAAGCTGCATCAGGGGATGACAAGTGGAGATTTCAAACCGGGTGAGTATGATCAGCGGCTGGCAAAGACCATCCAAGAGCTTCGGGAGAGACGCATCGACGGTGACCGGTCGCAGATTGCGGCGGCCCTGGATACATGTCTCGAGCGTGGTACGATCACCGACTCGGTAAGAGTCCACTTGCAGAAGCGACTCGATCTAGACTGAGCACCCACCGCGCGGAAAATTTGGGAGTGCCCGAAATACACGCGATTATTACCGGGCGAAGGTCGTAATCCGACTTATTCGGACCGTGCGAGCTGTTGCGCTCAGCAAGTACCAGCTCCACGGTACCGTCCTTCCGTCCTTCCGTCCTTCCGTCCTTCCGTCCTTCCGCCTTACCGCCCTACGCCCTTAGCACCACCATCGGGTCTACCAGCGTTGCCCTTCGCGCTGGGAAGAAACAAGCTGCGGCGGCCACCGTGGTCAGGAGCACCGCGACTCCCGCAAACGTCCTTGGGTCTGTCGGAGCCACATCGTATAACAAGGTGCGCAACAGCCGTGTGAGCCAGAACGCCGCCACTAATCCGCCGATTATGCCCGCGAGCGCCATCGCCAACCCTTGGCGCATGATCATGCCAAGCAAGTCTCCGTCCGCCGCACCCAACGCCTGCCGAAGCCCGAGTTCTCGGGTCCGCCGGGGAACACGCGCTCGGAGATTCGAACCAAGACGTGATCAGGCATCGGCCAGCCTCCTGATGCGCTCGCTTCCGGCGAGCGCCACCACGCGCCTCGCCTCGGCGGCGAGCATGCGGCGACCGGCTTCCGTCAGGCGGTAGTAGCGCCGGCGTTCGTCGTCGAACTCGGGTGCCGGCCGTTTGGTTGACTCCTCGACGATGCCTGCGTCGAGCAGTCGTTTTAACCGGCGGTAGAGAGGACTCGGTTCTAGCCGGATTCGACCCTCTGTCCTCTGCTCCACCTCCTTGATTATCCCGTAACCGTGGCGTTCCTCCTCGTCGAGGGCCAACAGGATGTGAAACAAATCCGGCTTGAGCGGAGCGGACGACTCGGCGTCTAAGTTGTTGTTGTGCTGTGACGTAAGAGCTATGACCTCGAAGTTTTCTTGCCAGAAAGCAGCTCTGTTGGTACGACCGATAGTCTCTAGACCGCGGGTCTATAGTATCTATGTACCTCGATCCAAACCGCAAGTTCCGGGTGGTCTCTCGGGGCATGACTCATTTTGTGATGCACATGGGCGACACGAGCGGGCCGAATATCACACATTGAGAGGCGGCGGAGTTACAGCGCGTTGCCCTTCGGCATGCCAAGTTGAAAACTAGAGAGAAATTGTTATCCCAAGTGAATCGGACATTGAGGAGTACATCATGACAGGCGCACCACGGCCATCATATACAAACGTCCTTACCAGGTTATGTCAGGACGGTCTCGACATCGCCCGATACCTCCAGCAGTGTCCGGAGGATCAGGAGGAGCGGGCCCGGTTGAAGAAGATGCTCAGCGAGATCCAGCGGGATCCCACGGTCAGAATGCGGCGCGAGTTCCCGAAGATCGCGATCGAGATGGAGCGGGCGCTCAGAGGAGAGGCCGATCAGATGTCGGCGGAGATTCTGGCCGAGGGCTTCGAGCGCATGACCCGCCTGTGCGATATGGCGAAGAGCGGGCTTTTGTAGGTGAGACGTGAGACGTAAGACGTAAGACGCCCCGCCCTTCCCCCCAGGTGGGGCAGGGCGGCCGTCTCACGTCTTACGTCTCACGTCTCACGTCTCACGTCTCACGTCTCACATCCTGCGTCTCACGCTCCGATCTCCCCTATCCCTCCCAGACCCCCACCAAATCCAGCAGCACTGCCCTCCAACCCTCCGGGATTTTGAGGTGTCCAATGTGTAGAATGTGGACAATGTCCGGGGCTTTGCCCCTACCCCCGTGTGGAGGATCTGGCTGAGATGAAAGATTGGCATTTCAGGATTCCGACGGCCGTCGGTGGATTCGTGGCACTAGTAGTCCTTTGGGGACAGTTCGGACACACCCTCGGGTTGCCGAGTTGGAACTCCGGGACGGCTCGAAGCGATGACCATGGGCAACACCAATTTCAGTGGCAGAAGGTCTTGGCAGCGGGGAAGACCATCGAGATCAAAGGCATCAACGGATCGGTCACGGCCGAAAAAGCGAGCGGCCATCGTGTCGAGATCGTCGCCGTCAAGATCGGCAAGCGCAGCGACCCCCGTGAAGTGAAGATCGAGGTGGTCGAGAGCGCCGAGGGGGTGACCGTGTGCGCGGTCTACCCGGGTTCCAGTTCCTGCGGTTCCGGCAGCCGGGGCCGACACAACAGCCACAACAACGACGTCCAGGTCCAATTCAACGTGAGCGTCCCCGAGGGAGTGCGTCTCGTGGCCACAACGGTAAATGGATTTGTGAAGGCCTCCCAGCTGGAGAGTGACCTCGTGGCGCGCACCGTAAATGGGAGTGTCACCCTTTCCACAACGGGTCGCGCGGAGGCGAGCACCGTCAATGGATCAATCATAGCCGAGATCGGCGCGACGGATCTGAGTGCAGATCTCGTGTTCAGCACCGTCAACGGCAGTATTTCCGTTGAGGTGCCTGAGGGATTGAATGCCGACATCGGCGCGTCGACTGTTGGCGGTCGGCTGACTAGCGATTTCCCGTTAATGATCGACCGACGACGCATGCACGGGACACTGGGTTCCGGAGGTTACGAACTGAAGCTGAGCAGCGTTAACGGGACGATACTCTTGAAGCGGGCTCAGTAGCCGACACGATCAATCAGGGGACCCCGTCAGGCCCTGCCGCTCGAGCAGCGGGTCGAGATTGGGTTCCCGTCCCATGAAGGCCTTATAGAGCTCCATCGGGGGTTGGCTGTCCCCTTGCGTCAAGATGTGCTGCTTGAATTCCCTGCCCACGGATTGATTAAAGACCCCCTTTTCACGAAATCGCGTGAACGCGTCAGCGTCGAGTACCTCCGCCCACTTGTAGGAGTAGTACCCCGCCGCATACCCGACCGAACTAGCGAACAGGTGTCCGAAGCTCGCGATGAAGCCGTAATCTTCCGGAAGTGGTGCAGGGTAGTGCTGTTGTAGGACTTCACGAGTATAGGAGGCCACGTCGTTGTCTCGACCCTTGTCGTATTCGCGATGCAACATGAGATCGACGCTCGCGTAGCCGACCTGCCGCATTTGCGCGTTCGCTGCGCGGTAGGTTCTCGCCCGCTTCATCTTGTCGAACAGGTCCCCGGGAATGGTTTCCTGGGTGTCAAAATGCTTCGCGAAAAGGTCGAGGGCCTCGCGCTCCCAACACCAATTTTCCATTATCTGGCTTGGGAGTTCCACGAAGTCCCAAGCGACGTTCGTGCCTCCGAGGCTTCGCACGGAAACCTCGCTCAAGCAAAGATGCATGAGATGGCCGAACTCGTGGAACAACGTTTCGACTTCACGGTGCGTGAGTAATGCGGCCTTACCACCCACGGGAGGGTTCACGTTGGCGCAAATGAGACCGAGGTGGGGTTCACCGGGTTTGGCGAGCTGTAATCCGTCCATCCATGCTCCCGCGCGCTTGTTCTCGCGGGGGTAGAGATCGATGTAGAACGACGCCAGGTGCTGTCGGTCGTCATCGGTGAGCTTGTAGGTGCGAACCGCCGTATCCCACACAGGCAGGTCTTGAGACGGAGCCACGTGAATCCCATACAGTCGTTTGACGGTTTCGAACAAGCCGTCGAGGACATTGTCGGCAGGAAAATAGGGTCGCAGTTGTTCTTCGTCGAAATCGTACAGTTTGGCCCGGCGCTTCTCGGAGTAATAGTCCACGTCCCAGGGTTGCAGAGCGGCGTTGTTCGTGCCGATTGCGTCGTGGGCGAAACGGTCGAGCGCGCGGTTTTCTTCGTGAAAGAACGGCAGGGTCTTTGCACGGAGATCGGCCAAGAACCTTCCGGCAACCGCGCCCGATCCGGCCATGCGGTCCTCCAATACGAGATCGGAGAAGTCATCGTAACCGAGAATGTCGGCTTTCTTGGCACGGAGCTGCAGGATTTGTTCGATGAGTGCCCTGTTGTCCCAGTCGCCCTTGGTCGCGCGAGTGTTATAGGCTCGCCACATCTTCTCGCGCAGCGACCGATCGTCGAGGTAGGTCAGAACGGGAATGAGGCTCGGTGCTTGCAAGGTGAAACGCCACCCGCTGAGTCCCTTGGACTCGGCGCTCTCGCGCGCTGACTGTTTGGCTGAGTCAGGCAAACCCGCCAGTTGGCTCTCGTCTTCGATCACCAGTTCGAAGGCGTTGGTCGCGTCCAGCACATTTTGGGAAAATTTCGTGGTGAGTTCGGCCAACGCAACATTGATTGCTGCTACGCGTTCTTTACCGGCGGCATCGAGCTCGGCGCCTTGGCGCCGGAATTCGTCCAGGATTTTGGACAAGTGTCGCTTGCGGGGCCCCGTTAGTTCCTTCCCGGCTGCGCCCGCCGCGAGGGCTCGAAGGGCGTTCCACAGTCCCTCGTCGAGGAGCACGCTCGACCAGAACGCGCTGAGCTTCGGCTGGATCTCTTGGTGGGCTTCCCGTAACGCCGGGTACGTCGCGACCGATTCGAGGTGGCTGATGACGCCACTGGCCCATTCGAGCCCCTCGGTGGCGCTTTCCAAGGCGCCAAGCGTGTTGTCGTAATTGCGTTCGCGCTCGAGTGCGATAATCTCGTCAATCTTCGCCCGGGTCTCGATCAAGAGCTGATCGATGGCCGGCCTGACATGTTCGGCGCGGATCCTGTCGAAGGGGACGGCGAATGTGATGTTGAGCAGCGGGTTTCGTGGCATGGCGAGCTAGATCACCCCGGTTTGGCCCAAGAATGTACATGGTCGGCGGGGGTTGGGGCAGGGAGTGAAGAGCAGGGAGCAGGGAAGGAGCAAGGAGCGGGGAGCGGGGAGCGGGGAGCAGGCCACCCATGCGCGACCCCGAGGGGTGGGGGGTCGGTCTGCTCCCTGCTCTCTGCTCCCTCCATGCTCCCTGCTCCTCGCTCCCCAAATCAAGACCCGGCGGATGTCACTATTGCGTCAGCGCCGATCTCATTGTATCTGCATCGTATCAGCGGTCACGTTTCCCTGCGACGGCCCCTGTAGGAGGTGAAATGGCGGAAATCCAACTGTTCGACAACGAATCCGGCGATCCGATTGGGGCGATCACGCGGAACCAGCTCGATTTCTTGATCGACCAGCTGGAAGAAGAGGCATTGGACGATCGGGATTACCACATCAATCGTCCAACGATCGACATGATGGATGAAGAACACGGACAAACCGACCTCGTCGAATTGTTGAGGGAGGCCCTCGGCAACCGTGACGAGATGGAAATTAGATGGGAGGAGATCTGACGACGGACGCAAGGGCGGAAGGACGGAAAGGCGGGATGAAGCTAGGGTAGTTGCCGTGTGGCCACTCGATTTACGTGGGCAAAGGCGTACAGCTATGGACTCCCTGCAGTCTCCAATCGACCCGCAGTTTTTCGCGCTTCAGGAGGCGCTCGCCGGCAAATACTCGCTCGAGAGCGAGTTGGGACGGGGCGGCATGGGTGTGGTGTACCTCGCCCAAGACGTCCAGCTCGATCGCCCGGTGGCCCTCAAAGTGCTCCCTCAGGAATTCGCCGCCAGCGCGGAAGTGCGTGACCGCTTTCTGCGCGAGGCGCGCACCGCGGCGAAGCTTTCCCATCCGAACATCGTTCCCATTTTCGCCGTAGATGAGGTTGGCGATTTCGTGTACTACGTCATGGCCTACGTTGCCGGCGAGACCCTCGGCCAGCGCGTCCAAACGCGGGGGCCACTTCCGCCGTCCGCGAGCGCGCGGATTCTCAAGGAAATAGGATGGGCGTTGGCGTACGCCCACTCGCAAGGTGTTGTCCATCGCGATATCAAGCCGGACAACATCTTGTTGGAAGAGGGTAGCGGTCGCGCGCTTGTGGCCGACTTTGGTATTGCGGGCCTGCTGGAGAGCACCGGCACGACAGGGGTCGGTGAGATCATCGGCACGGCCGAGTTCATGAGCCCCGAGCAAGCCAGCGGGCGGGGGGTGGACGCGCGGAGCGACATCTACTCGATGGGTGTGGTGGCGTTTTACACGGTGTCGGGCACGCTTCCGTTTCACGACGCAAGCGCCGCTGAGGTGCTGCGACAGCATCGGGAGGAGCCGCCGCCGCCGGTAAAGACGGTGGCTCCGCACGTGCCGAGCCGCATCGCGCGGTGCATCGACCGCTGTCTGGCAAAGGATGCGGCTGCCAGATTCGACGTTGCGTCGGCGTTTTCGGAGGCCGTCGAGGCGGCCATGAGTGAACGGCGGGACGTGCCGGTGCCCGTGCGCAATTTCCTCAACGATCCCATCGACTTACCCGGTGACGGGATTGCTTACTTCATGTTTTCGATCGGGATGGGCGTGCCGGGACTGTATCTTCTCGCAGAACAAGAGAGCTTGCGCATCGCTGCAGCCTTTGTTGCAGCCTACGGTTCGTTGATCCTCGCACCACCGTTAGGTCTGGTGACACAACGCATCCGGAGGTTGCTCGCCTCCGGGCACACTCGCGCAGATCTCCTGGCCGCCGTGCGGGCTAAAGCGGAACGGCGGCGTGAGGAATTGGCCTACAGCCACGGCGTGGAACCCTCATCCGGGGAGAAGACGTCGTTCCGGGTGGCCGCGGTGGCGGGCGGTGCGCTCGTGGCGAGCTTCGCGGCAGGGTTCGGATGGATTCCGTGGTCGGACGTGTGGGTGTGGGTTTCCGTGGGTTCCGCGTTGGCCGGTACCGTCTCACTGTCTATCGGCACCACCCTCAGGTCGCGGCGGATCGACGCCAAAGCCGAGCGCCGTTTCGCGTTTTGGAAGGGCACGTTCGCCAAGTGGCTCTTCAAGATAGCCGGCATCGGGCTCAAGAAAAAAGCGCTGCCGATGCGGCCCACGCATCGGCCCACCGAACTCCAGATTGGTTTCGCGGTGGATGCCCTGTTCGAACAACTGCCCAAGGCCGTTCGAGCGGATTTGGGCGACGTGCCGTCGGTGGCGCGACAACTGGAGTCGGATGCGCAGCGGCTCCGTCAGACCTTGGAAATGCTCAACGACGCTCACGCTGCCGCACGCACGGCGGGTGGCGATGTCCCACCCGACTTGCAGGAAGCGCGCGAAAAAACGGAGCGGCACCTTGCGGAAGCCGTGGCCTCACTGGAAACAATACGACTGGGATTGCTACGTCTCACCACCGGGGCCGGCACCGTCGAACGGTTCACCACCGACCTCTCGGCCGCCGCCGAGGTGGGTGACCGGATCGACCGGTTGATGGATGGGATGGGGGACGTGGAGTTGTTACTGCGGCCGACATAGGGGAGAGGGGAGAGGGAGTGAGGGGAGAGGGCCACCCATCCCCACTCCTTCGTTGGGGTGGATGGGCGGGGCCCTCTCCCCTCACTCCTTCTCCCTTCATTCCCCCAAAAGGGAAACGCCGCCAGTACCGAATGACTGGCGGCGTTTCAGACCTTCCGCAACCTGGTACGACGCTACAGCGAGACCTAACGGCGCGGACTGCTTTTTCGCGATTCGGTCCGGTTAGTTACCGGTGCGGCGATCGCTTGCCCTTTCCAGGTTGCAGCTGGTACATGGACTAGACAATTGATCACCTCCTTGATTAAGGGTTCTTGCCACGGGCGTGACTCGTGACCACCATCCGACCAAGCCAACCCGGGCAACAAATGGGAAGCCCAACTCCCCTCCGGGCCGCTAACATGGTAGCCGACACCAAGTTATAGCACCTCAACCCATCGCGCCAGTAACCCCCCAACCCCGCTCCACCCGAGAGAGGAGGACGGGTCTGCATTCCAACAATGTTTAAGCGTCATGCCGCGGTTCATTCAGTCCTTCCGTCATTCAGTCCTTCCGTCTAAGTCGTCCCGCAGCTGCTTGCGGTAACACCAGCAACGCCGTTGCGGCCGCTGTCACGGTGCCGAGAATCACGGCCATCCCAAATTTTTGGGTCGGAGGAAACGTGGATAGGGAAAAGATTCCAAAACCAGCCGATATGATGAGCGCCGCGCCGACAATGGGTTGCCACAGTTCGTCTCGCGCCGCCGTCCACGCTTCTCGGCGGCTGGATCCCGACATACGACGCCGGCGTGCGCGCATCATGAGGTGGATCATGGAATCGACACCCATCGCCAACGCGACATTGGCGGCGGGTGATGAGATGATGTCGATGGGTTTCCCGAGATGGCCGAAGGCACCCAGCACGATCAGTGGAATGCCTGCCAAGCTATACACCATCGCGGTGGTTACCCGCAAGTCGCGTGACACGTAAAACGCGATACCGAGAAACAGCACTACCAACCCGCCCAGGCCCAGACGCAAGCTCGATGCGATCAGTTTCCCGAGTTGTCCTTGCTGTTCGTACAAACCGCCGACGAGCACAGGTTCCAATTGGCGATCGCGCACTTGTCCGACAATTCGATCGATAACGGCGTCGCGCGTCTCCGACCTACCCGCCTCGTGCATTCGCAAGAAGTACAAGCCTTGCCGCCGGTCGGGGTGGATGTACGCAGCTATCGTCCCTCCCAGCGATGTGACTTGCAAAAGGTCCAACAATTGGGCAGGTGGCAGTCGTCCAACGAACGGCGCATTGCGTGCCTCGGCCAAGATCAGTGCAGGGGAAACGACGCTGCCAACCGCGGAGTCGTTTTCCAGCGCAAGGTGCAAGTCCCACATCCGGTCTACGGTGTCGCCGTTGTCTATTCGTTCCCCCGTCGTGTTGCGCACGACGATGTTGAGAGGGCTACTCCCTCCGTCTCGATCCACGGCTTCCAGCCCTTCTCGCAACGGGTCTCCGGTGGCGAAGTACGAAAGCAAGTCGGGGTCCGTTTCCAGACGCACCACACCGAACACCGCCACGACCGCCAATATCAAAAATCCTGCTACATATCGCGCTCCGTCCAATTGATAGAATGTCGAGGAAGCAATTCGTTGCCGCGCGGCCGCTGGTTTATTGGAAGCGAGTTTCAAAAACGGCGGGTAGAGAGTGTAGGCGACGACGATAGCGGTTGCTGTTCCGATGGCGCCCGCTAGACCCAGCTGACGGAGCGGTCTGGCCGATGCCAGAAACAGGCTTGCGAATCCAAGTAACGTGGTGAGCATGCACCAGAACGACGCTGGCAGGGTCATGGCGACGGTTCGTTTTACGGCATCGCCGGCGTTTGTGACATCAGTAGCGCGGCATTGTTTCCAGTTGGAGGTCAGGAACACGATGTGCGACAAGGTCAGCACGAAAACAATTGTGGCGATATTTGCCGTCAGCAGGCCAATCGATCCTCCGACCAGCTGAGTGATAATGAGCGTGAGTGATGCCGCGCCGACGCACGCGCTCAGCGTGCCGAGCACGATCGGCGCGGCACGGTACACAATGGCGACAATCGCTGCGAACACGACGATTGCCACCGTGCTGAACACCGTAAGATCGCGAAATAGGTTACGTCGAATGAGTTCGATGACGTAGGGAATACCCGATACGACGAGCTCGAAGTCCGGGCTGTCGAATTGAGCGGTGATGTCTTCTATCTCAGAGATAAGCGCGCTGCTTTTGCCTGCATCCGGATCTACGTCGAGAAGCAGATTGGTTGCCCGCTCGTCGGGAGCGATCAGGACCCGTCCCCACAGTGGGCTCTCGAACGCGTCGCGTTTCGCAATACTGTTGATCGCTGCGACACCCTCGAGATCCGATAGTGCATCCCCGAGGGCTGCGATAGCGGAGCGGTAGTCGGCGTCGGTTACGTCGGTCGCCGCCGCTCGGATGATGATCTGTGATCCAGCGGGAAACTGGTCGGCGATCTCCGCCGATGCGACGTATTGTGGGTCGTCCCTCGAAAAAAAGAACTCGGCCTCTACGCGGGGTGTGAGGTCTACCCACACAAACACGATGATCATGGCCAGTGCCGTGACTGCGATGTGCGGCCACGAAGCGAGCCCTCTCATTGCCACTGCAACCGTCGTGCTTTCATGATCTGACCAACACCTCGGGAATTCATGTAGCTACACCGAAACATGGCGGATGTCGAGGCCCGAGCTTGGGTCACTTGACACCCCTCGCCGAGCCGGCGAGTCTGCTGGCAATGAACATTCTGGCCGTCTTGAGAGTGATCGGCGTGCTGTTGCTTGGGACCTCGCTCGCCATGGTGCCGTCGATCATTCTCTCCGTGGGCGAGGGGGATCTGGGCGGATGGCTGATCTCGGCCGGCGTAACGGCAGTGGCCGGCCTCGTGCTGTGGTTGCGGACGCCCCGCGGCGTCAACATCAACCGACGGGGCAGCCTGGTCGTGGTGGGTCTGGGGTGGTTGGCGCTTGTGACGGTGGGCAGCCTGCCCTTCATCCTCACCGGGGTTGCGCCGCACGTCGTAGGCGCGTTGTTCGAGTCGGTCTCGGGGTTCACCACCACCGGCGCAACGATCTTTCCGGTCATCGAGGATCTGCCTCCCTCGATACTTCTCTGGCGGAGTATCTCTCACTGGCTCGGCGGGATGGGTATCATCGTGCTGGGCGTCGCCATCCTACCGTTCGTTGGCGTGGGTGGTGCCCAGCTGTTCCATGCGGAAGCGCCCGGAATCTCATCCGACCGACTCACGCCTCGAATCGCGTCCACAGCTCGCCTATTGTGGGGCGTGTACGCGGGCCTCACTGCAATACTCTTCCTTATCTATCTCGTGTTGGGCATGTCCGCGTTCGATGCGGTGAACCACGCCCTCTCGGCGTTGGCTACGGGAGGGTTTTCCACTCGCACGGCGTCCCTCGCCGCGTACTCCCCATCCATCCAGTGGGTCACCACGCTGTTCATGTTGATTGCCGGGACGAATTTTGCCCTGCATTTCCGAATGTTGACCGGAGGGGGTAGGGCATGGTTTGCGGATGCGGAGTGGCGAGTGTATGCGGGCGTTATCGTGCTGGCGTCACTTTTTTGTCTGGTGGCGCTTGTGACATCCGGCGGCGTCGGATCCGGGTTCTCTGCTGATCTTCGCGCCGCATTCTTCAACGTTACGGCGATCATCAGCACGACGGGCTTTACCACCGCGAATTTTGCGGCGTGGCCGGTGGTTTGTCAGGTCATCCTGATCGGCTTGATGTTCATGGGTGCCATGGGTGGCTCGACCGGGTGCGGTTTCAAAGTCGTGCGGGTAGTCGTGATGGCGAAGCACACCTTGGGCGAATTCAAACGCGTCCTCCATCCGCAGGCGGTTGTCGTCACGCGCTTGGGTCGAACACCGGTACGTCCGGATGTACTGCTCAAAGTCGTGGGCTTATTCGCTCTATATATCGCGACGCACGGGGCAGGGACCATACTGCTGGCCGCCCTGGGCAACGATTTCATCACATCGGCAAGCGCGGCGATCGCGGCACTGTCGAGTATCGGCCCCGGGCTTGGGGCGGTGGGGCCGGCGAGCAACTACGGCGGACTCGGTATGTCCGGAGGTATTGTCAAATGTTGTGGATCGGTGAGTGATCAAGCGGCGACCTTCCGATCCGTGTTCTCTTTGTCAGTTTCCTGCATACCATCTTTGAATTGTTCTCCTGCCAACACCAGGGGGAGAAGTTCTGGAGCGTTGAGTTTCCGCCAACGTTGCTGCGCCATCTCCAACAGCTTGAACGCCATCGTCAGCCCTTTGCTCCGCGAGCCCGCTCCCTTGGTCACGCGCTGTCGTAACCGGACCGTCGCGAAGGCAGACTCGATCACGTTCGTCGAACGGATATGTTTCCAATGCTCGGCCGGAAAATCAAAATGGCTGTACAGGTGCTCCTGGTCCCGCGTGAGCGAGGCGACCGCCTTGGGATACTTGGCCGCATACGCGGTGGCGAAACGCTCGACCAGCGCCTCGGCCTCCGCACGCGACTCCGCATACATCATCTCGCGCAACACCCGCTTCGCCGCCGGCTGCAAACGTTTCGGAAGCTTGTCCAACACGTTGGCCATCCGGTGCACCCAGTCGCGCTGCTGCCGCGTCGCCGGCCACACCTCCCGCACCGCTGCCCAGAACCCCAACGCGCCATCCCCAATCGCCAGCACCGGGGCCCGCATCCCCCGACGCTTCAGATCGCGCAACACCGCCAACCAGCTCTCCGTGCTCTCCCGATAGCCGTCCTCCACCGCGATCAGCTCTTTCGTCCCATCCGCCCGGGCGCCCAGCATCACCAGCGTACACAGCCGGTCGGCCTCGAGGCGAATGTTGAAGTGGATCCCGTCGACCCAGACGTACACATACTCCCGATCACGCAGATCACGCTGGCGAAACGCCTGGTATTCCCCCTCCCACGCCGCCGTCAATCGCGTGATCGTCGTCGGGGACAAGCCTGATGCGTCCTCACCCAACAAGATCGGCAACGCCTCGCGAAAATCTCCCGTCGACAGACCGCGCAGATACAACACCGGCAAGACCTCCGCCACCTTCGGCGACCGCCGCATATAGGGAGGCAAAATCTTGCTCGTGAACTGCGCCCGCATACGACGGTCATGCACCCGTGGCGCGGTCACCGTGACCGTACCAGCACCCAGCGTCACCTTGCGGGGACGGGCTTTGCCATTGCGCACCACCAGGGCGCGGCCCTCTCCGTCTCGCTCAATCCGATATCGCTCGACATACTCGGTCACTTCCGCGTCCAACGCACTCACCAGCATCCGCCGAGCTCCCTCTCTGGCAAGCTCGTCCAGGTCTGCGAACAGTCCGTTCCCTTTGCTCTCAGACGCATTCTCTATTATCCTCAACATCGGTGGCGTGTCCTTTCTCCGGTCGTCACAACCGGATCTCGTGTACGTTTCAACTGACTACACGAAAGGATACGCCGCCTTTCTCATTCCTCCAATCCACAACTTTCGAAAATAACTCCGTATGTCCGAGCAAGCCGTGCTAAGCATACTGATGTTGCTTGGCCGGCTCGAGTTCTACACGCTCCTCATCCTGTTCATCCCGGAGACATGGAGGCTGGCGCGAACCCGGTGACGATGAAGGCAACTTTGAGTTCAATCAGTCATCGCAACATTCGAGTGCAGTTTATCTGCTGGCGTACAGAACTTCAATGTTTTTCTAGGTCGTTGATTTAGACGTAATGCTACAGCATTGAGATCTGCCTGAGAGTGAACGGATAAATCAGTACCCTTCGGAAAATACTGACGCAATAAGCGGTTCGTGTTTTCGTTCGTCCCGCGCTGCCAAGGGCTCTGTGGATCACAAAAGTAGACTCGCAAATTAGTGGCGACCGTAAATCGCTTGTGTTGGGCCAGCTCCATGCCGAGGTATTGTCAAATGTTGTGGATCGGTGAGTGATCAAGCGGCGACCTTCCGATCCGTGTTCTCTTTGTCAGTTTCCTGCATACCATCTTTGAATTGTTCTCCTGCCAACACCAGGGGGAGAAGTTCTGGAGCGTTGAGTTTCCGCCAACGTTGCTGCGCCATCTCCAACAGCTTGAACGCCATCGTCAGCCCTTTGCTCCGCGAGCCCGCTCCCTTGGTCACGCGCTGTCGTAACCGGACCGTCGCGAAGGCAGACTCGATCACGTTCGTCGAACGGATATGTTTCCAATGCTCGGCCGGAAAATCAAAATGGCTGTACAGGTGCTCCTGGTCCCGCGTGAGCGAGGCGACCGCCTTGGGATACTTGGCCGCATACGCGGTGGCGAAACGCTCGACCAGCGCCTCGGCCTCCGCACGCGACTCCGCATACATCATCTCGCGCAACACCCGCTTCGCCGCCGGCTGCAAACGTTTCGGAAGCTTGTCCAACACGTTGGCCATCCGGTGCACCCAGTCGCGCTGCTGCCGCGTCGCCGGCCACACCTCCCGCACCGCTGCCCAGAACCCCAACGCGCCATCCCCAATCGCCAGCACCGGGGCCCGCATCCCCCGACGCTTCAGATCGCGCAACACCGCCAACCAGCTCTCCGTGCTCTCCCGATAGCCGTCCTCCACCGCGATCAGC
>CBDFJJ010000011.1:0-1007394 GCA_965248285.1 Gemmatimonadales bacterium
AGGGGGGGGCGGGGCGCGGGGCAATGCCTTGCGTTCCAGAGGCTAGGTGCCAATATTGACGCCGCCCTAGCGATTCGGATCTGACCGAAGTCGCTGGACAGGCGGCCTTGTCGGTCGGGATTCTGACCTGAAAGATGAAGGCACAATCGACGTCCTCTCTGTACGAGGGGAGTGTTGATTGTGCCTTTTCTTGTTGAGTCAGAGGACAAGTGGCCGCCACGCGCAACAAAAGATGAGTTCAAAGCGGACATCGAAACTGTCCGTCCGAACAGTATTTGTTACTCGGAGGCGACCCATAGGCACTCGAGCCATACCACCAGCCCTCGCAGGACTTGTCGCCTGGTTCACTGTCGTGACGGCCGAGGCCGCCCAAAACGATTCGCTGTGCTTCGCGACGGTTGCGGCGTCGCTCGAAACCAGAGAAGCCGGGAATCAAGCCAAGATCATTCGGAACAGGATGCGTGAATTGCATCTCAAACCCACCGAGTTACGGTTGCGCCTGACTGCCCTCGGGTATCACCCGTCGACATTGGATCCGTTCCTCGACGTCGCTTGTTTTGTGTATCCCTGGTCGGACTCGGTGGGGCTGGCCCTCCAGGCCCTGGGCCTCATGGATGCCCACTGGATCAGAGAATCGGCCTTCGTCCAACTCGCGTCGAACGTCACAATCGCCGGAGAGGTCCAGCAACCGGGCGATGTAGTCTTTCGTGAAGGGATGACGCTGGGCGATCTCATCCGGGATGCTGGAAGTCTCATGCCGACCGCCGACCTGACACTCGAGGTCTATCGCGTGATGAGAAGAGCCAGTCGAGAACGCCTCGTCGTTCCTGAGATTCACTCTATCCGCGTCGACTCGGCGTACCTCGTGGACCACGACGCAAATCGGATCTACGCGAAACACATAGCGGGTTTCACGTACCTAATAGACCGCGCAGCGGCGTTCAAGCTAAAGCCTTACGACCGGGTGGTGGTGAAAGCCCTGCGGAGAGCGCGGCTTTACCCCACCCTGCCCCCGACCCCAGGGAGGAGTCTGGGAGGGAGGAGGGAGGAGGCCACCCCACCTCCCCCTCATCGGCGCTGGTGACGCGAGCGAATTAGGCCGCGAAGTGTTTTCATGGCCAGATCAATTTCGCCGGTCAGGCGGGATAAATCCGACTTCGGGATGTAACGAAGCTCATCCACGATTCTGATGATGCTTTCGCATTCAGCGGCGGACCCCTGAGCAATGACGAGATGTCGTAGGAACTGCGCATTGGTGCCGAGAGCGTATCCCTCGACGATGTTGAGCTCGACCGACAGAGCCGCTCGCCGCAACTGATCGAAGATCGTTCGTGCGCGAGCGTGGTAACGCTTGTCAGTCGTCCGGAATGTCGAGATGACGAACGCGTGCGCCGACTGCCAGGCAACAAGTGATTGGTATTTGTTCATGGCGCCAATATGGGCGCCCCACACTATTCACCATGGCCAAATCCTTGCACCCTGTACCAGAACGCACCTCCCAAACTCCTCCCTTGGCCGGGGTTGGAACCGGCGGGAACTCCTCCCTCCCAAACTCCTCCCCGGGGAAGGGAGGCAGGGCGGGGCTACCCGCACATCACGCTCCCGCCATTGACGTTGAGCGTTTCTCCGGTCACTTGACTCGCAAGGCTCGAGCACAGGAAAACGATCGGGCCGGCAATCTCCTCTGTCGTCGCGACGCGGCCGAGGGGTATGCTCGATTCTATCTTCCTCCTCCCTCCTCCCTCCTCCCTCCCAAACTCCCCCGCACACATCTCGGTGTCGATCCACCCCGGTGCCACCGCGTTAACCGTGATCTGCTGTTTCGCGGCTTCACCGGCCAGTGACTTCACGAACGAGATGATCGCTCCCTTGCTAGCAGCGTAGTCGGCGTGAAACGCCTCACCCCGCTGACCCGCGGTACTGGATACGATCACGATCCGCCCACCCGGTTGCATGACTCGCAACGCCGCCCGGCATCCATAGAACACAGAGTTCAAGTTGACGCTCAACGTTTCGGCCCAGTGCGCGTCGTCCATGGCTTTCACGGCGAGCGGATCCGGGGGCCAGATACCGGCGTTGGCCACGAAGATGTCGAGGGAGCCGACGGAGGCGACGGCTTCGTAGACCATGCGGGTGCAGTCGGAGGGGTTAGAGACGTCAGCTTGAATCGAAATCGACGGGCAGACGGGCAGACGGGCAGACGGGCCGCCGCCCCACACCTCGGCGATGCGGTTGAGTACTTCGTCTGCGGCGGACTTGCGTTCTTTGTAGGTGATGGCCACGGACGCCCCGGCTTGTGCCAACATGACGGCAGTAGCAGCACCAACCCCGCGCGACCCCCCAGTCACCAACGCGGTCTTACCTGACAAGTCGATGAGTGTCAACTAAACCTCCGTATTGCTAAGGAGTTTGGGAGGGAGGAGGGAGGAGGGAGGAGGCCCCACCCCTCCACCCCGGGGGGCCGGGCGGGGCCTCCTCCCTCCAAAACTCCTCCCTCCTCCCTCGGGATGTGGGGAAGCGGGGGGCAGGGGGGGCTCATCCCGACACAAATCTCCGCCACCGATCCAGCACATTCTCCTTTATCTCAAACGGCGGGACAGCAACCATGTCTCCGTTGCTGATCACTGCCTGGGGGTTCACCGTCGCGAGGATGTGTGCCGACTGTGATCCACCTCGGCTTTCGATGTACTCCACGCCTCTCGTTAGCCAACGGTGGTTGCCGTGGTTGTCGGCCGCGATGACGTCGGCCAGGCCGGCCGCGAGGAGCCGGCGCGCACGGTGCCCGCGCGTCGTGGGCCTGGTCAACGACGTGGAGTCGAGCTGGATCTTGGCGCCCGCCGCCCGCCACGCGTCTATCGTCTCGGGCGAGCAAGCATCGTATCGCTCGGGGTGCGCCACGATGGGTATCGCTCCCGCGTCCGTAATCTTCGCCAACACGTCGCCCGCGTAAGTCGCCACGACACTGTAGGGGAACTCCACCAAATAGTATCGCGATCCGGCAAGAGAAAAACGCCGATCGCCGATCGTCACCGCCGAGATCGGCTGATCCAACATGATCTCAAATCCGAGGTACAGTCTCGGAGCAGCCAACCCGATGCGTCGCAGCGGATCGTACGCCTGGTCTCGACGCTCGGCGGCTCCATCGGGATTCTCGTCCAACTCGCTTGCCCGTACGTGCGGCGTGAGCACCACCGCCAGAACACCGGCGTCGGCAAAGGCGCGTAGCACGGCTAGCGATTGCTGCACGGATTGAGAACCGTCATCGATGGCGGGGATGAGGTGGCTGTGGAGGTCGATCATGACTCCCCGCTCCCCGCGCCACACCTCAGGGAGGAGGGAGGAGTTTGGGAGGGAGGAGGCCACCCAACCCATCCATCCCGGGGGGCGGGGCGGGGCCTCCTCCCTCCTCCCTCCTCCCTCCTCCCTCTAGTCACGCCATCCCTCCCAACCTGGCGGGATCAGCCTGCGCCGCCGCCTCGCAGGCGTACGTCATAAGAGCATCCGCCGCCAGAAGCGTGAGGGCGTCCTCCCGGGACCCGTCCCCTCGAAGCTCGCCGATCGTGGCCCGGGCGAGGCGGGCAAAGACCTCCGAGGGCGCTCCGTCGTGTTCGTTGTGAGTGAGTACCTGCTGCAATCGTGTTCTCAGAGCGTCGGGAATGCCCCTAAATCGCTCTGAGAGCCACGTTTGCGCGGAAGTTGGAGAGGTCACCCCGGTAAGAGTTCTTTGACAATTTCGGGCGTTTTTGAACGAGCTTCGCCGAGCTTGTTGGGATCGCCGGCACCCGCCGAGGCGAAATGTGGCCGGCCACCACCCCTGCCACCGCTGATCTCGGCGATCTTCTGCACCAGATCTCCGGCCCGGACACCGCTCGATACCAGATCGTCGGTGACCGCCACGTGGATCCCGGGATGCTCCCCGGTCACGAAGAGCACCTTGATGGCGTTCTTATTCTTGTCCCTGAAAGAATCCATGAGCATCCCAATCTGCCCCCGATCGTCCACCGGACTGTCCCCCATGATCAACCGCGTCTCACCAATCAGGGTTTCCCCTCCTCCCTCCTCCCTCCTCCCTCCTCCCTCCTTGAGCAGCGCATTGATCTTTACTTCGAGCCGTTTTCTCTCCTCGAGCAACGCCTCAATCTTTCGCCCAACGTGCTCCGGAGTGGTGCGCAGTCTGGCTGCTACACCCGCAAGCTGATCGTCCACCTGCTGCAACCGAGAGTACGCCTCGGGACCGGTAACCGCTTCGATGCGGCGCACGCCGGCTTGCACGCCTGTCTCGCCGGTGAAATGGAACAGACCGATCTGGCCGGTCGAGCGGACGTGGGTACCCCCGCATAACTCGACGGACACTCCCGGCACATCGACCACACGAACGACGTCACCATACTTCTCGCCGAACAGGGCCATGGCACCCAGCTCGAGGGCTTCCTTGTACGGCAACTCGGATGTCTGGACGTCCACGTTCGCCCAGATCGCTTCGTTGACCTGCTGCTCGACCTCCCGCAGCTCGTCGGGTGTGACGGGCGCGTGATGCGAGAAGTCGAAGCGCATCCGATCCGGCGCGACGACGGACCCCGCCTGTCGCACATGAGTGCCCAATACGTTACGCAAAGCGGCATGCGCGAGGTGCGTTGCCGTGTGGTTACGCTCGATGTCGCGTCGTCGCTGCTCCGCCACCGACGCCTTCACTGGTGACGCGGCAAATTCGGCTTCCAGGTTGCCGGCCACCACCTGCTTGCCATCCGACTTGTGCACGTCGTCTACCTGCAGATCCCACCCGTCACCCGTCACGACGCCGGTGTCGCTGACTTGACCACCCGATTCGGCATAGAAGGGATTCTCGTGCAGGATCAACTCGAGATGATCGGCCGATTGCCGGAACTCGAGTATGTCTGTCTTGGTTTCGACGGTCTCGTAACCCACGAACCGCTGTGGTTTGCCAGGCACGACCGTGTTCCACGCTCCGCTCCCCTTGCTCGTCTTGATATTCACCGTGTCGGGTACGCCGGCCCGCCCCCGATCCTCCCGGGACATCTCCTGCTGGCGGGCAAGGGCCTTCTCAAACCCCGGAATGTCGACGGTCCAGTTCCGTTCGCTTGCGATCACCTGGGTGAGATCAATGGGAAATCCGAAGGTGTCGTACAGCTTAAACGCATCGTCGCCGGCGATGGTCCCTTTGGTGCCGGTCATGATCTCATCGAGGCGCAGCAGGCCGCCGTCGATGGTGTTGAGAAACCGCTCCTCCTCGGCGGCTGTCCAGTTTTCGATTTCCGATGCGTTTGTTTTCAACTCGGGGAATACATCAGCCATCTCTTCGACCACCACGTGGGTGAGATGCACGAGTGTGGGCTCCTTGCGACCGAGGAGATAGGCATGCCGCACCGCGCGCCGCAGAATCCGGCGCAGCACATATCCCCGTCCGTCGCTCGAGGGGTACACCCCGTCCGCCAGAAGAAACGCAACCGACCGAGCATGATCCGCGAGGACGCGGAAAGGCGCTCCAACTTCACCGGGATCGTACTTCGCGCCAAGAACCTCTTCGGCCTTCGCGATGATCGACATGAAGAGATCGGTGTGAAAATTGGAATCGACGTTCTGCATGACCGCCGCGATACGCTCCAACCCCGCCCCGGTGTCGACCGAAGGAGCAGGTAACGGCGTACGCGAACCGTCCTGCGCCCGATCGAACTGCATGAATACCAGGTTCCAGATTTCGAGGAGCTGGCCGGCCTCGGCGAGCTCCTCGAATTCATCTGGGGTGGGGATGGGCCTCCTCCCTCCTCCCTCCTCCCTCCTCCCTATGTCAACAAAGATCTCAGAACACGGCCCGCACGGGCCGGTGTCGCCCATCTGCCAGAAGTTGTCTTTGTCTCCTAAACCGTAAATCCGAGCCGGATCGACACCGGTTACATCGTGCCACAGGCGGCGCGCTTCGTCATCGGTGTGGTGCACCGAGAAATACAGACGGTCGGGGTGGATGCCGAGGTAGTCTTCGCTGGTGACCCACTCCCACGCGTACTCGATTGCCTCCTTCTTGAAGTAATCACCGAACGAGAAATTGCCGAGCATCTCGAAGAAGGTGTGATGTCGCGTAGTGTGCCCCACCTCCTCGAGGTCGTTGTGCTTGCCACCGGCGCGAACGCACTTCTGCGACGTCACCGCCCGCAGGTAATCGCGGCTCTCGAGCCCCTGGAAAACGCGCTTGTACTGGACCATTCCCGCATTGGTGAACAGCAAGGTCGGATCGTCGGCCGGAACCAGCGACGACGACGGGTCGTGCCGGTGGCCCCGCGCGGCGAAATAGTCGATGAAGGAGTGACGGATTTGGCTTGCGAGCATGGGGGAAAGCTAAGCAAGCACGGGGCTCGGCGCATGAGACGGGTATTGGGGCAGCGGGGGCAGCAGGGGGCATCGCGCACGGGGACAGGGGCAGGGGCACAGGGGCACAGGGGCAGACAAGACGTGAGACGTGACCCCTCGCCGATCCTGGGTGTGCCCGTCTGCCCGCCTGCCCGTCGGCCCGCCCCTTGCGAATTCCACTGAGAATCTGCACTATAGCGTTTCACCGCCAAGGCGGAGTTCGCGCGTAAATCTCGGTGACTGGGCTCAGGAGAGAAAGAAGCCTGGCCGGGGTTCCTAGTAATCAGGGCGAAACGACCATGCGGAACACTTTGGGTAGCGGCATCACCGCAGGTGCGGTGCGTCGGCATAGCCATTTCTCTCAATGGCCACGGTCGAAGCCCGCAAAAATCAAATGGCTGTCACACCTCCGGCAGTTTCCGGACGGAGTGCGGCCACCTCCCGACGTTTCCAGTATACCCCTGACACTTCCTTTCTTCGCGCAAACCCGTTTTACGGGACCGCCACGCTGCACGTTCCACCAGGTCAGCATCACGACGCTGAGCGCGTTTCACGAAGGAGGTCGCCATGGGCATCGACCGATCCATCAGATGTCTATTAGTCGTCATATGCACAACCACTAGCGGCGCAGTCGCCCAAACACCGCCGCCCGGCACACCAGCGTCCCTCATCCAGCGTCAAATAGACGCTCGGGGGCTGCGCGGCATGCTGATCAGCCGGATCAAGTCTTCGGAAATGACCGTCGACCAGATCCGAACACGGCTCGCCCAGTTGGGCTACGATCCCACCACGCTCGACCCGGGCGAAGGTCTCGGATATTACATCGAGAACGCAGGAGGGTATGCACAAAACGCGGATGAAGGGCGCACCCACGTACGGTACGCCAACGGTGCCACGCGCGTAAAACACAAATTCTTGCTCTTTGGATCTTCACCACGGCCGGAAGCCGGCAGCATTGTGATCGTACCGCCCAAACCAGACAAGGAGGGCTCGGATCTCGCGTCGATTCTGGCAAGCATCACCTCGATCCTGGTAACGGGCGCGACGCTCGCGATCGTGGCGATACGATGAGCTGGCACGGGCGGGCGGGCAGACGGGCAAGCGGGCAGACGGGCGGACGGGCAGACGGGCGGACGGGTGGACGGGCCCGGGAGAGCGAGACGGTGTCGTTGATCGGCAGCGGGATGCTGATCGTGGGAAGCGTCGACAGTGCGGGGCTCGTCAGCGTGGCGGGCACGGTTCTCGGCAACGTCAACGCAGCCAGGCAGGTGCTCGTGGGCCGTGGGGGCAAGGTGGACGGCGACGTCAGCGCCCACGAAGTGGTGCTGGATGGAGAAATCACCGGATCGATCGTGGCCGAACGAGTGGAGGTCCAATCGTCGGCGATCATCCATGGCGAGATTACGACGTCAAGGCTGATGATCCACGAGGGAGCGGTGCTGGACGTCGAGCTGGCGCTACAGCCCCACGTGGCTCAACTGGAAGTCGCCGGGCGGACTCGTGACAAGAGGGTGCTTGCTTTAACCCGCTAGGGCGGACCCCGCGCTTTAGTCCGGGGTCCGCTCTGGAGGCTAGTAGGTACATCCCAGGATGGGTTCGTTAACCCGGACTGGAAGCCCGGGGTCCGCTCAAAGTGCTAGGTGGGTCTGGTCAGGTTCGGTTTGTTGACCCCGGACTGCAGGCCCGAGGTCCGATCTAAGTGCTAGGTGGGTCTGGTGAGGTTCGGTTTGTTAACCCCGGACTGGAAGCCCGGGGTCCGCTCTGGACGCTAGTTGGTTCGTGAAGGGGCAAATACCGCATTGGATGGCCGAGTAAGGCCGCGCGGTATCGCATCGGGGTGGCGGAGGTGTTGAATGCATATGTAGCGATCGACTCGCTCTATATCTCGCGCCGCAATTGTCTGTGCAGAGAAACCGCGAGCCCGGCGAACCGAGCCGTACACTCTTTTATTAGACCGCCAAGCAGACAAGCCCTTCACAAAGCCAACGAAGTCGCTCAAGCGAGTAGTGGGACGAAAACTGACGAGCAAGTGGACATGATCGCTCAGACAAGCCCCGCGCAACACGTTTACTCCACACCGTTGGGAGGCTTCCTCGATTGCGCCCCGAACGTCATCCAACCCATCCGCATTCAAGCACCCAACTCTCCGCCAGGTATGCCACGTGATGTGTGAATACAAACGATATGCCGTATGCGTCGACACCTGAGATTTTCTAGGTTCCGTTGGTGTAGAGCGGACCCCGGGCTTTAGTCCGGGGAAAAAGAATCACGCTCGCCATCCACGAGCTAGAGCCAACACCGGAGCACGGCGGGGCGGGCGGGTAGACGGGCAGGCGGGCAGACGGCAGACGGGCGCACCGGATCGGCGGGTAGGGGACGTCTCACGTCTCACGATTCACGTCTCACATCTCACCACTCACGTCTCACCTTTCGCCAAGACTTCCCGCACCATCTCGTCGACCTCGTAGCCGCTATATCCCCGCCGGCCAAGATATACGAGGAGTCGGCGGCGTTTCTTGCGGGCGGGAAGGTCTCCGAGCTGCGTGGAGCGTTTTTCGGCGAGCTGGCGCGCTTGGGTCATGGGATCGATCTCTTCCTCGTCCATGGTTTCGTACACGGCGCGTTCGGCCACGCGTTTCTCTACTCCGCGCGAGAGCAAGTCAGAGATGAGCCGCACCGCGCCGTGCCCCTTGTCAGTACGGACCCGGGTGAAGTGGCGAGCAAACTCGAGATCGTCCAATAGTCCGCTTGCCTCGAGTCGCCCCACGGCTTCGGCAGCGGCAGATGGGTTGTGCCCCCGGTTGCGTAGCTGTCGGAGCATTTCGTTCACGGCACGGGGACGATGGGCCAGGAGTCGAATAGCAACGCGGTGGGCAGCTTCGACGTCGGCCACTCGCGTCAACTCCGCAAAAGCATCTTGCTCGAGTTGTTTGCCCTTGCACAGACCGAGCAGTGCAACCACTTCTTCGGGAAGCGAGGCAAAACGGGCTCCGTCCACCTCGACGACGAGGTAACCCGGAGCCCGAGGGTCGGGAAGCAGATCGCTGATCTCACGGGGACGCCCGTCAGAAAAATCCACCTCCCGGTGCCTGTAGCGGCGTGTGCGAGCCGGCATGTGCGCAAGCCTTACTCAGGTGTGTTGGAGACCTCCGGTGTCTTGGAGACCTCCGGTGGCACCTCCGGTATGGGCGCGATTCCCAGGTGTTGCTTCACCTTGATCTCGATTTCGCCCGCGAGCTGGGTGTTGTCCTTGAGGTAGAGTTTGGCGTTCTCCCGTCCCTGCCCGATCCGTTCCTTACCGTACGAGTACCACGCGCCGCTCTTGTCGATCACTCCGGCTTCGACGCCGATGTCGACCAACAAACCTGCGTGGCTGATGCCTTCGGCGAACATCACGTCGAACTCCGCCTGCTTGAACGGCGGCGCGACCTTGTTCTTTACGACCTTGACCCTCACACGGCTTCCGGTGATCTCATCTCGCTCCTTGACCGGACCGATGCGACGCAAGTCGAGCCGCAGCGACGCGTAGAACTTGAGCGCCCGTCCACCGGTGGTGGTTTCGGGGTTACCGAACATGACACCGATCTTCTCGCGAAGCTGATTGATAAAGATGACCGACGTCTTCGAGCGGTTGATGTTTCCGGCGAGCTTCCGCAGCGCTTGCGACATGAGTCGCGCCATCAAACCGACGTGGTGGTCGCCCATATCGCCCTCGATTTCCGCTTTGGGCACCAGGGCCGCCACCGAATCGACGACGATGACGTCCACTGCACCGGACCTCACGAGGATATCTGCGATCTCGAGTCCCTGTTCGCCGGTATCCGGCTGAGACACGAGTAGGTTCTCGACGTCCACGCCGAGCTTCTTGGCGTAATCGACGTCCAACGCGTGCTCCGCGTCGATGAACGCGGCTACGCCACCCATTCGCTGGGCGTTTGCTACTATGTGAAGCGCCAGAGTCGTCTTTCCGCTCGACTCCGGCCCGTAGATCTCGCTGATTCTGCCGCGCGGGATGCCTCCGATCCCCACCGCCGCATCGAGATTGATGGCCCCGGTGGGAATGGCGGGGATGCGAACCTGCGTCTCCTGCCCGATCCGCATGATGGAGCCCTTGCCGCAATGCTTTTCTATCTGCGCGATCGCCAGGTTCAGCGCCTTCTTTTTCTCGTCGGAGATGCTGGGTCCAGGCGAGTTTGCGCTGGTAATTTCTGATTGTTTGGATGCCATGTTGTTTCCCTGTGTTAGGAGTTTAGGAGGGAGGAGGGAGGAGGCCCCGCCCCCTTCCCCAAAAGCGTATTGGTGGGGTGGGGTGGAGCGGCCTCCTCCCCCCCAAACTCCTCCCTCCAAAACTCTCCCTCCCGAATATATCCCGAAACTAAACTTACCGCCAGCCTACCCTGAAAGCATCCGCCAGATGCTCGATCTTGGGTGGTCTCGAGCCGCCCATCGTCACGCCGACGACGTCCATCCGATATGCATCCCCGGCCTTGCCGTGCCGGTCGATCCAGGCGCTGGCCACGCGGGCTATTTCCCGTTGCTTGGTGGCCGTCACCGCCTCCAGCGGACTGCCGAACGCGCCACTAAAGCGTGTCTTTACTTCGATGAAGGCGACGACGGACCCACGACGAGCGACCAAATCGATCTCCAGCCGACCCATGCGAAATCGATGGGCCAGAATCCGCCACCCTCGCTTGATCAGATACCCACGAGCGATGACCTCTCCCTCCCAACCCCGCCGGTGGCGCGGATCCTTCCACTTCGATGGATCTGACTTTATCGACATGCGGCCAAGGTAAGGGGGTGCTGGCGAGATCTGTCATCAAAAGCATGCAGGGTATTGGTGGAGTATTGCGGAGATGCGTGAGACGTGAGAGGTGAGACGTGAGACGGCCTCCCCCTTCCACCCCAGCGGATTGGGGGCGGTGTGGAGCCGTCTCACGTCTCACGTCTCACGTACAGTATTCATCTAGCTGCTCCGCTCCAATGAGCACCTCGCGGGCCTTGGCGCCGTCTTGGGGTCCGAGAATGCCCGCCTCGTGGAGCTGGTCGACGACGCGGGCGGCGCGGCCGTAGCCGATCCGTAGCTTGCGCTGCAACAAGGATGTCGATCCGCCGCCGTTCTGGAGACATACCTCGGCGGCTTCGCGGAACAGAGCATCGCGATCTTCGGGTCGGTCGCCAGGGCCTTCCCCCTCACCCTCTTTCCGAGCCTCCCGGATGGCCACCACGGCGAGAATATCTTCTTGCGCACCGGCTTCGGCGGGCAGGCCGCGTTTTTTTTCGCGGCGGGCGCGTTGCCCGCCGTACCACCCGGTGACCCGCTCGGTTTCACTCGTGTCGATGTACGCACCCTGAAGCCGTACTGGTTCGCTCTTGCCCGGCGGCAAGAAGAGCATGTCGCCGTTTCCCAGCAGGGTCTCTGCGCCATTCTGATCGAGGATGGTCCGGCTATCGACCTTCGACGCGACGCGGAACGCGATGCGGCTCGGGAAGTTTGCCTTGATCAATCCCGTGATGACATTCACGCTGGGCCGCTGCGTCGCGAGAATGAGATGGATGCCTGTGGCGCGCGCCTTCTGCGCGAGAATGGCGAGCGGCTTTTCGACTTCGGCCTGCACGGTCATCATGAGATCCGCCAACTCCTCCACGATGACGACGATGAACGGCAGGGTCGAGCCTTCGTACGGTACCGTCGGGGAAAGCTGTTCCTCTTCCTTATGGAAAGCCTCCGTACCGGACAGCGTCTCGCGCGCCGGCCGCGGCATCACGACTTTGCGACCCTCCTTCACCTTGCGATTGAACTCGTGGAGGTTCCGCACGTTGTTTGCGCTGAACAACTCGTAACGGTCCTCCATTTCGTACATCACCCACTTGAGCGCTTTTGCGGCGTCTTTGTTGTTGGTCACAACGGGGTGTCGCATATGCGGCAGCGCGTTGTACACGGTCAACTCGACCATTTTCGGGTCGATCATCAACAATTGGAGTTGCCGGTCGTTGTATCGGTGAGTCAGGCTCGTGATGACGGTATTCACACACACCGACTTACCCGATCCGGTGGCGCCGGCAATGAGCAAATGGGGCATTTTGGTGAGGTCCGCCATGACGGGCCGGCCTTCCAAGTCGGTACCGAGGGCGATCGGCAACCCCGCACGGTTTGGATCCCAGGGAGGCACGGCCAGCAACTCGCTCAGGGACACCATCCGCGGCGACGGGTTGGGCACTTCGACACCCACAAACGCCTTTCCGGGTATGGGAGCCACGATCCGGATGGACTGAGCTTCCATCTTCAACGCCAGATCGTCAGCGAGGGCGGCAATGCGCCCGACCTTGACCCCGGCGGCCGGCGAGACCTCGAACTGCGTGACGACGGGTCCTGTCGACCGACGCCGGCCAAGCGTCGCGTCCACTTTGAATGTCTTCAGCGTGTCGATGAGCACGCGACCGAGTCGGTCCAGCTCGGTTTGGTCTTCGTGCGCGGAACTCGCTTCGGGCTCGTCCAGGAGTTCATACGGAAACGGCTCGATGGCCGCCTCGCTGATGAACGCTTGTTCGTCGCCCGCCTGTGGTACTACCGGCGGCGACTGCGGGCGTTTCCTTTTCCTTGCGAGGAGCGGCGCCTTCAAGCGGGCGGGGGGCTCGGATTCGGCATGGGCCGAGTCCGAAAACGAGGCTTCGTAGACGCGTTTGTCCCTGACGGCAAGCGAGTCCGAACGCCTCAGACGCGCGAGCGGGTACCATCCCACCGTCGATATGGTGAGCGCCGACAATGCGAGCAACGCCAGGATCACGGTACCGGCGGTTCCGACAATATCCGCCGCGGTGACGGCAAGAAAAACCGACACAATCCCCACGGTCTTTAACCCGGTGGACCAGTCGTTGTATTTGGGCGGGTAATCGCGAACGTTCTCGAGGCCGATGGCAATCGCGACGGAGAACGGCACCAGAATCACGAGCCCGCCCATGAGAACGGCGGTGCGGCGCGGATCCAGCCGGCGCAGCCATCCCAACCGTGCGATGCCAAGCATCAAGAGGAGGAGCGGAAGGAGAACGGAGCCGACACCCAGCGACCACCACAGTCGATAGCCGATGAACCTTCCGACCGGACCCGTCAGAGCTGTGGGAAGAAGAGACAGTCCGAGAAAGACTCCCGCCGCCAGCGAGAGAATCGCAGTCAACTCACGCCGCCGATCAGGCGTCAGCTCCACTGCACCTCCGGGTCAGACCTTTACCTGTCTCTCCGCATAGCGCGGAACGATATCGAATACGTCGACGTCGGTTGACGCGGCCACATCCTTCGCCATGCCCAGTTCCTTTAGTCTCCGGGCGGCCGCGTAGTCTCCGGGCGGCCGCGCTCGCATTGACGGCAGTCTTCCACCTTTCGCCGTAGCGGCGGACCAGTTGTAATGCCGCGATGGCGGCGTCGTCGATCTCCACCCCGCGCGACCGGCTCGGCAGAATTGTACGTGCGAACCGACCCGCAACATACGCGTCCTCGAGGGCGAATCGACGTTCGCGTCCACCGCACAGGATAATCAATTCTCCGGCTTCTTCGAAGGCCTCCTTGGCCGCGGCGGCGACTGCCGAGAAATTGATGACCGCCCCCACAAAAACCGGTGCACCGGAGTCCGCGGCGAGCAGGGCCCCCGTACCGTTGGTCGTCGTCATGACCAGCGACATGTCCTTCACCTTGTCAGCCCTCATCTCCAGCGGCGAATTGCCACAATGGAAGCCCTCGATCTGCTCGAACCCTTGCTCGCCGGCAAGCAGGATATCATCCCGCTCCAAGTTATTGCTGAGTTGAATGGCGTCGGCAGCCGTCTCGGCCGGTAGGACGGCTTTGGCTCCGTTGCCGAGCGCGGTGACGATGGTCGTGGTGGCTCGCAGCACGTCTATCACCAACACCGGATGCCCGGCAACATCATTTTGCGTCAGTCCGTGAGGCGTGAAGTAGATCGAGAGTTTCATTCGGTGGCCGGTAGGAGATCTTTGTTGCGCTCAAGGAATTTAGTATCGACCGCCCCCGCTTTGAACTCCGGATGGTGAATGACGGCTCTCAAGAAAGGAATCGTCGTGTTGACGCCCTCGACGATGAACGAACCCAGCGCCTGGCTCATCCGGGCTAGTGCCTCTTCACGGTCGAGACCGTGCACAATCACCTTGGCAATCAACGAGTCATAGTAGGACGGAACCACGCAACCCTGATAGATGTGGGTGTCCACACGCACGCCCGGTCCTCCGGGAGGATAGTACGCGGTGATCGTTCCAGGACACGGCTGAAAATCCCGGGCAGGGTCTTCCGCGTTCACGCGACACTCGATGGCATGTCCGCGCAGCCGGTTACCGTTGAATTGAAAACTCAAGTTCGCACCGGCAACCGTTTGGATCTGTTCTTTCACGAGATCGAAGTTCGTCACCATCTCGGTCACGGGATGCTCGACCTGGATTCGCGTATTCATTTCCATGAAGTAGAAAACGCCGTCGTCGTCCAGCAAGAATTCGACCGTCCCGGCTCCCACATAGTCGATACTCGCCGCGAGCTGGACGGCGGCGGCGCCCATCTTGGTACGCAATTCTTCGTCCACGCCCGGACTCGGAGCCTCCTCGATGAGTTTTTGATGACGGCGCTGAACGGAGCAATCACGTTCGCCAACATGCATGACCTTACCGTGTCGGTCGCCCATGATCTGGAATTCGACGTGACGAGCTCGCGCGAGGTATTTTTCCACGTACACCTCGGCGCTTCCGAAAGCTGCTAACGCTTCGTTCCGCGCCAAGTGGAAGGCATTGGTGAACGCCTCAGCGTCGGTGGCCACCCGCATCCCTTTCCCGCCGCCGCCCGCAGCGGCCTTGATGATTACGGGGAAGCCGAGTTTCTCGGCGTTCTTCAGCGCCTCGTCCGGGTTCTCGACCGCGCCGTTTGATCCAGGGACCACCGGCACACCCAACGTCTGCGCACGTCCACGCGCCGCGGCCTTGTCGCCCATCTGGCGAATCTGCTCGGCCGTCGGCCCGATAAACGTAATGTTCGATTCGGCACAGGCCTCGGCAAACTCGGGACTTTCCGCAAGGAAACCGTAGCCGGGATGGATCGCGTCGGCGCCGGTTATTTCTGCGGCGGCGATGATTCCGGGAATATTGAGATAGGAGAGCCGACTCAGCGCTGGGCCGATGCACACGTCGTCATCCGCAAACCGCACGTGCAAGGATTCGTTGTCGGCTTCGCTGTACACCGCGACCGTGGACATACCTAGCTCGCGGCACGCTCGGATCACCCGCAGGGCAATTTCCCCGCGGTTCGCAATCAAGACTTTCTTGAACATGAACTAGGAGCTCAAACCACCTGGATCCCCGCCCAGCTGATCGGAGAAGGTTCGATCGGACGTGGAGTCGATCCCGCCCACCCGCAACGCGAACTCGCTGGGGTTCGTCGAGTAAAACACCGCGTCCTCGTAGCTAATCACGTCCTTTCTGTACCAGTCCATGAGTGACTGGTCGAAGGCCTGCATCCCGTACTGGACCATTCCGTCCTTGATCAGGCTGGGGATGTTGAGAGCCTTTTCCGAATCGCGGATGTTGTCCTTGACCGCCGCCGTGTTTATCAGCACCTCGCACGCCGGGACACGCGTTTTCCCGTCCTTGGTTGGGACCAACCGCAACGAGATTACAGCGGCGAGACTCGTCGACAGCAGGTTGCGAACGGCCTCATGTTCGTGGGGCGGAAAGAAGGAAATCACGCGGTTGATCGTTTGGGTGGCATCGGTAGTATGCAGCGTCGAGAACACGAGGTGACCGGTGTCGGCCGCCTTCATGGCCGTGTCCAGCGTGATTTGATCTCGAACCTCACCGATCATGATCACGTCCGGGTCTTGGCGTAACACGTGCCGCAGGGCCCCTTCGAACGACAGCGTGTCGCTCCCCACCTCACGCTGGGAAATGGTCGACTTTACATCCTTGTGCAAGAACTCGATCGGATCTTCGATGGTGATGATGTTGCATGCCCGGGTGCGGTTGATGTGATCGACCATCGACGCCAACGCCGTCGATTTTCCTGATCCGGTAACGCCGGTCACCAGCACCAAACCCCGAGGCTTCATCGCGATGTCGTTGAGGATCTTCGGCAGGTTCAATTCGTCGCACGATTTGACCTGATACGGAATGGCCCGGAACACGAAGGAAAGCGTACCACGCTGCTGGAAGACGTTGGTCCGAAAGCGGCCCACCCCGGGAACCCCGATCGCGAAGTCCGACTCCTTCATTTCGGCGAACTCCTTCACCTGACGTGGGGTCATGATCTGCTCTGCAAGGGCCTTCAATTGGTCGGGTTTGAGGGGAGGGCGATCCAACTCGAGCAGGTTCCCCCGAATCCGCAACATCGGCGGCCTACCCGCCTTGATGTGAAGATCCGAGCCGGCCCGCTTGACCAACTCCGTGATTGCACCCTTGAAATCGAACGGCTTTGCCGGATCAGCCATTGGGATCCACCCTGAAAAGGATTTGTCCGAATTCGATCGGTTGTGCGTCTTCGACCAACGTCTCTACGATGACGCCGGAGACCTCGGCATCCACCGGGTTCATTATCTTCATCGCCTCGATGATACACAATGTCTTGCCCGGCGTGATGCGACTCCCATTCCGCACATAGGGTTCTGCCCCTGGCTCAGGTTGCGCGTAGAACGTGCCTACCATCGGCGACTGGATTTCGATGTAGTCGCTGGTTGCGGCTTGTGCCGTCCCCTCTCCTCCTTCACTCGCAGAGGAGGCAGGGTTTGCGCCGCTGGCAACCTGATAGGTGACCGAGCCTCCACCTGAGCCTAACGGACTCTTCGACACCTTCATGGTTGTCGACCACCACCCCTTTTTGACCTCGATGGTGTGCGCCTCGGACTCGTCGAGCAGCGCAAGCAGTTTTTCCAAGATCTTGAAGTCGATCATACGCGTGTCAGATATTTATCCTCTCGACGATCCACCTTCACCACATCTCCCTGCTCGACGAACAGCGGCACCTGGACCACCGCACCTGTTTCCAGCTTGGCCGGTTTGGTACCGCCCGACGCCGTGTCGCCGCGAAGGCCTGGTTCCGTCTCGACAATCTCCAGCTCAACAAAAAAAGGTAACTCCATCAAAATCACCTTGCCGTCGTGGACCAGACCCTGGCACTCCATACCTTCTTTCAGGTACTTGAGCTGATCGTCGCCGAGGAGTTCTCCGTTCAGAGGAATATCGTCGTACGATTCCATGTCCATGAAATGGTAGAACTGACCATCGCTGTACGAATATTGTACGGGTCGCCGCTCGAGCCGTATTTCGTTGACACGCTCACCGGCAGTCCACGTCTTATCGGTCACGGCGCCGGTTCGCACGTTCTTCAGCTTGCTGCGCACGAACGCGCCGCCCTTCCCCGGTTTTACATGTTGAAAGTAGACGATCTGAAGCAATTGCCCGTCAATGTCGAGCACCATGCCGTTTCGAAAATCTGCAGTACTGGCCATTCCCTTGTTTCGTCAGCGTCTAAGGACGGAAAGACGGAAGGACGGAAGGACGGACGCGATGCCCCCTGATCCCTCTCGATGCGTCATTATATATCCTACCCCCGTGCCCCCGTGCCCCCGTGCCCCTGTGCCCCCTGCTGCCCCACGCTGCCCCGTCACACCAACTCCACCAACTCCGTCTCCCCATCAGTCAGCAACTCCGTCCCATCCTCCGTCACAACCACATCGTCTTCGATACGCACGCCGCCCCAATCTGGGAGATAGATCCCGGGTTCGACCGTGATGACGCACCCCGCCGGGATCGGATCCTCGTTTGTGTGCGACACCCGAGGCGCCTCGTGGGTCTCGAGTCCGATTCCATGGCCGAGCGAATGCCCGAAGGCTTTGCCGAAGCCCCTGTCTTCGATGACTGAGCGAGCCTGTTGGTCGGCCTCCCGGCCCGTCATTCCGGCACGAATCCGGGATATTGCCTTGACCTGGGCTTCGCGGACCAGCTCGTACACCTCTCGTTGCCGCTCATCGGCCCGCCCCCCAACGACCACCGTCCGCGTCACGTCCGCGCAGTATCCCTCCACCTGGGCCCCAAAGTCAAGCAGGAGCAGATCGCCAGGCTCGATCACCCTTTCGGTCGTTCGGGCATGCGGCACTGCGCTGCGACAGCCGGAGGCGACAATCGTCGGAAACGGATGCCATTCGCTTCCCCTAACCCTGAGTTCCCGCTCCAACGCCGCCGCCACGTCGATCTCTCGGAGACCCGGCCGGATGCCGGGCAACACGGCCTCCAACGCCTCCGACGTGACGCGCGCCGCCGCCTCGATTGCCGCGCGCTCGTCATCATCTTTCGACGCACGGAGGTTTTCCACGAGGCCCGTGGTCGGCATCAGGGGTACATCCCGCGCGTCCTCCACCTGCGCTTCCGCAGCCGTAACGGCGTGCGCTTCGAAGCCGACCGCCTCGGTCGTCGATGCGCCGTCGATGCGGCTCCAGACCGCCTTCCAGAGCTCTCCCTGGATGATCTCGACCGCGGCTGCACCGGCGACCACTTCCTGGGCCTGGACGTCATAGCGACGATCGGTATACAGCACGGCATCGCCGCCCTCCACGATGAGAATCGCCGAAGATCCGGTGAATCCCGTGAGATACCGAATGTTGGCGATGTGGGTGACGATGAGGGTGTCGAGGCCCTCGTCTGCCAGTCCGGCACGCAGGCGCTCGAGCCGCGCCCCTCGCCGTTTAGTGGTCACCCGATGTCACATGTTCGACCAACGCGTCGAACGCCAGCAGATAACTCTGGCTCCCGAAACCTGCCACGATACCGACGGCGATATCCGCCAGGACGGACGTCCGCCGCTCGGGCTCCCTCGCGAAAATGTTCGACAAATGCACCTCAACAAACGGTACCTGCACCGCGAGCAGCGCATCGCGAATCGCTATCGATGTATGAGTAAATGCGGCGGCGTTGACCATCGCACCGCCAACTTGCCCCTTGAGGCCCTGAACTAAATCAACAAACTCACCTTCGTGGTTGGTTTGGTACCATAGGACCTCAACCCCTCTCGATTTGGCCTTTGCGCGAACAGATGCCTCGATATCCTCCAGGGACTCCGAACCGTACAGTTCCGGTTCGCGAACCCCGAGCAAATTGAGATTTGGCCCGTTTAGTACGGCTATCCGCACTATGACTTGAGGCCCTTGAGCCAATCCTTGAAACCGTCGCTCTCAGGGTCGGGCTGGTCGCCCTCATCCGACGATGTCTGCTCTCGAGGAGGCGCCTGGTCCGCGCTGGCACCACCGAAAAACTGGTCGTAAGAGACCCCACCCTGCTCCCCGCTCGCTGCTCCCTCCGTCCCTCCGCCCGCCCCGCCCCCACCCGCCCCGCCTCCGCTCTCCGCCCCAGGGAGGGGGGAGGAGGGAGGAGGATCAGGCGGTTGTCCCGCATTGAGCGCTTCTTCACCAGCCCCGGCGGCCAGTACCTGCGCGAGGAACGTCCTGGTGGATGTCCCACCGGTCTCGGAGGCCCGATACCGAGGCTCTGCCGACGCGGTCACGGCGGGCACCGCCTGCGTCTCGAGCTCTGCAATTCGATTTTGCAACTCCGCGTCGGCGGGACGTCGCGCGAGCAACGCGCGATAGACGTTCAGGGCCTCACCCACCAAACCCTGCTTGACGTACACCTCGGCCATGGTCTCCGTTACCATTGGCTCGGGCTCTTGGGTCGGCGCGGCCTGCGCCTCTTCGGGCGCCGAGGCGGCTGTGTCCTCAGCGCCGGCAGGAACCGCTGCCTCCACGGTTTCCGCCTCGAGATCCTCGATCGGGATAGGTTCTTCCAGCTCGATTAGCGGCTGCTCGGTATCGAGCGGCGATCGATCGCCCGAATCTGGATCCTCCTGCGACGCATCCGCATCCTCTCTGAGCTCCCTGGCTTGGTCGCTTCCCGCCACCATACCGGGTCCACCGGTCAGCTCGATGGGCTCGGGACGGTCCACCTGCGCACCAACGATCCCTTCAGGCGGCCGGCCGTCGGCGGCGTCGGCCCGCAATTCGAGCGGCGTGTCCTTCTCGACGGACGCCCGGGTTATTTCAACCGCCGATTCGTCCGTCGGGGGGCTCTCGACCTCAGCGCTGGATGCCGCAGCCACCGCATCTTCAGCCTGCTCCAGGGCATTCTCAATAACCTCTACCTCGTCTGCCGTAATGGTCTCGTGGCCCTCCGAAGCCCGCTCGATGCTCCCAATCGGCACTACCACCGCCGGCTCCCGGACATCCTCAATCACCTCCACCTCATCTGCCGCTGTTGATTCTGGCCTCTCCGGAACCGGCTCGATGCTCTTGGCCGGCACCTCAGCGGCCGGCACATCGGGCTGCTCCGACTCCGGCTCCCTGGTTTCGGCCGCACCAACGCCCGCATCAGTGATGCCGGCCTCCTGTACCGTACTCTCCAGCCGGGCCGGGGGCTCTTCTGGCACCGGCGGGTCCACCTCGTCCACCACCACCACCTCTTGCTCCGCCTCGACGGCCTCTGCTGCCTCCACTGCCTCATATACCTCCACCGGCCCATCTGCCTCCCCTGCCTCCACTGCCTCCCCTGCCTCCACTGCCTCCACTGCCTCCACTACCTCCACTGCCTCTTCTGCCTCTTCTGCCTCTTCTGCCTCTTCTGCCTCCACAGCGCCTACTGCCTCCCCTGCCTCCATTGCCTCCACTGCCCCTTCTGCCTCCGCTGCCCCTACTCCCTCCCCTGCCCCAACCTCCAAGGAAGCGGGCTCCGCGGCCGCTTCCAGCCGCTCGAGCCACTCCCGGCCATCTTCGTTCATCGGGTCGACTTCGAGGAGGCGCTCCAACCACGAGCGAGCCGCCGCGACATCGCCGCCGCGCTCGGCGATTTCACCAAGCACCTTCAGGGCAATGATGTTCTCGGCGTCCAACTCGAGAACACGTTCCAACGCCTGTTGCGCTTCATCATCCTCGCCCTGATCCACCAGGCACCGCGCGAGCACGATATGCCCGCTCACATAATTGGAACGCCGCTCTAGTCCCCGGCGTAGTATATCGATGGCGAACGGCACGTCACCGGCACGCCGGTGTTCCTCGGCAAGTGCCGCAAACCATTGCGAAGGTTTTTCTTCGTATCGTCTTTGGAGCTTCTCGAGTTCGCTCTGATAGGCCATCGGGGAGCGGCGTCCTTGGAGTGGTGTGGGAGAGCCCCAACTTACCCATCGGCGGCAATCGCTGTCAACCGGCTGGGTTGAGTTTTCACGTTGTCACACTTAGACTTAGGCCCTCTCCAACCCCGAAACTTTGAGGCAGGTGTAGTCGATGGTGATGCGGTCGATGCGCGCAAGCGCAAAGTGGATAATGCTCTTTCTGACCGTGGCTTTCGTCGGGTGGATGATCTTCGACGTGGGGATGGACGTGTCTGGCCAAGGAGGGGCATCACTCGGTGATGCGGCCGCCCGCGTCAACGGGTCGAAGATCAACCTTCAGGCATACTACAACGCGCTACGCGTCGCTCAGGAGCAGCGACAGTTCGAAGGCGGCAGCTACGGATACACACTGGAGGAACAACGGGCGTTTGAGGATGCCGTCCTCGAGGGGCTCATTCAGCAACTGCTGCTCCAACAAGAGTACGCCCGCCGTGGCATCCGTGTTTCCGACGACGAGATCATCGCCGCGGCGCGGTTCTCGCCGCCCCCGGAAATCATTCAGGCCCCGGATTTCCAAACGGACGGGGCGTTCGACCTCGAGAAGTATCAGCGTTTCCTCGCCTCAAACGTCCAACCGGGCTTCATGTTCGCCCTGGAAGCCCGTTACCGGGAAGAAATCCCACGCACCAAGCTGTACGAACAGTTGCTCGCCGACGTGTATGTCTCCAATGCCAAGCTTTGGCAGATGTACAAGGACGAAAACGATTCCGTCACCATCCGTTTGCTGGAACTGGACCCGAACGCCATAGTCGCGGATTCACAGATCACATTGACCGACGCCGAAGTACGCGAATATTACGAAGAGCACATTGATGACTTCGAACGGCCGGCCGGCGCGTACACCAGCTACATCACGACCTCCCGCATTACCAACGGCGCGGATACGACCGCGGCATTCGAGCGGGCACAACAAGTGCGACAGGAAATTATCGACGGTGCCGACTTTGCGGACATTGCCCAACGCGAATCCGCCGATTCGACAAGCGGCATCAACGGCGGCGATCTCGGGGTCTCGGTTCGTGGTCGGTTCATCGCCGAGTTCGAAGAAGCGGTATTGGCGCTACGCGACGGCGAGATGTCGGAGCCCGTCGAAACGACGTTTGGGTTTCACATCATCCGCAGGGAACGCGTGACGAGCGACAGCGTCCACGCAAGTCACATTCTCATTCCGATCGAGTTGGCCGGCGAGCACCTCGACGCAGTGGAGAGTCGCGCGGATTCGATGGATTTGTTCGCCGCAGAGCAGGACGACCCGGGCGCGCTGGACGACACGGCGGAAATGCTGGGCCTCCCCGTATTGACCGCTCCGATTGCGCTGGAAGGTGGCCGCATGATTTTGGACGGGCGAGCGATTCCCGACGCAGCCCTGTGGGCGTTCGAGGCCATTCCTGACGAAATCTCGGAAGTCATCGAGACGCCCTTCGCTTTCCACGTTTTCCGACTCGACAGCGTGCGCCCCGAAGGCGCAGCACCATTCGCCGAGGTGGAAGTAGAAGTGCGGCAGGCCGCGATGGCCGCAAAGAAGTGGGACATCGCCCGCGAATTGGCATCCGAAATCGACACGAGGATTCGGTCGGGACAATCACTCGCCGAGGTTGCGCTCGAGTTCTTGTTGGACTTCACGACCCTGGGCCCGATGAGCCGCATGCAGCCCGATCCGCGCGTTGCTTTCCTCCCCGAGGTAGTGGGCTCGGGCTTTGGACTTGGCGTCGGCGAGACGAGCGGTCCAGTCGAAGCCGGTGATGCCATCTACTTCCTCGAACCGTCAGCCAAACACCTGGCCGACAGCGGGGCGTTCGCATCGGAGATGGAGATCCGGCGGATCCCGGTGCTGCAAAACGCCCGGCAAGACCGCCTGCGGCGGTTCATGCTGTCTCTGCGACAGGGAGCTGACATTGTCGATCGCCGCCGGGAGCTCGAGCGATTGCAGCGGGATCTGGAAGCCAAACTAGAAGACCGAGGGCCGTTTAATCCGCTGGGGATTTGAAGGACTGAAAGACGGAAAGACTGAATGACGGAATGACGGAATGACGGAATGTGCAGTCAATTCAAAGAGCGAATGACCGTGTTGGCCATTCGCTCTTTTTCCTTCCGTCCTTCCGTCTTTCCGTCCTTCCGTCCTATTCGCTGAGCTTCTTCGGATCTCCGCTGCCAACCGCCGCCTCGTCGATCTGGCGTTGTGGAGTGTCGGTGTCGGCAGGGCGATCGAGCTCGTGCTTCACCTCCGAAATGTTCTTTTTGAATTCCCGAATTCCTTTCCCCATCGCTGCCCCCATTTCCGGCAACCTCTTGGCACCGAATACGAGAAGCAGACCTAGTAGAATCAGCAACAGCTCCCACGGACCAACATTGAATGGCATCTTCGCCCCCTAGAAAAGCGACCGGGCTATCAGGTAGGCCAAGATCACGCCCACCACGGCGAGCAGCGACACTTGGACCCCGATGGGGCCCAGGGTCATGTTCACCACCAGTAAGTTAATATGAAAGGGTCCGATGGAGGGGCTCACCGTCCAGGTGAAGAACTCCTTGGCCGGCCCTTGTGGCAAGAATCGGTCCATTAACGCCGAGAGAAAGCCCCCCACGACGAATCCGATGGCGAGAACGGACACGTAGAAGCCCGCCCGGCGTGGCCCAATCGACATCAATCAACTCCGCCGATCGACGGCATGGGCCAATCCGCCGCGGAGCGCTTCGCGGGCCAGGCTCTCGGGTATTCCGTCCAACTCTCGTTCGGCGAGCAACGCCAAGCGATGTGCCTTTTCGCGGGCCGCTTCGACTCCTCCCACACGTCGCACGGTGGCCATGACACCAGCCACGAGTTCGTCCGACGGCTCGGGACAAGCCATGAGGCGCTCGACCTGTGACAGTTCACTCGCCGACATGTGTCGACGGGCCGCGATGAGTGGAAGGGTGATCTTGTGTTCTCGCAGATCGAGGCCACTCGGCTTCCCGGTTACGCTCTCCGTCTCGGTGTAGTCGAGGACGTCATCGGTGATTTGAAACGCCAGCCCCAACAATTCCCCGTAACGTCGCAACTGGTCCCGGATTTCCGCAGCCGCTCGACGCGCGCCGATTTCGCAAGCGCCCGACATGAGCGACGCCGTTTTGTATTGAATCAGGGCGTCATAGTCTTCTTCGGAATAATCCAGACTGTCATGCGCCTGCAGTTCGCGCATTTCGCCCACCGTCATCTCATTGGTCACACGGCTCATCACTCGCAAGGGGACTCGGTCGTTCAGCTCGACGAGCTCGATCATCGCACGAGAGTACAGATAGTCTCCCATGATCACCGCGATCTGATGGCTGAACATCGCGTTGACGGTGGGCTGCCCACGCCGCAGCACGGAGTGATCCACCGAGTCGTCGTGAACGAGCGTGGCGAGGTGAATGAGCTCGACGACGGCCGCCAACGTCACGTCATCCGAAGTCAGTGCTCCCCCCGACGCCTGTGCCGACAACAGCAGCAGTGTAGGCCGAAACATCTTGCCCTTCATGTGGAGCAAGTGTTCGTTGACCTCGGTGATGAGAGGAAAATCCGCGACGATGATGCGCCGTAATTCGTCCAACACGCCATTCAACTCACAGCGGACGGGCTCTTGGATCGTCGCGAGGTCGACCGAGGCAAGTTCGGAGGGCACGTTCACCGTCCCGCCTTCGAGAGGACGCTGACTCGATTGCTTACGTCTTCGAAGTTGATATCGACGGCGAGGACCCGCTGGTAGTAGACGAGGGCATCAGCAGTCCTCAATTGCTCTTCTTCACAGCGGCCGAGCCAGTACAACAAGCCGACCTTTGCCCCGTCGCCGCTCTTGTCTGCGTCAACCGCCCGTCGCATGACGGTCGAGGCGACCTGGAGTTGTCCCTTCTCGTGGAAGCACAGGCCGAGCGCTTCTGCCGCGCGGAGGCGGGTGCCCTCATCCCGAAGGGCCTTTTGGAACTCGGAGATGGCTTCCTCGAGCAGTCCCATTTCCTTGAACGCGACACCAAGATCGTAGTGCGCCTGCCCGTCCGCCTCGTCGATGTTAGCCTCGATGCCCTTCTTGAATTGGCTCAGCATCACACTGAAGTCGCGCTGCTCGTCGCCCGACTGCTCGTCCGTGCCCACCATCCGAGTGGACTTCTGATCTTCATCTCCTAGGATGAAATCGCCGAGATCGACAAAGCTGGACGCGCGACCTGCAGCGGGTTGTTCGACCTCGGGATCCGCCGCGGCCGTCGTCGCCGCCACGTCCTCAGCCACCGCGTCGTCCCCGGACGGCAACATCTGGTCGACCATAGCGATTCCTTCTTTGGCCGCCTGGTTGTCCGGATCGAGTTCGTAGATGCGCTCATATACGGCGCGGGATTCGATCATCGATCCCGAGCCGAAGAGGGCGTTTGCCAACCCGAGATACGCTGGCACGAGTTGGGCCTCGTCACCGCGACGGTAGGTGAATTCGACCTGTTTTTGCAGATGCGGGACGGAGTTGGGTTCGAGCCGCAAGATTTCGGTTGCCACGCTCGTGGCCCCCTCCCAGTCGCCCGCCTTTTCATAGGCTTCGAGTGCGACGTCGAGCTCGTCCAGCCCACGGTCCCGGTCTCCTTGCTCGAGCAGCAACTCGGCGAGGTCTCGCCAGGCGGCCCCGTCGCCGGGGTTCTGCGCGGCCGCCGCCTCGAGGACTTCGAGGGTTCGCTCCGGTTCGGCCGGCAAATCCGGGATCTCGACGTCCTCGTCTGGCGCTGGGTACGCGTCGTACTTCTCGACGACAAGGTCGGGCGCGTCGGGCATATCGTCCAACACGTGCCCACCAGTCGCGTTGAGATATTCTTCGAGATTCTCGTTGGCCGCTTTGTCTTCTGGGGGCGCCAGCGGATCTCCTCCTACGTCCACCGTCGCGCCAGGTTCGTCGAAACCGGCAAGATCCAGTTCTGGAACGTCGAGTGCCGGTAATTCGGCCGAGGCTTCCGTGTCGGGCGCCTCCTCTGTTACGAAAACAATTTCTTCCGCTGGCAGCGGCTCGCTGGTTCTCTCGCCGCCGGTGCTCAGCCGGTCCTCGACGAGCGACTCAAGGTCGTCCAGCACTTCCACCGAATCGTCATCGCCGCCTATGCCTTCGAAGACGGGAACCTCGTCCGACTCGACCTGTATCGACCGCCGTTCAGACTCCTCTGTCACCAATGGCTCGAGATCGGATGTTTCGAGGTCTGGCGATGGGTCGAGTTCCGCTATGCCCGTGACGACGTCTTCTTCGCCACCGTCTTGGGCTGCTATGGAATGCTCGATGTCGAAGGGCTCCTCGTCGGGGAGGTCGGCTTCCGATTTTTCATCGATCCCTGGCGAATCGATTTCTAACGACCCGGGCGCCACGGCCGACTGCGTGGAGCGGGTTCGTCGATCATCATCCAGATCAATAAACACGAGGTCCGACGGGCCTCCCTCCGTTTCGGCCGTTTCGTCGGTGACGACGGCCTCGCCGACCGTCGACGCGCGGCCAGTGAACCCCTTGTACAGTTCCTTGAGGGCCTCGTCCTCAGGGCTTTCTCTGATCTCGGCCTCGAGTCGTTCGGCCAACATCGTCCGCACCTCATCGTTTTTCGGCGACGCCTCGGCGAATTTCTTGAGCGCTTTGAAAGCCTCTTGGACCTGACCGATCTTTTTCATTCGCTGCGCGTATTCGAGCAAGTGCTGCTTTGCTTCGGCACCGAAGCCACGTTGCAGCATGAGGTCGCCCAACATGAGATAGGTCGTAGTCCGGCCGGGAGAGTTTCGGAGGATCTTGTTACAAAGGGCGATCGCGTTGTTGGGGAGCCCCGATTCGACGTACCGGTGCGCCGCGCGCTCGTACATCTCGACCGCCGAATTGATTTCGTTGGTCTTGAGGTAGAGATCACCGACCTTGTTATAGACAGCAAGCTCGTGGTCCATCTCAGGAGTGCCCTCGAGCTCATCGACGATCTTGAGATAGAACTCGATGGCCTTCGCGGGCTGGTCCTTCAACTCGAGCTTGCGAGCCTTGTCTTTGAGCTTGTCGATGTTTAGAGCCAGTGGACCGACCTCAGCACGGGATTCTGTGACATGAAACGGGGCTAAGATGGTGAATCTAGAGGCCTTAGACTGAGGTGACAAGCCGCGCCACCAACCCACACGCCCGTAACTAGGTTGACCCCGTACCAGTACGAAAGCTCGCGCCAATCGGCGATCGATACCAGCACGATATCGGCGGCAAACCCCTTGGCAAGCTGGCCACGCCGATTCGCCTCGCCAACGGCCGCCGCCCCGTTGACGGTGATGCCCGTAATGGCCTCCGCCGGCACGAGACCCAGTTGTGACACCCCCATCGTGGCCATGAGCGGAAGGCTCATGCCGGGTGAGCTGCCGGGGTTGAAATCCGTCGCCAGCGCCACGGCGGCCCCGGCATCGATCAGTGGTCGGGCGGGTGCCCGTCCTTCCCGGCCGAGAAACATCATGGTTCCGGGGAGCAATACCGCGACGGTATCCTCGGCTTTCCCCAGCGCGTCGATGCCGCGCTGGGAGATGGCCGCCAGATGGTCTGCACTCACGGCGTTCATTTCGGCCGCGAGTTCGGCCCCACCCGAACCATCCAGCTCGTCTGCGTGCAACTTGGCCCGCAATCCGTGCCCCAGAGCGGCCGAGAGGACCGCGCGTGACTGTTCTGGTGTGAAGACCCCCGGTTCACAAAAGACGTCACAGAAACGCGCCAGCCCGTGCTGCACAACTGCCGGCAACATCTCGTGCACGACGAGCTCCACGTAACCGCCCCTGTCGTGGCGGTGTTCGGCGGGAACCTCGTGAGCGCCGAGGAAAGTCGCGACGAGATGCGGTCGCTCCCGATGTAACGCGCGGATCACCTCGAGTTGTTTCAACTCTGCTTCGAGCGACAGGCCATACCCCGATTTCACCTCAACAGTCGTGGAGCCTTGGGCCAACAACATCCGCAGCCGCACCCGTGTGAGTACCTCGAGCTGGTGTTGTGACTTCGCCCGCACATCCCGGACCGACGACAAGATGCCGCCTCCGGCCGCCGCAATCTCTTTGTACGCGACCCCCCGTGCGCGCCGCTCGTGATCCTCCACACGTGGAGCACCGAACACGGCGTGTGTGTGGCAGTCGACGAACCCCGGGAACAATACGCCTTCAACCTCTTCGATCTCTGCCGAGGGAAACGCGGCACGCATGTCGGAGCTGCGACCGACGTCGAGAATGTTTCCGTCGTCGCCGATCGCAATCGCGCCCTTGTCAATGACGTCGAGCTCCGCCATTTCCTTCCCGCGACGCGCTCGAGCGGGCCCGCGGCAGGTGACAACTTGAGATGCGCCGATGAGGAGTTTACTCAACGCGTCGATTCCTGCATCGGAATCTTCAGGCCGTGTTCCTTGGCAGTTTCGACGGCGCGCTCGTATCCGGCATCGGCATGCCGGACCACGCCGGTTCCTGGATCGTTCGTGAGTACTCTCTGCAGCCGAGCCGCGGCCTCGTCTGAACCATCGGCCACGATCACCTGACCCGCATGCAGAGAGTTGCCGATCCCCACCCCACCTCCGTGGTGGAACGACACCCAGGAGGCGCCTGACGCCGTATTCAGGAGCGCGTTCAGAATCGGCCAATCCGCGATGGCATCGGAACCGTCGCGCATGCCTTCGGTTTCACGGAAAGGCGACGCCACCGAACCCGTGTCGAGGTGGTCCCTTCCGATGACGATGGGGGCCTGGACTTCACCATTGGCCACCAGCTCGTTGAGTGCCAATCCAAAACGAGCGCGCTCCCCTTGTCCGAGCCAACAAATGCGAGACGGCAGGCCCTGAAAGGCGACCCGCGCGGCCGCCAAGCGAATCCACCGCACCAGGTGTTCGTTCTCGGGAAACAATTCGATCACCAAGTCGTCGGTGCGGTGAATGTCTGATGGCTCGCCCGACAGTGCTACCCAACGGAAGGGACCCCGACCTTCACAAAACAGCGACCTCACATATGCCGGCACAAAGCCCGGAATATCGAACGCGTTCTGCAGGCCTTCATCAAATGCCACCGTCCGAATGTTGTTTCCGTAATCGAACGTCTTGGCGCCTTCTCGCTGCATCGCCAACATCGCGCCGACGTGCGTCGCGATGGACTCGCGCGAACGCTCGAGATACCTCTCGGGGTCGGAGGTGCGTAACGACGATGCCTCGTCCAACGTCATACCCGCTGGGATATATCCGTTGAGCGGATCATGCGCGGAGGTTTGATCAGTCACCACGTCGGGTTGCCAACGGCGCCGCACGATTTCCGGCAGCACCTCCGCACAGTTCCCTACCAACCCCACGGAGATTGCTTCACCGCTATCCTTGGCCGCGGTCAGCCGCGACCACGCATCGTCCAGTGAGTCCGTCATCACATCGAGATAACGCGTCTCTAGCCGCCGCTGAATGCGGGCCGCATCGACCTCTACAACCAAGCAAGCAGCTCCGTTCATGGTCGCGGCGAGAGGCTGTGCGCCACCCATGCCACCGAGTCCACCGGTCAGCACGACGCGACCGCGCAGGTCACCACCGAAATGCGTGCGCGCCACCGCTCCAAAGGTTTCGTACGTCCCCTGCAGGATTCCCTGCGTACCGATGTAGATCCAACTTCCCGCAGTCATTTGGCCGTACATCATCAGTCCTTTGGCCTCCAGCTCACGGAAATGATCCCAATCAGCCCAGCGACCCACGAGATTGGAATTGGCAATCAGCACCCGCGGTGCATCCGAGTGTGTCGTGAACACCCCCACCGGCTTGCCCGATTGAACGAGCAGCGTTTCGTTATTTTCCAGAGAACGCAAGCACGCGACAATCTGGTCGAACGCATCCCAACTCCTGGCCGCACGGCCGGTGCCGCCATAGACGATGAGATCGTCGGGTCGCTCGGCCACGTCGGGGTCGAGATTGTTCATGAGCATGCGCATTGCGGCTTCCTGAATCCAACCGCGACACGATATTTCGCCGCCACGCGGAGCGCGCACCACGCGGCTCGTTGCTCCTATCGTCATACTTCAGGTTCCAGTGAGAGGTGAGAGCAGGAGCGGGGAGCAACCTCTGCCTCGCTTTCACGCATCCTCATATGAGCGCCTCCCCCTTTACGAGCACCGTAAGTCGTTCGATGTCGGCAGTTAGCGGTCTGTCCTCCGTCAACGGCTCGACTTGCTCGCGAACCGTCGCTAGCAGCTTCTCGACCGCCGGCGCGGAGCGCAACGGGCGGTGATACTCCAACCCCTGTGCGGCGCACATCAACTCACACGCCACGATGCGGCTCGCATTCTCATAGACTCGCCTCGTCTTGAACGCAGCGGCCATACTCATCGGAACAACATCTTCTTGATTGGCATCCGTCGGGACAGACTGCACGCTCGCGGGTGTACTCAGCGCCCGACACTCGCCGACCAGCGACGCCGCCGCAATCTGCACCACCATGAACCCAGATTCGAGACCGGGGTTCGGCGCAAGAAAAGCCGGCAATCCCGGTGATAGATCGGGATTCACCAAACGCTCGATGCGCCGCTCCGACATTCCGGCCAGGGTGGTCAGTGCGATCGTCATGTAATCGAGAGCCATGGCAATCGCTTGCCCATGAAAGTTACCACCCGACACGAGGTCGCCATCGAGAACCAACGGGTTGTCCGTGGCCGCGTTGAGTTCTATCCGCGCGGCGCACGCAGCGTATTCGATGGTGTCGTGGACTGGGCCCATGATCTGCGGCGTGCAGCGAACGCTGTACGCGTCTTGCACCCGGACGTCGTCCACCCGATGAGATTCGCGGATCTCGCTCCCCTCCAACAGTGCACGCATGATGGCTGCCGACCGGACTTGGCCTGGGTGGGGCCGCGCATCCTGAAGCCGCGCATCGAACGCATCAGGAGTCCCCTGGAGCGCCTCCAGTGTCATGGCGGCGGCACCGTGCGTGGTGCGCCAGAGTACGGTCGCGTCGTGGACGGTCAGGCTCAACACGGCGGTCTGAGCCTGAGTGCCGTTGATCAGAGACAGGCCTTCCTTTGCCTCGTAGACGACGGGGGTGATGCCGGCCTGGGCGAGGGCCTCCATGGCCGGGACGCGATCGGCAATGGAGCCGGGAGCGGGGAGCGGGAGAACGGATACCTCCACCTCACCTTCCCCAATCATCGCCAGCGCGATGTGAGACAGGGGTGCGAGGTCGCCGCTGGCACCCACACTACCCTGCCCCGGGACCACCGGGTGAATCCCGTTATTGAGCATCGCCACGAGGGTCTGGGGAACGACAGGCCTCACTCCGCTCGTCGCCATGAGCAAGCCGTTGGCCTTGATCAACATCATCGCCCGGACAACGTCGCGTGGCAGCGGGTCGCCCACACCCGACGCATGGCTCCGGATCAGGTTGCGTTGCAGGGCCAGGAGTTGGTCGGAATCGATCTTGACCGAAGCGAGCTTGCCGAATCCGGTATTGATTCCATACACGGCCCGATCCGATGCGGCGGCCATCTCGACGATCCTGCGAGACTCGGCGAGCCGGTCGAGGGCCCCTTGGCGGATCGAAACTGTGGCGGAATGGCGTGCAACGGCGACGACGTGTTCGACGGTCAATGACTCGCCGTCTAGGAGAATCGGACTCTGCATGGGCGGGAATATAGGGAGGGAGGAGGGAGGAGGGAGGAGGGAGGAGGCCGCCCCACCCATCCGCCTCCAGAGGGGGGGAATGGTGGGGCCTCCTGCCTCCTCCCTCCCAAACTCCTCCCTGTCTTACCTGTGTCCCGTCACCACCAATCCCTTCTCGTCGGCGGTTGGCAATCCGCCTCTCACTGATAGCTGCGGGTTCCCCGCATCGGTCTGGTAGGACCAATCGAAAATGAGGAAGGTCTGTCCGGCGTGCGTGACACGCAGCGCCCCGTAGCGCAGGAAGCCATCGCCCTCGTCGATCTCGAAGACGTACCCAAATCCCGGTTCGGCCGAGAGTCCGGCAGGCAAGTAACCACCCACCGGTGCGACATCGATCGAGGTGAGATCGTCGATGGGTTGGGGACTGTACAGGGCAATTTGCGTGGCACTGCGCACCGGATCGATGAAGATGGTCGATCCTGTAAGTGAGATGCTGAAATCGTTGCCGGCCTGTGCGCCGCGAACGATTCCCAGTTCGTTATCGTCCACAAACGCATCGGCATTGAGATTTTCGAAGAACCGGAAACCGCTGAACGCGGGATCCACTGTAAATGGAGTCATGAGAACGTTCCTCGCCTCCGGCCGTGGCGTATCGGCGGCGGCGGCGGACCACAGGCTCTCCCACCCTTCCACGCTTTCGGCGGATACCGCTAGACAGAGCGACACACCGTTGGTCAACGCCGATGCTATGAACTCCGGCGCGATGGTCGTTCCCTCGAGCGTCCAGTCGGCACCACACGCGATCGGGTTTTGGTCAATATCGGCCGACGTGCTGTAGACCCTGTAGTTCTTGAAGCCATCGGGTGCGTTGAGGAATGCGTTGTCGGCCCACGTGACGAGCACTGCGCCATCGAGGCTGACACTTGCGATCGACGCCGGAGCCTCGAGACGAAGCCGCTCGTCGATCAACACCGCGTCGCTGAAGCCGCTTTCCTCGCCGTCGGTGTTGACGGCCGAAACACGGTATTCCAAATCCGGCTGACCGTCGTCATGAAACGTCGGTGAGGTCGTCGTGCCGCGCAGGTCGAATTGGTTCGAGCCGTCTAGCCGGCCGTACACGTTGTATACCGACAGTTTGGAATCCGCGACCGGGTCCCAAAAAAGCAGCACCCCCTGTGGAAACAGCGGGTCGCCACTCGGCTCGAGCTGGTATCCGAGATTTTCGGGCTGCGCGATCGGACCTGTCGCGTTGTCGCACGCAAGTACGCCGAGCAGAGCGGCACCGACGAGAAACACCGGCTTCTTCATTGCAGTCACTCCCCATTGGACGGAAGGACGGAAAGTCTACTCCAATCAGAGCAGGTAGCATGCCATGTTGCTAAGTCGTTGTTGGATTGGCAGTTAGGTGGTTGTGGAGTGGGTGAGAGTGTCTACTTTGGCGGACAGCTCACCCTGCACCTCCCCCACACAAGGGAGGAGTTCCCGCCCATCCCCCTTCACCCCGGGGGAGGAGGGAGGAGGCCACCCCACCCCTCCCCCCGGGGGGGAGCGCGGCGGGACCCCCTCCCTCCCAAACTCCCCCCTGGGGTTGGGAAAGGGGTGGGGAGACTCCTCCCTCCCAAACTCCTCCCTGGGGCTGGGGGAAGTGCGGGGTCAGCGGTCCACGCTTCTCTGATCGTAGTTGAATTTCAGCTCGGAGAGGTCGAGGAGCTGGATGAAGAAATTGAACGCGAAGTTGCCGTTGGGGGCCTGCACGAAGGCAAAGGTTGCGCGCCAGCGGTTCATATCGCGTTCGATACGGAGGGCGTTGGACCCGAACTCCTTGGTCGTGAGATTGTAGTCCGTGGTCCACTGGAGCGCCCAATTCCTCGTCGGGCTGAACGACATGGAAACCCCGAGGTTGCGATTGGAGCCCGACGTTATCGTCGCCTCGCCCTCGTCGCGCACTCGGCGCTCGTTGTACCGAATCGAGGTCTGGAAGCCGCGTCCTCGCACGCCCCGACCGGCGATGCTTTCAGTGGATTGAAAAGCTCTCCCAGCCACCATGGCTGGGGGCGGGGTGAAAAATTCATCTTCCAACGAATCGGGCTGCGTTTCTTCCGGGGCGGGGGGCGGGAGCGGCTCACCGCCAAAGATCGCGTTGACCAACCGCACGATGGTGTTTCCGCTGAGGGTGAAGCTGGCCGCTATCGACTGCATGAAAGGATCGAAACGGGTGGAATCGAATCCGACCCGGCCATCCCAGAGGTCGTGCGTCACCCGCAGGTTGAACCCACGCAGCAAGTCGCTGGTGAACGAATTCGTCATTGACTGCGTACGCCATCCGTTGCGGCCGGGTTCTTTGGCCTGTTCGAAGTCGTATTGCAATCCGGAGGTCTGAAGACTCAATAGTTTGATTTTTCGGCCGCCGTCCGTCGCTGAGGTGTCCTCGCCGAACTTGCCCTCGAAGGTTTGGGAGATGCCGCTCAGGCCGACTATGTGCAGCGCCGGGCTCTCCAATCTTGGGTTGGGATTGGTGGGGTTCAGCGCACGCACGAATTCCTCCGACACCCGCGCCGATGGCGAAAAACTCCACGTGAACTGGGGAGAAATCGAGTGACGGATGCGCGAGATCGGGCCCACTCCAGGAAGAAATCCAAATATCGTGGGTGAGAGACCGGCCGAAAACGACAGCCGCTTGCCTTGCTGAATGAACTCGCCGCCGGTGAACCGGTTCCGTAGAAGAAACGGACCACTGGTCTTGTTCCGCACCCCCACCGAGGGTTGCAGCTTCCACGTTACCGGGAACAGCATCGGGAGGTTGATTCCCGTTTCCCAATCGATCTGTGTCGAAAAATCCTCCCCGTAGACTCGCGAAACCGTGCTGGTGGGATCGTCGGGATCCGGGATTGTTTGAGTACTCCGCCCGTCCATCAAGACGTCGGTCACGCTAAAATCGTTGCGCCAGTTCCACCGCCCAAAGCGAATCGGTGTTCCAAGCCTGAGCGAGGTCGTTCGTGTGTCCGAGAAAAGTGAGTCTTCCTGCGGTACCCCATCGATTGGGGACAACGGAATCGTCCCGGCGGGCGAGTTCAATCGCTGGTTCACGACAAAGGAGAAGGATGGCGACCAGGCAATGTCGGCGCCAATACTGATGGGTACGGGAGTGAGGCGAACATCTGGAAATGTTTGTTGAATCTGCTCGTCACTGATCTGTTGGGTGCGACTCCCGCCGATGGTGATGGTACCCCAATCCTCTTGTTTGGTGAAATTGATCGAGCTGCGTAACTGGCCGACTTGCAAAAACGGGTCCACGGAATTTTCACGTAGGACCCGAGTACTCGTTGCGAAATCGACGTTCGCGTTCAGCCTAGTTCGTTGGCTGAATTGTTGCTGGTGATTCCAATTCAGTCGCATTGTTCGCCGTCCCGGACCCCCGTTCGCCCCTGACTCAAACACTCGCGACACGCCGAGTTGGCCGTTGACGAAGCGATCAAGCCAGCGGTATCGCACCTGGCCATTGAGAGACAGAGAGGTTTCTGCAAACCAATCCAAGGACGCCTGAACATCCAAATAGTCGTTTAGCGCGAAGAAGTACCCGATATTCGTGATGTGCCTTCTATATCCTTCATTCGGGCGCACGATGTCGTTGATACCGAACTTTGGCACGAGAATCCCGGAGCGGCGGCCCTGACGCATGTCTTGAAACATGAAGGGAAGCCACAGCACGGGGACGTCACGCACATACAGCACGAGCGGTCGCGCCACCATGATGTTGTTCGCCACCCACTTGGTCCTACCCAATCTAAAATGGTAATCGGGGTCCGGCAGATCGGAACTCGTAACAGACCCTTCTCCAGCATACAATCTCGTTGACGCCGAGTCGATGGCGAGCTCGCCACGCATGAACCACTCCACACCCTGTTGGGTGAACGCGGTGATGGCCGACGACACGACTCCGCGGCGCAAGCACGTGTCATACGCCATCGAGCCACCCACGACCGTCGTTTCTTCGTCGAACAGTTTCGGATCTCCCGCCGCATCCAACAGACACACCGGCTGTACGAATTGAATCGAATCGGCCTCGAGTATGCGTCCCTCGCGCTCGACCATGGCCGAGCCACGCAATTCGATCTGCTGGGTCTCGGCGTGGAACGTGAGACTGTCGGCGGCGTAGCGGGTGGACCGATACCCCTCCCGCTGCAGCAACGCCTGGATGATCGAATCCGGTGAGGGGAACTGCCGCGACGGACCCGTCGGCAGTCCGATGCCCGGCGTGGAATCGCTCTGCTGGGCCAGCGAATCCGCGAGGACGGAATCTTGTCGCGCCCGCAGCGTGTCCTGCTGGGTGCGCAGCGAGTCGCGCGGCGGTGACGGCCTACGCTCCTGAGCCGACGCATCCTGCGCCCCAAGCATCAGGCCGAGAAGAATGATCATTGGCCCGCCGATGCTGTTATTTGCTTTTTCGGCTCGCTTCCAGATCATACGGCCGACAAGTATCCCCACCTCGTATAGCAATATGATGGGCGCCATCATCATCAACATCGAGAAGATGTCCGGCGGTGTGACGAACGCCGCGACCATGGCCCCAATCAAGAACGCGTACGGGCGGTTTCGTGCAAAAAATTTCGGACTCACCAACCGCAGCGCCGCTAGCAGCACCATCACCAACGGAAGTTGAAAGACGAATCCGAACGCCAGCAGCATTCCCGTGGCGAACCGGAAGTACTCCCCTGCGGTAATAAACGCCTCGAAGGCCGTCCCCATGAAGCGTTCGCTCAACAGGATGCGGAGGACGGCGGGCAACACCCACAAGAACGCCATCCACACGCCCGACACGAACAATCCCAAACCCGCAAGCATGGCCGGTATCACCATCCGGCGTTCGCGCTCGTATAAGGCCGGCTTGAGGAACCCCCATACCTGATGGAAGATGACCGGAAAGGCGATGACGAATCCCACGATCACCGAGAGTTTCAGCGTGATGAGAAACGCGTCGGTGGGGCGTAGAAACCCGAGCCGCTCACCGTCGAGGTGCGGCCGGATCGGCTCCAGGAGTAACGTGGGAACGTCGAACCGGGTGACCAGATAGAACCCGATCACCGACCCGACGATCAACGCGACGGCACTCCACAGAATCCGCCACCTCAACTCCTCGAGGTGGTCCAAGAAGGGCATCTCGCCCTTGTGACTCTTCTTTTTCGCCATGGGTCAAGCGGCCGGCGGAGGAAGGATTCTGCTAATTGTTGAGTCTCGCCCGAGCGAGGCCAGCTTCGTCCGAGCGGGGATATCCGGCCACCACGCGTTGGAAGAGGAGACGGGCAGCCGCCAAATCACCGCGTCGCTCTGCATCGAGGCCCATTTTGTACAATGCCAACGGAGCGCGGTCGGAACCCGGAAACTCTCGGGCGACCCGCTCGTAGGCAGCAGCGGCGGAATCGGGATCTTCGCCGCGAAAACTCTCACCAATCCAATAGAGGGCATCCGCCGCACGATCGTGCTCAGGATAGAGATCGAGTAACCGTCGGAACGCAATACGCGCCGATTGCGGGGCTCCCCGGTTCAGCTGCTGCCGGCCGATGACGAACATCTGTTCCGGGCCGGGGTCCTCGCCGGTGGTCGCATCCCCCGGTTGCTGCTGGCCCGGAGCCGGTCGCGGCACGACCCGTCCGGTCTCGCGACGCGCAATCTCGCTGCGCAGCTGGCTGATGACGGCTTGGCTCTGCCCCGTGAGTTCCTGAATGGTGACGAGTTGACGTTGCACCTGGGTCAGTTCGCCGCGGAAGGAGCCCTGCATGGCCATCATGACCTGTCGTTGGGATGCGATAGAGTCGAGCAGCCGATTCTGGAGCCGTTGGATGCCATCCAACTCGTCGAGGAGCCGCGCCAACATAACGGCCCGAGCCGAATCGGCACGGGCCGTTTCACCACGGTACTCCAATAACTGGCGCTCCACGCGCCGGACATCTCCCTTGAGAGCACACCCACTCAGAGCTGCCACGGCAACCCAAAGAGAGGCAAACCGCCTCACATCCCGGGCATTCTCAGCTCGTTGCCTCCGGAGATAATCGTGAACTCGCCTCGACGATTCTGAGCCCATGCACCCTCGTTGCCTCCCATGGCTAGGGGCCGCTCTTCGCCCATCGTACTCGTCTGGATCCTACTCTCGGCTATACCCCGGTCGGTGAGGTAACGTTTCGCCGCCAGCGCGCGTCGGTTTCCGAGGGCGAGGTTGTATTCGTCGGAACCCCGCTCGTCGCAGTGGCCCGTGATTTGGACCCGCAAGCTCGAGTTCCTTTGCAGGATGGCCAGTTTTTGGTCCAGAATCGACGCATCCTCCGTACGGATATTCGACCGGTCGAAGTCGAAGTGCACTCGGCGGGCGAGCGCGTCGCGGACGCGGTTCGTCGCTGCGCGAATCCCCGAGATCGAGTCCTCGCGGGCACGCCGCTGCTGGGCCTGGATGCGCTGTCGCTCACGGGCGATGCTGTCCGTGCGAGCCCGCACCCGTGCGACCGAATCACGCGTCCGTTGCTGCGCGGCCTGTGCGGCAGCCAGGGAGTCGGGATCGGGGCCCGGGGGGGGTGGCGGTGGGCCGCCTCCGCAAGCAGCGGCGATGACTACGACAAATAGTCCGGCAGAGATCGGCAGGGTGTGTCGCATCTTTGCTCCAATCATTGATTAGTTCGCTCCGCTATCCTGGGAGACCATGCCGGAAGGCGCGCCTCGCCAAGCCGCGTCAACTGGCGTACACGTCCCGTTTCTACGTCGATAATCCAGACCTGATTCGACCCCGTGCGACTCGAAACGAAGGCTAAGTGCCTGCCGCCCGGCGCCCAAGTGGGATCGGAATTCCGACCGAGACTCGTCAACTGCCTCACCACGCGGTTGCCCACATCCATCACAAAGACCTGCGAGACCTTCGACACATAACGGTCAAAAGCAATGTTCAACCCGTCGGGCGACCACTCGGGAGCGTGCGACTCACCGGACAGCCCATACGAGAACGGAGCGAACAACTCCTGCCCCGTTCCGTCCGACGCCATGATATAAATCTGCGTATATCCGGGTCGGGTGGACACGTATGCGATTCGCTGCCCATCGGGGCTAAACGTAGGGGACAGATTATCAGAAAACCCACCCACCGTCAAGCGTTGTAAGCAACAGTCATCAGCCAAGTTATACGTGTAGATATCGGTTCCTTCGCTGTCCGAGCGGCTGAACGCCAAGGTATTCCCATCCGGAGAAATAGCCGGTGCGTAGTTCATCGAACCAACCGTCGGTGGAATGACCTGGCGGCGGCCGGTGTCCAAGTCGAGGACGTACAACGGGCCCTCTCCGTTTTCCAGAAACTCCATGAACACCGCCGTGTGACCATCGGGGGCCCAGACCGGCGACATGGCGTACAGCCCGGGTGTAGAAACTCCCTCGACCGTGTGTCCGTCGAAGTCGACGCGGTATATCCGGTTCGCATTGATGAACAAAATCTGCGTGGCGGCGACGCCGGGCACCCCCGTGACGGCAAGAACGATTTCATCGGCGATTCTGTGTACCCGCAGCCGGAAGTCTCGCGCATCAGGGTTCAGCGGAGGAATGCGCAACTCACGGCGAACGACCTCGCCCGGAATGTCGTACAGCGTAACTATGACGCTCGAGTCCCCGGCCGGGGTAACGTTGACCGCGAAAGAGGCACCGAGCGCTCCGTACAGGGGGTAGTTGACGTACGGTACGAATCCTGTCGAGTCTCCGTCCTCGGGCGCCGGGCGTATTCTGAGTGACAGGCTGTCACCCAAGGGCAGCGCAATCATCTCGAACTCGTCGCTGTAGTCGAGGTCGCGCGCGATGATGGTGCGCGCGGAATCGAGCGCGGTTCCACGCTCCCCCCCCAGGACGAGCATACCGGGCCGGACACCGGGCTGGTACGTGATGCCGATGCGCACGCCCTGCTCCACCGCAGTGGTGTCTTGCGCGGCAATTGGCTGGACGTTGAGCAGGATCCCGAGGGAACCCAGCCAGAAACTCCGTCTCATCGTCTCAAGGTGCTCGGGTCGAAGAAAAAGCTCACCGGTAGAATGTCTCCGTCAAACGCCGCCGGGAGTGGCCCAAACGCACCTGTGGTGCCGGCGGATTCGATGGCGCCTTGGGCCTCCAGATCAAACGCAAAATTTCCCGATCGTCTGATGAAGCGAAGATTGGAAATCCCACCGTCCCGACGGACCAGAAAGAGAATCTCGGCCCGCAGGGATTCATTCCCTGCCGGTCGCTGCCACCTGCGGTATATCTGGGCGACGATATTGTTGATATACTCGGGAAACGGAAAGTTCACACCGCTCACGTTCAGCGTCGCGGGGTCGTCACCAGTCGACGGTTCTTCGTCGGGAAGAGGTTCTTCCTCCGGCGTGGTTCGTGGCGCTGGTTCCTTCTCGGTGTCTTTTTCCGGCGGGGGCGGTGCTTCGGCAACGGTCTCGCGGCGCGGCGGACTCGGGGCGGGGCGTGGTTGTTCCGCCGGGCGTTGCACGACCTCCGGTGCCGGGCGCGCTTCGGGTTCCGGCCGAGGCGCGGCAACGAGCCGGACATTATAGACCGGCACCGTGGGAAAGGGTCGCGCGCTTGGGGCGCCAAAAAAGAAAACGGCTGCTACCCCGTGGACCACAACCGTGCCCGCGAAGGCCAGCGGGCTTCCACCGGCGGTCCTGCGCTGGTCCCTCAGAGCGGGTTTTGACTCGCTCATCGCTCCAGCTCCTCTGCGTCGGTCACGATCCCAACATCTTCTACCCCGGCTGCCCGCATGGCGGCCAATACGCGCGCAACGATCCCCCACGAAGCCCGTGCATCGCCGCGAAAGTACACACCGTTGGGCTGGCTCGCATCCACAATGGCCTTGAACGACCCTCTGAACTCGTCGTACGTGAGAGGGTCTTCGTCGATGAATATCCCGCCGTCCTTGTCGACGGTGACGGTCAAGCCCTGCCTAGCTTGGATCGGTTGCGCCTCCGTACGAGGCAGCTGCACATCCACACCGCCCTGCATGATCGGTGCGGTGATCATGAAGATGATCAAGAGCACGAAGGCCACGTCCACCAACGACGTCACGTTGATCCCGGCTTCCAGCGGGAGTTCGCCGCGCCCGTGCAACCCTTCACGCGCCATGGATCACACTCTCCCTTCGCGTGCCAGCGTCCCGACGATTTCCTGCGCGAACCCTTCCATCTCGCCTGCAAACAAACCGAGGCGATTGACAAACACGTTGTAGGCGATCACGGCCGGAATCGCGACCGCCAACCCGAAGACGGTTGTGACCAGGGCCGCCGCGACGCCAGGCGCCACCGCAGCGATGTTTCCCGAGCCGCCAGCGGCAATACCAATAAAAGTCTGCATGACTCCCAGCACGGTCCCGAGCAAACCCAGCAGCGGGCTCACCGAACCAACCGTCGCTAACCATGGTATAAACCGCGCCATGAGGTCGCGTTCCGCGCCCACCTCCTTGGCAAACATCATCCGTAACACGTCCAACTGCGTCACGGTCAGCGGTTCTTGCCCACCATGACCGGTGTGTTGCAAGGCACCCGGACGCAGTTCTGAGAAAAAATTCACGCCTTCCTTCAGCAGCCGCCGGTATGGGGAGGCCGGTAGCTTCATCACGGCGCGATACGCCTCTTCCAAACGATTCGTGCGCTCGAGCTCAGCGAAAAACTGGTTGGCCTGCTTCGTGACTCGACGGAATTGCCACCACTTCAGCACGATGAGAAACCACGATATGACCGAGAAGATGGCCAACACGACCAGGACGGTCTTGATGGCGGCACTCGAATTCACCACCAGTTCCCAAGGCGTCGTGGGGAGAGCGCCCCCGATCTGATCAAATATCATTGGTGTGTGGCAATCCAGTCGTAAGTGCGTTGCAATCCCTCGGTCAGATCAACCAGTGGGGTCCAATCCCATCGCGTAGCCATCTTCGCGGGATCTACTGCGCTGCGAGCAAGCTCGCCAGCCCTCTCGGGCGCGTGTTCGATCGGAACGTCCGCCCGTGCCGCATCAAGCAACGTGCGAGCAAGGTCGTTTACGTTGGTTTCGATCCCCGTCCCCACGTTGAACGCCAGATCGTCTATGGACGTGAACGGACCCACTTTCCCCTGTGCCGCCGCAACGTTGGCTCGGACGACGTCGCCGACATACACGTAATCGCGGGTTTGGGACCCGTCGCCGTAGATCGTGAGGGATTCCCCTTTCAGGATCTTGTTACAGAAGATGGCCACCACCCCGGCCTCGCCGTGAGGGTTCTGTCGTGGTCCATACACGTTGGCATAGCGAAGCGAAACGACTTCCAGCCCGTGTAGCTGAGCATACATCGCAAGGTAGTACTCCGACGCCAGCTTGCTCACCCCGTACGGCGAGACCGGCAGCTTGCACGCATCTTCGGGATGGGGCAGCGCGTCGGCCTCTCCGTACACCACACCGCCGGAAGAAGCAAACACCACACGGCGAGTTCCGCCACCGCGGGCACCCTCCAGAAGGTTGATCAGGCCGGCGATGTTCACTCGCTCGTCCAAAAGCGGATCGGAAACCGAAACGCGCACATCCATCTGCGCCGCGTGATGGTTCAGAATCGTAAAATCACCGCTCTCGAGGAGTTTCCGGACCTCGGGATCGTTGACGCCACACTCGACAAAATCGGCCGCGTCGGGCACGTTCTCCCGGCGTCCCGAAGAAAGATCGTCGAGTACGGTTACGGCCCACCCCGCCTCCAGATAGGCATCGGCGATTTGCGAGCCGATGAACCCCGCACCCCCGGTGACGAGGGCCCGTTCAGTCATCTTTCGGTATCGAGATCGACGAGACAATCTTGGGCGCTCCGCTCCACACAAGCTTAGCCACGGAAAGCACGGAAAGCACGGAACCCCTCACCCCACAACTGAATGTGTGTTTTCCCCACCCATCCCCCTCAATGGGTCGACCGCATTGGGTTCCCACACACCACGTTCCGATTTCCGACGTGCAAGAACAAAGGTCCGTGGGGAGGTGGGTGGTTTCCGTGCTTTTCGTGGTTTCCGTGGCCATTGGGACGGGGGAGCGGGGTAAAAAAAAGACGGGGAACGTCAACGCTCCCCGCCAGTGGACTTCAGCCCCCTAGCCACACCAAGCGGACAGCAACTCGCAAACGGCTGGCGGCGCGGCGGTGGGCGGGTTGGAAGCGGTCAAGGCATTTTGCGGATCAATCGAACGACGGCTCCGGGTCGCACGCCAACTCCGTTGAGACTCGTGATCATCGCGGCCGCAGATCGTTGCCGGACGTGCGTGATCTGGAGGATAGCAACCTGGGTCACCGGCAACTCGGAGCCCTCGTCCTCCACGATCACCTCGAACTCGTCTCCGGGTACGATCCCGTCTGCGCGTCCGCGGTCGATGAACACAACGTTCAGGAGACCGGGCACCGGGTGCAGGTCTCGGCTTATAATGACGGATCCCCGCATGCCGTTTTCGATCGGCACCGGGTCGACCCTACCGCGGTCGCGGAACGGCTCGATCGGCAGAGCCACCTGGCCATCTGCGACACGTTCAAACTGTGTCTCGATCTCCGCTAGAAGGTTCCGCCCGTCTATAGCTATCACCCGAGCGATACCCGTGGGAACGACTATCCGTCCCCAGTCGGGAACGAGCCGCGAGAGGCGCGACAGCATGAGCGAATCACCGATGTGGTACGTGGCGTTCTCGGGGGCGCGCACGCTGATTTCCTCGAACACCGTGGCTGAAGAGGTGGCCGTTAGCGTGGAGAGCGTGGGTTGATCGTGGGCGCCGAGTACTTCGGCCCACGGGAATTGTTCATCCTCGGTCAAGTATCCCGAAGAATAGAAGCGAAGGCGTCCGGACGGACGACGCGGCGGTTGCCGGATGACCGTCAAGCCTTGCCTTGCCTCCCTGCCAGGCTGTTTGAACACGGTGGGCCCACCCCTATAGGGGGCCACCGGGGGTGGGGGCGGGGGCGGGGGCGGAATCACTTCGGTTATCTGATTGTCCAAATCCGGATCTTCAACGTTGCGAAGCTCAATTGAATCCGCCTGAACTGAATCGACGACCGGAATCAGACCTGCATCGACGACCGGAGTCAGAACCGAATCGCCAACCTGCAGCGGCTGGGGTTCCGGTGGAACCAGACGCAGCTCTTCCCCAGGGAAGATCCAATGGGGATCTTCGACCACCAACGTGTTGAGCCGGTAGATCGCAGGCCACAGGAAGGCGTCGCCCAAATACAGCTGGGACAACGCCCACAGCGTTTCGCCATCGCTGACAATATGGACGCGTGGTTGCTGCAGCGGCTGCTGCTGAACCACCGTCGAGTCCTGGGCCGAAAGCGGAGCGGCCGCGGCCATCACAGCCGCGGCGGGCAGCGCTTCACTACCCTTAGAACGGAAGATCGTCATCCTCCTCATCGAGCGCCTCCGGGAAGTCTTTGAACGATTCTGACCCCTTTTCGGCCACCTGTGGCTGCCCAACGGCCGCGCCGGCCGGTTCCATACCGGCCTCCGAGCCACCACCACGACCGGAAAGCATCATCATTTCTCGTCCGATAATCTCCGTGGTATATCGTGTTTTCCCCTCTCGGTCTTCCCAGGTGCGGTACTCGATACGACCGTCGATGTAGACACGGTCACCTTTCTTGAGATACCGCTCCGCCACATCCGCCAAGCCGGACCCCTTGTTGTTCCAGAGCACGACCCGGTGCCATTCGGTCTTTTCTTGTGCCTCGCCGGCGGCGTTGTTCCACTTCCGACCGGTGGCGATCGAGAGCGTTGCAACCCGAGCGCCGTTGGCGGTGCTGCGGACTTCCGGGTCCTTCCCCAAATTCCCGATCAGTTGGACCTTGTTCAGACTGCGACTCACGAGAACCTCCAAATAAGTTGGCGGGATGGGCCCAGACTCCGCCAAACTATAGAGGCTTTAAGTCCTTTTGTCAATCAAAGATACGCGATTCTGACCCAACTTTTGCGAGCCTCATTTTCTCGAAAATCGCGCCCTGAACACCCCTCTCCACACCTCCCCGATATCGCCAGAAAGCCGACAAAACCCCGAAGATTTATTGGGCCAATCACCCCTGCGACAGCGATCGTCCGTGCTCCTGCTCCCATCGGACCTGCGCCTCGGCATGACGCCCGTAGTCGGGCTCAAACACCGCCAGAGACTCGATGGAGTAGGCTCCACCCTTCATTCCACAGAGCTTCAAGAGCGCCGAAGCCCGGGGCCCTCCCAAAGGGGGCATCGGAGTATTGCCGGTCCAATCACGTATCGCTGCGGCGTAGATCACCACACCACCCCCGACCACATGGGCGGGTTTGATCGCGCAGCAGGCTCCAAGGTCCTCAACGGCAACTCGCGATGCCGCGAGCAAGGTCGTTACCTCCGTGGCCGAAAAGGTGTACACCCCCACGAACGCCTCCTTGCGGAGGGCATCGTACACCGCGGCCACCGGAGTCCCGAATGGTTGGCCCGCGGCAAAGGCACAGACCATGAGTGACGGCGCCACCCACACCGGCACCTCACGCTGAGTGACGATCCCCTGCACCGTGGCGAAAGCGATACGCAAACCGGTGAAGCTCCCCGGACCGTCGGCCACGGCAATCGCGTCGAGATCGTGCAGGGTGAGATCCGCGAGCCCAAGGCACTGGCGTATCGCCGGCATCAGCGTGCCGGCAGCGCGTGGGTGCCCCAGGTTGATCTCGGCGATGAGGCTGCCACCCTCACCGACCGCCACACTGCCGGTGTCGGTGGCGGTGTCGATCGCTAGACAGAGACTCATCGCAACCGTTCAACCCGGCGCTTCTCCACCCGCTCGCCGTGTGTGAAGTGGAGGTGAGCGTTAGGGGCAGGCGCGTATGCACCTGCGTGTTCGGGCCACTCGATCAGGAGCAATCGGGCGACCCGCAGGACGCCCGCAAAATCGATGTCTAGCGCCTCGTCGGGATGCCGCAGGCGGTAGCAGTCGACGTGGGCCACCAGGCCGGCGGGTGAGGAATATTCGTGAACCAGCGCAAACGTCGGGCTATGCGCGTCACCGGCATCCGCCACCCGAGCCAGGGCCTTCACGAACGTGGTCTTTCCGCTTCCCAGTTCACCGGTGAGCCACACGACCGATCCGGGCGGAAGCTCCACCCAAAGATCCGCCGCCACCGGCTCCAATTCGTCTAGCGTAAGCTCCTGCCCCGGTCCCACCACGTTCACCTGTTCTTGCGTGCTCTACCGCGCCGGCGTCTTTTGTCCACACCCCGGGGCGAGTGCCGTACCGGATCGCCGGCAGCGCGCAATTCGAAGATCTGGTCGCGGAGTTGGGCCGCCACCTCGAAATCCAACTCGGCCGCGGCCTCACGCATCTGCTGCTCCAACACGTCTATCAGGCTCTCGCGATCCAAGGGCGCGCCCTTGTCCAAGGGTTCGTCTTCGACATCAGCGCCATCGCCTCGGGCATCCGCCACACGGGTGGCGAAACGCACCTGCTCCACGGACTTGCGAATGGATCGCGGTTCGATGCCGTGTTCATCATTATGTGCTCGCTGCAGTTCTCGGCGCCGATCCATTTCTGCCAAGGCTCGTTCCATCGATCCGGTCACACGGTCGGCGTAGAGCACGGCGCGTCCGTTCACGTTGCGAGCCGCCCGCCCGACGGTTTGGATCAGCGACCGGTCCGATCGCAAGAAACCTTCTTGGTCGGCATCGAGGATCGCGACGAGGCCGACTTCGGGGAGGTCGAGACCTTCGCGTAGCAGGTTGATGCCAACCAGCACATCGAAATCTCCCAGCCGCAATCCCCGGACGATTTCCATGCGTTGGATAGTGTCGATGTCGGAGTGCATATAGCGAACCCGGACGCCGGTTTGTTGCAAATAATCGGTGAGATCCTCGGCCATGCGCTTCGTCAACGTGGTGACGAGCACCCGCTCCCCGACACTTTCGCAGCGACGGATTTCGGCCAAAAGATCATCGACCTGGCCCGACACGCCCCTGATTTCTACCGCCGGATCGACCAACCCTGTGGGTCTGATGATTTGTTCGACGGCGGCGTCTCCCGATAACCCCATTTCCACGTCACCGGGCGTCGCAGATACGAAAATCACGTCGCCCACGATGGCGAAAAATTCGTCTCGGTTTAGTGGACGATTGTCGAGTGCAGACGGAAGACGAAAGCCATGTTCGACCAGCGTGAGCTTTCGCGAGCGATCGCCTTCGTACATGCCACCTAATTGTGGGAGGGTGACATGTGACTCATCGATGATCGTGAGGAATTCCGCTGGGAAGTAATCAAGCAAGCAGGCCGGCCGTTCTCCCGGAGGCCGGCCCGAAAAATGGCGGCTGTAGTTCTCGACGCCGGCGCACGTACCAGCCTCCAGGAGCATATCAATGTCGAACATCGTTCGGGTTTCTAGGCGCTGGGCCTCGAGTAACCGGCTGGTCGCTCGCAACTCAGCGAGTCGCTCCGCGAGCTCCTCCCGAATAGCCGCGACCGCGCGCTCGATCGTGGGGCGTCTGACCACGAAGTGGGTCGCCGGGTATATCGCACAGCGGTCGAGCTGGGTGATCACGTGACCGGTGAGGGGGTCGATCTTCGATATTCGTTCGATGCTGTCACCCCACAGCTCGATGCGAACCGCCTGTTCTTCGTACTTTGGCAGGATTTCGATCGTGTCACCCCTCACACGGAATGTTCCACGTTCCAACACGGCGTTGTTTCTCGAGTACCGGATCCGGACCAACTCTTCGAGGATATCGTCACGCGCCATCTCGTCGCCGGTGCTGATGGTGACCATGAGATTGCGGTACTCGATCGGATCACCCAGTCCGTAAATCGCGCTCACGGTAGCCACGATGATGACGTCGTCACGCTCCATCAGGCTCGACGTGGCGCGCAGCCGCAGGGCATCGATGTCGTCGTTTATGGTCGCGTCTTTTTCGATGTACGTGTCCGTCGCGGCCACGTAGGCCTCCGGCTGGTAATAGTCGTAATACGAAACGAAGTATTCGACCGCGTTGCCCGGAAAAAACGATTTCAACTCGCCGTAGAGTTGGGCGGCGAGCGTCTTGTTGTGCGAGAGCACCAACGCCGGCCGGCCATGCGCGGCAACGGCACTTGCCAGTGTCACCGTTTTGCCGGACCCCGTAACCCCCAACAACGTGTGAAACCGGGAGTCCCCTGCTTTGATGCGCTGGGACAGCTCGGCGATGGCGCGCGGTTGGTCTCCCGCCGGCACAAAGGGTAGCTCGAGTTTGAAGGTCACGCTGTCGGGATCACTCGGATTGTGCAGGGGGTTCTCGGCGTTCTACCGAGGTCACACCCTTGGTACGGCGCATGGCACGGAACACCTTGGAGAGTTGGGTGGCATTCTCCACTTCGACGAGGACGGTGCCGAACATTTCGCCGTCTTTGCTCTTGAGCTCGGCGCTCCGGATGTTGGTTCCTTTTTCGGTGACCGCAGCCATGAGGTCGGCGTACAGTCCGCGGCGATCTTCTCCTACAACACCCAAGCACACAACGAAGACCTCGCCTTCGAGCTCCTGCCAGTCGATTTCCACGCGCCGGTCGGGATCGGCGGGAATCGTCAAGAGATTCGGGCAGTCGCTCCTGTGAATCGAGATGCCGCGTCCTTGCGACACGTAGCCGACCACTGCATCTCCTGGAACCGGCTGGCAACACTGTGCGTAGCGCACGAGCAGACCATCCACGCCCTGAATACGCACGCCGCGCCCCAGCCTGAGGCGATCTATCACCCGCCCGACGACCGTGGGTTTCGCCTCGTCGACTTCGTCGGTCGATCGATCCGGGAACAGGGCACGGATCACCTGGCCGGTAGGCACGTCACCGCGCCCGAGAGCCTGCAACAGCCCCTCTTCTGATCCGACCGAGAGCGTCTCGGCCGCAGCGGCCATCGCGGTGCCACCGGGGCGCGACAGTCGTCTGCGCCGCAACTCCCGGGCGAGAATCTCCCGACCCAACCCGATGCTTCGCTCAGACTCCTCCTGCTTTATCCAATGGCGAATCCCGTGTCGCGCGCGGGCGGTGCGCACGTGGTTGAGCCAATCACGGCTCGGGCGCGATTGGGAACCCGTGATGACATCAACCGTGTCGCCATTCGCCAGCGGGCGGTGCAAGGGAGCGATACGCCGATTGATCCTGGCGCCTTGGCACCGCAGCCCAACCTCCGTGTGTACGGCAAATGCGAAGTCGAGAGGAGTCGCGCCCTTGGGGAGTCGTTTCACGTCACCCTTCGGGGTGAACACGAAGATTTCATCTTGATAGAGGTCGATCTTGAGGAATTCGAGGAACTCTTCGGGCGTATGAGCCGCCTGTTGCAATTCGATGAGTTGTCGGAACCACGCGAGCCGTTCGTCCAACTCGTCGGGTTGCTGCCCTTCCTTATATACCCAGTGCGCCGCGATTCCGAACTCCGCGGTCTGGTGCATCTCTGCGGTACGGATTTGTATTTCGTATAGTTCGCCGCCAGGCCCGAAGATTGTCGTATGCAGCGACTGGTAGCCGTTCGATTTCGGCGATGCGATGTAATCCTTGATCCGCTCCTGAAGCGGCGTCCATTGATGGTGAATCACACCGAGCGCGTGGTAGCAATCCGGAACCGCTTTGACGAGCACCCGGATGGCCATCAAGTCGTAAATCTCTTCGAGCGGCTTGTCACGGGCCTTCATCTTGCGGTAGATGGACCACAGATGTTTGGGACGGCCCGTGACTTCGAACTCCTCGATACCCGATTCGGTCAATGCTTCCACGAGCGGCGCCCGCAGCCTATTGATCATATCTTCCCGCTGGCCGCGTTTCGCCCGAAGCTTCTTAGTCAACTCCTTGTGATCTTCTTTCTCCAGGAACTTGAACGCCAAATCCTCGAGCTCCGCCTTGATACCGGCCATACCGAACCGGTGTGCGAGGGGCGCGTACAACTCTTGGGTCTCCCGAGCAATCCGTTCCTGCCGCTCGACCGGCAAATGCTCAAGCGTCCGCATGTTGTGCAAGCGGTCAGCCAGCTTCACGATGATCACCCGGGCGTCCCTCGCGATGGAGAGCAGGAGTTTCCGATAGTTCTCGACCTGCTCCTCCGTGCTCGAATGGAAGCTCAGGCTCGAGATCTTGGTCAGCCCGTCGACGATCTTGCCGATCTCTTCGCCAAATTGTTGGCGGATGTCGTCGATCGTCACATCGGAATCTTCGACCGTGTCGTGGAGCAACGCGGCGGCGATGGTAACCGAGTCCATGTGATGGTCTAACAGGATTCGCGCCACGGCCACAGCATGGGAGATGAACGCTTCGCCGGAGAGCCGTTTTTGGCCTCGATGTGCTTCGGCGCTCAGGCGATACGCCCGGTCGATCAAGTCCAGATCCAACCGGTCGGCCTGGTCGCCGAGCGCTTTGGCAAGACGGGAATCGATGGCAGGGCGCGTCGTTGTCACAACAGACCTGCCTCCGCAAAGCTGAAGTAGTGATCTCCCGCGACGATCACATGGTCATACACCGGCATATCGAGAAGTTTGCCCGCATCGACCAGTTGGGTTGTGACGGCCTTGTCGTCGACCGATGGGGCGGGATTCCCACTTGGGTGATTGTGCACCACAATGATCCCCGCCGCTGCTTCGGCGATGGCGGCACGAAACACTTCCCTCGGGTGTACCAGCGAGCTATTCAGAATACCTCTCGTAATCAGTGCCTGACGGGTCACGCGGTTTTGCGCATCGAGCGTGAGGAGGTGAAACTCCTCGACGACCAAGTCGCGCAACATGGGGCCATACCGTCGATGCACGTCAGACGGAGATCGGATGTCCTCTCCGAGGTTACGATGCTCCCGATCCAGCCGCCGCGCCAATTCCAGCGCAGCCGCGATGCGGGCGGCCTTGGCCCGACCGACGCCTGGAACGCTGCGCAGCGAACTCGGAGGCCGGCGTGCCAACTGCCGAACCGTACCACCTGCGGACGCGAGGAGGTTGGCAGCCACCGACAACGCGTCTGCCCGCACCGTCCCGGTACCTAACAGAATCGCCAAGAGTTCGACGGCCGTCAACGCTGACGGCCCGAGGGTCAGCAAGCGCTCACGAGGACGTTCCGCAGCGAGGGTGTCCGCCACTCGTAGACTGTCCATGGTAACAAGCTGCAGGCCGCCCGCGGAATTGCATTGCCAAATTTGTGCGTGACGGTGCGGAACGTCGCGGCCGGTGGATTTCAGATTGCAGATTGCAAATTTGAGATTTCCCGACCCCCGACCCCGAAGGGACAGCCCGGGCAGCGAGAGGCATCCCAATCTGCAATCTGCAATTTGCAATCTGCAATCTGAAATGGCGGCAACGCCGCCTACGCCCCTGCCCCATGACATTTCTTATACTTCTTCCCATTCCCGCACGGGCACGGGTCGTTCCGCCCGACCTTGGGTACGGACCGCTGTTGCGGTTTCCGCGCGGTCGGTCCACTACCCTCCGGTCCACTCGTAATCGCCCTATCCAGCTGCGACTTCGCTTTTGCCACTCCGGGCAGAAGCAGGTCTATGTCGGAGGATTCGGTAATCTGCCCCGCGGCGGGGCGCTGCGGGCGGGCGGCAGGTCCAGTTACCGTGCGGCCGGGAGGCGCTCCCGCCGGCCCCTGAACCTGTAAGCGGAAGAAGCGTTCGGTGAACACCAGGCGAATGTCGTTCACGAGATCCTCGAACAGATCGAACGCCTCGCGCTTGTACTCGATGAGCGGATCCTTCTGCCCCCAGGCACGATACTGAATCGCGTTCCTGAGCTGATCCAGGTCGTACAAGTGGTCCTTCCATTTTTCATCCAGCACTTGCAACATGAAGTTCGAGAGCAGTCGTTCCGTCAGATTCTCGGCACCGTAGCGTTTTTCGAACTCATCCCACGAATCTAGCTTCGCCTGGAAGGCTTCTCGGCCTGCGTTCTTGATCGCCGCCTCCAGCGCTTCCGGGTCGGGCACCTTTTCGGGATCCTCGATAACGGGAGCGGACACCAGGAATCGCATCAGGAGGTCGGCCACGATGAACTTCCGATCCCACTCTTCCGGATCTTCTCCCGCGAACCCCTCGGCAAAATGCCCCAACGCGGCGTCGATCATCCGCAACACTTCGGCCTTGAGCTCTTCCCCCCCCTCGAGCGCAAACAGCCGCAGCGAATAAATCACCTCTCGCTGTTGGTTCATTACGTCGTCGTAGTCCAACAGCCGCTTCCGCGCCTGGAAGTTCTGCAGCTCCACCCGCTTCTGCGCGTTCCCAATCGCCCTCGTTACGAGCGGGTGTGTGATGACCTCCCCCTCTTCCGCTCCAGTACGTTCCATCCACCGCGCGATGCGGTCGGATGCGAACAGCCGCATCAGGTTGTCTTCGAGCGACAGGAAGAACCGACTCTGACCGGGATCGCCCTGTCGTCCCGCTCTTCCGCGAAGCTGCCGATCGATGCGGCGCGATTCGTGGCGCTCCGTGCCGATGATGGCCAGCCCGCCGATCGAATCCACCGGATTGCCTTGCGCTTCCGGGGGGTTGCCGATCTCGGTGACGCCTAGGCCGAGTTTGATGTCGGTACCGCGCCCCGCCATGTTCGTGGCAATCGTAATGGACCCCTTCTGTCCCGCGAGACTGACGATTTCCGCTTCGCGTTGGTGGTGCTTGGCATTCAATACTTCGTGCTTGAGGCCGCGCCGTTTGAGCATGCGCGCCATGGTCTCCGATACCTCCACGGTCGTCGTACCCACGAGTACCGGCTGGCCGATGCGGCTGTACTCCTCGATCTCGTCGATGATGGCCTTGTACTTTTCCCGCCTCGTCTTGTAGATCACGTCGTCGTCGTCGCGTCGCGCGATGGGTTCGTTGGTGGGGATGACGGACACTTCGAGCGTGTAGATCTCGTAAAACTCGCGCTCCTCAGTCTCGGCCGTTCCCGTCATCCCGGAAAGCTTGTCGTACATCCGGAAGTAGTTCTGGATTGTGATCGTGGCGAGGGTCTGCGTTTCGCCGCGAACGGTGACGCCCTCCTTGGCCTCAACGGCTTGATGGAGACCGTCGGACCACCGTCGTCCGTGCATCGTGCGTCCGGTGAACTCATCCACAATGAGGATCTGTCCATCCTGCACGACATATTCGACGTCTTTCTCGTAGAGCGAATGTGCCTGCAGCAGTTTGTGGATGATGTGGATCTTCTCGGACTTCGAGGCGTATTCCGCCTCGAGAGTGCGCTTGCGTTCGACCTTGTCCTTTGGCGACAGGGACTCGTCGTGCTCAATCTTGCCAAACTCTTCGGAGATGTCCGGCACGACGAAGAGGTGGGGGTCGTCGGGGCTCATCTCCTCGAGGCCCCTGTCCGTCAAGTGCACGGAGCGTCCACGTTCGTCTAGTATGAAGTACAACTCTTGGTCGAGATCCTTGAAGCGTTGGTCGCGTGACGGCAGCTTGCGATCCGCGATATAGTCCAACTCGACGCGCTGAACCGCTTGCTGGATCTTCGGTTCCTGCACCAACTTCATGTAGCGCTTGTTCTTCGGCATGCCTCGCTGTGCCTGAAACAGCTTGAACGCTCCGTCGTAGTCGATTTCCTCCGCGGTCACGAGTGGCTCAGCCTCGGCAACGACCTCGTTGACGATGGCGATTTGTTTCCGGACGAGTTGCTTCACGCGGTTGTTGAATTCCGCATACTTCTCATCGCCTTCGTGACCCGCAGGTCCCGAAATGATCAACGGCGTCCGCGCTTCATCGATCAGGATGCTGTCTACCTCGTCGATGATCGCGTAGTTGTGCGCTCGCTGCACGCGTTGATCCAGCGAAAACACCATGTTGTCACGCAGATAATCGAATCCGAAATCATGGTTGGTTCCGTACGTGATGTCGCACCGGTACGCGGCGCGGCGCTCTGGACTCTGAGGTTGGGTATCGTCCAGGCACGCCACGGTCAGGCCGAGGAACGCGTAGACGTGCCCCATCCATTGGGAGTCGCGACGGGCCAAATAGTCGTTGACGGTGACGAGGTGCACGCCATATCCGGGGAGGGCGTTCAGGTAAAGCGGCAGCGTGGCCACGAGTGTCTTCCCTTCGCCCGTCGCCATTTCCGCAATCCGAGATCTATGGAGAACGATCCCACCGATGAGTTGCACGTCATACGGCACCATATCCCATTCGAGCTCGTGCCCTGTAACGGGGACTTTCGTTCCCAGCAGTCGACGACACGCTTCGCGAACCGTCGCGAAGGCTTCCGGCAACGTGTGGTTCAAAGCAGCCTCGATTGCGTCCTTGAGATCGTCTTCGAGCTTGTGTACCTCCCGGTCGAGCTCATCACGCTCACCCGGGTCTGCACACCCGTGCCTGGCGGCCTTTTTGGCGACCAGCTCTTCCTCGATCGCACCATACCGCTCCTTCAGCACACCACGGAGTTTTGTGGTCTGCGCCTTTACGTCATCATCGGATAGCGAAGCCAGGCGCTTCTCGTGCTCGTGAATCTCGTCGAGAATCGGCTGCATTTTCTTCAGCTCGCGTTTGAACCGCGAGCCGATGATTATTTGGAGAAGTTTTTTCGATGAGCTGATGATTTTTTTGATAATTTTCGTCATTCAATCGCCACTGCAATACAGTTGGTGAGTTCGTATGTATTCGGCCACGGCCTTGAGAACGAGGTGCTCAAGCGACGTGCCCTCTCGTGCCGCCTGCCGCGCCGCGGAGGACGAGACGTCGAGGTGAGGCACCATGATCGACTGCGCGATGTACGGGGCCGCCGGCGCCATCGCCCCCGCACGCGTCATGGCAACCACCTGGGCTAATTCACCGATCCGAGACGAATCCCGCCATTTCGGCAATTCGAGGGCGGCGTCGGCGCCAACCAAAAAAAATAACTCATCCTCAGGGAAATCGTGCCGCAGACTGATCAGCGTGTCGACGGTGTACGAGACCCCTCCGCGCTCGATCTCCCGCAGATCCAGAACCAAATCGGCACGCCCCCCCAGCGCCAGCTCGAGCATGGCGACTCTATGAACGGCCGAAGCGTGGTTCCCCTCAGGCTTGAACGGCTGTTCGGCGGCGGGGATGAAGCGCACCTGGTCTAGACCGAGCCTCGCGGCGGCGGCCTCGGCCACCATCACATGCGCTAGATGAACCGGATCAAAAGAGCCACCCAGTACGCCGATCCGCACAAGCCTACGGCAATCCCCCCTCGACCGGGCAGACCTCGTCCAGGCGGGGGACGTCTGGATAGAAACGGCGGAGGTTTTCGCAGGTCTCGACCTTCTCTTCTTGATACGCCAGACGAGTGTAGGCCTCGACCAACCGGATCAGCGCCAGCGGCGCGTACGACGTGGAGCCGTAGTCACTGACAATCGTCTTGTAGTAGAGAATCGCAGACGAATTGGCTTTCAACCGGAAGTAGTAGTCCCCCACCTTGTATTCTTTTTCCGCGAACCGCTCGGCCAGCACGGCCAGTTTCAGATTCGCTCGATTGGCCACCAGGGTCCTCGGATATCGTGCTGCGACCTCTTGATAGGTCACTCTCGCGGCTTCACCATAGGTCGGATCGAGCTCTGGATCGGTCCAAAGTTGGGCTTGAGCATCGCCCGATCGGAGAAGCGCCCGCTGGGCGAGCGGATGACCGGGGCTTTCGTTTGCCACCCGCCGGAATTGCCTCGCAGCCTCGAGAAATTCCCCCCTACCGAAGTGACATTCGGCCAGCAAGAATCGGGCGCGCACGGCAGTCGTATCGCGCACCGGCAACTGCTGGGTGAGATATTGGAATCCCAATGCCGCGTCGCCACACTTTCCGCGCCGATACATCTGTTCGGACACCTCGAGCAGCGCTTGCGGTGACGTGTAGTCCCGTGGCTGAAACCCCTTGGAACAGCCAGCCCCAACCAAGACGGAACAGGAAAAAATCAGTAGTCTCTGCACGAATTACCTAACACCGTCTGCTGTGTGTCTGTTCAGGAGGTTGGAGAAGGTCAAAGCCCCGCAGGCGATCCAATCCCCGCCGGGCCGTCCGGTAGAGCGAGTCGTTCGGGTTCGCTCCCACCATGGCCTTGAGATACGCCTCTCGGGCGCCGGTGTAGTCACCTCGCGAAAACCAGACATCTCCAAGACCTAGGTGTGCCACCCGCGCAGGGTAGTTGTTGTTGCCGATATTGATGGCTCGACAAAACCACCCCTCTGCCTCGTCTTGAGCCCCCTGGAACCACTCCCGTCGACCGAGGCTGAGGGCGCACGAAGTGGCTCTGGAGCGCGCGTCCGACTGAATGGCCGGTTTCCGACCCCGCCGAACCAGACTCTCGAACACCGGCATGGCTTCGTCGCAGCGGTTGAGCTCCACGAGCGCGATCCCATACGCGTACATCAGAGAATCTTGCAAGCCGGCGTCGGGCGCCGCCGCCGCGGCAAACGGCAAGACGAATATTGCCTCGGCGGGACTGCTGCCTTCTCCCAACCCGACAGCCAGCTCGGCGGCAAACGTGCCTAGGGCCCGATCCGGCACCACCCTCCACAGCCCCTGCAGGGCCGCCTGCAGAGCCGGCCCATTGCCCTCCGCGCTCGCCGCACGGGCGACACGTTCCAATCCGTCCGCGGCCACCGTGAGCTGGTCGTCGTCCTCCGCAGCCAAGGCTTCGAACTGGACCGCCGCCTCGACCAAATCGCGGGCGTTCAGCGCAGCCATTCCGGCCTTTCGCCGTAAGGCGCCGCTAGTCGCACCTTGGCGCAATTCGAGTTGGAATTCGGCGAGGGCTTCGCTGAAACGGCGTTCGACGTATGCCTGATCACCCAATGTCTCGTGATCCGCCGCCGCCCCTCCGCATGCCGTATTCACCATCATGGTGGTGAACAGGGTCAGCGCCTGCCTAATCAGTTTCATTCGCTCGCTTGAGCATCGCTAAATAGGCCCGTACCCGACTATCGTCCGGATGTTTCTCCTGCAGGGCGCGCCAGATCGCTCCCGCACGACTGATCTCGCCCGAAACGTAATAGGCGAGGCCCAGGGTGGAATGGATGTTTCTCGCGTGGGGGTTCGCGGCTGCGAGGATCTCTAACTCCTCGCGGGCCTCGAGCGATCTCCCCACCTCGAGGAGCATTCGGGCCAGACGATACCGCAAATCGTGAAACGTCGGTCCGAGACGCAAGGCCGTTCGATACTGGTCGATTGCCGCGTCCATGGCCCCGGCCTCGGCATAGGCCTCACCGATTTGGGCGTGGTGATTCGCCAGTTTTGCGGCGTGGTGCCCGGGAATCCCATCGCGGTCCGCCCGGCGTGCCGCGGCTGCGCCCCTGAACGCCTGCCCGGCCTCTTCGGTCCGACCCAACTCGTTGAGGACGATACCCCGATGAACGTGGGCTTCGTGATACCGGGGGTTCAGATCCAGGGCGCGGTCGAACGATTCGAGCGCTTGCTCAGAACGGCCCGACAAGTGAAGGGCCAAGCCGAGCAAGTGATGCGCGTCCGCAAACCCCTTCCCCGTCTGGATGACCTCGTCCAGAAGGTGTATACAGCCGTAATAATCGTGGAGATCGAATCGCTGCTTGGCTCTCTCTACAAGATTCTCAGGTCGGACATCCATATGTGGCCTGATACCATTCGACGAATTGTGGAATGCCATCCTCGATCGAAATCTGGGGATCGTATCCCAGGACGCGTCTCGCCTTGCTGATGTCAGCAAAGGTTCGTCGCACATCCCCCGGAGATACGGGCTGGATCTCGATTTTCGGTTCCATCTGCAAAGCGTTGCCGATCATCTGAATCAAGTCCGCCAGACGAGTGGTCTTCGATTCCCCTAGGTTGAACACCTCGAGAGCCGGCGCCTCCTGCATCGCCCAATCTACCGCCGCCGCTGTCCCCTGGATGATGTCATCGACGTGTGTGTAGTCGCGTTCGGAAGACCCGTCGCCGAACTGCACGAGGGGAGTCCCCGTGCTCATGAGCCGCGCGAATTTGTGGATGGCCAGGTCCGGACGCTGCCGCGGCCCATACGCGGTGAAAAAGCGAAGCACTGCGATGCGAAAACCGTGCAAGTGCGCATACACCTTGCAATGCAGTTCGCCAGCCCGTTTTGTCGCGGCATACGGCGAGATCGGATCCACCGCTGGGGCGTCTTCCCGAAACGGCACGGGAGTGCTGTCTCCGTAGACCGACGAGGACGACCCGAATACGAATCGTTTGATGCCAAGTTTGTTGCACGCTTCCAGCAGTGTGGCGGTGCCCACGACATTGACGGAAACATACGATTCGGGATCCTCAATGCTTGGGCGCACACCCGCTCGAGCGGCGAGGTGCAACACGACATCAACACCCTCGAGCACCACATTTACAGTGGCGGCATCGCGGATGTCTCCCTCCACGAAACGAAAGTTGGATTGGTCCACCAGTTCGGAGAGACCCTGTTCCTTTATACTGCGGTCGTAGAACGGATCGAAGTTGTCGAGCCCCGTTACCAACCATTCACGGTCCAAGAACGCGCGGCAAGCGTGTGAACCAATGAATCCCGCTGCGCCGGTAATGAGGATCCGACTCACTTCTCGATCACCTGCCGGAAATACTCCAACGTTCGTTGGAGGCCTTCCTCGAGAGAAATTTTGGGACTCCATCCCAGGGTTTCGCGGGCGCGTGTGAGATCGGGCCGGCGTTGTTTGGGATCGTCCTCCGGCAAAGGCTCCGAAACGATCTTGGACTCGCTGCCCACGAGGCGCACCACCAGATCCGCGAGCTGTTTCACCGTGAACTCGCCGTCGTTGCCGATGTTGACCGGCTCAGAGCCCCCATCGTGAAACAACCGGTAAATCCCTTCGATGAGGTCGTCCACGTAGCAGAACGACCGCGTTTGCTCTCCGTCACCGTACACCGTTATCGGGTCGCCCTTCAAGGCTTGAACGATGAAGTTGGAAACGACGCGCCCGTCTCCAGGACGCATGCGCGGACCATACGTATTGAAGATCCGCACGATTCTCGTGTCGAGTCCGTGATAGCGGTGATAGGCCATCGTCATCGCTTCGGCGAACCGCTTGGCCTCGTCGTACACGCCTCTCGGGCCCACGGGATTTACGTGGCCCCAATACGACTCGGGCTGCGGATGCACGGCGGGGTCGCCGTACACTTCGGACGTGCTCGCCAAGAAAAACCTTGCTTCTTTGGCTTTCGCTACGCCGAGGGCGTTGTGGGTGCCCAACGAACCGACTTTGAGCGTCTGAATCGGAAGTTCCAGGTAGTCGATAGGACTGGCGGGTGACGCAAAGTGAAGGACGCCGTCCAAACCTCCCTCAATGTCGATGAACTTGGAAACATCGTGTTCTACGAGATGGAAGCTCTCGCTCCCGTCAAGATGTTGGACGTTTTCCTTCGCACCCGTAATGAAGTTGTCCATCCCAACCACGTTGTGGCCGTCTTGTAGAAACCGATCGACCAGATGTGACCCGAGAAACCCCGCTGCGCCAGTAATGAGAACTCTCACTTATGGCCGCCCGAACGCGGTGTATGTAAATCCTAGGTCTCTGAGTTTCGCGGGCTTGTAGAGGTTGCGACCGTCTACCACCACATGCTGTCGCATCAACTCCTTCATTTTGCCGAAGTCCGGATTGCGAAAAGCACGCCACTCGGTAACGACCACTAGCGCGTCGGCACCTTTCAGGGCGTCGTACTCACTGGGACAGTACTCGATACGATCTCCGAAGAGTTTCTTGGCGTTCTCCGTCGCCGCCGGATCGTACGCGCGAACGCCAGCCCCGGCTTTCAAAAGTCCTTGGACCAGTGGGATTGCCGGACTTTCACGCATGTCGTCCGTTTCTGCTTTGAAGGCGAGACCCCACACCGCGACTTGTTTCCCCGCAAGCTCGCCGTCCAACACGTCGCACACTTTTTCCAGCAGCTTCAACTTCTGGCGATCGTTGACCGTTTCGACGGACTCCAAAACATCCAGAGGTACGTCGACCTCTTCACCGGTCTTCAACAGAGCGCGCACGTCTTTTGGAAAGCACGACCCGCCGTAGCCCGGACCTGGAAACAAAAAAGCGGGACCTATTCGGCTGTCGGAACCGATGCCCTTACGCACCAGATTAACATCCGCTCCAACTTTCTCGCAAAGCTCGGCAATCTGATTCATGAAGGAGATGCGGGTAGCCAACATGGCATTGGCGGCGTATTTCGTCACTTCGGCCGACGGAATATCCATAAAGATCAGCGGGTTTCCGGTACGGACAAAAGGACTGTACAGCTCGGTGAGTATGTCCGTCGCCTCCTGAGAGTCGATGCCTACGACCACCCGATCCGGCTTCATGAAGTCCTCGACGGCCGCACCTTCCTTGAGAAACTCGGGGTTGGAGCAGACGTGAAACTCGACGGTCGTGCGAGGCGCAATAGCGGCCCGTACCTTTTCCGCCGTTCCGACTGGCACGGTGCTCTTCGTGATGATGACCTTCGGCGCCTTCATGTGGTCACCGATGGTCTCGGCAACATCCAGAACGTGTTGCAGATCCGCCGAGCCGTCCTCATCCGGCGGTGTGCCAACGGCAATGAACACGATCTCGGACACGTCAACGGCAGCGCCCACGTCGGTGGTAAAGGTCAAACGTCCCGCCGCCTGGTTTTTTAGCACGAGAGGCTCGAGCCCGGGTTCATGAATCGGAATCCGGTTTGCCTTGAGCTTCTGAATCTTGGCGTCATCTACATCGGCGCAAATCACACTATTCCCGGTTTCGGCCAGACACGCGCCGACGACAAGGCCAACGTACCCCGTACCGATCACGGCAACGTTCACTCTCCGCCCCCCAATGCGTTACGCGTGTCCACCACGATAGGCAATTCAGTCTTCAACAAATCGTAGTCCAGGTTCGTGTGGTCCGTTGCCAAGACAATGCAATCAATGGTGCGTAATTTCCCCGCCGTGAGCGGGACAGAGTCGAGCGACAAAGAGTCCTCCCGTATCTCCGGAACGAATGGGTCGTGGTACCATACATTAGCGCCCTGCTGCAGGAGCAACCTGATGATGTCGAGTGCCGGACTCTCACGGACGTCATCGACATCCTTCTTGTAGGCTACTCCCACGACAAAGATGTTCGATCCCCGCACCGCTTTGGACTGGTCGTTCAGTTTTTCGGCCACCTTCCGGACCCAATATGCCGGCATCTCCGAGTTGACCTCTCCAGCCACGTCGATAAGACGCGTTTTGTAGTTGAGACCACGCATCTTCCACGCGAGATAGTGGGGGTCGATCGGTATACAGTGACCGCCCAAACCGGGTCCCGGCGTAAACTTCATGAACCCGAACGGCTTGGTCGCGGCGGCGTCGATCACCTCCCACACATTGACGTCGAGCTTGTCGCACACAATCGCCATCTCGTTCGCCAAGCCGATGTTCACCGTTCGGAATGTGTTCTCGAGCAGCTTCACCAACTCCGCGGCTTCCGGTGACGACAACGGAACGAGTTGATCGAACACAGGATCGTAGAGTGTGAGGATCACATCGAGACACGTGGGTGTGACACCGCCCAACACCTTGGGCGTGTTTCGGGTTTTCCACTGTGTGTTACCCGGATCGACACGCTCGGGACTGAACGCTAGAAAGAAATCCTCGCCGACCTCGAGCCCGGTTTTCTGCAGCCGCGGCAGGAGGAGTTCCCGTGTAGTGCCAGGGTACGTCGTGCTCTCCAACACGACCGCCTGCCCCGCGCGGATTGTTTTGGCCAATGAATCAGCGGCGGCGATGACGAACGACACGTCCGGATCGCGGGTCTTCGAGAGCGGCGTCGGCACACAGATGGCCACGATATCGGCTTCGGCCAAGCGAGTCATGTCGCTCGTGGCAAAGATGCGGCCATCGACGGTGAATTCAGTCAGGGTTTCGGACGGCACGTCTCCCACGTGGGAAGTGCCGCGGTTTACCGTGGCAACCACGCTCGTGTTTACGTCAAACCCCAGCACCCGATACCCGGCTCGCGCGAATTCGATCGCAAGGGGCAGTCCCACGTACCCCAAACCGACCACTCCGCACAAAGCGGTGCGATTCTCGGCGTTGGCAATCAGATCTTTGGCGTGGCTCATGTCGTTCTGGCGCCTACAGATCCGATTTCGATCACCCTGCCACCGTTTCGCAGCGACTCGGAAGCCGCTTCCAAGATCCGTACCACCTCGAGGCCATCCTGCACTCCGGAGCGCGGCTCGGCTTCTCCCCGGATCACCGCCGCAAAATGATCCAGTTCCGCTCGGAGCGGCTCGACGTTGGGAATGCGCGGGATCAAGATCTCTCCCTCTCTGACGGCAAGACTCTCACCGTATGACGCGTAGGTCGGGGGTCGGTCCACTCCCTTGTCGTAGACTTTGATCTTCTCCCTGACCTGCATGTCGTCGAACACCACCATCTTGCGCGATCCCACCACCGTCAGTTGCCGCTTCTTGTGCGGATCCAACCACGACATCTGGACGTGCACCAGGGCTCCCGACGGCATCTCGAGGAGGAGAAACACGACGTCCTCGATTCCGGCTTGCAAGAAGCTCTTCCCGTGCGCGGCCACTCGCACGGGAGCTTCGCCAAGCAACCGCAACGCAACAGACACATCGTGCGGTCCGAAGCTCCACAGGGCGTTCTCATCGGGACGCACTTGCCCGAGGTTTACCCGCTGACTGTACAGGTAGTAGACCGTACCAAGGTCACCGTCCGTGATAAGCCCCTGCAGATATTCGATGGCCGGGTGAAAGACCAACAAGTGACCCGCCAGCACCGGTGCGCCCGTTTCGGCGACCAAGTCGACCAACTCTTCTGCTTCGGCCACCGAGAGAGCCATCGGCTTTTCGATCAGTGTTGGGAGCCCGCGTTGTAGGGCATCCCGAGCAACCGATACGTGCGAGGTGACAGGCGTGGCCACGACCACCCCATCGGCACCGTCGACAGCCTCATCGAGAGAAGCCGTAACGCGAACCGTAGGATATTGTCTCGCCAACTCAGCGCGCCGCTCGTCGTCGGTATCGCACACTGCCACCAAATCCACGTCGGCCATCAATGCGAGCGTACGGACGTGGTTGCGCCCCCAATTGCCCGCACCAACGACAGCAATCCGAACAGTATTCATGCGTAAAAACCTCGAATCGCGCTCACGATTGATTCTCGTTGATCCGACGTCAACTCGGGATAGACGGGCAGCGACAACACTTCCCGTGAGGCTGCCTCCGCCACCGGAAAGACCCCCTCGCGATATCCCAGATGGGCGAAGCATGGTTGGCAGTGGAGAGGTTTCGGATAATAAACTGCACATCCAACCCCGCAACTCGCGAGGTGTTGCTTCAGCTCGTCACGTCGCTCGGCACGGATCGTATACTGGTGATACACGTGCTCGTTTGCGGGATCGACCGGCGGTGGGGTGACACCGCAAATCCCTCCGAGCACGGCATCGTACGCGGTGGCTTGCCGCCTTCGGCGGTCCGCCCAGTCCTGGAGGTGGTTGAGCTTGGCGAGGAGGACCGCCGCCTGGAGCGTGTCCAACCGGCTGTTCGTTCCGATTTCTTCGTGGTGGTATTGCTTGGCGCCGCCGTGAGTGCGTAACAGACGCAACCGCTCGGCAATCGACCCGTCGTTCGTCACTATCATGCCGCCGTCGCCCCAACCACCCAAGTTCTTGCTCGGAAAAAACGAAAGGGCGCTCACCCATCCCAGTTCTCCGGCGGCCCTCCACTCCCCCACGATCTTTTGACGAGCACCAATCGCCTGTGCGGCATCTTCGATGACTACCAGGTCGTGCCGCGCCGCCAACGCCATCAAGCGCTCCATCGGCGCCATCTGCCCGAACAGGTGAACCGGGATGATGGCCCGTGTCTTCGGCCTGATGGCGGCCTCGACGGCGTCGGGATCGATATTGAACGTGGCTGGATCGATATCGACAAAGACCGGCTTTCCTCCCGCGTTCGCAATCGTGCCGGCAGTGGCAAAGAAGCTGAATGGGGTGGTGATGATTTCGTCATCAGGTTTCAGCTCGAGGGCCTTGAGCGGCAGCAAAAGCGCATCGGTACCACTGGCACAGGCGATGCCGTGTCCCGTCGCGCTGAGTGAGGCTATCGCCTGCTCGAGCTGAGAGACTTGCTCGCCCATGATGAATCGCTGGCTCTCGATCACGTCGAGAACCGCATCCATGGTCTCCTCCCTGATCGACTCGAACTGAGCCTTCAGGTCCAGCAACGGTACCGGCATTTTCCTTCCAAGTGCAAGTGGGACAAAAACTTATCGAGGTTAGCCAGGCAGGTCAATCAGCCAACAGCTGACCGCCCTCTTGGTGATACGCCGTGCCGCACCGCTCGCAGGCTCCCCCCAATTCTGATGTCTGGAGCCGCTCGCCACACTGGCACATCCACCCCACCCGCCTCGCCGGAACGCCGACCATGAGGGCGTGAGCGGGAACATCCGAGGTCACCACCGCTCCCGCACCGACAAACGAATACGCCCCCAACGTCACCCCACATACCACCGTGGCGTTTGCCCCAATGGAGGTCCCACGGCGAACCAACGTCGTTTGATACTCCTCCCGCCGGCTCACGTGACTCCTTGGCGTGTTCACGTTGGTGAACACACACGATGGACCGCAGAACACGTCGTCCTCGAGAATGACGCCTTCGTAGATCGAAACGTTATTTTGGATCTTGACGTTGTTCCCAATCTTGGTATTCGACATCACGACGACGTTTTGCCCGAGGGTGCACCTTTCGCCGATCTCTGCGTTGGGCATGACATGACAGAAATGCCAGACCTTGGTTCTCTTACCTATGGTCGCGCCGTCATCGACGTACGCACTCTCGTGCACGAAAAAATCAGGCATCTCCAACCCTCATGAGTTCAATTCTATCAGGGTGCTGAAAACGGCACGCGGCGGCAGCCGAGGGGAGCGGGCACCGGACGCGTTGGACGCCGGGGCGCTCGGTCCGGGACCCACCATACATAAACCGTGCTGGTCCGGGAGCTTATGTCCCGGCCGGGCGCCCCGGCGTCCCGGCGTCCTAAGCCCGCTCCCCTCGGCTGCCGCCGCATCGCGCTTTTTCAGCACCCTGATATGATCTTGACTTCCAGTCGCAGTTCGATCCCAAACCGGTCGCGAACGGTGGTGCGCACGTGATCGATCACGGCACGCACGTCTGCTGCCGTCGCTCCACCCTCGTTCACGATGTAGTTCCCATGCATCGGCGACACCTCGGCGCCGCCTACGCGATACCCCTTCAATCCGGCGGCATCGACCAACCGACCCGCGGTACACGGTTCGTTGACGTCGACCGTTGCCGATCGGAGGTCTTCGGTCGATGGGTTGCGGAACACCGAGCCACAGCAGGGCTGGTCGAAGGGTGTTCCTGATTTTCGCCAGCGCAAGTGGTCCCTGAGTTCGCGCTTCAGTACTCGCGGATCTTCGGGCTCGAGTGACAATCGAGTAGCCACCACCACGGCCTGCAACCCGCTCGACCGGTATTGCCAAGGGATCGCATCGCCTTCGACTCTCGACATGACGCCGTTGGGGTCCACCACCTCCACCCAGTCTACGATGTCTCCGAACTCTTGGCCGTGCGCACCCGCGTTCATGAAAACCCCACCACCAACCGTACCTGGGACCCCAATCAAACGGTTCGCCCCGCTCAGCCCGGCCGCAGCGGAGCGCCGCGCCAGCAGCGGTGTGGGGAGACCAGCGCCGACCGTCCACATCGTTTCTTCCGGGCCTCCGCGCCGCACGCCGGCCATGCCTTTGCCCATGCGCAGTACGATTCCATCGAACCCGGCGTCGGGTAGGAGCACGTTGGACCCGAAGCCCAAAACCATCCACGCCACATCCATCGCGGCCGCGAGTTGCAAGGCCGCCGAGACGTCGTCGACCTCGTTTGGTTCGACCATCGCGGCGACGGGACCTCCGATTCGATACGTCGTGAAACGCGCCAACGGTACATCGAAACGGACGAGATCACCGAAACGCTCACGCAACGCATTCCGATGGTCCTGTATCACGGCATTCAGGGTTGGGGAACCGAGGAAAACAGATCGGCGTCCGCAACAGTCCACCGCTCCGCTTCCGGCCGGCTTTCGTACCATGACTGCAGGCAGCGGACTGCTCCTTTTCGGCTTCTTCTCGCAAGGATCGCGTCACATGCGGCACTCGCGGCCGAGATGGTCGTGGTATATGGAACCGCATGCTGGAGGGCGGTGCGACGCAAGACATAGTCGTCTTGCTGCGTGAGCTTGCCCAGCGGCGTATTGATGAGGAGGTGGACCTCGCCCGACACGATGAGGTCCGCAACGTGCGGCCGGCTCTCGGACACCTTATTGACGGCCTCCGCGGGAATGCCTTTCGCTTTCAAGTGCCGCGACGTGCCCGATGTTGCCAGAATCCGGAAACCCATCTCGTGGAAGCGGCGCACGATCGGCGTGACGGTCCCTTTGTCGGGATCGTTGACCGATACGAAAATGGTTCCTTCCAACGGCAATTCGGCGTCGGCCGCCGCCTGCGCTTTTGCGAACGCCATCCCGAAGCTGTCCGCGATTCCCATGACTTCGCCCGTGGACCGCATCTCCGGCCCGAGCACGGTGTCCACACCGGGGAGCTTGGTGAACGGGAACACGGCTTCCTTGACGGACACATACGGCGCGGTGGTCTCGTCGACCGCGCCAAGCTCCTCGAGCGTCCGCCCAACCATTACTGCCGCGGCGAGTTTGACGAGCGGAACACCGGTCGCCTTGCACACAAAAGGCACGGTACGCGAACCCCGAGGATTGACCTCTAGTACATAGACCACGTGGTCTTTGATGGCGTACTGCACATTGATGAGGCCGACGACACCCAGCGCCTTTGCAAACTCTCTCGTATAATGGCGCATCTTGTCAACGTCGTCGTCATCGATGAGGTACGGCGGTAACACGCAGGCCGAGTCACCCGAATGTACGCCCGCATCCTCGATGTGTTGCATGATACCGCCGATGACACACTCTTGACCGTCGCACAGGGCATCGACGTCCACCTCGAAGGCGTCTTCCAGAAATCGGTCGATCAGCACTGGATAGTCGGGTGACACCCGCACCGCATTGCGGAAATAGTCCCGCAACGAGGGTTCATCGTAGACGATCTCCATGGCTCGGCCACCGAGCACGTACGAGGGACGAACTAGTACCGGATACCCCACTTCCTCCGCCACACCAACGGCGTCTTCTACGTTGGTCACGGTGCCGTTTGGCGGCTGGCGCACCCCGAGCCGACGCGCTAGCTCGTCGAACCGCCTGCGGTCTTCAGCCATATCGATGGCGTCGGGACTAGTTCCCAGAATGGGCACGCCCGCTTCCGCGAGTTTGTGCGCGAGCTTGAGCGGCGTTTGGCCGCCAAGTTGCACGATCACACCCTTGGGTTGCTCGAACCGAACGATTTCGAGCACGTCCTCAAAGGTCAGCGGCTCGAAGTACAGTTTGTCAGAGATGTCGAAATCCGTTGATACCGTTTCGGGATTGCAGTTGATCATGATCGTGCGGTACCCCAGCGAGCGCAGGCCGAGACCCGCACGCACGCAACAGTAGTCGAACTCGACGCCTTGTCCGATCCGATTCGGACCGCTCCCGAGGATGACAACCCCTTTGTCTCCAAGCTGCTCGGATTCATTCTCGTCGTCGTAACACGAATACAGATACGGCGTCGCCGACGGAAACTCGCCGGCGCACGTGTCGACGACCTTGTAGCACGGGTGGATACCGAAATCCCACCGTTGGCGGCGCATCTCGTCCTCGGTGGTCTCGCGAAGCACCGCAAGCTGAACGTCCGAAAATCCCATCCGTTTCATCCGGCGCATCGCTAGCTCATCCACTGTCTGCGCGTCGCGGAATGCCCGCTCCGCTTCGACCAGCTCCCGCAGTTGTGCCAGGAACCAGAGATCGATGGACGTGATCCGATAAAGGTCCGCGTTGGTCACGCCGGCGATCATGGCGCGCTTCACTTGAAACACCCTTTCGGCCGAGGGAGTGTGAAGCGCTTGCATCAGATTTTCCAACTCGTCGGACGGCAACCCATCGTCTTCTGGAGTCCCGATCATCCAGCCGGCCCGGTCGATCTCCAGCGCCCGCAGGCCTTTTTGGAACGCTTCTTTGAACGTGCGCCCAATGGCCATCGATTCTCCCACCGACTTCATCTGTGTGGTGAGCGTTCCATCGGCGGTTGGGAACTTCTCGAACGCAAACCGCGGGCATTTGACCACGACGTAATCGAGCACCGGTTCAAACGACGCCGGCGTCTTTTTCGTGATGTCGTTTGGCAATTCGTGTAGCGCGTACCCAACGGCGAGCTTGGCGCCGATCCGCGCGATCGGGAACCCTGTCGCTTTCGACGCCAACGCCGACGACCGGGACACCCTGGGGTTCATCTCGATGACGAGCATTTCGCCATCGTCGGGGTTCACCGCAAATTGGATGTTGCATCCTCCCGCTGCTACGCCTACCTCGCGAATGATCGCGATAGCCGCATCGCGCATCACTTGGTACTCGCGATCGGTGAGCGTCATCGCAGGTGCGACGGTAATCGAATCCCCGGTATGAATGCCCATGGGGTCGAGATTCTCGATCGAACACACGATGACGACGTTGTCCTCCCCGTCGCGCATCACTTCCAGCTCGAACTCTTTCCAACCGAGAACGGATCGTTCGATCAGGGCGGAGTGGGTGGGCGAAAGCTCCAACGCCCGCTCCACCATGGTCGAGAACTCCTCGCGATTGTACGAGATTCCACCCCCGGTGCCGCCGAGGGTAAACGACGGCCGAATGATCGCGGGATAGCCAGTCGTCTCCACGACCTCCATCGCCTCGTCTCTCGACGTCGCCACACCGCCCGGCGGGACCTGGAGGCCGATGCGATCCATCGCGGCCGCGAACTCTTTCCGATCTTCCGCCATCCGAATCGCCCGCTCGTTCGCGCCGATCAGCTCGACGCCGTGTTTGGCCAGCGTGCCGTCTTCGTACAACGCCATGGCCACGTTGAGCGCGGTCTGTCCCCCCATTGTCGGGAGCAGAGCGTCGGGCTTTTCCTCCTCGATCACCCGAGCAACCCACTCCGGCGTCACCGGCTCCACGTAGGTACGATCGGCCAGCTCAGGGTCGGTCATGATGGTGGCCGGGTTCGAGTTCACCAACACGACCCGATACCCCTCTTCTCTGAGTGCCTTCACTGCTTGGGTGCCGGAATAGTCGAACTCTGCCGCCTGACCGATAACGATCGGTCCCGATCCAACGAGCAGGATCTTTTCGATATCAGTTCGCTTGGGCATTCACGACCTCGGCCAACGTTTGCTCCAAGGGAACCTTCGACTTCCAACCGACCGCTTCCGCGATCTTCGTCCCGTCTCCCACTAGGTACGGAACATCAACCGAGCGCATGAGCGTGGTATCCGTTTCCGGCAGAACCCTGTGATCCGCAACGTCAGCCAGCTTGATGAATACCTCCTGCAGGGAAACCCCAGCCCCAGACGCAACGTTATAGGTCTGTCCGGCTTCTCCCTGTTCGACCAAGAGCCGGTACGCTTCTACCACATCTACCACGTGCTGGAACTCACGGACAGGTTCCAGATTTCCCACCTGCACAACCGGTGCACCGATACTCTTCGCGAGGAGAATTCGTTTCGCAAACGCCGGAACCACATAACTCGACGCCTGTCCCGGTCCGGTGTGGGGGAACGGCCTGGCGACGATCACGCGAAATCCGGTCCGGCGATGCAACTCCATCAGCCCAACCTCCGCAGCCAGTTTGGACGCCGCATACGGGGAAACGGGTTGGACCGGATCGGTTTCGCGTCGCGGCGTTTCGAATCCACTACCGTACACTTCGGCGGTGGACACGAAGAGAAATACGGGCTTAGGATCTCCGGACAGTTTCGAAACACCCTCCGCAAGACGCAAGGTACCCAGCGTGTTGACCTCCCACGCCGCCAGCGGATTCCTCCCCGCCTCGGAGACCGAGGCCACCGCGGCAAGGTGCACTATCGCGTCGAAGTCCTCCTGCAACACCGCGTCGATGGACTCGTCGCTCGACAGTTCCAACTCGGCTATGTCAGCCGAAAGCGCCTGGCGCCGATTGAGACACTCCTCGGAACTTTCGTCCCGACGCACCGCCGCAATGACATCGTGCCCCGCCGTTGTCAGATGCGGAACCAACCAAGAACCGACAAAACCGTCGGCGCCGGTAACGAGGACCCTCACCCGAGCCGCTCGATGTCTGCGTCCACCATCATCTGTACCATCCGCTGGAACGACATGGTCGGCTTCCACTCGAGCACCTCTTGCGCCTTTGCCGGATTCGCCAACAGATGGTCGACCTCGACCGGACGCACGAACCGCTCGTCGATCTTGACGTACTCTTCCCAATCGAGATCAGCGTGGCCGAACGCAAGCATCACGAGGTCACGCACCGAGTGGGCTGCCCCTGTCCCGACCACAAAATCTTCCGCGTCCGATTGTTGGAGCATTCGCCACATGGCGTCCACATAATCACCCGCAAATCCCCAATCCCGTTTTGCGTCGAGGTTCCCCATGCGAAGTTCGGTGGACAGTCCCAGCTTGATGCGCGCGACGCCGTCTGAGACTTTGCGAGTGACAAACTCGAGTCCACGCCGCGGAGACTCGTGGTTGAAGAGAATGCCGCTGACGGCAAACAGATCGTACGACTCGCGGTAGTTCACCGTGATCCAGTGTCCGTACACCTTCGCCACGCCATACGGAGAGCGTGGGTAAAACGGCGTCGACTCGTCCTGTGGCATCTGCTGCACCTTGCCAAACATCTCCGACGAACTGGCCTGGTAAATCCGGGCCTTGGGATGAGCAAGACGAATGGCCTCCAGCAGGCGGGTGACGCCCAGCGCGGTGAACTCACCGGTGAGGACGGGCTGTTGCCAGCTGGTGGGCACGAAACTCTGGGCGGCGAGGTTGTAAACCTCGTCCGGCTTGAAGTCACCCACCACCGTGGTCAGCGAGTGTTGGTCGAGCAGGTCCGCTGCCACCACCGTGATTCGGTCGATGAGATGCTCGACACGCTCGTAGGAGTCATGGGACGTGCGCCGCACCACCCCGATCACCTCGTATCCCTTGTTCAAAAGGAACTCGGCGAGGTAGGAACCGTCCTGCCCGGTTATCCCCGTGATCAAGGCCGTGGCCAACGTGCACCTCCTCGAGTCGGGCTCGCAAACTCCTCGCAAATCTGAGGTTGAGGTAACAGGGGGATCATTGTAGGTTTTCCAGCGACATCCCTTGGCAATGTAGTGACCTATGGCTCGAGTATGCGAAATCTGTGGCAAAGGGCCCGTCTTCGGGCACAACGTCAGCCACGCCAATAATAAGACGAACCGGCGCTGGAACCCCAACCTCCAACGCGTTCGAGTGGTCATCAACGGCCAGACCAAGCGCGTCAGGGCGTGCACTAGCTGTATCCGGTCCGGGAAAGTCCAGAAAGCTCCCCGCGGCGCGGCGGCTACCGCCCAATCCAGTTAAAAAAATGGGGACCTCAAGGTCCCCATTTTTTCGTCTCGACAAGCCAGCAGGCGTCACTCCGCAAGCAACTCGATCCGGGCTAGCTCCGCTCCGTCTCCGGTGCGATGTCCGAGTTTCAGGATTCTCGTATAACCTCCAGGTCGGGACGCGAACCTCGGCCCGATTTCCTTAAAAAGTCGGTCGGCGGCCTTGCGATTGCGGATCCGCCGTTCGACCTGCCGCCTGGCATGCAGGTCGCCGCGACGGGCCATCGTGATGAGTCGCTCGGCAAATGGCCGCAGCTCCTTGGCCTTGGCCACGGTGGTCTCGATGCCGTCGTGCGTGAACAGCGAGGTCGCCAGGTTATTCAGCAGCGCACGTCGATGCTCCGACGTTCGGCTCAGCGCGCGGCCTTTGACGCGATGTCTCACAGAGCCCGCCCGGACCCAAGCGGCATGTCAACCACCGAAGTCGCGAGATCCCCACCGGGGTCGTCGAACGTCATGCCAAAGCTCAGTCCTTCGCGCCGCAACAGGTCGCCGATCTCACCCAGGGCCTTCTCGCCCACGTTCTTCACCTTGAGCATGTCTTCTTCGGAATGCTGCACCAGATCGCCGAGCGTGTTGATGCTCGAGTTCTTCAACGAGTTGACCGACCGAACCGACAGGCCGCACTCGTCGATGGGGCGCCCCAAGAGCTCTCGCAGCTGCATCAGATCTTGGCCGCTCGACTGCTCCTCGCCACCCGCGATCTCGGGCACGCTGCTGAACTCGAAGAAATACTTGAAGTGCTCCTGCAACAGCGCCGCGGCGTAGGCGACCGCGTCTTCGGGCGTGATTGTCCCGTCGGTCTCGACGGTGATCGACAACCGATCGAAATCGGTGCGCTGCCCGACGCGCGTCTCCGCCACCGTGAAATTCGCACGTCGAACCGGATTGTAGATCGAATCGAGCCGCACGAGATCAACTGGCAGGGAGCGGTCCGAGGGATGCTGCGACGCTTCCACGTACCCCCGACCACGGTTCACGTAGAACTCACCGGAGAGTTCCCGGTCTTCTTGGAGCGTGAACAGCAAATGTTCGGGATCCGGGATCTCCACTGAGCCGTGCGCCTGGAGATCTTTCGCTCGCACCGGGCCCGCCTTGTCGACGCTCAGGTGCAGAACCGCCTCGTTGACCTCTTCGGCCAGCATCGGCGTCAAGGCCTTGAGGTGCCGGATGATTTGGTGAATATCCTCCGCAACCCCAGAAACGGTCTGGTGCTCGTGGACTACTCCGTCCAGCCGAAACGCCCAAACCGCCGAGCCCTGCAATGAAGAGAGCAACATGCGGCGCAGGGCGTTACCCAACGTGCGACCGAAACCGCGCTCGAGTGGCTGCAACCGGAACTCGGCGGCGTTGGGATCATCCTGGATGGAAATCTTCTCGACGACGTGCGGTCGAACAAGAGTACTGAGATCGATTTTCATGGCTTGTTATTTGGAGTAAAGCTCGACGATCAGCTGTTCCTGCGCCACGATCGGAATCGCATCGCGTGTTGGACGTTCGGTAACTATCCCTGAGGCCTTTTTCGTATCAATCGTAATCCACGTCACTGGTGCGCCACGGGAGAGCGCCTCTAGTGAGGCACGAACCGACGTTTGATCCCGGCTCTTCTCCGTCACACCCACGACCTGGTTGGGACGAACCTGGTACGAGGGAACGTCCACCCTGCGCCCATCCACTTCGATGTGTCGATGTCGCACGAGTTGACGGGCCCCTTTGCGGCTGGACGCCAGGCCCATCCGATATACGATGTTGTCCAGGCGCATCTCGAGAGCGGCCAGCAAGTTTTCACCCGCGACGCCCGGAAGCTGCCGTACCCGGTCAAACGTCGAGCGGAACTGCCCCTCTGAGAGTCCGTAGGTCCGCTTGACCTTTTGTTTTTCCCGCAGCTGTCTGGAGTACTCAGACACCTTGCGCCGACGCCCTGGCGACGGACCGTGTTGGCCGGGCGCGTACGCCTTCCGCTCGATCGCGCACTTCTCCGTCAAACAGCGGGTACCTTTGAGAAAAAGCTTCTCTCCCTCTCGCCGGCAGTGCTTGCAGGACGGCCCCGTATATCGTGCCATCGTTACACGCGCCTCTTCTTGGGCGGTCGGCACCCATTGTGCGGGATGGGAGTGACATCGCGAATAGACAGAATCTGCAATCCCGCCGACGCTAGCGCTTGAATCGCAGATTCACGCCCGGCCCCAGGTCCCTGCACGCGAACGTGCAATCGTTTGACGCCGAGGTTCAACGCCTCCCGTCCGCAACTCTCGGCCGCAACGGTGGCCGCGAACGACGTCGACTTCTTCGAACCCTTGAAACCCGATTTTCCAGCCGAGCCCCACGCGACAGCGTTGCCTTGCAGATCGGCAATGGTGATGAGGGTATTGTTGAAGGTGGCCGTGATGTGCGCGACACCCTCCGACTCCACAATCTTTTTCGTTCGCTTCCCGGACTTAGGATGAGCCATACTTATTTCTTCAAGACCTTTTTCTTACCCGCGATGGCACGGCGTGGCCCCTTCTTCGTTCTCGCATTCGTATGTGTCCGCTGCCCACGCGACGGCAACCCGCGCCGGTGACGGATGCCCCGGTAACTGCCGATATCCATCAAGCGTTTGATGTTCATCGCCACTTCGGTTCGAAGGGCGCCCTCCACTTTGACGTCACGCTCGATGATCTGTCGCAAGCGCGCAACTTCTGCATCCGACAAATCCCGAACGCGCGTCTGCGGTGGAACTGCGGTCTGATCGAGGATGTGTTGGGACGTAGACGAACCAACACCGTAGATATACGTCAAGGCCACACCCACGCACTTTTCGCGCGGAAGATCAACGCCAGCAATCCGCGCCATAGCTAACCCTGACGCTGTTTGTGCTTGGGATTACGACTGCAAATGATCCGCGTAACACCCTTGCGGCGGATCACCTTGCAATACTCACAGATCGGTTTGACGCTGGACCGGACTTTCAACGACCCCTCCAAAAAGAGTCATTTTGGATCAAGCTTATTAATGTAGAAGGGGCGTAAGTTGGACGCAAGTGAGGACTTACGACGGCTCATGGTTTCGCCCCACCCCCCTTACGACGTTACTCGGACCTCTCTGAGGCGCCACCGACCTTCCACTCGACGGAACCCCAAGAAGACCGTTTCGGCCCGTTCGTCGGTCGTTCTCCGAACCACGTATTTCCGGACCAGTTGGGCATATCGGTGGTCTTCTGAGGCCGTGAGAATCTGCTGCAGTTCGAAGCTGACCTCGTCAGCCGAACTGAGGTATTCCCGCAGAACTCGAGCGGCGTGAGCCGGCGGAACTCCTTGCTGGCGGCCGATTTCTGGAAACTGGAGCCGGACGGTATCGCTGGAGGCCAGCAGCTTTGCGTAGTCGTGACGGAGCCAGGCCGTCCGGACCAGTTCCACGATCTCTTCGAGATCCTGCCGGGCGGACAACGCGGCCGGCGCCCCACCGGTCAGTAGCCCCGCCAGGGGTAGGGCCAGCGCCAATGGGCGCACCAGCGCCAAGGGGCGCACCAGCGCCAAGGGGCGCACCAGCGCCAAGGCGCGCAGCAGGGATCCGTGCCGAGCGGTTATCGAGCGACAGCTTCGCATATCTGCTGATACACCACTTCCGGTTTATCGGAGCGGATAATCGGCCGGCCGACCACCAAATGGGTGGCCCCGGCCTCGGCTGCGGCGCGAGGATCCGCGGTACGATGCTGGTCTCCCAAATCCGTACCGAGGGGTCGGATTCCCGGCACCACGAGCCAGGTACCGTCAGGAATTACCTGTCGAACCTTGCCGAGTTCCCATGGCGAGGCCACAACGGCCCCAATGCCGGTGGCCGCCGCCAGTCCCGCCAACCGCGAGACCTCCTTCTGTAGGTCTACCGAGTCCCGGCCGATCGCCTCACCGTAGCCCTCGGGCGTGTGTGAGGTCAAGACCGAGACCGCGGCGAGTCGCATGGACCCTTGGGCGCCAACCGCGGCTTGAAGCATCTCCCGACCTCCTGACGCGTGCACGGTGGCGAGATCTACCCCCAGATCCCGCGCGGCGCTGACCGCCCCCGCAACGGCGGTGGGGATGTCGTGCCATTTGAGATCCAAGAACACCGAGACGCCCCGATTCTTCAGCTCACCAATAACCGCTGGTCCGTGCCGCAGAAACAACCTCGGGCCGACTTTGGCCCAACGTAAATTGGGGAGCCGATCGACCAGGCCCTGTGCCTCGTCGGGAGAATCAACGTCCAGGGCGACAATGACCTCAGCCATCGGCGCTCCACGAACGGGCAAGGCGTTCGGGACACCGCGGATCGGCCAGGGCAGCCGTGCCCACTGCAACCAAAGTGGCTCCGGCGTCGAGATATTGTCTGACGTCCTCGACGGTGCGTATCCCTCCCATTCCAATCACCGGCAACCCGGTCCGCTCACCGATCCGCCGGGTGGCCAGTACGCCGATGGGCAATAGAGCCGGTCCACTGACCCCGCCGTTACCCGCGCCAAGCTGCGTGGGGAACTCGTGCTCCCCGCCATGCTCCCGGTACAGCAGCCCGGGCATCGTGTTGACGACCGAGAACCCGTCGGCGCCGGCTTCGGCGGCAACCTCGGCGGTGGCCGCGATGTCGGAAAGGGTAGGTGCCAGCTTTACAATGATCGGCTTGTCGGTTGCGTCGCGGCACGCAGCCACCAGCTCGGCCAACACAAGGTTGTTCGCTCCGAACTCTTCACCGCCTCGGTCGGTATTCGGACAAGAGACGTTGAGCTCGAAAGCGCTCACGACCGCCCGTCTTGCCAACTCGCGGACTACATCGACGTAATCGTCACGCTGGTCGCCCACCACGTTGACGATTACGCGGGCCCGGACGAGGTGTTCTTCTAACCACGCCAACTCGACCTGGGCGACCTGCCGCAGTCCCGGGTTTGCCAGACCAACCGAGTTGAGCATGCCGCCAGGAAATTCCGCGACTCTCGGGCTGGGGTTGCCGTGTCGCGGCTCCGGGCTCACCGCTTTGGTTATCAACCCGCCCAGGCGCTCGATATCGATGACCCCAGCGACCTCCCTACCAAACCCTGCCGTGCCGGCGGCCAGGAGAATGGGGTTCTGAAACGATGTATTGAACGCAGCGATCATTCAGGTGTTCGGATGATGACGTCGTTTAGTAGGGTGCGGATAGAATCCTCGATGGCCGCGTACTCGGAGATATAATCGCCGGCCGCCGCGCGTGTGTAGGGCGAACGCGCGTAAAGTGTGCGGAGCACGCCGCGCACCGAATCAGCGACTTCCTCTCGCACCATGGCAGCGGCCAACAGGGCTTTGGGCGCGATGACCGAGGTTGGATAGCGTTCGGCGACCAGGAGCAACAACCGAGCCGCCAGCGGCCGGGCCAACAACGAATCACGGGCTTCTTCGGCGCTGCGGAAGAGCTGTAGGTCGGGGTGCAGTGGTTCCGGGGGACCAACGGAGTAGACGATTTCATCGAGGATGGCCGCAAAATCACCCGCCAGGTTGACGACCTCACCCCCTTCGAGCATGAGCCCTCCCAGCTCGTCGGCCAGCTCCGCAATCCGTTGGAGGTCGGTCGTCTGTCGCACCTCGGCCATCGCCAGGTGGGCTCGGCCAAGCCCCCCTTCGAGGGAATCTCCCGCCACCGAGACCGCATCGGCGAAACGCTCGACGGCACGCGCAGTATCGACCGGCTGCCAACGCTGGGCGTCCGCAATCAGCAATCGGGCTTTTTCGCCCGAGGTAAGGTCGTCACGAGCCAATAGGCGCTCAACCAGCACCGACGCCGAACCGATGTCCCCTTCTCCCAGCTTCTCGAGTACGGGAGCCCAGCGAGATTCGTCAAAGGGCAGGAGACGCGCCGAGTCCAATGCGGCGGACGCGTCGCGCATGCGACCCAAAGTGATCAGCGCTTCCGCTCGATCGAACCACGCGGCTGTCTCCGTTGTCCGATCCAAATCGGTCAGGGCGTCTCCGGGCCTTTGGGCGACAAGAGCGGCCCTCCCACGCCACAACCGGGCCCGGCTCGCAATAGCAGCATCGGGATGGTTCACCAGTGATGACAACATCGACCACGCAGAATCCGCGCGTCCCAGACTGAGATGACACTCACCGAGCAGCAAACCGGCTTCCGCCCGAAGCACCACGTCCGCGCTGACCCCGACTGCCTTTTGAAGCGGTGCAATCGCATCGCGGCATTCGCCGATCTCACTCAGGGCTCGCCCCTGCACGAGCAGGGCGTCGTCGACGTATTTGCTGTCCGGGTACCGCGTGGCGACGGATTCGGCTCTTACCGCGGCCTGAGCCCAGAGCGATTGGGCTTCGCTGCGGCGGCCTTCGCGTTCGGCTTTCTGAGCTTCGCTCGCGAGTTGGTTGGCGTTATAAAGTCCGTTGTAATAGGCGCAGCCGATGCCGATCGTGGCGAGGATCAGGAAGGAGGAGGCGCGGACTCGCATTGCCTTATGGATTGATCATGCTCTCGTAACGTAGCAGGTATTGGACGATGCCGTCAGCGATCCCACGAGCCAGACGACGCTGCCCATCGCGCGAGGATAAGAATTGAGCATCACGACGATTCGTGCTGTAGCCGGTTTCCACCAGGATCGCTGGGCGAGTGGCCCATCTCAAGACTTTGAAGTTCCTTTGCACCACTTTGCGTGAACCATTAGGATGGACCTTTCCGGCGTGCTCGCGAACAAAATCAGCAAGCTGCGCGGACTCCCTCATGTACTCGTTCTCCTCCAAATCGCCCAAGATCGTCGTGACCGGATCGTCTTTGATCTGATCCTCCTCGGGTTGGTAGCGGAGAGAGGAATTCTCGCGCTGCTCGAGTCGGTCCGGAGCGTCCTGCCGGCGGTGATCAAAGAAATAGGTCTCGAGACCCCCGATGTTCCGGTAGCCTGGACCGGGCTCGAGTGCGTTCACGTGAATACTCACGAATAGGCCACAGTTGTCTTTACAACGTGGGGCGCGACGACTCCATGGCACGAGTACGTCCGTCGTCCGCGTCAAGTCGGCTTCAATACCGCGCCGCTCCAGCTCTTCTCGCAACAGCTTGGAGATGCCCAGGGCCATGGTCTTCTCGACGAGATTACCACTCAGAGTGCCAGAATCTCCACCCCCATGACCTGCGTCGACGACGACCATGTGCTTTCGTTTCAGCCCCAAACGTCTCGCCGCCGCTGGAGCGTCTTCAACCGCGGCCCCGAAGCTGCCGCTCGACGGTGGCTGGCTCACGCGACGCGCAACCGGGGTCATCCCCACCTCTTCAAAGCGTGCCGCCAGCGGATCGTAGCGATACCTCTCGCGAAACGTGCGGGGCACGTACTCGGTGAGCCATTGCAGGGGGACAAACAGGGAATCGCGACGTATGTATGCGCCACCGACAACAGGAACGATCCGGTTGCGAAACTCGAAGATCGGAGCGTCCAACAGGAACCGAAACGCCTGCCCGCCGAAAACGACTGTGGTCCAACCGTCCGCCCCCCGACGCGTGGACATCGGCAGCAGGATACTCAGCTCGTCGGCCGGCAGGGCTGGGTAGCCGCGCTCGGTCGAAACGGGGACGGTCCGTGAGCCGTGCGAGGTCGCGATGATCACAGCCGCCGGCGCCGCAGGTTCGACGCCCGGTCCGCCGGAAGCGGCGGCTATTGCGACCAGCATGGCGCTCCAGATCATCGACGACGTTTCAACGTACGCGCGATCTCGCGCTCGGCGTCTTTGCGTTTGAGGGTCTGGCGCTTGTCGTGCAGTTTCTTGCCCTTGCCCAAGGCCATCGTGACCTTGGCGTACCCGTGGCTCAGGTGGATATCCAAGGGCACCAGCGCGTTCCCTTGCTGCTCGACAGCGCCGATCAATCGGCGAATCTCGCGACGGTGTACGAGTAACTTGCGAGGCCGCTGGCGCTCATGGTTCGCGTATCCGCCAAATTCATAGGGTGAGATGCTCATGCCCTCCAACCAGAGTTCGCCTCGCCGAAGAATCCCGTACGCCCCCTTGAGGCTCACTTTCCCGGCCCGCACCGATTTGATCTCGGACCCAGATAACACCAACCCGGCTTCCCAGGTCTCCATGATATGGTAGTCATGACGAGCCTTTGGGTTCCGGGCCAATATCTGCTCATTACGAGCGCTTGAAGATCCGCGACTGAACACAGCTAAACTCAAGATAGATAACAACTTCCGAGCGGTCAACTGGAGCCTTGCCGCCCCGGTCCCCCTTTTCTATTATTCGGCCCTCTCAGCGGGGTGCTCGCCGAAGTGGCGGAATTGGTAGACGCGCTGCGTTCAGGGCGCAGTAGGCGCAAGCCTGTGGGGGTTCGAATCCCCCCTTCGGCATGCTGGACGGAAAGACGGAATGTTGGCATCGCGACCAAGGATTCACGGGTTCTGAAATGCACGAGGGAGTGGCCAAACAGCACTCCCCTTGTATTGTAGAGCATTCCGTGCTTCGGTCTTACCGCCGTTCCGTCTAATCGGAGCAATCCCCCAGCGGGTAGACAAACCCGCAGTTGCCGCACGGGTTCTTACAGCCCCACGGTCTCGAGATCACGGCAAACCCACACCGTAAGCAGCGGAGCATCGAGTCATCTTCCACGACCGAAGAGCGGCGTTCGACCAACGGACTTTCAGTCTTTCCGTCCATCCGTCTTTCCGTCCAGTCAGACAAGCGGAATTGCCCCGGTCACAAAAGGATTACTCAATCGCTCTTGGCCGATGGTCGTGGCCGGACCGTGACCCGGATACACGATGGTATCGTCAGGCAGCGACATCAGTGTCTGATTGATGCTGTCGAGCAGCGTCGGCCCGTCTCCACCGGGAAGATCGACGCGACCCACTGAACCAGCGAACAACACATCGCCGACCAACGCCACGCCGTCTCCGATGAACGTCACACTTCCCGGACTATGACCCGGCGTGTGCGCCACTGAAAAAACACAGTCGCCCACGGTCACGGTATCGCCACTCGCGAGGGATTGACTCGGTGGAGGAGCCGCTTCGATTTCTACGCCCAACCACTGCGCTTGCTCGAGAACGTTGTCATAGAGCGGCCGATCGTCGGGATGCAGGTACACTTCCACGTTCGTGGCACTCACCATCCGCGCGACGCCGGCGATGTGGTCGATGTGCGCATGCGTGAGCCAGATGGCGCAAAGGGTCCACGCCTCTTTTTCGATGCGTCGCAGAAAGAGATCGGCCTCTTCGCCCGGGTCGACGATCACTACGTCTCCCGACCGGCGATCCGCAACCAGGTAACAGTTTTCGGCGAACGCGCCGTTTGTCAGGCAAACGATCTCAGGCTGAGCCAACGGCTGCCTTTGCCTCCTTGCGTTCCGACAGATACTTCTCCACCGCGATCGCGGCCGTCGTCCCGTCCCCTACCGCCGTGGTGATCTGGCGCGTCAGTTGCACGCGGAGATCTCCGGCCGCGAAAAGTCCCTGAATGGAGGTCATCATGTTCCAGTCAGTCACGATGTAACCACTTTCGTCGTGATCGAAGTGTCCCTTGATCAAACCGCTGTTCGGTGTGAACCCGATGAAGATGAACACCCCGGTCACCGCGAGATCGGACGTCTCCCCTGACACCGTGTCGGTGAGCTTGATGTTCGTCGAGCCGCTTGGTCCGCCCTCGACCTCGTCAACCACCTTGTTGCGGATTACTTCGATCTTCGAATGGTTAAACGCGCGGTCTTGCAAGATAGCCGACCCGCGGAATTCTGAGCGCCGGTGAATCAGATAGACCTTTTCTGCATACCGAGTGAGATAGGTCGCTTCCTCCAGTGCCGCGTCACCGCCACCAATCACCGCGATGGTTTCTCCCTTGAAGAACGCGCCGTCACACACCGCGCAATACGACACGCCTCTTCCCGCATATTCCAACTCACCCGGAATACCAAGCTTGTTGGGCGAACCGCCCGCCGTGATAATGACGGCCGGCGCGTGGTACGTCTTGCCCAATTGGGTTCGTACGTCAAACTCCTCATCATCGCGCTTCTCGATCGATTCCACCGTGTCGGTGACGATTTCGGCGCCGAACTTCTTGGCGTGATCGGTCATCTTCTCGGCGAGATCGCGACCGAGGATACTTTCAAACCCGGGATAGTCTTCAATCAACTCGGTGTTGAGCAACTCTCCGCCCGGCAGGCCTCTTTCGATCAACAGGGCGTTTAGCATGCCCCGTCCTGAATACATTGCCGCGCAGAGACCCGCAGGCCCGCCGCCGATGATGATCACGTCGTAGTTGGTGGTTTCCTTCCCGTTGCTCGTCACGTTGACCTCAATTCTGTTTCGCAGCGTCCAATGCTTGGCGCTGCCTTCCCGAACGACCCCTCGGCTCCGCGAGTTCCCGTCAACGGTTCAGCCGCCTCGGTTCGACGAGCCGTCCGCGGCCGCGGCCAGCCGCTCTCGATGTAACCGCTCCAGCGCGTCGAACCAGACGTCGGGAACACGGAGCCCCCCGATCCGTCGCCTGGTGTCGGTGGCGTTTCCCTCTCCGTGCCAATCCGACCCGCCGGACTTCAGCAGTCCCAGCGCGGTCGAGCACTCGTCCAGTCGAATCACCGTGTCATCGTCATGGGCGGGGTGCAACACCTCGACACCGTCCACGCCCGCTTCGCGGAGACGGGTCAATGTTTTCTTCGTGGAGCGCTCTTTGAGGTGCGCCGCCGACGTCACCCCTCCCAGACGCCTCACCAAGTCCGTCACGGCTTCCAGCTTGGGCAGCGCTTTGGGAACGCATGCCGGCCCATCGTCGGCCAGGTACCGGTCGAAGGCTTCATTTATAGAATCGACAAACGCCGCCTCTACCAGGGCCCGCGCGATGTGTGGGCGCCCGATGGACGCGCCCTGCGCATGCCGCCGCACCGCCTCCATAGACACCGGCGCACCAAGACGGCCGAGACGTTGCACGATTTCTCGGGCGCGCGTAACGCGACCGTCGAGCTGCGTAGTCAAGAAACCGTTCAGCTCCGGGTCGTCGGCAGGCAGAAAATACCCAAGAAGATGAAGCTCTCCCCACCACACCTCGACGCTGAACTCGCATCCCGCGACGACGCGCACGCCGAGGGCGGCGCCGGTCGTGGTCGCCTCGGCGACACCGGCAACCGTATCGTGGTCGGTGAGGGCGATGGCGGCCACCCCGGCATCGGCCGCGCGTCGCACAACCTCTGCGGCGGTCGCCTCACCGTCTGAGGCCGTCGAGTGGAGGTGGAGATCTACCACCTCCATGGGTCAACTACCGGTCCGATCGTAGCCGATTTCGGGACTCGTCCAAGCGGGTTGTGACTGGTGGAAAAATTCGACGAGGCGGGCGGCGGACAATTCGGCCAGGGCCCGGTCCGGCCGCTTGGCACCGAGCGGCGAGTACCGCATCACACGGCGAACGCGCGCACTGCCGGTTCCTTTTTCGAACACCAAGCCGAATTCGTCACGCGTGTATTGCGTCACCCGGCCGGAGGGATAGACGTTCCACGTCTCACCTTCGACGTGGATGGTTCGCCGCGCCATGTTACAGCGCTCCTTCCGGAAAGTTTTCCAGATCCGCTTTGAGGTCGGCCATGAAACGATCCGCGTCAGCGCCATCGACGACTCGATGATCGTACGACACCGAGAACATCGACATTGTGCGTATGGCCAACACGTCCTGGCCGTCTTCGAAGGTCATGACCTTGGGACGTTTTTCTATGGCGCCAACGCCGAGGATGCCGACTTGCGGCTGATTGATGATCGGTGTGCCAATATACGAACCAAAGACTCCGGGATTCGTGATCGTGAACGTCCCATGCTGCACTTCGTCGGGCTTGAGTCGCTTGGTGCGCGCACGTTCGGCCAGGTCGACGATACTCTTCGCGATGCCCAGCATGGAAAGCTCGTCGGCATTGCGCATCACTGGAACGATCAAGCCCCAGTCGAGCGCCACAGCCATCCCGATGTTGATCGGCTTGCGGTAGATGAGGTTGTCGCCACTCACCGACGCGTTGAGCACCGGGTGCTTCCGCAAATTGTCCGTGACCGCCTTTACGATGAACGCCATGTAGGTGAGCCTGGCGCCACGATTTTCGAAGTCCTGCTTGTTCGCCTTTCTCATCCGGGCGATGCCCGTAAAATCGATTTCGTAAAAGCTCGTCACATGCGCCGAGGTCCGGCGCGACATGATCATGTGATCCGCCGTGAGCTTGCGGATCCTACTCATAGGTTCGACGCGATCTCCGGCCCACGCCTCTACGGTCGGATGGGCCACGTCGCCGGCCGGTGTCACCGCCGCAGGGGCAGGGGCAGGCAGCGCGGGCGCGGCAGCACCCGAGTCAATGAAGCTCAGAATGTCTTTCTTGGTCACGCGACCGGCGTAACCGGTACCCGGTATCTGGCTGATATCCAGCTGATGTTCGGCGGCGATCTTTCTGACCAACGGGGTGGATCGCTGTCGCAACCGTTCTTCGGCCGTCATCGAAGTGCCGTTGTCCTTCCCCGTTGTCGGTGGGGCAGCAACTGCCGCCGGTGATGGCGGTGCCGGCGCGGGAGGTTGGGCAACCACTGGTTCGGGGGTCGGTGTCGGTGCCTCGACCATTTCAGCTGCCGGCGCGCCGGCCGCAGACACGGCGGCGTCCTTGTCCGTTTCCAGGATCGCGATCACCGTCTGCACCTCGACGGTCTCGCCTTCGGGGACTCTGATCTCCGCGAGAACTCCGTCAGACGGTGACGGAATCTCCGCATCCACCTTGTCCGTTGAGATCTCCAGGATGGGCTCGTCCCGTTTTATCTCGTCGCCAACCTGCTTGAGCCACCGCGAGACGGTTCCCTCGGCGATCGACTCGCCCATTTGCGGCATTATGACATCAACACGGGCCATCTATTGATCTCCATGAGTGATCCTAGGTCCGTCCCCGAACGGGCCATCCACAAAAATAGTCGCTTGCTATCGGTTCGGGGACCCGAAGCGTTGTTGCACCGTTCAATAGGCTAGGAGCCACCGAGCGGATTTCAGGAGATCCTCGATCTGAGGAAGCACAAAATCTTCGAGAGGCGGTGCGTAGGGCAAGGGTGTGTCGTGCGCGGTGACCCGCATGATCGGACCGTCCAACCACTCGAAGGCCTTCTCGTTGATCCTGGCCGTAATCTCGCCGGCGATACCACCAGTCCGCGTATCCTCATGCACGATGAGCACCTTGTTGGTCTTTCGGACGCTGGTAACGATCGCGTCGTCGTCCATCGGAAGGAGCGTGCGCAAATCCAACACCTCCACAGAGGCGCCGTCCTCCTTCTCGAGGACTTCGGCGGCTTCCAACGCCTGCCACACCATGGCCGACCACGTCACGATCGTGAGGTCGGTCCCCTCGTTCGCCACCCGCGCGCGTCCGATGGGCGTGACGATATCGTCTCCCTCCGGAAGGTCTTCTTTGATCCGCCGGTAGAGGTATTTGTGCTCGAAATAGATGACGGGATCGTCGTCGCGAATCGCGGCTTTAATCAGTCCCTTGGCATCGCGGGCGGTTGCCGGACACACGAGCTTGAGACCCGGTGTGTGAAAAAATCCCGCTTCGGGGTTCTGCGAGTGAAACGGACCTCCACGTACGTATCCCCCACTGGGTCCTCGCACCACGATCGATGTCGACAGCCCGGCACGATAGCGCGCCGTGGCGACGTAATTGGTGAGGATATCGTAGGCGCAGGCGATGAAATCCATGAACTGCATCTCAACGACCGGACGCATCCCCATGTGCGCCGCACCGGCCGCGGCGCCAACGATGGCCGCTTCACTGATCGGTGTGTCGATGACACGCGCTTCGCCAAAACGCTTCTGGAACCCCTCGGTGACTTTGAATGCTCCACCGTACTTGCCCACGTCTTCCCCGAGAATGAGCACCTCTTCGCTGCGCTCCATTTCCTCCCAGAGCCCCTGCCGGAGCGCCTCGAGATATGTCACTTCAGCCATCCAACCTCCGAAACCACAGGCGTTCTTCGTCGTGCGGAGACGCGTAAACCTGCGATAAGGCCATCGTTCCTTCGGGTAGCGGATCGTCTTCGCACTCGGCCACGGCCGCGTCCAGCTCCTGGCTCACGCGTTTTCCGACTGCGTCCAAGTCGTCGTCGGTGGCCCAGCCCTCTTCGAGCAAGGTACCGACGTATCGATCCAGCGGGTCGTTGGTGTCGGCCCACCGGGCGATCTCCTCTTTGGGCTGGTACCGCTGGTCGTCGTGTTCCGCGTGGCCTGTGCGACGATAGGTCACCATTTCGATCAGTGAGGTCCCGCCGCCGGCACGCGCGCGCGCCACGGCGTCTTTGGTCGCCTCATAGGCCGCGAGGACGTCGTTTCCGTCGACCGAGATGCCGGGGATGCCATACGCCTTCGCCTTGTCCGCCAGCCGACAGGTTGCCGTCTGCTCGGAGGTCGGAGTCGAATACGCCCACCCGTTGTGCTCGACAATCACAACAAGCGGGACCGCTTGCACGGCCGCGAAGCTCACACCTTCGTGAAACGCGCCGGTACTCGTACCGCCGTCCCCAATGTACACGAGACCAACTCGGGGCTCCCCTCGCACTTTGAAGCTGAGACAGATACCGGCCATGACCGGGATCATGTCTCCCAACGGCGAGATCTGTCCCAGGTATCCGAGATCGAAGTCGTTGAAATGCAGATTCATCTCTCGGCCGGCCGTCGGACTCGTCTGCTTGGCCATGTACTGGCGCAATATCTCGACGGGTCGCGCCCCCATCACCAACATCGATCCAAGATTTCGTATCAGCGGTGACAGAATGTCTCCCGATTGCAACGCATAGGCGCTCCCGACGCTCTCCCCCTCTTGGCCCAGCGAGCCGTACAGTCCCCCGATGACCTTGCCCTGGCGATACAGGTTGACGAGACGCTTCTCCAAGGACCGCGTGAGGAAGAGGTAGTAGAACATCTCGAGGAGTTGCTCGCGGGACATGCCAGCGGGAGGGGAGCCCTGGGTCGCGCGGCTCATGGGGAGATCAATACGCGCCGCGAAGCTCGTGCGCCGGATCGGCGAGCTTGTGCACCTGTGCCAGGAATCGCTTGGCGAGCTTGTCCGCCTCGCTCTCGCCGACTTGATCGGTGTGCACCGTAACGTGCACGTAGTGTCCACCTTCGGCTCGTACGCTGACACCAACGGTTCCAACCGATCCACTGTACTGGCGAGCCCGCTCATGACTCTCGTTCGCCTCGAGATACACGCCAAAATGCCGATCTGCCTCCGCCAGAACCTCCTCGGGAGGCAGCGAAGTACGATGGAAATATTGCATGTTGTTACGCCGCTGGCGTTGGTTTGAATTTGGCGAGTCGGAGGCTGTTGGCCACGACCATCCACGTCGCGACCCCACCCGCCGCGGCTGCCAACATCGGGGTGAGCAGCAGGCCCGTCATAGGATACAGCACCGCCGCCGCGAGCGGTATCCCGATCAGATTATAGAGAAAAGCAAATATCAGGTTCGTACGAATGGTCGCCGCGGTCCGGTGGGCAACCTGAAAGGCAGTCACGACGCCTTGAAGGTCCCGACTCGGGAGCGTGACCGCGGATGCATGCATGGCGATCTCGTGACCCACTCCCAGTGCGATGCCCACATCTGCTTGCGCGAGGGCCCGTGCGTCGTCTACCGCGTCGGCGACGACCGCCACCACCCGACCGTCTTCCTGAAACCGCTTGATCTCGTCGGCCTTGTTCCTGGGTTCCACTTCTGCTACGACGCGGTCGATGCCGTTCTCTTTGGCCACGAGCCGGGCCATGGATTTAGAATCGCCGCTCAGCATGAACAGGGTGTACCCAAGCCCCCCTAACTGGGTGATAGCCTCTTTAGCGTTGGGTTTGGTCGGGTCCATAACGATAATCAACCCTCGCACGACGTCGTTCACGACCACCACGACCGGGGTGCGTCCTCCAAGCACGTGCCTATCCACGTCTTTCGTGAGGCGCCCGAGGTCGAGACTTCGCTCGCGGGCATGCCGAACACTAATGACCTCGACGAGGAAGCGGCCGACGATGCCCCTAACCCCACGCCCCTGCATCTCGACAAACCGCTCCACGCTTGGGACGCTGACACCTTTTTCTTTTGCCGACGCGATGATCGCGTTCGCCAAGGGATGCTCCGAACGCGACTCTACCGCCGCGGCCAACTGTAGAATCTCAGCAGGACTCACCGTTGTATCGTCGGCGCGTCTGGCGCCCACGACGTGTGTGACGGTGGGCGTCCCCTCGGTAATCGTTCCTGTCTTTCCGAACACCAGTGTGTCCACTCGCGATATGGTGTCGATCACGTCACCACCGCGAAACACCGCGCCAAGCTCCGCTCCCCGATCAATCCCCACTTTGATCGCGCCCGGGATCGAGAAGCTAACCGCTGAGGGTGCAACGACCGCAAGGACCGTGACAAACGCGAGCATCGAAAGCACGGCCGGTGCAACCTGGTCGAACAACGCCCATAACACCACGGCCACGATCGCCAGAGCAATCACGATCGGTGTGAGATGGCGAACGAGCCGATCGACTTTTTGCTGGGTAGGACCCTTCTTGAACTGGCCATCGTCAATGATTTGGGCGATCTGGCCAAGCGTAGTCTTCTGCGCTGTGGTCTCCGCCTGCACTTCCAGCGCTGCGGTGTGGTTGACGGCCCCGGCGGGCACTCGAGATCCCAGCTCAACTCGGACCGATGCGGCATCGCCAAACATCGAAAGATCGATGTCGGAATCGCCTGCTACGACTATGCCGTCCACGGGAATGCTCTCGCCCGGCGCGACGGCAACTCGATCACCGATGCGAACCTGGTATGCCGCGACCTCTAGCACATCATTGCCGCGACACACTTGGGCGATGCTGGGCTGCACCGCCAGCAACCCGTGCACCGCTTGAGACGTGCGGGCGTGGCCACGAGCTTCAAGGAGACGTCCCAACAGGACGAAGGCGATGACGCCTGTGACCGACTCGAAGTACACGTCGGGCGGAAAGTTCGCATTGGGGGCGACCGCAGCGACGATGATTGCTGCAATCGAGTATAGGAACGCTACGCCCGTCGCGAGGGCAACCAGAGTGTTTGCGTCCGCGGAGCGATATCGAAAACGCTGCCACGCCACGGCATAAATGTTCTTGCCGTTGTGAAGCATGACGCCCAACGCGAGCAGGGCCAGTCCCAGCTTGATCCACAGGTGATCGATTTGAAAGAGTTGCGGCAGCGTTCCTCGTAGGGTGGGATCGAGGGCATTCACGAGCCGAGCCATGATGTCGCCGCTCCTGACCGTTGATTCGCCAAGCAAGGGAACCGATGCGAGCAACGCGACGACGGTCGCAACAGCCGACAGACCCAGCTTCCACCTGAGCCCCTGCGTGCGTTCCGCGTATCGCATCCAATGGCCGCGGATGGGATCTGACTCGTGTGGAGGCTCGGCGAGAGAAAATCCTATCGCGGTGATCGCCTGCTCGAGATCACGGACGGCGACAACCCCAGCGAGATACTCTACTTCGATTTGTTCGGTCACCTGATTGCCCGAGGCGTTGAGCACGCCCGGCAGCTTCTTCAGCTCCCGCTCCAACCTTTCCACCACCGATGTGTGACGAAAATCCAAAACATCGAACTTGACCGTGGCACCGGCGCTGTCGAACCCGACTTCCCGGACGGTTTTGACGAGATCGGCAGCTTGTGGCCCGCCCTCGGTGATCGACACCGTGGCCAGTCCGGTCGTGAAGTTGACATAGGCCTCACGTACGCCCTCGGCGCGCGCCAGCCGCCGCTGGATCATGACAGCGCACGCACCACACTCCATCCCCCTGATGGGAAGGACGATGCGGCGGTCAGCCATGCTTTTGGTGTCCCCGACCTAGATTCGTGCGGGCGGCTTCGCCACCGACTTGAGCGATGACGTATCCCTCGCAGGTGCCCCAGAAGAACCGATAGTCTCCTGGCTCTTGGGGAATAAAGTCAACCGATGTGCGGGTGAATTCGGGTAGGCTCTTAGTGACCTTGAGGGTGTCGAACGCCAGTTGCTCGGCTGCCGGATCGACCTCACATCGCAAAACGTCCAAGCGGACCGGCTGGCCCGCTTCGACGAGGACTAAATCGGGATCAAACCCTCCTTGGAGTGTGACGCGAAACTCTTGAGCCTTGGATTTCGTCGGGTCGCCTGGCGAAACGTAGTCCCGCCGACCACGAAAATACCAAAGCTCCCACGCAATGAACGCGAGTGCGAAACCAAGGACGACGAAGTCACCGGGCATTAGGCCCGCTCGTACTGGTAGTACTCCACGCCGAGGTGTGTAATCTGCTCCTCACCCATGATCCAGCGCAGTGTATTCTTGAGTTTGGCATGTTGGATGAACAGATCGTGCTCCGGTATGAGCTCGGGTGCGGCCATGGGACTCTTGAAGTAGAAAGAGAGCCACTCCTGAATACCTGACATTCCCGCGCGTTGCGCAAGGTCGAAGAACAGTGCCAGGTCGTGGACAATCGGTGCCGCCAGAATCGAATCACGACACAAGAAATCCACTTTGATCTGCATCGGGTACCCGAGCCACCCGAAGATATCGATGTTATCCCAGCCCTCTTTGTTATCTCCACGGGGCGGATAATAATTGATTCGGACCTTGTGGTACACGTCCCCATACAACTCTGGATACATCGACGGCTGAAGGATGTGTTCGAGCACGCCAAGCTTCGACTCTTCCTTCGTTTTGAACGACTCGGGATCATCCAGGACTTCGCCGTCCCGATTGCCCAGGATGTTCGTCGAATACCACCCAGCAAGACCCAGCATCCTCGCCTTCAGCATGGGCGAGATTACCGTCTTCATCATAGTCTGACCGGTCTTGAAATCCTTGCCTCCGATCGGAATCCCGCGATCCTCCGCCAATTGCATGAGCGCCTGCGTATCCACGGAGAGATTCGGTGCGCCGTTCGCAAACGGCACGTTCTCCATCAAACTCGCCCACGCATACAGCATCGATGGTGCGATCGTGGGGTCGTTCTCGTCCATGGCGGTCTCGAACGCCTGGATGGTCGCGTGCGCAGGACCGGGCGTGATGAATATTTCCGTGGAGGCACACCACACCATCACGAGTCGCGAGCAATCATTCTGCTCCTTGAAGTTCCGGATGTCTTCACGGATCGCCTCGGCCAAATCCCGCTTGGTGGCTCCCGTCTTCACGTTGATACCCTCGAGACGCTTCACATACTCGCGGTGAAACACCGCCGGCATGGGCTCGATGGATTTCAAAAAATCCGCGATCGGCTCCACATGCTTGCCTTCGAGTACCCCGGCAACCTTGCACGACTCGTAAGCGTTGTCCGGAATGGGGTCCCACGCACCGAACACGATGTCGTTCAAATCGGTGAGCGGCACGAAATCGCGAATCTTCGGGCTCCGTTGTTCTGAACGCTTTCCGAGTCGGATGGTGCTCAACTCAGCCAACGATCCTACGGCGGTCGCTCGACCCCGTCGGACGTTTTCTACTCCGGCAACGTATGTGGTGGCCACCGCCCCCAGCCCCACCAAGAGAACTCCCAACTTCCCATCGGCTGGCTCGACTTCTTTTCGTTCCAACTCACTCACTTCATAGATCCTTTCTCCAATGAATCCGCTAGCGCCGGCATCGCGTTCCCCGCTGGGGCATCGGGCGACGTCAACTTATACACATGATGAATGCGCTGCATCACCGTAATCAGGGACACCAGCCCGAGCGCTGCCACGATCCCGAAAAGCAACATTCCGTTCGGGCCGGCGCCAAAAAACAACACCGGCACACCCAACACCAAGATCCGTTCCGCGCGCTGCACCAAGCCCACTTTGCACTCCAGATTCAACCCTTCGGCGCGCGCCCGCGTGTACGATACGGCCAATCCGGTGGAGAGCGCCACGGTACTGGCAATCACGGCATACACCGTCCACTGCGAAGATACCCCACCATTCATGAAGAACAGGGTGATGCCAATCATCAACGCCGATTCGCCCAAACGATCCACGGTGGAATCGTAGAACGCGCCGAACCTCGAGATGAGCCCACCCTGGCGGGCCACACGGCCATCCAGCATGTCCATCACACCACTGAACAGCAACACCGAAGCACCGAGGCGCGCGTGTGCGAAACCGAAGGCCACACCCGACGCGACCAGCGCTAGGAAACCTAGAGTCGTGAGGGTATTCGGGTGGATTCGGGCGGCGATGAGACCGTTTGCAATGGGCCCAAGGCCGCTTTCGAATAGCTCCCGAAGCCGCGCGGGGATGAGTTTCATGGAATTCTGTTTATTAGGCGGCTAACAATAACGGACTCATGGGCTTGGGGCCAGGGCCCGCCACCCCACCCCACCCCGCCCCGCCTCGGGATTCGGGGTTCGGGGTTCGGAGTTCGGGATGTCGAACCCGACCCCCGACTCCCGACTCCCGACCCCCGACCCCCGTCCTTCCGTTCACTTATACAGCAAAAACACTTCACGTCTTGCCCGAAACCCATCCAGCTCTTCGTCCCACACACGCCACAACTCCGCTAGGTCGCCACCGGACACCGCTCGCCGTACCGCATCCGTCCCCGCGAGACGGTCGAGACGGCCTTCACGAATCTGGAGACCCTCACCATGCACCAGGTAAATGGTTGCCAGTATTCTAGTTGCGACCTGAACCGGGTTGTACATCGTTCGGTCGATTACACGTAAGCGGATCGATGGAAGGGCTAGCCCCGGATACTTCCCGTCGGTCGGATTGTCCGGAGTGACGATCGTATCGGAAACAGCCACGCCAGAGAGGTCCCCGAGTTGGGACACGACCTCGGCCGGCCGGAGCCACGGCGCGCCCAGCACCTGAAACGCGATGGGTGTCCCCCGCCCCACCGAGAGGTTTGTGGCTTCGAACATGACCGTTCCGGCATAGTGCGTCGCGCTCTCGAGATTTGGCATGTTGGGTGAGGGCGCGATCCACGGTAACCCCACTGCATCGAACCACATATCTCGCTGCCAGCCGTCTACTGGTATCACGGTCACCCCAGTCCCGAGGTCCAGTTCATTGTCACCGTACCGCGCCAATTCACCGATGGTCATCCCGTGTCGTAATGGGATTTGGAGCATTCCGGCAAAGGACGTATCGTGAGGAGTCATGATCGGCCCCTGCACCGAGCGTCCGCCGATCGGATTCGGGCGATCAAGAACAATTGTCCGGATGTTCGCCGCCCGAGCAGCTTTCATAGCCACGAGAGTCGTTGAGGTGTATGAATAGGTCCGAGTCCCGATATCTTGCAGGTCGATAACCAACACATCGACGGCTTTGAGCATGTCGGGGGTTGGCGTACGGGTTTCACCGTACAAGCTGTAAATCGGTAATCCGTAGGTGGAGTCGACGCCGTGGCCGATGTTTTCCTGATCGAGCAGGCCGCGGACACCATGTTCCGGACTGAAGAGCGTGGTCAGGTTTACGCCGGCATTGAGAAGCAGTTCGACGTTGCTCGATCCGTTCCGGCCGACCCCTGCTTGATTCGTCACCAAGCCCACGCGGGCGCCATCGAGGAGATGGAGAGAATCGGAAATGAGCACATCGATTCCAGGTCGCACGACCGCACCGTCCCGATCGGGAACTCCGCAGGCCGCAGCCGCGATCAGTAGATAGTGACTCCATCGATTCCGGTGAAACACGTAACCTCCGTCTCCTTTGCCGCGGGTGTTGTCGTGTGCCTCTTCGGCGGTCGCCCCACCGCCCAACAGCAGGTCCAGCTTCACAAGCTAACCGTTGACTCGATTCTGGAAACGTTGACCGTCCGTGAAAAAGTCGGACAACTGATCATGCCTTGGTTGCGGGGCAACTACATCGCGACTGAGAGCGATGCTTTTGACAATGCCGCTGATTGGATCGACGAATTCGCGGTTGGCGGAATCACCATCTCGGTCGGTTCGCCACTGGCCGCGGCCGCCAAGCTGAATGCGCTGCAACGGCGATCGCATTTGCCGTTGATCGTCGCCGCCGACCTGGAGTACGGTGCGGCAATGCGCATGGTGGGAGCCACTGGTTTTCCAATGCCTATGGGCATCGGGGCAACCGGACGCAAATTCGACGCCTATCAGCTCGGTCACATCACGGCGTTGGAAGCCCGGGCGGTGGGCATCCACTGGAGTTTCTCCCCCGTCGCCGACATCAACAACAACCCCAACAACCCCATCATCAACACACGCTCGTTCGGCGAGTCACCGGCCGCGGTAGCGGGTTTGGTGGCGGCTTATGTACGGGGAGCATCCGAGCACGGGCTCATTACGACGGCCAAACACTTTCCCGGGCACGGGGACTCGGGCACCGACTCCCACCTTGCGATACCGACGCTCGATGCATGTTGGAACAGACTCGACTCGTTGGAGCTCGTTCCGTTCCGCGCCGCGATCGAGGCCGGCGTTGCAAGTGTCATGACGGCGCACGTTGCCCTACCGTGCTTCGACCGGTCCACCAGGCCACGACCAGCAACCCTCCTTCCGGACATCATGACCGGCGTGTTGCGAGACTCGCTCGGGTTCGAAGGGATCGCCCTCACCGATGCCCTCGCAATGAGCGCGATCGTCACGCGCTACGGCGCGGGCGAGTCGGCCGTGCTGGCCTTTCTCGCGGGGAGCGATCTCTTGCTGATGCCCGACCATGTCCGCTTGGCTCTCGAGGCCATGGTCGCGGCGGTGGCATCCGGACGTATCACGTCCGAACGGCTGGATCATTCCGTCCGCAAGATTCTCGCGCTCAAGGAGAAGACGGGGTTGTTCGTGACACGCACCGTCGCATTGGATAGCATCCCGGCAGTTGTGGGGCGGCGGCGCCACCAGCTCGTCGCCGACGACATCGCGCGCCGAGCCCTGACGCTCATCCAGCAAGGCCCGATCGAACAGTTTCGGGAGACTCGAGGCCGCGTAGCGTTGATCACCTACGCCGGAGAAACAAATCACTCCATCGGTAACGTGCTAATCAGAGAGTTGCGCCGACTGGGAGAGACCGTCACGCCATTCCGATTGTTTCCGGCTTCGGGGCCGATGTCATACGATTCCGCGCGCGTCGTTTTGAGCAATTATCCAAGAGCGATCTTTGCACCGAGTGTCCGCCCAATAGCCGGAACAGGACATGTCGACTTGCCACCCGCATTGGCACGGTTGATCGAAGAGACCAGTTCGAGCAAACCCACCGTGCTCGCCTCATTCGGTAGCCCGTATCTCCTCAATCAGCTCACCGCTTATGCCGGCACCTATCTCCTCGCGTGGAACGCGGTTGCCGCCAACGAGCGCGCCGTGGCGAACGCGCTCGCGGCCGGAGCAAGAATAACTGGTAAGTCTCCCGTTACGCTGGGAGATCGTTTCCCCCGAGGCGCCGGCATCGTATTCCCCCGTCGATGAAGCGCACCCTGACAACCGCGGTTCTTCTTGCCGCGTGCACTCCAAACAACGGCAACGATTCCGGCCGACCGCCGCCGAGAGTCGAACCGGAATCCGTGGGATTGTCAGCCGCCGGATTGGACAGCGTGGCCACGTTTCTTCGTCAACAAGTCGAGGAGGATGCCTTTCCGGGCGGCGTCCTCTTGGTAGGAAGGCACGGTGCGGTGGCGTACACGGCCACCCTGGGCCAATACGGCGACGATGATCCTCGACCGGTTGATGAAAACACGATCTACGATCTCGCCAGCCTCACAAAGGTCATCGGATTGACTACGGTAACAATGTTCCTCGTTGCCGACGGGGCCTTGGACATCGAACGCCCCGTGGTGGATTACGTCCCGGAATTCAGCGGCGGCGACCGGAGGCAGGTCACGGTGCGTCACCTGCTCACGCACACCTCAGGCTTGCCCGCCTGGGTGCCGTTGTATCTCGAGACCGCCGACGCCGAAGACGCTTTGCGCTACATCTACCAATCCGAGCTCGAACATCCACCCGGCGAGCATTACAGCTATTCCGATCTCGGGGCGATCCTCCTCAGCCAGCTGGTGGAACGAGTGGCCAACACCTCACTGGACGCCTTCCTACAGGAAAAGACGTTCGAGCCGCTTGGCATGAGGGCAACGCAGTACCGACCCCCTGCTGGTTTGCGCCGGCGGATCGCCCCGACCGAGAACGACCCGTGGCGGGGCCGACTCGTGCGGGGCGAGGTCCACGACCGGAACGCTTTTCACCTGGGCGGTGTGTCGGGACACGCAGGCCTGTTCTCGACGGCACCGGACCTCGCGCGTTTCGCCATTTGGGTCCTGGACCTGTATCACGGGCGGCTCACCGACCACCGACCCAGACTCCCAACAGAGTTGGTTCGCGAGTTCACGAGCCTGCAACCCGGCCCCGAGGGCTCTACCAGAGCATTGGGTTGGGACACGCCCACACCGGGCGGTGGCGCAAGCTCGGGTCACCTCCTCAACCCGTCGAGCTTCGGACACACGGGATTTACCGGCACTTCGATTTGGATAGATCCGGTTCGCGACCTCTTCATCATCCTTCTCACGAACCGAGTGCACCCCACCAGAGAGAATCGGGCCCTGCTCCCGCTGCGCGGCGTCGTCGCAGATATGGTGGTGTCCGCGATCGCCAACGGACCCCGTTGAGCCGTGTTCCTTCCTGAGGCAACGCTCTACATGGATGGTCGTAAACGTATACGTGACAACAGGTTGACAGACTGAAGCGTTGACACAACTCACATCGCACCATAATTTTCGTGTCCACGCATGTGAAGGATTGGACGCGATGACAACAGCGCAACGACCTGAAATGACCGTCAACGTCAGTCTCACTGATGCGGCTGTCGAACAGGTGCACACCTTCATGAGTGCCGAAGACGTCTCGACGGACACCGCCGGGCTGCGGGTTTCCGTGCTGCCAGGCGGGTGCGCGGGATTCAAATACGGCTTGAATATCGAGGAGCAACCGCTCGACGACGACATCATCGTCGGCTTTCAAGATTTGAGATTGTTCGTGGATGCGTTCAGCGCCCAATATCTCGAGGGCACGACGATCGACTTTGTCACAAACGTAAACGGAAGCGGTTTCACTTTTAACAACCCAAGCGCAAGCGGTGGTTGCGGCTGCGGTAGTTCTTTTAGCGCCTGAGCCGATTGGGACCCCTCCGCGTCTTCCCAACGGCCTGCGATAAACGCAGGCCGTTTTTCGTCGTGGGGACCCCCTGACACAACTCGACCTCCTGGTGATGGGCGCATATTTCGCCGTGGTGCTCGCCATCGGCGGTTATTTCGCTCGTCTGCAAAACGACGCCAGCGATTATTTCCTCGGTCGCCACCACATGCCGTGGGTCGCCGTGATGCTGTCAATCGTCGCGACCGAGACATCGGCACTGACGGTTATTTCGATTCCCGGTCTCGGCGCACGCGGCAACCTCACGTTCTTGCAGGTGGCGTTCGGTTATTTGATCGGGCGAATCGGTGTCTCGGCCTGGCTGCTCCCCGGATACTTCCGCGGCGAACAAGAAACTGCGTACGCGCGCTTGGAGACACGATTCGGTCAACCCACCCGTCGACTCGCATCGGCGGTGTTCATGACGGTTCGCGCGCTGGGGGACAGCGTGCGCGTGTTCGCCACCGCGATTCCGCTGACCATCATCACCGGTTGGTCCATTCCCTCGAGCGTGGTGGTCGTAGTCGTGGTCACGGTGATCTACACCTCGGCCGGCGGAATCCGCGCCGTCGTCTGGGTGGACGTCATGCAACTCATCTTGTACTCCATCGGCGGCCTCGTCACCGTCCTCGTCGCTGTACGACTCGCGGGCGGACTCGGCGTGGCATTCGGATCGGTACTCGAGTCTGGTCACCTACAGACGTTCGACTGGAGCGTTTCGTTCACAGCCCCTTATACCTTTATCGGGGGCATCGTGGGTGGCGCGCTGTTGTCGGCGGCATCGCATGGCACCGACCACCTCATCGTACAACGAATTCTGACGGTTCAGAATCTGTCGAAGGCGCGGAAGGCGCTGATCGGATCGGGCGTTCTGGTCATCGCGCAGTTCGCACTCTTTCTTCTGGTAGGCGCGCTCATATGGGCCGCCGGGGCTGACGATGGAACCCTGGCGAACGATGAGATCTTCCCCCGGTTCATCGTGGATCATCTTCCCGCGGGTGTCGCCGGGCTCGTCATTGCCGGCATCCTCGCTGCCGCCATGAGCACCGTGAGTTCCTCGCTCAACTCGCTCGCTTCGGCAACGACTCACGATTTTTATGCACCGCTTTCAGGTCGCCGCGACCCAAAACACTTGCTGACCTTTGGACGGTGGGCGACCCTGGCGTGGGCCATTGTGCTGATGGGCGGTGCCTTGACGTTCCCGTCGCGCGACACACCGGTCGTCGTGCTGGCGCTGTCGATCGCATCTATTGCGTACGGTGGCCTTCTGGGAACGTTCATCATGTCCGGCATGATGTCTCGTGCCGAGGGACGCGACGCTATCGCAGCCATTGTGGTGACGACTGTAGTGATGCTTGTCGTCGTGCTCATCAAGCCCGGACCATTCGAAAGCCTCGCCTGGCCCTGGTATGTACCGATGGGAACCGCTATCACGTTGATCGTGGGATATGCATCTGCGACCGTCCACCGAATGATCACTCGATGACTTTGCTCGCCGGAGTCGACGCCGGCGCTTCACACACCGAAGCGTTGATCGGAACATCGGCCTTGGCCGAGCTGTCGCGTGCAACCGGTGCTCCAGGCTGCATAACGATCGGCAGTGTCCACGAAGCGGCCGAGGCGATTGCCGCGGCGCTGCGGCAGGCGCGTGGCGAGGCGCACGTCGACGACGCCATTGCCGTACTCACGGTTGGGGCAGCGGGAACCCGCCTCGATGCCGACCGTGAGGCCCTTGCGACCGCTCTCCGGGGTATGGACATCGCCACCGACGTGGTGGTCACGTCGGATGCATTGATCGCCCTCGAGAGTGTCTTTTCCGATACCCCCGGGATTTTGCTGCTGGCGGGAACCGGGTCAATCGCACACTCGCGAGATCCTTCCGGGATCGTGAGGCGTGTAGGCGGCCTCGGCTGGCGCATCGGCGACGAAGGGAGCGGCTACGCTTTGGGCCGCGCGGCGGTGGCCGCCGCCATCATGGGGCACGAACGACGAGGACCCGCAACCCAACTAACCGAAAAACTTCTGGCGGCGGCCGGCGTCTCGGATGCGGAACAGGTCCCAGCCTGGGTGCAGCAAGCAGACGTCCCCACCGTTGCCAAGCTCGCAACGACGGTGTGCGCCGTGGCCGACACGGGAGATGAAGTGGCCAACACCTTAGTCGCCGAGGCCTCGCGGGCGCTGGCCGATCACGTGATCGCGCTGTTGACCCACTTCCCCGAAAGCGAGGAGGTGGCCGTCATCCTGGGGGGTGGGCTGATCGGCTCGGATACAGCGGTTCGTCGGCGAACGCTCACGGAACTTGGCACGCGCGCACCGCAGGCCCGAGTGCTCGACGCGGAGGTCGACCCTGCAGCGGGGGCGCTTCGCATGGCAGCCAAGAGGTTTCTGAGAATGAAATAGCGACGGATACCGAATACTGAATATCCAATTATCCGATGTCCAATATCCAAGAATGAATACTGGATATTCAATATTCGCTATTGGATATTGGATATTCGCTTACCACGTCAAGCCACGAGCTGTTCCTCCCCGCTCGCTGCCTCCTCTACCCGGATTCCATAGAACCGAATCACCGACCAGACCGCCGCCGCACCCAGCACAAGACACACCCACGCCGGCACGCCGAACGCTGACGGAATACTCCCGAGCACGATGGCGACGACGCCAACCATGAGCGCATAGGGAAGTTGCGTGCGCACGTGATCGACGTGGTCGCAGCCGGAAGCGGTCGAACTCAGAACGGTCGTATCGGAGATCGGCGAACAGTGATCGCCCATGATCGCGCCGGCGAGGACCGACCCGATAGCTCCGACAACCACCGCTTGCTGGGTTCCGACCGCCTCGACACCAAAACCACCAACCAAGGCTACAGACAACGGCACGACGAGGGGTAATAGAATTGCCATCGTCGTCCACGACGTTCCCGTTGCGAATGCCATGAGGGCCGACACCACGAACACCGACACCGGCAGCAGCGCCGGCGGAAGCGTGTCAGTCAATATCGAGGCGAGATAGGCCGGGGCTTCGAGGGTCGTCGTCACCTCGCCCAGTGACCACGCCAGGACCAGAATGACCATGGCCATGAGCATCGCACGTAGTCCATCAATCCAGGCCCGCATAGCGTCCGCAAGGGGCAGGATTCTTTGTGCCGTGGCGAGAACAATGGCGGTTATCGATGCAAGTGACGCACCCCAGATCAACGGAGTAAACGGATCCGACTTTCCAAATATCGTGCGTACCAACGTCAGGAATGGAACATCGCGATCCGCCGCAGGCACCTCCCTCCATCCAGTTACGACCAGACCAATGATCACCGAGACCACCAACACCGCTACGGGTACAATTCCATTCCACCACCTGCCCTGTGGTGCAGAGTCGGATTCGTGAAGGTCCGCAGATATATCCGCGGCAGGCCGCGCCCCGGGCCGCAGCAGGCCTCCGCCAGAGGCAGCACGGCGTTCGGCGGCCAACATGGGGCCAAAATCCCGTCCGGTCGACGCTATGACGAGCACGGCAACTAGTGCCAGGATCGGGTAAAACATGTATGGTATTGCCTGGAAAAACACATCGAACGCCGACGTAGACGCCAATGCGGCGGCCAAAGCCGGATTTCCGGATTGTTGAGCGGCCGCGTCGAGACCGTCATTGATCAATCCAAGTTGGTATCCGATCCACGTCGAGATGGCCAACGTTGCGACCGGTGCCGCCGTCGAATCAACGATGTAGGCAAGCTTCTCCCGAGAAATACGCAAGCGATCCGTGAGAGGTCGCATCGTGCTTCCCACGATGAGCGTATTGGCGTAGTCATCAAAGAACACTGCCAGGCCCGCTGCCCACGTTACCAACTGACCCCGTACGCGAGTTGTCGCCATCGGTGACAGCGCTTCAACGATGGCGCGCATGCCACCCATGCGAGTCACAACGCCGACCATGCCACCGATCAGGAGGGTAAAAAGAATGATGGAGGCGTTGTCGGCGTTCGCAACCTCGCCGCGGGCGACGTCACCCCCGGCCATGAACACCGCTTTGATCGGATTGTAACCCACCAAGAACAGACAACCGAGCCAGATTCCCGCAAACAGGCTCACCAACACTTCCCGCAGCACGAGCGCCAAGACGATAGCAACAATCGGAGGGAGGACACTGACCAGCCCGGGAAGAACCGGACGCGCCAACGTGACAATGCCACCGCCGGCTTCCGCCTGCAGTGGAACTTGGCTCGCGTTCTCCACGATGACATCATGCAACGTCACCGTGCCGAGCGGATCGATCGTGGTATCGGCGACGACGGTGCCGTCCCCCAGGCGCAATACGAACGGCACGGGCTGGAGCGCGCTCGGTGCCGACACTGTAACGGTAAAGCGAGTCCCCTTGAGGAACACGTCGGGGCCCGTGAGCACTATTTCTTGAGCGCTCGATGCCCGTGCGAGTGCAACCGACACAACGAGGGCTACCGCCAGCGCGATCGTCGGCCGCATGCTAAAGCCTTTTCGTTTTTTACAGCGTGAAACTTAGGGCCGTTGCCCCAGCGACGTTGGTTCCGTCGCGCAGATGGGCGGGCTTGAATCGGAACCGTAACATGGTATCGACGAACTTCTTCCGATACCCCCGGTCCGGAATCCGGGGTTCGACCTCGACATCGGTCACACGTCCCTGCGGATCCACCGCAAAGCGGACGAGGTACGTTTGCCCTTGCACGGAACTGGGCCGAGGAAGGGGGGGAAGGAAAGTGTACCGCACGGTGGGCGGGAACACCACGCCGTCGCCTCCGGAACCGGGGCCGACCCCGCTGCCCAATCCCTTTCCCTCACCGCTCCCGATACCGCCGCCGGATCCCGTACCGGCACCCCGGTCGCCGCCAATCCCCGCTCCCGCCCCGACGGTGCGGGCTAACTGCATGGGCCGAATGTTCCTGGGCAGGTCCTGCGTCACCCTAGGTACGTGCCTGGTGATTTCCTTGACCTTTGGTACGGGCAGAGGAAGCTCCCGTGGGGGAACGGGAACCTTGAGCGGCGCGCTGGGAGCCGCTGGCGCAGGCGCCAGCGCAATGTATGTGATCTCGGGACCACCCCCGCCACCACCGCCACCCGCTAGGCCGGCAGAACCCGGCGCTGAAGGCCGCTCGACTTCGGAGACTTGGACCCAAAGAAGAGCAGCGAGAACGGCTGCGTGTATGATGACGGATATGACGAAATATCGAAAAGAGACCCCGGGGGGCTCCGGGAAGCGTGCTTGAGGAATCCTGGGCCGTCGTCTCATAATCCCAATATACACCGCAGGCGCTAAAACCTTTCCCTCGTGGAACGGTCTCAGCGCCTTGGATGTTCCGATCTTTCGATCGCTCCCTACCGGCTCAGGGCATTGCGAGGCAGTCGGTTAGGCTCCTCCAGCCACCTCTGCTTTCTCCGGTGGGGTGAAACCAATCACCTGCACGCCCGCCCCTCGGACAATATCCATGGCCGTGATGACGTCGCGCCAACGCCGGAGTCTGTCCGTCTTCAGAAACATGATTTTCGCGGGTCGCTGATCGTACAGCGCGTGAATCGCGTTGTCGAGCTGGGGGAGCAGGACCGGCGTCCCGTTGATTTCATACGTCCCGTCCCGCTTCAACTCGAGCACGATCTGATCGCTTTCCATCTGTTGCTCCTGCTTTTGCTCCTGCTCCTCGGGGAGTTGGATGTCCATCGCCTGCCGGTTCTGCGTGATCGTCATCATGAAGATGATGAGCAACACGAGGAGAATATCGATCATCGGAATGACGTTGGGCTCGCTAGTCAGTCCGCCCCCACCGCCGGTCTGCATCGCCATTTTATCGCTCCTCGGTTTCCGGCTTTGGTTTTGTTATCGATGCGAGCAGGACCACACCTGTGCGCTTGGCTATCTCGATTGCGTCCTCGACAATTCCGTATGACATATTCTCGTCCGTCCGGAAGTACAAGATTCTGTCTTTTTCCCGGTCGTGATACAGCTGGTACAAGAAAGGTTCGAGGCTATCGTTGGGAATCCGCGCGGTGCTGCCGGTTCCCGGGTCGAGGTAATAATTGCCTTCTTGATCGATTCCCAAAATGATGTCGTCTTCTTCGTCCGGACGATCCTTGGTATTGCTGGCTTGCGGCATCGTAGCTCGGAACCCGCCGGTGATCACCGGTGTCACGATCATGAAGATGATGAGCAACACCAGCATGATATCGATCATGGGAATCACGTTGGGCTCGGTCTTTAGCTCCTCTAAAGCTGGATCCATAGCCATCGGATTAGGCTCTCCCTCTCTTCACGTTTGACGTTCGGCCGGTCACGGTGATTGTATCGGGTTCGGACCCGCCTGCTGAGCCTGGAACTCTTTCGTGAAGATCGATCGTCCGAATTCGCTGCCGACGCTCTTGATCAGGAAGTCGATCAACTCCTTCGACGTGTAGATCATCTCCACCGAAATATTCTCGATGACCGTCGTGAAGTAGTTGTACATCCACACAGCCGGGATCGCCACGAGCAGACCGAAGGCGGTGGTGATGAGCGCTTCTGCGATACCAGCGGACACCGCCGCCAGACCACCCGAACCGCTCGTGGCCATGCCGACGAACGAGTTCACGATTCCCATCGTGGTGCCCAAGAGGCCCACAAAAGGCGCGGTGGCACCGACGGTAGCCAACACGGCGTTGCCCTTCCTGAGGTCCGCCAGGAGAATCAACGTCTGGCGCTCGACTGCCCGCTCCGCCGCGTTGATGTCGCCGGTGGTAACGGTCGCGCGGTCGGCCAGGAGCGGCTTTACCTCACGCAGCGCCTCACCCAACACGCGCGCCACGTGGGAGCGCTTTTGTACTTCGGCTAGCTCAATTGCAGCGTCTAGTTGGTCTTCCTGAAGGAATCGCGCGAACTCGGGAGCGAATTTCCTTGTTTGTGATTTGCTCCTGAAAAACTTCCACCACTTCTGGCCACCCACCGTAAAGGCGTACATGGACATGCCGAGGAGAACAAAGATGATGCCCCGGGCAAACGCACCAGCGTCATTCCAAAGTTCAAATAACGATAATTCCATAACTTGCGATCCTCCGTAGTGTCGTTTCGAGCGTTTAACTCGTCGTTAAGTGAGTTTATTTCTTCATTTATCGATCGAACCGTCGTCAATCGCGTTGGATGGTAAACCCAATCTGCTGCGTTACCAACACACGCACCGCCTGGCCGCGCACGCGCCCCGGACGATACAGGCTACGCCGGATCACGTCCTTCGCCGGCCCTTCGAACGCGCGGTTGGTGGAATTAACGATCTTGATCAATTCTTCCTCGACATGGCCGGAGGTGTCGATGACGAACTCGAGCATCACGACACCCTCGATGCCGGCCTGACGCAGCATTTCGGGATAACGCGGCAGCGGACCCGATAATCGCTCGGGTCGCTCGTCGACGGCGGCCTCCATGAAGGTCTGGGTCAGGTCGACGGGCCCCGTCCCCCCAACGACGCCGCTGAAAACACCACCTTCCACGCCAGTACCCGAGAAGTCACGCGGGTCGAAACGTTCGGACAGGTCGATCGGGGGAATCTCCGTGGGTATTTCAATGGGAGCTTGCAGAACCTGAAAACCCTTTGGTGGCGGCTGTATTGCCAAGATCTCTTGGACCGGAGGCGGCTTGTTTTCAGTTTCAGCTTCCTGAGTCAGAAAGATCATCGTTGTATCGGCCGCGGCCTCTTCGATCACCTCGGCCGTTTTGATCGTGGCCACGACCGCCAGCCAAACGATCCCGGCGTGGATCGAGAGCGATGTCACGGCGCTTGGGAGCGATTTCTTTGCTCCGCCGCGGTGCGGGTGGGATGCCATCAGATTGTCGAACATTTCAACTCCGATGTTTGGCTGCGTTGAACAACTTACCCGCCGCTCCTGACACCTGGCTGGCAGAACGGTGAGGCAAACATTACAAAATCATGAAACCCGGATTACACAACGCGGCTCATCTTCGAGCCTGGTTCCAAGCCGCAAATACGGCGTACGGACCGGTTTGCAACCGCCCATTCTATCCCAGATGCAACCAGTGCGCTAGTACCGTTCCAACTTAAGGCGACTACGTCCGCGATCCCTCGTACGAGCGCCGCCGGCCCACCGGGGTCGCCCCAGGCCGTTTGCGGATCAAGTTGGAACGGCACTAGGGGTGTGTCAAGCGTTGATGACCTCGGGGGTACCGGAGGTCTGTCGGGGAAGCGTGACGGTGAAGGTCGTCCCTTCACCCCGGCGACTCTGCACGGCGATCGACCCGCCGTGCGCCTCGGCAATCCACCGGCAGATGGCGAGCCCGAGGCCGGCTCCGGGGCGCTGACCCCGCGTGCGCGCCGCATCGGCCCGCCAAAAGCGATCGAAGACGTGGGGAAGGTCGCCGGCGGCAATGCCGATCCCGGTGTCCGCCACCTCCAGCATCACCGATTCGGGATTCTTCACACACTTGATCGAGACGTGGCCGCCTCTGGGGGTGTATTTGACGGCGTTGGTGAGCAGGTTGAGCAGAAGCTGCCGCGCCCGCGCCCGGTCCAGTGGCAGGATGAGCGGCTTGTTCGGGCTCTCCATCGACACGTTGACCGACGCCTGCTCGCCCAAAATGCTGGCGGTCTCGCTGATCTCGGCCAATAGCTCGCGGAAGTCAGTGGGCTCGAGGTGCAGCGGAGCTCTACCCTCGTCGACGCGGGCCAGCGTGAGCAGGGAATCCACGATCTCCGTCATGAGATTGACCTCGATGAGGGTCTCCTCGAGCACTTCCATCACCGCCGGCGAGGCCGAGGGGTGCGTAATGGCCCGCTCGACCCCGGCTCGCAGAACCGTAAGCGGGGTCTTGAGTTCGTGACTCGCGTCGGCGGTGAATCTGCGCAGGCTCAGGAAGTTGCGCTCCAACCGGATGAGCATGGCGTTGAGGGTCGTGGTGAGACGGGCCAGTTCCTCGGTGCTGCGCACCTCGATCACCCGGCGATGGAGGCTGCGACCATCGGTAATGGCCTCGATCTCGTCGACGATGGTGTCCACAGGCTTGATGTTCCGGCCGGCGAGGACGTAGCCGACGATCATCGACGCCAACAGAATCAACGGTCCACTCACCAGCATGCCGACCACCAAACGCTGAGTACCGCTGACCACCCCGGCGGCGGCACCGCCGACGAGAACGCTCGCCACCGCCGGTCCGGCCGTAGCGACCGGGCGCGCGAAATGGCGGATTTGGCCTATCGAACCACCGATGTCCGTCAACCCGAACCGGCCGCCGGTCGGCGGTTCCTTTGCCGCGGCAGCCAGGATGAGAAGGCTCGGCACCGACGTTCTCATCCCCGCCGACGCAAACAGGACGCCGCCCTCGGAATCGAGGATCACGACGTAGTCCTCCACCGATTGCAGAAGGGCGGCAACTCGAGGTGCCAGGACCGGTCGGGTCGTCGTTCCCAGCGTGTCGACTCCCACCACGACGCCAAAGCCAACGTACGCGTCGATCAAAATGGCGGCGATGAGGTTGGCTCTGGATTGGGTTTGCGTGTCGAGTTGGCCGAACCGGGTCGGACGTTGTGCGAAGTAGACGGTCGCTGCAAACACGAACATCGTGGCGGCCAGGGCGATGGCGTATCCGACAGCCAATCGGCCTCGAAGTGTCCGCATCATGAGCGCGTTAGGCTCGCATGACGTACCCGACGCCACGTACCGTGTGGATCAGACGATTCGACCCCTGTCGGGCGATTTTCTTGCGAAGACGATTGATGACGACATCGACCACATTGGTACCTGGGTCGAAGTTGTATCCCCACGCGTACTCGGTGATCAGCGTTCTGGAGAGCACGCGACCCGCGTTGCGGGCCAGATATTCCAAAACGGCATACTCCTTGGGCGTCAGCTCGATCACCTTCCCCGCCCGCCGCACTTCGCGGCTCCCGGAATCGAGGGTCAAATCGGAGACCTCGAACGTCGGAGAGGCAATCTCGCGTGGTCGCCGCCCTAAGGCCTCAACGCGCGCCAAGAGTTCTTCGAAAGAAAACGGTTTGGTGACGTAATCGTCGGCGCCGGTGCGGAACGCCTGCACCTTGGAGTCCACCGCGTCTTGTGCGGTGAGGACCAAGACTGGTGTACCGACTCCTCGGTCGCGCAGCGTGCGGAGCACCTCGACGCCGCTCAACCCCGGCAACCGCAGGTCCAGCACGATGACATCGTATTCTCCGTGAGATGCCCGCTCGAGACCTTCGGGCCCGTCGGCCACGAGATCGACGTTGATCCGCTGTTCTTCGAGACCGCGGCGCACGAACTGGCCAAGGGTGCGATCGTCTTCCACGACGAGGATCTTCACGACCCCTCCGCCGTACCTTCGGCTACAGGAAAGAAAACGCGGAAGGTGGATCCGCGGCCCGGTTGCGAGTCCACGACCATACGGCCTCGGTGCTGCTGCACGATTCCGTAACAGATCGACAAGCCCAACCCCGATCCCCGACCGGTTTCCTTGGTCGTATAAAAGGGCTCGAAGATTTTTTGTAGTTCCTCCCGTGCTATGCCTTCCCCCGTATCCGCGAATTCCACCATGACCTCATCCGTGCGATCCGGATTCAATCCGGTGCTCACGGTCAAAGTGCCTTGTTCTTCCATCGCATCGATGGCATTGATCATCAACGCCAGAAACACTTGGATAAGCTGTTTCGAATTCGCTGAAATCTCAGGCAGCGATTCCTCGAATCGCTTGACGAGATGGATGCGTCGGAAACGATCGTGGTGCTTGATGAGAAAGAGTGCATCGTCCACGACCGTATTGATCGACACCGACGTTTTGGCCTGGGCTTTCGGGTTCGAGAAGTCCAAAAGACCACCGACGATATCCTGGCACCGATCCAGCTCGGATCCGATGATGCGTAGATACTCTTCGAACACGGTGCGGGCCGATGCCGGCAACTCGTCGAGCCGCAATTCCAACGCTTCGCCGCAGGCGCCGATCGTGGCAAGCGGGTTGTTGATCTCGTGCATCACGCCGGCGGCCAACTGGCCGATAGCCGCGAGCTTGTCGGTTTGGGAGACCTGTTGCTGGATGTTTCGCCATTCGGTGATGTCTTCCCCGATGGTGATTACGTGCGTGATCTCGTCGTCGTGCAGCCGCATCGGGATCTTGCTGATCCGGTAGTGCCGTAGTTCCCCGAACGCCGTCGACCCGATTTCCATTTGTTCCATTTCCCCGGTCGCGAAGACGTTGTCGAACTCTTCCTTGAGGAGATCCCGTGGTTGGCGGCTCATCACCTCGAAGACTTCACGGCCGAGCACGTCGTCACGTGAGACGCCCCGTTCTCCGACCTCTCGTTTCGTGTTCCAAGCCTGGATTCGATAGTCGCGGTCGATCACGTAGAGACCGACTGGGAGGGAGTCCACGATTCTCGAAATGAATCGGCGTTGCGCTTCTGTTTCCCTGGTTCGGTACGCCACCTCCGCCGCGAGGTCTTCGGACAATTCGATCGAGGCCAGCCAGGGCGCCAAAATGTTGGCTACGATGTTCAAGATCCGTCGTTCGACGTCGACCAACGCCTCGTCCTGAGTCGTGGCTTCGAGTAGGCCGATGGGATCCCCATCACTAAGGAGAGGAAAAAGCAGATGCCGTTTGGCGTCGCTTCCACCGCCCAAGGGATTCTTGATCCACTCCGCCACATGTTCCACGTGTTGGGCGTCCGGACTCTCGACACCGGCGGCATCTATGGCACGATATCCCGTTCCGGCCTGGTCCTTCAGCCAGATGCGGCAATCGCGGAGATCGAGATCGCGACGGAGCGCACCCACAACACCGGATAGGACTTCGTCGGACCCCAGACCGGCCTGGAGGTACGTCGCGACGTCCGCCAAGGCCGTGAGTGCCGACAGGCTGACCCGGCCGACAGGCGGAGTTGAATCCGAATCGCTCACGGTCATCCTAACCTCATGCAAGCCCCCGCAACTGATCGAGGAGTTCGGCGTTATCCCGGCGGTCTCCTAACTCGGCCTCGACGAAGACCCACCGTGTGATTCCCTTTTTATCAACGATCACGTAGGCGCGCTTCGAGAAGGACGTGTCCTCGATGAGTGTACCATACGCCCGGCACACATCCCGCTTGAAATCGCTCAGGAGATCGATCTTAAAGCCGTGCTTGGCCTTGAACGCCTTGAGCGCTGGCACCGAGTCGACGCTAATCCCGAACACCTTGGCATCCACACCTTCAAAAAGCGCAAAGTCGTCCGTGAAACATCCCATCTCGTTGGTGCATACCGACGTGAACGCCAACGGAAAAAAGGCCAAGACCACGTTGCTTTTTCCTTGGAACGACGACAGCGTCACTTCTTCGTCGGCCGTCGACGGAAGCGTAAAATCAAGGGCCGGCTCGCCAACCGTCGGAAGGCTCGTCGTGGTCATGGGTCCTCATCCCATCGTCGAAGTGGAAAATCGTTGCAGCGGCGGCCGTTGCGATCCGCCGTCGTTTCGAAATCTGGTTGTCCACGGCTCGGCAGGCAACCACGACCAAACCACCTTGCCTCACCACGTCCCCGATGCTAATTACCACAATCCGCGTTTTTCTTGAGGAAACCCTTACGCCAAAGACTTATGAGGAGCACACGCCATGGCGCACCAGCTTCCTGATCTCCCGTACGCGCACGGCGCGTTGGAGCCACATATCGACACCCAGACGATGCAGATCCACCATGGGAAACACCACAACGCATACGTCACCAAGCTCAACGCCGCCCTCGACAAACACCCCGAACTACACGACAAGAGTATCGAGGACTTGCTGTCCAGTTTTGACTCCATACCACAGGACATTCAGGGCGCTGTTCGCAACAACGGCGGGGGGCACGCCAATCATTCGTTGTTCTGGCAGATCATGGGCCCCAACGGAGGCGGCGAGCCGTCGGGAGCATTGGCGGATGCAATCAACGCCGCGTTCGGTGGCTTCGCCGATTTCAAATCGACTTTTGCGAACAACGGAGCTACTCGCTTCGGAAGCGGCTGGTCGTGGCTCGCAGTGGGTGCCAACGGTGTAGAAGCATTCAGCACGCCGAACCAGGACAGTCCCTTCATGGAGGGTAAGACTCCGATCCTTGGGCTGGACGTGTGGGAGCACGCGTACTACTTGAAGTACCAGAATCGGCGACCCGACTACATCGAGGCGTGGTGGAACGTGGTGAATTGGGGCGAAGTGGCGAAGCGTTTCGACGCGGCATCGTAGCACGCGGCTTGGGTGGGGTGCCGGCGCCAGCCACTACCTCACCCAATCGAAATCCGCGGGCCCTGCATCAACCTCTCCAGCCGCGACCTTCCCTGGAGGTCGGTCATCACGATGAGCGTCATGCCGGCCTCCAAGGTCGTCGACGGCGAAGGCTTGAATCTGTAGCTCGTCGAGTCCGGAGGACGAAGCGCCATCAGCACAGCCCCCTCGATATCTCCGATGTTTAAGGACGCTAGCGTTTGGCCGACCATGCTCGTGCCCGGCTGCACGGTGACCTCCTCGACCCGAAGCGTGAGTTCCTTGTCCCGTAGCATGCTGTCGAGAAACGAAACCACTTTCGGCCGCACCATTTCAGACGCCAATCGCAACCCGCCGATGCGACTCGGGCTCACCACCACATCGACCCCGGCCGTCCGCAACTTGGCTTCCGTCTCGACTCGCTCCGTGGTTGCGACGATGCGAGTTTCCGGGGCGAGGCGGCGTGCAGTGAGCACCGCGAGGACATTGTCCTTTTCGTTTTCCATACAGGCTACAAACCCGGCGGCCCGTTCGATACCCGCGTCGATCAGCGCGGTGTCGTCGGTGGAATCACCCACGACAAACGGCACCCTACCGGCATCGCCATGGCCGATCTCCATCTCTTCCGACACCACCAGCACGACCGACCTGCCCGTCTTGACCAACTCCTCCACGACATGATTGCCGGCCGAGGTTCCGCCGGTGACGATAAAGTGATCTTTCATTGCCGCAATCGATTTTTCCATTCGGCGCCTCGTAAAAACATTTAGTAGCTGGCCTTCGATGACGAACGCGGTCATCAACGGCACCGTGTACAACACAACAGCAAACCCGAACATCAGCAACAGTAGTGTGAACACCCTCCCTGCCGGACTGCCCGACATGTCGATGATCTCGCCGAAGCCAACCGTCGTGAGCGTAATCACGGTCATATAGACGGCATCGAGAAGCCCGTGCTCCGACCCACCGATCACGGCATATCCAATGACCCCAATCGCGGTGATCGCCGCCAGGGCAATTACGGCGACCGTGAGTCGCCGCCTCAGGCGGTTGAATTCTATGAGATCGGAGGGCTTCATGGGGATGATTTTGGCAGATCGGTCAAACGGCGGCAACCCGTCCTAGAGCGGCCAGCCACCGGCCATCTCTCGAAAGCCACAGAGTCCACAGAGAAGTTGGAGCCAATCTCCGTTGCACAAAACGGCGGGAGGGAATGGACGGACGGCACAAACTATTGAGCGTTGGTTAGCACCGAGTTAGGCCAACCCTAGCGCCAACCAACGCTCTTTAGGAGAAGGACTCAGCGTCGTCGATACCTCCACGCCACCGCCCCCGACTGAGGAAGCTGAAGTTGGAATTGTTCCTGCGCGCCGGGCTGCATCGCGGGGATGTCCGCGTTTCCCGCGTACAACGTCACGCCTTGGGCATCGAGAAACTCGAACGCGAGGGAGACGGCGGGGAGCGGGCGATTCACCAGATTCCTGATTTGCCCGCTCAGCCGGGTGTCCTCCCGCGCCCGGAATTCAATGACATCGACGGTCCACTGTAGCCCCGAATCGGCCATGGCCACATACTTCCGGGCCGAATCCGCCATGCTGACCAACTCCCATCCACCGGCCAGCATGCGAACGCTCTGGGCGTTCAGGGGGTCGATCTCGGTCAACCTCTGGGCGGTTGCGACCAGCCGCTCACCGTCCACCCCGACCAGATGCACCCGGCTCAAGAGAAAGAGGGCGCTGCGGGCGTTGGGATTCTGCTGCAACACCGTTTCGAGCACGGCGGCGGTCATGGCGTAATGGCCCTCACCGAACATGGTCGAGGCCGCTCCGAGGGCGTTTGACTGGGTTCCTGCTGTTAGCAACCGATCGGTCGTCCGCCGGACCAGGTCAAGTTGCCCGCCAGCCCCGTACAGTCTGACGAGTTGAAACCCGCCGTGAATATCTTCCGGGACGGCCTTCAAATACTCCTCATAGGCCGCCGCCGCCGCCGCGAGGGCCGGGACAGCCGCAGCGCTGTCGCTGCGGTACTGCCGCGCGAGTGATTCGCGGGTCTGCCGCGACACGGCCAAGGCCTCCGTCCGGCCCGCGGAGTCATTTTGGTAGGCTGCGAGTTGTTCGGGCCGCAGGTTCACCCCCGACCATTGGGCGACCAATTGCGCCAAGATCGTCGAATCCCGCCCGATGCGCCTGTCGACAGAATCTCTCAGCACACGCGCCTGCACGGCCTGGCCGCCGGTCGTTTCCATCGCCAACGTATCGGACACACGGGCGAGGTCGCGGAGGGCGGCGGTGCGGTTACGTGCGTGCTCTGGGTCGTCGCCTGCTAGGTCGACGCCGATCCGCACATACTTGGCAGCCGAGTCTGCTTCGCTCCGCTCGGCGAACACCCGGGCCATGTAAAGAAAAATCACCGGATTCTCCGGGTGGAGGCTCGCCGCGACCCGCATGTGGTCCACAGCCGCGGCACGATCGCCGGACACCCACGCTGCGGAGCCCGCGCCCAAAGCGAGCGCCCCGGCTACGACCAAGTGGCCTTGGATGTCCTCGGCGCACTCGGGGATGAGCTCCGCTGCTTGATGCAACGCCGAGTCAGCCCCGACCGGGTCTTCGGTGACTACGTAATAGCGGCCGAGGTAGTACCACGCACCCGGGCTCCCACCGTCAGCAAACGCTTCGCGCAGCTTGGTGGCGGCTTCTTCCATTTTGGCGATGGAATCAGCGGGATCTTCCGCTTCGATGGCCTCGCGGAGGCGCTTCTCGGCGTCTTTCGTCCGACCACGGGTGTCGGGCTTGCAGGGTTCCTTGGGAGCGACCCATACGCCCTGGGCATGAAGGGGCGAGGCCGCCAAACACGAAACGAAGGCGGCTGCGAGCACACGCGGTAAGAAGTTGGCCATGGCGGCTCCTCCGCTGCCGGGGACGAGTGGAATGTCAAGGTGGAATTTCAAGATTGAACCGTGGGCGGGGAGTTGGCAAGAGCAGCTCGCCACGAGCCCAGTGGTACGTTTGATCCTGGCGTCGATGAGCGCGGTTTCGTGGGTGCGGTCACACCGGCCATCTATGGATCGCCACCAACTTCTTTGGGCGCTCTGTGGACTCTGTGGCTTACCCTGGGGAAGAAATGGAGCGGATGGGAATCGAACCCACGACCCCCGGCTTGCAAAGCCGGTGCTCTCCCAACTGAGCTACCGCCCCGAGGAAGCCGCTGCCAATTTAACCCGATGCAGTCCGATTTCCGAGGCATCCCGGGTGTCAGCGGGTGTGTTGGAGAAACCTCTCCGGGGTTTTACCGTAGTACGTGGTGAAAGGGGATCCCCATGCAAGTGCTCCTCGTCTGGCTACGCCGGATTATCGAAATCGGCATTCTCGAGTTTCTCAAAAAACTCGGGTGGAAATGGCTCGGTGGGCTCGTGCTCGGCGCAGTCGCACTTGTGGGGATCGTGATCGTCCTGATCCTGATCATTGTCGCGCTACTGCTGTGACCTGAGCGATAGCCTCACTCTCGGCTGGCTCGAATCACTCCATATGTCTGCGGATACACCCCGTCCGGCATTGCCCGCCCCAGAATCCATATCTTGGCACCCACCTGCGCTCGGAGTCCCTCCGATGGGGTGACTAACCGCACGGATTCGTCGGCATCGAGCCAATACTCTCCGTCTCGATACGCCAGCGTGCCGACCGACGGACTGCACACCTTGGATCGCCCGAATCGCGTAGCTCACCACGTCGATGTCGCGAGCCGATCCGGGCGTGCCACGCACGGCAACCTCGGCGCCCGACAAATTCTGCAACTCGCCACGAAGGTCGCCGACGAGGTCGACCGACCGGCCCTCGGCCGTCGTGAGGGTCACCAGAAACGTCGGGGCGCTTCCGGTGAGTCGGATTTCCCCCACCAGCGTTTCCTGGGCCGTGGTAGCCATCTGGTTTCCCCCACCGCTGCCACTGCACGCGGCCAACGGGCCGCTGGCCAACGTCGCACAGAACAGCAGCCAGCTCTCGAGTTTGCGCATCAGTTGATTCGGACGACGAAGACTTGCATGCTTGTCTGCTTTAGCTCGAACGGCTTGTGCCTACGCCGGATTTTCGGGGTGGAGCTGAGCAGATCCCTATCTCGAAACGGAAATGCGATACCCCTCGGTCGAGCGAAGTGCGTATGTGCGACTGGACACTTCGACCACCGTTATCAGGTATGCTGCTGGACGGCCCGGATGCGAGACCACAGCTCGCAGAAGGGCGCCACCGCCGATCTGGCCGGTGACGATGCCGAGGGTGGTGCGCTCGTCTACCGGCCGCGCGAAGAGCCGGCAGGCGGCGCACGCCGCCTCGAGATCCAGCATCTCGTACCCCGGTGTCGCGATGATCGTGAACTGGATCGCGCCGTCGTCATCGTTCGGCGTGGAGAGATCGAACATCAGCTCGCCGGTATTCGGCCCGTCGCACGAGGTGAGAGCCAGCGCTAGGACGATCGCTGCCTTTCGGATACTCATTCCCGACCTCCACGTAACGCGCGCAGCGCCGACTCCGTGAGCTGCTCCGGCGGAGCGCCGGCCCCCGTGTTCAGCCACGCGAGGAAGTCGCCCAGATCGAAACCGCCGTTCGTGTTCCCCAAGAGGTCCAGGTAGCGCACCTCGTCCGCGGTCAGGAGCTGCCCACCGTCGATGAGCTGATCGACGAGGCGATCCACCTCGACCGGCGGCGCGTTGACCTGCAGCTGGAGGTCGAGTGTCGCACTGAGGTTACTCGATGTGACGACGATCGACACATCGAACACACCGGTCTCTTCCGGTACGCCGAGCAACTGCCCGCCATCGACGGCGGCTTGAAACGCCAAGCCGGCCGGCAGGCTGCCGGAGACGACGTTCACGACGTAGGTCCCGCTCCCGGCCCCACCACCAACCCGCAACTGGGCAGCGTAGGCCGCTCCCATGATGGCCGGCGACAGCGTCGAATCGAGAAGCGCGATTACCGGGTAGAACGTCGCGGTGATATCGAAAGGACGATCCACGAGCACGGTGAGCGTGTCACCGGTGGCGGTCGTGTCGCCACTCCAGCCGTCGAGTACCATCCCGGCGGCCGGTACCGCCACCAAGGTCACGGACGAGCCGTCATCGACGAGAACTCCCGACTCCACAGCGGCGCCGGACGTGTCCGAAACACTCCCCTGCCCAGCCTTGGAAGCCAGCACGCGGTACCGCGTGGCAACCTGGGCGATGATGGAATCGCCGGCCGGGGGATCGACAATTGTGTGCGTGCGCGTACCACCGTCCGACCACGACTGGAATGTGAACTCGCGCCGTCCGTCCGCAGTAATCTGCACGTCGGCCATGCTGATCTCGTAGTTGCGACTCAGTTCCATCACGTTTTCGAACCGGCTGTAGGCAACACCGTCTACGGTAATGAGGGCGAGCGAATCGGACGCTCGGACGACGGCGCCGAACGAAACGACTATTCTCATCTCGCCGTTCGGCACCATTTGCTCGATTGAATCGATCTGAAAGCCTACAAACGATCCGTCGCTGTTCCTCACCGCCGCGGGCGACGAGGAAAAAGAGATTTTCGTGTTCCCCGTTTGCCCTGGATAGGCGTCTCCGGCATCACCGCGGTTGCCCGTTGTCCCTAGCGAGCCATTCCCATCAGCCTCGATGAGCGCCACACCATGCACGGCACCCGTGTTTACCGTATTGCACGGCGACCCTTGGTCGACCTGCGCCGAGTCGATGTGCCACACCAAGAGCCCGCCGTTCTTCGGTCCGCGCGACCCTCCGGTGAGCAAGTTGGCGGTATCGGCAAGAACGGCCTGTTTGTTTTCCAGCAGGTAGTACTCACCGCGCGGATTGGCGCCCAGTGGGCTGATCGTGAAGACGGTATCTCCACTCACCACCGGGCCCAAGGTGTACGCACCCGACGTCGTGATATCGCGAACCGTCACCCAACCCATTTGCTCCTTCGTCCACGCCGAGTAGTGGGCCGGACTCGTGAGACTGGTGTACATCCCCGACCCCATCAGGCCCCATTCGCCGATCCCCGCCGATGCACCAAAGGTGTCATACAGATCCGGCAAGCCGATACCGTGACCCAGTTCGTGAGACGAGAGGCCGATGGCCATGATGTCGCCGGGGTTGCTGCAGGCGACACCTCCGACGCCCGAAACAACGAGATAGGAACTGACCGTGACGAACCCGCCGCCCGCCGAGGCGTCGTTCGTCGTGTACACGCCCCCGAGTTCACCAAGATTGAACTTGTGGGCCCACATGCCGGGGCCGCCGCATTCACCACCCAACACCGGCTGAACAAACTGCACGACGTCGACGACCCCGTCGTCGTCGATGGTGTTGGGAATGTCATCGCTTCCATCGCTGTCGTACTGCGAGAAATCGACCACGCCGTCCAGAGCGGCAAGCGCCTCACGAAACCCGTTCGCAAAACGGTTGCGACCGGTTCCGCAGTCGAGTGGATTGAGTGCACCGCAGACGTCGAGGTAAAACGACGAATTGCCCGTCAGCGACACCCAACCGTATGCCTGGCCGGCCACCGAAAAGAGACCGTTGGAGATTTCTTCATACAACGTCCTGACGGTGTACGGTCTGCCGACCAACGGCGTGGCGTTGTAGAAGACAGAGTCGTAATCGATGACGATCGGAAGGGTCGGCGTCGGGGTATCGGAGAACGCGAGGAGGACCGTCGGAACGCGTAACGTTCCAGTGAGCGCCGCGGCAGACATCGCCGCACCCTGCGCCGGCGCGTTCAACGCATCGAAGAGTGCTCGGCCCCGAAGTTGATTCCGGGTTTGAGCGACCTGCTCCGCTTTGCGACGCCACACACCGTCGCTGGCGAAGTCCAGTCGGACCCCGTCGGCGGTGACCAGTCGCTCCATGCCCACGACCTGCCCCGCCGCAGGTGTCACACCTGCCACAACCGCGGTGGCGGCCAGGAACACGACTAAGGTCACTCTCAGCGATCGTTTCTCTATGGCCTGCATGCCTCAATCACCCGATAGGTCTAATACAGTATCTACAGCCTACGCGGGAAAAGCGGTCCATACCGTGCTCTCTGACACATCGATGAGGTGCGGCGCAACCCATTTTGTGACCCGCGAATCTTGGACAGTGAGACCAAGGCGTTAGAAGCGGAGGGAATGCACCAGCAACGCGCTACCCACACCGACCACCGCACCACCCACCACATCCGACGGAAAATGCCGGCCCGAGGCGACACGCAGGGTCGCCACAACCGTCGCCACCGCCACCGTCGCGATCCTGGCGGCGGCACTGGGGGCGGGGGCGGCACCGCTCAAGACGTAGCTCACCGCGAGCGCGAACGCGATCGCGGTATGCCCCGAGGGAAACGAAGGACGGGTTTCGGCCGGGTCGATGTCGCCGGCGGCGTTGGTGTAGAAAACCGGGCGGTCACGACCGACGATCTCCTGGATCGCCACAGAAAACCCGGCGGCCAAACCCGCCGATTGGGCGGACGCGACGATGTGCCGCCTGCCGGATGGACCGCGAGTCGCCAGGGACCACCACGTGCCGGCGGCGAGTGCCGCAACCAGACCACTGCTCATGTCGCTCAGCGCCGCGCGTGGCTCGGTAACGGCCCACCGGTCAAAGAAAGGGACATCGGCGGTATCGCAGGGTACACAGTTCGCGTTGCGTCCGTCGATGCCGAGAATGCCGGGGGCCAGGTAGAGTCCCGCCGCGGCCCCGAACAGAACGGCGTCGGCGGCCGTAAATGCAGGTTCGGGCAGGGCTTGTGCTTGGGCCGGCTTAGGAAGGCCTAAGCTGGTCAATAGCAAAAAGATGGCCCATCTCGCGCTGACCTTGTGCCGGGGCAGGGTCACGGATAGTATCTAGGGTCCTGAAGTAGGCCTTACGGAGTCGGCAACGTTTGAAACGCAACTTCTTTCGGAGCTGAGGTTCAGTGGACATCCAGACGCTACAGCAGGTCCATCTGTTCGACAAGTGTAAGAACTACACCAAGGCGCGCGAGGTTCAGGAAGCGGGTCTTTATCCGTATTTCAAACCCATCTCTGAATCCGAAGACACGGTCGTGACGATCGAAGGCAAGCCGCGGATCATGATGGGTTCAAACAACTACCTGGGACTAACCCATCATCCGAAGGTCCTCGAGGCCTCGCGTAACGCTCTCGAGCGTTACGGGTCGGGGTGCACAGGTAGTCGTTTTCTCAACGGCACACTCGATCTCCACGAACAGCTCGAGGCGAGGCTGGCAGATTTCTTCGGCAAGGACGGGGCGTTGGTCTTGTCGACGGGATACCAAGCCAACCTCGGATTGATTTCCTGCCTCGTGGGTCGTAGCGATATCGTGTTGATCGACAAGCTCGATCACGCTTCCATCGTGGACGGTGCCAAGATGTCGTACGGAAAAACCGAACGGTTTGCGCACGGCGACCTCGCGCAGTTGGAGCGCCTGTTGGAAAAACACTCCGACCGAGGCCGGTTGGTCGCGGTTGACGGCGTGTTTTCCATGGAGGGCGACATCGCAGACCTTCCGGCGTTGCACGCTCTCACACAACAATACGGTGCCGCGCTCGCCGTCGACGATGCACACTCCGTGGGCGTGTTGGGTCCGAAGGGGGACGGTACCGCGGCCCACTTCGACATGGTCGACGAAGTCGATATGATCGTGGGCACGTTCTCGAAGTCGTTGGCTTCGATTGGTGGGTTCATTGCGGGATCGAACGAGGTGATTCACTACCTGAAGCACAACGCGCGGCCATTGATTTTCTCGGCGGCGCTGCCTCCGGCGAACACCGCTGGCGTGATCGCAGCTCACGAGGTGATGGTGCAGGAACCCGAGCGTCGCGAATCGCTGTGGGCCAACACCTTGCGGCTCCAAGAGGGCATGAAGAGCTTGGGTTTCGACATCGGCCCATCCGAAACGCCGATCGTACCGGTGCTTATCGGCACACTGGAAAACACGTTCGGATTCTGGCGCAAGCTGTTTGATGCAGGCGTATTCACCAATCCGGTGGTACCGCCGGCAGTTCCTCCGACGGAGTGCCGGTTGCGCACGAGCCTGATGGCGACGCACACCAACGACCAGATCGACTACGCACTGGACACATTCGCAAAGCTACGGAAAGAGGCGGGTATTATTTGACCGGCACCGTCGCCGTGCGGAGCGTTCGCACGGCTGCTGACCTCAACAAATTCATTTCGTTTCCATACCGCCTGCATCGAGGGGACCCGCACTGGGTCCCCCCTTTGCGTATGGACGTTCGCAAGCTCCTCTCCCGCGAAAAGAATCCCTTTTTCGAGCACGCCGAAGCCGAGTACTTCCTCGCCACACGTGGGAAGGAAGTCGTCGGGCGAATTGCCGCGATCCACAACCGCGCGCACAACGAATTCCACGAGGACACGGTTGGCTTTTACGGTTTCTTCGATTCGATCGACAATCCATCGGTAGCGAACGAACTCTTCAAGGCCGCGTCCGATTGGCTCAAACCGCGCGGCCTGACCGTGATGCGCGGACCGGCCTCGTTTTCGACGAACGACGAGTGTGGTGTGCTCGTCGACGGGTTCGACACCCCCCCAGCCGTTCTCACTCCGTACACACCGCCGTATTACGTGCAACTCACCGAGGGGGCCGGGTTCACAAAAGCCAAAGATCTGTGGATGTACCAGTCCGTGAACGACCAATTACCGGAGCGACTCACGCGCGGGGCCAAGCTCATCGCCAAGCGAAAGAAGATCACGCTGCGCGCCCTCGATATGAAACGGTTCAACGACGAAGTAGAGCTGATCAAGCAGATCTACAACCAGGCCTGGGAGCGAAACTGGGGATTTGTGCCCATGACCGAGGCCGAGATTGACCACCTCGCCAAAGATCTGAAGCCGGTCATCGTGCCCGAGTTGGTGGTGTTCGCGGAGCAGCAAGGAAAGTTGATCGGATTCGCCGTCGCGTTACCCGATCTCAACGTGGCATTGAAAACCAACCCGTCGGGTCGAATCTTCCCGGGCATCGTCAAGATTCTTTGGAAGGCGCGGAAGATCCAACGCATTCGAGTTCTCTTGCTTGGGGTGCTCAAGGAGCACCGCCGGGCCGGAGTCGACGCGCTCATGTATCACTGGATCTGGGAAAAGGGGTACAGCAGGGGTTTTCGTTGGGCCGAAGCGGGATGGATCCTCGAAGACAACGCCGCTATGAGCAACGGCCTCCTCCGTATGGGGTTTGTGCACTACAAAACGTTACGCCTCTACGACCGCCCGTTGTGAAGGTCTTTGTGACCGGAGGGACCGGATTCGTCGGCTCGCACCTCGTCGACGCGCTCCGAGCTGCGGGTCACGACGTTTGCGTACTCGTCAGGGACATCACCAAGGTCGAGCGCCTGTTCCCGAAAGCGGACCCGCCCACGAAAGCGGACCCGCCGTCCGCGGCAGGGGATGTCCCCCTTCGGGTCGCCCAGGGAGATTTGAACGACCTCGACGCGATCCGCTCCGGGTGCGAGGGAGCGGATGTCGTGTATCACCTCGCGGGACTCACCGCGGCGCGCAACAAGGCGGAGTTTCTGGCGATCAACGGCCACGCCACACGCACTCTCGCCACAGTCGTGGCCCGATCCGCTCCCGGCCTACAACGATTCGTGTTCGTGAGCAGCCTCGCCGCGGCCGGACCGACGCGGGTCGGCATGCCACTCACCGAACAATCCACCGCACGGCCGGTGAGTGACTACGGGTGGAGCAAGCTCGCCGGCGAAGAGGCCCTAAAATCCAGCGGGCTTCCGTGGACCATCGTGCGGCCGCCCACCGTCTACGGACCGCGCGACCGGGAGGTCTTCAAGGTCTTCCAATTGGCGCGCCGAGGGATCGCGGTGTTCTTCGGCGATGGGAGCCAAGAGCTATCCTTCATATACGCGCCCGACCTGGCAGAGTGGTTAATCCGCCTTGCATCCGCGGACACCGAGCACGGTACGTACTTCGCCAGTCACGATGAGATTCGCACATCCAAAGAATTTGCGTTCGCCGTCCACCGGGCGATGCACCCCAACGCTTCGAAGCACCCGCTCGCGATCAGCATCCCTCCCGGTGTGGCCCGTGTCGTGTTGTGGATGATCGGGACCGGCGCAGCCAGCCTCGGTAGACGGACGTTACTCAATGCGAATAAGGCAAACGAATTTCTGGCGGATGCGTGGACCTGCCGATCGGAGGCGTTGCAACGCGCCACCCAATGGCAACCGCCAACCGGCCTGACCACGGGACTCCAACGCACCGCTGCTTGGTATCGAGAGCATGGATGGCTCTGAATCCCGTTGACCGGCTGCTTGCCGGATATCTGGGGTTCGTCACCTTGGTCATTCTCGTTCGCGGTCCTTTCTCTTCGGTGGCAAATGCGTGGATGTTGGGTATGCACGTGTTGTTCGCTGCGATGCTGTACCTGTACACCAGGCTTGGCTCTGCCGATCGCATCGGGCACGCGGTACACGTACTGTATCCCATTGCGATGCTCCTCCCGTTTTACGCGCAAATAGGACTGCTCAACGCGCCGCTGGCCACAGATGCGGTCTTCGCAAACGACGCCGTCATTCAAGGTTGGGAGGACGCCGTTTTTGGATCGCAGATTTCGTACACGTGGATCCGCAACAAGCCGTCCGTCTCCTGGTCAGGCCTGTTGCACCTCGGGTACTTCTCGTACTACCCCATCGTCACGTTGGGACCGATCCTCCTTGTGCTGCGGGGACGCGACCGCGACGCGAGCACCGTCGTGCTCTCGACCATGGTCGCCTTCGTCGTGTGTTACGTCGTGTTCGTGCTGTATCCGGTCGCCGGTCCGAACTATGCGTTCGAACATCCCACAGGCCCGGTGCGCGAGGTATGGAGCGCGAGACTCATCTACAGCTTGTTGGCGGGAGGATCGTCGTTTGGGGCCGCCTTCCCTTCATCACACGTGGCTGCCAGCACCGCAGCCACCCTCATGCTCTGGCGCGTTTGGCGTCCGCTCGGCGCCATGTTTACGCTGCCGTTAATCCTGTTGATCGTCGGTACCGTGTATTGCCAGATGCATTACGGTATCGATGCCGGCACCGGATTCATGGTCGGTATCCTCGCGACCGTTGTCGCGGCAAAGTGGCGGCAACCGGTAACCGGTAACCGGTGACCGGTGACCGGTGACCGATCACTCCACCTGTACGGGCCAAAGAAAAAGCCGCCCGCGCATTCCGCGGGCGGCTTTTTCTCCCGACTCTTAACCCAGAGCTACTACTCGATCGTAAGCGCGGCCACCATCCCCAGCATCTCGTGCGGGGTGCACACGTAGGGGTACTCACCCACGGGCGCGCCCGTGAAATCGATCTCGTACGTGGCGTTGGGAGCCATGAGCAGCTGACCGTTCATATCGCCAATACGATTCGCCATCGCGGCGTTGAGCACGGCCTGGGCACCCTCCGGCACGGTGCCGGCCTTGAACTGCACGTTGTGCGGACCGCCACTCACGTTGATCCAACGAACCGTGTCGCCGGCCTTGATGGTCAACTCGTCGGGGACGTACTTGTATTCACCGGCGTCCGTCAGCATCATCTTCACCTCGTGAACCGCTGCCTCGCTGGCGGACGAGGAGGTCGCCGCCGCTGAGCCTGCCACTCCGGCCGCCTGAGCAGCCTGGGCCTCGCCCCCACCCCCACCACCACAGGCCATGATGGTCAGTCCAAACGCGGCAATGAACTTGCGCATGTCGTATTTCCTCCGGAAAAACTTCAGCCGTTCTTATCGACGCTACGATGAAAGCGGACGGGCACCTCGAAGAGCGCTCGACCGCTTGTGAATGTATTCACATAATCTACATTGCTAACGGGCCAGCGAAAGTCCCGAATTGCCCTTGCGTTTTGCCGCCAAGCTCACTACTTCGCACGGGGTGCAATTCACTGTCCTGCAATGACTTCGGACACCAGAAAGCACGGCGGACGGCCCCGGAGCCAACCTTTTCTTGGATGAGGCCCTGACACCAGAATGCCCAGTCCCCCTCCCTGCAGAGAGCTCGGCCGGCATTGCCAAGAACTCGACGTCACGGTCCGTATCTCGGATCTAGAGGACGACGGCAAGACCCTGCAAGACGCGGCCGCCACGTGGCTCACCGGCCACACCGAGCGGATCACTTGGGGAGAGCCGTACGTGAACGATGGGCTCCTCATGGTAGACGTGACCATCCACGTTCCCTGCAGATACCTCGAGCACACTCCCGAGGGCAGCCGGTGTCAGGCCCACGGCTATCGGGGCAACACCCCTCGCTCAACCCAACCGGCCGAGCGAGCCAAGTTGCAGCACGGGCATGGACGCTTCTCGATCATTCAGCGTCGAATACGCCGAACCCTGGATCTACCGTTCGAGGAACCGCCCGCCCGTTCGCTACCGGTCATGCAGAATGAGAACCCGTGCGCGACCGCAAAATGTCGCACCGCCGACAACCGGATCGGGGCTGCCTGCTGCCGCGATCTCACGCTGGAATTGGATCTCCCCGTTCGTAAGAAACGGCTCGAGGCACTCATTCGCGCGCGGAAGAATCCGTTTGTCTGCCGCGTCAAGCGGGACGACGATGACACCTTGGACTGCGAAGTCATCTCCGCATGTGGCTATCTCGAGAACGGTAGTGTCAACTGTACTCTCCATGGCCGGCTACGCCCCAACGGGCGCCCGGCGAAGCCATCGATTTGCAGTGAGTGGCCCGACGATTTAGATGAAGATGAAACCGGGCATCCCGGGTGTGTACTGTTGGACGAGGACGAGGACTAACACAAAAGCGGTGGCGTCGTGACGCACCTTACGCCCAGCGAAGTCGAGGAGGCCACCCAAGGCAGGTATGAGGTGCTCACCCTCATCGGTGAGGGAGGAATGGGCGCCGTGTTCTTGGCGCGCAACAAAGAGCTGGGGTCCAAGGTCGCCATCAAGGTACTGCTGCCGGACGCGCGTTTCAGTCCGGACCGTCTTGCGCGTTTTCGACGCGAAGCCTCTCTGTCGGCGCAGATGTCCCACCCCAATGTCGTTCCCACCTTCGAGTGCTCCATTGACGGAGACCTCGTGTACCTCGTCATGCCGTACGTCGAAGGGGTTCCGTGCGATCGCTATCTCGAAGAGCATGGCCCGATGTCGTACGACGAGGTCCGCAAGCTCCTCACACAGATCGGGAGCGCGCTGACGTTCGCCCACAACCGCGGCATCGTCCACCGCGACATCAAACCCGCCAACATTTTGTATGAGGAAGAAACGGGACGCTGGCTTCTCACCGATTTTGGCGTTGCCCATGTGTCGAGCGATGTGACCACGCTCACGGCGTCCGGTGCATCGATCGGAACACCGGCATATATGGCTCCCGAACAATTGGGAGGCGCCGCGGATGTCGACGGACGGGCCGATCTCTACTCGCTTGCCGCGGTGGCCGTAGAGGCGTTGACTGGCAGGCGGCCCCAACCGATGGCCGGAGTGACGGAGATTGGCGAGGCCATCTCGGCAACCCGTCCGGAGTTGCCCCCTGGCATCGGTCGAGCGCTTGCCGCACCGTTGGCGGTGGCGCGCGACGAGCGCCCGAACTCGATAGAGGAATGGCTCGCTTCGCTCAACGGCAAGACCGCAAGAAAGAAATGGATGGCGGCAGCAACCGCAGCGGCCGCACTTATCGTTGCATGGGTCGGTTGGGCGTTGCTATCTGGCGGTGCCCCCGTTGTAAACACCGCCCCTGTTGTCGCCGTCCTCCCATTCACCGTTTCCGGGTCGGACGTGGGTATCGATTTGGACTCGCTGCTCCCGCACGCGTTCACATGGCAGCTTCAGACCCTACCGGGACATCGTGTCCTCCAACCCACCTTCGTCCAGTCGCCACGGTTTATCCGCCGGTTTGGCCGCGGCCCCTATGACGCTGAGACACAGTTTGCCCTCGCCGAGGCGCTCGGAGCGGATGAGGTCGTGCTGGGCACCGTCATCGTCACCGGCGCGACGCTCGACATGCGGATTCAGGTGCGTGATGTGGACAATCAGGAGCTGCTGGCCGGCGCGGAGCGACAGGGCCCGACCGACAGCCTGCACGCGCTGGTTAGCGGGTTGGTGCTCGACGCCTTTGCGAGGCGTATCGCGATCGCACAATCCGGCATCTTGCCGACCCTCCCGAAGGGAACACCCGCCGTCGCCGCGTACTTCGAGGGCGAGCGAGCACATCGTCGCGCCGCATACAGCACGGCCATCGAGCGTTTTGAAGAGGTGATCCAACTCGATTCGTCGTACGCGCCGGCGTACTTCAAACGCATGTTGTCGACGGTTTTGGCGGCGCAACCCAGCAAAGCCGGTCCGGCGGTTCGGGCTGCACTCCAAACGGCGCTCCGGTTTCGTCGGGATCTCGACACGGTGTCGGAGCAGATTCTCGGCGGCTACGAGACGCTGCTGGTCCACGGAGACATCCAAGGTGCGGAAGATCAGATCCGTCGCGTGATCAACGAGCATCCGGACGCGACCGACGCGTGGTTCTTGTTGGGCTTTGCACGAGCGTGGTTCGGACCGCTCGTGGAGATCGGTCTCGGCGAGGCACGGTTTGCGTTCGATCAGGCCCTCGCTCGGGACCCATCCTTCGCCGCAGCGATCGCCTACCGTGCCCAGGTTGCCGTGTTAGAGGAGGACCCGCGCACCGCCCAAGAAAACTTCCAGCGCTACCTCGCGATCGACAGCACGTCCGACTGGGCCGAGTTGCTGCGGATGGCCGACACGCTCCTGTATCGGAAGCCACAAGCCCCGCGAGTGCTGCGGACGTTCCCATCGCGTCCGGATCGGATCCTCGAATTTCTCGGGCTGGGCGCAGGGGAGATGTCACAGCCGGGCGGTACGAGACCCTTCGCCATTCGAGCCATTGAGGAACTGGCCAATCGCGCGTCGACACCGGCCGAATTGGTCACGACATTCCGAATGCGGCTCGCCGTGCATCTCGGGGCGTGGCAGATGAACGACGCCGGCCGGGTGATTGCCGAAGCCCGACTACGCGGTGTACCCCAATCCGAGATTGACCGGTGGACCGTCCTGACACACGCCGTAGAATTGGAGGATGCCCGGCGACTCGACGGCGCCGCGGCCGCAGCCACGCGTCTCGCGGCAACCAACGACGAACCGTTCGTTTCGGCATGGCTCGGAGCGCGCTGGGCTCGCCGTACCGGCACCGATCCGGCGCGGTTCGACACCCGCCTGTCACGACTCGGCTCGGGAAACGAGCTGGGTCCGCTCGAACAAAGCCTGCTCGACGACCTCACGGCACTCGATCAACTCGCGGCGGGTGACACCACCGCTGCACTGATTACCTGGAACAACGCCACAAAGAGGTACTCCGTCACCGAGGTGATGTTCGGGCTCGTCGCATCACTCTGGCCCCTCCGGCTCGACCGAGCGCGGGTCGCGGCAGCGGTCGGCCGGTGGGATGAAGCCCTGGCGGTCGGCCGCACCTTTCAACGCATGGCAGGTTTTCTCGACCAGGTCGCGTGGACGCCGGCACTGTCCGTGACCGCGCAAGCGGCTCTTGCGACAGGAGACACTGCCCCCGCGCTCAATGCATTCAGCGAGCAACGCCGGATCTTGGTGCTCGCCGACGATGCCGGAACTGCGGTGCGCGATTCCCTGGCCGAACGGATCCGCCAGCTGCAATGAGCTGCCGGCCGAATACTGGCACGAAAATGCACCACCTGTAATCTTTCCCATCGCCAGCGACTCCTCACAAGGCACAAACGCGATGACATCCCCCGGACCAGTCCCCGAAATCACCGCCGAAGAACTGATTCGCGAGATCGAGACCGGCAGTGCCATTCAGGTGCTGGACGTGCGAGCCCCACATCACCTGGACAGCGGCCGCATCGACCTGCTTCCGGAAGATCGTTTTTTCAACATGGCCAGCTCGAAGATCGTTGCCCTCGACGACGTAGCCGACGTCGGGATCGACAAGGATCGCCCGGTGGCGGTGGTGTGCGGCCACGGCAACTCGAGTGGGCACATCGCGACATTCTTGGAAGAACGCGGCTATCACGCGCGGTCAGTTCGGGGCGGCATGGCCGCGTGGATGAATTCGGCGTATCTGCGGCCGCTTCCCGCCCCCACCGGATTCGATCATCTGATACAGTACGACCGCGTGGGAAAGGGATCACTGGCATACCTGCTCATCAGCGACGGCAAAGCTCTCGTCATCGATCCGGCGAGAAACTGGCAGGCATACGTGGACGGTACCGCAGATCTCGGCGCCCAGATCGTGGCGGTCGCCGATACGCATGTTCATGCGGATTACATCAGCGGCGCGTCCGACATGGCAAACGCTCTCAACGTCCCATACTACCTACACCCGGCGGACAACCGTCATGTCTACGAGGGCACACAGGGTAAGCTCAACATCACGCCGGTCGACGACGGCATGGTGATCGAGATCGGCAAAGGCATGATCGCCGCGTTCCACACGCCTGGACACACGTTGGGCAGCACGACGTTCCTCGTGGGCGAGACGGCGGCCTTCTCCGGAGACTTTCTCTTCGTCAAGTCGATCGGACGGCCCGACCTCGGCGGGCAGGTCGATACCTGGTCCGCCATGCTATGGAAATCCGTCGTGCGGGCCAAGCAAATACTCCCCGCCGACATCATGATCTATCCCGCGCACTACTCTTCGGACTCGGAACGACAAGACGACCGCTCCATCGGGGCAACGTTCGAAGCGATTTGCCAATCCAACGCACCACTCCAGGTTCACAGCGAAAAAGAGTTCACGGGCTGGGTGCAATCCCACGTGGCGTCCTTCCCCGAGGCCTATCGCAAGATCAAGATCATCAACGTGGGCCTGCTCGACGTGACCCCCGAAGAGGCCGAGGAGTTGGAGGTGGGCAAGAGCGAGTGTGCCGTAGGGTGACGGACGGAATGTTGGAAGGACGGAAGGACGGAAGGACGGAAGGACGGAAGGACGGAAGGACGCCCAGAAGGTAACACATTGGAATACAAGCACTTAAAGGTCCCAATGGTTTGGCTGGGGCCTTTGTCTTGGGGCCCTGGACACATTCCGTCTTTCCGTCCTTCCGTCTTTCCGTCCGACTGTGTGCAACTTCCCACCCCTCAGACGTCCCCCAGTTATAGCCCCAACTGTGAGGATCGAATGAGGACCCTGATAGCAACACTGACGCTGACGCTCCTGGCCGGCCCGTTGGCGGCCCAGGGGTGGATCGAACCCCTCCCCAACGTCCTTGGCAGTGGCGTGTCGAAGGTGCGGACGGCGGTCCACGTGACCGTGACCGGACGCATCGCCCAAGTCGAAGTCAAAGAGTGGTTTCGCAATGACGGCGGGATACTGGGAGAGGGCGACTACGTGTACCCCCTCCCGGGCGAGGCCGTATTCAGCAACTTCTCGCTGTTCCAGGGAGACCAAGAGCTGCGCGGCGAGACCATGAACGCCGACGACGCGCGGGCAATCTACGAAGAGATCGTGCGGAAAAAGCGCGACCCCGCGTTGATCGAGCTGGTGGGTCACGGTATGATCCGCGCGCGCGTTTTTCCGATCGAACCTGGGGACACCCGGAAGATCACCCTGCGTTACACCCAGGTGATGAACCGGGCAGGCGATGCATTACAGTTTCGCTACGCGGCCGGATCGCGACGGTCGGCGACGCTGGTGCCATTACGGGACGGCGTGCCGGTTCGGCGCACGACCGACTCGGCTCCCCTTTCCTTCTTATTGACCGCAGAAGACGGCGAGGCATTTCGAGATCCGTTCTCGCCAACGCACCGGGTTCGAGTGGATCGGGAAGACGGCACACTACGAGTCAGGCCCGAGAGCGACCTCACCGGCAACTTCGCACTCTTTCTCCCGTTGGAACGTGGCCTGGTCGGTATGACGGTCGTGACGCACAAGCCGTCCAGCGAACCGGGATACTTCATGTTGACGTTATCCCCCGGAAACCCGGAGGGCGGGATCGAGCCACGCGATATCACCGTCGTGGTTGATGTGTCCGGATCGATGTCCGGCGAAAAGTTGGAGCAAGGCAAAGCGGCGATGCGGCAACTCCTCGGTTCGCTCGATGAACGGGATCGTTTCCGTCTGATCGCATTCAGCAACACGGTTCGAACTCAGAGTGAGGGTTGGGTGCAGGCCTCGCGTCGCAACATCCGCGAGGCGCGGCGCTGGGTGGACGGTTTGCGAGCCAACGGTGGCACCAACATCGCCGGCGCGCTCGAAGAGGCGTTCCACCTCACGAGCCCCACTAGGCGACTCCCGATCGTGCTGTTCTTGACCGACGGTATTCCCTCGGTCGGAGAGCAAAATCCCGAGCGGATTGCGCAGCAAGCCGAGTCTGCACGGGGTCGCGCGCGGGTGTTCGCGTTCGGTGTGGGATATGACGTCAACACGTATCTACTGGACCGGCTCTCCGCCGCCGGCCGCGGTGCGACCGAATACGTCGAACCCGCCGACGACGTGGAACAAGCGGTGGGCCTGTTGACAGCAAAGATTCAGCACCCGGTCCTCACCGATCTGGAGTTGGATAATGCACCCGTGGATTTGACCGAGATCCACCCCATTCAGCTTCCCGACCTCTTCTCTGGCGAAGAGTTGATCGTGTTCGGTCGCTACGAGGCCGTGGGCCGCGACCGCAACGGCGCACTCTCGATGCACGGCCAGCGCTCCGGACGCACAGAACGTTTCTCCACGGAGGTCTCCTTCCCATCGCACGAACTGGGCAACGATTTCATTCCGCGGCTTTGGGCGTCACGCAAGCTTGGACACTTGGCTCGACAAATTCGCATCGAAGGCCACAGCACCGATCTCGAGCAGGAGATTCGTGAGACCGCGTTGCGGTATGGCCTGTTGAGTGAGTACACGTCGTACCTCGTTCTCGAACCCGGGATGGTGGCGTCTCGAGATGCCCGCCTCCAGCAACCACGTGATCGAGTAGTGGCCGTTCCTGCGGCCCAACGCACGTCAGGAGCGGCGTCTAATGTCGCTGGGACCGTTGGACGCCAGGCCGTGCAGGCGGCCGAGAAGAGCCGCGCGCGTCGCGAGATCGCGCTCGAAGCAGATCTCAACGAGATGGAAGACCGGGCCGCCTTTTCGAACTCCGACGAAAGCGTCAAACTGTCGGCCGGGCGGATGTTCGTACTACGGGACAGCGTGTGGACCGACGTCGCGCACCGAGATTCGTTGCCGGTCGTCGAGATAGAGTTGTACAGCTCCACGTACTTCGAGTTGCTGCGTGCACTACCGGAGCTGGAACGGTGGTTCAAAGCATTCGACAACGTGCTGATCGCCGGCACGACAACGAGCATCAAAACGGTGTCGAGCGGCGCGCCCGCGGTAGAAGGCCGAGCACTCGAACGGCTGGTGCGAGAGTTCAGAGGACGCTAGACTAACTTCGTGGCTGTCGATTGGGCTGACGTGTACCGTCACACGTATCAAGACCTGGTTCGCTTCCTGCACCGCATGGTGTGGGATGCGGATCGGGCGCACGACCTGGCGCAAGATGCCTTTGCCAGGGCGTTGGGCCGATCGCCCGACAACCCCCGGGCGTGGCTGTTCCGGGTGGCGTCGAACCTTGCCACCGACGAGGCGCGCACGGCCGTCAGGCGGCGCAAGCACTTGGTGTTGATCAAAGGAGAGGCCGAGGCTCAACAACAGGCACAGACCTCTCCACAAGATCGTTTGGAGCAACAAGAGCGCCTGGACGCCGTCAAGGAAGCGCTCAACAAATTGGGGGAGCGGGACCGAGAAGCTCTGCTACTGTGGAATGCGGGGCTCAATTATGAGGACATCGCGGCTGCCACCGGCTTGGCCGCCGGAGCGGTGGGAACGACGTTGTCACGCGCACGCCGCCGGTTGGTAGAAGCGTACGATGCATTGGAGAAACGTCATGTCGCACGTTGACGAAGGACAGATACACGCGTACCTCGACCGTCAACTCGAGTTTGCGGACACAGAAGCTCGGGGGCGCTTCGAGGCGCATGTCAGCGAGTGCGCTGAGTGCGCGGCGCTCGTCGAGCAGGAGCGGAGTTTCCACGATCAGGCGGCAGCCGTGCTCCAGCAAAGCGAGCCGGAATTGGTCGAGACCCCCGCGTTCGACGATATCGTCGCGCGGGCGACCGACCGATCCAAATTGGCGTCGGCCAGGAAACTCAACCGGATCCGCTCGCTAGCTTGGGCCGCGAGCATCGTGGTTGCGGTTACCGTGGGTTGGTACGCCCGCTTCTCCGTTTTCGAGCCGTCACCGAACGAGCAAGCGGTCCAAGGGCTGCAGGATCCGCAGGTCGCACTCGCCCAGAACGAAGTGCCACTGGCGGAAGCGGTGGCCGACGCGGACGAGGCGAGAACCGGCGTGGCGGGTGCAGCGCAACCCGCCCCAACCGCGCCCGCACGGCAGCGGGACCGGGTGTCGTCAGCCGTACAAGAAGCCGAACGCCGTGGTTTTCGTGAAAACGCCGATGTCGATTCGGGACGTGGACGGGAGATCGAACGCGCAGTGGCCGCAGATCGCCGGGACGCACCAGCGGAGAGACAGCAACGGTTGGTTGCGGATCAGCTGGCAGCGGCCGCCAAGGCGGTCGGCCTAAGCGACAGCAACGTATCGGTTGTCGCGCAGGCCGAGTTGCGGGCGCGCGAGGTGATGGACCAGAATCGCCCGCCGGTTGCCGCACTCGAGTTCAGCAATGACGAGGCCTGGAGCGACCTCACCCTACAGGAAGCGGAAAGCAGGATTGGTCGGCGGATATTGATTGTCGAGGGATTGGAAATCTTGCACGTATCGATCGCATCGGTGGCCGCAAACGCACCGGTACGTGTCGTACAGCAACTACCGTCCGGAGACTCTCTCGTGATCGTACAGCAGCCGCTCGCCGAGGTAGACCGCGTCGCCGGCGTCCTTGAAGCCCGTGCCGAACGGGACCAGGCCGAGGAGATGGCGGCCGATGCCAGAATCATGTCTACGATGAGTGTCGCTCGAGGGGAAGTATTGCTGGTGCTGCGGGCCGCCGTACCACGTGACTCGCTTCAGGCGCTCAGCTCACGCCTCCGCGAGTCGCCGAGTACGAATTAGATCGGCTACGACCGAGACGGCAATCTCGGCAGGTGTATCGGCGCCGATCTCGACACCAATGGGCGATTTGACCCGTTCGAGTGCTGCAGGTGGCACTCCCGCCGCGGCCAACACTTTCCAGATTACTGCACGCTTCCGTTTGCTCCCCAGCATACCGACGTAGCGAGCCCGCGACGCGGCAGTGCGTTGGATGATGTTGGCGTCGTAGCTGTGCCCCCGGGTCGTGGCGAGCACATAGTCGTCTTCGTCGAACACCATGCCGTCCAACACCCTGCTGAAATCTCCAACGATGAACTCGTGCGCATCGGGAACGTTACGCTCGTTCGCGAAATCGTCGCGGTCGTCGGAAATCAGGACGTAAAAGCCGGCCCGCGCGGCCGTTCGAGCAATCTCGGCGCCGACGTGCCCCGCACCGAAGATGATGACACGTGGAATCCGGTCGATCCACTCGACAACCACAGAACGTTCTTTATCGACCAACACCCCACCGCGTGGGCGTTCAAAATCGCCCATCGTGTCCAACCCGCTCGACCCCGTCCCGACACGCATGGACCGTCCATCCACCACGGCCGCCTTTTCCGGCCCGCCATTCCACTCGAGTCCGGTGAAGATTTGCACCGGTAACCGCTTGGTAATACCCGTGGCTACCGCATCGCACAGCGCTGCCATCTCGGCGGAGGGGAACACGGGTTCCAGAAAGAGATCGACCGTACCGCCGCACGAGAGGCCTATGTCGCCGGCGGTGTCCGCGTTGAGCGAATGCCTAACAAAGGTCGGCTTGCCCTGAGCGAGCGCCTCGAGCGCTTGGCCCACTACATCCGCCTCGACACATCCCCCGCCGACTGTCCCTTGGCGCCGCCCGTCAGCGGTGATGAGCATCTTGGCGTCCGTGGCCATCGGCAGCGAGCCACGCTGCCGCGCAACGGTCGCCAACGCAGCAGGCGTGCCGGATTTCGCAAGGCGAGCCGCTTCCGCCCAAAGCTGCGCGCGTTCGGTCATACGTTCCATGTTACTAAGCTAACACGCCGAAAGGGTCTTCGAGTAGGTTGTAGGGTGTAGGGTGCAGGGTGTAGGGTGTAGGGTGTAGCGTGTGGGGTGTAGCGTGTGGGGTGTGGGGGTGGTGCTTTGCCGTACGGAGTCCATCGGACCTGAAGACCTACAACCTACAACCTACAACCTACAACCTACACCCTACAATCAGTGGTGACCCGTCTCCTGTGCCCGAACAGTCAGGCGTGGGCTGACCATCGGGAGCGATCGGGCGAACATGCCATACGCTAGGAGAAACAGTCCCAGAAAGCCGAGCGAAACACCGATCTCCGGCCAGCCGAACAGCGGACTGTCGATCAGTGATGGCTGCACGAGAAGGTACCTCTCCAACCAGAACCCGACGATGCTGACCGTGAGAAAGAGCGTGAACGTCAGGACGGTGGTTTTTGATTTGACCCAGATCAGTCCCCAAAACGGGATGAGGAACACCAACAGTCCGACGGCAATCGCCAACGGCCGCCAGTCGCCCCACATCCGCCAAAACACGAAGCTGGTCTCCTCACGCAGATTCCCGTACCAGATAACCAATACCTGGCTGTACATCAGGTACGCCCAGAAGACCGAGAACCCGAACACCAACTTGCCCAAGTCGTGGAACTGGCTACGTCCGATGATCGCCTCCAAGCCCATCTTTTTGCGCCAGTAAACCGTCATCAGGCCGAGCATGGTGAGACCGGTGAGAAACGCGCCCATGAAGAAGAACGCGCCGAATAGGCTGCTGGTCCAATACGGCGCCAGCGACATGATGAGATCGAAGCCAACGATCGTAAACACGTACGCGTACGCCATGATCAAGCCCGGCGCGAGTCTGCTGAGCCGAGTGTCGTTCGTGGCAACCTGCTCCGGTGTTCCCGTATAGTCGCCGGCGATTCTGTCGTAGAGCCAACGACGCCAGCCCGACACGTGTTGTGCCAGTGCCGCCACGTCGGGTTTGAGGTCGTGATACACAAAGGCAATCACCAGGCCGAACAGCGCGATCAACGAAACGAGATCTCGCGTAAACACCCAAGGCACCGTGAGCCAGTTTCCACGAGTTGGTGTCGGATGCTCGATCCATGGGAACAGCTCGTTGCGCCCCAAGAACAGGATGAGGAAGCAAATCAGTGAGATCGGGAGGAAGAACACCGTCGCTTCGGCAAAACGGATGATGGCGCCGCTCCACCGACTCTTTACCACTTTTTGGATGGCGGCGAAGACGTTCGCTCCAACGGCAATCCCGGTGAAGAACAGGAAGTTCACATGGAAGATTCGCCAACCGCGGGCCGGATCGTCACCCGTGATCTGAACGACGAAGAGAATCGAGCCGACAGCCGCGAGCACGACGCCGGCCAACAACATGCGGCCGGCTGGTGCTTCCGCACCGCGGCGGAACAGCTCTTCGTGGTTCTCGCCTCTCATTGAACGATTCCCTGCAGAACGCGTATGTAATTCACGATGTGCCATCGATCGTCGCGACGTACTCGCTGACGGTACTGCTTCATCAAGCCTCGCCCATTTGTGATGAGCGCGTAGATGTATCCGTCGTTGTAGCCCTGGACTTGAGGCGACACCAGGGACGGGACGATTGGCATCGCCGCGGCGATTGGTCCATCACCGGCGCCTTGTGCACCGTGACAGAGCGCGCAGAAGATGTCGTACCGATCCCTGCCACGCTCCAATGACTCGGCGGTCCGAGCAACCGAGTTCTGGAACCGCCGCCCCATGGCCCGGACGTTGGCCCGCGTCGGCGCGAGTTGTATCGGTGGCACGAGGTCGTCGAGCCCCGTGATCGGGACGGTGCCATCGACCGGTTGGCGACAACGTGGCCGATCTTCAGGACACCAGGACTTCAGCGGCGGAGTTGCGACATGATCGACCATGTTCGCAAACCACGGAACCAGCGCAACGATGTCGTCTGGTCCCGGGCTCCGGCGCCAATCCTCGACCGTGCAGCCGGTGAGCATCAAGCAGGACGCAAGCAGCGTCGCCTCAACCAGTCTCAACCTTCACCTCCGTTGCTCCGGCCGACGCGAGCAATTGCTCGACGGCGGGGCGTCGTTCGACAGGACAGGGGACGAAGATTCCGATTTGATCGTCGCTGAAGCGACCATCAAACGGAGCGCGCTGATACGAGCGCCACGCGTGGACCGCCAGTCCGGCCAAAGTAGACAGCGCACCAAAGAGAATCGTCAATTCGAACATGATTATGATGTAGGGGATCACCGAACCGATCGGTTTGCCGCCCACGACGGTGGGATAGTCGTACGACATCCACATCGTCAGGGCGAATCCGGTCACGAAACCCGTCAATCCGCCAAAGAGCGTCCAAAGCCGCACCGGACTCACTGGGTGATCGACCGCATCGAGAAGTTCCGGGTTCGGTACGGGCGAATACACCGTGAACCCCTCGTAGCCGTTCTGCTTCAAGGCCGCTATAGCGTCTGTCGCCGCATCGATGTGCTGGTAGGCGGCAAGAATGCCCCCGGGCGTGCTCGTCATGCAGGCCTCTTCCGAGGCATGGGAATGACCTCTTTCACTTCGGTAATCGACACCGTCGGGAAATTCTTGGCAAACAGCAGGAACCACATGAAGAACCAGGCGAAGCTTCCGGCCAGAATCGCCCACTCGACCCACGACGGCGTGTAGTGACCCATGGCATAGGGCTCGTACTCGAACGACAACGACACCACGATGATGACAAATCGCTCGAACCACATCCCGAGGTTCACGAACAGGGACAACACGAACAACGCCGGTATGGAGCGACGGACCTTCTTGAACCACAGGAGGAGCGGCAGGAACCCGTTACAGATGATCATCGTCCAGGTTGCCCACCAATAATCCCCAAAGGCGCGATTCCAGAACGAAGCGCGCTCGAACTCGCTACCACTATACCACGCGAGGAAATACTCGGCGACGTATGCGTACGCGACGATCATGCCCGTCAACAAAAGGAGTTTTGCCAGGTTTTCGAAATGATCGGTCGTGATGTACTTATCGACCCGGAACACCTTCCGTAACGGGACGAGCAGCGTAATGACCAAGGCGACGCCGGAATAGATCGCACCCGCCACGAAGTACGGAGCGAAGATCGTGGTGTGCCATCCCGGCACGATGGACATGGCAAAGTCCCATGACACGACGCTGTGCACCGAGAGCACCAGCGGTGTCGCGAGGGCGGCGAGGTACAGGTACGCCCGGGTATAGTGGCGCCATTGCTGGTCCGTGCCCCGCCAATTCAACGCCGTAATGGTATAAAGCTTCTTGCGCCATCCGGTGGCTTTGTCACGCACCGCGGCAACGTCGGGAATGAGTCCCAGAATCAAAAAACAAGAACTGACGATAAGGTACGTCCCGATGGCGAAGAGATCCCAAATCAACGGCGACTTGAAGTTCACCCACAGCATGCGCTGGTTGGGATAGGGAATGAGCCAATACGCGTACCACAACCGGCCGACGTGGATGAGCGGGAAGAGTCCCGCCGTCATCACGGCAAAGACCGTCATGGCTTCCGCGGTTCTGTACACGGCGGTACGCCACGCGGAACGGAACAAAAAGAGGATCGCGGAGATCAGCGTGCCCGAGTGCGCAATCCCGACCCAGAAGACGAACGTGGTGATGTACACGCCCCACATGACCGGCGGGGTGTACCCAGCCACGCCAAGGCCAATCCTAATCTGATACAAGAGGGCGCCAAACCCGATCAACAGGATCGTGACAACAAACGCCAGCAGTCCATAGTAGACCTTCGTCGGGTTGCCGAGCGTGGCGGCAATGTCGCGCGTGATATCCGCGTACGTGGGGCGGGCGGCCGGCACGTTCTCCGGAGGGGCAGTCGTCGCCATGTCGGTTATGCCTCCACCGTGTTGCGCACCCGCATCAGATACGCGACGCCGGGATCGGTATTCAGGCCTTCCAGCACTCGGTAACTCAACTCGTTTCGGAACAGACCAGACACCGTCGAATCGGGATCGTTCAAGTCGCCGAAGGTGATGGCGTTGGCAGGACAGGATTGCTGACACGCCGTCATGATCTCTCCGTCGGCTATCGCACGGTCCTCGAGCGCCGCCTGATTCTGCGTGCCGCGTATCCGCTGCACGCAGAACGTACACTTCTCCATGACGCCCTTTGAACGCACCGTAACATCCGGGTTCAGTTGCAATTGCAGCGGCTCGGGGAACGAGTACGCGGCGTCGCTGGAGTTCGCGTGGTCGAACCAGTTGAAGTATCTGACCTTGTACGGGCAGTTGTTGCTGCAGTACCGCGTCCCGACACAACGGTTGTAGATCTGCGCGTTGAGTCCGTCAGGCGTACGATACGCCGCGAACACCGGGCAAACCGGCTCGCACGGGGCGCGTCCGCACTGCTGGCACATCATCGGCAGAATCTCGACCGTCAGCGGCTCGTCGCCCTCGCCACCCTCGAAGTAGCGCTCGATGCGCAGCCACGACATCTCCCGACCGCGCTGCACGCCTTCCTTGCCGACGACCGGAATGTTGTTTTCTGCGTGACAGGCGGTGACGCACGCGCTACAGCCGGTGCACCGTGTGAGATCGATGGCCAACCCCCACCGCGGATGTTCACCGGCATAGTTGCCGATGGCTCGCTCGCGATCTTGCGCGGCCTGCCATTCGTCGAGTACGTGCTCGACTTTCTCGGGTACTTCGGCCGCGTGCTCTGCATGAGCCGCGTGCGCTTCGCCTGATTCGACTTCGTCGAACGTGGTGCTCTGGGCAATGCCCCGCCCCATCTGGCGGCTCCTACCCGCCGACGTTGCGAGTACTTCGTGCTCGCCGGTGGGTCGAATGGTCACCGACTGATAGTGTGATAAGCCACCAAACGCCGTTGGCGCGCTGTTCAACACGTCGTACACGTTGGCTCCGCGGCCCTGCGCATATCGGCCGAGTTCCGAGTGGCCTTGACCCAGCGGCATCGCGATAACGTCGCGCCGCACTCCCGGGTACAGGAAAGCAGGCGCGACCGCCGTACCAGCGGAGGAGGTCACCTCGACAAAATCTCCGTCGACGATCCCGTGATCGGCCGCCGTCTCCGGATGGATCTCGACCCACGAACTCCAAGTGATCTTCGAAACGGGATCGGGCAATTCCTGCAGCCAGGGTCGACTCGCGCCGCGACCGTCGAAGAAGACGGAGGACGGATACGCGATCAACGTGAGACTGTCCGATCCGCCGGAGGCCGACCATGTAGCGAACGTGAGCTGGCCGACATTTCGATCTAGCCGTCGAGCGCTGCGCGGCTCCGGTTGATGCACACCGCCGGCCTGCAGCGATGCGTTCCAGAAATCGTCGAAGGCCATGCCGCGACCGCCGAGCTGGTTCTGCCGGCGACGCCAGGCGTTTTGCAGGTATTCCTTATGGCTCTGGGCCGGCAAACGGGACGCCACGGTGCCACCCATCTGCGCCGCCAAGGCCAGCAACACGTCGCCGCTCTGCCGTGTATCGAAGAGCGGCTGCATGACCGGCTGCTGCAGGAGGAACGTACCGGCACGCGGTTCGAAATCGTTCCACTGCTCTAGGGGATCGTGATCGGGAAGGATCAAGTCGGCCTGCGCCGCGGTCTCGTCGATCACGCGTGCGAAACTCACCTTGAAACCAACCTGGCCCATCGCCTGTGTGAATCCCAGCCCGCTGGGTGCGTTGTATGCCGGATTCGTTCCGTGGACGAACAGCACCTCGACGTTGCCGTCGCTCATCCGTTGAGTGAGATCGGCCAAACCCGCGTATGTCGATCCGGCAGACGGATCGGGGTTCGAGCCGAACGTCACCGTCTGCCCTACGTTGCCCGCAACGTAGTTGAGAATATTGGCAGCAGCGGCCGTGGCATGAGCCTCGCCGTGCTGGTTCCCCATGCCCCCTGCCAACGCCACACTCGGACCCGCAGCAAACTCCGCCGCCAGTCGTCGGATCGTGGCGGCCGGTACGCCGCACGTGGCCGACGCGCTCTCCGGAGAGTACTGCATCAACATCTGTCGTACCCGGAACACGTCCGACGGCGCGTTGTCGCCGTGGTCGGTGAGCACCACGTTGGCGATGGCCAGCGCGAAGACGGCCTCGGTCCCTGGATTCGGAGCGATCCACTCGTCGGCGTTGATTCCGCTCAGGCTCATTCGCGGCTCGACGTGCACGTAACGGCCCATCTCGCCGTCCCGAATCGCATGCGCGTCTGCAAACTCCCGAGTGTTCTGCACCGGGTTCATCCAGGTCTCGAGGAAATCGGCGCCGAACGAGAGCACGTATTGGGCATCGGCGAATCGGTATGACGGTAAGGCGTCAACGCCGAAAACCTGTTGGTTGGCAAACCGCAACGCCTCGTACCCAAACGCCTCGTAAACCAACCGCCCGTTTGGCGAACCGATGGCGGCGAGCCACTCGTTCACCAAGCGATCAAAGGAGCCGGCCTCGTTTCCGGTCGCGAAGGCCACGCCGTTGGCCGAAGCCTGGCCCAAACGCTGCACGATACGCGTATACGCGTCGTCCCACGTGATGGGCTCGAACCCGCCGGCGGCCGCACGCGCCATCGGACCGCGCAAACGATCGGGGTTATAGAGTCCCTGCAGGGAAGCCTGACCGCGGGCGCACAGCTTCCCGCCGTTCGACGGGCTGTCGGGATTCCCTTCCACCTTTACGGGACGGCCTTCGCGGACGCGGACGTGCATACCACAACCCGCGGGGCATTCCCGACACGTGGTGGCGTAATAGGTCGCTATGCCGGGGATTTGGTTTTCCGGTGGAACGAGATAGGGAATGAGTTTTTCGGGCGTATCCGTGGAGCACCCGGTGGCAACGGCACCCCCTCCCGTCACCCCCAGAACTTTCAGAAATCGTCTACGGTCCAACTGGTTGGCCATTCGCTATCACCTAGTAGTGACAGGCGGTGCAGTCGGTGGTTACCCCTTTGGTGTTATGACACTCGAGGCACCACCCCATCTTCAACGACGAGAACTGGTACACCTTCGCCATCCGCTCGACCTGACCGTGACATTCCTGACACTGGATATCGGCGTTCACGTGTCGCATGTGCGGAAAGCGCACAAAGGATGGGAGCTTGTGGACTTCAACCCACTCGATGGGTCGTCTTTCGTTGAACGCTTCAACGACCTTTGCGACCTCGGGGTTGCCCGCGCCGACGAGTAGATGGCACCCCATGCAGGTATCGAGGCTCGGGAGTCCGGGACTCGAACTCACCTCGGCCGCGTAGTGACAATAGCGGCAGTCCATTTGGTACTGGCCGGCATGGACGTCGTGTCTGTAGAAAACTGGCTGGAGCGGACCAGGAAGACCGGTCGTGTCGACATCGACCGGGGCGATAAAGGGGGCCGTCTGTTGCGTGGTCTGCTGTGCCTGGACTGCCTGCAAGACCACGTAGAGCGCCGATCCAACCAAGGCAAGCGCCGCTACTCCCTTGGCCAACGGCCAGACTTTTCCTGTCATCGATCCCCTTTGTGGGGCGTCAAGTGAGCGTACGCCGCTGCCAGAACCTGCCCGCGACAGCTACTGCTTATCCGAGTTTTCGAGCAACGAAAGCGGCCGCGAGGGTTTAGTGAAAAACTTCACATGCGACCGCCTGACAAAAATTAGTCTAATGTTTACGTAAAACAAGCACGGCTTTTCTAACCTTCGACCGCCTCCCCCCCCTCCTCGACCGCGGCGGTCGCGATGCGGGCAATTCGTTGATTTCGATCGGCAACGAGCCGTCGCAGTGTGTGGCGCGAGGCCTCGAAAGGGAGCCGCGCCAAAGCGGCCGCGGCGGCCTCCTGTAGCGGTCCGCGTTCCTTACGGAACAAGCGCTTTCGCTCAAACACGCGGCTCAACACAGGAGCCGCAGCCTCAGACCCCAAATCCGCCATCGCCTGGGCGGCCACAATCTGTTCGTCCTTCGAGCCGTGTTCAATAAACTGCGCCAGATCCGGCAGCGCCTCGCGTCGCCCCGACCTCCCCAGGGCGCTCAGCGCAGCGGCCCGTACCTCCATCGCCGAATCGCCAAGCGCAAGCCGGCCGAGACGCTCGGCCAGCACACCCCCGCGCTTTCCGGCAGCCCTAACAGCCAGGCTGCGCGCTTCGGGCTTCGGGTGCTGCAGCACCAACGCCATCCAACGCTCGACCACATGGGCGGGCCGAAGACTCTCCGTCAGAGCGGAAACGAAAGCCTCAACAACCCCGACCCTGTTGTCGCGCGCGAGCGCATCGACTCTCCCATCGGTCAGTGCGCCGACCCGATCCGACAGGAGCATCAACACCGCACTCCGCTCACGGATCGCGAGATCCAGCAGTTGCCCGGCCAGGCCGGGTGACGCGGTCAACGCGTCTTCCAAGTGTGCTTGCGTTTGCTCGTCGCCGCTCTTCCATCCCGTGGCGAGGCACTCGACGACCTCCGCACTGTCGCTGATGCGCTCGAGCACACGCGTTGCCGGATCGCGAAAGGCGGGTCGCAGATCTCGTGAACGGCGGCGCAACGCGCGAATCGCGTTACTCACACTGTGCCAATCGCCCTGGGCGGCAGCGTTTCGCAAGAACTGCTCTACACTCTCAGCCGCGGCCGCGAGGTCGGCGAAGTTCTCGGTCTCGAGCAGTGTCCGAACCGCGGGCTCTTCGGCCTTTACGTCGAGCGTGCGGAATAGGTCCACGTCGGACGAGTGCTGTGCTTCGATGACGGTTGATCCGGAAGTTCGCAGGCTCCGCCGACCGTACGCACGCTCGAGTGAGCGAACAAAGACACCCGGAAGGTCGAAGCGATCCGCCGGCAGCTTGGCGGTTGCCCTTCGGAGCACGTCGGTAACCGCCGTTGGCAAACCCGGCCGATGACCGCCGAGGGCCGGAAACTCGGCAGACACATGTTGCGCGAAAATCGCTTGCGGCGTTGCACCTGTGAATGGCGGACAACCGGCGAGCATCTCGAAAACGACCACGCCCAAACTGTAGACGTCGGTGCGGCCGTCGATGGTTTTTTCACCCGCCGCCTGCTCCGGCGACAGGTAGTGAGGCGTCCCGATGACCACCCCAGATTGCGTCAAATCCGCGTCGCTCTCCTGCAACGCCTTGGCAATACCAAAATCCGTTAGGAGACTTCGACCGGTCGTGAAGTCCAGCAGGATATTGTCCGGCTTGACGTCACGGTGAATCACCTGCGCGCCGTGCGCGAAGTCGAGCGCCGCACCGATGTCTCTTGCGATCCCCAGAGCTACGTCCATCGGCAATTGGCCCTCGCGCCGAATGCGAGCACCGAGCGGCTCTCCTTCCACGAGCGGCATTGCATAGCACGGTATGTGCTGGTCGCCACCGACGAAGAAGATGGGAACGATGTTGGCGTGATTGAGCGCGGCCGCCGTTCTCGCCTCGCGCCGAAAGCGGCCGGCCAGCTCCACGTTCGCCATCAGATCTGGGTTGAGCGCTTTCACGGCGAGACTGCGATGGAGCCGTTCATCGCGAACACGAAACACAATGGCCGCACCGCCCCTGCCAATCAGCTCTTCGACCCGATAATTATCGCCAAGTGCCAAGCCCACTTGCTCGGCAATGGCCGCCGTCCTGTCGGTGCCGTCGGTGACAAGCATCGCCCCACACTCAGGGCAGCGAAAGGCACCTTCCGGAGCATTCTTGCCACATTCGTTGCAGATCCTACCGGGCATCGGGTCTGGTTTCGTTGGGGTCGAGACAGGCGACGGTCGCTCGCAACGTGCCGGGCGATGGTACGCTAGTGATCGTGATTAGCCTGTTGACCGGCGGAAATCAAGAAGCGAACGAAGCGCTGTAGCCCTTGGGGCGAGACGCCGAGCTCGGTTAAGCACTGCGTTACAAGCGAGGTAAGTGACCGTCCATCTCTCCGAGCCACGAGATCCCACCACGCGGTATCCACTCCGGCTCTTGCCATCCTGTTTCCACGGAATCCGTCACTCAGCAGTTCGTGCATCTCCTCCGGGCGTTGCACGTCGTGGCCTACCACTCGAGGCAGCAGGATTTCCCGAAGACACGCTCTCGCCGAGGAAAGAGTCTCGGCTGAATAGAACGGAAACTCGAAGGGTGCGGCCTCTCCCCAGCCACACGACCCTGTTCCGTCGTGTAATTCCACGATCAACGATCGGCGCAGGGCAATCGAGCCGCCGGAGATCGCGAACGGCACCCGAAGCGGCAACGCAACCTCGTACACGCGCGCTTGTCGAACCGTCGTGTCAGCCACGTGCAGTGCCCACTACGTCCCGGAACCTCAGTTCACCACCAACCTCTTCGAGCACGCCATGCTCGTGAAGATGCCACATCCACGGTACGAGGCCCTCTTGCTGATGCAGCAGGAGTGTGTGCAGGGCCGACGCGGTGCGGGTTCCACCCGTGGTGGTGTATTCGCTTCGCGGAAGCTGAAAAAAAGTGTGCAGCTGGCCGTTTTCGCATCCGCGCAACGCGTATTCGATCATCATCCGACCCGAGCAGATGTTACCCGTTGCGGAGAGCGGCGGCAAAAGCAATCCGTGGTCACGGGCCGAATCGAGTACTCGCAGGTTGCGATCGCTCAGGTCCCAACCTCCGTACGCCACGCCCTTGGCCAAGTTGAAGAGGCGGTTGAACACAACCAGAAAAGCCGGACGCGGCTCGATGCGGGCCAGCGTCTCCAACATAGCCAGCTGAAACTCATCATCCGCGACCGCATTCATCACCTTGATGCCGAGCCGTACGCGTCCTTGGCCCGCGTTGCAAATGATCCCCGGTACTTCCTGCAACCAACGCAGGATCACCGACGAATCTTCAGAGCGTTCGTCTCCGGCGAGGGTAGGGCTGAAGTCCTTCTCGAGCAGCAATGCGTCGTCGTGCCCGGCCTTCGTCCAGATTTCGAGGAGCCGGCCGGTGGTGTGCTCGTACTCGGGTCTACGGAATTGCTCATGTGCAAGCGGCAGATGGTATTTGACGGAGGGAATGACAAGCATGGCGGAGCCACGTGTGGTTTGCAACACTTTGCCAAAAAACTCCAGGTAATCGTCCAACGTGCCGTGCCACCCACGCCCGGTCCACGTCACCGTCCACCCCCTCTCCCCCCGGAAGCTCGTCCGTGACTCAATCTGCATCTTGGTGTCGGGAACGGTCCACGCCGCCATCGCGCGATCACCCGATGGGTCCTCGGCAATGACCGTCTTCAACACGACGAACGCCAAACCGGCACGCAAATCGTCCTCCACCTGAGACCGCGTGCACGAAAGTTGACCCGAGGCCTTGCCAAAGGGATGCGCAATCGCCGTGCCTCCGTACATGGTGGACAGATCGATCTCGAGTTCGTCTCGAATGATCGCAGCAAGATCCGACGGTGGATCGGCGCGGGTGCGGTCGAACAGGGATCGACATTTTTTCCGCTGCCCGACCGAGACGGTGGGGGTGGGGGCGAGTTTCACTGGGAACGTAGCGCGCGAACCGCAGAAAACACGCGGTCGCGCTCGTTGGCATCCAGCGTCGGGCGCCACGGATCGTGGGCCGGCCGGGAAAACACACCGTCGGCCTCGAGCGCCCAAAGCATTCGTTGCACATACCCCTCCATCGGCGCGACGAACGTGGCACGCGAGAATGCATCCAGCATCGACGACAACTCGTGGAAATCGCTCCACCGTTCGCGCGCATGCGCGTTCAGCAGTGCGGTACAACGATCGGTGACAGCCGCCGCCATCCCGATCAACGCCGACTGGGCACCGGCCATGAGCGAATATCCGAGAAAGCGATCCTCTCCAGTGATGGCGAGCGCGTCCGGAACCTGTGTCACTACGTCGAGAATGTCCTGGTACGTCATGACGCTGTCCAAGGTGGCGACCTTGATGCCCACGACCGAATCCATTTCCAACAAGCGTTTGATCAACGCAGGTGAATACGACACTCCACCGGCTGCCTCGTACAGAAAGAATGCTATGACGGGAAGCCCGGCAGTACCGGCAGCGTGGTGGTATTCGAGCACACGTTCTTCGGCCTCGGGAAGATCGGACAAGGCTTTAGGTGGATACACGAGCACCGCATCGGCACCGTGGGCGCGAGCGGCGTCGGCCGAGTCCGTCACTGCGCGTAGGACCACCTCGGTCAACGAGTCCGGATCCGAGGGCAGAACAACCGAATCGGAAACTCCGACCCCACAGATGAGCGCGTGGCCGTCGAGTCCTGAACGCCACGTCCGAGCCACTTGCTCGCGCTGCTCATCGGTGAGCTTGGTGCCGCGCCCGGTGTGAGCCCATATGGCAACCCCGCCGATCTCCTGACGCGCCATCCAGGTCACATACGCGTCCTGCAGTTCGACATCGATGGCGCCGTTGTCTCCGAACGGCACGGGCACCGCCGGCACGACGCACCCACGGAGCCGGTCGGCGATCGAGGACATCGGTGTCACCATTGCAACCAGCGCGAGACGTTTTCAGCCTCGATGGCGGCCCGAGACTCTTGGGAGAAGCCAGCCAGATCGAGCTTCGCCGGAACCGCGTCCGGAATGCGCAGCGGCATCCCGGTGCCGAACGCGAATCGGCCCTCCCCGAGCGTGTTGACGAGATTCGACAGCTCGTTTTCCGGCGGACCCCACAGCCAGCTGATGTCCCACAGCACACGCCGCGCTTCCTCCGGCGTCAAACCGAAATGCACTTCCTCGATGAACGCTCTTCCGGCGTGAGTCACGAGTATTCGCACGTCGTCATCGAGTCGGGCGAGCGCGCGCACCGCGGAGGGAGGGAAATCCGTGACGGCATCCAACGGATGCCGCTGCCGGACGTCTTCGAACCGGACCGTAAGCAGTACGGCCAACCTCGCCCGCCCTGCGGCAACCACGCACTCCCCTACGCTCGCTCCTACGGGATCCAGCTGCTGGTGCATCGGATACACCCGAACCGCGGGAGCTTTCGCCTCGGCCGCGCGGTCGAGATCGCGACGCCACTGCGGGAGCCCGGGATTGACGGTGGGCGTGGGGCGCAACCGCCCATCGCCCAATGCGATGGCTTTCAGCAACTCGCCGGACCCGGGGGCGGGGTCCTTATAAAGGAAAGAGGGAAGGTGCCCAACCCACGCCTCTTCGATTCCTATTCGGTCCATTTCGCCAAGCAAATCCTGGGGCGACGTCCGGGGCACGTGCCGATAGGGATAGGTCCCGACGAAGGTGGCGACGTCAACGATCACTGGTCGAAGACCCCGGCGGGAAAGAGATCCACCGCATTCCCACTCTTGATACGACACAAGTCCGACGACGAGAGACCGAGAGATTCCAGGTACCTCAGTTTGGCCAAACCGGTCCCCATCGTAACGTCGCACCCCCACACGGTGCGCGTCGGGCCAACCGCCTCCAATACCGCCTCCAACATGCCACCGTCCACACCACTACCCGATAGATCCACCCAGACGTTGGCGACTTCGCGCACCGCGCGCAGGGAATGCGACCAATCACCTCCCCCGCCGATATGGGCGAGGAGGAACTTGGCTGCGGGATGCCGCACCGCCAGTTCTACCAACTCAACGGCATCGGACGCTTCTTGGCTGGGCCACTCCCGCCGGCGGTGCTGCCAAACGTGCTGGAGTATCGGGACGTCTCGCGCGGCGGCGTATGCGGCTATTGGATCGAGCAACCGGTCGTTCGCCCGACGGCTTGCCGCCAACTTCACCCCGATCATGCCTTCGTCCAATCGCTTGGCCAACTCCGCCATGGCATGGTCGGTGTAGTTGGGATTCACCACGCAGTATCCAAAAACGTAACCGGAATACGCCTTGGTCAACTCGAGCATCGCCTCGTTGCCATGGCTGACGTCGTCCGGCGACGGGAAATAAGTGGGAGAACTGCTCCCCCAAGTCCCGAGGATGGACGCGACGTGCGCGGTGATTCCCATTTGGTCGCCCGCCGCGATACGGGCTTCGTTGACGGCCCGCCAATCACCGCGCCCCGACTTGGCAGTGTAGAAATGCGCGTGCACGTCGATCAGCTTGTTGTCGCTCATGCCGACCGTGATGCTATCTCGTTTACGACGTCACCGATGCGTTGTAACACGTCGTCGACCACGGCTTCCGAATGCGCGAGTGAGACAAAGTTGTAGGCGTTGCGCTTGAAGATGAGCCCTCTTGTCGCGCACTTGGCGGCGAGCAAAGCCGACGTTTGGTCGTCGACGCACTCCAAGTAACAAAACTCGGCGATCCCCCTCACGGCCTTCGTCACCCCATCGTAGTCGGAAACGATGCTCTTCAACCCCCGAAAGAACCGCTCCCCAACATTCGCGAGATGGCCGGCGACGTCCTCCTGCTCGTAGACGTCCAACACCGCTTCCGCGGCCGCCAGACCCACGAATTCCGTCGCGAGCGTTGACGAGATCCAAGTTCGGGTCGCGGCATCCATGACATCTGCGGCGCCGCCCACCACCGCCAATGGGAGTCCATTTCCAAGCGCCTTTCCCAAGACGATTAAATCACCTTGGTATCCGTATCGGCCGCGTGCCCCATCCCAACCCAACCGTATCCCGGTTTTGATTTCGTCCAGCACGAGTACCGCGCCCGACTGCTCACGCGCCTCGTTGATCGCCGCCACCCATTCGTCCGACGGCGCTCCGTCCACAACCGGCTCGACGACCAGGGCCGCAACCGGTTCCGCCGAAAAGGCCTCTCGTAGTGCCGTGACATCGTCAAAGGGAACCTCGCGTCGAACGTCACGCACGCCCTGCGGTACACCGGCGGCATCGGAAAACAAATCCAACCAGCCCTGATAACCGCATGTCACGATCGCTTCACGGCCCGTGTGCACGCGCGCGATCCGCACCGCTGCAGCCACCGCCTCGGCTCCTGTTTTCAAGAACCGCACGCCCTCCAGCTCCGGGATCATCTCGCACAACCTGTCAGCCAGCCGTTCCTCGCGAATCGGCGACAGCGGACCGACGACACCGTCTGCCAGCGCCTCGGTTGCGGCGTCCTGCACGGCCGGGTGACCGTATCCCAATGACACCGCTCCAAGGGCCATCGTCATATCGAGATACTCGCGCCCCTCGCTGTCCCACACCCGGCAGCCTTTGGCCCTGGTCATACGGAGCGGTACGCCGGGTTGATCGCCGAACATGACGTCCGGACGTTTGCTACCAGTCGAGGTAAAGCCGGGGATCACGAACGCACCCCCATTCGCTCGAGATAGTGGACTACCTCGAGTGACATTGCCCTCAGCATTTTCGTTTCGCGTTCGTCGATCGGGCCGCGGTGCACGATCTCCCGAATGGTCCGCATGATCGCGTCTTCATTGCCACTCTTGAAGAACTCGATAGCCTGGAGTGCAGTCTCCGCGTCGCGAAAGAGGGACTCAAGTTCCTCTCGCGTGGCGGCCGGAGCATCGCGTCGCGGTCGTTTGAACTCCGGAAGCGGCTGACGGGCTTTGAACAATTCGTACAACGTCACGGTCGCCGCCTGGGCAAGATTCATCGACGCGTGATCCGGGGTCGTGGGGATCGTGACAATCCGGTGACAGCGATCGAGATCCTCGTTGGTGAGCCCCTTGTCTTCACGACCGAACACGACCGCCACCTTCTCCGTGTCGTCCAGCGCGCACAGATCCTTCGCCGCGTCTTCGATGAACTGCACATTGCGTTTTGCGGCACGCCCGCGCGCGGTCATCCCGGCCACGAGCGTGAAGTCGTCCAATGCGTCATCAAGCTCGTCAAACACCTTGGCCCGTACGACGATGTCGCCGGTTTTGTGTGCGATGCCCTCGATGCGGCGGACGTCGAACTCCGATGGAGACACCAACCGGAGGTCACGAAAACCGAAGTTTTTCATCGCGCGGATCACGACCGCGATATTGACGATGTCCTGCGGTCGGTGCAAAACAACCGTGATGCTCACCGGACCTCCAGTGTCACTGCGTTGGCAAAGGACTCCCTGTCCCCGCGCAGATACGTCCACCCACCACCGGCCCCCACCGCCAATTGCCCGGCACGACGGACCCGACCCGACCACATTTCGTTTATGACCACCTGAACCAACACCTGGGTCCCCTCCACAAACAGGGCGCCGGCATCGAACCGAAGCAGTAGCGCGTATCCTTCCGAGGTCGTTTCCCATTTGGCCGAAAGTTGACCCCGCTCCGCAAACGTGCCGGCAACCGGCTCCACACGCACCGTGTCTCCACCTTCCTCGGGTATCACCACAAAACCACGCCATCCTTCGAGATCCACATAGAACTGCACGCCATCAGAGTGGATGTCCGGTGTTTCGTTATCGAGCCGCGGGTCCGGTGCGTCACGCGCGCGGAAGATGAGGTCGTCCTTTCGGATGTTGATGCCCACGTACAAGGATTCTCCATGGGCTCCGAAAGCTAGCCTTGCCCTGAATTTATCGTAGCCCGGATACTCGGCTTCGGACCGTCGGTAGTGTTGCTCTCCCAACTCCATGATGGCGTCCCGGGACAGTTGGTCAAAATAGCCGGCCAGGGTGGGCGGATGCTTTAGCAACGCGCACGGAACGATCTGCCCGGCGGCGGGAGTCGGCTCCGAGCGTGCTGTTGGGGGTGGGGGTGGGGGTGGGGGTGGCAAAGAGCCCGTCAACTCTACGTCGGCATGCGCCCCGTCAATCCGCACCCGCCCATTCCCTACGACGATGGTGTCGGCGGATCCGTCGGCACGCGTGATGCGAACACAACCGGCGTCGATCTCTGCACACGACAGTCCGACAGCTGACGGGGCGTATACCTGCACCCACGTCCCGGAACCCGATGCTCGTCTCACTACAAACTCTCGTAGGCCGGTATCGCCAAGCGCCAAACCGGGCGGCCCGGGGCCGCGCAACAAGAAACAAGTCTCATCCGGTCGCGGCACCAACAGAATATCCAGCGCGTTTTGGTCGGCTACCGATCTGATCCTCTCGGGGGCGGGGACACCGGCCACCGCACGCACATCCACAACGTGGTCGTACCCGGTCTCGTGCCCAGTCCCTTCCGCCGGAAGAAAATCGAGCCCGACCGCCACGGTTCCCACGACTCCTTCGATCGCGCCGAGTGGGTGAATCGCCAGATCCACGGCGCGCTCCGGCGGAGCCGAGACTTCGACCACGTCAACGAGATAGTCGCCGCAGGAGATGACACTTCTGGTCACGCGCGTGTCCGGTCCAAGTGCCCGATCCGCAACGGCCTGTGCCCAAGCCCACTCGCCGTGATGATCGAATGCGGAACACCACGTCTCTCCACCTACTTGCCCGACGCCCGCCATACCTGGAGCGTTATGAGCGAGTGTGGACCGATACCAGTGCAGCGATTCGGTTACGTAGGATCCCGTGCCAAAATCCATCAGCCACGGGTAACCCCAGTAGATAGTGAGGTGCTGCCGGTCCGGATGTCCGTGGCCCGTTCCCGTACCTGCGCACTCGAGGGAGACATAGCGGTCGGAGCCGGATCGGAGAATGGCGGGTCCGGTCGCATCGACGAGCAGCGAACCCTCGTGCCAATCCGTGTCGGTGGATGGCGGATCGGCGCGCATCCAGAGCAGGGCTTTCCATCCGAGATCGTACCGCGACTGATGTTGCGGTTCACGATTCTGCTCGACCTCCGCGATTTCCTCGAACCCGTGCTCTTCGCCAGGGGGCGCGTCGCCGGCGTATATGGCGGCCAAGACCCCCTCCAACCGCCGGTCGCCGGTGCGAGCCCAACCGATTTCCCAAAGCTCGGCGAAGCGTACCTGCCGGAGGGAAACGCCATACGGCGAATCCCCCCGCGCCGGAACCGAAAGATCCGGCAACACACTTTGTAACGGTGCGGCATACATGGCGCCGAGACGACCGCTCCACGGATCGTCGTCGTAGAGATTCACGTCGACGGACCGTAACAATTCTCCAGCAAGCAGAAAACCGCGGAGGGCAAAGAAGTGATAATTCTCCCCTTCGTGCCAGCGGCCACCCCTTGAAACGGCATTGGTCAGCAATGGAGTTATGCCATGAACCCCGCTCAACCCCAGCCTCACGAGATCCGGGTCGTCCAACCAGCTACCGGCCGCAATCAACGCCGCGTTGTTCCACACCTGGCGGTTGGACCAGCCCTCATCGAATGACGCGATGATCGACGCCGATTCCTCGACGACGGACTTGACAGCGTCGACATTGACTCCAACGCGCATCGACTCGAGCAACGAAGTCGCGATCACCAGCTGTATCATCCAAATCGATTCGAGATACGTCGAGAAAAAAGGCCGTGTTGGTCCGAGGACGTTGTCAACATTTGGGTAGTCACGGTAACGCGCGGCATACCCGTTGACGATGTCGGCAGCCCACCGCCCGGCCCCCTCTTTCACTCCCATGGCATCGAGTAGCGCGAGGTGGATCGCGCGTTCGGTCAACCAAAGGTGATATCGCCACACCCATGCCCTGTGGTGCCGCTCACCTTCGTACACGGAGTTGCACACCGAACATTGGTGGTGCCAAGGCTGTAGCGGATTGAACGACAGACGCGAGGCGTCGGTCGGACACACCCCTCCGTCTTTCGACAGTAGCGCCTTTTGGTCGGGAAGATACAGCGGATGGTTCATCAACCCGTCGGCGAGCCCACTCAATCGCTGGGCCAATCGTGCAACGTCGGCCGCGTTTTCTAACGCATCGCGCCGCTGCTGAATCTCATCCGGCGTCGTGACCAGCATCGCCCCTGGCTTGCCAACCAGTCACACCTGCAAAATCAAACGCCCATTGGAGCACCTCGCCTGCCGCGGACTCCGCAGCCGTAGCGATTTCGGCGCCCTTCTCCGCGGGTCCGGCAACGATCAGACACCCGCCGGCGCCCGCACCCGTTGCCTTTACCCCCCACGCGCCCGCACCGCGCACGGCAGCCTCGATGTCCTGTGTGGCCTTGGTCGAGATCGTCGCATCGAGCCGTTGTTGTTGTTGCCAATTCTCGTCGATCAGGCCCGCCAGCTTTTGCCAGTCGCCGGCGCTGATTGCGTCGCTGACCGGCGCGACGAGATCTCGCATCGTGAGGATCGCGTCCTTCACGCCATCCCGATCGTCCTGATAAGACGCCCACACACGGTCGTGGGTCTGTGAGGAGAAGTGTGATTGTCCCGTGTACACCAGCGTCAGGTGTTCCGCGAGGTCGGCGGCCACTTCTTCCGTAATCTGCATAGGCTGTATCTCAACCCCACTGCCCGCACCAAACACCAGTTCGTGAAAGCCACCCAGCGCCGCTGCGTACTGATCTTGCCGACCTCCTGCCAGCCTCAGCTCGGAGGTCTCCAAAAGAAACCCCATTTCGGCCAGCTCCGTGCTGTCGTATTCTTCTTCCCTACACTGCGCCAAGCCGTGCAACAATGCGACATCCAACGAGCCCGATGCGCCGAGGCCCGACCCTGCTGGAACGTCCGACCACGTGATGATTTCCACCCCGCCGGGCACCGGCATCATATTCAGCGCTGCCTTGTGGAGATCGAGCTTTCCGTCGTACGATACGTCCCTAGGAGTCCGGATCAAAACGCGTTCGCCGATGTCTCGCGCGTGAATCCGGTAGCCACCGCCACCGAGTATGCACTCGACGCTGGCGTAGAGTGTGATGGCCGCGTTCGCGACCGCGCCGCCCTCGGTGTCGGCAAAGTCCGGAACGTCCGACCAGCCACCGGCAAAATCGATTCGTACCGGCGCCCTCGCGTGAAAGCTCACTCCGAACCCTCCTCGTTTGCGATCCACCAATTCGTCACGCCGGCCAACTCGCCGCGGAGGTCGAGACGCACGCCCCGCACTCGCCGGTTCACGCCCTGCACTCCCCGCGAGTGGTACAACCACGTTGCCGGCATGTCTCTGGCCAGGATACTTTGCGCATCGCGCCACGCCTGCGCGAGTTCGGACGCCGACTCGGCACGCGCCGCGCGCTGCACCGCAAGATCAAAGCTAGCATTCCGATACCCGGAATACGCCAGCGGCCCGGGTTCGCCACCTCTAAATAGGGCTGCCACGTGCCCCAGGGACAAATCTCCGGAAATGCCGCTCACCAGAACGTCAAAGTCACGCTCCGCCCCCTGTGCCAGCCCCAGGAACGTCGTGAGTTCCAACGGCCGAATGTCTACGGCCACACCAACCCTCCGCAATTGCGCCTGGATCATTTGCTCCAGGGCGTTGTCACCGGTACCGACGGCCAGCAACGTGAACTCGAGCTTCCCCCCGTCACGACTCCGGATTTCGTCGCTCCCGCTCCCACCAGCGCGCCGCCAGCCCAGCTCATCCAAGAGGCGTTCCGCTTCCGACAAGTCATATGTCGATGGGTCGGGCGCAGTGAACCACGGATGGTCCGGCGATACCGGCCCGTCCGCTAGTGCCCCGAAACCATACAGGTAGGCCTCGACGAGCAACTCTCGGTCTAACGCGAGCGTGAGTGCCCGCCTCATCCGTGGATCGTCGAATGGCTCGCGTCGATGATTCCAGAACAACGCGGTCGCGAATTGCACTGGATAATCGACTACCGCGAGGTGTGGATCGCTCTCTACGAACGACGCGTGTGCGGGGTTTATCCCTGCAAAATCCAATTCGCCCGACGTGAGTGCGGCCAGTTTTGTGGTCGCTTCGTCCACCACCACCACGACGAAACGCTCCACCCGTGGCCGGCCGAGCACCTCGGGAAACCCCTCGGCACGTCGAAAGACCCAACGCTGGTTCGGTCGATACTCGACGAACTCGAAAGGACCGTTGCCGATTGGCTGCGAGTTGAATGCCGCGGTGCGAAGGCCCGCCCCTCCCACGCCGTCGAAATGGTGTCTGGGCAGAATGGCAAGATCGGTGAGTACGTCCGGAAAAACGGGTTGTGCACGGTCGAACCTCAACTCGACAGACAGCGAGTCGAGCTTTACCACGGCGGCCACGGCGGCGAGATCGCGCGCTCGCGGATACGCCACGGCGGGATCGCGCGCTTGTTCCAAAGTCCAGACGACATCGTCTGCGGTCGTCTGCACGCCATCATGCCAGGTGATGTCGTCCCGCAGCGAGAAGGTCAGCGTCGTACGACGCTCGTTCCAGCGCCAGGACGCGAGCCTCGGCCTAGGTTGGAGAGTGCTGTCGTACGTGGCAAGGGTCATGAACAGCACGTGCTTCTGAACCTGCTTCGCCAACGGGTGAACGGTGACCAGCGGGTTGATGGATTGCAGGTCAGCTCCCGACGCGAAGAATACCGTGGTCAGCGGCGGCCGCGGCGGTGAAGCGCACGCTGCCACTCCGAGCACGATCGCCCCGGCGAATCTCCCACCAAAGGTTGACGCGGTCGCCCGGCGCCACCAAGTCTTCTTGATGCTGCGCAAAGCCACAAGTCGGATGGCGATTGGGATCGGCCTGGTCTTCGCGGTCGTCACCGTCACTTTCCTCTTGTTAAACCTGGCTCCTGGCGATCCGGCGCGCCTCTGGGCTGCGCCCGGAGCCACCGAGGCCGACCTGGCCAACGCGCGAGAGGCCTTGGGCCTCGACCGGCCGCTCCCGGTGCGGTACGCGATGTGGCTCGCCGATTTCGCTGGAGGAAACTGGGGAACGAGCATCGCGCAACAACGCCCGGTATCCAACATCATTCGCGACGCTCTCCCCCATACTCTCCTGCTGTCTGGCGGTTCCCTCGCGCTCACCTACTGCATCGGCATACTCATCGGAGCGTTCCAAGCTGCCAAACGACGCACGCCGTGGGATACCACACTCACTGTGGGAAACCTGATCGTGTTCGGTATGCCCGCCTATTGGATCGCGATCATGCTCGTGCTCACGTTCGCGTACGCGTCGGCGCGTTACGGATGGCCGGCGTGGTTGCAGTTCCCGGCGATGGGCGTCGCGTCGCTGGACGCGGATTTTCTCACTCCGTGGGGCCGGCTCGTGGATCGAGTTCGCCACCTGGCGCTCCCCCTCATCACGTTGAGTTTGATCGGTATCGCCGGAACGTCCCGCTTCGTGCGGGGCGCCGTACTCGAAACGCGGGGTCACGCGTTCGTCAACGCGGCACGAGCCCGGGGACTATCCTGGCCCGTGGTAGAAGGACGATACGTCATCCGTAACGCGCTGGTTCCGGTCATTACACTCCTCGGGCTTTCCCTGCCCGCTCTTTTCTCCGGCACCGTGTTTGTCGAGGTCATTTTTGCCTGGCCGGGGATGGGTCGTGAAATCGTGACTGCCGTAACGGCTCGAGATTATCCCGTCGTTATGGCGACTACGGCAATTTTCGCCGTTCTGGTCGTGGGAGGCAATCTCCTGGCCGATCTGCTCTACGCAGTGGTCGACCCCCGGATGCGGGAGGGCGGAAGGTGACCGGCGCAGGCGCTCTCGTTCGTGATCGCCGTGCCGTGGTCGGGCTCGCCATTCTCGCAACTTTCGCGTTCGTGGCCGTACTGGCCCCCATCCTGGCGCCGCTCGATCCCAACGCGCAGCCGGACATCCTGCGCACGCGGTTTCTGGCGCCGTTCAGCTCCGGTCCGGACGGCACCACCTATTGGCTCGGCACTGACCGTTTTGGCCGCGACATTCTCTCACGATTGATGTACGGGGCCAGGATTTCGTTGACGGTCGGGACCCTATCGGTGGCCGTATCGGTATTGGTCGGTTGTGTGGTGGGAATCTCGGCGGCGCTCGGAGGAGGCTGGATCGAGCGCGTGCTGATGGCCATCACGGATACCGTCCTAGCCATACCGCGTCTGGTGGTGTTGCTCACGCTGGCTGCATTGTGGGAGCCAAGTTTATGGCTGGTCGTGCTGGTACTGGGCTTGACCGGCTGGATGGGCATCGCCCGTCTCGCACGCGCCGAGGTCAAAGGGATCCTGGCGCGTCCCTACCTGGAGGCAGCCCGGGCGATGGGTGTTTCCGGCCCCCGCCTCGTGTGGCATCATCTCCTCCCGAACACCATGACGCCGGTGATCGTCGCCGCCGCCCTGGCCGTTGGAAACGCGATCACGCTTGAATCGGGCCTCTCGTTCCTCGGGATCGGGGTACCTCCCCCGGCGCCGTCGTGGGGAAACATGATCGCCACCGGCCGCGATGCGCTGGTGCACGCACCGTGGATCGCCATCCTACCGGGAATCGTTTTGGTCATGGCGGTCGTCGCGACCAGCCTCATCGGCGACAGCCTCCGGGATGCGTTGGATCCTACGACGCGCAACGGCTGGCCGGACCGGATGAAGCCTCCGGGGAGGTAGTGGCTGGGTATAGGTTGTAGGGTATAGGTTGTAGGGTGTAAGGTGTAGGGTTTTCGCATCGCAGCACCCCACACCCCACACCCCACACCCTACAACCTACCTCACCGGATACCCGCCTCGGCCCGCGCCGCCGGGGGCAACAACGGAATCGCCAGCCGCACCGGTACCGCAAACGCGAGCCCGGCGGCTTCGGCGAGTCCGGCGCGGTGCACGGCTACCACCTCACCCGAGGCATTGAGAATGGGGCTACCGGACGATCCCCCGACCGTGAACCCGTCGAATCGGATTTCGTCGGGTGTCACCTGACTAAAGATTCCGCCCGCCATGGACGTACGAATGGTTTGCGTTCGATCGAGAGCGGCGGCGAGGCCCGCCGGAAAACCAATCAACGCCGCGGGTTCGCCCTGTCTCGCCTTCGTCGCGTCCCAGTCAACGCGGGGAACATGTGGCCCGCCGTAGTTGCGGATTCTCAAGACGGCGAGATCCGGACCGGTCGGTTGCGCGACGTTGACGATGTCGGCGCGGATCATGCGGCGCTGATCGGCCATCGTTACGAAAACCGAATCCGCCCGCGCGCCGTTCTGCAACACCACATGCCGGTTGGTGAGGAAATATCCCGAAGCGGTGATGGCGAAGCCAGAGCCGTCGAAGATTCGCCCGCGAATGTATGCGGACACCAACCCCACGGCGCCCTGATTGGTCTGCGCCACCGACGCGAGGTCCACGCCGCGCACGGCCCGCACTCGCCCCTCGATACCGGCCAACTGTTGTTCGGCATTGCCGACGGCCTGACGGAGACTGTCGAGCAGTTCCTGCGACACACTGCTCTGAGCCGCCGCTGTCATCTCGGAGCGCAGGCGTGCCAATTCCGACTCCCTGATTTTCCGCAGTGAATCTGCCCGTGCCAACTGTCCGTCGAGTTCGGTTTGCGCGCGACGCAGTGATTGCGCGAGCGCCTCCGTTCGGGCTTCCGCTTCCACGAGCGCCTGACGCAAGCTGTCGACCACGGCCGCAGGCGCTGAACTCGACCGGGCCAGATCGAGATCTTGTCGTAGTCTTTCATATTCCGCGGTGGCCGCCGCCTGAATCGAATCAGCAATCACTTGCTGCGCCGCTAACGCCTGGCGTTGCTGCTCGAGTGCGGCCTCCGTTTGCCGGGCCTGCCGATCGATGTACCAGTACATTCCCCCTACGCCGCCCACGAGCAGGAACGTGAAACTCCAGACAACTCTGCGGAGCGTCGCCGAGCTTTTCTTCGAGGTCTCTTCGACCAACTCGCGCACAAATACGGTCCGCCCCTTGCCCCCAAAGCTGCGCCGCGATTTGCGCCCCGCCGCTTTGCCATCGGCTTCTTCTTGTTGAGGCGACGCGGCAGAGGCCGCTGCCGCCGGCCGCGGTCCGAGTTGGCGGCCGCCCTCGAGTGTCGCGACCACGAGATGAGGACCCTCGTTACCAAGAACGATGAAATCTCCCTCGCGGATCTCATACTCTGCTGTCAGTTGGATGCCGTTGACGGAAGTGCCGTTGCGCGATTGGGCGTCGCGGATCACAATCGCCCCGTCGGGTCTGAGCGCGATTTCGGCGTGAACGCGAGAGACGGTCGTGTCACCTTCTTGTACGGGACGTAACTCACACTCGCGGCCGCGGCCGATCCTCAAGCGCGCACCTTCGGCAGTGACGACGTCCCCGGTTCGATCCTCACGAAGCGTAATCTTTATTTTGCGTTCGACGGTGTCCTTCTCGGCTGGTGGAGTCGGCTTGGGTGGAGCTTCCGGCAACCCATCCATCGGAACGGTCTTGTCGTTGGGCGACGCGACCGGCTTTCTTTCCACGACCGTGGGGATCAGTCTCCGTTCCGCGGCCGCCTCCACATGAAACCGCGGTCCCGCGCCCCCAAATCCCACGACGCTACCGGTGGCTATCGGGACTGATTGGCCGACAGTCAGGCGTACTTCGTCGAGGAAAGTCCCGTTGGTACTCCTCATATCCTCGAGCACCCACATTCCATCCCGAAACGCCAGACGGGCGTGGTTTCCCGATACGACGTCACTACCCTCACCCTCCAACGTCAATTCGAGATCGGAAGCTCGTCCCACCCGCACCTCTTCGCGCTCGAATTCGAACACGTCACCGGAGCGGGCGTCCCGCAGCTTGAGATACGGCATAAACCAAAAATTACGGGCTCGACACGAGCGGCGGAAGCCGTAGCCACCCGCCCGCACGGTTCCCACCTAGGTTATCTTCACCACTCCCCAAATCGCGGTTTGGCCGATTGGAGACACAAGAAATCACGTCCGAAGCCTCGGTAGCGCCCCAGGCGGATCTCACCCAGCTGTTTTTGGACGTACAAAGAGTTTTCGAAGGGCGGTTTGAGCTCGAGCGGGTCGTGGCAGGCTCGTCGACCCGGGTCTTGTTTGTGGCACGCGACATGGTGCTCAAACGCCGGTCGGCGCTTCGCCTGCACCTCATCCCGGGTGGCAGGAACCGACGTTGGTTTGAGGCCGAAACCGAATTGATGGCCGCGCTCGACCATCTTACGATCCGACGGATCTACTCCGGCGGTTACGAGGGTGATTGGGCGTTCCGCGTGAGCCAGTGGACCGAGGGAGAGAGCGTTGCGGACGCGGTCGCCCGTGGGCCCCGATCGATTCCGTTCGTGCTGCGCCTCGCCCGCGATCTCTTTTCAGCGCTGGAGTACGCACACTCCAAGAACATCGTCCTGCGGCGCATCATTCCCACGACCGTGATGATGGATCGGGCACAACGCACTGTCATTACCGATCTCCGTTACGCCAATCGTTGCCTCAAGTTGGCGGACCCGGATCAAGAAGAAATCTCGGTTTCGTTTTTGGCCCCGGAAACCTGGCACGGCCACTTTGGCGAGCCGGCGAGCGACATCTACAACGTAGCGGCACTGCTCTACTTCACCTTGACGGGCCAAGCGCCCGCGTCGGATCCCAAAGCCATTCGGCCACCAAGCCGGTTGCGCCGCAACACGCCGCAGATTCTCGACAAAATGCTCATGCGCGCATTGCAGCACGACCCAAAGAACCGCTATCTCAGCGCCGCAGACATGGCCGAACACCTCGCCTCGGTCATGGGTGAGATCGTCACCCCCGCCGTCGACCCAGCCGCCACGACGGCCAACGACGATCAGCAAGCCTGGGAACGCCAGCTCCGCCGCGCGCTGGGGGACCAATACGAATTGCTCGACGAACTCGGAGCCGGTGGCTTCGGAAGCGTATATCGAGTGCGCGACCTGAGTTTAGAGCGGGAAGTGGCTCTCAAGGTGCTTCATCCCTATCTCTCGACGAATCCCGAAGTCGCGGAACGCTTTCGCACCGAGGCTCAGCTCGCCGCACAGCTCGATCACTCCAACATCGTGAGCATCTACGGCATCGGCAGCCGCGCCGGATTGTTGTGGTACACGATGGAATACATCCCGGGAGCGAGCCTCGCGCGGCTACTCGATATCGAGGGACCGATGGCGCTCGATCGTTGGGTCACGATGATGCAACAAGCGCTCGGTGCGTTGGAACACGCCCATGCACAGGAGCTCGTACACCGCGATCTCAAACCCGAAAATATCCTCATCGACGGTCGGGACGGCAGCGTGCAAATCACCGACTTCGGCTTGGCAATCGCGTTGCACGAAGAGCGTACGCGGACCCCGCGTTCGCATTCGGGAACACCGGAATACGCCGCACCCGAACAAATGCTCGGAGAGACAGTGGACTATCGAGCAGATCTCTATGCGTTGTCCGTGGTGGGGATCAGTGCGCTAACCGGCCGTGCACCGTTTCAGGACTCGAGCGTCGAGGCGGTCTTGGCCCGCAAGATTGCCGGCGACCTGCCTAATCTGCGTCGCCTGCGCCCCGACATCCCGGAAGCGATCGTCACCGTGCTCGAACGCGGCGCGGCCAAGAACCCAGAGGAACGGTTCGAGTCCGCAACCGCGTTGCGCGAGGCTCTCGGGGCCGCTGGCGGTCCGTGGTCGGAGGGACTTCGCAAGCGGCTGCGAGGGCTTTTCGGGGCCCGCTAGGACGTTCCGGCAAGCATTCCGTAGGTTTTTCTACCTCATTGCGACCGCCCTTGCCGGGGCCCGTCCCGGCCTGCATGTTAGCCATAACCCCTAGCGCCACTCTGACTTAGAGATCGTTCATGCCCAGGATTCGCTGGATTGTACCCTGTGTTGTCGTAACACTGAGCGCGGTGACGAGACCGTCCACCGCCCAGGTGGCGGAGATTCAGGTCCTGCCCGCCGACCTCAATCTCGCGGTCGGTGAGCAAGGGACCGTCATCGCTACGCTGTTCGATGCGCGCGGCAACCCGATCACGACCGCGGTGCAGCTCACCTGGGTCTCCAACAATCTGGCCGTGGCCAGCGTGGCCTTCGATCAGAACGTGCCGAACTTCGCCACGGTCACGGCACTGTCATCCGGCATCGCGCAAATCGAAGCGCGGTCCGGAAACATTCGCTCGACGGTTGTGATCACGGTGCGGGCGGCGATTCAGCAGCCCGAGGTACAGCCCGCGATCACACCGGATTCCGTCCTGCCGGACAGCACGTCCAACGCCAGTCTGGCGCTGGTGAGCCGTCTTGAACCGTACAGCTTTGGTTTCGCCCAAGACTGTCGCGTGGGTGGATTTGTCGGGGCCAATCTGCTGCTCACCACGTACCTGGCCATCCGTGGCGCGGACTCGATCGTCGTCGTGCTGCCGAGCGGACAGCGTTTGACGAGCCGGGTACGCGTCGCCGCATACGACGCCCCCAGCGATCTCGCGGTGTTGCACGTGCCGGTGCAGCGCACCGGCGAGCTGCCGGTCGGACCGGACCCGAGTGCGAACGATTTCGTGTGGGTGGTGGGCCAACCCAACTGCCAAAACACGCAGACCCGGCGCACGCAAATTGCCGCTGCCCCATCGTCCGGGCCGTTGCGCCTGAGGCAGACGTTCGGATTGGGTCAGCTCGGGGCACCCGTGATCAATCAAGACGGCGTCATCGTCGGTCTCGCGTCCGGCGGCTCGAGCGCCATTCGCGCCACCGATGTCGCATCCATCACCACCCAGGCGCGACGCAATCTCGCGAGCGGATCCTTGCTCTCGGCCATGCAAGTGGCCCAGGCCGAACAGCATCGCTATGGCTCAGTGGCGTTGCGCTCGAACATGACCAACGCCACCGCCCGCATCGCGCCACTGGAAGACTGGCACTGGCCCGAATTGGCGCAGCAGAACACCTTGCCGTTCACGTTCTCCGGCCCCGAGGGACGGTACCGGGTCGAGTTGGTGGCCAGCGGCGCGGTGCAGAATGCGACGACGGTGACCATCGATGCCGGTGTGGCCAATCAGCTCCTGCTGACGCCCGCGATCCTCGCCCAACAGGAGACGCCGGTGGAGGAGCCCCAGCCCCCAGGGGCACAGATCAGCCCGCAAGGTGGTGGCGGCGGGAGCGGGGCGATTATCGCGGTGGTGGCGCTGCTGGCCGGAGGCGGGGCCGCGGCGGCATTTCTCTTGAAGCCCAAAGAAAACGGCGGCCCGGGTCCGGGACCTGGCCCCGGCAGCGGTCTCGGCAGCATCCGCATCGCGATCCCGGCACGATAGCGACGAAGTGGCGTGAGCATCGACCCCATCTCGCTGATCCGCCTGTGCACGCCACCCGTGCGCCACCTGCGCGTCACGCCGCTCGTGTGGCTGGCCGTCCTCTCGACCACGGCCATCCTGGCATGTAAGGAAGACCCGATGGGTCCCGACGGCACCCGGGGGCAGACTCACGATCACGGTCGTGCCCTATGAGAACGCCAAGGCCGGGGCCAGCACTGCTGCAGACGCCGATTCATCAGAAGCTGAGTCAGGCCCAAGGACCAGGACCAACAGGGGCACCGCCCGACCTTCGGTACTCACCGCGGACGACACACGCGTTCGCAATCTTGGACCCGAGCAAGAACGCGAGCTCAACCTTGGACCCGAGCAAGCAGCGGCTCAGGCCACCCCTCAGGCAGCAGCGGCGGCACCACCCCGGCGTGACCTTCTCCGTGTCAACCTGAGCGGTCCCGACACCAGAACCCTGGACTTCACCCCCAATGCCGACGGCAGCGTCGACGTGACCATCGACCAGCTACCGGCAGGCACGTATTCGGTGGAGCTTTTGGGCATCGATACCGATCTCGGCGGGGAGCTCGTCTCGGAGTACGGAATCAGCAACAGCGTCACAGTGGTCTCGGACCAGACCAGCAACGCCGTCATTTCGTTTGGATCGTTCTTGCCCGTCATCGATCCGACGCTGCCGGCGCAAACGTCGGAGTTTGCTTTTGACGTCGACTTTTCGGCGGTTCCAACCGCCACCGGCTATTTCTTCGAGCTGGATACGGACCCGAGCTTCTCTAATCCGACGACGCTTTCCACGACCGGCACAAACGTCATCATTACCGTGGTTGCGCCGGTCGCCAACTGGATGCGCGTGCGCGCGGAGAACACCAACGTGCCGGCCACGCAGGCCAAACCCTCCGACCCCGTATTGATAGACGTGGTGATCGATGTCAATCCCACCGGCACCGACAACACGACTGCGCCGTCGTTCGGTGTGGGCCGCGGGGCCAACGGGCAATACGGCAACTACAACATCTACCCGGCAACCGATGAGGATTGGTTTGCCATCGACCTCACCACCGACGCGACCCTCACGGTCGATGTGCTGACCGAGTCGTTGACGTCTCCGCCGTCGGGGGAGGCGGCTCCGCCGGTCCTCTCGGCAGCCTCGGGCACCTCGCCGCTCGACCCGGTGGTGGACATATACGATCCCAGCCTCACCGTGATCGCCACCAATGATGACAGAGTCACAGGAACCGTCGAGTCGCGCGTGTCTGACGTCCCGGTGCCCGTGGACGGCCGGTATTTCATTCGGGTCACCAGCTTCGCGCAATCAACGGTTGGGCACTACGAACTGTTGATCAACGTCAACGCCGAGCCCGTCACCTCGGTGACGGTCGACCCCACGACGGCCTCGATTCTTCCAAGCAGCACCGTACAACTGACGGGGCGGACGTTCGATCAGTTCAACGTCGAGTTGTTCGGCCGGGAGGCCCTCTGGTCCAGCAGCGACGATCTCGTCGCCACCGTGGACGGCTCCGGCTTGGTGACCGGCCAATCCGTCGGGACCGCCACCATCACGTTCTCCAGCGAAACCATCAGCGCATCGGCGACGATCACGGTGGCGAACGCCCCGTCAATCGCACAATTCAATGTGGACATTCAGCGTTCGGATGGTCAATCGTCGGGGCTTCCGTCTAACTCGTTCGGTGCCGCCGGTGTTGCAGGGGTCTGGACTGAACTGGATGTACTGGCGTTCGGGCCCCAATCAATGGTTGATATCTCAGGCAACCCGACCGGTGTGACTGTTACGAACTCGCAGGAGGGCTGCTGTGGTGGACGAGTTCTCGACAACGCTTCTACTAGTGGTGACGACGAGGCATTGCTGGACGACGGTTGGAATGCTCTGCCAGGAGTGGGGGTGGCTGTGGTCTTCACAATAGACGGACTCGCGGCGACTACGTACACCGTATACACGTACGCCTGGGATCCAGCTTTTCCAAGCAGTCGGAGTGCGACCGTGGACGTGAATGGTGTTGGCGCCGTGCTCGTTGCCCCGACCTCCGACAACTTCCCGGGATACGTGGCCGGGCAAACCCATTCAGTTCATACAGTAAGTTTGGGTGTTGGTGAGCCATTGGTGATCACGGTAACAAATGCGGCTGACGTTTTCGACCAAAATACCGTAAACGGTTTTCAGATTGTGGCGGGCTCGCCGTCGTCCCCGCAGTGGATTCAGCTCGCGCCGACTGGTACGCCGCCCACGGGTCGCAGCAATCACGCTACCTTTTACGATGAAACCACGAATCAAATGGTAGCCTTTGGCGGACGAGCAGGTCTCACGAATCTGAACGACCTCTGGAGCCTCACCGACGCCAACGGGGTAGGCAGCCCAACCTGGAGTTCCGTATCGCCATCTGGAGGGCCTCCCGCGGGACGGTGGCTCCATGAAGGGGTGTACGATGCAGCGAACAACCGAATGATCGTGTTCGGTGGTGCCTTCGGGAGCACTTCGCCGTGTAGCGCCGACGTGTGGGTCCTGTCGAATGCCAACGGGGTGGGTGAGACGCCAACCTGGACCCAGCTCCTTCCGGCAGCAGGTCCGGCCCCGAGGGCGAACCCGTCGATGGTGTATGACGCAGCGTCCAACCGGCTCACCGTTTTCGGAGGAAACGACTGTTTCGCGACGTACTATAGTGACGCGTGGGTGCTGACCAATGCCAACGGCCTTGGAGGTACGCCCACCTGGACACCGCTCACCCCCGGCACACCGATCAACTCTGCCAGACAAGGTCACGAGGCCGGGTATGATCCTGGCTCCAACCGGATGATCGTGTTTGGCGGCGGTCCAGTCGCCACACCTTTCCTGAACGACGTCTGGGTGCTCACCAACGCCAATGGCCTGGGTGGGACTCCTAACTGGATGCAGCTGGCGCCTTCGGGGACCCTGCCGCCAGGTCGGAACGCGTTCGCCGCTGTCTACGACGTGTCAACGAACCGGATGACGATCTTCGGTGGCTCCAATAGTGCTACGCAGTTGAACGACGTCTGGGTGCTCAGTGGTGCCAACGGGCTGACCACTCCGATGTGGACACAGCTTGCACCGACCGGAACGGCGCCACTCCCAATGAATAGTTTTAGTGCAGTGTATGATCCAGGAACAAATCGGATGATCATCTTCGGTGGCAACGACGGGGTAACAGCGTTCAACGACGTCTGGGTGCTGACGGGCGCGAACGGACAGTGACAGATACGTAAGCTAGGTGTAGGGAAAAAGGTACGAGGTGAGAGGTGAGGAGTAAGAGGGCCCTGCCCCGCTCCCCAGGTCGGAAGGGTGGCCCTCTCCCGTCTCACGTCAACCATTCGAGGGTTCTCCGGGGCCCGCTAGGCCGTTCCGGCAAGCATTCCGTAGGTTTTTCCACCTCATCGCGTCCGCCCTTGCCGGGGCCCGTCCCTGCCTGCATGTTAGCCATAACCCCTAGAGCCACTCTGACTTAGAGATCGTTTCATGCCCCGGATTCGCTGGATTGTCCCCTGTGTTGTCGTAACACTGAGCGCGGTGACGAGACCGTCCACCGCCCAGGTGGCGGAGATTCAGGTGCTGCCCGCCGACCTCAACCTCGAGGTCGGTGAGCAAGGGACCGTCATTGCCACGCTGTTCGACGCGCGCGGCAACCCGATCACGACCACGGTGCAGCTCACCTGGGTCTCCAACAATCTGGCCGTGGCCAGCGTGGCGTTCGATCAGAACGTGCCGAACTTCGCCACGGTCACGGCGCTGTCATCCGGCATCGCGCAAATCGAAGCGCGGTCCGGAAACATTCGCTCGACGGTTGTGATCACGGTGCGGGCGGCGATTCAGCAGCCCGAGGTGCAGCCCGCGGTCACACCGGATTCCGTCCTGCCGGACAGCACGTCCAACGCCAGTCTGGCGTTGGTGAGCCGTATTGAACCGTACAGCTTTGGTTTCGCCCAAGATTGTCGCGTGGGTGGATTTGTCGGGGCCAATCTGCTGCTCACCACGTACCTGGCCATCCGTGGCGCGGACTCGATCGTCGTCGTGCTGCCGAGCGGACAGCGTTTGACGAGCCGGGTACGCGTCGCCGCATACGACGCCCCCAGCGATCTCGCGGTGTTGCACGTGCCGGTGCAGCGCACCGGCGAGCTGCCGGTCGGACCGGACCCGAGTGCGAACGATTTCGTGTGGGTGGTGGGCCAACCCAACTGCCAAAACACGCAGACCCGGCGCACGCAAATTGCCGCTGCCCCATCGTCCGGGCCGTTGCGCCTGAGGCAGACGTTCGGATTGGGTCAGCTCGGGGCACCCGTGATCAATCAAGACGGCGTCATCGTCGGTCTCGCGTCCGGCGGCTCGAGCGCCATTCGCGCCACCGATGTCGCGTCCATCACCAACCAGGCGCGCCGCAACCTCGCGAGCGGTTCCCTGCTCACGGCCCTGCAAGTGGCGGCGGCCGAGCAGCATCGTTATGGCTCGGTGGCGTTGCGATCGAACATGACCAACGCCACGGCACGCATCGCGCCGCTGGAAGACTGGCATTGGCCCGAATTGGCGCAGCAGAACACCCTGCCGTTCACGTTCTCCGGCCCCGAGGGACGGTACCGGGTCGAGTTGGTGGCCAGCGGCGCGGTGCAGAATGCGACGACGGTGACCATCGATGCCGGTGTGGCCAATCAGCTCCTGCTGACGCCCGCGATCCTCGCCCAACAGGAGACGCCGGTGGAGGAGCCCCCAGCCCCCAGGGGCACAGATCAGCCCGCAAGGTGGTGGCGGCGGGAGCGGGGCGATTATCGCGGTGGTGGCGCTGCTGGCCGGAGGCGGGGCCGCGGCGGCATTTCTCTTGAAGCCCAAAGAAAACGGCGGCCCGGGTCCGGGACCTGGCCCCGGCAGCGGTCTTGGAAGCATCCGCATCGCGATCCCGGCACGATAGGCGAGGGAGTGGCTTGAGAACCGACCTACGCTCGCTGATCCGCCTGTGCACGCCCCCGGTGCGCCACCTGCACATCACGCCGCTCGTGTGGCTGGCCGTACTCTCGACCACGGCCATCCTGGCCTGTGAGGGCGACCCGATGAGTCCCGACGGCACGGGGAGACTCACGATCACGGTCGTGCCCTATGAGAACGCCAAAGCCGAGGCCAGCGCGGCTGCGGACGCCGAGGCATCAGCAGTTGAGGCACGCCCACGTACTGCGACCACCAGGGCCCCCCCCGAGCTTCGGTACTCACCGCGGACGACACGCGCGATCGGGATCTTGGACCCGAGCAAGCAGCGGCTCAGGCCACCCCTCAGGCAGCGGCGGCGGCACCACCCCGGCGTGACCTTCTCCGTGTCAACCTGAGCGGTCCCGACACCAGAACCCTGGACTTCACACCCAATGCCGACGGCAGCGTCGACGTGACCATCGACCAGCTACCGGCAGGCACGTATTCGGTGGAGCTTTTGGGCATCGATACCGATCTCGGCGGGGAGCTCGTCTCGGAGTACGGAATCAGCAACAGCGTCACAGTGGTCTCGGACCAGACCAGCAACGCCGTCATTTCGTTTGGATCGTTCTTGCCCGTCATCGATCCGACGCTGCCGGCGCAGACGTCGGAGTTTGCTTTTGACGTCGACTTTTCGGCGGTTCCAACCGCCACCGGTTATTTCTTCGAGCTGGATACGGACCCGAGCTTCTCTAATCCGACGACGCTTTCCACGACCGGCACAAACGTCATCATTACCGTGGTTGCGCCGGTAGCCAACTGGATGCGCGTGCGAGCGGAGAACAACAACGTGCCGGCCGCGCAGGCCAAACCCTCCGACCCTGTATTGATAGACGTGGTGGTCGATGTCAATCCCACGGGCGACGACAACACGGGTGCGCCGTCGCTCGGTGTCGGCCGCGGGGCCAACGGGCAATACGGCAATTACAACATCTACCCGGCCACCGATGAGGACTGGTTTGCCATCGACCTCACCACCGACGCGACCCTCACGGTCGATGTGCTGACCGAGTCGTTGACGTCTCCGCCGTCGGGGGAGGCGGCCGCGGCGGTCATCTCGGCAGCCTCGGGAACCTCGGGGACCTCGGGGACCTCGCCGCTCGACCCCCAGGTGGACATATACGATCCCAGCCTTACCGTGATCGCCACGAATGATGACCGAGACGGCACGACCGTCGAGTCCCGCGTGTCTGACGTCGCGATCCCCGTGGACGGCCGGTATTTCATTCGAGTCACCAGCTTCGGGCAGTCAACGGTTGGGCACTACGAACTGTTGATCAACGTCACCGCCGAGCCCGTCACCTCGGTGACGGTCGACCCCACGACGGCCACGATTCTTCCGAGTAGCACCGTACAACTGACGGGGCGGACCTTTGATATCGGCGGCGGCGAGCTGTTCGGTCGGGAGGCCATCTGGTCCACCAGCGACGGCGTCATTGCTAGCGTGGACGGCTCCGGCTTGGTGACCGGCCAATCCCTCGGGACCGCCACCATCACGTTCTCCAGCGAAAACATCAGCGCCACGGCGACGATCACCGTGTCGAGCGTCGCGGTCGCCAAGGTGGTCATCACGCCGACCAGCGCCACCCTCCGCGGTATCGGACAGAGCGCGAATTTCACCGCGGAAGCACGCGATGCCACGGACACGCCGATTGCAGGGAAGATCTTCAACTGGTACACGTCGAACACCAACGTCGCCGACGCAACTGACGGTCGGGTCGATGGGGTCGGCAACGGGCAGACGGTCGTTGTGGCAGAAACGGATGGCATCGAGGGCTATGCGCTCGTCACCGTGACGGATCCGAGTTCCGTACCGGCCAACTACTGGAGTGACGGCCCGGCCAGCGGCGTACCGGAACTCCTGTACGACATTTGGGGCACCTCTTCCACCGCGATGTATGCGGTCGGTGCGGCCGGCAGGATCCTGTACAACGACGGCACGGGTTGGACGCCGCAAACCTCGGGGGTAGGCGTAGGACTGCGGAGAGTGTGGGGTGTGGACGAATTCACGGTGTGGGCCGTGGGCAGTGGCGGCACCATCGTCAGCACCGGCGACATGGGAGCCAATTGGACCCTCGAAACGACACCGACCGGCGAGTTCCTGCAGGGCGTCTGGGGCGCCGCGATCAACGACGTCTTCGCCGTGGGTGGCTTTGGCGGAACGGGCGTGGCCCTCCATTACGACGGCACGTCGTGGAACACCATGCCGATTCCTGTGACAACCGCCTTGACGTCGGTGTGGGGCAGCGCCACGGATGACGTGTTTGCCGTCGGAGATGCGGGTGTCATCCTACACTACGACGGCGCGTCGTGGACGCAAATGAGCAGCCCCACCACGGAGTTCCTGCGTACGGTCTGGGGCACGTCGAATGACGACGTGTTTGCAGTCGGTACCAACGGCACGATCGTCCACTACGACGGGCTCAATTGGACGGACATGACCAACCCGGCGGTCACGATCGAGTTCCTCCGTTCGGTCTGGGGTACGTCATCGAGCGAGGTCATCGCGGTGGGAGGCAACGGCACGATCGTCCAGTACGACGGAATCAGCTGGACCGCTGATGTCAGTGGGACCACTGAAGCCCTCTTCGGGGTCTTTGGGCTCCCCAATCCGGGCATCCTGGCCGTGGGAGGCAACGGCACGGTGCGCTTGGGGAACCGCGGCGCAACGGCGGACATCACCGCTTCACCAACGAACTTGCGACCCGACGGCATCAGCACGTCCACGATCACGGTCCAAATCAAGGATGCTATCGGCACGGACATCACGAGCGGCGGTGGTGACATCGTGCTTTCCACGACCGCGGGAACGCTGACTCCCGTTATCGACAACGGCGACGGTAGCTACACCGCGACGTTGACATCGAGCCTGATCGTGGAGACGGCGACGATTACCGGCACGATGAACGGCCAGGCAATCGTCGACGATGCCACCGTCGACTTCGTGATGGCGGATCCCGCGCAAACCACGATCACCGGTTCGCCGACGTCGATCCCGGCGGATGGCGGGTCTACATCGACCGTCACGGCACAACTCGCCGACGCGGCGGACAATCCGCTGACCTTCGGCGGCGACGCGGTCACTTTGGCCACCAACTTGGGAGCGCTCGGGTTGGTGACCGACAACGGTGACGGTACGTACTCCGCAATCCTCACTGCCGGTGTGACACCGGGCTTCGCGACCATCTCGGGCACGGTCAACGCGGTCGCGGTACCTACAGCGATCGTCACGATCCGTGGTACGTCACCGCCGGACCTAATCGGCTCGACATCCGGCGGTGGAGGTCCCGGTAGTGGTGGCACAAATCCGTCGGCCTTGTACTCGATCGATCGCACCACAGGCGTCGCCACTCCGATCGGCATGATCGGCTTCAACCGTGTCGGGGCGATGGATGTCCATCCGGCAACGGGCATACTGTATGCTGCAGCCCAGCGGGCGTCCGACGGCACAGCGGTATTGATCACGATCGATCAGACCACCGGCGTCGGCACAGAGATCGGGACGACAGGAATCGACGGTGCGATCTCTGATCTTTCGTTCCACTCGGACGGCACGCTCTACGGGCACTTTGCCACTGGAGGCATGCACTCACTCTACACGTTCAATACCAGCACCGGCCTTGCCACGCTCATCGGGCTCACGGGAATCGGGGGCCAAGGCAGCGGTATGGCATTCAATGGAACCAACTCGCTGTTCCTCGCGTCCAGCTCCAACCTCTACGCGCTGGAAACCGCGACAGGCTCCGGACCGAACCTCGGCCTCCTTACCTACTCCAACCCCAGTTGTAGCCGAGTGAAGGCTATCGATCTCGATCCCGCCACGGGCGTGTTCTATGCGGCACTCGAGTGCGGAGCGACGGACGAGCTCAGTACTCTTGAGATCACTGACCTCACAGTCACATCCGTCGGCACCGCCGTAGCCGAACTCGACGGCATCGTGGATCCCGCCACTCCGCCCGCGCCGACCTCGGGTCCGGCATCGGAGTTGACCTCCACGATCACCGCTCCCGCGGGTCCGATCGACGCGGACGGTGTCGCTACCGCCGCTGTCACCGTGCAGCTCGTTGACGCCACGTCAACCGCACTGACCATCGGCGGGGATTACGTGACATTGTCGACGACGCTGGGCAGTCTTAGCGCCGTGACTGACAACGGCAATGGGACGTACAGCGCCACATTGACTAGCGGGACCACCGACGGCACCGCGACCATTTCCGGCACGGTGAACGGCGCCGCGATCACGGACAATGCTGCGACCGACATGCTCAAGCCGTGGACAACCACGGGAAGCATGGCGGTGGCCCGCCGCGACCACACCGCGACGCTGCTGAACGACGGAACGGTGCTCGTCGTCGGATGGGTCACCCTGGCCGCCGAGCTGTACGATCCCGTTGGCGGCGCCTTTGGTGCGACGGTTGGCACCCCGACAACCATACACGGCCAGGGTCTCACCGCTACGAAGCTCCTCAACGGAAAGGTGCTGATCGTCGGTGGGACTTCCGCCTCCACAACGGCCGAGCTCTATGATCCGGCGACCGGATTGTTCAGCGCTACGGGCAGTCCTAGCGTGGATCACATTTACCATACCGCTACACTTCTCCAAGACGGACGCGTGTTGGTGACGGGCGGTCAAGACGCCCAGCCGCAAACAACCGCGGTAGCGGAGATCTACGATCCTGCAACCGGCCTGTTCACCACAACCGGTAGCATGGCCGACGATCGATCGGGCCACGCCGCGGCGTTGCTGTCCGACGGGCGAGTGTTAGTCACTAGCGGCATACAAACAACGACCCCTGGTTTCGGCATTTGTCTCGGCGTAAGTGAAATCTGGGATCCGACGACGGGACTATTCACCTCAACCGGCAGCAACGTGAATCAACGCTGTAACGTTCACGCCATCACCGTAGGTAGCGGACAAGTTTTAGTGGTCGGGGCCAACTGGACGGCGGCAGAACTCTACGATCCCGTGGGTGGTACCTTCAGCGCGACCGGAAGCATGTCGTCACAGCACCATGTGGGAACGGCCACTCTCCTGTCCGACGGCAAGGTCATGGTGGCCGGCGGGCTTTTGGGTGGTATTGGCCTCGGCGTGGTCGAGATTTACGATCCCGCCACGGGAACGTTCAGCGACACCGGCAGCCTCCTCACGGGGAGATGGGAGCACAGTGCCACACTCCTCCTGGATGGACGCGTGCTGGTCGCCGGTGGCGATACGGAAACCGTACTGCAAAGCTCGGCGGAGATTTACTAGTAGGGTGTAGGCAAAACGGTGAGAAGTGAGAGGGCCCCACCCCACCCCCCGGAGCGGGAAAGGTGGCCCTCTCACTTCTTACGTCTCGCTTCTCACTATCTTCTCACTTCTCACTTCTCACTTTAAGCATGCGTCTCGCTCTCATCCAAAACCACTGCTCCCCCGACCGCGACGAAAACTTGCAGCGCGCACTCGACTCTATGGAACAGGCCAAGGAGTCCGGCGCGGACATGGTTGTGTTTCCCGAACTGGCCGTCGATCGGTTCTTTCCGCAGTACGAGGAGTGGAACGCGCGAGAGATCGCGGAGCCAATTCCCGGTCCCAGCACGAGGGCGATCGGCGCCAAGGCGAAGTCGCTGTCGCTGGTCACCGTATTCAATCTCTATGAAGAGGCCGTGGCCAGCCGGTACTTCGACAGCTCCCCGGTGTTCGACGCCAGCGGCGTCTTGTTAGGCGTGACGCGCATGGTGCACATCACCGACTACCCGTGTTTTCACGAAAAGGCCTATTACAACCCCGGCGACACCGGCGCGCGCGTGTACGACACCGCGGTGGGCCGCATCGGCGTCGCGATCTGTTACGACCGGCACTACCCCGAGTACATGCGCGCGCTCGGCGTGCACGGCGCGCAACTGGTGGCGATTCCACAGGCCGGTGCGGTGGACGAGTGGCCCGAAGGAGTCTTCGAGGCCGAGGTGCAGGCCGCGGCGTTCCAGAACGGGTACTTCGCGGCACTGTGCAACCGCGTGGGAAAGGAAGAACGACTCACCTTTGGGGGTGAGTCGTTCATCGTGGATCCGTCAGGCCGCGTGGTGACACGCGGTGCCGAATTAGAGGACGATCTCTTGATGGCCGACATCGACCTAGCAGAGTGCGACTCCTCTCACGCGCGTACCCTCTTTTGGCGCGATCGCCGTCCCGACCTATACGGGGACTGGCTCACCTGACACCCCCCGGCCGGGAAGGCCGTCGGGTCTCTCCTGGGTCTCGTCTGCCTCGGCTTCTGTGTCGACCGCTTGCCGGGTGAACGTCCGCACCAAGAACGCCTCGAGGTCGGTGAACATCGAGTACATCACCGGCACGAGGATCAACGTCAAGAACGTTGCGAACGTCAGACCGGCAATCACCGCAATCGCCATTGGCCCCCACCACGCCGCCTGCTCGCCACCCCAGTACAACTCCGGTGACAGGCTCGAGTACAGCCCGATGAAGTCGAAGTTCAGACCGATAACGAGGGGAACCAGGCCGAGCACAGTCGTGATCGCCGTGAGAATCACCGGACGGAACCTGGTGAGACCGGCCCGAACCAAGGCATCCCCGACCGACATTTTGTCGCGCTCGCGTAGCACGCCGATGTAGTCGATGAGCACGATGGCGTTGTTCACCACCACGCCGGCCAGGGAGATGACCCCAACACCGGTCATGATGATGCCAAATGGCATCCGGAACACGATCAAGCCAATCAACACACCAATCGTGGAGAGCAGCACCGACGTGAGAATGATGAACGGCTTGAACACCGAGTCGAACTGCGATACCAAGATGAAGGAGATCAACACGACGGCCATCACGAACGCCGCCAACAGGAATGCCTGTGACTCGGCCTGATCTTGCTGCTGGCCGGTAAACTCCATTGCATAGCCCGCCGGCAGCTGGCCTTCGAAGTCGGACAGCGTCCGGCGAACTTCACCTAAAACGGCGTTGTCGTTGAAGTCGGCGCGGACCTCCGATGAAATCGTGACGACGCGGTCGAGATCTTTCCGACCCACACCACTAAATCCCGTCCCCACGTACCAAGTTGCGACCGATGACAGGGGCACCTGCCTGCCGTCTGACACGACGTTCAAATCGGCCAGGCTGTTCAAATCCTGGCGATACTGCTCGGCAAGGCGTACCGTGATGTCGTACTCGTCATTTCCATCGCGGTACTTGGACGCCTCGGTACCGTTGATCGCGCTCCGAATCGTGAAGCCGATGTCGCGTGTATTGAGATCGTAGAGAGCGGCCTTCTCGCGATCGACCTCGACCACCAACTCTGGACGTCCGTCGGCGAGGTCGCTTTCCAACCCGTCGAGCTTGGCGAACACCGGCGACCCTTCCAAGATGGCAACGGCCTCGTCCCCCAATTGCTTGAGGACGTCGGGATCCTCTCCCGCGATCTCGAGGTTGATCGGCGGACCGGTGCTCGGGCCGTCAGTGGGTTTCTCCACCGACACGTCTGCGCCGGCGATCGTGGCCCCCAACCTGCTCCGCAAGTCCTCCAGGATCTCGAACGCATCGAACTCTCGGTCCTGGAAGTCTTTGAAGTTCAGCGCCACCGTTGCGAGATGCGTGCCGCCCTGACCGCCAATTGCTTGATTACTGGTTATCTGCGAACCGAGAATGGATAGAACCGATTCGAAATCTCCGCGCCCCGGCACAGATTGCAGTTCCCGCTCGATGGTTTGCACCATGGCATCGGTCTGCTCGATTCGCGTCCCCACCGGCGCCTCGATCTGCACGTACAGGCTCCGCGGCGGAATGTCTTCGGGGAAATACTCGATCCCGGCGTTGAACCGGCCGAACGCCATCAGCGCCAGCACGAGTGCTACGGCCATGCCGGTAACGATACGCCACCGGTGATGCAGCGACCAACGGAGAAACTGTTCGTAAAACTTGAGCACCGACGGCAACCCGTTGTTCATGAACCAGTGGCCGACCGGATGCACCAAGAAGTGGTAGCCCGCCCACACCCCAGCGGCCGTTATCGTCAAGAGCATCGTCGGAAACGGATTGGCCAACAGACCAAAAACGAACACGAACAGCACCGCACCGCCCAACGCCATTCGGGTTGCGCGCGGCAATGCCACCACCTGCGCGTCTTCCGTTTCGAGGAACAACGAACACAGGGTCGGCACGATGACGAGACCCACGAAGAGCGAAGACGTCAACGCGATGATCAACGTGAGCGGGAGAAACTTCATGAACTCGCCCACCATGCCCGGCCAGAACGCCATCGGCAAGAACGCTGCCAGGGTCGTGGCGGTGGACGCAATGATCGGCAGCGCCACCTCACCGGTGCCGATTTTCGAGGCCGTCTTTCGATCGTAGTCGTGCTCGCGGAACCGGTAGATATTTTCTACCACCACAATGGCATTGTCCACCAGCATGCCCAATGCCAGGATCAAGCTGAACAACACCACCATATTCATGCTGAAGCCAACCAAGCGAATCACGCTGAACGACAGTAGCATCGACAGCGGGATAGCCGTACCAACGAACGACGAGGTTCGCACACCTAGGAAGAACAGCAGCACACCGACCACGAGAATGAGCCCGGAGATGATGTTGTTCTCGAGGCTGCTGACCATGTTTCGAATCTGGATGGATTGATCCGAGGTGATGTTGACTTCCGTACCCGGCGGGAACGATCGCCGCTGTTTCTCGATCACGCGCTGCACTTCTTCTGACGTGTCGATGATGTTCGCGCCGCTGCGTTTCACGACGGATAGCGATACCACCGCGTTCCCATTCAGCCGTGCAAAGGTCTCGCGTTCTTTGAACCCGAAGTCCACGGTCGCCACGTCGCGCACGTAAATCGGCCGGCCGTTTCGAGCTTCGATGACGATGTCGCCGATCGGGGCCGGTGAAGTGAACTCACCCGGGATACGCACGAGGTACTTCACGTCACCCACCTCGATCGTACCTCCCGGGACGGTCACGTTCTCGTTGCGGATCGCGTCGATCACGTCCTCAAACGCCAGCTCGTAGAACTTGAGCTTCGGAAGATCGACGTCGACCTGCACTTCACGCTCCAAACCGCCCGCGAGGTCCACCGATAACACGATCGAGATTTGCTCCAACTCGTCTTGGAGATCTTCCGCCACTTCCCGCAAACGCACCAAATCATAAGGTCCGGCCACGTTGACCTGCATGATCGGGAAGTCCGCGAAGTTGATCTCGAAGATGCTCGGTTCTTCGGCCGCGTCGGGAAGATCGGGCTGGGCGATGTCGACTTTTTCCCGGACTTGCTGCAAGGCCTCCGTCACATCCATCCCCGCATCGAACTCGACCGTGATGGTGGAGAAACCTTCCACCGACACCGAGCGAATCGACTGCACGTCGCCAATCGCGTTCAGTTCGTCTTCGAGCGGTCGGGTAATCAGGCTCTCCATGTCCTTTGGCGCCACGCCTGTGTAGATCGTGTTCACCACGATGTTGGGGAACACGATCTCGGGAAACGACTCCTTGGGAACCCGCATGTACGACATCACCCCCATGAGGATGATGATCACCGTCAGCACCAGGACGCTCGTGGGATGGTCGATCGCGAACGACGTAAGGGGAAATTCCCTGTATACGCCCTTTTCGTATCTGGCCATGGCGCTACGCTCCCGAGCCGTCGTTGGGGTTGGTAGACACAATACCAACCCGGCTGCCGTCGTCCACCAGCTGGGCACCCGCCGTGACCAGTCGCTCGCCTATCTCCAAGCCGCCCTCGATCACGACCCGATCCCCGTATCCCGGACCAAGTTCCACCGGACGCGCCACGGCGAACGTCGTTCCATCGCGATCCTCGGCGACGAACACTTGATACCCCCGTTCCGTACGTAGGACGACCTCTTGAGGCACCACGATGACGTCGGTCAGGTTCAACCGTTCGAGCTGCACGTTGGCAACCATTTGCGGTTTCAGAATCCCGTCTGGGTTGTCAATCACGATCTCGACGGGGAACGTGCGGCTGCGATCGTCAACGCTGGTTCCGACGTATCCGATGGCGCCCTCCACCTCGCGGTCGGGAAGAATATCAAACGTGATGACCGCTCGATCGTCGCGCTGCACCCAAGGCGCGAAGCGCTCAGGAACACCGCCGTTGACCTTCAACCGATCGGTCGCCACCACTCGCACGACCGGCGTGCCCAGCACGGCCATTTCCCCTGTTTCGAGCAACTTCTCATCGAAGACGCCGGTAACCGGTGACCTGATAGCGGTACGGGCGAGGCGCGCCTCGAGCGTCGTGAGCCGAGCGGCCTGCACGGCCGCCTGGGCCTTGGCTTCCAAATACGCTATCTCACTGCCGATGGCCTCGTCCTCCCACAATCGGCGTCGGCGATCGTGCTGTTCTTGCGCCAACTCCGCCGCCGCGCGTGCCTCGACGACCTGCGCCGTCAACACTTCGCTGTCGATGCGGGCAATGACCTGTCCTCGACGAACGCGGTCACCCTTCGCCACGAGGAACCGGGTGATCACCCCAATCTCTTGGGCCGACACTGTCACGTCGCTGTATGCTTCGAGCTCACCGGTGATACGGATGAAGTCTGTGAACGTGGTTGGCTCGATGGTCGTCACGCCGACGTTGACCACTTTGACACCAATGACGGAATCGACCGCCGCCGCTTCGTTGTCGGCGTCTCCTGCCGCCGCGGAGCACGCTGTTGCGCCGGCGAGTAAGGCCAGCGCGAGCAATTTCTTCATAATTCCCCTCTATCGTTCACACGCACCGCTAGTTCTCCCGCGGCCACCGGTACGGTGCCAAGCGCAGCGTCGAGCGCGATCCTCGCCACTAGGTAATCGTACACCGCTTGAGCGTAATTGAACTCGGAATCACGCAATGCATTTTCCGCGTCGGTGATTTGCAACTGCGAACCCACCCCTTCTCTGTATTCCGTTGAGACAATGTCGAAACCGCGCTGTGCTTGGGCAACGGCTCGGCGCTGACTTTCCATACGCGACCTCGACTCTTCGAGATCGTCCAAGACGTTGTGTAACTCACTCTCGACTTCGCGTCGTAGCCGATCGAGCTGTGCCTCGTTCTGCCGAACCGTGGCCGCAATCTGCTGCACGCGCGCGTCGCGACGGAACCCCTGAAACACCGGAAACGAAACGCGAAAGCCCGCGGCAGAGGCCGTCGTACGGTTGTTCGGCCCACCGAAGAAATCTAGTCCTCGGTCCTCCTGGGCAATCACGGAGTACGTCGAAAAGATCGAGAGGGTCGGAAGATATTCAGCCTTCTGCGCACGCAACCGAATCTCTTCCAGCGTGACGGCCAACCGGCCCTGCACCAAATCGCTCCGCCGGCCAAGCGCGACTTGATACAGATCGTCGATCTGCAGATCCGCCCTGAGTGGCAAACCCGATACGGCGAGCAACAGCGTGTTGGCGTCGTCGTTTTCCCCTGCCCCCGACACATCGATCTCGTTGAGACGACCCACCAGATCAAATTCTTCCGTGGGGCCGAGGCCCATTTCAACCAAGAGTTGACGTTTGCCGGCCGCGACACTGTTCTGCGCGCGAAGGACGTTCGGCTCGAGGTTGGCCACCTGCACCTCCAACCGCAGCACGTCGTAGTTACTCGAGAGCCCTGCGCGGTTCAACCCCTGCGTTTCGGCCAACGTCGCTCGCGTGCGAGCGAGGCTGTTTTCCGACAATCGGAGGTCTTCGACCGCCAGCAATGCGTCGAGGTATGCCAACCGCACCGCGGTGACGACTTGTTGCGTCGTGCCGCGGACCCGTTCCGTTTCCAAACCGCGGAACCGGCCTGCGGCGCCGACGCCGATGAACAGGTCGAAATCGAAGAGGGGCTGATCGAAGGTCAGGCCTGCGTTCCAGGTGTTGTCCGATCCGAATCGGATCGGCGTGACCGCGCCTGAGGGCGCCGTGGGATCCAACAGCCGCGCCGGCAGAAAGCCTTGCTGCACCTGCAAGTTTCTCGCGTACGACGCGGTCGCGGATATGTCCGGCAACACATCAGCCCACGCCTCGCGCACTTGCTGGTCGGCTACGTTCAATCCCGCTTCGGCGGCCTCGATGAGGTGACTGTTCGAAAGGGCGAGCTGGATGGCTCGTTGCAGCGAGATGCTCTCCCAACCCACACCCTCCTGTGCCGCCACAGGACCACCGAGCGATAATCCCAACAACGCCGCCGCGACGCTGGCGGAAAGCCTTTCAACGGAAGACGCTTTGAGTGAAGGGAACATCACTCAACTCGCTTTCCAGCACCGCCGGCGTCCGACGTTTCGTTGCTTGGTCGAAGCCCGTCGGCCAAGAATGGCATGAAGTCTCGATACAGATTGGCGGCCACCTGCGGATCGTCTCCCAATCCCCGACACTCGGCGCACTCGATGTTGCACGCCAACGCCAGCGTGACGAGGCCGTGAACCGACGTCCACAGATAATGTGCGATCAGATCGGGGTTGCCCTCACGCAAGTTGCCGGCCTCCATCGCCTCGACGACACAGCCGCGCAACAGGTCGTATCCGCCGCCGCCGGGCAACTCTTGAACTTCGCGTGGTCGGGCTTGGATATTGTACAGGACTCGGAAGTACTCCTGGTTCTCCAGGGCAAAGCGCACATATGCGTCGCCGAGCGCCAAGAGCCGCTCCAACGACCCAACCGGGTGCTGGTCGGCGGCTTGCGAGAAATATTCACCAAAGCGATGATACCCGCTCTGCACCACGCGGGTGACAAGTTCGTCTTTGCTGTCGAAGTAATGGTAGATTGCCGTCGCGGTCAGCCCGACGCGGTCCGCAACCGACCGCATCGACAGCGTCGGATAGCCGCCTTCGGCCACGATGTTGCGCGCCGCCTCGACAATGGCAGATTCGGTTTCAACCGAGCGCGCGCCCTTGGAGGGGCGCGAGGCGTCGGTCGCGGGAGCACTGTGTGGATTCATGCTGGTCGTTTACTTCCGATTTGGGGGGTTCGACCAAAGTGCGCAGTTAACGGTGTTAACCTAACGGCGTTAACACGAAAGATCAACGACCAAATACGCTAGCCTGTGACGCTCGCTGTTGGCGTGTAAGCAATTGTCAATTAACAACATAAGAGACTCTTCATTGTCAAAATCCATTGCCCTGCTCGTGCCGGGGATGACGCTAAACCGCACCATCTTTCCCGAATTCGGGATGCCAACCCTGGACGTGGATTTCAACCGGTTGGTCGTGGGCCCCACCGGCGATCCGCCGGCCCATGTGGCACACGCTATGGACCTCTACGTCGATCTCCTCGACGAGCGGCTCGCCGGCCACGCAGATTGGCCGTCCCGACCCCGGATCGTGGTGGCACACAGTTTCGGGGCAATGCTGGTGTTGCGGTGGTTACTCCGTCACTGCTGCGCCGGCCCCGCCGACATCGACGGTTTGGTGCTGATCGCGACGACGGGTGGGCCGATGTACGACGACGTACGGCTCCGCGTCACGCCGAGGGGACCCTTCCATTTTCGCATCGGCGTCAACCGAACCATCGGTCTATGGAGCACCCCGTTCCTGACGAAGCTGGTGAAGCGGTTTATTTGTCGTGGGACTCTCAAAGTCACCCGGATCGATTTTTCCAAGCTTAGGGATAAAACCGATGGTGCGCTCGACCGTGCCGGCTGGCGCAATACTGATTGGCGCGCCATGCGAACCTTTCGTCTCGCCATGACCGATTTCGACGTGCGAGACCAACTCGCGGGCATCACGGTCCCCACGATCGTCCTTCATGGCTCCGAAGATGCGATTTTTCATCCTTCTGTTGGAAGGCGTCTGGCCGATGCGATCCCGGAGGCGGAGTATCGGTTGGTTGAGGGAGGAGCGCATGGACTTTCGCTGACGCACGGCCATACGGTCATTCGGGCCGTGAAAGATCTGCTAGGCTGAGCAGCGTTCTTGCCACGGAGGGCACAGAGGTTTGCCGAGCCGCCCCGCCTCCTCTTGTGGTTTTCTTCTTGCCAAGATTGCAAATTGGGACCATGAGAACTGTATTGGAGATCGCGGCAGTTTTGGCCGGCGTGTATCTGATTATGGTGGCATTTATCCTCTCCCAGCAGGAACGCATCACCTTCCCCGCACCCAGATATCCGCTACCGTCTCCGCAAGCCGCAGGTATCGACCATGGAGAATCCGTCTCGGTCACCGCTGCGGACGGGGTCACGCTACGTGGCTGGTATCTCCAGCCATCTCCACCGGTTCCTGAATCCGAACGTGCACCGGGACTGATCTGGTTTTACGGAAACTACGAAACGGTAGGCGCCCTTGCGCCTTTTATCGAGCAGCTCCGCCCCACCAGGACGGCCGTGCTCATTCTCGACTACCGCGGGTACGGAACCAGCGACGGCAAGCCGACGGAGAAAGGACTGTATCTCGACGCAGAGGCGGCGTGGACATACCTGTCGAACCGAGAGGAGGTGGATGCCGATCGTATCAGCGTATATGGACGGTCGCTCGGCAGCGTGTTCGCCCTATTCCTCGGCGCCAGCAAGCCGGTCCGTTCCGTCGTGCTCGACTCACCGTTCACCAGCGCGCGAGACATGGCCAAAGTTCACTATTGGTATGTCCCCCGCTTCATGCTCCGCTTGAAGCTCGACAATCTCAGCCGCGCTCACCAACTCAACGCTCCGCTCCTGGTTCTTCACGGATCCGAAGACGACATCGTTCCGACGTGGATGGGAAAGGCCATCGCGGAAGCCAGCGACGACGGGCAACTGATTGTCTACGACGGTGCGGGGCATAATGACATCTACGATGTCGCCGGGGCCCGATATCGTGAGGCGTTTCACCGGTTTCTATTGGGGGGGCGGGGTTGGGGGGAGAGGGACTGAGGGGAGAGGGACGAGAATCTAGAAAAATATGCGTGTTTTCGTAACAGGGTGCATTGGCTTGATACCCAGGATCTTTACGAGCACGGCTATTCTACAAGATGGACAGACACCGGTCCCTCGAAGCTTGGAAAGTCGCCAGAACGTTAAGCCTCGCAGTCCTGGAACAAACGGACGATCACTACCATCCCAAGGCCCGATCGCTGTTTGATCAGCTGAGACGAGCCGCGGTCTCCATCGAAGCCAATATTGTCGAAGGGTATGCTCTCCAAACACCCGCCCAGTTTCGGAGACATCTGAGAATCGCTCTTGGGTCGGCAGCGGAGACCGAATGCTTCTTGGAAGTCATAGCGGCACGGAGCTACTTACCGGGCCATATCTCTGAGGAACTACTGAAGCTGAACGCCCGCGTTCTGGGTTTGATATTCGGTTTGATCCGAAAACTCTCTGGGAATTGACGATTCCCACCCTCAGTCCCTCTCCCCTCATTCCCCTCAAGCGGCCTCGGCGACCGGCACCGCCACCTTCACACTGAACGCGATGAGCGTCACAATGCCGACGACACCGGCCGCGATGAAGAAGGGCAGCGTCGGGCCCAGCCCGAACACCGCCGTCGCCCAGAGGGGAGCGATCACCCGCGAAACCCCGCCAAACGATTGTTGCACGCCCATGGTCTGCCCCAACTCTTCACGCGGCACGCGAAGCGATACCAAGGCCGACACGTTTGGGAACAGCAGCGCGGTACCGATGGGAACGAACGACATCACGATCGTGGTGCCGATGAGGAACGTGGGCAACGGAATGGCGAACAAACCGATGGCGAGCGATAGTGCGCCGGCACGCATCACTCGCGTTTCTCCAAATCGATCGACGGCCTTACCGAGCACGATGGCGCGCATCACGATCGAGAGAAATCCGATATAGACAAAGAACGGGCCGATCGTCCGCTCGTTCACGTCGAATTGCGCTTCCAAGAACAACGGCATCACGGCCGTCATCGACATGAAGCCGAGCATTCCGACGGCGTAGATCCAGATCAAGCGGGGGACCTCCCGGCCGGGATGCATCAGCACTTCGATCACGACTTCGCGAACCGGACGCCGCGGCCCTGCCTCGCGCCGAGCCCTCCAATCATGCGCGGCTCCCTTTTTCGCTGGGGCGTTGGGATCGGCGGTCGGCACGTCGTGGAGCCTCGGCTCCTGCAACCATCGCATGGCGAACAGGAAACTCGTGAAGCACAGTCCTGCCGCGATGAGTCCGGGATACTGCGCGCCGAATCCAAACGAGAGTGATCCGATGGCGGGACCGATCATCACGCCGGCGGCCGTGGCGGCCGAAAGCCATCCGAAGGCCTTGGCGCGATCCTTGGGCGCGATCGCGTCTCCGACATACGCCTGGAGCACACCGGTGGTACCCCCGCCGATGCCCTGTATCAAACGCGAGACGAACAGCGTGAGAATGGTGTCTGCGGTCGAGAAGACCACAAAAGCGAACGCCGATATCAGCAAGCCAATGAGAATGGCCGGACGACGTCCGTACCGGTCCGAGAACCTGCCCCACAACGGGGCCACCGCGAGTTGGGCCACAGAGAACGCGGCGATCACCACCCCGACCAGCCATACCCTCTCGTCAAACCGATGCGCATAGAGCGGCAACAACGGAATCACGATCGCGAATCCGATCATGTCGACGAACGCGGTCGCCATGAGCACGGATATGCGCCTCATCGTTGCGTCCCCAGTGCCATGACGGCGGCGGAGATCAACATCAAAATGACGCCGTACACCGCCGCGACCCCGACGTCGAAGTCACGCAGCGCGGCCAGGATCTCGATGGAGATCGGTCTCGTGTTGAATGTGTACAGAACGATTGACGTCACGAAATCACCGACGGCGGTCGCAAAGGCCAAAGCTCCACCCGCCAGCAACGCGGGCTTGAGGAGAGGAATGGTGATGCGTGCCAATGTCCGAAGCCAGCCCGCGCCAAGGGACGCAGCGGCTTCGTCCAACGCGGGATCCAGTTGACGGAACCCCGCAATGACCGATCCGGCCGCGATCGGGATATTGCGTACGAGGTAGGCGAGCGGAAGGATGAGCACCGTCCCCACCAGGATCCAGCGTCCGACCCACGGGGCTGACACGCTGAACGTCGTGGCAATGGCAATGGCGAGCACGGTGCCCGGCACAGCCCACGGCACATTGAGCAACCTATCGATCACTCCTCCGAGGACGGCCTTGCGCTGCACGATGTTTCTGCCGGCCCACAGGGCGAGGCTGAGCGCCCCAATAGTGGCCGCTGCAGCCATCCATAGCGAATTGACGAGAGGCCGCAAACGTTCGGGTTCCTGTATCAGCTGACCGTAATTGCTGAACGAGTACTCGGGCGGAAGGATTTGCGTCGTCCAGGTGCCGAATGGAACGAGCGACACCACCACCAGCGTGATGTGCGGCAACAACAGAAAGACGGCGAACGTCCACCCCAAGACGGCCGCGGTCCACCGCGTGAGCGGTTGCTTGATGTTCCGAGCCGCCGTTGCGACCCCCTTCCCCGTCGTCGCGACCGACCGACCCGTTTGCCCTCGCCCGAACAAGAGCAGCGCGACGAACGCCACGCTAGCCAACGCCACGGTTTGCACCATCGCCGCGTTGATGTCACCGTTCAGCTTCGAGTTGACGATTTGCGTCGTCATCACCCGAAAGCCGCCGCCAAAGATGTACGGCGCGCTGAACGATCCGAGTGACGTCATGAAAGTGAGGAGGGCGGCGGCAAGAATTTGCGGGGTGAGGAGCGGGAGGGTAACTCGTCGAATGGTCTGCCAGTGACCACAACCAAGCGATTGTGCCGCCTCCATCATCGACGCGTCGATCTTGGCCAGGCCCGCACGCGTGAAGAGGTAGAAATACACATACATCGAATACGCGTGAACCAACAGGATCGCTGCGGCGCCCTGCAAACGCCACGGCGAGTCTTCCAACCCGAAGATCACGGTGATGAACCGCGCGACGAATCCGCTCTCTCCGTACAGGAACAGGAACGCAATAACGCCTACGAGCGGCGGCAACACCGCGGGCAACGCAACCAACGCACCGAGCACACGTTTCCCCGGAAACGAAAACGTTTCAAAAAAGAACCCTACCGGTATACCGATGGCTCCCGCCAACACGACACTGGCAAGCGAGATCCAAATGCTTCCCCAGAGCGCGGACCACTCGAACGAATCACGGACGAACGCTTTCATGTAGTCGAGCGTCCACTCACCCGGCCCGCCCACGCTCTCGAGCAGAACAAGACCGATGGGATACGCCACGAGCCACACGAGCAGCACAGCAAGGAGCAGCCCCAGAGGTTTCTTGCTCATTTGGCAACGTCACGATCGCGTGACGTCCCTCTCCTGGGGAATGCGCGTGCCGTTCGCGCGGCAAGCCACACCGTGTCGCCGACGTCCGCCGCGTGCACGTCATCTTCGAACTCGACCATACCGAGTTCGGTGTCGACCTCGAAGAACGCGCGCGCCCCGGTGTAGCGACGCTCGCGCACGGTGCCTACCAGGCTGCCCTCTTCGGATTGGATCAACATCTCGGGCCGGACGGCGATCGAAACCTTCTGGCCTTCGGCCAGCGTCACCGGCGACGTGACCGACCATTCGATGCCGGTGGCGATGCGCGCACGGTCGGCGGCGATCATCACCCCATTCAGTGTGGTCGCTCTCCCGACGAACGTAGCGACGAAATGCGACGCCGGTTCTTCGTACAGTTCGGTAGCGGTGGCGACTTGCTCGAGACCACCCGAGCGCAACACCGCAACCACGTCGCCCAGGGCGAACGCCTCTTCTTGCTCGTGTGTGACAAAAACCGTGGTCACGCCGATCTTGTCGATGGCGGCGCGCAACTCGCGCCGGGTGCGTTCGCGCAAGGCGGGATCCAAATTGGAGAGCGGCTCGTCGAACAACAGGACGCGAGGTTGTGGTGCGACCGCGCGCGCAACCGCTACGCGTTGTTGCTGCCCACCCGACAGTTCGTCCACTCGCCGCTCCTCAAACCCCCGCAGATCGACGAGGCCTAGTGCATCCGCAACGCGTTGCTGTCGTTCGTCGGTAGCGAGCGATCGATCGAGTCCGAACCCTACGTTTTCCCCGACGTTCAGGTGGGGGAAAAGCGCGTAATGTTGAAACACCATGCCGAACCGGCGTTCGGCCGGGCCGAGTGACGTCACGTCTTCGCCGTCGACGCTCACGCGCCCGGTGTCGGGAGTTTCGAATCCGGCGATCAATCGGAGTGTCGTTGTCTTGCCGCTCCCGCTGGGACCCAGCAACGCGAGCACGCTGCCCGGAGGCACGCTCAGCGAAAGATCGCGCACCGCAACGTGATCGGCGAACGCTTTGGTGAGATGCTCGAGACGGAGACCGGCTTCAGTCACCCTTACCTTGGATGTTGCGCTCCCAGTACGTCATCCACCCGGGACCGCGCTCGGCGAGGACGCCCCAGTCCATGGCCTCCACAACCAGCGCGTCGAGCACATCGCGCGCCCACTGCGGGAGGGAATCGGCGGGCAGGTCATTGCGTGCCGGAAGGCGAAACACGTCGCGCGTGGCCCGAATCTGAAAGGCCAGCGACCCGACGAACTCGATGAACCGGCGCGCGGCCTCGGGTTCTTTCGCCCCGCGGACGATCGCAACGGCATCCTCTATGACCGGTGTGCCGGAGGTCGGCAATACGTACGAGAACGGATTTCCGCGGCTGCGCTGGCCCAAGATGTCGGGCAGGTCCCACATGGTGATCACGCCCTCCTGCCGCAGCATCTTCTGGTGCAGCATCGCGGGATTGAGTGTGTAATCACGTGTCTGTGCGTCGAGCCGTCGCAACCAATCCACACCGGCGGCCGTATCACCGGTCGCTTCCAAACTCCGCAGCATGATCATGCCAAAGAGGGTGCGCATCGTACCCGACGCCAACGGAAAGCGAATCAGTACCTTGCCCTTCCATTTAGGGTCCAATAGATCTTCCCAGTCCCGCGGCGCGTCATCGGCCGCAACGGCCGAATCGTTGTACACAATCACCGCCACGGTCTGGTAGACCGAAAAAAACATGTCGTCCGGCCCGTGACCCCGTTCGGGCGTTGCCACCGCCCACTTGGGCCGATACGGTTTCAGCATCGAGTCTGCGGCCGCTCGAGCAAACAGACTCGACGGCCCACCGAACCACACGTCGGCCTGGGGATTGATGCGTTCGGACCGCACGCGGTCCAGCACTTCCTGCGAACCCATATCCAATGTGCGCAGATCGATGTCGGGATTCGCCTCCTCGAACATGGCCTCCGCCAACCGCAACAGGTCTCGACCGTGCGGCGAGTACACGACCAACGGCGTACGGCCGTCGCTCACGCATCCGGCGACGGAAGCCAACAGTAGTATGAACGACGTAACGGGAATGTTGTAACGGTGCCGTAGCGGATAGCGTTTCAAAAGCGTTACCACGTGGTCATTGAACGTGATCGGGTTTCAGCCCAAGGAGGTTGAGAAACAGACGGAAGGCGCCCGGTGTACCCGCCGGCAGCGCGCGGAAGAAGCTGAGACCGGTGTACACGTACGTGCCGGCCCCATATCGCGCCACCAACAAGCCACCCTGTAAGGGCGGCCGGCCTGCGTCATGCATTTCTAATAGCGGTATATACGCGTCGTCCCAGGTACCGGCGAAATAGAGTCCCCGTTCCTGCGGCCAGCCGACCCAGTCGGTGGCGCCGATACGATTTGGCGTGTTGAACAACGGATTGTCCGGACGAAGGATCTTGACGGTTGCCATCTCGTCGGTGACGCGGTCGTGCGGCCGCCCGATCTCCAGCGGGTGTGGTGCATAACCGCCGCGTATGAATTGGTACTGTTGATACTGGACGATGAGCAGGCCACCCGATCGGGTGTATGCCATGAGCCGCTCGTTGTGTTCGGTCAGTGCCGAGTCGATTTCATAGGCGCGGCTTCCCACAACGATTGCGTCGAACACAGTCAAATCGGATTGGGCCAAACGATCGCCGTCGAGAATTTCCACAGGCACGCCGATCTGTCGCAGTGCCTCGGGCACCCGATCGGCCGCGCCGCGCACGTAGCCGATACGCGAGAGCGCCGGTATCGTCATGGGTGTCACACGCAGCGAGCTGCGCGCGGCGTGCACGAGCGCCGTGGGTCGGATGTGCGGATACTCCACCACCTCCACACCCACGTCGAATCTCCGCCGGTCGTCACCGATCGCGATCGCGCGAACCTCGACACTCGTATCCGAAACATTCGGCGGACGACTTACTGAGAACACCAGCCGTGCGGACTCACCGGCCCGCTCGAAAGTAAAACGTTGAGATTTGGGCGTGGTCCAGCCGTCGATCTCGAGGGTCACCTCGCCGGCATAGGACTGTGGCCCGTTGTACAGCAACGAAACCGTGAAGTCGCGCTGGGTCGCGCCGGTGCCGGGCCATACAACGTTACGGGGGTGTACCTTCACTTCCACCAACGGCACGACGCGCACTTCCCGCCGCACTTCACCGGCTGCTTGACTCCGCGTTCGATACGTAGCCTCGCGACTCAATGAGACCGGTGCGTCTATCACAGAGACAACGACCTCCGCTTCGAGGAGTGGAGGTTGGAACGGCCGTCCCCTGACGTCGGGTGGTGCTGCACTCCAATCGTACATCGAGCCGACCATCGCCCGTTCCAAGAAATACGGTTGGGTAAACTCGGCATCACGCGGCACGGTGACTCGAAACTCCACGGTGGCCATGCTTCCCGATTGCAGCCGCTCGGACGGAATGGCCCCCGGCGCCACGGTCCAGCCGGTAGGTGCCGCGATGGATACGTCCTCAATCCCTACCTCATAAGGACCACTGTTGAACAGACTCACATCGATCGACACCGTTTGACCGGGTGTGAGCCTTTCCTCGGACACCACGGCATCGATCACCAAGCCGGCCGCGATACCGATCGCGCGCTGGAGCAAGTCGCGCTCCCGGCCGGTTGCCTCCGATAATTGCAGCAACATGCCCGGCGTGAGGGCCGAGAGATTCGTCGCGTCCACCGCCGCGCGCGCTGCGGTTGCGAAGCGCGTCAACTGATTGAACTCGAGCGGGATCCCCGAAAAGATGTCTTCCTCTGCGTCGGCCGGACCGTTGTCGGCACGGTTGACCTCGAGAAGCAGTCGGGTTTGCTGCGGACCGATCCGTTGCAGCATGCCCATGTCCTGGCTGCGATGGCGACTGCGGCTGGCCATCGCAATCTGGTGGTACGACTGGCCGACTCGTGGGTCGAGCATGCCGGTCGACATCTCGAGTGAAGCCCCCTGCCGGTTGAACCAAATCGACTGATAGAGCTTGAGCGGCGTCCACGCCGTCAAGCCTTCTTCGGTCTCCAGCTCGGGAAAACGTGACGCATCGCCCGCCGCATCGAATGCCGCCCGTGCGGCCACACCCGCCGCTTGGTGCTGCCCGTGCCCGTCCCGCGCCGTCCCCGAGAACGTCGACACGATCACATGGGGTCTGAACGAGCGTACGATGCGCACGATGTCCTTGAGGATCGAATCCGGTAGCCACAGTCCCGACGTCTCGTCGAAAGACCTGGTATAGCCGAAGTCGTAGGCACGGGTGAAGAACTGCTCCGCGCCGTCCAACTCGCGGGCCGCAAGCAGCTCGCGCGACCGGATGATGCCGAGTTGCCGTCCCAGCTCGGGGCCGATGAGGTTTTGTCCCCCTTCGCCGCGCGAAAGGGCCAAATACGCCGCACGCGCGCCAAACCCGCGGCTCATCAGCGACAACAGGGCCGTATCTTCGTCGTCGGGATGAGCTGCGATCAGCAATACCCGCCTGTTCTCGGCGATTTGCTGGAGAAGCCGATCCAACTCCACCATACCCCCATTGGACGGGGGCGCGAGCTGGGCAGCCAGGGGGGAGAACGTGGTCGTGGCCAGCGCCAACACAAGGGCGACGGCGCCGCTATGCCGCTTGACGTGCAACGACAATGCTCCTGAGCCTTTCCGCGCTGGGGTCTTGGGCGTCTCCAAACGGCCTTAGATGACCTTCGCCGTCCATCACCACCGACGGGCAGACAAACTCCCACCCGCGCGGTCGAATGGCATCTTGTACCGCCTTGGTGGACACTGCGGCCGCGACGACGATACGTTTGGGTTTCATCGCCTCCGCACACTTCGCGGCTGCCAGCAACTTCCACGGTTCGGTCACGTGGCCGTCGATGATAACCACTGAGCTGTCGCCAATCATGCGAATCGGTCGCTGCCCCCGGAACAGTAGACGTTCCTGTTTAATGACTCGGCGGGTGCGGTCGAACGCCGCCTCGAGCTGCTCCAACGAGCTGAACTTTGGTTGAAACTCCTGATCGAGCACGGCCTCGGCATCTTCGGCCATGGCACCCACGATCTCGTCGGTCTCGATCCTGACGTGTGCGCTTATCACCACATCGAATTTGCATTTCATCGCTTCGGCGGCGGCCGCCGCGATTTCCACCCCGCCGGGCGCCACGCCCCACACCACCACAGGGGTGACCACACGTTGATACAGCTGCCGACCCAAAGTAGATCCGGCTCCCGATCGCGTTTGGTAGAGGGCACTCTCGTCTGCCGGTGTCGTCATTCGCGTAGGTAAACCGTGAAAATCCGATGAAGGTTGGTTGAGACGTGGTGAGCCGGTGCGAGGCAGCCGATTCACACCCCTCGAAAAGCCCATGAATTTTGGCTCTCGTGGCCGTGCCGCGCAACCGTAACCTACCGAAGGACCATGGTTTTTCGGCGGTTTGTATGGCGACCACCGCGCCGACCTGGTTAGATTGCATCCCATGACAAGCATTGCTTCCAAGCCCGCCACCGGGCAACGAAAACAACCCGCCAGAAACATCTCCGAATACGAAGCGAGGCAGGTCGCCGAGGCCGCCCGAGAAAAGGAGTGGACCGCGCCGAGCTTCGTCCGCGGACTGTTTGACGGCAAGCTATACCTAGATCTCATCCATCCGTTTCCGACCGTCCCCGCCGAAGAGCTGGAACGAGCCAAACCGTTCCTCGACAAGCTGGCCGCGTTCATGCGGGCTAACGTGGACGCCGACGAGATCGAGCGGAACTCGAAGATTCCACAGCATGTATTGGACGGCCTGGCTCGAATCGGCGCGTTCGGAATCAAGATTCCGACGGAATACGGCGGGCTCGGCCTCTCCCAGGCGAGCTACAACAAGGCCGTGGCGCTCGTGTCGAGCTGGGAAACCTCGATCGGTGTGCTCATCTCGGCCCACCAATCGATCGGCGTGCCGCAGCCGCTCAAAATGTTCGGAACGCCGGAGCAGAAGAGGAAATACCTGCCGCGATTGGCGAAAGGGGAAATCAGCGCCTTCGCTCTCACCGAGATGGACGTCGGCAGCGATCCTGCCCGCATGGCCACCACCGCCAAACTGACCGAAGACGGCTCCGCCTACATCCTCAACGGTGAGAAGCTGTGGTGCACCAACGGCACCGTCGCCGACATCGTCGTGGTCATGGCCACCACCGGCGACCGCCGCATCACGGCGTTCATCGTAGAGACCGACTGGCCGGGGGTGGAGGTGCCGTACCGCAGCCACTTCATGGGGCTCAAGGGCATCGAGAACGGCATCCTGCGGTTCACCGACGTCCGGGTCCCCAAGGAGAACCTGCTGTGGGCGGAGGGTAAGGGTCTCAAGCTGGCACTGATCACGCTGAACACCGGGCGACTGACCTTGCCCGCCACGTCGTCCGTGGCGGTCAAGAAGTGCCTCGAGATCGTTCGGGAATTCGCCCAGGAACGGGTCCAATGGGGCAAGCCCGTCGGCCAACACGACGCCGTCGCCCAGAAGATCGGGCGTATCGCCGCGTATGGGTTCGCCCTCGAGGCGGTGGCCGAGCTGTCGGCCCTTCTGTCGGACCGCGGCGACACCGACATCCGGCTCGAGGCCGCGATGGCGAAGATGTGGAACACCGAACGCGGCTGGGAGCTGATCGACGACACCCTCCAGGTCCGTGGCGGGCGGGGCTACGAGACCTCGGAGAGCCTCAAGGGCCGCGGTGAGAAGGGGGTGCCGATCGAGCGGATCATGCGGGATTTCCGCATCAACCTGATCTTCGAGGGCTCGAGCGAGATCATGCGCCTTTTCATCGCCCGCGAGGCGGTGGATTCCCACCTCAAGGTGGCCGGCGCAATCGCCGACCCCAAGGCCCCGACGGGAGCCAAGGTGGCGGCACTCTTCAAGGCCGGCTTCCACTACGCCCTTTGGTATCCCGCCCGCTGGATCGGCTGGAGTCACTGGCCCCGGTTTGGCGAATTCGGCAAGCTGGCCAGGCACATGCGGTACGTGGACCGGACCGCCAGAAAGCTCTCCCGGGCGGTGTTCCACTCGATCGTGCGGTTCGGACCGGGCCTTGAAAAACGACAGGCCGTCCTGGCCCGTCTGGTCGAGATCGGGGCCGAGCTGTTCGCGATGAGCGCCTCCTGCTCGCGCGCTCAGATGCTCCAGACCAGCAAATCCGCCGAAGATCGGGCTAGGGGCTCGCAAGCAAAGGACTTAGCTGATATTTTCTGCCGCCTGGCCCGGCGAAGGATCCAGGACCGCTTTCGAAGCCTGTTCCGAAACGATGATGTAGCCGTGTATCGCACCGCGCAGCGGGTGCTGTCCAACGAGCTGGTGTGGTTGGAGGAGGGGCTCATCGAAGAGGATTAGCGGCTTCCCAAGGACGTCCTGCCGGCCCAGCGCCGGGTGACCCGGAACCGGTTGGTTCCGGGTTTTCTCGCTCAACTAGCGCGTCCGGTAGGATCGTTGTCGTCTGGGACCGGTAGCTATGTTCGGAAGAGCCGCAATTCGCAGGATGCTCATCAGATGGGCTCCGATGCTCGGAGGCGGTCTGTTTTTTGTGAATTGCAGCGATCAGACGGGCCCCGAGGAACGGTTTGGGCACTTGGCCCTGATCCCGGAGTTCGAGAGTCGCTCCGCCTACATCGTCCCCGTCGATTCGCTCCGCATCACCCTCACCCGGTCCGACTCCACGACCATTGCCCTCGACACCGTGATCGGTCTCGCGGGCCAGGATTCGGTCGATCTCGAGTTGACGGTCACGCTTCTCGCTCAGACCGAGGCCTTTTTCCTGGCAGTACGGATCTTCAACACAGCGGGCGACACGCTGTTCTCGGCCGACGACGTGGTGACTGCCACCAGCGGATCGTCGACCGCGACACCGGTGCCGGTGACCATCGTGTACGTGGGTGTGGGATCGGATGCAGATTCGGTAAGGATCACCCCTCAAAGTGCGTCCGTGTTGTTCGGTGACACCGTTCTGCTCGACGCGATTGCTCTCGACAGCGTCGGCGCAGAGATTCCCGGCACCCCCATCCGGTTCCTCACGACCGACTCGACTAAAGGCACGTTCCCCGACGACGAGATAGGAGCGCTCGTTGGGGGTAGTACGCGCGGGTCTCTCGCCGTGATTGCGGAGTTGCTCACCGGGCCGGCCGACACGGTAAGCGTCCTGGTTCAGCCGATACCCAGCGCCGTGGTGATCGTGTCCGGCAACAACCAATCGGGTGACGTCGTGTCGGAGCTCACCGATTCCGTCGTTGTGCAGGTGAACGGATCGGACGGGCTGGGGGGCGTGCAGGGTGTGTCGGTCGCGTTCAGCACGCCCGACGGCGGCACCTTCACGCCGGATACCGTCGTTACCGACGCCCAAGGCCAGGCGGCTTCGGCGTGGGTGTTGGGGAACACCGTTGGCGCCCAAACCGCCGTCGCCGAAGTGGTAGGCGCGGCGGGGGTACAGGCGACGATCAATGCCACGGCCGTATCGCCGGCCGCGACCGATCTTGCCATCGTCAGCGGCGACGCGCAGACGGGGACGGTCGGACAAGAACTAACAGACTCCCTCGTTGTTGTCGCAACCGATATCGCTGGTAACCCCGTCGCCGGGATCCAAGTCTATTGGACCATTTTTTTGAACAATGGATCAGTGAACCCGGCGCCCAGCGTGACCAACGCTCTCGGCATGACAAAGACAGCATGGACATTGGGAACGAGCGTCGGCGCGAACTCGGTGAACGCCTCGCTGAACCCGGGATCACCCTCCGCGCCAGACAGTGGGAACGCACAACCGAGTAGCGGAGCGGACGTGACCGATGCCGCCGTTGCTGCCGCGCCAGATGTGACGTTCAACGCTACCGGCAACGTAGGTCCCCCGACTCAACTCGCGTTTAGCAGGTTGCGGAAAAATTGATGGTGAGCCGCGTTTGTCCGGGTAACACGACGGTGTACCAGCGTGCGGTCCCCTATTACCGCCCCCGCGGTGCGGTCGGCGTGACGAATGCGGCCCACACTGCCCCATCAGGGGCTGCCTCCGGCCAGGGTCAGGGTGCGTATCCGCATCAGATTGTAGACCGCGGCCGTGAACGTAAACACCCACCCGACCCGCGGGGTCCCGCGATGTCGGAGTTTGCGTAACAACCCAATCGTCTTGCCCCACCCGTAGATCTCTTCCACTTTTTTGCGCTGCCGTTGACTGATCGCATAGCTGGGATGGCGCGTCGTCCGGCCATCCACCGCGCTCCGCAACCGCGTGCGGTGCACGTTCGGCGTGACGTGGGGCGTCCAGCCCAACGCCCGCAGCGTGTCGACAAACCCGCACCGATCATAACCCTTGTCCGCCCCCAACGTCCGACGCCGGGCCGTCGGCGGTAAGCTCCCCACCATCGCCAGCGCACTCGCACACTCCGCCTCGTAGCCGGGCTGCGTCACGTCGGTCGCCACCACGAGCCCGTGCCGATTATCCATCAACACACTCGCCAAGTACGCCAATTGCGCGCCTTGCCCCCCACTCTTCCGCGTCAACCGCGCCTCCGGGTCCGTCCGCGACGCATGCGTCGCATTCGTCCGTTTCTCCTGGCGAAACGTCACGCTCGGATTCCCCGGATCATCGTCCGTTGGCGGGCGGGTGCCGGCCTTCGGCTGAAAACTCTTCTGACTCGCCCACGCGTCCAGCAAGGTCCCGTCGACGGTGAAATGCTCATTCGACAACAACGCCCGCCGCTCCGCCTCCTGTAACACTTCGGCCAGAAACGCATCCGCGATGCCCCCCTCGACCAGCCGCGTCCGATTCTTCGTAAAGACCGTCGGCACCCACACCGCGTCGTCCAGATTCAACCCCACAAACCATCGGTACAGGATGTTGTAATCGAGCTGCTCCATCAGCTGCCGCTCGCTCCGGATCGTATACACCACCTGCAGCAATAACGCGCGTAACAAATGTTCCGGGGGAATCGACGGCCGGCCCCGCCGCGCGTACAGCCGGTCCAACTGCGGCGAGAGCCGGGCTAACACCGGGTCCACCAGCGCCCGCAGGGCGCGCAACGGATGGTCGGAGGGCACCCGATCCTCCGCACTGATATAGCTGAACAGCGCCGACTGATTCGTCTTGTTCCCGCGCATCGTGGCACTCCCATCGAGGTCCCTCTACGATAAGAACTTCCGGCTCGCGATGCTATCGTCCATTACCCGACTTTTTCCGCAACCTGTTAGAGTGCAACCAACCGATGCCCTCGCAAGTGCGATAATTATTCCCGCCGTAGAGGTGGAGATCCGAGACACGTTCGGCAACCTGATCACTGGCGCGACAAACGCCGTGACGTTGGCTATCGGCGTAAATCCGGCGGCCGGCACGCTGGGCGGAACGCTTACCGTAGGCGCAACTGCCGGCGTGGCAACTTTCAGCGATTTGTCTCTCGACAAGCTCGGTGTCGGTTACACTTTGACGGCAAGCGCGACCGGACTCACCGGCGCAGCAAGCAATCCGTTTACGATCAACAACGGGCCCGCGGCCGTGCTCACCCTCGATGCGGGCGACCTTCAGCAATCACAAGTCGGCACTGCGCTCCCACAATCTCTTTCGGTGAAGGTCACCGACGCAGGGAGCAACCCGGTGAGTGGCGTGACGGTGACGTGGACAGTCACCGGCGGCGGAGGCACGCTTACCCAACCCACGACGATGACCGACGCGGCCGGTCTCGCCAGTAACCAACTGCAGGTTGGTTCAGCATACGGCGCAAACAATGTTGACGCGTCGGTTGCGGGGTTGTCCGGTTCACCTGTGCTTTTCTCGGCGCTGGGAACGCCGGCAGGAATGACGAAGCTATGGGACGGTACCACGACCGATTGGGGCACGGTGTCGAACTGGACTCCCATAGGCGTACCGACCGCCAGCGACAACGTGTTCGTACACGCTGGTCCCGCAAACCAACCGGTACTCGGGGCGAATCAGTCCGTAGGTGATCTCTGGGTGGAAAGCACGGCCACTCTCAACGTCTCCTCCTTTACACTGACCGCGTCGGGCAACGTGGAGGCCGGCACAACCATCGTCGGGTCCGGCAGCGTCGACCTATCGGGCTCCGCAAAGACGGTGATGGGAACGCTACCCAATCTCGTCGTGTCGGGTGATATCTCGCTGGCCGGCGCCACAACCGTCAACGGCAACGTCACGATCTCAGGCACTGGCGCAAACCTTACCCTGAACGGCCACATGTTGACCGTCACCGGCAACTTCACCACGCAGACGAGTGGCGTGGTGACGATGAGCAATGTGGCCGACGCCCTGACCGTGACCGGCAACGCCACCTTCAACGGCGGCATCAGCACACTCTCCGCCGGTCAGATCACGTTGCAAGGGAATTTCTCGCAAGCCAGCCAAGCCCAGAGTTTCGGCGCCTCGGGCACGCACAGCACATTGTTCAACGGCACTACCGCCCAGACGATCTTCTTCAACAACCCGGGCGCGACCAGCTCCCGCTTCCAGAGCCTCACGCTCGACAATGCCGCGGGCGCGAGTTTCACCAGCACCGCGGCCCATGTGCTGGGCACGGTCACGCTCACCGCGACTTCCGGTGCCGTGACCGGCACTACCGTCACGATTGATGGCAACCTGGTCGACTCACCGGGCTCGAGCTGGCAATCGACCAACACCACGTTCACCGGCTCGCCGACGCTCCCGGCCAACATGACCACCAACCTCACGTTTACCGGTGCGGCGACGTTAGGCGCCAACCTCACGCTCACGGGGAACCTCACGGTCTCGGGCGGTGGCGCTGACCTCATCCTGAACGGCAAGACCGTGGTGGTCGGCGGCAACTTCACCACGCAGACGAGTGGCGTGGTGACGATGAGCAATGTGGCCGACGCCCTGACCGTGACCGGCAACGCCACCTTCAACGGCGGCATCAGCACACTCTCCGCCGGTCAGATCACGTTGCAAGGGAATTTCTCGCAAGCCAGCCAAGCCCAGAGTTTCGGCGCCTCGGGCACGCACAGCACATTGTTCAACGGCACTACCGCCCAGACGATCTTCTTCAACAACCCGGGCGCGACCAGCTCCCGCTTCCAGAGCCTCACGCTCGACAATGCCGCGGGCGCGAGTTTCACCAGCACCGCGGCCCATGTGCTGGGCACGGTCACGCTCACCGCGACTTCCGGTGCCGTGACCGGCACTACCGTCACGATTGATGGCAACCTGGTCGACTCACCGGGCTCGAGCTGGCAATCGACCAACACCACGTTCACCGGCTCGCCGACGCTCCCGGCCAACATGACCACCAACCTCACGTTTACCGGTGCGGCGACGTTAGGCGCCAACCTCACGCTCACGGGGAACCTCACGGTCTCGGGCGGTGGCGCTGACCTCATCCTGAACGGCAAGACCGTGGTGGTCGGCGGCAACTTCACCACGCAGACGAGTGGCGTGGTGACGATGAGCAATGTGGCCGACGCCCTGACCGTGACCGGCAACGCCACCTTCAACGGCGGCATCAGCACACTCTCCGCCGGTCAGATCACGCTGCAAGGGAATTTCTCGCAAGCCAGCCAAGCCCAGAGTTTCGGCGCCTCGGGCACACACAGCACATTGTTCAACGGCACTACCGCCCAGACGATCTTCTTCAACAACCCGGGCGCGACCAGCTCCCGCTTCCAGAGCCTCACGCTCGACAATGCCGCGGGCGCGAGTTTCACCAGCACCGCGGCCCATGTGCTGGGCACGGTCACGCTCACCGCGACTTCCGGTGCCGTGACCGGCACCACCGTCACGATTGATGGCAACCTGGTCGACTCACCGGGCTCGAGCTGGCAATCGACCAACACCACGTTCACCGGCTCGCCGACCCTCCCGGCCAACATGACCACCAACCTCACGTTTACCGGTGCGGCGACGTTAGGCGCCAACCTCACGGTCACGGGAAACCTCACGGTCTCGGGCGGTGGCGCTGACCTCATCCTGAACGGCAAGACCGTGGTGGTCGGCGGCAACTTCACCACGCAGACGAGTGGCGTGGTGACGATGAGCAATGTGGCCGACGCCCTGACCGTGACCGGCAACGCCACCTTCAACGGCGGCATCAGCACACTCTCCGCCGGTCAGATCACGCTGCAAGGGAATTTCTCGCAAGCCAGCCAAGCCCAGAGTTTCGGCGCCTCGGGCACACACAGCACATTGTTCAACGGCACTACCGCCCAGACGATCTTCTTCAACAACCCGGGCGCGACCAGCTCCCGCTTCCAGAGCCTCACGCTCGACAATGCCGCGGGCGCGAGTTTCACCAGCACCGCGGCCCATGTGCTGGGCACGGTCACGCTCACCGCGACTTCCTGTGCCGTGACCGGCACCACCGTCACGATTGATGGCGACCTGGTTGACACCCCGGGCTCGAGCTGGCAATCGACCAACACCACGTTCACCGGCTCGCCGACGCTCCCGGCCAACATGACCACCAACCTCACGTTTACCGGTGCGGCGACGTTAGGCGCTAACCTCACGCTCACGGGGAACCTCACGGTCTCGGGCGGTGGCGCTGACCTCATCCTGAACGGCAAGACCGTGGTGGTCGGCGGCAACTTCACCACGCAGACGAGTGGCGTGGTGACGATGAGCAATGTGGCCGACGCCCTGACCGTGACCGGCAACGCCACCTTCAACGGCGGCATCAGCACACTCTCCGCCGGTCAGATCACGTTGCAAGGGAATTTCTCACAAGCCAGCCAAGCCCAGAGTTTCGGCGCCTCGGGCACGCACAGCACATTGTTCAACGGCACTACCGCCCAGACGATCTTCTTCAACAACCCGGGCGCGACCAGCTCCCGCTTCCAGAGCCTCACGCTCGACAATGCCGCGGGCGCGAGTTTCACCAGCACCGCGGCCCATGTGCTGAGCACGGTCACGCTCACCGCGACTTCCGGTGCCGTGACCGGCACTACCGTCACGATTGATGGCAACCTGGTCGACTCACCGGGCTCGAGCTGGCAATCGACCAACACCACGTTCACCGGCTCGCCGACGCTCCCGGCCAACATGACCACCAACCTCACGTTTACCGGTGCGGCGACGTTAGGCGCCAACCTCACGCTCACGGGGAACCTCACGGTCTCGGGCGGTGGCGCTGACCTCATCCTGAACGGCAAGACCGTGGTGGTCGGCGGCAACTTCACCACGCAGACGAGTGGCGTGGTGACGATGAGCAATGTGGCCGACGCCCTGACCGTAACCGGCAACGCCACCTTCAACGGCGGCATCAGCACACTCTCCGCCGGTCAGATCACGCTGCAAGGGAATTTCTCGCAAGCCAGCCAAGCCCAGAGTTTCGCCGCCTCGGGCACGCACAGCACGCGGTTCAACGGCACCGTCGCCCAGACGATCTCCTTCAGCAACCCGAGCGCGACGAACTCCCGATTCCAAGACTTGGAGATTGTAAACGGAGTGAGTGCAACGGTCACCTTCGCGAGCAACGTTTTCGCCGACGGCCAACTCATCCGAACGACGCTCGATGGCACCAATCGAGTCATCAATGGCGGCGGGTTCCTCCTTACCGCAAAAGGGTTCAACGCGAGCGAGCTGACTTTTGACAACCTGAGAGTGGCGGTGATCGACGGCGACGTCATCGGGACGATCAACAATATCATTTTTCAAAACATGGTTGACACCCAAGTACAGTTCGCGTTTACCCGATCGCTCGGAACCGTATCCATAGGGACGATCACCTTCAATACAGCGCCCAACACCGGTTTAGGTGGTCGTTATCTCACCGCAACCGACAATGACATCGGTAACGGGGCGTTGACGATCCAGCTGGGCAACCCGACGCCTGGAGCGGTCGGAGCGGAAACCGAAAAGTTCGGCGAGGCTATAATCACGTGGCCTTTCCCCTAACGCTCTTCGCTATCGGGCGAATCAACACCCTCGTAATGGCGCGCTTCTCTCCCGGAACTTGCCCCAACCACCTGTCGTTATAGAATCCAGGAAATACAGGGAGAAGCAACGTACCGCGCACTTACCAACCAAGACTGAGGGATATCATGCCCAACGTCACCCTTGCCTGCCAATTCTGCCAAACGCTCAACAAAATCGACGCCGCCCGCTTCGGTGATAAACCCAAGTGCGCCAACTGCGAGCGCCCGTTCCTGTTGGACCGCCCGGTCAAAGTCCTGGAGGAACACTTCGACAAAACCGTCCTCGAGTCCGAGGTACCTGTCCTGGTAGATTTCTATGCCGACTGGTGCGGCCCCTGCAAAGTGATGGCGCCGTACCTCGACGAGATCGCACACGACAAAGCCGGCCAAATTCTCGTCGCCAAGGTCGATACCGATAGATCACCCAAGGTGAGCCAGCGGTACAATATCAAGGGGATTCCGTTTTTTGCGCGGTTCGAAGGAGGGGAAGTGGCGAGGACGCTGGTGGGGGCGGTGGGGAAGGAGGCGTTGGAGGAGCTGGCGGCGGAATAGGGAGAGGGGAGAGGGAGTGAGGGGAGAGGGCCCCACCCCGCACCCCCGAAGGGGTGGGGCGGCCCTCTCCCCTCACTCCCTCTCCCCTCAATCCCGTCTACTCCGGCACCCCGTTTCTCACCACGTCTTCGAGACTCTCAACAAACGTATCAATCTCGTCCAGCGTCGTGTACACATTCGGCGTCACGCGGAGGCCCGTGCAGTCCGGGTGACCGATCGCGACGGAGAGGATGCGCTTCGTTTTCCAGAGATGATTCCTGATCCTGCCTTGATCCATGCCGTCCACACCGATGTTGCCGATGCCGCAGGATTGTTCGGGATCGAAGCTGGTGTGCACGGTCACCCCGTCAACAGCGTCGAAGTGACGCATGAAACGGTCGCGCAGGTAGCGTAGCCGCGCCGCCTTTCGCTCGGCGCCGATGCCCTGATGGAACGTCAACGCCTCGGCGATGGCATTGTGATTTCCGGCCGGGTGCGTGCCGATCTCCTCGTACTTGCGAATGTCTTCGTCTTGCCGGTCGTTGGCGGCCATCAACGGCCAGGTGGACTTGATCTTGTCCCTGCGCACGTACAGGAACCCCGTGCCGTGCGGGGCGAGGAGCCACTTGTGCAAGGACGTGCCGTAGCGGTCGCACTCGAGATCGGCCTGCTTGAATGGAAAATGCGCGTACGCGTGCGCACCATCCACGATGGTCTCGATGCCGCGCGCGCGGGCCATCCGGCAGATCTCTTTCACCGGGAAGATCAGACCGGTGAGGTTGGTGATGTGGCAGAAGTGCAGAATCTTCGTCCGAGGCGTGATCGCCTGCTCGAACATGTCCACGAGGTACTGCCGGCTCGGCGGGGGATTGGGGAATGAGACCTTCTTTAGGACGATCCCCTCGCGCCGTACCCGCTGCTCGTACGTGGTGAGCATGCGGCCGTAATCCTGATCGGTGGTGAGCACCTCGTCGCCCCGTTGCAGGTCGATACCGAATTGGCAAATCTCCAGCGCCTCACTCGCGTTGCGCGTGATGGCCATCTCCTCGGTGTCGCACCCGAAATCGTCCGCCAGCCGGCGGCGCACGCTTTCGATTTGGGGCTCGAGAATGTCCCACATCGTGTACACCGGCGCCTCGTTGGAGTACTCCACGTACCGGCGCAAGGCGTCCTGCACGATCTTCGGCGCGGGGCTCACACCGCCGTTGTTGAGGTTGATGATGGTGCGATCGACGGTGAACGCCTGCTGGATCTGCATCCAATAGTCTTCGTCCTGGGCCACCTCCTCAGGCGAACGGCGGGCCACGGCGGACGTGGCCGAGAGCACTTGCTCTATGCCGCCTTTGCGGAACGTGGGGACCGTGACGGCGGCTGCTCCGGCCATCGAACTGAAGAAATCACGACGCGAGACCATACCTCGGCTCCTGAGCGGGACGTTGGAAAGATGGGGTACGTCAGATGTCGCGGGTGACCGACCCGGTGTCAATAGCTCCTCGCCTTTTGAACACCCCGGATGCCACCAATGGCCCTACCACGGCGATCGTGGCAAAGAGAAACCACTGCACGGCGTACGACAGATGCGGGCCCCCGGTCAGCGGTGGCAGCGGCGCCGCACCCATGCCCTGCGGCAGGTCGGGCGGCATGACAGTCCGCCGCAACACGAGCGGTTGGAGCGGTTCTTCAAAGAGTTGTTGCAAAACGGCGGGATCGGCTCGCCGCACGTAGATCGGCCATTCCGTGTCCGACGGCAGCGTGCCGCCGTCCAGACGCACCAAGACACCCTCCACCACGACCGAATCGGCCTCGCGCAGGGTGGCAATGTCGACTCCACGCGCGTCGGGCGACGGGGCATATCCCCGCTCGACGAGGAGAATACCCCCATTTCGCGTCAGGAGGGGTGTGACGACATAGGCCGCCGGAACGCCGTTTACCACCCTGCCCTGCTCGATCACTTCGCGTGAATAGTCGAAGAGACCCTCCGCGCGAGCGCGTCGGAACTCGTGTGAGTCACGATTCAGGTCGAGCGATGCATCTATGCGGAGTGGGGCCTCACTCAGTCTTTCCTCGATTACGGCATTTTGCGCCGCCCGCTGCCGGTGGCGGTCGAGCTGCCAAAAACCGAGCCGAACGCACACAATCGCCGCCCCTGCAGCGAGAATCCCGGCCAGGACCCTACTCGACACTTGCACAATCGCCCATAGTCTTGACAGGCGGGCTAAATACCGCGACCGTTAGCGCTTACGTGTCTACGAGGCCCCATGCGCAAGCTGAAGATTGCCGTCATCGATTTAGTGTCCAAGGGCCCCACCAAGGCCCTATACGCGCGCGTAATGAATCCCAACCTCGTAAGCATCATGCCGCAGATCGTGTCGGTGTGGTGCGAAGAGGCCGGACACAACGTCAAATTCATTTGCTACACCGGTTTTGAAAACTTACTCGAAGAGATTCCCGAAGAAACCGACCTCGTCTTCATAACATCGTTCACCCAAGCGGCGCAACTCGCCTACGCGATCAGCAACATGTGCAGGCAACGCGGCGCGGTTACCGCCCTAGGCGGTCCGCACGCTCGGTGTTATCCGGAAGACTCACAGAAATATTTCGACTACGTTACCGGGTTCACCGACAAGCAGATCATCAGCGATATCCTAGCGGACGCCGAGCAGCATCGCCCGATGGGACTCCATCTCGCGGCCGACGATCAGCCCACCGAGCTTCCCAGCGTGGAGGAGCGGTGGAAGTTCATCGCGCCGACGCTCGCCAAAGCGCCCACCATCAAGATCGTACCGCTGATCGGAAGCCTCGGCTGCCCGTACACGTGCAGCTTCTGCATCGACTCGGTGGTGGATTACAAGCCGCTCGACTTCGGTCAGATGCGCGACGACCTGCGCTTCCTGCTTGGTAAGATGAAACGGCCGCGTGTGGGGTGGCACGATCCGAACTTCGGCGTGCGCTTCAACGATTACATGGACGCGATCGAGGACGCGGTTCCGCCCAACCGCATGGACCACGTCGCCGAGAGCAGCCTCTCGCTGCTGTCCGAGCCGCACTTACAGCGCATGCAGAAGAATGGCTTCAAGGCGATCTTGCCCGGCATCGAGTCGTGGTACGACCTAGGGAACAAGTCGAAATCGGGAGCGCGCAAAGGCGCGGAAAAAGTCGAGCAGGTGTCGGACCACATCAACCTGATGTTCAAGTACATCCCGTACGTGCAGGCCAACTTCGTACTCGGCCTGGACTGCGATTCGGGCACCGAGCCGTTCGAGCTGACCAAGGAGTTCATCGATAAGACCCCGGCCACCTTCCCGGGTTACTCGCTGCTGTCCGCGTTCGGGGAAGCCGCACCGCTCAATCTCGAGTTACAACGAGACGGCCGAGTGTTGCCGTTCCCGTTCCACTTCCTGAACAACCACCACGCCATGAACGTCCGTCCCAAGAACTACGAGTGGACGGAATTCTACGACAACGTGATCAGCCTTACGGAGCACACGTTCTCGTGGAGCCGCATCGCACGGCGCTTCAAGGCCCAGGGCTCGACCATTCCCGGATGGATGAATGTGTTGCGCGCAGTATCGTCAGAAGGCTTCGGACGGATGAAGTACTACCGCACGATCCGCAGCCTGCTCGACTCCGACCTCACCGTACGGCGTTTCTTCGAGGGCCAGACCACCGAGATCCCGCAGTTCTACATCAACCGGATCAAGAACGACCTCGGCGATCTGTGGCAGTACCTGCCGGAGGGAGCGTTGGAGCACGATCCGACGGCGTATCTAAAAAAGACTGAAGAGACGAAAGAGTTGGTGCAGCTGGGATAAGAAGAGCCGATTCTAGCAGGTTGCGGAAAAAGTCGGGTAATGGACGATAGCATCGCGAGCCGGAAGTTCTTATCGTAGAGGGACCTCGATGGGAGTGCCACGATGCGCGGGAACAAGACGAATCAGTCGGCGCTGTTCAGCTATATCAGTGCGGAGGATCGGGTGCCCTCCGACCATCCGTTGCGCGCCCTGCGGGCGCTGGTGGACCCGGTGTTAGCCCGGCTCTCGCCGCAGTTGGACCGGCTGTACGCGCGGCGGGGCCGGCCGTCGATTCCCCCGGAACATTTGTTACGCGCGTTATTGCTGCAGGTGGTGTATACGATCCGGAGCGAGCGGCAGCTGATGGAGCAGCTCGATTACAACATCCTGTACCGATGGTTTGTGGGGTTGAATCTGGACGACGCGGTGTGGGTGCCGACGGTCTTTACGAAGAATCGGACGCGGCTGGTCGAGGGGGGCATCGCGGATGCGTTTCTGGCCGAAGTGTTACAGGAGGCGGAGCGGCGGGCGTTGTTGTCGAATGAGCATTTCACCGTCGACGGGACCTTGCTGGACGCGTGGGCGAGTCAGAAGAGTTTTCAGCCGAAGGCCGGCACCCGCCCGCCAACGGACGATGATCCGGGGAATCCGAGCGTGACGTTTCGCCAGGAGAAACGGACGAATGCGACGCATGCGTCGCGGACGGACCCGGAGGCGCGGTTGACGCGGAAGAGTGGGGGGCAAGGCGCGCAATTGGCGTACTTGGCGAGTGTGTTGATGGATAATCGGCACGGGCTCGTGGTGGCGACCGACGTGACGCAGCCCGGCTACGAGGCGGAGTGTGCGAGTGCGCTGGCGATGGTGGGGAGCTTACCGCCGACGGCCCGGCGTCGGACGTTGGGGGCGGACAAGGGTTATGATCGGTGCGGGTTTGTCGACACGCTGCGGGCGTTGGGCTGGACGCCCCACGTCACGCCGAACGTGCACCGCACGCGGTTGCGGAGCGCGGTGGATGGCCGGACGACGCGCCATCCCAGCTATGCGATCAGTCAACGGCAGCGCAAAAAAGTGGAAGAGATCTACGGGTGGGGCAAGACGATTGGGTTGTTACGCAAACTCCGACATCGCGGGACCCCGCGGGTCGGGTGGGTGTTTACGTTTACGGCCGCGGTCTACAATCTGATGCGGATACGCACCCTGACCCTGGCCGGAGGCAGCCCCTGATGGGGCAGTGTGGGCCGCATTCGTCACGCCGACCGCACCGCGGGGGCGGTAATAGGGGACCGCACGCTGGTACACCGTCGTGTTACCCGGACAAACGCGGCTCACCATGAATTTTTCCGCAACCTGTTAGAACCAATCTGTGTCCAGAAAATAGATCCGCGGCAGTATTTCCGATTTTCCCGGGCAGCGTTTCCGGTAACTACTCACCGCAGAGATCGCCGAGAACGCAGAGACACATGAAATGATCGGGCTCCCAAGTAATCTCTGCGATCTCCGCGCGCTCTGCGGTGAATCAGGGGAGACGGGAGGGGTGCTTACGCTCGCCCGCCACCGTACCTCGCCAAACCCCAATAGGCGGTCCATCTTAGCCCCTTGACCGAGATCACAATGCGTCAGCCTGGGGGTCGTTGATCCATGAATTGCGCCACCCTCTGTTCGAGCCTACCTCCACACCGACACGCCCCGGGCGTGGCCTCGGCATTGCTTGTCATTATCGCCGGCTCGTTGTCAACAGCATGCGAAGTGCGGGAGGACGTGATTGTTATCGAACACGTAAACGTCATTCCGATGGACCGGGAGCGCGTGCTCGAGGATTACACCGTCGTTGTCGAGGCGGGAGTGATTCGGGACATCGCACCAACTTCAGAAGCGGCAGTGCCCCGGGGGGCGACGCGGATCGATGGGTCGGAGAAGTTCCTCATTCCCGGCCTAGTCGATATGCACATACACCTAGACGAGCAAGCCGTAGTCAACTACGTATCAGGACTCCTGGGGCTGGAAGGGACCCCTGCCCCGGTTCCCGTCGAAGAAATCCTCTTCCCCTATCTCGCGAACGGCGTAACTGCCGTGAGTCTGTTGAGCGGAACGTCCGGTTCGCTCGAAATACGCTCGCGCATCGAGCAGGGGACACTGCTCGCGCCCCGGTTCATCGTGTCGCGGCAGATCGAGGGGGGTGCCGAAGCGACCTCGATGTCGGTGACCGAGATTGTGGCAGGCAGGGACGATGCGCGTGCAGCGGTTCGGGCAGCCAAAGACGCCGGGTACGACCGGATCAAAGTCTACAGCGCCCTCCGTCCTGAGGCGTACGACGCCGCTCTGGAAGCAGCAGCAGAGTTTGGGATAGCGGTGGACGGTCACATTCCGAACGCTGTCACCGCCGAGCGCGTGCTCGCGGCCGGACAGAACAGCGTCTCCCACATGGAAGAGTACGTCAAGAAGGTCGAGCGCTACGATGACGCCGAGGCCGCGTACTACGCCGACTTGACCCGCACCCACGGTACTTGGGTGGTCCCTACGCTGTCGAACTATCACCACATCCTACTCGACGCCCGGGACCACGAGGCGATGATTGCCCGCCCCGAGGTGCAATACGTGTATCCGTTCACGGTCCGTTACGTATGGGCACCGCCGGTGAACCGGTACCCCAGCTTCACCGTTGAGCAGAAGGCACGGCTCGAAAAGCGTTACAACTACCTCAAGGTGCTCACGAAGGCCTTCCACGACGCAGGGGTGCCGCTCTTGGCGGGCACCGACGCCCTGAACCCCCCGATGGTGCCCGGGTTCAGTCTCCACGATGAACTGGATGAGCTCGTTGGGGCGGGCTTGAGCCCGTATGACGCGCTCGTCACTGCTACCAGCAACCCCGCGGCGTTCTGGGGGCTGCTCGACGAGGTCGGAACCGTCGCCGTGGGCAAGCGTGCCGATCTCGTGCTGCTTATCCGTAATCCATTAGAAGACATCCAGAACACGAAGACCATTGCGGGCGTACTCGTGCGCGGTCAGTGGCTGTCGCGCGATCGCATCGACGAGAGGCTGCAGGAGATAGCGCTGGCGTTCGAGGAAATGCACGCTGCAATGAGGGAAAGACAGTAAGCTCCGGCGGCTCGGGAGTCCCGCCCTAATGAGGGCGCGCTCGGCAGGACTGCATTGTCCTAAAGGACGCGTTGTTGTAGTGAGTAAACTAAAAGAAAGGGCAAAATTTTCCGGATCCGGTACCGTGCAGCAGTACAACTCACCGCAGAGATCGCCGAGTACGCAGAGACACAAAATTATCAGGCTCCCAAATCACCTCTGCGATCTCCGCGCACTCTGCGGTGAACCAGGGAAGACGGGAGGGGTGATTACGCTCCACGCCGGCGGCGAACGCGCATCCCGTCCAACACCGTTCGCGTGGTCTGCCGGATAAGCCCATCGATGTCATCGGTGGCCAGGATGTGTCCCTCGATCCACAATGACGCCAGCCCGTGCACGGCGCTCCAGGCCACGTAGGCCTGCGCTCGGGGATCCTGCCGTTTGATCCCGCCGCTCCGCTGGTGGGCCTGGATCACGCCGACCAATTGCTCGAATAATGCAATCGCGGCCTCCCGTAACTCCGGTTGGTCTTCGCGTGTAAGCGCCTCCTTGCCGTACATCAGGCGGTAGTGCGCCGGATTCTCGAGGGCGAAGCGCACGTACTCCTCACCCATGCGCCGGAGTCGCTCGACGCCGGATCGCGGGGCGCCCTCTTCAATAGTTGGCAAGCGGCTTCGGAGACGGTCGAACCCAGCCGCCGCAACCGCAACCAGCAGCGCGGTTTTGTCCGCGAAATGGCGATAGGGTGCAGCCCGCGATACGCCGAGGCGCCGGCCCAGCGCCCGCATCGTGACGCTCGCAGCCCCTCCCTCGGCAATCATGGCGGCCCCTTCGGCAAGCAGTGCCGCCCGAAGGTCCCCATGATGATACGCGCCGGTCTGGTTGGTCATGCGTCAAGATGACCAAAACTGTTGACAACGTCAACATCTGTGTGTATGTTGACATCGTCAACACCCGGTTTTAGACCGTTTTCCAAGAGGCACACATGGCTGAGAATCGAGATCTAGACACATTCGTCCGCGACGCATTGTCGAATGGCGCTTCGCGAGCGGAGGCAAGCGATGCGCTTACTCAGGCGGGATGGTCAGGTGCGGATATCGCGGCGGCACTGCGTGGTTATGCCGAGATCGATTTCCCGATTCCGGTCCCGCGACCGCGACCATCGTTGTCGGCTCGCGATGCCTTCCAGTATCTCGTGTTGTTTGGGACACTGTACGTCAGCGCCTATAGCCTCGGCCAACTGCTGTATCAGTTGATCAATGTGGGGTTCCCGGATGCTGCATGGAATGAGTTTCAGGTGAACGCCATTCCGGACATGATCCGGTGGTCCATTGCGGCGTTGGTCGTAAGTACTCCCATCTTCGTTTATACGGCGCGCGCCAATGCGGCTGCCGTGCGACGTTTCCCGGCAATGCGTAGTTCCCCGATAAGGCGGTGGTTGACGTACCTGACGTTGGCCATCGCGGCCAGCATAATGATCGGTGATTCCATCACGCTCCTCTATCAACTACTGAGCGGTGAATTGACCACGCGGTTTGTGCTCAAGGCGGTTTCACTCGGCGGTATTTCAGCAGCGATCTTCTACCACTATCTCGGAGATCTGAGACAAGACGAGGTGGAGGCACAGCCATGACGCGGTCGAGTGGGCGCGTGTTGCTGGGGTTGGGCGTCGCCGCCGGCATCGTCGCGATCATCGCCGGCGTCATGGTTGCTGGGGCGCCGGCCAAGGGACGCATGCAGCGGCTCGACAGCGTTCGTGCGCGTGATCTCCGGTCCATCGCGACGTCGATAGACACGTTTTGGCAGCGGCACGAACGCCTGCCCGACTCGTTGGGTGAACTGGTGGCGGATCCTCGCGCGCAGGTGTCCATCGAAGACCCAGATAACGAGCAGGAATACGAGTATCGCATCCTGGGTGAAAACTCGTACGAACTATGCGCGGTCTTTGCACTCGCGTCGATCCCAAACAACCGGGCCCCTGACGCCTTCTGGTTGCACGACGCGGGCAGGAACTGTTTTTCGCTGGTAGCCTCGGCCGCTGACTCCTAGCGAGATGAGCGGTCGCTGAACGCCGCTCGTTTTTTCTCATGGGTGCCAATAGACAGCCGCCGGAGGCCTGATCTCCTATCGGCACCCGCGCAAGATCGCGCCCTTCTCCTCCCAATAATATTGGACATTGGATATCGGATATCGGATATTCGATATTCGGAGTGGCGTGCCTCGAGGAGGGACAATGAACGACGAAACAGGCCGCGAGGGCGCAGGCAAGCGGCACGCGCTCGAGGCGATCGTGCGGGCTGCCTTTTTGCTTCTCCCGATCGTCTGGATCGGCGCGGCCGCCTGCTCACCCGCCCGGCCACGGACGCCGGTCCACGGTCCCGAGGCGGCGCGCATCCACGAATACCTCACTCGCGCCACCGCCTTCGGCTTCTCGGGCTCCGTCCTGGTGGCGCGTGACGGCGAAGTCGTGCTTCACGCCGGCTACGGCGAGGCGGATCGCGAGGCCGGTGTCCCCGTGACCCCGGAGACGGTATTCGACATCGGGTCGATCACCAAGCAGTTCACGGCCGCGGCGATCCTGGCGCTCGAGGAGGAGGGGAAGCTCCGGGTGGAAGACCCGATCTCCCGCTTCTTCGACCAAGTGCCGGCCGACAAGCGGGCGATCACGGTGCACCACCTCCTCACCCACTCCTCCGGACTCCGCGGCGACTTCGGTAGCAGCGATTACCAACGAATGCCTCGCGACTCGCTGGTCCGCCTGGCCCTCGAATCGGAATTGCTCTGGGCGCCCGGCACGCGCCACCGCTACGCCAACGCGGGTTACAGCCTGCTGGGGGCAATCGTCGAGAAACTCTCGGGACGCTCGTACGAGGGCTACCTGAGCGAGGCGTTGTTCCGGCCGGCCGGCCTGGAGCGCACGGGTTACTTGGGCCCCGACTGGTCAAAGGAGCGGGTGGCCGTTGGTTATCGAGCCGGCGAGCGGTGGGGCACCCCGCTCGATCACACGTGGGCCGAGGACGGTCCCTGGTGGAACTTGCGCGCGAACGGAGGGCTGCTCTCCTCGGCCCGCGACCTGTACCGGTGGCACCAAGCGCTCGAGACGAACGATGTGCTCACCGCGGCCTCGCGCGAGAAGCTGTTCACGCCCTACGTCCCCGAAGACGAGGAGGGAACGTCGCACTACGGCTACGGCTGGGCGATCACGCCTACCGAACGGGGCACGCGTCTCGTGTGGCACAACGGCGGGAACGGCGTCTTCTTCGCCGATTTGCGGCGTTACGTCGACGAGGACGTCGTCGTGATCTTCCTGACCAACGAGGCGGCGAACGAGCAGGTCGAGCGCGCGATCTTGCGGCTCGTCTTCGGCGGCGAGGTGCAGTTCCCACCGGCGGCCGCCGCCGAGGTCCCGGCGGCGACGCTGACCCGCTACGCCGGGACATATCGGCTTCCCTCGGGAGCGGACCTCGTGGTGCTGGTCCGCAACGGCCGGCTCATAGTGCAGGCGACCGACCTTGAAGCCGCCGCGCTCTTCGTCCCACTCCCGGAACCCGGCCCGGACGCGGCGCCGTTCCTCGAGGATATCGAGAGCCGGACCACGGCCGTCGTCGATGCCCTGGCGGCGGGCGACGCAAGACCGTTCCGGGACGCGTACCTGGAACACGGTGGTCCCGATGTCGATGAAGAAGTCGAGTTCTGGGCCCAAGCTTTCCGGATCTGGAAGGAGCGCTACGGCGCCTATCGGCACAGCTCGGTCCTCGCCTCCACCGCGGGCTCGGGTCCACAGGACGAAACGGTCGATACCTACGTCGTCGTGCGCTTCGAGCGCGGGGCCCGCCTGATCGCCTTCCGCCAGGCCGCGAACGGAAAGCCTGCCGGCTTCTACCCCGACGCGTTGCCGCCGGATGTGCTGCCCGGGGAGTTCGGCTTTGTCCCCCTCTCCACTACCGAGTTCACCACTTTCAACATCGGGTTCGGGGTGGAAGGCACGCTCACGTTCGAGACGGGGCCGGACGGCAAGGTCGAAACGCTGCGGGTGTCGGGTCCGGAGGGTGCGGTCGTGGCGCATCGAGAATAAAAACGAAAAGCGTCATGAGTGCCGAAATCCGCAAGGCCCGCTCCGGGGAACTCGAGAGCATACAGGCGATGGCCCGCCACACCATCGATACGAACTACCGCGCTTTTCTGGGTGAAGAGGGTGTCGACTGGTTCATCGGAAGCGGTGCGTCTGATGAGTATCTCCGGGACAACCTCGACGATTGCTGGGTGCTCCTTGAACAAAAGGAGATCATCGGATTCAGTGTCTGCAAGGAGGCAATAATCGATCTGATGATGATCAGCACCGAGCAGCACCGACGCGGCTTTGGCACCACTCTGCTGGACCATTGTGAACGGCTACTGTTCCGGAAGGAGCGGGAGATCACTTTGGAGAGCTTCGAAGGCAATGAGAAGGCCAACAAGTTCTATCGACACAATGGATGGCAACAGGTCGACCGGCTGTTCGACGAAGCGTCCGGCGTCTACAAGCTGATTTTCACCAAGCGAGCCGTTATCAAAGGAAATGCTGCCACGGATTGATTTTTTGGACACGGATTGACCGTCCAACCTACCCCGTATCCGGATCGCACACCGAACGATCCGCGCTCGAACGATCAATCCGTGGCAGTATTTCCTTTGTCTCGACACGATTGGCGGAGTCGGTGTTGTTTGCGGTAATATGGAGATCACCGAGCCCTCGCTCGGGAATGCAAAGAAGCGGCGCAAAAGCATCCAGGGGAAATGGTGGGGACGGGGGCTCAGCGCGCTCTGCGTACTCTGCGGTAAAATATGGTCCACAAACGTACTTATATACGGAGATCTCATGCCAGATATCAGCACAGCACTCGCGGACAACCACGCCGCCGTCGACGACTTGATCGCGGCCGCCGAAAGATCCGAATCGGTGTGGACCACGCCGCGCGCCCCCGACAAGTGGTCACCGTCGCAAGTGGTTGAGCACGTGGCGCTCTCGCTGGAGCAATCGGGGAACGTGGTTGCGGGCCGGCCGTCCCACTTCCCGTCTGTCCCGCGTTTGATGCGGCCGGTCGTCAGAGTGCTTTTCAGGAGGATGTTAAGGAAACAGTGGTTCCCCAGGGGAAAGACCGTGGCGGGGTTCAATCCTTCTGTGGGACCGGCGACACCGGCCGAAGCTCGTGTACGTTTGGAAGGGGCGACAACGAAGTTCGACAAAGAATGTCGTTCTTGCGCAGCCGACGGCGGGGACGTGGCGAGCACCGTTTTTGGGACGGTGACCTTGGAAGACTACGTGAAATTCCAGGCGCTACACACTCGCCATCATATCAAGCAGATGCCGCCGGCCTAAAGAGGGGAAAAGCGGCAGTCAACTACTAAAGGACTCGCAGGCGCCGCATCGCGTCATGGCCTAGCCCGTCGATGCCAGCGCTTTGAGCCGCTGCTCCGCATCCGCGGCTAGTTGCCGAGTCAGATCGCCGGAGCCGATCTCGCGGCCGAGGCTTGCCGCCTGTCCCGCCCACAGCAAAGAGAAATCGCTGGACCCTGCCGCCTCCGCTTTTGCCTTCAGCGGCGCCAGAGCACTGCCGGCCGTCGGATACGCCGGCGCCTGGTCCGACATCGGACCCACCTCCCGCATCAGTCGATTCATCAGCCCCCTCGCCGGCCCGCCGGAAAACAGGTTCGTCAGTGCCGTGTGATTGTCACCAGCGGCGCGCACTGCAGCGCGGTGTAGATCCGTGATTAGCGACTCAGGCGTGAGAAGATAAGCGGTGCCGATTTGAGCGGCTGCCGCGCCAAGCGCGAAAGCCGCCGCAATACCCCGCCCATCGGCAATCCCGCCGGTGGCAATCACCGGCACCTTTACCGCATCAACGACCTGCGGCACCAGGGCAAGAGTTCCCAGCTGCGTCGCGATATCGTCCGTCAGAAACATTCCGCGATGAGCACCCGCCTCGTACCCTTGGGCTATAATCGCATCGCAACCATAGTCTTCGAGCCACCGCGCTTCTTCCACCGTGGTCGCAGAGCTGAGCACCAGACAGCCGGACGCCTTCACACGCCTAAGGAGCGCCTGGTCGGGTAGCCCGAAATGAAAGCTCACAACCTCCGGTTTTTGTTCTTCGACGATCTCGCACATTGCCTCATCAAAAGGGGCGCGATTGACGGCAGGGGCGGAGGCAGAGGCATCCAAACCAAGCTCGGCATAATACGTTGCCAGCCGCGCCTTCCATGCTGCATCGCGATCGGGGTCCGGTTTGGGCGGTGTATGACACAAGAAGTTGATGTTTAAGGGCCTTGTCGTGCGTTGCCGTATGACCACGATCTCTGCGCGTACTTGGGCTGCATCGAGCATGGCACAAGGCAGCGACCCGAGTCCGCCCGCCTCGCTGGCCGCAATCACCATGGCCGACCCGTTCGCGCCCGCCATAGGAGCCTGAATGACCGGTAGTTCAATGCCGATTAGATCGAGCAGCCTGCGATCAGGCCACATGGCTTCCACTCCTTCGCGACCCGCCGTCGGGCGAACAGGCGGAATAGGTGGGCGACGCCGTCGTACAAAAGCTGTTCATTAAGTATGGATGGCGGCCAGAGAGCGGTCTAGAGGCCTGGCGAAAACACCGATCACGGTGCAGCATGGTGGCACAGATCTTCAACTGCCCTCGCGGCCGCTCGCTTGGAAAAGGCGTCGACATGAGGCCCATTCTCAGACCGGCGAGACCTAAAGATTCAGCTTTCGTATTCCGAGTCAAGAAGGACGCGCTCGGAGCGTACTTCGCCAAGAGACACACATTTTGATGAAGCCGGGCTCATAACTCGATCATGAAGGCGACGCTTCAATCGGTCATCGTGATTGCACTGGTACTCCGGTGCGGCGCGGGCGTGTCGGCGGTGGCAGCCCAAGAGGAAGGACGTTGCGCACCCGCGGATCGATTCCTCACCGAAGAACTACTCATGGTGACGCGTATCGATCCGGACACGCTGGACGATTGGCGCACGGGTAAACGTCTCGCGGCGTGCCGGATCACCGCCGGCGGGGCACGGAGAACAACGATCGCGGTGGCGGCCCGGGTGTTTTACGAAAGGGTTCGGGCGGCCGGTTGGACGAGAACGCCGGATCCAAGAGACTCACCCAACGAATCCTCCCTGCGCTTCCGACTCGGCGAGACCGACTGCCTCTTCAACGTCTACCAGGGGATCCTGCTCGGCACGGATTCGGAGATCGAGGTGACGAACGCCGTCGAGATACGGCCTGGCGAGGAGCTGTACCACGTTCTGGTGGTGTGTGTGCCGGCGATGCCGCCAAAGGAAAGGCTGCCGCTCCGTTATTAATGGAAATACTGCCACGGATTGATTATTGGGACACGGATTGCCCATCGAATGTATCCGATATCCGGATCGCGTACGGAACGATCCGCGCTCAAACAATCAATCCGCGGCAGGATTTCCGGTTCTGTTTGAAAGTCGGTCGAGAAACTCCGCCTGCGCGCCGTTGATCTTTTGCCGCGCCTGTTGAAGAGAAAACCACTGCGCACGATCTACCTCAGGGAACTCCCGCGTCTTCCCCGATCGCGACGGCCACTCCATCTCGAACGTGTTGCTGGTCGGTGTGATGCCCTCGGGCCAGTCGCCCTCGAAGGCCCAGGCGTGCACCATCTTACCGCCGCGCTGCCGCACCGAGCCGAGTGGCACGAGCTGCGGGTCACGGGCACACGCCTCGACCGGCTGTCCCGTTTCCTCGGCAAACTCCCGGCGGGCAACCTCGATCGGATCCTCCCCTTCCCCGTACTCTCCCTTCGGCACGCTCCACACACCGGCATCCTTGCGCGCGAAGAACGGGCCGCCGGGGTGTACGAGGAAGACCTCGATCTCACCTTCTCGACGGCGGTGCATCAATAGTCCTGCGCTTTGGCGAGGCATGGGGGAAGTTTAACGTGGAGCATATTCACCACAGAGACCGCCGAGGGCGCAGAGCCTCGATGGGGCCGGCCTCGATTCGCGAGTCGCGCCCTGATGAGGGCGCGCTCGGCAGGACGGCATTGTCCTAAAGGACGCATTGGTGAGTGGGGCTGTCACCTACGCTTCGCAGCTACCCTCCGACGCTTGGCTACGGTGCCCGACAACCCGCGGCTCACTTTCCCGCCGGCTGCAAGCTGGTACGAAGAGATCAGTAGCTCTGGCCTCCGCGCACCCAAACGTAGAAGGAGAAGAGCGGGACCATCGGGCTTGCGCCGGCCGGACTCCCAGGCCTGTACGAGTTTGGTACTCACGTTGAGATAATGGGCCAGAACAGCCTGTGAGACTTTGAGTTTTCTTCGCAACCTCTGTACGGCTGCGGCACTCATTGACTGGAGAGGAGGCGGTAAGACGGTGGTCCGCAGATCTCGCTTACCGCGGGCGTGTTGGAGGGCCTCGTTAGCCGAGTCCATCAGTTCCGCAAAGAGCTTGTCGTTCATTCGATGACCCAAACGATGCGTCTCGACAAAGGTTGTCACGGTGGCTCTAACATATCCTACGCAGTAGCATGCTACCTTGTAGTATATTATGTCAAGAGCGCGTGAGCCCTCGACTGGCTCGTCGTGCGGAGCCGGAAGGAGCGGACCGCCTGACGATCCGATTCGCGAGTCGCGCCCTGATGAGGGCGCGCTCGGCAGGACGGCATTGTGCTTAAGCACGCACCGGTGCCGAGCGCGGGCTCGTGAGCCCGCGACTGCCGCACGAAACGGGGGCGCGCTCGATTTGGCAGGGCGTATCACGCCCTCTACGAGGGTACCTCGCCATCACCACCCGGTCGCCGTATCTTAGGCCCTTATGCCAGACCTCTTCGACCGCCTCCAATCGGCCCTCGGCGACACGTACCTTCTCGAGAACGAGTTGGGCGGTGGTGGCATGAGCCGGGTCTTTCTGGCGACAGAAAAGGCCCTCAACCGCAAGGTCGTCATCAAGCTCCTGCCGCCGGAAATGGCCGCTGGAGTCAACATCGATCGCTTCGAGCGGGAGATCCAACTCGCGGCCTCGCTGCAGCACCCTCACGTCGTCCCGTTGCTGACGGCGGGATCGCATGACGATCTGCTGTACTACGTCATGCCGTTCATCGAGGGAGAATCGTTGCGGGCCAAGCTCGCCCGCGAAGTCGAACTCCCCATCGGAGAGACGCTCCGGATTCTCCGGGATGTAGCGGATGCGCTGGCATACGCGCATCGCCACAAGGTGGTCCACCGGGACATCAAGCCCGACAACGTCATGATCTCGGACGATCACGCATTGGTCACCGACTTCGGGGTGGCCAAGGCGGTCTCGGATTCCACGGGTGTTTGTCGGTGCCATCGCACTGCTAGCGATAGGGTTGCCGATCATGCTGGTGACCGGAAAACACGAGCAACAGCGGGCCGTGGCCTCGACAACCGGGATGCACGTGACCACACCGGTGGGGATGCAGTCCTGCGCCCTAGGGTTTTCTTGGACACTTGATTGCGAGAGAGTTCTCGCAGGAGGAGTGTCGAGATGAGGAAGCACGTTGAGGAATCGGTGGCGACCGGCGCGGCCGCCGGGCGCGGCCGTGGGGGTCGGTTCTCGGCCGGGCGGAAGCGTGAGGTGGTGCTGCGTCTGTTGCGCGGGGAGGATCTCGAGTCGGTGTCGCGGGCGGTGGGGATCACGGCGGCGCGGGCGTCGCACTGGCGGGCTCAGTTTCTGGCTGCGGGGCAGGCGGGCCTAAAGAGCCGCGCACCGGATGCTCGGGACGAAGACCATCGTCGGCTGCAGGCCAAGATCGGCGAGCTGCTGATGGAGACCGAGTTACTGTACGCGAAGGTGGATCAGCTGGAGGCCGGCGGCCCTTTGGCCCGGCGGAGGTCGACGCGATGAGTGGCGCCCAGTCGATCTCCACCCGTCGGGCGTATGGCGTGCAGCGGGTCTGCCGCGTGTGGCACCGCGCCCGCTCCAGTGTGTATGCGCGGCGGCAGGCGACACGGTCCCCTGCGCCGTGTCGTCGCCGCGGGCCGATCGGCGCTGCCCCGGACGACGTCCTGGTGGCCCACATTCGCCGGGTGCTCGAAGCCTCGCCGTTTCATGGCGAGGGGTACCGGAAGGCCTGGGCGAAGCTGCGGGTCGACGGGATTCGGACCTCGCAGGAACGGGTGCGGCGGTTGATGCGGGAGTCCGGCCTCCAGGCCCCGCAGCGCGCGGGCCACGCGCACGGGCCAAAGGCGCACGACGGGACCATCACCACCGAGGCGCCCGACGTGATGTGGGGCACGGACATGACGGCCACCGTGACCGTCGCCGAGGGGGCAGCCTTCGTCTTCGTGGCCGTCGATCACTGCGCGACCGAGTGCATCGGGCTCCATGCCGCCAAGCGCGGGAACCGCTTCGAGGCCCTGGAGCCGATTCGCCAGGGCATCCGGGAACGCTTCGGGGGCATCGGCGAAGGCGTGGCCCGCGGGCTGCGGCTGCGTCACGACCACGGGTCGAACTATTTGGCCGACGATTTCCAACAGGAGGTCGCGTTCTTCGGCATCGAAAGCTCTCCGAGCTTCGTGCGGGAGCCCGAAGGCAACGGTGTCGCTGAGCGCTTCATCCGCACGCTGAAGGAAAACGTCTTGTGGGTACGGAGCTTCGAGACGATCGAGGAGCTCCGCCTGGCCTTGCTCGAGTTCAAGCGGACGTACAACGAGCAGTGGATGCTGGAGAAGTACGACTATCGCAGCCCGGCTCAAGTGCGACGCGACTTCGTCGGCCTGGACGCGGCTGCGTAGAAATGATTACCTTCAAATCACTGTCCAAGAACCCTGGGGCGATACAGCAGAAGCATTTCACCTGGCGCAAGGCGATACTCGGCGGAGGAGCGGCCCTCGTGGGCCTCGCCGTGATCGTCGGCGGGTTCATGGCGATGCGGACGCTCGGTATCGGACCGGTGGGCAGTCTCGTGGCTTCGGGTGTGTTGGACGAGCAGGCGCGCTTGGTGCTGGCCGACTTCGAGAACGCCACGTCCGACTCGACCTTGGGCGAAACCGTCGCCGAACTCTTCCGAATCGACCTGAACGCGTCACCGGCGATCACCCTGCTCTCTAGCGGCCAAGTTGCTGACATCCTCACACGCATGGAGCGGCCGGAAGACACACCACTGACCGCCGACGTCGTGTCCGAGATCGCCATCCGCGAGGGCATCAAGGCCTATCTCATCGGCGACATCCGGTCGCTCGGCGAGAGTTATTTGATCGCCGCCCGGCTGGTGAGCGCCGAGACCGGCGAGGAGTTCGTGTCGCTGAACGAGCAGGCCAGCACGTCTGCCGACATCATGGGTGCTGTGGACCGGATGTCGATCGCGTTTCGGGAGCGAATCGGCGAGTCGTACTCCTCGTTGCGCGCGGATCCTCCGCTGGAGCGTATCACGACGACGTCCCTGGAAGCACTCCAGCTATACGCTCAGGCCAATCGTGCGGACGAAGTCGGCGACATCGGTCGCGGCATCGCGTTGCTTGAGCAGGCCGTTGCCATCGACAGCACGTTCGCCATGGCGTGGCGCCGGATGGGGGCCCTCCTGTTGCGTCCCGGAAGGGGACAGAGGGACGAAGGGCGCGACGCACTGCGCCGCGCGTACGCGTTGCGCGAGCGTCTGGCCGGGCGGGAGCGGTATCACGTCGAGGCGGTACATGCCGTGTTTAATGAGCAAGACGACGAGAAGGCGGTCACGGCATACCTCACGATCCTGGACAAGTACCCGCGTGACCGGACGGCGCTCAATAATCTCGGCGTCGCCTACGCGCGCCTCGGCAACGCCCGGGAGGCCGCGCGATGGTACCGCGAAGGCATCGTCCAGGGCGTCGCGCCCACGATCTCGTACACGAATCTCGTCGGCGCCCAGGTCGCACTCGGAAATCTTGCCGCCGCCGACACTACGCGTGAGCTGTTTGAGGCGAAGTTCCCCGATCACTCCGACAAATTCACCCAACGGGCGTCGCTGGCCACGGTGTCCTGGGACTACGAGCGCGCTGCGGCCGCGATCGACGATCACTTCGAGGCTTACGGGTCCGCTGCCGACGAGGAGTCGCAGGGGTACAATTGGCGACGCTTGCTCGCGGCGGTGCAGGGCAAGATGGAAGACTCAGACCGATGGAACCGTCAACGACGGTTCGTGGACGCCGATCGTCGAGAGCTATTCTCGCACGAGGTGCGGGCGATGGTGGAGGAGCTCGAGTCCGCCGATTTGGCCATCTGGTACGATCTCGACCCACCCTCACCGGAGCAATACCTCGAGACGTGGGGGCGACGGTTGGAGATAGCCGATAATCCCAATCAGGGTGGACCCTGGGAGCGCGCCGTCCTCGCACTCGCCCGTCTCGGCGAGGCCTCACGCGCGCAGGCGCTGCTCGACGATTACCGCGGCAGGCTGTCCGACGAGCAGCGGGAAAACCGGCGGGTGGCCCTGATGCGGTCCGGCGCCGAGGTCGCTCTCGCGAACGACCGGGCGGATGAGGCGGTGTCACTGCTTCGCACAGCACGTGATGCAACCACGCGACCCGGCCAAGATAGGAGTTTGGCCTGGCTCCTCGCGGAGGCGTACGACGGGTCGGGTAACGCGGACTCCGCGGTGGCGTACTACGAAGTGTACTTGGAGACGCATCTAGTTTTTCAACTCTTCCAGGACTCCCGGTACTACCCCGCCACACTTCGTCGGTTGGGCGAGTTGTACGAAGAGCGCGGGGATCGCGAGAAGGCGGCCGGGTATTACAGCCGGTTTGTGGATTTGTGGGCGGAGGCGGATGCGGGGTTGCAGCCGATCGTGGAGGATGTTAGGGGGAGGATTGTGAGGTTGGTTGGGGAGGGGCGTGAGCCGTGAGCAGTGAGCCGTGGTCGATCTCGCAGTCCCGCCCTGACGAGGGCGGGCTCGGCGTAACGGCGTTGTCCTAAAGGACGCGTTGGTGAGTGCGGCGTCATCCGCGTCCTCAAGTATGGAATAGGATATTGGGGTTGGGGCGGCTCTCGAATGCGGGTGGGGCGGGTAGAGGCCCTATGGCACGGCCATAACGGCCCATCAAAGAAAAAGAGCCGGAAGTGACCCGACTCTTTTGGTGCAACGAAACTGCGAGATCCGGTAAACGATTTCAATATACGGTCGAACCCGTTACCTGACAATTACCCGATGACGGCGTCGGGTGGTGATCGCAAGGACCACCGTCTGTTTTGGATCCCGGACTTGCGCCCGGGGTCCGCTCCCCCAGGGGCGGGGGTGCGGATCGGCGTCATCCAAAGCTTCAGCGTCATCCGTGGCCGCTTTAGCGTCATCCGCGGCCCCTACTGCGCCAGCATCTCCCCCTCCTCTACCACCTCCACCAACCGCACAAACTCGTTCCGATAGCCGTGCGGGTCTCGCCCAACCGATGCCCGTGCGGCGGACAGCGCGTCGGCCATCGTCCACGAGCCGCAGTGCTCGGAATCTCGCAGCAGCATGCCGAAACCTGCGACCGCCGCGGCGAAGACAAAGTCGTGCGACGGCTCGCCTCCACGATCGACCACGACGTGTTCGATCAGCCGACTCGTCACACCGTCGGGATCCTTGTAGCGCAGCTTGACGAGAGCCAGCTCGTTCGATTGAGCGGCCGGTAGCCGGTCATGAGCCCCTCGATATCTCAACGGATCCACCCTACCGATGGACGTGTGATTCTCGACACTTGTCGGGATGATTTCATACAGCGCTGTGACGGTATGACCCGCACCGAGCTCACCGGCGTCCTTCCGGTCGTCGTTGAATTCCTCTGCGGCCATGGTCCTGTTCTCGTAGCCGATCAGTCGGTAGGCACTCACCCGGTCCGGATTGAACTCGACCTGAACCTTCACGTCTTTGGCGATCGTGAAGAGCGTCCCGCCAAACTCCGTCACGAGCACCTTGCGAGCTTCCAGCATGTTGTCGATGTAGGCGAAGTTCCCGTTCCCGTGATCGGCAAGCTTCTCCATCTTCGCGTCCTTGAGGTTCCCGCTGCCGAAACCGAGCACGGTAAGGAAGGTGCCCTGGTCCCGCTTTTGCTCGATGAGGCGCACCAAGGCGCCGTCGCTCGACGTGCCGACGTTGAAGTCGCCGTCGGTCGCGAGAACGACCCGGTTGTTGCCGCCCGGAACGTGATACTCCTGCGCAACCCGGTATGCGAGCTCGATTCCATCACCACCGGCCGTCGAGCCTCCGGCCTGTAGGGCATCGATCGCCGCCATGATCAGAGCCTTGTGATCGCCGCGGACGGAGGGCAGCACGAGACCCGCGGCGCCGGCGTAGACCACTATCGCCACTCGATCTTCCGCCCGGAGTGCGTTCACCAGCAGGCGCATCGCCGACTTGACGAGCGGCAGCTTATCCGCCGCCTGCATGGAGCCCGATACGTCGATCAAAAACACCAGGTTGCTCGGTGGCAGGTCGGTGAGATCGGCGCTCCGGCCTTTGAGTCCGATCCGCACCAACCGGTGGACGGGATTCCACGGAGCGGCTGCTACCTCAGTGGTGATCGAGAACGGATGCTCGTCCGTCGGCTCGGGGTAGTCGTATGGGAAGTAGTTAACCAATTCCTCGATCCGCACCGCATCGACCGGCGGACGCAGGCCCTGGCTGATGAACCGGCGCATGTTCCCATATGACGCGCGGTCCACATCGATGGAGAATGTCGAAAGCGGGTTCACCTCCGCCATCAAAAACGCATTCTCGACAATCCTATCGTATGACTCGGTATGGAAATCGGTGTTGGAGCGGACCAGGCCTTGCCTCAATTCCGACTTGAGAGCTGCCCAATACGCCTTCTCTTTCGTGTTGGAAAACTTCGGGATCGAGATCGCGAAAAGAAATCCAAAGATCAAAACCGCGCTCAGTAGCTTGACGAGCGCGGAAACAAAGCGACGCTGCATGTGTGTCCTCCGCGAGTGTTGTGAAAGTCGCACCGGAGGCGGTGATGCAAATCACGTGCCTCAATGTGCGCTACTCCTCTAAGCCAACGTTTCACAATAGGTTCGCGTTATCCTGCGTGCGGCTGCATCGAGCACTCGGCCACGCGTTATGCAACGAGTTAGGCCCGATGCTGCCGGAAAGTTGACCTAGGCCTGGCCGGCGCTGCCAGCACCAACCTGGTCAATGCAAAAGACTAAGCTGGCAGGGCCAAGTGAGAGTCAATTGGCACCGTGCAGCATCAAAGGCCCGGTAGGAACAAGACCCGGTCTAACCCGCCCAGAACGGTTACGGCGTGAATCTGCGGTCTCAAGACGCGACGCGGCTCTCCGGCTTTGAGGTTGGGCGGCCAGCCGATTTGGGAGTCGCGCCCTAATGAGGGCGCGCTCGGCAGGAAGGCGTTGTCCTAAAGGACGCGTTGGTGGTGGGGCATGCAGACACGTTGGAACCCCGGACTAAAGCCCGGGGTCCGCTTTCGAATGCAGGCGGGGTGTGGGGATCCGTGTCCCTAAAGCTTTAGCGTCATCCGTGGCGGCTCACCACCGGAGGGCGTACTGGACTTTGATGATCAACTGATTCGACTCCAGCTCCCAGCGATCGGTGAAGTCCTGCACGTTGTGATTGTAAACCACGAATACATCCCCAAACGGATCGAAGGTCCACCGCAGTCGCATGTTCGTCCCCACCGCGCGACTGTCGTTGTCATACTGAATGAAGCTGTTGACCTGCAGATCCGGGGAGAAGTTCACCAGCACGCGCCCGCTCACCAGTTCTTGCGTGAACGACCCAGCCGACACTTCACCCGTGTTGCGTTCGGCTGACAGCTCGAAGGATACGTCGGCGGAGGGTTTGATCTCCATCCGTAGGGTGACTTGATCGAGCGTGCCATCGTAAAAATCTCCAAACCACCACGATGCACGACCGCTGACCTTACGCCTGCTCGCGACGTCCAGTTCGAATCGGTAGCGGACCCAATTGTACGAACCCGCCGGGATGATCACGCCGTCGGCGATCTCGAACGGCGCCACGAGGCGCTCACCTTGCGGAGCGACGTTGAATTCGAACCGCTCACCGCTCTCGAAGCGCAAGTTGACTGGTGCGGTGAATACCCTATAGCTCTCCCATTGCCCATCCAAGTCGAAAGCGACGGTGGGCCGCAACTCGTAGAACATCACCCGCATCCACGACCACGATGGGCGGTAGCGGAAGTTGATCCCTCCACCCCAGAGCTGAACGGCCTTGCGTGGCACGAACCCGAGCGAAGGATCGAAGGCGTCCCCGATCCGTTTGTACGTGAGGGCCACGTCCCAGGTGTCGTTGGGATAGTCGAGCTTGGCGCCGAAGGCAGTCTTGTCGCCGTTGAGATCAACCCGGTCTGTTGCCATCACCCAGGCGCCCGCCAGGAAGTTTTTGTTGCCCCAGAGCCGTGACGTCTGGTAAGTGAAGTCCACGCCGGTCATCCAGCTACCGGCACGACCCTCAGGATCGCCAAACGTGGCGATGACGCCGGCCGACGACTCAGAGAGGACGTTCTGCTTCACCCGGAAGACACCCATCTCGGTTGCCGGGACGAGTTGTTCGACTTCGCCGGTTCGCACGGCGAGGGCTCCGAAGTTCGTGTTTCCCACCCTGCCGTTCATCTTTCCGCCGACATGCAACGGCACCTCCTCGTCGTCGAACAGCCCGATGCGCCGGCTGTGGAACGGAGCTAGGTCGGTGCGAAAACCCGACCGCAGCCCGATGCCGAAATCGAAGATGTCGGAGCCCTCGAGGAAGAAGGTACGCTTCTCGGGAAAGAACAGAGAGAAGCGGGTGAGGTTGGTGCGCCGCGTGTCGACCTCGGTTTCGCCGAAGTCGGTGTTCACGGTGCCCAACGCGATGACATTGGCGCCAATCCGTTGCTGCACATCGAGGCTCGGCTCGAATGTCCCGCTGACATCTTCGTCGATGGCGGGCTTGCCGCCGCCACCCACCACCGCGGGCCGCACGGTGAGTCCCACGCCGATGCTGAAAACCGGCAGTCCCGTGAGTCGTCCCGCACGACTGGTTTGCGAAATCTTGGCGTCCCGACGGGGACTGGACCAGCGGCTCACCTCCTGGAGCCTCTCGAGGCGGCGCTGCACGTTGAAGCCCCACTCCTGAAGGGTGGGATCGAAGCTCAGGCTTTGAACCGGAATACGTATCTCCACCGACCAGCCATCGGCGTCAGTGGCCGTGGCCGCCTCCCACACCGCGTCCCAGTTTGCGTTCTCTCCCTCTCCCTGGCGTGCCACGAGGGCGTCGTACCGAGCGCCGCTGGGATTGACGGCGAAGATGTACCCCGACCGCTCGTCGAGGAACGTGTCGAAGATGATCTTGACGTGATCCTCACCCCGGAGCCGGGAATCCCGAGCCTTGGAATAGCTCACGATGCCGGCGGGGTCCGGATCCCGTAAGATGACGCCGACGACGATCTCCGTTGCGCTTACCAAGATTCGGACCGTGGTGTGACCGGTGAGGGGGCCGCCCTCCACGGGGTCGATCATGGTCAGGGAGCCGATGGCATCGGCCGCGGTCCACGCATCTTCGTCGAGCACACCGTCCAGCTGTAAATCCGACGGCAGCGAGCCGGCCCGGAGGGCGGGCCGGTGCGCCTCTTGCGCGCGCGATGGGGCAGGGGCAACGAGGACGAGGGTGAACACGGTCGTGCCGAGGCGCCAGGGTGAAAGGGCTTTCAGTGGGGGCAGCGCCATGGAGGTGTGGAAGATGTAGAGATCAAGGGTTCGTGCGTGCACATAAGCTACGTTGGGCGACGAGCACCTGCTGTGGCCCGGTTCGATAAGTCACCGCAGAGATCGCCGAGAACGCAGAGATAAACAGATTCAAGAAACTCATAGCTCTTGTTCGGGCTTTGTGTGCTCAGCGGTGATGCGGGGATTGACCACGGGTAAACCCGCGGCTCGGCCAAACTGACTGTCGCTCAAGCGACCGCCCTCCGTCACGTCGGTTTACCGACAGATCGCCGAGCCGCCGCTTTAGCGGTGGTCATCCACCCGGCCCCAGCGTTGTTACCACGGGTAAACCCGGGGCTCGGCCAAGAGGCCCCGGGCCCACGAGGAACCTGTTTCGCAGTAATTGGCACCCATCCGCAATACTTTGCAGATACCGTGAGCCGAGCGTACGTTATTGTGTGATCTCTGAACTTCGCGACCTCAACGAATTGAACTTCGCCCGATTCGATGCCAAGCTCGAGCAGCGGATCGCCGAGGTGAAGGCCGACATTGCCGTGTTGCACGGGAAGGTCGAATCGCAAGTTGATGCACTCAGTAGCAAGATAAACACACAAGCTGAATCACTGCGTGCCGAGTTGATCAAGTGGATGTTCCTGTTTTGGCGGGAACGGTCGCCACCATGCTCGGCTTCGTTAGTCTCATCCCGTAAAAAGCCCCCCGCCCCGCCCTTCCCCGGGGTGTAGGGTGTGGGGTGTAGGGTGTAGGGAGGAGCGGATCCGTGTCCTTATAGCTTCAGCGTCATCTGCGGCGGCGTTGTCCTAACAGGTTGCGGAAAAAGTCGGGTAATGGACGATAGCATCGCGAGCCGGAAGTTCTTATCGTAGAGGGACCTCGATGGGAGTGCCACGATGCGCGGGAACAAGACGAATCAGTCGGCGCTGTTCAGCTATATCAGTGCGGAGGATCGGGTGCCCTCCGACCATCCGTTGCGCGCCCTGCGGGCGCTGGTGGACCCGGTGTTAGCCCGGCTCTCGCCGCAGTTGGACCGGCTGTACGCGCGGCGGGGCCGGCCGTCGATTCCCCCGGAACATTTGTTACGCGCGTTATTGCTGCAGGTGGTGTATACGATCCGGAGCGAGCGGCAGCTGATGGAGCAGCTCGATTACAACATCCTGTACCGATGGTTTGTGGGGTTGAATCTGGACGACGCGGTGTGGGTGCCGACGGTCTTTACGAAGAATCGGACGCGGCTGGTCGAGGGGGGCATCGCGGATGCGTTTCTGGCCGAAGTGTTACAGGAGGCGGAGCGGCGGGCGTTGTTGTCGAATGAGCATTTCACCGTCGACGGGACCTTGCTGGACGCGTGGGCGAGTCAGAAGAGTTTTCAGCCGAAGGCCGGCACCCGCCCGCCAACGGACGATGATCCGGGGAATCCGAGCGTGACGTTTCGCCAGGAGAAACGGACGAATGCGACGCATGCGTCGCGGACGGACCCGGAGGCGCGGTTGACGCGGAAGAGTGGGGGGCAAGGCGCGCAATTGGCGTACTTGGCGAGTGTGTTGATGGATAATCGGCACGGGCTCGTGGTGGCGACCGACGTGACGCAGCCCGGCTACGAGGCGGAGTGTGCGAGTGCGCTGGCGATGGTGGGGAGCTTACCGCCGACGGCCCGGCGTCGGACGTTGGGGGCGGACAAGGGTTATGATCGGTGCGGGTTTGTCGACACGCTGCGGGCGTTGGGCTGGACGCCCCACGTCACGCCGAACGTGCACCGCACGCGGTTGCGGAGCGCGGTGGATGGCCGGACGACGCGCCATCCCAGCTATGCGATCAGTCAACGGCAGCGCAAAAAAGTGGAAGAGATCTACGGGTGGGGCAAGACGATTGGGTTGTTACGCAAACTCCGACATCGCGGGACCCCGCGGGTCGGGTGGGTGTTTACGTTCACGGCCGCGGTCTACAATCTGATGCGGATACGCACCCTGACCCTGGCCGGAGGCAGCCCCTGATGGGGCAGTGTGGGCCGCATTCGTCACGCCGACCGCACCGCGGGGGCGGTAATAGGGGACCGCACGCTGGTACACCGTCGTGTTACCCGGACAAACGCGGCTCACCATCAATTTTTCCGCAACCTGCTAAAGGACGCGTTGGTGAGTGCGGCGTCATCCGTGTCCTCAAGTATGGAATGGGATATTGGGGTTGGGCGGCTCTCGAATGCGGGTGGGGGGTGGAGGACCTGTGAAACGGCCATAACGGCCCATCAAAGAAAAAGAGCCGGGAGTGACCCGACTCTTTTGGTGCTGCGAAACTGGGAGATCCGGTAAACGATTTCAATATACGGTCGAACTCGTTACCTGACAATTACCCGATGACGGCGTGGTGGTTGCCGGCGGTGGGACTCGGACCCACAAGGGCTTGCGCCCAGAGATTTACCGGATCTCCGCGTTTACTAGTTTCGCCACACCGGCAACCAGTCGCGACCGCCGCGGCGAAGACAAAGTCGTGCGACGGCTCGCCTCCACGATCGACCACGACGTGTTCGATGAGCCGACTCGTCACACCGTCGGGATCTTTGTAGCACAGTTTGACGAGGGCCAGCTCGTTCGATTGAGCGGGCGGTAGCCGGTCATGAGCCCCTTGATGTTAACTGCGAGTCAGATATACCTATATCTGCAGCCGTAATCTCCGCCATCTCCGCGCGCTCCGCGGTGACCCGGATAGGAGGTCGAGTTCGCTTCCAATCCAGCGCTTTGCGCAGCCAAACGAGCACGTGAGGACACCAAGCCGACGCTGTAGATTGAAGACATTGACCCCATGATCAAACCCATCGACGGTTTCCCCGGCGACTTCGAAGATCTCGATGAGGCTCGGGCCTTTTTGCTCCGGGCCGTGGGCGAGTACAACCGGCGAGCGCACGCGGACCTCGGCGGCCTCTCGCCCGAGCAGATGGACCGGTTGCTCATGGGCGACTGGTTCACCTCGGGTGCGTTACGCGTGAACCTGGACATCGCGCCCGGTGACGTCCTCAATGCCGATCTCCTGGTTAACACCCGGACATTCCTCGCGGCGGTCCAAGAAGCGGGGGGTGTTCGCGCCACGGCCGCCGGCAACCTGCCCCGCAAGTTCGTGGCCGAGATGCTGGAGTGTCTGCGATTCCCATCCGGCCATGTGCGGGACATCCGGAAATTCAACAAAGCGATCAACGAGCACGACGTGTTCGTCGTGCACTCGCTGCGGGTGGTGCTCGAGGTGTCGAAGCTGATCCGGCAGGCGCGTGGGCGGTTCGTGCTGCGGCCGGCGGCGCGGGAACTGTTGCCGGAAACGAAGGCGGCCGAACTCTACCTGCGATTATTCCGCACCGTGTTCCGGGAGTTCAGCCTCGCCTATCTCGACACCTTCGGTCCTGAGGCCTCGTCGCTGCAGCATACCGTGGCATTCTCCTTGTACCGGGTCTCGGTGACGGCGCGGGAGTGCCCGAGCAGCTCGCCAAGGAGATTGTCCTCCCCGAGGTGTACGCCGAGCTAGTGAATCCCAACTGGGACGACTCGGCGTCCTGGAGCATCGTGCGGCGGGTCTTGCTGCCGCTCCAATGGTTCGGACTCCTCGAGCGGAAGGATCTTCCCCCAAAAGAGCCTTACGAGCGGCCGTACGAAGTGCGGAAGACACCGCTGTTCGATCGCTTCATTGAGTTTCGGTTGTAGGAGGGGGAGAACGGATAGGGCCGCGGCCCGGGCAGTCCAACTTAGCGAACGGCGCTTACGTTCTGATTGAGAAAGTCACGTCATGAAGACCACAGGGCATACTCAGTTCTGACGAATCGCATTCTCGGTCAACCAATTCGAAATCCGTTCACAACAATCCTCGAGCGGAACCCGAGTTCCCCAGAACATCGGTTCAATGTCACGGTAGGCAACCTGCAGTTCAGAGCGCCGATCCGCATCGTCAAGTACAAAAGCAGGGTCATCTGAATGGATCTCTCGTCCTCTCAGACAGTTCGCGATCACCTCCTGCCTCGTCTCGCTAGTGAGAGGTGGAAACTCGTCCACACTGGCAATCAGATGTGCAAGATCTTCGTAGTGTCGGATGAATTCTTCGGGAACAAGATTTTCCCTAGCATACCGTTTTACGACCGACTCCAGCTTGTCCATTAAGGTTACGAAGGGGTGCACACAGTTCATATCGGCTGGACGATTGTCGAGATGTTGGGTACGACCGCCCGTGGTGGCCCCACTAGGGGTTGCAAAAGTGAGTTAATGATTCCATTTTACATCGCAAAATGGAATTAGCGACTCGTTTTCTACAGATTCCCGACCGAAGCTGCTTCATCTTCGGACCTCGTGGGACCGGCAAAACCACGCTTCTCAAGAGCGTGCTCGGTCACGCGTTGTGGGTAAACCTGCTCCGGCCCGAGGAGTACCGCGCGATGACGGCGCGGCCGGAGCGACTTGCCGAGTTGGTGCACGGGTCGCCCGGGCTGACGGACGTGGTGGTCGATGAGGTGCAGCGGGTGCCCGAGCTGTTGAACGTCGTGCACGACCTCATCGAGTCCGGACCTCCCCGCCGCTATGTGCTCACGGGTTCCAGCGCGCGGAAGCTCCGGCGCGGCGGCGTCGATCTCATGGCGGGGCGCGCGGTGGTCCGCACCCTTCACCCGTTCATGGCCGCCGAGTGGGACCGCTTCCGGCTCGAGGACAGCCTGATGGACGGGCTGCTCCCGCTCGTGGTCACTGCCGACGATCCGCGCGACGTTCTGTCGGCGTACGCTTCGCTCTATCTCGACGAGGAAGTGCAGGCGGAAGGGCTCGTGCGACATGTCGGCGCGTTCGCGCGGTTCCTCGAGGCGGTGAGCTTTTCACATGGCGCCGTGCTGAACGTGGCGACCGTGGCACGCGACGCGCAGGCGCATCGAAAGACCGTCGCCGGGTTCATCGAGATCCTCGAGGATCTGCTGCTCGCCTTCCGCGTCCCGGTGTTCACCCGCCGTGCGAAGCGCCAGACCGCGGCGCACCCCAAGTTCTACTTGTTCGACGCAGGCGTGTATCGCTCGCTTCGGCCTAGCGGTCCACTCGACCGGCCGGAAGAGATCGAAGGAGCGGGGCTCGAAGGACTGGTCGCCCAACATCTACGCGCGTGGATCGCCTACACGTCCGACACGTTCGAGCTGCGTACGTGGCGGACCCGTACGGGCGTCGAAGTGGATCTCGTGGTGTACGGTGCGGAGGGATTCTGGGGGATCGAGGTGAAGAACACCGCCGCGGTGCGTCCCGCCGATCTCCGAGGCTTGCGCGCCTTCCGCGAAGACTATCCGGAGTGTCAGGCGGTATTGCTGTACAGAGGAACGGACCGCCTGCGTATCAATGATGTCTGGTGTCTTCCCGTGGATGGCTTTCTCAGAGCGCTCCGGCCAAATCGCGAGTTGCCAATTTGATATATAAGGAAATACTGCCGCGGATTTGATATATATGGAAATACTGCCCGATCTCCCTCGGAACTCCGCCGAAGAAGATGCGGGTTACAAACGCACCCCTGCTACGAGAGTCGCTCCCCAGGCGCTCAGGATGCAGAAGGAGTCACCCGAGGTTCAACCGTGGCGATTGTTCACGTAGCCATCCCGGTTCAGGACGAGGTCGAGCACCTTCCCGGCTGCATCGACGCGCTTCGGCAACAAGACGGGGTGCGATTCGTCACGTGGCTGTGCGTCAACCAACCGGAGGCCTGGCAACACGACCCCGATCGACGCGCCGTTTGCGAGGCGAATCAGTCCTGTCTCCAGCTGCTCTCCGACGTCACGGACCTCGACCTTCGCATCATCGACCGCGCATCGCCGGGCCGGGGCTGGCCGCCGAAGCGGGGCGGAGTCGGCCACGCCCGGAAGGAATTGATGGATGCGATCTGTGCTGCGGCCGCCCCCCAAGATCTCATCGTGAGCCTGGACGCCGATACCCTGACGCCCCCGGGCTACCTGCCGGCGCTCGTCGCCGCGTTCGCCCGGCATCCGGCTGCCTGCGGCATCGCCGCACGTTACTTCCATCCACTCACGGAGGACGAAACCGTCACGCGCGCGATGCTGGGGTACGAGATCTACATGCGCTTCTACGCGCTCAACCTGTGGCGAATCGAGTCTCCCTACTCGTTCACCGCACTCGGCTCTGCGATCGCGCTGCCGGTGTACGTCTACAGGAAGGTGGGGGGCCTGACGCCTCGAACCAGCGGCGAGGACTTCTACTTCCTGCAGAAACTGACTAAACACGGCCGGGTGCTTCACTGGACCGACACTCCGGTGGCACCCGCGACCCGCAAGTCCTGGCGCGTCCCCGTCGGTACCGGTCAAGCCATCGTCGCGGCGTGCGAGGGCGAACAATCCGACCGCTACCCGCTCTATCATCCGGACCTCTTCGACCGGGTTCGGCGCACGACGGACGCATTCCCCGATCTGTTCGTTGCGCCGGCCGAGACTCCGCTGGACGGATTCCTGCGGGAGAAGACCAGCACCGACGACCCCTGGCAACCTCTGCGCGAGAACCACAAGACGTTGGATCGGTTCGTACGCGCCTGCCACGAGCGGCTCGACGGGCTCCGCATCCTGCAGTATTTGAAAACCGAGTATCGTCGGGCGCCGAGCGATGACCGGGCGACGTTGATCGATTGGCTGGACCGGCACGGGAGCGTCCTTCCCGGAACCGAGGCCGAGGCATCACACAAGCGGTCGATGCTCCACGAGCGGACGCTGGCCGACCTGAGTACTCCGGAACTCGACGGGATACGCAGGATGCTCTTTCGCATGGAAGACCGCTATCGTCGAGAGGACGACCTGCGTGGCTGAGTCACCGATCCCGCTGATTTGCATCCTGGGGCCCACCGCTGCCGGAAAGACCCGTCTCGCGGCGCACGTGGCCGCGGCGGCGAACGGCGAGGTGGTCAGCGCCGACTCGCGTCAGGTCTACCGGCACATGGACATCGGGACCGGGAAGGACCTGGAGGACTACACGGTCCACGGCCTCACCGTCCGAAGCCATCTCATCGACATTGTCGACCCCGGGTACGAATACAACCTCTACGAGTTCAAGCGGGACTGCGTCGCCGCCATCCGAGGGATACATTCGCGGGGACGCCTCCCGGTGCTGTGCGGCGGCACCGGGCTCTACCTAAGCGCGGTCCTGCATGACTACGAGCTTCTGTCCGCTCCGCCGGACCCCGCGCGCCGCGCGGAGTTGGAGACAACACCGACGGAGCAGTTGGTCGCCGAGCTTCGATCGCACGGTCCGCTCCACAATACGAGCGACGTCCAGGATCGCAAACGCCTGATTCGCGCAATCGAAGTCGCGGAGGCCGATCCCTCCGCCCGCGCGCCGTCGGTCGCCCTCGACTCACGCGCCTTCGGTATTCGGTGGGAGCGCCGCGACTTGCGGAAGCGCATCACGCAACGATTGGCGTACCGGCTCGACCACGGGCTACTCGAAGAAGTCCGCGCGTTGCTGGATCGCGGGCTGACCCATGACCAACTCATCTTCTATGGACTGGAATACCGCTACGTCACCGAGCACCTGCGCGGCGACATCTCACGCGAGCAGATGGTCGCTGCGCTGGGCGCCGCCATCCACCAGTTCGCGAAGCGGCAAGACACGTGGTTTCGGCGCATGGAGCGTCAGGGCGTCGAGATCCGCTGGCTGGACGGCCGGGACTCTCCCGAGGCCAACGCGGAGAAGGCGCTTCAGTGAAGAAGTGATCATCATCCCAGTAGCTGAGGGGCTTCGCGACGAGTCACGGGACGAGATCCGGATGCTCTTCCCGCAACCAAACTTCCACCCTTTCACGCAATTGACCAACGGCTTTCACGAGATCATCGGCCTCCGCACTCGAGATCGCGGCCACCGATTCGTAAGTAACTGCGTGTCGTTTCACGCGACAGCGGTCGAGGAACTCCGCAAGCTCGAGAATGTCTGATCCCAATATCAGTGGAAGGGGCCATGATAGTCCGATAGTGCTTTTGCTCGCGGGAAGGTCGGTACCCTGAGGCGTGCAGCACGACCGTGCACAACCGCAAGGCTGACGAATACCCGATCGCAAACCGCCATCCCGCAGAAATCCCCTGGCGGGTGTCGTCGAGGTCTCGGACCGCCGACGCGAGAAGACCAACAATCTCCGAACGAGATGTCTTGTGTGGTTTGAGCCATCCGTTCTCGGCCCACACGGCCAAGCTCATTCCGCCACCGTAACTCCTTCGCCGACGATCATGATTGTCGGCTCACTCAAGACATCACCAAGAAAGTGATCGGCAGTCGCGCGGCGCTGTTCGAATTCCTCGCGTGTCCACACTACCGGATTCACGTCCCGCCCCAGCACATCTTGTACGCTGGAAAAGCGTCTAACCACCTGTCGCAAGCTCAGGTCTCCAACTACGAGTACATCGACATCGCTCGCAGCACTCGGCGTGTCGCTCGCGATCGACCCGAAGACGAATGCGAAATCGACGTGCTCAACGCCGAGCGCGTCGCGCAACACGTTTACCAAGCCGTCGGTCTTCAGAACAATCTCGCGCACCGGCCGGAAAAGTGGGTGCCGTTTATTTGCGGATAGGTACCGTCTATTGCCGTGACGGCGCTCGGTGAGAAGGTCGGCGGCGACCAGGCGGTCCACTTCCTCTTGAACGGTGCGAAGCGCAAAGCCGCTCAGGCGTACCAGCTCGCGGAGGTAGAACTCTCGATCCGGGTCCAGGAACGTGCGGACAATAACGGCGGCGCGGGAGGCTGGGCCAAGGAGCAGACTCGACATCATATTGTATGATATATACATACGATAGTATGTCAATACCATACATATCTGGAGACCATGGAGAGATTCCGCTCTGCTACCGAATCAGGTACCACTCCGTCTGATACGGCCGGAAGTACTCGTACCCGCGCTCCGTCAGGAAGGCGTCGTCTTCCATGGGAATGAGCAGCGAATCGCCATTCCACTCCGCGAGCGCGGTCTTGGCGCTGCACTCCACCGACCGGTAGGAGCCGGAGCGGAGCCGAGTGTCGCACTCGTAGTTGGCGAGGATCGTGTTCCGGGCGTTGAGGCCGGCGCCCAGGTTAGGTTGGACGGTCAATCCGTGTCCAAACAATCAATCGGCGGCAGTATTTCCTTATCATCTGGATTGAAATTCCCATGGGGCCTGACGGCGGCACAACCGATACGAGAGACATAATGCGATTTGCAGCGTGGGGTGCGTGCGTGGTGGTGGCTCTCAGCTGCCTGGGATGTGGGCCGAGTGGAGACGTAGTGGCCTTCGTGAACGTCAACGTGATCTCGATGGCCACCGAGGGAGTCTTGGCGGGACAGACCGTGGTCGTGCGCGACGGTCTCATCGCGGAGGTGGGCACCACTGGCGAGGTGTCCGTACCTCGAGGGGCCACCCGTGTGGACGGGGCGGGCGAGCGCTATCTGATGCCCGGCCTGGTAGACACCCACGTGCACCTCGAGGACCAGCTCGACGCGGAGACCTGGCTCCCGTTGTTCGTGGCCAGCGGTGTCACGACGGTGTTCAACCTCACCGGGGCTCCCCCAACACTCGAGCTGCGCCGGCGGGTGGAGGAGGGGGAGGTCCTGGGGCCGACGATCTACACGTCCGGGCCGTTCACGAACCTTCCTCAAGTTACGACGCCCGAGGACGCGGAAACCTGGGTGAGACGCCAGAAGGAAGCCGGGTACGACTTCGTGAAGGTCCATGGACCGGTGGCTGAAGACGCGTTCATCCGCATGAACGAAGTTGGACGGGCGATCGATATGCCCATCCTCGGACATGCGCCCCGTAATCTCCCGTTCAAGGCGGTGCTCGAGAACGGACAGGTCGCGGTGGTCCACGCCGAAGAGTTGATCTACACCTACTTCCAACAGCTCGACGCGAGCCGTATCCCGGACCTCGCACGCCGCATGGCCGATGCCGGCACCTACCTGACGACCACCGTCTCGATGTTCGAGAACATCGTGCGCCTGTGGGGTGTGCCCGCGGTGATGGACACGGTCCTTACCCTCCCGGAAGCCCGTTATCTGAACCCGAAGATGCGGGCGTTCTGGACTCGTGGGAATCCGTACACGGGCCGACCACCTGCCGGTCGGGAGCGGGTGGGTGCGATGTACCGCTTCCAGCTCGATCTGATCCAACAGCTGCACGAAGCCGGTGTGCCGCTCATGCTCGGCACCGACACCCCACTACCCGTCATGTACCCCGGCTCGTCTCTCCTTCTGGACGTCGAGAACTTCTCGCGCGCGGGGCTTGATGCCTCCGAAGTCCTGGCCGCGGGCACTCGCATTCCGGGAGAGTTCATCAGCCGGCACGTCGACCCCAGGGAGCGGTTCGGTACGGTGACGGTGGGGAGCCGGGCCGATCTGATCCTTCTCGAGGTCAATCCGCTCGAGGATCTGGACGCGTTGAGCTCTCCTTCGGGTGTGATGCTACGCGGTCGGTGGTTCGACCGGGCGGCGCTCGACGGGCTGCTGGACGGGGTAGCCGAGACGTTCGCTGGGATGGAGGAGGAGTACGACGACCCGGCCATTGCGATGTCCGCCGAAGAGCTCGCACCCTTTGCGGGCCGTTTCAACGGCGAAGGGTGGGGGATCAACGTCCGGATCGGGCTGCAGGACGACGAGCTTCGGCTCTTCATGTCGCAACCGCTGCTCTTGGTGCCCATCGGACCCGGCCGCTTCCGCGCGGACGCCTTCATCTGGAGGCTGACCTACAGCGAGGATCTCGCTACGGTGATCGTGACCCACGACGGGAATGTCGAGTTCATCTTCCATCGGCTCGACGAGCCGGCACAGTAGAGTCGGGGCGGGAGCCTGCGGCCGCGACCGCCCCTAGACCGACGCCGAGTACCGATCCATGAAGATCCCGAATCCTGCCCGATCTCCTTCGGAACTCCGCCGAAGAAGGTCCGGGTCGCGAGCGGTTGCGTCCACGGCTGCCGAAGGTCGGTCTAGAGGACGGCATCTGGCGAAAAACCCAACCGCGGTGCAGCATAGTGGTGGTAATCTTCAAAACCGGCGCCGCAGGTGAAACATGTTCATCTCCTCCCCATCGCGTAGCGTACCGTCCGCAGCTGAGACCATGCGGGGATGCATAGCATGAAGGACCAGTACTTTGGAGACGTAAACGACTACCGCAAGTATGGCTTGCTACGCACCCTCCTGTCGGAGACCGGGCTTTCGCATACGCTGTGCTGGATGCTCACCCCTTCCGACGGTCGATCCGATGGTAAGTTCGTGGACTACCTCGAGTCTCCGGACCGCTGGCAACATCTCGACCCGATACTGTTCGAGTTCCTGCACGGGACAGTACACAAGAACGGACTGCGCGCCGTGGCTGAGATCGAGCAGTCCCCACTTCTACCACACACCACATACCACTCGCCGATCGTGAGGTATTGTCAAATGTTGTGGATCGGTGAGTGATCAAGCGGCGACCTTCCGATCCGTGTTCTCTTTGTCAGTTTCCTGCATACCATCTTTGAATTGTTCTCCTGCCAACACCAGGGGGAGAAGTTCTGGAGCGTTGAGTTTCCGCCAACGTTGCTGCGCCATCTCCAACAGCTTGAACGCCATCGTCAGCCCTTTGCTCCGCGAGCCCGCTCCCTTGGTCACGCGCTGTCGTAACCGGACCGTCGCGAAGGCAGACTCGATCACGTTCGTCGAACGGATATGTTTCCAATGCTCGGCCGGAAAATCAAAATGGCTGTACAGGTGCTCCTGGTCCCGCGTGAGCGAGGCGACCGCCTTGGGATACTTGGCCGCATACGCGGTGGCGAAACGCTCGACCAGCGCCTCGGCCTCCGCACGCGACTCCGCATACATCATCTCGCGCAACACCCGCTTCGCCGCCGGCTGCAAACGTTTCGGAAGCTTGTCCAACACGTTGGCCATCCGGTGCACCCAGTCGCGCTGCTGCCGCGTCGCCGGCCACACCTCCCGCACCGCTGCCCAGAACCCCAACGCGCCATCCCCAATCGCCAGCACCGGGGCCCGCATCCCCCGACGCTTCAGATCGCGCAACACCGCCAACCAGCTCTCCGTGCTCTCCCGATAGCCGTCCTCCACCGCGATCAGCTCTTTCGTCCCATCCGCCCGGGCGCCCAGCATCACCAGCGTACACAGCCGGTCGGCCTCGAGGCGAATGTTGAAGTGGATCCCGTCGACCCAGACGTACACATACTCCCGATCACGCAGATCACGCTGGCGAAACGCCTGGTATTCCCCCTCCCACGCCGCCGTCAATCGCGTGATCGTCGTCGGGGACAAGCCTGATGCGTCCTCACCCAACAAGATCGGCAACGCCTCGCGAAAATCTCCCGTCGACAGACCGCGCAGATACAACACCGGCAAGACCTCCGCCACCTTCGGCGACCGCCGCATATAGGGAGGCAAAATCTTGCTCGTGAACTGCGCCCGCATACGACGGTCATGCACCCGTGGCGCGGTCACCGTGACCGTACCAGCACCCAGCGTCACCTTGCGGGGACGGGCTTTGCCATTGCGCACCACCAGGGCGCGGCCCTCTCCGTCTCGCTCAATCCGATATCGCTCGACATACTCGGTCACTTCCGCGTCCAACGCACTCACCAGCATCCGCCGAGCTCCCTCTCTGGCAAGCTCGTCCAGGTCTGCGAACAGTCCGTTCCCTTTGCTCTCAGACGCATTCTCTATTATCCTCAACATCGGTGGCGTGTCCTTTCTCCGGTCGTCACAACCGGATCTCGTGTACGTTTCAACTGACTACACGAAAGGATACGCCGCCTTTCTCATTCCTCCAATCCACAACTTTCGAAAATAACTCGCCGATCGTTCCGGATGACCGCACAGAGCGGGATCAGTATTTTTCAGACTTCCGGGACGCTGCGCGGTCAAGTGACTTCGTCTTCTTTGATCCAGACAACGGGTTAGAAGTGAAATCGGTCTCCAAAGGGCGACGCGCCTCATCGAAATATTTGTATTGGGACGAACTCGAGAGTACGTACCGAACCGGCCATTCTGTTTTGGTGTACCAGCATTTTCGGCGCGAGAGCCGAGACCGCTTCATCGCACACATGGTAAGCACCTGCCAAGAGCAAACCCAGGCACCATGGATCGGCACATTCAGGACACAGAATGTCTTGTTCTTGCTAGTACCACAACCACATCACAGTACGATATTCCTAGATGCAGGAAAGCGGGTCGATGCAACATGGGCGGGACAGATCTCGTTTGACCGTCACGCAGAGACTCGACCAATAGGTGTGGAATCCCAACGCACATCCACTACGTCTAAGCCTAGCCCCCGCGGTTTCACACCAATCAGCAGCAGCTTCCATCCTAGCTACACCATGTCGCCTCGAATCATGCGCCAGATCGTAGCGATCGAGCGAACCAACGGTTTCCTGAACGCGGTTCGCCTCCAGGCTGATTGGATCGACAAGTTGCGCCGAGAGGTACAGGTAGAGGATGCCTTGGCCAGCGTACAGATCGAGGGAAGCTCCCTCACTCTGGAGCGAGCCTTTGACCTCGCCAAGGCCCTGGATGGCGGTACCCACGCCGACCTGCGCGATTCCGAGCGGGAGTTCCTCAACTACCTTCGAAGCTTCGATGCCATCGACGCTCTACGAGATCAACGGGACGCCGTTCTAACCAAAGGTGACCTCCTTAACATCCACCGATGCCTCGTCAAAGGAGTTCGAGGCAGTCATCGGATGGCCGGGCAGTATCGACGCGAAGACGTGAAGGTCGGCGACGTCATCGACAGGCAAGAGACCATCCACCACCAACCTCCCCCATGGTCGCGGGTCGAGGACGAAGTCAAGGAGTTGCTCGACTGGATCGAACAGAGCAAAGAAAAAGGGAAACCCGGGGAGTCCAGCAGCCATTGGATTCACCCGGCAATCGTGGCTGGGATTACGCAGCACAGACTCGTGTGGATTCATCCATTTGTGGACGGGAACGGCCGGACCGCACGAATGTTTACCACCTTGATTCTTTACCAGCGGAAGTACGACTTTAAATATCTGTTCAACCTGAGCGAGTATTACAACAAAGACCGGGATCGATATTACGACGCCCTCCGGACCGCCGATCGGACCGGTGATTACACCGAATGGCTCGAGTATTTTCTGGGTGGGTTTTCACACCAGATGGTGACGATTGAGACTCGGGCCCGGGAGGCGGCGGTGGGGTTGAGTGCAGCTGCGGAGGGAATGTCCTAAACTCGATATGAAGATCCTCATTCCGTCGGACGGTCCGCAGAGCTGGCAGGGCCTACTTGCCGACCCAGAGAAACAATGGCGGGACGGCTACTCTGCCAAGATGCTGGCCGAGTCGTGGGAACGGGCGCAGGGGTTTCCACCGGAGGTCCGGGATCTCCTTGCAACCAGCCCCGACTCAGCACTCGCCGAGGCGACACCTCTCATTGGGATTCCGGAGTATCAGGTACCGCTCGCCGGTGGAAGCGCGCCGTCGCAGAACGACCTGTTTGTGCTCGCCGCTGCGGGGTCCTCGCTCGCAGCAATCATGATAGAAGGAAAAGTAGAGGAACCCTTTGGTCCCACGGTGGCAGAGTGGTTGATCGACGCGTCCTGCGGAAAGCAGGAGCGATTCAAGTTTCTCCAAGAGAAGCTCGGCCTCAGGGAACCCCCGGGTGGCCACATCCGCTACCAGCTTCTGCACCGCACTGCTTCCGCGGTCATTGAGGCTCAGCGATTTCGGGCTCGTTTTGCCGTGATGATCGTGCACTCGTTCAGCTCCCATCATGCCTGGCTGGACGATTACCAAGCGTTTCTGGCGCTGTTCGCCAAAGAGGGGAGCATCGGCGACCTCGTTCTACTATCTCATCTCGACGGTATTGAGCTGTACTGTGGGTGGGCTGCGGGAGTACCTTAGCCCACCCCGATGTCCTGGCGCACTAGGTAACCCTGCCAGTCGTAATGCTGCTCCTAGAGATTCTCCAGATGCGTCTAGCAGGTTGCGGAAAAATTGATGGTGAGCCGCGTTTGTCCGGGTAACACGACGGTGTACCAGCGTGCGGTCCCCTATTACCGCCCCCGCGGTGCGGTCGGCGTGACGAATGCGGCCCACACTGCCCCATCAGGGGCTGCCTCCGGCCAGGGTCAGGGTGCGTATCCGCATCAGATTGTAGACCGCGGCCGTGAACGTAAACACCCACCCGACCCGCGGGGTCCCGCGATGTCGGAGTTTGCGTAACAACCCAATCGTCTTGCCCCACCCGTAGATCTCTTCCACTTTTTTGCGCTGCCGTTGACTGATCGCATAGCTGGGATGGCGCGTCGTCCGGCCATCCACCGCGCTCCGCAACCGCGTGCGGTGCACGTTCGGCGTGACGTGGGGCGTCCAGCCCAACGCCCGCAGCGTGTCGACAAACCCGCACCGATCATAACCCTTGTCCGCCCCCAACGTCCGACGCCGGGCCGTCGGCGGTAAGCTCCCCACCATCGCCAGCGCACTCGCACACTCCGCCTCGTAGCCGGGCTGCGTCACGTCGGTCGCCACCACGAGCCCGTGCCGATTATCCATCAACACACTCGCCAAGTACGCCAATTGCGCGCCTTGCCCCCCACTCTTCCGCGTCAACCGCGCCTCCGGGTCCGTCCGCGACGCATGCGTCGCATTCGTCCGTTTCTCCTGGCGAAACGTCACGCTCGGATTCCCCGGATCATCGTCCGTTGGCGGGCGGGTGCCGGCCTTCGGCTGAAAACTCTTCTGACTCGCCCACGCGTCCAGCAAGGTCCCGTCGACGGTGAAATGCTCATTCGACAACAACGCCCGCCGCTCCGCCTCCTGTAACACTTCGGCCAGAAACGCATCCGCGATGCCCCCCTCGACCAGCCGCGTCCGATTCTTCGTAAAGACCGTCGGCACCCACACCGCGTCGTCCAGATTCAACCCCACAAACCATCGGTACAGGATGTTGTAATCGAGCTGCTCCATCAGCTGCCGCTCGCTCCGGATCGTATACACCACCTGCAGCAATAACGCGCGTAACAAATGTTCCGGGGGAATCGACGGCCGGCCCCGCCGCGCGTACAGCCGGTCCAACTGCGGCGAGAGCCGGGCTAACACCGGGTCCACCAGCGCCCGCAGGGCGCGCAACGGATGGTCGGAGGGCACCCGATCCTCCGCACTGATATAGCTGAACAGCGCCGACTGATTCGTCTTGTTCTCGCGCATCGTGGCACTCCCATCGAGGTCCCTCTACGATAAGAACTTCCGGCTCGCGATGCTATCGTCCATTACCCGACTTTTTCCGCAACCTGCTAGAATACGGGCTCAAGCGTCGGGCGGCCAGTAACACGGGCCGGGCGTTGGGGAGATCCGGGTCTCAAAGCTTTAGCGTCATCCGCGGCTTCAAGACGCACCGCGTAGCTCTTCGGGGTCGGGGGCCGTAGCACGGGGAGATCTGCCCAACGGGGCTGCTCCCACACCGGGGTCAGATGGGACGACTGACCTGCAGACGCTTTAGGGAATAACCGAGGGCGGCCTTTTTGCTAGCCGAGTAATAGTTGATAGAAACTTGGAACAGATCGACGATCGCCTGGAGATGTGTTAACAGCTCCCTCCGTTTCATACCCGTTTGATCCTTACGAAACATTAGATGATAGAATGAGGCCCACAGGACCGCAGAATCTCCAAATGTGACGGATTGGGAAGGACCGATTATTGAATAACACTCGGAGCCGTAGAACACGGCTTGGGCAAGAGCCGTATTTACCATATCACACCCCGAAACAAAGAGACGCCGCTTCGCAAGCTTCTGGAGGTATTGTCAAATGTTGTGGATCGGTGAGTGATCAAGCGGCGACCTTCCGATCCGTGTTCTCTTTGTCAGTTTCCTGCATACCATCTTTGAATTGTTCTCCTGCCAACACCAGGGGGAGAAGTTCTGGAGCGTTGAGTTTCCGCCAACGTTGCTGCGCCATCTCCAACAGCTTGAACGCCATCGTCAGCCCTTTGCTCCGCGAGCCCGCTCCCTTGGTCACGCGCTGTCGTAACCGGACCGTCGCGAAGGCAGACTCGATCACGTTCGTCGAACGGATATGTTTCCAATGCTCGGCCGGAAAATCAAAATGGCTGTACAGGTGCTCCTGGTCCCGCGTGAGCGAGGCGACCGCCTTGGGATACTTGGCCGCATACGCGGTGGCGAAACGCTCGACCAGCGCCTCGGCCTCCGCACGCGACTCCGCATACATCATCTCGCGCAACACCCGCTTCGCCGCCGGCTGCAAACGTTTCGGAAGCTTGTCCAACACGTTGGCCATCCGGTGCACCCAGTCGCGCTGCTGCCGCGTCGCCGGCCACACCTCCCGCACCGCTGCCCAGAACCCCAACGCGCCATCCCCAATCGCCAGCACCGGGGCCCGCATCCCCCGACGCTTCAGATCGCGCAACACCGCCAACCAGCTCTCCGTGCTCTCCCGATAGCCGTCCTCCACCGCGATCAGCTCTTTCGTCCCATCCGCCCGGGCGCCCAGCATCACCAGCGTACACAGCCGGTCGGCCTCGAGGCGAATGTTGAAGTGGATCCCGTCGACCCAGACGTACACATACTCCCGATCACGCAGATCACGCTGGCGAAACGCCTGGTATTCCCCCTCCCACGCCGCCGTCAATCGCGTGATCGTCGTCGGGGACAAGCCTGATGCGTCCTCACCCAACAAGATCGGCAACGCCTCGCGAAAATCTCCCGTCGACAGACCGCGCAGATACAACACCGGCAAGACCTCCGCCACCTTCGGCGACCGCCGCATATAGGGAGGCAAAATCTTGCTCGTGAACTGCGCCCGCATACGACGGTCATGCACCCGTGGCGCGGTCACCGTGACCGTACCAGCACCCAGCGTCACCTTGCGGGGACGGGCTTTGCCATTGCGCACCACCAGGGCGCGGCCCTCTCCGTCTCGCTCAATCCGATATCGCTCGACATACTCGGTCACTTCCGCGTCCAACGCACTCACCAGCATCCGCCGAGCTCCCTCTCTGGCAAGCTCGTCCAGGTCTGCGAACAGTCCGTTCCCTTTGCTCTCAGACGCATTCTCTATTATCCTCAACATCGGTGGCGTGTCCTTTCTCCGGTCGTCACAACCGGATCTCGTGTACGTTTCAACTGACTACACGAAAGGATACGCCGCCTTTCTCATTCCTCCAATCCACAACTTTCGAAAATAACTCAAGCTTCTGTGCCACCATTTCACCGAGTTTCCCAAGAGGGATCTCATCTAGCGTTGTCGCCAACGCGGACTCATCGCCATGACAGGACAGATGGAGGTAGCGATATTTGCTAGCCTCAAAAATGTCGAGTACGTGCACTAGTTCTTGTCTGGTGCGTATGTAGTAGTAGGTACTTTGCCGCTCACTCAAGTTAAGAACATGGCTAAGCATCCTGCCTTCAAAGCGCTCATTGTCTTCGTCGTCGAGCGTGAGAGATTCTATGATGAACAAGTTGGGAGATGACACCGGAGGTATTGTCAAATGTTGTGGATCGGTGAGTGATCAAGCGGCGACCTTCCGATCCGTGTTCTCTTTGTCAGTTTCCTGCATACCATCTTTGAATTGTTCTCCTGCCAACACCAGGGGGAGAAGTTCTGGAGCGTTGAGTTTCCGCCAACGTTGCTGCGCCATCTCCAACAGCTTGAACGCCATCGTCAGCCCTTTGCTCCGCGAGCCCGCTCCCTTGGTCACGCGCTGTCGTAACCGGACCGTCGCGAAGGCAGACTCGATCACGTTCGTCGAACGGATATGTTTCCAATGCTCGGCCGGAAAATCAAAATGGCTGTACAGGTGCTCCTGGTCCCGCGTGAGCGAGGCGACCGCCTTGGGATACTTGGCCGCATACGCGGTGGCGAAACGCTCGACCAGCGCCTCGGCCTCCGCACGCGACTCCGCATACATCATCTCGCGCAACACCCGCTTCGCCGCCGGCTGCAAACGTTTCGGAAGCTTGTCCAACACGTTGGCCATCCGGTGCACCCAGTCGCGCTGCTGCCGCGTCGCCGGCCACACCTCCCGCACCGCTGCCCAGAACCCCAACGCGCCATCCCCAATCGCCAGCACCGGGGCCCGCATCCCCCGACGCTTCAGATCGCGCAACACCGCCAACCAGCTCTCCGTGCTCTCCCGATAGCCGTCCTCCACCGCGATCAGCTCTTTCGTCCCATCCGCCCGGGCGCCCAGCATCACCAGCGTACACAGCCGGTCGGCCTCGAGGCGAATGTTGAAGTGGATCCCGTCGACCCAGACGTACACATACTCCCGATCACGCAGATCACGCTGGCGAAACGCCTGGTATTCCCCCTCCCACGCCGCCGTCAATCGCGTGATCGTCGTCGGGGACAAGCCTGATGCGTCCTCACCCAACAAGATCGGCAACGCCTCGCGAAAATCTCCCGTCGACAGACCGCGCAGATACAACACCGGCAAGACCTCCGCCACCTTCGGCGACCGCCGCATATAGGGAGGCAAAATCTTGCTCGTGAACTGCGCCCGCATACGACGGTCATGCACCCGTGGCGCGGTCACCGTGACCGTACCAGCACCCAGCGTCACCTTGCGGGGACGGGCTTTGCCATTGCGCACCACCAGGGCGCGGCCCTCTCCGTCTCGCTCAATCCGATATCGCTCGACATACTCGGTCACTTCCGCGTCCAACGCACTCACCAGCATCCGCCGAGCTCCCTCTCTGGCAAGCTCGTCCAGGTCTGCGAACAGTCCGTTCCCTTTGCTCTCAGACGCATTCTCTATTATCCTCAACATCGGTGGCGTGTCCTTTCTCCGGTCGTCACAACCGGATCTCGTGTACGTTTCAACTGACTACACGAAAGGATACGCCGCCTTTCTCATTCCTCCAATCCACAACTTTCGAAAATAACTCATGACACCGGCTGAAAGCCCTCCATTACTGAGGTCGGGACGCACCGCAGTCAATGTGTGCGTCCGGTCATTGGACATCGATACTCTAACCGCAAGGCACATCGACTGAAGTCGTGGGTATGTTAGATCAGCCTATGCCGCCGTATTTCTCTGCGCGCCGCCGGAACGCTTCGTCTCCGCCTTCCAACAGGGATCGAATCTCGTCGGCAACCTTGCGATCGTCGATGGATCCTACGAGCTGTATCTTGCCGTAGACACCCTTGGCGTCAAGAACGGCAACGAGCTCAGCATCGCCAAGAACAGGAATGTTCGCGTTGTGCGTAGCAGTGACGATCTGCCTTGCGGACTGGTTCTCCGTCAGTCCCCTTTCTTTTCGTAACAGTCCCACTATGTCTTCGAAAACAAATCGATTGTCAAGATCGTCTTCTGGTTGATCCAAGATCAAGATTCGACCTTCAAGGGCAAAGATTAATAGCAGTATTGCAGTTGCCCTCATGCCAACAGACAGCTTTTCCAGATGCCGCGGCTCTCCTTCAACGACGAGTTCTAGCTCAAGCGAATCGGGTGGTTGCGTTAGTTCAAGGTCCAACAGACGCATCTCGTCGCTTCGAATGAGGTATTGTCAAATGTTGTGGATCGGTGAGTGATCAAGCGGCGACCTTCCGATCCGTGTTCTCTTTGTCAGTTTCCTGCATACCATCTTTGAATTGTTCTCCTGCCAACACCAGGGGGAGAAGTTCTGGAGCGTTGAGTTTCCGCCAACGTTGCTGCGCCATCTCCAACAGCTTGAACGCCATCGTCAGCCCTTTGCTCCGCGAGCCCGCTCCCTTGGTCACGCGCTGTCGTAACCGGACCGTCGCGAAGGCAGACTCGATCACGTTCGTCGAACGGATATGTTTCCAATGCTCGGCCGGAAAATCAAAATGGCTGTACAGGTGCTCCTGGTCCCGCGTGAGCGAGGCGACCGCCTTGGGATACTTGGCCGCATACGCGGTGGCGAAACGCTCGACCAGCGCCTCGGCCTCCGCACGCGACTCCGCATACATCATCTCGCGCAACACCCGCTTCGCCGCCGGCTGCAAACGTTTCGGAAGCTTGTCCAACACGTTGGCCATCCGGTGCACCCAGTCGCGCTGCTGCCGCGTCGCCGGCCACACCTCCCGCACCGCTGCCCAGAACCCCAACGCGCCATCCCCAATCGCCAGCACCGGGGCCCGCATCCCCCGACGCTTCAGATCGCGCAACACCGCCAACCAGCTCTCCGTGCTCTCCCGATAGCCGTCCTCCACCGCGATCAGCTCTTTCGTCCCATCCGCCCGGGCGCCCAGCATCACCAGCGTACACAGCCGGTCGGCCTCGAGGCGAATGTTGAAGTGGATCCCGTCGACCCAGACGTACACATACTCCCGATCACGCAGATCACGCTGGCGAAACGCCTGGTATTCCCCCTCCCACGCCGCCGTCAATCGCGTGATCGTCGTCGGGGACAAGCCTGATGCGTCCTCACCCAACAAGATCGGCAACGCCTCGCGAAAATCTCCCGTCGACAGACCGCGCAGATACAACACCGGCAAGACCTCCGCCACCTTCGGCGACCGCCGCATATAGGGAGGCAAAATCTTGCTCGTGAACTGCGCCCGCATACGACGGTCATGCACCCGTGGCGCGGTCACCGTGACCGTACCAGCACCCAGCGTCACCTTGCGGGGACGGGCTTTGCCATTGCGCACCACCAGGGCGCGGCCCTCTCCGTCTCGCTCAATCCGATATCGCTCGACATACTCGGTCACTTCCGCGTCCAACGCACTCACCAGCATCCGCCGAGCTCCCTCTCTGGCAAGCTCGTCCAGGTCTGCGAACAGTCCGTTCCCTTTGCTCTCAGACGCATTCTCTATTATCCTCAACATCGGTGGCGTGTCCTTTCTCCGGTCGTCACAACCGGATCTCGTGTACGTTTCAACTGACTACACGAAAGGATACGCCGCCTTTCTCATTCCTCCAATCCACAACTTTCGAAAATAACTCGCTTCGAATCCAATTCACTACTTTCGTGGCCATCCCCTTGGTCAGACCGAACTTCTTCATCATCTCATCGATATCGCCCCTGACTGTCTGCGCTAGGTCGTATCCGTCCGTTGATTCCGGCGCAACCAATCGCTCTATGGCGTCCTTGGTTACGCCTGATCCCTGAAACAGCTTGACCAAGTCCTTCCGGTATGAGGCGGTTTGGCCTTTGAATGCTACATTCAACTTTAGGCGGCCGCCCAGCTTCCCCTCCACCTCCTTGCAGCGGTCTCGCCGCAGTTCGTGCTCGTTGTGTCGACGCTCACGCAGCTGTTGCAGCAGTGTGACCCTCTCTCTTCGAGCATCTTCGAGTGACTCGGCGGCGTCATTCAGCTTCTTGAGTTTGGGATTAAGTCGCTTCTTCTCTTTTGTTAGTTCTAGCAGGTTGCGGAAAAAGTCGGGTAATGGACGATAGCATCGCGAGCCGGAAGTTCTTATCGTAGAGGGACCTCGATGGGAGTGCCACGATGCGCGGGAACAAGACGAATCAGTCGGCGCTGTTCAGCTATATCAGTGCGGAGGATCGGGTGCCCTCCGACCATCCGTTGCGCGCCCTGCGGGCGCTGGTGGACCCGGTGTTAGCCCGGCTCTCGCCGCAGTTGGACCGGCTGTACGCGCGGCGGGGCCGGCCGTCGATTCCCCCGGAACATTTGTTACGCGCGTTATTGCTGCAGGTGGTGTATACGATCCGGAGCGAGCGGCAGCTGATGGAGCAGCTCGATTACAACATCCTGTACCGATGGTTTGTGGGGTTGAATCTGGACGACGCGGTGTGGGTGCCGACGGTCTTTACGAAGAATCGGACGCGGCTGGTCGAGGGGGGCATCGCGGATGCGTTTCTGGCCGAAGTGTTACAGGAGGCGGAGCGGCGGGCGTTGTTGTCGAATGAGCATTTCACCGTCGACGGGACCTTGCTGGACGCGTGGGCGAGTCAGAAGAGTTTTCAGCCGAAGGCCGGCACCCGCCCGCCAACGGACGATGATCCGGGGAATCCGAGCGTGACGTTTCGCCAGGAGAAACGGACGAATGCGACGCATGCGTCGCGGACGGACCCGGAGGCGCGGTTGACGCGGAAGAGTGGGGGGCAAGGCGCGCAATTGGCGTACTTGGCGAGTGTGTTGATGGATAATCGGCACGGGCTCGTGGTGGCGACCGACGTGACGCAGCCCGGCTACGAGGCGGAGTGTGCGAGTGCGCTGGCGATGGTGGGGAGCTTACCGCCGACGGCCCGGCGTCGGACGTTGGGGGCGGACAAGGGTTATGATCGGTGCGGGTTTGTCGACACGCTGCGGGCGTTGGGCTGGACGCCCCACGTCACGCCGAACGTGCACCGCACGCGGTTGCGGAGCGCGGTGGATGGCCGGACGACGCGCCATCCCAGCTATGCGATCAGTCAACGGCAGCGCAAAAAAGTGGAAGAGATCTACGGGTGGGGCAAGACGATTGGGTTGTTACGCAAACTCCGACATCGCGGGACCCCGCGGGTCGGGTGGGTGTTTACGTTCACGGCCGCGGTCTACAATCTGATGCGGATACGCACCCTGACCCTGGCCGGAGGCAGCCCCTGATGGGGCAGTGTGGGCCGCATTCGTCACGCCGACCGCACCGCGGGGGCGGTAATAGGGGACCGCACGCTGGTACACCGTCGTGTTACCCGGACAAACGCGGCTCACCATCAATTTTTCCGCAACCTGCTAGAAGACGGTCAGGATCAAGGGTGTCGTCATTGAGCTCCTGTTTGATCCTTTTCAGTTCCTCCTCCAAAGGGGCAGTTAGCTTCTCCCAGTCCTCCCGGGCAGTCTCTGCGGCTTCCGACACAGCCTTGACTACGGCTGTCGCATTCTGAAAAACTCCTGAGAGCTTCTTACCTGCATCCTCTATCTTATGCGCAAGCGCGCCAAGAATGCCTCGACCTGGGCTTTTGCCTGCCCGAAGTTCGGATGTTAGTGCTAGACGTCATATGCTCTCCAAATCCCTTGTGGTTCGGCTGTCGATCGCGGGGCTTCTCCCGAAGGCTGCACAGCTCCAAACACCTAATAACAGACTCAAAAGGCAGGAAATCAAATGCCTATCACGAAGGGCGACCTCTACGAGTACATGCTCGGCGCTTTTTTCACCGCAGAGAGCGCCAAGCGCGCAGAGGACCAGAGAAGTGAAAAGCAATCAAAATCTCTGCGATCTCTGCGTTCTCTGCGGTAAATATTTCACCGCTGACGGCGCGGAAACGGTGCTCTTAGGGAATGAGCACCGGCCGTTTCACCCGAACCACAAACAACCCCTCCCGCACACTGGTGAACACTACCAGTCCGCTTTCGAAGAACGGGTAGTTGCTCCAGGCCCCACTCACGGCTGAAGACATACCGGGTTCGTTGTCTCCCAAGGGCGCACTGTCGAAGAACGCAATTTCGCGGGGATTGTCCGGCTGACTGATGTCCAGCACCCGGAGGCCGCTTCCATAGTTCGACATGTACACACGGTTGCCCCGGACGAAAAGGTTGTGATCGGACGCCCGCACCGGGCCGATGTATTCCTTGATCAGGATCGGATCGTCGAGCTGCGCGAGGTCCCAGACCAGCGTGCGGGTGCCCTCCACCAGCCCGCTGACTTCGTCCCCCTCGTCGCCCATGTAGAAGTACCGCTGCGTTTCGTCCAACCAGCCCTGGTGCGCGTAGGCGACATTGGGGTAACTGCTGCGCCCGATCAGCACGGGATTGTCCTTGTCGGTCACGTCCGCGATGTTGAGCTCGACCGCGTTGGACCCGATACAGATCTGCCGACCTGTGTAGCGGGTGTCCGAGCCCCGGTACACGACACACTGCGCGTCGTGAGTGTACCCGTTTGAGCGGCCTTCGGCGGGACTGTTGTAACATCCCGCGAACACCGGGTTTTTGGGTTGGCGGGCATCGACCATGTGCAGGCCACCCCCACACGTCTCCCCGCCACCGCTCGCCCCGACTATATAAAGGAAACGGGACGTCGTATCCGCGACCACGTTGTGCGCGCTGTGGATCTCGCTGTAGTGCCCGTCCTCGGTGAACGTCACGGGAGCGCCGGTTACACCCCGGAGGCGGGTGAGATCGAACACCTGCATCCCGTGGGCCCCCGCCCCGTCCGACACGATGTAGGCGTGGTTGTTCACGACCTTGATGTCGCGCCAAACGGTGGGTCTGGATCCGGCCGTCCGGGGCAGACTGCCGACCAGCCGGGGATTGGCCGGATCGCTCAGATCGACAAAGGCGGCTCCGTCACGCCGGCTCACGAGGGCGTAATCGCTACCGGTCGCGGGATCCGACCAGCCCCACACGTCGTTCACCCACACCCCGCGCGCGCCGCCCAGTTCGGAGACGGGGGTGAACGACACCACTTCAATGTTACTGCACTCGAAGACGGCGACCGACCCATTCTCACATTCGGTTCCCGATTCGATGGCGGTCACCGGCTTGGCGATCTCTCCGAGCACCGTGGCCGTTTCATTCCATGCGTCGCCGGACCGCGTCATGATCGCCGCGCGGCCTTCACCAAAGTCCCGCGTAGGCATGCCGATGACGGAAGCGGTGCTGCCGGTGGTGATGGAAGTTCCGAAGCCGAAGGGCCAGGCCGCCGTGCCCGCCGAGTCGGGTCGAAGGTTGTCGTGACTGGTCCAGGTACCGTCCGGCCCGCGGCGGAAGCGATAGACAGCGCCATCACCATCTTCCGCCCCCGGAGCACCCACCCACACCTCGTCCCCCATCGTGGCGACGGCCATGCCGAAAATCGATCCTCGGCGGCCGCCGTCGAGCGTGAGCTGACCCGTCTCGCGCCAGGACCCGCCCCCGCCCTGACGTTCGAAAACCATGACCGTGCCCAGGCCGGCTTCGTAACCCGGAACACCCACAAACGCCTTGACGCCATCGGTGTGCACCGCGAACCCGAACATGGCTCGATTGCGGCCCTCCACCGCCGGGCCTTTCAGCACCTGTTCTTCCACCCATACGCCGGTCCCCCCGCGTCGGTAGATCACGACGGCACCAGCCCCGGACTCCGCGCCCGGCGCGCCCACGAGGAACACGTCTCCGTCCACACTCAGCGCCGAGCCAAACCTGGACTCGGCCAACAACGGCGGGCGGATTTCCGACGTCACGGCCAGTTGTCCGTCGCGCGTGCTCACAGCATAGACACGGTCCGATCCCGGTGCGCCCACGAAGCCGAACCCGTCCGCCAGCACAACGGCCGCTCCGAACCCCGTGCCGGGATTCCCGGTGGGATCAACCATCCGGGCGTGCGCCGCCCAAGCACCGTACCGATTCAGGACGTAGACATGGGCCGAGCCCAGCTCTCCGCGACGGGGTGCGCCAATCAGCAGGTGGCGGTTCGTGGCGGCCAGGCTCTGACCGAACCCGTCACGCAATCCCGAATCTGGGGCAAACAACCGCGCGGTTTCCGTCCATGCTCCATTCCCGTCCGGCCCGTAGACGTACACGGCGCCCGGACCGTAGAAGTTGGCCGGTTGGCCCACGAAGACGTGGTTGTCCGCCGTGGCGGTGGCGCTGCCGAAGTTGCGCTGGGCCAAGAGCGGTGCGGTGAGGAAGAACGCTGCCGCGACCGTGAGATATGTGATCCGCATGTGGACGTACACCTGTCGAAGGGGTGGCGATGATTGTATGGAAGTGCTACCGGCTCAGCAAGCCCTGCCGCCCCCTCCCCTCCCCTCTCAAGGGTGTAGGGTGTAGGGTGTCGGGGGTCGGGGGTCGGGGGTCGGGGGTCGGGTTTAGCCTTGCAGTTCATGGTTCTCATAGGAGTACTCGGCCGGGACGTGTGGCCCGACCCCCGACTCCCGACCCCCGACTCCCGTCGAAAAGGGCAGAGCGCCGCTAGATTCAAGGACGCAGCAAGTGTTACGTTGATCATCATGCCCCGAGCTGAGCCACTTCCCTTTCGACTCTCTGTGCCAGGCCGCGACACGCTCGATGCCGACGGCGCCCGGTCGGTCAGCTACCGGCTGGAGGGCTTCCTCCACCTCGTAGACAGTATCCTGAACGTAGAATGGACGGGCACAAAGAGCACGCAGCAGGTCTCGTTCACCAGCGTGAAGGACCACGTGGACCCACTCCCGGTCGAGTGGTTGGAGGTCCCGGTAGACTGGATCACCGAAGTGCGCCTCCGTGGCGGCTGGTGGAGACCGCGGCTGGAACTGCGGGCCCGGCGACTCGACGCGTTCGAGGGCATCCCGTCTGCTCGGGCAACGTCCATCACACTCCGGATCCGTCGCCGAGACCGTGAGCTCGCTGAGCAGATGGCCGAGGCGATAGACCGCGCTCGCGCGGACATCGCGCTATCAGCGTACGCGGATCGACTCCCTCTAGAGGCGGACGATGTGGCTTATCTCGACGACGGCGGAGGATAGGAACGGCGCCGCACGGTTCCCCTAAGGGTTCCACCCATTGCATACCACTATGACGAACCAGAACGACCAGGTGTTCGTAGTAACCGGCGCAAGTTCCGGCATTGGTCTGGCCACGGCAGAAATGCTGGTGCGGGGCGGTGCGAGGGTCGTCATGGTTTCGAGAAATCGTGCGCGAGGCGAGCGCGCACTCGAGCGAATGCGGCGAGTTGGCACGGGTCGGGCTGAACTCGAGCTAGCCGACCTCGGGGTGATGACCGTCGTACGTGCACTCGCAGAACGGATTCGAACAAAATTCAATCGCATCGACGCCCTCATCAACAATGCGGGCGTGTTGAGCGCCCGACGCACGCTCACGCCCGACGGCTTCGAGACAACGATGGCCGTGAACCACCTCGCCGCGTTCCTCCTGTCTCACCTGCTCGTTGAACCGCTGTCAGCCGCGGGTGGCCGTATTGTGACGGTGAGTTCCGAGGGCCACAGATCGGGAGACCTACGGCGCGCTTCCCTTGATGACATCCTTCGCGGACGAGCATGGGGTGGCATGATCAAGGCCTACGGCGACTCCAAGCTCGGGAACGTTCTCTTCACCTTTGAGTGGGCTCGGCGGATGCAGGCAAGCCGGGTCATCGCCAACTCACTTCATCCCGGAGTGTTGCGGACACGAATATGGAATCACAACCTGCACCCGTTGATGCTCTTCATGCAACCATTCAAGCTGTTCATGGGAAGCCCCAAGAATGGAGCGACAGCAATCATGCAGCTCGCCCGCCCCCGCCCCGGGGTGGCGAATGACGGTGGAGGGTATTTCGATAAGCTGAAACCTGAGCGTGCAGCCGCGCAGGCGTATGATGAGCGGCTGGCATCCGACCTATGGGACGTGAGTGAGCGCGCGACGGGGCTGCAGAGATAGGCAGTTCCCCACTCCTCCCTTCACCCACGGGGGTCGGGGGTCGGGGGTCGGGCCGCACGTCCCGGCTGAGTATTCCATGAGAACCATGACCTGCAATGCTAGACCCGACCCCCGACCCCCGACCCCCAACTCCCGTCCGGCTGGCGAGGCCCCCGGCCGGACCCATATTAGGTGACGTTGGAATGGGAACTAGACAGGTCAACGAGGCTTCGATGCGGGCTCCGGTAGCGGCATTTCTTATCCTTGCAAGCTGTACGTCGCAGCCGGCTTCTGATACGCAGCCGGTTTCTGATATGCAGCCGGCTGCTGATATGCCGTCGCCCACTGAGCAGGTTGCCGCACTTCTTCCGGGTCTGCGAATTGGGTGGCAAGACACGACGTTACCGGGTGGTGTCCCGTATGGACTCTTGCGTTTCGGTTACACGTCGGAAGGGAGTGACTGGCCCTACGGAACGGGACTGGCGGTTTTGGATCGGACGAGTGAGGCGCTAGTCTGGGTCTACCAGCACCATGGTAGTTTCGGACCTCACACGTTTGAGTGGGCTGATTTCGATGGTGACGGGCGGCAGGATCTCTTTTTGCTCGCCGGATTCGAGGACGTATTCCAAACGCACATCTACTTGAACAGAATAGCCAGCTCACAATTCGGTCTCAGTAACTTCGCCATTGGTTACCGCAACGATGAAATGTACGCCGTGGTCATGGATTTCGACGGAGATTCGCTGCCGGAGTTGCTCATACACGAACCCCGGGATGACGAAGACAGCATTGAGCGCATAAGATGCGGCGGCATTTCGTCTTTTGACGACCTTGCCGCAGAGGTTACCGCGGAGTACGAGCGTCTGGTGGGTACATTCGACCGATTCAACTACAAGTACGGAGTAGCGAGTTACCCCGTGATCAACATGTTCGTTACCAACCGGATCCGGATCCGGCAGCTCCACACAAGGAACCGCTGGGTTACGAAGGAATTCAAGGAGCATCTCCGCTGGCGACTGGACGTGCTCGATCGTTTTAGGAGTAGGCTTGCACCAGAGTGCTTAGCACCGGTTGATTCGACGAGATCGTACCTGATGAACCTGTTGGGCCGCTGAAGACAATACCGCAGCGAGATTTAGGACGGATGAAGAGTCTTATCAACGCCCCAGACAGGACCGATGTATTCCAGCGCCTCGAACGCGTTCGGGCGGACAGTCCGCCCAATTGGGGACGCATGTCGGCGCACGAGATGATCTGTCACCTCAGCGACGCCTTCCGGATGGGGTTTGGAGAGCGCACGTTGAGCGCTAACCGGAGTTTCTTGTCCACGACGATTGTAAAATGGATCGCGCTCTACACTCCCCTACCGTGGCCGAGAAACGTCAAGAGCCCGCCCGAAGCAGATCCGCACCAAGGGGGCACATCGCCGGCGGAGTTCGCCCACGACATGAGAGAGCTCAAGCGGTTGGTCGAGAGATTCCGTCAAGGGGAGCGAAGGGGTGATAATCCCGTGCTTGGCCCGTTGACCCACTGGCAATGGATGCGCTGGGGCTATCTGCATCTCGATCATCACCTGCGCCAGTTCGGAGTTTGATGGAGTTCTGGCGAGAACGAGTTAGGCAACTCGCAGGACAGCTAGGCGGCCGCGGGCTCGATCACCACCGACACTTGAACGCCGGCGTGCGACAGCATCGTTACCAGCATGTCGATACTGAACAGGTCGATCTTGCCCCGGACGAGATCACTGATGCGCGGCTGCGTAACGCCAAACAACTCCGCCGCCTCACGCTGCTTCAGCCCACGCGATTCGAGAACCTGCAGCACATGGATCATCAATTCGGAGCGGATCTTCAGATTCTCCGCATCTTCGGCCGGAAAACCCAGGTCCTTGAACACATTTCCCGTCGAGTCCTCAATTTTCGTTGGCATGTGGGCTCCCTCTGTCTCGCGTCCGCCGGTGACGGCGTAACTCGCTTAGTCGTTGGCGTCCAATCTCAATATCGGCCTTCCGCGTGCGTTGCGTCTTCTTTCGGAAGGCGTGCAGTACGTAGATTCCCTCCGCGAACTTGGCCACGTAGAACACCCGGTAGGCGCCGCGCGTCCGAATGCGTAATTCGTACACGCCAGATCCCACGCTGGTCATCGGCTTACAATCGGCAGGGTCCAGGCCATGCTGGATGCGATGCAACTGGTGTCCGGCGATTCGCCGTGCCTCTGCCGGAAAGGTCCGTAGGTCGTCGCGCGACGAGCCGACCCAGAACAAGGGACTCTCTGACATTGCCAAATATACAACTATTTGTATATTATCACAAGCCCGGACTGATCGCTGTCAGGCTTGATAGCCAGTGAGCAACCGGGAAGATAGTTAACAGTGCACCGAGGACGCCCGTCCTCGGGAGCGCAAGAAAGCGGCGTTCTGGCCAGGAGTAGGCGTTATGGAGTTCTGGCGAAAACGAGTTAGGCCGCGTCCCAAAGACTAGAGGAAGCATCGAACCTAGGGAGCTAAGATGACTTCATCCGTGTCAAGTGAAGGCGCATCGGGCGTATCCACACCTCATCACCAGGAGAAGAAGGCGCGGGATTTTTCCCACCGGACCCATCGGCGCCTGATTGGATGGCTCGGATTCGCATTGCCGGTGCTCGTCGTAGCCATGTCGAAGCTCTGGCCCGTTGAGAGTCCACCCGGTTGGAGCATGCTGGAGTCGCTCAGCGCCTTTTATTACACAAGTGCCACTGCGATCTTCGTGGGTACGCTGTTCGCGCTGGCAATGTTCTTGTTTGCATATGGCGGTTACGAGGGTGACGTTGCCGATCGAGTGGTGGGTAAGGTCGCCGGGGTCTCGGCGCTTGGGGTGGCGTTCTTCCCCACGGTAGCGCCGAACGGCTTTTCCGCAATGTCGTGGTGGGTTCCTTGGATGCGGACTGCTCATTACATCTCGGCCGTGTCACTGTTCCTGATGTTTATTGTTTTCTCGCTTTGGCTGTTCCGGAGGACCTCGGTGCCCCGAGGCCAGCCGCTGCCCGTGGACAAGCGATGGCGAAATCGAATCTACCTTTGGTGTGGACTAGTAATGATCGCGAGCGTCCTGTGGGCAGCTAGTGCGTTGCTGACTCATCGAGACATTTTTTGGCCCGAAGCGATTGCGCTTTGGGCGTTCGCGATATCTTGGCTGGTCAAGGGGCGGACTCATGGAGCGGTCGTGGCCGCGGCAAAGAAACTGGTGGCACGGTAGGCAAACTCGACTCTCATGTAGACCACTGTATTGGTGGCGGGCGACTCTTGGAGCGGTGTACTGTCCGGGAGTGGAAGTTATGGAGTTCTGGCGAAAACGACTTAGGCCTCTTCCCGAAAGAGGGTTGTCTTGGGCCAATCCGTGACACAGCAGGTGATGGGCATGGCGGTTAGACAGCAACACATATGGTAACTTGCCGCCCCGTTGAGAACGCCGACGCTGCCGCCTGGACGCAGCTACGGCAGGCGCTGTGGCCCGACGCGGTGCCCGGCGAGCACGCTGACGAGATTGCGCGTTACTTTAGGGGCACGCTGCGGGAGCCCATCATGGTCCTGTTTGCCGAGGACGGCGATGCGCGCCCCATAGGGTTTGTCGAGCTGTCGCTGCGGGCATATGCAGAAGGGTGTCAAAGCGACAACGTGGCGTACGTGGAAGGCTGGTACGTAGCGCCCGAAGCGCGCCGCCGCGGCGTGGGCCGCGCACTGATCGAGGCCGCTGAGGACTGGGCACGGCGCCAGGGGTGCACGGAGCTCGCCTCGGATGCGGAGTTGGACAACGCGGCGAGTGCAGCCGCGCAAGTGGCTTTGGGATTCAGCGAAGTCGGGCAGATCCGCTGTTTTCGAAAAGCGTTGTGACCGAGGCTGCTCTCATGAACACCTCGCCAGCCACGTCACACGGCAGGCTTGATACGCCGAATCTCCCGGGCCGCGGGGGAGTTGATGGCATGCCACAAATCCCAATTGCGTTGACCGTTGAGCCAGAACTCGGGCGTCGTATCGAACAACTGAGCAAGTCGCAAGGCCGTGTCCGGTGTAACGCCGCGCTTGCCGTTGATGATTTCGTTCACGCGCGGGTAGGATACATGGATCCGGTCGGCCAAATCGGCTTGGGTCATGCCCAGCGGCCGCAGGAATTCCTCGAGCAGCATTTCCCCCGGATGGGTCGGCGGGCGATTACGGGGCAGTGTTGTCATAGTTCGGCATCCCGTCAGTCCAGAGCGTGCGCGGGCAGGTCCTTCGTGCGGCCTTGGAGTCGCTATTGTCGAAGACGTTGCGGGCTCCCTGACTGGCGAAGGACTGGATCACGGTAATATTACAATGGATAAAGTCATATGTGGCAACCAGTGATTTGCCTTCGCGTCCGCACATCAAGCCCATGCAGCCGCCGGCGCTGGTTTTCAAAGGAAGGTCCCTGAGTTGTGAGAAGGGCACTCATCGTTGTCCTCCTCTTTTTCCCGTCTTGTCGCCAAGGTGGAGAGAGGACGGATGCTCTTCCAGGCCGACCCTCCGCCGGCCCTAACATCGTGACGTTCGCGGCTACCGAGTACGCCTTCCAGGGGCCGGAACAGATCCCAGCGGGGCTTACCACGATTCGTCAACAAAACCGCGGAAATGAGATCCACTGGATGGAGATCTTTAGGCTCGCTCCCGGGAAGACGGTCGCCGACTTCCTTGCCGCCAGCACGGCTAGTGAGAGCGAGTTTCAGCGTCTCCGCTCTTGGACAACGGCCGTTGGCGGTCCCGGGTGGATCGGCCCAGGAGAGACGTCGAATGTCACTGCCTATTTCGAACCGGGGGATTACGTCCTCATCTGCCGTTTTCCCACAATGGATGGCGTCTCACACCTAAAGAAGGGAATGGTCTACGAACTCAAGGTAGGCACGGCCGCGCGCTCACTGACTGCGGCCGAGCCGCAAGCTGACATCGCCATCACGGTGTCCGATACGGCGTTCACTCTTCAGGTTCCGATTCCTGCTGGCACACACACGGTCCGCCTGAACAACGCAGGCTCATATCGTCACGAGCTGTACATATTCCGACTTGCGCTGGGCAAGTCGATTGAGGACTACTGGGCTTGGGAACGTGGGGGCCTGACGGGATCGGGCCGACCCGGGCAACCGTGGGGCGGTGTAGCCCCCTTCGAGCCCGGGACGCACGTCTGGTTCACGGCCGCTTTCGACGCCGGTGAATATGTCTTCGGCGACGAATCCGGAGAAGGAAGAAATGTCTTTCGACAAATCACCGTCCGGTAGCAGATTCTGTCGGCCTCAGTGAGCAACCGGGGACATAGTTGACAAAATGTCCGGTACATGGTTTACACCCTCTGCATGTGGAAAGGCCCCGGATATAGCGTGAGTGCGTTCATCGACAATGCAGCGGGTGGCGCGGCTCGTTTTCAAAGGAACGTCATTGCATTGTGAAGCCGGCAAGAATGATCAAACGGCCTACGCCAGAAAGCTGGCGAGTGGTCAGGCCGCAGCCGATGGTCAGAGCGTTAAGCGAACTTAAAATGCGATGAGCCGTGACTACGGCCTAGCAGGTTGCGGAAAAAGTCGGGTAATGGACGATAGCATCGCGAGCCGGAAGTTCTTATCGTAGAGGGACCTCGATGGGAGTGCCACGATGCGCGGGAACAAGACGAATCAGTCGGCGCTGTTCAGCTATATCAGTGCGGAGGATCGGGTGCCCTCCGACCATCCGTTGCGCGCCCTGCGGGCGCTGGTGGACCCGGTGTTAGCCCGGCTCTCGCCGCAGTTGGACCGGCTGTACGCGCGGCGGGGCCGGCCGTCGATTCCCCCGGAACATTTGTTACGCGCGTTATTGCTGCAGGTGGTGTATACGATCCGGAGCGAGCGGCAGCTGATGGAGCAGCTCGATTACAACATCCTGTACCGATGGTTTGTGGGGTTGAATCTGGACGACGCGGTGTGGGTGCCGACGGTCTTTACGAAGAATCGGACGCGGCTGGTCGAGGGGGGCATCGCGGATGCGTTTCTGGCCGAAGTGTTACAGGAGGCGGAGCGGCGGGCGTTGTTGTCGAATGAGCATTTCACCGTCGACGGGACCTTGCTGGACGCGTGGGCGAGTCAGAAGAGTTTTCAGCCGAAGGCCGGCACCCGCCCGCCAACGGACGATGATCCGGGGAATCCGAGCGTGACGTTTCGCCAGGAGAAACGGACGAATGCGACGCATGCGTCGCGGACGGACCCGGAGGCGCGGTTGACGCGGAAGAGTGGGGGGCAAGGCGCGCAATTGGCGTACTTGGCGAGTGTGTTGATGGATAATCGGCACGGGCTCGTGGTGGCGACCGACGTGACGCAGCCCGGCTACGAGGCGGAGTGTGCGAGTGCGCTGGCGATGGTGGGGAGCTTACCGCCGACGGCCCGGCGACGGACGTTGGGGGCGGACAAGGGTTATGATCGGTGCGGGTTTGTCGACACGCTGCGGGCGTTGGGCTGGACGCCCCACGTCACGCCGAACGTGCACCGCACGCGGTTGCGGAGCGCGGTGGATGGCCGGACGACGCGCCATCCCAGCTATGCGATCAGTCAACGGCAGCGCAAAAAAGTGGAAGAGATCTACGGGTGGGGCAAGACGATTGGGTTGTTACGCAAACTCCGACATCGCGGGACCCCGCGGGTCGGGTGGGTGTTTACGTTTACGGCCGCGGTCTACAATCTGATGCGGATACGCACCCTGACCCTGGCCGGAGGCAGCCCCTGATGGGGCAGTGTGGGCCGCATTCGTCACGCCGACCGCACCGCGGGGGCGGTAATAGGGGACCGCACGCTGGTACACCGTCGTGTTACCCGGACAAACGCGGCTCACCATCAATTTTTCCGCAACCTGCTAGAGGATCTTCGGACGTCAGTGGCAAGTGCGGCTTTGCGCACTCCTGCCGTATCCGAATGGTCGATCGGTATGCACGTTCATCACTGCTGCTTGGCGATGATTAGAATCTGTCAATCGCTCGCCGCTTCCACACCGCCTACGCCCCGTTCTAGCAGGTTGCGGAAAAAGTCGGGTAATGGACGATAGCATCGCGAGCCGGAAGTTCTTATCGTAGAGGGACCTCGATGGGAGTGCCACGATGCGCGGGAACAAGACGAATCAGTCGGCGCTGTTCAGCTATATCAGTGCGGAGGATCGGGTGCCCTCCGACCATCCGTTGCGCGCCCTGCGGGCGCTGGTGGACCCGGTGTTAGCCCGGCTCTCGCCGCAGTTGGACCGGCTGTACGCGCGGCGGGGCCGGCCGTCGATTCCCCCGGAACATTTGTTACGCGCGTTATTGCTGCAGGTGGTGTATACGATCCGGAGCGAGCGGCAGCTGATGGAGCAGCTCGATTACAACATCCTGTACCGATGGTTTGTGGGGTTGAATCTGGACGACGCGGTGTGGGTGCCGACGGTCTTTACGAAGAATCGGACGCGGCTGGTCGAGGGGGGCATCGCGGATGCGTTTCTGGCCGAAGTGTTACAGGAGGCGGAGCGGCGGGCGTTGTTGTCGAATGAGCATTTCACCGTCGACGGGACCTTGCTGGACGCGTGGGCGAGTCAGAAGAGTTTTCAGCCGAAGGCCGGCACCCGCCCGCCAACGGACGATGATCCGGGGAATCCGAGCGTGACGTTTCGCCAGGAGAAACGGACGAATGCGACGCATGCGTCGCGGACGGACCCGGAGGCGCGGTTGACGCGGAAGAGTGGGGGGCAAGGCGCGCAATTGGCGTACTTGGCGAGTGTGTTGATGGATAATCGGCACGGGCTCGTGGTGGCGACCGACGTGACGCAGCCCGGCTACGAGGCGGAGTGTGCGAGTGCGCTGGCGATGGTGGGGAGCTTACCGCCGACGGCCCGGCGTCGGACGTTGGGGGCGGACAAGGGTTATGATCGGTGCGGGTTTGTCGACACGCTGCGGGCGTTGGGCTGGACGCCCCACGTCACGCCGAACGTGCACCGCACGCGGTTGCGGAGCGCGGTGGATGGCCGGACGACGCGCCATCCCAGCTATGCGATCAGTCAACGGCAGCGCAAAAAAGTGGAAGAGATCTACGGGTGGGGCAAGACGATTGGGTTGTTACGCAAACTCCGACATCGCGGGACCCCGCGGGTCGGGTGGGTGTTTACGTTCACGGCCGCGGTCTACAATCTGATGCGGATACGCACCCTGACCCTGGCCGGAGGCAGCCCCTGATGGGGCAGTGTGGGCCGCATTCGTCACGCCGACCGCACCGCGGGGGCGGTAATAGGGGACCGCACGCTGGTACACCGTCGTGTTACCCGGACAAACGCGGCCCACCATGAATTTTTCCGCAACCTGCTAGATTCTCCTTGCTGAGAACACTTGTTTTCTCGAGCGGCCGGATTCGGCGAGGCCGCGGGCGGGCGCCTGATGTCGTGCTGCCGAGGCAGGACATCTCGCCGGCAGAGCTTGCGACGCTGCTCGATCAGTGCGAGCGACTCCTGGCTGAGGTGCCTGACCTTGATCCCAAAACCTGGTTTAGACACTTTGCCTTTGGTGTTCTTGACAGAGACAAAACCCTGCGGTTCATATATATCCACAACCGACATCACCTGAGAATCATCTCGGATATTGTGAGCAACCGGGACCTCCCCGCCACTCCTCCCCGCCCACCCACGGGGGTCGGGGGTCGGGAGTCGGGAGTCGGGCGGCGCGTCCCAGCCGAGTACTCCCATGAGCACCATGACTTGCAAGGCTAAACCCGACCCCCGACTCCCGACCCCCGTTGATCCCCCGTTGATCCCCCGTTGATCGCCAACGCCCAACCTTTCGCGATGCAACCGGACAGGCCGTACATTACGCCATGAACATGACCGCCGAGGAGTTGCATCGCGTCAACTACCCGGACAAGTGCACCGAGCTGGTTCGTGGCAGGCTAGTGGTGAGGGAACCGGCTGGGTACCGTCACGGTCGAATAGTGGCGCGGTTTGCGAAGGTTCTGACGGACCACGTCGATGCCAACGACCTGGGAGAGATTCTGGCGGCGGAGACGGGCTTCACGCTCTTCCGCGAGCCCGACACGGTGCGAGCGCCAGACGTCGGATTCGTCCGGCGCGGGCGCGTACCCGATCCTGCCCCGAGCGGATACGCCGAGCTGGCGCCGGATCTCGTCGTGGAGGTGTTGTCGCCCGATGACCGGCCCGGCCAGGTATTGGCCAAGGTTGGAGACTGGTTAGAGGCCGGCGTGAAGTTGGTGTGGGGCGTCGATCCTGAGCGGCGGCTGGCGCACATCTATCGTGCGGATGGCAGCGAATCGGTCATCGACGACGCCGAGATGCTCGACGGGGAAGACGTGGTGCCCGGGTTCGGGTGCCGGCTTGGCGTAGTGCTTTAGCCCCCCACCTCCCCCATCCACGGGGGGGTAGGTTGTGGGGTGTAGGGCCGCGCGTCCCAGCCGAGTACTCCCATGAGCACCATGCCCTGCAACGCTACACCCTACACCCACACCCTACACCCTACACGCCTTGGGCTCAAACAAATCGCGCGTGTTACGGTTGGTGTTGGGACAAGGCCTGCGCGTCGCCGTGGTGGGCATCGCCATCGGCGCCGCCAGCGCGGTGTTCGTGACCCAAGTGCTCGCAAGTTATCTCTACGGCGTCAGCGCCACCGATCCGCGCACGTTCGTGTTGCTGAGCATAGGCCTCACCGCGGTAGCAGTAGTCGCATCGCTCGTTCCAGCCATGCGGGCCACGGCATTGGACCCGACGATAGTGTTGCGGAGCGAATAGGCCCTTCCTCCCCTCCCCGCTCACGGGAGTCGGGGGTCGGGGGTCGGGCTGCACGTCCCGGCATGTAGGTGTGAAGCCAAGTGAATCCTGAGTACCTAAACCCGACCCCCGACCCCCGACCCCCGACCCCCGACTCCCGTCAACCAGTTGACCCCGACCCGCCCTCTGCGCTCAATTGCAGTACGTGACGACCACCCCGCTGCCCTCGCTGCAACTCTCCTGTTTCGGCCCGCCCACCGCTCGCGTTGGCGGCGGGCCCGCCCATGGGGACGTATTGTGGCGTAAGAACTTCGCGCTGCTCGCCTGCCTGGCGCTGGCTCCGGACCATGCGCGGTCCCGGGAGCACTTGATTGGTCTGCTTTGGTCCGAGAAGGATGGCTCGCACGCGCGGCGCTCGCTGAACGAAGCGGTGCGCCGGCTAAGGCGCCACCTCGGTGCCGCGCGCATAACGACCAGCGGCACAACCCTCTCGTTGAATGACCAGAACCTCGAGGTAGACGCCCTGGACGTCGCGGTGGCCGATCCACGCGATGCCATCGCTCTGATGCGGGGCGAGTTTCTCGAGGGATGGGTTATCGAAGATTCCCCCGCCTTCGAAGAGTGGCTGACGTTGCAGCGCTCGAGATTCAACGCGCAGGCCCAACGACTGATGCTGGAGATCGGGGATGCGGCACTGGGGCTCATGGATCTCCAAACGGCATCGGATATGGCGCACCGTGCCCTCGACGCTGAGCCGTACAGCGAGCGGGCCGTGCGGTTGCTGATGATGAGCCTGGCGCAGGGGGGTGACGGAGCCCGCGCGCTCGCGACATTCAAAGAGTTCGCGATGCGCGTCGAGAACGACCTCAACGAACATCCCAGCGCCGACCTCGCCAAGCTGCGCGATCGCGTCGAAGCCGGCGAGATGCATTCGGTCACCGCGCACCAGTCGCCGGCCGAGCCCGAACCGCCCCTGGTTGGGCGCGGTCCAGTCCATCAGTCTGTTTTCGACCACATCGAACAAGGTCTTCATACGGGGCCCCGTGCCGTCGTGGTTACGGGAGAACCCGGCTTCGGGCGCACGCGTTTGCTCGAGGAGTGCATGCGTCGAGCAGCACTCGGTGGCGCCGTCACGGCCGTGGCTCGCCCCCTCGAAAGCGATTACGACGTGCCGTTCAGCACGCTTCGCATGTTGTTGCATGAGGACCTCGCGGCAGCTCCGGGGGTCCTGGCAGCGGAGGGTACGGCGCTTGGTTTGCTGGCAGGAATCGAGCCTCAGTTTGCGCCGAACGCGCAGATGGTCGCACGGTGGGACACGTCTCAAGTGGAACGAGCGTTGCGAGAGTGTGTCGAGGCGATCACGGACGAGCAACCGCTCGTCATCGCCATCGACGACGCACAATACGCCGATGCTCTGACACTAGCGGTGCTACGCGCAACGATGAGGCAACTCGACGGCGCACCGGTGGTCCTGGTGCTCACCGCTCCCGCAGGCACCGACGCCGCCCCCAAGGAAATGCTGGCGTTGCGAGCGGCGTTGGGCCGCGAGCTGGCGGGGACGGTGGTGGAGCTGAAGGCGCTTGACGTGGCGGATGTCGAAGTCCTCATCAGCGCGCTCGCGCCGTGGTGTACAGATCCCGAGCATCGCAATCGATTGGCGCGGCGTCTGACGTTCGAGACCTACGGGAGCCCACTCTTTATCGTGACGCTGTTGCGTGCCCTACGCGAAGAATCCGAGTTACGCAACGATCTGCTCGCATGGCCCGTTCCGCAGTCGACACTCAGCGGGCCACTCCCGTTTCAGATCCCGGACGTCGTGCGGTCGGCAATCGCGATGCGTATCGGCTCGCTTGATGACGACACGGCACAGGTGTTGATAGCGACCAGTCTCCTCGGCCAGGCCGTACTGCCCGAGTTGCTCGCCGCCGTGCTCGATTTGCCGGAGGCGGCCGTGCACCGCGCCGTCGTGGCGCTCGAAAAGGCGGGGTTCGTGGTTTTTAAAGGATCCCGACCGGTGGTTGCAGCACCACTCATCGCTGAAGCGATCGGGGGATTGTACGTCACCCCCGGCGAACGGCGCCGCCTCCGAGCGCGCATCGTCGAGGCGTTGGAACGGCTGCCGGGTTTAGGGTCGCGGGTGGATCGCGCGCGCATGCTGGCCGACGCCGGTCGCGCGAGCGAAGCCTTCGATGTGGCGATCGCCGCAGCGACGGAGGCGTTGGGCCAGGGGGCGCCCCGGACCGCACGGCGCTCGCTAGAGGTGGCGAGGCGCGTGTCCGGCGGTCCAGACGCAAGCGACCTCGACGAGCTCGAGGATCGGGTTATGCGCGAGGAAGAGAGCGGCCACGGATGACGGATCCCCCATCCTCCCCTCCCCGCTCACGGGAGTCGGGGGTCGGGGGTCGGGGGTCGGGGGTCGGGTTTAGCCTTGCCCGTCAGGTTCCTATAGCAGTACTCCGCCAGGACGGACAGCCCGACCCCCGACCCCCGACACCCGACTCCCGGGAACGGCGGGGCGGGGCGGGGGTGGGAGCCCTACCGCACCTGCTCCGCATACAACCGCCGCCCCTCCTCAAACGTCGCAATCACTTCCGCCTTGTGCGCCGGATCATCCCAGCGATCCATGCCTCTCAACTCCTCGATGACCTGATCGATCCAGCGCACGAAGTACTCGGCGTCTTCTCGTGAACGAATCGCTTCCCCGTCGGCAACGACGAACACCGGGTTCGTGTGCGCGAAGAGATAGCTGTCCATCGCGCCGTGTTGTGTTGGACCGAGAACGCGGGCAGCGATCCAGCCGCTGGATTCTACGGGAATCTCCAGCTCCACCTGGATCTCTTTCTTGTCACCCGTCGCCTCGATGGTGCGAATGATCTCGCCGTTGTGGATGATCTCCAGCCGATGCATGGTGAAGATGGAGCGGGCCGTGGCCGAAAGCTTCACGACATCGCCCTTCGAGACGCGCAGCTCCTCTCCCATTCCCTTGCCCGAGACGTCGAGAGACAGGATCGGTCCGCTGGTCACGAACGCCCGTCCCTCCGCCATGGCGTCGGCCCAACTGTCGTAGTCCAGCTCGTCTTCGCCGGTATAGACGTACGTCCGCGTCGTCCCGACGGCGGGATGCCGCCAGATGTCCGTCATCACGTCTGTGCCGGCAGTGGCCGGAATCCTGGATCCGGTATTCAGCAACCGATACCACACCTCGGCGGTCCCCAGCTCGTCGCTCCAAATGCAGGACACGTCGACGAAGTCCGCTAAACCGAGGATGGCGTCCACGGGAAGCTCACGGGCGGAGCCGACGCCGGCCGCGTCTGGATCGCGGTGGCTGAGCCCGAACGGATGCACGTACCCGCCGATGCCCCCCTGCTCGTGCACATGCCGGAGCACCGTCGCGTTGTCGGGATAGAGGGCGTGAAGCGCCGTACCCTCGTAGCCGATGTAGAACGGAGTAATGAGCTCGACCAGATTGAGCAGGGACATATGGGCGAAGAAACTCGGGCGATACTCTTCATTATAATAGACGATCGTTCGGGGGGTCCCTTTGTGTGGATGTGGATGTCCGAGGAAGTGCTCCAGGTCTTCCACCCTGCTATTGCCGAAGTAATTGGCGATCATTCCGTTCGCCACGTTCAGATCCTCGGCCCGGGCCTTGTTCCTCAGGTCCGCCGGCGTGATGCGGTAATGGCCGCCGTAGTTCGGGTGGATGTGGTTGTCGCCGGAGTACCACCCGTTGGCGGCCATGTCGATCCATCGGCTCAACTCGACCTCGACCGTCGTCCACTCCCCGGCGCGCACGTCCACGGTCCGGGAGACGGGCTCGTACTCAAAGCCACGCCATACTTCGAGCTTGGCCTCGCCCACGGGCATTGTCAGCGAAAAAGCTCCGTCTGTGTGGAAGTAGTAGTCTTCCGTCACGCTCACGACTCTCGGAAAACTTCCGTCGGGGAAATAGCCGCGTCCGTCGGCGCCCTGGAGATAGATGCGGGACGGGAGCAGCTCACCGCTCGCATCGCTTACGCTGACGCGAACCTTTCCGGTTGGTTCCGACCACGCATAATCTTCGATGCGAACCCGCCGAGGCTCACCGCCGCCTCGCGTGACGACGTAGAGGGAGAAGCCCATCCCCGCATCTATGGTCCGCTCCTGATCAGCTGTCCCGCCGTTGCGCGCGTACACCAGCCACTCGCCGTCCGGTGACCAGGCGGGGAAGTACTCGTCGGACCCGGAGTGAGTGAGACGTACCGGCTGGAGCCCGCTCGCCGGCTTTTTGCTCGGCACGACATACATGTCGTTGTTCCCGGATGCGTCGGTGATATATGCGACGACTCCGCCATGAGGAGCGACGACCGGCTGGGCCTGATAGTTTGTCTCCAGGCGGATAATCAGTTCCGCCTCCCGACTGGCCGCATCCCACCGCCAGAGTGACCCCGTGCCCAACGCGGCCTCGCCTCGCTTCGAGACGAACACCAGGTCTCCTCCGTTACCGATCCAGTCGCCGTCCATGTCATTCCGCCCGGGGTCGGCCACAACCGACTCGGCGACACCGCTCTTCACGTCGTACACCCAGATGTCAAACGTCCCGTCGCGCGAGCTCGTGAACAGAATGCGCGACCCGTCCGGCGACCACCGAGGGCGGAGGTCGAGGTGTGGGTTGTCCGTGATCCGACGTGTTTTGCCGGTCTCTCGGTCCAGAATGTAGATGTCGAAATTCCTATCTACATCGGCCGCATAAGCCACGTAGCGGCCGTCCGGCGACCAGTTCGGTTGGGAGTGATAGCCCCGCCCGGTCGTCAACTGACGCGCTATACCGCCCTCGGCGGAAACCATCCAGATCCGTCCCTGATACGCGAACGCCAGCGACCCACCGTCGGGCGACCAGGAAGGATATGTCGGCGATGCCGTCACCGGCGGCGGATAGTAGCTCTCCATGTACATCTTGCCGGCACCGCTGCCGTCCAAGGCAGGGTAGCCCCCCGGGAAGGGATCCGGATATTCGGACCGCTCCTGCGCCTGGACTGGGGCTACGATCAGTAGCAGGCACGTGATGAGCCCCACTCCTTTTGAGATGGGGCCAGCTGCTTGTGACGACTTGTCCCGCTTCATTTCGGCCTCCTTGAATGCTGCCCGCTCACCCCTCCCCACACCTCGGTGATCGGTGACCGGTAACCGTTACCTGTTCTCCTCTTCCCGCAAAATGCGCTGCCCGCGAACGAGATAGGTCTGAATCGCCACGACTTCTTCGGGCGTAAGCACGTCCGCAAAGCTCGCCATGCCGGCGTTGGCCAAGGCGCCGCCGAGCACAATCGATTGGAAGTTCCCGTGTGTTTCCGCGCTCAGGCGATACAGGTCTGGATAACCATTGAGCGCTTCCTCTCCGCGGCCGGCGTGACAGTTGAAGCACCACGCGTAAAAGAGTGGTGCGCCGCGATCGGCCACCTCGTCGGCGACGACGAAGTCTACCGGCGGCTCCGGCGTCTGTTGCGGCCGGCGGGCGGGCGGGAGCGGCGTCGCTTCGCCACCGAGCTTGAAGGCCAGGATCCGGCCGTAGTTCTCATAGCGGTGGCGGGCGGCCTCCCGGCTTATCCACATGGGGGCGCCCGCCAAGACCGCCACGTACTGCTCGCCGTCGATCGCGTAGCTGATCGGCGCGGCCACGATACCGGTCCCGACCTCGATCTCGTGGAGCTTCTCCCCGGTGTCGGCCTGGTACACGACGAGCGTGCCGGCCGCCGTGCCTTGCACGACGAGGTTGCCGGCGGTCGTGAGCACGCCACCACCCCCGGCATAGGCGTTACCGACCGCCACACGCCAACGCTCGCGTTGCGCCACCGGGTCCCACGCGACCAAAAATTCCTTGGGATCGGCGGACGGCAGATCCGGGTTCGTCGCGACCGTCTCCCGAAGCAGTGCACGAGCTGTTGGTGGGAGGAGGTCCAAGTATTCGTCGTCGAAAACTGCTACCGATCCGACGTTCAAGCCGCCCTCTTTCCAGTGATAACCTTTCTCGTCGGCCATGACCATTCCCTCTTCTCTGGCGGGAATGTAGGTGAGACCCGTCATCGGGCTGTACGCCATGGGGTGCCAATTGTGAGCTCCAAAGAAGCCGGGGAAGACCACCGCCGGAGCGTCCTCGTACACGGCCGCCGGGTTTATGATCGGCCGGCCGGTCGAGTCGATGCCCGTGGCCCAGTTCTGGAACGCGAACGGCTCGGCCGAGATGAACTCGCCGGTCTCCCGGTCGAGCACGTAATAGAACCCGTGCTTGGGCGCCTGCATGATGACCTTGCGCGTCCGCCCGTCGATCTCCAGGTCGGCCAAGATCATGTTCGCAGTCGACGTGTAGTCCCAGATCTCCCACGGCACCTGCTGATGGTGCCACACGAGCCGGCCGTCGTCCGGATCGATCGCGAGGATCGATACCAGAAACAGGTTGTCGCCCTGCGAAGGATCGCGGTGCCACCCGGAGTAGGGAGTGCTGTTGCCCGTGCCGACATACAGCAGGTTCAACTCCGGATCGTAGTTCATCTCTCCCCACACCGTGCCGCCCAATCCCGATTGCCAATCCGTGTCCGGCCCCCAGGTTGCGAGGGCCATTTCCATAGCGGGGTTCTCCGGGGGACCCTCGGCAGGATCGCCTGGCACCATAAAGAACCGCCAACGCTGTTCCCCGGTGTCGAGGTCGTAGGCCGTGATATAGCCCCGCACACCGAACTCGGCCCCGCTGTTACCGATCACCACTACGTCCTTGGCCACTTGAGGGGGGCCGGTAATCGTGTAGAACCTGGTGTCCCGGTCCATGAACGTGTCAGTCTTCCACAATTCCTGGCCGGTGGAGGCGTCGAGCGCTACCAGAAACCCGTCCAACGTTGCGACGTAGACCTTCCCATTCCACACCTGCAGACCCCGGTTCACGGCACCACAGCACGAACGGCGGCCGTAGCTGCCATCGACCTCGGGGTCGTAGCGCCAGCGCTCCTCACCCGTCTTCGCATCGACCACAAACACGCTGCCCCAGGGACCCGAGGCGTAGAGCACGCCGTCCACGACGATCGGCGTCGCCTGTTGCCCGTGCTCTACCCGTCCACGATGGGACCGGGCCTCGTACTCCCACGCGAAACCAAGGGTGCTGACGTTCTCGGCGGTGATCTCGGTGAGCGGAGAAAAACGGTCACCGCGATACGTACGGCCAAGGGCCATCCACTGGCCCGGTTCCTCGTCAGCGCTCTGCCAGCGCGCGAGATCGATGGCGCCGTCAGACGGCGCGCAGGCTGACAGAGCGAGGATGAGACACGGGTAGGTCCGGTGAAGCATGGGATACCTCCAGGGCACCGCCCCGCCACCCCTCCCCGCCCCACGGGGGTCGGGGATCGGGGGTCGGGCTGCGCGTCCCGGCATGTAGGTGTGGACCATACGAATCTTGAGCCTCTAAACCGGATCCCGGACGGGCCCCGGCCTCAGCAACAGCCGATCTATGATTGAAAAATCTAGCAGGTTGCGGAAAAATTCATGGTGGGCCGCGTTTGTCCGGGTAACACGACGGTGTACCAGCGTGCGGTCCCCTATTACCGCCCCCGCGGTGCGGTCGGCGTGACGAATGCGGCCCACACTGCCCCATCAGGGGCTGCCTCCGGCCAGGGTCAGGGTGCGTATCCGCATCAGATTGTAGACCGCGGCCGTAAACGTAAACACCCACCCGACCCGCGGGGTCCCGCGATGTCGGAGTTTGCGTAACAACCCAATCGTCTTGCCCCACCCGTAGATCTCTTCCACTTTTTTGCGCTGCCGTTGACTGATCGCATAGCTGGGATGGCGCGTCGTCCGGCCATCCACCGCGCTCCGCAACCGCGTGCGGTGCACGTTCGGCGTGACGTGGGGCGTCCAGCCCAACGCCCGCAGCGTGTCGACAAACCCGCACCGATCATAACCCTTGTCCGCCCCCAACGTCCGACGCCGGGCCGTCGGCGGTAAGCTCCCCACCATCGCCAGCGCACTCGCACACTCCGCCTCGTAGCCGGGCTGCGTCACGTCGGTCGCCACCACGAGCCCGTGCCGATTATCCATCAACACACTCGCCAAGTACGCCAATTGCGCGCCTTGCCCCCCACTCTTCCGCGTCAACCGCGCCTCCGGGTCCGTCCGCGACGCATGCGTCGCATTCGTCCGTTTCTCCTGGCGAAACGTCACGCTCGGATTCCCCGGATCATCGTCCGTTGGCGGGCGGGTGCCGGCCTTCGGCTGAAAACTCTTCTGACTCGCCCACGCGTCCAGCAAGGTCCCGTCGACGGTGAAATGCTCATTCGACAACAACGCCCGCCGCTCCGCCTCCTGTAACACTTCGGCCAGAAACGCATCCGCGATGCCCCCCTCGACCAGCCGCGTCCGATTCTTCGTAAAGACCGTCGGCACCCACACCGCGTCGTCCAGATTCAACCCCACAAACCATCGGTACAAGATGTTGTAATCGAGCTGCTCCATCAGCTGCCGCTCGCTCCGGATCGTATACACCACCTGCAGCAATAACGCGCGTAACAAATGTTCCGGGGGAATCGACGGCCGGCCCCGCCGCGCGTACAGCCGGTCCAACTGCGGCGAGAGCCGGGCTAACACCGGGTCCACCAGCGCCCGCAGGGCGCGCAACGGATGGTCGGAGGGCACCCGATCCTCCGCACTGATATAGCTGAACAGCGCCGACTGATTCGTCTTGTTCCCGCGCATCGTGGCACTCCCATCGAGGTCCCTCTACGATAAGAACTTCCGGCTCGCGATGCTATCGTCCATTACCCGACTTTTTCATGGTGAGCCGCGTTTGTCCGGGTAACACGACGGTGTACCAGCGTGCGGTCCCCTATTACCGCCCCCGCGGTGCGGTCGGCGTGACGAATGCGGCCCACACTGCCCCATCAGGGGCTGCCTCCGGCCAGGGTCAGGGTGCGTATCCGCATCAGATTGTAGACCGCGGCCGTAAACGTAAACACCCACCCGACCCGCGGGGTCCCGCGATGTCGGAGTTTGCGTAACAACCCAATCGTCTTGCCCCACCCGTAGATCTCTTCCACTTTTTTGCGCTGCCGTTGACTGATCGCATAGCTGGGATGGCGCGTCGTCCGGCCATCCACCGCGCTCCGCAACCGCGTGCGGTGCACGTTCGGCGTGACGTGGGGCGTCCAGCCCAACGCCCGCAGCGTGTCGACAAACCCGCACCGATCATAACCCTTGTCCGCCCCCAACGTCCGTCGCCGGGCCGTCGGCGGTAAGCTCCCCACCATCGCCAGCGCACTCGCACACTCCGCCTCGTAGCCGGGCTGCGTCACGTCGGTCGCCACCACGAGCCCGTGCCGATTATCCATCAACACACTCGCCAAGTACGCCAATTGCGCGCCTTGCCCCCCACTCTTCCGCGTCAACCGCGCCTCCGGGTCCGTCCGCGACGCATGCGTCGCATTCGTCCGTTTCTCCTGGCGAAACGTCACGCTCGGATTCCCCGGATCATCGTCCGTTGGCGGGCGGGTGCCGGCCTTCGGCTGAAAACTCTTCTGACTCGCCCACGCGTCCAGCAAGGTCCCGTCGACGGTGAAATGCTCATTCGACAACAACGCCCGCCGCTCCGCCTCCTGTAACACTTCGGCCAGAAACGCATCCGCGATGCCCCCCTCGACCAGCCGCGTCCGATTCTTCGTAAAGACCGTCGGCACCCACACCGCGTCGTCCAGATTCAACCCCACAAACCATCGGTACAGGATGTTGTAATCGAGCTGCTCCATCAGCTGCCGCTCGCTCCGGATCGTATACACCACCTGCAGCAAACCCAGCGGAGTGCATCGTCCTTGCGGCCGAGCAGCGCGTACCCATCCGCCATAAACCGACACGCGATGTCGTTGTGAACGGTCTGCTCCACCTCCTGCGTCGCGATCCGCAGGGCCTCCTCTTCACGCCCGTCCAGCGCGTAGCTCAGGAAGAGCGCGAACGGACCGTGTGGATTGTCGGTGATCGCTTCGCCGGCCCGGCGTAGCACCGTCGCTCCCTCCTCACGGAAGCCGCATTCCGCGATTGCGAACCCGGCATAGACCCGGAACATCGAGTCGTGGGGGGCTAGCGAGATCAATCGGCGGGCCGGAGCCACCGCCGCCTCCTTTGGACCGGATATCAAGGCGAACGCAAACTCGGAGAGGTATGTGGTCAGGTTCAGCGGGTCGAGTTGGACCAGCTTCTGGATGTACTTTCGAGCGTTGAGAAGGCCGGTGTGATTGGAGTTCCGGATCAGCTCGACCAGCATGTACGCGTCACCGGGCCGAAGCCTGTGAGCCCTATAGATGTCCACGAGAGCGGTTTCGGGCTGTCCCCGCATCCCGGCCACGATGCCGCGCACGTAGAGGGCGAGATAGAAGTCGGGATCGGTGGCGAGCGCCCGGTCGACGAGCTCCGTGGCCCGCGCGAGCCAGCCCCTCCTCGGCCGTGACCACGTGCATGTTCACCTGGCCGTACCAAATGGCTGCCTTCGTGGCAAGAAGGAGCGGCGACTCGCCGACGACCTCGATTGCGTCGTCGACCAGCCGCATGGCGCGGTGCTGATCCTCCGGCGTCCAGTTGTACATGACCTGGTGAGCACGCAGGTAGCAGTCGTAGGCGACCGGATCGTCGATTGGGCGCTCGGCGACGTCACGTGCCTCCGAGTCGGTGAGCGTCACCTGCAGCGCCGACACGATCTGCCTGGAGATCTCTTCCTGGATGCCGAATACGTCCTCCATCGTGCCCGAGAACTTCTCGCTCCAGAGGGGCGTATCGGTGCTCGCCTCCACCAGGTCGGCGGTGACGCGAAGCGCCGTCCCCGCCCTGCGCACTGTCCCGGTCACGAGGTGCGTCACGCCCAGCTCACGGCCGAGCGTCGGCGTGTCCTTCGTTGTCCCTTTCAGTGTCGACGACGAGTTCCGGGAGATAACGTGCAGCGCCGATATGTGAGACAGATCCGAGATCACCTCATCGGTGAGGCCGTCGCTGAAGTATTCGTCGTCGGGATCGGCGCTCCGGTTCACGAAGGGCAGGACGACGATCGTTTTGGCTTCTCGGTCCGGTCCCTCCGCTTCCGTCGTCAAGCCTGCCGCGAACGCGCCGGCGCTCTCGTACCGGTCCACCGGCGTCTTGTGCAACGCCTTGGCGAGGGCGTGCGCAATCGTCGGACTCACGCTCGGCCGAGTCGTGGTAATCGGCGGTGCTGGATCCGTCATGTGCTTGGCGATCACCGCCTGCGCGTTCGACGCAACAAACGGCGGATCGCCGGCCAACAATTCGTACGTCACGCACGCCAACGAGTACACGTCGCTCCGGGCATCAAGGTCGCGTTCCCCGACTACCTGCTCGGGGCTCATATAGGACGGCGTCCCAAGCGACAACCCGGTTTCCGTGAGGCGTTCGCCTCCGGCGGTCTGCACCGCGATGGCAATACCGAAGTCCGCCATGAGGGCCACGCCGTCCTGCAACAGAATATTTTCGGGCTTGATGTCACGATGGACGACGCCACGCTTGTGGGCGTGGTCGAGCGCGCCCGCAATTACTTTGACGATGTCCAGGGTTTCTTCGACCGAAAGTTGCTTTTCGTGGTTCAGTCGATCGCGAAGTGATTCCCCATCCACGTACGGCATGACGTAGTAGAGGAACCCATCGGCCTCCCCGGAATCGAACAGCGGCAGGATGTGCGGGTGTTGGAGGTTGGCCGTGGTCTTGATCTCTTGCAGAAAACGCTCGGCGGCGAGTTCGGGACGGAGGACTTTTACCGCGACTTTGCGTTGGTGTTTGAGGTCTTCGGCGAGGTAGACCGTGGCCATGCCGCCTTGACCCAACTCGGTCTCGATCTTGTACCGATCGGACAGTGCGTCAGACAACCGGTCGAACGGATTACTCATGGTCCGTTTTCATCTGCACCCGTCTGCGAGAAGGTACCACGGGTAAACCCGCGGCTCGGCCAAACCGACTGTCGCTGAAGCGACCCCAATCAAACGTCGGTTTACCGACAGATAGCCGAGCCGCGGCTTCAGCCGTGGTCAATCCCCTTCCCCGCCACCCCTCCTCACCCCCGGGGGTCGGGAGTCGGGGGTCGGGGGTCGGGGGTCGGGTCTAGCATGGCAGGTCATGGTTTTCGTGGCAGTACTCGGCCGGGACGCACAGCCCGACTCCCGACTCCCGACGCCCGACTCCCGGGAAGGGCGGTGCGGTGCAGGGCGGCAGTCAATTCCACTTCAGACCCCTGAGTTGCTCGACGTCCACATTCCCACCACTCAACACGCAGACCACCTTTGCACCGGGGGGCGCGTCGACGAGACCGTTGAGAAGCGCCGCCACCGGGGCGGCGGCCGCGCCTTCCACCATCAGCTTGCAGCGGGTCCACACCCACAGCATCGCCTCGAAGATGTCGTCATCGGGCAGGGTGACCACCTTCTCCACGCACTGTTGGACGACGGCGAAGGTGTGCTCTCCGGTGGTCTTGACGGTGAGACCATCGATCACGCAGTCCACTTCGTCGAGCGTGACGAGCCGGCCGGCTGCCAGGCTCCGTTGCATGGCCGGGGCGCCGGATGATTCCACACCGATGATACGAATGTTTGGGTTGAGGCTCTTGAGCGCCATCGACACACCCGATATCAGCCCACCGCCACCGATGGGGACGACCGCCACGTCGATCTGTGGAAAGTCCTGATAGATCTCCCAGCCGAGCGTCCCCTGTCCGGCGATGAGGTCGAGGTCGTTGAAGGGATGGATGTAGGTGTAGCCGCGCTCGGCGACGAGCTCACGCGCTTTGGCATCTGCCTCATCCCAGATGCCGCCATGCAAGATTACCTTGGCGCCATACGCGCGTGTCGCGTCGACCTTGGACTGGGTGGCCTTGGCCTTCATCACCACGGTGGCGTCGATATTGTGGAGCCGAGCCGCCAGGGCCACCCCTTGGGCGTGGTTTCCCGCCGACGAGCAGATGATGCCACGCTGTTTCTCCTCGTCGGTCAACAGGCGGCATTTGTTGAGTGGGCCGCGGACCTTGTATGACCCCCCACGTTGGAACAACTCCGCCTTTAGGCGCACATCGAAACCGGTTTGTTCGCTCAGAAGCCGCGAGGTAAGAAGCGGCGTGTGATAAATGTGCGCCGACACGTGTCGCTTGGCTTCGGCAAACACCGCTGCCGGGAATGGAATCATCGAGTTCTCCGGACCTGGGGGAAGCCCGCCCCCCGCCCCTCACCCACGGGGGTCGGGTGTCGGGTGTCGGGCTGCATGTCCCAGCCGAATAGACCCATGAAAACCATGACGTGCAATGCTAAACCCGACCCCCGACCCCCGACTCCCGTGGAGAGGGGCGGTGTGCGGGGCCTAACGCCGCCTCGCCGCACCCCGTCGGGGTCGCACCGAGCGGCTGGACGGCCGCAGCGGCCGGCGCTCCTTGGGCTGGATCGGCGGGATCTCCGGCTCGAATCCGGGTACGGTCTCGCGGACCAGTGTGCGGCCCATGTACTTCTCCACGTCGCGCATCGCGACGCACTCGTGTATGGCCATGAGGGTCAACGCCACACCCCGCGCCCCGGCGCGCGCGGTCCGGCCTACCCGATGCACATAGGCCTCGGGGTTGGTGGGAACGTCGTAGTTGACGACCATGGCGATGTCGTGCACGTCGATGCCTCGCGCCGCCACGTCCGTCGCCACCAGGACCCTGAGCTTGCCACAACGGAATCGGTCCAGCGTCTTGGTACGTACCGCCTGCGTCTTGCCGCCGTGCAACGCCGCCACGTCGTTACCTTCTCGGCGGAGGTGGCGCGCGACTTTGTCGGCGCCATACTTCGTCCGCGTGAACACGAGCGCACGGCCTTCCGGCACCTCTTCCAGCATTCTCGCCAACACGGGACCCTTTTGCTCGCGATCCACGGCCACCAGGATGTGTTCGACGCCGTCGGCGGCGACTGCTCGCGGACCGATATCGACGGCCACCGGATCGTCCAATAGACGCGCGGCGAGCCGATCAACATCTCGAGAAACCGTCGCAGAAAACAACAGCGTCTGGTACACCTTGGGCAATGTGTCGAGAATCCGATTTACCGCGGGTGCGAAGCCCATGTCCAACATGCGATCGGCTTCGTCGAGAACGAGCACCTCGAGGTTGTTACTCGCGACATGGCCGCGCTCGATGTGATCGATCAACCGGCCGGGGGTGGCGATCACCACGTCGACGCCGCGGGCTAGGGCCCGCGTCTGCGGCTCCATTCCCACCCCGCCGTAGATGGCCGTGGAGGTGAGATGGAGATGCCGTCCGTACACCTCGGCGAAATCCAGCACCTGCTGTGCCAGCTCGCGCGTCGGCACGAGCACCAAGGCGCGAAGCGTCCCACGCCGCCCACCGGCGAGTCGCTGGAGAATGGGCAAGAGGAACGCCGCCGTCTTGCCAGTCCCTGTTTGGGCCGAACCGATGACGTCGTTCCCGGCCAGGACGGCCGGGATGGCCTGCTGTTGAATCGGGGTCGGATCGCGATAACCACGCCGCTCGAGGGCCCGGAGGATCTCCGGGGCGAGGCCGAGCGTCTCAAAAGTCGATTGCACTACGTACTCCTCTATAGATGTATGCGCAGACGCGTCCGGACGCACTACGGCGTCGGAGCGCTGAGATCGAATTGCCTGAACCTGAGGAGTGATGCGACGGTCTGCGAATCGCCGGTTTCCACGCCTAAGCGGAGACCAATCTACGGAGGTAGGATGATGCCAGCTTGCGGTTCGTTCTACAGACGCCAAACATAATCAAGATGGGCGAAAAAGCCAACCGCGGTCGGTTGTCCCACTCGAGTCGTCCGACTAGCTTCCGACAGCGGTGGGCCCGTCACACAGGCGTGTCCGCCGTTTTGCTTGTCGCAGCGTTATCCGTCGTGCCCCACCTAGCCGCTGCGGGGCGACTTCGGATCGAGAGGAGATCTGCACATGTGCGCTTGGCAGAAGGCCGTTCCCTCATTGAAGGAGCCCATCGAGGTTCGCCGCCTGTTGGCCAAGCGCCTCAAGGAGCTCGAGCAGACGCCGCTGGCGCTGGCCGAGGCCGCCGAGGTTCCCCCCGATTTCATCGACGATCTCCTCTCCGGCAAGAGAGCGCCGCCATTGCCTGGACGGTCGGACATCTACGAGCGCATCGGGTCCTTTCTCAAAGTCGCGCTGGCCGACCTCGACCTGTGCGCAAGGTTCGAGCGCGGTGATCCATCGACGGCAAAACCGCGGACGCCCAAGCCCGCGATCCGGAACGTCTTGCTCGGCCTGTGCGAGCCGAAGACAGCCAAGAAGCTGGAGGCGCGTCGTGCGAAGCAGGGGCCAGCCGAACTCGTCGGCTTTATCCAACGCGTACTCGACGTGGTGCAACGAACGGTGCGGCGGTCCTTGGCCGATCGCATGGGCCTTCGCCTGCAGGCCCGGCATTCCGGCAGGACATACGAGGCTGCCCGTCTCGAGGTGTTGGAGTTTCTCGATACAACGGCTGCGACCCTCACCATCGCCGAGGTGTCCAAGTTCGTACAGCCGCGCATCGCGCTGTGGGACGTTGACCTCGACACCGGCGTCCTGCGCGTCGTAATGCAGGGGCAGGAGCCCGCCGGCATTCACGGGGGTCGGGGAGCCGGACGGCCTGCAAGGACGAGCCCCTAGGCGCCACGGATGACGCTGGACATCGGGTTTCCGGGGGCGCTGCGGGTGGATCCGATACTGACGGTGAGGGCGGAGTGAGGACAGGATGCAGAGGGGCACGGGGGCACGGGGGCACGGGGGCACGGGGGCAGAGAAGTATCGAGGGGCATCAGGGGGCATCAAAGGAAGGGCACGTCGCCGATGTGGAGCGGACCCCGAGCTTAGGCCGGGGTCTTCACAGCAGGGTTCGCAAGAACTTTCCGTCTTTCCGTCTTTCCGTCTTTCCGTCCTTCCGCCTACTCCTCCGGCGGCGGCGGCACCTCCCCATCCAAGTTGAGTACACCCAACTCCACCGCCTTCTTCTCCGCCTCCTCCAACAACCCGATCAACTGGGGCAAGATCCGCACGTTCACCGCGATGCCCTTGCTACTCGGCTTGTACTCCTCCTTGGCCTTGTACCATATCCTGCACCCGAGCAGATCGTGTCCTTTGAAATTCGACAGCGTGACCCGAATCTCCTCGCGCTTGTTCTTCTCTATCGATCCGATGATGACATCTTCCTCGATCGGCATGCACGCTCCGTGGTGAATATTGTGGTAGGGAGATACAACCAGTTGGTCATGGGCGGAAGGGGGGCCGCGGATGACGCTGAAGCTTTGAAGGACGCGGAACCTCTGACCCCACCCCGGTAGAGCGGACCCCGGGCGCAAGGCCGGGGTTGCGAGATTAGGGCGGGCCACTGAGCCAACCCCGGGGTCTGACCTAGAGCGCCGGCGGAGCGAACGGGGGTGCGGGTGCGCCCCTGTCTGCCCCTTCGCGTCCATCTTGTCCTGGACGGATGGCCCTGATTGGTTCTTTTGAAAAGGTATTCCATATATAGAAGGGATGCGCCCGGCCCCACTCGGGGCTACAAGGGCCCATCCCACCGAGCATCCCCCCACCCCGGTGTCAGGTTACAGGTGACCGATTTCAGGTCTGAACATCCTAACGGCGTTTTTCGTGGCCGGGTTGGGATGTGAGACCCTGAAACCTGACACCTGTAACCTGTAACCTGTCCGACACCGGTCCCACCGGATACTTTCTCCCCCACGGCGTAACCCACCACCTCCTACCACGGAGGCCGTTGAGACTCAGGATAGTGAACAGGAGGGGACGGCACATGAAGACGTACACAGCATCACTCGCTCTTGCCTCATTGCTCGCACTGTTGGGAGGGATTTCCGCCCCCGGGCCGGTGAGCGGGGCCACCGTCCAAGCGGACACCTTGTTGACCGCAGACCGCTACTTGGAGTGGGAGTACGTGAGTGAACCACAGATCTCCCCGGACGGCATGCAGGTGGTCTACAAGCGACAGTGGGTGGACCAGATCGAGGACCGGTGGGCATCGGCAGTCTGGGCTGTGAACTCGGACGGCTCGCGGAACCGCTTCCTCGAGAACGGAAGCAACGCGGAGTGGTCGCCCGACGGGAGCCGCATCGTCTTCAATGCTTCGGGGGAGCCCGGAGGGAGTCAACTCTACGTTCGGTGGATGGACCAGGAGGGCGCCGCCACGCAAATCACTCGCCTGAAGGAGAGCCCTTCGAATCCCGACTGGTCGCCTGACGGAAAGTGGATCGTCTTCTCGAAGTTCGTGCCCGCGCCGGTGGCCTGGAGCATCGACATGCCCGAGCCCCCGGCCGGGGCAAAGTGGATCGGGGACCCGGAGATCATCACCCATCCCCACTGGAGGGCCGATGGCGTACCGGGCTATCTGCCGCGGGGGTTCACCCACTTGTTCTTGGTCCGCTCCAACGGGGGTACACCGCAGCAACTCACCGACGGGCCCTGGAACGAGTCCAACCCGATTTGGATGCCGGACGGTCGATCGATCCTCTTCACCGGGATCCGGGCGGAGGACCAGGCCTGGCGCCGTCATGAGAACCACATCTACCGGCTCGACGTGGAAAGCGGCGACGTCGAGCAGCTCACCCGCCGGAAGGGTCCCTGGAGCCAGCCGGTACCATCGCCCGATGGCACGCGCATCGCCTTCCTCGGTCATGTGGCGCCGGACCGCCACTACAGCTACCAGGCGAACGAGGTCTGGGTGATGAACGCGGACGGAACCGGCGCGAGGCCGCTCACCGACTTCGACCGCGACCTCCGTTCTACCACCCTCCAGTGGGCCCGGGACGGCTCGGGAATCTACTTCACCGCGGAGTGGCAGGGCTCCAGCAACCTTCACTTCGCGTCTTTGGACGGCGAGGTCCGGCAGCTCATCGACCGGGTGCAGCATCTGACGCTCACCTCGGTCTCGGCCAACGGGCAAGCGGCCGGCATCCTTGGCAGCTTTCATGAGCCGGAAGACGTCGTAACCTTTCCCGTGGACCGGCCGGAAGCTCCCGTGGAGCTCACCGCCGCCAACGACGACGTCCTGGAAGGGATCCGGCTTGGAGAGGTCGAAGAGATTTGGTTCGAATCGACCGGCGGAACCCGCGTGCAGGGCTGGATCGTGAAGCCGCCCGGCTTCGATCCTTCGAGGAAGTATCCTCTCCACCTGAACATCCACGGCGGACCCCACTCGAACTACGACGTCCGCTTCAGCTTCAACTTCCAGAACTACGCGACCCGGGATCAGGTGCTTCTCTACACGAACCCGAGAGGCAGCTCGGGGTACGGAAGCGAATTCGGCAACGCGATCCACAACAACTATCCGGGCCCCGACTTCGAGGACCTCATGGCCGGAGTCGATGCCGTGATCGGGCGCGGCTACGTCGACCCCGAGCGCCTGTTCGTCGCTGGTCCCAGCGGCGGGGGCGTGTTGACGGGATGGACCATCAGCCACACGGAGCGCTTCGCCGCAGCCGCCGTGCTGTGCCCCGTCACCGAATTTGCGAGCTTCTCCGGGACCACCGACAGGATGGGGATCGGCTGGTTCGAGAAGTACGAGGGCTATCCGTGGGAGAACCCCGAGAGCATGCTCGAGCACTCAACGGTCCGCCACGCCGGTAATATCACGACCCCCACGCTCATCCAGGTCGGGGACGCCGATTGGCGAACGCCGATGAACCAGTCCGAACAGCTCTACAACGCCTTGGTCTACCGAAAGATCCCGGTAGCCATGCTCCACTACAAGGAAGAACCCCACTGGCGGGGACCGGTTGGCAACGGGATCCAGTGCACCGGCTCGGTCCATCCGACGAACTTCGTCCGGACCCAGCTGAACATCCTGTACTGGTTCGAGCGGTGGGATCCGGCGCGGAGACGGCCCGCGACAATGGGAGCGAACTGACCCCGCTCCGCCCCCTTCCCTGGGTGACCGGTTACCGGTAACCGCCTAACCGTGACCAAAAACTTTCTGGGAATCTTGGCGGCCACCTGGGGCGTCGCCGGCGTCCTCGTCCTGATCGGCGCCGGGATGGTGCGCTTGACCAGCGTGGGGCTCGACGCATTCGATTACCCATTGCAAATGCACCACTGGGCGTTTCTCGTGACGTTCTTGCTGTTCATGCTGATCAGTGAGGGATACCGGGGATTCCAAAAGAGCTTCGCACCACGCGTTGCCGCCCGTGCGCGTGAACTGCAACTCGACCCGCGCCCGTTACAGGTCCTGCTCGCACCACTCGTCTGCATGGGATTCATCTACGCGACGCCAAGGCTGTTGCTGAGGTCGTACGGCCTCGCGGTAATGATCGTGATATTTGTTCTAATCGTCCGACAACTTCCGCAGCCGTGGCGCGGGTTGTTGGACATTGGCGTGGCAGCGGGACTGCTTTGGGGGGTGGTCGCGTTGATTGCGTTTGCTTATCAGGTTTTTGGTGCGGCGGGCGATACAGAGTCCAGGTTGTAGGTTGTGGGGTGTAGGGTGTAGGGTGTAGGAATTGGGCGGGCGTGTCCGGAGTCTTATGCAACCAATGGAGAAAAACCCTACACCCTACACCCTACAACCTACGCCGGCCGGTGGGTCGGCTACGTCGATGAGGCCCTCGTCCCGCAGCCGCTTGATCGCGGCGTACAACGTTCCTGTCTCGAGATCCATCGCCCCATCCGTCCGCGCGGCCACCTCCTTGATGATCCCGTAGCCGTGGAGCTTGGTGCCGGCCAGGACCAGCAGGACGTGGTAGGTGAGGTGTGTAAGTGGAAGTAAAGATTGGACTTGCGTGTCAAGCGGCATGGGCTTGCGTCCAGTTAGTCGATGATCACTATAGGGATCGTCCATGTAGTTAACCAGTTCTCCAGCAAAGGTTCCGCCAGCGATAATCGAGGCGTAATTTGGCCCGGGCCGGCGTTGCAGCGCCGGCCCACACCCTGAGGGCCCTTTCAATCCCGGTCGCGTTGCCGCCCATGGAGGCCACCATGTCTCGCACCTGCTCGTCGATCGCCTTCCTCGTCGTCGCCCTTCTCGGGCCGGCTCTCTGGTCCACGCCGTTGACGGCACAGGTTGCCGTGTCGGAGTGGCTCGTGTTAGGTCCGATGCCGGCTCCGGCTGCGTCCATCGAGGGCGACGCAACGCTCGCGGATAACATGCTGTCGTTCCAAGGTCGCTGGCCCATGGCGGGCGACCCCGTGAGCTGGTTCGACGGGCGTTCCTATCGCTGGGAACGGCAACGCGCCCAAGAAGGGACACTGCGCCTGAACCGGCGAGATCGATCGGTGGCGTTCGCCCTGGTGTACCTGTCCACCGATCGGTGGCAGAAGGCGAAGATCGAGTTGAACGGCGACGGGGAACGCCACGCGTGGCTGGATGGGAAGCCCGTCACGGGTGAGGTGAGCCTCACACAGGGAAGTCACTGGCTCCTCATTCAGACGCAACCGCCCGAAGATGGAGAATGGGGGGTGCGGGCCGAACTCGACGTCGTGACCGACAATGCGAATGTCGCCGCATCCATAGACCCTCGGCGCGCGCCGACGCTCACCGAGTTGGAGCGGCTCTCCACCGTGACCTCGGTGAAGGCCGATCCGGTGGGCCGGCGGGCGGCGTTCATGATACGTCGTGTCGATGTCGAGAACGATCGGTGGGTCTCCAACATCGAGATCCGCGAACTGGAGACCGGTGCGGTGACCCACGAGCTTGGCCTCGGTAGTCAGGCGATGAACCCCGTGTGGTCCCGCGACGGCGCGCGGCTGGCGTTCGCGACTCCCACGGACAAACAGGGTGGCAGCGGGCTGGACGTGTGGGTCTGGGAGCCGGAAGGTACGGGAGCAACGCGGGTGCTGCGCAGCGAGCCCGGCGTGGCATCGCTGCAATGGTCTGCCGATGGCTCGTGGCTCTACTTCACGGGAACGGTGAAACCGGACAGCGGGAAGAACGCCATCACGGGAGCGGCGCGCCTCACCGAGGTATGGCACCGGTGGAGTTTTTGGTTCGACAAGGCCCAGCTTTACGCGCTGCACGTAGATCAAGGAACGCGGGTCACGCTGGCGGGCGACGCCGAGTATTCGGTGGCCGGGCCGAGGTTGTCGCCAGACGGCAAGCGGTTCGTCTATACCCGGGACGTGCAAGTGCCGGAACGTCCCTTCGTCCGGAGCGAGATCTGGCTCCTCGACGTGCAGACGTTGGAGTCGCGTGTGCTCCTGGAACTTGCCAACCAGGCCTTTTGGGGCCCCACATCGTATGCTTGGTCTCCCGACGGGCGGGCGGTGGCGTTCTGCGGCTCGGCGAAGAATACCCTGGAATCCGAAGACCCCGAGTTCAGCGTGTTCGAGGTGGAGCTGTACGGGACACCCATCGACCGGCCCCGGCTGGTGCATCTCAGCGAGGGCTTCGTTCCCAACCTCGGGTTTCCGGGCTGCACGCCCACATGGAACGAAGAGGACGGGCGCATCTACATCGTGGCGCAGGACGGAGCGCGGGGGATTCCCGTACGCACCAGTTCACGCGTCGATGCGTCGCTCAGCAATGTGAGTCTGGAGACAATGTCTCTTCCCGCCGGCGAGACGATGTCGGCCCACGACATCGCAGGCGGCCTCCTCGTCGGCGCGGTGGAGTCGCCCGTGACACCGCAAACCATCTATCGCATGGACTTAACCACTGGAGAGGCCGACCGGGTGTTCGATCCCACGGACAACGCCCTGTCGCAGGCGCGCATGCCCGAGTGGCAAGAGTGGAGTTTCACCAATGCGAAGGGCTGGGAGATCGAGGGGTGGTACCTCACGCCGTCCGCCTTCGTTGCGTCGGACCGATACCCCATGATCGTGTTCTACTACGGCGGCACCGCGGCAACGATGAAGCGCTTCGACTCGCGGTTGGCGTCGTACGCCGCCCAGGGGTACGTGGTGTACGTGCTCAATCCCGCCGGCGCGCCCGGCTACGGCCAGGAGTTCAGCGACATGCACATCGACGACTGGGGGTACCCCGCGGGCAGCGACATTATCGAAGGTGTGACCGCGTTCGCGGAAGCCCACCCGTTCGTCGATGCCAGTCGTATCGGGAACTTCGGCCACTCGTACGGCGGGTTCATGACGATGCATCTCCTGACGCGTACTGATCTCTTTGCCGCGTCCGCGTCCATTGCGGGCATCAGCAACATCGCCGGGTACTGGGGCGCGGGCTGGACCGGCTACAGCTACACCGACGGAACGTGTCCAGGGTGTTATCCGTGGAACCGCCGCGACTTGTACGTGGACCGGTCACCACTGTTCCAAGCCGACAAGATCGCTACACCTCTCTTGCTCATTCACGGGACGGAAGACACGAACGTGGTACCCACGGAATCGGAGCAGATGTTCACCGCCCTGCGCGTACTCGGCAAGGAGACGGAACTGATCCGGTTCTTCAACGAGAACCACGGCGTCTCCTCGAAACCGTCGGTGCAACACAACCGCGACATCATGATGTTCGAGTGGTTCGACCGGTATTTGCGCGATCGACCGGATGCTTGGTGGTCGCGCTGGGGGGAGAGCGGCGAGGCGAAGAAGGTGGAGACGAGCCTCCCCGCGGGGGATTCTAGATTCGCTAGAATCTGACATCCTACGGCATCACCACCCTCAACCGCATCACGTACTCTACATCGAACTCGTCCCGCCAGATCCCGTAAATCTTGTCCTCCACGAACCTCACCGGCTCGAACCGCGGGGGCATCGTGACGACGCCGAGTAGGCGGCCGTCGGCGTCGAACACATCCCAGCCGGTCGTGCCGAGGCCAAAGGTCGGATTGCTGAACAATACCTCCGGGTTTTGCAACGGCAGCTGGAGGTTCTCGCGCTCCTCTTCGCTCAGCGTGGTGGGATCCAGCATCCGTCGCACCCAAATGCTCCCCAGCGGTCCGCTCTGCAAACGGGTGAACGCCGGGTAGAAATCGGCGAAGGTGACAGTTTCAAGGATCTGACTGATCAACGCCTGCGGCATACCGCTGTCGCGCAACCCCCGCGCAATGGCTCCGCTCCAGATCCGTCTGTCGGCGTCGCTCACGGGCCGGGGCTCGACGATCTTCTTTACGATCCGCCGCGGCTCGCCGCCGTCGTCGTACACGGTGATACGATAATCGTCATTCCGCCCGTACAGGATCTCGCCGTCCGGCGTGAGCGCCCATGCCGGCTCCGGGGCAAAGAACCTGAGCCGCGGGCCATCTCTCCTCATCGCCACCGTGCCCCCGGCCGGCACCCGGAGCACGGTGTCGATCACCGATCCGTCACGGTCCCTGACTACGAGCGCATCCATGCTATCCGCCGTTTGACCTGGAATTGGCAGGGAGCGAAGCTGAACCACTATGCGGCCCTCTTCGGAGATATTCCATGTGGTGGGGAATCCGTCCCGGAGGTCGAACCGGTTGCTCCCAACGCTGGAACCGTCCGAAGCGTACCGGTTGAGCCGGAAATTCTGGAGGTCGGGGATGTTCAGCGTATCCTCAGGTCCCATGAGACACGGACCCACAACCGTTCCCATTTCGCCCGGGCCGCTGCCGGACTGGCCGAAGGCGTCCAGAAACAAACCCTCGGCGGAATACACGCTTATCCTCGAGGCCCCTTGGTCCAACACAAAGATTCGCCCATCCGATCCCAAGCACATTCCGGTTATGTGGCCGAACACGTAGTCGGGATCGCCCTCACTCTCCCCGATCACAATGTCCTGCACGACGCTCCAGCCGTCCGCTTCGCGCCACGCTCCGTCGGCAGGGTTGGATACGATGGTCACGCCTGCGCTGTCGATGATGGTGCCACTCCGCTGGGTGGTTACGTCGCCCGTTGAACAGGCCAACACCCAGACCGCAAGCGAGAGGACGGGCAGACGGGCGGACGGGCGGATGGGTGGTCGATTGCAGATTCTAGCAGGTTGCGGAAAAAGTCGGGTAATGGACGATAGCATCGCGAGCCGGAAGTTCTTATCGTAGAGGGACCTCGATGGGAGTGCCACGATGCGCGGGAACAAGACGAATCAGTCGGCGCTGTTCAGCTATATCAGTGCGGAGAATCGGGTGCCCTCCGACCATCCGTTGCGCGCCCTGCGGGCGCTGGTGGACCCGGTGTTAGCCCGGCTCTCGCCGCAGTTGGACCGGCTGTACGCGCGGCGGGGCCGGCCGTCGATTCCCCCGGAACATTTGTTACGCGCGTTATTGCTGCAGGTGGTGTATACGATCCGGAGCGAGCGGCAGCTGATGGAGCAGCTCGATTACAACATCCTGTACCGATGGTTTGTGGGGTTGAATCTGGACGACGCGGTGTGGGTGCCGACGGTCTTTACGAAGAATCGGACGCGGCTGGTCGAGGGGGGCATCGCGGATGCGTTTCTGGCCGAAGTGTTACAGGAGGCGGAGCGGCGGGCGTTGTTGTCGAATGAGCATTTCACCGTCGACGGGACCTTGCTGGACGCGTGGGCGAGTCAGAAGAGTTTTCAGCCGAAGGCCGGCACCCGCCCGCCAACGGACGATGATCCGGGGAATCCGAGCGTGACGTTTCGCCAGGAGAAACGGACGAATGCGACGCATGCGTCGCGGACGGACCCGGAGGCGCGGTTGACGCGGAAGAGTGGGGGGCAAGGCGCGCAATTGGCGTACTTGGCGAGTGTGTTGATGGATAATCGGCACGGGCTCGTGGTGGCGACCGACGTGACGCAGCCCGGCTACGAGGCGGAGTGTGCGAGTGCGCTGGCGATGGTGGGGAGCTTACCGCCGACGGCCCGGCGTCGGACGTTGGGGGCGGACAAGGGTTATGATCGGTGCGGGTTTGTCGACACGCTGCGGGCGTTGGGCTGGACGCCCCACGTCACGCCGAACGTGCACCGCACGCGGTTGCGGAGCGCGGTGGATGGCCGGACGACGCGCCATCCCAGCTATGCGATCAGTCAACGGCAGCGCAAAAAAGTGGAAGAGATCTACGGGTGGGGCAAGACGATTGGGTTGTTACGCAAACTCCGACATCGCGGGACCCCGCGGGTCGGGTGGGTGTTTACGTTCACGGCCGCGGTCTACAATCTGATGCGGATACGCACCCTGACCCTGGCCGGAGGCAGCCCCTGATGGGGCAGTGTGGGCCGCATTCGTCACGCCGACCGCACCGCGGGGGCGGTAATAGGGGACCGCACGCTGGTACACCGTCGTGTTACCCGGACAAACGCGGCTCACCATCAATTTTTCCGCAACCTGCTAGAATCTGCAATCTGCAATCTGCAATCTCCCGCCCCCGTGCCCCTCTCCCCCTAAACCTAGCCGTCAAATTAATCGCCCCCTATCTTCGCACCATGACCCTGCCTTCCGCAAAGTGCGCCTTCTGTCTAGCTGCTGCCACCGCCTGCGCCGCAGACGAGAGCACCGTTCCTCAACGCCACCTCGGCGAGCCCGATGTCGCGTATCCCGAGGCCCTGGGTATGGTCCAAACCGTGCGCGCGCTGCCCGATGGGCGGGTCCTGGTGGCCGATCCGTTGGGACAGGTGCTGGTGGCCATCGACATGGATGCCGGAACCGCAGACACGATCGGGCGGCAGGGCGCCGGGCCCGGCGAGTACAACCAACCCGACGCGGTCTTCCCGCTCCCGGGCGATTCCACACTCCTCATCGATCTCGGCAACGGCCGGTTGATGGTTTTGGGCCCCGATCTCGAGGCTGGTGAGACGATGCCACTGGCATTTGGCGATCCGCAGCGAGGCGACATGACGTTCGTCCTGCCGCGCGGCACGGATCAACGCGGTCGCATTTACTTCGAGGGCATGCCCTTCAAGATGGGCGGGCCGGGTCTCGTGGACTTCCCCGACTCGGCACCGATCATGCGGCTCGACCGGGGCGCCAAAACGATCGACACGCTTGGAATGGTCCGGCTTCGCCGATTCGACGTGATCACTACCGGTAGCGGTAGAACACCGAGCGTAGACGTTGAGGAGTACGCGCTGTCGCCGGAAGACGCGTGGCACGTCGGTCCGAACGGTCGGGTCGCCGCCGCCCGCACCGACGGCTACTACGTCGATTGGATCGATGACGACGGGAGCCACCCCGGGCCCGACGTATCCTACGTCGGCCTGCCGGTGCGCCGCGTTGACCAGGACGTGTGGATCGACGAGCGGTCCGCCACAGCAATAGGCATTCGAATGGGCATTGCCGACGGCGTGTTGACCACTAGCTTCTCGCGCGGCGGACAGGGCTCGGATGATTCCCCGGGTCCCGAAGACTTCCACTGGCCCGACGAGATGCCGCCGTTCGTCGCCAACGCCGTGCGCGTCTCTCCCGAGGGCAATGCGTGGGTACAACGCTCGATTCCTGCTGGTGACGAAGTGGTGTACGACGTGTTCGACGCCGACGGCCGGCGCACGGAACAAGTCGTCTTGCCTCCGGAGCGGCGGGTGGTGGGATTTGCGGGGAAGTTCGTGTTTGTGGTGAGGAGAGATGAGTTCGATCTGTTTTGGCTGGAACGTTACCGGCTAGCGAACTGATGGCGGCACACGGTTGGCAGGAATGTGGGCATGGGAAGAAGGGTGTAGGGTGTAGGGTGTAGGGTGTAGGGCTTTGAGAGAGCATCTAGAACGACAAACCCCGGCCCAAAAGCCGAGGTTTGTTCTTGATGATCGGACAACTCTACACCCTACAACCTACACCCTGGGGCGGTGGATCAGCGGAAGGGCAGGACGATTCCAATCCGATGCGTCACCACCGTCGCGTCCTGTAGCGTTAACGCCCCTTCGGGCGCGAGCAGAATGTTGCCACCGGCCGCCACGGTCACTCTGTCTTCAGCGAACACACCAACCCCTCCGGCAATACCCGGACGACCAGTACCTGTGGTCGCGCGGCCGATGTAACGCAATTCCAGATCCGAGAACGTGAAGCTGAGTCCCCAGCTCGGCGTCCACTCCATCCACTGCTCGTCCTGCGTGCGGCGTATCTGCGCGACATTGTCCTTCTGCCGCAGGCGGTAGTCGTACGCGCGTACGCCGAGTCCCAACTGGAACGCCGCCTTGTCTACGACCCGCGTCATACCGACGTTCACGAACGCGTTGGAGAAATTGAACCGGTTCTCGATCGTCTTACCACGGTCGGGAATGATCGTGACACTGTCGGCCGCAAGAGTCTGGCCCGCGGCTTCCTGCCAGGTGTGACTCACTGCGGGTTCGAACACGAGATCCACGCCGAACGTCGTGGGGCCTTCCTGCTTCGAAAGACCGACGCCGATGTTGTACGCCCAGCTCTGACCCGGATCGCGCGGGATGTTCTGCAACTCGTAGTTCGGAATCTTGGGATGCTGCATCCGATTCGCGGTCAAGATCCCACCGACGCGCCATCCGCTTTCGGCGATCGGTTGCACGTATCCGAGGTGTAACCCCCACGTCTGCGTCTGATCGGGATTACTCTCCTCACGCACCTGCGGCGTGAATCGCCAATTCAGCGAATCGGTGAGAAACCAATCGACGTACGTCACGTCGTGCATCATGCTGAACCGGCTGTGGATGATGACCGCCTCGAGCGTGCGGTCGCCGCCAAACTCACCCGTCAGGCCGAGCCGGTAGTCTTCGATGTGACCGTACTGGTCGATGTTGGACGCGCCGGCGTACAGGTGCTCCACACCGTCGATCGCATTGAGATCGCCGAGCATCGCACTCGCAGCAATCGCGAATTTGCCACCGGCGAACTTACGGCCCACCAACGCCTGCACGTACTTATTGGTGGACTGCTGTTCGCTCAACACGTTCTGCGGAGGCAGGGGTGGCGGCGCGATGATCGCCAGATCGAGCGGGAACGGGCCAATGTTGAACCGATTGCCCGCCTCGATCTGCTGCAAAACCGCCACACCTCCACCAAACCAGTTTCCCGAGCTGAACAGCGTCCCCAACGGCAGCGTGCGACCCGCACCGCTGTTCTGGGAAATGCTGTAAAACGTCGGTGAGCTGAAGAACTTCCCCTGCCCCACCCGCCCGCCCTTGGCAGGATTCACAAACGGATCGAGCAGCATGTCGTCCAGTGCGATCGACACACCGCCCATGCCGAGATTCCGTGAAGGGAAGATCAAGAACTGGTCGCCCGCCGCTACCGGCACCGTCTTGAGTGCGATGAGTTGGGCCGCAGTTTCACTTGGAAACGCTGCAAGCACCAGAATGAGGGGGATACTACGAAGTGTTGCTGACAGAACTGGTCTCATGGGGACCTCCAGCTGGTTAGGGAATATAGATCTACATACCCTGGGTGGGGGTGGGGGGGTCCGGGAGACGGGGGTCATCCCTGCAGCCCCCCGCACCCACGGGGGTCGGGAGTCGGGTCTAGCATTACAGTAATGGTTCTCGTAGGACTACTCGGCTGGGGCGTGAAGCCCGACCCCCGACTCCCGAACCCCGTGGGTGCGGGGGGGAGCGGGGTGAACCCCGCTAAAAAACCAGTCTCGTATCCCTCTTCTTGAGAATAAACACCCCTTCCCGCATGCTCGTCACGACGATGATACCGCTGTCGAAATAGGGGTAGTTGCTCCACGAACCGGCGAAGCCCGGCTGGTCCTTGCCGGGGACGGTGTCGAAGTACGCCACCTCTTTGGGGTTCTCCGGATCGCTGATGTCGAAGATCCGGAGACCGGAAACGTAATTCGACTGATACATGAAGTTGCCGCGGATATAGAGATTGTGATCGCTCGACTCGGTGGAACCGAAGAACTCCTTCACGAGCACGGGGTCGTCGAGGTCTTCCACATTCCAGATCATCGTCCGCGTCTTCGAGACCGTACCCGCGATCTCGTCCAGCTCGTCGTCCAGATAGAAGTATCGGTGATCGTCGGTGATCCAACCCTGGTGCGCGTAGCCGACGTTGGGATACGACGCGGCGGCCAACGGCACGGGATTCTCTTTGTCCGTGACGTCGGCAATGCTCAACGCGGTTTCGGCGGATCCGAAGCAGATTTCCTTACCGAGGTGATCTTGATCGGGACCGTGATACTTGACGCACTGGGCGTCGTGGTTGTAGCCCGTTCCGACACGACCCGTCGCCGGATCCGAGAAACATCCTGCAAACGTCGGGTTCGTCGGATCCTGAATATTCACCATGTGAAACCCGCCGCCGCACGTCTCACCGCCCATGCTGTTGCCGACCGTGTAGGCGAAGCCGGTTTCCTCGTTGATGACGATGTTGTGCGCGCTGTAGATACCATCGTAGTGAGCCGTCTCGGTGAACTCGACGGGGGGATTGATGACATTACGCAGCGCGGTGAGGTCAAACACCTGGATGCCGTGCGGCCCGGCGCCGTCGGACACGATGAACGCGTGGTTCTTATAGACCTTGATGTCACGCCACAGATTGGGCGTTGCGCCTTCGGTCAACGGGAGATCGCCGAGGTAGACGGGATTGAACGGATCGCTCACGTCGATGAAGGCGGTGCCGTCGAACCGCCCGACGAGCGCGTATTCCCCGCCCGTCTCCGGGTCGGTCCAGCCCCACACGTCACTCACGGAGATCCCACGGCCGCCGCCGACCGCGTCCACCGGCAAGAACGACACCACATCCACATCGGTGCAGTCGAACAGGTCGGCCGCCGTCCCGTCGACGCAATTCACCTGACCACCTGTAATGGCCGGAAGCGATACACCACTTTCGTCCACCAATGTGCCGCTGACCACCCAGCCCGTGCCCGCGTTGCGTTGGAAGAGGAAACCGGTTCCGGAGCCGAACTCGGTGCCCAGCGCGCTCACCAACGCGAGACCGCCGCGCACGGCAATTGCGCCACCAAAGAACGCCTGCGCCGGAAGATCAGCCATCACCACCCGTTGCGGCGTGCTCCACTCACCCGTGGCGCCACGACGTGCGCGATAGAGCTCTCCCGTAAAACCGGACTGCCCGGGTGCACCGATCCACGCCTCATTCTCCGTCAGCGCAACCGCAAAACCAAAGATTGCGGGTGGTGTTGCGCCCTCGGGAACGAGCGTACCGGTTTGGTGCCACGTGCCCGATCCGTCGCGTGCAAAAGCGTACACCGAGCCGACCCCACCGTTGACTTGGGGCGCTGCGATGAGGGCGTTGTTTCCATGCAGTGCAAGCCGCGCTCCAAACGCCGCATTCCTCGACAGCTGCTCATCCGTGCGAATCGTCGCTTGCTCGGTGAATGCGCCCGATTCGTATTCAAAGACATACGCGGCGCCCCGGATACCGTCCACGCCGACCGCGCCGATCAGCGCGCGACTGCCGTTGAACGCCACCGCGACACCAAACCGGTCATTCGGTTGGGCATTGCTCGCCGCTAGCTTCCCACGCTGTGTCCAGGCGCCCCCGCCCCCGCCCCCGCCCCCGCCCCCTTGCGACTCGAACACGTAGAGGGCTCCGCGCGCGTCGGCGTGCCGCGTGGATCCGATCAGGGCGACGTTTCCGCTCAGCGCGAGGGCGGTACCGAGACTGTCGCCGGCCACGCCGTCGCGGGCGCGTAACACACCCGACTCACTCCACTCCCCCGCACCGTTCTTGCGGAATATGTACACCGCCCCTTCTCCATCGTCCGTGCCCGGTGCACCGACCATGAGCGTGTTACCGTCGACCGCCATCGAGCCACCGAACCCGTCGCCAATCGTCGCATCGGCCGCGCTCACATGCGCCGCCTGCCCCCATCCGCTGGTCGAGGGACTGGGCCGAAAGATGTGGACGCCTCCTGTCCTCGACGGCAGCAACGGGAGCAGCAGCGACGCGCCGGTACGGCTCACGAAGATCTCGCCGTCGCCGATGACGATGGCGCTCCCGAAGCCTGCCAGGCCCGTGCCGGGCTCGGCGGTGGATCGGATGGTCTGGGCCTGCAGGGGGGCTGCGCCCAGGGCGACTACGAAGGAAAAGGACAGAAATCGGCAGATACGACGCATGGGGGACCTCTGGATGGGGTTGGTGTGAATCACGGACGGTAATAGGAGAGCGGCAGGACGGAAAGACGGGCGGACGGGCGGACGGGCGGACGGGCAGGTTGGCAGACGGGCGGACGGGCGGACGGGCAGACGGGCAGGCGGGCAGGCGGGCAGATGGGCAGACGGGCAGACGGGCAGACGGGCAGGCGGGCAGATGGGCAGACGGGCAGACGGGCAGGCGGGCAGACGGGCAGACGGGCAGACGGGCAGACGGGCAGACGGGCAGACGGGCAGACGGGCAGACGGCAAAGAAAAGTTGGGACGCCGTCTTATAACGGCTTACGGCTCACGACTCACGGCTCACGGCTCACGGATTCCCGTACGGTCCGAGCCGGTACGTAGCGGTCAACGTCACCTCTCGATCGCCGCGCCACACCGTGATCGGATAGTCGGCCGGTGTCGTCCGGAGCTCACGCATCATCCAACGATGGAGTCCGGGCACTCCCCCACGCCCCCGGAAAAACGGTTCACCACCGACTGTAATCAGAAGATCACCCGTCCGGACTCCCGCTTTTGCCGCCGGACCATCGGCTTCGACGTGGACGACACGCACGGCAACTTGCTCGGGCGCCGACGGAGCCACCGACGCGGGAAACGGCACCTCGTCACCGGTAAACCCAACGTTGGGAAATCGCTCTTCCAGGGCACGAGTTGCGTACATCTCCCAAAATGACAGTTGTCCTTCGGGGTGCTGCGGCGCCAACTCCTGCCACAATTCTCTCCCGCGGGCTATCGCCGCGTCGGTCGCGGGGACAGCCACGGCGACGCGAGCCGCGTAGACGCGTCGCTCGTCGTTGAGTCGCCTGGCCTCTTGCAGCGCGGTCCGGATCGAACGCTCCACCGCGCCCTTGAACACGCGCTCGCCGTTCACCCAAATCTCTATAGGCTGATCCAAATCGACCAGACGGTCGTTCAGAAATAGCGTCAACTCACCCGACCAACGCGCCGTGATGTCGATCCGTGTCGGGCTCGAGACGCGAGCGCGAACGAGTGCTTGACGGGTATCGGTCTCGATCCAATGCGCACGGCGCGCGACAGGCATGATCGCCGAATGTGGTACCCGCAGAACTTCGCGTGGGTTCACTTGCCGCGGCCGGCTGTCCAGCCGGCGCAGCACGTCGGGATAATGTTTCTTGAAATCCCTCGTGCGCCCGGTCGCTGAACTCGCGGTAGGTAAGGTCGTGGCCGAAACGCGTCAAGATGTTGTTCAGGGCTCGGGGACCACCCACGCCGCGAATATTCCGATCTTGCGACCCCTGGAGGACGTAGACAGGGACCGACTGCAAGTTGCGCAGTAGCAGCTCGCGCGAATCCCCTTCGGTCGAGACGGGAACGATGGCCGCGAACCAATCGGGGTGTGCGGCACCGAAGCCGATGGAAAAGTTCGACCCCAACGAAATGCCGGTGGACACAATGCGATCCGGCGTAACATTGTACCGCTTCCGCACCGCGTCGATGACGGCGCGCGCCTCCTCTGGATGAAAAATCTCATAGGGAAGGCGGTCGCGTGTCCGCCCATCCGCGGCAACCGTAGAAACCATTGCCGGGGACGCGACGATCCAACCGGCAGCCTCGGCGGCCTCCGCCCAAACCTGAACCATTCGCAAGGCGCCTTGGACGGCCCCGCGCGCGTTACCCGGCGGTCCCCCGTGCATGGCGAACATGAGAGGCCATTCGCTGTCGTGCGTGTATCGGCTGGGAAGCCGCACAAAGACAGGGATCGCTCGGCCCCCCGGACTCTCCACCACGAACTGATCGAGTGAATCACCGGTCTTGACGGCCGCTGATCCGAAGCGCGCCGCCGGGCCCCGGCGCATCAACTCCTCGAGATCGTGCATTTGCATTCTGGTCACGCCCACCAGCGACGGGTCGGCGGCCAGAGCGGCTTCGGCCTGCCGGAACTCCGCCGTCGTCGTCGGCCAGAGGTACGCCTGTACGAGCTGTTCGGACACCTGGGCATCGGCTGGTGCGGCGCGTGCTACGCCAAGGGCGACGAGTAAGAACGCGATGACGATTGTCATGGCGGGAATAATAGGGCGGTAGGACGTGAGACGTGAGACGTGAGACGTGAGACGTGAGACGTGAGACGTGAGACGTGAGAGGTGAGACGTGAGACGTGAGAGGTGAGACGTGGGACGTGGGACGTGAAAGGTGAGACGTGAGATGGGAGAGGGTAAGGCGGTTGGGCGGCAAGGTCTCACGAACCGCGGCGACCAACATCGACCAAGCGCTCGGTCACGTCACGAAACGAGGCCCGGATCCGCCGGTCTTCGGTCAACAACGGAACCGCTAGCTCTCGAGCGAGCGCAACGAACTCGCAATCGTACGCCGAACATGAAGACAACGACGCGAGGTTGAGAACATCGGCAGAGTCGACGGCGTATTCCCGCCCTTCCATTAATTCGTTGCCAACATCCATCACGTCAACGGCATCATCGAGAGTCATGTGACCTTGATGGATGGACGTCGCCAACACGTTGCGGAACTCACTGCGCCACAGGAGCGGAGCTGCCCAGGCAGGATCGCGCTCGTACGCCGCCCGCGCCGCCGCTGTGTGCTCGCTTGGAAGAAGGAGATAGGCGATGACGTTGGTGTCGACGACGATCATCGCCGGCCGCGGTTCTTCGCAGCGTTCAACGCGGCCTGCGTGTATGCGGGCATGTTGAGCCGCTCGCGCACCGCGTCGGCCCGGGCCAGCAAACTCGCCGAATCAACTCGCTTGCCGCGGAGCGATTGCTCGAGCAAGACGAGCATCTCGCTGTTGATGCTACGGCGATTGTCTCCTGCCTGCTGCTTCAGCAGGCCGTAGAGGTCTTCGGGTATCCCTTTGAGGGTAAACGTCACCATGTTACGTCCAATATGGAACCATTTCGAAACTAGCGATAGTGGCGCATACCGTCAAGCGAGGGCCGCCCCTCGCACCGCCCTTCCCACGGGAGTCGGGGGTCGGGAGTCGGGGGTCGGGTCTAGCATTGCAGATGATGGTTCTCATGGGAATACTCGGCGGGACGCGCAGCCCGACTCCCAACTCCCGACCCCCGCGGGTGGGAAGGGTGCGGGGAATCATCCGTGGCCGCTTGAGCTCCGGATTTTCCAGACGCCGTAGGTCAGCACCGGAATGGCGTAGATAAACACAAACACCCATGCCAACGTCCCATACCCTCGCCCGACGAGCGCGACGATGCCAAAGCGTGAGAGCAGCGCGCCGACCACCAGGAGTCCTGCCGCGATGGCGGGCCGGGCAAACGAAGGCAACTCACGTCCCGTTTCGGCAAGTACGCCCGCCAGACGTTGGTTGAACGCGTGAATCAATCCCGCGCCGGTCTCGATGAGCGTACCGAACAGTACGACCTGGAACGTTAGTTGAAATGCGCGCGAACCGAGCTGCTCGAGCATGAAGTTGGCGGGCACCGGCCGATCGACGATCTGCGGATAATGACCCACCATCGACAGATAGAACAGCAGCGCCGGCACCAGGGCAATGACGCCGGCAAGCAAACCAGCACCCACCGCTTCACGACGCGTCTCGACGTGGCGCACGGTGAAGAGAACGGCGGGGATCAGGGATACTTGTAAAACGCCGTACTTGAGTCCACCAACCATCCATCCGGGTTCGGGCGCGTGCGTCGTGAGGCTGGAGGCCATCTCGGTTCCGAACCGGCTAATACTCCACGCAAAGAACACCGCGTAGACGGCGTAGAGCACGAGTGACCACACCGCCATCACGCTCTCGATGGTATTGCTTCCCTTGAACACAAGGAACCCGACCGCGATCAGCACGCCCGCCATCCCAGTCACCTCGGGTAGACCAAACAGTTCGCTGATGATCGTGCCCGCCGCCGCGCCGATCACCGCCATGATCAACACCACGGCTACGAGATACATGACTTCGTAGAGAAACCAGGCACGACCGAGGAGTTGCACGAAGAACACCCGATAATCGAACGTTTGAAACACCCGAGCGAATTCGAAGCTGGCGGCGGCGGTCAGGCTCATGATGACCATGGCAATCAACAACATGCCCAACAAGCCGCCGCGCGGGCCGTAGTGCAAGAAGAACTCCACGAGTTCCCGGCCGGTGCCGTAGCCGCCGGCGATGATGATGGATTGAAAGACGAACCCCGGGAGGAGGTAGCGCTGGAAGAACTTAGATTTGAACATCAATGCTCACGTTTCATTGTTGTTACCACGAGTAAACTCGCGGCTCGGCCAAACCGACTGTCGCTAAAGCGACCGCGAGCTGATGGCACGTGCCCAGGCTTCCACCCGGGGTCCGGCCTAGCGGGGTTGGGAAATGGGGATCCGTGTCCTCCAAAGCTTCAGCGTCATCCGTGGCAGCTTTAGCGTCATCCGTGGCCGCTATAGGACCGGCTTCTCCCGTTTCTTCAAAAGGAATAACCCCTCGGACCAACTGGACACGACGATCACGCCACTCTCGAAGAACGGGTAGTTGCTCCACGCACCACCAAATCCCGTGAGGTCGTCGTCGTACGGTACCGTGTCGAAGAATCCCACTTCCACGGGATTTTCGATGTCGCTGATATCGAGAATCCGGAGCCCGCTCATCAGGTTCGCTTGATAGACGAAGTTGCCCTTGACGTACTGATTGTGATCGATGGCCTTGGTATTGGCGAAGTACTCTTTGAGCAAGACCGGATCGTCGAGGTCGATGACGTCCCAGATCAGGGTCCGCGTCCTGTCGATATTGCCTTCTACCTCATCGCCCTCGTCACCCATGAAGAAGTAGCGGTGATCTTCGGTGAGCCATCCCTGGTGCGTGTAACCCACGTTGGGATACTCGGCACGGGCGATGGGCATGGGATTCCTCTTGTCGGTAACGTCGGCTATGCTGAGTGCAATCTCGTTGGCGCCGAAACAAATTTCTTTCTCCCGGTGGTCCTCGTCCGGACCGCGATAAATGACGCACTGTGCGTCGTGAGAGTAACCCGTCCCCTGCCTTCCAGTAGTAGGATCCGCAAAGCAGCCGGCGAATGTGGGGTTGGTCGGATTACGGATGTCGATCATGTGCAACCCACCACCGCACGTCTCGCCCCCCATGCCGTTGCCCACCGTGTAGGCCGTGCCGGTCTCTTCGTTAATGACGATGTTGTGGGCACTAGCCATCTTGTCGTAGTGCGCGGTCGCGGCAAACGTCACCGGTGGTGCGCGAACGTCGCGTAATTGGGTGAGGTCGAAGACCTGCATGCCGTGTGCGCCCGCTCCGTCAGCGACGATAAAGGCGTGATTTTTGTACACCTTGATATCACGCCAGAGGTTGGCGATCGCTCCCTCGGTCCTCGGCAGGTGGCCGAGGTATACCGGATTGACCGGATCGCTGATGTCGACGAAGGCCGCCGCATCGGAGCGACCCACCAATGCGTATTCTTTCCCCGTTTGGGGATCGGTCCACCCCCACAGATCGTTGATGATGACACCCGGCTCCACGCCCATGCTGGCGGCGGGCAAGAAAGCAACCAAGTCGACATCATTACAGTCGAACGGGCCGGTCGATCCGTCGGTGCACGTAGCTTCACCGTCGGCCATCGCCTGAAGGTCCCTCGGCGGCTCCCGGAGCAGCGACGTCTCTCTCCACTCTCCGGTCGCGTTCCGCTCGAACACCACCGCGGCACCTACGCGCAGATCGGCGGTGCCTGCAGCTACAACGGCCACACCGTCACTCAATGCGATCGAGGAACCAAAGGCACTGCCCGGACCCAGCTCGGACGGCGTCAGCATCCCATCTCGAATCCAGCCACCGGCACCATCCTGCGCGAACATGTAGACCGTGCCTCTGCCGTCGGAGGCACCGCGAGCGCCAATCCACGCGCGTCGGCCGTCGAGCGCCAGCGCCGTACCGAACAGACCGTTGTCCTCACGGTCGGAAAGGCTCAGCGTCGTTTCGACGTCCCACGTACCCGCGTCGTCGCGTCGGAACACGAACACGGCCCCACTGTTATCGTTGCTCGCCGGAGCGCCAACGAGTGCCACATCATCCACCACCGAAAGATTTGCTCCGAAGGATCGATTGCCCTCCGCCTCGGTTGGACGAAGTATGGTCTCTACTGTCCTGCCGCTGGTCAAAGCAAAATTCCGGAAGACGTAAACAGCACCGCGATCGTCATCGGCCCCAGGAGCCCCAACGAATAACCGGTCACCGGACACAGCCAACGCCGTTCCGAAACGATCGTTTTCGTCCGCCGTCTGCCCCGCCAGCATCGAGAGCTGCGACCAATTCGCACCATCCCGCCGGAACACATAAACGGCTCCGTTGCCCTCAGCAGGCAGCGCTCCAACAATCGCAAGGCCGCCGTTTAGTATCACTGCGCTGCCGAAACCTCGCACCGTCGCATGGTCGATCGCGGTCAAGGTGGTCGTCTGTGTCCACCCCTCCCGAGTCCGCTGCAGCACACGCACGGCTCCGCGTCCGTCGTTTTGGGTCGGCGCCCCTACGAGAAGCATGTTGCCGTCCAATGCCATCGTCGCGCCGAAGCTGTCGTACACGTCGACGTCGTCGCCCGTGATGTGTTCGGTGTCGGTCCACCCGCCCCCGCCCTGTGCGTTTCGCTGGAAGAGATGGATACCGCCTGGTGCCGGATAGGTCGATCCGGGCCGTCCACCACCGGTGCGCCCTACGAAGATCTCGCCGTCGCCGATCGTGACCGAAGCCGCGAAGCCCGTAGCGGGCGGTGCAGCGCCGCGATCTTCCTTGGGTGATTCCGTGGCGATTGGGGGCACGGTCAGTGTGAGCAGTGCCAGCGCGAGTGTGGACGATTGATACTTCATTGGTACAACCTCTCGGGTCGAAGTGCGGAGGCGCGTAGAAGCCCCTCGCACCGCCCTTCCCCAGGGAGGAGGGAGGAGGGAGGAGGGAGGAGGGGGATCCGTGTCCTCCAAAGCTTTAGCGTCATCCGTGGCCGCTTTAGCGTCATCCGCGGCCAAAGATGGTCGGAAAATCGGACGGGCGGAAGGATGGAAACGGCCACCCAGCGGATCTTCCGAAGTGCCGCGCATCCGTAGGTGGGAACGTACAAGGGACGCGGCCGAGGCAATGACCTCAGCCGGCGGACTGACGCTCAAGATCGGCGACGGGCGGGCGCGGCCGCTCGCCTATCGCGACGCGACCACCTTCACATTAGAAACAGGCCGGTACTCGTTCGTAATGGATTACGGTCGCGTCGGCTAGCTTCGAATGGACACGATCGGCGGCCAGTGCGTCCTGACAAGGCAATAAGGTTTGGTGGTCTTCGTTCCCACCCGTTCGACTCCGATCGTCGGCAGGGACGGACAGCCCGGCTGAGGCCCTCTCCCGTCCGGGCGTTTGAGCGACATGCCCACCCTTGCGGTGGTCGTGACCGTAGGCTATATGGGAACGCAGGGTGCAGGTGTGCAAACGCGTTTGTTTGCAAGGCTCTACCACAAGCCTGTGTGACCCCCTTCTTGCCATATTGTTGTAGGGCATCGGGCTTGTAAGGCGCAGTTCTGCATGAACGGTGTTTTTTCAGTTCCGTGCTACAAGACGGGTCCATCCGGCGATGGGCTCCGCCGACTGGAACGGCCTTGGAACCCGGCGAAAGCTGGGGACCAAGGCTTATTTCGATGGTGGTGTCAAGGAGGAACCTGCTTTTAAGGAGGTAGTTATGCATCACTTCTGGTCCAATGTCCCAACTGGTAGCCGGCGTGGATTTGGCCGGCGGCCAGCAGTCGGACCCGGCCTGCTCATGGCGATGAGTGCGTTCCTTGCAGGCATGCTCGCTACGCCCGTCGCGGCGCAGCAGCGCGCGGTCCAGGGCATTGTCGTGAACGAACAGGGAGTACCGATCAGCAATGCTACCGTGACCATAGCTGCCACGGGTCTCCAGGTGCTCACGGACGTCCGTGGTGAGTTCCGGGTCTCTCTCCCGCTGAGCGATGCCAGGCTCATGGTGTCGCGGATCGGTTACCGGCCTGTCACAGCGACGCTCGCCCCGGCCGACGAGAGTGTCCGCATCACGATGACGGGGATGGCACTCGATCTCGGAGAGATCGTGGTGACCGGAACGGCGGGCCGGCAGGAGGCGAGATCCGTCGGGAACGCGGTGGGAAGGGCGAATGTGGCAGATATCCTCGATATTGCACCCAAGGAGGACGTGCTCTCGTTGCTCAGCGGGCAGGTGCCCGGGGTGTTCGTGTGGAAGGCGCAAGGGAACGTTGGGTCCGGCGGGCCCGTGCGGATCCGTGGGGTAGCGAGCCTCAACCTGAACCGCCAGCCCCTGATTTTTGTCGATGGTATACGGATCGATAACGATCCCGATGCAGGTCCGTCCGTTCGTAGCGGCCGCCTGTCGTCGCGGTTGAACGATATCAACCCCGACGATATCGAGACCATTGAGATCATCAAGGGCCCGGCCGCGGCCACGCTTTATGGCACCGAGGCGGCCAACGGGGTGATTCAGATCATCACCAAGAAGGGCGTCTCTGGTAGGCCGGTCGTAAACCTCAGGGTGAAACAGGGGGCCAACTGGATGGCGGATCCTGAGAACCGGTACTCGACGAACTGGGCCATGATCGGCGGGGAACTCGTGAGCCAGGACGTGATCAAAGACGATATCGCCAGGGGGTTTGGGAGTCCGTTTTCAACGGGTCATATGATGGGCTACTCCCTTAACGTGCGCGGCGGAACGGACGAGCTTCGTTACTTTCTGTCCGCGGAGTATGACGATAACGAGGGGGCCGTTGACTACAACTGGCAACGCAAGTTCGGTACGCGGGTGAACCTGTCTTTCGCGCCCACTGACAAGCTCGACATTTCCACGAACCTGGCCTTCGTCCGGAGCACGACGCGCTTCGCTCAGGCGCTATCCGGCTTCGACCTCCAAGCGCAGCTCGTCTGGGGCTCGCCCAGGACAAGGGACGGGCGTTTGCGTGGGTACCTCCGGGCGACACCGGAAGCCGCCGGTACGGTCGACAGCCGCGAGGAGCTGATCAAGACCGTCGGTAGTATCACGATAAACTTCCGACCCCTGAGCTGGTTCAGCCACCGGCTGACGGTCGGCGGAGACGTCGGTGACGCGACGAATTCGCAGTTGATTCCGCGGCACCCGACGGGATCGGATTTCTTCTTTGGTGGACGGAGCCTGGGGCGAAAGGAGCAGGAGCGCCGCAGGGTCTCCCTCGGAACGTTGGACTACTCGACCACGGGCGAGTTCGATTTGACGGAGTCCCTCAATTCTGCCACCTCCTTCGGGTTCCAGTACTACACCCGGTCGATCGACGAGACGGAGGCCATAGGAGAGCAGTTCCCGGCTCCCGGCGTCGAGACGGTGGGTGGCGCTGCCATTTCCTTCGGTGACGAGTTTTTCGAGGAAACCAAGACGGTGGGTCTGTACGTTCAGCAACGGTTGAGCTGGAAGAATCGCCTCTTCCTCACCGGAGCGGTACGGGGCGACGACAACAGCGCGTTCGGGACGAACTTCGACTTCGTGGTCTATCCCAAGGTGAGTGCAAGCTGGGTGCTGAACGAGGAGCCGTTCTGGAATCTGTCGTTCGTGAACGCTCTGAAGCTCCGCGCGGCATGGGGCAAGTCGGGACAGCAGCCGAGCACCTTTGACGCGGCGCGCCTGTATGCTCCTTCCACTGGTCCCGGCAATGTTTCGACGGTGACTCCGTCGGCCTTTGGCAACGCCGACTTGGAGCCGGAGGTGGGAACGGAGTATGAGGTGGGCTTTGACGCGGGCCTGTTGGACGACCGGGTCAGCGTCGAGTTGACCTACTACAATCAGAAGACCACGGACGCCCTCATCAACGTGCAATTGCCTCCTTCGGGCGGGTTCCCGGGCAGTCAGACTAGGAACCTGGGGGAGATTGGCAACAGCGGATGGGAGCTTGGCGTGGACGCACGAGTCTTGACCACGCGCGATTTCATCTTCGATCTCGACTTCACGTTTTCCACGAATAACAGCGAGGTTCTGGACCTGGCCGGTGTTCCCCCGATCGGCGGCAGCGATTGGAAGCATGAGGTGGGCTTCCCGCTCAGAGCGTGGTTCCTCAGGAGAATCGTCAATGCCGAGTTCGATGCGGCCGGCAACATCGTGAACCTGCTGTGTGACGGGGGCGATCCCAACGGCAAGTTGCTTGCAGACGGAACCCCTGGGGAATTTGGAGGACCCGGGGTCGATTGTGCCACCGCGCCACGACTCTTCTGGGGCCCGTCGCAACCGACCTGGGAAGGCTCCATCGCTCCGACGCTTACCATCCGCCAGAATCTGCGGCTCCACGCCCGCGTGGTCATGCGCGGCGGGAATTGGAGAAACAACGGGGACATCGGTGCTGCACATTGGGCCTTTCGCAATAGCCGGGCAACCGTCGTCCGCGACGACCCGGTCTTTGTAGCCTACGATGAGGCGCTTGGCGACAGGAGCCAATTGGGATTGATGGATGGCGGGTTTGCGAGGCTACGCGATGTCTCGGCCACCTATACGTTCCCGAGTTCGTTGGCGAGTTTCTTTAGCGCGTCCCGAGCCTCGCTCAACCTGGCCGTAACGAACCTGGCGTTCCTCTGGCGCGCGCAAAAGGAGATCTTCGGTCGCAAAGACCAAGACCCCGACACGCGCGGGAATACCAACTCGGGACTTTCGGGTTACATCCAGACGTCGCTGCCTCAACTGCGTTCCTTCACTGCCACCATGCGGGTCACGTTTTGAGTGACGGTGCGCTACGAGGGACAGCGAACTTGACCAGCTTACGCAATAGGAGTGTTACGATGCGAATAGTCACCGATAACATAGATAAAGGCCGCAACCGAACGCCGGGGCGTACACTAGCGCTCGCTTTGGTGGGGCTCGGAAGCTTGACGGCGTGCGACCAGCTGTTGGATGTGGACTTACCCGGGCAGGTGGTAGCGGACGATCTGAACAATCCCGCTATTGCCCAAACTCTGGTGCTGAGCGCAATCGCAGACTTTGAGTGCGCGTTCGCCAACTACGCCGGCGGCACGGCGCTGTACACGGATGAAGTAATCGGCGCTTCGGGGTGGGCCAACATCACCGTATGGGACACGCGCGATCGGCGGCCCGATAATACCGGAACCGCATCCTGTACGGTGGGCAACGGGTACGGAATCTACCGGACGCTGCAGACGGCGCGGTTTCAGGGGCAAGACGCCTTTCGCCGCGTCAGCAGCTTCGCCGACGTTGCAGACAAGACGTCGCTACTCGCCCAGGCGAGAGCCTACGCGGCGTACAGCACGCTGCTCTTGTCTGAGGCTTACTGTCGGATTACGTTCGCGGAGATCGATGCTGACGGAGCGACCGTGTTCGGTGGCGCCCTCACCCGCGACGAGGGGTTTGCGAACGCCGAGGCGCTCTTCGATGAGGTCATCGGGATGGCGTCAGGCGATATCCTGACTATGGCCTACGGCGGCCGGGCGCGGACGAGGCTGAACCGCGGCAACATGGCGGGAGCGGAGGCCGATGCACTGCAGGTGCCCGCGGGTTTCGTCATGAACGCGACGCGTGCTTCTGTGAACCTCCGTCGCTACAACCACTTCTTCGACGACAACCAACGGGATAACTACTGGGCGGTTGCTCCCAAGTTCCGGAATCTCGACTTTGGCGGTGTCGCGGATCCCCGGATGGTGGCGGTGGATGCCGCCCGGATAGCGCACGACGGGGTCACGCCGATGTGGTACCAGCAAAAGTACTTGTCCCTGGACCAGCCCATTCCCATCACCAGATGGGAAGAGGCGCAGCTCATCATCGCCGAGGTGCAAGGCGGCCAGGCCGCGGTCGACATCATCAACACGCTGCACGGCGCGCAGGGCCTGCCCGATTGGGTCCCCAACGACGTGAACGATGCCACCGAGATCCTGGATCACATCATTCAAGAGCGGAGTCGTGAGCTGTACCTGGAGGGATTTCGGATGGGCGACGCGTTCCGGTATGGGCTTGAGGCGGAGGTCTTCCCGACGGGTGTGAATCACAAGGACCAGACGTACTTCCCACAAACATGCCTACCGCTGCCGGATGTGGAAATCAATAACAACCCGAACATCTCGAGCTAACGCAGAGGGTTCGGGTCTTACCTTGGTCGGCCAACCGTGGAGTCGGGATTGTCAGTCGCGCTGGCTGCTCTCGCTCCACGGTTGGCTCGACTCTTGTTGGGACTTCTCGTTCCGTTCAAGTCTGACACCATGAGGAGACATTCATGATGGGTATCTGCCGAAAACGGCTCTGGCGGTCGGCTCCATGGACCGTTGTTGGTTGCGTCGTTGTCGTTGCTACGCACTGGTCACTCGCCGTAGCGCAAGAGCACCCATACCTCGACCATCCCATGGAGGTGGGCTACGACATCGGAGTTCCCGTCCGGGACGGCATCCGCCTTTCCGCCGACATCTATCGCCCGATGGACGATGAGAGGCACCCGACGATCTTTCAGCTCACGCCGTACAACAACAACAGCCAGCGAACGATGGACCAGGCGTGGCGCTTTGTGCGGCGCGGCTACGCGTACATCGTGGTGGATGTCCGGGGCCGGTACGACTCCGAAGGCACGTTCTACGCCTGGCGGGATGACGGGCCCGACGGGAGCGACGTGATCACGTGGATCGCGCAGCAGCCCTGGTCCAATGGCAGGGTGGCCACTAGAGGCGGCTCGTATTCGGGTCACAATCAGTGGCTCATCGGGAAGGAGAACAATTCCCACCATGCGGCGATTGTTTCCTACGTAGGCCCGGCGGACGGCTTCAACGATGAGGTGCGGTGGGACGGAGTCCCAAAGCTCGACTTGATCTATACCTGGACGATGGGGATGTACGGGCGGGTGAACCAGGCGCGGGCGGGATGGAACTGGCCAAAGCTCATGTCGCATCTCCCGCTCAACACGATGGCTCAAGCGGCGGGCCGCGACATGCCGATGTGGCAAGAGTGGATGGAGCACGACACGCTTGACGAATTCTAGACGCCCACCCAACTGACGGGATTCTACGATCGTTTCGACATCCCCTCGTTCAACGTGACGGGCTGGTGGGACGGCCAGCTTCGGGGCCAGACGCAGCACTACGTAAATGCGGTCAAGACAGGAAACGACCCGGCGGCGCACATGCTGATCATCGGGCCGTGGCTGCACGGGGTGAACCGCAACCGGACCATCGGGGAGCGGGACTTCGGCCCCGAGGCGATCATCGATCTGGACGGGATTCGGGATCGGTGGTTGGATCATCGGATGCTGGGGACCGCCACGCCCGACCTACCGAACGTGATGTATTTCGTGCAGGGGAAGAACGAGTGGCGGGAAGCGGACGCGTGGCCGGTGGCGCGGACACAGGTCACGGCGTACTACTTGGGTAGTGGCGGCGGGGCGAACACGCTATTTGGCAATGGGGTGCTGCAAACGAGAGGGACCGGAGGCGGGCCGCCAGATGAGTTTACATACGATCCGGCGAAGCCGGTGCGGACCGTGAGCAGTCGCACGGCAGGGGCGCGGGGCGGTATTCTCCAGGGGTCGGTGGACAATCGGGGGGTGGAGACGCGGGAGGATGTGTTGGTGTACACAACGGAGCCGTTGGGGGAGGGGCTGGAGGTGACGGGACCGGTCGAGGCCGTGGTGTATGTTTCGGCGGATGTGCCGGACACCGACATCGCGGTGAAGCTCTTGGATGTATATCCCGACGGGCGGGCGCTGAACATCAGTCATGGGATTGCCCGGGTGCGGTATCGGGAGTCGTTCGAGGCGCCGACGCTGATGGAGCCGGGGCACGTGTACGAAGTCCATGTGACCATGTATCCGACGAGCAACTATTTTGCGGTGGGGCATCGGATTCGCATTGAGATAGCAGGCAGCAATTTCCCACTGTTCGGGCGGAATCTGAATACCGGGCGGAGTTCGGACACGACGACGGAGATGAGGGTGGCACATACGAGAATTTATCACAGCCGGGAGCATCCGTCTCACATCCTCCTCCCCGTCATCGCGCGGAGAACGGCGGCCGGAGGGTAGTGGAACCGCCGACGCCACGATGAACACAGGGGTTGCTCGCGCTTAGAGCAGCCCCATTTAGGCAAAGGCACATGAGCGTAGGAGTCCACAGTTGATGCGCCGGGCCTCTTCATGGCTCTCCCTTGCGACTACTGTCGCTCTGGTGAGCACCGGTTCCTCCCCCACGTCCGCTCAGGATACGGGGCGGGGGCGGCTCGAGGGCCGGGTGATTGAGGTCCACAGCGGCAAGCCCCTTTCCAACGTTACCATAACCGTGATCGGCACGACGCTCACGACGCTGTCCACGAAAACGACCAGCTCCGGATCCTACAAGCTTCAGGACGTTCCAGCCGGTACACTGAGGCTGCGGCTCGAGTTGGTGGGTTACGCCAGTACCGTCGAGACCGCGACCATCGGCACGGAGGCGTTGACAATCGCCGACTTCAGTTTGACCCTCTTAACGCACGTGCTGGAAGAGTTCATCGTGCGGGGCGAGGGTGAGCGCGCCCCTGGAACCGTCGATGTGAATGAGTTGGCGGTGGGTGACTTGATTCAAGCACTGGACCGGGGCGCGCCCGGGGCGTTGGTTTACCGGCCCGAAGGAAACCTCGGAGTTGGAGCGACCATACTCTTTCGTGGACTGAAGAGCTTTACCCTCCGCAACGACCCGCTCATCTTCCTGGACGGTGTACGGGTGGCGGAGCCGAACACCGTGTCCAGCAGGGGACAGAGAGGACTCACGATCCTCGAGTTGCTCGAGCCCGATCAGATCGAGAGCATCGAAGTGCTGACCGGGCCGGATGCCACTACGCGATACGGGCTTGGGGCTGTGAATGGTGTGATTCTCATACACACCAAACGGTAACGTGCTCAACTGCCCGTCGTGGAATAGGGCGTTTACCGCATGGCCAAACGGCATTACAGGCTCCACAATCAGATAGGACGCTCAAGAAATCGAATCGCCACGCAAGCGTGCTGCCGACGGCCGGCAACGTCGCCCGCTCGTCCCGACTTTGCTCGGGGCGCTGTTCTTGTTCGTCGCGTGCGCCCCGGGCGGCGCCGACTACGATGTGGTGGTTCTCAACGGGCGTGTCATCGACCCGGAATCCAACTTGGATGCCACACGCAACCTTGGCATCCTGGACGGCACGATTGGTGCCATCACTGAGGGGCCGCTCGACGGGCGGACGGTACTTGACGCCTCTGGGTTGATCGTCGCCCCGGGATTCATCGACCTCCACTCCCACGGCCAGGACGAAGAGAACTATCGCTTCAAGGCGATGGACGGCGTCACGACTGCGCTGGAGATGGAGGTGGGGACGGAGGACGTCGCACAATGGTACGCGGAGCGGGAAAACAGGGCGCTGGTCAACTACGGGGTCACGGTCGGCCATCCGCGCGTCCGGATGCAGGTGATGGACGATCCCGGTGATTTTCTCCCGCGTGGGGACGCCGCCTACCGTGCCGCGTCACCGGCCGAGCTGGAGGAGATCAAGAGCGGCATAGAACGGGGATTGCAGCAAGGAGCCCTTGGCGTGGGATTCGGGCTCCAGTACACACCCGCGGCGTCACGTCTGGAAATCCTGGAAATGTTTCACACCGCCGCGCGTTACGACGCACCCGCCCACGTTCACCTCCGTTACATGGGACTCCGCGAGCCCACCAACAGTATTACCGCCATGGAGGAAGTGGTGGCGGCCGCCGCGATCACGGGTGCGCCACTCCATATCGCACACATCCAGAGCAGCGGCCTCGGCGCCGTGCCGCACCTTCTGGAAGCCATTGGCGAAGCGCAGTCGCGCGGGTTGGATGTCACAACCGAGGCCTATCCGTACACCGCAGGTATGACGTCGATCGAGTCTGCCATCTTTGACGACGGATGGCAGGAAGTGCTCGGAATCTCGTACGGCGATTTGGAGTGGACGCAAACCGGCGAACGGCTGACGCCGGAGACGTTCCGCCGCTACCGCCGCGCGGGAGGCTTCGTCATCCTTCACTTCATCCCCCGAGACATGATGGAGGCGGCGGTATCGAGTCCGATCACTATTATCGCCAGCGACGGGCGCCTCCAGAATGGGCGAGGTCACCCCCGGTCTGCAGGCACGTACGCCAAAGTTCTGGGCCGCTTTGTCCGCGAGGGAGGGGCGCTGACCTGGATGGACGCGATAAGGAAGATGTCACTCATGCCGGCGCAGCGTCTCGCCCGGCGCGCCCCGATGATGCGAAACAAGGGTCGCCTCCGGGTTGGCGCCGATGCCGACATCACCATCTTCGATCCAGAAACGGTCATCGATCGCTCTACCTATGCGAGTCCGGCGGAATACTCGAAGGGGATGCGCTATGTGCTCGTCAACGGCGTTCTGGTCGTGCGGGAGGGTCAACTTCAAGATGACGTGAGACCCGGGCAGGCTGTCAGGGCGCCGGTGCGTAGACCGTGACGACGTGGTCCTTCGCGGCTCCCTACGTCCGGTATGACAGCGACAGAAGATTTCCACCTCGGCCTCGACCGTTGCACCCCACGCCCCGCGCCCCCATCGCCTCGGGCCGGGCCTGCGGCGCCTCTCGGTCGCACCCGATAGAGAACATGAACGGCCGCTAGGGCGAGGAGAGCAGATGTTCGCATGATACGGACCCTCCCAGGTCTAAAGCTTTCGGGCCGAGTGCTCAATCCCGGCCCGAACCGCAGTCCCTCCTTCCATCGAATTCCGATCTTTGGAGACGGGCACACCCCGAATCGGCACCCCGCAAGCCGCCCGTCTATGGCGACTCCCGCCGAGCAGCTATCGGGCGCGGGACGATCGGGAGAAGGATGTAGGACGTGTGTTGCCGGCGGTGATGGATCTTCGTGTGGGCAACGCGCATCTCCGACGTGGTGTCCGGGCTCCGTGCCGTGTTCAAGTTGCGTCCGAACAGCGGGAAGTTGCTACTCGACACCTCGATCCGGATCCGGTGCCCCGCCTCGAAGTAGTTGCTGGCCGGAAACATCTCCACCTCAATCCCGTAGACTTCGCCTGACGTCAACAGCTCCGGCTGGCTATAGGAGTTCCGGTAGCGCGCCCGGGCGATCCCGTGAGTTATGTTATGGGCCCGCCCGTCCGGGTAGACGTCCAGAAGCTTTACGGAGATGTCCGTATCCGGCACGTCCGTTGAGAGGTAGATGGTGGCCTGCACGGGACCGGTGATCTCCATCCCCTCCTGGAGTGGCTCGCTCGTATAGACGAGAACATCTTCCCGGGTCTCCACTGCGCGATTGTCTACCGAGCCCTGGGCGATGCCGCTCCGCGCTCCCGACGTGCGGCTACTTACGGTCAGGACCGGATTCGCAGGATCGTAGGTCAACTCGTCCGGCGGACCGCTCCCCCGAGTGCCTCTCCGTAACACCCCATCGCCGACGAGGGTATTCGCCTTCCCACGGCTGTCCAGATAGAACTCGGTAAACTGCGTGCCTGGGATCGGCCAGACCTCCGCCGTCTTCCACTCGTTCTTCACGGGGAGGAAGTACATGACGTTCGGCCGGTTGGGGCGGGGCTTCCCGAGCATATAGTGGTCGAGCCACTCGTCCCGGATCTTGTCGAGTTCGATTATGGCCTCGGGCCCGTAGTCCCGCTCGCCGATGGTCCGGTTCCGGTTTACTCCGTGGAGCCATGGACCAACGATCAGCACATGATCCGAGGGGGTTGACGCGGTCCGCACCGCATTCGTGTAGTGATTGACGGTTCCGGGGACCTGACCGTCAAACCAGCCGGTCACACTGAAGGATGGGATGTCGAACTTCTCATAGCTCCCCGTCGTCTGCATGGGCGCCCAGTACTCATCCAGCTCGCCGTGTTCCATCCAGGCGCGCCACCAGGGAATATCCCGCCCCGCCGTGGCATCGATGGTGTTTAGCGGGAGATCCCGCATCACCTCGATCCAGTTCCACCCGTCCCGGGCCTGGTTGACCCGCCCATACATCCCTACCGACCAGGTAAAGATCAGGTCCAGCTTGGGCACTCCGTTGAATCGCACGAGATCATTGAATCCGTCCGCCGGCGCCACGTACCCAACAAGGGCTGCGTGATGGGGATTCGCCTCCTTAGCGATCAGCCACTGATTCATCCCGGTGTACGATCCACCTCTGGTAGCGACTCTTCCATTCGACCAGGGCTGACGGGCAATCCACGAGATTACGTCCGATCCGTCCTTGCCGTCGTTTCGAAAGGGCTCGAACTCGCCTTCCGAGTCGTACCTACCCCGAACGTCTGTAAACACGTAGGCGTAGCCTCGTTTTACGAAGTGCCACGCCTCATCCACCAGTCCGGTGCGGTTGTTGTTGTAAGGAGTGAGCTGGAAGATCGTGGGGTGCCTGGCATTGTCCTTGGGCCGATAGACGTCGGCAGACAGCCGCACTCCATCCCGTATCGGGACCCTGACATCGTGCTGTACCTCCATAGGGTATGTCGAATAGGAGCGCTCCTGCGCGTACCCCGGAGCGGTGCCCGCCACGACCAGCACCATTCCTGAGAACCAAGGCAACACTGCTGCCGTCGAGAAGAGTCGTGCTACGCTTTTCATGATCCACCTCCGATGTCTATGCGCTGCACCGGCAACGCAGGCCGTGGTCTCAACCCCACGCGCTCGAAACCCAGCCGAGTCCCCTACTTGAGCCCAAAGTGACCGGGTTATTATGTTGCTGCGCCCGTGGCCGCGCAAGGCTCGGCCAGTCGTCCTGCAACGGTGCTTCCTCCCCCAGCCAACCAGTCGCGGCCCGGAGCAAATACTTTTCGCTTCACTGCGACCTTTCTTGCGCCGAAATTCAAGAGGAGTCCTAATTCACATCACAATATCCCGTCTATCCTGTCCAAAAACCTCTGCGTCCTCCGCGGTCTGCGGTGAATACGGTACCGCAATTACGACCCGCGTTCGTCTCCACGACGTGCGACCCCAGTCGTTTCCCGCTCGGCCCGAGCGCCCCGAGCGTGCAGCTTGACGCGTGTGCGTCCAGTCCGATATATCTCTCCATGGGCGTTCTCCTCTCTGGAAGTGAACGCTCCGTACCAGGCAAGACAGAGTGTGTACGCTTCCAGCGGAGAACGCCAACCTCGCTTCAGGCTGACCAGAACCCAGACCGGGCAGTCGTCGATCGCGGACGCCATACCCCTGCTTCTATGGTGCTGGAGGCGAGTGGCGCAGCATAGAGTAACCCAGCCAGCGCCCTGTATGCTGTCGCTGGTTTGCCATGAGACTGGAGACGAGGCGTCATGAACGCAAAATCATGGATTTCGCGCAGCACCTTCCCGTGTCGCCCTTGCGTTCTTCTCGCCCTGGCCACCTTCACGAGCATTCGGCCTATTGCCGCGCAGTCCGGCAGAGGTGAGACATCGGCGTACGCACCCTACCCGCTGGAGGCGCAGTACCACGTCCCGATTCCGATGCGAGATGGCGTGCGGCTGTCCGCCGACATCTACCGCCCGGTTGACAATGAGAAGCACGCGACGCTCTTCGAGCTGACGCCCTACAACAACAGCTGGCCTACACCGCAGACGCTCACCACGACTCCGACCACCGTAGGTGGTGTCATGGGAGACGCATGGCATTTCGTGAAGCGCGGATATGCTTACGTGGTCGTCGATGTGCGCGGACGATACGATTCCGAGGGCATGTTCGATCCATGGCGCAGGGATGGGGAGGACGGCTCTGACGTGATCGCCTGGATTGCCCGCCAGCCATGGTCCAACGGGAAGGTGGCCACCATCGGCGCCTCGTATACCGGCTGGAACCAGTGGCTGATTGCAAGGCAGCAGAACCCGCACCATGTCGCGATGCTGCCTTACGTCGGCCCATCGAACGCATTCACGGAAATCATACGCATGAACGGAGCGCCCAACCTCGACATCCTGTTCTCCTGGGCCGCGACGAGGTACGGCCGCGTGGGCGGCGGCGAGGACGTGAATTGGATGGAGATCATGAAGCAGCTGCCGCTGGATAGTCTCACTGAGAAGATAGGGCGTTCGGTGCCGTTCTGGCGAGAGTGGATGGAACGCGACCGCGTGGACGAATACTGGGAACCGATGCAGATGGAGGGCCACTTCGACAAGATCAAGATCCCTACCTTCACGGTTACCGGCTGGTGGGACGGGCAGGCGTTTGGGGCGACCAATGCCTACGTGAACCTCATGCGAACGGGAGTCGATCCGTCGGACCACATGCTGATCATCGGGCCGTGGCTTCACGCGGTGAACCGCCAAACCGATCTCGGCGAGCGCGAGTTTGGCCCGCAGGCCATCATGGAGCTTGATCGGATCCGAGATGAGTGGTTGGATCACCATATGTTGGGCAAGCCGCGGCCGGATCTGCCGAACGTGATGTACTTTCTGACGGTGAAGAACGAGTGGAAGACGGCATCGACGTGGCCGACGCCTCAGACGGAGTTCACGGAGTTCTATCTGGAGAGTGGGGGCGGGGCGAACACGCTTTTCGGAGATGGGGTGCTGCGGCGCGGCACACCGGGTCAGGGTCGGGCCGACGAGTTCACCTACGACCCGATGAACCCGGTGATCGGAGTGGCGACGCGGGATGGTGGCGCGAGCAGCGGCCTGCGGCAGGGGCCGGTGGACAGCCGGTCGGTGGAGACGCGCGAGGATGTGCTGGTTTATACCAGTGAGCCGCTGGCGGAAGGGATGGAGGTGACCGGTCCGGTGAAGGCGAAGATCTATTTCTCGACGGACGTGCCGGACACGGACATCACGGTCAAGCTGCTGGATGTGGAGCCGGATGGCCGGGCGCTCGAGCTGAGCGATGGCATCATGCGCGCGCGGTACCGCAACTCCTACAGCGAGCCCGAGCTGCTGGAGCCGGGCCGGGTGTACTCCATCGAGGTTCCGATGTATCCGGTCAGCAACTACTTCAAGGCGGGCAACCGCATCCGGATTGAGGTATCGAGCAGCAACATGCCGCTCTACGGCCGGAATCTCAACACTGGGAAGAGCTCGGAGACGACGACGGAGTACCGCGTGGCGCATACGAAGATCCATCACACGCCACAGTATGCGTCGCACATCCATTTGCCCGTTATACCCGATCCCGTGGCAGCGGCGCGGGAGTAGTAAGGAAGGCTTGCGCTCAATTGGGACAGCCGTTTCCCCGGCGGTTGGGACGGCTCTCCGGAGCGCAGTGTGAATCGAGCGCATTGCACGAGGCTGAGGAGGCGTCATGGATGTGAAGAGACGGATTGAGCGCAGCGCGCGGTGGCACAGCGGTCTTGTGTCTCTGGTGGTCGCGGCCTTGATGAGCGTCGAACTGATCACTGCGGCGTTAGTGAGTGCGCAGTCAGCGGCATTTGCGCCGTACCCGATTGAGACACAGTATCATGTGCTGATTGCTATGCGGGATGGCGTACGGTTGTCTGCCGACATCTACCGACCGACTGACGGTGAAAGCCACCCTGTGCTCTTCGAGCTCACTCCATACGGCAACAGCAGCAGTAGTCCGTTTGTTGGCTCAGTAGAATCCGCATGGCCCTTCGTGAAGCGCGGATATGCTGTGGTGGTCGTCGATGTGCGCGGCCAATACGATTCCGAGGGTACGTTCGATCCATGGCGCAGGGATGGCGAAGATGGCTCTGACGTGATCGCCTGGATTGCCCGGCAGCCGTGGTCCAACGGGAAGGTGGCCACGATCGGCGCCTCGTATACCGGCTGGAACCAGTGGCTGATTGCGAAACAGCAGAACCCCCACCATGTCGCGATGCTGCCTTACGTCGGCCCATCGAACGCATTCACGGAAATCATACGCATGAACGGAGCGCCCAACCTCGACATCCTGTTCTCCTGGGCCGCGACGAGGTACGGTCACGTGGGCGGCGGCGAGGACGTGAATTGGATGGAGATCATGATGCAGCTGCCGCTGGATAGTCTCATTGAGAAGATAGGGCGTTCGGTGCCGTTCTGGCGAGAGTGGATGGAACGCGACCGCGTGGACGAATACTGGGAACCGATGCAGATGGAGGGCCACTTCGACAAGATCAAGATTCCCACCTTCACGGTTACCGGCTGGTGGGACGGGCAAGCGTTTGGGGCTACGAATGCCTATGTGAACCTTATGAGAACGGGAGTCGACCCCTCGGATCATATGCTGATTATCGGGCCATGGCTTCACAGTGTGCTGCGTCGCGGCGTGAAGCCCATCAAGTTGGGCGAGCGGGAGTTTGGTCCGCAGTCCATTATCCCACTCGACGACATTCGCTTTCGGTGGCTCGATCATCACATGCTGGGCAAGCCGCGTACTGATCTGCCGAACGTGATGTACTTTCTGACGGTGAAGAACGAGTGGAAGACGGCATCGACGTGGCCGATGCCTCAGACGGAGTTCACGGAGTTCTATCTGGAGAGTGGGGGCAGGGCGAACACGCTTTTCGGAGATGGGGTGCTGCGGCGCGGCACACCGGGTCAGGGTCGGGCCGACGAGTTCACCTACGACCCGATGAACCCGGTGATCGGAGTGGCGACGCGGGATGGTGGCGCGAGCAGCGGCCTGCGGCAGGGGCCGGTGGACAGCCGGTCGGTGGAGACGCGCGAGGATGTGCTGGTTTATACCAGTGAGCCGCTGGCGGAAGGGATGGAGGTGACCGGTCCAGTGAAGGCGAAGATCTACTTCTCGACGGACGTGCCGGACACGGACATCACGGTCAAGCTGCTGGATGTGGAGCCGGATGGCCGGGCGCTCGAGCTGAGCGATGGCATCATGCGTGCGCGGTACCGCAACTCCTACAGCGAGCCCGAGCTGCTGGAGCCGGGCCGGGTGTACTCCATCGAGGTTCCGATGTATCCGGTCAGCAACTACTTCAAGGCGGGCAACCGCATCCGGATTGAGGTATCGAGCAGCAACATGCCGCTCTACGGCCGGAATCTCAACACCGGGAAGAGCTCGGAGACGACAAGGGAGTACCGCGTGGCGCATACGAAGATTCATCACACGGCGCAGTATCCGTCGCAGATGCTTCTACCGGTTATTCCCAAGTAGCCATGAGCTTCGATCAGATGAGCGCGATGATCCCACACTTCGCTTTGCCCCGTGGAACCGCTGGCCGCACCAGGCTCCCTGGATTCTGGACGTCAACGGCGTTCTGATCGTGCGGGAGGGTCAACTTCAAGATGACGTGAGACCCGGGCAGGCCGTCAGGGCGCCGGTGCGTAGACGGTGACGTGGTCCTTCGCGGCTCCCTACGTCCGGTATGACAGCGACAGAAGATTTCCACCTCGGCCTCGACTGTTGCACCCCACGCCCCGCGCCACCATCGCCTCGGGCAGCTAGCAGGACAGATAACCGCGACAAGTCCACCTTTCACAAATACGATGACGTATGAGAGGGGAGCAAAGACTTTTGTTGACAGGATGACAGGATAGACGAGTCGTTCTCTGAGCCGTTTTACTTTTTGCTTCACTTCGATGGTTTTTGCGCCAAATTTCAAGAGGAGTCCTAATTCACATGACAATATCCCGTCAATCCTGTCTAAAAACCTCTGCGTCGTCCGCGTGCACCGCGGTGAACGATGGTCACCCAGTACTAGCCAATCAGGAGGAAGGGAAGATGTCACTAAAGACCACCGTGGGTGGAGGTTGGCAGGCCGTCGCCTTCTCCTGCCTCGTCGTATTGTGTAGCTGCGGGCGCCCGGAAGCTGAACTTGCCCAACTCACCGAGCGATTTCAAACGGCACTCGACCAACTCCGCGAGGACGAAAGCCTCCCGGGGGCCACGGCCGCATTCGTACTGGCGGACGGACGGACCGCCACCGTCGCCACGGGGTTCGCCGACGTCGAGGCAGGGATACCGATGAGCCCGGAGTCGCGCATCATGTCGGGAAGCATTGGCAAGACGTTCGTCGCGGCGACGGCCATTGGCTTGGCAGACGACGGTATGTTCGACCTCGACGGCTCCATCGCGACATGGCTCGGTAGTGAGCGCTGGTTCAACCGGCTCCCGAACGCGGAGCAAATCACGATCAGGATGTTGTTGACTCATAGCAGCGGCGTGAGCGACTACGTCTACACCGAAGAAGCGGTTGCGCAGTTCGGACAGGCGATGCTCAGCAATCCCGACACCAACGTCACGCCCGTGCAACTGATACAATACATCCTCGACCGAGATCCGCTGTTCGCGCCGGGAGAGGGATTCGCGTACACCGATGCCGGTTATCTGCTCGCCGGACTGATCATGGAGCGGGCCACCGGATCGATGTATCACGAACAACTGCGGCGGCGATTCCTCGTTCCGCTGTCCCTGGCACTAACCACGCCATCGACCCGGATCGCTCCGGGCCTCGTGGCCGGGTATCAGGCCGAGGACAACCATTTCGGTTGGCCCGCAAAGATCACGACGGACGGCGTCATGGAGATCAACCCCGCCTTCGAGTGGACCGGCGGTGGCCTGGTTACCAACGCGGGCGACCTCGCTCGGTGGGCCAAGGTGCTGTACGAAGGTGAGGCCATGGACGAGCCCTACCTCGACGAGCTGCTCGACGGCGTCCCTACCAACCCCGAAAACCCTGAGGGAGGACAATACGGACTCGGCGTCTTCATCAATGATGATCCGGAACTCGGCGCCTGGTATGGCCACGGTGGATGGTTTCCGGGTTATCTGTCGGTCATGGCCTACTTCCCGGCCCGCCAAATATCCGTAGCCGTGCAAATCAACACGGACGATAAGGGCGACCCCGGTGCCTTCGTGGGCAGAATGTTGGTCCCAATGGCCACGGCGGTTCTGCGTGACGGAAGCGAGTAACCACTATGAGAACACTACAACTCTCGGCACGTCCCTACGCCATGGCGATGCTCGTCTGCCTGTTGATGGCGTGCGGGGGAACTGGTTCGGGCGAGCAGAACGGCAGGATCCTTTCCGACCCCGCCTCAAACGCGGACGGCGTTTTGCGCGTGCTCGTGTTTTACGACATGGAGGGTCTGGCTGGGCAGGATGACTGGCGTCAGGCGCTGTGGTTCCCACCATACGCCGATGAGTATGCCCAAGGGAGGAAATGGCTCACGGCTGAGATGAACGCGGTGGTCGCGGGGCTCTACGCGGGTGGCGCCGATGAAGTCCACGTGGTGGATGCACATGGATCAGCCAACCCGAACCCCGATCTCCTGGTCGACGAGTTGGACCCCCGGGTGGAATTCGTCTTCCGCGATGAACCCTTCCACCCGTACTACGGCCTCATGGAATCGGGAACGTACGATGCCTTGGCGGCGGTGGCCATGCATGCCAAGACCGGAACCGAAGGGTTCATGGCGCATACCGTCGAGATCGGGGCGGAAATGATCGTGAACGACATGTCCGTCACCGAAACGGAGATCATCGGATACCTATGGGGAACCATCGGTGTCCCGTTCATCTTGGTGGCGGGGGACGACAAGCTCGGGCAGGATCTCGAAACGATGCCGTGGATCGAGTACGTCACCACCAAGATTGCAACGAGTGCCTCCACCGCGGACCTCCGACCGATTGACGAGGTCCATGCGGAGCTGCAGGACCGGGCACAACGCGCGCTGGAAAACCTAAGTCAGGCTCGTGCGATGACACTCACAACTCCGGTTCGCATGGCCCTCCGGGCCGTTCCCCCGTCGAGCATCGAGATGTTTGCCGGGGTTCCCGGGGTCGCGTACGACAACGACCAGATCACGTTTGAATCGGCGACGTTCCGTGAAGGCTTTGACGGGTGGGGTGCGCTCGTGGCGATCTCGACCACCGGGTGGAACGATCGGTGGTTCGGGATCATGGGTTCTCAACCCAATGCGCTGGAAATCATGGGGGAGTTTCTCGGGTCGGTCATGACAACGTGGCTCGATTTCGAGTCGGGGCGTTGGACGCCGCCGCCTCCCGAGAAACCACCGGCCGGGCATCAATACCATGGGCCGCGGTAGCCCGCTTTGTTGACGTCTCGGTGTAACCAAGAAGAATACGGTATGCCGTCGCCCCATCCGATCTGTTGCAGTCGGCACACAATCCAACACTGAGGTAATCCGTGAACCGTCGAGTCCTCACACTGAACGTCGCGATCCTTCTGGGCCTCACTGCCCCGGCCCTGGCCCAGCACGACACAACTGGCGAGCCGCCGGGTACGCCTGGCAGCGTCACGATCCATCGGGACGACTACGGCGTGCCACACATCTATGCCGACACCGAGCACGACGGCTACTACGGGTTGGGATATGCGCAGGCGGAGGACCAGCTCGAGGTCATGGTGCGACTGTACTTGGCCGGGCGCGGTGAGCTGGCGGCTGCCTTTGGCAGTGAATTCGTGGAACCTGATTTCGCTGCCCGCCAGTGGATGCACACGGAGGAGTCGAGAGCGGGTTTCGAGCGACTGAGTCCGGAGCTGCAACGAAACTATAGATATTACGCCGCCGGCGTGAATCGTTTCATCGACGAGCACCGCGCGGACATCCCCGACTGGATTCAGCCGATCGATCCCATCGATCCGGTGATTTTGTCCAGAGCGTTGCTGTGGCCTGGGTATCAAGCGGCGGCCGGGCTCACCGATTGCCGGCGGGGCGGAGTGCAGCTTGCGCGCGCCGTGGTACGCGAGCTCGACGTGGCGGAGCGCGCCGCTTCCAACGAATGGATCCTGGCACCGTGGCGAACCGCAGACGATGCGATGATCGTGCTGAGCGATCCTCACGGCGGTATCGATGGAGCCTTCGTGTACGAATCTCGCATCCACGCCGGACGGATACACTCGGCCGGATTCAGTCTCGGGGCGATGTTGATATTGATGCACACCCCCTATGTGTCGTGGGGCATGACCACCGGTGCCCCGGATGTCGGTGATTGTTATGAGATCGAAACGGATCCGGCCAATCCTCGCCGATATCTCTACGATGGAGCATGGCAGGAGATGGTCACACGGCAGGTGACCATTCGGGTCAAGGACGGCAGCTCGGTGACCCGAGTCTTCGAGTACACCCGCCACAACGATGTGCTCTCCCCCGTGGTGGCGCGGGACGGCTCGAAGGCCTATGCCGTAAGCACTGCATACATGCATCGGGCGGGCGACTTCGACGAGGAAGTCTATCGCATCAACTTGGCCAAGAACGTCGGCGACGTGTGGGAGGCGATGAAGATCTTGGGCATGTTTCCCCAGAACTTGATGTTCGGTGACGCCGACGGTGGATCGCTATACGTGCGCTCTGGCCTCACGCCGAAGCGGCCCGACGGCTTCGACTGGAACCGCCCGGTGTCGGGAAACACGTCCGAGACGGCATGGCTCGGGATACATCCTCTGGAGGATCTCGTGCATCTGCAGAGCCCACCCCAGGGCTATATGCAAAACAACAACATCCCGCCCGAACACATGCTGGAGGATAGTCCGCTGACGCGGGACCGTTACCCGTCATACATCTACAACGACGAGCGCGTGGGCACGGGAACGCGCGGCATTCGGACGGTGGAAGTTCTCTCAGGCGCCTTCGATTTTACCGTCGACGATGCGATCGAGTTGGCGCTCGACGAAAAATGGGTCGGCACGAGTGTGTGGCAGGGGGCGTTGTATGACGCCGTCAGCACGGAACCGACGCGGGTCGCAAATGCGGCTCCCGTGGTCCGGCAAGTCATTCATCGAATCCTCAACTTCGACGGGGTAGCGCACAAGGAATCCGTCGAAGCCTTGAATTACTTCTTCTGGCGCGAGGCAATCGGGGATGTGCTCGACGTCGACCAAGTGGTCACGATGCTTCGCGCCGTGGAGCGAGACGAGGCACTCCCGAAAGCGACGCGGGCTGGGTTGTTGGACGCTGTCGATCGAGCGGTTGACACGCTGGTGACCAAGTATGGTACCGCCGACCTCCGCATGGGAGACGTATTCCGAATTGGGCGTGGCGGCCACTCGTTTCCACTCAGTGCCGCCACGATCGTCGTCTCCGGTTTTCAGGGATGTGGGCGCCATCGTTACATGTGCAGTGTCACCCAGCGCGCCTTTGGCTTTACCCCAGTGGACTCGCTGGGTCATCGCTGGGTAGCTGGGGGATCTCGATTACTTCGGCTCGTGGCCTTTACCGAGCCGATCCAATCGTTCACACTCCACAACTTCGGGCAGAGCGAGCACCCCGAGTCTCCTTACTACGTCGATCAAGCTCGCCTGACGAGCCAGCGACGGCTCAAGCCGGTTTACTTCGAGAAGAAGGATCTCTTACGGCACCGGGTCTCCAGTCAGACACTCGAGGTGGTGCGTCCCGATTAAGCCGTTGGGGGGCGCGGGTTCTCTATCTCACGGGGGCGTACGCTCGCCGCCGGACAAACGTCGCGACCACCCCGGGAGAGAGCTCAGATGGAAAACTATCAGTCCGCATTCGATCGCTCTATCAAAGATCCGGTAGGGTTCTGGGGTGAGGCCGCGGAAGCGGTTCATTGGTACAAGAAGTGGAACAAGGTACTCGACGATGGCAACAAGCCCTTTTACCGCTGGTTCGTGGGCGCTGAGGTAAACACCTGTTACAACGCGCTCGACCTGCACATCGAGAACGGCCGCGGGGAGCAAGCGGCGCTCATCTATGACAGCCCGGTCACGGACACGATAAAGACATTCACGTACCGCGAGCTGCGCGACAAGGTGGCGCTGTTCGCAGGTGCGCTCGCCGCCCTGGGCGTCACCAAGGGCGATCGGGTGATCATCTACATGCCCATGGTGCCGCAGGCGGTGGTGGCGATGCTCGCCTGCGCCCGCCTCGGGGCGGTGCACTCAGTGGTCTTCGGCGGCTTTGCCGCAAACGAGCTGGCTCTACGCATCGATGCCGCGCAGCCGAAGGTCGTGGTCTGCGCCTCGTGCGGGATCGAGGTCAATCGGATTATCCCTTACAAGCCACTGCTGGATGAGGCCATCGAAATCGCCACCAACAAACCGGAGAAATGCATCATCCTGCAGCGGTCGATGGAGCCGGCCAAGCTTATCCCCGGGCGCGACCTTGACTGGAAGGCGGTGATGGACGCCGCCCAGCCGCACGACTGCGTACCGGTGGTAGCGACGGATCCGCTCTACATCCTCTATACCTCCGGGACGACTGGCCAGCCCAAGGGGGTCGTGCGCGACAACGGTGGGCATATCGTGGCTCTCAAGTGGAGCATGAAGAACATCTACGGCGTGGAGCCAGGCGACGTCTACTGGGCAGCCTCCGACGTGGGCTGGGTGGTCGGCCACTCATACATCGTGTATGGGCCGCTGTTCAATGGGAATACCACCATCCTGTTCGAGGGCAAGCCCGTCGGCACGCCGGATGCGGGCGTCTTCTGGCGCATTATCTCGCAGCACAAGGTCAACGTGTTGTTCACGGCACCCACTGCGTTTCGTGCCATCAAGAAGGAGGACCCCGAGGGAACGCTTATCAAAGAATATGACCTCTCCGGCCTTAGGACCTTGTTCCTGGCCGGTGAACGGCTGGACCCGGCTACCTTGGAGTGGGCCGAAGGCCATCTCGGTATCCCGGTGATCGACCATTGGTGGCAGACCGAGACCGGCTGGGCAATCTGTTCAAACTGCATCGGCATCGAGCAACTGCCGGTCAAGCCCGGCTCACCGTCCAAGCCGGCGCCGGGCTGGGATGTACGTGTCGTCGACGAGGCCAACCATGAGGTCGACCGCGGTGTTGTCGGTGCGCTGGTGGTGAAGCTACCGCTGCCGCCGGGCGCGTTTCTGACTTTGTGGAACGCAGACGACCGTTTTATCGAATCCTACCTGTCGGAGTTTCCTGAAAACTACAAGACCGCTGACGCGGGTTTCATCGACGAGGACGATTATGTGTATGTGATGTCGCGTACCGACGACATCATCAACGTGGCGGGTCACCGGTTGTCCACCGGTGCCATGGAAGAGGTATTGGCCGCCCATCCGGATGTGGCCGAATGCGCAGTGATTGGTGTGGCCGACCAGCTCAAGGGTCAGCTACCGCTCGGCTTTCTTGTGCTCAAGGCCGGGGTAGACCGTAACCACGGTGAGATCATCAAAGAAGTGGTGCAAATGGTGCGCGAAAAGATCGGGCCGGTCGCGGCCTTCAAGACCGCCGCAGTGGTCCACCGGCTCCCCAAGACGCGGTCCGGCAAGATCTTGCGTGGTACCATGCAGGACATCGCCGACAATCAGGAGTACAAGATGCCGGCCACTATTGACGACCCGGAGATCCTTGGTGAGATCACCACGTCGCTAAAGGGCGTAGGCTATGCCAAGGATGCTTGATCGGTTCACGCTCTTTGCGTTCCTGACCAGATCACGCACATTGGATCGACATTGGATGAGAAGCCCCTAACGCGAGACAACAGAATCATGCTACGAAAGGTCACCTACTTGGCCGCACTAGCTCTGGGCGCTGCGGCCTCGGCTCCCTTCAACCTCCTCGCGCAGGACGCGATTGTCGGGCGCTGGGAGGGAGCGGTCGACATATCGGGACAGCATCTCTCGATAGCGGTCATGTTCCAGCGCCAAGACCGTGCTTTGGTCGCGAAGATCGATATTCAGGGACAGATGGGAGTTCCGCTCCAGAACACATCGTTGGAGGGATTCCGCGTTCATTTCGAACTCGACGTCCCCCAAGCCAATGCCACCTTCGATGGTGAGCACCGCGGTGACGAGATCAACGGGACGTTTAGACAAGGGGATGGCGAAGGGACGTTCTCCCTCACTCGAGTCGAGGAGATGCCGCTCGACGGCCCCATCATGAGCCTCATGGAAGAGAACCATATTCCGGGATTGGCCGCCACCGCGATTCGGGACGGAGAGGTGGTCTGGATGGGCACGTACGGTTACGCGAACGTGGCCGCGCAGACACGAGTGACGCCGCAAACGCTCTTCATGCTGGCCTCGGTTTCCAAAACGCTGACCGCGACCGCACTCATGCAACTCCACGCGCAGGGACGGTTCGAGCTCGATGATGATGTCAGCAACCACCTCCCGTTCACCGTGCGGAACCCCGCGTTCCCGAGCGTGCCCATCACCTTCGGGCTGCTGCTCCGTCACCGGTCGAGCATCCGCGACAACATGGCGTTCTATGGGCCCTATTGGTCGACGCCGCTCGGGGATCCCGACACCCGGTTGGGCGAGTACCTCGAGCACTACTTGACTGAAGGCGGGAACGACTACAACGCCGAGCAGAATTTTTTTCAAGAGCAACCGAGATCGGAGTTCCACTACTGCAACACATGCTATGCGCTGTTGGGGTATCTCGCGGAGCGAATTTCGGGATTGCCGTACGAGGACTACTCCGCACAGGCGCTCCTCGGCCCCTTGGGGATGAACGAGACGGCATGGTTCTATGCGGACGTGGATTCCAGTCGGGTCGCAATGCCGTATCGGCATGACGACACGACCGGCTACGAGCCGTACGGTGTGGTGGGATATCCCGATTGGCCCGCCGGCCAACTGCGCTCGAGTATTACGGAGCTGTCCCGATTCCTCGCCGCCTACAGTCAGTACGGTCGGTTAGATGGCCGCGCCGTTTTTGACTCCGCTATCGTCGAGCTCATGGCGCCCCGACATCAAGCGCTCGGTTTCTACACCTGGTTCGCGTCCAGTCTCACGTCAACAGGAAGCGTGCTTTACTCCCACGGTGGTGGCGATTTGGGAGCACGGACCCTGGTCGGCTTCGACCCGGCTACACGGGCCGCGTTCGCGGTGCTCACCAATGGCGAGGCATCCGTCGACAAAATTGCCGCCCTGATCTATGAGGCGTTACCCACCCTGGGATGGACAAAAACTGTAGACACACGGCTAATGCGCTAGGCCGAGCTCGGAACCCTGAACCTTTCAACGTTCTGGATCGTAGATTACTTGCGAGGCGGGGGATAGGTTTACTGGGAGCGGCCGCGGATGACGCTAAAGCTTTGGGGAACGCGGACCCCCCGGCCCTCCTCTAGTTACCGAACTTGGTCCATCACTTCGGTCTGGGGCAACCATGTCACCTGATGTGCTCGAATTCGTTGCACCGCTCATCGCCGTCATCTCTTTGGGCGGCTTCAGCCTGATCGGGCTCAAGATGGTGTTCAACTATCGCATCCAGAAACAGACGCGGCTGGACCCGAGCGAAGTGCGGCAGGTGTTGGACAGCTTCGACGAGCTGCACGAGCAAATGACGGCCCTGCGCGACGAGGTGGGAGAGCTTCACGAGCGCGTCGACTTCGCAGAACGCCTCCTCACGCAGGGCAATGCCGAGGAACCGCCGCCCGAACGGGAACGGGACTCGATGTCGGTTCAAATCGTCGATACCGCGGTCAAGGCCGCGGAAGTGTTCACCAAGGCCATCAAGCACCACACCAAGAAGTCAAGCGACGGGTAGTCAAGGATGTCCATGGACTCACACGTGGCCGTCCGCGTCGACAATCACGTCATGCAGGTGCGGTTGAATCGTCCCGACAAGAAAAACGCTCTCACCCTAGCGATGTACGATGCGTTACGCACGGCCATCGAACAGGCCGAGGCCGATCCGGCGGTTCGCGTGATGCTCGTGACGGGAACCGGTGACAGTTTCACCAGCGGGAATGATCTCAAGGACTTCCTGCAACCTCCCCCGGAGATTTCGTCCAGTCCGGCGATTCAGTTCTTACACGCCATATCCCGCGCGCAGAAACCGATCGTTGCCGCCGTGAATGGATTGGCCATCGGGATCGGCACGACCATGCTTCTGCACTGCGACCTGGTCTACGCGGCAGAGAGTGCCCGCTTTCAGCTGCCGTTCGTGAACCTGGCGCTGGTCCCGGAGGCGGGCTCCAGCTATATCTTGCCACGCCTCATGGGACACCAGAAAGCGGCCGAGCTACTGCTGCTCGGAGAACCCTTCAACGCGCGCCAGGCGCTCGAGGCCGGCTTCGTGAACGCCATCCTGCCCGACGAGGAGCTCCACGAGAAGGCTCTACAGGTCGCCGACGCCCTGGCCTCGAAGCCCCAGACGGCACTCCGTCAAAGCAAGGCGTTGCTGAAGCGAGGCGTTGAGCGAGCGACGGCCGAAGCGATGCAGGAAGAGCTCGCGCTGATCGCCGAACGCCTGCAGTCGGCCGAAGCGAAGGAGGCAATGCAGGCGTTCACGGAGCGCCGGCAGCCCGAGTTTTCGCAGTTTACCGGCGAGTAGGGTCACCCACGCCTTCGTGACCGCTGGACGCATCCCTCCGCTTCGACAACAAAAGATTCGACAACTTGGGCCCCCGGCCGGGCTCGCTCCAGGGACAAACCTCGAGACAGATGGCGCAGCCCGCCGTCTTGACGAAGTACGGAATACACTTGTCGAAGTCGACATACCATTTCTCTACGCCGCGCACCAGCTGCTTGTCGTCGAGGATGGCGTTCGGCGGACAGTCCTCGACGCACCGCCGGCAGGTCAGACAGAGATCGTCGACGCCGATGTCCACCGGGGCGTCACAGGCTAGAGGCAGGTCGGTGAGCACGGCCGCGAGCCGAAAGTTCGATCCAAACTCCTCACTGATGAGGGACCCATGCTTGCCGAGTTGGCCGAGCCCCGCGTTCACCGCCATCGGGATCTGTAGAATGTCCTCGCCGTCCGCGTACGCCTTGGCCGGCCATCCGAGGGAACGGATGTACCGAGCGAGGCGTATGGCAATCCGTGATCCCTTGCGATAAGTCCGCATGACCTCGGTGGCGGCACGGAGGTGCGGTACATGCGCCATCTCTTCCCGATCCATGGGCATGCCAAGGCTGATGGCGAACCGGTAGGGAATCGCACCCCCTTGGTACATCGCGTCGTCGGTTACTTCAGAAATACCGACCAATCCCGCATCAAACCGTTTGGCTTGCCGTTTGATCCGATCGGCCATGGCTTCAGGATCGTCCACTGCTTGCTGTCGTTTCGCAATCGGGCCATCGTACAAGCGTCGTTGCCAGATCGATCGAAGGACTTGCCAGAATGGTCCCGGGGACGCGGTGATGTTGAAGAAGCTGTCGAGGGCCGCCCAGTCCAGTGGCTCCCGATTTCCACCTCGTCCCGTACTGTGGAACACCGGTTGGGCTCGAGACGGCTCGGCCTCTCCGAGTCCGTTGATCTCGTTGCCGGAGCGGGGCGGGTTCCGGTAGACGAACCCATAGGTCGGAGGCGGTGGGTCTTTCGGACGCACTAGAGATCCAGATCGGCCAGGAAGTCGATCCGATACCGATCGCCCCGAGCCTCGGCCTTTCGATAGCGGCGTCGCACTTTCCCGCCGAGCACCAGCCATGTCCACGCCACTCGGGCAACGTAGCCCAACAGACGGATGTTTCGGTACAACCGCTTGACCGGGCTGGGATCCCGCAGGTAATAGCGTTCTTGAAACGTGTTCATCGCGGCGCTGTCGAATTGATCAGGAAGCTAACCAAACGCGAATCTAACGCGTAACTTCCCTGGCTGCTGGTAGCAGGGCTACCGAAACCCTTTGTCGGTACCATCGTAGTTTGGTGAACCGGATAGAGCTTATGAAACGCGCCGTGGAATCTTCCATCATGGATTTGTTACAACCTGAGGTCGTGACCCAGGAGCCGGGTCGAGCCGAGCTTCGTTTCTCGGTTCGGCCCGAGTTCACCATTCCGAGCGGCGCCTTACAAGGGGGCATCATTGCGGGCATGCTCGACATGGCTATGGCCTTCGCCAGCGAGCGCGTCCTCTCGACGGCGTCACTCAATGTCGAGATGTTTCGACCGGTCAGGGGACCGGTCGTGACCGTCGTGGCAAACATCCCTCGGGAGGGCCGCCGCATCATTTTCGCCGAGGCCGAGATGCGGAACGAAACGGGTGAGGTCGTGGCCCGAGGCACACAGACGGCGATCCCGGTTGATTAAAACGAACCAAGACCGGCGAAACCTATCGGTTGCGGCCCTCGTCGCCGCGATGTTTGTCGTCCCGCTGGGGGTACTGAGCCGGCAGTACGATGTCGAGCGACGGTACGATGTGGAGCAGCTTCACGAGGACTTCGACGTGCTGCGTTTGGCCCTCGAGCAGGGGCACAGCGGCCTCTATCGATACTCCTCGAAAGAGGCCATCGATGGGATGTTCGACGGCACCGCAGGGAGTATCGACGCTGCCATGACCGAGCTCGAGTTCCTGCGGTTCATCTCTCCCGTCATTGCCGGCGTGAATGACGGCCACATGAGACTTTTGGTGTCAGAAGGATTGGCCGCACACCTCGAGAACCAACCGCACCACCTCCCGTTCAAGCTCGCGTTCGTAGCTGGTCGTGCCTATCTGCACCGCGACTACACCGCCCCACGGGACATCGACATGGGCGCGGAACTCACGCACTTGAATGGAATGCCTCTGTCGGAAGTGACTGCGCGAATACTTTGGACATTTCCATCCGACGGGCGGGTCGAGACGTCCAAATGGAGGAGGCTCGAGAGGGCGACCACCTTTGGCAACGCCTACACCGGCGCGTTTGGCATATCGACCAGATTCGAATTGCGCTACCGCACACCCGACGGCCGTACGCATGAGCGCACGTTCAGTGGGATCACCCAAGCCCGGCTGCTCAGGCGATTTCGTGATCGGTACCCAGAGGCGGCCGAGAATCGACCTCCGATTGAGCTCACGTACACGGCTGGCATTCCCGTTCTCACCGTCCGCACCTTCGGATCGGGTGCGTATCCGAATGCGGGTATTGATTATCCGCAGTTCCTCGACAGCGCCTTTACGGAATTCGAGTCGCGCGGCGCCCGGCAGCTCATTATCGACGTGCGCAACAACGGCGGTGGGAGCGATGAGTATGGAAAGCTTTTGGCGGCACACCTCCTCAATCGGGAGTTTTTCTACTACGAATCGCTGATCGTGAACCGCGATCGGTTTGACTTCCTTGATTACACGTCAATGTCGAACGACGACATGCCACGAGATCGGCTTCGCGAGAGGGCGGATGGGAACTTCGACGTCCTGGGGCATTCCAACTTGGGCCCCCAGCAACCCGAGTCGCCGGTGTTTGATGGCGACGTCTACATCCTCATCAACGGTGCGAGCTTTTCCGCAACCGGTGAGTTCACGTCGGTGGTACATCATCACCGGCGCGCCACCTTCGTCGGAGAAGAGAGCGGCGCCGGGTATTACGGCAATACGTCGGGTATGGGCGTGACGGTCACGCTGCCAAACACTAAGCTGCGGGTGCGCATCCCGATGATGCGGTATACGATGGCGGTTTCAGGCTACGAGCCTACCGACCGAGGGCTCATTCCTGATCACCCCGTCACGCCGACGCTTGACGACATCATGTCGGGGCGGGATGCGGTGCTCGAGTACGTGGTGGGGCTGATCCGGCAATAGGGCACACCCTTAGGACTTCTGCACCCGCTCCGCCGACGCATCATCCTCGAAGGTTCCAGTCAGTTTTTGGGCCCTCTCGGACATGAGCGCCGGGTAGTACTCCTCCAACACGCTGCACATCAGCTCCAGAGGGAGGTCGGCGAATTGACCGCGGTCGCGCACGTATTCCATATACCGGTTTCCCTTGCGGTCGGATTCCTGAAGCAACGAATCGTTGAAGCCGTCGAACTCGAGCGGCGCGACATCGAAGCGCTCACACAGGGAGCTGTTGAACGCCGGGGTCGCCTTGACCCACTTGCCCCCAAGAAAGAGCTCGGTATAGCTGTGAAAGACAAACAAGTCCGTTTGCATCCTCCGCCGCAACTTCTCCGTCACCAGATGGTTCCTCACATCCGCAAAACCCAGGCGACTCGGGATTTCTTGTACCCGCGCAGAAGCGGCGAGCAAGATTGATTTGGTGGTGCAGAAGCCGAACTTTTTGGCCAACACGACACTAGCCCGCATCGCCTCCGGTTGGAGATCGACCGTGTACGGGTCATAGCGGATACCGTCGCGCACGGCGTAGTAGAGCGCAGTGGCCCTGTCCACATCGGTGGTTTTGCTCGCAGTGATACTCGCGGCGAAGTCGATGACGTCGGGGCTGTCGCTGTCGATGAACCGGGTTGGCCGGAGGTACTCGGCGAACCGTGATCGTTGTGAGGTCATAGCCACGGTCTCACTGCTCCCGCTCGTACACGAGTTGCCCGTTCACGTAGACCAACTCGACCCACGTCGTGATGCTGAGCGGGTTGCCGTCGAGTACGATCACGTCCGCATCTTTGCCCACTTCGATGCTACCCACGCGGTCACTGACCCCGAGAATCTCCGCCCCGCTGAGTGTCACCGCCCTGTACACGTCGTCTTCGCCGAGGCCGTGTCCCGCTGCGATTGCTGCATCCAGCAGGAGCCACTGGCCGCCGATCCCCCTCGCCAGGCTCCCGAATACCCGAGAGAAGCTCCCGAACGCAACCTTGATCCCGTTTTCGGTCAGCCAACCGGCGTTCCGTTCGTCGGGCGCGGGGTACTGGTCGGGGTCGGGAATTTCCGCGCCGGAGACGAACGGGTGTGATACCGGTCCCAGCACCACGGGCACGCCGGCCGCGGCGAGCTCGTCCTTCATCCGGTGTGCCGAGGCACCCCCATCGATGACGAGATCGAAGTCGAACTCCTCAGCCAGTTTCATCGCCACGCGAATTTCGGTTGCCCGATTCGCCTGGATCCGGGCCGGCACCTCCCTGTCGAGCAAACGCCCCAGCGCCTCCATGCCGAGGTTGCGGGCCGGTGGTGGCGCGTCGCCACGCTCGGCTTCGGGTCTGGCCTCGTATGCCTCGACCCTCGCCCGGTATTCCTGGGCCTTGACGAGCAGTTCTCGTAGCTGGGTCACAACCCCCATCCGGTTAGAGGGACGCTGCGACTTGTCGCCAAACGTGTTCGCCGGTGGTTGGCCCAGCGTGATGTCGATTGCCGCCGGCTCCCGAACGATGAGGGATTCGAAGGTGGGGCCGGCCGTCTTCACGACGGCTCCCTGTCCGCCGATGATCGTTTGATCGGCCGGCGCGATGTACTGCGTGGTGATGCCACCCATCAACAGGTCCCGGGCCCGAAGCTCCCCGACCTCGCCGGACCCGAACGTTCCGAACGGATAGTAGGCCTCGATCACTCTCAGCTCCGGGGTCAAGGGGCTGGTCGTTTCGTTCAGATCCGCCCCGTCGATTCCGTAATACGTCATCGCATCGATCAGACCGGGCATCACGAACTTGCCTCGGGCGTCCACTACGGTCGCGTCTGACGGAACGGAAACGTTACGCCCAACGGCGGCAATCCTACCGTCACGCAATATGACGGTTCCGTTGTCGATCTGCGGACCACTGACCGTGATGACGGTGCCGCCCGTGATGGCCACGACCTGGGCCTGAACGGCAGACGGACCGATCCACGTGGCCGCCACGAAGAACAGCAGTTTGCATGGCAAATCGAGGACCGGATGGACTCGGGGTCGGAGTGTCATTGTCCCTCCTGCGATCGGTCGTACGCCAATTGCCCGTCGACAAACACCATGTCGATCCGTGAACGCGGTTCGTACCACCTTCCATCGATCACGACCAGATCGGCATCCTTGCCCACCTCGATGCTCCCCACTCGATCCTGGACACGGGCAATGGTGGCGGGATTGATCGTAACGGCCGCGAGCGCATCGGTTTCGGACATCCCGTACCTGATACCGAGACCGGCGTTGCCCCTCTGCCATTTCGACTGCACCACCGGATCGTCCGTGTGGAACGCGAACAAGATCCCCTTCTCCACCAAGACGGCACCCGTCCGCATGATTTCGTCACCGACGCCGATTCGGGCAAACAAGGGCATGCCAACGACCTTCACTCCCCGCCGCGCCACCTCGTCCGCAACCTTGTAGACCTCCGTGGCGTGGTGCAGCGTCAAGTCGAACCCGAATTCCTCACTGAGCCGCATAATCGACAGTATGTCGTGGGCCGAGTGAACATGGGAACGGATGCGATCTTCGCCGCGGAGAACTCGAGCGAGCGCCTCCATGGCCAAATCGCGGGCGGGCGGAGGACCTTCCTGGTTTCCCGATTCCCATCGCTCCCGCGCCGCCATGTATTCCTGCGCCTCGATGAACTTAGCGCGCAGCAGGGACGTGACCGCCATGCTGGTGCTGGGCGCCATGTTGGGCGATTTCCTGCCCATGCCGATCTTCAGCCCGCCCATTTCCATCAGGATGCGTGCTTCGAGTGACGATCCCCAGGTCTTGACGACCGCCGCCTCTCCGCTGCTCACCTCTCCGCTGCCGGGACCGGTCACGACGGTTGTCACTCCACCCCGCACGGCGTGCTCCCAGAATTCGTCGTCCGGGCTCAGCACGTCCACGATTCTGTGTTGCGGGCCGAACCGGACCGAGCGTTCGTTCACGTCGCTGATGGGGAACCCGATGTGTGAGTGATTGTCCATCATGCCGGGGATGATCTCTCGGCCGGTCACATCGAAGATTTCGGCGCCGGCCGGAATCCGGACCGCCGGTCCAACCGCCTCGATCTTGCCGTCTCGGATGACAACGGTACCGTTCACAATCGGTGGTCCCGCAGCCGTGTGTATCGTCGCGCCGCGAAGAGCAAGTACCTGTGCCGACACGGCGAACGGTGCAGCTGAAGATACGATGAAGGCCGCGAGCAGGACGGGCAGACGGGCCTCCACCACTCCCTCCCGCCACCCCGACGGGCGGACGGGCCCCCGCCACTCCAACCCGCGACCCGACCGGCAGTCGGAAAGTGACCAACGCCCGCCCGCCTGCCCGTCTGCCCGTCTGCCCGTCTTCATAAGATCGTCTCCGTCAAGGATTCACTCCATTAAACAAGAAGGGAGCCGCCATGCGCGACTCCCTTCCCGATGATGCCCTACTCCACTAGGCGCTGGTGTCTAGGGGAGAAGGTCGATACACCCAGTCGAATTGGGGTTGTTCATCTCCGAGTCGGGGATGGGGAGGTTCACCAGCGTTCCTATGGTCAGATTGTCCTTGTGGTACGGACCTGTGGGCCACACCGTCTCCGGGTCTCGACCGTACTGCCGGCTGAGCCGCCGGAAATCGCCCACCCGGTGACCGGTGGCGAACATCCAGAACGCCCGCTCACGGAACATGAGATCCACGCGTCCCGCGGCGGTCCCCGGATCGACCAACACCCCCAGGCCCGCCGGGGCGGCCGCGTCCGCCCGGGCGGCGTTGAGAAAGCCCAGCCACGCTGCCACACCCCCGGCCTGGAGCGCAGCCTCGGCTTCGATCATTCGCGCTTCGAACCCGTCCGACGTCAGCACCGGTACCGCATTCGAGTTCCAGATCGCGTATTGGTACATCGGCGTATTGCGATCGAATACCGAGAGATCGACTATCCCGTCACCATCCACGTCAGGGAATATGACGGGGACCCGCGGATCGTTCGCGGTGGCAAAGTTGAGGCCGTTGATCGCCTCGTTGTCCGACACCGCAAGACGCTCGAAGGCGAAGGTCTCGTCGAACATTCGGTTTTCCTGACGGGCCGTGGCCACCGAGTGAAAGGTGAAATACGCGAAACTGGTGGGGACGGCTGCGACGGCGGTAGCTGCTGCCGCGTACATACCCTGGTTGAGCAGCAGCCTCCCTTTCGTCACGGCCACGAGGTTCGCGATGGCGGCGTCGCCGGCGGTGAACCCTTCGGCCAGCGCCACGAGACTCAAGCCACGGTCGAAGATCTGCGTGGTGGTCTCCGGAGTGCCGTTCACGATCTCCGGTAGCTGGGTGCCGAACGGTACGCCGGAGCAGTAGTTCTCGCCCAGGAGACCCACCGAGTAGGCGGCGATCGCGTACAGTTCACCGATCCGAGAATCGGCGGCAGGGGTGGCCACCAGCTCGATCAATCGGTCCGCGCCTTGAATCGAGGCTATCCGTGCTCGGTGGAGAAGTAGATATACGTTCCCCCATTGCGGGTTGTCCGTTTGGACATTGCGCAGATCCATTTCCCGGGTTGAGGGTGGAGTACCTCCAAACCTGAACTCATCCGTGAACCACCCACCGGCCTGGAGGATGCCGATGCCGCCCTGGAAGGCGGCCCGGGATCCGTTCCCACCATCCTTGGCCAGCGTGAAGTCGGCGAGGGCTCCCAGATAGGTAGCATCGGCCCCCTGGAGATTATTCAGCGCATCGGGCTCGATGATGTCTGGATCCTCGACCTCGAGCAGGCCCGTGAACGTACACGCTCCGCTCGTGAAGACGAGGGCTGCCGCCAACACGCCGGCTCCGAGAGTGGATTTCCAGTCCTGTCTTATGTGTCTCATGACTTGCTCCTTCATCGCTCGATTGTTGAGAGTAGGGAATGGCATGATTCAGAACCCCACATTCAAACGGGCTATGAAGGTGCGGGGGAGGCCGGCCTGGATGAAATTGTACACGACGGCGTCTCCACCCCCCGTGTTCAGCTCGGGATCCCAACTGCCGAACGACGAAAAGGTCACCAAGTTGCGACCGGTGAGGGTCAGGCTGAGACGGCTTGCCCGTACCACCTCGGCCCACTTTCGAGGCATCTCGTAAGATATCGAGGCCTCGCGTATCTTCAGAAAATCGGCCTTCTCCCAGTACGAGCCGAATCCCCGCGGTCCCGCCACCGCTTTTGCCTGATCCTCGAGCGACGACGCCGGGTCGTTCACTTGCGTACAGTTCTGGTTGAAGGCGCACTGGAACAGGTCGTTCACATTGAGGGCGTTGAACCCGCCTCGGTAGTCCGCCAGAGCCCTGACGTGAATCTTGTTGTTGAACAGGCCGAATGAGGTGGTGAGGGTCGCGCCACGAACCGGCGAGGGGCTCCCGCCAGACACCGAGGTGTCCGAAACCACGATCTCGCCGGGGGTGATGATGCCGTCGCCGTTGGCATCGTCGAACGACAGCAACCTCGGCCAGAACATGTTGAAGAGCGGCAAGCCTTCCCGGTTCTGGAATCCGAACCCGGTCACCGGTGGTACGCCTTCGGCGAGCTTGACGAGACGATTCTTGTTGCCCCAAACGCTTAGGCTCATATCCCAGCTGAAGTCTTGACCGTCCAGGATGGCGGCGTTGAGCTGGATCTCGACCCCTTCGTTGGAGACCTCACCCAGATTCTCCGTGCGCGTAGCGGTCGCACCCAGGGATCCGGGCAGCGGCCGGTTGATGAGAGCATCGGTCGTCCTCTTCTTGTAGTACGTCCCCTGAAAATCGATCCGGTCGCTAAAGAGACCCAGGTCGAATCCCAGCTCGACCTCCCGAGATCTTTCGGGCTTGAGTTCCTCATTGCCGAGCCCACCGAGCGTGACCGTGGCAACGTCACCGAAGGCGGTGGTCGCCGTGACCGGGTTCAAGAACAGCAGGGCGGCGTTGGCGGTGGGTTGGAGCCCTGACCACCCGACGGCACCCCGCAAGCGGAAGAGGTTCAAGAAACCACTGCTCGGATTCTCCAACATGACATAGGAGAGCGCGACCTTGGGGTAGAGGGCCGACTGGTCGGCAACGCCGAAGGCGCTGTTCTGATCGAACCGCAACGCGCCGGTGAGGAAGAGACGATCGTCGAAACCGACTCGCTGCTCGAGGAACGTGCCGATCGTCACCGTCTCGGTGGTGAGCTCACTGGAGTTCCGGGTGGCGCCGGCGTTGATCGTCCGGCCGCCGGGAGGAAACGTCTCCCCGGTGTTGAGCGTGGCGGACAACAAATCCTTGGTGAACTGGAACCCCAACGACGTCTTCATCGTGAAACGGTCTCCGAGATCGTAGTCGGCGTTACCTACCGCTTCTGTGTACCAAATGGACTTGTTGAAACGGTTGATCGACCGCTTGCCTATCTGGTCGCCGCACACTAGGCACCCTTGACCGGTGAGGATCGTTTCGTTGTCGGAGTAGTCCAGGTAGTCGATGCCCGCCGTCCCGCGCAAGCTAATGAAACTCGTGGGGCGCATGGAGAGGGTGGCACTGCTGATGAAGCGGTCGTTCAGGCGAATGACGTTGTGGGACATGGACTGGTGCGGAGGCGCAAATCCCCACACGCTGGGCGCATCGGGGTCGGCGCTGCCGTAGAGGGCCCCGCCGTAGGCGCTCTCGAGGTTGTCCCCGGTCTGGGGGAAACGGATGTTGCTCGACGTAAACGCGGACGAGAACGAAAGATCCGCGTTCTCCCCCAAGCGAGCATCGATGTTGGCCCGCAGATTTGTCCTGGTCAGCTCATTGGGATTGCGCTGCTCGTAGGGCACCTCAGCGATCCCCCGGTCCGCTCGCAAGACCGCCTGCTCGGTGTCCGGCATGCGAAGGGTGCCGTCCTCGTTGAGCCAATCGACAGACACAAAGTACTGCACCGCTTCCGTGCCTCCCGTGACGTTGACGCCGTATTTCTGCCGACGCCCCGTCTTGAGCGGTGAGAACCCGTCTTGGGTCATCAGATTGTGGGTGAAGAGCTGGTCGATGGTGCACAGTCCGTCCGCCTGTTGCCACGGCAGGCACTGGCCACCACCCACGGCACGCGAGAAGGCAACGTCGGGGTACGTGGCTTGGTCATTGGTGATCCCCTGCTCCACGAATGCGTTCCAGCGGGCGGGCCCTGCCCTACCCCGCTTGGTCGTGATGCGAATAACGCCGTTGGCCGCCTGTGTTCCGTACAGGGTAGACGCCGACGGGCCCTTCACGATCTCGATACTCTCGATGTCCTCATAGTTGATCTCGTCGAAGAACGATGCCCTCCCGCCTCCGATGTAGAGCGTCGAGTTGGGTGATCCACCCTCGACCCGGACTCCGTCCACGTAGATGAGCGGGTCGTTGGACAGCGAGGAACTGCTGAAGCCACGAATCCGGATCCGTGCCCCGTTACCCACCGTCCCCGTCCCCGGAAGGACCAACACTCCCGGCGCCCGGCTGTTTAGAATGTCCTGGAAATTGGTGATCGGCGCAATTTCGGTGAGATTGGCAACGTCGATCTGAGAGACGACGTTTCCGATCTCCCGCCGCGCCTGTTCGCCGGTGGCGGTGACAACGATCTCCTGGAGGGTGAACCGCATCTGGGTCAGGGAGAAATCGAGGGTCGTGGACTGGCCGGCCGCGACCCGGATCGTGGTCTCCACGGGCGAGTACCCCACCACGATCACGCGCAGCTGGACCGTCCCCGCGGGTACGCGAATGACGTACGAGCCGTCCCGAGCGGCGATAGCCGTGCGGTTCGTGCCAACCAATTGAATGTTGGCCCCACCAAGACCAAGGTTGGTGGTTTGGGCCGTGACCGTACCGGACACGGTAGCGTCCTGGGCGTGCGCGACTTGTACGACCCCCAGGAGCAAGGTGAAGACAGCAGCAACCGACTTGAAACGTGTTAACATGTACTCCTCCTTATTGTGGGACTTGTTGAACTCACACTCCACCCCTATCGGACGCGAGTCACACCCAAGCGATCCTCCGGAATGCACTCGTGCCAATACCCTAAATAAAACAGCCACCGACCCTCGGGATTCACCGAAAAGCCGTAGCCGAATGTCGCGACGAAAAGCGGATCATCGGCCGCGTAATGGTGGGGACAGACCGATCATCTCAGGAATTATGCCGCTGGAGACCGCCCGCCGCAAGGCCCGGTGGCGGGCGGTATTGACGTAAAGGACGCTTGCCCTGGACGACCTCGAGCGCCGGTCGAGGCGTCTCATCCGAGCGGCTCGACACCACCAAGACAACGGGACATAATTCGGGCAGGGGACGACAAATTCTAGGCAGGAGGGAGAATACACTCATGAGCGTCGAGTACTTCACACCGCAGACCGCCCACGAGGTTGTCGGCCAAACCTTCGTCTCCGACTGGCTGCTCGTCGACCAGGAACGCATCAACACGTTCGGGAAGGTGACGGAGGACCCGGATCCCCACCACATCGATCCGGGCTTCGCCGCCGAGCACAGCCCCTGGGGCAAAACCATCTCGTTCGGCTTCCTCACGCTGTCGTTGATGACTCCCATGGTCTACCAGGTCTACCGCTATGCCCTCGACGGCGACCCAAAGGACGGCTATCCGGCCAGCTACGGCTGTAACAGGCTTCGCTTCGTGGCGCCGGTGCGGGTGGACTCCCGCATCCGCGGTCATTTCACGGTCAACGACGTCACCGAGCGCAAGCCTGGCCAGCTCCAGGTGACGCTCGGTTGCCGCATGGAGATCGAAGGGGAGGAGCGGCCGGCCCTCATCGCCGAGTGGCTGATGCTCTGGCTGACGCCACAGGACGACGCATGACACGGGCCCTGGCCACAGGGACACCGAGGGTCGCTGCCGCGCTCGACCTCGTCGGCTCCTGCAGATGGTGATTTCGACTCCTGAGGTGCGGACCATCGTGACGGTGCTCGACGAACGGGTGAAAGACCGTCCCGAGAAGATCTTCCTGCGCTTCCGCGATGTCGATCTCACCTACGCAGAGTTCGATCGACGGTCCCGTTCCCTGGCCGCGGGGCTGCGGCGCCACGGCGTCGCGGGCGTCGGCAGCGACTCGGGCTCGACGAAGATCCTGCCGACCCTACTTCCCAACTCGGCGGACGCGGTGGCACTCTGGTTCGCATTGAATCGCGTCGGTGCCGTGTGGGCGCCCCTCAACACCGAGTTCCGGGGTCGGGGTCTCGCCCATGCGATCAACATCACCGGCTCCCGTGATCTGGTTGTGGACGAAACCCTGCTCGGCCCCGTCGTGGAGATCGGTGAGCAGCTCGAGCACCTCGAGAGGCTGTTCGTCCGCAGAGCCTCGGACCAACGAGCAACGGAGCCCGCCATCGAGCACTTGGAAGTGCAGCCCCTCGAAGTACTGGCCCTCGAAGACGAAGGCGCCGAGCCAACCCCACCACGCACGGCCGCGGACACATCACTCCTCATCTACACCTCCGGTACGACCGGCGTGTCCAAGGCGTGCCAGCTGTCGCACTACTACGTCATCGGCAACGGGAGCGTGTTTGGTCGTTCCTTGGGAATGCACGAGGACGACGTCGCGTTTTGCCCTTACCCGCTCTTCCACTTGGACGCCACGGTATGCACGGTTGTCCCGGCACTGCTGCTAGGCGCCACGGCAGTCATCACCGAGCGCTTCAGCGTCTCCAAGTTCTGGGACGACGTGCGCCACTTCGGCGCCACAATGTTCGACTTCATGGGCGCGACGCTCACCTGGCTCTACAAACGCGAGCCCGAGCCCGACGACGCAAACAACCCGGCCCGTCTTGGCTGGGGCGTGCCCATGCCGGCCTTCAAGACCGACATCGAGGAGCGATTCGGGGTCACCCTGGTCGAGGGCTATGGTTCCACCGAGGGAGGACTCATGGTCCACGAGGAGCTCGGCAAGCCCTCCCCCGAACGATCGTGCGGTCGCTGCATTGCCGAGTACCAGCTCCGCATCGTCGACGTCGACGACGACCCCCTGGGACCAGGCGAGATCGGTGAGATCATCGTCCGGCCGACGGACGACGAGGACCGTCACCTGATGATGACCGGCTACTACCGCATGTCCGAGATGAACGAGGAGGTGTTCCGAGGCGGCTGGTTCCATACCGGCGATCTGGGCCGGCTCGACGAAGACGGCAACCTGTTCTTCGAAGGGCGCAAGACGGACGCGATCCGGCGCCGCGGCGAGAACATCTCGCCATTTGAGATTCAGCAGGTGATCGAATCGCATCCTGCCGTGCTCGAGGTCGCAGCCTACGGCGTACCCAGCGAGTTCACCGAGGAAGACGTGGCCGTCGCGGTCGTACTCAAGAAGGAACACGAGCTGTCGAACGACGATCTACTCGAGTTCTGCCGTGATCGGATGGCCCGATACATGGTGCCAAGCTGCGTGCGCTTCCTCGATGCCCTCCCCAAGACCCCCACCGAGAAAGTGGCGAAGCGGGTGCTCAAGGAGTGGCATGAGTAGCACTCGCCGGCTAGCGCGTTGCCACAACACCGAGGACCTCAGGGCACTCGCACGGCGCCGCCTGCCCGCTCCGATGTTCCACTACCTCGACGGTGGCGCCGACGACGAGGTGACCCTGCGACGAAACATCGAGGCGTTCGACGACTATGAGCTGCTACCCAACCAATTGGTCGACATCGAGAAGATCGACCTCCACACCCGGGTTCTCGGGCAGGAGCTGGCGCTGCCGTTCTTCCTGGCGCCGACCGGCATGTCGAGGCTCTTCCACCACGAGGCCGAGCTTGCCGTAGCCCGAGCAGCCGCACGTTTCGGCACGCTCTACACCCTGTCCACCATGGGCACGGCTAGCATCGAGGATGTCGCGTCGGCGATTCGCTCCCCCAAGATGTTCCAGATCTACGTGCTCAAGGACCGCGAGCTCACCCGGGAGTTCGTCGAGCGCAGCAAGGAGTCGGGGTTCGAGGCGCTGTGCGTCACCGTCGACACTTCGATCGCCGGCAACCGAGAGCGAGACAAGGTCCACGGCATGATCATGCCGCCGCGCTTCGGACTAAAGAGCCTGTGGAGCTTCGCCACGCACCCCTACTGGTCGCTCCACCTCCTGACCCATTCGGACTTCCAGCTGGCCAACATCGCCCATGGCGGCGGGCTCTCGAAGTCGACGGTGTCGGTGATCGGTTACGTCAACAGTCAGTTCGACCGCACCCTGTCTTGGGACGACATCGCCTGGCTGATCGACCAGTGGCAGGGCCCCTTCGTCATCAAGGGCCTGCTGTCGCCAGCCGACGCCAAGCGCGCGGTGGAGGTCGGGGCCAGCGCCGTCATGATCTCCAATCATGGCGGCCGGCAGCTGGACGGCACTCCGGCACCGATCGATTGCGTGGCACCGATGCGTGACGCCGTGGGAGACGCTCTCGAGCTGATCGTCGACGGAGGCATCCGCCGTGGTACGCACGTGCTGAAGGCTCTCGCGCTGGGCGCCGACGCATGCTCGATCGGCCGGCCTTATCTCTACGGCCTCGCTGCCGGCGGTCAGGCGGGCGTCGAGCGCGTGCTGGAGCTGCTGCGCCAAGAGCTCGAGCGCGACCTGGCGCTGCTGGGGTGCACTCGTATCGACCAGCTCGGCCGTCATCACGTCCAACAGCGGCTCGGCCATACCCCTGCGTGAACTCCGCGTCCCGCTTCGACCTCGCCGGCCTGTCCGCCTTTTCACAAATACGATGACGTATGAGAAGGGAGCAAAGGCCTTTTTGACAGGATGACAGGATGAACGGGTTGTTCCTCATTCACATGACAAGATCCCGTCTATCCTGTCCAAAAATCTCTGCGCCCTCCGCGGTCTCTGCGGTGAATAATCGCCGCAATTCCGGCCCGGAGTATTTAGGTGGTCGCATCCGATGAGACGCGGCGTAGCTTGACGATCCCCACTGTCCCCAGCGGGATCACCATGAGCGCAAGAAAGACCGAGGCGATCGTCCCGTAGCCCTGAGCGATCAGGCCGATGATACCGAAGCGAGTGAGGGCGGCGGCCAGCACCAGTAGACCGATCGCAACGGCTGGGCGTACCCAATTCGCTAGCGCCCGTCCACCGGACTCCAGGCTGCCTGCTAGCCGCTCGTTGAACGCATGGATGAGCCCACTCCCCGTTTCGATCAGCGTACCGAACAGCATCACCTGGAAGAAAATCTGGAAGGGACGGGATCCGAGCACCTCTAGCAGGTAATTGGCGGGGACCGGCCGTTCCACGATCGCCGGGTACTGCCCCACCATGGCAAAGTAGAAAAGGATAGCGGGGAGGATGCTGATGGGGCCCGCGAGGAAGCCGGCCCAGAGGGCCTCGCGACGGCTCCGGATATGCCGGGTGGCAAAGAGCATGGCTGGAATCAATCCAACGGTGGCCGCGGCGTACCGAACGCCCGAGTTGAGCCACCCCTCCCGAATCTCTCCGGTGCCCAGCGCCGCCATCGCCTGGTCGCCGAACGTGCCCATGGACCACACGAAGAACACGAGGTACACGCCATAGAGCACAAACGACCAAAGGGTCAAAAAGCCCTCGATCGTACCGGTGCCCTTGAAGACCAGGAACGAGACTGCCAGCAGGAGTCCGGTCACCCCAACGGCGTACGGGACGTCAAAAGTCTCCAGCAGGAAGTTCCCCGCCGCCGACCCCAGCACGGCAAGGATCAGCAACAGGAAGATGAGAAACGAGATCTCGTAGAGGATCCAGCCCCGGCCGATCAGCCGCCCGAAGAAGCTCCGGTAGTCGTACGCGTGGAACGCCCGAGCGAACTCGAAGCTGATCATGCAGGATCCGGTGACGATGACGAGGGTCGGGATCAGAAGACCCAACAACCCACCCAGGGGCCCGTACTGGAGGAAGAACTCGACCAACTCCCGCCCGGTCCCGTACCCACCGCCGATAATGATGGACTGAAAGACGAAGCCCGGCAGTAAGTACCTGCGGAACCATCCAGGCATGCGGCAAATCTCCTAAGTACAGGACCTGGGGCGATGAGCGGCTACCGAAACGCTAGCCGGATTATCGGTTGCTTGGTGAGTTCTGTCTGGTGCCACAGAGAGCACCGAGGGAAATGGAGGTCACAGAGATATTCGTTTGCCTGCAGGGACATTCCAGTGCGAAGTGTCTGTGCCTTGCGGGGCGTTGGCGGCGATATGCACCAGCATCTCCTGCAGTAGGTCGACCAGGGTCAGGCCGTTGTAACCGGACATGGAGTGGCCCACCCGGGGCACGAACCGGACCCAGCCTCCGTAATAGGGGTTTTCGGTTTTCTCCAGGAACTCCTCCATCTTGTACATGGAGACGTTGAGGTAGAATTCATCCATAGCGCCACATCCGAAGTGCAGTTTGCCCTCCAGGTCCTGGCCGATGGCTTCCCAGTTCTGTTCCAGGTAGAAGCGCAGGTCATATCCGTTGTCGCGCCAGTACAGAACCAGGTCTTTGTCGATCTCGCCAGTCTGGTGATCCCACACCGGCATCGGGTAACCGTCCGATCCCACCGGTCCGAACAGTGCGTTCCAGTTATCCACCGCCTCTGCCGAACGCTGGTGGCTGCCCAGCGCGCGGGACAATTGGCTCGCGCGGCGCACGGTGTTGAACGGGTCGCCTTCGACGCTGCGGGACAGAAGTTGCTCGGTTTTGACCCACTGCTGACCGGGGACGTAGAAGGCGTTGTTGTCCTCGTACAAGTTCACCAGCGGGGAGCGGCGGAAGTCCACGGGGTCCGGGCAAAAGCTCCAAGTGCCGCCAAAGAATCTGGGGTGATATATCTGCAACGCCGCCGATACCCAGCCACCGGTGGAACCGCCGGTCAGTACCCGCGCCCAGGGTTGCTTGATAATGCGGAATCTGTCCTCGATGACGGGAATCAGCTCTTCCAGGATGGCGTCACCGTAGGGGCCGTTATTGGCGGAGTTGACCGCATATGAATCGTCGTAATAGGGGGTGGGGTGCTGGAAGGTGACGGCAATGATCTGCGGTGCATCGTCCGCAGCCCAGGCGTCGTACATCATCTGCGCCGTGCCGGTCGGCCCCGGGCGCCGTTCCGGAATGACAAAGCGATCCTTCTCCTGAAAGTGGCCTGGTAATAGAGCACCGGATATTCCCTGTCCGGGTTGTCATAGTAGTTGTTGGGTAGGCGCACGGTTGCGCCGATATACATATCGTGGTTCCAGAAGGCAGAGACCTTTTGGCTCTTGAACTTGATGCGCTTGACGAATCGGGTGTCGGCGGGTTCTTCGATGGACGGAATCACCCCCGACAGGGTGAGGTCGACATCAAACCCATTGGCCGGGTCGAAACGCACCTTCTTGACCTCGGAATACACGTTGCCCGGCGCGATATGGAATTGCTGGCCGTCCCAGTGATCCATGGGCACCTTGATGATGTGGCCGTCGGCGCGGGTGACTTCGGTGTAGACGTTGAAGACCGCCTGAACGTAGTAGTCGCCGGCCGGTACTTCGCTGAAATCGTGAAATGGGTAGCCCTCGACATTGTCGTTGTCGACCACCGTTGTGGCGCCCGGTTGCCAGTCGTCCACGTCGGTGCCAAACAGGGGTGCATAGCGGCCGAACCTTGGATTTTCAGCGGTAGCCGCGAAGAGCATACCCGCTACTTCGCGCGGAGTCTGCGCGTTGCTGGTGTGAATCAGCACAAACAGACGACCGCTGGTGGGCTGCAGTCGCGCGTTGTCATCCAGTCTTACCGCGATCCGGACTTCAGGTTCGGAAGCCAGCTCAGCCAGAGCTGTGCTGCAGCCGCTGACAAGCACTGCGGCGGCCAGTACATGTCTGAGCAAGCGGTTACTAAACATTGTCACGATTCCCGAGCGAGTTTCAGGTTTGGTCAAAATCACCCCCCGCCCCGCTCCCAACCCAGAGAGGAGTCTGGGAGGGAGGAGTTCCCACCCGTCCCAACCCTGCCCAGGGGAGGAGTGAGGAGTTTGGGAGGGAGGAGGCCCCACCACCCCACCTGGGGAAGGGTGGTGTGGCCTCCTCCCTCCTCCCTCCTAGCAGGTTGCGGAAAAATTGATGGTGAGCCGCGTTTGTCCGGGTAACACGACGGTGTACCAGCGTGCGGTCCCCTATTACCGCCCCCGCGGTGCGGTCGGCGTGACGAATGCGGCCCACACTGCCCCATCAGGGGCTGCCTCCGGCCAGGGTCAGGGTGCGTATCCGCATCAGATTGTAGACCGCGGCCGTGAACGTAAACACCCACCCGACCCGCGGGGTCCCGCGATGTCGGAGTTTGCGTAACAACCCAATCGTCTTGCCCCACCCGTAGATCTCTTCCACTTTTTTGCGCTGCCGTTGACTGATCGCATAGCTGGGATGGCGCGTCGTCCGGCCATCCACCGCGCTCCGCAACCGCGTGCGGTGCACGTTCGGCGTGACGTGGGGCGTCCAGCCCAACGCCCGCAGCGTGTCGACAAACCCGCACCGATCATAACCCTTGTCCGCCCCCAACGTCCGACGCCGGGCCGTCGGCGGTAAGCTCCCCACCATCGCCAGCGCACTCGCACACTCCGCCTCGTAGCCGGGCTGCGTCACGTCGGTCGCCACCACGAGCCCGTGCCGATTATCCATCAACACACTCGCCAAGTACGCCAATTGCGCGCCTTGCCCCCCACTCTTCCGCGTCAACCGCGCCTCCGGGTCCGTCCGCGACGCATGCGTCGCATTCGTCCGTTTCTCCTGGCGAAACGTCACGCTCGGATTCCCCGGATCATCGTCCGTTGGCGGGCGGGTGCCGGCCTTCGGCTGAAAACTCTTCTGACTCGCCCACGCGTCCAGCAAGGTCCCGTCGACGGTGAAATGCTCATTCGACAACAACGCCCGCCGCTCCGCCTCCTGTAACACTTCGGCCAGAAACGCATCCGCGATGCCCCCCTCGACCAGCCGCGTCCGATTCTTCGTAAAGACCGTCGGCACCCACACCGCGTCGTCCAGATTCAACCCCACAAACCATCGGTACAGGATGTTGTAATCGAGCTGCTCCATCAGCTGCCGCTCGCTCCGGATCGTATACACCACCTGCAGCAATAACGCGCGTAACAAATGTTCCGGGGGAATCGACGGCCGGCCCCGCCGCGCGTACAGCCGGTCCAACTGCGGCGAGAGCCGGGCTAACACCGGGTCCACCAGCGCCCGCAGGGCGCGCAACGGATGGTCGGAGGGCACCCGATCCTCCGCACTGATATAGCTGAACAGCGCCGACTGATTCGTCTTGTTCCCGCGCATCGTGGCACTCCCATCGAGGTCCCTCTACGATAAGAACTTCCGGCTCGCGATGCTATCGTCCATTACCCGACTTTTTCCGCAACCTGCTAGACTCCTCCCTACTGTATCACCGCCCTTCGGGTCACCGGCAGCACCACTCGCGACGGCCGGGCCTGGTCGTGGTAGATCGTCTGATGCGCCACCTTCCACTCGGTGTCTGTAGCGACCGGATTACCGGTGTTCTGATTCGGGTTGATGAACGGCGCGGCACTGCTCGAGATCTCGATCCGGATCTGGTGCCCGGGTAGAAACGTGTGCCCCATGTGTCCGAGCTTGATCGTGTATTCCTCGACCGCGCCCGGGGTCAAGAGTTCCTCCTTGTCAAAGCCGTTTCGGTAGCGCGCCCGGATGACACCGGCCTCCCACCATCCGAGCTGGAGTGCGCGCCCGTCCGGATAGACATCCGTGATCTTGGCAGTGAAATCGGTGTCACGTGCGTCGGTCGCCACGTGAAGCACCGCCTCGACGGGGCCGATGATCTCGACCGGCTCCGTGAGCACGTCACTGGTATACACGAGCACGTCGTCCCGGCGCTGGTTCGGGCGTTGGTCTATGCCATGGGAGGTACCGATCCGGCCGTCGCGGTCGCGAGTGGTGGGTGAGGGGACTGGGTGCTTGGGATCGTAGGTATAGCGATCGGGAGGCGCGTCGTTGGGGACCGTCCAAGCGAGTCGTCCATCACCGAAGAGGCTGTTGGCTCGGCCGCCGCTCGTGAGGTAAAGGCTCCGGGGCTCTGCCTCTCTTGGCGGGTAGGCATCGAAGTCGTGCCATTCACTCGATCCTGTCACATAAACCCGTGCTCGCGGGAAATCGAACTCTCCCGATGTGCCTTTCAGGCAGTGGTCGAAGAAGGTGAGATGGAGCGAATCGACATCGACGATCGACTCGCCGGTAAACTCGAAATCTCCGAGGGTTCTGCTGCCGCCTCTGATCGCGCCGCCGTGCGTCCAGGGCCCGATGATGATGTGCTGTCGATCTTTGGCCGGTGAATGTTCCTGCATCCCGCGCCAGTACTTCATGGTGCCGGGCTGATCACCGTCAAACCATCCGGTGAATTCGAGTGCAGGAATGTCGATCGCTCGGAAGTCGTCGGGCGTGAACAAGAGCCGTTTCCAGTAGGCGTCGTGCGTGCTGTGCGTCAGGAAATCGCGATACAACGGCATGCGCCGTCCCATCGCCTCGTCCATGGTGAGGAGCGGTCGGTGCTGAAAAACTTCTTCCCAGTCGGTGATGGCGAGCACGGGGCCCTGTCCCACTCGCGCCGAGGTGCCGTTGATCCAGCTCAGCGACCATTGCATCAGGAACGCGCCGCCGATGTACGGTAGCTCGTCGAAGTAATCCCCGGCCGGCGCCTGGGGAATCATGCATGTCAGATGCTCCGGCTGCTCGCGGGCGGCGAGCCACTGTACCGTGGCGAGGTACGACCCACCCACCATTCCGACGCGGCCGTTCGACCAGGGTTGCCTCGCGACCCATTCGATGGTGTCGTAGCCGTCCTCCGCGTCGGCGAACCAGAAGTCGAACCGCCCATCTGAGTCTCCGCGACCGCGCACGTCTTCAACGATCAAAGCATAACCGCGCTCGGCGTACAAGCGACCCAGCTTCGGATACCGCTCATTAGCCTTGATGTAGGGCGTACGCATCAGCACGGTGGGGTACGGCCCCGGGGTGCGTGGCGTCCAGAGGTTGGCTGACAACTCCACCCCGTCCCGCATCGGGATGCGGAGGTCGAACCGTTGCTGGACCTGAGCGGCGGCCGGCGCTCCGATTAACAATCCGGCCGCGACTGCGCCAAGCCATACCGCAATTGCGAGCCGCCACGACCTCGGCACCGCAGGGGGTTCGCAGTGTTGGTAGCGTTTCTCATCTTCAGCCTCCTCTCAATTTTCGACCACGATATTGTCGCGGAGATGCCACTCAACCCCTCCACAACCCCAGGGAGGAGTTTCCACCCCCCCCGGGGGAGGAGGGAGGAGTTTGGGAGGGAGGAGGCCGCGCCCACCCCACCTGGGGAAGGGTGGGGCGGCCTCCTCCCTCCTCCTCCTAGCAGGTTGCGGAAAAAGTCGGGTAATGGACGATAGCATCGCGAGCCGGAAGTTCTTATCGTAGAGGGACCTCGATGGGAGTGCCACGATGCGCGGGAACAAGACGAATCAGTCGGCGCTGTTCAGCTATATCAGTGCGGAGGATCGGGTGCCCTCCGACCATCCGTTGCGCGCCCTGCGGGCGCTGGTGGACCCGGTGTTAGCCCGGCTCTCGCCGCAGTTGGACCGGCTGTACGCGCGGCGGGGCCGGCCGTCGATTCCCCCGGAACATTTGTTACGCGCGTTATTGCTGCAGGTGGTGTATACGATCCGGAGCGAGCGGCAGCTGATGGAGCAGCTCGATTACAACATCCTGTACCGATGGTTTGTGGGGTTGAATCTGGACGACGCGGTGTGGGTGCCGACGGTCTTTACGAAGAATCGGACGCGGCTGGTCGAGGGGGGCATCGCGGATGCGTTTCTGGCCGAAGTGTTACAGGAGGCGGAGCGGCGGGCGTTGTTGTCGAATGAGCATTTCACCGTCGACGGGACCTTGCTGGACGCGTGGGCGAGTCAGAAGAGTTTTCAGCCGAAGGCCGGCACCCGCCCGCCAACGGACGATGATCCGGGGAATCCGAGCGTGACGTTTCGCCAGGAGAAACGGACGAATGCGACGCATGCGTCGCGGACGGACCCGGAGGCGCGGTTGACGCGGAAGAGTGGGGGGCAAGGCGCGCAATTGGCGTACTTGGCGAGTGTGTTGATGGATAATCGGCACGGGCTCGTGGTGGCGACCGACGTGACGCAGCCCGGCTACGAGGCGGAGTGTGCGAGTGCGCTGGCGATGGTGGGGAGCTTACCGCCGACGGCCCGGCGTCGGACGTTGGGGGCGGACAAGGGTTATGATCGGTGCGGGTTTGTCGACACGCTGCGGGCGTTGGGCTGGACGCCCCACGTCACGCCGAACGTGCACCGCACGCGGTTGCGGAGCGCGGTGGATGGCCGGACGACGCGCCATCCCAGCTATGCGATCAGTCAACGGCAGCGCAAAAAAGTGGAAGAGATCTACGGGTGGGGCAAGACGATTGGGTTGTTACGCAAACTCCGACATCGCGGGACCCCGCGGGTCGGGTGGGTGTTTACGTTCACGGCCGCGGTCTACAATCTGATGCGGATACGCACCCTGACCCTGGCCGGAGGCAGCCCCTGATGGGGCAGTGTGGGCCGCATTCGTCACGCCGACCGCACCGCGGGGGCGGTAATAGGGGACCGCACGCTGGTACACCGTCGTGTTACCCGGACAAACGCGGCTCACCATCAATTTTTCCGCAACCTGCTAGACTCCTCCCTGGGGTTGGGAGCGGGGGCGGGGGGAGTCCCTCACCTCACTAACACCGGTCTTCGGATCACGGGCAGCACCACGCGCGACAGCCGAGCCTGGTCGTGGTAGATCGTCTGGTGCGCCACCTTCCATTCGGTGTCCGTCGCGACGGGATTCCCCGTGTTTTGGTTCGGGTTGAGAAATGGCGCGGCACTGCTCGAGATCTCGATCCGGATCTGGTGCCCGGGTAGAAACGTGTGTCCCATGTGTCCGAGCTTGATCGTGTATTCCTCGACCGCGCCCGGGGTCAAGAGTTCCTCCTTGTCAAAGCCGTTTCGGTAGCGCGCCCGGATGACACCGGTCTCCCACCATCCGAGCTTGAGTGCGCGCCCGTCCGGATAGACATCCGTGATCTTGGCGGTGAAATCAGTGTCGCGGGCGTCGGTGGCTGCGTGGAGCACGACCTCGACCGGGCCAATCATCTCAACCGGCTCCGTGAGCACGTCACTGGTATACACGAGCACGTCGTCCCGGCGCTGGTTCGGGCGTTGGTCCATGCCATAGGAGAGGTCGATCCGGCCGTTGCGGTCGCGATTGGTGGGTGAGGGGACGGGGTGCTTGGGATCGTAGGTGTAGCGATCGGGAGGCGCGTCACCAGGAACGGTCCACGAAAGTCGTCCATCGCCGATGAGGCTATTGGCTCTCCCGCCACTCGTGAGGTACAGACTCTGCGGCTCCATCTCCCTCGGCGGGTAGGCGTCGAAGTCGTGCCAAACGTTCGAGCCCGTCGTGTAGATCCGCGCTTTTGGGAAGTCGAAAGACGACGACGTTCCCTTGAGGCAATAGTCGAAGTATTCGAGGTGGAGTGAATCGGTGTCGACGATCGACTCACCGGTAAACTCGAAATCTCCGAGGGTTCTGCTGCCGCCGCTGATCGCGCCGCCGTGCGTCCAGGGCCCGATGATGATGTTCTGGCGATCCCTGGCCGGCGAGTGCTCCTGCATGCCGTACCAGTACCGTATTGTTCCCGGTTGATCGGAATCGAACCAGCCGGTGAATTCGAGTGCCGGAATGTCGATCCCTCGGAAGTCGTCGGGCGTGAACAGAATACGTCGCCAATAGGCGTCGCTCGTGCTGTGTTGCAGGAAGTCGCGGTACAGTTGCATCCGCCGTCCCATCGCCTCGTCCATGGTGAGGAGCGGTCGGTGCTGAAAAACCTCTTCCCAGTCGGTGGTGGCCAGCACGGGGCCCTGTGCCACTCGCGCCGAGGTGCCGTTGATCCATCTCAGCGCCCATTGCATCAGGAACGCGCCGCCGATGTAAGGGAGCTCGTCGAAGTAATCCCCGGCCGGCGCCTGGGGGATTATGCATGACAGGTGCTCCGGCTGCTCGCGGGCGGCGAGCCACTGTACCGAGGCGAGGTACGACCCACCCACCATTCCGATGCGGCCGTTCGACCAGGGTTGCCGCGCGACCCATTCGATGGTGTCGTAACCGTCCTCCCCGTCGGCGAAGAAGAAGTCGAACTTCCCCTCCGAGTCACCTCGACCGCGGGCGTCTTGCACGATCAACGCGTACCCTCGCTCGGCATATTCCTGACCCAATCTCGCGTACCGCGGGTTGGCCTTGATGTAGGGCGTCCGTATCAACACGGTGGGGAACGGCCCCGAGGTGCTGGGGGTCCAGAGGTTGGCCGACAACTCCACTCCGTCCCGCATTGGGATCCGCAGATCGAACTGTTGTTGGACCTGGGCCGCGACCGGCGTTCCAACGACGAAGGATGCGCATATTGCGCCGAGCCATGCTCGAATCATCTTGACCTCCTAGACTGGTGCCGACGAGTAAGAAGGAAGAAGTAAGAAGTGAGAGGGCCACCCTTCCCACGCCCAGGGGGGCGGTGGGGCCTTCTCACCTCTTACTTCTCACTTCTTACTTCTCCCGTCTCACGTCCCCAGCAGCTACCCCATCCGCTCCCGCCAAGCCGCCAACAGCTCGGCTTCTCGTTTGCGGGACAACCCGAAGCGCCGCCGTCTCGCCTCCCAGGTCTCGCCTCGGGAAAGAAACTCTTCGATGATGCTGCGCGCGGTCTCCGCCAGCGGACGGAAGGTGAGCCCAGCGGCGACGGCACGCTGGGGACTCATCTGATGGAAGCCTTTCGCGCCAGGCTCGAACGGAGCCGGCGTCGGGTAGTCGTCGCGCGGTGGGAACCAAATCGGCAAATCGGTCATGGCCCCCACATCCATCTCGGCCAGGAAGTCCGCTGAGACCCAGGTGAATTGCACTGGGCTGCTGGTGACGGCACGGATGCCATACAAGAACTCGGCTGTCGTAAGCGGCGCCTTGGGGCCGAGCGTGTTGTAGATCCCGTTGATGTCCTCTTCCAGGATCTTGATCACGAACTTGGCGAGGTCGTGGGCGTCGATGATCTGCAGGGGGTCGCTGGGATCGCCGGGGGCCAACACATCACCACCGTAGTGGATCCGCATAGGCCAATACGCCGAGATGGAATTGTAATCCCCGGCGCCGATTATCCACCCCGGGCGGAGGATCGTGTTGCGGCCGGGATACGTGTCCATCACCGCCTGCTCGCACAAAACCTTGAGGGGACCGTAGTGTTTGGACGGGTCCTCGTTGGTGGGGTCGTCGATGGTGTCCAGCGTGTAGTCCTCGTCGAGACCGATCTTGACAAAGTCGGCGTAGACGTCGCCTGTGGAGATGAACAGGTAGCGATGGACGTTATCCCGCAGGAGCTCGGCCGACTCTCGAACCACGCGCGGGACGTAGCCCGACGTGTCGATGACCGCGTCCCACGACTTGCCCCGCAGTACGCCCAGGCCGCCGTCGCGGTCCCCACGGAACTTCTCCACGTTGGGAAAGAGATGGGGATTGGTCCGCCCCCGATTGAACAACGTGACCGAGTGTCCTCTGGCCAGGGCCCTACGCACCATGTGGGGACCGATGAACCCGGTTCCGCCGATAAACAGTATCCGGAGCGAACGTCGCGCCTGAGGAATCGCCCCCAACACGTCAGCGGGCCCGATGGCCGCCGCAGCACCCGCCACCCCCATCGCTTTGATCAGATCGCGTCTGGTCAACGACATCGCTCTTTCCCCTTGGGCAAAATCAATCCAAGATCAGTCTACCGCCGGGCGGGGCGCGGCACCAGCCTCGTCCTAGCAGGGTGCTGAAAAAGGCAGACGCGGCGGCAGCCGAGGGGAGCGGGCGCCGGACGCGTTGGACGCCGGGGCGCTCGGTCCGGAACCCGCCATAAGGAAACCGGGCTGGTTCGGGGGCTTATGTCCCGGCCGGGCGCCCCGGCGTCCCGGCGTCCTCAGCCCGCTCCCCTCGGCTGCCGCCGCCTTGTGGCTTTTTTCAGCACCCGCTAGAACCCCAACCCCGCCATACACCGTGCCCGCTCGAGACGTAGCGCCACTTCCGACCGTCGAGTTCGATCTCTGCCTGTCGTTCGCTCTGACGAAAGGCCCTGAGGCCTTCTCGTTGATCGGCCGGGACGTCGGCGTAGAGCTCGTCGAAGCTCGGTCCCATGAGCTAATCGAATGACGTGATGACGGTGAAACCCCTCTCCTCGAAATCATTCAGCCGCTGAAGCACTTCAGCGCCCTCGGCGAGATCGACAGTGCGTCCCACCAGCCGGGAGATGTCGAGTTTGCCTCCTTCGATCATGGCAAACAGCTGGGGGAATGTATGCGCTGCCATGGCGTGAGATCCCACCAGTTCCAGTTCCCAGGCGATCACGCGATCGATTGGCAAAGGCGCATCCTGATCCCCGCCCAGCATCAGACCGACCTGAACGTGTCGGCCTCGCCGGCGCAACCCGAGAATGGAGTTGCGGCACGTTGTGCGGCTGCCAAGGGCGTCAATCGATACATGTGCGCCGCCCCCGGTCATTTCCACAATGGCTTGGGGTATATCGTCGATTTGTCGCGCATTGATCGTGTGCACCGCACCCACTGTTCGGGCAATGTTCAAGCGCCCATCGTCAATATCCACCGCCACGACGCTGGCGCCACACGCCGTGGCAATCATGACCGCTGACAGGCCGACCCCGCCGCACGCGTGCACGGCAACCCAGTCGCCGGCCTTCAGGCGTGACCGTTGCGCAACTACTCTAAAAGCGGTGGTGACACGGCAGCCAATTGCGGCCGCAATGACATCGTCCATCGCATCGGGTACGGCGACCAGGTTGGTGTCCGCGTAAGGGGCGGCTACGAATTGCGCAAACGAGCCCCAGGCCGTGAATCCCGGTTGAAACTGCTGGGCACAAACCTGGGTGTGGCCGTCGAGGCAGTCAGCGCAGCGGCCGCAGCCGGAGACCACCGGTAGAATCACACGGTCACCGGACTTCCATCTTTGAACCTTGGGGCCGACCGCTTCCACGATCCCGCAGACTTCATGTCCGGGCACATGGGGCAGTGACTTGACGTCGGGGTCATGCCCCATCCAGGCATGCCAGTCGCTGCGGCAGATGCCGTTTGCCAGCACTCGCAACACGACGCCGTCGTCGGGCGGCGAAGGATCGGAAACGGTTTCCACCGTGATGGGCCCGCCAAATTCTCCGAACAGCGCCGCTTTCATTACCAATTCCCTCGCTTTGTGGCTAGCCGTGAATTCTGTGAAGGTTGTTCACGCCGCTTCGAGTCCTCTATGTAGACGTTCGTGAATAGCGGGTCAACATGGCATCCCGCAGTTCGATCGGTCGGACGGATAGCCAGAAGCAGAAAAAGGTGCCAGGTTCACCATGGTCAAGAAGCCTCTCCTAAAGCTTCTGTAACGGTGGTCAGCCTCACACGGAGGAACCGATATGTTGTCGAGAAGGGCGCATTCAGCATCCATCCTCATCAGTTTTCTGTTTGCTGTTGCCGCATCGGCACAGGCGCAGACTCTTGCGATAACCGGCGCCACGATCATCGATGGTACCGGTAACGATCCCCTGAGAAATGGCGTTGTCCTGATCACCGGCGACCGGATCACGGCAGTCGGCACATCTCGAGAAGTGACGATTCCGCAATCGGCGACGCGAATCGATGCGCGTGGCAAATACGTCATCCCCGGGCTGATGGACGCCAACCTGCATTTGTTCCTCAACGGCGATCTGGAAACCCTCATCAAGTACGAGGGCCGCTACCACGAGATCGTCCTCGAGGCGGCGCAGATCGCTCTGAAGACCGGCCAGACCACCGTATTCGACACATGGGGACCACGCGCCGCTCTCGCCAAGGCTCGGGACATGATCAATGCGGGTGAAGCGCCCGGTAGCCGCATCTATCTTGCCGGCAACATCATCGGCTTTGATGGGCCCTTGTCGGCGGATTTCCGTGGCCGGGCGGCCCCATATGTCAGCAAGGCGTTCGCCAGGCGCATCAACGAGACCTGGGAACAGGACACCGGGCGGCAACTGCTGTGGATGCTCCCCGAGGAAGTGCGCTCGGTTATCCGGGAGTACGCCCGCAAGGATGTCGATTTGCTCAAGTACGGTGCCAGCGGCCACGTCGATATGAATTTCATCACGTTCTCGCCGCGGGTGCAGAGAGTGATCGTCGAGGAAGGACACAGAGCCGGGATCACGGTTCAGACCCATACGACATCGGTCGAGAGTCTGGACATAGCCATCGAAGCCGGCGTGGACATCGTGACGCATGGTGGCATTTCAGGACCCACGACGCCCATACCCGACGAGACCATCCAAAAACTGGTCGACCGAGGGACCGCCATCTCCGCCTTGGCGATTACGCAGAGACGGCTGGATGCGCTGCTTGAAAACGCTCCGGAAAGCGTCCTCACTCCATATATGAAGATCGCGAAGACCAATCACCGTAACATGATCAAAGCCGGCGTCACGATGTTGGTCTCGACCGACGCGGGTATCCAGAATCCCGTGCTGGCGGCGGAGTCGGAAAATCTCGCCGCCGATAGCGTCGATTCGAGGGTGAAACTCGGCGAAGGTCATTTCAATGCGTTGGTGGCGTTCGAGGAAAGGGGAATGGAGCCGATGGAGATTTTGAAATCGGCTACCAGCCACATTGCCAGGGCATACAAGCTGGACGCGGACATCGGCACGCTCGAAGCAGGGAAGATCGCCGATCTGGTCATCCTCGACGAGAATCCGCTAGCAAGTGCGCGGAACTATCGCAGCATCCATTCGGTGATCAAGGACGGCCGAGTTGTCGACCTCGACGCCCTTCCCGTCGCACCTATCATCAGCTCGATGATTGTGCCCGAATAAGGCGCTGACGTGACCGTGCCTTGCCCTCCTTCCGGGCTGTCGACCGGGCGGAAATCGACACCGGCCTGCCGCCGATGGACGATTACCGGGCACGACAACATTACGCGGATCTGTGTCAGTAAGTACTAGCAAAACCCGCAAGGTCGCAACAAGATAGGGAGGATAATTCCGCAGCCGGAGCAACCGACATGCTGACACCCAGGGCACATTCAGCATCTATCCTCATCAGTTTTCTCTTTGCTGTAGCCGCATCGGCCGTTGCCGCATCGGCACAGGCGCAGACCCTTGCGATAACCGGCGCCACGATCATCGACGGTACCGGTAACGATCCGTTGAGAAATGGCGTTCTCCTGATCACCGACGGCCGGATCACGGCAGTCGGCGCATCCGGAGAAGTGACGATTCCCGAGTCAGCGAGGAGAATCGATGCGCGTGACAAATACGTCATCCCCGGCTTGATGGACGCCAACCTGCATCTGTTCCTCAACATTGATCTGGAAACCCTCATCAAGTACGAGGACCGCAACCACGAGATCATCCTCGAGGCGGCGCAGATCACTCTGAAGACCGGCCAGACCACGGTATTCGACACCCGGGGGCCACGCGCCGCTCTGGTGCAGGCCCGGGACATGATCAATGCGGGTAAAGCGCCCGGTAGCCGCATCTATCTTGCCGGCAACCTCATCGGCTTTGATGGGCCCTTGTCCGCAGATCTCCGTGCCGAGGCGGCCCCACATGTCAGCAAGGCGTTTGCCAAGCGCATCAACGACGCCTGGGAAGAGAACACCGGGCGGCGACTGCTCTGGATGACCCCGGACGAAGTGCGCCCGATTATCCGGGAGTACACCAGCAAGGATGTCGATTTCCTCAAGTACGGAGCGAGCGGCCACATCGATATGAACTTCATTTCGTTCTCGCCGCGGGTGCAGAGAGTGATCGTCGACGAAGGACACAGAGCCGGCATTACCGTTCAGGCCCATACGACATCGGTCGAGAGTCTGGAGATGGCCATCGAAGCCGGCGTGGACATCGTGACGCATGGTGGCATTTCGGGACCCACGACGCCCATACCCGACGAGACCATCCAAAAACTGGTCGACCGAGGGGTCGCCATCTCCGCTTTGGCGATTACGCAGAGACGACTGGACGCACTGCTCGAACATGTTCCGGACTGGGTCCTCACTCCATATATGAAGCTCGCGAAGACCAATCACCGTAACATGATCAAAGCCGGCGTCACGATGTTGGTCTCGACCGACGCGGGGATCGAGAATCCCGTGCTGGCGGCGGAGTCGGAAAGTATCGCCGCCGATAGCGTCGATCCGAGGGTCAAGCTCGGTGAAAGCCACTTCAATGCGTTGGTGGCGTTCGAGGAGAGGGGAATGGAGCCGATGGAGATTTTGAAATCGGCTACCATTCACATTGCCAGGGCATACGAGCTGGACGCGGACATCGGCACGCTCGAAGCCGGGAAGATCGCCGATCTGGTCATCCTCGACGAGAATCCCCTAGCAAGTGCACGGAACTATCGCAGCATCCACTCGGTGATCAAAGACGGCCGCGTTGTCGACCTCGACGCCCTTCCTGTCGCACCTATCATCAGCTCGATGACAGTGCCCAAGTAAGGCTCTACGTGACCAACCTGCTACTCGAGGCGAACGAGGTCACAAAGTGCTTTGGGGCCGTCACTGCCGTCGATGGGCTGTTCTTCGGGTACAGCGCGGACGCCAATCCGTCCCCCGGACCCTGGCCGTCGATCCTAACATGTGTCTTATAACTCCTTACGAGTCAATATCTTACGTCAAGTGAAACTCCCTGGTGATAAGTTACGTAATCTGTAAGTGAGTTACGCATTGCAGTCAACTCGATGACCGTGCCCAAACAAGGCTCTCACGTGACCAACATGCTGCTCGAGACGAACGATGTCACAAAGCGCTTTGGGACCGTCACTGCCGTCGATGGGCTGTCGTTCGGCGTACAGCGCGGTGAGATCTTTGCACTCCTCGGCCCGAACGGTGCGGGGAAAACCACCATGGTCCGGATGCTCATAGGCATCATTCGCCCGGACGCGGGAAGCATCCGGTTTCTCACCGAGGATGCGCCGACCAACACCCTTCCGGCACAGCACGTGGGCTACCTCCCCGAGGACCGTGGCCTCTACACCGGGATCCCTGTCCTCAAGACGCTCATTTTCATGGGAGTCATTCGCGGCATGGAGCGCGCCGCCGCACGCCTCGTTGCGGAGCAGTGGCTCGAACGGCTCGACCTGCTCGACCGGGCGCAGGAAAAGCTGGATACGCTCTCCAAAGGAAATCAGCAGAAGGTGCAGTTCATTGCCTCTGTTATTCACCGCCCGTTGTTTGCCGTGCTGGACGAGCCGTTCTCCGGGTTGGATCCTATCAATCAAGACTTGTTCCTCGATATCCTGCGGGAGCTCCGCGACAGCGGGACGACCGTCTTGTTGAGCGCGCACCAGATGCAATTGGTCGAGCGACTCGCGGACCGCGTTCTGCTCATGAATCGCGGTCGGCGTGTCTTGCAGGGCACCATCGATGAAATTCGTCGAACCGCAAGTGCGTCGAGCCGGATCCTATTGAAGGTCGAAGGCGATCCCGACGTGAGCCGACTCGCCTCCCTCCGGGCGGTCGACCGGGCGGAAATCACGCCGAGTGGCGAGGTGGCCTTGTACGTTCGTCGGGGCGAGCCACTCTCCGCGCTCTTGCATGCGGTGGCAAGTGAGACCGAGGTCCATTCGATTCACTCAGAGCCGATCAGTCTTCACGACATCTACGTGCAGCATATCGCCAACGACGTGGCTTCGTCATCGACCGAGGAGACGGCATGAGCCGCGCTCGATTGATGTACGAAGTGGTCATCTGGGAATTCTGGCGCTGGTTCAAGATCCGCGATCAAGTCTTGACGTTGGTAATGTCGCTGGTCATTGGTCTCGCCGTATGGGGCGGAACCGCACTGGTCAACCGAGGGCGCGGGAAGCCGATCACGCTCGTCGTGGTGGGCTTGGAGGTGCTCCCTTTCACTTTGGCCGAAGACAGCCGTATTCAGCTGGCTCCTGACGATGACCGTTCAACATCGGCACTCCGCCTGGCGGTTGCGGCGGATGAGCTCGATGCACTGCTCATCATCGAGAGCACCGACCGGGCATCCCTCGTGGTCAAGACCGAGCCGCATTGGCTCGGCGAGTTGGAGACAGGGCTGACCGAGGCGCGCCGGGCGGCCGAACTCCAGACCGTCGGGCTGTCGATCGAGCAACTCGCTGCAGTGCTCGCGCCGATTACGGTCGACGTCAGTTATGCCGAAGGCGCTACGGCACCAACAAGCGGTCCCGAACGCGTCACGGCCATCGTCATCGTCGTGGTGATGATGGTTGCCGTGTTCTTGGGGATGGCGTTTCAGTTTATCGCGATCACCGGAGAGAAGCAGCATCGCGTTACCGAGCAGGTGGTTTCCGCCATCTCAGCGCAGACATGGATTGACGGCAAGATCCTCGGCATCTCTCTCGTTGCCCTGGCGACGCTCTTCACGTATTTGGTCGCAATCGTCGTGTTCCTTGCCGTCTCACGGCTCTTTGGACGCGACATTCCGATTCCGTTGGGTGTGGTGGGACCGGAAATCTGGCTCGCCCTCATCCCCATCGCTGTGGCTGGTTTCCTTTTCTGGAACACGGTGTATGGCGCCATTGCCGCCACCATCGACGATCCCAATACGTCCGCGCGCGGGAGTCTCCTGATGCTGCCCATGATTCCGCTCGTAATGGCCCTGTACCGACTGAGCACCCCTGACACGGCCCTGACGCAGTTCTTTGCCATCTTTCCCCTCACGTCGCCGGCATTTCTCCCATTGCGGTTGATGCTCACGACCGTCCCGATCTGGGAAATACTGCTCTCCTTGGCTCTGCTGATCGCTGCGGTGGCGTTCATGCGACGGGCGGCCGGCAAGATCTTCGGGATGGGCATTCTGATGTATGGTAAGGAACCGACTTGGACCGAAATGCTGCGGTCGATTCGATCGACATAACGGATCCCCGACCCACCCAACGCCTCCTTGACGGCGCCCCGCCGGCCACCGTAATTCAACCGGTCGGTCGTGCCGATTCGCACAATGACTCATCTCTCATTCCGCTTTCTTCAGGAGAACGCTGCTATGCCACGCCTACCCCGCACGAGTGTCCTCTGCGTTAGTCTGATGTTGGGGATGGGAGTGATTCCGCTCCGGGCCCAAGCCGATCGGTTTACCCCCAAGGATCTCTTCGAGCTGGAGTTCGCGGCCGATCCGCAGATCTCGCCAGACGGCCAATGGATCGTCTATGTCCGCCAGTACTCGGACATCATGAGCGACACGCGGTACTCGAACCTGTGGATCATTGGGGCCGATGGGGCCGGGCAGCGGCCGCTCACCACCGGTCACTACAACGACAACACGCCGCGCTGGTCACCGGACGGGAAGCGCCTCGGCTACATCTCGAACCGAGATGGCAATCCCCAGATCTACATGCGGTGGATGGAGAGCGGGCAGACCGCGGCGGTCACCAATGTTACCGAGCCACCGATGGGCCTCAGCTGGTCGCCCGACGGCACGCAGCTCGCCTTCAGTAAGCTCGTGCTCGCCGCGCCGTTGAAGATCGGAGAACTCCCACCGGCGCCTCCAGGCGCAAAGTGGGCGCCGCCGGCCAAGTATACCGACAAGCTGATTTTTCGGTTCGACGGTATCGGAGAGATCCCGCCCGGCTACATGCATCTGTTCGTCGTGCCCGCCGACGGCGGGACGGCCCGCCAACTCTCGAGCGGCGACCGCCATCACGGCGGATTCGGGTTCGGGGGGAGTGCCTTGGAATGGACGCCGGACGGCGAGCACATTCTGCTGTCGGCCAACCTCCAGGACGACTACGAACTGAACGTTATGGATACCGAGATCTACCAGTTCGCGGTCAGCGACGGGACCATGATGAAGCTGACGAACCGTCGCGGTCCGGACAATTCGCCCGCCGTCTCGGCCGATGGCCGGCAGATCGCCTACCTGGGCTACGACGAACGGCGGCAGGGTTACCAACTGACGCGGCTCTATGTCATGAACCGGGATGGCGGCAACAAGCGCGTCATCTCCGGCCATCTCGATCGGTCGGTGACGAGCCCCCGATGGGCCCCCGACGGGCGCGGTATCTATGCGATGTACGACGATCAGGGCAACAGCAAGCTCGCTCTCTTCTCGTTGGACGGTAGCCATCGCGTACTCACGGGCGACATTGGGGGCGGCGGCCACGGCTACGGCGGTGGTTCGTACTCTCTCGCCGACGACGGAAGCTATGCCATCACCCTGAGCCAGCCCCTTGTCCCGAGCGATGTTGCCGTCGGTCGTGCGGGCAGCGAGGTCAAACAGATCACCGCGCTCAACGAGGACCTCTTCGCCAATAGAGAGTTGGGTGCTGTCGAAGAGATTTGGTACGAGTCGTCAGTCGACGGGCGTCGCATACAGGGATGGATCATCAAGCCGCCTGGCTTCAATCCATCCAACAAGTATCCACTCATTCTCGAGATTCACGGCGGTCCGTTCGCCAACTACGGCGACCGATTCGACATCGAGAAGCAGCTGATGGCAGCCGACGGGAATGTCGTGCTCTATACCAACCCGCGCGGGAGCACGAGCTACGGTGAGGAATTCGGTAATCTCATTCATCACGCGTACCCCGGTGACGATTTCTACGATCTGAATTCGGGGGTGGACGCCGTCATCGCCAAGGGGTACGTCGACGAAGAGAACCTCTTTGTGACCGGCGGAAGCGGAGGCGGAGTGCTGACCTCGTGGACGATCGGTCACACCGACCGGTTCCGCGCGGCCCTCGCCTTCTATCCGGTCATCAACTGGTACAGCTTCGCCCTCACGGCCGACATGTCTCCCATGGCGGTGAGCAACTGGTTCCCCGGTTTGCCGTGGGACAATGTCGAGCACTACGAGTCACGGTCGCTGCTGTCGGTCGTGGAGAACGTGAAGACCCCGACATTGATCATGACCGGCGAGGAGGATTGGCGCACGCCGATGTCGGAGTCAGAGCAGTACTACAAGGCCCTCAAGCTTCTCGGCGTGGAGAGTGTGCTCGTGCGCGTTCCCGGTGAGGCGCACGGCATCGTGGGGCGGCCGAGCCATGCGATGGCGAAGATGACGACGCTGTTCGGGTGGTTCCGGAAGCACAGTAAGCCGACATCGTAGACGTGAGACGAAGGAGTGAGAAGTAAGAAGTGAGAAGTGAGAGGGCCACCCTTCCCACCCCCGGGGGGGGCTGTGGGGCCTTCTCACTTCTCACTTCTCACTTCATACTTCATACTTCTCCGTCTCAGTATCCTCGGCGCTTATCAACGACCGACAGTAATGGTTCTCCGTTGACGAACCGCCGCAAATTCTCTCGAAACAAAAGCCAGAGTCGCTCCATGTGCTCGTCCGAATCTCCACCGACGTGGGGAGTGATGATGACGTTGGGCACGCCCCAGAGTTCGTGATCGGCTGGTAGCGGCTCCGGTTCGGTCACGTCCAAACCGGCGCCGGCAATGCGACCCTCGCGGAGTGCACGGACCAAGGCGTCTGTGTCGACGGTTTTGCCCCGCCCGATGTTGACGAAGTACGCCGTCGGCTTCATCGTGCTGAAGAACTCCTCGTCGAACATGTTCTCGGTCGAAGGCGTAAGCGGGACACTGTTCACAACGACATCGGCGCCCGCCGCGAGCGTGAGCAGCTCGGAGGAGAGTCCGACGTACTCTACGAACGGAGGACCCTCGCGCCGGCTGCCACGGGTTGCGATCACTCGCATGCCGATACCGTGGGCCAGCCGCGCCACCTCTGTGCCAATACCACCTAACCCTACGACCAACAACGTCCTACTTCGCAACTCGAGCAACTCGCTCCCTTTGCCTGAGTAGGGCGTTGGGCCCGTGAGCGGCGTAACGTCCCATCGTCTATCGCGCTGTAGCGAAAGAGCGGTGTGGAGTCGGCGGCTGAGGGCCAGGACCATTGCCAACACGTGCTCCGCGCCGCCGACCGCATAGATGCGTTGCGCATTCGTCAGAACTATGTCGCTCTGCACGATATCCGGGTTCGCCAGATAACCTTCGACGCCGGCGGCGGGGAGCTGCGCCCATCGGAGTTTCCGCGCGGAGCGCACAATCTCCGGCGTCAGAAAACCCAGGATCGCGTCGGCATCCTTCGCCGTCTCGCTGGCTTGCTCCCGATCGTTAACCACGACGATTTCGACCCCGGGCACCGCGCGGCCAAGTTGAGCGGTGCGCCCCGGCCAAAAGTCCCACACGACGACCTTGGTGGGCCGGCTCGATCCTGGAGTCGGACCCGATCCCTCCCGCAGACCAAGCCCGTTCACGAAGCCCTTCGCGACTTGAAGACCGGCCAGTTCGTCGTACACATGCCCTACCGTCCCTTCGGGAAAGTTCTCGACATTGTTCGCCTCCAACACCTGTTCACGCGTCTTACCGTCGTTGACGGCCTCGGCAACTCGAGCCTTGAGGTTCACTAACGCTCGACGCGTGGTTCCGAGCATATCAAAGCCACCGACCGCGCCCCGACCCGGAACGACCACGCGCGGACCGAGACGTTCCAGACGTTCCAGCGATCGGATCCATACGTCTATCGGCAAGGGATGCGATCCGCGCCCCCGGCCCACCAAGTCGCCGGCAAAGAGAACTTTCGCGTCTGCCACATACACGGTCAACGCACCCCCGGCTTCGTCACCCACGCTTCTCAGGTCCACGCTTTGCCCGTCGTCGGCAAGTTCGAGATTTGAGGAAAAAGCGACCACGTCACCAGACGGGTTGGCGGCACTAGTCGTGGACGCGACGAGCCGAGTCAGTCCGAGAGGTGTAGGCCCGACTCCACCCGTTGGACTCCCATAGGTGTGCACGACGAATCGGGCCGGTTTTTCCGTGGACTCGCGTACGATCTCGAGCATTGCCGACCAGGTGTCGGCGGACCCTTCATCGACTATGAGCAGGTGGTCGTCGAATTCCACCCACCCCACGTTCCGGGCCACCGTGTTCGTACGCGCAGGCACCGCAACGACGGCGACACCGTCGGCAACTCGCTGTCGGGTCTGCGACGCGATGGGAGATGTCACGAGAAGAATCGAGCCAAACATCATGAACGCGGACTTCATACACACTCCGCTGTGGTTGAGTGGTCGTGTGGCTAGCCAACACATCGATCATGGAACCACGAAGATATGGCCTGCCGGTCGGTCGCGAAAGAATGCCACATGTCGCATACCTTTGGTTCTCGACCCGCCGAGCGTATCTTGCAGATTGGGATCGGCACCAAAAGGGGACGTTCTTTGCCGGTCACAGCGAAGTTTTCAGAGGAATTCTACGAAAGGCTCGGCCACGGCGTGGCCGATGAACTGGTAGACTGGTTCAATACCGTGGACGCTACGTACCGATCAGACTTCCGCGAGCTGTTTCAGACGCATTTCACCGCGTTCGATGCCAAGCTGGAGCAGCGCATCGGCGAAGTGCGTTCCGAGCTGCGTGAAGAGATCGCGGGGCTCGAGACGCGGCTGCGTGAGGAGATCGCAGGGCTCGAGACGCGGCTGCGGGTCGACATGCACGGCATGGAAAGCCGGCTGACCCGCTGGATGGTTGCGACATGGGTGGGCACGATCGGTACGATGATTGCCCTGCTACGCCTCTGGGGATAGTGGCCCTGCCCCCGTCCCATCCCCGGGAGCGGGGAGCAGGGAGCAGGACGACGGGATCTAAACCGCCGCTCCCCGCCCAACTGCTCCCCGCTTCGGGGAGGGGGGGCGGGGCGGGGGTCTGGGGCGGCTTTACACCACCAATGTCACGGGACATACTCCGGACAGGAAAACACATTCCCACTAGAGCGTCCGCGTCGTGAACCCCATTCAATAGGATTCGAACAATGAAGAAAATGACTGCCGGTTGCTGGTGTACCGGTCTGGTGGTGATCGCCCTGTCCACGGCGTGTCGCGGCTCGGCCTCGTTCGAGATCTTGATCATCGGTGGGACCCTGGTGGATGGCACGGGCCAGCCGGCGCGCCTCGTGAATGTCGGGATTCGGGACGGGGAAATCGTCTGGATAGGTGGGGAAACGACCCTCTCCGCCGCGGACACCATCGATGCCACAAACCTGGTTGTGGCCCCCGGGTTCGTCGATGTCCACAGTCACACGCCGCCCGCGTTGATGGATTCAACCCGGCGGTGGAACGAGGGTGTCGTACGACAGGGGGTGACCACGGTGGTGGGCGGGCCGGACGGCGGGTTCGGACCGTGGCGCCTTCAACGTCTGATCGAGGCCGGCGCCTCCCATGGATTCGGTACCAACGTCGCCTTTTACGTGGGTCACAACGCGATCCGCGATTCGGTGATGGGCGACGACATACAGCGGGCGCCCACCGACGAAGAACTCGAAACGATGCGGGCGATGGTGCGAGAAGGAATGGAGCTCGGCGCAGTGGGGTTTTCCACCGGTCTCATGTACGAGCCGGGCATGTTCAGCGAAACCGACGAGGTGGTGGAACTGGCGAGGGAAGTTGCACAGTTCGGCGGGATTTACGATTCGCACGTCCGCAATCCCGTGCACGGGTTCGTTGAGTCGGACCGTGAAGCCATCGAGATCGGCCGACGAGCCGGGATTCCCACCAAGATCGGACACATCAAGGCGGTGGGGCTCCACAATGAGGGCTCCATCGTCGAGATCGCTGCGCTGGTCGAGGAGGCTCGCGCATCCGGTCACGTCGTCGTCTCGGATCAGTATCCCTACGACGGCGCGGCGACGACGACACTGACCCGTATCCTCGTCCTCCCGGAAGATCTGCGGACGCCGGTGGAACCGCCGGATCTCGACCGACTGCTGAGCGACCGGCGACTCCGGGCCAGGATCAAAGTGAGCAGCGAGAACGGAATCGACGGCGGGTTCGCCTGGTTGAAGGCCACTGGATACAGCAGCATGCGCATCACGAGTAGCACGGATTACCCGAACCTCGTCGGTCGTTACCTCTCGGAACTGGCGGTCGATAGGAGATTAGATCCCTTCGACCTCGTGAGCGAGTTGATCCTCGGGGCCAAGGATCGCGTCGGGATCACCCTCGGCGCCATCAAAGAGCATGATGTGCGAGAGATGATGACGCAATCGTGGAACATGATCGCAAGCGACGGAGGGTACTCGGACGGCGAGACCCCCCGGGGGCACCCCCGATCCACCGGTACGTTCCCGCGCGTGCTCGGGCGATACGTGCGCGAGTGGAATGTGTTGACGCTGGAGGATGCGGTGCGAAAGATGACCTCCCTCCCTGCCGAGACGGTCCGCCTAACCGGTCGGGGACGTATCGAAACCGATCTCGCGGCCGATGTCGCGGTGTTCGATCCGGCCACGATCATCGATCGATCTACCTGGGACGAACCGCACCTCTTTTCCACCGGCGTGATTCACGTGCTGGTGAACGGCGTTCCCGTCCTGCGCAATGGCGAGTTGACGGGGGAATCGCCCGGGGTCGTCCTCGCGCGAGAGCAGTGACGGGTTTCAGGTCGTGTGAGGTTCTATCGGGGTCCGGCGTTCGGGGTCCGGGTTTCGATTCAAGTATCGATTTGCTTGCTAGGTTCACGTGACCCCCGGACTCCTGCTCCCGAAGCGGGGAAAGGATGTAGTCACATACGACGAAATGTAGTATTTACGCGATGTTTCGAGCGTCGGTGTCGTATGTGAAAGAGATCAAAGGCCCCTTCCCTTTCGTAAGCGTCGTTGCCAAGGGTGCGAGTCTCAATCCAAAGGTTCGCACCCTGCCGTCGATACCCGACGATAGGGAGGCGAAAGCGGAAGCGCGTCGCGAGCCAGCGTGTGGTCGCGCATGCCAACCGTGAATAACAACGCGGAACCGCTGCTGGGTTCAACCACGGGGACGCCGATACGAGCGGGGGTCTGGTCGGTACGAGGGTTAACCACGCTGGGAATCTCAGCTACCGACTCCTGCTGGCCCTTCTGTGCCAGCACCACCTCGATTGGTGCTGCGACCAGAAAAGCTGACGAGGGCGACTACGACCACGAGTGCCGCCATTAGGGCGACTACGATCGGGACAACTGTCCCCGCCGTCGATATCCGACGATAGGGAGGCAAAAGCGGAAGCGCGTCGCGAGCCAGCGTGTGGTCGCGCATGCCAACCGCGAACAACAACGCGGCACCGCTGCTGGGTTCAACCACGGGGACGCCGATACGAGCGGGGGTCTGGTCGGTACGAGGGGTAACCACGCTGGGAATGTCGATTACCTGTGATTCCTGCTGCCCCGCCTGGGCCAGCACCACCTTGATTGGTGTTGTGACCAGAATGGCTGAGAGAACGATGGCGATGGCACGGCGCATGGTCGCTCCTGGTCGTGAGATGTCTAGTGTTACGGCTCAGCACGAAGCGTACTCCTACCGTAGCGGTTTGGCCTCAGGCGCCGCGAACCGCTTCCACTCCTCCTCCGTCTGCCAGAAGAAGCGGTGCAGGACTTTGTAGTCCGGCCATACCTGGGTCATGGACTCGGCGTCGTAGACCCTCCCTCCCTGGACCACCCACCGAATCTTGGCCGCGTTCTTGATGTCGTCCAGCGGATTGGCGTCAAGAACGAGGAAGTCAGCGAGCATGCCCTCATCCAGCGTCCCAAGGTCCCGCTCGAGCCCGATCTTCATCGCGGGGTACACTGTGGCTCGCCGGATCGCTTCCAAGGGCGTCGCACCACCATCCACATGGCCCCACAGGTCCCACTGTGCACCGATCCCCTGCTGATTTCCGTGGGAGCCCAGGGAGACGAGCCCGCCGGCGCGGGTGATCTTGGTCGCATCCGCTGAGATCTCCTTGAAGTAGAGCTCGTCCTCGGGCGCCCATCTCCAGCGGCGGCCGTCATCGACCCGAGGCTCCGGTGTGAAGCGGCGCACCTTGGGATCGTCGTGCGGGTTGGTGCGCGCCGTGTAGTAGTCAAAGAGGGATTCTCCCCCATAGCTGTTGATGAGGGTCGGGGTGTAGTGGACTTTGGACTGGGCGATAAGCTGGATGGCGTCCTCGTACAGCGGCGCCGTTGGAACGGTGTGCTCGAAGGCGGTGAAGCCGTCCACGACCATGGTGAGGTTGCGGGCCAGGTCCCCGGCGCCCTCCGCTGTGATGGGGAGCCCCTCCTCCCGTGCCGCCTGGGCTAGCCACTGCCGCTGGTCCCGGCGAGGCTGCATGTACTCCTTCATCATGTCGGTGCCCAAACTCTTCAGCCGCCGCACGATCTGGCGGGCGTCGTCGATGCTCTTGATATCCACATACTGGGCGAGGGCGGGGATCCGGCCATCGACCCAAGCCCCTGTGTGGTACATCCGGGGCCCCAGCATCATCCCGGCGTCGATCATGTCGCTCTGCTCGGACACCTCGTGGGTGGGTGTCCAGGGATCCATGGCGGAAGTCACCCCGTACGCCATGTTGATGATGAAGGGCCACTTCTGCTCCGGGTAGGTGCCCCAGGAGTTGAACTGCAGGTGAGCGTGCGAGTCGTGTAGGCCCGGGATGATGGTCTTGCCCGAGGCGTCCACCGTCGTGGCCCCCGAGGGAATGGAGACGCTTCCGGTGGGTCCCACGGCGTCCACCCGCTCTCCCGTGACCACGATCGTTCCCCTCTCGATGACCTCGTCGCCTCGCATGGTGACGATACGGGCATCGGTGAAGGCGATGGTTCCGGAAGGTTTCGCACGGGGTAGCGCCAGGTGGACATCGGTGATGAGCTCGGGAGTGGCCGCTGTGTCCACGGGCTCTCCCGGCGAGCCGATGTGCCGGCGGAAGACCTTCGCCCCGGACGAGTAGGCCAGGGTGGAGTCGTCCAGCCAGGCAGCCCAGTCCGCCCCGTCACGGGTGATACGGACGCTGGGCATGACCCCGGCATCGGGATCGAGGGTGATGGGCGTGGCGGTGTATCGAGGAAGCGGCACGATGTAGAGGTTCTCAGAGCGCCAGAGGGCGAGCCGAGTGCCGTCGGGGGAGGGAACCGCCTCGTCCCCGGCATACACCTCGTACAGCACGTTCCTCTCCTTCCCATCTAGCGTTATCGAGACGATGTGATATCGCTCATTGGTTCCCTGTCGGTCCGGGAAGATCAGCCGACTACCGTCAGGGGTGAACTCGGGCATCGGATGGGTGCGCTGGGCCCAGTGGAAGGGTCGGGTACGGGTCACCAACTTCGACTCGCCACCGGAAGACGGAATCACCCGAATCTCGTAGGAGAGGTTCTCGCCGGCCGCAGGTTGCCAGAGGATCTGCTCCTCGACCGGATTGCCCATCACGAAGGCGATGGTGCTTCCGTCCGGAGACCAGGCCGGATTGATGTACTGGTCCGGGCGCGTGGTAAGCTGCCGGGACTGACGGCCATCGGGTCTGATCACTCGCACATGTCCCCCCACCATCGAGTCCTTCCAGGTCGTATAGGCGATCCATCGGCCGTCAGGCGACCACCTGGGCGCATACTCCCCGCCGTCAAAGCTCGTCAGTCGACGGGGGCGGCCATTAGGAAGGTCCATGATCCAGAGCTTGGCCAGCGAGCTGAAGACCAGCTTCTTCCCATCGGGAGAGATGCGAGGCCAGCGGATGATGCGCGAGATGACGGAGTCGGGGTTGACCCGCCGGGGCACGTGGACACGCTCGGCGACCTCGATCTCGACCTTGATCCGGTAGGGAATGATCTGGTCCGCGCCGGAAGTGACATCGATGCGGTGGATCTTGCCGCCAATCGTCAGAACGATCGAGCGGCTATCCGGGGTGAAGGCGTAGCCCGGGAGGGAGCCCTGATTTCTGCGTTGGGCCGCATGGGTAATCTCGCGGACGAGGAGGCGCTCTCTCCCCGTCGCGAGGTCCCAGATCATGAGCCGGGTATCGGCATCGACCGTGCGACCGAAAACGAGCCACCTTCCATCCGGGGAGGCAAGGGGCCGGGCGATCTTGCCCTCTGAGGTCATCTGGAAATTCTCACCGGTCTTCCGGTCGTAGCGGAAGAGGAGGCCGCTGGAGTCGGTGTAAGAGACGTGGCGGCCATCGGGGCTGAGGGTGACTCCGCCCGATGCCGAAAGGGTTCCGGACTCGGCCAGCGGATACCCTGAGCCTCCATCCCGGTGGTAGACCCAGAGGCCGCTCTGGTTGCGTTCACCCTCGCTGCGCAGCCAGTCGAGTGCCGGCCATACCGCCTTGTACACGACGACCGAAGGGCCATCCACGGTCCAGGTCGGTGCCACCAGCGTGTTCTTGCGATCTCGGGAGAGCTGCCGTGGTTCTGAGCCATCCGCATTCACCAACCAGAGATTGGTCCCCCCATCCCGGTCGCTGATGAAGGCGATGTGTCGTCCGTCCGGAGACCACCGCGGTTGATCATCCCACTCGATCCCCTCGGTCAGCCGTAGGGCATCTCCACCATCGATGGGGATCGTATAGAGGTCGCCGAGCATATCGAAGACGATGGTCTGTCCATCGGGCGAGACGTCCAGTGATGTCCAGGTGCCTTCGTCGGTCTCAAAGGTGATGGTCTGGAGGGGGCCAAGGTCTGGCTTGCCGTTCTTGGAGGTAGTGTCCTGAGGGAACCAGAGCTCTGGCTCGCTAGCCTGGGCGTCGTTGGGAGCCATTAAGAAGAGAGAAAGGCTGACAACGGCCAGCCACTTATGGATGGGGTGTCGCGGTACTGTGTGAACGGTCGGGGGATTCATGGCATCTCATGGGTTGGAGACTCTCTCTTCGACAAGGCCGAATGTTACTGCCGGTATCACCTCACGCAAGCCAATTCCGTTGGCTAGCCGACCCACATCTCCCGACTCATCGGACGCGGATCTCCAAACACACCGCGGTAGTGAGATCGGGTGCTACCTCATCGTGCCAGGATTTTCGTGGCAAGATTGATATGCGTTTGCGACGGTACGGTTACGTCAGCGCGTGACCAAGGGAGCGGGCTCGCGGAGCAAGGGCCTGACGATGGCGTTCAAGCTGTTGGAGATGGCCCAGCAACGCTGGCGGAAACTCAACGCTCCAGAACTTCTCCCCCTGGTATTGGCCGGAGAACAATTCAAAGATGGTATTCTGGAAACGGACAAAGAGACACGGATCGGAAGGTCGCCGCTTGATCACTCACCGATCCACAACATTTGACAATATCTCGCGATCCGCGCGAGCTTGGAGGTGTTCTTGGAGCAGGAATTAGAAGAGCTGGTTGGTGCGGAATGGTATGCGCGTATTGGTGGACGCGACCGACGCAACGGGTCGTACCGGCGGCGGTTGTTGACGAGCTTGGGACGGATCAGCGTCGGACGGCGGAGATCGACGACCTCTTGGCGAGTGCGTATGTCAACGGAGTGTCGCAACGGAAGGCGGGCAGCTCACCGAGGCCGTGCTGGGGGAGCGCGTCTCCCGATCGACGGTGAGCCAGGTGGCGAAGCGGCTGGATGCCGAGGTGGAGGCGTTGCAGCGGTCGCCAATCGATGGCGCGCATCCGGGTCCCGTATCAACCATCCGTCTCTTAAAAACGCGACGACCGCAACCAAATATCCCGCCGCGCCCAATCCCGCTCGTACCGCTCGTGTACTCGATCGGCCTCCCCATCCTTCCCCTGCGCGCGCAGTGCTTGCTCCAACCCGAACAACGACCAGCCATTCCGAGGATGATCTTCCAGCGCCTCGCGATACACCCGCGCGGCGTCGCCGGCCCGATCCATTTCGAGCAGGATCGCACCGAGGACGTGACGCGCCGGTTGATGCCACGGCTCGGGCTCGTCGTAGGTCAGACCATCCTCGGTTGCGACGGTTGCCACAAGGATTCGCACCGCATCGTCGTAACGGCCCTCGGCGGCGGCGATCTCACCTTCGAGAATTCCCGCTGGAATGCCCAGCAGAACAGATTGAGAATGAAATCGAAATTGTGCAGAATCGGGGAGCTGCTCTATGATCGTACGCACCGCTTGCAGTTCGGCCTTCGCCAACGCCACGGCCTCCGTTCGCAGACGCGCCATGCCTTTGGCATAACGCAGCATGGCCTCTTGGAACGGGTCGTCGTAGCTTCGGTCGAACTCCAACACTTCTTCCCACCGGCCGAAGTTCGCCAGCGAGACCGGATGATAGAACGCCCAGTTGGAAGAAACCTTGGCTAAATCCTTCGCTGCCTGTATCGCCACCGCGCTCTGCCCGTCGAGCGTCGCCCCAAACAACAGCATGTGCAGGTTGTGACTGGGATAGATGCCCGGAGGGCCGCCGTACGCCGCCTGTTGGTCGACATGCCACGCGTTCTGATTCGACTTCACCGCGTCGCTATAACGGCCGATGTTCATGTAGATGTGCGACGGCATGTGCCGAATATGGCTCGCGCCGGGAATCGCATCACCCAAATAATCGGAGCACGCTTCGGCGCGGCCCGGTTCGGGCGACGCTTCAACCAGATGGATATACAGATGACACGCCTCGGGATGTTTGATATCCCGTTCGAGGACACCCTCCAAAACAGAGAGAATCGGCTTCACCGACGGGTCTTCGAGATCCACCGATCCGCGGCGCGGCCGCAGCAACATGAGTGACTCGCCGTACAGCGCCTGAATGTCGTTATCTCGCGGATATGACGCTGCGACCCGTTGCATCTCGCGGGAATAGAGTGAATCCAGCGGCCGACGCGTCTCGGCGGTCGGTTCGTCGGTGTATCGCGACATGAATGCATCGATGATCGCGCGTTCGACGTCGTTGGCATGACGCCCGTGCCCTGCGAGGTCCTTCGCCTTGCGAATCGCGGCGTACGCCTCCTTCTCTGCCGCCGGCCGCATCCCGCCGTTTAGATACGGACTCAACGCCCACGCCTCGCCCCAAAAACACATCGCACAGTTGGGATCGTGTTTCTGCGCCTCGCGAAACGAGAGCAGCGCCGAGCTTGGCCCGAACGCGTACATGAACTGCAGGCCCTCGTTGAAGTAGGCCTGCGCCACGTCGGACGAGGTCGTGATCCGACGGTTGTGCGGCCCCAGGTTGCCGTACAGCGGTTGGCCGTCGTCGTCGTTGCTTTGGCGGGCGACGGCGGGTGTGGTCAGGAGAAAAACTGCAAAGACGAATTTTCGCATCATGGATTTGCTCCGATCATCGAGGGGCAGCAGGGGGCAGCAGGGGGCATCAAGGGGCATCAAGGGAATCGGCGTAGATCTGCCCACTTCCGTGAAATCTGTGGCCTGTGACGAGCATCACATAATAGACGAGCATTACGTAAAAGACGAGCTTTATATTATAAAGGAAAGGTTCTCCCGTTCCTGAGTCGTGGAGCGGGAGGAGGAGGGGACGATTTCAGATTGCAGATTGCGGATTGGGCCACAGATTGGGCCTCCCCGGTTTGGTGGACACCGAGTTAGTAGACGTCCATCATACTGTGGGAGGTTTGTTATGGTCAAGAAACGACGGCGGTATACGCGGGAGTTCAAGCTGGAAGCCGTCAGGCTGGCGTTAGAATCGGAGCGTCCGCTGGCGGAGGTCGCGCGGGAGTTGGGCATTGCCCCGAATGTGTTACACCGGTGGAAGCAGCAGCTGGAGACGCGGGATCCGGCGACGGCCTTCCCGGGGCATGGGAAGCGGGCGGGGCCGGAAGATGAAGTCTGGCAGCTGCGTCGGGAACTCGAGCAGGTGAAACAGGAGCGGGATTTCTTAAAAAAAGCGGTGGTGGATTCAGCAGGTCATTGCAACACCCTGTATTATTTCACCGATTTGGAGGGTGTTGTTCATGGCACGGTTAGGACGTCCTGGCCTTTCCGCGACCCAGAAGGCGGAGTTGTGGCGACGTTGGAAAAAGGGAGAGTCGCTGAGTGATATTGGTCGCGCGCTCGGCAAGCATGCGGGATCGGTGTTTGGTGTACTGAAGACAAACGGAGGTATATGCCCAGCGCGTCGGCGGCGCTCGCGCCTTGCGCTGACGATGGCCGAAAGAGAAGAGATCTCGCGTGGCCTCGCGGCGGATCGTCCCATGCGGCAGATTGCCGCAACGATTGGTCGATCGCCATCAACGGTGAGTCGCGAGATCGCGCGGCATGGCGGCTGGAACGGGTACCGTGCGGCCGATGCCGACACGGCGGCCTGGGAGCGGGCCCGTCGTCCCAAACGCTGTCGGCTGGCGCAGCACGTGCGACTGCAGCGGATCGTTGCCGAGAAACTGCGTCTTGATTGGTCGCCGGAGCAGATAGCGGGCTGGCTGCGGCGGACCTTTCCCCATGACGAGACCATGCGGGTGTCGCACGAGACCATTTATCGGAGTTTGTTTGTCCAGGCGCGTGGGGTCCTGAAACGCGAGTTGATCAAGCATCTGCGATCGCACCGCGTGATGCGGCACGCGAAGAACGCCACCACGAAAGGGCAACCTCGGGGCCAGATCATCGATGGCGTCTCCATCCGCGACCGCCCCGCATCGGTGGAAGACCGTGCAATCCCTGGGCATTGGGAAGGCGACCTGATCGCTGGGTCGAAGAACACCCATATTGCCACACTCGTGGAACGCCAATCCCGATTTACCATGCTGGTCAAAGTGGATGGCAAGGACTCCGAAACCGTCGTATCAGCACTCAGCAAACACGTCAAGAAACTACCGTCCGAACTCCGGCGGTCCTTAACCTGGGATCGGGGCATGGAGCTGGCCCAACACAAGCGATTTACGGTCGCCACTAATTTGCGAGTCTACTTTTGTGATCCACAGAGCCCTTGGCAGCGCGGGACGAACGAAAACACGAACCGCTTATTGCGTCAGTATTTTCCGAAGGGTACTGATTTATCCGTTCACTCTCAGGCAGATCTCAATGCTGTAGCATTACGTCTAAATCAACGACCTAGAAAAACATTGAAGTTCTGTACGCCAGCAGATAAACTGCACTCGAATGTTGCGATGACTGATTGAACTCAAAGCCGCGTTCTTCGCGCGGGAGTCGCCGTGAAGTACGCGTGTATCGCGTCGCACCGGCGGCGGTTTCCGGTGACGATGATGTGTCGGGTGTTGGGGGTGAGTCGGTCGGGCTTTTATGCGGCCCAGACGCGCCCGCTCAGCCCCCGGACGCGGCAGGACCAGCGACTTCTGTTGGAGATTCGCACGATTCATCGCGCGAGCAAGCAACGCTATGGCAGCCCTCGGGTGCACGCGGAGCTGCACGGGCGGGGCGTGCCGTGTGGGAAGACCCGGGTGGAGCGCCTCATGCGCCGCGATGGCTTGCGCGCCAAGAAACGGCGCCGGTTCCGGGTGACCACGGAGTCGGACCATGCCTACGCGCCAGCGCCCAATGTCCTGGCCCGCCAGTTTGGCGTGGAGCGTCGGTGCGCCGCGCGGGTGTGGGCCGCAGATCTGACGTATCTCCCCACGCGGGAGGGGTGGCTGTATCTCGCGGTGATTCTGGATGTCGGCACCCGGCGGGTCGTGGGCTGGGCGGCGCAGTCCTCGTTACAGCACGATATCACGCTGGCGGCGCTCGACATGGCGCTGGCGCGCGAGGGCGGTGGGGGCGGCCTGCACCATTCGGATCGGGGCGTGCAATACGCGTGTCGCCCCTACCGCGATCGCTTGGCCGCGCATGGCATTGCGGTCAGCATGAGTCGGCGGGGCAACTGTTGGGATAACGCCGTCGTCGAGAGTTTCATGGCCACGCTGAAATGGGAATTAGTCGCCGACGCCAACTGGCTCACCCGACGCCACGCGGCCCGCTCGCTGTTTGAGTATCTCGAGCTTTGGTACAATCGGCAGCGTCGGCATTCGAGTCTCGGGTATCGGACACCGGTCGAGTACGCCGTGCTACTCGCCCAGACACAGCAGGCAGCGTAAACTGTATGTCCATCAAACCGGGGGAAGACCAGATTTCACGGAAACGAGCGGATCTACACCGATGCGTCCTGATGCCGCTCGATGCCCCTTGATCCATAATGCATCCAACACCTCAATCTGAAATCTCGAATCTGAAATCTCTAGCAGGTTGCGGAAAAAGTCGGGTAATGGACGATAGCATCGCGAGCCGGAAGTTCTTATCGTAGAGGGACCTCGATGGGAGTGCCACGATGCGCGGGAACAAGACGAATCAGTCGGCGCTGTTCAGCTATATCAGTGCGGAGGATCGGGTGCCCTCCGACCATCCGTTGCGCGCCCTGCGGGCGCTGGTGGACCCGGTGTTAGCCCGGCTCTCGCCGCAGTTGGACCGGCTGTACGCGCGGCGGGGCCGGCCGTCGATTCCCCCGGAACATTTGTTACGCGCGTTATTGCTGCAGGTGGTGTATACGATCCGGAGCGAGCGGCAGCTGATGGAGCAGCTCGATTACAACATCCTGTACCGATGGTTTGTGGGGTTGAATCTGGACGACGCGGTGTGGGTGCCGACGGTCTTTACGAAGAATCGGACGCGGCTGGTCGAGGGGGGCATCGCGGATGCGTTTCTGGCCGAAGTGTTACAGGAGGCGGAGCGGCGGGCGTTGTTGTCGAATGAGCATTTCACCGTCGACGGGACCTTGCTGGACGCGTGGGCGAGTCAGAAGAGTTTTCAGCCGAAGGCCGGCACCCGCCCGCCAACGGACGATGATCCGGGGAATCCGAGCGTGACGTTTCGCCAGGAGAAACGGACGAATGCGACGCATGCGTCGCGGACGGACCCGGAGGCGCGGTTGACGCGGAAGAGTGGGGGGCAAGGCGCGCAATTGGCGTACTTGGCGAGTGTGTTGATGGATAATCGGCACGGGCTCGTGGTGGCGACCGACGTGACGCAGCCCGGCTACGAGGCGGAGTGTGCGAGTGCGCTGGCGATGGTGGGGAGCTTACCGCCGACGGCCCGGCGTCGGACGTTGGGGGCGGACAAGGGTTATGATCGGTGCGGGTTTGTCGACACGCTGCGGGCGTTGGGCTGGACGCCCCACGTCACGCCGAACGTGCACCGCACGCGGTTGCGGAGCGCGGTGGATGGCCGGACGACGCGCCATCCCAGCTATGCGATCAGTCAACGGCAGCGCAAAAAAGTGGAAGAGATCTACGGGTGGGGCAAGACGATTGGGTTGTTACGCAAACTCCGACATCGCGGGACCCCGCGGGTCGGGTGGGTGTTTACGTTCACGGCCGCGGTCTACAATCTGATGCGGATACGCACCCTGACCCTGGCCGGAGGCAGCCCCTGATGGGGCAGTGTGGGCCGCATTCGTCACGCCGACCGCACCGCGGGGGCGGTAATAGGGGACCGCACGCTGGTACACCGTCGTGTTACCCGGACAAACGCGGCTCACCATCAATTTTTCCGCAACCTGCTAAAATCTGAAATCGCAGGGCGCCTACCTGCGCACCACCCGCGTCTCCGGCCGATACGCCGCCCAGACGAACCAGAAGTGCACCCCGTGAACGGCGGGGGTGAGGGATTTGCCGGCCAAGGGACCGTCGATGGCGTTCCCGGCGAGGGTCCAGGTGGTGCGAGTTTCACGGTCTTGAAACCGTCCGTCTTCATCTGTCGTGCGGAAACGCAGCCGGCGACCGTCGACGACCGGTGAATAGGCGATAGCCGCGCCGACATCTATGCCGTCGGCCGTTTGCTCGGCGTAAATGCTGGCCGTGCCGGGACCCCACAACACGACGTACTCCTCGCCCCCAACGTCGGTGGTAATGACCTTGCGTTCGGACAGCGCCGAGTACGGCACCGCCACGATGTCGTCCCCGTTTTCGATCACCATCACGCGCTCTTTGGCTTCGAGCCGTTGGTCCACCGCCCAACGGAATACACGGGCGATCGGGGGCGACGTGTCATAATCCGTCATTCGACCCCGCCCGTAGTCGCGATCGAACCCGGTGTCGCGCGAGAGCACTCTACCGTCGGGTTCGTTCTCTTTGAATTCTTTGAAACTCATTACCGGAGCAGGCACGAATTTCAGCCTTTCACCGGCGTACTTGCCGATCAACCCCTGCCCCACCACTTGTCCCCAAAGCGTTTCGGTCTGGTGGTCGTAGATGACGAGGTTCGCGTTGTGGACCGCGCCGGCGAAACTGAATTCCAGCACTTGATCATCGAACTGCCGGTCGAACGCCATGGAGCTGCCGCAGAGAATGCAGAACGTGACGACTATGGGTTGGCCGCCGACCACGTCGTTGGCGATGTCGTGGCTCATCATGATCTGTACCGGATACGCCCGTACGTCGCCGCGGATCGAAACCACCGCAACCGGCTCCCGGTCGTTCAGCCAACGGCCGGCCGACTCGATCGTCTCGAACTTGGGATTGTCCAAGGATGGAATACTCTTGCGATCGCCGAGGAGGGTGAGCGAATCGGGATGCACGATGTAGTTCGACCAATCGGTGCGCCAACCCTGCGCTTCGCGCCACTCGGCGGGCACGAGTTGGGCGCGCTGCGCGGCCGCGGCGGCGGGGACTACGAGGGCGGTCAAGCATGCAACGGCGACGATCCTCATGACAACCTCTTGGGTTTGGATGCTGGCCGATTAACGGTCATGGCACCCGTGGCGTTCCATTAGGAGCAAAATAGGGCAGAATGACGGAAGCGATAGGATAGGAGAGGAAGTCCGATCCGGGCGCCTCGACACCACCAGTACCACGGGGCATACTTCGTAACCTTCTTTATCAAGGAAACCACGGTGAGAGTCTTCGAAAATTACCCGTTCAGGTTCCAGCGCATTGTGGTCGCGATCAGCATCTTTGCCCTCGCCGCGCTGGTCCCTGCCCCGCAGGTATCGGCCCAAGAGCAGGTCCGCGCCGAGTTCGGCGTAATGAGTCCCATGCGTGACGGCATCCAGCTCTCGTCCGACATCTGGTTTCCGCAGGAACAGGGTGCCCACCCGGCGATTCTGGTGCGAACTCCGTACCTCAAGACGATGTCGTTCGGCGATTTTAACATCCCGGGTCTCGCCTCGTATTTCGCGAGAAATGGGTATGTCGTCGTCGTGCAGGACACCCGGGGACGCGGCGATTCCGATGGCAGCTTCGGATTCTTCTTCGAAGACGAGAAGGATGGCTACGATAGCATCGAGTGGATCGCCGAGCAGCCCTGGTCCAACGGCCGCGTGTGCATGATGGGGGTCTCGTATCTTGGTACGGTGCAGTGGCTCGCCGCCAAGGCACGTCCACCCCACCTCGTGTGCATCGTGCCGACCGCCCCCGCCGGCCGCTACATCGACGAGCTGCCCTACCAGGGCGGCGCGTTCATGATGCAGTGGGCGCTCTCTTGGATCAACGGGACGTCGGGACGAATCTCACAGGACAATGCCGCGCAAGTGGATTGGGAGAAGGTCTTCGCGCATCGACCGCTCCTCACCATGGACGAGGTCATGGGGCGGCGCATGCCGCTCTATCGGGACTTTCTCCAGAACCACACGATGAACGACTACTGGAAGCGCATCCAATTCACGGCTGACGACTTTCGTGCCATTGATCTTCCGGCGCTGACGGTGACCGGCTGGTTCGACGGCGATCAGCCCGGCGCGATGTACTACTGGTACGGCATGGCCGACCACTCACCGGCGAAAGACAAACAATTCCTGATCGTGGGGCCGTGGGATCACGGGCAGACATTCTTGGGAGGTGCGACAAAGATCGGCGAGATGGCTCTCTCTCCCGAATCCGTTCTCGACAATAAGGCGGTCCATCTCGCTTTCTTCGATCACTACCTGAAGGGGACGGCCGAGGAGTACGATGCGCCGCGGGCAAAAGTCTTTGTGACGGGATCCAATACCTGGCGCGAGTTCACGGCATACCCGCCACCCGAGGTCGAGGCCCGCCGCCTCTACTTTCACAGCGGCGGCAGGGCCAACTCGCTCACGGGGGATGGCACACTGAGCTGGGATGAGCCCAGACAAGAGAGTCAGGACGCCTACACCTACGATCCGCATCATCCCGTTCCCTCGGACATCGGTGGAGCAACAAACGCCGTCGATCGCCGGCCCGTTCAACGACGGGACGACGTGCTGGTGTACACGAGCGAGGTTCTGGACGCCCCCGTCGAGATCATCGGCCGCGTCGAGATTGAGCTGCACGCCGCTACCGATGCGCGGGACACCGATTTCACCGCGGTGATCACCGATGTCTATCCCGATGGTCGGGCGGTCAGCCTCGGGCCAACCACCGGTGTCATCCGGGCTAGGTACCGAAACGGGATCGATCACACGGAGTTGGTGACACCGGGCGAAGTCGAGAAGTACGTCCTCAACCTTCGAGACATCGGTCACATGTTCCTCCCGGGTCACCGAATCCGGGTCGAGATCTCGAGTAGCGCGTACCCGCTGTTCAACCCGAACCAGAACACCGGCAACCCGGTGGCCACGGACACGGAGTGGAAAGTGGCGCATCAAACGATCTACCACGATCGCGCTCACCCCTCCGCCATCGTGCTCCCCATTGTGCCGAGCAAACCGATATCATGAATCGAGAATCGCCACGTGCGAATTGAGCAGGAAGCGGCCATCGCGCACTATTGACCGACGACCGCCTAGTTTTTTTTGCAGGAGCCGATGGGCTCTCGGGCGAGCCTGAACCCCTCCGGGGAGCACGGCGCCCGGGAGCCGGATGACGCGGCGGGATTCTCCGACTTCTAACGACTCCCCATCGAAATTCCGATGCAGCAGTTCTTTGGTCTCACGAAACAAACGCGGCTGGAGGCACCATGAACCGTATCGCTATCGGCGCTCTGCACGTCATCGTCGGAGCCTCGACACTCCTCACCACACCGCTGCTCATGGCCCAAGAAGAGCGGCGCCGTTACCTGCACCCCGAGACGGTCGTCTCGGACGATCCCCGGCATATTCCCATGCCCCCGCGACCGACCGGTCCGGAGGGATCGATCGTGCTCCAGGGAGGGCGGATCTTCGACGGAACGGGCGCGGAGGCTCGCGCCGGCACGATCGTGATCGAGCGAAACCGGATCGCCCGCATCCTTCCGCCGGGATCCAGGGATTGGCCCTCAAATGCCCGCGTGATAGATGTGAGTGGTCAGACCGTCATGCCGGGGCTGATCGACCTCCACACCCACCTCACCTACACGGAGCCCAACCTCCCCACCGCGGTGGCCTTGAGCGAGGCCGACCAGACACTTCGGGGCGTGGAACGGCTCCGGTATTACATCGAAAGCGGGATCACGAGCATCCGCGACGTCGCATCGGCAGGCATGGTTCCCTTCCGACTCAAGAGCTGGGTAGCGCAGCACCGGCTCCCCGGACCGAGGATCTTTGCGGCCGGCCAGTTGATTACCGGCACCGGGGGACACGGAGCAGAGGGATTGGATGAACACGCACCGCTTCGAGGAGCCGTGCAAGAGGCGTCGGGCCCTCAGGACTGGCGGGAGGCGGTGCGGGAGCAGTTCAAACGCGGAGCCGATGTGATCAAGATCTCGAGCCATTTCACCACTGAGGAGGCGGCAGCCGCCGCCGACGAGGCGCACGACTTGGGGATCAAGGTGACGGCCGATGCGGAAACGTTCTATATCCAGCGTGCGGTCGAGGCGGGAATCGATATCATCGAACACCCGTTGCCCCGCTCCGAAGAAACCATTCGACTCATGGCGGAGCGCGGGGTAGCCTCGGTTCCCACGCTCATTCCCTACATCTACATCTTCGACGCCGCCGGCGGGTACTTCGGCTCGACCTCTCGACGTTTCACCTTCTCCAAAGACGAGAACCTGGACGTGGTGCGCCGCATGCGAGAGGCAGGAGTCACCATCGGCGTTGGGACAGACCTCGTGGTGGATTGGTTCCGATTCCTGCCCGCACCCTACATCAGCGAACTCGAGCAGCTCGTGGCGGCCGGTTTCACGAAGTCAGAGGCCCTCGTCGCAGCGACACGCACGAGTGCCGAGATCCTCGATATGGCCGACAAGCTCGGCACGCTCGAGCCGGGGAAGTTGGCAGATGTTCTCGTCGTGAATGGGCGACCTGACGAAAACCTCCAAGACCTGGCCAACGTTCACATCGTCATCCGAGACGGCGCCATCGTCGTCGAACAAGGTCGGATTTTCGTTCCCCGGCACGTGCCGGTGCCTGCGGTTGAGCCAAGCTGGGACTAGCGGAGAGTAGCTCTCCGAGGCGGACTACCGCTCGGCGACACAGCGGATCTTCCGAAGTGCCGTGCATCCGTCGCACGTTGCTGTGCCGGTGCTCCGCGAGTGATCAGTAGTCCTCATCGGACAGCATATCAACAGAGACCGTTGCTTGCGGTCGACGCGTGGGGCGCGCAGCTTGCTCTCTGAGGTAGACGTGCCTGCTAGAGGCGCTCAAATGAGCGTATCACCGTGCGTTACGATGGGACTCCGCCTCGCCCCGTGCGGCCTTCAGTCTGCGCTCATTGTCGTCTATCCCACACATCCACGCGCTTTTCGTCCATCCGGTACATTTCGGGCACCACCCAGTAATAGTCGCCGTATTTGATCGACCGGGGCCAGATCTCGTCGAGCGAGTTGGCGTCGTAGAGCACGCCGCCTTTCATCACATACTGGATGTCGGTCGTGTTCCGAATGTTCTCCAGCGGATTATCATTGAGGACCATGAGGTCGCCGAGCTTCCCGACGGTGAGCGAGCCCAAGTCGTCCTCCATCCCGAGAAACGTGGCGCCGTGCAAACTGGCCACCTCGAGCGCCGTCATCGGGCCCGCGGCCTGGGCCAACATCCAGACGTCCCAGTGCGAACCGAGCCCGTGCTGCTGCCCATGAGACCCCACCGCCGAGTACCCGCCTAACGAGACGAGATCGGCGATCGTCTGCGCGACGATGTCCTTCGAGTAGTCCGTCGCGGGGCGCATGATGAAGCGCCGCGTGTGTGGGATCAGCTGGCGCCACGGGATCCACCGCTGCTGCTTGGGATCTTGCCAGATCGGACTCTCCTGCCAGAAGTACTCTTCGTTCCACGCACCATAGCCGCTCACGAGGGGCGTGTGGGAGTAGACGTACCGGGCCTTGGCCAGGAGAGTCAGGAAGTCGCCGTAGAGCGGCGCCTGCACAATCAGGTGCTCGCCGCCGGTATGGCCGTCCATCACCATACCAAGCCTGTGGTGTATGTCCAAGCTGCCCTCCGCCGTGGTCCGAATACCCAACTGGCGGGCTGCCTCGACGACCCACTGGCGCTGGTAACGGGTCGGTTGGTTGTACTGCTTGAGCATCACGCTGCCCCAGGACTTCCGCCGGGCCGCTTCCTTGAGCGCGACCTCGAGGCTCGTGACGTCATTCCTGGCCGCATCGTCCCCGCCCGTGATATTCTCGGCCGCGCTGAAGATTCGGGGCCCGACCATCTGGCCCGTCTCGACCAGTTCGGCCGTCGGAAAGGGGACGGGTGAGGTGGTGGCCGGGTCGAACGTCGTGGTGACGCCGTAGGCCAGGTACACCGCGGTCTCGTAATTGTGGGCCGGCATCATCCCCATATGCTCGTGGTGGTGGTGCGCGTGCATGTCGATCCAGCCGGGAATGATCGTCTTGCCTGACGCGCTGACCACACGATCCACGCCCGCGGTCGAGCACTGGCCGACGCAGCTGATCCGCCCGGCCTTCACCACGACGGTGCCGTCGGAAATCACCCGCTGGTTGTCGAGCGTGATGATCCGTGCCCCGGTCAGGGCAATCGATCCCTGAGGCAGGTCGCGCGGAGCCGAGAGCCGGACGGTGGTGGTGTCCGCGCGTCCGGTGGAGGTGTGGTACGCGAAGAATCGGTTGCCGCTCGCGAAATCCACCACCTCGGCGTTCCGCCAGCGGGGATGGAGCCCGCCCTCGGTCGAGAGGACGGTGGTGGGGAGATTTCCACCTCTCCGGTCGATGACGGGCACGGCGCCGCCGGAGCCGCCGACCGGAAGCGGAGCCAGATACGTGTTCGATCCCTGCACGAACGCCACCCACCTCCCGTCGGGCGAGACGACGGCGTCGCCAGCGTTGTTGATCCGCGTGTGGACGAGGCGGTCGGACCCGTCGGTCCGAACCGAGACCACTTCGACCCCGAGGTTCGGTAGCAGTCCGTCTGGGGGATCGAAGGTCTTCGGTTCAGCGAAATAGATCCGCCCGTCGGCGCCGACGCTCGGCAGCACCAGCTTGCCCCCCTGCCACCGATCGGTATTTCGTCCGACCTGGACGATGAGCGTGTCCTCGCCGCCCTCCGCGGGGATGCGCACCAGGTCGAAATACGGATTGCGCACCATCGTCCTGCCCCGCGCCGTGGCCCCCGCGCCACGCGCGACGACCACCTCGCGGCCGTCAGGGCTCCAGGCCGGATTGGCGAACTCGCCGGCCTCGCGCGTGAGCCGCCGCGGCGCGTCGCCCCCCGCGCTCGTCACCCAGAGCGCGCCCCGCTCGCTGTCGTGCCACGTGGTGAACGCGATGGACTGGCCGTCCGGCGACCACGCCGGCTGAAACTCGAAGGGCTCGAACGACTCCGGCGTCAGGCGCCGCGGCGCGCCGCTCGGCAAATCCATAAGCCAGATCCGGCCCAGCGCCTGGAAGGCGAGCGTCCTCCCGTCCGGCGAGGCGGACGCCCAGCGGATGAAGCGCACCTCGACCGGACCGTCCGCGACCCGGTTCGTGACCCACGCCTGCTCGGAGATCACGCGCTGGACGCGAGCCGTGAACGGAATGGTCGAGACCTGCCCCGTCCCGAGGTCGAGCCGTCGAATCTTGCCGCCCTGATGGATCACGATGGCCCTGGAATCCGGCATCCACGTGTAGGCCGGATAGGCACCGTTGATCGGCCAGCTTTCCTCCGAGAGGTCCATCTCCACCGGGTCCATCACCATTCGCTCGGCGCCGCTCGAGAGATCCCGGATCCAAAGCGCCGATCGAGGCCCGAAGCGCTGCCCTTTGTAGGTGAGCGTCCCGCCCGGCACCTTTCTCATGAACGATAGGAACCGTCCATCCGGGCTGGGTTCGGCAGCATAGGCACCGCCGCTCGACGGTCGATCCGCGTTCCCCCCCTGCCCGCCAGCCGTGATCGGTTCGACCACCCCGGTTTTCAGGTCGATTCGGTGAATCTGGACCCGGCCCAGGAGCACGTCCCCCCGACCCCACGATCGGGTACCGGTGTACACGTCGTAATACACCAAACGCCCCTCGGCAGAGACGGTGGGCCGGGACGGGTTCTTCCCGGCCTCACCCTTCAACACCTCGATGCCCTGCCCGCCGCTCCGATGGAACATCATCAGCGAATGGGGGGTGGAGTATGCCGCGTTTCCACTACCGCTCGTGAGCGCGACGAGGAACTGTCCGTCCGCCGTCCACGTCGGCCAGCGGTACTCGGTCTTGGGGTCGAGGAAGACGGGCCTCGGATTCTTCCCGTCACGGTCCATCACCCAAATGTTCATCTGGCCTTTGCGGTCCGAGATGAACGCGATGCTTTTCCCGTCCGGAGAGACCCGGGGCTGGATATTGATCGCGATGCCGCTTTCCTGAGTCAGACACTCCGCTTGGCCGCCGCCGATCGGGATGCGGTAGATGTGCCCCAGCAGGTCGAACACGATCCAAGTGCCGTCGGGCGACACGTCGAGCGACGTCCAGGTCCCCTCGGACGTCGTGAAATCAATCTCGCGAGTCTTGCCCCGCGGTGTCGTCACGTCCCAGCTGGTGTCGGCGGGTACTTGGGCGACGAGAGAGTCGGAGGCGATCGCTGCCGCGAGAAGACCGAAGCAAAGGCGTGATGCGAGCGTGAGGCGTTTCATAGAATCCTCTATGGGATGAGGGGTTGTGACACGCATTGACTGTCCCTTGCGGAGACCTCAGATCGGTGCGTTATCCAGCGATACCCAACCACCAGCACAAATGCCCAACCGCGGCGCAGACGAACGCGACCTCGATAATCCGCGGTGACTACTACCGGCGGTCCCACCAATCGTCCGGCCGCGTGTCGGTCCGCAGCACGTCCTCTACCAGCCAGGGCTTGAAGCCGTACGGCCGCCGCTCCGGCCAGATCTCGTCCAGCGTGTCCGCTTCCCGCACCACGCCGTCCTTCATCACCCACCGGATGTCGATGGTGTTGCGGACGTCGTCAAGGGGATTCGCGTTCAGGACCACGAGGTCGGCCAGCTTGCCCACCTCGAGGGAGCCGATCTCGTCCTCGAGGCCGATGAAGTGCGCGCCGTCGCGGCTCCACGCCTCCAGCACCTCCATGGGCGTCATGGCGAAGCCGAGCGTCCATGCATCCCAGTGCGTGCCCAGGCCGTCCTGCTCCCCGTGGGCCCCCACCGTCAGGTAGCCACCGGCCCGCTTCATGGCCGCGGCGACCTCCGCGAGGATCGGGAACTGGTACTCCGAGGGCGGCTTTTTGACGAAGCTACGCCGGGCGGCGACCTCCTGCCACGGGCTCCACGCGAGCGTCTTGGCGTCCGACCAGAGGTCCTCCTGCCCGAACCAGTACTCGATGGCGCTGCCGTGGGCGTAGTCGCTCAGCATCAGTTGGGGTGAGTAATGGCCGCCGGCCTGGGCGACGAACTTCACCACGTCCGAATACGTGGGCACGTAGTGCAACGGGTGCTCCCAGCCGGTCTGCCCCTGCATCAGCAACCCCAGCAGGTACTCGAGGTGCCCGGCCTCGGCGGTGATGCTGATGCCGGCGCGGCGGGCCGCCTCGGCCAGCATCTGCCGCTGGGTGCGCGTGCATTGCTGGCGGTCCTTGATCGACAACGCGCCGTAGGACGCGTGGCGCTCGACGTGCCGGAGCGCGTCCTCGAGCGTGCGGATCTCGTCCAGCTCATCGTGCACGAAGGCGCCGCAGAAAAGGGCCTCGCCGGTGCTGTAGCTGCGGGGCCCCACGATCCGCCCCGCTTCGATCATCTCCGCGACCGGAAACGCGAGGTCCGAGTTCACGGCGGGGTCCATCACGGTCGTGATCCCGTACGCCAGGTAGCGGGCCGAGGTATGGCGGTGCTGCGGAATGAAGTCAGCGTCGTCGGCGTGGATCCCGGTGTTGCCGTGGTGTGCGTGCGTGTCCAGCCAGCCGGGCACGATGGTGGCGCCGGACGCGTCCAGCACCCGGTCCGCGCCGGCGACGTCGCACTCGCCCACACACGCGATGCGGTTGCGCCGCACGAGCACCGTGCCCCGCTCGATCACGCGCCCATCACCACTCAGCGTGACGATCCGCGCGTTCGTCAGCGCGACGCTGCCGCGCGGAATCCGCCGCTCGACCCGGAACCGGATCGGGACCGTGTCGGTCCGGCCCGTGGCAACGTCGTGCGCGAAGTACATGTTCGCGCCGACGAACTCGAGCGTCCGCGTGTCGCGCCAGCGCGGGTAGCGGCCCCCGCGCGTGGACAGCCGCCTCGCGCCGTCACCGCGCGGGCGGGCATCCACCGTCGGCGGGCCCACGTAGACGTCCTGCCGCCAGCGGAATCCCGTGCGGTCCGCCGGGCCTGCGCCCCGGGCGCGGGGTGAGCGCACCAGGGCTGGTCCCACCACCTCCAGCTGGCCGCCGTGGAGCGGGAGTCGGACCCTGCGCCAGCCGTCGACGGCGCCGGCGTACGGCAACGCGGGGTCCCAGCGGTCGACGACCAGCGAGCGGGCGTCCTCGGCCAGGACCGGGTTGCGGTAGCGGCCGGCCGTGCGGGTCAGCCGTTCGGCCGCGCCGTCGCCCGGCCGGACCCGCCAGACATGCCCGCCCGCCTCGTCCTCCCAGCTCGCGTAGACCACCCACCGGCCGTCCGCCGTCCACTCCGGGTCCAGCTGGAATCCGCCCGCGGGCTCCGCAGCGAGGGGCCGGATGTCCCGGGCTTGGCCGGGAGCGCCCGTGCCCAGCTCCGTCCGTCGCGGCACGCCAACCGCGCCGGCACCCTCGTCCGCGTCCGCCGCCGACCGCAGCCCGGCGACCCACAGCCGCCCCGTCGCCTCGAAGACCAGGAGCCGGCCGTCCGGCGACGACGCCGGCCAGCGCAGGAACCGGGGCTGGAACGACTCGTCCTCAATCTCCACGTGCCCCCGCGCCTGCTCGGAGATCGTGCGCCGGACGCGAGCGGTGAACGGGATGGTCTCGACGCGGCCGTCAGCGACCCAGACGCGCCGGAGCTTGCCGCCCTGGCTGATCACGAGTGACTGGGAGTCCTTCGCCCAGGCGTAACCAGGCATGGCCCTGGTCTTCCAGCTCGGCCAGCCGCTGAATTCGGCGTTCGAGATCGGGTCCATCAGCACCTGCTCCTCCCCGGTGCGCAGGTCGCGGAGCCAGAGCGCGGTGCGGCCGGTGTACTCCTTGCCGCGATAGGACGTCTTCCCGCCCGGCAGCCGGCGGGCGAACGCGAGCCAGCGGCCGTCCGGCGACGGTTCGGGGCCAACGTCGCCCACGCGGAAAGGGTACGCGAGCCGGCCGCAGCAGGTACCCCACTGCTCGAAGGGCGCCGTCAGATCGTCGATGCGGCCGGTCTGGCGGTCGAGCCGACGCAACCGCCGGTTATCGCCCGCGACGAGGGCGCGGTCATCGGGCGCGAAGAGCGAGGAGTGGAAGTAGACGTAACGGCCGTCCGGCGAGATCGACGGCCAGTTCGCGCGGTCGGGGCCGGCCGACCAGTCGGAGCGCGAGCCCGAGGCCCTGAGCCGGACCAGCTCCGCGCCCGGGCCGCCCTCGCGCGGGTAGCTCCAGAGCAGATCGGCGGTCGGGAACAGGCCCAGGGGCGTCGCTATCCCGCGGCTGACCACGATATGCCAGCCGTCCGGCGTCCACGTGGGCTCGGCGGCGAGGGCCCCCATCTCGAGATGGATCGGCCGCGGCGCCGAGCCATCGGCCTTCATCACCCAGAGATTAGCCTGCCCCCCGCGGTCCGAGATAAACGCGATCTCGGTCCCGTCCGGCGAGATGCGCGGGTGGTAGTTCACCGCGATGCCGCTCGACTGGGTCAGCGACTCGGCCAGCCCACCGCTGGACGCGACGCGGTAGATGTGGCCGAGCAGGTCGAAGACGATCCAGCGGCCGTCCGGCGAGAGGTCGACCGACATCCACGTCCCTTCGTCGGTTGTGAAGTCGATCTCGCGGGTGCGGCCGCGGGGGCGGGTCACGTCCCACGCCTCGGTCGTGACCGCGTAGCTCGCCGGGTCGGGAGTCTGGGCCGCCGCCTGCGGCGGCCGGGCCAGAACGAGGACGAGTGCGAGGAACGGCTTCCGAGCGTGTACGGTCATCGTCTTGCCTCCGTGCGTGCGCCAGGGGTTTCCAGCGTCCGGTGCGAGTTTGACATTGGGCTCGCGGTGATAATCGGCGCCACCGGCTCGCGCGCAGCAGGCTGGCAAAGTACTCGGCGAACGATTGGCTTGTCATGTATGTGAGCTTCCTTCAGTTGTTCTGCCCTACCTCAGGCAACGGATAGCACACGCTGGACTCATAGACCCCGCCAAAATGATATGGTGAGCCGGGGGGTGGGATCAGCGGCAGCTCGAAGCGTCGGCGATCGCCCACCCGGTGTCCCTCCAGAAAGAACTCGCGTCGCCGCTCTCGATCACCTGCGTTCGAATCACTTCTGCATCGCCCGCGTTCGACAGCGAACACCGTCACCTCCCACCTGGTCACGTCATGCCGCTCACTGTATCTGCCCCATCACCCACCGATCGAACCATGCGAGATTCCTGTGCATCGCGTCGAGCTGAAGCTTCGGCTCCTCGATTCCGTGCGGCTGGCGCGGGTAGATGATCAGCTTCGTGTCGACCGCCTGACGTTTGAGCGCCGTGTAAAGCTCGTACGCCTGTGAGACGGGCACTCGCCGATCTTGCTCACCGTGCTGGATCAGCGTTGGGGTGCTCACGCCGTTGATATTGAACATCGCCGAATGGGCCTGCCACTTCTCGGGCACTTCCCAAAAGTCACCGCCAAAGTAGTCCGGCACGAAATCCGGCACGTCAGCGGTGCCGGCGAAAGACATCAAGTTCGGCAATCCTGCTCCAACCGAGGCCGCTTTGAATCGATCCGTCTGGGTAATGATCCACGAGGTCATGTAACCACCGTAGCTCCACCCCATCACTCCCAACCGGTTCGGATCGGCGATGCCACGCTCGATGAGTGCGTCCACACCGGACATGATGTCCCGATAATCCCCGCCTCCCCAATCCCCGTAGTTGGCGTACCTGAACGCCTTCCCGTACCCGCTGCTTCCCCTCGGGTTGGCACGAAGAATGGCGTAGCCCCTGGAGGCGAACACCGCGATCGGATAGGCGCCGCGTGCCCCTATGAAGCTTCGCGTGAACACGCCAGTAGGTCCACCGTGAACGATCACGAGCAGTGGCACCGGGCGATCTGAGCGGTACCCCACCGGGTAGGTGACGAGCCCTTCCACGGGCGTCCCGTCGTTCGACGTCCATCGGATGACCTCGGTTGTCCCGATAGACAAGTCGGGTAAGTCCTGGACTGTGCTCACCTGCCTGGCAGTGAAGCGATCAATTCGACTTTGGAAAGCCTCCGGGGGACGGTTGGGAGCTTCGGAGAAGAAACCAAGATGAGTGCCGGTCCTATTCAGTCGCGGGCTGCTCACCATGACATCAACTGGGCCAATGTTGACGGGATCGCCCCCGGCTACCGGAAGTGCGTTTGCTTGATTCACCGTCCCGCGGGTTTCGGCGATGAAAATGCGACTCCCATCAGATGACCAGCCGATGATCGTGGGTTGGCGATCGAAGCTGTGCGTAAGAGCACGAGGACGCCCGCCCTCCGCCGGAACGATGTGGAGTCGCGAGGTAAAGGCCCACGTGGCTGGGGTGTCACTGGCGCGGTATGCGATCCACCGGCCGTCGGGGGAATAGACCGGCTCGAATTCGCGCGCGCCGGTCTGAGCGAGGGATCGAACCGCTCCCGACGCGACGTCGACGACTGAGATGTCCGTTCTCGGAAAGTCATTCACCTTCGGCGTGGGTGTGTGCGCGAACACGATGGAGTTGCCGTCCGGTGACCAATCATAGCTTCGGCTGGAAAACATGGTGGCCACGCTGATGTCGCCTTCCGTCAACAGGCGACCCTGGCGCGCGTCGTCTGACTCGGATTCGATTGGCTCAACATAGAGTCGCACCATGTCGAAATCCTCATCCACCACCCGAGCGTCCCGTTTCTCCCTCGCGGCTTCCTTCTCCTCGTCGGTAGGTGGATCGGCCATGGCGAATACGACCTGCGTTCCGTCAGGTGACCACAGGAAGGAGTTGACGGATCCGCGCACGTCGGTGATTTGTTGCGCTTCGCCGCCGTCGATCGGAATGCGCCACACGTTTGTCGTGCCGGAACGGGCCGAGAGAAAGCCGATCCATTGGCCGTCAGGGGACCAGGCAGCGGCATTGGCGGACTTGTCGCCGCGGGTCAGCTGTCGGGTTCCCGAACCATCGCTACCCCCAATGTGGATGTGCGTGAGCCACTCGCTCTGGCTCCCCTCCGTCACCGGAACCGCCACCTCGAACGCTGTGTAGCGGCCGTCAGGAGATACCCGAACATTGCTCACGCGCTTCACCTGCATGGCTAACTCTGGTGTCCAGTGCTGCGGTGCTTGTGCTTCCAGCACGGCGCATGACACGAAGGACCAGATGACGACGGCTCTGGAGCAGTCTGAAAAACGCATGGTACTCTCTCCGGCTGGACGACAGGCTCGTGCGCTCGCGGTTCGTCGCTCGCGAGCCCGAGCGCTTCAAACAAGAGGTGCCCGGCCCGTGCGCGATTTCATAAGAATAGGTGGACGTCAGGAGCCTGACTAGGTCATCGAATGCCCTGTTCGAAACTCCATGCCATCGTCGGCGAATGCAGGGATGAGGCGGCGGACAAGGCTGCCCTGACCGTCGATAACCCGCCCGTGAATAGCTTCAATGCAGCGGTGCGTAAAGCGCTCGCGGCCAGATAATTATTATAGATTGGGATAACAGGTTTTTTTGCGTATTGGAGTTCGCGTTATCAGGTGCAGAAGGGAGACGATCGCGGTGGAGGTCCCGGCGGGACACCACGGGTACATCGACAAAGGGGACGACGGTTTCTTCATTCCGTTCTCGTTCTCGTTCCCGGGCCTCGAGGAAACGGGCGTCGTGGTCGAGATAACCTCGGCGCCCCCCGGCGTGAGAGACGACAAGGTGCGCGCACAAGTGCTTCGCGGGCGTGCGGACTTCGCATTTCGGCTGGTACCGGCACCGCGGCCTGCTGCCGGTACGACTGCCGGCCTCCGTTATCAGATATGCAACGACGTGACCGACATCTGCTATCCACCGACGGTGCTCCGCATTCTCGTCGCCACGGGCAGCGGGAGCCGTTGAATGGATAGGAACTTTAAGGGCACTCTGATCGGCGGCACCCTTGCCCTGACGCTGGTAGTGGGTCAGGGGCTCTCGGCACAGAATGACACCGGGGCCAAACCCAGCGAGCCTGGCATGGTGACGGCCGTTCCACTTGCTGCCGCTGACGAGGGCGAAACGGACGACCTGGCCAGGCTTTGCGACGACCTGAAGTCCGGCCAGCATCCAGAGCTGGGACGGCAGCCGCTGGAGGATCTCGAGCAGCGCTACGCCCAGCTCAAGGCCCAGACCATCGGCGGGACCAGCGCGCCCAACGTTGTGAACGTCGTGCTTGCAGAAGCGGCGATCCTGCTGGCCGAGGAACGGGTCTCGCATGGCGAGCTCGAGGGCACCTTCGAGCTCTACGAGGAAGTGCGCAGCCTCGTGGCCGGCCTGGACAACTTTCCAGGCTTCGAGCAGGTGGACTTCCTAGAGGCGCTGGCCCATCTGCGAGCCGGCGAGGACGCCAACTGCGTCCACAGCGACAACCCCTATATCTGCCTGCTCTTCCGCGGCCCGGACGGGATCTACAGCGATCAGGTTCACCCGCTGGCGGCCATCGAGCTGCTGCAGCGAGACCTCGGCCGCCATCCCGTCCGCCTCGTTTCGCTCTGGCTCTTGAACCTGGCTTACGCCACCGTCGGCCGGTATCCCGAGGGCGTGCCGGAGCAGTGGCTGCTCGACCTCGCTGCCTTCAGCGCCGACAAACCGGTGCCTCGATTGCTCGACGTGGCGCGCCCGCTGGGCATCGCGCCGAGCAACCTGCTGGGTGGTGCGGTAATGGACGACTTCGACGGCGACGGCCTGCTGGACATCTTCAACACCACCTACGAGCCCTGCAGCCATGCGATCCTCTATCGCAACCAGGGCGACGGCAGCTTCGTCGATCGCTCCATCGAGGCCGGTCTCCAAGGCCAGCTCGGCGGCTTCAACGCCCAGCAGACCGACTACGACAACGACGGCGACCTCGACCTCTTCATCACCCGCGGTGCCTGGCAGCACGACTTCGGCCGCCAACGCAACAGCCTGCTGCGCAACGAGGGCGACGGCCGCTTTACCGACGTGACCCACGCCGCCGGTCTGGCCGAGCCGGCCTTCCCGACGCAGGCCTCGGCCTGGGCCGACTACGACAACGACGGCGACCTGGATCTGTACATCGGCAACGAGGCATCCGCTCGCTCCGGGCCGTTCCACAGCCAGCTGTTTCGCAACGAGGGCGACGGCCGCTTCGTCGACGTGGCGGCGGCGGCAGGCGTGACCAACGACCGCATGGCCAAGGGCGTGTCCTGGGGTGACTACGACAACGACGGTGATCCCGATCTCTATGTGTCCAACATCGGCGTCAACCGCCTCTACCGCAACGAGGGCAACGGCCACTTCGTCGACGTGGCGACCGAGCTCGGCGTTGCCGAGCCCACCGGCCGCAGCTTCGCGACCTGGTTCTGGGACTACGACAACGACGGCTGGCTGGATCTCTACGTCGCCGCCTACGGGGGCACCGCGGAACACGCGATGGCCGATCTGCTGGGCTGGCTCGATTCCTCTGCGACGGATCTGCGGTCTCGGCTGTATCGCAACGACGGGCGGGGCGGCTTCGAGGATGTCTCGCGCGAGGCCGGCGTGTTCCACGTGCGGCAGCCGATGGGCGCCAACTTCGGCGACATCGACAACGACGGCTGGCCCGACTTCTACCTGGGCACTGGTGAGCCGAGCCTCTCGGCACTGCTGCCGAACGTGATGTATTGGAACGAGCGCGGCGAGCGCTTCCACGACGTGACGGTATCCGCCGGCGTCGGGCACCTGCCCAAGGGGCATGGCGTGGCTTTCGGCGACATCGACAACGACGGCGACCAGGACATGTACCTGCAGGCCGGCGGCTTCGTACCCGCCGACGTCTCTCGCAACGCGCTCTTCGAGAATCCCGGCGCCGGCAACCGTTGGCTGACCGTGCGCCTGGTAGGTCGCACGGTCAACCGCCCAGCCATCATGGGCCGCATCCGGGTGGACATCATCGAGGACGGCGAGCCGCGCACGGTGCACGCCCTGGTGTCGAGCGGCGGAAGCTTCGGCGCCAACAGCCTGCAGCAGGAGATCGGGCTGGGGCAAGCCGAGCGCATCGAGGGCCTGGCGGTCTGGTGGCCCGGCGAGCCGACTTGGCAGGACTATCCGGCCGTCGATCTCGACATCCAGATCGAGATCGAGCAGGGCGAGCTCGAGCCGCGTGTGATCGAGCGGGCCGCATTCGAGCTGAAGGGCTAGGCCCCCGGCCCCGAGGTCATCCGGGATGAGGAAGGGCTCAGGGACGCTGAAGATGCTGCGCGAGCCGTTCGAGGGAGGAGGCCACCCTTGGTCTACCACGCCGCTTGTGGAACGGTCTCAAATGCAAGATCCGGCGAGTTCTTGCGCCTGGTCCGACCACCGGTATATTCGCCACTCGAGGCTGGGTATACTGACCAATTGAGGTTAGAAGCCATGCCCTTTTGGCCCCCACATCCTGGGGACCATGTGAGCACTCCCGCAGTCTCAGCCTGACGGCCGGGAAGGTTTGTCTATTCTTACTCCTTACGGGACAAGTGTCAGAGGATGCAGGTCACTTGGGACGTGCTTCTTTGACAGGTAGTGCGTACGCACGTGACATATTGAGAATTGGCGATCATTCCTGAAAGCCATGACGAGGAAACCGATAGCGAACGGTCTGCAACAGGGGCTGCGACCCTGGTTCGCGCCGCCGCAGCGCGTAGAAGCGGATGCGGTTGGCGTCGAAATCGACCTCGGCGCGCACGAGACGATGGGACCAGCGCGGATCGACCCGCCAGGTATGCCCCAGCAGCTCGGCCGTTCCCTGCTCGCTGATGCGCCGCAGGAACACCAAGCGGCCGCGCGGGCGGGTCTGCAAGTCCAACGCCCACTCTTCGGGAAACGTCCGTCGTGGCGGGGCGGCCTCCAGGCGCGGTGCCGCACGGCGGCGGACTGCTGCCACGTAGCGATCCGAACGCTCCTGCAGGGCCGCGCGGGTGGGATGATGGAAACGGGCCCACACCTTGGCCTGCCACCGACCGTTGTAGCTTTCTACCGCCGCCTGGAAGCCGGTCTCGCGTGGCGGCGCGAACACGGGGACGATCCCCAAACTCAAACACAGGCGCGTGACACGGCCGACGGTGTCAGGGAACTGATGCGCGCCCTGGAACCGGGTGTCGTTGTCGAACTGTGCATAGGCTGGCAGCCCGAACTGCCGCCAGTGCGTTACCAGGGCCTCGACGATAGTGGTGGCGCGGACGGGTGGACCGGGCCACGACGCGACCAATCCGCCGTGCAGCGAGATGCCGTTGAGCACTTCGACCTCGGTGCCACCCTTGATCACCAACCCTTCGACGATGTCAAAGCTGTCCAGCTCCGCACAGCCCGCGGCCACCTCAGGCAGATACCAGCCTCGGGGCGGTGGGGGGCGACGGATCCGCCGGCGACCGTCCAGGGCCAGGATGCGGCCGATCGTCCGCACCGCGGGGACGCTGCGATAGTGACGGTCGCGCATCTCGCGGTAGATGGCAGCGGCCCCGTACTCCCCCAGGTCGCTCGTGTCACGCAGCTCTCGCCGCAGCGTCAGCACGACATCTTCTACGGCCGCTTCCGTGCGATGAATCGTGTGCGCGAGGTGAGACCGGTCAGACCAATCGACTCGATCCAGCCGCTGGCCGCCGACGCGCTGCACCCACCGTTGCACGGTCTGGAGGCTCACGTGAAACCGGCGCGCCACCGCACGCAGCGAGGCACCCCGCCGAACCGCGGCAACCATCTTTCGACGTCGCTCCTCGGTCCGGCCTTTTTACGCACCTTGACCCCCGAACTAGTGTTTCGTTCAAATACTATAAACCACACTCCTGACCTGGATCCTGTGACACTCCGACCTGCATCCTGTGACACCTAGGTGACCTGGATCCTGTGGCACTTATCCCCTTACGCTTAAGGAGACTATCATGTCAGATAGCTCGTACGATCAAGTTCACAGACCACGATGGGGCTGGCGGTTGCTTCTATCCGCGGCTCTGGTCATGGTCCTGAGCGCTCCCGCGAGCGCCCAGCAGTCGGTGTCGGGCACGGTGATTCATGCCCGGAGCCGAAGCCCGGTGCGCGCCGCGACGGTTTCCGTGGAGGGGACCGACATCCGGGTCACGACCGACAGGGAGGGCGCGTTTACGGTCAGGGGGATCCCGGCCGGTCAGGTCACCCTCATCGTCATCCGGATTGGCTTCCGGCCGCAGACGATTCGCGTGGCCGCCGGTACGTCCGGTCTGGTCGTGGCGCTGCAGGAGAGCGCCATCTCCCTCGACGAGATCGTGGTGACCGGGACGGCCGGTGCGCAAACGGCTCGGTCCATCGGCAACGCCGTGGACATCCTCGATGTCGATGACCTGGTCAGAATCGCTCCCCCCCGCAACATGCAGCAGTTGATCAGCGCGCAAGTACCTGGCTTGCGCATCATGGCTGGCGGGGGCAGTGTCGGCAGCGGTGGCACCGCCCGGATTCGGGGGGTGACTAGCCTGACGCTCTCCGCGGTGCCGCTGGTCTACGTGGACGGCATTCGGGTGAACGGCGCCGACAACGATATAACAGATGCCGGATCCTTGGGTATATCGTTCTTCTCCGGGGTCGACAGCCGCAACCGGCCGGCTCGGCTCAACGACTTCAACCCCGAAGACATCGAGAGCATCGAGGTGATCAAGGGTCCCGCCGCGGCCACCCTGTACGGGACCGAGGCCTCGAACGGGGTCATCCAGATCATTACGAAGCGGGGGCGGCGCGGGCGGGCCAAGGTCGACCTCAACGTACGGCAAGGCGCCCTCTGGCTCCCGGATCCTGAGACAACCTTCCCCCCCACCTTCTACCAGGAAGGGGGCCTCTTCTCGGGTGGCAACATCGTCGAATTTAACGTGCTGGAGGAGGACCGGAAGCTGGGGAACATTTGGTTCCGGAACGGCCACCTCCAGTCCTATGGCGCGGCCGTGAGCGGCGGTGGGGAGGACATGCAGTACTACATATCGGCCGATTGGGATCGGGACGAGGGGCCCGTGCCGTACAACTGGCAAAACTCACTCAGCGGACGCGCCAACCTGACGTACGCGCCGAGCCAGGACTTCGAGCTCAAGTTCAGCCTGGGGACGGTGCGGAGCACGTTGTCGTCGGCTTCGGCGTCGCAGCCGCTCCCCACCGCGATCATCTGGGCCTGCCCGGCCTCCGGGTGCGAGCCGGGGGCGGGAGGTCCCAACGACCTTCTCGGTCCGACCCGCGGGTACATCGCGTACCTCCCCGAGGTCTACGAGGACGACGTCGAGGGGTTCGAGACTGTCGACCGAACTACCTTAAGCGTGCAGGCCCGACACAATCCCCTCGAGTGGCTCACGCATCGCCTGGTGGTGGGCACAGACATCGGGACCGTCAGGGACACGTACCTCGCTCGGGCTACAGGCAGCCAGGGGAACCTAGAGGGTTTCGGGGCCAAATCGGATCTGAACATCAGAAACACGTTTGTGAGCTTCGACTACGGGGCAACAGCGACGTATGACAAGCTCAACAATATCGGCTTCGTCACGAGCGGTGGCGTCCAGATCTACCGGAAGCAGAAGGAAATCATCTGGGCCCGGGGCGAGCAGTTCCCCGTCGCCGCCTTGGAGACGATCTCCTCGGGCGCCACCCGTACCGCCGCCGAACGGTTCCTCGAGAACCGGACGTTCGGCATGTACCTCCAGGAGCAGATTTCGTGGAAGGACCGGATCTTCTTTACGGGGGCGGTGCGGGGAGACGACAACAGCTCCTTCGGCGCGAACTTCGACTTCGTGGTGTACCCGAAGTTCAGCGGCAGCTGGGTCATAAGTGACGAGCCGTTCTTCGACAACAACATCGTGAACAGTCTCAAGCTCCGGGCCGCATGGGGGAAGGCCGGGCAGCAGCCCGACGTCTTCGCCGCCGCCCGGACGTACCAGCCCGCGATCGGACGGGGGGGCACCGCTACTCTCACGCCCAGTAACAGCGGCAACCCAGACATCAAGCCCGAGGTGGGCGTCGAGACCGAGGTCGGCTTCGACGCGAGCTTGATCGACGAGCGCGTCGGGATCGAGTTCACCTACTACAATCAGCGGCGCAAAGATGCCATCGTGCAGGTGCCGGTGGTGCCGTCGACGGGGTTTCCCGGCAGCCAGTTCCAAAACCTCGGCGAGATAAAGAGCAACGGCTGGGAGCTTGGGCTGAGCGGCAGCATTCTCGAAGAGGAAAACGTCGGCCTGGACCTGCACTTCACCTATTCCCGGACCAAGAACGAGATCACCGACCTAGGCGGCAACGCGCCGACCACCGTAGGCCTTGCCTTTTCCAACCAGTGGCACGTCGAGGGGTTCCCGATCGCCTCCATTTTCCAGAAGACGGTGGTTTCGGCGGATATCATCACCGGCGCGGGGGGGTTCCCCGTAGCGGACCCGGCGACCTTAATGTGCGAGGGCGGGACGGTCCTCCCGGACAGCCCCAACCTCTCCCGCGGAGGCGGAGCTCCCGTGCTGTGCAGCGTGGCGCCTGCAGTCTACATAGGCCAACCGATCCCGACCTGGGAAGGGAGCGGGAGCGCGACCCTCACCCTGTTCAAGAACCTCCGGATGTACGCTCTGGTGGACTATGTCGGTGGCAGCACCGTGCTTATGGGGGATGCCTTTACGCACAATCTTTTCCTAAACTCCCGAGCGATTCTGGAGCGGACCGACCCCATCCTGCTCGGATACGCAGCGTTAGGTGCGGAGGGCTTGGGACAGCCGTTGCTCTGGGACCCGTCTCTTATCAAGCTTCGGACCCTCTCGGCGACGTACAACTTGCCGACGCAGTGGGCCCGGAAGATCGGTGCGGCTCGTGCGGCCCTGACGGTGGCGGGTGAGAACATCGCCACGCTTTGGCAGGCCCAAACTGAGAGTTTCGGGCACGGAATAATGGGTGTGGAGAGGTTCCATAATTCGTCGTCTAGTAGTGACACCGAGGGCCTCTCTGCCTTCACGCAGGAAGGATGGCCGCAAAACAGCCGGTTCATCACGACCCTGCGGGTCACGTTCTAGGGTATGGCCATGACAAGACTCAAGAGGAGTGACACTCATATGTGGACTGCTCATAGAAGGCACTGGAAATACTGCCAGGGTCTGCTGGTTGCCCTGGCGCTCCCGGCCCTATTGGCGGCGTGCAGCATCGACGACATCCTGAAGGTGGATCTGCCGGGCGTCGTCGAGGCGGAGGACATCGGCGATCCGGCACTGGCCCAGGTCCTGGCGGACGGGGTCGTCGGAGACCTGGAATGCGCCTGGGATAATTACAGCGCTGGGGCGGCGCACCATTCTGACGAGCGAATCCCGACCTCCGGGAATCTGAACTTGCAAGAGTGGGGGGCGCGGAAGATGTCAAAGGCGTCGTTTTCCGGCGGTTTTTTGGCCACAAGCACCTGCAGCGGCACGCCCTATGGCATCTACACCACGCTCCACACCGCGCGGTTCCAGGCGGAGGACGTCTTTGACCGCCTGGAGACCTACGACCTGGCAGATGTGCCCAACAAGGTAGATCTGCAGGGGATCGTACGGGCGTTCGGCGCATACGCTCTGGTGGCATTGGGCGAGGGCTTCTGCTCGATGGCCATCGACGGTGGCGCGGAGCTGACCCCGGCCGCCGTTTTCGCGGTCGCGAGGGACAAGTTTACCGAGGCGATCACCATCGCCACCGGGACCGGGAACACGGGCATCGTGAACATGGCGCACGTGGGACGGGCCCGGATGCTGATCGGCCTGCAGGATTGGGCGGCCGCGAGCGCCGAAGCGGCGCTGGTGCCGGCCGGCTTCGCCGAGAATGCCGACCGGGGCACCGAATCCGGGCGGCGGTATAATCACATCTTTGAATGGACAAATGGCGACAACGACTTCTCCAAGAACGCGTCGGTCGCCGACGACTATAAGTTCATGACCATCCGGGCGGATGGCACGCCGGCGGCGAATTGCGACGCCCTGGGCGTGTCGCCCTCCCCGAAGTGTGATGGGCCGGAAGGGGCAGCACTCCTACCGGGCGAGGTCAAGGATCCCCGGGTGAACGTGATCACGGTGGGCGCTCAAGCCTTCGACTTCACCACCACCCACTACTTTGTCGACGATAAGAACCGCTCGCGGAGCGCTCCCCAGCCGATCGCGAGCTACAAGGAGGCCCGGCTGTACATAGCGGAAGCCGAGGCACAGCTCGGCAATCTCGCGGCCGCGATTACTGAGATCAACAATATGCGCGACGCGGCCAGCCTGCCGAACTGGAACCCGGCTGCGCCTACCCAGGCGGAAGTGATTACCATGGTGCTCGAGGAGCGGAAGCGTGAGCTGTTCCAAGAGGGCGGACACCGCTTCAACGACATGCTCCGCTACCGGGGGACGGCCTACAACATCCCGTTCCTGGGTGAGACCGGCTCGCTTCATCCGGCGGGGTTCAGTCAAACCGGCGAGCCGTACGGGCCGGTTACCTGCTGGGAGCTTCCGCTGGTGGAAACTGCCGGGAACCCGAACATCTAACATCTCATAACCCTCAACCGCAAACGGGCCACGATCGACGTCGATCGTGGCCCGTTTGTTAGTGACGTTGCCGGGTCGCAACGCCATCCTTCCCATCGCCAGTGCCAGCACCACGATGCTGACCATGGTGTTTTTTAGGTTCTTCCGGGAATTGCGGGGTCGGCGATTGAAGGAACAACGTTGCCATTCCATCCCACCCCAGATTCTCGCGAGTCAAATGAGCGTATCACATGGCTGATGACATGCCCAGCCGTGGCCGGCTCCTGCCACTGGCGCTCATCATCGTGGGAGCGGTTCGTCCTCGCCGCGGTCCTCGACGCCGCAAGCGGCGCATATCTGGCGCTCGTACAACATGTGCTACTAGATTGCGACATACTTCCGACTCCGATCGCCCCCGAGTACGAGCTGGCAGGAGCAGGCCCGGTGTCCCCTCCTGTACCGCCCGAAGGGCGCACACTGGCGCGGACTTGCATGACGAATGAAGCAGCACATCGCGTGGCTCACGATCACGCGCGCTGGTCACGCCTGCACGGTGGCATCCTCGTCCTTGCGGCGCTAGGCTGCGGGCCCGCACTCAGCGTCCGGGCTGGTCTGGCGCCTCCACCCGAGTGGGACAAGATGGTCGCGTCCGAAGAGGCGATCCTACAGGTCGCGCCAGCGATCAAGCGCCTCAACCACTCGGTCTTGAACCTCCAGCTCCCCGATGAGTCCACACGAGGGTCGTTCGGCGACTTCGTTGAGGTTCTCGACCTCGTCTCTGTCGAGCTCGCGACCCGGGGTCCACTGGGCACGGTCGGGCTCGCCTCCGTGGGGGATGTCGGCGCGGGGCGTCACGTTTCCCGGGAGGAGCTCGCGCTTTGGCGGCCGCTACTGGATCACGTCGAGTACTTCGAGCACGCCAAGTTCGACGTGGTCCGGGGTCATCTGCTTTGGGACGAATCGGGCCGCCTGGAAACCGCGGTTGGTTTCGAGGCCCTCGCGCGGGTCGCGGAGGGTCGGATCTGGTTGCGCGGCGAGCTGACGGTTACTTGGGCCACCGGGCCCCCATTGGAGGAGGGCGGGCCCCCGACGTGGAGCATCGTCGGCTGGCGGAGTGAGGAGCTGAAGACCATGTCGGTCGATCGTCCACTCTTCGCCGAGGTGCTCGATCACGCGCTCGAGCCCGAGGCACTCCTGGCGGCGCGCCGCTCGATACACGAGGAGCTCGTCCTCGAGTACCTGCTCGATCCGGAGGCCTTCGAGCGTCCCACACCGTTCTTTCATTTTACGTCGGACGATCGTCACCCGGGGGTGGCGGTCACCGACCTCGACCGGGACGGCTTCGACGACGTGTACGTAATGGCGCGGTGGGGTCAGAACCAGTTCTTCCGGAACCGGGGGAACGGAACGTTCGAGGAAATCGCCGGGCGGATCGGCCTCGACCTCGTGGACCACACCTCGTCCGCATTGTTCGCCGACTTCGACAACGACGGGGATTTAGACGTGTTCCTCGGTCGAACGCTGCTGCCAAGCGTCTACATGGTGAACGAGGACGGCCGGTTCGTGGACCGGTCGGCCGAGCTCGTCGACGGTCCACTCCCGGCCCTCGTCTCGGCGGTTTCTGCGGTCGACTACGACGGCGACGGCCTGCTTGATCTATACGTCTCCACATACGCCGCTAACACGAGGGTGCCTTCCGAGATACAGATGGTATATCTCCCCGAAGGGGACGCGCTCGAGCTGTGGCAGCTCCAGATGTCGGACGAATACCATGTGGTAACGAATCTGTTCGGACCACCAAACGTTCTCTACAAGAACCAGGGCGGTGGGCGGTTCACGCGCGTGGAGGACAACGGCCTCAAGCTCTTCAAGAACTCTTATCAGGCGACGTGGGCCGACTACGACAACGACGGCGATATGGACGTGTACGTCGTCAACGATTTCGCGCCCAACAACCTGTATCGTAACGACGGTGTGGACGGGTTCACCGACGTCACTGGGGAGACAGGAACCGCGGACATCGGGTTCGGCATGGGTGCGTCCTGGGGAGACTTCGACGAAGACGGCCTACTGGACCTGTACGTGACCAACATGCACAGCAAGGCCGGCCTGCGGATCACCGCACAGTTCAACGAGATCGATCCGAACTTCGGGCGCATGGCCCGCGGGAACACGCTGTTCCGAAACAACGTCGCCGGGTTCGAGCGCGTCTCCAGCCTCGAGCGACCTGGGCTGCTGGTCGAAGCGGCGGGCTGGGGGTGGGGCAGTCAATTCGTCGATCTGGACAACGACTCCGATCTCGACATCTATGCCTTGAGCGGGCACTACACCGCACCGTCGGCGGTCGAGCTGCCCATAGACATATGAACGGACCTCTGGCGTACAGTTGTGCGCTCGGATGAAGACTTGGATTTCGAGACCGATCTGAATGCCATACTCATGGAGCGGCTCCTGTCGGGTGCATCGTTCAGCGGACACGAGCGCAATCACGTGTTTCTCAACCAGGGCCGCGAGGATTACGTCGAGGTGTCCGGTGTGTCGGGCCTGGACCATCCCGGCGACGGCAGAGCTTTTGCGGTTCTCGACTACGACCGGGACGGGTGGCAGGATCTCGCGGTAGTGAGCGCGAACGCGCCGCTGTTCCAGCTCTACCGGAATCAGATGGGTGAGCGTGAGAGCGCCACGGGCGGAATGGTCGCCGTTCGCTTCGAGGGCGGCAATCGGAGCGCCGACGCGAGTGACCAATGGAGCACCCGCGACGGGTACGGAGCCCGCGTACTCCTCGAGATCGGTGGGCGCACCCTGCTTCGTGAGCATCGCGCAGGTGAGGGCCTCGCGGCCCAGAACTCGGCGACGCTGCAGGTCGGCATCGGGGACGCAGCACGAGCGAAACGGCTGGAGATCCGTTGGCCTTCCGGCCGGTCATACGACACCACCGCCGTGGCCGCGGGGACGCTGGTGACCGCGTACGAGAATCCGTCGGCTTCGCCTACGGGCGCGCCCTTCGTCCTGACGCCGTACGGCGTGCCCGCACCACGCCGCCCGCTCGTGGCGTCCGCCAGAATCCCCGCCGGGTCGATCCGGGCCGCGCAGCAGGTTCTTCCCGGTGGCAGGGGTCGTCTCATCATGTATACCACGATCGCTACCTGGTGCGCGCCCTGCCTCGTGGAGCTGCCGGGCCTCAACCTCTTGCGAACCACCTTCACCACCGAGGAGTTGGAGATTTTCGGAGTGCCGTACGACGGGGAGGAGACGCTCGACGCATTCCAGGCCTGGTCGGACCTGAACGCGCCGCCCTACCGGATCCTTTCCGAGCTGAGCAGCGAGCAGCGTGATGCCGTGATCGACGGGGCACTCGACGCCTTGCGGCGGGAGGGGCTCCCCGCAGCGATCGTTACCGATTCGGAGGGCGAGGTGCTGCTCGTGCGCTGGGGACCGCCATCGATCTCCGAGATCCGCGTCCTCCTCGAAGGGCTGGGAGACGACCGGTGAGAGCTCTCAAGTCCCTTCCTCGCCCCACACCGATCCGGGCGGTCATGCGCGCACAAGTGCTTCGCGGGCGTGCGGACTTCGCATTTCGGCTGGTACCGGCACCGCGGCCTGCTGCCGGTACGACTGCCGGCCTCCGTTATCAGATATGCAACGACGTGACCGACATCTGCTATCCACCGATGGTGCTCCGCATTCGAGCTGAAGGGCTAGCCCCTGTCATTAGGGCATTTACACAACGCGCGCGCTCGTACAACATGTGCTACTAGATTGCGACATACTTCCGACTCCGATCGCCCCCGAGTACGAGCTGGCAGGAGCAGGCCCGGTGTCCCCTCCTGTACCGCCCGAAGGGCGCACACTGGCGCGGACTTGCATGACGAATGAAGCAGCACATCGCGTGGCTCACGATCACGCGCGCTGGTCACGCCTGCACGGTGGCATCCTCGTCCTTGCGGCGCTAGGCTGCGGGCCCGCACTCAGCGTCCGGGCTGGTCTGGCGCCTCCACCCGAGTGGGACAAGATGGTCGCGTCCGAAGAGGCGATCCTACAGGTCGCGCCAGCGATCAAGCGCCTCAACCACTCGGTCTTGAACCTCCAGCTCCCCGATGAGTCCACACGAGGGTCGTTCGGCGATTTCGTTGAGGTTCTCGACCTCGTCTCTGTCGAGCTCGCGACCCGGGGTCCACTGGGCACGGTCGGGCTCGCCTCCGTGGGGGATGTCGGCGCGGGGCGTCACGTTTCCCGGGAGGAGCTCGCGCTTTGGCGGCCGCTACTGGATCACGTCGAGTACTTCGAGCACGCCAAGTTCGACGTGGTCCGGGGTCATCTGCTTTGGGACGAATCGGGCCGCCTGGAAACCGCGGTCGGTTTCGAGGCCCTCGCGCGGGTCGCGGAGGGTCGGATCTGGTTGCGCGGCGAGCTGACGGTTACTTGGGCCACCGGGCCCCCATTGGAGGAGGGCGGGCCCCCGACGTGGAGCATCGTCGGCTGGCGGAGTGAGGAGCTGAAGACCATGTCGGTCGATCGTCCACTCTTCGCCGAGGTGCTCGATCACGCGCTCGAGCCCGAGGCACTCCCGACGGCGCGCCGCTCGATACACGAGGAGCTCGTCCTCGAGTACCTGCTCGATCCGGAGGCCTTCGAGCCTCCCACACCGTTCTTTCATATTACGTCGGATCGTCACCCGGGGGTGGCGGTCACCGACTTCGACCGGGACGGCTTCGACGACGTGTACGTAATGGCGCGGTGGGGTCAGAACCAGTTCTTCCGGAACCGGGGGAACGGAACGTTCGAGGAAATCGCCGGGCGGATCGGCCTCGACCTCGTGGACCACACCTCGTCCGCATTGTTCGCCGACTTCGACAACGACGGGGATTTAGACGTGTTCCTCGGTCGAACGCTGCTGCCAAGCGTCTACATGGTGAACGAGGACGGCCGGTTCGTGGACCGGTCGGCCGAACTCGTCGACGGTCCACTCCCGGCCCTCGCCTCGGCGGTTTCTGCGGTCGACTACGACGGCGACGGCCTGCTTGATCTATACGTCTCCACATACTTCGCTGACCCGAGGGTGCCTTCCGAGCTACAGATGGTATATCTCCACGAAGGGGACGCGCTCGAGCTGTGGTTGCTCCAGATGTCGGACGAATTCCATGTGATGACGAACCGGTTCGGACCACCAAACGTTCTCTACAAGAACCAGGGCGGCGGGCGGTTCACGCGCGTGGAGGACAACGGCCTCAAGCTCTTCAAGAACTCTTATCAGGCGACGTGGGCCGACTACGACAACGACGGCGATATGGACGTGTACGTCGTCAGCGATTTCGCGCCCAACAACCTGTATCGTAACGACGGTGTGGACGGGTTCACCGACGTCACTGGGGAGACAGGAACCGCGGACATCGGGTTCGGCATGGGTGCGTCCTGGGGAGACTTCGACGAAGACGGCCTACAGGACCTGTACGTGACCAACATGCACAGCAAGGCCGGCCTGCGGATCACCGCACAGTTGAACGAGGTCAATCGGAACTTCGGGCGCATGGCCCGCGGGAACACGCTGTTCCGAAACAACGTCGCCGGGTTCGAGCGCGTCTCCAGCCTCGAGCGACCTGGGCTGCTGGTCGAAGCGGCGGGCTGGGGGTGGGGCAGTCAATTCGTCGATCTGGACAACGACTCCGATCTCGACATCTATGCCTTGAGCGGGTACTACACCGCACCGTCGGCGGTCGAGCTACCCAAAGACATATGAACGGACTTCTGGCGTACAGTTGTGCGCTCGGATGAAGACATGGAGCAGCGGGATTTCGAGACCGATCTGAATTCCCAATTCGTGGAGCGGCTCCTGTTGGGTGCATCGTTCAGCGGACACGAGCGCAATCACGTGTTTCTCAACCAGGGCCGCGAGGATTACGTCGAGGTGTCCGGTGTGTCGGGCCTGGACCATCCCGGCGACAGCAGAGCTTTTGCGGTTCTCGACTACGACCGGGACGGGTGGCAGGATCTCGCGGTAGTGAGCGCGAACGCGCCGCTGTTCCAGCTCTACCGGAATCAGATGGGTGAGCGTGAGGGCGCCACGGGCGGAATGGTCGCCGTTCGCTTCGAGGGCGGCAATCGGAGCGCCGACGCGAGTGACCAATGGAGCACCCGCGACGGGTACGGAGCCCGCATACTCCTCGAGATCGGTGGGCGCACCCTGCTTCGTGAGCATCGCGCAGGTGAGGGCCTCGCGGCCCAGAACTCGGCAACGATGCAGGTCGGCATCGGGGATGCAGCACGAGCGAAACGGCTGGAGATCCGTTGGCCTTCCGGCCGGTCATACGACACCACCGCCGTGGCCGCGGGGACGCTGGTGACCGCGTACGAGAATCCGTCGGCTTCGCCTACGGGCGCGCCCTTCGTCCTGACGCCGTACGGCGTGCCCGCACCACGCCGCCCGCTCGTGGCGTCCGCCAGAATCCCCGCCGGGTCGATCCGGGCCGCGCAGCAGGTTCTTCCCGGTGGCAGGGGTCGTCTCATCATGTATACCACGATCGCCACCTGGTGCGCGCCCTGCCTCGAGGAGCTGCCGGGCCTCAACCTCTTGCGAACCACCTTCACCACCGAGGAGTTGGAGATTTTCGGAGTGCCGTACGACGGGGAGGAGACGCTCGACGCATTCCAGGCCTGGTCGGACCTGAACGCACCGCCCTACCGGATCCTTTCCGAGCTGAGCAGCGAGCAGCGTGATGCCGTGATCGACGGGGCACTCGACGTCTTGCGGCGGGAGGGGCTCCCCGCAGCGATCGTTACCGATTCGGAGGGCGAGGTGCTGCTCGTGCGCTGGGGACCGCCATCGATCTCCGAGATCCGCGTCCTCCTCGAAGGGCTGGGAGACGACCGGTGAGAGCTCTCAAGGCGCTTCCTCGCCCCACACCGATCCGGGCGGTCATTTGCCTAATGGTCGGAGCCGTCCTCTGGCCGACCGAGACCGTTGAGGCGCAGGCACGTGGACGCCGAGGCGGGCAAGGGCGCCCGTCCGTCACCGCCGAAGTCGTGGCGGGGAGCCTCGCACGGAGCACCGAAGAATTGTCGTTTCGGATCGCGGTGGAGGTCCCGGCGGGACACCACGGGTACATCGACAAAGGGGACGACGGTTTCTTCATTCCGTTCTCGTTCTCGTTCCCGGGCCTCGAGGAAACGGGCGTCGTGGTCGAGATGACCTCGGCGCCCCCCGGCGTGAGAGACGAAAAGGTGCGCGCACAAGTGCTTCGCGGGCGTGCGGATTTCGCATTCCGGTTGGTACCGGCGCCGCGGACTGCTGCCGGTGCGACTGCCGCCCTTCGTTATCAGATATGCAACGACGTGACCGACATCTGCTATCCACCGACGGTGCTCCGCATTCTCATCGCCACGGGCAGCGGGAGCCGTTGATATGGATAGGAACTTTAAAGGCACTCTGATCGGCGGCACCCTTGCCCTGACGCTGGTAGTGGGTCAGGGGCTCTCGGCACAGAATGACACCGGGGCCAAACCCAGCGAGCCTGGCATCGTGACGGCCGTTCCACTTGCTGCCCCTGACGAGGGCGAAACGGAGGACCTGGCAAGGCTTTGCGACGGATGAATCGTTTGAGCAAAACTCTGACACACGCCCTCCCGGTGATCGTGCCGCTCGTGTGCGTCGGATGCGGATCATCCGAACCCGACTGGATCGTCACCCGGTCCGCGGACCTCTCCAGTAAGATCGACTCGCTCTTCGCACCATATGAAGTCCCATACAGCCCAGGCGGTATCGCCGCCGTGCTCTTCGAGGGCGAGCTCGTACACCTCAAGGGCTACGGCTCGGCAAATAGGGAATTCAACGTTGCGTGGACACCTGACATCCGATATCGCATTGCGTCCATCACCAAGGGTTTCACTGGCCACGCGACGATCCTCTTAGCCGAACGCGGAATGCTGGATCTCGACGATCCCGTGCAGCAACACCTGTCGGACTTCCCCACCTTCGAGACGCCGGTCCGGATTCGTCACCTCCTCACAATGACGTCGGGAATCTGGTATGACGAATGGCTTCTCCCTCTGGCAGGTATCACCGGTCACGCCACGTTGGACGAGATGTACTCCCTGGTCCGACGACAGGACCAACTGAACTACACGCCAGGCACCGCCTACAACTACATCGACTCCAACTCACGCATCATGGCGCGGATCATCGAGGCCGTCACAGGATTATCGTGGCAGGATGCCCTGCGCGATCTGATCTTCGGTCCTCTGGAGATGGATGCGACCTCCGCGCCACCGGACATCGCTCAGGTGTTCGAAGAGCAGGGCACGACCTACCTGTCCCTCGGTGGCGATGTTACGCCCCTTCGGTTCGAGTTCCCGTTCGAAACGTCCGGGGACGGTTCCCTGCTGACGACGTTCGGGAACTTTATCCGCTGGCTCGAGCACGTCCGCGAGGGATTCGAGGATGGGACGTCCATCTTCGACCGGTTGAAGGGCCCGACGCGCATGGCCGACGGAAGCGAACTGTCTTACGGATATGGAGTAGGCGAGGTGCGCTATCGAGGACTTCGCGGATGGGGCCACGGCGGTGCGACAGGGACCCAATGGGTGTTCTTTCCGGAACTCGATCTCACCGTGGCCACTTTCACGAACTACCTCGGTGAGATCTCGGCCGCCGCCAAGCTCCGCGAGATTATCGACGCGTTTCTGGCGTCCGACTTGAATCCCGATCCCTCTATCCTTGCTGACTCCAATCCACTCCGAGACGAAGTGTCCTCACGTGCCTCCGATCTTTCAGAAGAGGATCGAGAAGCGTTGCGGGGGACTTTCGTTGACCCTACCACCGGCTACTTCTTGCGATCGGTGGGACGAGACGCGTTCTTCGCGCTCGACTTCCTCGGGGCCCTGGCCCCGCTGGAAAAGACCGGCGAATGTGCCTACCAAGCGGTCAACGCCGTTAGCGTGCCTCCCATTCGCGTGGAGATCGTTGACTGCGGGTCAGATGCGCCCGGTGGTGTGATGGTGCGTTGGGGGGATTGGCCATCGGCACGACGGTTCGTCCGTGCCCGCCCGGCCGGGAGGCACCGCAGAGCCGATTACGTGGGCCATTACTTCTCTGAGCAATTGGGCGTGTACTGGCGCGTAGAGCTGGAAGGCGATGGTCTCGAGCTGCGGATTGGCGCTGGAGTTCAGTCGGGTCAGGTGTTCGACCTCGAGCAGCTCCTCCCGGACATCTTCGTGGCCGAACCGCACCCCCCGACGACGATTGATCTTCTGGCGCTCTCTCCTCTTGCCGTTCGCTTCCAACGCGGTGCGGGCGGAAGAGTGACGTCCATTCACGTAGCAACCGAACGCATTCGCGGACTGCGTTTTCAGCGGCGCTGAACGTCGGCCTATGGCAACGTGACGTCCACATCCCCCGCAGCACAACTCCAACGAGGCGTTGGAGCACGCCAATTCTTCACGCTCGCCTTCGGCTCCATTATCGGAGTAGCGTGGGTAGTGGTGTTGGGCACGTGGCTGGACGTAGCCGGTCCCCTGGGCGCCGTATTGGGCTTCGCGCTCGGGGGCGCCCTGATGCTGCTCATAGGTCTCTGTTACGCGGAACTCATGACGACTCTACCTGCCGCGGGCGGGGAGGTCGTTTACGCATACTACATCTACGGTGTGGAAGTCTCCTTCGTCGTCGGATGGTTTCTCGCTCTCGTGTATGCGGCAGTCACGGCGTTCGAAGCCATCTCGCTCGCGTGGGTGTTGGAGGCGTTGTTGCCCGGGTCACAAGGTCCCGTACTCTACTCGGTCCTCGGGGCGGATGTCACGCTCGGAAGCCTCATCATCGGCGTGGTGACGATGTTCCTCCTGATCATGCTCAACTATCGGGGGACCCACGCAGTCACCCGCTTTCAGGATCTTTTCACCTTTGCGCTGATTGCTGCAGCGGCGCTCTTCTTGATCGCGGGAATCGGATGGGGCACCGTAGAGAACTTGCGGCCGGTGTTCCAAACCGGTGGGTCTCGACCAGCATGGACCGGCGTTCTCTGGGTATTTGCGACATCGCCTCTCTGGTTCTCGGGATTTCAGGTCGTCACACAGGTTATGGAAGAACGGGCACCCGGCACGTCGCCGAAGTCCGTGGGATGGATGGTGCTCATGGCCATCGGGATGGCGCTGATTTTCTATTGGCTCGTGATCATCGCGGCAGCCATGGCGGCGCCACGGGACGAGTTGCTCGGTGCCCGGTTGCCGCTTGTCACCGCGATGGAAGCGGCATTCGGGAACCGCGTGATGGCGCAAGTGGTCTTGCTGGCGGCGGTGTTCGGCATTCTGACGACATGGAATGCCGTGATCGTCGTTGGCGCACGGCTACTGTTCTCCATGGGGAGGGCGGCGATGATCCCGTCAACGTTGGGCCGCGTGCACCCGCGATTCGGGTCGCCTGCGCTGGCGGTGCTGTTGATCGGAGCAGTGGGCACGGTTGGGGTGTTCCTCGGGCGGAATGCGCTTGTCCCGATCGTGAACATCGGTGCGAGCTGCTTTGCATTCACATTCGTCATTAGTGCCTGGGGTGTCGTGCGACTGCGGCGTACCGAGCCGCATCTCGAGCGGCCATACCGCGTGCCGGGCGGCATCGCCACAGCGGTGCTGGCGACCGGTGGTGCCGGGTTCGTCCTCGTGTACTCCCTCTATGAGACCTTTGCAGCCGCCGACGGAGGCATACCTCTGGAGTGGATCGTTCTGGTTGCCTGGGGTGCACTGGGCGTGGGATTTTGGCTGGCAGCGCGCCGCATCCGAACCGGGGTCAGTGAGACGGATCGTCGACGCTTGATGCTGGGAGCGATCACGAACCACGGTTACCGGTCACCGGTAACCGGTAACAATCACGAGGTTGACTCATGAATGAGTCGCGGGACTCTGCAAACCTCCGCTTCGACGACCGAGTCGCCATTGTGACCGGGGCCGGCAACGGGCTCGGACGCGCCCATGCCCTGCTTCTTGGCGAGCGGGGAGCAAGAGTGGTGGTCAATGACGTCGGCACCAATCCGTCAGGTCGAGGGCGCGCCAACGCACCTGCGGACGCGGTGGTCAACGAGATCGGCGCGGGCGGTGGCGAGGCCGTGGCAAATTACGAGTCGGTGGAGGACGGCGAGCGCATTGTCGAGACCGCGCTCGATCATTTTGGCCGCATCGACATCGTCGTGAACAATGCCGGCATCCTCCGCGATCGCGCCTTCCACAACATGACCAAGGAGGAGTGGGACGACGTCTACCGCGTGCACGTGCTCGGCGCCGTTCGGGTAACCCAGGCCGCCTGGCCGCACCTGCGGCAGGCGCGCTACGGACGCGTGGTGTTCACGTCATCCGGATCGGGGGTGTACGGGAACTTCGGTCAGGCGAACTACGCCATGGCCAAGCTCGGGCTCTTGGGGCTAGCCCAAACACTCGCCGTCGAGGGGCGTCCTCGAAACATCCTGGTGAACACCATCGCCCCGGCGGCGGGGACGCGCATGCCCGCGAACCTCTGGCCGCCCGAGGTGGTGGAGGCGCTCCGGCCCGAATTGGTGAGCCCGGGCGTCGTCTATCTCTGCCACGAGTCGTGTGCGGTCAGCGGGGCGCTGTTCGAGATCGGTGGCGGGTGGATCGCGCGCCTTCGGTGGCAGCGCTCAGACGGTGTCTACTTCGGACCCGACGGAATCCACGCCCCGGAAGACGTGCAAGACCACTTTGACGAAATCAACGATTTCGCGGAGGCCAACAATCCATCGTCAATCGCGGATGCCTTCGAGCCGATATTGCGGAATCTGCCCGAACCGGTCAGACTGGCGTGGGCGAAGATGCAGCCCGGGAGACACTCGGCAAACCAGGAATAACAGCTCGTATGCGACTCGATCTCTCGCCGGTTGATCTCACGAAAACAGCCGACTTCGCATCCCGCATTGCGGAAAACGCGGCCGCGAATGGCCAGGGCGTGGCGATGGAATGCGACAACCGGTGCTTCACCTGGTCCGCCTTCTATTCGCACACCTGTCGGGTTGCGAACGGACTCGCCGAATGCGGCTGCCGGCCCGGAGATCGCGTCGCCATTCTCGCCTCCAACTCCATCGAGTACTTCTCATGCTTCATGGGCATCGTGAGCGGCGGAATGAGTGCGGTGACGATCCCCACGATGGTCGATGCGGAGGCCATCGGCACCATGCTGAACGACAGCGAGGCCAAAGTGTTGTTTGCGTCCGGACCCGAGGTGGAGCGAGCGGCGTCCGCGATTGAACACGCCGATCACCTCTTCGAGAACGGCCGCATCGCGTACGACTTCGCCGCGGCAGGGTGGGAAGACTACGGGGCGTGGTTGGAAACGGCCCCTGAAACGCCTCCGGCAGCGAGCGTGTCTCCCGACGCCGAGTTCAACATCGTGTACAGTTCCGGGACAACCGGTCGGCCGAAAGGGATCGTGCACAGTCACGCCACGCGTGCCAGCATGGCTCAAGGATTCGAGAATCTCGGGTTCGACCAGCAGGCGGTGACCATGCTGTTCTCGCCGCTCTATACCAACCTCAGCATCCCTGCATGCCTCGGCACGCTCTGGGGCGGCGGCATGAGCCTAGTCATGTCGAAGTTCGACGCGCCCCGATATCTCGAGCTCGCGGAATCGCGGAAGGCGACGCATTTCTTTCTCGTGCCGTCCGTCGCGGAGCGTCTTCTCAACGACCCCGCGTTCGACCGCACCAACCTGAGCGCCACGCGTCTCAAGTATATCGGGGGCTCTCTCCTTCGCCTCGAGCTCAAGCGCGCGCTCTGGGAGCGGTGGCCCGGCCCGCTCCTCGAGATCTACGGCATGACCGAAGGGGCGCCGGTGACCTGCTTTCATCCCGATCAACACCTGGACAAGATCGGCTCGGTGGGACGGCCGGCAGCGGGCTGCGAAATCTGCATCGTCGACGACGAGGACAATGAGCTTCCCATCGGTGAGACCGGTGAGATCGCGGGCCGCTCCGGATCGATGATGCTAGGCTACAACAACCTCCCTGAAGAGACCGAACGGCTCATTTGGCGCGACCCTGAAGGAAGAGAGTTCTTCCGCTCGGGCGACATCGGTCGGTTCGACGACGACGGCTTCCTGTACATCCAAGATCGCAAAAAGGACATGATCATCTCCGGGGGACTCAACATCTACGCCGCGGATCTGGAGCCGGTCATTGCTCGACACCTAGATGTTGCCGAGGTTGCCGTCATTGCGATTCCGAGCGACCGCTGGGGCGAAACCCCCCTCGCCCTCGTCGTGCTGAAGTCGGGAGCTCAGGCAACAGAGGAGGAGATCCTGGATTGGTCCAGCTCCCGGCTCGGGAAATACCAGCGTCTAGCCCGTGTAGAGTTCCGGGAGGAGCTGCCCCGGAACCCAATGGGCAAGATCCTGAAGCGCGAGCTACGCGAACCGTACTGGCAAGGGCAGTAGGTCATGGCCAAATACGCCCCACATCCTACGCCCGAGACCCAGCATTTTTGGGAAGGGACCCGCGACGGCGAGCTACGGTTGCAGCGGTGCGATACCTGTACGCACGTCTACTTCCCGCCGCGTCCATTTTGTCCCGCATGCGCCTCGCGCGCGGTGAGCGTATTTCGGGCGAGCGGGCGGGCTACGCTATACAGCTACGTGATCAACCAACGCCCCCGACCCGATTGGCCGCAGGAGCCCCACTCCATCGCCATCGTCGAGCTGGAGGAGGGGCCGCGCATGGTGACCAACATCGTCGACGTCGAGCAGACGCCCGAGGCGTTGGTGCTCGACATGGCACTCGACGTGACCTTCGAGCGCTTGAGCGACGAGATCTCGCTGCCGGTGTTTCGGCCCGCAGAGGCCTAACAGGATGCTGAAAAAGGGCGACGCGGCGGCAGCCGAGGGGAGCGGGCTGAGGACGCCGGGACGCCGGGGCGCCCGGCCGGGACATAAGCCCCCGAACGAGCACGGCTTCCGTATGGTGGGTCCCGGACCGAGCGCCCCGGCGTCCAACGCGTCCGGCGCCCGCTCCCCTCGGCTACCGCCCCTCGGCTGCCGCCGCTGCCGTGTGCCTTTTTCAGCACCCAGCTAGGATGACGAGGCAACCGGTCGCGATCGTGGGCGCCGCCGAGTCGACGGATCTGGGGAAGGTCCCCGACGTCTCCAACTTGGGGCTCAACGCCGACGCCGCGCTCAATGCGCTGCAAGACGCGGGGCTCGGTCCCGGCGACATCGACGGGCTCGCGAGCGCGTACGAGTCACCCACCGACGTCGCGCAGTACTTGGGTATCAAGCCACAATGGATCGACGGCACCAGCGTCGGGGGTTGCTCGTGGATCGTCCACGTACGGCACGCCGTCGCCGCGATTCAGGCCGGACACTGCAGCACCGTGCTCATCACCCACGGAGAGAGTGGGCGCTCCCACGTCGGGGGGCCGCACTACCAGTTCTGGCCTCCCGGCAGCCTTGCCGAGCAGTTCGAGTACGCATTCGGTATGGCGGGCGCGGTGTCCATGGTGGCGATGCCCGTCCTGCGCTACATGCGAGAGTTGGGTGTCACCGAGGAGCATATCGCCCAGGTAGCGGTGGTGCAGCGCGAGTGGGCGGCGCGAAATCCCCGCGCGAGTAAGAAGACACCCATCACGGTGAGCGACGTGTTGAGCTCGCCGATGATCGCCTACCCCTTTCGCAGACTCATGTGCTGCTTGGTGACGGATGGTGGAGGCGCCCTCATCCTCACGTCGGGCGAGCGCGCGGGGGATTTTCCGAATCGGCCGGTCTACGTGTTGGGCACCGGTGAGGCGAGCGAGACCCGGTTCACGGGCATCGCCGAGATTGCCGACCCCCTCAGGCCGGAGTGCCCCCGCGTCTCGAGCCGACTCGCCTTTGCCGAGGCGGGGATCACTCATGACGACGTCGATCACCTCATGATCTACGACGCCTTCGCGCACAATCCCCTTTACGGATTGGAAGCCCTCGGCTTCGTGGATTACGGCGACGCAGCACCGTTCGTCTGGGAACGCAACACGGCAATCGGTGGGAAGCTTCCCATGAACACCAACGGCGGGGGCATGAGCTACATGCACTCGGGCTCGTATGGCATGTACGCGATGCAGGAGAGCGTGCGGCAGGTGCGAGGTATCGCACCCGCGCAGGTGCCCGACGTCAACATCTCGGTGTGCCACGGTTGGGGCGGCTTCTTCAGCGCATGTGCTACCATCGTCCTAGGCAACGAGATCTCATGACGAGCCGCAGAGGCGACTTTCCGGAAATCGACATCTGCGATCTCCGCGATCGCCCCGAATTCGCCGAGGCGGTACCGCAAGCTGAATACGAGGAATGGAAGGACTTTTCGGATATGTCCCTGGACGAACTGCGCGCGCACTTCACCGCGGACGTTCCGAGGGGTGAGCTGCCCGTGACGTTGATCGGGGTTGGTGGAGATCGCTTGGCGGGTGCCGTCTCGCTGCGCGAGAAGACGCTGGGCGCGGTGAGGCACCCCGAGGTGTACCTCGACGGCGTGTCACCCTGGCTCAGTAACATGTGGGTCGCCGAGTGGGCGCGAGGCCACGGACTGGCCACCCGGCTGAGCCTCGCCCTCGAGGAAGTAGCCAAAGAGCTCGGCTTCGACACCATCTACTCGTCGGTCGCGATGGAAGACTCGCTCTATCACAAGATCGGCTACCATACCATCGGCAAGAGGCAACACCGAGAGTACATAGTGCATCAGATCAAGAAGGTGCTGCCATGACCGGAACTCGCCACGTGTTCCCGCCCGCACTGTCGATCACCCTCGTGGTCCTGGTGTGCAGCTGCTCGGGTGAGTCGATCGACCCGACGGTGACGCTTATGCCACCCCAAGGAGACACGCGTAGGGTCGACTTCACGACCGACGAGGGCACCTGGATGTCGGTGGACATCTCGCCGGATGGGCAATGGATCGTGTTCGATCTGCTGGGACACATCTACCGGATGCGCGCAGAGGGTGGGGAGGCAGTCGCCCTTACCCAGAACAGCGGACCGGCGATCAACGTGCATCCACGGATCTCGCCCGACGGGCAGTCGATCGCCTTTATCTCCGATCGGCAGGGGCAGGAGAACCTCTGGGTCATGAACGCCGACGGTTCCGGTCCACGTCCGGTCCACCTCGACAATGAGGTCCGGCACCGGGAGCCCGCGTGGACCCCCGACGGTCAGAATATTTTGGTCACGCACCATGCGCGCGCCGCGTTCGGGTTCATTGGCCTCGCGACCTCGATCTGGATGCACCAGGCGGAGGGCGGCGAAGGAAAGCAGATCGCGGCGGGGAAGGCAGCCCGGTATCGCTGGCCCGCCATCACGCCCGACGGACAGACGGTCTACTACTTCACCGCCTTTCAGCTCCAAGGCACGCCCCTCGGCGCAACTGAGTGGATCTTCGTGCAGAGCATCGACCTGGGAACTGGAGAAAAGTCGTTTCTGCGCGAGCACCCCGACTTGGAAGTAGATCCCGAGGGGAATCCCTTCGCGCTGGAGAGCGACGTGACCATCGAGCGCATACCCGAGCTGGGACAGGCGGAGATGGCGCCCGAGGTATCACCGGATGGACGGTGGATCGCCTTCGCGAAGCAGATGAAGGGCACCACCCAAGAGTATCGCGGCCACCAGTACGGTCCCAGCACGGCGCTCATGTTGCGGGAGCTGGAAACCGGGAACGAGCGCATGCTCATGAACCCTATTTCGATCGACATCACCAGAGCACATCGCGCGTACGCGTCCCGCGTGTTACCCGGCTACGCGTGGGCGCCGGACGGACAGTCGATCGTGATCAGTGAGGGTGGTAAGATCCGGCGAGTATCGGTGGAGACAGGTGACGTCACCACGATCCCCTTTACCGCGCGTGTGCGTCGCACGCTTTCGGAACAGCCGCGAAGCCAGGTCTCGATCGACGACGACACGCTAACGGCCAAGTTCCTCCAATGGCCTTCGTCCTCTCCGGACGGTGCGCGATTGGCCTTCGTTGGTGTCGGCAAGATCTGGGTGGTGGACCTTCCAGACGGCGAACCGCGGCCGCTCGCCCCCGACTTGGAAGCCGGTCTTCAGCTCACGCCTGCATGGTCTCCCGACGGGTCTCGCATCGCGTTCACGACCTGGGACGACCTCGAGCACGGCAGCGTCTGGTCTATCGCACCCGACGGAAGCAACTCACGAATCCTCACAACGAATGCCGGCCAGTACCTGTATCCGTCGTGGAGCCCTGACGGGTCGTCGCTCGTGGCCCTGCGCGGGCCGGGCGTGGGCCCTCCGGAGGAATGGAGCGGGTGGCAACGAGGCGGAGATTGGACCGCGGTCCGCATTCCGGCTGGGGGTGGTGCGGAGTCGGACGTCGTCACCTTACCGCATCTCTTTCAAGCCCACTTCGGCCAAGACGGTCGTGTCTACTACCACGAGTATGTCGACAGCGCGACCGTCGTGCGATCGGTGACCGCGAGCGGAAAAGCCGCGCGGGAACATGTGAGACTGTCGGCGCTGAGCCCGTACTTCATTGATGAGCGGTATGAGCCACTCCTGTCTTCCGATGGCCGTTGGGTCGCGTATCAAACCGCGCGAAGCATCTTCGTGGCTCCGGTCTCCCCGAGCACCGACGGTGAGACTCCCTTCATCGAGACGAATCCCAACGAAGAGGTGGCCAACCGAGTTCGCGTGGGTAGTCGCGGCGGCGTCTATCATCGCTGGAGAGATGCCACCACGCTCGAGTTTGTGACCGGCGACCGTCACGTCGTGTACGACGCCGCGCGGGATACGATGACGATGCATCCCATCGAGCTTCGCGTCCCTCGGCATCCACCGACGGGGACGATCGCACTCACCAACGCGCGCGTGATCACGCTCGAAGATGACGGGGTCCTCGACAACGCGACCGTGCTGGTGAGTGGTGCGCGTATCGAATGCATCGGTGAGTGCGAAACGAGTGGAGCGGACCGCGTGATGGATCTCACCGGCAAGACGATCGTGCCGGGCTTTCTCGACGTCCACGCCCACCACACCGCCCAGGGGAGTCCGGTCGTCACCCAACATTGGTACAGCACCGCGCTCGATCTCGCATATGGCGTCACCACGATCCTGGATGCGGCCACCATTTCCACATCGGCCTTCCCCCTCGCAGAGATGACAGCGGCCGGAACGATCTTGGGCGCCCGCACGTTCAGCGTCGCCGAGAACGCGTACGGCTGGGGAAACCGGATCCAAATCGAATCGTACGAGGATGCGCAGTTCAAGGTGAACCGACGGGCGGATTGGGGTGCGATCTCGCTCAAGGTCTACCGCATGCTCCGCCGCGACCAGCAGCAGCTCTTCGTACACGCGGCGAGAGAGCGGGGCATCACGGTCACGAGCGAGGGGGGCTTCCTCCAGCAAATCGTGACCAAGGCCATCGACGGGCAGACGGGTTGGGAACATTGGATTCCGTACATTCCCGTGTATCGAGACCTGTCGACGTTCTTGGGACGGGCCAACATGGTCTATTCGCCGACCATCACTATCGCCGGCCACAACAAGGGCATGGAGCACTACTACCGACCTCGCCACGATCTCGAGGCAGATGAGAAGTATCGACGCTTTTTTCCGAAGCGTGCCCTTGAACGGCAGTGGCAAGACTTCCCACGCACGCCGATCACGGAGTACTCGAGTGCCCTCATCGCGGAGGGGTTGGCCGACGTCATCGAGGCCGGAGGATATGGAGCCATTGGTGAGCATGGGGAGCAACCGGGACTCGGAAGCCATTGGGAGATTTGGTCGTATGCCCAGGCCATGACTCCAATCGAGGCACTGACGGTTGCGTCGAAGCACGCCGCGTATTTCATCGGGCTGGACAAAGAGATCGGGACGGTCGCGGTCGGCAAGCTCGCTGATCTGGTGATTCCTAAATGCCAATCCGCTCGAAGACATCCGTAACACGATCGATATCGCCTACGTGATGAAGGGCGGGCGGCTCTACCATGACGATACGTTGAACGAACTGTGGCCGGACGAGCGCGAATACGGTCCGCTGCCTTGGGAGTCGCGATGATCGCGGCGGCGGACTTGCGCGGCGTCCCCTCAGCCCCGATCATCCATTCCTAACCGTGGTGGGTTCCATGTCGACACCAGGAGGTCCCCGATGCGTTGCTCTCGTTTCACCGTCACACCGTTCTTGACCCTGCTCGCGGGTCTCGTGCTGTCCTCCTCAGTGCACGCCCAGGCGTTGGTCAAGATGGCACCGGACTTCGACCCCGATCGGGCCATGCTCAACGACAAAGGGATGTTCGATCCGTTCCGGCCGACGACGACCGAGCCCCTCGCTACGGCGCTGGCTGAAGGGAGGGTCAGCGATGACACTGCCCTGCTCGTGCTGCAGCGGGGTGGTCAACACCTCGCCCTCCTCACCATGCAGATGACCTATCATCACGTTGCCCAGGGCAACCTTGGAGGAGAGCCATGGATGGTGTCCTTCTGAGTGATCTGCAATACGGGGATCGGTCTGATCCCCCGCGTCGACGGCCAGATTGAGTACTTCAGCGAGAAGGGACTTTACGACGGTCTCTTCCTCATGAGTGACGAGCGGACAGGCACGTACTGGAATCACGTGACGGGCGAGGCGGTGTACGGCCCCCTCACTGGGAAGCGCCTCGAGTTGGAGAACGTGTTGCACACGACCGTCGAGCAGGTTCTGGAGGAGAGCCCTGACGCGCTGGTAGCGATATCCGATCATCCCCGGGCAATGAGCAGGAGAGAGCGGGGCGGAACGCTTTCGTGGTTGCTGGACAGGATCAAGGGCGTTCCCGACATGTTTCCGGCGACCATGGGCAGCGAGGACGATCGCCGACCGAGGATGGACATGGGCATCGGAATCTGGAACGACTCGGGGCAGCGGTATTACCCAATGGAAACGGTGAGGGAAAAAGGTAACGCGATCATCGATACGTTCGACGGCAGGAAAGTCCTGGTCTACTACGATCCGACGGCCTACGCTTTGGTCGCCCGATACACGGAGGCAGACCGCGTCAGGTGGGACGGGAAGGTGCTGCATCTCTCGACCGGTGATCGCATCGAGAAAGGAGTGCTACTGGCGCAAGACGGAAGTCGCGCCCAAGGCGAGCGCCCGCTCCAGGTGTTCACCCGATGGTACGGCTTCTCGCTGACATTTCCAGAGACGGAGATGTACGCCCAGTAGTCACGATGATTGCGGCGGCATTGCGATGGTCGCTGACTCTTCGATGAGGTCACACGTTGCCTCGAGTGGGGTGGCCATCGCGAGTGTTTCCTTCCACCGCTGACACGCGGCGTGGATCCCTCGGTCGTCGAGGAGCCGGGCGAGCTTGTCTGCGACGCGCGGGCCCGTGAAGTGGTGGGGACGGAGCCACGATCCGACGCTGAGGCGCTCGAGGCGGCTTGCGTTGTCGGGCTGGTCGAACGCCATCGGCATGACCAGCTGCGGAACACCGGCGGCAAACCCCTGAGCGAGGGTCCCGACGCCGCCGTGATGGACGAGCGCCGCACTCCGTGACAGCACAAACGAAAGCGGGATGTATGCCTCCCATCTCGTATGCTCCGGCAGATCGTGGGGTACTTGCTCCGGGTATCGGGTGAGAAAGAGTGCGCGGCGGCCAAGCCGAGTCGTTGCGTCGACGGCCGCCTCGAAGAAGCGCGCGGCCTGGGCATTGGCCGAGCCGGGAGTGAACACGATAGGCGGCGAACCGCGGTCGAGGAACGCCTCGAGCTCGGGATTCAGCTCGTGGTGCGGCGCCTCGTCAAACAGCGGGAAGCCGGTCAACCGCAGCGTGGCCGGCCAGTCGGAAGGCCGATCCGCAAACCAATCCGGAAAGAGACCGATCACACGCCGGGGCGAGTTGAGCCAACTCTTGAACGGCCGTGAGACGGCCGGTAGGCCTAGGTCACGCCGCCAGGCGTTGAGCGCCGGCTCGATGTAGGGATCGGCGACGAGGCGATCAAAAAGCCAGACGATCGAGCGCTTCACCGGTGCCGGCAGGCGGGCCGCATCCCGGCCGGCTGACATGGTCGGCAGCCGTTCAATCGATCGGAGGGTGGATGGGGCAAGATGGATCGTGACCCCCGGCCCGTCGTGCACGTCTTCTAGAACGCGCGCCGCGAAGGAGAGCGGGTGGCCCACGATGACGCTGTCCCGCTCGTAGACCTCTGACAGAACATCATAAGCGGACCGCAAGTTTTCCCCGATGGTGCGGAGGAGGAACCGGACGCCCTTGACCGGGTGCCACAAATCCGGATGCTGCACCAGGCGCGTGAAGTCTTCGGTAGACATGATGCTGGCAAACTCGAGGCCCGCCCGGTCCGCCAATTCTCGAAACGGCTCGAACGCAACGAGGACAACGTCGTGCCCGCGTCGCTTCAGTTCCCGGCCGAGACCCACGAAGGGGTGAACGTCTCCGCTGGAACCGACGGGATTCAAGATGAACCGCATCGTGTATTCTGCCCAACCGCGAACGCTCGCGAAAGAGTGGGCCTCCCGAGGGAGGAGTTTTGGAGGGAGGAGGGAGGAGTCCTGGAGGGAGGAGGGAGGTGGCCTCCTCCCTCCCACACTCCCAGACTCCTCCCTTGTTGTGAGACCGCCGCCCCTGGCGGAGGCGCGCATGAAATGTTAACAAACATGCAATATCGACGCTGAGGTGACCATGGTCCCCGCGCTTCTCCCAGTCCTCTCCGCCGTACCGCACATGCACCACTCCCGCCGCTCGCGGGAGGTTCACCGACGTTGGGCGTCGGTTGCGACGCTGCTTGGCGTCGTGACCTTCGTAAGCGGATGTGGGCAGGAGCCATTCTCGGGTGTGGTGGTGAACCTGACCGACAACTCGTTCTCGCCTCGAGAGATTCATGTTCCCGTCGGAGGGCACGTACTCTTTCGCAACATGGGCGTGACCCGGCACAACGCCATTTCCGTCGACCGCTCGTGGTCCACGGGAGACTCCCTCCCCGACATCGGCCTGCAGACCGGAAATTGGGCCGAGATCGTGTTCGACGAAGAAGGCGTCTATCGGTTCTACTGCTCGTTCCATGCGACACCGGATGGATTGCAAGGGATGGTGGGCGTCGTCGTCGTAGGCGATGCACAGTACAATCCCGCAGTCGCCGACAAGGGCAAGCTGGAAGCGGTGGAGGAACCGACCGGCGTGACACGCCACGTCCCACAGGACTATCCCAACATCCAGACGGCGGTGGACGCCGCCGATCCCGGTGATCTCGTCTTGGTGGCCGAGGGTGTCTATCGCGAGGAGGTCCTGGTGGTCACTCCCTCGATCACCATTCGCGGTACCTCCCGGAACGACGTCATCTTGGATGGGGAATTCCAGCTCGGCAACGGCATTGCGGTCTTTGCGGATGCGGTCGCGATCGAGAACATGACGGCGCGGAACTACAACCTGAACGGCTTCTATTGGACCAATGCCACCGGGTACCGCGGGTCGTATATCACGGCGGTCAACAACGGGGACTACGGCGTCTTTGCGTTCAATGCCACCAACGGCGTGTGGGAGCACTCGTATGCCAGTGGATCGCCGGACGCAGCCTATTACATCGGGCAGTGCTATCCGTGCGAGGCCATTATGGACGATGTGATCGGCGAGTACAGCGGGAGTGGGTATTCCGGCACCAACTCGGGTGGGGATCTCTACATCGTCAACTCCGTCTTTCGGCACAACGGGTCGGGGATCACCCCCAACACGTACGACGTCGAGTTGTATCCACCCGAGCGGGAAACCACGATCGTCGGGAATGAGGTCACGAACAACGGTATGGGTATTAGGATTGCCGGGGGCAACAACAATCTCGTGGCTCGCAACCTCATCAGCAACAACAGGGCCTTCGGCGTTCTGGTGCTCGCGGCGCGAGACCGGAACTACTGGCCGGCGACCGGTAACGTCATCCGGGACAACGTGATTCTCGAGTCCGGGCGCGCGGACATCGCCACGAGCGGACTGGGCAACATCGACAACTGCTTCGAGGGCAATGTGCACCGGACCACGTTGCCGTGGGGCCTCGAGATCCTGCAAGGGTGCGGTGGCATGCGCGTGCCGCTCGTCGGGGATCTCGACTCCTACATGAGGATGCTGCGAGGGAGAGCGGGGCTCTTCGACGACACGGACGGCGTCGATCCTCGAGGAGACGAGTGGAAGTCGAATCCCCATCCCGGACCGCAACCCGAGATGCCGGGCGGTGCCGACGCTCCGGTGCGGCCGGCGGTGAGGCCGTACCACGACTATCCGCTGAACATAACGTCCGTCGGCTTGCCACCGGCGTCGCCGGTACTGGCGACGACTAAGAACTGAGGTCGATCATGTCAGGTGCGCTTTTATTGTTCACGCCGTTGAGTATCCCGTCGATCGTCCACGGGCTCTATCTCTACATTTTTGTGATCGTGCTGTACTGCGTGTGGTCGACCCTCGCGTTCCTCGACCTCGCACAGGTCGAGAACGACGGCACGAATCGGATTTGGCTCTGGAGCGGGCTCGTGTTACTGGTCCCGTTGGTGGGAGGCGCCACATATCTGCTGGTAGCGCCATCAACGATTTCCCGGCACACGCGACGCACAATTGTGCTGGGCGGCATCGCGATCCTGGCCGTCGCGTACGGCTACACGGCCGTATGGACTGCTTGAACATTCCGACGAAACTCGAATAGTGATCGAGAGGAAGACAAGATGAATGAAGCGTTTCCGCTGCCTTCGGCATTCCAGGTCGTTTTGAGCCTGTACGGATTCCTTCTGCCCTTCATGCTCTACGCGGCGTGGTCCACACTGGCGTTTTGGGACATTGGGCGCCGGCAGATGGACCGCACGACCGCCACCATGTGGATCTCCGTCGTCCTACTCTTGCCGTTCGTGGGCGCCCTGGCCTACCACGTGGTCGGCAAGTCCGAGATCCCGAAGATTCTGCGGACGGCCGTGGTGGGCGGAGGGATCGGCTTTTACGTCTTAGTGTTGCTGGTGGGGAGCCTCATCGGCGGAATCAGCTGAGCATGGGACTCAAGCGGCGCGACGTCTTGCGGCTCCTCGGCCTCGGAGGCGTGGGCGGACTAGGGTGGTTCGGGCGAGGAACCCTGGCAGCCCAAGAGCCGCCCATCTACGGGCCCGAGGGCCGTGCCGCTCCCGCGGGCACCTCACCATATCACAGCATGACCGAGGCTCCGCTCCACCTCGGGCCGCATGCCCTGGATGCCCAGTGTCTTCCGCCTCTTCCTGGCCACGGCTCCGGTGCCCGCCAAGACGTGACGATCAGCGTGGTCGAGAGAACGATGGAGGTGGGACACGGCGCCTTCGTCGAGGTTTTTGCGTACGACGGGACGGTCCCCGGACCGATCATTCGAGTGACCGAGGGCGAGGAAGTACACGTCAACCTCGTCAACGGGAGCAGCCGGCCGCACAGCATCCACTTCCACGGCTCGTACGATGCGAATCAAGACGGTTGGCAGCCGGTGCCGCCCGGCGAGCGCCGAACGTACTGCATCAAAGCGGAATGCCCGGGCCTCCACCCGTACCACTGTCACACACCTCCGTACGCCTGGCATTTCTCGAAGGGCATGTACGGTCTCATGATCGTGGATCCGCAGCACGGCCGGCCGCCGGCCCACGAGTTCGTACTGGCGCTATGTGGTTGGGACATCGATGGCGACGGCCAGAACGAACTGTACGCCTGGAACGGCGTGGCGGGTTTCTATCGCCGTTGTCCCATCAAGGTCCCAGTGGGCGAACTGGTGCGCCTCTATGTCGCCAATCTCGTCGAGTACGACCCCGTGGTGTCATTTCACCTGCATGCCCAGACCTTCGACGTGTTCCGCACAGGCACGTCGACGGAACCCCACGAGCACACGGATGTGGTGACTCTCGGTCAGACCGAGCGGGCGATCATCGAGTTCCGGCTTCCTCGTCGCGGCCGCTATATGTTCCACCCCCACCAGATTCACATGGCGGAGAAGGGTGCCATGGGGTGGATCGTGGCCGTTTGACTGCCACGGATGACGCTAAAGCTTTGGGACACGGTTCCCCTCCTCCCTCCTCCCTGAGGAAGGGCTGTGTCCGAGTACTCGTCAGCGGGCGTGCCAGGCCTTGAGAATTTCCGCTTCTCGTTCCGCGGGCAGGCCGCCGCGCGGGCTGGCCTGCCGCTCCTCGGGTAAGGACTTGAACCAATCGAGGGTATCCCGCGCCGTCTCAGCAAAGGGGCGAAAGCTCAACCCCTTGGCGAACGCGCGCTCAACCCGGAAGTGCGCCGCGCCGGACAGGTTGCTGATCTGCGACACCCAGGGCGCGAGATCAAACGGGCCGACACCGTGATCGGCAAGGAACTGGGCATCGACCCAAGTGAAACGCACCACTGCGTTCGTCACCGCGCGTATCCCGTACAGCATTTCCGCAATGGTGAATCGCCACAGGGGACCAATGGCGTTGTAGATACCCGACTCCCGCTCCTCCACCATCCGCACGGACCAACTCGCGAGGTCACGAGCATCGATGTACTGCACAGGGTCGGTGGGATCACCCAGCGCCAGGACCTCCCCACCGCGATCGATACGAACCGGGAAGTAGGTGAACCGATCGGTGTTGTCCAAAGGCCCCACGATCAGACCGGGGCGGGTAATTGTCGATCGGCCGGGGAATGCGTCCAGCACTTCCCGCTCGCACAGCGCTTTGAGAGCGCCGTAGTACTTGCCCACATCCTCGGATCCGGGTTCCGGCAGTGGCGCCGTCGGTGCGTCCTCGTCCGTCCCTCCGGTTGGCCATCTATTGGCCGCCGCGGGGAACGTGCCATCCTCATTGTACCAATACGAATACGCACCGGCGGTCGACGTGAAAAGGTAATGACGAGAGGCGTTGCTAAGCAGCTGCGCCGAATCGCGCACGTGGCGCGGAACGTATCCGGAGTTGTCGATCACGGCATCCCACTCCCGCCCCTCGAGGGACCGCAGGTCCCCGTCCCGGTCGCCCACGAGCTTCTCGATCCCAGGAAACAAATGCGTGTTGGTGCGGCCCCGGTTGAATATCGAGACCGTATGGCCGCGGTCGAGCGCGTACTGCACGATGTGCGGGCCGATGAAGCCGGTGCCGCCCAGGACCAAGAGGCGGATCGACTGCGGCGCCCGCGGGACTGTCAACTCTCTTTTGCTCGAAACCATGGTTCTTCGCCCCTCTTTGAATCGGTGGTCGGCCATACATTGCGCCCTGGACGGCAGGTGTGGCAAGTCCGGCAGCGCGACGCTGCGTCCGCAGCGGACCGCCCTCTACTATAATCATATCTTAGGTCCATGTCCGATCTCCTCGACTGCAATGTGGCGTTGCAGGTCTTGCACCATCGTCGCCGGTAGCACGCCGGCGGAGGAAATGATCATGCGAGCAATTTTGGTGTGCGGTGGTTTGCTTCTCACGCTCGGTTGCGATACAAGCGTATACGACGTGGTGATCCGGGGTGGCACCGTGATCGACGGGACGGGCGTTGCGCCGTTCGAGGCGGACGTCGCGATCCTCGGCGACCGCATCGTGGCCATCGGCGACATCGGTGTGGACGGTCGGGTAACCGTCGACGCGACGGGATTCATCGTCGCTCCGGGATTCATCGATATGCATAGCCACTCGGAGGACAGCCGCCTAGCGGACGGCCACGGCCCGTCGTTCAGCCTGCAAGGCATTACGACCGAGATCTTTGGCGAGACCTATTCGATGGGTCCCCTTGGTGGAAAGCAGGAGGCTGCGCGCGCCGACACGGCCGGGAACTGGCAAACGCTCGGAGAATTTCTCGACTACCTCGAGGGGGAGGGTGTCGCGGCAAACTTTGGATCTTACGTCGGCTCCGGCGGGATTCGCGCGATGGTGATGGGTTTCGACGATCGGCCTCCCACCGAGGTCGAATTGGAGCAGATGAAGCAACTGATCGGGGAGGCCATGGCGGAGGGGGCGTTGGGGATTTCGAGTGGGATGAGTTACGTCCCCAACATCTACATGTCGACCGATGAACTCGTCGAGCTCGTTCGCGAAGCCGGCAGCGCAGGCGGGATCTACGCAACACACGCTCGGACGATGAACGGAACCGATCCCGATGCGATTCGCGAAGCCATTGCCGTTGCTGAAGCGGCAGAGACGGATCTCCACTTCTTCCACCTCAACTCAATCGCGTCCACCTCGGCGGACACGTTCCTCCAAATCATCAGGGACGCCCGCGAGAGAGGTGTCCGCATTAGCGGTGACAGTTACACGTTCACCTGGGGCATCACCGGGCTCGCATCCTACATACCCGCGTGGGCGCAGGAAGGGGGCCGCCAGGCGATGCTGGCGCGACTCCGCGATCCGGAGCAACGTCGGCGAATTGCTGCCGGCTTCGTTACCGAGCCCCCCTACCTGGCGAACATCGGCTGGCATCATGTGCGATTCGGCGTGGCAGATCCCGAGGTCAACGGCCGGCTCGTGTCCGAGGTTGCCGAGATGCGCTCCCAAGCGCCAGAGGAAGTCTTCATGGACGTGGTGCTGAGACAGCAGGGGATGGGCATGGTCATTGATTGGAATAACGAAGAAGAAACGCTGCGCCAGGTAATGGTAGAGCCGTACGTGACGGGCGGCACCGATGGAAGTGCGTTAAATCTGGCGAGCGACGATCTGCCCCCCCTCGTGCATCCCAGGCACCTCGCGACGTTCCCCCGCTGGCTCGGGACATATGTCCGGGACGAAAAGCTGCTGGACTGGGAGGAAGCCATTCGCAAGCTCGCCGGACTGCCCGCTGAGGTTCTCGGGTTGCGCGACCGTGGCGTGTTGGCCGCGGGCAAGTTCGCCGACGTCGTGGTGTTCGATCCCGATTCGATTCGCGGCGTGGCCACCTTTGAGGACCCGTTTCATTACAGCGTAGGTATCCGGCACGTGTTCGTGAACGGCACGGCGGTCGTGGAGAACGGAGAAGTCACCGACGCATTGCCGGGACGGGCCCTGCGTGGGCGCGGCTACACGCGCGCAAAAGATCGCTAGTCCTGCGAGCCATCAGTTCATCTCGCGCCCTCCGCGGGCCTATGGTTGGTCCGCGGTCGAGCCCTGCATCTTGGGTGGCTGGCGAGAAAAATAATCACCGCAGAGATCGCCGAGAGCGCAGAGATGATTGGGTGAATGACCCCCAGAAAAATCTCTGCGTTCTCTGCGGGCTCCGCGGTGAATAATTCATGATATCCAAGAGCCGAATCGACCCTCGCTTCCCTGGAGAACCCATGCGCGTACTGCCGCTCACGCTACTCGCGATCTTGCACGTGTTGCCCGGGCGACTGCCCGCGCAGGACTACGCGGCGCGTACCGCAACCGCGCTCACATACCTCGCGAGCCATGCCGACCGCGAGGAGAAGGTGATGATTCCCATGCGCGACGGCGAACGACTGTCCGCGCTGATCTTCTTCTCCAAGGACCACCCCCGCCGGAACCTACCGGCGATCCTGTTCCGTTCGCCTTACCTGATCGACCCGGGCGAGGTGAATCGATTTGCCGTGTACCTGCAGAGCTTCATCGAGAACGGGTATGCGGCGGTGATCCAGAATGTGCGTGGCCGCTACTTCTCCGAAGGCACGTACACCTACCTTGTCGGCTCGGGCGACGACGGCTACGACACGGTCGATTGGATCACGAAACAGACCTGGTCGAACGGCAAGGTCGGCACCCTGGGGTGCTCGTCGACGGCGGAGGAGCAGCACAAACTGAACGGCGCGCAGCATCCCGGGCTCGCAGCCGCGGTGCCTTTCGGTTCCGGCGCGGGCATTGGCAAGGTCGGTCCGTACAACGAGATGGGCAATTTCTACCGCGGCGGCGCGATGCAGATTTTCTGGTTCTCGTGGTATTACGGCGCCGGCTACACGTATCGTCCGCTGTTCCCGCGTGACCTGTCACGCGAGACGCTGACCCGCCTCGGTCGCTTTTGGAACCTGCAGCCGGAGATCCCGCCCTCGGGCATCGACACGCTGATCTGGACGCTGCCCATCAACGAAGTGATGGAGCGAATGGGGGCGACACCGAGCGACATGGACGATTTCGTGAACCGGTTGCCGAACGACCCGAGGTGGAACGACGTCGACTTCGGCGGCGAGGGCGACCGCTTCGGTGCGCCGATGCTGATGGTCAACTCGTGGTACGACGTATCGATGGGTCCGAACGTTGCGCTCTGGGAGTACGAGACAAAGAACGCCGCCAACGCGAATGCACGCGACAACATGTTCATGGTGATCGCGCCAACGACGCACTGCCAGCAGGGCCGGGTGGAATCGGCGCACACCATCGTGGGCGAGCGCGACATGGGAGATGCACGGTTCGATTACGTCGGGCTGGTGCAGAATTGGTTCGATCACTTCCTCAAGGGCGTCGACAACGGCGTGACGAACCAGCCGAAGGTGCGTGCCTACATGATGGGCGCGAACCAGTGGCGTACATACGACCGCTGGCCGCCCAAGCAGGCCGAGTTCGTCCCCTATTACCTCGACAGCGACGGCGGCGCGAACAGCCGGGTCGGCAACGGCCGGCTGACGACGACCAAGCCCACCCGGGCCGGCAGCGATGCCTTCGTGTACGACCCGCTGCATCCGGTGCCGTCGTTGGGCGGCAGCGTCTGCTGCTTCAGCCCGAGCTACCAGGGCGGGTCGTTCGACCAGGCCGACATCGAGATGCGCACGGACGTGCTGGTCTACTCGACGCCGCCACTCGCGGAGACGATCGAGATCGCGGGGCCGGTTGGGGTATCGCTGTACCTGTCCGCGGATGCGAAGGATACAGACCTCACGATCAAGCTGCTCGACGTGTATCCAGACGGTAGGGCGTACAATCTGGATGAGAGCATCCAGCGCGTGCGCTGGCGCGAGGGGTGGGAGAGTCCCGTGTTCATGGAGCCGGGCCGCGTGTACAGGGTGGACATCGGTCCGCTGGTCACGAGCAATGCGTTCGCGCCGGGGCACCGCATTCGCATCGAGGTGTCGAGCAGTAACTTCCCCCGCTTCGAGCGCAACCTGAACACGGGCGGGAGCAATTTTGACGAGAAAGACGGCGTCGTGGCGCACAACGTGATTCATCATGGGCCGGCCTACCCCTCCGTGGTTGTACTGCCGGTACTGCGCGCGCGGTGACGTATTCACCGCAGAGCGCGCAGAGAATGCGGAGTCCGCAGAGAACGCAGAGGGTGTTCTGGGAGGTCATTCACCCCAATCATCTCTGCGCCCTCGGCGGTCTCTGCGGTGATTGTTTTCCCCACGCGGCCACCCATTGATGCACCGTAGACCCCGGACCAACTATAAGACCGCGGAGGGCGCGGAGATGAAGCGGGTGGCTCAAGACGGCCTCCGTCCATCCTAGTGCGTCCCCCACTACAGTCATATGTTAGGTCCAGGTCTGACCTCCTCGATTGTTTCAAGGCCGCTCTTGCCAACCCTCGACGATTGAGCGCGAACTCGCGCCTGATTCAATCGGCAGACCAGACGTCGGTCAAACAACTACACCAAGGAGGCCACGGTGAGAGTCCCGACACTTCGTTGGTTGTCTTGTACCTGGGTTCTGATCTGTGTCAGCGGTCTTGGCGTCATTCTCCCCGCCGGCGCCGCGCCCGTGCTCGCCCAAGACCAGGTGCGCTCCGAGTTCGGCGTGATGGCCCCGATGCGAGACGGCGTCTCGCTCACCGCTGACATATGGTTTCCGGAGCAGGAAGGTCCACATCCGGCGATTCTTGTGCGGACGCCCTATCTCAGGACGGCGACGCTGGGAGCGTTCAACTTTCCGAGTCTGGGTACGTACTTCGCGAGCCGTGGATACGTCCTCATCGTGCAGGATGTCCGCGGACGGGGTGACTCCGACGGGACCTTCGATTTCTTCTTTGCCGAGGCGGATGACGGCTACGACACCGTCGAGTGGGTCGCTGAACAGCCGTGGTCCAACGGCCGCGTGTGTATGATGGGCGTCTCGTACCTGGGTACGGTGCAGTGGCTCGCGGCGCGGGAGCGTCCCCCGCACCTCGTCTGTATTGCTCCCACGGCGCCAGGTGGGATTTGGTTCGACGAGGCCCCGTACAACGGTGGCGCGTTCATGATGCAGTTTGCGCTCGGCTGGGCCAACGGCGTCTCGGGACGGATTTCGCAGGACAACGCGGCCATGGTCGATTGGGAGAAGGTCCTCTGGCATCGGCCGCTCCTCACCATGGACGAGGTCATGGGTCGCCGCATGCCGATGTACCGGGATTGGCTCGAGAATCCGACGATCAATGACTACTGGAAGCGCATTCTTTTCGCTCCGGACGATTTTCGGAGCATGGATTTGCCGGCGCTGACCGTAACGGGCTGGTTCGACGGCGATCAACCCGGGGCGATGTCCTACTGGGACGGGATGGCCGCCCACTCGCCCGCTAGAGACCAGCAGTATTTGGTTGTGGGGCCGTGGACCCACGTTCAGACGTTCGTCGGCGGCGCGCTCGAGGTCGGAGAGATGAAGTTCTCCGGCGAATCCGTTCTCGACAATAACGCGGTCCATCTCGCGTTCTTCGATCGTTATCTGAAGGGGACGGCCGAGGGGTACGATGAGCCGCGGGCAAAGGTCTATGTGACGGGATCCAACGCGTGGCGCGAATTCACCGCGTACCCGCCGCCCGAGGCTCGAGCGCAACGCATGTACCTCCACAGCGGTGGCCAGGCCAACTCCCTCGTGGGCGACGGCACGCTGAGTTGGACGGCGCCGAGCCAAGAGAGTCGAGACGCCTACACCTACGATCCGCACAATCCCGTTCCCTCGAACATCGGCGGAGCAGCACAGGCTGTTGATCGCCGGCCCATTCAACGACGGGACGACGTGCTGGTGTACACCAGCGACGTCCTCGATGCCCCTATCGACGTCATCGGAAGCGTTACCGTCGAGCTGCACGCCGCGACCGATGCCCGGGACACGGATTTTACGGCGGTGATATCGGATGTGTACCCCGACGGTCGCGTGGTCAGCCTCGGACCAACGATCGGTGTCATCCGGGCCCGATACCGGAACGGCTACGAGCAGACGGAACTGGTGACCCCGGGACAGGTCGAGAAGTACGAGATCAACCTGCGGGACATCGGCCACACGTTTCTGCCGGGTCACCGGATCCGAATCGATATCTCGAGTAGCGCGTACCCGTTGTACAACCCGAACCAAAACACGGGCAACCCGGTGGCGACCGACACCGAGTGGAACGTGGCTCACCAGATCATCTATCATGACCGGAATCACCCGTCCGCCATCGTGCTGCCTGTGGTGCCGAGCAAACCCGTTTCCTGAGGCGAGGAAGAGACACCATCGACCGTCTCGCCGACTCACTTCACCTCGTGGTGCTTTGGCCACCACGGTCGATTGCTAGCCAGAGAGGAATGGATTCCATGAAGAAAGTCGGTCAGATGTTGCCCGCTGCGTTTGCGGTTTTGCTGATGGGCGTGGTGGCCCCGCTGCAGGCACAATCGCTGTCGCAGGAAAAGCGGACGGTGCTCGAAAAAGTCGATGAACTCACCGCCGACATCGAGACCATCGCGCGGACGCTGTGGGATTATTCAGAAACGGCGTTGTTGGAATTCCAGTCGGCCGAGTTTCTTTCGGGCCTGCTCGAGGCGGAGGGATTCACGGTGGAGCGCGGTGTCGCGGGGATGCCCACGGCGTTCGTGGCGTCCTACGGAACCGGCAGTCCCGTCATCGGCGTGCTCGCCGAGTTCGATGCGCTGCCCGGGGTGGGCAATGCGCCCGCCCCTCGCAAGGAAATGCGGGCCGACGGTATCCTGAGCGGCCAGGGTTGTGGGCACAACCTCTTCGGGGCCGGCTCCGTTGGTGGGGCGATTGCCATCAAGCGTGCCATGGAAGCCCTTGGCCTCGACGGAACCATCCGACTGTACGGAACGCCGGCCGAGGAGACCGTGGTGGGCAAAGTCTACATGGCGAATGCGGGCCTGTTCGATGGTCTGGACGCAGCAATCGAGTGGCACCCCTACCTCGAGACGGCGATCAACAACAACCCGGGCCTCGCCATGAACAATTTCGCGGTCGAATTCTTCGGCCAGGCAGCCCACTCGGCGGCCGACCCATGGAATGGCCGGAGCGCCCTGGATGCGGTGGAGCACATGAACCACGGCGTGAATCTGATGCGGGAACACATCAAACCGTCCACGCGGATTCACTATGTGATACCGGCTGCGGGAGAGGCCCCCAACGTCGTGCCGGATTACGCGAAGGTGTGGTACTACGTGCGGGACACCACCCGCGCGGCCGTCGAGGAATACTACGACTGGATCCTGAAGATCGCGGAAGGCGCGGCGCTTGCCACACGGACGACCCACAAGGTCGCTCTCATCACCGGCGTGCACGAGACCCTGCTCAACCGACCCCTGCAAGTGGCGATGATGAAAAACCTGGAGATCGTTGGCACGCCGGAGTACCAGGAGGAAGATCAGCAGTTTGCCCGAGAGCTGCAGAGTTACCTCGGCATCGAAGTAAAAGGCCTGGATCTCGAGCTCAAACCACTGGCGGATGAGCCCGAGCCGGCGAGCGGTGGCTCGACCGACGTCGCCGAAGTGAGTTACCTGACTCCTACCGTCGGCTTTTCTGTGACCAGCGCAGCGGCCGGAGTGCCGTGGCACAGTTGGGCCACATCGGCTTCGCATGGCACCGACGGCGCCGACCGCGCGGCCGATGTTGCGGCCCGTGTGATCGCGCTGACCGGAATGGACATGCTGACGGACCCGGGTTTGATGGGAGACGCCCGGGCGTTTTTCGAGGAGAAGAAGGGTGGGAAGCCCTATCGGTCGCCGATTCCACGGGGCCAGAAGCCGCCGCTGCCGGAGAATCGGAACGATTTGTGAGATGGTCTAGGCTGACTGTTGAGGGAGGAGGGAGGAGGGAGGAGGAGGAAGGAGGGAGGTGGAAGGAGGCCACCCTGGTCGGCCACGCCCCTTGTGGAACGGTCTCAAGTGCATACCCGGCGACATCTTGCGAGTGGTCAGATCGCGGGTATATTCGCTACAATAGTGTGCACACGTGTGTCCGCATCCCGGTATGCGCGGTCGCACGGTCGTTTGAGGTCAGAAGCCCTCATCTTCTGGCCTCCGCATCACATTTCTCACTCCTTCGTCAGGAGGAAATCATGTCAAATCGCTGGTACGATCAAGTTCACAGACCACGATGGGGCTGGCGGGTGCTTCTGTCCGCGATCCTGGTCATGGTCCTGAGCGCTCCCGCGAGCGCCCAGCAATCGGTGTCGGGCTCGGTGATTCATGCCCGGAGCCGAAACCCGGTGCGCGCCGCGACAATTTCCGTGGAGGGAACCGACATCCGGACGTCGACCGACAACGACGGGACGTTCACGATCACCGGCATGCCGGCCGGTCAGGTCACCCTCATCGTCATCCGGATTGGCTTCCGGCCGCAGACGATTCGCGTGGCCGCCGGTACCTCCGGCCTGGTCGTGGCGCTGCAGGAGAGCGCCATCTCGCTCGACGAGATCGTGGTGACCGGGACGGCCGGTGAGCAAACGGCTCGGTCCATCGGTAACTCCGTGAGCATCATCGATTCCGATGAGCTGACCAAAATTGCTCCGCCCCGGAACATGCAGCAGTTGATCAGCGCGCAAGTACCTGGCGTGCGCATGATGTCCGGTGGGGGCGAGGTGGGAAGCGGAGGCAACGCCCGCATTCGCGGCGTTTCGAGCCTCACGATCAATGCCAACCCGCTGGTGTACGTGGACGGCATTCGCGTGAACGGCGCCGACAACGACGTGATTTCAGGGGTCGGGGTCGACTCCCGCTGGCGGCCGGCTCGAATCAACGACTTCAACCCCGAGGATATCGAGAGCATCGAGGTGATCAAGGGTCCCGCCGCGGCCACGCTGTACGGGACCGAAGCCTCGAACGGGGTCATCCAGATCATCACGAAGCGGGGGCGCCGTGGGCGGCCCGCCGTCGACATGCACGTGAAGCAAGGCGCCATCTGGCTCCACGATGCGCAGAATGCCTTCCCCAACGTTTTCTATGAGAGAGGGGGCCTCTTCTCCGGTGGCGAAATCGTCGAGGTGAATGTGCTGGAGGAAGATCTAAAGCAGGGGCTCGGGCCTTGGTTTCACACCGGCCACCTCCAGTCCTATGGCGCGGCCGTCAACGGCGGCTCGGAAGAGGTCCAGTACTACGTCTCCGCCGATTGGGGTCGGGACCAGGGGATCGTGCCGTACAACTGGAAGAACAGTATGAGCGGACGCGCCAACGTGTCGTACCAGCCGGGTTCCACGTTGGACTTCAAGTTCAGCCTGGGGATGGTGCGGAGCACGTTGCAGTCGTCTTCGGCGCAGCAGCCGCTCCCCACCGCGATCATCTGGGCCTGCCCTGCGCCCGGGTGCGAGCCGGGGAACGGACTTCCCGCCGACCTCCTGGGGCCGAGCCGCGGGTACATCGCGTACCTGCCCGAGGCCTACGAGGACGAGATCGAGGGGTTCCAGAATCTCGACCGAACCACGTTCAGTCTGCAGGTCAGCCACAATCCGTGGAGTTGGTTTTCCCAACGCTTGGTCGTGGGTGCAGACTTCGGGACCACCAAGGACACCGAGCTCTATCGGGCTACAGGCAACTTGGGAAACCTCCAGAATGGCGGGGCCAAACGGGACCTGAACGCCAAAAACACGTTTATAAGCTTCGACTACGGGGCAACAGGGACGTATAGCAATTTCAGCGATTTCAGCTTCGCCACGAGCGCTGGCGTACAGATCTATCGGAAGCAGCAGGAAATCATCTTTGCCGAGGGCCTGTTGTTCCCCGTCGCCGCATTGGAGACGATCACATCCGGCTCTCTGCGTACCGCGACCGAAGAGTTCATCGAGAACCGGACGTTCGGCATGTACTTCCAGGAGCAGGTTTCCTGGAAAGACCGGATCTTCCTGACGGCGGCGGTGCGGGGAGACGACAATAGCTCGTTCGGCACGGACTTCGACTTCGTGGTGTACCCGAAGTTGGGCGGCACCTGGGTCATAAGTGACGAGCCGTTCTTCCAAAACAGCTTCGTGAGCGCTCTCAAGCTGCGGGCCGCATGGGGGAAGGCCGGGCAGCAGCCCGACGCCTTCGCCGCCATCCGGACGTACGAGCCCTCCGTTGGCCCGGGGGGGGCATCGATTCTGACGCCCGATAACATCGGCAACTTCGACCTCAAACCCGAAGTGGGGCAAGAGATCGAGGTCGGCTTCGACGCGAGCTTCATCAGCGACCGGGTCGGGTTCGAGTTCACCTATTTCAATCAGACGACAACCGATGCCATCGTGCGGGTGCCCGTGCTGCCGTCGACGGGGTTTCCCGGTAGCCAGTTCCAGAACATCGGCGAGACGTCGAACAAGGGGTATGAGCTGGCGCTGACCGCGAGCGTGCTGGAGGCCGAGAACGTCGGGCTGGACATCGGCTTCAACTACTCCAACACCAAAAACGAGGTCACCGACCTCGGCGGCCAACCACCGATTGTGCAGCAACAAACCTTTGGCCAGTGGCACGTCGAGGGGTTCCCGATCGCCTCCATTTTCATGAAGCGGGTGGTTTCAGCCGACCTCGTCACCGACGCCAGCGGGTTTACGACCGCGACAAACGTGATGTGCGAAGGCGGAACGGGAGTCACCGGCAGGCCCGACCTCTCCCGCGGCGGCGGGGCTCCCGTGCCGTGCGCCTCGGCGCCTGCGGTCTTCTGGGGCCATCCGATCCCGACCTGGGAGGGCAGCGTGAGCACGACGCTCACCCTGTTCAAAGACCTTCAGATCTACGCGCTGGCGGACTATGTCGGCGGCTTTCAAAAGGTCTTTGGGGACAACGCCGCTGTACACCGGTTTTTCCTGAACTCCCGCGCGATCCTGGAGCGCACCGATCCCATCTTGCTCGGCTACGAAGCGATAGGTGAATTGTGGCAGCCGGGCGTCTGGAATGCGGGTTTTGCCAAGCTCCGGACCGTCTCGGCGACATACAACCTCCCGCGGCAGTGGGCCAGGAAGATCGGCGCCTCTCGGATGTCCTTGAACGCGGCGATGGAAAACGTGCTCGTCCTTTGGAAGGCCCAATCAGAGGACCCGTTCGGGCACGGCATTAGTGAGGTGGAGAAGAACCAGGGAATCGGAGGAGCCACCAACGGCCTCCAGGCCTACCAGCAGGAGGGATGGCCGCAGAACAAGCGATTCATCACCACCCTGCGGGTCACCTTCTAACATGTGGCCATCACTAGACTGGAGAGGAATGACAATCATGTGGACTGCTCATAGAAGGCAATGGAAGAAATACCGCCAGGCTCTGATGGCCGCCCTGGCGATACCGGCCCTTGGCGCATGTAGCATCAGCGACATTCTGTCGGTCGATCTGCCGGGCGTCGTCGCCGAGGAGGACCTCGCCGATGCTACCCTGGCAGATGTCCTGGCGAATGGGGTCATCGGAGATTTCGAATGCGCCTGGGGCAACTACGTCGCCGCCGCAGCGCACCATGACGACCAGCGAATCCCTACCTCCGGGAATCTGAACATGCGCGAGTGGGGGCAGCGGAAGATGACCATCACTGGATTGGCCGGCGGCCTTTTGGCCACCGGCAGCTGCGCTTCGAACTACGGCGTGTACACCGTGCTCCACACCGCGCGGTTCCAGGCGGTGGACATCTTTAATCGCCTGGAGGCCTTCGCCATCGCGGATGTGCCGAACAAGGTGGATCTGCAGGGGATCGTGACGGCGTATGGCGCCTACGCCCTGGTGGCATTGGGCGAGGGCTTCTGCTCGATGGCCGTCGACGGTGGCGCGGAGCTGACCCCGGCCGCCGTCTTCGCGTTGGCGAGGGACAAGTTTTCCGAGGCGATCACCATCGCCACAGGGACCGGGAACACGGCCATCGTGAACATGGCGCATGTTGGACGGGCCCGGATGCTGATCGGCCTGCAGGATTGGGCGGCCGCGAGCACCGAGGCGGCGCTGGTGCCGGCCGGCTTTAGCCTGGACGCCAGTCGGGGCAACGAACAGGGCTCGAGGTATAATCGCATCAATTGGTTCATAAACGGTGATGCATCCGGCCGAGACTTCAGCAGGAACGCATCGATGGCCGACAACTATAAGGTCCTGACCATCCGGGCGGATGGCATGCCGGCTTCGTATTGCGACTCCTTCGGGGGGTCGGTATCCCCCTCCCCGTCGTGTGACGGGCCGGAAGGGGCAGCTCTGCTGGCGGGCGAGGTATTGGATAACCGGGTCAACGTGACCACGGCTAACTTTCAGGGTTTCGATTTCAGCACCATCCACTACTTCAACGCCGGGAAGAATAACTCTCAGACCGCTCCCATGGTGATCGCAAGCTGGAAGGAGGCCCAGCTGTACATCGCGGAAGCAGAAGCTCAGCTTGGCAATCTCGATGCCGCGATCACGGTGATCAACGGTCTCCGCACCGGGTTGACCGTTCCGCTACCGCTGTACGCCAGCCCGACGGCGATGACGCAGACACAGGTCATCACGGCGGTGCTGGAGGAACGGCGACGCGTGCTGTTCGATGAGGCGGGACACCGCCTGAACGACATGCTCCGCTACCGGGGGACGGCCTACAACATCCCGTTCCTGGGTGAGGCCGGCTCGCTTCATCCGGCTGGGATCGATCAGAACGGAGACGGGTACGGGTCGGTTACGTGCTTCGACCTGCCGCTCGTAGAAACGACGGGCAATCAGAACATCTAACATCTTCATTTACCCTCAACCACAAACGGGTCACGATCGAAATCGATCGTGGCCCGTTTGAGTTTGAGAGTGAGGAGGGAGGAGTTTAGGAGTTTAGGAGTTTAGGAGGGAGGAGGGAGGAGGGAGGAGGGAGGAGGCCCAACCCGGCTCCCCACCCAGGTGCGGGGCGGGGCCTCCTCCCTCCCAAACTCCTCCCTCCTAACAGGTTGCGGAAAAATTGATGGTGAGCCGCGTTTGTCCGGGTAACACGACGGTGTACCAGCGTGCGGTCCCCTATTACCGCCCCCGCGGTGCGGTCGGCGTGACGAATGCGGCCCACACTGCCCCATCAGGGGCTGCCTCCGGCCAGGGTCAGGGTGCGTATCCGCATCAGATTGTAGACCGCGGCCGTAAACGTAAACACCCACCCGACCCGCGGGGTCCCGCGATGTCGGAGTTTGCGTAACAACCCAATCGTCTTGCCCCACCCGTAGATCTCTTCCACTTTTTTGCGCTGCCGTTGACTGATCGCATAGCTGGGATGGCGCGTCGTCCGGCCATCCACCGCGCTCCGCAACCGCGTGCGGTGCACGTTCGGCGTGACGTGGGGCGTCCAGCCCAACGCCCGCAGCGTGTCGACAAACCCGCACCGATCATAACCCTTGTCCGCCCCCAACGTCCGACGCCGGGCCGTCGGCGGTAAGCTCCCCACCATCGCCAGCGCACTCGCACACTCCGCCTCGTAGCCGGGCTGCGTCACGTCGGTCGCCACCACGAGCCCGTGCCGATTATCCATCAACACACTCGCCAAGTACGCCAATTGCGCGCCTTGCCCCCCACTCTTCCGCGTCAACCGCGCCTCCGGGTCCGTCCGCGACGCATGCGTCGCATTCGTCCGTTTCTCCTGGCGAAACGTCACGCTCGGATTCCCCGGATCATCGTCCGTTGGCGGGCGGGTGCCGGCCTTCGGCTGAAAACTCTTCTGACTCGCCCACGCGTCCAGCAAGGTCCCGTCGACGGTGAAATGCTCATTCGACAACAACGCCCGCCGCTCCGCCTCCTGTAACACTTCGGCCAGAAACGCATCCGCGATGCCCCCCTCGACCAGCCGCGTCCGATTCTTCGTAAAGACCGTCGGCACCCACACCGCGTCGTCCAGATTCAACCCCACAAACCATCGGTACAGGATGTTGTAATCGAGCTGCTCCATCAGCTGCCGCTCGCTCCGGATCGTATACACCACCTGCAGCAATAACGCGCGTAACAAATGTTCCGGGGGAATCGACGGCCGGCCCCGCCGCGCGTACAGCCGGTCCAACTGCGGCGAGAGCCGGGCTAACACCGGGTCCACCAGCGCCCGCAGGGCGCGCAACGGATGGTCGGAGGGCACCCGATCCTCCGCACTGATATAGCTGAACAGCGCCGACTGATTCGTCTTGTTCCCGCGCATCGTGGCACTCCCATCGAGGTCCCTCTACGATAAGAACTTCCGGCTCGCGATGCTATCGTCCATTACCCGACTTTTTCCGCAACCTGCTAGAATCTGCCTCCAATAAACGAAGCGTTGTAGCTATCAACCTATGAGAGATCTGCTGCGTTCCACACTCCTACGCCGTGCCGCGTTTGGTGCGTATTTGGCCTGGCTGCTCGTACTGCTCTTGGCCCCCGTGGCACAAAGCCTTCCGAGCAGCTATTACGCGTCGTTCGACAAGGTGCTTCATCTGGGCTTGTTCCTTGTCCTGGCACTCCTCGGCTATTTGAACGTGCCGTCGATAATGGCGGTGACGGCGTTCGCCGTCGTGGTGGCGGGTGGGACCGAAATCCTTCAGGGATTCACCGCGTACCGCAGCAGGGAGTTGTGGGATTTTGTCGCCGACCTGGTAGGTACCGGAGTAGGGTTGATCGTCGCCGTGGGCCTAAAGCGCTTCAGCTGGTATCCAATAGAATCAGCAGTCGATCCGAATCGTTGAAACGTCGAACGACGACTCCGACATCTACACGATCTCCTCCTTCTAGCAGGTTGCGGAAAAATTGATGGTGAGCCGCGTTTGTCCGGGTAACACGACGGTGTACCAGCGTGCGGTCCCCTATTACCGCCCCCGCGGTGCGGTCGGCGTGACGAATGCGGCCCACACTGCCCCATCAGGGGCTGCCTCCGGCCAGGGTCAGGGTGCGTATCCGCATCAGATTGTAGACCGCGGCCGTGAACGTAAACACCCACCCGACCCGCGGGGTCCCGCGATGTCGGAGTTTGCGTAACAACCCAATCGTCTTGCCCCACCCGTAGATCTCTTCCACTTTTTTGCGCTGCCGTTGACTGATCGCATAGCTGGGATGGCGCGTCGTCCGGCCATCCACCGCGCTCCGCAACCGCGTGCGGTGCACGTTCGGCGTGACGTGGGGCGTCCAGCCCAACGCCCGCAGCGTGTCGACAAACCCGCACCGATCATAACCCTTGTCCGCCCCCAACGTCCGACGCCGGGCCGTCGGCGGTAAGCTCCCCACCATCGCCAGCGCACTCGCACACTCCGCCTCGTAGCCGGGCTGCGTCACGTCGGTCGCCACCACGAGCCCGTGCCGATTATCCATCAACACACTCGCCAAGTACGCCAATTGCGCGCCTTGCCCCCCACTCTTCCGCGTCAACCGCGCCTCCGGGTCCGTCCGCGACGCATGCGTCGCATTCGTCCGTTTCTCCTGGCGAAACGTCACGCTCGGATTCCCCGGATCATCGTCCGTTGGCGGGCGGGTGCCGGCCTTCGGCTGAAAACTCTTCTGACTCGCCCACGCGTCCAGCAAGGTCCCGTCGACGGTGAAATGCTCATTCGACAACAACGCCCGCCGCTCCGCCTCCTGTAACACTTCGGCCAGAAACGCATCCGCGATGCCCCCCTCGACCAGCCGCGTCCGATTCTTCGTAAAGACCGTCGGCACCCACACCGCGTCGTCCAGATTCAACCCCACAAACCATCGGTACAAGATGTTGTAATCGAGCTGCTCCATCAGCTGCCGCTCGCTCCGGATCGTATACACCACCTGCAGCAATAACGCGCGTAACAAATGTTCCGGGGGAATCGACGGCCGGCCCCGCCGCGCGTACAGCCGGTCCAACTGCGGCGAGAGCCGGGCTAACACCGGGTCCACCAGCGCCCGCAGGGCGCGCAACGGATGGTCGGAGGGCACCCGATCCTCCGCACTGATATAGCTGAACAGCGCCGACTGATTCGTCTTGTTCCCGCGCATCGTGGCACTCCCATCGAGGTCCCTCTACGATAAGAACTTCCGGCTCGCGATGCTATCGTCCATTACCCGACTTTTTCCGCAACCTGCTAAACTCTTCTCACTGATTTCCTCTTCTCGTCGAGATCAGGATCACCCCGTTCATGGCATCGGGTCCATAGCGGGCCGCGGCCGCCGAGCCGCGCAGCACCTCGATCCGGCCCACTTGGGACGGGCTGATCAGGTCGAGGGAGGCTCCCGAGACAAAGCTCATGTGGAATCGTATGCCGTCGATGTACACCACGGGGATGGCGGAAAACGACAAGCTGCTGACACCGCGGATCCGAATGTAGTAGCCCGCGCCCACCTGGCCGCCGGTCCGGACCAGCTGGACGCCGCTCACGCCATCCACGGCGCGGTACAGGGAATTGAGCCGTTGCACCTGCTCGCCCTCGACTACCCCCTTGTCCCCACCACCTTCTTCTGATCTGGCGGTCACGCCGATCGCGTCGAGCACGAGCGTGTGGCTCGGCATCTCAAACAACCCCGCTGTGATGCTTTCGGGTTGGACCACGACTCGCTCCGTGAGGCGGGCGAACCCGATCCGCCGGAAGCGGAGAACCACATGGCCCGCGGGAAGGTCGGCCAGCTCGAACGCGCCGTTCGCGTCCGTGGTGGTTTCGATATTCGTACCCGCGACCGTGACCTTGGTGTCGGGGAGGGGACGACCCGTCTCGAGCTCGATCACGATGCCTCGGAGGGTCCCCGTTTGCTGGGCCAGGAGGTCATGGCGACCACCCAAGGCCGTGAGGACGGCCAGGACAAAAACCAAGTGAACCACGTTCTTGGGGCGCTCTCTCATGAGGAGTATGATAACCCCAGAGGGCCCTAATGGTGCCGGGGAAAGGGAGATCCTATCCTAATTTCCCAAGTCGGTAGCCATGGCGTCGGGGTCATAGATTTTCCCATCCTTCAGAACCCGGAACACCGTTCGAATATTGTAAACGTCCTCCAGGGGGTTGGATTCCAAGATCACCAGGTCCGCCAGCTTGCCAGGGGCCAGAACGCCAATTTGATCCTGCAGTCCCCAAATCCTCGAGTTGGTCTGTGTTGCCGCGACCAGAATATCCATCGGTTGCATGCCTAGGCGCTGCATGAGCTCCATTTCAAAGGCCACGCTATAGCCTGGGGAGACGAGGGGGACGCTCGTGTCGGTGCCGAAGCCAAGGGGCAGCCCACTTTGGTACAGCTTCTTCACGCTTGCGATGACATCTGCGGCGGCGCTTTGCCAGAAATCTTTCCTGCTACTCCACCCCTTCCACGCAGGGTCGGTCTTGATTTCATCGATCACTTGTCTTCCTGCGAAAGCGACGAAGTCCTGATCGTCCAAGATCTCTGGGTTAGCGGTGTAGCGGGACGCCACATTGTAAACTCCCAGGGTAGGGATAACAAACACATCGTTGGCTTGTAGAAGGTCGATGAACTCCTCAGTAATGGGGCCGTGGTCCGAACGCACCCAGTGGACGAGTACCTTGACCCCCGCTCTGACGGCATCGGTAGCCTCGTCCACCGACGTACAGTGACACCCCACCCGCAGATCATTTCGGCGAGCCTCCTCCACCACGGCCTCAATAAGCTCTGGCGGCATTCGTGGAACACCAGGTTGAGGGAGGTCTCCTTCGACGGCGATTTTGATGAAGTCCACCCCCTTATTCGCTAGTTCCCGAACCTTATTCTTCATCTCTTCAGGGTCAGCAGAGGCGAACACGAACGGGGGCATTTCGGCATTTGCAAACGGCGCAGAACCGGGAACAACGAAAGTGAAGAGGGGCCCCGCAGCGAAGATGCGCGGACCCACCATCGAGTCTTCTGTGATTCGCGTTTTGTCGCTGAGGACTCGCTCGGGGTCGTCCGCCATGACAAAGATCGTAGTGACGCCGTATCGCAGGTAGTTCCGAGCGATTTCGCGGCGAATCTCCGGATCGGGTGTAACAATGTTACTCCTCATCGTGAACCCAGTCCCGAAATGGGCGTGCGCGTCGATCAAGCCCGGAATAATCCATTTGTTTTGGGTGTCTATGATGCGGGCATTCTTCGGCACAGACACCTCATTGCCACTCCCCATAGCGACAATGTGTTGGCCTTTTATGACCACGACGGCATTGGCGATCGGAGCTCTTCCCGTCCCATCAATGAGCGTCCCACCGCGAAGCACGATGGATTGGTCCTCTTGCGGAGACGCACACGACCACAAGGAGAAACCCAAAAGGCAAAGAGTATAGTTTCGATAGGTCATGGCTCTTTTCTCCCTTGCCGAAGATATGGCCAGAAGCAAACAGCGCGCCGCACGACGCGGCTCAACCGACGGATCGGAAGGTCGCCACCTGATCATGCGCCGATCCACGACATTTGACAATACCTCACCGAGAACGAGGAGGCACCTCATGAACCGTTGGCCTTCGACCCTGTTGCTCTTTGGACTCCCGGTTGCGTGCACCGAATCGCGCGTTCCACCCCCGTCTTCCTCGGGCCCCAAGATTGATATGCATATGCACGCGTGGACGTCTGCGCTCAAGGATCCGGACGGCAAGCTAGCCTCGATCCCGTGCATGTGGCCTGATTGTGAATCACGTCCCACGGTGGTACGCACGGACCAAGATGTACGGGACCTGGCGCTGGAAGCTATGGACCGTCACAACGTGGTCCTCGCGGTCGTCACTGAGATGAACCTCGACCGCGTATACGAGTGGGCGGATGCGGCTCCCGGCCGCTTCTTTGCAGGTGCAGCGATTGGAGAACCGGCTCAAATCGACACCGCCTTCCTCCAAGAAGAGTTTGCTGCGGGAAGACTTCAGGTGATCGGTGAGATTGGCTCCCAATATTTTGGCATCGCACCAAACGATCCGTCGCTGGAGCCAGTCTTCGCGCTCGCTGAGCGGCTGGGCGTGCCCACGCTAATCCACGTCGAGGGTATCGCCGGCCCCAGTGCTCGTTTCCGAATTGCTCAAGGACATCCGGAGTTACTTGAAGAGGTCCTAGCGCGCCACCCGGATCTGCGGCTCTGGCTCGAGAACGCCGGCTACCCTTTTCTCGAGGAGACGATTGCGCTGATGTACCGCCATCAACAAGTGCACGCCGATCTCTCGACGATCACGTGGATCATCCCGAGGGAAGAGTTCTATCGGTACTTGCAAGCGCTGATGGGCGCAGGTCTTGGGTCCAGGCTCATGTGGGGCTCGGATCAGATGGGCTGGCCAAGCACGATCGACCTCGCCGTGGACGCGATCGAATCGGCTCCGTTCCTGACGGAAGAAGCGAAGCGAGACATTTTCTATAACAACGCGGCTCGCTTCCTGAGGCTGGATGGCCGGTAGCCGGGAGCTCCTCTATCTGTTGATTCGATAGCCTTTCGGCGGCTCGGCGCCGAGTAGGTGCCGCACGAAGTAATCCCACTGTTTACGTCTGAAGTACGAGCCGTTTGTGCCCCCAAAGCCGTGGTTCTCATTCGGGAGCATGAGCATATCGAAATCCTTGTTGGCCTTCATGAGCGCGTCGATGAGCTGAATCGTCATGGCTGGGTGCACGTTGTCATCCAGTTCTCCCCACGCCAGGAGCAGCTTGCCTTTGAGGTTCGCGGCGTGCGTCGCGTTCGATTGCTGCACGTAGTTGTCACCCTCCACCAGGCCGTGGTACTGCTCCCCCCAGAGCGAGATATAGGCTCGCTGATCGTGGTTCCCGGCGGAAGAGACGGCCACCTTGTAGAAATCGGGATAGGCCAACATGGCGTGGGCCGATGCGAACCCGCCACCGGAGTGACCAGTGATGCCGACTCGCGCGAGATCCAAGTAGGGCCGCTCGGGCGCCAGCTGGCGGAGGGCATGAACATGGTCGTCGAGGCCGCCTGCGCTCTCCAGGTTCCCGTAGGAAAAATTGTGAAAGGCCTTCGAGCGAAATGGGGTGCCCCGGCCGTCGACCATGAAGCCGATGAACCCCAGCTCGGTGAGTGGAGGAGGTGGCGTGAAGGACGCCGGCACCCGGTTGCTCTGCGGGCCGGGATAGATGAAATCGATGATGGGATAGGATTTGGTCGAATCGAAGTTGCTCGGGAAGTAGAGCGCTCCGTACAGGTCCGTGACGCCGTCTGCGGCCTTGACCGTGAATCGCTCCCAGCGATGCCCCCCCACCATGAGGAGCTCGATGTCGGCGTCCTCGAGCGGTTGGATGATGCGCCCGTCGGCGTCGCGCAGAACCGTCTTCGGCGCCACATTGATTTGGGAGTAGGTGTCGACAAAGTACTCACCGCTCGGCGAGGCGGTGATCGCGTGGTCGGCGTCCTCCGTGCTCAAAAGCGTGAGACCAGAGCCGTCGAGGTTGATACGGTAGAGATGACGGTAGTAGGGGTTTCGCTCCGGATCCTGCCCCCCAGCCGTGAAGTACAGCTGGCGCCTCCCCTCGTCGACATGGACGACATTTCGGACCAACCAGGAACCCTTGGTGATCTGATGCTCGAGCTCTCCGGTCCGTCCGTCATACAGATAGAGATGCCCCCATCCGTCGCGTTCGGAGAACCAGATGACCTCGGCACCGTCGCCCAATACACGGACATTGGGACGGGCACCGATCAACGGGTGGAGCTCGACGTTAGTGGGCCCGCTCTCTTCAATGATGGTCCGCGTCTGCCCGGTGTTGGCATCGGCCACGCGAAGCTGAGCCGCCTTGGCGCCCCGAGTGCGATGAATGAAGTAGACGCGCTGCCCGTCAGCGCTCCACCACACATATCGAGAGTCGACCGCGGGGCCCAACACTGAAATCATGGGCTCCGTGTCGACGTCCACGCGAGTCTTGGTACTCACGTCGAAGACCGCGAGCTTCGCCAATGGTAAGATACTGTCCCCGGCGAGCGCGTACCGATACGAGTAATGAACCGGTCGGTATCCTTGTGGCGGCGCGGCCTGCACCAACTGTAGCTGCTCGACGTTGCGTTGGTCCAAACGGTGCGTCACCAGTCGCTTCGAGTCGGGTGACCACGCTAGCGATGGGGGTCGTCGAATGCCGAACCGCCGCTCGGTGACCGCCGACGTACGATCCTCGGGGCGTGATGCGTAGTCGTAGTGCTCGATGCCATCGGTTGTGAGCTGGACGGTGTCGGTACCGCTGATGGAGCGGACGTAGAGGTTGTGCTCGTGGGTGTACGCCGCCCACGTGCCGTCGGGAGACGCCAGCTCGTGGGAAGCGACACGATCCTCCTCGTCTGCGCTGCCGCAGGCATATGGGGCGAGCCGACATGTCCAGCGCTTTGCTCCGATATCGAACGTGACCGCGTTCCCCCCCTCCCCCACCTCGACGCTCTCGAATAGGGAGAAGCGCGGCCACGTACGCGGTGTCGGCCGCCACGGACAGCGCGCCCGCAAGACGTGAGTGGTCGAACAGGGGTCCCCGTGCTCTCCGGACGGGATCAACGCGGATGACGCTAAAGCTTTGAGGACGCGGATCCGCCGCACCCCACCGTTTTTTCGCAAGGGCGGGGTTGGGGACCACCGCCTTACCGCCCTACGTGTCTTGTCGAGAGGGGAGGCAATTGTCAAGGAGACTGGGCACCCCAAGGCCCCGGCTGCGAGTTGCCGCGTGTTGCACCAACGGGCATATTCCTAGTCGATGCCAGACTCCGATATGTACATATCACATTCCGTTCTCGTCGGATTTCTCTGCTTCCTGCTTGGGGCGGCTACGCAGCCCGGTGTCGCCCAAGACGCGCGGACGACGGTGTCGGCCGTCGTTGTTGACGCGGAGAGCGGCGCGCCCGTCGCGAACGCGCGAGTCGAGGCCGTCGGCGTCGGCGTTCTTGCGACGACCGACCAAAAGGGCGTTTTCTATCTGCCTGGCGTTCCCGCTGTGCTGCGCATCGAGATTCGGAGGCTGGGGTACCATCCCCTCGGCGTCACCCTGAATCTCACTCTCCAGCCCGAAGGGGCGATGAGTGACACCACGCGACTGCTGGATCCGCTGCCGATGCGCGCCAACCAGATTGAGCTGCCCGAGCTCGTCGTCGAAGTGGCAGATCAGTGGATTGACGTGGATTTCGCCTTCAAGGACTTATACCGACGGGAGAACTTGATCGGGCGGACCGAAATCGAGAAGATGCCCCGCTACATGAACGTTATGCTCGATCGGGCGATCGGCGTAAAGCGATCCAACTGTCTGTTCGCGTACTATGTGGACGGGAAAGAGATCCCGGGGGAATTCGTTCAGAATGTCGTGTACAATCGGGACCCTATCGACTACGCGTCGATCGAGGTGTACTACGCCATTGAGGGCATGGCGGCGCGTCGTACGGCGTCGGGAAGACTTCCGTGTGGGGTGATCCGTCTCTGGAGTCTCGCCTATCAGATCGAGCACGTCTCGGAGGCCCGGCGAGCCACCCGGGGAAGCCGTTCGGAAGCGGCACCGGAGGGTTTCGGCGACGTTTCTGGCAGAGTGATCGATAGTCGCGGGCAACCGGTCGAGGGCGTGATCGTCACCCTGATAGACGACGTCGGCGGCGCGGCGGCAGCGTCGGCGACCGACGACGACGGACGTTACTGGATCCGTGTGCAAGCACCCGCTGCGTATCGGATCGTGACGATACATCCGGTCTACGAGACGTGGACGTCTTTTGTCTTCATCCTGGAAGACCAGAGAGTGGTGGGCATCACTTTGCAATGACCGGTAGCCGGTTACCGGTTACCGGTTACCGGTTTCAGGTTTCAGGTTTCAGGTTCCAGGTTTCATGTCTTAGAACCGCCATGCAGGACCTGTCACCTGTCACCTGTCACCTGTCACCCGTAACCTTTCTGGTCGAGCGGAGATACTCGGAAGCCACTTCAATGACTCACAGATTCTTTCACGCGGCCGTGGTGCTTTCGCTCCTGGTGAGCACCGCACCGTGCGCTGCCCAAGACGCGCTGACCACGTTGGTCGGGCAGGTCGTGGATGCGGAGACCGGCCAGCCGGTCGCCCTGGCCACGGCCGAGGTGATAGGTGCGCGTTCGCGGGTCGTCACGGACGCCGACGGGTTCTTCCGGATGCCCGGTCTGGACGTTCGCAACGTCCGCCTGCTGATCCGGCGCATCGGCTACGTGCCGCTCCGAGTGACACTGAACCTCGAGACGGCTCCGACGGCGGACATGTCCGAAACGACGGTCCTCGGCGACCCTCTCCTCTTGCAACCGCACCCGATCGAGCTGGAAGAACTCAACGTAGAGGCGTCCGATCCATGGATCGAGCGGAAATTCAACAACAAACCGTTCTACCATCGGTCCCGACTCGTTACACGGCAGGACATCGAAAAGACGCCCCACCACATGGAAACGCTTCTGAGGCGCACGGCGGGACCCAAGCAGTTCAAGTGTGCCTATGAGTTTTACGTAGACGGCAGGAGAATCCCCCGCTTCATGGTGCCGCGTCTCGTAGGGTTGAGGGAACCGATCGAGTTCGAAGCAATCGAGGTGTATTACTCCGTTAATCGAATGGGAGCAGGGCGACTTGGTTATGGTCCCACTTCGAGAGTCAAAAGAAATGTCCCCCGGTTGGGAACCCTCATGACGAGTCCCGATCTGCCCGGGGTGCCTTGCGGCGTCATCCGGCTCTGGAGCAACGCCGAGGCCCAACCTCGAGCACCGGCGTTAGTGGTTGACCCAGAGGTTTCCCGGCTCCTGCCGACAGGGACGGGAGAGGTTCGTGGCCGTATCATGGACGAGCGCCGCGAGCCGGTCGGTGGGGTCATTATGATCCTTGTTGATTACGCCGGCGTGGAAATTGTTCGCGGTACGACCGATCACGACGGGCGCTACGCCCTTCGTGCCCCCGCTCCGGGTTCCTACCGGCTACGGTCCGTGCAGACCGGATATTCCGAGTGGACCTCTCGGATCTTCACCCTGGCCGAGGGCCGGATTCTGGATTTCACACCCCAGTAGGTGAGACGTGAGAAGTGAGAAGTGAGAGGGCCACCCCACCCAACCCCATTTCACGGTAGGGAAGGGCGGCCTCCTCCCTCCTCCCTCCTCCCTCCTCCCTCCCAAAGCCCTAGTCTATCGTCTGAAGCCCATGGCAATTTTTGCAGCTCTGCGCACGCTGGAAGGAATCGACGCGATGGTTCTCCTGGTCGAACGGGAAGAGATCCTCGTGACACTGCATGCACTGTTGCCCGTTTTGCAGCACGGACTTGTGGGCGAGTTCGAAGTGCCAGTAGCCCGGTCTTGCTAGTTCCACGAGCACACCGAGATCGTGACAGACCGTGCAGGTCGAGTTATCTGATTCCTGCTTGGTGGATCCCGGTGCAGTTTGCGAAGTCACGACTTCGCGCGAAGGCGGGGACGCTGTCCCGATCACACCCCACTCCGTCAATTCGGCTACGACCGATCGACCCGACACCCGCCCAGTGAGAATCGAGGGACCCAGGAAGGTTCCTTCCAGTCCCGCCTTCCCGTTAATCCCGCCGAAGCCGGCCACCTCACCGGCTGCGTAGAGTCCCGGGATAATCCGGCCTTCCTGATCCAAGACGTGTCCCTGGGTGTCGATCTTGATCCCGCCCATGCTCTTTCGAGCCAGAGGATATAGGTGCAACGCATAAAAGGGCGGATCGTCGAGACGCATCACTTCCTGACAGGGTAGCGGCGGGTCATCGCGTAGCGGCGGGTCATCGCGTAGCGGCGGGTCATCGCGTAGCGGCGGGTCATCGCTCGGGGCGAAGCGGCCGAAGTCGGAATCGGTTCCCCGATCGACCGAAGCGTTGAAACGAGAAATGGTTGCGACGAGTGCTTCTTCGGGAATGCCGGCCTCTCTGGCAAGTTGGGCAATCGTCGAGGCTTTTTTTACGAGATCCGAATTGCCGAAGATGAGCGTCTCGATCTTCTCCTCGGTCCAACCCGAGCCGGAAACGATCAAGCCTTCTCTTACCTTGGAGTCGAGGATGGCCCAATAACTTCCGGTCGGCTGTCTCATGAGCGCTGGGAAGGCTTCTTTCGCCGACGCGCATTCGTTTACAAACCGCTCGCCTTCAACATTGACCCGAACCGACTGGTACGACAAAATGTTGAGGCCGCGATTATCGTCCGGATACCGCGGATCGGGTAGACCGGTCACGTAGTTCCACTGGTGATCGAGCCGGTGGAACTGGGCGTTGACTTGTCGAGCGAGGTCCAGGCCCAGACCCTGCGAATTCCATCCGGACCCCGCCAGAATCCGATCCGGAAAGGGGAATTCGGCATTCCAATGCTCCTGGACCCTGTCGATATTGCTCTGAAAGCCGCCTGTCGCGATCAACACGATTGGGGCACGAAACTCCCGCGGCGTCCCACTTCGGAGGTGAGTGCCGCGGACGCCGGCGACTCTGCCGTCCTCGATCAACAGCTCCTCGACGCGGGTGTTCCACTGAAAACGGGTTCTGTTCCGCAGGCCGCTCAGATAGATGGGTGTCACAAGGCCGAGGCCTCGACCCCGCACGTTGTGAAAGCGCGGGACGCTGTTTCCGGCCATATGCCAGAGCTCTTCGAACTCTACGCCCAAATCGATCGCCCAGTCGTGTATCTCCGTCTTCGCGTGGTCCACGTAATAGCGCACCCACTGCTCATCGGCGTCCTCTCCCCAGTTCATGAAATCGTTGTAAGCGAGGTCAGGACTATCGTCGATGTTTGCCGCTGCCTGAGCCGGGCTACCGACGATCGCCAGACCTCCGTGAGCAGACACGGCATGACCGCCGAAAACCGAAGACATGTCTACAACAAGGACGTCGCCACCACCTCGAGCAATCTCCTGTGCCGCCGTGAGACCGGCGATTCCCGCACCGACGATTAGGACATCGGCATCCCTGTTCTCGATCGCCGGCTTGGGTGTCCCGCACGAGATGGTCAAGACGATCGGAACCGTCGCGGCCAGGTGGCAGCGTTTCATAGAGAAGACCTCCGGGAAGACACGTAACAGCTCCGCAAGAGTGCGATCAACGTCACCGGTACCGACCGCGCGGTTCTTGCGGATCGCGCGGTTCTTGCGGGGGGTTGGACCAGGGGTATATTCGCCACAATCCGCTATACACGTACGTCTACGTTTCGGTATGCGCAAGGGTGGGATATAGCGCGCCGACCCCCTCACGGCGCTGCGCTTGCGCTATAGCGCTCCCTTTGGAGAGATCAACATGACCGGACAACCTGTCGCGGTGCTCGGCGGTGGCAATGGCGGGCACATGATGGCCGTCGACCTGACCAGTAGAGGATATTCAGTCCACTTTTACGAGCACCCCCGGTTCGAAGAGACCTTCCGCACCACCCTCGACCGGGGATCTATTGAGGCCGGCGGGATCGGACCGTCCGGGAGCTTTCCAATCCATCGCGTGACGACGGACATGGCGGAGGCGTTGGAGGGCGTTGCGTGGGTGCACGTGGTCATTCCGGCGACGGGCCATGAGTTGTTCTTCGCGGAGATGATCCCCCATCTGCGCAAGGGACAGAACGTCGTCGTATGGGCCGGGGATTTCGGCGCCTTGCGGCTCAAGAAGCTGCTCGATGACGGGGGAAATGGAGCCGACATCACCATCTTCGAGACCAGCACGCTGCCGTATGGCACGCGGTTGGAGGGCCCGGGGAAAGTGGAGCTGCTGCTGGTGGCGCCTCGGGTCCTGACGGCGGCGCTTCCCGCGAGCGCCATGGCATCCGTGAAAGAAGAGTTCAGCGCCACGTTTCCATGTATCGTTGAGGCCAAGCACGTTCTCGAGGCGGCGTTCAACAACCCGAACCCGATGGTCCATCCACCGGGTTCCCTCCTGAACACCGGACGCATCGAGTACTCCCAGGGGGACTTCTACATGTACCGCGAGGGCGTTACGCCAGCGGTCGCGCGAGTGATACGGGAGATCTACAATGAGTCACGGAGCTTGGCCCACGCCCTCGACTTCGAGATGACCAACTACCGGGAGGACGATTACACGACCACCGCAAGCATGATGGGGGTCGAGTTCGAGGCACCCGCCGATACCCTCGGCGTGATCGCGTCGATTATCGGCCCGACCTCGCTAAAGTCACGCTACATCACCGAAGACCTTCCCTTCGGCCTCGTGCCGCGCTCGGAGCTGGGTCAACTCACGGATGTCCCCACGCCGGTTATCGACGGGATCGTGTCCATCGGATCCATCGTGTGCCAGGAGGATTACTGGACGAGCGGTCGCACGCTGGAAAAGCTGGGTCTCGAAGGGCTGGGTCGCGAAGAGATCGTCAGCCTGCTCATGGCGTGAGACGTGAGACGTGAGACGGCCCCGCCCAGCCACCCTCAGGGTTGGGGGAGGGGTCCTCTCACGTCTCACGTCTTACGTTCCCAAACACTCCTCGCCGTTCCGGGCGACCCGAGGCTACCGCCCGGAGCCGCTGCCCGTCTTCGCTACCGATAGCCGGATCACACCGACGCCGTTCTCGATGCGGACTTCTGTCCCGTAGGGCTCGGCGAGCCGCCGAAGGCTCTCCAGGATCTTCCCGGCCGCTTCGGGACGAGCCATGCGCGGCTGGCCGCGGTTCGCTCCCCGCAACTCGTAGCCCAACTCCACGGGATACAGCCGGATCTCGACTACCTGGCCCCCCTCGAAGCGACTCTCGGCGATGACGCTTTCGTACCAAATGGGATCGTCGAAGCCCCTGTCCATCCAACGCCGCAGGAGTTCGCCGTCGGTCATGTCCTCGGGGTTGACGCCAAAGTTATCGAAAATATCCCGGCTCAGGGGCGACTGGAGGTCCACTTGGAAGAAGAAGTTGGCGAGGCTGTAGAAGATCGGCTTGCCCTTGTAGACCTCGATCCCCCGTAGCTGGTGGGGCCCGTGCCCCACGAACTGGTCGGCGCCGGCGTCGATAGCCATGCGGGCGAACTCCTCCAGGAACTTGGGAGGCTCGTCACTCCAGTTGCCCGGGTTATGGGCGTGGATGGTGGCGATCACGAAGTCGGAGTTGCGCTTCGCCTCGCTGATCGCGTGGAGGATCGCCCGGACGTCCGCTTCGTTCATCTCATAGGTCACGCCCCGCTGGTCTCCCACCCTGTACCGCACGCCGAAGAGGGAGAGCTCGTCCTGCTGCTCGTCCTCGCGAGAACGGGGCTGGGGTTGGGCGTCTCGAATCTGGCGCAGCGCCTCCATCTCCTCCTCGGTAACCCAGTAATGGCGCGTCGTCCTGAGAGAGCTGAGGCCGGGTCGGCCCCGGACTTCCCCAAGCGGATCCATTGCTTGCGAGATGGAGGTGAAGCTCGTGGCCAAGGATACCACGGCCACGCGCCCCTTGGGCGTCTCCAGGTACCGTCCCGCTCGAGCCGCCGCCATGGTCTGACCGCTGCCCGCGTGGACGATGCCCGCCTCATCCAGGACCTTGTTGGTGGCGCGCAGGCCCTCGACGCCCCAGTCGGTGGTGTGGTTGTTGGCGCGAGCCACCATATCGAAGCCGAGGGTCTCGAGGTCGTACACCGCCTTTGGCGTAACCCTGAGCCGCAAACCCCCGTACTGCGCCGCCGGGAAGCCGTCGAAGTGCCGGATATCGATGGCAGTGTTCTCGAAGTTCCCAAAGGTGATATCGGCACGCCGCAGAATCCTGACCATCTCGGTGAAGCGGGCGTCGGTGCTTTGGGAGACGGGATGAGAGATGATGAGATCGCCCACCGCCGCGACCGTGAAGCCATCCGCGACTCCGATGTCCAGGGCACGCGCGGAATCCGGGTCGGGGGGAAGCTGAGCCGCGGCAGGATCGGAAGCGACAACTGCCAGCGCCAGAGCGCAGGCCACCGTAATGGCAGTACGACACAATGTCCGGAGAGAAAGAGAGTGGAATCGCATCGCCGTACCTCCATGGTAGGTCGCATCACGAGTTCCCACCCTGGTCGGGCTCGGGAACCGGTGGGTGTTGGACCGCTGAGGGCCCAATATATTAGTGCTCAAGAGGGCCCAATATATTTGTGTTCGAGAAGAAGGCAACTCCGGCACATACGACGGCTGGGCTTCGACCCGAATGACACACCCGTGTCCCAGCGACACGGAATCCGGCCCGCAATGCGAAGTGATCAGACGCCCTAAGATATTGCATACAAACAACTTACGATCACACGACTGTGCCGGTATAGCACGTGCGTTTGAGACATTCACACGAGAAGTCGGATCCACGCTCCGGAGGTTTGAATGTCGAGAACTGCCGTTAAAGTGACCGCGGTTGCGTCATGACGCTGACTAGGGTCGAGCCAGGGGGAAATGCATGATGCCGTCCGTGTTCTTGTTTTACCTAGCACTCGGTGGAGCGCTCCAGACCGCCACCGTATCCGTGGTGCAAGGGGCTGTTCGATCAGAAATCGTCTGGGCGCCTTGCGGCGACGCGAACGCCGAGTGCGCATCGATCGATCTCCCCTTGCGATATGACCAACCCGACGGCCGCACGATTCAGGTCGCGGTCAAGCGCATCGCGGCGGCCACCGAGAGCCGGCGGCAACTCTGGTTTCTGGACGGGGGCCCGGGAGATGCCGGGCGCGCGGCGCTCGAGCGCCTAGCCAGCGCGCTCGACGATCCGTATCTCGATGTGTACACCGCGGATCATCGTGGCGTCGGGGGGACGGCTCTGCTCACCTGTCCCGATCAGCAGGCCCCCGACAGTCCCGAGGGGAGCGAAATCGCTGGCGAGGAATGGACAGCGTGTATCGAGCACATACAGGCGACCCGCACGGACCTCGACGCGCTCACCGTTACCGAGACCGCGCGAGACCTCGGGAGCCTCATCGAAACGTTCCGAGTGCCCGGCACACCCGTGTTCGTCATGGGCGCGTCCTATGGGACGTTTCTGGCAAATCGCTACCTGCAACTGTTTCCCAATCAACCCGACGGGGTCATTCTCGACGGTATCGTCCCACCGGACTGGAGCTTCGCGGAGTTCGACGCAGGACTCGATCATACGGGGCGTTTGTTGTTGCGCAGGTGCGCGGATGATGACGCGTGCGCGACTCACATGACCGCGGAACCGGAGACATTCGTCGAGGGCACCTTGGACAAGCTGAGCGAAGGACACTGCGGCATGCTCGGCATCACACCCGAACTCGCTCGCCTGCTGCTCGCCATCGGCCTCATGGTCGATCGCATGCCGACAGTGTCGATCCCGGCACTCGCTCATCGTATCGACCGCTGCGCGTGGCACGATGAGATGGCGCTACTGTATCTCTTCCGTGGCTTGCTCGACGGGTTGGGTGAGCCGGAGTCGCATTCCCCGGTGCTGCAGCGACACATCTCGATGTCGGAGCTGTGGAGCGCCGACGCTTCGCCAGACGCCCTCGAAGCTGCGTTGGAGGGCTACGTGATGACGACCAATGTGAGCGCGTCGTTCTCGCGGACCGCGGCGGACTGGCCCACTTACAACCCTGATCCACTGGACGAGACGTTCGCAGCCTACGGCGGACCGATGCTCATGATGCAGGGAAGCATGGACCCCACTATGCCCGTTGGTCGCTTGAACGAGCTGCGCAGCGTGTTCGCAGCAGCGAACCAAACGTTCGTCGTGGTACCCGATGCGGGGCACGTGGTGCTGAACGAGGGCGAGTGCCCGCAGTCCATCTATCGTGCGTTTCTCAACGCCCCGCGTGTGCCGCCGGACACAACCTGCCTCGCCTCGGTTCCACGCATCTCATTTGCCATTGACGATTCAGTATCCGTAATGCTGTTCGGCACACCCGACATCTGGGGTGACGATGTGGGCATCGTGCGCACCGCATCGTTCCATCTCGCGTTTCGCTACCAAGCGTTCCTGATCGGAATCGTGCTACCGATCGTCTGCATCGGCGCCGTCCGACGTAGGGCATCGGAGTCAACGGAGAGCGTCACCCGAACCCCCCGAGGCCGCGCTGTGGCTTCGCTAGGGATCTGGCTCTTGGTATCGGCCGGCTTGTGGTTTGCCGCGTTCATGATACCGCTGCTGTTGCAGTACAACGCCGCCCCCGCCGTCGCGCTGGTGATGACGGTGGCGGGCTTGCATGTCGCGGTGGGATATTGGTTGATTCGCTGGATCGGACGGAGTTCGTAAGCCGTGGGTTTTGCGCTTTGAGCTGCTAGTACTCTGAGTCGTAATTGCGGTAACGTAATCACCGCAGACCGAGGAGGACTCACGCCAATCTCCTTCCGAGCTCCTCAGCCCTCGGACCGGGCAATCGTCGATCGCGGACGCCATGGCCCTATGATGCCTATGCGGGATCCGCGGCTTTGGGTTGACTGTTTGGGAAGCTCCGTCGAGGTTTCGGTTCCCATGTTGCGCCTTGGCTTGTTGCTCCTCGGCATTTTCGTCCTCGTCACGGCCACGCTTGGTGTGGCGCGATCAGCGGATCAGGTTGCCCCCCCGTCGTCTCCCGATGAAGCGGGTTGGAGCGTTGCCCGGTCAGCGGACGTGCAGGCGCCGAGTTTGCTTGACGAGCTGGGGTGCGGAGCCTGTCATGCTGACCTGGTGCCGTCGGAGATCGTTCGACAGCGGGCCCCGTCACTGGTGTATGCGGGCGTGCAGTATCAACCGTCCTACCTCTTCGAGTATCTGCAGAGTCCTGGGAGAGTCCGGCGCCAGATCGGGCTATCTCGCATGCCCACCTTTCATCTCGACGAGCGCGAAAGCCTTGCCCTCACGCTCTATCTCGAGACACTTCGATCGCTTCCGGACGCCGCGTCGGGATTCCCCGAAGCGGTAACCGAAGGTCGTGCCCCGCGGATGTCGCCGGACCAGGCCGAGCGGCTCGTGCGAGAGGAATTCGGATGCGTCTCATGCCACACGCTTGCCGGTACGGGGGTAGGGGCCGCTCTCGAGCTCGAGCACACGGGTTCGCGGCTTCAGATGGATTGGGTGAGACGCTATCTGGCCGATCCAAACGTTTTTCAACCGGGCACGGTCATGCCCGCACTCTTCTATAAGCGCGGGCCGGAAGGCTCGAGTCTGCAGGAACGCGTTCCCGGCGCCGGGCGAAAGCTACGTGCGATTGCGTCCTATCTGTCGTCGCTCCACGGCGACGCCGGTAAACAACGGGACCGTGCGTTTAAGGACGCCAAGGATCGCCATCCCGACATCACGCCGGATACCGGTGCACGTATCTTTCAGGCGCTCAATTGTGCGGGATGTCACCATGAGACGTCCGAGACCAGTGCAGCGGCCGTGGGCCCACCGCTCGTGGGCATCGGGCATCGGCTGCGCTCCGAGTGGCTACGTCGGTACTTGGCGAGTCCCTTCGCGGTTCGTCCATTTGGTTTTCGGCCGGGGACTGGGAGCCGAATGCCGAATTTTCGGCTCGTCCCGAACGAGGTCGAGACGATCCTCGCGGCGCTCGACGTCGAGACCTCAGTCCCGAGTGGATTCTCATCGTTCGCGCCCCGGTCCCTTTCGGTTTTTTCGCGCGCCAAAGCGGACGGTTTCCTCCGCGACAAGCTGCCCTGTCTGGGATGCCACAAGGTAAACGGCGAAGGGGGTCGGGTTGCACCAGACCTCTCGCGGGCAGGCGAGCGGCTGAACACGGACTATCTGTATGCCGTGATCGCAGATCCCCAGGGGGTGGCTCCCGGTAGTGTGATGCCCACGACCCTGATGCCTGAACCTCGGCTGGAATTGATCGCGAGCTTTCTGGCGACCCATGCGGATGTTGAGCGGGAAGATGGCACCGTTGCGAGCGCCGGGGCGCCGGCTGCGGAGGAAGAACGCTCGGGTTACCTGTCGCTAGTCGATCACGAACCCATGCCGCTTCCCGCCGATGAAACTACCGGATCCGGACTCTACGCGACGTATTGCGCGATGTGCCATGGGCGGGAAGGCAACGGTGACGGGTACAACGCCCGATACCTGCCAGTGCAACCCACGCGACACGCGGACGGCGAGTACATGGCGACCCGGCCCGATGACACACTGTTCGATGGCATCCATGCGGGCGGATACATCCTGAATCGTGACCATCGGATGCCGGCGTTTGGGCAGATCTTTACGTCGGAGGAGATTCGCCGTCTTGTAGAGCATATGCGTACCCTCTGCGACTGCGAGGGGCCCGCTTGGTCTCGTGACAATCGCGCTCGCAGATAGTCCGACCGAGTCGAGCGCCCCCACCCCAAGGCGGCCCGCCATGCATCACTCGTGCCTCCGCGGTGTTCACCGCTTCGTGTAGATCAGGACCACCCCGTTGCTGGCGCCAGTGCCGTATCGCATCGCGGCCGCGGCGCCCCGCAGCACCTCGATCCGATCGATCGAGTCCAGATCGAGCAGATCCAGAATGCTCATCCCGCCACTCGGGGAGACATTGCTCGTGGCAAAGGGCACTCGGATGCCGTCAACGTAGACCAGCGGCTCGTTGGTCAGGATGAAACTCTTGAGCCCGCGAAGCTGAATGCGGCTCCCGGCACCCACTTGGCCGGTCCCGCGGACGACGTTCACGCCGGACACGCGGCCAGTCATGAGGTCGGTAGTGGTTCCGGCCGGGGGCCGTTCTTCATCCGCCGGACGGATCGAGCCGACGCTGGCACCCGATTGACGACCAGACTGCCGCTGGCGCCTCGCCGTAACGAGCAACTCGTCGAGAACAATTGAGAGAGGTGTGAGCCTAAAGTGTGCGATGGTAACCGTCCCACCGGAGACCGTGAGTCGCTCCACCGTCCCGACGTAGCCTGCCTGCTGGATTCGCAAGTTGACTCCGCCTACCGGCACGTTGCGCAAGCGGTAGACACCGGAGCTGTTCGTCTTTGCGCTGAGGTCGGCGCCTACGACTGCGACCCTCACGCCCGGTAGGGGGCGCCCGCTGAGCGTGTCGACTACTTGGCCTTCAATCGATCCCGTCGCCTGCGCCGGCAGGCCCGCAGGCAGCGCGGTAAGGAGCGTTGCCGCGACTACGACCAGCACTGCCCATCGATGGTCCTTGCTAGCGATCACTCGGTCACCTCATCCCCCATTTGCGCCTTAGCTTCCTCCACCTGTTGCTGTCCATCTGTGTGGTCGAACGGGCGTTCGGTATCGGCCACGCTTCGAAAAGGTCACCTCGTCAACCTGTCCGACGCGGTGAGCCCGAAGGTCACCGGGACTTCCGTAATATCGCGTTTCGGCCACCGCGTCTGCAAGATGTAGTAGTGGCTCTTGTCAGTCTTTGTCTTCGTGCTTTCGCAAAAGCCGGACGTGGTAGATGATGATCGCTGCCACTAAGCCGTACCCGAGAACGACGGCGATGCCCATCGCCAGCTTCCACCAGAACACGGCTTACCCCTCCCTGGCGCTTTCCGCTTCGAGCTCCTGGGGAACAAACATCTTCTTGAGCGGTACCCCCCGCAGCGCCGGCCTACTCACGAAAAAGGTGATGACCGCCGCGAAGACCCCAGCGACCGAGCCCTGGAGCTCCAACGGCTCCCCAAGGCTCAGCCAAAGGATCGCTATCCCAAGCCCGACCAACATCGAGGCGATCACGGGATAGATCATCTCTTTCCGATACCACAGCAGACCCACCACCACCGGCAGGATCACCGCCGGAGCCCAAAAGCTGTAGGAGTAGAGCAGCAGGTCCAGCACATTCGGCACCAGCAACGCCATCACCGTCGCCAAGGCCGCAAGGATCACCGTGGAGATGCGCGCCACCGCCAGCAGCGTCCGCTGCTCTGCATCGGGCTTGACGAGCTTCTGATAGAAATCCCGGACCACGACCGTTGCTCCGCTCCCCAGCACCGAATCGGCCGAGGACATGAGCGCCGCGAGCGCCGCTGCGATGAACAGCCCGGTGAGTCCCGGCGGAAAGAGCTGCGTCACCAGAAGCGGCCACGCCTGATCCGCCGCCTCGAGGTTAGGGAACTCGACTCGTGCCACCATCCCCAGCGTCACCACCGTCACCGGGAGGAACAGAAGCATGAATACCCCGGCGCCTAACGTTCCCCATCGCGCTTGTCCCGCGTCCTTCGCCGTGTAGTAGCGTTGCACGTACTGTGGCGCGAAGGTCTCACCGAGGAGCATCGCCAGCCACACGCCGAGAAGCTTGAGCGGTGTCCAGTGGCCGAAAAGCTGGAAGTGCTCGGCCGGAAGCTGTGCCGCGAGCCCGGTATAGCCGCCTACGGCCTTCAGGCCGAGCAGCGCCGCTGTGGCAAAGCCGACAACCAGGATTACGAACTGCAGGTTGTCGATGCGGATCACCGCCCAATAGCCCCCGAGCACGGAGTACAGGGTGATAATGGTCACTCCGGCGATCGCGGACCACAGGAAGGGGATCCCAAGCACGGCTTCGGTTATCCGCCCCATGGCAGCCACTTGCGCCCCCAGCACCCCCACAGTGAAGGCGAGGGAGACAACGCCGACGAGAAGCCGGGCAAACTCGCCGTACCGGTAGCCGAAGAAGTCCGCAACGGTGTAGAAAGGGAGTTTCCGGAAGCGGGGGGCAACGTAGATGCCGGAGAAGATCGTCTGAAGGTGCCAACCCGTGGTGGCCACCCCGATCGCAAGCCCGACCGCGTATCCGCTGGCGACCGATCCCACGGAGGCGCCGCCCCCGATCAACGTCGCCGCCGTGGTGCCGAGGAGCATGAGCCAGGGGATCTGCCGGCCAGCCAGCGCCCAGTCTTCGACGCCCGTTATCTTCCTGGCGGAATAGACACCCATGCCAATGATCACGCCGAGGTAGAGGAGCAGGGTGGCGAAATCGAGAAGGCTAAAGGCCGACATGTGCTGGTCCTTCCCCCGAAATCACGCGATGCTATCGGGCGGCGGGTACTTCTAAACCCGTCCGCAACGCCACCCGGGGAACCGTACGCCCCGGCAGCTCTTTCCCCGGCCGCCCGCCAATGTAGAGGCCGCCGTGCTCGCGGTAGTATTCCGCGTACTGACCAACCTTCTCGGCGTCTAGCTCGACGCCGAGGCCCGGCGCCTCTGGCGGGTTCATGGCCCAGTGGTCGAACGCCACGAGCCCGCCCGCGATGATATCATCACTGTTGTAGTCGTAGAGCGTCTGGTGGTCGAGCGTGGCGTTGGGTGTCGATACCGCGAGGTGCGCCAACTTCGTCAGGTTCAGCCCAAGCTCGCCGATCGAGTGGAAGACCACCGGCAGCCACGCGGCCTCCGCCATCCCGCATACCTTCCGGATGCCCCAGATCCCGTCGGTCGAGTACGGCTCCACCTGGATCACATCGGCCGCCTCGGCTTTGATCGTATTGAACGCATGGTGAAAGGTCTTGGAACTCTCGTCGGAAATCACCGGCGTGGCGATCGACCGCCGGATGTAGCGCATCCCGTCAAGGTCGTCTTCCCCGCACGGCTGCTCGAATGCTTCCATGTCGAACTGTTCTAACCTCTTCAGGTACTTCACAGCATACCCGGGTGCCAAGCCCTGATTGAAGTCCACTCGGAGCTTCACTCCAGAACCGACGGCTCCCCGGATTGCCTCCAGCCGGTCGACCAGCGTCTGGTCATCACCGTCGTACTTGAGGTAGACCGTGCGGCAGCCGTCAGCGACGACGCGCCGGGCGTCCTCTGCCACCACCTCAGGATCGGCTAGAGGAACGATGCAGATGAACCGGGCCTCCGGGTGCACCCGGCCGCCGATCAGCTTGTAAAGCGGTTGCCCGGCCGCTTTCCCCATCAGATCCCACAGCGCCAGATCGAGACCGGACAGGGTCAAGCTGGCAAAAATACGGTCGTAGTAAAGGCCAGTCAGCTTTAGGATCCGCCGATAAATCCGCTCATGATCAAACGGGTCCTCACCCACTACGAAGGAAGCGGTCATATCGAGGACCCCTTTGGTCGCCTCGCCCGGCGGGAAGAAGCAAGGCGATTCGCCGATGCCGACCAGGCCCTCGTCCGTGGTGAGTTCGACGAGGACGACGGTGACCCCCTGCTGCACCCCCATGCGCCAGGGGAACGGCTTGTGGAAGGGAACCGAGACGATCGTGGTCTTGAGCTCGGTGATTTTCATGCGCCAGTTCCTCTGTGTAGTGGTCGATATACGTCGGCTCTCCCCGCAACACGGAAGACTCGTTCATCAACGCTGACCGGTCGTTGAGCCTGCGATTGCGGAACTTCGCGCCCGGAGGCTCTGGTTAACATGGCCGCGAAAGAGGGCGTAGATTGAGCGGACCCTCCGGCATCGACGCACCCTCGTTCTATGAGTTTGTGGATCGGCGATCTCGCACACTGGTGAGGAGTGGCGACGATTGGAGCTGTCGCCACTGCGAAGCGTGATTGGGAAACTAGTCCAGAACACACGACTGCCTCGGGGTGCGCGCGGCCACGGCCGGCGCCAGGGCCCAATATGCGCGTTGCACGGGCGCAACGTTAGTCCCGCCTTGGTGGCTCGAAATAGCAGCGCGCCGCCCGGGCTCCATCCAGTACCTGCCGGGGACCTCGGCTAGCGGCTGTCCGCCGTGATGAGGAGATAGAGATATGGCGCGCGAAAGCTGGGGCAGTCGATTCGGGTTCCTCATGGCAACGGCGGGCTTCGCCATCGGCCTGGGCAACCTCTGGAGATTTCCATATTTGACCGGGATGAACGGAGGCGGCGCATTCCTGGTCATCTATTTGGTGCTAGCCGTGTTCATCGGGATCCCGTTGTTCACGGCCGAAATCAGCTTAGGGCGCAAGACCCAACTCACGCCCATCGCTGGGATGCGCAAGCTCACGGGAACGTGGAAGAGTCCGTGGAACCTGGTCGGCTGGCTTGGCGTCCTCGCGGTATTCATGATCGAGACCTACTACGGGGTGGTCATGGCCTGGGTGCTGGTCTATTTCTTCAAAACGAGCACCGGCCAATTTGTGGGGGCCTCCCCTCCCGAGGTGGAGGCGGCGTACGCGACCCTTGTCGCGGATCCGTTGTTGGTCTTGCTCTGCATGGCCGCAGTCTTTTTCTTGGTCGGCCTCATCGTCACGCGGGGGCTGCGAGCGGGAGTCGAACGGGTGGCGAAGTGGCTAATGCCGGTGCTGTTCGTCTTCTTAATCGTCCTGGCCATCCGGTCGCTCTCGTTCCCTGGTGCGATGGCGGGCCTCCGATGGTATCTGGCCCCGGATTGGTCGGAGGTGAACGCTTCGGTCGTGCTCGCTGCGCTGGGACAGGTTTTCTTCTCGATCGGTGTAGGAATGGCGGCCGCATTCGCGTACGGCGGCTACCTCCACCCGACGAAGAGCGATGTGCCCGGCAACGCGGTGATCGTCGTTGGGTTCGATACACTCGCGGCCTTTACCGCCGGTCTGGTGATGTTTCCAGCCCTGTTCGCATTCGGGCTCCAGCCTGACGTTGGTCCCGGTTTGTTGTTCGTCACCATGACCAATGTCTTCGCACGAGCACCGGCGGGCGCCCTTATCGGCGGCCTCTTCTTCCTTCTTGTCTTCGTTGCCGGTATCACGTCCGTGTTCGCTGTGATGGAAGCGTTGACGGCAACGGTAATGGATTCCCTCGGGCTCGGGCGGAAACAGGCTCTCTGGGGCTTGATCGGGCTGGTCTTCATCGCTGGTGTTCCTTCCGCTCTCTCGTTCGGTCCCTGGTCTGAGGTGCGGCTCTTCGGTCTGAACATTTTCGGGCTCGTCGACTTTGTATCGGGGAACGTCGTCTTGACGTTGAGCGGGCTCATGCTGGCCCTCTATATCGCCTTCGCTTGGGGTTTCGAGAGATTTCAACGGGAAACCAATGTCGGGGCGCACGGCGTGAAGGTCTTTACCTCCTGGAAGCCGCTCATCAAGTATGTCATTCCGGCCGCCGTAGCACTGGTATTGATCAGCAGCCTTGGCCTGTTTGCCTAGCCCGACAATTTCCGCCGGGGACGGCGGGCCGATGGGGGTGACAGAGGAGATGGACGCCGAAGCCCCGAGCCGCAGGCGAGGGGCGGGCGGAACGAGCGCGCGTCGCGGAGCGAGGGGCGGGGGAGTTCAACCCCATTCGCGTTGGAGAAGGCCCAGATACGACCAGCTGTAGGATTTACGCAATGTTTGGGTGTCCTCTGTCGTATCTGAAGCGACGCACAGGGCAGGATGTAGCACGTTCTTACCCCACTTTTTACCCCACCTTCTGAGCAAGCGTCTATTCCTTATTAATGAGGTGCGTTAGTCGGGATTAATGAGGTGCGTTAGTCGGGCGGTGTCCTTTACAAGCTCGGTACCCTACCCTGCCGCTTTCAAAGGATGCATGGTATTACCCAGGCGGCGCCCGAACATTACCTTTGCTGGTCACCTACCCGGACCAAGCCCTCAACCGAGCGGCTAGTGAGAGGAGGATGGCCCCTGGCCCTACGAATTACTTGCCCGCATTGCGGCTCCGGGCCCTACTCGGATTTCTGGTTTGGTGGCGAGGACCGTCCTATCCCGGCTATCGGATCGGAGGGGCTCGAGGAGAACTTCGACCGGGTCTGGCTCCGCGAGAATGTCTCCGGTGTGCAGACCGAACTCTGGTACCATTACGCTGGGTGTCGTCGCTGGTTCAGGTTGGAGCGCAACACGCAGACTAACGAGATCCATGGCGAGCTTCGATTTTGAAGGTCGGCCGATTCCGATCCAGGAAGGCGACACCATTGCCTCGGCGTTATTCCGCGCCGGGGTTCGCGTTTTTTCCCGATCGTTCAAGTATCACCGCCCACGCGGGTTGTATTGTCTAACTGGTGAGTGCCCGAACTGCTTGGTGACGGTCAACGGAGAACCGTGCGAACGCGCCTGTTTGACCCCTGCCACTCCGGGTCAACGAGTTATCCGGGAAAACGCGTGGCCATCCGTCGATTTTGATTTCCTTTCGGTGCTGTGGCACCTGCGGGCGCTCTTTCCCGTCGGCTTTTACTACAAGACGATGATTCACCCTCGGTTCGCTTGGCGGTTGGCGGAACCGCTGATTCGGCGGATAGCCGGAATCGGAACCGCACCGCGCGACATTCCGCCCCGGGACCGAGAGGCGTGCCACCATCACCCCGACCTTCTCGTGGCAGGGGGCGGCGTGGCGGGGTTGTCGGCCGCGCTTGCCGCCGCCCAGGCTGGCCAGTCAGTGCTCCTGGCGGATGAGGGCCTCATCGGTGAGAAAGTCGCCCCTGGGCAGACGCGTGCCAAAGTCAATGACCTGCGGGCCGCCGTCGGAGCGCAGCCGAACGTGACGGTGCTGGAACGCGCAACCGTGGTCGGTGTCTACGAGGGTCCGCTCGTACCGGTTATCGGCACGGATTTTCTCCACCTGGTTCATCCGGGGCGGATCGTGGTCGCCACGGGAGCGGTGGATCGGCACGCGGTGTTCCCGGGCAGCGACCTAGTGGGAGTCTGGCTCGGACGCGGTGCAGCCCGCATGGCAGGCGTGCATAACGTTTCCATCGGTGCATCGGTCGTGGTTCGGGTGGCGAGCGAGGACGGTCTCGAGCACGTCGAAGCGCTCTCGCGCGCAGGTTCCGAGATCGTCGCCGCCATCGTTCCGGAGCACCTTGCCGACGGCTTGCCCAACTCAGTGCGGCGCACGCTGCACGGCGAAGTCGTGGCGGCCAGGGGACGCAAGCGCCTCAAGGGCGCGGTGGCAGAGTTCGATGGGCGTCGCGAGACGATCAAGTGTGATGCGTTGGTCCTGTCGCTCGGCCTTGTTCCCCGCGACAACTTGTTGCGTCAGGGCACGGGTCTTCCGGTCACTGGTGCGGGCGAGGTAATCATGCCGGGCTGCACGCTCGAGCAGGCGGTGGAGAGTGGAGGGAACGCAGCACTGGGGGTGAGCACTTCGCTTGCCGCGCGTTCGCTTCCGCCGGCACCGTCCGCCGGTTTCGCGTGCCTGTGCGAGGACGTTTCCGTCAAAGAGTTTGAAGATGCCTGGGCGGAAGGGTTCCAGTCGACCGAGCTCCTCAAACGATACACCACGGCCACGATGGGACCGTGCCAGGGTGCGCTGTGTCACGGTTACTTGCAAGCCTTCGTGGCTGCGCGTAGCGGGGAGCCCACCGTGAGCGCGCCAACCACGGCGCGTCCTCCCGCCCGTCCTGTTCGTCTCGAGGATGTCGCTGCGGGTATTCGTTTCGCCGTCGAGCACCGTACTTCCCTTCACGAACGTCACCTGGAGCTGGGGGGGGACATGACGTGGTTCGGAAGCTGGAAGCGCCCCAACCACTACGGCGACGAGATCGCCGAGTATTGGGCGGTGCGGCGCAACGTGAGCATCATGGACGTCGGCACGCTAGGGAAATTCCTGATCGCGGGCCGCGACGCAACCGAGTTTTTGGAGCGGCTTTATCCCAACCGTATCCACAACATTCCGGAAGGAAGGCAGCGCTACTCGATTCTGCTGAATGAGGCCGGCTACGTCTTCGACGATGGACTCATCTGCGCACTTGGCAACAACCGATACTACGTCACGCTCACGAGTGCCGGATCAGAACACGGTGAGGCATGGTTTTGGAACTGGATCCAGGAGTGGAAGCTCAACGTTTACGCTGTGAATCAAACCGCGGAGCTGGGGGCCATCAACGTGGCGGGTCCTCGAGCACGCGAATTACTCCAGAAGCTCTCCCACGCCTCGTTCGACAATGGGTCATTCCCCTACTCGAGACATCGAGAGATCGCCGTGGCCGGCGTGCCCTGCCGTGTCCTCCGGTTGGGATTCGTCGGTGAGTTGAGCTATGAGTTGCACCACCCCAGCTCGCGGAGCGCCGAGCTCTGGGATGCGCTGATCGAGGCGGGCGCCCCGATGGAAATCAAGCCCCATGGCGTCCAAGCACTGCTCCGGCTTCGCTTGGAAAAGGGTCACCTCATCATTGGTCAGGATACGGACTTCGACACGACCCCAGCCAAGGTGGGACTCGACTGGCTTCCGAAAATGGACAAGCCGTATTTTGTCGGCAAGTCGGCGCTCGAGCGTTTGGCGACACTCCCGCTGGAGACGAAGTTACTTCCCTTGGCGTTCGCCGGGGACACCGCACCGGCTGAGGGGGCGGTGCTCAAAACGAACGGTCAGCGCGTGGGCCACATCACGTCGGCACGCTTCTCGCCCACGCTCGGTTACGGAGTTGTCCTTGGCTGGGTTCTCCGGATGAACGGGCAATTCCCAACTGAGGTCGAAGCCGGCGGGGCGCGTGGTGTCGTAGCCTCGGGTCCATTTTACGATCCGAAGGGGGAGAAGTTACGTGCTTAGCTTTGCGCAGGTGGACGCCGCTGTCGTTTGTTGCTTCAGCCTTCCGTCCGTGCTCGACGAAATGCCATCGCAACCCGAGACGCTCTCGTGCCGAGTGGCGCCCGATGAGCTCATGCTCCTCGGGCCGCCGAGCACCCGAGCCAACATTGTCGCGGGAGTGACCCACTTCTTCGCGGAGGCGGATCCGCACGCCTTGACCATCGTGCAGGCGGATGCCTGGTCGATTTGGGCCCTGACCGGGGACGATCGAAGACGCGCGTTTGCCCGGCTTTCGCCGATTCAGCTACCGGAAAGTCCGGCCTTCCTGCAGGGAGGAGTCGCGCACGTACCGGCCAAAACACTGGTCCTCTCCGACACTTTGTACATCATGGTGTCGTCGACACTTGGGCACCACCTCCGCACAAGAATTCTGGCTGCTTGTGCAGATCTGAATCCTCGAGAAGACTCGCCGACGCCGCTGACCGTGTCACCGGCGCGAGTGGATGCCGTCTCATGAGCGGGTTCTTCCGGCGTAAGGTCTTCCTGCGGGCGAATGAGCTCAAGTCTCGCTACGACGTCGCCATCATCGGCGGAGGCGGGCACGGTTTAGCCATCGCGTACTATCTCGCCAAGCGGCATGGCATCCGCGATGTGGCCGTTTTCGAGCGGGCGTACATCGGGGCGGGTGGGTCGGGGCGCAATACGACCGTGTTGCGGGCAAACTATATGACGCCGGCTACTATTCCGCTCTACAAAGCGAGCTTTGACCTCTACTGTAATCTGTCACAGGCATTGGACTACAACATGCTCCGATCCCAACGCGGGTTGATGTGGATGGCTCATTCGGAGGGCGGACTCCACAGCCAAAAGGAACGAACGTTCCTCAACCAAGACTTCGGAGTGGACACCATCTTCCTCACCCCCCAAGAAGTAAAAGAGGTCTGCCCGGTCATGGACATCACGGGAGGTGGCAGGTGGCCTGTGCTGGGGGCCGCCCACCACCCCCCCGGTTCCATCATTCGCCACGACGCCGTGGTATGGGGCTTCGCCTCTGCAGCACAACGTCTTGGAGTCCATGTTCATCAGGGTCTCGAAGTGACGGGCGTCACCCGTCAGAACGGCCGGTGCGTTGGGATCGAAACGCCCAAGGGCAAGGTTGCGGCGGGCGCCGTGGTGAGCGCGGTCGGTGGGTATGTCAGTACCGTCACCCGGATGGCGGGGATCCGGCTTCCCATCACCACCCATCCACTCCAGGCGTATGTGACCGAATCGTACAAGCCCGTCTTGGATCGCATCGTGGCTTCGCAGGATCTGCACTTCTACGTCTCACAAAGCGCCCGAGGGGAATTACTGGTAGGCGCCGAGCTCGATCCGTACGCCAGCTATTCTACGCGGTCGACCTTCCCCTTTCTCTCGTCGGCATCGTCGCGGTGCATTGACCTCTTTCCATTCATGGCCAAACTGAGGATCTTGCGACAATGGACGGGCGTGTGCGACATGACACCCGACTATTCGCCCATCATCGGCCGCACCGAGCTCGAGAATTTTTTCGTCGATACCGGGCTCGGGACCTGGGGATTCAAGCTCACGCCCATCAGCGGCGTCACGCTGGCGGAGCTCGTGGCAACAGGAAGGGTGCCGGATCTGATCGCCCCGTTCGCGGCCACGCGGTTTCGCAACGACCGAGCCATTTCCGAGCGAAAGTCCGCGGGAACCCATTGACGTATGGCCGATGATCCCGTGCCACCAACGGGTCGGGGATCGCAGCGAGGGCGTCCCTTGACAGCCGCCAGCGCGTAGGTTATTACCAAACCGTAGATTATTGGTTGGATGATCGTACCAAATGTGGTGGGTATATTGTCCATATCCGGCCCAACTCACTGGTGCTATTGCGGTTCGCACCAGCACGCATTTGGCCACCCCGGGCGGTGGCATGGCTTCGTATCGGGTTCTATGAGGCCCATCCCTAGTCTTCTGTCGAGGTCGATTATGAGTAAGCTACGTTCGTCTGTGTGGGAGAAGGCGCTCGTTGCAGCGCGCGCCGTGGTTCTCGCCAGTCTGTTGCTGGCGTTCGCGGCGCCCCAGGTGCTGGCGCAAGCAGGTACGGTCTCCGGCGTCGTCGTGGATAGGAGAGTGCAGCCGATCGCCGGGGCCGAGGTACTGATTGTGGGTACGCAGCTGCGCGCCATGACCGACAACGACGGCCGCTTCAGGATTGGGAACGTGGTCGGTGCCTCGGTGACGCTCCAAGTGTCGCGTATCGGATACCGGCGGCTGACCAGCAGGGGGATGACGGTCGGTGAGGAAGTGCGCCTGGTAATGTCGACGTCGGTGATTTCGCTCGACGCGATCGTGATAACGGGTACGGCTGGCGCTGTGCAGAAGCGGGAGATTGGTAACACGGTGGGGACCGTCGATATAATAGACGCCCAGCAGCTCGCTCCCGCACCCGACATTACGGCGATCCTCAATGCCCGCACCACCGGCGTCTCTGTCGTACCCGGAACCGGGGTTATTGGCGCCGGTCCGCGGATCAACATTCGGGGTCAGAGGAGTCTGTCATTGAGCGACCAACCGCTCCTCTACGTCGACGGCGTGCGCGTGGCGAACACTATCTCCGGCGGCCCCACGTCTCAGGGGTTCGGAGCGGGGGTGATCTCTCGCCTCGGCGATTTCCATCCCGACGATATCGAGAGCATCGAGGTCATCAAAGGGCCCGCCGCGGCAACGCTATACGGAACCGAGGCTTCGAACGGCGTGATCCAAATCATTACCAAACGAGGCAGGCCGGGTCGTACACAACTCACCGCTATCGTCCGACAGGGCGCGACCTGGTTCGCAAACGCCGAAGGGCGCATCCCCCATAACTTCGGAGATCCAGGCACCGGGCCCGGGGCCGGGACGATTGTTGAGATGGATCTCTTGCAGCAGGAAAAAGACCGGGGGACGCCGATCTTTGCCACGGGTCACTTGCAGGAATATCGCCTGGAGCTGACTGGGGGCTCGTCGGATGTTAGATATTACCTCAGCGGAGGTTACCAGCGTAGCGAGGGTATCGAGGAGACGAACCTATTAGATCGCTTCACTATGCGCACGAATTTATCAGCTACGCCCGCCCCGACCCTAGCAATCGACGCAAGCCTTGGGGTGGTCCGGAGTAAGCTGAACCTCGCGGACGATATTGGCTTCGGCTCCGTGTTCAACACGATGTACGCCCTTCCTGTACTGCTGAACACACCCAAGCGGGGGTTCCTTGTCATGCCGCCGGATGCGGCCCGCAAGGCGCGGGTAGCGTCGCAGAGCTTGGATCGGACTACCAGCAGCATGAAGCTCACCCACACGCCGACGTCTTGGCTGACTCACCGGCTCACGCTTGGACTCGACGAGACCCTGGAGGATAATGAGGCGGTGCGGCCAAACCTTCCCCCGGACGTGGCGCAGTTCCTCTCCCCCCTGTCTGCGCGCGGCTTCAAGCAAGCGGAGTTTCGGTCGATTAGGTACACCACGGTCGACTACAATGCTACCGTCAATGCGAACGTCTCTGATGCGGTGAGTTCTGCTACGTCGGCAGGCGCGCAGTACTACCGCAAGCGGACGGAATACGTATCGTCTTCCGGCACGGAGTTTCCGGCGCCAGGCCTTACCTCGAGCGTAGCCAACGCAGTCACCTTCGGGCGCGACGACTTTGAGGTGAACACGACGGTTGGCTTTTTTGTGCAGCAGCAGTTTGGCTTGCACAACCGGGCGTTCGTGACCGCGGCGCTTCGCCTCGATAACAACAGCGCCTTCGGTGAGAACTTCTCCTTAATCACATACCCGAAGGTCAGTGCGACCTGGGTGATCAACGAGGAGCCGTTCTGGAATGTGGGTTTCGTGAATGCACTCAAGCTCCGGATGGCGTACGGCCAGTCGGGCCTCCAGCCCGAGAGCTTCGCGGCGCTACGCACCTTTCAGGCGGTGACTGTCGGTGGGGACGTCGCCGCTGTCACTCCCCTGTTCATTGGCAACCCCGATCTCAAGCCGGAGCGGAGCCAGGAGATCGAGGGGGGGTTTGAGACATCGTTGTTCGACGACCGGGTTGGGATCGATTTCAGCGTCTACTACACCAAAACGAAGGACGCGATCCTGCTGCGCAATCAGGCGCCCTCCCTCGGGTTCCCTGGGGCGCAGTTCATCAACATCGGTGCGCTCCGCAACCAGGGCTTCGAGGTCCAAGTCGCTGCGTCGCTCGTGAGGGCACAAAAGGTGGACTGGAACCTGGGGTTCACCTTCTCGCAGAATGACAACGAGATTCTCGACCTGGGTGATATCGGTACCATCGTGGTTCCGAGCCTCCTGGACACCCCAGGGATTGTGCTCCATCACCAAGAGGGACTGCCTGCGGGCTCATGGTTCGGGAGGAAAGTCCTGAGCGCCACGCTGGACGCCAGTGGGGTGGCGCAAAACGTCATGTGTGACGGGGGTCTCCCTAGCGGCCGGCCGAGCGGCGTGGAAGTCGATTGCGCCGGTGCTCCCGACGTCTACCTCGGACGGTCTGATCCGAGAAATGTTGGGGCGGTGAACACGACCGTCACGCTCTTCAATATGCTCACGCTATACGCGATGCTCGACTTCAAGTTGGGCGTCCGGCACGGTGACAACGACGCGGTCGTGCGGTGTCAGCTGTTCAAGATCTGCGAGGAGAACGTTTTCCCCGAGCGCTTCGATCCGGTTTTGGTGGCGCAATATCAGACGGGATTTCTATCGACGTTCGCCGCCGCCGATGCCAGTTACGCCATGCTGCGGGAGATCTCGGCGAGCGTCAGGCTACCGGACGGGTGGGTGAGGGCTATTGGGGCGAGCAGGGGGCAGATCGTCGTCTCGGCGCGGAACATCCACCGCTTTACCTCGTTTCCGAGCATCGACCCGGAAACGCTCTGGCTCGGCACATCGGTTGGGCTGAAGCCATTTACAGGCACGATCAGAAGCTTCCAGTTCGACAAGACCACGCAGGCTTTTACACCGCAATTGATGTCGTTCCTGACAACTCTTAGACTGACCTTTTAGGCACCCGCTCGCGAGGTCGTTCCTTGCGAGAGGAGGGGAAAATGGGAAAAATGATCCGTAGACGCTTACAGAACACGCGAGGTCGATTCATCACGGCCGTGGGCGCCTATCTTGGCGTCCTAGCGGTGGGTGTAACTCTTACCGGCTGCATTGGAGACCTGCTGGAGGTCCAGGCACCGGCCAGCGTACTGGCGGAAGATCTGGGGGGTCCAGAGACCGCGGAGTTGCTGGTAGTTGGGGCCGTGGGTGACTTCGAGTGCGCCTTCGCAGCGTACATCACCACCACTGGCCTGCTGACGGACGAGCTCACCGATACACAGTTGCGGGGTGCCGAGTCGTGGGATCCCGACCGCAGAACCCCCAATCCCGAGGGCCTCGAATACTCGACGGAAGAGTGCACTTCTTATGGGGCCATCTACAGGCCCCTCGCCACGGCCCGCTGGGTGGCCGACGACGCGATCAATAAGCTTGATGGCTTTTCCGATGCCGAGGTGGCAGATCGGGGCCAGCTCATTGCCACTGCGGCCGCCTATTCCGGCTACGGCCATCTCCTCTTGGGCGAGGGGTTCTGCACAGCAGCGATCGACGGGGGGTCCGAGCTGACGCCGGCCGACCTTTTCGCGCTGGCTGAAACCAAGTTCACGCGGGCGATCACTGAGGCGCAAGGCGCAGGGGATACGGACATCGAGAATATGGCCCTGGTCGGACGGGCGCGGGCGCGGCTGAACCTCGGAATGGGGGCCCAGGCCATGGCCGACGCCCTGCTGGTACCGGCAGGCTTCGTCAAGAACGCGACGTATTCAGCCGCTTCGGTGCGCGCATACAATCGGGTGTTCGATCACAATGCCCGCAGTCTTCGGTTGTCGATCGATCCGGCCTATCGGAACCTCGAGTTCCAGAGCGTGCCGGATCCGCGGGTACCGGTGTTTAATACCGGCCTAGACGGCGTGGACCGCTTCAACATCGTTTGGGCCACGACGAAATACACTTCGCTTGTGGACCCGATCCCGATCGCCAGGTGGGAGGAAGCCCAGCTCATTATCGCCGAGGTTGCGGGTGGAGCGACAGCGCTCGCCATCATCGACGCGCTACATGCGCAGGCAGGCTTGCCGTCGTTCAGCGGCACCAATCCGACTGCAACGCAGATCACGGACCACATCATGCTCGAGGAGCGGCGAAGGGAGCTTTTCCTCGAATCGCACCATTTGTACGATATGAGACGGTTCGACCTGCCATTTCTTCCACCCGCGGGCACACCGTACCCTGACAAGGGAGGATTCTACGGCACGGCGACGTGCTTCCCGCTGCCAGACGTCGAGAGGGACAACAACCCCAACCTCTAGCTGATTCTACGGAGCCATGCCGATCATGGAAGTAGAGAAGCTGGCCGATCCGGTGGTGATCGATGGAGTCATCGTGACCCACCGGCGGAGCACGACAACCTAAGCCAATCTCACGGAGCAAGTCCAATGCGCCAGATCCTAGTGGTTACGGCGAGTCTAATGTTATGGACCGCCAACCCGTTGCCCGCACAGCGGGCGTCCGTTTTATCGCCAGAGGTGCGCGAGTATGTGAGCGTGGACGCTCGGGTGGTGGCACTGACGCACGTGCAGGTGATCGACGGCACCGGAGGGCCCGTTGCGGCCGATCAAACGGTGGTGATTGCGAACGGCCGGATTCAGGCGGTGGGGAGCGCGGCCACGGTCCGAGTGCCGGCGGGTGCGGAGGTGCACGACCTCACGGGCCACACCGTGATTCCCGGGTTGGTCGGGCTGCACAACCACACGGGGTTCACCACCAGGCAGCGCGTGGTGCAGCTCCAATACAGCTCGCCCCGGCTGTATCTGGCCACCGGGGTCACCACCATCCGGACCACCGGAAGCATCGAGCCCTATACGGAATTCAACATGAAGCGCGCGATCGATGCGGGCGAGCGGCCGGGTCCGCGGATGCACCTTGCCGGACCGCACGTCACGGGCGCCGAGTCCTCGATCATGGTCGGCCCTCGGGTGGCGTGGAACATGACCCGAGTAGACACCCCGGAACAGGCGCGCCGGATGGTGGCGTATTGGGGGGAAGAGGGAGCGACCTGGATCAAGGCGTACACCTCGATCAGCCGGGAGAACCTTGCCGCGGTGATCGACGAGGCACATAAGCACGGGATGAAGGTCACTGCCCACCTCTGCTCGGTGACGTTTCAGGAGGCGGTGGCCCTGGGGATCGACAATCTCGATCATTCGTTGTTCGTGAATACCGACTACCACCCGAACAAAAAACCGGACGTCTGCCCGGCCGACCGGAGCGCTGGACAGATCGACCTCGATCTGACGGGCGAGGCAGTGCAGGCCACCTTCCGTGACATGGTGGCCAACAACGTCGCCATGACGTCAACGATCGTGGTGTTCGAGAGCCTCTTCATGCCCAATCGGCCGCCGCTCGAGCAGCGGGTGCTCGATGCCATGGCGCCGGCCGTTCGCACAGAGGTTCTCGCTGAGCGGGCCGAAATCGCCGAGGCGGCGGATCCCGGCCTGGTGGCTGTGTTCAAGAAAGCGCAACAGTATGACGTGGCCTTCGTCAAGGCCGGCGGCCTGCTGGCGGCCGGCTCGGACCCGACCGGTGGCGGTACGCTGCCGGGCTTCGGCGATCAGCGCAACTACGAACTGTTCCTCGAAGCAGGGTTCACACCAGTCCAGGCGGTGCAGATCATGACCGCCAACGGGGCCAAGGTGCTGGGGGAGTTGGACCAGCTGGGGACGGTGGAAGCCGGCAAGCTGGCGGATCTCGTGGTGATTAACGGGGACATCGTGGCGAATCCGGCGGCCATCCGGAACGTGACGATCGTCTTCAAGGACGGGGTGGGCTACGACTCGGCCAAGTTGCTCGAGTCGGTCCGTGGGGTGGTGGGCATACAGTAGGAGAGGTAACCGAGCTGGTGTCAGTGGGCGCGGCAGACTCTTTCCATCCTCCGGAAGACCTGAAACCTGACGCCCGACACCTGTAATACATGGAGCCAATCATGCGCGTGGCGGCCCTAGTTTTCTCAGTCGCGGTGCTACCCAGTGGGGCGTTGCCCGCGCAGCAGGTGTCCATGCTGTCGCCAGAGGTGCGCGAGTATGTGAGCGTGGACGCTCGGGTGGTGGCACTGACGCACGTGCAAGTGATCGACGGCACCGGAGGGCCCGTTGCGACCGATCAGACGGTGGTGATTGCGAACGGCCGGATTCAGGCGGTGGGGAGCGCGGCCACGGTCCGAGTGCCGGCGGGTGCCGAGGTGCACGACCTCGCGGGCCACACCGTGATTCCCGGGTTGGTCGGGCTGCACAACCACACGGGGTTCACCACCAGGCAGCGTGTGGTGCAGCTCCAATACAGCGCCCCCCGGCTGTATCTGGCCACCGGAGTGACCACCATCCGGACCACCGGAAGCATCGAGCCCTACACCGAATTCAACATGAAGCGCGCGATCCAGGAGGGCGAGGCCCCGGGCCCGCGGATGCACCTTGCGGGACCGCACGTCACGGGCGCCGAGTCCTCGATCATGGTCGGCCCGCGGGTGGCGTGGAACATGACCCGAGTAGACACCCCGGAACAGGCGCGCCGGATGGTGGCGTATTGGGGGGAAGAGGGAGCGACCTGGATCAAGGCGTACACCTCGATCAGCCGGGAGAACCTTGCCGCGGTGATCGACGAGGCACATAAGCACGGGATGAAGGTCACTGCCCACCTCTGCTCGGTGACGTTTCGGGAGGCGGTGGCCCTGGGGATCGACAATCTCGATCATTCGTTGTCCGCGAACACCGACTACCACCCGAACAAAGAACTGGACGTCTGCCCGGCCGACCGGAGGGCTGGCCAGATCGACCTCGATTTGACGGGCGAGGCGGTGCAGGCGACCTTCCGCGACATGGTGGCCAACAACGTAGCAATGACGTCAACGGTCGTGGTGTCCGAAGGCTTCGTCCCGAATCGGCCGCCGCTCGAGCAGCGGGTGCTCGATGCCATGGCGCCGGCCGTTCGCACAGAGGTTCTCGCTGAGCGGGCGGAAATCGCCGAGCGGGCGGATCCCGACTTGGTGAAGCTGTTCAAGAAAGCGCAACAGTATGATGTCGCCTTCGTCAAGGCCGGCGGCCTGCTTGCGGCCGGCTCGGATCCGACCGGTGGCGGTACGCTGCCGGGCTTCGGCGATCAGCGCAACTACGAACTGTTCCTCGAAGCAGGGTTCACACCAGTCCAGGCGGTGCAGATCCTGACCGCCAACGGGGCCAAGGTGCTGGGGGAGTTGGACCAGCTGGGGACGGTGGAAGCCGGCAAGCTGGCGGATCTCGTGGTGATTAACGGGGACATCGTGGCGAATCCGGCGGCCATCCGGAACGTGACGATCGTCTTCAAGGACGGGGTGGGCTACGACTCGGCCAAGTTGCTCGAGTCGGTCCGCGGGGTGGTGGGCGTGCAGTAGGAGAGGCAACTTTGGGAGTTAGTGTCAGTGGGGAGTTGGTGGAAGAGCAGCCTACGTTCGCACGGTTGCGCCGTGCAGTCTTGCCATCCCTCTGGAACACCTGACGCCATAATAACAAGGAGCCGACCATGCGTCTAACGGCCCTAGTCTTCTCAGTCGCGGTGCTGCCCAGTGGGGCGTTGTCCGCACAGCAGGCGTCCGATTTATCACCGGCGGTGCGCGAGTATGTGAGCGTGGACGCTCGGGTGGTGGCACTGACGCACGTGCAAGTGATCGACGGCACCGGAGGGCCCGTTGCGGCCGATCAGACGGTGGTGATTGCGAACGGTCGGATTCAGGCGGTGGGGAGCGCGGCCACGGTCCGAGTGCCGGCGGGTGCGGAGGTGCTGGATCTCACGGGCCACACGGTGATTCCGGGCATGGTCGGATTGCACGACCACACGCTCTATACGACCCGCAACCGAATCGTGCAGATCAGTTTCACATCCTCTCGTCTGTACTTGGCTAGTGGAGTAACCACCATCCGAACCACCGGCGCCCTCGAGCCGTACAGTGAATTCAACCTGAAGGCGCAGATCGAGCAGGGCGAGTCCCCGGGGCCGCGGATGCACCTTACCGGTCCCCACATCACAGGTGGGCGGCCGTTCGGCCCGGTCGAGCGAAGGATCAACTGGATGCGGCACGTGGCGACCCCGGAAGAGGCGCGCCGGGCGGTCGCCTACTGGGCGGAGGAAGGGGCGAGTTGGATCAAGGTATACACGGAGATCAGTCGAGCGGCACTGGCCGGGGTGATCGACGAGGCGCACAAACGGGGTGTTAAAGTGACTGGCCACCTCTGCTCAATAACGTACCGGGAAGCCGCCGAACTCGGGATGGATAACGTCGAGCATGGGCTCGGGACCAACTCTGGCTACCACCCCAACAAGCAGGTGGACGTCTGCCCACCGGACCGACGCAGTGGACAGTTAGACCTGCAAATGGGTTCGGAAGCAGTGCAAGCCACCTTTCGCGACATGGTGGCGAACAATGTGGCGATGACGTCGACCCTCGTGGTATTCGAGCCGTCCGTCCCCGGCAGGCCGCCACTCGAGCAGCGGGTCCTTGACGCGATGGCGCCGGCCGTCCAGACCGAGGTTCTCCAGGCACGAGCCGAGATCAGCGCACAGCCGCGCGAGATCCCTGCGGCGCTGTTCCGGAAGGCGATGGACTATGAGGTCGCGTTTGTGGAGGCGGGTGGCCTGCTGGCGGCTGGGTCGGACCCCACTGGCTACGGCGCCGTATTGCCGGGCTTCGGTGATCAGCGCAACTACGAACTGTTCCTCGAAGCAGGGTTCACGCCAGTCCAGGCGGTGCAGATCCTAACCGCCAACGGCACAAAGGTGCTCGGGGAGCTCGACCGGCTGGGGACGGTGGAAGTCGGCAAACTGGCGGATCTCGTGGTGATTGACGGGGACATCGTGGCGAATCCGGCGGCCATCCGGAACGTGACGATCGTTTTCAAGGATGGCGTGGGCTATGACTCGGCTAAGTTAATCGCGTCGGTGAGGGAACTAGTCGGATTGCGGTAAGAGAGGTGTAAAGATCCGGCTGCGAGGAGGTCACGGAGCGGTCCTCCACACCAACGTCCCGCGTTACTCGGTTCTAAAGGAGAGACGACCCTGCACATGCTATCGTCGAATTCTTGCCTACTGCGGCGCAGTCGATGGCGTACCCTCGGGGTGATGCTGCCGGTAATCACCAACCTAGGATGCGGCCTCACGCATCAGGAACCGCTGAATTCTCCCGTCGCTTTGGCTCCACCTGCCTCCTCGACGAGGACCGGGAGTTTCTGCACAGGGGACGCAGACCCGGGACTCCAACCCAGCACCGACCTCTATTGCATCAAGCTCATTGCCACTCCTGACTTTCGCAGCGCTTCGGGCGCTGCTGAACTGAGCCGCGTGCCGACACCGTTTGGCGTGTTCGTCTCGCCAGACGGTACCCATCGCTACAAACTCACGGTCTTGCTACAGGGCCTTCCCGAACCGGCGGCCGTGGGGCCTTACTCAGCCTACGTCGCTTGGGTGACATCGCCCGCGTGGAGTCCGATGGTCAATCTGGGCCAAGTGTCGAACGGCCGGACGGAGTTGGGTGAGGTCGCGCTCAACAAGTTCCTCGTGTTGGTAACCGCCGAGGCATCTGCTGACGTGCAAGAGCGGGAGGGTCGGATCATGGTCCGCGGGATGTCACCGAGTATCCGGATGCAAGCAACGCACATCCAGATGATCCCATCGGGCAGGCCAAAAGCTCACCATGCCACGGGCTGGATCATGCCGCCCATGGATCCGGCCATGCGCATGGCAATGCCGGGACTCGAAGGGCTGGAGCCGGAAGCCACTCCATTCGTACCAGGGGCCGGTATTTCTCCCGCTTCTATTCGGGCCGTCCAGCCGCGGGAAACGGTCGCCCTCGAGGACGGCGACACCCTAACGCTCGAGGCCATGCTGGTTCGTCGCACGATCGGTGACAAAACCTTCACCATGTACGGATACAACGGCCAGCACCCGGGCCCGCTGCTGAGGGTAAAGCAGGACGCCACGGTGTACGTTCGCTTTATCAATCACATCGACCTCCCTTCAACTGTCCATTGGCACGGTGTCCGGATAGACAACCGTTTCGATGGCGTTCCCGGCGTCACTCAAGACCGTGTCGAGCCCGGTGAGGACTTCATGTACGAGGTGCACTTCAGGGACGCCGGGATCTACTGGTACCATGACCACGTACGGGAAGACATCGCGCAAGACTTGGGCTTATACGGCAACATGCTGGTGGACTCGCCTCGATCGGATTATTTCAGTCCCGCCAATCGAGAAGAGGTGATAACGCTCGACGATTTGCTGATTGGCGACATGGGGCCTGTCCCTTACGGCTTCGACACGCACACCCACGCGCTCATGGGACGTTTCGGTAACGTGTTCCTCACAAACGGAGAACCCGAGTACCGACTGTCAGTGAAGCAAGGAGACGTAGTGCGGTTCTTCCTCACGAATACGTCGAACGTGCGGACGTTCAACGTATCGTTTGGTGGGGAACGCATGAAGGTCGTCGGCGCAGACCTGAGCAAGTATGAGCGCGAGGAGCGGGTCGAGAATGTAGTGCTTGCGCCGGCCGAACGCTCGATCGTTGAGGTCCGTTTCGAGAACCCCGGGGAGATCGCTTTCACGAATCGTGTTCAGGCAATCAACCACATCTTTGGATTCTTTTTCCCCCAAGTCGACACGCTTGGACTGATCCACGTCGCGGACGAAGCGCCGCAGCACGATCACTCGGAGGCCTTCGACCGACTGAGGGAAAACGCAGAAGTGGTGGCGGATATCGATCGCTACCGCCCGCATTTCGATCGACCGCCGGACCACGAACTGCTGCTGACTCTCCAGGTGAAGGATCTGCCGGGTCCGGTGATGCGGATCATGCGTTTCGAGACGTATTTCAATCCCGTGGAGTGGAGTGGCACGATGCCGATGATGGATTGGCTGGCCACTGGCGCGCAACTTGAATGGAAGCTCAGGGATCCGGCGACCGGCAAGGAGAACATGGATATCGACTGGCGGTTCCGGGTTGGGGACGTCGTAAAGATCCGTCTCGCCAACGATCGAAACTCCGCTCACGTGATGCAGCACCCGATCCATCTCCATGGACAACGCTTTCTGGTGCTTGCCAAGAACGGGATACCGAACGACAATCTCGTGTGGAAGGACACGGTGCTCGTCCCGGCGGGCTGGACCGCGGACATCTTGCTCGAGCTGTCGAACCCCGGGCGCTGGATGTTGCACTGTCATATCTCGGAGCATCTGCAATCGGGGATGCGTACGGTGTTCACCGTCGACTCGGCGGCGGCTCGATAAGGAGTTGCGGACGCTATCGGTTTCCGTGGTAACCCACTTGTTTCTCCAAGGGGATTCCAGTGCGCCAGGTAGTGATGCCCCGCCCCCGAGCTGACACCCGACACGTGTAATACAAGGAGCCGGTTATGCGTTTGATCGTCCTACTTCTATCCGTCAGCATGCTGCGCGTGTGTCTTCTGGACGCGCAAGCAGTATCGTCGCTTTCACCGACTGTTCGCGAGTTCGTAAGCGTGGACGCGCCCGTCGTGGCGCTCACCCACGTACGAGTGATCGATGGGACGGGAGCTCCCCCCTCCGACGATCAGACCGTGGTGATCGCTGGCGGGAGGATTCAGGCCGTGGGGAGCGCGGCAACGACTCAGATACCGGCGGGGGCGGAGGTGTTGGAGCTGAGAGGCCACACCGTGATTCCTGGGATGATCGGCCTACACGATCACACCCTTTACACGACGCGCAACCGCATCGTGCAAATCAGTTTCAGCGCGTCCCGACTGTACTTGGCCAGCGGCGTCACTACGATCCGAACGACCGGCGCGCTTGAGCCGTACTCCGAAATCAACCTCAGGGCTGAGATCGAAAGGGGTGAGCTGCCGGGCCCGCGGATGCACCTCACGGGACCCCACATCACCGGCGGTCGGCCGTTCCCATATGGCGACGGGATGATGATCAACTGGATGCGCCACGTAGCGACCCCGGACGAGGCGCGCCGGGCAGTAGCCTACTGGGGGGAGGAGGGAGCAACGTGGATCAAGGTGTACACGGAGATTAGTCGGGCAGCATTGGCCGCCGTCGTGGACGAGGCACACAAGCGAGGCATGAAGGTGACCGGGCACCTGTGCTCTGTGACCTACCGGGAGGCAGCGGCCGCCGGCATGGACAATGTGGAGCACGGACTGAGGACGAACACCGACTACCACCCCGCCAAGCAGCCCGACGTGTGCCCTCCCGATCGAATGGCCGGCCAGATCAACCTCGACATCGAGGGCGAGGCGGTACAAGCAACGTTCCGTGACCTGATCGCAAACAACGTGGCAATGACCTCAACGCTCGTGGTATCGGAACCGTCTGTTCCCAACCGGCCTCCGCTCGAACAGCGGGTCCTCGACGCGATGGCGCCGGCGGTACGCGCAGAAGTTCTGAAGGCACGGGCGGTGATCAGTGCGCTGCCGGCAGATGTGCCCGCGGCGCTGTATCGAAAGGCGATGGAGTACGAGCTCGCCTTTTTCAGGGCAGGCGGCCTGCTGGCTGCCGGCTCGGATCCAACGGGTTACGGTATGGTGCTACCTGGCTTCGGGGATCAGCGCAACTTCGACCTGTTTATCGAAGCGGGGTTCACGCCTGCGGAGGCGATCCAGGTCCTCACCGCCAACGGAGCAAAGGTGCTCGGAGAGTTCGACCGCCTGGGCACCGTGACCGCTGGCAAGCTGGCCGATCTTGTGGTGATCCAGGGTGACCCGGCGACTGACCCGGCCGAGATCAGGAACGTGACGATCGTGTTTAAGGACGGGGTGGGCTACGATTCGGCCAAGTTGATCGAGTCGGTCCGGGGGATGCTCGGGATCCGCTAAGGTGGCGGCACCAGCGACTCTCGGTCACGAGCGGTTTGTGAGAGAGATCTGCGTCACCCCTGCGGGCACCGACTCAGGGACGCGGCTATGCTTACCACGCCCCCCGACACCACTTTCTGCCGCCGGAGCGCCTCCCATGATCCGTCATCTAGGCTTGCTCGTAGCGTTCATCACCTTCCCACTGGGGTCCAGCTCGGCCCAGGTGGAGATCCGCACTCAACGACTCACGAACCGGATCACTGTCCTTCAACCGAATGAAGGATCTGGGAACACCATCGTGTTCACAGGACCCGACGGTGTGCTCCTCGTGGACACGATGGCGGACTCGATCGTGAACCATCTCCACGAGCAGCTCACGAGGCTGAACGCCCTCGACATCGAGTTCATATTCAACACCCACTGGCACCACAACCACCTCGGTGGCAACCCCCGATATAGTGACCGCGCAACCGTCTTTGGCCCTCCCGAAATGCGAGGCCGTCTAGCCAGCGAACAGGTCCTGCGTTTTCTCGTACAGCAGACGTTTCCCCGGCTTCCCGAAGCCGCCTGGCCCACCGTGATCTTCGCTGATTCCATCTCGCTGCACTTCAACGGGGAAGAGGTGCGGGCCTGGCACGTCCAAGGGCACACTGACACGGACGTCATCGTCCACCTCACCGGATCCAACGTCGTTGCGACCGGAGATTTGTGGTCGCCGGGTAGAAGGATCCTGGCGGACTTGGACACCGGCGGCAATATGGTGGGTGTGGCAAAAGCTTTGGCCGATCTCTTGCTTCGGCTTCCACCCGGCGCGACCATCGTGCCCGGGCACGGCGAACTCGCCAAGGTGTCTGATGTGCAGCGGTATCACCGGGGGCTAGAAGCCACCATCGAATTCGTGCGCCGGGAGGCAGCGGCCGGCCGCTCCCTCTCCGGGATCCAATCGCAAACGCCGCCGTCGTCCGTCAGCAGCTTTCTTGGCGCCGACGGGACACGCATGATCGAGGCGGTCTACCGAAGCATTGAGGGCGGGCGGTAAACACTCACATCGCTTGGTTTGCACGCCGCAGCGGGATACCGAGGCTGGCGGCGGGAGGGGCGGAGAAGTGTGACGTGAGACGTGGTTCGGACGCGGTCTGAGGAACGCGGAGGACGGCATAGGACTGGAGGGACGAGAGTACGTGGCGAGAAAGAAGAAAAGGAAGCGACGCTCGCATAAACCATCGACGCTCGGTGCTTCGCAAGCGGTTAAACGGCGTGGCGCGCCCCCGATCGTCCTTCGCGGCAGGAGATCGCTGCGCATCCCACTCTCGGCTGCTTTAGCTGGTGCGGCGGTCGTGGTAATGGCGGCGTGGGTGGTATGGCAGCGCGCCACCCCTGGTGTCGGCACGACCGTATTTCCGCCCCCGCCGCCGGTCGTGAGCGCCGATGGCCCGACCCTTGAGGATTTCGCTGGCGCGGATGCGTGTGCTCAATGCCATAAACCGCAGTACGACACGTGGCGCGCGTCTACTCACGGCAACGCCGGCGGCGTACCGTCCCGCAGTACTGTGCTGGCGAGGTTCGACAGCAGCCCGATCCGATTCAGCGACGCGGTCGTCATCCCGTCGGTCAACCAGAACGGCGAGTATATCTTCACGGTACAGCAGGTCGGGCGGGATCCCGTCGTGTTCACGGTGGCGGGAGTCGTGGGTCGAGGTCACATGCTCGGCGGCGGGACGCAAGGGTTTCTGTCTGAGATGCCGGACGGCACCCTCCGACTCCTCCCATTTGATTTCATTCGGCGCGAGGGCGTGTGGTTCTGCGACACCAATACGCGCGCCAACGAGGGGTGGGTGCCCATCGCGGCCGATATGTCGTTGGCCGACTGCGGACATTGGCCTCCCATGCGCGTGTTCGGCACCGAAACCCGATTCGCCAACTGTCAGGAGTGCCACGGCAGTCAGATATCGATCAGGTTCGATCGCGCAGCCGGCCGATACGACACCCACGTTGGCAGCTTGTCGATCGACTGCGAATCGTGCCACGGTCCGGCCAAACGCCACGCGGAAATGGCGCAGTCCGGACAGCTCGATAGCAGCACCGATATTGGCCTGCGCTCCTTGGGACTGTTGCATGAGGACGCGTCGCTCGAGGTGTGCTTTCAATGTCACGCGGTAAAAGACGTGATCAAACCGGGCTATCTGCCGGGCAAGCGACTGCAGGATCATTACTCATTGCTTGCGCCGCTGCTCGCCGAGCGCCCTTTCCTTCCCGATGGGCGCGTCCGCACCTTCGCGTATCAGATGAACCATCTGGCCAGCGATTGCTACCTCAACGGCACCATGAGCTGTGTCGACTGCCACGACCCGCACGGCCAAGGTTATCGGGACGTGTACGGACGTCCCTTGGAGAGCCGCTTCTCCAACGGGCAATGCACGTCCTGTCATGCGAGCAAGGCGGAAGACCCAACCTTGCACACCAAGCACGGTATCGACTCCCCGGGCAGCCAATGTGTGTCGTGTCACATGCCGTATCTGCAACACCAAGCAGTGGGCACTCGACTCAGGTTCGCCCGGTCCGACCACTCGATTGCCATTCCCCGGCCGGCGTTCGACAGTATCCTGGGAGTCGAGACCGCTTGTAACAACTGTCACGAGGAGCTCTCGGTCACGCGGCTCCAAGAGATTACCGAGTCGTGGTATGGCGAGGTGAAGCCGCACAAGTCGATCGTCACCGGTATCCTCCGCGCCGAGCGCGGGGAGACCACGAATCCCGCGCTTGAGCTCCTACATCCCGATCTCAGGCATCCCATGGCCCAGGTGGCCGCGCTCGACCTCTTGATCGCAAACCATCTGCGCCCCAACATGCCTGCCCTGGATCCGGCAATTCGGGTGAGGCTCGAACGGCTCGCCGACCACGCCAATAACGATGTTCGCGCGGTCGCGCTCGCAAGCCTACACTATGCCGCGGGCCAGCAGCATGAGGTGCGGGCGCTCCTCGCAGACCGCTTGGCTTCGTTGGGGAAGCGAGAACGTGCCATTCGCGAGCGGTGGGTCCTAACCCTCACAACCTACGGCGACGCGTTTCGCGAGCGCCGAGAGACCGGCAGCGCCCTCGTCATGTATGACAAGGCCCTCGAAGTGCAACCGAATCATGCTGGCATCTTGCGCAACATCGGGCTGACTTATACCGCCGCGCGCAACTTCTCGGCCGCCGTGGAGTTCTTCAACCGGAGCCTGGCCGCGGATCCACAGCAACCGTTGGCACTGGTGGGCCTCGGCGTCGCACTAAAGAATCTGGGGCAGGAGCTCGAAGCGATGCACGCTTATCGCCGAGCGCTGGAACTGAACCCAACCGAGGCGCTCGCTTATTTCAACCTGGGCAACGTACATTTGATGCGCAACGAATTTCGCTCGGCCATCGCGCAGTATCGAAGCGCGGTCACGTTCGATCCGGGGCATGCGCTCGGCCATTATTACCTGGCACGATCGCTCATCATGGTGAACGATCTGCCAAACGCGCTCGCGTCCGTGCGAAAGGCGCTGGAATTCGACCAGGGAATCGAAGGTGCGCGCGCAACGTTGCAAGAGTTGGAACTCATGCTTGGCCGTTAGCTGCCGGCCGCTAGCCGCTACATTGCCCGTCGCGTCCGAAAGGTGCTTAGCCTCAGGGAGGAGAGTCCAACCATGCAATTGCGCATCCTCACCGGTGAGGAGGTTCACTCAGCCATCGACATGAACCGGGCCATACGGGTTATGGAAGCGGCCGAATCCCAGGAGCTTGGCAGGGTTGTTGAGTTGTAGGCACAACCTCTGGCGGTGGAGGTGTTGGTCCCTACCGCGAAGAGACTCCACCCCGCGTTGCTCCCTGCGGCACAATAACCGGGGGAACTCCCAGGGCCCGGACCATCTCGTTGAAGGCTGCTAGATCGGTATTCAGAACCTCCTGCAACTCGCCCAGAGATCTCGCAAGCTCGGTCTTTAGTTCCTCGAACCGCTCGTGTGACGGGTCGGTGGGCCGCGCGTCAGCGCTGTTCAATATTGTGTTGAGCCAACCAAGCTGGCTGTGCAGCATGAGCTGGACGGCGACGAGCGAGCCCCGCTTCGTCTGAATCAGCTTACCCTCGACGGCCGTGAGCTTCTCGCTCATCGCCTCCGCCGCTTCTCCGATTTCGCCCCCGTTTCCCGCCCCCGCCGAACGCGCGGCCAGATCCTGCGCTTGCGTCCTTACCGAACGAATCGTCCGGATCGCATCATGGGTCTCAGTGATCTTGTCTCGGATCTGGATCATCAGATCGAACTGCTCCTGGAACGCGGCGAGCGTCGTCGGAACCCGTGGGTCTTTCATGACCTCAAAGGATTGATTTTGACTCCACTCCCCCGCCGTCAACCTGACCTGGTACGTGCCGGGTACGGCCCTGGGGCCGCCGGTATACCCGAACACCGGGGCGCCCTCGACCAAGTCGGCCCCACGGTAGAGGAGGTTCCAGACAAAGCGGTTCATCCCTGCCTTTTTGAGAACTGTCGTGTCGCCGCGAGTTTCCTCCTCGCTTGAAAAGCTGCGGATCACGTTCCCCTGTACATCCAGGATCTCCAGGGTCGCCTCTTCCGGCTCCTCGGCGAAGGAGTAGAAGATGATGGCCCCGCTGGGAGGGTTGTCTCCCACTTCGGATCGCTTGAGGTGCGTGCCGCCCACGGGATCCGGGACGTATGAGGTGCCGGGGCCGGCCTGCTCTCCGGGCGTACGGTACGTAGCTCGGGGCTTGAAGAGGTGCGCGGGCGCCGACGCCACCTGGTCGGTGAGGTGATGCAGTGGCGTCAGGTCATCAAGCACCCAGAAGGACCGACCCTGTGTGGCTACCACCAAGTCTCTCTTGTGCACCTTGAGGTCCGTAATTGGAGTGACAGGCAGATTGTGCTGGAATCGTTGCCAGTGCGCACCGTCGTCGAATGAGATGTACATCCCGAATTCGGTGCCGGCGTAGAGGAGCCCTCGTCGGTCCGGATCTTCCCGAACTACACGCGTCGGATGATTCGACGGAATCCCGTTTTTTCCGTTGGTGAGTAAGTCCCAGGATTCACCGTAGTCGTTCGTGCGGAAGATGTAGGGTTGGAAATCGTCCATCCGATACCTGTACACGGCGAGGAAGGCCCGCCCTGGCGCGTGGGGCGAGAGCTCGATGACGTTGACCGTGCTCCACTCCGGGAGATTCCCCGGTGTGATGTCGTTCCAGGTGGTGCCGTTGTCTCGAGAAATGTGCACGAGTCCGTCGTCGCTTCCTGCCCAGAGAACTCCCGGCTCGTGAAGTGATTCTTCGAGAGCGAAGATGGTGCCGTAGACCTCGACACCGGTGATGTCGTGGGTGAAGGGCTCGCCGGCAAAGCCCTGCTTGCTCACATCGTTCCGCGTGAGATCGCGACTGGTCACCTCCCAGCTCTGGCCCTCATTGGTGGACCGGTGAACGAATTGGGAAGCGTGGTAAAGCACGGTCGGGTTGTGGGGAGAAAGCAGGATCGGCGCGTTCCACTGGAACCGGTAATGGAGCGAGTTGACCGGTTGTCCGAACTGGAGCTGGGGATAAACCATGATCTCGCGGCTCTGGCCGGTGGTGCGGTCGAACCGGGTGATGCGGCCCCCCCAGCAACCCGAATAGATGATGTTCGCGTTCCGCGGATTCACCGCGATAGGGCCTGTCTCGCAACCGCCTACGGCAAACCAATGCTGAATCGTGATTCCGGACCCTTCCGTCCGACTTGGAACAGAAATGGTGCTGTTGTCCTGTTGGGGGCCGTAGATTCGGTAGGGAAACTCGTTGTCTACTGTGACCCGGTAGAACTCCGCTGTGGGCTGGTTGAACTGTTGCGACCAGGACTTCCCTCCGTTGTACGAAATATTGGCCCCGCCGTCGTTTGACGCGACGAGGATGTTGGGATCGTTCGGATTGAGCCACAGGTCGTGAGTGTCCCCGTGCGGGACGGGGATGGCTTCGACGGTGGCACCGCCATCCAGCGACTTCCAGAACTCCTCGCCTAGGATGTAAACGGTGCTGTCGTCTTTTGGATCGGCGTAGATGTGGATGTAGTAAAAGGCACGCTCGATATATCTGGGATTGTCGTTCACCCGGCGCCACGTCTCGCCGGCATCGTCGGAGCGATAGATGCCGCCCTGGTCTGCGTCCGCTTCAATGATCGCCCAAACTCGATCGGAGTTGGCCGGGGAGACCGCAACTCCAATTTTTCCGACTAAGCCATGGGGCAAACCGTTGGTGAGCTTCGTCCAGTTGTCGCCACCGTCGGTGGTCTTGTAAAGGCCCCCTTCCAACGCCCCGCTAATGAGGGTCCACGGCTTGCGTTCCGCCCGCCACATGGCGGCATAGAGGACCCGGGGGTTGTTCGGGTCCATGGAGAGATCCACCGTCCCGGTACTATCGCTAACAAAGAGGACCTTTTCCCAGGTTGCCCCCCCGTCCTTCGAGCGGAAGACTCCACGCTCCGCATTTGGACCGAAGGCATGGCCGAGGGCGGCGACGTACACCAGGTCGGGGTTTTGCGGGTGGACCCGGATGCGGCCGATCTGGCCCGCGTCTCGCAGGCCGATGTGCATCCACGTGCGCCCCGCGTCAGTGGACTTGTACACCCCCACCCCAGCGGACACATTACCCCGGATACACGCCGATCCCGTGCCGGCGTAGATCACGTTCGGGTCGGATAGGGCCACAGCGAGGGCGCCCATGGACCCTGCCTCGAAGAAGCCGTCGGATACGTTCTTCCAGATATGACCGCCGTCGGTGGTCTTCCACACGCCGCCGCCGGTGGATCCCATGTAAAAGGTGTTGGGCTCGCTCGGGACGCCGGCGACCGCGGTCACCCGCCCTCCCCGATGCGGCCCCACCAGGCGGTACTCCAGCGCCTGGAACAGAGCGGGGTCGTAGACCACGTTCTGGTCGCTGTCGGAGCGGCGCTGGGCCTCGATATCGATGGGGAGGACCATCAGGAGGCACGGTAAGGCCGACAGTGTCGGTAGGAAGAACGAAATTGAGAAAAACTTTCTCATTGGAACACTCCTGGGTCGCGTCTATCACCTGCCCGGCGTGCCTCGGGCGTAGCGAACCGCCGTGCTCCGCGAACACTCCATCCGCGCGGATGCTCGGGGCATTTTCGTCCGTTTTCCGGACCAGACGGGTACGTTCTTATTATACGGGTACGTTCTCATTATACTGAACCAGACACGTAGGCGGGAGAAATTCTCATGCGGCGATGCCAGCAACTGATCAGCGCGGGTCTATTCTTGAGCCTCCTGGGAGCCAGGCCCCTGGCCATCCGTGCCCAACAGGAGCCCGTGGAGGGGGAATGGCGCTACTTTGGCGGTGACCGGGCGTACACGAGGTACTCTCCCCTAGATCAGATCAATCGCCACAACGTCGGGAATCTTCGGATCCTCTGGCGCCGCCCCGCGGTGGATCCTCGGTTGGTGGAGATGTTTCCAGGCCTGAGGGAATTCGCGTATCTGAAATCGACGCCGATCATGGTCGACGGCGTGCTCTATGCACCAAACGCTCTTGGCTTGGTCGAAGCGTTCGATCCGGGAACCGGTGAGACACTCTGGCGGCAAGAACTGTTTGCGCCGAGGTTGCAGCTCGTGTCCTCCGGGGAAAGCACGCGGGGGGTGGACTACTGGACCGACGGCTCGGAGCAGCGCCTGTTCGTGGTCCGCGGCGAGTATCTGTACGCGCTCGACCCCAAGACGGGCACACCCCATCGCGACTTCGGTGATCGCGGGAGAGCGAGTCTGCACTGGAACAAGCCGCTCGCCGGTACCTTCACGTGGAGCAACGGTCCCATCGTTGTTGGCGATGTCGTGGTCATCGCGGGAAACACGGGCAACGTGACCGGTGGTGGCTTTGAGTGGGCCGGCGACGCGGGGGCCCCGAAGAAAGAAGCAACTCCCGAGGATGTGAGGGGCTACGACGTCCGGAGCGGCCGGCTCCTCTGGACGTTCCATGTGGTACCACAGAGAGGGGAATTCGGCGTGGACACCTGGGGCAACGATTCCTGGAAGTACTCTGGCGATCTGGGTTCCTGGTGTTGCCCCACCGCCGACGAAGAACTCGGGTACGTGTATATCCCAACGTCGGCCCCGACCGCTAATGCGTACGGGGGCCACCGCCCAGGAGACAATCTCTTCGCCAACAGCCTCGTGGCCCTCGACGCCAAGACCGGCCAGCGGGTGTGGCACTTCCAGATGGTCCACCACGATCTCTGGGACTACGACACCGTCGGCCCCGCCACGCTCGGAGACATCACCGTCAATGGGAGGCAGATCAAGGCGGTGATGCAGCCAAGCAAGACAGGATTCCTGTACGTCTTCGATCGGGTGACGGGCGAGCCCGTTTGGCCGATCGAGGAACGGCCGGTGCCGCAGTCGACCGTGCCCGGTGAGTACACGTCGCCGACGCAGCCGTTTCCGACCAAGCCTCCCCCATTCGACCGGCAGGGCCTCACCGAGGATGACCTGATCGATTTCACGCCGGCGTTGCGCGCCAGGACTCTCGAATTCGTCAAGTCGTTCGTCCTGGGTCCGATCTTCATGCCGCCTACACTCTGGAGCGATGAACCGGGGGGCAAGAAAGGCACGCTCATGATGCCGGGGGCGTGGGGCGCGGGAAGCTGGAACACGGGTGCGTTCGATCCCGAAACGGGCATGTACTACGCCGTCTCCCGGACGAATACCTTTGCCCGCGGTCTCGCCAAACCTTCAGATCCCGAGGCGACGATCGCCTACGTGGACCTTATCGCGGTATCCCGCCTTCAGGGATTGCCGATCATCAAGCCGCCGTGGGGGCGTATCACGGCGATCGATCTCAATCGCGGTGAGCAGGTGTGGATGGTCGCGAACGGCGATGGGCCGCGTAATCATCGGCTGTTGAAGGGTCTGGATCTTCCGCCGCTCGGCATACCCGGCCGCCCAACGCCTCTGGTTACCAAGACGCTGCTGTTCATCGGCGAAGGCAGTGACGCCATATATGGCGTCACTGCCGGCATGTTGGGGAAGAAGTTCCGCGCCTACGACAAGGCCACCGGACAAGTGCTCGGGGAGATTGAACTCCCGGCAGGTACCACCGGCGGACCGATGACATACCTATTCAACGGGAAGCAGTACATCGTGGTGGCGATCGGCGGCTGGGACCACCCAAGCGAATGGGTCGCCCTGGGGCTTCGATGAATCTTCGCCGTCAGCGCGTTCAGCTGTATTAAATGACAGTCAAGAAGGTTGTATCCCCATGCGTCACGCGTCCATTTTAACGGTCTTGTGATGTTCGAGCCCGCGCCGGCGTAGATCACGTTTGGGTCGAATAGTGCCCCAGCGACGGCTCCCATGGACCCTTAACCCTCGATGTTGCACTTCAAACTTGATATCAAGACGCTCAGCTTCCGCTAGGGAGTGGCGTTTCTTCGCTGTCCACCCGACGTGCGCGTTCGAAGGAGGATCGCCGGTCAGCTCTCGTTGGCCTTGAGAAGTTCTTCAATGACACTCATGATTTAACCTCCTACTTATGTTTTGTAATTGGCTCGACGCCCCGAACCACGGAGGTACTCGGTGAGTAGCAAAGTCACAGAGCCGACCCTGGAGTGCGCCCGCCGGCAGCTCGAAGAGTCATATTGGGCGAGGACTGCACGTTCGCGCGCGCTCCACAAGCGGGCAACGGAATGCTTTCCCGGCGGTGTGACGCGGTCGGTGGCACACTTCGCTCCCTATCCCACGTCCATGGTCTCGGGGTCGGGTTGCCGGGTGACCGACGAAGACGGCAACGTGTATCTCGATCTCGTCAACAACTATGGCTCGTTGATCCACGGACACGGGCATCCTCGAATCGTCGAGGCGATTCGCGAGCAGGCGGCGCTGGGAGTCGACTACGGGGCGCCTTCCGCGCTACAGATCTCCCTCGCCGCTGTACTTCGGGAACGCGTTCCCTCCCTCGAGCGACTCCGGTTCACGCCCTCCGGTACCGAGGCCATTATGTATGCGATCCGCGCTGCTCGGGCATACACCGGCCGCTCGACAATCGTCAAGATCGAGGGAGGGTACCACGGGGGGTACGATGCCGCTCTCGTGAGCGTCGATCCCGGTCTCGACGCACAACATCCTCCCCGGGGGCTACCCGCCGGTCCAGGGCTCATTCGAGGCCTGCTGGATGAAACCATCGTGGCGCCGTTCAACGATTCCGAGTACATGGCGCGCTTGATCCACCGAGAGAGGAATGACCTCGCCGCCGTGATCGTCGAGCCTCTGCTCGTTCGTGGAATGATTCCGGCTGAAGGCGAGTTTTTGTCGAACCTGCGCAAGCTCACGCAGGAGCACGGCGTGCTCCTCATTTTCGACGAAGTTGTCACGTTCCGACTGGCGTGGGGAGGCGCACAGGCACTGTACGAAGTGCGTCCTGACCTGACGACGCTGGGCAAACCGATTGGCGGAGGGCTGCCCGTGGGTGCATTCGGGGGGCGACAGGACGTCATGGCCGTCTTTGATCCGACCCGTCCGAGTCCGGTGCACCATTCCGGGACGTACTCCGGCAACGCGCTCACCGCTGCCGCCGGACTCGCGGCCCTGGAGCTCCTCACCCCTGCTGAGATCCTCCGGCTGAACCAACTCGGCGACCAACTCCGATCGCGGCTGCAGCAACTCCTCGACGGTAGCGATGTACCCGCCCAGGTGACGGGCCGGGGCTCGCTCGTCGGCCTCCACCTCACGGCCGACCCGGTTCGGGATTACCGCACCGCCCGGCGGGCTAGCCGGGAGGCCATGCGATGGCTTCATCTCGCTTTGCTCAATCGTGGCCTGCACACACGCGCATCAGGAAACGTATTTCTTTCCACGGCGATGGGAGGGAAAGAGATCGACGAGCTGGTGACGGGCTTTCAAGGGGCAATCCAGGATGCGCACCCGATGCTCGCGTCGCCGGACGAGATCGGCGCGGCGATTCGATGAGACCAGTCCCGCCGAGGTTCGTATGCGCGACCGTGTCACCATGACCCGATACTGGCACGCAGAAAGGCAACGGCGCTCAGCAACGTCCCTGTCTACACAAGGCCTCACTTGACTGATACTCCGACCACCGGACTCGTCCGCCAGCCGGCCCTGAAGCGGGACCTCGGGTCGCTCGAAGCCACCACGTTGGTGGTTGGCGGAATCATCGGCATCAGCATTTTCATCGTGCCCGCTGACGTGGCGAGGTTGGTCGGGGCACCGGGCCTGATGCTCGTGACTTGGGCGCTGTCTGGATTTCTCGCTACCTGCGGAGCGCTATGCTTGGCCGAATTGTCGGCGGCGATTCCCGTGACGGGCGGGACATATGCGTTCCTGAAGCGCGCCTATCGCGGGACGCCGATAGCGTTTCTGTTCGGATGGATGATGTGCTTCGCCTACGCGACGGGTGCCATCGCGGTGGTGGCGTCCATGGCCGCGATTTACGCCGGTCAATTTCTGGGCCGGGTGCTTCCCTATGGCACGGTCACCATCCGCATCGTCGCGGTGCTCATAATTCTCGTGCTCACGACCATCAACTACCTCGGCGTGCGGCAAGCAGGCAAGACCCAGAATGTGTTGACGTTCATCAAGGTGGGGCTGATCGTGGCAGTGGTGTTCATTGCCCTCTTTGCGGGCTCGGGCAGCATCGAGCGGTTCGCGCCGTTGGTGCCTTCGGCAACGAGCGCTCCGTCGGTCCTCGCGTCGGTGGGCACGGCGATGGTGTTGAGCGTCTTCTCGTTCAGCGGCGCGTATTTCGTCACTCACGTGGCAGGGGAGGTCCGAGAACCGGGCCGTACGATTCCGCGAGCCATCGTGATCGGGATGGCGGTGGTGTTCGTGCTCTACCTCGCGATCAATGCGGTTTACATCTACGTCCTGCCGTTCGATCAACTTCGAGCGTCCGAGCGGGTTGCCGCAGACACGATGCAGGCCGTATTGGGGCCGATCGGCGCGGACGTCACGGCGCTCGTCGTGATGCTGTCAGCGATCGGTGCGCTCAATGCGCAGATGCTGAACTACCCTCGCATCGTCTTCGCCCTCGCCACCGACGGCCTCTTCTTCCGTCAGGTGAGTCGAGTCCACCGTCTTCGCCACACCCCGGCGGCCGCCATTCTCCTCGTTGGACTCTGGTCGTGTGTTCTGGCCGTGGCGGGAACGTATCAACAGATCCTCACCGCCGTCGGGTTTGTTGCTCAGCTGCTCCTGAGCCTTGCCGTGGCGGCTGTCATTGTGCTCCGGTTCAAGGAGCCGGACTTGGCCCGACCGTACCGAGTGCCCGGCTACCCGGTGACGCCCGTGCTCTTCTTGGCGATCTCCGCGTGGTACTTGATCAACCTCTTGTCGACCCGCCTCGGCCCCAGCCTAGTCGGGATCGGCATCGTGCTTCTGGGCCTGCCGTTCTATTACTATTGGACGCGAACTGCCGAGGTCGAGGACGACGGCTAGCGGCCGGGCTCGCGGTCCTCCATCTCCTGACCCCTGCTGAGACCTACCGCCTCGAAATCCTCCGTATGCGCTTTCCGCTGGGAACGACGATGGCCGGAATGCCCTGATCCCGCACCAGGCTATTGAAGATGCCCAGCTCCGTTATCAGCAAGCGGTCGAGCGCGACTCGGTGTTCCTCCCACTGCGCCTGAAGATCACCGAAGAGGTCGCGCGATCCTTGCGTGACCACTCCTTCGCCCTGATCTGCGGTAATCCTGAGCCGGATATAGTGGAAGTTGAGTTTGGAAGGCCAGTTGATGACCGTTTGTCCGTCCACCGTGCGTTTCTGCACCAGCGTGTCTTCCATCTCGTCGAGCCGTTTGATCATCGCGTTGCCCGACAACGCAATGGTATCGGCGGCTGGATGCCCCTCTGCCCGTTCGATCACGGCCCGAATCTGACCGCGCACATCACGCAGCTCGATGACAGATTCGTGAATTTCAGCCAATTCCGCGGTAACCTGCGCAAGGAACGCGTCTTGCATGCGGAAGTCGGCTGGGGACGCGTCCACGCGGGGATCTTTGAGCACGCTGAAAGATTCCGTTGCCGTCCAATCGCCCACGGTCAGGCGCGCCTGGTACGTACTCGGCACGGCCTTGCGTCCCTGCAACGTTCCCCACGTGTAGAGTCCCGGCACTCCCTTCGCATTCTCATGTCGTAGGTTCCACACGAACCGATTCATCCCGGCCTTGACGGTGAGCTTCGATTGCTCTGCCTCGTCCTCGGGATCCGTCGAAAAGCTACGGACCACGTCGCCGGCGTTGTTCAGCATGTGAAGCGTGATCGTCGTTCCGGAATCGGGCTTCTCGGCAAGATAGAAATCGATGATCGCGCCCGCAGGTGGGTTGCGGCCGAGCGTGGGCGCATCGGACGTACCGCCACCGACGCGATACGCGTTCCGCGGCTTGAAGAGATGCACCCGTGAAGCCGCCACGTCGTCCGTGATTTGCTGCAGCGGCGACAGATCGTCGAGGATCCAAAACGCCCGTCCCGAAGTCGAGGCGACGAGATCGTTGTTGCGGACCTTGAGATCGGTCACCGGTGTAACGGGCAGGTTGAGCTGCAACGATTGCCAGTGCTCGCCGTCGTCGAAGGAGACGTACATCCCGGTTTCGGTTCCGGCGTAGAGTAGGCCACGCCGCAGCGGATCCTCGCGCACGACTCGAACGAAAGCGTCTTCGGCGATACCACGCACGATGGGCTTCCAACTCTTGCCGTAGTCGTTCGTCCGGTAAATGTGGGGGGTGAAGTCGTTGAATTTGTAGGCTGTCGCCGCGATGTAGGCTGTAGCCGGATCGTGGGGCGACACGTCGATGCTATTGATCATCGCGTCACCGACACTCCCCGGAGTGACGTTTTGCCATGAGGCGCCGCCATCACGCGTCACATGTACCAAGCCGTCGTCGCTACCCACCCAAATAGTGTTGCTCTCGTGCGGGGATTCCTGCACGTACATGATGGTGTTGTAGATCTCACCTCCGGCGCCCTCGTTGGTGATCGGGCCACCGCCCGGACCTTGTTTGTCGTCCACGTTTGTCGTGAGGTCGGGACTAACCTCTTCCCACGTCAAGCCGCCATCCCGTGTTCTGAGCAGAATGTTGCCAGCGTGATACACGACTCGCGGATCGTGCCGCGAAACCACGATGGGGGCATTCCAATTGAACCGGTATTTCATATCCCGCGACGCCAGCGCGGCGGGAAGTTGTGGATATGCCATGATGTTGTGGGCGGCGCGCGTCGCGGCCTTCCATTCGCTGATCTGGCCCATATAGCAACCTGCATACACAAGAGCAGGTTTGTTCTCGTCGAAAGCGATGTGTGCGCTCTCACAACCGCCCACAGAATGCCACTCTTTCCAGCCGATCCCGGGGCCGGCCGTGTTGCGGCTGAGGATGGCGACGGTGGAGTTGTCCTGCTGGCCGCCGTACACCCAGTACGGAAAGCGATTGTCCGTGTTGACCCGATAGAATTGCGCCGTTGGTTGGTTCTGTTGCGTGGACCAGGTCTTCCCGCCGTTGAACGAGATGTTGGCGCCGCCGTCGTTGGCGTTGATCATGACGTCGTTGTTCGTGGGATTTATCCAGAGATCGTGATTGTCGCCGTGCGGAACGCTGATCCGCTTAAAGGTCCGGCCGCCGTCGGTCGATCTCAGCGCCGGAGCATTCAAGATGTACACCGTCTCTTCGTCCAGCGGATCGGCGAACACCTCGATGTAGTACCAGGCACGCGCCCGGGGCGTCCAATCCTCGTTGACAAGCTCCCAGTTCTCACCGGCGTCGTCGGAGCGATAAAGCCCGCCGTCTGGATCCGCCTCGAGCAACGCCCACACGCGGTCGGGATTCGCCGGCGAGACAGCTACCGCGGTTTTCCCGATGAGTTTGGGCGGCATGTCGAGCTTCACCCAGGTCGCGCCACCGTCGGTGGACTTGTGAATCCCACTTCCCGGACCGCCGCTCTGCACCATCCAGGGGTATCGTCGGTGTTCCCAGAATGCGGCGTACAGAACGCGCGGGTTCGTGGGATCCATGCTGAGATCGCTTGCGCCGGAGTTCTCGTCGACGTGGAGAACTTGCTCCCACGTCGCCCCCCCGTCCTGCGAGCGGTAGATGCCCCGCTCGGGATTGGCACCATACGGGGCCCCTTGTGCAGCGACGTAGACGAGGTCCGGATTCTTCGGATGGATCCGGATCCGGGAGATGGCACGCGTCCGCTCGAGTCCGACGTGCGTCCAGGTTTTGCCGGCATCGGTCGATCTGTAGACGCCGTCGCCGTGAGAAGTCGTCACACCGCGAACGGCATGTTCGCCCATGCCGACATAAACCACGTTGGGATCCGACTCGGCCACGGCGATGGCCCCGACAGACGAGGTGCCGAATCCGGCACCGTCGGAAATGTTGTTCCAGGTGATGCCCGCGTCCGTCGTCTTCCACACCCCACCACCCACGGTCCCCATGTAATAGGTGAATCGGTCGCTCGTCACCCCGTGCACCGCGCCCGATCGCCCGCCTCGGAACGGGCCGATGTTGCGCCACTCCATGTCTTGGTAGAGGTCGGGGTCGTATGCCGGGTCGATGACTTGGGCGGGCAACGTGGTTATGTCGGTCAGGCTCAACAACACCGCGATACTGCCTACGAGACGTGCGGCTCGCCGGAACGGATCGGTTGCGGTCATTACTGTTCTCCATCAAGGGCGGTTGCCGATCGAGGCATAACTTGTAACCCTTAATCGCGGGCCGAGCAATGCACTGCACGCGGCGTGTTACCGTGCCTCAGAACGGAGTGGCGCCACCTCCATCACCTGTGATGCCCCCTCCCCCGGACGACCCTAGCGTAACCATGATCAACGCCAGGATCCCTCCCCCGGCCGCAAAGAGCAGGCCGGTCCGCAGCGCCGACATTCTTTTTTCCATAACCTGCGTTATGTGTGGCTTATACAACGCGATTCGCGATCCCAGCGCGGGGTGACGCACGCCTATCCGCGACCACAACGCCTCCGCCGCCAACACGAGAGAGTCGGGTGTTTGACGCAACAGTTGGCCTTCGACTCGGACCAGGTTAGACAGTCTCGCCTCAACCACCTGGAACTCAATCGGCTCGTTCAAATACGCGATCAACCTCTGGCCGGGCTGGGGCGCCGACACCGTTATGGGTCGCACGCCGAAGCAACCGGTCACCGTGAACAGAAGCACTAATGAGGCATGTTGCATCGCCATTGGTCGACCTCGTTGATATACGTGAAGCTGTGCATCCTGCGTTTCCCTCACTTCACAAGAGCACATTGCGGGCACACAATATAGCCCTCCCCAATAGTGGATTGACAATGGGCCCACGATAGCCCTGTCCCGTGGAGGCAATGCATGCGGGCCACTAGCCGACGCAATGTGCGGAGGGTATGTTGGCGGAGGCCGCCCGGACCGGGGCCTCGACACCTCAGGTCGCGGTGTCCAAGACTTGTGGAGTCCCCCCCCTTCCGGGCACGGACGACGTTTCTGCGGGCGTCCGGTGAGACGCCGGCGCCCATCCATTACCTCATAAGCGGAGGTGCATATGGCACATCCTAAGTTTCAGCGTTTCCTACCGGGAGCCTTGGCGGTGCTGTTGCTTCTTACCACGAGCGGCACAGCGTTCGCGCAAGGCGTCGGCACCGTGCGCGGCACGGTCGTCGACGGGACTACCCGTCGGCCGGTGGATGCAGCCCAGGTGCTGGTGCCCGGCACTGATTTCGGCACGGTAACGAACAGTTCCGGGCAGTTCGAGCTCAATCTGGCGGCCGGCCCATACCGGCTCACCGTGCGGCGCGTCGGATATCGCACGACGACCGAGCAGTTGACGGTGACGGCGGGCCAGGTGACGGAGATCGAGTTCAACATGGTGGTCGTCGCGTTCTCCTTGGACGAGGTGGTTGTGACGGGGACGGGAGTGGCGACGGAGAAGAAGATGCTCGGCAACACCATTGCCACGATCGACGCCACGGCGCTTCAGGACGCCCCGGTTAGGACGTTTTCCGAGATTCTGACAGCCCGCACACCCGGCGTCAGCGTTACGGCGAACGGCGGTTTGGCAGGGGAGGGGGCGTCGATTCGAATCCGCGGGTCCGCCAGCCTGTCTCAGTCCAACGAGCCGATCATCTACGTCGACGGGATTCGCGTGGACCGGGGTGGCGGATTTGGGGCTACGGGCAATGTCTCGGCTGGTGGGGCCGGAGTCTCGTCACGGCTGGACGATATCAATCCGGAGTCGATCGAACGGATAGAGATTCTGAAGGGCCCGGCGGCCGCTACGCTCTATGGGACCGAGGCTTCCAACGGCGTCATTCAGATCTTCACCAAGAGGGGATCACGCGGTCCTCCGCGGTTTGACTTCTCACTGCAGCAAGGGTTCTCTCGGTTCGACGATTCGCGTTTACAAGACAACTGGGGATTCGCGGGTGGGTTATGTGACCTTTCGCTTTTTACAGCGATTGAGTGTCGCGACCGAGACGCGGCACAGGCCACCGCGGTGAACTCTTTCTACGGGATCAACGTGACACCTTTCGAGCTGTTCTCGCGGCCCACTTTTCGGGATGAATTCGAGACCGGCACCAACAATACCCTTTCCGCCAGCATCAGCGGCGGCACTTCGGCTGTCACGTACTACGTATCCGGCCGGTATGCCAGGGAAGACGGCCCGTGGGGCGCGGAGGACTTGGGTCCCGCCCGCGACTTCGACCGCAAGGTACAGGCCACCGTCAACCTCGATTTCCTTCCCACCGACAAACTCAGGTTTCGGATCAGCACGCAGTTTTCGGACGTACACCATGAGAGCCCCGAGAATGGCAACAACATCAACGGGGTCAACATCCTCCTAGCCGCCCACCCCGAACTTGCCAGCTGTTTCGATGGATCCGCCACGGGTGACGGCCGGTGCGGGGATGACAGGCAGGGAGTGGGCAACCCCACCGGGCAGCCATTCGGCTCCACGCTCCGGGAGATGATGCAGCGCACCGTAGCACAGGATGTGCGGCACTACACGGCGAGTCTGAAGGGGACGTACACCCCAACCGACGAACTCTCGATCGACGCCACGTTCGGGGTCGACAATACCAGCTTCCTCGCCAACAACAACGTTCCCTTCGGATGGAACGTGGATGGCTTTGCGTCGTCGGACGTGGCAGGGGCCCGTGCGTTGGCCAATGTCGACCGGCGTGAGCTCACCTTCGAGGCCAAGGCCACGTGGAGCCGGAATTTTGGGGACCGCATCACGTCGGCCCTGGTGGTCGGCGGGCAGGGGTTCATCGCCCGCGCGCAGGAATCAGGCGGCACCAGCGAGGAGTTCCCAGGACCGGGGCTCGAGGTGTTGAGCGCCGGCGCCATCCAGATCACGGACGAGACCTTCCTCGAGGTTGTGAACGCCGGCGCCTTCGTCCAGGAGCAGGTCGGCTGGAACGAATGGATCTTCGGGACGGTGGGCGCTCGATTCGACCGCAACAGTGCCTTCGGGGAATCCGAAGGCAGCGCGTTCTACCCGAAAGCCAGCCTCTCGCTCGTGCTGAGCGACCGGGACAGCTGGGCGTCCAACACGTTCTCCACACTACGTGTTCGCGGGGCGATCGGGCAATCGGGACTTCAGCCAGGCGCGTTCGACAAGTTCACCACCTTCTCGCCGATCACGTCAGCCCTCGGCCCTGGCCTGCAACCGGACAACCTGGGTAACCAGGACCTCAAGCCCGAGCGGTCCACCGAATGGGAGGTCGGGGCGGAGCTCGGCTTGTTCGACGACCGGTACGGAATAGATCTCACGTATTGGAACCGCACTACCCGGGATGCCCTGTTCCTCCGCCAGTTCACGCCGTCTGGCGGCTTCGTCAATCAGCAGCTGGACAACGTGGGCCGGATCGAGTCCAAGGGTGTGGAAATCGGCCTCAACGGTCTGGTGGTCAACAATCCAACGATCACCGTGCAGCTTTGGGCGAACGCGGCGTACATCGACGAGCTGGTGGCGGATCTGGGCGGTGCCGCGCCGGTGAAGACCGGAGGAGCCTACATCCGGTATCGGAACTTCCTCGAAGTAGGCTTCGCGCCCGGCTCGTTTCTGGGTGCCAAACTCCGGGAGGTGGGGCCGGGCTTGGTACCGGTTGACACCAACGGCGATGGCCAGCCGGACACTGAGGCAGAGGTGCTGGCGTACCTCGCCACGGCGCGCGGCGCCGGCGATCCCCTGCTCGCGCCTCTCCTTGCCGACGACGACGGGGATGGCGACGTGCTGGACAATTTCCTCGGCAAGCCAACGCCTGATTGGCAGGGTGCCTTCGGTACGGACATCACCTTATGGCGCAACCTCAAGGTAGCGACGTTATTTGAATACAAGGCGGGGAACTACTTCGTCCACAACCTCATCGACGCGTTTCGCGAGACCGGCTTCGGCCGAAACACCGAGGATGCGGTCCGCGTCTCCTCGGTGCTGTCGAATCCGGCCAGCACCGCCGCCGAGCGGCTCGATCAACTGAACGTTCAGTTGTTCGAGCTGAACCACCTCGCTCCCCGGTCCGGCCTGAACGCCGTTGAGAACGCAAAGTTCCTCCGTTGGCGCGAGCTCAGTTTCAGCTATAGCCTCCCGACGAGATGGGTGCGATCCAAACTCGGGTTCCGGTATATGTCGCTCAACGCCTCCGTCCGTAACCTCAAGATGTGGACGGGTTACCCCGGCGCCGATCCCGAGGGGAACGTGATCGGTCGTGGTGGGGAGGTGGGGCTGCTCAGCTCCACGGACAACAACTTCCTCCGCGGCGTGGATATGACGGCCTTCCCGATGGCGCGGCGGTTCACCTTTGGCGTCCGCTTCGGCTTCTGAGCCCGGGCAGAGAGGAGAACGACATGACTATTCGGAAAGCACTCTGCTACAGGCTGCGGGCCTCGCTGACCTGCACCGCCGCCGCGCTGGTGGCCGTGGGGATGACAGCCTGCGACAGTCTCATCGACGTCGAGAATCCAAACAACGTCAGCCAGGAAGACGTGGAGAACCCCACGGCCGCTTCGTCGGTCGTGAGCGGGGCGCTGGCCCTGCTCTCCCGGTCCTGGGGCGGCACGTTGACCACGATGGCGACGATCTCGGATGAGCTGCTCTGGATCGGCACGCGCGACAACTGGGGCTCGTACGACCAAGGGTTTGTCACGAACGCCTTCAACGAGTTCGCCGACGCCGACGAAGGCTTCCCCCTCATCGCCCAGACTCGTTTTGTGGCCGATGACGCCATCAGGCTCGTCCTTGGCTTCGATACCGACGGGACCATCATCGACCGCCTGGATTTGGCCCGGGCGTACTTGTACGGCGGGCTTACCTATATGACCATCGCCGACCGGTTCGATGATTTCGTCATTGCCTCGAACAGGCGGGATGCCGGCGAGCGGGTGGGCGCCGCCAATATGTCGCAGCTGTATGTCACCGCGATCGGCTATTTCACCTCGGGCCTAGCGGTGGCGGTAGCCGAGTCAGACGCCGGCCTCCAGGTGGCCTTTACCGCACTGCTGGCGTCCGCGCGCCACCGGATGGGCATCTGGGGGCTGCTCAACCCGCCCGGCACCACTCCAGCGAATCCTCTGATCACCGATGGACAGATGGTGACCGATGCTGTGGCCGCCCTCGCCATGGCGCCGACGGCCGACTGGAAATACCAGCTCACCTACGCTGGTTCGGAGGTCACCAACATCATCGGTGATTGGGTGAACGAGCGCACGGAGCACATGGTCGGGGGCGTGTACGGCGTTCCCGATCTGAGCGATTCTCCGCCCAAGCAGGTCCTGATCGGTCGATCGGCGCTGATGGATCCCATCGATGGCGTCGAGGATCCCGAAATCATCCGGGTCATCGCCGAGTTTACGGACCGGAATTTTGGGCCGCTCACGTTGGTTTCGGTCCGGGAGCTGGAGCTCATTATCGCCGAGGACGCGCTCGCTCGGGCCGATCTCGCCGAGTTCCAGACCCGGATCAACAATGTCCGCGCACTGGACCCTGCGTTGACTCCGTACGACCGGAATAACGTCGCACATCCGGCACCGCAGGCGATGCTGGAGTACGCGCGGCAGGCGAACACGTTCCTCCAGGGACGTCGCCTGGCCGACCACTACCGATTCGGGCAACAGCCCGCGTCGGCGCCCGTGCCGGGACAGGACGCGCTGGGTCGGCTCGGCGTGTGGTTGCCCAGTTCGGAAGCGGCCACCACCCCCGGGGTCTTCCTCCCGATCTCGGTGATAGAGTGTCAGTCGAACCCGAACATCCCCAGCGGCTGCCAGTAATCACGGGAGCGAGGCGTAACCACAAAGGCGGCCGAAAGGCCGCCTTTGTGGTTGTGCTCGTGAGACGTGAGAGGTGAGACGTGAGAGGAAGAAGTGAGAAGTGAGAGGGCCACCCTTCCCACCCCCAAGGGAGGCTGGGGGGCCTTCTCACCTCTCACGTCTCGAGCAGTGTGAGAGCGACGCAGTCAACCCCCTCATTCGAACTTGGGAGAAGCCAATGACACTCATAGTACGATGGTGTCTCATCGCGCTGGCCGGCTGGCTGCCCGCGTGTCGCTCATCCGGTGCGGGTGTGAGCGCATCCGACGGTGAGCTGTTGATTGCGTTCGACAAGTACCATACCGCCGAGGAGTTCGAGACCTATCTCGAAGCCGTCGCCGGTCGTTATGAAACCTTGGCAGAGTTGGTGGAGATCGGGCGCAGCCGCGCGGGCCGACGAATCCTGGCAGTGGAGATCAATAACCCCGACACCGGCCCAGCGCACCAGAAGCCGGCTTTTTACGTCGACGGCAACATCCATGGAGGCGAGGTTCTGGGTGGGGAAGGCGCGCTCTACTTCATCAATCACCTCCTGACCCGCTACGGCCGCGATTCGGAGATCACCGCGCTGGTCGACTCGCGAGCGTTTTATGTCGTCCCGTTGGTCAACCCCGACGGGCGAGCCATCTCCGTCGACACGCCCGAGAACCATCGCTGGAACATCCGCCCGGTCGACGAGGACGGCGATGGCCTAGTGGACGAGGATCCTCCCGAAGATCTGGACGGGGACGGGCGCATGCTTCGTATGCGCGTGGTGGCTCCGGAGGGTCCGTGGATGCTCTCGCCGGACGACCCGCGCATAATGGTGCGGAGAGCCCCGAGCGACAGCGGGGGCACCTATTACGAGGTGTACTCCGAGGGCATCGACAACGACGAGGATGGCCGGTTCAACGAGGACCGGGTCGGCGGTGTCGATCTCAACCGCAACTTTCCGTCCAATTGGAGCCCGGCGCAGTTCGCCTCGGGGCCGTTTCCGCTATCGGAACCAGAGACGCACGCCTTGGTCGATTACATCACCTCACATCCGAATATCGCTGCAATCCACACCTACCACACCAGCGGCGGCATGCTACTTCGCTTCCCAACGCTGGCCGATCAGAACTGGGACTTCCCGCGGTCCGATCTGAAAGATTATCGCGCCATTGCCGAGGACGGCGTCGGTTTGACGGGATACCACAACTACGCCTATGAAAAACAAACAATCGTCGATTTGATGAATCCTGGCCACGGCGTGTTCAACGACTGGGGCTCGAACGTGTTCGGCGTCCTGGCCATGACGACCGAGATGTGGAAGCACGCCATCGGTCGACAGCAGCTCGAGCTGATTCGCTGGAACGACGATGTGCTCGACGGACGTGGATTCATCGATTGGTACCCGTTCGATCACCAGCAGCTGGGACGGGTGGAACTAGGCGGGTGGGACCGGTGGTCGACGGCGAGTCCCCCGGAGCCGATGATCGCCGATGAGCTCGATCGCAACAACCAGTGGGTGTTGACCTTCGCCGCGAAGCTGCCGCAGGTGTCCATTCTCAGCACATCGACAACCTCAACGGGGGATGCCGAAGCCGTGTTCGAGATTCACGCGACGGTTGCCAACACCGGCTGGATGTCGACGGCGACGGCGCACGCCTCGGAGATTCTGAAGATCGCGAAGCCGGTGGTCGTGAGCCTCGAGCTGTCCAACGTTGAGTTCGTCGACGACCTCGCCGCGCGTGACCTGGGTGTCCTCCCGGGCACTCGCGGCGGGTCGCCGGCCGGCAGAGATTTGAAATGGCGAGTTCGCGTCATGGACTCGGGTCAACCCGCACGCGTCGTTGTCGAAGTGCGCTCCGAGAAGGCCGGCATCGCGCGAGCTGCGCTGACCATTCGAGAAGCCGGCGAGTGACCGCTGACCCCCGAATGGCGGTAAGCGGTAGGGCGGTAGGGCGGTAGGGCGGTAAGATTGACTACCGCTCTACCGCCCTACCCACCCCTCCCAGTTTGCCACAGAGGACACAGAGAACGCCCCGAGCCACCCACTCCACGAACTTTTGTGTCACCTAATCGGACGGCCCGTGCCAACACGACCAACCAACAAGAATCTGGGAGGTGGGGCTCGGGGAGAAAACTCTGTGCCCTCTGTGGCAAACCGGGAGGGGAAGGTAGGCTGCCGATCCAAGGCTAGGTTTCGAGCAACCCCCGAATCTCGCGGCTAGTCATGCCGGGCTCGTCACCTGTGGCCCACTTGGGCGGCCTGGACAATACGCGCTCCACCATCGGCTCGAAGAACTCTATGGGGAGTGTGTCGTAGTCCGGATCGAACGACGCCTGGTCGTACTCGCAGAACTGCACTGCATGCTCGTAATGGGGACTGTCCTTGAACCGGTCGCGCGCGTTCCGGTCGAAGCCCAACCGGTCGAAGAAGTGATAGCCCTGAAAGAGGGCGTGCTGTCTCACCATGAACAGATTTGCTTCGGAGACGAAAGGCAGGAGCACCAACGCCGCGATCTCGGCGTGCTTATAGGGGGAGAGGAGATCACCCACATCGTGGAGCAGGCAGCAGACGACGTATTCTTCGTCTTGACCGTCCCGGTGTGCCCTGGTTGCGGTCTGGAGACAGTGGGTGAGGCGGTCGACGGGCAACGCCGAGTCGCAGCCCCGCCCTCCCAGCCCTTTCAAGTGCTCGATGACGCGGCTCGGCAGCTCAGCGGCAAACTCCCGGTCGGCTTCCTCGTGGGCCAAGAGATCCTCGCGGGTCGCATCCCGCATTTGAGTCCAGGTAGCTCGGTCAGTCTGTTTGGGCATAGTCATTTGTTCTTCCCCCTAATTATGTGCTGATGCGGCTTACGCAGTGGCAAGCTCCACAGAGTGGCTGGCCTTCGGCGACCTGTAATGCGCGCCAAGAACCAAGATACCTCCAACGGGCCAACCGCGCACTTGGCTTCCCAGGGTCTGCCCGCCCTTCAATCCCTTTTCACTTTCTGTCACCACTCCGCTCAGAGTTCCTTGCGTTGAAAGGTCAGCATGGCGAGAGCCGTGAGAGCCAGCCCCATGATAACGGCGGTGGCGATCGGCCAACCGACATCAGCTTGCACGCCGGAGAGTAAGCCAAAGGCAGCCGGGCCCAAGCCGGCGAAAGTGTACTCAACCGCCCGCGACCACGTGGAGAGCACCGCCGTGACAAAGTAGAAGCCGAGTCCGGCGCCGACGGCCGCGCCCCGAGACTGGAACGCTGCAGAGAACAAGATCATGACGGCGACCAGCAGCAGCGCGTACACAAGCCAGAGCAAGACGGCGAGGAGGAAAGTCCCGATCGACGAGGAGCCAAAAAGCACGGCCGTCACGGCAACACACACCGCAGCACCGATCGCGGTGAATACCATCACCGTCGTCTGTTGAGATAGTAGCTTGGCGAGAACGAAGCCGCTTCTCGACAGGGGCTTGGCGAGCACCAGAGCCGCCGTCCCGGATAATCGTTCACCGGAGACGGCCCCCGCCCCGGCGATGACCACGGCGATCAAGACGATCTGGTTGAGGTTCTTGAGGAATTGACCGTACGCGTCGACTGCCGTCGGCTCCGGCAGTGTGATGACGACGCCGGGCTGGGAACCGGCGAGCGTGGACACCAACGTCGGGGTGATCATGGCGATGACCGGACTCGCCAGGGCGAAGAACACGATCATGCCGGGGATGACCCAAATGCGCCATGTGTTGAGGATTTCGAGGAATTCTTTTTGGAGGAAGGCGCCGAACCCCTTCATTCCCCATTCTCGCTGACGAGGTCGACGAACACCTCCTCGAGGCTGACCTCCCCCGTCTCGAAACGCCGCAGCTCGATGCCGGCGGAGACGATGGCCGCGGGTACCGAGCGCTGGGCGATTGAAAGGTCGGACACCGTGAGTTGCAGGACATCTCCGGTGCGCTCGATGCGTCGGACCCACGGCTCTTCGGCGAGCAGCGTATGCAGCCGGCCGACGTCTCCAGCCGCTTCGACGGTAATCGATCGCGCGCCGGCTTTCCGCTTCAGTTCCGTCACGCTGGCCTGGGCCACCACCTTGCCGCGGTTCAGAATGGCGACCGTGTCACACACCCGCTCGACATCGGCGAGAATGTGGCTGGAAAAAAAAACGGTCGTTCGCCCCTTGAGCGAAGCGATCATCTCGAGCACGTCCTTCCGGCCGATCGGGTCCAGCGCGCTGGTCGGTTCGTCGAGCAGCAGCAGCCGTGGCGCGTTGATCAACGCCTGGGCCAGGCCGAGTCGCTGTTTCATGCCGCGGGAATAGCCGCCGATCTTGGTCTTCACGCCGAGCAGGCCGGCCATGTCGAGGAGGGCAGCGCTTCGCTCGCGGAGCAATGGCCGCTCCAATCCAAAGAGCCGCCCCATGGAGAGGAGGAATTGCTCTGCGGTCATCCAAGAGTAGAAACCGGGCACGTCGGGCAGGAACCCGATGCTCCCTCGGGTGTCGTTCGTCATGGCCGCAATGTCGTTGCCCAGGATGCGGGCGGTTCCGCTGGTGGGTCGGGCGAGCCCCGTGAGGATCCGAAGCGTCGTCGTCTTGCCGGCGCCGTTGGGGCCGAGGAATCCGAACACGCATCCCTCGTCTACGGTCAAGTCCACCCTGTCGAGAGCGATGGTTTGCCCAAACGCCTTCGTGAGTCCGGTTATCTCAATCGCCGGGGGCGAATTCACTCTTCGTCCTCGTCTTCGTTTCCATAGACAGCTCTCATGGCCCGGTCCGCTGTCTCCCGTCCCGCAGGACGGGCAGCTAGGTCCGCCGAAGGTTCAACTTTTCGGGCCACCGCCAAATAGACCACCGCGCCTACGAGATTTCCCACCACGATCACGAGCAGCCAGATCCACTTACGCTGGTACAGAACCGATTCGCGCCGTGCGAGATCGACGAGCGCGAATATCTGAAGCGCGATCTGAGTCGCGGCGAGCGATGCCAGCACGATCAGACCGGGCGTTGGTATGTCGCGCAGCCATCCGAAGAGTTCTTCCATCGTCGCTGCCTATCGTCGCTTCCAGTAGTCGACGGGCCGGTCGTCAGAGCGGAATGCGTCCGGGTCCACCCAGTAGTAGTCGCCAAACGGCTTCTGCGTGGGCCAAACCTCGTCTAAGGTGTCACCATCGTAGAGGGTACCCCCCTTCATCACGTACTCGATGTCCGCGGTGTTGCGGATGTCGTCCAGCGGATTCGAGTTGAGCACCACCAGGTCCCCAAGCTTGCCTTCCTCAATCGAACCGAGATCGGCGGAGAGGCCGATGAAATACGCGCCGTGGACGCTTGCCACTTCGAGGGCCCCCATGGGTCCCAAAGCCGAGGCGAGCATCCACACCTCCCAGTGCGTGCCGATCCCGTTTTGCTGCGCGTGGGCTCCCGCCGCACCGTATCCGCCCTCGGCGATAATGTCCGCCACACCCTGGGCGAGCATGGGGTAGCTGTAGTCGGTATCCGGGCGAAGCACCCGGCGCCTCGTATGGGGGATCAACTGCCGCCACGAAAGCCACCGACGCTGCTTGGGATCGCGCCACACGTCCGACTCCTGCAGGAAATACTCTTCGTTCCACGGGCCCGGCCCGCCCACCACGAGCGTTGCCGAGTACACCGCCTTGGCCTGCCCGAAGAATTTGGCGGCGTCGCTGTAGATCGGCACGTAGCTCATGGGATGCTCCCAGCCTGTGTGGCCGTCCATGAGCATCCCGAGGTTGTAGGCCAGGTCACCCCCTTCGGAGGTCACCATGAGCCCGCGCTTCCGAGCCACGTCCGTCACCCACTGACGCTGATCGCGGCGGGGCTGCATGTACTGCTTGAGGGAGATGGCGCCCCACGACGCCAGTCGATTGATGAGTTCCTCCGCGACTTCGTAACTCGTGATCTCCCTTTGGCGGGATCCGTCGCCGGCATATAGCGGATCGCCGGTGGAGAATACTCGCGGACCGACGATCGCGCCCGCGTCGATCAACTCGGCCGCCGGAAAGATGTTCTGGGACCAGAGCGACGGGTCCATCACCGTCGTCACACCGTAGGCGAGAAAGATGGCCGCCTCGTAGTTGTGACGCGGAATGATCCCTCGGGCTTCCCGGAAGTTGTGCGAGTGTGTGTCGATGAGCCCCGGGATGATCGTCTTGCCGGATGCGTCCACCACCCTGTCGGCATCCGCGGTGTCGCACGTTCCCACGCAAACAATGCGGCCGTCGCGCACGACTACGGTGCCGCGCTCAATCACCCGTCGGTTTGCCAGGGTCACGATGCGGCCTCCGGTGAGCGCAATGGTCCCTCCGGCGCGGGCCCGCGGAAGCTGTAGCTCGATCACAACAGTGTCCACTTCCTGAGCCGCAACGCGGTACGCGAAGTACCGGTCAGCGCTTCCGAACTCCACCGTGGCTGAGTCTCGCCAGCGGGGAAAGAGTCCGCCTTCGGTGCTCAACCGCGTGACGGGCAACTTTCCCTTTTTCCGCTGGACGTGTACGGGCTCACTGGTGCCCATCCACGGGAACGGTGTCAGATAAACGTCATCGGCCTCCTGAAAGGCGACCCACTTTCCGTCCGGGGAGGGAACCACTTCGTCGGCGTAGGGAAAGGTCATGTGAACTCGAAGGTCGTTCCCCTCGGCAGCGACGGAGACCAGCTCGGTCTTGGTTTGCCCGTCCTGCTGCGTGAATCTGGGAAAGAAGATCCGGCGGTCCGGCCCGTACGTCGGTCGGACGATCTGATTCCGCATGTTGAGGATTATGTTCTCGGGGACGCTCACCCTGGTAACGAGCTGGGGGGCGTCGCCGGAAACCGGCACCCGCACCAGTTCGAACCACTGATTCCACACCATACCACGTCCGCGCACCGTTGCGCCGGAGCCACGGGCGACGACCAGTTCCCGGCCATCGGGGCTCCAACTCGGGTGGATGTACTCCCCGGGTTCGCTGGTCAGGCGCTCGGGGCTTCCTCCGCCGCTCCGGATCCGCCAGAGATGTCCTCCGTCTGAATCGTCCCACGTCGTAAAGGCGATCCACCTTCCGTCTGGTGACCACGCCGGCGCGTACTCGAAAGGCTCAAAGGCATCCGGTGTAAGCCGACGCGGAGATCCACCCGGCAAATCCATGATCCAGATCCGGCCCACCGCCTGGAAGGCGAGCCGGGTCCCGTCGGCGTTGGCGGTCTGCCAGCGAGTGAACCGAGCCGTGAAGGACCCGTCGGTGATACGGCCCGCCCGGTACGCCATCTCCGAGATGGTCCGCGTCACCCGCGCCGAGAAGGGGATGGTCGCAACTTGTCCCGATGCGACCTCTATCCGCCGTAACTCTCCTCCCTGCGAAAGCACCAGCGATTGGCCGTCCGCCGACCAGCTGTAGCCAGGGAGAAGACGCAGCACCTTTCCTCCCTCGGCTACGTCAGTCTCGATGGGGTCCATGAGCAGCCGCTCAGCCCCGGAGCTGAGGTCCCGTAGCCACAAGGCGGTTCGCGGGCCGAAGCGGTGACCCTTGAAGGAGATTGTTCCGTCGGGGATACGGCGGGCGAACGCGAGCCACCGCCCGTCAGGCGACACCTCGGGTGCGTAGGCCCCGCCGCTCGAGCTGCGCACTTGCTGGTTTGCCTGGCCGGCGCTCACCACACTGATGTCACCAGATGCGATCTCGAGGCGGCGGATCTGGTATCCGCCCCCGACGGCGTCCCGTCGACCACTGGGAGGGCGGACCTGGAAGTAGAGGAATCGGCCATCCCTCGAAATCGAGGGCCAGCTCGCCCCCGGCTGGTCTCCACCGATGAGCTCGATTCCGTCCCCGCCGTCCCTGTGATACATCCAGATCCCGCTGCCGCCCTGAGCTCCCGGCGCGAGCTTCTGCCGCCGCACGACGATGTACTGGCCGTCGGGGGTCCAGAGGGGTTCGACCACCCGAACCGTGTTGTCGGTGAAGACAGCGCCGGGATTGGAGCCGTCGGCGTCCATGATCCAGAGATTGTTCTGGCCCTCACGGTCCGAGACGAAGGCGATGTGGCGTCCGTCCGGGGAGATCCGAGGGTGATAGTTGACTGCAATGCCGCTTTCCTGTGTCAGCGAAACGGCCTCGCCTCCTTCCGCCGGGATACGGTAGATGTGGCCCAGGAGATCGAACGCGATCCAAGTCCCGTCAGGCGACAGATCCACCGACATCCACGTGCCTTCCGTCGTAGTGAAATCGATGGTTCTCGTCTCACCTCGTGGCTCGGTGACATCCCACTCTGGCGCACCCTCACTCTCCTGCAGCCCGGTGAGCGGCGCAGTGGCCATCAGCAGTACGGCGGTGGAAAGCAGCGAACTCGTTGAGGCGAACGTCGTGACGCCGCGCATCGGTTTCTCCTTGGGTTGCAGTAAAGACCAGCGAGGTTCGAACGAAGGTACCAGGTTTCAGGTGCCAGGTTTCAGGAGTCAAAGTGTCAGAACCTGAAACCTCGTACCTGACACCTAAAACTCAAAGCCCAAGACCAACCAAGTTCCCCACACAGCCAACAACCCGCCGACGGCCCTCGCGAGCACTCTTCCACCCGGCAGGAGCTTCTCCCCGAGAACCACCAACGTCAGTACCGCCATCCAGAATAGATTCATCACACCCAGCGCAAACCCCAGCGCCATCAGCGCCCAACAGCACCCGAGACAAAACAGACCGTGGCGGAACCCCATGCGAAAGACGCCGACTGGCCCGTCCTCCCAGCGCGAAAGGAAAAAACTCAATGGGGAGCGACAGTGCTCGAGGCACGCTTGCTTGAGCCGCGTGAATTGAAACAGACCCGCGCTGAGCAGCACGACCCCACCACCGATCGTTCCCAATCGCAATTCACCGTCCTGCAAGAGGGAAGACTGCTGCAACATTAGTTGCGCCGAGCCGGCAACGGCGCTGTAAGCGGCCCATACAACGAAATAACCGGTGACGAACCACACGACGGAAAAGCGCGCCGTATCGTTGCCGGTGACGCGATTGCTCTCGGCAAACATCAGTATCCATGGTAACACTGCAGGCAGCATCATCCCGACCGTCATCACCAGCCACATGAGGATCGTGAGAACAAACGACGCGATGCTGAGTGACGTGGCGTGCGGATACCCTACATGAATGCCGTCCGCTTGGCGAACGAGCAACCACCAGGCGAGGATCGCGATGACGACAACCGATCCCATCACTACCCACCGATCTCGCCTGACGAGCGTCGTTACGGCGACCCCAGGTGCCGCCGTCGTCAAGAAACCGACCAGCTGAAGTTCGAATACAAGCCGTGCGTTCCTTCGGTGTCGATCGAAAGGACACCGTCGCTGTACTTGGTCGATCCCGTCGCAATAACCTGCGACGTCGCGTGGATCTGATTGAACATGTTTTCGAATGTTACAGGCTGCGAGCGGTCGCGCCCACGCAATTGCTCAACCGTTCCCTCGAGCAATCCTTCGATCACTATCGTCTTGGTCTTCTCTCGTTCCTCGATCCGAATCGTCTCGTACCGTGTCTCCAGCCAAGTCGACACAAACGGCGCGAGCTTCCCCCACGGTCCTCCCGCACTGCCGTTTAGGATCGATTCGATCGCTCGTCGCTGCTCGGCCGTAGCAGCCTCGTCGATGATCAAGACTTCGGTCCAGCCGCCCTCAATCATGTGCTGCGAACTTTGAAACGCCACGACAGCAGACAGCCCCTCCAGCCGCACACCGTCGAACTCCCCCTCATCGAACCGGACCGCCCAGTATCCAGTGCACCTCTCCAGCGTACACGCCTGGTCGAAGTGGACGTGGCCGGGACACACCACCTGGCAGCAACAGTTCTCGAAGAGGAGACCTTTGGCCCACCATTTGGGAGGCTGGTTGGGTTCTGGGGACATTTATGCCTCTGAGTTCGGGGTTAAACGGGGTCCGGGGTCTCGGATCCGGGAGTCGGGAGTCGGGAGTCGGGATTAATCTAGCTGCCCCCTGCCCCCTGTGCCCCTGTGCCCCTGTGCCCCTGTGCCCCTGTGCTCCGTGCTGCCCCTCGCTGCCCTCGATGCCCCACGCTGCCCCCCGATGCCCCCCGATGCCCCCCGATCCCCACCCCTGAAACTAGAGCGGCACGGGGGCAGAGGGGCTCAAGAGGCGTCAAGGGGCATCGTTAGGTCGCGGATGTAGAGCGGGACCCCGGCCTTTAGTCCGGGGTTGCGAGCGCCGGCGACATACTTCGCCATTTCTCTATTACCCTACTCGCGAGCACGCGCGTGCCGTCCACGAGTTGTAAGGGCGGCGCGCCGTCTTGCAGCACGTTCAGGTCCGTGCAAGCAACGAGTCCCGCTTCTACCCCTGCGTCGGCAAGGTTGGACAGCAATGCACGCCAGCGCCTTCGCTGATCCGTCAAATCAGAGACCGCTCTAATCTCTTTCAGCAGTCCGTCGATTTCATCCTGTACGGTGTCGGACGCGACGACCGTGAAGTCGCGTTGTGCCAATGCATCCTGGTAGATCCCCGAGTCTCGTGTCGCACGGGTTGCCAGCAGTGCCATGGTCCCAACCTCAGCCGGAGCCGCTGCCACGGCTTCATCGACCATGTTGATCAGGGGCACCTGTGCCGCGGCTGCCAGATCGTCGAAGTAAATGTGTGCGGTGTTACATGGGATCGCGATGAAATCGACGCCGGTCCGGTCGAGCCAACGAAGACCTTCCAAGACTGAATCCCGCATGGCGTCGTGATCGATTGGACGATCGGGAAAGAAAGGCGTCGGCCAGGAGAAGATGATCATTCGGGGATAGTCCGTTTCGTACTTTGCCCCGTATTGACGTTGGCACTCTTCGATTAGCAGATCGAGGTATTGTCAAATGTTGTGGATCGGTGAGTGATCAAGCGGCGACCTTCCGATCCGTGTTCTCTTTGTCAGTTTCCTGCATACCATCTTTGAATTGTTCTCCTGCCAACACCAGGGGGAGAAGTTCTGGAGCGTTGAGTTTCCGCCAACGTTGCTGCGCCATCTCCAACAGCTTGAACGCCATCGTCAGCCCTTTGCTCCGCGAGCCCGCTCCCTTGGTCACGCGCTGTCGTAACCGGACCGTCGCGAAGGCAGACTCGATCACGTTCGTCGAACGGATATGTTTCCAATGCTCGGCCGGAAAATCAAAATGGCTGTACAGGTGCTCCTGGTCCCGCGTGAGCGAGGCGACCGCCTTGGGATACTTGGCCGCATACGCGGTGGCGAAACGCTCGACCAGCGCCTCGGCCTCCGCACGCGACTCCGCATACATCATCTCGCGCAACACCCGCTTCGCCGCCGGCTGCAAACGTTTCGGAAGCTTGTCCAACACGTTGGCCATCCGGTGCACCCAGTCGCGCTGCTGCCGCGTCGCCGGCCACACCTCCCGCACCGCTGCCCAGAACCCCAACGCGCCATCCCCAATCGCCAGCACCGGGGCCCGCATCCCCCGACGCTTCAGATCGCGCAACACCGCCAACCAGCTCTCCGTGCTCTCCCGATAGCCGTCCTCCACCGCGATCAGCTCTTTCGTCCCATCCGCCCGGGCGCCCAGCATCACCAGCGTACACAGCCGGTCGGCCTCGAGGCGAATGTTGAAGTGGATCCCGTCGACCCAGACGTACACATACTCCCGATCACGCAGATCACGCTGGCGAAACGCCTGGTATTCCCCCTCCCACGCCGCCGTCAATCGCGTGATCGTCGTCGGGGACAAGCCTGATGCGTCCTCACCCAACAAGATCGGCAACGCCTCGCGAAAATCTCCCGTCGACAGACCGCGCAGATACAACACCGGCAAGACCTCCGCCACCTTCGGCGACCGCCGCATATAGGGAGGCAAAATCTTGCTCGTGAACTGCGCCCGCATACGACGGTCATGCACCCGTGGCGCGGTCACCGTGACCGTACCAGCACCCAGCGTCACCTTGCGGGGACGGGCTTTGCCATTGCGCACCACCAGGGCGCGGCCCTCTCCGTCTCGCTCAATCCGATATCGCTCGACATACTCGGTCACTTCCGCGTCCAACGCACTCACCAGCATCCGCCGAGCTCCCTCTCTGGCAAGCTCGTCCAGGTCTGCGAACAGTCCGTTCCCTTTGCTCTCAGACGCATTCTCTATTATCCTCAACATCGGTGGCGTGTCCTTTCTCCGGTCGTCACAACCGGATCTCGTGTACGTTTCAACTGACTACACGAAAGGATACGCCGCCTTTCTCATTCCTCCAATCCACAACTTTCGAAAATAACTCTAGCAGATCCACAAACGGGCTCGTCGATCGGACCCCCATCCCCGCCAGCAAACCGATCGTTACGTGGGAATCTCCAGCCATGTAGATACCGTCCTGTCGCAGCCACGGATGACGCTAAAGCTGCCGCGGATGACGCTAAAGCTTTGAGAACGCGGATCCCCTCACCCGACCCCGGCAGAGCGGACCCCGGGCTTTAGTCCGGGGTTACCCCTCAAGAATTTCACGCGGTGTGCTTCGAAGGCGCAAGATCGGGCATTGTCAGCATGACAAATCGTCGTGCCACAATTTGGTAGGAAGGAGGACGATGTCGGCAAGCGCAGCGCCCCTCGCGCGGATTGTCTTGGCCATGAAGAAGGTTACCCTAACGGCGTGACGTTCCCTGCACCGCCGGAAGCTCGGATCTCCGACCCCACTCCGCCCACGAGCCGTCGTAGAAGCGCGCGTCGTAACCCAAGTGCCGCGAGATGAGATACGTGTAGCTCGCGCGCATGCCGATCTGGCAATAGCTCACCACCACGCCGTCGGTCGATGCACCGGCTTCCTCGAAACGGCCCCGCACCTTGACGAGATCCCCTAGGCGAGGCTCGTCCTCCGCAACCAATAGATCCTCCCAATACAGATTATACGCGCCGGGCAGATGGCCCCCACGCGCATTGCGACCCCGCCGCTCACCGGTGTACTCCCGCGCCGGACGGGCATCGATCAAGATCATTCTGGGATCGTCGAGGTGACCGGCGACCACTTCGGCGGTAACGAGGACGTCGTCTCGCACGTTCGCAGCGAAGGTACCCGGGGATGGCACGCGCTCGCGCGGTACGGTAGGCCTTCGTTCCCGTTGCCACGTCTCCCAGCCGCCGTCCAGCACCGAAACTTTGCCACGGTGGCCGAGGTACTCGAGTGTCATGAACGCCCGGGCCGCAAGGTGCATGGGACTCGCGCTGTAGACGACGACATGGTCGTCGTTCGACACGCCGGCAGCGCGGAACGCCGTCTCCAAATCTGGAACGGGAGGCAATTCGACTGGTAATCGATCTGTCGGAGGTTCAAATCCTCCAGGGCCCATGCGGGTTTCCAGAGATTCAGCAGTTGACGGTGTGTACGGGAGAGTGTACAATCCATCGCTTGTCGTTTTGATCCCTTTTGACAAAGGATGGCTTGTGGCTTCGACGACTCCCCGCATCCAAGTCCGCGTACCAACCTCCGTTCACCCGAGTGGGCGACTCGTGGTCACCTCAGGCGCGAAGACCAAGCGCGAACTCGAACGAGTCCGTGCGCTCCTCTACAAAATCCGCGATCAGCGGCGACATGACCTCCTGAGGGCCCTGGCAGACCACCAGATCGCTCTCAGTGAGCTGATCGCTGCCGACATGGAAGACCGTCTGAGCTTCCTCGCTGTTGATCTCGTGCTCTACAGGCCGCTGTGGGACACCATGGACGCCTTTGTGGACGACAACGGGGACCAGGGGGCCCGCTACAAGATCTACCTCCAACAGCTCCGAGCCAGACAGGTCCTCCCAGAAGGTGCGTCGGTTCGCGACCTCGACCGCATCAACTGGAAGGACCTGCAACAACGCTGGGGAAAGGGCCCAGCAGATTGGAACCACCTGCGGAGCGCTGTCTCGCGCTTCCTGACGGTGCAGCTAGGTGACGTATACCACCCATTCCGCAGGCAGGTGATGAGACACTTCCCGAAACTCAAGGCACCAGCGGGGAGGGTCCCGGATCTGACGCCTGAGAAGTTCTGGGAAGTGGTCGCGGCCGCTCCTGAATGGCTCAGGGCGGCGTATGTGGTCTTGGTGTTGACCGGTATGCGTCTCGGGGAGTACCTAAGATGCACAGAGGCTAACATCCTGTCCGAACGAAAGGGAATCAGGGTGCCCGGCACCAAGACCGAAGGGAGCGCCGACGTGATTTTCATCGACGCCCGTATGTGGGGCTGGATTGAGGCAGGGATACCGAGTCCGCTCGGAGAGAACCGGCTACGGATTCGTTGGAGAGAAGCCTGCGCTGCGGTAGGAGTCGAGAACGTGACGATGCACGACCTTCGGCACTGCCATGGACAGTGGATTACTGACAAGGGAGTCCCGGAGAAGTATGTTCAACAGTCGCTACGCCACGCGAGCCCGGACATGACCCGGCGCTACACACGCTCGAAGGACATTGGGGTGGCTGCTGAGGCGATTGCGACGGTACTTGACGGAAAGGATATAGATGCCGAAGACAACGACTGAAGAACACGCGAGGCACCAATGATCGCCTCGAAGAGATAAACTGTGTCCGGCGATGTCGGGTCTTGAAGATGAAATTCGCAGTCCATCGTCCGTTTCCCTTTACTACCGAGCCCGCCCGTTCCGCTGGCGCGGCTCGGCCATGATTTCATCGTACGGCACGACGTTGGGTCCCTTCGATTTCTTCGACGGCGGCTTGGAGAAGACCAAGACGTACTCGTGAATGTTCTTGAAGAGGAAGTTCGGCGGATACGGGTAGCTCCCGAAGATGGGGCGTTGTGCATTCGCAGACCCCCACCGTCCGCCTGTGCCATCCTTCGACCAGATAACCTCGGTGACCATCATAAAGCCGATCTCGCGCAGCATGACCCCATAGTCCGCGGCGAGCGGGAAGGTCAAGAGGCCGTGGTCGGTATGCTGATTGACGTTGGCCGTGACCAAGCAGCACTTGCGACCCGGCTGCAGAACACGAAAGCACTCCTCGAAGACCGGGCGTATCTCATCGAGAAAGCGGCGGTAGCCCGCGACATTGCCGATGTTCGCACGAGCCTTGCCGTAGTTGGCCTTGTTCCAGTATGGCGGGCTGGAAACGATGAGTGAGACGGAATCATCTTCGACGAACGAGAGGTCGCGGCTGTCGCCGTGCACCACTTCCAGGAGCTCGGTCGCAGTCAGGCGACCGTTCTTCAGGTGGCTGCACTCGCGGCGAATGATGTTGGTGTACGTTTTGCTCTGGTCGACGCAGATCACCTTGCGGCCGAGAGGCACGGCGGCTTGTGCGGTCGTACCAGTACCGGCGAACGGATCGAGGACGGTGTCGCCGTGCCAACTGAAGAGCTTGACCAGGCGGTGCGGGATCTCGACCGGAAAGACAGCCGGGTGCTCGGCGTGCGTAGTGTTCGCGATGTGCCACACCGTCTTGGTGTAATCGCGCCACTCTTCCTTGGTCAATTTGCTCTTCTTCTTGATCGCATCGGTTACTTGTGGCATCGGCGTCCTCCCTCGGAGAAATAGTTGGTGAAGCGGACCTCTTGAATTGTTGGGGGGAGTTCTTAGAGTGTTTCCAGCCAGCTCTCGATTGCTTTGTGACTCCACCGGACCCTGTTGGGCCCTAGCTTCTTCCTACCGGTTTTGAATTCGCGGTATATGTAATCGACGCTGTAGGTGCCGCCTAACAAGGCGCGGACCTGTTGCGCGTTGAGCAGGTCGCTCGCGGGGAGCGGGGGTTTGAGCACGGGTGTTCCTCCTTTCAGATTAATTTGTAGAAAAGGGGCGACTAACTAGCTCCCTTGGTTCACTTCCGCTCGCCCAAGCCGAGAGGCGCTTCCGATATTGGCTTTTCTACAGGGCTGTAATAAGGTTGGTGGCCCACTTGGTACCAGCAGGCCACCGGAAAAGCACCCCGCAGTTACGCAACCACGGGGGCGGCTCGCCTAGACCCACGAAGGAGTCCCGGACGAGGGGGTTAACTACCAAAGCCAGGAATTCATCTTCACTTGTTCTTCTTGAACGCATCCACCAAACCGGTGCGCGTGATGAGCTTCTCACCAAACCAGAAACCGAGGACCACAAGCGTAGCGAGCCACAACTTGTTGTTCAGCTGCGCGAGTAGTTCTAGTTTTTCGAGAGGGAGGAGCATGATGTTCTGTACTTGGTATATCGTTGCCCAGGCCGCGAGACCGGGAATGGTCACGCTGAGGAAAGGACGCACGAGTGCGCGAATGATCTGAACGGACTTCGGCATGTCCTTTGCCGCTCCGGTGTGTTGGAGAACTAACGACTGCCATGCTTGGTCTGTTGCGAGTTCGTGTTCCTGAGTGAGCTGTTGTACTTCAGCGCGTTCTTGTGGCGTCAGGTTTGTGTTTTCTCCGAGTACCGCATCGAGAACGTCGTTGATGTCGTCGCTGCCAATTGCTTTGGCAACGTCATCGAACAAACTAGACGCCGCTCCTATCGGGTTCGTCACGGCCCCCACCACCTTCTTCAGTATGCTGCCGATGTTGATACCCACGTTCTTGTGTTCTCCTTCTCAGGTTCGTTAAACCAACGAAAATGAGTGCGAAGACGATGAGGGAGAGGTCCCGGTGTAATACCAGGACCATCTCCAGCAATGCATCGCACATCGGGGGACTACTCGACCTTCGTCGCGCCCATGTTGCCAAGCACGGCGATGATCTTGTTGATGATCACGCCAAGTGCGTCAAGCGCAGCTTCGGCTTCCGTGTCGTCGAATGTCGCGTTCAAGGCGTGCGCCACGACGGCATCCGCGATAGTCGCTGCCGGTGTCTGCGGCAGCATCTCGAAGTTCCACGCCTGGTCTCCGCCCTGCACTACGCCGCTACGGGCGACGATGACAGCCTGGCTGCGACCGGGGACGATACCAACCCGGTGACCGTCCGAATCGAGAATCTCGATGCTACCACCAGCGGTTGTTTCGAAACGCATTTCCACATCGACAGCAACGGTTGCGCCCGAGCCGTCGTTGACGACCGGCAGGACCAGCTGTACGGGGATTGTCAGCGCCGAGCTGATATAGGTGTCCGCTGCAACGGCTAATTCGCCGTCAGTGGCTATGGCTCTTGTGGACACTTGTTTGTAACTCCTTGCAAGGATGTTTGGTGATTTCTGTGCTACAGGCTGACCACCCGCAGCTGGGGCAGAATGCACACCCCGACTCGGGAACGGTCTTGAACCCGCAGTCGGGGCAATGAGACATGTTGTTTGTTGTGGGTTGGGGGGTTAAACGTTTTTGGTGTCTTCGGGGGTCCCAAAGGTTCGATCCCAGTTCTCTTCGAACTGTTGCTTCGTGCAGTGGCGCGGGTCCCGCTCTCGTTGGCGGTCGCCTTTGCCGAATGCCATGATGTTACCGAACCCCTCTTTGGTGCGAGTGCTGCGCTCTGGGGGCTTCATGTTACGAGAGCGCAGCGGGATCGAGCAATTCGTACATACGGCCGACGACCATTGTGCTCCACGTTCTACCGGCCGAAGTCATGATGAGCGTGGTTTCTTCTGCTGAGAACGAGACGATGTCTGCTTCCTGCACACGCATCGCTAACACGTACCTCTTTGCTTGGTAGGAGGCGCTCTCAGGCTTTTCCGGGTCGGGGTCCGCGCCGTTCAGCACCGCGGTGGTGATAGCGATCTTGAGATTCAGCGGCTGTTTCTCACCACCTTCGATGTAGGTCAGTGGTTTGGTCTTGTCGCGGAGCTGCATCAAGAGAGTGGATAATGAAACTCCCTTGCTTTTTTCTTTGTGTGCCATTCGGTTCTCCTTTGGGGTTTACACCGTACTATCGGTGATGAGTCCTAATGAATTCAGCCGTGAAAGCAGGCTGGTTAGTGCGCTGTTTCCTGCTCTGGAGCCGGTTACTGTTTGCTTTGCAATCGGTGTTGCGGCATAAAAGCCGATGTTGGTGCCGTCATGATTCAGGTCTCCGTCGATTTCCGCATCGACGCACCGTACAGGGCACAAGAACTCTGCGAGGCCGCTTGCTACGGTGTTGTGCGGCGTGAATTCTACGTTGGAGGTTCCGTCGTCAGAACCAATGCGAAATTCTTTTCCCGCATTTTCAGTTCGGAGCATGAGTTGCTGATTCGCGCCGTCAACACCATCGGTCTCAAACCTCCACGCCCGGCTCGTGTTGAACTGCAATAGCATGAAGTTGTCACCGGGTGTTGCGTCACCGACGACAACTGAGCCGGCAGCGTCAATATCCGTAGCCCACACCTTCTCCCAGACTTTTCCCGACTTACCGAGTTCCACAACGTTGGTGGTATCGGGAAACAGCGAAGTGGTACTACCTTCAAATTTGAATTCAGAACCCTTAAATGTGACTCCACGAAGCGTGCCGCCGCCATCGGTAAAGTCGATCACGACGGGGTTCGCCATTGTAATGCTGATGCGGGGCGAGGGAAGGACATTGGGCCGATCTAGCCTCAAGATGTTGCTCGAAACTTTTTCTATACGCAGATCGATTCCTGCTGATCCGGGAAAATCGATTTGCGTGTTATTGATGGTGATGACATCTGGGAGAAGGTCTCCGGTACTCTGCGCTCCAACACGAAGCTTTGTCTTTACAAAGACTGTTGTTGCGGTGAAATTCTGTGAAGCTATTAGAACATTTGTCGAAATCGTACCCGCTGTAAGTGTCCCTACGTCCGCAAAGATTGCACTTAGCGTCGAGCCGGTGATCTCATTACCGGTAATCGTTCCTGCTGCAATATCGGCGGCAACAATGGCACCCGCCGCAATTTTGCCAGCGACGATGGCGCCTGCACGGATTTTTGAACTGGTGATTGCGTTCGCTGCTATCTCTCCGGCAGTAATCGTGAGTGCTGCGATCTTCACTGCTGTGATAGCACTGGATGCAATCTTAGGACCATCAACCGCATCAGTGACGAGCTGTGACGTATCTACCGTATTGACATCGAGCACGCCCCCCTCCGTCAACGCAGGGAGCTTGGGCTGTACGTTGAGGAAGAAGGAGGCACTCTCTAAGGGATTACACTGGAGGTCGCAGATGCTCGTGTCGCGAGCTACCGCCTCGACTTCGATTACCCGCAAAGCGTGTCGGGTGATCACAACACCGGTCTTTGGTGAAGTCAGCCAAGCCGAGAAGGCTCCCCAAGGGGAACCAGCGGTGCGCTGCCGCCACTTGATTTCTGCTGGTCCTACACCTTCTGCACCGAGCACACCAGTGACGGTGAGTGTCTCGGTGGTGCCATCCTCCGCAGTGCTCTCAAGAGAGACGGTAGGGATTTGCGGAGGTGACAGGAGGTCTGCACGAGGTGTGAATTCAGCCATGGTATGTATTGGGTTTCCACAGGGTAGATGTTTTATTCGCTTATCGTCGGCCCGCCCACTTCGGTTTGCGCCGCATCCGCCCCTTTGCTGAGCGCACGAAGCTCTTCAGCTCGTCCATCAACAGGCGCTGCTTGTGGGTTGCTAACGATTTCTCTTGGTCTCGATCCATCTGGTCCGTCCAGTACTTACACGCCTCTGCAACTGCTTCAACCCGGTCATCATGAGGCAGAGCCCCCCGGTCGCGAGTGAGACGAGTGTACTGTTGGATGAAGCTGTATTTCTGTGTGGCGTCGTCGGACTGCAGCTTGGCATCTGCTTCGATGATTCGCCGAGAGACGACAAGCCTGTGTGATTGGACCACCGGCTCCAGTGCGTCAAGTATGCGGGTTTCCTTCTGCCCGCTTGCCCATGGCATATCTTCCGGGCCCAAAACCCGAGCCTTACACACCTTGTGTAGCACGGGTTTGAACAGTTGGCCGAACATGCCGCCACCGTAGTTGCGCTCCATCGAGACGACGTTCACGCGATACTTCGCTGCGGCAAGCGCAAGGCCACGCAGTGTGGATTGACTGAAGCCGTCACGGAAACCACCAAGGTCTACGAGGTACAACATGCCGTGGTGGTAGCGCACGATGGCGTAGGCCGTTTCATCCTTGCCTCGCCCTGAGGGATCGATGAACAACACCGTGCCCCCGAACTTCGCTTCCTCTGCGGAGCTGAAGGGGGTGAACTCGTCGCTCTCCCATACCGGGCGATGGAGGTAGTCGCCGTCGAACCCGCCGGCTGGCAAGTCATCGAGGCGACACTTCTTGTCCTTACTCCACACGAGCTTCACCGGAGCGACCTCGTTGTCCACGTCGTACACCAGGAGGTCCTGCAGCTTGAGCGGATGTCGATCCACGTCGCTCGGGTTGGTGTCGAGCATGAACTGCAAGGCGTAGGCACTACGACCATACGACAGGAGACGTTCGTTGAGATCGTCCTTATCAAAACGCCGGGGGTCTACTGGTGTTCCCTCTGGAACTCCACGGTGGATCATGTCTGCGATGTACGGCGCGAGGTGCCCGTTGTATCGGTCTATGCCGGATGGGACTTCAGCGGGCCAGATTCGCACAGTATACCCACGCGAAGGGAGACGGTTGTAGATCGACTGTTCAGTCTGCGGTGTCCCGAGGTAAATCACACGACCGCCGGGTTTCAAGACAGCGTCGTACTCTTTGACGAGTTCGGCTATCCGCTCCCGAAGGTTGTGTGTGTAACTGTTCTTGGTAACTTCGATATCGTCAGCGATGATGTAGTCTGCACGAGAACCTGTCAGCTGTCCGGTGATACCAACGCTTTTGACACTCGGTGACTGATCGGGAGTTGCAGGTCTTACATCAAATGAGATATTAGATGTACGCTGGTGTGCTTCAGCAACCAGCGGCTGCAACAGTTCCATTCCATCAATACAGCTTTTACAGAACCTGGAAAATTCATCGGCTCTTTGTTGATTGGCCGACACCACCATAATCTTCGCTTGCGGACTGAGGAGAAGAATCCACAGCACGAATGCGCCTGTGATGAATGACTTTCCCACACCACGGAAGGCCTCGATCAGAATGCGGCGCTCGCCGGTCTGGAGGTAATGCGCGATGTCGTTTTGTACTGGGGTTGGTTCCGGCAGATTCAGGAAGTCCCAGACCTGCCTAAGGAACACTCTAAAGTCGTGCAACCCCGCCGCTTTGATTTGGGCTTCGGTATACACGACCTGATTACATTGCTTTGCCGATGGGGATCACGTCGTCGCCGAGATCATCACCCGGCTTGATCTTCGAGGTGAGCTTGTCTTTCAACTCTTGCGGCATACGAGAAGGATCAACGTGCCAGCCGTTGTGTTCTAGCCAGCGAATCAGCGTTGCGCGGTCGGTCGCTGTCTCTTCTCCACTTTGCAGCAACTCAATCATCCGAGAGAGCCAGAGGTCCTGAATCAACTCAGACTGTTCTAGTTGTTCTTCCTTACGTTCGGCCACGTTACCTCCCGAGAATCCAGCCGACCACTGTGCCCACGATACCAGCACTTGCGGCGACTCCGACCACGATGCCCCGAACACGAGACTTCCAGTTTTCTAAGGCACCAATGCGCGGGCCGTAGTTTTCAATACCAGCTACGCATAGGTCAAGCTTCTCTTCTATTCGTGCCAAGCGAACCGGCACGGATTCCGTGGGAACCACTGGTACTGAAGAATCTGTCATTGGGATATGTGGGTCCTAGTGGGGCCCTGTGATGGACCCCAGAGATTGAGGATTATCGGCTTATGTTGTGTTGAATCAGAGAGCGAACTCGTTCAACCTCATCATCGCCAAACTGTGAAACAGCGGAAACCGCTCGCTCTTCAAGCATGGCTCGGTGAAGTCTGGGATATTCACTTCGTACTTTTTCCATAGCTGCGCGGCGATAGGCTTGGATCATGTTATTCACGAGCAACCACCGCGCACCGCCTGGTGACAGCTCGGAACCTGCGGGGAGACGAGTCCATACATCAGAATTGATGAGGTTCTCTATCTGGTCGCGAAGGTTTACTTGGGGCATTCCGTTGCCGGTCGTAGTCAGCAACTCCATCCAGCGGTCGTAGGGTGATTGACCCGTGCCGTTGTTGAACGCACGGCGGTCAGTAAACTTGATACGGTCAATCGCTGTCTGCGTCCTAGGCATGGAGAAGCCCCTTCCCATCTCGACGAACGCAGCCATCGCTGTATCCGAACTGGGTTTCATGATCGTCATCGGGTTGAATGACCTATTGAATAACCCAGGCGGTCGGAGGATCTTCTCTCCGAAGACGTTACGCTGTGCTTCCACCGTTGTTGAAAGAAACGGCGTTCTTACCCGGAGATTGTCGAGAAATGTTCTTGACTCCCGGAACACAGGATCAATACCTGCAGCAAGCTGCTGCTGCGCGACACTAAATGGTACGAGTGTAGATTCAAAGTTCCGTAAGAACCGCTGCATTTGGCTTGCGTTGCCACTTGTCGAGGCCTGCATGAACTCCGTGATGCTGCGGAAGAACGTCTTACTCGCTAGGTTCGATGTAATTGAGGCGAGGATGGAAGTTGCAGCGGCTTCTACTGTACCTGTGTCCCACGCTTCCTCGATCTCACCATACGATTCCATGAAGTCAGCCATGAGGCCGAGAGGTGTTGCAACTGGGTCCATTCTCCGGTAGCTCACCCAGCCGAGACCGGGAACCTTCACAGAGTATGGCTGGTTGCCCGCGCCAAGCCACGCAGCACGCAACTCAGGATCTTCCGGGCCCCCTCCAGTCATGTTCTTACTGGCATAGAGCAGCGCTGCAGTCGCGTAAACCGCACCACCCATCTGTGTCTGTGCGTGGATAAGGGCCCGCTGTTCTCCACCGGCTTTGTACATCTGATGAGCCCTGCGGTTCACCCGGTTAAGAAGTGGCGTCCGCTGGTGGGCATACCGGAACAAGTTGATCGGTGTGCGAATGAAAGGAACGATAATTCGAATCGGCGGGAACTCCTTCGCAAGGTTTTGGATACCCAGGCCCAGATTCATGGGCCCCAGGCCGTCATCTAGCGAATTCGTGAACGTACTTACCCGGCCAAATTCAAGCGCTTTCTGATTCGTCCCAAAGATGCGGCCAGAAGCGGCGTCGAGAGCGAAGGCATCTTCCAGATCCTGCGACACGCGCCGCCCAAGGAACTCTCCCATATCATCTGGCTTAAGCTGTCCCCGACTCAGCATTGCATTCGCATCTTCACGAGCAAGGCGTAATGATTGCGCCCGAACGTTCGAGATATAACCCACGTTTTTGAAGAATTCATCTTCACTCATAAGCAAGCGAAGAGGTACCTTGAAAATCCTAATAAGCCAGTTATCACTATTGAAATTGTGAACCATCTCGTCAGTCCTGAACGCGGGATCAAGGCTGTTTGTCCCCTCGCTAAACGCTTTCCGAGCTGCACCCCAAGAATCTCGTAGAGCAAGAAAGCTGCCCGTCATGAGGTCTGAGCCCTCGCGTTGCAACGCGAGGTTACTCGACATGGCCCCTGCCCACCAGATTTCGGCGGGACGCTGAAACGCAACAGAGGCGTTTGAGATGATGTTTACAAGGTGGGTCTTCACCCCGGAGAGCATGTTTATCATCCGGTAAAGTTGAACCGAACTCATAATCTTCCGAAATCTTCCGCGGCTCACAATGTCGGCACCGGCTTGTTTCTCTGCTTTAGCAATCATGCGGAGGGCCTTCACTTCAGCGATGATCGCATTGGGATCACCCTGCGCGAGGCGCACCCGCCGCGCAAGTGTTTGGATCTGCTCTTGCGTGAGACCTTCGGTGACCTTTCGCGTGCCGGGAGCCTGAGCGGTGCTGCGAGCTGGCCGCTGCTCTACAAGATCGATGTTCTGATCTCGCGGCAGGTTGTCAACGTTCTCGGGGGCATTGCCGGCTGATCTCGGTGAAGAGGCACTTTCAGCTTCCCGCTTCGCCGACTGACGCGACAGGCGCGACACCGAGATAGGGATCTGCTGCTGTTGAAGTCCACCCGCGATTTTACTTACCGTTCCGTCAAGATCGACAGAGACGTTGAACAGCGTGTCGAGCGCTTTGGATAGCTCGTCCACCGCGAGTAGGTCATCGGGGTTGCGATCAGCACGCCGCCCAAGCCGGTAAATCTGATCGGCCAAGCTGTGCTGGTAGATTCGTGTCGCGAGTAGGATCTCGCGGATGTTCTCGTTGGCCCCGTAAGCGCGGCTGATCAGGTCTACTGCTTGGTCAGCATCTACACCAGCGAGAATGTCGTCGGCTAGAGCCCTAGTAATCTCTTCCGTCTTTACTCCACGTTGCGACACCTCTTCGAACACGCCCGGCATCAGATCGGCAATCGACTGAATCATTGCACGGGCCTGCTTCGGTGTCTGTGCGTAGTTGAAGTTGAAGATTGTTCCATCGGCCAGCCGGCGAAGGTCTTTCGCGTTCTTGGCCTGGGCCAGCTCCTGCGCCCTGTTGACCACCTGCTCCTTCATGTCGGGTGACAGCTCTCCACGGGGGAGTCGGCTGTTCGCTGCTGCATCGTTCGCTGACGCAGATACGGCCTCGGCGTCACCACGCGAGTTGAATGCGGGACCGTCAGATTTGCCGTCAGTCGGTGAGAAGGTTCCGTCGTCGTTCTGCTTGATGCGGATCTCGTCGGACCCCTGACCGGTACGTGCAGCTTCGGCCAACTCGTCGGCCTGCTCAAGGTCGTCCACCACGCTGCGGGCCAGCTCTTCGTCACCCTTGCCGTTCTTCACTTTGCGGATCTTGCGGAGACCCCGCAGGGCAGCGAGGAAGGCATCGACGGTTCCACCAATGGCAGCACCTTCGAGTGCAGCCTTGAGCCGCGCCATAGCCTCCGAGTCGTCTTCGTCAGCCTGCATGAACTCTGCGATAGGCTGTGCGAACTCCGGGCCATGTTCTGCCACGAAGTCAGCGAGCCGGGCCTCGTAGGGGTCGAAGAGGGCCGCGTCCACCACTGCGCCTTGCAACGTGAGGTTGCCGAACGAAGCGAGAGACACACCCTTCTTCACAACCTTGAAAGGCGCGAAGACCTTACCGACACCCACAAGCCCCACTGTGAACTGCACGATGGACTCAACGACAGCCCCGCCAGCAGTCGATGGGGCAGGGCCGAGGTCGATGTTTGCAAGTCTGGGGAACAACGACTTCCCTTCATCTAGGAAGTCCACGAGCGTGTAGATTTCCCGTTTGCCACCACGAGTGGGGCGGATGCGTTGCCCAAGGAGGGCTTTACCAACTTTCGTACCCGCCACCCACTGGGCAAAACTATCAACACTCTGTGCGCCCTCTTGCACCGCACGGTTCACACCGCGTTCGATAGTGGAGGGAAGTTCAAAGAGGAATCGCAACAAAGACCCCCGAGTTTTATCGCTATCCGGCCCCTTTTTATCTCCATCGGGGGAAGCGGCCCGCTGCTCCTCTTCCATCTTCTTCGCTTCTTGTATTATGCGTTCGCGGAGTGATAAAGGAGGATCTTGTGTTTGCGCAGTTGTGTCCTGAATTTCAGGACGGACAGACGAGCCCATGTGTCTCCCGTAGTGTTATTGATTAGGAAATGATTCAAAAAGAAGCTGTTGCGCATTCATAAATTCAGCGAAATCAGCAACCCCGGTTACACCAGCAGCTGTTAATAGGAAATCAAATTCAGGAGCAAGCGTTGCGAACACCACAGTAATAGCCCGTGGTTCAGAGTCTCCGGCTTCTATTCGCCGAAGAAGGGCGTTTGTGAGGCTAAAATATTGCTCGCTTGTCATAAGACGGTTATCGGCCCAATCATCACGAGAGACCGTCTGAAGATTCGGCACCGATCCCGTAAGATCATCATATGCTTTTGTCAGGTACGAGCTCCCTTCGGCGGCCTGTTTGAGTACCCCCTGCGATTGGATTTGCAGGAAGTCGCCAAAAGCCGAACTAGGGGCCTTGGGATTTTCGGTGAAAAACTCCCAGAATCGTTTTTTAATTTCGAACTCAGCGGCATTGATTCGTTCTGTTTCACCGGCACCCCTGCCCCGAAACGGAGATTCCCCAAACACTCGTCGAACATTCCTGGTTGTTGCATTTAATTGTTGTACCGGATCAGTGTGTCGTCCAGGAATATCATCAGCAGCATCTTGAGATGCGCTATCCCTAAGGGACATCTGTGACTGAATAGCATTAAGGTCTTTGATAGAAATTCTCAAATCCTTATCAAAGCGGCCCCGTCCAAATACCTCCATGAGCCCGTTATGGTCCAGAAACCCATATTCACCTTTAGGTATCGACAACCGCCCAATGAGGGAACCTACAATACCAAAAGCTGATTCCTGAAATTCATCTTGAAGCTGCTGTTCGTACCCAAGAGCCGCCTGAACTGCGGGACGCCCCCCGATATCTGATAGCGCTTGAAGCTGAGAAGTAATGTCAGCCGCAGGATCTTCCTTCTTCAAATTGTAGATCTGTCTATCTAACTCTTCTATCGCGGCTTGTTTCTCTCGGCCTAGCGCAGCTCTAGCCAGAGAATCTTCCCGGGTATTGATGGTGTTGACTCTCGTAGTCACGCTATTAATGACATCTTGAACACGGGCAATCCCAGAGAGGGGCCCTTGTTTCCCGTTAACGAGGTCAAGAAGATCGAACATGTCAACGTCTTTGGTACTTTGTACTACTTTGGAAACGGCCTTCACGATGCGATCTATCGCTGCTCGCCCTGGAAGACCGGTAGCGATTGCACGTTCAAGTGTGATCTGTAAGCCACCGGCTATTTCCGGGAAAGGGAGGTCGTTCTCTAGGCCGTTCAAAATTGCATTACTGGCCTCACGGAAGGTTTGTTGCTGTGCTTGCTGAATGACGCGGGCAGAAACCTGCGAATTGAAAGCAAGCCGGGCGTTGACTTGGTGTTGATCTGCACGAGGGCCGAATCCATTCAAGAAGGATGCGTCCGCATCTTCGCCAATATCACCAAGGATGTCCTGCCGCACTTCCCCAGCGAGCTTGTCGAAATCTTCGGGGTCAGTACTGTCGGCCAGCTCGGCCAGCGCACGCATAGTAAGTGTGGTTTGGAATTTGTCGGCGGTAATGCGGCCGAATTGTTCTTTCACACCAAGGCGGAAGAACGGGGATTGATCAGGAGAGATCAGCCCCTCGCGGATGGCATCACGAAAAGATTTCCCTTGAGCTTGCAGCTTGCGGGCGGCTTCTGTTCCCTCTGCAAACTTCTTGTCGTCGGTGCGCTCCTGTAGGAGCCCGGCAATCTGTGTTACCTTCGGCGATAGCGTGCTCAACGCATTCGCAAGATCTTTCAGACCATTGCGGTCGCTGGGCAGAACGAAGGAATCGACAGGTGATGCCGCGGGACGCACCGGGTCAGGCACGAGGCCGCTATCTACTTGTACACGGGGTCCTGTCATTATGCTCCCTGCGTTCTGTTAATACGAGCGATTTCCCGACCAGCGAAATCCAGACCCACCCCGCCGATGCGGAGAGCGGTACTGAGAAAGCTCGGAGCCTGCACGGCATTGACACGGCTGTTACGTCGGGCACCGGCACCCCGGATCTGGCGCTCAACCTGCCGTTGTGTGATTTCAAGGTTCTGTTCAACAGAGTCGGCAAATTCGCCTTGCTCTCTCTGTAAGTCATCGAGAAGGAGATCAACACTCACTCCGGCAACTCCTGCTTCACCGGCCGCAACACGCGCAGTGGATGACGCCTGGCGAGTTGCCTTAAAGCCCCGGTTGGTTCTCTGTGCCGCCGCTGTTTGCTCTTCTGCGATGCGTGCGAGCAAGTCAGTGATGTCAAACGCAAGTGCTGCATCTGCAGCCTCGCGATTAGCGGTCTCCTGTTTATTGTCACCAATCGCGCCAACAACCCCCGAACCAATAGATAGCGCGAGACCGACGATGGCGGCTGCATTACACACAGTTGTTATCTCCTATTGTTTGGACATGTAGAACGGGTGGAACCATTCGTCGAAAGGCCCCCGCCGTTCGGGCATGAGGATGATGTATCCTGCCCAACGGAGCCAGCGTATGTGTTTGATGTTTCTGTTCCACACGTAGTTGAGTGTATAGTCATACGGTTCGAGGAGACGCTTGGCCCATTGCCTACTGGTCCGGGCAAACGCGATGGCGTTGTCGTCTATCTCATCTGTTGCGAGCATCCACACGATGCCCACCCTTTTTCCCTCTGCTTCACCAGCAGGCACCGTACCGAAAATAGCAAACGGGGGCTCGCCGCTTTCCCTGCGGAACACACAACACTCCCGCGAGATGTCGAACGAAAGAGGAACGGCGTCTTCCGGTGTGCTACCAGTTGACGCCGCTATCTCTTGTCTGTCTGCTTCTCGAAGTCGTGAGGACATCCAAATAGCATCCGCTCGGGATGCCGTATCGCATATCAACACGGTTCTTCCTTCCTGAATTTATCTCCCGCCTCGCTCCTTATGCGTTCCCTCCCAAGAGAAACCTTGGAATTCAGAACGTCCCGGAGTGTCGTTGAGAAGTTTTATGATTACGCCTGTGTTCTGTGAAAGAACTGGCACACGCAGTGAGCCGTCTTCACCACAAGCAGCGGTACTCGCGAAGGTGTAAGTCTTCTTGCTACCGCCTGGGATTTGCTGATCAACTTCTATTTTGAAATCTTTGGTGTTTGTGTAATGAACAATGAGGTGCCGAATCTGCGTGCGGCCGTCTGTGCGTACGCGGAATACTCCGTCGCCACTTGGGCGTCGATAGTACAGGGTAGACAGCTGATACGTCTCCGAGTACTTAGTTCCGATGTAAACATTGACCGCGGAGAGATCCGAACCATCCACTTGGATCTTGTTGTCGGCCGGGCGGTTGGTTGTGAGTACCGCGCCTGTGTCGAGGCGGACCACCTGAAGGTTCCCGTCGGTGACCTCGCGAACATCGAACGGAATCGTCCAAGTTGTGTTCCCGCCCGAGAAGACCACCGACACTCCGGTATCTGTCTCACGAAGGCGCCGATCCAAATACAGAACGCAGCTGCTGCCAGTGTCCACGAAAGACGAATCAATATTCATCGTCTCAAAGAACACGCCGTCGTTGCGCTTAACCACGAGGCCCATGTCGGACTCGATGAAATCGAACCCGAGAATCTCGGCATTCGAACCGAAGTCCCACTTGTGCCAAGCCGATTGCAGCTTCGTCCCGTTGTCGTCAAAGAACCACTGGTACACATACAGCAAGCTTTTGTCCGAGTCCGTAAGAACTGCGAGCAGCCTGTGATCCGCGGAACCAGCGATCTGAATGGGGCGCCCCTTGAGGTAGCTGGGGACTGCCGCCGTGATATCCCTGGCATCATTCTTCTCGTCGGCCACGCGGAAATATTCCATCACCTTCGTGAAGCCAGCCTGCTCCGTACAGAAGTACATGTTCGAGCCCACAGTTGCTGGCCGCACACGTTTGTTGCTGCGGAACTTGCTTACCTGTGGAAGGCGCGCAGTGAACGGCGTCAGTAACGGATCACCCTTCAACACGAACTGGTGCTGATCAGTGAACAGATACAACTCCTTCTCCCAATGCTCAACTGCGTCGAACACGGAGAGCGAAGAGCCCTGCGCCTGGAGGTCGATGGGTGCGCCATCGAGAAGATCCTGCACAGTCTCGCGGAAGAAATTGAAGAACCCGCCAGCTGTGGACAGGACCACGTTTTCTCCAGCCGTCAGGCCGAAACGATTCCGGTAGTGGAAGACCTCACGCACCTTCTGTCCAACGAAGGAGGGAAAGGGATTCGTTACTACGGTGCCAACCTCGCGGTCTTTCCAAACACCTGGGCGAAGGACGAAGTAGCCAGAGCTGGCGCCTTCGATGGTTACCTTGTCACCCACTTGGAACTTGTTGTCTGAGCCACCCGAAAGCGTCGTCTGCAACGTTTGGTCCGTGTTGCTCGCGACTGTCCCCTCTGATCCGTCCGTGAGATTCTTCACCTTCTTACCTGTAAGGTCGGTCGCGCCAACCCCAAGATCGTTGGAGATGAAGAAATCGAGGGCTCCAGTGTAGTCAGTCACCGCTGTGATTGTGAGAGCAGACCCGCTCGTCACTTCCACAACACCGCTTCCTTCGTCCGTTGCTGTTATTCCGCCAAGAGCGTTGATGGTCGGCGCGATTGCCGTTGCCACCTGCGCCCCTGTCTCGTCGTCCGTTGGAGTGTGAACTGCAGACCCAACACCAGAGATTGTTACTGTAACGTCAATACCTTTCGGGTAGATCTGTGGGGTCGAAACGCCACCCACCGTTGCCTCGGCGAACTTGACGTGCTTCGTCACCGGGGTGTTGTGCTGAACACCGGGGACAATAGCATGGTCTTCACCGTGCAACGTGCAAGTAATCAGGTCACCGGGATTGCAACACGGAGTGTTCGTGTATACCCACTCGGCTTTAAGATCCCAATTCGCTGCCCAGATTCCTCCAGTAACAACGAGAAACTCGTTCAGTAACTGCCCGTCAGCTTTGGTGTACACACGAGACGAACCGAGAAGGTTCCATGTAGTGCTGGTGGGACTTGTGTTGAGAAAGATGTCGAGCCGACACGTTGCCAGCCCTGCCAGACGAGCGTCCACATCGAAGTTGACGCGGAGCGGCGTTGCAAGGCTGCTTCCCTGATCGAGATTGGAGAACGCCGTTGCCGTCGGAGAAGTAACCGACAAGGCCACGTCCCCATTCTCTGGGTCCGCTTGGTTCTGCGTCGTGCTCCACCCGTCAGTGAGCGTGAACGTTTCCTGAACGGTATCTTCTTCAACAACAGGAAGGGGCTCGTTCAGGGCGGCGATCTCCTCTACGATCAGCCCCTCACGAATTAGCACATGAGGGAGCGTCGTCTCGTCGAGAGCAATCTCTTCACCAGACTGCAGCGTTTCCACCCACACACCTCTACGGTCTGCGGTTTCACTGTCGTCAACATACTTCACGAAGAAGTTGTCTTTGGTGGTTCCCTGAGAGCCCGTGACTTCTACGACGAACCCGGCCTTGGCAACGGCGGGGAGATCAGTGAATCTCTGTACCTTCCCTTTGACGACCACGAGCCCCTCGCCAGCGAGTCCGTCCTCACCCTCGACGGCGAAGTCGGCTCCGTTAATTCGCTCAAGATGGATCGAGCTGTTCCCGAGGTTCGTGATGGTGAACGTCGTCCGCAGGGCTCTTACGAGGGCGTTGAAGATCTCATTCGCGATCAGCTGTGTGCCGACCTTGTAGCGATCCTTCGGCCCGTCCCCCTGCGCTGACTGTGTGGTGTATGCTACACCGTTGATCTTTACCCTGTAGGTGGTATCGAAGTCGCCGGCCTTCACGAAGACAAGCGCTTCGTTTTTCGCAGCCGGGGACAGTGGCGTGGCCTTCTTGGCAACCACGGTGCCGCGATGCGTGATGAACGTGAAGTCGCCCATCGTCGCTGCGCGGAAATTCAAATTGGGAAGCGCCTCGTTGAGATAGGCCTTCCCGTTGGGAAATTCAACCGCCTGTTCGACACCAAGCTCGTCGTACACCTTGAGGTCGTCGTCAATAATGACAACCCGGTACCGCTCACTCGTGTCGCGATTGATGGTGTGGACAAAGGCATTGCCGAATGGCGCCGGAGTAGAATCGATCTCTGCGGCGTGATCCGTGGCGGGACGCTTGTTGAGCCCCCGCTCGGGCCACGAGATGGCATTGACCTGTGCTTCAGCTTGTGATTCTGGCCGAGCGCTCGGAGCGATCTGAGAAATACCGTTGAGGATGTTGTCAACAGCTCGCTTAACGAACGACATTTAGGACCACCGACTAGCGCGTTGACGCCCGCCGAGGGCGCGCCGCTCTGTGGCTGAATCAAAGATGCTGTAAGAACGCTTGTTGCCTTCGAGCCGCTTCAGTGTGCGGAGGGCCGCCTGCTCGTCGTCGAGGGTGAACCCGACAACCTCTTTGTCGCCAACCATGGTTTCTGCAAATGTTCGCCCAGCACGAGTAACAATCATCACGCGGGCAGCCTGCGGTATATCTTCGAAGTCGAGCAGACGAACGTAATCAATGAAGATCTGCGCCCGAACAAAATCTCCCGTCCAGGTGTTGGCATTCCGCAAGCGGTCATAGAAGAAGCCGTCGCGGGTGGTGATGTCGAGCAGGTTGGTCAACGGCACGGTGCCGTCGTCGTTCTTTATTGGGCGTCTGCCAATTTGATCGGGACGATGCGAAACATGAAAGTCGATCAGGTCGTTAGGAACTGCAAACTTCGTTGCGGCGGTTGCGATGCGGAACGACCATTCCGTGTTGAACTTCCAGCCCTCAGCAAGAATATCGCGAAGCGTGTGACGAACGATAGCAATCGCTTTCGTTGTGTCGTCCCGTGTTGGCGTGTCCAGCTCACTCTGTGTGATATCTGCATTTCCTATCGCGGACATCATTCGGTTAACTGCTTCCAACTCCGTCGTCGCGACATTGGTCTCAAACTGAGCCACTGTTCCATCTCCTTAAAACAAGAAAGCCGAGGGACGGGAGGATTAACTCTAATCCCCCGGCAATTTTTTCGAGGTGCTTACGACAGCTTGATCTCGACAGCACTCTCCGGGCGGAGAATACCGTGACCAAGCGCAAACTTCGCAAGGATCAACCAACCCTGGCGCCGGATGTCATACTCCGTCTCGGCGACGAGGTCGAGCAACTTCACCGTACCCACAGCACTCGTATGCGCTACGACTGACATGGTAGTGGAGAAGTCACCGTTGTATTTCGTCAGATCCGCCGTGATGTTCGTGGTCGGAAGGTTGTTGGTCTTCACGATGCCAACTCCGGCAACGCGCAAGATCGTACCGTCCGAAAACACACCGGGGTTCCCACCGAAATCTCGGTTAAGAGCCTTGTCGGTCTCGACGAGGTTGTAGTACTGCGCGGGCTTGAGGTAACACCAGCGGTCATCCTCAGGAACATCCTTCTCGTCCAGCGTCTGCGTGGCGTCGAAGATGGAAGTCATGAGAGACGCACCATCCGTGTTGGCATCCGCATCGGTGATCGCGGCTCCACCGAACCCACCAGTAACGGTGGCGGTAGCGCGAGCGGTCAGCAACATGGTCTGCGCGACGTGCTTGTCGAACTTCTGTGCAAGCGCACGAGCCACATCCTTCACCAGGATGGCGCGGTAATCGTAGTGATTCATCGCGTTGTCCAACACGTCGAGGAATCGATCCGCGATTAACAGGTCATCGATGGTGATGATACGTTCGTTCACTGCAACCTGCGTACCCAACAGCTCCGCACCCGGAGTGTGATACGCGGACCCGCCCTTCCAAGCGGCGGGGAATTGAGCACTCTTCGTACTCATTTGTCTCCGATTACTCGGAGGATCGGACTATACCTTAACCCACCTTGCTGCCTGAGACATTAATTCTGGATCGTCCTTCAACAAACCAACAGCTGTATTACAGTTCGTGCAAAGCAGTCCCCGGATCTTGCCCGTACTATGGCAGTGATCGACGCAAAACGCTTTGTAACGATCTGAACGGAGTCTCTTCCTACAGATACCACACCGACCGTCTTGCGTGTGATACATCACCCAATACTCTGCGGACGAAACCCCGAAAGTTTTCTCTCGTTGGTGGTTGAGTTGACACCTCTTACATTCGGTAGAGAGGTGCTGCTTCTTCCGATCCTTATGGTAATAATCTGTCTCAGGCTTGTCGGTCTTGCACACACGACAAACCATTAGGTTCTCCTCGTCTAGTCTCTACACCTTCCGAACGATGTATGCCCGGCTTGGCTCGGTATTGCCCCGAAGGGTTTCACCGAATTTGGGGAGTTTTAAAACGGCAAGAGTTTACCGTTGGGGATTGTACGAACGAGATGCCTTCCCATGAAGACATTCGTCTCTTCGAATGCGGTCAGAACTTCGCCGGCAAAGACCTTGAGAAACAGGGCCTGTGCATCACCAGCAACATTCTTTTGACCGCCAAGCGTTACATTGGCGTTAGCCATTTTGATTTACCCTTAGCGATTGGTGGTTCAGGAATTCATTCACGGAATCCCGGAACTCTTCCGTCTCATTCACTTCGCCGAGGGTTATCCGCCGCAGCGGGCCAACGTCTTTGTGGTTGATCGGGTTTCGTTCACGGTTGCCTCTAATGAGAGGCCAACCAAGGGCAATCCTTGCCGCACGAAGCGGTGGTGTTGCCCGAGGCCCACAGGGCGAAAGGAGGAAACTCCCCGTGGAGGCCTAGAAGTCCATTGCGGCGAGCCGCTTCTCGACTGTGGCACGGTAGGCAGGGTCCTTGGCGTAGCGCTTGTCCTTCATCGCTTCGACAACCTGTGCCCTGTTCTCGAAAGGTTTGGCGCCCCCGGTCGTCGCGTTGGATTCAACGTCGTCTTCAACCAAGGAGGGGGTCTTACCGTTGGCGGCAACATACTGTGCCTGTAGGCCCGCGAGTGCAAGCTTGGATTGCTCCAAGTCGCCCGACGCTGTCACCTTATTGAAAGCCTCTTGTGCTTCCTTTGGTAACTCTTTGGCCCATTCGAGAATCTTGTTCATGTTCTCGACACCATCGGTTGTTTTCGCTAGCTCGGCGGTGAACTCCGCAGCCTGTGCCTGACGACCAGCAATGATTACATCAACGGTCGTCCGGTCCAAACCCTTCTTTTCTTGAAGCTGCTTGTAGGTTTTATCCGAGAGACCGTCGTTGTCGAACCACTCCTTCTCGATAGCGGCGATGTCGATCCCCCCTTCGTCGCCGACCTTTGCGGTGGGCTCCGTGGGAATCTGTGCTGGCTTCTTCGGAGGATCTTCAACCTTGGGTGGGTCTCCCTTGGCAGGCTCTACTGGTTCCTGCGACTGCTTCTTTTCCAGCGCGGTGTACGCAGCAACAAGATCTTCTTGGGTCTTGAACTTACCCAGGATCAACTCGGGATCAGGATCACCAACGTTTGGTTTCGCAGGAATTGATGCCCGGTTCTTATCTCCCTCTGCATCTCCCGGAGCAACCAGAGTAGGCTCCACGGGCGGCGGGTCTCCGGCACCCGTCTTGAGTGTCGTGCCCATTACTTAGGAAACTCCGTGCCTTTAGGAAGCGTACCAAACTCTTCGCGAACGTTCCCGCTCGGCATCCTGAAATAACCACGCTTGGTGTGATCGTCCCGATCTTCGCCGGTTTTTTCTGGCATGCCCTTAGGCGTAGGATTCTTCTTCGCCTTTGGGGTGCGCCTCGGCTGCCCTTCCTCCGTCTCGGCTTCGTCATCCACCGAGAGGTCTCGTCTCGTCGTCGTCACCTTTGCTACTCTCCTTGTGATTTCCGGTTTAATTCGTCGCGAGCAATCGCACCCGTCTGGCGCAACCCCTCGGGACCAAGCTTCTCAGCCAACGCTGCCTGTTGCCGTTGTAATCTGCGGCGTTCAACGTCCTCTGCAGTACGAACCAGACCGTCGAGATCTATACCAAGGGCTGTCCCACGCCTCTTGATGAACGCACTAACATCGATATGTTCCGCAACGGCCTCGGGGCCAACGAACGTTGAGATTCCCTGCATGAGGGAATCCATCTTCCGTAGATCTTGTCCACGCCCGAGTGCTTCGAGCCCGGTGATGATCTGTGGGTTCACCACATCCTTCGGCAATGCTGGCAAACGCTTCTCGCGCACAAGCTGGTTCATTACGATTGTCACAAGCGGAAGCTGTAGCTCCTGCGTGAGAATCGAGTAGACACCACCAAGCGCATCTTCGAGTTCGCTGGCAAGAAGGCGCACCTCTTCCGCAGTCACCCGCTCTGCATCACGAGCAACTGAACTGAACAGGAGGAAAGCCTCTTTGAGATTCTGTTTGATTTCTTCTGCGGTCTCCCGTGCTACACGGAAGTCGGCAAATTTATCGAGTTGGAAAGCGGTGACATCGCTGGCCTGCCCGTCAATGACGGAGCCACTCGGAGAGTCTGCAACGTCTTCGCGGGTAGTTACACCGCCCTCATTCACGAAGATAAGAACCTTCGCCGCTGCGGCAGAACCTTCTACGACTGACTGTGACAGACTATCAAGCGACCGGAGATCACCCATATACTCTTCGACGTAGCCGCGGCCGTAATCCTCGTTGTCAATCCGAGTGAATCGCAGTGGAATCCAGGGAAGCTTGTCGATAGGAAACGAGCCCTCCGACTTAGGAACAACTTCACCATTCACTTCTTGGTGAACCTTCCAATGGTTTCCGTTGCGACTAATGCGCGTGTAGAGCCCGATAGACTCTTCAACAGATTTGTCGCGAGGACTCTCCGTGTCCGAACCTCGAAGAATCATATCGCGAATGCGCTGTGGAAGCGCGGTGGGCGAAAGCATCTGTTCAGTGATTATTTCCAACACCCGACCGAGCGGATCACGCTTGACGACATACTCGTGGATGCGGAACAAACGCATTCCGCCAGCTTTGTTTCCTCGCGTTGGTAACATGTACAAGAGGCCGTTGCCAGACACGAGAAGTTGCTTCAACGCTTCGAACAGCGTAGCACGAACGTTGATCTGCTCGATTCGATTTGTGATCGCACGCTCGACAGTACCGAGTGCTTCTTCGAATGCACCACGCGGATCATTGCCTTCAATCGGCACCGTCTTTGCTAGCTCGTTCAGCACGAAGTCGTCGATAGTCAGTTTGAAGAAGGCACTGCCGGGGGGCAGCAAAGCAAGGAGAAGCTTCGCCGCTAGGTTGTTGACACCGCGACTGCCGACCGACTGAAACGGATCAATGAGTTCACGGTGCTTTGAATGTTTACTCTCGGGAGGCCCGAGGGACGGAATGGTTAGGTTCGCCGCTTGGCGTGCACGATCTTCGAACGTCTTGCGATCTACCCTGAGTGCCTCGTAACGATCCTGCGCTGACTTTCGCGGCTCTTGGGAGACCTCGCTGATTGGATCTTGTGATGTGATGACAGCCAAGGGTTACCTCAGGGGAATCGTTGGGAAGAAACCAGTACTCGGGGTGTTCCGGGTGTTAACAACCCGGTTGAAAGGAACGAAACTCTTCTTCTTGCTCCTGTCGGACACCGGGAACTTGTTGATGGGATCTTTGATGAACAGCGCATTGCGACCGCGCCGGTTGATCTCTCGTTCTCCCTGCACAGCCCGGCTGATAACGCGGGCGGGGGAAACCGTTGGTACTTCTGGAATGAATGGCCCGCCCCCGCCTGGGATATTAAACTCTTCCTCATCTTCACCTTGGAGGCCGACACCCTCGTCACCTCCGGGGATGCCACCACTGCCGGGAACACCGAGGATACCGGGAGTACTGCCGAGGTCATCTTCGCCGGGAATCCCGCTGCCGGGACCGCGAACAAATTCAATTGAGCCGCCACCCGTGCCGCTACCGCCAGGCCTAGGGGAAGGCGTCGGAGGAGGCGGGGTAGTAGGATTGGTCGGCACGGTCGGACTAGGGGTGCTCGGATTCGTTGGCGCGGGCGCGGGTGGGTTAGACGGCGCGGCGCCGGGAAGCTCACCTAAGCACATGATTCGGTCTTACTCCTGTTGGCGTTCATATTCTCTTTCGATTGCCTCGACCACCCGCTGCTGTCCAGCTGCGTACCAGACAGACTTGGTGGAATCAATCGAAGGAATGGGGGTTCGTGGGGGAAACAGCCTGCGGAGCCAATCCACTATCGCCCGGTCTACCGGGGGATTCGGTTTACTCATTTCGCCTCCTTAGTTCCAACAAGTAGATGTTTTAATATTTCGCAGGAATTATGGGAGATTCTAGGGGCCTGTCGTGACCGTGTAGGACCGCTGTTTCGTAAGGTGGGTGATCCCGAGCTTCTCAACTTCGGGGCCCCAGCTCCACGCTTTCTCCCGCACCACGGGGAAGACCGCTGCCTTGATCTTCTCGATGGTGACCTGCTCAATACGGTGGCTGTTGATGTAGTCAGCGATGGCCTCCATCGCGAGCAACTGAAGAGCCTCGTCGTGATCCTGAGTGTCGAGCCACGTTCGATCCGAGTGGCGAATTTTGTACACCAAACTCGCGCTAACCTTCATGCTGTGCCGATCCAAAGTTTCAATCTCTTGATTTGGAAGATCGACGATCTGTCTCTTGACGTTGATCGTCTCGACTGAATCAAAAAACGGCCACGTCCACACTGCACCCGGCATCACCTTCTTCGTCCGTTGCTTCATGAACGGGACTGTGCGAACCCGCAGGCCTTCTTCCCACGGGTCCACAACAGCCCAAGGCCAGAGCCGGTCTACAATGCTGATGATAAAATCAAGTAGTGCTTGCATTCCAGAGCCGAACCCTTTTCTCCTTGAAATCGTAATCCTGCCAACGACAAATCCTTGCCACCCGTGCTTGGGTCAGCGCCACCGCTTCACTGAGCCCGGCCTTGCGGTATGCAGAGACCACGATCTCCCACGGTGTGCCTTCAGCTCCGGGTATCCACCGGACTTCCACTTCTCCCTTGCGGGGTCCACGAGTAAGCGTGTGCTCATGTGGCTCCAACACCTTGCCGCTGTCGAGCAGCTTCTCCGCACCAACCGCACCCACTCCGGGACAGCCGGGGTATCCGTCGACCGTGTCACCAGAAAGCGCTTGTAGCAGGTGGTATCGGTCAGCACTCTCTAGCGAAATCTCGCGAACGAAATCGTCGTAGAACATGCTGGGTGTCAGGGCTATCTGCTTTCGAGCCTGCCCGTCATTGAGGTGAAGACCGGGTAGCGTCTGCATGTCCTTGTCAAGCGACACACAGATCTTGTGTCCGGGGATGAGCTTGGGGTGCGTCAACAAAATCCCGAGCACGTCATCGCCTTCGAGCCCCGGTCGCTCAAAGACTTCGCGTGTCTCGTGTAGGTAGTCGCGCAGCGGCTGGTAGACGATGGGTTTGCGGATTGCCTTGCGATGAAATTTGTAGTCAGGAAAAATTTCCTTCCTGAAATTCTCACCGTGTGACAACGCGATCACTACACGGTCTGCCTCCAGCTGCTTTGCAATCTCGTCGATCATCTCGTCGAGCTGTGTGATAGCTGGTTTCAGATCGGAGTGAAGCGACCAGACCCAATCGTCCCACTGTGTTTCATACTCGTTTGCTGCGGCTGAGGAGTAACAAAATATATCCCCATCAATCAAAACGGTGGTTGTCATGCGTGCTCCTCCAGGTATTCAATCACAGCCCGAAGAATCGCGGGATTATCTTTCGCATCTCCAAGAATTCGGTTGCACAGCTAACAAACCATTCCCCGCATCTTTCCTGTATTGTGGTCGTGGTCCATATGCAGCGTATGATTCTTAGGCAGACACTGGCAAATCCGACACTTACCGGATTGTTTCGCAATCAACCTGTCGCGTTCTTCAAGTGTGATCCCATAAGCTTTTTGTAAACTACGATTCTTATTGTATTTGATGATCTCACCACGCTTCTCCCAGTACCGCCTCCGAGTACGCAGCAAAACACACTGACGACACTGGGTGTTGAACCCACCAACGCTCGTAGTATTTTTGTAAAATAAGGACAACGGTTTGGCATAGCCGCACTTCGTACAGGCCTTTATGTATGTAGTCATCCAAACACCAGGGACCACGCTGATGCTGCTATGAACGTGGCAATCCCCAAACCCACCCACAGAAAACCAGCAACTTCAACATCCCACTGCTTCCACAGGGGAACGACCGGCGTGTAGGCCAACACAATCTGAACGATGCCCACACTCATACAACCAAGGGCAATGTATGCGAGACTGTGTGCAATCGTCATCTCGCACCCACTTGCCTCTTACGAAACTTCTCCTCGATCACGTTCATGAAGAACCAGTGTGCTGTCGTGCTGCCGATCATGGTGAAGATGGTGTAGAACACCATTGATCCCACCATCAATCCCCATGCCCCGGACTCACGCACCTGCAACAGCTGATTGAAAATGAACATCTGACCGACAAACCAAATCCCGTTCGAGAATACAGAAGCTGTCGCCCCGTACACCACGGACCCCGAGTTGCGGGCCCGCGATGTCCAGGTGAATGCGAAGTTCTGTAGCACGAGCAGGAATGCCCATGCGATCCAGGTCATCAGGCTAGATGAGGATCGTTGTTTCGGTGAGTTCTTCTGCAGAGATGTTCCTCACGTCCACAGTCTCATCATCTGCCAGCAGCACTTCCAAGGCGTAGCTGATTGCTTTGGCCTCGGTGAATGCCTGAACGATGAAGGTCTCGATCCCTGGCAGCCCACGCCGCCACTGCCAAACACGAAACACCTTCTCCGTAACCTCGATCTCGGGCTCTTCGGGAGCGTGGCAATTTGGGCATTCCACCTCAGGTACCTGCGTCTTCATTGTGTTCTCCTTTTCGTTGTTTGTGACGGGTTGCTTGAGTACGTCTGCGATGCCGCGTCCATATGTGCGACCGGAGGTAGGTAGAATCGCTCGGCCACAGGGTTCTGCGACCAAACCCCCACGTTCTCCTGACGATACTGATTCTGCATTTGCTGCTTGATGTACCCAACCGCAGCGTCCAGCGTCGTAACTTTGTAGAGTGACTCCGATGAGATACGACAGCTGATCCCACAATCCATATCTTCGATCAAAAACGAATCGCTCATGATCTCATACAAGACACGACAGCCAAGGAAATGTCTCGACAACTGCGCTACTACATCGTTCCCTTTCATTGCTCCTTTCCTATCGTTGGTTACTTCCCGTCAAACTCGCTGCCACCAATGGGCGTGTGGTGATTGATCATCCCCCCATACCCACGGTCAAACGAATAGACGTGTGCTTCGGCCTGCGGCAAATGCCGGTAGCCTTGCATGTGGTGCCAAGCGTCCTGCCCAGTGAGGGACGGGAGAATCCTGACGCCGGTTGTCCGAATCTGATCGGTGGACATCCACTTGAACTGACGTTTGTTGTGCCGATGTCCAATGTGCCACTCGCGCACCCACGTTTCCGACCAATCCTTTGCGGCCTCATCCGCCATGATGAGCGGGAGGTCTATATGTTTTTCTTGGTCGCCGTGCGTGTAGCCGAGGAGGTTCACACCGTACCGGTGGTACTTCCTCATACGCGGGCTGTTATCTATCTCCACCAGCGGATCATTCTCGAACGCAGCGGCAATGACTTCACCGATGCAGAACGTGGTGATCCTGTCGTGGTTGCCCGGTATGACCTTCACCTTCACCGGAGCCACCGCACGCATCGCACGTATGGCCCACACGTTGATCCTGACTGACGTGCGGAAGATCTGGTGGTACAGGGTGTCCGTATCTTGAAGGGTCCCTGCGGTGGTGGTGTACGCCTTCGTGTCTATGTGCGTGAGGTCGTTGCCCATTGGGAACACGATCTCTGATAGCGGGTGGCTCTGTGCCGTCCGGTAAAGCAGATCGCTCACCGCGCACTTGAAGCGCTGCACAGCTATACTTGTGTCGTAATCCTCACCCACCTCTTCACCCCAACCGAGCTTGCCGACATGGATGTCAAAGGGAGAGATCTCGACCAAGTGGGGATCTTCCACCTTAAGAGGTTGAAGCAAGGGATAATGACCATCATCCAGTGCCTCTTTGCGGATGTCACAAAGGAGATCCTCACGGAACTGCTCAAGCTTCTTCTGCGACTCGTCGTAGACCAGCCACACCTTTGCTTGGTAGTTGTCGTTGTTCCCCCAACGATTCACCACCGCCCGCGTAGCCTTCCACACATCGAGGTTGACCTCAGCCGCAGAGAGTAACGACTGTATCCTCGGGTTGTTGATGTCCGATTCAACAATGCGGTACCGTGTTTCCGTCTCGACCTGTTCCTTCAGAGGGAGCTTGGCATTATGCCGACGCACCGCTACCCGAATGGCTTCACCAGTACAGTTGAGGATCTCCCCGATCTCATCCCAAGTCTTTTTCTCCTCTCGCAATTCCAACGCTCGCTCGATCTGATCACGCGGCCTCACCTGCGTTTCTCTCCCTTAACGTGGTCCACTTCCAATTCTTTCCATGAACTGCATACACTACACGGCCCGTTCTTCCATAACCAAAAACCACGACGAATCTGTTTGTAACGGCGATTGCTCTCGTTAATCCGATAAGGATTCGCCCTCCTATAGCGATGCTGATATAATTTGTATGCCGCAAGATTTCGCAAAAGATTCTCCCATCTAGTGAGTCTGCGCCCAGTTAGCTCCGTGCTTCGCCTCTGCCGCCAGTGGGCAGCGCATGTTGAAGTGGTCGCCTACCTTTGGCATGGTTGAAATGAGAACCTCCTTTACGGTTTCGACGTGTTCAGGTTTGACTGCGAGCTGCACCTCATCGTGTACGTACCCGAGTCCGGCCCACTCACCATCCCAACCCTGCGGCCCGAGCTGTTCGGTCAGCACCTTCGCGAACAAGACGATCCACTTCTTCACCGCAATGGACCCGGCACTCTGCAATAGCGTGTTCAGTGCTGCGTGCTGCGAACGAACGAACACCTGCCGTCCATCCGGTGCGAGGAGATACTTGTCCTCCTTCACACGCTGCTGTACGGCTTTCATAAGCAGGCTGAGAGCAGGCAACCCTTTGAGGAATTGCTTGATGAAGTCAGCACCAATCGCCCGCTGCTTTTGATCCTCAACATCTGGACGCAAGAGCGAGCCGAGGTTCTGGGCACCAGACCCGTAGAGGAAAGCGTAGAAGAACGTCTTAGCCTTGTCTCTGTCGGTGATCCCAAGTGCCTTCATGGTGAGGGTGTGGATGTCTCCGTCGAGGAGAATCTTGACGTACTCACCATCATCGTACCGAGCCATGAAGTGGCCCAGCATCCGCAGCTCCAACCCGGAAGCGTCGGCACCAACCATCACCCAGCCCGGCGGCACCCTGAACAGCTCACGGCACTCCGCACCGTAGGGGTTCCCGACCTTCGGTACTTGCCCGAGGTTGGGGAACGAATGGGATGCTCTGTGTGTGATGGTTCCGACGTGCTTACAACGATGATGAATCGCCGGCATGGGGGCGTGGCGTTCATCGACGTGGTTGAACCACGCCTGCTTCCCCTCTGCCAACTGTCCCAACCGCTTATCGATCACGAGGTAATCAATGAGCTTTGCCGCATCGGGGATGTGACTCAACCGCTTGAGTGTCTTCTCGCTGATCTCTGGTTGTCCCGAGTCAGCGAACGTCTCGGGTTGCCAATCGAACCGCTCCTGCAACACCTTAGCGATGTGCTGGCGCGAGCCTGGATTGAACCACACCTGCTTGATCTTCTGACACGCGGCACCAGCCACGTAACCGTAACGTTTATTATCGTGCTTCGGAATGAAGACCTTGCCGTTGGGTTTCCACCACCATCCAAACTGATTCACCAACTCAGTCTTCAATGCTTCGCGCTTACCGGCCAACATCGCCTGTAACGCTTGTGCCTTCTCGACATCGAAGGGCCAGCCGTTTCGCCGCTGCTGTGCGAGGTACCACGAGAGATCATGTTCAAGCCGCATGGACTCCGCTGAGTATCCGCGGCGTTTGATGTATTTGACCAACGCACAGAGCACAATGACATCCTGCAAACAATAATCCTGCATCTCCTTCGACCAGAAGTCCCACCCACCATCGTACTTGGCCTTATGTAGACGCAGTCGATAACCCCACGCCTCCAACGTGTGCTGCCCAATCATTCCACCGGGCAACTGCCCACGACGAGCGAGTCCGTAGTCGAGATCCTTCTGGTGGGCGAACCGAGTGCGACACTGTACGTGGGTGTCTACTACCTTGTCGTGATCCACGTCCCACCCTGGATAGATCTTCTCCAGCGCAGGGACATCATATTCGATTCCGTTGTGGAAGTAGATGCGGTGTGCGTCGAGTAGGATTTGCAGGCCCGTCTCAATAGACTCGTAGCCTTTTACCGTACCGTGCTCATCTTGAGCGCACGACACCTGCTCCCCGGTCTCCAAATCAATGATCACGAGAGAGTGGACCCGTGTTACCGGGCCCCCCTCGTCACTGACACCGGGCTGGAGAAGACCATTCCCCTCGATGTCAGCTACAACGTGTCGCATCGGCCACGCGGTTCTAGCTTATTGTCGTCTTTCCGCTTAGCGAGGTTCGCCGTCTTGGTCAACACTTGAAGGTTGGCCTTCTCGCCCGCGACACCCTCGTCGCTGAACGCAGCAACCAACTCACCATCCACTGGCTTATCGGTTTCGTAGAGCCGACCGGTGTTCGCGTCGTATGCCAAGAAGAAAGTTTTTCCTGTTGCTTGTCCTGTGTAACGGTCCTTCAAGACACGGAACGTCGTCGTCTGTCTGAGCACTGGGTCTTCCGCTTGTTGGTCTCGTTCCATTGCGAGTATAAAATGGCTCCAGAAACCGACGCTCCGTGATCCTTTCAGGTGGCGGATCATGACACGCCCGCCTTCTTCATGAGGTTTTCCATCGGGAGTTGCCAAATGGCTAATGAGATACAGCGTGATCCCTAACTCTTTCACGAGACCACCCATGTCACTCATGATTACTTCCAATGCTTTGCGTTCATCGTCTTGCCACGCAGCTAGCGCAGTCAAATGGTCGATGAAGAAATCCTCCACTCCCTCCGCGTGCCGCAGGTAACGAATCCTCTCCTTCACGATGTCCCAGTCATTTACGCCGAATGAATCATAGAAGTGCAGCTTCCCGCTGGCGTTCACTTTATCAAACGCTTCGGTAAGGCCTTCCTTCGTCCAATCACTGTCGCGTGGTTCGTCGGGATCATTCGGAACGTGGAACCGTTTGTTGGCAAACTTGCCAAGCACTCTTAGAGCAGTCTCTACCGGCTCCTGCTCTAAGAAGAACAAGCCGACCGGTAAGCCTAGTTCGTTCACCGTCTGCTCGACAATTTCAGTAAAGAAGTCCGTCTTCCCCACTCCCGTTCCAGCACCGAGGATGTAGATCTCACCGCGCCGGCGACCATACGTGAGCTTCGTTAGCGTCTCGAAGGGCCACGGCAAGCCATCCACCGGTCCCTCTATGATCTTCTCTCGAATGTCGTCGAGTTGCACCAAACCCTCGGGTCGATACTGTTCGGCCTGCCACATGGCACGGATCAATTCTTCAGTGCGCCCGGCCTTGAGCATAGCATTGGGGTCATTCAGGGGGAGGCGTGCGATGTGAGCCCGAGGTCCTAACACCTCTGCGACTTCGAGTGCCGCCTTCTGACCAGGATCGTCGTTGTCGAACATGACAACAACTTTTTCGAACTTCAAAAAGTACCCCAAATTTTTAGCCACAAATTTTCTCGCGGATGCTGCACCGTTCGCGACCGACACTACCGGCCACTTGAGACCCTGAACTTGACTCATCGACATCGCATCAATCTCACCCTCGGTGAGAATGACTTGTCTGCCTGTGCGTGAGCACGCCTGTGCGCCGAATGGCAGAGCATCCTTCATGCTTCCGATGACTGCAAAGTCTTTGCCAGGGAACCGAAGCTTCGCTGCTACGAGCTTGCCGGCTTCGTCGTAGTACGGCGCGAATTGAGCACGCCTGTTGCCGTAGTTGCCAACTGTGTAATTGAAATGACGGCAAGTCTCTTCGGTGATCTGTCGTGAGAGCAGGGGCTTTATGGTGTCGCCAAGTGCTACCTCAGTAGCCACGACAGCACCGCCCCGAACAGGATGCCGAGCAGTGCTACCCTGATGTCCAACCAGTCGTTTTTGCTCATCCTCGCTCCTTGTCTTGTTGCACGAGAAGCAATGCGAATGGTGGTCCGAGTACACCGCTTTGGCATCACTCGAACCACAATCTTCGCAGGCCTCGTGTCTTATGAACTCGCTGTTATTATGACTCTCTGGCAAAAAGGCTAACACCTCCTCATCAGTGAACTGTTGCTTGGAGACGTTGTACCACCAAGCAACGACCTGCACGTTGTCAGTGGTGTATCCTCCTTGGGGATTGATCTGGTCTAACGAGGGGCTGTTTGGATGGCGGGTGCGTATGTTCTTTCCGGTAGCGAGCACCGCAAATCGAACTCCGCCTGTCTGAAAACTGGATAACACCCCACACAACGAGAAGCGTTTCTACCTCTAGTTGAAAACCACACACCGCATTCGACACAGGTCTTGTGTTTGTGACACGCAATACACCATGCCCGCCTTTGCTCAGTGCCGTCACCCCTCTTGTAAAATTTCTCCTCTGCTTTCGTTTGGTCACATCTGTTGCAAGTCTTCATCGTCCTTCTGTTGAGGGAAAAGGGCCCACCAGCTGGTAGGCCCCAACTTTGGTTCAGTTACACTTCACCGTAATACGATTGCCACTGATGTGCTCCTGGGTTAGGGGGCATCCCACCACGCACCAACATTGAAGCTCGGACACTTGGTGTGCCCGTCCGCCATGATGTCGCGATGGCCGATCACTTCAGCGTTGTAGTACACCGCAAGCATGTCATTCAAAACATCTTCCAGTGCAGCCAACTGTTGTCGCGTGAAGTTGAACTCGGCATCCATGTCGTCATTGACACCACCGATAAGGCAGATGCCGATAGACTCGTGGTTGTGTCCTTTCGCGTGAGCACCCATCACTGCGAGATCACGCCCATGTTGGATTGCGCCATCACGAGTGATCACGTAGTGGTACCCGACCATGTCGAAGCCACGATCACGGTGCCACCGATCAATATCTTCGATGCCCCCGTTGAAACTTGGCTTGGTAGCTGCCGAATGAATCACGATATAGTTGGTGTGATTGCGGAGGCGCATCAGACACGCCCCACGACACGGCGCACCGTCTCAACTTCAACGGACACAAGCTCGATGGTGTAAACAGGAGCGACGCCGCGTTCTGCCTGATAACGAGCACCAAGCTCCATCACGGCTTGAACAGCTTCGCTCAGATTATCGAACAGGGTTGCCTGATCAATCTCGGCCCAGCCGTAACGAAACTCAGCATCACCGCCGTTGTACTGAAGGAAAGCCTGTGAGGAATTGAAAATTGCGTACACCGTTACTTCACTCCTTTCACTCCGAGCGCTTTGATCGCTCGAATTGATGCCACGTTCTTCGGTTCGTCCAACCATTCTTTCGGGATCAAGCGTGCCGCCCACGGAATCCCCATGCGTTTAGCCATCACCGCATAGGTAGTACGCGACTGTTTGCTGATCGTTTGATTTTGATTGGAAAACACGAGGCGAATGTCGAGGTCTGGATATTGCTCTTTTACAAGCCGAACTTTTTTCCTATCCGACGTGAGGAAGCGACCCTTTGTCTCAATGATGATGCCGTTGGGAAGCAAGAAATCCGGTGTATATTTTCTGAGTTCTGACAGCTTCCAAGGAATCGTCAACTCCTCATAAGCATATGGTACCCCTGCTTCTTTCAACTGTCGGGCGACTGCAACTTCGAGCCCAGAACGGAAACCCTGAGCCCGCGCATGGCGATATGGATCTTTGATCATTTCTTCTGGGGGAAGCACACGCCCGTACATGGCATTACCTAGAAGTCTTCTGCTTCAGCGTCAGCGTCCGTGCTGGTGCCCCCGGTGGTCTCGCCGGCAACAGCCGCAGCCGCCTTGGGCTCATCCGTCGCCACAGCGTCTTCACTCAGGTCGTCGGCGCTGAACCCGCCCTCTTCAACCTCGAAGTCTGAGTTCGCGAAATCGAATGCGCTGTAGACCTTCAACTCAAGCACCTGCACGACTTCCAACCGCAGCGACACACCACCACCAACAAGCGCAGTGTAGAACCTGCTGAAATTGAAACCAACTTTCAGAATCGAACCGCCGCCGACCTTCGTTCCTTTCGGCAGCATCGCTCCCGCTGCGTCGATCAGCTTGGGTGAGCGTGTCCACTTTCTGCCGTCCTTCTTGCTCACACCCGAGGCCCTCATCTTGAAGTTGATCTCGACCTCGTTCTCTTCCTCGTCGATGCTGTATGGTTTGTCGGCCTGCTTCTTGATTTTCTTACGCTTCTTCGGATCTTCCTCCGCAGCGAGCGCGTCGTCGTACCCTGCCTGCCACTCTTCGTCGATCTTCCCGATCAACTCGGACACACCGTCGTCATCGAGATCGAAGTGCAACTTCGCCGAGTAGATACCCGCTTCGTCGAACTTGGTGTCCGGTGCGTGCAGGTGTGGGTACACTGCGATCCCCCGTGGGGTGACCATGTCGAGCTTCTTTGCCATGCTATTGCTTCCTCCGTTTACGTTGTCGTCGTTTGTAGGCTCCCACTAGAGAGCGGCGAACCCTGTGAAATTCTTCTGGGCTACTCTGTGTCAGGTTGACTCGGTTTCCCTGGGCGTCCACTAGGACTTTTCCTGCGAGGGTGTACGAGATCAAAACCGGAAACTTCAGCTGTTGCACTGTTACCGCCTTTCTTCGTGAACTGTTCGAGAAGGCGTGACGTTGGTCCGGGGGATGGCCGATCATCGATCAGGTTCCCGGTCTCTAGTGCATCGACGATGATGCCAAGACAAGACAGCGCGTGTCCCAAATGAGGAACGCCACTATCCTGCGCCAACTCCTCGCCGTCGAACCACGCATCGAGGTGCCGTCTTGCAGCACTGACATAGATCGAGGCGATGACTGCATTCTCCCGCCAGTTGTATGGTCCATATTTTTTAGCGCCGTCTGCCATGCTAAGAGCTTGGTAGATCGTGCTTGCGGGTGGGACCAGATGTAACGGGACTTTCTGCAGACCGGTGATGTCTTTTGGATTCTGCGGTAGGTTCACGCCGCACTCCTAGTCAGCGCGTCCGCAATGGCAAAGAACAAAACATCTTTCCGCTGTTGATCCTCGGGCAGCTCGGCAAAGGGCACGAAACACGGATGCGTTTTCTTATCCGGGTCTTTCACTTCACCGTAGGTCCACCCGTTGCTGCGTTTCTCTTCCATCCAATTCTCATGAGACTGTTCCGCCCGTGTCACTGAGCCATCGAGAATCGCGAGCACGCCGTTATATGCAGACAAACGCTGCCACTGTGGTGCATCGTCCCAAGCAGGCTGAGTGTCGTCACCAAGCGCTCCGCAGTACGCACGGTTGGCTTCGTGTGCGACTCGTGCGATAGCTTCAATCGTTTCTGTTGTCACGGATACACCCTCCTTAACGTGCCGGCCCAGTTCATCACTCGGTACACGGTGTACTCGATGTCCCTGTGCCTGTTGTGCATCACGACGAGACTCCCCGGCTTGCGCCAACGGGTCACGTAACGAATTGGTTTGTTCTTCCGCGCAGCATCCCATCGCTTCAGCTTGAACACACCGACGGCAATCTTCCATCTCAACTGCAGCCGCCAGATGCGTACCTTGTAGCGAGTGAGCCACCAGAAGACTCTGGCCTTGAAGATCAGGCGTCTCATGGGCGCATTTGTTTCCTCCTCGTTTTGGTTGGGTAGGTGTATGAGGTATTCCAGAGGGTAGATGTTTTAATCCAAGACAGAAAAGCCCCCTGTGCCTGGGGGATGACACAGGAGGATCAGTTGTGTGACCCAGTGGTGGGCCGGTGGGGTGTTAGGGGATCAATTACTAACTACTGACCCCCTAGTACTTGGTTAGTAGTTACGCAAAGAAGTAGTCCGAATCTCTCACCAACGAGAGGTCGAGGTCCCCAGGCCGCGGCGGGTCCGGTATCTCGAACCCATCGGCCTGCACCAACAACTCCGCGTGCAACAATTTGATCACATCATTCTCTTCGTACATCCTGGCGAACTCTTCTCGCGTCCAGTCGCCCAGCTCCACTGCGTCAGCAGGGACTGTGGCGTAACTGTCATGCACCATCGCGAACGCCGTGATGCCCGCCTTGAACGCCGACGAAATTGTCCGCACCAGCGCCGCAGCGTCGAGACTGTGGACGAAGTTGGGAGAGATGGCATTCACCTGTTTCACGACAGCCACGTCATCAGTCTCGCTGTACGCGACCGGGCGACACACCCTCCCATTCAGTACCGTCGTGATCTGCTTGCCTTCCCATTTGAAGTAGTTCTGCCGCACGACAAACCCAGTCGGCGCTGTCCACTCCAGTGGCTTGCGCTCACGGCGCAACACGACACGCCCGGCGTCCTGCATCCACGCCATCGCGTCGTATGCGGCGACCACCACGTCACTCAGTGAGTCCCAGATGAAACCCGCCAAGTACGTGGACGCTACGAAGGTGCGGTCTATCACCTCGTCGTCGCCCCTCGTCTCATCGAGGAATGCCCCATCCGTGTCGAGTGTACACAGGTCCTTCCTGATCTGATACGCGAACCCGAACTGCTTACTCCCGTACCCGAAGGTCATCGTTGGGCGTTTGCAGAGCTTCCTGGTCACGAGGCCCGACTTGAGCCAACGACTCGCAAGTTCCGCATTACTGTTGTCGCCCGAATGCTCGCACAACTTTGAGGAGATCCTCTGTCCCGTCGTAGAGGTTGAGGGGATGGCATCCCGCGTCAGGTTTTTCATCACCCGATCCGCCACCTTCTGGTACAGATCGTGTGGCTTCTCGCTCGGCGTCACGTTCACCGCCCTGGCTCCCACCGGGTCTCTCAGCATCGCACTGAAGTGTTGAATCCCGTTGCACGAGCCATCGGAAGCGACCGGGAGCGAGCACTTGTATGTCGAGCCGTGTTCCAGGTACTGCGCCCACTCGTGACAGAATGCGTAGAAGACCAAGGGTTTGTCCGCATCCGCCCACCACGAATGGCTCCAGGGATCGTTTGCAACCTGCTTGATCTCCATGCTGTGCTTTTTGACCCATGCGATCCTCTCTTTCAATGTCATCATGTTGAGTTTCTTGGTTGTCCACGGGCACTCACCCATCACGTTGGCTCCATGGATGGCGAGGTAGGCCGCACCCTGCTGGCCCAGCGGCTTGGCGTGCATGTCTGCAAACGTCAACAACGCTTTCGACACGTCATCCCCTTGCGGGTGGAGGTACGCCGGTATCGGATACATCCTACCACGAAAGTCGAGGTTCATCGGGAACCAGAATGCATCGAACTCCATCATCCGTTTCGCCGATGCCACGATGCGTTGTACCTCCAACGCTTTGATCTTTCTCTCGTGGTTACGCTCGTGTACCACATGCGCCCTCTTCCGCCACTGAAGCCGCGTCTTGTCGTTCGTGGCAATGTCATCAGGCTTCACCGGTAGCTCCTCAGGCTCGAACGCTGCAATGCCAGCCAGTGTATCACCACGTTCAATGATCTGCGTGACCAGTTCGTACACTGGCTTGTTCACCTTCCACGCTGTCGCCTGTGCCGCGTTCAGCCCCGCGTACACCTCAGGCATCTCGTTCGGCTGCTCCACCTTCCGGGGGCCGACACTACGCGCCAAGGGGTGCTTACTCCTGAGTGCGAACCGGTACCCACCACGGCTGGTCTGTGTCCACGGTAGCGGCGGCACACACATTGGCAACGCCACAGGTGTCCGCAACTCCAACAGTGCGTTCCGTGCATCGATCCACTTCCCCGTCTCTTCCGTGGGGACGAGGTACACGCCACTGCGGAACTTTCCCTTGGCCCTCGGCATGCTCCGCGTCTCCGGCTCGACCAGCCCGGTGGTCTGGATGAGGATATCGATCAGCTTCACCCCCACGAGCAGCCGCTGCGACGGTGTGCCAAGATTGTCTATCTCCGTCGTGTCCACCTCAGCATGGCCCAACGCTGCGTCCATCGCTCGCTTCATGTGGTGGTAGCTGCTAGTGTTGAACTTCGAGAGCCGGTACTTGAACAAGCCCGGTGCATCCTGCTCGAACTTTCGAAACCGCAGTTCGTCCACGATGTACCCAGCAATCGTCAAGGCCGTCTGTCGCAACAGCGCCCGTCCTTCCAACGCATCGAGCACTGTCCGCAGTGTGATGAACGCTGCCTTGTCTGGTCCCACCATTCGACACCACCGCAGTGCGACGTGCCGCTTCCCTCGCTTCGGGTTGTCGAGCAACTGCTGGATGGCCTGTTCGATTGGTTCGATGCCCCCCTTCAACAGCTTCCTGATCGCTCCCACTGTGCTCTGCTGTTTCTGTTCTCGTGCTTTCCTCAGTTTCCGTTGAAACCGTGTCCCTCCTAGAGCCAGTGCTGTGTCCTCCAGCTCCTGCTGCTTCATCAACAAGTCCACCAAAGCGTCCTCCCCTCGGCCTCACTGGCCTACTGGTGGACGCACTCCTCTCCCTCCTGGGCCTCACTGGCCTACTCAGGGGCACACCTCAAGGCGCTAGGTGCAGCGCTTAGGGCTGGTCGTTATCAGCGACCTATTGTTAGGGCCTACCGGCTAACAGACGTGTCAACCAAGCTCAGGCCCCTCTCTGGAGTGCATCCTGTTGGTTACTCTGTGTGAATTAATGGCTGGTTACCTGCAGTATTCTTTTGTTACACAGGTATTTCTGGTTTATTGGTTCCTTACAGTTACACTAGGTTTGGTTTCCCCTTCACACGTAAATACGCCCCCCCCCCCCCCCGGCTTCGCAGTTACTACTCTTCACTGCCGATACTCTGCATGAGAGACTCCGTCACATGCAATCTCTCGGTGTTGTCTGCTGGTTTACCCCCTAGGCTTCCTCAGATATCCAACACAAGAGATGCTGTGTACTAGCTGTTAACTTCCCTGTATCCCTGCTGAGGTCTGTCAGTTACCGCTGGTTTACCTACAGTTCACTACCAGTTACTCACTAGTGTAGTGTTTGGGGTATCCACGGTTATCCGAATAGTAGATGTTTTATTATTTGCCCCATTTTTGCTGGCCTCTCAGATGGCACGCACTGGGCTCGAACCGGCTGACCAGTCGCCGCGACAGTTACCGCTACTTGATATCCATTTCGAGCGGCCACAGCATGTCGAACTCTGCGACTGCTACGTTGAAATCCTCTCGGCTCCACTTTGTGCGCCCGGCTTTCCACATTGAGCGGTTTGCTGCGTCTAGGGAGGCAGCCCATGCGATCTTTCGCGTTAGTTGAATTGCCATTTCGCGAGCGAACGTCATGCCCTCTTTAAAGTCCGCCGTTTCCCCATTCCAGAGATCGACGAACCAGCCGAAGTCTTTTTGGTAGACTGTGAACCCCAGTCCGAATTGCTGACTGGCTTGGTTCATGCGCCGTTTAGTGGTGGCTGTGCGCCAGCCCCCCGACCGTAGGGTGACGGCCTTGCAGGTGAAGGACACAACGTTTGTGGAGTGGTAGCGGACGTGCGTTCCTTCTTCGTCCGATTCGATAGCGGTGGCGCGGGCGCCTAAGGCGTTGTACTTTGACATTGCAAGTATCCCTTTCGTGTCCTGTGACGGGTTGCGTTTTGGTTCTTGCCACGGGCCCGAGTGGTTCGCGCCACTGCGGGTCCAACTTCCTTGACGGGTTGCGTTAGAAGGTATTGCTTGCCACGGGATCCCGGCTGCCCTTGCGGGTGGCGTTTGGGTCCCAGTCTTCTGAGATGGTGGCGAGGTAGGCGCAGTGGTCTGGTGGGTGGTAATGGTAGTTGGTCATGGTGGTGTGGCCTCCTGAAGAAGGTTTGAGTGTTATGAACATTGTTCACACGAAAGACGGTATGAACATTGTTCATTTTTGTCAAGAGGCAATATGAAACCCACGCAACTGAAAGCAGCTATTCGGCGATTAGAGTTGACCAACACAGAGTGTGCTTGCCGGATGGGCGTAAGCTGGCGCACTGTGCAATACTGGTTGGCTGGATCGCGGGCTATTCCCGGCCCAGCGGTCGAGGTCTTACGTTGTTGGAAGATTCTCAAAAAGGAGGGACTGTGGGACTAATCGGAGCACTAATTGTTGCGCCGTTGTGGGGCATGGTTTCTGCGCAGTGGTTTATGCGGGCTGGGCTGGCTTTTGTAGTTTTACCTATCCACGGCTGGGGGGTTGTTATTGGTCGGATTTCGCGAATACAGTGTGTTTTGGGAATGGCCGCGGCGTTGTTTTTTGTAGCCTTATACTCGGTAGCGCTTTTAATGGGATATTGGTTGTTGACTAATGTTTTTTCGTTCGGGCAGACCCTGTTGGAGAACGTAGTTTATTGGGGTTTTGCTATCTTCTCTGCATTGTTTATGATGCCCCGAGTTGCTCCTACAGTTATGCACGTATGGTGTATTGAAGTGGGAAGGCTTTCTCACAGTTCACCATAATTTGCGGGCGTGTAGGAAATTTTGTGTGTGAGCCTCTCCATCAGTCAGTAATCTTGAAACGGTCGCCGAAAAGTATGGCGAACTGGCTTCGAGCTTTCGCCCATGATACCGGTGGGCGTTTCCACGTAGCTTCGATGTTTCGTAATACGAGCCAGATTAGCTTCGTAGCGGCTTGATCGCTAGGGAAGTGCCCGCGGGTGCGTACCGACTTGCGGACCTGGCTGTGTAGACTCTCGATCGCGTTGGTCGTGTAGATGATCTTCCGGATCTCAGGGGCGAATGCAAGAAACGGAATCACCTGCTCCCATTGCCGCCGCCAACTCTGCGCGACGGTCGGATACTTGCGACCCCAGGGGCCCTGCTCGAATTCCTCGAGTTGGTGAAGGGCCGCCTCCGCGGTGTCGGCGCGGTAGATCTGTTTGAGGGCTGCCGCTAGCGGTTTGCGCTCCTTCCACCCGGCAAACTGCAGGGAGTGGCGAATCAGGTGCACGATGCACGTCTGGACGCGAGCGTTGGGGAACACCGACTCGATGGCCTCCGGAAAGCCTCGGAGTCCGTCCACGACGGCTACCAGGATGTCCTGGGTGCCACGGGTGCGCAGCTCCGTCATGACCTTGAGCCAGAACTTCGCGCCCTCGGTCTGCTCGATCCACAGCCCCAGGATCTCCTTGTAGCCCGAACACCGAATGCCGATCGCCAGATAGACGGCCTTGTTGCGCACCGTCCCCTCGTCGCGGATCTTCACGCGCAGCGCGTCGAAATAGACAACGGCGTAGACGCTCTCCAGCGGCCGGCTCTGCCACGCCTTGACCTCGTCAAGTACCGAATCGGTGACCGCGGAGACCAGGTCGGGAGAAATCTCCAAGCCATAGAGTTCCCGGACGTGAGCTTGGATGTCGCGCGTACTCATGCCGCGGGCGTACAACGCGATGATCTTCTCGTCGAAGCCGGGGAACCGACGTCGGTACTTCTCGATGAATTGGGGCGCAAACCGGCCATGACGGTCGCGGGGAATTGAAAGTTCGAGAGCGCTCGAGTCGGTCAGGACCGTCTTCTTGCTGTGGCCGTTACGGTGGTTCCCTCGAGCGTGCTCCTCCTCACCGCCGAGATGGACGTGCATCTCGGCGTCCAGAATCCGCTCAGCCAACGCCCGCTTCAGCTCGTCAACGAGCCCGTCTGATTCAAAGACCTTCTGGGGGTCGATGCCATCGAGCAGTTGGTCCACCAACTCCGGGGGGATCGACCGTTTGTGTCGCGCCATACGTGCCTCTAAAGTGCAGGTACATAGTATGGCTCACAAACACAAAATTCCTGATACTCCCCTCGTCGCCAGTAGCCCCTGCCCACCCAGGTGCCCCTTTTCTCTCCTCATTGATTCACACTACAGCTCACTACAGTTACTACAGTCACCACTGGTTCACTATGCTTGTGTTTCCCCTCTCTGCTAAAGCATACCCCCCCCCTGGCTTCGCTTGGTATCACAAGTCCTCCACCATACACTACATACTCTCCTAGTTAACTAACACTAGACATCATGTAATCACTGGTGATTATCTAGAAGTGACTACTAGAGCCTGTTGGTGTCTCTAGGTGACTACCATCCATCTATATGGTGACATGTAAGTCCACCTGTTCACTACTGGTTACCTACATGGGGTACCGCAGGGGTTCCAAAAAGCAGATGTTTAAATAATCTGGCGTTTTTCCTGGGGTTTTAAAAGGGTCTCTCTTTTCTTGTATCCCCCGGTTTTCGTGGTGTCTTGCTGGTATCTGGTGGAAACTGTAGTGGCCCCCGTGGTGGTCTGTATAGTAAGATGTTTAAATAATCTGGCGTTTTTCCTAGGGCGAGAGCACCCCGCCTTTTGGGAGTTTCTGAGGGTCTCTCTCTCTCTCTCTCTCTCTCTCTCTCTCTCTCTCTCTCTCTCTCTCTCTCTCTCTCTTTTTGTCGCGTCGTCTTTCCTTGGCGGCCGTCTGCGCTGTGCCCTTGTGGTGGGCCCGGTGGTAGTGGTGTTCCAATGCCCCTAGAAAGCCCGAGGTTGGCCTGTAAGGCCTTTTTGTCTTTTTTGGGCTCCCTTTTGACCCTAGACTTCGGTGTGGGCTTACAGGCCTATATGACTACTTTGTAGGCCAAACAAAACCGATAGGGCACACACGTGTGTCCATGTGACACACCACACGGTCGCTCACCGAGCCCACCACAGGCTCTCAGATGCTGCCCAATAGTCCACGTTTGGTGGACTTTCATACCTCTACTGCGTATAACCTGCATTATGTCAAGCTGTAAGCCCAGGAAATACGCCAAATCTTCCGAAAACGTTTCAATCGAGCGTTTGGACCCCACCCCCTGAAACGTTTTTGCGGGTGGGGAGACCGGCGGGCCCCATGGGGGGAATTCGGATCGGGCCGTCTAAGCGTGCCCCGGCACGGAAATTCGCAACGAAATTCCCCGCAGCCCTCTCGCTTGACACCCGTCCGGCCCTGTAGGTACCTTGTACTTCCTACTAGACTACTCAGGCTGCTTCTTCGGGCCTACGTTTTCCCCCAATTCAAGGAGGCCCTACGTGGATATCAATAAGTTTCTTCACATCCTTAATGTGCTCGGCCTTAATCAAACTGAGGCAGCAAGAAAACTTGGTGTGAATCCCCGAACAGTGAGGAAATATGTGTCGGGGAAATGTCCGGTTCCGATTCCAGGTCCTGTGGAAGCAGCGTTAACATGCTGGTATGATGCACACCGCCGCCGGAGAGCGCCGATCGCTGATCAGGGGCACCTCGATGTTGTCGAGAAGCATTGGGGGTCTCTGAAAGACATCCTAGGCGATTTAACACCGGCTGCCGCCTCTGGAGCAGTCGGTCTTTATCAGTTGGCCAAGATGGGGGTTCGCAATTAGGTACAATAGGGCAGATCGGCTCTTTATGTCTTAGGCCGTTTCATACAACTCGCCGACCATTCGATTTTTTTCGATCGCGTTTCTGGTCATTTCGGTGTGTACGAAAGTGTGTACAAACCCTGCCGTTTTGCCCCTATTGCGCCCCGTCGCCATCTAACGTAACCCGCTGGGACAACAGGGCTTAACGCCCACAACCGTCCGCGCCCCAAAGCTTGATAACCTTCTGGTAATCCATCGGTCGTCGTCGTGATGGCGCGATAATCCAGAAAGGCCGCGCCGGGAATGAACGCCGACGACATTGCGTCATGCCCCATCCTCACATAGAGGATGACGAGGGACGGGTCTTCGAGGTGTTCCTCCAACCACTCGGCCGAAACCAAGACCGGTGCGTCCTGAGCCGAGATTGGAGGCGTCAACAAGGCGCCCAACGCGAGGACGACGAGCAAAGGATTTGATGTAGTACGCATGGTCACTCTCTTCAAGATCCGGGACGGAAGCGGACGCAGCAGCACGCCGTTGATCACGCTGAAGATGGCGGTGTTCGCGCCGATGCCCAGACCGAGCGTTAACACAAATGCCGCGGTGTACCCCGGCGTTCGGGCGAGACTGCGAAGCGTATGCTGAAGATTGCCGATCGCGTACATGCTATTCCGCTCCCGGAAGTTGATTTCGTGTTGCCGACGTCCGTTCGATGCTGGCCGACCGTCGAGCGTCGGCGATCGGCGCAAAAATCGCTCGCGCATTCCCCGGAACAACAAGCTGCCGTACTCGGCCATGGCGACCCGAGTCGCACCGACGGCACCCGCGCGCCGGTAGCTGCCGGTGACCAGATCCTCGAACGTGGCGATCATGGCCTCGCCGTGAGCAATCCTGAACCAGCTCGGATAAGCGTGCAGACAAACTCGGTGAACCCCCAGCAAGCCGCGCAGGAGCCGACGGCGCGGAGCCATCATTGCGCTTCCTGCTCAGGTAACAAACGCCTCTGCTGGGCGGCATCCACCATGCGCGCCAGACGAGCGCCTTCCAATGCCGCTACCTGGCGACCGAGCTCCGTGATGCGGTAGTATTTGCGTCGTTGGTCGGACGCCGGCCTGGAGTCGGGAGTGGACGCGTTGTCGACGAGCCCGACTTCCAACAGCCGCTGGATGACCGTGTACAGGGCTCCGGATCGTACGCTGAGCTGCCGGTCGGTGCGGTCTTCGATGTCCTTGATGATGGCATAGCCGTGCCGGTGTTCCTCGGCCAGAGCCACGAGCGTATGGAATGCGAGGTTGGTGAGCGGAAGAAAGCTCTGGGGGTCCGGTGTTTCCTCGATCATACTGGCTCCTGGGTGCGAGCAGTCCGACACTTCTCCAACCACAGCTGGACATTATACTCCAATAAATGACTCAAGTTCCACTATAGTATGTTCAGAGGTATACCCTCCTGCCATACCTTGCAAACCCTTAATTTTCAAACACTTACGGGAGATCCTTGCGCCCCATGATCAGGCATTATAATTTAGACCAACTGGTCTAACCTATTGGTCTGACCTTTCGGTCTCTTTTTTGATCGGCGGGTGTTGGATGGTTCGAAAACGGTTTGGGGGATTGGACGCTGAGCGCCGGGAGCGCATTCTCGACGCGGCCGCCGACCAGTTCTTGGACCGCGGCTACGACGGGGCGTCGATCAACCGGATCATCGAAGAGGCCGGCATCAGCAAGGGAGCCCTCTACTACTACTTCGACGACAAGGAAGACCTCTTCGCGACCGTGATCGAGCAGGCCTCGTCGCGGCTGACGGTTGGGATGGGCATGCCTCCGGCCGACGACCTCACCGCCGAGACATTTTGGAATACTTTCCGTGACCTCATGCGTCGTTCGGTTGAATTTCTCAAGACCAACGAGCGGTACGTCCGACTGGCCCGTACGTTTTGGCAACTGCGGCTCAAGACACCCAGCTCCCTCGCGACCCGGAGGATTCTGGACGCTAGTCGGGTTCAGGTGCGTACAATCCTCGCCCGCGGTCAAGATCTCGAGGTGGTCCGAACCGACCTTCCGCTCGCGCTGCTCGTCGAAGTGGCCCTCGCCGTGGACGAGGCGGGCGACCGCTGGCGGCTGGAACACTGGACCGAATTCTCGCACGACGAGCGGGTCGCGCATGCCGACGCGCAAATCGACCTGATCCGCGATATGCTACACGCCAATAACCAAGGTTGGGAGGACTAATGCGTCGTTTGTTTCTCTGGATCGGAGTTGTCATCGCGACAACCGGTGTATCCGGCTCGGCGCGCGCTCAGGCGCTCCCCACCGTCCAAGAAGTGACCGACCACCTCGATGATCTCTACCGGTCGTCGTCGTCGTATGCGGTGATGACCATGATCGTGGTTCGGGGCGAACGCGGCATCCGTGAGTTGACCGCCGAGTCGTGGTCGCGGGGAGACGACGAGTCGCTCATCGTCATCCGTTCCCCCGCTCGCGAAGCCGGAACCGCGACGCTGCGGACGGGCGACGGGCTGTGGAACTACGCACCGCGCGCCGACCGACTGATCCGTGTGCCCTCGGGGCTCCTGTCGGAAAGCTGGATGGGCAGTCACTTCACCAACGATGACTTGTTACGCGAGACGAGCTATCTGGACGACCACGAGGGGTCGCTCGCGTGGGTCCGGATCGACGGAGCCCGATATCTCGAAGTCACGATGACGCCCATGCCCGATGCGCCCGTCGTGTATACCCGCCTGGTATACCTACTCGTCCCCGATACCTGGACGCCGTCCCAGGCAAATTATTACGACGAAGGGGAACTCGTTCGGACGATGAAGTTCGATCAGGTGCAAACCGTGTCGGGGCGAGAGATACCGATGCGGATGGTGCTCCAACCCGCCGATGACCCCGACGAGCGTACCGAAATCATCTACGCGGAAATGCAACTCGATATACCGGTAGACGGCAGCCTGTTCTCGCGGCGTGGTTTACGCCGCGTGGCGGGCAACTGATCGCGGAGTGGCAGATGATTTCTGCTAAGCTTGCAATTCGAAACTTGGCACGCAACCGCTGGCGCACTGGTCTCACGTTCGCCGCCGTCGCGGTTGCGGTGGCACTGATGGTGTGGACGTTGGCCTTATACGAAGGTTGGCTGCGGCAAATGGTTCGCGGCGCCACGGCGGTACAAACCGCACAGATTCAGATCCACACGGCGTCCTATGCGGAGAAGCCGCGGATCTATCGCAGCTTTACGGCAGAGGACGAGTTGTTGACCATCATCGGCAACATGCCGGACGTGGTCGCATTCTCCCCTCGGATCAAAGCACATGGCCTGCTCGGCAACGAGGAGCGCTCGCAAGTCGTGCAGATACTCGGCGTCGATCCCGACCGCGAAGCGGCAACCACGCCGGTGGCGACCGCGTTGGTGTCCGGACGTTGGCTGGCCACCACGCCGCCGGAATACCCCGCACCACGTGAGGTCGTACTCGGCCAAGGTGTCGCACGGCAACTCAAGGTAAATGAGGGCGATGAGCTCGTCGCATTTCTCGAAGCCTCGGACGGGTCGCTCGGCAACGATCTTTTCGAGGTGGTAGGCGTCATCAGAACGGGCAATACGCAGGTCGATCGGATGTCCGTGTATGTGCACATCGAAGATGCTCGCTACGTCACGGCTCTGGAGGGAGAGGTCCACGAGGTCTCTATTCAGACCGCCGATCTCACGCGGGCTCGTGAGACTGCGCGAGAGATTGTGACTGCCGCCGGGTTGCAGCTGGGGACCGCGAACGACGGGCCGGTTGTCGATGGTGACGCACTAGTGGTGCGCTCGTGGCAGGTGATTCACCCGTCCGTCAGCCAATTGATCACCCTGTTCCGCCGCTCCTACTGGATCATGTACCTGATCATCTATCTCGTCGCGGCGATCGGTATCCTCAATACCCAGCGGATGAGTGCGCTCGAACGTCGACGCGAATTTGGCGTGTTGATGGCGATCGGCATGCGTCCCCGGCGGATGCTTCGTACGCTGGAGGTGGAAACAGTCGTCGTTGGGTTCGTGGGCGCCATGATCGGTGCCGTCGGCGGCGGGTTGCTGGCGTGGTATCACGCCACCGCAGGCTTCGATCTGAGTTTGCTTACCAGCAGCGCCGCATTCACGTACATGGGCGTTGCGTTTTCCGAACGACTGTTCTTCGTGCTCGAACCACACATGATAATTCAACCGGTGTTGGTCATGATCTTCGCCGCGGTCATCAGCGGCTTGTGGCCGGCCTGGCAGGCCGCACGGATCGACCTTGCGCCGACGATTTCGGGGAGGATAGCATGATCTGGCGCCTCGCCTGGCGTAATCTGTGGAGACACCGCGGGCGCACGCTGATCATGACCTCCGCCGTCGCCATGGCGTACGGCCTCATGCTCACAAGCATGGGAATCAGCGATGACGGACACACCCGCATGCTCCGAGAAGCGACCCTCGCAGCGGGCGGCGACGTCATCATACACGGAAAGGGCTACTGGGATACTAGAGCCAGCGACGTGGTGCTCTACGATGCGGACGCGGTCTTGGACCAGGTGCACGAAGTAAACGGCGTCGGCCTGGTGCTTCCACGAATCATCGTAACCGGACTGGTCGCCACATCCGCCGGGGCCCGGCCGGTGCTGCTCCATGCCGTGCAGCCGGAAATCGAAAAGAAGTTCAACGACATCGCGGACGACATCACGCATGGCACGTTTCTCAAAGACGAGCGGGCCGATCCGATTGTGCTCGGTGCGCGGATCGTCGAAGAGCTGGAGCTCGAACTTGGGGATCGTGTCGTATTGACCGCGTCGCGCCCAGACGGCGAACTCACACGTGCCCTCTTTCATCTCACGGGTGTGCTACAAACAGGCACACCCAGTCTCGATGAGTTGCTCGGATACACCACGCTCGCGGCCGCGCGCCGGACGGTGAGCATGGACGGCATGCTCACGCAGATCGGGGTGCTGGCGGCCGACGGCGAAACTGGAGACGGCGTGGCCATCGCTATCGAGGAGGCACTCGGTGTGGCGGCCGCTGACCTCGAGATTCTTCCATGGCCCGAGGCCGTACCCGAAATGGTCGGTTTCATCGAGTTGGATGACGCGTTCGGATATATCTACCTGGCGGTCATCTTGCTGGTCGTGCTTTTCTCGGTGACCAACACGTTCTTGATGGCCGTGATGGAGCGCGTTCGCGAATTGGGATTGCTGTCGGCGCTGGGCATGAAGGGCGTACGCATAGGCCGCCTGATGATTTCCGAAACCATTTTGATGACGGCGCTGGCGATGGGTGTCGGGCTCGCCTTCGGCCTGGGGAGCCATCTGGCCATCGACCATTGGGGCATTTCGCTATCGATCTACGGTTTCGACGAGATGGACATCGCTGGGGTGAACTTTGCGGATATGGTCATTCGCAGCTCCATCAACCCCATGAAGTGGCTCGTCGGGTCGTTATTTGTCGGCGCCGCAACCGTATTGAGCGCGGTGTATCCGGCCTGGCGCGCAACCCGCCTGGTACCGGCCGAAGCGATGCGTTTCTACGAATAGTCATCCGTGTCTCTACAAATGATCAATCCGTGTTTCTACGAAGGATGAATGGAACAGATATGATTTACGAATCGATGCCCAATGCGGGTAACCCAGGGGGGTTGGCCGTGACCGAATCGTCGTTGATTCAGGTGCGGGGCGTGACGCGCGTCTATCGCCAGGGAACGCTCGAGGTACACGCGCTTCGAGGCGTCGACATGGACCTCCACGACGGAGAGTTCACCGCGTTGGTCGGTCCTTCGGGATCGGGAAAAACCACACTGTTGAACCTCATCGGCGTGTTGGATAAACCGGACTCGGGTACGATCACCGTTGCAGGACAAGATATGTCGCAATTCGACAGAGGCGAGGCAGCGGAATTTCGCCTGGACACGGTGGGTTTCATTTTCCAGGCATACAACCTCGTACCCGTATTGACGGCGTATGAGAACGCCGAGTTCACGCTTTTGTTACGCGGGGTTCCCGCCGGGGAGCGACGCACACGGGTCATGAGCCTGCTCGACCGGGTGGGACTTGCGGACACGGCCGATCGTAAACCTCACGAGCTATCCGGAGGCCAGCAACAGCGGGTGGCCGTCGTCCGCGCGCTCGCCACCGAACCTCGTCTCGTGCTTGCCGACGAACCCACGGCAAACCTCGACAGCGAAACGTCTGCCGAACTGATGGAACTCATGCGAGAACTCAACGGGGAACTTGGAACCACCTTCCTCTTTTCGACGCACGATCCCGTCGTCTTCAATCGGTCACGGCGTTTGATCCGTCTACTCGATGGCCACATAGACGGCGCCGCGGACGACGTCATGTGACGTTCGTGCACCGAATCGTCGGGGCGGTTCTTGGCACCCTGGTTCTCTCAACGGGACTCGTGCGTGTGGGAAGCGCACAGGCGAATTCGGGAAACGAGGTGACGCTCAACCTCGGCGGTTATGTACGATCGCTGACCGGGTTTCAGGATTTGGGTTACGATCCAATTGTCACCGATCGACGGGTCGCGTTCAACGGCGAGGTGATCCGGCTCAAATGGCTGCTCGACGTTGGCGGGTGGCTTCGGCTCAACGTTCACAATCGACTGCAGTCCCAATATTCCTCATCGGACGGCGGCGGCGGGCGCGACGTGCTCGGCTTCGGTGTGAGCGCGGTTCCGGGTCGAAGCATCGATCTCGAAACCACCTTGGTCGATGAAAATCACCTGCGCGTGTGGCACGATCTGGACCGCCTGGCCGTAACAATCTACTCTGACGTCGTCGACCTCACGATCGGCCGGCAGGCAGTCACGTGGGGAATATCGAATCTTTTCCCGATAGCCGACCTGTGGGCGCAGTTCAGCCCGTTCGAGCTCGATACCGAAGAAAAACCAGGGCTCGACGCCATCCGCGCATTGATGTATCCGGCCGAGGGGGTCGAATTGGACGCGGTCATTGCCGATCGCGGGTCGTCCCGTGACCTGTCGGCGGGTATCCGTGCGACCATCGAATTGCCCGTGGCCGATGTGTACGTCGGCGCCGGAAAGTTCTGGCGCGAACTGATCGGGCTCGCCGGTGCGGCCTTTGTCATAGATAAATGGAAATTGCGCGGTGAAATTGGTGTGCCGTGGGAGATCGACGACGAAGACCTACGTCGAATCCGAACCACCATCGGAGCCGACTGGGTTTCGTCGAGTGTGGTGTTCTCCCTCGAGTACCACCACAATGGGCTCGGGTCCAATCGGAGCGAGCAGTATGCGGGTCAGTTGGCGACCGCCGACTTTGCGCGCGGCGAAACCTATTATCTCGGTCGACACATGCTTGGAGCGCTGGTGTCGTATCGACCGAGCGATCGCCTGTCAGTAGCTACTTCCAGTCTGATGAACCTGGGAGATCCCAGCATCGCCCTCACACCAAGCGTCGTCTACGATTTCGGGCAAAACACCCGCGTCAGCGTGGGCAGCCTGCTATCGTTTGGCTCCACACCGCAATTCTCAACAGCCGCGCCACCGCAATTCCAGTCAGAGTTCGGTACCTACGGTGACTTCGTGTACACGCAGGTCTCTGTCTACTTCTAGCAGGGTGCTGAAAAAAGCCACAAGGCGGCGGCAGCCGAGGGGCGGTAGCCGAGGGGAGCGGGCTGAGGACGCCGGGACGTCGGGGCGCCCGGCCGGGACATAAGCCCCCGAACCAGCCCGGTTTCCGTATGGTGGGTCCCGGACCGAGCGCCCCGGCGTCCAACGCGTCCGGCGCCCGCTCCCCTCGGCTGCCGCCGCGTCGGCCTTTTTCAGCACCCTGCTAGGCAGCACGAAAGTCCTGCCCCTCCTTCTTCCCTGTCGATTTTCCAACCGACTGTTCGTCTGTTAGATAGGTAGTGGTGCGGACCAACCCCTCCAGGAGGCGGATATGCTGTACGGAACCTGGGATTCACTTGCGCGTTTCATCCTGACCACGGGCACCACGGCGATTCTGGCCGCTGCGGCGGTTTCCCCGCTCAACGCCCAGAGCCGCCATACCGAGCACACCATCAGGCTGGATTCCGGGGTGACATCGCCGCCCGCGACCCTGGCCGACGTCGCCTGGCTTCAGGGCCATTGGCGGGGCCCGGGACTTGGCGGGATCTCTGAGGAGTATTGGATGGAACCCAGCGGCGGTGCAATGCCGGGGGTTTTCCGCGCGGCGGCCGATGGTGAGGTGATCTTCTACGAGATGTTCGCGCTCACCGAGCACGAAGGCTCGCTCGTGCTCCGGCTCAAGCACTTCAACCCGGACATGACGGGATGGGAGGACAAAGAGGAGATGGTGAAATTCCGGCTCGCCCACGTTGAGCCGGGATTAATTCAATTCAACAGCCTCACGTACCGCCTGGAAACCGAACATCGGATGCGGATACACGTTGCGGTCCGGCAGCGCAACGGTGACCTCGAGGAGTTGGAGTTCGTGTTGTCGAGGGTGAGATGAGAGCGGGGATCGGGAGTCGGGAGTCGGGGGTCGGGGTCCCGGGGGTCGGGGGTCGGGGATCGGGGATCGGGGCCCCGCGCTAGGAAACGCTTCACCTCCCGCATCCCAAGTCTTACCTTGAACGACTCCCGACCCCCGACTCCCGACTCCCGGACCCCGGAATTATCGATAATCACGGATAGCGCGGACGACCAATGACCAAACTGCTGGAACGCCCGACCAAAACGCCGCGCCTGCACCGCGACATCACGCCACGCCGCGGACCGTCGTGGAGTCGAATGTCAGACGACGATTTGCTTGCAATGAGATTGTGCGACCTGAATCTCAATCTCGCTGATACACCGGTCGCGAATGGAGTCCGGCAGCTCTATGGGGAACTGCGACAGCGCGACCTGCGCCTGCACCCGCCGGTCTGGCTCTCTGACGAATGGTTTGTCCCCGAAAACGTGCCGGGTATCGCGGTGCCGTTCTATTTGGCGCATCCCCGCCTGATCCGACTCGAGGCCACGCAGATGTTTGAAGTGGAAGGGGGGACCAAAGCGTGGTGCCTGCGTTTACTCCGCCATGAAGCAGGACACGCCATCGAAACCGCCTACCGCCTGCATTGCAGGCGCCGGTGGAGGAAGTTGTTCGGTAGGGCCACAAAGCGTTACCCCGACCGTTACATCCCAAAGCCGCGAAGTCGAAGGTACGTCCTTCACATGGACTGGTGGTATGCGCAAAGCCATCCGTCGGAGGATTTCGCCGAAACGTTTGCGGTTTGGCTTCAGTCGGGATCGGGATGGCGCAAACGGTACCACGATTGGCCAGCGATCCGGAAATTAGAGTACGTGGATGAATTGATGGGAGAGATTGCCGGTGTGCGCCCACCCGTTGAGCCCGCACCACACATCGATCCGTTGCACCGACTTCGCCGGACCCTACGAACACACTACAGCAACAAGAGACGGAAATACCTTCCGCACGACCGCCACGAATATGACCGCTCTTTGAAACGACTCTTCTCTGGAGACCCAAGAGGATCCAACGGTTCGGCGGCCGCGTTGTTTGCGCGCGAGGCAGCGGGTACACGGCGACGGCTCGCAGGCGACGACTTCGAAAAAGAGTATGTCGTCAATCTCGTATTGAAAGACCTGACCAAGCGGTGCCGTGAACTCGACCTCCGCGCCTCGCGGCCCGCCGACGAAATACGACCCGAGCTCCTCGATATAGTTGCACAGATGACCGCCGAATTCCGTCGGATTGAGCACGTGGTGCCTGTGTGAAGCTCCGTGTTTTGGCCTTAACACACCAGAACATTGAGCTGCCGACGAGCCTCAAGGGCCTGTCGAAAAAGGAAATCGCGCCGTGGAGGACCGAATACCACGTCGTCAGTGCCCTCAAACGCCTCAAGCACGAGACGAAACTACTCGGCGGTATCGATGAGGTGGCGGCGATTCGGACCAGCCTCTTCGACTGGAAACCCCATATCACATTCAATCTCCTGGAGGAGTTCCGCGGCGAGGGAATTTACGTTCCGTACGTGCTGGGCTACCTGCAGCTCATGCACCAACCGTTCACGGGTTGTCATCCGACGGGCCTCCAGGTAGCCGACGACAAAGTGCTTGCCAAGAAGCTCCTGCGGTATCATCGAATCCCTGCTCCTGACTTCGCGGTCTTTCAACGCGGCCGGGCAATCCGCAGACCACGTCGCCTGTCCTTTCCCCTTTTCGTCAAGTCGAGCACCGAACATGGATCCACCGGGATCGCACAAGCCTCGCTCGTCGTCAACGACGAAAAACTCAATGAGCGGGTACGGTTCATCCACGAACAGATCGGTACGGATGCCGTCGCGGAAGAGTACATCGAGGGCCGCGAGTTGTATCTCGGAGTGATTGGGAACCAGCGATTGCAGACGTTCCCTGTATGGGAGATGCGGTTCGAGAAGCTTCCGGACGGCACACCCCACATCGCAACCGAGCGAGTCAAGTGGAATCTCGATTACCAGAAGAAACACGGCATCCAGACCGGTGCGGCGAAGGATCTTCAGGACGGTGTCGCCGATCGCATCGTCAGGTTGAGCAAGCGGGTTTATCGGATCCTGGGATTGACGGGCTACGCCCGAATGGACTTCCGCCTGACGGAGGACGGCAAGCTCTTTCTCCTGGAGGCGAATCCCAATCCTGACCTTGCACGTGACGAAGATTTCGCGGAGTCGGCGAAAATGGTGGGGATGACGTATGACCGCCTCATCGCAAGAATCTTGAAGCTCGGGCTTGCGGTAGGTTGTAGGGTGTAGGGTGTCGGGTGTCGGGTGTCGGGTGTCGAGTGTAGTACAAGGGCGGCCCTATATCGGAGGCCGCCCTTACTTTATACACTGTCTCAAGACCCACACCCTACACCCTACACCCTACAACCTACACCTCACCCCATCCGCTCAATCATCTCGTCGAGTCTGCGCACCTCGGCTTGAGCGCCGAATTCACTGTAGATCACCCTTGCTTCCCGCGCCACTTCCACGGCTTCGGTTGGGCGCCCCATCTTCTCGAGCAGTCGTGCCAGGTCACGACCGGCGTCGGCCACGAGCTTCGGTCGGCCGGCCGCCTTCGCCCGATCGATAACATCGCGAAGCAGCCTTTCGGCTTCGTCGGTGCCATCGTTCATTGACAGGATCCGAGCGAGCACGCGCAGATCAACCGATTCCTGGGGCTCGTCTCCCAAGTCCCGGTGGATGGCTAAGGCCTGATCGATGTCGCGACGGGCTAAACGGGTGTCGCCCATCAGCGCGCGCACCTCGGCTTGAGCAGCCAATGTCAGTGCGCTAAGTGCCCGATCCTCGGCGTCGTTGGCCGCACGGACCGCCCGGCCCGCCTGTTCCAAAGCCGACTCCAACTGGTCTTCTTCCCGATACGTAAGTCCGATATTGTGCTCGACCTCCGCCACGCCACGCTTGGAGCCGACCTGTTGGAATGCGACCAGGGCGATGTTGTAGGCGCTTACCGCTCGACCGCAACGACCTCGGTAGTACTCGATGATCCCTAGGTTGTTTGAGCTACGACCCACAGCCTCCAGATCATCCAAGCGTTTGGCGGTCGTCAACGCGTTGGTAAAATATTTCTCGGCGTCGTCGATTTTCCCGGTCACGAGCGCCATGGCCCCGCGGGCGTTGAGGGCATGCAACTCGACTGCATGATCCCCACGCTCCCGCGCGCGAGCCAACGCGATCTCGACCAGCGGCCCGCCTTCGGTGTGCCGTCCCAACCGGGCCAGCGCCGAACCCAACAGTAACGCCAGCGTCGGCGAGTCTTCGATCTCCTCCTGCGAACATGGAGACAGGAATTCGACGACAGCCGAGTGCTGGCCACTTTCGGAGAGTTGGAGCGCCGTATTCAGTTTCTCTAGCGACTTTCGCACGTCTCGATCCACGATTACCAGGACACTGCCGTGTCAGAGAACTTCGCACCACACGAGCCAAGGTCGTTTTGCTTGGTCGACTTCTCCGCATCCCCAGGGCTCCAACGACTCCATCTTGCCTGGGACTGAAGACCCACACTCGTCGATTCCTGGGGCGTTCTTTCCCCCAGTCGCAGGTGATTTTCTTCTAAGTACGAGTCTACGCTATCAACATCGCCGTCATAATTTCCGCCTACAGCGTTGTACGATTCGAGGTCGCCACCGTTACTACCGGCCATTTGCCCCAGCACAGCGATCTCGTCGCACGACCCATCTTCCAAGGACGGGGGCCCAGTGGGGTCCATACAGGCAACAGCTGCCAGTAGACCCGCCGCGACGAAAAACGTTCTCTTACACATAGCTCCCTCTTTCCATCGACATCAGCCTTCTTCCCTCTCACCTTCCAGCAGACGCCGCAAACGCCTACGTGAAATTCCAAGACGGCGTGCGGCTTCACTCCGGTTACCGTCCGCGACTTCTAGCATGGCGCCAGCCGCCGCGGTCGTGATGTCATCGAGACGAGCGGGAAACGGAATCGGACCGCCTTGCGGCGCAGCCAACTCCGACTCCGATCGCAATTCCCGCGGATCCAACTCTCCGCGAGGGGACAGCAGCAGTGCCCGCTCCACCGCGTTCTTCAACTCGCGTACGTTTCCCGGCCAGTGATAGTCCAGTAGCGCCCGGCGCGCCTCGGGAGACACCGCGGGTACCGGAAGGTCGTGGTGCGTGGCCAATTCTTTGAGAAGGACGTCCACGAGCAACAAGAGGTCGTCGCCGCGGTCGCGGAGCGGAGGAAGCGACAGGGTAATGACACAGAGACGGAAATAAAGATCTTCGCGAAAACGACCATCTTGAATGCGGTTCGAGAGATCTTCGTGCGTCGCCGCAACGATGCGAACATCGACTTTGCGTGACTTCGTTCCCCCGACCCGGCGAACTTCCTTGTCCTCAAGAACGCGGAGGAACTTGGCCTGAAGCTCGATCGCCAAGTCGCCTATCTCGTCCAAAAACAGTGTCCCGCCGTCCGCGACCTCGAATAACCCAGGTTTCGTCGCTCCGGCATCGGTAAACGCGCCGCGTTCATGGCCGAACAATTCCGATTCGATGAGTCGATCCGGGAGGGCGGAACAGTTGACCGCGATGAACGGCGCACCGCGTCGTGGCCCGCCATCGTGAAGCGCCCGAGCCAGGAGTTCCTTGCCGGTCCCCGTCTCTCCAACGATCAACGTCGTCGCGTCAGAGCGCGGCAGGATTCGCGCCGCTCGTGCGAGTGCTTTCTTTAGTACCTCGCTCTCGCCAATGATCGCGGCAAAAGCGTGATCCTTGGTCTCCTCGTGCCGCTTCGCCATGCGGCGCAACGCCACACGGCGTTGCTCGACAACCGAGGCCAGGGCATTGCGCAGAATCTCCAGATCTTCCGGAAGGGCGAAATAATCGCGCGCCCCGCACGCCACGATCTGTGTGGCGACGCGACGACTGGTGTCCGACCCAATCGCAAACGTGGGAACGCAAGGTGGCGGCTCGTGGTTGTCGAGCCAATCGACCACCTCGCGCTCGGCCCCGCCGGCCGCGAGGACGAACGCCGCCACATCGGGCCCAGCCGCGTCAGGATCCCTCCCGTCCAGCAGCTCGGCCTCGACACCGAGGTCGTCGGCCAGGTCGTTCCACACTTGGGCGAAAGAATCTGAGAAGTTCACAATGATGATCCGGATCTTTTCCACTAATCCTCCACGCACGATGCGTACCGAGTCGGCCGGTTGCCGTAACCGCAACACCAGCCGTTACTTGGCTTCGCCCACGCCGCATGTCCGATGGGTCACTTCGTACCAGATGGGTCCGATTGAACCACTCACCCAAAGGCCACCTCAATGCCGTGACTGGTAACACAACCACCCGACTCTCCCTTGGAATCCGGGCATGATTGGGACGAGTTGAACCAGGCATGGGCATATCTGAGTCATTTTGAACCAGGCATTGAAATCTCGTAGACTGTTTTACAGCAACTGGTTAGGGCTCTGGTACGGTTGGGCCCCAGAATTGCCCGGCTAGAGAGGCGAAGGCCCATCGTCAGCCTGGCTTTTTCGGGAGGGGGGATCCTGTGAAACACCAAACCACGACAATGCGGGATGAAACTACGGCTAGATCACTCGCTACCCACTCCCGGCAACGGACACGGGCTTGGCGGCCCCGAGCGGTCCCAAAAACCTACGTATCCGCGGCGTCGGTGAGAAACGCGCTTCTACGATCGGAATCGACGTTGCCGCTCCCGCCCCCGCCCCCGCCCCCGCCCCTGCCCCGGCCCGAGCCGCCAGCAACGCCCAACGCCGACGTGTTCCTCTGCGCGCTCCAATCGTTGGCCCACGCCCTTCAGGCCAAGGACCCTTACACCGCCGGGCATTCCTTGCGGGTAGCTGCGATCGCCAAGGCGATGGCCCACGAGCTGGGTCGCCCATCAAACGAGATACGCCAGATTGGCTTCGCGGCCGAGCTACACGACATCGGAAAGATCGGCGTGCCGGAGAGCCTCCTCCACAAGCAGGCCCGACTCAGCGCCGACGAGTATGCCGTCGTCATGCGGCATACGGTGGTGGGAGAAGAAATCGTGGCGCCCCTGGTACACGCCGATCCCACGGTCCGCCACGTGGTACGCTGGCACCACGAGCACGTGGACGGCAGCGGCGGCCCGGACGGCCTGCACGGTGACGAGATCCCGCTGGCGGCGCGGATCATAGCGGTGGCCGACGCGTTCGACGCCATGACCACGGCGCGCCCCTATCGTCCGGCACTTCAGGTTGCTGAGACCCTCGACGAGCTTAGAGCCGATTCGGGAACGCACTTCGACACCAAGTGCGTGGATATCCTCGACGCTCTCCTGAGACGTGGGACGTGGGACGTGAGACGTGGGACGTGAGACGTGGGACGTGAGAAGGTCCCACCCAACTCCACTGGGGGCGAGGGGTTGGGCCCTCTCACCTCTCACCTCTCACCTCTTACGTCGTCTCACGTCTCACTTCCCGCTACTTGTTCTCGTCCTCCGCCTTCTCCTGGATCGTCGGATACGTAATCCCCAGCTGTTCCATATACGTGGCATATCTCGACGGATCGTACTTCAATTTTTCCAGCATCGGGCGGAACCGTGCCATCCGCTCTTCGTTCAAGAACGTTGGCGGCTCGACGCCCTCGGGGATGAGGGAAACCCACTGATGGTCTTTGGTCTGTACTTCACGGTGATAGCGCCACGCTTCCGCCACGAGATCGGGGTCGGCCATGAGTTCGACCGCCGTCATCGCGATGACTTGTGCACCGGCATTGGCGCCCTTGTGCGCAATCGGCGTGGCCATGGCGATTCCACTCGACCAATGGTGGCCCGTCATCCCGGGAATGTTGCCGGGATAGCGAAGACGAATCGTCGGGAGGTTCCACGACACCTCCGCGATGTCGTCACTACCCCCACCCATTCCCTGACTCGACTCACTCAACTCTTCCTTCACTTCGCTCGGCAGCCCCACGACCTCGACGTCCAACTCGCGTTGTGCCGCTTCGGCGAGCTGTATGTCGGCCGGAGACCACTCGGGCATTCCGACTCGTAGCAGATTCTCGTGCATCCGTTCGGCGAGCGGTTTGCTCATAGTCGATGGCCACGCGGCGCCCAGCACACGCTCGGTGACCGTGGTGCCGGTCATCAATGCCGCGCCTTGCGCCATCTGCTGTCCGAGTTCGTGCAGGGCCTTGATACGGGGATAGTCCAACTCGCGATAGTAATACCAGACCGACGCCTCCGACGGCACCACGTTGGGTTGGCTGCCGCCATTGGGGATCATGTAGTGCGAGCGCTGCTGCAACCGCAGATGTTCGCGACGGAAGTTCCACCCAACATTCATCAGCTCCACACCGTCGAGCGCGCTGCGCCCACGCCATGGCGATCCCGCTCCGTGGGCGGACACACCGTGGAACGTAAACATCGTCGACACGAGCCCGGAGCCGCTGATGCCCCAGGCAGTCGTGAAGTCCCGTGAGATATGTGTCGACAACATCACGTCCATGTCCTCGAACAAGCCCGCGTTGACCATGTACGTGCGGCTGGAAACCAATTCCTCCGCCACACCGGGGATGACCTTGAGGGTACCCGGCAAACCGTGGCGTTCCATGACGCGTTTGGTAGCGATGGCCGCCACCACATCCACGGCCGGAGCGCTGTTGTGCCCTTCACCGTGGCCCGGCCCGCCGGGAATCAAGGGATCGTGATACGCCACGCCGGGTTTCTGTGACGTCTCGGGCAGACCGTCGATGTCTCCCATGATCCCGACCACCGGGCTCCCACTTCCCCAGGTCGCGATGTATCCCGTTGGCATGCCCGCAGCCCCCATCTGAATCGTGAATCCTTCGTCACGTAGCAGGCCGGTGATGTACTCGGTTGTCCACTTCTCCTGAAAGCCCAGCTCCGAGAAACTGAAGATCATGTCGACAATTTCTTGTGACTGTTTGGCCATGCCGACGACTTCCTGCTGCGCCTCATCCCTCAGGCGATCCAGGGATTGCGCCGAGAGCGAGGTCGTGAGGAAAGCGCCAATGAGGGGCGCCAGAACAAGCGGACGAAAGCAACGGAGCATGGGATTCCCCCAGTCAGTGGGTCAGGTGGTCTGGAGGAAGTCTGGGGTCTGGGGAGAGATCGTGGAAGGGGGGGGCGGGGTGTAGGGTGTAGGGTGTCGGGTGTCGGGTTTCGGGTTTCGGGTGTCGAGTGTCGGGTTTCTCCTACGACCCCACACGGGAGTATCAGGAATTTTGTGTTTGTGAGCCATACTATGTACCTGCACTTTGGAGGCACGTATGGCGCGACACAAACGGTCGATCCCCCCGGAGTTGGTGGACCAACTGCTCGATGGCATCGACCCCCAGAAGGTCTTTGAATCAGACGGGCTCGTTGACGAGCTGAAGCGGGCGTTGGCTGAGCGGATTCTGGACGCCGAGATGGACGTGCATCTCGGCGGTGAGGAGGAGCACGCTCGAGGGAACCACCGTAACGGCCACAGCAAGAAGACGGTCCTGACCGACTCGAGCGCTCTCGAACTTTCAATTCCCCGCGACCGTCATGGCCGGTTTGCGCCCCAATTCATCGAGAAGTACCGACGTCGGTTCCCCGGCTTCGACGAGAAGATCATCGCGTTGTACGCCCGCGGCATGAGTACGCGCGACATCCAAGCTCACGTCCGGGAACTCTATGGCTTGGAGATTTCTCCCGACCTGGTCTCCGCGGTCACCGATTCGGTACTTGACGAGGTCAAGGCGTGGCAGAGCCGGCCGCTGGAGAGCGTCTACGCCGTTGTCTATTTCGACGCGCTGCGCGTGAAGATCCGCGACGAGGGGACGGTGCGCAACAAGGCCGTCTATCTGGCGATCGGCATTCGGTGTTCGGGCTACAAGGAGATCCTGGGGCTGTGGATCGAGCAGACCGAGGGCGCGAAGTTCTGGCTCAAGGTCATGACGGAGCTGCGCACCCGTGGCACCCAGGACATCCTGGTAGCCGTCGTGGACGGACTCCGAGGCTTTCCGGAGGCCATCGAGTCGGTGTTCCCCAACGCTCGCGTCCAGACGTGCATCGTGCACCTGATTCGCCACTCCCTGCAGTTTGCCGGGTGGAAGGAGCGCAAACCGCTAGCGGCAGCCCTCAAACAGATCTACCGCGCCGACACCGCGGAGGCGGCCCTTCACCAACTCGAGGAATTCGAGCAGGGCCCCTGGGGTCGCAAGTATCCGACCGTCGCGCAGAGTTGGCGGCGGCAATGGGAGCAGGTGATTCCGTTTCTTGCATTCGCCCCTGAGATCCGGAAGATCATCTACACGACCAACGCGATCGAGAGTCTACACAGCCAGGTCCGCAAGTCGGTACGCACCCGCGGGCACTTCCCTAGCGATCAAGCCGCTACGAAGCTAATCTGGCTCGTATTACGAAACATCGAAGCTACGTGGAAACGCCCACCGGTATCATGGGCGAAAGCTCGAAGCCAGTTCGCCATACTTTTCGGCGACCGTTTCAAGATTACTGACTGATGGAGAGGCTCACACACAAAATTTCCTACACGCCCCCCCACACCCTACACCCTACACCCTACACCCTATTACCTCCGTCTGATCGTCACCCCACCGTTTGTCGTAATCGCCTTGATCAACGGTCCACCGCCGTTCAGCTCTGTGCGGATCCGCCGCCGGTTGATTCGACCCTGAACCGTGATCGGAAAGTCGATACGAAAGCCGCCGTTCGTCGTGCCAATTTCGAGATCGGCCTGGAATCCCTCGGGAATGTCGAGCGTCACACCCCCATTTGTCGTCTGGACGTCGAGTCCCGCGCCGTCCCACTCTGCCCCCTCCAAGTCGACCCGGATACCGCCGTTCGTGGTCCGACCGCGCACGTCTCCCGCCAGTCCGGACAGGCTTATGCCACCATTTGTGGTCCGGAAGTCCATCTTTCCCGAAACGTCCATGATGCTAATGCCGCCGTTGGTGGTCCGGAGCGAAAGATTGGACGCGAACGGAACCATCAACTCGTAGCTCACCGACCAGCCGTTGCCCCGGCCGATGTCGCGGCTGCTGGGACCATCCGAGCGAATCTCGCGTCGTGTGGTAATGACCTCGATTTCCCCGACGAAATCTTCGGGGTCATCACGCCGGGACCAGGTTTGCACCCTCGCCAGGACCCGAATATCGCTGCCATCCCACCCTTCGACCGTGATGCCTCCGTTCGGTCCCGCGTCGACCGCTACAAGGCTAAGGGCGTTGAGCGTGAACTCACGGACCTCACAATAGCGGTCACGGTCACGGTCACGGTGGCGCCGCCGGACGTCGTCGCACCACTCGTGGTCCGGATCTCCTTGTTGCTGTCCCCACGCCGCGGCGGGCATCGTCAAACCCCAGGCGACGGCGACCGCCAGCAGGCCAAACCTGCGATTCATTATGAAACTCCCAGAAACATGGTTGATTCCCTTATCTGCCATTTTAGATGGACCTGGCGTTCAAAGGGTTGACACCTGGCTAGTCCCCCGACCCTTCGACACATTAGTCACGACCCCAGCCGGACTCCAAAATGACGACCGTGGCCGCCGCCGATCTGTCCCCCAGCCGTTCGATTCCCTGGTACCTCTGGGCCGTCGCGTTCGCGTCCACCAGCGTGGTGCTTGGGGTCGTGTGGGACATCTCATGGCACCGCACGATCGGTCGGGACGCCTTTTTGACGCCGGCACACTTGGCGATCTACGCAGGTGGTGTCGTCGCAGGCCTGTCCTGCGGGTGGCTCGCGTTGAAGACCACCTTTGCCGGGAGTCCCGAGGAACGGGCGAGCGGTGTGCGTTTCTGGGGGTTCACGGCCCCCCTCGGCGCGTGGGTGTGCATCTGGGGTTCGTTCGCCATGATCATGTCCGGTCCCTTCGACGATTGGTGGCACAACGCGTATGGGCTCGACGTCGAGATCCTGAGTCCTCCCCACGTAGTGCTCGCAGCCGGAATCCTCACGATTCAAGTGGGCGCCATGCTCATGGTGCTCGCCCGGAAAAACATCGTGGGGGAAAGCATCGTTGGACCGAGCTATCTCCTCAGCTATACGGCCGGGATGTTGGTGCTGATGATCGCGGTCATGTTCACGGAATACATCGGGTTTCCGAATCACTGGAGATCGGCGGATTTCTACATCGTGAGTTCGATCATCTTCCCGATCTTCCTGGTGGCCGCATCCCGGTCGTCCGGCATTCGGTGGGGAGCCACCGTGGCGGCCGCCGGCTACATGATCCTCACAATGGTCATGATCTGGATTCTGCAACTCTTTCCGGCAACACCACTGCTCGGCCCGATCTACAATCAGATCGACCACATGGTGCCACCGGGGTTCCCCATGTTACTGGTGCTTCCTGCGGCGGCGATCGACCTCGTGATGCAACGCCTGCAGCCGGACTCCTCACACAGGCACCAGTGGCTCGCCACGCTGGCAATGGGATCGACCTTCCTCATCGTACTCCTCTTGGTCCAATGGTTCTTCGCAGATTTCATGCTCTCACCCGCCGCAAGAAACTTCTTTTTGGGCGCCGACCAATGGGATTACAGCGCCCGCCTCGGAAGTTGGCGATATCAGTACTGGGGCAACACCGCTACCCTGGGTTCGCTGGGCATTGCGCTGGGGGTCGCGGTGGTTACTGCAAGAGTCGGATTGTGGTGGGGGAATTGGATGGTGAGGGTGAGACGTTAGAGGACAAGTGTCAGAGGATGCAGGTCACTTGGGACGTGCTTCTTTGACAGGTAGTGCGTACGCACGTGACATATTGAGAATTGGCGATCATTCCTGAAAGCCATGACGAGGAAACCGATAGCGAACGGTCTGCAACAGGGGCTGCGACCCTGGTTCGCGCCGCCGCAGCGCGTAGAAGCGGATGCGGTTGGCGTCGAAATCGACCTCGGCGCGCACGAGACGATGGGACCAGCGCGGATCGACCCGCCAGGTATGCCCCAGCAGCTCGGCCGTTCCCTGCTCGCTGATGCGCCGCAGGAACACCAAGCGGCCGCGCGGGCGGGTCTGCAAGTCCAACGCCCACTCTTCGGGAAACGTCCGTCGTGGCGGGGCGGCCTCCAGGCGCGGTGCCGCACGGCGGCGGACTGCTGCCACGTAGCGATCCGAACGCTCCTGCAGGGCCGCGCGGGTGGGATGATGGAAACGGGCCCACACCTTGGCCTGCCACCGACCGTTGTAGCTTTCTACCGCCGCCTGGAAGCCGGTCTCGCGTGGCGGCGCGAACACGGGGACGATCCCCAAACTCAAACACAGGCGCGTGACACGGCCGACGGTGTCAGGGAACTGATGCGCGCCCTGGAACCGGGTGTCGTTGTCGAACTGTGCATAGGCTGGCAGCCCGAACTGCCGCCAGTGCGTTACCAGGGCCTCGACGATAGTGGTGGCGCGGACGGGTGGACCGGGCCACGACGCGACCAATCCGCCGTGCAGCGAGATGCCGTTGAGCACTTCGACCTCGGTGCCACCCTTGATCACCAACCCTTCGACGATGTCAAAGCTGTCCAGCTCCGCACAGCCCGCGGCCACCTCAGGCAGATACCAGCCTCGGGGCGGTGGGGGGCGACGGATCCGCCGGCGACCGTCCAGGGCCAGGATGCGGCCGATCGTCCGCACCGCGGGGACGCTGCGATAGTGACGGTCGCGCATCTCGCGGTAGATGGCAGCGGCCCCGTACTCCCCCAGGTCGCTCGTGTCACGCAGCTCTCGCCGCAGCGTCAGCACGACATCTTCTACGGCCGCTTCCGTGCGATGAATCGTGTGCGCGAGGTGAGACCGGTCAGACCAATCGACTCGATCCAGCCGCTGGCCGCCGACGCGCTGCACCCACCGTTGCACGGTCTGGAGGCTCACGTGAAACCGGCGCGCCACCGCACGCAGCGAGGCACCCCGCCGAACCGCGGCAACCATCTTTCGACGTCGCTCCTCGGTCCGGCCTTTTTACGCACCTTGACCCCCGAACTAGTGTTTCGTTCAAATACTATAAACCACACTCCTGACCTGGATCCTGTGACACTCCGACCTGCATCCTGTGACACCTAGGTGACCTGGATCCTGTGGCACTTATCCCGTTAGACGTGAGACGTTGGACGTGAGACGTGAGACGTGGGACGTGAGACGTTGGACGTGGGACGTGAGACGTGGGACGTGAGACGTGAGACGTGAGACGTGAGAGGGGAGAGGTGAGAAGTGAGAGGTGAGAAGGGAGAAGGGATGCGTAGGGTGTGCTTTCCGTCTGTCCGTCGGGTGGTTGGGCGGGGTGAGGGGGCCCGTCGGGGGCTGAGGGTGGTGAAGGGGCCCGTCGGGGGGCGGGGCGGGGTGAAGGGGCCCGTCGGGGAGGGTGGTGTTGGGTGGCGATCATCCTTGTCGTGACCGCGCATGTCGGCAATTCCAATGCGTACTTCGCGGGTCCGGCGGGTCCTTACGACATTCGCGTCATAGTGCGGACTCCCGGAGTCGTGCCGGGACTGGCACAGATCAGCGTGCGCATCACCGGTGGTCAGGGCGTTCGACGCGTAACCGTGCGTCCGTTGCGGTGGGATGCGGGGCTGGAAGGAGCACCCCCGGCAGATACGGCGATCGCCGTCGCGGGTGAGCCCAACTTGTACAGCGCCGAGCTGTGGCTCATGTCGCGGGGATCGTACAGCGTGCACGTCACCATCGATGGCGACGACGGCACAGGCACGGCGTTTGTGCCGGTGCTCGCCTTGGCCGAACGCAGGCTCGCGATGAGTGTCCCGATGGGTATCGCATTGCTTGCAGGTGGGTTGTTCTTGTTCGTCGGCGCACTCACGATTTTTGGCGCGGCCGTTCGCGAAGCCGTCCTTCCACCCGGAGACCATCCCGATGCCAAGCGCACGTTCCGCGGCCGCGCGGCGATGGTGGGCGGCGGCGCGGTGCTCGTGTTGGCACTGGTCGGCGGGCGCAACTGGTGGGACGCGGTGGACGGTGCGTACCGAAGTAGTATGTACCGCCCCCTCGAAGTCGCCACGGCGGTCACGCCGGGACCCGTCCGAGTGATGACACTGACCATCGAGGATGAAACGTGGATGGGACGCCAATGGACACCGTTGATGCCGGACCACGGCAAGCTCATGCACATGTTTATTGTGCGTGACGGCGACCTCAACGCGTTCGCGCACATTCATCCCGTGTCGTTCGACACGAGTTCTTTCCACGTGGTGCTGCCGGCGTCTCTTCCGAGCGGGGACTACCGCGTTTATGCTGACATCGTGCACGAGAGCGGATTCGTACAAACGTTGACCGACACGGTCGCAGTACCAGAGTTGCAACTCGACACCAACGAAGCCGCCGAAAGCACAGGCGGTGTGCAGGTCATCGGGGCCGATGCATGGCTCTCGACCGCAGAGGGAAGGCAGCGCCTGCTACCGGACGCAGACGACTCCTGGACGGTTACGCCGTCGCGTGGGGACGCAACGGAAACGGCGTATGCGCTGGAAAGTGGCCGTACGATCACCTGGGACCGCACCGGCCAAGAACTGGCCGTCGATCGTGAGGTCTCGTTGCGATTTGTTGTGAACGACGCCGACGGCGCGCCGGCCACCCTTCGACCCTACATGGGCATGATGAGCCATGCCGCCGTGAGCCGCGACGACGGATCCGTGTTCGTGCACCTTCATCCCAGCGGATCCATCAACATGGCGGCGCAAAAGCGTTTTGAAAGAGAAGAAGGGAGCGACACCGACGGTGCAATGCGGGGAATGCGGCAACCCCAAGATTCAACCAACGTCGTCACATTTCCGTTCGTGTTCGATCAGCCGGGGACCTACAGAATGTGGGTGCAAGTCAGGACGGAAGGCGGCGTCGAAACCGGCGTTTGGGATGTCGACGTTGGGGAGCCGGGGGCCGGGAGCCTGGAGCGGTGAGTCGTGGCTTCGCACTCATCACGGGTGCCTCCAGTGGTATCGGCGCGGCGTTCGCACGCAAGCTTGCACGAATGGGTCACGGCGTCATCCTGGTTGCCCGACGGCGGGACCGGTTGGAAGCACTGGCCCGAGAAATCGAAGAGCAATTCGGTGTCGAGGCTAAAGTCGTATCGACGGATTTAGCACAACCATCTGACCTCGAAACTATCGAGCAAATAGTTCGGGCACATCCGAACCTCGAGTATCTGGTCAACAACGCCGGTTTCGGCACAAGCGGGCGGTTCCCAAAGGTGGCGTTGAATCGCAACCTCGACATGTTGCGTGTGCACTGTGAGGCCGCGGTGCGATTGTGCCACGCCGCGATACCGGGCATGGTTACCGCAAAGCATGGAGCCATCATCAACGTTTCCTCGGTCGCCGGGATTCTCAGAGCCCCGGGAAGTTCGATGTATTGTTCGACGAAAGCGTTTCTCAACGCATTTTCCGAGTCGCTCTCGATGGAGTTGAGTGGTACTGGTGTGAAAGTACAAGCCCTGTGCCCCGGGTTCACGTACACGGAATTTCACGACACACCCGAGTTGGCTCACACGTTCGATCGAGGTGACATCCCAAAATTTCTCTGGTTTTCGGCAGGCAAGGTTGTGGACATGTCGTTTCGCGCGCTGCAGCGGGATCAAGTTATTTGCGTGACAGGTTGGCAATACAAGTTACTGATCGCCGTTTTGCGGAATCGTTGGATGCGCCCGATCGTCAAACGCGTCTCGAGGAGACGGGAGCGGGGGTAGGCCAAGCTCCTACTGCCACTGTCAGCCGACATCGTCGGCTACGGGCGATGCGTGACTTCGCACGACGATCACAACACCGGCGACGATGACCGCAACCGCCACGACCACCCTGCTGTTCATGGGTTCGCTTGCCAACGACCATCCGAGCAACACTGCCACGACAGGATTGACATACGCGTACGTCGACGCGCGCGCCAAGGTCGTGTTCTTGAGCAACCAGATATAGGCCGTGAACGCAATCAGCGCCCCGAAAACGATGAGATAGGCAAGCGCAAACCAAGATTTCGCCGAGATGGCGCCAACGTCGAGCCGTGACCACTCGCCGGCGGCCGTCCCCGCCAGCAGCAGCAAGAATCCGCCGGTCAACATCTTCATCCCCGTCATGAGAAATGCTGATTGATGCACCGGCGCGTGCCGCGAGTAGATCGATCCCAACGCCCAGCTCACAGCGGCAAAAAGCACCACGACAGCATCAAGCGGATTTATCCCGAGCCCCCCACCCAGGAGGCCCGCTGGGCTCACCAAGATGGCAACACCGGCGAAACCGAGCATCAGGCCAATCAACTCCCCGGGACGGGGTCGGAGTCCTTTCGGCCTCGCCCAGTCGATGAGGACAACGCACAACGGCTCCGTCGCCACCAACAGTGCGACGAGCCCGGACGGCATTCGCAACTCGGCCCACACCACCGCTCCGTTACCACCCAGCAACAGGAGCGCCCCGATGATCGACGCGGTAATCCATTGGCGACGGCTCGGGGCGGGAGCGCCGCGGAGCATGACGAACGCGTACAAGATCCCACCGGCGACCAGGAACCGCACGCCCGCCATCAAGAACGGCGGAATCGTCTCGATCGCAAATCGGATGCCCAGATACGTCGATCCCCAAATGACATAAAGCAGGGCGAACGCGGTCAAGAGTCGGATGCGCGACGTCAACATGGATCCAAGTCTACTGGCCCAGGGGGCGAGTGGCTATCTGAGTGGGAAGTGAGAAGTGAGAAGTGAGAGGGGAGACGTGAGACGTGAGACGTGAGACGGGAGACGGGGGACGGGAGACGTGAGAGGTGAGACGTGAGACGGGAGACGAGAGAGGGCCCCCAACCCCGACCCCCGACCCCCGACCCCCTACCCCCTACACCCTATTCCCCACTCCCCACCCTGAAACTCCACCTCCTCCAGATCGTACTATCTTATTAAGGAGTACTCTTATCCCCCTCACGGACCTTTTTGCATGATTCATCTACGTTTGACGTCACTGCCCAAACTGATCCTTTTCGTCGTTGGCGCGCTGCTCGTCGTCGATTGGCTGCGGGAAGAGGACACAAAAACTGACGCCGACCCGGACAAGGCCGAATCCAAGAAAAAGAAGTCTAACAGGTTGCGGAAAAATTGATGGTGAGCCGCGTTTGTCCGGGTAACACGACGGTGTACCAGCGTGCGGTCCCCTATTACCGCCCCCGCGGTGCGGTCGGCGTGACGAATGCGGCCCACACTGCCCCATCAGGGGCTGCCTCCGGCCAGGGTCAGGGTGCGTATCCGCATCAGATTGTAGACCGCGGCCGTGAACGTAAACACCCACCCGACCCGCGGGGTCCCGCGATGTCGGAGTTTGCGTAACAACCCAATCGTCTTGCCCCACCCGTAGATCTCTTCCACTTTTTTGCGCTGCCGTTGACTGATCGCATAGCTGGGATGGCGCGTCGTCCGGCCATCCACCGCGCTCCGCAACCGCGTGCGGTGCACGTTCGGCGTGACGTGGGGCGTCCAGCCCAACGCCCGCAGCGTGTCGACAAACCCGCACCGATCATAACCCTTGTCCGCCCCCAACGTCCGACGCCGGGCCGTCGGCGGTAAGCTCCCCACCATCGCCAGCGCACTCGCACACTCCGCCTCGTAGCCGGGCTGCGTCACGTCGGTCGCCACCACGAGCCCGTGCCGATTATCCATCAACACACTCGCCAAGTACGCCAATTGCGCGCCTTGCCCCCCACTCTTCCGCGTCAACCGCGCCTCCGGGTCCGTCCGCGACGCATGCGTCGCATTCGTCCGTTTCTCCTGGCGAAACGTCACGCTCGGATTCCCCGGATCATCGTCCGTTGGCGGGCGGGTGCCGGCCTTCGGCTGAAAACTCTTCTGACTCGCCCACGCGTCCAGCAAGGTCCCGTCGACGGTGAAATGCTCATTCGACAACAACGCCCGCCGCTCCGCCTCCTGTAACACTTCGGCCAGAAACGCATCCGCGATGCCCCCCTCGACCAGCCGCGTCCGATTCTTCGTAAAGACCGTCGGCACCCACACCGCGTCGTCCAGATTCAACCCCACAAACCATCGGTACAGGATGTTGTAATCGAGCTGCTCCATCAGCTGCCGCTCGCTCCGGATCGTATACACCACCTGCAGCAATAACGCGCGTAACAAATGTTCCGGGGGAATCGACGGCCGGCCCCGCCGCGCGTACAGCCGGTCCAACTGCGGCGAGAGCCGGGCTAACACCGGGTCCACCAGCGCCCGCAGGGCGCGCAACGGATGGTCGGAGGGCACCCGATCCTCCGCACTGATATAGCTGAACAGCGCCGACTGATTCGTCTTGTTCCCGCGCATCGTGGCACTCCCATCGAGGTCCCTCTACGATAAGAACTTCCGGCTCGCGATGCTATCGTCCATTACCCGACTTTTTCCGCAACCTGCTAAAGGTAAGGACAAGAAGTCCAAGGACGAAGGAACCGATGCCGACGACGGGAAAGACGTCGAGGGAGACGCCGTGGTCGACGAGTAGAGGGAGAGATTTCAGATTGCAGATGGCAGGTTGCAAATCGCAGATTTGACATGCCCATGTGTGCCCCTGTGCCCCCGTGCCCCCATCTCAATACAACAGATACTCCTCCACCAGCTCCTCAAACGCCCGCATCTCATCGCCGCCGCCAGCAAGGATGGCATCGGCCGTCATCCCGGCATCGATCCCTTCCCGCAACGCATCGTTCCCCCAAAGAATATCGATGGGTTTCTTCTCGGTTTCGTATTCAAAGGGGGGATCGCGCCAGGAGAAGTCGGCGGGAGCGAGAGCTTTCGCCTGTTGTAGGATCGTGACTGCCGTGCGCACGGGCTCGAATGTGGCGCGGTCGGTTACGTGAATCTGGGCGCCACCACAGCGGGCACCGGCGTGTTTCTGAAAGGTCGGTTCGAAGTGACACGCCCGAAATTTCACACCGGGCAATCCCTGGTCTTGCAACGTCTCGGCCACTGTACGCGCCTCCAGAAACGGAGCGCCAAAAGTCTCGAACGGTCGGGTGGTGCCACGACCTTCCGACAGATTGGTGCCTTCCAACAACACCATTCCCGGATACACTGTGCAAGAATCCAGCGTGGGCAGATTGGGACTAGGCGGCACGAACGGCAGGCCCGTGCCGTCGAACCACGTGCCTCGCTCCCAACCCTCACACGGCACAACATCCAGCTCGCACCCAATCCCAAAGTGGGAATTGGCCAGCCGAGCCATTTCTCCCACAGTCAAACCGTGCCGCAAGGGAATGGGGTGCAATCCCACAAACGACTCGAAGCCCGGTCGAAGCACCGGCCCTTCTCGGAGCGTGCCTCCGATAGGGTTTGGACGATCCAGCACGACGAATCGCAAGCCCGCCTCCCGGCAGGCTTCCATGGCGAGCGTCATGGTCCAGATAAACGTGTATACGCGCACGCCGACGTCTTGCAGGTCGAAAATCAGCGCGTCGAGGCCATCGAGCATCTCAGGAGTGGGACGTCTGACATCGGCGTAGAGGGAATGCACGGGAACACCGGTCTCCGCATCGATGAACGGCTCGCTCTCCACCATATCGTCTTGCTTTTCCCCGCGAGCTCCGTGCTGAGGGCCGAACAGGGCCGCAATGTCACAACCAGCCTTGCGCAGTGCGTCGGCCGACGGCACGACATCGGCGGTGACCGACGCCGGATGCACGATGAGCCCGAGAGGAGACCCAAGCAGATCGCGACGCGGGTTCGCGACGAGGTTACCGAGACCGGTGAGCATGCGTTTGCGACACAGACTCAGCCTCCTAGCGCTTCCAGTTCGGCAACGATGCGACTCAACTCGCTACCCAGACCGGTATTGTCATCGGCCTGCAAGTATACGTCGGCCAGGCTGCGGTAATACCACAGCACCTCCTCGCGGCTCGCAGAGAAACGGTCAAACACCTTATCGCCCACGCGGCGATGATCGGCCAGGATTGATCTCGTGTTGTGTAGTTTGTCCGCGACCGATACCAGACGCGCGTCGGGGGAATGTGTGCGGGCGCGGGCGATGTATTCCCGCTTGCGCTCGATCCACGGACGTTTCGGATGCGTCATCGCATCCGTGCACGCCAACACGATGTCGAGCACCCGCTCTCCGAACTTGCGACGAATCTCCTGGACCGTCTTACCACCACGAGGTTGATCCTCGACGGCATCGTGAAGCAAAGCCGCAATCGCCTGGTCCTCGTCTCCTCCAGCCTCGATCACCAACGATGCCACTGCCAACAGATGCGAAACATAAGGGACACTGGCTCCCTTACGAACCTGGGCGGCGTGGAGCCGTGACGCGTAGATCAGCGCGTCCTGAAAGCGACTGGTGAGGAGTGGTGGCGAGTCTTTCTTCCTCTTGCCGAACCCGAACATGAGGGGAAGGTACTGAGGGGAAGCGTAGCCGGACAGGCGGTCGAAGAGTAAGAAGTGAGAAGGGAGAAGTGAGAGGGCCCCTCTCCATCCCGGAGGAAGGGTGGGGCGGCCCTCTCACGTCTCACGTCCCACCTCTCACCACAGCACCACCTTTCCCCCCAACGTATCGTTATGACGCGAGATCAGCTCCCGCAGGTAGGTCCCGATCCTGTCCACGCCTTCAAAGCCAGCGGCCAGGGCCGCTTCCTGCAGCAAGTCGGCGGGCGTGTCGGCGCTCTCGGCATAGTGTTTGATGTCGCGGTAGAATCCCAGGGTAAACGAATCCCACGAGCCTCCCAGCGCCTTGGCAAAGATCAGGTTCTGCTGACGCCCTACCCTGTGTAAGAAATCGTTCTCCATCACGCGTTGTTCATACAACTCCTGCCCTTTACCCGGCAGCGCCACGAACATTTCGACGTGGAAGTAGTTGGCCCCATCGAACCGACGGCGAAATTCTTGAACCGGCACCCCGCGGAAAAAGGTTTCTTCCTTCCACGAGATGATCCGTTGGAGCCGTGCGTCGAACTCGTGAGGGCTCACACCGGCAGCCTCACCGGCCGACACCCGACGCGCCACCCGGTCGGAGGCATAGTACGCGGGCAAGCTCTGCGCAGGTTCAATCACCATGAGGTCCCAATGATCGCCCTGACTGTGACGGATCATGACGGGTCGCTGGTCGCCGGCCGCATCGTACACCGGTATGCGGTCGCGATACACCTCGATGACGTCGAGCAGATGGCCTGGAGCCGCGCGGATGAGCGTGACCTTGTAGAGGTAGTTGTCGTCTTGAATCGGCGTGATGGCGAGGAGACCTAAGAGAGCGAGTTTTAACATAGTAGGGTGTGGGGTTTAGGGTGTAGGGTATTTGAATATTGAATATTGAATACTGAATATTGAATATTGGATATCGGATATTGGATATTGGATATTCGTTTGTTGCGCACCGCGGGCGTGTAGGAAATTTTGTGTGTGAGCCTCTCCATCAGTCAGTAATCTTGAAACGGTCGCCGAAAAGTATGGCGAACTGGCTTCGAGCTTTCGCCCATGATACCGGTGGGCGTTTCCACGTAGCTTCGATGTTTCGTAATACGAGCCAGATTAGCTTCGTAGCGGCTTGATCGCTAGGGAAGTGCCCGCGGGTGCGTACCGACTTGCGGACCTGGCTGTGTAGACTCTCGATCGCGTTGGTCGTGTAGATGATCTTCCGGATCTCAGGGGCGAATGCAAGAAACGGAATCACCTGCTCCCATTGCCGCCGCCAACTCTGCGCGACGGTCGGATACTTGCGACCCCAGGGGCCCTGCTCGAATTCCTCGAGTTGGTGAAGGGCCGCCTCCGCGGTGTCGGCGCGGTAGATCTGTTTGAGGGCTGCCGCTAGCGGTTTGCGCTCCTTCCACCCGGCAAACTGCAGGGAGTGGCGAATCAGGTGCACGATGCACGTCTGGACGCGAGCGTTGGGGAACACCGACTCGATGGCCTCCGGAAAGCCTCGGAGTCCGTCCACGACGGCTACCAGGATGTCCTGGGTGCCACGGGTGCGCAGCTCCGTCATGACCTTGAGCCAGAACTTCGCGCCCTCGGTCTGCTCGATCCACAGCCCCAGGATCTCCTTGTAGCCCGAACACCGAATGCCGATCGCCAGATAGACGGCCTTGTTGCGCACCGTCCCCTCGTCGCGGATCTTCACGCGCAGCGCGTCGAAATAGACAACGGCGTAGACGCTCTCCAGCGGCCGGCTCTGCCACGCCTTGACCTCGTCAAGTACCGAATCGGTGACCGCGGAGACCAGGTCGGGAGAAATCTCCAAGCCATAGAGTTCCCGGACGTGAGCTTGGATGTCGCGCGTACTCATGCCGCGGGCGTACAACGCGATGATCTTCTCGTCGAAGCCGGGGAACCGACGTCGGTACTTCTCGATGAATTGGGGCGCAAACCGGCCATGACGGTCGCGGGGAATTGAAAGTTCGAGAGCGCTCGAGTCGGTCAGGACCGTCTTCTTGCTGTGGCCGTTACGGTGGTTCCCTCGAGCGTGCTCCTCCTCACCGCCCAGATGCACGTCCATCTCGGCGTCCAGAATCCGCTCAGCCAACGCCCGCTTCAGCTCGTCAACGAGCCCGTCTGATTCAAAGACCTTCTGGGGGTCGATGCCATCGAGCAGTTGGTCCACCAACTCCGGGGGGATCGACCGTTTGTGTCGCGCCATACGTGCCTCCAAAGTGCAGGTACATAGTATGGCTCACAAACACAAAATTCCTGATACTCCCCGCACCCGCTCATTGCTCCCGCGTCACTACCACCCCGGGCAACGCCCCCGTCACCTCCCCCCCGTCCACCACAAACTCCCCCCCCGACCAAGACGTATTCCACCCCATCGGCATATTGGTGCGGCTCGAAGAACGTCGCGCGATCCGCCAGCGTGTTCAGGTCCAGGATAGCCACATCGGCACGCATGCCCTCGCGTATCATGCCGCGATCCTTGAATCCCATTATTTGAGCCGGGAGGGAAGACGACGAACGAACCGCCTCGGCGACGGCTCGCGACTCACGACTCGCTGCTCCCTGCTCCCTGCTCCCCGCTCCCCGCTCCCCGCTCCCAGGAACACACCCCCCCAGCCCCTCTCACCCCTCACGTCTCACGTCCAACGTCTCACGTCTCACGTCCAACGTCTCACGTCCAACGTCTCACGTCTCACGTCCAACGTCTCACGTCTCACGTCTCACGACATCAAAACCTACGCCTCCGAGACGTGTCCCGTAACTCTCCCATCTCCCCGCTATTGCGCCACGCGCGGGAACTCATACATTGTGCGCGGTGTTCTACAAATAGGCATAAGTCGATATAGGACATAGTGTTAGCAGCACACGCCGTCGGCTGCCAAAAGCGGCGGGTGACTAACATCACGGCCCGAACGCGCCGATAACCGGAGGATAGAAGCACTAGGGAGGACTCCATCGTGATGATCGCACCGATGATTCACAAGATGTTACGCCGCGAGGATCTGCTGCGTCTTGTCGATGAGATTGCGATAACCGATCCGCGGGAGGCCTATCCAACCGCTCAAAAACTCGAGGCTGGGAAGGTTGACGCGCTTTTGGATTCCGAGGTTGCGCTCGAAGCAGTGCGCGGCCGCGGCGGAGCACCCGCTTCCCTTCCTCTGACTCTACTCTGGTACGTGCCGATCCGCGCTGCGTTGCGCGAACGCGGCGAGCACGACATCGAGCTGGCCGACTACACGGCCACACTCCCATTGGCATTCCTCACTTCGGGCAGTCGCACGACGGTTGCGCGAGGCGAGGGAACGCTCGCGAGCTGGACGCGGGCCATTCGCTCACTTCCTCGCCACTCTGTCGCGCAAGGCGAACGCGCGGCGTATTGCGGGGCGCTGGCGTTGTGGTGGACCGGCCTCTTCCCCGAATGGGTAAGTCGCCGATCGCAGGGCCAGGGCATGATAAGAGCCTATGTCGACTTCGCGGCTGGAGCGCTCGAATTGGCCGCCCGTACCTTGGGGGCCGCCGCGCCCAAATCCGCCGACCTCTATTCGGCCGCGGCGGATCGTGCGCATCTCCTGCGCGGAGCCCTTCACGACGTGGGACGCGACTACGTGGGTCCCGACGCACACAGTTCCGACGGCCGTCTGACGCGCTATCTGGCTCGGCTCCAGCCACCCTCGAGCTAGCAGCTTTGTCGAGAATAGCCACAGAGGACACTGAGAACACAGAGCGACGTGATGTACGCCCTTTCGGATTCGTCAGACAAGCAAAAATTTGTGGAGTGGGGGGGCTCGGTGAACTCGGTGCCCTCGGTGGCTCAAGTAACGGCTGGCGGCACAGGCCCTTTTTCCCCACTTTGAACTAGAACTTTTCCACGCTACGCGCGCAATGAATCAGATAACGACCTGGCTGCAAGACACCTTTGGCTTCGATCCAGAGACCCAACGACGGTTGCTGGCATCGATCGTGGCCATCACGGTCATCTGGGCGATTCGACGCGTCGTTATCGTCATCGCCAATCGCCGGATCGAGGATCTCGCCAGCCGGTACCGCATTCGGAAAACATCGCTGTACATCGCCGTCCCCATCGGCATCCTGGTCGTCGGCCGCGTGTGGTTCGAGGGCTTGCAGTCGGTCGCCACGTTCTTCGGACTGGCCACCGCCGGTCTCGCCATTGCGTTGAAGGATCTCGTCGTCAACCTCGCCGGATGGGGTTTCATCCTCTGGCGCCGTCCGTTTCAAGTCGGCGATCGGATCCAAATCGGCAAAGATGCGGGGGACGTTATTGACGTGCGGATCTTCCAATTCACGCTCATGGAGATCGGGAATTGGGTCGACGCCGAACAGAGCACGGGGCGGATCATTCACGTCCCCAACGGCAAGGTGCTCAGCGAGGTCGTGGCCAACTACAGCCGCGGCTTCCAATACATTTGGAACGAGATCAGGGTGATGGTGACTTTCGAGAGCAATTGGCGAAAGGCCAAGGAGATCCTGCACAGTATCGCCGAAAGGGAATCCGAGGCCACAAGCGAGAAAGCTCACCGCCGGGTCGAAGAGGCGTCACAGAAATTCCTGATCTCGTATTCCAAGCTAACGCCGACCGTGTACACCTCGGTGGGCGACAGTGGAATCGTCCTCACGATTCGCTACCTGTGCATGCCGCGCGGCCGCCGGGGAAGCACACAAATGATTTGGGAGCAGGTCTTGGAAGCGTTTGCAGAGTGTGACGACATCGACTTCGCATATCCCACGCAGCGGCTGTACTACAACGCATCAGAAGGCAAGCCCGGAGTGCGCGCGCCCGGGAGTGAGGCGCTCGAGTTCCCGGGTCGGCCAGAACCCCGCTAGTGCCGTTCCAACTTGTTCCGCCAAATCGGGGGACACATGCACTACACTTACGTGCTCCGAAGTGATGCCGACGGGCGGTTCTACATCGGCGCCACGAAGGATCTGCGAGCAAGAGTTGCGGCCCACGAGCAGGGACGGGTGCGTTCAACCGCCTACCGACGGCCACTGCGGCTGGTGTATTACGAGGCCTGCTTGAGTCCCGACGACGCTTATCGGCGCGAGCGCTACCTGAAGAGCGGTCGTGGCGGTCGGCACCTGCGCCAGCGTCTCATCATTTGGCTCTCCGAATCTCGGGGAGACAAGTTGGAACGGTACTAGACATGTCCTTCGTTCCGTTCGAACTGGAACGGTGGCAAGCGGTTTGGGAAAACCGGGTGCGCTTCAACCTCGGTGAGAGCGGCGTGCATCCCCTATCAGTCGACGAACTGCTCGAGATAACCGACACGGATCCCGCCGTGCTGGGATCGCAAAGACTGGTCTACAGTCAGAGCAATGGGACCGATGCACTGCGGCAGGCCATCGCGGCGCTATATCCCGGGACGACCGACGAGAACGTGCTCGTGACAGTCGGCGGGGCCGAGGCAAACTTCGTGATTTGTTGGACATTGGTCGGGCCGGGAGAGCGGGCGACGATCCAGGTACCCAATTATCTGCAAACTTGGGGCATCACCAGAAGCAACGGCGCCGACGTCAACACGTTCTCGCTGAAATCCGAACTGGGGTGGGAGCCCGATTTGGACGAGATGCGGGCGGCTATCCGCCCCGAGACCAAGCTCGTGGTCGTCACCAACCCCAACAACCCCACGGGTCGTGTCCTGACACCGGAATCGCGCGATGCGATCATCGACCGCGCGAGCGAGGTGGGGGCTTGGCTGCTCGTCGACGAGGTGTATCAAGGGGCCGAGCGTAACGGCGCGACCACCGAATCGTGTTGGGGCAAGTACGATCGCGTGGTCATCACGGGGGGACTCTCGAAGGCCTACGGGCTGCCCGGCCTGCGGATCGGCTGGATCATCGGCCCTACCGATTTTGTCAGCGAGGCTTGGAGCCGCCATGACTATACCGTCATCGGGCCCAGTGCCCTGAGCGACCTGCTGGCCACCCGGGCCCTGGGCGCGCGGGACCGGATTCTCGAACGGACGCGACGCATCCTCGCCGACAATTACGCCACATTGGAGCCGTGGCTCCGCTCATTTGATGATCTCCTGGTTTGGCGCCCGCCGGACGCGGGAGCCATCTGCCTGGTCGAGTACCGCCTGGGGATCGGGTCGGACCGGGTGGTGCAGCACCTGCGCGAGACGCAGGACGTCCTCCTGGTGCCGGGATCCCACGTGGGACTGGGCAACTACCTCCGGATCGGCTTTGGCGAGAAACCGACCCAGCTGGCCGGCGGGTTGGAGGCCCTGGGGGCCGGCCTCCGGAGCCTCGTCTCCGACTGAGGCCACCGGCTGGCTCGCACGCAACCCGTTTCTATTGTTATATTTGCGGGCTCGTAGATTCGCGGCCATGTCTGAATACACGCGTGGGGGGTGCCCAGGGACGGGGGTGCTTCCGTCACGCGTTCTGTTTCAGAGATAGGCGCGGTGCCACTAGGCAGGTGTGTTATGAAGGCAGACATGGAGACGGCCCAGAACGACCCGGAGCCGCTGACAGAGACCCCGCCCGAGGTAGAGGCCGGGGGTCGAGCCGAGACGATCGAGCCGATCCAGCCGCTTGGGCCGGAGACGCCGCCGGATCCTACGCCGGTGCCCGAGTCCGACGCCGAGGGCCGGCACGACCTCGCCCGTGTCGAGTACTACCTGAACCGGGAATTGACCTGGCTGAACTTCAACTTCCGGGTGCTCAACGAAGCCGAGGATACCAGGGTACCACTGCTCGAGCGAGTGAAGTTCATCGCCATCGTCAGCTCGAACATCGACGAGTTCTTCATGAAGCGCATCGGCGGCCTCAAACAGCAGCACGGCGCCGGCATTCAAGACCGCACGATCGATGGCCGAACACCGGAAGAGCAGCTCGACGCATGCCGTCCACTCGTACGGCGGCTGGAAGAACGAAAATATCAGGGTCTGCTGCAAACCCTCGACGAAATGGCGCAGCACGGGATCGTGCTCACGACCTATGAGCACCTGACCGAGCCCGAGAAGGATTATCTGCGGGACTACTACAAAGCGAACATTTTCCCGCTCGTGACTCCACAGGCGACCGACCCGGCACATCCGTTTCCGTTCATCACGAACCTATCTCTGAATCTCCTCGTCAGTCTGCGGTATCCGGGCGAGACGACCGCCTCACTGGCGCGGGTACAAGTGCCCGTCGGTGCCGGTATTGCCCGCTTTCTGAGATTGGAAGATCGAGACACGTTCGTACCTCTGGAGAGTGTGATGGCCCACAATCTCGACCTCCTGTTTCCTGGTATGGAGATCGAGGGGTGCGAGCAGTTTCGCATCACCCGGAACGCCAACACCGTCATGGAGGAGGAAGAGGCGGACGACCTCTTGGCGCTCATCGAGACCGGACTGCGCGAGCGCAAATTCGCACCGGTAGTACGGATGGAAGTGGCCTCCGGCATGAATTCACATCACCGCGGTCGTTTGGCGGCAGAGTTCGGCTTGGACGAAGAGAAGGATGTCACCGAAGTGGACGGGCTGCTGGCATTGCGCGATGTCATGGAGATCGCCGATCTCAAGTATCCCACGCTCCACGACGCGAAGCACTCCCCCGTGGATCACCCGGACATGAAGCACGAGGGGAGCATCTTTCACACGATCCGAGGCCGGGGCCCGTTCTTGCTACATCATCCGTACCACTCCTTCCCCACTTCGGTCGAGCGCTTCCTGAGAGAGGCGAGCGAAGATCCCAAGGTCCGGGCCATCAAGATGACTTTGTACCGCACCTCGGCGACAACGAATGTCATCGGTTACCTGGTCAATGCAGCCAGAAACGGGAAGCAGGTTGCGGCCGTGCTGGAACTCAAGGCGCGGTTCGACGAAGAGGCAAACATTCGCTGGGCGAACCGCCTCGAGGAGGCGGGAGTACACGTTACCTACGGCGTGATGGGATTGAAAACGCACTGCAAGGCCACGCTCGTCGTGCGCCAGGACCATGACCGCCTGCGGCGCTATGCCCACGTATCCACCGGTAATTACCATGCCGAGACGGCCCGACTGTATGCCGATCTAGCGTTACTCACCAGCGATGAGGACATCGGACACGACTTCACGGAATTGTTCAATTACCTCACGACCGGGTACAAGCCCAAGCGGAACTACATCAAGGTGCTTCCGGCACCAAAGCACGTGAAACAAGCGCTCCTCGAAAAAATCGGGCGTGAGATCTTGGCGCATAGCGACGAGTCCCCGGGTCACGTTCAGTTCAAGATCAACGCGCTCGAAGACGGTGACATCACTAGGGCTCTCTATGAAGCGTCACAGGCGGGCGTGCGGATTGACTTGATGGTACGCGATACGTGTCGGCTCCGACCCGGGATCCCCGGCCTCTCCGAGAACATCCGCGTGATGAGTACGGTCGGCCGATTTCTCGAACACAGCCGTGTTTTCTACTTCCGGAACAATGGCGACGAGGAGTACTACATCGGATCAGCCGACTGTATGAAGCGGAACCTCGACAATCGGGTCGAGGTGCTGGTGCCGGTCGAAAACGGACTCACGGGGCAACTGCGTGCGATTTTGGACGCGCACACGACGGACCGGCGCAGCGCCTGGGACATGCGTCCGGACGGAAGTTACGTCCAACGTCAGCCCGAAAACGAACACGACGCTCGAGGGGCGCAAGAAACGCTCATCGAACTGGCGGAAGACCAGCTCAGGGAAGCGACTCGGCTTCGCAAGCGAAAGCCTCGCACCATCAAATCGAGAAACCTTCGTTAGCCCCGGGCGAGCCTGCAAACCAGCAGGTACCATAACGAACCGATGGAACTGCTCATCGTCAGACATGCCGCCGCCGTCGACCCCGTTCCCGGGGCCGAGCTGGAGGACGCCGCCCGCCCGCTGACACCCAAGGGCAAGCGCCAAATGCGAAGGATCGTGGACGGCATCGCGACGATCGTCGACGACATCCAGGCGATTGGGCACAGCCCGCTGGTCCGGGCCGAACGAACCGCGGACATCTTGGCTTCCGCCTACAACGGTGTTTCGCAGCACGAGGTGAAAGGGCTCGCGCCTTCGGGCGATAGAGACGACGTCCTGAGCTGGATGCAGGAACAGGGCGAGAACGATACGCTGGCGGTCGTGGGTCATGAGCCACATCTTGGACTGTTGGCCAGTTGGCTGCTGGCGGCTCCTTTCAACCATTTCATGGAATTCAGCAAGGGGGGCGCCTGCCTCCTCAACTGGCAGGATTATCCGACCGCCGGAAACGCCTGGCTCCAGTGGGCGCTGACCCCGGGGCAGCTTCGTAAGCTCGGGAAGGCGTAACAGAGGTGAAGAAGGGAGCAATTGAGTATGGCTACTAGGATCTTGCGTGCTCGATCCATCTTGGTGGTGAGCGACATACGAAGACCGTATCGTGCGCGGAAATCTTGCACGACTTGCTCCAGGCTCGGCTTGCCCCGCCGGAGATGCCGCACCTTCAGCTCACAGAATGTGTGTGTCGCGTGGTCGCTCCGCACCGTGACGACATCGTAGACAAATTCGAACTGCGGCAGGGGCAGCCAGCCACTCCACACTCGCCTGCACAAACGCTCCGTTTCGAGCGATAGCGTGGGCCGCAAAGCGCTCGGATCGATCACGGCGCGGAGGCGGCGCGCCGGGTGCGAGCGCCCGCCAAGGATTTCCTGGGGTTCGATCTCGAGCACGAGCTGATCGTAAACCTGCCGCGCGTTTGTCTCGCGGATTTCGACGGAGAGCACGCGCCTGTCGTCCGAACGTGTTCGGATGCGACAGCTCACACCACGCGCGGCGAGACTCCGATCGCTCGAATCGAAATACACGTCACGGTGAAACGAACGTTCGGGTGGGGCCCCTCGTAAACCAAAGGGTGGCGATTCCGAGGCGAGCTTGTCGAGCGTCTCCCGATCGGAGACTTCCAGCCTGACCTCGGGAGTTTTCTTCATCGACCCCTAGCAGGTTGCGGAAAAATTCATGGTGGGCCGCGTTTGTCCGGGTAACACGACGGTGTACCAGCGTGCGGTCCCCTATTACCGCCCCCGCGGTGCGGTCGGCGTGACGAATGCGGCCCACACTGCCCCATCAGGGGCTGCCTCCGGCCAGGGTCAGGGTGCGTATCCGCATCAGATTGTAGACCGCGGCCGTAAACGTAAACACCCACCCGACCCGCGGGGTCCCGCGATGTCGGAGTTTGCGTAACAACCCAATCGTCTTGCCCCACCCGTAGATCTCTTCCACTTTTTTGCGCTGCCGTTGACTGATCGCATAGCTGGGATGGCGCGTCGTCCGGCCATCCACCGCGCTCCGCAACCGCGTGCGGTGCACGTTCGGCGTGACGTGGGGCGTCCAGCCCAACGCCCGCAGCGTGTCGACAAACCCGCACCGATCATAACCCTTGTCCGCCCCCAACGTCCGACGCCGGGCCGTCGGCGGTAAGCTCCCCACCATCGCCAGCGCACTCGCACACTCCGCCTCGTAGCCGGGCTGCGTCACGTCGGTCGCCACCACGAGCCCGTGCCGATTATCCATCAACACACTCGCCAAGTACGCCAATTGCGCGCCTTGCCCCCCACTCTTCCGCGTCAACCGCGCCTCCGGGTCCGTCCGCGACGCATGCGTCGCATTCGTCCGTTTCTCCTGGCGAAACGTCACGCTCGGATTCCCCGGATCATCGTCCGTTGGCGGGCGGGTGCCGGCCTTCGGCTGAAAACTCTTCTGACTCGCCCACGCGTCCAGCAAGGTCCCGTCGACGGTGAAATGCTCATTCGACAACAACGCCCGCCGCTCCGCCTCCTGTAACACTTCGGCCAGAAACGCATCCGCGATGCCCCCCTCGACCAGCCGCGTCCGATTCTTCGTAAAGACCGTCGGCACCCACACCGCGTCGTCCAGATTCAACCCCACAAACCATCGGTACAGGATGTTGTAATCGAGCTGCTCCATCAGCTGCCGCTCGCTCCGGATCGTATACACCACCTGCAGCAATAACGCGCGTAACAAATGTTCCGGGGGAATCGACGGCCGGCCCCGCCGCGCGTACAGCCGGTCCAACTGCGGCGAGAGCCGGGCTAACACCGGGTCCACCAGCGCCCGCAGGGCGCGCAACGGATGGTCGGAGGGCACCCGATCCTCCGCACTGATATAGCTGAACAGCGCCGACTGATTCGTCTTGTTCCCGCGCATCGTGGCACTCCCATCGAGGTCCCTCTACGATAAGAACTTCCGGCTCGCGATGCTATCGTCCATTACCCGACTTTTTCCGCAACCTGCTAGAAATGAAATCCAGATCGGATGTATAGGCCGGTACGCTCTTCGCTACGGGCGATTGCGAAGCTCATCGTGTTCAAGTCACCTAGCAACGACAGCCAAACGCCGCCACCGTACGCCGCATGCCAGGTGTTCTCCCCTGGGGTGTCAAAATCGGAAAAAACGCGGCCGACATCGGTCAGCCCAAAGAATCCGAAATTCCCCGGAAAAATGATACGCAACCTGCTCACCCGAAACCGAAACTCGGCGTTGCCGTATACGGCCGCATGCCCGGCAAACCGTTGCTCTGCAAATCCGCGCACCGTGGTGTTACCGCCTAAGTACGCGGCGCCATGGAACGGAAATGCTCCGAACACCTTCTTGCCGCCAATACGCAGGGCCAAGGTCGGGCCAGGAGTCAGATAGGTTGCCGCCTCACCATGTATTTCACCGTAGGTGTCCACAACATCGAAAAACGACCCGAAGACCGATCCTCCACCGCTGATCAACACACCTTTTGTGGCAGCGATTGGACGATTTCGGGTATCGATCCGAAGGTCTCCTTGAACGCCGAGCTGCTCAAACGTTCCGATCCCATAGAAGTTTGGTCCTTGGTCGATGAGGAGGGTGTTTGGGCCGGTGCGGTCGGTTTTGGAAACCTGGAAAATCGGTCCGCCGGTGAGCGTCACGTGTTTGCCAATGTCGCGTGCCAACGCGACGGCCAGAGTCGTCTGTCGCCGCTCGACACGGTAGAAACTGCTGCTCCCCGGAATGGTGGTGTTGTTCCCGAAACCGTGAAATCGGATGATATCCAATCCCGTCCATTCACCGGAAAGGTTGAAGTGCAGATTGGCCGCGACCTCTCGCTGTTCGACCTTGAAATCCACCCAAGGTTGATTCGCTCCAAACGCATATCCACCCTTGGCGAGGACACGTGAGCTGTACGGGAACTTTCTGAAACCGTACTGGTCACGAGTGATTCCGCCCGCGACAAGAAATCCTATGTCGGGGCTGAAGCTCATTCCCGGCGCTGGCTTCAACCAGTGCCCCCAGTCCGGCGGCTGCTCGTGTGCAAAATCGGGTGACGGAGGCGCTTCGAAATTCCGCCGGTCGACACGTGTCCCTGAGCCCCGAACGAACTCGGTGCCTCCACCGCCGTCGTAGAAGTAAGTTGGCGCAGGAGACGCGTCCACCAGCTGATCGCGCCCGCCCCCACCGATCACCCGGATCTTGATGGAACCGCTGTTGCCGCGTACCACCGCACGGTCGTCGCCGCCGTGAAGATGCAGGCGTATCTCTTTGGTCTCGCCGGGGTGGAATGTGCGGCGAAAGTGTGGCTCCGCCGTCGGCGACAACGCGAGCTCAACGAGCACCGTCCCATCGTCGTTGCGATCGACTGTGGCAATCTCATCCTCGTCGGTCGCTTGGATATCGACGTAGCCAGCCATCAAGCGGTAATACTCGTCGGCGACTTCGGGGAGGTGGTCGCGCCGGGTCTTCAACTCTGAGATGAGCTCAGCTCCGCGGAGCGCGAAGTACTCCGGCGGCAGCTTCTGGACGGCGTCTTCGATGACCCGATCGGTAAAACGTTGCTGCAGGTCGATCGCCACCGAATCCCAGACCGGCTTTTCCAGCCCGGCAAAAAATCTCCGGTCCAGGTCCCATCCGTTCCAGGTGAGCCCGACCAGATTGCTGTAGTTGGAGGAGAAATTGGTGAGCTTGCGAACGAAGAAGGTGCGGGCAATCCACAAGATGATGCCATCCTGTTTGACGAATGGCTGATCGCGATCCTCTGCCACCACCTCCCAACGAAATCCGTCTCCCTCCTCGAATCGTGCCCACTTCCATTGGCCTTTGTGGCGGTCGCGGTCTCCGAGATACACGTCGAGCAGTCGCGCCTTGAGAAAACCGATCTCGTCGACCCGGTTACGTGGGCTTTTCTCGGTGTCGTCCAGCACCCGGTCTGACCCCGTGACCCGCGTGGATCCGGCAAAGCCGGCGGTGTTGTCTGCGCCCTCGTCGGGATTCTCCATGATCGTCCCAAGCATTCCCGCATACCCCTCCCGAAATTCCCCGTGCGCCGCGTCGTCCGGCATCACGAACATTTCCGGCTTCGCCGCAAGCACACCGGCGGCCTCGACCAACGGCGATGTCACCAATGCCGCCGCCGGGTTGTACGCGCTGGTCTGATCTTGGATGATGTCCTCGACGAACGTGCCGAGGAGCCCCTCTTCGAGCCGGCGCGACAGGTCCTTATCGATAGACCGAAAGACGTATCTCTTGCCGTCCGCGCCCAAGAAGTGAAGGGAGATGGTTTGGCCGTATCCCCCCGTCCGATCCGGGGTGAGCCCGCCCCCATAGCTGTGCAGGTCCAGATAGGGAACTTGGATGGGAGTGGTCCACAGATCTCGGTAGTCGCTTCCGAATAACAACCGTTTGAGCCAGCCGGCGGAATAGTCTCCCGCGACGACCGTGACACTCTCTTGCCCCCGCAAGGGGGTCGCCACGATCAGCCCGAGAAGCATGCCAGCGAGACCGATTTGTCGACGCACATACATGACGCACCTCAATTCGTCTCGAGCCATACAGAGTACTCTTCCGTCTCCTCACCCCGCTCGTCCACCACAAACACCCCGAGCCGTGCGCGGCCCTGAGTGGTAAAGTCGATCCGTATGAACCCGGTGCCGGCCCGCGCATAGCGGGTTCTGTCCTCACGTCCGACGGGCGTGGAGTGACCTATCGTCGACGCGCCCGATACCAAGAAATAACGTGCTGTTTGACCTTCCAACACCTGTAAAGAATGGTCATGCCCCGCCGCGTAGATCAATGGTCTATGAATGCCCATCACCGAATCGAGCGCCCCACGCATGTGGCGATTCTCCCCGTTCGATAGATCTTGGTCGCTAACGCCGGATCCCCGTATCAGCGGATAGAGTGAACCCACGATGGGTAGCGGCAACCACATCCAGCTCGCGACATGACGCAGCGGAAAGATGTGGTCTTTCCATGTAAAATGGCCGGCGTGCACTCCCCTCGAAACCACAGGATGGTGCGCGACAACGACGACACGCCGCCCGCCCGCGGTCGCGAGGGCCTCGCCGAACACGTGGAGCACTTCGGTTTCCGAGTCTGTTTCACAATCCGAGTTGGGATCCGCGGGCTTCGCGTGATCGTGAAGCCACCACTGGGTATCCAAGGCTATTAGCCGGACTTGCGACCCGGTATCCAGAACGCCGGGGCCCGGGCACCCGCCGGCCGGCAAGAGCCCCGACCCGTTGGCTTCCAGAAACCGGCCCTCCTCGAGTATCTCGTCCCAACCTCCCACCCCTGAATCGTCCCAATCATGATTCCCGGGGACGAATATCGTTTGGGCTCCGCCGCGGCCGACTTGAAGCTGGGCCAACAGGATGTCCTCCGCGCGCCCCCGGTACTCAGAGCCGACCGTGGGCATGCCGTCCGGATACACGTTGTCGCCGAGAAAAACCACGACGGTTCGGTCCGGACGTTGCGACGCGTGGGCGGCAACACGAGCAAGCACCGGGTCTCCAGCAGTGGCCCAACCGGCGTCTCCCACCAGCAGCAAGGTGGTTTCGATATCCTCAGCCCCACCCGCGCCCGCTTGAGTGCCGATTGGAGGCACCGTCGTTGGCGCTGCACCCTGATAACCAGAGGCACAGCCGAGTAAGCAGGCGGTGAAACCCCCTACTAAGGATTGCGGCAACCTCACCATACTACTGCTTCCCCCGTCCGTAGACATTCACGATCAGTCATCCTAACGGTCGCATCCGATCGGGGAAGTTGGTAATAACGCCGGCGACCCCAAACGATCGCAGGCGTTGCGCCGTCTCGAAATCGTCGACGGTCCACACGTGTACCGGCCGGCCGATAGAAGTTGCGGCGTGTACAAAGCGGTTGTCGACCACCCGGAGTCGGCCGCGATATTCCGGCAACGAAAACGCATCGTACCGGCCACCCGTTCCCGACCAGCCCAACCTGCTTCCGATCCAGAAACGGCGTGCCTCGCCCGGGCTCGCGGTGGTTGATATGCCGGCGGCGCGCACGCCGACCAGCGGCTCGGACTCAAATGATCCGACGAGCACACGGCGCTCCGCGCCGCTCGCTCGGATGATATCTGCGATCACCGGACCGGCCGGACGGTCCTTGATCTCCACGACGAGCGGGGTTCCCTCCGTCGCTTCGAGTACCGTTTCCAGCGTCGGAACCGTCTCGCCACCGCCGGCATTCAGCTCTTTGATGGCGTCGAAGTGCAATGCGGACACCGCACCTACCCCATCCGTCGTCCGGTCTACCGTGGGATCGTGGATGACCACCGGGATACCGTCCTTCGTCAACCGGACGTCCAACTCAATGGCGTCCGCTCCTACCTCGATGGCTTTGCGAAAGGCCAGGAGCGTATTTTCCGGAAAGAGACCACTCGCCCCCCGATGGGCGATGACCGGGTGGGCGAGCGGATCAACCAGGATCATGAAGCGGGGTTAGACCGCCTTGGTGCAGTGTTCGTCAAAGGCCTCGACGAGCTTGTCGGCGATCTGATTGGCGTCGCGGCCCTCGATGTCTTGCCGCTCCATCAAGTAGACCAGCTGCCCCCCCTTTAGGAGCCCGATTTGCGGGCTCGAGGGCGGATAACCGGCAAAGTAGCTCCGCACCCGATCGGTCGCTTCCATCTCCATACCCGCGAAAACGGTTGCGAGCTTGTTGGGAATCACGTCGTGTTGCACCGCCAGCCTCACCCCGGGCCGCGCCTTGCCTGCGGCACAGCCACAAACCGAGTTCACGACGACCAGGACCACGCCGTCCGATTTGACGGCCTCGTCCACCGCATCGGGCGTCAAAAGCTCTTCAAAACCGAGGGTCGTCAGCTCCTCCCGCATCGGCTGAACCATCCGAGGATCATATCGCACTGTACTGCCTCCTAAGTCCATTGCTCCCAATAGGAAACCACATTCTCAGAAATGTAATCACACGTCCGGGACCAGGCGCCACACTCTTGACACCCGCCACAGGCCAGGTAAAGATACGGCCTACCCTGTGTCACCGTAGACTGGGAGCGTGAATGACCTACATCATTGCCGAACCATGCATCGATACCAAGGACCGAGGCTGTGTGGACGTTTGCCCCGTTGACTGCATATACGAAGGGCCGGACATACTGTACATCCACCCCGACGAGTGCATCGACTGTGGCGCGTGTGAGCCTGAATGCCCCGTCACCGCCATCTTCGCCGAGGAGGACACCCCGGCGGAGTGGACGAGCTATATCGAGAAGAACAAGGTGTATTTCGAGACCGGAGAGGAACGGGAGGTGGCTAAGGGGCGGGGATAGGGGGGCTTTCCACCAGATACGATAAAACGGGCCTCGGTGGTTGATCGCCGGGGCCTTTTTGTGGGTGAGACGTGGGACGTGGGACGTGAGACGTGAGACGTGAGACGTGGGGACGTGAGACGTGAGACGTGAGGCGTGAGGCGTGAGGCGTGAGAGGGACCGAGATTCGGTGAGCATGAGCAAGAAGTGGAGAGTCCTGCTCCTCCTTGCCCTGGCCCAGCTGCTGGCGATGAGCCTATGGTTCTCGGCCACGGCGGTGACGCCAGCGCTGGTCGAGGAGTGGCAGCTCAGCCAGGGCAGCGCGGCGTGGCTGACCATGACCGTCCAACTGGGGTTTGTCACCGGCGCGCTGCTCAGCGCGCTGCTCAACGTGGCCGACATCTGGGAACCTCGCAAGGTCTGTGCGAGTGGCGCCATACTCGGCGCGTTGCTGAACGCCCTGATCCCGCTCCTGGGAAGCGGATTCGTCGCCGCGCTGGCCCTCAGGTTCGCCACAGGCATCACCCTCGCCGCGGTGTATCCGGTGGGGATGAAAATCATGGCCACGTGGACCAAGGAAGATCGGGGCCTCGGCCTCGGACTCTTGGTGGGGGCCCTGACGGTCGGCAGCGCGTCGCCCCACCTGGTGCGGGGGCTCGGGGGGATCGGCGACTGGCGTCCCGTCATGTACATCGTCTCCGGCCTCGCGTTGGCCGGCGGGGCGCTAATGTGGTTCTACGGCACGCTGGGCCCCTATCGATCACCCACGCCGAAGTTCCGCTGGAGTTACCTGGCGCACGCCCTCACGAAACGGGGTTTGCGACTCGCCAACTTCGGATACCTGGGCCACATGTGGGAGCTCTACGCCATGTGGACCTGGATTCCGGTGTTCCTCGCTGTCGCCTACACCCGCGCACCCGCCGCCTCGATTTTTGGGACCGTGGGACCGGAGAGGAGCGCCGCCTTCGTTGCGTTTCTCGCGATTGCCGCCGGTGGCCTCGGGAGCCTGCTTGCGGGCCGATTGGCCGACGCCTGGGGCCGAAGCCGCACGACCATCGCGAGCATGGCGATCAGCGGCAGTTGTGCCGTGATCATCGGACTGTTCCTGGAAGGTCATCCGTACGTCGTGACAGCGGTCGCTCTCGTCTGGGGATTCACCGTCGTCGCGGACTCCGCCCAGTTCTCGTCTGCCGTAAGCGAGTTGGGCAAAGGCGAGTACATGGGGACGCTGCTCACCACCCAGACGTCCATGGGGTTCCTGCTGACGCTGGTCTCCATTCAGATCATCCCGGGGATCGTGGATGTGGTCGGGTGGCGATGGGCATTCTCCATTCTCGTGTTTGGACCCATCTTTGGAAGCGTGAGTATGTGGATGTTGTTACGGTCGCCGGATGCGGAGCGAATGGCCGGGGGCCGGGGTTAGCGAGGGCGCTCACGCAGGGCGTCGAGGAGTGTGGACATATAGTGATAGCCACGGAATCCACGGAAAGCACGGACCCCCGCAGCACCACCCCCGGAAATTATGTTCCCCCCACCCACCAAAAAGGGGAGGAGGGGAAAAAAGGTCCTTGGGTAGTGGGGTTGGGGTCCGTGCTTTCCGTGTTTTCCGTGGCTCAGAAACCATCCGATGCTTGGACATGAGAAAGCTCAAATCACGCACCCCGCTCCCCGCTCCCCGCTCCCTGCTCCCTTTGACTCTCATGGCAATACTGAACTGCGCCGAACCAACGCCCCCGCCAGCTTTTGAGCTGAGTGGCGTCATAGAAGGATTCTACGGGCCGCCGTGGTCGCACAGCGACCGCCTGGACATGTTGCGATTCATGGGAGGGGCCGGGCTGAAGGTCTACATCTACGCTCCGAAGAATGATCCCTACCATAGAACCCGGTGGCGCGAACCGTATCCCGAAGACGGGGAGCGCCAGCTTCGGGAACTCGTCCAGACGGCGGATGCTGCGGGTGTAGAGTTCTGGTACTCGATCCATCCCGGACTCACCATCACATACTCCGACTCGCTCGATTATCAGGATTTGCTCCGCAAGATCGAACAGGTGGCCACGTTGGGCGTTGAGCATTTTGGTCTCTTCGTGGACGACGTCCCAACCGAACTCGCTCACGCCGCCGACCGGGCGGCATACCGGACGCTCGCGGGTGCCCACGTGGACCTCACCAATCGACTCTACACGTATCTCGCTGAACGAGGTCATACCCTGGCGCTGACGCCGACGATCTACACCAACGCTTGGGGTGATTTGGACTATCTACGAGAGATTGGCGCCGGTGTAGCTCCGGAGGTCATGATCCTGTGGACAGGTCCTGATGTCACGTCGCCGATCATTACCAAAGCTCAGGCGTCGGATTGGGGCGCCCTGTTACAACGCAAACCACTCTTGTGGGACAACTATCCCGTCAACGACTATGCCCGTTGGCGGCTATTTCTGGGTCCGGTCACGGGACGAGCCCCCGATCTCGCTGAAACAACACTGGGCATCATCGCCAATCCCATGAACGAGGCACACGCCTCGATGATTGCCCTTGTCACGTTGGGGGAGTACGCGCGTGATCCGGCGGCCTACGACCCCGATCGCTCGCTGGGAGCGGCTTTGGAGACCCTCTACGGCGCAGATGTAGAGGCCGTCCTACCCTTTGTGGACGTTTTCGGAGACTACGGCTGGGACAACAACGTCTTTGAACGTCTCTATATTCTGGCCGATACGATTCCGGTTTCGGCAATGGAACGTGTGCTTGCCCAACTACGAAGCGCGCTGTCAGAGCTACGACGAAGGGCGGATTCCAGTACGGCCCTGCTGTCGTTACACGACGAGTTCGCACCCTTCATATCTCAAACCAGCGACCGCATCGCCGCTTTGCGTCGTACCGGGTTTTACGACGAGGGCGATGGCGTGTTGATGTACCGGAGGGAACTGGATCGCATCTCAACCCAACACACTTCCGCACCTGTCCGGGTCGACGGCGACCTCACGGAGTGGCAAAATGCCGACTGGCGTCAGCTGCATCGCAATGGCGGCGTCTCTGGAGACCACCGAGTGGCCTTTCGCCGGGATGATGAGTTTTTATATGTAGCGGTTGAGGTCCGCAACCGGAACATTCGCGCGCAAGCCGGGCGTCGGGTGGGACAGGCCGATCACATCGCCATCGTTATCGATACGGACCCGACCGACGGCCTCATTGGAAGCGACGATCTCTTCATACTGCTTCCGCCACCGCACGCCACCGCCGATACCGATCCAACGGTCGTCTCACTGCCCTTCCAAGGGCACATGGCCAAATGGCTGGCCGACAATCGCGCCCTCACCTTCACGGAGTTTCACCTCTCCACCTTTGCGACCGAACCGTCGCCGGCGGCCGCACCCGTCGCCGCCGGACTGCGATACGCCTCGAATCGAACCCGCACCGGTTACACCGCGGTGTTGGCGCTACCCCACCTCGGTCTCGACCGGCTTCATATGAGTCTCACCGTCACAACCACGTCCGGCGGTAAGCGCGTCTCGTCCCTGTCTCGCAGAAATTATCCCGCCAATCCTACTACCTTCGCCGAGATTCGGTTGAACGATTAGCCTCTTGGTGGCGCGTACACCTAACCAATACAGACGGGAACGCGAGTGCAGATAAAAACCAACTCGGCGCTATCGATATTTGGGATCCTGCTGCTTCCGGCGTGTCGGGGAGGCGCCGGGGTACCGGCGTATGTCGGAGGCCCGGTGTGTTCGGAGTGCCACGCAGCACAGGCGGCAGCCTGGACTGGATCGCACCACGATCTCGCAATGCAAGAGGCCAGTGAGGAAAGCGTACTCGGCGACTTCACAGGCACCACGTTCAGCTACTTCGGCAAACCCTCTTCCTTTTATGAGGAAGACGGAGAATTCTTTGTCCGGACGGTGGGACCAGACGGAAACCCGCACGATTACCGTATCTCCCACACCTTTGGCGTCACACCACTACAGCAATACCTCATCGAATTCCCGAACGGCCGGCGCCAAGCATTGAGCATCGCGTGGGACAGCCGGCCGCGGGGGAACGGTGGCCAGCGGTGGTTTCACCTCTACCCTGACGAAGAAATTACGTCCGACGACCCCCTCCATTGGACCGGTCCAAATCAGAACTGGAACTCCATTTGCGCCGAGTGTCACTCGACCAACGTGCAGAAGAACTTCGACTTCCAGACGGGTCAATACAACACCACGTGGTCCGAGATCGACGTTTCGTGCGAGGCATGCCACGGCCCCGGCTCCGAGCACGTTCGGTGGGCTCGCCGCGGCGCGGGAAGCGATCGACCCAATGGTCTCACCGTCGATTTAGGAGATCGTACCGAAAGTGTATGGGCGTTTGACGCCGGGCAAAGTAATGCGCGACAAAGCACTCCACGAACGACTCATGCCCAAATCGAAACGTGCGCCCAGTGTCATGCTCGCCGAGGAACGCTCCAAGACGACCACACGCCGGGCGATGCATTCCTCAATTCTCATCGGCCGGCCTTGCTCGAACAAGGTCTCTACCATCCTGACGGACAGATCCTCGACGAAGTGTACGTGTACGGATCGTTCTTACAGAGCAAGATGTTTGGGGCGGGCGTTACGTGCAGTGATTGTCACGATCCACACAGCGCCCGTGTATACGATCGAGGCAACGCGCTTTGTGCACGCTGTCACCTGCCTTCGACCTATGACGTGCCGGCGCACCACTTTCACGAAACCGAGTCGCCGGGCGCCCGGTGTGTCGAATGCCACATGCCCGAGGCCAACTACATGGTGATCGACCCGCGCCGCGACCACAGCTTGCGGGTTCCCCGGCCGGACCTCTCGGTATCGATAGGAACACCAAATGCATGTACCCAATGTCACACAGACCGCTCGCCTGAATGGGCTTCGCGCGCCGTAAACGGATGGTACGGATCCGACCGGGAACCCCACTACGGCGAAGCATTGCAACTCGGACGCCTCCGCGTACCGGCGGCGGATACCGCGCTCGCGAGACTCGTGGGCGACAACAGGTTGCCCGACATTGTGCGGGCCACGGCGTTGGGGCTGCTTGGCAACTACGCCAGCGGCATATCCATTGGCGTGATCCGTAGCGCACTGATCGATTCCGCTCCCCTCGTGCGCTTTGCAGCGGTACGGTCAACCGAAATCATGGAGCCCAACGATCGCTACACGGCTGCCTACGCTCTGCTGCGCGACTCGGTCCGGTTGGTGCGCGACGAAGCGGCACGAGTTCTCGCTTCGGTACCGTCCAATCTCATGCCGCAGCAACAGCGTACTGTACTGGACAGTGCAGTCTCCAGCTACATTGATGCACAATTGACCAACGCCGATCGACCGGAAGCTCACATCAACATCGGACTGGTCCACTTCGCGAGGGAGCGCTTCGATCAAGCCGAGCAGGCGTTCGCTCGAGCAATACGTGTGGACTCCTCGTTCGTCGCGGCATACGTAGATCTCGCGGAACTGCGGCGCGTGCAGGGACGGGACACCGATGGCGAAGTTGTTCTCGACCGCGCGCTTGCGCTCGCACCTGACAACGGAACCGTACACCATGCACTCGGTTTGTTATATGTCCGTCAACGTCGGATGCGGGAAGCGCTGCACGCTTTGCGTCGCGCGACCGAACTCGCACCGGACGACGCCCGGTTTGCCTACGTGTACGGCGTGGCGCTGCACTCCGAGAGCAGGGTGGATGAAGCCGTTGCGGTGCTGGAGGAAGCTTCGACCAGACATCCGTACGATCTGGATCTGCTCGGTACCCTGGTGACGATCAACCGCGACCGCGGAGATTTTGGGTCCGCCATCCGACACGCAGAACGGCTGGCTAGCTTGGTTCCGGGGAACCGGAACTTCCAGAACCTGCTGGACCAGCTCCGCACACAAGCCGGTCGCTGACCCTTCCCTTCACTGGCTACGACATCTTCTGCACCACGTCAACCGGATGCTTGACGGGAAGTCGAGGGCGCGGTCATGGCCATTGGCCGGTCAAGGGATGAGTGATCCTGCCGTTCTGAGGGCGGCTCCCGGTTCTTACCATGATGATGAGCGGTTGAAAACCGTTGTACCACGGGGCTACAATATCAGGATGGCGCACGCACGGAGTATCGACACTGCCGAGGATCGCTACCGGATCCTCCTGGAATCGACACCACTCGTGCCATGGGAGGCCGACGCCCGCACCTGGCTGTTTGCCTACGTCGGACCCCAGGCGGCCGACCTGCTCGGCTACCCCGTAGAAGATTGGTACGGCGACACTTTCTGGATCGACCGCATTCACCCTGACGACCGGGATGCCGCTGTGTCGACCTGCGAGCGGCTCTCCCGCGAAGGCAACGATTACGCGTTCGAGTATCGTATGATCCGCGCAGACGAGACCATCGTTTGGATCTACGACGTCGTGAGCGTGGAGATGGAGAACGGCGAGCCCGCCATTCTCCGCGGATTCCTTGTCGACGTGACCGACCGGAAGGAGGCGGAAGCTGCGCTGGCCCGAAGTGAATCTCGCTTTGCAGAATTGGCCGACTCGCTTCCGGCCTTGATCGCGTATGTGGACGTCGAACAGCGGTACCGGTTCGCTAACCGCGAATATCAGGAATGGCACGGGATCTCACTGAGCGAAATCATTGGCCGCAAGATCAGAGATGTCGTAGGTGAGGAGTTATATCAAGTAATCGGACCCCATGTTGAAACCGTGTTGACCGGTGAAACGGTCACGTATCAAACCTGGGCGCGGCACCCCGACGGCAGTCGGCGCCGCATCGACGCGAGCTACGTACCCCACACCGCCGAGAGCGGCGAGGTGCTCGGTTTCTTCGCCTTGGTCCGCGACATCACAGAGCAGGTCCGAGTCGAGGACGAAGCACGTCAGAGCAGAGACGAGCTGGCTCATGTCTTGCGCGTGGCAACGATGGGAGAGCTGGCCACTTCAGTGGCCCACGAGTTGAACCAGCCGCTCTCCGCCATTGCGGCCAACTCGCAAGCCGCCCGCCGGTTCCTTGCGGCTGATCGGCCGAACACAAAAGAAGCCAAGGATGCGTTGACGGATATTACCAGCGATGCAAAGCGCGCCGGTGACGTGATCCGCCGCATGCGCGACCTCCTGATAAAGAGGAAGCTCACCCGCGAGTTAGTTGACATCAACAAGGTCGTCAGTAACGTGGCCGAGTTGTTGCGCAGCGACGCTGTAAACCGTCAGGTAACCGTGACACTGGATCTGGCCGACGAACTGCCGGCTATCTACGGCGACCGCACGCAGGTGGAGCAAGTCATTCTCAACCTCATGGTCAACGCGTTCGAGGCGATGACTTCAGACGAGATAGACCGCCGCGAGTTGGTCGCTCGCACCTTCGTGGGAGACGCGGGGTCCACGGAAATCACCGTGTCCGACACTGGCCCCGGATTCTACCCGGGACGCCCCGACGACATATTCGAGCCGTTCGTGACCACGAAGACCAACGGTTTGGGAATGGGCCTATCGATCAGCCGCTCCATCATCAATTCCCACGGCGGCCGACTGGAAGCCGTTCACAAACCCGACGGCGGAGCGACACTACACATCACGTTGCCGCCAGGTGGCGAGGACTCGTGACGTCGGACGACGGCGCCACCGTCTTTATTGTGGACGACGACGCGTCGGTCCGTACCTCCTTGGCCCGACTCATGCGCTCAGCGGAGTTACATGCCGAAACCTTCGCTTCAGCCGAGGAATTCTTGGGGCGGGAGCACCCGGATGGGCCCGGCTGCATGGTGTTGGACCTCAGCATGCCCGGGTCGAGCGGTCTCGACTTACAGCAAGACATGGCGGCGGCAGACATCGACCTGCCGATCGTCTTTCTCACCGGGCACGGTAACGTTACGTCCAGCGTAAAAGCATTGAAGGGCGGTGCTGTAGATTTTCTCGAAAAACCGGTCGACGACGACCGCCTGCTGTCGGCGATCAAGGACGCCGTGGAGCAAAGTGTTCGGACGCGGCTCGACCGCACCAAGTCATCCGAGATCCGGGGGCGGGTCGCGCGCCTGACTCGGCGCGAGCTACAGGTCTTTCGCCTGGTCGTACAGGGAAAACTGAACAAACAAATTGCAGCCGAACTCGGAACGAGCGAGAAAACTGTCAAGGTCCACCGCGCACGGGTCATGCAAAAGATGGAGGCCGATTCGCTGGCAGAGCTGGTGCTCCTGGCGAAGCGGGTTGGTGAGGTAAGCCCCGACAGCTGACGGTGGACCAAATCCTGGACACGAACCCCGTCCGGACTCCCGGATGACTTCTGCTCGCGACGAGGACGATGACAATGTCCACCATGGACTTGAGCCAAAGAAAACCGCTGGATCAAGAAATCGATGTATTCGGGACCACCGATATCGGCAAGATACGATCGGAAAACCAGGACCAGTTCTTGATCTGTGCGTTGCTTCGATATGGCCGTGGAATACTTTCAGGTGGGAGGGCTGTACGAGGCCAAGCGCGACGGACGTGTGAAAGCTTTCGGCTTGGGAAGCCTGGGTGTGACACACTACAACCCCCAAGAGTCCGGTCGTTCCAGCGAATGGCGTTTCTCCGGCGGTTTCGGAGTCGGCGCCAAATCCTTGTTTTCCGAACGTGTGGCGATTCGAACCGAAGCAAGGCTCATGTTCACCCTGATGAATGCCGCCGGAAGCATCTTCTGCTCCAGCGGCAGCGGATGTCTGACCAATGTGGAGGGCACGGGCGTGGCCCAGCTCCTGCTCACCGCGGGGCTGACATTCAAGTTGGGTAGGTCATGAGGTGGTTGAGCTCGGTCGTCCTCCACATTACCGCGAGGCGCCCGTGACCTCTTCACCGCAGGCGCGCCGCACGCGCCACCCCAACCGTGTCGCCAATGCTGACTACGCCAGCTCGAGGTTGGTTCTGGGAAAGTCGTCGCCCGTGCACAGCAACGGTTCGTCCGCCACTCGCGCCACCGCGTAGGCCATGCAGTCGCCGAAATTCAATGCCGCCGCATGTCGGCCTTTCCCGAACCGCCACCACGCATCGAGTGCTACACCGAAATGGGCGTCGGTGAATGGTATGGTGACGATGGATCCCTCGGTGAGCAAGCGGGCCAATAACCCTCGCGCATCGGCACCAAGGCGAACCGATAGCACGATCGCGCTCTCGGTCAAGGTCGGTGTGCCGATAGCCAGCCGGGCAGCCCCGGTCAGCCTCTCGAGCACCGTCTGATACCCGGGCTCCTGCATCACGACCGCGACGACCGACGACGAATCGAGGATCATACGCCCTCAGGACCGTATCCCAACAACGCGTCCTCTGCGACACGCGAGAGCCGCCTACCCCGCTCATTCTCCGGGACGCGTGGCCAAACCTCGGACGCGAGGAATCGTGTCAGGCGTTTCTTTTGGTCGACGGATGCTGCGCGATAGGCCAACTGGGCGCGCCGGTCTTCCAACGCCCGTCGGATCGCCTCCGTTTTTGTTTCGCCTGTCAGCGCTACGATCTCTTCAGCGAGACGCTCGACGTCCGGATTCTTGATATTTAGAGCCATAAAGACCGTCTTCGACGGAAGGAGTAAATCTACCTATATTACACCATGGTGCAAACTCCGCGAGCAGGTCCCCTGGACTCGAGCGGTCAAGGACACATGGATTCGGGTGACCCGGGCGAGCGCCGCACTCTTCGTCTACGGCAACCCGTCCGTCCGAACCTACCGGGACGTAGCGCCCGTCGACGGGGTGGACGATGCGAGGCACGCCGTGCTGCACGAGCTCGGGGTGCGCCATCGATATCGGGCTCGAGATCGAGGGCCCTCCCAGCAAACAGCTTGTGAATCACCAGATTCTCGCCAGCGACGAGCTCGAAGGCCTGATCGACACCATCGACCGGGAACGGGTCATCGTCCTCGAGGCCGTCACGGCGGACGGGTCGCCACTATCGAAGCCGTCGCACCACTCATGCAAGACGCGATACGACCACGCAGTCTGGCGTGCCGCACAGCTGCTGGCGGCGGTTGGGTTTTTCGCCGTGCTGCTGGCGGGCGTGGTGGTGTTCGGTTTCCGGCGCGGCTCTCGTTCCACCGGATCGTAGCGGCTCATCCCGATGAACCCTTCTGAAATGGCAAAAAACACACCCGCCACGTACTGGCGGGAGGATGTTGAATTCTCTAGAGAGAATCTGAATTCGGCTTCTTAGAGATTCCGACGCCGTTCTGGACCGTGAGCATGGATCAGGCGCGCGCGTACGCGAGCCCGATCTGGTCCACGGGGAACTGCGGGCGGCATCTTAGACGTCCGCCACCCGCGGGAGCACACCGCCTGGCGCACCGAAGTGCGGGACCAGCCCCTGGCTGGCCAGGTCCCTCTTGGGGTCGGGCGCGGTGAAGCTCTCCAGTTCGGGAGCGTAGTAAAGGCAACCCGCCTCGTCGGTCGGGCCAGAACGGGCGAACGCCTCCGCGTCAGCGAGAGCACCAAGCCACAACTCCTTGCTCGCCACGGGGTCGAACGGAACGGCCAGGTTCAGTCGCGCCATGTCCTCGGGGCGATGTCGCCCTCTTCTCCGCAGAAACTCCACGAGAGACAGCGGTGTGAACCCCGGATCCTTTCCAACGGCCGCCCAGGTGAGTGCGCTCAACGGGAGCACTCGCTCGTGAACGAAAAGAATATCGATGAAGCCGCGGGGCTCGTCTCTTCCCGCGAGGACCAGCGTCTTGTTTACAGCAAGGTCAACATCGTGAAGTACGAACCCGCCCATCGTGTCCCGGATCGGAGGCATGAACCGCCATGCCGAGTCGTGAGCCCAATCGATCCTCGTCGACTCATCATCTCGACTAACAACGGCGCGGATGAATCCCGGCTGGCTGATCTCCACATCGAGGCCGTATCCCGCCCCCTCCAGTAACGCCGCATCATCCGAGAAGGCGGACGCTACTCGCTGCGGCGAGTCGTGGAAGAAGTCGAGATCGTCGCTGTACCGGACCGAGTTGGGAGTAAAATGCAGCGCAGCGCCTCACGCTAGGTAGCTGTCCGGTGACCGGGTCTGAGCCAGAAGCGCCAGAATCGTCCGCTGAAAGTCCGTTAACGGCACAACGACCTCCCGACTTGCCAGGCCTCGCGGTTGCCGTTCTTCATCAGGGTCTCTGCCACCCACTCCACGTCGTCCAGCCCGATGTGCAGATCGGGGCGGTAGGACCAGAAGCAGGACGTGCGGAATCGACGGTACGCCCGGCGGGCCTCACGCACTCGAACCATGCTCCGGGCGGTCTCTGCGTCCAACGTACGACGGCTCTTCTGGCCTCCCCGGCGCCCGATCTCAGCCAGGTATTCCCTGATCTTGTCAGCCATACTTAACGTAAGCAGCTTATGATATCTTACGCAATCCCTTCTGAATTGTTGCGCATATCGTAAATATCATTTACAATCTGCGCATGATCCAGCGCAACCTCGGCCCTCACCTCGCGGCGCTCGCCGAGCGAATGCCCGTGGTGGCTGTGACCGGACCGCGCCAGTCGGGGAAGACGACTCTGTGCGAGAGCACCTTTCCGAACCACCCGTATGTCTCGCTCGAGCCCCTCGACACGAGGGACTTCGCCGTCCAGGATCCCCGGGGGTTTCTGAGTGAGTACTCGGACGGTGTCGTGCTCGACGAGATCCAGCGGGCTCCAGATCTCTTCTCATACCTCCAGGAGGTTGTGGATCGGGATCCCACCCCCGGGCGCTTCATCCTGACCGGCTCGCAACACTTCGGACTGACGGAGGCCATTGCTCAATCGCTTGCCGGAAGAGTGGGACAACTGTACCTGCTGCCGCTCAGCGTCGATGAGGTGCGGCGGTTTCCGGCGCATCCCGAGGAGCTTTGGGGCACGGTGTTCACTGGAGGCTACCCGAGGATTCACGACCGGGGCCTGGCACCTACGCAGTGGCTCGGCGACTACGTCTCGACCTACGTGCAGCGGGACGTGCGGCAGGTCTTGAACGTCACGGACCTCGACGCGTTCACCACCTTTCTGCGTCTGCTCGCCGCCAGGACGGGACAGCAGATGAACCTTTCGAGTCTGGGTGCCGACGCCGGAGTGACCCATAACACCGCACGCTCGTGGGTCTCTGTCCTGGAAGCGAGCTTTGTCGTGTTCATGACCCCGCGGTGGCACCGGAATCTACGCAAGCGAGCGGTCAAGGCTCCCAAACTCCACTTCGTGGACACCGGACTGGTGTGTTGGCTGCTCGGAATCCGCGAGCCCGGCCAGCTCCGGCTCCATCCCCTTCGCGGGGCAATCTTCGAAAGCTGGGTCGCGTCGGAGGTTCGGAAGGCTCGTATGCACCGCGGTCGGCCCGCGGATCTGTTCCACCTCCGCGAAGACCGTGGCGCCGAAGTCGATCTGATCGTCGAGGCGGAGGATACCGTGCGCGGCGTTGAGACCAAATCGGGAGCCACGATTGCCCCGGACTTCCTCGGACACCTGCAAGCTTTCGGTGAGGCACTGGGGGAACAATTCCCACACCTTCAAACCGATCTGCGTCTGGTCCATGGCGGAGCCCAGAAAGGACGCATGAGTGACGTACAGCTCATTCCATGGGGCGATGTCCAGACCTTCGATTGGTAGATCGCCTCGCTTGCGAGGGCGCGGCTACAGTGACTTTTCGCCGGGGAGCGGCAGAATCCAAGTTCTGAAATCTGCATTCCTAAAATCTGCAATCTGAAATCTCAGAGCTGCAGCTCCCCCTGCTCCTCGTATCCCCGTCGCTCGATGCACGCCGGTGAGTCGGGCTCGGCGCTGTTTACCACACTGCTCACTGGAAACGACTCCATGTCCCCCACCGAGTAGGGCCGAAAGAGCGGCACGAGATCCCTTTCGGGATCGGAATCGAGAGACAACCACGGGTCGTAGCCGGCAGGTTCGAGGATGACGGGCATCCGGTCGTGGACGGGCCGCACCAGATCGTTCGGCTCGGTTGTGAGGATGGTACAGCTTTCCACCGGATGCCCGTCGGACGCCACCCAACGTTCCCACAAACCCGCAAAGGCAAACGGCCGACGATCGCGTAACGTGAAGTAAATCAGCTGTTTACGCCGATCCACCCGTTTCCACTCGAAGAACCCGTCGGCCGGAACGAGACAGCGGCGTTGCAGAAACGCCTGACGAAACGACGGCTTGTCCGCGACGGTCTCCGAGCGTGCGTTGATGAGGGGAGCACCGCCGGGTGTGTCGGCCATCGACGCCGGCAACAAGCCCCACCGAAGGTGGTCGAGGCGCCTCCCTCCTTCGCGTCGCTGACGCACCGCGGCCACCTCCTGCGTGGGCGCGATGTTGTACCGTGGCTTCAGGTCGGGTACCTCCTCCAACCCAAAGTACTCGGCCACCCAATCGGGCGCCGTACTCAACGAAAAACGACCACACATCGCTCACCCCAGTCAACCATCGGCGACTTGGCGCCGTCTAATCTCTCAGACCGCCGCACCACGCGGGTAACACACTGAAACATCGAGGGTTAGCGACCGTATGGAAAGTACGAGTCGCGCTATCGCATTATTATAGGAGCCGGACATGTCGAAACGCTTTCGTCTACGAGCAACGGCTAGCGCGTTGGCCGCGGTTACCATCACAAGTGTGGCGCTCTCGACGCCGCTCCTCGCCCAAGCCTCCGGCACCTTTACCATCCAGGGCAACCGGGTGGAGATCTACAACATCGCCGGGTCCGTGCGCATTCAGTCGGGCAGCGGATCGGCCGTCCTCGTCGAGATCGACGCCGGCGGCGCCGACGCCGATCAACTCGACGTTGAGACCGGCCGCATTGGCACCGCAGAGACGCTGCGGGTGATCTATCCCGACGATCGTATCGTCTATCCCAGACTTCGGAGCAGGTCTCGCAGCCAGTTCTCCGTACGTGCGGACGGCACGTTTTTCGGCCGTGCGCGGCGCGGTGACCGAGTGACCGTTAGCGGATCCGGTCGCGGTCTCGAAGCGTATGCGGACATGACCATCTCCATTCCGGCCGGGAAAACCGTAGGCGTGTTCCTCGGTGTCGGCGAAGTGGATGTGACCAACGTAAACGGGGATCTCATGGTGGACGTGGCATCCGCTCCGGTGACCGCCAGAGGCACACGTGGCAAGCTATACATTGACACCGGTTCCGGAGCCGTGGAGGTGACCAACGCCGAGGGAGATGTTTCGGTGGACACGGGTTCGGGCTCAGTGGACGTTTCGGGAATCACCGGCGGGTCGCTCATCGTCGATACAGGCTCGGGTGGGGTCGTCGGCGAGGACATCGAGGTTGACGAGCTGAATATTGATACGGGCTCGGGCAGGATCGAGCTGGCCAACGTCACTTCGTCTAATATCCGGTTAGACACGGGAAGCGGATCGGTACGATTGGACCTCACGACCGACGTGGAAGTGCTCGATATCGAGACGGGCTCCGGTCGGGTCACGGTGGCCATTCCGGACAACATGGGCGCCGAGCTGAATATCGAAACCGGAAGCGGCGGCATCGACTTCGACATGCCGGTTACGGTACGACGGTTCAGCCGTCGCGAATTGTACGGCGCCATCGGAGACGGCCGGGGACGTATCAGAGTCGATACGGGATCGGGCGGGGTGCGGTTTATACGGAGGTAAGACGTGAGACGTGAGACGTGAGAGGGCCGCCCTCCCTCCCCGCTGTGGGGTCGGGGGCGGCCTTCTTACTTCTTACGTTTCACGTCTCACGTCTCACGTCTCACGTCTCACGTCATACTCTCACTCTTCGCCTCCTCCCTCCGCAGTAGCCCACCGCCCAAAGAAGTGCTACTCTCTGAAGCCACTGCCCAGAGGGGCCCAATGGTACGCTAAGAGCTGAGAGGGTTAGAAGTGAGAGGACCCCCACACCACCCCCGGGGGTGTGGGGGTGGCCCTCTCACTTCTCACGTCTCACTTCTCACTCAATTCTCTTACGAAGCGGATTAATTGCATGACAACGTCTCGCAGAGACTTTCTCCAAACCGCCGCCGCCGGAGTCGCCGGGGTGAGCATGATGCGAAATCCTCTTGGCCGGATCGTGACGCCGCAGCCTCAGACCGCGTCGCTACGCATCCTCGTGCTCGGTGGCACCGGCTTCATCGGCCCCCACATGGTGCGGGCCGCACTCGAACGCGGGCACACGGTGACGATTTTCAGCCGCGGTCGAACCAACACGCACCTGTTTCCGAACGTCGAGCGATTGATCGGTGACCGCGAGGACAACCTGGAATCGCTCAAAGGCCGCACGTGGGACGCGGTGATCGACAATTCCGCGACGGTCCCGTGGTGGGTCCGGGACACGGCACAGCTGCTCAAAGGTTCCGTCGAACGGTATCTCTTCACCTCGACTCGCTCCACATACTCCGATTTTTCGCAGGTTGGTATGACCGAGGACGGTCCCCAGTACGACCCCGATGAATCGGCAATCGATGAACGGCGGAGCCAGGGGTACGGTCCCAACAAGGTGCTGTGCGAACGGGAAACCCTGCGGGCGTTCGGCGACCGGGCGCTCATCGTGCGACCCGGCCTCATCGTGGGACCTGGCGATCACACCGACCGCTTCAGCTATTGGCCGATACGCGTCGACAAAGGCGGGGAGATGCTCTGTCCGGGAGATCCCGACAACCCGGTGATGTTCATCGACGCGCGAGATCTCGCCGAGTGGTACATGCACCTGCTCGAGAACGGTACCGTCGGCACCTACAACGGATTGGGTCCCGAGGCGCCGCTGTCGTTCGCCGAGATGATCTACGGTTGCAGAGCGGTCACCACTGCCGACGTTTCCTTTACCTGGGTGGACACGGACTTTCTCCTGGAGAGAGAACTGCGTCCGTATGCCGACTTCCCCTGCTGGATGCCGGCCCGGGGAGAAAGAGCGGGGTTCCAGCGGTTCGATTTGACCCGGCCGCTGGCCGCGGGTCTCAAATATCGCCCACTGGCCGTCACCGCGAGGGACACGCTAACTTGGCACAAAACACGACCACAGGAACGGCAGGCCAAACTGCGGGCCGGCATCACCGCAGAGAAGGAAACAGAGTTGCTGGCGGAGTGGCACAGCCGGTAAGCCGTAAGCGGTGAGCCGTGAGCCGGCGCCGTGCCCCCCCCCCCCGGGATGGGCGGGGCGGCCGGCTCACGGCTCACGACTCACGGCTCACCCACCAACCAAGGAGCACAACCGTGACCGACTGGGCAGCCCGGCTCATGAACTTGAAGCGCGGGGAATTGCCGCTGGGCATTCTGGCCGCGCTGTTCTATTTCTGTGTGCTGTGCGGATACTTCTTCTTGCGGCCGGTGCGGGATGCCATGGGGGTCGCGCGGGGCATGGGCGAACTCCGCTGGCTCTTTGTGGTGACGTCGATCAGCTCGCTCGTTGTCGTGCTGTTGTTCGGAGCCGTGGTCAGCAAGCTCGACCGCCGCAAGTTTATTCCCATCGGCTACCTGTTCATCATCGCCTGCCTGTTTGCGTTCTCTGCGTTGCTGATTTTTGACGCCAGCGCGGGGGGTGGGGTGATCGGAAGCGACGCCGAGACGAGCGTCGCGCGCGGCGTGGGATACACCTTCTACGTCTGGCTCTCGGTCATCAACCTGTTCGTCAACAGCCTTTTCTGGGCGTACATGGTCGATGTGTTCAGCCTCGACCAAGGCAGACGCATGTTTGCATTCATCGGGATAGGCGGAACGTTGGGCGCCATCGTGGGCGGTTGGTCAACCACCAGAATCAGCGGAATGACCGAATCGGTCTACCTGCCGGCCGGTCTGATGCTAACGGGGGCAGCACTGTTCGGCGCGGCGATCATGGTCATGTTGTCGCTAGACAAGAGCGCTAGTCGTTCGGAGCAATCCACCCTGACAGCGAGGGGCGGTGTCACCGCCGGCCAACAAGATGGAGAACAGATCGGCGGTTCCTTTTGGGATGGTGCGACTGCCGTGGCCACGTCACCGTACCTACTTGGGATTGGTGGGTATATCGTGTTGCTGGCCATTTCCAACACGATGATCTACTTCACACAGGCCAACATCATTCTGGACAACACGGACACGTTCAGCCAGCTGGTCGGGAGTTTCGCCCAGTTCGATATGTTGGCTCAGATCGCCACACTGATCACACAGATGTTCATAACAACCCACTTGATCCGGCGTTTGGGGGTGGGCTGGACCCTGACGATCCTGCCCCTCGTCACAGTGGCCGGCTTTGCCGTACTGGCCGTGTGGCCGGTCTACGGGGTGATGGCCATTTTCCAGGCACTGCATCGCGCCACGCGGTATGCGGTGGCGCGTCCGGCACGTGAGACGCTGTTCAGCGTCGTGCCCCCGGCCGAGAAGTACAAAGCGAAACCGGTGGTGGACGTATTTCTGTACCGGGGAGGCGACGTTGCAGGTACCGGAATCGACGCCGCGTTACGCACGCTCGGCCAGGCGGTGGCCTGGGTCGCCGCTGCCACGGTGCCATTGGCTGCCATCTGGGTGGCGTTGTCGATCGGGCTCGGGAAGGCTCAGGCACGCAGGGCCACGGGCGATGAACCGGGAAGCGGGACCGATGGACAGGCCGCATAGTCATTCCGGCCGGATTTTACGTCTAGCAACACCGCGTCTCGGCGGTGCGTATCCGGTGGGGCGCCTTGAGCCAAGGAGTAAAGGTTGATGAGGCTCTCACGCCGTGAACTGATGAAGTTGGGCGCCACGGCCGGCGCATCTCTCGCTTTCGGCTGGCGGCCGGACCTCACTCAGTCACAAGATCTCGTACTCAAGGCGATCCCATCCAGTGGAGAAATGATCGCGCCGATTGGCATCGGTACCGCTCGTAATCGATTCAACACCGATGCGGAGCCAGCCGAAATCGCAGAACGCAAACGGACGCTAGCCGCATTCACCGAAATGGGCGGCAGTGTGTTGGATACCGCACCGACCTACGGAACCGCCGAAGTGCTGTGCGGCAATCTCATCCAAGAGATCGGGAACCGCGACAAGTACTTCATCGCCACCAAGATCAGCCTGAGAAGACAGGCACGGCAAGGCGGCAACCTGAAACAGGCCGGCATCGATCAGATGACCGAGTCATTGCGCCGCTTCGGCACGGACGTGATCGACTTGATGCAGGTCCACAACCTCGGCGATACCGAGAACCAGCTTGCGACCATCAGAGAGTGGAAGCAGGAACGTCGAATTCGTTATACGGGCATAACGACTTCGTCGACCCGTCAATACGAAGCATTCGAGCGAGTCATGCGCAACGAAGAGCTGGATTTCGTCCAGCTGGATTACTCGCTCGACGGCCGCTTGGCGGAGGAACGCCTGCTGCCGCTGGCCGCGGATCGGGGCATGGCGGTAATGGTCAACCTACCGTTCCGTCGCGGCCGAGTGTTCAACCGATTGGGAGACCGGCCGCTGCCGGGTTGGGCCGCCGAAATCAACTGTCGGACGATGGCTCAGGTGACCTTGAAGTACATCATCTCACACCCGTCGGTCACGGTTGCAATTCCCGGCACGTACAAGATGGATTATCTCAACGACAACTTCGGAGCAGCGTTCTCGCCCATGCCCGACGCGGCAATGCGAAGGACGATCTCTGATTGGTATGATGGGCTGCCGGGCTAGTGAGACGTGAGACGTGAGACGTGAGACGGCCACCCCCCACCTGGGGCGGGGATGGGTGGCCCTCTTACGTCTCACGTCTTACGTCTCACGGATCACCGCTCCGCCCACGGCCCAGGCTGCCAGATTTTCACATCAAACAGCCCAGCATCCAGCTCCACGTTGGCCCGTACATCCCGGTACACCTCGCGCATCGTCATGACGCCATCCGTCATGATGACAACCTCGGGCGCGATCCAGCCGCCGCCGAGGGGCTCGTACTTGTTGAACTGGATTTCCTGTGTGCGCTCGCCGTCCGGTCCCGTCGGCTGGAGCATGCGGACGAAGAGTAATCGTTCTTGATCGACCCAAAACTGGGGCGAGTGTTCGTCACCGGCGTCCGCACCCACGACATAGACGGATCTACCCTGCCATTCGTCGGCGCGGAACTTCGATAGATCGAAGTCGAATGTCTCCAACAGTTCCAACGTCCGCTCGGCCGGTTGGCTGTACAGGTCGAACCCAAGTACGAGCATGGAATTGAGGCCCGGACCTGAACTCGCCAGCTCGCCGTCCCGGAACTGGTAAATGGAATCGTTTGCGTAGATCGCCGTGCGGCGGTTTTCCAGAGGACCGATGTCGATGCGCAGTCGGCCCGGCACGTGCGCCGCCTCGTACCAAGTCTGGTCCTGCGCGATCGTGCCGTCCTCTCCGTAGAACGACGTCTCCTGTACGAACGTCAGCGTCTCATACCACTTCCCGTCGTATCGGGCGTGCATGGCGCGCACCAAATCTTGTGCGGATTCGACGGGAGCCTCGGTTGCGCAACTAGCCGTCAACACGGAGCCGGCCGCTACAAGCAACCGCCGATAACCTCGACAGGCCCCGATCACTGATCAGTCGCAGTCGCGATCTCTTCCGCGATCTCGGCCAGACGCTCTTGAATCATCTCCTCGGATAGCCAGCGTCCCCGAACCATCACACCCGCCCGATCCGCCACGTTGGCGACGTCATCGAGAGGATTGCTATTCACAAGGATGAAATCCGCTCGCCGACCGACACCCACCGTGCCGAACGCGTCGTTGTTACGGAAGTACTCTCCAACGTTTTTGGTTCCGGACCGCAACACCTCGTACGGCGACATGCCGGCGTCTTGCATGTACTGCATCTCGCGGTGGATGGAAAATCCCGGCACGCTGAACATCTGCGGTGAATCGGTTCCCATGAGGATCGTCACGCCGGCGTCGTTGAGCCTCTTCAAGAGTCTACGACGGTTCTCGGCAAACGCCCTGGCGGTCTCGGCGTTGAAGTTTTGATTCCCACGACGGGACCGCACGCTGCGGGCCCACCGATCGACTCCTTGCGCCGGCCAATAGCGCATCTCCGGGTAATTCACCATCTCATCCACGTCGCCGAGTGCGATGATGGCAACCTCCCACAGTACCGACGTCGGGACCACGGCGGCCCCGGCTTGCATCGTCAGTTCGATGACCTCGTCGAGCTTGGCGTCATCGATTGGAGTGCCGATTCCTCCGGCGTACTCCAGATAACCGTCGAGGTGGTCGAGCGTGACCTGGCCCATCTTGATCGCGTGGACGATACCAACGTCAGCGGGAACGTGTCCGCCGAACCGGATCCCAACCGCGGACGCTGTTCGTGCCAGGGCGTCGTACTGCTCCAGTGTCAGACCGGGATGAATCTTCAAGTGATCCCAACCCTCGAGCTTTTGCAGCCTCACGCGCTCGGCGGCGTGCCGAGGCGACTGCACCGTTCTTCCGTTGAAGCTCGGACCGGCAAGATAGAGCGTCGGTGCGATAATGTGACCAAAGTTGGCCTGGCGTCGCAGCTCCAAGTGGCCATCGAGCCCCAGCATCCCCCGAACGGTTGTAACCCCGTTGGCCACGTAGAGAAACATCACCGTCTCGGCAAACGGGCCGCTCGGCGTATGCCCGTGCATTTCGGCGAGACCGGGCATGAGATACTTCCCCGCCGCATCAATGCGCTGCGCGTTGGCGGGCACCGTCACCCGGCCGGCGGGTCCCACCTCCGCCACCCTGCCCTGCTCCACGATGACCGTATAGTTGCGCAGCACCCGATCCTCATCCATCGGGACCACGTTCACGTTCACAAAGGCCGTCACAGTGGGCCGGTCTTGTTGACCTTGGGCATGAACCTGCACGGCCGTCATCCCCACCACTGCCGCGTGAGCCACGGCGGCAAACAAGGCGCCTGACGCGCCGCGGAACACTCTCTTCATTCTCGGGTCCTCGATAGTCGAAGTTGATAATCGAACGACATGCCGGCCGCTGCGCCATCCCCCCCGACCTCGATGGTCTCGGTGAAATGCACAGGGCGGCACGCTTGCTTCAACTCCTCCGCGTCGGCCAAGGCCAAATCGTGGGTCGTGACGGCACCCAACGTGTCCAAGGTGATCAGCTCCCCGACGATCCGGCACACCGCAACGTGGCGCTCCGCGGAGTTGGTCCCCTGGAGAAGCTCATCAAGTAGATAGAGAAATGCCCCCTCGTCCACGCGGTGTGTCCGGGCCGCGCTCACAATGGATCGGAGGCGCACCAATCCCGCCATGAAATACGACACGCCTTGCTCGATAGAGTCACGAACCCGCATGCTGGTGAACAGGCGAACAGTCGGCAGCCGGAACCGGGAAGCACACACCACACCGCCGGCCTGGGCCATGACGACGTTCAAGCCGATGGCGCGAAGCAGCGTGCTCTTTCCCGACATGTTGGACCCGGTGACCAACAGAAACGTGCGTGCCGGACCAACTTCAATGTCGTTGACGACGCGCTTGTCTCCGCGCAACAACGGATGTCCTACATCCGTCCCCTCGATACTGGCGGACTGCTCAGGACGGATCTCGGGAAAGCCCCACTCCGGGTTGTCGTGGGCCAGTCCCGCTAACGCCGACAGGGCCTCTACCTCGCCAAGGCCTTTCAGCCACTCCCGCGCGCGACGCCCCGAACGCGATCGCCACCGCTCGAGACCCGCCAGCACATGAAAGTCCCACAGGAGCAGCACTTGAAACAGTACGCCGGCCGAGGAGCGGCGCAGATCCGAGAGGTGGATCAGGCGGTGGAGGCTTCGCAGAGCTTCGTGCGCGGCAACACCTCCCTCCCGTACCGTCGCGTCGATCCTCTGCAGTTCGTCACACTTGAATTGCTGTGCTTCGAGCATGGCGAGCATCTCGCCGTACCCGGCAAATGCCGCCTCTGCGGCGGACAGAACGTCGAAGGTGGCGTGAATCCGCTTGCGGCGTGCGTACACGAGCATCGCGTTGACAAGGACGGGCACCACCCACAGCCCGCCCAGCGTGCTACCCCCAACCCATGCCGCGAAGAGCCACACCGCCGCGGCACCCGACACCGGCCCGAGCACCCGGCACCACGGCACGAGCCACGGCGGATGGACCGGCGTGTCCCGTGACTCGGCCCACGTCAAAAAGCCTTTCAGCCGGCTCGGGGAGACGTGTCCCGCGTCCAAACCCTTCGCCTCGTACCGCTGGCGAAACTCGAGGAGGGGGGCCAACTCCGCAACCGCCCGCTGCCGCCGCACGACCTCGTCGGGCCGGGCGGGCGTGAGAAGCCACGCGGCCAGGGTGTCACGCCCCGGAACGGTTCGGGCCGTGCCTAGGAGCTGGAAGAGGGAGGCCCGCCCAAGCAAATCCAGGTCTTCGGCATAGGGATGATCTTCCGCCATCGGTGTGCCCGCGTGCACGAGCGGCAGTCGATCCCACTCCCGATCCACGCGGGCAGCCGCTTGCTCGTTGACCAGGATCAACGTTTCCAACCGCCGTAGTTCTCTCCGGGCGCGGCGGCTTGCGACGACCAGAGCTGTGAAGCCACCGAGAAGTACCGCCGCAGATATTAAGAGGGGTACGCGTGCGCCCGCGAAATCGATGGAGGCGAGGAGTAACGCGATAGAGAGGACAAAGATGGCGAGGCGCGCGTTGGCAACCCGCTGGAGCCGGGCGGCAACTACGTCCCGTTCGACCTGGAAGCGTGTGCGGCGCTCGTTGTAAAGACCCTCACTCAAGCTGTGCTATTTCGACCCGTGCGTCGTTGTAACAGGCACCGCCCCCAACCACGTTGACATGGTCGGGGCACAACGCGGTGGAGGTCGATCCGTTCCTCGAACTCTTCCGCCAAGCCCCTTTTGGCATCGAGACCACGCCGGGCCGGATGGCACGACGCACCGCGGCGCGACACTCCACTTCTCCGAGATCGTTGAACACACGGATCACGTCTCCGTCCGAGATGCCGCGGGGGCCGGCATCGTCTGGGTGTACGGTCACGACGAGTTCCTCGTAGTTGAACTCGCCAAACGTACTCGACACCATGCGCGAGCTGGCAGGGCTGATGAGGGTGAGCGGATGGTCTGGGCTCTCGACCGGATCGAACTCGTAGGGTTTTGGGCCGAGCGTCTTTGGCCTGAGATCGACTTTGCCGTCGCTCGTCATCGGCATCACGGTCTCAAACTGTATTGGGTTGGCATCGTCGAACCCGTAGCGTTGCACGGCCCCGCGTTCGAATACCACACCGTCTCCGCTTCCCGAACCAACTTCCATGTGTTTCGCAACCCGAGCGATGTAACTGTCAGCCTGCCAGCGAAACGCTTCATCATCCCACCCCATGTCGCGGCCGAGTGCCGCGAACACCTCTGCGTTGGATCTGGCCTCCCCACACGGCTCGATGACCGGCATCACGCCACCCGCAACGTATGTCCCGTACGACGCGCGAATATCGTGATGCTCGAGGAACGTCGTCGCAGGAAGGACGATGTCCGCATACGCCGCCGAGTCGGTAAGAACCTGATCGAGAACAACGGTAAACAGATCGTCCCGGCACAGACCACGGACAACGGCGTTTTGATCGGGCACGGTGGCAACGGGGTTACAGTTGTACACGAACAAGCCCTTGACCGGAGGATCGATTGCCCCGGCGAGAACCGCCCCGAGCTGCGACATGTTGACGAACCGTGTCTCCCACGGCGGACCACCCAGCGCGTCGTCCATCCGGGTCCGTATCGCCCCGCTGTTGCTCATGGTGTACCCACCAGCACGGGTTCCGAACTTCCCCATGAGTGCGGGCATGGCGAGGATAGCCGCGATGGCCTGGCCGCCGTTTTGGTTTCGCTCGGGTCCCCAACCACAACGTATCAGCGCGGGCGAGCTCTCTGCATACCGAGTCGCCAAAAGTTCGATGTCCTGAGCGGGAACACCGGTGATGTCCGCCGCGCGATCCAGCGGCCATGCCTCCGCTTGCTCGAGCAAGGCTTCACGGTTTTTCGTATGCTGGTCGAGGAAGGAAGCGTCGAGTTGCCCCGCGTGGGCCCAGCATCGGATCATGGCCAGAGCGAGCGGCAAATCGGTTCCCGGACGAACCGGGAGGTGAAGATCTATTTCTTGACGCGAAAAATTCTTACGCGGGTCGATCACCGCTATGAAGGCGCCGTTTCGTTTTGCTTCGCGGAGAAAGGGAACAAAATGGATGGCTGACGCTTTGGGGTTGGCACCCCACACGATGATGCACCGAGCCTCCGGATAGTCCGGATACGCGACGCCCGGCATCTTCCCGTACATCCCTTTCGAAACTTCAGATGTCGGGACGGCACAAACGGTTTTTTGCAAGCGTGATGCCCCGAGCCGACTGAAATAGAGGTCATCGAGAAAACCATCGGTGAGAATCCCGTTGGAACCCCCATAGTGGAACGGGAGTATCGCCTCGGATCCCCATTGCTCCGCGATCTCACGAAACCGCCCGTTGATATCGACGATGGCGTCGTCCCACGAGATGCGCTCGAAGACCGCGTCACCCTTCGGTCCGACACGCCGCATGGGATAGAGGAGGCGGTCCGCATGGTACAGCCGGCGGTCAAACTTCGAGACTTTGCTACAAATGAATCCCCGGGTGATGGGATCATCGTCGCCGGGAGCAATCTTGATAACCCGGTCGGCCTCGACCGTCACGGCAAGAGTACACGTGTCGGGGCAATCCAGCGGGCACACCGTCGAATGAACCGTAGGCATACGGTAATCTAGCTCTCGACATCGCTGTCGGCAGCCCCGGACCAGGACCATCTTCCCGGAAGCGGTACAATTCTCGGTGCGAGAGGGTGTAGGGTGTAGGGTGTAGGGTGTAGGCTTGGAGGAACGTGATGATTGCCTGGATCAAAGGCGTTTTACTACACCCTACACCCTACACCCTACCACAATACTCAATAGCCGCCTCCGCCAAGATCCCCGCCAGCTTCACCACCGACTCCACGTCCACCCACTCTTCGGCGGCGTGTGCCCCTGCACCAGACGGGCCGATCACCACGGTTTCGACCCCCGCCGCTGCAAGCAGGGCCGCGTCCATCCATGGGGTGTCGCCAACGTGTGGCGGAGTTTTTCCCAATACGGTTTGCGCACCCCGCTCCACCGCGCGAACGATGTCGGCGTCGGGTGCCACCTCGAATGGCTCGCGGGAGAAATAGCTCTCCACCGAAGCTTCGAAGTCCGGGTCTGCGCGTCGCAAACGATCGATGATTTTCTGGATCTCGGCGTGAACCTGGTCAGGAGTCTCACCCGGTATCGTGCGACGCTCGATGTGAAGCTCGCACGAGGCGGCATAGGTGCTGACGCCGGTACCCCCGTGAAGCACCGCCGCATGGAGTGAGGGGGGCCCGACGAGGGGATGCGCCTCTCCTGCCCGCAGCGTGCGCTCGAGCCCGTCGAGTTCCGCGAGAAACCGGCCCATGCGCATGTTGGCGTCCACCCCCTCCTCGAACCGACTCCCGTGGGCGGCGCGGCCATGCGTCGTCACCTTGAGCCACACGTACCCCTTGTGTGCCAGACAGAGGTCGAGATGTGTCGGCTCGGTGACGATTGCTCCATCGACTTTGCAGCGCTCGATGACATCCGAGGTTCCGATACTGGAATATTCCTCGTCGGCTACACCCACGACCACGACATCACCTGCCAAAGAAACGCCACCGTCCACCAGTCCCTTGACCGCGCCGATACACGCCGCCATGGCCCCCTTCATATCGAAGGACCCCCGACCAAACAGCCGCCCCTCGTTGATCGTCGCCAAGAAGGGATCGGCCATGCCGTCCACCCCCACCGTATCGATGTGGGCGTTCAGCATCAGCGACCGTCCACCCCCAGAGCCCGGCAGCGTTCCGATGACGCTCACCCGCCCGCTCTCCGGCTCCGACATCTGAGAGTCCAGCCCGAGTTCATCGAGCGTGGCGGCTATGAATCGGGCAATATCGCCCTCACCCGGACTGTCGGGGTCGAGAATGGGATTCACCGAATTGGTTTGCACCAAGCGAACGAGGGTCTGGCGAATGAACTCGGCATCGATGTCGAGGGGCATGACTCTTGGGGTGTAGGTTGTGGGTTGTGGGTTGTGGGGTGTCGGGTGTCGGGTGTCGGGTGTCGGGTGTCGGAAAACTTGCAACAAGGAGAACCCTACACCCTACAACCTACAACCTACAACCTACAACCCAGCGGCGCGCGACTCGAAATCGGCCTACGCCACGCCCGCAGCATGCTCCCCGACGCTGGAGATGCGCTCCCCGGTATTCCCAGATGGCGCCTGAGGTAATAACCTTCGACAGTGGAACCACATATGTAGGTCGCGGACGGCAGGTTGACCTTCACGGACACTGCAAGAGGAGCCCCATGATCACCCTACAGATCGTCGAGCACCCGGACGCCAACCTCCATAAGGAATTGCTCAGCGCCATGCGGAGTGGCGATCTCCGCACTTTTACGGCTAAAGACCGTGGGAAGAAGATCGTTCACGTGAGCTACAAAGGGTATATGACGTGGCGTCGGGACGACGGCGTGATCCACTGCAAGGTCAGACACCCAAGCAACCCTCGGATCGAATGGCAGCTCATGCATGCGTTCCTCGGACGCCTAGCCGACCGCTACCCCCATTGGATCCAAAGCATCACGATTCAGTTCCCCGACGCCTAACGAAGTGAGACGTGAGACGTGAGACGTGAGAGGGCCACACATCCCCACCCCAGGGGGGGTGAGGGGCGGCCGTCTCACGTCTCACGTCTCACGTCTCACCTCGCTCCCCCCTCACGTATCTCACAACATCCCAACCAGCCACCATCAACGCCGCCGCATTGAGAACCATCACGATGCGGATCCACGCACCGTATGGTTCGACCGCCGGATGACCTCCCATGCGGCTCCATAGGTATAGCAGCAACGGGATCCACAGGATGTGGCCAACACTCAAGAGGCGGTTGAAGCCCACCACGTGAGTCAAGGTCATCATGAACCCGACGGAGAGCACGAAGATCAAGAGGGTAACTTGCGCCTCGCGGTTCCCCAAGAAAAATATCGGCATGACCCCGTTGGCGAAAAGCAGCACCTCCAACCAGATCCTCACCGGTAGCGGCTGTCTCAAGACGCCGCGAGGGAACTTGGCCAGCGCCTCTTTGTTGATTCGACCAAGCACCCTGTTCATCGCTGCGGGGGAAGAAAGGGTCGCACGTCGAGCAACTCCACATCGTGACGTTCGCGCAACGCATCGAGAATCCAGTACTTGTGGCCCGCACCGAACGTGACCAGGATCCGCCTTCCCCTGTACGCATCGACCGCTCTGTTGACCCTACGCATGTGCGCTTGGTTGATATTGGTCCAGCCGCCCGGGCCTATCCAATCGTTGAGCACCTCATCGTAGATCGATAGCTCGGCCTTGATCCGCTCGTCGTACAAATCCGAGTGAAGAATGTGAGGATCGTCGAGCTCGCCACGGTTCCACGGATCCTGCGCCCGGGCCTCCGCAATGCGCCGTTGGTAGTCAGCGTTCGGCTCGGCAAACTGGGGCTCCGTCTGGAACTGTCGCGTGCGCGTCCTCCGGAGATCGTTCATCTCCGTGGTCCACCCCGCACACGGAACGATGTCGAATCCCATTTCTTCCGCCAACGCGAACATGAGATCTTTGTATTCAGGAAAAACTCGTACCCGGGGCTCTTCGATCACGCCGTCGTCGCGGAAATCACGCCACGCTTCGTCAATCCGGTCGGGAGGAATCTCCGCACACACCGCATCGGGCTGCAAACGTTGTATGGTCTCGCGGACCTCGTCGAGTCCCCACAACTCGCTCGTGTGATGCCGCCCATGGATCATCCCCAAGACGGCGACCTCGGTGCGTTCCTCGACGACGAGTGCCGGAGGGACCGCACGCCACGCCTCCGGGATCTCGATGATCGTCAGCTCGTCGGCTCCTTCCGACGACACCCACAAGGTCTCGCCCGAGGGATGGACCGCCATCACGATCGGCTGTTCGCCCACGGGAATCCGGGCAATCACCTGGCGCAGCGCCACGTCGATGACGGAGATGTCGTGACTGGCCGTGTTGTTCACGAACGCGAGCCTTCCGTTTGGGGCGAGCACCACGGAGAACGGAGATTCGCCGATGCCGTCGATGATAGAGTCCACCACGCGCCGCGACGCCGTATTAAGGAATAGGACCTTGTTCTCGCCGCGGACCGCCACTGCGTAATCGATATCGTCCGGGAACACCACCCCACCACTGGGCCGCTCTCCAACCCGTACCGTGTCGACGATGCGGGCATTCCATGCGTCGATCACGGTGACGGTGCCGTCGTTGTAGTTGGGAACGAACACAAGGCGCCCATCCGACGTCGGGGCGGGGGGAAAGGGACGGTCTCCCGTATCATAGGACGCTTCGAGTTCAAAGTTCGCGCCGTCGAGCACCCACACCTTATCGGCCTCTTCGACGGACACGAGATACCGTTGGTCTGCCGTGGGCACGAGGAGGGACGGCGCGCCCCCGGTCTCCAGCTGCTCGACATCCGGGTCGCCAGGCCGCACTCGTGCGACGCGATCGGCTCCAAAGCGACTCACGGCCAAACCACCCTTGCCGGGCAACACCGCCACACCAAGGGGCGCGTCGGCGACCGGGATGTGGCGCATCACTCTCAACACCCCCACGTCCACCTCGGTCACTTGATCCGAACCCGCAGCCGCCACATATGCAGTAGCACCATCTGCGGCAAACGCGATTTGATGCGGGTTCAATCCCACATCCAGCACCGCCAAAATCTCGAATTGGTCACCCCTCGCACATCCAGTGAGGGACAACCAAAGCGCTACGATGATCGCTCGGCTCAAACCGACCCCCTCTTTGCACTAGTCTGATTGTCGGTTACCGGTTACCGGTTACCGGTCACCGGTCACCGATCACCGATCACCGATCACCGATCACCTCTCCAGGGTCGCGCCGTCAATAGTACCTCGGGATCACGAGAACTGGAATCTGCGTCACAGCCCGCAGGCGGAATCAGAGGCAGATTCCGATGCTGGTGCTTGCCCATCGCAAGGATGAGCACGGACGCAAAAAGACTCACGACACTTGTGGAGGTCCCATGAAATTCCGCCCAATGTACGTACTCACTGCGGTGCTTCTGGCAACAGCGTGTGGCGCTGCCGGAGACGGCCCTCACGCCGTCGCGGACGCTTTTTGGAGTGCGAGCAAAGACGGTGATGTGGAGCTCGCCAAGAGCTACATCGCCGAAGGTGGCAACGCAACGATCAAGGATCCCGACAAGTCCGGTTCGTCCGTGGGGGAATTCTCGTTGGGCGAGACCACCATCGATGGTGAGCGGGCTACCGTCGAAACGACGGTCGAAACGACAGGCGAGCAGGCCATGGAACTGGCTTTTCAGACGGTGCTGGTCAGCAGGGACGGCAGTTGGAAGGTGGACCTCGATGAGACCACCGACGAGATGATGAAGAGCCTCTTCGGCACAACCATGGGCGATCTCACCAAGACGATAGGACAGGCCATGGGCGACGCAATGGGAGAGGCGATGAAGGGCATGGCGGAAGGCATGGCCGAGGGCCTCAAGGCGGCCACCCAAACCCTGGCTGATTCGCTCCAGGGCTCCGGACGCTAGCAGATCCCTCCAACTCCAGCCTAGAATGTGACGGAACCTCGGGCGGTGTGGGGTGTGGGGTAGGGTGCAGGGTGTGTGTGGGTAACGAACGCCACACCCCACACCCTACACCCTACCCCCTACACCCTGCTTCACCGCCGTCAACCACCCATGGCGGTCTTCGGCTTCGCCGCGCACGACCGCCAGGAACTGCTGCTGCAGTTGGCGGGTAATCGGCCCACATCTTCCCTTCCCCACCGTGATGCGGTCCACGCTGCGAACCGGCGTTACCTCCGTCGCCGTTCCCACTAAAAACAACTCGTCCGCCGTGTAGAGCATTTCGCGCGGTACGGACTGCCGGCGGACCGGAATATCCAAATCTTGAGCGAGCTTCCACACGCTGTCTTGGGTTATGCCGGATAGGGAAGTTCCGTCCACAGACGGAGTGATCAGAACACCGTCGACGACCAAGAACAGGTTCTGCCCACTCCCCTCGCTCACCAACCCGCCTGGGCCGAGCGCGATCCCCTCAACAAACCCCAGCGCGAGCGCGTCCATCTTGATCAGCTGCGCATTGGTATAGTGTCCGGCGGCCTTCGCTTCAGAGGGATAGGTATTGGGAGCCATCCGCTGCCAACTGGAAACGCAGACATCGACTCCTTGCTCCAGGGCTTCTGCGCCGAGGTAGGCACCCCACGGCCAACATGTTATGTACGTCTCGATTGGACTTCCCTCGGGGTTCATTCCCGCGGCTCCATATCCGCGCAACACTACCGTACGGAGGTAACACTCCTCGAGCCCGTTACGCTCTATTACCGTTTTGCTCGCTTCGATGAGTTCCTCGTCGGTATAGGACAGCTCCATGCGGTATACCTTACACGAACGCCGCATGCGCCGCATGTGGTCCGCCAATCGAAAGATGGCCGGACCGTTGGCGGTCTGATAACAACGTATACCCTCGAATACCGACGATCCGAACTGAACCGCCAAGGTTAGGATGTGGATCTTCGCATCGTCCCACGCAATGAACTCACCATCGCGCCAGATCCAATCTGATTGCTCGAGCTTTACGGACATCGGAACTCCTTCGTGACCAATATCGGTTAGGTGCGGGAGCCAGGGATTGCAGATTTCAAATTGCAGATCGCAGATTGCAGATTTGACCTATGCAACATGGGGATTGGGCCTCCCCGGTTTGGTGGACACCGAGTTAGTAGACGTCCATCATACTGTGGGAGGTTTGTTATGGTCAAGAAACGACGGCGGTATACGCGGGAGTTCAAGCTGGAAGCCGTCAGGCTGGCGTTAGAATCGGAGCGTCCGCTGGCGGAGGTCGCGCGGGAGTTGGGCATTGCCCCGAATGTGTTACACCGGTGGAAGCAGCAGCTGGAGACGCGGGATCCGGCGACGGCCTTCCCGGGGCATGGGAAGCGGGCGGGGCCGGAAGATGAAGTCTGGCAGCTGCGTCGGGAACTCGAGCAGGTGAAACAGGAGCGGGATTTTTTAAAAAAAGCGACTTTGAGTTCAATCAGTCATCGCAACATTCGAGTGCAGTTTATCTGCTGGCGTACAGAACTTCAATGTTTTTCTAGGTCGTTGATTTAGACGTAATGCTACAGCATTGAGATCTGCCTGAGAGTGAACGGATAAATCAGTACCCTTCGGAAAATACTGACGCAATAAGCGGTTCGTGTTTTCGTTCGTCCCGCGCTGCCAAGGGCTCTGTGGATCACAAAAGTAGACTCGCAAATTAGTGGCGACCGTAAATCGCTTGTGTTGGGCCAGCTCCATGCCCCGATCCCAGGTTAAGGACCGCCGGAGTTCGGACGGTAGTTTCTTGACGTGTTTGCTGAGTGCTGATACGACGGTTTCGGAGTCCTTGCCATCCACTTTGACCAGCATGGTAAATCGGGATTGGCGTTCCACGAGTGTGGCAATATGGGTGTTCTTCGACCCAGCGATCAGGTCGCCTTCCCAATGCCCAGGGATTGCACGGTCTTCCACCGATGCGGGGCGGTCGCGGATGGAGACGCCATCGATGATCTGGCCCCGAGGTTGCCCTTTCGTGGTGGCGTTCTTCGCGTGCCGCATCACGCGGTGCGATCGCAGATGCTTGATCAACTCGCGTTTCAGGACCCCACGCGCCTGGACAAACAAACTCCGATAAATGGTCTCGTGCGACACCCGCATGGTCTCGTCATGGGGAAAGGTCCGCCGCAGCCAGCCCGCTATCTGCTCCGGCGACCAATCAAGACGCAGTTTCTCGGCAACGATCCGCTGCAGTCGCACGTGCTGCGCCAGCCGACAGCGTTTGGGACGACGGGCCCGCTCCCAGGCCGCCGTGTCGGCATCGGCCGCACGGTACCCGTTCCAGCCGCCATGCCGCACGATCTCGCGACTCACCGTTGATGGCGATCGACCAATCGTTGCGGCAATCTGCCGCATGGGACGATCCGCCGCGAGGCCACGCGAGATCTCTTCTCTTTCGGCCATCGTCAGCGCAAGGCGCGAGCGCCGCCGACGCGCTGGGCATATACCTCCGTTTGTCTTCAGTACACCAAACACCGATCCCGCATGCTTGCCGAGCGCGCGACCAATATCACTCAGCGACTCTCCCTTTTTCCAACGTCGCCACAACTCCGCCTTCTGGGTCGCGGAAAGGCCAGGACGTCCTAACCGTGCCATGAACAACACCCTCCAAATCGGTGAAATAATACAGGGTGTTGCAATGACCTGCTGAATCCACCGCAGCGTTCTTCGCGCGGGAGTCGCCGTGAAGTACGCGTGTATCGCGTCGCACCGGCGGCGGTTTCCGGTGACGATGATGTGTCGGGTGTTGGGGGTGAGTCGGTCGGGCTTTTATGCGGCCCAGACGCGCCCGCTCAGCCCCCGGACGCGGCAGGACCAGCGACTTCTGTTGGAGATTCGCACGATTCATCGCGCGAGCAAGCAACGCTATGGCAGCCCTCGGGTGCACGCGGAGCTGCACGGGCGGGGCGTGCCGTGTGGGAAGACCCGGGTGGAGCGCCTCATGCGCCGCGATGGCTTGCGCGCCAAGAAACGGCGCCGGTTCCGGGTGACCACGGAGTCGGACCATGCCTACGCGCCAGCGCCCAATGTCCTGGCCCGCCAGTTTGGCGTGGAGCGTCGGTGCGCCGCGCGGGTGTGGGCCGCAGATCTGACGTATCTCCCCACGCGGGAGGGGTGGCTGTATCTCGCGGTGATTCTGGATGTCGGCACCCGGCGGGTCGTGGGCTGGGCGGCGCAGTCCTCGTTACAGCACGATATCACGCTGGCGGCGCTCGACATGGCGCTGGCGCGCAAGGGCGGTGGGGGCGGCCTGCACCATTCGGATCGGGGCGTGCAATACGCGTGTCGCCCCTACCGCGATCGCTTGGCCGCGCATGGCATTGCGGTCAGCATGAGTCGGCGGGGCAACTGTTGGGATAACGCCGTCGTCGAGAGTTTCATGGCCACGCTGAAATGGGAATTAGTCGCCGACGCCAACTGGCTCACCCGACGCCACGCGGCCCGCTCGCTGTTTGAGTATCTCGAGCTTTGGTACAATCGGCAGCGTCGGCATTCGAGTCTCGGGTATCGGACACCGGTCGAGTACGCCGTGCTACTCGCCCAGACACAGCAGGCAGCGTAAACTGTATGTCCATCAAACCGGGGGAAGACCAAATAGCTGCAAATCTGCAATTTGCAATCTAGCAGGTTGCGGAAAAATTCATGGTGAGCCGCGTTTGTCCGGGTAACACGACGGTGTACCAGCGTGCGGTCCCCTATTACCGCCCCCGCGGTGCGGTCGGCGTGACGAATGCGGCCCACACTGCCCCATCAGGGGCTGCCTCCGGCCAGGGTCAGGGTGCGTATCCGCATCAGATTGTAGACCGCGGCCGTAAACGTAAACACCCACCCGACCCGCGGGGTCCCGCGATGTCGGAGTTTGCGTAACAACCCAATCGTCTTGCCCCACCCGTAGATCTCTTCCACTTTTTTGCGCTGCCGTTGACTGATCGCATAGCTGGGATGGCGCGTCGTCCGGCCATCCACCGCGCTCCGCAACCGCGTGCGGTGCACGTTCGGCGTGACGTGGGGCGTCCAGCCCAACGCCCGCAGCGTGTCGACAAACCCGCACCGATCATAACCCTTGTCCGCCCCCAACGTCCGACGCCGGGCCGTCGGCGGTAAGCTCCCCACCATCGCCAGCGCACTCGCACACTCCGCCTCGTAGCCGGGCTGCGTCACGTCGGTCGCCACCACGAGCCCGTGCCGATTATCCATCAACACACTCGCCAAGTACGCCAATTGCGCGCCTTGCCCCCCACTCTTCCGCGTCAACCGCGCCTCCGGGTCCGTCCGCGACGCATGCGTCGCATTCGTCCGTTTCTCCTGGCGAAACGTCACGCTCGGATTCCCCGGATCATCGTCCGTTGGCGGGCGGGTGCCGGCCTTCGGCTGAAAACTCTTCTGACTCGCCCACGCGTCCAGCAAGGTCCCGTCGACGGTGAAATGCTCATTCGACAACAACGCCCGCCGCTCCGCCTCCTGTAACACTTCGGCCAGAAACGCATCCGCGATGCCCCCCTCGACCAGCCGCGTCCGATTCTTCGTAAAGACCGTCGGCACCCACACCGCGTCGTCCAGATTCAACCCCACAAACCATCGGTACAGGATGTTGTAATCGAGCTGCTCCATCAGCTGCCGCTCGCTCCGGATCGTATACACCACCTGCAGCAATAACGCGCGTAACAAATGTTCCGGGGGAATCGACGGCCGGCCCCGCCGCGCGTACAGCCGGTCCAACTGCGGCGAGAGCCGGGCTAACACCGGGTCCACCAGCGCCCGCAGGGCGCGCAACGGATGGTCGGAGGGCACCCGATCCTCCGCACTGATATAGCTGAACAGCGCCGACTGATTCGTCTTGTTCCCGCGCATCGTGGCACTCCCATCGAGGTCCCTCTACGATAAGAACTTCCGGCTCGCGATGCTATCGTCCATTACCCGACTTTTTCCGCAACCTGCTAGGAATCTGCAATCTGAAATTCTGCACCCGCTCCCTGCTCCCCCTACAGCAGCCCTCGAATCCACCCGCCATCCACGGGTATCGACGTACCGGTGATGTACGCGGCTCGCTCTGAGGCCAAGAAGGCGACGAGTGCCGCGAATTCACTTGGCTCCGCCAAACGACCCAGCGGAATTTCCTCTTCCCACGTCGCCGTAACTTCGTCGACGGTGATTCCCTTCGTCTCGGCGTTGCGATTCGCCAGTTCTTGCAACCTCTCGGTGCGCGTGAACCCCGGCAAGACATTGTTCACGGTAATACCGAACTCACCCACTTCGTTGGCCAAGGTTCGGGCAAACCCGGTGACGGCCGACCTGATGCTATTCGACAATATCAACCCGTCAACCGGTTGTTTCACGGCAATCGACGTAACGTTGAGAATGCGACCCCAACGGCGCTCCTTCATGCCCGGCAACACGGCTCGCGTGAGATTGAGAACGCTTTCCAAGTTTTGCTGCACAGCGTTGCGCCACGCCTCGGGTGAATGTGCCTCGAATGGCCCCGCCGGTGGTCCACCGGTGTTGGTCACCAGGATGTCGATGCGGCCGAAGTGATTTAGTCCTTCCTGCACGAGTCGGTCGAGTTGCGCGGCGTCCGACAGATCCGTCGCCATCGCGACGACGTCCACCCCACACGACTCTGTAATTGCGCGTTTCGCGTCTTCGAGCGGACCGGCCTCCCGAGCACACATGATCAACGCGGCACCTTCCGCTCCCAATTCGTCGGCGATAGCGCGACCCAGTCCCTTACTCGACGCGGCGACGAGAGCGACTTTATCTTTCAGGCCAAAGTTCACTGATCTTCCTTTTGGTGGAAGTATGTGTCCGTCCCATCGAGCCAATCTTGTCGCGGCGGACTGAAGACATCAACATCCAGTGTATCTTCCAGCGCCTGCGCCTTGTGAGGAACGTTGGACGGGATGTGTAGTACCTCGCCCGCATTGAGGACGACTTCCTCACTCTCGTCCTCCCCGATCCAGAAGTGGAGGACGCCCTTCAGGATATAGGTGATCTGCTCGTTCTCGTGCGAGTGCCGCGGCACTACGGCTCCCTTCTGCAGCAACACATGCGCAATCATCACTCGCTCGCCGGTGATCACCTTGCGGTCGATATCCTCTGTCACCGTCTCCAGGGGAATGTCGTCCCAACGGAACAACCGCACCGATTTGGTGGCCATCCTGAACTCCTTGAGGTCGAGAAATGGGGAACCGAAGATTACACGAGTGGCGGGCTGAGAGGGAGTGGGGTGTAGGGTGTCGGGGGTCGGGAGTCGGGGGTCGGGGCTCGGGGGTCGGGGGCAAGAAGTACTGGTAGTGAACGTCAATCCTGCTTCCTACCCGACACCCGACCCCCGACAACCGACAACCGACACCCTACTCATCCTTCAACGCCTCGATCGGATCCACCTTTGTCGCGCGGCGGGCCGGCACGAGGCACGCGAGCAACCCCACGGCCGTGAGCACGGCGGTCACCGCAACATACGTCGGCAAATCCATAGCTGAAACGCCGTAGAGTCGATGGGCGATGACCCGCGTCGCCCCAAACGCTCCCAGGATTCCCGCGGCCACTCCAAAGACAATGAGCCACGCCCCTTGCCACAACACCAAGAAAATGACCGAGCTAGGGCTGGCGCCCAAGGCCACACGCACGCTGATCTCGTTCATCCGGCGGGTGACGGTGTGTGACACGACCCCATAGAGCCCGACCGCGGCAAGCGTCAGGGCCAGGAGACCGTACGACCCCAATTGCATGGATGCCGATCGACTGATCGCCACAGCTTCACCGATCAGCTCGTCGAACGTGGCAATGTTGAATACCGCGATGTCACGATCCATCAAACGGATTTCACGGCGGATGGATTCGATCAGCAGCGTTGGCTTTTGGGACGCGCGAACGGCGATGTCCAACCGCGATGTTGGGTCTTGATACAACGGGAAATAGACGTCGGGCTCATCCGCACCCTGTGTCGCGCCCTCGATCAAGCCGCGATGTTTGACGTCCCCAACCACACCGACGACAGCATGATTTATCTCTTCGTCGCCATCGACAACGATCCGCTTGCCCAGCACGTCTTCCCCGGGCCAGGCACGCCTGGCCATGGCTTCGCTAACAATCACCACACCCGGGTGTTCACGATCGTCCATAAGGGAGAATTCTCGTCCGACGGCGACGGGAATACCCATGGTCGTGAAATACCCAGGCGTCACCCGATGTCGATACACCGGCATCGACTCGGCCGTCTTCGACGACAACGCATCGCCGTGTCGCACCTTCACGGACTCATACCGGCCTGCCAGCGGCAGCGTGGATGTCATCGCGACACTTTCGACCGTCGGCAAACCATCAATCGCATCGACCACGCCCTCTGCAAACTGGCGCACGCCACCGTCCGCATATCGTCCTGGCGGAAGCTGAATCGCCAGAGTCAACAGATTGTCGCCGTCGACACCTGGATCGATCTTCATCTGTTTCGATAACGTGCGAATCATTAGGCCGGCGGCAATCAACACCACCAGAGCCAAGCTCACCTGCCCAATGACGATCACAGAGCGAGTGTTGATCAAATCCCCGCTCTTGGACGTGTGGCCGGCGGCACGGGCTGCGTTTCTCAACGTGTCCGCCGCGCGTGCGTCCGTCACACGTAGCGCGGGCAACACGCCGAAAACGACACCCGTCAACACCGATAACACAAACGCAAAAACAATGGCGCCTGGATTCAACGCGATGCCGATAAACTCGGGTAACTCGACGGGATTCATGATGGCCAGCAAATCGATCAGCCATAACGCCACGATCAAACCAAGCGCCCCGCCCATCACGGCTATGGCAATACTCTCGCTCACCAAGTACCGGATCATGCGCCAGCGGCTTGCACCGAGCGCGTGTCGTAACGCGATCTCTTTGTGACGCCCGGTATCGCGCGCGATGCGTAGATTTGCCAGGTTGGCGCACGCGATCAGCAGGACGAGACCAACGGCCACGAGGAGCAGCACCGCAGGCCCGTGCGCATCGCCGAGGAGTCGTTCCTCGAGTGGCACAACAACGGTTCCAAATTCCGTGTTGGTGGTAGGAAACTCCTCGCGCAACCGGGCCGCGATCAACTCGGTATTTCGCCGGGCATCGTCGAGCGATGCGCTTGGTTCCAAGCGGGCGATGACACGGAGAAAACGTTGATCTCGCTCCTCGAACATCTCGGCGGAGCGATCCCCCCGGATCGCCACGGAACCCCACAGCGGCAACCACACATCGACCTCTCCGCCAATACCGACGAAATCCGCCCCCATGATGCCAACGACCGCAGCCGCCACCCCATTCAGAACGATCGAGCGCCCCACCACCCCGGAATCCGAGGCGAGCATCCGCTCCCACAACCGGTGGCTTACCACCACGACCGGGGGACACACACAGTCGTCCTCGGCCACGATCTGGCGGCCGACCACGGGTCGCCTCGATCCGAGAACTCGGAAGTAAGACGGCGACACAAACCCCGCTTCGACGTGTTCGGTTCTGTCAGCCCCGGACACCGAAACCGCCGCGAAATCAATCGCAGCTATACGCTCGAAGACTTCGTTGTGCTCTTCCCAATCGCGAAAGTCGGGATACGAGATCTCCCCGAACCCTGCGCTCTCCCGGGTCGAGGTCCCAACAAGCTGCACCAGGCGATCGGGATCTTCAAAAGGCAGACCCCGCAGCATGACGGCACTCACCACGCTGAAAATGGCCGTGTTTGCCCCAATACCCAGCGCCAACGTGAAGAGCGAGATCCCGGTAAACGCCGGACGCCTCGCCATCAAACGGAACGCGCTTCTTATGTCTTGAAGGAAAAATTCCATTCGGTCGTTAACTACCGGCTGATCTCCTTCGTAAGGCGGGCACACGCCCGCCCCGGAACCAAGTCCCGCGGATCATCTCAGCAATTGATATGCCGGAGGCCTCGTCAACCTAAGTTGTTTAACGACAATGGGTTATGCGATCGAAAAGGTATCGTTTCGGTTGGTCGAGTCCGCAATCGGGAATCGACGTTTCGAAAGCGAACGGCGGTAGGTCTGCGCGACCCCTGCGGCGTCTCAATCGCCGCGTGTGTAAGAGCGGCGGATTGGCACGACGTGGCGGAGCAATGTGAGCACACACTCACTCCGACTGCGGTAGCCGAATCCCGCTAAAACGCTAACCCAACTGCGGCCGGGTGAATCGGGCGAGATCGTTGGCACCTCCCCCACGTGTCAGTGAGCCCAACGGGCAGGGAGCGGGGATATCGAATATCCAATATTGAATGTTGAATATTGAATATTGCTTATCGGATCTCCCTGCTCCCTGCTCCCCTCACTCCACCACCGTGAAATGTGCGTGAGCAACAAGCCAGCGACCGTCTTGCTTGACGAAGATCCGCGTCCCCTTCCCCCGGCTGCTAAACCGTGCTCCATCTATGTACCCCGAGTCGGTCCAGTAGTACGTGAGCCACGCAACCGTACCCATCACGGTTACCTCGGGATGATGCATGTCCGTGTGCACCCCCTGGGCACGCTTCAGGTAATCCACGATGTCTCTGACTTCGTACTCCTTGCCCGAGTTCAAGTAGACACCATATCCGCGGAAGGATGTGTAGTCGGGATGGAGGTAGCTCGCGTACCGGTCGAGATCGCCGTTCTTGAGCGCATCCCACATCGCCACCACCGTCGCTTTTACTTCTTCGGCATCGGATGTCTGTGCCGTTGTGCTGTCGGACCAACCAAGGAGTACCGCCAACAACACCATAATCTGTCTCATGACCACCTCTCTCGAAGAGCGAGCCTCGCGCCGGGACCTGTCCATATCTATGGCGTAATGGACCCCCCGCCAGCCTCCATGGGCCTAACACCTAGGTTGGGGAGACAGGCCCGGCGGAGCAAATTCAACGGAAAAACGCAGTTACGCGTATAGTACTGGCTGCGCTCGATTCTCTTCACAAACCCTTTTGGGGGTCAATGCCGCAGAGCCTTCTCGACTACCCGTTCACAACGCTCGCCACATCACGCCATCGTCCCGGCCCCGGCATCGTCCTGGCCGCCATGGTGCTCGGCGCCGGGCTGGGTCCTTCTGTTCTCGAGGCGCAGGGTACGGGGGACGACGACGAACGACGCGCCGTGACCGCCCTCCCCCTCCAATCGGGCGAAGGGATCCGGCTCGACGGCCACATCACCGAAGGCGTCTGGAGTCGGGCGATGCCGGCGCGCGAGTTCCTTCAGCGCGACCCGGTGGAAGGCGCGGCCCCGACCGAATCGACGACCGTGTACGTCGTGTACGACAACGACAATCTGTACATCGGCGCCATCATGTTCGACAGCGAGCCGGACCGCATCCTGGCGTACCAAAAGGAGCGGGACGGCTTTACCATCAGCGACGACCGATTCGTTTGGATCCTGGATACGTTCCTGGACGGTCGAACCGGATATTACTTCGAGGTGAATCCAGCCGGTCTCATGGGCGACGGCCTCATCGGCGGGGGCGGGGGCGGGGGCGGGGGCAGCGACAGGGACAGGGCCCGCAGGAGCTTTCTTGGGGGGTTCGGTGTCAACAAATCCTGGGACGGCATCTGGGAGGCGCGGGTGGCTCGCCGTCCCGACGGGTGGTCCGCTGAAATCCAGATCCCCTTCCGCACACTGAACTTCGATCCCTCTCAGGACACGTGGGGCATCAACTTCCAGCGCACCGTGCGCCGTAAGAACGAAGAATCCGCGTGGAACGGCTATCGCCGAAACCAGCGGATCACGCGCCCCGTGCATGCCGGGCTCCTCACGGGCCTGCAGGACATGTCGCAAGGCTTGGGACTCGAAGCCAAACCATATGCCGCGGCTGGATGGCGTTTTGTCGCCAATAATGATCCAACCGTGGACCCGACCGACTTTCCGAGGGACGCTGGCCTCGACTTGTCGTACAACGTCACGACGAGTCTCCGAGCGGCGCTCACGGTGAACACCGACTTCGCCGAAGTGGATGTGGACAGGCGGCGGGTCAATCTCACGCGGTTTCCGCTTCGCTTCCCAGAGCGGCGGGATTTCTTTCTTGAGGGCTCGGGTGTTTTCAGCTTTGCGCCCTCGAACGGGGTGGAGCCGTTCTTCAGCCGCAACATCGGTTTGACGGCAGGCCAGCCGGTTCCGATAAGATACGGAACCCGCCTCGGCGGCCAGGTCGGACCCTACGAGCTGGGATTCCTTCAAGTCCGAACGGGGCAAGAACAATTCTTGGATGACGGGGTGCCGACCGACATCGAGGGCGAGAACTTTACCGTTGCCCGTGCGAAGCGAACGCTGTTCGAACAGTCTTCGATCGGCGTAATCTACACGCGCCGGGCGACGTCGCGCGACGAAACCGGGTTCGCACCTCCAGAACGGCACACCGTCGGCGCGGATCTCGATCTATACACGTCGCGCTTTCTCGGCGACAAGAATCTGCAGTTCCAGTCGTTTTTTGTATGGAACTCCGACCCGGTCAGAGGTGGAAGCTCGTCATTCTGGGATCGCACAGCCCGGGGGATCCGGATCAACTATCCCAACGACATTTGGCGTATCCATACGTCGTACCGCGAGCTAGACGAAGGCCACGACCCGGCCCTCGGTTTCACGAGACGGAACGGGTTCCGCCGGCTCCAGCCCACCATAACGTTCGCGCCGCGTCCCGGCGGTTTCTTGGGATTGCGGCAACTGGAGTTCGAGGTGCAGTACGAGCACCTCATGGACATGGATTGGGCTCTCGAAACTCGAAAGATGGACTTCAAGCTCCTCGGGCTGAGATTCGACAGCGGCGACCGGGCGGATTTCACCGTGACGCGGTTGTTCGAGCGGTTGGAGCCCGAGGACGAATTCGCCATACGTGACGTGACCATCCCAGCAGGTCGCTACAACACCCTAGCAGGTTGCGGAAAAAGTCGGGTAATGGACGATAGCATCGCGAGCCGGAAGTTCTTATCGTAGAGGGACCTCGATGGGAGTGCCACGATGCGCGGGAACAAGACGAATCAGTCGGCGCTGTTCAGCTATATCAGTGCGGAGGATCGGGTGCCCTCCGACCATCCGTTGCGCGCCCTGCGGGCGCTGGTGGACCCGGTGTTAGCCCGGCTCTCGCCGCAGTTGGACCGGCTGTACGCGCGGCGGGGCCGGCCGTCGATTCCCCCGGAACATTTGTTACGCGCGTTATTGCTGCAGGTGGTGTATACGATCCGGAGCGAGCGGCAGCTGATGGAGCAGCTCGATTACAACATCCTGTACCGATGGTTTGTGGGGTTGAATCTGGACGACGCGGTGTGGGTGCCGACGGTCTTTACGAAGAATCGGACGCGGCTGGTCGAGGGGGGCATCGCGGATGCGTTTCTGGCCGAAGTGTTACAGGAGGCGGAGCGGCGGGCGTTGTTGTCGAATGAGCATTTCACCGTCGACGGGACCTTGCTGGACGCGTGGGCGAGTCAGAAGAGTTTTCAGCCGAAGGCCGGCACCCGCCCGCCAACGGACGATGATCCGGGGAATCCGAGCGTGACGTTTCGCCAGGAGAAACGGACGAATGCGACGCATGCGTCGCGGACGGACCCGGAGGCGCGGTTGACGCGGAAGAGTGGGGGGCAAGGCGCGCAATTGGCGTACTTGGCGAGTGTGTTGATGGATAATCGGCACGGGCTCGTGGTGGCGACCGACGTGACGCAGCCCGGCTACGAGGCGGAGTGTGCGAGTGCGCTGGCGATGGTGGGGAGCTTACCGCCGACGGCCCGGCGTCGGACGTTGGGGGCGGACAAGGGTTATGATCGGTGCGGGTTTGTCGACACGCTGCGGGCGTTGGGCTGGACGCCCCACGTCACGCCGAACGTGCACCGCACGCGGTTGCGGAGCGCGGTGGATGGCCGGACGACGCGCCATCCCAGCTATGCGATCAGTCAACGGCAGCGCAAAAAAGTGGAAGAGATCTACGGGTGGGGCAAGACGATTGGGTTGTTACGCAAACTCCGACATCGCGGGACCCCGCGGGTCGGGTGGGTGTTTACGTTCACGGCCGCGGTCTACAATCTGATGCGGATACGCACCCTGACCCTGGCCGGAGGCAGCCCCTGATGGGGCAGTGTGGGCCGCATTCGTCACGCCGACCGCACCGCGGGGGCGGTAATAGGGGACCGCACGCTGGTACACCGTCGTGTTACCCGGACAAACGCGGCTCACCATCAATTTTTCCGCAACCTGCTAGAGTGGCGACTGAGCGCTTTCACCGCCACCCGCCGGAAGTACACGCTTTTCGCCTCCATCACGGGCGGCGAGTTCTGGTCCGGCACCCGAACGTCGTACAACGGCGGGCTCTGGGTCAGGCCCAAGCCGGGCATGACCCTAGGTGCCCGCTACGGGAGGAACAACATCAGCCTGCCCGGAGGAGATTTCAGCACCAACCTCATGCGGCTGGAAGGGGGTTGGCAACTCAGTCCGTGGGCGTCGTTTGCCGGCAACGTGCAGTACGACGACGACAGCGAGCTGGTTGGGTTGTTCGCCCGGTTCCACTGGATCATCCGCCCGGGCAACGACCTGTTCCTCGTCTACACCCACAATTGGCAAAACCGCGGCGATCGCCTGTATGACTTCGACTACAGCACCCTGTCACGCGGCGCAACCAACCAAGCTGAACTACACGTATCGGTTTTGAGGTGAGACGTGAGACGTTTGGACGTGAGACGGCCCCGCCACCCCTCCCCGAAAATCTTGGGGAAGGGCACGGTGGCCGTCTTTCACGTCTCACACCTCACGTCTCACCTTCTCCGACGACCTGACGGCGGACCCGGGGCTGGCTTCAGATCGTTCCGCATGATTATCCTTGCGCAGGTATTCCAGCGGAGAATCGCAGAGTCGTCGCTGGGCGCACTCACGGCTTGAGCATTCTCGTAGTGGTCCATCGCCTTCACCAACAGCTCGTACACGGCGGGCCCCACACCCAGAGTGCCATGCGCCAACAATTCCTTGGCCCGTCGCTCCTGAACGATTCCTGAGTAATACGCTCGGTCGAATTCACTCTTCAACTCGCCGATCAACCTCGCGGTCTCACTCACATCGCCGCCAAGTCCGCCACCGACCTGCTGGGCCATAGCCCCGATCAACTCCCGCAACGCTTCCTGGTTCTCCGGGTCAACGGTCAGAATGTCGCGACAGATACTTTCTGCTTCCCACGGCTCGCCGAGCAGACGATAGCGTTCGACTTTCACCAGCGCAGTTGCGATTCCCTTTTGAGATAACGGCTTCAGTTCGAACACAAGCACTCCATGTCCATCACGATAATTCGCCATCTACATTCCACGTTTCAGCGCCTCCTTCACACGTGCGGATTGCCACAAGTGCCTCCGCTGGTGCGTTGCAAGGAGGGCGAAGCATTGGCCGAGGCTCATGCGCAGAAATCTGCTCACCGGCGAAACCAACCTTACGCTCGCGAGGTCCAATCCATCCGCCTGCCGAACGCGCTTCATGATGGCGTCCTGATGCGCAAAGAAAATGCCGACTTCGTTTGCGAGATTCTTTGTTCGCGGTTTGAAGTTTTGCGGAGCTTTGAAAGACCTCCGAGGAGGTGGCTCCAACATGGAGATGAAACGGTTCATGAGGAACCCGTGACGGAAAGGCCCCTTACCCAACAATCCACGTTCGCGCGCGCGCCGCATGCTCCGATCGATGGCTGGGTAGTACTGGTCGGCCGTGACATTCAAATGACTCAGACACTCGGCGATCGACCACCGATCCGGACTTTCATTCCATTCGAGCTGCTCTCGCGACAGTCCTTCCACCACATGCTGCGCACTTTCGATTGCATCTTCAAACTGCCGGAGGTAGTCGAGAATCTCCGGCTGGAGGGCCTCGCCGACTGCGTTCGATTCCCCGTGCTCCACATTCGACATTGGCCTGACGCTTGGTGTAGGTTAATTCCATAATAGGTGAAGACAGATCTGTCTTTTGAAGCTACACTGTCTTTCTGGACCTGGCACCTGTCCGACGGAGGAGCCAATGACTATTTCCCGCCGCAGCTTTGTCACCGGGGCCGCCGCCCTGGGCCTAGGGAGCGTCCGCACAACTCGACTCACCGCATCGCCCCAAATTTCTACAGATCGCCATGACCCGTGGATCGAAGTGGATCCCGCCGCGCTGCAGCACAACGTGCGAGAGATCGCACGTCTGGCCGACCACCGCCCTATCCTGGCAGTCGTGAAGAACAACGCATACGGACTCGGCCTCACGACGGTTGCGCGACTCCTCGAGCCACTGCCGGAAATCGCGGGGTTCGCGGTGGTGAAAGCGAGCGAAGCTATTCTACTCCGCGACTCCGGGGTAAGGAAGTCCATCTTGTTGATGGGTCTGTTCGCAGATGCCGATGGTGTCGAGCTCGTCTCCCGAGAGATCACCCTCAGCCTCTACACCGACGACGGCGGCGATCGCGCCGCGCGATTGGCGGCGCGCGTAGGCCACCCCATCGACGCTCACCTCTACATCGACACCGGTATGAGCCGCATGGGGATCCCATACCATCGAGCGCTGCCGTGGATTGGTGCGTTGGCGGCACGCGATGGAATCCGGATCAACGGCGCCTATATGGCGTTTACGGAAGCCGCCGACTTCGACCCCGAACAACTAAATCGTTTCTCCACCCTGGTGTCGCAAACGCAACAACGCGGGGTGTCGCTCGGACGATTGCACGCCGCATCGTCAAACGGTGTTTTTCACCTGCCCGAAGCACGCCTCGACATGGTACGTCCCGGTATCGCCCTGTGGGGAGGTTACCCAAGTCGTCCGGACGAGGAACGACGACTGTCGACGTTGCATCCGGCCTTTCGCTTGCGAGCGCGAGTTGTGCGTGTGCAACGACTGCGGGCCGGAGACGGCGTGAGCTACGGACACCGCTACGTGGCCCAGAGCCCCACATGGATTGCCACCCTGCCGGTGGGCCACGCCGACGGATACACAGGAAAGGCAGTCAACGGTGGGCGAGTGCTGATCGGTGACGCGCTGTACCCGGTGATTGGGAGCGTGAGTGCTAGCCACACCATCGTGGAGATCGGCGACGAGGCCCGAGTGCAGATCGGCGACGTGGCCACGCTGGTGGGACCGGATCGGCCGGAGATTACACCCAACGGCATCGCCGCGGCCGTGCAGGAGTCGGCCTACAACATCATGATGCATTTGAACCCGGATTTGCCCCGCGTCGTGGTGGGCTAGAAGTATAAGTTGTTGTAATAGAAAGAGTTAAGAGTTCTTGGGACCGTTACCGCGGTAGTTCGTTAGGACTAGCAACGGGCGGAGTACATCAGAGGTTGCGGGGGGACGGGCCGGAAGCCGGGGCTGGTGAGGTCTCCTCCGGAACGGGAGTAAAGTCCTCACCCGGGTTGATGAATCGGTTCCGCTCGACTTTGTACTGCTTGTCGTATAGTTCGCGATACCGTCCGTCCCGGGCCAGTAGCTCATCGTGCGTTCCCCGCTCGACAATCTGCCCATGCTCCACCACCAGAATTTGATCCGCGCTCTGGATGGTGGATAGACGGTGTGCGATGACAAACGTGGTGCGACCGGAACGCAACGCGTTGAGACCGTCTTGAATCAAGGCCTCGCTCTCGCTGTCGAGGCTCGACGTCGCTTCATCCAAGATGAGGATACGTGGATCCGCAAGAATCGCTCGGGCGATCGATATCCGCTGTCGTTGTCCACCTGACAACTTGACCCCGCGCTCTCCCACGATGGATTCGTAACCGTTTTCAAAGTCAGTTATGAATTCATCTGAGTGGGCGATGCGGCTCACATCTCGAATTTGCTTGTCAGTGGCATGCGGCTGACCGAATTTGATGTTTTCTGATACGGTTCCGTCGAAAAGGAAGTTCTCCTGCATCACGACACCGAGGGAACCGCGGTAGTCGCGTAGTCTGATGTCGTTGAGATTGTGCCCGTCGACCAACACTTTTCCCGACTTGGGCCGGTTAAACGCCATAACGAGACTAATGATCGTGCTCTTGCCTGACCCGCTCGATCCGACCAGGGCCGTAGTCGACCCGGGGGGTGCTTCGAACGAAATGCCTTTGAGCACCGGTATTCCTTCTTCGTACTCGAACCACACGTCCTCAAACGCCAGGTGCCCCTGGATCTCCGACAGCGGTTGACGTTCCAGATCTTGTTCGTCCTCGGTGGCCATCGATCGAATTTCGCGAATGCGGTCGAGCCCGGCAAACGCTTCGCTGACTTGCGTACCGATGGAAGCAATCTGCACCAGCGGCGAAACCATGAGGCCGGTGAACATGAGATACATGACGAAATCGCCCAACGTCATGTTGCCGGCGACGATCGAACGGCCGCCCACGAGGATCATGATCACACCAATGACGCCGACGATGAGCGTGGTAAACGCGGTGATGGTGGAAACGCCGGTGATGGCCTTCGCGACGTTGCGGAACAACCTGTGGGCGCCCTTGGCAAAGGCGTAGCTCTCGCGACGCTCCGCCGTGTACGCTTTCACGATGCGAACGCCGCCCAACGTCTCGGTGAGTCGACCCGTGACCTCCGCGTTGATCTTGCTTCGCTCTCGGAAGACCGGTCGCAAGAAGTTGAAAGCGTACGCCATAGCACCGGCGAACACGGTCAAAATCACCAGCGTAATCAGCGTCAGGCTCCAATTGAGCCAGAAGAGCACTCCCAAGGCGATCGCCGAGGTCACAAAACCGCCCGTCAACTGCACCAACCCGGTGCCGACGAGGTTACGAATGCCTTCGGCGTCGCTCATGACGCGCGCAATGAGCACGCCGATCTTCGTCGAATCGAAATACGCAACCGGAAGCCGCGTGACGTGCTGTTGCACGACCTTTCGCATTTCGGTGATCGCCCGCTGCGCCGCCACACCCAACACTTGGGACAAGGCAAACGAAGAGATGGCCTGAATCAACGTGGCAATGCCGACGGCGATGCCCAACGTGGCGAGCAGTTCGGTACGCTGATTTCCAACGACCTCGTCGATGAGAAACTTCGACGTGCTCGGCAACACGAGCCCCGCTAGCCGGTTGACCAACATCAACCCCAAACCCAACGCCAACCGCGAGCGGTGGGCCCACAGCAGACCCCTCGCTTCTTGCCAGGCATCGGAGCGCTTGATCTTCGGTTTCTTCTGATCCGCCATCAACCGACCCTTCGGACGTAGGTACGGCCAGGGAATCTAATGGGTGGGGGAATGCGCGGGATAGTTGGGTGAGATGGATCAAGGGGCAGCAAGGGGCATCAGGGGCACAGGGGCACAGGGGCACAGGGGCACAGGGGCACAGGGGCAGCAAATCTTCCTCCTCGACACCCCCTGCCCCTACACCCTACAACCTACACCCGACACCCTACATTTATTCAGACCGCAACGACACCATGGGATCCACCCGGCTGGCCCGGCGAGCCGGTAGGTACGTGGCGACGATTGCCAGCAGGCCGACCACCAAGGGCACCGTTGCGAACGTAGCAAAGTCCGTGCTGCCGACTCCGAACAACAGACTCGACATGGCACGTGTCAACAACAGCGACGCTGCGATTCCCAGAACGACACCGACGCCGGCAAGACCGAGGCCCTGCCCCACGATTTGCTTCATGACGTCTGCCGCGCTGGCACCAAGAGAAATCCGTACGCCAATCTCGTGGATACGTTGGCTCACTGCGTAGGACATCACGCCGTAGATGCCGACGGCGGCGAGCGCCATCGCCACGCCGGCAAATACCCCCAATAGCAGCATGTTGAAACGGGGCTGGGCCACCGATAGCGAAAGCCGATCGCGCAAAGTTGTCACGCCAAAGAGGGGAAGATCGGCATCCAGCGTGTTCACCGCTTGTTGTACGAGCGGCAGCATGGCCAAGGGCTCTTCGTCCGTCGTTCGAATCACCAGGGCGAAGCCACCAAACGGCATCTGTGCTATTGGCGTATACCACCCCTGCCTTATGTCGTTGCCCAAACCCCTGGACTTCACGTCACCCACCACGCCGACGATCTCCCTCGAACTACCCCAGAACGACAGGCGTTGCCCTACGGGGTCTTGGTCCCGGAAATGGCGCCGGGCAAAGGTCTCGTTGATGATGACCACGGGTGGTGCATCGCCGCGATCCCGTTCGGTGAATCCGCGACCGCGCGCAATCGGGATTCCCACCGTTCGGAAATATTCGTGGCTCACCGGGTTGATTCGAGCCTCTTCTTGTTCTCCGGCCGGCACCGGTGGACGACCGTCGACCGTAAACCTGCTGGTCCATCCGGGGTGCATCGGATGGTGAACCGCCAGAGCGACGGCCTCGACGCCCGGTAGGCCTGCGATCCTCTCCTTCACCTGCTGATGGAACGCCGTGACTTCGGGTGCATCGAAATTTCCGAATGACTGCGGGTAACGCGCCGCGGGGAGCTGCACGTTGGCCAACAACACCTTCGTCTCGGTGAATCCCGGATCGACTTGCTGGAGCTGCCAAAACGTCCTGATCAGGAGGCCGGCGCCCGTGACCAGCACGACCGCCAAGGCCACTTCGGTCACGACGAGCACGTGCCTTGCACGATGTCTCCCGCTCGCCACAGGTGCTCGTGTGCCTTCCTTCAACGGAGCTTGAAGATCGGGATTCGACGCTTGCAACGCTGGTATGAGACCGAAGAGCAACCCGGTGCCGACTGAAACGAGCATCGCGAACGACAATACCCGCGCGTCGATCGTGACGTTCAGAAGCCTCGGCAGAGTGGCCGGGCCCAACGCGATCAAGGCACGGACTCCGCCAAAGGCAAACAACAGGCCGACGAGCCCTCCGCTGACTCCTACCACAACGCTTTCGGTGAGAAACTGCCGCAGCAGCCGTCCTCGATCGGCACCGAGTGCCGTCCGAAGCGCTACCTCACGTTCGCGCACCGTTGCTCGAGCAAAGAACAAGTTGGCCACGTTAACGCAGGCAATGAGCAATACGAAACCCACCGCGGCCAGCAAAACGGTTAGTGCGGGACGCACACTGCCAACGGTCGCATCCATCAGGGACTGCACCCACATGCCGCGGCCCTGGTTTTCATCGGGATACTCTTCCTCGAGGGATGCGGCGATCGAGGTCACGTTGGCCTGCGCGCGATCGAGGGAGACACCCGGCGCCAGGCGCGCTATGACACGGAAATTGTGGACGCCTCGGTGGAAGGACGTCGGTCCCATCTGAATCGGCACCCACGCATGAACCGTAGCGGACGGGTATGCGAATTCCGCCGCCATGACGCCGATGACCTCGACCGACAGGCCGTCAATGGTAAGTTGACGTCCTACGATACTCTCGTCGGCGCCAAATCGACTCACCCAGAGTTGATGGCTGAGCACGATCATTGCGCTGCCGCCGACCACATCGTCCTGCGCGTCATAGATCCGTCCGAGAAACGGTGTCGCGCCCAGCATCGGGAAGAGCTGGTGAGATGCCGTGACGATGGTAATTTGCTGCGGCTCGTTGTCCGACCTAATCAGTGTCGCCCGACGAATCGACCACACCGCGGGCTCTTCGAATACCTCTTGCCGCTCGATAAGATCGAAGTAATCTGGTCCCGAAAACCACTCCAGGCGCGTGCCCCTCACCCGGTCGTTCTCCCACACCATGACGAGCTGACCCGGATCGTCGTACGGCAACGGCCGTAGCAGAACGCCGTCGACGACGCTGAAGATCGCGGTGTTGGCGCCAATTCCAAGACCCAGGGTCAGGATAACCGTAGCCGCAAACCCTCGGTTCCGGAACAAGGAGCGAATCGTGTACCGAAGATCGTACAACAAGTCTGACATCTTGCTTTCTCCTTGGCGTCCCTCGTCCACCATCATGAGCTCGCGGCACTCGGAGCGAATTTTTCCGTAGTCGCCAAACAAACTCTTGGCCTCGCGGCGGGCGACGCGCGGCGCGACACCGGTGCCTTCGAGATCGCGAGCCCGCATCTCTATGTGATAGGCGAGTTCGCCGTCGATCTCCTGCTGGACGGATTGCCGCCGTAAGACTGCCCGGAGACGGACCCACATCGCCGCCCAACGGGATGGTTTGGCGAACCCGAACATCACGAGCCGAGAATCTTCCCCACCGCCGTCGCGAAGTCTTTCCACACGGACCGTTCGCGCTCGAGCTGCTTTCTTCCCGCCCGCGTCAGCCGATAGAACTTCGCCCGACGATTGTTGTCGGTTTTCCCCCACTCCGCCTTCAACCAACCGCGCCGTTGCATGCGGTACAGGGCCGGATACAACGATCCCTCCTCAACCGTCAGCTGTTCGTCGGTGAGTTCCTGAATGCGGCGCCCGATGGCATAGCCGTTCATGGGGTCCCGCTCCAGGAGCTTCATGACCAACAGTTCGAGGGTGCCGTGAAGACGTTCGGGATTGCCTGGTGACATATCAGATCCCCTTAGACTATCTAGGCGATTGGTGATTGGACGCGGCTCCGGTCGGTTTTGTTCGAACCACCGAACCCACTTCCATTCGATTGTCTAGGGAACGCTATCCTCACTCCCCTAGATTGTCAAGGGAAGATCGTCTGCTAGCGCTTGCGACGGCACCTAATTATGGAGAGGGTGTAGGGTGTAGGGTGTGTTTGACGTTCTACTACACCCTACACCCTACAACCTACACCCTATTCTAGCAGGTTGCGGAAAAATTCATGGTGAGCCGCGTTTGTCCGGGTAACACGACGGTGTACCAGCGTGCGGTCCCCTATTACCGCCCCCGCGGTGCGGTCGGCGTGACGAATGCGGCCCACACTGCCCCATCAGGGGCTGCCTCCGGCCAGGGTCAGGGTGCGTATCCGCATCAGATTGTAGACCGCGGCCGTAAACGTAAACACCCACCCGACCCGCGGGGTCCCGCGATGTCGGAGTTTGCGTAACAACCCAATCGTCTTGCCCCACCCGTAGATCTCTTCCACTTTTTTGCGCTGCCGTTGACTGATCGCATAGCTGGGATGGCGCGTCGTCCGGCCATCCACCGCGCTCCGCAACCGCGTGCGGTGCACGTTCGGCGTGACGTGGGGCGTCCAGCCCAACGCCCGCAGCGTGTCGACAAACCCGCACCGATCATAACCCTTGTCCGCCCCCAACGTCCGACGCCGGGCCGTCGGCGGTAAGCTCCCCACCATCGCCAGCGCACTCGCACACTCCGCCTCGTAGCCGGGCTGCGTCACGTCGGTCGCCACCACGAGCCCGTGCCGATTATCCATCAACACACTCGCCAAGTACGCCAATTGCGCGCCTTGCCCCCCACTCTTCCGCGTCAACCGCGCCTCCGGGTCCGTCCGCGACGCATGCGTCGCATTCGTCCGTTTCTCCTGGCGAAACGTCACGCTCGGATTCCCCGGATCATCGTCCGTTGGCGGGCGGGTGCCGGCCTTCGGCTGAAAACTCTTCTGACTCGCCCACGCGTCCAGCAAGGTCCCGTCGACGGTGAAATGCTCATTCGACAACAACGCCCGCCGCTCCGCCTCCTGTAACACTTCGGCCAGAAACGCATCCGCGATGCCCCCCTCGACCAGCCGCGTCCGATTCTTCGTAAAGACCGTCGGCACCCACACCGCGTCGTCCAGATTCAACCCCACAAACCATCGGTACAGGATGTTGTAATCGAGCTGCTCCATCAGCTGCCGCTCGCTCCGGATCGTATACACCACCTGCAGCAATAACGCGCGTAACAAATGTTCCGGGGGAATCGACGGCCGGCCCCGCCGCGCGTACAGCCGGTCCAACTGCGGCGAGAGCCGGGCTAACACCGGGTCCACCAGCGCCCGCAGGGCGCGCAACGGATGGTCGGAGGGCACCCGATCCTCCGCACTGATATAGCTGAACAGCGCCGACTGATTCGTCTTGTTCCCGCGCATCGTGGCACTCCCATCGAGGTCCCTCTACGATAAGAACTTCCGGCTCGCGATGCTATCGTCCATTACCCGACTTTTTCCGCAACCTGCTAGATGCCCGATCCGTTTCCAACCAACGATCTCGTCCGCATCATCTACGAACGCGGTGTCCAACTCCTGCGATCCGACAAGGGGTGGCTGATCCCGTCCTCGGAACGGTTGCAACACGTGGAGAACCCCGAAGACGTCGAGGGATCGCTCGGGGTCCAGCCAATCATCTGCGACACCCAGCTCAACGTGCCGTTCTTCCAGCCGAGGCGTTTGGTCGATCCGGCGGGGCAGCCGGTGAGCCGCGCACGCTATCTCAAGGGGTACGTGGAAGACCCGAAGCGCCGGATCTACAAGTACATGGTGGAACACCACCTCTACTGCGCGGTCGCCCACCTCGGATATCTTGCCGAGGCGTACGGCGGCTTGACGGTGTTGCAAAATCAGCATCGTTGGAGTGTACCCGAACACGCGCGTGCCCATTCGCAACACCAGCTTCAGGATTCCGCGCTTCGCCACGGGGAGGCCATCTTCACCTCGCTCTGCTCGAGCTTAGAAGCGAGCAGCTACCTGGTGTGGCGGGACGAAAAAGCCAAACCCGCCCTGCTACCCGAAGCCATCGACAAGGTGATGATGTCGGCCGACGCCGACATGCGTATGCTCGTCGCCCCGCTGGAAGAGGTGTGGTATGAAGTGGGCGTCGAATTGGGGCAGTATCGGGATTGCAGCGCCATGCATCACCCCATCACATCACACGGAGGGGAGTGCCGCCCGATTCTCAACGAGGCCGACATGTGGGAAATGCGAATGGAGATCCCCGATAACCCGGACGCCTCGCGCCCCGGGGATCTAACCTTCGACCGTGGGATCGATATGCTGGACTATTGCTGGCGCACAACATGCACCGTGGTGCGCTGCATCGAATCAACCCTACCTCCGGTGTACGAGTTGGCGATGCTCGGCCAGGAGCCGTCGAAGTGGAACTGGCTCACAGGCGAATAGGCGTCGCCAAGGGACCCAGCCGATGAGATGGCCACGGAATCCACGGAAACCACGGACCCCCACACCACTCTCCTCACTTGGTTTGCCCCGTTCCCCCCCAACAGTCAATCGCACACCGCAGGTAGGTAGGTAAGGCAAATCGGGAGGGGGAGGGGAAAAATATTCCAGGGGTGGGGTGGGTTCCGTGTTTTCCGTGGATTCCGTGGCTAATCTCCCGCACCTGCCTCGTCCATCCGCTCCGAGAGCCTGCTAAGCACCGCAGCCAGATCCGGCTTCTCCGTAAGGACGCCGGCCAGCGGATCCTCTTTCATCCGACGCAACCGGCTGACAGCGTTCTTGATCGTGTACTTCCGGATATCGAGCTTCTTGTTGACCTCGTTCCAGCGCAGCGGCATCGATACCGGCGCGCCCGGTAACGGTCGCACGCAAAGAGGCGACACTAACAACTTCCCGTGTCCGTTTTGTCCGAAATCGATGTACACACGTCCCTGACGCGCCGAGAGCGCTCGCGCGATCGTCGCGATCTCCGGCAACTCCGATGCGGTCACGCGGGCCAACAACTCTCCCAATCCTTTGGACTGCTCGTACGTACACTGCCGGCCCAGCGGCACCATTACGTGCAGTCCCGACGAACCACTCGTTTTGACGAAGCATGGCAGCTCGATCTCCTCGCAGAGCGCATGGATCGTGTTGGCGACCCGCACGACGTCGACGAACGGCGCGTCCTTCGGATCAAGATCCAAAATGGACCAATCGGGCTGCTCCAACGACGCCAGTCGGCTGGACCAAACGTGTAAAGGTATGGAGCCCATGTTGGCGATATAGAGAATGGTCTCTACATCGTCACCGATGAAATAGTTGGTTTCCTTGCCCGAATCCCGACTCCAGACCTTTTCCGTGCGCACCCACTCCGGCACCCACTCCGGCGCATCCTTCTGAAAAAACGACTTACCGTCGATACCATCCGGATATCTCGTCATGACGACAGGTCGGTCCCTGACGTAGGGCAGCAACCACTCGGAAACGTCTCGGTAGTATTCAATCAGATCGCCCTTCGTGTATCCCTCTTCGGGCCAGAAGACCTTGTCTTGGTTGGAAAACGGGACCACGCGCTGGACGGTGGCTTCCTCCGGCGCCTCGGGGGGCCGCAGATCGAGGTCGGTATCCTGTCGGATGCAGTCGCGGGGATCCTTGTCGTCGCGAAATCGAAGAAAGACCGGGTGCCGGAGAAACGCCTCGTCGGTCCACTCTTTGTAGCGCACTTCGACGACCAACGCCGGCTCCACCCAATGATGCTCATCACCTTTCGGTGTCGCGCCCACACACGGAGTGTTCGAGCGGGCAATCGTCTGCAGCTCGGCAACGATGTCGTCGCGCTGCTGCTGCGTGAACCCGGTTCCCACGCGACCGGCGTATCTCAACTCGCCGCCGCTGTACGACGCCAGATGCAGCGCGCCGAAGCCGTTGCCACTGCCCTTTGGGTCGCTGTAACCCACGATGACGAAGTCGTCCGTCCGATCGGAGCGAATCTTGAACCACGACGCCGAGCGCCCGGCGCGATAACGGGAATCGGCCTTCTTGGCCATGATCCCTTCGAGTTCCATCGCCTGAACCTGTTCGAAGAAATCTTCACCTCGCTCCTCGATGTGGTCGGCGAACTTTATCGGACCAACGGGCGGCAACACTTCCTTTAACACGGCCTTGCGTTGCACCAACGGGAGATGCCTGACATCGAAACCCTCCAACGCCAGGAGATCAAACGCGTAGAAAGTGGCGGGCAGTTCGATCGTAGCGCGCTGAATGTCATACCGCTGGGTGAGCCGGCCGCGTTTCTGCAAGCGTTGGAAGCTCGGCCGTCCCGAATCGTCGTGGACGACGACTTCGCCGTCCAATACGAAATCCGTATAGGGAAGCGTCTCGACCGCGTGAGCCACTTCGGGGAAAACCGCGGTCAGGTCGTGACCGTTTCTCGACATGAGCACCGGCGGGCTCGCGCCTCCCTCACGCGACGCCAACAGCCGGTAGCCGTCGTACTTGAGCTCGAAAATCCAGCCGGCGTCGGTGAACGCGTCGTCGCGAGTTTGCGCGAGCATCAATCCCGCGTCACGCACTCTGAGGGCACGTTGCTTGCCTCCCAACTCCGCCACCCGCTCTCTCGCTTCACCGGCGAGATCGCGGCCGGCCTGCAACTCTTCGACCGTGAGCCCGGAGAACACGGAACGCTCGGACACCGCAGCGTCGCCGTCAGCGGACATCCACCCGTCGCGTTCCTTGATCATCAACCACTCTTTCCCGGTGCCCTTCTTGATACGAACCAGCGTCCAGGATCCATGCAGCTTGTATCCCCTCAACTCGAAGAGCAGCTTGCCCTTTTCCATCCCCTCGTCGAAATCCTCGCGGGGAATCCACAAGCCCCGATCCCACACGATCACGGCCCCCGCGCCGTAATTACCGTCGGGAATGATGCCCTCAAAATCGGCGTACTCGATCGGGTGATCCTCGGTCGCCACGGCGAGCCGCTTTTCCTGCTGATCGAAGGAGGGGCCTTTCGGGACCGCCCATGATTTCAGGACGCCGTCGTGCTCCAGGCGAAAGTCGTAATGGAGACGTCTGGCGAAGTGCTTTTGGACCACGAAACGCCGCGCACCGGTGCCCCGCCCTTTGCCAAAGGGCTCGGGGGTAGCCTCCGGAGCGCGCTTGTCCCGGTAGGCTTGTAGCTGATCCGAAATGGGCTTATCTGTTGCGGCCATTGGGTTTAAATACTATCATAGCGCTCATGAGTGCACGGCCTATCAGTTCCGCTACCATCAGTTTCGGGCTTGTTTCGGTCCCCGTAAAGCTTTACTCATCGGCCGAAACGTCCAAGAAGGTCTCGTTCAATCTCGTCTCCAAAAAGCACGGCACCAGGCTCAAACAGCAATACATCACGCCCGAAACCGGCGACATCGTGCCCCGCGAGGAGATGGTGAAGGGGTACGAGTTCACCAAGGGGAAGTATGTGCTGTTCACGCCGGAAGAGCTAAAGACCATCGAGGAAAAGGCAACCCACTCCATCGACATTACCGAGTTTGTCCCCTTCGAACAGGTCGACCGTGGATATCTCGACAAGGTGTACTATCTGGGCCCGGACAAGGGTGGCGACCGCGCATACAAGCTGCTGAGTGCCGCGTTACGGGAGACGGGTCAATCGGCGGTGGCAAAGTACGCGGCCCGGGGCAAACAGTATCTCGTGTTGATCCGACCGATGGGCGAAGGCCTTGTGATGGAGCAGTTGTACTACCACGACGAACTCAAGTCATTCGACGAGGTCCCGCTCGGCGAGGCCGAGCTGAAGGATTCCGAACTCGAGCTGGCGGTTCAGCTGATTGGACAGGCGAAATCGGATAAGTTCGAGCCGGAGAAATACCACGATGACGTGCGGGATCGGACTCTCGAGCTCATCCAAAAAAAGATAGAGGGTGAAGACATCACCCAAATCGAGGCCGAGGAACCCAAAGGGCAGATCATCGACTTGATGGAGGCCCTGAAGGCGAGCTTGTCCGGAAAAGCCGATGAGGGGGAACGGAAGCCCTCGAAGAGCGTCTCCGCCAAAACGTCGGTGAGGAAGAAACGGAAAGTGGGAGGGAGTAGCGCGTAGCCCGTGACACGAACCGCCGCGAGACCACGACATTGATGTACACGTCCCGCGAAGTCGCCGAGTTGTTCGGCCTCTCCATTCCCCAGGTGAGGCGCTTCGCAAAGGCAGGTTTACTGTCCCCTGAAAGAACCCCCCAAAACCATTATCGCTTCTCGTTTCAAGACCTGACCGTCCTCCACACAACTACCCGTTTGTTCGAGACCGACCTTCCGCGATATCGCGTGCACCGCGCTCTCCGAGAACTGCGGCGCCAGCATCCCCGCGAACGCCCGCTGTCGGAAGTACGGCTCACCGTGACTCGCGACGGCATCCGAGCGCACGACGGCATTTCCGTTTGGAACCCAGAGTCGGGACAGATCTATTTTGATTTTGCGGGCGCACGAACCACAACACACATCTCGATCAATCCTCGGCAGCGGGATGATCCGCAAGACGACAAGTTTGAGACGATCGATTCGTGGTTCGAACGCGGGTGCACGCTCGAGGCGCATCGGCCCGCCGAGGCTCGGCAGGCCTATCGGCGCGTGCTCGCGCTCAACCCAATGTACCACGACGCACGGGTTAACCTCGCGCGTTTACTGCAGGCGATCGGCCAAATCGCCGAGGCCATCGAGCATTATCGGATCGTGCTGACCGCGGCGCCGGAACACACCACGGCGGCCTACAACCTGGGTATCGCATTGGAGGATGAGGGACGGCACCACGAAGCGTTCACCGCCTACGCACAAGTGTTGGCCGTGGATCCGAACTACGCCGAGGCCCACTTCAACATCGCAAAGCTGTATGAACAGGCCGGTGACGAGTTGGCGGCCGTTCGCCACCTTCGCACGTACCGAGAACTCAACAACAACGAGTCCTAGTTGCTGGATTGCGCCACTTCGAACGCCTTTCGGAGTCCACCAATCATGATGTGGGCCCGGTGCATTCCGCTCTGCATGAGCCAGGGCTCTCCCGTTGCGCCCGGGCGTTCCGGCAACCCTGTGGATTCGGCTGTTGCGCCGGGTACATAGAGCACAGACAACATAGCGACCGAATCGGGCACCCCAGTGGTTGGGTTGATGTCACCCACACCGAAGTATGAATACAGGACCGAGTTGGGAGGAATGACCAGTGTGCCCGCCTGAATCGCTCGCATCCGGCGTTGCACGACGTCGGTCTGTTCCAGCCCTTCGGCACGCAACTCGCGGCCCATGGCCATGAACGGATCGAGCCCATTGTGATAGCACGAGATCTGGAACCGCTCGTCGCCCGGCACGTCCGCCAAGCACACGAAATTGTTGCTCCCCCGCCGAATGATCGTGGCGAGCTTGGCTCCGGCCCGATAGCCATAGACCGTTGCTTCCGCCCGCTCCCCTTCAGACAAAATTGTAACGGCTTCGGCAATCTGCCGATCGACGGATTTCACTTGGCCGGCCAGGCTGGCGGGAAGTGCGGGGACCAGCGTGAAACACAGTGGAATGACAACGGCATGTCGAAGCTTCATGACCTCTCTCCTTCCAGACGAGCGGTTGGTTCACAGGTGCCAATGTAGTACAATCGGGGCATGAAACGCACCGGTGATTCTCTCACCCTCGGCTTCTGGGGGTCGGTCGGCCGACGGCTCCGCGCCGCCCGTGATATTTACGAAGAGATCTTCTTCGCCCCCTATCGGTCCCAGATTTATAAGGAGTACCGGGACCGCCGCGACATGTTCTTGTTACTCAGCTTTTCCGACCTCACCGGCGTGCCGAATCCAGTTGGATTTTACACCCTCGAGCTGTACCCCGAGTTCATCGAGCAGTTTCACGAATGGCACCTGCGACTGGGGATGGATCGAGCGCCGGAGGGGGGATTTCGGTGTTGCTGAGGGCGGGGGTCGGGGGTCGGGAGTCGGGTGCAAGTCCCCCCGCAATCTGCGAATTGGCAACAACGTTTTGCGCCGTAGACCCGACGCCCGAATCCCGACTCCCGACCCCCGCACAAGTTGCCGCAAACTGGCTTGGCTACGATACTTATAGACTGATGGACGACGCGCCCAACTTCGGCTCGATCGAGGGAAGCCGGCTCATGTAAGTATGTCAAACACAAAGATTTACACCAAACAACATCCGATCCGAATCGTCACCTCGGCCGCGCTCTTTGACGGCCACGACGCGGCGATCAACGTCATGCGCCGTATCCTCCAGGCGTCGGGCGCAGAGGTGATCCATCTCGGCCATAACCGGAGTGTCGAGGAGATCGTTACCGCGGCAATTCAGGAAGACGCTCAGGGGGTTGCGATCACCAGCTATCAGGGTGGTCACATGGAGTTCTTCAAATACATGCGGCAGATGCTCGACGAACGCGGCGCCGGCCACATCAAGATTTACGGCGGCGGGGGCGGCGTCATCGTGCCGTCGGAAATCGAAGAGCTCCACAACAACGGCGTCGAGCGGATCTTTTCGCCGGAGGACGGCCGCCGCCTGGGCCTTCAGGGCATGATCAACGAAGTGATCAGCGGTTGCGACTTCGATCTCCTCAACAGCACTGTTTCCCCCAACGGATCGGATCTATCTCTCGCCAGGCAGATCACGCGAGCGGAATTGCTGGGCCGCAACGGGAATGCTCCACGAGATCAGCCTACGGCCGTGCCCATCGTTGGTCTGACCGGTACCGGTGGCGCAGGCAAGAGCAGCCTGACGGACGAGCTCGTTCGTCGGTTCTTGCACGACTTTGACGACAAACGGGTCGCGATCATCTCGATGGACCCAACCAAACGGAAGACCGGCGGTGCGCTGCTCGGCGATCGGATTCGCTTCAACAGCTTGAAGGACCCCCGTGCATATATGAGATCCGTCGCGACGCGCGGCGCTCGTGGTGAGGTTTCGGAGCGCTTGACCGAGATCCTCGACGTCGTAAAGCAGGGCGGGTTTGATCTGGTCTTTATCGAGACAGCGGGCATCGGACAGAGCGACAACGCGGTGACGGAGCTTGCGGACGTCTCCCTCTACGTCATGACGAGTGAGTACGGCGCTCCGAGTCAACTGGAAAAGATCGAAATGCTGGACTTCGCCGATTTCGTGGTGATCAACAAGTTCACGCATCGCGGGAGTGAGGACGCCATTCGGGATGTGCGCAAACAACTACAGCGTAACAAGCAACTCTTCGATACGCCCGTCGAACAGTTGATGGTATTTGGCACTAGCGCCGCGCATTTCAACGATCGCGGTATAAACGCGCTGTACGGACACCTCATCAAAACGCTCAACGAACGAAACGAACTCGGCTGGCAGTCGTCGTACGCGGCACCGGAAGAGCGTGTGACCGACGCCCACCGGTACATCGTCCCGGCCGATCGGGAACGCTACCTCAGCGAGATCACAGAGGCGTGTCGTGATTACCGAACGTGGGCTCGGGAACAGAGCGAGATCGCGTCGGATCTCGACGCCCTCCGGAGGGCGGTGCGCATACTCGGGGGCGCTGACAACCGAGAGCTCCAGCTCTACTCCGACGCTGCAATCGCCGACGCCGGCAACGGGCAGGGCGAGTTGATGGAGCACTTTAACAAGACCCTCGAGCGACTGGATCCAGCATCGGCGGAGATACTCCGAGAGTGGGATGTCTGGGAAGCCGGCTACCACGCGGACACGTTCACGTACGAGATACGGGACCAACGCATCGAAGTGGAGAATCGGCGGACCACGCCTTCGAATACGCAGGTCCCGAAGGTCGCTTTGCCAAGGTATCGCGACATGGGCGACCGGCTCTACTGGCGATTTACGGAGAACACCCCAGGCGAATTCCCCTACACCGCCGGCGTGTTCCCCTTCAAACGACAGGCCGAAGACCCCACGCGCATGTTCGCCGGAGAGGGCACGTCCGAGCGCACCAACAAGCGATTCCATCTCGTCGCCGACGGGCTGCCCGCCAAACGGCTTTCGACCGCGTTCGACTCGATCACGCTCTACGGGGAAGATCCGGATTGGCGTCCCGACATCTACGGGAAGGTGGGCGAGAGCGGAGTGTCGGTCTTTACCGTCGAAGAAGCCGAGCGTCTCTACGCTGGATTCGATCTCTGCGACCCCACGACGTCCGTCTCGATGACGATCAACGGACCGGCCCCGACGATTCTCGCGTTCTTCTTCAACGCCGCCATCCGGCAACAGTGTCGCCGATTCCTCCTCGACGAAGGACGGCTCGACATTACGGAAGACCAGATCCTGCAGCCCGACGAGGCGCGCGGCGGCGATTGGAATGCCGTCCGCGCACTCCTCACGGAGGAGGAGTATGACCTCATCAAGACACAGACCCTGTCGAAAGTACGCGGCACGGTTCAAGCGGACATCCTCAAGGAAGATCAAGGCCAAAACACGTGCATCTTCTCGACGGGTTTTGCGTTGACGCTGATGGGTGACGTACAGGAGTATTTCATTCGGGAGGGCGTGCGGAATTTCTACAGCGTATCGATCAGTGGCTACCACATTGCCGAAGCGGGCGCGAATCCGATTCACCAATTGGCGTTTACACTCGCCAATGGATTTACATACCTCGAGTACTACCGGGCGCGGGGAATGAGCATCGACGACTTCGCACCGAATCTCAGTTTCTTCTTTAGCAACGGCATGGACACGGAGTACAGCGTCATCGGCCGGGTGGCCCGGCGGATCTGGGCCGTGGCGTTAGCGCGGAAGTACGGCGCCAACGCCCGCAGCCAGATGCTGAAATATCACATCCAAACCAGCGGCCGGAGCCTCCACGCGCAGGAAATCGAATTCAACGACATCCGCACGACGCTCCAGGCACTCCTTGCCGTGTACGACAACGCCCAGAGCCTCCACACCAACGCCTACGACGAAGCCATAACCACGCCGACCGAGAAATCCGTGCGTCGGGCCATGGCTATCCAATTGATCATCAATAAAGAATTCGGGCTGACGTTTTGCGAAAACGCCACCCAAGGCAGCTTTATCATCGACGAACTCACGGATCTGATCGAAGAAGCAGTACTGCAAGAGTTCGACCGTCTTACGGCGCGTGGTGGAGTACTGGGCGCTATGGAGAGACAATACCAACGCTCGGCAATCCAGGACGACTCACTCAAGTACGAACAGGCCAAACACACCGGGGACCTCCCGCTGATCGGGGTGAACACGTTTTTACCCCGTGATCCCAGCGAGGCCTCCCCCACACGAGGAACCCAACTCACACGCGCCACGAAAGAAGAGAAAGAACTCTGTATCAAGCGGTTAACGGATTACCGCGAACGCCATGCCAAAGACGCCGCGACCGCCATGTGTCGTCTCAAAGAGACAGCCGTGAGCGGCGGCAACATGTTCGCGGAACTCATGCGGGCTGCCGAATGCTGTAGTATCGGGCAGATTACGCATGCGTTGTATGAGGTGGGTGGGGAGTATCGGAGGAATATTTAAAAAGACGGAAGGACGGACGGACGGAAAGACGGAAGGACTTGGTGCGGGATGGTAGCAGGCCCGTCTTCATCTCCCTGACGCCTATTGATGCCTCCTGATGCCTCCTGATGCCTCTTGATGCCCCTCGATGCCTCTCGATGCCCCTGATCCTTCTTGATCCCCCTTGATCCCCCGCCGCCATGACATCCTCCCTCACCCAGCAGCTGTTGCGACGCCACACCCTCTTCTTTGGCGGCAAGGGCGGTGTCGGCAAGACCACGGTAGCTTCCGCGTTCGCACTCTTGTCCGCGGACCGCGGCGACCGCACGCTCCTCGTTTCGACCGACCCGGCACATTCCACCAGTGACATTTTCGAACGCGAGTTGACGGGCGCGCCACAGACCGTCGTCGACAACCTATGGGCGATGGAAATCGATCCCGAACGGGAAGTCGAAACCTACATCGCCGACGTAAAGGCGCGCATCGCCGACACGACGCCCCCCCGCTTGGCCGGTGAGGTCGAACGGCAGATCGACATCGCACGGGTTTCCCCCGGCGCCGAGGAGTCGGCGTTGTTCGATCGTTTCGCCAGGATTCTCGACGAGGACGGCCGCAACTACGAGCGGATTGTGTTCGACACGGCGCCGACTGGACACACCTTGCGGCTCTTGTCATTGCCCGAAACGATGACGGCCTGGATCACCGGTCTCATCTCGCATCGCAAGAAGGTCAACATCCTCGGCAGGATGTGGCGCAACGTGGCTGGAGCGGCCGCCGGATCCCATCAGGACCACGACGACCCCGTGCTGCAGGCTCTCGATCAACGCAAGCATCGGTTCGAGAAAGCTCGTCAATTGGTGACGGACCGCGACCGAACGGCGTTTGCTTTCGTGGTCATTCCGGAACGACTACCGATTCTCGAAACGGCCAAGGCGGTTGGAGCGCTCGACAAGTACGGGATTCCCGTTGGTGGAGTGTTTGTGAATCGGGTGCTGCCGTCCGATGCGGAAGGAGATTTCTTGCAGCGCCGTCGGCAGCGGGAGGCCCGCTACCTCGAAGAGATCGAAACGACGTTTGCTGCACACGGTACGCAGTGCGTGCCGTTGATGGAGGAAGATGTTATTGGGGTGGAGGCGCTGCGACGGCTAGGTTGTAGGGTGTAGGGTGTGGGTAGGTTGTAGGGTGTAGGGTGTGGGTAGGTTGTAGGTTGTAGGGTGTAGGGTGTAGGGTGTGGGGGGGCGTGTAGGAAATTTTGTGTGTGAGCCTCTCCATCAGTCAGTAATCTTGAAACGGTCGCCGAAAAGTATGGCGAACTGGCTTCGAGCTTTCGCCCATGATACCGGTGGGCGTTTCCACGTAGCTTCGATGTTTCGTAATACGAGCCAGATTAGCTTCGTAGCGGCTTGATCGCTAGGGAAGTGCCCGCGGGTGCGTACCGACTTGCGGACCTGGCTGTGTAGACTCTCGATCGCGTTGGTCGTGTAGATGATCTTCCGGATCTCAGGGGCGAATGCAAGAAACGGAATCACCTGCTCCCATTGCCGCCGCCAACTCTGCGCGACGGTCGGATACTTGCGACCCCAGGGGCCCTGCTCGAATTCCTCGAGTTGGTGAAGGGCCGCCTCCGCGGTGTCGGCGCGGTAGATCTGTTTGAGGGCTGCCGCTAGCGGTTTGCGCTCCTTCCACCCGGCAAACTGCAGGGAGTGGCGAATCAGGTGCACGATGCACGTCTGGACGCGAGCGTTGGGGAACACCGACTCGATGGCCTCCGGAAAGCCTCGGAGTCCGTCCACGACGGCTACCAGGATGTCCTGGGTGCCACGGGTGCGCAGCTCCGTCATGACCTTGAGCCAGAACTTCGCGCCCTCGGTCTGCTCGATCCACAGCCCCAGGATCTCCTTGTAGCCCGAACACCGAATGCCGATCGCCAGATAGACGGCCTTGTTGCGCACCGTCCCCTCGTCGCGGATCTTCACGCGCAGCGCGTCGAAATAGACAACGGCGTAGACGCTCTCCAGCGGCCGGCTCTGCCACGCCTTGACCTCGTCAAGTACCGAATCGGTGACCGCGGAGACCAGGTCGGGAGAAATCTCCAAGCCATAGAGTTCCCGGACGTGAGCTTGGATGTCGCGCGTACTCATGCCGCGGGCGTACAACGCGATGATCTTCTCGTCGAAGCCGGGGAACCGACGTCGGTACTTCTCGATGAATTGGGGCGCAAACCGGCCATGACGGTCGCGGGGAATTGAAAGTTCGAGAGCGCTCGAGTCGGTCAGGACCGTCTTCTTGCTGTGGCCGTTACGGTGGTTCCCTCGAGCGTGCTCCTCCTCACCGCCGAGATGCACGTCCATCTCGGCGTCCAGAATCCGCTCAGCCAACGCCCGCTTCAGCTCGTCAACGAGCCCGTCTGATTCAAAGACCTTCTGGGGGTCGATGCCATCGAGCAGTTGGTCCACCAACTCCGGGGGGATCGACCGTTTGTGTCGCGCCATACGTGCCTCCAAAGTGCAGGTACATAGTATGGCTCACAAACACAAAATTCCTGATACTCCCGTGGGTGTAGGAACTACGATCTTACACCCTACACCCTACACCCTACACCCTAATTCCCTAATCCCTACACCCTATTTTCCACCGCCGCATGTACCAGGTGCTCCGTAGCCGTATACCCCATCTCCGTTCTCATCCCACCGATCTGGCCCACGTGATACGACTCGTGCCAGCACAGAAAGCCTATGGCGCCCCGCATCGTCTGATCTTCCACGGGGAACCCTTCCGGCGCCGGCGCTAACATCTGCTCGTCGGAGGCGCCTTCGAGCGCCGCGTGAAATGAATCCGACAATGCCGACCACGCCTGATTGAACTCGGAAATGTCCGGATAGTCGCTCGTGTCTCGAGGCTCGGCGTTCCGTCCGAATTGGTCGGCATACGGGTTTTCGTCGCCGGCGCCGAGCATTTTCAAGATGCCGTAGCGACTCGAGAGCAGGTGCCCCATGAGAAACGTTATGGAACTCCCCTTGCCACCGCGCAGACGATGTCCGGCGTCCTCGTTCTTCATATCGCTCGTGGCGAGGCTCAAAATTGTCGAGCTGAACTTGAATTGGTCGATGACCGGCTTCATTAGATCACTCATGCTTCCCTCCAAATAATGTTTCAGTTCACGGTTGTCTCGAGATACTCATCCAATCGATCGAAAGCACTGCGCCAGCCGCGGTCGCGTCCTTCCATGTCGGGGGGCTCCTTCAAAAATTCCTGTGTCAACACCATGTGGGTAGCCGCGCCCTGGGCCTCGAATTCTACGGTCACAATGCTCTCGACTGGATCCCTTACCCCGTCGCCGCTATACGTCCACGTCATGACTATTCGCCGTGGCGATTCCACATCGCGATACTCGCCGGACAGTACGAACGACTTGCCCGCGTCCGCCTGCATCGTGATCGAATAGGCTCCACCGGGTCGAACATCCAACTCGGCAGCCACAGCGGTGATCCCTCGAGGGCCCCACCACCGTTTGAGCTTCTCCGCATCGGTCCACGCTTCGAACGCGGCCTCGACAGAGGAACGCAAGGTCCGCTCGACCCTAACCGAGGGCCGTGCCGTATCAGTCGTCATCGGTCGTCCCCATTCCCTCTAAGTACCCCTCCAATGAGTCGAACGACTCCTCCCAAAATTGACGGTACTGCTGGATCCAGTCATTTGCCGGCCGAAGCGATCCGGGCTCGAGGCTGCAGCGATGGAGTCGGCCGTCGCGCTCCTTCTGAATGAGCCCGGCGTCGACAAGCACACGGAGGTGCTTCGACACGGCGGGGAGGGACATCTCGAACGGCTCGGCCAGCTCGGTTACGGTCCCCGGGGAGACCGCGAGGCGACCCAGAATGGCCCTGCGCGTCCGGTCGCCCAGTGCCGAAAAGACCCCGTCGAGATGCTCGTCAGAATACTTAACCATATGGTTAACCAAATATGGCGTCCCTCTTGAGTCAAGGGGCATAGCCGTCTAGCCTCCGACATGCACCCCATCCTCGAAAAGCTCAAAGGAGGAGACCTGCGCTCCATTGGGCGGGCCAACGAGGTGGTCCGGCAGGTGCTCCGCACCCCTGCCCTCTTGGGGGAGTTATTCAAGGGAATGCGCTCCGGCGACCCCCGGGTCCGGATGCGGGCGGCGGACGCGGCCGAGAAGGTCACTGCCCAGCGCCCGGATCTCCTGCAGCCGTTCAAGCGAAGTTTGCTAAACACGATCGCCAAGATCGATCAGCAGGAGGTTCGTTGGCACGTCGCGCAGATGATCCCTCGGCTCCACCTGACGCCCACCGAGCGCGTGAGAGCGGTCGGGATTCTCTTCGCCTACCTCAGCCTCAAGAGCAAAATCGTGAGGACGTTTGCGCTGCAGGCGCTGGTATCGCTCTCGTACCACGATCCCGAGCTACGTAAAAGGGTGACAAGGGTCCTTCACCAGGTCGTCGAGAGCGGAAGCCCGGCGCTAAAAGCCCGGGGCCGCAAGCTTCTCGAGCAGATACGTCAATTCACCCAGTGAGCGCCGCTCGACGTCTTACATCCCCGAAACCTGACACCTGAAACCTGGAACCTCTCGAGCACCTTCCGCGACTCATGGAAGGCGCCCTAGATTAGCCCCTCCCGAAGCCCCGAGGATATCACTTGAGCTCGATAGCCCTACTCGTGGTCGGCCTGGCGGCGTTTGCCACCGGGTACCGGATCTACTCGCGATACATCGCCAGGCGGATCTATCAGCTCGATCCCGACTTCAAGACGCCGGCACATACGTTCGAGGACGGCGTCGATTTCATGCCCACCAACCGTCACGTCCTGTTTGGACACCACTTCACTTCGGTCGCCGGCGCGGCGCCCATCGTGGGACCCGCCATCGCGGTTATCTGGGGCTGGCTGCCGGCATTTCTTTGGGTGGTGCTGGGAACGATCTTCGCCGGGGCGGTCCACGACTTTGGTACGTTGTGGGTCTCGACCCGACACAAGGCTCAGTCCATCGGCACACTGGCCGACTCAATCGTGGGCGGCCGCGCGCGAGTCCTTTTCCTTTTAGTCATCTTCTTTTTGCTGCTGCTGGTAAACGCGGTTTTTGCGGTCGTCATCGCCAATCTATTCATGGGCAACCCCGGCGCCGTGGTCCCGGTCTGGGGAAGCTTGGTCGTGGCCGTTCTCGTCGGGTTTCTCATTTATCGGACGGGAGTGGGAATCATATGGCCGTCGGTGGGTGCATTGCTCACGCTGTACACGATGATTTGGTTGGGACAGTACGTTCCGTTCAGTCTCCCCGACCTGTTCGGTTTCGATCCAACCGCGGCGCAACTCGCTGCCGGCGACGCGCAGGCGGCTGCCGACGCGGCCAGAATCGACGGCGTTCGCGCCGGATGGGTGATCGTTCTGTTCACGTACGGATTCTTTGCTTCGGTGCTGCCGGTCTGGGTGCTGCTGCAACCTCGCGACTACATCAACAGCCATCAGCTGTTCGTCGCCTTGGGTATCATCTTCCTGGGCATCTTGATCACCAATCCGGACGTGATCGCACCAGCGGTGAACACGAACCTACCAGCCGACGCGCCGAGTTGGTTTCCCCTGCTCTTTGTGACGATTGCGTGCGGCGCCATCAGCGGTTTTCACGGACTGGTTTCTTCGGGGACGTCCTCCAAGCAGATCGACAAGGAGACCGACGCACGTTACATCGGATATGGCGGCGCGCTGGGTGAGGGGATCGTGGCCGTGACCTCCATCCTGGCCACGACCGCGGGCTTCGCGGTGTTCGTGGGACTGGATGGGTGGCACGAGCACTATGGCACGTGGGCTTCGGCGGCTGCCGGCGCCACGACGGCATTCGTCCAGGGTATCGGTGTGCTCGCGCAGGGCGTGGGAATTCCTCAACAAGTCGCCGTGATCTTCGCGGCTGTGGTCGTCATCAGCTTCGCCGCAACGACCATGGACACGGGAGTGCGGCTGCAACGGTACATCATCACGGAGCTGGGCGTGGAGTATAAGGTCAAGGCCGTGCAGAATCGTTGGATCGCCACATTCATCGCGGTGGCAAGCTGCGCCGCCCTCGCGCTCGGCATTGACCGCGGCGCCGGCGGCATGCGGCTTTGGGCGCTCTTTGGAACGACGAATCAGCTCACGGCAGGATTGAGTCTGCTGATCATTTCCATCTTCCTATTGAAGCTCCGCCGCAACATCTGGATCACCGTGGTACCGATGGGCTTCCTGTTGTTCATGACGACGTGGGCCATGATCGGCAACCTGATACGCTATTGGACCGAAAGCCAGGCACTATTGCTCGCGGTTGGCGGCGCGATCTTCGTCCTCGAGCTGTGGCTCATCTTCGAGGCGGTGATGGCGTTCCGTAACGCCATGGACGAACGAAAGGCCGGGGGCACGGGGGAGACCCAACGCACCGCCTAGTGCGTGGCCGGCCTCCACACCCCCCCTTTTGCCACAGAGGACACAGAGATAGTTGGAGACCACAGAGAAAAAAAATGAGTCGTTCTCTGCGGGCTCCATCTTACTCTGTGCGCTCTGTGGCTTCTACCGCACCAACGGGGCTACGCGTTGCCGACCGCAGTCCCCCACCGTAAGTTGGCCGTACGATTCAGATGACAATCAACAAGGAAGAACTCATGATGTCGCGCTTCGAAGTAACTCGTCATTGCCTCTTGGCAATCGCTCTTTTGACCGTTTGCTCATCCGCAGCGATTGCGCAGGACGATGAGAACCGGTGGACACCCGAGCTGAGCATGAAGTACCATGCCATTCAGGGCACGGCGATGTCACCCAACGGGCAATATGTGGCGTATGTGGTACGCAAGCCGATTATGGAGGACGAGAAATCCGAATATCTCAGCCACATCTGGATGGTGACCGCGGACGGCGAGTTCACCACCCAGTATACCCAAGGGGAAAAATCCGCCGGCAGCCCGTCGTTCTCCCCGGACGGACGTTTCCTGGCGTTCACCTCGTCTCGCTCGGGCGAGAATCAGGTATGGATGATGCCGCTCATGGGCGGCGAAGCGCGGCAGGTCACCGACGCCGATCCCGGCGTGGGGTCGTATCGATGGTCACCCGACGGAAGCCATATTGCCTACTTGATGCGCGATCCGGACACCGAGGAAGAGAAGAAAGCCGAGAAGGAGAAACGCGACGTCATACTGGTCGATCAGAATTTTAAATACAATCACATCTATGTCGTGCCCGTGGAAGAGGATCAAGCTGGCAACCGTACGCCCCAACGCCTCACGGAGGGCAGTTATCACGTATCGAGCTTCGATTGGTCGCCGGACGGCAACGACATTGTGTACGCCCACCAAGTGGATCCGCGCATCAATACCGGCCGAGTCTCCGGGGACATTTCGGTGGTCAACATCGCGAGCGAAGCAGCGCGAGAGTTGGTCGTGTCGAACGGAATCCACGGCAGTCCACTGTATTCACCCGACGGCCGCTGGATCGCATTCCGTTCCACGGGCAACCAACCCGAACCGATCGGCTTGGGTGATCTGTACGTCGTACCCGCCGACGGCGGCCAACATCGCAAGCTCGCGGAAACGCCCGACCGGAGCCCCTTCATCATTGGCTGGACGGGTGATGGCCGGAGTGTTCTCTTCTCGGAAATTGCAAGAACAACCCTACACGTGATGGCGGTACCGATCGATGGTGGCGAGCCTGTTGCGATCACGTCTGCGGCAGGGATGATCGGCTCGGTGTCGTTCAACAAGGACGCTACGGAGATGGCGTTCACGTTTCAGGACTCCGACACTCCCGCTGACGTGCATGTGTCTTCGGTCAACAATTTTTCCAGACGGCAGATTACAGACCTGCATCGTGACGTCCCACGGCCCACCATGGGCCGCACCGAATTGCTCACCTGGCGGTCGAAGGACGGCAAATTCGAGATCGACGGCCTGCTCACGTATCCCGTGGATTACGATCCCTCGCGGCAGTATCCGCTGGTGCTCAACGTGCACGGTGGCCCGGCCGGGGCGTTCATGCAAAGTTTCACCGGCTCGCCGAGCATCTACATGATCCAGACGTTTGCACAGCAAAACGTCGCCGTGTTGCGTCCGAATCCCCGGGGGAGCACGGGTTACGGCAAGGAGTTCCGTTACGCGAACTTCAAAGATTGGGGCTTCGGGGACATGGACGACTTGATGGAGGGTGTGGACCACGTCATCGACATGGGCGTCGCGCATCCCGACAGCCTGCTCCTGATGGGTTGGAGCTATGGGGGATACATGACGTCCTTTGCCGTGACGCGAACGAATCGGTTCAAGGCAGCCAGCATGGGCGCGGGGCTTCCCAATCTCATAAGCATGACCACCACCACCGACATCGGCGATTACCTCGTGGGGCACATGGGTGATGAGTTCTGGAACGACTACGAAACCTACGAGCGGCACTCGGCGATGTACCGCATTGCGAACGTCACTACCCCAACACAGGTCATTCACGGGGCCAACGACCTGCGCGTGCCGTTCACACAGGGGCAGGAGTTCTACCGCGCGCTGCAACGTCGAGGCATATCAACCGAGATGGTGGTATATCCGAGAACACCGCACGGTCCCCGAGAGCCAAAGTTCTTGATGGATGTGACCGAACGAATTCTGACATGGTTCGACAAAAACATGCGCCGGTCGACGCCAACCACGGATCAGTAGTAGCCACAGAGGGCACAGAGCACACAACAGAGTACACAGAGAGATGTTGTTGATGATCCACGGAGCCAGAGGTTGCACCCAACAAACCCTTTGGGGGTGGTGGGGCTTGGCCACCTCTGTGTTCTTTGTCCCACGGGGTTCGGGAGTCGGGGTTCGGGAGTCGGGGGTCGCTGATCGTGGGCTCCCGACACCCGACTCCCGACTCCCGACTCCCGACTTCCGACTTCCGACTTCCGACTTCCAGGCCAGGTAAGGGTGCAAGCATTCGTCGGCACCAGCGGCTACGCATACAAGGAGTGGAAGGGCTCCTTCTATCCAGAGAAAATCGCCGCCAACAAGATGTTGAATTACTATGGACAGCAATTCAACGGTGTCGAGATCAACAACACCTTCTACCGGATGCCGTCCGAGCGTGTCCTCAGCAATTGGTACGATGAAGTCCCAGAAGGGTTTTCTTTTGTCCTGAAGGCTTCACGCAAAATCACCCATTTCAAACGCCTGAAGCCCGAGTCGGAAGACGAGCTGCGCTACTTGCTCAAGACCGCTTCGGTATTGCGCGACAAACTCGGCCCCACACTGTTCCAAATGCCCCCGAATCTCAAGAAGGACGTGGACAGACTCCAAGCGTTCCTCGCTTTCTTGCCAAACCGCTGGCAAGCCGCCTTCGAATTCCGCCACGAGTCGTGGTTCGACGACGACGTGTACGACGCGCTCCGCGCCGTAAACGCCGCCTTGGTCGTGGCCGATACCGATGCGGGCTCGGTTCCCAGAGTCGCAACCGCCGATTGGGGGTATCTGCGACTTCGGAAACTGGACTACACGGAACCCGAAATCGTCGATTGGGTTGAATGGATGGCGGCTCAGGCATGGACCGACGGATTCGTGTTCTTCAAGCACGAGGATTCGGGCGGCGGGCCGGAGCTGGCGGGGAGGTTCAAGGAGGCGTTGGAGAGGTAACGGGAGTCGGGGGTCGGGGGTCGGGGGTCGGGCGTCGGGAACCCTATGGTCAACACCCCCGACTCCCGACTCCCGACTCCCGTGGGGAAAGGGGACCGGGGCGGAGAGTGTTAGAGTTCTGTCAGGCTTCACAACTCCATTGGAGCCTGCCACCCCCCACTGTAATTTTTGGGGAGGGGGGGACCAAATCATCGTAAACAATCGAAAGACATCGGATAGACAGGGCGGGACGACACGGGGAACGTTCATCGTCATCCTGTTGCTCTCGACGTTGCTACTGGCTGGAGCTCTTGCCTATCAGGCGATGGATTCGGTGGCATCACACCGGGCCACCGCGGATGCGATGCTGGAGGACTACGCTGCGTTTGCCGCCGAGCAGTACGCGCGGCGCGTCACCCAACAGCTGGAATACTACGGCGTTCGGCCGAGCCTACAGCGCCTGGCGGTACTCCATCTCGTTTCCGGGCAGCGTAACGTGCCGACAAAGGCCGCTATGGCGCGGGACGCCGACGCCAACCTCCAGCAATCGCTCGAGATGGTTCGGTACCTCTTCCGTTTCGATCCCGAGACCGGCGCCATCGTGTCGGCAGCCGACGAAGAGGCGTCTCCCCCACCGTGGTTGGGAGCGCGACTAGCCTCTCACATTGAGCAAACGGGCGATACCACCACCAGCCTCCACCTGGCGTTTTTGGGTGACGGGACGGATTCCCGCCCTTTTGCATACCTGATCTATCGGAACAATGAGGCCACGGGGCCCATCGGCTACGGCTTCGAGGCGGATCCGGAGGCACTGACCACTCATTTTCGGATGGCGTTCTCGCAGAGTCCGATTCTTCCTCCAACACTGACGCGCGGGATCTCTTACGATTCGCTGCTGACCGTGCGTGTGTGGCACGCCGACAGCACCGAGTTCGTGAAGCTCACCGACACGCCGCAACCATTGCGATACGGACAGATAGCCAATCACGCACTGCCGGAGCGGCTTGCGGGACTCAGTGTAGAGGTCAGTCTCGACCCGGGGGCGGCGGAAATGCTCGTGATTGGCGGGCTACCGTACTCGAAGCTTCCTTTCATTCTCGGTTTGTTTGCGTTGACCGCCGGCTTGATCGTTGCCGCGTTGCTGCAATTCCGTCGCGAGCAAGAGTTGGACAGACTGCGAAGCGAATTCGTCTCGAACATATCGCACGAGTTGCGTACGCCATTGGCGCAAATTCGAATGTTTGCCGAAACCCTCCTGCTCGGGCGTATCAGATCCGACGATGAGCGTCAGCGATCGCTGTCCATCATCGACAAGGAAACGCGCCGCCTTGCACACCTCGTCGAGAACGTGCTTCTCTTCTCCAGGTCAGAGCGCAATGTGGTCACGCTCGAGCGTCAGAAGGTCGCGTTGCAGTCCCTGTTGGGAGAAGTAGTGGACTCCTTCATGCCGCTGGCGGCAGCGCAACAATGTACGGTGTCACTGACAGCGGATCCTTTGATATTGCTAGCGGATCCCGGGGCCATCCGCCAGATCGTTCTCAACTTGCTGGACAATGCGGTCAAGTATGGGCCACCTGCACAGCGCATCGACTTGAAAGCCGAATTACACAACGGAAAAGCGCGCATGACCGTAGAAGACGAAGGGCCCGGCATTCCCGAACCCGATCGGGCTAAGGTGTGGGAACGGTTTGGCCGATTGGAACGCGAGCGGTCGACGGCGGTGGCGGGGACGGGAATCGGTCTCGCCGTGGTGAGGGAACTCACCGAACTTCACGACGGCCGGGCATGGGTCGAATCGGGTTCCAGCGGCGGTGCGCGCTTCATCATCGAGCTCCCGGACGCAAGAGTCGCCAGACGACAGCCAGATCACGACGGGACTACACCGCCCCCTATCGCCCAGCCCGCGGGTCGGTCCCCCGACTAATGCCTCAGATTCTCGTCGTCGAAGACAACAACGACCTCGCTTTTGGGTTGCGGAACAACCTCGAGATAGAAGGCTACGAGGTCTGGGTCGAGTCAAACGGGAAGCACGGCTTGGAAAAGGCGCGGGCCGCGAACCCCGACCTCATCATTCTGGACTTGATGCTCCCCGGACTCGACGGTTTCCGGTTTCTGCGCGAACTGCGGAGCGGCGGATCGGGCATCCCGGTCCTCATCCTCACGGCCCGCGGCGAAGAGGCCGACAAAGTACGGGGTTTCAAACTGGGAGCGGATGACTACGTCACGAAACCATTTGGCGTGCTCGAACTCATCGCTCGGGTGGAAGCGCTATTGCGCCGCAGTGAGCGTTTCTTCGGGGGGGCGCCCGGCGTCAATGCCGTCGAGCACTTCGGCGAAATCGAGATAAACCAAGCCACTCGAACCGTTCATCGGGCCGGCGAGCCGGTGGCCCTGACGCCCAAAGAGTTCGAGCTGTTGACCGCGCTGTTGCGACGCCGGGGAGCCGCCGCCTCGCGCCTCGACCTCATGCAAGAGGTGTGGGGATACTCTTCGGCGGTCGTGAGCCGCACCGTCGATACACACATCGCCGAACTGCGACGTAAGCTCGAGGGCAAGCCCTCGGCTCCCAAACACATTTTGACCGTGCGGAAACTCGGGTATCGGCTGCATGGGGAGAATGGGCGGTGACCCTGCCGCCAACCCGACCCCGGTTGTCGGGGGTCGGGAGTCGGGAGTCGGGGGTCGGAACCTCAAGGCCCGAATCCCGAATCCCGACACCCGACCCCCGTCTTTCTTAGGTCCGCAGCGCTGCGAACCGATTCAAAAACGCCCGCTCGTCCAGCGTCAGGCTCGCCACACCGAGCTCTCGGATCTTGGCTTGCAAGCGCTCCACCTCGTCCCGATTCACCTCGTGAAGGGCCTCCGCTTGGATGTTGGCCCAGCGATGCATGTCCTGGCTGTCCTGGCCCGGCCGGCGCTTGTCGGCGGCATACGCTTGCTCCTTGAACTTCCGGTGAGGAGAGTTGCGCTCGAGGTGTCGCATGTACAGATAGCCTCCGAGGAACCCTCCGAGGTGCGCAAAGTGTGCCACACCGTCTTGGGCGCCACCAAATCCAAAGAACACCGTCATGGCGGTCATCACCCCGACCAGCCAACGCGCTTGGATCGGCACGATCCCCCAAATGTAGATCGCGTCCCGCGGCCACAGGACGGCAAAACCCATGAGGACGCCGTACACGGCGCCGGACGCACCAACAATGGCAACTACTGGTCCCAAAGCAAACGCCATAGAGAGAACCGCTCCCGTGAGACCGCTGATGAAATACAGCCTCAAGAACTTCCCACCTCCGAGCTTCATCTCCAGCCGCGGACCAAAGAAGAACAACACCAACATGTTGAAGAAGATGTGCATGAAGTTGGCATGCACGAACATGTACGTGATGGGGGTCCAGGGTTGCCGCAGAATCCAACCCAGACTGGGACGGAAGGCCATCATGTTCGCGAGGATCGGCCCCACCGCCGTATAGGCGGTAATCAAATAGATGGCCGCGTTGGCCATGACCAGATTTCGTATCCAGGGTGTCATCAATGGTCCCGTGTTTGGCGATGGCCGCCAATAAACTCACAGCTCACTACGATTGAGAAATCTAACAAGATTCGGCACCCTACGAACGTTCGGTCTACGGCGCCTCCACCGCCGCCAGGACTCGCTGCAACATGCCATCCACGGCGCTACCCTGAATCCATCTGATGACCACCACCAAGTCGTGGTCCGGATCGATCCACACGACGTTGGATCCCCCACCGAGGGCTGCAAAACTCGACGCCGGCGCGCTGGGCCATTGTTGCCGATCGGTGTTGAGCCACCACATGTACCCGTAATTCTGCTGGATATCCGTCGGCGTCGTGGTGGCGGCGATCCAGTCTTCCGGAAGAAGCTGCGCATCGCCCCAACGTCCCTGTCGCAGATAGAGGTAACCGTACCGCGCCTGATCGCGCGCGCTGATCCACATACCACCACCCCAGTGCCCGCCCTCGCTGACCGACTTGATCATCCGGCCCTCGACCTCGATGTCGGAGTTGTGGTATCCGTGCCACTCCCACGTATCGGTGGCGCCGATGGGCTCCATCACCCGCTCCCAGAGCACGTCGGGCAACGCGCGCCGCCACACCCGTAGGGCAGCCAGCGCGGTCCTGTTCACACGCACGTCGTTGTACTCCCAAAACGTGCCCGGTGTTTCGAGCTGCCGGTCCCGTCCTCTCCGACGATCGGCCACGTCCGGTTTTCCAAACAGCTCGCCCTTCCACTCGTTGGTCTGTTGCAGCATGTGCCGCCAGGTGATCTGGGCGTTGTGCGGAGAGTCGAAGCCGCCGTCGTCCACGTAGTCACCGACCGGATCGTCGACACGTCGAATCAAGCCGTCCGCAACGGCCAGCCCGACGGTCGTCGAAAGGAAACTCTTGGTCACACTGTAGGTGACGTCGACTCTCTTCGTATCGCCCCATTCCGCAACGATGTAGCCGTGCCGGAGAACCAAGCCGGCCGGTCCACCGCGCGGTTTCAAGTCCCCTATCAAAGCCGCATACGGATCGGCACCGGCGCGCGACCGCATCCACGATTCCAGGTCGCGCGGGCTATTTGGCTCGCCGTCAATCGCAAACGCAACCGCCTCGGCAAGCTGGGCGCTGTCCATTCCCACCTCCCTAGGCGCCCGATATTGCCAGGCGTCCCCTGCACCCGGAAAGTAGGTCGCGTCCGGTGGGGCCGACGAGCAGCCGAACAACAACACCGCCGACAACAACGCGTAGACAGATTTCTTGATCACCGTCCCTCCGATCTTGAGATCCTACCGGTAAATCGTGACGGTACGACGTTGGACAGACCGCAGCAAGAGCCGACCTGGGAGCCACAGGTTGACGCGTGTTCCGGAACCCTTTAAGTATGTCCAATGCAGAATATTCATGTTCCCATGACGGAAATGGTCTCCACCTGCTGCTGTCCGCAAACCTCACAGGAGGTCGGGCCCGGCTAAACGTAAAACTCTGTTTACTAGACGAACCAGCCACCCACCTCCGACGTTCAGGTGGGTTTTGTCTTTTGGGGGGTGATTTGGTAGGAACTGAGACGACAGCGCCAACGGAAGGCACGACCGAACCGACGGTGTGGGGCTTGATCGGCAACACACCGTTGATTCCAATCGCTACCGACGCAGCTCGGGACACTGGCGCTCGGTTGTTCCTCAAGGCCGAGTGGCTGAATCCGGGCGGCTCGGTCAAGGATCGGCCCGCACGCGAGATCTTGAGGGTGGGGCTGGCGGAAGGCGCGCTTCCGAGGAAACGGCTGCTGGACGCATCCAGCGGCAACACCGCCGTCGCGTACGCGATGCTCGGTGCGGCGGCGCGTATTGGTGTGACGGTGTGCGTCCCGGCGAATGCGTCCTCAGAGCGCTTTAGGCTCCTGGCCGTCTTCGGCGCCCAGGTGGTGGAAACGGACCCGTTGGAGGGAAGCGACGGCGCTATCCGGCGAGCGCGAGAACTGGCGGCCGCGGAACCCGAACGCTATTGGTATGCCGATCAATACGGGAATCGCGCCAATCCCGACTCCCACTACCGCACCACCGGACCTGAGATCTGGCGGCAGACCGGTGGGGCCATCACCCACCTCGTGGTGGGCGTCGGAACGAGCGGTACCCTGATGGGAGCGGGCCGCTTCCTGAAGGAGAAATGTTCCGACGTGCAACTCATTTCGGTGGAACCTGACGCCGCGTTTCATGGGTTGGAAGGCATGAAACACATGGCCAGCGCCCTGGTGCCAGGGATCTATGACCCCTCGTTGATGGATAGGCAGGTATTTGTCGACACGGAGTCAGCCGAATCCGCGGTTCGCACTTTGGCGCAAGAACGGGGTCTGTTCGTGGGATGGTCCACCGGGGCGGCGTTGGTCGCATCCGACCAATTGCTCGGCGAAGGTGGCCTGCGCTCGGACGCTACCGTGGTGGTTGTCGCGCCCGACGGTGGGGGGCGGTACCTGTCCGAAACTCGGCGCTGGGCGGGGGTGTGACGGTGCAGATTACGCAAACCGCGCTCAAAGCGATCCGCCAGCATCTGACGGCGACATATCCACTCGAGGGATGTGGGTTCCTCATAGGAGAGCCGGGGTCGGATGGGGAAGCGTTCGTGCGGTCAGCCCTGGTCCAGGACAACAAGCGCGCCCCAGACGGCGCTGCGCGCACGCGTTACCTCATCTCCCCCGACGATTTTCTTGCTGCTGAGCGAAACGCGGCCGGTCTGGGTCTTCACATCATGGGCACGTACCACTCGCATCCGGATGTGGCGGCACAGCCATCAACGTATGATTTGGAACATGCATGGCCATGGTATCGCTATCTAATTCTGTCAATCATCGACGGGGCCGTGGGGGAAGAACGGGTTTGGGAACTCCGCAGTGATCGTTCCGGTTTCGTCGAGCACACCTTGCACGTGAGGGAGCAGTAAAATGCCAGTGACCGTACACATTCCGACCCCGCTGCGACCGTACGTCGGTGACCAGGCCCGCGTGGAGGTGGAAGCGCAAACCGTTGCCGAGGTCCTCGAGCTGTTGACTACCGAACATGAACAACTAAAGCCCCATTTGTTTCAAAATGACGGAACAGTCCGCCGTTTTGTGAACCTCTTCCTGAACGACCGAGACGTTCGCGAGCTGAACGAGGGTGACACCCACACCGCTGACGGGGATGAGCTTTCGATTGTCCCAAGCATTGCCGGCGGAGCGACAACCCCCCAGCCCACGCTGCCGGAACTGTCGCAGGGGGAAATCCTGCGGTATTCGCGCCACCTCATCCTTCCGGAGGTCGCCTTGGACGGGCAGCGGCGCCTCAAAGCCGCCCGCATTGCTTTGGTCGGAACCGGGGGTCTAGGATCTCCTGCGGCACTCTACCTGGCAGCGGCGGGGGTGGGAACGTTGGGCTTGATTGATTTCGACGTGGTCGAAGAGACAAACCTGCAGCGGCAAATCATCCACGGAACGAGCACGGTCGGACAATCGAAAATCGATTCCGCCGAGACCCGCATCCGAGACCTCAATCCCCACACTCACATCGAGCGTTTCGACACCCGTCTTACATCGGACAACGCGCTCGAGATTCTGCGGGATTTCGATGTGGTGGTGGACGGCACGGACAATTTCCCCACGCGATACCTCGTGAACGACGCATGCGTCCTGCTCGGAAAACCCAACGTCTACGGCTCGATTTTCAGGTTCGAGGGACAGGCGTCGGTGTTCTACGCCAAGGAGGGTCCTTGTTACCGTTGTTTGTTCCGCGAACCACCGCCGCCCGGCTTGGTGCCGTCTTGCGCCGAAGGTGGCGTCCTCGGCGTGCTCCCAGGCATCGTGGGGAGCATACAGGCTCTAGAAGCGATCAAGCTGGTCCTCGGTGTGGGTGACTCACTGATCGGTCGACTGATCTTACTGGATACGCTGACCTTCCATTTCCGCGAACTCAAACTACGAAAAGACCCGGATTGCCCGATATGCGGAGACGACCCCACGATAACGGAGTTGATCGACTACGAGGCCTTCTGCGGCGTGGGCCCCAGTCCGGCGCACGAAGGGCCCGAGATCACGGCGGAGAATCTGGCCGAAGAGATCAAGACCCACCCTGATCTGCTCCTTCTCGATGTCCGGGAGCCGCACGAATGGGAAATCGGCCATATCGACGGCGCCACTCTCGTCCCGTTGGGCCAGTTACCCCACCGGGTCGGCGATCTCGATGGGCGGCGCAAGGTCGTTACCTACTGCCACCACGGCCTCCGTTCGATGCAGGCATTGGAGATACTCACCGCGGCCGGACACGATGACGTTCGGAGCCTGCGCGGAGGCATTGACGCCTGGTCGACACAAATCGATTCTTCTGTTCCTCGTTACTAGCAACGAGTCACAGTCGTCAGGGTTCCTTGATAAAGCCGGGTCTCGCATTCACTGGGTGAGCCCCGGGGTTTCGTCTTGGCACCCGTTTGGAGACACGAATCTGCAATGGAGGTGGTGTGATGGGGGATTACGCGCATCCAGATATGCTGGTCGCGACCGATTGGGTTGCGGAGCACGCCGGCGACGCCAACGTCCGAATCGTCGAGGTTGACGTGGACACCGAGGAGTACGGTAAGGGACATATCGCCGGGGCGGTTGGCTGGTCCTGGCAAACACAGCTTTGCGACACGGTGCAGCGAGACATTATTTCCAAAGCCGATCTCGAGAAGCTGATGGGGGAGTCGGGCATTTCGAACGACACCACCGTCATCCTCTATGGCGACAACAACAACTGGTTTGCGGCGTGGGCGCTGTGGCAGTTGAAGGTCTACGGCCACAGAGATGCCCGGCTCATGAACGGCGGACGAAAGAAGTGGCTCGAGGAGAAGCGCGAGCTGTCGGCCGACACGCCGTCACACTCCGCGACGAGCTATCAAGCCAAGAACGCCGACAACTCGCTTCGGGCATTCCTGCCGGCCGTGACCTCCGCCGTGGCGAACAGCGAGGTTGAGCTGGTGGACGTACGCAGCCCGCAAGAGTTCACCGGCGAAGTGTTGTCGCCCCCCGGCCTGCCGGAGACTTGTCAGCGCGGCGGCCACATTCCGGGCGCCAGTAACATCACGTGGGCCAAGGCGTGTAATGAGGACGGCACTTTCAAGTCGTACGACGACCTCAGGGCTCTGTACGAAGGGCAAGGAATCACGGGGACCAAGCCGATTATTGCATATTGCCGGATCGGCGAGCGCTCCAGTCATTCCTGGTTCGTCCTCAAGTATTTGCTGGGCTATGACAATGTGAGCAACTACGACGGCAGCTGGACCGAGTGGGGCAACCTGGTGGGGGCCGCCATCGAGACCGGCTAGCCGAACGGGCCTTGTCCACGGTAGTATATTTCTAAGAGGCAAAACCGCCGAACCAAGCAGGTTGTCAGATGACGACAGAAGCAATGCCCGAAACGTTTCCGCCAGGGTTCATCCTCACGGTCACGGACAAGGCGGCCGCACGCGTAGCGAAAGCCGTCGGGGAATTCAAGCTCCCCGATGGGGCCGGTCTCAAGGTGGGCGTGACCGAGGGGGGATGTTCGGGTTTGAATTACGATGTGCAGATCGCAGAAGGGCCTGGCGACGACGAAACCGTGTTCATGTTGAACGGCACCCAGGTGTTCGTCAACGCGTTCAGCGCTCCCCATGTCAGCGGGATGACGATCGACTGGATCTCCTCGATGCAGGAGTCACGCTTTGTCTTCGACAACCCCAACGCCACAGGCGGGTGCGGATGCGGGGTGAGTTTTACTGTGGAGTAGGTTGTAGGTTGTGGGGTGTAGGGTGTAGGGTGTAGTGAGACGGATCTACCGACGACAGGGGGCGTGTAGGAAATTTTGTGTGTGAGCCTCTCCATCAGTCAGTAATCTTGAAACGGTCGCCGAAAAGTATGGCGAACTGGCTTCGAGCTTTCGCCCATGATACCGGTGGGCGTTTCCACGTAGCTTCGATGTTTCGTAATACGAGCCAGATTAGCTTCGTAGCGGCTTGATCGCTAGGGAAGTGCCCGCGGGTGCGTACCGACTTGCGGACCTGGCTGTGTAGACTCTCGATCGCGTTGGTCGTGTAGATGATCTTCCGGATCTCAGGGGCGAATGCAAGAAACGGAATCACCTGCTCCCATTGCCGCCGCCAACTCTGCGCGACGGTCGGATACTTGCGACCCCAGGGGCCCTGCTCGAATTCCTCGAGTTGGTGAAGGGCCGCCTCCGCGGTGTCGGCGCGGTAGATCTGTTTGAGGGCTGCCGCTAGCGGTTTGCGCTCCTTCCACCCGGCAAACTGCAGGGAGTGGCGAATCAGGTGCACGATGCACGTCTGGACGCGAGCGTTGGGGAACACCGACTCGATGGCCTCCGGAAAGCCTCGGAGTCCGTCCACGACGGCTACCAGGATGTCCTGGGTGCCACGGGTGCGCAGCTCCGTCATGACCTTGAGCCAGAACTTCGCGCCCTCGGTCTGCTCGATCCACAGCCCCAGGATCTCCTTGTAGCCCGAACACCGAATGCCGATCGCCAGATAGACGGCCTTGTTGCGCACCGTCCCCTCGTCGCGGATCTTCACGCGCAGCGCGTCGAAATAGACAACGGCGTAGACGCTCTCCAGCGGCCGGCTCTGCCACGCCTTGACCTCGTCAAGTACCGAATCGGTGACCGCGGAGACCAGGTCGGGAGAAATCTCCAAGCCATAGAGTTCCCGGACGTGAGCTTGGATGTCGCGCGTACTCATGCCGCGGGCGTACAACGCGATGATCTTCTCGTCGAAGCCGGGGAACCGACGTCGGTACTTCTCGATGAATTGGGGCGCAAACCGGCCATGACGGTCGCGGGGAATTGAAAGTTCGAGAGCGCTCGAGTCGGTCAGGACCGTCTTCTTGCTGTGGCCGTTACGGTGGTTCCCTCGAGCGTGCTCCTCCTCACCGCCGAGATGCACGTCCATCTCGGCGTCCAGAATCCGCTCAGCCAACGCCCGCTTCAGCTCGTCAACGAGCCCGTCTGATTCAAAGACCTTCTGGGGGTCGATGCCATCGAGCAGTTGGTCCACCAACTCCGGGGGGATCGACCGTTTGTGTCGCGCCATACGTGCCTCCAAAGTGCAGGTACATAGTATGGCTCACAAACACAAAATTCCTGATACTCCCACGACAGGGGCGGCTCATGGCCGCTCTTTTTGTATCCGCTATCATCACTGCCCCTCGCTGCCCCTTGATGCCCCCTGCCCCAGTCCCCCTGTCCCCCTGTCCCCCTGTCCCCCCGTCCCCGCCAGACTCCTCACACCACCTCTATCGCCCCCGCCTCCCCCTCAACCACCTCCCCAATCACCGCCGCGGCAGGCGTTTCTTCCCGTTGCAGGGCGGCAAGGAGGTCGTCGAGCTGCGCAGGATCGACCACGATGAGAAGACCGCCCGAGGTTTGCGCATCGGCGAGTAGCAGCCGGTCAACGTTGCTCAGTTCCGCACCCCATGTGGTGTGCTCGGTACTCGCAGTGAGATTGCGCTCGGTCCCACCTGGGACGATTCCCTTCTCAATCAACGTTCGTACGCGGTCAAACACCGGCACGGAGCTGACCGTCAGGCGCGCAGCGACACCGCTCGCCAAGAGCATCGTGTGCAGGTGGCCGAGTACCCCATAGCCAGTCACATCGGTGGCGGCGTGCGCACCAGACGCGGCTATCGCATTCGCAGCCCCGGCGTTGAGCGTCGACATCACTTGTACCGGATATTTCATTTCGGCTTCGCCGATTGCGTCACACTTTAGAGCGGTACTCAAGATGCCCGTGCCAATCGGTTTCGTCAGCACGAGCTGGTCACCGGGACGCGCGCCGCCGTTGTCCAGGATCTTTTCGGGATGGACCTCACCGATGACGATCATGCCGTATTTCGGTTCGGGATCGTCGATCGAATGTCCGCCAAGCACGAGCGCACCGGCTCTGCTGGCCACCTCGGCACCACCCTCCATCGTCCTCCCCAGCAGCTCGAGCATCGCCGGTTCGCGAGACCACGCCACGAGATTGAGGGCAAACAACGGTTTCGCCCCCATGGCGTAGATATCGCTCAGCGCATTGGCCGCAGCGATGGTTCCAAAGTCATATGCATCGTCTACGATGGGCGTGAAGAAGTCCACCGTCGCCACCAAGGCACGATCGTCAGCGATCTGGTACACCGCTGCATCGTCGCCGGTAGCGGCGTCGACCAACACGCGTGGATCGTCCACGACGGGGATATGGCGCAGGACCTGCGCCAACTCAGTCGGACTGAGCTTGCAGGCTCAGCCCGCGCCGTGAGACAACGCCGTCAGCCGGATCCGTTTCTTTTGGTTTGGCGCTTCGTCCATTCCTCAACCGTCGATGATGTTTGGTTTGGGGTTTCGTTCCTCAACTGTCGATGATGTTTGGTCTCGGGTTCCGTTCATTCCTCAACCTTCGATGATGCTTGGTTTGGCGTTTCGTTCCTCAACTGTCGATGATGCTTGGTTTGGCGTTTCGTTCCTCAACTGTCGATGATGCTTGGTTTGGCGTTTCGTTCCTCAACTGTCGATGATGCTTGGTTTGGCGTTTCGTTCCTCAACTGTCGATGATGTGAGGTAGATCGCAGAAGATAACAAGATCGGCGGTAGAATGTGGGAGAACGGTTTGATATCTTCGCGGTTATGCCGTCGCCGGGAGGCACCCATGAAACTCGTATCCAAGAGATCCGTCGGCGTTGCCGCTGCGATCGTCATCGTCGCGGTCTATGGCTTTTTCTACGGTCAGATCCGGGCACTCGATCGCAATCTGTTGGAGGCGATCGCCTCACCCCTCGACGAGATGCCAGAAGCGATCTTACTGGAATTGCGCCGCGGGACAAAGGTGCCCCCGGATCTGCTCCCGTTTCTGTTGCCGCGGACGGAAGACGGCAACGCCGCAACGTTCATCTTTGACGTTGAGGGCTTCGGCGATCCAACGGAACTAGACGCACTGGAACAGTTGTACGAGAAAATCAAAGAGAAAGAGGACCTCAACCCCGACGAAGAGGCGCTGTGGGCGGAAGCAATATCCGACCCGGCGCTCGAGCTCTTTGTGAGGGCCGCCCGCCAGAACGACTACGCTAGCATCGATATGATGATAAAAGCGGTCGACAACCTCCCCGAACCGAAATTGGCCGGCGTGCCTCTTCCTAGCTACACCCCGGTGCGACACGCTGGGATCGCCCTCACCATGCGGGCCAACCGGCACCGCGTGCGTGGCGAGCTCGACGAAGCCGCGGCGGATATCGGCGCCGTCCTCGGGCTCGGCCTGCACCTTCTGACAAGCTCGCCAACCCTTGCCGGTAGCGGCATTGGGAGAAAAATTCTCCAGCCAGGACTGTTCGAACTGGCTCATTACGCCGACGCGCGTGATGACATCCGGCTCGCCGAACAGATCTCGTGGTTGGGTCTCTGGGGATCTCGCTTAACTGATTTTTCGGCCACGCTCGCGTTCTTGTCAACGATGCCGGATTCAGCGCTTCGGGTGGCCGGGGACACTTCGCTCTGGCCGTCGGTCCGCATCCAGGCCCTCAACATGCTCGCGCTCGGTCAGGTCATGCGCGCCAAACACGCCTGGTCGGGCACCGACGACCGCTGGGTCGCCGAAGTGGAGAGTCTCGTCGACGACGATGACCCACAGTTTGCCACAGCGGCACGAATCGCATTGGGGACGCTGCACTGGTTCAACGACATGGGGCCGTGGGCTCGCTATCGGTTCATCCGCCGGAGCATGATGCCAGTGGCCATGCTTCGGTAGGATGTTCTAGCAGGTTGCGGAAAAATTCATGGTGAGCCGCGTTTGTCCGGGTAACACGACGGTGTACCAGCGTGCGGTCCCCTATTACCGCCCCCGCGGTGCGGTCGGCGTGACGAATGCGGCCCACACTGCCCCATCAGGGGCTGCCTCCGGCCAGGGTCAGGGTGCGTATCCGCATCAGATTGTAGACCGCGGCCGTGAACGTAAACACCCACCCGACCCGCGGGGTCCCGCGATGTCGGAGTTTGCGTAACAACCCAATCGTCTTGCCCCACCCGTAGATCTCTTCCACTTTTTTGCGCTGCCGTTGACTGATCGCATAGCTGGGATGGCGCGTCGTCCGGCCATCCACCGCGCTCCGCAACCGCGTGCGGTGCACGTTCGGCGTGACGTGGGGCGTCCAGCCCAACGCCCGCAGCGTGTCGACAAACCCGCACCGATCATAACCCTTGTCCGCCCCCAACGTCCGTCGCCGGGCCGTCGGCGGTAAGCTCCCCACCATCGCCAGCGCACTCGCACACTCCGCCTCGTAGCCGGGCTGCGTCACGTCGGTCGCCACCACGAGCCCGTGCCGATTATCCATCAACACACTCGCCAAGTACGCCAATTGCGCGCCTTGCCCCCCACTCTTCCGCGTCAACCGCGCCTCCGGGTCCGTCCGCGACGCATGCGTCGCATTCGTCCGTTTCTCCTGGCGAAACGTCACGCTCGGATTCCCCGGATCATCGTCCGTTGGCGGGCGGGTGCCGGCCTTCGGCTGAAAACTCTTCTGACTCGCCCACGCGTCCAGCAAGGTCCCGTCGACGGTGAAATGCTCATTCGACAACAACGCCCGCCGCTCCGCCTCCTGTAACACTTCGGCCAGAAACGCATCCGCGATGCCCCCCTCGACCAGCCGCGTCCGATTCTTCGTAAAGACCGTCGGCACCCACACCGCGTCGTCCAGATTCAACCCCACAAACCATCGGTACAAGATGTTGTAATCGAGCTGCTCCATCAGCTGCCGCTCGCTCCGGATCGTATACACCACCTGCAGCAATAACGCGCGTAACAAATGTTCCGGGGGAATCGACGGCCGGCCCCGCCGCGCGTACAGCCGGTCCAACTGCGGCGAGAGCCGGGCTAACACCGGGTCCACCAGCGCCCGCAGGGCGCGCAACGGATGGTCGGAGGGCACCCGATCCTCCGCACTGATATAGCTGAACAGCGCCGACTGATTCGTCTTGTTCCCGCGCATCGTGGCACTCCCATCGAGGTCCCTCTACGATAAGAACTTCCGGCTCGCGATGCTATCGTCCATTACCCGACTTTTTGATGGTGAGCCGCGTTTGTCCGGGTAACACGACGGTGTACCAGCGTGCGGTCCCCTATTACCGCCCCCGCGGTGCGGTCGGCGTGACGAATGCGGCCCACACTGCCCCATCAGGGGCTGCCTCCGGCCAGGGTCAGGGTGCGTATCCGCATCAGATTGTAGACCGCGGCCGTGAACGTAAACACCCACCCGACCCGCGGGGTCCCGCGATGTCGGAGTTTGCGTAACAACCCAATCGTCTTGCCCCACCCGTAGATCTCTTCCACTTTTTTGCGCTGCCGTTGACTGATCGCATAGCTGGGATGGCGCGTCGTCCGGCCATCCACCGCGCTCCGCAACCGCGTGCGGTGCACGTTCGGCGTGACGTGGGGCGTCCAGCCCAACGCCCGCAGCGTGTCGACAAACCCGCACCGATCATAACCCTTGTCCGCCCCCAACGTCCGACGCCGGGCCGTCGGCGGTAAGCTCCCCACCATCGCCAGCGCACTCGCACACTCCGCCTCGTAGCCGGGCTGCGTCACGTCGGTCGCCACCACGAGCCCGTGCCGATTATCCATCAACACACTCGCCAAGTACGCCAATTGCGCGCCTTGCCCCCCACTCTTCCGCGTCAACCGCGCCTCCGGGTCCGTCCGCGACGCATGCGTCGCATTCGTCCGTTTCTCCTGGCGAAACGTCACGCTCGGATTCCCCGGATCATCGTCCGTTGGCGGGCGGGTGCCGGCCTTCGGCTGAAAACTCTTCTGACTCGCCCACGCGTCCAGCAAGGTCCCGTCGACGGTGAAATGCTCATTCGACAACAACGCCCGCCGCTCCGCCTCCTGTAACACTTCGGCCAGAAACGCATCCGCGATGCCCCCCTCGACCAGCCGCGTCCGATTCTTCGTAAAGACCGTCGGCACCCACACCGCGTCGTCCAGATTCAACCCCACAAACCATCGGTACAGGATGTTGTAATCGAGCTGCTCCATCAGCTGCCGCTCGCTCCGGATCGTATACACCACCTGCAGCAATAACGCGCGTAACAAATGTTCCGGGGGAATCGACGGCCGGCCCCGCCGCGCGTACAGCCGGTCCAACTGCGGCGAGAGCCGGGCTAACACCGGGTCCACCAGCGCCCGCAGGGCGCGCAACGGATGGTCGGAGGGCACCCGATCCTCCGCACTGATATAGCTGAACAGCGCCGACTGATTCGTCTTGTTCCCGCGCATCGTGGCACTCCCATCGAGGTCCCTCTACGATAGGAACTTCCGGCTCGCGATGCTATCGTCCATTACCCGACTTTTTCCGCAACCTGCTAGATTTCAGGCTTCAGGTGACCGGTAACCGGTAACCGGTAACCCCTAAAAGGTATCCCAACCCAACACGGGAGCAGCCACCCACCAATGATCCGTCGATGGCTCAAAGACCTACTGAACCCGGGCGAGGAAAACGGCGTCCCCGAGGTGCCGATCAAGTCGCTCACGACCCGCGATGAGCTGAACGCCGCGCTCGAGGCTTCGGTAGTTGTACTGTACAAACACAGTCCCATCTGCGCGGTGAGCACTTGGAGCCTGCGGGAGGTGCAGCGTTTTACGCGCGAGCACCCGGACATGGCGGTGTACCACATCGACGTGATTCACAACCGAGATCTGTCGAACTGGATCGCGCAGCATTTCGGCATTCGGCACGAGTCGCCGCAGGCGCTGGTGGTGCGGCACGGCCGGGACGTCTGGGCTGCATCACACAGCGGTGTTACCGCCGACGCGTTACGTAAACAGACAGCTCCATCCGGCGAGAGTCCGGCGTAACGCGCGTTCTCACTCCAACCGCAATGCAACCATCGGATCGACTCTACTCGCGCGGCGCGCTGGTACAAAACACGCCATACCTGCCACGACCAACACCACTACCGGGACCAACGAGAACGTACTCAGATCCGTCGTCCCAATCCCGAACACGAGGCCCGACAAGGCCCGCGTAGCACCCAGCGCCCCAACCAGACCAGCAACGACGCCAGCCCCTGCAACCAGAAGCCCCTTCTCCGGCCACACGGCGACGACGCGCTCCGCATCCTCATACGGGAGTTGTCGCAGGACAACGGAATCGACAACCGTGAAGATGGCGGTGTTGGCGCCGATGCCCAGCGTGAGCGTTCCGATCGCTACGATCGAGAACATCGGATTCTGCCGGAGAGAGCGGAGCGCGAACTTCGCATCGCCCGCGAGGCCCGAAACGAACATGCCGGCCGTACGCCGCTGGGCCGGACGTGGGGCAGCCGCGTGAGATCGACTTGCACGGGCGGATTTGGTTTGCGCGATGATCGACCCGAGCGCGTGTCGCCAATACCAGAAGTAGCTATTGACCGCACCACGCCGTGCGCGATGGTTCAGATACTCTTCCTCCAAGTCGCCCATGACGAATTCGCGGCGCCCGGAATCGAGGAGGGCCTCCAACATCGCTTCCGGCAGGCGCGGCACACGGCTTCGCGGGGCGCTCAACGGTCTCCGCTCCCATCCGGGGCCGGAACGAGGCTGTCCAGCTTGGCCGCCAGCCCATCCGCCATACGGTTCAGGGTCGTGTACGAGCGCGACAGCGTCGCGGCCCCTTCCGGCTCGATCTCGTAGTACTTCTTGCGCCGGCCACCGCGTTGGGGAGTGGGGTCTCCCACGCGCGACCGCACGTACCCGCGGCTCTCTAGCAGGTTGCGGAAAAAGTCGGGTAATGGACGATAGCATCGCGAGCCGGAAGTTCTTATCGTAGAGGGACCTCGATGGGAGTGCCACGATGCGCGGGAACAAGACGAATCAGTCGGCGCTGTTCAGCTATATCAGTGCGGAGGATCGGGTGCCCTCCGACCATCCGTTGCGCGCCCTGCGGGCGCTGGTGGACCCGGTGTTAGCCCGGCTCTCGCCGCAGTTGGACCGGCTGTACGCGCGGCGGGGCCGGCCGTCGATTCCCCCGGAACATTTGTTACGCGCGTTATTGCTGCAGGTGGTGTATACGATCCGGAGCGAGCGGCAGCTGATGGAGCAGCTCGATTACAACATCCTGTACCGATGGTTTGTGGGGTTGAATCTGGACGACGCGGTGTGGGTGCCGACGGTCTTTACGAAGAATCGGACGCGGCTGGTCGAGGGGGGCATCGCGGATGCGTTTCTGGCCGAAGTGTTACAGGAGGCGGAGCGGCGGGCGTTGTTGTCGAATGAGCATTTCACCGTCGACGGGACCTTGCTGGACGCGTGGGCGAGTCAGAAGAGTTTTCAGCCGAAGGCCGGCACCCGCCCGCCAACGGACGATGATCCGGGGAATCCGAGCGTGACGTTTCGCCAGGAGAAACGGACGAATGCGACGCATGCGTCGCGGACGGACCCGGAGGCGCGGTTGACGCGGAAGAGTGGGGGGCAAGGCGCGCAATTGGCGTACTTGGCGAGTGTGTTGATGGATAATCGGCACGGGCTCGTGGTGGCGACCGACGTGACGCAGCCCGGCTACGAGGCGGAGTGTGCGAGTGCGCTGGCGATGGTGGGGAGCTTACCGCCGACGGCCCGGCGTCGGACGTTGGGGGCGGACAAGGGTTATGATCGGTGCGGGTTTGTCGACACGCTGCGGGCGTTGGGCTGGACGCCCCACGTCACGCCGAACGTGCACCGCACGCGGTTGCGGAGCGCGGTGGATGGCCGGACGACGCGCCATCCCAGCTATGCGATCAGTCAACGGCAGCGCAAAAAAGTGGAAGAGATCTACGGGTGGGGCAAGACGATTGGGTTGTTACGCAAACTCCGACATCGCGGGACCCCGCGGGTCGGGTGGGTGTTTACGTTCACGGCCGCGGTCTACAATCTGATGCGGATACGCACCCTGACCCTGGCCGGAGGCAGCCCCTGATGGGGCAGTGTGGGCCGCATTCGTCACGCCGACCGCACCGCGGGGGCGGTAATAGGGGACCGCACGCTGGTACACCGTCGTGTTACCCGGACAAACGCGGCTCACCATGAATTTTTCCGCAACCTGCTAGACGGTCCAGGGCGGTATAGACCGCTCCCACCGAAACGGCTCTTCCGGCCCGGGCCTCGATCTCCTGCCGGATGCTGACCCCGTAGCCCCGATCACCCAGGCTGACGAGGGCAAAGAGGATCAATTGTTCGAATTCCCCAAGATGGTGACCCACCGGAATCCCCGTGAGATATCTACCACAGTGTGGTATATAGTTGCCGATCCGTCAAACCGGCATTTCCCCTGAGGTCATGTTGCGGTGTCGGACCTCTCCGAGAACGTGTCGCCGGTCACACCCCCGACACGAAGCACGACACAGCACTCGTCAGGGTAGACACCTAATTTGGCGCCCATCGTGGAGCGGCCCCGGCCCAGTACGATGCCCCCGGCCGACTTCGCGCTTTGACCACTTCATACAGAAAAGCAGACTCCAATAGGAGGAATGGTTGTGATGCAACTCAAGAAACTGTCCGCTTTGAGCCTGGTCTTTGTCTTTGGCTTGGCGGCCTGTAGCGACTCGACGAACCCTGGTGAGGCGTTCGATCCGACCGAATCCGCCGCCGATCTCGCGGCGGTGAGTGATGCATTCGGCACGGATGCATACGCGAGCCGCGCCGCGATGGGTGACGGTTTTGGTAGTGTTGCCGCCGCTCCAGCTTTGGCCGCCCGGGTGGTCGACGCCGGTTGGCTAACGGCATCCACGCCGCAGCAGTGGCAGGTTTATGGCGGAGAGATCGCGGAAGCGTTCCGATCCGTGTCCGCCGCCGTGTTGCTGATTCCCGATAGTTTCCGCGGCCGCACGTATGAGTACGATGCGGTGGCAGGGTGGGTGTACAACGCCGATCGCACCGGCGCCCCAGCCAACGGTATTCGGTTCATCCTGTACGAAGTGAACCCGATTACCAACGAGCCTGGCACGACGGAGATTGGCTGGGTTGATGCAATGGACGAGAGCACGGAAACGACAGGCGTTGTCCGCTTGAGCGTGTGGTCTGCGGACGTGGAGTACATCAACTACACGGTGAGCGCGACTGTGCTGGTCGGGTCGATTGGTTTCAACATCGAAGGGTTCGTCTCCGACGGCACAACGCAGGTCGATTTCTCACTCAGTGTCTCCATGGACGCCACGTTCGCATCGAGTCAGGTCGAGATCGACTATCAGATCGACGTCCCATCCAGTGACTTTAGCGTTTCGGCGAGCATGGTGATCGCGTTCGACGCCGGAACCGAGACCGGTTCCATGACGCTCGAAGTCTCGTTCACACAGGGTGCAAACAACGTCTTGATTCAGGGTTCGTTCGATGAGCAGACCGACGGCGGCACGCTCGAGGTTCTCGTCAACGGCGATCCCTTTGCGTCGATCACGATATCCGGCGAGACCTTCACCATCGTCGGCCCAGATGGTGGCGAGTTGACGCAAGAGCAGATGCAGGCGCTCGGTGAGATCACCGACGCAATTGGAGACGTTTTCGACGACACGTTCGAAGATCTCTTCGGTCCAGTTGAGTGGCTGTTCAACTTCGGTGCTGCTGCCTAAGTCGAATTCACACCCGAAAAAAAATGCGCCTCCCGGATTTCCGGGGGGCGGTTTTTTTAGTTGGACGGAAAGACGGAAAGACGGAAGGACAATTGACGATCACGAATATTAATGCCCCCTGATGCCCCTTGATGCCCCTTGATGCCCCTTGATGCCCCCTGATCCCCCCACACCCCACACCCTACCCCCCACCGACGCCACTCACCAACCAGACGAGTCACTGGTAGATTAACCGACTCTCACCATCACCGTCTATGTGGCTGCTCCCCCCGTTGTCGCTCATCGCCAATGCGGCGGCCCGGATCTATTACCGACTGTCGCTCGCAGGCGAACGCGTCCCGTCCACGGGACGGGTGCTGCTCGTCGCGAACCACCCCAACTCGTTGCTCGACGCGGTGCTCGTGGCGGCAGCGGCGGGCCGACCGGTGCGGTTCCTCGCCAAAGCGCCGTTATTCACGGACAGCAAAGTCGGTTGGCTCGTGCGGGCGAGCGGCGCCATCCCGGTCTACCGGCGCGTCGACAATCCAGAGACCATGGGCGGGAACGTCGACATGTTCCGGGCGGCACACCGGGAACTGGCAGGGGGAGCAGCCATTGGAATCTTTCCGGAAGGCGTGAGCCACAGCGAACCGGGGCTTGCCACGCTCAAGACCGGGGCTGCTCGGATCGCACTCGGCACCGTGGCGCAACGCCACGAAACGTTTCCCATCGTTCCGGTCGGTCTGGTGTTCAGACAAAAAGACGTATTCCGCTCAGAGGCACTGGCCGTGGTCGGAAAGCCGATCTGGTGGGATGACATGGCCGACCGGTCGCCCGAGGATCGGGACGCCGTTCACGAACTCACCGATCGCATCGACGCCGGTATGCGTCAGGTTACGATCAACCTCGAGCGATGGGAGGATCAGGCCCTGGTGGATGGTGCTGAGGCGATCTGGCAAGCCGAACGGGAGGGCAACGCCGATCCGGCACGCCAGGTGTCGAGGCTCGAAATTGTTACGTCGATACTGTCACACGTTCGACAAGAACCGAATGACCGCACGACCCAGTTGGTCGACGACGTCACCACGCATTGTCGACAACTGGAGCGTCTGGGCATCACGCCCGGTGAGCTGAAAGCCGACGTCCGATTGAGAGCCAGCGTCCGGTGGGGACTACGCCGCCTTTATCTCCTCGGCGCACCGGCCTTCGTCGTTGCCCTGGCCGGTTACTTGCTATTCTGGTTGCCAAACAAGTTGACCGGAAGGATCGCCACGGCCATGCGCCCGCACGTGGACCAGCGTTCAACCTACCAGCTACTGCTTGGAATCGTGGCGTACCTCCTCTGGATTGGATCGCTGGCCACGGCCGCCTGGTGGTTCGAGGGGATCATCACTGGCGTCGCCGTATTGGGACTTGTTCCGGTGGTCGGCGTGGTGGGGCGTCGCCTTCGCGAGAAGTGGCGAGGCGCCTGGAAAGACGCCCGGCGGTTCTTCATGCTACGGTCACGGCCGGCGCAGATCGAAGCCCTGCAGCGGCGCCAGCGTGAGATTGCGGAGCGTTTTGCGGCGTTCTATGAGGAGGTGAGACGTGAGACGTGACAGGACAAGTGTCAGAGGATGCAGGTCACTTGGGACGTGCTTCTTTGACAGGTAGTGCGTACGCACGTGACATATTGAGAATTGGCGATCATTCCTGAAAGCCATGACGAGGAAACCGATAGCGAACGGTCTGCAACAGGGGCTGCGACCCTGGTTCGCGCCGCCGCAGCGCGTAGAAGCGGATGCGGTTGGCGTCGAAATCGACCTCGGCGCGCACGAGACGATGGGACCAGCGCGGATCGACCCGCCAGGTATGCCCCAGCAGCTCGGCCGTTCCCTGCTCGCTGATGCGCCGCAGGAACACCAAGCGGCCGCGCGGGCGGGTCTGCAAGTCCAACGCCCACTCTTCGGGAAACGTCCGTCGTGGCGGGGCGGCCTCCAGGCGCGGTGCCGCACGGCGGCGGACTGCTGCCACGTAGCGATCCGAACGCTCCTGCAGGGCCGCGCGGGTGGGATGATGGAAACGGGCCCACACCTTGGCCTGCCACCGACCGTTGTAGCTTTCTACCGCCGCCTGGAAGCCGGTCTCGCGTGGCGGCGCGAACACGGGGACGATCCCCAAACTCAAACACAGGCGCGTGACACGGCCGACGGTGTCAGGGAACTGATGCGCGCCCTGGAACCGGGTGTCGTTGTCGAACTGTGCATAGGCTGGCAGCCCGAACTGCCGCCAGTGCGTTACCAGGGCCTCGACGATAGTGGTGGCGCGGACGGGTGGACCGGGCCACGACGCGACCAATCCGCCGTGCAGCGAGATGCCGTTGAGCACTTCGACCTCGGTGCCACCCTTGATCACCAACCCTTCGACGATGTCAAAGCTGTCCAGCTCCGCACAGCCCGCGGCCACCTCAGGCAGATACCAGCCGTGCCGGGCCAGGATGCGGCCGATCGTCCGCACCGCGGGGACGCTGCGATAGTGACGGTCGCGCATCTCGCGGTAGATGGCAGCGGCCCCGTACTCCCCCAGGTCGCTCGTGTCACGCAGCTCTCGCCGCAGCGTCAGCACGACATCTTCTACGGCCGCTTCCGTGCGATGAATCGTGTGCGCGAGGTGAGACCGGTCAGACCAATCGACTCGATCCAGCCGCTGGCCGCCGACGCGCTGCACCCACCGTTGCACGGTCTGGAGGCTCACGTGAAACCGGCGCGCCACCGCACGCAGCGAGGCACCCCGCCGAACCGCGGCAACCATCTTTCGACGTCGCTCCTCGGTCCGGCCTTTTTACGCACCTTGACCCCCGAACTAGTGTTTCGTTCAAATACTATAAACCACACTCCTGACCTGGATCCTGTGACACTCCGACCTGCATCCTGTGACACCTAGGTGACCTGGATCCTGTGGCACTTATCCCGTAAGACGTGAGACGTGAGACGGCCCCCCAACACCCCGTGGGGTTGGTTGGGCGGGGCCGTCTTACGTCTTACGTCTCACGTCGTTCTCTTATACCGCTCCAGCCACTGCAGATCGAACTCGTCGTTTCTCACGACGTAGACGTGCTCCGGGCCGAAACCCCCACGATCCGGCGATCGGCCGGGAGCGTGATGCGCTCGTTGAGTTGCCCGTCCGCACCGAAGACGTCGAAGACCGTGTCGCCCCCGGCGGGAACCGCACGTCGAACCCACGCATCGCCCTCGGGGGTCACCCGCACCCCAGCGGGTACGAAAGCCTGCATCACGTCGGGCCAATCGAAGTCATCGACGTCGGTATCGCCCATTCCACCGCCCCCGCGTCCAAACGACATGGAGCGAACGCCGTTATTGATCTCAGCCCTGATCATGAGACCGGACGACGAAAGGCCCTCCACCCACCGCTCCTTCTCCGCCCGGCGAATGCGCACAGGGCGGTACGAAACATCGTCTCCTTGCACGCGCCGGCCGTCAGGCTCGATCCACTCCAGGTAGTACCCGTCGCTCCGGGCGGCAGCTACACGCCCATTCAATCCCACTCCCCAACCGTCTTGCGGGGAGAGGGGCGTCTGCACAAGCCGCATATTCTGTTGCCCGCGGCTCCCAGACGACTCGACACGTCGCTCCTCGAGCTTCACCTGCCCCAACTGCTCGAAGACCCCGGTGGCGCGATCCCACCGCATGATCGCCGCCGAATCGGGGAGTTGACCGCCAGGTCTCATGCCTCCCATGGCCTGAAAGTAGACACGCCCCTGTCCGTCCACGCCCCTGGGAAGCACGATGTTCATCCCCGACATGCCGCCGCGCATGCCTCCGCCAGCCTGCGGCTGCCCCTGAGCGATGGGAGTTGTCTCTCCAAAGCTCAGATCCGGAGCGAGCACCGTGAGCCGTCCGTTGCCGAGATCCACGAGCAATGTGGAATCCCCCGGTAGCGCAAAAACAGCATCCGGCTGTTTGTACTCTTTAGGACCCGCGCCGACCCGCCCGATGGTCTCTGCGGTGCCGGCTTGCAGATCGATCACCATCAAAGCCTGGCTCAGTGGATCGGCAACGAGAATCCGTCCGTCGCGCAGTTCGCGGAGTCCGCCGACCATGCCGAAGGCCTCCGGAAATCCGGCGTCCGCGGTCAGATTCCGCTCGGGAACCTGCGCCTCGGCGCCCACGAAATAGCCGCCGAACAACGCCAGGACGAAACACAAGCGCGCGGCCTTGGATGGCCTCGTATACATCGACTCCTCCATTCATAGAGTGGTATTCACATCGATCTGATTGTCATGATGCCCGGATCGTACTGAGGGTCGCACCCGGGATGGGTTGGGATAGGCGAAGGTTGTCTAGAGGTGGGAGGTGAGACGTGAGACGTGAGAGGGCCCCTCCCCACGCCCATCCCTCGCGTCCCCCGATGGCCGGCGCGTTATTGATCAAATTGGATGGGGTTGGCTAAACCAAAATCCGCGGGAAAGGGGTTGGGCCCTCTCACGTCTCACCTCTCACGTCTCACGTCTCACGTCTCACGCTTAAGATCTCGTAAACATATCGCTCGCGAGATAACGATTTGTCGCATTCAGCACAGCGACGGCCGCCGCTCGCTCTGGACCTCGGTCGGCGACGAAGGTACCCACCAGCCGTCGATGGCCCTGTGGATCCGTCACACCTACACAGACGATCACGATGATCGTGTCGAAGGCATGGACCGATTTCACGCCCAGCAGCGTGAAAGACCGCTCGGGGTCGACCACCTTTTGGATGGCATCCATCGCGGCCTGGGCGGCGCATCGCAACGCCGCGATTTCGGACCCCTTTCCTTCTCTCATACCGACGACATGGTCTCCGCTGCGGCGGGTCAACTCCACCTCGGCGCGGCAGCGGGCGTCGGGAAAATAGTTGAATTTGAAATCAGTGAAGATTAGGCGTTCGTCATCCGTCATCATCGAGTCCTCTCGTCACACACTCCGGTCATGCCCTCGCCAGACCCATCGAGCACGGCTCGTAAAGCCGTCGCGAAGAAGATCGGTGCAGTCCAACAAAGATGCAACGTTATGGGGCCCGGCGGTCGTGACACATCTCACATTGGACAACACCAGATGCGGTCCGCGGGCCGTCAGCCCCCTGATCCGACCGTCGCCTTGGCTCTGGGGCGGGATTCCGCCCGAAATGAGACGCGGCGGATCCGACGGCCCTCGACGAAGGTCACCCGGAATCGGCCACCCTCGACCGACACCTCGTCCCCCACTTTTGCCACCCGTCCCAGCTCGCCGAACACGAAACCGCCTATCGTGTCGGTGACGTCTTCAGGCAGGTCGAGGTCGCAACGCTCGTTCACATCGTGCACGGTCACGCCACCGCCAATGAGCAGTTCACCCTTCACAATCTCTTCGAACGGTGGTGGCTCATGCTCGTGTTCGTCGTGGATCTCTCCCACGATCTCCTCGATGAGATCTTCCAAGGTGACGAGCCCGGCGGTTCCTCCGAACTCGTCGAGTACGATGGCCATCTTGATCCGCTCGGCGCGCATTTCTGTGAGGAGATCTTCAACGATCTTACTCCCGGGCACGAATCGAGGAGGACGCATGACGGATTTGATGTCCGGAACGTGGTCGCGAGCGGCGCGCCAGAGATCTCTGGCCAGGAGAACGCCCACCACGCGGTCGATCGTCTCTTCGAAGACCGGCAGGCGAAGACGACCCTCGTCCACCATGACTTCTTGCGCTTCGTCGACCGTGGTCGTCACCGGGATCGCCACCATTGCCGTACGCGGCGTCATGACCTGCGTGACCTTCACGCGATCGAGATTCATGACGTTGGTAACCACTTGCCATTCGTCGTGGTCGATCTCTCCCTCGCGGTGTCCCATATCCGCGAGAACTTCCAACTCGGCACGGCTCACTTTGGGCACCGAGTTCGCTCGTGGTGTGATCAACCGATTGAAGTAGGCTAGTGGGATAAGGATGGGCTTCATCACCATCATCAACCAGCTCAGGACGTATGCGGTTGGCTTGGCGAGTCTCTGCCAATAGTGTGCGCCGAGCGTCTTCGGGAGGATCTCCGAAAACATCAGGATGGCCAGTGTCAAAAACGCGGAGAAAAGGGCAACCCATCTGTTGCCGAATACCTGCAGCGCGAGGGCACCGCCCATCGCGGCACCGACCGTGTGCCCGACGGTGTTGAGGGTCAGTATCGCCGCGATGGGTTCGTCGATGTTGTCGCGCATGCGCGCGAGCATGTCACCCACAGGGTCACCGCGCTCCCGAAGGACCGCAATGAATGAGTGAGAAATTGACAGCAGAACTGCTTCCAGAATAGAGCAGAGGAAGGAGATGCCCAACGCCAGGCCGACGACGACGAACAAAATTGTCATTGACGTGCCCCACTAGATGGAGGCTCCATGGCCCCGTCGTCCAAGGGCATCGTAAAGAGCGCCGCGTAGAGATCGATACCGTACCATAGGTTTGCAATTCGCAGATTCTCGTCGGCAGCGTGCTGGTTGTCGTCGTGATTGGCGATGGGTACGATCAACGCGGGCTTCTCCATGACATCGGTGAACAAATACAGCGGCAACGAACCACCGAGCGCGGGGACCAACACGAGATCGTCTCCCGCCGCTCGTCGTGTCGCGCGCACCACCTGCCGGACAATCGGCAGGTTCATTGGTGTCCGCGCCGCCGAGTAACCGCCCGACCGGGTGACCTTGATGATTCTCGGGTGTCGCAATCGCGTTTCCCGATCCGGATCCTCTCGCACGATGTGGTAACCCTGGCGTTGAATATGGGCTTCGACGAGGTCCTTCATGTGCTCCGGGTCGTTCCCCTTCACCAACCGAATGCCCAGGGCGGCCGTCGCGGTCGCGGGAATGATGTTGCGAGCTAATGCCCCGACGTTGGCACTTGCGAGTCCCCGGACCGTGAGCGATGGAAGCAGCAGTCGTTCGGCCAGCGAGGCACCCGACCCCTCGGTTCGAAACAGTCCGAGCTCTCTCTTCAACTCATCGTCATAGTCCGGCAAGGCGGCGAGCGCGGCCCGCTCCAACTCTCCCAGGGGCTCTACCGTATCGTAGAAACCTTCAACCAGCACGTCGCCGTCGCGATCCTTCATACTGGCCAGCAACTCGGCCAGCATCTGCCCGGGCACGGGCGCCCAATTCCCGTAGTGACCACTGTGGAGCGGCCGTATCGGGCCGTAGACGGTCACCTGCATACCCGTCACACCGCGCACACCAAACGTGAGCAGTGGCCGGCGACTCTGGTGCACGGGACCGTCGAAGAAAAGCCACACGTCGATTCCATCCAAACGATCCCTATTGATCTCCAAATACCGACGCAACCGCGGAGACCCTGCTTCTTCTTCTCCGTCGAAGAAAAACTTGATGTTGGAGGTTGGTGATATCCCCGCTTCGCGAAAAGCGCGCAGCACCGGGAGCAACGCGCCGATCGGCGCTTTGTCGTCGCCGGCCGAACGCGCGTAGATGCGCCACTCGGGATCGATCGACTCGCCATCACCCGGGAAATCTCGCCGCGTCCCGCCGTCTTCGATCGCTCGCGTGTAGAGGGTCGGGCCCCACGGCGCATTGGTCCACCGGCTACTGTCCACGGGTTGCCCGTCATAGTGCACGTAGACGCCAAGGGTACGGGTTGCACCCGGGACGTTGAGCTCGCCGTAAACAATCGGCGGTGCGCCCGGAAGGCGGAGCAGCTCCGACTGAACCCCCAACTCCCGCAGCGCATCGCGAATATAAACGGCGTTCCTATTGATGCCGATCGAGTCACGGGCCACGTTGGGAATCGAGAGCAGCTCGGCAAACTCTTTCAAAATGACGGCGCCGTGGGAAATCCGATACGCGCGCGCCGTTTCAACCGGGGAGGTCTGAGCCGCCAAGCCAAGCGGCAACAAACACAAGAGAGTGCCCAAGAAGCCGGATCGATTACCAACCATGCCCATCCCAATCTCCTTCGAAAACGGTCCCGTTGCCCCATCACTCATCCCCTACACCCTACAACCTACCCCCTACCAGCTATGTGCCAAATGAAAGTTTACAGTTTATTTGAGTTTATGACGAGACTTGGGGCTGTCTGAGGGCCTCGGCGTTCACCTGCCTGTATCGGACCCTTGTGATGGAGGAAGCGAAGACCACGGCACGCCGAGATATGGAGGTCGTCTGGGACCCGGCGTCACAGGTGCAGTGGGACCATTTACGGAGAGTTGGCTACGTCGCGGTACGCGACGCGTCGTTTTCCCTAGCAGCCGCCGTTGCTCCCGCGCCGCCAGCGCGGAGGCGGGGGACGCTTGCCTCCCCTTGGGCTTGAAGCAGTTTGGTAGCGTCGTCGGCATCGACGGGCTGCGAGTACAAATATCCCTGGCCATACTGGCAATCGAGTGATTTGAGCCACTCCTGCTGCTCCCGCGTGTCCACGCCTTCGGCGACGACCTCCACGCCGAGGTCGGACGCAAGCCGCATGATCGTGCGAACGATGGGAACGGTACTTTCGTCGGAACTCGGGTCGCTGATGAACGATTTATCGATTTTGAGAGCGTCGAACGGGATGCGGTGAAGGTAGCTCAAGGAAGAATATCCAGTGCCGAAATCGTCGATGTGGATCTTGGCGCCGAGATCGCGGAGCTGCCCGAGGACGTCGATGCAGGACTCGATGTCTTGCATGAGCATACTCTCCGTGATTTCCAGGACGACCGACCCCGGAGGTGTGCTGACGAGGGCGGCGCCGACTTGCTCTACGAGTTGGGGATCCTGGAACTGCCGAGCCGACAGGTTCACGCTGACAGACAGATCGGCTTCCTCTGGAAACAGGCTCCGCCAGGTATGGATTTGACCACACGCCTCACGCAGCACCCAATCTCCCAACGGCACGATCAACCCAGTTTCTTCAGCGACAGGGATGAACTGCGCGGGCAGCGTCATGCCGCGGAACGGGTGCTCCCACCGTACGAGCGCTTCGAAGCCGTTTATGCGGCCGCTGCTCAGCGATACGATCGGCATGAAGACCAACCGGAACTGATCGTCCTGCAATCCCGCACGGAGATCGGCTTCGATCTGGAGTCGCACTATGACCCGGTGGTGCATGCCCGGATCGAAGAACTCGTAGTTGGTCTCCCCGCTCGCCTTGGCCCGGCGCATGGCGGTCTCGCCATCCCGCAGCAGGTCTTCGGCGCACTCGGACGGGGTTTCACTCGACGCGATCCCAATGCTCGCTGTGGCAAACACGTCCCGCCCCCCAAGGCAAAACGGCTCCCGGAGCTGTGCCTCGATTCGCTCGACCACGCGAATGGCGTCCTGTGCGCTCTGACCTAGCGACAGCAGGATGCCGAACTCGTCACCCCCGAGGCGCGCCACCGTGTCTTCCGGACGCACACATCGCAGCAACCGATGAGAGAGTGCGATCAGCAGCTGGTCGCCGCCGGTGCGTCCGTGACTGGCGTTCACACGCTGAAAATGGTCGAGAGCGAAGAGCATCACCGCAAATGTGTTTTCCTGTCGGCGGGCCCGTACCAGGGTTCGATCGACGAGGGCCGTGAAGTGAGCGCGATTGGACAAACCGGTCAGCGGATCGTGGATAATATTGAGCGCCGCGTTGGCGCGTGACGTGGTCTGATCGAGCAGGGCCAGAACGAGAACTGCGAGCACGGCCACGCCCAAAGCGGGGATCTCGTCGATCGGCGACGCGGTGACTTTCAACGCGCCGGTCGCGTCGAAGAGCACCGCAATGCGACTCAGCGCGACGGCGCTGAGGAGCGCGATGAGCGCACGCAGCCGCGGGTCACTGAGCCGGACGAGGAGCACGATGCTCCAGCCCACGGTCAGCAGCAGGATGAATAACGACGCATACGTGATGACGGTCACAACAACGGTCCCGGCTCGGGGTTTTGGTTCTGCCGGTCGGCCCGGCGGTCCCAGCGGACGCGCACCAAGCGACGTGAAGCAATGGAAATTTACGTGCCGCTCGCCAAGCTGTCGGGAATGGGCGTCACAACATCGAGGCAGGTTGAGCTACCATAAAGGTGTGGGGCACATAGGGTTACGGTTCAGGTCTACACCCTCATCACCTCCTCCCCAGCAAAATATCCCTCCTCGTCCTTCCGCCTTTTTCAGACAGGATGGTTATGCCGAACACCGCCTGCCGCTCCGTCGCACGGACCACGTACTCGAGTGTACGACGAGATTCAAATGTGCCGCGCTGACCTTGCGTGTCGCGCGATCCGCTCAAATGCCCGAGCGTCGTACGCGCTTGGCCGGTAACCAATTCCGCTCCAGTGAGTTCGACCACCGCCCGCACCGGCACCGCAATCTCGAGATCTACGGCTCGCTGTGTGATGTTGGTGGGAAGGTATCCCTCGTTTTCCACCACGACGGTCACTTTGTACACGTCTTCGCTCACCCGATCGGCGGAGAACTCGCGGATCACCACTCTGGGGCTTCCCTCCGCCAGGTACAGCATCCACGGGACGTAGAGTTCCACCTCTCCTTTGAGGAGGTGGGGCGGCGGATTACTACGAGTGAACTTGGAGCGCCACCCACCGATTTCGACCCGACCGAGCTGTGGATGGTCGTAAGGGGTCCACTCGGCGAAGCCCGCACCATTCAGTTCCTCTTCATTCCACCGAAACTGTTCGCCACTGGTGACGCGGCCGTTGCCGTCATAGTCGCGACCAAAGCCACCCCAAAACTCCGGAACAAACCCTACCACCCCGAAATCCCAATACGCCCAACTGATCAGCGTGCCGTGCCGGTGCACACGCGGATTGGTATAGCTCGGTCTCGCGGGCTGACCGGTCGTCTGCTCGTACTTGCGCGACAGTTCGAGAATCAAATTTTGATCTGCCGAGTTGAAGTCATCCCACGAGATCGTCGATGGCAAGCGGAAGACAAATCCACCGGAGGTGTGACCGTGGAACACCCCGGTGATGTTGCGGTGACCGTTCATGAACTCGATCGTCGCCCGCGTCTCCGGCTCGGACAGCGGGTACGGTCCCGCGCCGCTTTGCTCTGCCTCCAACCCCCAGTTGCGCGGAAAATTTCGGTTCATGTCAATCCCACCGATACCGTCTTCGTTGAAATAGCCATCACCGTCGTCGTCGATGCCCTCCGACACCAGATGGTAAAAATCCCCGTTCATTTCTCCATCACCGCGACGCACCATTACGCGTTTGTCGGACGGACTGATCTTCCACAGTCCGTTGGGGTTGGGCACCCGCATCTGCGTCATGGCTCCGTCACCGTCGAGATCGTTCCGTGGGTCCTCGTCCAACAACCCATCGTGGTCCTCGTCGTAGGGACGCGGTGTGCTCCGAAGACTGTTCGGTGTGTTGAGCGCGATGTCGGCGCCGTCGGGGTTGAACTTGGGACGTACGTAGAGAGTCCGCGTATCCAGCAGACGGGTGATACGAGGATCGTTGCCATACCGGCTCAGCAGGTACCACGCGAAGTGCAACGCTACCTCGGCGCCTGTCAGCTCGGACGCGTGAATGTTGCCGTCGTAGTAGTAACCGGGCTTCTCGTCCGCCGGCCCGGTGTCCTTGTTCGTGATCTCCAAGACCATGAGCGGCGTGCCATCCAGGGTCTCGCCGATCGAGTACAGCCTCGTGAGTCGGGGAAACATGCCCGCCCAACCGTGCAGCAGCGCATGGGCGTCGGCGGTGGCGTGAAACTTTCCCCAATTGGGGTTCGCCGGATCCTCCGCCTGGGCGATTGCCTGAGAAGGGAGAAGGCCGAAGAACAGAATCGAGCACGTGACGACACCGATGCGGATCATGATATCACCGGGCAGTGGGTAATGAGCGAAAAAGATACGCGCGCAGCGCCCGACCGCGACCCAGCTACCAGGATGGGGTGGGGTGGCTGGGCTCGGTGGCCTCTGTGTCCTCTGTGGCCAAGCTACTCTGGCCTCGCAGCAAGCGAACGGGTGGTCCAGCAACTCGCCTTGCGGTGAGATGGGATTCGGTTTATTGTTGTTAGTAGCAACTACAACAAGACCGGCTTATGAACACACAGAACGACATCAAGGACGTCGTCCGCGAGAAGTACGGCGCGCTCGCCACCCACCTTGGAGAGAGCAATGCGACGGGTTGCTGCGGCGGTGAGTCCTCGTGCAACCCCATCACGTCCAATTTGTACGGCGCCGACGAAACCGATCAGGTGCTCGGAGACGCGCTCCAGGCCTCTCTAGGGTGTGGCAACCCCACCGCCCTGGCGGCATTGCGTGAGGGGGAGACGGTGCTCGATCTCGGATCGGGAGGCGGCATCGACGTCCTGCTGTCCGCCCGGCGGGTCGGACCCACGGGCAAAGTGTACGGACTCGACATGACCGACGAAATGCTCGCCCTGGCCCGGGAGAACCAACGCAAAGCCGGTGTCGAGAACGTGGAGTTCTTGAAGGGAGAGATCGAAGAAATCCCGCTACCCGGCAACTCCGTGGATGTCATCATATCGAACTGCGTCATCAATCTCTCCGGCGACAAACGCCGGGTGTTCCACGAGGCGTTTCGCGTGTTGAGGCCGGGCGGTCGGTTTGCAGTGTCAGATGTCGTGGTGCAAGGAGAGATATCCGACGAGATTCGCCGGAACATGGAGCTGTGGGCCGGCTGTGTGGCCGGCGCGCTGCAGGTGTCGGAATTCGAGGCGTTGCTACTGGAGGCCGGATTCAGCGAGCCCGAATTCGAGCCGACGCGAACGTATAAAGTGGAAGATGCGCGAACATTTCTCGAGGATGCAGGGCTGGACGTCGAGACCGTCGGGACTCACATCACCGGCCAGCTCATGGCCGCGTTCATCAGGGCTAGGAAACCGAGGGCGGAGAGTACTAGGGTGTAGGGTGTAGGGTGTAGGGTGTAGGGTGTAGGGTGTAGGGTGTGGGGCGTTGCATCGGCAAAGATTCTACACCCTACACCCTAGCAGGTTGCGGAAAAATTCATGGTGAGCCGCGTTTGTCCGGGTAACACGACGGTGTACCAGCGTGCGGTCCCCTATTACCGCCCCCGCGGTGCGGTCGGCGTGACGAATGCGGCCCACACTGCCCCATCAGGGGCTGCCTTCGGCCAGGGTCAGGGTGCGTATCCGCATCAGATTGTAGACCGCGGCCGTGAACGTAAACACCCACCCGACCCGCGGGGTCCCGCGATGTCGGAGTTTGCGTAACAACCCAATCGTCTTGCCCCACCCGTAGATCTCTTCCACTTTTTTGCGCTGCCGTTGACTGATCGCATAGCTGGGATGGCGCGTCGTCCGGCCATCCACCGCGCTCCGCAACCGCGTGCGGTGCACGTTCGGCGTGACGTGGGGCGTCCAGCCCAACGCCCGCAGCGTGTCGACAAACCCGCACCGATCATAACCCTTGTCCGCCCCCAACGTCCGTCGCCGGGCCGTCGGCGGTAAGCTCCCCACCATCGCCAGCGCACTCGCACACTCCGCCTCGTAGCCGGGCTGCGTCACGTCGGTCGCCACCACGAGCCCGTGCCGATTATCCATCAACACACTCGCCAAGTACGCCAATTGCGCGCCTTGCCCCCCACTCTTCCGCGTCAACCGCGCCTCCGGGTCCGTCCGCGACGCATGCGTCGCATTCGTCCGTTTCTCCTGGCGAAACGTCACGCTCGGATTCCCCGGATCATCGTCCGTTGGCGGGCGGGTGCCGGCCTTCGGCTGAAAACTCTTCTGACTCGCCCACGCGTCCAGCAAGGTCCCGTCGACGGTGAAATGCTCATTCGACAACAACGCCCGCCGCTCCGCCTCCTGTAACACTTCGGCCAGAAACGCATCCGCGATGCCCCCCTCGACCAGCCGCGTCCGATTCTTCGTAAAGACCGTCGGCACCCACACCGCGTCGTCCAGATTCAACCCCACAAACCATCGGTACAGGATGTTGTAATCGAGCTGCTCCATCAGCTGCCGCTCGCTCCGGATCGTATACACCACCTGCAGCAATAACGCGCGTAACAAATGTTCCGGGGGAATCGACGGCCGGCCCCGCCGCGCGTACAGCCGGTCCAACTGCGGCGAGAGCCGGGCTAACACCGGGTCCACCAGCGCCCGCAGGGCGCGCAACGGATGGTCGGAGGGCACCCGATCCTCCGCACTGATATAGCTGAACAGCGCCGACTGATTCGTCTTGTTCCCGCGCATCGTGGCACTCCCATCGAGGTCCCTCTACGATAAGAACTTCCGGCTCGCGATGCTATCGTCCATTACCCGACTTTTTCCGCAACCTGCTAGACCCTACACCCTAGCAGGTTGCGGAAAAATTCATGGTGGGCCGCGTTTGTCCGGGTAACACGACGGTGTACCAGCGTGCGGTCCCCTATTACCGCCCCCGCGGTGCGGTCGGCGTGACGAATGCGGCCCACACTGCCCCATCAGGGGCTGCCTTCGGCCAGGGTCAGGGTGCGTATCCGCATCAGATTGTAGACCGCGGCCGTGAACGTAAACACCCACCCGACCCGCGGGGTCCCGCGATGTCGGAGTTTGCGTAACAACCCAATCGTCTTGCCCCACCCGTAGATCTCTTCCACTTTTTTGCGCTGCCGTTGACTGATCGCATAGCTGGGATGGCGCGTCGTCCGGCCATCCACCGCGCTCCGCAACCGCGTGCGGTGCACGTTCGGCGTGACGTGGGGCGTCCAGCCCAACGCCCGCAGCGTGTCGACAAACCCGCACCGATCATAACCCTTGTCCGCCCCCAACGTCCGACGCCGGGCCGTCGGCGGTAAGCTCCCCACCATCGCCAGCGCACTCGCACACTCCGCCTCGTAGCCGGGCTGCGTCACGTCGGTCGCCACCACGAGCCCGTGCCGATTATCCATCAACACACTCGCCAAGTACGCCAATTGCGCGCCTTGCCCCCCACTCTTCCGCGTCAACCGCGCCTCCGGGTCCGTCCGCGACGCATGCGTCGCATTCGTCCGTTTCTCCTGGCGAAACGTCACGCTCGGATTCCCCGGATCATCGTCCGTTGGCGGGCGGGTGCCGGCCTTCGGCTGAAAACTCTTCTGACTCGCCCACGCGTCCAGCAAGGTCCCGTCGACGGTGAAATGCTCATTCGACAACAACGCCCGCCGCTCCGCCTCCTGTAACACTTCGGCCAGAAACGCATCCGCGATGCCCCCCTCGACCAGCCGCGTCCGATTCTTCGTAAAGACCGTCGGCACCCACACCGCGTCGTCCAGATTCAACCCCACAAACCATCGGTACAGGATGTTGTAATCGAGCTGCTCCATCAGCTGCCGCTCGCTCCGGATCGTATACACCACCTGCAGCAATAACGCGCGTAACAAATGTTCCGGGGGAATCGACGGCCGGCCCCGCCGCGCGTACAGCCGGTCCAACTGCGGCGAGAGCCGGGCTAACACCGGGTCCACCAGCGCCCGCAGGGCGCGCAACGGATGGTCGGAGGGCACCCGATCCTCCGCACTGATATAGCTGAACAGCGCCGACTGATTCGTCTTGTTCCCGCGCATCGTGGCACTCCCATCGAGGTCCCTCTACGATAAGAACTTCCGGCTCGCGATGCTATCGTCCATTACCCGACTTTTTCCGCAACCTGCTAGAAGTTTGCATTCACCATCAGACACCCCAATTTGCCCCCTCCCTGTTCTTCCAACACGCTCGGGGATATGATTGCTGGGCGCCGTAAAGTCTCGGCGGCGCGGATCATTCTGAGTGCTAGCCGCGGAGGAACAACATGCAACCCCGTCCTGTTCTCACTCGCACTACGATCGTTCTTATCGGCTTTGGCGTGTCCGCTTGTGCCGGCGAGGGATCCTCGCCGAGGGACGTTCCCGAACCGGACCATGTGCTCACCTCGGAGAACACGCACAACCGTTGGAGCAGCACGATACCGCCCGTGCTACGGGTCGAGTCCGGCGCCGTTGTGGAAGTCCATACGAAGGAAGCCACCGACGGTCAGCTGACGGTCGACTCGGACGCGGGTGCAATGCTCACTCTCGATTTTGATCCGATTCACGCGCTGACCGGGCCGATCTATGTGGTGGGGGCAGAACCGGGTGATGTGCTAGCTGTGACGTTGCACAGAATCGAAACAGGAGACTGGGCGTGGGCCGGCGTGGTACCGGGGTTCGGCTTTCTGGCCGACGTGTTTCCCGACGCCTACATCAAGACGTTCCGCGTTCCCTCGGGAGCCACCGAAGTGCAGTTCACCGACGACATCACGATCCCCTTACAACCGTTCGCCGGTGTGATGGGCGTCGCGCCGGCCACCGACTCGCTGTTGGTCACCATTCCTCCACGCGCCAACGGCGGAAACATGGACAACCCGCACATGACTGTGGGAACCACAGTGTACTTCCCGGTATTCGTGGAAGGCGCGCTGTTCTCCATCGGCGACACGCATGCGGCCCAGGGAGATGGCGAGGTGGGGGGGACCGCACTCGAAGCACCGATGCGTATCGTGCTCGAGTTGAATCTGCAAAAGGGCGTGCGACGGTTACCCGAACCTCAATACGAGACCGACGACTACTATGCCGTCACCGCTTTCGCCACCACCCTCGACGAAGCGGCTCGCAAGGCAACGCTCTACATGATCGACTATCTCGTGGCAGAACACGGAATAGACCGAACCGAAGCCTACGTCCTCTGTTCGTTGGTGGGTGATCTCAAGATTGCAGAGGTTGTGGATGTACCGCACGTATTGGTGGCGATGCATATGCCGAAGGGGATTTTTGAATAGGGTGTAGGGTGTCGGGAGTCGGGAGTCGGGGTCCTTGCTCGATCGGTAAATGACTACACCCTACACCCGACACCCGACACCCGACACCCGACTCCCTACACCCTAAAAATTCGCATTCAACATCAAATACCCCCACTGCATATCTTCGCTCAGCCGACCCAGGTCACGGAACCCGTCTCCCTGCGCGATGAACGAGTATCCTGCTTGAACTGATAAGTTCGGGCTGTACCGATGCGACACCGTGAGGTCGATTTCCTCGCCGATTCGACGTGACGTCATCGTACCCTGTCTGGCAAACAAGAACTCGTGAAAGTCGATGCTGACGTTCACGTCGTCGCGGGGCCGGAACGCGCCCTTCAATGCCAGATCCTGCAAACCAAGCCCGCCGGTATGAACGGGGATGTTGAGAAAAAGATCGGCGAATCCGTAGAATTTGTGGTTTGTGGCAAACAATGTGCTGAACACCTTCACCTTGTTGTCGGTGGGATCGTCGTCTCCGGAGAGATAGTCGTACCACGCAGTGATGGTCGCCTTGTCGGACACAACCGCCCCGACGCGCGCGCCAAACATGAACGCCTCAACCTCCACTCCGTCCCGATCGCCGAGCTGGTACGTTCCCTCGACCCGAAATTTTATCTTGTCACGCTCGCCAGCGAGGCGGATGCCAAAGCTGCTCTCCTTGGTGTCAACCGATGGAACGGCAGGCGCCGCCAAATCGCGCCGAAAGAAACCGTATATCTCGAGATTGCCGTTCGCCACGTTTTGGAACTGGGCATAAGCACCGGCAAACTCCGAGTCTTCCGTCACCGCCGCCGAAGACGCTTCGCCCGTCTTGAACGCAAGCACGTTAACTGAACCCGTCGGCCAAACATACCGAGCCCGTGCACCATCGAACGCCTGCCCCTGCTGCGTCCATCCCACCGGCCCCACCAGGCGCTCACCACCCAGTGACACCTCTTGACGCCCCACCCGCAGGTCGATTCCGGCGTCGCCGTTGTGATTGATCTCGATGTAGCCCTGATGCAAGTCGAAATTGTCGGCGCGAAAATCGCTGAGCGTCCCCTTCTCTTCCCCAAACAACCGTACATCTTGGATTTGGAGAAACACCCGAATGTTTCGTTCGAGCAGCGCCGACAGATTGACGCGTGCGCGCATCGACGTGAAACCGTCGTCACCGTTCGCGGCCGGTTTCCGAAATTCAAATCGCGGCCTGAGCTGACCACCAAGGGTGACTTCCTGAGCGTCCAAAGGCAGGGACACACCCACCATCAACAGCGCACACACGACCGTGATGGACTTCATACTCTCCTCCGTCATCGAGGATGGCCAGTTTTCAGCTACCTTCGGGCGCGCCCCGGTCACGGACTCGACAGACACAACCCGAGACCGCCCGGGGACCACCCCAGCCCCCGACGGGGCGCACCGGATTCTCTCTCCGAGGCCGTGAAAATGTCACGAAGCGCGCGTGACAACCCGTTGGCGGCAGAGCGCCGGAGCCAGAAGGATGCGGAATCCACCCCCCGCAGAATACCATAACACAATGTATTTCAACAGCTTAGCAATCCGTCAAATCTGCTGAAACTTGTTATACGAAATATCAGTATAGTGGTGTGAAGCGATGGTCCACCACACTCTCAGGACGTCATGACTATGTCGAACACGCCCAACGTCGACGCCATTCTCCCGCTCAAGCCAACCGACTTTCTCGTGCTGATGGTGCTCGCGGACAGCGAGCGTCATGGCTACGGCATCGTGCAGGATATCGCCGAGCATACAGACGGAAAAATCCGCCTCGTGCCCGGCAATTTGTACAGCGTCCTCCGTCGGCTGATGAATCTGCAGGTGATCGACGAAACGCCGCACCGCCCGGCGCCCGATCTCGACGACGAGCGCCGGCGCTACTACCGCATCACGGCTTTCGGCAGTCGTGTCCTCGCGGCCGAAGCCGAGCGTATGCGCAAGCTCGTCATGGTCGCCGAGTCGCGCAACATCATCGACCGGACGGAAGCAGTATGACGGAGAACGCGGTCGGTCGGTCGGACAGGCTTTGGCCGGACCTGTACCACGTGTTGCTGTGGCTCTATCCGGCGGCTGTCCGCCGCCGATTTGGCAACGATATGCAGGACTGCTTTCGCGATCTGCGCAAGCAGGCGCGTGGCCGCAGTCGGCGTGCTGAAATGACACTCGTGTTGCGGACGCTGATTGATCTACCACGTAGCGCACTGAAAGCCCACGTCGAACGTTTCCGGCGGCAGCGAACCTCGCTCAGACCCAATCCCACACATCGCTCGATCCTCAATCGAAGAAACGGACTCGGTATGGAATCCGTCATGCACGACATTCGCTTTGCACTACGCGGTTTCCGGAAAAATCCCGGCTTCGCCATCCTCGCCGTGTTGTCGCTCGCGCTCGGCGTTGGTGCCAACACGACGATGATCAGCGCGGTGAACGCGATCTTGTGGCAAGAGCTACCGGTGCCCGAGCAGGACCGCATAGTGCGGATCTTCGAGTATAGAGATATGTGGATGAACTTTTCCTATCCGAACTTCAATGATTTGCGAGAGCAGCGCGACGTGTTCGACGGGATGTTCTTGCATAGCCTCCAATCGTTCGGACTCGGCACTGATGACGGTACACAGGTCATTTACGGCGAGTCGGTCTCGGCCAGTTACTTCCAAGTGCTACGCATCGAGCCGGCACTCGGCCGCTTCTTCTCAGCGCCCGAGAGTGACGACGCGAACGCCGCGCCCGTCATCGTCATCGGGTATGCACTGTGGCAGCGCGTTTTCGGTGGCGACCCGAACGTCATCGGACGCGTCGTCCGAATCAACAACGAACCGACAACCATCGTTGCGGTTGCCTCGGAGGGATTCAACGGTACCAAGCCCGCGCTGGAGATGGACGCGTGGATCCCCGCCAAAATTTGGGCTAGGATGGCAGGCTGGGGTGCTTGGACCGAAAGGCGCGGTAGCAACAACATGGATGTGGTCGCGCGCCTCAGGGACGGCGTGACAATCGAACAAGCACAAGAAGCAGCGGCGGCTCTCGCGTCGCATTTGGCGGAGGAGTACCCCACCGTCAATCGCCGCATCACCTTCGGCGTGTTCCCCTCTAACACCTTGGTCCCCGGGGGCACCGATCTCCCAAGGCTGATTTCCATCTTCGCCATTGGTGCGTCCAGTCTCGTGCTGCTGGTAGCGTGCGCGAATGTCGCGAGCCTGTTATTCGCACGCGGCGCCGTTCGAGCGCGCGAAGTCGGCGTGCGGGTCGCCCTGGGTGCCAGCCGGCCCCGCATCGTTCGTCAACTGCTCACCGAAAGCGTGATGCTTGCGTTCATGGGTGGTGCCGTCGGAACCGCACTATCGTTCTGGACCACGGGATTTATCAAATTTTTCCTTCCCGCAATTCCCTACCGGTTTGCTGTTACCGGAAGGCCGGACACAATGGTGCTCGGTATCGCCGTTGGCGTGTCCGCTGCGGCCGCGTTCGTGTTCGGACTCCTCCCCGCCCTGCAGACCACCAAGCCCAACATTGCATCTGTCGTGAAAGCCGATGCCACCGGCGGGGGAGCCGGCGCCGCGAAGAGTCGCATGCTCAGCGGCGTGGTGGTGAGCATGGTGGCGCTGTCGTTCGTGACACTGTTGCTCGGCGCGCTTTTCACAACGAGCTTGAGCAATGTCCGCGAGAGTCACCCCGGGTTCGCCACCGACCAACGACTGCTAGCGCGGTTCAGCACCGAGCTCGGGGGATACGACGGGGACGATGCACTTGGCTTTTTCACCCAACTCGAAGACCGAGTTCGCGGACTCCCCGGCGTTCGCACGGCTGCCTTTGCATCTCATCTGCCGCTTGGCGATAGTCAGAACAACAGCCGCGTCTTCGCAACCGACTTGACATACGAGACCGACGATCTCGGGGCCCAGGCCTGGATGAGTAGTGTCACACCCGGCTACTTCGCTGCGGCAGGCACCCAGATCATTCGCGGTCGCGACTTCGATCGTCGCGACGATTCGGACGTTCCACGGACCATCATCATCAACCAAACCCTCGCCACCGCACTGTGGCGGGATGAGAATCCCGTCGGAAAACGACTGCGCTACACGCCCAATCCCGGCGGGACGGAATTGGAGATCGTGGGCGTGGTAGAAAGCGGGCCGTTGGGCATGGTGGGAGAGGCTCCGCGAGCGGCGATGTTCAGCCCATTGGCACAGCTTCCGCGCACCTTTGCGTCGATCGTCGTGCATGCCAATGCCGACCCGTTGGATCTGGTAGCGGCCATTCGATCCGAGGCCCGTACGATAGACCCTGCGGTTCCGATGTCCGAAGTCAAAACGATGGAGGTCCACCTCACGGGGGCGCTGTGGATGTTCCGCATGGGTGCCGGACTCGCGTCGGCGCTTGGCTTGCTCGCACTCGCGCTGGCTTCTGCCGGTCTATACGGTGTGATGTCGTTCGTCGTCGGTCAGCGGATTCGGGAACTCGGTATTCGTATGGCACTCGGTGCGGATCATCGTCGTGTGATGTGGCTCGTACTCAAGCGTGGCCTCATCCTGGCCAGCGTGGGGGTTGCCGTCGGCGGACTCGCGTCGTTCGGATTGGCGGGATTACTCTCCAGCATACTCGCCGGCGTCCGGCCAACAGACCCGGCGATCTTCGCCACCGTCGGCATCGGCCTGGGAGCGGTTGCGTTGCTTGCGAGCTTCGTACCCGCGCGCGCGGCGATGAAGACAAATCCGGTGGAGGCCCTTCGAACCGAATAGGGAGTCGGGGGTCGGGAGTCGGGGGTCGGGGGTCGGAGCGCGACGAATAGATGGGGGTCGCGTAGGAAAGATGATACGGAAATGGTAGCGTTGGGTAACGTAGCCGAGACTTTATCCAGCGACACTACAACGCGAACCATGGCGATCATCCGCTGTTATCGCGACCTTCGGGTTTGGCAACTTGGGATGGAACTCGTTGTACACTGTTACCAGGCAACCAAGAGTTTCCCAGACCATGAACGCTACGGACTAACGAGTCAGATCCGTCGTTCAGCTGTATCGATCCCCTCAAACATCGCCGAAGGTCACGGTCGTGCCCACACTGGCCAGTATGCGGAGCACGTATCAATCGCAAACGGATCGCTCAAGGAGTTAGAGACACAGATCCTGATTGCCGGGAGATTGAGCTTCCTTGACAAGATTGTGGAAGCCGATCTGCTGCAACGGACCGACGACCTCGGCCGGATGTTGAGAGGTCTCCATGGAAAGCTGAAAAGCAAACGGAGAAATGACTAGCCTATTGTCTGGTCAAGGACACCACCGGGCCACTTCCAAATCTATTCTACCTCGCGTATCGAAACTGACACCCTCGCACTCCAGCCGATAGCGCTGTTCCCCTTCGGAACCGGGCGTTGATCGATGACTGACCTCCCCCTTTGCATTAATGACCCGGTGCCACGGGACTTTGGTGTGACTCGGTAAGGCATGCATAGCATATCCCACTTGTCGGGCATGCCCCCGCAAACCAGCGAGGGAAGCCACTTGACCATATGTCGCGACTTGCCCTTTGGGAATGTGACGGACAACCGCATAGATGCGTTTGTAGGACGAAGACGGGTTAGACACGAGATCTAGCAGGTTGCGGAAAAATTCATGGTGGGCCGCGTTTGTCCGGGTAACACGACGGTGTACCAGCGTGCGGTCCCCTATTACCGCCCCCGCGGTGCGGTCGGCGTGACGAATGCGGCCCACACTGCCCCATCAGGGGCTGCCTTCGGCCAGGGTCAGGGTGCGTATCCGCATCAGATTGTAGACCGCGGCCGTAAACGTAAACACCCACCCGACCCGCGGGGTCCCGCGATGTCGGAGTTTGCGTAACAACCCAATCGTCTTGCCCCACCCGTAGATCTCTTCCACTTTTTTGCGCTGCCGTTGACTGATCGCATAGCTGGGATGGCGCGTCGTCCGGCCATCCACCGCGCTCCGCAACCGCGTGCGGTGCACGTTCGGCGTGACGTGGGGCGTCCAGCCCAACGCCCGCAGCGTGTCGACAAACCCGCACCGATCATAACCCTTGTCCGCCCCCAACGTCCGTCGCCGGGCCGTCGGCGGTAAGCTCCCCACCATCGCCAGCGCACTCGCACACTCCGCCTCGTAGCCGGGCTGCGTCACGTCGGTCGCCACCACGAGCCCGTGCCGATTATCCATCAACACACTCGCCAAGTACGCCAATTGCGCGCCTTGCCCCCCACTCTTCCGCGTCAACCGCGCCTCCGGGTCCGTCCGCGACGCATGCGTCGCATTCGTCCGTTTCTCCTGGCGAAACGTCACGCTCGGATTCCCCGGATCATCGTCCGTTGGCGGGCGGGTGCCGGCCTTCGGCTGAAAACTCTTCTGACTCGCCCACGCGTCCAGCAAGGTCCCGTCGACGGTGAAATGCTCATTCGACAACAACGCCCGCCGCTCCGCCTCCTGTAACACTTCGGCCAGAAACGCATCCGCGATGCCCCCCTCGACCAGCCGCGTCCGATTCTTCGTAAAGACCGTCGGCACCCACACCGCGTCGTCCAGATTCAACCCCACAAACCATCGGTACAGGATGTTGTAATCGAGCTGCTCCATCAGCTGCCGCTCGCTCCGGATCGTATACACCACCTGCAGCAATAACGCGCGTAACAAATGTTCCGGGGGAATCGACGGCCGGCCCCGCCGCGCGTACAGCCGGTCCAACTGCGGCGAGAGCCGGGCTAACACCGGGTCCACCAGCGCCCGCAGGGCGCGCAACGGATGGTCGGAGGGCACCCGATCCTCCGCACTGATATAGCTGAACAGCGCCGACTGATTCGTCTTGTTCCCGCGCATCGTGGCACTCCCATCGAGGTCCCTCTACGATAAGAACTTCCGGCTCGCGATGCTATCGTCCATTACCCGACTTTTTCCGCAACCTGCTAGATTCTGGTCTCACCCACCTAGAGCCTTGAACAGACAGCTGCAAGTCCCGACTCCCAACGCCCGACGCCCGACGCCCGACCCCCGTCTCCCCACACCCTACTCCGCCCTCAGCGACACATTCGGATCCACCCGACTCGCCCGCAACGCCGGTACGAGCGACGCGACAACCGAGATTAGCAACAACAGCCCTGCCCCGATCGAGAAGACGTAGAAATCGCGCACGCTGACACCGTACACTTGGCTCTCCAACACGCGGCTCGATGCGAGGGCTAGTCCTACACCGATCGCTGCACCGAGTCCGGCCATCCGCACACCATCGTTGACGACTTGGCGTAGCACGTTGCTTTGGTTCGCACCCAACGCCATGCGGATACCGATTTCGTGGGTGCGCCGAGCCACTGAGAACGAGATCACCCCATACACTCCAACGGCCGCGATCGCGAGGGCGCCTGCACCAAAGAATGCAAGCAAGAGCATGATGAACCGTTGCTGGGTCAACGTGTCCGCCACGACGCCGTCAAGCGATTGGAAGTTCACCACGGGAACGTTTGCGTCCACGTCACGAACGATATTCCGAATCCCCCTGCTCAACAAATTCGGGTCCGCACCTGCTCGGACGATGACGCTCGCCGATCGCATCCAACCGTCTCCACCGAGCGCCTGTCGCATCGAGAGATAGAGTTCGGGTTTTGTGTCAGCCGAGAGTCCACCCTGCCGCACGTCGCCGACAACACCAACGATCGTTACCCAATCCGCGTTCCGTCCGGCGAACAGCGGGCGCAGCCGCCACCCCACTGGGTCCTCGTCGTCGGACCAATAGGTGCGCGCCATGGTTTCGTTGATAACGGCGACCGTCGGCACATCGCGCCGGTCGGACTTCGTAAAGCCGCGCCCGCGCAGCACCGGAATCGCCATGGTCGCGAAATAGCCGGACGACACCGCTTGATACTCGATCGGATACGCGCCCTGGTTAACGGTGTTGGTCTTTCCCTCCAGCGACACGCCCTCCTGACGGGAATCGCTGCGTAACGGCAGATTCCGTGCGAGCGCCACGCCGCTCACCCCGGGAAGCGCCTCGACGCCGCTCATGACGCGGTCGTAGAACGCCATCATGGCGTCCAGGCCCTGGTAATCATTCCGTGGGAGGTTCAAGTCGAATGCAATGCGACCCGCCGCGTCAAAACCCGGATCGACGCGCTGCAGTAACGCAAAGCTCTTGATCAACAACCCCGATCCGACGAGCAACACCACCGCCAGCGCCACTTGGGCGACGACCAGCCCGTTTAATGTTCGACGCGTCTCATGACCGTGCGAATCACCCCTGCCCCCGGCACTCAGAACAGTCGCGAGATCGGTGCGAGATGCGTTGAGTGCCGGCAACCATCCAAAAACCACTCCCGTCACGAGTGTGAGCACGACGGTGAACACGACGACAGGAACGTCCAATCCCACTTCGAGAATCCGCGGGATGCTGTTTGGATCCATTTGCAACAGCACCGAGGTCCCCCGACTGCCCAAAGTGAGTCCCAACGCTCCACCCAACAGCGCGATGACAAGACTCTCGGTGAGTAGTTGCCGGCTGATCCGTGCGCGTCCCGCGCCAAGCGCAGCGCGCACGCCGATTTCGCGACTCCTCCCTTGGCCCCGGGCGAGCAGGAGATTCGCGACATTGGCACAGGCAAGCAGCAAGACCAGACCCACGGCCCCGGCAAGCACGAACATCGCCGGACGAATCCCGCCGAGTAACTCATCGTTTAATTCGACGAGCGTCAGTGGATGATTCACCGGATCAGACGTGTGGAGGCCAGCGTACACATCGGACCAGCGTACCACTGTCGTTTCCAGCTCCGCCAACGCCGACTCGAAGGTTTCACCATCGGCAAGACGGCCGATAACCGTCAGCGAGTGTCCGGAGCGGTTCGTGATCTGCGATCGATCAATCGCCAAGGGCAGCCACACGTCGGTCGTTGCCCTTGGTGGATCGACACCATCCTCCATCACACCGATGACCTCGAACGACACGCCCGAGAGGACGATCGTCCGACCAACCACGCCAGGATCCCCCGCAAACCGTCGCTGCCAAAATCCATGACTCAAGACAACCACGAGGCCCCGACCGGGGAAATCCTCCGCAACTGTGTACACTCTTCCCAATTGCGGACGAAACCCCAACACATCGAATAGGGTCGCTGATGCACCCGTCGCAACGATCCGCTCGGGATTGCCGTTCCCCGTCACGGTCGCCGTAAAAACTGAGAACGCACCCATGTTCTGAAAAACGTTCGACTCTTCCCGATAATCCCAATACTCGGCCCGAGAAACTGGGAAGTTTACGTTGCCGCCGGCGGGGAATTGGGTCCACAACACCACCAGGCGATCAGCGTCCGGATACGGGAGGGGACGGAGCAACACCGTATTGATCACACTAAAAATTGAGCTGTTCGCCGCAATCGCGATCGTGATGGTCAGCACGGCGATCGCCGTAAACCCCTTAGCTTTCCATAGCGTGCGTAACGCATACCGAACATCCAGCAGCATTGCTTCCATCATTATCCTCGCGTCGAACGGGGAACGATTCCCGACCTGTGATGGTCGATTCTTTCGGACACCGCGGAGGCGTTGCATGAAGGGCGCCATCCGCATGATTGATGCGTTGAGAACGAGATCGCGGATCGTCTTGACCCATAGTTTGAACATGGACCGACCGGTCCGCACACGATCGATGCGTGTGTCGCGAAACATCTCGACCATGTCGAGACCGTATTGCCGGCGAAACGGTTTCGGATAGAGAACCAGTGTCCAGACGTATGCCCTGTCCGCCCAGGTCTTGCGTCGCATAATGGTGCGATCCGTTACGACCGCGCGGCGTGCGCCAGGTCGCGCACGTCCTTCGAATCGGCCAGATGCACCATACGAGCCGCTTCGGCTTCGACCACATTACGGCCGAGGTCGGAAATGCGGTAATAGCGGCGTCGCTCGTCGCCCCCGTCGTCAACCTGCCGCCGGTCCGCCTCGGCAATGAGACCCTGTGACACCAGGCGAGCCATCAGCCGGTACAGCATTCCGGGTTCCATGTCGATCCTTCCAGACGAGCGTTTCCCGACTTCTTTTTTGATGCCGTACCCGTGCAGTTCCTGGGCCGCCAGAACGACCAGAACTAGGAAGGTGGCCGGTTTGAGCGGTAGAAAATCTTCAGGACGTGTTGGGGTCATTTCACCTTCTCGTCTATGTGTTTATCATGCATGTTATTTGCATATAGTACGTTTCGGGGGCGTGTAAGGTTTCAGGGAGTGGCTGGAAACGCATAAGTCGGTGTTAGACAACAGCTTGGAGTAGTCGGTTACCGGTTACCGGTGACCGGTGACCGGTTTCTTGAAATTGATCCGTCAGGAAGGTGTTGCAACGGAATGACTCTGGTTCAACTAACAGACCACATAGCTTGCGCTCCAAAAGGAGCGAATCATGGAACACGATCAGTTCCCGGACACTCCGATACGCAGCTATCGGGATCTCAGAGTCTGGAGGGTCGGGATGGATCTCGTCGTGAACTGTTACAGATCTACGGAGCGGTTTCCCCGCGACGGAGTTATTTTCGAAAGTTGTGGATTGGAGGAATGAGAAAGGCGGCGTATCCTTTCGTGTAGTCAGTTGAAACGTACACGAGATCCGGTTGTGACGACCGGAGAAAGGACACGCCACCGATGTTGAGGATAATAGAGAATGCGTCTGAGAGCAAAGGGAACGGACTGTTCGCAGACCTGGACGAGCTTGCCAGAGAGGGAGCTCGGCGGATGCTGGTGAGTGCGTTGGACGCGGAAGTGACCGAGTATGTCGAGCGATATCGGATTGAGCGAGACGGAGAGGGCCGCGCCCTGGTGGTGCGCAATGGCAAAGCCCGTCCCCGCAAGGTGACGCTGGGTGCTGGTACGGTCACGGTGACCGCGCCACGGGTGCATGACCGTCGTATGCGGGCGCAGTTCACGAGCAAGATTTTGCCTCCCTATATGCGGCGGTCGCCGAAGGTGGCGGAGGTCTTGCCGGTGTTGTATCTGCGCGGTCTGTCGACGGGAGATTTTCGCGAGGCGTTGCCGATCTTGTTGGGTGAGGACGCATCAGGCTTGTCCCCGACGACGATCACGCGATTGACGGCGGCGTGGGAGGGGGAATACCAGGCGTTTCGCCAGCGTGATCTGCGTGATCGGGAGTATGTGTACGTCTGGGTCGACGGGATCCACTTCAACATTCGCCTCGAGGCCGACCGGCTGTGTACGCTGGTGATGCTGGGCGCCCGGGCGGATGGGACGAAAGAGCTGATCGCGGTGGAGGACGGCTATCGGGAGAGCACGGAGAGCTGGTTGGCGGTGTTGCGCGATCTGAAGCGTCGGGGGATGCGGGCCCCGGTGCTGGCGATTGGGGATGGCGCGTTGGGGTTCTGGGCAGCGGTGCGGGAGGTGTGGCCGGCGACGCGGCAGCAGCGCGACTGGGTGCACCGGATGGCCAACGTGTTGGACAAGCTTCCGAAACGTTTGCAGCCGGCGGCGAAGCGGGTGTTGCGCGAGATGATGTATGCGGAGTCGCGTGCGGAGGCCGAGGCGCTGGTCGAGCGTTTCGCCACCGCGTATGCGGCCAAGTATCCCAAGGCGGTCGCCTCGCTCACGCGGGACCAGGAGCACCTGTACAGCCATTTTGATTTTCCGGCCGAGCATTGGAAACATATCCGTTCGACGAACGTGATCGAGTCTGCCTTCGCGACGGTCCGGTTACGACAGCGCGTGACCAAGGGAGCGGGCTCGCGGAGCAAAGGGCTGACGATGGCGTTCAAGCTGTTGGAGATGGCGCAGCAACGTTGGCGGAAACTGGGAGTATCAGGAATTTTGTGTTTGTGAGCCATACTATGTACCTGCACTTTGGAGGCACGTATGGCGCGACACAAACGGTCGATCCCCCCGGAGTTGGTGGACCAACTGCTCGATGGCATCGACCCCCAGAAGGTCTTTGAATCAGACGGGCTCGTTGACGAGCTGAAGCGGGCGTTGGCTGAGCGGATTCTGGACGCCGAGATGGACGTGCATCTCGGCGGTGAGGAGGAGCACGCTCGAGGGAACCACCGTAACGGCCACAGCAAGAAGACGGTCCTGACCGACTCGAGCGCTCTCGAACTTTCAATTCCCCGCGACCGTCATGGCCGGTTTGCGCCCCAATTCATCGAGAAGTACCGACGTCGGTTCCCCGGCTTCGACGAGAAGATCATCGCGTTGTACGCCCGCGGCATGAGTACGCGCGACATCCAAGCTCACGTCCGGGAACTCTATGGCTTGGAGATTTCTCCCGACCTGGTCTCCGCGGTCACCGATTCGGTACTTGACGAGGTCAAGGCGTGGCAGAGCCGGCCGCTGGAGAGCGTCTACGCCGTTGTCTATTTCGACGCGCTGCGCGTGAAGATCCGCGACGAGGGGACGGTGCGCAACAAGGCCGTCTATCTGGCGATCGGCATTCGGTGTTCGGGCTACAAGGAGATCCTGGGGCTGTGGATCGAGCAGACCGAGGGCGCGAAGTTCTGGCTCAAGGTCATGACGGAGCTGCGCACCCGTGGCACCCAGGACATCCTGGTAGCCGTCGTGGACGGACTCCGAGGCTTTCCGGAGGCCATCGAGTCGGTGTTCCCCAACGCTCGCGTCCAGACGTGCATCGTGCACCTGATTCGCCACTCCCTGCAGTTTGCCGGGTGGAAGGAGCGCAAACCGCTAGCGGCAGCCCTCAAACAGATCTACCGCGCCGACACCGCGGAGGCGGCCCTTCACCAACTCGAGGAATTCGAGCAGGGCCCCTGGGGTCGCAAGTATCCGACCGTCGCGCAGAGTTGGCGGCGGCAATGGGAGCAGGTGATTCCGTTTCTTGCATTCGCCCCTGAGATCCGGAAGATCATCTACACGACCAACGCGATCGAGAGTCTACACAGCCAGGTCCGCAAGTCGGTACGCACCCGCGGGCACTTCCCTAGCGATCAAGCCGCTACGAAGCTAATCTGGCTCGTATTACGAAACATCGAAGCTACGTGGAAACGCCCACCGGTATCATGGGCGAAAGCTCGAAGCCAGTTCGCCATACTTTTCGGCGACCGTTTCAAGATTACTGACTGATGGAGAGGCTCACACACAAAATTTCCTACACGCCCCGGAAACTCAACGCTCCAGAACTTCTCCCCCTGGTGTTGGCAGGAGAACAATTCAAAGATGGTATGCAGGAAACTGACAAAGAGAACACGGATCGGAAGGTCGCCGCTTGATCACTCACCGATCCACAACATTTGACAATACCTCCCCCGCGACGAACGTTTTGGCCTTACACAACAAATGCGACGGGCTGCCATTTCCATACCCTCGAACATCGCCGAAGGCCAAGGACGAGCCCATCTAGGTGAGTATTTGCACCACATCTCGATTGCAAACGGGTCGCTCAAGGAGCTTGAGACCCAAGTCTTGATTGCGAATCGCTTGAGGTTCCTCAGCCGGGAGACTTGCCTCCAACTTATATCACAAACCTCCCAATTGGGGAGAATGCTCGCCGGATTAACGCAGAAACTGACGAAGCTCGACCCGCGTCGGAGATTAAGGACCGGTAACCGGTAACCGGTGACCGGTGACCGGTGACCGGTTGCCCGCGCAGGCATGCGGTTTCCCTTATAGCTCTTTTTCCTTATTATCCTCGGACCGTATATTCCGCCCCGGGCCGAGAATCCAAGGACATTTTCATGCGAAGCATGCGTCAGCTGGTCATACTCGCCGCCGCTATGGCGATCACCCAACCCGCGTGGGCTCAGGAAGCTACGACGACGTTGGAGGACACGGGAAAAGAGTTCGTTATTCGGGTGGGGCCGGTGGATCTACCGGCACCTATGGAGATGGAGGGCATGGACCACGGGCATGCCGGCATCTACCCGCCGATCGGAACCGTGACCCTCCCACGCGACGGGTACCTATACGGATTCGACTATGAGGTATTCGACGCCAACGGTAACCAGCTGCCGTCGAACATCGTCCATCACTTCAATATCATCGATCCCGACAACCGGGAGCTTTTCCTCCCGATCTCGCGGCGTCTCATGGCCGCGGGTAGCGAGACCGGCGGCCAGTCGATGCCGTGGATGCTGTTGGGCCTCCCGGTGACCGAGGGCCAGCGCATGGTCGTGTCGGTCATGCTCCACAACCCCACCGGGCAGGAACATCTCAACACCGAGCTGCGCATCCGTCTCAGGTACGTCAAAACGGGTCGGCCGTGGCCTTTTTTGAAGGTGTATCCCTATCAATTGGACGTGGCATTCCCCGCCGGTGATAAGTCCTTTGATCTGCCTCCGGGTGAATCGTCACGTTCGTACGTCGCGAGTCCCGCCATCCCGGGCCGGCTGATGGTCATGGGTACGCACATGCACGAGTACGCCACCAAGGTCGTGTTCGAGGATGTGACCGAGAACAAGATTATCTGGGAAGGTTTTCCCGTTGAAGAGGACGGGGAGCTGACGGGCGTCACCATGGGACGTCTCTACCGGAAATTCGGCGTGAAGATTTTTCCCGACCATTCCTATCGCGTTACCGTGCACTACGATAATCCCACGGGCGAAACGATACCCGAAGGGGGCATGGGTGTGGTCGCCGGTGTGTTCATGCCATCCGGGAACGAGCCATGGCCGGCGGCCGACACGAGCGATCCCCTCTACACCCTAGATCGCGAACACTACACGCGCGTGGTACGCGGCATATACGACCTCATCAAAGAGGGTGGGGGACGGGTTGGGGAAGAAATGAAGATGGAGAAAGCAGCGGATCACGAACACACCGAGGCGACGGCGCACTCTCGCAACTAGAGCCGCGGATGGCGCGGAACTGGTGCTGATTGCCGCTGACCCGTTGGCGCAATCGACGGCACCCTCCAAACAACACCGCGGCTACTAGCACCACTTCTCAAGCCGCGCGTTTCAACCGCAGTCCCTTCGGAACGACCACCCGCTCGATCCAGCCGAATAGGTATTGCACGAGGAGGGCCAGGACGGCCGCCGGGATCGCCCCTTCCAGAATGAGTGAGACATCGTCCAGTCGTATCCCGGTGAGAATGGGCTGGCCGTAGCCACCTGCCCCGATCAATGCGCCCAACGTAGCGAAGCCGATGTTGATGACTGTGGCCGTCTTCACACCGGCCATGATGGAGCGCGATGCCAACGGCAGTTCGACCTCCAGCAGTCGTGCCCTCGCCGGCAAGTCCAATGCCTCGATCGATTCCTCGACCGACGGAGGAATACCCGACAAACCGGCGTGCGTGTTTCGTACTATGGGAAGGAGACTATAAAGGAATAGAGCCGCGATCGCCGGCGGTGCGTAGATGCCGAGAATCGGAATCATGAACACTAGTAACGCAAGCGCCGGTATGGTCTGAATCACCCCAACAACGCCAAGTATCGCCTGTCCAAGACGTTGTCGCTTGAATGCTACGATTCCGAGCGGGATTGCAACTAGAACACCCAACGTCATCGATACAACCACGAGAAAGAGATGCTCCCGAGTCCTCAACCAAATACGCGCTCCGGTCCCCACTTCCTGGGTGAGGGTCGTGATGTTCAACGCCTGGCGCAAGAAATCGCCCGCGACCGAGGACTCCGCCTCGCCATCGAGCTTCACGCGAGCATTCAGACGACTAATGTCGTCCTCGTCCAAGGTATCCTCGAGAAGTCCCAAGGCCGCGGCCACGCCCGGTGCCCGCGTATCGAGATCGGCGCGGTAGAGGAATACCGCATTGTAGGTTTGAAAGAACGAGAGATCGTCTTCCAAAACACGCAAGCCATAGTACGAAATTTCGGCGTCGGTCGTATAGATGTCCATGGCATCGATATCGCCGGCATCCAACGCACGGTACGCAAGGTCGTGGTCCAACCCACGCGCGTTCCGGCTGGTGAGGCCGTACGCCTGACGCAGACTCGGCCACCCATCGCCACGATCCATGAACTCGTTGCTCATCCCGAACCGGACGTCCGAGTGCCGCCGCAGATCTGAGATACGGGAGACATCTAGTCGATCCGCCGTCCCGGGTCGCATACCAATGGCGTACGAGTTGTTGAAACCGAGGGATCGCGTCATGATGATCCCTCGTTCACGCAGCGCGCTTCGTACTTGATCGTCCGTCTGGAGATTCAACTCCGCGAGGATCTCCTGAATGATCGTTCCCGTATATTCGGGATAGACATCGATGTCGCCGGACACGAGGGCGTTGAAAAGGACTCGCGTTCCACCGAGTTCTCGACGATGATCCGCCTCGTAACCCGCATCTCGGATCACACCCGCAGCAATCTCTCCCAGTACTACGGCTTCCGTGAAAGTCTTCGACGCAACCACGACGGTGGACGTCGGATCCTGCGCCAGCAAGGTCCTCACCACGACCGCCACGACGAGCACCATGTTCACGGCGACGTCTCCGGAAGGGAATGCCCGCGTTGGGCGTTGACGAATTCGGTCACAAAGGGATCAGCGGGCGATCGCGCCAACGCATCAAGGGTTCCGTGCTGCACTACCTTGCCATCTCGCATCAACACGATACGATCCCCGAAAAAGACGGCCTCCGACAGATCGTGCGTCACCAGCACGACCGTCTTTTCCAACGCCCTGAAGATGCTGCGAAGATCTTCTTGGAGGCTGAATCGGATCATTGGATCGAGCGCTCCCAGCGGCTCGTCGAGTAGCAGGACGTCGGGATCCAACATGAGACCTCGCATGAGGGCGACACGCTGTCTCTGTCCTCCCGAAAGCTCTACCGGATACCGGTCGAGCCCATCGACCGGAAAGTTGGTTAGCTCGCGCAGCACTCCGAGTCGCGCATCGAGCCGATCGGAGTCCCAATCCAGTGTCCGGGCCTTGAGCGTCACGTTTTCTCGCGCCGTCATGTGGGGGAACAGACCGCCTTCTTGAATGACATATCCCACGCGGCGGCGGACGTCGGAGATGGTTTCGCGAGATACCATCACTCCGTCAAACCGCACCTTGCCCGCTTCGGGCACGGCCAACCCGAGCAAAAGCCTCAGCGCGGTCGACTTGCCGCATCCACTGGGGCCGATCAGCGCCACCGTCTCGCCGGACGCGACGTCGAGATCGAGCTCGTCAATGACCCGACGCCCGCCGTAGGATTTGGTCACTCTCTCGAGGCACAGCATCGGTAGAAGATAGCTGTATGCGAGTCATCTGGCCCCCACCCCCCGGGGAGAGATATCTTGTTCTCGCGGACGGCTTGATCGATCCCCCAGGCAGCGCTGAGTCGGGAAGGAGCCAATTCATCGTGCCCATGCCGAGGCTTCATCTGTTCGAGCTCGAGGATCTTCGGTGGTTTCCCACCGTGGTCCGCGATCTTGCCACGGACTACCTCCACTTCATGGAACACCGGTTCCAATTACACCGACCGGTTGTACCACTTCTCAAGCATCTCTTGGTCGAGGCGCAATGTCGCGACGTGATCGACATCTGCTCGGGCGCCGCGGGTCCGGTGCCGGCACTGCACGAGGCGTTGGCGGCGGAAGACATCTCGACACGGTTCACGCTGACGGACCTGTACCCCAACATCGAGGCGTTCGAACGGGCGGCATTCCGATCCGGTGGCGCCATTTCCTTTGTCAGAGAACCGGTTGATGCGCGGGACGTTCCGCGATCCTTGATCGGCGCCCGCACGTTGTTCAACTCGTTTCACCATTTCCGGCCGAGCGCGGCGCGGGCAATCATTCGCGACGCCGTGCATGCAAAGCAGCCCGTGGCCATTTTCGAAATCCCCGAACGTTCGCTCCCGATGGCGCTCCTACTCCTCATTACGCCGCTGGTCGTTTGGGGTACGACCCCGTTGATCCGCCCGTTCCGCTGGCGCCGTCTCTTGTGGACGTATCTCATCCCTCTGGTTCCGCTGACCTGCCTGTGGGACGGAATCGTGTCACAGTTTCGAGCCTATACCGTGTCTGAATTGGAGGACTTCGCGAGCGAGTTCTCCGGGAGCGGATATATATGGAGCGCCGGCAATGTGCCCGTTCCATCCACGAAAGCCCACCTGACCTATCTGATGGGATATCCGTCGACAGGCACGCGCAGCGCCGGCTGACGCCGCCGAAGCTGCACGGTGTCGCGACCAATGATCGGAGTTGACTAATGAACGCAACGGCGAATTCGATGTCGATACGCCAGATTGCCATTCGGAGCGGTTGGATGACTCTCGTGTATCTCGCTGGTGGCCTGACCGTCACATTTTTTGTCACGATGAAGGCACCACGTCCATCGCAAATCGTATGATCACGATCCTCTTAATGGTCACGGGCTTGGCCATCGGCGGCTTCGTGGGTCGTTCCCTCGCCCGGCGCGGCATCACCGGTGACACCGCCTTAGCAGAACATCAGAGAATCGCGCTCGTCGTCGTTCTCGTGGCCGGCGTCGCTGGCACGCTCATGTATTTCTGACACAAGTTCCCGTGGCTCCCAACGATGCCCGCCGTGTACGCCGAGGCCGTACTGGTGCCGACGGTTCTCTTGGTTGCAAGTACCGGCCTCGGGTTGGTGGTGTTCATGGAATGGCCAGGACGCCACGATAAGAGTCGACTCCGCAGCTTGATCGTGAGCGCCGTCTTCCTGTTCTTCTGCCTCAGCTTCCTGTCGTTCTGGATGATGCCTGTCGGTCGGAAGCTCGGTCCATCGGCGATTCTGGATGGAGTAGTCCTTCAGACGACGCCGTACACATGTGCCCCAGCGAGTATCGCGACGCTGACGCGTCACGTGTTGGCGGACAGCAGTGCAACAGAGCGTAGCATGGTGGCACTGACGCGCACAACACGAGGGGGCACGAGTACGCTTGACGAGATTCGCGCGATGCGAGCGGCGGGACTCGGTGCTCGCTTCGCCACGGGGCTGACCCTAAACAGCCTCGTGGCTTCCGGATCATTCGCATTGTTGCATGTCGACGAGCCGGCTGGCGGCACGACCATTCGACATGCCATCGCGCTGCTCCATGTCGACCCGGTTGCCGAGACAGTGGTAGTCGGAAACCCACTGCACGGTAGACAGATAAAGCGATTCGATGAAATGGAGGGCTATTGGCTCGGCGAGGCCGTGTTGGTAGACCGCACACCCCAAGGAAACTGACGTGGTCACTCCCATGAGCCATGCGACCACCCGGCCTTCCAGTGTGCGGCTACGCTATCTTCGCCGCTTAACCGACCCGGTGGATCGGCTTACAGACGACTCGGACGCACCAGCTTGCCTCGTGACGGAGGGGATCTCGCTGCCATGTTCCGGGTACGAAAGTCGCGCAACGATCAAAGCATCACACAGGAGCTCGCCAATGTCACGTGTTCGAACCGCCACACTGCTGCTGTTGGGTGCGGTCGCGTGCATCTCTAGCGGCACGAGTGGACCCACCGTCCAGGTCACCGTGGTCGAGTTCGTCTACCAAGCGTCGACCAGCATCGACCCGGACGTCGCGGCGGCCCATGCCGCGTGCGTAGGCGGAGTGGGTCAGACCCATATCCACCCCAGCTGGCTGAGTTTTTCACGGATCAATATGAGAGCGGTGGGCGCGGAGCGATGGGAGATCACATTCGACGACGTGCCCATCGACGTGCTCCAATCCATCCGCATCAGCGACCCGAACGTTTGCGCGGACAACCCCACTGGAGCTTCCACCCAAAACGCCTTCGCCAATGCTGTGTTACTCACCAATGTCGTGGATACACCGGGGAGCGGGGTCGAGCCGGGCCTGAGTTTCACGGTCGACGCCAACGGGCAAGTTACGCCCTAGGGTCGCCATCGGGTCGTCCCGGCCGGCAAATTCTGTCCCGATTCGATCGGCAAGGTACATCGGAAACCGAGAACTGCCACGCCGTGCTATACTGTCCCATGACAAAGAACACGATACGATCCGACGTTTCGTTCGACCTGCCCCCTGAAGAGTTTCGCCGTCTCGGCCATCAACTGATCGAGTTGATGATCGAGACGCTCGAAGCCGAACGGTCCGATCCGGTGCTCCGACGGGTGACCGGTCCGGAGATTCGAGGCATGATCGACGAGCCCCTGCCCAAGAAAGGGCATTCGCCCGACGACATCATAGTCCAGTGGCGCGACGTGCTGTCGCGCCATTCCCGGCGCCACGGACACCCGCGCTTCTTCGCGTACGTGTGCACGTCGGCGGACCCACTCGGCATGCTGGCCGACGCGATGGCGTCGACCGTGAATCAACTCGTCACCGCATGGCGGTCTTCACCGCCGGCCATCGAGATCGAGCGGCTGGTGTTACGTTGGCTCGACGAGTTGGTCGGGTTCGGTGCAAGTGGCAGTGGTCTCCTCGTGAGCGGAGGGTCAATGGCCAACTTCAACGCGCTGGCCTGTGCCGTAACGCAGGCCGAGCTCCACGCGAACCTGCCACCGGGATCGCGTCATCGTCTGACGGTATACATGTCGCGCGAGGGGCATGTATCCATGAAAAAAGCCGTGCAGCTCCTTGGCATTCCGCCAGACAATCTGCGATTGTTGGACATCGATGACCAACGCCGCCTCCAAACGGACGCGTTGCGTTCCCAAATAGAGGAAGACCGGGCTACGGGTCTCATCCCCGCGGCGGTGTGCGCGTCGTCCGGCACCGCCAACACGGGTACGATCGATCCCTTAAACGACGTGGCGGATATTTGCGAGGAACACAGGGTGTGGTTCCACATCGACGGGAGTTACGGCGCGCCGGCCGTCATGACAGAGGACTATGCGTGGATGGCCGAGGCTTTCGGACGCGCCGACTCCCTTTCGCTCGACCCGCACAAATGGCTCTTCGCGCCCGCCGATGCGGGGTGTGTCCTGATCCGCGATGAGGAGATCTCGCGTCGCACATTTACGCTGTTCAGCGAGTACACCACCATAACACAGACCGACCCGATCGAGCGCTTCGCGTTCTTCGATCACGGACTCGAGATGTCGCGAAGGTTTCGGGGACTCAAAGTTTGGACGATTCTGAAGGCCCGCGGCGCGGATCGGATTGCCGACGTCATCCAACACGACATCGACCTCCGGCGACACCTTGACGCGCGGATCGACGCCGAGCCAAGGCTGGAGTCGTTGGGATCGGAATTGAGCATCGCCTGCTTTCGTTACGTTCCCGACAACGACGTGGCGGATGACCGGCTCAACGCTATCAACCAGACCATCGTCGAAACTCTGGTGGCGGAGGGGCGGTGTTACATGTCGCCAACGACGTTGGAGGGGCGGTACGCGTTACGCGTGTGTATCGTCAACTTCAGGACGCGACGGGAAGACGTTGATTTTCTGGTAGACCAGGTCCTTCGCATAGGAAAAAAGGCCGGAGGATCGACCGGGTGAGGGTGTGTGAATGCTCATGCCCGAGCAACCTGCCATGTCCCACGCCTTATGTTTAGGGAATGGAAGTCACCATCCGCCGTTTCTCCGACGCCGCGGCGTTCCTCGACCGCGTTCGGCCCCTGCTCATGCGCCGCGAAGCCGAGAACAATCTCATGCTCGGCATCGTTCGCACGCTCGTCGATCAGCCGGATCGCTACCCCAAGAAACCGTATCTTGCATCATTGGACTACGGTGGGGCGGCCATTGCCTGTGCTATCAGAACCCCGCCGTTTCCGGTCGCCCTCACCAGAATGTCGCAGGAAGCACTGGAGATCGTCGTTCAAGATCTGAAAACCGTTTACGATGACCTCCCCAGTATGCTCGCACCGGATGCAACAGCACAGGTTTTCGCGGAGATGTGGGCGCGCCACACAGGCGCGCAGGCGCATCTCCAGCGAGGACAACGCATCTACCAACTCGACGAGGTGACGTTACCACAACGGCACCCGGCAGGAGAACTTCGTCAGGCAACCGCGGAGGATTTTGATACGGTCTCGAGTTGGGTGGAAGCCTTCATGGCGGAACTCGCCGATGTGATACACCGGGATCCCCGAGACATGGCCAAACAGTGCATTCACGACGGAGCTGCCTTCTTGTGGCAAGATCAGCGTTCCGTTTCTATGGCGCTATGGACCGGACGGACACCCAACGGCATTCGTATCAGCGGGGTCTACACACCGCCCGAATGGAGAGGTCGCGGTTACGCTTCTGCCTGTGTAGCTCATCTGAGCCAGCGGATGCTCGATGAGGGACGTACATTCTGTTTCCTGTTTACCGATCTGGACAATTCTACGTCGAACAGCATCTATCAACAAATTGGTTATCGTGCGGTGTGCGACATGCCGCTCTATCACTTTCATGGCGGTGACAGCCCACCGTAACAAGCCGAGGATCTCATGGCTCGACTCTTCCGGCCCATCAGCGTAACACGCGTCGCCTCGGCAGTCATCGTCGTCCTTGGCGCTGGAGCATTGTATTGGAAAGTTACGGGCCGGCAACAACTGGGCAACATCACCCTCCCCAAGGGATTCAGCATCGCCATCTACAACGGGGCCGTCCCCAACGCCGGGCAGATGGCGTTGGGAGACAACGGAACGGTTTTTGTTGGATCGATGCGCAAGGGAAATGTCTACGCCCTCGTGGACCGCGACGGTGATAACGTCGCCGAGGAGACGTACACCATTGCCAGCGATCTCACCGTTCCTAGCGGCGTCGCGTTCCGAGACGGCGCACTGTACGTTGTCGCCTTGAACCGCGTTCTGGTGTACGACGGTATCGAGTCTCGCCTGGCGAACCCGCCGCAACCCGTCGTCATTCGAGATGACCTTCCCACCCGGACACACCACGGTTGGAAGTTCACCCAGTTCGGCCCCGACCGGTTGCTGTACCTTGCGGTGGGCATGCCCTGCAACATTTGCCCGGAATCAGACGGGCCGTTCGGCACCATTCTGCGTATGAAAACCGACGGGTCCGACTGGGAGGTGTTCGCCCGCGGTGTACGAAACTCTGTAGGGTTCGACTGGGATCCGCGCACGGAAGAGTTATGGTTCACCGACAACGGCCGCGACATGTTGGGTGACGACCTGCCGCCCGACGAACTCAACCACGCACCAACCGCTGGTTTGCACTTTGGCTTTCCATTCTGCCACGGAGGGACGATCGCCGACCCCGACTACCGCGAGCGACCATGTAGCGAGTTCACGCCTCCGGCCCAACCCCTCGGTCCCCACGTTGCATCGATCGGCATGCGGTTCTACTCGGGAGAGATGTTTCCACCCGAGTACCACAATCAGATCTTCATCGCCGAGCACGGCTCGTGGAATCGATCTACGCCGATTGGCTATCGCATCACCGTCGTGCGTGTGGAAGACAATCAGGCCGTTGGGTATGATGTTTTTGCCCAAGGGCGGCGTCCATGGGGCCGGCCGGCCGATGTGTTGGTCATGCCCGATGGAGCGCTGTTGGTGTCGGACGACCGGCAGGGGGCGATATATCGGATCTCTTATCGTGAGACGTGAGACGTGAGACGGCCCCGCTCCCCCCCGGGGAGGGGATGTGGGGCCGTCTCACGTCTCACCTCTCACGTCTCACGAAACTTAGGCCCCTTCTTCCGCCATCGCAGACCTTGCGACCTGCTTCACCCGCTTGTCACCGTCGCCCGTAAAGCGACTCAGCACTTGCGCGGCTTGAGGATCGGAGATCTGCTTCAGCGCCATCGCCGCCATGGCGCGTACTTGCTCGTTCCAACGCCGGCCCAGGAACAAGAATCGACGTTTGTTGAGGATCTTGGCTAGTGCGTTGATGGAAGTCTCGTCTCCTATCTGCCCCAATGCCTGACAGCAGGCGATCACCAACTCCGAGTCCTTCGTCGAGGCCGGGACGGACGCCAACGCTTCAGCTGCGGCTTTCGACCCAACACTTCCCAAGCTACGCACAGCGCCCTTCGCCATCGCCGCATCGTCGCCGTACAAGTAGGGCAAGACGATGTCGATGAAACTGTCGCGCGACAATCGCTCGAAGAGTTGAAAGGCCGCTCTACGGATCTTGCGATTCGAATCGCCGAGACTGAACTCGATCTCGTCCCGCAGATCCCTGGTGACGGTATCAACCACCTCGAGCACACGGAACCTATGCTCCACCACCACCGCCGTGACGACGGCCCGCTTGAGTTGTGTCACGCCGTCTGGTCCCATCTCCACGAGGAGGCTGGCTGCCGTCTGCCGAACTCGGAAGTCTTTTTCCTGCTCGATGACGTGCACCAAGAGGGGAATGGCCGGCAGACCGAGGCTCCCCACGACTTGAGCCGCCCGCTCGTGACGGACGGGATCGCCCGATGTGAGGTCGCCCTCCAGGAGCTTTTCGGTTGTGGGATCCAACTTGCGATCCAGGAATTTCGTCAGACTTTCCGCGCTCGACTGGCCGGCCTCCTTGAGCTGATCGCGCCGTTCCCTCAACTCCGAATGGATGCGGCCGGCGAGCGGATAGTCGGCAAACTGCACGGCGCACCCGGCCATCGTGTAGAGTACGCCCGCCAGCTCCTGTACGATTCGAGGGTCGGTCTCTTCCGACAAGGCGGCACTCAAGTAATCGACCGCCAACTCACTGAACTTGTGTTGTAAACCGAGAATCAAGCCGCTCAACAAGCGAGCGCAGGATTGGACGACCTGCTCCTTGCCGATGGGATCCAGCGTCGAGAAGTTGCCAAAGAGCGTGGCCAACAGGCGCCGCAACAACTTGTTTTCTCCTTTGACCAACATATCCTTGCCGAATCGGGGCAGCGACTCTCGAATGGCTTCCGTCGGATCGTCGGGAAGGGTCTCAATCAATACCGCGGTTGCGTCAACCTCGATCATCTCGTCAACCGGGGGTGCACCCACGTCGTCCAACAAGCTCTGCACGACACCCAATGTGTATTGACGCTGGTTGAAGGCTATCGACCGGAGAGCATGCTGCATTGCGAATTCATCCCAGTGGCTCCGCTCGGTACCCGAAGCCGGAAGGTCGCGCAATGCACCAATGAAAGTTTCAATCTCCGACAAGGACACCGGTGCGAAGAACGTGAGACTATCCAAGCTGACCGACTTCGAGAACGCAACGAAACCCTCGGCAACGGCCTGATAACCCGCGGTGTCGACCCTCGCTCCGTTGATTAGCAGCGACTCACCGAGGTGGGCCAACGTCAGCGCCGGGTGCCGAGACAAACATGTATCGAGTTCCGTACATAGGGCCGTCATGGCCTGCACGACAGGTTGTGCATCAACCGGGTACAGCTTCACATTCGTCGCGGCGCCGTGGAGTGCACGGAGCATGTCCGGGATCTGCCTCAACTCACTAGCACTCAACTCCTCGTCCTCGGCCGCTGACACGACCGACACCATCGTTCGAGACTTACGCACCCGGGAGTACTCTACCTGAAAGAGTTCCACGCGTTCGAGTCCGTTCTCGGCCGAAAACTCCCTCCAGAAGCCGGGTTCGACAGACTCGGGCTTCGTTCGACCCAACGCGACGACGAGCGCCTTGAGTTCATCCTGCGTAACGCCGCGGCGAAAAGCGATCCCCTTTAACTCAAGGCGGCCGAGTAGCTCGAGGATCGTTTCGGTGAGTGCCGTCAACTCGAAAGCTTCGAGTCGCTGCCCGTTTACAAGCAGTACCTGCTCGGATTGCGACAACATCAAGCATTCATTCTGTTCGAGAATGTTGTCGATTGGCTGCTTGATCTGCTCGAGCGCTTGCGTGATCGCCGCACTCTCTGGAGGATAGAGTTGGATGTTGCGCACAGCCGTCATCAGGTTGCGCAGCACGTGCGGTACATGCGGGAGACTCTCATGGTCCAAACGCGTCCCGGTGTCCACTTCATCGAGCAGTTGCTGAGTGTAGTGTGACGCTTCCGCAGCGTCAAAAACTGCTTGTGTATAGGATTCCTGGGCTCGCTCGTACTGCCGAGCTTTTTCCTGGTTTGCCGAGCGCTTGAAGTGATACGCGAGCAGTGAAGCAGAAGGAAGGAGTCGCTGCTGGTACAATCGCTCTTGATACTGTCCCACCTCTTCGTGCAACGTACTCCGGCGATCTTCATCGACCAAGCCGTAGCTGATGTCCATCACACGCTTACCCAGGAAATGCATGACTTCGTCGTTGACCTGAAAGTCCATCTTGACGAGACCCAGGGTCTCGGCGCGGTCGAGGAACTCCAACACTTTGTTCTCGTCCAGGTCGGCGCTTCCGGCCAGCATGCTCACGGAGATGTCTTCTCCAAACGTAGACGCACGCGCCAGGAGATCCATGCCTTCGTTATCGAGTGCGGCGATCTTCTCGATGACGATCTCCTCGAGCGACCTCGGCAAATACCCATCCTCGAGTGGCTCGATCACCCACTCCTGCCCAACGAGGTTGACCTTCCGGTCGGTAACCAACTTCCGGATGATCTCCGCAAGGAAGAGGGGGTTACCCTGTGTCGTGGTGGCCAAATCGTCTTGAAAACCGCTCGGCATGCGCAGACTCGGGAAAACCGTTTCCAGGTATTCGGCGATGTGGCCGGCGGTGAGGGGTTGTAAACGGGCACGACGAATATCGAGATCGTCTTCGGTGTTTAGGAACCGATCCAGCGGCGACGCCTCACCCATGTGGATCGATTCCATCGCGGTACCACAGACAAACAACGTGAGTTCATTCCGTTCCATCAGCACCCGAAGCAATAGCAGCGTGGCCTCATCCGCGAACTGCAGGTCATCGACGATGAGCACAAGCGGTCGGTACTCGACCAAGCGAGGAAGGAATCGCGCAAGTGTGGCAAAGATCGACTGTCTCGTTTGGCCGTCGGGCTCCTGTTTCGCGTCGGATGTATCCTCCGGTGCAAGTTGCGGAATGACATGGGCCAGATGGGACACTTCAGCCTCACTCAGTCCCTCCAAAACCGACGAGCCCTTGTCTTCCTTGTGATTGAGCAGCGCGACGAGAATGCGTTGCAGCATGTAGTACGGTCGATATGCCTCCTGCTGATCGCCCCAGACTTTTATGACTACAAAGGAGTCGTCGACTATGAGGTTGTCACGTATGGTATCCAACAGCGTCGTCTTGCCACTCCCCGGGGAACCCTCAAAGATGAGGAAACGACTCTTTGCTTGACTAAGCGCCTCCAAGGAATTGGCCACCACCGACAGCTCGTCATCCCGACCCACAATGCCCGTGACTTGCAAACGATGGAGTGCGGTCTTTGGGAATACTTTCTTGGGATCGACATCGCCGGCGGCGGCCGCACGATCACGACCGGACTGTTTTGCATGGTAAAGAGCGGTGTCAGCGGCCTGGAACCGGCCTTTGCTGTCGCTGGCATCTTCCGGTGCCGACGCCACCCCAATGCTCATAGTGATTGGCAGAACCACCCCAGCATCTCTCAACTTGAACGGCCGGTCGCGGATGCGTTGGAGCAACCGGTCTGCCACGTCCCGCCCGTCCCCACGGCTCGCGCCCGGGAGGAGGACCATGAATTCGTCGCCGCCGTATCGCACGGGCATACCGTCCTCACCCACGACCTCATCGAGAAGGGTAGCGATCCAGGTCAGAACCTGATCACCGGTAGCGTGTCCATGCGTATCATTGACGTCTTTGAAGTGGTCCAAGTCGATCACGAGCAGCGCGAGCGGAAAGTCTTCGCCCGTCTCCCAACGCACTCGGTGCTCGAAGTAACCAAGCAAGAAACGCCGGTTATGAATCCCCGTCAGCTCATCTTCGAAGATGAGCCGAGAGGGATCCTTCCCGACATTCTGGAGGACTTCGACTAGTTCTTGATATTGCATTCGACCCGACGTCTGCGCTGCTGCATGGACGGCTTGACGCGATTGAGGGCCCGGTTCCCTGCCCGAGGGCCACTAAAGCACACCAAAACGAGGATGTGCCCAGTATGTTACGCTCTAGCACCAAGGGGGTCAGTGCCCAAAGTCACTACTGGCAGTCACTTAGGCGGCTTCTCCAGCACCGTCTAGGACGCAGGGTTGGAGGCCGTAACTCCCTGGCACTACGCGGTTTGGCGTGGCCCGTTGGGGGAACCAAAACCGGAAATCGGCGGACTCGACCGTATTGGGGACGACTATATACCGTCCGTCGCCAAATGGCCGAGGATTTTGAGGGACGCTGATGGATCGCCTCGATCGGGTACGACGAGGTCGATTTTGCCCACCGTACGGGAAGGCGTGAGACGGGATTTCCGCGACGTGTGAGTCGCCGCTCGGCTGAGGCCGCTCTTGGCGACGTAACGCAACGACGCGACGAATCGTCCCACTACATCCCCACGCTCTCGAACACGACCGCCCTCAAGGGGTATATTCTCTCGCCTTATTAATCCTTCAAACTCGACAACTTCACATCAGGAGCGCAGATGAAACCCGTCGTTTCGCTCTTGCTCATTGCTCCTACCCTGGCACCCGTCGCCATGTCCGCCCAGACGATGACCGTCGACGAGTACAATCCCAAGTCGTCGCTGGTCGTGCCCGGGCATCCCCTCACCCGATCACGATTTCCGTTCATCGACGTACACAGCCATCATCGCACGCCTGGGTCGGAGCGCGTCGACACCCTCATCGCGGATATGGATGCGATGAATATGGCGGTGGCGGTGAACCTGAGCGGTGGAACCGGTGAGACGCTGGTGCAGACTATCGAGGCAATGAAAAGGCGCTATCCCGATCGCTTCGTGGTGTTCGCCAATTTGAGCTTCCGCGATATCGACCGCCCCGACTGGGGCGAAAACGCAGCGGCGCAGTTACAGCGGGACGTGCAAGCCGGCGCTCAAGGACTCAAGATCTTCAAGAACCTTGGCATGACACTCAACGACAGCGCGGGCAATCGCATTGCGACCGACGATGCGCGTTTCGATCCGGTATGGGCAAAGGCTGGCGAACTGGGCATTCCCGTACTCATTCACACCGGCGATCCACACCAGTTTTGGCTGCCGCAAGATGAGGTCAACGAACGCTGGTTCGAACTCAAGGAGCGTCCCCGCCGCATCCGGCCTCCGGATCGGTTCCCTCCCTGGGAACGGATCATGAGCGAGCTGTGGAACGTCTTTCGGAAACACCCAGGTACGAACTTCATAGCGGCGCACCTCGGGTGGCTGGGCGGAGACCTCGGAAGGCTGGGCCGGCTGTTCGATGAGCTGCCCAACATGCACGTGGGCATCGGGGCGGTGTTGGCCGAGCTGGGCCGCCAGCCGCGGTTTGCGCGGGCATGGTTCATCAAGTACCAAGACCGCGTGTTGTTTGGAAAGGACTCCTGGGCCCCCGACGAATACCACGTCTATTTCCGCACTCTCGAGACCGCCGACGAGTACTTCGACTACTACCGCAAGCGCCACGCGTTTTGGAAAATGTACGGGTTGGAGCTGCCCGATGACGTGCTGCGCAAACTGTACTACGAGAACGCGGTGAGGTTGATTCCAGGATTGGAGTGGAGTCAGATTAGGGTGTAGGGTGTAGGGTGTAGGGTGTGGTGAATCACGCGTGGCAAATGCCAAGTCCCTCACGTCACATCAAATTTCATACACCCTACACCCTACAACCTACACCCTATTCGGTTCGCAACGCGATCATCGGATCAACCCTCGTCGCCCTGCGTGCGGGGAAGTATGACGCCGCGACGCCGGACATCAACAAGCAAACCGCCACGGCGCCGAAGGTGAGCGGATCGAACGGGCTCACGCCAAAGAGGAAGATCGAGAGGGTTCGGGAGACAGCAAGCGCGAGACCAATACCGATCACCACGCCGACCCCCGCCAGCAGCAATCCTTGCCGCACCACCATCGACATCACCCCCCTACCCTGCGCGCCGAGGGCCATGCGAATTCCCAACTCTCGCGTGCGCTGTGAGACCGAATACGCCATCACGCCATACACGCCGCCGATGGCCAGTAACAACGCAATGATCGACAACGCCGCCATGACTTTTGGCATGATCGCGTCGGCCCGAATCTCTTCGCGAATCACGGCGTCGAGCGTGGCCACTTGGTAGAGCGGAAGATTGGGTGCGATGAATCCCACCTCGGCTCGAACGGCGTCGGTCAGCGTCTCCGGTGTTGCCGTCGACGTCTCGACCAACCAGTTCATACTGCGTAACAGGGTCTGCATCGCGGAGAAGTATATCTTCGGTCCCTCGTTGTTTTCGGCGCCTTGATCGAGTTCGTTCGCCGCCACACCCACGATTTCTCGCGACCCGCTACCAAGCTGTATACGCTGACCAACCGGATCCGAGTCGGCCCAGTGCCGATCGGCTAGGACCTGATTGATGATCACCACTCGCGGCGCCCCGACCCGGTCCTGGTCCTCGAAGGTGCGACCGCGCAACATCGGCACGTCCATCGCTTCGAAATAACCGGGCTGGATGTATCGAAAGTTGGAGACGAGCTGGTCCGCCACGGGAGGCTCATCTTCTCCACCGATCCAGTAGAACGTCCCACTACTGCCGCGCCGTGGAAGGATGGTGGTGCCGGAGACACTCATGACACCGGGGAGCGCTTCGAGACGCGGGCGCAGATTGGTATAGAAGCTCAACACATCGGCCGTGTCGGGGAACTCGGCCTCGGGCAGCGTGGCCCGGAACGTCAACACGTCCGACGGATCGAAACCATACTCGGATCCGGCCACAAACATGTAACTGCGAATGAGCAGACCCGACGCGACAAGAAGTGTGACGGCAAGGGCGATCTCCGATACGACCAGCACCTTTCGCAAACGACCCGATCGCATCCCCCCAGCACGACCACCGTCCTTCAGGGAGTCCACCAGATTGGTTTTCGCGCTCTGTAGCACGGGCGCCGTGCCGAAGATCAATCCCGTCGCGATCGTCACAGCCCCCGTATAGAAGAGCACGCGGCCGTTGATAACGATGTCCTCGAGGCGCGGGAAACCCGCCGGGACGATCGACACCATTGCCCGCACACCAAACACGGCCAACACAAGCCCCAACGCCCCCCCGAGAAGGGAGATAGCAAGGGATTCGGCCAAGAATTGACGAGCGATCTTGATGCGCCCCGCGCCCAAGGCCCCGCGCAACGCCACTTCGCGTTCCCTGCCCGCGACGCGCGCCAACAGCAGGTTGGCGACGTTGGCACACGCAATGAGCAGCACGAACATGACCGCCGCCAAAGAGATCAAACTTCCGCTGCGGACGCCCTCGTCCATAATGTCTTCGTGCAGCGTCTCGATCCGCGCGCCGTTCCCGGCGCTCGTCCCCGGATTCGACTCGGCCATCCGCTGGGCAATCTGCGCAATCTCTACCCGTGCGCCGTCAAACGTCGCAGCGGGTCGTACGCGACCCAAGACCTGCAAGAAGTGCGACGCGCGAGACTCCTCGCCCGTGAGGCCCAGCGGTAACCAGACGTCGTCGTCAGCTACCCGGTACCAAAAACCGGGCGGCAACACGCCGACGATGGTGTGGGGCTCAGCGTTGAGCTGGACTGTCTTACTCAGGATCTCGGGATCGGCGCCAAACTGCCGATGCCACAACGCATCACTGATGATCACCACCTGGTCCTGTCCCGCACGCTCTTCGTCCGGAGTAAAAGTCCGTCCCATGGCCGGTAGAGTGCCAAGGACACGGAAGAAATTGTGCGACACGCGGTTCCCCGCGAGCCGCTCGGGACGATCGCCCGACAGATTGACGTCGGCATTCCTGGTGGCCGCAACATCGACCGTTTGGCTCGCCTCGCGAGCGTCCACGAAGTCCGGTATCGAAAAGCTCACCGAAGTCCAGCCGCGCTCCGCGTTTGTCGTGTGGATCCTGATGATGTCGTCCGAGTTGTCGTAAGGGAGCGGACGAAACATCAACACATCGACCGCGCTGAAGATCGTCGAATTGGCGGCAATGCCGAGAGCCAACGACAAGACGGCAACCGCGACCAATCCGGGTCCTTGCCGCAGGGATCGAAAAGCGTACCTAACATCTTGAAAGATCGAGTCCATCGTGCATTCCGTTCTCAACAAGTACCAGGCGTGTGAAAATGCGCCGAGCGACCACAACAGAAGACTTCGCACCGGGCGCTGTTGCTGGACGAACCAGCGGTGCTCGAGTTCGGCCTTCCATTGTCGTCGCCAGCCCGCGCGTCGATCCCGTGGAACAAACCCACTGGCGAGTTGGATCATGCCGCGTGCGACGCCGACCCTGAGCGGGGTTTTCAAGTCGTTCTCGGCTTGGATTGGATGGCACCCACGTCGATTGGCGCGAGCGAGCGATACCGCTCCATCGCGTCAACTAGGGTTCTGGTGCCGCGGTCGGTGATCGTGTAATAGCGACGGGCCGGTCGCTTCTCCCGCTGCGCAACCCGACCGTCTTCCCACTTCGACCTCGCCAAGCCGAGCCGCTCGAGCTTGTCCAGCGCCGGGTAGATGGTCCCGCTCGTCAGCCCCGTCTCCTCGATGATATCGAACCCGTATTGGCAGCCACGCCCCAAGGCGTGGAGGACCATGACGGTGCCGAGGCTCAGCGGTTTGTGGTCTGCCATGTACGCTCCGAAGCTATCTTGGTATCCAATATATATTGGAATACAGGTTATATCGGAACCCCATAGAACCCTACGACCCATGACCTCGCGGGTTTTACCGTGGACCAAGGTATTAGGGCTTGTGGTAAGCTGTTATGGATGAACGACTTAACCGTTTGAAAGACGATTCATGGATCCAGAAAGGCATGGCCACGGAATCCACGGAACCCACGGAGACCCCACCCAACCCCCGGACTGATGTTTCCCCTCCCACCCCCATTCTCTTCTAGTCTGTTCCGAATCGGTTTGGGGGCGGGGGAAAACATAGTTCCGGAAGGGGGGCGGGGGTCCGTGTTTTCCGTGGATTCCGTGGCCAATTGTCTACCGAGGTCTACACGACGTAGTCGTCATCGGTTTTCGAAGAGCAGCAGAACGTCGGCGACCCAAACGGCCGTAGCCACGTCATTCATCCACCGCGACTTTCAACTCGACCTCCGATGTCACGTACTTCATGAGATCAGACTTCTCGAAATACGTCGGCTTGAGGCGCCGCTGGCCCGACAGGCGCGCTTGATCGGCGTAATGCGGAGAATCAGGGTGTTCGCTCTGGCCAAAATTATGCAGGGTGAACGACTGGAGAGGATCGGTGAAAATGACCAGGCGCAACGCCCGAGACCCCAGCCACAACGCCCGGTGTCCAGTCGAGTCCGGCGGACTGAATGTCATCGCCCGCTGTGTGAGCACGCAAGCATATGAATAGGCGCATCCGATGGTCGTCTCGGGCAAGAGCGTCCCTCCTCCGAGCGGCCATGTCCGGCCACCACGCCCGATGCGAAACACTTCCCCGTAGGATAGATCGGTCGTTCCATGCTCGGTGAGCATCGTGCGAATTGCCTGCTCAACACCCTCGATCAAAACGCCTGCCAGCACCGGCGTCATCTCTTCCGTTCCCTTCAGAGGATCGAGATCCACACCCACCAGCTCTGGGGCTGATCGGAGAGCCTCTCTCCAGTACACGTAGTTGAGAGCAGCCACGGAACCGGCCTGTGCCTTGCCGTCGAAGCGTAAGATGCGCTGGACGAAACGCCGGAACTCCTGCGACCGGACGCTGGTCTCGTCGGGACGCGAGTTCACAGCACGCTGCAAAGCGGCCCGCCACGCTTCGGTACCCACCCATTTCTCGTCCAATGCCAAGTCGATCGCATCCTTCGAGGTGAACGCGAACGCTCTTGACAGGACCTCGACGGTACGCGCGCCTCGCGTATTCTGGCGACCGGGCGTGTCGTTGAAGATGTACGATGGGTACTGCCCCGGAGTGAGAGGACTGTCCTCCATCATCACATCCGGCGCGATGTTGTCGTTCTGCATGTAGCCCTGTGGCGGGCTCTCGATCTGCACCAGATCATCCAACGGGTGGATTCCGCTCCATGCGGTGGCGGAAGTGTTCCCCGGCACGGGGCGATTCCAATCGAATGAAGGATCTCGGATAGGCGTGCGGCCAGACCGGACGTACAGCGAGTTGCCGTCGGCATCGCCCACCATGAGGTTCTGCGGGTACATCCCGAGCGTCAGCATCGCATCGCGCAGCTCACTCACATTTTGCGCGCGATTCATCCTGTAGATCTCTTCGTCGAGTGATCCACCCGCGTGCATGTACGGTGTGCTCACGACGTACGCTTTGTCTCCGTCGCGTGCCACCACCGGTGACAAGACGCCGTTATGACGCGTGTACTCGAAAGTGCGGGTCACCGACTCCCCGTCCATCACCGATATCGTGACCTCACGAGTCACCATCGTTTGCCACTCGCCGTCGTAGCGATACCGGCGAGGGTTGTCCGCATCCACCGTCACCTCATAACAATCTGAGACATCGGGAGAGCCGGTGGTCTGTCCCCACGAGAGCCGCCGGTTGTGGGTGAGAAGGAAGAGCGCTCCAAAGCTGTACCCAGCGACCTCGAGCGCGCCGGCGTGCATGCGAAACTCGTAAAAGATCCATCCGTCGATACCACCATGTGGGTCGCTCAGAACCATCATCGCGTTCTCGGCGGTACGCCACGGCGCCAGGATCCACTCATTGGATGCCACCGCAGCCGCGTTGTCCAGTTGAGCATTGATGGCAGCCGAGAGCTGTACGCCACCACGCCGGCAGTCGGTGAGTCCCTGGCCGGCCTTGTACGCCAGAAAGAGGCTCGCACGCGAGAACGCAACCGGATCCCAACGCTCGAGACGCGGCGCCCATGGTGGCACCTCCCCTGGGTGTTCGTCCATGTACTGCTGAACACCAGCCACATAATGTCGGTAGTTCCGCTGCAGCTCGGGGCTCAAGCGCTCAAACCCGGCTCGGGCTTCCTCCACATGCATCCATTGGCGCTGAACAAAATCAGACGCAATCAGGGCCTCCTTGGTCGGAGCCTCTTGCCCCGGACCTGGGCGTGAGACACCGGCGCCGGCCAACTCTCCACGCGCCCACAGGTGTATGCGCAGTAGAGCTTCTAGCTGATCCTCGGCCTGGGCGTAGCCGAGCCCGTAGAACCCGTCCTGTTCACGCTGGGCGTAGATATGGGGCACGCCGAAGTCGTCGCGGTAGATAGTGACTGACCCCGGCTCGATCCCCTCATCGGATCGGCTCTGAGCCCAGAGCGCTGATCCAAACACCTGGCCGGAAAGGAGCCCCCAAGACATCCAAGCGATGACGTTCCGCTTCATCAGCGAACTCTCCTATCCAAGTGACATCCACGAGGTATTGTCAAATGTTGTGGATCGGTGAGTGATCAAGCGGCGACCTTCCGATCCGTGTTCTCTTTGTCAGTTTCCTGCATACCATCTTTGAATTGTTCTCCTGCCAACACCAGGGGGAGAAGTTCTGGAGCGTTGAGTTTCCGCCAACGTTGCTGCGCCATCTCCAACAGCTTGAACGCCATCGTCAGCCCTTTGCTCCGCGAGCCCGCTCCCTTGGTCACGCGCTGTCGTAACCGGACCGTCGCGAAGGCAGACTCGATCACGTTCGTCGAACGGATATGTTTCCAATGCTCGGCCGGAAAATCAAAATGGCTGTACAGGTGCTCCTGGTCCCGCGTGAGCGAGGCGACCGCCTTGGGATACTTGGCCGCATACGCGGTGGCGAAACGCTCGACCAGCGCCTCGGCCTCCGCACGCGACTCCGCATACATCATCTCGCGCAACACCCGCTTCGCCGCCGGCTGCAAACGTTTCGGAAGCTTGTCCAACACGTTGGCCATCCGGTGCACCCAGTCGCGCTGCTGCCGCGTCGCCGGCCACACCTCCCGCACCGCTGCCCAGAACCCCAACGCGCCATCCCCAATCGCCAGCACCGGGGCCCGCATCCCCCGACGCTTCAGATCGCGCAACACCGCCAACCAGCTCTCCGTGCTCTCCCGATAGCCGTCCTCCACCGCGATCAGCTCTTTCGTCCCATCCGCCCGGGCGCCCAGCATCACCAGCGTACACAGCCGGTCGGCCTCGAGGCGAATGTTGAAGTGGATCCCGTCGACCCAGACGTACACATACTCCCGATCACGCAGATCACGCTGGCGAAACGCCTGGTATTCCCCCTCCCACGCCGCCGTCAATCGCGTGATCGTCGTCGGGGACAAGCCTGATGCGTCCTCACCCAACAAGATCGGCAACGCCTCGCGAAAATCTCCCGTCGACAGACCGCGCAGATACAACACCGGCAAGACCTCCGCCACCTTCGGCGACCGCCGCATATAGGGAGGCAAAATCTTGCTCGTGAACTGCGCCCGCATACGACGGTCATGCACCCGTGGCGCGGTCACCGTGACCGTACCAGCACCCAGCGTCACCTTGCGGGGACGGGCTTTGCCATTGCGCACCACCAGGGCGCGGCCCTCTCCGTCTCGCTCAATCCGATATCGCTCGACATACTCGGTCACTTCCGCGTCCAACGCACTCACCAGCATCCGCCGAGCTCCCTCTCTGGCAAGCTCGTCCAGGTCTGCGAACAGTCCGTTCCCTTTGCTCTCAGACGCATTCTCTATTATCCTCAACATCGGTGGCGTGTCCTTTCTCCGGTCGTCACAACCGGATCTCGTGTACGTTTCAACTGACTACACGAAAGGATACGCCGCCTTTCTCATTCCTCCAATCCACAACTTTCGAAAATAACTCGGCATCCACTGTACTTCATTCAGCCACCACCTTCAACACGACTTTCGATGCCGCATGCTTCATGACGTCGGACTTGCCGGCCAGCCGGCAAAGCCGGCTTTGTGTTCAGCTCGCACTACAACATAAATCGCTGTCGTTAAAGCACTTATGCGATTTCACCACGACCCGTGCGCTTGCCGTACACGGCCCGGATCGGGTGTCCTGGCATTAGGTTTGTGGCTTCGGGCCACCTCGCCCTGATCCGACTCGGGGCCCATTCGAACGAAACCCCATGATCCGACATCCAATCAAGTACAACGAATCCGATACAGACCAGGTGATTCAGGAGTCGCAATTGTGTCTCAGTCAGTCGCTGTTTCTCAGGATTACTCCCTGCGGGGAGAGGGTGCGGCAGGGCCGGTCTTCATGACGGTCCAGGATTCCATGGAGACGGGCGCGGAGGTGAGCGAGACCGAGCTCGTCCGGGAAGCCCAGGCGGGGAGCGATGATGCGTTCGAACGCCTCTACCGCAAGCACGGACGTCGCATCTACGCGCTGTGCCTACGCATGGTGAGTGATCCGGATCGCGCCGAGGAACTGATGCAAGATGCGTTCGTCCGTGCGTGGAACACGATCGGATCGTTCCAGCACAAGAGCGCGTTCGGAACATGGCTTCACCGTCTGAGCGTCAACGTTGTCTTGAGCGACATGCGGGTGGAAAAACGGCGCTCGAGGCGGGAGTTGTTACCCGGAGACCTCGACCAGTTCAAGCGTGAGGTCAGGGGCGCCCTGCCGGAGACCCGGATAGACTTGGAACGGGCCATTGCGACACTTCCGGGTGGCGCGAAAGAAGTATTGGTGTTGCACGACATCGAGGGGTATCGGTATCGAGAGATCGCGGAATTGGTCGGTGTGGCGGAGGGGACAGTCAAATCACAATTGAGCAGAGCACGACGGCTTGTACGGGAGGCTTTAGAACGATGAGTGAGCATTTCGAATCGCACGAACTGAATCCTCAGGAAGAGATGGAAGAGCTGCTGTCGCAGTATCTCGATGAGGAACTCGACGACGAGACTACGGCGTACGTGCGTGAACAATTGGCGTCGAATCCCGAGTGGCAGGAAGCGTTCGAGGAATTGCAAACCACCGTGCAGGCCATTCGTGGATTGCCGAACGAGGCAACTCCCGAGCGGGAGTTGTGGCCGGAAATCGTCGAGCGGCGGAACGCCGCGGCGGGGGGAGGTCAGAAATCGAAGCAACGCTTCTGGACCACCCCGCGGCTGTTGGCGGCCGGTCTCACGGCGCTGCTGTTGCCGGGCGCCGGGTTCGCGGTGGCGTCCTTGGTCAACGACAGAGACCAGCCAGCGGAGGTCGCCGTAGCACCTCGTGCTCCCATCGTGATCGACGTGGAGCGGATTGCCGAGCAGGCTCGTCGCGCAGCGGAACGGGCAGTGCGGCGCTTGGAGGGACGGGAGCGTGGCCGCTTCAGAGGGCTCGAGTCAAGTGCGCTGGAGGCCATGATCACGCTACTGGACGATCCCAACTCGCAGGTGCGCGAGCAGGCGGCCCACGCGCTGGGCGAGTACGAATCGCCACAGGCGGTGGACGCGCTGGGACGGGTGTTGCTGGACGACCCGGTTGCGTCGGTGCGGCGCATGGCGGCGTGGGCGCTGGGCGAGATCGAAAACCCCATGGCTATTCCTTATCTGGGAGCGGCTCTCAACGACGACGCCAACGTAGCGGACGTGCGGTATATGGCAGCTTGGGCAATGGGCGAGATCGAGAACCCGCTAGCCATCCCATACCTCGGACGGGCGATGGTAACGGATCAGGATCAAGAGGTCCTGCGTCAAACCGCGTGGGCGTTGGGTGAAATCGAGAACCCGCAAGCCATCGAATTCCTGGGGGCGGCGTTGAATAACCTGCGCAACCGAACCGAGGTTCGTAAGATGGCGGCGTGGGCATTGGGCGAAATCGAGAATCGGGCCGCGGTCGAGGCGCTGGGACGGGCGCTGGTCAACGATCCCGACGCCGAGGTGCAGGACATGACGGCGTGGGCGTTGGGAGAGATCGAGAGCGAGTGGGCCGTCGATGCCCTAGGCACCGCGCTCACGAACAACAATGTGAGCGATCGGGCGCGCGCCAAGGCGGCGTGGGCGCTGGGTGAGATCGAGAGTGTGGCGGCCGTCGATTACCTGGGAAAGAGTCTGAACGACCGCAACGCCTCGATCGAGGTGCGCAAGATGTCGGCGTGGGCACTCGGTGAGATCGAAAGTGCGATGGCCGTCGACGAGTTGTCTCGGGCTCTGAGAGATCGGAACCCCGAAGTTCGGAAGATGGCGGCCTGGGCCATGGGCGAGATCGAGAGTCCTAGGGCGTTGGAGGCGCTCACTGCCGCGATCAAAGATGAGCAAAACTCGGAAGTGCGCAGCATGTTGGTGTGGGCGATCGGGGAGATCGGGAACTAGAAAGACGTAAGACGTGAGACGTAAGACGTGAGAGGGCCCCTCACCCTACCCCCCGGGGAGGGCAGCGGGGCCTTCTAACGTCTCACGTCTCACGTCTTAACGTTCACTACTGACCCCGCCCGGTTACACCACCGCCGCGTTCGACCAGTTGTCAGCAACGCGACTCCGATTCCGGCGCCGGTAAAGCTCCAGCAAATCCGCGACGACGGCTATAGTCGTCGGCCAACGGCCGGCCCCTTTCCCACGCAGCACTTCGATGGTCCCGTCCCGGGTACGGATCACAACCACATTTTCTTCTCCCCGTACCTGAGCTAACGGGTCGTCGTGTGCGACCGGAATGGGCGCGACACGCGCGGCCCATCCATCGGTCGTCCTGGTGATTCGGGCAACGAGCCTGAGCGTGACTCCGCTCGCCCGGGCGCGTTGCACCTCCTGGGTCGAGAGCTGTTCGATCCCCTCACAGGGTATCGATTCGGGATCGAGAATCTCACCGAACGCCACCGCCGCTGTTACCGCGAGCTTGCACGCCGTGTCCTTCCCGCTCAGGTCCAAACTCGGATCGCGCTCCGCGAAACCGAGTTCTTGCGCTTCTCGAACCGCTTCGGAAAACTCGCACCCTTCCGCGAGTCGATCCAACACGTAGTTGCAGGTACCGCTGAGTACGCAGTCGATCTGCTCGATGTCGAGGCGTTGCGCCAATCGCGAGATCCGCTCTAGGACGGGAACCGCACCGCCGACTCCAGCCGAGAACCGGAGACGATTTCTGAGAGACCCCGCCCGTTCGAGGTAATCCGGCGTCGTGGCTACCACAGCCTTGTTTGCGGTCACAACGTCCAGGCCTCTGGTCAACGCATGTTGCACGAGGAAGCCGGCGGTGTCCGTCCCTCCGATCAGCTCGATGACCACATCCATCTGTGTATCGACGAACGACCACGGATCGTCCGTGAGGAGATCGGTGCGAACATCGTCCGGTCGCTCCTTCTCCGGATCTTGCACGAGGATGGTCACCACGTCGAATTGGTCCGGCCTGCGCTCGAGCCAACGATAGACTCCCAAACCCACGGTACCGAGTCCGGCGAGTCCAACGCGGAGGGGCCCATGGCGAACGTGCTCCGATTCACACTTCGAGTCATCGGGCCCGACCTTCGTGCCGACCCCGACACCGGCGGCACAGACGATGAACGAAAGACCACGTTCTTGTGCGTACCGAATCGCCTTGGGTTGAATCAGTTGCCCACCAACCTCGAGAGCGTCCTGCCACGATGCCAATCGGTAGCGATACGCGTTGGATGACTCGACCCGCGGGTCGGCCGTATACAGACCGTCGACATCCTTGATCAGTCGACACGTGCGGGCGTCGAGTTGATGGGCGAGAAAGAGCGCCGTCAAATCGGAACCGCCGCGGCCGAGCAGGGTTGGTCTGCCCTCGGCGTCCCTGCCGGCGAACCCGGAAATCACCACCACCGACACGTTCAGAAGGGCCCGACGTAACGCCACGACGTCGACCCATTCCGGTTCCGCGTCCAGCACCGGTCCGCGCGTGGTCAACCCAACGTCAAACGCATCGAGCACGACGTTGGGGACGCCCGCATCATCGAGCAACATTCCCAGCGAGGTTGCGGATACGGTTTCACCGGTTGTGAGCAAACGTGCGAGCGAAGTTGGTTGGGGAGCACCAAAGACGGTCTGCGCCCGCTGCAAGAGACGATCGGTCGCACCGGCAAAGGCCGAAACGACAGCCACCACGCGATGCCCCTTCCGCAACTCTCTGTAGATGTCGAGCGCAGCGACCGGTAGATCGTCTTCACTCTTCAAGACAGAGCTACCAAACTTGAGAATGGAAAGCGGTTGCTCGAGCATCTCAGTATCGAGCCACGGACGGATCTATCGCTCGCGACCAGGCGTCAATACCCCCGCGCAAGCGACCTTGCGGCCCCACCTCCGGCAGGATGAGGTGCCTCGAGTACCGAAGGATCTCATCGTGAGATAACATCGTGCGCCCGGAAGGCGCCTCGGTCAGTACGCTCGTCGTCAACTCAACCTCCCGCGATCGCGGGCACGATGGTGACCTCGTCGCCCTGATTCAGCTTCACGTCGAAGCCTCCGTTCAACCGGATGTCCTGATCGTTGAGATAAAACGTCACGAATGGATAGGGACTTCCGTCCTCATCTCGCAGACGGGGCGCGAGCTCGGGAAAACGCTCGGCCACGTGGTCGATGGCGTCGCCCAACGTACGACCCTCCGCCTCGAGTGTCTTGTTTCCGTCGGCGAGATTGGCCAGCACGGTGGGAAGTGTGAGTGTTACAGCCATTTGTTTCCTCCTGTTGTTGCCGAATCGGCCTCGATGATCATGTGGTCTCGGCTTCTGCCGCCAACGCCGATACCTCTGCAATTCTCGGTGCGATGATGGGCGCATCCGCCAGTGCGGGTTGAATCGCCTCGACGGTTTTCAGACCATTACCCGTAATGCACAACACCACTTCGTCATGTGCCTGAAAGCGCCCGTGCTGCGCGAGTTTCAACGCGGCCGCAACCGTCGCTCCACCCGCTGTCTCGGTGAACACGCCGACGTCTTCGGCAAGAATCCAGATCGCCTGCACGATTTCTTCGTCGCTCGCCGCGGCGGCCCAGCCCCCGGTTCGCCGAATCGCTTCAGCGGCATAGGCACCGTCTGGTGGACTTCCGATGGCGAGCGATCGCGCAATGGTACGAGGAATTTCCGGCACCAGTTGTTTGTTGCCGCTTTCGACCAGACGCACGATGGGTGCACATCCATCTCCCTGCGCGCCAAAGAGTTTTGGTACTTCGCCGGATATGAGGTTCGCGGCGCGGAATTCGTTGAAACCCTTGTACAGTTTCGTGAGCAGAGAACCACCTGCCATCGGGGTGACGACTGCCGTCGGCAAGCGCCACCCGAGTTGCTCCGCGATCTCGAACGCCACGGTCTTCGATCCCTCGCCGTAGTAACTCCGCAAATTCACGTTGGCGATGCCCCATCCAAAATGGTCGGCCACTTGAGAGCAAAGCCGATTGACGTCGTCGTAGGTCCCCTTCACTCGCACGAGGTTCACGCCGTACACCGCCGTGCCGACGACCTTGCCCAGCTCCAAGTCGTGGGGAATGAAGATCCAAGCGTCGAGGCCAGCACGGCGGGCCTGCGCGGCCACGGCGTTCGCCAAGTTCCCGGTCGATGCGCAACCAAATGTCGTCAACCCAAACACATCCGCCGCGTTGATCGCCGCGGCGACGACGCGGTCTTTGAACGAAAGCGTGGGGTGTGAAACCGAGTCGTTCTTGACCCAAACGCGGTCCACGCCAAGTCGCCGAGCCAATCGCGGCGCGTCGAGGAGCGGTGTAAATCCCGTGTCGAGCGCACGCGTAACATCGCCCTCGAACGGCAACCACTCGCGGTATCGCCACAATGAAGGCGGGCGCGCGGCAATGGTGTCGCGGTCTGGAAGTGGTCGACCCGGATCGTACACTGGCTCGAGGGGTCCCAGACAGGATTCGCAAATTGCCGCCGGTGCGGGTTCGTACAACGCGCTGCAGTTGCGACATCGAAGAGGCAACGCCTGAACGCCCGCGTGGTGGACCGACCGAGGGATGGGTGCGGCAATGGCAGGCGTCGATGATAACGCCGGTTCGTCGTGCTGAACCGTGGGGCTGGTTTTCGTCTTTGTCGTCATGTCGAGTCTCTCGAGAGGTTGCCCTACCTTCGGTCGGCGGCCGATTGTTGGCAACAAAAAAGGCCGCTCTGTTGAGCGACCGGATCGAGCATAGGAGCGTTGCGTGTTTTCTACACGGTTTGCTCACACCTTCCCGGCCGCATGGCCGTGGTAATGAACATGCAAAAACACTGAATGATCCCTTGCATGTCAGTGTGCCGCATAGAGATACGCTATTCAGACAACAGCGGTTCAAAACACAAAAGCCCGAGCAACGATTGCCGCGGGCCTTCGCTTTTTAGCCTGTTGTTTAACGTGGCAGCAATATGCGGCAAATCACCACGGTCTACGATTGTACACAGTAAATACAGCGGTGCAGTCCGGTTGTCAAGGCATCGGGCCACACGCCAAAACGGGCAGCTTGACAGCGGCGCAGCACCAAAGTAGGTTGCGCGCCCGATGCTACCGAACCCGGAGTTTGATTTGAACCTCAGACCGTTCTACCACGTTGCTACCAACCCGCGTGCAAGCGTTGGGTGTTGTCGGTGTTCCCGGAAAACGGAAGGCCGGCGATGGGAGTGTCCGTGGTGAGTTGCCAGTAACACACGACGATCAGACCACAAAGTCCCGGCCCAAATGAAACAGGCCGGGATTTTTTTGTCCTTACACAGGCGAGCGAATTTATCAATGGTATACCAAATCGAGACAAACACTGTGACTGACGGGATCGCTGAGCCTCACGGCGGCAAACTAGTGCAGCCGATGGCGAATGTGGAGCGAACAGCTGAGCTTCAATCGGCATCCCGCGACTGGCCGTCTTGGGATCTCACGCCCAGGCAGCTCTGCGATATCGAACTCATTCTGAACGGAGCATTCTCCCCCTTGAACGGGTTTATGGGCCCCGCCGACTACGACGCAGTCTGTCGTTCAATGCGGCTGGCCGACGGGACACTCTGGCCGATACCCATTGTCCTCGACGTGTCAGAGGAACTCGCCGTTCGCTTGGCTCCCGGCAGCAACCTGGCGCTGCGAGACGGCGAGGGTGTCATGCTGGCTGCTCTCACGATCGAGAGTCTGTGGCGACCTGACCGGGCGGAGGAGGCGGAGACGGTACTCGGCACATCGAACCCAGAGCACCCGGGGGTGGAGTACCTTCTCGAACGCACGAACCCCGTATACGTCGGCGGACGTCTCACGGGCATCCAGCCTCCGAGGCACTACGATTTCGCCGGTTTACGTCACACGCCTGCGGAGCTGCGCGCCGAATTTGCGGAGCTTGGTTGGCAGCGCGTCATTGCGTTCCAAACCAGAAATCCGATGCACCGCGCACACTTCGAGCTGATGCGCCGCGCCGCCGAGACAGAAAATGGCAACTTGCTGATCCATCCCGTGGTCGGCCTGACCAAGCCGGGTGACGTCGACCACTACACGCGTGTGCGGTGCTATGAAGCGCTGCTTGCACGATATCCCGGAGGGACTGCGCACCTCTCACTCCTTCCCCTCGCCATGAGGATGGGCGGGCCACGAGAGGCAATCTGGCACGCTATCATCCGCAAGAATTTCGGATGCACTCATCTCATCGTCGGTCGCGACCATGCAGGTCCTGGCAGCGACTCGAGCGGCACACCGTTCTACGGTCCGTACGAGGCGCAGGAACTTCTTTCAAAGCATGAGGCAGAGCTGGGGGTGACAATGGTCCCCTTCAAGATGATGGTCTACCTGCCTGAGAGCGACTCCTACGTTCCCGTCGACCAAGTGAGAGATCGAAGTGCTACCAGGTCGCTCTCCGGCACGGAACTCCGCAGCCGGCTGACCGCAGGTGAGGACATCCCTGAATGGTTCACCTTCCCAGAAGTGGCGCAAGAACTGCGACGGGCACATCCGCCCAGGCACCACCAAGGCTTCACCGTCTTCTTCACCGGTCTTTCGGGATCGGGTAAATCCACGATCGCAAACGCCTTGCAGGCGCGTTTGATGGAGATCCAGCTTCGACCGATCACGCTGCTGGACGGAGATCTGGTTCGTAAGAACCTGTCTTCGGAACTCGGCTTCTCGAAGGAACATCGTGACCTCAACATCAAGAGAATCGGGTACGTCGCTTCCGAAATCACGAAGAACGGTGGCCTGGCGATCTGCGCGCCGATTGCGCCGTATGACAGCGTACGCAAGGAGGTTAGGACCACGATTGACGAGGTTGGTGGTTTCATCTTGGTGTATCTCGCCACGCCGCTGGAGATCTGCGAACAACGAGATCGCAAGGGGCTGTACGCCAAGGCGCGTGCCGGCATCATCAAGGGGTTCACCGGTGTGTCTGACCCGTACGAGGGGCCCGCCGACGCCAATGTGGTGATAGACACGGCCGACGTCTCTCCGGGAGAAGCCGCCCAACGCATCATCGACCATCTCGCCGAACAAGGATATTTGAGGTCCACGGGAACGCCGCCACGGAGGCGCCCCCGACTGTTAGCCGGCCAAGGGGAGTTTGCGCTCTCACAGTAATCGTTGCCGAAGAGTTTTTCGTGTTGCGCTTGACTCGCTGATTGGGAGTTATTAGAATCTTGTCTATGTCTTTCAACTTCTTTGCGCAGATGTGCCCTTGTACGTGTTTGATGCGCCCCAACGGGCGCGGGCGATCTGTGCGTAGAGAAATGTCTAGCAGGTTGCGGAAAAAGTCGGGTAATGGACGATAGCATCGCGAGCCGGAAGTTCTTATCGTAGAGGGACCTCGATGGGAGTGCCACGATGCGCGGGAACAAGACGAATCAGTCGGCGCTGTTCAGCTATATCAGTGCGGAGGATCGGGTGCCCTCCGACCATCCGTTGCGCGCCCTGCGGGCGCTGGTGGACCCGGTGTTAGCCCGGCTCTCGCCGCAGTTGGACCGGCTGTACGCGCGGCGGGGCCGGCCGTCGATTCCCCCGGAACATTTGTTACGCGCGTTATTGCTGCAGGTGGTGTATACGATCCGGAGCGAGCGGCAGCTGATGGAGCAGCTCGATTACAACATCCTGTACCGATGGTTTGTGGGGTTGAATCTGGACGACGCGGTGTGGGTGCCGACGGTCTTTACGAAGAATCGGACGCGGCTGGTCGAGGGGGGCATCGCGGATGCGTTTCTGGCCGAAGTGTTACAGGAGGCGGAGCGGCGGGCGTTGTTGTCGAATGAGCATTTCACCGTCGACGGGACCTTGCTGGACGCGTGGGCGAGTCAGAAGAGTTTTCAGCCGAAGGCCGGCACCCGCCCGCCAACGGACGATGATCCGGGGAATCCGAGCGTGACGTTTCGCCAGGAGAAACGGACGAATGCGACGCATGCGTCGCGGACGGACCCGGAGGCGCGGTTGACGCGGAAGAGTGGGGGGCAAGGCGCGCAATTGGCGTACTTGGCGAGTGTGTTGATGGATAATCGGCACGGGCTCGTGGTGGCGACCGACGTGACGCAGCCCGGCTACGAGGCGGAGTGTGCGAGTGCGCTGGCGATGGTGGGGAGCTTACCGCCGACGGCCCGGCGTCGGACGTTGGGGGCGGACAAGGGTTATGATCGGTGCGGGTTTGTCGACACGCTGCGGGCGTTGGGCTGGACGCCCCACGTCACGCCGAACGTGCACCGCACGCGGTTGCGGAGCGCGGTGGATGGCCGGACGACGCGCCATCCCAGCTATGCGATCAGTCAACGGCAGCGCAAAAAAGTGGAAGAGATCTACGGGTGGGGCAAGACGATTGGGTTGTTACGCAAACTCCGACATCGCGGGACCCCGCGGGTCGGGTGGGTGTTTACGTTCACGGCCGCGGTCTACAATCTGATGCGGATACGCACCCTGACCCTGGCCGGAGGCAGCCCCTGATGGGGCAGTGTGGGCCGCATTCGTCACGCCGACCGCACCGCGGGGGCGGTAATAGGGGACCGCACGCTGGTACACCGTCGTGTTACCCGGACAAACGCGGCTCACCATGAATTTTTCCGCAACCTGCTAGAACGCTTTACAAATAAGCGATAGGCTCAGCGAGCATGGATCGACCGCGCCCCGAATGGGGCGCGGTTTTTTTGTGCGCGGTTTTCTTACTGTGGAGGAAGACGACTTGTCGTTGCCAACACTTGCCCAGCCTACCATCGACGGGCTCAGCAAGGACTTCGATCTGGTACGGGCCGAGACGGTTCTCGAGTGGGCGCTCGATGAGTTTCGAAGGCGCATCGGTTACGCATGCAGCTTTGGCGCTGAAGGCATGGTGCTAATCGACATGCTGGCCCATCATCCGCAGCCGCCCCGGGTTTTTACGATCGACACCGGCCGACTGCCCCAGGAAACACACGACCTGATTCAGGCAGTGCGGCAACGGTACGGATTGACGATCGAGGTGTACGCGCCAGAGACGGCAGCGATACAGCATTTGGTTAGCCTCCGCGGGCCCAACTCGTTCTACCAGAGCGTAGCAAACCGTAAGGAATGTTGCCATATCCGGAAAGTCGAGCCGCTCGAGCGTGCCCTGCGAGGGTTGGATGCGTGGATTACCGGATTGCGACGCGACCAGACGCCAACCCGAACAAGTATACGGAAAATCGACCTCGACCCACGTCACGGCATCGTCAAGATAATGCCGCTGGCTGATTGGACATCGGAGGACGTGTGGGAGTACATCCGCGGCAACGACGTTCCGTACAACCCATTGCACGACAGCGGCTATCCAAGCATCGGATGCGTGCCGTGCACCAGGGCGGTTGCCCCAGGCGAAGACGACCGGGCGGGTCGGTGGTGGTGGGAGCAGGAGACAGCCAAAGAGTGCGGCCTCCATCTCCCGGACTGGCACGGCAACGACAAGGTCGCGGAGGCAAAGGCTTCATGACCGCGTTTTATCCGGCGTTCCTCAATCTGCGTGGCCGACGCTGCGTCGTCATTGGCGGCAACCGCGAGGCCGAGGACAAAATCAGTCAACTGCGCGCTGCGGAGGCTGACGTTGTCGTGGTCGGCAGTCGTGTGACGAACGCAGTGCGTGAACTGGCGTCGAGGAATTTGATCGAATGGATTCCACGACCGTACCGGAACGGCGACCTAAGGGGAGCATTCCTCGCTATCGCTTCTCCCGACGTTCGCTCGGTCAACCCGGACATCTGGAAGGAAGCGGAAGAACAGAAAGTGCTTCTCAATGCGATGGATGACACTGCGCACTGCCACTTCATCGCTCCTGCGATTCATCGCGAGGGTGACATCACGGTGGCTGTCTCCACAGGGGGGAAGGGGCCAGCCCTCGCCGTGAGGTTGCGGGACCGGATTGCCACGATGATCGGCCGTGAACACGCCGCGCTCCTCGATCTGCTCGGCGAGCTGCGTGCCGAGGTACGACGACGATTCCCCGATTTCGACACCCGCAGGGCTCTGTGGTATCGCATGGTCGACTCAGAAGCCATTGAGCACCTGCGCGAAGGCGACGTTGTGGGCGCGCGCGGCCAACTCCTCGGCATCCTCAGCGAGACGGACGCCCGCCATGAACGGACCCTGAGCGTCGTAGATGCACCGGTGACCACCCACTCGAGCGAGCGGTCCCCCAATGCGTGATTTCCAAACGGGCAAGGTTTACCTCGTCGGCGGCGGTCCAGGCGATCCCGGACTCATCACGGTCAAAGGACTCGAGGCAATTCGGGCGTCCGACGTCGTAGTGTTCGACCGGTTGGTTCACCCCGCCCTCGTGGACGAAGCTCCGGTGTCGGCGGAACGCATCTTCGTGGGAAAGCGGCGTGGACACCATGCAATGTGTCAGGAAGACATCAACTCCTTACTCATCGACCGGGCACGATGCGGGTTACAGGTCACGCGGTTGAAGGGTGGAGATCCATTCGTTTTCGGGCGGGGCGGCGAGGAAATGGAAGCCCTTCGTCAAGCCGACGTGCCATTCGAGGTGGTGCCTGGTGTCACTTCGGCGATTGCCGCTCCCGCCGCCGTGGGCATCCCCGTGACAGATCGAAACCACAGTTCCGCGTTTGCCGTGGTCACCGGACACGAGCGCGACGAGGGAACTCATCTCGATTGGCACGCGCTCGCGCGGATCCCGACTCTCGTGGTGCTGATGGGTCTCGAGCGGCTTCCACTGGTAAGCGCACGCCTGGTCGCGTGCGGCGCCGACCGGGACACCCCGGCAGCCGTGATCGCGAGCGGCACGTTGCACCACCAACGGACGGTCGTAGGGACACTCGGCACCATCGCCGCGTTGGCGCGGCAAGCGGACCTCGAGGCTCCCGCAACCTTGATCGTCGGACAGGTCGTCACGCTGCATGGGGCTTCTCGTTTTTCGTCCCCTCAACACGAACATGAATTTTCTCGACACGGAGTGCGATGATGGATACGACCGCCGAGATCAAGAAAAGCTTGGCACCCCGAACTTGGCGCGATCGACTCGAGGGTGACATACCCGAACAGCTTGCGCGCGAGATCGAGGCCTTTGAAGAACAAATCGAGCGCAAGCGGCGCGGTGAGATCGAGGACACAGTCTTTGCGGAAATGCGACTGCGCCGCGGCGTTTACGGCCAGCGGTATGACAACGGCAAACGCAACGATGGAACCGGCACGCGCGAGTTGAACTATCCCAGCGGCGACCTCTGGAAAGGACCCAACACGGTGTGGGACGCCCCGGGCATGCAGCGCATCAAGATTCCATTCGGTGGACTCACCGCAGAGCAAATGGACGTGCTCGCCGACGTCACCGAGGAATACTCGGACGGAATTCTGCACGTGACCACACGGCAGGATTTTCAGCTGCATTTCGTGCACATCGAGGACACGCCCGACCTGATGCGTCGCCTCGCCGCCGTCGGCATTACGACGCGCGAAGCGTGCGGCAACGTTGTGCGAAACGTCACCGCTTGTCCACTGGCCGGCGTGTGCCGCACCGAAAGCTTCGATGTGACACCGTACGCAGAGGCGACGGCCACGTTTCTCCTTGGTCATCCCGACGCCCAAGAATTCGGACGGAAGTTCAAGATCGCGTTCTCGGGCTGCCAGCGCGAGGCGTGCGGCTTGGCGAGCATGCACGACATCGGTGCCATCGGAACTGTTCGGACCATCGACGGTGCCGAGCAACGCGGATTCGAATTCTACGTTGGCGGAGGCCTCGGCGCGGTACCTCATCAAGCAAAGCTCCTCGACGCGTTTGTTTCAGAGAGAGAGCTACTTCCGACATGCCAAGCCGTGTGTCGGGTCTTTGCGCGGCTGGGCGAGAAGAAGAACCGTGCGCGTGCGCGACTGAAGTTCCTCGTGGCCAAGCTTGGGATCGATGAATTTCGCCGGCTCGTGCAAGAGGAGCGCAACGCGCTACCCGACGACCCGCGCTGGACCGATTATCTTGGCGATCTGCAAGTTGCTGACGAGGGTCCCGCCAAAACTCTAGCCCCACAACGACAAACGGCGATCCACGGGATAGCTTCGACGCTTGGCGCACCACCAACGTGATTCCTCAACGACAAGCGGGTTACGTGGTCGCGATGATCTCTCTCCCGCTGGGCGACCTTACGGCAGTACAGCTCCGTGAGGTGGCACAGATGTCACGACGATTCTCGGGCGACGCCGTCCGCACGACGGTCGAGCAGAACATCGCGTTTCGGTGGGTGCGGGAAACCGACCTGGCGGCTCTCCACGAAAGCCTCGACGCGGTCGGGCTCGCCTCTGCGGACGCGGGCACCATCGTGGACGTTACAGCGTGCCCTGGGACAGACACTTGCAAATTGGGCATCGCATCTTCACGCGGACTCGCGGGCGAGCTTCGCCAGCGGCTTGCGGCACGAGCCGCGCAGTTCGACGAGGCGGTGGGCAACCTGCGCATCAAGGTAAGCGGCTGCTTCAATAGTTGCGGTCAACACCACGTGGCCGACATCGGATTCTGGGGAGTAAGTCGCAAGGTGAACGGACGCGCCGTTCCCCACTTCCAAGTGGTGCTTGGCGGACAATGGGCCGAGAACGCCGGAGCCTACGGCCTCGCTGTTTGCGCCGTACCCTCGAAAAACGTCCCCGGAGTTGTAGACCGTCTGACGGAGGCATACATGCGCCAGCGGGACAGCGGCGAAACGTTCGCAGCCTATACGAAGCGTGTCGGAAAGGCAAAGATACGGACCCTGCTCGACAACTTCCGCAGCGTACCCGCTTACAGCGAAGATGCGAGCTATTACTCGGATTGGGGCGACCCTCGGGAGTTCACGATCGGCGACATGGGCGTCGGCGAATGCGCTGGTCAGGTGGTGTCTCCGGTGGATTTCGGACTCCAGTCCAGCGAGCGCGAGCTGTTCGAGGCTCAGGATCGACTCGACAAGAATGACGCCGAAGGTGCCGCCGCAATCGCTTTTCGGGCAATGCTGTTGGCGGCTCGCGCCCTGACACGGACCAGGGTTCCGGACATCGGCGAGCATGCTGACGAGGTGGTTACCGCGTTCAAGGCCCATTTTCACGACACCAAGGTCTTTCATGACCCATTCGCCAAGGGGAAGTTCGCGAGCTACTTCTTTCGGATTCACGACGAGGTAAAGAGCGAAACGCCCGTGACGACGGAACTCGCGCGACAGCGACTCGAAGAAACTCAATTGTTCATCGAAGCCTGTCACGCCTGTCACCTCCGCATGGGCAACGAGGTACAAGCAATATGAACTGGCGCGTCCCCTCCACAGCAAAACAACGCGTAACGCCCCTTCGACCCCGGGTGAGCGTGAAGTTCTTCCTGGAGCAACCCGATCGGGTCGACCAGAAGGCATTCATTCCCGTGTTTCATCGGTGGATTCAAAACGACGTGCTGGGGACGCTGCTCGTCGACGTGGCCGACTACACCCACGTGCACCACGGACCGGGGGTAGTGTTGGTCGGTCACGAGGGACTCTACAGCACGGACGAGGCCGACGGACGGAGGGGGTTGCAGTTTGCACAGAGGCGATCGATCCCGGGAACTCTCGCCGCGCAGATCCGCCATGCGCTGGGCAAGGCAGTGGAAGCATGCGTCCAACTGGAACGGGAAGAGAACCTCAACGGGACCATCCGCTTCCGGACCAACGAAGTGTTTTTGTGTGTAACTGATCGCCTGGCGGCTCCTGACCACGACTCGCTTTGTCGTCTGAAGCAGGACGTCGCAGCAACATTCGCCACACTCTACAGTGAGGCGCCGCTTCGGGTGGAGCGAGACGCCCAGCAATCTTTGTTCGCCCTCCGCGTGAGCACGACGGAACCGCTCCCGCTCCGGACTCTCTCCGACCGCATTCGGGGTGTCCCGGCCCTCAGGCCTTAGACTCCAAGCGGGGATTCGTTCCCGGTTACAAGGCGGAAATAGCCCACTGGTGCCACTCTCCCGCACCCGATGGTAAATTCCACGCCATGCAACTCGCCTCCCAGCCCAGCGTCGCTGTTCCCTTTCTCCGTCAGGTGGCAGCCAACCTCGAGAAGACGCCTGACACCGCTTCGACGGGACCCATCACGCGGGGGGATGCGGATACGATCCGAGCCAACCTCGCCGCCCTGTCCGGCGATCCATACCATGATATTTACGCCGCTTTCGTAAAAGCCATTGCCCCGGAACTATTAGAAGGTCGCTCATGAATGCCGTGGAGTTTCGTCACAGGAAGATTGACGGGGAAAAAATCTCGATGACGACATGCTACGATTACTGGTCGGCACGGATTCTCAGCGACACCTCCATCGACGCGATCTTGGTCGGCGACAGCGCGGCTATGGTCATGCACGGCCGGTCATCGACGCTGCCCGCCACGACGGACCTCATGGTGCTGCATACCGAAGCGGTTTCCCGAGGTGCGCCAGACAAGTTCCTCATCGCCGACATGCCCTTTCTCTCGTTCCGCAAAGGGCTGAAGCCGACGATGGATAACGTCGAAGCGCTGATGCAAGCCGGCGCCCACGCCGTCAAGCTGGAGGGAATCGACGGGATCGAAGATGTCGTCGAACGCATCGTTCTTGCCGGCGTGCCTGTCATGGGACACCTAGGCCTCACACCACAGGCCGTAAACCGGCTCGGTGGGTTCAAGGTGCAAGGCATTGGCAAGGAGGCGACGGCTCAACTCGTCGATCAAGCGAAGCAAGTTGTAGATGCCGGCTGTTTCAGCATGGTGCTCGAGTGCGTCTCCGTCGACACGGCAAAACAGATCACGTCTACCGTGTCGATACCAACGATCGGTATCGGCGCGGGTCCACATTGCGATGGGCAGGTGTTGGTCCTACATGACCTCGTGGGGTTCAATCGTGATTTCCACCCGAAATTCGTGAAGGCCTACGAAGACGGTTTCGATCTCGTGCAACGCGCGGTGAACGCCTTCGACCGCGAGACAAAAAATGGATCCTTCCCAACAGACGCTCACACCTACGGCTGATGCAAACCGTTAGTGGCGTGGCTGGATGGAGCGGCGTTCGGGTTGAAATAGAACGTTCCGGCGACACCCACGGGTTCGTACCGACGATGGGTGCCCTCCACGCCGGTCATGTCTCTCTGGTCGAGCGCTGTCTCGCAGAGAACGACAAAACCGTCGTCAGCATTTTCGTCAACCCGACACAGTTTAACAAACCCAACGACCTCGAGCATGACAACCGATAGCAGATCGCGACTGAGCGATACGTTGCTCGTGGGGCGCGACCGCGCTCCGGCAAGGTCGATGCTCCGGGCCGTGGGGCTCGGCGATGAGGACTTCGAACGCCCATTGATCGGGATCGCAAACAGTTGGGCGGAAACGACGCCCTGCAACGCCCACCTCAACCAGCTCGCCAAGTGGGTCAAGGACGGTGTTCGGGAGGCAGGGGGCACGCCGTTGGAGTTCAACACGATCGTCGTTTCCGACGGCATCACGATGGGCACGAGTGGAATGAAGGCCTCGTTGATCAGCCGCGAAGTCATCGCCGACTCGGTTGAGTTAATGGGCAAAGCGTATCTGTTCGACGGGGTTTTGGCCCTCTCGGGATGCGACAAGACGATCCCGGCGATGGTGATGGCGCTGGCGCGGCTCAACAGGCCGGGCCTCATGCTCTATGGCGGATCGATTCTGCCGGGACGGTTTCGAGATCGCGACGTCACCATTCAGGATGTGTTCGAGGGCGTCGGCGCGTGCGCGGCCGGGAAGATCACCCAAGAGGAACTGGACGAACTGGAACGCGCTGCATGTCCGGGAGCTGGGGCCTGTGGAGGTCAGTTCACCGCCAACACCATGGCGACGGCCTTCGAAATGATGGGCATATCGCCGCTCGGAAGCGGAAGCATACCCGCCCTCGATCCGGCAAAAGAACCCGCCGCCAGAGAATGCGGCAGGCTGGTGGTGCAACTCGTCGAGCAGAACCTCTGTCCTCGCGATATCATTACCAGAACATCAATCGAGAACGCCATCGCATGTGTGGCGGCGACGGGAGGATCGACGAATGCGGTGCTACATCTCCTGGCCGTCGCGCGGGAAGCGAACGTCGATCTGCGGATCGAAGATTTCGATACGATCAGCGCGCGCACGCCATTGCTAGCGGATCTCAAGCCAAGCGGCCGCTTTACCGCTCCCGATTTTCATCGTGCCGGCGGCGTGCGACTGTTAACCCAACAGCTGATGGCCGGCGCACATGTTGACGGCTCGGCAGTCACGGTAACCGGGAAAACCCTGGCTGCGGAAGCGGAATCCGCCACAGAAACTGCGGGCCAAGAGGTGATCCGACCGCTGAATGATCCGATCAGTCCGTCGGGCGGCCTCGTTATCCTCAAAGGGAACCTCGCCCCCGAAGGAAGCGTCACCAAAATCTTCGGCGGCAAGCGACTCAGTCACCGAGGACCAGCTCGCGTGTTCGACTCGGAAGAGGACGCTTTTGCGGCCGTTCAGGCGGGCGCCATACGAGCGGGTGACGTGCTCATCATCCGGTACGAGGGGCCTCGGGGCGGACCGGGCATGCGTGAAATGCTCGGCGTGACCGCTGCAATCGTCGGCGCAGGGCTCGGTGCCGAGGTGGCACTCCTCACCGACGGGCGCTTTTCCGGCGCGACACACGGCCTCATGGTCGGACACATCGCACCCGAAGCCAGCGTCGGCGGGCCGATAGCGGCTTTGCAGGAGGATGACATCATCGAAATCGACATCCCACAACGCAGAGTCGACGTCGAGTTGAGTGAGGCCGCATTGCGTCAACGGCTCGACGCGTGGCAACCGCCCGTGGCAGCCTTGACGGGGGTCATGGCGAAGTACGCCAGACTCGCATCGTCCGCGGCACTGGGAGCGGTTACCGCCGCGGATTAGGCAGACGGGCGGACGGGCAGACGGGCAGGCGGGCAGACGGGCGGCGGGCAGACGGGCAGACGGGCAGACGGGTAGACGGGTAGACGGGTAGACGGGCAGACGGGCAGACGGGCGGGCGGGCAGACGGGCAGACGGGCGGGCGGGTAGACGGGCAGACGGGTAGGCAATGAAGGCTTCTCAGACTAGGGAGACAATAATGCGTACGTTCCCGATCGGTTCCGCATCGGTTGCACTTGTTTTGTCTATGGCATCGCTGGCAGCGCAGGACACGGTACGCTTCACGCCAACGGTGGGCCATCCGACGTTTGCCGTACGCGAGCCCGTGATGCACATCCAGGCCGGGACGGTACTCATCTCCAACACGATGTTCGGGCCCTATTACACCGAACAGGGCGGAGCATTTCCGGGCGAAGTGGGTCCGTTTTACATCGAGGGCGCAACCACCAACGACATGCTCGCGGTGGAAGTGATCCGGGTACGTCCTAATCACGATATCGCGGCATCGCAGATCTATTCCAATTTCGGCGGCCTGGCCACAGACACCCGTGTCCGTCTGCTCAACGATCCCATTCCAGCACGGCGCTACGTGTGGCGGTTGGACAGGGACCGCATGACCGGTCGCACGGAGTTAGGTCAAGTCCCGAGTTGTGTGTAAAAGTATTTGAGCAAGCTCCTCGGCACGTTCATCACGCTGCTTGATGCACCTCCTGGTTCTCGAGTAACGACACGTCGACATACCGCCGCTCACCCCAGATTGTAGTCACCTTCAACGCCACCGCAGTGATCAATCGCAATGCGCTCGCCCGATCGGGAAACGCACCGACCGCCTTGGTGCGCCGTTTGATTTCGCCGTGCAACCGCTCGAGCCCGTTCGTCGTGCGAAGCTTCTTCCAGTGCGACGGCGGAAACGCATAGAACGTGGTCGCCCCCGCAAACCCGCTCGTCAGACAGGCCATGGCTTCGGGGAGTTGCTTGCTCCACCGGGTCTGCAGCCGAGCTAGCTGCTTCCGCGCATCGCCCAGACTCGAAGCCCGAAACACGCTGGCCACCTCGCGGGCGAGGCGTTTCCGCAGCCGCTGCGGGGCTTTCGTCAACACGTTCCGTTGCAGGTGCACCGTACAGCGTTGCCGCTTGGCCTCCGGAAGCCACCGTCGCACGGCGGCCGCCAGGCCCGCGTGCTGATCCGCAATCACTAACTGCACCCCCGTGAGGCCGCGGTCGGTCAGCTGCTGCAACAACTCGGACCAACTCGCCTCCGACTCCTCTGCCGCCACCGACACGCCGAGCAGCTGCCGGTGACCATCCGGTCCCACGGCATACGCCACCAGCGCCGAGACGTTTTCGACCTTTCGCGCCCACCGCGCGTCCACAAACGTGGCGTCCAGGTACAGATAGGGATGCTCGCCATCGATCGGTGCCCGCTGCAGCGCCTCCACCTCGGCATCCAGCCGCTTGGCCACCCGGCTGACGGTCGAGCGCGACACCCGCTCTCCGAGCAACGCCTCCGTGAGCTCGCCCGCCTTTCGGTGCGACACACCGTTCACGTACGCACTGGCCAAGAGGTCGTCGATCTCCGCCGTCCGACGCTGGTAGCGGCCCAGCACCTCGCCCGTGGATCCACTCTCCCGTGAGCGCGGCACCGTCACGTCGATCTGGCCGAGGCTCGTCAACAAGCGGCGGGTGTACGCGCCATTGCGGCGATCGCGACGGCCCGCGACGCGCGCGTACCACTCCGCTCCCACCAACGCTTCCAACTCCGCTTCCAAGAACAGCTCCAGACTCGCCCGGATCGCACCGCGGAACATCGCTCGCAAATCCTGACGCACGGCCTCTTGCGCCACCGGTACCATTTCGCCAACGTCCTGCATAGAGGAAGCTCCTTTTCTTGATCACTGCGTTCACAGCGATCGGATTCTCGGGTTGTTACTTCTCCCGAGGAGCTTCCTCTTTTTCTTCCACCCCGTCCAGAGGTCCGTGTCTCTCACCTCTGAATCAGACTTCAGCTTCTACACAAATTTAGGGACACTACCCGGAGTTACCGGACAGCCGCATGCAAAGCATCGAGATCGACCTCCAGCCAATGTTGGGTCGAATTGCGGTGGCCCCCCGGGGGGAGGAGGCCTTCGCCGGTCTGTGGCCTGGGGATTTCGGTGGGAATCTGGACGCTCCCGAAGTGCGGGAAGGAACGACCGTCTATTTGCCCATATTTCACGACGGGGCCTACTTCTATTTCGGCGACGGCCACGCGCGGCAGGGACAGGGAGAGGTGGGAGGTACGGGCCTCGAGACCTCCATGGATGTCACGCTGAAGATCGACGTAATCAAGGGCAAAACGATCGACTGGCCGCGACTCGAAGACGACAATTACATCATGGTGGCCGGCAGCGCCCGGCCGCTGATCGACGCGTTCCGACTCGCACACGTCGAGTTGATCGAGTGGTTAGTGGATGACTACGGTTTCGGGAAATGGGACGCATACACGTTGCTGGGTGAGATCGGAGAGAGCACCGTTGCAAACATTGTCGACCCCATCTACACGGTGGTCGCCAAGTTCCCAAAGAGGTATCTGCCTAGGTAGTTGCTACGTTCGGCCAAAGAGCAATTCCCACGCGATCACGCGCAGGATGGTGGTGCCGGCCCGTACGCTCCCCACCAAAGTGCCGCTGATCTTGGACACACCGGCCCGACGGCGCCGATAGTGACTCGGAATCTCGGAAATGCGTAACCCCTGACGGGCCGCACGAATCTGCATCTCTACGGTCCAACCGAAGTCTGGATCGCTCATGCTCAGCGAGCGCAGCGCCCCAAGCCGCAAGGCACGACAGGGGGCGAGATCGGTATACTTCACACCCCAGCATCGTGCAATCAGTGAACAGGCAAGTCGGTTCCCAAACCGTTGGGCCGGCGACAGGGCACCCAGCTCGCCGGGAATCAACGTCCGGCTTGCGAGCACGAGATCCGCTTCGCCGCGAACAATTGGACCAACGAGTTGCTCGAGGAGGTCAGGATCGTCACTTCCGTCGGCGTCAAAAAATGCAACGACGTCATCATCATCGGCGTCACCGAGGGAGTCCAATCCCGCGAGGCACGCGCGTCCGTACCCCGGTCGCGACTCTTGGATCACGCGTGCCCCGTGCTCGCGAGCAACGTCCGCAGTCCGGTCGACGGAACCATTGTCCACGACGATGACGGTGGCGGCACCGGTCAGGACCTCCAGCACGTGTGGCAGCGACAACTCTTCGTTTTGAGCCGGAATCAGGACGTGTACGCGTGATGTCGAATCAACCATCAGATGTGCAAGGTCGAATGTTGCCACTCCTTGTGGTACTCGTAACAATCGAAATTGCCGCGCTTACCTATCTTTCCCGTTTTGACCAACCCCAGACAGCGACACTTTTTGCAACCTACGGACCGGCATTTGGTGCATATGTGGCATTACTCGCTTTGGCCCGGAGGGTGAAGGTTCCCGTCTGGGTCTGGTTTGCCGTCGCGGTGATCATACGTGTCCCGTGGATTACATCGGGCGTGCCGCTCTCCGACGACGTGTGGCGGTACCTGCACGACGGCCGAGCCCAACTCGCCGGGGTCAATCCGTTTCTCTATCCTCCGTCCGCTCCGGAAGCCTCAGCCTTTGCAGGACCCGAGCACTCGCTGATCAACAATCCCGATCTACCAACAATCTACCCACCGTTTGCCCAACTGGCATTTCGCTTGGCGGCGACGTTCGGCGCCACGCTGCTTTCTTGGAAGCTCGTCCTTCTGATTTTCGACCTGGGGATCGGGGCGACGCTCATTCCCCTGCTCCGTCGAAAACGTCTGCCCGTGGCTCTCGTTGCCGCTTATCTCCTTCATCCTCTTCCGATCATCGAGTTTGCCGGGAACGGACATGTCGACGCGATCGCCATCTGTACGCTGATGATGGCACTCGTGTTCCTCGAGAGCCGAGTCGCCCTCAGCGGAGCTGCCCTCACGGCGTCCGTGGCGTCGAAGTATCTGGCGCTCCCCCTCGCCCCCTTCTTCCTGCGCCATCTCGGCGTCTCCAAACGGTGGACGTTTGCGGCGGCGGCAGGTATCGCCGTTATCGTGTTCTACGCGCCCTACACCAATCCGCTACCAATCGGTAGCCTTGGCGTGTTTGCGCAAACCTTCGAGTTCAACGGCCCCCTCGCGGAAGGCCTCGGCAGCTTGGTAACGCGCGACGGCGCCCGCTGGTTCATCGGCGCCGGCCTATTGTCTCTGCTCGCGTGGATGTGGGTACGCAGGGTCGGAATAGCAGACACTGCGTTCTTGTGGATCGCGGCGGTGCTCTTGCTGTCCCCGATTGTCCACCCGTGGTACGTAACCTGGCTCATACCGTTCCTCGCTTGGCGTCGTGACCACTGGGTGCTCGTGTGGACCGGTACGGTGATCGCAGCGTACGCCGTGCTTCCAGCTTGGCGGTCATCGGGCATCTGGGACCTGCCGACCTGGGCGCTCGCTCTCGAATATGTGCCCGTGTACGCATTGATTGCCGTGGCGGCCCTTGGTGCGTACCGAAAACGCGCCGTGAAACACCACGCCAGTTAGCTGCCTCGGCATCACACGTCGGACTGACGGCTCTTCTTCGTGGGTAATCATTTGATTAGGAACGCGGCGGAGCGGTTGGTGTAAACGCTTCGAATGCAAAGGCGGAGAAAGCTGCGAGGTCTCGTCGCGTCGGTGAGCTACCCGCAACGCTCTTCTGACGTCATCGAGTGCGACGCTAACCAAACGAACCTATTGCAGTTACGTTAGCCATGATGGAAACATCGAATCCTGCGAAACCGCGCCGCAGCGTGAATAGTTGTTACCGCGTCTTGGGCCTCCCGCCCGGCGCGGCGGTCGCCGATATCAAGAAGGCCTATCTGGATCTTGCGCAGGTTTGGCACCCTGATCGGTTCGTAAACAACCCCAGACTCCAACAGAAAGCCCAACACAATCTCCAGCGCATCAATGATGCATACCAGATTTTGCAGTTGTCCGATCTCCCGGACAAGCCGACACACATGTCCCGTATCAGCAGCTCGTTTCATGCCATACTCGGAATTGGTGATATGTTGAGAACGGGCACACACCGAATCCCCATACCGAAGCGACGGGAATTCCGCGTGCTCTTGCCGGACAAAGACGACGCTCGGTCCGGCCGACGCTCATCCTACTATCGTCTCTGGCTCGCGCTGGGAGGCCTCCTCGTGTTGGGAATCCTGCTGGCCGTCCTCCTCACATGAGATGAATGCATTCCGCTACTTGGTGACACCGGAAACACCCGAAATGCTATGCAACTGACCACTATCGACTGGGCTGTCGTGGCCGTGTACGGCGCGCTTGCGCTGATCGTGGGCCTCTACTTTGCGCGCCGCGCCGGACAGGGAACACAGGAGTTTTTTCTCTCCGGCCGGAAACTGCCTTGGTGGCTGCTCGGCACGTCGATGGTTGCCACGACGTTTTCCGCCGACACACCAAACCTCGTAACCGATCTCGTTCGTACAGGCGGCGTGAGTCAGAACTGGCTGTGGTGGGCCTTTTTGATCACGGGCATGGCAACCGTTTTTTTCTATGCTAAGCTCTGGCGTCGCTCCGGCGCTTTGACGGACATCGGGTTTTACGAGCTTCGCTACGCCGGGAAGCCGGCGGCGTTCTTGCGTGGATTCCGCGCCATCTACCTTGGCGTCTTCTTCAATGTCATGATCATGGCGACCGTCAGCCTGGCGGCGATCAAGATCAGCGGTGTGCTGCTTGGCATCGACAAGTACACGACGGTACTGATCGCCGGCACGGTCACCGTGATCTACTCGGCAACGTCGGGCCTGTGGGGTGTGGTGGTGACCGATCTATTGCTGTTCGTACTCGCAATGATCGGTTCGATAGCGGCCGCATTCTACGCGTTGGCACAACCCGAAGTCGGTGGATTGGCAGGGATGGTGTCGCACCCGGCGCTGGCCGGCAAACTGAGCCTCCTGCCCGATTTCTCCGATTGGACCGCCGTTTCGACCGTGCTGATCGTGCCGCTCGCCGTGCAGTGGTGGAGCACCTGGTACCCCGGCTCGGAACCGGGAGGCGGTGGATATGTGGCGCAGCGAATGCTCGCGGCACGAAACGAAAAGGAGTCGATGTCGGCGACGCTGTTGTTCAACATCGCCCATTATGCGCTGCGACCGTGGCCGTGGATCATCGTCGCGCTGTGCTCGATCATCGTGTATCCGAATCTCGACGCGATCACAGCGAGGTTCCCGGGACTCGATCCGTCGATTGCGGGAGAGGATCTCGCATACCCCGCGATGCTCGTGTTCATGCCTCACGGGCTCTTGGGTCTCGCAGTGGCGTCGCTGGCGGCCGCATTCATGTCTACGATCAGTACGCACCTCAACTGGGGGGCGTCCTACATGGTCGACGACGTATACCGACGATTCGTCGCGCCCGACAAGGGCGAAACCCACTACGTTGCCGTCGCCCGGTTGTCGACGGTCGGGCTGATCGTGCTGGCCGCGATGGTGTCGTTGTGGTTGGAGAACGCGCTGCAAGCCTTTCAAATTTTGCTGCAGATCGGGGCGGGAACCGGTTTGATATTCTTGCTACGCTGGTTTTGGTGGCGTATCAACGCCTGGAGCGAGATCTCGGCCATGATCATTTCGTTCATCGTCGCCGTGTACTTCCAATTCGTACACGAGCCGCTCGGATTCGCACCCATGTCGGCCTCCGCGACTTTGGTTGTCGGTGTCGCCATCACGACGATTGTGTGGATCACGATCACCTTGGTGACGCCGCCAACCCCCACGGCAACGCTCCAGGCGTTCTACGACAAAATTCGGCCGCTGGGTCCAGGATGGCACCGCGCCGTTCAAACCCAACCCGGCGATGGTCGTGAAAGTCTGACCGCGGCATTCCTGTGCTGGTTCCTGGGCTGCCTCGTCGTCTATGCCGCGCTGTTCGGAACCGGTTTCTTCGTCTACGGTCAAACGGCTCCCGGTCTGGTTTGTCTGGTGTTGGTGGCGGGGGCGGGATACGGGCTCTTCAAGGCGGTGCCACGGGTGGGGTTTCTGGAATAGAGGGAGGAGGGAGGAGGGAGGAGGGAATTTCAGATTGCAGAGTGCAAATTTCAGATTGCAGATCTGCAGCTACACTCATATCTCATTGATTCAATCTGCATTCTTCAATCTACATTCTGGAATCTGAGATCCCTCCGCCCCCCACGCCTCGCCCTCCCAAACAACAGCGGGACCCATCGCGACACGAGGGCTGCGAGAGAAGCGGCCAAGAGAAAACCGGCGATAACGAACACCCACCGTCCGTTGGTCATCCACGGTGGTACCGGACGTTGGAAATAGCGCAGCAACCCCGTCGCCGTGCCCGAAAGCATCAGCCACGACACCAGCGCCGCCGCCGAAAGGTTGAGCATCACGATTAGGCCTCGCATCGTCTGCCCATTGATGCGCTGTCGAACGGGGCCCTCTTCCGGATAGAGTGTCATCAATAGGTATGTCACGACACCAAAGAGCACCATGCTGTCGATGCCCAGCTCGGCTCCCATGGCATGCCCAACCACGACGTGTGTGCCGTGGATGATGGAATTCCACGGCGGTATCGAGATGATCAACCCGCCGAAGATCATCGCAAAGGTCCACCACCGAGCCGATTTGATGAATCCGGTCGTAGCCGAATACGACGGACCCTCATTCTTCACGCCCCGCATCTTCACTATGTCGCTCAAGACACGCAGCACGATGATGGCCTCGGTCATGCTTACGACGAACGCGATCCATTTGACGACGTGCGTCTGTGGTATGTGATAGGTATGATGACCGAAATTCATGAATGAATTCAAGCACCCCACACCGAACAACAAGAAGGCGACGCGCGATTGTCCGTACGACTCGTCACCCGAAAGACGTTCGGCCAAATAGATCAATGAGCCATACACCAACAGGTTGAACGACCCAACAAGAGTTCCTGCCGCCTTCCACTGAATCTGAAGATCGGCGACCGGATATTGGTGCACGAACGGGAGCATGTACGCGTGCGCCTCGGCGAACGTGTACATGAAGTACAAGACGCCGATGGTCCACATGTAGACGTACACCGGACGACGCCAGAAACCTTTGGCAACGTACTTGAAAAAGGTGAACGCAAACACTACCCAACCCGAAAAAAACATGGCCGAAAACGCCGGGTGAAACCCGAGATATTCGCGCCCCGACGTTACGCCAAACAACAACGTCAATATGACCCCACCACCGCCCACCACCCAACAAACGGTGTGGAACACAACACGCTTGCGATCGGCAGCGTCCAATCCTTGGGGGCGTTGTGCGGCAAGGAACGAATAGATGAGTGCAAGATTCGCGACATAGATCCACGTATGCGCAAACGTCGTGTGGAGTGGCCGCAGCGCGGGGAGGCCCAGCCCGAGCGACTGCAGGGCGACAGAAGCAGAGGGTAGATAGTGCAACACGCTCATCGCGCCGAATGTGTACGCGAGCCCAATGGCCAGCAGGGCGAGGCGCAGATGCAGTGCGACGATCCGATCGCGGTCGCCGACCATCAGCGAAACTCCCACCACGGAATGCCCCCGGAGTCTCCCCCACGGGTACGGTCCTGTAGTTGTGTCCGATTGGCGGCCAACCAGCGCAGGAAGGCCAGCATTTCACCTCTTTGAGAGGCGGCCAGCCCCGTCGGTGGCATCCCGAGAGCCGGTCGACCAGCCTCGAGCACGTTGAGGATTTCGCCATCGCTCAGGTCGTTGACGGCGCTCGACAAATCCGGTGCCAAATACGCGCCTATGCGTCGCGGCGCAAGCGCTGCGTGGCATCCGGTGCACGCGCCCGACAAAAACCCCTCACCGCCTTTCGACGCCTCCGCCGACATCGCGCCCCCGTCGATGGCGTCACGGATACTCCCACGGAACGCCGGAAGATCGGGAAGCGGGGCTCTGGCCTGACCGATACCCGTGGCGTCCATCTCCCGCAGGTACGCCTCGATCGCGCTGATTTCGGTGTCGCTCAAATGGAAGGCCGGCATCTGCGCCACACCGTTGGTGAGCACCTCGTCGAGCCGGGCCCTATCGAGCCGAGCAGCGGCATTGGTGAGGTCCGGCCCCAGAAAACCGCCGAAGCCATAGAACTGATGGCACGCCTGGCAGTTGTTGCTGAGCCAGACCGCTCGACCCTCGAGCGCCTCGCCCGATAAGGGAGGCAGGTTCCTGCCTGTGTCGTCGCTGTACACGAGGAACGTTTGCAACACAAACGCCGAGACCAAGACGGCCATCAGACCCATGCGTCGAGAGGTAGGAAGAACGCCGGGGAGCGTGTTCATGGAGTCCACCTGCCGTGACGAGGTGGAGCGGGCTGGGCTTGGGGCCCGCTGTTCGCGCGGGGGCGGGGGCGGGCGTGCGCAGTTGTGATCAGCGGCAAATGCCGCCGAGGAGGCTGTTGGGCTGGGCGGCGGATCGTGGCCGCCCCCGCCCTCGTACAGGTGCAGTAGGGCAAAACCGCCTTGTTCCAAAGGAGGTACGGGAAACCATCGCTCGAGTTCTGGGGCATGGTGAGAGATATTCCTTGCTGATGTGCCCCGTGTCAACCCGGCCGGGGGCCAACACCCTGATCGACAAGTCGAAGACTACGCGGACCACCGGCTGTACCTTACAGACCATGGCACAGAAGCGGCCCCCCAAGATCGAGATTGTCCCCGCTACTCCCGATCGGTGGCCCGACCTCGAACGTCTCTTTGGCGCGCGCGGCGCCTGTGGGGGATGCTGGTGTATGGTCTGGCGCTCGACCAATGCAGACTACGAACGCCGCAAGGGCAGCGGAAACAAGCGAGCCTTCAAGAAGATCGTCTCGTCGGGCGAGGTGCCGGGCATTTTGGCTTATTCGAAGAGAGAACCCATCGGTTGGTGTTCGGTCGCGCCGAGGAGCTCCCGTTCCTTCTTAGAGCGATCCAGGATCCTCGAGCCCGTGGATGATTCACCGGTGTGGTCTGTGTCGTGTCTCTTTGTGAAACGAGGTTATCGCGGCCGTGGCGTTTCGGTGAAGCTCCTCAAAGCGGCAGTGGATTTCGCGCGGCAGCATGGCGCTCCCGCAATCGAGGGATACCCCAACGACCCCAAGGCAACGATGGCGGATGCGTTTGCGTGGACCGGCATCGCATCGGCGTTCGAAAAAGCGGGCTTCCAAGAAGTTGCGCGGCGGTCCCCCAACCGCCCGATCATGCGACGTAAATTGCGCAGGACCCAGAAATCGTATCGGTAAGACCGTTACCAGCAAGAGTGCTCCCGGGACGGTGCCTATCGACGACCAGATCGGGAAAAACAATCACCGCAGAGACCGCAGAGGGCGCAGAGGGCGCAGAGGGCGCAGAGATTTAGTGAATGACCCCAGAACAACCTCTGCGCTCTCTGCGTGCTCTGCGGTGAACTCCACCGCCGTTTCTAACCACGGAGTGTTTGAAACACATCCGGCTCGAACGAATCGACCTGGATCACTTCGTTCCGCACTTCGTCGGCCGCAGTCACCTGCTGTCGCTCCTCCTCCGTGATCACGCCCGCGGCAAGTGCTTGCTCGAGCAAGACGTCGCCCGGCCCGCGATCGAGACGACCGGCACGCACCGCGTCGCGAATCTTGGTCTCGACGGCCAACGCGGTCACCGCGTGATCGAGCGCATACTCTAGGCGCCCCAACCCCGGTTCATCGGGTGGCGGGATATAGATATCGCTCGTGAGGTGGAGCCTTGCCTCTCGGTCTTCGAGCATCTCGCGTGCGACGGCGCCACCCACCTTATCGTTGGCCGGCCGGTAACGCGCGCCGAGTGGAAAGATCAGCGGCCGCAACAGCCAGGCAGCGGGGCGATTGGGCAAGTTTTCGAGAACTCCAACCAACGCCTTCTGGATGTTGTAGAGCGCCTCGACCAGGGCGTACTTCACAAAGCAATAGTCACGCTCCGGTTGTCCCTCGTCGACGAAACGTTTCATCGTTGCCGAGCCGAGATACATCCACGCGAGCGCGTCCGCGAGGCGGCCCGTGATCTTTTCCCGACGTTTGAGTCGTCCACCCAACGTGCCCATCGCCACGTCCGAAACCAAGGCAAACGCCGAGCTCATTCGGGTGAATTTGCCAAAAAACGTGCGGCCGCGACCCTGCACGGGAGCACGAACAAAACGGCTGTTCGTCAACCCCAACACGAACGCCCGAACCGCGTTCGACACGACATAGCCGACGTGACCGAAGAACGCCCGGTCGAACATCGTGACGTCTCCTTCGGCGGCTCCGCGTATCTCGTGTTGTACGTAGGGATGGCAACGAATGGCCCCTTGGCCGTAGATGATCATCGAGCGAGTGAGGATGTTGGCCCCCTCAACGGTGATACCGATCGGGACGGCCTGATACGCGTTGGCCAGCATGTTCCGCGGGCCGCGACAGATGGCCGCGCCGGCGCGGATGTCCATTGCATGGCTCACGACGATGCGCATGCATTCCGTGAGGTACGCCTTGACGATCGCAGATGGGACGGCGGGACTTTCTCCCGCATCGACCGCCCCCGCCGTCATGATTCGCGCTGCATTCATCAAATATGTCAGGCCACCGATCTTGGCGAGCGGCTCCTCGATGCCTTCGAACCGGCCGATTGGTGTGTCGAACTGCTCGCGCACTGTTGCGTACGCGCCGACGAGGCGGGTGGAAAATTGCGCCGACGCAACGGAAAGCGCCGGAAGAGAGATCGATCGACCGGCCGCCAGGCTCGCCATGAGCATGCGCCAGCCCTCACCAGCGCGGTCGCGACCGCCAATGATGAAATCCAATGGCACAAACACATCGTGCCCGCGGGTGGGACCATTGTGAAACGGTACGCCCATCGGGTCGTGCCGCTTTCCGATGTCGATGCCGGGAAGGTCGGCAGGGACCAAGGCGCAGGTGATGCCAAGATCCTTCTTGTCACCCATTAATCCGTCGGGGTCGCGCAGGCGAAACGCCAATCCGATTAGCGTCGCCACCGGACTGAGCGTGATGTACCGCTTGCGCCAGTTGAGACGCATTCCCAACACTTCTTCGCCGCCGAACGTTCCGCGGCACACGATGCCCTCGCTCTGCGTCGCTGCGGCATCGCTGCCGGCTTCTGGACCCGTGAGGGCAAAACAGGGAATCTCCTCGCCGGACGCGAGCCGTGGCAAGTAGCGTTGCTTTTGCTCGTCGGTTCCGTAGTGGAGAATCAACTCCGCAGGCCCGAGCGAGTTGGGAACCATCACCGTCACCGAAGCCGTGATGCTGCGGCTCGCCAGCTTCACGATCACGGCCGAGTGCGCCGCCGCGGAAAAACCCAACCCCCCGTGCTCTTTGGGAATGATCATACCGAAGAAGCCGTGCCGTTTCAGAAACTGCCACACCTCGTCGGGCAGATCGCCGTGTTGCACGACCTCCCACTCCTTCAGCATCGCGCACACCTCTTCGACCGGTCCGTTCAGGAACGCCCGTTCGCTTTCGGACAGCGGTTGGACTTTGAAGTCGAGCAGCTTGCGCCAATCGGGATTTCCCGAAAACAGATCACCATCCCACCACACGGTTCCCGCCTCGAGGGCGATGCGCTCGGTCTCTCCAATTCGTGGCAGGAGTTGTTTGATGAGCTTGATGAGCCACGACGTCAGAAGAATCCGTCGTAATGGTCGCAGGCCAAAGAGCAAGGCCACGACCAGGAAGCCGACAGCGACCACGCGTAACGCGGGGACGTCCGAGCCGCTGGTATACCCCCACCAACCGATTGTGGCGGTACCAGGGATCACCCACGCCCAATACGGTCGGTAGTGGTAGAGAAATAGGACGGAGATGACGGCGATGACGGCGATGACGGCGAATATCGACAAGGTCATGGGACCTCTCTTTCACGGCAGGTTCCAGGTTTCAGGTTTCAGGGGCCACCACCCCTCCCCCAAGACCTCTCACCTGAAACCTATAACCTGAAACCTGAAACCTGAAACCTAAACCCTTCTCTCCAGCACCTGGTTCCCACCTCATCTAGATCCTGGCCAGGTACGTAATCTTCGCCACCGTCGATCTCGTATTGAGATCCCAGATAGAATCCGACATCCCCCGCTGTTCGTTGATCACCAGAAAGAGATCGCTACCCGGCGTGTGAATGAAGTTGAACCGGATGTTGGCCGACAGCGCGTCGTCAGCCTGGTTGTATTGGAGGAGCGCGTCCACGGTGAACTGCGTCGTCAGCGCCACGGCGAGGCGGACGCTTCCGATATCCGCATCCAACGAGCCGTTGGGCAAATCGATGCGATTGTGCCTGTAGCCAACCACCGCCGAGACGTTGGCGTTGGGGATGAGCCTGACCGTTCCCCCGATCGTCGTAATGTCTCCATCGTAGATGCTCTGATAACGAGCATTCCCCCTCAGCACGACGGGCCGATTCGAGCTCGTTCCCCCTCTGAGACCGACAAACCAGGTATCGTAATCCCCTGCGGGCACGGTGATGCCGCTGATAGCGGCGTCACCATCGAGACGCGTGAAACCGAATCGATAATCGATGCCGAAATTTTCCCCACTGTTCCATGTCGGATTGACCGACGGGCCGATGAGCCAATCCTGCAGCCTCCCGTCTGTCCGCATATCATGTCTCGAGCTCAAGAACAAAATGATACTGCGCAAGCCAAGGGTTCGGGGCCGAGGCGTCATGCGGAAAAACGCGCTCGATCTCCTGATATCGGTTCGCGTAATGAAGCCCATGTCGGCACGTGCGTCGGGACTGATCGACAGGTGAGAGAAATTAAATCCGAATAAATCACTCGTGTAGTCGAGCGCGCCGCGGAACGCACTGCCCTCTCCGCCCGCTCCCGACGTGGCAGTGGCCGACACAAATCCGGTGAAAGCGAGCCGGGACGTGGGCCAGAACGACCAATCCACACCTCCCGTCGTGTTCCAGCCGTCCCTTGTACGGCGGTCGGTCATCATCGCGCCAACATAGTTGTTCGTTCCTGCATCGTGCGTCACGCGGACGACCGCGAAATTTGTTTTTGGTCGCCCGAAAGCATCGTCGGTGACCACATTCAACACACCGATCCGTTGCTCCCCGACACGGCCCGTCAAGCGCAGCCCACCGAGCACCGGCACTTCCCCCTCGGGGGCGATACCGATGCGGCGCGAGAAGAAAAGCAGATACGGCGGCGGCTCAAAAAACCCTCGGTCTCCAAACTCGAAGATCCCCGAGTTCTCCAGAAAAAATTCGCGCTTCTCTGGGAAGAATAGGCTGAACCGCGTCAGGTTCACCTGCTCGTCGTCGGCTTCGACTTGCGCAAAATCGGTATTGACCGTTGCGTCGAGCACCAATCCGGGCCTGACCTCGTATTTCGCGTCGAATCCCAGATCGAACTCTGCATCGGCGTTGAGTCGTCGAGTGCGCCCCCGCCCCCGCCCCCGCCCCTGGTCTGTGCCACGCCGCCGAGGATATAGGGCTTGAACTCGATGTTCGCACCCGCACGAGGCAGATCAGCCAGCCCCGCGAGATGACCCGCGCGACTCACACGGTGGAAACCTTCGTTGTTGCGAGACCAAGAGCTCCACAGCACGTCCTCGTTCTTGCGGCGGATCGAGCGAAACACATTGAAGCCCCAGGAGGCATCTTCATCGCTGGGGGGGTAACGCAGCGTACGGAACGGGATCGCGAATTCCGCCGACCACCCATCGGTCGTGCGCGACGCGGCCACCCGCCAGACACCACGCCAGTCCACGTTCACCTCGCGGCCTTCATCCGACAGAATTGCATCGAACTCCGCGCCGTTGGGGTTCGTGGCGAAGATCATGGCGTTGCGATGATCGTGGAACGTGTCGAACAAGATCGCAACACCGTCATCGCTCGTGAATCGAAACCGCCCGAACAGCGCACCGCGCATCACCCGGTCGCGCTGCAGCACTCGCGCAATCACCGCGTCGGGATTCGAGTCGTAGGCCATGATGCCGACGTACAGCGTCGTCCCATCGTACACCACCCTCACTTCGGTCTTTTCCGTCGCAGGGGCCCCTTCGATCGGTTCATGCTGGCGAAAACCCGAAGCCGGGGGAGCGGACTGCCACACCGCCTCGTCGAGCAAACCGTCGAGTTGAATCCGCTCCGACGCCGCCATGCGATGAGCCGTTGCAGACGGCAACGTGGCATTTTCCTGGGCAGCGGCCGGACCAGCCGAGAGGGTCGCCAGAGCCACAACGACGCTCCAAGCGTGTCGGCGATCCGAAAGGAACCGCGGTCGATGTCGACGAGAATGCATGCGGGGACCGTAGAAGGGATAGGTAGGTGAAGGATCAAAGGTCATCAGGGACGTACGCAGATTCAAGCCTTGTTGGGGTGAGAAGGGAGAAGTGAGAGGTGAGAGGGCCACACCTCCCCACCCGAGCGGGGTTGTGAGGCCTTCTCACTTCTCACCTCTCACTTCTCACTTCTCACATATAAGACGGCTGGGACTCAAGAAAGGGTACGCGATGCAGCCAACTCGGCGATGGTGGACACCGCCGACTCGATCTCCTCTTCGGTGTTGTAATAGTGCGGGGAGACGCGGAGAACCCAATCGACGCCCTTGTCGTCGAAGTCGATCACAGCGTATGCTCTGGTGCTTACCGCTGTATTGATCCCTCGTCGTTGCAGCTCCGCGTGATACGCGGGCCCCTTCCAATTGGGAATCTCCACCGTCACGATGCCGCACTGCTGTGACCCCCGATCGAGCGTGCGCAGACCAGCGTCCTGGAGCTTCCTTCTCGTGAGACCGGCGAGATCCGTGGTGCGTTTTGCAATCATGTCCATACCGATCGCCGCGGCGTAGCGAACCGCTTCGCCGGTGCCCAGCACGAGGGCGTAGGCAAACTCCCAGTTTTCGAATCGGGCCGCGCTGTCGTACGGAGCGTACGCGTCGGCGTCCGTCCATGCCGCCCCTCGCATGTCGATGAACAACGGCTCCAGGCCCGCATCCAACACGCGATCGGAGGCAAAGAGAAATCCACAGCCCCGCGGTCCGCGAAGAAACTTTCGTGCGGTGACGCTCAGAAAATCGCACCCTATCTCTCCGACCTCGACCGGGAGTTGTCCGACAGATTGGCAGGCGTCCACCAAGTACCACACCTCGGCATCCCGACACACTTCACCAACCTCCCGAACCGGCTGGACGAGGCCTGAATTGGTGGGCACGTGCGTCAACGCCACCAACCTCGGTCGGTCGCGTCGAACCACTTCGTTCATCGCGTCGACGTCCACACCGCCCCCCGGCATGTTCGGCGCCCTCACGATCTCGACCCCCAAGCGGCGAGCCAGCGAAAGAAACATGATCTGGTTGGAGATGTAATCGTCGGTGCTCGTGAGGATGCGATCCCCGCGTTCGAACGGGATCGACGAAAGCACCTGCGCATAGGCGACGGTTGCGTTTTCAACAAAGGCCACGTTTCGCGGCTCACACCCGATGAATCCGGCCACGGCACCGTAGGCGGCGCGTATCGCATCCTCCTCGGCATCCGCTGCCTCGTAACCGCCGATGCGACTTTCGAGCTCGAGGTGTTGGTGGATCGCGTCCGACACGGACTTTGGCATGAGCCCCGCACCAGCGTTGTTCAAATGAATTCGCTCGGCGCAGCCCGGCGTGTCGGCCCGGAGCCGCGCCACTTGTTTCGCGGTCAGTGTCACGTCACACCCTCGACGAATGGCGTCAGTAGGCTAATTCGGGGACATCGTAGACGGAAGGGCGGCACGAGGCACGTGGATAGGCACCGCTGTTTCCTGATGTCCGTGCGCTAGGCGGACGAGTTGGCCCCCGTTCGTGGTCCGTGGGTTGGGACGAACGAGTAGACGCAACTGTTCGCGTTCCGGTGCACCAAAGCGCACGAGTAAGCACGGCCGTTTCCCGTTGCCCGGTGCGCTAAAGCGCGGGCTCGGCCGCGGCCCTCGAAGGGCCGCGACGCGTCTTAAAAGACGCACCTTCTCGCAATTCTTCGCCACGAACCGGGATGGCTCGATGATGCGCGTGCGACAGCTTCGGTTAGCGCTCCTGCTATGCCCGTAAGACTGTACGCACATCTCTTTTGGACGACCGACGGTCGATTGTCGATGATCGATCCACCGGCGGAGGCGTTTCTCCGGCAATTTTTGGCCGCCGAAGCACGCCGCCACGACGTGCGCGTCCTCGCCGTTGGAATCGTGGCCAATCACGTCCACCTAGCACTACGATTGCCCCCAGTATGGAACATTCCGCGAATCGTTCAGGGGTTCAAAGGAGCCAGTGCACGGCTCATCAACAAAGAACGCGCAGCCGAGGGTCGGCCCCTCAAGTGGGCGAGTGGATACGATCTACGCTCCATCAGCCCGGAGAATCTCGATCGGATAATCGACTATGTGAGAAACCAACCGCAACGGCATTCCAATCACGCCATCGGCCACGTCGGCCACGATTGAACGTCTTTCAAGACGTGTCGGACGGGTTCACCCGTCCGGCCGAGCCCGCGCTTTAGCGCACCGGGCAACAAATTTTGCCCGTGCCGAGCCGCGTACCGGCGCCGCATGCCTCGCCGTTACCGCACCGGGAACGAATCGACAGCTTGACCGCGGCCGGAGATTGCCAAGATGACTAATTATGACTATCTTATGACTACTATGCGTCGAGTACGGATTGCCGACTTGAAGGCCCGCCTGAGCGAACACCTCCGCTATGTTCGGCGGGGTCACGTGGTGACGGTCCTCGACCGCGACACGCCCGTAGCTCGAATGGTGCCGATCGGACAGGAGCAGGCTTTGAAGATTCGCGACCCCGTGAATCCCAATGCGACCCTCCAAGATGTCGTCTTGCCCCCACCACTTCGCATCGACCTGGACGTCGTCGACCTGCTGCTCGAGGAGCGGCAAGCCGAACGGTGATCGCCTACGTTGACGCCTCCGTCTTGCTACGGGCCGTCCTCGGCCAGCGTGGAAAACTCAAGCAGTGGAAAGCCATTGAACTCGGGGTGGCGAGCGCCCTGGTTGAAGTCGAAAGCCTCCGTACGTTGGACCGACTTCGATTCCTAGCAGACATCTCTGACGAAGCGCTGGCACAGCGTCGCGAAACGGTTTATCGCCTCACCGAGCAAATGGAAACCGTCGAACCGAGCATGGCCATATTGAACCGTGCATCGCAGCCGGTCCCGACACCGCTTGGGACGCTGGACGCCATTCACCTCGCGACGGCGTTGATGTGGCGTGAGGTGCGCGGCGAGGATATCGTGATGGCGACGCACGATCGGGCGCTCGGGACCGCGGCGCGGGCCAGCGGCTTACGCACCATCGGCGTCTAACTCGGCCGCAGGAATCACCAGCACCACCCCGTATATGGTCGATGGGGATTCCGGCGCCGCGCGATAAGTGATGGGTACAACCTGCCGAGCCGTCGCGGGAGGCTGTGACGCGATCCTCAATCTCTTTCGATCGGAATCTCCCGCAGGTTGCGCGCAATACCGTCAATCTCGCCACCGGGGGCCCAGATCACCAACGCCTTGACCGGCTCGTCGCCGACGACGCGGTGCACCACACTGTCACCGGTTCGCACGATGCCCACCATGCCGGGCGTCAAGATGTGCGACTCGTCATTGACGATGTGATCGAGTTCTCCCGACAGCACATAGAAGATCTCAACGGTCCCGTGCACGTGGCCTCTTCTACTTTGGCCGGAGCCGACGGGAAAAGTGATCTCGCCGATCTCGACTTCCCCTCCGCCAAGGTTCGATCGCTCAACCAACATCTTGATGGCAAAGCCGTTTCCTCCCTCGAGGAGTCTCGTTCCGCGCGATGACGCGTTGTACTGCTCCTGCGCGTGTGCGGTTGACGGGCTCACTGCCGTGATGGCGGCAGCCAAGACCCACGCGAACCCGATCGTCGTGCGTTGCATGCGACGTCCTCTCATTTGTGGAAGGATGGGCCACGGCTAGACCCTAGCACCGCGCAACCGCAGTGCGTTAGTGATGACGGAAACCGAGCTGAAACTCATGGCAGCCGCCGCGATCATCGGGCTCAAGAGCAGCCCGAAAAAGGGATACAACACCCCCGCCGCCACCGGCACGCCAAGACTGTTATAAACGAAAGCGAAGAAGAGGTTCTGCTTGATATTCCCCATCGTTACCCGGCTCAAACGGCGCGCCCGCACGATGCCACGTAAATCGCCCTTCACGAGCGTGACGTCGGCACTTTCCATCGCCACGTCGGTTCCGGTCCCCATCGCGATGCCGACCTGGGCTTGAGCCAACGCCGGCGCATCGTTGATGCCGTCGCCGGCCATCGCGACGATGCGGCCTTCCTCTTGCAGTCGCCGAACGACCGCGGCCTTCTCATCGGGAAGCACCTCGGCGACCACCTGGTCGATACCCAGCCGGCGACCGACAACTTCGGCCGTGGCACGACTGTCTCCCGTGAGCATGGTTATGCGAACGCCTTCCTCGTGCAGGTGACGGATGGCTTGCTCGGTCGTGTCCTTGATGGGGTCTGCAACGCCCAACAGACCTGCGGCACCGCCGTCGACGGCCACGAACATTACCGTCTGTCCCTCGGCGCGGTTGGCGTCGGCACGCTCCGGCAGATCCCCAGTTGATACCCCGAGGTCCGCCAGAAACTGTTGATTGCCGAGAACGACCGTCTTGCCCGCAATGGATCCTTTGACGCCGCGCCCCGTGACAGATTCGAATGACTCGGGCTCCGACAGCGAAAGCCCTCGGTCGGCGGCCCCTTGTACAATCGCCGCCGCAAGGGGATGCTCGCTTCCTCGCTCCAAACTCGCGGCCAACCTCAGCAGTTCCGCGTCATCTCCCCCTGCAACAGGCAGCACACTCACGAGTTTGGGTTTGCCCACCGTGAGCGTGCCCGTTTTGTCGACGACGAGCGTGTCGACCTTCTCGAGAACCTCGATGGCCTCAGCGTTTTTGAACAACACGCCGATGCCGGCACCCTTCCCTGCGGCCACCATGATCGACATGGGTGTCGCGAGCCCGAGCGCGCAGGGACAGGCAATGATCAACACCGCGACGGCGTTCACCAGGGCGTACGCCATCCGCGGCTCGGGCCCCAGCAATGCCCACGCGGCAAACGTAACGACCGCAATGATCACCACACCCGGAACGAAATAACCCGCGACCACGTCGGCGAGCTTCTGGATCGGTGCACGACTGCGCTGCGCCTCGGCAACCATGCGAACGATTTGTGATAACAGCGTATCGGCGCCCACACGCACGGCGCGCATCACCAGCATGCCGTTGCCGTTCACCGTCGCGCCCACCACGCGGTCGCCGGTTGTCTTCTCTAAAGGAATGGGCTCGCCACTGATCATGGATTCATCGACCGCGCTGACGCCGTCGAGGACGACTCCATCTACCGGAATTTTCTCACCGGGTCGGACACGAAGCCGATCGCCCGGCTGCACGCGATCCAGCGGAATGTCTTCTTCACTGCCCTCATCGCCGAGACGATGGGCGATGTTCGGCGCCAACCCCAACAGGGCCCGGATGGCCGCGCCGGTGCGGCCGCGTGCCCGAAGCTCCAACACCTGACCCAGCAATACGAGCGCAACGATCACCGCCGCCGCCTCGAAGTACACACCCACTTCGCCGGCCTCGTTGCGAAACGAACTCGGAAAGATCTTGGGGAACAGCGTTGCGATTACGCTGTAGCCGAATCCCACCCCAACACCGAGCGCGATCAGCGTAAACATGTTCAGGTTGCGTGTTACCACCGACCGCCAGCCGCGCACAAAGAACGGCCATCCACCCCAGAGCACCACAGGCGCCGCGAGCGCGAGTTCGATCCACGACGACACACCGCTCGGAATCACACCGGCGACCGGGTTGCCGGGAATGAGCTCCCCCATGGCGATGAACAAGATCGGTAGGGATAGCGCCACACTCACCCAGAACCGGCGCGTCATGCCCTTTAGTTCGGGGTTTTCCTCCTCCTCGACGGTCACGGTGACTGGTTCCAAAGCCATCCCGCAGATCGGGCACGACCCCGGTTCGTCGCGAACGATCTCTGGATGCATCGGACACGTGTACTCCGTCCGCGTGGCAAGCACCGTGGGAAGCTCGGGTTCTAGCGCCATACCGCAACTCGGGCACGCCACCGGTGTGTCCTCCCGAACCTCGGGGCACATGGGACACACATAGGCGGTGGTGTTTGGAACCGGCGATGGAGCCGGCGGCGCCGCGGCCCGCGCAACGTAGCGTCCCGGATCCTCGACGAACTTCGTCCGGCACCCGCCGCAGCAGAATGCGTATCGCTCACCGTCGTACTCCGCTCGATGTTCGCTGCTCGCGTCGACGGTCATACCGCACACGGGGTCCGTCGTCTTCGCAGCGGGGGCCGACGGAGCCGCGTCGTGATGATGGTGGTGGTCGTGAGGCATCGGCGGGTTAGTCCGAGTAGCGGGTTAGTCCGAGTAGCGGGTTAGTCCGAGTAGCGGGTTAGTCCAAGTAGCCGGTCAGTCCGAGTAGCGCCCGAAGACGGTTATTAACTCGTCGATCTTGGCGCGTTCCTCTTTCCGATCGCCACTCTCGAACGCCCCGGCGACGCAGTGCTCCACGTGCTCCTGCAGGATGGCGCCCTCGACCTTCTTGAGCGCCGCGCGTATCGCGCGGGCTTGCGTCAGGATATCGACGCAATACCGCTCGTCCTCGATCATCCCGATCAGGCCCTTCACCTGTCCCTCGATACGGCGGAGGCGGGCCAGCTGACTCGTGTGCTCGGCGTGTTTCATAGAAATACTATACCCAGGTAGGGTATATTATGTCAATCGGCTCTCAAGAGCCGATGGATTTCAGATTCGAGATTTGTGATTCGAGATTCGAGATTGGCCGAACTGTCCCAACCCCCGGCTTCCTCAAACCAGCGATCTGCAATCAAGAATCTACTAGCAGGTTGCGGAAAAAGTCGGGTAATGGACGATAGCATCGCGAGCCGGAAGTTCTTATCGTAGAGGGACCTCGATGGGAGTGCCACGATGCGCGGGAACAAGACGAATCAGTCGGCGCTGTTCAGCTATATCAGTGCGGAGGATCGGGTGCCCTCCGACCATCCGTTGCGCGCCCTGCGGGCGCTGGTGGACCCGGTGTTAGCCCGGCTCTCGCCGCAGTTGGACCGGCTGTACGCGCGGCGGGGCCGGCCGTCGATTCCCCCGGAACATTTGTTACGCGCGTTATTGCTGCAGGTGGTGTATACGATCCGGAGCGAGCGGCAGCTGATGGAGCAGCTCGATTACAACATCCTGTACCGATGGTTTGTGGGGTTGAATCTGGACGACGCGGTGTGGGTGCCGACGGTCTTTACGAAGAATCGGACGCGGCTGGTCGAGGGGGGCATCGCGGATGCGTTTCTGGCCGAAGTGTTACAGGAGGCGGAGCGGCGGGCGTTGTTGTCGAATGAGCATTTCACCGTCGACGGGACCTTGCTGGACGCGTGGGCGAGTCAGAAGAGTTTTCAGCCGAAGGCCGGCACCCGCCCGCCAACGGACGATGATCCGGGGAATCCGAGCGTGACGTTTCGCCAGGAGAAACGGACGAATGCGACGCATGCGTCGCGGACGGACCCGGAGGCGCGGTTGACGCGGAAGAGTGGGGGGCAAGGCGCGCAATTGGCGTACTTGGCGAGTGTGTTGATGGATAATCGGCACGGGCTCGTGGTGGCGACCGACGTGACGCAGCCCGGCTACGAGGCGGAGTGTGCGAGTGCGCTGGCGATGGTGGGGAGCTTACCGCCGACGGCCCGGCGTCGGACGTTGGGGGCGGACAAGGGTTATGATCGGTGCGGGTTTGTCGACACGCTGCGGGCGTTGGGCTGGACGCCCCACGTCACGCCGAACGTGCACCGCACGCGGTTGCGGAGCGCGGTGGATGGCCGGACGACGCGCCATCCCAGCTATGCGATCAGTCAACGGCAGCGCAAAAAAGTGGAAGAGATCTACGGGTGGGGCAAGACGATTGGGTTGTTACGCAAACTCCGACATCGCGGGACCCCGCGGGTCGGGTGGGTGTTTACGTTCACGGCCGCGGTCTACAATCTGATGCGGATACGCACCCTGACCCTGGCCGGAGGCAGCCCCTGATGGGGCAGTGTGGGCCGCATTCGTCACGCCGACCGCACCGCGGGGGCGGTAATAGGGGACCGCACGCTGGTACACCGTCGTGTTACCCGGACAAACGCGGCTCACCATGAATTTTTCCGCAACCTGCTAGAATCTAGCAGGTTGCGGAAAAAGTCGGGTAATGGACGATAGCATCGCGAGCCGGAAGTTCTTATCGTAGAGGGACCTCGATGGGAGTGCCACGATGCGCGGGAACAAGACGAATCAGTCGGCGCTGTTCAGCTATATCAGTGCGGAGGATCGGGTGCCCTCCGACCATCCGTTGCGCGCCCTGCGGGCGCTGGTGGACCCGGTGTTAGCCCGGCTCTCGCCGCAGTTGGACCGGCTGTACGCGCGGCGGGGCCGGCCGTCGATTCCCCCGGAACATTTGTTACGCGCGTTATTGCTGCAGGTGGTGTATACGATCCGGAGCGAGCGGCAGCTGATGGAGCAGCTCGATTACAACATCCTGTACCGATGGTTTGTGGGGTTGAATCTGGACGACGCGGTGTGGGTGCCGACGGTCTTTACGAAGAATCGGACGCGGCTGGTCGAGGGGGGCATCGCGGATGCGTTTCTGGCCGAAGTGTTACAGGAGGCGGAGCGGCGGGCGTTGTTGTCGAATGAGCATTTCACCGTCGACGGGACCTTGCTGGACGCGTGGGCGAGTCAGAAGAGTTTTCAGCCGAAGGCCGGCACCCGCCCGCCAACGGACGATGATCCGGGGAATCCGAGCGTGACGTTTCGCCAGGAGAAACGGACGAATGCGACGCATGCGTCGCGGACGGACCCGGAGGCGCGGTTGACGCGGAAGAGTGGGGGGCAAGGCGCGCAATTGGCGTACTTGGCGAGTGTGTTGATGGATAATCGGCACGGGCTCGTGGTGGCGACCGACGTGACGCAGCCCGGCTACGAGGCGGAGTGTGCGAGTGCGCTGGCGATGGTGGGGAGCTTACCGCCGACGGCCCGGCGTCGGACGTTGGGGGCGGACAAGGGTTATGATCGGTGCGGGTTTGTCGACACGCTGCGGGCGTTGGGCTGGACGCCCCACGTCACGCCGAACGTGCACCGCACGCGGTTGCGGAGCGCGGTGGATGGCCGGACGACGCGCCATCCCAGCTATGCGATCAGTCAACGGCAGCGCAAAAAAGTGGAAGAGATCTACGGGTGGGGCAAGACGATTGGGTTGTTACGCAAACTCCGACATCGCGGGACCCCGCGGGTCGGGTGGGTGTTTACGTTCACGGCCGCGGTCTACAATCTGATGCGGATACGCACCCTGACCCTGGCCGGAGGCAGCCCCTGATGGGGCAGTGTGGGCCGCATTCGTCACGCCGACCGCACCGCGGGGGCGGTAATAGGGGACCGCACGCTGGTACACCGTCGTGTTACCCGGACAAACGCGGCTCACCATCAATTTTTCCGCAACCTGCTAGAATCTGAAGTCACCCGGCCTCCGCTGCCCCGTGCTGCCCCTCGCTCCTCCCTCTGCCTCCCCTGCCCCTGTGCCCCTGTGCCCCTGTGCCCCTGTGCCCCCGTGCCCCCGTGCCCCCGTGCCCCCGTGCCCCCGTGCCCCCGTGCCCCCGTGCCCCCGTGCCCCCGGGTTCACCCCGTCCCCTCACACCACTCCCGAGCATTCTGAAACATCCGCAGCCACGGCGAAGCCTCGAGCGTTTCCTTCCATTCTTCCGGCATCCAGGGCCACTCCCACGTGAGGAACGTTCGCTCGGGATGGGACATCACGGCCAGGTGTCGTCCATCGTCGGAACACAGCGCGGCGATGCCTGCCGCGGAGCCGTTGGGATTGAAGGGATAGCTCTCGGTGACGTTGCCGTGATCATCCACATAGCGTATTGGCGCCAACCGGTCACGCTCGACGCGTTCCAGAATATCGGCTTGGGGGAAAAACGATCGACCCTCGCCGTGCGCCAGCCACACGCCGAGTGTGCTTCTCTCCATACCTTGCAGCATGATCGACGGGCTTTCCTGAATCTGCACGGTGCTGAAGCGGGACTCGAACCGCCCCGACGCGTTGTGGACGAAGCGGGGCTGGATGTCATCGGCGATACCTCGCCAAGGCACCCAACCCAGCAAAGCGAGGAGCTGGCATCCGTTGCACACACCAAGGCTGAACGTGTCCGAGCGGGCGTGGAAATCCTCGAACTGTTGCCAAACATCTTTATTGAATCGAATGACTCCCGCCCATCCCTTAGCGGAGTCCAGAACATCGGCAAAGCTGAAACCGCCGACGAACGCTATGCCTCGGTAGTCTCCGAGATCGACTTTTCCATCGAGCAGGTCGGACATACAGATGTCCCAAGGCTCGAACCCCGCGGCAAAGAACGCGGAGGCCATCTCCCGGTCACCGTTACTGCCCTCTTCTCGGATGATCGCCACGCGGGGTTTGCGGTCTCGCTCGAGGAGTGCCGGGTCGGTGAGCTTGGGTTCAAACGACAGGGTATACGGCGGTCGGGTTCGTGTCCTCAAGCCCGAGGCCTCTTGATCGACGCAGTCAGGATTCGCCTGTAACCGATCGAGGCGGAAGCTCGTTTCCTCCCAAAGGTCCCGCAGCGCTGCAACGCTCTCGTTCACCACATCCTGTCCGTTGAAGCGTATCCGAATCGTGGAGTCGTCCGTCGTGGAACCGATCTGTTGGCAGGGGACCGTGGCATTCTCAAATGTCTGTCGCACCGTCGACAGATGTTCCGACTTCACCTCGAGTACGAGGCCCAACTCTTCGGCGAAGAAATAGGATACCGGGTCGGCCCCGGAATCATCGGAGATGTTCACGTCAATGCCGGCATCTCCGGAAAACGCCATCTCCGAAAGTGTCGTGACCAGCCCGCCATCGCTGCGATCGTGTCCGGCCGATATCAGACGCCGCTCGATCAATTTCTGCACCGTGTTAAACGCCCGCTTGAGAAGTCCGGTATCCTCCACGTCGGGGGTCTCGTCGCCCACCTGTTCGTACACTTGGGCCAGCGCCGAGCCACCGAGTCTGTGATTGCCACTGCCGAGGTCGACGTAGAGAAGCACGCCATCACCGGGATGCTTGAGATCCGGCGTCACGGTTGCCGTGATGTCCGGACAACTGACGTAGGCCGAGACAACGAGAGCGCCGGGCCCCTTGACCGTTTCGTCACCGCTAGATCCAGGTGCAAGAGCGGCCATCGAGAGACTGTCCTTGCCGCCATCGATGGCCACGCCAAGCTCCAGCATGATGTCACGCACCGCCTTGGCCGCGTCGTACAGTGTGGCTCCCTCGCCAGGGAGCTTGGCGGCCCACATCCAATTGCCCGAGCACTTGACGTCCTGCAGCTCTGTCGCCAACGCCCAGACGATGTTCGTCAACGCTTCCCCAACACACATCCGTGCCATCGCGGCAGGATCGACCAGACCCTTGATGGGCTGCTCCCCGATGGCGGTGGCAGCACCGGACGTGGCAGAGTGACTCTGCGCCATCACCGCCACGTCCGCCACCGCGAGTTGCAGAGGTCCGGCGCATGGTTGTTGTGCCACCAACCCCGTGACACAACGATCGACTTTCGTCGTGAGAAAGCGCTTGGAACCCACGGACAAGAGTCGGAACACGCGGTCGAGTGCATCTCGGACCGTGAGGGCGTCTGGCAGGCGAAGCGGCTCCAGCTTGTAAGCGATGCGCTCGAGTTCGAACACCTTCTGTGGCATGCTGCCCAACACGTCGGCCAGCTCGAGGTTGACGGGTGTGGACCCGTCTAGTTCGTCGTGCAGTACGATCTTGCCGTCACCGGTCACCTGCCCCACGAAGGCGACCGGCACTCGCTCCCGCCGGCACAGCCCGCTGAAGAGTTCTCTGTGTTCGGGCCGTACGAGGAGTGCGTCCTGTTCCTGGTACTCCGCCCCCCAGATCTCGAGGACCGAGAGGGTGTCATCACCTACGGGAATCGCCCGCACTTCGATCGTCGCTCCGGCGGGCTCGACGATTTCTTTGAGCACATTACAGTTCCCACCTGCTCCCTGGTCGTGAATGCTGACAATCGGATTTTCCTCGCCGAGCTCGACGCAGGCTCGGATCACCCGGTTGACCTTCTGCTCCATTTCGGCGTCACCGCGCTGCACGGCATTGAAGTCGAGTTCGGCGACGTTTTCCCCCTGTACCATGCTCGACGCCGCGCCACCACCCATGCCAATTCGATACGCTGGACCTCCGATCTTGGTGACCCACATTCCCTTGGCCGGAGCCTCTTTTTCTACGTGACGCGCATCGATCTGACCGACGCCGCCGCTGAACATGATCGGTTTGATCCACTCCCGACGTTCCCCGTTCGGCATCCGCACGCCGAACGAGCGCGTGTATCCCTGGATGACCGGCTCGCCAAACTTGTTGCCGTAGTCAGACGCCCCGTTGCTGGCCTCGATCTCGATTTGTAACGGCGACGCCAGGTGGTTTGGGTATCCAAAATCAGAGGACTCCCACGGCAGCTCATAACCTGGAATCCGTAGGTTTCCGACACAGTACGCGGCCGTGCCCGCGACGACGTGCGAGCCTCTACCGGTAGCATGAACGTCGCGAATGCGTCCTCCGGTGCCTGTTTCGGCGCCTGGAAAAGGAGCCACGCCCGAGGGGAAGTTGTGCGTCTCTGCTGTAAAGATGAGATGTTGTACGAGATCCGACGCCTCGAACGCCGAGGGCTCGCCCACTTGTGACGGTACGATCGTCTTGATGGGAAAACCTCGGATGCTGCTGGAGTTGTCTCGAAACGCGATGATGCTATTACTGGGACTTGCCTTTAGTGTGTCGCTGATCATCGTCATGAGATGATCGGACATCTCCTCCCCGTCGATGATCAGCCGTCCCTTGAAAAACCAATGCCGCGAGTGCTCGCTGTTTGACTGCGCGATGTCGAAGCATTCGACGTTCGTCGGATTACGACCGATTTTGTCGACAAAGAGTTTGGTGTAATAGTCGAGATCCCAATCGTCGAACGCGAGCCCCATCTCGCGGTTCACACGCTCCAACGCCGCCCGCCCCTCCGATACGACCGGGATTTCAACGGTGGTTTCGGGCTGCACTCCGGTCTCGAACGTCACGAGCGGCTCCGGGTAGTGGCACTCGGTCATCCGATCATGAACCTTTTCGAGAAACGCGCGCCGCTGTTCGTCGCCGAGGGGGCCGCGCGTCTTGATCAGGTAACGTCTCGATCGCTCGATCCGCCGTATCTCGTGCAATCCACATGCGTGGCAGATGGAAACGGCGTTGGTGGACCACGCCGTGGAGAAGTTCATCCGCGGCCCCACCTCCAACACGTCACCGTTTCCGTCGAGGAAAGAGGTTTGTCCAAATTGGGCGGGTTCGAATGTCTCGCGAAGCAGCCATGCAAGCGTCCCAAGTTTTTCTTCGCTCAATTCGTCTGGATAGATATTGAAGCAGAACTCGCTCTCAATGTCCTCTATATCCGACAAACCCACCTGTCGTAACTCATGAAGCAACGATCGCTTGTGAGCAGCCGACAAACACGGTGTTCGGTAGAGATGCATTAAACTCACTTCCGGGCGATCCCTCCTTCGCTATGCAAGTCGTTAGTGGCTGTCCATCGACGAGAGCACGGACCGCGCGATGTCTATGACCTTTTCCACGTCCGCTTCGCTGAACACCAACGCGGGACGGAAGCGCACGGACCGGAGCCCACACGCCAGCGTGGCAAGTCCAGCTTCCCAGCACTGCTGCCGGAACGCGTCGCGGGCGCTTCCATCCGGCAGATCGAAAGCAAGCATCAGACCCCGACTACGCACATTACTCACCGCCGAAAACTCCTGATGTAGTTTCTCCAGCTCGAGTTTGAACGTGCTGCCAACGCTTGCCGCATTCTCGACGAGATTCTCTTCCTCCACGATCTGCAGATATCTCGCGCATCGAACCATGTCCACGAGATTGCCGCCCCAGGTCGAGTTGATGCGCGACGACACACGAAAGACGTTGTTCTTTACTTCGTCGATCCTCGCGGTGCTCATGATCCCACACACCTGGGTCTTCTTGCCGAAGGCGATGATGTCCGGCTCGACACCCAATTGTTGGTAGGCCCACATCGTGCCCGTCGCACCTATGCCGGTTTGGACCTCGTCGAAAATCAAGAGTGCCTCGTGATCATCGGCAAGCGTTCGTAAGCGCTGCAAGAACTCAGGCCGAAAATGGTTGTCTCCGCCCTCGCATTGGATCGGTTCGATGAGAATCGCCGCGATGCCGTGCGGATCCTTGGCAAATGCCGACTCGATTTCGTGTACCGAGCGATCTTCGGCTGCGGTTATGGCCGATTCGTCTATCGGGAAGGTCAACGACGGATTGAACACCCGAGGCCAGTCGAACTTGGGAAAATCTCGGATCTTGACGTCGTCGGTATTGGTGACCGACAGCGTATATCCGCTGCGACCATGAAAGGCTTCGCGGAAATGAAGGATCTTGTCCGCACCACCCTCTATGCCGTTGGCCCGGTTCTTTTGCGCCTTCCAATCAAACGCCGCCTTCATCGCATTCTCGACCGCGAGCGCTCCACCCGCGATGAAGAATAAATGTGGGAACGCTGCAGGCGCGGCGATCTGGCGAAACGTCTTCACAAAGGCGGCGAACTCACGAGAATACACCTCGCTGTTCGTTGGGTTGCTGATGGCCGCCGTCGTCAACGACGCGAGAAACCCTGCGTCGCGCATCTTCGGATGATTGTGTCCTACGGGAAGCGTAGCGAAATATCCGTAACAATCGAGATACTCCTTACCTTCCAAAGCATCCACCATGATCGATCCATGTGATCTTTGCAGATCGATGACGATGTGGAAACCATCCACGAGGATGTTGCTCTCGAGGGTCGGAAAGACCGTTTCGGATGGAACGGTTATCACACCCATTTTCGGCTCCATGAAAGAACGTGGCGGGTTCGACGACGAGCCGTCGGGCCCGCACTACGCCCACATTCACGGGACGGGCGGGCTAGGGCCGCGGTGCGTTTGGCGGAGCAAAGATGCCCGGACGGGTATCTTCTGGGAGGGGCCTCGTTTCGGGGTCCGCAAATGGCATGGCGAGAGTCACAATTTGGAGAACTTAAATCCGGGCGGGTGCGCCCGGATCGCTCAGCGTTGTCCGAGGAAATGTAGCGTCCTGGAACGGCGACCGGGATATGCAGGTTGCGTCCTTTCCGGGCTTGGGAATGAGTCCCTCACTGATAATATCTTAACAGGGTCCTGAAAAAGGGCGATGCGGCGGCAGCCGAGGGGAGCGGGCTGAGGACGCCGGGACGCCCGGCCAGGACATAAGCCCCCGAACCAGCACGGCTTCCGTATGGTGGGTCCTGGACCGAGCGCCCCGGCGTCCAACGCGTCCGGCGCCCGCTCCCCTCGGCGACCGCCGCCGTGTGCCTTTTTCAGCACCCTGTTAGGGGTGTCAACCCCGGCCGCGACCTGAGGGAGGAACGACCCTATGCGGGCCATGATACTCGATGCCTCCGCCGAGATCGATGAATCGCCCCCGCCCCTGACATTGCGTGAGGTGGAGCCCCCACGACCGGGTGAAGGGGAGCTGCGGGTGAGGGTCACCGCGTGCGCCGTGTGCCGGACGGATTTACACGTCATCGAGGGTGATCTCCCGGAACGGACCCGCCCGATCATTCCCGGACACCAAACAGTCGGTGTCGTCGATGAGTTGGGAGACGGGTGCACGAAGTTTTCGATCGGCGACCGAATCGGGATAGCCTGGCTAAGGAGCACCGACGGCACCTGCAAGTTCTGCCGCAGCGCACGCGAGAATCTCTGCCCCGATTCGCGCTACACCGGATACGACGCAGACGGCGGGTATGCCGAACACGCCGTGGTGCCCGAAGATTTCGCCTATGGCTTGCCCGAGAAGTTCGACGACATTCATGACGCCCCACTCCTATGCGCCGGTCTCATAGGGTATAGGGCCCTCAAACGCGCCTCGGTGCCCGAGGGTGGCAAGCTGCTGCTCGTGGGTTTCGGCTCGTCCGCCCACGTCGTACTTCAACTCGCATTGCATCGTGGATATGAACCGTATGTCGTCACACGGAGTGAGAACCATCTGCGCATGGCGACCGAGATGGGTGCGGTATGGACTGGCACCGACGCCGCAGACCTGCGAGACAAGATGGACAGCGCTATCCTGTTTGCCCCTGTGGGAAAACTCGTACCGGCGATCATGGCCGCACTCGAACGCGGGGGCGTTCTCTCCATCGCGGGTATTCACCTCAGCGACGTCCCTCCGCTCAACTACGAGAAACACCTGTTTTACGATCGGGAGATCCGGTCGGTCACGGCTAACACTCGCGAGGAGGGTCGCGAGCTGCTGGCGGAAGCCGCCGAGGCCGGCGTGCGGCCCCACGTGACGACGTATTCGCTCGAGGACGCAAACCGGGCGTTACAGGACATGAAGCACAGTCGAACGGACGGAACAGGAGTTCTGGTGATGTGAGCCACGGATGACGCTAAAGCAGCCACGGATGACGCTGAAGCTTTAGAGAACGCGGATCCCCCAACCTCACCCCGGTAGAGCCGACCCCGGGCGCAAGCCCGGGGTTGCACTGCGCCCGAGGCCAGGATCACAAGGGGCGGCCGGGGGGCGGGGGGCGGGGGGCCGACGACCGCGACTTACTCCGGATCCAAAGCCACGTGTAGCTTCACTCCCGGAACCACGATCCCCCCACGCCGAGTGCCGACGTCAATCGTGCCATATCGCTCGGCGAAGACGGGTGGCAAGGGACGGCTGTTGGGGGGTGCGAGCCACAGCCGGAGGAGATGCCGCCGCCGTTCCGGCTCGGGGTAGTCTTCGAATGCCGTCCGAGCGTGGAGCGTTTGGTGATTGTGAAGCAACTGGATATCTCCCGGAGCGAGCGTCATATCGAGCCGAATGTCATCGCGCGCCGCGAGCGCATCCAAAAGATCCATTGCCTCGACCTGTTCCGGACGAAACCGAGGGACCTCGTCAAACCGCTGTGCGGCCTCTATGAAGTCTCGGGCGTAAATGGTCGTGAGATGCCCAGCGTGGTGATTGAAGATGGGCATTTCGTAGTATGGTCCCTTGCCCGCGGGGATTTCGCCCTTGCGGTCTACAACGAATGGTTGCTCCAAGACTTCGACCAAGTCCGGGCGCTGCGCCAGCATCTCGTTGTAGATCGTCACGGAGCTCACCACGCTGCTGAGTCCCCCTTCCTTGGCCGGTCGCAAACACAGCAGCCCAACGATGTCGCATGAGTCGGTATGGTAGAGGTGTCGGGCATTCGTCGCGTAGATTCGGTGGTGAGGATTGCTCGGGTCGAGGCCGATGTTGGTCACGTGACCCAACAGATGACCCTTGGCGTTCTGAGAAATCGGCCATCCGAAATGCAGTCCGATCCCCCAGTACGCCGTGATTGCCTCGTGTTTGGTGTACCGTGCAACCGGCAGATTACGCAGGAGCACAAAGCCTCGACCGTTTACGACCTCGTGTTGCATTTCCTGCAACACAGGGCCGAGCGTTGGCAGTAGGAAATCGTCTTTGACAAGCTCACTGACAGGCGTTTGCCGGCGGCCAATGGTCTCGATGGCCTCGTCGATTTCGGCGACATCACTCTGGGCAAGTTGGTAGATCCACTCGCCGGAGCCGACGAGATCCCATCCATACCAGACGGCAGGGCCGGTGTAAGGCGTACGATTCACGATGCGGTGTATAATGCGCGCGCCGGCCACGATCCGAAAGGCTAGCACCGTTCCAACTAGTACCGTTCCAACGAGTCTAGCCAAAGAGACCGGCAATCCGGAGAGCAGAGGTCCTCAAGGCAAGCAACTCCGTCGCTGAGCCAAAACAAGTTGGAACGGCACTAGCCGATTCCTCACCTTCGCGTTAAATAACGCCGTAGCCAGCCGGGGTCTCGTCAACTTTTTCCCAAGTCCATCTATGCGAACAATGATCAGTCGAATTTTTCTTACGACCATATTGCTCTGTTCGGTGACAACGACCGCCGATTTGCTCGCTCAGGACATCGCGCGTACTTATCAGAAAGCGGCCGATCGTCTCATTGACGCCGCGCTCGCGGACAGCGCGGCCTATGAACGGCTCTCCCTGCTCGTAGACAAGTTCGGGCACAGGCTTTCCGGCTCTGCCAACCTCGAGAATGCGCTCGACTGGATCTTGCAAGAGATGCAGAACGATGGCCTGGAAAACATCCGAGGCGAGCCGGTCATGGTGCCGCGGTGGATTCGCGGCCATGAGTCGGCGGAACTGCTGCTTCCCCGCCCCCTCGAGTTGCCAATGCTTGGGTTGGGTGGCAGCGTGGGAACACCTCCCCAGGGAATCAGCGCCCCCGTCCTCGTCGTCTCGTCCTTCGATGAGCTGGAAGCACGGGCTGAAGAAGCCTTTGGTAAGATCGTGTTGTTCGATCCTGATTGGGTGAATTACGGCTTCAACGTTCAGTACCGTACCAATGGTGCCGTCGCCGCAGCGCGCGTAGGTGCGGTAGCGTCACTAATTCGTTCGGCCGGATCGTACTCGATCCAGACTCCCCACACCGGCGCGATGCGGTACGATCCCGATGTGCCGCAGATACCCCACGCGGCGCTGACGACGGAAGACGCGCGCATGATACATCGGATGCAGGATCGCGGAGAGCGGGTGTATCTGAGGTTGAAGATGGAAGCACGGACATATCCGGATGTCGAGTCCCGCAACGTCATCGGGGAGATCCGTGGCCGCGAGTTCCCGGACGAGGTTGTCGTCCTCGGCGGTCACATCGACTCGTGGGACGTCGGACAGGGCGCAATGGACGACGGGGGCGGCAGCGTCGCGGCGTGGGAAGCGGTTCGGTTGATGCACGTGCTCGGCATGCGACCCCGCCGCACTGTACGCGTCGTGTTGTGGACGAATGAAGAAAACGGATTACGCGGTGGCAACGCGTATCGCGACAACTACGCCGACCAGCTCGACAAACACGTCCTCGCGATGGAGTCGGACGGTGGAGTCTTCAAGCCGAGCGGTTTTGGATTTACAGGCTCAGAAGAAGCACTCGTTATCGTGCAGCAGATTGGATCTCTTCTCGACCGGATCGAGGCTGGAACGATCAACCGTGGTGGGGGCGGCGCCGATATCGGGCCGATCATGCGCGAAGGAGTTCCCGGAGCCGGTCTGCAGGTGGATGGCACGAGATATTTTTGGTTCCATCACTCCAACGCCGACACGATCGATAAATTGGATCCCGAAGAGATGGCGCGGTGCGTCGCGGCCATGGCGGTGTTGGCATACGTGGTTGCCGAGCTGCCGGAAGCCCTGCCGAGGTAGTCTACTCCTCAAAGTTCTCTTCGATATCCCGCTTTTCGCGAGAGCGTTTCAGCATCTCGCGAAACTCGCGACGACGGTCCTCTACCCCCTCCATGGCTTCTTCCACGCTGTGACCCTTGGAGGTGCCGCCCGGCACCTTGGAGTCTTCGGCCGACCAGACCTCGTTGCCGTCCTCGTCGATCTCCATGGAGATATCGACGTCGGTTTCGCCGGTGGAATACCCCGACGCCCGAGCACCGTCCAGGTCCTCGTCGTCATCCTCCTCGTGCGATTCCGGGTCGTCGAAGTGGTCCTCTCCGCTCGACTCCTGCTCCCCGTGCTCGTCGTCGTATTCGTCGCGGTCCATATGCCCGAGGGTCAAGGTAGCCCTGCTGTCTCCAATAAGAATGCTTGACGGGGCCCACGACGTCAAAGGTGGGGCGGGATTGGGCCGCGGGCGCAAGTCCCGCGACCCGAGCACCGGCGCGGTGATCTGACCGTGACCCCGGATGGCGTGCAAGAGGCACCACCGGCTGAGAAAAGGGAAACGGATTGACGCTAGCTTACGTACGTTCCGGAAGAACGGAGGATTGGGTGCCCGCTCGTCTAGAGACGCTCGGAGAAGAGGTAGCGAACAGCGTCAGCCACGGGATTGGTTTCCTAGCGGCTGTAGCCGTGACGCCCTTTCTGGTGATGGCCGCGGTCCCCCACGGCGCCGGGAGTATTGTGGGTGTGAGCATCTTCGCGGTGACGATGGCCGCCCTATACCTCGCCTCCACTCTTTACCACGCTTTGCCCAACGCTCGAGCCAAGCGCCTGCTTCGGGCACTCGATCACGGGGCAATCTTCCTACTCATCGCCGGGACCTACACCCCGTTCACGCTTGGGGTACTGCGGGGTGGCTGGGGATGGGCACTGTTCGGCACCGTATGGGGCTTGGCGTTGGCCGGCATCATCTTCAAAGCGGTCGTGGCCTTCCGGTACCCGAGGATCTCTATTGCGATCTACGTGGCGATGGGCTGGTTGTTACTGATCGCCGTTCAGCCGCTCTGGCAACGGATGCCTCATCAGGGGCTTCTGTGGCTTCTGGCTGGAGGCCTCGCATATACAGGTGGGGTAGCGTTCTACGTCGCGAAGCGAATGAGATACAGTCACTTTGTCTGGCACCTCTGCGTTCTGGCCGGTACTACTTGCCACTTCTTCGCGGTGACCTGGTACGCGGCCTAACCCCATTCAAGAAGTCCCCTGTCACGTTTTCGCTTTTTCTGCGTCGCCTTCGACCTGCCGGAGATGATGCGGACCTCGGGAGAAGTTGGGTGCGCCGTTTGGCCACCGGGCTGCAGGGGGAGCCGGCCGATCCTAAGAAAGTGGGGCACGCTTGCGGGGTGCGGAGAGGGCGGCGGCGGCGCGAACGGGCGCGTGGGTTTAAGAACGCGCCTGCGGGCCAGGAGTGGGAGTCATGGAGTTCTGGCGAAAACGCGTTAGGCGTCACACCTGTGTTTCGAGTAGATTTCGATAGTCTAATCAGAGAGGTCCAATGCAGTATGAACTACACGCGGTCTTCCGCAAGGTACGGGAGGGCTATGTCGGCTTCATCGAGGAATTGCCCGGAGCGAATACTCAGGGCGATACACTGGATGAGGCTAGAGTAAATTTAGCGGAGGCAGCCCAACTCGTCCTTGAGGCAAATCGGGCGCTTGTGGAGGAAGATGTTCGCGGGGCTGACGTCATTCGCGAGCCCCTCCGCATTTCCGCTGCGTGAGGCGGCGGGACCTGGTTCGGCACCTAGAGCAACACGGATGCGAGTTGCTCCGTGAGGGCAGCAACCATAGCGTCTACGTCAACCGGTCAGTCAGAAAGATGTCCACTGTACCGCGCCACCGTGAGATCAATGAATTTCTCGCCCGCAAGACTTGTCGTGACCTGGAGCTCCCCGAACCGTGACGCCTTGCAAGCCCATGCAGCAGACAGCGCGTGTTTTCAAAAAGAAGGTCATTGCATCTGGTGGAAGGGATGACCAAGTGAGATGTCTTGCCATCATGGCTGTGGTGTGCCTGGCGACTGCGTCTAAGGCAGGGGCTCAAGTCGCTTCTGATGAAGAGCAGATCCGAGGCGCGCGGACCGAATCCAATCAAGCCATCGCTCGCCACGACGTCGCCGGTATCCTCGACCTTTTGGAGGGCGATTACCACGTGTCGACGTCCACCGGTGCGTTCCTGAGTAGTCGGGCTGAGATGGGCGAGGCGTTCGCCGCACGCTTTGCCGAATTCGAAGACGTACTCTACGTGCGCACTCCAGAGTCGGTGGAGGTGAGCGCAACCGGTCCCGTGGCCTCCGAGATCGGAAGCTGGGTCGGCAGCTGGACGACGACTGAGGGGCCGTTCCGTACGGGCGGTCGCTACATAGCCTATTGGCGGAAGATCGGAGGCGAATGGAGGGTTCACGCAGAACTCTACGTACCGCTGTTCTGTGAGGGATCAGGCTGCGACTGAAAGGGCTGGCCACCGGCTCTCTTCGCCAACCATTGGGCGAGAACGGTCTTGACGCGATGATGCCTATGAAGACGATTGGCCTTGGCATTCTTCTGATCTGCTGTACCGGCCTGTCGCAGGAGAGTGTTGCTCAAGACACTTTGCCTACTGAGACCCGGATCGTTATTGATAGCCACGGATAGCAGTTAGTCGGAGATCTGGTCTTACCCGTTTCCAATCGACCGGCACCGGCGGTGTTACTACTGAACAAAGCCGACGGGGGTCAAGTCCCGAGTTGTGTGTAAAAGTATTTGAGCAAGCTCCTCGGCACGTTCATCACGCTGCTTGATGCACCTCCTGGTTCTCGAGTAACGACACGTCGACATACCGCCGCTCACCCCAGATTGTAGTCACCTTCAACGCCACCGCAGTGATCAATCGCAATGCGCTCGCCCGATCGGGAAACGCACCGACCGCCTTGGTGCGCCGTTTGATTTCGCCGTGCAACCGCTCGAGCCCGTTCGTCGTGCGAAGCTTCTTCCAGTGCGACGGCGGAAACGCATAGAACGTGGTCGCCCCCGCAAACCCGCTCGTCAGACAGGCCATGGCTTCGGGGAGTTGCTTGCTCCACCGGGTCTGCAGCCGAGCTAGCTGCTTCCGCGCATCGCCCAGACTCGAAGCCCGAAACACGCTGGCCACCTCGCGGGCGAGGCGTTTCCGCAGCCGCTGCGGGGCTTTCGTCAACACGTTCCGTTGCAGGTGCACCGTACAGCGTTGCCGCTTGGCCTCCGGAAGCCACCGTCGCACGGCGGCCGCCAGGCCCGCGTGCTGATCCGCAATCACTAACTGCACCCCCGTGAGGCCGCGGTCGGTCAGCTGCTGCAACAACTCGGACCAACTCGCCTCCGACTCCTCTGCCGCCACCGACACGCCGAGCAGCTGCCGGTGACCATCCGGTCCCACGGCATACGCCACCAGCGCCGAGACGTTTTCGACCTTTCGCGCCCACCGCGCGTCCACAAACGTGGCGTCCAGGTACAGATAGGGATGCTCGCCATCGATCGGTGCCCGCTGCAGCGCCTCCACCTCGGCATCCAGCCGCTTGGCCACCCGGCTGACGGTCGAGCGCGACACCCGCTCTCCGAGCAACGCCTCCGTGAGCTCGCCCGCCTTTCGGTGCGACACACCGTTCACGTACGCACTGGCCAAGAGGTCGTCGATCTCCGCCGTCCGACGCTGGTAGCGGCCCAGCACCTCGCCCGTGGATCCACTCTCCCGTGAGCGCGGCACCGTCACGTCGATCTGGCCGAGGCTCGTCAACAAGCGGCGGGTGTACGCGCCATTGCGGCGATCGCGACGGCCCGCGACGCGCGCGTACCACTCCGCTCCCACCAACGCTTCCAACTCCGCTTCCAAGAACAGCTCCAGACTCGCCCGGATCGCACCGCGGAACATCGCTCGCAAATCCTGACGCACGGCCTCTTGCGCCACCGGTACCATTTCGCCAACGTCCTGCATAGAGGAAGCTCCTTTTCTTGATCACTGCGTTCACAGCGATCGGATTCTCGGGTTGTTACTTCTCCCGAGGAGCTTCCTCTTTTTCTTCCACCCCGTCCAGAGGTCCGTGTCTCTCACCTCTGAATCAGACTTCAGCTTCTACACAAATTTAGGGACACTACCCCGACGGGGACGGGACCGTGTAGACCCACACACCCTGCTTCGAGGTACGCATGGAACCCAACCAATTCGACAGACAGGTTCGACAGCTGCGCATTGCACTCGTTGGAGTTTTGCTCCTCGCTTCAGGAAGTGTGGCGTTTTCGTTGAGGCCTACGCGTCAAGAAACCGGGGTCGTCGACGCGCGGCTTCTTCGAATCATCGACGAGCAGGGGCGGCCGCGCTTCTTGATCGGCGCCCCGCTCCCCAATCCACAGGTCCAGGGTACCGTATACGAGCGGTCACGCCCGGTACCGGGTATCATGTTCCTCGACACGCTCGGCAACGAGACTGGAGGCCTCGGACTCTTTGACGATCTTGACGGTGGTGGGTTGTGCTTCGACCACACCACGGCCGAAGCAGTTTGTCTAACTAAGATAAGTCGCCTGGGCTACATCGGCCTCACCGTTAACGATCGACCACCACCGGATGCACGCGTGGGGCAAACCGGCAGCCAGCGAGTGCAGCTTGCGGCCCAGCGGGGCGCCTCGTCTCTCGTGTTGAGTGACTCGGAAGGACGGGCGCGGATTCGGCTGGCAGTGGACTCGCTGGGAGTGCCGCGAATCGAGGTACTCGACGAGGAAGGCCGCCCTGTTTTCCAGGCGCCCTCGTCCAGGTGAGACTGAGACTTACCGTACGCGCCGTATAACAAGTCCGTGAAGCGACCGGCGCGTTTTCAAAAGAAAGGTCCTTGCACATGCGATCATTTGACATGCTTTCGCTCGCCTTGGTAGCGGTAGTGAGTCCAGCACTTGGCCAGCAATCACCGTACGTTGAACATCAAGGCAGACCGATCAAGGCGCTGCCAGCAGAGATGGTCGTAGCCTACTTGGCGGGGGACGGGATGGGGTTTGCCCTCGCAGCAGAACTCAATGGCTACCCCGGGCCACGACATGTCATGGACCTCGCTGATAGTCTTTCGCTCGATGCCACCCAACACGCAGAAGTCGCCGCGATTTTCGATCGCATGCGCGCTGATGCCCAAGCACTGGGCGCCACGGTCGTAGCCCAAGAGCAAACCCTCGATTCCCTCTTTGCCGAGAGAACGGTCACCGCGGAGCGGCTAAAGAGCCTCCTAGCGAACATCGCGACGATCCAAGGTCAACTTCGCGCAGTCCATCTTGCTGCCCATCTCACGCTACTCGACGTGCTCTCGGAGCACCAGATTCGCGAATATCAACGGCTGCGCGGGTATGCAGCGCAAGGGCATGAACACAACCGCCGTTCGCAGTCATCTGGCGGCCACTCTCGTTTGACAAGGAAGTGATTGATTCGTGCCTGGCGAGAGCCGTGGCCGTTCGGCATCTTTGCGCATGGCAGGCGATTTCGCGCAGCCGATGGGAGATCGGCTCCCCTATCCTTGGCCAGGGGCTGTTTCACAAGCCATCGATCGTATTTGCGCCGTGAGTTGATGAACGCGCCGGCCTCGAAGAGTTACTCATGAAGTTCGACAAAGGAGCATACTGTGACTGCCTACATCATCGTCAGTTATGACATCGTTGACGCCAAGGCTTATGAAGGCTACGTGCCCGGGGTCGTACCGCTATTCCAGAAGCACGGTGCGGAGATCCTTGTCGCCGAGTACGATGCCCAAGCCCTCGAAGGCGATAAGCGCAACGTTTATGTGGTGCTGAAGTTCAAGTCCGAAGAGGCTGCTCTGGGTTGGTACAACGATCCGGCCTACGAACCGGTCAAGAAGATTCGCCTTGCTTCATGCGACAATGGCAACGCCGTTCTCGCCAAGCAGTTTGTGCCACCGAGCACGTGAGGCGCGGGCTCGCCCCAGACGGATGCGGCCTAAAAAAGCAAACGGAACTGGCGGGCGCGGTGGATGGCGTCATGCCTGACCGCGCTGCAAGTTCCTGGTTGACTCGGGCTTCCGGCACAGCCTGTAATGATGAGGAGTAAATGACGACGCCACCACCCACAGCAGGTTCGACACGCGGCGGACCTGTCGCCGAACGCCTGGCACTTCACGGCCTGGATTACCCCGTTCCGGCCAGAGCCAACAGGCTCGACTTCATGCTCGGCGCGTTGACCCTCGTGTCCCTCACCCTCCTGGTGGTGACCGGGATCGTATTGACGCAGTACTACAATCCCACTCCGCTGGCGGCGCACGGCTCGGTGCGGTACATCATCACCAATGTCCCGCTTGTGTCGTTCTTGCGCGACGTTCACGTGTGGAGTGCCACCGCCACGATTGTCTTGGTCTTCACCCATCTGGCCGCCGTGTTCTGGCGGCGTGGGTTCAGGAACCCCCGTGAAGGATTGTGGTGGAGCGGCGTGCTGCTGCTCGCCATAGTGTTTGGCCTTTCCTTCACGGGAACCGTCCTGACCGGCGACCAAGAAGCCGTGGAGGCTTTGGCGCACGCTACGGCGGGAGCCGATCTTGTCGGGCCGCTCGGTGCTCCGCTTCAGGAAGCGTTTACCCCGTCGAGTCCTTTGCTTGCACGTCTGTACGGGGTGCACGTCTCCGTTCTCCCGCTCGCCCTGGTGTTGATCCTCGGGCTTCACCTGTGGCTAATACGCCACCTCGGAGTGAGCGCAACCGGAACCGAACGTGCCTTGTTCCGTAGTCACTTGCGACCGCTCGGTGGCTTTGCCTTGCTGTTGGTCGCGGTGGTCGTCATTTTTGCCATGGCACTACCCCAGGGCCTGCTGGCTCCCGGCGTCGGCGGATTCGAGGTCACGAAACCGCCCTGGGAATTTCTTTGGATCTACGCAGCGGAGAACCTCTTCGGCATGAATGGGATGCTGATCGCCCCGGCTATTCTGTTCGGTTTTCTGGCGATTGTGCCCATCAGCGACCGGCAGCCGGGACGAGGCGCAACCGTGACGCGTGTCTTGGGTGTTACGTTGTTCGTCCTACTCGTGGTGGCGATCGTCTATGCGGCGCTTGCCCCGGGGCAGACGCATTTGGGCATGTAACGTATCGAAGCGAATCAAGAGGAGGGATTTCATGTCGTTTCACAGGAGTTGGCCAGGTCGCGCGCTCGCCGTAGGTAGTCTCGTGGCGGTGATCACGAGCATCCCGGCCACCGCCATTGCGGCCGACGCCCTCAGACATCCTGAAGGGACACTGAAACTCACCGAGCGCCAACTCGTTGCCGGGAGCATGATTCCGATTGGGGGAGAAAAGTTCGCCAAGCACGGCAAGTTGAAACTGCTGCTTGTTGGCGTCGCCGGTCGTTTTCCCGTGGGCGACGCCACCGCCGATTCGGTCGGGGCATTTTCCGAGTCGTTTGGCATTCCAGCGGGTATCGAACCCGGAGCGTATCGACTCATCGCCGTTGCGGTGGATGGAGACGAGGTCGCAAGCCTGAACGTCGAACTACTGGCAGAGTCCCCGGCGCCGGACGAAGGCTCGGCGCTCTCCGAAGACGCGGGGCTTTCCGAAGACGACACCGCCCACCCGGATGATGGTCATTCCCACGATGTGGAGTCCGCGGAAGAGTCTCCAACGGACGAGCCCTTGACCCTTGACCGGGCGGCCAGTCCGTGGATTCGGGGTGGTGCCGTTGTGGGGATCATTATCGCGCTGGTCGGCGGTGGATTGTTGCTTCGCAAGCCTCAAGGAACCGTTTGACCTCGAAGCGATGACGTCGACACGCAGTCGGGTTATCCGGCGGAGATCGACCGGTTGCAGAATCCTTATTCCTTATATAGGGGCAGGCCTTGCCGTCCTCATCCACATGTTGCTCGTACCGCCGGTCCAGGCGCAGGATGCATCGGGTCGCCTGGCCGACTACATGGAGGGTGCGGACCTCAGTGGGTCCGTCGTCGTCAGCAAAAACGTCGTAACGCTCCTATCGCAAGGATACGGCTACGCCGACCGGGAGCTCGAGGTCCCCAACACACCTAAAACCAAGTTTCGGATCGGATCGATCACCAAGCAGTTCACATCGATGGCCATCCTCATCCTGCAGGATCGTCAGCGCCTCAACGTACACGATCCGGTCGGCAAGCATGTCCCCAACGTCCCCGACGTTTGGAAGAACCTGACGATCCACCAACTCCTCACGCATACCTCCGGGATCATGCACTCGTGGAATCTTCCTGGATTCCGCGAGACGATGATGGTCCCGGCTACTCTCGACCAAACCTTGGCCCGTTATCACCGTCAACCGCTCCTGTTCACGCCCGGAGAACAGTTCGCGTACAGCGGTGTGGGCTATTTCTTGCTCGCCAAGATCATCGAGGCGGTGTCCGGTCACGATTACGAGACGTTTCTGAAGCGCGAGATCTTTGCCCCTCTCGGGATGGAAGACACGGGAGCGGACCGACCCGAACAGGTCCTGGGCCGGCGCGCCGCGGGCTACGTGCACGGGGAGGGCGGGGAGATTCTCAACGCGCCTCCCATCTACATGCCCATTCTCACCGGTGGGGGGAATCTCTACTCCACCGCCGAAGACCTCGGGCGGTGGGCCGAGGCGCTCGCCGCGCGGCGGCTCATCTCCGACGCCGCCTACGAGGCGATGTATCGGCCGGAGCTGAACGACTATGCGTATGGCTGGAGGGTGGTCGATTGGGAAGGGGCGCGAACGATCCAGCACTCCGGCGGGGTGAACGGATTCAATGCAAACATCCTCCGGATTCCGGACGAAGGGCTGTACGTCGTCGTCCTCAGCAATATGCTCCCCGGCAAGGCCCGCGCCGTCGCGCAGCGACTAGCCAGCATAGCGCGCGCAGCTCGCTGACCCGACGGACCCCTTCGTCTAGTTCAGGATCACCGCCCGCAGCGCCAGCATCTTCGTCGAACGCCGAGGATTTGATAGACTCATCGAATGGCCTTCCGATCTCTCGGGATGATCGGGAGCACGATGTGGGAAGCGCGAGGTCCGCCGTGGTAAACCCGCTGGGTGGCGACAACCGCTTCGTCGGCCGTCACCAGGGCAAGGTTGTCGCGACCCGTATTGAGGTTTGGGAGGTAGAACGGCGCCCAACTGGAAGAAATCTCGATCCGGATGCGGTGGCCCTCAAAGAACAGATTCGCGGTATTGCGCCAGAAAGGGATCGTGTACTCGTAGACCCGATCCGGCTCGATCGTGCTCAGCCGGCTCGCGTCGAACCGGCCATCGTCTTCGGGGTTCCGGTTTCGGGCCCGCATGACGCCTTCGGCGAGCATCGCCGAATACCCGTTGGGATGAACATCCACTAGCCGAATCATCCAGTCGGTGTCCCGAGCCGACGTGGACGCGTACAGCTTGACCTCAATGGGGCCGGTGACTTCGACGTCAGCGTCCAGCGGTGGAGTCTGGTAGACGAGGACTTCGTCGCCCAACGCCGCAACGCGGGTGTCGAGCGCGCCGTCGATGTGCCCGTTGTGCTCAGGCCAGTCGACAAACACGTCACGCGTGGGATGGTTCGGGTCATAGATGTACGTGTCGAAGGACTCTTCTCGCGGAGGAGTTTGACTCAGGACGCCGTCTCCCTTCAGTGAGTTGGCGTGCCCACCCGAGGCGAGGTAGTAGGACGTCCACTCGGTCTGGGGGAGCGGCCAGTCCGCTTCCGCGCGCCACACGTTTTCTCCCATGACGAACAGATAGACAGGCGGATCCTTCTCGACGCCGTTGTCGATGCCTTTGAGCCAATGGTCGAACCAGCGCACGAGGTATTCAGACCATTGGATGAGCGCGTCCGGCCCGTAGTCGATTCCTCCCACGACTCGCTGGTTGATGCCGTGAACCCAGGGACCGATAACCATTGCCGGCCGCCGGGCTTCGGAGGTGGCCCCGTATTTCTTCATACCCACATAGTTCATCGGGGCGCCGATGTGCTGAGAATCGAACCACCCGGTAAAGGCCAACGAGGGGACGGTCATCTTCGACCAATGCTCCTCGCCCTGGTACGCGATGCCTTCCCAGTACGGGTCCGTGGACTTGTTCTGCCGATACCACTTCTCGAACCACGGAGCGCTCCGGAGTCCCCGGTGCTCGTTGATCTCGATGTACGGCGTGTGGTTGAAAGATTTCCAAACGGCGTTCCACCCACCGTAGACACCCTCGTCGGCAATTTGATTGGTCCGGCCCGACATCATGGCGGCCCAATCCATCATGTACCCGCCAACGAGGACGCCGTGCTGATACGGGACGTTCACAAACCCATCCGGAGCTACCGACAGGGGAGAGATCGCCTTGAGGGACGGAGGGGCGGTGCTCGCGGTCCACCACTGGGTCCATCCCAGATAGGAGCCTCCCATCATCCCCACGCGACCATTCGACCACGGTTGATCGGCGATCCACTCCACCAAATCGTAGCCATCCGTCTTGTGCTTGGGATTCAGGGGATCCCAGTCGCCCTCCGAGTCGTACCGGCCACGCACGTCCACCGGCACCACGACGTATCCCCGTCGCGCGAGCTTCCGTGCGTTGTTGCGGGGACCGGCGTTGTCGTACGGCGTCATGACCAGCACGCCGGGGAAACGCTCCACACTCTTCGGCCGATAGATATCGAGCGAGAGCCGCACGCCATCCCGCATGGGAACCATGACGCCCCTCAACTCCTCCAGCTCGTAGCGGGCCTCGGAATAGTCTCCCGGGTCCGGGGCCTGGGCACTGACCGGTACGGTTACGGTCAGAAGGACGATGCCCAGTCCGATGGCCGGAACTTGACACCAGCGTGTCAGCCCCTCGCGGCGTGTGCTGGTAGAGAATCGTCGCATGCCTAATGTCCTTCGGCGAGCCTGTTACCAAGCATTTCACCTGTCGCTGGATCAACCATGACGCCGACCCACGTCCCACGGTGCGACGCCAGAGTCGGGTCCCGCACGATCTCCAGGTCCACCCCCATCTGCTGTACGGCTTTCAAGAGAGCTTCGGGGAACTCTCGCGGGCCGAGTGGTTGTCGCAGCGGCAGGTTCGGAGGCCAGTTCTTTCGGAACTGCGGTGACGCGAAGGCCTCCTTGGGATTCATCCCGAACTCCAGCACATTGAGAATACTCTGCAGTGTGACTTCGTAAAACGCCGCGCCGACACTTCCACATCCCAAGAACGGCTTGCCCTGCTTCACCACAATGACCGGACAGGCGCCGCCGCCGCCACCGGCGCCCAGGTGTGCGCCGGGACCCACCTCTGCCATCCAGTGCTGCGCAAACCCTCCTGGGTCGGTTACTGAAATCCCGTCGACGAAGATGCCAACCTCGCCCCAGACGGCGCTGGTCACCGAATGCACGACGGCCGCCATATTCCCCTCGGCGTCGACCGCAATGACACCGGCCGTGTGATCGGGTCTAGTGGGAGGGCGACGCCTAAAGTCTCTGACGAGATTGGCGATGAGCTCCGCATCGCCCATCTGAATCTTCCGAGCCACCTGTCGTAACGCCTTCCACCGTGGCTCCCGCATGGCGTCCCACACGAGCCGCGCGTGCTCCTTGGTCACCCGGGACTCAAGCGACAAGTCGATTCCCGGCACGTGCTTCTCGACAACCTCTGGGGGAACGCGGGTCCCTACCAGCTGAGGCCCCATGAGCTCCGCGACGCGGCTGATCTGAATCAACCAGTACAACGACTCGGCGGACGTCGACGGGTGACCCCAACTGGGAAGATCGGCCAGCTCCAGGATATTCATCGCCTCCAGGAGATTGGCGCCACCATAGATCTCGTAATCGCGGAACGTGGTGTGTCGCGGTCGGGTCCAGATTACCTCGTAGTTCTCCAGATCCTGCATCGTCATCTTGCCGCCCTCTCGACGCACGGCCTCCACGAGTTTCTGACCCCAGGCCCCTTCGTACATGTATCCGGCGCCCTCGGCCGCAACGCGTCTGAGGGTGGCGGCGGCCTGCGGCTGGCGGAAGTGATCCCCCTCGGAGTACAGCTCTCCATCTTCCCCGGTGAAGATCTCTCGCCCCTCGGGCAGCCGAGTGATGACATGCTCCCGCTGCCTCAACCAGCCGGCGCGCGACGCCGTGAGGTTGAACCCCCGCTCGGCGATGTAGATGGCCGGCTCGAACAGCTGGGCAAAGGGAAGTTTGCCGAAGCGTTCACTTGCGGCTTCGACCCCTGCCATGAACCCAGGCACCATGACGGCCCGGCCGCTCGGCGTTCCGTACGTTGGAATCGACAAGGGGTCGTCTTCCTCGAGGAGCGTCGCGTAGCCCGCGTTCATGGAATGGACCTCACCCGTCGCCGCCTCGAAGTACATCATCGACAGCTGACCCGCATAGCTCGTGGCTCCGCCCATGTGATTAGCGACTTGCGCGAGCACGGTGGTCATCACCGCGTCGGCGGCGCTGCCTCCCTGTTCGAGGGCCTTGAGACCGGCGTGAACGGCGAGGGCACCGGACGTGCCCGCGATGATCCCCTGCGTTCCCCGGCCCGACGGTCGGGGCGTGCCGGGCACCTCCTCCAATTCGGTGAACCGGTCCCACTCTCCCTCGGGCCAACTCGCCGGTGACAGGTCCACTGAAGAGCGAGAGCAGCCAGTGGCGATCATGCAGGCCACCGTCACATGGGTGCATCCTCTGATCAGGTCGGGAATCATGCTCGTCCTCCGTCGTTGGACAGTCGACATGGGTGGGCCCGCCTCGTCACGGGCTTCTCGTATAAACCGTTCTCGTCGTTGACGGGTTGCCCCCCAACGCGCCGCTTCTGATCACTTCTATCACAAGCGTGGGCGGCCACGCAGGCAACGGTGCGGGCTCGAGCCAAAGCGTGTGCTGGACTTCGCTCGTCAAGGCACGTCCGTCTTCTGGACTTTCAAATTCAGACACCGTGGTGATGACCAGCTTTTCCCCGTCCCATGTGGTAGTGGATCTCTGTAGCTGCACACCCCGGCCCATCAGCAACGTATTCACACTCTCGGATCCGTCCAACGGGTAGCGAAATGTGAGCGGCGGCTGGAGGTCGGCTCGCGTGTAAAACGGCTGCACGAGGGTGAGGCCCGCCGCGTCCTGGGTGATGGTGAACGTCCAACCCCACCCACTCCCTACCGGGCCGGTCGATCGTGCGCCCTGTTCCGTCACCGCCGTCCCCGGCGAACTCGTCCACACCCCGGAGAAGTCAGGTCTTTCCTGGGCACTCGCGAGGCCTGTGAAAGTCGCGACCGCCACCGCGGTCAGCATGCCCGTGAGTCGTCTCACACCGATCTCCCTCGAAGCGACCGCACCGCCTGGCCTAGCGCCTACTCGGGGACGGGGTGTAGGGATCGTCAGCGCCGAACGGCACGTTCGGATACACCTCGGTCGTCGCCTCGTACTCCGCGATGATCTTGTCCATCACGCTGATCACCCACGGATTGAAGTCTTTCACGTCCGTCTCCTCTTTCGGATCGGTCCGAAGGTGAAACAGACTCACGGCTCCCGTCGAGGTCGGGAACCAAGGCTCCGGTCGAAAGTCGTACCAGTACTTCCAATCCCTCCACTTCACCGCCAAGAGGTGGCCTGCCTGGTTTCTGGCGATCACGTGGTCGCGGTTCGAGTGCGACTGCTTGCCCTCCAGGAAGGGGAGCTGGTTCACGCCATCGATCGCCCGATCCGCGGGCACGATGTCGGGGGCACCGACCGCAGCGGCGATGGTAGGAAAGAAGTCGACCTCATGGACGAGCTCATTCGACACCGTTCCCGCCGGGATGCGCCCCGTCCACCGGATTACGCACGGGACACGTATCCCGCCCTCCATCGCCGTACCGTAGAAGCCGCTCCAGGGCCCGGAGGAGCCACGCCATGGTCGCCGCTCCTCCGCACCGCCGTCCGTACACCAAAAGACGATCGTGTTCTCGCCGATCCCCAGCCGGTCTATGGCACCGAGAACGAGACCCACGTTGTGGTCGACGTCTGCCATCGAATCGCCGATGTCGCCTGCCCCCGTGGTTCCGGCAAAGTCTGGATGCGGCAACGTCGGAAAATGGATCTGAGTCATGGGGTAGTAGAAAAAGAACGGTTTGCCGTCTCTGGCATTGCGCTCCATGAACGCGATACCACGTTCGGCGGCTTCCCGGTCGATCGTACGACGCGTCTCGAGGTCATAGACCTTGACTCGCCGTGACCGTTCGCCCGCCCTGCCCTCCCAAATGTGCGGCGTCTCCATCGTCGCGGGGTCAAATTCCTCGAAGGTCGTGAACTGGGCGGTCTGGCTCGAGCCAGGAATCCCGTACCACTCGTCGAAGCCTTGGTCGGTCGGCTCACGTCGTCCTTCCCACTCGTCGCCGCCGACGTGCCACTTCCCGAAGAGCCCAGTGGCGTAGCCCAGCGACTTGAGGGCTTCCGCGATCGTTTCCTCCCATAGCGTCATGCCGGTGGCTTGTATGCCGCCGGTTCGAATGGCGTAGCGCCCCGTTAGGAGGGCGATGCGGGAGACCGTGCAGCCATACTCGACGTTGAAGTTGTTCAGTCGGATCCCCTCGGCGGCGATCCTGTCGATGTTCGGTGTCGGCACCCCGCGGACGCTGCCATACACCCCCACCTCGCCCCAACCGAGGTTGTCGGGGAACATCAGCACGATGTTCGGAGGCCCGTCTGCCGTCTGTGCGCTCGCGTTGTGGGGTGGAGAAGCTCCGCTAAGAGCAACACCGGCGAGTAGGGAACAAGCCCCGATGACAAAGCGGCGGGATTCGAACATCTGCTCCACCACCTAGATGAAAAGGATTGCAGTCATCATACGAACAGCGTTCTGGGAAGTCCAGGAGCGACTGCCAGGGCGAGGCCTCCCGCCCCCAGGGCTAGCTCCGTCACTTGAGCAATACCGGCAGCACCAGCTTCGACGGATGCTCGGGCGAGTGGTGTACGGTGTTCGTCGCTATCTGTATCTCTGATGTGGACCAGTTGTCCGCCCCCGTGTTCAGATTCCTTGCGTAGTGCGGGAAGTCGCTGCTCATCACCTCCAACCGAATCCGGTGCCCCGGGGCAAAATAATTTGCCACGTCCATCATCTGAAAACGGATCTCATACACCTCGCCCGGTTCCATGTACTCGGGAGTCGCCCCATTTCGATACCGCGCCATCACCGCGCGGCGGCGGATATTGTACGCCCGTCCGTCCGGATAGACATCGACCAGTTTCGCGATGAAATCGGTGCCTCTGACGTCTGACGAGACGTAGAGCGTAACGCCAATCGGTCCAGCGATCTCCATGCCCTCGGTAAGCGGCGGCGAGCTATAGACCAACACGTCGGCCCTCGACTCGATCGCGCGTTGATCGAACGATCCCGGACGCATCCCGACGTTCGCCATGCAGCAAAACATGCCACCCTTGGTGGGGGTGGGATTCATCGGGTCGTAGTTGTACGTGTCTTCCGCAGCCGCGACTGGCCTTGTCATGCTGAGGGCACCATCGGTCATCGACGTAGCCGCTTCGCCGCTACTGGTAAGGTAGTAATCCCGGTATGTGACGTTGGTCGGTGGCCACTGCTCGACCGCACGCCAGGTGCTCTTGCCGGGAACGTAGTAGAGCATCGGTGACAGGTCCGGGGGCGGCTGCTCACCCTTCACCCAAGCGGCGAAGAACTCTCTTGCGATCTGCTGCTCGACGACCTCGCTCGGGTCACCAACGCTACGCTCTCCTACGATGGCGTCTGACGTTGACGCGTCGGGAAACACGCAGTGCCCACCTGGGAACATCAGCAGGTGTTGATGCGCTTTCGCTTGTCTGGTCACCGCTCCGAACTCGCGACCCCACTTCCAAATGGCGATCTGTCCGGTGGGATCGTGGTCCGCCCAGCCGTTCATGAACAACACGGGCACCGACCACGTGTCGGACACATCGAGCTGTGCACTGGGAATGGAGTTCGACCTATCCCTTTCCTCAACCCGGGGAAAATGGCGACTCAGCGGAAGCTGCCAGATCGCTTCCTCCGGAGACAGTCCCTCGAGATTCGCATCGCCAACAATGATCTGCCAAGTCGCATACAGCATGCGGGTGGGCGAGTTGTACGCCGTCAAGCCATCGGTTGCCGTGAAGCGATCGTAGAAGTTCCCGATCCCGCCGCCACCCGCGCGCATGATAGCGGCCTTGTGGTTCGGATGATGTACGGTCGCGGCCAGCATAGCGGAGGCGCCGCCCGCCGAGCAGCCACTCGTTCCGATGTTACCGTTGGACCAAGGCTGCTTCACGATCCAATCCATGGTATCGTGGGCGTCGACGCGAACGCGGTAGTAATCAGCCGTGCGACCCTCCGATTCGTATCGGCCTCGGTGCGTCTGATACACGAAGGCATAGCCTTGACTGACCCAGCGGTGAATGACCCGAAACCAGGGCGCGGTCTCCCGGTCTGTTGGTGGGTCAGTGCCCTCCAGCGCGATACCGAACAACCCCGGATCGTAGTGCATGCTCTGCAGCACGACCGGCACCGGCCCCTCGACGCCGACTGGTGTCCAGGTGTAAGTCGCGAGGCGCACTCCGTCGCGCATGGGCACCATCTGACGCTGGACCGGAGAGATTTCGTACGAGTGTTGCTGGCCTGAAGCGTCGCTTACGTTGGGCGGCGGAGAAGCTTTGCTAACGGCAACACCGGCGAGGAGGGAACAAGCCACGATGACAAAGCGGCGGGATTCGAGCATCTGCTCCACCACCTAGGTGAAAAAGGATCGCAGTCATCATACGAACAGCGTTCTGTGAAGTCCAGGAGCGACAGATTCTAGCAGGTTGCGGAAAAATTGATGGTGAGCCGCGTTTGTCCGGGTAACACGACGGTGTACCAGCGTGCGGTCCCCTATTACCGCCCCCGCGGTGCGGTCGGCGTGACGAATGCGGCCCACACTGCCCCATCAGGGGCTGCCTCCGGCCAGGGTCAGGGTGCGTATCCGCATCAGATTGTAGACCGCGGCCGTGAACGTAAACACCCACCCGACCCGCGGGGTCCCGCGATGTCGGAGTTTGCGTAACAACCCAATCGTCTTGCCCCACCCGTAGATCTCTTCCACTTTTTTGCGCTGCCGTTGACTGATCGCATAGCTGGGATGGCGCGTCGTCCGGCCATCCACCGCGCTCCGCAACCGCGTGCGGTGCACGTTCGGCGTGACGTGGGGCGTCCAGCCCAACGCCCGCAGCGTGTCGACAAACCCGCACCGATCATAACCCTTGTCCGCCCCCAACGTCCGACGCCGGGCCGTCGGCGGTAAGCTCCCCACCATCGCCAGCGCACTCGCACACTCCGCCTCGTAGCCGGGCTGCGTCACGTCGGTCGCCACCACGAGCCCGTGCCGATTATCCATCAACACACTCGCCAAGTACGCCAATTGCGCGCCTTGCCCCCCACTCTTCCGCGTCAACCGCGCCTCCGGGTCCGTCCGCGACGCATGCGTCGCATTCGTCCGTTTCTCCTGGCGAAACGTCACGCTCGGATTCCCCGGATCATCGTCCGTTGGCGGGCGGGTGCCGGCCTTCGGCTGAAAACTCTTCTGACTCGCCCACGCGTCCAGCAAGGTCCCGTCGACGGTGAAATGCTCATTCGACAACAACGCCCGCCGCTCCGCCTCCTGTAACACTTCGGCCAGAAACGCATCCGCGATGCCCCCCTCGACCAGCCGCGTCCGATTCTTCGTAAAGACCGTCGGCACCCACACCGCGTCGTCCAGATTCAACCCCACAAACCATCGGTACAGGATGTTGTAATCGAGCTGCTCCATCAGCTGCCGCTCGCTCCGGATCGTATACACCACCTGCAGCAATAACGCGCGTAACAAATGTTCCGGGGGAATCGACGGCCGGCCCCGCCGCGCGTACAGCCGGTCCAACTGCGGCGAGAGCCGGGCTAACACCGGGTCCACCAGCGCCCGCAGGGCGCGCAACGGATGGTCGGAGGGCACCCGATCCTCCGCACTGATATAGCTGAACAGCGCCGACTGATTCGTCTTGTTCCCGCGCATCGTGGCACTCCCATCGAGGTCCCTCTACGATAAGAACTTCCGGCTCGCGATGCTATCGTCCATTACCCGACTTTTTCCGCAACCTGCTAGAACCAAACCGTGGCCTCAGTAACGCAACCGCTCACGCAGAACCCCACTCCCCGCTGTGAGTGAGCATGACGCACCGCTTGCAATCGGGACAGACAATCTCCTGCGTGATCATTCTCGCAGTGCTGACCTTCGGCCCCAACTCCATCCGAGTACTACAGCGCGGACATTCGGGGTGACTATCGGGTTCTGTGGCGGCACGTCTAATGCCCGCCGCCTCGTTGGCCGAATAGGTGGTGGGAGTATCACGAGTGGACAAATGCTGCCTCCAGCCTGCGCAGGGCCCGTACTACCCCTCCCTAGCCAACGCCCCCGCCCCATACTGTGAAGGTACGTAAAAAAAAGCGGAAGGCCATTGTCGGATCTCTAAGTGGTTACACCAAAAGGGTTTACGTACTCTGAAACGGCGACCGAAATCAATTGGGTGACGGCGCTCAGCGCGGAAGAAGGGAAACGGTCACCGGTAACCGGTAACCGGTAACCGAGGTTTCCGTCACCAACCCACAACACCACCTGCCTTTTCCCACGACTTCCCTCGCTCAGCCCACCTGACACTTCTCAACTTCTGCCGTGTATCTTTCCCCGTGATGGTCCCTTTCCATAAAGGCTGAGCATGAAAAGGCGTGGTTCGTACGTGTTCGGGGTTCTTCTCTTCCTCTCGATCGCCCCCGTCCCGGCGGCCGTGGCGCAAAGCGGTTTCGGCCGGGCCGTGGCCGTGGGTGGCAGCGAAATCCTGGTGGGCGAAGCCGCCAACCAGGCCACCTCTGGTGTGGTCTACGTCTATCGCCGGAATGAAGGCGAGTGGCGGGAGACGGCCCAGTTGGTTTCGTCCGAGACCGCAGCGCGTGACCGGTTCGGGCGGGCCATCGCCCTCGACGGCCGCACACTTCTGGTCGCCGGCACGATGCAGGAGGGCGAGAGCGGTGTCGTGTTCGTGTTCGAGAAAACCGGTGCGGGTAATTGGACCGAGGTCGGGAAGCTCATGGCCGCCGAAGCCGACCAGACCTTCGGCGGCGCAGTGGCGGTGAGCGGGAATGCGGCGCTGGTGGGCGCGCCCGGCCAGAACACGGTTCACGTGTTCATTCGCGGAGCCGACGGGCAGTGGAGACCACGGGGCTCGCTGACGGTCTCCGACGGCGCCGAAGGTGAGCGGTTCGGTGGAGCGGTGGCCATCGACGGGAACCGGGCGTTGATCGGAGCGCCTGCGGGTGCCGGGGTTGGGGGGCGGGGACCGGGAGCACGCGGAGACGCTGCAGGTGGCGCAACGGGCGCGGTCTACGCCTTCGAGCGCGACGCGGCCGGCAACTGGAACCAGCAAGCCAAACTGACCCCCATCGGTTTGCCGCCTCGCACCGGCTACGGTCGGACGCTCGCCCTCGACGGCAGCGACGCCTTCATCGGCGCGCCCGCCACAAACGGCTCGGTGGGCACCGTGTTCGCCTTTACGTACGATCCGGGCAGCCGTGAATGGATCGAAGATTCCCCGCTCTCGCCGTTCGATGGCCATGTGCGATCGCAGTTCGGTTCGTCGATTGCGTTCACCGGACCAGAGGTGTGGGTGGGCGCGCCGGGCGCAGGCGGCGCCGGTCGGGTCTACCGTTTCCGTCGTGACATGTCTTCGGGCGACTGGATGGGATCGATCAAGTTGGCATCGCGGCAGGTGGAAGGGCGCGACCAGTTCTCGGGCACCCTGGCCGTGGGCGACGGCGTTGCCGTTGCGGGGGCCCCGGGCGACGATTTCGGCGCGGGGACGGCAATCGTGTTCGAGCAGGACGCCGGAGGAGCGACGTGGAGCGAGCAGGCCAAGATCTTTAGCGAGATCAAGAACATCGAGGCGGCCCTTGGCAGCCAGATCGACTGCACGGAAGGGTCTGCTCACGCGTTCGACTGCAATGAAGTCGACCTCGTTGCGTTCTTACCCACGCACACCATCGGTGGTGAGCGGGGCGTGCGGACCAACGACGTGTGGGGCTGGACCGATGCGATGACGGGAAAGGAATACGCGCTCGTTGGCATGAGCAACACGGCAACCTTCGTCGACATCAGCGATCCCCTCAATCCGATCTATCTGGGTAAGTTGCCGTTGCACGAGGGCGCGCAGCCGAGCACGTGGCGCGACATCAAGGTCTACAATGATCACACGTTCATCGTTTCCGACGGGGCAGGCGATCATGGGATGCAGGTGTTCGACCTGACACAGTTGCGCGACGTGCGCAGCCCACCGGTGATCTTCGAAGAGACGGCACACTACGACGGGATCGCCAGCGCACACAACATCGTCATCAATGAAGAAACGGGATACGCATACTCGGTTGGAAGCAGTGGTGGTGGCGAGACATGTGGTGGGGGCCTGCACATGATCAACATCGAGGACCCGACGAATCCTCAGTTTGCTGGATGCTTTGCCGATCAGGCCACCGGGCGTCGTAACACGGGTTACTCGCACGATGCGCAGTGCGTGACGTACCACGGCCCCGACCGCGAGCACCAGGGTAAAGAAATCTGCCTCGGCTCCAACGAAACGGCGATCAGCATTGCGGACGTTACCGACAAGGCCAATCCGGTGGCGCTTTCGTCGGCATCGTACCCCAACGTGGGATATTCACACCAAGGCTGGCTGAGTGAAGATCAACGGTACTTCTACATGAACGACGAGCTGGATGAGATCGCCGGAGACATCGTGGGAACGCGAACATTGATCTGGGATATCACCGACCTCGACGATCCGATTTTGGCGCGGGAATACTTATCCGAGAACACGGCGACTGATCACAACCTGTACATCAGGGGTGATTACATGTACCAGTCGAATTACCGATCGGGTTTTCGGGTCTTCAACATCGCCGACCCGGAGAATCCGGTACCGGTTGGGTTTCTCGACACCGTGCCGTATGGTGAAGATGGGCCGGGCATGGGAGGTTCCTGGAGCAACTATCCGTTCTTCGAGAGTGGCCTGATCATCGTGACCAGCAGGGATGAGGGGCTTTTTCTGGTGAGGCGGAGGCGGCCGGAGACCTAAACGTGAGACGTGAGAGGTGAGACGTGAGACGGCCCCACCCCCCCCGTTCGAAAAAACAAAGGGGGGGCGGGGCGGCCGTCTCACGTCTCACGTCTCACGCTAAACGGAAGACGAAAATGAAACACACACTTAATCTTGCCGGCTTACTGGTCCTGGCGGCCTTTTGGACCGGCCCGACGAACGCGCCAGAAGCCTCTCAGCTCCTTCTGGTCGCCAATCAGAACGATGCCACCGTGTCGGTGATCGACATGGTACGGAACGTCGTGGTTCGCACCATCGATTTGCAGGAGTTAGGATTCTCGCCAACGGCCAAGCCGCACCACGTGGCCGTAGAACCTGACGGATCGCACTTTTACGTTTCGCTGATCGCCGACGGCAAGGTGCTCAAGTTCAATCGCGACTACGAACTCGTGGGCCAAGCCGATTTCGAGACACCGGGAATGATGGCCATCCACCCTACTCACGACCTACTGTACGTCGGACGCTCCATGGCGGCGGTGAATCCGCCGATGCGGATTGGCGAGATACGGCGGTCCGACATGGACATAGACGAGATCGACGTTTTCTACCCACGGCCGCACGCGATCGCGGTCAACAACGAGGGGACCTACGCATATACGGCAAGTCTGGCGGAGAATCAGCTCGTCAGTGTGAACGTGGAGTCACAGGCGGCGGACTTCACCGCGGTCGATGGTCCAACGCACACCTTCGTGCAGTTCGCGATCTCGCCGGACGGCAAGACGATGGTGGCGACCGCACAGCTCACCGCGAAGTTGTTCGTATTCGATATCGGTCAGCCGCCAGCCGTGAAGATCACGGACATTATCGACGTCAATGCCGCTCCGTGGCACCCGACGTTTTCTCCTGACGGCCGCTACGTGTACATGGGGAACAAGAACGCCAACACGGTGACCTTTGTCGACATGCGTAGCCGCCGGGTGGCGGCGGTCGTGGAAGGGCCAGGCCTGGCGGAACCGCACGGCGCTGCCGTTTCTCCCGATGGCCGGTATCTCTACGTGTCCAACAACAATCTCAAAGGCGTATACCAAACGCGCGGCGCTGACGGCGTCGGCACGGTCGTGGTCATCAACACCGCCACGCGTCAGATTGAAAAAGTGATTGAGGTAGGACACTATCCCGCCGGCGTCGCCACCCTGGTCGCCAATTGAGCAGACGACGCTTGTTTCGGCTGAAATACGCATCCGTCGGGCTCGTCCTCGGGTGCGGTGCCTCCGGCGCGGGCAACGCGCCCAGCCCTTCCCCATCCTCCTCCGTCTTTCCCCCGCCGTTCGTGCGCATCGTCGACGGGTTCGAGGTGCGCGATCAGGACGGCACGCCATACGACCATCCGTTTCTCGGCGGCCTGAACGTTCCGAGACCTCAACTCGTCGACATCGACAACGACGGCGATCTCGACCTCTTCGTGCAAGAAGCGACAGGCCAGCTCGCGTTCTTCGAGCAGGCCGGAACGCCGTCGCAACCCGACTTCGTGTGGCGCACACGATCGTATCAGGATCTCGATATTGGTGAGTGGTACCGCTTCGTCGACATGGACAACGACGGAGATTACGATCTCCTCGCCGAACGCCGGTTCAGTTACATCCAATATTTCCGCAACGACGGCTCTGCCGAAGAAGCGTCGTTTACGCTGGTCGCCGACTCGCTCAAGGACGTCGACGGCACTCCCATCTTCTCCGATCGCCAGAACATTCCCCAGGTCACCGACATCGATTGCGACGGCCGGCTCGATCTTTTCATCGGTATGCTCACCGGCACCGTGAAGCGGTATGAAGAGGTCGGACGCAACGCCGAGAACATCCCCCTGTTCAGCTTGGTGACCGAACGGTTCCAAAACATCGAGATCGTCGCTCAAATCGGTAGCCTCCACGGCGCAAACACGATGGCGTTCGAGGACATCGACCAAGATGGAGATCAAGACTTTTTCTGGGGCGATTTCTTCGAGGCCGGCTTGTTGTTCATCGAAAACGTGGGCAACTGCGGCACGCCCGTGCTCACCGGTGAGCCGGTTTCGTTCCCAGTCGAAAACCCTCTCGCATCGAGTGGCTATAACGCGCCAGCCTTTGGCGATGTCGACGGCGACGGCGACGTCGATTTCTTGGTCGGTGTGTTGGGTGGCGCCTTTAACCCCAATCGTACCACCATCGACAACTTCCTCTTCTACGAAAAAGAGAAAGACGGCTTCACGGCCCGCACTCGGCGTTTCATAACCAACGTCGACGTCGGGAGCGAGAGTATCCCAGCATTTGCCGACCTCGACGGTGACGGCGACCTCGATCTCTTGCTATCCAACAAGATCGATCCCGAGCGACTCCAAACGTCGCTGCTGTTCCGTTTCGAAAACCAAGGCTCGCCCACGCGCCCCGATTTTCAACTCGCTGGGACGATGGATCTCGAGGGACTCTATCACTACGCTCCGGCGTACGCAGATCTCGACGCGGATGGTGACCTGGACATGCTGCTGGGCTCGTGGAAAGCCAACGTCGTCTGGCATCGCAACGACGGTACCGCAGAAGAACCACGCTTTGTGCTCGTCGACTCGACGTACGTCACCATCACCCGGGGCAGCAACACCACGCCGGCCCTCGTGGACATCGACGCAGACGGCGACCAAGACCTGTTTATCGGCGAGTCGTCGGGTGCGATCAATTTCTACCGCAATGTGGGGACGACCAGCAATCCGAACTTCGAATTCGTCAGCGACAGGTTCAGCGACATCGACATCGGGCGACGGAGTGTTCCCACCTTTGCCGACCTCGACCAGGACGGCGACCAAGACCTGTTTGTCGGATCGGAATCCGACGGCCTGACGTTCTTCCGGAACATCGGCACGCCGCAAGCTGCAGTATTCGTGGCCGACACCACGTTCAACATCGATGTACCACCCTTGAGCGTTCCGGTGTTTGCAGACATCGACGGTGACGGGGATCTGGATTTGTTTGTGGGTGGGATCGGCGGTGGGGTTGTGTTCTATGAGAACAAGCAGATCAACTGAACCTGCTACTGGTTTTAGTTAGCCACGGAAAACACGGAAAGCACGGACCCCACCACCCTTCCACGAATTGTGGGTCCCCCACACTGCCCCCCCGATCGGGATTCCTCCGACGAGATGGGGGATAGGAGGGGAAACATTTAATCAGGGGTTGGGCGGGGTTTCCGTGTTTTCCGTGCTTTCCGTGGCCATCTCTCTACCGGACGCCGACCCCTAGATACGGTTGGCCAGGTCCCCGACCCCACAGAAACCTTCCCAGTAAACCACCCGTAGAGACCATTGTTTCTTCTATTTTGCAGGACATTAATGTGAGTGAACAATCATTCCGGAGACTCGACTCGTGGCTAAAGGTCATTTTCTCGGTGAATTCGAGCACGTAGCCCTGTTGGCGGTGGCCCGGCTGAAGGGTGACGGCTACGGTGTCACGATCAGGAAGGAGATCGAGCGCCGCACGGGCCGCGCGGTGTCGATTGGGGCCATCTATGCCACGCTCGATCGGCTTGTGGCCAAGGGACACATCTCCTCTCGCAGGGGGCCCCCGACTCCCGAACGGGGCGGCCGATCCAAGCGTTTCTATTCGCTCGAACCCGGCGGAGCCACCGCCCTCGAGGCCTCGCGCACGATCCTGGATCGGATGTGGGAGGACGTCGAGTTGCGCCCCCGCCACGAGGTGAGCAAATGACACGGCCGCCTCGCCTGGCGGAACTGCTGCTGCGCCTTTCCGCGCCCACCGCCGTCCGCGACGTGCAGGCGGGCGACCTCGCCGAGGAGTATTGCGTTCATCTTGCCGACCTCGGGACGCGACGAGCGCAGTTCTGGTATTGGAGTGAGGTATTCAAATCGGTTAGGCCGAATATGGCCCAGCGACCCCATCGGCAAGCGCGTCAAGAGCGGCGGAGCCGATTCGAAGAATCCGTGGGTGGAAATCGTGGGCGTGGTCAGTTCCGTCCACAACCGCGGACTCGAAGAAGATCCGCAGCCCGAGTTTTTCGCCAACATTCGGCAGGCCGAGGGTTGGTCCAATCAGGCATTTCTGATCGTGCGTACCGTCAGTGATCCGTACCAAGTTCTCAACGCCGTGCAGGCCGAGGTGGCGGCGCTCGACCCGGATCAGCCCGTGTACGCGATCGCGACAATTGAGGAAGTTTTCAGATTGAGGAGTGCGCCGCGAAAATACGGCACGCTCGCGCTCATAGTCTTCGCGTTGTTTGCCACGTGCCTGGCAGCCGCGGGCATCTATTCCGTGGTTTCCCACGGCGTCGGTGAACGCACACGGGAAATCGGCATTCGCATGGCGCTGGGCGCTCACGGCGCGGCCGTCCGCAACCTCGTGGTACGCCAGGCGATGTGGCCGGTGATGATCGGGGCCGTCGTCGGCCTGGGTCTTGCGGTTGGGCTCGGGTTGGCCACCTCGAGCCTGCTGTTCAACGTTAGCGGGACGGATCCGATGACCGTTATCGCCACGACGGCCGTCCTGCTTGGCGTTGCGCTCGCAGCGAGCTATGTGCCTGCGCGGCGGGCGAGCCGGTTGAATCCGACGCTGGCCTTGCGGCGGGAGTAAACGAGCAAAGAATAGCCACGGAAAGCACGGAAAGCACGGAAACCCCTCCAACCCGGGAGTAATGTTTCCCCTCCCTCCCCTTTTTTTTTGGTCCGTTCGAATCAGGTGGGGGTGGGGAGCACAAAATTCCGGGAAGGGTGGCCGGGGTCCGTGGATTCCGTGGCCATCTACTTCCGCAAACATCAGCGCAGGACTCAAAAAAAGGCGGCACCGTTTCCAACGACACCGCCTTCCCACCTACACCCCACACCCCACACCCCACACCCTACACCCTACACCCTACACCCTATTGTTCACTCGTATCCGAAACCGCCCGCTCAGCCTTCGCCTTGCGCACCATCTCGCGAACGTCGGCCAGCATCTGCTGCGCGTCGTAAACGATACCGTCTTTGATCGTGAACTTGATCCCGCCGACCCGGCTCGTTTCGCCGGTCTCCATGTCTATGCGCGGCGTCCCCGTCCCGTAGAGCACCTTGAGGTTCTGCAGCGGGTTCTCGTCCACCATCACGAGGTCTGCCTTCAACCCGGGGCGGATGATGCCGAAATCAATGGGAATCCCCTTGGGCTCGTGTAGCTGCATGGCGCCGTACATCGTCGCCGAGCGAATGACTTCCGCCGGATGGAAACCCGCTTCGCGTAACAGCTCGAACTCCCGGATATAATCGAAGCCGTACAGCTTGTAGATGAACCCCGAGTCTGATCCCGTCGTGACGATCCCGCCGCGGTTTTTGTATTCGTTGAGGAACCGCATCCAACGGATGTAGAAGTTCCTCCACGCCACCTCGTCTTCGGTGGTCCAGTCGTACCAGTACGAGCCGTGCGCCTCGAGACTCGGCTGGTAAAAGTCCATCTGGCTGGGCAGCGTGTACTCGTCGTGCCATTCCGCCTCGCGAGCCCGCATGACGTCGCGACTGGCTTCATAGATAGTCATTGTCGGATCGATGCCGAAGCCCAACTCGAGCAACTCATCCATCAGAGCGTACCACTCATCGGAACCTGGCTCGTGAATCTGATTCCACAAGCGAGCGACATTGGCGAAACGGTGCTGCTCGTTGTTGTAGTTGTAGTCGAGAGGCCAGTTCTGAATGCTGTAGTCGCTCAACATCGACTCGAACAACCCGTAGTAGTGGGTCATCATGTCGAGCCCGAGCCGCGCGGCGTCGAGGGCCGTCATCCGGCCGACACCCATCTGGCCCAAGTGCGCCACCGTGCCGAGACCGAACTTGTGGGCTTCATCGATCAGCGCTTCCATGATCTCCGGGTCGTACGACACGAGCTTCAACCCGTCGATCTTCTGGCCGTCGATCTCCTGATCGGCCGCCCAACGCACCCATTCCCGCGCCGTTGCCGCCGTCGTGAGTTGCCCGCCCGTCCAGCCCTCTCCACTTCCGGGCCGTACGTAGGTGATCATGCGAGGCGCGACGATCTCATTCTTGGCCGCCAACGCCTTCTCCCGGAGCGACCACTCGAAGGCGCCGTGCCCGACCCCGCGGGACGTGGTCACGCCATGCCCCATCCACAGCTTGTAGACGTACTCGGGCTGAGGCGCCTTGCCCGGGCCACCGGTGTGGGCATGCATGTCGACGAACCCCGGCAACACGTACATCCCCGTCCCGTCGATCACGCGCGTGTTCTCGGGCTGCTCCTCGTCCTCACCCTCGCGACCGACGCTGGCAATCCGGTCATCCTCGATAACAATCGACACTCCGCCCTGCGGGGGAGCCCCGGTGCCGTCGATGACGGTAACGTTGCGGAGGACCAGCCGCTCGTATGGCCCCCCACCCTCATCGGCGCGGCGGCGGTTGGTCCGCTCCATTTCCCCCCGCTGAGCCGTGAGCCCGGCGGGCAGCCCCATCATCAGGGCCAACGCGGCCCCAACCACGCCGCGACGAACGCTGAATCTCATTCCGAACCTCCTCATGCTGCAAATGGTTTTGGCGGCTGAATATACGTCCCAGCCCACCCGGCCGCACCCTGCTCACGAAGGGCCCCTGCCCGGGAGCAGGGCTGCCTACGCAGAACGGGCTGAGTCCGAGTTGAAATAGCCACGGAAAACACGGAAAGCACGGAAACCCAACCCTGCACCCCCACTAATGGTTTCCCCTCCCCACACACCTAGCTGGCGCGGTCCCCCACACCAGCGAGAGGCAAAGGGTGGGGTGGTTGGGAAACCCAAGGTCAGGGGGTTGGGTTGGGGTCGGTGTTTTCCGTGTTTTCCGTGGCTAATTCGAGACTTCGCCGGCCGTACCACCAAGCACGTCCACACACACGTCTTCTCGAGGTGAGGAACCTTCTGCCTCCCATGCATATTACAACCCATGTTCCACTCCACGCCGGGTCTCCGTGTGACCACCGTTGCGCTGGTAGCCTGCCTGATGACCGGGTCAGCCGTGGCGGCCCAGCAAGGCGCCGGCGGCCCGGTGCTCCAAGGCGCTGTCTACGACTCCATTTCGGGGAATCCCATAGCCTTCGCCGTCATCAGTGTCTCCGGGTCGAGTGTAACCACGCTCACGAGTCGGGCGGGGGCGTTTCGGTTGGCGGTACCGCGAGGCGTCCAGGAGCTGCAGTTCCGCAAGATCGGCTATCGGATGCGATCGATGTCGGTCACCGTGGACACCAGCACCACGTTATCCGACATTCACATGAGCCCCCTCCCCTTCCACCTCGCGACAGTACTAGTCACCAGCGACGACCCCGCCACACGAATCATCAGGCTGGCTATCGAGCGAAAGAACGACCTACTCTCGCGAATTCACGACTATCGCTACGACGCGTACGTGAAATTCATCGTACGTGACCTGAACAAGCACGTGGATTCCACGGCATCGATCATACTGATCACGGAGTCTCAGACGACAGCCTACTGGGAACAGCCCGACACCTATCAAGAGACGATCGCCGCCCGCACCCAGTCGAGTAACCTCGACGCCGAGTCGAATCTCGTGTCCGTGGGTCAGATCGTGAACTTCAATAGAAACCGGATCGATATGCAGAAATACGCGGTGGTTTCTCCAACCGCGGATGACGCATTGAATCATTACCGGTATTACCTGTTGGACACGCTGGACGTAGGGGGTCGCTCGGTGTTCCGGCTAGCCATCGAGCCCAAGTCGGAAATCGCTCCGCTCTTCGTGGGGATGATTGATATTGCGGACGTCACGTTTGACGTGCTTGCCATCGACGTCGGCGCCAACGAGGCCGTACGGTTTCCTTTCATCGAGAATCTCCGCTACCGCCAGCGCATGCAGGATCTCGGTGACGATCGCTGGTTGCCCGGTCGGATCGATTTCTCGGGGGAGGTGCATTTCGGCATCCCGATTCCCGGGTTTCCCGAACACCTTTCGTTCTCTCACACCGCCACGCTTCGCGACTTTCGCTTTGACGAGGGAAATCGACCCGTCGGATTAGGCGAATACCTCGTCGTGGTGGACAAAGCGGCCGATGACGTCGACAGCACGACGTGGATCGAGGCCAGACCAGAACCCCTCCCGGAACTCGAGCGCGGGGCGTATACGAGGATTGACTCGTTGGAAAACAGGCCTCGACCCATCGGAACCCGCATACTCGGTGGCACCGCCACCGCTTTGCTGCTGTCGAGTAACGCAGACTTCTTCCATTTCAACCGGGTCGAGGGTGCCTACCTCGGCGCCGGTTGGACGTGGAGGGATATCTCGCCCGACCTCGTCCTGCGTGCCAAGACCGGATACGCGTTCGCAAGTGAGGATTGGCAACACGACTTCGGAGTTCGGTATCGGTTGTCGGAGCGACGGCGATTGTGGATCGGTGCTACGTATCACGACGAGACGGTACAGCGCCCCGCCATGATCTCTGGGGCCTATAACTCTACCCAGCTAGCACTGTTCGCCAAGATCGACCCGCTGGATTACTACCGCGAAGAAGGATTTACTGTTTCGTTCAGCACGAAGCTCGTCGACTTCACGCAGTTCCGACTGCAGTACAACGACGTAAACCAATCATCTGCATCGGTGGTGAGTGATTACTCTATCTTTGACAACGACAAGCTGCAACGCGCCAACCCCGCGATTGTAAACGGAAGGCTTAGATCCGTTTCGGCAAGTTTCACGTACGACTCACGGCCCCTACTCAAAAGCAAGGGCCGCGATTTCTTCTTCAACACCCTGACCTATACGCGCATCACTCTCGGCGCCGAACACACGTCACCGTCATTCGTGGGGAGTGACTTTGATTTTCGGCGCTACACGCTGCGCCTACGTCGTCGCCAGCGGACCTTCAGCCTGGGGCTTACCACTATAGACGCCGTAGCTGCTCTATCTAGCGGTCGGCTTCCCACACAGCGGTACTTCACGGTCGATTTCGGTAACGGTGTGTTTTTTCAAGGCGGTGGCTTCAATACGTTGGAAGAACAGAATTTCTCGGGGAACCGAGCGGCGATGTTCTTCGTCAACCACGACTTCGAACAACGACTCCTTCGTGCCAGCCGCATTCCCCTGATCCGCGATCTCCCGATAACACTGAGCGTGCACGGTGGAGCGTTCTGGACGGACTTCGTGAACCACACCCCAAATCCTGGCGATGCCCTGGTGGCGACGGCACCCTCCGCGTACACGGAGCTTGGATTTGGCGTCGGCAATCTCACGCCGATGATCGCGCCCTTCAATTTCAGCGCCTGGTTTACCTGGCAGCTCTCTTCCTACGGCACCGAGAGGTTCGCGTTTGCGTTCGGGATTCCGAATCCGCTGCAATAGAGGGAGCGGGGAGCAGTTACAGGATTCGCAAGGTGCAGATCTGACCCGGCCGGATGCTCCGTGATTAGCCACGGAAAACACGGAAAGCACGGAAACCCCGCCCCACACCCGGATTGTGGTTTCCTCCCCCGACCCCCTGTCGGATTGCATCTTCCGCCTTGCGATCCACCCGGGGGGGGGGACCAAAATTCAGGGAAGGGGGCGGGGGTCCGTGGTTTCCGTGGATTCCGTGGCTATCTCAAGCTCAGGCACCGTGACACATATCCATCCTGCCTCAGCTGCCCCTCTGCCCCCGTGCCCCGTGCCCCACGTAACACACAACGGCACCCGCGATTATATTCCCCCCCCACATGACCAGAGCAGACGTCGTCGCCCGAATCAGACCGCCCGCGATCGCTTGGATCTTTCTGCTGATTTCCATCGGGGGACATTTCCTGTTCCTCGGAGCGCGTGCGATCGACTCACCGTACCGGTTTCTGGGAATCGGCATTACGATTGTGGGTTGGACTCTCATGTTTTTGACGCTCAAGAAGTTCGAAAGGGCCGGCACGACCCACAGCACCCAGGAGAAACCAACCACACTCGTCTTGACCGGGCCGCTCAGCTTCTCACGCAATCCCATGTACTTGGGATTGACGCTATTCTTCCTCGGCATCGCGGTGGCCGTGGGGACGCTCCCCATGCTCATCGCGCCGGTTGGTTTCTGGGCAACAATGAACTGGGTATTCGTGCCGCACGAGGAGAAGACCCTCGAACAGCTCCTCGGCGCGGAGTATCTCGACTACAAGCGGCGGGTCAGAAGATGGGTCTGAGAATATCCAATATCCAATATCCGATATTCAATATCCGATATTGGATATTCGATATTGGGTTTTCCGGCAACCCCGCGGACGACTAGTTATGAAAATCTTGATGTGTATCATCTTCTATCCACGCGGTGGCAGTGCGCAGGTGGCCCGCTATCTGTCGCGCGCGCTGATCGCGCAGGGGCATGATGTACATCTGGTTACGGGCACCGTCGTAGACGGCGACCCCCAGCACGACGCGAGGGTGTTCTACGAAGATATCCCACTCACCGGTGTCGACTATACCGATGCGTGGCAAGGTTTCGACCAAGGCAAGGATCCGATATCCAGCGACTGGGATGTCCCCTTTCATCCGAGCTATGAGGACAAGTCCGGTGTGCCCGATCGTGTCTTCTTCAAGGTCACGCCATCCGAATACACGGCACTGTCGTGGTGCTGGACGAAAGTGCTCAAGGCGGTGAGCGAGTCTTTCCAGCCTGACGTCATTCACATGCACCATCTCAACTATGCACACCTCGCGGCCGCCGACGTCTTCCCCTCAATACCGATGCTCACCCAACTCCACGGCACAGAGATCAAGATGCTGGAACAGATGGACGCTCTGGGGAAGCAGTCGGACGCCGACGACGAATTACTCGAATTTTGGCGGGGCGTACTGACCAACGTTTTTGACTTGGTGAATCACGTCACCGTTATCAGCCCGGATGTACAGCAACGGGCAATCGCACATTTCAAGGTGAACGAACGAGACATCTCCACGATCCAAAACGGTGTAGACACTTCCCTCTTCCAGCCGTCCGATTGGTCCGTCGGTGAGAAGCTGGAGTTTCTCAGGCACATCCTGGTCACTGACCCCCATGGGTGGGACGAGAGCGGCATCCCAGGCAGTATTCGATATTACGAATCCGACATCGAAGATTTCACGGATCGGTCAGAAAATTGGAAACCACTGGCGATGTTTGTTGGTCGCTTTCTCGGTTTCAAGCGCGTGCCGTTACTGCTCCAGGCCGTCGCGTTAATCAATCAATCGTTTGGCAACACCGAGGAGCCACCGTTCAGTGTGCTGATCTGGGGTGGCATGCCCGACGAATGGGAAGGCGAACATCCTTATACCCTGGCCCGTGAACTCAACTTGCCGAACGTATTTTTCTCCGGCTGGCTGCCGCATGAGACCCTATCGAAGGGGCTCAACCTCGCCGACGTTTTCGTTGCCCCGTCGTACAACGAGCCGTTTGGCCAGGTATACATCGAGGCCATGGCTACGAGAGTCCCAGTCGTCGCAACCCGCAGCGGGGGTCCCCTCGCTTTCGTAGTCGATGAGGGGCCACAGGCGAACGGATGGTTATGCAACGTCGACGACGTGGCATCCTTGGCAGAGGTCTTGAAATCAGCGTTGACCGACGAACAAGAGAGACGGCGGCGCGGCGAGAACGCCTTGGCACTCGTTCGGCAAGAATACGATTGGATGGAGGTCGCAAAGCAGTACCTTCGGATGTATGAGGGGATTCTGTAGTCGTCCGCCCCGCATGCTGAGAGGCACGCCCTTCCATTCGCGAACCAGCGCCCTATGCCAGGCCCACAACTGGCGCCGCTGGGCGGGATACGTGACCGCCGGCTCATACGAGTTGACGCACGACCGAGAGTATTACGCCATCCGTAGCGCTGCGGCGCTGATCGACATCTCACCGCTCTTCAAGTACATGATTCGGGGTCCCGATGCCGTGCGATTTCTCGATCGCGTCGTAACCAGGGACGTGTCACGCTGCGCAGCGAATCAAGTGCTCTACACCCCTTGGTGCAACGAGTCGGGCAAGGTCGTAGACGACGGTACGCTGGCACGCCTCGGTGAAGACAAATTTCGACTCACCGCGGCCGAGCCGAATCTTCGGTGGCTGCACGACAACGCCGTGGGGTTCGACGTCACGATTGATGATATCTCCGACTCCACCGCCGCTCTGGCCCTTCAAGGACCCACCTCGCGCGACATCCTCAAGTGCGTGACCGAGGCCGACATGGACGCCCTGCGGTTTTTCCGCAGTGCGCCGGCTGACATCCGAGGAATCCCGGTCACGATATCACGCACTGGGTATACCGGAGACCTTGGATATGAGATTTGGGTGGACGCCGCGTACGCCGAGCCTTTGTGGGATGCGGTGATCGACGCAGGCGGTTCGTACGGAATCACGCCCGCAGGCATACTGGCATTGGATGTCGCCAGGATTGAGGCCGGCCTCATTCTGGTCGATGTGGACTACGTCCCGGCGCATCGAGCGCTCATCGAGTCGCGCAAGTCGTCGCCGTTCGAATTAGGGCTCGGGTGGACGGTGAAGCTGGACAAAGGAAGCTTCGTCGGATCGGGTGCCTTATTAAAGGAAAGGCAAAACGGACCGACATGGGAGTTGCGGGGCCTGGAGGTGGATTGGATCGCCTTGGAGAAGGCCTACGCCGAGGTGGGTCTCCCACCCCAGCTACCCACGGTGGCGTGGCGCACCAGCGTGCCCGTGTACGACGGGGGACGGCAAGTCGGATACGCCACCAGCGGATGCTGGTCACCCATCCTCAAGAAATACATCGCCCTGGCCCATCTCCACTCCACACACACCCGTCCGGGGACCACACTCGAGATGGAGATCACGGTCGAGCACCACCGGAAACGGGCCGGGGCCACCGTTCGGGAAACGCCCTTCTTCAATCCGGACCGGAAGAGGGCGTGACGTGACCACGCCGAATCGTTACGACGCCATCGTCATCGGTGCCGGCCACAACGGGCTCGTCAACGCGGCGTATCTCGCTCGCGCCGGCAAGCGGGTGCTGGTGCTGGAGAAACGCCATCTGGTTGGCGGCGCGGCGGTCACCGAAGAGATCAATCCGGGGTTCAAGTACTCGGTCTTTTCGTATGTCGTGAGTTTGCTCCGACCGGAGATCATTCGTGAGTTGGACCTTCCGCGACACGGCCTGGAGATCCTCCCGCTGGAGAGCACATTGACACCGCTCCCCAACGGTGACTACCTCGCACGCTGGGCGGATCACGATCAAACCCGCCGGGAGTTATGCCGCCACTCCCCAAAGGACGCCGAGGCGTACGACGATTACGGTAAGCTGATGTACCACCTCGCGTTTGCGGTCAAACCGATCGTGGGAATGGTCCCACCCGATCCTACGTCCCTGAGCTTCAAGGATCTTCGCAGCCTTCTCAAACTGAGCAAGCATTTCCGCAGCCTCGGCAACGAACAGTTCCACGGGCTGTTCAAGTTGATGACCATGAGTTCTGCGGATTTCTTGGACGAGTGGTTCGAGACCGAGGCGTTGAAGGCGACGATGTCGGCCAGTGGAATCATCGGCACGTTCCTTGGGCCACGGTCTCCCGGCACCGCCTACGTGTTGCTGCATCACTACATGGGAGAGATCGACGGCGCATTTCGATCGTGGGGGTTCGCCAAGGGTGGCACAGGGGCGGTCAGTGAGTCGATTGCCGGAGCCGCCAGACGGTTCGGAGGGGAAATACGAACCGAGGCAGGCGTCGATCATTTGGTGGTGAAGAACGGGCGCGCGACGGGCGTTGTGCTCGAAAACGGTGATGAGATCCACGCCAGGGTCGTCGTGTCGGGGATGGATCCAAAACGCACGTTTCTCGAGATGGTAGACTCCAAACACCTACCCGACGATTTCGTGAAGGCGATCGAACGATTCAGGATTCGAGGATCATCGGGCAAGGTCAATCTCTCACTCAGCGAACTACCCGACTTTACCAGTTTACCCGGCAAGGGCGCTCATCATCGTGGCGCGATCTCGATCAGCCCAAGCGTTGAATACCTCGAGCGTGCATACGACGACGCCAAGTACGGAAATTACTCTCGTCGTCCGTACTTGGACATCATCATTCCCTCGATGATCGATCCCGGCATGGCCCCACCGGGAAAACACGTCATGTCCATCTTCGTGCAATACGCCCCGTCCGATCTCGAAGGGGGGTGGAACGAGACGAAGCGCGAGGCGTTCGGAGACACGGTGATTGACACTGTTGCTCAGTATGCGCCAAATCTTCCCGGGGCGATTCTCCACCGACAAGTGCTCACGCCGTGGGATATGGAGCGCACCATCGGCTTGACACAGGGAAACATCTTCCACGGCGAATTGTCGCTCCAGCAACTCTTTTTTCTGAGACCGGCTCCCTCCTGGGCGGACTATCGCACACCGCTGAAGGGGTTTTATCAGTGCGGGTCGGGAACACACCCCGGTGGCGGCATATCCGGTACATCCGGCCGACTGGCCGCCTTGAACGTGCTCAAGGATTGGTAACGATGACCGTCGCGTACGACGCCATCGTCATCGGTGCCGGTCACAACGGGCTGGTCACGGCCGCATACCTCGCCAAGGGCGGGCTCAAGACGCTGGTTCTCGAGCGACGAGAGTTGGTCGGCGGCGCGACGGTTACCGAAGAAATCTTCCCCGGTTTCCAGGTCGATACGGGCGCCCATCGAATCGGGGCGATCCACCCAATGGTATTTAACGAGTTGGGATTGGCGGCACATGGCTTGGAGCTGGTCGAGTCGGACCCGTCGGTGTTCAGCCCCCGCCCTCTTCCCGACGGCCGCCATCTGACGCTGTGGCGGAACACGCAGCGCACGATCGCATCCATTCGCGAGTTTTCGAAGACCGACGCGGACCGATGGGTACCGTTCACGCAATTGGTCGCCAAGGCTACCGGCGTGCTCGAAGCAGCATACCGCACAACGCCTCCCGATCTCGTGGGCGGCACGCTGCGAGACCTCTGGACCATGGCGCGACTCGGCGGCAAGCTGCGCAAGTTGGGGCGCAAGGACATGACCGAGGTCATGCGTATTCTGCCGATGAGTGCCAAGGAGCTGCTCGACGAGTGGTTCGAATCCGACGTCGTGAAAGGGACCCTGGCCGCCGCCGCTATCACCGGTGTGTTTCAGGGCCCGATGGCCGCGGGGACGGCCTACACGTTCCTACACCAACATGTCGGAACGCTCAACGGAACGATACGACCATCCGTCCGCGTCCGTGGCGGTGTGGGCAATCTCGCCGGGGCCCTGGCGGCAGCGGCGACTCAACTCGGTGTGGAAGTCCGCACCAATGCTGCGGTAGAACACGTCATTGTCGAGAACGATCGTGCAACCGGCGTTGTCCTCACCAACGGCGACGCGATCCGCGCAAAGACAGTCGTTTCCAACGCCGATCCGCGGCGGACGTTCTCTCGACTCGTCCACCCATCTCACCTCACACCGGAATTCACCAGAAAGATCCGGCACGTCAAGCTAAAGGGGGCGTGTGCCAAGGTGCATCTGGCACTGAGCGAGCTACCACAGTTCTCGGGAGCAACCGAGAACGGTAGCCACCTCAACGGAACGATATCGATCAGTCCGAGCTTGCGGTACCTGGAACGAGCCTTCGATGACGCCAAATACGGTTCCGTTTCGTCAAAACCATATCTCGAGGCCGTTATCCCATCCGTCACCGACGCCAGTGTGGCCCCGCCCGGCACACATCTCATGTCGATTTTGGTGCAGTACGCGCCGTATCACTTGAAGGAAGGCCAGTGGGATGCAGCCAAGCGCGACGCCCTCGGCAACGCCGTGATCAAGACGCTCGCCGAATATGCGCCCAATATCGAGTCCGCAATCGTACAGCGGCACGTACTCTCACCGCTCGATTTGGAGGAGACCTTCGGCCTCACGGAAGGCAACATCTACCACGGCGAGTTGACGATGGACCAGGTGTTCTTCATGCGCCCGGTTCCGGAGTGTGCTCGTTACGGCACGCCGATCGACGGGCTCTACTTGTGTGGCGCGGGGACGCATCCGGGCGGAGGGGTGAACGGTGCCTCGGGCTACAATGCTGCCCGGGAAATCCTTAAACGTGAGACGTGAGACGTCAGACGTGAGACGGCCACCCTACCCCACCCCAACCGGTGTTTTCGCTGGCCTTCTCACGTCTCACCTCTCACGTCTCACGTCTAACTGATCAACCGCCTATCCCTCATCTCCTTGGTCATATACTGCTCGAACCAGTCCAACTGATACAGCTCGGTTCGCAAGAAGTTAGATGGATTCCGCGACGTGCCGTGCCACTCATTCTGCATGTAGATCATCTTGGTCGACACACCTTCTATCTTCAGCGCTTGATAGAACTCCTCGCTCTGCGGGACGGGCGTGCGGAGATCGTACTCGCCCACCATGACGAGCGTGGGGGTTGTGACGTTCTGCACGAACATCAACGGCGAGCGGCTCAAGTGCTCCTCTGCACCGTACCACGGGTAGTTGTGGAACGTCTTGTACCAAGAAGTGCCGTCGGTAGTACCGACGAATGAGATCCAATTCGTGATGGGACAGCGAGCCGAGGCGCCGGCGAAGCGCGTGGTTTGCGTCACGACCCATGCCGTGAGCGTGCCACCACCACTGCAGCCCATGACGAACATGTTGTTCTCGTCCACGTATCCCCGCTCGAGAAGGGCATCGACGCCGTTCATCAGATCGTCGTAGTCCTTGCCGGGCCAAGCGTTGTCGATCCCGTTCCCGAATTCCTCGCCGTAACCAGTCGAACCCCGGGGATTGGTATACAACAGCACGTAATCGTTGGCGGCGAAGTTCTGGAACGAAAAGTTGAACCCGAAGTTGTACATCCCGTGCGGCCCGCCGTGGATGCTGAGCACCATGGGATACCGCCGGTTGGGATCGAAGTTGGGTGGCTTCACGATGAATCCTTGGGCACGCCATCCATCAGCCGACTCGTACCAAAAGTCTTCCACCTCGCCGAGCGTCACGTCGGCCAGAACGTCATCGTTCACGTGGGTGAGACGCTCTGGTGTCGGATTGCTGAGCGAGAGCGTGACCACGTCCGAGGGAATGTGCGGCGTGGACAACACACCCACCGCCGTGCCATTCGGATTGATGTCGGTGATATCGAGGGTGTGTTTGCCGTCGGTGATCTTGCGGACACCGCCCCCGCCCCGCGTCGACGCGAAGTAGAGATTCCGCTCGCCGTGGTTCTCGGCGCCGAAGTACACCCCGCTGCCATCGGCCGCCCACCACATGGCGCGGATGCGGCGGTCGAAGTCCATGGAGATGAGCCGAGGGTTCGAGCCGTCCACATTCATCACATGAAGCCGGCGCTGGACGTACATGTGATCCGTGGAGTCGGACGCTAGGTACGCGATCGTGCGGCCGTCGGGTGAGATGACGGGGCTTTGATCGACGCCGACGTGCCCGCTGTTCAACTCACGGATCCGGCGGCTCGCAACGTCCACGGCATAGATCTTCGACGGGCGACCCATGTAGCCGCCGGCGTAGTAGGTATCCCCTTCCCGCCGGAACGCGTCGAAGTAAATCGTCTGCCCGTCGGGGCTCCAGCGTGGGCTGCGGTGGTCGTAGTCCCCGTGGGTGATCTGGCGGGGTGTCCCGCCGTCGGAAGGGACAGTGAATATGTGGCGTGAGCCATTCCGCGTGAGGCCTTGGCGGTCCTGGCGATAGTCGAGCTTGTCGACGATACGGGGGTTCTCCGTCCACGTTGCTCCACGCGGCTTGCCGGGCAGACTCACGGTCCACTGGTCTTCTTCGGGAACGAATTGGTTGAACGCGATGAGCGATCCGTCAGGCGACCATTCGATGTTGCCGGCACCCTCGGTGAGGCGCGTGATCTGTGTGACGGCACCCGCCCCCGCCCCCGCGCCCGCCATGATGCGGACGTAGATCTGCTGGTGAGTTGGCCCCTCGCAGTCGATGAGGGCGCCTGGATCTCCTCCGGGTGTGCCGCACGCGAGAAAGGCGAGACGGTCTCCCGAGGGCGACCAGCGGGGCGATCCCCCGGTGGTCAGGTTTCGATTCTGGCTGCCGTCCTGGTTCATGATCCAGAGCGACGAGCGGCGGGAGTCGGTCATGGGATCGATCCACCGGCGGGCATAGACGATCTGGCTGCCGTCGGGCGACAGGCGTGGATCGCCCACCCCCTCGATCTCGAGGTATTGCTCCAGGGCAAGTCGCTGGGACCCCTCCGGCGGGCCTTGGGCGTAGGTCACTATCGGTATTAGCAAGGCCGCGGCCGCACCGAGCATCGGCAGGCGGGCGAACCAAGCAGGACGTCTGGGCAGTTTTTGCCAGGGGGCATGGGCGGGCATCACGATTTCCCTTGTTGGGTGTTGAGTGCACAATTGGGTGCGTTTACAACAAGGGGCATCGATGAACCCACCATGTCAAGACAAATAGCCACGGAATCCACGGAAAGCACGGAAACCCCACCCAACCCCCGGACTGATGCGTGGCAGTCCCGGGCTAACGAGCCCGGGCTCGGCACTAGTTAGAGGATCCTCCACCACGGGACGGCGAGAATTCGTTCGCCAATCCAGAAGGTCTCGTCGCCAGTATGCAGCAATAACGCTCCTCGAGTTTTTCTCGGGTACTCCTCGAGGAACGTTCGAAGATTGACAGCGTCACTGTGACGCGGGCGCTCAGTTGCCTTGACCTCAATGGCAAGCAGTTCCCTGCCCCGTTCGACAACAAAGTCAACTTCCTGCCCAGATGCCGTACGCCAATAGGCTATTTCGGTTGGCATGGTTGCGGCCGAACGCCACGCCAGCAGATCTGTAAAGACCATATTTTCGAAATCCGCCCCACGAGGTTCCCGCTCGCCGCTCAATGCCAGAGCAAGTCCCGTATCACTCCAATACACTTTCGGCGTCTTGATCAGGCGTTTGGTACGGTTCACGGCGTACGCCGGTATCCGAACCATTTGATATGATGTCTCGAGCAAATTCAGGTACCGACGGACCGTAGGTTGCGCCAGACCCGTGTCCCGCCCCAGCTCAGTCTGGTTGACCAGATTGCCAAGCCTCAGGCAAACGGCGACCATCAAGCGCCTGAAATCCACGAGATTCTCAATTGCAGAAAGAACCTGCAGATCCCGCTGCACATAGGTCTCCACATACCCTGCAAACCACGTCGACCGTTGCTCATCGCTGTTCAACTCGTGAGCGGGCGTAGGGTATCCACCTACACGAACTAGGTCTCGCCAGTCCTCGTATTCCGCTTCTCGGCTGACCAGGTCGTCCAGCCAATCTTCGACATCCACTTCGAACAACGATGTCCAACGACCTGTTCTACCCAACGATCGCCGCTCCCCCCAGGTAAGCGGCCACAACGTCAGGTAGGTCGCACGCCCGGCAAGTGTTTCTGAAACCCGCTGCATCAGGAGGAGGTTGGCCGAGCCAGTGAGCACGAACTGGCCCGTACGGCGGGGGCGCGAGTTATTTTCGAAAGTTGTGGATTGGAGGAATGAGAAAGGCGGCGTATCCTTTCGTGTAGTCAGTTGAAACGTACACGAGATCCGGTTGTGACGACCGGAGAAAGGACACGCCACCGATGTTGAGGATAATAGAGAATGCGTCTGAGAGCAAAGGGAACGGACTGTTCGCAGACCTGGACGAGCTTGCCAGAGAGGGAGCTCGGCGGATGCTGGTGAGTGCGTTGGACGCGGAAGTGACCGAGTATGTCGAGCGATATCGGATTGAGCGAGACGGAGAGGGCCGCGCCCTGGTGGTGCGCAATGGCAAAGCCCGTCCCCGCAAGGTGACGCTGGGTGCTGGTACGGTCACGGTGACCGCGCCACGGGTGCATGACCGTCGTATGCGGGCGCAGTTCACGAGCAAGATTTTGCCTCCCTATATGCGGCGGTCGCCGAAGGTGGCGGAGGTCTTGCCGGTGTTGTATCTGCGCGGTCTGTCGACGGGAGATTTTCGCGAGGCGTTGCCGATCTTGTTGGGTGAGGACGCATCAGGCTTGTCCCCGACGACGATCACGCGATTGACGGCGGCGTGGGAGGGGGAATACCAGGCGTTTCGCCAGCGTGATCTGCGTGATCGGGAGTATGTGTACGTCTGGGTCGACGGGATCCACTTCAACATTCGCCTCGAGGCCGACCGGCTGTGTACGCTGGTGATGCTGGGCGCCCGGGCGGATGGGACGAAAGAGCTGATCGCGGTGGAGGACGGCTATCGGGAGAGCACGGAGAGCTGGTTGGCGGTGTTGCGCGATCTGAAGCGTCGGGGGATGCGGGCCCCGGTGCTGGCGATTGGGGATGGCGCGTTGGGGTTCTGGGCAGCGGTGCGGGAGGTGTGGCCGGCGACGCGGCAGCAGCGCGACTGGGTGCACCGGATGGCCAACGTGTTGGACAAGCTTCCGAAACGTTTGCAGCCGGCGGCGAAGCGGGTGTTGCGCGAGATGATGTATGCGGAGTCGCGTGCGGAGGCCGAGGCGCTGGTCGAGCGTTTCGCCACCGCGTATGCGGCCAAGTATCCCAAGGCGGTCGCCTCGCTCACGCGGGACCAGGAGCACCTGTACAGCCATTTTGATTTTCCGGCCGAGCATTGGAAACATATCCGTTCGACGAACGTGATCGAGTCTGCCTTCGCGACGGTCCGGTTACGACAGCGCGTGACCAAGGGAGCGGGCTCGCGGAGCAAAGGGCTGACGATGGCGTTCAAGCTGTTGGAGATGGCGCAGCAACGTTGGCGGAAACTCAACGCTCCAGAACTTCTCCCCCTGGTGTTGGCAGGAGAACAATTCAAAGATGGTATGCAGGAAACTGACAAAGAGAACACGGATCGGAAGGTCGCCGCTTGATCACTCACCGATCCACAACATTTGACAATACCTCCGGGGGCGCGTTTCGTCTACACGACGCTTGATCGCCAGCATAAGCTCTGGCGCACGCTGGACCTCGTCTAGAATCATTCGTGGGCTCCGACGGACGAGGTCGTCGGGCGTTCGCTGCGCCTGCTCGAGAATATCGAGCCGGTCGAGCGTGAGGTAGGGCCAGTTCTCCAAAAACGAGGTCGACTGCACCAAGGTGCTCTTCCCCGTTTGCCTCGCTCCAGTAAGCACGACGACTGGAGAGGCCTCGAGGGCACGCTTCAGGTGCGGAGCCAGGAAACGGGGCAATACTGTCGGCATGCTACTCGCAGTCGGTAAGATATCTATTCATGACATGAATGATAATCATTCACGTCATGAATAACAACCAAATCCGAGCCTTCCGGCGGTCCCGGGCTAACGAGCCCGCCCTCGTGAGGGCGGGACTACGGTATCCGAACCCGCTTTCTTCGCCAGCGAGGTCCCCTCAAGCCACCCCCCCAGTAACCTCCAACAACCGCTCGATATCCGCCGAGTTGTTGAACAGCGCACACCCGACCCGAATCCCACCATCCCTGGACGTGACCAGAATGTCGGCCGCTTGGAGCGCGGCTTGAACTCGTTCCGTGTCTGACCCGCGATCGAAGGTCACGATGGCCGACCGGTTGTCGGCGGGGGTGAACAGATTGTACCCCTGCCCCACGAGGCCTTCGTGGAGCCGGTGCGCCAGGCCCACCGTGTGACGCTCGATGTTGTCGACGCCCACCCGATGCAGATAATCCAGGGCGGCACTCAGTTGAAACACCGGGCCGAACGCCAGGGTCGCGTAGTCGTACTTTCGAGCGTCGGTGTGCAGTTCGTAGCGGTGGTCTCCCAGATCTTCGGCGATGTGAAGCGACCCGAAACGGTCGAGTCGCACGAGGTCCAAGAGTTCTTCGCGAACGTAGAACGGCGCTACTCCGTAGCTACCCAGGAGCCATTTGTACGTGCCCGTGGTGAGAAAATCGATACCGGCGGATTTCACATCCAGGGATAGCATTCCTATCCCTTGAATGGCGTCGGCGTACAGATACGCGCCGTGTGTATGAGCCAGTTCCGCCAGGGGGGCGAGGTCGTGATGGTAGCCGTTCTGATGTGATACCCAAGCCACCGACACCAAACGCGTGCGATCGTCAACCAGCTCCGCAAAGTCCTCCGCCGACGCCGTCCCGCCCACGTTCCTGACGATACGCACATCGATGCCCCGGGTCGCAGCGAGATGTTGGTAGAGCACGAATGTCGTCTCGTAGTGCAGGTCGTTGATCACGACGTTGTCGCCCGGCCCCAAGTCGAGCGCCCCCGCCACGATGTTCTCTCCCTCGCTGGTCGCGAAGAGCATTCCTATTTCGGACTCGGCGGCGCCGATCAGCTGGGCGAACTTGCGTCGAGCGGCGTCCGTCTCGTTCAGCATACCACCGAGGCTGACAGGGTTACGCGCCTTTGCCTCTAAGAAGGACTGCGCGGCTTCGACAGCCTGTCGGGGTGACGGGGTGATGTATGCCGAATTGAGATAGATGCCCTGCTCAACTACCGGAAAATCCTCGCGCACGCCCAGCGGGTCATCTCCCATCTGCGGCGCTGGCGCACAACTCACGCCGGCCAGCGCGGTTGCCCCCGACATGGTCTCCAGGAATTCTCGCCGAGTGTAATCCACGGGTCCTCCTTATGGCATGGCTTTCGATTTCAAAGTCAATGTGCATGGCGGAAAGGTCGGGAGCAAGCAGGGCATTGGACATTGGATGTTCCCGCGCGTCTATTCGACCGGTACCAACTCACAGCATCGAACGAGGGACAGACATGGCTTCACGACGCGAGTTCTTGAGCACCGGAGCCGCCGCGGGGCGGGCGGGCGCGACGGGCTTGGCATGCGGCGGGCGGAATGGGCTGGAGTCCACTTCCGAGGCGGGGTTATTCGGTGGCGGCCCCAATACACCGTCATCGCTCGATGACAACATCTACACGCGGCTCCTCGGCGTGCGCCCCCACATAGGAGCGCACGAGCACATCAGCAGGCTCGGCGGTGGCAGAATGCCCCCGGAGGTCATCCAGGCGATGGCCGAGGCAAACGACTACTTCGTCGACATGCACGAGCTGAACGCCGCCGCGGGTGCGCGCGTGGCCGAGTTGATAGGCGCCGAAGCGGCACTGATCTCCGCCGGGGGGTTCTCCGCGATGCTACTAGGCGCAGCCGCGTGTTTGACCGGAACCGATACGGAAAAGATGGAGGCGCTGCCGCATCCCACGTGGCCCAAGCGAGACTGTCTGCTGCAGACGGCTCACCGATTCAGCTACGACCACGCGTACAGCGCGGCCGGAATGAAGCTCGTGTACGCCGACACGCGCGAGGAGCTTGCTGCCCGGATCGACAACAACACCGCGATGCTCGCCGCCGTGACCGCCGTCGAGCGGGGGTTTCCGATAGCGCCACCTAAGCCGCACGAGCGCACGCGACCCCCCGATGACTCGGTGATCATGCCGGTGGAACTCATCGAGATAGGAAAAAAGGCAGGCGTGCCCGTGCTCATCGACGCCGCGTCGGATCTTCCACCCAAGAGTAATCTCACGCGCTACCTCGACGGGGGAGCGGATCTGGTCGTATTCAGCGGAGGCAAAGGTATCATGGGCCCACAGTCCACCGGCATCCTGGCCGGCCGCCCCGACCTGATCGAGGCAGCCAGGCTTCAGGCTTCACCGAACAGCCACATCGGCCGCGGCATGAAGGTCGGCAAAGAAGAAATCATCGCGCTGGTTGTGGCACTCGAGCGTTTCGTCGCGCTCGACGAACAAGCGGAGATTGCAGGCTGGAATGCCCGCGCGCGGTGGCTCGCCGATGCGTTACAAGGCGTTCCCGGTCTCAACGCCGAATACGCCGTCAATACAAGCGGCTACGCGGATGTGGATCTGAGTTGGGACGAGGAGGCCATCGGCCTCTCGGTGCGCGACTTCAAGCAGCGGCTGCGCGACGGGGAGCCGCGGGTCATCTACGACGGCACGACGTTACGGACGCGCTTGTTGAGAGACGGGGAGGCGCAGCTTGTTGCTGAGAGGGTGCGGGAGGTGTTTGGGGGGTGAGGCGGTCGGCGCCTTCCTTATTAGTAGGGGACGGGGGTAGGGCATTCCTAGAATTTAGCAGGTTGCGGAAAAAGTCGGGTAATGGACGATAGCATCGCGAGCCGGAAGTTCTTATCGTAGAGGGACCTCGATGGGAGTGCCACGATGCGCGGGAACAAGACGAATCAGTCGGCGCTGTTCAGCTATATCAGTGCGGAGGATCGGGTGCCCTCCGACCATCCGTTGCGCGCCCTGCGGGCGCTGGTGGACCCGGTGTTAGCCCGGCTCTCGCCGCAGTTGGACCGGCTGTACGCGCGGCGGGGCCGGCCGTCGATTCCCCCGGAACATTTGTTACGCGCGTTATTGCTGCAGGTGGTGTATACGATCCGGAGCGAGCGGCAGCTGATGGAGCAGCTCGATTACAACATCCTGTACCGATGGTTTGTGGGGTTGAATCTGGACGACGCGGTGTGGGTGCCGACGGTCTTTACGAAGAATCGGACGCGGCTGGTCGAGGGGGGCATCGCGGATGCGTTTCTGGCCGAAGTGTTACAGGAGGCGGAGCGGCGGGCGTTGTTGTCGAATGAGCATTTCACCGTCGACGGGACCTTGCTGGACGCGTGGGCGAGTCAGAAGAGTTTTCAGCCGAAGGCCGGCACCCGCCCGCCAACGGACGATGATCCGGGGAATCCGAGCGTGACGTTTCGCCAGGAGAAACGGACGAATGCGACGCATGCGTCGCGGACGGACCCGGAGGCGCGGTTGACGCGGAAGAGTGGGGGGCAAGGCGCGCAATTGGCGTACTTGGCGAGTGTGTTGATGGATAATCGGCACGGGCTCGTGGTGGCGACCGACGTGACGCAGCCCGGCTACGAGGCGGAGTGTGCGAGTGCGCTGGCGATGGTGGGGAGCTTACCGCCGACGGCCCGGCGTCGGACGTTGGGGGCGGACAAGGGTTATGATCGGTGCGGGTTTGTCGACACGCTGCGGGCGTTGGGCTGGACGCCCCACGTCACGCCGAACGTGCACCGCACGCGGTTGCGGAGCGCGGTGGATGGCCGGACGACGCGCCATCCCAGCTATGCGATCAGTCAACGGCAGCGCAAAAAAGTGGAAGAGATCTACGGGTGGGGCAAGACGATTGGGTTGTTACGCAAACTCCGACATCGCGGGACCCCGCGGGTCGGGTGGGTGTTTACGTTTACGGCCGCGGTCTACAATCTGATGCGGATACGCACCCTGACCCTGGCCGGAGGCAGCCCCTGATGGGGCAGTGTGGGCCGCATTCGTCACGCCGACCGCACCGCGGGGGCGGTAATAGGGGACCGCACGCTGGTACACCGTCGTGTTACCCGGACAAACGCGGCTCACCATGAATTTTTCCGCAACCTGCTAGAATGTCACAGCTTACCAACCCGGAACGGCGGTGCCTGCCCCTCGAGCGCGATTTCGCTCCGTCTTGCGCAAAAAAGATGAGGAATGCTGGCGACCGGGAGCCTACAATAGCCATGTAGTCATCGGGACGGGCTGCGGCAATTGACTCATGATTATGAGTTATTTATACTCATGCTATGAGTAAGAGGCTTCAAGTGATCTTAGACGACATCGAGTACCGCGATATCTAGCGCGCCGCGCGGCGGCAGCGGATGACGGTTTCCGAGTGGGTACGGCAGGCGCTGCGCACCATCCGTCGTCGGGAGCCGTCCGTCGATACAGACAAGAAGCTAGCCGTAGTTCGTGCGGCATCTCACCACACCTTCCCCGCCGCCGACATCCAGCAGATGCTCGCGGAGATCGAGCGCGGGTATTTGGAGTGAGAGCAGCAGCAGTCTTCGTCGATTCCAACATCCCCATGTATCTCGTGGGGGCCGCGCACCCCAACAAGACGGACGCCCAACGAATGCTGGAGCGTCACATCACCAACGGCGTGCGTTTGGTGGCCGATGCCGAGGTGTTACAGGAGATTCTCCACCGCTACGTGGCCATCCAGCGACGCGACGCCATTCAACCGGCCTTCGATGCGCTGACGGGAGTCGTTGACGAGATCTTTCCGGTCGAGGCTTCCGACGTTGTACGAGCCAAGGAGATCGTGTACGGAACCGAAGGCCTGTCGTCCCGCGACGCGCTCCACGTCGCCATAATGGAGCGTCACAGGATAGAGAAGATAATGAGCTTCGATGAGGGGTTCGACGGCTATCCCGGCATCGAGCGCGTTGTGCCATAACTGGGGGCGCCAGAACGGCTTCAATCGCGAGTTGAAGGTGGCGGTGGACTCTGCTCAAATTCCGTCAACATCAGGCCAAATCCGTTCTCGCTGCGTCGATCACACCCTCGGTCCGGGCTCGCAGTTTGTCGACGGCTGTTTCGAACGCCGACGCCTCTTTGGCATTGGCCAGACGATACATCTCCCTCACCAGCTTGACGAACTGATTGACTTCTTCGCGGAGTAGGTGGTTCCTTCTCGCACTCGGCAACAGCCGGCTCGCGACCCGCCAGACACCGAGTTGGAATATGAGCAGACCGATCAACACCAACAACGTCTGTATGCTGGACGCCTCAGTGAAGACTATCGTACCCAGGATTAGCAGCAGTCCCGAGTAGATCACGATACGATCGATGACGTCGCGTATCCGTTGCATAAGACGCTCACTTGGGTCTTGAGGGGAGATGTCGTATCTCGGCGATTCCAATTTATACGATCTTGGCGCGTCGCTGTCAGATTACCCTGCGGGGGCTCCGCAACCGACACGTAACACTATAAATTACAACAAGTTACGCTAATGCGCACTACCTCGGAAACCTTGCGGTCACCGATCCGTGCGCGACGGTTCGTATTGCGACGGCAATTGCACGGTCTTCGGCGAAGTGGTGGACCGGGACGGCCTAGTTTCGACCTCTCGCCGAGTACGATGTTGGTGTGTGAAATTTAGGTGTGGATAGACGGTCACGGCACTACAAACACGCCACAATCGCCTCGTCCGTCGCGGGGGGAAGAGGCACGACCGCTTGCAGACGTCCGACAAACAAGGAACACTGAATCGTGGTGGCCACATGGGCCGTCTGTGCGGTCCAACCCATCGTGCCGTTGGTTTGAAACGCGATTGCAATGTCAGCACTCTGCTCAAACTCCGTCAACGCGGCAAGACTCGTCGCGAATTCGAAGTTCTTGGTAAAGAACGCTTCTTGTGACAGCTGCAGATTGCGCAACTCGGCCATCATCGACGAGACAATCGCTCTTTCCTTGGCGTTGCCGACCAGGAGAACAGCAATCAACGCCAGGATACCGATGATGACGGTGACGATCATGATCTCGATGAGGGTGAACCCGGTCCGCTTCATGACGCCAAATCTACCTTCGCCGCGCCGATCACGCCCTCGGTCCGGGCTCGCAGTTCGTCGGAGACCGATTCGAACGCCGATGCCTCTTTGGCGTTGGCAACACGATACATCTCCCGCACCAGTTTGATAAACCGATCGACCTCGTCGCGGAGTGGCTGATTTCTTCTCGCATTCGGCAACAGTGCGCTCGCGACCCGCCACACACCGAGTTCCACCAGGAGCAGACCGAATACGACAAATACCGTCTGCAGCCACGATGCCTCGGCAAAGATCATCATACCCAAAACCAGCAGTACACCCGCGTAGATCACGAGACGATCGATGATGTTGCGCAGCCGTCGCATAACAGACTCACCCAAGGTTTGAGAGTAGATGCCGGAACTTGGCCGTTCCGCGATCTCAGTCGTACAATCTGGCCGCGTTCCTGTCAGGTCACCGTGCTCAACCTCACAGCATAGACGTAACACCATAAACTACAACGAGTTGCGTTGCCGCGCACTAGCCCGAAACCTTTGGGTCGCAGGTCCGTAAGGATAGCAACCTAAAAAAGTCGGGTTGCAATGGGTGGCAAACTCTATCTCGGCGAGTTCGAGCACATCGTCATGGTCGCGGCGCTCCGCCTCGACGGCGAAGCGTACGGGGCCCGCATCATCCAAGAAATCGAAGACACGACGGGCACCCGGGTGAAGAGCGGTTCGCTCTACATCACCCTGGACCGGCTGGAGTCCAAGGGATACATCACGTCCCGGGTGGCCGATCCCGAACCGGGACGCGGCGGGAGGCCAAAGCGATACGTGAGCGTGACACCGGCCGGACTTCGGATACTCAAGAAGGCCCGCGAGGCGATGCTCACCATGTGGCAGGGCCTCGAATCGCGATTGGAAGAGGCGCGATGAGACGTCTTGCCAGAATGTTGCTCACGCTTGCGATTCCGGTGAGCCGCCACCGGACGTCTCTCATCGGGGATCTCGACGAGATACACACACGCCGCTGCACGCGATACGGCCGGATGCGTGCGGGACTGTGGTATTGGTCGGAAGCGTTGAACGCAGTTTTGCGCTACACGACCGAACGCCTGAGAACTCAGCTCGGCGGGCGGCCGCCTTCCCTTCCCAAACGAAGTAACGGCAACACACGAGCCAGCGCCATGGAAACTCTGCGACAGGATATCGCTTTCGCCTTCCGTACCCTACGGAAATCCCCCGGCTTCACCGCGGTGGCCGCCCTGACGATTGCTCTGGGCATCGGGGCCACCACGACGATTTTCAGTGTGGCCAACTCGGTGTTGTTCCGAGCGCCGCCGGGAATGAGGGATCACGATCGGCTCGTCACCGCGCACCGGGTTGCACAAGACGGATCGTCGTTTCACGCCTTCTCGTGGCCCAACTACGAGGACTATCGAGACGGCGACAATGGCCTGATCGGGCTTGCCGCTTTCCGCACGCAGATGTTGAGCCTTGCGCGAGACGAAGAGCCGCAGATCGCCATGGGGTTCTTGGTCTCGCATAACTACTTCGACGTGCTGGGCACGCGACCGGCTTTGGGGCGCTTCTTCGTAGCGGACGAGGGTGACATTTCTGAACCAAAGCTCGTCGCGGTGATGGGACACCGTCTCTGGCAACGGAATTTCGACGGCGATTCGTCCGTGATCGGGCAAACCATCATCGTCAACCGCAGTCCGTTCACGATCATCGGTGTCGCTGAGGAGGGTTTCTCCGGTCATGCGACGTTGATGGACGTTGGCCTTTTGGTCCCCATGAATGCGTTGCAGGCGCTCGGTCGCCGTGCGGACCTCACCGTCCGCGAGCAAGTGTCACTCGAACTCGTTGGGCGACTCCAGGACGGTGTGACTGTGCAGCAAGCGCAGCAGGCGATGGATCTGATCGCGCAGGGACTCGCAGAGACACACCCCGAGGCGAACCGCACTGAGGCGATCGACATCCGCGCATACACGCCGATGATTGCAGGCGCCGCTGGAGTGACCTTGGCTTTCATGGCGCTGTTGTTCGTGGTCGCGGGTGTGATCCTTCTGATCGCCAGCGTCAACGTGGGCGGGATGTTGCTGTCGCGCGCCTCCACGCGCGGGAAGGAAATGGCGCTGCGGCTCGCAGTGGGGGCGCCGCACGGCCGGCTCGTCCGCCAATTACTCACCGAGAGCGTCGTCTTGTTTCTCGTCGGAGGCGGCCTGGGTGTGGCGTTGACGCTGTACACCACGCGGCTGTTGAACGCTTTTCAGTTTCCCTTCCCACTCCCGGTGCTGTTTGATTTCTCGCCGGATTTGCGCGCGCTCGGTTTCTCACTCACGGTGGCGCTCGTGACCGGAATCGTGTTCGGCCTGGCGCCGGCGTTGCACGTCACCAAACCCGATCTCAACACCGTGCTGAAGGAAGACGCAACGACCGCGACGCGTTCTCGGCTCCGCAACAGCTTCGTGGTCGCGCAGGTTGCAGGTTCGGCGCTGCTCCTCGTTGGGGCCGGCCTCTTTCTGCGGGCGCTGGCACGGGCGGATTCCGTCGAGTTGGGAATGGATCCAGATGACGTCCATGTAACGATGATCGACCTCTCGATACACAACTACACCAACGAAGAGTCACAGCAATTCTACGACGATCTCATGTTACGGGTTTCCTCCCTCCCCAATGTCGAGGTCGCCGGTATGACCGACTTGCCTCCGCTGTCGATGGGCAACCAGACGACCGGGTTCAATATCGAGGGACGCGAGCAGGTACGCGACGTGGGAACTTTCTCGACGGATTTCGCGCTGGTGACCCCGGCGTACTTCGCGGCACTGCGCATCCCGCTGCTTCAGGGTCGAACCTTCACGGCTGCCGACCGCATCGGTGCATCGGAAGTGGTGATGATCAACGAGACCGTTGCCCGTCGTGTGTGGCCAGGCGAAGAGGCCGTGGGGAAGCACATCCTGTACGGATCACGCGGCGGCATCGATATGGAAGTCGTTGGGGTGGTGCGGACCGGCAAGTACCGGACCGTCGGCGAAGAAGATCGGTTCATGGTGTACCGCCCCTATGCGCAAAGCCCAACGCGTGGGATGGCGATCATGGTCCGCGGGGAAAGGGAGGGCGCACCGCTCGCGCGCCCGATGCGCGACGTGATCACATCGCTCGCCCCAGGGCTGCCATTGGAATTCAATACCAGCTACCGCGACGTCATGGGCATTGCACTGTTGCCGAACCAGGCGGCGGCCGGGTTGGCGACGCTCTTCGGCGCGTTGGGTCTCTTGCTCGCGTCCGTGGGTCTCTACGGCGTGCTCGCCTTCTCGGTAGCACAGCGCACGCGCGAGATCGGCATTCGCCTGGCACTCGGCGCACGCCAATCGCAGGTGCGCAGCATGATCCTGAGCCACGGCGCGAAGCTCGCCGCTATCGGACTCGCCGTCGGTTTTGCCATGGCGGCCGGGGTGACGAGACTGTTGCGGGGATTGTTGTTCGGCGTGAGCCCGACCGATCCGGTCACGTTCGCCGGCATCGGTGCCCTGTTGATGTCGGTCGCGTTGATTGCCGCCGCGGTGCCGGCCATTCGGGCGACAAGAACGAATCCGGTGGAGGCGCTGAGAGAATAACCAATATCCAATATCCAATGTTCCATCTTCAAGATTGGATATTGGATATTCGTTGTGCCCCACGGGATCCACCCGCGCTCAGTGCCAATTGAAACCTTTCCATAACGTAACACGTAATTATATTACGTCATTACCTTCTACCCGAGTTATCCATGACCGAGATCAACCTGTCGGAGATCTGGACGCAGATCAAAGAGGAACTGGGGGCCAGCGGAATCGACCTCGACACCGATTGCTTCGATGAATCGGGGCCTTCGGTGCGGGTGTTCTGCATGTCCGGTGGGTTGTCGGACAGCCTGAAGGAGATGGGAAAGACTCCGCGCGATCAGGTCCTCATGGTCCGGATCGACGAGGAGACCACCAAAAAGCTCGATGCCTGGTTGGAGACGAGTGCCTTCAAGAGCCGTTCCGAGGCGGCGGCGCTTTTCATCCGCGAGGGACTCAAGGTGCACACCCGTGAATTGGACGAGCTCGAGGAAGCCCTGCGGGGGGTCGAGGTTGCGAAGGACCGTCTCAAGAAGAAGGCACGGGAGGTTTTTGAGCCGTCCGGCGGGGAGACGGAAAACGACGCTGAATAACGCCATTGGAGTGAGAAGTGAGAGGGGAGAGGGGAGAGGGGAGAGGGCCACCCCTCCACCCCCGTGGGGAAGGGCGGGGCCGTCTCACTTCTCACTTCTCACTTCGGGGCGGCGGTACCGCCCTCCCGCCTTACCGCCTTTCGTCAGAAACGTGTCAGGACAGTTGACCCGGTAAGTGTCGTTTGGAGAACGTTGGTTGATCTACTCGACGGGACGAACCATGCGACACTTTATCTCGGGAATGCTCCTACTCACTCTTGGTGTGTTGGCGGTGCCGCAAGTTACGCACGCCCAGTTGCCGGAGAAGCCCGAAAACCTTCAGGTGCTGCCGGAAGACATCACCGGTGCGCGAGTTGGTCAAGTTGATGCGAGGATTTGCTGGGGGGTTGGGCGTCCGCTGCATCTATTGCCACGTGGGAGATGATCCCAACGACCTCTCCACCACCGAATTCGCCTCCGATACCAAAGCAACCAAACGCAAGGCGCGCGAGATGTTGCGCATGGTGCAGCACATCAACAACCAGCTGCTGCCCAACGTCCCGGACCGTTCGGATCCGCCGGTCGAGGTTACCTGCGCCACATGTCACCACGGAGTGACCAAACCCGTTTCACTTCAGTCGATCTTGACCGCAAAAGCCAAGGAAGACGGGGTCGATGCGGCGATCGAGGAATACCAGCGGATGCGCGAAGAATACTACGGGTCGTATAGTTACGACTTTCGTGATTTTGTGCTCGCCAACGTTGCAGAGAACATCGCTGGCGAGAATCTGGCGGGCGCGATCCAACTCCTCGAATTCAACATGGAGCTGTTTCCCGAGTCCGTGAACGCGCTGTTCACGATGGCCCAGATATACCGGCGCGCGGGTGACAACGCTGGAGCGATTCGCGCGCTCGAGCGTGCACTCGTGCTGGATCCGGAGAACAGCTTCTTTAGGCAGGCGATCGAGATGTTGCGGGGGAACTGACGAGTTAGACGGAATGACGGAAGGACGGAAAGACGGAAAGACGGAAGGTGGGTTCCTAGCAGGTTGCGGAAAAATTGATGGTGAGCCGCGTTTGTCCGGGTAACACGACGGTGTACCAGCGTGCGGTCCCCTATTACCGCCCCCGCGGTGCGGTCGGCGTGACGAATGCGGCCCACACTGCCCCATCAGGGGCTGCCTCCGGCCAGGGTCAGGGTGCGTATCCGCATCAGATTGTAGACCGCGGCCGTGAACGTAAACACCCACCCGACCCGCGGGGTCCCGCGATGTCGGAGTTTGCGTAACAACCCAATCGTCTTGCCCCACCCGTAGATCTCTTCCACTTTTTTGCGCTGCCGTTGACTGATCGCATAGCTGGGATGGCGCGTCGTCCGGCCATCCACCGCGCTCCGCAACCGCGTGCGGTGCACGTTCGGCGTGACGTGGGGCGTCCAGCCCAACGCCCGCAGCGTGTCGACAAACCCGCACCGATCATAACCCTTGTCCGCCCCCAACGTCCGACGCCGGGCCGTCGGCGGTAAGCTCCCCACCATCGCCAGCGCACTCGCACACTCCGCCTCGTAGCCGGGCTGCGTCACGTCGGTCGCCACCACGAGCCCGTGCCGATTATCCATCAACACACTCGCCAAGTACGCCAATTGCGCGCCTTGCCCCCCACTCTTCCGCGTCAACCGCGCCTCCGGGTCCGTCCGCGACGCATGCGTCGCATTCGTCCGTTTCTCCTGGCGAAACGTCACGCTCGGATTCCCCGGATCATCGTCCGTTGGCGGGCGGGTGCCGGCCTTCGGCTGAAAACTCTTCTGACTCGCCCACGCGTCCAGCAAGGTCCCGTCGACGGTGAAATGCTCATTCGACAACAACGCCCGCCGCTCCGCCTCCTGTAACACTTCGGCCAGAAACGCATCCGCGATGCCCCCCTCGACCAGCCGCGTCCGATTCTTCGTAAAGACCGTCGGCACCCACACCGCGTCGTCCAGATTCAACCCCACAAACCATCGGTACAGGATGTTGTAATCGAGCTGCTCCATCAGCTGCCGCTCGCTCCGGATCGTATACACCACCTGCAGCAATAACGCGCGTAACAAATGTTCCGGGGGAATCGACGGCCGGCCCCGCCGCGCGTACAGCCGGTCCAACTGCGGCGAGAGCCGGGCTAACACCGGGTCCACCAGCGCCCGCAGGGCGCGCAACGGATGGTCGGAGGGCACCCGATCCTCCGCACTGATATAGCTGAACAGCGCCGACTGATTCGTCTTGTTCCCGCGCATCGTGGCACTCCCATCGAGGTCCCTCTACGATAAGAACTTCCGGCTCGCGATGCTATCGTCCATTACCCGACTTTTTCCGCAACCTGCTAGAACGTTCCGTCCTTCCGTCATTCAGTCATTCCGTCTAACTCTTCAGCTTCTCCAAAAACGCCGCCCTGGCCTTTGCCACCTTTGGCGCGATGACAACCTGGCAATACGGTTGGTTGGTATTGTTGCTGTAGTAATCCTGGTGATACCCTTCGCCGTTATAGAACGTATCGACCGGAGTCACTTCGGTGACGATGGGATCGTCCCACAGGGGCTGCACGTTTGCGATGACGTCATCGGCAGTCCCCTTCTGGTCGGGCGAATGGTAAAAAATCGCCGAGCGGTATTGCGTGCCTGAGTCGGCCCCCTGACGGTTGAGCGTCGTGGGATCGTGAATGGTGAAGAATACCTCGAGCAGCTCGCGATACGAGATCACGTCGGGGTCGAACGTGATCTGTACGACTTCGGCGTGGCCGCTCGTGCCGGTGCACACCAACTCGTACGACGGGTTGGCTGTCTGTCCACCCATATAACCCGAAACCACTTGTTCGACGCCTCGCAAGCCGCGATACACGGCATCGAGACACCAAAAACATCCACCCGCCAGCGTGGCTAGTTCCGTCATTCGAGAAACGGAGACTTTGCGTGGCGCGACCCGCCGGCGTTCCCGCCAGCGGCGTCCAGCAGCTTTTGCAACTCTTCGTTGCTCAGCTCGAACGGATCGTTGTCGTACCCCGGTGCCGGAACGGTGGTGCGGTCCAAAGAGTTCCCCGGCTGGGGAATGAACGCCCACGCCGAATCGGTTTCATCGTATACATCCCACGCCCGTCCATCACGATCCACGAATCTGCGGTATCCCATCCAATGCCTCCGCGACGAGTGTGCTACTGCCTTAAAGAATACTCCCGCGGCCCCACGGAGTGAAGATGGCCCAGACCATAATGAGGGGTATATTCGTGGTCGATCGTACAATCAAGAGGATTTTCCGAACTGAGATCGATGAGCCGCGTGACGCTGATCCATTGGAATGCCGCCGAGGCGAACGACCGCGCCAAGCGTCTGCGAAGTGCTGGTCACACCGTAGAGGTCTTCGCGCAGAGCGGCGTCGACCTGAAGACACTGCGAGAGAAACCACCCGATGTCTTCGTGATCGATTTGACGCGGCTCCCCGCTCAAGGCCGCGACATTGGAATATGGATTCGCCAGCGCAAGGCCACCCGTGAGGTCCCGATCGTTTTCGTCGGCGGTGAGCACGATAAGGTGGCGCGCATCCGCAAACAGTTACCCGATGCCAGTTACACAGAGTGGAGGGGCGTACGTGGTGCGATTCGTGGTGCACTCAAACAACCGACAAAAGCCCCGGTCGTACCCGGCATGTTCGACGGCTACTCGGGAACCCCGTTACCGAAGAAACTTGGCATCAAACCGGGTTCCGTGGTTGCACTGCTCGGCGCACCAACCGGCTTCGAAAAGACGTTGGGATCTTTGCCCGACGGCGCAAAACTCAAACGCCAGGCCCGCGGACGAGCCGATCTCGTCATGCTCTTCGCGAAAACACGCGCCGATCTCAACCGGCGGCTGCCGGTCGCCAAACGCATCATGGCGGAGGGCGGGGGCGGCAGCATATGGATCGCGTGGCCGAAGAAAGCATCCGGGGTGGCAACGGACATCACACAAAACGATGTACGGAGGAAGGGACTCGGCTCGGGCCTGGTGGATTACAAGATCGCCGCGATCGACGCCACGTGGTCGGGTTTGCGATTCGCGCGGAGGAAGTAGCGCCGAGTCCCGCCCTCATGAGGGCGGGCTCGGCCAAGAAAAGCACGTCCTAAAGGACACAACGGGGCCGAGCGCTGGCTCGTGAGGGCGGGACTTCCCAACCGCGAGCGAACATCCACGCATTTCGTCGCAATAATCACCGCAGAGACCGCCGAGTGCGCAGAGACGATTGGGGTCAATGACCTCCTAGAACGACCTCTGCGTTCTCTGCGTGCTCCGCGGTGATACGAAACGGCCGGTCACATGCGCCGAGCCCACTACCTCCTTGGCGTGGTCCTTTGGACTACCCATCAGGTTCCTTCTAGCTCACGCTTTAGGAAGTCTGCGGCCGCCTTAAAGAGCGTGACCCAGCTCGAGTGGAGAAGGAAGCCGTGGATCTCGTCGGGGAAGACGAGCTGCTCCACGTGCACGCCCCGTTCTCTGAGTTTCTGTGCAAGATCGACCGACTCTCTGAACGGCACGTTCCGGTCATCATCGCCGCTGATGAGCAAAACAGGCGAGCTCCACGTGTCGACGTCGGCCATAGGTGAAGACTCAAAGGCGACCCGAGCGTAATCGGGGCGGGCCTCAGGGTTGTAGCTTGGAGTGAAGTTCTGGATGGTAATGTTCCAGTTGTGGACTCCGTGAATATCCACTCCGGCGGCGAACAGATCCGAGGCTCGCGCGAGGCCGAGGGCAGTCAGGTATCCTCCATAGGAGCCTCCCCAGAGACCGATTCGATCGCCATCCACGTCGGTGCGGCTCTTCAAGTATAGACCTGCTCCCATCACGTCCAGGAATTCGCTGGCTCCTGTGGCCCCATAGTTGGGCGCCTCCCGAAACTCCATACCGTAGCCGGTTCCGCTGCGGTAGTTTACCGACAGGACCACGTATCCCCGGCGCGCCAGGTATTGATTGAACGCATAGGCGTTGTGGTAGTAGTCCTGATGATGGAAACCGAGGAGCATCTGACTCCGGGACCCACCGTGGAAGTGGAGCATAGCGGGTCGCTGATCACCGGGGGCGCTGCCCTCGGGAAGGAAGAGCTGGCCGTGGATGGACAGCCCGTCCGAACCGGAGAACACCACCTGCTCGGGCTCGACGAGGGCAGCCGTAGGAAAATCGTCGGGTAGCGCGTCGGGCGTGAGTGAGCTGCGTTGACCTCCCACGAGGACGGCCGGGTGGGCCGGCACGGTTCCGGCTGAAGCCAGGAAGGCGATCGCCCCGCCGTCGGCTGCCATGACGGGCGACCACTCAAGCCCGGCACCGGGCGTGACCTGCTGGCGCTGGCCTCCGTCGACGCCCACTCGCCACGCATGCTGCCGATCGATGTCACCTTCGTTCGAGACGTACAGCACTTCGTCACCGGAGGGAGTCAAAGAAATGTGCTGGACCTCGAACTCGCCGGGGGTCAACGGGGTGGGCTCCCCCCCGCCGGCCGGGACCGAGTAGAGGTTCACCCAACCCGTCCCCTCCCAAGGGAAGACGATCCGGTTGCCAGAGCCCCAAAAGATGTCGCTGGTTGAAGAGATGTTTCTGGCGTAATAGACGCTCCCGACACCGTGCGGGGCCTCGAAAATCGTATGCGCCTCTCCGCTGCTTAGGTCGACCACGCGGATCGACCACGGGAGCGCCTCCCGCACCGGTGCGAACCCCACACGCCCGCGACGATTAGGAACCCGCGCGTAGGCGATTCGAGTCCCATCGGGCGACCACACGGGGCTCCCGTCATGATCGAGGCTGGGATCGAAGTAGCGAAGGGTCCTGGACGGAAAGTGAAATACTCCAATGAACGCGTGATCACCCCGTGAACTCGTGAACGCCAGACTGTTCCCATCAGGGGACCAAGCGAGCTGGTTGGCCGAACCCCGGATTTTCAGAAGTTGCGAGGGGTCGTCAGCCGACCTTGTGGGAAACGTCCAGATCTGTCCACCCCTCAAAAAGGCCACTTTGTTACCGTCGGGAGAGGGTGCTGGCGCGGTCCCTTCCGCGAGACGACGGGCATTGCCCGTCGCAACCTCGACCACCCAGAGCGCTCGCTCCGTGCCCTCCGGGTCGCTGGTGGGATTGGGGATCGGAGCGGTCGGGCTGTGCACAAACCCCAGGGTGGGTCCACGGACAAACACGATGCTCTCGCCGTCGTGGGTAAAGACCAAGTCGGTGAGCACCTGTCCGCTGTCGCCCGAAAAGTTCGTTACGGGCTGGCCCTCGAAGGACGGGCCAGTGGCCATCCAGATGTTCCGGGTGCCCCGGTCGTACTGGACCCACGCGAATGCGGCGCCTTGGGGGGCCGCGACAAGCTCGGTGGGGAACGGGGCGGCGAGTACCTGCTCTATCGTGAAGGCGTCCTGCGCGGACGCGGAGGCGGTGGCAGCCGCGCAAAGAACTGTCGCGAAGAGCCAAAGACGGGGGATTCGGCAGCGCACGGTCATGATGGCCCTCACAGGTGTGGGAACGATGCGGACAAGGGTTCCTGTTTGCCCTCGTTGGCACCCGTCCTAGAATACGCTCTTGGGTCTTAGACGGCTAGCAGGGAGAGGACGAGCCTACGCCGTCGCGACCCCTGAATAGACATCCTTCCTTATAGGAATGCCGTTCGCCCCGTTCACCTCGGCGAGTTTCGGGGTAAGTCCGAAGAAAACGATCGTCGCAATAATCACCGCAGAGACCGCCGAGCGCGCAGAGACGATTGGGTCAATGACCTCACAGAACAACCTCTGCGTTCTCTGCGTGCTCTGCGTTGAATACCCAAACGGCCGCCCGGGGCCAGGGCGGCTGTCGAGTCGAGCTGCAACAAAATGACGATCAAGCGGTAAGCAACTGCACCACGTCGTCCACCGACCGCGTATCGTCGTTCGATTCCAAGAGCCGGGCCAAGAAACCGGTCACGTTGGCCACCGCAAAACTGATTCCCTGGAGATTCCCTTCCGGCGGCACTCCGGGGATCGGTCTTGGTTGGCCCGACGCGAGGAATGCTGCACGACCGCACGAGTCGGTAGTCAGGCGCACCTCGTCGCGAGGGCAATCGGAATCCAACATGACGCCGACGACCGATGGCAGACTCCCGGGAAACCAGAATTGTCCATCGAACTCACACGCTGCCACCACCAGCGCTCCACTTTCCCCGGCGCGCTCGACCGCGGCGCCCAGCATGGCCTCGCGCTCCCGGTTGGCGGTACCGAGACTCATGTTGATGAGTCGAACGCCCTGCTCCGATGCCCAATCGATCGCCCGTACAAGCTGCATCGAGGTGGCAGAGAGAGACTGCTCAAACACCCGAACGGCATAGAGTGATGCGTCGGGGGCTTTTTCGTGAATCGCGGCTGCGACCGCCGTGCCGTGTCCCAGGCGATCCACGAAATCATCCACGTCCTCATCGCGTGCGATCCCCACACCGCCGGCGATGTCCCCCAAGTGAGGATGGCCCGGACTCGCGCCGCTATCGATGACGGCGACCGATACCCCGCGACCGGTCTTGTTGGCAAGACCAGGGTGTTCGAGATCGAACGATCTCGCATCATCGAACGACCTCGCATCATCGAACGACCTCGCATCATCGAACGACCTCGCATCATCGAACGACCTCGCATCATCGAACGACCTCGCATCATCGAACGACCTCGCATCTTCGAACGACCTCGCATCTTCGAACGACCTCGCATCTTCGAACGACCTCGCATCTTCGAACGACCTCGCATCTTCGAACGACCTCGCATCTTCGAACGACCCCGCATCGGCCGCGCCGCTCTTCACTCGACGGTTTCCATGCCGGCGAACATCTCATGAAACATGCCGCGTCGGGCGAGCAACTCGTCCGGTGTTCCCTCCTCTACGATCCTGCCCTGTCGTAACACCACAACACGGTCGGCTTTTCGCGCGAGGTCGTAGCGGTGCGTGATCAGGATCGTGGTGCGCCCCCGCATCACGGCGTCGTAACCCTCGACGACTTTGATCTCCGCGATGGGGTCGAGCGACGCGGTGGCTTCATCCAACACGAGCACAGCAGGATCCGCGAGAAACGCACGCGCGATTGCGATGCGTTGTCGCTCGCCGGACGAGACGGCCGTGCCCCCCTCGCCGACCACCGAGTCGTATTTCTGGGGAAGTTGTTCTACAAATTCGTCGATGCCCGCCGCGCGCGCCGCGGCGGCGACGTCGTCGTCGGACGCCTCGGGTTTGGCATACCGAATGTTCTCTCGAATCGACGCATTGAAAACAAAAGGCTCTTGTTCGACCGGAACAATGTGCCGTCGCACGTCCTCGAGCTTCAAGGTCTTGAGGTCGTGTTCATCCAAGCGAAGCGTCCCTTCGTGTGGATCCAGTTGGCGCACCAGTAGATCGACGATGGTGGATTTTCCACTGCCACTAGGGCCCACGATCGCCACGGTCTCGCCCGCGTTCACCGTGAGGCTCATGGACTCCAACACCGGGCCACCGCGGTCGAACGAGAAAGAGACGTTATCAAAGGCCACGTGGCCGGTGACGTGTGGGAGTGACGTCGGCTCGGCTGTCTCGATCACTTCGATCGGGGCGTTCAGGATCTCGTGGACGCGGCGCAAGGACACTCGGGCTGTTGCCAGGCTGGTGTAAAGTCCCATCAACCCTTGGACCGGGGAGAGCAGCCGCATCTGATACGCCATGAATGCCACCAGCGTCCCCATCGTCATCGTTCCACCGATCACACGCGATCCACCGTAGAGAAAAACCATCGACGTACCGCCGGCCAGCAACAAGCCGGGCAGACCTCCGGCCAAGTAGGTCAGTCGTCGCATCGCCATCAGCGCAGCTATGAACGCGTCGTTCTTCGTCTCGAAACGCGCTACCTCCCGCTCCTGGGCATTGGACGTCACCACCAGGCGCGCGCCCTGAATCGTCTCGATGAGGAAGGTGCCGATGTCCGCGCTACGATCCCTCAGCGTCGCGACCGATCCCTCGAGCCGTTTACGATAGCGGACCACTGCCCACAACGCGGGGGGCAAGACGAAGAGGCTTACGAGAAAGAGGCGAACGTCCAGCCAGATCAGCAGTCCCACGGTTCCTATGAGAAACAGCACGTTCCCAACCCATGCCAATGCGGCCTCGGCGGCCACGCGTTGGATCTCGCCAATGTCGGTGTTGATGCGCGAGACGATCTGTCCCAACGGCGTTCTGGTGTAGAAGCCTGGCGATAAGCGCTGCAGATGCCGATAGACCGCCAGACGCATGTCGAACAGGATTTCCGCAGAAACGCGCGTGTACCGCAGCCCGCTGATCACGTTCATCAAGAATGAGACCAGCGTAATGAGCGCAAGCAGAATGACAAAGCGGAGCAGCGCGGGCATACTGCGGCCGAGCAGTGCTTCGTCAACCAAGCCTTTCGACAGGTATGGGATGTACAGCGAAAGGGCCGTGCTGGAGAGGCTCAATACCAATACCAACACCAGGCGGCGCCAATACGGGGCGATGTAACTCAGCGCCCACTTGATCTCGGGATCACGCACGGCGAGCAGCGAGAAGAATCAGCGACGTCCTATCGCCCTCTTGCGGGCAACAGCACAAAGCCGGCCATGTCGGCATCGAGCTCGACGGTCCACACGAAATTCTTCGTGTCGGCCTCGTAGATGTCGATCGTATTCCCCGCACCATAGATGTATAAAAACTGTCCGTTGGAACTGGTCATGAGCGACATGCGGGACCGGCCCTTGAACTGGGTTTTGCCCTCGACGCGGCGGTTCTCCAAGTCGAACGTCCAGAACTGGTAGTTGCCTACCTCTTGATGCAGACCGTACGCCTTCTTCCCATCCGGTGCGATCGAGAAGTTCATGTCTTCGCTGGGACCGAGGATATAAAAATCCACATCCCTCTCCGCCAGGTCGACGCGAGCTACACCCATCATTCGGCGGTTTTGCACCGGATCGGTAACGCGGAACATGCCCGTGTAGAAACCAGGATCCTCATAGAAGTTCGTCGGGAATCCGAAACCAAACCGCCCCATCCCTTCCCCCAACGCTTCGGCGTAGTCCCACCCGTCCACCTCGGTGAAGTTCTCGGTTTCCAACACCAGGATGTCTTCCGCAAAGAAATAGACAAGATCCCCGTCGGGTGAAAAGATGATTCGGGCGCCGCCTTCGCGCTGTTCGCCGTCGGGCCAAGGGATCGTGTCGGTAACGGCGTGCGTGGTGAGGTCGTAGCGAAGCAACGTGACGTCGCCCACTTCATAGCGGTCGAGGAGTTTCTTATAGCTCATCGCCGCCAGGATCGCATACTGCTCGGTGGGATCGACGTTGAGGCTCAGGATGCGGACGCGAGTGTTGCCTTCCGAAAGCGTAAACCGGTCGGTTGATCGGCGCGTGGCGATATCGACGATCTCTACGTTTTCCCCCGTCGGATCGACAACGTAAAACCGTTCCCGATTGTGCGACAGGATCATTCGCATCGGAATCCCACTTTGGATCTGTATCCGATCCGACACCTGCATCGTCGCTTCGTCGATCACGTAGATCGCGTTGCCGTACGTGCCGACGTAAATCGTCCCGTCTCCCCCGCCCCCGTCCCCACCCTGTGCCGCTGCCGGCGCGATCGACGCCGCACACGCCACAGCGGCTATCGTGATTGCCTTCATGTTGCCTCGCATTCGGCCACCCGATTACGGAAAAATGAGGTCGATCTTGCGCCAATCCTTGACCGCCGACGAGCATGTGGCGGTCCAATCGGGCGCGTGGTTGTACAGATCGGGTACGTGGGCGGGCCAGAAGCATGTGATGAAACAGTCGAAGAGGTCGCGTTCCACCGGCTGGCAGAGGCCGGCGGTACCTCCACTCGCGTCCGCCTCCCAACCGGGCGCAAACACGAACGAGCACCCGAGCGGGATGTGCGGCCCCTGCGGACGCCCCGAAAGGCCCTGTTGCAAGGCGACTACGTCCTTTTCGCCGAGGTATTCCTCCACACGCTCGGCCTTCTGGTTGATCGCTTTGAGGTGTTTCACGGCATCATCCCGTATCCGAGGGTGAAGTGGCCATTTGCTGCCTGTCGAACTGGGCGAGGTATCCCGGGTTGCGCTCCGCAAGCTCGCCATAAACCTGCAAACACGTGTTGGTCCAGCTACGAATCCAATCGCAGTAGTGCAAGTTGGGTTGCTCGGTGGTGCCATACCGCGTGTGTGCTTCGTGGTAGCAGCCACCCGAGCAGAGCGGACGCGCCCAGCACGTGTGGCAGTCGGTTTTGTTTGCGATGTGATGTTTCTCCAGAAAGTCAAACTGCCGGTCACGATCCACACCGTCGAACACCGACCCGATCTTGTGATCGTCCGAGCCCGCGAAGCGGTGGCACAACGCGACGTCTCCGTCGGTGGCCACACCCATCAGCCCCAGTCCGGCTCCGCACGGGTACGCTTTGCTCACGCCTTTGTGAATTTCCTGCAGCGTGTCCTTGACGTTCGAAAAGCCATGGTGGCGGTTTTGGGCGGTGTGTTCGAGAAATTCGAACGCGAGATCGCGGAACTGCGCCAACATTTGATCAAAGCCTTCGTCCTCGATCGCGTAATCCCGCTCCGACGCGGTCGTTACGGGGGCAAAACCAACCTCCCAGAAACCGATATCTTCCGTGAGATGCCGGAAGATTTTCTTCACATCGAGGTTTTGCCGAGTGAGCGTGACACGCGCGCCGATCGGACGGCTGCGATGACGCTTCAGCAACTCGCGGACCTTCGGCATCACGTGATCGTAGCTGCCCATCCCGTTCTTGAAGACACGAAACTCGTCTTGCATCTCTTTGGGACCATCGATCGACACGGTAACGCCTACACGGTTCTCCGCCAGCCATTCGATCACGTCGGGCTTCAGCAAGGTCCCGTTCGTCGTGAGGCTGAAGTCGACCTCCTTGCCTTCGACGACGCCCCGCTCCCTAGCGTACTCCAATGTCTTCTTCAGGACCTTGAAGTTGAGAAGCGTCTCACCCCCGAAGAAAGTGAGATGGACGACATCGTGACCGCCGGATTCCTCGAACATGAAGTCGACGCTGCGGCGCGCGGTTTCTTCATCCATGAACCGCGGTTTGCTGCTGATCGCGTCGGGAATGCGGTCCTCGCCATACTCGTAGCAATACGTGCAGGCGAGGTTGCACTTACTGGTCACGTTCAAGACCATCGTGCTCAGTGGAAACTCTCGGGGCGGAAGCTCGAGTGGCACCGGCGGCGTGAACGCATCGACATCTCCGACCGCCTGGACCTCTTGAAGCTCGGCCAGTCCGCTTCGGACGTCGGTGGGCGCGTATCGATCCGACAACGCGTCCTCGACTTGCGCGTGTGTCAGACAACGCTCACCAAGAAGGTCCACGATGGCGTTCGAGGCAGGATCCAACTTGAAAACCGCCGCACTCGGCACGAGGTACACGAACGGCTGATCCGCCGCTGCGAAACGGTGAAGTTCGTTGAGACCAAGTAAACTCATTGTAGAGCCCTCCACGGCTCAAAGCGTATGTAGAGAGGAACCGTCACGAGCAGGTGAGCACGAGCCACAATCGTTTCAGCACTGTCACCGGGGGCGTACGTAGCAACCACCCAGACGTCACCAACATTGTTGCGATTTCCGCTGCGATTCAGATTTGGGCCATCCTCGGCGGGCGTGAACATCCCGCGACTGTCGATCCGGCCGACGAAGTCGATGTCGTCATCGTCGTAGGTAGCCGAGTACTCTTCGAGATTCCATATGACGTCGACCACCCCGAGACTCAAATCATCGTCGGTGTCTGCTTCGCCGTCCGCCCCGTCGCTGTAGGCCACCGCCTCGAACTGCTGAAACTGCTTGGGGACGTTCGCACCGCCCACCCGGGCCATGCCGGCCTGCGGCGTGACACGTATGCGGTCTACTTGTTCGTAGACGGCAACAGCACTCTCCAAATTCGCGCCCGCGACGAAGAGATCACGCATCCCCACAGTTGCATCGTCCGCGACGACCACGTTCACCGTCGCGCCATCGGCGCTCACATTCGACACACCGGTCACCTCGACGCCCGGCGCAAAATCAACATCCGCCGCCGACAGATTCGTCGGCAAGTTCGTGCCGAAGATCCGCACTTCTTGGGCCAAGCCCGAAGTGCGAATCCCCTGCGGATGCACGCCCGCCACGATCGGGTCTCCACCAACTCGACGCAACGTGACGTCCAGGCCGATCTCGTCATAGTTCCCGGCAAACCACCGTCCCGTCATCTCTCGCCAATCGCGCTCCACCAGCATCACTTCCCGCATGCCGACGTCGTCGCCCGACCGTTCAAAAGACCGTCCCCGCCACTGAAAGCCGGTGTACACCAACGCACGGCCCTGCCGCGTCACCGTTTTTCCCCCTCGTGCATACGAGAACGTCGTCTCCGTCGTGAACGCGTCCGGGGCGTTCGGATTGGCGGTGATCACGACTCGGCCGTAGATACGCCCGTTCCCCAACTCATGCCCCGAAAGTAGCCACGTGCCCGCGAGACGGGGTGGACGCATCGTCGTAGACCACGCGGTCCACTCCGGTGTCTCGAGTGGGAACTCCTTCGCGAGATGATCGGCGGCCTTGTCCATCGGGTGGCGCGAGTCGTCTCCCTCCTCCGGAGGACCAAACCGGCGGAACGCCTGAAAGTCCGCGACCGGATACAGGCTGCGATGGGTCGTGAGGAGCAGCCCCCACTCCTCTCTGGTGCGATACTGCGTGATAACCCGGCCCAAAGAGTGACACTGTTTGCAGGTCGTTTCGGTCTCCTCGTCGGCCTCGTAGGTGTAGTCGATCATCCGACGTTCCACCTCGAACATCCCGGGGCGCAGCTCCTCGGGCGCTAGGCCGTGATAGTTGGACAGATACTTGACGATCTCGCGGGCCACCGCCGGATCCAATTCGACGTCGTGCAAAGCGACCATTCGCCGAATGGACGTCTGCCACCCTTCAGGAGTTTTCCGCATATAGGACAGGCGCGACAGCATGCCGCTGGAATCCTGCACGTGACAGGCGGCGCAATTCCGCACCATTGCGTCGTCGTTGATGGGAATCCCCTTTGGATCGTCCTGGCGGGCCGCCGCGGCTTGAGAGAGGGCGGCGGCACCGACCATCAGGGCCGGGAGCAGGTGGATCGGTCGAAATTTGGGCATGCGTGGCAACCCCGGTGGCGCGTTGTCGGTCCTCACTGTAGCTGTTTTAGCACCCTTAGCGCCCCGAGTCAAACCGTTGTCTTGGGCGGCTCGGGTTTGGCCGTGGCCCTGTTCTCGAGCATGCCCTTGGCCAGAAGAACCGAGAGGGCGCCGAGGAAGTCAGGAAGGATCACCGGCTCGCAAGCACGGTTGTAGGTCTCGAACAGGTCGGGAACCTGGGTGTGCCCGGGCGCCATATCGACTAGCTTTGGCAGGTCCACTCCCCGCAGAAAACGGACGCTGGCTGCTTGGGGCCACGACGCAACCAGCTGATCCTCCATGACGACCTCGTTGTCCCGGATGGCCGGGCGCCTCATGGTCCGCACTTGAGCCGTAGGTCGAAGATCGATCCGCGGAGCCTGGCGCAGGGCGTCGAATGCCGCCAACACATCCGGATCCCGGCGCAGCACCTCTACGTCCACGGCCGCCTGCCCCCAATCCGTTGCCCCCGCCCCCGCCCCTGCCCCTGCCCCTGTCCCTGGCCCCGATTTGTCGTCCAAGTCGGCACGTTCCATCCAGAACGCATGCCGATGCTGCCGCGCCGCGTCGCCGAAGTACCGGGCTGACAGCGTGCTCAAGCTTTCAAACATCTCCTGTTCGCGTTTTTCAAAGAATGCGAGCGCCGGCTGTTCCATCTCCGGCTTGGACAGGCAGGTGTGAACGACCACCGCGGCTTGCCACGCCGACGCCATCGCTTTCTTGACGCCGAATGACGAAAGCGGATCGACAAACGACCCCGCATCTCCCACCAACAGGAATCGTGGACCGCTGAAGCGCGAGGCCGAGTAGGAGGATGCGCCGCACGCCCAAGGGCCGTCCTCGAGCTTCGCATCCGAGGTCAGCCTGGTGAAGTGCACCGTCTTCGCCAGCTCCGCGCGATACATGGACTCGAGTTGTCCGCCCCCGCCCCCGCCCCCACCCCCGCCCCTGCCCCCGCTTCCGGCTCGTTCCAGATCGGTCACACCGGGGTTGACCATGACCGCGAAGTACCGAACCGACGGCGCAATGGGGACAGACCATCCCCACCCATCGACGTAGCTCTCGATGAGGGTGTGCGTCTCATCGGGAACGTCCCACCTACCCTCCAGCCTCCACACCCCTACCAGCGCCACGGTTGCTTGGCCGACCTCCTTGGTACGAAACCCTTGCCGCGCAATGACACCCGCTCGACCCGAACAGTCGAGCACCCACTTGGCGTGCACCGATCGAACCGCAGCGCCCACTTCAAACTCGAGCCTGACCCTTTCTTCGCTGTCCGGTGCTTCACTGGGAGCGGCTACGTCGATATCAACTTCACGCACGGTGGCGTCGTCGTAAACGTCGACTCCAACTTCCTTCGCGAGGTCTAGCAACAGCCCGTCGAAGTCCCTACGGACGATTTGATATCCCCATGCCCCTTCGCCAAACGCTTCAGACCGTCCTTCCGGTTCGCCCCCGCCCCACCACACCGTGTTGCCGCGGGAACGGTAGAACCCCGCGCGGTCGACGGCATCCAAAATGCCGAGCGTCCGAAACAGCTTGGTACAACTGGGTGGGAGTGATTCGGCTAGCGTTCGAGTCGGGGGAGCTTTGGTGAGCAGTACGACTGTATGGCCCCACTGTGCCAGCAATCGCGCCGCGCTGGCGCCGGCGGGTCCGCCGCCGATGATGGCGACGTCGAACGGAGTGTGGTCTCTGCGTGACGCCATCGTACAATAATGTATCTCCTACGCCCCGAATTTGGTTCGGCGCGGGAGGCACCACTCCTCTCCACCAAGCTGGCAAATCCCAAAGCCGACCGGCATCTTGGTCCCATGCACGCGTCTCAACGATACGGTCCCGCCACCCCAATGCCATGGTCGAGGTCGCGTATCGATCCGGTGACCCTTTTCTTCTTCCTCACGTACGCCATCAGTTGGCTTACCGCGCTGGCGCTGCACCTGGTTGCCAGACAGGCAGGCCTGCCGCACTTCGGCACATTGTTGGGCATGGCCGAGTCCACGTTCAACCTCGGGACAATGGCCGGCCAGTTGATCCTCCCCGTTCCCGTCGTATGGGTGATGACGCGCGTGGTGGATTTTGGACCGACACTCGCTGGAGTGGCAACCGCGCTGATCGTGGGGGGCACCCACGATTTGAAACGGCTCCTCGCCCGACTCGTGCATTGGCGTGTGGGTCTGGCCGCCTATGGGCTGGCGCTCTTGGGTCCGGCGGCGGTCATGCTCGGTGCAATCGGGATCTACGCGCTCGCCGACAACAGTTTTGTGGAATCGGGCACGCTCGGGTGGACGGCTGCAACCCAGGCGTTGGTGTTCTGGCTTGCCGTGCGTACGCTCATGGGCGGTGGGCTGGGCGAGGAGCTCGGATGGCGGGGCTTTGCCCTCGACCGCATGCTTCGTCGTATGCACCCCAATCAGGCGAGTCTCATCATCGGCCTCGTCTGGACCTTCTGGCACTTTCCCGGACACCTCGTGTCCCAGTCTCCGTTCGGCAATCTGATCGGCCAGCTCCTCTTTACGGTGCCTCTGAGCTACGTCGCCACGTGGCTCTACCTCCGCACGTCGGGCAGCGTGCTCGTCTTGACACTGTTTCACGGTTCGGCCAACGGGTTCAATTCGTTTTTGGAACGGAGCCTATGGCCGGGTCTCCGTGACGCCGACGGATGGTTGCTCATCTTCCTCGTCCTGGCCCTCGCCCTTTCGGCCGCCGCGGCCGCGTCGATGGGACGAGAATTCGACGAACACCCCAACAGCCACCTACCTGAATCCTAGGAAACCCGTATTTCATCGAGAAACGTGTCGCCACAATCCAACGACGCCGCGAAAAACATTTGTGGCAGCGATAGATGCCCGCGGTGGCTTATCCTCCGCGCGCTGGTCATCCATCTCACGCCACTTCCGGAAAGAAACGTCGGACCGTTTCGTCACTCTCCCGTTTCGTGCCCAACGAAATCGTCACCATCAACACCAACGAAGCGATCACGCCGGGATAGATCTCGTGGAACGACACGATCCCGGCACGTTTCAACCCAAAGGCCACCACCGCACATACCAGCCCTCCGACCGCGCTGGACAACGCTGCTACCCTTGTCGCACGCCGCCAAAAGAGACCGAAGAAAAGCGGCGCGAAGAGCGTGGAGGCCATACCACCCCACGCGATGGCTCCCACGAGACTGATCAACGGTATTGGGTGTGTCGACACGTAGGCCGCGGCCAAAGTCACGCCCGTGCCGAAGATGAAGGTTGCCCGTCGGCTGATTCGCAACAGGTCGCTGTCCCCGGCCTTCCGGGCAAACGGCTCGTACACGTCGAGCGAGAAATACAGACCGACGATATGTAAGAGCCCATCGGTGGTGGAATGCACTGCCGCCGTGATCGCCAGAAGAATAGGAAGGGCGACCCAGCCTCCGATCACGTTTTTGACCAGATAGGGGAATGCTCCGTCTCCCCGCTCACCTACCGGAATCAACATGCCGGCGCCCACGCCGATGATGATGACCGATAACAAAATCGTCATCACAATGATCGATCCGAAAGCGATCTGGCCGCGAGCGACACTCACGTCGCGACTTGCATAGAACCGGTGCAGGTAATACGACTGCGTTGGGATTCCCAGCCCCCATACCAATCCCCAAGCGACGAAATCGCCGACGTTCTGGACGCTGCCCCCAAAGACGCTGCCCAGATGCGCCGGTGGAGCCGTAATAACGGTTCCGCCCGTTTTCCACAGTACCACGACGGCTGCCAAAATAACTCCTCCGGCCAGCAGCGCGGCCTGTATAAAATCCGTTCGTATCACCGATGCCAACCCGCCCAGCATAGTGTAGCTCACAAACACCACGCCCACCAACACGATCGCGAAGGTCATGTTGAGACCGATCAGGGTGTTCATGGCGATCCCGATACCAAGGAGCTGTACGACGAGGGTGATCGAATACAAGCCGATGATGATCAGGGCCGCGAATGTCCTCAGCGCTCTCGATTCGTAACGGACGCCCAGGAATTCCGGTACGGTCGTGAGCCGTGAAAGGTGGAGCCGCCGCGCGGCCACGAGAAGGAGAATCCAGCCGAGCGCGTAGCCATAGCACGTGAATGACGCCGCCGCCCATCCATAGAGAGAGGCGTATCCGGAAACACCGATGATGGTAATGGATGAGAGGAACGTCGCCACGAACGCAGGTGTTGCCAAACCCAACCCCATCGTCCGCTCCGCCACCGCGTACGAAGCGAAGGATTTACGTTGGTAGCCCCAAACCCCAACGCCGAGAATGAAGACAGAATAACCGATGAATGCCGAGAGCAGCAGGTAATCCACTAACGTCGTCCTGTGCGTTTTTCCCGGTGGGCGAGCAGGAGCATGAGGAGGAGTGGCACGACCGCCATAGCCGCAGCCGATGCCAAGATTAAATACACCGTCATGGCAATGGCACCATTTCGTTGCCAACCAGCCGCGTCGACTCCAACGTCACCTGATTGCTGGAAATCACAGGCCGTCCGAGATCCTGCTCGAGCGGCTCAATCGCCTCTATGGCCCGCCAGTTGGTGCACGACAGGAAAATACAATGCGCTTCGATTCCCTTCATGTTCGACCGAACGAAATCGGCTATTTCCCGGGGCGTCACCCTACCGATTTCACGGTTGTCCCCGATCTCCATTCCCTTGGCGGTCACGACGTCATAACCGGCTTCGGCGATACAGTCTGCCACGCTCCTCGTCAGCTCGTCTCGATAAGGTGTAAACACAGCGACGGTTTCCGGTCTCACCGATGTCAGTTGCCGCATCATGGACCCGACCACCGTCACGCCCGTGGCGCCGGTCTCCCGCTCGATGCGCTCGGTGAGTTCTCGATCGTGAGCCAGCCCCCCGATCGACCCGGCGGATGTGCATCCGAACACGACCAAGTCAGGCGCGGTAGTCTGGATGCGGCGCAAGGTCTCAGTAAGCTCTTCGCCCATCATCCGGATCTCGGCGTCACGTGTGACGGTCTCGAGGAAAATCCGCCAAGTGCTGATGGTCCAAGTCGCATCGGCGTAGCGATGAAAATCGGGCTCCATCACCGTATTCGAGGCAGGAACGATCAACGCGACGTGGAGTGCTTTCATTGACTGCTCCTCCTTAGACGGGCAGACGGGCAGACGGGCAGACGGGCGGCACCCGAGAGGCCGCTAGTCCAGTATAGCGGGGGGTCGGGGGATCCGTGTCCTCTATAGCTTCAGCGTCATCCGTGGCGGGATCCGTGTCCTCTATAGCTTCAGCGTCATCCGTGGCGGGATCCGTGTCATCCAAAGCTTTAGCGTCATCCGTGTTAGTTGATCCGCGGATTGGGGTAGGGTGGCACGCGTACCAAGGCCCCAAAACCGAAATTGCGCGATAAGCCGACCGTAATGCCGATATTCGAGTTGCCGTCAGCCCACTCGTCGAGTCGAGCGGAAATTCCAGCGTCCAGCACTAGGGTCTTGGTCATCTGCAGCCGCGACCCGAAATCCAACCACACCCGTGCCTGCCCACCGTTCACAGGAATCTCCACGTAGACGTCACCAAGCAATACACGGCTCGAGAGGCCCAACGCCCGATCGAGCGCGACTCCTCCGTTCCAATAGTCGTCGCCGTCTAACGCCGACGCCCACGTGTAACCGGCGTTCACGTGCGCCCGCCATCCGCCGAGTGTTCGCGTGACCATACCCTTGATCGCAGCGGCAGGATCCTGCCGCCCAACGTCGCCCACGCCGGCAGCGATCAGATCACCACGGATGGCAAGGGCCGGCATCGACACACCTTCTTGATTCAGGTTGAAGAGCAGATGGGTTGCAAACTCCTCGACCCCGGACCGCGACACACCCGCTTCGCGCTTCAATGCCGAATGTGTCTCGATACCCAACTCGAAATTACGCGCAATCCCAAGCTTGAACTCGATCACACCCGCGGTCTCGTAGTTACCGCCCTCGGCAACTTCGGCCCTGGTTCCGATCTCCCATTCCCATTCCATGAATTTGATCGGGTACGCATCCTCGATCCGTATCGGCCGCCCCTCATCGACATGGCGGAAGTCATCCTGCGCCATGACCGACATCGGTACGGACAATATGACCGAGAGGCAACAAATATGCTTGATCATCGACCCCCCCCTCCCCTCATGCGTCGCATCTCGGCCATGCGCGCTTCCGGATGTCCCTGGGGCAACCACGTGCCATCCGGCAACTCCGTCGGAACGGTCATGACCGACATCGGCATGTCTGCGTGGGCGTCGGCCGGTAACTGAGGTGGGATGACCCACTCCTGGTTCACGTACAGCATTTGTTCCAACATCCGGCTGATTTCCCAACCTTTGGCCCGTACGCCGATGCGCGCGTCGACCATGATGTCATTCACGACATCGTGCATCATGTGCAGATTGTCGAAGATGTGGGCCGCCGCCGGGAACATGGCGCCGAACTTCGGCGCGATTTGCGCAGTGAGCGGCATGTAGCTGGGAAGATCCTGGAGGACGGAGTCCGTAAACACGCGTAGGACCCGTGTCAATTCGCGTTGTCGGTCGCCGGCGTCGGCCTCCATGAGCGCCTCGTATATGGCGGCGTGATGCCAGTGGTATGCCCACAAGACGCCGTTGATCGCGGGGTAGCGATCCGCAAATGTTTCAACCCACGTGCCGCCGGCCATCATAAACGCGTGTCCATAGCCCCGCGTGGAGAACGCGGCCCGCCCGTTACTGAGGTAATGCGATATCGCTCGTTCGCCCGCGGTCTGCTTATCCTCAACACGGTCGTCCGACAGGATGTCGTAGAGCTGCTCGTGGAGATGGTGTGTCCAATCCATGGCTGCCGCGGTTGGGTATGCCATCTTGTTCCAGTGCGAGGCGATCACGTCAATGGGAGGTTCGAATTTCGGCGGCTGGCGGATCAACCGATGAATATCGCTCTCGAGTTGTACCATCGCTTGGTCGACATCGTCGTCGGCGGTCAATCCGACCTCGTACACACCGAAGTGGGCATAGTGGGCCGCATAAAAGCTACGAGCCGCAATCGGATAGGTCTCGTAGAAATGGTTGTTGTATCCGGCGGGAAGCCAGTACCGGGCATTGCGCTGCACGATTTGCGCCGAAGACGGGATGGGACTTGCCGCACCCATCACCGCCAACGCGGTGGCCAAGACATTGATTTTCACTTGAAACTCCTAGCAGTGGAACGTTTACGTCAGTTCGTTCACGCTAGGAGGTTTTTGGGAGGCGGTATCTGGATTCGATGGAGGCCAAGTTGGTCGGGACGGGTTCCTTCGCTCAACGATCCCCAGCTAGGCACGGGGGTTTCCCATGTGTCCGTCTTCGCCAGACCGACATCCACCGACATCCCCGCGCATGCTGCATCCGCCGCGCAATTCATCAGCGGACAATGAGGACAGGGCGCCTCATTGCCGGCCACGAGCGACCGGGCTTGCACCGGCCTGTGTAGTGGATGTGAGTGAGGTTCAGAGGACGACGTCTCGCGGTGTTCGTGCTGTTTGCACGCCGACAGCTCTGCGTCGTCGGACGACGGCGCGATCGGCACCGTGACCATCGTCAAAGCCGCCAGCACGACCGTACTTAGTGCTCGCCTGGCATACGAGCTGCTGCGGTACAACGGATGCATTCCACGGATGACGCGGGCACGGATGACGCTAAAGCTCTGGATGACACGGTCCCCCACCCCACTCGTCGCTCTAGCGGGGTGAGGTTGGGGGATCCGCGCCCTCCAAAGCTTTAGCGTCATCCGTGGCGGGATCCGCGTCCTCCAAAGCTTTAGCGTCATCCGCGGCCTCAGTTCGCACGCAGGTAAGTCCGCCCATCGGAAATGATCCGATCGCCGAGTATCTGGAGTTGAAAGGCTTGCTGTCCCTGTTGTCCTTTTATCACGAGCGTGGTCCCAATCACCGTGTACGTGCCCCGGTCGGAGTTGGAAGAGGCGGCGCCGGCGGTTGCGCCCCTCAACGACCCTGTCGCGCTTACCGAAGCCGAGGACTGCCACTGGAATTGCCCCTGGCCGTCGAAGGTGACGTACTCTTCGACGCTGCGAGAGCTGCCCCCCGAGGGACGGGTCACTCCCCCCGCACGTCCTTCGTAGAACATCCAACGCCCGAGTAATGCCGCAACCGCTTCCCGGTTGACGACTGGCGGTTGGGCGCGCACGGAGGCGGCGAGTTGATCCACGCGCTGTCTCAGCTGAGCCATCTGTTGCGGTGCCGTCATACCGAGGACCACGAACCCCGTACCATGCGGGGTGAGCATGGCCACGATCCGGCTCTGGACCATCTGTCCCATCCGATCCTGACTCACATAGAGGGACGTCATGGCCTGGAAGCCCGCAATCGTCGTTTCGGTCGGTCGCTCCACGGGCTGAGCCGCCAAACCCATGGTCTTATAGAACCGAGTGATGTCGACGATCATCTCGTTGAAATTCGAGTAGAGGCCGGGGGCGAGGAAAATGCCGCCGGCTTCAGAATTCGATGCCAGCATCTTCACCCGACCGAAGTCCTGTCCGGCGTGCCACCCTGGCGGCATGGTGTATTCGATGTTCCAACCAGGAAACTGGGGCTCCTGCGCTTGTGTGGCGGCAACCACTAGGACCGCGGCGGCCAGGCTGGCGAAGAATCCACGCATGAGACCCTCCTTGGCGACAATCGGGGCGGAGAATGCAGGCGATTACCAAGTTAAGGGGTTGGGCCGATTGATCCCATCTTGGCCCTCATTGACTGTGCGAATCGGGGTAGCGAATTTGCGCTTATGGCCCCACTTCTCGTAACGCTGCTACTCGCGCTTGCACCACAGGACTCAATCCACGTGCGCGTGTTGGCCATGACCGACTTCCACGGCGCACTCGAATCGCGGACCTATCCCTCGACGCGCGGGCGCCTCGTCGGCGGGGCTGCCGTCCTAAAGGCCGCCATGGACAGCGCGGAGGCGCAGTGCGGCTGCCTCACCCTGCGGGTCGACGCCGGTGATCAGATGCAGGGAACGCTCCCATCGAACTTCTTCTACGGCGCGTCGACTGTCGAAGCGCTCAACCTCATCGGTCTCGACGCCGCCGCCCTCGGCAACCACGAGTTGGATTGGTCGATTGACACGCTGCGACAGCGCATCAGGGAAGCACAATTTCCATGGCTCGCCGCGAACGTGTTCGACTCGGTCATCGGACGGCGCCCCGTATGGGCAAGGCCCTATCACATCACCGAGATCTCGGGGCTGCGTGTGGCCTTCATCGGGTTCATGACGTCCACCGCCAAGGGGATTAGTTATCCCCCAAACGTCGTGGGGCTCGCGTTCGGCCGGGGCAATGAAGCGATCGACGACGTGCTGAAAGCTGTGCGCGCCGAACGCCCCGACCTCACGATCCTCACGGCTCATGCCGGGATGCGATGCAACGCCAACAACTGCAACGGCGAAATCATCTCCTTGGCGCGTGAACTCGACCCCGGCGATGTCGATCTGATTGTGGCGGGACACCCCCACACCATCGCCACCACCGTGGTCAATGGCATTCCGATCATCCAGGCGGGTGCGAACGGAGCGGTGCTGGGCGTCGCGGACCTGTTCCGAACGGATGGAGAACATTGGCGTGCGGAGTTGAACATGCGACGTGTCTATGCCGACGAAGTCACGCCCGACGCGGCCATGCTCGAGATGCTATCGAGATACACGCGGGTCACGGACTCGCTCGCACGCCAAACGGTCGCGACGTTGAGAACCGCTCCCGTCACGCGGGACGGCGAGAATCAACTCGGCAATATCATCGCCGACGCGCAACGCAACGCCGCTCAAGCCGCCGTGGCGATCATGAACAACGGCGGCATTCGCACGGTCCTGCCGGCGGGGCCGGTCACATACGGCATGCTCTACGCGCTGCAACCCTTCCAAAATCAAATCGTGCGCGTCACGATATTGGGAAAAGTCTTGCGGCGACTGTTGGAACAAACGGTGGGAACGATACACGTCTCGGGGATGCGCATCACCTACGACCCTGCGGGACGTCGCGGAAGCCGCATCGTCGACGTGGAACTTGCCGGCGGAGAACCGCTCGCCGACGGCCGCAGCTACACGCTCGCCGTGAGCAACTTCATGGCCGAAGGGGGAGGAGGATTCACCATGCTGCGCGATCTACCGAGGGAAGACATGGGTGTGAAAGACGTCGACGCGCTGATAGCCTATCTTCGGGGCGCGCCGCAGCCGTTCACCGTCCCTGCCGAGAGACGGATAATGCAAGATCCTAGGTTGTAGGGTGTAGGGTGTAGGTTGTAGGTGTTGCCGATTCCGAGACTGGCTCACGCGGGCAAAGCTCGGGACGCTCAAACCTGAAACCTGTAACCTTTTCACCACGACGACCTGTACCTTGCCCGTCGGCAACACCTACCCAGCCACGCCGCTACTCATTCTTTAAGACGGCCATCGGATCGACCTTGGCGCGGGCGGGCCGGGTGGATCCGGCGGTGATGTTGCGGGTGGAGTGACCGGACGGATCGTCAACGATTGGAGCCTTTCGCGCGGCTTTGTTCGCGGGGGACGTGGTCGAGATCGTCAGAGAAGATCTGAGCTTGCCGTTCTTACCACGGGTAAACCCGCGGCTCGGCCGAACCGACTATCGCTAAAGCGACCCACACGCGCCCGTCGGTTTACCGACAGATCGCCGAGCCGCGGCTTGAGCCGTGGTTACCGCGCAAATCTCGCCCCGCAATCCTCCTGTTCCCCACCAACCGTCCCGCCCGTCTGTCCGTCTGTCCGTCTGCCCGTCTGCCCGTCTTCTCAGCCTAGCGGTTCACGTTTCGAACACACAGATTCGAGCGCCCTCAGCCACGGCCCGGCGCCATGTCCCTAACCGCTCGCGTCCTTGCCGCCTTACTCGCCGGCCTCGCCGCCGGCGTCGTCATTGCATGGTCGCAGTCCCCCACCCTGCTCTCGGTTGCGTCAGCCGTGGAGCCCATCGGCGCGCTGTGGGTCAATGCCATCCGGATGACGGTCGTGCCCCTCGTGGTGTCGCTGCTCTTCACCGGGATCGCCTCGAGCTCCGGCCCGCGCATCGGCCGCCTCGGGGGGCGCGCGGTCGCCTGGTTCGTGGGACTGGTGGCGGCCGGGGCGCTGTTCACTGCCATCGTGGCGCCACCCCTGTTGTCGCTCGCCGACCTCGACTCCACGGCGTTCGCCTCATTGCGCGAGGGAACGAGCACGGCAGCGGTTGAACTGCCTCCGTTCCGCGATTGGATCGTCAATCTCATTCCATCGAACCCCGTGCGCGCGGCCGCCGACGGCGTCATGCTCCCGTTGATCGTGTTTACCGCGATCTTCGCGCTCGCCGCGACTCGACTCGAGAGCGCGCACCGCGACACGCTCGTCGACGGCTTCACCGCGGTGGCGCGGGCAGTACTGGTCATCGTCGAGTGGATCCTGCTCGTAGCGCCGGTGGGCGTGTTCTTTCTCGTGCTGCCCCTCGCGGCTCGGACCGGCGCCGAGCTCGTGGCCGCGCTGGGATCGTACGTGCTCGTAGCCTGCGGCTTGATCGTGATCGCCAGCGTCGTGCTCTATCCCATAGCCACGGTGTTGGGGGGAATCCCGTTGCGCCAGTTCGCGCGGGCGTGCGCTCCGGTCCAGGCCGTCGCGTTTAGCACACGCTCGTCGTTGGCCTCATTGCCCGCCATGCTCGACGCAGCGGAGCGGGAGCTGAAACTCCCGCCGCATGTCAGCGGGATGGCGCTGCCAGTCGCGGTGACGCTGTTCAAGTTCGCATCGCCCATCGCACGCATGACGGGAACGTTCTTTGTCGCGCAGTTATACGGAATAGACCTGGGCTTCGTGCAGATCGCGGCCATCACCGGCGCCATCGCCGGGTTGAGCTTCTACTCGCCCGGAATCCCGAGCGGCGGATTGTTCATCCTAACGCCGATCTACGTCGCGCTCGGCCTCCCCATCGAGGGCGTGGGACTCTTGATCGCGCTCGACCTGGTTCCCGACATGTTCACAACGACAGGGAATGTGACCGCGGATATGACGGTGGCGGCGGTGATCGGACGAACCAAAACGAACTAGGACGATCTCACCGTCGATGACAATCACGCAGTAGCGGTAGGCGGGGCAACCCTCCGACCCGTCAGACCATCTAACTTGACGAAATCGCACTACTTTGGTATCCGGGATCCGGTGTTCGATGCGGTGGTGGAGCTGATCGGAGGTCGAGTTGGCCACCCGTGAGGGTGGCGCACTGGGCTAGTCGCGTCGTTGCCGGGCCGGGTGATCGCTCAGGATCAGAGGTAATCGGTGATGGGTACAGCTCGCGCTGGCGGTGCGGCGTGCGTGGCTGCGCTTTGAGTTCGCATGGGAAGCGCAGGCGGGCTCACTCAACCCGAGACGGTCGCACCACTAGAGGAGACAGATAAAGAACATGTAGGACATATAATGAATACGATTCTGCCCGACCCACTCGACATCGCATGAACCCTCGGCTTGTTGTGCAGCCGCTCCACAGGTGCTGTCGGGCAGTCCCGGGCTGACGAGCCCGCCCTCGTCAGGGCGGGACTCGCTACGACGACGGGCCTTGCGGTGGGCATTCTCGATGGACGGGTTTGCCGGCGCCTGAATCGAGCGCGAGTTGGGCTCGCGGAATGGGAGTACCACAACGCGCGCAAATCGCACCGTCGGCTTCGAAATCCGAGCGGTTGGCCGGATCTTCCTTGCCACGGCCGAACAGCTTGTCGAGAAATCCCATGGGTATCCGCATCGACCTCAGGTGAAAGGGTAATCGCGTCGCGTCGCGCCGAATCACGGCCTGCTCTGTGACCTACTGCCTCCGGAACGACACGCCCGTCGTACGCCCGTTCCCAGCCATGAACCCGGTGATCCGCCCGCCGTTTCTCGTTCGTTGGTGGTACTCGATTAGGAATTTGCTTTCCTCAAGCCTGGAGTATGTCCCGCGGGCTTGGTGGTGTCCAGCCGCCTGGACGAAACGATTTAGGGCACTACACCTCTATCGGCCCGAGATACCGAGCGCCATCTTTGCCCCATGAATAATCATACCCACCCCCGGAACCATCTCTTCGGCGCCTTGCTTCTCATCGTCTCGGTATCCGCTTGCGGTCAGACGGACGGAAGCGATGCGATGCCCGCGACGCCGTGGACCCTGGAAGACAACGCACCTCAAACCGCCGACGGCATCCGCGTCCTCATCATTCACGACATGGAAGGACTCGCCGGCCAAAGCGATCCGACCTCGTTCAACTTCGGGACCGATCTGTACCCCACTGGACAGGAGTGGCTCGCGGCGGACGTCAACGCCGTCGTCGACGGGCTGTTTGCGGGGGGCGCCACCGAAGTGTTGATCGCCGACGGGCACGGCAGCGGGAACCCCGATCCAGATGTCCGGAGCGACCTGCTGGACGACCGTGCCACCCAGATCATTCGGGACGTGGCGTTCGACACGTATTTCGACCTGCCGGACCTCGAGGAGATCGACGCGGTGGCCGTTGTGGGCATGCATGCCAAAACCGGGAGTGGCGGGTTCGCGTCTCACACGTTCACACTCGGGATTGATTTGCTCATCAACGGGCAGTCGATCACCGAGACCGAGCTGGTGGCCCTGTCATGGGGATGGGTGGACGTTCCGGTGATCTTTGCCTCCGGCGACGATCGACTGGCGAACGACTTGCAGACGATGCCGTGGATTCAATCCGTGACGGTCAAGAACGCGACCGCCGCGGACAGCGCCCGCCCCCGCCCAGTGGACGAGGCTCGCACCGACCTGCGCGAGAGCGCCAAACGCGCCGTGGAGAACCTCGCGGCGGCGAAGGTCATGAAGGTCTCGATGCCGATTCACGCCTCCCTGCACGCGGTGCCGCCCGCCAGCCTGCGGTTCCTGGACGGCATCCCCGGTGTCAATTACCGAGACGACACGATGACGTTCGTCACCAGCGACCTCCGCGAAGCCTACGACGGACTGGTCCAGATCGTGGGGTTGGCCGGTATCGGCTACATGGGTGTACTGCAGGAAACCGTCGGCAACCGGCCTGATGCTGCAGAGATCTTCGGGGCCTTCCGGGAGGCGGTGGAGCAACGGTGGTTCGATCAAGAGTCGGGGCGGTACGAGCGTCCGGAACCGAGCGAAGGTGTGGCCACTGGCCTCCGCCGCTTCCACGGGTATCGGTAGTCGGTGTGACGCCGTCGGACAGTCAAGATCCCGGGCGTCGCAGGAGCTTACCGGGAAGCGCGTCGCCCAGTATGCCGTCGTCGATCACCGGGACCCCGTTCACCAGCACGTAGTCCATCCCTTCGGCATACTGCATCGGGTCACTGAAGTCGGCCCTGTCCCTCACGTCCTCGGGGTCGAAGATCAGCAGGTCGGCGGCCATCCCTGGGGCGACGAGGCCCCGGTCATGGAGCCCGAGGCGGTGTGCGGCCAGCGACGTCATGCGCCGCACCGCATCCTCCAGCGTGATCACCCGGTCCTCGCGCACATACTTGGCGATCACCCGCGGAAACGCCCCGAAGGCCCGGGGGTGAGAGCTGGCGCTGGTAGCCGGGTTCACGGGCGACGCGTCGGTATCGATCATCACCCACTCGGCGCGGAGCGCCTGCCATTTCTGCTCCTCGTTCATGCTCTTGGGGTTCACGCCCACCCTCCCGGTCTTCACCAGATCGAAGAAGGCGCTCCACGGATCGGTGTCGAGAACGGCCGCAGCGCCCGTAACGGATAGGCCAATGACCCGCTGATCGATGGAGTCGGGAGCCGACACGATGAGGACGTTGTCCCACTCCATCCCCACGTGCCGGTACCAGTTCTCCCAATCTGCCGTGGACTCCACCTCTCGGCGAAGGCCCCGCCGCACCTCCGGATCGTCCAGGGTGGCCAGGAAAACTTCCGCCCCTTCCGCATAGTGCCTGGGATGCAGGAACGAGCCCAGACCGATGCCGTTCCGTATGTAGGGGTAGATGTCGGCGGTGACATCCATCCCGGCAGTCCGCGCCGAGTCGATGAGTGTGATGGCTTCGGCCATAAGCGGCCAGTTCTCCTGACCGGCGGCCTTCAGGTGGTAGATGTGGACGGGGACCCCTGCGCCCTCTCCAATCTCCAGGGCTTCGCGGATGGCGTCGAGCACCGCGTGGCTCTCGTTCCGCATGTGTGTGAAGTAGACGCCGCCGTACTCCGCTGCGACCCGGGCCAGCTCGATGAGCTCGTCGGTGCGGGCGTAGATCGCCGGAGGGTAGATCAAGGACGTCGAGACGCCCACGGCTCCGTCCTCCATGGCCTGGCGTACGAGGGCCTTCATCTCCTCGAGCTGAGCCGGGTCCGGCCGGACGTCTCCCTCACCCAACACGACCCTGCGTACTTGGGTCAGGCCCACGTCGTGCACAACGTTGATGGGGATGCCGAAGCCCTCGATGATCGTGAAGTACTCCGCATATGTTTGCCACCGGAGCGTGTCGCCGTTCACCACCGGTGGGTTGGAGAGCGTCTCCTCGCTCTGAGGGGCGGGGGAGCCGCCTTCACCGGAGAGGTAAGTCGTGATCCCCTGCCGCAGCTTGCTCTCGGCGCTCGCGGGGTTGGTGACCAGCACGCGGCTGGACTGGCCCATCATGTCGATGAAGCCCGGGCTCACTACCCGGTCCGCTGCATCGATGGTGCGGAGGGCCTCCCGGCCGTTCAAGTGCCCGACCGCCGCGATGCGGTCTCCCCGAATTCCCACGTCGCCGCGAACCCACGGATTACCCCCTCCGTCGATGATCCTCGCATCGAGGATCAGGATGTCGAAGGGCTCGCCGGCTCCCGAGCATGCGGAAAGTGATACGATTATCAGTAGTGCCGCGGCGCGCGACGTGAACCGGATCGCCGAGAATTGATCGAGAAGCATTTTTCCCCGGAGGTGATGGTTTGGAGTCATCAAAGCAAGAGCAACGGATCGAAGTCGGTGGTGTCTCCAACACCATAAGGACGGAAGTACACTAGCCCTTTATCTAAGGAAACATAAGAAGAACTCGAATCCGGCCGTCCCGACTAACGAGACCCAGCCGAATATCGTTCATGGCTGGGTCCTTCCCTTTCGCCCTTGCGCAGGAGCCGTCTTGGGGGGGACTTTGGTGTGTTTGCCGTTCAAGCCCCTAGCCTGGGAAAGATCCGTGAAGATCGTGAACGTCCTGCAGCGCCTGCTCCGGGACAGACTCTTCGCCGTCTTTGTCGTCCTGGTCGTCCTGGTCGTCCCGGCGTGTGACAGTGCCGGGCTGCACCGTTTTATCGACGATGCGGCGTTGGCCGATGAGTCGGAAACAGAAGACTGGCTCGGCTACGGCCGCACGTACAGCGAACAACGCTTCAGCCCTCTGACACAGATCAATAGCTCGAACGTGAGTGACCTTGCCGTCGACTGGTACATGGATCTTCCCGACGATCGAGGGCTTGTGGGGACACCGCTGGTGGCCGACGGCGTCATTTTTTTCAACGGCTCGATGAGTCGCGTGCGCGCCGTCGACGCGGTCACGGGCGAACTCGTGTGGGAGTACGATCCGGAGGTTACCAAGCGCGCGACCACACGCATGCGCGCGGGATGGGAGCACAATCGCGGCATCGCCCTCTGGGGCAACAAGGTGTACGTCGCCACGTGGGACGGCCGGCTCAACGCTATAGACCGGGTGACGGGCGAAGAGGTGTGGAGCACGCTCACTGTGGACTCGGATCTCCCGTTGTGGATGACCGGCGCTCCTAAAGTTTTCAAGAACAAGGTGATCATCGGCAGCGGCGGCACGGAGGTTCACGCCGCTCGTGGCAACGTCACCGCCTACGATGCCGAGACCGGCGAGCAGGAGTGGCGTTTCTGGATCGTGCCTGGCAACCCGGCGGACGGCTTTGAGAACGCGGCGATGGAGATGGCGGCCGAGACGTGGACCGGGGAATGGTGGAAGTACGGCGGCGGGGGTAATGCGTGGCACGGCTTCACCTACGACCCCGAGTTGGACCAACTCTACATCGGAACCGGCAACGGTTCGCCGTGGAACCGGAAGATCCGCAGCCCCGACGGCGGCGATAACCTCTTTCTCTCCTCGATCGTGGCGCTCGACCCAGAGACCGGTGAGTACCTGTGGCACTACCAGGACTCGCCCGGTGAGACGTGGGACTTCAACTCCAACATGGACATCGTGCTCGCCGATCTCGAGATCGACGGCATCACACGAAAGACGATCCTGCACGCGCCGAAGAATGGTTTCTTCTACGTTATCGACCGCACCATCGGCGAGTTGATCTCTGCTGAACCGTTTACCCCGGTGACGTGGGCAACCCACATAGACATGGAGACGGGCCGACCGGTCGAGGTTCCGGGCGCCCGCTATGAAGATGGTGAGGCGTTTGTTTCTCCAGGACCTGCGGGCGGCCACAACTGGCACGCTATGTCCTTCAATCCCCGAACGGGACTCGCGTATATCCCAGCGATCCACCTAAACAACAGGTACTCCGACGTCGCTATCGACCACGCCACGTGGGAATCACCGGTCCGGCGGGTCGGGGTGGGTGTCCAATACGAACCCACCGGCAGTTCACGTGACGACGGCGTGTTGGGCTCGTTGCAGGCGTGGGACCCGGTCGCTCAGAAGTTGGTGTGGGAGGTACCCCTCGCGGGTGTGTGGAACGCCGGCACGCTCACCACGGCGAGTGATCTCGTCTTCCAGGGTCGTGAAACAGGTTTTCTGGTAGCCTACGACGCCACCACTGGCGAAGAACTCTGGAGCTTCGACGTGGGGCTTGGTATCTCGGCGCCCCCAATCACCTACTCCGTCGACGGGCGGCAGTACCTCACGATTTTGGTGGGTTGGGGCGGTAGTGCGGCCGGGATGGGGGGCGCGCTATCCGCGGGTTTGGGATGGGCGTATGGTGCCCAGACACGCCGTCTGGTGACATTCTCTTTGGAGGGTACGGCCACGCTCCCGGCCCAGCGCTCCCCGACTGTCGTGACGCCGATCGAGGTGCCCGACTTTCAGGTCGATGTGGCGCTGTTGCAGGTCGGCGGGTTCGAGTTCGAGACCACGTGTGGGCTGTGCCATGGTCCCAGAGCCGTCGCGGCCGGGATGGCGCCGGATCTTCGTGCCTCCGCCGTCGTGCTGTCGGCGGACGCGTTCGAACGGGTCGTACGACAGGGTGAACGCGCGGATCGCGGGATGCCACCCTATCCAGACCTAACCGACGCGCAACTCGAGTCGATCAGGCACTACATCCGGTATGTTGCCGAGAACTAACGGTCATCCTAACGGATGGAACGATCGAAGTCGCTGGTGTCTCCAAACCAAAGGGAAATACGTGCCGTTGCGGGGCAGTGTCCGCAGCGTAGCTTTACCACAGCTATTCGTCCCGACACGCAATCCCCCGAGGAGAACAGATATGTCCCCAACCCGCCGCGATTTCCTTCAGGGCACCGCAGCCGCTGTCGGTGCCGCCGCGATCAGTGGGCGTCTTCTGAAAGCAACGCCCGCGCCCGCTTCCATCTCCAGTGCCCCGCGGCCCATGCGAATCCTGGTGCTCGGAGGGACGGGGTTCATCGGTCCCTACGTGGTTCGCCACGCGCTATACCGCGGTCACACTGTATCGATTTTCACCCGTGGACGCTCCAAGCCGCATCTGTTCCCTGAAGTCGAGAAGCTCGTGGGCGACCGCGACGGTGACCTGGAATCACTCAAGGGCAAGGAGTGGGACGCCGTCATCGACAACACGGGATATGTGCCGCGACACGTACGCGACTCGGCGGAGCTCCTGAAGGACTCGGTGGGACGGTACCTGTTCACCTCCACGGGTTCGGTCTACGACATGGACCGAGAGCGGATCGACGAAGACTCACCCCTGCTCACGGTGGAAGATCCAGAGAGTGAGGACGTGAGTAAGTATTACGGTGAGCTCAAAGTCTTGTGCGAGCAAACGACGCGAGAGGTATACGGCGCTCGGTCGACGATCGTGCGGCCGCATGTTGTGGCCGGCCCCTACGATCCCACCAATCGTTTCACCTACTGGCCGGTCCGGATCGATCACGGTGGTGAGGTCCTGGCACCCGGTGAGCCCGACCATCCCGTTCAGTACATCGACGTGCGGGACCTCGCCGAGTTCTTCATTCATCTCGTCGAGCGGGACACTGGCGGGATCTACAACGGCGCCGGACCGTCCCTGGAGGAAGTTTCCATGGCGCGACTCCTGTACGGATGCCGAGCCGTCACCACGGCAAATGTTTCGTTCACCTGGGTCGACGAGGAATTCATGCGGCAACACGAGGTCTCGAGATACCCTCTGTATTTCTCCCTGAACAGCAGCTTTCGGGGCGGACCGCGGATCAGCATTCGTCGGGCACACGCCGCCGGTCTCAAGAACCGTCCAATTGCGGTCACGGCGCGAGATACGCTGGAATGGTTCAAGCAAGAACCCGAGGAGCGGCGCAACGAACTACAGCTCCATTTGGAACGGGACAAGAAAGCCCTCGAGGCTTGGCACGCGATGCAGGGGTAGCCAATATCGACGGAATAGGGTTTATCCTCAATATCCAATATTCTCTATTCAATATTCAATATTGGATATTGGATATTCGATATTCGATACTCCAGCACCTATAGGCATTTCCCCATGAAACAGATCGAGACGAAGAGCTTGCACGCGGGCTCACCGCGGCCGCGGATTCGCGGTGCCATATCGACCCCTATCTTCCAGTCCAGCACGTTCGAGTATCACGGCGAGGGCTACCACGACGTGGGATACCTCCGCCTCAGCAACAGCCCGAACCACCTGGTACTCGGCGAGCGTATCGCGGCCCTCGAGGAGGCCGAGGCCGCGTTGGTTACCGGGAGCGGCATGGCCGCCATTTCTGGGACCCTGTTGAGTCTGCTCTCCAGTGGCGACCATCTCCTCGTGCAGGACGTTCTCTACGGGGGAACGAGCGGCTTGCTCGACAACGACTTGCGTCGTTTGGGGATCGAATACACGATGCTCGACACACAAGATCCATCGAGTTGGAGCGCCTCCCTGCGTGACAACACCCGCGTCGTCTACGTGGAAACGTTGACCAACCCACTCGTCCAGCTGGCCGATCTCGAGGCAATTGCTCCATTCGCTCAGGAACACGGACTCCTATCGGTCATCGACAACACCTTTGCCAGCCCCGTCAACTGCAGACCCATCACTCTGGGGTTCGACCTCGCGATAGAGAGCTGCACCAAGTACATGAGCGGACACAACGACCTCATCGCCGGTTGCGTGTCGGGTGCGAGCCACCGTGTGCGCAAGATCAAAATGACCCTCGACCACTTGGGCGGTGCCCTCGATCCACACAGCTGTTTTCTGCTGGAACGCGGCCTCAAGACCCTGGCGCTGCGGGTGCAATATCAAAACCAGAGCGCCGGCACGATCGCCGCGTCGCTGGCGGAAAACCCGGCGGTGAAGAGCGTCAACTACCCGGGTCTCGAAACACATCCACAACACGAGCGGGCGTCCAAGCTGCTCGACGGGTACGGCGGCATGATGTCGTTCGAGTTGCACGGCGGTCTCGAAGCCGCCGAAGCGTTCCTTGATGCCGTGCAATTACCCGCCGTCGCCGCGAGCCTCGGCGGCGCCGAGTCGTTGATCGTGAGGCCTGCGGCGGCGACTCACTCAGGTTTGTCGCCTGAAGAAAGAGCACAAAGCGGTGTCACCGACGGATTGATCCGGTTTTCGGTGGGACTCGAGGGAACAGAAGATTTGTTAGCGGATCTGCGATTGGCCTTGGAAGTAGGGGCACCGACGACGGTATGAAGCCAGTCGGACGGTCGAAGGGCGGTATGGCGGTAGCGAAAGGCGGTAGGGCGGTAGGGCGGTAGCCGCCGCCCTCCCCCCTAGGCAACGCCGCGTTGATGCGCGGCGCCGCGTCGGCGATGTCTCCACACAGCTACTGCCACAGCGACGACGACCATCAACGCGGCCAGGGTGACCATCGGCACTGCTATCCCATCGGTTAGACGCCGCTCTGCCACGGGAATGAGAGGCAAGACGATATGTGAGCCCTGTGTGCCTCCGCGATAAATGGTGACCGTGGGCGGCGGAGAGAGTTGGGGGGTTAGGTTGTTGTCCTTGTCCGCGCCGGTGACACTGATTCTGATGCGATGTCCCGCACGGAAAATCTTCGACGTGGGATGGAGATCGAACACCAACTCGACTGGCTCGCTGGGAAGCGGTCCGACATCCTCCTCATAGCTAAGATGATACGGCAGCCCCAAATTTTCATACGGCGAATCTGAGAGGCGCCGATGCGAGGCGCGCAAAGCGCCCTCGGTCACGTAGTGCGACACACCTGCTGAGTCGATGTCTTCCAGGTAAACGAAGAAGTCGCCGTCATCGGCCGTCGAGGAAACCCAGAGATGCACCACGGGATGTCCGGTGACCTCGACGTTCGCTTCGAGAGGCGCAGTGGTGTAGGTCAAACCCTTCGTGTCGTTTTCATTCAGGTCCACATATCCGATCTCGCCGCCGTAGCCATTTGCCCACCGGTTCTCGGGACCGGTGGTCGCGGAATAATCAACGACGTACTCATCAGCCGCGTCGTTTTCCCGAGGTGACTCGGTCGAGAGCACGCCGTCGTTGACCGACCCTACCGAGCCTGAACTGCCGCCGTGAAAAAAGAATCGTGTCGGCTCTTCATTGGGGAGTGGCCACACGTCGGTCGACCGCCACTCCTCGCCATCCGGCGCCCCCATCGTCCAATAGTGAATGGGCGCCTCATCCATGACCCCGTTGTCGATGCCCTTCAACCAATGGTCGTACCACCGCAGGTGCTCGGCCGCCATGTCGATCCCACGGGACTGGCCGTGGAACCACGGACCGATAACCAGTTTTTGCGGATTGCTCAGGTTGGTGTACCAGAGAATCGCATCGCGCGGAAACATATCGAGCCAACCCACCAGGTGATAAATGGCCACGTCCGATGCCTCGATGCCAGCTGCGTATGTCGATGGGCTGCGCTCGAGATGAATCATTTCTCCCGTGATCGCATCCACGCTGTTGCGATAGTGAAGAGGAGCGAGGAACTCAACCATATCACGATTGCCTCGGTGGGCTCGGATCGCCCCTTCACGGAGCGAACCGTCAACGTCCTCGTCGACCGGAGCCACGGGTCCACGCAACCGCCCGTACCACTCAAAGCGACGCGACGCGTCCAAGCTCTGCGTCAGATAATTCCACTTGCTTATAAAATCGTCGCGATAAATCCCGCCCGGGTAGATGAACGGATAGAACTCGAAGGCCGCCATCTCCGGAAAGATGGCCTTCAAATGCGGCGGCTGTTCGCCGGCGGCGAAGTACTGCGTGATACCCAAGTAGGAACGACCCCACATCCCAATCTCCCCGTTCGACCACGACTGCACGGCGAGCCACTCCGTGATGTCGTAGGCATCTCGCGCTTCCTCCCGAGAGAAGAACCCTGGCTGAGTACCGTACGACGCGCCACCGCCTCGCGTGTCGACCGCCACCACCACGTATCCATGCGCGATGACCTTCTCCAGCCAGGAATTGACTGCCGTTGACAGACTGTCGCGGATAAACGCCCGGTGGTAGCGATGATGCGTCCAAATCACGGGCAGTTTATCTTCAACCACGACGCCGTTTATGGTCGGCCGGTGAATGTCCACCGCCAAACGTGTTCCATCGCGCACCGTGACATACTGCGAGCTGCGAACTCGACCGTCGTATAACGGTAGATTGAACCCACGGTACTCGTTGAAGCTGGAGACGCGCTCCTGAGAGGCGACGGCGGCTTCTTGCGCGGAAAGGACTGTCGCGAACAACCCAAAGGCTGCCGAGACGAACACCGCACTTCGGCTGAGATGTCGCATTTTGATCTCCGTACGGGGGCGTGGCGTGGCAAGCGGTGACGCCCGAAACTAACGGCCCAGACGCCCACCACGCCAGCGCCTCTTCCGACCCCCCCACCCCATCGTTTACACTACTCAATCCACTGTCACCACCCGCCGTCAGCGGAGGATACCATGCGTCGATTCACCCCCACCGTCCTGAACTTCCCCTGGAAACGCTTCCGGTTTGTCGCGGTGGCGGCGCTCCTGTTTCTGGGCGCACCGGTTAACGCCTTTGGCCAGAACGCCGAAGTTGCGACTTCGTCGGCGTACTACATAACCACAGAGGACGGCACGAGACTCGCGGTGGATGTGTATCTGCCGACTGACAGAACACGCGGCGATAGGCAGCCGACGTTGCTCCAGCTGACGCGCTACGGACGGTCGCGGGAAGATCCGCAGACCGGAAATCCTCTTCCGTCCCTCGGACGGCTCGACCGCTTCTTTCTGGAACACGGGTACGTCCTCGTGAAGGTGGACGCTCGGGGAAGCGGCGCCTCCTTCGGCACACGTCCTGTTGAATACGGACCGCAGGAAGCGGCGGACGGCTACGACATCGTGCAGTGGGTAGTGCGTCAGCAGTGGTCGGACGGCAACGTGGGCGCGTACGGCACGTCGTACTCCGGCACGACCGCAGAGTTTCTCGCCTCGGTGAACCATCCCGCGGTCAAGGCCGTCATCCCCGGGTGGTCCGACTTCGACGTGTACGCGAGTCCCATCCGCCCATACGGGCTTCTGGCCAGTGGGTTCATGAGAACGTGGGGGCGACTCGTGGGGGCGATGGACGATAACGACATCGGCACAATGGGGTACAGCATTCGGCGGGCGGACGTGGACACCGACGGAGTGCTGCTCGGGGCGGCCCTCGGAGAGCATGCAGCCAATCCCGATGTGTTCGAGACGGTGGTCGCGGCGGAGTTCCGCGACGATGCCATGGCAGCTGGGATCGACTACGACCAAATCTCCCCTCAGTCGCTACAGGACGATATCGAGCGCTCGAAGGTCCCAATGCTCGTGCCCGTGAGTTGGCTCGATGCGGCGACGGTCGATGGCGCACTGCTGCGCTTCCGGCACTTCAGCAATCCACAAAAGCTGGTAATCATGGCGTCCACCCACGGCGGCGGGGCCCTGGCGAGCCCTTACTCCGTGAGCGACAAGCCGCTTCCCCCCAACCCGAGTGTGCAGGCTCAGTTCGAGCTGCGCCTCGCGTTCTTCGACCACTACCTGAAGGGTGAGGACAAGGGTGTGGAGGACTGGCCGCCCATCCGCTACTACAACCTGGGCGAAGAGACCTACCACGAGACGGACACCTGGCCGCCCTCGGGTACGCGCACGCGATCGTTCTATCTCGATGAAGGTTTTGCGTTGACGGCGCGGCGTCCGACAACGACCACGGGCACCGACGTCTATCGCGTCGATCCCACCGTCACGACGGGCACCAACAATCGCTGGATGGCGCAGATGGGCGAGCCCATACTCCGCCTCGACGACCGCGGTGCAATGGACGCGAAGATGCTCACGTACACCACCCCGCCGCTGGATGAGGATCTGCAGATCGCCGGCTGGCCGGTGGTCACCCTCCAGCTGAGTTCGGATCGGCGCGACGGGATGGTGCTGTTCTATCTCGAGGACGTCGATGCCGACGGGCGGAGCCGGTATATAACGGAAGGAGGCCTTCGGCTCATCCACCGCAAGGTGTCGCCGAATCCGTTCTTCGATGAGCCCGGGCCATATCATTCCTTTAACCGGGCCGATGCTCAGGACATGCGGCCGGGTGAGGTGACGGAGGTCAGCGTGCGGCTCTCGCCCATCGCTGCACTGGTCCGCCGTGGCCACCGGCTCCGGCTGGCGATTGCCGGTGCGGACGCGGACACGTTCGACCAAATTCCAGCAGAGGGGTCGGCCACGCTGACGGTGCACCGGAATCGGTCGCACGCGTCGATGCTGGAGCTTACGGTGATGCCGGGTGGGGCGGGGCGGGAGCGGTGACTGGCGGGCTGAGGGGCAGAGGGGGCACGGGGGCACAGGGGCAGAGGGGGCACAGGGGCACAGGGGCACAGGGGCAGAGGGGCAGAGGGGCAGAGGGGCAGACGGGCAGACGGGCAGACGGGCAGACGGGAGGACGTACCACGCGATCGCTTTTGGATGGCGTGGATCGCGCGGCATTTTTGGCGAGCCTGCGGCTCGTGACTGACCTAGGCGTAGAGCGCTAACCGCTTCTGCTCAATCCGTCCCGCGATATCCGGGGCCGCGCACTATGCGGCCGGGCTTGGCGCCGGTGTGGTTTCCGTCCCTGACTACGGCCACTCCGTTTACGAACACCTCGCGCACACCGACCGACAACTGATGGGGGTCGGCGAATGTTGCGCGATCGATGATGGACTCCGGATCGAAGACTACGACGTCGGCGTACATGCCTTCCCGCAGCAGGCCTCGATCCAGAATGCCCACCCGTGTCGCCACCGCCGAACTCACCTTGCGAATGGCGTCCTCAAGAGACAGCACGCCCTCCTCCCGCACGTACTTACCGAGGATGCGCGGGTAGGTGCCGTACGCTCGGGGGTGAGCCATGCTGGTCGCCGAGTCCGGATCGTAACCCCCGGCGTCGGTTCCGATCTTTATCCACGGCTGCTGGAGTTGCAGTTTGACGTTGTCTTCGGTCATCATGAAAACGACCATGCCGGCCTGAGCATCCGACGCAGTCAACAGGTCCAACGCCGTCTCGGCCCAGTCCTTGCCCATCTCGGAAGCGATCGCCGACAGGCGTTTGCCGATCCACTGTTTGTTGTCCTCCCCCTCGATGTCGACGAGGAGTACGCCCTGTGGCGTGGTCAACCCGCCTAGGTTTTCCCACGTCGTCTCGTCGCTCATCATTTCCACTTTTATTCTCGCCCGGGCATCGGGGTCCTGAATGTTGTCGAGGAGTTTCCCGTCCGCCGCGGCCCACGGGGGAAGCAAGGCGGCGAGGCCGGTGCCTCCGGCGATGTAGGGATACATGTTCGCCTGCACGTCGAACCCAGCGGCACGGGCGGAATCGATCTTGGCGATCATCAACGGGGCCTTGTACCAGTTCCGCCGTCCCGCCGCCTTGAGATGGTAAATCTCCACGGCCACACCGCCCTCACGACCGATCGTGATCGCCTCGTCGATGGCCTCCAGCACCTGGTCGGCTTCGGAGCGCATGTGGGTGATGTACGTCCCCCGTAGGGCGCCATGGCCTTGGCGATCTCGGTCAGCTCTTCCGTGCTCGCGAAGTTCCCCGGCGGATAGATCAGCGCGGAGGCGACGCCGAACGCACCGTCCTCCATCGCCTGTCGCGTGATGGCGCGCATCGTGTCCAACTCCGCTCCATTGGCCGCACCCATCGCATCACCCTTGGCATAGACGCGGATGGTGGTAGCCCCCACGAACGAACCGATATTGGTCGATACTCCGTTTTGCTCCATGGCACGCAACCACCGATCGAACCCGTGCGAACCGAAAAAGTCGCGACCGCCCTCTGCCGCCGCCGGATCCACGCTGGTATTGGATTCCAGCGTCTTCTCGTTGGCCGGCGCATTGGTCCACCCCTCGCCCATGATCTCGGTGGTGATTCCCTGCGTCACTTTGCTTACGATGCGTCCGTCGCCACCGAGGAATGAGCTGCGAGAGTGGCTCTGGATGTCGATGAACCCCGGCGCTACCACCATGCCGCGCGCATCGATTCGTTCCGCCGCGGGGGCATCGGCCAGCGCGCCAGCGGGAGCGATCTTGGCGATACGGCCGTCGCGTATGGCCAGATCGCCGTTGAACCACGCAGCGCCCGTCCCGTCGACGATGCGCCCATGCTCGATCACCATGTCGTATGGGCCGCCGTCCGACGGCTGACAGGCAACCAACGCCGCTATGGGAAGAACCAGCAACCGCACGCCAAATCTCTTCATCGATGCACCTCTCGTGTCTCAATTGGAATCGTCTTTTCCCGTGCCGGAGTATGTCCCGCGGTGTGGGTGGTGTCCAGCCGCCCGGATCGCGGTGATCCGGTCCCTCTCAAAACCTCGCCAAACGCCCGTAGACGGTCCATCTTAGCTTGATGCCCGAGAACACCGGCCGGCTCACGACCGCCCTCGCCGACCGCTACAGAATCGAAAGCCACCTCGGCGAAGGCGGCATGGCGAACGTCTACCTGGCCCACGACCTGAAACACGACCGCCCGGTCGCGGTTAAGGTCCTCCGTCCCGAACTTGCTGCGGTCCTTGGAGCCGAGCGGTTCATCCAGGAAATCAAGACGACGGCGAATCTCCAGCACCCGCACATTCTGCCGCTGTTCGATTCGGGCGAGGCCGACTCTTTCCTTTATTACGTCATGCCCTTCATCGACGGCGAAACGTTGCGCGACAAGCTCAATCGCGAAACGCAGCTCGGCATCGACGAAGCGGTGAAGATCACAACCGAGGTCGCGGATGCGCTCGACTACGCGCATCGGAACAACGTGATCCACCGGGACATCAAGCCCGAGAACATCTTGTTGCACGACGGCCGTCCGATGGTGGCGGATTTCGGCATTGCGTTGGCGATTAGCGCAGCGGCAGGCGGGCGGATGACAGAGACGGGCATGTCGCTCGGCACTCCGCACTACATGAGTCCCGAACAAGCCACGGCAGAGAAGGATCTCACCCGCCGCTCGGACATCTATTCGTTGGGTTGTGTGCTCTATGAGATGTTGACGGGAGAGCCGCCGCATGTGGGTGGGTCGGCACAAGCGATCATTATGAAGATCGTGACGGACGAGGTGCGTCCGGTGACGGAGTTGCGGAAGTCGGTGCCGCCCAACGTGGCGGCGGCTACAGCCAAGTCGTTGGAGAAGCTGGCGGCGGATCGGTTCGGAACCGCGAAAGAGTTTGCGGAGGCCATCTCGAACCCGGCGTTCACCTTCCCAACGACTGCGATGGTGAAGGCACAATCCGGCAGGTTGTGGAATCGCTTGAGCGTCGGCCTCGCAACACTCGCGGCGGTTACGACCGTGCTATTCGTGTGGTCACTGCTGCGCCCGGGGCCATCGAAACCGGTTGAGCGGCACAGCATCCGATTACCCTCAGGCGGGGTGGTGCCGTCACCGGCCGGATCGCCGTTTGCCCTCTCGCCCGACGGCTCGCGTCTCGTGTATCACGGGCCGGGCGAGCAAGGCAGGCAGTTGTGGCTGAAGGAGGGCGACCAACTTCACGCCACGCCCCTGCCAGGGACCGACCAACCGTACGGGAGGCCTCTCTTCGCACCCGACGGACAGGAAGTAGCGTTCTTCACGGATAGGTCAACCGTTGGTGGATGCTGCAATGCGGTGCTGAAAGTGGTTTCTCTGCGGGGCGGCCCCCCGCGCACGGTCTCGGATTCCGGCATGATGGTCGCCGCGGGCGACTGGCATCCGGACGGTTACCTGTATAGCGGCGCCTTTTTTGGCTTGCGCCGGGTCGTGGAGACCGGCGGCGTACCGGAGATACTCACGACGCTGGACACCGCACAGGGTGAGCGTGCTCACTTCAGGCCGGACGTCCTGCCCAATGGGAAGGGCGTGCTGTTTACGATCTACCGGGAACCGGATAACGAGAGCGACATCGGGGTGCTGAGGCTCGCGACGGGAAACGTGGAGGTGCTGGTGCGGGGCACCAATGCCTGGTATGCGGCGTCGGGACACCTGGTGTTCGTGACCGCCGACGGGGCGCTGCTGGCGGCGCCGTTCGACCAGGACAAGCTCGAAGTGACAGGACCGGCGGTGGCACTGCTGCACGGCGTGCAGCTCGGGGGTACGCTCGGGGCGTTCCTCACGTTATCCGAGACAGGCACGCTCGTGTACCAGATCGCCACCGCCACCGAGCTCCTGGCCGAGCCGGTCTGGGTAGAGCGAGACGGCACCGTCACCGTGATCGACCCGGAGTGGCAGATAAACGCCAACAACCCCAATCTCGCCCTGTCGGCGGACGGGACGAAGCTCGCGGTGAGCTACGCGAGTAGCTCCCTCCGAGACCAAGACCCCTTTTCCCTTGGCGTCGGTGACCCCAAGGTGTGGATCAAACAGTTGGACACCGGCCCGCTGAATCTACTGACGTTCGAGGGAGGCGACCGCCCTGCCTGGACCCCGGATGGGCAGTCGGTGACGTTTCTGTCGGATCGTGCGGGGCAATTCGATTTGTATGTGAAACGTGCCGATCTGACCGGCCCGGCCGTGCTGCTCCGGGATGACGAGCGACCTATCCTTGAGGGATTCTTATCCCGGGACAGAAGGCTCGTGTACCGTGTCGGGGACGACGACAGATACGGCGATATCTACGCAATCCGACCAGACGTCGACACCGCAGGGACGGCGCTCGTGGTAACGGAATTCGCGGCCAGGAGCGCGACGCTGTCACCGAACGGGCGCTGGCTGGCGTACGTGTCGGGCGAATCGGAACGGGACCAGGTGTACGTGGTATCGTTTCCCAACGCCGCGGATAAGCGGCTGGTGTCCACGGCGGGGGGGGGGGGAGTGAGCCCGTGTGGGCACACAGCGGTAGGGAGCTGTTCTATCGAAACGGTGCGAACGACCTCGTCACGGTGGAAGTGACGGTGCAGCCCACGTTCGCGGCGGGTCAGCAGCGCGTGCTGTTCTCCATAGCCGGATTCTTGGGCAGCACTCGCCTGGCCTTCCACACCCTCTACGACGTCAGCCCCGACGACCAACGATTCGTGATGCTCCGGCGGGTGCAGGCCGAACAGGGTGAGTTGATCTGGGTCGACAACTTCTTCGAGGAGCTGAAGGCGAAGGTGGGGAACGAATGATTTCAGATTGCAGAATGCAAATTGCAGATTGCAGATTTGGTGTTGGGCGAGATCGATCTGCAATTACTAATCTGCAATCTAGCAGGTTGCGGAAAAAGTCGGGTAATGGACGATAGCATCGCGAGCCGGAAGTTCTTATCGTAGAGGGACCTCGATGGGAGTGCCACGATGCGCGGGAACAAGACGAATCAGTCGGCGCTGTTCAGCTATATCAGTGCGGAGGATCGGGTGCCCTCCGACCATCCGTTGCGCGCCCTGCGGGCGCTGGTGGACCCGGTGTTAGCCCGGCTCTCGCCGCAGTTGGACCGGCTGTACGCGCGGCGGGGCCGGCCGTCGATTCCCCCGGAACATTTGTTACGCGCGTTATTGCTGCAGGTGGTGTATACGATCCGGAGCGAGCGGCAGCTGATGGAGCAGCTCGATTACAACATCCTGTACCGATGGTTTGTGGGGTTGAATCTGGACGACGCGGTGTGGGTGCCGACGGTCTTTACGAAGAATCGGACGCGGCTGGTCGAGGGGGGCATCGCGGATGCGTTTCTGGCCGAAGTGTTACAGGAGGCGGAGCGGCGGGCGTTGTTGTCGAATGAGCATTTCACCGTCGACGGGACCTTGCTGGACGCGTGGGCGAGTCAGAAGAGTTTTCAGCCGAAGGCCGGCACCCGCCCGCCAACGGACGATGATCCGGGGAATCCGAGCGTGACGTTTCGCCAGGAGAAACGGACGAATGCGACGCATGCGTCGCGGACGGACCCGGAGGCGCGGTTGACGCGGAAGAGTGGGGGGCAAGGCGCGCAATTGGCGTACTTGGCGAGTGTGTTGATGGATAATCGGCACGGGCTCGTGGTGGCGACCGACGTGACGCAGCCCGGCTACGAGGCGGAGTGTGCGAGTGCGCTGGCGATGGTGGGGAGCTTACCGCCGACGGCCCGGCGTCGGACGTTGGGGGCGGACAAGGGTTATGATCGGTGCGGGTTTGTCGACACGCTGCGGGCGTTGGGCTGGACGCCCCACGTCACGCCGAACGTGCACCGCACGCGGTTGCGGAGCGCGGTGGATGGCCGGACGACGCGCCATCCCAGCTATGCGATCAGTCAACGGCAGCGCAAAAAAGTGGAAGAGATCTACGGGTGGGGCAAGACGATTGGGTTGTTACGCAAACTCCGACATCGCGGGACCCCGCGGGTCGGGTGGGTGTTTACGTTTACGGCCGCGGTCTACAATCTGATGCGGATACGCACCCTGACCCTGGCCGGAGGCAGCCCCTGATGGGGCAGTGTGGGCCGCATTCGTCACGCCGACCGCACCGCGGGGGCGGTAATAGGGGACCGCACGCTGGTACACCGTCGTGTTACCCGGACAAACGCGGCTCACCATCAATTTTTCCGCAACCTGCTAGAATCTGAGATCATGTCGATCACCGCCCGGCTCTCCACCGCCCTCGCCGATCGCTACAAAATCGAAAGCCACCTGGGCGAAGGCGGCATGGCGAACGTCTATCTCGCCCACGATCTCAAACACGACCGCCCGGTCGCCGTGAAAGTCCTCCGTCCCGAACTGGCCGCCGTCCTTGGCGCCGAGCGGTTTCTGCAGGAAATCAAGACGACGGCGAATCTTCAGCACCCGCACATTCTCCCGCTCTTCGATTCAGGTGAGGCCGATTCGTTCTTGTACTACGTCATGCCGTTCATCGACGGCGAGACGTTGCGGGACAAGCTGAACCGCGAAACCCAACTCGGTATCGAGGAGGCGGTGAAGATCACCACCGAAGTTGCGGACGCGCTCCATTATGCCCACGGCGAGAACGTCGTCCACCGGGACATCAAACCCGAGAACATCTTGCTCCACAACGGGCGTCCCATGGTGGCCGACTTCGGCATTGCGCTGGCGGTGAGCGCAGCGGCGGGTGGGCGAATGACGGAAACAGGCCTCAGCCTCGGCACTCCGCACTACATGAGCCCTGAGCAGGCGACGGCGGAAAAGGACCTGACGAGCCGGTCGGACATCTATTCATTGGGGTGTGTGTTGTACGAGATGCTGACGGGTGAGCCGCCGCATACGGGTGGGTCGGCCCAAGCGATCATCATGAAGATCGTCACCGAACCGGCGGACGCGGTGACGAAGATCCGGAAGTCGGTGCCCCCGAACGTGACGACGGCGGTGGCCAAGGCGTTGGAGAAATTGGCGGCGGATCGCTTTGAGAGTGCGGCGAAGTTCGGGGAAGCACTGACGAACCCGGCGTTCACGCTGCCGACGACTCAGGCGGCGACGATGGCAGGTGCACCCGCGAGCGGTCCGTGGAACCGCTTAAGCATTGGAAGCACAGCAATCGCGGTGCTCGCATCTGTCGTTGCGCTGTGGGCGCTCTCACGCCCGGCGCCAGAGAAGCCAGTGCTGCGGCATAGTGTGGCACTGAACTCCGAAGACGCGCCAACTCTCGAACGAGGTGGTACGCGTTTCGCCCTTGCGCCGGACGGAAAACGCCTCGTGTACTTGGGGGTGTCGGAACAAACACAACGCTCTCAGCTTCGTGTGCGGTCTCGTGACCAGTTGGACGCCGCGCCCTTGCCAGGGACGGACGGTGCCTTCCACCCGTTCTTCTCGCCGGACGGCGGGCGGGTCGGGTTTCTCACCCAAAGCCCGCTTGGACTCCACGTGGCCTCATTGGGCGGAGGACCGCCAATCACCGTCACGGATGCGGGCGTGAGCGGTCAGCGCGGTGGGGCGCGGGGGCCAGACGGCCACTTGTACGCACAGGGTCTCGCTCCTCCCCACCTCGTGCGTGTCCCAGCGGGCGGTGGTGTCCCAGAGCCCGTCACCACACTGGATACTGCCAAGGGGGAAAACAACCACGGGTGGCCCGAGGCGCTGCCCAACGGGAAGGGTATGCTGTTCACGGTGGCATACGGAACGGGCCCTACCGAATTTGACATCGCCGTTGTGGACCTGGCAACGGGAATGCACCGGGTACTTGTACGCGGCGTGGCAGCCAAATACGCGACCTCAGGACATCTGGTGTACGTGACGGCGGACGGAACGCTAATGGCTGCTCCGTTCGATGAGGACGCGATGGTGCTCGCGGGAGAGGCGACGGCACTGGTCCAGGGAGTAGGTGTGGTAGGAATTGGCGTGGTCGATCTCACCGTGTCCGAGACCGGCACGCTCATGTACACGACGGGGAGTTCCAACCCGCTCGCCGAACTGATGTCGGTGACGCGGGAGGGGACTGCAGCGGAGATCCACCCTGGGTGGACAGGGGACTTCTCTGCACCGAGGTTCTCGCCGGACGGGTCCCGGCTGGCAATAACGGTGTCCGAAACCAACGAGCAACAGATTTGGATCAAACAGTTGGATCGAGGGCCGTTAGCGAAGCTCACGTTCGAGGCAAGCAACTTCAGAGCGGCGTGGACGCCCGATGGACAATGGGTAGCGTTCGTCTCGGATCGGGGGATTAGCCGAGATCTGTACGTGAGGCGGGCCGATGGGACTGGGCAGGCCGAGGTGCTGCTCGATAGAGAGGAACAAATCTGGGAGGTGCACTACTCACGCGATGGTCAGTGGATCGTCTACCGTGCAGAAACGCCAAGCTCGAGCATCTACGCCACGCACGTGGACGCGGACAGCATTCAGGTGCCCTTGGTAGAAACGCAATTCAACGAGCGGTTGCCAAGACTTTCGCCGGATGGACGATGGCTGGCCTACATGTCGGATGAATCGGGACTCAACGAGGTGTATGTTCGACCCTTCCCGAACGTGACCGAAGGGAAGTGGCTGGTCTCGAATAATGGAGGGATCGAGCCAGTGTGGGCGCACAGCGGGCAGGAATTGTTTTACAAGAGTGGTTCGGACCTCATGTCGGCGGAAGTGTTGTCCGGTACGACTTTCGTTCTGGGGGAGCGGAAGGCACTGTTCTCCGTGGAAGGGTTTCGCTTCGCTACGAATCGCCAGATGTATGACGTAACGCCGGACGATCAGCGGTTTGTGATGATACGGAATCTCGGAGGGCCGGAGGCGAGCGAGATGATCGTGGTCGAGAACTTCTTCGAGGAGTTGAAGGCGAAGGTGGGGAACGAATGATTTCAGATTGCAGAATGCAAATTGCAAATTGCAGATTTGGTGTTGGGCGAGATCGATCTGCAATTACTAATCTGCAATCTAGCAGGTTGCGGAAAAATTCATGGTGGGCCGCGTTTGTCCGGGTAACACGACGGTGTACCAGCGTGCGGTCCCCTATTACCGCCCCCGCGGTGCGGTCGGCGTGACGAATGCGGCCCACACTGCCCCATCAGGGGCTGCCTTCGGCCAGGGTCAGGGTGCGTATCCGCATCAGATTGTAGACCGCGGCCGTGAACGTAAACACCCACCCGACCCGCGGGGTCCCGCGATGTCGGAGTTTGCGTAACAACCCAATCGTCTTGCCCCACCCGTAGATCTCTTCCACTTTTTTGCGCTGCCGTTGACTGATCGCATAGCTGGGATGGCGCGTCGTCCGGCCATCCACCGCGCTCCGCAACCGCGTGCGGTGCACGTTCGGCGTGACGTGGGGCGTCCAGCCCAACGCCCGCAGCGTGTCGACAAACCCGCACCGATCATAACCCTTGTCCGCCCCCAACGTCCGACGCCGGGCCGTCGGCGGTAAGCTCCCCACCATCGCCAGCGCACTCGCACACTCCGCCTCGTAGCCGGGCTGCGTCACGTCGGTCGCCACCACGAGCCCGTGCCGATTATCCATCAACACACTCGCCAAGTACGCCAATTGCGCGCCTTGCCCCCCACTCTTCCGCGTCAACCGCGCCTCCGGGTCCGTCCGCGTCGCATTCGTCCGTTTCTCCTGGCGAAACGTCACGCTCGGATTCCCCGGATCATCGTCCGTTGGCGGGCGGGTGCCGGCCTTCGGCTGAAAACTCTTCTGACTCGCCCACGCGTCCAGCAAGGTCCCGTCGACGGTGAAATGCTCATTCGACAACAACGCCCGCCGCTCCGCCTCCTGTAACACTTCGGCCAGAAACGCATCCGCGATGCCCCCCTCGACCAGCCGCGTCCGATTCTTCGTAAAGACCGTCGGCACCCACACCGCGTCGTCCAGATTCAACCCCACAAACCATCGGTACAGGATGTTGTAATCGAGCTGCTCCATCAGCTGCCGCTCGCTCCGGATCGTATACACCACCTGCAGCAATAACGCGCGTAACAAATGTTCCGGGGGAATCGACGGCCGGCCCCGCCGCGCGTACAGCCGGTCCAACTGCGGCGAGAGCCGGGCTAACACCGGGTCCACCAGCGCCCGCAGGGCGCGCAACGGATGGTCGGAGGGCACCCGATCCTCCGCACTGATATAGCTGAACAGCGCCGACTGATTCGTCTTGTTCCCGCGCATCGTGGCACTCCCATCGAGGTCCCTCTACGATAAGAACTTCCGGCTCGCGATGCTATCGTCCATTACCCGACTTTTTCCGCAACCTGCTAGAATCTGAGATCATGTCGATCACCGCCCGCCTCACGACCGCCCTCGCCGACCGCTACAGAATCGAAAGCCACATCGGCGAAGGCGGCATGGCAAACGTTTATCTCGCCCACGATCTGAAGCACGACCGGAAGGTCGCGGTGAAGGTGCTACGGCCCGAACTCGCCGCCGTCCTCGGCGCCGAGCGGTTCGTGCAGGAGATCAAGACCACCGCCAATCTTCAACACCCGCACATCCTGCCCTTACACGATTCGGGAGACGCCGACGGTTTCCTCTATTATGTCATGCCGTTCATTGATGGCGAGACGCTACGCGACAAGCTCAACCGTGAGACGCAGCTCGGCATCGAGGAGGCCGTGAAGATCACGACCGAGGTGGCAGACGCCCTCGATTACGCGCATCGAAACAATGTGATCCATCGGGACATCAAACCCGAGAACATTCTGCTGCACGACGGTCGCCCGATGGTGGCGGACTTCGGCATTGCATTGGCGCTGAGCGCGGCGGCGGGTGGGCGGATGACCGAAACCGGCATGTCGCTCGGCACGCCGCATTACATGAGTCCCGAGCAAGCCACCGCGGACCGTACGCTCACCGCCAAAAGCGATGTGTACTCGTTGGCCTGTGTGACATACGAAATGTTGGTCGGGGATCCGCCACATATCGGATCGACCGCGCAGGCGGTGATTGCCAAAGTCATCAGCGAAGATCCGCGCCGGATTACGGCGCAACGAAAGACGGTGCCCCCTTCAGTCGAAGCAGCGGTGCACAAGGCCCTGGCGAAGCTTCCCGCCGATCGGTATGGGACGGCGGCCGAATTCGCCGCCGCGCTCTCCCAACCAACCGCCGTGGCCGTTCCGTTTCCGACCGGCGCCACGAGTCCGGCGGCGGGGGCGGAAACCAAGCCGCGAAGTGTGGTTCTCGACCGACGCGTGGTGCTGGCAGGTGCCATGACGCTGGTCGCGCTCGGAGTGATGGCCGCGTTTGGCTGGCTGCGCGGCCCCGAGCCCGCCCGAGTTGCACGCTTTCCCATCGTATTCCCCGAAGACCAGGACACGCCCCGCATAGGTTCAACGATCTGGCCGTCGCGCCCGACGGGTCGGCGTTTGTCTACCGAGGAGCCGGTTCGGACGGAAGAATCCGGCTGTTCTACCGCCCGTTAGCACAGTTGAGGGCGACCCCGCTTTCTGGCACCGAGGGGGCAACGCAGCCTTTTTTCTCGCCAGGCGGGCAGTCGGTGGGGTTTACCCAAGGTGAATGGATTCGGACGGTCAGCCTCGACGGCAGTTCTCCCATCTCACTCACCGATTCCGCCTCCGGTGGATCGTGGGGACGGGACGGGCACATCTACGTCAGCGGTATTGATGGCGGAATCCAGCGCCTCCCGGCGGGCGGTGGCCGCCTGGAGACCCTCGCCTCTCGCGATACGGCCATTGGACAGTTCGTCGTTCCGGACGTTCTCCCCAATGGGAAAGGGGTGCTGGCACAGTTCGGATCCGCCCAGGGGCCGATGATCGCTTTGATCGCCGATGGTGAGATCGAGTTTCTCTTTCCGGGGACCTACCCGCGCTACGCGTCATCGGGACATATCCTGTACCTGCGCGAGGACGGTGCGTTGCTCGCCGCGCCGTTCGATCAAAACCGACTAGAAGTGACCGGGTCGTCGGTCTCCATGATCGACGCCGTCGCCGCGGGCGCCCCACTCGGTACGGGGAAATTTGCGATATCAAAAAATGGTTTGCTGTTGTACCAGCCCGCATCGGAGAGTGTCGGTTTGGTGGTATTGGTCGATCGGGACGGTACGGAGCGCTTGATCGAAAACGAATACGACATGAACAACATCAGTCTCTCTCCAGACGGGACGCGCGTGGTTTTTTCGAGCGACGGAGACATCTGGGTGTTGCACTTGGGGAGCAGTAACGTCTCACGGTTCACTTTCGAGGGTGATAACGGCTATCCGGGTTGGACGCCGGACGGGATGCGTATCACCTTCTATTCAACGCGGAACGGCGAGCAAGATATGTACTGGAGACCTGTCGATATGAGCACGCCGGCAGAACCGATATTCGAACGCGAGGGTACCCAGAACGAGATTGCCATTTCTCAGGATGGGAAACGGATGGTCTACCGGGAGGGTGATCTTGCATTCGGCGAGAGCACTGATCTGAGCTATGTTGACGAATCTGGGGAGCATCGCCCTTTTCTGCACACGGTCTTCATGGAGCGAAGCCCTCAACTATCGCCGGATGACCGTTGGCTCGCGTACGTATCGAACGCATCGGGGCGCAGCGAAGTCTACATTCGAGCCTTTCCAGGTCCCGGAGGAGAACACCAGATCTCGAGCGGAGGTGGATCCGAACCCAAGTGGGCGCACAACGGCCGAGAGCTCTTTCTCCGCACCCCGCAAGGATTAATGGCGGTCGAGGTTCGACTCCAACCGACGTTTTCGACGGGGAACAGCCAGATCCTCTTCACGACCGAGGAATATCAAAACAATGGGTACCACACGGCTTTTGACGTGTCACCGGATGATGAGCAGTTCGTGTTTGTCAAGACCACGCAGTCGAAGGATCTAGTGGTGGTGTTGAACTGGTTCGAAGAGCTTCGGGCGCGGACGGGGAACTGACGCGACCGAAGTCCCACCTCCGTTCTTGTACACGCCCGCACGGGCGTGTATGCCGAGTAGATGGGGACTTGGAAGACCCGTAAGCAACGGTCAAGCCTTATACACCCGTCCCGTAAACACATAGCGGTAGACACGCCCGTCGATGACGAGTTCTCGCTGTCGGTTGCTTCCTCTCAACAGGTGACAGTGACAGGTGACAGGTCCTGGGTGTCGAAGTACTAAGACTTGAAACCGGTAACCGGTAACCGATCACCTACCGGTCTCCAGCATCGTCACCGACACAACATGCCGCATCAGGTCCTCGTAGTAGAAGTACGTCGGCCTGAGGCGCCGTTCGCTGATGAGCCGCGCTTGATTCGTGAAGTACGGTGACGTGGGATCCTCGCTCTGCCCCAAGGGAAGCGCGGAGAACGACTGGATGGGGTCAGTGAAGATGGTGAGCGTAGTGTGGTATCCCCCGCCCACCGCCCACCGGAGGCCTAGGGAGTCGGGAGGCGTGAAGACCATGGTCTTGAGCGGCACCACCGCCCAATCGCTTGGCACGCTTCCCTGACGGGGTCGCGCCGCGCTCACGAAACGCCCACCACCCAGCGGCCAGGAGTACCCGCCCCGTCCCACGCGATGTACGTCACCGTATGTGAGGTCGATAGAGCCGTGCTCCGCGATCATCCGATCCACCGCGCGATCGACACCCGAGACCAACATGCGATGTTGTTGTGGGCTGAGGGTGCTTTGGGAGAAGATCGCTTGCGCCATCGCGATGATTTCATCGGTAGAGGCGGCCGGAAGGGAGTCGAGGCTCGTGCGCCAGTAGAGGTAGCTCAGGGCAGCGACGGACTCCTGCCGGGCAAACCCATCGAACCGCAGGATCCGGTGCGCGAATCGGCGAAAGAGCGGCGACTTCTCTTTCGTCACCTCGGGCGACGCGTTCAGGGCATCGTGCAGCGCGAGCTGCCACAGCTCGGTGCCGACCCACTTGTCATCGAGTGCCATCTCCAGCGCATCGTCAACGGTCACGCTGAACGCTCCTGATAGCAGCTCGATGGCCCGACGGGCTCGGGTATTTGTCCGTCCGGGCACGTCGTTGAATAGATACGAGGGGTACCGATCAGCGGCCGGCGCGCCCGATGCCATCATCATGTCGGGAGCGACGTTGGTGTTCTGCATGTACCCCACCCGGGGATTCGCCACCTGTACGAGATCATCGAACGGGTGAACGCCCTTCCACGCCGTCTCCGACGAGTTCCCCGGTACCGGTTGCGACCACTCGTACCCCGACGGGCGGACGGGAACTCGGCCGGCTCTCACGTAGAGCGCATTCCCGTCGGCTCCCCCCGCCATCAAGTTGACGGCAAAGAGCCCTGGTGCGATGGCCTCACGAAACTCGTCCATAGTCTTGGCGAGTCCCATACGATAGAGCTGTTGGTCGATCGCACCGGCCTCGTGCATCATGGGTATCGATACGACATAGGCGGTGTCTCCCTTGCGTAAGACGACGGGCGAGAGCACCCCATTGTGTCGGGTGTATTCCAGCACCCGTGTCACCGGGTTTGCATCGCGCACCTGCACGGTCACTTCCTCGGTGACCATCTGATTCCACTCGTCGTCGTAGCGGTAGCGACGAGGGTTTGCCGGATCAACCAACACCGCGTAACAGTCCGAGACGTCCGGCCCTCCCAAGGTGAACGCCCATGCCGCGAACCGAGTGTGACCGATGAATGGCAGCGCGAACGACGGGAAGTTCGAGGACGCGGCCTTGAACGGTCCGGCATCGATGCGGAACTCAAAGGCCCCGAAACCGCCGTGAGGGTCACCCAGGTGGATGAGCGCACCGTCGGCGGTACGCCACGGCATGAGCACCCATTCGTTGGAACCAGCCACGGTCGAACTGGTCATGTCGCCAGCATGACCGAGGGTGGCATTCGGCGACTCTGCCCGTGCGCACTTCGCTTTGCGGGATCCCACGGAGCGCCAGTTCACCAACGCGTCGAAGATGGTACGACCCCAGAGCAGTTCCCTCATACTCGCGATGGGAAGTGATGGCTCGAGCTCAGGCGCCCAGGCGGGAACGCCCGACGGATGGTCTTGGAGATACCGCTCCACGCCTGCAATGAAGCTCGAGTAGTTCTCCTGAAGCTGCGGGCTCAGCCGCTCGAACCCGGCGCGCGCTTCCTCGAGATGGCGGTACTGCAGCACCTCGAAATCGACATCCACGAAGTCGGCCCCGAAGTGTGCCGCCTGTTGGCCACGCACCCGGAGATAGAAGCGAAGCAACGTCTGCAAACGGTCCTCGGCCTGCGCGTACCCCAGTCCGTAAAACCCGTCCTCTTCCCGCGCAGCGTAGACGTGCGGCGTCCCCCAATCGTCGCGATAGATGGTCACCTGACCAGGAGGAGCGCCATCCCCCACAACATCCATCGTGCCCTCTATCGGTACCTGCGGCACGACAGCAACAATCGCCAGAACCAACGAAATCATTTCAAAGCTCGAGCCTCAAGAAAATCAATGTTCAATCTTGGATATTGGATATTGGACATCGGATATTGGATATTCATCTCTTCTTCTCGTGATAGTCCACCCCCCGCTCATCGGTCCGAAGCACATCATAATTCACCCACGGCCTCGGCCCAAACGGCTTCTGCTCCGGCCACAACTCCGCCAGTGTATCGTCGTCATAGAGCCTCCCGCCTTTCATTACATACGTCATGTCCAGCGTGTTCTGAATGTCGTCCAGCGGGTTGGAATTGAGCACGATGAGATCCGCGAGTTTCCCGACCTCGATAGAACCGATGTCGCGGTCGACGCCGAGGAAGTACGCGCCGTGCAGACTCGCCACCTCGAGCGCGAGCTCGGGTGCCATCGCCGACGCGTTCATCCATACCTCGAAGTGTGCTCCCAAGCCGCCGTTCTCGCCGTGCGAGCCGATGGAGCCGTATCCGCCGGCGGCAATCAGATCGGCGATGGCCTGAGCGTAGATGGGGTGCCGATAGTCGGTCGCTGGGCGAAGTGGACGGCGCCGCTGCGTCGGAATGGCCACCTGCCACGGGCGCCAGAGCCGCTCCTTGGCGGTGAGCCAGTTGTCCGCGTCTTGAATCCAAAAGTCGTCGCCGCGTTGGCTTCCCGTGCCCGCAATGATGGTGCTCGAGTTGACGATGCCCGCCTTGCCGAAGAAAGTGGTCACGTCACCGTACAACGGCAAGTTTCTGATCGAGTGCTCGATCCCGGTGTTGCCATCCATCACGAAGCCGAGCGAGTAATAGACGTCGTCGTTTTCCGCGGTCGCGATGAGGCCCTGACGGCGGGCGGCATCGATGAGCCACTGACGCCGGTCTCGGGCGGGTTGGTAGTAGTTCTTGAGTGCCACCGCGCCCCAGGACTTGAGACGCACGATGTGGGCGTCGGCCTCCTCCAGGTTCGGGATGTCGCGAAACGGCCCTCGTCCTTCGATGGCCTCCCCGATTCCCGACCCGAACGCTACCGGGTTGGAGAGGTAGCCGACGCCGAACGTCCGAGGCCCGTCCACCAGACCGGTCTCGACCATATCAGCCATGGACATCGTGTACACCGGCCAGTCGCCGGGATCTCGGCCCGTGGTCACACCATAGGCGAGGTACATGGCCGACTCCCAACTCTGCGGGCCGACCATTCCCTGCACCGGGGTGTTGTAGTGCAGGTGCATGTCCACGAACCCCGGTATGATCGTCTTGCCCGCGAGATCGAGGACGCGGTCCGCGCCCGAGGTATCGCACGAGCCCACGCAGAACACGCGACTCCCCTGCACCACGATCGATCCCCGTTCCAAGATCCGCCGATCGCCGTCGATGGTGATGATCCGCGCATTCGTGAGTGCGATGGTCCCACGAGGAGTAGCTCGCGGCACGCGGAGGTGCATCTCGGTGGTGTCCGTCGTTCCCGCGTTGACGTGATGCACCATGTATCGCGTCGCGCTTCCGAACTCGAGGGTCCCGGCATCCCGCCAGCGGGGGTACATGCCTCCGGAACGAGTGACGCGGCGGAGCCGGGGATCCTTCCAAGGCACATAGACGGGTTCGTCTCCCGTTCCCTCGAGGGACATGACATACACGTCGTCGTTTTCTTGAATCGCCACCCACCGCCCATCCGGCGACATCCTCGCATCGTGAGCAAACCGAAACTGTACGTGGCTCCGCCGATTGGTTCCGTCGTGCCGCACCGAAACGAGCTCGGTGACGGATCGGCCATCGGGCGCGAGGCCGGGCTCGTAGAAATAGATGCGACCATCCGGTCCGAAGGACGGACGCACGAGTGCGAGATGACCGGTGGGGCGAGTGCGGGTAATCAGCTCCGCCTCACCACCCGACGCCGGCACGCGAACGAGGTCATACCAGCCGTTGTAATTCATCTGGAGACCCCGGGCGGTGGCGCCTGCTCCCCTGACCACCACCAGGAATTCCCCGTCGGGACTCCATACGGGGTTCGCGTACTCTCCGGCCCGCTGGGTGAGCCGTTCGGGTGCGCCCCCGCCCCCGCCCCCGCCGGTTCGGACCTTCCAGACGTGTCCGCGATTGTGTTCGTCAACGGTCGCGAACGCGATCCACTGCCCGTCAGGTGACCAGGCCGGGCCATACTCGAGGGCGGTAAAGCCGTCGGGAGTCGCCCGACTAGGCGCGTCGTCGGTTCGTGCTCTCAGCCACACCCTCCCCGCCGCCTGAAACGCCAACGTCGCGCCGTCGGGCGACGCCGTCGGGTATTGCATGAACTTCACCGCTATTGGATCGTCGGTGACCCGGAACGGCGACTCCACACGCTCGGAGATGGTCCGATGGACTCGAGCGGTGAACGGAATCGTACGCACCTCGCCCGATTCCACGTCGAGCAATCGGAGCTTGCCTCCTTGGGCGATGACGATGGACTTCCCGTCACGCGACCACGAATACGCCGGCAGCACCCGCATCGTCTTGAGGCCCGCCTCCGCGGCGTCGATCCCGATCGGATCCATGACGACTCGCTCCGCTCCGGTCTCGAGATCCCGAACCCAGAGCGCGGCCCGGGAGGTCAGGCGGTGCCCCTTGTACACGAGCGCGCCGTCGGGAATGCGCTGCGCGAATGCCAGCCATCGTCCGTCAGGGGAGATCTCGGGGGCGAAGCCGCCGTCGGCCGGCCCGGTAATCCCCACGTTCTCACCCGTCTCGAGGTCGACGCGCCGAATCTGGAAGGACCCCCGAAAGACGTCGATCGACGCCGACTTTCGCGCCCCCGTCCCGGTGAAGATCTGATAGTAGAGATACCGCCCGTCGCCGGAGATCGAGGGCCAACTCGGGCCCCTGGGCACCCATGGCCAACTGATGACCTCGTTAGGACCGGCGAGTTGGTCACCATCGCCGCCGTCAACCGGATACCTCCAGATGGTGGTACGCTCCGGCGTGTCGGGCCACTGCACCTGCTGGCGCCGCACGATGATATGCCGGCCATCCGGGGTCCAGACGGGCTCCAGCACATGACTGTTGTAGTCAGCCACTACCACCCGAGGGTTCGACCCGTCTGCATCCATGACCCAAAGATCGTCTTGACCGTTACGGTCGGAGACAAACGCGATCGTTCCGCCGTCTGGCGAGTAGCGGGGATGGTAGTTGAGGGCGACACCGCTGTTCTGTGTCAGCGGTTCCGCTTCACCCCCTTCGACCGGGACGCGATAAACGTGGCCCAGCAGATCGAACACCACCCATTGGCCGTCGGGTGAGATGTCCACCGACATCCACGTGCCTTCGCTGGTGGTAAAGTCGATCTCACGAGTGACTCCGCGCGCCCGTGTCACATCCCACGAAGGCGTGTATGACTGCGCAGCGGCGACAATGGGCAGCGTGCACCCCACGACGACGAGCGCGCACTTCGAGACGAGTGGAAGCAGATGTCTAGACACGACGCCCTCTACATCCTCCCCGGATTGAAAACGAAGTAGTCGTGCACCGCGCGGGCGATGTGTGCGATCGCGCGTTCGCGCTCCGGCACCCGCAGCTCCGACTGCTTGACGAACACCACGGTCACCACATGTCCCGCGTTGTGGGGCAGGGTGATGATCCCGACGTCGTTGGTGGTGCCACCGATCGTTCCGGTCTTGTGTGCCACCTCGGCGTCCGGAGTGAGGAGGCCTTTGAGGCGGTTCGCGCCGGTCGTGCTGCGACGCATGATGTCCAGCAACAGCTTCGAGCTGGCGTCACTCAGGATCTCGCCGCTCCACACGCGCGCGAGAAGCGTCGCCATCGCGTCGGGTGTCGCGGTGTCCTGCGGGTCCGATTCGAAGACTGCATTCGCCCGATCGCGTTGCTCGGGCGTCGACGCCCGGCGGAGCTCCCGGAACATTGTCGGGTTCCACTCGGAGCGCCGTGGTAACTCAACGCCGATCCAGTCCGCGATCAGATTGATCGTGGGCCGGCTCACGGTGATGCCGTCGATGCCGAGAGTCCGCATTCGCCCGGTGACAGCGGTGGCTCCCCCCGCCGTGCGCAGCACGACGTCGGTGGCGGAGTTGTCGCTGATGAGCAGCATCAACTCGAGGAAGTTCCGAACCGAGAGGATGACACCCGGATCGTCGAACAGCCGCGTGAGCGTGCCCCCCGGAAGGAGGTCTCCCTGTTCGACTTCGATGAGGCTGTCGAGTCTCAGCTCGCCACGGTCGACCTTGGTCAAGAGTTGCACCGCGATGGGTACCTTGTAAGTGCTCGCCATGGGAAAGCGCTGGCCGCTGTTGTGGTACACCTCGCGGCCGGTCTCGAGGTGGATCACGCCAACGCCCACGGTGCCACCTGCCAGCTCGGCCAGCCGCGCGATCTCGTTCTCTAGGCGCCGGAGGCCCGTGTCGCTCTGCGCCTGGGCCGACGGCATGGCGCCGAGGCCGACCAGTCCAACCGTGATGAAGGCGGAGACACGAGTGGATGTCCGCATGTTGTTCTCCCTCCTGTGGGACGAAACCTGTGCAAACCGCGAATTTCGGGATACTATCGATGATTCTCTAACATGGCCAGTTTTGGTGGGGGTGGGATCAGAGGTGCCTTGGGTGGCCTTTCCTTTATCTCCACTCCACACATGGCCAGTTTTGGTGGGGGTGGGATCAGAGGTGCCTTGGGTGGCCTTTCCTTTATCTCCACTCCACTGGAACGGCTGAGGCCGCGGTTCCCAGACGGTCAATAGGTGTTCTGGGGGCCGCAACGCGTGGCGCCCGCACTCAAACTTCGAGGAATTTGACTGTGTTCAAGTCCCCCTTCTTTCAGAAGTACCTGTTGCCGGGTTTTGTCTTCCAATCCGTGGTGATTGCGGGCGGCTACGGCACGGGCCGCGAGCTGGTGGAGTTCTTTCTCACCAGCGGGCCTCTCTCGGGGCTCCTGGCAATGGTCGTGTCGATGCTGGTGTTCAGTGCGGTGTGCGCGGCCACCTTCGCGTTCGCCCAGACGTTCCAGGCCTACGACTATCGCACGCTCTTCAAGCACCTACTCGGCCGGGGATGGTTCCTGTACGAGATCATCTACTTCGCCATGCTTCTCCTGGTGCTTGCGATCATCGCCGCCGCGGCTGGGGCGATTCTGCAGGAGATCTTCTCGCTGCCGTACGCCGTCGGGGTCATCGGCATCATGGTGGCAGTCGGCTTTCTGACTTTTCGGGGCACCGCGATCATCGAGCGGTTCATGGCGCGCTGGTCGTTCGTCCTGTACGCGGTGTACGCCGTCTTTTTCGTGTGGTGCGTCGCCCGGTTCGGGCCGCAGATCGCCGCCAACCTCAGCCCCGGCGCTAACGATATCGGCCTGGGCTGGATATGGGGCGGCATTCGGTACGCAGGGTACAACCTCGCGGTCATCCCCCCCATTCTGTTCGTCATTCGCCACGCTCAGACCAGGCGTGACGCGATCACCGCGGGGGGCATCGCCGGTCCTATCGCCATCATTCCGGCGTTTTTCTTCTACTTCTGCATGGTGAGCCAGTTCCCCGAGATTGTGGATCGGGATGTGCCCGCCAACTACCTGCTCGATGTCCTCGGGTCCCGAGCGTTTCAGCTAACCTTCCAGATCGTTCTGTTCGGCACGCTGATCGAAACCGGCACCGCCATGATCCACGGAGTCAACGAGCGCATCGCGGCAGTGTTCGCAGAGCGGAACCAGACCATGCCGACGAACATGCGTCCTGCAGTAGCCCTTGGGCTGTTGACCGCCGGCGCGCTGCTGGCCCAGTTCGGCCTGATCGGTCTCATCGCGCGCGGTTACGGCACCATGACGCTCTTTTTCCTGGCGATCTATGCGGTTCCCATCGTGACATTGGGAGTCTGGAAGCTCAGGCGCCGGGACGCGGCGACCGCCGCACCGGGATGAGCGATGTGGAGGGTGGAACTCGAGGACCGTATTGGGAGGACACGATGGTCGACCTGAGACGTGTTGGTTTCCGAGTAGCGACCGCGGCGGCGTTTTGCGCCACGCTTGCGACCAGCGCAGCAGCGCAGCAAGGCCCTCTCCGAGGGCTCGATCGGTACATCGAACACACCATGGACGTCTGGCAGATTCCGGGCATCGCCGTCGCCGTTGTCAAGAACGACTCCGTGGTGTTCGCCAAGGGTTTTGGGGTGCGCGAGCGGGGTAAGGACGGTGCCGTCGATGCGCAGACGGTGTTCGGCATCATGTCGATGACCAAGGCGTTCACGGCGACTGCAATGGCGATGCTGGTCGACGAAGGAAAGGTGCAGTGGGACGATCGGGTAACCAAGTATCTGCCACACTTCCAGGTGTACGACGAGTGGGTGACGCGGGAGGTCACCATCCGCGATCTGCTGTCTCATCGCATGGGTGTGGAACGGGGCGACTTTCTCTGGTTCGGCACGGGATACACGCGCGACGAACTCGTGCGGCACGTTCGGTATCTGCGACCGGTAGCCGGGTTCCGCGAGCAGTACGGTTACAGCAACAACATGTACATCACGGCCGGCCAGCTCCTCGCAGCGGTGACGGGAAACAGTTGGGATGCGTTCATCCGCCACCGGATCTTCGAGCCACTCGGGATGCGATCCAGCAATACGAGCGTGTGGGAACTGGCCGGGGTCGCCAATCGCGCGATGGGACACGAAGAGCTGAACGGCGTGCTCCAGCCCGTCCCTTACCGCAGTCTCGACAACGAGGCGCCGGGGGGATCCATCAACTCGAATGTGCTGGATATGGCACGGTGGACACGCATGCAGCTCGCCGGCGGTGTGTGGCAAGGACGCACACTCGTGAGCGCTACAGCCCTGGAGGAAACCCACAGCCCGCAAACGCTGATCCCCATCGACGAGACGACGCGACGCCTGAACCCGGGTATTCACTTCTCGGCGTACGCGTTCGGCTGGGTTGTGCAGGACTACCGCGGGCGCAAACTCATTCAGCACGGTGGTGGGATCGACGGCCAGCGATCTCGCATTGCCCTAATGCCAGAACACGACCTCGGTGTGGTGATCCTCACCAATCGCGGCCGTCAAAACACGCTGTTCGACGCGATCAAGAACTGGATTCTCGACGCGTACCTCGGCGAGGGTGACGCGGATTGGAACGAGGTGTTCCTCGCCGTGGTCAGAGAACAAGAGCAGGAGGCCGCCGCGGAGCGGAAACGGATGGAGGCCGGACGCGTGAGCGGAACATCGCCGTCGCTCCCCCTCGAGCGGTACACGGGTAGATACGTGGACAGCGCCTACGGGGAAGGCCGGATCTCGTTGGAGGACGGGAATCTCATCGTCGAGATCGGTCCGGAGATCCGTGGCGTGATGGAACACTGGCATTACGACACGTTCCGGATCATCTGGGATTACGCCTATCTCGAAGACATGCTCGCACCCTTCGAGATCGACGCCCGAGGAGAGATCTCCACGTTGGAGCTGCCGGGGTGGTGGCCGAAGTTCCGCCGCGTCGGAGATCTGGTGCCGGTTGTGGGTGGGCCCAGTCGGTGAGCAGCCGACGGAACGTCAAATCGTGAGAACAAAGGCATCAGTCATGAATTCATTTGCGAAAATCCGATATTCCCTCGGCGTCTGCCTACTTGTTGCTGCGGCGCTCCCGACACAGGCATCGGGTCAGGAGTACGACATCGTGATTCGCGGCGGACGTGTGCTGGACGGAGCGGGAAACCCTTGGGTGGTGGCGGACGTCGCCATTCGGGACGGCAAGTTCGTGGCGATCGGCAAGATCCGTGGGCAAGGTCGTCTCGAGCTGGATGCGACCGGCAAGTACGTGTCGCCCGGATGGATGGACATGATGGACCAATCCGGCGGAGTCCTGCCTGAGAACGGTCTCGCGGAAAACAAACTGCGCATGGGCGTGACGACGGCGATCGGCGGGGAAGGCGGCACTCCGGTCCCGGCGTCAGAGGTCGCGCAGTACTTCGACGACATGGAGGCCAAAGGCATCAGTCTCAACTTCGGCACCTATTTCAGCGCCACCCAGGCGCGCCGCGCGGTGGTCGGATTCGACGACCGAGCGCCAACGCACGACGAACTGGACCGGATGAAGGCGATCGTCGATACCGCCATGCGCGCGGGTGTCATGGGCATGACGACGGCGCTGATCTACCCGCCGTCCAGCTTTGCCACCACCGATGAACTGGTGGAGCTGGCGACGGTGGTGAGTCGCTATGGCGGCATGTACGCCAGCCACATTCGGGGCGAGGGAAAGGAGCTGGTGACGGCCGTTCGGGAAGCAATCGAGATCGGTGAACGAGGCGGTGTCGCCGTCGAGATCTTTCATCTCAAGGCCGCGTACCAACCGGGTTGGGGAACGCTCATGAAGGCCGCAGGCGTCGCCGTGGAACAGGCGCGGGCGCGGGGCGTCGACGTCGCGGCGGACTTGTATCCGTACACCGCCGGGGGCACGGGGCTCGAGGCGACGGTACCGTCCTGGGTCTTCGATGGAGGCATGGACTCGGTCCGTGCGCGCCTTTCAAACCCGCAGATACGCGAGCGACTGAAACAGGAGCTTGTTTCCGGGTCGCCCGGATGGTGGAACATCATCGAAGCCGCCGGTGGATGGGATGGCGTCGTCCTGGTGAACGCACAAAATGCCGAGAACGCTCGCTTCGAGGGGATGTCCATTGCGGAAGTTGCCCAAGAGCTGGCCAAGGACCCCGCGGATGCGGCGTGGGACCTGGTGTTGGCGGGGGAAGGGCGCGTGATGGCGATCTATCACATGATGAGCGAGCGAGACATCCGCACTGCACTCGGTTACCCCTGGACCAGCATCGGCAGCGACGCGGGCGCGTCGCGACGGCCAGGCGCGGTGGATCTCCTCGGGTTGCCGCACCCCCGGAGCTACGGCACGTTCCCGCGGATCATCGCCCGCTATGTGCGCGAGATGGGCGTGCTCACGTTGGAGGAGGCGATTCGTAAAATGACGTCCTGGCCGGCATTGCGAATGCGATTGACCGATCGAGGAGTGATCCGCGAGGGGATGTGGGCGGACGTGGTGGTATTCGACTTTGAAACCATTCAGGACCAAGCGACCTGGGACGCTCCGGTGGAATTCCCCACCGGTATCGACTACGTGCTGGTAAACGGCGAGGTCGTCGTCGACCACGGCCGGCACACGGGGGCCCGACCGGGGCACGTGCTGCGCGGGCCGGGATACGGGGACAGGCTGTGAGCAGGGAGCGGGGAGCAGGGAGCGGGGAGCGGGCCCCACACTACCCCGCGTGGGAGGGGGGCGGGGCGTGCTCCCTGCTCCCTGCTCCCTGCTCTCTACCCCCTGCGCACTGTCGACGCCGCATATGACGGCGCCGCTGACCCCGGAGCAACGCCAAGAGCTCTCCGAAGCCACCGAGCGCGCGCGCACATTTCTCGGGGCCACCAAGGTGGCGACATTCAACGGCTGGACGATCGGCATCTTCGCGGCCATTAGTCTGCTCTTTGCATTCTTCAGCGTGACGGCCCTGGTCATGGGCGTCGGTCTGGGTCTCGTAGCGCGAAACGAGTTCCGCGGCCGCAAGCTCTTGCGTCAGTTTGATCCTCTGGGTCCCCGACTGTTGGGACGAAATCAGATTGGCTTCATGAGTCTGATCATCGCCTATTGCCTGTGGAGCATGTTGCAGGCTGGGAGCAATCCCATTACAGAGATACCGGGGTTGGAGGTGTTAGCCGATTCCTATGGCGATCTCGTCACGACCCTGACGCTGGCGGTGTACGCTACCGTCATCGTCCTGACGGCGGTGTTCCAGGGCCTGAACGCTCGATACTACTTCGCCCGCACCCAGCGAGTGAAAGACTATCTCAGGGAGACCCCTGGCTGGATCGTCGAGATTCAGCGCTCCACGTCGGCGTTGTAAGACGTGAGACGTGAGAGGTGAGACGTGAGAAGGCCACCCAACCCCCGGCGGGGAAATGGGAGGGGCCGTCTTACGTCTCACGTCTCACGTCTCACGTCTCACGTTTATTCGGCGTTCTAACGTTCATTCGTCGGGCAAGACGGCATCCAGACGCAGCCGTTCGAGTTTAAATAGCCACGGAAAACACGGAAAGCACGGAAACCCCTCCCAACCCGGGACTAATGTTTCCCCTCCACCCCCATTCTCTCCAGTCCGAATCCGGTAAGGGGTTGGGGGAAACCACAATTCGGGGAGGGGTGGTGGGAGTCCGTGCTTTCCGTGGATTCCGTGGCTATTCCCTTCTGGTATTTACGGGAAGCGTCACGTGGGACGGGAAGGTCTTCGAACGGTATACGCTCTGCGTGGCGTTCTGGAAATCCTCTTCCACCGCCTCGTAAATACTCTCCACATAGGTTTGCGGATTGCGGTCGATGAGCGGGAACCAGGTGCTTTGAATCTGTACCATGATGTGGTGACCCGCCTTGAAGGTATGGTTGCGGGCCCTGAGACTGATCTCGTACGCAGTCACCCGACCCGGCACGACGGGCTCCGGCGACTCGTAGCTGTTGCGATACCGTGCCCGAAACACCTCCCCGGCCACCATGAACTGAAACCCGCTCATGTACGGTTCCGGTTCATAGGCCTGCGGGTAGACATCGATGAGCTTCACGATCCAATCACTGTCCGAGCCGGTCGTCGCGGCAAACAGGTGGGCGACAGGATCGCCGGTGATGGTGAGATCTTCTTCTAATGGCTCACTCACATAGGTGAGCACGTCCGGCCGCCCATCGGCCAAACGCTGGTCTTCGAGCTGCCACTCACCCCATCCATCGTCGGTGATGGGCCGGTGTCGGTAGGGAACCGGATTATCTAGATCGGAGACGTAGTCGTCTCGTGCACTTCTCCCATCCTCCGCAGGCACGTCGAAAGCCACCCTTCCCTCAGCGTGCAAATAAAGATGTCGCTCCTGCAGCGTGCAAATAAAGATGTCGCTCCTGGATTCCGGTGGCCGGTGGCCAACTGTCATATTTGTCCCAAACATTTTCCCCGGTGCGGAACGCCAACACCTCGGGCAGATCGATCTCACCCTTGTCCTTCAGCCAGTGGGCAAACCAAGGGCCCTGCACGCTGTCGCGGAACCACTCGGACGTGTTGCTGCCGAAGTCGATCGCGCCGAGGAGGCGGCCGTCGGCGCTGCGGGTCCACCCGCCGTGGAACCAGGGACCAACCACGAGGTGATTGATCTCCTGCTCGTCCATGGTCTCGTACTTCTGATAGACCTGGAGCGGTCCGTAGAAGTCCTCCGCGTCGAACCAACCCAGCACGTTGAGCGTCGGCACAGAAACCGGTTGGATGAACGGCAGGACTCCGCACATCTCCTCGAGCCAGTAGTCATCCAAATTGGGATGTTCGGTGAACGCGTTCCAGCTTGCCGCTTGTCCCTGAAAAATGTTCTTGTTGATGTTGGAGAGCGGACCCAACTCGAGGAATGACTCGTAGTTGTCGTATCGACCTGGCACACCACCCCACTCCATTCCCTGCTCCATGAACGAGATCCAGCCGAACGAGTACTCCAGCCGGAAAGCACCGTTGTGATGCCAGTCGTCTCCAACGAACATGTCCGCGCAGGTCGCTTGGGGAGACGCCGCCCGCAATGCTGGGTGAGGATCCACGAGGGCCCGAGTCGTAAGGAATCCACCGTACGAGATCCCCAGTGTTCCAACCCGGCTGTTGGTGCGCTCCACGTTGTTGACCAGCCAGTCTATGGTGTCGTACGCGTCAGTCGATTCATCGGTGGAATTTGGCACGGATCGGTCACGCATCGGACTCAACGTGACGAACTCCCCGGCCGATGCATTCCGACCGCGAGTGTCCTGGAAGACGAAGATGTAGCCGTCTCGGATCAGCTCGGGATACATGCGGAAGAGCGCGGTGTACCCGTCCTTCGAATGGTTGAGCCCGTAGGGCGTCCGCGCCAGAATGATGGGTAAGTCTTCGGTTTGGTTCCTGGGCCGGTAGATCTCCGTATGGAGCTCCACGTCGTCGCGCATGGTGATGCGCACGATCGTCTGATGGAAGGCACCGGTGAAATCCGGCCCGGTCGTTGCCGTGTCCCAGCCGATCGTATAGCCCAGCTCTCGAGTCGACTTCGGCACACGGGCCATGGGGTTATCCCACTCGTCCGGCAGACCGGTGCTCGGCCGCTCGCCCCCGGGGTCGGCACACGCCGTGACCACAATGAGCGTAGCCGTCAGTATGAAAACAGACGTTCCCGCGGTCTGCGCGTCATTGGAGCGCATAGCGTTTTTCTCCTGACGGGCCATCGCGTGACTGGCCTCGTCCGATTGGTTGGCGCGCCTCATAAAGTACACGGCGTCGAAGGGTCGGCTAGGCTCCCCCTTCCCTTCATCGCACAGGGCCCGACCGACATCCGGCTCGTTTGGTACGGAGCGCGGCCCGATACGCGTCCCATACCGCCGCACCGCACTGGGGCGTAAGTTCATTTCATCAAGGAGATAAAGACCGATGAGACGCTTGCACACGCACGAACAGAACGCCAGGATCCGGGCCGCCGGGGCCTTGTGCCTTGCTACGCTGCTCGTGCTCGTCGCGACGCCACGGCCCGCGATGTCCCAGGTTTCGAAAGAGGAAATGAAGCTGTACGAGGGGAACTACCGGTTGGCGGTGACCCCTGACCCCATGGGCTTCTTCAGCAAGGACGGCACGCTCTACCTCAAGCAGGGCGGGCTCGGCAGCGAGGGGCAGGAGGTGCCGCTCATCTACCGGGACGGGAAGTTCGTCATTAGCCCAGACCACCCCAATGCCTTCGAGTTCAAGATCGTTGACGGCGAGGTGACTTTCACCCTGTACTCCGGCGGCAACGCGTTCGAGGGCGCGCGGATGGGTGAGGACGAACTGGTCGGCGGGGAGATCTTCGATCTGAGCGACCCCGTAGTATGGACGCGGTATTGGACCGACCTGCGGGACCGGGGCCTCACCTCGCAGGAGATCCGGCAGCGCTATCTGTCCGACATCGCCGGAGAGCTGGGAATCACGGTCACCGAGGTGGAGCAAGAGATCGAGGCGAAGACACCCTATTGGTTCTTCATGCTTCGTGCACCCACCAGGATCCCCGAAGTGTTCGAGGCGTTCCTCAGCGTCGGTGTCTATCGGGGGCTCACGCCCAAACCCCTGGAGTGGCAGATCCGCGGTGACAAGCTGATCGAGAGAATCCGCGCCGACGAGTATATCACCGTCGAAGAGATGGCGTTCTCCTCGAGCATCGCGGACATTTCTCCTATGTACGCAGAGGTGGCCTACGATCCCACGAAGAGCAACATGCCGATCGTGGTGATCCAGGCAGGCGGCTACCGCGGCTCGTCGCGGCTGAGCATCATCCCCAGCATTTTCCGCATGGCCAAGATGGGGCTGTTTGGGGTTACGGTCAGCAAGCGCGGTCGGAACGGCGGCGCGGGCGCCGACAAGATGGATGCGTGGGCCACGGAGATGCACGACATCGTCGACGCGATCGAGTACGTCAAGGAGAACTACGCCGATTATGTCGACCCCAGCAACGTGAACGTCTGGGGCTATAGCGGCGGCTCCATCGACGCGATCTCCCTCGCCTCCCGATTCCCCGACTACTTCCGGTTCATCGGACCCTATTTCGGCCAGTTTGAATGGATGACCGAGCTTGGGGCCCAGGAACAGGCGTACCTGAACCGAGAGATTGAAGAGGGATTGCGGTCGAGTTTGGTGTATAACGTCATCGAGGACTACGGTGGAACGCCGAGCCAGGTACCAGACAACTGGATGGCGCGCAACAACATGCTCGCGGTGGTCAACAACCGATACAGCCACACACTCATGTTCTCGGACATCGAGGAGGGCAAGTACACGGCGACCCTCGGTCAAATGCGACAGTACCTGGCGACGGCCGAGGAGCTGGGGTACTCCAACGTCCACCTCAACGTCAGCGACGAAGGCGATTCGTATCGCTGGTGGCACGCCCACCCCGGCGGCTGGGACGAGGGCGGCAACCCGGACCTCTTCTCGTCGGAGAACCTGTTCGTTCCCCACATTCTCAACGGCGACTATCCAGAGCCGGTACTCTCTCAACAGGGGGACCTGGTGGTGCTGGGCTACGTCAAGACCAAGCCGTTCACCGTGTGGCTGGGTGACGGTGGCAATGCGGTCGCGAAGCTCTACTACGAGCTGCCCAGCCACGAGAAAGTGTTCCAGTTCGAGCGCATGAGTTCCAACCCCGACGTCAGGGGTGTGCTTCGCATCCCCAACCCGAACGAGACGCGTCACGAGGTCTTCATCAACGGCAGGCCGGCGGGCAGTGTGGGGCCAGAGAGCGAGCTCGAAGTGGAAGTCGGGCTCGACGACACGGTTGTGCTTCGGGAGCGATGAGTGACGGCGACGCGGATCCTGCCGCTCCGCCCATGGTCGTCTGCGGGAGACGGCTCCCTGTGAGCAACCAACATCGATGCGAATTCTAGCAGGGTGCTGAAAAAGGCCGACGCGGCGGCAGCCGAGGGGAGCGGGCGCCGGACGCGTTGGACGCCGGGGCGCTCGGTCCGGGACCCACCATACGGAAACCGGGCTGGTTCGGGGGCTTATGTCCCGGCCGGGCGCCCCGACGTCCCGGCGTCCTCAGCCCGCTCCCCTCGGCTACCGCCCCTCGGCTGCCGCCGCCTTGTGGCTTTTTTCAGCACCCTGCTAGAGAGTGATAGGTGAAGCAGAAACGGGACCGGAGAACTAGGGAGAATGGTCATGTTGAGAAGACACACATCGAAGATTCTGCCGCTCGTCCTAGCGGCCACCCTTCTATTTGCTATGGCTGAGGAAGCGGGCGCTCGGACGGCGAGCGCGCAGGGTGAAAAGCAAACAATCAAAGTCGCGAACACGGACCCCTACGTGGGTAGCTACGAAGTGGCGCCGGGGACCGTCCTGGAGGTCACAGGTGAGAATGGCACCCTGTTTCTACAACCTCCGGGGCAAGGGCCGGTTCCCTTGGAAGCCTATGACGACGGTACCTTCGGGATTCCTATGGCGGGCGCTACGATCGAGTTCACCGGCAATGCGCAAACAGGTTTCACCGGTCTTATTCTGACGCAAGGGGCCAACGTCACCAGGGCCACCAAGAAAATAGATGCCGGAGGGGCAGCGCCGCCACAAGAAGAAGAGTTGCCGCGCGGGGGGAGAACCCGAGCCGATGTGTTGGCAGAGCTGCCGGATGCGGAGCGAGCATTCCGGCGCAACCCCAACGACGCCGAAGCCGGCCTCAACTATGGACGGCTCCTCTTCGAAAGCGGGGAGTTCTGGCTCGCCCGTGACGTCATCGTACCGCTCAGCGAATCCTCCGCCGTGTCGGCAGAAACGCTGAACATGGCGGCGAAGCTTCAGTATCTGACGGGGCATTACGACGAGGCCGCGGCACTTTACCATCGAGTGCACGAGGCCAAAGCGGGCGACACGGGTGGCCAGGTGATGGCCGACGTCAACAGACTCTTCTCGTACTACCAGCAGGATCGCTTCGACAAAATCAAGGAGATCGAATTTCCGGACGGGGTCCAGCTTCCCAACGCGACCGTGGCCGGGGAATTCGAGCAGAACCCCTATCGGCTGGAATGGCACAACGACGAGAAGCGCTCGGTGGTCCCGTTCTACATCACCGATCCGCTCCCCGTGTTCGCCATCGAGGTCAACGGCGTTCCAATCGAAGTGATCTTCGACACCGGTGGCGACATGCTCATTCTCGATACCGAAATTGCCGAGGCGCTGGGCATCGAGTCGGTGGCGACGGCCATGGGAACATTTGGCGGGGGCCTGCAATCCGAGATCGGATTCGGCAAGGTCGACAGAGTCCAGGTGGGTGACGTGACCATGCACGGTGTGCCGGTCACCATCCTGCCGACCAAACGATTCTCGGACGGGTTTGAACCGTACCGGATAGGTGGGATTCTCGGCACGGCTGTCATGCGGCAGTTCCTTGGTACGCTCGACTATGAGAACGAGCAGTTGGTGCTTCGGGAGCGATCGCCGAGCAATGCGACGGCGCTTCGCCAGCAATTGGGCGATCGTCTCGCCGCCGAGATTCCCTTTGTGCTGGATCAGACGCACCTGATGATGGCACGGGGGGGCATCAACGAGAAAGAAGGGCTGACATACTTCATCGACTCGGGTTTGGCGAGCGAGAACATGCTCACGGCTCCGATCCAGACGCTGCAATACCTCGGCATTCCCGTGCCCGAGACCGAGATGCAGGCCGAAGGGGGAGGGGGTGGCGGCCGTTGGGCATCGGGACGTTTTGCCGTGGAGCGCGTCACCCTTGGCCCACTCGTGCAGACCGATGCGAGTGGAGAGTACGGATCGCGGCCGCCCGCGAGCTACTGGACGGAGTTCTACATTCAGGACGCGCTGTTGTCCCATCGGTTCCTGCGTCAGTACGCGTCGTGGACGCTGGATTTCGATAACATGACCTACGTCTTTGCGCGAGAGAACCTGACGCGATAGCACGAAACCCCGGTTACCGGTTACCGGTAACCGGTAACCGGGGTTTGGAGATCGATGAAACGACTACAGACAACGGCTCCGTTATTGGTCACACTCCTGGGCGCGCTGGGGGTGTCGTCCGTGTGTGCCCAGGGGAATCGGGAGATGGTCGATCTGAGCCAATGGTTCAGCCCGAAGTGGGATGTCATGGTGCCCATGCGGGACGGCGTAAAGCTCCACACCGAGATCTACATCCCGAAAGATCAAGCCGGCCCACTCCCGATCATGTTGGAGCGAACCCCGTATTACGCCAACCCAGGCGAGCGGGAACTCTCTCCCCGACTCCGGTGGTACACCGAGTTCTTCGACGAGGGGTACATCTTCGTTCTGCAAGACTTGCGCGGGCGGTTTCGCTCGGAAGGCGAGCACATCACGCTGCGTCCCAACGATCCGGATGGCATCGACGAGTCGACGGATTTCTACGATACGATCGAGTGGCTGGTAAACAACGTTCCCGACAATAACGGCCGCGTTGGGACATGGGGCATCTCGTACGGCGGATTCTTGAGCACGCGAGCGATGGTGGACCCGCACCCTGCGCTCAAGGCCGTTTCGCCCCAAGCCACGTGTGCCGACATGTTCATCGGGGACGATTTTCACCACAATGGTGCGTTTCGCCTGAGTTACTCGTTCGTGGCGGCAGCCGCGTTCGAAGCACCGAAGCCGTACAGCGCGTATTGGGACCGATGGGATACCTACGATTGGTTTCTCGAGCTTGGGCCTCTCTCGAACGTGAACGATCGGCTCCTGCACGGCGTGTCGCAAACGTGGAACGCCTTCGTCGAGCACCCCAATATGGATTCGTTCTGGGAAACGGAGATCTGCGGCGTCTTCCCCTTCATGCAGGGCGTCACCGTCCCCGCGATGCATGTGGCGGGTTGGTACGACGCGGAGGACTTCTACGGTCCCCTAAAGGTGTACGCGCAACTCGAACGGGATGACCGGAACAACGAGAACTTCCTGGTGGTCGGACCGTGGACGCACGGCGGTTGGACGTTCGGCCAAGTCGGCGATAAGATACTCGACATCGATCTCGGCGGGGCGACGGCGCAATACTTCCGAGAGAGGTTCCACGCGCCGTGGTTCGCGTACTGGCTGAAGGACAAAGGGCCTCTGGACTTCCCGGAGGTGAGCGCGTTTCAGACCGGCTCCAACGAGTGGCAGAGCTACGACTCGTGGCCTCCCGGAGATGGCATCGAACCGCGCAACTTGTACTTGCACGACGATGGCGGTGTCTCGTTCGAGCCACCTACCACTGACCGCGACGACGCCTTTGATGCGTACGTCTCGGATCCGAGCAAGCCGGTTCCGTTCCGTCGCCGGCCAATTCGCTATCCGACGGGATGGCCGACGTGGCAGGCCGAGGACCAGCGGTTCGTGCACGGTCGACCCGACGTGCTGAGTTGGGAATCGGCGCCCCTGGAAGAGGATATCTCCATCACCGGTGATGCAATCGCGCACCTGTTCGCTTCGACGACCGGGACAAGCGCCGATTGGGTGGTGAAACTGATCGACGTCTATCCGGACGACCATCCCGATGAGGCGCTGCGCGGCTATCAGTACCCGGTGGCGGCAGAAGTCTTTCGGGCGCGATTCCGGAACAGTTTCGAGCGACCCGAGCCGTTGACCGCCGGCGAGGTCACTGCCTACGACATCAATTTGCGCGATCGAAACCACCGGTTCCTCACTGGACACCGGATCATGGTCCAGATTCAGAGCACCTGGTTCCCGATCATCGATCGCAACCCGCAAACGTACGTTCCGAACATCTTCCTGGCGGAGGAGCAAGACTTCCAGAGCGCGACCCACCGCGTCTACCGCTCACGATCATACCCGACGCACATTACACTGCCGGTGAATCTGCGATAGGGGCTGAGACGTGAGACGGCCCCTCCCCTCTCCCCGGCGGGCCGTCTCACGTCTTACGTCTCACGTCTTACGTCTCACGTCTCGCGTCCCACCCGTTCACCCATCGACCAACACAGCATCCAGACACACCAGACAACTCGTCCAGCCATCCTCATGTCCCTTGCGGCCTTCATCGGCTGGGAAGCCCTCGTGCGTTACCACGACGTTCGTCTCCTCGCCGTGCTCGACGAATTCGACCGTCACCAGCGTTTGCCCCGTATGCGCGTCGTCCGCCTCGTCTTCCCAGGCCCACGTGAACACCAGACGCTCCGGTCGCGTGATTTCCTGGTATGTACCGATGGCCACCGGCCGCCTTTCATCGGGAGTGAGCATCTCGACGCGATACGCGCCCCCGACGCGGAGGTCGACTTGAATGTCAGGGTTCGTCACACCCTCCGGCGAGAACCACTGTTTCATGATCTCTGGGTTGGTCCACGCGTCGAACACGCGTTCGCGCGTCGCGCGGTATCGTCGACTCACGGTCAGTGTCAAGTTCCGCTGCTCGGTTTGCGTCATTTCTGCTCCTCCTTGGGGTGCTTGTCGAAATATGTGCCAAGCCGGTCGAGTTGCTGCTCCCAGAACCGGCGATACTGCTCCAACCACTCGGACGCGTCATGGAGATGGCTCGCGTCGAGTTCACAGCGGCTCATGCGTCCCTCCTTGGTGCGTCGAACGAGCCCGGCCCGTTCCAACACCCGTAGATGCTTTGAGATGGCGGGGCGCGAGACCCGAAAGGGTTTGGCGAGCTGGCCCACCGTGGCCGGCCCCTCCTGAAGCCGGTAGACGATTGCACGGCGGGTTGGGTCGCCCAGGGCCGAAAAAACGCCATCGAGACGATAATTAGTAACCATATAGTTACCAATATACCAAAGCATTTCCTCGGCGCAACGGTCGAGCGCACTCGGGCGGTAAGGCGGTACGGCGGGACGGCGGTATGTTACAGTAGAACCGAGCAATCGGTAGATGTGGATGGCAGAGAACATACCGCCCGACCGCCATACCGCCCTACCGACCTTCGCCGGACGTAGCGAGGAATCGAGATGCCCAACCGGACAGTAAACCTGCTCGGACCGTTGGTTGCCGCAATGGCCGTCACCGGGTCGATACACGCTCAGACCCCCAACGATTTCAATATCCTGTCCATCGACCAGCTCCTTTCGATCGAATCGGTGCTGGGCGGGGCAGCCCCTCAATGGTCACCCGACGGAGCCAGGATTCTTTTCTCCTCCGGGCTAGCCGGCGGGGGACTCATGACCCTATCACCCGACGGCGGATTCCCGACCCGGGTCCCGCTGAATCTCGGCGGCGCCGGCCACTTCCTCGCGTCCCAATGGCCCGATTGGTCTCCCGGTGGCGAATGGATCTCCTACATATCGGACAAGAGCGGGTCGACCGAGATCTGGCTGTGGTCGGTGATGGACGGTCAGGAAATCCAGCTCACCAACCTGGGTGCCCGCATCGGCACCGTGAGCTGGGCGCCGAACGGACGATGGATCACGTTTTCCGGCGATCGTTACGGCAACATGGACGTGTGGAAGGTGGCGGTGCCCGGGGGAGAGGTAGAGCGACTCACGACGGAACAGCAGTACGAGGTGTACCCTGCCTGGACTCCGGATTCGCGGACGATCGTGTACGTGCGATTGGACGACCGCTGGGCCGATCATGACGTCATCGAGATCTCCGCCAACGGTGAGAACCCCCGCGTCGTGCTGGAGGACCGGGACTTCTTCGACTACGGGGCTGGTAGCAAGTTCGGGTTTCCATCCGTCTCGCCCGACGGATCGACGATTCTCTTCCGATCTCACCGCACGGGTTGGATCAACTACTGGGTGGCCCCGCTGGCCGGGGGAGAGCCGCGTCGGTTGGCCCCCGCCGCGGCGGACCAGAGTGAGGCGATGTGGTCGCCGGACGGCCATTACGTCCTATACGTCGAGAATCACAACGGCACCCATGACCTGAGGATGGTGCCAGCTCGCGGCGGAGAGCCCCGGGTTTTGGTTTCGCCGTCAATGGGCGTCGTATCCAAACCGGACTGGTCGCCAGACGCCGCGCGGATCAGCTATGTGCTGGCCACCCCGACACGGCCGGCGGACCTATACACGATCGATGTCGCGAGCCAACGCGTCACCCAACTGACCACCTCCATGCCGGAAGGCGGGTTTGGGAAGCGTCTCACCGTCCCGGAGAAGATCACCTATCCGAGCAGCGATGGCTTCGTGATTTCAGCCTACTTATACCGGCCGGAGCGGCTCAGGCCCGGGGAGCGAGTTCCCGGGGTCATGTGGATCCACGGCGGCCCCACGTCCCAGTTCAACGACACGTTCCAACAGCATGTGCAGTTCTTCGTCGACCGAGGTTTCGCGGTACTTCTACCGAACATCCGCGGGAGTTCTGGATACGGGAAGACGTTCGAAGACGCGAACAATCGTTGCTGGAGCCACTGTGATCTCGAAGACGTGCTCGCGGGAGCGGATTATTTGCGCGCCCTTCCATACGTCGATCCGGACAGGACGGGAATCACGGGCACCAGCTATGGTGGAATCATGAGCATGGCGGCTGCGGCGTTTGCGCCGGGGGCGTTCAAGGCAGCGATTCCGGCATCTGGATACGCTGATTGGATCGCGTTCTACCACGGCGAGAACGAGCTCCGGCACATAAAGCTTCTCGAGTACGAGCTGGGAAACTTCGATACGAGCGCGGACGTGTGGCGCGCAGCCTCGGCAATCACGGCAGTGGCCGACGTCGCCACACCGCTGTTCCTGTTACACGGTGAAGGGCGATACCCAGGATCTCCTCAGTCTGGAATCTTCGCTCGGGCGTTGGAGAATCACTATAAGCCTTTCCGCTACGAGGTCTACTCAGGCGAGACGTACTACGTGCGTGGCCGTCAGAACCGTCGCCAGATGTTGCTCGAGATGCTGGAGTTCTTCGACCAATTCCTCAGAGACGGGGCGGGGGCGACGAGCACCGACCGTGTCGACAACACCCGGAGTGGGCACACGACGGGCGGTACGGCGGTAGGGCGGTAGGGCGGTACGTTTAATTTTTGCGGCGAACGGAGGCGACGTACCGCCCTACCGCTTTACGCCTGCTCCACTTTTCCCAAGAGCACGTTCGCAGCGGTCTGAATGTGAATTTCTGCCGACGGAAGCAAAGGGAAACCCGGCACATGTTCCTGCTGCACCAACAGCTCGATTTCAGTACAACCCAGAATACACGCCTCTGCGCCCCGCGCTTCAAAGTCACGGATCACGTCCACCATTTTCGTTCTCGACTCGTCGCGAAACACGTTATATGACAATTCTTGATGAATAATCTCATAGATCTCGTCCTGTGTCCGTTCATCTTCCGGCACCAAAGTCGTGATACCATGTAGCAGCAAACGTGATTTTAGATAGTCCTCCTCCATCGTCGGCTTCGTGCCGATCAGGCCCACTCTCGAGAACCCCTGCCCCTTCAACTCGGCAGCACAACAGTCAGCGATGTGCAACACTTTGAGGTTTGGGAACTCACTCTCGATTGCGGGCACGGCGATGTGACCGGTGTTCGAGGCGATCACCAACATGTCACAGCCTGCCGCCACAAGAGAACGGACACCGACGAGGAGATGTTCGGCAACTTTGGCAAACGATTTCTGAGTGAGGTAGTGGACGTACTCGTCGCAATCGACGGAAACCATGATAATGGGCGGGTTGGGGGACATGAGATGGCACTTGGGAGTGTCCGCGAGAACCTTCTCGTTGATGCCTTTGTAATAGTCCAGACCCGAGACGTAGGAGATTCCCGTCAAGATGCCGAGTGTTGGGGTTGTCATGACCGGCTCGGTAGTTGAGAGAGGGGTTGGAAGTTATCCCTTTCGACTCATTAAGTTATCGTAGCTGTTCGCTGGGGACTAATGGACGGCCTCTTCTCTTCTGCCAACGCTTTTACGGAGTCGCAACCACGATGGCCTTTGAATCCCGAAGACGAGCTTCCGTCATCATCCTCTATCATATTCTGGCGCTCGCAATCTTCGGGTGCACAACGACCCCCAGTCCCCCCGATCTCGTTCTGTACAACGGCAAGATCTTCACCGCGGACACCACACAGCCGTGGGTGGAGGCGATGCTCATTCAGGGGGAGCGGATCGCTCGAGTTGGGACGAGCGATGAGATGCTGGACGCGGCCGGGTCGGACGCCCAGCGGATCGATCTCGAGCAGCGCACCGTCGTCCCGGGTTTTAACGACGCGCACGACCACGTCGCCCCTTTCCCTCCTGCAGTTTCTTTCCTGACCTCGGCCGACCCGTTGCCGGACCCGGCGGTCGACCAGGTGCTCGACAGCCTTCGCGCTATCGTAGCCCGCGAGCCGGCGGGGACCACCATCACGACGTCGGTGGGTGAACGGATCCTCTCCGATCCGCGCGCGCGCAGGGCCGAGTTGGACCGGGTGGCGCCGGAGCACCCGGTGGTGCTCGCGGCGTGGACCGGGCACGGTCAGGTTCTCAACAGCGCCGCGCTCGAGGCGATGGGGCTGACCGACGCAGTCCAGGATCCGCTGGGTGGTGTTCATGAGCGTGACGGCGCGGGTCGACCGACCGGACTCCTCGAGGAGTATGCGAGTTACAATCTCTGGTCGATCGGCCTCGGCGACGATTCCGCGGCGGTGACCCAAGCGTACGAGGGGCGCGCCGCGCAAGTCGTCCAGTGGGGGATCACCAGCGTACAGAGTTTCGGATTGGGCATGACGCCCGCGGTGCTGTCAGATGTCTTGCCCGCTCTCGACCTGCCCGTGCGCCTCCGCATCATGCGCTTTCCGGTCACGACGCCGGAGGGCCGCGAGCTCGAGCCCTGGGAGGCCATCACCGGATCGAGGCTTGGCAACGTCACGGTATCGGGCACCAAGTGGGTTCTCGACGGGACACCCATCGAGCGGTTGGCGGTGCATCGCGCGCCGTACTCCGATCGGCGGGGCTGGCACGGGCGCCTGAACTTCCCACCCGACACGCTGCGGGCGATGGCGGCTGAAGCCTGGAGCGATGACGATCAACTCATCATTCATGCCGTGGGTGACAGTGCGGTCGGTCTCGTGCTGAGCACCTTGGCCGCGGTGGGTCCCGCCGACGAGTGGCGCACGCGGCGGCCCAGGATCGAGCACGGTGATGGCACGTCGCCCGATCAGTACGACCTGGCGCGGCAGCTCGGCGTGGTGATCGTCCAGAATCCATCCCACCTCGCGTTGGGCCCGATGGTGGCCGCGCGCTACGGATCCGAGCGGTTGGCCACGTATCAACCACTCCGATCGCTGCTCGAGAACGGTATTGTGCTGGCGTTCGGCTCTGACGGCCCGCTCAATCCTTTCCTGAATTTGATGTTCGCGGTGCTGCACCCCGACAATCCAGCCGAGGCGATTACGATGGAGCAGGCTGTCCGAGCGTACACGTGGGGGTCGGCCTACGCCGAGTTCATGGAAGACGAGAAGGGCCGGCTCGTTCCCGGTCAGTTGGCAGACCTCGCGGTCCTGTCGCAGGACATCTTCTCCGTCGCGCCACCCGAGCTTCCCGCGACGACGAGTGTGCTCACGTTGGTCGGTGGGCGCGCGGTCCACGACCCGGAGGGGATGTTGCAGTAACGCGATGAGCCCCGGTGGTGGCGTCGAACCGCGCGACACTTCGGAACCTGGACAAGGCGCTGGGTGAACTCGGTGAAACGCTCAAATAGCGCCGCCTCATCCTTCGGAGGCGGCACCTTGGCCGTTGTCTTGTTGGGCATGTGGCCTACCTCTCCCCTGTCGGGTCTTCCCCTCACGTAGTCGCGGTGGCTCCGGTGAGGTCGTCCTAGGTGAGCCGCTTGCCCACGATCCCGCGCAGCGCGTCGATGAACCGCGCCACGTCCTTAATCTTGCGGCCATTGACCCTGTACACTGCACCTCTCTCGAGGGCGCCTAGCTGCCGCCGAAGCGCCGATTCAAGTATCGGCTGACGGTTTCCCGACCGCCGAGCCCGGCGGCCAGCGCGGCGGCGAGGCACGCGGCGCCGAACAGAATCAGGAAGCCGTTGGCCACGATGCCTTCACCGATCCGTAGCTGACTCAGGGCGATCGCGAACGCGAAGACGATCAACGCGTAGCGTGCCACCGCCGCGAGAAGCTTGGCCTCCTCGATGCCCGCGTTGGCCGCCGCCGTTCTCACCAATCCGGCAACGAAGTTCGCCGCGTAAAGGCCGACCACGAGCACGATGACGGCGACGATGACGTTCGGGACATACTGGAGGATCTGGTTGAGCATCTCGGACGCCATCTCGAGTCGCAGCGCGTTCACCGCCATGAGCAGCACGATGAGCATCACGAGCCAGTACACCAGGACGGCGAGCAGATCCACCGCCGAATGCTTGACGCCTCCCTTGGCCAGGAACTCGTCGATCCCCGCCTTTTCGGCGAGGACGTGAAACTTGATGAGTTTGAGCGTCCGGACCACCGCGGCCTTGAGCACTTTGGCGGCGATCCAGCCCACCAGGAGGATGACGAGCGCGGCGAGGATGTTGGGCAGGAATTCACCGAGCCCGGTCATGAAACTGGCGAACGAGTCGCGAATGATATCCTGGATCGGCATGGTAGCCTCCCTTGCAGTTCGAGGTCGACGCGGCAGGAGGGATGGACCTGGCCGAGCAGCGCCCGCCGCCGGCGTGTCCCCGAGTCGATCCCGGAGACGTTTCGCATTTCCACAAGATGTACCTCGGTTCGGACCGGCGCAAAGGACCACTCCCGCCCCTTCGCGTTCCTGCCCGCAGCGCGGCGGAGGTCAGGCCCTTTCCGTGCTCAGGTTTTGAGGGGCTATCGCCCAGACGCGCTGGGGTGCACCATCCGGGTAAAGGGGTTTGTACCTTTTCCAGCCACCTTGATCTCCATCCCCATCGAGCGGACGATGGTGGGAGGGCGGTGGGTGAGCCACTGCGCCTGACGGAGGAGGTCAAGAGAGCCATGGCCACTTTCCTCATTTCCTTGACCGATGAATCATTCATGCCGCGCATTCCCGACCGGGTGCCGTCCGGCTTACCGGTGGTGCCAGCGCGACGCCGTGGCGAAGCACACCCTCGATGATCCCCTGTGCCGGGCGTCGATCGATCATTGCACCGTAGAGACTTCGAGTCTCGAGGATCCGTCATGATGCCAAAGAGCGGACATTGGTTGTTACCTGCATTTGCCGCACTCGTGACATTGGTCGTTGGCTGCAGTAGCCGTGAAGACTCTGGTTCCGGGAGCAGAATTTCCCAGCTCGGCGAGTACCGCGGTTACTCCGAGCCCCAATACGACGGATACGACCGCAGTTCCGTCTACGTACCTACTCGGGACGGTACGCGCCTAGCGATGGATATCTACCGCCCCACAAAGGACGGCGTCGTCGAGGAAGAGCCGCTTCCCGTAATCTGGACGCACCATCGATATACGCGCGCACGCATCCGCGACGGCGAAGTCTATCACATCGTGAATACCTCTCTGAGTCTGCCGGGCTGGGACCTCGCCAAGGTCATTTCCTATGGCTATGTCGCGGCGTCTGTCGATGTCCGCGGCTCGGCCGCATCGTTCGGGGAGCGACGGGACTGGTTTCCTCCAGAGGAGGCCCGCGACGCCTATGACGTGACGGAGTGGCTCGCCGCGCAACCATGGTCCGACGGCAATATTGGGATGTACGCACGGTCGTACCTGGGCATCACCCAATATTTCGCGGCTGCCGAGGCGCCGCCCCACTTGAAGGCCATCTTCCCCGCGATGGGGTTCGTAGATTCGTATCAAGAGGCCTACCCAGGTGGTGTCTACGCAGGGCTCGCATTCGAGGTCTGGGGCCGGAATCAGAACCGCCCACCCGCAGAGTATGCCCGGCGAGCTGCGTCGGTGGCGCCCGTGGATGCTGATCCAGACGGTGTGCTGATGGCTGCCGCGCGCTCGGAGCATCAGCGAGGATGGGATTTCGTCGGGACCCTTCGGTCGACCCCTTACCGCGACAGCCCGGATCCAACCGGCGCGCCGTTCCACCTCGAACGGAGCGTGATCACGCGTTACCAGGACATCAACCAGTGGGGTGGCGCGGTGTACCACCGCACCGGCTGGTATGATGGTTTTACATCGGGGCCCTTCTTTTTATATGCGAATCTGCGTGTCCCGCAGAAGATGGTCATCGGACCCTGGTTTCACGATGACCACTATGAACTGAACGTCGACATCGAGCACGTACGCTGGTTCGACTACTGGCTCAAGGGTATCGACAACGGCATCATGGATGAACCGGCCATCCACTACTACACCATGGGCGCACCGCCCGGTGAGGAATGGCGGTCGACGGAGACGTGGCCCTTGCCCGATCAACAGTTGACGACGTTCTATTTCGCCAGTGACAAGTCCGCCAGTATCGCTTCAATTAACGACGGCAGTCTTGCCCCAGAGACACCAGCCGCTACCGGCACCGACGATCTCACCGTCGACTACACGGCGACGCTCGGAACCTATGGCCGCCAGATTGGCTCGATCACGAGTAACGCGCGATTCTGCAATGTCGAAGACTGCGGATTGGACCGCGCCTATCCGGATCTGCGCGAGACCATGGACGAGAAATCGCTCACCTATACATCGCCGCCACTCGAATCAGATCTCGAGATTACCGGCCATCCGGTCGCCTACCTGTGGGTCAGCGCGACGCTACCAGACGCGGACGTGCTGGTGTATCTCGAAGAAGTGCACCCCGACGGATTTTCCCAATACGTCACCGAGGGCAAGATCCGCCTGTCGCATCGCAGAACGGCCGAACCGCCCTACAACCGGCTGGGCCTGCCCTGGCATCGCAGCTATGAAACAGACGTCGATGAATTGCCCATTGGCGAAGTCGCGGAACTCGCATTCGACTTGCTGCCGATCTCGAACATCTTCGACCAGGGCAATCGCATTCGGATCACCGTGAGTGGAGCAGACCAAGACAGTGTCGAGCCGCTGCGATTCTCGCCACCGCCAACGCTGACCGTGCACAGGGAAGGGAAGCGTGCTTCGAGGATCGTGTTGCCAGTGATCCCGACGCGAGAGTAGGGAGTTTGGAGTTTGGAGTTTGGAGTAAGGAACAAACTGTCCGTCCTTCCGTCCTTCCGTCAAGCTGGCAATATCCGGTACTTCCCAAGACGTCCGAAGTCCGTGTCGAAAGTGAACACGTTCTTGATCTTGAGCTGGTCCATCAGCACGAAGGACGTGCAATCCGTCAGCGAGAACGGGAGGTGTCGATGCCGTCGAAACAACCTCCACGCGGCATCCTCCGTATCGCGGTCAACCCATTCTAGTTGGACAACGCCGCTTCGCAGCTTGTCGCCGATTTCGATCTTCTTCTCGGCATAACGCGAGAACCAAGCCATTAGCTCGTCAAGAACGTATGAGCTGGTCACCGGGTTTCCGAACTCGCCAGCGGCGATTCGCTCGGCGAAGCGCCTGGCGCTGGTGTGATTCAGGTCGTCCGCCTCTTCGAGCGCAATGAAGGCGCTCGTGTCGATGAAGAACGTCATCGGCTATTCGGGGCGGTCGTGTTCCACCGAGCCGTGCGTTCGCCCAGTGGAGATTGGCTGCCCTCCAAAGGGGAAATCGACGGCCGGGGCGCCTCGACCAGTTTGTTTGAGGTCGGATTCAATGAGCCGCCGGACGTACGCGCCGATGCTCAGGCCGAGGCGCTGGGCGCGTTCCCTGGCGGAGCGTTTGAGACGGCTGGGCAGGAGTAGTTGCAGCCGTTCTTCGGAAATCGGCATGGCTTGACCATTATTATACTGATACTCATAATATATATATCATTATGCTCATATCGACAAGGTGGGATTTAAAGACAGGGGTCGGTGAAGAGGTAACCGAACGATTGAAGTGGGTACCGAAACCGCGCAGTCTAGGCGGCCGGCCAGCTTTGGGACCGATCGCTGCTTTCATTAGAGAGCAAGGCTCCTAGGCCCATTCTCTGTGGTCAGAGCTTGCCGGCCGCGGTTCTACAGATCGAGAACCATCCGCAGTCCGGCTTCCACGGCGGCGAGCTGCTTCGCCGCCAGGCGGTCCACTCGTTTCGTGAGATAGGACCTGTCTAAGGTGATGATCTGCGAAACGTTTACCACCGAGTTGCGGGGCAGGCCGCTTTGCTTACGGGTGAGCGACACGTTACCTGGCGCACCTGCCAACCGGGTGTTGGACGTGATGACCGCAGCCACCACCGTGCGAATCTTGCTCCGGTTGAACGCGTCGGATTGAAGGATGATCACCGGCCTCCGATAACCAGGCTCGGATCCTTCGGGAGTCGGCAGCCGTGCCCACCATATTTCTCCGCGCCGGATCACCAATCGTCGCGAGGGAGAGAGAGGATTTGTAGCAGATCTAGGCCCGGATTGAGCTTGCCGGCGTCGGGCTCCGGTCCGTAGATCCCATTCAGGGCGTCGGTGACAGCTTGTGTCTCGTGACTCTCGACAAAGGCAGCGACTGCTTTTTGGTAAAGTTCGCTGCGGGTGACACCGAGACGCTGCGCCAGCCGCTCTGCTGCCTCGAAGAGGAGGTCGGGGATTGAGATAGCGGTCTTCACGGCCGCAGTATAACTCAGGTTATACCAAATCTCAACCCGTGTATCTGGTGCCGAGCGATCCGTTTCCAAGAAGGTCTCTGCACCACGTCGAAGGAGTCGGGACATTCCGAAGTTTATGTCCGGCCTTACCCCGGCTCGGGCCGCGCGTCGTCCCCGCCGGTACTCCCTCCGTTCTCGACGACCCACGTGCTCCCGACTTGCCGCGTGATATCAAGATCCCCGCATGCTGTTGCGCACCGCCGTCATAGACCCGGAGCCGCCATTCATCGACCGGCGTTGTCCGAGCGGCAGTTTGTCAATCGGAGATTCCATCTGCAATTGGCAATCTGTCCCCACTGGACGCTGTCACTCCATCCCCCTAAGATTGGGTAATCTCCAAGGAGACCCTTCCCATGGTCACACTCTCTGTCAACGGTCGCCGCCATGATGTGGACGCCGACCCGGCCACCCCACTCCTGTGGGTCCTGCGGGACACCCTGGGCATGTACGGCACCAAGTACGGATGCGGCATGTCCCAGTGCGGGGCCTGCACCGTCCACCTCAACGGCACCGCCATACGCTCATGCGTCACGCCCATCTCGGCGGTTGGTAGCGCCGAGGTCACGACCATCGAAGGGCTCTCGCGAGACGGCCTGACGGCGCTGCAGGAGGCCTGGCTGGAACAGGACGTGGTCCAGTGCGGCTACTGCCAGTCGGGACAGATCATGTCGGCGACGGCGCTCCTGGCGCAGAAGCCCAATCCCACGGACGAAGACATCGACACCGCCATGAGCGGTAACATCTGCCGGTGTGGGGCCTACAACCGGATCCGGGCCGCCATCAAACAGGCCGCCGCCAACGGGGGAGGTGTCCGATGAAGACGACCACGGCATTCTCCAGACGCCAATTCCTCCAGACGTCCGGCACGGTGGCCGGTGGTCTGGTCCTCGGTTTCCATCTGCCGGACCGCTGGGTTCGGCGCGGCTTGATGCAGGATACGGCGCCCTTCGCGCCCAACGCCTTCATCCGCATCGCCACCGACGAGACGGTGACGATCATGGTGAACAAGTCGGAGATGGGTCAGGGCGTGTACACGTCTCTCCCCATGCTCATCGCCGAGGAACTGGACGCGGATTGGGAGCGAGTGCAGATCGAGCCGGCGCCCGTGGATCCCGTGTATAATGACCCCGGATTCGGGGCGCAGATCACCGGCGGGAGCACCAGCATCGCCTCTTCATGGCAGCAGTTCCGGGAGGCGGGCGCAACGGCGCGCGCCCTTTTGGTTGAAGCGGCGGCGCAGGAGTGGGGCGTGTCCGCGAATGCGTTGGAGACCGAGAACGGCTTCGTGTTCCTCCGGTCCAGGGGGCTCCGCGCGTCGTACGGCGAGCTGGCGGAGCGCGCGGCCAAGGTGACGCCGCCGGAGTCAGTGGCGCTCAAGGACCCCAAGGACTTCAAGATCATCGGGACCAACGTCAGGCGCTTGGAGGGCCCGGACAAGGTGACGGGCCGGGCGGAGTTCGGCGTGGACGTGAGGCTGCCGGACATGTTGATCGCGGTGGTGGCCCACCCGCCGGTGTGCGGCGGAAAAGTCCGCCGATTCAGCGCGGATAGGGCACGGGGCATCCCCGGCGTGGTGTCGGTGAAGGAGATCGCGTCGGGCGTGGCGGTAATTGCCAAGGATTTCTGGACGGCCAAGACGGGGCGCGACGCGCTGGAGATCGAGTGGGATGACGGCGATGGTGCCATGCTGTCCACGGAGTCGCAACGCGAGCGATACCGCGCCCTCACAGAAGAGCCCGGTACGGTAGCCCACGACGCGGGCGACGCCGCCGCTGCAATGCAATCGGCTGCCAAGACGGTCGAGGCGGTCTACGAGGTGCCCTACCTCGCCCACGCTCCCATGGAGCCGCTGAACGCCACGGTACACGTGACGGACGACGGCTGCGACATCTGGGTCGGGACACAGTTCCAGACGGGAGACCAGATGGCGGCCGCGGCCATACTGGGCATCCCGCCCAAGAAGATTCGTGTCCACACGACTTTGTTAGGCGGCGGCTTCGGCCGGCGAGTGAATCCCACGTCGGATTTTGTGTCGGAGGCGGTGCAGGTGGCCAAAGACGAGTCCGTGCCGATCAAGACAATGTGGACCCGCGAGGACGACATCCAGTGCGGCTACTACCGGCCGATGTTCGTGCACAGGCTGCAGGCCGCCCTCGATGACTCAGGCATGCCCTCGGCGTGGCGTCAAAGGATCGTGGGCCAGTCCATCATGACCGGCACGCCTTTCGAAATGATGGTGCAGAACGGAATCGATCCCGCGTCCGTGGAAGGTGCGGCAGATATGCCGTACACCATCCCCCATCAATACGTCGAGCTGCACTCACCCACGGAGGCGGTGACGGTCTTGTGGTGGCGGTCGGTGGGCCACACCCACACGGCCTTCGTGAACGAGAGTTTCTTCGACGAGGTAGCCCATGCCGGCGGCAAGGATCCCTTCGAGTTGCGCCGGGCGCTTCTCAAAGATTCGCCCCGCGAGTTGCGTGTGCTCGAGCTGGCAGCGGAGAAGGCCGGATGGGGCCAGCCGCTCCCCGAGGGACGAGCGCGTGGAATCGCAATGCGCAAGTCGTTCGAGAGCTTCGTGGCCGAGGTGGCGGAGGTGTCGGTTACGGCCGACGGGAAGCCGCGGGTACATCGCGTAGTGTGTGCCGTGGACTGCGGCATCGCGGTAAACCCCTGGGGCATCGAGGCGCAGGTGGAGGGCTCAGTGGTGTACGGCCTATCCGCGGCGTTGCACGGGGAGATCACGGTGGATCGCGGACGCGTGCAGCAGAGCAACTTCCATGACTATCCGGTGCTTCGGATGAACGAGATGCCCAAGGTGGAGGTGTACATCGTGGAGAGCGGTGAAGCGCCAACCGGTATCGGCGAGCCGGGCGTCCCGCCCATCGCCCCTGCGGTAACGAACGCATTGTTTGCGTTGACCGGGAAGCGAGTCAGGAAGTTGCCGATACGGCTGGAGGAAGCAGACTGAGAGCACTCGGTGGCCGTTAGCGGCCGTGGGACAACGTCCAGACGTACGTCGCAACAGCCCGCATCTGATCCGCGTTGATGCCGCCCCCGCCTCTCGGCGGCATCGGGACCGCGTGCTGCTTGGGCTGCGGGACCCCGGTGTTGACCAGCTTGACGATGGCGTCGTACGAGCCGTCGATGTGGATCCACTCGCCGTCCATGAGGCTCGGGGCGAGGGGCGTCCCCTCCCCGTTCTGGCCGTGGCAACTGAAGCAGAGACCCGAGCCGGTGAAGATCTCCCGACCCTCCTCGACCAGCTCTGGCGTGATCCCTCCGGGGAGCCCCGGCTCCTCCACAGGTGAGGCCGCCACCACACCCTCTCGGTCGGCGACCGGCAGCACCGCGGCCCCGGTCAGCTCCGCCAGGATCTCCTCGAAGGTCACCCGCTGCGCCGCGTCGGTACTGACGACGTAGGTGATCCGCTGGTATTCCTCCCGGGTCATCTCGTGTTCCCGGTGAATCTGCAGGATCAGCTGATTCAGCCTCTCCCGGACCTGCTTCACCCCCTCGGCGTTGTGCGTGCTGGCGCGCTCGGCCTGGAACCGGTCCCGGGCCTCCGAAATCTGCGCGTGTGCCTTCACGAACGCCGTCAGCCTCTCATCCCCGATCACGGGGACCTCTGGCTGCTGTCCTCTACCGGAGCCCCGGTCCCAGTAGTCCATGGGCCGGTCGTCCTGGAGGAGAGCATCCTCGTTGACCCAGGGATAGGGGCCGAAGGGGCGCGCCTTAGGCCAGACCTCGTCCAGGGTCGAGGCCTCGTGGAGAATCCCTCCCTTCATCACGTAGAGCAGATCCAGCGTGTTGCGGATGTCGTCCAGGGGGTTCGACCCGAGGACCACGAGATCCGCCAGCTTTCCGGGCGCCAGGGAACCCAGGTCGGCCTCCGCTCCCAGGAAGTAGGCCCCCTGCCGCGTCGCCACGTCGAGGGCTCCCAGGGGTCCCATCGCGGAGGCCGCCATCCAGACCTCCCAATGGGCCGCGGGGCCGTGATGCTCCCCGTGCGACCCGATGGCGCCGTATCCGCCCTCCTCGATAATAGCCTTCAACCCGTGCGCCAGGAGAGGGAAGCTGTAGTCTGTGTCTGGCCGGAGGGTGCGCCTCCGAAGGTGTCCGGCGGTCATCCGCCACGGCATGAAGCGCCGCTGGAGGTCATGGCGCCACACGTCCTCCTGGGAGAAGAAGTAGTCGATGTTCCACGGACCGGGACCGGCCACACCGAACGTGGGCGAGTATACGGCTCGTGCCCTTCCGAAGAAGCGCGCGACGTCGGCGTAGAGGGGCACCTCGCTGAGCGGATGCTCCCACCCGGTCTGACCATCCATGATCATCCCGAGATTGTAAAAGAGATCCCCGCCCTCAGCGGTGACCATCAGCCCTTCCTCGCGGGCCGCCTCGGAGACCCACTGCCGCTGGTCCCTGCGGGGCTGCATGTATTGCTTGATGGATACGGCCCCCCACGACGCCAGACGACGTACGTTGGCCCGTGCGTCCTCCAGGCTGGCCAGCTCGTTCTGGCGCGGAGCGTCCCCGCGGTAAACGGGATCGCCGGTGCTGAAGGTCCGGGGGCCCACCATCTTTCCGGCCTCGATCAGCTCCGCGGTGGGGAAGATGTTCTGAGACCACATCGAGTTGTCTAGGCTCGTGGTGATCCCGTAGGCCAGGTAGATGGCCGCTTCGTAGTCTCTGGGGGGGCGGTACCCGCGGTGCTCGCGGTAATGATGGGAGTGCATGTCCACGAGCCCGGGGATGATCGTGGTCCCCGGCAACTCTACGATCCGGTCGGCGCCCTCCACCGGGCAGTTGCCGACGCACGCGATTCGGCTCCCCTCCACGATGATGGTGCCCTCCTCGATCACACCGGCCGAGGACATCGAGATTATTCGGGCTCCACGGAGCGCGATCCGCCCTTCGGGGATGGGTCTCGGAACCCGGAGGTCGATCTGCACCGTGTCCATGGTACCTGCCCGCAGGTCGTGAGCGAAGTACCGGGTGCCGCTCCCGAACTCCAGGGTGGAGAGGTCGCGCCAGCGGGGAAAGAGCCCGCCCTCCGTGCTCAGCTGCCGGACCGGAAACTGCCCTTGGCGCCGGTTGAGAATCACGGTTTCGCGCCCCGTGCGTCCAATGGGGAAGGAGGCGACGTAAACGTTGTCCCCCTCCTGGAACGCGACCCACCGTCCATCCGGCGAAGGGGAGACTTCGTCGGCGTTCGGAAGGACGAGATGGACCCGCCGGTCCAGCCCATCGGCCCGGACGGAGACCAGGGCGGTCTCGAGACCCCGGTCGCCTGAGCGGAACTCGGGGAAGAAGATCCGCCCCTCCGGCCCGTATGACGGCTGGAGGATCGACCGGCGCGCGACCGAGGATGGGTTAGTTCCCGACGGCAGGGAGACCCTCGCCACCCTGGTGGGCTCGCCGCCGGTCGCGGGGATCCGAACCACGTCCCACCACGGGTTGTGGGTGAGGGTCCGCCCGCGCTCCGTGGCGCCGGCCCCCAGCGCGACGACCAGCTCGCGTCCGTCGGGGCTCCACGCCGGATGGACGTACTCGCCCGGGGTGGAGGTGAGGCGCTCGGGGTTCCGGGCCGCTGGAGTGGCGTCGGGCCAACCGTCTACCCGTACCTTCCATACGTTCCCCCTGCGGTCGGCGTCCACGGTGGTGAAAGCGATCCAGCCTCCGTCCGGCGACCAGGCCGGCCCATACTCCAGAGGCTCGAACCCGTCCGGGGTGAGGCGCCGGGGCTCGCCGCCAGCGAGGTCGCGGATCCAGATCCGGCCCACCGCCTGGAAGGCCAGGACCCGTCCGTCAGGCGAGGCCGTGTGCCAACGTAGAAAGCGTGCCTCGAAGGGATCGTCGGTTATCCGGAAGGCCCGGTACGCCTGCTCCGAGATCGTGCGCCGGACCCTGGCCCGAAAGGGGATCGTTCCGACCGCACCGGAGGCCACGTCCAGCCGGCGGATCTGCCCGCCCTGCCAGAGGACGATGGACCGTCCGTCACTGGACCAGCCGTATCCGGGGATGATGCGCAGGCTCTTGTACCCGCTCTCCACCGCGATGGAGACTGGATCCATGACGACGCGTTCGGCTCCTGTCTCCAGGTCACGGAGCCACAGGGCGGTGCGCGGTCCGAACCGATGTCCCCGGAAGCTCACCGTTCCGTCCGGGATCTGGCGCCCGAAGGCGAGCCATCGCCCGTCCGGGGAAATCTCCGGCGCGAACGCCCCACCGCCGGAAAGCCGGCCCGAGGCCGCGCCGTCGGCGGTACCCGGGGTCAGATCTATGATATCGCCGGTGGCCAACTCGAGTTGCCGGAGCTGGTAGTGACCGGCCATGGCATCCCGATCGCCGTCGCCAAGGGTCACCTGGTAGTAGACATATCTCCCATCAGGGGAGACGGTGGGCCAGCGCGGGTTGTCCTCCGTGAGCAGACGGACGCCCTCCCCGCCCTCGCGGTGATACATCCAGAGGCCGGAGCCCTCCGGCGCCGGTGGCGAGCCGACGTGGTCCCGCCGGACGACGACGTACTCGCCGTCCGGAGTCCATGCCGGGCCGCTCGCCCGCGCGTTCCGGTCCGTCGTGACGGACCGGGGGTTCGAGCCGTCCGAATCCATGATCCAGAGGTGATTCTGCGCGGAACGGTCCGAGATGAAGGCGATCGACCGTCCGTCGGGAGAGTAGCGGGGGTGATAGTTGACAGCGACGCCGCTCTCCCGGGTGAGGAGCTCGCCGGCACCGCCCTCCGCCGGGACCCGGTAGATCTCGCCGAGGAGATCGAAGACCACCCACCGTCCGTCCGGCGAGAGGTCCACGGAAAGCCAGGTCCCCTCCTCCACCTCGAAATCGATCTCCCGCACCTCGCCCCGGGGAGACGTGGGATCCCAGGCTTCGAACGCGGCCTCCTGGGCCAAGCCGGAGACGGTCGAGAGGAGAACCAGCAACAGGGCTGTGGGAACGACGCCGAGGCCGATGGCCCCGTGAGGTCTGACCGGGCGGGCTGGAGGCGTGCGCACGGGCTCGATCTCCTTCCTGGAGTGGGAACGGCACAGCGCTCGGAGCAGCAGCCTAAAATACCCCCCGGGGTGAGGCTTGATGCCGTGGGCTTTCCAACGTCAAGTCAAGTATCAACCTGACTTCCCCCAAGGTACTAGCAGCTCGCACACTTGTCGTTGAAGTCCGAGCCCAACTGCCTGAGCAGCGCAATCGCGGCGGGAAACGGTTGTATGTCCACCTGCTCCTGTGGCGAGTTGGCCATATCGGCGGTGGTCAACCCTGCCCTGGAGACCGCGGTTACATCGGCACCATGTTCGACGAGGTATAGGATCATTTCCACATCTCCCCTCGCCGCCGCGTTGTGGAGTGGCGCAAACCCCCGGTCATCCCGGGCATTCACGTCGAGACCGTGCTCTTCGACAAGGTAGCTTGTGGCCCTCATCCAGGCGCCCGGCACGTGATTGTGTTGCTGCGCGTGGGACCCACTGACCCCGTACCCCGCCCCGGTCGTCGTGTGAAGCGCAGTCAGGGACTGGTCGCCAGCAGATACCGGAGGGAGACCTGACGCGTCCTCGCGGTCATCCGAGTTGTACCGATTGCGCCGGCCTGGGGGGGGAGCCCACGTCGCCATCGTGGGATCCGCACCGTATGCGGTAAGAAGCTTCATGGCGTCGATATCGAGCGCCTGGGCCGCGCGCCAGAAAGGAGTCGCGCCGCGAATATCCAGACCGCCCCCACCCCAATAGAAGGGACTCTTGTTCACTCTCGCATTAGGATCCGCGCCTGCCTTGAGAAGCACCTCCATCGCCCCGAGATACTCGACTTCTTGATCCCGGTGTGTCCTGGGCTGCGGATGGAAGCCCCAGGCCGCCCACCGGCTCTGGATTACCGCGAACAGCGGGGTCATCCCGTCATCATCCGCGATGTGCGGGTCCGCCCCCTGCTCCAATAGGTCCAACCCCAGGTCCCAGTGGCCGTTCAGTACTGCGACGACGAGGGCCGTGTGATTCCCTCCCTCACTCACCTGGTCCAGGTCTGCGCCTGCTTCGACCAACGCCTTTGCGACTTTCGTGTTGCCCTCCCGAGCAGCGAGGTGGAGCGCCGTCCATCCTCCAACGACGCCCACACGGTCTGCCAGGCTATCCTCTTTTTTCTCCTCTTCGTCTTCTTCTTTTTCTTTCTCTTCTTCGTCTTCTTTCTCCTCTTCTTTTTTCTCCTGCCTGCGAGCAAACTGGTTGGACCCCCTGGGACCCAGCTTTTCGTCCTCCCTCGCCCGCGCGGCCATGTCGATGGCTCTGTTCCGCAGCGAAAGGTCGGCACCGTTTGCTAGGAGAACCTTCACAGCGCCCAGCGAGTTGGCCGCGGCCGCGTACATCAGCGGCGTATGCTCCGACGCTTTATCCCTGGCGTCGATTTCGGCGCCATACTGGAGAAGCAGCTCCACCGACCGACCATCATCACTATGCGCGGCGAAGTGGAGCGGCGTCGCACCTCCATTCGTGGTCTGAACATTCGGATCAGCCCCGGCATTGAGAAGGGCTTCCACGACGTCCGCGCTTCCAGCCCGGCTCGCCAGGAGCAACGGCGTAAAGGCACCGAGTCGGGTCTTTGCCTCCACCCGCCCCCCAGCGTGGATCAGAACCTCCGCCGCCTCCAGGAACCCCTTTTGCCCAGCCCAGTGGAGTGCCGTCATCCCGTCCCCTTGGGCCGCGTTGACGTCTTCCCCATTCCTCAGGAGCTCACGGAGCTGCTGGACGTCCCCCCGCATCGCCGCATCCACCACCGGCGGGTCGGCTGCAGGCCCATAGCCTGAGAGCATGATCGCCATGGACGCCGTCGCAATGATCTTGAGCCAAGAAGGACGTTTCACGGTCAGTCGCCCCCCATCGTGTACGCGCCCGTATTCAGGGAAAAACCGCCTGTGCTGTCACCGAAGCTCTTCAGGTGGCGCATTCCCATCCCCTGGAGCAAGGTGAGGAAGACATTCGCCATCGGCGTACCGGTAGGCGCCTTCAAGTGGAGATTCCCCTGCAGCGCCCCGTTTGCCCCGCCTGCGATGAACAGCGGACAGCGCCGGTGGTTGTGCTTATTGCCATCCGACATCGGCGAGCCGTAGATCACGGCCGTCTTGTCGAGGAGGTTTCCGTCGCCATCCTGAATCCCCTTCAACTTCTCGAGGAGGTAGCCGACCTGGGCCACATGGTACCGGTTGATGAGCGCGAACTCGCGGAGCGCTTCCTTACTCTCGCCATGATGCGACGCCGCGTGGAACGCCCGGTCCGTTCCGCTCTCAGGATAGACCCGGATCGACACGTCACGCCCCGCCTTGAGGGAGAAAACCCGCGTCGTGTCCGTCTGGAACGCCAGCACCTGAAGGTCGAAATGGAGCCTCATGTGTTCCGCGAACGAGTCGGGGACACCCGCCGGTGCCTCCGGGATCTCCCGCTCCTCGCCGCTCGTGTTCCGCGCCACGATCCTCTGCAGCCGCTGCTCAACCTCCCTCACGTTCTCCAGGTACGCCTCCATCCTCTGTCGGTCGGTTAGGCCGAGGGCCCTGTTTAACTTGCCCACCTCTCCGGCAACGATGTCGAGGATGCTGCCATACGCCTCCAGACGGATCTGCCGCTCCTCGGGTGTCCCCCCAGCGCCGAACAGCTGCTCAAAAACGACCCGCGGGTCCCGCATCATCGGGAGCGGCTGCCCCGGGCCCGCCCAGCTGATCGCGTCCTGGTAGGCGCAGGAGTAGCCGTACAGGCAGCCTCCCGCCTGATCCACGGGCTCGATGCATTGTTGAATCGAGGGGATCGGCACCCGATCGCCCACGTGCTGGGCATACAGCTGATCCAGCGATCGGCCGATGTAGACGTCCGATCCCTCGGTTTGCCTTGGATGTGTCTGAGTCAGGAAGACGGCGCTCGAGCGGAAGTGATCGCCTCCGATCTCCTTGGGCGTGTACGCCTCTGCCATCCTGACGTCAGTGTTGCTGACGACGGTCAGGTAGTTTTTCCACTCCTCCAGCGGCTCGAGACTCGTCCCGGTCAGGTCGAACTCACGACCGACACCCGCGGGGCTCCAAAGGTTCATCTTCAGGCCGGTAGGGTTGCCGGCTCCTGCAGCGCCGTGAACCTGTTCGATGGCCACCAGTCGCGGGGCGTCCACGGAACTCAGTATCTCCGACCAGCGACGCCCAGCGGGAATCATCGCGTCGAGGAAGGGCAACGCCACTGTGGCGCCCATCCCCTGGATGAAGTCCCGACGCGGAATATGCTTGCCGGTAATGAACTGCATCGATTCCTCCTGTCTCCTCTTGAGAGTCGTCACGTCCCCACTATAGTTCGTCGTCCACCCGCGCCTCCGCCCACCTCAGGCGGAACTGGTCCGACATGACCACACCCTCGATGAAGGACGACATCCGGTAGTCGTTGTGCTTCGCACGCTCGGAGATCGTGCGCACCACCGGCTGGTCGAAGTACTGGACCCGGCGTCCCAAGGCATACCGCATCAGGTTATTCGTAAAGTTCCGCACGAAGGATGTCTCGAAACGGAGGATGGCTTCACTGAGCTGCTGCGGGGTCTCCAACGGAGTGCCGTCCCACAGCCGCCCGGTGGGGTCGATCTGGCCGCCCCCCTCCACCTCTCTGGCCCGGAATCTACCCGTCGGGCTGAAGTGCTCCAGCGGCAACCCCAGCGGGTCGATGAACTGGTGACACGAGTTGCACACCGGGTTGTTCCGGTGGATTTCCATCCGCTCCCTCACCGTCAGCGTGCGCCCGCTCTCTCCGTCTACGGCCGCCGTCTCCTCCAGGGCCGGTACGGGCGGCGGCGGCGGCGGCACGGTGCCCAGAAGCACCTCCATGACCCACTTGCCGCGGTCGACCGGAGATGTGCGTCCGGCATGGGAGGTCAACGTCAGGACACTGGCATGGCCCAGGATCCCCAGGCCCCGGCGGCGCTCGTCCGTAAGCTCCACGCGCCGGAAGTCGCTCCCCGTCACCCCCGGGATCCCGTAATGCCTGGCTAGACGTTCATTCACGAACGTGTACTCTGCCGCGAGGAGCTCCAACACGCTTCGGTCTTCTCGAACCAGGTTGTTGAAGAAGGTCTCCGTCTCACGACGGGCCGCGTCGCGGAGCCGGTCGTCAAACTCCGGGTACTGGTTGGGATCCGGGTAGATCACTGCAAGGCGCCCCAGTTTGAGCCACTGGGCCGCGAACCGCTCGCCCAGCGCATCGGCTCGAGGATCGCGCAGCATCCGCCACATCTGCGTCCGCAACACCTGGGGGTCCTGCAGCCGCCCCCGCCCGTCCGCCGCAACAGCCTTCAGCTCGTCGTCGGGTGGCTGGGCCCACAGGAAGTACGCCAGCTTGGTCGCCAACGCCTGATCGCTGATCGGATATAACTCCGCGGGCGCGACATCCGCCGGCTGCTCCTCGAAGCGGAAGATGAACTGGGGCATGGAGAGGATCCCCTGGATCGCCAAGCGGACCCCCACCTCGAAGCCGCCCGCCTCAACGCCCTGTGCGTAGAGGTCCATGAGACTCTCGACTGTTCCCCCGTCCGCCGGCCTACGGAAGGCCTCACCCACGATCCGCTCAATGATTTCACGGGCGCACGGCCGTTCCTTTTCCGGCGACGTCGGCCGGCACGTGAAGATCCTCCTCCGGCTGTCGGTCTCGGAGACCCCTGTCACATTCCACGGGCCCCGGATCGCAAGGATCTGAAGATGGGGCACCACCGTGTAACCCGATATGTGGTGTCCGACGGTCGGGCTCATTGATAGCTCGTTCGGGGACATCAGGTCGTTAAACGGACCGTCATGGGTGGGCACGAAGACCGCCGCCACCTTGCGGTGCCCAGTCCGGACGAAGATGGGCTCGGTCCTCATCATGAGCCCTCTGGCCTCATCCAATCCGAGGCGGTCCACCTCCATGAACGCCACACGCTCTCCATCGATGGAAACCTCGATCCACTCGTCCCGGGCCGGCCGGCCGACGAACTCCCCCATGCCCCCGTGGTGGAACGTGAACTCGAAGACGTACTCCCCGTCTGCCGGGAAGTTATGCACCGCCACGATCCCGCCCCGCGACCCCATCGGCGCTCCCTCCACCCGCTCGTTCTGCCCGAAGGTTCGGGCCGCCCAGTAGTCCTGCTGGCGCGGCGTGGCGTTCGGATCCCCTATGGCCGCCCGAGCCACCGCGTCCGCCGCGTTCATGTAACCCTCGAGTAGCGAAACCGAAACGGTCTGAACGTCCGTGATGTTGTCGAAGTTGTCGCTGATCGTTTCCGGGGGGAGGTACGCGGACGCGTCGATCTGGATGCCGAACATCGTCTCGATCGTCCGCTCGTACTCCGCACGGTTCAGCAGCTGGGGAAACCGGTGCCACGGGTTTGGATTCGCCGCCGCCGCTTCGTCGATCCTCTGCTCCAGTCTCTCCACCAGGGCGACCAGCGTGTCGCCACCCGGCCGCGGAATCCCCGGTGGAGGCATCATGTTCAGCCGGAGCTTGACGATCATCTTCTCCGCAGTCACGGCGTGCTCCGACGCTTTCGCCACGTCGAAGCCTTGAAGGGACAGGTTCCCGGTCCGCAACTGGTCGTTGTGGCAGACGAGGCAAACTCGCTGCACGACCCGGGTCAACGCCTCGTCGGGCACGTCCGTAGGAAAGCCGTAGTCCGCCCGGGATCGATGCAGCATCGAAGCGTGGCGGGCGAGCACATAGTAGGCATCCGCACGGTCCTCCGCTCTGGCCGCAAAGGCCAGCGGCGACGTGCCGATGTTGGCCTCGGGCAGATTGACCCTAGCTTCCCCCATGACCATCGCCGCCATGACCAAACTGCACACCACGAACGCTACCCTCATTCCTCCGCCTTTCTCCGCCTCTGCGCGATTCTCAAAAACGGCGCGGCCAAGCGTCTGCCGAGGGGCTGCTGCATCGAAACATACGAGCAACGCCAGAAGTCTTTCTCAAAGCTGTTGCTTTGAGTTCAATCAGTCATCGCAACATTCGAGTGCAGTTTATCTGCTGGCGTACAGAACTTCAATGTTTTTCTAGGTCGTTGATTTAGACGTAATGCTACAGCATTGAGATCTGCCTGAGAGTGAACGGATAAATCAGTACCCTTCGGAAAATACTGACGCAATAAGCGGTTCGTGTTTTCGTTCGTCCCGCGCTGCCAAGGGCTCTGTGGATCACAAAAGTAGACTCGCAAATTAGTGGCGACCGTAAATCGCTTGTGTTGGGCCAGCTCCATGCCCCGATCCCAGGTTAAGGACCGCCGGAGTTCGGACGGTAGTTTCTTGACGTGTTTGCTGAGTGCTGATACGACGGTTTCGGAGTCCTTGCCATCCACTTTGACCAGCATGGTAAATCGGGATTGGCGTTCCACGAGTGTGGCAATATGGGTGTTCTTCGACCCAGCGATCAGGTCGCCTTCCCAATGCCCAGGGATTGCACGGTCTTCCACCGATGCGGGGCGGTCGCGGATGGAGACGCCATCGATGATCTGGCCCCGAGGTTGCCCTTTCGTGGTGGCGTTCTTCGCGTGCCGCATCACGCGGTGCGATCGCAGATGCTTGATCAACTCGCGTTTCAGGACCCCACGCGCCTGGACAAACAAACTCCGATAAATGGTCTCGTGCGACACCCGCATGGTCTCGTCATGGGGAAAGGTCCGCCGCAGCCAGCCCGCTATCTGCTCCGGCGACCAATCAAGACGCAGTTTCTCGGCAACGATCCGCTGCAGTCGCACGTGCTGCGCCAGCCGACAGCGTTTGGGACGACGGGCCCGCTCCCAGGCCGCCGTGTCGGCATCGGCCGCACGGTACCCGTTCCAGCCGCCATGCCGCGCGATCTCGCGACTCACCGTTGATGGCGATCGACCAATCGTTGCGGCAATCTGCCGCATGGGACGATCCGCCGCGAGGCCACGCGAGATCTCTTCTCTTTCGGCCATCGTCAGCGCAAGGCGCGAGCGCCGCCGACGCGCTGGGCATATACCTCCGTTTGTCTTCAGTACACCAAACACCGATCCCGCATGCTTGCCGAGCGCGCGACCAATATCACTCAGCGACTCTCCCTTTTTCCAACGTCGCCACAACTCCGCCTTCTGGGTCGCGGAAAGGCCAGGACGTCCTAACCGTGCCATGAACAACACCCTCCAAATCGGTGAAATAATACAGGGTGTTGCAATGACCTGCTGAATCCACCGCCCCCTACCGCGAAGATCTAGTGGTCGCGCTTGACATTCGCGCCCTTGCCAGATATCATCGATCATCGATAAACACTCGTCGATAAACACTCGTCGATAAACCAACCCGCCGATACCGCATCGGCGACGCGGACGCATGGACCCGGGGTGCCAATGAATCAGCGCGACGATCGACCGACTCGCCCGCTCACGCCGGCGACGTTCCACATCCTCCTCAGCCTGACGCACGAGGCCGCCCACGGCTATCACATCAAGAGGATGGTCGAGGAGCGCACGAACGGCGCGGTCCTCCTCGGGGCCGGGACGCTGTACGCCGGCATCCGACGGATGACCAACGACGGCCTCATCGAAGAGACCGATCCTCCGCAGGACGCGGGGGACGTCGAGCCGCGCGCGCGCTGGCGATTCTATGCGATCACACCGCGCGGAAGGGAGGTCCTCAAGGGGGAGATCGCCCGTCTGGAGTTCGACCTCAAAGCGGCTCGTGCCGTTGTGCGCAGGCCCGCGTAGTGCCGACCCCCCGCACAAGGCGAGACAGGTCGTGAGCGAGCCGTCTCCCTTCGGGAACCCGGCCGACGCCAGAGATTGGGCTCCGGAGGGAGCGCCGATGTCTCATCGGCTGCTTCTCCGAGCCTATCCGCGGTGGTTCAGAGACGAATTCGGTGTCGAGTTGACTGGACATCTGGCACGCCAGCGCACGGAGCCGCGATACCGTGAGCATACACTGGGCGCGGCACGCTTCTGGTGGGACGCCGGGACCGATGCGGTGGTGACGGGCGTGACGCTGCGGCTGGGCCGCGCGCGTGAGCGCTGGTCTGGCCTCAGGCGTGGGTGGCGAAAACGTGGCAGTGGCCGGGTGGCCGGCCGTGGCGCCCGAGGACCGAAACGAGGAGGAGTCGGGATGCTGGAAGCGATCACGAGGGATGTGCGACACGCGATGCGCGGCTTGACCAAGAGCCCTGGGTACGCGCTCGTCTTCATCGTGACCCTGGCTCTCGGGATCGGAGCGAACACGGCGATGTTCAGCGCCGTCAACGGCGTGCTCCTGCGCCCGCTCCCGCACGAAGACGGCGATCGCCTCGTGTATCTCCGTCACTCGGCGCGCCTCGTGGACATCCAAAACGCCCTGTTCTCGGTCCCCGAGATCGACGACTACCGTCAAGGATCTCCCTCGCTCGCAGCGGTCGCGGAGTTCTCCGCGCTCACCTTCACGATGCTCGGATATGACACGCCGCGCCGCGTTCGGGCCGGCATCGTGACGGGGAACTACTTCGACGTGATGGGGCTGTCCGCGACCCTCGGCCGCACGGTGGGGCGCGAAGACGACGGACAGGGTGCGCCGGCCGTCATCGTCCTGTCGGATGCGTACTGGCGGAGCGTCTTTGGCGCCGATCCGGACATCGTCGGGAAGACGGTGGAGATGAACGGAGTCTCGGCGATGTTCGTCGGCGTCGCCGAGCCAGCCCCTCCGTATCCCGAACGCACCGACATCTACGTGAACATGGCGGCGAGTCCGCACCACCTCGATGCGTCGATGAACCACGACCGTATCCACCGGATGACGGAAGTGTTCGCAAGGCTCTCGCCCGATGCCACGGTCGAGTCGGTCCGCGCCGAGACGTCCGTGATCACGTTGCGTATTCATGCGGAATACCCCGAGGCGTACGATGCCGGGTCGGGGTTCGAGGTTACCGTCACGCCGCTCAAGACACAGCTCACGTCTCGCGCGCGGCCGACGCTCCTGCTTCTTCTCGGCACCTCGTTCCTCGTGCTGATCATCGCGTGTGCCAACCTGGCGAACCTGACGTTGACGCGGGTGCTTCGTCGAGATCACGAGCTGGCGATCCGGGTTGCACTCGGTGGCAGCCGGGCGGCGCTACGGCGTGGGCTCCTCGTCGAGAGCCTCTTTCTGGCGAGCGCTGGAGCCGCGCTTGGGCTGCTGATGGCCTCGGTCAGCCTCGACCTGCTTGTCATGTTCGCTGCGCGCTTCACGTCACGCGCGTCTGAGATAACGCTCGATGCGTCCGTCTTCGGCTTCGCGCTCCTGGCGACGGTCGCCGCTTCGGTGTTTTTCACGCTGCTGCCCCCGCTGCCAGACGGCAAGAGCGTGGGCGAGGCGCTGACGAGAAGTGGTCCCCGCTCGACGGGCGACTCGGGTGCCGGGCGCGCACAGCGGGTGCTCGTCGTCGCCCAGATCGGAACGTCGTTCGTGCTCCTCATCGGTGCGGGGCTGCTCCTTCGCACCATGATGCATCTCAACCGGGTGGATCCGGGGTTTGACACGGCACGGATCCTCACGATGGACATTCCGGGGACTTTCTCCCGGCGCACGGACGTGGAGTTACGGAATCAATACCTGTCGATCCTGGAAGACGTGCGCGCGCTGCCGGGCGTGGAGTCGGCGGCGCTCACCAGCTCGGTGCCGCTCGCTGGCACCTCGAGCTTCACGACCCAGTGGCAGATGGACGTGGAAGGCCACGAGCCCGCGCCCAACGCGCCGAGCCCGAGGGCGGATTTCCGGGTCGTGTCGCCCAGCTACTTCGCGACGATGGGGATCGACCTCCGTGGTCGCGAGTTCGTAACGACGGATATCGAGGACGCGCAGAAGGTAGTCATTATCAACGAGTCGATGGCTCGGGCCTACTTCGGCGAACGCGATCCCATCGGTCACCGTATCGCATGGACCGATCCGATCGCGAGGTTGATGGGCATGCAGCATCAGCGGCGGACCGTCGTCGGGGTGGCCAGCGACACTAGGGACGTAGGTCTCGATGCGGACGTGATCCACACGATGTACAACGCGTATCGACAGGTGACTCCGCGGATCACCGGCTCGCTCGTCGTCCGGGCGCGCGTGGACCCCGTCGCCGTCCTGCCGGTCGTTCGTAACGTGATTCTCGCCCACGATCCGAACCAACCCATCGCCAATGTCGCGACGATCGAGGACCTGGGGAGCGCATCCGTTGCGCCGCGGCGGCTGAACACCATGCTGCTTGGCGCGTTCGCGTTACTCGCCCTGGTGATCGCAGCCGTCGGGATCGCCGGCGTGCTCGCGTTTTCGGTCGGGAGCCGAAGGCGCGAGTTCGGTGTCAGGAGCGCGCTCGGCGCCGCTCGACATCGGGTCTGGTCCGGCGTGCTTGCGGAAGGGGTCACGCTGGCCGCTGTCGGCGTGGCTTTGGGGAGTGTCGCTGCCGCGGCCCTGACGCGCTTCATCTCGGGGCAACTGGTCGGAGTACCGGCGCTGGATCCCGTGACGTTCGTCGCGGTGGGTGTGCTGCTGGGGGGCGTCGCGGTCGTCGCGGCGTGGGTGCCCGCGTGGCGGGCTGCCGCGGTGAGCCCCATGGAGGCTTTGACGTCGGAGTAGCGCGTGGCGCGCTGAAACCTCTCGGCCTGCCCCGAAAGGACGAAGGGTTCTACCTTCGGCTGCTGTTGTGGGGCTACGGTCTCGGCTTACCGTTGGTGGCCATCTCCGCAATTACCTGTATTGAGCGTAAGATCTTTTCATGATTGACCAAGAAATTCCTCAGTCGGCAGCTTCATCAACTCCGCCCGTCGACGCTGGCTCTGCCGACCATTCTAGCAGGTTGCGGAAAAATTGATGGTGAGCCGCGTTTGTCCGGGTAACACGACGGTGTACCAGCGTGCGGTCCCCTATTACCGCCCCCGCGGTGCGGTCGGCGTGACGAATGCGGCCCACACTGCCCCATCAGGGGCTGCCTCCGGCCAGGGTCAGGGTGCGTATCCGCATCAGATTGTAGACCGCGGCCGTGAACGTAAACACCCACCCGACCCGCGGGGTCCCGCGATGTCGGAGTTTGCGTAACAACCCAATCGTCTTGCCCCACCCGTAGATCTCTTCCACTTTTTTGCGCTGCCGTTGACTGATCGCATAGCTGGGATGGCGCGTCGTCCGGCCATCCACCGCGCTCCGCAACCGCGTGCGGTGCACGTTCGGCGTGACGTGGGGCGTCCAGCCCAACGCCCGCAGCGTGTCGACAAACCCGCACCGATCATAACCCTTGTCCGCCCCCAACGTCCGACGCCGGGCCGTCGGCGGTAAGCTCCCCACCATCGCCAGCGCACTCGCACACTCCGCCTCGTAGCCGGGCTGCGTCACGTCGGTCGCCACCACGAGCCCGTGCCGATTATCCATCAACACACTCGCCAAGTACGCCAATTGCGCGCCTTGCCCCCCACTCTTCCGCGTCAACCGCGCCTCCGGGTCCGTCCGCGACGCATGCGTCGCATTCGTCCGTTTCTCCTGGCGAAACGTCACGCTCGGATTCCCCGGATCATCGTCCGTTGGCGGGCGGGTGCCGGCCTTCGGCTGAAAACTCTTCTGACTCGCCCACGCGTCCAGCAAGGTCCCGTCGACGGTGAAATGCTCATTCGACAACAACGCCCGCCGCTCCGCCTCCTGGAACACTTCGGGAGTTATTTTCGAAAGTTGTGGATTGGAGGAATGAGAAAGGCGGCGTATCCTTTCGTGTAGTCAGTTGAAACGTACACGAGATCCGGTTGTGACGACCGGAGAAAGGACACGCCACCGATGTTGAGGATAATAGAGAATGCGTCTGAGAGCAAAGGGAACGGACTGTTCGCAGACCTGGACGAGCTTGCCAGAGAGGGAGCTCGGCGGATGCTGGTGAGTGCGTTGGACGCGGAAGTGACCGAGTATGTCGAGCGATATCGGATTGAGCGAGACGGAGAGGGCCGCGCCCTGGGAAGGGCGTGTAGGAAATTTTGTGTGTGAGCCTCTCCATCAGTCAGTAATCTTGAAACGGTCGCCGAAAAGTATGGCGAACTGGCTTCGAGCTTTCGCCCATGATACCGGTGGGCGTTTCCACGTAGCTTCGATGTTTCGTAATACGAGCCAGATTAGCTTCGTAGCGGCTTGATCGCTAGGGAAGTGCCCGCGGGTGCGTACCGACTTGCGGACCTGGCTGTGTAGACTCTCGATCGCGTTGGTCGTGTAGATGATCTTCCGGATCTCAGGGGCGAATGCAAGAAACGGAATCACCTGCTCCCATTGCCGCCGCCAACTCTGCGCGACGGTCGGATACTTGCGACCCCAGGGGCCCTGCTCGAATTCCTCGAGTTGGTGAAGGGCCGCCTCCGCGGTGTCGGCGCGGTAGATCTGTTTGAGGGCTGCCGCTAGCGGTTTGCGCTCCTTCCACCCGGCAAACTGCAGGGAGTGGCGAATCAGGTGCACGATGCACGTCTGGACGCGAGCGTTGGGGAACACCGACTCGATGGCCTCCGGAAAGCCTCGGAGTCCGTCCACGACGGCTACCAGGATGTCCTGGGTGCCACGGGTGCGCAGCTCCGTCATGACCTTGAGCCAGAACTTCGCGCCCTCGGTCTGCTCGATCCACAGCCCCAGGATCTCCTTGTAGCCCGAACACCGAATGCCGATCGCCAGATAGACGGCCTTGTTGCGCACCGTCCCCTCGTCGCGGATCTTCACGCGCAGCGCGTCGAAATAGACAACGGCGTAGACGCTCTCCAGCGGCCGGCTCTGCCACGCCTTGACCTCGTCAAGTACCGAATCGGTGACCGCGGAGACCAGGTCGGGAGAAATCTCCAAGCCATAGAGTTCCCGGACGTGAGCTTGGATGTCGCGCGTACTCATGCCGCGGGCGTACAACGCGATGATCTTCTCGTCGAAGCCGGGGAACCGACGTCGGTACTTCTCGATGAATTGGGGCGCAAACCGGCCATGACGGTCGCGGGGAATTGAAAGTTCGAGAGCGCTCGAGTCGGTCAGGACCGTCTTCTTGCTGTGGCCGTTACGGTGGTTCCCTCGAGCGTGCTCCTCCTCACCGCCGAGATGCACGTCCATCTCGGCGTCCAGAATCCGCTCAGCCAACGCCCGCTTCAGCTCGTCAACGAGCCCGTCTGATTCAAAGACCTTCTGGGGGTCGATGCCATCGAGCAGTTGGTCCACCAACTCCGGGGGGATCGACCGTTTGTGTCGCGCCATACGTGCCTCCAAAGTGCAGGTACATAGTATGGCTCACAAACACAAAATTCCTGATACTCCCCCTGGGAATCGACGGCCGGCCCCGCCGCGCGTACAGCCGGTCCAACTGCGGCGAGAGCCGGGCTAACACCGGGTCCACCAGCGCCCGCAGGGCGCGCAACGGATGGTCGGAGGGCACCCGATCCTCCGCACTGATATAGCTGAACAGCGCCGACTGATTCGTCTTGTTCCCGCGCATCGTGGCACTCCCATCGAGGTCCCTCTACGATAAGAACTTCCGGCTCGCGATGCTATCGTCCATTACCCGACTTTTTCCGCAACCTGCTAGGCCTTCCACGCCTCTCGCACCGGTCACCGAAAAAAACCGCATCGAGTCGATCGACGTTCTGCGAGGGGTCGCGGTGCTCGGCATTCTGGCCATGAATATCTACGCCTTCGCGATGCCCTTTGCGGCCTATAACAATCCTCTGTTGTGGGGCGGAACCGACACTCTTTCGAAATCGATCTGGTTCGGCACCCACTTTTTGTTCGATCAGAAGTTCCTGCCCGTCTTTTCGATGCTCTTTGGCACCGGGCTCATTCTGATGACCGAGCGCTCAGAAACCGGGAAGTTTGCTGGAGCCTGGTACCGGCGCAATTTCTGGTTGTTGGTGATGGGTGCGCTGCATGCCTATTTGATCTGGTTCGGCGACATTCTCTTCACCTACGCCTTCTTGGGCCTCCTGATATATCCGCTGCGTCGCAAGAAGGCCAAGACGCTAATCCTTCTCGGGTCGATATGGATGCTTCCCGCCTTAGCGACATCGACGGCCGGCGGTTTCTGGATGGAAAAGACGATTGCCGAAGGCAAAGAGGTCGAAATCAGAGCGGACGCGGGCGAAGAGCTGACCGAGAAAGAAACGGCGGACCTGGAAACTTGGCGAAAACAGCGGCACATGGTGGCGCCGACGGCCGAGGATCTCGAAACCGATGTGAAGGCCTATCTCGGGAGCTATGGAGACGCCGTCACTCACCGCGCGCCGACGGTTCTGATGATGCAGTCCGGGGCCATCGTCTTTCTGGGCTTGTGGCGCATGGGTGGTCTGATGTTGATCGGCATGGGTCTCATGAAATTGGGTGTCTTTTCGGCCCGAAAGGACGAAGGGTTCTACCGTCGGCTGCTGTTGTGGGGCTACGGTCTCGGTTTACCGTTGGTGGCCATCTCCGCCTGGCAGTTAGCCACGCACGATTGGGATTTCGTCTTCTTTCTACAAATGGGTGCGCATTGGAATTATGTCGGTAGCGTTCTCGTTTCGCTCGGGCATCTCTCGGTGATCATGCTCGCGGTCAAGCGAGATTGGCTTGGAGCCCTGGAAAGACGATTTGCCGCTGTGGGACGCATGGCGTTCACCAATTACCTGATGCAGTCGATCCTCTGCACGACGATCTTTTATGGTTATGGTTTCGGTTTGTATGGAAGTCTCGATCGACCGGCCCAGATGGTCATCGTGCCCGCGGTCTGGGCTCTCCAGCTCTTGTATAGTGCCTGGTGGCTCGATCGGTTTCGCTACGGACCGGCCGAATGGTTCTGGCGGCTGCTGACTTATGGCAAGGTGCCCGCTTTTCGCAGAGAGGTCGCTCGACCGATTTGATCAAACATGCGCTGATTGCGATCCGATCTCGATGGGCCTAAGCTGTGACGACCAAACTGACGTAAAAGCGGGCGTAAATACGCCAAGGGTGCGAAGAACGAATTGCGCTGCCGTTTTTGGTTGGGTTGACCACTGCTCGATATGTCAATCCGCGGCAGTGTCTCCGACGCTGCCCCCCAACTCCTCGATCACCCCAATCACCTCCCCCACACATTCCTTCACCGACTTGCCCGACGTGTTCACCGTCCGCGCGGCGTCTGCATACAGCGCCTCGCGGCTCGTCAGGATCGATTGCAGCTCCTCCATCGCCTTTGCATTCCCGGCCATGGGACGATAGTCACCTTGTGCCCGCACCCGGTTCATGTGCTCTTCCGGCGTCGCCTTGAGCCAGATCGTATGGAAGTTGCACAACAAGAAGTCGTACGCGTCCGGTTCCGACACGATGCCACCCGCCACGGCGACGATCACCTCGTCGGCGGTGTGCACGATCCGTTCGAGCGCCTGGCGCTCCAGCGCACGGAACCCTTCCTGTCCGTAGAGCGCGATGACTTCTTCGACCGGCATCCCGCTCTGCTCTTCGATGTCGCTGTTCAGTTCGACGAACGGCAGGGACAAGGCCTCGCCGACGTCGCTCCCGAGAGTCGACTTGCCCGCTCCCCGGACGCCGATCAGCCCGATTCGACGTTTGCGTGTCGGGCGGGTAGGTCCGGCCTCGAGAATCTCCATAACCCGCCGGCGCTGCGCGGCGTCGGCCGAACGGAATAGACCAACCATGTCGGCGGTTTCCACGCCAAGAGCGTCCGCCCCCGCCCCACCGACGAACCAGTCCACCGGGCGACCGAGGGCGCGGGCCACCTTGTACAACAGCGCAATGGAAATGTTACCGCCGCCGCTTTCCAACTGGGCCAGGTAGCGCAGCGAGATCCCGGACACATCCGACAGGGCCCGCTGCGACCTTCCGCACTCCTGTCGCGTCTGCCGCACACGTTCGCCGACGGCACGGATGAAAGCCTGAATGGCGGTGGTGGAGTCACCGCTCCCATCCCGCAACACGCCGTCCCGGATTTGGGGAATCTCGCTCATGGGACGTCCCTTACGGGAAGCTCGGCTCACGCCATGTGTAGCTTGACGTACTCGAAGTCGCCCGGCTTGTTGTCGATTCCGACCCTGGGCGGCGCAATCCAACCCGCATACCGCCCGGCCTCCAAGACGGGCGTCATCAGGGACTGAATGAAGTCGCCGTCGGCCTTGTTCGACAACCACTCGTCACGACGCGCGTCCCACTCCTCCCGGCTCACGAGCTTCCCCTCGGGCGTGAGCGGGACGCCGGTGAAGACGCCGATTTGCCGGTGGAAGCCCTCGTGCGGCAGCACCAACTCGAAATCGACCTCCGCCTTCCGGATGACTTTGTTCCAGCGCTCGACACCCTTGGCGGCATCCTTCGTGTAATCGTCGCGCAGCCGCATGTTGATCGCGGTGAGGGCCGGGACCTCTTTTGTCGTGATCTCGGAGCCCTCGAGCCCGCTCACAGGATAGGTCGCGTCGTGGAGCCTGTGATCGTCGTCGAGCTTGAATTCCCGATACCGACCCTTGACCCCGGCGTTGAAGGAGTTGGCCGCGTTGGTCGAGACCTCCCCGCCGAACAGGTCCAGCGACAGCGAGTAGTGCAGGTTGAGCTTCTTCTGAATGGTCGGCAGGTCGATCACGCCGAGGTCGCGAACTTTGTCGATGTCGGTGGGATCGGTGATGCCGGCCTCGTTCATCGCTTCGCAGGTGCGCTGTACGGTGCGTCCCACGCCCGTCTCGCCGACGAACATGTGGTGCGCTTCCTCGGTCAGCATGAAGCGGCAGGTGCGGCTGAGCGGGTCGAAGCCGGATTGCGCGAGGGCTTCGAGCTGCATCTTGCCGTCGCGGTCGGTGAAAAAGGTGAACATGAAAAACGACAGCCAGTCGGGCGTCTCCTCGTTGAACGCGCCCAGCATCCGCGGCGCCTCCTCCGATCCCGACTGGCGCCGCAGCAGTTCGTTCGCCTCCTCACGGCCGTCGGCGCCGAAGTACTTCTGGAGCAGATAGACCATGGCCCAGAGGTGCCGGCCTTCCTCGACGTTGACTTGGAAGAGATTGCGCATGTCGTAGAGGGAGGGCGCGGTCTTGCCGAGGAACCGCTGCTGCTCGACCGAGGCCGGCTCGGTGTCGCCCTGGATCACGATCAACCGGCGCATCATGGCGCGGTATTCACCCGGGACCTCCTGCCACGCCGGCTCACCCGTATGCTCGCCGCACGGAATGCGCCGGTCGTCCACCTGTGGCGCCAGCAGGATGCCCCAGCGGTATTCGGGCATCTTCACATAGTCGAACTTGGTCCAACCACCGGGATCGACGCTCACCGCGGTGCGCAGGTAGACCAGGCTCTTCTGAAACTGCTCCGGAATGAGGTCCTTCCACCAGCTGATGTATCCCGGGTGCCACTTCTCCAGCGCCTTCAGCACGCGCTTGTCGGAGGAAAGGTCGACGTTATTCGGAATCAGTGTGTCGTAGCTGACGTTGACGAGATCAACCATTTGACTCATTCCCTCGTATGTTGTCGGTCAGACTCTACCCTTGTTGTACTCACCGCGAACCCCGGTGCCGTATCGCTGCAGCGCTCCGCTCTCGCCAACCGCGTTGGGGCGCTGGAAGATCCAGTTCTGCCATGCGGTCAACCGGCCGAAGATCCGCGTCTCCATCGTTTCGGGCCCCGCGAAGCGGAGGTTCGCCTCCATCCCCGTCATGGCGTCGGGCGAGAAGCTGGCGCGCTCCTCGAGGAAGATCCGGATCTCATCCTCCCAGTCCATCTCGTCGTACGCGAAGGTGACCAGGCCGTGGCGCGTCGCGTCCGCGGCTTCCAAGGCGACGCCCGTTTGCGCCTCCGCCGCGCCCACCTTCTCCGGCTCGCCGAGGAACCGCGTCGCGAGGCGGGTGAGATCGTTTGACATCGGAAACGGACCGAAGTTGCCCGCGGTGAGCACGATGGTCGCGGTCGGCCGGTCGTTACCTTCGAATTCGTCTTCCATCATGTACGACCGATCCACCGCGAAGAGCAGCTCCGCGAGCACGCCGGCGAAACAGGAGCCATGCTCCACGAGCGCGACGAGCGAGCGGGACGTCAGGTCGATGCGCTTGAGCACCCGCTTCCAGTAGTGGAGGATTTCGTTGGCGAGCCAGTCGTCACGGTGGTCGAGTAACACCTTCTCGTGCGCGACGACGGCGGCCGGGTCGCCCTCTGAGCGGAAGACGAGCACGCCGATCTCCACCTCGTTCAGACGGAGATGCAGGATCGCGTCGTCGAGTTCGCGCGCCAGTTTCAGGATCCACGCGTCGGCCCCCTGCTGGTGCAGATCGTCGACCGCGGCGGGGGCGTCGCCTTCGGGACCGGAGATGGTGAGCGTGGCGATGCCCTTGTCGCGATCGATCGAGACGGCAAGATGGGAGTACGTCACCGAACCGTCGTCGCCGAAGGTCCGCTCGAGCGGCGTCAGCTCGACGCCTTTCACGTCGGTGGGCCGCGTCGATTTTGCGGCGAACTCGCGGGCGCGTTCCATCACCGTCTCGTCGAACTTCGAGTTCTGCACCACCTCGTCGACCAGGCGCCATTCCTTCGCCTTCTTGCTCCGGACGCCTTCCTCCATCGAGCAGAACACGTCGGCGAGATCGCGTCGCACTTTGCGCTTGTCGGTGACGCGCGTCAGCCCGCCGGTGCCCGGCAGCACGGCGAGCAGCGGAACTTCGGGCAAGGCGACGGACGATGCCCCGTCGTCCGTCAGCATGATGTAGTTGCAGGCCAGGGCGAGCTCGTAGCCCCCGCCGACGCACGCGCCCCGGACGGCACAGATCCAGTTCTGGTCGGACTCCGTGCCGGCTGCCTCGAACGCGTTGCGCGTCTCATTGGTGAATTTGCAGAAGTTGACCTTGAGGGCGTGAGCCGCGCCGCCGAGCATGCGGATGTTCGCGCCCGCGCAGAAGACCCGCTCCTTGCCGGAGCGCAGCACCACCACCCGGACCTCCGGGTGCTCAAAGCGCATCCGTTGCACGACGTCGGCCAGCTCGATGTCGACGCCGAGATCGTAGGAGTTCAGCTTCAGCTCGTAGCCGTCGAACAGCGCGCCCTGCTCGGCCACGTCCATGAACACGGTGGCAATCGGGCCATCGTACTCGACGCGCCAGTGCTTGTACTTGGACGGATCGGTCTGAAAATCGATGCGTTCGGTCAAGATTTCGCCCCTTCCGGCCCACCGGTCGCACGGTCTGGGCATGCATTATGTTGCACCGTCCCATACCATACTGACAAAGATCAAGTTTACTGGGTTGTACCGGGTGTTTCAAGCGCGGGCGGACCAAGATCGGTTGCCATCGAACTCAATGAGGTGCATTATAATGCACATTTGTCGGTGCCCGCTCAACTCCTCGCCTTTCCTTAATAGTGCCGGGCGCGGCCGTTCGTGCGCGGACTGCCTTGTCACCTCTCAGCTGATCTCGACCGTTGCGTGCTCGATTCGCTCCAGCCGCCGGACGAACTCGGTTACGGTTTTCAGCGTCCGTTCTGGCTGCTCCAGATGCGGGGCGTGGCCGCACCCGGCCAGGATCTCGACATCGATGGGCGAGTAGATCCGGTTCTCGATCTCTTGGACCTGCGCGAGCGTGCCGTACCGATCCTGGTCGCCCTGCACCGCCAGGACCGGAATCCGCCAGTAATCGATCATCTCGGCGACGTCCCACTCTTCGAAACCGGGATCGAGCCAGGCGTCGTTCCATCCGCGAAACGCGTTGTCGACGTCGCGATGGTACTTCGCCAGCTTCTCGCGCAGGTCGCCGTTCTCGAAGTCCCGCCGCGCGCGATCGATCGATTCGAGCCCGGAAGGTTCGGTGAAGAAGTGCGGGGCGATCAACACGAGACCGCGGACGCGGAAATCCTCGACGCTGCCCGCATAGATCGCGGCGATCGACGCGCCATCGCTGTGGCCGAGCAGGATGCCACGCTTGAACCCCATGGCGTCGAGAACCTCCGGCAAAGACTCTAACAGGTTGCGGAAAAATTCATGGTGAGCCGCGTTTGTCCGGGTAACACGACGGTGTACCAGCGTGCGGTCCCCTATTACCGCCCCCGCGGTGCGGTCGGCGTGACGAATGCGGCCCACACTGCCCCATCAGGGGCTGCCTTCGGCCAGGGTCAGGGTGCGTATCCGCATCAGATTGTAGACCGCGGCCGTGAACGTAAACACCCACCCGACCCGCGGGGTCCCGCGATGTCGGAGTTTGCGTAACAACCCAATCGTCTTGCCCCACCCGTAGATCTCTTCCACTTTTTTGCGCTGCCGTTGACTGATCGCATAGCTGGGATGGCGCGTCGTCCGGCCATCCACCGCGCTCCGCAACCGCGTGCGGTGCACGTTCGGCGTGACGTGGGGCGTCCAGCCCAACGCCCGCAGCGTGTCGACAAACCCGCACCGATCATAACCCTTGTCCGCCCCCAACGTCCGACGCCGGGCCGTCGGCGGTAAGCTCCCCACCATCGCCAGCGCACTCGCACACTCCGCCTCGTAGCCGGGCTGCGTCACGTCGGTCGCCACCACGAGCCCGTGCCGATTATCCATCAACACACTCGCCAAGTACGCCAATTGCGCGCCTTGCCCCCCACTCTTCCGCGTCAACCGCGCCTCCGGGTCCGTCCGCGACGCATGCGTCGCATTCGTCCGTTTCTCCTGGCGAAACGTCACGCTCGGATTCCCCGGATCATCGTCCGTTGGCGGGCGGGTGCCGGCCTTCGGCTGAAAACTCTTCTGACTCGCCCACGCGTCCAGCAAGGTCCCGTCGACGGTGAAATGCTCATTCGACAACAACGCCCGCCGCTCCGCCTCCTGTAACACTTCGGCCAGAAACGCATCCGCGATGCCCCCCTCGACCAGCCGCGTCCGATTCTTCGTAAAGACCGTCGGCACCCACACCGCGTCGTCCAGATTCAACCCCACAAACCATCGGTACAGGATGTTGTAATCGAGCTGCTCCATCAGCTGCCGCTCGCTCCGGATCGTATACACCACCTGCAGCAATAACGCGCGTAACAAATGTTCCGGGGGAATCGACGGCCGGCCCCGCCGCGCGTACAGCCGGTCCAACTGCGGCGAGAGCCGGGCTAACACCGGGTCCACCAGCGCCCGCAGGGCGCGCAACGGATGGTCGGAGGGCACCCGATCCTCCGCACTGATATAGCTGAACAGCGCCGACTGATTCGTCTTGTTCCCGCGCATCGTGGCACTCCCATCGAGGTCCCTCTACGATAAGAACTTCCGGCTCGCGATGCTATCGTCCATTACCCGACTTTTTCCGCAACCTGCTAAGGCCTCGCGGGACATGTAGTCGAGGGGGCGTGGCAGTTCGACCGGATCGGACTGGCCGTATCCCGCTCTCGAGTACGCGAACACGCCGAAGCCGGTGGCGTTGGCGAGTTTTTCGGGAAAGTCCTGCCACATGGCGATGCACCCCAACCCTTCGTGGAGCATGACGATGGTGGGCGCGTCTTCGGGTGCGGGACCGTAGCAGGCCGCCTCCAGGTGCTTTCCGGCGGCGGTGATCGATTCGGGGGCGCCGTCGGTCCAGGTGATCGCCGGCATGTGGAGGTCCCCTCTGGGTTGGAAGGGTGGATGTCGTGGGATGATGAAAAGATACCACAGGGACGCGGTCGAGGCGGATGGGGCGGTAGGGGCGTTCGGGGGAGCGGCAGCGCCGGGGTAGCCCAATCGATTGCGTGTGTACCGAAACCGCGCGGCTAGGCGGATGGCCAACACCTAGTTAGAATTGGGGCCGAGCCTCGCGGCTCGGCCGCATGGTAGTTTGATTCATTAGGACTCAAGTCCGAGGACGCCGGGACCGGCGACGGACCAAACTGTCCGACTTTCCGTCCTTCCGACCGTTCGACTTTTTCGGGACGTGGCGCAGTCCGGTAGCGCACCTGAATGGGGTTCAGGGGGTCGCCGGTTCGAATCCGGCCGTCCCGACTTACTAACTTCAAGCCCTGCAACGGATTCCGTTGTGGGGCTTCGTCGTTGTGAACCCCGGTGTTGTGAGTTGTGTTGTGAGTTTCTCGACCTCAGCGACTGACAAGACGCTGCGTGGGATGGAGCACTACCCGACGGACCGTCTCGGCATCGGCATGCTGGTATGATTTGAGCATCGTCTGCTCGTCCCGCCAACCGCCGGCTGCAGCCACGTCTTTGACCGGATACCCTTTCCGCTCGGTCACCCACTTTCTACGGATTGGGTGCCACAGCCCACCGGGCTGTGGCTCGATCCCCGCCTTCTTGTACGCCCGTCTCAACGAGTCGTCCAACAGATGTCGGCTACACGGCCTCGTCGGGTCCTTCCGGCTAGGGAAGACCGGTGTGTTCCCGATCGCGCGCCTTGCCTTTCGCTGCACCAGCAAAGCTCTACGTACTGCGTCACTCATCGGGACCACTTGCTCATACCCCTTCTTGTCGTTCTCCGCACGCCAGCGGATCGTGCCGTTCTGGAAGTCGATGTCTTCCCAGAGGAGAGTTCGGCAGGCCGAAATCCTTCGGCCGGTTCCCTCGGCCACCACAAGCGCGAGCTTGAGACGCGGGCTCGCGCGGTCTGCGACCTCGAGCAGCTTCAGATATTCGTCGTGCTGCATCACCGGCCGCTTGGGGTTCTTCTCCCTGGGAAACTGCACGCCAATCAGCGGATTCTCTTTGAGCAACCGCTCCCCGGTTCTGGTCCGTTCCCTCGTGGCCCAGTGTAGGGTGGCGTGCAACACAACCAGGTCTGCTTCGATGGTCCGGTCCTTCACCTGCCTGCCCGGTACAACTCCAAGCAACGAACCATCCCCTCGCCGCCGAGCCATTGTGTAACGCTCGACGTCCGATGCGGAGATACTCTCCGCGTTCCGGGTTGCGCCGAGGAACGCGACAACACGCTCCAACTTGCTCGCATCTTCGCGCTGCGTGCGATCCTTCTTGCTGAGGTGCTTGGGGCTCTCGATGTAGAGGTTTTCCAGCAGTCCAATTGTGAGGCTCTCGTCCTCAATGGCTGTCTCGTTCGCGAACAGCGCGTGAAGCAGCTCGTAGGCATGCTGAATGGCCAACTGTTTGTCGTGATGCCCCAGGCTTTTGCGAGCCTCCTTTCCGTTGATGTAAACCGACCGCATGATTGTGCCACCGGGCCTCGCCTCGTATACGCGGACCCGGTAGCCGCGTTCGCCGATCGACTTCGACCAGCACCGTCTGGGTTTCCTTTTGCTCATGGAAACGCTCTCCGGAGTCTGGCGATGTCTTGGGCATCGGCATTGGCATCATACGGTCGCCTACTGTGGGTAGCAAGCTTCTCGAGATCACCTCGCCTGATTCTGTGGCGGCCCCGCGTGCGTGGTCGTCGGTCCGGAAGGTCGCCGTCGCGCACGGCGCGGCGGATCGTTTCTTCGCACAACCCCGTTGCTTGGGCTGCTTCAGCGACGTCGATCTCCGCGTTCAGCCAGCCGCTAGCCGCAGCGAGGAGCTTTTCTATCAGCGCCGAACGCGCTGCTGCCGCCTCCTCTGCACCGTTCTCTCGCAGCACGTGGGTATCGCGGAGAGTTTCGCGTACAAACGTCACGAGCCATGGAGACAGTCCTTCCGGTAGCTGAACGTCAGTGTCCGTCGGACTGACCTTCACGTGTCCCACCTGCGTGACCCGGCGAATTTCTCGAGGCACGGCTCCGAATCTGGCGTTCTATCCTAGGTTTCAAACCTAGATTTGCGCGGGCAGATTCTAGCAGGTTGCGGAAAAATTCATGGTGGGCCGCGTTTGTCCGGGTAACACGACGGTGTACCAGCGTGCGGTCCCCTATTACCGCCCCCGCGGTGCGGTCGGCGTGACGAATGCGGCCCACACTGCCCCATCAGGGGCTGCCTCCGGCCAGGGTCAGGGTGCGTATCCGCATCAGATTGTAGACCGCGGCCGTAAACGTAAACACCCACCCGACCCGCGGGGTCCCGCGATGTCGGAGTTTGCGTAACAACCCAATCGTCTTGCCCCACCCGTAGATCTCTTCCACTTTTTTGCGCTGCCGTTGACTGATCGCATAGCTGGGATGGCGCGTCGTCCGGCCATCCACCGCGCTCCGCAACCGCGTGCGGTGCACGTTCGGCGTGACGTGGGGCGTCCAGCCCAACGCCCGCAGCGTGTCGACAAACCCGCACCGATCATAACCCTTGTCCGCCCCCAACGTCCGACGCCGGGCCGTCGGCGGTAAGCTCCCCACCATCGCCAGCGCACTCGCACACTCCGCCTCGTAGCCGGGCTGCGTCACGTCGGTCGCCACCACGAGCCCGTGCCGATTATCCATCAACACACTCGCCAAGTACGCCAATTGCGCGCCTTGCCCCCCACTCTTCCGCGTCAACCGCGCCTCCGGGTCCGTCCGCGACGCATGCGTCGCATTCGTCCGTTTCTCCTGGCGAAACGTCACGCTCGGATTCCCCGGATCATCGTCCGTTGGCGGGCGGGTGCCGGCCTTCGGCTGAAAACTCTTCTGACTCGCCCACGCGTCCAGCAAGGTCCCGTCGACGGTGAAATGCTCATTCGACAACAACGCCCGCCGCTCCGCCTCCTGTAACACTTCGGCCAGAAACGCATCCGCGATGCCCCCCTCGACCAGCCGCGTCCGATTCTTCGTAAAGACCGTCGGCACCCACACCGCGTCGTCCAGATTCAACCCCACAAACCATCGGTACAGGATGTTGTAATCGAGCTGCTCCATCAGCTGCCGCTCGCTCCGGATCGTATACACCACCTGCAGCAATAACGCGCGTAACAAATGTTCCGGGGGAATCGACGGCCGGCCCCGCCGCGCGTACAGCCGGTCCAACTGCGGCGAGAGCCGGGCTAACACCGGGTCCACCAGCGCCCGCAGGGCGCGCAACGGATGGTCGGAGGGCACCCGATCCTCCGCACTGATATAGCTGAACAGCGCCGACTGATTCGTCTTGTTCCCGCGCATCGTGGCACTCCCATCGAGGTCCCTCTACGATAAGAACTTCCGGCTCGCGATGCTATCGTCCATTACCCGACTTTTTCCGCAACCTGCTAGATTCGGGATCTTCGATACCGGCCGTTTCCCAGCGTGCCCGTCAGTCATCGTCGTCGTACTTATCAAGAATGTCATTGACGAGTTCTTCGACATCATCTTCGCTCCAGTCCGCGCCAACCCGGGCCCCAAGGACTTCACCGATTTCCTTACGCGCGTCGATGCGGTCCTCCCGGTCCCAGGAGATTGTTTCGCGCCAAGCGTAGTGCTCACCGTGGGCAACCAGCTTGCGGATCTGACGCCCCTCCTCTGCTTCTTCCCTTTCCTCTGCGGCCCGTATCCTCTCGTCCTCTGCTGTCTGCGCTTGCCGAGTTTTCTGTTCTTCGTATGGCTCGAGTACCTCGCTGACGCGGCCCCGGACCAGCTCGATTGCATCGTTCAGCGGTAGCCCGACCGGGAACTTCTCGGCGGTCACGTTGCATGCTAGGTCCTGCGTAACCTTCGCCCTCCACAGAGCGGGGGTGCCTGCGGGGATGGCGACGAGGCCCCAGTTCCTAATTGTCTGCAGACGCAGGGTGTCGTCGCCGCGGATCTTCTCGGCGTCTGCTGCAAATCCGGCGGGCACCGACGGTACTGAATCGATCGGGCTTGGGCTAGCATGCTGCGAGAAGCTCGGTACGACAGGCTTGTTCGCTGTGCGAGTTACCGGTGACTCGTAGTCGACCCACTCATCCGGATCGTTGGGGTCGAACTCCGTCCATTCGTCAGGTTCATCCACTTGGTCAAGGAACGAATCAACGGGCTGTACCGGCGGACGTTTGGGCTTGGGTGATACTCTCCGCCCTGGCTTGGACCGCAATCGCTGTCCCGTTCCCTTTCGGTAGGCGTCAAGGACGGCAACGCGAAATCGCCGGTGGCCGCCTGGAGTCCGATGAGCTCTCAGCTCACCTTTGGCCTCCAGGCGACGCACCGTGTCAACTGCGAGCCCAAGGCGCTCGGCGGCCTGGCCGATCGTGAGAAGTCGCTTCATTCGCCCAGCGCATCTCGACGAAGGCGGCCGTATTCACGCAGCACCTTGCGGACCTTCTTGATCTCGCTCAGGGGAATGAGCGAGGCCTCTCCTTTCGGTTTGATGTGCTTGACTGCACCCGAGCGGACCCAGTTGTTGATCGCCATGAGACTCACGCCGAGGAGGTCGGCTGCCATCGCCTGGGGAACCGCGCCGTTGACCGGGATCTTCCAGGCGTACCATTCGCCCTCGATCTCACGGGTGATCGTGACCCCTTGGAAAAGGCCAGGGTTGTCCCACTCGACTTTGATGGGCGGACGCGGATATGCCATGTGTAGAAAAAGATACACATTTAGAGATTTCTACACAAGGGCACCTCGTCCTCGCAGACCACGGTGCTACCGGCGACTAAGCCTTCGCACGTCCAGCGTGCACGGCGTTGCCGAGGCGCCCTCCATAATCGTGGCTATGCCGATCAGGTCGTGGCAAACGATCTTCACCAACCGCGACGATCAATGGGTCGCCATCGCGGCCCATACGTGCGGGCGACTCCTCAAGGGTCGCCCGCGCTGCCAGGCCCTTGCCTTGCCCACGGCCCGCCTCGGAAACTCGCGTGGCTTTTGCCGTACCAGCCGTCGGCCGGGGTGCCGTGACGGTCAACTGGGTGGAGCGGCCGCGCCCATTGCGTCCGTCCACGTTCTCACGAGGTATTGTCAAATGTTGTGGATCGGTGAGTGATCAAGCGGCGACCTTCCGATCCGTGTTCTCTTTGTCAGTTTCCTGCATACCATCTTTGAATTGTTCTCCTGCCAACACCAGGGGGAGAAGTTCTGGAGCGTTGAGTTTCCGCCAACGTTGCTGCGCCATCTCCAACAGCTTGAACGCCATCGTCAGCCCTTTGCTCCGCGAGCCCGCTCCCTTGGTCACGCGCTGTCGTAACCGGACCGTCGCGAAGGCAGACTCGATCACGTTCGTCGAACGGATATGTTTCCAATGCTCGGCCGGAAAATCAAAATGGCTGTACAGGTGCTCCTGGTCCCGCGTGAGCGAGGCGACCGCCTTGGGATACTTGGCCGCATACGCGGTGGCGAAACGCTCGACCAGCGCCTCGGCCTCCGCACGCGACTCCGCATACATCATCTCGCGCAACACCCGCTTCGCCGCCGGCTGCAAACGTTTCGGAAGCTTGTCCAACACGTTGGCCATCCGGTGCACCCAGTCGCGCTGCTGCCGCGTCGCCGGCCACACCTCCCGCACCGCTGCCCAGAACCCCAACGCGCCATCCCCAATCGCCAGCACCGGGGCCCGCATCCCCCGACGCTTCAGATCGCGCAACACCGCCAACCAGCTCTCCGTGCTCTCCCGATAGCCGTCCTCCACCGCGATCAGCTCTTTCGTCCCATCCGCCCGGGCGCCCAGCATCACCAGCGTACACAGCCGGTCGGCCTCGAGGCGAATGTTGAAGTGGATCCCGTCGACCCAGACGTACACATACTCCCGATCACGCAGATCACGCTGGCGAAACGCCTGGTATTCCCCCTCCCACGCCGCCGTCAATCGCGTGATCGTCGTCGGGGACAAGCCTGATGCGTCCTCACCCAACAAGATCGGCAACGCCTCGCGAAAATCTCCCGTCGACAGACCGCGCAGATACAACACCGGCAAGACCTCCGCCACCTTCGGCGACCGCCGCATATAGGGAGGCAAAATCTTGCTCGTGAACTGCGCCCGCATACGACGGTCATGCACCCGTGGCGCGGTCACCGTGACCGTACCAGCACCCAGCGTCACCTTGCGGGGACGGGCTTTGCCATTGCGCACCACCAGGGCGCGGCCCTCTCCGTCTCGCTCAATCCGATATCGCTCGACATACTCGGTCACTTCCGCGTCCAACGCACTCACCAGCATCCGCCGAGCTCCCTCTCTGGCAAGCTCGTCCAGGTCTGCGAACAGTCCGTTCCCTTTGCTCTCAGACGCATTCTCTATTATCCTCAACATCGGTGGCGTGTCCTTTCTCCGGTCGTCACAACCGGATCTCGTGTACGTTTCAACTGACTACACGAAAGGATACGCCGCCTTTCTCATTCCTCCAATCCACAACTTTCGAAAATAACTCGGTATTCATATCTGCACCGAGCTTGTCCTGCGGTAGTAAGTAACACAATGCGCGTTGTCGTGATTCGTCACTCAAAAGGTGAACCTCGACGGATTCTGGCTGATAGCCGTCCACTTCTGGTCTCGAATAGAGCGCCGACGCATCCTCCTCGGGAAGATCGAGCAATACACCGTAAGAAGCACTGCCGATCGCACGAACAAGCGAAGCCCGATTACCAATCCGGATTTTATAGTCGGGAAGCTTAGCGGGACCGACTATCTCTGGCCGTAAGCCCATGCCCCGAAGCAGGTCTATATCCATGTAGAGTCCATAGAAGAAGATGCGACTTGCCATATTGAACGCGCCACCTAACGTCTCGCAATTCTGCTGCGCCGCCAGCCCGTATACAAGCGCAGCGTACCCACTATTTCTTCGGCGTCTGCAGCAATTGCTTGTTAGGCCGCGCCACCGGAAGCCACTCGGACCCGCCCAACTACTCGTTCCCACCGACCAGTTCATAGGCCGCAATGTGTTCTACATCGAACTCGTCCCGCTGTACGCCGAGAACGTACTGCTCGGAGGCGTCCAGAAGCCGGAAGCGCGCCGGCATGTTCACCGCACCAAGCCACTCACCGCTGGGGTCAATCGCGAAGTACCGACCTACGCCAGCCATCGGCCCAGATGTCTGATGAAGTAGTCATCTGCTGTGGTAGTGTCCCTAAATTTGTGTAGAAGCTGAAGTCTGATTCAGAGGTGAGAGACACGGACCTCTGGACGGGGTGGAAGAAAAAGAGGAAGCTCCTCGGGAGAAGTAACAACCCGAGAATCCGATCGCTGTGAACGCAGTGATCAAGAAAAGGAGCTTCCTCTATGCAGGACGTTGGCGAAATGGTACCGGTGGCGCAAGAGGCCGTGCGTCAGGATTTGCGAGCGATGTTCCGCGGTGCGATCCGGGCGAGTCTGGAGCTGTTCTTGGAAGCGGAGTTGGAAGCGTTGGTGGGAGCGGAGTGGTACGCGCGCGTCGCGGGCCGTCGCGATCGCCGCAATGGCGCGTACACCCGCCGCTTGTTGACGAGCCTCGGCCAGATCGACGTGACGGTGCCGCGCTCACGGGAGAGTGGATCCACGGGCGAGGTGCTGGGCCGCTACCAGCGTCGGACGGCGGAGATCGACGACCTCTTGGCCAGTGCGTACGTGAACGGTGTGTCGCACCGAAAGGCGGGCGAGCTCACGGAGGCGTTGCTCGGAGAGCGGGTGTCGCGCTCGACCGTCAGCCGGGTGGCCAAGCGGCTGGATGCCGAGGTGGAGGCGCTGCAGCGGGCACCGATCGATGGCGAGCATCCCTATCTGTACCTGGACGCCACGTTTGTGGACGCGCGGTGGGCGCGAAAGGTCGAAAACGTCTCGGCGCTGGTGGCGTATGCCGTGGGACCGGATGGTCACCGGCAGCTGCTCGGCGTGTCGGTGGCGGCAGAGGAGTCGGAGGCGAGTTGGTCCGAGTTGTTGCAGCAGCTGACCGACCGCGGCCTCACGGGGGTGCAGTTAGTGATTGCGGATCAGCACGCGGGCCTGGCGGCCGCCGTGCGACGGTGGCTTCCGGAGGCCAAGCGGCAACGCTGTACGGTGCACCTGCAACGGAACGTGTTGACGAAAGCCCCGCAGCGGCTGCGGAAACGCCTCGCCCGCGAGGTGGCCAGCGTGTTTCGGGCTTCGAGTCTGGGCGATGCGCGGAAGCAGCTAGCTCGGCTGCAGACCCGGTGGAGCAAGCAACTCCCCGAAGCCATGGCCTGTCTGACGAGCGGGTTTGCGGGGGCGACCACGTTCTATGCGTTTCCGCCGTCGCACTGGAAGAAGCTTCGCACGACGAACGGGCTCGAGCGGTTGCACGGCGAAATCAAACGGCGCACCAAGGCGGTCGGTGCGTTTCCCGATCGGGCGAGCGCATTGCGATTGATCACTGCGGTGGCGTTGAAGGTGACTACAATCTGGGGTGAGCGGCGGTATGTCGACGTGTCGTTACTCGAGAACCAGGAGGTGCATCAAGCAGCGTGATGAACGTGCCGAGGAGCTTGCTCAAATACTTTTACACACAACTCGGGACTTGACCTCTGCTGTCTCAGCCGAAGAGACTTGCTGTTGGATCAACCGCCCTATGGTGCCGTTCGTTGGCCAGCCGATACCGATAAGACCGGCATAGCCACCGTTGCCCCGATCAGTCCCGTGGTTCGGGCTGCACTCGACCGAGCTTTGGCGAGGGACTTTATAGGAGAATCACCAGTGATCAAATAAGGCGACACGCTACACCTTCGGCAAAAAAGGATCACTTGATGATGCCAGCTCAATAGCTTCTTTTATTTCGCCAACCCAAGGCTTGCCGTGCCCTGATAGCATAGTTACTTCTCCAATTGCGTTGAGTAAGCCAAGCGACTGATGGGCTTGTGTAAAATCGTTGTTCAGCAGGGGATGAGTCACTTGTGGATCGCCATGTTTTCCGGTCATCAGATTTCGGGTAACCAAAGTATCTCCGCTAAACAACATATTGCGCTTGGGCAGATAAAAAACTACCTCGCCTGCGGTATGCCCCGGCGTGTGAATTACGAGAGGTTTGCCGGGTACATCGAGAATTTCACCATCCACAAAGGTTTTTACTCTTCTAATTTTGGGTTGGCTAAACACCCCATTAACCAACGCCGTGCCCAGCATTGTAGCAATATAAGGTCGCCAGGCATTGGACAATAATCCGTACCAGGGCAATTGTAATGCAGTGCCAGCCTTTGCCGCATCTTCTTTATGGATATAAACTGGGACTTTGGTTTGCGTTCTCAGCTTTTCGGCAAAACCAACGTGATCAGCATGGGCGTGGGTCAGAATGATTGCCTCCAAATCTTTGATATCAAAACCAAGTGAGGCTATGCCTTTGGTAAAAACGCTGTAGTTTCCCGGAAAACCGGCGAGTTATTTTCGAAAGTTGTGGATTGGAGGAATGAGAAAGGCGGCGTATCCTTTCGTGTAGTCAGTTGAAACGTACACGAGATCCGGTTGTGACGACCGGAGAAAGGACACGCCACCGATGTTGAGGATAATAGAGAATGCGTCTGAGAGCAAAGGGAACGGACTGTTCGCAGACCTGGACGAGCTTGCCAGAGAGGGAGCTCGGCGGATGCTGGTGAGTGCGTTGGACGCGGAAGTGACCGAGTATGTCGAGCGATATCGGATTGAGCGAGACGGAGAGGGCCGCGCCCTGGTGGTGCGCAATGGCAAAGCCCGTCCCCGCAAGGTGACGCTGGGTGCTGGTACGGTCACGGTGACCGCGCCACGGGTGCATGACCGTCGTATGCGGGCGCAGTTCACGAGCAAGATTTTGCCTCCCTATATGCGGCGGTCGCCGAAGGTGGCGGAGGTCTTGCCGGTGTTGTATCTGCGCGGTCTGTCGACGGGAGATTTTCGCGAGGCGTTGCCGATCTTGTTGGGTGAGGACGCATCAGGCTTGTCCCCGACGACGATCACGCGATTGACGGCGGCGTGGGAGGGGGAATACCAGGCGTTTCGCCAGCGTGATCTGCGTGATCGGGAGTATGTGTACGTCTGGGTCGACGGGATCCACTTCAACATTCGCCTCGAGGCCGACCGGCTGTGTACGCTGGTGATGCTGGGCGCCCGGGCGGATGGGACGAAAGAGCTGATCGCGGTGGAGGACGGCTATCGGGAGAGCACGGAGAGCTGGTTGGCGGTGTTGCGCGATCTGAAGCGTCGGGGGATGCGGGCCCCGGTGCTGGCGATTGGGGATGGCGCGTTGGGGTTCTGGGCAGCGGTGCGGGAGGTGTGGCCGGCGACGCGGCAGCAGCGCGACTGGGTGCACCGGATGGCCAACGTGTTGGACAAGCTTCCGAAACGTTTGCAGCCGGCGGCGAAGCGGGTGTTGCGCGAGATGATGTATGCGGAGTCGCGTGCGGAGGCCGAGGCGCTGGTCGAGCGTTTCGCCACCGCGTATGCGGCCAAGTATCCCAAGGCGGTCGCCTCGCTCACGCGGGACCAGGAGCACCTGTACAGCCATTTTGATTTTCCGGCCGAGCATTGGAAACATATCCGTTCGACGAACGTGATCGAGTCTGCCTTCGCGACGGTCCGGTTACGACAGCGCGTGACCAAGGGAGCGGGCTCGCGGAGCAAAGGGCTGACGATGGCGTTCAAGCTGTTGGAGATGGCGCAGCAACGTTGGCGGAAACTCAACGCTCCAGAACTTCTCCCCCTGGTGTTGGCAGGAGAACAATTCAAAGATGGTATGCAGGAAACTGACAAAGAGAACACGGATCGGAAGGTCGCCGCTTGATCACTCACCGATCCACAACATTTGACAATACCTCAAAACCGGCATCTACCAGGGTTAGTCTTCCTTCGTCCTCAATGATGTACCAGTTGAATGGTCCCGTATCGAAGTGGTAAATGCCTGGGGCTATAGTGGCTTCTGTTCTTTTTTGATGCCGCATAATTCGTGAGTCCTTTATAAAGCATACCAAGTAGTATGTTAGGTCGCGCCGAGGTCTTCATCGCCTACACTTGTGGGGACAGACACTGGTAGTGTCCCTAAATTTGTGTAGAAGCTGAAGTCTGATTCAGAGGTGAGAGACACGGACCTCTGGACGGGGTGGAAGAAAAAGAGGAAGCTCCTCGGGAGAAGTAACAACCCGAGAATCCGATCGCTGTGAACGCAGTGATCAAGAAAAGGAGCTTCCTCTATGCAGGACGTTGGCGAAATGGTACCGGTGGCGCAAGAGGCCGTGCGTCAGGATTTGCGAGCGATGTTCCGCGGTGCGATCCGGGCGAGTCTGGAGCTGTTCTTGGAAGCGGAGTTGGAAGCGTTGGTGGGAGCGGAGTGGTACGCGCGCGTCGCGGGCCGTCGCGATCGCCGCAATGGCGCGTACACCCGCCGCTTGTTGACGAGCCTCGGCCAGATCGACGTGACGGTGCCGCGCTCACGGGAGAGTGGATCCACGGGCGAGGTGCTGGGCCGCTACCAGCGTCGGACGGCGGAGATCGACGACCTCTTGGCCAGTGCGTACGTGAACGGTGTGTCGCACCGAAAGGCGGGCGAGCTCACGGAGGCGTTGCTCGGAGAGCGGGTGTCGCGCTCGACCGTCAGCCGGGTGGCCAAGCGGCTGGATGCCGAGGTGGAGGCGCTGCAGCGGGCACCGATCGATGGCGAGCATCCCTATCTGTACCTGGACGCCACGTTTGTGGACGCGCGGTGGGCGCGAAAGGTCGAAAACGTCTCGGCGCTGGTGGCGTATGCCGTGGGACCGGATGGTCACCGGCAGCTGCTCGGCGTGTCGGTGGCGGCAGAGGAGTCGGAGGCGAGTTGGTCCGAGTTGTTGCAGCAGCTGACCGACCGCGGCCTCACGGGGGTGCAGTTAGTGATTGCGGATCAGCACGCGGGCCTGGCGGCCGCCGTGCGACGGTGGCTTCCGGAGGCCAAGCGGCAACGCTGTACGGTGCACCTGCAACGGAACGTGTTGACGAAAGCCCCGCAGCGGCTGCGGAAACGCCTCGCCCGCGAGGTGGCCAGCGTGTTTCGGGCTTCGAGTCTGGGCGATGCGCGGAAGCAGCTAGCTCGGCTGCAGACCCGGTGGAGCAAGCAACTCCCCGAAGCCATGGCCTGTCTGACGAGCGGGTTTGCGGGGGCGACCACGTTCTATGCGTTTCCGCCGTCGCACTGGAAGAAGCTTCGCACGACGAACGGGCTCGAGCGGTTGCACGGCGAAATCAAACGGCGCACCAAGGCGGTCGGTGCGTTTCCCGATCGGGCGAGCGCATTGCGATTGATCACTGCGGTGGCGTTGAAGGTGACTACAATCTGGGGTGAGCGGCGGTATGTCGACGTGTCGTTACTCGAGAACCAGGAGGTGCATCAAGCAGCGTGATGAACGTGCCGAGGAGCTTGCTCAAATACTTTTACACACAACTCGGGACTTGACCCAGACACTCCGGCTTGCTCCCAACTCTGCGCATATTCTGAGACTGCCCGCGGCGCACCCTCCGCGAGAGAACCCATGAGCGCAGCGAAGTCAGCGTTCACGAACCGCGGACTGCAGGCCAACCTAACTAGTAGTAGACTGCGAGTGCTTCGCCTATGTGCTGCGGAGCACGCAGGATAATCCCGCGACCCGTTCGCGTTATGCTGCGAACCACGCAGTCTAATGTGCATGCAGCCTAACCCGCGTTACGAACGCGTCCGACCCCTCTACACCATGAATGTGCGTTCAGGAAGCGCCTCCCCGCCAGTCGCCTATGGAGACGGCCGGGCACGTTTCGCTCGGATGTGTCGCAGTGCCGTACTGAGCCGGAGCCAATTCCGGTTTGCCGATGGTGTGCCAACTCAGCCAAAACCATGGAAACTGAGCCGAACTGTCTCGAACACGACACGCACGTAACTCCTTATCCGGCAATACGTAACGCTACTCCAGCAGGCTCAGACAAACTCAGTGGAAACCAGTGGGAATAAATGGGGTTCAGGGGGTCGCCGGTTCGAATCCGGCCGTCCCGACTTACTAAGCCTCGATCTGACAAACACTTGTCGGATCGGGGTTTTTCGCTTGCGAAGGGTGGGGGTGCGTTTCGGGGTGCGTTTTTCTCGACTCAACGACTGACCGAGGCGTCGCTGACGAGTTATTTTCGAAAGTTGTGGATTGGAGGAATGAGAAAGGCGGCGTATCCTTTCGTGTAGTCAGTTGAAACGTACACGAGATCCGGTTGTGACGACCGGAGAAAGGACACGCCACCGATGTTGAGGATAATAGAGAATGCGTCTGAGAGCAAAGGGAACGGACTGTTCGCAGACCTGGACGAGCTTGCCAGAGAGGGAGCTCGGCGGATGCTGGTGAGTGCGTTGGACGCGGAAGTGACCGAGTATGTCGAGCGATATCGGATTGAGCGAGACGGAGAGGGCCGCGCCCTGGTGGTGCGCAATGGCAAAGCCCGTCCCCGCAAGGTGACGCTGGGTGCTGGTACGGTCACGGTGACCGCGCCACGGGTGCATGACCGTCGTATGCGGGCGCAGTTCACGAGCAAGATTTTGCCTCCCTATATGCGGCGGTCGCCGAAGGTGGCGGAGGTCTTGCCGGTGTTGTATCTGCGCGGTCTGTCGACGGGAGATTTTCGCGAGGCGTTGCCGATCTTGTTGGGTGAGGACGCATCAGGCTTGTCCCCGACGACGATCACGCGATTGACGGCGGCGTGGGAGGGGGAATACCAGGCGTTTCGCCAGCGTGATCTGCGTGATCGGGAGTATGTGTACGTCTGGGTCGACGGGATCCACTTCAACATTCGCCTCGAGGCCGACCGGCTGTGTACGCTGGTGATGCTGGGCGCCCGGGCGGATGGGACGAAAGAGCTGATCGCGGTGGAGGACGGCTATCGGGAGAGCACGGAGAGCTGGTTGGCGGTGTTGCGCGATCTGAAGCGTCGGGGGATGCGGGCCCCGGTGCTGGCGATTGGGGATGGCGCGTTGGGGTTCTGGGCAGCGGTGCGGGAGGTGTGGCCGGCGACGCGGCAGCAGCGCGACTGGGTGCACCGGATGGCCAACGTGTTGGACAAGCTTCCGAAACGTTTGCAGCCGGCGGCGAAGCGGGTGTTGCGCGAGATGATGTATGCGGAGTCGCGTGCGGAGGCCGAGGCGCTGGTCGAGCGTTTCGCCACCGCGTATGCGGCCAAGTATCCCAAGGCGGTCGCCTCGCTCACGCGGGACCAGGAGCACCTGTACAGCCATTTTGATTTTCCGGCCGAGCATTGGAAACATATCCGTTCGACGAACGTGATCGAGTCTGCCTTCGCGACGGTCCGGTTACGACAGCGCGTGACCAAGGGAGCGGGCTCGCGGAGCAAAGGGCTGACGATGGCGTTCAAGCTGTTGGAGATGGCGCAGCAACGTTGGCGGAAACTCAACGCTCCAGAACTTCTCCCCCTGGTGTTGGCAGGAGAACAATTCAAAGATGGTATGCAGGAAACTGACAAAGAGAACACGGATCGGAAGGTCGCCGCTTGATCACTCACCGATCCACAACATTTGACAATACCTCGTCGCTGACCTTCCTCGGCTCACTCATTACCGCCAACAGCGACTCACGATCTGGCTGTTGATAGCAGGTCAACAGCGTCTCCGTATCCTTCCAACCGCCAGCCTCGGCCACGTCCGTGAGCGACAAGTGCTTGCTGCTGATGAAGCGATCGTACTTGCCCCACACCACCAGCACGGGTGTTTGAAGCTCGTGTGCGCGCGGATCAAAGTACGCCTGGCCCATTCGGAAGTTTTGGAAGTACGACAGAAACGCCTCTTGGTTACTCTTACTCATACCATCGGCCAAAAACTCTTGGCGCATCTCAGCCGGGATGGAGTGCCCCCGGTAAAATCCTTTGGACCGGCGTCTTCCTCAGCCATCTGTAGCCATTGCCGGAAGCGATACCGATCCATAGGCTCAGTGTCCGACTCACGGGCAAGTACACCGCTCCGAAACTCCTCAACTACTCCCCCGTAGGATATAGCATCGCAGGCAATAGATGAGGTCGAGACCATGGCAAGCCCAGACCTCCGGCAGCCAGAAGAGCTGCTCCCCTCTCTCTCAGGGGTCAGATTGGGGAGCACGTCACCTGCCTTTCGACGAGGAGAGCCCAGGATGAGAAAAGGCCAATGGCTTATCGGCATCGCGCTCGGACTTGCGGCGCTCTCCTGTGAATCGAGGCAGGCTGCCGAGACGAGCGTGGATGCACCAATCCGACCCGAGTTCGAGCTGACCACGGCTGAGGCGTTCGACGTGGGGGCAGTCACCCCATACGGGAAGAGCCATGATGAGATCTACGCACACATCGACGCGCATTTTGACGAACATCTCGGCAACCTCCAGCGGTGGCTTCGACAACCATCGATCAGCGCGCAAAGCCTCGGCATCGAGGAGATGGCGGAGCTCGTTCGTTCGGACCTTGAAGGATTGGGGTTCCAGGGGACACGGATCGTGCCGACCTCTGGTCACCCCGGAGTCTGGGGCCATTACGATGCGAATGCCGAGAAGACCTTACTCGTCTACTTGATGTACGACGTGCAACCCGTCAACCCGGAAGACTGGCGGTCGCCGCCCTTCGAAGCGGAGCTCGTCGACCTGCCGCTTGGCCGGGCACTCATCGCTCGCGGGGCGACCAGCCAGAAGGGGCCAGAGAGAGCCTTTCTCAACGCGGTGGAGTCGATCCTCGCGGTGGACGGTACCCTCCCGGTGAATCTGATGGTGCTCGCTGAAGGCGAGGAAGAACTCGGCTCTCCGAACTATCCCGAACTCATCGACAACTTCGAGGACCGCTTGAAGACGGCCGATGGCGTCTTCCTCCCGTACAACTCACAGGGCCCGGACGGATCCATGGAAGTGGACCTTGGAGTCAAGGGAATTCTCTACTTCGAGCTTGAGTCTGTAGGTGGACCACACGGCGGTCCGAAGGACGCCGACATTCACGGATCCTTCAAGGCGATCGTCGACTCCCCCGTACTTCGCCTGATTCAGGCCATCGGCTCGATGACGACTCCGGACGGCAACACCATCCTGATCGACGGTTATTACGATGATGTCCGGGCGCCGACCGTGGAGGAGCAACGGCTCATTAACGGCGTTCTCCCGAGCTATGACCCGGCCACTTTGAAGAAGCTCTTCTCCGTGGATCGTTTCATCGACGATATGGGGGCGGCCGAAGCGCTCATTCGGCAACTCTATGACGTCACACTGAACGTCGACGGAATCTGGGCGGGCTACAGCGGGGACGGAGTAAAGACGATCCTCCCGCACAAGGCAACCGCGAAGATGGACTCGCGACTCCCGCCTAACGTCGATCCCGACCGCCAGCTAGAGCGAATCCGCGCGCACCTCGATAGTCGCGGGTTCAGCGACATTGAGATTCGCAGGCTGTCAGGCTATCCCGCATCTCAGACGTCGGTCGACGCACCGCTCGTCCGAGCGGCTCTGGCCGTCTTTCAGAAGTGGGGTGAGGTCGACGAGGTATGGCCTCGCAACGCCGGCAGTGCGCCTTTCTACCAGTTCACCGAGCGTCTGGGGCTGCCCTTGGTGTCCGGGGGACTCGGACACGGCTCGCGTGCACATGCGCCGAACGAGTACATGCTCATCGAGCCCACAAAGGCGTCAGGTGTCGCCAGTTTGGCGGAGATCGAGAAGGCCTACGCGGATCTCCTCTTCGCGTTCGCGAAAGGCCAGTGAACCCATTGTTTCATGCCATGGCGAATTTCACCGGTGAGCTTTTCGATATTACCGAGCGCGCCAATACGTATTCGTTCGTGTTGAGGGTAGTTGTCGCGATCGGCATTTCGATCATATGGGTTGCCAAGACCTTTGCGCGCCAGTCAGAACCTGGGACTCAGCCATAGAGGCACTGATGTCGCCACCACGACCCACAAGAAATCTGAGTGGGGCACTATTGCCACCACCCGACACTATGAACCGCCGCGGAGGGACAAGCCAGCCATGAGCCAGGGACGTCAGCTAGTCTTCTTCTTCGTCGCCGTCTTCGCATGGACATGGGGCATTGTGGCGATCATGATCCTCGCCCCCGATTGGACTGCAGCCACCTTCGGCGACTCGGACACGGCGTTTAATCCTCTCTTTTTCCTCGCGGTCTACGGACCGAGCCTCAGCGGAATCGTGCTCACCGGCATCTTCGAAGGAAAGAGGGGGCTGCGCGAGCTGTTCGCCCGCCTTCACCCGATGCGGGCGCGGGTGCGGTGGTACTTCGTGGTCGTGGTCGGAATGATTCTTCTTTCGCTCCTCTCCGGGCTCGGGGGCGGAGCCCTCGGACTGACCGACATGCCAACCGTAGGGTCTGTCGGTTCGATCCTGGCTGCGCTCGGAGTGGCGCTGCTCGCCGTTCCCGGTCCTCTCGGCGAGGAGCTCGGCTGGCGCGGCTTTGCTCTCCCCCGGCTTCTCGGCCGCTGGTCACCGCTCACGTCGAGTCTCGTCCTCGGAGTCATTTGGGCAGTTTGGCACCTACCCGCCTTCGTCCTCTCCGACTCACCGCAACAGGCCTTTAATCTGCCTCTCTTCCTTCTCGGTGCCGTCGCGCTATCGGTCATCGTTACTTGGCTCTTCGTAAGGACAAACGGCAGCGTTCTGATCACCATCTTGTTCCATCTCATGGCAAACAACGCCAACGACGTGACCGGAGTCGGCTTTGAGGCCTTTGCCATCGGAACCATGGTCTGCGCGCTGGTGTTGATCTTCTTCGGCAACATGAGGAAGCCGGCACCGTCCTTGGCGCGCACTCCTTCTTCCACCCACGTCGAGGGCGCGACCGCCTAGCATGCCGAAGATGCCGCGTTTCCGTCCCCAGAAGAAGGCCGTCCCGCATGGGGGTCGAGGGCTCAAGAATGTCGGGTCGCCAAGCGAGTCTGAACCATGATGCAGGCATCGGCGATATAGTTGAATCCTCGCTCCTGGAGGAAGACGAGGTTCTCCGGACTCTCCGCACCAGGCTGCAGCCAGACGTTCATTAGCTCGAGATCCAAGCACTCTCGGAGCACTTTGGCCCCCACCGTTGGAGGTACTACCATGTCGACGATGGTCGGCCTGTCTGGCAGTTCCTTCAGCGACGGGAAAGCCTCGTCGCCGGCCACGTGCGTCCGGTTAGGATTAACGGCAAAGACGACAAACTCCTTTCGTCTCAGATCGCGATAGATGATGTTGCCGTACTTGGACGGATTGTCGCTGGCACCAACGACGGCGACGGTCGTATTAGGCTCACCAAGCAAGACAATGAGGTCCTTCATCGTCGTTCTCCTCGAATCAGCGGGTTGAACCGGCTGTGCGCGTCGCCGCGGCTCGTGGTCGCGGTCTGGTCCTGCACCGCTCCCTCATGCCGCGCTGGCCCCAAGATCCGCGATCGTATAATGTCGGAACATCTTCCCCAAGGCACGGTCTCGGGCATGCCGTTGCCGGAGGCTCGCACGTCCCCGTACGATTTGTTCAATTCGCTGATGGATATTGCAGGTTCCATTAGGCGGCCGCAGCCCCGTCAGTCACCATATACCGATCGGCCGGTGACGATCACGAGTTTCGCCGCCCTGTCCCGAATCTTCGCTGCTTCCCTGTACTCCGGGTCGTTCTCGAAGGCGTCCCGGGCCGCGGCATTGCGATGCCAGGTGACAACCATCTGATCTGGCCGGTCAAACCCGTTCCCTTCCATCGTCTCGGTCATGAGCCATCGTTCGACGTGCACACTGTGTTTCGCCAGGATTGGCTTTGCTTGCTCTTGGTATTCGGCGAACATGCCCGGATCGTGAATCCAGAGAAGGTTCACCGCAAACAGTCTCTCGTTATTCATGCGTGCTTCCTCCTTGTCCCGCGTCGGGCGGGCCCGACGGCTGCATCTCACTCAGCGACCCCCGGCCAGCCTGAGAAGCTATGCCGTTACGATCCCAAGGACGTTGACCAGGATCACCGGAGTCACGACTCAGCGTAGCTCCGAGCCACCGATTAATGCGTGGCAAAAAAACGTTAGGGCGTGTTTCGTAGTCGGCGCATCGGTGCCGGCGAAACTGTACGTGGCCGCCTTCTCTTTGCTGATTCCTAACCTGACCAGGGAACAGCCGCAGTACGGGCAAATGAGGGTTTTCATGCTTCGCCTCCTTCGTCCTTCTGTGTCCAGGCAGTTTTCACTTTGTGAGACAAGTCCATTCCGAGGACCACCTGAAAGGCCGCGCGGAGATCGGGATGGAGGTTCAAAAAGTCTTTAAGCGTGGACTTGTACCATGTTACGCAACGTGTGGGCTCGGCCGCAACGATGTGCACAGGAGCAGGCTCGTCGGTGATGAAGCTCATCTGACCAATCAGCTCGCCAGGTCCAAGCTCAGTGACCGGTTTGCCCTGTGCCGCCACCCGAGCCTTACCTGAGAAGATTACGCGTAACCGATCCACCTTCTTGCCCGCTTCGACAAGCCACTTCCCCACCGGAACATCCTCCCAGTGTGCCAGCTTGAGAAGCTTGAGCATCTCCCGCGGCGTGAGCGAGTGGAAGACCAGGTTGCAAAGTTGTACTTCGTCCGCGCTGAGCTGCACAGGCCGGCGCTCCAGAAGGATCCGGCAAATCCAAGCGAGATTCAAGACGATAAAAGCGAGGTTCCAATAGATGGCGGGGAGGAGTGGCTCGGCCTGGAAATAATAATATGGAATGAGAAATGAGGCAGCGATCACCGTCAAGACGCGGAGCCAGAGGATGTCCCGCATCATGAACGATGTTAAGTACAGCACATTCGCGACATGGACCATGGATTCCATTCATGCACCTCCACATCATTCAGCGTCGACGTACCTCGTCTCAATTGCCAATTAGACGTCCCGCTCGAGAATCATTGCCGACGCCTGGGCACCAGCAGCACAGATGCTCACGAGGCCGTATCTCACGTTGCGGCGCTTCATCTCATTCGCAAGCGTCGTGACAATCCGCGCGCCGGTCGCCGCGAACGGATGTCCCGCCGCGATGGAACTGCCAAGCTGGTTCAGCTTCGCTCGATCGACTTTCCCGATGGCCGGCTCCTTCCATCCGCGTTCCCACGCTCGAAGATTGCACGCGACTTGCCCGCCGAACGCCTCGTGCATCTCAATCAAGTCCATGTCCGAGAGTTTAATGCCAGTCTTGCCCAACACCCGTGGTACAGCGACTCCCGGCCCCATTAAAAGCCCGTCTTTCGGATCGATGGCTGCGTACTCAAAGGCCTTGATAAAGGCGAGTGGCTCCCGACCTTCCTCTTGAGCGCGCTCTTCGGACATGAGCAACACCGCAGCTGCGCCATCGGTCAGCGGGCTGGAGTTGCCTGCGGTAAGTGTGCCGGTCGGGCTGCGGTCGAACACAGGTGGTAGCTTCGCCAGCTTTGCCATCGAAGTATCGGATCTGATGATCAGGTCGTGGTCGATACCGGCCAGCGGATGAATCTCGGCTGTCAGCCGACCATCCTGAGTTGCTTGATGAGCATTCATGTGACTCATGTAAGCGATCTTATCTTGCTCCTCGCGCGGGATTTGCCATTCTTTGACCATGAGCTCGGTGTGCTCACCCATCGACAGGCCGGTCGATGGTTCCTCAACGCCGGGGACCGAGGGCTTGAAGTCACGGGGCCGCAGGTGCGCAAGCACGCGGAGCCGTTGGCCAAGGGTCCTTGCCGAGGCGGCGTCGAGGAAGATGCGACTGGCGCGCTTGTTGAAGAGCACCGCCGGGTTCGACATCGACTCCACCCATCCGGCGATTCCGATCTCTGCTCGCCCCGCGACGATCGAGTCGTAGATCGAAGTGATCGCGGATGTTCCGGTGATGCAGTTGTCCGAGACCGTCAGCGCTCGGACCGCGACCGGAAGGTTGCTGGAAAACACGACCTCTCTAGCGAATTGCGGAATCCTCGCATCCAGTACGACGATCCCATAGACGAGTTCGTCGACAGCGTGTGGATCGAGCTTCTGTTTCTCGAGCAGACCGTTCACGGAATGAACGGCGAGTTCCAGAGGGAGGAACTTCTTCAGAGCCGTTCCAGCTTTGGCAAAGGGGGTCCTCGCACCCCCGACGATCGCCACTCTGGTCGACGGGCTCTGGGTCATCGTGCATCGCTCCTATGGCCTGGACGACCAATCCTTCTTCTGCATGTTCGCGATGTAGTGCGTCAAAGAGGGACGGTGATCGCGACTGTAGGCCAGCTGGTCAATGAGCCACTTCGACTTCTCGTACCAGCTATCGGTCCAACCCGCGCGCGCTCCGCTGCACAGCACGTCGTCTTCCCACATGACGAGCCCATCGGGAAGCTCGCGGCTATCAACAACATCGACCAACCGAGTGCTCTCAAAGAGAGCCTTCCACCATGACGGCGAGTGGTAGTTCTCGTACTCCGCGTTCCAACCGTCAGTATGCGAGAAGATCTCAGGCAACTGTCCGTCCGGCGGCTCCTCGTTGAAACACGTGCCGCCGACGACGAACCTCCCTCCCGGCTTGAGATGACGGAGCAACGATCGTAAGACGTCTGCCTTGGTTCCGAACGAATGAAGCGCCTGCATACAGAACAAAGCATCGAAGTAGTCGTCCGGAAACGGCAAAGGCTGTGAAGCGTCCAAGTCAACCGGAAAGACGGCGCCCCGAAGACCCCTGCGATGGAACTTGTCGCTCAAGTAGGTCGACGAAACCCACAAGTCGAAGGATACGACTTTGACCCCGAAGTGCTCGGCCAAGAAGATCGAGGATTCGCCCCTGCCGCAGCCGATGTCGAGAACGATGTCGTCCTTTTTCAAGTGCATCGACCTTGCCATGACCACCGCGAGATAGAGACCTCCCGGAGCCATGTTGTCGCCACCGCCGTAAATCTCGTTCCGAGAATATCCGGCCACTTCGGGGTAATCGCTGGAATCCAATCTGCGAAAAGACGTGCGCACGTATTCAGCGGGCGTTGCGGCGTGCGTGAGAGTTCTCTGATCGCCTGCGAGGTTGTTCGGTGAAGTCATGCTACACCACCGTGGTCAGCATGAAGATGCCGACCGCCATGAACAGGATGGCAATCCCGAGCTTGACCAAGTCCGGGCTGACCCGTGCCTGCACGAGCGGACCGAGCTGCCCTCCCACGATCACTCCCGGGATGGTGAACATCACGACGCTCTGCACCTGGGTCAGCATCTGCGGATCCGCGGCGGTCGCGAAATGGTAGAAGTGTCCTAGGGATGCGACCAAGACCGACACCACGACAACGAAAATTGAGGTCGCTACGGCCACGGGTGATGGCACCCGACAACGCACCATGAGGTGGTACTCCTGGAGCTCGGCCAGGCCGACCGATATAGCCCCGAGAAACGCCCCGCCAATCGCAGCGAACAGCCGTCCCTGATCCTTGCGTCGAATGGTATAGCAGTACTCCTTGCCCGAGCGATCCACGAGGATTGACTCGCATTCTCGCTGTGCTTCTCCTTCGATCTCTTGGTCCAGCTTCTCCCGTTCTTCTCGTTTGAGCGAGGAATAGAGTTGAGAGCCGATGAAGATGATTCCGACCGCAAAGATCGTCTTGAGAATTACCGCTGGAAACGCCTCGGCGGTGAGGCTCCCGACGATGGCGGCCGGAACGGAGAACAAGAGCAGGTCGCGGCCCAGCTTGAAGTCGATGAGCCGGCGCCTCCAATACGCGACCAAACCGGAGCTGAAGCCAAACAGCTCGGTCGTCAGCGCGGTGCCGATGGCGATGGAAGGCTCCAGCTTGAGGACCAGCATGAAGAGCGGAGAAAAGAACACCGCACCACCGATCCCGCTCGCCATGGCAATGGTCGCGATCAGGATGGAAGTGGGAAAGAGGTACCAGTACTCGAAAGTCAGGGATCCGGGACCGTTCTGTTAATGGCTGAGTTTTGCGTCTTCCTGACGCGCAGCATCCCACCGTAATCGTCGAACATGTCGGAAGTCATTTCCTCGTGGCTCCGGCCGTTGCCGACCGAGGTCGCATGTGTCCCGTCAAGACGTTCACGCGAAGGTGCTGCCAGGGATCGCCGCTTGTACGCGACGTATCCTGAACGATACGACCTTCCGGAACCGGTACCGCTTTGCCGGCAGCTAGGTACGAGGAAAGGTGGCTGCGTAGCGCTTGCGAGAAATTCGCCACGGCGTCTTCCGGGGATCCGTGAACCACGAATCCTTTCAAGCCCGGAAGGCGCAACGTGACGCTGCCATCTTCTTCTTGGCTGATCTCGGGGATCCAGTCCATCGCCATCAGGTCCTCGATGTCGTCACTCCGCATTGTTGCCTCCCACGTGGCGCGGCTGGTCACTCAGCTCGTCGGGTTGCCTCGCTCACCTCAGCCAGAGGGCATGACCAACGTCAGCGGTATATCACCGATGTGTCGCTTGTCGATGAAGACATGAAACGCATAGTCACCGTAGTTCGGGAACTCGGTGCCGCTGACTTCGATGATCACCTGGGCTTGGATCTTGGCCACGTCACCGGGTCCCATGTCCTCGAACCGTACAGGGCCCTCCATAGGTTTGGCGAGAATCGATGTGCCATCCGCATCGGTGAGATCCATCTTCAGCTCGTGCTCGTGACCCTCGGTCTTGTGTCCAGTGACGCGGACGGTCAAGAACATCCGTCGTTGTATCACGGGGACGCTGGGCACCTCGATGTACCGGAACTCTCCGAGTATGAACAGCTTTCCGCTCGGATCCGAATATGCGTAGTCAGAAACGGTCCCAAGCTGCAGGTCCATCGTCATGCGCCACCCGCCCCGTCGAGAACGTCTGCAGCACCGACGGACGTTCTGTTCCGGAAGACCCAAGCGACAGACGACGCTGATCGCTCGAGCTCGCCTCTCAAACTTGCCGGTCGGTGGGTCCGACGCCGGTTGGTGCGCACCGCCTTGGTGATCTCCGCCGGCCCGTCGGCGAGGTTGCGCACGATGGGGACGTCGACGTACGGGGAGAACTGGCTCGCGTCCCCCGCTCCACCAGTCGACGACACATATGCACCGGCCACCAGCATGCGCGGCCCCGGTACCGCCCCCGCTTCGATCGCGTCACGCAAGGCAACATCCGTGTAGGGCCAATTGGGCCCCATGTCTCGCACCGTGGTGAAGCCGGCCATGAGCGTGACGTGCGCCCAGTGCGCTCCCCATAGGGCCTCCTCTGCCGGCGTGGTCTTCACCAGTGCGTCCTCCCAATGCACGTCGCTGCGCCCGGTGAGGTGCGTGTGCAGGTCGATGAAGCCGGGGAGTAGCGTCGCGTCACCCAGGTCGATCACGCGCGCCCCCGTTGGGACTGGGAGCGACGATCCCATGGCGGTGATGCGATTTCCGTCGACGCGCACCATCGCCGGCGTGAGTGGATCTCCACCACGCCCATCGATGAGGCGTGCCGCCCGAATGACGACGACCGTAGCCGACATGCTCCTCGCTCCAGGTGCGGCGCGTTGCGCAACCACCGGGCGCGGTAGTGCGCCGGCAATCAATCCCACGATGCCGAGCGTGGCGAGTGCCTGTCGGCGAAGCATGGCGGGGCGGGAAGCGAAGGGGAAAGGGATCGGCTGGACGGCGTCTGGATTACGCGTCAGCGCACCGACCTTGTGCCGCACGGCAACTGTGGACATCGGTTCCTCCGTGTTGACCGTAGTGAGACCGCCTAACGGCTCTGCCCATCAGCTGCGGCGTGACCACTCGCCAGCTATTTGATGTTGATCGTTTGATGAATCTTGCCAGCTTCACAATGCGATGACCTTCCTTTTGAAAACGATAGCGCCGTCTGCTGCATGGGCTTGTTAGCCAGCAACCCCATTACTCCACATCATCGAACGGTTGGATCATCAAGCGCGACGAGTGATGAATGGTAATGAGCTCGACCGTGTTCTCTCTCAAGCGATACATGATCCGGAATGGTGGCCGGACGATCTCACGGTGATTTGCGTTCTGGAACTCTGGCACAAGACGACCGGACTTAGGAAATCGTTCGAGCTGTTCGACGGCTTCGACAATCTTAGCGGCGGTGAGTCGGCCATACTCGGGGAACGTTTGGCCAGCAAAGGCGTGAATGGCCTCGAGATCTTCGATGGCCTGATCGGTCCAGACAATGCGAATCACAGACCGAGGCGTTTCTTGACCTCATCATGGGGAGTGAGTTGGCCCGCATCGGCTTGAGCGAGCCCAATCTGGGCCTTGTAGAGGAACAGGAGACTGTCGATGGCATCCTCAAAGGTGGCGTCGACCGGGAGTTGCTCAACGGCTGCGAGGATTCGCTGTTTGGGTGAGGGATCAGCCATGGGTACCTCTGCAAAGTGTGTCAAGATGTTAAAGGTAACGTGCGCCTTACCTTGCGACCAGTTGAGGCAGTGAGGGTGACCTTAGGGCCCTACGACGCCTAGTGTCAGGGTGCTCAACGTTGCTGGCTAACAAATAGGATTGTATCCGGAGTGCTCACGAGCCGTGAGCCTGAGCTTCACTGTTCATGAGATGATCTCCGAGCAGGCCCCTTCCTCGTGGTGAGAGCATTCCGGGTACAATCTGTTGGACGAAACCGCGGCCCGCTATGGGCATTGTTTTACGATGGTGGGCGTTCGGTGTCGAGGGAGACCGTGGAGGACGGCATGATGGGCAGGGATGCTGCGGTCGTAGTGGTGATTTCGGGCTTGCTGGTCTCCGGTACACGCGCCGCTTGCGGTCGTGTCGCATGGCATCCACGACGGACGCCGCCGCCGATCCATTGGGCGCTGCCAGAGCTTCGGATCTCGGTATCCAATGACATGGTACTACGACGTGTCCCACGGCGGCGAGGCCGGGAGCCCGTGTCGGCTCGGGCCAGGGCGCTCGATGATGGCCACGACGATCATGTGGCCTTGGCGACAGGCCGGACACGTGTCATCAGGGGCTGCGCCTCCCGCGCCACTCGTGTCGGTCTCCTCGACGGCTGGATCGTCATCGAGCGTCGTGTTTCCCCCAGCACCACCCAGCAGCGCTCGGCACAAGGGCAGCTTCTCGCGGCGCACGCGGTTGGCGAGGAAGCCGTACTGGCGAATGCGCTGGAAGCCCTTGGGAAGGCTGTGCAGGAGAAACCGCCGAATGAACTCCCCAGGCTCGAGGGTCATCGTGCGGGGGTGGTTGTCCTGCGCATAGTCTTTCCAGCGAAACGTCACGTTCCCGTCGTGCACCGAGACCAGCCGCTGATTCGAGATGGCGACGCGATGGGTGTAGGGCGCCAGATACTTGAGGACCTGGGTGGGTCCGCCAAACGGCGGTTTGGCATAGACCACCCAGTCGCGGGCCTGGAGATCACGAAGCAACCGGTTCCAGTTCCTGCACGCAGCCAGTGGTTCGAGCTTGCCGTGAAAACCGAAGGCACCGCGGTCAAAGGCCGCTCGCAAGGAGGACAGGAACTTGCGCCGGAAGAGCCGACTCAGGACCCGCACCGGGAGAAAGAAGTGCTTGCGACATGACACCCAGTGCGTGCCATCGAGCGCCATCCCCCCGCCCGGCACCACGCAGTGGAGGTGGGGATGGTGGTGGAGATTCTGTCCCCACGTGTGCAGTACCGCGAGGAAACCGATGTCCGCCCCCAAGTGTTTGGGATCTCGGGCGATGGCGCCCAGCGTCTCGGCGGCGGCTCGAAACAGCATGCCGTATACCAAGCGCTTGTTCTGCAGGGCGAGCGGGCCGAGCGCGTCCGGCAGCGTAAAGACCACATGGAAGTACGGCACCTCGAGGAGGTCCGCTGCTCGCGCGTCCAGCCACTGTGCCCGCGCCGCCGCTTGGCATTTAGGGCAGTGACGATTGCGGCACGAATTGTAGGCGATGGCCTCGTGGCCACAGCTATCACATTGCTTTTTGTGTCCCCCGAGGGTGGCGGTGCGACAGCTCGTCAGCGCCCGCAGAATGCGCTGGTGGGCGAGCGACGGGCCGTAGGCCCGCTGGTACGCCGCGCCGTAGCGGGCGAAGACATCGGCCACCTCGGGCCGATGCCCGGTCACGACGGCGTCGTACGCGTGGGTGACCGTGCTAAGAGATCGGGCGTGCGCTCGGTCGACTGCAGCGCGCTCGTCGCCACATGCAGATACACCGCCGTGGTTTGGAGACTCTTATGGCCGAGCCACAGCTGGATCGTGCGCAGATCGGTGCCGGCTTCCAGCAGATGCGTGGCGAAGCAATGACGCATGGTGTGGGTGGTGACCGGCTTGGCGATCCGCGCGCGCAAGCGGGCCTGCGCCGACGCCTTTTGCGCGGAGGTCGGTGACAGGCTTCGGTCCCGGCGGTTGCCGGGAAACAGCCAGGATTGCGGCCGGTAGCGCTGCCAGTATTCCCGCAACTCGTCGAGGAGGGTGGAGGAAAGGGCGACGTAGCGGTCTCGCTTCCCCTTACCCTGTTGCACGCGCACGAGCCGGCGCTGGCTGTCGATATCACTCACCTGTAACCCCAGCGCCTCCGAGAGGCGCAGGCCCGCGGCGTACATCGTCATCAGGATCGTGCGGTGCTTCCGGTTGGCGATGACGGCGAAGAACTGCGCCAGTTCGTCCCGGCTCAGGACGACCGGCAGCTTCTTCTCCTGCTTGGGGTAGGGGATGTGCTCGATCAGCTCGGCCCGGCCGAGCGTCACCTTATAGAGGAAGCGCAGGGCACACACCGTTTGGTTGAACAGCGTCCACGAGGTGTGCTTGGTCTCCACGAGGAAGAGCTGATACTCGCGGATGTGTTCGGGACCCAACTCCGCCGGCGATCGACTGAAGTGCTTGGCGAAGCCGGCCACGCTGCGGGTGTAGGTCTCGATGGTCCTGGGGGAGTAGTTGCGGATGCGGAGATCGTCGATCATCCGCTGGCGGAGCTTGGTCATGCTGACCTCCTTCGCAGAGCGTGAGGATGTTTCCACTGTCCGTAGAAACACCGCCGCTCCCGAAGGAGTCGTCTAGTCTCTCAGCCGATCGGGTCGCGTGGGGTGGTGAGTCAACTTGAAGGGAAGGAGCCGCATGACCGCCAAGCAAACCGTAACCTCATCGCAACCCTACCGCGAAGCGGTTTAGTTCAACTCGTTTTCGCCAGAACTCCATAATTCCCACTTCTGGCCAGTATGCCGTGTTTTTGAACCTTCGCGGGCACCCGCCCGCAAATATCCTCAAAATTACTCCGCCGGACGCCCTGTCTGCCATTCGCAGCCTGCCAAGCTCGCCGCATAAACGCTCGCTTCATAACATGCATTATTCCGGCAAACATGCGCGCTCCCGACGCGCGCCCTCGGGCACCAGGCTGTCTATCACTCTGTCTTATATAAGGAATGCGCCAACGAATCATCAAAGCACGTTACCGAGGGGTCCAGGACTATCGCATTCCTGTCCGAGGTCATGGCCGGGTGAACTAGGCTGGGCTTTTGTAGACAAAGTGAGACGCTCCCGGAAGACCTCGGGCCCTGACTAATCGTATCCGTACCGTTCACGGTGGTAGCGGACGTGGTCCACATTAAGAGAGTGCAACTTGTGGGTGCGGAGCTTTCCTTCCAATCCGAGCAATTTAAGATCCTCTGCAATCGAGAACGCCCCGCGGTCGAAGAGTACGTGGTGGTTAGGGCAAAGGCAGACGACGTTGTCGGGCGTATCAGGGCCATCGTGCGGCTTTCCGAGAGGGCGAATGTGTGCCGCCTCAGCGTATGGGCCAGTTGGGGTGTCAAGGAGAATGCCACAAACCTGGCAGCGGTGCTTGTGGAGCGCCTTCACGTCTCGGGAGACCGCCGTGTCCCGAACCAACCGCGTAGTGGAGTGTTGTCGTCGCTTCGGAGCCTCTGTACCACCTGCAAGAGATGGGGGTCTGAAGGTGTCAGCCTCCTCCGCCCCGATGGCCTTGAACATCGTGTAGAAGTTGGGACCCAACGCTTCGCGTTCGGCTTGACAAATCTACCATTACCGCGCGCGATGCCCACCCAGTGCTGCCGCACGCTCAAAGGCAACTTTAGTTTGATTCGCTGTGGCAACTGCCGCCACAGGAACGCCAAATACGCGCCACTACGGCGGTTCTTCTCTTTGTCGTCGTCTTCCATGCCGATGTAGACAGCTTGCACGCTGAGTTCCAGGAGGCGGCGGGCTATCGTCGAAGAGTCCTCCATCAAGCCGTGCTGCGCGAGAAGGGAGACTGTGTTATGGGCCTTAAGGCACTGGACCATCAGCATGTCGAGGACCAGGTGACTGTTCGTAGGGTACGGTCGGGAACTCAAGAGCGCCGCTTCTAGGCTCGATGCAACCTTGGAGTGGAGCGAGTTATTTTCGAAAGTTGTGGATTGGAGGAATGAGAAAGGCGGCGTATCCTTTCGTGTAGTCAGTTGAAACGTACACGAGATCCGGTTGTGACGACCGGAGAAAGGACACGCCACCGATGTTGAGGATAATAGAGAATGCGTCTGAGAGCAAAGGGAACGGACTGTTCGCAGACCTGGACGAGCTTGCCAGAGAGGGAGCTCGGCGGATGCTGGTGAGTGCGTTGGACGCGGAAGTGACCGAGTATGTCGAGCGATATCGGATTGAGCGAGACGGAGAGGGCCGCGCCCTGGTGGTGCGCAATGGCAAAGCCCGTCCCCGCAAGGTGACGCTGGGTGCTGGTACGGTCACGGTGACCGCGCCACGGGTGCATGACCGTCGTATGCGGGCGCAGTTCACGAGCAAGATTTTGCCTCCCTATATGCGGCGGTCGCCGAAGGTGGCGGAGGTCTTGCCGGTGTTGTATCTGCGCGGTCTGTCGACGGGAGATTTTCGCGAGGCGTTGCCGATCTTGTTGGGTGAGGACGCATCAGGCTTGTCCCCGACGACGATCACGCGATTGACGGCGGCGTGGGAGGGGGAATACCAGGCGTTTCGCCAGCGTGATCTGCGTGATCGGGAGTATGTGTACGTCTGGGTCGACGGGATCCACTTCAACATTCGCCTCGAGGCCGACCGGCTGTGTACGCTGGTGATGCTGGGCGCCCGGGCGGATGGGACGAAAGAGCTGATCGCGGTGGAGGACGGCTATCGGGAGAGCACGGAGAGCTGGTTGGCGGTGTTGCGCGATCTGAAGCGTCGGGGGATGCGGGCCCCGGTGCTGGCGATTGGGGATGGCGCGTTGGGGTTCTGGGCAGCGGTGCGGGAGGTGTGGCCGGCGACGCGGCAGCAGCGCGACTGGGTGCACCGGATGGCCAACGTGTTGGACAAGCTTCCGAAACGTTTGCAGCCGGCGGCGAAGCGGGTGTTGCGCGAGATGATGTATGCGGAGTCGCGTGCGGAGGCCGAGGCGCTGGTCGAGCGTTTCGCCACCGCGTATGCGGCCAAGTATCCCAAGGCGGTCGCCTCGCTCACGCGGGACCAGGAGCACCTGTACAGCCATTTTGATTTTCCGGCCGAGCATTGGAAACATATCCGTTCGACGAACGTGATCGAGTCTGCCTTCGCGACGGTCCGGTTACGACAGCGCGTGACCAAGGGAGCGGGCTCGCGGAGCAAAGGGCTGACGATGGCGTTCAAGCTGTTGGAGATGGCGCAGCAACGTTGGCGGAAACTCAACGCTCCAGAACTTCTCCCCCTGGTGTTGGCAGGAGAACAATTCAAAGATGGTATGCAGGAAACTGACAAAGAGAACACGGATCGGAAGGTCGCCGCTTGATCACTCACCGATCCACAACATTTGACAATACCTCATCTACCTCTGCGTCATGGATCAGGCGGGCGAGATTCTCCTGCACCGCAACATGCGTGCGAATCCAAACTCCTTCCTCAAAGCTGTCGCCCCCTACCGTGAAGATCTAGTGGTCTCGGTCGAATGCATGTTCACCTGGTACTGGCTGGCCGACCTCTGCAGGAGAGAGAAGATCGCCTTCGTTTTAGGCCATGCGCTCTACATGAAAGCCATCCACGGCGGTAAAGCCAAGAACGACCGCATTGACGCCTTGAAGATCGCCACCCTGCTGCGCGGTGGCATGATCCCCCAGGCCTACGTCTACCCGCCCGAGATGCGCGCCACCCGCGACCTGCTGAGACGCCGCCTCCACTTCAGGCGTAAACGCTCCGAGCTCTTGGCCCACATCCAGAACACCAACAGCCAGTACAACCTGCCCGAGTTCGCGAAGCAGCTTACGTATGCGAGCAACCGGAGCGGTGTGGTAGAACGCTTCGCTGACCCCAGTGTCCAGAAGACCATTGAGGTCGATCTCGCCTTGCTTGCCTATTACGACCAGATGCTCAGGGAGCTCGAGTACTTCATCCTGCGCACCGCCAAGGATCACGATCACAACACGCTGTATCGTCTCCGCACGGTGCCGGGGATCGGCAAGATCCTCTCTCTAGTGATGCTCTATGAGATCCACGACATCAACCGCTTCGCTCGACCGCAGGAACTGGCCTCGTATGCCCGACTGGTCAAGTGTGCCAGGGAATCCGCCGGCAAGATCAGCGGTACGGGTGGGAGGAAGATCGGCAACGTGCACTTGAAGTGGGCGTTCTCGGAGGCGGCGGTGGGTTTCTTGAGAAAGAACCCCGATGGCAAGAGGTACTATGCGAGGCTCGAGCGGAAGCACGGCAAGGGCAAGGCGCTGACGGTGCTGGCACACAAGCTCGCCCGGGCGGTCTACTACATCTGGAAGAAGGACACGGTATTCGACCAAGAAAAGTTCTTGGCCACATAGCAACGGAGGGAAGTGGGCGAGCCCGACGTCTAACTCGTCCGTAGGGGTGAAGTCCTCAACGACGTGCTCACACCTGCGTGTGGCATTGACCACGAAGCCGAGCCTGTCAGGGACAGCGATGCCCGGAACCCCGGCGCTTGATTGGACGCCCACTTCCGCTCCAGCACCATCGATGCAGCGACGAGTATGTTCTGCCCCTCACCCGAGCCTGGAGCTAACTGACCATGCCAGCAATGGATGAGGTCGGCGTTTGAGGAGGACGGTACGAGGGCACAGATGAATTTCTAGGCCGCAGGGAACGATCGGTTCTTCCCTGCATCCCAGAGCCTCGATAGGTGTTTGGTGCAGAACATCTGCACCGACTTTGAAATGAAAGTCAGAACCGCTCGATGCTGACGCCGCCTATTTGACGGGGGCACACCCCACCCCGTGTTGTCGAACTGCGTGCGCTTGACAGAGGAGACCTTATAGGTGTTAGACGGCGCGAGCATTTCCACACTCCGAAGCCCGCGACAGATCGAGCGATCGGCGCTGCGTCCCTGAAACCGGCATTGACCTAACCCGTATAGGGGATATGTACCTCACTGGCGCACTGCACGTGGCCCTCGCCCTCGTGGCTCTGGTGTCTGGCCTCATCATGGTGGTAATGAGAAAGGGAACACTACGCCACCGCAAGATCGGGTGGATCTACGCCCTCAGCATGCTCGGCCTCAACGCAACAGCTCTCCTGATATACCGCCTCTTTGGTGGTTTCGGCCCCTTCCACGTCTTGGCGCTTGTTAGTCTCCTTACGATCATCGCCGGACTCATCCCAGCTGTGCGACGCCGCCCACGCCGCGAATGGCTTGAGCACCATGCCTACTGGATGACCTGGTCGTACGTAGGTCTGGCCGCCGCCGCGGTATCAGAGGTCACCACACGAGTGCCGGCTTCTCCGTTCTGGTGGATGGTGTTCGGTTCAACATTGGTCGTGATCGCAGGAGGGCGACACCTGATCAACTCCAGAGTACCCATTGCTTTGCAGCGGATCCGCGGCCGATCCGTTATTGACCGTTCCGGACCCGACGCCGGCGCCAACCGCGCCACCTAACGGCTCTGCCCATAAGCTGCGGCCCTACCACTTGCCATGCGCAAAAAATGCCGAACGTTCATAGCACTCGCCAGGCACAACTCAATGACTTCCTTATTAAAACGAGAGGCGCCGATAGCCTCATGGGCGTGTTAAACAGCGCACGTCAGGTCGAAACCTGCTTCTTGGCAAACACTTCTCGCCATGGCTCGGGATTTCTTGACACCGATTGCAAGATTGAACGTTTCCGGTGTGTCCAAAAGGAAAACCCTCTTGCCCCACCACTCTGCCCTTCCAAAATCTGGCCTTCCAATGCCAGTAGCTTCCTTCCTGAGGATGACTTGTGACAATGGGATCTCGCGACGTTTGTCAAACACCGTCTGAATAATCAAAGTACTGCCGACAACTTGGATCACACCAGGGCATTGAATGGCGCCATCTCGAATCATGCACTTGTCGTGAACGAGTGCGTCGTCCCGTTTGGTCTCCGCGAAGAGCCTGTCCACCTTGCTTAGGATACGCCTGGCTACCGCCGCGGCGACCGAGATGCCGACGGCTCCGACGACGAACAAAGAACCCATCAGGATGATGAACCACGTAGGCATTTTTGTATCGCCCCAGGGTTCTTGGACAGTGATTTGAAGGTAATCATTTCTACGCAGCCGCGTCCAGGCCGACGAAGTCGCGTCGCACTTGAGCCGGGCTGCGATAGTCGTACTTCTCCAGCATCCACTGCTCGTTGTACGTCCGCTTGAACTCGAGCAAGGCCAGGCGGAGCTCCTCGATCGTCTCGAAGCTCCGTACCCACAAGACGTTTTCCTTCAGCGTGCGGATGAAGCGCTCAGCGACACCGTTGCCTTCGGGCTCCCGCACGAAGCTCGGAGAGCTTTCGATGCCGAAGAACGCGACCTCCTGTTGGAAATCGTCGGCCAAATAGTTCGACCCGTGGTCGTGACGCAGCCGCAGCCCGCGGGCCACGCCTTCGCCGATGCCCCCGAAGCGTTCCCGGATGCCCTGGCGAATCGGCTCCAGGGCCTCGAAGCGGTTCCCGCGCTTGGCGGCATGGAGCCCGATGCACTCGGTCGCGCAGTGATCGACGGCCACGAAGACGAAGGCTGCCCCCTCGGCGACGGTCACGGTGGCCGTCATGTCCGTGCCCCACATCACGTCGGGCGCCTCGGTGGTGATGGTCCCGTCGTGCGCCTTTGGCCCGTGCGCGTGGCCCGCGCGCTGCGGGGCCTGGAGGCCGGACTCCCGCATCAACCGCCGCACCCGTTCCTGCGAGGTCCGAATCCCGTCGACCCGCAGCTTCGCCCAGGCCTTCCGGTACCCCTCGCCATGAAACGGCGAGGCTTCGAGCACCCGGCGAATGTGGGCCACCAGGACGTCGTCCGGGGCAGCGCCGATCGGCCCGCGGCGACGACACGGCGCAGGGGACCGTGTCGCCTGCCGCCGCGCATACACACTGGAGCGGGCGCGGTGCCACACGCGGCAGACCCGCTGCACGCCATACGCCCGACGGGTGGAGATCGACTGGGCGCCACTCATCGCGTCGACCTCCGCCGGGCCAAAGGGCCGCCGGCCTCCAGCTGATCCACCTTCGCGTACAGTAACTCGGTCTCCATCAGCAGCTCGCCGATCTTGGCCTGCAGCCGACGATGGTCTTCGTCCCGAGCATCCGGTGCGCGGCTCTTTAGGCCCGCCTGCCCCGCAGCCAGAAACTGAGCCCGCCAGTGCGACGCCCGCGCCGCCGTGATCCCCACCGCCCGCGACACCGACTCGAGATCCTCCCCGCGCAACAGACGCAGCACCACCTCACGCTTCCGCCCGGCCGAGAACCGACCCCCACGGCCGCGCCCGGCGGCCGCGCCGGTCGCCACCGATTCCTCAACGTGCTTCCTCATCTCGACACTCCTCCTGCGAGAACTCTCTCGCAATCAAGTGTCCAAGAAAACCCTAGGGCGCAGGATTTTATGTCTGCCTAACGCATATTGAAAGCACGCCCCTTGTTGCTACCATGGAGTCGACCAAGACCCAAGGACCACAACAAGGAGCGGCTCTCATGAAACTCACGACGAAGTATGTGGGGTTTGACGTCCATCAGGCAACCACGGTGGCCTCGGTGCGGGATGACAGCGGGCGGGTGCTCGCCCGGAGCGTCCTGGAGACGCACGGGCCGTCGCTCGTCGAGTTCCTTCGTGGCATGAGAGGGGCGCGGCACGTCGCCTTCGAGGTGGGAACGCAGTCGCAGTGGTTGCACGATCTGGTCGCGCCGCTCGCCGATCGCGTCGTCGTCTGTGATCCGCGTCAGGTGGCCCGCCAGGGCAACAAGGGCGATCAGGTCGATGCCGACCGGCTGTCCGAGTTGCTGCGGTTGGGCGGGCTGCGTCCGGTCTATCACGGCAGTGCGCATCGCGCCGACCTGAAGGAACTCACCCGCACCTACCGAAACCTGGTCGAAGACAGCACCCGCGTGATGCTCCGGATCAAAGCGCTGTTCCGCGCCCGCGCGATTCCGACCCCCGGCACGGGCGTGTATCAAACCAAGGCCCGTGTGCAGTGGCTCGAGCAACTCCCCGAGCGCGGGGTGCGGTTCCGGGCCGAGGTGCTCTACGCCGAACTCGATGTGCTGCGCGCGCTGCGTCCCAAGGCGAAGGGCGCGATGATCGCCGAGGGCAAGCGCGATCCGGCGTGGTCCGTACTGGGGGCAATCCCGTTCTACGGACCCGTGCGGGTCGCGCTGCTCCTGGCCACGATGGGAACGCCCTGGCGCTTTCGCACCAAACGGAATCTGTGGGCCTACGCGGGGCTGGCCGTGGTGACCTGGTCCAGTGCCGATCATACGTTCGTGGCGGGCCAGCCGGTCCGGCGCCGCCGCGCCCCGCTGACCCGGGGACTCAATCGCAATCACAACCGCGTACTGAAGGACGTGTTCAAAGGTGCGGCGACCGCTGCCGCATCGCGGCCTGGTCCGCTCCAGGACTTTTACCAAGCCTTAGTGGCCCGCGGGCTGCGCCCGGAGTTGGCACGCCTGACGCTCGCCCGCAAGATCGCCGCGCTCACGCTACGTCTGTGGAAGACAGGAGCGTCCTATGATCCGACGCAGTTGACGCGACAATCGTCCTAGTTCCTGAGGCGCTGGTGCGGGTGCGTTTACCTCGTCCACGGCTCCAGGATGAGGTATTGTCAAATGTTGTGGATCGGTGAGTGATCAAGCGGCGACCTTCCGATCCGTGTTCTCTTTGTCAGTTTCCTGCATACCATCTTTGAATTGTTCTCCTGCCAACACCAGGGGGAGAAGTTCTGGAGCGTTGAGTTTCCGCCAACGTTGCTGCGCCATCTCCAACAGCTTGAACGCCATCGTCAGCCCTTTGCTCCGCGAGCCCGCTCCCTTGGTCACGCGCTGTCGTAACCGGACCGTCGCGAAGGCAGACTCGATCACGTTCGTCGAACGGATATGTTTCCAATGCTCGGCCGGAAAATCAAAATGGCTGTACAGGTGCTCCTGGTCCCGCGTGAGCGAGGCGACCGCCTTGGGATACTTGGCCGCATACGCGGTGGCGAAACGCTCGACCAGCGCCTCGGCCTCCGCACGCGACTCCGCATACATCATCTCGCGCAACACCCGCTTCGCCGCCGGCTGCAAACGTTTCGGAAGCTTGTCCAACACGTTGGCCATCCGGTGCACCCAGTCGCGCTGCTGCCGCGTCGCCGGCCACACCTCCCGCACCGCTGCCCAGAACCCCAACGCGCCATCCCCAATCGCCAGCACCGGGGCCCGCATCCCCCGACGCTTCAGATCGCGCAACACCGCCAACCAGCTCTCCGTGCTCTCCCGATAGCCGTCCTCCACCGCGATCAGCTCTTTCGTCCCATCCGCCCGGGCGCCCAGCATCACCAGCGTACACAGCCGGTCGGCCTCGAGGCGAATGTTGAAGTGGATCCCGTCGACCCAGACGTACACATACTCCCGATCACGCAGATCACGCTGGCGAAACGCCTGGTATTCCCCCTCCCACGCCGCCGTCAATCGCGTGATCGTCGTCGGGGACAAGCCTGATGCGTCCTCACCCAACAAGATCGGCAACGCCTCGCGAAAATCTCCCGTCGACAGACCGCGCAGATACAACACCGGCAAGACCTCCGCCACCTTCGGCGACCGCCGCATATAGGGAGGCAAAATCTTGCTCGTGAACTGCGCCCGCATACGACGGTCATGCACCCGTGGCGCGGTCACCGTGACCGTACCAGCACCCAGCGTCACCTTGCGGGGACGGGCTTTGCCATTGCGCACCACCAGGGCGCGGCCCTCTCCGTCTCGCTCAATCCGATATCGCTCGACATACTCGGTCACTTCCGCGTCCAACGCACTCACCAGCATCCGCCGAGCTCCCTCTCTGGCAAGCTCGTCCAGGTCTGCGAACAGTCCGTTCCCTTTGCTCTCAGACGCATTCTCTATTATCCTCAACATCGGTGGCGTGTCCTTTCTCCGGTCGTCACAACCGGATCTCGTGTACGTTTCAACTGACTACACGAAAGGATACGCCGCCTTTCTCATTCCTCCAATCCACAACTTTCGAAAATAACTCCTCCAGGATCCAGGACATCGGTGTGGGGGACAGTCTCGACAGAGCCGTCTGCCCGGCCAGCAGTCACGCCGAGGCACTCGTCTAACTCTAGGCCCCCTCGCAGAACCAGAAGAAGCGTCAGGCCGGCTCCGTGCCGAGTCTCAGATAGAACTATGGTTCGCCTCGCGCGACCAACGACGCTTGCATGTGTTCCGTCGGATCGGGAGACGAATTGAGGTGAATGATGCCGAAGAAGACTGCCCGGCGTACCCGGAAGCACCGGAAGTCGCCCTCAAAAAAGGTGGGGCTGATTGCCAGGGAAAAGAACGCCGACCAATCAGCGCAGACGAAGTCTGCCCTTGACAATCGCTTTCATAGAACGACTCTGCCCATCACTTGCGCCGTGATCATTTCGTTACGGTTTCTCCTAGGTGGTGCTCAGCGCCGTGTTCGCTTGCTTTCCCCTCGCAGCTCCTTGGCAGCCGCAATGAGCATTTCCTGCCAGCTCGCAAACTTCGTATGTGCGTTGATGACCGCATCCCACTCATCGTCGGGGATCGCAAAAAACTCATCTTGTGACGTTACCTTGAATCCGCCCAGCTCAAGGAGTGCGTCAACGCTGTCGACGTCGGAGTACTGGAGCAGAAAAGTGCTTGTAAAGATTCTCTTCACCATGATATATCTCTTGGGTTTCGCTTGGTGGACGTGGATGGCGTCGTGCCTAGGACGCCTCTGCGGGGCTCGCCTCCTGGGTGTACCAGAGCCACTCGAGGAATCGGTTCGTGCTGCTCAGCACCGCCCTGACAGCGGCGTGCGGCGGATCATCTCCCCTGGTGAGGGAGAAGCCCGCCAGGGTTTGCGATTCATCTTGCCAGCGGACCGAGAGGGCCACGATCACCGCCGGAACCGCGAGGACCGTGATGCTCTGGAGGTCCAAAACCATAAAGGCAGACCGTTCGGTGCCGACCAAGTGCCGGAGGGCATCCCCCGCCGCTTTTGCAGCGCACCGAGCCTCCTGGTCCAACCCGCTTCCCTCCGCACGCCCCACGTATTGCTGGCCCTGGAAGTCCAACGTGACGGTGGCCCGGATACGATCGCCTGAGGGCTGTTTAAGGTCCAGCCCGACAAACGCGGCTCGGCGACGGCCGGATTTGGTGGTCATTATCCTGTCCGGGAAAAAGAGTCCCAAAGTAGATGCTGTCTATGAGCGAAAGGTTACAAGGGGGCTTTTCATTTCCCCTGCCCTGCGGGTGTCGGTTTCTACTAGGTAGTGCTCAGCTAGGACGCCGTGAGTTCGCGCGCGAACTCGAGGCAGGAAGCGCAGATGACAACGTCGCCCCGATCGAGTCCCGTCTTCGCCCGCCGCCAACAAAACGCACAACGTTTGGCATCGGTTTTCACGTCGGTAGCCTGCAAGGTTGCACAGTCTCCGCAAATCGCCACCCGAGGGCCAGGCGCGTACCGTGCCGCATCGGTCCGGTCGCAGATCGCGCAGCTTCGCGCTGAGACGGTCGTGCTCATCGGTTCCTCTTATCTCTCTTCTCCTAGGTGGTGCTCTACTAGATAGGTGTTACAAGATTGAGCAATCGTCGCAGTTCTGGGCCTCCCCGGTTTGGTGGACACCGAGTTAGTAGACGTCCATCATACTGTGGGAGGTTTGTTATGGTCAAGAAACGACGGCGGTATACGCGGGAGTTCAAGCTGGAAGCCGTCAGGCTGGC
>CBDFJJ010000012.1:0-1166176 GCA_965248285.1 Gemmatimonadales bacterium
ACACGGTTCACGTTTTGCTCCGCGACCTCCGCGCTCGACAGGTCGTTCCATCGCAGTCCATCTCCCGAATACAGTGGATCACCCGTGCTGTACGTACGCGAGCCGAGGGTTTTGCCCGCGGCAATCAGCTCGCCGGCGGGGAACACGACCTGCGACCACATCGAGTTGTCGAGGCTCGTGGTGACGCCGTAGGCGAGATAGATCGCCTGCTCGAAGTTTCGCTTTGGCAGGATACCGTGGTGTTCCACGTAGTGGTGCGCATGCATGTCCACCAAGCCGGGAATGATGGTGGTGCCCGACGCGTCCACCACCCGGTCGGCGCCCGAAGTGTCGCACCGACCCACGCACGCGATGCGGCCGCCGGTGACCACCACATCGCCACGGTCCACGACCTCGCGGTCACGCAGCGTAATGATGCGAGCGCCGGTGAGAGCAATTGTCTCCTGCGGAATGCGACGGGGCACGGTGAGTTGGATTCGGGTAGTGTCGGTGACGCCGTCCGCCGGCCGATGCACGAAGTAGCGGTTGCCGCTCCCGTACTCGAGAGTCGAGGCGTTACGCCAGCGCGGGAACAGTCCTCCCTCCAAGGTGAGTTGCTCCACCGGAAAAGAACTCTTCCGCTTCTCGACGTGCAGCGGGTCGCGTCCCGGTCCGTGACGGGGCACCGGCATGAGGTACACGTTGTCGGATTCTTGAAATGCAACCCATCGGCCATCGGGGGAGGGAACAATCTCGTCGGCGTCCGGGAAGGTGAGTTGGATGCGCCGGTCGCTCCCGTCTGGCCGGACCGAGACCAAATTGGTCCGGTATTTCCGTTCACCCAGGTTCTCGCGTTCGGGGAAAAAGATCCGACCGTCGGGACCCCACGAAGGCCGCACGATCTGCCGGCGCGCATTCAGGAGGAAGGTCCATTCTGAGGGGTGCTCGACTTCCGTTACCGGTTCCATCGCGCCGCCCGAGGCCGGAACGCGCACCAAACGATAGAAAGGATTGTTCAAGAACGTCTGCCCGCGGAGCGAGGCTCCCGAGCCCCGCATCAACGCGATCTCCGTTCCATCCGGGCTCCAAGCCGGGTGGACGTACTCGCCCGCCTCGCGCGTGAGCTGCTCGGGTTCACCACCGGCAGAACGAACGCGCCACAGGTGTCCCCCGCCCGGGCCATCCCAGGTGGTGAATGCCAACCAACGCCCGTCGGGAGACCACGCCGGTGAAAACTCGAAAGGCTCGAAGCTGTCGGGGGTCACGCGGCGCGGGGTGCCGGATGGGAGGTCTACGATCCAGAGCCTCCCCACCGCTTGGAAAACCATCCGCCCTCCGTCCGGAGAGGCGGTGTGCCACCGGAGGAACTTTACGTCCAGCTCCTCGTCGGGAATGCGAAACGAACGGTACGCCATCTCCGAGATTTCCCGATGGACACGGGCGGTGAATGGGATGGTGGTGACATCACCAGTGGCAACTTCCACTCGCCGGATCTTTCCACCCTGGGCGATGACGACGGAACGGCCATCGCCGGACCAGGAGAATCCGGGCAGGACCCGCTGTGTATAGCCGCCGGACGCGTACGCCAAGTCGAGCCCGATGGGGTCCATGAGCAGTCGCTCTTCCCCGGTTTCCAGGTCCCGAAGCCACAGCGCCGTCCGCGGTCCATACTCGTGCCCTTTGAAGGCAATCCGGCCATCGGGGATGCGGCGTGCGAAGGCGAGGTAGCGGCCATCGGGAGACACCTCGGGCGCGTAGGCTCCTCCGGAAGAGCCGCGGTAGCTTCCTCCCTCCGCGCCGTGGGTGATCTCAAGGATACGCCCGCTTTGCAGGTCCAGCCGACGAAGCTGGAAAGCTCCGCGCAGGGGATCTCTGGTCCCGGGCACGGACGCGTGGAAGTAGACGTATCGCCCGTCCGGCGACGCCGACGGTGATCCCGCCGACGGAACGTCGGAGCCCACTAGCTCCACGCCGCTACCTCCGTCTACATGGTAGAGCCAGATCCCGCTCCCGCCCGCGGCCTGTCCGAGGGCGGCCATCTCCTGCCGGCGCACCATGAGATAACGCCCATCCGGCGTCCACTCCGGATCGAACGCCCGAACCATGAGGTCGTCGGTAACCTGCCTCGGGTTTTCGCCGTCGGCGTCCATGATCCAGAGGTTGTTCTGGCCTTTGCGGTCGGAGATAAAGGCGATTTGCGTCCCGTCGGGCGCGTAGCGCGGATTGTAGTTGAGTGCGATCCCGCTGTTGCAGGTCAGGCACTCCGCGTCGCCGCCGCCGGCCGGCACGCGGTAGACGTGGGTGAGCAGATCGAACACCACCCACGCGCCGTCGGGAGAAATGTCCACCGACATGAACGTTCCCTCGCTGGTCGTGAACTCGATCGTACGAGTTTCCCCGCGCGGGATCGTGACGTCCCACTCGGACTCTTGAGCGGTCGCCGACGAGGCGAACAAAAACAAGGCGAACGCGGTCAGCTTCGAGTTGATCATCGGATTCTCCGGGTTTCGCGGACGTTCGAGGCCTTTATCTCCGCCGGTCAAAGTAATCCACGGGCTTGATGTCGTTTCGTGAGCATTCCCCACCACCCCTCCCGCCCCCGGGGGTCGGGAGTCGGGGGGTCGGGCTGCGCGGCCCAGCCGACTAGACCCACGAGAGCCATGACGTGCAATGCTAGACCCGACCCCCGACCCCCGACTCCCGTTGGGAAGGGCGGTGGGAGGGGCTCATCTCCGCCGGTCGAAATAATCCACGGGCCTGACGTCGTCCGTGAGCATTTCGGGCACGACCCAGTCGTACGACCCGAAGGCGCGTGTCTCCGGCCAAACTTCGTCCAAAGTTTCCGCGTCGTACAAGATGCCCGCTTGCATGACGTACCGAATGTCTGCCGTGGCCCGAATGTCATCCAGTGGGTTGCGGGTGAGCACCAGGAGATCCGCGAGCTTGCCCGTCTCGATCGTTCCGATGTCCCGCTCCGCCCCGAGGAAACGGGCGCCGTGCAGGCTTGCCACTTCGAGCGCGCCCATCGGTCCGAGCGCGGTGGCGGCCATCCACACTTCCCAGTGGGTTCCGATGCCATGCTGCTGGCCGTGCGAGCCGATCGCACCCTCACCACCCTCGGCAATGATGTCCGCCATTCCCTGTGCGATGAGGGGAAAGGCGTAGTCCGTTTCCGGACGAAGCATCCGGGCGCGGCTGTGCGGGATCAGCTGGCGCCAGGGCATCCAGCGGCGCTGCTTCTCGTCCCGCCACACGTCTGACTCCTGGAAAAAATAGCCATCGTTCCATGGCGCGGGCCCGGTGACTACGAACGTGGGGCTATAATAGATACCCGCCTGTCCCATGAAGCGGGTCACGTCGCGATAGACCGGCACCACGCTCAAGGAGTGCTCCCACCCCGTGTGTCCATCCATGACCATGGACAGGTTGTAAAAGAGGTCGCCACTCTCGGCGGTGACCATGACGCCCCGCTTCCGGGCGGCGTCGACCACCCACTGGCGCTGGTCCCTTCGCGGCTGTTGGTACTGCTTGATGGACACGGCACCCCACGAGACGACACGATTCACGTTTTGCTCCGCGACCTCCGCGCTCGACAGATCGTTCCATCGCGGTCCATCTCCCGAATACAGTGGATCACCCGTGCTGTACGTACGCGAGCCGAGGGTTTTCCCCGCGGCAATCAGCTCGCCCGCGGGGAACACGACCTGCGACCACATCGAGTTGTCGAGGCTCGTGGTGACGCCGTAGGCGAGATAGATCGCCTGCTCGAAGTTTCGCTTTGGCAGGATACCGTGGTGTTCCACGTAGTGGTGGGCATGCATGTCCACCAAGCCGGGGATGATGGTGGTACCCGAGGCGTCCACCACCCGGTCGGCACCCGAAGTGTCGCACCGACCCACGCACGCGATCCGGCCACCGGTGACCACCACATCGCCACGGTCCACGACCTCGCGGTTACGGAGCGTAATGATGCGAGCGCCGGTGAGAGCAATCGTCTCCTGCGGACGGCGGCGGGGCACGGTGAGTTGGATTCGGGTAGTGTCGGTGACACCGTCCGCCGGCCGATGCGCGAAGTAGCGGTTTCCGCTCCCGTACTCGAGGGTGGAAGCGTCACGCCAGCGCGGGAACAATCCTCCCTCCAAGGTGAGCTGCTGCACCGGAAGGGAACCCTTCCGCTTCTCGACGTGCAGCGGGTCGCGTCCCAGTCCGTGGCGGGGCACCGGGATGAGGTACACGTTGTCGGCTTCCTGAAATGCAACCCATCGGCCATCGGGGGAGGGAACAACCTCGTCCGCGTCCGGGAAGGTGAGGTGGACGCGCCGGTCGCTCCCGTCCGGCCGGACCGAGACGAAACGGGTCCGGTTTTCCCGTGCACCCAATTTCACGCGTTCGGGGAAGAAGATCCGGCCCTCGGGACCCCACGAAGGCCGGACGATCTGCCGGCGCGCATTCATGAGGAAGGACCATTCTTCGGGGTGCTCCACCTCCGTCACCGGCTCCATCGTGCCGCCTGCGGCCGGAACGCGGACCAAACGATAGAAAGGATTGTTCAAGAACGTCTGCCCGCGGAGCGAGGCTCCCGAGCCCCGCATCAACGCGATCTCCATTCCATCCGGGCTCCAAGCCGGGTGGACGTACTCTCCCGTCTCGCGCGTGAGTTGCTCGGGTTCACCACCGGCGGAACGAACGCGCCACAGGTGTCCCCCGCCCGGGCCATTCCAGGTAGTAAATGCCAACCAACGCCCGTCGGGAGACCAGGCGGGCGAAAACTCGAACGGCTCGAAGCTATCGGGGGTCAGGCGCTGCGGGGTGCCGGATGGGAGGTCCACGATCCAGAGCTTCCCCACCGCTTGGAAGACCATCCGCCGTCCGTCCGGAGAGCCGGTGTGCCACCGGAGGAATTTCACGTCCAGCTCCCGATCGGGAATGCGAAACGAACGGTATGCCATCTCCGAGATTTCCCGACGGACCCGGGCCGTGAACGGGATTGTGGTGACATCACCGGTGGCAACCTCCACTCGCCGGATCTTTCCCCCCTGGGTGATGACGACGGAACGGCCATCGCCGGACCAGGAGAATCCGGGCAGGACGCGCTGTGTATAGCGGCCAAACGCGTACGCCAAGTCGACCTCGATCGGATCCATGAGCAGCCGCTCTTCCCCAGTTTCCAGGTCCCGAAGCCACAGCGCCGTCCGCGGTCCATACTCGTGCCCTTTAAAGGCAATCCGGCCGTCCGGTACGCGGCGGGCGAAGGCGAGGTAGCGGCCATCGGGAGACACCTCGGGCGCGTAGGCTCCTCCGGAAGAGCCTCGGTAGCCTCCTCCCTCCACGCCGTGGGTGAGCTGGAGGATGCGGCCGGTTTGCAGGTCCAGCCGACGGAGCTGGAAAGCTCCGCGCAGGGGGTCTCTGGTCCCAGGCTCGGACGCGTGGAAATAGACGTATCGCCCGTCCGGAGACGCCGACGGTGATCCCGCCGCCGGAACGTCGGAGCCCACGATCTCTACGCCGCTTCCTCCGTCTATATGGTAGAGCCAGATCCCGCTGCTCTCCTCGGACTGTCCGAGGGCGGCCATCTCCTGTCGGCGCACCATGAGATAACGCCCGTCCGGGGTCCACTCCGGGTCGAACGCCCGCACCATGAGGTCGTCGGTAACCTGCTTCGGGTTGGCGCCGTCGGCGTCCATGATCCAGAGGTTGTTCTGGCCCTTACGGTCGGAGATAAAGGCGATTTGCGTCCCGTCGGGCGCGTAGCGCGGATTGTAATTGAGCGCAATCCCGCTGTTGCAGGTCAGGCACTCCGCGTCACCGCCGCCGGCCGGCACGCGGTAGACGTGAGTGAGCAAATCGAACACCACCCACGCGCCGTCGGGAGAAATGTCCACCGACATGAACGTTCCCTCGCTGGTCGCGAAATCGATCGTGCGAGTTTCCCCGCGCGGAACCGTGACGTCCCACTCGGACTCCTGGGCGGTGGCCGACGCGGCGAAGAAAAAGAATGCAAGCGAGATCAGTTTCTTGTTCATCATGGGATTCTCTCGGTTTCTCATTGCGTTTATTTCAGGTTGTTCGCGGAAGGTGATTGAAGGGACAACTTGTCCTCCCATAATCCGTCAACGGCCTCGGTCGACGAAGACCCATCCCAACCCACCCCAGATGAGCCACGGAAAGCACAGAAAGCACGGAAACCCCGCCCCACACCCGGATTGTGGTTCCCCTCCCCCAACCTCCTGCCGGGTTGTTTCCTCCGCGTTGCCGATCCACCTGGTGGGGGGCGGGGAACCCAAAGTCAGGGAGGGGAGCGGGGTTTCCGTGCTTTCCGTGCTTTCCGTGGCCATTCAATCGCCTACGGGCGCCCCTCCCACGCGGCCTTCCCCGGATCATCTCTTCCGCCCCGGCGTCCAAGGTGCCCCAGCTGTTTCAAGATCCGCCTCGAGCAATGACAGGTCGGTCTCAATCAGAGTCGACAAGTCGCGGCGCAAGTCGTCGAAGTCGTTGCGGGCGATCTCGAGGTTGCGTCGGTGGGTCGCCGTCGGCGTCTGCCGGGTATCCCAATGCCCATTCACCACTCGCCCCACGCGATTGCTGATCGAGGGCACGCTCGTCTCGTTGAGTCGCGCGCGAGCCCGGTCTCCCGAAAGCCTGGTGCTCAAGGCGCTCAATGCCGCGCCCAACGCGTCGAGCCGAGCGAAGAGCGCGGGGTCGGCGCGGGGCGTCTCGACCAGCGCCGCCCTCATGTGTCGCAGTTGGTCTTGCACCCGTCCGATCTCTGCGCCGGCGCCGGCCACGCGCCGTCTCAACTCACCGGCATCGCGTTGGAACGCAGCCACGACGGTGAAATCGGTGCCTGGAGGAGCAGTGGGCAGGGGTTTCACCTGGAATGCTCGAGGGGGACCGAGCGACTGCAGGCCGGCTCGGTTGACGAGAGCCAGCTCTACTCGGTAACGCCCCGGCGCAACGAGCGGGCCCTGCTGTGGGCCTGCCCAGGGTGGCACGAACTCCGGCGTCGTGAGATCCACCGGGTCCGGCGGTGGCCCGCGTAGGTCCCAGCTCACCCGGTGCAGTCCAACGTCGGCCGGTCCCTCCACCCAACGCACGGCCTGTCCCTCATCGTCGCGCACCATCAGGAGCACGCGCGGCTCGCCCTCCGTCGTCTCTCGCAAGAGACGCTCGTAACCGGGGAACGGAACGTCTTCCCCCCGCTCGCGCAGCTCGCGCTCGGTGGCACGACGGGCTTCGCGTTGGGTCGAGGGGGCTTCACTCAAGTGGTACGTGAAGGTCGCTCCGAACGGGGGATTGGGCGCCGTGTACTCGGTGCTGCCGAGTGTTGGTTCGCCCCGCGCCTGCATGGGAACGTTGGGGACGTACCACCACACATCGCGCACGGGAAAGAGGTGGTTCCCAGCTAGAGTGCTGGGCGTAATGTCGCGCAGCGGCGTGTAGTCGTCCATAACATAGAACCCCCGTCCGAACGTCGCGCCAACCAGGTCTCCATCCCGCCGTTGGAGCTCGAGGTCGCGAAACGCGATCGTGGGGGCGCCGCTCAGCTTGAACCAGTTCACGCCACGGTTCGGTGTGAAGTAGAGCCCGTACTCCGCACCGATAAAGAGCAGGTCGGGGTTCACGTGGTCCTGTTGCAGGGCCCACACGATGGTACCCGCAGGAAGATCACCGCTGATCGAGCGCCAGCTTCGGCCGCGGTCGGTGCTCTCGAACACGTAGGGGCTGAAGTCGCCGGTCTTGTGCGCATCCGCAACGGCGTAGACCGTTGCGGCGTCGTGCTGGGAGGCCTCTATGTCATTTATAAAGGAAAGCTCCGGAACCTCGGGGAGACCTTGGGTGGCGGTCCAGTTTTGCCCGCCGTCTTCGCTCACCTGTATCAATCCGTCATCGGACCCAGCATACAGCACGCCCTCGGCGACCGGTGATTCGGAGATGGCGGTGAGCGTGGCGTATTTTGACATCGCGCCGTTGTCATAGAGTGCGTCCACACTCCACACCCGTCCCATCAGCTCGAGCTCGTAGCGGTTGCGGTTCCGCGTGAGGTCGCCGCTGATGGGAGTCCAAGAGTTGCCCCGATCGTCACTGCGCCAGACGCGCTGCGAACCGAAGTAGAGGCGGTTCGACGCGTGGGGGCTGACAAGGATCGGTGCGTCCCAATTCCAACGCTCGGGTGGGTCGCCGGGAGCGGGCTGGGGTTGAATGTCCAGGGCTTCCTCGCTTCGGCGGTCGACGCGATACAGGTTGCCCTGCTGCGTCTCCAGGTAAAGTGTATTCGGATCTTCGGGGTCGAACGCGACGCCATACCCGTCGGCTCCCATGGGGACGTACCAGTCGCGGTTGCGCACCCCCTCCACGTGCATCGTGCGCGACGGGCCAAGCAGCGTGCCCAGGTCCTGCGCCCCACCGAGCACGTTGTAAAACGGTTCCGCGTTGTCGAGGGCGAGCTTGTAGAATTGGGACACGGGCAGGTTCGGGAAATGACGCCAGGTCGTACCGTCGTCGAACGTTTCATAGAGACCGGCATCGGTTCCCACGATTAGGTGGTTCCCGTCGTCCGGGTCGATCCACATCGCGTGGTTGTCGCTGTGCTTTTCGCGTCCCGTGCCCAGATAGTCGAAGCTCGCGCCTCCGTCCCGTGTGACGTGGAGAAAGACATCCATCTGATATACGAGATCGGGGTCCTGTGGTGAGGCTTCGATCTCCTGGTAGTAATGCGGACCGGTTCCTCCCGAGATGTAGGGGTCACGACGCTCCCAGCTCTCCCCTTTGTCGCGAGATCGATAAAAGCCCCGTTCTTCGTCGTTCGCTTCGATGGTGGCGTAGACGATGTCCGGGTCCGCGGCGGTCACCGCGAGACCGATCTTCCCCATGTCGCCTTTAGGCAGACCAACGTCGATGCGTCGCCAACTCTCGCCGCCATCGGTGGACTTGTAGATGCCGGACTCCGGGCCGCCGGCGAGCAGCGACCAGATGTGACGCCGCCGTTGATACGCGGCGGCATACAGCACGTCGGGATTCGAAGGATCGAACTCCACGTCGGTAATGCCGGTATTCTCGTCGATCTCGAGCACCGCCGTCCATGTGGCGCCTCTGTCGATCGTCCTATAGAGACCGCGCTCACCACCGGCGGACCAAAGCGGGCCTTCGGCCGCAACGAAGACCACATTGCCGTCGCGCGGGTCGACCAGAATCTTCCCAATGTGCTGCGATGTCTCGAGCCCCACTTGTTGCCAGGAACTTCCACCGTTGCGGCTGCGATACACGCCGTCGCCCCAGCCCACGTGGCGGCCGCTCACGTTCTCACCGGTTCCGACCCACACGACATCGGGGCTCGTCGGATCGACCGTGACCGTGCCGATCGAATAGGACGGTTGCTCGTCGAAGACCGGCTTCCAGGTGATGCCGGCGTTCGTCGTCTTCCACAGCCCACCGGACCCCGCGGCCACGTACCACGTGCTGCGGTTTTGTGGGTGTACGGTGACGTCCGCGATGCGGCCGCCCATCACCGCGGGCCCGATGCTCCGAAGCTCGAGGCCGGCCACGGCTTTCGAGATCGCATCCCGGTCGGGTGCTTGTGCTGTTGCAGCGCTGTGAACGCAAACGCCAGATGCGACCAGGAGGATGAGTCCGGTACTACTCGATCGGTTCATGAGCATTCCTTCTGCAGGGTTTCTGGTTCAGCATGCTCTATTCCTGAAGTCGCCGAAACTCACCGTAGCCCTGGAGTGTGAGCACGGGCCGTTGCTGTGCATCCAAAGAGAACGTTGCCAGGCTGAGGGTGCGGGACGGGCTCTGCCACCGGACGCGGAACGTGTCGTAGTGCCAGTGCTCCAGCGCGCCCTCCAGCGCGCCGGGGAACTCGAGGATCAGCCGACCATCTCGCACATCGAGTCGAATCTCGTCGTGCAGCGGATGGACGTATCTGCCCGCGTACCCGTCCAGCGGCAGTGACGGCGACGTGCCCTCGATCCTCGATGCGTCGAATAGTCGCCGGCCTTCGTCTTGTTGGGCCCCGACCGCCTCCGATCGGGCGAGCAGCTCTGTGGCCCAGTCGCTCGCCGGGCCGCCCAAGTAGGCGTCGAACAGGCGGAGCACGATGGCGTAGACCAGCAGTGCCGGTGAACCGCGCCAACCATTCGTGAGCACCACCACACCGACGTTGGCGTCGGGGAGCAACGCCATGATCGAGTAGAAGCCGGTGATGCCGCCGGTGTGCCAGATCATCTTTTGGCCCCGGTAGTCGTTCATGCGCCAGCCCAGGCCGTAGGCCCAGAAGTGAAACCGATCCTCTGCTTCTGGCAGTGTAGGCCCGATCGGTAACTCGTCCGGGCGGATGACGATTTGGGGCGTATGCATCTCGTTGACGACCGCCTCGCTCAGAAAACGGCGGCCATCGTACATCCCCTTCCCAAGGTGCATGCGCAGCCACTGCGCCATGTCCACCACATTGGAGTTGATCGATCCGGCCGGCGCGATGTTGTCGACCGTGCGCCACGCGATCGGACGAACTTCTCCATCTTCCCTTACGTGTGGCATCACGATGTTCCGGTGCTTCGACTGCTCGATGCCCACCGGATGATCGAGCGCACACAGATAGCACGGCGCGATGTCGGCCGAGTCCCAGAGATCGTTAAGGTGCGTGTTGCTCGAGTCCATTCGGAGCGGCCGTAGCACGCGCTCGTTCATAACCGTGTGCCAGTCCACACCGGCGGCGGCCGCGACCGCCAGGCCCGCGGTCGTGATCCCCACGTTGCTGTAGTTGTAGCGCGAGCGGAAACTGGAGACGGGAGTCAAATACCGTGCCCGGCGCACGATCTCCTTGCGTGGGGCGGTGGTGGCGACCCAGCTCACGTCTCCGGCGATCCCGCCCCGATGCGAGAGCAGGTCGCGCACCGTCACGTGTCTGGTGATCCAGGGATCGGCCAACTGGAACCACGGCAGGTGCTCCACGACGGGATCGTCCCAATCCAGCTTGCCCTCGTCGACCATCACCCCCGCCGCCGCCGCCGCAAACGCCTTGCCCATGGAGCTGAGGGCAAAGATGGTGTGCTCGTTCACCGGGGCGGCCTTGCCGACCTCCCGCACCCCGAACCCGCGGGCCATGACGACCTTGTCGTCCTTCACCACCGCCACGGCCAGGCCCGGCACCTCCCACAGCGCTCGCGCCGATTCGATATATGCCGCGAGGCGATCGAGGTCGACTTTTGGGCGTTGTTCTTGGGATGTAGCCGTAGTCGCTGCAACGGCTTGCATCAACCACACAACCGCGAGCAGCTTTGGAATGCTTCCTCGACGAAATATCATGGGTGCCTCTGGTTCACGATACGGGACTGTAAACTGTGGGTGGTGACATGTGGGTGGTAAGGGGTGGGCGGTGAGTCGTGAGGGAGTGGCGCGCGACGCGGCGATTTTATGGCCACGGAATCCACGGAAACCACGGACCCCTGCCCCACACCAGGATTTGTGGTTCCCCTCCCCCAACCTCCTGTCGAATTTCTTCCGCTGCGCTGCCGATCCACCTGGTGGGGGGGAGGGGAACCCAAATTCCGGGAGGGGGGCGGGGTTTCCGTGGATTCCGTGGCCATTATACGTTGAGATCGGTCATCGTCGACCGAGGCCGTAAGGGATTCGCCTGCCACCCGGTGCGTCTTGATTGTTGATGATTGAGGGTGGAGTTTTGGGCGGGAACGATCCAGCCAGGAGGCCTGCGAAATGTCGTTTGGTATGCACGAGAGCCTAACGAAGGCGGTGCGCGCCATCCCGCTCAGTCTGCTGTCTCTCTGTCTGATCGGGTGCGGGGATGACTCCTTGGGGAGCGAGCGGGGTCGATTCGCAGATCTCTCCTACCCGGAGGCTCCAAGAGGCGATCACGTCGACCTGTACCATGGGACGTCGGTCCCCGATCCGTATCGATGGATGAACGATTTGGACGATGTGCAGACGAAGGAATGGATGGCTGCGCAGGAGAGTCTCACCGCGAGTTACTTCGACGGCACCGGAACGAAGGCAAAGCTCAGAACGCGCATCGACCAAGAAAACGTTCGGGGGCGGCGTCCGTGATCATCTATCGCGGCAACTACGAGTTCAAATGGGAGGCCGTTGGCGACGCAGTGCGTCCGGGGCTGTACCGACGGGAAACAGGAACCGAGGACTTCGTCACTGTTTTGGAGAGTTCGCTGTCGACGGCCGATGGCAGCATTCAAGTACTCCGGGAGGATGCTTCGATAAGCCCTGACGGGAACCATGTCGTGTATGCGAAGACGATACAGGGAAGCGCGTTCAAAGACGTCTACATCCACGACATTGAACAGGGGCACGACATCGATGGTGTCGTGAAGGGGACCGCAGGGATCAACATCGCGTGGCATCCCAACAAGCGGGGCTTCTACTACAACTTGATGCGAAATCTGCGAGACTTCCCACCACCACAAGTAGAGGACAACCTGCGCGACGGCGTCTACTGGCATGTGTTCGGGACGCCTCACGCCCAGGACGCGCTCGTTCAGGCTTTTCAAGGGACCGCTGCCGCGGATTCTCCTTTGCCGATCGTCACTGATGACGGACGATACCTACTGTTGAATCATCATCTGTTCGGCGCGGGCATGGACGGCTTTCATGTTCGGCCTCTTTCAGCAGGTACTGAATTCAAGACCCTCATACCCGACGGTCTTGGTGAGGCTCGATTCTTGGGCAACCGCGGGCAGAAGTTCTACTTCGAAACGACGATCGACGCCCCTAACGGGCGAATCGTTGCTATCCAGCCGGACCAGACATCGAATCGAGACTGGGAGGTGGTCGTTCCCGAGTCCGAAGACATCCTCGCGAAACAGGCGATCATGAGCGACGAGAAGATCTTCGCTGTGTATACCTCCGATGTGAAGCACTCCGTCAAGGTTTTCGATTCCGACGGACGCGAAATCCGCACCCTGGCGTTTCCGAATCCAGTGACCGTGGCCGGACTTCAGAAAGAGCCGCGCGAGCGTTTCATCAGCATTCACGCCGGCTCATTCCTCATCCCCTTGGCGACATATCACTACAAAATGAAGGAGCAGACGCTGGAGCGTGTGTGGTCCTCGTCGGTGCCGGATGACATCTCGGATTTCGAGGTCAACCAGGTCTTCTACCCGTCCAAAGACGGTACCTCCATTCCGATGTTCCTCATCCATCGGAAGGGGTTGGAGCCCAATGGGAGGATGGCGGTCTACATGTTTGGATACGGAGGATGGGGCCAGGCGATTACCCCCAACTATCTGATCGGCATACTCACCTGGCTCAGGATCGGCGGCATGGTGGCCGTTCCAGGTCTTCGGGGAGGGGGCGAGTATGGGGAAGCATGGCATCGCGCCGGTATGCGAGAGAACAAGCAAACGACCTTCGACGATTTCATCGCCGCCGCTACGTATCTGATCGATCAGGGGTACACCACGCCAGAGGGGATCGGGGTGTCCGGTTTGAGCGCCGGGGGTCTCCTAACGGCCACGGTCTTCAATCAGCGTCCGGACCTCTTCGGTGCTGTGATTTCACAGGTCCCACTCACCAACCCGTTGGCGGGGGACATTCCCGAGCTCGGAACCCCCTCGAGCGATCCGGATGCCTTCCAATACATTCGTGCCTATTCACCGCTCCAAAACGTGACCCCCGCGGACCGGAAGCCCGCTCTCCTCACCATCGTGGCCGAGCTCGACGGCATAGCGGCGCAGGGCTACGCGTTCGTTGCCGAAGTGCAGCACCATGCCCGCCCGGGCCAGGTCGCCATATTGCGCATCGTCCGTGGAGCCGGGCACAGCTCCTGGAGCGATGAAGATGGTGTTGATAGCATGGCGGAACAGTTCACGTTTCTTGTTCGTAATCTCGATGCTGACTTTGCATGGTAATTGGTATGGGGTGAGTCGCGTGCAGTGGGCGCGCGTAGCGGCGATTTAATGGCCACGGAATCCACGGAAACCACGGACCCCCGCACCACACCCGGATTTGTGGTTCCCGTCCCCCCCCACCAGGTGGATCGGCAAACGCATAGGAAGAATTTCGGCAGGAGGTTGGGGGAGGGGAACCCAAATTCCGGGAGGGGGGCGGGGTTTCCGTGGTTTCCGTGGATTCCGTGGCCATATCTGGGGTTGGGATGGGTCTTCGCCGACCGAGGCCGTCGGTAGACGGTAGTTGCCCCTTCAGTCACTTATCCCGACATTTCCGGAATAACCAAACAACAGGAGTCGAAGACATGTCCCACGGCCGCTACGTGATCCCTGGATTGCTCCTGTGTCTGTCGTGCATCGTCACGCCCGTCCGCGCACAAGAGGCATCCGCACGGGACTCGATGTACTACCGATACCTCGAGTTCGCCCAGCTGGTGAAGGGTGGAACGGTCGTGCCGCATTGGATGGCGGACCAGAACAGCTTCTGGTACGTGGAGGGGGCTCCGGATCAGACCATTATCTACAAAGTGGATCCGGCGGCAGACTCCAAGGCGCCGCTGTTCGATACGGATCGGTTGCGAGGCGCGGTTGCCGCCGAGTTGGGGCACGAGGCTCCGTATGCCGGTCTTCCCTTTAGTTCCTTCGCGTTCACCGACGAGACGGAATCCGCGATCGCGTTTACCGTCGACTCGCGCGACTTGGTGCTCAGGCTCGACGACTACACCATCACCCGAACGCCGTCCAAGTCCGAAGCGGAGAAGAGCCGCACTACACCGCAGGCGGTCCGGAAGGGCTTCTTCGCAGGGGCGGCCGACATCATGGAGGTGCCGTCTCCCGACGGGCGCTGGTTCGCCGGTGAGATGGACGACGGCCTTTGGCTACGCTCCGCCAGCGACGGCCGCAGCCAGCCGCTCATTGCCGACGGCGTTCCGGGGTACGCATGGAATGTCTCCGGGGCGAAGTGGTCACCAAACAGCTACAAGCTAGCGGTCACGAAGGTCGATACTCGGATGACGGACTCCGTGCCCATCGTCCACTGGCTCAAGACCATCGAAGAGGTCGAGTGGGCGCCGTATGTCAAGGCCGGTGGCTCGATGCCGCGCACGGAGCTCCATATCGTCGACGTGTTGGCCAAGACCGCGGTACCCGTCGACGTCGGCGAGGAGGATCACCAACTCTTCGTCATCGGCTGGACCCCGGACGGCTCGGAGTTGCTGTTCCTTCGCATGAGTCGCGAATTCAAGAAGCTGGATCTCATGGCCGCAGACCCGAACACGGGTGCAGCCCGGGTGGTGCTGGAGGAGACGCAGGACACGTTCATCAAGGGCATCGCCTCCAACCCCGGTTGGAGACAGCTCTTCACGTTGCTCCCGGACGGCGAGCGTTTTTTATGGATCTCTGAGCGAGACGGGTGGGATCATCTCTATCTGTACGGTCTCGACGGAACACTCATTCGCCGATTGACCGAGGGTGAGTTTCCCGTGCTGGGCGTGACCTCCGTCGATCCAGAAGAAGGATGGGTCTATTTCACCGCACACGCCGAGGAGCGGGTTTATGACACGCATCTCTATCGTGTGGGTCTCGACGGTAAAGGGTTCACGCGCCTGACGGAGGCAACCGGCCAGCACGCCGTCGCGTTCTCCCCATCCAAGCAATACTTCATCGATACCCACTCCACCGTCGCCCGCGCCCCGACGACGGAGTTACGGGCCGCCGATGGTCGACTCATCCGTACCCTGTCGACCGCTGACACCGATGCGCTCGCCGACTTGCGCTGGAGGCCACCAGAAGAGTTCATCGTCAAAGCCGACGACGGCGAGACGGAATTGCACGGAGTGCTGTACAAGCCCCATGACTTCGATCCGAGGCGCCGGTACCCCGTTCTCGACTACATCTACAACGGCCCGCAGACCACGTGGGTCCCTCGTACGTTCACCGACGGGCGCGGAGTTCGGGCGGCTGCTCTGGCGCAGTTGGGATTCATCACGTTTCTGGTCGACGGACGGGGCACCACGGAGCGCGGCAAGGCGTTTCAGGACGTCGTCTACCTCGAGTTTGGGAGTCACGAGATTCCGGACCACGTCGCCACGCTCAGACAGCTCGGTCGAGAGCGTTCCTACATGGATCTCGGCCGGGTGGGCATCTTCGGCGGGTCATGGGGCGGATACATGACCGTCCGGGCGATGCTCACTGCTCCCGACGTCTATCATGCCGGGGTCGCGACCAACGGGGTCATGGATCACTACGATCACATGGCGTACGCAATCGAGCCGTATATGGGCCTGCCGCAAAACAACCCCGCGGCCTATGAGGCCAGCTCGAGTCATCCCTACGCCGACAAGCTCGAGGGGAAGCTGCTCCTGATCCACTCGACCAGCGATGTGAACGCCACCTTCTCGGCGACCATGAAGATCGTGGAATCGTTCGTTCGGGTTGGAAAACCGTACGACCTCGTCGTACTTCCCGAGCAGAATCACTGGCCGACGGGCGCCAGCCAGCGATACTATATGGAGGCGAGCCGGCGGTATTTTCAGGAGCATCTGAAGCCCGAGGCGGTAACAGTGGTGAGCAGCCGATAGAGGGTACTGGTTGATCCGGTCGCTGTGCAGTGGCCGGTTTGTGGATCGCGATCAAAGGAACCATACATGAAGGTCAGCTGGATGACTCCCTGCATCGCGGTCTCCCTCTCGTTGGTGCTTCTTTCCATTCCGTCGGTAACGGCCGCTCAGGAACACCGTGCGCGGCAGGCCACCGACCTCATCACGCATAGCACGGTGGCGATAGACCGTCCCGCCTCTGTCGTCTGGCCATACATCGTCGAGCCGAGCCGGTGGAAGCAGGGACTCTCGTTGCGACACCACGCAGGGCAGCCTGGGGCGGTGGGCGAAGTGCTGGCCGCGTTCGATCCCGCTGACCCTGAGACGATCGTCTTTCTGGTGAAGAACGCCGAACTGGTGCCCAATGAGCGGCGCACGATCAAGCTCTACCTCCCCGGTTCCGAGGAAACGCTGCTGGGATTCGCGACGTGGACGCTGACCGAGCGGGGCGGCCGCACGCGGGTGACCTACGATGTGTACACCGAAACGCTGCTACCGCGAGAAGAGGCCCGGGGGATGACGGCGCAGCGGCTCGCAGAGATGGAGCGAGAGGGCTATGAGCTCAACCAGCCCCGGTTCGACCGAGAGCTGGTCGCCCTCAAAGAACTCGTGGAGGGACAACGATGATCGGAACGAAACGAGTCGATCGTAGCATGCATGAAGTTCACCGAACGCGGAGAGGCTACGTGATGAAGGGCAACACCGTCTTCTCACTCGCACTGGTGGCGCTGATTGCAGGCGCCACTCCCGTCGCGGCCCAGACCGTGGTTCTTCGTTGCGGCTGGATCATCGACGGACAGTCCGACGAGCGCATCCCCAACGTGTCCGTGCTGGTTCGGGAGGGACGAATCGTTGAGATGGGCAGCGATGTGCGAGCGCCGTCGGGAGCGCGCCAAGTGGATCTGAGCGAATCGACCTGTCTCCCGGGCCTCATCGACCTCCATGTCCATCTCCATGCGGGTGGCATGAATCGCTCCAGTGCCGCCAAGGCGCTGGGCGGTTTGAAGGGCGCCCAGGAGCTCCTGAGCTGGGGCTTTACCACGCTCCGCGTCCCTGGCGATGACGGTGCCTATTACTTCCCCGTCGCGGTGCGAGATGCCATCAACCGCGGTGCCTTCGTGGGCCCGAGGATGCTGATCGCTCCTCACATGATCTCGTCGACGGGCGGCCACGGCGACTACAACGATCTCGCGCCGGATTTGGAGACCCGGGCTCCAGGTTTGGTGGTGGACGGACCGGACGAGATGCGCTATGCCATCCGGGAGCAGATCAAGCACGGAGCGGACTGGATCAAGTTGGCGGCGACCGGAGGTGTGATGTCTGCGGGAGACAACCCCAACGTCACCGCATACACCGATGAGGAACTTTTCGCCGCAGTGGATGAGACGCATCGGCACGGAAAGAAGATCACGGTGCATGCGATCGGGACCGCAGGGATCAAGGCCGCCGTCCGCGCCGGCGTCGACGCGGTGGAGCATGGGATCTTGATCGATGAAGAGGGGATTGCCCTCATGAAGGAACGAGGAACGTGGCTCGTGCCCACGATCTACGTGCTGAACTACGTCGTTGAGGAAGGTCCCAACGTCGGATACGCCGAGGAGAGTGTTGCCAAAGGGCGTGCGCTCATGGTCGAGCGCGACCGGCGTATCCGAGCCGCGTTTGCGGCAGGAGTCAAGGTGGCATTCGGCTCGGACTGTATCTTCCCGTTCGACCAGGCCACCCGCGAGTTCGCGGAGCTGGTCCGGCTCGGACTCAGCCCGATGCAGGCGATCAAAGCCGCCACGATCAACGCCGCCAGGGTGCTGGGCCTGGAGCGTGAGATCGGAACGCTCGAGGTAGGCAAGCTCGCCGATGTGGTCGCGGTGGACGCGAATCCGCTCGACGACGTCAGCGCGCTCGAAAACGTCTCCTTCGTGATGAAGGGTGGCGTGGTGGTCAAACGCAACGGCCAACGGACAGACGCCGCGGGTGGTTCGTAATCATGCTCTTTGGCCGCAACTCCGTAACTTGCGCACCGCTCCGCGGTTGCTCGATCGCGGCCGTCACCGTGCTGCTCGGTTTCGGCGTGGCAGAGGCTCAGGATCCACCCGAGGTCTCGGCAGCCGACTACGCGAGGGCGGAACAGTTCCTTCCGTGGAATTTCGCCGGACTCGTCCGCAACATCAGCGTTGCGCCGAACTGGATCGACGGGAGCGATCGCTTCTGGTATCGCCGCCAATCATCGCAGGGCCACCAGTTCGTCGTGGTGGACCCTGCTCGTAACCGACGCGAGCCTGCGTTCGATCATGACCGGCTCGCCAGCGTTCTCTCGGCCGCAACCGAAAATACGTTTGGCACCGAACAGACCTACGGTCCGGAGGGGTTGCCGTTCGCCCAATTCGACTTCGTCGATCAAGGGAGAGGCATCGAGTTCGATCTGCAGGACGAGCGGTGGGCGTGCGCTCTAGCAGGTTGCGGAAAAAGTCGGGTAATGGACGATAGCATCGCGAGCCGGAAGTTCTTATCGTAGAGGGACCTCGATGGGAGTGCCACGATGCGCGGGAACAAGACGAATCAGTCGGCGCTGTTCAGCTATATCAGTGCGGAGGATCGGGTGCCCTCCGACCATCCGTTGCGCGCCCTGCGGGCGCTGGTGGACCCGGTGTTAGCCCGGCTCTCGCCGCAGTTGGACCGGCTGTACGCGCGGCGGGGCCGGCCGTCGATTCCCCCGGAACATTTGTTACGCGCGTTATTGCTGCAGGTGGTGTATACGATCCGGAGCGAGCGGCAGCTGATGGAGCAGCTCGATTACAACATCCTGTACCGATGGTTTGTGGGGTTGAATCTGGACGACGCGGTGTGGGTGCCGACGGTCTTTACGAAGAATCGGACGCGGCTGGTCGAGGGGGGCATCGCGGATGCGTTTCTGGCCGAAGTGTTACAGGAGGCGGAGCGGCGGGCGTTGTTGTCGAATGAGCATTTCACCGTCGACGGGACCTTGCTGGACGCGTGGGCGAGTCAGAAGAGTTTTCAGCCGAAGGCCGGCACCCGCCCGCCAACGGACGATGATCCGGGGAATCCGAGCGTGACGTTTCGCCAGGAGAAACGGACGAATGCGACGCATGCGTCGCGGACGGACCCGGAGGCGCGGTTGACGCGGAAGAGTGGGGGGCAAGGCGCGCAATTGGCGTACTTGGCGAGTGTGTTGATGGATAATCGGCACGGGCTCGTGGTGGCGACCGACGTGACGCAGCCCGGCTACGAGGCGGAGTGTGCGAGTGCGCTGGCGATGGTGGGGAGCTTACCGCCGACGGCCCGGCGTCGGACGTTGGGGGCGGACAAGGGTTATGATCGGTGCGGGTTTGTCGACACGCTGCGGGCGTTGGGCTGGACGCCCCACGTCACGCCGAACGTGCACCGCACGCGGTTGCGGAGCGCGGTGGATGGCCGGACGACGCGCCATCCCAGCTATGCGATCAGTCAACGGCAGCGCAAAAAAGTGGAAGAGATCTACGGGTGGGGCAAGACGATTGGGTTGTTACGCAAACTCCGACATCGCGGGACCCCGCGGGTCGGGTGGGTGTTTACGTTTACGGCCGCGGTCTACAATCTGATGCGGATACGCACCCTGACCCTGGCCGGAGGCAGCCCCTGATGGGGCAGTGTGGGCCGCATTCGTCACGCCGACCGCACCGCGGGGGCGGTAATAGGGGACCGCACGCTGGTACACCGTCGTGTTACCCGGACAAACGCGGCTCACCATGAATTTTTCCGCAACCTGCTAGAGAACTATCAATGCCGAACCGTGCCCAAGCCACCTCGGATTTTGGGGCACGGCCGGCTCTCGCCGGACGGGCGTGAGATTGCGTTCCCGCGCGAGCACAATCTGTACGTGCGATCGAGAGACGGGACGGAAGAGATCCAGCTCACCGACGACGGAGAGCCCTACTACGACTACGGCACACGGCCCGAGGCGAGGCAGGCGCCGATCACCGATCGTCGCTTCAAGATCCGTCGGCCGCTCCCCGGTCTGTGGTCGCCCGACTCCAAGAAGCTCGTCACCCAACGGACAGATCAACGCGGCGTCGCCGAACAGGTCTTGATCCAAGCGCCGCCGGACGGAAGCGGTGCGCCGGTCGTCTTCACCTATCGGGCCCCCAACCCGGGTGACTCCATCGTGCCCCGCGCCGAGCTCGTGATCTTCGACATCGAGCGCAGGTCCATGGTGCGGGTCGATTGGGAGCCGCTCCTCTCCATGTTCTGGACTCCGTTCGACTTCACCCAGATCTGGTGGAGCGATGACTCCGAGCGCCTGTATGTGGTCGCTGAAGACCGAGGCTGGAAATCCGTAACGCTCTTCGAAGTGGACGCGAGCTCGGGCGAGACCCGCGTCATCATCGAGGAGCGAAGTCCCACGTTCGTGGAACTCACCGTCGACTACGGTGCGAATGGCACACCCAACATCCGGTTCATCGGCGATGGCGCAGAGATCATCTGGTTTTCGGAGCGGGACGGCTGGGGACACCTGTACTTGTACGACGGGAGAACCGGAGCGCTCGAAAACCGAATCACATCGGGTGAGTGGGTGGTGCGGCAGATCCTTCGCGTGGACGAGACCGAGCGGCAAATCTACTTCACGGCGGGGGGACGGGAGCCGGGACGTGACCCGTACTATCGCCATCTCTACCGCATCAATTTCGACGGGACCGAGCTTGTATTGCTCACCCCCGAAGATGCGGATCACGATGTGCGGTTCTCTCCCAGCGGTACATATGTGGTGGACACCTACTCGCGGGTCGATGTTGAGCCGAGGTCTGTGCTGCGGCGGGTGAGCGACGGGCGCGTTGTTCGCGAACTCGAGAAGGCCGATCTCTCCGAGCTGTTTGACACCGGTTGGAACTGGCCGGAACGCTTCACGGTGAAGGCGCGGGACGGGGTCACCGATCTGTACGGCGTGATTTTCCGTCCCACCAACTTCGATCCGTCGAGAAGCTATCCCATCATCGACGATTATTATCCCGGTGCCCAAAGGCAGCGCGTCCCGAAAACATTCGGGCTCGCCCTCGGTGGATCGCAGGCGAGCGCGGAATTGGGATTTGTGGTGGTGACGCTCGATGGGATGGGCACGGCGCTCCGGTCGAAGGCGTTTCACGACGCCTCCTACAAGAACTTCGGCGACGCCACCCTCCCCGATCACATCACCGGACTGCAGCAACTGGCGGGGCTCTACCCATATTTAGATCTGAACCGGGTTGGGATCCACGGCGCCTCGGCGGGGGGGTACGGCTCCATCCGCGCTATCCTCGCGCATCCCGATTTCTTCAAGGTCGCGGTGTCATTCTCGGGCAACGCGGCGATGGAATCGGTGATCGCAATCTGGGCGGAGAAGTGGCAAGGCTACCCCGTCGGCGACTACTACGCCGAGAGTGACAATCGTGCTTTGGCTGCCAATCTCAAAGGCAAATTGCTGATCGGGTGGGGCGATCTCGACGATACCGTCCCGCCATACCAAACTCGCCAGATCATCGATGCCCTGATCAAAGAAAACAAGGACTTCGATCTCCTGGTTTTACCCAATCGGAATCACGGAGCCGGCGGCGATCCGTATGCCATTCGCAAACGGTGGGATTATTTCGTGCAGCATCTTTTGGGAGCGGAGCCGCCGCAGGAGTATCGGATCGAGGTGCCGGCGCTTGCGCGCTAGTACTGCGGATCGCAGGGCCGATTTTGAAATGGCCACGGAATCCACGGAAAGCACGGACCCCCGCACACCTCCCTGAGTTTGGTTTCCCCGCCCCCTACCAGGTGGATCGGCAACGCTGAGGAAGAAATCCGGCAGGAGGGGGAGGGGAGGGGAACCACAATTGAATATCCAATATCCAATATTGAATATCCAATATCCAAGATGGAACTTTGTTATTGGATGTTTTTCGCTTCTTCAATCCGGGTGTGGGGCGGGGGTCCGTGCTTTCCGTGGATTCCGTGGCTAATCTGGGGCAGTGTGGGAGGGCTCGTCTGTCAAAAGCACTTTCTCAGCCGCCGGAAGATGCCAACTCCAACGTCGTTTGCACCTCTCCCACGACATCTCCGCGCGTGTTCCGAATCGTCGGCCGAGCGAATCGGGCCAATTGATCGAGCTCGGCACTCGTAATCACATCTAGCTCCGCGAGCGTAGCCAGCAGGGCAGGGGCGGCCGCGCGTTGCGCGCCGTCCTCGACCTTTACTACGACTCCCAACCCTCTCTCCAAAACACCAACGCCGAATACTCCCTCCGCTCCCGACTTGACGAACAGGCGTGACCCCGCCACCTCCGTCAGGGCGGTGCCGGGCCGGCCGTGCCCTGCCACGTAGCCGGGGCATGTCGTCATCGCCTCGACAATCTGGAGCGCGGCCGGCGCTCCCTGAGTCGCGGCATGTGCCAGGCGAGCATACGATGTTGCAATGTCGCGCAGACGAACCGCAAACGAGGTGACGCCGCATTTCTCGGTCGCGAGTTGGAGGCCTTCGGGCCCGACGGTCGTCCATTCCGCGATCTCGCGGATCATCCGCTGTTGAACCGGATGCTTGACGAGGTCGTATCCTTCCGTGGGCCAGCCGTTCACTACCGCGAGCGCGAGCATGCCCGCGTGTTTGCCAGAGCATTGATGATGCACCGCCTGTGGAGACGCGCCGGCCCGGGCGAGTTCGAGCGCGGCATCATCGTCGAGGGGTGGATGCGCACCACAGCGGAGCGCCTCTGGCCCGAGTCCCGCCTTCTCGAGGAGCGTCGTGACCACGGAGACGTGCCGCGGCTCACCGTTATGCGACCCGATACACACCGCCAGCTCTTCTTGCGTCAGCTCGAGCTTGTCGACGACACCATCGTCAACCAGGGGACACGCCTGAAAGGGTTTTGCCGATGAGCGGTAGAACGTGAGTGCTTCGGGATCACCCGCCCACGACACCAAGCCCCCCTCCGGGTCGCACACGGCGATGCGGACACGGTGGACGGATTCAACCGCTCCGCCGCGAGTCCATTCGACCCGTGCTCTCACCCCTCCGTCACCTCTGAAAACACACGCAGGAAATTCTCACCCAGGATCTTTCGGATATCCTCGTCGGAATAGTCCCTTCCTACCAGCCCTTCCGTCACCCGAGGGAAATGGGTCACGTCATCGAAACCTTCGGGAGTGGACAAGTACGGCACATCCAGGTCGGTTCCCAGACCCACGTGGTCGATCCCGGCGACGCTTACCGCGTGGTCGATGTGATCCAGAATCCGATCGAAGGGCGGTCGGGGAAGGTCTTGTCGCGTGATGGTGTATACGCGCTCTTTGGCCACCGCGTCCAGCTCTTCGGTCGGGATGTCGGGAGGCGTGTTCAATCCCACGAGCACGTCGTCGTACTTAGCGTTGAACTCGTCGAGGTAGTCTTGGTCCAGGAAGCCGGAGTAGAAATTGATGCCGACGACTCCTCCCGACTTGGCGATGGCCTCGAGCAGCTCATCGGTAAGGTTCCGCGCGTGATCGGTGAGGGCGCGGCAGCACGAATGTGACGCAATCACCGGGACCGTCGAAACCTCCAGGACATCCCGCACGGCGTCGTCCGACGTGTGGGTCACGTCGACCACCATTCGCAACCGGTTCATCTCCCGGATCACCTCGCGACCGAAGTCGTTCAACCCGTTCCATCGAGGGGCGTCGGTGGAGGAATCGACCCAGTCGGTGGTCCGGGAATGACAGAGGATCATCGACGACGCCCCGAGTCGGTGAAACAACCGGAGCACTCCCAGGTCGCTCTCGATCGCGTCGCCGCCCTCTATGGAAAGGAGTGCCGCGAACTTGCCGTCATCCACGATGCGTCGGACATCGGAGCCCGTTCGCGCCATCCTCACCTGATCGGGATGTCGGTCCATTACGCGATGAAAGGCATCGATCTGCTGCATCGCACGCCGCACGCCGTGGTTTGGCAGATAGATCGTGTCGACCCAGATCGCGAAGATCTGCGCGTTGACCCCTCCCTCACGGTAGCGGGGTAAGTCAGCGCGCTCTACCAACGGATCGGCTTCCGAACGAATACCGACATCGACGTCATCCATCAACACGCGCTGCAGCGTATCCGTGTGGGCATCCAGAACTAGCGCGTCCTGGTGGAGAGTGTGTGCACGTTCCACAGTCGTTTGCATTCTATCCGGCCTCCTCTATCTGTCGAAGCGATGGTGCGGGAGAGCTGCCATCGTGTTACCCTCTCTGGGCTCCCGGTCACCGGTCACCGGTCACCGGTCACCGGTCCCCGGTCGTCGATCAACCCGTAGGCGGAGAATATACACGATGAGCTCCTTGATCCCTGCCGGCAATCAGTTCGCGGTGGCTGCCGCAGTGTTCGGTCTCGCCGCCCTGGGCATGTACCTGGAACGCTTTCCGATCGGCCGCAAAATGTCCGGCGCCCTGATTGCTCTCGGTCTCGGGCTCATTCTATCCAATCTGCGCGTGTTGCCGTTTTCCGCGCCGACGTACGATTTCGTCAACGGCTATCTCGTGCCAGCGGCCATCCCCCTCTTGCTTCTCAAGGCGGACTTGCGCCGTATTCTGGCCGAGAGTGGACCGACGCTGATCGCGTTTTTGCTGGGGGCGGTTGGTATCATGCTCGGCGCTGCGGTGGGCTTTGCGCTGTGGGATTTGGGGCCCGACGGTCACAAGGTCGCTGGGGTGCTCACCGGATCCTACGTCGGGGGATCGATGAACTTCGTGGCGGTGGCCAGCGCACTGGAATTTGACGATCCCTCGCGTGTCACCGCTGCGCTGGCAACCGATAACATCGCGGGAATTCTGTTCCTAGTCTTGCTAGCGGCACTCCCTGGTCTCGCGGCGTTCCGTCGGCTTTTTCCGCTGCGAGGGAACGAGAGTGAAGGGCGGTCGGTCGGCGCCGCCGCCGATACCGCCGGCGAGTCGGGATCCATTCGGCTGTTTGATGTCACTATCAGTCTCGCGATCAGCCTGGCGGTATGCGCCGCGGGCTTTCTGGTCGCCGACTTAGTCGGGGCACCGCAGTTGGGTATCCTCTTTATTACGGTTCTTGCGGTTGGCGTCGCGAACCTAGCCCCGCGGCGTTTGGCGAACATCCGCGGAGACTTCGAGATCGGCATGCTGCTCATGTATCTCTTCTTTGTCGGCATCGGTGCCGGTGCCGACATCGGGTCTCTGGCCGGGTCGGCGGTAGTGTACCTCCCGTTCGTGTTCACGATGTTGGTGGGGCACTGCGTCGTACTCCTCATCGGCGCACGACTCCTCCGCCTCAGTTACGCCGAGGTGATCACCGGATCGAATGCCTGCGTGCTGGGACCCCCCACCACCGCGGCACTCGCCGCCAACCAGGGGTGGAATGCTTTGGTGACGCCAGGGCTGCTGTGTGGTGTCTTTGGCTATGTGATCGCGAACTTTCTTGGCGTCATGATAGCGACTTGGGTGGGTTAGAAAACAATGGCCACGGAATCCACGGAAACCACGGACCCCCACCCCACTCCCTGAATCTTGGTTCCCCGCCCCCCACCCAGGTGGATCGGCAACACTACGGAAGCGATCAGGCAGGAGGTTGGGGGGAGGGAAACCACAATCCGGGTGGGGGGCGGGGTTTCCGTGGTTTCCGTGGATTCCGTGGCCATTCAATCGTTGCTACGGGAGACCGCTGCCCGCTGAGTATCGGTCCAAGCAGGTCAGTATCTCCCGAGTATCAGTATTAGCCGCGAAAACCGCATCCACGCCGCCGGCCTTCAACGCATCCATATCTTGGTGCGGAATCACACCGCCGACAATTAGGAGCACGTCGTCTCGACCATTCTCTGCGAGGAGCTTTACCATCTCCTGGCAGTATCCAACGTGCGAGCCGCTTAGGAAACTCAGGCCGACGACGTCGACGTGCTCCTCAATCGCAGCGTTGACCACCGTTTCGACTGTAAGGTACTTGCCGAGGTAGACCACCTCGTGTCCGTGCTCTCGGAAGATTGCAGCGAGGATCTTCACACCCCGGTCGTGGCCATCAAAACCGACCTTGGCAAGGAGGATCTTCAATCGACCGGTGGTCGGGACGCTCTCGGTATTCATGGCTCGCAACATCAAAAAGGCGGTGTCACGACGCCAAAGTCATCGTAGGGATAGCCGAACCCCATCCGAACCGACCCATTCAGTTCTCCCAAGGTGGCGCCGAGCTCGATGGCTTCCATGGCGGGATAGAAGAGGTTTGCACTTTTTTCTTCCGCTTGGGCTCGGAGCTTCTGGAGCGCGGGTTTCAGCCGGTCGCCGTCGCGGTTTCGCTTGAATTGCGAGAGACGGTTGATGTGGGCTTCCACGACGTCTTTGGGCACGTCTTGGACCCGCACTGCGCTGTCCTTCTCGTCCTCGAGGACGTTGCGGTTCACACCGACGATGATTCGTTCGCCTGATTCGATTTGTTTTTGAATCTTCAGCGCTTCTCGATCGATCACCGCGTCGGCCCACCCGGTCCTCTGTGCTTCCATCATCCCACCGCGCTCGGCGATCTCCTTCATTATCGCTTTGATCTCTTCTTCGATCTTATTCGTCAGCGATTCTACGTAGTACGATCCGGCCAAGGGATCGGCTACGTTGCCAATGCGACTCTCGAACGCGAGAATCTGCTGCGTGTTGACCGCCAGTCGTACGGAATCTTCAGTGGGCAGGCCCGAATTCTCGTCGAACGAGCAGGTGTGTAATGATTGGGTGCCGGAAAGGATACTCGCCATCGCCTCGACCGTCACTCGGATCAGATTGTTCAGCGGTTGCTGACGCGTGAGGGAGGATCCCGCCGTGTGCACGTGAAACTTGTAGGTCAGTGCTTTTGCGTCCCGACCACCATACTCATCGTGGATCATGCGGGCCCACAGACGCCGCGCGGCTCGCAGCTTGGCGATCTCTTCAAAAAAGTCCATCTCCGCGCTGGCGGTGAACGTGATACGCGGCGCCAGCTCGTCGATCGCCATACCGCGGCGCAGCCCCTCGTCGAGGTACTCCTTGGCGAGCGCGAAGGTGAAGGCAATCTCCTGGGGAGCGGTCACGCCGTTTTCACGGATGTTGTATCCATCGACACTCAACGGATTCCATTTGGGGACGCGATCAGTACAGTACTCCACGCAGTCGATGGCGAGCTTCACGGCGAGGTCCGGTGGGACGAAGCTACGCTTGTAACCGCAAAATGTGTCGCCGAGGGTATCGTTGAGAATCGTCCCACGAAGTTGCTTGAACGGGATGCCTTTGCGACGAGCAGCAACGAGGTAAAACGGCATCAACATAGTGACACCGATCGTGCTCATGTTCACGCTCACACGGTCGAGCGGAATGCCATCGACGATATCTTCCATGTCTTGAATGGACGATATCGGCGTGCCTTGGAGCCCAATGTCACCACGGGCCAAAGGATGGTCACAATCGACGCCGGAGTTCGTCGGAATATCGAACGCGATGTTGATCGCGTTGTCTCCGCTTTCGATGAGATATCGAATGCGCTCATTGGTCGACTTGGGAGAACCGAAGCCGCACAAGTGGCGGCGGCTCCACAGGCGCCCGCGATACATGTTGGGATAGATGCCGCGTGTGTACGGATACTGGCCCGGATCATTCAGATCCTCTTGGTATGACATCTCTTGTACGTCGGCTGGTGTGTAGTACTCTTTTACGGGATATCCGGACCAGGTTGTGAAGTTGTCTAGGGTTTCGCGGTAGGCGGAGCCGACGTTTTTTAGGGCGGGCGCTTTGGAGTTGGTGGGTGTAGCCATCTGGTGTGCTCCCTAATTGAATATCCAATATCCAACATCCAATAACCAATATCCATGATGGAACATTGGTTATTGGATATTGGATATTGGATATTGGATATTCGTTGTTTCTTGGTCTAACGGGTGCAACAACGTCCGGATCAATTTCCTGGCGACGGTTCTTGGGGAGTCGTCTCGCGGGCGATACCAGGTTGTCGTTGAATTGAGCGCGCCGATTACTAGTCGGCGGAGAAAACCTCGGTCGACGTCTGGAGCAAGCGGAAGCTCGGCGATCAGGTCTGCAAAGATTGATTCGTAGCCGCTGCGAAGCTCGATGAGACGCGCCCTGGCTTTGGGAACGTCGTCCGGTAACACACGCACGGCCACCATGGGGTAGTCGCTACTCTTGAGCAGAGCATCGAGGTGCGCACAACAGGCCGACTCGAAGCGCTGCCAGGGATCTTGCTTTTTACCGATTGCGGCGTGCACGGCTTCCGAGATCTCACGGATCCCGGCCTCGTAGATCTCTACCAGCAGATCTTCCTTGTTCGAGAAGTGGCAGTAGAGGGAACCCGGCAACATTCCCGCGTTGGCGGCGATGTCGCGGACCGAAGCCGCGTAACCCTTCTGGCGGAAGAGCCAGGCTGCCTGGTCGCGGAGCAGCGTCCGGCGACTGTCAGATCGTGAGGACCGGGGCTTCTCGATGGCAGTAGCGATCATAGACAAACGAGTGTTTGTGTTATACTACAAACCATGAGCGCTTTTTCTGGCTTAAGTGATTGTTGGTATCCCATAAAGCGTTGTTATCAATGCTGTTATGATATAGTCTAGAATTCCTCTTGACTCATTGTCCTTCCCGGAAGATAGAATAATACAAACGATCGTTTGCTGTCAATCGCCTGTCGCCACCGCGTGGCCACAGTGCCATCTTAGGGCCTAGCGGGATTGGATTTCACGGGAATGAGTACAACTCATGGCCGACCCTAAAACCCCACTTCTCGGGCACGTAAGCCTAGACGACAAGTACCTACTCGAGTCGGGCCGCATCTACCTCACGGGGATCGAGGCGTTGGTGCGTCTCCTCCTGATGCAACGGCAACGAGATCTGGCGGCCGGGCTCAACACCGCGGGGTACGTCTCGGGGTACCAGGGGTCCCCGATCTCGGGGTTGGACTTCGCGCTTTGGCGCGCCCACGCGCATCTCGCGAAACACCACGTCTCGTTCAACCCCGGACTCAACGAAGATCTGGCGGCCACCGCCGTCTGGGGCACCCAACAGATCGGCCTCGATCCTCTGGCTCGCTATGACGGCGTCTATAGCATGTGGTACGGCAAGGGGCCTGGCGTGGATCGTTCCGGCGACGTGTTCGTACACGGCAATGCCGCCGGCGCGTCGCCCCACGGTGGTGTGTTGCTGATCGCCGGCGACGACCACGCGGCCCGCACGACCACCACGCCCCATCAGAGCGACGTTTTCTTTTCCGCGGCCATGATTCCGACGATCAACCCGACCGGAGTCCAGGAGTATCTCGATCTGGGCCTTCACGGTTGGGCGTTGTCGCGCTACTCCGGATTCTGGGTGGGGTTCAAGGCCGTGTGTGACAACATCGAGAGCTCGGCCAACGTCGATGTGGATCCGAACCGCGTCGAGATTCGCATTCCCGACGATTTCGAGGTGCCACCGGGAGGCCTCAACCTCCGCTGGCCCGATTCGCCGCTGGAGCAGGAGCAGCGGATGAAGGAATATCGGATCCAGGCCGCGCTCGCCTATGCGCGAGCCAACCGGCTGAACTACATCGCGGTCAACAGCTCCACCCCGCGGCTGGGGATCGTATCGACCGGAAAGGCGTTTCTGGATGTGCTCGAGGCGCTCGAGCTGTTGAACATCGATCAGGACTACGCCGCGGCCATCGGGATCCGAATCCTCAAGGTCGGTATGACGTGGCCGCTGGAACCCGAAGTGGTCCGACACTTCGCCACGGGGCTCGAGGAGATTCTCGTCGTCGAAGAAAAGCGTCCGGTGATCGAGTCACAACTCAAAGATCAACTCTACAATTGGCCAGGCGACCGCAGGCCACGAGTCATCGGAAAGCACGATGGTACCGGACAATGGGAGGCCACCAACCGTGAGTGGTTGCTCACTTCTCTTGGCGAACTAGACCCCGTCACGATCGCGCACGTCATCGCCCAGCGCATTGAGCGATTTCACGTGAGTGAGCGGATCAACGCAGGGCTGGCGCGGATTGAGACGAGGGAGCGCCAACGCACCAAACTCCAGGACGTGCGAATCGAGTACGGAACGAAGGCCATGATGACCACCGGCCGCCTCCCGTACTATTGCTCGGGCTGTCCGCACAACACCTCCACCAACGTTCCCGAGGGGAGCCGGGCGCTGGCGGGCATCGGCTGCCACTTCATGGCGATGTGGATGGATCGTGACACCTCCACCGTGTGCCAGATGGGGGGCGAGGGCGTGTCGTGGGTCGGACAGTATCAATTCACCGAGACGCCCCACGTATTCGCAAACCTTGGCGATGGCACGTACTTGCATTCCGGCACGCTCGCCATACGGGCGGCGGTGGCAACCGGCGTCAATATCACCTACAAGATTCTGTACAACGGCTCGGTAGCGATGACCGGAGGGCAACCCCTACCCGTCGAGCTCACTGTGCCCCAAATCACGCAACAGCTGGCGGCGGAGAACGTCAAACGCATCGTCGTCGTCACCGAAGATCCTCGACGGTACGGCCGGAATGCCGGGTTCCCACAAGGGGTGAAGATCCGCCACCGTGACCAGTTCGACGCCGTGCAGCGCGAGCTTCGAGCGGTGAAAGGCGTCTCGGCCGTCGTCTATGATCAAGCGTGCGCTGCCGATACTCGACGCAAGCGGAAGCGGGGTCTCGTCGCCGATCCGGCCCGGTCGGTGTTCATCAACGACCTCGTCTGTGAGGGCTGCGGTGATTGCAGCGTACAGTCCAATTGCATGTCCGTGCTTCCTCTCGAAACCGAGTGGGGGCGAAAGAGAGTCATCGATCAGTCGGCATGTAACAAAGACTATTCGTGTCTGAAGGGACTCTGTCCCAGCTTTGTCACCGTGGAGGGTGGGCGTGTCCGCAAGGGAGCGGGCGTGGCACTCGCTCCGGATGACGTCAGCGCCATTCCGCCGCCATCGCTGCCCCCAACCGACACCGCCTACGGGATCTTGATCTGTGGAATCGGTGGCACCGGAGTGCTGACGCTTGGAGCGCTGATAGGCATGGCGGCCCACCTCGATGGGCTGAGAGTGCAGGTCCTCGACATGACTGGTCTCGCGCAAAAGGGAGGCGCCGTCCTGTCGCAAATCCGGATTGCCTCCACGGTGGAGGCGATTCGCAGTACCCGCATTCCCGTCACCGCGGACCTCCTCCTGAGCTGTGACCTCGCGGTCTCCAGCGAAGACGGGGCGATGGATCTGGCCGAGGCTGACGTGACCGCGGCCGTGGTCAATATGGTCCGGTCACCGGCGGCAGAGTTCATCAAGAATCCTGATCTCGTGTTTCCCCAGGCCGAAATGGAGCAAAAACTCAGAGCGGCGATCGGCGAGGGCGGCCTCGATCTGGTCGAGGCGACGAATATCGCCACCCACCTACTCGGTGACTCGATCTTCTCGAACACGTTTTTACTTGGGTATGCCTTTCAGAGGGGATATCTGCCGGTTACCGCAGCGGCCCTCGAACAGGCGATTGACCTCAACGGCGTCCAATGCGAGAGAAACAAGCAAGCATTCTCCTGGGGAAGGCTGGCGGCTCACCAGCCGGACAAGATACCGATGGATGCTCACTCCCAGGACAACACGTTCTCCCAGACGCTGGATGAAATTGTCGACCGGCGCGTCGAGTATCTCACCGACTACCAGAACCAGCAGTACGCCGATCGATACAAGCGCCTGGTAGCGAAGGCACTCGATGCAGAACGCAGCCAGCCACAGGGGCAGGGGCGGGGGCAGGGGCAGGAGGGATTCGCCGAAGCCGTCGCACGTAATTATTTCAAGCTTCTCGCCTATAAGGACGAGTACGAGGTGGCGAGACTATTCACGAATGGCCACTTTCTCTCGAAGGTGAACGAGCGATTTGAAGGCGACTTCAAGCTCAAGTTCCATCTTGCCCCTCCACTCTTTGCGCGCCCGAATCCTGTCACGGGCCGTCCCAAGAAGCGACAATACGGCCCGTGGGTGTTTCATCTCTTCAAACTCTTGGCCAGGATGAAGGGGCTGCGAGGTACACCGTTTGACATCTTCGGTTACACGCGTGAGCGGCGTCATGAGCGCGAGGCCATTCGCAACTACGAAGCACGGGTTGAGGATCTGATCTCTCGTTTGGACAGTGCGAATCACGACTTGGCTCTCGAGATCGCCTCGCTTCCGGCGGATGTGCGCGGGTTCGGCACCATCAAGCTCGCTTCGCTCGAACGTGCACGAGAGAGGGAAGAAGACCTGCTCGAGCTATTCGAGCCACGGGTCACACGGTAACGCGGCCACGGGTTGCACTGAAACGCACTGGAACGACACAGTGCCGATCAGTTTTTTCCGTGAGACCCGTGGCCTCAGTTTACTTCCGTGAGATCGGTGGCCGGCCACGGAAGGCGTCGGGGTTTTGTTGCAAGGGACTTGGGTCCGTGCTCATCCGTCTTTTTCCGTGAGATCTGTGGCCGATATCGGGAGAGCCCCAAATGCATCTGATCGCTTCGAAGCACCAGGTTGTCATTCTCGGTGGCATTATGGTGAGCGCCGTGAGCTCTTTAGCCGGACAGCAAACCTCGAGCTTACCTGTCGGCGCTACGACATCTGCCGTCCGCGTTACGGCGGAACATTACGCTCGTGCGGAGAAGCTCATTGCTGCCAATATCGGCCGCTATGTGCGCAATCTCCTCGTAATCCCCCATTGGGTGGGCAACACAGACTCGTTCTGGTATAAGCAAGAGCTGGAGGGCGGCCATGTTTTCGTTCTGGTGAATGCCGACACCGGAGAAAAGCGGCCGGCCTTCGACCACGCGGCGCTCGCCAGCGCCGTGTCTGACGTCACTGGTGAGGACTACAGCGCCAAGGATCTCCCGTTTGAGGCGTTCACCTTTCAACCCGATCGTAACTCGATCAGCTTTGTTCTGGGATCGCGAGAATACACTTGTCCGCTCGCATTGTCCTCGTGTTCGAGCGAGCCGTTACCGGATCCCAACTGGCTCATTGCACCCGACGGCGAAAAGGCGGTCTTTACAAGAGACAACAACCTGTGGTTGCGAGATCTCAACTCGGGGCGAGAGCGGCCCCTGACCCGGGATGGTGAGGTCAACTTCGGGTACGGCATCTATTACGACAACTGGAAAGCCTCGTTTGTCGCTCGCCGACGGGGACAAGTACCGCAGCCACCGATGGAGACGTTCTGGTCGCCAGATTCGCGTACCGTCATCGTGGGCAAGTTGGACCAACGGCACGTTGCCCCCTACCCGCTGATCGAGACGGTTCCCGCGGACGGCTCCCTGCGCCCCATTTTACATCCTATGCGTCTCCCGTTGATTGGTGAGAAGGCAGTCACCATCGAATGGCATGCCATCGATGTGACGAGCAGCTCCATGCGGCGCCTGGAGCTGCCCTATGAAAAGCTTCTCCACGTACACCAGGACATGACGGCCATCCGGGACTACTGGTGGAGCGAGGACAACGGTCATCTCTTTGTCGTTGCTTTCGGTGATTATTTGGAGGGCGTTTACCTCTTCGATATCAATCTCCAAACTGGACAAGTGCGTACTGTACTTGAGGAGCACACGACGCCGCGCACGGACCTCAACTCCACATCCTACAACCCTCCCAACGTCCACGTGGTAGGAGACGGCGATGAGGTGATTTGGTTCTCGCAACGGTCCGGCTGGGGACACCTCTACCTCTATGACGGCAATACCGGTGAGCTGAAGAACCCTATTACACATGGCGACTGGCTCGTCCGTGACTTGATCGAAGTCGATAAAGAGAACCGCCGGATCTTCTTTACGGTCGGCGGTCGTGAAGGGGGCAATCCCTACTACCGTCATTTGTACCGTGTCAATTTTGACGGTTCGGATCTCACATTGCTGACGCCGGAGCCCCACGACCACCTGTTCGGCGTACGGAAGAGTGATATCCTGTTGATCGACGGGACTCAGGGGTATGACGTCGTATCGCCCAGCGGCAACTACGTCGTGTACAACGTCTCTCCCATCGATCAGCCGACGGAAAGCGTTATTCGCAAGGTCGACGGTGCGCGTCTGGTCAGCACGTTTCAACGCGGGAACGCGGACGCACTGTTTGCCATGGGTGTGAGGGGTCCCGAGGAATTCGTGGTCAAGGCAGCCGATGGGACCACCGACCTCCACGGGGTACTGTACAAACCCAGTGACTTCGACCCCAGTATCCAGTACCCGATTATCGATGCGCAGTATGCCAGCCCGCTGACCGCCGTTACGCCTCGGAACTTCTACCATGCCATGACCGCGATGCTTCTTCCGGCGGACCCAGCCGCCGTGGCCGAATTGGGTTTTGTCGTCATGGTCATCGACGCCCGGGGTACCACGTTTCGCTCCCGGGAATTCTCCCACTACTCCTACAATCGGCTGCACACGATGGGTCTCGAGGATCACGTAGCCGCCATTCGCCAGCTGGGGGAGCGCTTCGACTACATCGACACCGAGCGGGTGGGGATATACGGGCACTCTTACGGCGGGCACACCACACTGCGGGCCATGCTGGAGTACCCGGAATTCTTCAAAGTAGGTATCTCCGACGCAGGGGTTGGATTACCGCACGGCTTATATCCAGATTACCACTGGCACTCGTTTCATCGCATGCCGATCTATCCAGACGGGAGTAACTCACGCCCGTCACCGAGTGCTGACCCCGTGAACTGGGATGAGCTGGACGTACGAAAACAAGCACATCGCCTCCAAGGCAAGCTCATGCTTTCGATGGCCGAACTGGACGAAAATGTACCGTCAGGGGTGGTCACCCAGCTTATCGATGCCTTGATCAATGCCGACAAAGATTTTGATCTCGTCTACATGCCCAACGCCAACCACTATTTCACGGGCCACCCCTATGTGATCCGTCGCCATTGGGATTTCTTAGTGCGTCATTTACTCGAGGTAGAACCACCTCAGTACAGCCTGGGCCAGCAATAGCCAGCCACGGATGGCACGGAAACACACTGGAAAGACACAGTGTCGATCAGTTTTTCCCGTGAGACCCGTGGCCAGCCACAGATTGCACGGAAGCGCGCGGTAACGACACAGTGCGAATCAGTTATTTCCGTGAGATCGGTGGCCGGCCACGGATTGCACGGAAACGCAGCCACGGATTGCACGGAAACGCGCGGGAACGACACGGAGCCACAACCATGATTCACATCGAGCGGCGGGGGCGGGTCAGCATTCTCAGGCTGGACCACGGAAAGGTGAACGCCATTGATATCGAATTGCTACAGGCGCTCGTCGATTCCTTGGCTGAGGTGGAGAAAGCCGGCCCGGATGGACCCGTGGTCCTGACGGGAAGCGGAAGCGTCTTCTCTGCCGGTTTGGATCTGTTCCGCCTCCTCAAGGGTGGCGTGCCCTACGTGGACCATTTGCTTCAAATCTTCACGCCGAACGTACTGAGGTTTTTCACTTTCCCGCGGCCGGTGGTTGCGGCTATCAATGGCCATGCCGTCGCCGGCGGGTGTGTGTTGGCGTGCGCATGCGATTACCGGGTCATGGCGAAAGGGAATGCCACGATCGGCGTGCCCGAGCTTCGTGTGGGCGTGCCGTTCCCCGGAGTGGCGCTCGAGATCATGCGGTTTGCCACGTCACGGGAACGGTTGCAGGAGTTGTTGTATCTGGGAAAGACGTACACGCCAAACGAGGCCTACCAGCGGGGCTTGGTGGATGAGATCGTCGACGCCGAGTCGCTGATCGACCGCTCATGCGAGGTGGCCGAGTCGTTGGCAGAGGTGGGGGCTGAGACCTTTGCCATCACCAAGCGCCAGCTTCGCGCGCCGAGTGTCGGGCGGATTGAGCAGCACCGGCTGGACGAGGCCGACGTCGAGCAGATTTGGAAGGCGCCGGCTACGCACGCTGCAATACGGTCGTATCTCGATGCTACCCTTGGCCACTGATTGCACGGAAACGCGGCCACGGGTCTCACGGAAACGCGCAGTAAAGACACCGACGCAGCCACGGATTGCACGGAAACGCACTGGAAAGACACAGGCCACAGGTTACACGGAAACGCGCAGTAAAGACACCGACGCAGCCCCGGCGTCCACAACGGCGTCGGGGCTTTTGAATTACGGTACGAGTGGATCAGTGCCGATCTGTTTGTTCCGTGAGACCCGTGGCCCACAGTGTCGATCAGTTTTTTCCGTGAGACCCGTGGCCCCGTGGCTGCTTACGGTCGTTGGTGTAGATCAGGCGCTTGAGTTGGGGCTTGGGGCCGAAGTTCAATAGCAGCCCCACCTCGATCGCTGTTGCTCGGAGACAGTTGAGCAACTGTGTCTCATGAGAAGACTCGAGCGCCTTAACGGCTTTGAGTTCGAGGAGGACGAGTTCGTTCACCAAGAGGTCGCCGCGGTAGACTCCGACTGGTTGCTCGCGGTATCGGATAGAGATCCTCGGTTGCCGGTCGACCTTGAAATTCAGCATCTCCAGCTGATGGGCGAGTGCCCTCTCATAGACCGCCTCTCGAAACCCGGCTCCTAGCTCGTTGTAAACCTCGAAGTATGCGCGGATGATGGGACCGGTGAGGTCAGAGTGGAGCAGGTGATGGACAGTGGACATGACCGGGCTCTGTGAAAAATGGCCCTTCCAACGTATCGGTCACATCAGCCCACAGTGTCACCATTTTTTCCCCTGATGTATCTAGATTACGCGAGCACAGTGCGGATCAGTTGTTTCCGTGAGATCGGTGGCCTCAGTTTATTTCCGTGAGATCCGTGGCCCACGCTCGCCAACCGCCGAGACGGGGGCTATGATTGGCCCCGATCTCGAAGTGGTGCACACCATCGCCCACCCGGCTACGTGCATGGCCCGAGCTACCCAGGATCCATCATGCGACTAATCCATCTACTGCTCATTCTGTCTGTGGTGTTACTCCTGCTGATTGGCGTCGTATCGACTCTTCCCCAGGCAGGTGAAGCTCCCGCGTCTGCCAATCCTGAGTTCAGCTCTTTGTTGGTAAGCAACGAAAGCTTTGCGGGACAGCCGGGAGTGCTGGGTTTTGGGTACCTGATAGGCATCCTCATGATCGCGGCAATGGCCGTGAGTGTGCTGATCGGCATCACGAAACACGGCAAGCTGGGCACACTGGGAAGATGGCTCCTCGGCGGGTTCGTTGCCTATGCGCTGGTGTTTACGGCCGTGATCTACAGCTACCAGCGATACGACCACGGAAACGCGCAGAACTTCTTTGGTGGATTTCCTCTATCCACAGCCTGGTTGGTTTATGGTGTTTGGCTCTTTCCTTGGTTCTTCATCGCCGTATTGGTGATCATGTTCGACCGCTCGTTCTTGACGCAGAGCGATTTGGACCGGTTCCACGCGCTGGTGCAGAAAAGCCGGGACAAGAGCTAGTGGAGTCGTCGCGGAACCTCATTGTCTTGATCGCGGTGGCCGTTTACCTCGCGAGTTGTATAGGAATAGGCGTGTGGGCACTCGGCAGAACGAAATCCTCCCAAGATTTCTTCATGGCCGGCCGCAACCTTGGCGTGATGCTGACGGCCTTTGCCCTCTTCTCCAGCACGATGAGCGGCTTTGGGTTTGTCGGGGGACCGGGTCTCGTCTACAGCATGGGTATGAGTTCCGTCTGGATTCTCGCCGCTACCGTCGTTGGCCCAGTTATTTCCTTCGCTCTGATATCCAAGCGCATCCGCCTATTCGCCGAGCTACGGGAGTGCATATCGCTTCCCGACGTGGTCGCGGTCCGGTACGGGAGCAACTCCGTGCGGGTCTCCGTTTCGGTAGCCATCATTCTCGGCGTGCTCGGGTATCTTGCCACGCAGATTCTGGCCATGGCGATCGTGTTGCAAGGGATTCTGCGGGGAACGAGGCTCTTCCCCGAAATGAGCCTGGAAATGGCCGTTGTCATTTCCTTATCGGTGCTAGTGTTTTACACGGTGACCGGTGGGATTGTGGCTTCGATCTACACGGATCTGATCCAAGGTTCCATCATGGTGGTTGCATCGCTGTTGGTTTTCTTCACGGTGCTGTCCCTCTTTGATGGTGGAGTCACGGAGATGAGCCAGGTCATCATGCGAGACGACCCCGAGGCGATCGGTCCTTGGGGCACGTTGGGGATGCTGGGTTGCCTGTCTTGGTTCTTTGTCTTCGCTTTTGGAGCTGCGGGCCAGCCGCACGTCATCACCAAGTCTATGATGGTGAAGAAGATTCCCAGCATTCGGCATATTCTGCCCGTGGGGACTTTGGCCTATGGTCTTGCGGCGCTGCTGTGGATCGGCATCGGACTGGCGATGCGCACCCTGGTCTTGAACGGCGCCCACCCCGTCTTGTCCACGCCCGACGCCGCCGCGCCAGAATTTCTCCAGAATTACGTCCATCCGCTTTTGGCTGGGGTAGTGTTTGCCGCACTCCTGGCCGCGATCATGTCCACCGCTGACGGATTCCTCAACATTGGCACGGCGGCTGTCGTACACGACATCCCCAAGGCCGTGCGTGGTCGTTCTCTCAAGAACGAACTGCTTTGGGCTCGGGTGGTCACCGTAGTGCTGGCTGTTGCCGCCGCGCTCTTTGCCCTATATACCGGTGACCTGGTTGCCCTACTCGGAGCCTTCGGCTGGGGAACCTTCGCCGCAGCCCTAGTACCGGTGGTTGCGATTGGACTGAATTGGAAGAGAGCGACTCCTCTCGCGGCCAACGTAGCCATCATCGCCAGCCTATTGATCAATTTCGGAGTGAAGATCACCGGTTTCGCCATGCCGTACAGGATCGATGTGGGCGCCGTCTCACTCATGGTATCGTTCGTTCTGTTTGTTGGCATATCGTTGCTCAGTCAGCCGCCGCAGCTCGATCCGGATGTCGAAGCCGTCATGGATATCTGAGTGAGGAACGGCGCATAGCACGCTATTCCTTTTATATAGGGTTCAATTCCGGTATTTGTGGGGAAGGCCACTGGTGGTGGCTTGCGTAGCGATGATTTGAATGGCCACGGAATCCACGGAAACCACGGACCCCCACACCCCTCCCTGAATTTGGGTTCCCCGCCCCCCACCATGTAGATCGCGAACGTTGAGGAAGAAATCTGGCAGGAGGTTGGGGGAGGAGAACTACAATTCGGGTGTGGGGCGGGGTTTCCGTGCTTTCCGTGGATTCCGTGGCCATTCTATTCGGTGCCACGGACACCACCGGTCTTGGGTTCAACGGTCCACCGACCCTCGCCAACCACCGAGACCGGCGCTATGATTGCCAAAATGCCGAGATGGTTACCACACCGTCAGCTACTGCACCACGTGCACGATGGAGGTTCGATTCATGGCCGCTAAACCCACGACCGTAACCCGACGCGAGACGCTGCAACTCGCCGCCGGCGCCATGGGCGCCATACTCGGGTTCCCCAGGATCAACCTCGGACGCTTCCGGTTGTTCCCTTGGTCGCAGGACGAATACTCGGCACGCGCAGTGGCGCTGGTGAATCGATCGGTGGTCATCGATATGTTGAGCCCGTTGCTGCTCAACTTTCCGTTGTTCAACCAATGGATGCTGGATCCCGACCGCTTCACGAAAGAGGATTGGGAACGGTATAGAGAGTCCGGTATCAACGTCTTCCACATCGCGGTTGGGATCGGAGGGTACGACTCGGCTCATCGCTTCCTCGCGTCGTGGAACGGGTTCTTGGCGAATCACGACGAGCTGTTGATGCGAATCGACAGCGCAGAGGATCTCACTCGGGTCAAGACGTCGGGCAAGGTTGGTGTGCTGCTCGGGGTCCAAAACTCCGCGCACTTCCGATCCACTGCAGACGTGGACTACTTCCATGGTCTGGGACAGCGCGTGTCGCAGCTCACGTACAACTCGCAGAACTTGATCGGCAACGGGTCGACCGAGCGCGTCGACGGGGGCATCAGCGACTTTGGTGTCGGCATCGTCGAGCGGATGAACGAGGTGGGAATGGCGGTGGACGTCTCGCATTCGGGCGATCAGACGACGTTGGACGCCTGCGAAATCTCGAAGATGCCGACGCTCTTCACGCACTCGAACTGCCGAGTGCTTGCGGGCGGCCATCCGCGCACGAAAACGGACGAAGCGATCCGTAAGATGGCCGGCACCGGCGGTGTCATGGGTATCACGGGCGTCCGAATGTTCGTGCGCGCCGAGGAGCCCACTACGATCGAACACGCGCTGGACCACTTCGATCACGTCGCGAAGCTGGTGGGTGCCGAGCATCTCGGCGTTGGGAGCGATATCGATCTCGACGGCTACGATGACATGCCACCGGCACTCAACGCACAGCTCCGCGCGGGATACAAGGGGAGCTACGCCTTTCGCGACAAGATCGACATCGAGGGCATCGACCACCCCAAACGTATGTACGACCTGACGGAAGGATTGATCCGGCGCGGCTACAGCGACGCGGACATCGAGGGTGTTCTCGGTGGCAATTTCAAGCGCGTGTTGAGCGAGATCTGGTCCGTCGAGCCGACCTCGGTCTCGTTGAGCGTTGCCCAGCTCCAAGCGTTCGTTGGCGAGTACGGTGCGGAGGGCGAGGCCCTGCAAGCCTCGATCGAGATGACGTCGGACGGGCTCACGGTTACCGTTCCGGGACAAGGCGCCTACGACCTCGTTCCGATCTCGCCCAAGAGATTCCGCATCGGCGGTGCCCCGCCCGGATATTTCGTCGAATTCGTCATCGAGGACGGTCAGGTCGGTCGTGTGAACATTGAGATGCCGGGGAATACCATCGCCCTCACGAAGCGCGGCGCATGAGCACTGAGTGGCCTACTTTCGATGGAACAGATCACCGAAATTGACGTATGGAACGCATGCGCGACGGCGCCTGCCGGGCGGCGTCCAATGACTATCGAGACATCAACCACGTGAGGATAACCCGATGAAGTTCACCACCTCGGCGCGCCGTCGCGCCCCTGCCATGGCCACCAACCGGTTGTGGTTCCTCCCACTCGCGGCGGGATTGGCGCTGTCCGGATGCGCCTCCTCCACTTCATCGGCTGGGATGGCTGCGACGCCCGCCCGCACCATGGCGAGGGCGCCAAGCCCAGATCCTCGCATAGGGCTCGGGGCAGGGCTGTTTGACGCCGAGGAGGCGATTTGGAACCTGCGCATGGTGTCGCAGACTCCGCCGCCGGCACCTTTCGTGGGTGTCTCCAACTCGGATCTTGCGTTCATTGGCAACTACGCTATCCAGGGCAATTACAACGGCATTCAGGTCTGGGACATCTCGAATCCCAGCCAGCCGTTCCTCGTGGTCGGGCACGTGTGCCCGGCATCGCAAAGTGATGTCTCGGTCTACAAGAACCTGCTCTTCGTCTCGGGCGAAGGGCTGGGCGGCCGGCTCGACTGTAGTAGCGAGGGCGTGCAGGAGGCGGTGAGCCATCACCGCCTGCGCGGCATCCGCATCTTCGACATCACCGATATCCGGCACCCCGAGTACATCGCAAACGTGCAGACCTGTCGTGGGTCGCACACGCACACGGTGTTGAAGGACCCCACCGATGACGAGAACGTATCCATCTACGTGTCCGGCTCCGCCCCGGTGCGTCCGGCGGAGGAACTCCCGGGTTGCTCCGGCGCACCCCTCGATGAGGACCCGAACACGGCGCTCTTCCGGATCGAGGTGATCAAGGTGCCGCTCGCACACCCCGAGCAAGCGGCAATCGTGAACTCTCCACGGATCTTCGGCGACCTCGTGGCCCCGCCGGAGCATGGCATGGCGCCTGAAGACCGGGCCGTCATCGATGCGGCCATTGCGCGAGGCGCATTCGTCGCCGAGATCCCGGGGCAGGCGGAGGTGCTGCCTGACCAATTCGCAGCGATGATGCTGGACAGCATTGTCAGGGCGCGGGGCGGCAGTGGTGCGCCAACCGGCGCGGACAGCGCCACACTGCGCGAGTATATCCCCGTGCTGGTCGCACGGATAACGGGCGCCGGAGAGGGCCCGCGTCCCGGTCCCACGCAATGCCACGACATCACGGTGTACCCGGCCATCGGGTTGGCGGGCGGTGCCTGTGGGGGGTATGGATTTTTGCTCGACATCAGCGACCCGACCAACCCGGTCCGCATCGGCGCCGTTAGCGATTCCAACTTTGCCTACTGGCACTCCGCGACGTTCAATAACGACGGCACCCAGATCCTCTTCACCGACGAGTGGGGCGGTGGGGGCCAGCCAAAGTGTCGTGCCACCGATCCTTATGAGTGGGGGGCCAACGCCATCTTCACCATGGAGAATCGGCGGATGCGGTTCCAGAGTTACTACAAATTGCCGGCCCCGCAAACGTCAGAGGAAAATTGCGTTGCCCACAACGGCTCGCTGATCCCCATTCCCGGGCGCGACGTGATGGCGCAGGGGTGGTATCAGGGCGGGATCTCGATCTTCGACTGGACCGATCCCAGGAATGTTGTGGAGATCGCTTACCACGACCGCGGCCCGGTGGATGCGAACCAGATGCAGAGCGCCGGGAGCTGGTCGGTGTACTGGTACAACGGCGTCCTCGTGAACTCGGAGAAAGCGCGCGGACTCGACATCTTCGAGCTGGTGCCGGGCGATGCTTTCTCGCAGAACGAAATCGACGCGGCCAAATCGGTCAGGCTCGACTACATGAATTCTCAGATGCAGCCCAAGTTCGTCTGGCCGGCGACGTTTGCACTTGCGGGGGCGTACGTGGATCAGCTCGAACGGTCCAACGGACTGTCGGCTGCCCGGATCGCGTCGGTGCGTCAGGAGCTGGCCAATGCCAAACGCGCGTCGGGAAATATGCGGCGTGAGACGCTGACCAAGCTGGCCACCGACCTCAGCGGCGAAGCGGGTGGCTCGCGTGACGCGGCCAAGGTGCGGATGTTAACAAATACGGTGCGAGAGCTGGGGGCCAGCCACTGATTGCACGGAAACGCGCGGTAACGACACTGATTCCTCGAATTGCGGTACGAGGGGATCAGCGCTGATCCGTCTGTTTCCGTGTGATCCGTGGCTGGCGGAATCGGAGCGGGCGCGACAGATTCCCAGCGTGCGATTCAACGCGAACCTGGGGGGGATTGCTTGACGTTGAGCGTCGTCAGATCGCCAATGCGTGCCCTGGGCGCGGCTATCCTCGGCGGCTTGCTGGCGGTGGCCCTCGTGCCCGTCTCCGGACAGGCCCAGCGCACCAGCATCCCCAGAACCGCCGCAGGCAAGCCGGATATGAATGGCATCTGGCAGGCATTCGGCAACGCCCATTGGGACATAGAGCCGCACCAGGCCCGGGCCGCGCTCGCGATGCAGCCCGGTCCGGTGGTTCCGGTGCCGGCGAACGAGGTGCTGGCCTTTGGCGCCGTCGGCGCCGTGCCCTCGGGACAGGGTGTGGTCGTGGGCGGCGAGATTCCCTACCTGCCCGAGGCGCTCGCCAAGAAAACGGAGAACCAGCAGAACTGGCTCACCCGCGATCCCGAGATCAAGTGTTATCTGCCGGGCGTCCCGCGCGCCACCTACATGCAGTTCCCGTTTCAAGTCTTCCAGAGCGAGCAAGCGTTCTTCATCGCGTACGAGTATGCCGGCGCGGTCCGCCACATCTATCTCGAGGACCCGGGCCCGCCGCAGGTCGACTCGTGGATGGGGCAGTCAGTCGGGCGGTGGGAGGGCGACACCTTCGTGGCCGTGGCCACCGGGTTCACCGATCAGACCTGGTTCGATCGGGCGGGGAATCACCACAGCGCGGCGCTCAAGGTCGTGGAACGCTACAGCATGACGGGCCCCGACCACCTCCTGTACGAGGCCACGATCGAAGATCCGAACACGTTCACACGGCCGTGGACGATCCGTCTGCCGCTGTACCGCAACATCGATCCGGACGCGCGGCTCGGTCAGTTCAAGTGCGTCCCGTTCGTGGAGGAACTCATGTATGGCGATCTTCGCAAGAATCCAATCAAGCGGTAGAGGAGGGGAGATGGACATTCGAATTTCGATCTCACTCCCGGCGCTGGTTCTGGCGATCGCGTCGGCCGGGATGGTTGCGCCCACGGTGGCGCAGGCCCAGACGCGTGATGCCAAGCAATGGGTCGTGCCTCGGACGGCCGATGGCCATCCGGATCTGCACGGATACTGGACCAACGCGACGATCACGCCGATCCAACGACCCGCAGGGCAAGGGCGCGTCCTCACGCCGGCGCAGATCGCCGCGATCGAAGGGCAGCGGGAAGAATGCCTCGAGAGGGCCTCCGCGGACAGCGATCCCGATCGCGAGGCGCCCCCGGTGGGTGGCGTGTCGACCGGATGCGGCGTGCTGTTCGACGTGGCGTCCGGTGGAACGGGAGGCTACAACTTCTTCTATATCGAGGCCGGCGACCGCGTGGCCATCGTCAACGGGGAGCCCCGCAGCTCGATCGTGGTCGATCCCTCGGACGGCCGCATTCCGGGCTTGACGCCCGAGGCACAGGAAAGACGTCGGGAGTTTGCGGCGTGGAGCGCGCAGTTCGGCGAATACGACAACCCGGAGAATCGGCCGCTCGCGGAACGGTGCATCATGTCGTTCGGCTCCAATGCCGGACCGCCGATGCTTCCCAATTACTTTTACAACAACAACTACACGATCGTGCAGACCGGCGATCACGTCATGATCTTGGCTGAGATGGTCCACGATGTGCGGATCATCCGCCTGGGGGAACCGAATCCGCTGCCGGACCACATCCGCCCGTGGATGGGTGACTCGTGGGGCTGGTGGGAGGGCGATACGCTGGTCGTCGAGACCACCAACCTCCCTCCGCTACAGGTCAACGCGTACCCCTATATCTTCCCCGGCGGTTCCGAGAATATGAAAGTGATCGAGCGCTTTTACCGAGCCGACGAGTACACGATCAACTATCGGTTCACGGTCGTAGATCCCGACATGTACACCCTGCCGTGGACCGGCGAGTTGCCGTTCAAGGCGATGGGTGAATTGCTGTACGAATACGCCTGCCACGAGGCCAACTACGCGCTCTCCAACGTGCTGCGCGGGGCCCGGGCCCAGGAACGGGAAGCGGCGAACAAGAAACCAGAGCCGAGGTGAGCCCGATGCGACCGAGATACGTATATCTGATTGGGGGCTTCCTCGCCTTGCTAGCCGCGGCACCGCTGGTGGCGCATCACGCGTTTGGCGCAGAGTTCGACCGGAACGCGCCCATTCGGATCCAGGGCAAGATCGTGAAGCTCGAGTGGGTGAATCCCCACTCCTGGATTCACATAGAGACAGTGAAGGAAGACGGTACGACCGAGGTGTGGATGGTCGAGGGCGGCACGCCCAACACGCTCCTGCGCCGGGGGCTCCGGCGGGATTGCTTGACGCCCGGCACCGAGATCATCGTCGATGGGTACCAGGCGAAGGATCACTCGCTCAAGCGGGCCAACGGCCGTGACGTGACCTTCACCGACGGTACCAAGATATTCCTGGGGTCGTCGGGCACCGGCGCTCCTGACGATGCCGCGCGTGCGCGCCAGCGGCGGCAACGCGGCAGGTGTTAAAAAACCGCCGCACTGGACCGCAAGGCCAGTAGTACTTCGGGCTGCAATTGCGGTGATTATTTTTTTCGCTAGGAGGAGAAGCCGATCCAGCGGCCCGCTGCGGCCACCGTGAACCAGAGCGTGATAGACGCGGCGCCGACCAGTCGGGTTCGCGCTGTTGCTTTCAGCCCGCCGGCTCGGGCGATCCGCTGTCGGACGGTGAATGTGAACGTGAGGGCGATCGGCAGCGTCGTCATCTTCACCCAGAACGATGTGTTGAAGTAGCACTTCACGGCTTCCGACAAGAAGAGCGAGAGTCCCGTGATTCCCATCACGACGACGGCTGCTACGAGCCAGGGCCGCATATGACCGGCCAGCTCGGCGATGGTTTGGCGCTTGAGTCCGACGCCCAGCAGCCTGAGATCCACGACTAGTAACGCTCCGCCGAGCAGACTGAGCCCGAGCAAGTGCACGGCCTCGATGACCGGAAAGAGCCATAGCGAGTTGCGGATCCCCTCGCCGATTGCCGTGGCCTCACACCACTCGAAGAACGTCAGTAGCATGTGAAGGGCTCGCTACCCGGGCCCGATGACGCAGCTGGACGCCCAGTTGATGAAACCGGGCTGCGGTTGGATGTCGCAATCGAACCAGTTGTAAGCGATCAACCTCCCGGCGACGACGATCAGGGCCCAGGCGACGAGCGAGATCGCGCCGGCCACCCTCGCCTCACGTGGCGCGATCGGATCGAGATCCCATTTTGCGACGCTCTTGTGAATCTTTGCGTGAAACACGAACGCGTTGAGGCCCGCCAGGATGAGCAACAGCACCTTGAAGCGAAAAAAGATGTTGTGGTAGTAGCCGACGGGGTCGGAATAGAATATGAGGAGACCGGTCGCCACCATGACGGCGAACCCGGCGCGCGTCCACGGCAGTAACCGCCCGGTGACCTCCGAGACGGGGACACTCTTCATGACCCAGCCTATGAGCCGGAGGTCGTTCATCAAGACCGTACCGAAGAAGAGACCCAAGATCAGGACGTGAGCCGATTCGACGAGCGGCCACACCCAGAGCGATTCCAGCAGCGCAACGCTCCAGGGCGTGTTTCCAAGCCATTCGAGGAAACCCAGCATCGATTTGCGCCGCTACTTACCTTCGGTGTCGCTCGGCCTGAGCGTCTCCAACGCGTACTTCTCGTGGCAACCGGAGCAGGCGTAATAGACCTCGGCGCCAGCGTCGAAGACGGCAAACTTGTCCCTGGTCTCCGCCGCCCCGATCGCTTGCCGCCCCGTGTCGATCAGCGCCTGTGACAGGGTAACCCAAGCCCCCCGGTCCAGTGCGCGGCCCTGCATCATCAGCAGATTCCCCGACTCCGCGATGACGAAGGCTGCATTGCGCACCGCCTCCCATTCCTCGATGGTGCTGGGTGCCAGCTCGACCGTGCCGTTTTCGTCGAGGATCCACCCCACCGCGTCCCAATAGACCTCGGCCGCAGGTTCGAGGACCGAAGTCATCAGCTGCTTGACGTCCGCAACATTCGTGAACGGTGACTCGGGGGCGCACCCGGACAGGAGTATGGCCACGGCGAGCCAGTATGGTCGTGTCGCTCTCACGGGGGACAACTTAGCCGGCGCGGCGGTGAAATGCACGGGCCCCGAGGCTGCCTTCGAGCTGGCAGCGGTGAGCGAGGGCCGTCCGCACCCAGCCGTGGCCGGTTTGTGGTATAGTGAGGTGTGGATGTCACCGGTTACCGGTGGATCTGCCCGATCCCTGGGATAGGAGCTTTACCATGACGGGTCGCAGCTTCCTCGGCGCCCTGCTTGTCACTTCGCTGAGCCCGTTCACCGGTTTCCAAACCATTGCTGCCCAGCGCGACCCTCCGCCCGAATCCGGTGGCGCGCAGGTCTTCGCCCGGTCGTGCGTCAACTGTCACAGTGCAACCCAGAGCGGTCGGACGCCGAGTCGCTTCTCGCTCGGCGGCCTCTCGCCACGGGCGATCGTGGCGGCCTTGGAGGACGGGGTGATGCGCGCAGAGGGCGCAGCACTCACTCGCGAGGAGCGGGTGGCGGTGGCGGAGTATCTTAGCCGTAGGGTCTACTCGCAAGCGTTGCTGCCCGAGTCCGCGTCTTGTTCCGACCGTGGGTACGCGCCCCTCGATCTGACCGCGGTGACGTGGATGGGCTTCGGCGGAAACCTGGAGGGAACCGGGTTCCAATCCGCCGCGCGTGCGGGCCTGGGCGCGACCGACGTGCCGAACCTCGAGCTCCGTTGGGCGTTCGCGTTCCCCGATGGTACGCAGGTGCGCACGAAACCGACGGTCGTGGGTGACGTTGTGCTGGTCGGGGACCAGTTCGGGGGGGTGTTCGCGCTCGATGCGGCCACCGGATGCGTGCGCTGGAGCTTCGAGGCCGACGCCGGTATCCGCGGGGCAATCCTCGTGGGTGAAGACTCCGACGGCCGGTCGCTCGCCTACTTTGTCGACTTCCGCACCAGCGCCTACGCGCTCGACGTTGCCACGGGAACAGTCGTCTGGAAGACGCGCGTCGGTTGGCATGCCGAGTCGAACACCACGGGGAGTCCAGCGCTCCACGACGGACGACTCTTCGTGCCGATCTCGTCGATGGAAATCTTCACCGCCGGGGATCCAGCGTACGAATGCTGCACTTCGTCCGGAGCGGTGGCCGCACTCGACGCGGCCAATGGAGATGTGCTCTGGTATCACCGCGTGATCCCCGGCAACCCGGATGAGGCGGGCCGGAACGCGGCCGGGACAAAGCTGTTTGCCCCTTCCGGGGCGCCGGTGTGGTCGAGCCCCACGGTCGACGTCGACCGCGGACGGGTTTACGTGGGCACAGGGGAGAACTACACGCGGCCCACCACGATGTCGAGCGACGCCATTCTGGCCCTCGACGTGGAGACGGGCGAATTGGCGTGGTCGTTCCAGGCGACCGAGGCCGACGCATTCACCATGGCGTGCACGACGTTCCGCAACCGCGAGAATTGTCCGGCGCCGCCCGGCCCCGACCTTGATTTCGGAATGGCACCCATCCTGGTTACACGGGAAGATGGTAAAGACGTCTTGGTGGCGGGTCAAAAGTCCGGGGTCGTGTGGGCTCTCGATCCCGACGCCAACGGGGAAGTCCTGTGGTCGACCCGCGTGGGAAAGGGGGGCGCGCTCGGCGGCGTTCATTGGGGTATGGCGACCGATGGCCGATTCCTCTATGCGGCCAACTCGGATCGCGGTGCCGTGATCGTGGACGTGAACCCCGAGCGGGGGCCCTCACCCGGCTTGTACGCGATCGACCTGATGACAGGGGAGGTAATGTGGACCGCACCGGCTCCGACCGATACCTGTGAAGGCCGGATGGGCTGTTTCGCCGCCAACTCCGCGGCCCCTACCGTGATCCCAGGTGTCGTGTTCGCGGGTGGGCTCGACGGCCATATCAGGGCGCACTCCGCGAACGACGGACGCTTGCTGTGGGACTTCGACACCGCGCAGGAGTTCGACACGGTGAACGGAGTGCCGGGGCGCGGTGGTGCCATCGACGGTCCCGGGCCCGTCATCGCCGGCGGTCTCCTTTTCGTCAACAGTGGGTACGGCGTCTTCGGACAGATGGCAGGGAATCTCCTGCTGGCGTTTGGTGCCACGGATTACACGGAAACGCGGCCACGGATTACACGGAAAACGCACTGGAACGACACAGTGCCACGGATTGCACGGAAACGCGCTGGAACGACACGGGCCACGGATTACGCGGAAACGCACTGGAACGACACAGTGCCGATCAGTTTATTTCCGTGAGATCGGTGGCCTCAGTTTGTTTCCGTGAGATCGGTGGCCGATTTGCTCCTCTGTGACATTTGTGTGACATTCGCGGCGGTAGAAGGTGCAAGACCCTCCACGAACGGAGATACTATGCTGCCGCTTGATTCTCGAGCTGTAAACCGTCCACGAAGAAGGGGGAGCTCGATTGTACGCCGCATCAGGACGGGGAAGACGACCATGTACCTTCTCGTCCTGGCCGTCACCTCGGCGCTCTCCTCGGCCGCCGAAGCAGGTGCCCAGGAACGAAAGAGTGCTCGGGATCTGGGGGTGAAGGTCGGTGTGCTCCCTACCGGGGCCCTCAACAGCATCACCGATGTGGCGGGGGTTCGGGTAGGTCACGTGACCATTACCCGGGGAGACTCCATCAACACGGGCGTGACCGCCATTCTTCCTCATGGCCAGAACATCTTCCAGGAAAAAGTCCCGGCGGCATTCGTGGTCGGAAACGGGTTCGGCAAGTTCGCCGGCACCACGCAGGTGCAGGAGCTTGGTGAGCTCGAGTCGCCGGTGGTACTCACCTGCACGCTCTGCGTCCCCCGAGCTGCGGATGCTGTCATGACCTACCTGCTCTCGTTGCCCGGAAACGAGAATGTGCGGTCCGCCAATCCGGTTGTCGCCGAGACCAACGACGGCTTTCTGAACCGCATCCGGCTCCGGCCGATCACCGAGGCAGATGTACTGCAGGCGATCGCCAACGCGCGTACGGGTCCGGTCGAGCAAGGCAGCGTGGGCGCGGGCCGCGGCACCATCGCGTTCGGGTGGAAGGGTGGCATCGGCACGTCGAGCCGGCGATTGCCGGAAGAGTTGGGCGGATGGACGGTGGGTGTGCTCGTCCAGTCCAATCACGGGGGGATGTTGAGCATTGACGGGGTAGCGGTGGGTGAAGTACTGGGTGGCATTCCCTACAGCCCCCTCAATCGTAGCACCCCATTTCCCCGAGCCGGCATCCGACGAAAGCGAAGCAACGACTCCGATGGATCCGAGGCGGTGGAACCCACGATCCTCACCGACGGGTCGATCATCATGGTGGTAGCCACCGACGCCCCCCTCGAGCATCGCAATCTGGAACGGCTCGCCCGCCGTGCTCTCCTGGGGTTGGCACGAGGGGGCGGTACTATGGGCAACGGGTCGGGCGACTATGTCATCGCCTTCAGCTCGGTCCCGCTTTCGCGGCTCTGGGACTCCCCGCGCATCTTCAATCGAGAGATGGGCCCGTTGTTCCACGCCACGGTCGAAGCGACCGAAGAGGCGATCCTGAACTCGATGTTCCTCGCCACGACCGTGCACGGAGACCGCGGAACGGTCGAGGCATTGCCGCTCGATTCCACGCTGGCCGTGCTCCGGCGCTACAGGGCCGCCGCGGAGCACCGTTGACTCGGCCACGGGTTGCACGGAAACGCACTAGCTCGACACAGTGATGACCCGTTATTTTCCGTGAGATCAGTGGCTCCAGTTTATTTCCGTGAGATCAGTGGCTCAAGGAGTGACACCATGAAGCGCGTGAACACGTTCCTACTCCTGACGCTGTGCCTCATCCAGGCGTCGTCATTAGACGCGCAGCAGGCAACACCACTCGCCCTGCGCGATGCCGTGTCGCGTGAACTGGGCCCCGATCACGCCCACGCCTACACCATCGAGCTGCAGTCGAACCACTTCGTGTACGGTGTAGCCGACCAACGTGGCATCGACCTCGTCGTGACCGTCTACGCACCTGGCGGGACCGAGATTGGCGAGTTTGACGGTCCCTCGCGCGGCTCCGAGTCGTTCTCATTTGAGACCAAGACTTCCGGGACGTACCGCATCGAGATAGCACCATCCGATGACGAGGAGACCGGGAGCTACGTGCTCGAGCTCATGCGCGTGGAACCGGTTGCCACGACACCTAACGGCAAAGTCGATCAGCTCATGGCTCGCTATGACCGGGATGACGGCCCGGGGGCGATCGCTGCCGTTGTGCAGGAGGGAAACGTCATCTTCGCCAAGGCCTACGGCATGGCGAATCTCGAACATGATGTACCCCTCACTCGAGGGTCCGTGCTGGACCTCGGTTCGGTGTCAAAGCAGTTCACGGCGTTTGCCATCGCGATGCTGTCCGACCGCGGGAAGTTGTCACTCGACGATGACATTCGAAAGCACCTGCCGGAAATCCCGGATCTGGGGCACACGGTGAGAATCCGCCATCTCGTTCACCATATGAGCGGTATTCGCGAGATCTACAATGCGTTTATGATTGCCGGGTGGCAGGGCGGTGATGGGATCGCCCAGGAACACGCCCTGCATCTCATGCGGCGGCAGCGCGAACTGAACTTCGAGCCGGGCACCGAATACCTGTACTGCAACACCGCGTACATGCTGCTCGCGGATATTGTCAGTCGCGTAACAGACACGCCGTTTCCCGAATGGATGGAAGCGAACATCTTTGGGCCTTTAGGAATGAAGCACACCACGATCATGGCCGCCTTCGGCCAGAGTATACTCGATGCGGCGGAGTCCTACGCGCGTCGCGGGGACGGGTATGTGCGTGTTTTCGACAACAGTACGATTCAAGGTGCGGGCGGCATTTATTCGACCGTCGACGACCTGGCGAAGTGGCTGACGAACTTCGGCGATCCGCGGGTCGGCGGCGCGGCGGTGGTCACGCAGATTCAGCAACGAGGTGTGCTCGCAGATGGAGACACGCTGAACTACGCGTTTGGCATCAATATCGGAGAGCATCGCGGATTGAGACGCATGAACCATGGCGGAGCGAGCGCCGGGTACCGATCGTCGGTTGCTTTCTACCCTGATCTGAACGCGGGCGTGATCACACTCTCGAACTTTGCGTCATTCGATGGGTCTCTTCCCCCCCAAATCGCCGAGGCATTTTTTGGCGACCACATGGTTCCAGAGGAGCCAGACGAAGAGCCACCGGTTGTGGACGGCGACGACGCCGTCACCATCGATCCCAGGGTGCTCGAGGACTATCTGGGGAAATTCGAACTGGAAGAAATGCCCGGCATCATCGTCACGGTGCGGCGTGACGGCGATCGGCTCCTCCTCGAGGTACCTGGTGACAGCGGCGTCGAACTCTACCCATCATCGGATTCGAGCTTTGCCTTCACGAAGGATCCCAGCCGCGGCGTCACGTTCCACCGCGATTCCGACGGCTCCGTCGCACGTGCCACGTTTCATCAAGGCGGAGACTACCTGGCGCGTCGCATTGAGGCGTGGTCGCTAGCAGCGGGTGATCTGGCCGAGTACGCCGGACGATTCGTCAGCCCCGAATTGGAGACGATCTATACGTTTGTAGTTGAGGACGGAAAGCTGATGGGGCAACATCGGCGCCACGCGGACTTCGAGCTCGAACCAACCAAGCGCGACACGTTCCGTGGCCCTCGTTTCCTTAGTGAGGTCGCGTTCGAACGCGGCGCCGACGGCAAGATCAACGGGTTCCGGGTATCGAACGGCCGGGTGAGGAATCTCTGGTTCGGCCGCCGCCGCTGATGACCGCGGACTGAGTGCGGAGACCCGCTGACCCCTTCCCACCCACACCGCGACACTCGAAAGCCCAGCGTCAAGAGTCGACGCTGGGCTCTAGCTTGAAATGTCCGCGGGCTTCCGCACTCAGTCCGCGGTGGTCAGCGGCGGCGGTGCAGGCGGATCCATGACGACGTACCGCCCGAGCTGGTCATCACCATGCTCGTCGCAGTGGCAATGTCCGACTGCGCCGTCACCGTTCCGCTCAAGGTCGTTCCTCTGAGCTTGACCCGGAGAGCGATCTGGTGGGGTTGGCGGCTGGCGTCCGCGGTGGGGATGGTGCCCTGGAACCGACCGGTGACAAAGCCATCGACAAATCGCACACCATTGACCAGTGTCTTCAGCTGGTCGCCCAGCGTGATGTGGACGTCGTTGTCGTCCTGGATGACCAACGTCACGGGGAGTGTGCCGCTCCACGTCTCGACCTCACCCACCCACTTTCCGCGCAGCGCGGCGGGTGCATTGAAGGCCGGGGACGGTTCGGTATCACGAGCACGGGTCCGGGCCTCGCGCAGATGCGTCCCGTAGTTCGGGAGGACGGCGCCGATGAGGTCGTCGGCGATGCTGTGCGCGAGTCCGCTGCCGTTGTGCAGCGCCACCGCTACCACGCCTTCGGACGGGACGGTAAGCAAGCTGGTGGAAACGCCGGGCATTCCGCCGTCGTGACTCACTATCAGGTATCCGTACTGCTCGTGCACGAGCCAGCCAAGGGCGTAACGCACATCGGGGCCCCAACTACCGTTGCTCAACCCCGGTGCAGGTATGGCGTCGGTTTGCATTTCATGGCGAGTCGATTCGGAGAGCAACTGGGGACGGGCGGGAAGATCCCCAATATGAAACATCCCGAAGCGCACCAAGTCGTGCGCCGACGCGAAGACTGCCGATGCGCCCCGGTGATCGAAATCGTAGAACGGAATGGGCTCGCGACCGCCGGTGTATCGGGTGGCTGTCTCAGTCTCGAGCCCCGGAATGGGGCCGATGGCAATACGCGTCAGGCCCAGGGGTGCGAACACGTCGGTTCGCATGAACTCGGTGAAGCTGGTTCCGGACACTCGGGCCACGATCTCGTCGAGTATCCCGTACCCCATGTTGGAGTAATTGAACGCCTCCCCAGGTGTCTGCACCAGGATGCCGTACCGCGCGATGGACCCATCCATGTCCGGCGGTTGGATGCCCCAAAAAAACTGATAATGGAGCGGGAGGCCCGCGGTGTGTTGCAGCACGCGGCGGACCGTCGCCTCGTCGGGGCTGCCGACGAACGACTTGATCTTTCCTCGCCCGAGGTAGGCGTTGGCGGGACGGTCCAAGTCCACCTTGCCGCGCTCGGCCAAGAGCATCAGACCCGTAGCCGTCACCGTCTTCGAGATCGAAGCCAGCGAATACATGGTATGCGGCGTGGCCGCGATGCGCTGTTCCCGGTCGGCCCAGCCGAACGCGTCTTCCCAGAGGATCTTTCCGTCCTTCGACACGGCAACGGCGATCGACACCGCGGAATCTTCGGCGATTAGGTTCTCGATCCGGCCACGTACCCGTTCGAACTGTTGCAGATCAAGACGAACGGCTTCGCCGGCCAGCGGTGCGGCGAGCACCGAGGCGAGGATCGCCACCGTGCCGAGGCACGCTCTGCTTGGTTCTCGTGTCATCAGAAACATTTTATTGGCCCTCGCAAAAAGGTTGTTATCTCCCCGGCGGATCAGTAAATCTCCAAGTCCTTTCCGGAGACCACTCGGCCCTGATAGCGCTCGCGGATTTCCGCCAGTAGCTGCTCTTCGGATTGTCCCCAAAACAGTTGATGGTAGAGGATGAGCAATCCTGGCCGTGCTCGCGTGGCGATATCGGCAAGTTCGTGTGTCGACGTGTGAAAACTCGAGTGGTAGCGCTGCCACTCGGGAGGGCGTTTGGCGAAACCGACCTGCGAATAAACCTCGTGGATGAGAATGTCGCAGCCATTGCATTGCTGCACGATACTCTCACTCGGCCTTGCGTCGCCTGAGATGACGATCGTCTTGTCCGCGGTCACGAATTTGTAGCCGAAAGCTGTCGGCCATGAGCCATGACTAACCGGAAATGCGTGAACCACGACATTGGCGTCGGTGTAAATGGGTCCCGGTTGAACCTCGTGGGCGTTGACACGGTAGCCACGGTCGTTGGTTGGCTCCAGTCCGTCAACGCGGATGCGAATGTCTTGCTCGTAAGCCGCGATGATGTGCTCGGTCATCGAGCCGATTCCCTCGGGACCGAAGACTTCCATCGGCTCATCGCGTCCCTCGACCCAAGGGCTGAAGATGAGGTCCGAGTACCCCGCTGTGTGGTCGGAATGTAGATGCGTGACGAACGCATGCTTCAGGTTGGCGACCCGTAGCGCCGTAACGCCGGCCAAGGCGGCCGCCCCAGCCCGACGTATGACACCTGGACCGAAGTCGACCAAGTAAGGAGTCCCATTGACCACGATGGCCACAGCTGGACCCGATCGGTCCGGATCGGTGTTCGGCGTTCCCGTGCCAAGGAGAACTACCTGTGTCCCGTCCGTAGCGAGCTCAGTGGACTGCCGCTGCCCCGATACCGGTTGGGCAATCACAACGACCATCATGAGGACCATTTTCATTAGATCATCTCGGCGACGTTTGCCAACGAAAGTGCACCAAATCTACCGGCGACGATAGACTCGGGCCTTTTATTGCCAGCCGGATCCATTCGTCCCCATCCGTGCCCGTCATAGCGGCGGTATCCGGTCGTCGGAGCATCCGTGGCCGCCTCCATCCGTGGCCGTCCCCATCTAGTCTAGCCGTGGGACGGGTCGGATCGCATCTTATCAAGCGATGACGGACACCTTCGAACGACTGAAAGCTGCCCTCGCGGACCGCTACGCCATCCAGGAAGAACTCGGTGCCGGCGGCATGGCGACGGTCTACCTCGCCCAGGACCTGAAACACGACCGGGAGGTCGCGGTGAAGGTCTTGCGTCCGGACCTAGCCGCCACCCTGGGGACGGAGCGGTTCCTCCGGGAAATCAAGATCGCCGCTCAGCTGCACCACCCCCACATCTTGCCCTTGTACGACTCCGGGGAGGCCGGTGGATTCCTTTATTACGCGATGCCGTATGAAGAAGGCCAATCACTGCGCGACAAGCTCACGCATGAAGGCGAGCTACCGATCACTGAAGCCATTCGGTTCCTCCGGGATGTGGCGGACGCGCTGGCCCACGCACATCAGCATGGGGTCGTTCATCGCGACATCAAGCCGGAAAACATCATGCTGTCCGGGCACCACGCCCTGGTCACGGACTTCGGTGTAGCCAAGGCGGTGAGCGAGGCGACTGGGCGAGAAAAACTGACCACTGTTGGGGTGGCTCTTGGCACGCCTGCCTACATGGCTCCGGAGCAAGCTTCCGCCGACCCACTCATCGACCATCGCGCTGACATCTACGCCGTCGGGGCGTTGGCCTACGAACTGCTTGCGGGTCGGCCGCCGTTCGCCGGCGCCACTGCGCAGATGATCTTGTCGGCACACATTACCGAGCCGCCGGAGCCGGTGACGAAATACCGGGAGAGCGTACCGCCTGCACTCGCGCAATTGGTGATGCGCTGTTTGGAAAAGAAGCCGGCAGACCGGTTTCAATCGGCTGACGAGATGGTGGAGCAGCTCGAGCAGCAACTCACGCCTACCGCTGGGATCACACCGGTGGATACTCGGCCGGTCCCGGCCGCGCGCGGTGCACGCGTTAGGTGGGGGATTGGCTTTGTCGCCCTAGTTGTTGTAGTGGCGGTGATGGTGTGGAGGTCGCAGCAGCGGGCGTGGGCACGGGGAGAAGCCCTGGCCGAAATCCAAACGCTGGCCGAGGCGAATCGCTTCGATGAGGCATACGTCCTAGCAGATCGTGCCTTGGGGATGCTCCCCGAGGACTCCTCACTCAAGGCCATCGCGGCGGTCGTCAGCGCGCCGGTCAATCTTACCAGTGAACCGGCAGGCGCTCAGGTATTCCGAAAACCGTACACAAACCCGGACGATGACTGGCAGTTCATCGGGACAACGCCGCTGGGGGGCACGACGGTGCCGGCCGGGTGGTCGCGCATCCGTTTGGAAGCAGCGGGGTTCCAGCCGTACGAGCTGGCCGTAACAAGTCTTGAATCCCTGACCCTTCAACTTGAGCCCGAGGGGGAATCTGGTCCCCTTGCGGCGATGATTTCAGTCCCACTGCGCGAGGTGAGACCCTCCTACTGGATCACCGGACTAGGACACCTAGGTCCTCAGCAGGTGAAGCCTTTTCGGTTCGGCCGATTCGAGGTCACCAATCAACAGTTCAAGGCGTTCGTGGACGCCGGCGGATACAGGCAAAGGGATCTTTGGCTACCGGATCTGAGCAGGGAAGACCGGTCAATAGCCTGGGAAGAGGTGATGGCCCGCATGACTGACCGAACTGGCCGCCCGGGCCCGTCCACCTGGGAGCTGGGCGACTACCCAGCGGGGACAGCCGATGAGCCGGTCCACGGGATAAGCTGGTACGAGGCCGCGGCCTACGCGCGCTATGTCGGCGCCCAGCTTCCCACCGTCTACCACTGGATGCTCGCCGCGTCGAGCCTGCGGGGTGACGTCATCATTCCTCTAAGCAACGTCGGTACGGACGGGCCGGCGGCGGTAGGGAGTTTCTCAGGCATGAGCGCATGGGGAGCGTTCGACGTGGCCGGGAACGTTCGAGAGTGGACCCAGAACGCGATGGGAAACCAACGGATTGTGTTAGGCGGGAGTTGGGCCGAGCCCGATTACATGTTCTATCATGCCAACCCCATGGATCCCTTCGATCGCTCGGAGCTAAACGGACTCCGTCTGGCGATCTATCCCCAAGATCCCGAAAGCGCGGTGCTCTCCGCACCAGTGGAGCGGCATTTGCGAGATTTCGCTTCTGAGGAACCGGCGTCAGATGAGGTGTTCTCTGTCTATCGCCGGTTGTACGACAACGACGACGTGCCCATCCAAGCTCGGGTAGAAGCTGTGGATACGACGACAGATTGGCTCCGAGAGCGTATCACATTCCCAAGCCCGCAGGAGGGAGAGGTGGTCATAGCGTACCTCTTCCTTCCACGGAACGTCGACCCGCCTTACCAGACTCTGGTCTTCTTCCCCGGCGCAAATTCGCTGATCGGACAAAATCCCATGCCCGCGGACGGGTATGGGAATCTCGCGCCGTTCGTCACCAAGGGCGGCCGCGCGTGGATGCACCCCATCTACAAGGGGACTTTCGACCGCCGCGCGGAGGAAGGTGTCGGTACTTGGTATCCGAGCCGGTCTAGCCAGTACCGAGACTTAATCCTCGTCATGGGACGGGAACTGAGGCGGTCGGTAGACTACCTGGAGACCCGAGACGACATCGCCCATGACCAACTGGGGTATTTTGGGTGGAGTTGGGGTGGCTACCTGAGCGGCATCATGATGGCCATCGAGCCCCGGTTCAAGACCGCGATTCTACAATGTCCGGGGCTGGCTTTCGAACGACCCCAGCCGGAAGTGGACCCTTTCCATTTCTTGCCACGCGTGCGCATTCCGGTGCTCATGGTAGACGGCCGGTACGACGCAATTTTTCCGTACGAGGCGTCACAAGTACCGATGTTCAACCTGCTCGGCACCCCGCCGGAGCAGAAACGTCACGTGGTAGTGGAGTCGGCACACTGTCCGCCCCGAGCCGTCTTCTATCGCGAGGCGCTGACCTGGCTAGATCGCTACCTCGGCGCCCAGTGAATTAACGCACCCCTTCACGCCACCTGGGTCCAGCATGCGCTCGCCGAGCGCTACACCATCGAGCACGAACTCGGCACCTATTGCGATGGTTCGCCATCGAATCGGACAATCAACGAGGATGTACGTTGGACAAGTGCTGGTTGGAGGTTTGTGAACCCCGATCCGTCGGGGGGCTATGCGGATCGTTCTGATCGTCTCAAGGTTATGTCGTCCCTTGATTTGCCCATTCGTGACATTTGTGTGACATTCGCGGCTCGTCATATTCACGCGGCAGCATTATCAAGAACTAAACTGTGGGGAGGCCAGCCATGGCAGGCCGAGTTGATGGGAAGGTAGCGATTGTCACGGGTGCGGGCTCGGTTGGCGAGGGCATCGGGAATGGCAAGGCCGCGGCAATCGTGTTTGCTCGTGAGGGGGCTCGGGTCATGTTGGTGGACCTGAACCTGGACGCCGCCGAGGTTACGAAGTCGACCATCGAAGAGGAGTCCGGGGAGTGCTTCACGTTCCAGGGGGACGTGAGCAATTCTGGCGACTGCAAGAGGATCGCTGACGCATGCGTCGAGAAGTACGGGCGCATCGACATCCTCCACAACAACGTCGGGATTGAAATCGCCGGTGGGCTGGAGGAGACGACGGAGGAGGTGTGGGACAAGACGCTGCGTGTCAACCTGAAGAGCGTATTCTTGATGTGCAAGCACGTCATGCCGTATATGGAAGCTCAGGGAAGCGGCGCTATCGTCAGCATCTCATCCATCAACGCCATCCGGACGTTACCCGCGCTGTCGCTGGTCTACGGTGTGTCCAAGGCGGGCATCATCTCTCTCACGCGTGAGATCGCAGTGGAATATGCGTCCAAAGGGATTCGGGTAAACGCGATTCTTCCGGGCATGATGGCCACGCCCTTTGTGACAGCGTCCCTGACCGAGGCGTACGGCGGCGACGTCGGCGATATGATGGACCAGCGCGACGCCTTCTGTCCGACGGGTAAACAAGGAGAAGGCTGGGACGTGGCGCAGCTGGCGTTGTTCCTTGCTTCGGATGACGCGAAATACATTACCGGCGCAGCGGTGGTAGTTGACGGCGCTCAAACCTGCAAAATGTAAGGTCTTGATGTGAGGTCGATAGATGAACGTCGGTAAGATTCTCACGACGGTTGACACCCATACCGCGGGAGGTCCAACCAGGACCATCACGGGCGGCCTTCCGCCGCTCCAAGGTAAGAACGTTGCCGAAAAGATGGAGTACTTCCGCTCCCACCACGATGCGATCAGGAAGCTCCTCATCTCAGAGCCGCGTGGGCACAAGGATATGTACGGTGCGGTCATCACCGAGGCGTCGGCTCCGGATGCGGACATCGGCGCGTTCTTCTTCACCGCCGGTGGATATCTACCGGCATGTGTGCACAGCGCGATTGGGCTCGCCACTGCCGGCTTGGAGACCGGGTTCCTCACGCGGCCCGACGAGAGCCTCAAGATGGAGGTCCCCGCCGGCGTCATCTCTCTCTTGCCGCGATATGACGGAGACCATGTGGATTCGATTGCGATTCAGACTCCACCGGCCTTCGTGTACAATCCAGAGGCAGAGCTGACGCTTGGACACGCGAACCCGATGCGGGTGAGTATCGTCTTCAGTGGCGTGTTCTTCATCCTCGTCGACATCGGGCAGCTGCGAGCGTCTGGGACGCATCCCGAAGCGGCGATCTGTCCGGAGGCTGCCAACGAGATGGCGGCCCTCGGTGTGAGAATCCTCGAAGCGGCGAATCACGGCTTCGATGTCCAGCATCCCGAGAAGCCTGGGATCGATACAATCGAGCTGGTGATGATCTACGAGGAAAAGGGAAACGGACGGGGTCGGGACATCGTCATCAATCGAGCTGGAGGGATCGATCGATCGCCGTGCGGAGCCGGGACTGGAGCCAAAGTCACCGATCTCTTCGTTAGGGACAAACTTCAAGCGAATCAGGAGTACATTCTCGAGAGCTTCATCGGAACGCAATTCATCGGTCGCGTTCTCGAGCCGGCGGACGTTGGGGCGTACCACGGTGCTGTACCGGAGATTCGAGGTACGGCACATATCACTGGGATGCATCAGTTCGTGTTGGATGCGCGGGATCCGCTCATCGAAGGGTTTTCGTTCTAGGGAGTGGTGCCCGTAGCTTAAATTGAATGGCCACGGAATCCACGGAATCCACGGACCCCCGCTCCCTTCCCCGAATGTGGGTTCCCCGCCCCCCCCACCAGGTGGATCGGCAACGCGGAGGAAGAAATCTGGTAGGAGGTTGGGGGAGGGGAACCACAATCCGGGTGTGGGGCGGGGTTTCCGTGGGTTCCGTGGATTCCGTGGCTATTCTGGTGTGGGGTGGGATGGCGCTTCGTCGACCGAGGCCGTTGATTGTTTCTTCAATCACTTACCACGCAATTTCTGGAAGAACCTCATGTTTTTGCCAAACCGAGTAATCAAGAGTCGGATCCTCGTGACGGCGTTCGCGACTGCGGCGCTCCTTGGTTGCGGTGGGTCAAGCGACGGGAGCGGCACGATGGCAGATGCCACGGCTCTCGTCTTTACCGACTCCACACACCACGTGGACGCGCTTGCGCGGGAGGCGGCGCTGGTCGAGCATCCGAGTGGGGCGTTGTTCGTGAGCGGCTACGGAGATCCGGGACCGAAGCTGTGGCGGAGGGACGACGGCGGATCGACCTGGGAGCGGGTGTTCGTGGGGACGGAGGCGGACGGGGCGGTGGCCAACTCCGATATGCATCTAGCCGTTGGGCCCGATGGCACAATCTACTTCGCGACGATGGGGTTCGACCGCACGGTCCTGGAGGGGACCCATGTCGTAGTCGGCGTCAGCCACGACGTGGGCGTGAGTTGGACGTGGACCAGGCTCTCCGAAACCAGATTTGACGACCGGCCCTGGGTTGCCGTGGCGCCGGACGGCACTGCTCATGTCATCTGGAACGACGGCGCCGGTGTGTGCCATGCGGTCAGCACGGACGGCGGAGTCACATGGACCGAGCGGCCGCGCATCCATCCGCTCGGCGGCTCGAGTCATCTCGCCGTGGGTCCCAACGGCGAGGTCGCCGTGCGCGTCACGCCGGCCTCGGCCTCGGGCAACCGCCTCGACCCCGGCGTCGAGTTCGTGGCCGTGAGCATGGACGGTGGGACGTCATGGCAGAAGCACGAGCCGCCGGGTGAGCGGATCTGGGGGTCACCACTCGAGAATCCGGATGTCCCGCGCTGGGTCGAGCCCCTCGCATGGGACGCTGCGGGGGCCCTCTACTACATGTGGAGCGAAGGAAACGATCTTTGGTTGGGGCGCTCCGTAGACCAAGGGGGCAGTTGGACGACGTGGCCCGTGGCGCAGGGTGACCGCGTGGCGTACTTCCCATACCTGATCGCGCGTGGCCCAGGCGAATTGGCCGCCACGTGGTTCACGGGACTCGGCAACGATTTGCAAGGTCACGTGGCCCTGCTCTACGTGGGAACCGAGCCCGGTGATGCAGCCCCTAAGGTGATCAGATCGCAGCCGCTGTTACCCGATAGCTGGGGCCTACCAGGATTCGGCGACCCAGACGTCCGCGACACCGCCGGCGAATATCTCACCGTAATTTTTCGCAGCGACGGCGGTCTAGCAGTCGTGAGCACCATCCAAGACACCCAAGCAAACCGCCTCGGATTCTCCTGGTGGAAGATCGAAGCAAAATGACCTTCCGTCCTTCCGTCCTTCCGTCTTTCAGTCTTTCAGTCCTAAGACATGCGCTCTAACTTCTTCCAACGCTACCTCCTCCCCGGCTTCGTCTTCCAGTCCGTCATCATCGCCGGCGGATACGGCACGGGCCGAGAGCTCGTCGAGTATTTCCTTGCCTACGGTCCTATCGGTGGACTGCTCGGCATGCTTCTCGTCTCCACCGTGATCTGGAGCGTGGTGAACGCGGTGACCTTCGAATTCGCCCGCGTCTTCCGCGCCTTCGACTACCGCACGTTCTTCCGGCACCTGTTGGGTCCGGGATGGATACTCTTCGAGTTGGCCTATATCGCCATGATGCTCTTGGTGCTCGCGGTGATCGGGGCGACGGCGGGAACCATCCTCCAGGAAAATATGGGGCTCCCCTATGCGATTGGGGTGCTGGCCATGATGACCGCGGTCGCGGTGCTCGTGTTTCGCGGGAGCGGGGCTATCGAGAAGTTCTTGGTTGGCTGGTCGTTCCTGCTGTACGCGGTGTATGTCGCCATCTTCGTGTGGGCGTTCGCGAAATTCGGCGGCGACATCCGGTCCACGCTCGCGGTCGGCGAGGTGAAGCCGGGATGGTGGCTCGGGGGAATCAAGTACGCAGGGTATAGCCTTGCGGTCGTCGCATCCGTGCTCTTCACGATCCGGCACGCCGAAACCCGGCGGGACGCTGTCGTCTCTGGCCTCTTGACCGGTCCCATCGCCATCATTCCCGCGGTGCTGTTCTACATCGCGATCGTCGGTCAATACCCCGCGGTCATGGATCGCGCGGTGCCCATGACGTTCCTGCTGGACGTCCTCGAATCCAAGATCCTATTGACCGTGTTCGCAATCGCACTCTTCGGCACCCTCATCGAAACCGGCACCGGAATGATCCACGCCGTGAACGAGCGCGTCGCGCACCGGTTTACCGAGACCGGTCGGGAGTTTCCCCCAATCGCCCGCTCCGTCATTGCCATCGCGTTCCTAGCGATCGCCGCCCTGATGTCCCGCATCGGCCTCATAGATCTCATCGCGCGCGGCTATGGCACAATGTCGTGGGTGTTTCTGGTGATATTCGTAATCCCCATTCTTACGTTTGGGGTTTGGAAGGTGAGTCGGATCCGCACTGGGATCGGGGGTCGGGAGTCGGGAGTCGGGTCTAGCCGCTTAAGATCTGTTTGGGTTCACACCTACATGCCGGGGCCTGCAGCCCGACCCCCGACCCCCGACCCCCGACGCCCGACTCCCGACCCCTGACTCCCGACCCCCGACTCCCGACCCCCGACCCCCGACTCCCGACCCCCGATCCCCTAGCCCCCCCAAACTTTCTCATAAACCCGAAGCCAATTCCCCCCCATAACCTTATCGATATCCCCCTTCGCCCACCCGCGCTGCTCCATCTTCGCAACAACATTGGGCAATTCGCTGATGTCCTCGAATCCCTCTAGATAGAGCCATCGGCCGTCGCTGATGATGGCGCGGTTGATGCTCGTGCTGCGGTTGTAGAAGTCGTAATCGATCCCTCGGCCCTCGACGAAATCGGGGCCGAGTCCGATGTGGTCGACGCCGACGCGTCGGCGCAGGTAGTCCATCTGGTCGACATGCTCGTCCAGACCGACACGTGGACTGTGTGCAACGTCCAGCTCGCCCCGACCGCGTATGTGGAAGTCGTTCACGGCGGTGAGACCAATCACGCCACCCGTGCCGGCGATGGCGTCGATCAAGCGGTCGCTCACGCAGCGAGGATTGTCGGCGATGGCCGCGACGTTGGTGTGGCTGCAAATCACGGGAATCTCCGGCGCCATGGCTATCGCGTCGAGGCTTGTTTGCTCACCCGTGTGCCCGCCGACGTCGAGGATCATGTCGAGCTTGTGAATCCCTTCGACGAGTTGGCGGCCCGCGGGAGTGAGTCCCATGTACGGATAGAAGTTGCCGGAACCGAATGCGTTCGGGAGGTTGTAGGCAATACCCAGAATGCGTAACCCGAGTTGATAGTGGCCGCGCAAGACGTTGGAGAGGTTGTTGATGCTGCTCTCCAGGAACTCCGATGATTGCGCCCCGACGACGATCGAGATCATTTCCCGCTCGTAGGCTTCTCGTATCTCGCGCACCGTGGTCGCGACGGTCATCTCGCCGGGATGCGCGTCGAGGAACTGGTGCACTTGACCAACTCCCTGAACGCCGCCCGTGCTCTTGTGCCAGCAGTCCACGCCGCCCTCCTTCAGCATGCGCAGATAGCGCTCGTTCAAGGTGGAGACATCCAAGCCGCTCACCGTGAGCCGGGTCCTGTCGCGCCGCGCAGGGCGTACGATGCCGGCTTCAGTGGCGTGGGCGTTGGCCGCGCGGCCGAGGTGTAATCCCGCTCCGGCCCACAGCGCGCTCCCGAGAAGTTCTCGTCGTTTCATCATGCTCTCCATTCTCTCGTTTGTTCCGGACGGTACGGCCTTGCATCCTGCTTTGGCGATTGCGCGGTGTGCGGTGTCTACCGCAACAGCGTCAGCGGCACCGGAAAGTCTATCAGACCACCAATTTCAGAGTAGAGAATCTGGATTTCCTCCGGCGCCAGCCGGACTCGATCGGATTGCAGGAAGGCGCGGATCGATTCTCTGGTCATCTCGACACCCATCATGTCGCGCATTCCGGCGCGGAACCCTTCCGGGTCCCACAGCGCCTCGCCGTTCTCTCCTTCGGAGCGAACCCACGCCCCGTTGGCCATGTGGTCCACCATCTCCGGAGTCACCGGAGTAGGCGTGCCGAGGAAGCCGCCGAGCCGCTCCGCCATCATGAGCCCGATCATGTACGAGGTCTTCCAGGCCCACGACTCCGGAACCTCCTGCCGTGTGGCGTTCACCTCTTCGTGTTCGAGCCATTGAGAGATGAAGTTGGCGATCCTCGCGTGGATCTCGCCCTGACCCGGATTGTCGTATCGAACCATGTCCCACTTGTTAGTGGCGATCACGACCGCGAAGTCCTGATCGGGATACGCACGCGCGTCGTTGTACCACCCGAACATGTGCGCACCCGCGTGGTGCAGGTAATAGTTGGGGGCGCCGACGTTGTTGAGGAACCAGATCAACCCGATCGATGTGCCGCCGCCAAACTCCACCTGTGGTGTGAGCATCTGTCGCACGGTTGCGGGTTGCAGTAGCTGATACCCGTTGTAGGTCCCTTCGTTCGAATACGCCAACAGCAAGCGGATATGATCCCCGGGGGTGGTCACCACGGTTCCCGCCGGGTGGTCGGCGAAGTAAACCGTCGGAGTGGGCAGGTAGACCGGCCCGAATTGCGCGTACCCGGTGGAAAACCGCTCTACGATGTCGGCGCGGACGTAGTCGGGGTGTTGGACCGGGGGATACTGGCTCGACGTCATTCCCAGCGGATCCATGATGTGCTTTTGCACGTAGTCGGTAAAGTTAAGGCCATCGGGATTGGTGACTGCCACCAAGTGTCCGAGGGTTGCCAACCCGAAGTTGGAATACTCGAATTGCTCGCCCACCTCGGTTGCCCAGCGGGGCAGCGCTTTCCAGTCATACCATTCGAAATGCTTCTTTTTGTATCCCTCTCGTACGTGTTCGCCGAGCGGGGCGGGGATGTCGAATTGACTTCCGGCGGTGTTACCGGCGAGTCCGCTTCGGTGGGTGAGCAAGTCGTAAAAGGTGATTTCACGCTCGCCGAGGGGATTGACGACCTGAAAGTCTTCGAGATACTTGTTGATCGGGTCGTGGAGGCCGATCACGCCCTGCTCCACGAGCTGCATCACGGCGGTGCCGGTGTAGGTCTTGCCCATCGATCCCGAATGCATCACCGTGCCTGGGTCCATCGGGATCTTTCTGCCCACGTCCGCGTATCCGAACCCTTCTTCCCAGATCACCTCTCCACGCCGCGCCAGGGCGATGTTGAGCCCGGGCTGGCCATACTGCCGCATCAGGTGAGGGATGTAGCTATCGAGCGCGGCGATGAGGCGCCGATCACTCTCCCGTGGATCATTTTGCGCTTGGGCCTCCGGCGCGATGGACCACAGGCAAACGACCCACCACAAACCCGTCAGCCGGAGCCCGCGCAGCATATGGGTGTTAGTTCGCATAATCCTGCCCTTCGTGATCGAGCACGTCTTTCATCGCGTCGAGATAGCCCACCTCACCAAAACCGTCTTTGCGATTCGCGACCGCATGAGCGACCTCCTTCGGGATCTCGCGGATGGACCGTCCGGTCGACAACGCGAGCAGCTCGGTCTGGCACGCCCGCTCGATCGACAAGAGCTGCAGCATGGCGATCTCCACCGTTTCACCGACCACGAGGACACCGTGGTTGGCCAGGAAGAGGACCTTGTTGTCTCCGATGCACGCAGCCATGTGCTCGCCTTCCTCCGCGTCGGTGACGATCCCCTCGTAATCGAAGTAGGCCACCTTGCCGTAGAAGTTGCCGGCGTGCTGGCCGGCCCGTTCGTTGAATTTCCACCCGTCGATCGACGCCAGCGCGGTGGCATAGGGTGAGTGGACGTGTAACGCACAGAACACATCGGGTCGGGCCAGTTGAATGGGTTGATGAATGGCCCAGGCACTGATGTTCGGGGTCCCGCTCCCCTCGACCACGGCACCCTTTTCGTCCGTCATGATCAAACTGCTCGCCGTCACTCGCGAGAAATGCGTGCGACCGGGCGACAGCAGCATATGGTCCGGCCGTCCCGGTACCTTGGTGCTGAAGTGGTTCCACGTGCCTTCATGCAGGTTCTCGAGGACCGCTATCCGATGGGTTGCCGCGAGGTCGTTCCTCGCCTGTGCAACCGCCTGCGCTGTGGAATCTTGAGTTTGAGGTTGCTGGGTGGCTGTGCCCATTTGCTCCACTCCTTTTATGCCGCCGGCGGGAGGTCGCTCGACTTGCTAAGTGTGACGTTACGATCGCGTTTGCGCCAGTACGGTTGATTCGGCATTTTTGGGGAAGGCCGCGTGGGTGGTGCTCGTAGCGTTGATTGAATGGCCACGGAAGGCACGGAAAGCACGGACCCCCGCCCCCCTCCCTGGATTTGGGGTCCCCGCCCCCCCCATTTGGATTGCCAAAGGGGGAGGAAAACCCGGTAGGAGGTTGGGGGAGGGGAACCACAATCCGGGTGTGGGGCGGGGCTTCCGTGCTTTCCGTGCTTTCCGTGGCTCATGTGGGTGGGGTGGGAGGGTTCAATCACTTACCCCCAATTCCCGCAAGGACCATATTCTTGGGGTCGTGGCCAACCCCCCCTATTAAGGAATAGGCAGACACACCCCGCCGAGCACTGCGCCATTCAGCTCGGCCTCTCCAAAATGTTGGGACGGATGCATGACCACCAGAAACATTCCTTGGATTGCCCTTTTCGGGCTTATCACCGCTGCGTGCGCTACCGACGGTCCCTCTGAGTTTGGGCAGATCGACGCCGCCCGACTCGCACGGGCGGACGACGAGCCCGGCCAGTGGTTCACCGGTGGCCGCGATTTTGGGCAGACCTATCATTCGCCGCTCACCGACATCAACAATGGCAACGTCGCCGAGCTCGGCTTTGCCTGGCAGTACGAGCTCCCCACGACGAGGGGCCTGGAAGCGACTCCTGTCGTAGTGGACGGGATTATGTACACCAGTGGACCCTGGGGGACCGTCTTTGCCCTGGATGCGGCAACGGGTGAGGCGCTCTGGACGTTCGACCCGGAGGTGGACCCGCAGATGGCTCGCTTCGCGTGTTGCGATATCGTGAACCGGGGGGTTGCGGTGTGGGAGGGTGCGGTGTTCGTCGCGGCGCTGGATGGCCGGCTCTTCGCGCTCGATGCTCGAACGGGGGAAACGCTCTGGGAGGTCGACACGATCATCGATCATGGGCGCGCGTACACCGTGACCGGCGCGCCCTACATCGCGAAGGACGTGGTCGTGATTGGGAACAGTGGCGGAGAGTACGACGCCCGGGGTTATGTGTCGGCGTACGAAACCCGTGGCGGTGCGCTTCGCTGGCGGTTTTTCACCGTGCCGGGCGATCCGTCCCTACCGTTCGAGCATCCGGAGTTGGAATGGGCGGCCGAGACGTGGGATCCAAACAGTCTGTGGGAAGTGGGCCTAGGTGGCACGGTGTGGGATGGCATGGCGTACGACCCCCAGTTGAACCTGCTGTACGTCGGCACCGGGAACTCTACTCCCTATGCCCGCAAACTCCGCAGTCCGTCGGGTGGCGACAATCTGTTTCTTGTTTCCATTCTCGCCATCAATCCCGATGACGGCCGCCTGGTGTGGCACTATCAGACGACACCCGCCGAGAACTGGGATTTTACCGCGGTGCAGAAGATGATCCTGGCCGATCTCGAAATCGACGGCCGTACCCGCAGCGTTTTGATGCAGGCGCCGAAGAACGGGTTTTTCTATGTACTCGACAGGGAATCGGGAGAGCTGTTATCGGCCGAGCCGTACGTCCCGGTGAATTGGGCAACGCACGTCGACCGGGAAACCGGGCGACCGGTGGAGACCGGTCAGGGGGAGTATTTCCACGAACCAAAACTGGTCTTTCCGTCAGCGGCGGGCGGCCACAATTGGCAACCCATGGCCTTCAATCCCAACACCGGCCTTGTGTACATCCCGGCTATCGAGATAGGAAACGTCTTCCGCGTGCCGCCGGCTCCATTCGAATACGAAGCTCGGTGGATCAACCAATACTCCGAATTTTTTATGACCGTGCCGGGCGCATGGGGTTGGGACGCGTACCGTGCGGCGGGTCTGCCTCCGTTCGAGGGCCTCGCCGCTGGTCAGCCGGACCCGACCGCTCGTGGTATCCTCCGCGCGTGGGATCCCGTTCAGCAGAAGACGGTGTGGGAAGTCGACGTCTCCGGCCAATGGACCGGCGAGTTACATGCGACGTGGAACGGTGGTGGCGTGACGACCACGTCCGGCAATCTCGTATTCCAGGGCCAGTCTACCGGTGAGCTGTACGTGTATAGTGCGGACACCGGCGAGCAGCTACACGTCATCGACGTCGGCGCCTCGATCATGGCCGCCCCCACCACCTACGTCGTGAACGGCGAGCAGTACGTGGCCATGATGGCGGGACTCGGCGGGGCCGTCGGCCAAACGCCTCCGCCCGGCACGGCCGCGGCGAAGTACGGCAATGAGGGGCAGATCATAGCGCTCAAGCTCGGCGGCGGCGAAGTTCCCAAGCGACCCGTTCTCCCTCCGATCGGACCGATGCCGCGACCGCCCGTTGCGCGTCAAGGAACGCCGGGCCAAATCCAGGAAGGGGCGGCCGTCTTCGGGCGATATTGCCTGGTGTGTCATACCGATCTTAGCCGGCTGAGCGCGGAGACCTATGCCACGTTTAGTGATATCGTCCTGGGAGGAATCCGAGCCGACCTGGGCATGGCGAGTTTTGCCGAAGTGCTGACGGTGGAGCAGGTTGAGGCGACACGGGTTTATTTGATTGATCTTGCCTGGCAAGCTTTTGAGAGTGAGAGGCAGTGACTTGGTAGCGCGAGAAGGTGATCGGTGACCGGTGACCGGTGACCGGTAACCGATAACCGGTAACCGTGTTTTCCGTAGCGGGCTCCAAAAGGAGGCCAGTAAATGACGCTGAAAGACCAGCTCGCCACCATTCGCGAGGGAGCAATCCAGCGCATCCCAGAAGCCAGCCGCGTCATCATGCACCGCGCTATCGATGACCTGCGCGCCTCCGGCATCGTGGATCGCGTCATAAAGGTCGGCGACCGCATGCCGGCGTTCAACCTCGAGAACACAAGCGGCGCAACGGTAAGCTCGGCGGACCTGCTGGCCAAGGGACCGTTGGTGGTGAGCTTCTTTCGCGGCAAATGGTGACCCTACTGCAATGCAGAGCTGTATGCTCTGGGGCGGGCCACCGGTCAATTCGAGGAACTCGGTGCTACGCTGGCCTTGATCACGCCGCAACGGCCCGAGCACAGTCGGCCGATGGTCGAGCGCCACAAGCTGAGCTTTGATCTCCTGTGGGACCCCAGCAACGGGCTGGCCAAGCAATTCGGTCTCACGTTCGATCTGCCCGACGATCTCATCGAGGTGTACCGAAGCTTCGGCATCGACCTTCCGGGGGACCAAGGCGATGGATGGACGCTACCCATGCCGGGACGATTCGTGATCGACTCCGGTGGGATCATTCGATCCGTCGCCGTTGATCCCGATTACCGGTTTCGACCCGAGCCACAGGCTACGGTGGATATCGTCGCGGCGCTGTAGCAAGGTGCTGAAAAAGAGGTTCATCCGGTATTTCCGGGGAAGGCCGCGTGGCAGTGCCGCCCGTCGCGAGGAATTGAATTGCCACGGAAAACACGGAAACCACGGACCCCCGCACCCCTCCCTGAATTTGGGTTCCCCTCCCCCCACCATGTGGATCGGCGAGGACGAGGACGAACAGCAGGAGGGGTGGGGGAGGGGAACTAAAATCCGGGTGTGGGGCGGGGTTTCCGTGCGTTCCGTGCTTTCCGTGGCTCATCTGGGGCCGGGTGGGATGGCTCTTTCGTCGACCGAGACGGATTGGGAGAGGAAAGGAACTGTGGTTGCCTCTTCCATCACTTACCCCGAGATTCTCGGAAGAACCGAAAAAAGGGCACACGGCGGCGGACCCGTTGGACGCCGATCGCGCCGAGGATCCGGCGCGTGTGAGGGCCGGCAAGCGCGCTCACCACTTCGAGGAGCACCTGAATGTTTCGGCTATTTACGATTGGCATGTTGCTTCCCTGTCTAGCTCTCGTACTTGCCTGCCGGCTGGATCGACCAACCGATCCGGCGTTTGGTTTTGGCCTCTGTAACGTGCAGGGCGACGGCCAGTACGAACCCGGGCCCGTTCGCGCCCTGCACGTGCCGATGCGCGACGGTGTCCGCATCGCAGGCGACATCGTCCTCCCCAAAGGGCTGCCACCTGGGGCGCGGATTCCTACCATCATCACCATGACCCGGTACTGGCGCGCGCAGGAAGGTGACGGTCCCAACGAGTTGGCACAGTTTTACACACGGCACGGGTACGCCTTCTTTTCCGGCGACGTGCGGGGCACCGGCGCGTCCTTCGGCACATGGCGTCAAAGCCGCTCGAGAGACGAGACGAAAGATTTCGGCGAGATCGTGAGCTGGATCGTCGACCAACCTTGGTCCGACGGGACCGTGGGGGCGACCGGCACCTCGTACGCGGCGAATACCAGCGACTGGATTGCCGCGAGCCGACACCCGGCAGTGAAGGTGATCGTTCCGCGGTTCCCCGACTTCGACCTGTACCCGGACATCTACTTCCCCGGTGGTATCCTGCATGCGGCATTCGGTGAGGGGTGGGGACTCCTCAACAAGGATCTGGACATGAACGTGCCCCGGAGCCGGGACGGGGGGACGCCGAAGGGGGTGCGACCGGTCGATGCCGACGAGGATGGGAGCTTGCTGACCGAGGCCGTGCGCGCCCGAGCGGATGTGCCGTCCATACACGAGGGCCTCGAGCAGGTTCTCTACGCGGACGATGTGCCCACCACGTGGGGGACGTCCTTGGACGAAACCAGCATCCACGCGAACTTGGATGCGTTCGACGGGTCGGACGCGGCCATGCTGACTTGGGGAAGCTGGTGGGACGCGGGAACGGCCAACGGGGTGCTCCATCGCTTCATGGCGCTCGACAACCCTCAGCTCGCCATCATAGGGCCGTGGAGTCACGGCGCGCGTCATCACGCGAGCCCGTACGGCGAGGCGGACATCCCAAACGAACCGAGCCGTGACGTGCAGTGGACCGAGGACCTGTGTTTCTTCGATCGCTATCTCCGTGCAGCCGAGAGCGAACGGCCGGAACGACTCCTGGTGTACTACACCGGTGGCGAGGAGAAATGGAAGACGACGGAGGTGTGGCCACCGGAAGGAAGCACGACCCAACGCTTGTACATGGCGGCGGATCACGCGCTCGTCCCGGATGCTCCCGAGGCCGAAGCCGCGGGCGACTCGTACACCGTGGACTTCGCCGCCACCACCGGTCTGACCAACCGCTGGCATACCCAGTGGAGCGCGAGCGACGTCGTCTATCCGGACCGGCCGGATGCGGACGAGCGTCTTCTCGTCTACACGGGCCAGCCGCTCGAGGCGGATCTCGAGATCACCGGGCATCCGGTCGTGACCCTCTACGTCACGTCCACCGCCACCGACGGTGCGTTCTTCGTATACCTGGAAGACGTCGATCCGTCGGGCCGGGTTACGTACGTCACCGAGGGACAGCTACGTGCCCTCCACCGCAAGGTTTCCGCTGGCCCACGACCGTACATGTCACCCACGCCGTATCACTCGTTCAAACGCAAAGACGGCGAGCCCCTGGTGCCGGGGCAGGTGGCCGAAGTGAGCTTTGGCCTCTTACCGACATCGGTACTGGTGAAGGCCGGCCACCGCATTCGCGTTGCAATCGCCGGTGCCGACAAGGATACGTTTGCCCGCGTCCCAGATGACGGAACACCGGTGATCACCGTCGCGCGCAACCGAGAACACGCTTCGCACATCGACTTGCCCATTGTCGATCGACAACGCGATCGGTGACCCAGATTCAGGGCGACGGACGTCCCCGATCCGGCGCTGAGGGAATTTTAGAGTAGGAGAGAAACATGAAACGCCAAAAGTCGGCATTCCTTTTGATCGTCTCTGTCGTGATGGCCGGTTGCACAAACGAGGCATCGGGCCGGCGGATGAAAGCTTTCGCCGCAGGGCTGTTGGCCGAGAATCACACGGGCGCCCCCTTCTACACATCCTTGTCTGACTTTGAGGATTCTCAAGGAATGCGGGACCTCTATCGAGGGGCTGCTGAGCGGCGCGGATGGGACATTGTGACCGGCAAATTCCTGGGCGCGTCACCAGCCAACAGGGTGCTGCGTCCCGCCTATGAAACCATGAAGGCGCAATTGTTGGCCGATCTGAAGGCCGCCATGCCGGTGGATATGGTCGTGCTGGGGTTGCACGGCGCCATGGCCGCGCAGGGGTACGATGATGTTGAAGGGGACCTCATGCAGGAGATCCGAGAGATCGTCGGCGCGGATGTTCCCATCGGGGCAGGCATGGACGCCCACGCCCATTTGTCGCAGACGATGCTCGACGTCGCGGACATCATGGTCTTCTACAAGGAATGGCCGCACATCGATGCGGACGACACCTACGTCAAGTCGTTTGATCTCACGGCGGACGTCGTCGAGGGGAAGATCACCAATCCCCACATGGCGATGTGGGATGCGCGCATGATCGACCTGTATCATACGCTGAAGGATCCCGTGAAGCCGCTGGTGGATGACATGAAAGCGGCCGAAGGAAAGGACGGCGTTGTCTCCGTCAATTTCATCCACGGTTTTCCGCAAGGCGATGTGCCGGCCATGGGCACGAAGATTCTGGTGATTACGGATGATCAGCCCGAAGCGGGCGCTGCACTGGCAGAGCAATTCGGCAAGCGTCTTTTCGCCATGCGCGGCAAGACGGCGGTCCCGCCCCTGAACCTCCAAGCGGGCCTCGATGCAATGGTGCAAAGCACCAATCGTCCAGTCGTCGTCGCGGATTACTCGGATATGCCGTTTGGCGGCGCGCCGGGTGATGCCACATTCATCCTCGAGGGCCTCATCGACCGTGGTATCGAGAACGCCATCATCGCCGGGCTGTGGGACCCGATGACGGTGTACACGGTGTCCGATCTGGCCATCGGAGACAGACTGCGTGTGCGAATCGGTGGTAAGACCGGTCCGATGTCTGGAGACCCGCTCGACCTCGAGGTCGAGGTTCGGTATGTGGGCAAGGACATGTGGTTGACGGGTGGCCATTCCATGGTTGCTGATGTGGGGGAAGGGACGCCGGTCGGTACCATTGCTGTTGTGCGGGCGCACGGCATTGATATCGTGCTCGTAGAAAAGCGCTACCCGATTTACGGTTACGAGGTGCTCGAAGCGCTGGGTCTGGAGCCCAGTAACAGCCGAGTCATCGTCGTGAAGTCGGCGAATAACTTTTATGATGGGTATGTGGATATTGCTGGGGACGTTCTCTATGTGATGAGCCCGGGGCTCATTGGGCCAACCCGCGATCAGCAACTCGAGAATATTGAGCGGCCGAAGTGGCCGTTTGACGAGAACCCTTTCGGCGAGGGGGGAGAGCGGTGACATATTTACCGCAGAGACCGCGGAGAACGCAGAGATTGTTCTAGCAGGTTGCGGAAAAAGTCGGGTAATGGACGATAGCATCGCGAGCCGGAAGTTCTTATCGTAGAGGGACCTCGATGGGAGTGCCACGATGCGCGGGAACAAGACGAATCAGTCGGCGCTGTTCAGCTATATCAGTGCGGAGGATCGGGTGCCCTCCGACCATCCGTTGCGCGCCCTGCGGGCGCTGGTGGACCCGGTGTTAGCCCGGCTCTCGCCGCAGTTGGACCGGCTGTACGCGCGGCGGGGCCGGCCGTCGATTCCCCCGGAACATTTGTTACGCGCGTTATTGCTGCAGGTGGTGTATACGATCCGGAGCGAGCGGCAGCTGATGGAGCAGCTCGATTACAACATCCTGTACCGATGGTTTGTGGGGTTGAATCTGGACGACGCGGTGTGGGTGCCGACGGTCTTTACGAAGAATCGGACGCGGCTGGTCGAGGGGGGCATCGCGGATGCGTTTCTGGCCGAAGTGTTACAGGAGGCGGAGCGGCGGGCGTTGTTGTCGAATGAGCATTTCACCGTCGACGGGACCTTGCTGGACGCGTGGGCGAGTCAGAAGAGTTTTCAGCCGAAGGCCGGCACCCGCCCGCCAACGGACGATGATCCGGGGAATCCGAGCGTGACGTTTCGCCAGGAGAAACGGACGAATGCGACGCATGCGTCGCGGACGGACCCGGAGGCGCGGTTGACGCGGAAGAGTGGGGGGCAAGGCGCGCAATTGGCGTACTTGGCGAGTGTGTTGATGGATAATCGGCACGGGCTCGTGGTGGCGACCGACGTGACGCAGCCCGGCTACGAGGCGGAGTGTGCGAGTGCGCTGGCGATGGTGGGGAGCTTACCGCCGACGGCCCGGCGTCGGACGTTGGGGGCGGACAAGGGTTATGATCGGTGCGGGTTTGTCGACACGCTGCGGGCGTTGGGCTGGACGCCCCACGTCACGCCGAACGTGCACCGCACGCGGTTGCGGAGCGCGGTGGATGGCCGGACGACGCGCCATCCCAGCTATGCGATCAGTCAACGGCAGCGCAAAAAAGTGGAAGAGATCTACGGGTGGGGCAAGACGATTGGGTTGTTACGCAAACTCCGACATCGCGGGACCCCGCGGGTCGGGTGGGTGTTTACGTTCACGGCCGCGGTCTACAATCTGATGCGGATACGCACCCTGACCCTGGCCGGAGGCAGCCCCTGATGGGGCAGTGTGGGCCGCATTCGTCACGCCGACCGCACCGCGGGGGCGGTAATAGGGGACCGCACGCTGGTACACCGTCGTGTTACCCGGACAAACGCGGCTCACCATCAATTTTTCCGCAACCTGCTAGAAGGTCATTCACTCCAACCAATCTCTCTGCGTCCTCGGCGATCTCTGCGGTGATTTTTTTTCTCGCCCGCCTATGCACCACTTAGGCTTACGACTGCGCCTCCCTCATCGTTCGCCGTACTCCTCGAGCAGCTCCGCCAGATGCGTGCGCACCCGCTCAACTTCCGGCACGAGTTCCGGATCGGGATCGGTCCGCAGGGTGAGGTAGTGCCGGTATGCACGGATGGCGCCCGTCGTGTCCCCCACAAGCGCGGCAAGCCGGCCCTCCTCCCGCAAGTAGGCCCACAGTACCAATGTGGGTCTCGTATCTGGTATGTAGATTCGGCGCCGAACCGCCGCCAAAGCCGAATCGAGCTTTCCCTGTCGTTCCCACAGGCGGGCAATCACGAGATTGGCGATGTTGTCCGGGGTCGAAAAGTTGACGCGTCTCGTGAATGTGGCGAGCGCCTCGAGGGCGGGCGACGAATCCGTCGGACTCTGCATCCCTTCAGCCATCGCCTCGAGCAGCAGCGGACAGCCCTCCGGTCGCAATAGGGGCGGACCGACCCTGCGGCGTGCGACCTTCCCGGTATCCCTTTCACGGGACAGAATACGAAGCTGCGCGACCGTCTCACGCATCGTGCTGGTGTCCCCGTTCGTCACGCGCCAGAGCTCGGGATAGCATATCCAGACAGCCGCATAGTTCGGATCATCACGGTGGGCCGGCGCTGTCTCTGCCAGGTACGCAGCTTTCGAGGTGGCGGCGCTGTCATAACCCTCCCCGATCAAGCCTTGCTCGATAATGTTTCGCGCCGCGAATTCAGAACTAATGATTCCGCCAAATGAATCCAGTAACACCACCGCATCTCTCGAACGGCCACGTGCCAACGCGATAAAGGCCTGCGTAGCCAGGGGCAACATTCGGTCCCCGGGGGTTGCCGCCCTCCTTATCACCGCTTGTGCCGCTTGTGCCGCGTTGTCCAGCGACACGCCATCGAGGATGGCGAAATTGGCCATGTGCACGACGCTGGGAAATGAGAACTCGTGGAACCGCGCTTGCTGACGGGCTAGCTCCTCCCGGTCGCCCAACGCCATGGCGACACGCCAGCGGTAGAAATCCAACGACTTATCCTCCGTAGCGGCGGCGAAGTACAGCTCCGCAAGCGTCCGAACGGCAGTAGTGTCGTTTTTCCGAAGGGCGAGTTGCAGGCGGAGCGTAAGACTCATCACGACGGCGGAGTCGAGCTCCACGGCTCGGTCCAGCGCTACGGTGGCTCGCTCTTCCCAATCGGCGAGCCCTAGGGCGGCACCGAAGGTCAACAGACTCCAGCCCAGCAGATCCCAGGCCTCAGGACGGTCCGGCGCTGCTTCGACGGCGGCCTCTCTAGCCGCGAGCATCGCTTTCTGAAGAGACGGTTCCGGATACCGAGGTCCGACACCTTGGAACGCCGTCAGGTATGCTAGATCTCGAGAAGAAAGGCGGTCGCGAAGCTCCCAGGCTATACGGGAGGCACCAGATTGGTTATTCACACTCCACCAGTCCGCGTTACCGAGGCCGATCGCGGCCAGCGCAAAGGTCGAGTCGAAGGCAAGCGCCTCGTCAAATAGTCCAATGGCCATTTGGTACTGGCCCCGCCGGTAAGCGTGCTGGCCGGCCAGATACGCCCGGAGCGCGGGAAGGGACGTGCTGGTGAGTGCGGCCAGGCGTTGCTCGCCCTCGCCGGCCCCGAGACTCAAGACCTCCGCGACCAACCGGTCCACCATGAAGGACAAGCTGTCTTGCACGCCAATTACCGATCGCTCGGCCACAACGTTTCCGCTCGGCACGCTCAACACGGACGCGCTGATGGTGAGACCGCTTGGTGTGCCCACAATCCCGCCGAGCAGCACTTGGGCCGCGCCCAGCTGCCGCGCCAGGCGGACCGACTCGTCCGGTGAGAGGTCGTGTTCCTCGTCGGATACCGCCCGCCGCCACGCACTCAACACCGCTCGTGGATCGACCGCGCGAGGGCCGCCCTCACCCGTCAGCTTCGTGTGGAGCAGGTCAACCATGCCCTCGCGCAGATAATCCAGCGTCGAATCCCCCGCGCTCACCCGAAACGGCAGCACCGCGACCGCGTTCGGGTCGAGCGGTATTTCGCCGGATGCGCCACCACCTCGGAAAAGAGACACGCCGACCGCACCAACGACGAGTGCAACGGCGACCCCGGCGGCTACCGCCCATCGCCTGCCCGCCGCAGGCCGTCGCTCCGCGACCGCGATGCCGCCGGCCGGAGTCGTGAGCGACGCCACGAACCCCGCCGCAGAGGCGAAGCGATCGGCCGGCGTCTTCTGCAACGCTCGTTCCAGCGTGCTCGTCACCAGCGCCGGCACGGCGGGCCGGAGACTCACCACCGGCCGCGGCTCCACCGTCAGGTGCTGGTGCACCACACTCTCCACCGTCGGACCCGAGAACGGCGGTTGGCCCGCCAGCATCTCGTACAACACACACCCCAATGCGTAGATATCGCTCCGCCCGTCGAGGTCACTGCTCCCCGCCGCCTGCTCCGGGCTCATGTACTGCGGTGTCCCCATCGCGATGCCCGTCTCCGTCAACTTCTCGCCACCCGCCGCGGTGACCGCCTTGGCAATCCCAAAGTCCGCCACCACCGCCGTCCCCGCCGCGAGGAGAATGTTCTCGGGCTTGATGTCGCGGTGCACGACGTCGTGATCGTGCGCGTAGCTCAACGCCGTTGCCACTTCCCGAGCGATCTGGAGCGCGTCTTCGACGGGGAGCTGCTTCTCGTGGTTCAGCCGATCGCGCAGCGACTCACCCTCGACGTACGGCATCACATAATAGAGGAACCCGTCCGCGTCGCCCGAGTCGTGGAGGGGGAGGATGTGGGGATGCGTGAGGTTGGCGGCGAGCTTGATCTCGCGCAGGAACCGCTTGGGGCCGAGCACCGCGGCCAGTTCCGGCCGCAACACCTTGATGGCGACGTGGCGTTCGTGTTTGAGGTCCGTGGCGAGGTAGACGGTGGCCATGCCGCCGGCGCCGAGTTCGCGCTCGATGGTGTAGCGGTCGGAGAGGGCGGTTGTCAGGCGTTGGAGGACGTCGGTCATGACCGGCCGCCTCCGTGCCTCCGGCGTTCAAACGCCGGCTCGGCGGCGCTGATCGCGCCGAGGCGCCTTGAAAGGCGCAAAGCATTAACCCGCCCTTCAGGGCCCGTCGCCGAAGGCGCCGAGCGCGGGTTCGTCAACCCGCGAACGCCGCCGGCGCCGAGCTCGCGCTCGATGCGGTAGCGGTTGAAGAGTGCGGTTCTCAGGTGCTCCATGTAGGCGGTCACCGGTGGCTGCTCCGGGACAGATCTTGCGCTAAGATGCCGTCCGGAAACAAGATGGGCAAGGAGCGCGGATGCGGCGAGCTACGACATTGGCGGCGGTGTTGGACTCGCGGGATTCATTGGTGCCATAATGATAGAATTGCAGGCCCACCATGACCTCGAGATCGAGCGCGATCGCTTGGGCGATGAGCTGAACAGGGTGCCCGTCTACTCGGCCACTGGTGCCCGTCTACTCGGCCACTGGTGCCCGTCTACTCGGCCACTGGTGCCCGTCTACTCGGCCACTGGTGCCCGTCTACTCGGCCATTGGTGTCCGTCTACTCGGGCACTTAGGAGAAAACGAAACGAAATGATCATGTCGCAGCTGATGGACAGAGCCGTTCGGCAATTCAACCATGCCGGCAAACGTCATCTCCAGAGCGTCATTCTAGTGCTTGCGATGATCGTGACGTCGTGCGGTCCCGCGCGCGACCGCGCCTACGAGTTTGCTTTGGTCGGTGACAACCCTTACCCACCGTCGGACGTTGCCAAGTTCGAAGCGCTCATCGACGACGTGAATGGGCAACCGAGCCTGGATTGGGTGATCCATGTCGGCGACATTCAAGGGGGGCAACCATGTACGGATGAGCTATTCCAGGCGCGATTCGACTTGTTCCAGCGGTTCGCCATGCCGTTTGTGTACACGCCGGGTGACAATGACTGGTATGACTGTCGGCGCGACGAAGCAAGCGGATTGGATGAGTATGACCGCCTGGACCAGCTGCGTTCCCTCTTCTTTCCGAATCCGGCGTTGACGACGGGCGGCCGTCGGATGGAAGTCCGGAGTCAGAGTGCGGAGCCCAATTACGAGGAATTTGTCGAGAACGTCATGTGGTCTCATGACAGCGTGGTTTTCTCGACCATCCACCTCGTCGCTCTCGGCCGTCCACCCACCGACTCAGCCGTTGCTAAGCATCGGATGGATGCCGCCATCGCGTGGATCAGATCGACCTTCGAGGTCGCTCGAGAGAACGGGAGTGTGGGAGTCTTCATCGCCACCCAAGCCGATCCGTGGATTGCATCGGGCCACCTCGGTCTGTGCGAGGTCTGTAGGCAACCAAGGGCCGGCATGGAGCGGTTGTATCCTGCGCTGGTTGAGCAGGCGGATTTGTTTGGCCGGCCGGTCGTGTTCGCGGTGGGTGACACACACGTTTTTCGGGTTGACAAGCCCTTGTACCGAACGGATGGATCGTTGGTCGAGAACTTCACCCGTGTTGAAGTCTTTGGAAACCCAGCCGTCCACTGGGTCCGGGTCACGGTGGACCCGCGGGAGCGCGAGATCTTCTCGTTTCATCAGCAATTGGTGCCGGGGAACATGAACCGTCGGCCGTCGCCATAGAACCGTCAAACACGCGATGCACTTGCGGTGCTGAGTACCACCTAGGAGAAACCGAAACCCTTCAAAAGAAGGGAGAGACGTCCCATGAAAAGATTGACGATTGTCGCACTGCCGATGCTGTGTGCTGCGTGCATTTTCGGTGATCCCAGCGTCGATGGGGCGTGGGTTGCCGTGAGCTCGACCGAGCTCCGCTACAGTATGACGTTGCAGGAGGAAGACAAAACAGTCACCGGATCAGGCTCAATTTCCGGTGTTGGCGGTTCTGGTTTATCTGCCGGATTTATTAGAAGCATGACGATCGTTGGCACCCACTCGCACCCAGCGGTCTCGCTCACATTTGATTTTACAGAGCTTCCGTCGGAGACATTCACTGGCAATTTTGAGACCGATGATCTGATCACCGGCCGCCTATCCGGTGTAGATATCGACTTACAGATATCTTTCCTGCGAGCCAAACAGGGCTCACCACCAATAATGAAGCGGCTTCCGATCGAATAGACATCAGAGAACGCGGCCGCCTTTTCTTGACAGGATGACAGGATGATGGCCATGCCTTCAACACTCAAAAAGGTTTTGCTCCCGAGTTATTTTCGAAAGTTGTGGATTGGAGGAATGAGAAAGGCGGCGTATCCTTTCGTGTAGTCAGTTGAAACGTACACGAGATCCGGTTGTGACGACCGGAGAAAGGACACGCCACCGATGTTGAGGATAATAGAGAATGCGTCTGAGAGCAAAGGGAACGGACTGTTCGCAGACCTGGACGAGCTTGCCAGAGAGGGAGCTCGGCGGATGCTGGTGAGTGCGTTGGACGCGGAAGTGACCGAGTATGTCGAGCGATATCGGATTGAGCGAGACGGAGAGGGCCGCGCCCTGGTGGTGCGCAATGGCAAAGCCCGTCCCCGCAAGGTGACGCTGGGTGCTGGTACGGTCACGGTGACCGCGCCACGGGTGCATGACCGTCGTATGCGGGCGCAGTTCACGAGCAAGATTTTGCCTCCCTATATGCGGCGGTCGCCGAAGGTGGCGGAGGTCTTGCCGGTGTTGTATCTGCGCGGTCTGTCGACGGGAGATTTTCGCGAGGCGTTGCCGATCTTGTTGGGTGAGGACGCATCAGGCTTGTCCCCGACGACGATCACGCGATTGACGGCGGCGTGGGAGGGGGAATACCAGGCGTTTCGCCAGCGTGATCTGCGTGATCGGGAGTATGTGTACGTCTGGGTCGACGGGATCCACTTCAACATTCGCCTCGAGGCCGACCGGCTGTGTACGCTGGTGATGCTGGGCGCCCGGGCGGATGGGACGAAAGAGCTGATCGCGGTGGAGGACGGCTATCGGGAGAGCACGGAGAGCTGGTTGGCGGTGTTGCGCGATCTGAAGCGTCGGGGGATGCGGGCCCCGGTGCTGGCGATTGGGGATGGCGCGTTGGGGTTCTGGGCAGCGGTGCGGGAGGTGTGGCCGGCGACGCGGCAGCAGCGCGACTGGGTGCACCGGATGGCCAACGTGTTGGACAAGCTTCCGAAACGTTTGCAGCCGGCGGCGAAGCGGGTGTTGCGCGAGATGATGTATGCGGAGTCGCGTGCGGAGGCCGAGGCGCTGGTCGAGCGTTTCGCCACCGCGTATGCGGCCAAGTATCCCAAGGCGGTCGCCTCGCTCACGCGGGACCAGGAGCACCTGTACAGCCATTTTGATTTTCCGGCCGAGCATTGGAAACATATCCGTTCGACGAACGTGATCGAGTCTGCCTTCGCGACGGTCCGGTTACGACAGCGCGTGACCAAGGGAGCGGGCTCGCGGAGCAAAGGGCTGACGATGGCGTTCAAGCTGTTGGAGATGGCGCAGCAACGTTGGCGGAAACTCAACGCTCCAGAACTTCTCCCCCTGGTGTTGGCAGGAGAACAATTCAAAGATGGTATGCAGGAAACTGACAAAGAGAACACGGATCGGAAGGTCGCCGCTTGATCACTCACCGATCCACAACATTTGACAATACCTCTTTGCTCCCCTCTCGTAAGTCATCGCATTTTTGAAAACGTGGACTAGTACTCTGGGCCGGAATTGTGTATTCACCGCAGAGCACGCAGAGAACGCAGAGCCTCTTTTGGGGGTCATTCACCCAATCATCTCTGCGTTCTCTGCGCTCTCTGCGGTGAATATTTTCCTCCTCGCGGCCCGGGTCCCCGATCCGTATCTTAGCCCTTCATGGGTACCGATCTCGACCGCCTGAAAACCGCCCTTGCCGACCGCTACGCCATCCAAGAAGAACTCGGCGCTGGCGGCATGGCCACGGTCTATCAGGCCGAGGACGTGAAACACCACCGTAAGGTGGCGGTGAAAGTGTTGCGGCCCGAGTTGGCCGCGGCGTTGGGGCCCGAGCGGTTCTTGCGCGAGATCGAGGTCGCCGCGCAGATGCAGCATCCGAACATCCTTCCGTTACACGACTCGGGCGAAGCCGACGGGTTCCTTTATTACGTCATGCCCTACGTGAAGGGGGAGTCGCTCCGCGAGAAGCTGCACCGGGAGGGCGAGCTGCCCGTCACCGAAGCGGTGCGGATTCTCCGCGAGGTCGTGGATGCCCTCGATCATGCGCACGGTGAGGGCATCGTCCATCGGGATATCAAGCCCGATAACGTCATGTTGTCGGGGCGTCATGCCTTGGTGACCGACTTCGGGGTGGCCAAGGCGGTCAGCGAGGCGACGGGTCGGCAGCAGTTGACCACGGCTGGGATCGCGCTGGGCACGCCGGCCTATATGGCTCCCGAACAAGCCGCCGCCAGTCAGCACATCGACCAGCGGGCCGACATCTATGCGGTCGGGGCCATGGCGTATGAGATGTTGACGGCGCGTCCGCCCTTCGTTGGTGCCACACCGCAGGAAGTCTTGGCCGCTCACGTCACACAGGTACCGGATCCGGTCACGAAGTATCGGGAACACGTGCCGGAGGCGTTGAGCCAGATCGTGGCCAGATGCTTGGAGAAAAAACCGGCCGACCGATGGCAGTCCGCTGCCGACCTCTTGCCACAGCTCGAGCCGTTTACGACGCCAAGTGGGGGGATCACCCCGACGGGCATGCAACCCACCGCGGCCGTTGCCGGGCGCCGCCGCGTCGTTGGGGCGGTGGCGGCGGTCGTCGTGCTGGCCGCTGTGACGGTTGGGGTGTGGGCGCTCATGCGAGGCACGGCCGGCCCAAACGTCGGGTTGGCGGAAACGCAGTCCATTGCCGTCCTGCCATTCGAGAACGTCGGCGGCGATCCAGAGGACGAATACTTTGCCGACGGGATGACCCTTGAGCTGATCGCGGGGCTTGGCAAGGTAGAGCGGTTGCGGGTGGCGGGGAGGAGCTCGGTCTTTCAGTTCAAGGGCCAGAACGTGGATGCCCGCGAGGTCGGCCGGCAACTCAATGTGGCCACCGTGTTAGAGGGTTCCGTGCGCCGTTCCGGCAATCTGCTGCGCCTCTCGGCCTCGCTCGTGAACGCGCGCGACGGGCTGCAGATGTGGGGCGCCACGTATGAGCGCGAGGACGGCGACGCGTTCGCGCTGCAGGACGAGCTCACGGCCGCCATCCTCTCGGAGCTCGAGCTCAGACTTGGCGGCGTGGCGCTGGCCGCGTCGCGGGCGGGACGCACCAGCGATCGTGTCGCGCAGGATCTCTACCTGCGCGGCCGGTATCACTTGATCGTCGGGGGGCAAGAAGCCGACCTCCGCCGTAGTATCGATCTCTTTCAGCAGGCGATAGCGCGCGACCCCGACTTCGCGCTGGCGTATTCGGGATCGGCGATGGGCTGGGGCGCGCTGGCCGAAGTCTACATCGCCCCGGTGGAGGGGTATTCGCGGGCGCGAGATGCGTCGCTGGCCGCGCTCGAACGCGACAGCCTCGTGGCGGAAGCGCACGCCATGCTCGGACACGTTGAAGCCCCTCTCACCTACGATTTCGCGGCGGCCGAGCAGCGGATGCGCTACGCCATCGCACTGGACCCGAGCTCGGCCTGGTCCCGGTTACTGTTGACCATAGCGCTCTGTTGGAAGGGTGAGGCGATCGATGAAGGTCTGGACCAGATCCAGCGGGCCCTCGAACTGGACCCGCTGAATGACTTGATGCTGTGGGTAAAACTAAGGGTGCCTGTACTTCGACCGGCGCTATGACGAGCTGATCGCGACGCATGAGGAATCGAGCCCCCGCGACTTCTTCTATTTTGATTCCTGGGTGGGGGCGGCCTATCGCGAGAAGGGCATGAACGTGGAGGCGCTGCGGGAGTACCGTCGCTGGCAGGAACTCGCGGGGGACGACCCCGTGTACGGACTCGGCATCACGTATGCCAGGATGGGTCGTCTCGACGAGGCGCGTGACGTGCTCCGCAACCTGGTACGCAAGGCCGAGCAACAGTGGGTCGCCCCCAGCGTGCTCGCCACCCTGTATGCCGCCGTGGGTGAGACCGAAACGGCCGTCGTGATCCTGGAGGCGATCGAGAGCCCCGGCTCCGGCTGGTTTTTGCTCTGGCTCCAGATCGCACCCGAGGCGTCGGTTCTCGCCGAGGATCCCCGGGTGCAGCGGGTGCTGCGGAACCTGGGCGTCCCGGAGATACGAAGAAGAGCCACAGATCGCACAGAAACACGCAGATGAAAACACTGATGTTGTTTGGTGAGGGGGTGATGGCGGGCGTCGTCGATTTACCACGGCTAAAGCCGCGGCTCGGCTATCTGTCGGTAAACCGACGTTTGCTCTGCGTCGCTTTAGCGACAGTCGGTCGCTTGAGCGACAGTCTGTTTGGCCGAGCCGCGAGTTTACTCGTGGTAACCGGAGCGTTGGGTGCCTGATAATCTCGACCGCCTGAAAACCGCCCTCGCGGACCGCTACGCCATCCAGGAAGAACTTGGCGCAGGCGGCATGGCCACGGTCTACCTCGCCGAGGACGTGAAACACCATCGCAAGGTGGCGGTGAAAGTGTTGCGGCCCGAGCTCGCGGCGGTCGTTGGCGCCGAGCGATTTCTCCACGGGATCCAGATCGCGGCGAATCTCAATCATCCTCACATCCTGACGTTGATCGACTCGGGTGAGCCCGACGGGTTCCTCTACTACGTCATGCCTTACGTGCAAGGCGAGTCGCTGCGAGACAAGTTGGAGCGGGAAAAGCAACTCTCGGTTGAAGAGGCTCTGGCTATCACCCAAGGCGTAACGAGTGCGATGGCGTATGCCCATACCCAAGGCGTCATCCACCGCGATCTCAAGCCCGGGAACATTCTGCTCCACGAAGGCGAAGCGATGGTGGCGGACTTCGGCCTGGCGTTGGCATTGCGGGCGGCTGGTGGAGAACGACTGACGGAGACCGGTTTGTCACTCGGCACGCCGGAGTACATGAGTCCCGAGCAGGCCACGGCCGACGAAGACGTGGACGCCCGCAGCGACATCTATTCGCTGGGCGCCGTGCTCTACGAACTGCTGGCCGGCGAGCCACCCCATACGGGTCGCAACACCCAGGCGATCATCGCCAAGCTGCTGACAGAAGCACCGACACCGTTGCGCGTGCTCCGCAACACCGTTCCCCACGCCGTCGATCGGGCCGTGATGAAGGCGCTGGCCAAGGTGGCCCCGGACCGCTTTGCTACGACCGCCGAGTTCGCCAAGGCGCTCGCGGCCGAGGACCCCGACGTCGAGGCCGAGACGAAGTCGATCGTGGTCTTGCCGTTCGCCAACTTGAGCCCCGACGCCGACAACGAGTACTTCGCCGACGGGTTGATGGAGGAGGTGATCGCCGACCTGTCCCAGGTCCGCGCCCTCCGAGTGATCTCGCGCAACTCGGCCATCCAGCTGAAAGGCACGACCAAGGACACGCGCACCATCGGCCGCGATCTGGGCGTGCGGTATGTGCTCGAGGGGAGCGTGCGCAAGGCGGGCAACAACCTGCGGATCACGGCGCAGCTCATCGAGGCGGAGAACGACACGCATCTCTGGGCGGACAAGTACAATGGGACGGTGGACGACGTGTTCGATCTGCAAGAGCGCCTCTCCCGGCAGATCGTCGACGCGCTTCGCCTCGAGCTTACTCCCGAAGAAGACCGCAAGCTCGCCGAGCGGCCGATCGGGGATCCGAAGGCGCTCGAGTACTACCAGCGCGCCCTCCGGGAATGGAGCGCGCTCACGCTGGAAGGGAGTCGTCGTGCCCTCGGGCTCGCCGAAGTCGGATTGAAGCTGACCGGGCCGAATGAGGTGTTTTTCGGCTTGCTCGGATTCATCGAGGCCATGTCTCCGCTCTTCGGCGAGCCGCGGGAGCCGGCTCTGGCACGGGCCGACGAAAGGGCGCAGCAGGCGTTTGCCCTCAATGCGAAGTCTGGAAACGGACACTTGGCGGCCGGCGCCATCGCGTATCGCCAAGGCGATACGGCCAGCATGGTCCGCCACTTGATCCAAGCGGCGGACACGGATCCGAACAATCCTGAGATTATGCTCATGCTCACGCAGGCGTTCATGCTGGCCGGACGAGTGGATCGGATGCGGGCGGCGATCCGCACGGCGACGGAGATCGACCCTCTCAACCCGCTGTTCGCGGGCTTCAGGGGCTTTGCTGAGCTGCTCGACGGCAACCCATCCGTCGGACTCACCCACACGTCGCGGGCGATCGAACTGGATCCACTCAACGTTACAGCTCGCATGTTCCACTCCGTGACCCTCGCCGCCGCCGGACGGCTGGATGAGGCGCTCACACAGTTCGAGATGCACGAGCGCCATCACCACGACAAGCCGTTTGCCGCGGCATCCATACGCTTGGGGAAGGCCCTAGCGGGAGAGCGGTCGGCCGTCGTGGTCCGGTTGAGTGAAGACGACAGAACCACCACGCAGAACGACGAGGGGTGTTCCTACTTCATGAGCGCGGCGTATGCCCAGGCCGGCGAGACGACGGAGGCCTTGAACTGGTTGGAGCACGCCGTACGCGATCGCGGCTGGATCGATTATGTGTTTTTCACTACGCACGACACGTTTCTCGAGTCGCTGCGCGAGGAGCCTCGGTTCAAGGAGCTGATGGCGTATGCTCGGGAGGAATACGAGCGGGTTGATGTGTGACGGGCGGACGGGCGGACGGGCAGGCGGGCCCGGTGTGATGCTGGGCGTCGTAGGTTTACCACGGCTAAAGCCGCGGCTCGGCTATCTGTCGGTAAACCGACGTTTGCTCCGCATCGCTTTAGCGACAGTCGGTCGCTTTAGCGACAGTCGGTTTGGCCGAGCCGCGAGTTTACTCGTGGTAACCGGAGCGTAGGGTGCCTGATAATTTAGACCGCCTCAAAACCGCCCTTGCGGAGCGCTACGCCATCCAAGAAGAACTCGGCGCCGGCGGCATGGCCACAGTCTACCTCGCCGAGGACTTAAAACACCACCGCAAGGTGGCGGTGAAAGTGTTGCGGCCCGAGTTGGCTGCGACGTTGGGGCCCGAGCGGTTTCTGCGTGAGATCGAGATCGCCGCCAATTTGCAGCACCCGCATATCCTGCCGCTCTACGACTCGGGCCAAGCCGACGCTTTCCTTTACTATGTCATGCCCTACGTGAAGGGGGAGTCGCTCCGCGAGAAGCTGCACCGGGAGGGCGAGCTGCCCGTCACCGAAGCGGTGCTGATTCTGCGCGAGGTGGTGGACGCCCTCGATCACGCGCACGGTGAGGGCATCGTTCATCGGGATATCAAACCCGATAACGTGATGTTGTCGGGGCGTCATGCCTTGGTGACCGACTTCGGGGTGGCCAAGGCGGTGAGCGAGGCGACGGGCAGGCAGCAGTTGACCACGGCGGGGGTCGCGCTCGGCACGCCGACCTATATGGCTCCCGAACAAGCCGCCGCTAGCCAGCATATCGACCAGCGGGCCGACATCTACGCGGTCGGGGCCATGGCGTATGAGATGTTGACGGCGCGTCCGCCCTTCGTTGGTGCCACGCCGCAGGAAGTCTTAGCCGCTCACGTCACACAGGCACCGGATCCGGTCACGAAGTATAGGGAACACGTGCCGGAGGCGTTGAGCCAGATCGTGGCCAGATGTTTGGAGAAGAAGCCGGCCGACCGATGGCAGTCCGCTGCCGACCTCTTGCCGCAGCTCGAGCCGTTTACGACACCAGATGGTGGGATCCCCCCGACGGGAATGCAGCCTACTGCGGTGGTCGTGGGCCGCCGCCGCGTCTTTGGGGCTATTGCGGTGGTGGTCGTGCTGGCCGCCGTGACGATTGGGGTGTGGCCGCTCACGCGTGACGGCGGCTCGGGTCTCGTCAGCAATCGCGTCGCCGTGGCGCCGTTCGTGAATCGCACCACTGAGGCGTCACTCGACCACCTGGGCAACATCGCGTCCGACTGGGTCCAACGGGGCTTATTGCAGACAGAGGTCCTGGAAGTCCTCGCGACGCCACCCTCATTCGCCGCCGATTCGGCGAGTGCGCTGCGTGCGTTTGCCGGCGCAGCGGGAGCGAGCCTGCTCGTGTCGGGGACGTACTACCACAGCCGCGACAGCATCTACTTTCAGGCGGACATTATCGATGTGACGGACGGGGCACTCCGTGGCGCGCTCGATCCCATTGGGGGCGAGCGGGACGATCCCATGCAGCCCATCGAGCTGCTCCGGCAGCTCATCATGTCGGCGGTGGTCCAGCTGTCGGGTGGCGAACTCGCCCTGCAAGTTTTCGGCACCGGCCGCCCGCCGAAGTACGAGGCGTATCGAGAAGCGATCGCCGCGGGGAATGCTTACATTCGTGGCGACTTCCAAGCGATGAAGGAGCACGGGCATAAGGCATGGTCTTTGGACACGACCTATGTGTTTGCCCAGCTATACGCCGCGAACGGGCACTGGCTGCTCGGGGAGTGGGCAGAGGTGGACTCCATCCTGCGCCTGGTGGAACAATCAGCCGGGCGGCTGACAGCCTCCGACAGGTGGCTCGCTGAATGGTTCCAGGCATACCTCGACGGTGATCTCCAGGCCGCTGCTCATGCCACGAAGCGGTTGATCCAGGTGGCCCCTTCGCCACAATTGATCCGCGAGTCGGGCTTCGACGCGCTGTTCTTGAATCGCCCTCGCGAAACCGTGGAGATCCTGAGCAACTACGATCCTAAGCCACTCGCGATGATCGGTGAGCCGCTTTATTGGGGGATCTTGAGTGCCGCGCACAATCTGTTGGGCAACTACGACGAGGCACAAGCCGTGGCGCAGGAAGGCCGGACGCTGTTTCCCAACGACGGGTGGTTTTGAGTTCAATCAGTCATCGCAACATTCGAGTGCAGTTTATCTGCTGGCGTACAGAACTTCAATGTTTTTCTAGGTCGTTGATTTAGACGTAATGCTACAGCATTGAGATCTGCCTGAGAGTGAACGGATAAATCAGTACCCTTCGGAAAATACTGACGCAATAAGCGGTTCGTGTTTTCGTTCGTCCCGCGCTGCCAAGGGCTCTGTGGATCACAAAAGTAGACTCGCAAATTAGTGGCGACCGTAAATCGCTTGTGTTGGGCCAGCTCCATGCCCCGATCCCAGGTTAAGGACCGCCGGAGTTCGGACGGTAGTTTCTTGACGTGTTTGCTGAGTGCTGATACGACGGTTTCGGAGTCCTTGCCATCCACTTTGACCAGCATGGTAAATCGGGATTGGCGTTCCACGAGTGTGGCAATATGGGTGTTCTTCGACCCAGCGATCAGGTCGCCTTCCCAATGCCCAGGGATTGCACGGTCTTCCACCGATGCGGGGCGGTCGCGGATGGAGACGCCATCGATGATCTGGCCCCGAGGTTGCCCTTTCGTGGTGGCGTTCTTCGCGTGCCGCATCACGCGGTGCGATCGCAGATGCTTGATCAACTCGCGTTTCAGGACCCCACGCGCCTGGACAAACAAACTCCGATAAATGGTCTCGTGCGACACCCGCATGGTCTCGTCATGGGGAAAGGTCCGCCGCAGCCAGCCCGCTATCTGCTCCGGCGACCAATCAAGACGCAGTTTCTCGGCAACGATCCGCTGCAGTCGCACGTGCTGCGCCAGCCGACAGCGTTTGGGACGACGGGCCCGCTCCCAGGCCGCCGTGTCGGCATCGGCCGCACGGTACCCGTTCCAGCCGCCATGCCGCGCGATCTCGCGACTCACCGTTGATGGCGATCGACCAATCGTTGCGGCAATCTGCCGCATGGGACGATCCGCCGCGAGGCCACGCGAGATCTCTTCTCTTTCGGCCATCGTCAGCGCAAGGCGCGAGCGCCGCCGACGCGCTGGGCATATACCTCCGTTTGTCTTCAGTACACCAAACACCGATCCCGCATGCTTGCCGAGCGCGCGACCAATATCACTCAGCGACTCTCCCTTTTTCCAACGTCGCCACAACTCCGCCTTCTGGGTCGCGGAAAGGCCAGGACGTCCTAACCGTGCCATGAACAACACCCTCCAAATCGGTGAAATAATACAGGGTGTTGCAATGACCTGCTGAATCCACCGTTGGCACTTTTAGAAATCCAGAGTCTGGCGGCGACGGGTGCGACGGAGGAGCTGGGTGGCCGGCTCGATGAGATCGCCTTGCTGACTTTTGAGGGCGTCGTCAATGCTGGGTGGATCATGTTATATGCCGGGCTCGACCTCCTCCGGCATAGCCACGAGGCTGAAGCTCGTGAGGTGCTCAACCGCGCCATAGCTTGGTTTGACGCGAGCGGATCGCCTCCAACACTGGCGACGCACCCGTTTAGTCTCGATCTTCCGGTCCTCTTGGGCGCGTATCAGCTGACGGGGCGAACGGCGGAGGCGGCGGCCTACGTCCGGGAGGTGGGGCTCCCGACCTTCTCGCCCTTCCCGGTGGACACGCTTGGCATTCTGGCCTTGCTCGCCGCACACCGTGGAGACCGGGCCGACGCCCTTCGGCTCCTGGAGCAGCTCGGCAACGCGGAGGATGCGCGCTACCCGACGCAAGCTGCGCAGACGCGGTTGCGGTGGGAGGCCTTCGTCTTGGCTGCCCTCGGCGACCAAGCGCCGGCGGTCGAAAAGCTCCGAGCAATGTTCGCCCGGGGTCACCCTTTCAACCCCTGGTTCCACGTGCATCCTGCTCTTGTCCCCCTGCACGGATACCCACCCTTCGAAGAGCTGATGCGCCCGAAGGGATAGCCACAGATCGCACAGAAACAAGGAGATGAAAACACTGATGTGGGCCACAGAGCACGTAGAGAACGCAGAGATTGTTCTGAGAGGCATGCATTCCGATCATCTCTGCGCCCTCGGCGGTCTCTGCGGTGAATATTTTCCTCGGCCGCGGAGATGAAGGGTGGTCGCGGCTTCTACTCGGACGGAGAGAAGGATGACTTGGATTGAGACGGTTTCCCCGGATAACGCCAGCGGTGCGGTTAAGAAGTTGTATGAGACATATCAACGACAGTTTGGATTCGTTCCGAATATTCGCCGCTCCATGAGTCTCAACCCCACGGCGTTGCGCGCGTATGCACAATTGAGTGGAGCGGTCTACGGTGATGGTCCGTTACCGCCGGAAGAACGGGAGATGGTGGCCACCGTAGTCAGCGCCTGCAACAAATGTCACTACTGAACGGAATCACACGCAGAGTTTCTGCGTAAGCTGACGGGCGATGATGAGTTGGTCGAAGCGATCAGGACGGACTGGCGGCGGGCCGAACTCACGCAGCGTCAGCATGCGATGCTGGCGTACAGTGAAAAGCTGATCGAGACACCCGAACGCATGACGAGCGCCGACGTGGACGAGCTGCGACGGCACGGATTGAGCGACGAGGAGGTGCTGGCCCTCGTGATGCTTGCGGGGCTCTTTAACATGGCAACGCGCATCGCCGATGGTCTGGGTTTCGAGCTGGATCCACAGCTTACCCGGGGCACCGCCGAGTACAAACGGTTTTTTGAGGGGACGGATGGGTGACGCCGTTGTCATTGACTGCTTAGCGAGTCCCGGACCGTTTAACGTCCCGGACTCGGCAGGCCACTCACACCCGAAATGTTGGCTAACGCCCAAGCGTCAGGCATCACCGCGGTCAACCTCACCGTATCGGGAGTCGTATCCCCGCACCTCGAATTCGATGCCGCCTTTGACCACATTGCCTACTGGGAGGGGGAACTGAGCACCCATCCCGACGCGCTGGTGAAGGTGCTGGACGTGGAGGGCGTGCGACGGGCCAAGGAAACCGAGCGCTTGGGATTGATCTACGGGTTCCAAGACGCCGCCATGCTCGAAGGGCAGGTGGACCGTCTCGATCTCTTCTATGAGCTTGGCGTTCGCATTGTGCAGCTGACGTACAACGTTCGCAACGAAGTGGGTGATGGTTGTCTGGAGCAGGCGAACGCCGGGCTGAGCGAGTTCGGTCGTGTGGTCGTGGAGCAGATGAACGAGTTGGGCATGCTGGTTGACCTGTCGCACTGCGGGCAGCGAACGACGGCGGAGGCCATTGAAGGCTCCACGGCACCGGTGGCCATAACGCACTCCGGATGCAGTGCCGTCTTCGAGCATCCCCGCAACAAGCGTGACGAAGAGCTGCGCAAGCTGGCCGACCGCGGCGGCGTGATCGGGATCTACATGATGCCGTTTCTCAACGCAGAAGGGCCGGCCCAAGTTGAGCATTTCGTGGAGCACGTGGAGTATGCTATTGAATTGTGTGGGGAAGACCACGTCGGTGTCGGTAGCGACAACTCGATCACTCCAACGGTGGCGGACGACGCCTACAGGCAGGCCTTGTCCGTGTTGGCCGAGGAGCGCATCCGGCTCGGCAACGCGGCCCCGGGGGAAAACGAAGTGATGTTCGTCGAAGGCCTCAATTCGCCGCGGCGCATGGAGCTGGTGGCCGGCCTCCTGGGGTCCCGTGGCCACAGCGATCGTCGAGTGGAAAAGATCCTTGGGGGAAATTTTCTGCGGCTCTTCCGTGAGGTGTGGAAGTAGCACATCATTATCTGTCTAAGCCGCTATTGGTGCGTCCTCGTCACATGAGCATGGAGTTGCACAATGTTCTTGAAATGGTCCCTTCCGGTCCTTGCCATGGTGCCGTTGCTGTCGAGCGCAACGCCGCCGGCCGCGGTGGAACGAGTCACGGTATACGATGCATACGTCAAGGGCATTCGGGTCGGTGAGCTGACCGTCGAGGAAGACGCTGGCTCGTGGACGTATTCGATCCGAAGAATGAATACTTCCTCCAGGGTATGGTCCGCACCGGAGGTAGCGAGCGAGAACAGCGTGGGTGACCGGGACGCGTTCGAGCTGTGGGGCGCGATCCGGAACCTGCCTGCCGGCATGAAGCAGATGCGCGGTGTCGACTGGGCGTCCCTCACGGCGGTGGGGTGGCCGGATGCGTCGACGATCTACGTGAAACACCGGCAACTCCGCGATCGAGTCGGTGGCGAGAACGTGACCGCCTATTACTGGGCGGCGCAGGACGCGTCGAGGCCGATGGACTTGATCTTCGACTCCCACAACGAGTTCGTGGCCGGCGTTGATGTAAACTCGGATTTTGTATTGGTCCGACGCGGCTACGAAGGCTTCACGACGGTGGGTCGCTGGAACGACCCCTCCGTCTCGCAGGGCGAACACGGGTACCGGGCGCACGGCAAGTTCAGCATGCAGACCGCGGATGGCCACGCGCTCTCCACGCTGGTCTACTTGCCGGACGGCGACACGGACGGACCGTATCCCACGGTGTTGATCCGGACGCCATACGGGATCAGCAACATGATCGATGGCTATTGGCATTATGCCGCGCGTGGTTATGCCCTCGTCTTCCAGGCGGTGCGTGGCCAGGCGTTTTGGGATCCGCAAAGCCAATCCGAGGGGACCTGGGACCCGATGATCAACGAGCCCGCGGACGGCGCCCTGGCGCTCGATTGGATCACCCAACAGCCCTGGTCGGACGGGAGTATCTGCATGCAGGGAGGGTCCTACGTCGGCTACACGCAGTGGGCGGCCAGCATGGCCGACAATCCCGCGCTGAAGTGCATCATCCCCGAAAGTTCGATGGGCACGGCCTTCAGCGACCAGCCGTACATGGGCGGCGGCCTCGTCGAAGGCATGGCGTACTACATGTTCTGGATGCTGGAACATCCGATTCTTCCGGGTCGTAACTGGTCCGACATTCTTCGTTACCGGCCGTTGATCGACCTCGACGTGCACGCTACCGGCAAGGACGTGCCCCAATGGAACACCTTGCTGGAGCACTGGTCCAACGACGACTACTGGAGCAAGCAGAACTGGTATGACGCCGATACCGAGCGCAACTTCGGCTCGTTCCAGATCAGTGGTTGGTTTGACGATGACTTTCCAGGCACTGAGAGCAACTGGGCGCTGATGCAACGGAAAGCGCGCTTACCGCAACGACTCATCCTCGGCCCCTGGAAGCACGGCTATAACGCCGATCGCAAGCTCAACGGCTTTAGCTTCGGCGTGAACGCCGTGCGTGACGACATCTGGCTGCTCAAGCAGCAATGGTATGACTACTACCTCAAGGGGATCGATAACGGTACCCGGGACCGCGTCGTGGACTATTTCGTCCTGGGGTCAAACGAATGGCGCACCGCGTCGAGCTGGCCTCCTGAGGATGCCCGGTTGCAGAACTGGTATTTCCGCAGCGACGGTCGGGCGAACCGGGTCTTTACGGACGGCGCGCTGACAACAGGGTCGCCCGAACGGCAGGAGCCGCCCGACGAATATCAGTACGATCCCCGGGACCCTGTACCGAATTGGATGAGTTTCGACCGGATGGAGCGGTGGGAGGACGTACAGAGCTTCCCGTATGACTTCAAAGACATCGAAGCGCGTCACGATGTCGTCGTGTTCACGTCGGAGCCGCTGGAAGAGGATCTCACGATCGCCGGCAAAATTCTCACCGTACTGTACGCGTCTACCGACGTGCGTGATACCGACTGGTGGATGCATCTATCGGATGTCCATCCCGATGGTCAATCGGTACGCCTCAGCGTCGGCATGCTCCGCGCTCGGTTCCGGAACCTCGAAGACCCCGCGAATCAGATATTCGGATCCAACTTCGAGACCGAGCAGTTGTTGTCGGGGAATTTGGACGACGTCGTTCGCTACGAGATCAGCATCCCGTCAGTCGCGAACACATTCAAGAAGGGGCACCGGATTCGCATCGCTGTAATGAATTCCTTGGATAAGTATTCGTTCCCGAATTCGAATACGGGTGGGGACGAGGCCTACGTGACCGAATCAGTGGTGGGGACGATGAGGATCCATCATAGCGGCGGGCATGCTAGTCATGTTGTGCTGCCGGTTGTTCCTGACCGTTATTGACGGATGCTGTGTGGGAGAGGCGCGCGTGGCGGGGATTGAATGGCCACGGAATCCACGGAAACCACGGAAACCCCACCCCCCTCCCGGAATTTGGGTTCCCCGCCCCCCACCAAGTGAATCGGTAATGCGAGGAAGAAAACCGTTAGGAAGTTGGGGGAGGGGAACCACAAATCCGGGTGTGGGGCGGGGGTCCGTGGTTTCCGTGGATTCCGTGGCCAATGTGGGGTTGGGATGGGTCTTCGTCCTATCTTTGCCCCCTCCGCGGTGAAAACGCAAAGAATCACCGCGGAGTCATTCTGCGCCGGTCAGCTGATGATCGCGACGATGGGAATCGCGAGGTAGCTGGGGTGCTCGCCCCCGTGGTAAATGGTAATGTGCGCAACCCTCGCGTCGTCTCCCGACTCGTCAACAACGCTGCCGCCCGAGTTGTAGTTCTGTTGCAGTTGGATAGAGTTGGGTGCCGTGACGACGAGCCGGAGCCGGCTGCCCCGTGAGACGCGGCGAGAGAAGAACATAAAGGTGTCAAACAAATACTCGGTCGGCTCGCCGGGGGTGACGAGTTCTTCTTCCCTGAGCGAGTTACGGTACCGAGCGCGCTTCACGTCACCCGTGAGCTGCACGCTGGAGCCGTCGGCAAGGATCTCATATAAGTTCACGGCGAAGTCGGTATCCGGAACGTCCAGCGACATCCAGAGAACCAGCTTGATGTCGCCGGAGACTTCGGTGGCCTGTTCGAAGGGCGCGCTGTGGTACACCAGCCCGTCGTCGGTGAGGTGCACGACCGAGCTCTGGTCGGTGAGGTAGTTGCGCGCCGGTTTCTGCTCGGACGCCACTCGCCGCATGTCGAGCGGGTCGTAGGTATAGGTACTCGTGGTACGATCCCCCATTTCACCCAACGTGCCCGAGGCGAACACGCCTCCCGATGCACCGGGAGCACTGAGGTACAGCGTTTGGCTCTCGCTCGCTACGGTTTCGAGCGACGGCGCGTACTTCCATTCTTCGGCTCCCGGTCCCACCACGTAATACGCGATTCTGTCTTTGAGGAACTCGGGCTTGGGTCCGTCCTTCATGGTCCAATCGTACCACTGGCGGTGGAGATCGTTTAGGTCGACCATGCTGGCCTCACCAAACGTGAGCCCACCCACCTTCGCCCGCGGGGTCCGGGTGCCGGCGTGATCCCACGGTCCCGCGACCAGGTAATGGTTCGCCGTCGCGCGCTGCGTGCCGTAGCGCATGTGCCGCTTGTAATACTCCATCGCGCCCGGCTGGTCACCATCGTAGTGACCCGTGATCGTGAGGATCGGGACGTCGATAGCGCGGTACTGCTCGCGGGTGGGGACCAAGGCGTCCCAGTACGCGTCGGGCGTCGGATGGTCGAGCCACGTCTGATAGACCGTAGACATGTTACCGGCGAGGCTGTCCAGCACGCGGAACGGCAGATGCTCGGCGCGATGCTTCGTGAAGCGGTCGATCCAGAATGGGGCGTCGCCGAAAATACTCCCGTTGCCCGCCGCGCCGCTCGTGAACGTGAGCCACTGAATGATGTAGGGCATGAACACGTTGTGCAGGAACGGAAAGTCGGTCGCGGCATGTGCCGCGGCGGCAGGAACGATCGTCGTCAGATGGGGCGGATGTTCTTTGAGGACCGTCCACTGATTGAATCCCGCGTACGATCCACCCCACATGGCGGTTTTGCCGTTCGACCACGGTTGCTGAGCAAACCACTCGATTGCGTCGTATCCGTCCTTCGCGTCGTTCACGAACGGATCGAAGGTGCCCTCGGAATTCCCCCGTCCACGAACATCGACGGCCGCGAACACGTATCCGTGTTTCGCAAAGTATATCCCACGCTCGTGATAGGTGTCGGAGATGTAGGGGGTTTGAGTGAAGACGACCGGTAGCGGCTCGGTCATGCCGACCGGCTTGTAGAGCGTTGCATTCATCAGCGCGCCGTCCCTCATGGGGATCGTGACCCCCCAGGTGAAATCCACCCGTGCGTCATCCTGGGCGAACGCGGGAGCGGTGAGGGCGACGAGAAGCGCTAGTGAAAGGACGGGCCGTAGGGACGGGCGGGACATCAACGGTTACTCCGGTGTGAGGTGGTGCAAAGATGCATCTCGGGCCCAGTGCCGACAACGGCTTCTTGAGGGAGTCGGGAGTCGGGAGTCGGGAGTCGGGCGTCGTGTGTGGGTACTGCGGCAACGACACGACAGCTTCCTGACTTTACTTCATATCCTTCGATCCCAAACTCTACCCCCGACTCCCGACCCCCGACTCCCCGGCTCGTAGCCCGTTCGCTCGGCGATCTGCAGCAAAAACGTGCAGAGAGGCGGGTGAGTCCGAACGAACCCCGTTGACCTGCAAGGAATCTTCAAACGGTCCAGACCTTCAAGACACCGCCACCGCCACCGAGATATGGTCTCAGAATACCCTATCCGGAGGATGCAATGTCTCTGTCTCGTTTGATTCCGGCCGCTCTGGCTGCGCTCGCGCTCGCGTGCGATGGATCCACCGCCCCGCCGGAGTTCGTGCCCGAGTTGTCACTCGGCCGCCCGCTCGGCATCGCCAATGGTGGTGGCCACTACGACTTTGCCGGTGTCTTCAACATCCAGTTCTCCGTGTCAGCGATCCAGCACGCCGGCGGATCGGCGTCGGGCAACTTCCAGCACTCGACCGACTTGGGAGGATTGCTGGTCGATTTCCATGGCACGACCACGTGCCTTGCGGTCGACAGCGAGAACGGGCGCGCGTGGATCGGCGGCGTGATCACCCTGAACAAGTCGGAGCACCCAAGTTTTCAGGGCGGGATTTTCGATCCCGGCAAGGACATCTGGTTCCGTGTGCTCGATACCGGGCCGGGCTCCTCGGAACCCGATCGCACGACCTTCACCGGGTTTGAGGGAAGTGGCGGCATCATTACGTCGGCCGAGTACTGTGAAGCGCAGATCTGGCCCGACGACAATGCTCGGACGCACCCGGTGACCGGCGGCAACATCACCGTTTTGCCGTAGCCGGCCAGCTCTGTGGCACCGGAGGGGTGGATGTCTCCACCCCTCCACACGGTCCCTGCGGGCGTCGTTCCTGGTGCACCGGAACGGTCTCCGGCGGACCGGGTACCGCACCTATGCCCCTGTTGCCCCCCGTTCCGGTCACGATGGGATGCCGTCGGTCTGAGATCATCTCTGTCGACGGCTTCCGCGTCGTCGATGCGTGGTTCCCGCCCGGCGCGCGTCTCGAGCGGCATACGCACGATCGTGCATGCTTCGGCGTGATGATCAGCGGAGGCTTCGATCTCGAGTTCGCCGTTGGCGCGTTCGCGTGCACGCGAGGCACGGTGTTCGCCGAGCCGTTGGGCGAGCGGCACGCCAACCGCATGTCGAATGCGGGTGCGCACGTGGTCGTCATTCAGCCCGACCCCGAACGCGAGGCGCTGTTGCGACCCGTGGCCGTCGTCCTCGATCGGATCTCCCAGTTCAAGCATGAGGCGATCTTACAGCTTGCGGAGCGGCTCGCCTTTGAGGTGCGATCGCCCGACGATGTGACTCCGCTGGCGGTGGAGTCGCTCGCACTCGAAGTGCTGACGACGGCGGCCCGCGCGTTCCAAACGCCATCGTCCCACCATGGCGTGCCACCCCACTGGCTGCGCACCGCGAAGGACTTCCTCCACGATCAGTTCCTGAGCAGAATTCACGTGGCGGATGTCGGTCGCGCGGTTAACGTACACCCCGCTCATCTGTCTCGCGCATTCCGCCGCCACTTCGGGACCGGTGTCGCGGCCTACATTCGCAGCCTCCGGCTCGAGTGGGCCGCCGACCGGCTGAGAACGACCGAGGATTCTCTGCCCACGATAGCGATCCGCGCAGGCTTTGCCGACCAAAGTCACCTCACGCGGACCTTCGCTCGCTATTTTGGCACAACCCCCGCTCGCTATCGCACAACATTTCGTCGTTAACGGGTTCGCCGCGCTTCATCTCCGCGCCCTCAGCGGTCTTATAATTGGTCTGCGGTGCATCAATGGGCGGCGGGACGAGAAAATAATCACCGCAGAGACTGCCGAGAGCGCAGAGATGATTAGGGTGAATGACCTCCCAGACAATCTCTGCGTTCTCTGCGTGCTCCGCGGTGAATAAAGCACACCTCTGCTACCTCCGCCCGGCTGGACACCACCAACACCACAGGACATACTTCGGACACCGCTTTCTGGAGTTTTGTGGCAAAACGCAAATGCGGGGCTGCAAACCCCAGCCGGTGGACGTGTGTGCCCTAACTGAGTGAGGTATGGCTGATTTCATAGAGCGCCTCCAGGCCGCCGTCGGCGACACGTACCGCATCGAGGACGAACTGGGTGGTGGGGGGATGAGCCGCGTGTTCGTGGCCGAGGAAACCCGACTCGGCCGCCAAGTGGTGATCAAGGTGCTGCCGCCCGAGATGGCGGCCGGTGTCAGCGTCGAGCGCTTCGAGCGCGAGATCCAGGTGGCGGCCAAGCTGCAGCATCCCCACATCGTGGCCTTGCTGACGGCGGGCTCCCACGACGATCTCCTTTACTACGTGATGCCCCTGATCGAGGGCGAGTCCCTGCGGGCCAAAGTGGCGCGCGAAGGGGCCCTGCCCGTGGGGGAGGCGGCGCGCATCCTGCGCGACATCTGTGACGCTCTCGCCTACGCGCACAAGCACGGCGTCGTCCACCGCGACATCAAGCCCGACAATGTGCTCTTGTCCGACGACCACGCCGTGGTCACCGACTTCGGCGTGGCCAAGGCGGTGAGCGAGTCGACCGGCGAGCAATCTCTCACGTCGATGGGGGTGGCCCTGGGCACGCCCACCTATATGTCGCCGGAGCAGGCGGCGGCGAATCCCCACGTGGATCATCGGTCGGACATCTACTCGCTAGGGGCGTTGGCGTACGAGATGCTGAGCGGCCGGCCGCCATTCGAGGGCGGCACGCCGCAGGCGACGTTGGCGGCGCACGTCACCCAGACGCCGGAGCCGGTGACGGCCCACCGCCCGACGGTGCGGCCGGAGATGAACGACCTGGTGATGCGGTGCCTGGCCAAGTTGCCGGCAGACCGCTATCAGACGGCCGACGAGCTGAAGCACCAGTTCGTGGCCATGACGACGCCGAGTGGCGGCGTGACACCGACGGGCACGCAACCGGTGATCTCGGCGGGGACCGAAGCCGCGATCCGCCAGGCACATCCGGTTCGGGTGGCGGCGTTGTTCGGACTGGCCTCCATCGGGGCGCTTGCGATCGTCTATGTCCTGATGACCGTCATCGGGTTGCCGGACTGGGTGTTCTACGGGGCAATCGGGTTGCTGGTCATCGGGTTGCCGATCATGCTGTTCACCGGGCACCACGAGCGGCGTCGCGCGATGGCGCAGACGACGGGGATGTCCATGGCGACGCCCACTGGAGTGCAGCGGCACTTCACGTGGCGCAAATCGGTGTTGGGTGGTGGCCTTGCGTTTGCCGGGTTGGGCGTCGTGACCGGGGTCTACATGGCCATGCGTGTTATGGGCATCGGGCCGGTAGGAACCCTCGTGGCGAGCGGCGCCTTGGAGGAGCAGGCCACCTTGGTGCTGGCCGAGTTCGACAACGGCACCAGCGACTCCACGTTGGGCTCGACGGTCACCGAGCTGTTCCGCATCGGGCTGACCCAGTCTGCCGTCGTTCGCGTCCTGGAGCCACGCCAGCTCACTGCGGTGCTGACCAGAATGCAACGCTTACCGGACACGCGACTCGATCCGGATGTGGCCATGGAGGTAGCCGAGCGGGAAGGACTCGGCGCGATCGTGACTGGGGAGATTCTTTCGGTGGGAAGCGGATACGCGCTGTCCGCGCGGATTGTCGCCAGTAACGGCGCCGTACTCACCGCCCAGCAGGAATCCGCGGGCAGTGCCGACGAGATCATCGAAGCGGTGAGCCACCTGGCCGACAAGCTGCGCGAGCGCATCGGCGAGTCCCTCCGCGCGATTCGCCGTGACCCCCTGTTCAAGGTCACCACCGCGTCGCTGCCGGCGCTGCGCCTCTACCACCAAGCGCTCCAGGCTGAAGACGCCGGTGACGATTCGCGGGCGGTGGAGTTGTTGGAGGATGCCGTCGCGCTCGACTCGACGTTTGCCATGGCCTACCGCAAGATCGGCGCCGTCCTCGGCAATAGTTTCGAGCAACGTGCGCGAGTGATCGAGGCAACGACGAGAGCGTACGAGCTGCGCGGCCGGCTGTCGGAGTCCGAGCGGTACCACGCCATAGCTTTGTACCACATCCGGGTGACCGGCGAGATCGAGCGCGCCATCAGTGCGTACCGCACGTTGCTCGAGACCTATCCCGACAACAGCTCCGCCCTGAACAACCTCGGCGTGCTCTATGGGCTTCTGCGCGATCCTGCCGCCGCGGAGGAGCTTTACGCGCGCGCCCTAGCGTTGGACTCGGCCACCCCCTTGTACTACATGAACGTGGTCCGCGCACAACGGGGTCAGGGCAAGATCGACGAGGCGGATGCGACTCTCGAGCTGCTCGAGCGGGCATTCCCCGACATCCCGCAACTGGCGAATCAGCAGATCAACCAGGCACTGGCCCGGCGGGATTGGGCTTCCGCCGAGACACAACTGCGTGCCCTGGGCGAGCGCGAGCGCGGGAGTTTGGCGTGGCGGGCCAGCGTGTCGCAGCGGCTGGCGTATCTCTCGACGCTGCAGGGACGGATCGGGGAGGCGGAGGACCACTGGCGCGACGCCATCGGCGCCGATGTGCAACGGGGTGTGGCCGGAGAAGCGGTGGAGAAAACTGCACGGTTCGCTGCCGCCCTCGCTCTGCGCGGCGACACCGCGACCGCCCTTAGCGAGCTGGAGGCGGCGCTGGAGCGGCATCCGCTGGAGGAAATGAATCCGGCGGATCGCCCCTATGGGTTCATCGTCCTTGCCTATACTTCGGCGCAAAGACCGGATCGAGCACGATTAATGCTCGACGAGTGGGTGTCCACCATGGCATCGCAAGCCACGCGCAATGACGAGGCGTTCTTCGACCGGGGTAGGGGTCAGGTCGCGGCGGCGGAGGGACGCTCGGCCGACGCCCGGGAGGCGTTCAGGCGATTCGAGCGGGGGACCACCTGTTGGCCTTGCGCTCGCGCCGTAGCGCCGCGCGCCTTCGATTCGGGCGGCGATCCCGATTCAGCGTTGACGTATTACGAGCAGTACGCGGAGTTTCCGAGCCGCTCCTTGGGTTGGGATCACCTCTATCTTCCCGCCGCTTATCAACGGCTGGGAGAGCTGTATGAGGCACGCGGCAACCGCGAGAGGGCGGTCGAGTACTACAACCGCTTTGTCGATCTGTGGGAGAACGCCGACCCCGAGCTGCAGCCGGTGGTGGACGACGTGCGGGGACGGATTGCGCGGCTAGTTGGAGAGCGATGAGATTCTAGCAGGTTGCGGAAAAAGTCGGGTAATGGACGATAGCATCGCGAGCCGGAAGTTCCTATCGTAGAGGGACCTCGATGGGAGTGCCACGATGCGCGGGAACAAGACGAATCAGTCGGCGCTGTTCAGCTATATCAGTGCGGAGGATCGGGTGCCCTCCGACCATCCGTTGCGCGCCCTGCGGGCGCTGGTGGACCCGGTGTTAGCCCGGCTCTCGCCGCAGTTGGACCGGCTGTACGCGCGGCGGGGCCGGCCGTCGATTCCCCCGGAACATTTGTTACGCGCGTTATTGCTGCAGGTGGTGTATACGATCCGGAGCGAGCGGCAGCTGATGGAGCAGCTCGATTACAACATCCTGTACCGATGGTTTGTGGGGTTGAATCTGGACGACGCGGTGTGGGTGCCGACGGTCTTTACGAAGAATCGGACGCGGCTGGTCGAGGGGGGCATCGCGGATGCGTTTCTGGCCGAAGTGTTACAGGAGGCGGAGCGGCGGGCGTTGTTGTCGAATGAGCATTTCACCGTCGACGGGACCTTGCTGGACGCGTGGGCGAGTCAGAAGAGTTTTCAGCCGAAGGCCGGCACCCGCCCGCCAACGGACGATGATCCGGGGAATCCGAGCGTGACGTTTCGCCAGGAGAAACGGACGAATGCGACGCATGCGTCGCGGACGGACCCGGAGGCGCGGTTGACGCGGAAGAGTGGGGGGCAAGGCGCGCAATTGGCGTACTTGGCGAGTGTGTTGATGGATAATCGGCACGGGCTCGTGGTGGCGACCGACGTGACGCAGCCCGGCTACGAGGCGGAGTGTGCGAGTGCGCTGGCGATGGTGGGGAGCTTACCGCCGACGGCCCGGCGTCGGACGTTGGGGGCGGACAAGGGTTATGATCGGTGCGGGTTTGTCGACACGCTGCGGGCGTTGGGCTGGACGCCCCACGTCACGCCGAACGTGCACCGCACGCGGTTGCGGAGCGCGGTGGATGGCCGGACGACGCGCCATCCCAGCTATGCGATCAGTCAACGGCAGCGCAAAAAAGTGGAAGAGATCTACGGGTGGGGCAAGACGATTGGGTTGTTACGCAAACTCCGACATCGCGGGACCCCGCGGGTCGGGTGGGTGTTTACGTTCACGGCCGCGGTCTACAATCTGATGCGGATACGCACCCTGACCCTGGCCGGAGGCAGCCCCTGATGGGGCAGTGTGGGCCGCATTCGTCACGCCGACCGCACCGCGGGGGCGGTAATAGGGGACCGCACGCTGGTACACCGTCGTGTTACCCGGACAAACGCGGCTCACCATCAAAAAGTCGGGTAATGGACGATAGCATCGCGAGCCGGAAGTTCTTATCGTAGAGGGACCTCGATGGGAGTGCCACGATGCGCGGGAACAAGACGAATCAGTCGGCGCTGTTCAGCTATATCAGTGCGGAGGATCGGGTGCCCTCCGACCATCCGTTGCGCGCCCTGCGGGCGCTGGTGGACCCGGTGTTAGCCCGGCTCTCGCCGCAGTTGGACCGGCTGTACGCGCGGCGGGGCCGGCCGTCGATTCCCCCGGAACATTTGTTACGCGCGTTATTGCTGCAGGTGGTGTATACGATCCGGAGCGAGCGGCAGCTGATGGAGCAGCTCGATTACAACATCTTGTACCGATGGTTTGTGGGGTTGAATCTGGACGACGCGGTGTGGGTGCCGACGGTCTTTACGAAGAATCGGACGCGGCTGGTCGAGGGGGGCATCGCGGATGCGTTTCTGGCCGAAGTGTTACAGGAGGCGGAGCGGCGGGCGTTGTTGTCGAATGAGCATTTCACCGTCGACGGGACCTTGCTGGACGCGTGGGCGAGTCAGAAGAGTTTTCAGCCGAAGGCCGGCACCCGCCCGCCAACGGACGATGATCCGGGGAATCCGAGCGTGACGTTTCGCCAGGAGAAACGGACGAATGCGACGCATGCGTCGCGGACGGACCCGGAGGCGCGGTTGACGCGGAAGAGTGGGGGGCAAGGCGCGCAATTGGCGTACTTGGCGAGTGTGTTGATGGATAATCGGCACGGGCTCGTGGTGGCGACCGACGTGACGCAGCCCGGCTACGAGGCGGAGTGTGCGAGTGCGCTGGCGATGGTGGGGAGCTTACCGCCGACGGCCCGGCGACGGACGTTGGGGGCGGACAAGGGTTATGATCGGTGCGGGTTTGTCGACACGCTGCGGGCGTTGGGCTGGACGCCCCACGTCACGCCGAACGTGCACCGCACGCGGTTGCGGAGCGCGGTGGATGGCCGGACGACGCGCCATCCCAGCTATGCGATCAGTCAACGGCAGCGCAAAAAAGTGGAAGAGATCTACGGGTGGGGCAAGACGATTGGGTTGTTACGCAAACTCCGACATCGCGGGACCCCGCGGGTCGGGTGGGTGTTTACGTTCACGGCCGCGGTCTACAATCTGATGCGGATACGCACCCTGACCCTGGCCGGAGGCAGCCCCTGATGGGGCAGTGTGGGCCGCATTCGTCACGCCGACCGCACCGCGGGGGCGGTAATAGGGGACCGCACGCTGGTACACCGTCGTGTTACCCGGACAAACGCGGCTCACCATGAATTTTTCCGCAACCTGCTAGATTCGAGATTCGAGATTGCAGAACGTGTTGGCAATCCAATAGTGCGGGCGCCCTACAACCTACAACCTACACCCTACACCCTACACCCTATTCTAATTCCTCGCCGTCCGCCGCGGCCTAACTACTTTTCCCGGCGCCGCCTGCGTCATAACCCCATGTCTCAGCACGAACACGCCGCCCACCATCACGTGCTGTACGCCTTCGGCGAAGTGATGGGGCTCGGTCCACGTCGAGCGATCGATGATCGTTTCCGGATCGAAAATGGCGATGTCGGCCGCGAAGCCCTCGTCGATCCGGCCCCGGTTGGTGAGTCCGAGGTATTCTGCCGGTAGCTGCGTGATTTTTCGGATCGCCTCTTGCAGCGAAAGAACCTCTTGCTCCCGCACGTACCAACCCAACAATCGTGGGAACGTCCCGGTGGAACGGGGATGGCCCCGCGGCGTGACGCCGTCAGACGCCGCTCCATCGCTGGCGATCATGTTCCAGGGTTGCACCATGATCTCGCGGACCTCCTCCTCACGGATGCCGCCGAGGGTGATTCCGATCGGCGCGTCGGACGTGAGGATGAGATCGGCGATGGCGTCGAAACCATCCACCTCCCGCTGCCTCGCGACCTCGGCCAGGTACATGCCCACGTATTGGGGATAATCGTCGCTATAGATGATGCGCTGGCTGGTATAGCCGGTCGCCTTGAGCCAGGCGAAGCCGCCGTCGATCCCGTTCTCGCTCGCTTCCTGGATGCGTGACCGGATCGCGGGGTTCCGAAGGGCCGCGTTTAGGTCGAACGATGGACCTGCGAGGTCCGGTGGGACCACGATGACGTCACGCAGTGTCGCGGTGGCCGCTCCGTCGTATGGATATTGATCGGACACGACGGTCTCACCTTTCTTCCGCGCCTCCTCGACCATGCGGACGACGTCGCCTGCCTTGCCGGAGTTCTGCAGACCGACCGCCTTGATGTGCCCCAGCTTGGCCGGGATCCCCGCCCGGCGTCCGATCTCGATCGCCTCTTGGTTCGATTCGAGCCAGTTGAACGCCGGGTCGCGCACGTGGGAGTCGTAGATCCCCTCGTACGACGCCACTTCTTTTGCCAGTGCCACCACTTCGTCGGTCTCGCTGTACATGCCCGGTGGGTACATCAGGCCCGTGGAGAGGCCCACCGCGCCCATGTCCATTCCCTCCCGCACCATGGCTTTCATCTGTTCCAGCTCATCGTCCGTGGGCGCCCGCTGCTCCTGCCCCATGACATCTTCCCGGATCCCGTTGTGGCCCACGTAGAAAGCCAAGTTGGTTCCCACGCCCATCTCCTCCAAGGCCCCCAGGGCCTGACGGAGCACGTTCGGCGACGCGCCGCCGTCGGGTCCTCCGACGACGGTCGTGACACCCTGCCGCACCACACCTTCATTGAGCCGCAACGAAGGATTCTCGAGCATCCCCTCCACGGTGTGGCTGTGGACATCAATGAATCCCGGTGCAACAACAAGGCCCGATGCATCGATCGTGTCCGACGCCGTCACGTTGCGCGCCGAGCCCACAAAAACGATGCTGTCCCCCTCGACCCCAACCGCAACCCTGCGCCCCCGCCCCCCACTCCCGTCGATCACAGTCCCGCCAAGAATCAGAACGTCGACAGTCCTCGGCTCCGCACACGAAACACCCAAGAAAGCCGACAACATAAAGCTGAATACACGAGACGTCATTTGGAGATGCTCCTTGTTAGCCGCCATTATCTTCACGCCCTTCTACCGCTAGTACCCCACACCCCCTCACGTCTTACGTCTCACGTCTCACGTCTCACGATTCCCCACACCCCACACCCTACACCCTACACCCTACAACCTATTCCCCTCACACCGCCGCCGCCGCCGTCTTCCTAATCAGCTTCTCCAACGCCTCCCTGCCCGGCTCCAACAACTCCCCCAGCCGCTCCGCATTCACATCCGCGACAATAATCTGCCCCACCTCGTTGCTCACCTGCGTGAAGATCCCGTGGCTCTTCATCTTCTGGGTCTGGTACTCGTTGTCTTCGGTCGGGCTGACGTAGTGTACCGTGGCCACCTTGTAGCGATGGATCAAGAACAGGTGGATGAGCGTCATCAGCCGTTTCTTACGAAGCGACAGGTCGAAGGTGTTCTGGTCGCGCACCGAGAGAATAACGCGCCCGCGCCGATCCTGGATGGTCTCGAATATGACATTGGCCAGCTTGTCTTTCGCCTGGTTCACCACGCTGATTTCCATCAGCTCCAAGCCGGCCGTGTGCGGGCGCAACACGATGCGCAGTGGCCCCGGGAGCTGGTAATGCTCTGTCCACCTCTCGAGCCACTCCTCGAGTAGCTTCGGCGGCACCTCCGTCTGAACCAGGTGCTGCGACTGCGTCGAGCCCTTGCCCATGGCCTTGGTCGTCGCCGTGCGTCCCGACGACGCCATGAGCGCGCCATCCAACCGTGGTCCTCCCACCAGGGTCTGCGGTGTCCGGTAAGGGGACTCCAACAGTCTGAATTTGCGCTGCAGACGCACCAAGGCCAGCGTCCCTTCCTGCATCAGCGCGGTCGCGAACTCCTCGGCCGCGAGGCCGTCGATCTGGTGCCCACCGTAGGTGATGAAATTGAAAACGAAGCCCAGCTTCCCGAGTTCCTCCGGGACGCGCTTCATCTCCTCATCGCTCATGCCGGTGGTATCCCAGTTGAACGACGGCGACAGGTTGTAGGCAAGCATCTTGTCGGGATACTCGGCGTGGATGGCGTCGGCAAACTGCTTGGCATCGCTGAGGTCCGCGGTCTTCGTCTCCATCCACAGGATGTCGGCGAAGGGCGCCGCCGCGAGTGATTTGGCGATGGCGTAGTCGACTCCGCTCTTAATGTGATAAAAACCTTCGGGCGTTTTGGGCAGCTCGCAGTCCCAGATCAGGTGGATGCCCATCGTATTGGCCTTCTCCCTGGCGGCGTAGAACGAAGCCCGCTTGGCGAAGTCCATCCATTCGTCGACGCTCATGTCGAAACGCTCGCCCTCACCGGCGCGGAACTCCATGACGTCGGCAATGGCCTGGCCGTAGGTTTTGAGACCGGCCTCCGCCTGCCACACATCCAGAAAGTGCGTGACAATTTTGTCGAGCATCGGATCCACGGCCGGGTCGTTGGCCTGCTTGAAGGCTGTGGCGCTGTCCTCGAGTACCGACGTCACGCCGGCCCGCTCGAGCCAGGTGAAGGCCGCCTCGTACTCGTCCTCGGACACCGCAAACAACAGGTGTCCTCGAACCTGCTCGATGCCGAGCTCGAAGAGCTTTCGTAAGATTGCCAGGTAGCCGACTTTGTAACTTGGCAACTCGATGTTGGTCGCACCCAGAATGAAGGGCTGATCGCGCTCGTCCCCGCAGCCCTCGACGAAGGTTGCGGACTCGGCGTCGGTGCGGGCCACGATAATGCCGGCGACATTCATGACGTCGAGCTGGAAGCGCGCGGCGTTGAGCCGCTTGATCTGCTCGTCCTCGGGCACCAGCACCTTGCCGCCCTGGTGGCCGCACTTCTTCGCGCCGGGCTTCTGGTCCTCGATGTGGTAACCCGGCACCCCCACCTCGACGAACCGGCGAATGAGGTTCCGTACGTGCGCGTCGCCGCCGTGACCGGTGTCGGCATCGGCGATGATGAACGGACGAAAGTCGACCACCGGCGTCGCCTTGCGTTGCTCCTCGGTCATGCGCGAGCGTGCGAAGTGCTGGTTCTTGTCGGCGGTGAGCAGCGCGCGCACCAGCGGGGCCGCCTCATCGGGAACCTGACTCAGCGGGTAGCTTGCCAGGTCGGCGCCTGGATCTTCGTAGATCGAACCCTTGGCGGAGGTCGCCCAGCCGCCCAGGTAGATGCCCTCGATTCCGATCCGCTTCATGCTCACCGCCTGACCCGGGGAGTACGGCCCGAAGGTCGTCATCTGCTTGCGCGCAGCGAACAGATCACGCAGCCGGGCGTAGAACTCCTCCGCCGCCTTCCCGGCGACGCTGTAATCGTGGTCGATCGTACCCTGCTGCTCCGCCACCTGTCGCGGAGAGTATAGCCGGACGATTCCGTCGAAGCGCGGGCGCGCGAACCACTCCTTGGCTGCTGCGACCTGTTGTTCGAATACGTTCATCGTGGGTCCCTAGGTCTTTCGTGGCGGTGGACTCGCCGCGGCAAAGTCCAGATTCTCGGTGATCCTGGTGCCATCACTGCGAAACGCGTCCATGTACCTGCGGATGCGTCTCTTGGCCTCTGCGAGGTCGTGATGGTCGAGATTGAGGTTGAGGAGATCGATGTACCACGGCGCCTTGACCTCTTCGGTCACATATGTAGCAGCGATCTCACGGGCAATGGGCAAGGTAGTCTGTTTGGAAACATCGTAAACGTCTCGGTCGCTCGCGTTGCGCAGCTTCTCGTACTCTTCATCGAGCAGCCGCGCGAAGAGGTCGGCGGTGAACCGGTCTTCCGCCTTGACACCGGTCTCCCCGTCGTCGTCGGTCAGCTGCGCGGCCTTGTGCAGCCACTCCCAAAGGATACTCAGGCGGATCTCTCCTGTCGCCATGTCCTCCATCAGGTAAAGGACGTCGTCGTTGCCGAAGAAGTCGGCAGGCTTGAGCGCGGCCGCCTGGAAGCCCTGACTGAACGCGTTGCCGTACTGCAACGCGACGCTGAGCAGATCGCGGGCTCCGCGGACGGTCAGTGGCGCCGGTTCGAGTAGCGTCAGGCCGGCCGCGTCTTCCGGCGTGTGGGTCAGGGGCGGAAACTCGCGCCCCAGCTGGTTGTCCTCCCCAACCTTCTCCCATACGGGGCGAACGATGTGCACCATCTTCCAATGGGCGACCCACTTGCCGCTTGCCCCCTCGCGCTGTTCCCGCTCGGCCCCTGCAACCGCCTTCTTCATGCTGCTTTGGACGCCGGCTTCGGAGCCGACGGGGATATTGGGCTCCATGCCGCCCTGCCACAGCGCGCACTGGCCGTTGAGGTCGGGCGTGTTCACCGCGCGGCGGACGCGGTCTTCGTAGTTGCGCATGTAGCCGTAGGTCATCGTGATGGCGTCGATATTGGGATTGACGAACTCCGGGTCCCACGCCATCGCGTCGGCGACACTGTTGATGTAGTCCCAGCGGCCGGTATTGTAGCCGACGAAGTGTTTGCCGAGGGCCGCGCGGATCTCCATGAGCTGGAAGCTGGTCTCGAGCTGTTCGACCAGAACGTAAACCTTGGTGGTCCCCATGGGCAGACCAAGGTGTGCTTCGAGCGCCGAGAGCATGTTGTTCCACAGCGCAGCCTCGTCGGCGGTTTGGATCTTGGGTAGATACAGCACTAGCGAGGCGCCGGAGCGACCAAGCGCTTGGTGGTTGTTGACGATGTAAAGCGTCGTGTCGACGATCGACGCCGAAAACCCCGTGCCGTCCGCACACCGCACATGCCGGTCGTCGAGGTGGAGCCCGCGCGCCCGAAAGATCTTGGTGGTGAAGTCGAGCTGTTTCTTCCAGTCGTCGATGATCGGGCGTCCAAAGAAACCCTGCGCCCACTCGTTCATCTGACCGGCAATCCCCTTGGCGACGTTCATGAAGACGGGACTGCGGTCGATGGCGAGCTTGAGGTTCCGCTGGTTGTCCAACGACATCGTCGACACCTGGCCCAGGGCGTCTTCGCCGTCGAACATCCAGCCGTCCGCGCCCGACAGCAGCGCGTAGGCGACGTTGCGGATGCTCTTCTCGACGGGCGCGTTCGGCCGTGCGCCGGGACCGGTGCCCTGAATCCATTGCCGCTCGAGATCGGCCGGGATCTCGCTGCCGACGAACATGCCGTCCCGGGCGTCGAGGACCTTGATCGGAATCTGCGGGATCACGGCCTCCGGATCGAGGAAACCAATCCGTTCCTGTTGTTGCGCTCGCGCGGCCCTTCGCTGAATTCGGGCCTCCATGACGGCCCTTCGATCCTGATTGAACCCGGCCAGCGCCGTCAGGGCCGCCTTGGCTTCGGGGGTGAAGACGTCCGCGTAATCGCTCTCCAGATTGTCGCGAAACTCTAGCTCGTGGTAACGCATCAAACCTGCCGTTCTTTTTCAATCACGCTAATCATCGGTCGACCAGCATTTTCACTATCAACAGTAGCTGACGTGCTCGTCCGATTGAATAGCCACGGAAAGCACGGAAAACACGGACCCCCGCCCCCCTCCCGGAATTTGGGTTCCCCACCCCCCACCATGTGGATCGCCAAACGTGGAGGAAAACATCCGGTAGGCGGTTGGGGGAGGGGAACCACAATCCGGGTGGGGGTGGGGTTTCCGTGCTTTCCGTGCTTTCCGTGGCCATTCTGGTGTGGTTGTGCGGTGTCTCTCCGTCGGTCGAGGCCGTTGTCGTCCTTTCAATCCCTTACCACGCAAATTCCCAGAAGACCTCAGACCGACCGCTCCTTTGCGTTCCAATGACGCTCGAGATTCTCGATGAGCTGAGCGCTCAAGTGACAGTAGACCTGCTCGCGACAATAAGTGGCCATGTAGGCACGGAACACGTCGAGGGGCTCCTGTTGCACCCGCATCGTTTTTCTATTGCCACCGGCGCTCACCATGCCCGATCCAATGGCGTTAGCCACGATCTGCTCGACGGTATCGTCCATCTGATCGCGCGGCACCACCTGGTTCACGAGCGTAGCGCCCTCTGGACTGTCCACGTAAAACGTCTTGTCGAACATGATCGCCTGCCGTGACAGCCGGTCGCCCATGAAGCGGGGCAGCCGCAAGTTGGCTGCGCCCGGAATGATTCCCTCTTTGCGTGCCGGAAGGTTGAAGTAGGCGCCGGATTCGGCCAGCACATAATCCACCACCAACAGTAGCTGACACCCTCCTCCGATGGCAAAGGCATCGACGACGGCCAGCCAGGGTTTCTCGAGCGTGTTCTCCGGTTCGCCGACGGCCCACTCGTCGATCATGAGACCGCGGTAGAGCTTGTTCACGAAGCCCAGGTCGCGGACAATATAAAAGGATACGTAACCCAGCTTTCCGTGGTAGATCTTGGTGAGGTTGATGCCCGAATCGAACACCCGACGCCCGCGGTACCGAGGATGCTCGACCGCTGAACCACGCAACACCCCCATTTTGAGGTCTGGGTGGAGTAGCACGAGATCGATCGCCGTCTCTTGCGCCTCGATGAGCGTCTCGTCTTCGGCGTTCAAGTAGCGGGGGTTGCTGAAGTACATGTATCCGGTCTGGTTCCTCGCCTCGACACGGACCGTCCCCAAGTCCGCGCTGCCCCGCTCCTGGAACTCCGGGAGCAGGGCGATCGATTCCTCTTTCGGCCTGAGCATCGCTTGCAGCAGGTGCAACCCCGCGCGGCTCTCCGTGCAAATGTGGCTCAGAAAGATTCCCTGGTGGATTTCCAGACCGTCTTTATCCATCTGCATCCGCGCTTGTTCGCCAAGCACCTCGTCCCGGCTGGGCAGCAGACCGGGCCAGCGTTCGGCGGCGCGCCAGACCAGGTCGTCCACACGAAGGAAACAGGTGTAATCGTCGGTGAGCCGGCTGTACATCGAATCCCGATGGACCAGACAAAACCGCTCGCACAGGGCCGCCATGGCTTGCACCAGCGTCTGGCCCGCGGCCCGCTCGCTGTCCGTTCGCTTGGATTTCAACGGCAACGCATCGAGGAAGGCACGGCCGCGGTTGAAAATCGGCTCTACCAGGACGGCATCTGAATCCAGGCGTGCCGGGTCCGGTTCAGGGGTCAGCGAGAGGCCGTCCAGATCCTCGATCCACGCTTCCACTTCGGTCTGAGACAGGCCGGCGTTGGATAATTGAGCTACTCGGTCGTCGGATGTGGTGGTCTGCATGTTGGCAGCCTGCCTGAAAGGGCCTGGGATCTCACGTTCAGTCTGATTCTAGCTATTCGACCGTCCGGCGTCATTCCCCCCAAAGTATCTAGCAGGTTGCGGAAAAATTGATGGTGAGCCGCGTTTGTCCGGGTAACACGACGGTGTACCAGCGTGCGGTCCCCTATTACCGCCCCCGCGGTGCGGTCGGCGTGACGAATGCGGCCCACACTGCCCCATCAGGGGCTGCCTCCGGCCAGGGTCAGGGTGCGTATCCGCATCAGATTGTAGACCGCGGCCGTAAACGTAAACACCCACCCGACCCGCGGGGTCCCGCGATGTCGGAGTTTGCGTAACAACCCAATCGTCTTGCCCCACCCGTAGATCTCTTCCACTTTTTTGCGCTGCCGTTGACTGATCGCATAGCTGGGATGGCGCGTCGTCCGGCCATCCACCGCGCTCCGCAACCGCGTGCGGTGCACGTTCGGCGTGACGTGGGGCGTCCAGCCCAACGCCCGCAGCGTGTCGACAAACCCGCACCGATCATAACCCTTGTCCGCCCCCAACGTCCGACGCCGGGCCGTCGGCGGTAAGCTCCCCACCATCGCCAGCGCACTCGCACACTCCGCCTCGTAGCCGGGCTGCGTCACGTCGGTCGCCACCACGAGCCCGTGCCGATTATCCATCAACACACTCGCCAAGTACGCCAATTGCGCGCCTTGCCCCCCACTCTTCCGCGTCAACCGCGCCTCCGGGTCCGTCCGCGACGCATGCGTCGCATTCGTCCGTTTCTCCTGGCGAAACGTCACGCTCGGATTCCCCGGATCATCGTCCGTTGGCGGGCGGGTGCCGGCCTTCGGCTGAAAACTCTTCTGACTCGCCCACGCGTCCAGCAAGGTCCCGTCGACGGTGAAATGCTCATTCGACAACAACGCCCGCCGCTCCGCCTCCTGTAACACTTCGGCCAGAAACGCATCCGCGATGCCCCCCTCGACCAGCCGCGTCCGATTCTTCGTAAAGACCGTCGGCACCCACACCGCGTCGTCCAGATTCAACCCCACAAACCATCGGTACAGGATGTTGTAATCGAGCTGCTCCATCAGCTGCCGCTCGCTCCGGATCGTATACACCACCTGCAGCAATAACGCGCGTAACAAATGTTCCGGGGGAATCGACGGCCGGCCCCGCCGCGCGTACAGCCGGTCCAACTGCGGCGAGAGCCGGGCTAACACCGGGTCCACCAGCGCCCGCAGGGCGCGCAACGGATGGTCGGAGGGCACCCGATCCTCCGCACTGATATAGCTGAACAGCGCCGACTGATTCGTCTTGTTCCCGCGCATCGTGGCACTCCCATCGAGGTCCCTCTACGATAAGAACTTCCGGCTCGCGATGCTATCGTCCATTACCCGACTTTTTCCGCAACCTGCTAGAGGTCGCAAGTAAAAAAAAGAATTCACCGCAGAGACCGCAGAGAACTGAAGGTTGTTTTGGGGGGTCATTCACCCAAGCCTCTTTGCGCTCTCTGCGGTCTCTGCGGTAAATATGTCTAGAATTTCGGCCAAGGGAGTCGTCATCGGATTTGTGAAAAGATGGACTAGACGCTTTATTGGCCGTGACCAACAGGAGCCGTCATGAGTCCGGATCCCCTGATACACCGCCTGCCTGTTCCCAGCACCGTAGCACTGCTGTCCTTCTTCTGGGTTGTTGGCGCCCAAGGGGCGCAGGCGGATGGCGAATGGACCATGCCCGCCAAGGATTACGCCGCGACCCGCTACAGTGAGTTGAACGAGATCACCGCGGCCAACGCGGGGCAACTGCGGCCGATCTGGACTTTTTCCACCGGCGTTTTGGGCGGGCACGAAGGGCAGCCGCTCGTCGTCAACAACACGATGTACGTGGTCACTCCATACCCGAACGTCCTCTACTCCTTCGACCTCACCGAAGAGGGCTACCCGCTGAATTGGAAGTACCGCCCGGATGTGAACCCGACCGCCGTCGGAATGGCGTGCTGTGACGCCGTGAACCGAGGAGCGGCCTACGCGGATGGCAAGGTGGTGTACAACCTGCTCGACGGACACACCGTCGCGATCGATGGGGTCACGGGCGCGGAGCTTTGGAAGACAAAGATCGCAGATCTGTCCGTGGGGGAGACGGTGACGATGGCTCCTCTGGTCATCGGAGACCGTGTCATCGTGGGGCCGTCGGGTGGCGAGTTCGGGATCCAGGGTTGGGTGAAGGCTCTCGACTTGGAGACCGGCCGGATCCTCTGGACCGGCCACAATGCCGGTCCGGATAGCCAAGTCCTCGCCTACCCCGGAACCTTCAAGCCGTTCTACGACGAAGGCACCGAGCTCGGCCTCACGACTTGGGCGGGGGACACATGGAAGCTGGCCGGCGTGCCGGTGTGGGGATGGATCTCGTACGATCCCGATCTCGACTTGCTGTATTACGGCACCGGCAACGCGGCTCCCTACAATCCCGACCAACGTCTGGGCGACAACAAGTGGGCGACCAGCGTCATGGCCAGGCGGCCGGCGGACGGCGCGCTGATATGGGCCTATCAGTTCACCCCGCACGAGAGCTGGGACTACGACTCGAACGCAGAGATGATTCTGGTCGACCTCACCATCGGCGGCCGGAGACGCAGCGTGCTGGTCCACTTCGACAAGAACGGCATTGCATACACCATCGACCGCGCGACCGGCGAGGTGCTGGTTGCCGAGGCCTTTGTGCTCGTCAACTGGGCCAACGGAGTGGATCTTACGACTGGTTTGCCGCGGATCGATTCCACCAAGCTGACCGGCGCGTCGAGGGGAAACATCGAGAACATCTGTCCGAGCCTGGAAGGCGGGACGAGCCCGGCCTCGCCCGCGTCGTACTCGCCGCGTACCGGCCTCTTCTACGTTTCCACCAACAACTTCTGTATGGACTGGGAGGCGTCGCAGGCGCCGTACATTGAGGGCACCCCGTACATCGGCGCGACCATTCCATACACGGCCGGGCCCGGCGGGTACCTTGGAGCCTTCATTGCCTGGGATGCCGCACGCGGGCGGAAGGTGTGGGAGATCAGGGAGAAGTACCCCGTGTGGAGCGGCAGCGTGGTCACGGGTGGGAACGTCGTGTTCTATGGTACGCTCGATGGGTGGTTCAAGGCGGCGAATGCCACGACCGGCGAGCCACTCTACAAATTCAAGATCGGATCCGGCGTGGTGGGGGCCCCCATCACCTACACCGGGCCGGACGGGAAACAGTATGTGGCGGTGTATGCCGGCATCGGCGGCGATTGGTTTCTCGTGGCGGGCGACGTACGCTCCGACGATCCGGCGGACGTACGGCCGCCGGCGGACTTCATGCCGGACCTCGCGCGGCACACCAGTCAGGGAGGGATCGTTTGGGTTTTCGCTGTGAACTAACGGTCGTGCTGATGCCGGTCGTGGTGCTGGCCGCGGCGTGTAACGGATCCGACGCGGGCAGTTCGACCCCGGGCGCCGACCGCACGCCACCGCCCGCGGCGCGGTACGAAGACCACGTGCTTGCAGGCGGCGTCGCCCCGCCGGCGGGAACGCTGGAGAACCCGTTCAACGAAGACCGAAAGTCGGCGACCGAGGGCGAGCAATTGTTCGGCTCGATGAACTGCGCCGAGTGCCATGGGGGTGGGGCGGTAGGGTTTGTCGGGCCAAGTCTGGTCGACGGTCGCTGGCGGTACGGCGGTGGCGACGGAGCCGTGTTTCAGTCGATCCACTCCGGCCGACCGCGGGGGATGCCCGCCTACGGGGGGATTCTTCAGGAAGCCGCGATCTGGAAGATCGTGACCTACCTACGCTCGCTGCCGGTGCCGGAAGGCGTTCCGACGGCGTCGTGGAGATGAGTGATTTCAGATTGCAGATTCTAGCAGGTTGCGGAAAAATTCATGGTGAGCCGCGTTTGTCCGGGTAACACGACGGTGTACCAGCGTGCGGTCCCCTATTACCGCCCCCGCGGTGCGGTCGGCGTGACGAATGCGGCCCACACTGCCCCATCAGGGGCTGCCTCCGGCCAGGGTCAGGGTGCGTATCCGCATCAGATTGTAGACCGCGGCCGTAAACGTAAACACCCACCCGACCCGCGGGGTCCCGCGATGTCGGAGTTTGCGTAACAACCCAATCGTCTTGCCCCACCCGTAGATCTCTTCCACTTTTTTGCGCTGCCGTTGACTGATCGCATAGCTGGGATGGCGCGTCGTCCGGCCATCCACCGCGCTCCGCAACCGCGTGCGGTGCACGTTCGGCGTGACGTGGGGCGTCCAGCCCAACGCCCGCAGCGTGTCGACAAACCCGCACCGATCATAACCCTTGTCCGCCCCCAACGTCCGACGCCGGGCCGTCGGCGGTAAGCTCCCCACCATCGCCAGCGCACTCGCACACTCCGCCTCGTAGCCGGGCTGCGTCACGTCGGTCGCCACCACGAGCCCGTGCCGATTATCCATCAACACACTCGCCAAGTACGCCAATTGCGCGCCTTGCCCCCCACTCTTCCGCGTCAACCGCGCCTCCGGGTCCGTCCGCGACGCATGCGTCGCATTCGTCCGTTTCTCCTGGCGAAACGTCACGCTCGGATTCCCCGGATCATCGTCCGTTGGCGGGCGGGTGCCGGCCTTCGGCTGAAAACTCTTCTGACTCGCCCACGCGTCCAGCAAGGTCCCGTCGACGGTGAAATGCTCATTCGACAACAACGCCCGCCGCTCCGCCTCCTGTAACACTTCGGCCAGAAACGCATCCGCGATGCCCCCCTCGACCAGCCGCGTCCGATTCTTCGTAAAGACCGTCGGCACCCACACCGCGTCGTCCAGATTCAACCCCACAAACCATCGGTACAAGATGTTGTAATCGAGCTGCTCCATCAGCTGCCGCTCGCTCCGGATCGTATACACCACCTGCAGCAATAACGCGCGTAACAAATGTTCCGGGGGAATCGACGGCCGGCCCCGCCGCGCGTACAGCCGGTCCAACTGCGGCGAGAGCCGGGCTAACACCGGGTCCACCAGCGCCCGCAGGGCGCGCAACGGATGGTCGGAGGGCACCCGATCCTCCGCACTGATATAGCTGAACAGCGCCGACTGATTCGTCTTGTTCCCGCGCATCGTGGCACTCCCATCGAGGTCCCTCTACGATAGGAACTTCCGGCTCGCGATGCTATCGTCCATTACCCGACTTTTTCCGCAACCTGCTAGATTGCAGATTGCAGATTGGTCGACGCATTGATGCGTCCTGGAGTGGAAGAGCAATCTGAAATCACTAGTGTTCCGCCTCGTACAGTCGATGTTGCTCCGAGATGAGATAGGCGTGTACCGCTCTCGCCTGCCGCTCGCCCAACACATCGGCGAAGCTCGCCATGCCCCCTTCGCTGTACACCCCCTCACGCACTACCGAGTTGAAAATCGCGTGCGTCTCCTCTGTCATCCGACGGAGATCGGGATATGCGGAAAGCACCGCTTCTCCGTTGCCTCCATGACAGTACCCGCAGTGCATCGCAAACAGCTCGGCCCCTTCGGAAATCATCCGTTCGCTTGCCGGCAACTCGGGAGGCTCGGGCGTGGCGACGGGCTGGTGACGCGGAGGCAGCGGTACCTCGCCGCCGTCCAGCTTGAAGGCAAGTAAACGCCCGTAGTTCACGTACTCGTACGGCGCCGATCCTTTGGGATAGGCTGTACCACGTCCACCGCCGTAACCTGCCAGGACCGCGATGTATTGCTCTCCATCTACCTCGTAAGTCATGGGCGCCGCCATGATGCCGGTACCGACGGCAAGGCGCACGAGTTCTTCGCCAGTATCCGCGCGATAGACGACCAGGTCTCCCCCCGCGGTCCCCTGCACGACGAGGTTGCCACCGGTCGACAATACGCCGCCGTTGTACATGCTCTCGAGCGGGACGTTCCACACCTCGCGCTGGACGACGGGATCCCAGGCGATCAACATCTCGCGCAGCGTCGGATCGGGTTGGCCCTCTGCGTAGGGTTGCATTTCTTCCGGGAACGGAGGCCACGATGCGATAATGCCCTGGTAAATCACTTCCGGCCGTGGATCGTACGAAGCGGCGGACTCCCAGTACATGCCCATCTCCCGCGCCGGGATATACACGAGTCCGGTTCCGGGGTGGTAGGACATGGGCTGCCAGTTGTGTCCTCCTGCCGACGCCGGGAATACGACTCTGGGTTCGTGTCTATAGTTGCCTTGTTCGGTGAACACGGGCCGGCCGGTCTCGAGATCGACGTGACTCGCCCAGGTTACGGTCACGTAGTTCTCAGCGGAGATCAGCTCGCCGGTGGCGCGGTCGAGCACGTAGAAGAAACCGTTCTTCGGCGCTTGCATCAGGACCTTGCGGGAGACGCCGTCGATTTCCAGATCGGCCAACACGATGGGCGACGTGGCGGTGTAGTCCCAGATTTCGCTCGGCGTCGTCTGGTAGTACCACGCCATCCGACCGTCGCGGGGATTGACCGCGATGATCGAAACCAGAAAGAGGTTGTCGCCGCCGCTGGGGCTCCTGAACCAGATTGGGTACGGTGATGCGTTGCCGGTGCCGAAGTACACCAAGTTCAGCTCGGGGTCGTAGGCCATCTGTGCCCACACCGTGCCGCCGAGTCCGGAGGCCCAGCTGGAGTTGGGATCCCAAGTCTTGGCCGCCATCTCCATCTCGGCGTGCTCGAACGGCTTGGACGGATCGCCTGGGACGGTGAAGAATCGCCACGCGAACTCGCCGGTCTCGAGGTCATATGCGGAGACGTAACCTCGCACGCCGAAGTCGGCGCCACTGTTGCCGATGACCACGCGATTGCCCGCGATCTGCGGTGGACTCGTGATGGTGTACGAGACGGATCGATCGACGAAGGTGTCTACCCTCCAGACGAGCGCACCCGTCGCGGCATCGAGCGCCACGAGGTATCCGTCCAACGTGCCCACGTACACACGTCCCTTCCACACCTGGATACCGCGGTTGACGACGTCGCAGCACGCCTTCCGAGCCCACGCCGCGTCGATCGGTGGTTCGTACCGCCACAGTTGCTTGCCGGTGCTTGCATCGACGGCAAACACGCTCCCCCACGCGGCCGAGCTGTAGAGAACGCCGTCCACGACGATGGGTGCGCCCTCGAGTCCCCGCGCGACGCGGCCCCGACGCGAGCGGGCGTCGTATTCCCACGCAAACCCCAGACGGTCGACGGTGCGAGTATCGATCTGGGAAAGCGGCGAGTAGTGCGTCTCGCCAAACGTCCGTCCCCGAGCGAGCCAGTTTTCCGGCTCGTTGTCGGCCGCGAACAGCCGTTCCCGGTCGACCCAACCGGCGGAGCGCGTCGCGTCGTCGTCGAGCCGGCAGCTGTTCACCGACGGCAGCATCGCCACCGCGATCAGTGTGAGTTGGAACCTCGTTGGCATCCGAGATCTCCGATGAAAACTGCTGCCGATCAGAAATCGATGACGGTGACTTGACCCGCGGCCGCGGCGGCGTCCAACACGGCCTTGGCGACCGTGAGATCCTGCGTTGCGATACCGGAGCTGTCGAAGACGGTAACGTCCGACTCGCTCAGCCGGCCTTCGCGAGAGCCATTCGAAACCGCGCCGATCGGACAAATGTCGGCGGCCGACGCAATGATGCCTTCCTTCAGCGCGTGTTGAAATTCACCGATCCGGACTGATTGTTCCGGATAGTCGGCGAACAAGCGGGCGTCCCGAAAGATGGCCGGGTCCAGTTCTTGTTTTCCGACGCCGTCACTCCCCATGGCGGAGATATGCATTCCCGGTTCGATCCACGCGCAGTCGACGAGGGGTTCCTTTGAGGGTGTGACCGTGGCGACGATGTCCGAGCCGCGGACGCACGCTTCGCGATCGGCGGACTGGATGTCCATGTCGAGATCTTTCAGACGGTTCATGAGCCAATCCACCCGCGACGACGAGCGGCTCCAGATCTTGATCAGTGACAGCGACCGTACGTCGGCGACGGCGCGAATCTCGAACTCCGCCTGGTGTCCGGCCCCAATCACGCCGAGTACAGGCGCGTCCTGACGCGCAAGATACGAGGTGGCGACACCGTTGGCTGCGGCGGTACGCAAGCCGTTGAGATACCCGGCGCTGACGAGCGCCTGGGGATACCCAGTAGCCGGATCCAGCAACAACGTGGTCGAGCCATGGTTCGGCAAGCCGGAATCGAAGTTCCCCGGCCAGTACGATCCCACCTTGAGGCCCACGAGCTGGCCCTTTCGCTCGTTGCCGATCTTCGCGCCGTACACCTCGTCGTCGTTCATGCCTTTGGCGAACGCCGGAGGAACGACCGCGGCTTGGCCTTCCGCCATCGACTCGAAGGCCGCCTTGACTGCATCGTAGGCCAGTCGAGTGGTGGCGATTTTGCGGATGGTGGACTCGGTAACAATCGAAAGTGGGGTCACGATGCAAGGTAAGAGAGAAATCGCGCGGCCGGAAGTCGGTACGTCGGTGGGACGGTACGGCGGAAAGGCGGAAGGACGGAAGGACGGAAAGAATATTCAGATTGGCCGACGCAAAACATCACCGGGGGGTGGAAGGGCAATCTGAGATCTAGCAGGTTGCGGAAAAATTCATGGTGGGCCGCGTTTGTCCGGGTAACACGACGGTGTACCAGCGTGCGGTCCCCTATTACCGCCCCCGCGGTGCGGTCGGCGTGACGAATGCGGCCCACACTGCCCCATCAGGGGCTGCCTTCGGCCAGGGTCAGGGTGCGTATCCGCATCAGATTGTAGACCGCGGCCGTGAACGTAAACACCCACCCGACCCGCGGGGTCCCGCGATGTCGGAGTTTGCGTAACAACCCAATCGTCTTGCCCCACCCGTAGATCTCTTCCACTTTTTTGCGCTGCCGTTGACTGATCGCATAGCTGGGATGGCGCGTCGTCCGGCCATCCACCGCGCTCCGCAACCGCGTGCGGTGCACGTTCGGCGTGACGTGGGGCGTCCAGCCCAACGCCCGCAGCGTGTCGACAAACCCGCACCGATCATAACCCTTGTCCGCCCCCAACGTCCGACGCCGGGCCGTCGGCGGTAAGCTCCCCACCATCGCCAGCGCACTCGCACACTCCGCCTCGTAGCCGGGCTGCGTCACGTCGGTCGCCACCACGAGCCCGTGCCGATTATCCATCAACACACTCGCCAAGTACGCCAATTGCGCGCCTTGCCCCCCACTCTTCCGCGTCAACCGCGCCTCCGGGTCCGTCCGCGACGCATGCGTCGCATTCGTCCGTTTCTCCTGGCGAAACGTCACGCTCGGATTCCCCGGATCATCGTCCGTTGGCGGGCGGGTGCCGGCCTTCGGCTGAAAACTCTTCTGACTCGCCCACGCGTCCAGCAAGGTCCCGTCGACGGTGAAATGCTCATTCGACAACAACGCCCGCCGCTCCGCCTCCTGTAACACTTCGGCCAGAAACGCATCCGCGATGCCCCCCTCGACCAGCCGCGTCCGATTCTTCGTAAAGACCGTCGGCACCCACACCGCGTCGTCCAGATTCAACCCCACAAACCATCGGTACAGGATGTTGTAATCGAGCTGCTCCATCAGCTGCCGCTCGCTCCGGATCGTATACACCACCTGCAGCAATAACGCGCGTAACAAATGTTCCGGGGGAATCGACGGCCGGCCCCGCCGCGCGTACAGCCGGTCCAACTGCGGCGAGAGCCGGGCTAACACCGGGTCCACCAGCGCCCGCAGGGCGCGCAACGGATGGTCGGAGGGCACCCGATCCTCCGCACTGATATAGCTGAACAGCGCCGACTGATTCGTCTTGTTCCCGCGCATCGTGGCACTCCCATCGAGGTCCCTCTACGATAAGAACTTCCGGCTCGCGATGCTATCGTCCATTACCCGACTTTTTCCGCAACCTGCTAGAATCCTAGAGAATCTAGCAGGTTGCGGAAAAATTCATGGTGAGCCGCGTTTGTCCGGGTAACACGACGGTGTACCAGCGTGCGGTCCCCTATTACCGCCCCCGCGGTGCGGTCGGCGTGACGAATGCGGCCCACACTGCCCCATCAGGGGCTGCCTCCGGCCAGGGTCAGGGTGCGTATCCGCATCAGATTGTAGACCGCGGCCGTAAACGTAAACACCCACCCGACCCGCGGGGTCCCGCGATGTCGGAGTTTGCGTAACAACCCAATCGTCTTGCCCCACCCGTAGATCTCTTCCACTTTTTTGCGCTGCCGTTGACTGATCGCATAGCTGGGATGGCGCGTCGTCCGGCCATCCACCGCGCTCCGCAACCGCGTGCGGTGCACGTTCGGCGTGACGTGGGGCGTCCAGCCCAACGCCCGCAGCGTGTCGACAAACCCGCACCGATCATAACCCTTGTCCGCCCCCAACGTCCGACGCCGGGCCGTCGGCGGTAAGCTCCCCACCATCGCCAGCGCACTCGCACACTCCGCCTCGTAGCCGGGCTGCGTCACGTCGGTCGCCACCACGAGCCCGTGCCGATTATCCATCAACACACTCGCCAAGTACGCCAATTGCGCGCCTTGCCCCCCACTCTTCCGCGTCAACCGCGCCTCCGGGTCCGTCCGCGACGCATGCGTCGCATTCGTCCGTTTCTCCTGGCGAAACGTCACGCTCGGATTCCCCGGATCATCGTCCGTTGGCGGGCGGGTGCCGGCCTTCGGCTGAAAACTCTTCTGACTCGCCCACGCGTCCAGCAAGGTCCCGTCGACGGTGAAATGCTCATTCGACAACAACGCCCGCCGCTCCGCCTCCTGTAACACTTCGGCCAGAAACGCATCCGCGATGCCCCCCTCGACCAGCCGCGTCCGATTCTTCGTAAAGACCGTCGGCACCCACACCGCGTCGTCCAGATTCAACCCCACAAACCATCGGTACAGGATGTTGTAATCGAGCTGCTCCATCAGCTGCCGCTCGCTCCGGATCGTATACACCACCTGCAGCAATAACGCGCGTAACAAATGTTCCGGGGGAATCGACGGCCGGCCCCGCCGCGCGTACAGCCGGTCCAACTGCGGCGAGAGCCGGGCTAACACCGGGTCCACCAGCGCCCGCAGGGCGCGCAACGGATGGTCGGAGGGCACCCGATCCTCCGCACTGATATAGCTGAACAGCGCCGACTGATTCGTCTTGTTCCCGCGCATCGTGGCACTCCCATCGAGGTCCCTCTACGATAAGAACTTCCGGCTCGCGATGCTATCGTCCATTACCCGACTTTTTCCGCAACCTGCTAGAATCTGAAATCGATCGTCCTTCAGGACGCGTCCCGTAGGGGCCGAGCCCGGGCTTCAGCCCACCGGGCAACCAACGAGCGACCGAACCTCACCGTCCGAAAAACGGCACCACTGACATCCTCGCCACACGACTCGGCTGCGAGACAGAGACGAATTGTTGCGCGGTCGCCGTCGCGCCCGGTGCGTTGAAACGCGGGCTCGGCCGCGCGGGTAAACCCGCTCGAATCGTCTTGAAAGACGTTTCTCCGTCATCTCGCCCGGGAAAGGCGGAGCCTCTTCTCGCGACGACCGGCACCGATCCCTATCTTAGGCCGTTATGGCCGAGCAGCTTGAACGTCTGAAAACCGCCCTCGCCGACCGCTACGCCATCCAGGAAGAGATCGGTGCTGGCGGCATGGCCACGGTCTATCTCGCCGAGGACCTCAAACACCACCGCAAGGTGGCGGTGAAGGTGTTGCGCCCCGAGTTGGCCGCGACGTTGGGACCCGAGCGGTTTCTGCGGGAGATCGAGATCGCGGCGGGGCTGACCCACCCCCACTCCTTCCGTTGCACGACTCGGGCGACGCGGACGGTTTCCTGTATTACGTCATGCCCTACATCGAGGGCGAGTCGCTGCGCGCTAAGCTCGCGCGCGAGGGAGAGCTACCCATCGCCGACGCCGTGAAGATTCTGCGGGAGGTCGTCGACGCCCTGGCGTCGGCCCACAAGCACGGCGTCGTGCACCGCGACATCAAGCCCGATAACGTGCTGCTCTCGGAAAAGCACGCGATGGTGACGGACTTCGGCATCGCCAAGGCGGTCACTGAAGCCACCGGCCGGGAGAAGCTCACCACCGCCGGCGTCGCCCTCGGTACCCCCGCCTACATGGCGCCCGAGCAGGCGTCGGCGAGCCCCCACATCGATCATCGGGCCGACATCTACGCGGTAGGGGCGTTGGCGTACGAGCTGTTGACGGGACGGCCGCCAGTTCACGGGCACGACGCCACAGATGGTGTTGGCCGCGTACGTCACCGAGGCGCCGGAGCCGGTGACCAAGCATCGCCAAGCGGTCCCGCCGGTGCTGGCCCAGATCGTCATGAGATGTCTCGAGAAGAAGCCGGCGGATCGGTGGCAGTCCGCGGAGGAGCTGCTGCCGCAGTTGGATGCCGTAGCGACGCCGAGCGGAGGGCTCACGCCTACGGACACCCGTCCCGTGCAGGCGACGGCACGTCCCGTTGACAAGAAGCGTGTCGCCATCGGCGCCGTTGTGGTGCTCGGCGTCGTTATCGGCGGGCTGCTGTTGCTGCCGGGCCGCGAGGTCGAGTATCGGATCGGGCAAACGCAGCAGGTGACGCGGGCTCGCGGGATGGAATTGGACCCCGCGATCTCCCCCGACGGAAGCATGGTGGCCTACGTGGCCGGACCGCAGGGCCAGATGCAACTCTACGTTCGGCAACTCGGAGGGGAGCGGGACATTCTCCCGACCGAGGGGGTCTCGGGACATCACCGCTGGCCCAAGTGGTCACCCGACGGCTCACGGATCGCCTTCCAAACGCTGGGATCGTCCGGCTGGAGCATCCACGTCGTACCCTCGCTCGGTGGCATTCCAACACCGTTGGTCCGCCCCGACAGTGCCGGCGGCGCCCGATTCTCGTCAGGGCGCCTGACAAGCGGTCAGGGGGCTAACAGTCCCACATGGTCACCAGACGGTTCGGCGATCGCGTACGGCGTGGACGGTTCCCTCTACACACGTTCCCTGGCCGGGGGGGAAGCGACAAAACTCGTCGATTACTCCACCATCAGCACGGATTTTCCTGCAGGTATCCATTCCCCGAGCTGGTCTCCGGATGGCTCCCGCATCGCTTACGTCGCGGGCGCATTCACCTATCTCTTCTCCCCCAATAATTTCGGCAACATCAGGATCAGTTCCGTGTGGGTCGTGCCGGTCGCGGGAGGTGAGCCCGTGCGCGTAACCGGCGGCCAGGCCCTTGTGCAAAGTCCCACGTGGACGCCGGACGGAGAATCTCTCCTGTTCGTGTCCAACCGAGACGGCAAACGCGACATTCACCGGGTTCGTGTCGGGAAATCGGGCGCACCGATTGGCGAGCCGGAGCGACTCACCACCGATCTCGACGCCCACACGATCACGCTCTCGCAAGACGGACAGACGCTGGCGTACTCCGCCTTCACGTTTCGCTCGAATGTCTGGTCGGTAGCGATCCCTACCGGTGGACCCGTGTCGGTATCGACTGCCCAGCCGGTCACGAACGAGAATCAGGTCATCGAAAGCGTCGGTGTATCGAGAGACGGTCGCTGGTTGGCCTTCGACTCAAACCGGAGCGGCAATCAGGACATCTTCAAGATGCCCGCCGGTGGCGAAGAGGTACAGCAGCTCACCACCCACGCGAGCAACGACTTCGGTCCCGCGTGGTCACCGGACGGTAGCGAGATCGCATTCTATTCTTTGCGAAATGGTCCTCGCGACATCTACGTGATGTCGGCGGATGGGGGGACTCGCCAGCGAGTAACCAACGCCCCCTGGCAAGAGATTTATCCCGACTGGTCGCCCGACGGCGACCAACTCGTATTCTGGGGAGACGGCAGCATTTGGGTGGTTTCCCGAGATGACGACGGCACGCGCTGGGGAGAAACGCGAAAAATCTCAGACGGAGGGATTCCTCGATGGTCTCCGGACGGCAATTTCATTGCCTACTCGGCCTTAACCCCGGGCCGTGGTGCGTACATCGTCGCCTCAGAAGGCGGCGATCCGCGATTGCTTGTGGAAGTGGAATCGGCTGCTGCTGTTCGATGGTCGCTCGACGGGCGAAGTCTATACTTCACGAATACGCATGGAATTTGGAGTGTTCCGGTGGGCGGAGGTACCGCGCGAATTCTCGTTCGATTCGATGATCCGTCCCGGCGACTCAGCCGGCCGGGCTTCGATACTGACGGCAGGCGCTTCTTTTTCATGATCGAAGAGAACGAGAGCGACATCTCGGTGTTGGAGTTGCTCCGCAATTAGTAGAATCCGTTCTTGTAACCAACAGGTCACCGCGGACCGGCTATGCTGCCCTACCAACCAGACCCCGTGTGGATTATCCGGCCTCCCACCATCGTCATCACGACTTCCATCGTCTCCAGATTCTCCTCGGCGGTTGTCAAGAAATCGTCGGAGAGCACGATGAGGTCCGCTATCATGCCCGGCTCCAGCGTACCCTTTATTTCCTCCTCGAAGTTGAGGTACGCGTTTTCCACTGCGCTGAGGCGGAGGGCCTGCTCCCGACTGATACCCTGGTCTGCCCCCATTACCCCGCCGCTGATGGTCTGCCGCGTAATGAAATGATAGAGCGTCCAGAACGGACGGTACGGTACCACCGGCGAGTCGGTCCCCGAGGACACTCGGATGCCGGCATCCAGATAAGCCTTGACCGGCGTCACCCATGCAGCTCGCTCAGGCCCCCAGTAGCTCACGAGACTCGGTGCGGCCAGATAAAGATGGTTTTGCGCCGAAACTGCCAGGCCGAGGGCCTTCATACGCGGAAACTGATCGGGGTGTGGAAGGAATCCATGCTCGATTACCCATCGGTCGTTCGCGATGGGGCGATCGGAGTGTGCCGCCTCGTACGCATCCAACACCAAGTCGATGGCGGCGTCGCCGACGGCATGCGTTGCGACTCGCCAGCCCCGCCGGTTGAGTTCGGAGACGAGCTGCTTGTATGGTTCCGTGGGGAAGGTTTGAAGACCGTGGAACGTCCCGTTCTGTCCCCACGGCTCGGCGTACGGCTCGCGCATCCAACCGCCCTCAAAGCCTCCGTCGACTCCGAGCTTTACGCCACCGACCCGGAGCCACTCGTCGCCGTCGCCCGGCGCGACGCCCCACGACGCAATGACCTCGTCCAGCTCCTCTGGCGTCGTGGCGCTCCCGACCCGGAACAAGAAGTTCACGCGAACCGTGAGAAGGTCGCGTCGCTTCATCTCCTCCAGCACTCCGTATAACCGATCCGACGCACCGGGGTAGCGGACGCTCGTGAGGCCCGTCGCATTGAGCTGCCGATGCTCGGCGCTGATCGCCTCGATCATTTGTTCGGCGTCGGGAGGGGGACGTGGAGGTAGTTGGACGAGATTCTTTGCGCGATCCACCAGTTCGCCGTTGAGTCGTCCATCCGCGTACCTGCCGATGCGCCCCCCGGACGACTCGGGGGTGGATTCATCGATGTTCCAGCGGCGCAGCGCCGCGCTGTTCAGAATGTATTCGTGTCCCCCACGGACGACGACTACCGGATGCCGCGACGCCGCCCGATCCAAGTCGTCGCGAAGCGGGAGACGCTTTTCGGCAAGCTGGCCCTCATGCCAATTGCCGTTGGTGAGGATGAGATCTTCGGCATCGGTCGTCGAGGCACGCTCGGCGATGGCGTCGAGCACGTCCGCCATACTGCGAGCCATTGACAAGTCCACACCCGGACCGCCGCCGATGCCGTGGTAGTGGTTGTCCGCCAGACCCGGGACCACCGTTCGGCCACCTAGGTCGTGCCGCGCGGTCTGGGACGCCGCCATTGCCAATATCGCATCGTCGCTGCCCACGGCCATGACTACCCCATTGCGGATCGCAATGGCCTCCACAATGTCATGATCGGGACTCAGCGTTACGATTTTGCCGTTGAAAAGAATGCGATCCGGCTCGGCCGAGCTACACCCCAATCCAAGGACGAAGAAGGCCGCCGCCACATGATGCATCTTGCTGGCGCTTCCAGGCTTCACGTCCTCCTGCAACTCACCGTTTCGTACCACGAGCCGACCTGCCACCAGCATGTGCACAATCCCTTCTGACACCTGAGCCGGATTCGCGTACGTCGCCCTGTCGGCGACCGTCCGTGGGTCGAACACGACCACGTCTGCAGCCGCACTCGGGTTCAGCCGTCCCTTACGCATCACGCCATAGAATTCGCTTTTCCCTATCCCAAGTATCGCCCTTGGCACTGGAGGCGTCCAGCCAGTGGGACGAGGGGGGAGGGAACGAGTGATTTCAGATTTCAGATTCTTCTAGATTTCAGACTGCAGATTGGTCGACGCACTAAAGCGCCCTGGAGTGGAAGGGCAATCTGAGATCTGCATTCTGCATTCTGAAATCGACTGTCCTTCAGGACACGTCCCGTAGGGGCCGAGCCCGGGCTTCAGCCCACCGGGCGACCAACGAGCGACCGAACCTCACCGTACGAAAAACGGCACCACTGACATCCTCGCCACACGACTCGGCTGCGAGACAGAGACGAATTGTTGCGCGGCGGCCGTCGCGCCCGGTGCGTTGAAACGCGGGCTCGGCCGTGCGGGTAAACCCGCGCGACTCGTCTTGAAAGACGTTTCTCCGTCATTTCTCCCGGGAAACGCGGAGCCTCTTCTCGCGACGACCGGCACCGATCCCTATCTTTAGGCCCTTATGGCCGAGCAGCTCGACCGCCTGAAAATCGCCCTCGCCAACTGTAGAGCCGTGGACCACCGCGGACGGGTGCGGATGAACGCGGACGATCAAGATGAATGATTCTTTAGATCGCTTAGCATCGACGCTTTCGGATCGGTATGCGATCGAGAGAGAGATCGGCGCGGGCGGCATGGCGACGGTGTACCTGGCGGAGGACATGAAACACGGCCGCAAGGTGGCGGTCAAAGTTCTGCGCGCGGAATTGTCGTCCTCGCTGGGCACGGTGCGTTTTCTGCGTGAAATCGAGATCGCTTCCAAGCTCACGCACCCCCACATCCTTCCACTGCACGACTCCGGCGAGGCCAATGGGCGGCTGTACTTCGTGATGCCGTTCGTCGAGGGGGAGTCGCTACGCCACCGGATGGGGCGTGAAAAGATCACCGCCGGGGATGCGCTGCAACTGGCGAGGGAGGTGCTGAGCGCGTTGGACTACGCCCACCGGCGCAACATCGTACACCGAGACATCAAGCCGGAGAATGTCCTGTTGGCGGACGGACACGCCGTCGTCGCCGACTTTGGGATCGCGCGGGCGATCGGCGAGGCCGGCGGCTACTCGTTGACTAGTGCGGGTGCACCCATCGGAACGCCAATGTACATGAGCCCCGAACAAGCGTTGGGATGGAGTGGTATAGACGGCCGAACCGACATCCACAGCTTCGGACGCGTCTTGTATGCGATGATCGTGGGCGAGCTGCCCGCAAGGCCGTGCGACCGGGATTCCGTGCGAGCGGGGCGCTTCACCGATCAGCCACGGAGCCATCGGGCGCCCCTGGAATCGCTTCCGGACCGCGCCGTGCGGGCGTTGGTCAAAGCCCTGGCCGAGCACCCGGACGACCGATTCGTCACGGCAAAGGAGTTTGCGGACCAACTCGCGCCGCCTCAGCGGGGATCTGCGCAATGGCGTGCCGTCCCGGCCGCTGAGTCAGGCGGCAAGTTCGTTGCTACCGGCGCAGCGGTCGCGTTGACGGTTGCTGCGGTGGTAGTCGCCTATTTCATGCAGCGGGCCGGGGCGCCGGTTCCGACGATGCTGACCATCGTGCTGCCGCTACTCGCTGGGGGTGCGGCCTCGGGCGTCTTGGCATACCGAAGTCGCCGGCGTGGCCGGATACAGGCCGGTCCGGAGCCGAACGCTGCAACGGAGCAGGCTACGCCGAGCCACGGCGAGACCCTCAAGGTGGTCGAATCCATCGCCGTGCTTCCCTTCGCCGATCTCAGCGCCGAACAGGACCAAGAATATTTCAGCGACGGCATCGCCGAAGAGCTGCTCAATTCTTTGGCGAAGATCGCCGGGCTGCGTGTGGCGGCACGCACGTCATCCTTTCATTTCAAGGGAAAGAACCAGGACGTACGCAGGACGGGAGAAGCGTTGGGTGTCGAGACCATCTTGGAGGGGAGTGTACGAAAGAGCGACAAACGCGTCCGGATCACCGCACAGTTGGTGAGCGCGCGGGATGGATTTCACATGTGGTCGGACACGTACGATCGTGAGTTGGCCGACATATTCGCCGTACAACAAGAGATTGCGAGCGAGATCGTCGACGCCCTCCGCGTCAAACTGCCCGGTGGAGACACACCGCCGGCCGTCACAGAACGAGTCGCCGATCCCGAGGCGCACAACTTGTACCTCAAGGGCCGCTACTTGTGGAACATGCGGACGAAGGACGCGTTGCAGCAGGCTGCCGAGTATTTCCGGCAGGCAACCGACCGCGATCCCGCATACGCCGCCGCTCACGCAGGCTTGGCAGACGCATTCCTACTGCTCGGCTCGTACTCGCATCTGCCACGGCGGGAGGCGCTGTCCCAGGCGAAGGCGGCAGTCGAGCGCGCGCTCCGCCTCGACGATACCCTTGCCGAGGCCCACGCCACCCATGGACAGGTGTTGCGCTCTGAGCTGGACTGGAAGGGAGAGGAACAGGAGTACCGCCGGGCAATAGAGCTCAATCCCAACTACGCCACCGCACACCAGTGGTATGCCACGATGCTCGCCGCACTAGGCCGCACCGACGAGGCACTCCGTGAGGCATGGCGCGCCGCCGAGCTGGATCCACTTTCTCCCGCCGCCGGTGTCACCGCAGGGGTCGTGATGTTCTTGCCCGGGGACTACGACTCGGCGATAGCGCAGCTCGAGAAGACCCGGGAAATAGCGCCCGACTTCTTCTCGACGCACGCATGGCTATCCTTGGCACATATCCAAAAGGGTGACTCCGACGCAGGTATCCGCGCCGCCAAGAAGACGTTCGAACTGAACGAGAGAGCGGGAATTCTCAACCTTGCTCGTGCATACGCAGGGGCGGGAGATCGAGAACAGGCGTTGCAGTTACTGGAGCAGGTGGACAAAAGCCGGTATCCGTGGGCCGCGGTCGCCATAATGTATGCGACGTTGAATGAACTCGATCGCGCGATCACGTGCCTCGAGCGTGCCTTCGACGAGGAGGGTTGGAGCTTCTTTTCACTCCACAGAGTTTTCTTGCTATACATCAATGTGGGACCTTGGTGGGAGCCGTTGCGATCCGATCCGCGCTTTCAGAAATTGCTGGGCCGGATGAAATTTCCGGAGTGACCTTGGATGAGTCTTGATTCGCAATAAGACCTGCCAGACTGTCCCTGCATGACCGTTCAACGGCGACGCCATTGTCTGACACCAGCGAGGCTTTTTATTGCGGGTGGCTCCGGTGTCACATTGACGACTCCCATACCCAAAGATAGGATGCCCGGAAAGGCCCCGGGGTTGGTCAGAAAAACTGAAGTCGGCCCCTGAGTCACCGTTTCCGGATCGTAAGAACGCTGCGCGCTTACATTGGACCCGGTACACCGGGCGTCTGGATCTTGTAATGGACGCCGATCCCAAACAGCAGCGGCTGGACATCGGCGATGTCCAGCCAGTCGAGCGCGGTGTGCATTCCGAATCCGCCTGGTAGCGTGAACCCTACGCCCGCGGAGACGCCGACCCCCGTCTCCGAGGCCGACGTCCCAAACCCGCTCACGCGTTGAATGTTGATTCGCGGCATGATCCACGGGGTCACCTGCGCGCCCGGCGTCGAAACGTTGCCTTTGATCGCAACACCGATCGGGACGTTCAGCGCCGTCACGCCACCATCTTCTATCCATCCGAGGCCGGCCTGCGCCATGACCTGAATCGGGGCCAGCGGGGCCTGAATGAGACTAAAGGCAAGTCCGACAGCCACCGTCTCATCGGAGCTACCATTGGAAATACGCCCACCCTCCGCCCAGAACGTCACGACGGGAAGTGCCACGGCGATCCCGGGGCCGATGAAGTTGCTCTCGCCCGACTCGTCGTTCAAGCCTCTACCGTACTGGCCAAAAATAAAGACGGACGGGGCACCCGACCCCGTCGGCGCCGCGTAGAACGGATTGCCGAACACCTGAGCGCTCGCGGTGGAACAGAGCGTCATCCCGAGCCCGATGCCAATGACAGCCAAGATCGATCGTTTCATGCCACGCCTCCTCGATTTTGTTCCGGACCAATATCCAACGCGAAGGCCCGAATCCCTTGGGGAACCCGCCTATCTATATGGGGTTCACGGAATCGGAGTCAAGGGTTTTCGATCCTGGCGCTCGGACCAACTCGAGTTGATGTGGCCTCACGCTGCCGTACCGACAGCCCCGGATGTTTCGGGGCTATCCGGGGACCGCCCGGGTACCCTCATCCCACTGGCTGGACACCTCCAGTACCACGGGACATCCTTGAGATAGACGAGCCTTGATCGACGGCCCCCAGCAGTGAGGAGTTTTTATGAATGTGGCTCCCGACGTACTTCGTACACCAGACGAGCGTTTCGACAATCTGCCTGGGTACGATTTTTCGCCTCACTATGTCGATACGCTCGTCGGATATGAGGGCTTACGTACTCACTACGTCGACGAGGGGCCTCGCGATGCCGGCGATGTGATGTTGTGCCTCCACGGCGAACCAACCTGGGCCTACCTCTATCGCAAGATGATTCCCATCTTCGTCGAGGCAGGCTGCCGTGTCGTTGCCCCTGACTTTCTCGGTTTCGGCAGGTCGGACAAGCCCACCGACGACGCGCGATACACCTTTACCTTTCACCGTGACTTCCTGTTGCGCCTCATCGACCACCTGGAACTGGACGCCGTCACCCTGGTCTGTCAGGACTGGGGTGGATTGCTGGGGCTCACCCTGCCGCTCGACAAGCCCAACCTGATTCGGCGTCTACTGATCATGAACACGGGGATCGGGACTGGGAAATCACCGGGACCGGGTTTCGACGAGTGGAAGAACTTCGTTGCTTCGCAGGATGACCTCGATGTCGCTCGCTTGATGCGGCGCGCCGTTCCCGGATTGTCTGACGAAGAGGCGGGAGCCTACGCAGCACCGTTCCCGGACGCTCGATACAAGGCCGGTGTGCGTCGTTTTCCTGCGATTGTGCCGGTCACGCCGGAGATGGACGGCGCAGAGATAGGTCGTCGCTCGCTGAAATGGTGGTCAGAGACATGGTCGGGCGAGACGTTCATGGCGATTGGGGTTCAAGACCCAGTCTTGGGAGTCCCGGTGATGAACGCCATGCGTGAACGCGTTCGCGGCTGCGGTGATCCTCTCATGCTCGAGAATGCCGGACACTTCGTCCAGGAGCACGGGGAGGTCATTGCTCACAGCGCACTCGAGGCGTGGTCGTGAGTGTCCGTCACGAATCGTTTAGTGGAAGATGCCGATGGTGCAAAGCGATTACATCCTCCGGATGATCGAAGCGATCGGCCTGATCGCGCTACAAATAAAAAGGATGCTTCGGGCCGGCAGCGTGGCGGAGGCGAAAACGGCGCTGCGCGAAGCACAGGCACAAGTTGGAGTGGACCTCGACATGGCGCGTGTGTTGAGTGGTGACAGCTTGCTAGCAATCATCTCCCCAACAGGACAGGCCGATCCCACGCGCTGTATGCTCTTCGGCGAGATCCTCTACCTCGAAGGTCTGTGCGCGCTGGAAGCGGGCGATGTAGAAGAGGGGAGGGAGACCTTGGCCAAGGCGCAGTTGCTGCTCGGGTCAGCCGTCTCGTACGGAACGGCAATCGGCGTGCGGTATCCGGAGATCGATGCGACGATGGAAGAGATCGACGAACTGCTGGCAGACGACGCGGCGGAATGACCTGAAAATCGAATATCGAATATCCAACAAGGAATATCCAAGTGGTGGTAGGGACGTCGATTACTATACTGTTGGATATTGGATATTGGATATTGGATATCGGACATTGGATATTGGATATTCAAAGGCCCTTCCAGATGCTGCCGGTAGCTCGTGTCGCCGCGATGCGCTCCTCAGCAAGCTCGTTGGCAGCCTCGGCCGTGCTGATCCCCCGGTCTTGCGCGGCGCGGATCACCGCCAGGGTCTGATCGTAGATCTGGGAGACATGCTGTAGTACACCCTCGTCGGCGACGTCACGGTGTAGCACCTCCGCCTGGCACCGGATCAGCCCCCCGGAGTTGATCAAGTAATCCGGTCCGTAAACGATTCCCAGTTCCATCAAGACGTTCCCATGCCTCGGCTCGGCAAGGACGTTGTTCGCCGCCCCGGCAATGCCTTTACAGCGGAGTTTGGGGATGGTGTCGTCGTTGATGACCGCGCCGACCGAGCAGGGAGAGAAAACATCGCAATCTACTTCATAGATCTGGTCCGGGTCCACGACCTCGGCGTCGAACTCGTCGCTCACCCTCTTGAGCTGCTCTTCCACCACGTCCGTGACAATGAGCTTGGCGCCAGCCTCATGGCAGTACTTGGCAACGAAATAGCCGACGTGCCCCACTCCCTGAATGGCGATACGACGGTTAGACAGCGAGTCACTTCCGACGGCGGCCTTCAAGACGGCGCGAATCCCCGCGGTAACGCCATAGGCTGTGGCAAACGACGGATCACCCGCACCCCCGGCCTTCTCGTGCACACACGATACGTGAGGCGTTTCACTTCGGATGACGGCCATGTCATGGGAGTCGGTTCCGATATCCTGTCCGGCGATGTACTTCCCCCCGAGGGAGTGGACGAATTTACCAAACGCTCTTAACAGGGGCTCGCTTTTCTGTGTGTGCGCGTCGCCAATGATGACCGACTTGCCCCCGCCAAGATTCACGCCGCTGATCGCCGCCTTATAGGTCATCCCCCGCGCCAAGCGCAGCACGTCTTGCAACGCCTCGTCCTCGCTGGCAAACGGACGCATCCGCACGCCGCCGAGCGCGGGGCCGAGTGTCGTGTCGTGGATGGCTATGATCGCACGCAACCCAGTCGCGTTGTGGTTGCAGAAAAGCACTTGCTGGTAATCGTGCTCCGCGATGGCTTCGAATACTTCCATGGTTCCTGTCCCGAAGAGAGAAGGACATTAATGACATGTCGTTGGGTGGGCAACGACAGCGATCAAGTACGCCACCCCCCCCATCTTACGGGCGGCGTGCCCGACGGGTATTTTCTGGGTCCCATCTGCCCGAGGAAATAGCCATGACGATCACCACCGCCCCACACCTGACCGACCAAGATGTCGCCGCGATTAACAAGCTCGCCGAGGAATGCGTCGCTGCCATCCTAGCCGAGGACTGGGACAAATACCTCGAGATGTTCGACGACGACATCGTCATGATGCCGCCCGGTGCTCCGACCCTGAGCAGCAAAGCCGATGCCAAAGCCTTCCTGAACGAATTCCCGCACCTCACGGCCTTTACACTCAAAGTGGACGACATCGAGGGACGTGGAGACTTCGCCGCCGCACGGGGACGCATGGCCATGAGCATGGAGACCGAGGAGGGGCCTCAGTCCGACACCGGGACGTGGTTTGCCACCTACCGTCGCGGCGAAGACGGTAACTGGCGGGCGGTGTGGGACACCTGGAACTCCGACCTACCACCCGCCTAGGTCGATTGCCATCGAGGCCGGGGCGTCAGCAGAAGCGCGCGGCGCTCCGGCCGTTCGATAATCGACTTGCAGTAGTCCCTGTTCAGCGTCCGGTTCTTCCTCGCCGCGGCACATGCGGCGCGGAGGCCGGGCGTTTGTTGAACCGAGCCGAGGAGGTCATGTGGGCGCACCCCACAACGCAAACGCCACCAACGGGTCGGTGAATTCGCCCGGCCGCGAGCTCTTCGGGACGCGCATCGGGTTCGTTCTCGCCGCAGCGGGCAGTGCGGTTGGGCTCGGGAATATGTGGCGCTTCCCGTACCAGACGGCGGAAGGAGGAGGTGCCGCCTTCGTCCTGGTGTATCTTTTCATGACGTTCTTCATCGGCGTACCACTCATGGTGGCGGAATTCGCCGTTGGCCGCCGCACTCGTCTTGCCCCCGTCGGCGCCCTCCGCACGATCGGGGGCCGCGGCTGGACTCCCTTCGGTTTTGTCCTCGTCGCCACACCGCTGCTGATCCTGGCCTACTTCTCCGTCGTTTCCGGATGGTCCTTGCGTTACGCGATCGATGCACTGCGCGGTTTCTCGACCTCGCCGGGAGAGCGGTACGCCGAGATCTCCCATGGGTTTCCAGCCGTGCAGTTCCACTTGGTGATGATGGCGGTCACGATCGGAATCGTGATGGGGGGAGTCCGCAAGGGGATAGAACGCGCCGGACTCGTCCTCATGCCCATGCTCTTCCTCATTCTCATCGGCCTGGTGGTGTGGGCGGCCACACTCACTGGATCCGGACCGGGCTATTCCTTTTATCTGAAACCTTCACTCGAGGCGGTGCTCAATCCGACCGTGCTGAGGGGGGCGGCGAGTCAGGCTTTCCTGTCATTGAGTGTCGGCATGGGGATCATGATCACCTACGCGTCCTACCTCTCGCGGCAGGAGAATATCAACAGGGAAGCGATAGTCGTTTCGCTGTTCGACTTCTCTGTGGCGTTTACGGCCGGGATGGTGGTCTTCCCGGTGATCTTTGCACTGGGCCTCTCCGGTCAAGTGGGCGAGAGCACGATGGGCGCCCTTTTCATCTCGCTTCCCGGAGGCTTCGTGGAGATGGGGGCGATAGGGAGGCTTGTGGGCTTCGCGTTCTTCGTGGCGCTGGTGCTTGCCGGTCTCACCTCGTCGGTTTCCCTGTTGGAGGTCGTGGTCGCATCGATCATGGACGAATTCGGCAAGAGCAGGAAGGCAGCCGCGGTGGGAGCCGGGCTGCTCGCCACGACTTTTGGCCTTGTCCCCGCCATGTCGCAGAACGCCTTTGGAATTTTCGACAAGGTGTCTGGTGAGCTGATGGTAGTTGCCGGGGCGTTGGTGATGGCGATCCTCGTCGGCTGGAAGATGAAAGATCCCTTATCGGAACTTCGAGAGGGGGCGTCGCCCGTATTTCGCCGGCTTGCCCCCGGCTTGATCTTCATTCTCCGCTACGTGGTGCCACCCCTCACCGCCGTGGTTCTGTGGTACAGCATGAAGGACGCGATCGCGCTCATCTTCGGCTGAGCCGACGAGCGAGACGACGTACGTCACGGCAGCGGCAGATCGTCCGCAGACGTTGTAACTTTGCTACCACCATCGTCGTACAGCGATTGGGCACGCGGACACCTCCCCCCAACACCGCTGACTCCGTAATCGCACAATTGCTGCGAGGTGACCCTCGCGTTCGAGAGAGTTCGATCTATGATGTCGTTGTTACCACTACTCCTGGCCGTCCAGTCCCCCGGGCAGGCGTCCGACAGAGTACCCGCCGACTCCGCACTCGTCCATGCCGACGGGCGAATCCCGCCCGCGGTCACCGCGGTGCGGGTGGAGCGACCGCCCAATCTCGACGGGCGGTTGGATGAGGATATCTGGCGCCTGGCGGTGCCCGCGTCCGGCTTCCGCCGAGACCATCCCAGCGATGGAAACCCCGCGGCGGATTCGAGCGAGATTCGCGTCACCTATGACGATCAAGCGCTGTACATTGGCGCGCGGCTCTTTGCAAGGGATGTCACCACCGTGTCTCGTCGGCTTTCCCGCCGCGACTCCTTCGGAGTGCAGAACGACAAGTTCTTCGTCATTCTGGATACCTATCATGACCATCGCACCGCGTTCGTCTTCGGGGTGACCCCGGCCGGGGAGCGCGAGGACGCACGGACGTCGGGAGACACGAAGCGCGGACTGGACGGATCATGGAATCCGGTGTGGGAGGTAAGGACTCGAATCGATTCCCTTGGCTGGGTGGCGGAGATGCGCATCCCCTTCTCACAGCTCCGGTTCTCTCCGGAAGACAGCCAGGTGTGGGGGATCCAGTTCCGTCGGGACATCATGAGCGCCGGAGAGGCGGTGGATTGGGCGTGGACACCGGGCGAGCAGCCGGGGTTTACATCGAAATTCGGCCATGTGATGGGGCTCGACAATCTGCGCCGGCCCAGCCGCTTGGAGATTCTCCCTCACGTCGTGACCAGAGCGGCCTACACCGAAGGAGCCGATCGGCAGAACCCCTTCGACGACGGCAGTGTGTACGACGGCTCCGTCGGAGTCGACCTCAAATACGGCGTGACCAGTGAACTGACCCTCGACGCCACCGTCAACCCCGACTTCGGGCAGGTCGATGCCGATCCGGCGGTGGTCAACCTCACCAACTTCGAGACCTTTTTCCCCGAACTCAGGCCGTTCTTCATCGAAGGCTCCGACATTTTCAGGTTCGGCATCGAGGGACATCAACTCATCTACTCTCGCCGAATCGGGCGCGTACCCCAGCGGTCGGTATTTGGCACGGAGCCGTACGTTGACCAGCCCCTGACGACAACGCTGCTCGGTGCGGCGAAGCTCTCTGGGAAAACCCGATCCGGGTGGTCGATTGGGTTCCTGGATGCCGTGACCGCGGAGGAGCACGCTCGCCTGGCCGATTCCCCGACGAACAGGCTTCCCGACGTACCGGTCGAACCGCTCACCAACTACGCCATCGCTCGTGCCAAGAAGGATTTCCGAAATGGTTCGAGCCAGCTCGGCTTTGCCTTCACCGGGGTGCACCGGGATCAATCTGAAGATGTCTTCTCCTTCTTGAGCAAGTCGGCATACGCCGGCGGGGTCGACTTCACCCATCGGTTCAACCAGAACGCCTATTCCATACAGGGGTTGTTTGCCTTCTCTCACATCCTCGGTGATACGACCGCGCTTCAGGCGGTGCAATCTACGTCGGCGCATTACTTCCAGCGTCCCGATCAGGACCACGTCACGTACGATCCCCTGGCAACGAGCATGACCGGAACGTTCGGAATGCTCACCGCCTCGGAGAACGCGGGGAACTGGACCTTTTCCGGGTTCGCGGCCGTCTCCTCGCCGGGGTACGAGATCAATGACGCGGGCTTTCAAGCGGTAGCAGACCATCGCGTGGTATCCTTCTCGACCGCGCGTCGATGGCTCCAGCCGGGCAAAGTGTTTCGATCCGCGGCGGTCAACTTGTCCGCTCGGGTTCTCGACGACAACTTCGGCGGCGAGAACTGGGGCCGGCGCCTGAACACCAGGTTCTCCGGTCAGTTCAACAGCTTTTGGCGAGTCGGCGCAGGGGTAGGGGTGCGGTTTCGGGGCATTAACGACCGTGAGACACGCGGAGGACCCTTGATCGAGCGCCCCCCGGGGGTGGAGGGGAGCGTCTCGCTGTCGAGTGACGGCCGGAAGGTGACGTCCTTTCGAGCGCGGCTACGCATGAACAAAGATGTGGAAGGAAGCTGGTCAGTCGATTTCAACCCGACGGTACTCATCCAAACCCAAGGGCGATTAAGTTTTCGATTTACGCCCCGCTATCGGCGCTCGCACTCCGACGCGTTTTACGTCACGCAATCGAGCGACCCCCTCGCCGTTGCGACCTTCGGGGGCCGCTACGTGTTCGCCGGGTTGGATCAGACCAGCTTGGACATCACGCTCCGGGCGGACCTCGCGCTTTCGAGCGACATGACGATCCAAATCTACGCGCAGCCACTGGTGGCCTCCGGCGATTACACGGGATTCAAAGAATTCGCCGCCCCCAGCAGCTACAACTTCATCGACTATGATGGGCCAAACTCATCCATCAGCTTCGACGCAAATCAAAACACTTACACCGGCGATGCGGACGGCGCCGGCCCCGGCGCGCCGGTGACGTTCTTCAATCCCGACTTCACCATTCGCTCCCTCAGAACCAACCTCGTCTTTCGATGGGAATACATTCCGGGATCGACGCTCTTCGTCGCGTGGAGTCAGAACCGGTTCACGCCCATCTCCAACCCGTCATTCCAAGCCTTCTCCCTGCTGGGAGATCTCTTTGGCGACGACATGCGGAACGTGCTGGTGATCAAAACCAGCTACTGGTTGAACTATTGAGAAGCCGGTTACCGGTAACCGGTAACCGGTAACCGGTTTTCCAGAGTCGCCTACGGATTGAAGACGAAATAGTCGTACACCGCCCGGGCGATCTGCGCGATCACCCGTTCCCGGGCCGCAATGTCCGAGCGCGTCGACTCTTTTGTATAGACCACGATCGCAACGTGTCCGGCGTCGTCGGGGAGGTAGATGAAGCCGATGTCGTTGGTCACGCTCACGTCGATCGTCCCCGTCTTGTGTGCAACCTGCGTTCCCTCTGGGAGCATGCCTTTGAGACGCCCTTCGCCCGTTTCTGTTCGACGCATGGTCGCGAGGAGAAGTCGCTTGCTCTCGGCACTCACCGCGTCCTCCGCCCAGATCTTGGCAAGAAGCCGCGTCATCGCCCTCGGCGTGGCATGATCCTCCCTGCTCGCCAAGATGGCTCGGCTGTTCTCCTGTATCTGTGCCGGCGTCGCCGATCCATAGAGCCGGCTGAGCGTCTGGATGTTTCGTTCGCGCCAAGGAGGCAACTCGACCCCGACCCATGCGGCGTAGAGCTCCTGCACGGTTCGGCTGACGTTCATGCGTTCGATACCCAACCGTCGGACACGCGATGTCACGGCCTCCGTACCTCCCACCAGGCGGAGCACGACATCAGTGGCGGTGTTGTCACTGAGAATGACCATGAGCTCGAAATACCGCTTGACCGAGAGATGTGCACCGGGATCGTGCATGTCTACAAAACGGGTGGTGAGGAGGCTGCCGGATGGCACGAAGTCGGCCGGGTCGAGGGCAACGAGACTGTCGAGCCGGAGCTCCCCCCGATCGACCAAGGTCAGGAGTTGGACGGATATCGGCACCTTGTAGGTCGAGGCCATGGGAAACCACTCGTCTCCGTTCACATACAGCTCTCGCCCGGACTCTAGCAGGTTGCGGAAAAAGTCGGGTAATGGACGATAGCATCGCGAGCCGGAAGTTCTTATCGTAGAGGGACCTCGATGGGAGTGCCACGATGCGCGGGAACAAGACGAATCAGTCGGCGCTGTTCAGCTATATCAGTGCGGAGGATCGGGTGCCCTCCGACCATCCGTTGCGCGCCCTGCGGGCGCTGGTGGACCCGGTGTTAGCCCGGCTCTCGCCGCAGTTGGACCGGCTGTACGCGCGGCGGGGCCGGCCGTCGATTCCCCCGGAACATTTGTTACGCGCGTTATTGCTGCAGGTGGTGTATACGATCCGGAGCGAGCGGCAGCTGATGGAGCAGCTCGATTACAACATCCTGTACCGATGGTTTGTGGGGTTGAATCTGGACGACGCGGTGTGGGTGCCGACGGTCTTTACGAAGAATCGGACGCGGCTGGTCGAGGGGGGCATCGCGGATGCGTTTCTGGCCGAAGTGTTACAGGAGGCGGAGCGGCGGGCGTTGTTGTCGAATGAGCATTTCACCGTCGACGGGACCTTGCTGGACGCGTGGGCGAGTCAGAAGAGTTTTCAGCCGAAGGCCGGCACCCGCCCGCCAACGGACGATGATCCGGGGAATCCGAGCGTGACGTTTCGCCAGGAGAAACGGACGAATGCGACGCATGCGTCGCGGACGGACCCGGAGGCGCGGTTGACGCGGAAGAGTGGGGGGCAAGGCGCGCAATTGGCGTACTTGGCGAGTGTGTTGATGGATAATCGGCACGGGCTCGTGGTGGCGACCGACGTGACGCAGCCCGGCTACGAGGCGGAGTGTGCGAGTGCGCTGGCGATGGTGGGGAGCTTACCGCCGACGGCCCGGCGTCGGACGTTGGGGGCGGACAAGGGTTATGATCGGTGCGGGTTTGTCGACACGCTGCGGGCGTTGGGCTGGACGCCCCACGTCACGCCGAACGTGCACCGCACGCGGTTGCGGAGCGCGGTGGATGGCCGGACGACGCGCCATCCCAGCTATGCGATCAGTCAACGGCAGCGCAAAAAAGTGGAAGAGATCTACGGGTGGGGCAAGACGATTGGGTTGTTACGCAAACTCCGACATCGCGGGACCCCGCGGGTCGGGTGGGTGTTTACGTTCACGGCCGCGGTCTACAATCTGATGCGGATACGCACCCTGACCCTGGCCGGAGGCAGCCCCTGATGGGGCAGTGTGGGCCGCATTCGTCACGCCGACCGCACCGCGGGGGCGGTAATAGGGGACCGCACGCTGGTACACCGTCGTGTTACCCGGACAAACGCGGCTCACCATCAATTTTTCCGCAACCTGCTAGATGTATCACCCCGACGCCGACCCGGGCTCGAGCCCGCTCGATGATTCCTTCGACCTCCCGCTGCAGCCGGTCTACACCTTGGGCGTGCAGCGTTGTCCCGAACGGCGCGCTCGCCGCCGACAGCACCGCCAGGGCTGCGACAAAGCGGACGATCATGCGGGTCGAGGGACCCCGGTCTACACGGTCCATCATGGGTACTCCTATCCAGCGATCGATCATTGCCTACCACTACGCGAACCTAACGCGCGTTGCCGGTTGGTGGCAATCGATGAAGAGTTGCTAACGGATCGAAACCGTCGTACGATCCGACCCACGGATACATCACATATTCGACTGGACAAGAACCCGATGGACGTAACCGCAATACTCGAAAGTCACATCGACGACCAGACCAAGGGCATTCCGGGTGGCGTCGCGCCGTTCCCCCTCGGTGAGATCGGCCGGCAGGGGTGGAACGTGCTTCGCGAAGACCTCCCGCTGCCGGTGGCGGTCCTCAAGGAGTCGGCGCTCAAGCACAACGCACGTTGGATGCAGCAGTTCGTCGAGAAAACCGGATCCGTGATCTGCCCTCACGGCAAGACATACATGAGTCCACAGCTCTTCGAACTCCAGCTCGACCACGGGGCCTGGGGCATCACCGCCGCGACGGTGAGCCAGCTCCACATCTACCGTCGCTATGGGGTCACGCGGGTGCTGTTGGCGAATCAGCTCGTTGGGAACCAAAACGTCCGCTACGTCCTCGATGAGCTCGAACGCGACCCCGGCTTCGATTTCTACTGCCTGGTGGATTCCATCCGCGGCGTGGAGATCTTGGCGTCGGCTGCGCGCGAGCGCGCCCTCGACCGGCCGCTTCAGGTCCTCCTCGAGACCGGCTTTCCGGGTGGGAGAACCGGCGTTCGCGACGTGTCGCAAGCGCTCGATGTTGCCAGGGCCGTCCGCGCTGCGCACCCCGCACTCTCGCTCCGCGGGATCGAAGGCTTTGAGGGCATGCTGATGGTCACCGCGGAGCGGGACTCTCAGGTGACCGTCGTCGGTGAGTTCCTCGATCGCATTGTCGAGGTCGCCCAGGCCTGCGACCGCGAGGAGCTCTTTGGCGGTGAACCGGTCATCATGACCGCCGGCGGCTCCGCGTTCTTCGACCTCGTCGCCGAGCGATTCAACAACGCCGGACTCTCCAAACCGACCCTGGTCGTGCTCCGAAGCGGCTGCTACCTGACCCACGACTCCTCGCTGTATACCGATCTCCATCAGGCGCTGCGAGAACGCTCCGGGGAGGCTCGCGCCATCGGCGACGGCCTCGTACACGCGCTCGAGGTGTGGAGCTACGTGCAGTCTCGGCCCGAGCCGGAATGCGCGATGCTCACCATGGGTAAGCGAGACTGCTCGTTCGACTTCAAGCTCCCCACACCCATCCGGTGGTTTCGCCCGGGATCACATAAGAGTCCCGAACCCTTGCGCGACGAGTACTCGATCAGGAGCTTGAACGATCAGCACGGTTACCTCAGCGTGCCGAGCGATGCTCCGTTGCAGGTCGGAGACATGGTCGCGTGCGGGATCTCCCATCCGTGCATGACCTTCGACCGATGGCAGCTCTTGTTGATGGTGAATGACGAATACGACGTCACGTCGGCGGTCCGAACTTTTTTCTGATGGAGGGGCCTGAGCCCATGTGGAAACGACTGCAACGCGGATTCGTCGCCCTTCTCGTTGCCGGCGCGCTCAGCGTCGTCACCGCGAGCATGGCACAGGCAAAGGTCCTTCGGGTAATCGTCGAGCACCGGAGCGATGTCCTGGGTGGTCGGTCGTTCGGTGTTGCCGGTCCCTACGAGAAGCTCGTCGGCCGGGTGTTGTTCGTCTTCGACCCTGCCAATCCCCATAACGCGCGGATCGTCGATCTCGAGAATGCGCCTCGTAACGCCGACGGGATGGTCGAAGCGTGGGCGAACTTCGTCGTGCTGCGACCGAAGCACCAACCAGCTGGCGGTAGGACAGCATTGCTCGAGGTAAGCAACCGCGGTGGGAAGCTCGCCCTCACCTTGATGAACGCCGGATCGATGAGTCTCGACCCCACCACCGCCGAAGACTACGGTGACGGTTTGGCTTTCCGGCTGGGTCTCACGGTGATGTGGGTGGGCTGGCAGCACGATATGGGCGAGCGAGATGACGCCCTTCGGATCCATATCCCCACCGCCACCGCGAACGGACGTACGATCACGGGACTCGTCCGAAGCGATTGGACCGTGGACCGGACAGCGAGCACTCTCGGGCTCGGTCACGGCGGACATCGGGCGTATCCTGTCGCCAACTTTGCCCACCGCGACAACGTGCTCACCGTTCGCGACGGTCGCATGGCGGAGCGACGCGTCGTTCCTCGGGACTCCTGGCGATTCGCAGTTGAAGCGTCGGGACGAACGGTCGAGGATTCCACGTCGATCACTTTGGACGGCGGATTCCAGGCCGGCAAGATCTATGAGTTGGTGTACCGTGCCCGCGATCCGCAGGTCGTCGGTCTCGGGCTCGCCGCCCTTCGCGACTTCATGGCGTATGCCAAGTACGATCCGGCGAGCCCCTTCCCCGTCGATCACGGCCTGGCGATGGGCATATCGCAAACGGGACGCCTGCTGCGACAGTTTGTGTACCAAGGCTTCAATACCGACGAAGCGGGCCGACAGGCCTACGATGGTCTGCTCGTGCTCGTGGCCGGCGCGGGGCGCGGAAGCTTCAACCATCGCTTTGCCCAGCCGTCGCGTGACGCGCATCGGTACAGCGCGTTCTTCTACCCAACCGACATCTTCCCGTTTACCAGTCGCGACCAGACCGATCCCGAGACGGGCCGGACCGATGGGCTATACGCCGACGCTCGCAGTCGGGTGCATCTGCCCAAGATGTTTTATATCAACTCGGGCTACGAGTATTGGGGTCGCGCGGCATCGTTGATTCACACCTCCCTCGACGGACGCCGCGACGTGGACGCCTACGACAACGAGCGGATCTATCACATCGCCAGCGCACAGCATTGGATGTGGCCGTTCCCGCCCCCGCCAGAGGCGAAAATGGAAGGCACACCCATCTACCGTGGAAACCCCGTGGACTACGGACCGCATGCCCGCGCGCTCCTCGTTCGCATGATGGATTGGGTGCGGGACGGCGAGACACCACCGCCGAGCGAGTATCCGCGTGTCGGCGAGCGAACCCTCGTCCCCATTCAGCGCGTTGATTTCCCGGCCATACCCGGCGTTGCATTTCCGAAGGTCATCCACGAGGCCTACCGCGCCGACTACGGGCCACGATGGACGGACGGCGTGGTGGATCGCCAACCTCCGAAGCTCGGGAAACCGTTTGCCACCCTGGTTTCCCAGGTGGATTCGCTCGGGAATGAGGTGGCCGGGCTTCGACCGATGGAGGTCCTGGCGCCGCTCGCGACCTATACCCCGTGGAATCTGCGGATCGGCTTTCCCGGTGGGACCGACGAGCTCACCCGGATCTTGGGCTCGTACATCCCGTTCTCACGCACCGCCTCCGAACGACGAGCATCGGGCGATCCGCGCCCCTCCATCGAGGAGCTCTACGGCGACAAAACCCGTTACCTGCGAGTCGCGAGCGAAGCCGCCCGGTCGCTCGTCCAGGCCGGGTTCTTGTTGGAGGAAGACATCGATCGCGTGACGGCTCGGGCGAGTGCCCATTGGGACTGGCTCCACGCCAACTGATCGAGCACCTTTGGTGGTACGGCGTTGCGCTCGAACGCCCGACGATGTACGTCATGTTATCGAGGTCGATGCTGGGGCGCTCGTGTATCGTGTTCTCAGCCAGATCCATCCTGTGAGAGGAAGTGGCCCATGAGAAGGTTTCCGGGTGCGTTCGCGTTGTCGCTCGTCCTAGCCGTCCCGGTTGCGGCGCAGAACCCCCCCTCGATGGCTGGGCGGTCTGCCGTCTACGCCCCGCACGGCGTCGTGGCTGCTTCGCAGCCTCTGGCCGCACAGGCCGGACTCAATGTCCTCGAGGCGGGAGGCAACGCGGTTGACGCAGCCGTTACGACGGCCGCGATGCTGAATCTGGTGGAGCCGTTCATGAGCGGGATGGGTGGCGATCTCTTCGTCATCTTCTGGTCGGCCGCGGAGCAACGACTGGTGGGTCTGAACGCCAGCGGCCGCGCCGGCTCCCTGATGACACTCGAGGAGCTCCGACGCCGCGGGCACGAGCGCATGCCAGGCGCGGGAGCCGAGACGATCACGGTTCCGGGGGCGCTCTCCGGCTGGGCCGCCCTACTCGAAAGCTATGGGACCATCACGCTGGCCGAGGCGCTAGAGCCCGCGATCCGAACGGCGGAGGAAGGCTTCCCTGTGAGTCCGGTCATCGCCGAGGAGTGGCCGGTGTTCGGACGGGCGCTCGACGAGGCCGGGCGTGAGGCGTATTACGTCGATGGGAAGCGTCCGCCCCGGGTGGGCGAGTGGTTCCGGAACCCGGATTTCGCCCGGACGCTCCGGACGATCGCGAAAGAAGGCCCCGGGGCCTTCTACGGCGGCCCGCTCGGCCGGCGCGTCGTCGAGCACGTCCAGAGCCTGGGGGGATTCCTCACCCTCGAAGACCTGCGGGCCCACCGCGTCGAATGGGTGGACCCGGTCTCCGCACCCTACAAGGGCTACCGGCTGTGGGAACTGCCCCCCAACGGACAGGGCATTGCGGCGCTCGAGATGCTCCGCATCCTGGAGCCCTTCGACCTGGCCGCGATGGGTCACAACTCGGCGGAGTACCTGCACCACCTCATCGAGGCGAAGAAGCTGGCGTACGCCGACCTTCGGCACTTCGTCGGCGATCCCGACCACATGGAGATCGACCCCGAGGTGCTACTGAGCGACGACTTCATCACGAGCCGTCGCTCGCTGCTGGATCCGCATAAAGCCGTCGAGAGGCCCGCGCCTGGCAGCGCGATCACGGACAGCGAGACGACTTACCTCACCGCCGCCGATCGGCACGGCAACATGATTTCTCTCATCACGAGCCTGGCGGGCGGGTTCGGCTCGGGTGTCGTCGTGCCCGGCACCGGTTTCGCACTCCAGAACCGCGGCGTCGGTTTCAGCCTGGAAGAGGGCCGGCCCAACAGCGCCGGGCCGGGACGGCGGCCCTTCCACACGATCATTCCGGGGTTCGTGACGAAGACTGGTGCGGACGGACGCGAGTCACCGTGGATGAGCTACGGCATCATGGGCGGCGCACAGCAACCCCAGGCCCACGTCCAGATGCTGCTGAACATGGTGCTCTTTGGGATGGACCCCCAGCAAGGCCTTGACGCCGCTCGCTTCAACCACTTCTCGGGGCTTTCGGTTGGGTTCGAGGAGCCGATTGCAGAGGAGGTTGTCGCGAAGCTCCGTGCCATGGGGCACAACCACCTGGACACGAGCGAAATCTTGGGAGGGCTCCAGGTGATCTTCGGTGGAGGCCAGGCCATCGTCCGCGCCGCGCGGGGCTACGTCGCCGGCTCGGAACCACGTCGCGACGGCCACGCGGCCGCGCATTGACGGATGAATAAGGACGGTCGTGAGGAAGTCACCGACCATCCGGAACAGGGTCATTGTTAGGTAAGCTTCGAGACGTCGGCGCTGCACTGTCGCGCTTCACTGAGCGGTGGGTGCCTGACGCCTGGGTCATCTTAATGATCCTGACCACCGTCGTCATCGGGTTGACGATCTTTGTCGCCGGTACCGGTGTCGACGAGGCGTTGCTCGCGTGGGGCGACGGGGTGTGGACCCTGCTTGCCATCGCCATGCAGTTTAGCATCGCCCTGGTCGCGGCGCACGCCTGCGTGGCGTCGCGCCCCATCTATCGGATGCTCGACCGGCTGGCGAGGCTGCCGGACCCCGGAAAGCCCGCGCAAGCGGTGCTGCTCGCGGGTCTGTTTTCGATGATCTCGGGCTATCTGAATTGGGCGGTCTGCCTTGTAGGCAGCGCGCTGTTCGTCCCGTTCATCCTCAAGCGCAATCCGAAGGCCGATATCCGCCTCGTCATTGCGGCGGCCTACATGGGACTCGGCACGACTTGGCAGAGCGGCCTCTCTAGCTCGGCCCCGCTCATCCTCGCGACACCCGGTAACCCGCTGCTCGAGCCCGGTACGGGCGCGCCGATTATCGATCGCCTGTACCCAGTCACGGAGACCCTGTTCAACCCCTTCAACCTGGTCTACCTGCTGATCGTCGGAGCCGTGGGATTGCTGGTGGCCGTCGCGCTTCACCCGCAGCGTGACGTCGAGACGCTTACGCCCAACGAACTAGATGCAATCATGCCGAAGCCCCCCAAGCTCGAACAACGCGCGCCGACACCAGCTGGTCGGATCGACGCGTTTCGCGGCTGGGTCCTTCTGGCGGTGGTCCTGCTTGCCTATCCCCTTGGGCACTCCATCGCCACGCGCGGCTTCGGCGCCAGCTGGACTATCAACGCTTACAATACCGTATTCCTCGTCGTGGCACTTCTCCTGCATGGTCGACCGCTGTCGTTTCTGGCCGCCTGCCGCGACGGTGTCGACGCAGCATGGGGCATCATCCTGCAGTTCCCGTTTTACGCCGGCATCTTCGGTCTGATGCAAAACACCGACCTGGGCGCGTGGCTCGGTGAGGGGTTCACCAAGCTTGCCACAGAGCGCACGTTTCCATTCGTCGTATATGTTTACTCCGGCATCATGAACCTCTTCGTGCCCTCGGCGGGGTCGAAGTGGCTGATCGAAGCGCCCTATCTGATCCCCGCGGGCGATGCCCTTGGTGTCTCAACCGTTACCGTAACCCTGGCGTACATGTACGGCGACTCGGCGACCAACCTCATCCAACCCTTTTGGGCGCTTCCGATCCTCGCAGTTACGGGGCGCCGGTTTGGCGACATTGTCGGCTACACGCTTGTGATCACACTGGCCTGCTTTCTGGTGAGCACTTTGGCGATGTTCTTAATTCCGACACGTTGGTGAGTTTCGGGAGGATGGATGGGAGTCCGTGGCAGTAGTTCCTTATAATTCTGTGGCAGCGTTTCCTTTATCATTCGGAGAAGCAATCATCATGACCACGAAACGCACCCTCACCACCTTGGCGGTCTTTGTGTCAATCCTTGGAACCCCAGCCGCCATGGCCCAGGACGCGATTGCTGGGCGTTGGGAGGGCGCAATCGATATGATGGGGCAGCAGCTCCCGATGGTCGTCGTGTTTGACGTCGGGGGAGTGGCGCTGGCAGCCACTTTGGATATCCAGGGACAAACCGGGATCCCGCTCCTGAATATCTCGTACGAGGGATCCAGCATCTCCTTCGAGCTGCACGGCCCTGCGGGGACAGCGACGTTCCAAGGAGAACACCAGGGCGACGAGATTACTGGGAAGTTCACACAGGCGGGCATGGCCGGGACCTTTTCGCTCACCCGCGGCGGCGAACCGGCCGAAGAGATGCCTCCCGAGCCGGTTCCCTACCGCGAGGAAGAGGTGACGTTCGGCAACGGTGAGTTGCAATTCGCCGGCACCCTCACCCTCCCCGAATCGAGCGGACCCTATCCAGCGGTGGTCATGATCACCGGTAGCGGACCGCAGGACCGTGACGAGGAGGTCGCCGGCTTCAAGGTTTTCCGTGTGATCGCCGATCACTTCACTCGACACGGGATCGCCGTGCTCCGATACGACGACCGGGGCGTCGGAGGCTCGGATGGCGATGTGATGGAGTCCACGAGTCACGATTTCGCCGGGGACGCCATTGCCGCAATCGCCATGCTCAAGCGCCGTTCCGACATCAGAAGTGGTCGGATCGGACTCGTGGGACACTCGGAGGGCGGTATCGTCGCCCCGATCGCCGCCGTCCGCTCGGATGATGTCGCGTTCATCGTACTCATGGCGGGCACCTCGGTTACCGGAGAGGAAATAATCCTCGAGCAGGGGGCACTGATCGCCAAGGCCAACGGCTCCACCGAGGAAGAGCTTGCGGAGATGCGTGACCGCACAGAGCGGTCCGTCAAGGCCATACGATCGGGTGAGGGGTTGGAGCAGTTCGCGGAGGAGACCCGGGAGCAAATCCGTGCGCAGATCGAAAAGATGACTGAGAAGGAACGAGAGGCGATTATCGACGTCGACGCATACACCGAGTCTCAGGTCACCGCCCAGTTGGCGATGATGAAGACTCGGTGGTTCCGCACTTTCCTGGATTACGATCCCTCGGTGACCCTGCGAAAGGTCAAAGTACCGACCCTCGCCGTCTTCGGCGATCTCGATCTCCAGGTCCCACCAGCCCAGAACCGTGGCTCCATGGAAGAAGCACTGCGCGCGTCGGGCACCGACTATACCATTCGCGTACTGCCCAACGCCAATCATCTCTTTCAGGAAGCGACGACGGGAAGCCCCTCGGAGTATGCGACGCTTCCGAAAGAGTTCGTGCCCGGTTTTTTGGAATTGATGACGGAGTGGATTCGGGCGAAGACAACGCCAAGTTCATAGGCGTTCTATGAAAGCGATTGTCAAGGGCAGACTTCGTCTGCGCTGATTGGTCGGCGTTCTTTTTCCTGGCAATCAGCCCCACCTTTTTTGAGGGCGACTTCCGGTGCTTCCGGGTACGCCGGGCAGTCTTCTTCGGCATCATTCACCTCAATTCGTCTCCCGATCCGACGGAACACATGCAAGCGTCGTTGGTCGCGCGAGGCGAACCATAGTTCTATCTGAGACTCGGCACGGAGCCGGCCTGACGCTTCTTCTGGTTCTGCGAGGGGGCCTAGAGTTAGACGAGTGCCTCGGCGTGACTGCTGGCCGGGCAGACGGCTCTGTCGAGACTGTCCCCCACACCGATGTCCTGGATCCTGGAGCCGTGGACGAGGTAAACGCACCCGCACCAGCGCCTCAGGAACTAGGACGATTGTCGCGTCAACTGCGTCGGATCATAGGACGCTCCTGTCTTCCACAGACGTAGCGTGAGCGCGGCGATCTTGCGGGCGAGCGTCAGGCGTGCCAACTCCGGGCGCAGCCCGCGGGCCACTAAGGCTTGGTAAAAGTCCTGGAGCGGACCAGGCCGCGATGCGGCAGCGGTCGCCGCACCTTTGAACACGTCCTTCAGTACGCGGTTGTGATTGCGATTGAGTCCCCGGGTCAGCGGGGCGCGGCGGCGCCGGACCGGCTGGCCCGCCACGAACGTATGATCGGCACTGGACCAGGTCACCACGGCCAGCCCCGCGTAGGCCCACAGATTCCGTTTGGTGCGAAAGCGCCAGGGCGTTCCCATCGTGGCCAGGAGCAGCGCGACCCGCACGGGTCCGTAGAACGGGATTGCCCCCAGTACGGACCACGCCGGATCGCGCTTGCCCTCGGCGATCATCGCGCCCTTCGCCTTGGGACGCAGCGCGCGCAGCACATCGAGTTCGGCGTAGAGCACCTCGGCCCGGAACCGCACCCCGCGCTCGGGGAGTTGCTCGAGCCACTGCACACGGGCCTTGGTTTGATACACGCCCGTGCCGGGGGTCGGAATCGCGCGGGCGCGGAACAGCGCTTTGATCCGGAGCATCACGCGGGTGCTGTCTTCGACCAGGTTTCGGTAGGTGCGGGTGAGTTCCTTCAGGTCGGCGCGATGCGCACTGCCGTGATAGACCGGACGCAGCCCGCCCAACCGCAGCAACTCGGACAGCCGGTCGGCATCGACCTGATCGCCCTTGTTGCCCTGGCGGGCCACCTGACGCGGATCACAGACGACGACGCGATCGGCGAGCGGCGCGACCAGATCGTGCAACCACTGCGACTGCGTTCCCACCTCGAAGGCGACGTGCCGCGCCCCTCTCATGCCACGAAGGAACTCGACGAGCGACGGCCCGTGCGTCTCCAGGACGCTCCGGGCGAGCACCCGCCCGCTGTCATCCCGCACCGAGGCCACCGTGGTTGCCTGATGGACGTCAAACCCCACATACTTCGTCGTGAGTTTCATGAGAGCCGCTCCTTGTTGTGGTCCTTGGGTCTTGGTCGACTCCATGGTAGCAACAAGGGGCGTGCTTTCAATATGCGTTAGACGGGCGGCGCCGAGATCTAAGGAACTGCGGCCACGAATTGATCTTTTGAGCACGGATTGTTCAGGAAGGGTCCCGCCTGCTGTATTGCTCCCGTGAGCCATCCGTGTCCGAAAAAGGTCAATCTGTGGCCGCAGTTCCTTATTAGACCATCCGCGGCAGTAGTTCCTTGTAATTCTATATTAGTACCTGCTCATACACCCGCATGAAATTGGCACCCATGACCTTTCGTACGTCGCCGCTGTTGAAACCGCGTTTGGTCAACTCATTGGCGATGGTGTGCATGGTCTCGGGGTTGTCGAGTTCCTCGATAAAGGGCGGCCAGCGAACGTCCACATCCGGGTGGAAGTGGAATTGCTCGTGGAAATCCCAGAACGCTTTCTCCGTCGGGAAGGAAACGCGCCAACCGCCAATGCTCGAATCTGTTCCGATTCCGACGTGATCGACTCCGACGAGGTCGGCGACGTGCACGATGTGGTTCATATAATCGTCAAGAGTTGATTTCGTTTTCTTGCTCACGAAGAAATTGACGGTGGTAACGCCCATCACGCCCCCTCGGGCGGCCAGCGCGCGAATCTGATCGTCCCGCTTGCATCGTGGGTTGTCGCACAGCGCACGGCAGTTGGTATGCGAGAAAATGGGCGGCTTCTCAGATACCTCGATGGCATCCATCGTCGTTTGATAGCCCACGTGTGAAAGATCGACGAGCATCCCCAATTCGTTCATCTTCTTGACCACCTCGACGCCGAAGTGGGAAAGCCCCACGTCTTTGCGCTCGGTGCATCCCGCGCCGAGTGCATTGAGAGAATTGTACGTGAGCTGAATCTGACGAATGCCGAGGTTGTAGAAGAATTCGACGTTGCGGATGTCTCGAGCCAGTTGCGTGGCGTTCTGGAATCCGATGATCACCGCCAACTTGCCAGTCCGCTTGGCCTCGTGGATGTCCTTCACCGTGCGAACGTGAATGATGTGATCCGGATTCTCGGCAAAGTTCCGATGCCAGCGGGCGACGTCCTGAACGGCCCGCTCGTATCCAAACGTTGGATTCCCCGCACTTCCGAGCGTCGTCTCGATCGAGGTGAGTCCGGCACGGCGAATCTCGTCGAGCCCCTTTTCCCCGAGCCGCAGGCCGCCCAGCGAATCAATCCAGATGTCCTCGTTCTGAACCGGACCTGCCGCCGGTGCAGGAATGGCCGCCGCCGCCCCACTCGTGAGACCCAGCGCCGCACCACTGGCGCCAGCAGTTTTCACAAAGTCCCGTCGCGTAATCGACATTTTCTTTATCCTTTCTTTATCCGTGTCTTTATCTGTGCTCAAAAAGATCAATCTGTGGCAGCAGTTCATTATTATTTTGGGAACCGTAGGATATCGCCACGCAGCGGCGTCTGGCCCACACGTCGTTCACCGGCTCCGACGCTACACGTATCGCCTATCCCCGAGATCTGGCACTTGCCAAACCATTCGAACGCGTTGTGGGTATACGGAATCCCCTCGGCACCGAGAGGAGAATTCCGATCGACGAGATGGAAGTGTAGATGGGGCCCACCGGAGTTTCCAGCGTTCCCCACGAGGCCCAAGGTCTGACCGCGGCGCACGTAGTCTCCTTCCTCTGCGCGAAGACTTCCGGGCTGAAGATGTGCATACAACGCGTACCGTCCGTCCCCGAGATCCAGAATGATGTGATTCCCGATTGCCGTGGTGATGGTGAACACGTCGGGTCGTGACGTAACAAATGGCGTGTTCTTGGGCACGCCGTCGTAAGCCGTGACGACGGTCGCGTCGGCAACGGCGATGACCTCCTGCCCGTGAGCGGCGTAATTTTGGTTCTTTGTCGAGTCCCCGGCGAAAAACCTCCCGTCGCTATCCAGCATCATGTAGTCGATGGCGTAGCGCTGGGCCAGTCCGGGCCGACCGTCGTGAGGAATCGGCGTGCGCCGATGACCCGATGTATTCGACGGCCCGTTGAGCGCGACCCACGGTCCCCCTTTGAGGGGTGGACCGATCTCAATGACTTCCGTGCGGGGAAGCACTCGAGTGTCGAAATCCACCACGTCGGTAAACGAGCTGTCGCTGCCCTGTACCTCGAAGGTCACCTGGTGATGGAGCTTCCGGGGCACGGGTTGGCCGGCGTCTACGGGCACGTACATGTACACCATGGCGTGCGAAGCCGCTCCGATTCCGGGTCGCTCGTCCGGCTCCAGGGAGAGCCCGGGACGGTTGATGTTGTCGATGAGATCCTGGCCCTCGTAGGCGATCAAAGCTGGTCCCGAGCGAGACTCAGCGAACACCTCTACTCGTTTCAGGAGCGCCGTGCTCGGCATATAGTTGATAAAGTCCAGCTCGTAGACGAGGTAGTGAGTGCCGTTCGCCGTGATAGGAGCCGGAAGCATCCGGACATCAATGGCGATGGGAAGTGGAAACGGCCTGGTGGACTGAGCGGCAGCCGGTTCACGCGACGCAACGCTCAGGGTGAGCAGTCCAACGCCAATAGCGCAGCGAGTTGACATCATTACTCTCCCCTCTCACTATCGATTCAAACGGATGGTCTCGGTCGGTGACCACAGGCTCGCAAGTGCCGCGGCAGCCTCAGCCTGACCGCGCTCGCCATGAACATACGGAGCCGCCGCTGCCACAGCCAGTCATCAAAGGGAGTGAGCGGAACAGGCCTGGGCGTCCAGATGCGCCGTGGAATCGTGCAGGATTCTTCCTGGATCCGGGATGTCTCATCGGACTCGGATTTGTGAAGCAGCCCGAGAACATCCGCCGGCCATCGACTTGCGAAGTCGAAAGCGTTAGATCGTTGGAGGACATTCCCCTTTTCCAGCGAGGAGGAGGAGGTCGAGATGAATCGGGTGAAGATAATCGTTCCTTTCCTGGTACTAGCCGCAACCATTCCGGCGTCAGGTTACGCCCAGGCCCCCGATGCGGGGAGCTACTCGCCGGCACGATATGACGTCATGGAATCGCGGGGCCATATGGTTCCCATGAGGGATGGCGTGCGCCTCTCGGTTGACATCTTTCGGCCGGACGCACCTGGCCGTTACGCGGGAGTTCTCACAATTACCCCGTACGACAATACCGGACCAAGGGAAAGAGCTCGTTGGTTCGCTCAAAGGGGGTACGCGGTGGTGCTTGCGGATTCCCGAGGGCGGTTCGATTCGGAAGGCGAATGGGATCCGTTTACCAGCCGCCATAAGACTGATGGATACGACCTCGTCGAGTGGATTGCGAAGCAGCCGTGGGGTAACGGTAACGTCGGTATGATTGGCGGTTCCTATCTGGGGTGGACCCAATGGTGGACGGCCAGTCAAGCTCCCCCGTCCCTAAAAGCCATCGCCCCTCAAGTGGCTCCCCCTGACCAGTTTGAGAATATCCCGTACCAGAACGGTGTGATGCTGGGTCCGTTTGTGGATTGGGTGGCATGGATGTCCGGCCGCACGGCGCAAGTCGTGGATTCTGGTCCGTACGGCGGTTTTACGAACACGCGTTACGAAGATCTGATGTATACGCCGTACGTCGATATGAATGACGCACGAGGACTCGTGAACGCACCGTGGTGGGACACGTGGATCCGGGCGAATCTCTCGACCCATGAATACTGGCGAGGGATTTCCTATCAGGGAAAGGAGAACTACGCGAAGATGGCAGTACCGGCGTTGAACATGACCGGTTGGTTTGATGCGGATTTTCCGGGGTCGCCCATGAACTACACCGGTATGAAGGAGTACGGTGCCACGCCGGAGGCCCGCCGACCGAGCTTGATAATCGGGCCATGGCCGCACGGCCTCAATGCGCGAGTGTCGGCAGGGATTGATTACGGCCCCGACGCCGTGATCGATCTAGACGGGTACATCACGCGCTGGTTCGACCATTTTCTAAAGGGAGTCGACAACGGGGTCCTCAACGACCCACCCGTGTACGTGTTCGTGATGGGTCCCAACCGATGGTATGCGGAGGACGATTGGCCGTTACCGCAAACCCGATGGACGCAATATTACCTAGCCAGCGGGGGGCATGCGAACTCACTCAAGGGCGACGGGGTGTTGACCGCCACTCCACGCAGCCAGGAAGGCTTCGACACTTATATCTACGACCCCGCCAGGCCCACGCCTTCGCCTTACGGCGACCATGGCCACATCCCTGGGGCTGTGGACGCTCGACTCCCGGCGATTACGGACGACGTACTCGTGTACCAGACGCCGGTGCTTACGGAAGAGGTTGAAGTCACCGGACCAATCGAGGCGAAGCTCTACGCGGCCACGTCGGCCGGAGATACCGACTGGATGATTCGCTTAATCGATGTCTACCCCGACGGATTTGCCGCGTTGTTGGGGGAAGGCGTGACGCGGGCGCGCAACCGCGATCCGGCGAACGATGGCGGGTTTACCGCGGAAAGGCTAAGCACTATTGAGCCAAATGAGATCTATGAATACACGATCAAGTTCTGGAGGGTTACGGGAAACGTGTTTCAAGCAGGCCATCGTATTCGGGTGGAGATATCGAGCAGCTATTACCCATTTTATCTGAGAAACCTCAACGCCGGTGCTGATAACGCTGGACTGGTTGCCGAGGCTGAGGCCGTTGTGGCAACTCAGAGAATTTATCACGGTGGCAGGTACTCATCGCATCTTGTGTTGCCGGTCATACCGCCGCGGGCCGAGACAAAAGCCGCCCGCGTGCCGACGCGTTGAGACGCATGCGCGAGGGTAGTGACGCCAAGCGATTCCGGCGTGTGCATGCCAACACCGGTGCGTCGCGAGCGACAGCGCTGTTGTTGTCATGTGGGATGTTGCTGGCGCTCGCCGCGTGCGGCGCTCCGGAGTATGACGTCGTAATTCTGAACGGCAGAGTGATTGCTCCGGAAGCGGAGTTCGACGCTGTACGCAACATTGGGATCAGGGGCGGTTCCATCGAGGCGATCAGTACGCGTCCGCTCAACGCACCAGTCGAAATTGATGCAGCAGGCCTAGTCGTGTCTCCCGGATTCATCGACATCAACGCACACGGTTTGGACGCCGCCAACAACCGGTTTCAAGTCATGGACGGTGTGACCACGGCCCTCGAGCTCGAAACGGGAACGGACGACGTCGACACTTGGTACAGCGAGCGTGAGGGCAAGTCCGTCATCAATTACGGAGTCAGCGCCGGGCATATCCCGATCCGCATGCGCGTAATGCAGGACTCGGGGTACTGGCTTCCGAGCGGCCCCGCCGCACACCGGGTGGCTACCGAGTCGGAGATCGAAGAGATGAAGCGACTGCTCGATCGTGGATTGCAGCGCGGCGCCATAGCCGTCGGCTTCGGTATGCAGTACACACCTGCGGCGTCTCGTTGGGAGGTACTCGAGATGTTCCGCGTCGCGTCGGGGTACGGCGCGGTTGCCCACGTGCACCAACGTCACATGGGCCGGCAAAACCCAAGCAGTATCATCGGTCTCGAGGAAATCCTCGCGGCCTCCGCTATCACGGGCACGCCGCTCCACATGGTGCACGTGCACAGTAGCGGTCTGGCGGCTACTGCGCGGCTTCTACAGATGATCGGTGAGGCCCGGGCACGGGGGTTGGACGTTACCACCGAGCTATACCCCTATACAGCGGCCATGACATTGATCCACTCGGCGCTTTTCGACGAAGGTTGGCAGGCCGCACTGGAGATCACGTTCAGCGACGTGGAGTGGGCGGCAACCGGTGAACGACTGACGCCCGCCACGTTTGCGCAGTACCGACGCCCACCGGGTGGCTGGGTGGTGATGCACATGATTCCGGAGGAGGCTCTAGCAGGTTGCGGAAAAAGTCGGGTAATGGACGATAGCATCGCGAGCCGGAAGTTCTTATCGTAGAGGGACCTCGATGGGAGTGCCACGATGCGCGGGAACAAGACGAATCAGTCGGCGCTGTTCAGCTATATCAGTGCGGAGGATCGGGTGCCCTCCGACCATCCGTTGCGCGCCCTGCGGGCGCTGGTGGACCCGGTGTTAGCCCGGCTCTCGCCGCAGTTGGACCGGCTGTACGCGCGGCGGGGCCGGCCGTCGATTCCCCCGGAACATTTGTTACGCGCGTTATTGCTGCAGGTGGTGTATACGATCCGGAGCGAGCGGCAGCTGATGGAGCAGCTCGATTACAACATCCTGTACCGATGGTTTGTGGGGTTGAATCTGGACGACGCGGTGTGGGTGCCGACGGTCTTTACGAAGAATCGGACGCGGCTGGTCGAGGGGGGCATCGCGGATGCGTTTCTGGCCGAAGTGTTACAGGAGGCGGAGCGGCGGGCGTTGTTGTCGAATGAGCATTTCACCGTCGACGGGACCTTGCTGGACGCGTGGGCGAGTCAGAAGAGTTTTCAGCCGAAGGCCGGCACCCGCCCGCCAACGGACGATGATCCGGGGAATCCGAGCGTGACGTTTCGCCAGGAGAAACGGACGAATGCGACGCATGCGTCGCGGACGGACCCGGAGGCGCGGTTGACGCGGAAGAGTGGGGGGCAAGGCGCGCAATTGGCGTACTTGGCGAGTGTGTTGATGGATAATCGGCACGGGCTCGTGGTGGCGACCGACGTGACGCAGCCCGGCTACGAGGCGGAGTGTGCGAGTGCGCTGGCGATGGTGGGGAGCTTACCGCCGACGGCCCGGCGTCGGACGTTGGGGGCGGACAAGGGTTATGATCGGTGCGGGTTTGTCGACACGCTGCGGGCGTTGGGCTGGACGCCCCACGTCACGCCGAACGTGCACCGCACGCGGTTGCGGAGCGCGGTGGATGGCCGGACGACGCGCCATCCCAGCTATGCGATCAGTCAACGGCAGCGCAAAAAAGTGGAAGAGATCTACGGGTGGGGCAAGACGATTGGGTTGTTACGCAAACTCCGACATCGCGGGACCCCGCGGGTCGGGTGGGTGTTTACGTTTACGGCCGCGGTCTACAATCTGATGCGGATACGCACCCTGACCCTGGCCGGAGGCAGCCCCTGATGGGGCAGTGTGGGCCGCATTCGTCACGCCGACCGCACCGCGGGGGCGGTAATAGGGGACCGCACGCTGGTACACCGTCGTGTTACCCGGACAAACGCGGCTCACCATGAATTTTTCCGCAACCTGCTAGAGGCCGCGGTGATGCACCCGCTTACCATCATCGCCAGCGACGGTCGACTGGAGAACGGAAAAACCGGCCACCCGCGGAGCAGTGGCACGTTTGCGCGTGTCTTGGGTCGGTTTGTCCGCGAGCAGAAGTGGCTCACCCTGCGGCAGGCCATCACCAAGATGACGCTCATGCCGGCACAGCGCCTCGAGGCGCGTGTGCCGGCGATGAAAAACAAGGGACGGATCGCTGTAGGCGCCGATGCAGATCTCACCATCTTCGATCCAGAGCGAGTGATCGACCGCTCGACGTATCAGAGAGTTATTTTCGAAAGTTGTGGATTGGAGGAATGAGAAAGGCGGCGTATCCTTTCGTGTAGTCAGTTGAAACGTACACGAGATCCGGTTGTGACGACCGGAGAAAGGACACGCCACCGATGTTGAGGATAATAGAGAATGCGTCTGAGAGCAAAGGGAACGGACTGTTCGCAGACCTGGACGAGCTTGCCAGAGAGGGAGCTCGGCGGATGCTGGTGAGTGCGTTGGACGCGGAAGTGACCGAGTATGTCGAGCGATATCGGATTGAGCGAGACGGAGAGGGCCGCGCCCTGGTGGTGCGCAATGGCAAAGCCCGTCCCCGCAAGGTGACGCTGGGTGCTGGTACGGTCACGGTGACCGCGCCACGGGTGCATGACCGTCGTATGCGGGCGCAGTTCACGAGCAAGATTTTGCCTCCCTATATGCGGCGGTCGCCGAAGGTGGCGGAGGTCTTGCCGGTGTTGTATCTGCGCGGTCTGTCGACGGGAGATTTTCGCGAGGCGTTGCCGATCTTGTTGGGTGAGGACGCATCAGGCTTGTCCCCGACGACGATCACGCGATTGACGGCGGCGTGGGAGGGGGAATACCAGGCGTTTCGCCAGCGTGATCTGCGTGATCGGGAGTATGTGTACGTCTGGGTCGACGGGATCCACTTCAACATTCGCCTCGAGGCCGACCGGCTGTGTACGCTGGTGATGCTGGGCGCCCGGGCGGATGGGACGAAAGAGCTGATCGCGGTGGAGGACGGCTATCGGGAGAGCACGGAGAGCTGGTTGGCGGTGTTGCGCGATCTGAAGCGTCGGGGGATGCGGGCCCCGGTGCTGGCGATTGGGGATGGCGCGTTGGGGTTCTGGGCAGCGGTGCGGGAGGTGTGGCCGGCGACGCGGCAGCAGCGCGACTGGGTGCACCGGATGGCCAACGTGTTGGACAAGCTTCCGAAACGTTTGCAGCCGGCGGCGAAGCGGGTGTTGCGCGAGATGATGTATGCGGAGTCGCGTGCGGAGGCCGAGGCGCTGGTCGAGCGTTTCGCCACCGCGTATGCGGCCAAGTATCCCAAGGCGGTCGCCTCGCTCACGCGGGACCAGGAGCACCTGTACAGCCATTTTGATTTTCCGGCCGAGCATTGGAAACATATCCGTTCGACGAACGTGATCGAGTCTGCCTTCGCGACGGTCCGGTTACGACAGCGCGTGACCAAGGGAGCGGGCTCGCGGAGCAAAGGGCTGACGATGGCGTTCAAGCTGTTGGAGATGGCGCAGCAACGTTGGCGGAAACTCAACGCTCCAGAACTTCTCCCCCTGGTGTTGGCAGGAGAACAATTCAAAGATGGTATGCAGGAAACTGACAAAGAGAACACGGATCGGAAGGTCGCCGCTTGATCACTCACCGATCCACAACATTTGACAATACCTCGTATCAGAACCCAGCACAGTACTCCGACGGCATCGTGTTCGTCTTGGTCAATGGCGTCGTTGTCGTGAGCAACGCACAGCTCCAAGAGGGCGTTGCACCGGGGAGACCCATTCGAGCGCCGATAAAGGCTAGTAGGGTGCTGAAAAAGGGCGAACGGCGGTAGCCGAGGGGAGCGGGCTGAGGACGCCGGGGCGCCCGGCCAGGACATAAGCCCCCGAACCGGCCCGGTTTCCGTAGGGTGGGTCCCGGACCGAGCGCCCCGGCGTCCAACGCGTCCGGCGCCCGCTCCCCTCGGCTACCGCCGTTCGTGTGCCTTTTTCAGCACCCTGCTAGTCCCTGACCGGCAGACTAATGTGAGAGGGGAATGCTCTCGAGCGGTAGACACTCTGCGTTGCCGTCTGGAAGTCTTCCTCCGTAGCCTCGTAGATGTTGTCCACGTAGGTCTGCGGGTTCCGGTCGATGAGCGGAAACCAGGTGCTCTGCACTTGCACCATGATTCGGTGTCCCGCCTTGAACGTGTGATTCCGTGACCTCAGGCTGATCTCATACGCCGTCACCTTGCCCGGTATCACCGGCTCCGGTGTCTCGTAGCTGTTCCGATACCGCGCCCGGAAAACTTCTCCGGCCACCATGAACTGAAAGCCGCTCATGTAAGGCTCCGGCTCGTAGGTCTGCCGGTAGACGTCGATGAGTTTCACGATCCAGTCGCTGTCGGAACCGGTCGTCGCGGCGAAGAGGTGGGCAATGGGCTCACCGGCGAAGGTGAGGTCTTCCCGCAGGGGTTCGCTCACGTAGCTGAGCACGTCCGTCCGCCCGTCAGCCAATCGTTGGTCCTCCAGTTGCCACTCGGGCCAGCCATTGTAGGTGATGGGCCGGTGCCGATAGGGAACCGGTTTGTCGGGATCGGAGACGTAGTCGTCGTGGGCGCCACTTCCGGCCTCCCTCGGTGGGACAAACGCCAGCCTTCCACCAGCATGCAAGTAGAGTTTCCGTTCCTCGATTCCCGTCACTGGCGGCCAGGTCTCGTACTCCTCCCAGACGTTTTCGCCGGTGCGAAACGCTAGGACCTCCGGTATGTCGAGTTCTCCTTTGTCCTTCAGCCAATGGGCGAACCACGGCGCGTGGACCTCGTCCCGGAACCACTCGGAGGTGTTGCTCCCGAAATCGATCGCGCCCAGGAGGCGGCCCTGCGGACTGAACGACCAGCCGCCGTGATACCACGGACCGATCACGAGGTGATTGATCCCCTGCTCGTCCGTCCGCTCGTACTTCTGGTAGACCTTGATGGGGCCATAGAAGTCTTCCGAGTCGTACCAGCCCACGACGTTGAGTGTGGGCACCGTCGTTTGTTGGATGAACGGCAGCACACCGCACATCTCCTCGAGCCAGTAGTCGTCCAGGTTGGGATGCTCGGTGAAGGCATTCCAGCTCGGCGCCTGTCCGTGCAGGATCTTCTTGTTGATGTTGGAGAGCGGACCCAACTCCAAGAACGATTCGTAGTTGTCGTACTGGCCGAGTACCTCGCCTCTCTGCATGTCTTGTTCCATGGACGAGATCCACCCAAAGGCGTACTCGAGGCGGAAGGCGCCGTTGTGGTGCCAGTCATCCCCGATAAACATGTCGGCGCAGGTGGCTTGCGGTGATGTTGCCCGCAGCGCAGGATGGGGATCGATGAGGGACCGGGTCGTCAGAAACCCTCCGTAGGAAATTCCCAGCGTACCGACTCGGCCGTTGGTGCGCTCGACGTTGTTGACCAGCCAGTCGATGGTGTCGTACGCGTCGGTGGATTCATCGGTGGCGTTGGGTACTGACCGGTCCCGCATGGGGCTCAGGGTGACGAACTGTCCGTCTGACGCAAAACGGCCTCGGGTGTCCTGAAAGACGAAGATGAAGCCTTCTTCAATGAGCGCGGGATACATCCGGAGCATACCGGTGTACCCGTCGGGAGTTTGGTTGAGTCCGTACGGCCACCGCGTGAGTATGATGGGCAGGTCTTCGGACTGGTCTCGCGGCCGGTAAACCTCCGTGTGAAGCTCTATCCCATCTCGCATCGCGATCCGGACGATCTGTTGATCAAACTGAGTCGTGAAAGAGGGACCTTCGGTTTCGCCCCTTCCCAGCGCGAAGTTCATCTCGAGGTTCGACATCGGCACCTGCGCCATCGGATGATCCTGCCGGTCTCCTGGACTCGTGCGCGGCACGACGTCCCCCGGGCCGGAGCACGCCATGAGCGAGGTGAGAGTGGTGGCGAGTACGAACGGAAGTGTGGTACGGGTGCGCGGTACTCGGGGTCGTAATTGCGGTGACCTATTCACCGCAGAGACCGCAGAGGTTTTTGGACAGGATAGACGGGATATTGTCATGTGAACTAGGACTCCTCATGAATTTCGGCGCAACATGTGTTTGCCGTCCGGGGTCATCGCTTACGGCTTACGGCTTACCGTGAGAGGTGAGAGGTGAGACGGCAACCCTTCCACTCCCCGAGGTTTGGGGCGGTGTGGGGCCCTCTCACGTCTCACGTCTCACGTCTCACGTCTCACGGCTCCTTATGTATGCTTACCGTCGACCAGAGTGATGGCTTTGACGGCAGCAGCCTCGAGGGCCACCTCCCCTCGGAGCACGCCTTCGGACAGCTCCGCCAACCGGGGGTCATCGCTGGTCAGCAGGTCTTCGGCGACGATGTGGGCTGCCAGGTTGGCGATGAGTCGTTGCACACGCCCTCGCGCTCGCGCTTCGCGGGTGCTCCCGGTTCGAGCAGCATGCTCGCTTATGGCGTCGGCGAGCTCGCTCACTCCCTCACCCGTTGTGGCCACCGTGCGGAGGACCGGGGGTTTCCATTCCCGGGACGAGAGCTCGATCATTGTGGCCAGGTCCGTCATCGTGCGCTCTGCGAACGGCAGGTCGGCCTTGTTGACCACGAGGATGTCGGCGATCTCGAGAACGCCGGCCTTCATGGCTTGGACCTCGTCGCCAAGACCGGGAGCACACACTACGACCTTGGCATCGGCGATCTCGGCGATCTCTATTTCGGATTGCCCGATGCCAACGGTCTCGACGATCACCACGTCCTTGCCGGCGGCGTCCATGAGGTCGATCACGCGCGCTGCAGTCTTGGATAGCCCACCGACGTGACCGCGGGAGGCGAGACTGCGGATGAAGACGGCTTTATCTTCTGAATGAGCGTGCATGCGGATGCGATCGCCAAGCAGGGCTCCGCCGGTGATTGGGCTGGAGGGATCCACCGCAACGATTCCCACGCTGAGGGCCCGCCGCCGCAGCTCGCCGGCGTAGGCGCTGACCAAGGTGGATTTCCCCGTCCCGGGCGCGCCGGTGATTCCCACGACGAGGGCCCGGCCGAGATGCGGACGAATGCCCCGAAATATCCCGGGCGCCGCATCGGTCTCGTTCTCAACCATGGTGATCGCGCGAGCGAGGGCTCCCCGGTCACCGCCGACCAGCTTCGATACGAGGGGGGGTGTTGGGTCGCCGGTCGACGCTGATGCAGTCACGCGACCACGAGAGGGTGGCCGAAACCCAATTCTTTGCGCACGCATGCGACGATCTCGCCATGGGTGACCCCTGCATCGGCCGCTTCGACCACGAAGTGATAGACGTTGTCGCTCGGGCTGTTCGCGGCCGCGGCCAGGGCGTCCAGCGCGTTTCGCACCGCGCTCTGCGAACGATTGGCCTTGAAGGCTTTCAGGCGCTGGAGTTGGGCCTCGATCTTGGCCGGGTCGGGACGTTCCAACGCCTGCGGCCCAGATGCGTCGTCGTCCTCCACGTGGGCGTTGACACCGACGACCTTTTGTGCGCCGCTGTCGACCTGCGCTTGGAACGCCGCCGCCGACTCACCGATCATACGCTGAACTAAGCCCTGCTCCACGGCCGCGTACATGCCACCGGCATCGTTGACCTTGGCGATGATGGACTCGATCTCGTCTTCCATCCGATTGGTCAGCGTCTCCAGGAAGTACGAACCACCCAACGGGTCGATGACGTCGGCCAGGTGAGCCTCGTCGCGTAGGATGCTCTGCGTCGCCACAGCGATGCGCGCCGACGCTTCCGTCGGCGTGCTGAGTACTTCGTCATAGGAATCGGTATGCAGAGACTGCAGTCCGCCGAACAGTCCCGCCATGGCCTGGACGGCGACGCGAGCCACATTATTCAGCGGCTGCTGCCGAGTCAGGTCCACGCCCGATGTCTGGGCGTGGAATTTGAGCCGCCACGAGCGGGGGTCCGTGGCCCCAAGACGGTCTCGCGTGAGGCGCGCCCACACCCGGCGGCCGGCCCGGAACTTGGCGATCTCCTCGAAGAAGCTGATGGAGATGTCGAAGAAGAAGCTGAACCGGGGGAGAAACGAATCCGCTGCCATCCCACGCGCCATGCAGTCTTCGGCGTATTGGATCGCGGTACACAGGGTGAAAGCCATCGCTTCGGCGGGCGTCGCCCCGGCCTGTTGCATGTGTTGTCCGACGACCGAGACGGGATTCCATCGCGGCACGTGCTCGGCAACGAATGCGATTTGATCGGTCAGCACGCGCCGAGAGCCCGGCAGGGCAAGCCGGTAGAACATGTGGTTGGCGACGAAGTGCGAGATGTAGTCGCTCTGATTCGAGGTCCCGCTGATCCTCGACCAGGGGACGTTGCGGCGCTTGGCTACCGCCAACAGCAGTGCCAGTCCGGTGAAGGGGAGCGGGTCGTTGAGCGCGGTCGATATCTCCCCGACATCGACATCCCGCAAACAGATGTCGAGATCTTCCACAGTGTTCACGGTCGTCCCGCACGTCCCAACTAACAGCGGGTCGACCTCGTCGATATCATAGCCACGCATGAAGGAATTGCAGGGTATCAGACTGACCGCGGAGCCGCCCGCAGCGAGCGTACGCTTCAGCCGCTCGTTGTAGTCCTCGGGAGTCCCCAGTCCGATCAGTTGCCGCTGGCTCCACGCTCGCCCGCGATACATCGTGGGATAAATGCCCCGGGTCCATGGCGCCTGGCCCGGGAAGCCAAGGTCCTCCATGTAGCGGTTCCCGTTCCAATCCTCGACCGTATAGAGGGGCTTCACGGGGATGCCCGAACGGTTGTGAATCTCGGTCGCGTCAGAGACCCGCTCCGTATAATCCCGGTGCCAACGCTCGTGCGCCTCGTCGAACCCCGGAAGCGAAAGCTGAATGGATTGATCTTTGAGCATGGCGTCCGTCATCTGTCCCTCCAGAGACCGGGCTGTTGTAGGCGGTGCTGTTCCGGTTTCAGGTTTCCGCCGCGAGGCGCGCTTGTTCGACCAGGCCCGATACCGCCAAAACGATTTCCTCTCGTGAGGCACCAGGATGAAATACATGCGCCACGTCCGCCTCGCGCAACGCGACATCGTCGCCCTGAGGAATGATGCCGCCGACGACGACGGGCACGCGACCCAGGCCGACCTCCCGCAGTGCCTGGATCAACTTCGGGACGAGCAGGTGATCGGTGGCGAGGGTGCTGATGCCGATGAGATCGACGTCCTCCTCCAGCGCCAACGTTACCACTCCCTCGATCGATTGCCACGGCGCGGTGTAGACGACCTCCATGCCGGCATCCCGCAGGAAGGCCGCGACCAGGCGGCTGCCCCGGTCGTGTCCGTCGAGACCGATCTTTGTGACCAGTACCCTGGGCGGATGAGTCTTCAATGACCTCGCGGTCGGAACCATGGCTCTACTCGGCCATGCAAGGCTCGAGGACCATTCCTTCCGTCCAACTGTCCGTGATGCGCCGAAACGACATGATTCTCACCGTCAGGATGAAGACTCTATAGGCCAGAAAAATCGCACAATTTGACGCGGCTGCCTAGCCACAGTACTCTTAGCCTCTGCTACTATGAACGTCAAGGCTATCAACGAGTGCGTGCCACCGCTGGCGGCATTGGGCTTTACCGAGCTCGAGGCGATGGTGTACGCGTACCTCGTTCAGGAATCCCCAGCGACCGGGTATCGTATCGCCCAGGCCATCGATAAGCCATTCGCCAACACGTACAAGGCGACCGGGTCGTTGCAGCGGAAGGGCGCGGTCATCGCGGATCAGGCCGGCAAGCTCTGCCGGGCGGTCCCACCCGACGAGCTGCTCGCGCGGATCCACACCGGCTTCACGCGTCAGCAGCGTATGGCGTCGGACGCGCTGGCGCGGCTGCGGCCGGCCGGGACCGACGACGGCGTCTACTCGATGACGTCACGTGAGCAGGTGTTCGAGCGATGCCGCTCGATGTTGTCGCGCACGGAGCAGGTGGCCCTGTTGGACGTGTTCCCCACACCCCTCGAAGCGCTCCGGACAGACATCGAAGCCACGGCGAAACGAGGTGCGACGGTGGCGGTTCAGGTGTACCAGCCTGCCACCCTCGTCAAAGCAGAGACCGTTCTGGCCTATGCCGATGTCACTTCTAAATGGCCCGGCGACTGGCTGAACATCGTTATCGACGGATCCGAACTGATGATGGCGTTCCTGCCGACCGACGGCGAGCACGTCCATCAGGCCATTTGGTCGCACAGTCCGTTTCTGTGCTTGGCCTACCACGGCGCACTCACCAAGGAGATGTTGGCCGGGCGATACCGAGCCGCCATCGATCAGTGTGCAGACCTCGACCAGCTTCGAGAAACAGTGGCCCGCTTCCCTCTGGTTTGGGCGCACGAATCGCCGGGCTACGAAACTTTGGCGAGCCGGCTCGGTTGGGCCGAGCAAGAGGTGTCATCGGCTGGACAATCGAGGCCCGTTTAGGGAAGGTTCCAGGTTCCAGGTGTCAGGTGTCTACGTCCCTGGAACCTGATACCTCAAACCTGAAACCTAAGACCTGGAACCTCAAAAAAGAGAAGCAACGTGGCGAACGTGGTTGAGGAAAGAAAGGTCGAGCAGTTCAAGGGCGATCCGCGAGAACCGGTGCCGGTTCCCTTATCCCAGGCGGCGGACCTCGGGATTCATCAGGTGCTCGACAAGGATGGCGCGCCCAACGGCTCACTGCCCGAGCCCGACATCGCTGACGAAGACTTGGTGCGGATGTACGAGACGATGGTGATGGTCCGGGCCATCGACGAACGTGGGTGGCAGTTACAGCGGTCGGGGAGAGTTGCTTTTTGGATACCCATATGCGGCCAAGAGGCGGCGCACATCGGCTCGGCGTTCGTGATGCAACCATCCGACTGGATCTTCCGGGGACACCGTGATCTGGGCGTAATGCTGTTGCGCGGCTGCAGCCTCGATCAGCTGTTCGCACAGTTCTTCGGTCGGGCCACGGAGCCGCTCAAAGGACGCAGGCTCCCCTGCCTGGTGGGCGATCGAGCCATCAACGTCGTCTCATCCACGACCCAGGTCGGTGCATACCTCCCTCATGCTTCGGGTGCGGCATGGGCGGCAAAGCTGAAGGGTCACGCCACCAGGGTGATCGTGTACTTCGGCGAGGGGTCGGCGTCCCGGGGCGAATTCCACAGCGCGATGAACTTCGCCAGCATCGAGAAACTCCCCCTCATCCTGTTGTGCGAAAACAACGGCTGGGCGCTGTCCACCCCGAACAGCCGCCAGTCGGCGACGGAGAACTTCGCGAAACGGGGCGACGCCTACGGCATGCGCAACTTGCGTGTCGACGGGAACGACCTCCTCGCCGTCTATGCGGTGACGAAGCAAGCCCACGATCTCGCCGCGACGATCGGACCGACCCTGATCGAGGCGGTAACCTATCGGCTCGGGTTCCACACCTCGTCTGACAACCCCACCCTGTACCGCCAGGATGCCGAAGCCGAGCTGTGGGCCGAGTGGGATCCGTTACCCCGCACCCGCCGGTACCTCGAGCATCGCAAGCTGTGGACACAGACAAAGGAGGACGAGGTGTGGGAGCGGTCCAAACAGCAGATACAGCAGGCCATTGTAGCGGCAGAAGCGATGCCGCTGCCGGAGCCGGCTGCGCAGTTCGAGGATGTGTTTGCCGATGACACGTGGATGCTGCGGGAGCAACGTGAACGACTCCTGAAAGATCTAGCAGAGTGATGAAACAGGGCGATGCGGTAAAGAGCGGGGAGCGGGGAGCAGGGAGCGGGCCATCCCACTCCCCACCACCAGGGGTGGGGAGGATGGGCCTGCTCCCCGCTCCCCGTTCCCTGCTCCTTACCCGAGGATCCAACTCGTGACCCGGATGACCCTCCTACAGGCGCTCAATGCCGCCATGGCGCACGAGATGGAGCGGGACGACGACGTCGTCATCCTCGGTGAGGACGTCGGTACGGCGGGTGGAATCTTTCGAGTCACCCAGGGACTCCAGTTACGGTTCGGCCCCGAGCGGGTGATCGACACGCCCCTCGATGAAAAAGGGATCGCGGGTCACGCCGTGGGAATGGCTCTCTATGGGATGAAGCCGATTGCGGAGATCCAGTTTTCCGGCTTCATCCACGATGCCTTCGAGCAGATCATGTTTTGCGGCTCCAAGTACCGCTGGCTAACCGGGGGCCAGTACACCGTTCCGATGGTCATCCGTGCTCCATCCTACGGCGGCATCCGCGGCGGTTTCTGGCATTCCCAAAGCATCGAGACCTACTACGCCCACGGGGGCGGCGTGAAGATTGTCTCGCCCACCACCCCGCGGGACGCGTACGGACTCTTGCTCACCGCCATTCGAGACCCCGACCCCGTGCTCGTGCTGGAACCGGTATCCCTCTACCGCTCCCTCAGCGACGACATCGAAGACGACGGTGAAGCGGTTCCGCTTGGGGTGGCGTCGATCGTCAGGCCTGGTAGTGGCCTGACCTTGATTACCTATGGACCGTTGGTTCACGCCGCGAAGGGCGTTGCGGACGCCCTGGCCGCGACGCACGGGTACGATATCGAACTCATAGATCTACGTACACTGGTGCCCTACGACGTGGATACGCTCGTTAGCTCGGCGCAAAAAACAGGTCGCGTCGTCGTGCTACAGGAAGCGCCATATACGCTCGGCTTTGGTTCGGAGCTGGTGGCCGCCATTCAGGAAAAGGCTTTCGACTGCCTGGGAGCTCCCATCACGAGGGTCGCTGCCCCCGACTTGCCATATCCTTACAGTAAGGGTGACGAATACTACCGCCCGAGCGACGACCGCATTCGGGCCGCCATTATCCGCACGATGGAGTTCGAGTCCTAGTGTTCGAGTTCAAGCTCCCCGACATCGGCGAAGGCATCCACGAAGCCGAGATCGTCGAATGGAAGGTCGCCGAAGGTGACCGTGTGACCGAGGGGGATTCACTGGTGTCCGTGAGCACGGACAAGGTTGACGTCGAGCTTCCGTCACCGCGCTCCGGCGTCGTCAGGCAAGTCAGCGGGCAGCCAGGCGAGGTGATCACGGTCGGCACGGTGCTCGTACGGATCGACGAGGCGACGCAGAGTGGTGCGGTAGCACCTGAAAGCGTGGCGGTCGCGCAGACCGCCGCTGCGCCGGAAGCTGCTTCCCCAGTGGCAGCGGACGGGGGTAACGCACCAAAGCGCGGCACCCATCTCGCCCCCCCGGTACACGTTGGGAGCGTGCGCGCGTCGCCGGCGACACGAAAGTTCGCTGCCGAGCACAAAATGGACCTCCGCAAGGTCCGGGGCTCGGGAGTGCACGGGCGAGTACTTCGAAAAGATGTGGAAGCCTTCCTCGCCGCCGACAACGCCACGGAGGAAGCGAAGCCTGCCGCGGAAATCCGACGCGAGCGCCTTTCGGGGACGCGCGCCGTAGCGGCGGCGCGCCTCGCCCGCTCCGCTCATACCCTTGTGACCACGACACTCAGCTTCGAGGCCTGCGCAGATGGGTTGCGGTATCTCCTCGATCAGCTCAAACCCGAGGGCGAGCGTCGAGGGATCAAATTCACGCCGCTGGCATTGATCGCCAAGTGCGCAGCGGAGGCCCTGCGGGGCAATCCACGCTTCAACGCTACCATCGACGAAGAGGCGAACGAACTAGTGATGTATGATGGCGTTGATATCGGTATCGCGGTGGCAGGAGCATCCGGTCTCGTCGTCCCGATCATCCGTCGAGTCGATGAGAATTCAGTGATGGATGTGGCGCGCGACATCGAGGATCTCGCCAATCGTAGTCGTGCGGGATCCCTGGAGGTTTCGGACATTCGTGGGGGTTCCTTCACGATCACCAGCACCGGTGGGCTGGAGAAGTCGCTGATGGTCACGACGACACCGATTATTAATGTCCCTCACGTCGCCACATTGTGGGTATCACGCATCGCCGACCGCCCGCGGGTCGTCGACGGCGAACTCAGCGCTGGACCCATGATGATGTGCAGCCTCAGCTTCGACCACCGGTATATCGACGGAGCGGAAGGAACGGCGTTCATCAACGACCTCGTGGCGCTTCTGGAATCCCCGGCGCGCGTGCTGGTGTGAGCCCCGGAACGGTTGGCCCAAGGCTGCCCTGCCAGGCTGGTCCGGCGCTGCTCGCTGGGTTTCTTGCAAAAGGCCAAACAAGCGCGCCGGGTTTCTTGCAAAAGGCCAAACAAAGCAATGGTGGTGGACAGAATCCCCTATGAGGGTGACTTTAACCCCCAGGGGAGCCAGCTCAGGATAGGCGCCGCGAACGGTGGCTCGCTGGAACCTCGGATGGCCGTACGCGCTTCAGAGGTGTATCACGCGTAGGGTCGCTTCACGCCTAGAGGTGGCGAGTATGAGACGTTCCAAGGTCGGTCCCATTGCTATGACGGTTCTACTGCTCGGGCTCACGAGCTGCGGTGGGACCGAGCCCGAAGCACCACGGGCCACCTCCATTACGCTCTCCCGGAGCTCGGTCACGCTGTCTTTTCTGGGCGCGACCGTGACCTTGACCGCGACGATCGTCGATCAGAACGGCCAGGCATTCGACGGGACCGTCTCCTGGTCCAGCGACGACGCAGCGGTGGTGACCGTGAGCGCCACCGGCGAAGTAACGGCGATCAGAAACGGCATGACCAGCGTGCACGCTACGTTCCAAGCGGTGACCGCCACCGCCACCGTTACGGTGCAGCAGCAGGCGACGGGGGTCTCCATCATCTCCGGTAACGCTCAGACTGGTACCGTTGCACAGCAACTCACGGACCCTCTCGTCGTACGTACTGAGGATGCCGGTGGGGCTCCCGTGGCCGCAGTGGATCTCACCCTCACCCCGGTCGCGGGGAGCGGGTCTGTCGGCGCGTCCACTCTGACATCCGACGACCAAGGGGAGGCTTCCACGACGTGGACATTGGGGACCGCAGCAGGTCCTCAGGGGGTCACGGTGGCGGTCGCGGGCGCTTCCGCAGTCGCTAACATCACGGCGACCGCCGTGGCGGGCCCAGTCGCCGCGCTAATCAAGTCAGCGGGCGACCAACAGGTCGGCGCGACGGGGAGGGCTCTTTCCGATCCCGTGGTGGTCTTGCTGGCCGACGAATTCGGGAACGGTGTCGCGGGCGGCCGCCTCGTGACCTTCACCGTCACGGCAGGCGGGGGCACCGTGGTGCCAACCCAGGCGACCACCGGAAGCGACGGGGCCGCGCAGACGACCTGGACCCTGGGACCGGCGATCGGGGCCAATGGTCTTACCGCGGTGACCACGGGCCTGCCGGCCGTAGACTTCACCGCGACCGGCGTGCCCCCGCAGCCCGATCTCGTGGTGGGGCCGCTGACTGCGACGCCCTCGAGTCCAACGACGGTCGAGACGGTCGATGTGACCGCGACCGTGACGAACAGCGGTGACTTGACGTCCGGCAGCGGCTTCGACGTCGAGCTCCAGATCGGCGGCGCCGTAGTGGCCACCACCGCCCTCGCCGCCCTCGCCGAAGGAGCCGCGACGGACGTGTCCTTCACGGTGGGACCTCTGGCCGCGGGAACGCACGCGCTCCTCCTGACAGCCGACCCGAACGACGCGGTGACCGAGTCGGACGAGGCGAACAACTCGGTAATGCAGAACACGATCGTCAGGGCCGCTGCGGAGCTCCTGCCGGACGTCCCGATCGCCAACCTCGGCGGCAGCACCGGGACCGAGCAGCTCTTCACGATGGAGCTTCCGGCGCCCAGCACGGGAACGATGACCGTCGAGCTCTCCGGGGGTCCCGGCGACGTGGATCTCTACGTCCACCGGGGCGAGCGGCCGCCGAACAGAAACAGCTACGAATGCCTCTCAGGGGGCCCGACGAACTCGGAGAGGTGTGTCTTCAACAACGCCGAGCCCGGCACCTATCACATAATTCTGTTCGCCTTCTCAACGTTCTCGGGCACCACGCTCGAGGCTGTGACCGGAGGACCGGTCGTTCCCTTCGACATCGAATTGGTCTTCCTCGACGCGTTAAGTCCGAGCCAGCAGGCCGCCTTCGTGTCGGCCGCCGATATTTGGGGGAACATCATCACGACCGACATCGCCGACATCAGTTTCGCTCCCCAACCGGTAAACGCCAACGACTGCGTGGCAGGACAGCCCTTGGTCACCGACACCGTCGACGATGTGAGGATCTACGTCAAGGTCGAAACGATCGACGGAGCCGGCGGCGCGGTCGCAAATGCAAGGCCGTGCGTGACGAGGGGACTTTCGATGCTACCCATCCTGGGCTTCATTCGGTTCGACGTCGTGGACCTGATGAACCTCGAGAGTGCGGGGAGCATGTTGGACATCGTGTTACACGAAATGGGTCACGTGCTCGGAATCGGGTCGGTCTGGCCCCTGTTCGACCTCATAGCAAACCCATCCGTGCCGTCCAACGCGGGTGCCGACACCCACTTCACGGGTCCGCTTGCCATCGCCGCATTCGATGACGCGGGAGGAACGACCTACACGGGCGGGGCCAAGGTACCCGTAGAAAACATGGGGGTAGCGGGCTCCTCAGACGGACACTGGAGGGAATCGCTCCTCCGCGAAGAGCTCATGACCCCGTTCTTCGTGGCCGGGCAAAGACAGTCTCTGAGCGCGATCACCGTGGAATCACTCGCCGACTTGGGGTACCGGGTCGACGTCTCCCGGGCGGACGCGTTCATGAAGACATTCACGAGTCCGGCACGGGTTACCACCCCCGACTCACCGGCGGTCATCGATCTGCGCGGCGATATCCATCAAGGCCCGATCATCGTGGTCGATGCGAAGGGGCGTATCGTTAGGGTGATCCAGCGATAGCCACGGGTTGCACTGAAACGACCGATCTACACTGCAACCCGTGGCCCGGTAGTGTAGATCCACTGTTTCCGTGCACTCCGTGGCTGTAGTTTCGGTGTAACCCGTGGCACATTCCCTCGGACCCGCAGGCGCCGCCCGCGGGGCTTTCACCGTTTACCAATGCCGAGGATCACCATGGGAAGACCGATCGGACCCATCCCCTTCACGATTCAGCTCGTCTATAGCGCCGCCTTGGCGACGTCTCTTTTCGCACAGGAGCCGGCCGGCGACACCACCGCATGGTCGATCGAGGAGATACATGGGCCCGGCGTGGAGTTCGACGTCACACTCGACGAGGGCACGTGGATGTCCTTGGACCTGTCTCCGGACGGACAGACGATCGTCTTCGATCTCCTCGGAGATCTCTACACCCTGCCCATCACCGGCGGCACCGCGACCCGGATCACCAGCGGCCCGGCCTTCGACAAGCAGCCGCGGTTCTCGCCGGACGGTACCCGGATCGTTTTCGTCTCCGATCGTACCGGCTCGCGGAACATCTGGCTCGCCAACCCCGACGGTACCGAAGCGAAAGCTCTAACCAAGGAAAAGACCCACGGCTTTACCTCGCCGGATTGGAGCGAAGACGGGGAGTACATCGTCGTCCGGAAAGAGTCACTGGTCGATGTCACCGCACCGAACGAGCTGCACATGTTCCACCGGGACGGAGGTAAGGGGTTCCGAATCGCCACCGAGGAAACAAATCCCTCAGGGCCGGTGGCGTCGCCCGATGGCCGTTGGATCTACTTTTCCACCGGGGGACCGATCCGAAGCGGAGGTTCCACCATCAAGCGCCACGACCGGCGCACGGGGGAAGTGCTGCCCCTCACCGGGGGGTACGGGGGAGCGGTACGTCCGACGTTGAGCCCCGACGGCACCATGATGGCGTTCGGCCGTCGCCTCGACGGCGAGGAAGTCCTGGTCCTCCGCAATCTGGACACGGGCACCGAGCGCATCGTCTACGCACCACTCGACCGGGACGAGCAGGAAACGCGCGGGGGGACCGACATGCTGCCGGGGTTTTCGTTCGCACCGGACGGGGAGAGCATCGTGTTGTCTGCGCACGGGAAGATCAGGCGGGTCGATCTCGCAACGGGTCGGGCCACGATCATCCCGTTCAGCGCCCACTTTCAGCAGACCCTCACCCAGAAAGTGGCCGTGCCCTCCCGGATCGATGACGGCCCGGTGCACCTGCGGCTCCTGCGCTGGACCCACGCGTCGCCCGATGGAAAACACATCCTCTTCAGTGCGGCCGGGAAGAACTATCTCTATGAGACCGAACGCGATTACGCCGTGCCCTTTGCGGAGCTCCCCGGTCTTCAATACGCGCCGGCCGTCTCTCCCGACGGTGAATGGGTGGCGTTTGTGAACTGGCAGGACGACGAGGGCGGGCACGTGTACCGGGCACCGCTCCGCAGATCGGGCTCTCCGGTTCGGCTGACGACGAACGCCGGCCACTACGAGCATCCGGCGTGGTCATCGGACGGCACCAAGCTCGTCGTGCTCATGGGCTCGGGCAGCGAGTTCCGCGGCGGTACGGGGATCGAGAGACAGTACTACGAGGTGCGTTGGCTGGACGCGGCTCGTGAAGGACCGGCGCACTTCATCACCGCCTTCGAGCCACGGGGCATCCGACGACAGGCCGTGCGCCCGTCGTTCAATGCACGCGGCGATCGGGTGTACTTCTCGGACAGTGAGACCAGCGGCTTCCTCCCCAAGCACACCGACCTCGTCTCGATCCGTCTCGATGGTACGGATAAGCGTCGGCATCTCCGGTTCACGTTCGCCGACGACATCATCCCCTCGCCCGACGATTCGTGGGTGGCCTTCACCGAGCAGCTCAATGTGTACCTGGTGCCGTTTCCCACCGGGGGTGACGGGCCCGTCGAAGTGAAACTCGAGGGCGGCAGCCTCCCGGTCTCGAAGCTCAGCGAGGAGGGCGGCTCCTTCGTGAACTGGTCCCCCGACGGAACATCCCTCACATGGGGCTGGGGTCCGAAGCTCTATCGGCTGGATCTCGCCGACGCCCGCGCCGGTGCCGAGCTCATCAAGCCGGACACCACCTTGCTCGACGTCACGATTCCCCGGTCGCTTCCCGAAGGACGCGTGCTGCTGCGCGGTGCTCGTATCGTCACGATGTCGAACGACGAGGGCGGCGTTATTGAGCGCGGTGACCTTCTGGTGGACGGGAACCGGATTGCGGCCGTCGGTCCGTCGGGAACGGTGGAGGCTCCCTCCGATGTGCGAGTGATCGATGTAAGTGGGAAGACGGTGATTCCCGGATTCATCGATTTGCACGCGCACTATTACGACGAAGACACGGAGATCTATCCGGAGCGCAACTGGGCGCTGATCGCGCAGCTCGCGTATGGGGTCACGACGATCCGCGACGTGTCGGTCCGGAGCCAGACGATCTTCACGTTGGCAGAGATGGTGGAGACCGGTCGGACGTTGGGCCCGCGGGTGTACAGCACCGGTGACATCATCTGGGGGTGGGACGCGCCGTTTTCCAACCCGGTGAAGAGTCCGGAGGACGCGAGCAAGCAGGTGCGGCGCCTCAAGGCGTTGGGCGCGACGGTGATCAAGCAATACATGCAGCGGCGTCGCGAGCAGCGGCAGTGGGTGGTCGAGGCGGCCCGAGCGGAGAACATTGCCGTCACCCCTGAGGGTGGCGGCGACACCTTTTTCGATCTTACGATGGTCATGGATGGACACAGTGGAATCGAGCACGCGATTCCCACGGCGCCGCTCTATCGGGATGTCATATCTCTCTTGGCCCGCGCGGGGACCGACTACGTACCGACCCTCATCGTGGGATACGGTGGTCCCACGGCGGAGACGTATTTTTATCAGGTCGACAACGTGCATGATGACGTGAAGCTCCGCCGCTTCACTCCGCACGGCCTGGTAGACGAAAAGGCGCGACGACGCCAACTGATTCCGGAAGAGGAGTATCACTTCAAAGCGATCGCCAAAGCGGCGGCCGACATTCTGCACGCGGGGGGCAACATCGGCCTCGGCGCGCACGGGAACCGACAGGGACTTGGCGCGCACTGGGAGTTGTGGGCACTGGCGATGGGTGGCCTCACGCCGGTCGAAGCTCTGCGAACCGCCACGACTATTCCGGCCCGGGCCATGGGATTCGAGCGTGACATCGGGACGCTCGAGGCCGGCAAGCTCGCAGATCTGATCGTGCTGGACGCCAACCCCTTGGACGACATCCGCAACACTGCGCATATCACCTATGTCATGAAAAACGGCGTGCTGTGGAACGGGGAGACGATGGACGAGGTGTGGCCCCGGCAGAAAGCACTCGAGCCGTTTTTCTGGGAGCGGTATTCGGAACGGAGGTAAGGCGTGGCGATCATCGCTACGTAGAGTATGATTTTTCTTTATGACATTTCTTTTACAAAGCCGAAACGTTTGTTTTTAGCGGTCATGGCAATGAAATGCTTGAGTGATTTCTCGCGTTGCTCTTTGCCGTGCCGCTTTCGGCTCTCGATGTATGCTATACGGATTCGCTTATAGCTCTCTGGGAATTTCTGAAAGTGTTTCCAGGCTTGCTTGTTGGTTTTCAGGGCTTTTAGGATATCGGGCGGGATAACAAAACGCTCGACCCCATCTTTTGTCGGATCAAATACATGAGCGATAGCGGCAAGCCCTACTTTAGTCATTTTCTTTTCGGTGATGAGCGTGCGGATTCGCTCTTTGTTCATTTGAGATAGCTTACTGGTTCTTTTCCTTGGGCTGAAGCGCTGAGCAAAGCGTTTTGCATCAATACTTTTCACTGTGCTGTCAATCCAGCCGTAGCACAACGCCTCCTCAACCGCATCGTTGTAAAGAATTCTAGGCTGGCCTGAATCTCTCCTGTAGTAAATTAGCCAGATGTCCTTTTCCTTGTCGTGATGTTTTCTGAGCCAGGACCGCCATGCTTTGCGATTGGTTACGTGCAGGGTTTTCATATCAAATGATGCTTTGTAAATAATTCTTTTGCTGATTTCTGCATATACTTCATTAAGATCCTCGCCTTCCTCACCGACCCAGCCACCAGGACCAAGGGTGATACTTGGGATAGGGGAAAGCAAATCCGAATACTTATATTGAAATTCCAATATTGTGATATTGATCCCGGTTTCAAGAGGGGTGCGTGACTGACATGCGGACCAATATGATTCCAACTCGCCAGCCGCGGCTCGTGACCGGCATGCTCTTGGGACTTGCAGCGTTGTCGTGGGGTGTTCGCGCCGCGGGCGCGCAGAGCGGCCCGTCGCTCCCCGATCGGTGGAATCTCATAGTCATTCTGACCGACGATCAGGGAGCCTGGGGTGTCGGCGCCTACGGCAACGACGAGATCGTGACACCCGCGATGGACCGACTAGCCCGGGAAGGCGCACTCTTCACCAACGCCTTCGCTGCCTCGGGCGTGTGTACGCCGAGTCGGGTCGCGTATCTGACCGGTCTCTATGCAATTCAGGCCGGCATGCCGGACGTACCGTACCTACGGAACCCCGACGAGGGCCTTCCGCGGGGCGTACCCGCATGGCCTCGGGTCCTGCAGCAAAATGAATATGCAACCGGTCTCGTCGGGAAGTGGCATTTGGGAACGCTCCCCGACCACGACCCCAGGCACTTCGGGCTGGATTACTTCTACGGGTTTCTGCACGGCGGGAATCGGCCGATGGACCCGGTGCTGATGCGTGACCGCAAGCCGAGCGTTGTATCCGGTCCGCTACCAGACCTTCTCGTCGACGACGCTATGCAGTTCGTCGAGCGCCATCGGGATAGTTCGTTCGCCCTCCTCGTGCACTTTCGCGCACCCCATGCCCCACACCTTCCCGTGCCGGAAGAAGATCTTGCGCCCTTCACGGACCTCGATCCGATTGTTCCCATAGTCGATCCGGGCGAGGCGATTCTCGATGACGATCAAGAGCCGGCTGCTCCCGAGGCGATCGCCCTGCACCGCAAGCTGCTGAAGCAGAAGTTGATCATCTATTACGCCAGTATTCATTCTATCGATCGAAATCTAGAGCGCTTGCTGGACCACCTGGACGCACTCGATCTCACCGGCAAGACCATCGTGATGTTCACCAGCGATCAGGGGTATCTGTTCGGCCATCGGGGGCTGAAGGGGAAAGGTGGAGCGCAGCCCATGCGAAATCACACCCTCGCCGACAATGTTTTTGTCATCAACATGTTCGATCTAGCGATGCGGGTGCCGTTGATCGTTCGCTGGCCGGGCGTGGTGGAGCCGGGGACGGTGATCGATGAGCTCGTCTCCAACATCGACACATATGCGACCGTACTCGGCATGCTTGGCATTCAAGCGCCACCCGAAGCTTCAACGCAGAGCCGGGACTTCTCCCCGCTGCTACGGGGCGAGCCGGTCGAGTGGCATCAGCAGATCTTCGGGGAGTACACGCCGGATCAGATCGGGGGCATGCAGTTCATCCGCATGGTGCGGACGAGGCGGTGGAAGCTGGTGCGAACGTATCTCAATCCGGGCGGGAACGCGCTGTACGATCTGGAGGACGATCCTGAAGAGATGAAGAACCTCTATTACCGGAACTTGCGCGGGGTCCGCATGGAAACCGATTCGGGTCAATCCCGGCGGCTGCCAATCCATCCGTACCGTGACGTGCTCGACGACTTGCAGGGTCGTCTCGCCAGCTGGCAGCGAGAGATCGGCGACCCGGCGTTATTGCTGGACAGTCTCTATATGCAATCCAAACGGGAAACGAGAGCGCGGTGGGAGAAGCGGTAGTGGCCGGGGGGGGGGGAATAAGTCACCGCAATTCCGGCCCAGAGTGCTTGGAAATATCCCGTAACCCGGCTAGCCCAGGGTTTGCACGGCACGTAAGTTAGGCAGCACCCCTCGGACCGTCGATAGGAGGTCTAAAATGCGGCATGTGCGCGCTCCCGCCCCCATCTTTTTCAGCCTGGGTCTCTTGCTCGCCGGCGCTCCCCAAAGCGCCGCTCAACAGATTGCCCAACAGTTCGACGTCATGGTTCCAATGCGAGACGGCATTCGCCTGGCAGCCGATATGTGGAGACCCCACGGTGGCGGTACGTTCCCCACCGTGCTCATGCGGACCCCGTACCTGAAGGCGGCGGAGCGTTACCCAAAGCTGGGCAAGCTGTACGCCGAACATGGATACGCGTTCGTGGTTCAAGATGCACGGGGTCGGGGGAACTCCGACGGTGATTTTGACTTTTTCTTCGCCGACGGCGAGGACGGGTACGACACGATCGAATGGCTTGCGGCCCAGCCGTGGTCTAATGGCAAGGTGGGGATGGTGGGTGGGTCCTACTTGGCCACGGTCCAGTGGCTCGCCGCTCTGGAAGATCCCCCGCATTTGACCTGCATCATCCCGCAGGCTCCGGCCGGTCGATACCTAGAGGAGATTCCCGCCGTGGGCGGCGCGTTCATGATGCAGTGGGCGTTGTCGTGGATAAATGGCACGTCCGGACGCATGGGTCAGGGCAATGCCACCAACCTCGATTGGGACAAAATTTACCAACACCGGCCCCTCCTCACGATGGACTCGGTGATGGGTAGGGTGATGCCATTATACCGGGACTTCCTCACTAACCCGGTCATGAACGATTACTGGAAGAGGATTCAGTTTTTCGAGAAGGACTTCCAGGCTGTCGACATACCCGCGTTGACGTTCACGGGGTGGTTCGATGGTGATCAGCCCGGCGCGCTCTATTACTGGCGGGGGATGAGGGCGTACTCCCCCGGCCGGGATGGCCAGCACGTCATCATCGGCCCATGGACGCACGGCGGGGCAATTCGTGGCGGCAGCGAGGAACTGGGAGACATGAAGTTCGCCCCGGAATCCGTGGTGGACGTGGATAAGCTACACCTGCAGTGGTTTGACTACTGCCTCAAAGGCGAATCGGAGTCGTTCGACTTCCCCCGTGCTCGCGTCTACATCACGGGTTCGGAAGAGTGGCACGATTTCACGGACTACCCACCGCCCGACGTGGTTGGCCAAACGCTCTACCTCCATAGCGGCGGGAGCGCCAACACGCTGAATGGCGACGGCGTTCTGAGCTGGCAGGAGCCGGGGAACGAGCCACCCGACCATTTCACTTTCGATCCCAAAGATCCCGTGCCCGCGGGGATCGAAGGGCAAGCGTTGGGTCTCGACCACCGAACGATCGAGCGCCGGGACGACGTGCTCGTGTACACCTCCGAGCCCTTACCTAATTCCGTTACGGTCGTGGGCAACATAAAGGTGAATCTGTTCGCTGCCACTGACGCTCGGGACACGGATTTCACGGCCAAGATTTTGGATGTGTACCCCGACGGTCGGGCAATCAAGCTGGGTGCCAAAGCGGCCGGCGTGATCCGCGCGCGATACCGCAACGGCCTGGACCGAGAAGAGCTAGTGCCCCCCGGGGAGTCGCAGGAATACGAGATCGAGCTTTACGACATCGGACATAGTTTTCTTCCCGGGCACAGTATCAGAATCGAGATCTCCAGTAGTGCATATCCCTACGTGAACCCCAACCAGAACACCGGGAACCCGGTGGCGACCGATACCGATTGGAGGGTTGCCCACCAGATCATCTATCACGATCTGGAGCGGGCGACCCGGATCATTCTCCCCGTGCTCAAACCGAGACCCGTCTTTGACGAGGGGGATGTCGATCGGGAAGGAGGTGACCGATGAAACCCCAACACATAGTGACGCTGATGATGACCGTAGTCACGTTGATGGTGGCCGCTGCAGCACTGGTGCTCCCCGAACCCATGCAGGCCCAGGTCAGCCCCCCGTTGAAACCCGTTCCGGCAACCGCAAGTAAGCCACGCTTTGATGTGCGCGTGCCGATGCGGGACGGCGTCACATTGTCTGCGGACATATGGGTTCCGGAAGACGGCGGAATGTTTCCCACCGTATTGATGCGCACGCCATACATGCGAATGCGGGACACCTACTTCGACTGGCCGGACCTGGCGGCGTTCTACAATGAACATGGGTATGCGTTCGTGGTTCAGGACGCCCGAGGCCGCGGCGACTCCGATGGTCAGTTCGGCTTCTTCTTCGATGACGGGGAGGACGGGTACGACACCATCGAGTGGATCGCCAAGCAACCGTGGTCGAACGGCAAGGTGGGGATGGTGGGCGGTTCGTACTTGGGTACGAACCAATGGCTGGCTGCGCTGGAAGCCCCACCCCATTTGACGTGCATCATCCCCCAAGCCCCGGCGGGACGCTACTTCGACGAGATCCCGTACCAGGGAGGCGCCTTTAACATGAGCTGGGTTCAAACCTGGATCAACCTCACATCCGGGAGAACGCAGAACCTATGGAATCAGGCGAACACAGACTGGGAGACCCTTTTCCAACACCGGCCACTACTGACGATGGACTCGGCTATGGGGCGAAAGATGCCGCTGTTTCGCCAGTTCCTCGAACATTCCACGCTCGACGAGTACTGGCTGCGCATCCAATTCGTCGATGACGACTTCCGCACCTTGGATATCCCGGCGCTGACCTACACCGGATGGTTCGACGGCGATCAACCAGGGGCGATCTACTACTGGGAGAAGATGCGGGCTCTCTCCCCTGGTCGGGATGACCAGTACATCATCATCGGACCGTGGGATCACCCGCAGTCGATCCGTGGTGGAGCGCTGTCGGTCGGCGAGCTGCATTTCAGTGGCGAGTCGGTCGTACATGTGAACGACCTCAACCTCCGCTGGTTCGATGCCTGCTTGAAAGGTGAGAAGGAACGGTTCGAGTTTCCCCGCGCGCGTGTATACACGACCGGATCCAACGTTTGGCACCACTTCGAGAACTATCCTCCAAAGAATGTCGAGATGCGCGACCTGTTTCTCCACAGCGGCGGCAACGCGAACACGCTGGGAGGGAACGGCGTGCTGAACTGGTCACCCCCCGGGGCGGAGTCGCCGGATCGGTACACGTATAATCCCCGACATCCAGCGCCGGCGGGCGGTGCATCAGCTAGCGATCAGCGTGCTGTCGAGCGGCGGGACGACGTGCTGGTGTACACGACCGATCCGCTAGACGAGCCGTTGACGGTACTCGGAAGGGTGTTCGTCATCGTGCATGCGGAAACCGACGGCCTCGACACCGATTTTACCGGGAAGCTCGTTGACGTCCACCCCGACGGGCGAGCCGTGCGCCTCGGTGCCCGCCTGGGCATCAAGCGGGCACGCTACCTGAACGGCTACACGCGCGAGGAGCTCATCGAGCCCGGCCGTGTGTACGAATACGCCATCGAGCTGTTCGACATCGGTCACACGTTCATGCCGGGTCACCGCATTCGCATCGAGATCTCGAGCAGTGCCTACCCGGCGTTCAACCCGAATCAAAACACCGGAAACCCCGTGGCCACCGATACCGAGTGGCGCGTTGCCGCACAAACGGTGTATCACGATCGAAATCGGCCGTCGCGCGTGCGCTTGCCGGTTCTTCCCAACAACCGGTAGGTAGCCTCAGTGTCACCTCCGTGGAGGCTTACATGATCCATCGTCGCTTGTTCGGTTTCGTCCTTTGCCTTGCCGCCGCTCTCTGCGTCGTCGCCACGCCGGTGGTGGCCCAGCGACCCAACCTGCCATTGGGACTGCCGGAGGCACGCTACGAACACTCCTTGCAAAAGAACGTCATGGTTTCCATGCCGGACGGGGTGCGGCTGGCCACCGACCTGTACAAGCCGGTAGGGGCCGGGGAGAAACTGCCGGTCATTCTGATCCGTCTCCCGTACAACAAGGACACCTACCGCGGGGCCACCGTCCCTGCCGAGTTCTTTGCAGGACAAGGGTACATGGTGGTCGTGCAGGACGTGCGGGGACAGTTCTCCTCCGAGGGCGATTACCGGGTGCAGATCACCGACGCGCAGGACGGCTACGACGCAATCGACTGGATCGTGCGGCAGCCGTGGTCGAGTGGGAAGGTGGGCACCTACGGGTGCTCGTATCTGGGAGAGGTACAGTACCTGCTCTCCACGACGCACCATCCGGCTCACGTGGCGATGATCCCACAGTCGGCGAGTGGGGCGGTGGGCCCGGCGGGCGGCTTCTACACCAACTTTGGGGTGAACGACGGTGGTGCCGTGACCCTCAGTTCGATTTTCGGCTGGTTCGCGACAGCGGGGCACAAGGTGCGGATTTCCGAGCGTGCGACTATCAGGGGCAACCGCCTCAACATCGACTTCCCCCAGATGCTCAAATCGCTTCCCCTTGTGACGATGGCGCGGCGGGCGAACTTCCCGCCGTCCGATTTCGAGGACTTCATCTCCCACCCACCCGCCGACCCGTATTGGGCCGAGGTGGGATACGTGAGCGACGACCATCAGTTCGACACGCCGTCGTTGCACGTGAACTCGTGGTTGGACCTGACGCCGGAGCAGACACTCTACACGTTCAATCTCATGCGGCGGAACGCGGTATCCGCGCGCGGTCGCGACAATCAGTTCGTGATCATGTCGCCGACCGTCCACTGTTCCTCGGAGCGGGGCTCCTTCGAACACACGATGGTGGGAGATCGCGATGTGGGAGACGCGCGGTTCCCCTACTACCGATTGTACCTCGACTGGTTCGACCACTGGGTCAAGGGCATCGACAACGGCGTCACGGAGCTGCCGAAGGTGCACTACTACGTCATGGGTCTCGGCGAGTGGCGCAGTGCCGATACCTGGCCCGTGCCCGGCATGATCCCCACGCCGTACTACCTATCGAGCGCGGGGAACGCCCGGAGCCGGGAAGGGGACGGCACTTTGTCGCCCACCACACCGGCGCGCGAGGGTCGCGACACGTTCGTCTACAATCCCGCGACACCCTTTCCTTCGCGTGGGGGCACCATCTGCTGCACCAGAAATCCTGACGACGTGGCCGGGATCTTCGATCAATCCGACCTCGAGTTGAGAGATGATCTCCTGGTGTACACCTCACCGCCGCTGGAAGAGGGTGTCACCATCGCCGGCTCGGTCAAAACGGTTCTCTACATCTCGTCGGACGCCAGGGACACCGATTTCACCGCCAAACTGCTGGACGTCGACAGCGAAGGGCGCTCCTGGAACGTGGTGAACGGGATCCTCCGCGTGCGCTACCGTGAGGGGTTCGACAAGCCGATCTGGCTAGAGCGCGGGGAAGTCTACCGCATCGAGGTTCTGCTCAAGGCGACAGCTCATCACTTTCGACCCGGCCATCGCATCCGGCTGGACATCAGTAGCAGCGACTTCCCCATGTACGATCGAAACTTGAACACCGGCGGGGACAACTATTCGGAGACGACGTGGGTCACGGCGACCAACGTGGTGCGACACGGCGGGCGATATGCGTCACACGTCTTGCTGCCGGTGGTGCGCTGAGTGGCGCCGGTAACGCCGATTTGAATAGCCACGGAGTCCACGGTTACCGGTCACCGGTCACCGGTAACCGGTAACCGATAAACCGGTAACCGGCCGTCACGGGCCGTCACCGCATAAAATACATCCTCCCGGCAGGTGCCGGATCCGGATACACCCTGGCCGCATCGTCACCGCTGTACAGTACGCCGTTCTTCATCACGTACACGATCTTCTGTGTATTCCTTATATTATTGAGCGGGTTGGCGCTCATGATTATGAGATCGGCCAGCTTGCCGACCTCGATGGAGCCGAGATTGTCTCCCAAGCCGTGGTACGTTGCGCCGTTGATGGTGGCGACCTGAATGGCGTCCAGCGGTGTAAACCCGCCCTGGACGAACAGCTCCATCTCCCAGTGCATGTCGAGGCCGAGCATTTGTCCGTGGCCGCCGGCGTTCACGAGTACGCCGGCGTCGAACAGTTTTTTCATTTCGCCGGCCATCTCCGGCGCGTAGAGGTCGTCGTCCCAGTAATGGGTCACTCGCCGGAACCTGCGTAGCTCGTCGGAACGGGAGAACTTGAGCAACTTGGGATCCTCCCACACCCGCAATGCTTGATCGAACCACGATTGCCCTGTCGGCCCATTGTACACAACGAGCAGCGTCGGCGTGACACCCGTGCGCGAAGCCTTGAATAGCTCGATGACGTCCTGGTAGAGAGGCGTCAGGCCCATCGAGTGCTCGAGACCCGTGAACCCGTCGACGATGTGCGTGAAATTCATCTGCGAGTTGCTCGCCGTCTCTGCCACGACGTTCAGCCCCAGTTCCCGCGCCGCGGTGGCGAGTTGGTGTCGGTCGACCCGCGTGAAGTTGACATAGTCCTTCAACGCGGTGATGCCCTGGTCGCGACTGTAGCGCACATGTTGCAGCGCGTCCTCGTACGAATCGATGGGACGATAGGTCTTGGGCCGAAACGTGCGGAGCCCGTACATCGGCGCGCCCACCGACAGCAGTCGGGGGCCGGTCATCTTCCCCGAGCTGATCATGTCGCGCACCCAGGGATCCTTCTCCTCGGTGCCGTACAACTCGTACAGGGTGGTCACGCCATGCGCGAGTCCGGCCGAAATTCCCGGCAACCGTTGCTCCACCACGTTGGTCTGCGATATGGCTGGATTGGGGTGGGCGTGGGCGTCGGTCATGCCCGGCATGATGGTGTGGCCTGCGAGATCGAACACGCGCGCGCTGGATGGGATTTCCACGTCTCTCCCCACAGCCGTAATGCGATTTCTCTCCACCAGCACCGTCGCTCCCATCAAAACGCTGCGCTCGGTGTCCATCGTGATCACACGCGCGTTGGTAAGAGCCACGGTGGATGTGGGCCGCGCGACCTCGTAAGTGATAGCGATGTCCGTCTGGTTCGTTTCCCCGTCCTCGGCGAGAATGGCGTCGATGGTCTTCTCGTAGAGCTGCCCGCCACGGGACCAAGACAACGTGTTGTCGTCGGACCAGGCCATATACACGCCGTCCGAATCGTCCACGCGTTGGGCGAGTCCTTGGTTGTCGTAGGCGGCCACCGTGAGGGTCTTGCCGATCCACTCGAACAGCGTCACAAAGCTCCGATGGTACTCGCGAAACGCGATCCACGACAGATCGGGCGAGAGCACGGCACTCTCGCCGTGGGGAAACCGATACAACGTCGTCTTCTCCGTGCCTTCCCAATGGATGCGCCGCAGGGTCAAGGTGTCGGACAAAAACTCGGTGTAGTAAATCCAATCGCCGTCGGGGTCGAATCGCACGGCGAGCGGAAGTCGCGACTGTGTGTTCGGGGTGCCAGATACGTCCGTCACCTTCCGCTCGGCGCCGTCCGAACCAACCAGGACCAACTCAAACTGCGTCTGGCTTTCCAACCGAGTACCGTTCTGCATCTGCCCGCGCCCTCTGACGAACGCGAGCGTACCGCCGTCCGGGGAGAGAGCCAGCGAGCCGTACTGGGACGGCCGGGTCGAGATGCGGGTGGGCGTGCCTCCACTGATCGGACGGCGGTATACGGCGCCGAGATCCTCGTCGGACCAGGTGGCGTAGTATAGAGTACCCGATGCCGCATCCACCACGGGACTCGTCTCGTGCTCGGGCGAGTTGGTGAGGTTCGTCGCGCGGTCGCCACGCTTCAGGTATATGTCACCCAACGCCTCGAACACGATTCCCGCGCCGGTGCGATGCGCCCAGCGGTTGACATTGGTACGCGCAGTTTCCGGGAACTCGATCGGAAACCGGATAGTCTCGTCTATTTGACGATGTACGGGTGCTTGAAACGGAATCTCTCGTACCGCTCCCGATGTCGCGTTCACCGCGCGAATCTTGCCTCCGAAGGCCACGAACAGTTCTTCGCCGTTGGGGTGCCACGACACGTTGGGAGAAATGCCATAATAGTAGGTCCCGGACTCTTGGTGATCCCGGTCGAGGCCGCGCACCAATACCCGTTCTCTCCGCGTGTCTAGGTCGTGCAGCACCAGGATCGTTTCTTGGTCGTCGCGATGCCCGTAGACCATGTAGCGCCCGTTGGGAGACAGGGCAGGGTTGAATGCACCACCCGCGCGCTGGCGATACACCGATATCTCCCCTGTGTCCATGTCGTAGGTCTTGATGCGGGCGCCACTCGTGTGCAACTGTCGATCGAGGTGCTCGAAGAAGATCAACCGACTGATCGGATGTTCTTCGAAATGGGTGATCGGCTGGAATGTTTCGCCCGACGTCACCTCCTGTGATTTGCCGAGGAGGTTGAACCGGTGCACTTTCATCTTCGCGCCGTCGTACAGCTCGGATGCGTAGATTCCCCGTCCCGACCGGGCCCAGGTGGGTCGCACCACCGGGTTTCCCATTTTCGAGATGTTTTCCAGCGAGTCGGTTCCAAGGTGCAACACCCACACGTCTTCGCTCCCACTACGGTCGGACGTGAAGGCGATCTTGGTGCCGTCGGGACTGTACCGCGGCAAGAGGTTCCACGAGCGACCCTCGGTGAGCGCGGTCGCCTTGCCGCCCCCGATGGGCATCTGGTAGATGTGTCCCAGGAGATCGAACGCCAGCATCCTCCCGTCGGGCGACACATCCACACTCATCCACGTGCCCTCGGTGGCAGTGAACTGCAGCGTACTCCTGGACGGCGCCCTCGACTCTTCAATGCTCCAGGTCTCGTCGTCCTGTGCATGCGCAGAAAGGTTCGTGAAGATGAGGCCGGCGGCGACGGAAAGAGAGGTCCAGAGTCGTCTCGATAGCATGAGGGCACCAGAGTTGAGAGTTAGGAGTTGAGAGTTTAACCGATCGGCCGGGGTTGGGACAGTTTCCGCCGCGGCAGACCGCGGACCGAGTGCGGAATCCCGCGGATTGTCGAGCTGGAGCACGAAAATGCGGAGCACGAGCGAACCCGGCATCGGATTTGCCTCGATCCGCGGGAATCCGCAATCCATCCGCGTTCATCAGCGGCGCACTAGCGAAAACCGCGACTCGCCGACACTATATCCCGGCGACATGATTTGACCGGAGTGGGGCCGCGGAGGACCGCGGACCGAGTGCGGAATCCTGCGGATTGTCGAGCTGGAGCACGAAAATGCGGAGCACGAGCGCACCCGGCATCGGATTTGCCGAGCTGGATCCGCGGAAATCCACAATCCATCCGCGTTCATTAGCGGCGGAGGAGAGCATGGCAGGGTCGAAACAGGCGGTCGAGACAGTCGGCATCGTTGGCGCCGGCACCATGGGAAGACGCATCGCCTTCGGTTGCGTGATCCAGGGCGTGCAGGCCCGGGTGTACGATGTGATGCCGTCGGCGGTCACCGATGCCGTCGGCGCCGTGCAGGGCCTCGTCAGCGAACGCGTGGCTCGCGGAGATTTGGAGGCTCGCGTTGGAGGTGATGCGCAGGCGTGCTTGATACCATGCTCAACCCTAGGCGACTGCGTGGGTCAGGTTGATTGGATTATCGAAACCGTTTCGGAAGATCTCGACCTCAAGCGTCGCGTCCTGAAACAAATCGCACAATTGGCGAATGCCGATGCATATCTCGCGACGAACAGTTCGTCGATGCCCGGCTCGTGGCTCGCCGAGTCCACGGATCGTCCCGAGCGTTTCATCAACATGAACTTCGGGACGCCGGACCACCTCAAGGTAGAGGTGATGGGACATCCCGGCACGTCCAACGAAACCACCGTCGCCGCGCAGCGTTTTCTCCGGCAGCTCGGTCTCGTCCCGATCGTGGCGGAGAAAGAGATCCCAGGTTACGCTACCAATCGGATCTGGCGTGCCGTCAAGAAGGAAGTCTTGCACCTCCTCGACGAAGGGTACAGCACGCCGACAAACATCGATCGGGGGTGGATGCTCGATTGGCACACACCGATGGGTCCATGCGGATTGATGGATATGATTGGTCTTGATGTCGTACGCGACGTCGAGATGATATACTACAACGCATCAGGCGACCCTTCTGATGAACCCCCCAAGTTACTTCAAGACATGATCGCGGCGGGAAAGTTGGGGGTGAAGTCCGGGGAAGGGTTCTATACCCATCCCAATCCCGCCTACGAACAACTGGGATGGTTGACCGGAGACGATTCTTAATGTTTTGGGGCGACATCGATGTCGCCTTCAGGAGACGACTATGAGCTCGAACAGCAATGGCCACATCTGGAGATATTCCGACGCGTACCAGTACATGGAGCGGGTGCGAACAGGGATGCCACCGGCCATCATCTGCGTGGCGTGCAACGGCGGTATTCAAGGCAAGGAGTCTAACCCCAACCTTCCCGAGTTTGCGGATGAGATCGCCGATTCCGTATCCGACGCGTACCAGGCGGGCGCGTCGATGGTCCACGTGCACGCCCGAAACCCTGAACATATCACTCGGCCCGGGACGACGACCGAGGTGTGGCACGACGTCAACAAGAAAATTCGCGAACGCTGTCCCGACATCATCATCAATAACACCACGGGTGGAGGTCCGGATATGACGATGGAGGAGCGGATCTCGTGCCTCGACGCCCAACCCGAGGTCGCGTCGCTCAACCTCACGCCCGACATGAGCCGCTTCAAGATCAAGGCACGTGAGGCTCCACTGCCGGATCCTCGACCCGAGGTGCTCTACGATGAGTGTCTCCCGTTTTCATACAAACAGATCAAATGGTTCGCGACCGAGATGCAGAAGCGAAACATCAAGCCGGAGCTCGAGACCTACCACCCGGGCGGCGCGTGGGTACTGAATTATTTGATCGATGAAGGGTTGCTTGGTAAGCCGTACTGGGTGCAAACGGTGATGGGCTATCAGACGTCGAGTTGGCCCACCGTGGACAACGTCGTGCACTTGCTCCGCGAGATTCCCGAGGAGTCACTTTGGCTCTGCTCCGGCATCGGGCCGCACCAGCTTCCGATGACGACGCTCGCGGCCGTGCTTGGCGGACACCTGCGAGTCGGTCTCGAAGACAATGTGTACTTCCGCCGGGGCGAGAAGGCCAAGAGCAACGCACAACTGGTCGAGCGGGCCGCACGGATCATCAATGAACTGAACCGTAAGGTTGCTACCCCCGCCCAGGCCCGCGACATGCTGGGACTGTCCGAGACGCCGACGCAGTACGCCTAGCGAATGGTCCAACCCCCCACGGCACAAGGTCAGCTCGGCAAATCGGTTGGCCTGCGGCAGTTCTTCACGCTTTCGTTCGGCACCATAATCGGGGTCGGATGGGTCATCTACCTCGGGTTCTGGCTCGAGCCGTCGGGGCCCCTAGGGGCGATCCTCGGATTCGCCGCCGGCACGCTCCTCGTCGCCCTCATCGGGCTCTGCTACGCGGAGATGGCTGCGCTGTTTCCGGTGTCCGGGGGCGAGGTGGCCTACACCTACGCGAATTTTGGGCTCTTCGTCTCATTCATCACCGGATGGCTGTTGGCCTTCATCTACACCGCGGTCACGTCGTGGGAGGCGATTTCGCTCGGCTTGATCGCCGAAAACCTCGTTCCCGGAATCCAAGGCCGCGCCCTCTATGAGTTTGCCGGAGAGACCGTTTACCTCGGCGGGCTGCTCCTGGGACTAGGGGTCATGGTTGTCTTCATAGTGCTGAACTTACGCGGCGTGAAGGGGGCAGCGACGGTGCAGGAGTACATGATGTACGCGTTCTTCGCAGTGTGCATCGTCTTTATCGGCGCGGCGATCATCATGGGCGACGTTGCCAACCTCGAGCCGGCCTTCCGGCGGAGTGAGACCGGGTCGATCTGGCCGGCGATCCTCGCGACGTTCATCACCGCGCCCTATTTCCTCGCCGGATTCGACATGATCCCCCAGGTCATGGAGGAGAAGTCTCCCAAAACCCCCGTCAAGCTTGCGGCCCTCATGATCGTCATCAGTGTGGTGGCCGCCGGCGTCTTCTACTGCGTCGTGATCTTCGCCTCATCGATGATCATGCCGTGGGAGCAACTCCTCGAGATGGGCGAGCTCCCCGCCGCCGCCGCGTTCGAAGCGGCCTTGGGCTCCCCATTCCTCGGCAAGCTCATCGTGCTCGCCGCCCTGATCGGCATTCTCACGACCTGGAACGCGGTAATCATCGCCGCGTCGCGGGTGTTCTTCGCTCTGTCTCGAGCATGGATGATCCCGCGCTTCTTCTCGAGCGTCCACCCAAGATTCGGCACGCCAACGAGTGCCATCCTGCTGGTCGGGTTCATCGGGGGGCTCGGCGTCTTCTTGGGCCGGGGCGGTATCGGCCCGATCGTGAACATGGCGACGATGGGCTTCGCCAGCGTCTTCAGCCTCGTGTGCATCGGCACGATCCGACTCCGCGTGACACGCCCCGACGCCGTCCGACCGTACCGGGTACCTGGAGGAATGATCGTCATCGGCCTCGCCACCCTCGGCGCGCTGGCCTTTCTGCTCTTCACCATTCGAGACCTCTGGGTCAACTCCGAGGGATTCCCACTCGAGTGGTCCATCCTCTTGAGCGGGTTGGCCGTCGGGCTCCTCTTCTGGTTCATCGGAGCCAAGCCGAGAGCCGCGGTGTCCGAAGACGAGCGGCGTGCGCTCATCTTCGGATCCGAATTCAAGGATAGGTGAACGATGGAGGGAATCGACGGTCCATATTCAAGGATAGGTGAACGATGGGGGAATCGACGGTCCATATTCAAGGATAGGTGAACGATGGGGGGAATCGACGGTCCATATTCAACGATAGGTGAACGATGGGGGAATCGACGGTCCATATTCGAGGATAGGTGAACGATGGGGGAATCGACGGTCCATATTCGAGGATAGGTGAACGATGGGGGAATCGACGGTCCAGATTCAAGGATAGGTGAACGATGGGGGAATCGACGGTCCATATTCAAGGATAGGTGAACGATGGGGGAATCGACGGTCCATATTCAACGATAGGTGAGCGATGACGGAATCGACGATCCATACGGTCGCGGTGGTCGGCACCGGCGTCATCGGTCGGAGCTGGACCCAGCTGTTTGCTCGGAAAGGTTGTGAGACCCGGCTGTACGATCGTGATCCAGAACAGTTGGAAAAAGCCGCGTCGTGGATCGACGAAGATCTCGCGCGTCTGACCACCGGCGGGCGGCTCAGCCCCGCCGACGCGGCCGCCATTCGCTCTCGCATCTCGCTACACGACTCGTTGGACCTGGCGCTTCAAGGAGCAGACTATGTCCAAGAGAGCGGGCCGGAGAAGCTCGATGTAAAGCAAGCGCTGTATCGCGAGCTCGATGCGGCGGCAACTCCCGCGACGATTCTGGGAAGCAGTACCTCCGCGCTCGATATGACAGCGATTGCCGAGGGAGTCGAGGGGGCTGGGCGCTGCATCGTCGCCCATCCGGTTAACCCACCCCACGTCATCCCCGTCGTGGAGGTTGTTCCGGGCAAAGAGACGACCGACGACGTCTTGCAGCAGACCTGCACGTTCATGAAGCACATCGGGCAGACGCCGGTGGTGCTTTCGAAGTACGTGTACGGCTTCTTGCTCAATCGGTTGCAGGTGGCGCTTGTGCGAGAGGCCATGAATATCGTGCAGCGCGGCATCGCCGATGTGGCCGCGGTCGACGCGGTGATCAGGGACGGCTTGGGCCTGCGATGGGCCCTCATGGGTCCGTTCGGAGTCGGCGATACGAATGCGGTGGGCGGCGTGCGCAACTACTACACCGGATACCGCGATGTCTACCTGGCGCTGATGGATGACATCACCGGAACGCCGGTTGTCGACGACGACTTTGTCGAGCGGCTCGGAGCGGAAACCGACCTAATGCAGGGAGGCGCCCCTCGTGCCGAGGTTCTGGCGTGGCGTGATCGGATGGTGGAGAAAATCCTCCGGCTCAAGGCGGAAGACCCAAATCCGGGGGGACAATGAGCGATTGCGCGAGCAAGGAGTGAAGAGATGAGCCGAGGGATCAGCCGCGTGACAAGCGGCGGACTCTCTCGGCCGATTCGGCGAATCAACGACGAATAGGTACAAGGCCGCATGCAACCAACAGCACCCCACCCACAACTCACCGCGCCGCAGCTCCAAGAACTGAAGGACATCTTGCAGAGTGAACACGCGCGACTGACGCGCAGCCTCGAACGCGCCAAGCGGGATGGTCCTGTGCAGCTCGACCAGCAGACCGTCGGACGCCTTTCCAGGATGGACGCCCTCATGAATGAGGGGCTGGCTCAGGGAAGCATGTCACGGGCTCGCGAGGAGGTCGGCCTCATCGAACATGCGCTCGAGCGAGCCGAAAACGGCACCTACGGTTTCTGCCAAACGTGTCGCGAACCGATAGACGTGAACCGGCTGATGGCCATTCCAGAGACACTCCATTGCACCGGCTGCCGGCTGTGAGTTTACGACTCGGAGACGAGCGTGTATCGGTTGGTATTTTCAGTCGACTGAAGGACGAACGAGGACGAACTAGGACTGCGACGCGGGTTTCCCCTCCCTCCCGGGGGAGGCGTGAGGGGCCGTCTCACGTCTCACGTCTCACCTCTCACCTCTCACCTCTCACGTCTCACGTCTCACGTCTCACCTCTCACGTCTCACCTTCTTTCCGAGATAGCACTGAGCACGTCGGCGACGAATGCGGCCTGATCCCAGTTGGTTCCCCCCTCGAACCGGATCCGGTCCAAACCCCGGCGCACCACGACCAGATCACGCGACGGCACAACCGTCGCGAACTGCCCGCGCGCCCCGCCCGAGGTGAAGGCGTCGTCGGGTACATTCGGAACGTGCTCGCCGAAGAGCCACCACTGGGCACCGTACCCCCAGCCATTGGGCCGCGCCGCGCCGGTGGTGGTGGGTGCTGGTGTCACCGAATAGGCGACCCAGCCCTCGGGCAAGATCCGCTCGCCGTTCCACACCCCGTCATGCAAGTAGAGTAGGCCCAGCCGGGCGAGGTCCCGCGCCGTCGTGTACACCTGACTGCTTCCGATGAAATTGCCATAGGGATCGGGCTCCATGACCGTGTGCCACATCCCGATGCGGTGAAACAGCGCCTCGTACGGGAAGCGGAGGAACGCCTGGTCGTCTCCCATCACCGTCTTGACGGAACTCAGCAGCAGCATCGTATCGAAGTTGGCGTACTTCCACCGCGTCCCAGGCTCGACTTCGAGCGGGGTGCGGGCGATCAGCGCTCTGGTGTCGACGCCACCCCAATAGGCCTGATTGGTGAGGGGCCCCCCGCCGCCGTCGGTATTCAATCCGCTGGACATGTGCAGGAGATTGGCCAGCGTGATCTCGCCCCGGGGGTCCCCTTCGCCCCGCCACTCGGGAATCGGCGCCGGCGCCTCTACGTCGAGTTTTCCTGTGCCGACCATGATGCCAACGAGAGCGCTCGTGATGCTCTTGGCCGTCGACCACGTCCGGTAGCCGATGTGCGTGCCCCAGCCGGGCCGGTACCGTTCCGCAATGATTCGACCCCGGTACACCACGACGACGCCCGTCGTCAGGCTGGGACGGTATTTCTCGGCGGTGAACGCCATCTCCAGGGCGGCGTCCAACCGTTGCCGATCGACCTCCGGCGGGAGCGGCGCGTTGGGGAGAAGATCACCCTCGGGCCATGCGATCCGTGCGGCCTCGAGCTTGCGCGATGGAAGGTCGATGGCCGGCAACGAGGTGGTATCGTCCAAGGTGCTGTGCCGCGGCATCAGGACGCAGCCCAGTCCCGGGCGCATCACCGAATACCGGTCCTCCCCGTACATCGAAACCGACAGCGCCGAGCGTGTTGTGGGGTCCGGTAGCGTCCCGCGAGGGTGGAGCGCGCGTGGCGCCAACGCGATCCCATCCAGTTCTTCCCGGAAGACGTCCGCCGGATTGCGCCCCCAGAGAAAGACCTGGGAGCACATGACCTCCGCGGCCTGTCCGGCGGCGAGTGCAGCGACGGTCATCGAATCTTCCAGCGTCATGTCCGCCTGACCCGCGGCGGGTTGGGTGGCCATCACGCTCGCGAGACCGACGAGGCCTGCTATTGGCCGCCACCCGATCTTGGCACTCCTCGTCTTGCGCATCAGGGACCGTGACCTCGTGTAATTGTCATCGTGGTCGCGCCGAGCAAGTGTTGCGGCTCAACGGGACTCTACCGTCCGTCGGGGCACCATCACCGCCTTCATCCGTTGCGGAAAGTTACCAACCGGGAGACGCCGGATCTCCCGCCGCTCGGCCACCGAGATGATCGAGAGGGTATTATCCGCCCGATTCGTCGCGTACACGAACCGCCCATCGTGGTTGACGGCGAGCCAGCCCGGTTCCTTCCCGGTGGGCACCGTCGCGAGCAGATCGAGTTGCGGTACGGAGTAGATGGCCACGTAATCGTACAACGTGGCCGCAACGAACAGGTATTGTCCGTCCGGTGTCAGTTGCATGCCGTGTCCGAAGGTGGCGGGCCAGTCGTTGGCCGAGGGGGATAAGGCTCTGTCCAGGGTCGGCAGATGAATCGTCTTCGTGATCCGATCCGTCGCGAGGTCGACCTCTACGAACCCGTGAAGCTTGGAGAGTTGAGCCCAAAGCCTGGTTTCGTCCGCGGAGACTTGAAACGGGCGAACGCCTTCAGGCATCGGAATGCCTTTGACCACCCGGTGCGTTCCGACCTCGAAGACGACAATCCGATCGCTCAGAATGTTACCGACATACACGCGGTTGCCATCGTGCGAAAGGACCGTGGTGTGCGGCCCATAACCCACGGGGATCCGATCGACGACCTCTCGTTTTTCGGTGTCGACGACCTCGACGAACGTCGAATTGAGCAACGGTACGTAGAGGTATCGATCGTCGTTGGACAACGTCAAGTGGTTTGGTGTACCTCCTACGGATACCTTCCACAATACTTCTTCGGTCGCCGTACTGATGGCCAGCACGTCTTCCGCGCTGCCACGGTTGACAAAGAGAACCGTGCCGTCGGATGAGGCGATGACGTCGTCAGGATCGTGTCCGATGACCGTGGCGGGGATCGTGCTTACGATTTCGTGTTCCGGAATCGAGATGACGGTGACGTCACCGCCGATGGTATTTTCGATGTAGAGGTACTCTTTCGCTTGAGCGTCGGCCACACGCGGTAACAGCAAAAGAGTAACGGACGTCAATATCGTACTCCACACGGTTCGACAGTTCATCTGCGTTCTCCTCGACTGATAGTTTGCGTCCTCATTATCGACTCTCCTCGACGAAGAGCCATCTCACCTCACCCCAGATGAGCCACGGTAGGATGTCTTCCTCCGCGTTGGCGATCCACATGGTGGGGGGAGGGGAACCCACATTCAGGGAGGGGTGCGGGGGTCCGTGGTTTCCGTGGATTCCGTGGCCATTCGATCGTTGCCTACAGGTGTCACTCCCCAAGGCCTTCCCCGAAAATGCCCGCAAGATCGACCGTCAGCACCCCATCCGGTGAGACCTCAACCGGGTAGCGCGTCAACGGACGTTTTGCCGGGCCAATGACCACCCGCCCGTCGCGGCGGAAGATGGACCCGTGACACGGACACAGGAGATCCCAACCCTCGAGTTGAACCGTGCACCCCTGATGCGAGCATGTCGACGCTATCGCAGCATAGCCGCCCTCGAACAAACGAACAACATAAATCGGCTGTGGCCACCCGGGTGGGAGAAGGCCGAGAGAGCCACGCGGCTGCTGCAGCGCCGGGTAGTCCTCGAAGCGAACCTGAATCTTGTCGGCCGTCGTCGTGACCGGAACAAGCGTGACGTTCCGGCGCGGCGCCACCGTTACTGGTACGGGGCGGGTTTGGGTCGTCGATGAACGCCCCCGCCCTCCACACGCCGTCACCACTCCAACCGTCGCCACGCCGAGAAATCCCCGGCGGGTCACGGAGGCGCCAGTTGCCACGTGGGAGCTGTCCAGGTTCTGATCCGCGGTCACCGCATTAGTATGCCCCGTGGTCTTAGACGTGTCCAGCCGAAGGGAGGAGACTTGTGATGCACCTCACCAGGCGACACACCACCTGCGGTTTGCCCTATTCCTTAATATAGTACTGGGAGGATCGGGGCCCATGTTGAATATCTGCGCCAACATCAGCTGGCTGTTTCGCGAGCACGAATTCGTCGACCGGTTCGCGGCGGCCCGCGAGGCCGGCTTCACCGGTGTGGAATTTCACGACCCGGAAGGCGTGGATCCGGCGACCGTCGCACGAGCAGCGCGCAACGCCGGCGTGACGATTGCGCTTTTCAATGCCTCGCTCGGCGACTTCGTGGAAGGTGGGCCGGGGCTCTCGGGAGTGCCGGGCCGCGAGGAGGAATTTCGCACCGTCGTCGGCGAGGCCTGCGAGTTCGGCGAGGGGATTGGAGGTGGCGCGGTCGTGCAGATCGGCCCTAGCCGGGTTCCCGAAGGCACATCCCGTTCGCAGTGCTTCGACGTGTACGTGGAGAACCTGCGATATGCCGCCGCCTGTCTCGAGCAGGTGAACTGCCTGGCGATGGTGGAGCCGATGAACACGGTTGACCTCCCCGGCGTGTTGATCCCGGATGCGGTGGCAGGGTTGGATGCCATCCAGGCGGCAGCCACAAAGAATCTCGGGCTGCAGTTCGATACCTACCACGATCGGATGGCTGGGCGCGATGTATACGCCTCAATGCGTGAGCTGGCCGGAAAGATGCGTCATGTGCAGTTCTCGGATGTCCCGGGGCGACACGAACCGGGAACGGGTAGCCTCGATGTGCAGGAGGTGTTCCGGATTCTCGACCAGCAGGGCTACGAGCATTGGGTGGGGGGGGAGTACCGTCCCACGGGCTCTACAGAAGCTTCGCTGGCCTGGCTGAACAAGTATCGGGAGAGCGTGGAGCGTCGGCGCCCGTCAGGGACATGAGTACACAAGAAGCCAGAACGAGAAAGAAGGATAAGGAGTCTTACATGCATGCCTTAACACTTCTTCTTTCGGTGTCTGATCTATCCGCCGGTGTGGTTCAAGTCACGGTGCTTCCCGCATGACGGCGCACGTAGCCTTCCTCGGCACGGGAATCATGGGTACTCCGATGTGCGCGCACCTGCTGGCCGCGGGGTTTCCCACCCGCGTCTGGAACCGGACGTCTGAGAAAGCAGCCGGCTTGGTGCATCAGGGTGCCGAGTTGTGTGCATCTCCCAGTGAAGCGGTCATCGGGGCTGAATTCGTCGTCGTCATGCTCAGCACCGGTCCGATCGTGACCCAGGTCCTGTTCCAGCCGGACTCCACCGGGCGGTCCGTTGCACAGGCGCTGGGAGAAGGATCGACGGTTGTCGTGATGAGTTCCATCCCGGTGGACACCTCGAGAGAACACGCAACTCGTCTCGAGGCCGTCGGCGTCCGGTACATCGACGCACCGGTGTCGGGGGGCGAGCGGGGTGCGCGGGATGCTTCGTTGGCGATCATGGCAGGGGGTGACGAAACGGTAATTACCGGCGCGCGTCCCCTGCTCGAGACCATGGGCCGGGTGACGCGGGTGGGCCCGGTGGGCAGCGGGCAGCTCGCCAAACTTGCGAACCAGATCATCGTCGGCATCACGATCGGTGCCGTTGCCGAAGCCTTAGTTCTCGCGCGCGCCGGCGGAGCCGAGCCCACCGCCGTGCGCGAAGCGCTGATGGGTGGCTTTGCGGATTCCCCGATCCTGCGACAGCATGGCGAGCGCATGATCAACGGCGATTTCGAACCGGGCGGGCGGGCCGAGCTTCAGCTGAAGGACCTTCGCACGTCGCGGGAGCTGGCGCAGGGGTTGGGTCTGGATCTGCCGCTACTCGGGCTCACCGAGAAGCTCTACCGGGAGATGTGCGATCACGGACGGAGCGCGCTGGACCATAGCGCGCTCTATCTGGAGCTCGCGGATCGGGGGCGATAACGTGGCCTCGTGTCGTCGGTCATTGAAGAGCCTCCAGGAACGCCTGCGCAGCCGACCATGGATTCGCCCCCCCACCTCTCGCGAATTGTTGGGCAGAAGCCGGGATATACGAGCGCCTCGGCTTACCGATGGCGGCCCGCTACCGAGGCACAGGCCCGACACGGCGCGTTACCGGACGCCCACGACCCCCTTCACGGATTCGATGAGGGACTTGGCGTCGTAGCCGACTCCGTCCTTGAAGACGATCACCGTGTTGCGGAGAGCTCGCGGGTTACGCGTGAGGTCTCCCTCCATCACCACCAGGTCGGCGAGCTTCCCGGGGGTCACGGTACCCCGCTCGTCGAACACCCCCAACACCCGGGCACCGTTGGCGGTCATGATCTCGACAGCCTCCTCGGCGGTGAATCCGGCCTCTACGAAGAGCTCCATGTTCCGTTGATCACCGAGACCGGCTAACGCTGCGAACGCCGGATCGACCCCGGCCGCCATGAGCCCACCCGCTTTCACGAACTCGTACTCGAAGAGGAGCGACTTCTCAAAGAGACGCGCATACACCGAGGCGTCGAAACTGGTCGACGGTATCTCGATTCGTATCCCTTCCCGATTGAGCTCGGCGCGTCGGGCTACCTCGCCCTGCCACGCGTACGGCGCCAGAATTTCCCTGATGCGGTCATCGGTGACGGGACGATTTGGGGAGAGCTGCTCGTTCACCACCGCCGTGCTCGTCATTGCCACGCCCCGATCGATCATGGTGCGGAAGGTCCGTTGTACCTCCTCGCCCTTCAGATTCACGTCGGCTGCAGCCTGGACGAAGTTGGCTGGACACTCGTTGGGCTGCTTCCGCGGATCGTACTCGGAGTTGGTCCTCAGTCCGTGCTCGATGTTGTCAATCCCCAGCTCCGCAGCCTCACTGAAGGAGATCGAACACAGGTGCCCTGTGACTTTCATGCCGTGCTTGTGAGCTTCGTCCACCACGGCACTGAAGATCTCGCGGCTGATTTGCGTATAGACCTTGATCCATTCGGCCCCTTCCTCCGCCCAGTAGCGAACCACACGGCGGGCGTCCGCGGTGGAGGCGACTTCATGCATACCCAGCTCGTCGAGTGCCGCGTTCGGTCCTGGGGAGATGACGTACGGACCGGTGATGTGCATCCGCGGGCCCGGCACCTTCCCCCGGCGGATGCGTCCGTTCAGGTTGAGCTCGGCGTAGGGCGAGAAGCTCCCAGTGGTCCGCACCGTCGTGACGCCGGCTCCCAGATAGAGGCGCGGGGCGGAGTAGGAGTGCTGAATCACCGTCCCCGCCCACCCAGCTGGATGGTAGAACATGTGATCGTGCAGCCCCACCAACCCAGGCGTCACCGTGTGCCCTGCCAGATCGAGGACCTCTGCACCTCTCGGGATGTCTACCCTCCCGTCCGGGCCCACTGCGAGGATCCGGCTGCCTTCGATCACGACCGTCTGACCGGACCGCGCCGCCCGCCGGTTCCGTCGATGACCTGCACGTGCACGAGGGCTACGATTGGACCACGGACGCGGACGTGCTCGCGCACCTCGGGGGCAAGGTCCGACCACGACTGGCCGTGGAGTGCACTGCCCCAAGAGCCCGCGAGAAGGCAAGAGACTATGGCCACCGCTGATTTGTTGAATCCACGCATCTCGCGTCTCCTTCGGTTAGCAGAACCGCTCCGAGCCTTCACTTCAATTGTTCGAAGACCCGCCGACGTGGCTCTCGAGTATAGCCCTCACGTCCATCGGGTCCTTGTCCGGAGCGGTACCTGATGATGACTTGCCTCCCTTGTCTTTGGAATCGTACGACGGTTTCGAACCCTTGGCAATCTTCACGATTGCTACCAACCGGCCACGCGTTAGGTTGGCAGGGAGCAGGGAGCAGGGAGCAGGGAGTCCATTCGATCATTGGCCTGGTTTGCGCTCTGGCGGTGCTCTCAGTACCGAACGCGTCGCGTGGGACAGACCTGCATGCCCAAGGTGGATGACCATGGCTTGGTATCATTGGCGAATCATCGGAGCGTCAACACTCGCCGTCGTCGCAATTCACACTACCCACGGCCAGAGCACGAGTAGCAACATCCAGGCCGAGTGCCTGGCCTTCGGGATATCAGTGAATGGTTCCCGGAGCGACATCTACTGTATGGACCTCTACGGCACTCCCGACCTCCCTGGCGTATCGGGCAAAGCATGGCTGTCCTATCCTCCGTCGCCGTTCGGGATTTCGGTCGCGCCAAATGGGTCACACCGCTACCGCGTAAGCCTCGAAGTTGAGGGCCTCCCGCCGCCAGATTCACTCGGCGAGTACGCTACCTACATCGCATGGGCCACGACCCCAATCCTTCGGCCCATGATCAAATTGGGTGAAGTTCGAAACGGGGAGACAACGCTCGGAGACGTTGACTTCAACAAATTCATGATTTTCATTTCGGCCGAACGGTCGCCCGCTATCGCGGAGCGAACGGGGCGGCTGGTGATGCGCGGTACGTCGCCCAGCTCACGTCTCCAGTCGCACGACCTCTTGTTCACCGCGCCCAGCGCTGTCATGCCGCCCCCGCCCCCTCCTGGTCCCGCTGCGAGGTCACCCCGGCACGGTCGCGACTCCACCTGGACGATGCCGCCAGGGCACCCGGCTATTCAGATGCCACCGGGCCTGTCCAATCTGGTCCCCGATGTCTCGCCGTTCCTCCCGGGGAATGGGTCTGGACGGATCCCCGACGCCAAGCCCCGCGAATTCATCACGCTCGCAGACGGCGATACGCTCAGCCTCGAGGCTCGCCCTGTCAAACGGACAATCAACGGCCGCACCTTCACGATGTATGGTTTCAACGGGCAGTATCCCGGACCGCTCCTACACGTTCCAGAGAAGGCGACCATTGTGGTGAACTTCACCAATGGCATCAGTCTGCCCACGGCGGTGCATTGGCACGGTGTCCGGCTCGACAATCGATTCGACGGCGTTCCCTTCGTAACGCAAGACCCGGTGGAGCCTGGTGCGACCTTCCAATATCAGGTCTTCTTTCGCGACCCGGGCATCTACTGGTATCACCCCCACCATCGGGAAGACATCCAGCAGGATCTTGGCCTCTACGGAAATATGCTGGTCCGCTCCCAAGACCCTGATTATTTTGGCCCGGCAAACCGAGAAGAGATTGTCATGCTCGACGACATTCTGATCGGCGACCAGGGGCTCATCCCGTTCGGCCTCGAGCGCGCGACTCACACATTCATGGGGCGGTTTGGGAACGTCTTCCTGATCAACGGCGAGCCACACTACCAGATCGAGGTGGACCGCGGAGAAGTCGTGCGCTTTTTCTTCACCAACGTGTCCAATACTCGCACGTTCAATCTCGGCGTCGAGCGGGCGGCCCTGAAAGTCGTAGGATCAGACATCGGAAAATTCGAGCGGGAAGAGTGGGTCGAGAACGTGGTCATCGCCCCGGCTGAACGCTATATCGTCGACGCCCAATTTCCCGAACCCGGGACTGTCACGCTCACGAATCGGGTGCAAGGGGTCAATCACATCACCGGCAGCTACTTCGCCGAAGTCGACACTCTCGGCACCATCCAGGTGTCGTCGACTCGAGTTGCTGAAGACCATGGCGACTCTTTCGGCCACCTTCGTCACCACGACGACGTGATCGCGGACATCGATCGGTATCGCCAGTATTTCGACAAGGCCGTAGACCACGAGATGATCCTTCGGTTGGAGACCCGGAACCTCCCCTTGGCAGTGGAGCAGCTCATGCGGGCTGACTCCACATTCTTCAACGGCGTGGAGTGGAGCCGGACCATGCCCATGATGAACTGGGCGAGCACTCCCAACGAAGTCTCGTGGCTCATCGAAGATCCGGCTACCGGCCAACGCAACATGGATATCGAGTGGCGGTTCGCTCTCGGCGACGTCGTGAAGATTCGCATCACGAACGATCGCCATACGTTTCACGCGATGCAGCATCCCATTCACTTTCACGGGCAGCGGTTTCTCATCCTCGACTTGAACGACGTGCCCAACGACAATTTGGTTTGGAAGGACACCATGCTCATGCCCGTGGGAGCCGTGGCGAACATCCTCCTCGAAGTGTCAAATCCCGGCAAGTGGATGGTACATTGCCATATCGCCGAGCATCTCGAATCGGGAATGAGATTCGTCTTTGAGGTGAGTGGCGAGTAGTGCGTCGTGGGTAGTCTCCGATAAAGCGTGTTGATCACCGTCGGCCGATAGCTGCAGGCCGGTGCTGGGACGCGAGCCGGGACAAGCCCGGCGCGTTCAGCTCACCGACCGGCCCGTCTTCCGGCGAATCACGACCCCCGGTAGCTCGTCGGTGAACTGACCCCCGTCGATAGTGAAGACGCCGTTCACCATCACGAAGTCGATCCCCTCGCTGTAGCGGTCGGGTTCGAGGACGGTGGCCCGATCGCGGATCCGGTCGAAGTCGAAGATCACGAGGTCCGCTTTGTACCCCACACGCAGGACGCCGCGGTCGTCGAGGCCGATGATCCGAGCCGGAAGGCTGGTCATCGAGCGCACGGCGTGGGGCAGCGAGATCGCCTGGAGGTCTTTTACGTAATGCGCGATCTTGCGGGTGAACGCCCCGAAGTGGCGGGGATGCGCCCCCGGTCGGGACGTGAACCGCTCGACACCCTCGACGCCGCTCACTTGGGCATCCGAGCTGGTGGCGGTGTAATCGGTCTTGTAATACGTAACCGCGTCCACGTCGTGGATGCCGTACCCGCGGGTCCAGGCGCCGCCGACGACGTCTTCGTAGCCGTCGAGCGCCATCCGCACGACGATGTCCTGATACGTGACGCCCTGCTCGGCCGCCAGGTCGGCCAGCGTCCTCCCCACGTAGGACGAGTCGGGATAGTCCACGACCAGGACTCGGTCGGGACCGCCGTTGTGGTCGACGATCCAGGCGATGTCACGCGCGATGGTCTTGCGCGTGTCGCGGTCCGCCCACCGCCGGCGGAGGTGCGTGCGCGCGTCGTCGAAGATGCCGTCGGTTCGATACACGGGACTGTCACGGCCACCGCTGGTATCGATCGAGTCATGCACTAGGGACCAGCGGGGGATCATGGGGCGCGGGCCGCCGCCGAACGTTTCGTAGGGATAGACGTCGAGGTAGACCTCGAGCCCCTCGGCGCGCGCCTGGTTGACCACGATGGTATCGTGCTGCGACCGGCCGAACGCCGAGCGCCCCCGTGCCTTGTGGTGACTGGCCACCACACGAATTCCCGTTTGGCGCGCGATGTTGATCGTCTCTTCCAGCCCCTGGAGGCCGTCGACCGGCCAGTCATCCACCGTGCTCGGGAGCTGCCACAGCGGCATCGCGGCCTCACTGCGCTGGTGCGCGACATAGAACCCTTGGTATGGCGCTACCGCTCCGGCGACAGCGACGACCTCTTCCGGGGAGCTGAACCGGGCGGGCCGGTACTCGATACCGGCACCGAGTCCCCAGGCTCCCGCCTCCATTCCTTGCTCCACCAACTCCTTCATGCGGGCCACCTCTGCGGTGGTCGCCTCTCGCTCGTAGTCGTCGCCCATGACCTCCCGTCGAATCGTGTTAAAGCCCACCATCGGCACGAAGTTCATGGCGTGGCCCATCCTTTCGAGCTCCGTCATGCCTTCCGTGATCGGCCAAGCGATGTTTCCCCCATCGGCTCCACCCAGGACCGTCGTGAGGCCCTGGCTGTTGAGGCTCTTGGCGCGGCGGGCCTCGAGGTGCTCGGACGCCATGGCCCGATCGGCGTGCGAATGCAGGTCGATGAACCCGGGCGTCACGTAGAGTCCGGTGGCGTCGACCACCCGCGCCGCGGTGGCGTCACGCAGGTCTCCGATCGCGGCGATGCGGTCGTCCTGGATTCCGATGTCGGCTCGAAACCAGGAGTTGCCGGTGCCGTCGATCACGCGCCCTCCGCGGATCAGCACATCGTATTGTTGTCCCAGAACGGGGGACGGCGCGAGCATACTCAGGGCAAGAACGAGCACGATCTTCGGGCGGGTGAAGAGGGACTGCGTCATGACGACCTCCAAAAAAGGAACTACTGCCACGGATTGATCTTTTGAGCGCGGATTGGTCGGGATGGGTCCCGCCTGCCGTATTCAATAAAGGAACTGCTGCCACGGATTGATCTTTTGAGCACGGATTGGTCGGGATGGGTCCCGCCTGCCGTATCGCTACGTGAACCATCCGTGTCCATAATATCAATCCGTGGCAGAGATTCTTTTTTCAATGGATTTTCGTGGCAGGGATCGGCCACCGCCCCGGGTTGATCACCAGGCCCACAATCCGGCCGTCAGGCGCGCGTTCAAAGCGCAGCCAATCCGCCCGCTCGGTCCCAAGCTCGAACTCGGTCGGCGAGAGCGGGATGAGATCGATGGTCTCGCCGGCCGGGAGATATAGACTCGCTCGCTCGGGTGTTCGGATTCGCAGTCGCCCCCCGTCCAGCCGTATCGTCGCCCGCGTTTGTGGCGCGAACTGGTATTGTCCGACATACGCCGCCAGCGTCTCGGGATCGACGTCGACGGGGCTCGTCTCGGCCCTGGACTCGACCGGCGGCACACTGGCAAGCACCGCGTCCCAGGCCAACTCGCCGGCAAGCACGCCGAGGTCTCTTGGACTCAACTCGGGGTTCTCGATCTCGCCGGTGGTCACGGCGTACAGCACGTCACCGTCCGATGCGGTGCTGAAGGGTTGAATGGCACGAGCCATCGAGGTGTGAACCTGAACGGCAAGACGTTGCAGGGCCCAGAAAGGAAGTTGCTGATTGGTCACCACCAGCGTGAGCGTCGTATTCTCGGTCAGCCCCATTCCTCCAGACGCGCCATCCGACGCGCCGTCACGGAGCAGGGTCCTCGTTTTCTCGACGAAGAGATCTTTGATGGTGTGGCAACCGGATTCGACGGGACGGCTACACCGGGCGACTCGCCCTTGCCGGTCCACGATCGAGCCTACGGCGTTCACGACCGTGAAGACAGCGATCTTGGTCGGCCCGACCTGTCGGTACGCGCCCCCCTGGCCGGAGTGCTGCGGATCACCGAAGTACCCTCCCTGCATCGCGAACCGGCCCGCACCGCGGGCGCCCAGGGGGAACCGGCCGGGGCGCGCGGCGCTAAGAGCCGCCCGGCCGAGTTCGTAGTCCGGCGTGACAGTGGTGTAACGCCGTCCCCCCAAATCGAAGATGATGGCCCCCGCGACCACCGCGATGTTGTCCCATTCGCCCGCGTCGGCGCTCCTCGACTTGATCTCGTCCGCCACACCGGGGCCCACGGCCAGGCCGTACGAGGAGCCCCCGGCGAAGCTGATGGCGTGCACAAAGGACTGTTCGTAGCCCAGTCTGAGCCCATCCGTGTTCAACGTACCGGGTGCTCCCCCTCGCACGTCGACGGCGGCCATGATGCGCTCGGGAAAGTAGAAGACGGTCGCTCCGGTTGGCCCTTCCGCATACTCGGCGACACCGATGTGGAGGGCCGGGAAATCCAACTCCAGCGCGGGACCGTCGAACGCAGTCTGTGGCATCACCGCCCGGTCCCGTGTGTGCTCCTGTTGTCCCCGGGCGGGCGGCACGTAAGACAATCCAAGGAAGATTACGAGAAGGGGGATCGTGCAATGCAAAGAGCATCTCCCCCGCAGCGAGGCGCCGTGCTTCTCGACACCAGTCAATCTCGACATCACGTACCCCCGTTCTGCATGAGACCCAAGCTGCACGGCGGTGCGACTCAATCCCGCCCCGTGGAGATGCAACACCGGCACCCCGCCTGGATCGCCAGCCTCGGCGTAGGCCACCGTTCGACCATCGACCCTTGCCGTCTGGAGGTGCAGATCGTTGGCCATTGGCGGCATCGTATCACTGGCGTCTGGGTCTGTCAACTTGATTGGCCACCTTGCATCGCGCCTGGTCGAAGCGATAGATCATTTGTAATTCTGGAAGGATCGGGGCCCGGACGACCGGGAGCTCGGCGTTGATGTTCCGCACACCTGCGCCTCGGAGGAAGCCCATGGACAGAATCGATTGCCCTGCGTTGTTATTGGGTCTAACCTCACTCGCCATGACCGTCTTCCTGACCGGTTGCGCGGCGGTGGAAGCCGACGAGGCAGTTGGATCCGGTCGAGCGAGAAATCCGCATCCACTGGACCCCCTGACGGCGGCAGAGATGGAGCAGACCCGTGATGTGCTCCAGGCGTCAGGGCAGCTACAGGACGGCACACGCATCGGCATGATGGAACTGCATGAGCCGTCCAAAGAACAGGTCAAGGCGGATCTTGCTGGTTCACGCGTGCGGCGGGCCGCCTATGTCGTAACCTACGACTGGACGACGCGCACCGCGGCGGAGGCCGTGGTCGATCTGAACGCCTCCGAGCTGCGTTCCTGGAGCGAACTCGACACCCGCGACCCCCCCATCATCTTTCTGACGCTGATGCGTACCCGAGAGATCATCTTCGCCGATCCCCGCTGGGCGGAGTTCAAGCGGCGTTTCCACATTTCGAACGATCGTACTATCGGCGTGGGACCCGATCTGCCAGCCGGCTCTTTGTTGCCGGAAGGCGAGGGCGATATCATCGTGGCCGCGTTCGCGTGGCGGAACGACCAACTCAACATGAGCCGGGCATTTCTCCCGTTGGAGATGTCGGTCAACCTGACGCGCGGGCGGTTGGAGACTTTCGAGGTGCGCGGCGACGTAGACCATTCCGACGGGGCGAATACCGAGACCCGGCCGCCGGCCCCGCCCGCGCTCAAGGCATTTAGTATCGTCCAGGCGGACGGGCCCAGCTTTACGCTCAGCGGCTCCCGAATCACGTGGCAGAACTGGACGGTGAACTTCGGCGTCAGCCCGCGACGAGGCCTCGAACTCTACGACATGGCCTACCACGACAACGGTCGTCCGCGCTCTGTTCTCTACCGCGCGTCCATCGCCGAGATGGTGACTCCATATGGAGACCCGGGATGGCAGACCTGGTACCCGAGCGACGAGGGCGACGTCAGCCTGTCGAACTACAGTCTCCGCCCCGCCGTAGAGGGGGAAGATACTCCACCAAACGCATTGTTTCGGAGCGCGTGGATTCATGATCACCTCGGCCGGCCGATCGAGGTTCCCCGCGCGGTGGCGCTCTACGAGCGTGACGGCGGGGTTCTATGGCGGCACTTCGGCGAATCGCGCCGGTCGCGGGAGTTGGTGCTGGCGTCGTTCTTCACCGTGGACAATTACGACTACCAGCTCAGCTGGATCCTCCACATGGACGGGACCATCGAAGCCGAGGTGCTGCTCACAGGTATCCCGGGCTTCTACGCCGTCGACAGACAGCGAGATAGCGGTCTTCACGTCGGCCAGCCACGATCGCACACGCTCGTCGCTCCGGGCATCGCGGCCCCGATTCATCAGCATTTCTTTAGCTACCGACTCGACTTGGATGTGGACGGTCAGACCAACAGCGTCGTGGAGACGAACACTGAGACTCTCCCTGCAACGAACGATCGACCCAGCGATGAATGGTTTGGCTCGAAGTCCGTCGTGCTCAGGCGGGAGCTGGAAGCCCGTCGGAACGTGAATGTCGCGAGCAGCCGCTGGTGGCACGTTATCAACCCCCAACAGACCAACTCCCTGGGGCAGCCCACAGGCTACGGGCTGATGCCGGGCGCCAATGCGTACGCGCTGCCGGGGCCCCATTCCGCGGTGCGCAAACAGATGAAATGGATCGAGTCGCACCTCTGGGTCAGCCGCTACGCGCCGGAAGAGCTCTATCCCGCCGGCACGTTCCTCAACCCCGACCTGCTTGGCGGTGGACTACCGAAGTGGACGGCCGCCGATCGCGGAATTGAGAATCGGGACGTGGTTCTCTGGTACACGCTTGGCATCACCCACGTGCCCCGCCCCGAAGATTGGCCCACGATGCCGTCGCACCGGGCCGGATTTCGGCTGGTCCCCTTCGGATTCCTGGTGGGCAACCCAACCATGGACGTGGGGCCGCATCCCTGGACGGCGGCAGGGCAGTAAGGCGATGATACTTCAATAAGGGAACTGCCGCAGCTCCATCATCGGCCTGAGAGGTTGCACTTATGCTGTCGCATGCACACACGATCGTCGCGATCTGCGCCGTCATTCTCGGCGTTGGGTGTGGTGGCGGTGGACCGGCCGATCTGATTCTCAGCGGCGGTCTCGTCTGGTACGGTCCTGATGCGCCCATTACAGGCCAGGACGCTGCCACGGCCGTGGCGATTCGCGATGGGCGAGTGGTTGCGGTCGGTTCGGACGACGAGATAGAGGCTCTGGCCGGCTCGGCAACCGAACGCATACGCTTGGACGGGCGACGCGTCGTCCCCGGCCTCATCGACAACCATGTGCACTTCATCGACGGTGGGTTCGAGTTGGCCGGTGTCCAGCTCCGTGACGCCGGCACCCCTCGGGAATTCACGCGGCGGATCGGGAGCTTTGCGGTTGAACATCCCAACGAATGGATCACGGGCGGTCAATGGGATCACGAGTCGTGGGGAGGGGAACTGCCCCGACGCGACTGGATCGATTCGGTCACGCCTGATTCACCCGTGTTCGTGTCGCGGTTGGACGGTCACATGGGACTCGCCAACGGCCGCGCGCTGGAACTCGCAGGCATCACCCGGCACACTCAAGATCCCGCGGGCGGCACCATTGTGCGATACGACGACGGGCGCCCCACCGGCATCCTGAAGGATGCAGCCGCCAACTTGGTGGGCCGTGTCTTACCCCTTCCATCCGAGGCCGAGCGAGAACGCGGGCTGGCGGCCGCGGCGAGGCACGCGGCTGAGCGCGGAGTGACTGCGATGATGGCCTTGGGCTCGTGGGACGATCTGGCCGCCTACCGACGGGTGCACGCTCGCGGTGAGCTGCCGATTCGCGTTTACGCCGTCGTGCCTCTCGCCACCTGGGAGCGACTGGCGACGTTCGTGTCGCACGAGGGATGGGGCGACGATCGCCTCTTTTGGGGCGGTGTCAAAGCATACGTGGACGGGTCCCTCGGATCGACCACAGCCTGGTTCTACGACCCCTACGTCGATGAGCCGGAAACGTCGGGACTGGTGGTTATCGATACGACGCTGCTGCGCCAGTGGACGGTCGCGGCTGATTCGGCGGGGTTGCACCTGCGGGTGCACGCGATCGGTGACCGCGCCAACGATTGGCTACTAGATCTGTTTCGCGATGTGCGGGCCGCCAACCCTCCTCGCGATCGCCGGTTCAAGATCGAGCACGCGCAGCACCTCACCCGTGAGGCAATACGGCGCTTCGCTGCCGAGGGCGTTATCCCGTCGATGCAGCCGTATCACGCCATCGACGACGGGCGCTGGGCGGAAAAGCGGATCGGTCCCAAGCGTATCAAGACAACCTACGCATTCCGCAGTCTGCTGGACGCGAACGCGCAGCTGACGTTTGGAAGCGATTGGACCGTGGCGCCGATCGATCCAATCTCGGGAATCTATGCCGCGGTGACGCGCCGAACGATCGACGGTGCCAATCCGGGCGGTTGGGTGCCTGAGGAGCGAATCACCGTGGCCGAAGCCCTCACGGCGTACACCGTCGCGAACGCCTATTCGTTCTACCGCGACGACGTGCTCGGCACGCTCGAGGCCGGCAAGTTCGCGGATCTCGTCGTGTTGTCACACGACATCTTCGCCATCGATCCGGTGGAGATCGAGAATGTGAATGTCGACCTTACGCTGGTCGAGGGGCAAGTGGTGTATCACCGAGACCGTTAGGAACTCGGCGGGGCGTCTCAACGCTCAGGATGGTGCGGGCCTCGGCCGGGGTGGCTACGGTGCCGCCCTCTTGCTCGACGATCTCGACCGCCTTCTCCACCAGTGCTGCGTTGGAAGGTGCCAGCACGCCCTTCTCCACATAGAGGTTGTCTTCCAGGCCAACCCGCACATGTCCACCGAGACGCACCGACTCCGCGACCGTGGGGAATTGCTGACGGCCGACGCCGAAGGCCGCCCATTGCGCGTCTGATGGAAGCAGCTCGGTCAGGAATCGAATGGCCGAGGCAGTAGCGGGGGCTCCCCACTGAATGCCGAGACACAGTTGAAAGAACGGCGGGCGCTCGATGTGTCCCTGTTCGATGAGATAGTTCGCGAGCATCGCATGTCCGGAGTCGAACACCTCGAGCTCGGGCTTCGTCCCCGCCTCGCGAATGGCATCGGCCATCGTCACGAGTTGCGATGGCAGGTTCATCATAACGACCTCACCAAACGCGCTGCCCATGTTCATCGTAGCGACGTCGAGACTACAGAGCTCGGGGTGCAACTCCACCACGTGACGGACCCGCTCCTTGGGCCAGGTGAGCGTCGTGCCCGGGCCCGCAATCCGCGGATCGTCGGGACTGGGTTTGAACCGTTGGCCGGGACCGGTGGTCAGATTGATCAACAAGTCTGTGCCACTCGCCCGAATCCGCTCGACCACCTGTCGATAGAGCGCGAGATCCATACTCGCTTTCCCAGTGTCGGGGTCCCGAACATGGATATGGACCGCCGCGGCGCCCGCCCTACCCGCGTCGATCGCCGATGCCGCGATCTCTGCGGGAGTGACCGGAACCGCCGGGTTTTTCCCCACGGTATCGGCCGAGCCGGTAACCGCGCACGTGACTATGGTGTGGTGGTTTGTGGCCATGATCTCTCCTGTGCTCCCCGTGACTCACATTCGCTCGAATCCTCGAAGGAGAATACCTTTTCTAACGTCTAGCAGGTTGCGGAAAAATTCATGGTGAGCCGCGTTTGTCCGGGTAACACGACGGTGTACCAGCGTGCGGTCCCCTATTACCGTCCCCGCGGTGCGGTCGGCGTGACGAATGCGGCCCACACTGCCCCATCAGGGGCTGCCTCCGGCCAGGGTCAGGGTGCGTATCCGCATCAGATTGTAGACCGCGGCCGTGAACGTAAACACCCACCCGACCCGCGGGGTCCCGCGATGTCGGAGTTTGCGTAACAACCCAATCGTCTTGCCCCACCCGTAGATCTCTTCCACTTTTTTGCGCTGCCGTTGACTGATCGCATAGCTGGGATGGCGCGTCGTCCGGCCATCCACCGCGCTCCGCAACCGCGTGCGGTGCACGTTCGGCGTGACGTGGGGCGTCCAGCCCAACGCCCGCAGCGTGTCGACAAACCCGCACCGATCATAACCCTTGTCCGCCCCCAACGTCCGACGCCGGGCCGTCGGCGGTAAGCTCCCCACCATCGCCAGCGCACTCGCACACTCCGCCTCGTAGCCGGGCTGCGTCACGTCGGTCGCCACCACGAGCCCGTGCCGATTATCCATCAACACACTCGCCAAGTACGCCAATTGCGCGCCTTGCCCCCCACTCTTCCGCGTCAACCGCGCCTCCGGGTCCGTCCGCGACGCATGCGTCGCATTCGTCCGTTTCTCCTGGCGAAACGTCACGCTCGGATTCCCCGGATCATCGTCCGTTGGCGGGCGGGTGCCGGCCTTCGGCTGAAAACTCTTCTGACTCGCCCACGCGTCCAGCAAGGTCCCGTCGACGGTGAAATGCTCATTCGACAACAACGCCCGCCGCTCCGCCTCCTGTAACACTTCGGCCAGAAACGCATCCGCGATGCCCCCCTCGACCAGCCGCGTCCGATTCTTCGTAAAGACCGTCGGCACCCACACCGCGTCGTCCAGATTCAACCCCACAAACCATCGGTACAAGATGTTGTAATCGAGCTGCTCCATCAGCTGCCGCTCGCTCCGGATCGTATACACCACCTGCAGCAATAACGCGCGTAACAAATGTTCCGGGGGAATCGACGGCCGGCCCCGCCGCGCGTACAGCCGGTCCAACTGCGGCGAGAGCCGGGCTAACACCGGGTCCACCAGCGCCCGCAGGGCGCGCAACGGATGGTCGGAGGGCACCCGATCCTCCGCACTGATATAGCTGAACAGCGCCGACTGATTCGTCTTGTTCCCGCGCATCGTGGCACTCCCATCGAGGTCCCTCTACGATAAGAACTTCCGGCTCGCGATGCTATCGTCCATTACCCGACTTTTTCCGCAACCTGCTAACATCTAACGTCTCACGTCTCACGTCTCACGTCTCACGGCTCACGGCTCACGGCTCACGTCACTCCGGCCACCCGCCCACCCGCCGCATCACGAGCCCACCCAGAGTCATTTGGCTGACCTTGCCATCCGGCCCCAGCGCAAAGGTCACCGTGCTTTCCCCTCGGTTCGCGCCATCCCACCCCACCTTGAACGTGTCGTAGTGCCAGTGGCTCATGTCGCCGGCGTTGATCCCCAGCTCAAACCGCAATCGCTTTCCGACCAGCGTCACCTCCGCGGTTCCGTATGCGCTATCGGCGTACGCCCCGACGTACTCCTCGATGGAAAGCGACGGGCTGGTGCTCTCGGCTCGCGCCGACTCCCGGTCGCGCCGGGCCATTGTGGCTTTTTCCCGCAGGACGGTGACGCCGGCGAGCATTTCCTTGCTCCAGTCGCGTTCCGGTCCGCCGAGGTAGTGGTCGAATATGGAGAACATGAGGGCTTCGTCGATGGAGCTGGGATTGAGGTTGGTCAGGATCGCGACGCCAAGATTTTCTTCAGGAACCATTCCGATGAGCGCCCGCATCCCGTCGATGGAGCCGCCGTGGTGGACGAGCTTCTTGCCGCGATAGTCCTGGAGGAACCATCCCATCCCGTACAGGAAGAAATGGCTCTCGGGTACCATCTGGTGGTTGACGGGGCTGGTGGACGAGAGCCACTCGGTCATCGGGATGATCGTCTGGGGTGTGTGCATCTCCTCCAGGACATCGACGCTCAGGAGCTGCCTACCCTCGAAGGTCCCGTGGCCGAGTTGGAGACGGAGCCAGTTGGCCATCTCCGCGACGCTGGAGTAGATCGATCCGGCCGGGCCCACGTTGTCGAGGTCGCGCTTGGGGATGGCGGTGACGGTTCCGTCGATGGTCGTGTGGGCCTCGGCCACGTTGTCCATCGAGGGAAGGGGATCGGTACTGGTACGAGACCGCTTCATCCCCAGGGGCTCGAAGATCCGCGTCTTCACGAAGTCATCCCAGCTCATGCCGGTGAGCTCGGGGATGATCTGACCAGCGGCCAGAAACATGTTGTTGTTGTACCCCCACGCAGAACGAAAACTCGCGATCGGCTCGACGAATCGCTGCCGCCGCAAGATCTCGTTTCGGTCCCAGTCGGTGCCGCCCCACATCTGATCCGCCCGCTGGATGCCGATCCGGTGCGTGACGAGGTCGCGTACCCTGAGTTCGCGCGTGACCCAAGGGTCCTTCACCTGAAGCCACGGCAAGTGCTCGGTGACCCGGTCGTTCCAGTCGAGCTTGCCCTCGTCGATGAGCATGCCGAGGGAGGCGGTGGTGAAGGCCTTGGTGGATGAGCCGATGGCGAAGAGTGTGTGCTCGTTGGTAGCGGCATTGCCGCCTACCTCGAGGACCCCGTAGCCTTTGGCAAAGACAACCTGGTCGTCTTTCACGATCGAGACGGCGATCGCCGGGGCCTTCCAGTCTCTTCGCGCCTGGGCCACGTACCGGTCGATGGCGGCCAGACGGTCGTCCTGGGCGCGGAGGGGCACGGCGACGCCCGCGACGAGAAGAACAAAGGTCGCGATTCTGAGGGTGTGTTCGGTCGACATGGGAGCCTCCGGTTGCTGTCACGAAGTCGTCAAGATACTATGAAATTTCGATGCTCTCGATCAGGAGGTAGCAGATGGCCGATCGCAGCGGACGCCGGGCCCGGGTACCGAGCTCGGTGGCGGGATTTAGGATTGGCGTCCTCCATCTCGAATCGACACACCCACTCGAGCCGGGCAACGTGCAGAACGCGCTCTCGTTTCCATTCCCGGTGCTGTACGAGCCGGTCAGAGGGATCACGTTCGATCAGTTGAAGTGCGGAGACAAGGCGGGCGACGCTCCCATACTCGACGCCATCGGCCGTCTCGAGGCGCAGGGCGTCAGCGTGATCGTGGGCGCATGCGGCTCTTTCGCCTATTGGCAGAAACTCGCCGTCGAGCACTCGAACGTACCTGTGTTCACCTCGATCGTGACGCAGGTGCCATTTTTGCTGGCGGGTCTTCCGGCCGCGCAGCGATTGGGTGTGGTCACTGCGATCGCGACGGCGTTCACCGAACGCGTGAAAGAGCAATGCGACATTCGCGAACCGGAACGTCTGGTCGTTTTGCAAGCGTTTGACGTACCTGCTTTTCTGGCCTTGGCGGGCGACAAACCGGTGCTCGATCACGCCGCCATCGAGAAGGGCCTCGTGCAGCTGCTGGTCGAAGCCCAGGAGCGGGAACGTGACATCGGAGCGTGGCTCCTTCAGTGCTCGGAGTTGCCTCCCTACGCAGCCGCGGTTCAAGAGGCTACGGGGCTCCCGGTGTTCGACATGTCCACGCTGATTGAGCACCTCCACACCAACGCGTGTAGATCGCGATACGGCCCCGCCCCCGCCCGGTAGGGCAGCTAAAACCATCGCATCAGCGACGATCCCAGTAATCCGTTCCGCGCTCGTCCGCGCGCAGCGCGTCTTCATCGATCCAATAGTATGAACCGAAGGGACGCTCCCGTGGCCAGATCTCATCGAGGGTGTCGGAGTCGTAGAGGATCCCGCCTTTCATCACGTACAGGATGTCCTCCGTGTTGCGAATGTTGCGCAAGGGATTCGAGTTGAGCACCATCAGATCCGCGAGCTTCCCCACCTCGATTGATCCAAGGTCCTGTTCCGCTCCCAAGAACTTGGCCCCATGCAGGCTCGCCACCTCGAGCGCACCCATCGGACCGGTTCCCTCCGCCGCCATCCAGACTTCCCAGTGCGACCCGATGCCGTGTTGTTGGCCATGGGACCCGATCGCCCCGAAGCCGCCCTCGCCGATCACGTCTGCCATGGTCTGGGCGATGAGCGGGAAGCTGTAGTCCGTCTCCGGCCGAAGCACGCGCCGGCGCAGGTGCGGCACGAGCTGCCGCCACGGAACCCACCGCCGCAGCTTCTCGTTTTTCCACAGATCGCGCTCCTGGAAGAAGTACTCCTCGTTCCAGGGCCCCATGCCGCCGACGATGAACGTCGGGGAGTAGACCGCGGTGGCCTGCCCCATGAACTTGGCGAAGTCCCCGTACAGGATACCGTAGCTCATTGGGTGCTCGAAGCCGGCCTGCCCATCCATGATCTTACTAATGGAAAACGAGAGGTCGTCGTTCTCTCCCGTAACCATCAGGCCGAGCTTGCGCCCGACGTCCGATACCCACTGGCGTTGATCGCGACGTGGCTGGAGGTATTGCTTGAGCGCAACGGCGCCCCATGACGCCAGTCGCTTGATGTTCTGCTCCGCGACCTCGTATGAGGTGAGGTCGTTGTTGCGCGGCCCGTCACCTCGATAAAGGGGATCTCCCGTGCTGAACGTACGGGATCCGACTACCGCTCCCGCCTCGATCAGCTCCGCCGTCGAGAAGATCTCGTGGGACCAACCGGAGTTTTCGAGACTCGTGGTAACGCCGTAGGCGAGGTAGACGGCCTGTTCGAAGTTTCGCGCGGGTACGATTCCCCGATGCTCGCGATAGTGGTGGGCGTGCATGTCGATGAAACCCGGAATGATGGTCTTGCCGCCTACGTCGATCACGCGGTCGGCACTCGACACGTCACACGAGCCCACGCAGGTGATCCGGCTCCCCGAGACGATCAGATCCCCCCGTTCGATGAGTCCCCGGTCCTTCAAGGTGATGATCCGTGCCCCAGTCAACGCAACCGTGCCGTTAGGGATATCGCGTGGGATGCGAACCGAGATGGATGTCGTGTCGCCGGCCTCATCGTCGGGACGGTAGGTGAAGTATCGGTTGCCGCTGCCGAACTCCAGGGTTGCGGCGTCGCGCCACCGAGGGAACATGCCACCCTCGAGACTCACCTGTTTTACCGGAACCTTGCCCTTCTTCTTGTCCATGTGGAGGGGTTGGCCTCCCACGCCCGGCCACGGGAACGGCGCTACGTACACGTTGTCGCCCTCCACGAAGGCAACCCACTTTCCGTCCGGGGAGGGGGTGGCCTCATCGGCGAATGGAAACGTCAGGTGGATGCGCCGATCGCTCCCGTCGGCCGCCACCGAGGTCAGGGCCTGCATCCGCGGCCCCGATTCCACCGGAGGCCCGGCGTCCACAAAGAACAGGCGGCCGTCCGGGCCGAACGACGGTCGCACGATCTGGCACCGTGAAGACCCGCAGCGGCCCCCGAGGTCAGCCGTGTTGGAGGTGTGGGTGATGAGCTCCGCTTCCCCACCCTCGGCAGGCACGCGCACGAAATCGTACCACGGATTCGACACCCACGTGCGGCCGCGCGCGGTCGCGCCCGACCCGCGGACCACGACGATGCTCCGGGCATCGGGACTCCAAACCGGATTCACATACTCCCCGGCTTGCTCCGTGAGACGGACCGGCGAGCCCCCGCCCCCGCCCCCGCCCCCGGACGCCCGAATCTTCCAGAGGTGTCCCTGATCTTCGTCATCCCACGTGGTGAACGCGATCCATTGTCCGTCGGGCGACCACGCCGGTGAGAATTCGAACGGACCGAAAACCTCCGGGGTCAACCGACTCGGCGTGCCGTCGGGGAGCCTCATGGTCCAGATGCGCTGCACGGCGATGAAGGCCACGCGGCCTCCGTCCGGCGAGGCCGTGGGCCACCGCAGATACTTGGCCTCGAACGGCTCGTCGCTGATGCGGAAATCGCCACGGGCCTGCTCCGAAATCGTTCGCCGGACGCGGGCGGTGAAGGGGATGGTGGTAACCTCACCCGACCGCACGCTCAGCCGCCGAATCTTCCCGCCCTGGGAGATCACGATCGACTCCCCGTCAGGGGTCCAGCTGTAACCCGGCAGCGCCCGGAGCGTCTTGATCGTCTCCGTCATGTCGGTTTCGATCGGATCCATGATCACCCGTTCGGCTCCGGTCTCGAGATCGCGCAGCCACAGGGCCGTGCGGGGCCCAAACCGATGGCCTTTGTGCACCAGGACACCGTCGGAAATGCGCCTGGCGAAGGCAAGCCACCGGCCGCCGGGGGACACCACGCCGGCATAGGCGCCACCACTCGAAGACCGATACTGCTGCCGGGCTTCGCCTGCCGTGATGTTCGTGATCAAGCCGGTCTCGAACTCGAACCGCCGAAGCTGGTGGGAACCGGAGAGCACGTCGATGCGAAGGGTGCCTCCACGGGGAGGACCAGTATATCGGTGGAAGTAGACATACCGGCCATCGGGCGACACCGAGGGCGAGGTGGCGCCTTGCTGGGCGTTGCCGACCAACTCGATTCCATCACCGCCGTCCACGTGATACATCCAGATGCCTGCCGCCGCCGGTTGGAATCCTGATGTGATCTGGGTTCGCTGGACGACGATGTATTGCCCATCCGGGGTCCAGGTCGGATCGGTCACCCGGATGGTCGGGTCCGTGAACACTGCTCGAGGCTCCGACCCGTCGGAGTTCATCACCCACAGGTTAAACTGCCCCTTCCGATCTGAGACGAACGCGATGTGGGCGCCGTCCGGCGAGTACGCCGGATGGTAGTTCACCGCCACGCCGCTCTCCTGGGTCAGGGACTCCGCCTCGCCACCGTCGGCGGGCACGCGGTAGATGTGGCCGAGGAGATCGAAGACGATCCATTGGCCGTCCGGCGAGATGTCCAGCGACATCCACGTTCCCTCGCTCGTCGTGAAATCGATCTCGCGAGTCACACCCCGGGCCAGCGTTACGTCCCACAGCGAGTCGGCCTGCGCGAAAAGGGGTACGGCGACCAAAGCTGTCAGCCCCAACGCGAGGATGCTCGACGAATCGAGGATGCTCGACGAAGTCAGATGACACCAGATTCGCTTCATGATTCGCTCCCGTGATTCTGCAGCTCGGATCGGCTGAACACGCCAGCCCATCCCACTGCAACGGATTCCAAGGACGCCCCGCCGGACGCGGCGAAAGTATACCGCGGGATCGCACCGGGCCAGGGTGGATAACGCACACCACACAGCCCTTCCTCAGGGAGGAGTCTCCCCGCACACTGCCCAACCCCAGGGAGGAGGGAGGAGTCTCCCGCACACTGCCCCACCCCAGGGAGGAGGGAGGAGGGAGGAGGGGGGATCCGTGTCCTTAAAGCTTTAGCGTCATCCGCGGCCGCTTTAGCGTCATCCGCGGCCGCTTTGGCGCGCGGGGTGTTTATCGCACATACTTACAGGGATGTGGAACCCGGCCTGGGGCGCGCGGGGCCACGGCAATCATGCGAAGCTGTCCGTGAAGGACGAGGACAGTTGATGCACCCACTCGCAGCCAAGCCCCCGACACACGGAGCAAGTAGACCTCATGCGCAGCGTACGCACGATCGACGGGCAGTTCTTGACCGAGGATTCGCCGCTGCGGCGGGTGCGACGTGACGTGCGGCTGCTGTTCCGCATCGCGCGCATGATGCTCTACTACTTCACCGCCGGCGCCCGGACGCGCCGCCGCTACTTGGCCAAGCGAGCCCGGAGTGAGATTTTCTGGGTCGACGAGGAGCTATGAGAGTGGAGAGGGTCGGGACCCCCGTTTGTGTCGCGGCTAGCACTCCCAACGGGTGGGCGATCCCATGAAGGTCATCGATCCGCCCGATACTACCTACGCGTTTAGCTACAAAAAGCCGCCGCGGTCCGGCAATGAGATCAACGGCCTCGGCGTGAAAGAAAAGGTCCGCGCCCGGCACGTGTTCCACGATCCCTTTGGGGAGGTCGAGTGGAGCGCTCTCGACGAGTTCTTCACCCGCATCTCGGTCTGGGGAATCATCCGGCACATCCTCGGCAACGTCTGGCAGCTCCGGCGTCAGAACGGGCCGGTCAATGCGCAACGGGTCGAGGTCGACGATCCTCGCGCCATGGCGGAGCGCATCAAAGCCCAGGCGCAGGAGCACGGCGCCAAGCTCGTTGGCGTTGCCGAGATCACGGAGGCGGCGGTCTTCGAAGGCCGTGAGGTTCCTTATCGCTACGCCATCTGCATTGGCGCACCGATGAAGCGCGAAGAGATGGTCCACGTGCCGCACGAGCGCGCTGCCGTCGAGGTGATGCGCTCGTACAAGGAGGTCTCACGCATCGCCATCGACCTCGCCGCCGAGATCCGCGCCATGGGCTGGCCGGCGAGGGCCTACGGCAACCCGAATAGCACCAACATCCTCCACATCCCGCTCGCTATTCAGGCGGGGCTCGGACAACTCGGCAAGCACGGCTCGATGATCAGCGAGGAGTTCGGCTCAAATTTTCGGTTGTCGGCGGTGACCACCGACCTGCCGCTCGCCATCGACCAGCCGGTCGACATCGGCGTCGACGACGTCTGCTACCGTTGCCAGCGCTGTGTGGCCGACTGCCCGGCAGACGCGATCTCCAACGAGAAGCAGATCGTGCGCGGTGAGAATAAATGGTACGTCGACTTCGACAAGTGCATCCCGTACTTCGTGAAGACTTTCGGCTGCGCGATTTGCATCGAGGTTTGCCCGTTCAGTGAACCCGGTCGCGGGCCATGGCTGGTCGAGAGGGTCCTGGCGGCGCGCCGGAAAAAAGCTGCGACGACGGGCGGTGGCGCATCGGAACCCCCGGATAACCCCGCCACCCCGGATAACCCCGCCACCCCGGATAACCCCGCCACCGCCGCATAAACCTGCGCGAAGCCTTGCCGCCGGACGCGGCGAAAGTTTGGTTCATCCGGTATTTCCGGGGAAGGCCGCGTGGGAGTGGCGCGCGTAGCGGCGATTTGAATGGCCACGGAATCCACGGAATCCACGGAACCCCGCCCCCCTCCCTGAATTTGGGCTCCCCGCCCCCCACCATGTGGCTCACCAATGCGGAGGAAGCAGTCCGGCAAGAGGTTGGGGGAGGGGAACCACAATCCGGGTGTGGGGCGGGGTTTCCGTGTTTTCCGTGGATTCCGTGGCTAATCTGAGGTAGGGTGGGAGGGCTCTTCGTCGACCGAGGCCGTTGATGGATTACGGGAGCACAAGAACTGTGGTTGACCCTTCAATCAATCACCCCATAATTCCCGCACTTACCCACAATTCCCGGGAGAACCGAAAGTTTACCGCGGGATCGCACCGGGGCAGGGGGCTACTTCAGTCCTTTTTCCGCCTTGAACGTCGCCCAGTCACGTTTGAGGGCGAGAAACTCGGCGATACTGCCCATCGCAAGTAGGAAGGGATTGGTCGCCTTTTCCAGCGCCATGGTCGACGACGGCCGGCATCCGTAGTCGTGCCCGGGCCAGACGGTGACGTCGTCGTCTAGCCGATCGAGGATCTTCTGGAGGCTCACGTACTGGGTCCGCGCCGTTTCTTCCGTTTGGGTTCCGCCGATCTTCCCTACGAACAGATGATCGCCGGTGAGGGCCACCCGTTGCTCCTCGAGGTAGACGACGATGTGATCGTCGATGTGCCCCGGCACGTGAATCAACTCGAGGCGCAGCGAACCGAGCTGGAGCACGTGACCGTCGTCCACCGGGAGATCCGGCTTGGCCACCGCGCCCCGAAACGCCACGATCGGGGCGTTCGTGAGTTTTTTGGCTTGAGCGTTGCCGTTCGTATGATCCTCGTGACCGTGGGTGTTTATGATGTACGCGGTCTCGAGACCCTGGGCCTTGGCCCGCTCGACCACGGCCTCGGGATCGTAGGACGGGTCGACGAGGGCGGCGACGCCGGCCTCGCGGTCGCCGAGCACGTAGGCAAAGTTTCGGTCGCCACCGGTGCGGATTTGCTCGAAGACGAATTTCATGGTGCTATCTCCCCTTCCACATCGGTTCCCGTTTCTCCGCAAATGCTCGTGGCCCCTCGTCGTGATCTTCGGACGTGAGCATTTGTCTATGGATGGGAAACTCGCGCTGGTTGATTCGCTGGAACGCCTCTCTCATGTTCACTCCGTCGATTCCGCGCAATATCTCCTTGATGGCTTTGATCGACAGCGGAGCACCCCGGACGATCGAATCGGCCAGTTCCAGAGCCTTGGGCATGAGTTCGTCACGGGACACCACATGGTTGACCAGCCCGTAGCTCTTGGCTTCGGTCATGTCCATCCGCCGACCGGTCAGGAGCATCTCCACCGCGATGTTGTAGGGGAGCTTGCGGGGGAGTCGTTGAAGCCCACCGGCGTCGGCTGCCACTCCGACGGCGGTCTCCGGCAGGGAGAAAGTGGCACCTTCCACGGCGACGATGATGTCACAGGCTAGGGCGAGTTCGACACCACCCCCGACGGCAACACCGTTTACGGCTGCAACAACCGGCTTATAGAGATCCCACAGCTCGGTTACGCCGGCAAATCCGCCGGAACCGTAGTCCGCGGACTCGTCTTCTCCGTCGGCGGCGGCCTTCAGATCCCAACCCGCCGAGAAGATCCGATCGCCACCGCCGGTAATGATGGCGCACAATAAATTGTCATCGTCGCGAAACTCGACGAAGGCCGCACCGAGATCGCGGCTGGTTTCCGCGTTGATCGCGTTCGCCTTGGGGCGATCGAGCGTAACCACCATAATAGCGCCTTGTTTTTCGATGTTGACACCGTTGGTCATGGGATCTCTCTCCGGATTATCGTGATAACGTCCCGAACACTGCGCGACCAGAGGCCAAAGCCTTCGGCAACCCAAATTGACGCGTCGTACGCAGTGAGGACAAGGTTTGCAAGCGGCTGGGCGTCCTGAGTCGTCTCAGCCTCCCATGTGTGGTGTTGACGGAATGAATTTTCCGTGGTCAATTTTGCGGATGCCGACCGGCGCGCACCCGCACACACAACGCCCACTGCCGTGAAGGACCGAACCACTCTCCGTCCGCTGCTCGATCTCGTTGGATCAGAGCGCTCGACAATCCCCCTCGTCTTTGAAGCCCGCGTCGAGCGGACGCCGGATGCTCCTTTCGTCCTCTGGAATGGGTCCGCCTCGAGCTACGGGGACACTTGGCACCAAGTCATGCAGTTTGCCGCCTACGCGACCGAGCGGGGTTTTGGCGGAGCAGGGCAGAGGATTGCCAGTTTTCTCTCCAACTGCCCGGCTGTATTCTGGACGTGGTTTGGCACCCAAATGACCGGGGCAACCTATGTATCGCTCAACCGGGCCCACCGCGGGGTCGTCTTGCAGGACATGATCTCTAGATCGGGCGCGCGCTTGCTGGTGACTGAATCGACCGCTTTGCCTCTGCTGGCCGAGATTGCGCCTGCCGGTTTGCCGACCGTGTTGGTTGTCGATGGCATCGATGACGACCTCGACGTTCCGTTCGATTTTCGAACGTACGGTGAGGTCGAAGATACAGCGCCAGGGACACCAGTACGAAGCGATCCCAGTGCCATCGCGACGGTGATGTTCACATCGGGTACGTCGGGACGTTCCAAGGCGGTGCCGCTGAGCCACAACCAGTTTTGCCGTGGTGCCGCGTACATGGCGGATGCGATCGACCTCAGCCCCCGTGACGTGTTCCATGCTTGGCTCCCTCTCTTTCATATCGGTGGCCAGCTTCACGTTACCGTCGCGTCGGTCATAGCCGGGGCGGCGTTGGCGTTGTTTCCGACGTTCAGCAGATCGAAGTTCTTGGATCAGGTGCGGGACACCGGCGCCACGGCGATGATGGGGTTTGCCAATGTCGCCGAATGGCTTCTAGCCGAGCCGATGGGGGAGGACGACGCTGCCAATCCGCTCCGTATCGCCGTTATCGCAAACATGCCGGCGGCGATCCATCGGCTATTCGAGGCGCGTTTTGGGCTACGCGTCGTCGACACGTACGGTATGACCGAAGCAGAGATGCTCACCGCCTCGCGATTGGATGGCGCAACCCCAATCGGCTCCTGCGGTCCTTCCGGACCTGACTTCGACCTCGCTATTCTGGACGACGACGACTTCCCCCTGCCGGTGGGCCGCACCGGTCAGATTGCCGTGCGACCCAGAGTGCCGGACGTCATCACGGCGGGTTACGAAAACGATGCCGCGGCAACGGTGGCCGCCTGGCGCAACCTGTGGTTCCATACCGGTGACCTTGGATACGTCGACCAACAGGGGTATGTCTTCTTCGTGGGGCGAGCCGTGCACCGGATCAGGCGGGGCGGGGAGAACGTGTCCGCGGAAGAGGTCTGGCGTATCATTGCCGAGCACCTGGCGATCGACGAATGTGTGGTTGTTGGGGTGCCGTCCTCACCCGGCGAGGACGAAGTGAAGGCCATCGTCGTGCTGAAACCGAATCAGACCTTGGAACCGTCTGTGCTGCATGCCTATTGTGTCGATCGGATGGCTAAATTCATGGTACCCCGGTACATCGAGGTCAGCGATCACATTCCGCGGTCCGATGTCGGAAAACCGCGATACGATCTGATCAAGACCAACAGTGAGGAGACCTGGGATGCCCAGAGAGATCCGCACTGAGTACTGTCGATTGGCCGGCGTCACAGTTTTGCTCGCGATCCTGAGAGCTACCGTCACGTCTGTTCGTGAGGCCCGCAGAGCAGGTGCTACGCCAAACACCCCTCCGGTAATGACTGGAATCGCCAGGGCAAACCCCAGAATTCGCGAATTGACAGGGACGAGGTCGGTCCGCGGGATACGACCGCGATTGTAGTGCTGGAACGCCAACCACACCGAGCGTGGCGAGCCCGATACCGAGAGACACCGACCAGCGCCAAAAACGCGCTTTCGGTGGGGGCGAATGTCCTAAAAGGTGGACAGGTAGCGCAGTAGTGTTTGGCCCCATGAGTAAGCATGCAATCGGGACTGGCTGGCGCACTTGCGGACGCGATTCCGGCGCCGTACGTTAGCCAGCTCTGTCAAGGACAACTCCAGCAGGCGATTGCCGTGCAGCTGCCTCAGAACCGCGCATTGCAACCAGCCTCCACGCAGGCCGACGTTCTCATGGAGCGTCTCGGGGGCGGTGACACTGACGCGCTGGATGAACTTCTCCGGCTTTATTGGCCGCCTCTCGTTGCCTACCTCAAGCCGTTGGTCAGCGATTGGGGAATGGCTGAGGATTTCGCCCAGGAGGCGTTTCTCGAACTGTGGCGGCACCGGGCGGACTGGAAACGCTCGGGTTCGCCCGTTGGGTTTCTCTATCGCGTCGCACGGCACCAGGCGCTCAACGAGCTTCGGCATGGCCGAGTGCTCTTGCGCGCAGCGCCCGACGTGCGACGATCGATGGAATCCAGGCAAACACCAACGCCCCTCGACACGCTAGAGCGAGCGGAGCTGAGGGTCGCTATGGAAGAAGCTATCGAGGGCCTTCCACCGCGTCGCCGGGAGGTCTTCACGCTTGGGTACCTGCACGGATTCAAACACAACGAGATCGCCCAAATCATGCACGTGTCGGGCCAGACGGTTAAGAACCAGATGAGCGCGGCGCTCGCCGACCTTCGCCGCTCCCTGGGTCCCTTCCTCGAGTAGCCGCCGTTCTCGTGGCGGGACGAGGCGATCCCGCTCGCCAGCATGCCCAGACGCGAAACCCTACACGAATAGTACCTCCCCATACATCAAGTGCTGTTGGTGTTAGAGGGGTAGGTGATGTGAGCATTGTTTGTCCAACCACGCGCAAGGCCGCGGGAGAGCGACGGGTAAGGCTAGAGGGTCGTGCGTTCTTCGCCGTCACGTCCAACCCCAACCGCCCCTTTACGGTGTTGACCGAGGTGGGGGACGTTGTCCTGCGCGGGACGCGGGTCTCAAAATGAAGAGGAAAACCCGTGCCGCATGGGTCGCGCTCCTGCCCACCGCCCTGTCGGCGGGTGGCTGTGCGTTGGACGCCGGGGCGCTCGGTCCGGGACCCACCATACGGAAGCCGTGCTGGTTCGGGGGCTTATGTCCCGGCCGGGCGCCCCGGCGTCCCGGCGTCCTCAGCCCGCTCCCCTCGGCTGCCGCCCCTCGGCTGCCGCCGCATCGCCCCTTTTCAGCACCCTGCTAAGATGACGAGGCAACCGGTCGCGATCGTGGGCGCCGCCGAGTCGACGGATCTGGGGAAGATCCCCGACGTCTCCAACTTGGGGCTCAACGCCGACGCCGCGCTCAATGCGCTCCAAGACGCGGGGCTCGGGCCCGGTGACATCGACGGGCTCGCCTGCGGGTACGAGTGGCCCACCGACGTCGCACAGTACTTGGGTATCAAGCCACAGTGGATCGACGGCACCAGCGTCGGGGGCTGTTCGTGGATCATCCACGTACGGCATGCCGTCGCCGCGATTCAGGCCGGACACTGTAGCACTGTGCTCATCACCCACGGAGAGAGTGGGCGCTCTCACGTCGGGGGGCCGCACTACCAGTTCTGGCCTCCCGGCAGCCTTGCTGAGCAGTTCGAGTACGCATTCGGTCTAGCCGGCGCGGCGTCGATGGTACCGCTGCCCGTCCTGCGCTACATGCGAGAGTTCGGTGTGACCGAGGAGCATCTCGCCCAAGTAGCTGTGGTGCAGCGCGAGTGGGCGGCGCGAAATCCACGCGCGAGTAAGAAGACACCCATCACGGTGAGCGACGTGTTGGGCTCGCCGATGATCGCCTACCCCTTTCGCAGACTCCTGTGCTGCCTGGTGACGGATGGTGGAGGCGCCCTCATACTCACGTCGGGCGAGCGCTGGGGGGATTTTCCGCATCGGCCGGTCTACGTGTTGGGCACCGGTGAGGCGAGCGAGACCCGGCTCACGGGCATCGCCGAGATTGCCGACCCCCTCCGGCCGGAGTGCCCCCGCGTCTCGAGCCGCCTCGCCTTTGCCGAGGCGGGGATCACCCATGACGACGTCGATCACCTCATGATCTACGACGCCTTCGCGCACAATCCCCTGTACGGATTGGAAGCGCTCGGCTTCGTGGATTACGGCGACGCAGCACCGTTCGTCTGGGAACGCAACACGGCAATCGGCGGGAAGCTTCCTATGAACACCAACGGCGGGGGCATGAGCTACATGCAGTCGGGCTCGTACGGGATGTACGCGATGCAGGAGAGCGTGCGACAGGTGCGCGGTATCGCACCGGCGCAGGTGCCCGACGTCAAAATCTCGGTCTGCCACGGCTGGGGCGGCTTCTTCAGTGCCTGTGCGACCATCGTCCTTGGCAACGAGATCTTATGACGAGCGTTGGGCTATACCAGTGAAGTGTTCGAGGACCCGGTCACCCTGATCGGCAGGGTAGTCGTCCATCTCTACGCCGCAAGCGATGCGCTCGACCCGGATTTCACCGCCAACTGGTCGACGTCTTACCCGACGGAACCGCCTATTTCGTACAAGACGGTATCTTTCGAGCCCGCTTCCGAGAGGGGTTCGACCGGCGGGCGTGGATGAAAGAAGGAGAGGCCGCCACCGGCATCTACTTCCCGCCAGGCCACCGTGTTCGCCTGGAGATGTCGAGCAGCAGCTTCCCCAAGTACAACTGCAACCTCAACACGGGCGGCGACAACTTCAGCGAAACGAAGTGGGTCGTAGCTCGGAACCGGATCCACCATTCGGCGGAGTACCCGTCACGCCTCGTCCTCCCCATCATCCCTGAGCCCGGTCGACCTTCAGGAAACTAGCCGTTCCAACTTTTTGAGCCTAATGCAACAAGTTGAGACGGTACTAGTACAGCTTGGCCATGGTGTAGGCGTCTACGTAGCGGTCATCGAACAGGAGCGTTTCCCGGTGGGTGCCCTCGATCTCGAACCCAATCTTCTTGTAGAGCCCGATAGCGCTGGTGTTGTCGCTTAGCAGGTTGCGGAAAAAGTCGGGTAATGGACGATAGCATCGCGAGCCGGAAGTTCTTATCGTAGAGGGACCTCGATGGGAGTGCCACGATGCGCGGGAACAAGACGAATCAGTCGGCGCTGTTCAGCTATATCAGTGCGGAGGATCGGGTGCCCTCCGACCATCCGTTGCGCGCCCTGCGGGCGCTGGTGGACCCGGTGTTAGCCCGGCTCTCGCCGCAGTTGGACCGGCTGTACGCGCGGCGGGGCCGGCCGTCGATTCCCCCGGAACATTTGTTACGCGCGTTATTGCTGCAGGTGGTGTATACGATCCGGAGCGAGCGGCAGCTGATGGAGCAGCTCGATTACAACATCTTGTACCGATGGTTTGTGGGGTTGAATCTGGACGACGCGGTGTGGGTGCCGACGGTCTTTACGAAGAATCGGACGCGGCTGGTCGAGGGGGGCATCGCGGATGCGTTTCTGGCCGAAGTGTTACAGGAGGCGGAGCGGCGGGCGTTGTTGTCGAATGAGCATTTCACCGTCGACGGGACCTTGCTGGACGCGTGGGCGAGTCAGAAGAGTTTTCAGCCGAAGGCCGGCACCCGCCCGCCAACGGACGATGATCCGGGGAATCCGAGCGTGACGTTTCGCCAGGAGAAACGGACGAATGCGACGCATGCGTCGCGGACGGACCCGGAGGCGCGGTTGACGCGGAAGAGTGGGGGGCAAGGCGCGCAATTGGCGTACTTGGCGAGTGTGTTGATGGATAATCGGCACGGGCTCGTGGTGGCGACCGACGTGACGCAGCCCGGCTACGAGGCGGAGTGTGCGAGTGCGCTGGCGATGGTGGGGAGCTTACCGCCGACGGCCCGGCGACGGACGTTGGGGGCGGACAAGGGTTATGATCGGTGCGGGTTTGTCGACACGCTGCGGGCGTTGGGCTGGACGCCCCACGTCACGCCGAACGTGCACCGCACGCGGTTGCGGAGCGCGGTGGATGGCCGGACGACGCGCCATCCCAGCTATGCGATCAGTCAACGGCAGCGCAAAAAAGTGGAAGAGATCTACGGGTGGGGCAAGACGATTGGGTTGTTACGCAAACTCCGACATCGCGGGACCCCGCGGGTCGGGTGGGTGTTTACGTTCACGGCCGCGGTCTACAATCTGATGCGGATACGCACCCTGACCCTGGCCGGAGGCAGCCCCTGATGGGGCAGTGTGGGCCGCATTCGTCACGCCGACCGCACCGCGGGGGCGGTAATAGGGGACCGCACGCTGGTACACCGTCGTGTTACCCGGACAAACGCGGCTCACCATGAATTTTTCCGCAACCTGTTAGGACCTGCAGGTCGATACGGTGCATGGACTGGGCGATGGCCCACTCATCGAGTCGCTGGAACAGACGTTTGCCGATCCCTCGGCCCTGACGCGTTTTCTTGACCATGGTGACCATCCTGCGCCCTAGGGTTTTCTTGGACACTTGATTGCGAGAGAGTTCTCGCAGGAGGAGTGTCGAGATGAGGAAGCACGTTGAGGAATCGGTGGCGACCGGCGCGGCCGCCGGGCGCGGCCGTGGGGGTCGGTTCTCGGCCGGGCGGAAGCGTGAGGTGGTGCTGCGTCTGTTGCGCGGGGAGGATCTCGAGTCGGTGTCGCGGGCGGTGGGGATCACGGCGGCGCGGGCGTCGCACTGGCGGGCTCAGTTTCTGGCTGCGGGGCAGGCGGGCCTAAAGAGCCGCGCACCGGATGCTCGGGACGAAGACCATCGTCGGCTGCAGGCCAAGATCGGCGAGCTGCTGATGGAGACCGAGTTACTGTACGCGAAGGTGGATCAGCTGGAGGCCGGCGGCCCTTTGGCCCGGCGGAGGTCGACGCGATGAGTGGCGCCCAGTCGATCTCCACCCGTCGGGCGTATGGCGTGCAGCGGGTCTGCCGCGTGTGGCACCGCGCCCGCTCCAGTGTGTATGCGCGGCGGCAGGCGACACGGTCCCCTGCGCCGTGTCGTCGCCGCGGGCCGATCGGCGCTGCCCCGGACGACGTCCTGGTGGCCCACATTCGCCGGGTGCTCGAAGCCTCGCCGTTTCATGGCGAGGGGTACCGGAAGGCCTGGGCGAAGCTGCGGGTCGACGGGATTCGGACCTCGCAGGAACGGGTGCGGCGGTTGATGCGGGAGTCCGGCCTCCAGGCCCCGCAGCGCGCGGGCCACGCGCACGGGCCAAAGGCGCACGACGGGACCATCACCACCGAGGCGCCCGACGTGATGTGGGGCACGGACATGACGGCCACCGTGACCGTCGCCGAGGGGGCAGCCTTCGTCTTCGTGGCCGTCGATCACTGCGCGACCGAGTGCATCGGGCTCCATGCCGCCAAGCGCGGGAACCGCTTCGAGGCCCTGGAGCCGATTCGCCAGGGCATCCGGGAACGCTTCGGGGGCATCGGCGAAGGCGTGGCCCGCGGGCTGCGGCTGCGTCACGACCACGGGTCGAACTATTTGGCCGACGATTTCCAACAGGAGGTCGCGTTCTTCGGCATCGAAAGCTCTCCGAGCTTCGTGCGGGAGCCCGAAGGCAACGGTGTCGCTGAGCGCTTCATCCGCACGCTGAAGGAAAACGTCTTGTGGGTACGGAGCTTCGAGACGATCGAGGAGCTCCGCCTGGCCTTACTCGAGTTCAAGCGGACGTACAACGAGCAGTGGATGCTGGAGAAGTACGACTATCGCAGCCCGGCTCAAGTGCGACGCGACTTCGTCGGCCTGGACGCGGCTGCGTAGAAATGATTACCTTCAAATCACTGTCCAAGAACCCTGGGGCGATACAACCAGAGTGGCGGTCTTCCGGATTCTTCGATACCTTCCGCCTTCGGCCCAGAGGAAACCCACGACCTGCTCGTCGTCGGTGGCGACCAGGAAGGTGCTATTGTCTCTCTCTCTCAATTTACGTATCAGCTTGGCGACCAGGGCGGGATCGTTGGGGCGTTCGCCGGGCTCGAACATCAGGGGGAACTCTCGCTCCATCTCGAGCATCAGCGAAAGCAGAGGTGCGGCGTCGTCTTCGCACGCCTCACGAATTCTGATATCCGGGTCCGCCATGCACACCCCTCGTCGACTAGAGGCGTTTCCTAGAAAACGACCTTGACAAAGTAATAGGTCAAGCGTCTCGATATGCCTGCCATAAGTGTTAACTGCCATAGACGACCCCAGTGACCGCGTCCGACGACCCCATGAGTTCGTGCCCCGGGTTGCGCCGCTTGGTGGGACGCGATGGCGCGAGTGTTCCCGATGTCCTACGCGCCCGCGCCGACCAAAATCCAGACGAAACATTCCTTATCGAAGGCGAGCAGCGATGGACTTTCGGCCAGGGTTTGGAACAGTCCCGCCGCTTTGCCGGTTTCCTCAAGCGTATCGATCTCGCCGAACCTGGGACCCGCCTGGCGTCCTTCACCTCCAAGACCTCATCGGCGTTGTGGCCTTGGTTTGGCGCCAACCTGCTGGGAGGTGTGTTCGTGGCACTGAACCGGCCGCACAAGGGCGCCATTCTTCTCGATCTACTGCGGCGAGCCAAGGCGAAGATCCTGGTGGCGGAAGCGTCCGCCGCCGAAGCCTTGTCGGCCGTGGACGATCTCCCTTTTGAACACATCGTCTTCATTGACGAGGTCCCCAACGGGTTCTCGGCGGGTGTCAAGAACGTACTCACGCTTGATGAGGCTCTGACATCCGAGCCCGAAGGTGGCATCGAGGTCGCGCCGGAGGCCCTCGCGTCCGTGGTTTTCACCTCAGGGACCACCGGGCGCTCGAAGGCCGTGCTCGTACCGCACAACTACCTGTGCCGGGGAGCGGCCCGGTTCGTCGAGGGGTTTCAGCTGACTTCCGGTGACGTCGTTCATGACTGGATGCCGCTCTCCCATTTGAGTGGGCAGATGCACATGGCGATGGCCGGGCTGGTAAGCGGTGCGACCCTGGCGGTCTTTCCCACGTTCTCCGCCAGCCGATTCTGGTCGCAAGTGAGGTCTGTCGGCGCGACTCATTTCGCCGGATTCTTCATGGTGGCACAGGCACTCATGGCACGTCCTCCATCACCCGACGACGCGAACACCACGTTGCGAATCGGAATGGTCGCGGCACTGCCTAATCATGTGAAGCAGGAGTTCGAAGAGCGTTTCGGAGTACGCCTGATGGAGACTTACGGCATGACCGAAGCGGAACCGCTCACCATGACGAGGCTTGGTGAATCTCAGCCAGACAACAGTGTCGGCGCGCCCACGCAGGATTTCGAAGTCGCGATTCTGGACGAAAACGATCGGCCCTTGCCTCCGGGCAAGATTGGGAACATCGCGGCCCGCCCCAACGCTCCCTCTGTCATGATGCTCGGATACGAGGACGATGACGAGAGTACGGTCGCGGCGTTTCGCAACCTCTGGTTCCACACGCGAGATCTGGGATGGGTCGACGAGGAAGGGGTCTTGTACTTTAGCGACCGGCAGAACCACGCGATCCGACGTCGCGCGGAGAACGTTTCGTCCGTCGAAGTGGAAAAGATTCTATTGACGCACCGGGATATCGAGGAGTGCGTCGTTCTCGGCGTGCCGTCGGCCATGGGAGAACAGGACGTGAAGGTGGTTTTGGTGCCGAAGCGAGGTCGGCGGATAGACCCCGCCGCGGTTCATGAATTCTGCCTGCAGAATATGGCAAAGTACATGGCACCTCGGTACATCGACGTGCTCGACAAGCTCCCTTATACCGATATGGGCAAAATCGACCGTGAGCCGCTTTACGCCAACCGATCTGAGACGTGGGACTTCGAGCAGGGGAACACTAGAGGCGTTAGAGGTTCGTCAACCAAACCGTAGCGTTGCCGGTGAGTGGATTAATGCCGTCCTGGCGCGCCATCCAGAGCTCCACGTCTCCTAGGTTGGTCCCGTTTTCGTCGTAGACCCGCATCACTTTTCCCTGTGGTTTCAAGATGTCGCCGGGACGTACAGGTTCGCCGAAACGGACCTTGAATCGGCGAACCGAGTCGGGACCGAACCAAAGCGTTAGGAAGGAAGCCAGCAGCCCTGCCGACAGCATGCCCTGGGCGATGATCGTGGGTTGTCCAGCGGAGCTGGCAAAAGACGGATCGTAGTGCAAGGGGTTGAAGTCGTTGGAAGCTCCGGCGTAGCGCACGAGATCCGGTAGCTCGATCGGGCCGTAGCTGATGTCCGGGCCGGTGTCGCCTTCTCTTACCGTCATTCGCCGAGCTTTCCTCTCGAGATGCTGGTCGTCCGCGCTCGAACCACCAAATCACCGGTTTTCTCGTTCCGCATCTCGGTCTCGAGAACAACGAACCGCATGCGGCCACCGCGCCTGCCTTCCTTCACGTAGTCGTCGGCAATACGGGTCTTACAGCAGAGTCGGTCGCCGATCTTGAGCGGCCGGACGTACTCGTACTCCTGCTCGCCGTGCAAGAGCCGTCTCAAGTCGATATTGGCCTCCTTCAAGAGATCCATGCTCTCCAGGGCAAGCGATCCGAAGATAGGAAACGTGGGTGGCACAGCGCACCTCTCCGCTTCGGCGTCCGGCGCCTCCACCGCTCGGGCGAACTCTCGGACCTTGGTCTCGTCGATAGGGAAGACCCACTCGGATCCCGTTCCCCGGTTTGTCATCTCAGAGCCGCCCTCCGAAGAACTCTTCGAACCATGGCGTCATGGAACGGTCGGCCGCGGCACAACCGGGAGGATCAAGGCGGAGGGATGCTCGCCATCGTGATACACAGTCTGATGTGCGACTCGCCACGCCACGTCGGTCGCGACCGGGTTCCCGGTGTTCTGGTTGGGGTTGATGAACGGTAGGCGCTCGAGGACACCTCGATCCGGATCCGGTGTCCCGGAAGAAAGGTGTGTCCCAGGTGCCTGAGCTTGATCTCGTAGCGCTCCACCTGACCCGGCGTGAGTAGCGTCAGGGAGCACGTCCACGATCTTGGCGGTGAAATCCGTATCGAGGGCTTCGGACGCGGCGTAGCGCACGACGGAAACCGGGCCAATGACGTCCAGCGGCGCCGAAAGCGCCTCACTGGTGTAGACCAGCACGTCGTCTCGACGCTCGATCGGTCGCTTGGTCCCGCCCGTCGTCGCCCCGACTGATACGGGACGGCACAGGATTCTTCGGGTCGCACGTGAATCGGTCGTCTGGATCGTCCCCCGTCGGACTCGGCTGGAGCGAGCCGTTCCCGGGCAAGCCCTTGGCAGCTCCTGCGCTGTTAAGTATAGAGACTGCGAGGCTCCATTTGTCGCGGGGGATACTCGTCGTAATCCCGCCACTCGTTCGAGCCGACAATATACATTTTCGCCCGCGGAAACTCGAACGCGGTTTGCTTGGGGCCGAGGCAGTGGTCGAAGCCGATCTCCGTCGTCCCTCCGCTGATCGCTCCGCCATGGGCCCACGGCCCGACGAGGATGTGCTGCTTGTCTCGACCCGGCGAGTGGTCACGCATACCCTCCAATACCACGCCCCTCGACACGCTGGAGCGAGCGGAGCTGAGGGTCGCTATGGAAGAAGCTATCGAGGGCCTTCCACCGCGTCGCCGGGAGGTTTTTACGCTTGGGTACCTGCACGGATTCAAACACGACGAGATCGCCGCAATCATGCACGTGTCGGGCCAGACGGTTAAGAACCAGATGAGCGCGGCGCTCGCCGACCTTCGCCGCTCCCTGCGCCCCTTCCTCGAGTAGCCGCCGTTCTCGTGGCGGGACTAGGTGATCGCGCTCGCCAGCCAGCCCAGACGCGAAACCATTCACGAATAGTACCTACCCATGCATCAAGTGCTGTTGGTGTAAGGGGGGTAGGTGCCGAGCACTCGCTCGCCCCCATCACGCGCAGGAGCCGGGTGCCGAGGGTAGGCCTCCGCCCGTGAGTCGAATTTGAGACGAATCATGATGGAAGAACAGATATTTTGCTCCTTCGAGGGAGACACAACCGAGGCCGAGGAGCGCGCTATTGGAGAGTGGCGGCGCGCGTCGTCCGGGAACGCTGAACAGTATCGACAACTCCGGCGTCTCTGGACTCTCCGAGCTGTCTTGGAACCGACACTCCGGGTGGCAACTCCCCCATCCGCAGGCACGCTCCTTCGTTCGGTAAAGCGCACGCGACCAAGGAAGCGTAGGCGGCAGATGTGGCTTGGAGCGGCGGCTGTGGCGGCCACCTTCGCAGCTGTCGTTTGGCAAGGAGTGTGGCCAAAAGGCGGGAGAAACTCGCTACTCAGCGCAGCGACGTTCGTGACTCAGCAAGGCGAAACCTCGACGGTTCAGCTAGGCGATGGCAGTATCGTGCGCTTGGCGCCGGAGAGCCGTCTCCAGGTGCTCGAGGCCGCGGGAGAGCGACGGGTAAGGCTGGAGGGCCGTGCGTTCTTTGCCATCACATCCGACCCCGACAGTCCCTTCACGGTGTTGACGCAGGCGGGGGACGCCGTGGTGCGTGGGACGCGGTTCGATCTGCAGGTGCGGGACCAGGAGCTCCAACTCATGGTGTTGGAAGGGGCGGTGGAGTTGCGGACACCAGACGAGACCATCGAGATCGGGCCGGGCCAAATGAGCCAGGTGGCGAGGGACGGCGAGCTGCGGATTCGACGGGTCGACAACACGAAAGAAGTGCTGGAGTGGTTTGGCGATTTTGTCGCCTTCGAATCGACGCCGCTCGTGACGGTGGCTGAGGAAATGGAGCGTCGGTTCGGTATGCGTACCGTGATTCTGGACGCCTCGCTCGCCGCGCGGCGCGTCACGAGTTGGTCTACCAAGCGAACCGCCGCTGATATCATGGCGGCGGTCTGCGTTGCCGTGAACGCACAATGCTCGATCAGCGACAGTCTGACGACCATCCGACCGTAGCCATGTAGTGTGTGTGGAGCCGGAGCCTGGAATTGGCGGGGAGAGTCCGAATTGGGTTGGGGAATGAGCAATCTCTGCAGTTACCAAAGGAGGACACCATGCGGGTCATCGTGAGATTTGCAGCAACCGTGCTGCTTGTCTTCGTGGGCTTCTCCACTTTGTCGGCGCAGCAACGGCTTGCGACCGGTTGGAACAAGGATGACAAGGCACTCAGCAAGCCCTCGCATTTGCAGATCCAATCGGTGCCATTAGAAGTTGCATTGCGAACGCTACGTATTCGCTCCGGAGCAGACTTGGTGTATAGCCCTACTTTGCTGCCCGATCGTGAGGTCAGCTGTCGGTGCGAGTCGTTGACGGTTTCGGCTGCACTCGACATTCTGCTTGCACAAACCGAGCTGGACTATGTCGCGGTGAACGGACACGTGGTCATTAGTCCCAGCTCTGAGCTTGCGGCCGGAAAAGGGAGGAGCCAAGCGTCGATCCTCTTCAACAGACTTGGCGTGGTCCCCATCGCCCGTACGGTCGAACTCGCCAACCCGCTGGACGTGCACCCAATGGTGATCCAGGAGCGAGTGATCACGGGAACGGTCGTCGATAACCTGGGCAACCCCGTCCCCAATGCACGTGTTACCGTCGATGGAACTCAGCTCGGAGCGATTACCGACGCTGATGGTGGTTTTCACATCGTCAGGGTGCCGTCCGGGGAGGTGGCGCTCAGTGTCGTTCGTATCGGCTGGAGGCCCTCGGTGCAGTCGGTCCGGGGGGGCGAGCAAGTCGTTCGCATCGTTATGTCGCGTTCGGCCGTTTCCCTCGATGAAATCATTGTCACCGGAACTGTGGGCGGGGTCGCGAAGCGATCGATCGGGAACGCCGTGGGACAAATCGATGTCGAGAGCGTCATGGAGCTGGCTCCGGCCCAGGATATCGGCCAGCTTCTCAACGGCCGCAGTCCCGGTGTTGTGATCAACACGCCGAGCGGCAGCGCCGGAAGCGGGCAACATATCTTGATTCGTGGCCCAAGTAGCCTCTCCTTCAAGGGCAACCCGCTGATTTTTGTCGACGGCGTGCGCGTCAATAACGATGTGCTTCGCGGCACACCGGGTCACCAGGCACTGGCGACGCTCCGCACGGCAACTGTATCTCGCCTCAACGACTTCAACCCGGCTGACATCGAGAGCATCGAGATCATCAAAGGCCCGGCGGCGGCCACGCTATACGGCACGGAAGCGTCCAACGGTGTTATCCAAATCATTACCAAGAGAGGACGGCCGGGCAAAACGCGCTTCGGCGTCCGCATCCGACAAGGCGCGGCCTTCTTGCAGAATCCCTCCGGGACGTTCCCTACCAACTACTGGCGGGACCCGGCTACAGGAGAAGTGCGCTCTCTGAATGTGATCGATTCGGAGGCTCAGTTGGGCAATAGCGTGTTCCGGACGGGGCACACGCAGGGATACGGCCTCGATATCAGTGGCGGAGGCGAGGGGTTTCTCTACCGATTGGCGGGCAACCTCGATCGTGAAGAGGGTGTCATTCCCTCCAACGACATTACGCGATTCAACGGGACCGCAAATGTCTCCATTTCGCCCTCCGAGATTGTGGACATCTCGGTAAATCTAGCCTTGTTGGACTCGGATGGGTCATTCCCCGGTGGTACATATACTCAGGGCGTGTTTCTCCACACGCCACGACTTGCCGACTCACCTACACGCGGCTTTCCCTCTCGCCCGCCGGAGGTCGACCTAGGCACGACGGACTATACTCAAGATATAAGGCGGACCACGGCCAGCCTCAGGGTCGATCACCGTCCCTGGTCTTGGTTCTCGCATCGGGTGACGGTTGGAACCGACCTCACGAACGAGCGGGATGTGAGCCTATTGCCGCGAGTCCCGACGGTTTGGGAGCAGTTCTTCAGTGCCACGGCGCAGCGCGGCTCGAAGTCGATCGAGAGAAAAAACGCGACCTACACCACTGTGGATTACAGCGGCACATTCAGATACCCGATCACAAGCAACTTGGGCGCGACCAGCTCGTTCGGTTTGCAATATTATCGTCGCTTCGAGGAATTCGAATTACTCAGCGGTCAGGAGTTTCCGGGAACGGGCATCACGACGATCGAGGGAACCGCTATCCGTACCGCCGCCGAGGACTTTGTCGAAAACACGACGGTCGGACTGTACGCCCAACACCAGTTCTCTTGGAAAAACCGTCTGTTCCTCACGGCCGCCCTCCGGGCGGATGACAACAGCGCGTTCGGAGCTGACTTCGATCTGGTGACGTACCCCAAGTTCAGCACGAGCTGGGTAGTGAACGAGGAGCCGTTCTGGAATGTGTCTTTCATCAACACGCTGCGGCTCCGGGCTGCGTACGGCCAGACCGGCCAGCAACCGTCTTCGTTCGCGTCCATTCGGAGTTATCGCCCCATTACGGCGTTCGGCGACCAGGCGGCGGGTAGCCCACTCTTCGTTGGCAACCCGGACCTCGGGCCCGAGCGGGGCGAGGAGGTGGAGCTAGGGTTCGAGGCCAGCGTGTTCAACGAACGCCTCGGGATTGACTTCACCTTCTACTACCAGCGCACGAAGGACGTCATCGTGGAGCGTGAGGTGGCGCCGTCCACTGGATTTGCCGCCGATCAGTTCGTCAACGCGGGCGAGGTCCGCAACCGAGGGGTCGAGATCCTCGTCACCGGACGGGCGATCGAGTCGCGTGCAGTCGATTGGGACCTGTCACTGAACCTCTCGTCCAACAGTAACAAAGTGCTGTCGCTGGGAATCGAAGACTTAGAGTTTCTCGCGGTGGGTTGGATTCCGAACAGACACCAGCCTGGATTCCCGCTGGGTTCGTTCTTCCAGCGACGGATCGTGAGCGCAGATCTCGACGCCGCTGGCAACGCCATCAACGTGATGTGTGACGGCGGCCCCGGGAGTGGACCAGTCGCGTGTGCGAATGCGCCGGCAGTGTTCGCCGGCGCGCCGTTTCCGAAAGCGGAAGGGGCCTTCACCTCCACCGTGACGTTGCACAATCGCCTCAGCTTATACGCGATGTTCGACTTCAAGATCGGGAAGAAGATGCTCGATGCCCATCGACTGATCCCTTGCGCGCTGATCGGCATTCACGAGATCAACTTCTTCCCCGAGCGGTTCGCGCCCGAGGAGGTCGCCTCGTGTGACTTGGGCATCGGGTTTATGGCTGGCTGGAACCAAATCCAGAACACTGATTTCTTGAAATTTCGGGAGCTGTCTTTGAGATACTCGTTCCCAGAGCGGTTCGCGTCTTCGTTTGGTGCCGATCGCGCCAGCGCGACCGTGGCCGCGAGAAACCTGCACACCTGGACTGGGTTTTCTGGAGCAGATCCAGAGGTCTTCACGCCGGACAATTTTTTGCGCAGCGATCACAACCAGTTCATGCTTCCACTTCCAACGACCCTGACGGTCACTGTGAATCTGGTGTATTGATATGCCGTTCAACACGAATGCGCCCGCTTCTCACGAGTACTCGCACGAACCACGGAGCGACCCATGACGTACCATAATCGCTACGCGCTAACGCACCGCGCCCTCCGCGCGGCGAGATACATGGCGTCGATCGCCAGCTTGGCAGCGCTCGTCGGTTGCAATTTCTTGGACAGCCTCGTTGACGTCGATGTCCCGTCGCAGCTGGTCGATACCGAGTACGAGTCACCAGAAAACGCCCTCATCATCGTCAACGGAGCGATCGGCGACTTCGAGTGCGCCTTCGCGCACTACATCGTCGCCGCCGGCATGGTCGGTGACGAACTGATGAAGTCCAGCGGCGGGGAAACCTGGACCAACTACGACCGCCGGGCTTCGGCAGCAGCCGGTGGACTGCCGGGTTCCTATGCCGAAAACACCTGTGACCAGTCGAATTCAAACCAAGACGCCCCCGGGGTCTACCGAACCCTCCAAACAGCGCGCTTCCAAGGCGATCGCGCGAAAGAACTGCTGGAGGGATGGTCCGATGCCGAAGTTCCCAACCGGACCTCACTCATTGCCACCGCAGCCGCCTACGGAGCATACAGCGCGCTGCTCCTAGGAGAGGGGATGTGCTCGGCCGCCTTCGACCTGGGGCCCGAACTGACGCGTGCAGAGATCTTCACCCGCGCCGAGCAGCGGTTCACCGAAGCCATCACCGCTGCCCAATCCTCGGGCGACGCAGACATCCTGAACATGGCGTTGGTGGGAAGAGCGCGGGCGCGGCTGAACCTCGGGAACGCGAGTGGGGCAGCGGACGACGCCACCTTGGTACCCGGCGGCTTCGTGCACAACGCCACCTACTCGACGGTCTCAGCGCGCCGGGAGAACTACGTCTACACCGCGAACCATCTCGGTGCCTTCGTCTCAATCGAGGGGATGTATCGTGATTTCCGATTCCAGGGTGCCCTCGATCCAAGGGTCGACGTCGTTGACACCGGGCAGAACGCAACGGCGTCGAGTCCGGTACGGTGGTGGCTGGAACAGAAATATCTTTCCCACGGCAGTCCAATTCCCATCGCACGGTGGGAGGAGGCTCAACTCATTATCGCCGAAGCGGAAGTGCAAGCGGGCAACCTGCAGGCCGCCGTCGACATCATCAACACGCTGCATGGCCAGGTCGGGTTGGGCCCATTCAGCAGCACCGATCCGGTGGCGATCCTCGATCAAATCATCATGGAGCGCCGCGCCGAGTTGTTTCTCGAATCCCATCACCTGGGAGACTTTCAGCGTTATTCGTTCGCTCTCGTTCCGCCAGTCGGCGATCCTCATCCCTTTGGTGGGGTTTACGGAGACCAAATTTGCTTCCCGCTTCCCGACGTTGAGCGGTTCAATAACCCAAACATCGACTAATCCATGCCCAGGCATCCGACAGCATGCGGGCCTTCCCCTCTCGGGGTGGGGCCCGCCACGACGGGTGGGGCTGCACCTTGGATCTAGCTAGGGTAGATGAGCACGAGCGCGCTTCAGCATCTTGCCCGACACGGCGTGGAGCGCCTCGCGGAGGAAGACCCGGAGCTACACGATTTACTTTCTCGTGAGTACCGGCGACAGGCGAACGTGTTGACCATGGTCGCGTCCACTAGCATCACAGACGCCTCGGTGATGGCCTGTGAGGGAACGATCGCGTCCAACGTGACCGCCGAGGGCTACCCCGGAGCCCGGTTTCACGCGGGATGCAGTGTGGTCGACGAAATCGAGCGGCTGGCCATTGAACGGGCCAAGGCGGCATTCGGGGCCCGCTACGCGAACGTACAACCTCTGTCGGCCTCCATCGCGAACGAAGTCGTGTTGTTCGGGCTTCTAAGCGCCGATGACGTGCTCCTGGGCATGGAGCTGGACTCCGGTGGACATCTGACGCATGGCGCCGCGGCGTCCATTTCCGGCCAGTACTTCGTAGCTGAGGGTTACGGTCTCACCCCGGAGGGTGCCATCGATTACGCTCAGGTCAGGCGGTTGGCCCATGAACGGCAACCCAAGCTGATCATCTGTGGGACGACCGCGTATCCACGAATCATCGACTTCAAGCAGTTTCGCGAGATCGCCGACGAGGTCGGTGCCTACCTCCTGGCCGACGTGAGCCAAATCGCGGGTTTGATCGTTGCAGGTTTACATCCAAGCCCGATCGATGACGCCCACTTCACAACCAGCTGTACGCACAAACAATTGTTCGGTTGTCGAGGCGGTCTCATCTTGATGGGTCGCGACTTCGATAGCCCCGGACCCGATGGAAAGCGGACCTTGGCCCAGCTCGTCCAGCGATGGGTCTTTCCGTTTCTCCAGGGTGCGCCCAACCTCAATCTGATTGCGGCTAAAGCCCGAACGCTGGCGCGCGTGCTAACGCCTGATTTCAGAGAGCTGGCTCAACGAATCGTGGACGATGCTCGTGCACTCGCGGAGCGCGTGATGGCAAGAGGCTACCCGGTGGTGGCGAACGGCACCGAGAATCACCTGGTCGTCGTTGATGTCCTGTCCCAAGGGCTCACCGGGCTCGTGGCCGAACGCGCCCTCGAGGACTGCGACATCATCGTCAACAAAAACCGTATTCCGCACGATCGCAAAAGCCCGGTGGTGACAAGTGGTATCCGTTTCGGAACCAATGCGCTGGCCTCTCGCGGTATGGGCACCTCGGAGATGCACCAATGCGCTGATTTGGTGCATCAAGTACTTCGAGCAGTGAAAGCGAAAGGGGATCGTGAATTCGACTTGGATTCTGAGACGAGGACTTCAGTAAAGGCAGCAGTGGCCGAATTGTGCCGGCGGTTTCCCCTTCCATCGTATCTGACCAACTAGGCACGGGGAGATCCGTGCGGTGCCCCCCAGCCAGTCGAAAGAGGAAAGAAATGGGCAAACAGCATCAGTCACGTCGCGGAGCCTTGAAGCGTTTCCTGTGCTCGGCCCGCGTGGCCCGCAGCGTATGGTGTTACTTCGGGTGCCTCGCGTTGGCATCAACATCCCTGAAAGCCGATCTGCTTCCGGACGCGCAGGATCCGAGCCAGTCGTGGGACGTGACCCGAGCTCGAGGTCAGACACGAGACATCGACTTCACCACCACCGAGGGGACGTGGATGTCGGTCGACATTTCACCCAACGGTGAATGGATCGTGTTCGACCTCCTGGGCCACATCTATCGCGTTCCCTCTGAAGGAGGCGACGCCGAAGCGCTGACTCAGAACAGTGGCGTCGCCCTCAACCTGCACCCGGCTTACTCACCACGTGGAGACGCGATCGCGTTTGTCTCGGATCGGGGAGGGCAGCTCAATCTGTGGATCATGGATGTGGATGGGTCGAACCCGCGGCCCGTTTTCGTCGATCTCGAAACGCGTATCACCGAGCCGTCGTGGACACCCGAGGGCAAGCACATTCTCGCCACTCGGCACTACAAGACCGCCGTGGGTTTTCAGCGGAAAGCGGCCAAGATCTGGATGTTCCCTCGGGAAGGGGGAGAGGGAATCGAGCTTGTCGGATCTGACGCGAGCCAGGCCTACTGGGCTTCCCCAACGCCCGACATGGAATATGTCTACTACCATTCGGAGACGCGCCCCGAGCCGGTGAGCGCCCGACAGCGCCTGCAACACCTGCGGAGGGTCAATCTCGCAACCGGCCGGATCGAAAGGACGTCCTCTTCCGCTGGCAATGTGCACTATCCAACCTACGCCCCGGTTCCTAGAGAGATCGCTCCGGAAGTCTCGCCCGACGGTCGCTGGCTAACCTTCGCTCGCAGGAACCTTTCGGGGACCATCTCATACAGGGATCATCAGTACGGGCCGCGTACCGCCCTATGGGTGAGAAATCTGGAAAGTGGGGCCGAGCGAATCTTGATGGATCCGATCACGAGCGACGTGATGGACGGCCACCGCTCGAAAAACCTTCGGGTGTTGCCCGGCTACAGTTGGGCCGCGGACAGTCGGTCGATCGTGATCTCCCAGGCGGGAAAGCTCCGAAGAGTTTGGTTGGAATCCGGACGGGTCGAGATAATACCGTTTAGGGCCCGAGTTCGGCGCACGATATCCGAGATGGCCAAGGCCGAGCTGGACGTTCAAGACGGGCTGTTCGACGCGTACTTCCTTCGCTGGCCCGCTTCCTCACCGGACGGACGAACCCTGATCTTCGAAGCGGTGGGCCGCCTGTGGACGCTGGATCTTCCTGACGGCACGCCACGAGCCCTCCTCGAGAACCAGGAAGGGTTCGAGATGACGCCGGCCTGGTCTCCGGACGGTCAATGGATTGTATACACGACTTGGAGTGACACGGAGCGTGGCCACGTTTGGAAGGTTCGCCGTAACGGCCGGGACCCTGTGCGGTTGTCGTCGGACCCCGGCGAGTATCTGTACCCGGAATGGGACACGGACGGCCAGAATGTGATCGTCAGCAGTGGAAGCGGCGCTACGGCCCGAGGCGAGTGGTGGTCGCAGAATTCCAGCTACGAGCTAGTGCGGCTCTCGCCGGACGGTTCGTCACTCGGCCAGCACATCACGGGGACGGGGCCTGTGGCCAAGGCGACGCCCGGGATCGACGGGCGCATTTATTTCCCCCGATCTGGGGGGGGCGGTGACGTCCAGAGACTAATTCAAATGGGGCAGCCTGTCCCCCAACCGTTTGTCGAGTTGCAGTCCGTGGACCAGAAAGGAGGCGATCCTCGACGCCACCTCACCGTTCCGTCCGCCGATTTCATTGTTCCTTCCCCTGATCGGGACCGAATAGCGTTTCAGGCCGAAGGAGACGTCTACCTCAGTCCCCTGCCCCGCGGCGGTGGCGCGGAGAGCGTGCCCCGAATCGACAAGGATGCCGGCGGGCTTCCCGTCCGACGGCTATCTAGGGAAGGTGGGCTCTACCCGCGCTGGCGAAACGCTGGTGTCCTGGAGTTCGTGAGTGGCAACCGATATTTCGCCCATGACGTGGTTGCCGGCCGAACCGACACCGTCGAGATCTCATTATCCATAGCTCGGCCGATTGCTCGAGGCAGCATCGCGCTCACGGGCGCACGGATCGTCACGTTGACAGGCGATGAGGTGATCGAGAGCGGGACCGTGCTTGTACGGGACGGTCGTATCGAATGTGTGGGAGAGTGTAATCAATCCGGTGCGGACCGGGTCCTATCGATGGCCGGTAAGACGATCGTGCCCGGCTTTGTCGATGTACACGCCCATCACTTCCTTATGTCACCAGAGGTCGTGCCGCAGCACCGCTCCGAGTCAGCGAAGTACCTGGCCTACGGCTTCACCACAGTCTTGGATCCAAGCGCGTCTGCACGGCTTGCGTTCCCGGTGGCGCAGCTAATCGAAGCGGGCAAGCTCGTGGGTCCCCGGACCTTCGCAACAGGCGACGCGATGACAGGATGGACCGTTCAACATCGTCAGATCCGGACCAAGGAGGATGCTGCAGACAATGTCAACCGGCTGGCGTCTTGGGGGGCCGTGTCGATCAAGGATTACATCCAGCCCCGCCGGTATCAACGTCAGTGGATCGCCGATGCCGCGCGGAAGAGAGGGGTCACACTCACCGCGGAGAACGAGGACCTTTTCTACAGCATTGGTCTGATCATGGATGGCCATGCCGGCTTCGAGCATCCACTTCAATACGTACCACTTTACTCGGATGCCTCCACCTTCTTGGGGCAGGCGGGTGCGACCTACTCGCCCACGCTTATCGTCGGCGGGGCGTCGCTCTGGTCGTTGGAATATTTCCTCGGCCACGATCGGGTGTGGGAGGATCCGAAGTATCGCCGCTGGACTCAATGGCGAGACCTAACGAAGCTCCAGATGTTCGTCGCGAAGCCAATCGAGAGGTACGCGTTTCCGATCATGGCCGAGGGGGTAGCAGATGTCTGGAGAGCAGGTGGGCGCGCAGCAGTTGGGGGTCACGGTGAGGTGATCGGACCCGGCGGGCATTGGGAGATCTGGATGTACGCGGAGGCCCTCGAACCGATGGAGGCGTTGAGGTTGGCTGCCCAAGGTGGTGCGTCCTTCGTTGGACTGGATGACGATATCGGTTCTATCGCAGTGGGAAAAGTCGCAGATCTCGTCATCCTGAATTCGAACCCGCTGGACGACATCCGAAACACCATCGACATCCAATCGGTGATGAAGGGCGGCCGCTTGTACGATGGAGACACGTTGGACGAGATCTGGCCGGAGCAGAAGCCATACGGTCCCAGGTGGTGGTTTTCCGAAGACCACCTGCGCACGGATGATCGTGCGGACATTTCGGGGATCTCTGAATGAGAGGGAAGGATCGTGTTCCAGGGGTCGTGGTCCTCGCTACGGTGGCAGTGTCGGCGGGTGGCTGTGCGGAACGATCAGTTGAGACCACAGTCCAGCTCACGGTGGCAGAGACACCGACGCAAGCTCGCACCAGCGACGGCCAGTATATCTCCTGGGTGGAGCATCGGATCGACGACGAAGAGTTGAGCGGCATAGCGATTCGCGGCGGTGACGGCCTCCGGCCGGCGGACTTCGACCGAGACGGATTTCCAGATTTCGTCTCAGTGCACGAGGACAGTGATCACGTGCGGATCGCTTTCGGAACAGCCGATCCGGACGAGTGGGAGCTGGTCACGCTCGCCGAAGGGGCGAATGTGCCTGCGGCGGAGGATGCTGACGTGGCCGATCTCAATGGTGACGGCCTGATCGACGTGATCGTGGCCTGCGAAGGCGGCCACTTCATCTACTTCCAGAATCCGGGCGAAACGGCCAGGTCAGGCAAATGGCCGAGTGTGATTCCAACGGCTGCCGCGCGTCGCGGATCTTTCATTCGCGTGTCGTTCGCCGACCTTGACGGCGATGGCGATCTGGAAGTGATCGCTGCAAACAAAGGCACAGATCCGGTAAACGAAGGAGTCGCATCTGAGCGGCCAACGACGGAGCTATCGTGGTTCGAGGTGCCCGATGATCCGCTTCAAGCGGATCAGTGGGAAGAGCATATGCTCACCCGTGTGAGGGTTCCCATCAATGCCGATCCGGTCGACCTAGATGGCGACGGAGACATCGACATCGTCGGTGGCTCCAGAGGGGAGTCTCGGATCTTCTGGTTCGAAAATTTGGGAGGGATGCCGCCCAACTTCCGCGATCACCCCATCGAAATCGATGGAGCCTCCCCGGCGCTGAAAGCGGGAGACGTTCACATCACGGGGTTCGCCATGCAGTTCATCGATTTGAGCGGTGACGGGCGCGTAGACATCGTGCTCGCCGAAATGCCGACCGCTGCCGCAATGACACGCTCCGGTCGAGGGCCTCCCCACCCAGGTGTCTACTGGTTGGAGCAGCCCTCCGACCAGGACGGCGTTTGGAAAAGTCACCGAATCGGCGACGCGGGACCGGATGTGATCGCGGGACTTCAGCTAGCGGACATCGATGGAGATGCCGATCAGGACCTCATAATAGGCGGTTACAGTCGCGGGCCGCGGCTCCAGGATGGCGAAGCGGTCACGGCCGCGGATCCAGTGGCCCGTCTCGCTTGGTTGGAAAATCCCGGGGACCCCAATCGTATGTGGCAAAGGCACGACATCTCTCGGCGGAAGCGGGGAATGTTTGACGAGTTCGTGCCGATGGATCTGGATGACGACGGCGACCTGGACTTGGTCGCCACACGCGGGAACAGCGCTCAGTTCGACGGCGTGTTCTGGTTGGAACAAGTGCGAACGGAAGAGCCTGCTCCGTCGTTTCGTCCCGCCCGCGCTGCGGAGAGCCTGCCTATGTCTCTGCCACCTGGACAATAACCGCCCGCGCGTGCAGTACACCGCGTCTGTCGCTGGGAGAACATGATGAACGGTATCTTCGCCTGCACGTACGTGTCATACGGCTTCCAATGGTCGTGCATCGTCGCGTTCGCATTTCCCGTGCTGACGTGTCCACTCCTAGCGCAGGCCACCGGCACCGCACCGATACCCCAACCGAAGTATGAAGCGCGCCTCGAGCGTCATGTCCTCATTCCGATGCGGGACGGGATCGAGCTCTCCACCGATCTCTACTTTCCGGTGGGTGCTCCGGAGCGCCTCCCGGTGATCTACGTCTCCACTCCCTACAACAAGCGGAACTGGCGCGAAGATCGCAGGCTCGGACCCCAAACACTCGGGTTCGTGGGGCAGGGATTTGTCGTAGCCGTGCAAGATCGCCGCGGCATGTACGAGTCCGGGGGCGGGCCGTTCGACCCCGCAGATGGTGCACCCATGTTCTCGACGATGGGTCTCGACGGCTACGATACGATCGAGTGGCTAGCATCTCGACCATGGTCCAATGGCAGGGTCGGTACGTACGGTTGTTCAAACGTGGCCATCGTCCAGATCCAGCAATCCATCGAGCAGCCCCCTTCGCTTGCCGCGATGGTGCCCATGTCCTCCACAACGTGGGGAACGACGGGCGGCACGATGTCATACGGCATGGCCCTGCGCGGGTATTCGATGCTCGTCAGCGGCGTGTACTACCGCCCACCTAAGGGACTGTCGCGGGAGCAGTACCTTCACATCGCGGATCGGTTCACCCAGGCGCCGCAGCCATTCCTCGAGGCGTACCCAGGACGGCCGGATCCGAGGTTGGAGGCGCTCTACTTTAAATTGCCGCTCATCGATCTCGTCGCCGAGCAGAATCCTCTGTCAGCCGGGAATTGGCGTAGATACGTAACTCGAGACATCGCCGAGTCCGATGCTGACGGGAAGAGGCTCCTCAGATCCAAGGGTCCCATCAATGCACCGGCGCTGCATATCAACGGCTGGTATGACTTCTCCCCCGGTGAAACGATGGAACAAGTCAACCTCATCCGCGAGTTGGCTGTGAACGATACGGCCCGTCAGAACCAGTTCATCGTTATGGGTCCTCGAATCCACTGCAGCGATCACAACGTATCGGAGCACACGATCGTAGGAGAGCGCGACGTCGGTGACGCTCGCTTTGATTACTACGGCCTCTATCTAAGGTGGTTCGATCACTGGTTGAGGGAGGCCGCGAACGGGGTCACGGCCATGCCCCGAATCCAATACTACGTAATGGGAAAGGGTGAGTGGCGCAGCGCAGAAGAGTGGCCTCTCCGCGGCACGCGGTTCACACCCTATTACCTACACAGCGACGGCCGGGCCAATAGCCGGCTGGGCACTGGCGTCCTTGCGGTGGAAAAACCTCGAGACGAGCCGCCTGATCGATACCGGTACGATCCGGCGAGCCCGGTACCCACGCGGGGGGGAGCGCAGTGCTGTACCAAAACGAGTCCGTATCGTGGTGCCTTCGACCAGCGAGACATCGAGTTACGCCATGATGTGTTGGTCTACACCACACCGCCGCTGGAGGAGGGTTTGGAGGTGACCGGTCCGTTGGCGGCCGTGCTTTACGTGTCTTCTTCAGCGCGAGATACGGACTTCACGGCCAAGCTCGTGGACGTGTACCCTGACGGCCGGGCATACAATTTGCAAGACGGGATCATGCGAGTGCGGTACCGGGAGGGTTACGACAGGGAAGCGTGGATGAAATCCGGCCAAGTGTACGAAGTGAAAATCGAGTTCGAGGCTACCAGCAACTATTTCGCCCCAGGGCACCGCATCCGCCTCGAAATCTCGAGCAGCAATTTCCCTCGCTACGAGCGCAACCTGAACACAGGAGGGAGGAACTACGATGAGATCGAATGGGTGATTGCCGAGAACGCCGTACATCATTCCCGGGAGCACGCATCGTATCTGCTCCTGCCCATCGTGCCTTGAACACCCACCAAAAGAAGGAACGTATGCGGGTACTATCAGCAATCTTGATCGTGGGGGCGTGTGGGGGGAGTTCGACTAACAAAGACACACGCCAGGAGGTATCCTCTCCCCTCGGTGTTACACCGGGCCACGCCGTCTACCACACGACCAACTGTACACCGGACAGCGATCAGGGCCGCCTCATCACGTTCGCCCCCGGCACCGGGGGCACACCCGACGGCAGCCGCCTGTTCATTCAACACTTGGGTGACCAGACCGGGCTCTGCGTGATTGGAGTGCCGTACGAAAACAGCCAGCTCGCCGCCGCCTGCTGCACGACCACTAGCACCCCCGACGGTCCACAAGATCCTGACTGCCTCGTCCGTCTCCTGAATGTCAAAGGGGCCTCGAATCCCGATAACATGACGTGCACTGACGGTTCCCTCCTCTCCGTACCACGCGCGAGGAGCGTAGAAGGCGCGATCCTAGACGCGCTCCAGCACATTGGGATGAGCCTTTATCTGACGGACACGGGGGACGACGTGTTGTGGAACCGCGTGGTGTTGACGGGTCACTCGCAGGGCGCGCAGATCTCTCTGTTCATCGCGCTCACTCGGCATACGGTTGCCGGCGTCGGCTCCATTGGCGGAGGCGTGCTCAAGATCCTAGCAGGTTGCGGAAAAATTGATGGTGAGCCGCGTTTGTCCGGGTAACACGACGGTGTACCAGCGTGCGGTCCCCTATTACCGCCCCCGCGGTGCGGTCGGCGTGACGAATGCGGCCCACACTGCCCCATCAGGGGCTGCCTCCGGCCAGGGTCAGGGTGCGTATCCGCATCAGATTGTAGACCGCGGCCGTGAACGTAAACACCCACCCGACCCGCGGGGTCCCGCGATGTCGGAGTTTGCGTAACAACCCAATCGTCTTGCCCCACCCGTAGATCTCTTCCACTTTTTTGCGCTGCCGTTGACTGATCGCATAGCTGGGATGGCGCGTCGTCCGGCCATCCACCGCGCTCCGCAACCGCGTGCGGTGCACGTTCGGCGTGACGTGGGGCGTCCAGCCCAACGCCCGCAGCGTGTCGACAAACCCGCACCGATCATAACCCTTGTCCGCCCCCAACGTCCGTCGCCGGGCCGTCGGCGGTAAGCTCCCCACCATCGCCAGCGCACTCGCACACTCCGCCTCGTAGCCGGGCTGCGTCACGTCGGTCGCCACCACGAGCCCGTGCCGATTATCCATCAACACACTCGCCAAGTACGCCAATTGCGCGCCTTGCCCCCCACTCTTCCGCGTCAACCGCGCCTCCGGGTCCGTCCGCGACGCATGCGTCGCATTCGTCCGTTTCTCCTGGCGAAACGTCACGCTCGGATTCCCCGGATCATCGTCCGTTGGCGGGCGGGTGCCGGCCTTCGGCTGAAAACTCTTCTGACTCGCCCACGCGTCCAGCAAGGTCCCGTCGACGGTGAAATGCTCATTCGACAACAACGCCCGCCGCTCCGCCTCCTGTAACACTTCGGCCAGAAACGCATCCGCGATGCCCCCCTCGACCAGCCGCGTCCGATTCTTCGTAAAGACCGTCGGCACCCACACCGCGTCGTCCAGATTCAACCCCACAAACCATCGGTACAGGATGTTGTAATCGAGCTGCTCCATCAGCTGCCGCTCGCTCCGGATCGTATACACCACCTGCAGCAATAACGCGCGTAACAAATGTTCCGGGGGAATCGACGGCCGGCCCCGCCGCGCGTACAGCCGGTCCAACTGCGGCGAGAGCCGGGCTAACACCGGGTCCACCAGCGCCCGCAGGGCGCGCAACGGATGGTCGGAGGGCACCCGATCCTCCGCACTGATATAGCTGAACAGCGCCGACTGATTCGTCTTGTTCCCGCGCATCGTGGCACTCCCATCGAGGTCCCTCTACGATAAGAACTTCCGGCTCGCGATGCTATCGTCCATTACCCGACTTTTTCCGCAACCTGCTAGGAGAGAGGCCATTCCCGGACTTCGTCTACCAGGACGGGCTAACGAATCCTGCAATCTTCAAGGCGTTTCATCATGAGAACGACGGCGACGCCTTTCGCCGCGAGGTATACGACGCGATGGGCATTCCGGGGGAGCAGATTCTGACAACCGACCATGTGAGCCCCGGGTGCGAGGAGAATCCCCACAGCTGTGTGATCGTGGACGACTTCCTTCCGGTCAGCAGAGGGATCCCGATCTTTATGGACGCGTGGCAGTGGCTCGTGTCGCCCTCAGATAGTGTTGGCCTAGTTCAGCCGGAATAGAAAGTGTGGGTGGGCGGATCTCGCGACCCGCCAAATCGCTCACCGGCTGGAGCGAGCACGTAGGCTAGCGATTCCGTCAGTTACCCTGTGGTGGCGGTGAACGTCGGTCACGGCAAGGGTGGTGCTAACGACCGATCAGGCCGGCACACAGCCGAGCAGTGGTACGAATCGTCCCGACCCGGCACGCGAGCTACCGGGGACAGCCCGGGTACCCTCATCCCTCTGGCTGGACGCCTCTATTACTACGGGACATACTTGGAATAGGGGAAAGCAAATTCCTTCTATGGGGCAGGATGTCAACGTGCACTCCGGTCTCGCGATCAGGCGTAGAGTGTTGCAGCCAGCGTCCACGCCTCTATGGCGTTTCGGATCTGCGTTTCGTGTTGAGAGCGAGGTCCGGGAGGCGTGGGACGGAGTGAGCGAGGACATGGCGTTATTGAAGGGAGCCGGGCCGACATGATGACAAGAACAGCATTGGACGGCGTATCGCAGCCTTCCGGAGAGATCACCGTTCCCCGAAGTGCGGGCGGTGGATACGCCATTGGGGTTTTGGTGATAGACACGTGGTACCCGTTGCTCCCGGGAAATGTCGCCAACGCGTCGACCTTTGATTTTCCAGTCTTGTACAAGGTCCTTCATATCAGTGCGGAAGAGATCTTTCGGGCCGGGCCGGAACTCATCGAGAGGGTCGTGGAAGGAGCAGTGGCGCTCGAGGCGCAAGGCGTCCGGGCGATCGTCGGCGCGTGTGGTACGTTCGCCAACTATCAGTCCAATGTCGCCGCCGCCGTTGCGGTACCGGTCTTTATGTCCATCGTGACGCAGGTGCCGTTCATCCTCCAATCGCTGAACCCCAAGAAGAAGCTCGGCATTCTCGCCGCCGCCGATAACCTGTTCACGGAGAATCTCAAGCGCGAGTGTGGAATCACCGACACCTCACGACTCGCGGTGACCGGGGCCATGGAGCTTCCGGAGTTTCAGCAGTTGGTACGGTGTGAGGGGCACTTCGACAGCGCCAAGCTCGAGCGGGAACTGATCGCCCATTTGCAGGCCTTCGCCGCAGAAAACCCCGACCTCGGAGGGCTCCTGATTCAGTGCAGCGATCTGCCTCCCTATGCGATGAGCATCCAGCGCGCCCTGGGTGTACCAGTGTTTGATATGCCTACTCTGATGGAATGGCTCTACCGCTCGGTGGTGCGACACGCGTATGGGGGGGTTCTCTGACAATCACTACCGGTCACCGGTCACCGGTCACCGGTTACCGGTAACCGGGGTTCCGTAGCCATTCAATTCTTGGTTATTAATGTTTATGAAGAGAATTTTTGGAGACAACTTTGGATAGAGGGAGCGTTGCCACTCGATCGCTGGTGGGAATGGTGGCCGCTTTGTTGGGGGTGGGAGCGGTTGGTCTGCCCGCATATCGCTCGCTCACGGCACCGCCGTATATGCCGGCCGCGCTCAGGCCGTGTGCGGCCCGGAATGGTGATTCGTTGTCGCCGAGTCGTGACCTGTATTGTCTGGAGTTGGTGTCGATGCCGGGGGTGGAGGGCATCGATGCCGCGGTCGAGTTGGGACGCTTTCCGTCGCCCTTCAGCACGAATGTGACCGTCGACGGGCGGCAACTCTACGATCCGACGCTCACGATAAGCGGCCTTCCCGCTCCCGAATCCTTCGGCGATTACTCCACCTACGTCGCGTGGCTCACGACGCCGTTGCTTTTTCCGGTCGTCAATCTCGGGGAGGTGGGGAATGGCACGAACCACCTCTCTCCGATCGACTTCAACAAATTTCTGTTACTCGTGTCGGCCGAGGCCAGGCCCGACGGTGAGGAGCGGGAGGGACGGCTCGTGTTGCGCGGGTTGTCGCCAAGCAGCCGTATGAATCCGCCGGACATGATGCAGTTCCTGTACGGCGGAACGGCAGTCGATTCGGGCGGAACGATGGACATGTCCTCTAGCAACGGTTGGATCCGCCCGCCGGGCCGCGAGGGCGTGACCATGCTCTCGGCCCTCATGCGATTGGATCCTCCGGCGGTGTCCCCGTTTCTCCCCGAAGTGGGATCCGCGGCTCGCGTTGTCGACGCGCGCCCTCGCGAGCTGGTGCGGATGGAGGACGGCGATACACTCGATCTGGAGGCCGTGTTCGTGCGTCGCACGATTCGAGGGAAGGAATTCACGATGTACGGTTTCAACGGTCAGTATCCCGGGCCACTCATCTGGGTGCCGCAGGATGCGACCGTCATTGTGAATTTCACCAATCGAATCGATGCAGCCACCACGATCCATTGGCACGGGATCCGCATTGAAAACGCCTTCGACGGGGTGCCCGGTCTTACCCAGGACCCGATCCAGCCGGGGGAGACGTTTCAGTATCGCATCCGGTTTCCGGATGCCGGCATTTACTGGTATCACCCTCATCACCGCGAAGACATCCAACAGGACCTTGGCCTCTACGGCAACATGATGGTGCGTTCGCCTCGACCGGACTACTTCAGTCCGGCCAACCGTGAAGAGGTCGTGATTCTCGACGACCTTCTCCTCACCGACGATCAACTCGTGGCTTTCGGACGCGAGTCGGCTACCCACACGCTGATGGGACGCTTCGGGAATCTGATGTTGGTGAACGGCGAACCCGGCTGGGAGCTCGACGTGTTGCGTGGTGAGGTCGTGCGGTTCTTCCTCACCAACGTGTCGAACACACGCACGTTCAACCTCTCGTTCGGCGGGGCCTTGATCAAAGCGATCGGATCCGACATCGGGAACTTCGAACACGAAGAATGGGTGGAGAGCGTGGTGATCGCACCGGCCGAGCGATACGTGGTGCACGTGCGTTTTCCCGCGCGCGGGTCGTTTGCGCTCGAAAACCGCGTCCAGGGAATCGATCACATCAACGGGAGCTTTTTCCCACAGGTCGATACGCTGGGGATGGTCCGCGTCTCAGAGGAGCCCGTCGATCTCGACTACGGCAGGTCGTTTGCCCGGTTGCGGCAGGACGTCGAAACCACGGCCGATATCGATCGCTTCCGGGACCAGTTCGTGCGGCCCGTTGACCGGGAGTTGATCCTCACCATGGAAACCCGCGACCTCCCGTTCGTCGTCGACCGCCTGATGCAGTTCGATTCGTCGTATTTCCATCCGGTGGAGTGGGAAGGGACGATGCCGATGATGAACTGGGCGTCCACGCCGGGGCAGGTGAGCTGGATCTTGCGCGATCCCGCCACCGGGCGGGAGAACATGGACATCGCTTGGGAGTTTCGCGTGGGTGACGTGGTGAAGATCCGGCTCTCGAATCTGCGGGAAGTGTTTCACTCCATGCAACATCCGATTCACATTCACGGGCAACGTTTCCTGATATTGGAACAGAACGGTGTGCTCAATACAAACTTGGTATGGAAAGACACCATGCTGCTGCCAGTGGGTTCCACGGCGGACATTTTGTTGGAGGTTACGAACCCCGGCCGGTGGATGATACATTGTCACATTGCCGAGCATCTCGAGTCCGGAATGAAGACGGCCTTTACGGTCAATTGAGCTTGCATTTTGGAGGAGTACCCATGCGCACTGTCCTCGCTGTCGCTCTAGCGACTTTCGTCGCCCCGGCGACCTTCGCCGCACCGTCTCTCGAGGCCCAGGGACCTCCGCTATCGGAGACCGTGCTGGAGTACGTGAGCATCAACGCGCCCGTCGTGGCCCTCACCAATGTCACCGTGATCGACGGTACGGGAGCGCCGGCGCGCACCGGCCAGACGATCCTGATCGAGAACGGCCGCATCGCCGCCGTGGGCGGTCGGCGAGACGTGCGCGTTCCACGCAATGCAGAGGTCTTGGATTTGAGCGGCCACACCGTGATGCCGGGGATGGCGGGCCTTCACGATCACCTGTTCTACGCGGCGGCAGGCGGCCGCGGGGCATAGCTCACGTTCAGCGCGCCTCGTCTTTACCTGGGGGCGGGCGTAACGACCGTGCGTACGACGGGAAGCCAGGCGCCCTACGTGGAGCTCAACCTCAAGCACGAGATAGACCGCGGGCAGACGCCCGGACCGCGAATTCACATCACGGCGCCGTACATCACGGGTGGTGATGGAGTTTCGGACATGGCCCTCGTCAACACGGAAGAACAGGCACGGCGGTTTGTGGCGTACTGGGCGGCTGAAGGCGCCACGTGGATAAAGGCGTACACCAACATCGGGCGCGCCCAACTCGCGGCGGCCATCGACGAGGCTCACAGTCTCGGCCTGAAAGTCACCGGGCACATTTGTTCGGTGAGCTTCATGGAGGCGGTGGATTTGGGCATCGACAACATCGAACACGGCCTGATGACCAACACGGATTATGCCGACGACAAGGAACCCGACGTTTGCCCGCCCAACGCTATGGTGGCGTCCGGCAACGTCGACCTGAACGATCCGCGCGTGGCGGCCACCTTCCGCACCATGATCGACAACGACGTTCCGATGACGTCGACCTTGGCCGTGTTGGAATTGTTCGTGGCCGGTCGCCCCACGCGTGACCCCCGCGCGCTCGGAGCTATGGCGCCCGAGGTACGCGAGGATTACCTGCGGGCCAAAGCCAGTATCGACGAGGGTATGTCGCCGTTGACCGCCGACATGCTGCTCAAGGCGATTGCTTACGAGAAGGCCTTCCTGGAGGCGGGTGGATTGCTGGCCGCAGGCGTCGATCCCACCGGCAACGGTGGCGCGCTTCCGGGCTACGGTGACCAGCGCAACTTCGAGTTGTTGCGCGAGGGAGGATTCACGCCCGAGCAGGCAGTGCAGGTTCTGAGCGCCAATGGCGCGAAGGTGCTCGGCGTGTATGACGAGCTAGGGTCGATCGAGGTCGGGAAGATCGCCGACCTGGCGGTGATGGAGGGCGACCTCACGACAGATGCTTCGGTAATCAAACGAGTTGTTACGGTGTTCAAAGACGGTGTGGGTTACGACTCCGAAAAGCTGTTCGCCGCGGTACAGGGGCGCGTGGGGATCAACTAGCCCCACCCCCCTCTCCGCCCGGATGGGCCCGCCCCACTCTCCACCCGGCGGGCCCACTCCATCACCACACCCCCGACGGCCGGACGGGCTGGACATCGCATCATGCGGACACACGACTTGGCCCCCGTGCCCCCGTGCCCCCGTGCCCCTGTGCCCCTGTGCCCCTGTGCCCCTCTGCTCCCTGCCCCCTGCCCGCCTGCAATGAAAGGGATCGTGACAAGTGACCCAAATGGCAAAATGGCTGGACAGAACGTTCAAAGAAGAGCCCCCGGCCCATGTTTTCCCGATGTTGGTGGAGAGACTACGCGGTACGCCGGTGCGCGTTGCCGCGAAACTGGAAGGTGTTGCGCCATCCTTGTTGACACACCAACCGGATGGGGAGTGGTCGTTGCAGGAGCATGTCGGACATCTGTTCGACCAGGAGGACCTGTGGATTGGTCGATTCGACGATTTTGATAATGGCTGCGAAACACTCCGTGCGGCAGACATGTCCAATCGCAAGACGTACGACGCTCACCATAACGACGCGGCAATCACCGAGCTACTGGTGGCATTCACCGATATCCGGCGTGGGCTTGTCGAACGGCTCGATGGTTTCAGCGATGCCCAGGTGATTGCTACAGCATTGCATCCACGGCTGCAGCAGCCGATGCAGGCGATTCAACTCGTTCACTTCATCGCCGAGCACGACGACCACCATCTGACGATCATGCAGCACATTCTCGATCGCATCTGATCTACTGATAGCCATCGGGGTGTTTTGGTTGAAACGACTTGGCGCTCTGGTATCGCCCGTGTCGTGCAGCCATGCCATGCAGCATCCGGTCCACCTTCACGGGCAGCGTTTCCTGGTCTTGGGGCAGAACGGCGTGCTCAATACCAATCTGGTATGGAAAGACACCACGCTGCTGCCGGTGGATTCCCGGCGGACATCTTGTTGGAGGTTACCAACCCCGGCCGGTGGGTGATACATTGCCGCCTTGCCGAGCATCTCGAGTCCGGGATGAAGACGGCCTTTACGGTCAATTGAGCTTGCACTCTGGAGGAGTACCCATGCGCACTGTCATCGCGGTCGCCCTCGCGGCCTTCATCGCCCCGGCGACCTTCGCCGCTCCGTCTCTCGAGGCCCAGGGCCCTACGCTTTCGGAAACGGTGCTGGAGTACGTGAGCGTCAACGCACCCGTCGTGGCCCTCACCAATGTCATTGTGATCGACGGTACCGGTGCGCCGGCGCGCACCGGCCAGACGGTCTTGATCGAGAATGGCCGCATCGCCGCCGTGGGCGGCCGGCGGGACGTGCGCGTTCCGCGTAATGCCGAGGTTTTGGATTTGAGCGGCCACACCGTGATGCCGGGGATGGCGGGTCTCCACGATCACCTGTTCTACACGGCGGCGGGCGGCCGCGGGGCCCAGCTCACGTACAGTGCCCCTCGTCTCTACCTCGGGGCGGGCGTAACGACCGTGCGTACGACGGGAAGCCGGGCGCCCTATGTGGAGCTCAACTTGAAGCACGAGATAGACCGCGGACAGACGCCCGGACCGCGAATTCACATCACGGCCCCTTATATCACGGGTGGTGAAGGCGTTCGATCGATGGCCCTCATCAACACGGAAGAAGAGGCACGCCGGTTCGTGGCCTACTGGGCGGACGAGGGCGCCTCGTGGGTGAAGGCGTACACCAACATCGGGCGCGCCCAGCTCGCGGCGGCCATTGACGAGGCTCACAAGCGCGGTCTGAAAGTCACCGGGCACATTTGTTCGGTGAGCTTCATGGAGGCGGTGGAGTTGGGCATCGACAACATCGAGCACGGTCTGTTGACCAACACCGATTACGTCGACGACAAGGAACTGGACGTTTGCCCACCCAACTCTGCGGTGACCGCCGGTAACGTCGACCTGAACGATCCGCGCGTGGCGGCCACGTTCCGCACGATGATCGAGAACGACGTTCCGATGACGTCGACCTTGGCCGTGTACGAATTGTTCGTGCCCGGTCGTCCCACGCGTGATCCCCGCGCGCTCGCGGCCATGGCGCCCGAGGTACGCGAGGATTACCTGCGGGCCAAAGCCACCATCGACGAGGGCCAGAGCCCGTTTACCCCCGACATGCTGCGCAACGCGATGGCCTATGAGAAGGCCTTCATGGACGTGGGTGGATTATTGGCCGCCGGCGTCGATCCCACCGGCAACGGTGGCGCGCTTCCGGGCTACGGCGACCAACGCAACTTCGAGTTGTTTCGCGAGGGAAATTTCACGCCCGAGCAGGCGGTGCAGGTGCTGAGCGCCAATGGCGCGAAGGTGCTCGGGGTGTATGACGAGCTGGGATCGATCGAGGTGGGGAAGATCGCCGACCTGGTGGTGATGGAGGGCGACCTCACGACCGATGCTTCGACCATCAAACGAGCGGTCACGGTGTTCAAGGACGGCGTGGGCTACGACTCCGAAAAACTGTTCGCTGCGGTACAGGGGCGCGTGGGGATCAACTAGCCCCGCACCGCCCTTCCACCCGACGGGCCCACCCCCCGCACCCCCACTCCCCGACGGGCAGACGGGCGGACGGGCACACCGGCCGCTGGATCGTCCACCGGTTCGCCCGCCCGCCCGTCCGCCCCTGTGCCCCTTGTGCCCCCGTGCCCCCGTGCCCCCGTGCCCCCGTGCCCCCGTGCCCCCGTGCCCCCGTGCCCCCGTGCCCCCGTGCCCCCGTGCCCCCGTGCCCCCGTGCCCCCGTGCCCCCGTGCCCCTGTCCCCCTGTGCCCCCGTGCCCCTCTCCTAGTCAAAACTGTAATGCAGGACCGGAAACCCACCCAAATACTCCTCAATTTCCCCAGCAACGCGTGCATGCGCCTCGCGATCCAGGGCCACCCGGCGAATGAAACGCGCGATGTCGCCCATGTCGTCTTCTTTCATCCCCTGTCGCGTGAGTTCTTGCACCGTCAGGCGCGCCCCCGTCCGCGCTTCGTCGGCGTCGCCTTTGAGCCGGGCCTGGTGTACCAAAATGTTGGCGTCCTGACAAGCCGCCTCGAACTCGGCGGCACCCACGTCACGGAGATCGAGAAACACCTGATGCGTCATCGTGTAGCCTCGGTCCTTCCCCAGCAACGTGAACCCTTCACCTTCCAGCGCACGCGCTAGGCTTTGTGCGTTGAGGACGGTCTGCACGGCGTATTCCCGGCCGAACGCCACCATTTCGGCGAGCGCGTAGGCCGTCGCGGCGTACTTGTTCTGGTCGCGGGTTTGGATGAAGGCGGGGAAGGTCATGCCCCAGAGCTTCTGTGCGATATCGGCATCGTTGGTGACAATGGTGCCGCCGACGGGTCCACTCATGATTTTGTGGGTGCTCATGGCGACGAGGTGTGCACCCTCCGCCAAGGGATCTTGAAAAGTCTCCGCGGCAATCAGCAGCGCGACATGGGCTGCGTCGTAGAACAACGTCGCGCCGACCTCGTCGGCGATGGTTCTGAGTTCGCGCACGGGATATGGGAAGAGCGTGTAGCTGCCCCCAATCACCAACATGCGGGGACGAACCTCATGGGCGATCCTCCGGACGGCGTCGACATCGATGTCGAAGTCTTCCGCGGGCGGCATGTCGCACACCACGAGATCGCGGATACGAGGGATAGCGATCGGGTGGTAGTTCATATTTGCACCACCCTCCATCGACTGCACGAGGATGGTTTCCCCGGGGTTCGTGAGAGCAAAGAACGCCACCGAGTTCACCATCGTCGTGTTGACGGCCCGCCATTCCACGAACTGGGCACGAAAGAGCTGGCGGGTCAGGGCGATGATGATGGCTTCAATCTCGTCGACATGCTGGTTCTGCCGCGAGGGAGGAAATTCCTTGTCGCCTGGGAAACCTTCGGTCACCCGCGTGGCCATGTCAGAGTCGAGCAAACGGCGAGCGTTCAGACTGATGACGTTTTCTGCTGCCATCATGTTGAGACACTTGCGTCCGCGCCATTCGTCGTGATCCCGGACCAGCGAGGTCACACGGTCCGCAATGGCACTCGCCTCCATTCCGGCCACCCTCTCCGCTACCTCCTCCAGGTAGGCCACGCTCTTATCAGAAAGGATTCCATCGAGAGTCGACATCTAGCCCCTCTCCGCGCATAGTCGCCAGCCGTTGAACCACATACCGCCCTACCGCTTTTTTTAAGGTTCTTCCGGGAATTTCGGGGTAAGTGATTGAAGGGGCAACCACAGTTCCTGTCCTCCAGCAATCTATCAACGGCCTCGGTCGACGAAGAGCCACCCCACCCGACCCCACATGAGCCACGGAAAACACGGAAAGCACGGAAACCCCGCCCCACACCCGGATTGTAGTCCCCCTCCCCCAACCTCCTGTAGGTTTTCGTCGTTAGCGTTGGCGATCCAATTGGTGGTGGGAGGGGAACCCAAATTCAGGGATGGGTGCGGGGGTCCGTGGTTTCCGTGTTTTCCGTGGCTACTCAAATCGGCGCTACGGGCGGCACTGCCACGCGGCCTTCCCCGGAAATACCGGATGAACCCTTTTTATTCCCCCCCCCGCCGCACGCCCCTCCCCGCCTTCACCCCTTCCTGCAGACGACCGTCTCGTACCACGACTTTGCCCGCTACCAGCACGAAGTCGATGCCGGTGCTCGCCTGCGTCGGATTCTGGTACGTGGCGCGATCGTTCACCCGATCGGGGTCGAAGACGACCACATCGGCATCGGCGCCGGGGTTGAGGCGGCCCTTGCGAACCATCGACGGCACCGATTGCTCGAGCCGGCTGGCCGGGAGCACGGTCATCTTGCGAATCGCTTCCACAAGCGAAAGCGCATTTCGCTCGCGGACGTAACGGCCCAACACGCGGGCATAGGTGCCCGCCCCGCGCGGGTGTCCTCTCCCGTTCCGGATGACGCCGTCGCTTGCAACCATGACGATCGGATGGCCAAGCGCCATCTCGATCGCTTCTTCCGGAATGAAGTGGATGATGACCGAAACCGTATCCTGCGCGCGAAGCTCCTCGAATGTGCGTTCCGTCAGCCGCTCACCATTTCGCGTCAACTCGACGTCGTGATAGGTGATTCCGCCCATGCGTTCCTGCCACCCCGGGTCGAACACCGCGGAGCTCAAACCGGTCGATCCCGCTCCGTAGGGATACACGTCGGCCGTGACGTCGACCCCGTTGCTACGGGCGCCGTCGAGCATCCAAAGCGCGGTCCGCATGGATCGCCCCGCGATGGATCCGATGTGGACGACTTGAGCGGAAGCGCCGGTCACCGCCGCCGCCGCGATGACCTCTTCGATCGCAGCGAGCGAATTGTTGTCCTGCGGGTTCGGGCCGAGGTACCGGATGTGGAGGTGGCACGGCACGCGCAGCTCGGCGCACACCGCGAACAGTCGCAGTACCTCCTCGCGCGACGCGCCGGGCACGTATTGCACGCCGAACCCAATGCCGACTGCCCCCTGGTTGAGGGCCACCTTCGCCATCCTAACCATCTCCCAGACCTGCTCTTCGGTCGCGGCTTCGTATTGGTCGGCCACACCGGTCGCGCGGCGCAGCGACGAGTGCCCGATCGTCACGCCGAAATTGATATACGCCCCCGACGCCTCCCGGTCGCCATACCATTTCTCCACGTCGATGGGCCCGCCGTGCATGGAGACGACGGTCGTGACCCCGTCCGTGACCTTGTACATCCCCGCTTCGTCGTCATTGGGATACCGGGCCAGGAGATCGATGAACCCCGGCGCCACCACGCGCCCGCTCGCATCGATGAATTGGCGTGCATCGACCGGACCGTCCGTGATGGCGGCGATCCGATCTCCCAGGATCGCCACGGTCCGCACCGCGTCGAGATCGTTCGCCGGATCGATCACCCGACCACCAACGATGGCGATGTCGTAGGTAACCCCCTGCGCCGCGCCGCTGGCCGGCAGAGCCATCGCCCCGACGACGAGCATGCGAAGTGAAAGCCGAGTCATTGATCGTCTCCTAACTTTTGCGAATACACCGCCGCCCCGCACCACCCGACGGGCCCACTCCCCTCCCCGCACGCCCCCCGAAGGGCAGACGGGCACATGGGGTTGATTCCACGAGAGCGTAGACGTACGCAGGTCGGTCCGTCTCTGCCCCTCTGCCCCTCTGCCCCTCTGCCCCTCTGCCCCTGTGCCCCTGTGCCCCTGTGCCCCTCTGCCCCTCTGCCCCTCTGCCCGCCCGTCGGTGCGGGGAGTGGGGAAGGGTCGTACAGATTCATCCCCTACGCAACCGGGTAGGTTGCTATCTTTCGTGCCGTTGTGCCACGAACCTTCTTCCACCACAACCCGACGTCATCTTCATGAACGGTAACCCAACCAGTGTGGTAGTAGGGTTTTCTCCACCCTTGTCTGCCAGCGGCGCAGCTCGGTGCGTCGTGCGCGGCCGGGCGGCCTCTCGTTCCTTCCGCTGGTCTGTTCTGTCAGCCGGCGTGCTGTTTGCCGTTCTCGTCCAGGTTTCATCGGTACAGGCGCAAGCTGATCACACGCATGATCACGCCGCTGACGCTCGCATCGCCCGTAGTACGGTCGCGGCGAGCAGTCCTACGATTGATGGGCGCCTGGATGAAGCGGTGTGGCAAGAAGCGGAGCCGCTCACCGAGTTCGTGCAGCGGGACCCGGCGGAGGGTGAGAGCGCGACAGAGCGGACGGTAGTGCGGTTGGTGACGGACCGAGACGCCCTGTACGTGGGCGCTTGGCTGTTCGATAGCGACCCTCGAGGCATCGTGCCGGGTGAGCGCATCCGGGATGTCACGCTCACCAATAGCGATTATTTCGCGATCATCTTGGACACCTATCTCGATCGCCAAAACGGCTTCGTCTTCGCCACGACTCCCGCCGGCGTGGAGCACGACGGCCAGGTGGTCAAGGAAGGGGAGGGCGGTGGGGTGTTCCAGCGGGGGCAGACGCGAGCACAAGCCGGCTCCCTGGGCGGCTTCAATCTGAATTGGGACGGTAGCTGGACCGTGGCCACATCCACGGACAGCCTGGGATGGTACGCGGAGTTTCGGATCCCGTTTTCGACGCTCCGGTACGGAAGCGGTGACCTTCAGACCTGGGGTCTGAACGCGGCCCGCAAGATCCGACGAAAGAATGAAGAATCCTTTTGGGCTCCGATCCCCAGGCAGTTCGGCTTGTATCGACTCTCCTTGGCGGGCGTCCTCGAAGACATCCAGGTTCCGGCCCTGCGAGTGACCACGGTCACTCCCTATGTTCTCACATCCGCGAGTCGAGATTTTCTGTCGCCGGTAAATCCCACGGAAACCGATTATGCCGGGGAGTTGGGCGGCGACGTGAAGCTCGGCCTCACCCCAAGTCTCACTCTCGACCTGACCTACAATACCGACTTCGCACAGGTGGAGGTGGACGAGCAGCGCACCAACCTCACCCGTTTCCCGCTGTTCTTCCCGGAGAAGCGTCCCTTCTTCCTCGAGAACGCAGGCACCTTCTCGGCGGGCACTCCGTCGGCCGTCGAGCTCTTTTTCAGTCGGCGCATTGGGATCGACCCCAACGGCCAGCCAGTGCCGATCGCAGGCGGGGGCCGAGTGACCGGTCGGGTCGCCGGTCTGACGCTCGGCGTACTCCAGATCTTCACCGAGAAGGTCGCGGGTGTGCAGCCCGCCAATTCGTACTCGGTAGCTCGCGTGAACCGAACATTCGCGGGGCGATCGCGAGTGGGAGCAATGTTTACTCAACGGCTCGCTACCGACAATACGTCGGATCACAATCGCACCTACGCTCTCGACGGTCGCCTTGGACTCAGCGACGCGTGGACGGTGGATTGGTGGGCGGCCAAGACCGAGACGCCGTCGCTGTCAGGTCGGGACGAGGCCTTCAGCGCCCGTGTGGGGTATCAAACCAGCCGCTGGAACAACAGCGTCCGCTTCATGCAGGTGGGAGAGGATTTCAATCCCGAAATCGGGTTCGTACCACGAGTGGGGCTTCGGTACTACGAGGCCAATCTGTTCTACACTTTCCCCGTTGGCGCCAAGATGGTCAGGTACTGGACGCCGCACGTCAACTATCGCGCGTATTACGGGTTTGACGGCGCCATGCAAACAGAGTTCTATCACCTAGATATCGGGGAGGTGGAGTTTCAGAACGGTGGACGCTTTGGGCCGGAGCTAAACGTTCTCGGCGAGGGGCTCGTGCTGCCGTTCGAAATCGCAGACGGTGTGGTGCTCCAGCCAGGGACCTATCGATGGGTCCAGAATGCGTGGGACTTCTCCACCAACCAGAGTGCCGCCTGGGCCTTCACGACGCGGCTCGAACTCGGAGGGTTTTACAACGGAACGCGTTACGGGGGAACGGGGACGCTCACATTCAGGGGATCGTCGGCGACCACGTCGTTGGTGGTCGACTACAATGACGTGAATCTCCCCGAGGGGGATTTCATCCGATCCCTCGTCGGCCTCAGGTTCGGGTATTTCTTCACGCCCAGAATCTCACTCCGCTCTCTGGTGCAATACAGCAATCAAGCCCAGGTGTTCTCGGCCAACGTTCGTTTTGCGTGGCTCAACACCGCCGGCACCGGACTCTTCATCGTGTTCAACGATGCGGAAGAAGCAACGGGGCTGGCCAACTGGACTCGGCCGCAGAGTCGGTCGTTCGTGATCAAGTTCACGAGGCATTTTGGGACCAGGTGAGGTCGCCGGTAAACCGGTAACAGGTTACCGGTAACCGTTGGTCACCGATCACCGCCCGTCGAAAGCCCTCGTGCTGCCGTGGATGACTGACGGCCTCGGTCGACGAAGAGCCATCCCACCCCACTCCAGATTAGCCACGGAATCCACGGAAAGCACGGAAACCCCGCCCCACACCCGGATTGTGGTTCCCCTCACCCAACCTCCTGCAGGTTTTCGTCCTCAGCGTTGGCGATCTACATGGTGGGGGGAGGGGAGCCTACATTCGGGAGCGGTGTGGGGGTCCGTGGTTTCCGTGGCTCAGAAGCCCTCGTGCTCGAGCATCAACGCCCAGCGTCCGCCCCACCGGCGAGACACTCCCGTCCACACGCCGTGAAGCGTGTCGGGCGCCGCGCCGAATCCGGTCATACGTGGGGTGCCCTTGGGCTGGGATTCTGCCGCTCGACGAGGAGCGATGGCAGTGGGATGGGCGGACCACCCAAGGTATTTTGGTCCACTCGGTCCTTGCAGTGCGAAAGCGCCTTAGGCGGCGAGCGATTATGCAGCGAGCTTGGCAGTCTCCGAATGGCGGACACGGCGGTCGAGGGAGTAATTTTGAGGGCGAGCGGTCACGGGGTGCAAAGAACACGGCTTACTGGCCAGGAGTGGGAGTTATGGAGTTCTGCCGAAAACGAGTTAGACAGCGATTTCTACCTTCATTCCGAGGCGAGCGAGTCTCTTAGCCGGAGGAACCTATGAGCACGCAACACCAAGACGCTGGGCGAGCCGATTCCAACAGGGAGGTTGTCAGCCATTTCATGCGGCTGATGGACAGTCATCGGCTCGACGATCTTGACGAGGTCCTAGCTCCTAACTTGCAGTTCCACCTTGGTTCCACGACCCTCGACAGGATGCAGACTGAGGAAATGATTCGGGCGGCATACGCCGCCTTTCCGGACTTCACGCATACCGTGAACGACATTCTCGCGATTGATGACCGCGTTGTTCTTCGCGCCACCGATCAGGCGACCCACCTGGGCGAGTTTCAAGGCGTCGCGCCGACTGAACGGCAGATTACATTCGGGCAGATCGCCATTTATCAGCTGGCCGATGGCAGAATCGTAGAGGCCTGGGAGCAAGCGGACATCGCCGGCCTAATGCAACAACTGACCAGTGTTCCCGATTCCGAGTAGAAGGTATAGCGGAAGGTTTCGCGTGCCGGAAAGTCGCTGTCTAACAAAGCCCATGCAGCTGACGGCGCTATCGTTTTCAAAAGGAAGGTCGTTGCATTGTGAAGCTGGCAGACAACGTCTTGCGATCAACACCTAGCAGCTGGCGAGCTATCACGCCGCAGCTGATAGGCCGAGCCGTTCTATGAAAGCGATTGTCAAGGGCAGACTTCGTCTGCGCTGATTGGTCGGCGTTCTTTTTCCTGGCAATCAGCCCCACCTTTTTTGAGGGCGACTTCCGGTGCTTCCGGGTACGCCGGGCAGTCTTCTTCGGCATCATTCACCTCAATTCGTCTCCCGATCCGACGGAACACATGCAAGCGTCGTTGGTCGCGCGAGGCGAACCATAGTTCTATCTGAGACTCGGCACGGAGCCGGCCTGACGCTTCTTCTGGTTCTGCGAGGGGGCCTAGAGTTAGACGAGTGCCTCGGCGTGACTGCTGGCCGGGCAGACGGCTCTGTCGAGACTGTCCCCCACACCGATGTCCTGGATCCTGGAGCCGTGGACGAGGTAAACGCACCCGCACCAGCGCCTCAGGAACTAGGACGATTGTCGCGTCAACTGCGTCGGATCATAGGACGCTCCTGTCTTCCACAGACGTAGCGTGAGCGCGGCGATCTTGCGGGCGAGCGTCAGGCGTGCCAACTCCGGGCGCAGCCCGCGGGCCACTAAGGCTTGGTAAAAGTCCTGGAGCGGACCAGGCCGCGATGCGGCAGCGGTCGCCGCACCTTTGAACACGTCCTTCAGTACGCGGTTGTGATTGCGATTGAGTCCCCGGGTCAGCGGGGCGCGGCGGCGCCGGACCGGCTGGCCCGCCACGAACGTATGATCGGCACTGGACCAGGTCACCACGGCCAGCCCCGCGTAGGCCCACAGATTCCGTTTGGTGCGAAAGCGCCAGGGCGTTCCCATCGTGGCCAGGAGCAGCGCGACCCGCACGGGTCCGTAGAACGGGATTGCCCCCAGTACGGACCACGCCGGATCGCGCTTGCCCTCGGCGATCATCGCGCCCTTCGCCTTGGGACGCAGCGCGCGCAGCACATCGAGTTCGGCGTAGAGCACCTCGGCCCGGAACCGCACCCCGCGCTCGGGGAGTTGCTCGAGCCACTGCACACGGGCCTTGGTTTGATACACGCCCGTGCCGGGGGTCGGAATCGCGCGGGCGCGGAACAGCGCTTTGATCCGGAGCATCACGCGGGTGCTGTCTTCGACCAGGTTTCGGTAGGTGCGGGTGAGTTCCTTCAGGTCGGCGCGATGCGCACTGCCGTGATAGACCGGACGCAGCCCGCCCAACCGCAGCAACTCGGACAGCCGGTCGGCATCGACCTGATCGCCCTTGTTGCCCTGGCGGGCCACCTGACGCGGATCACAGACGACGACGCGATCGGCGAGCGGCGCGACCAGATCGTGCAACCACTGCGACTGCGTTCCCACCTCGAAGGCGACGTGCCGCGCCCCTCTCATGCCACGAAGGAACTCGACGAGCGACGGCCCGTGCGTCTCCAGGACGCTCCGGGCGAGCACCCGCCCGCTGTCATCCCGCACCGAGGCCACCGTGGTTGCCTGATGGACGTCAAACCCCACATACTTCGTCGTGAGTTTCATGAGAGCCGCTCCTTGTTGTGGTCCTTGGGTCTTGGTCGACTCCATGGTAGCAACAAGGGGCGTGCTTTCAATATGCGTTAGACGGCAACACAGGCCGGTCGCGGGGGTTCCCTAAGAGCCTCGTGAGCGGTAGGAGTCGGGCGTCAGGACCGAGCCCCAAACTCACGGAACATCCTAGCGCTCAACCTCCCCACCACCTTACAATTCCCCCCCCGGGTCCTCCTTTCTCGGACTCGGTTCGGTTTCCCCGGGCCTGAGAGGCAATCCCATGCGTGCACCGAACCTGATGGCGATCCGGTCGACCTTGTTCGTCGCTCTCACGACAGCTGCCCTCACCACCCTCGTGCTCGCAGCAACGCCGACCCACGCGCGCGCCCAGGCGACCGCCTCGGATTCCGAGGTCCTGGCTCAGATCGACCTCTTCTCCGCGTGGCTCGAAGGTCAGATCGAGATCCGTGGACTACCGGGCGCCGTCGTCGGCGTCGTTTCGGGTGATGAGCTAGTGTGGGCCGAGGGCTTCGGACGTGCGGACGTCGATGCGGATCGGCCCATGGAGACCGATACGCGCTTCCGCATGGCTTCGCACAGCAAGCTCTTCACCGCAACTGCGATCATGCAGCTCCGGGAACAAGGCAAGGTTCGACTTGATGATCCCGTCACCGATTACCTGCCATGGTTCACCTTCCAGAGCGCCGCTCCTGACGATCCTCCGGTCACCATCGAGCACCTGTTAACGCACAGCTCCGGGCTCCCGCGCGAGGCCGGTTCGCACTGGACCGACTTCGACTTCCCAACCGCCGAGGAGGTCCTCGAGTTGATGCCTGATCGTAAGGCCCCCTTCTCACCCGAAGTCCGCTGGAAGTACTCGAACCTCGCCTACACCATCGCCGGGATGATCGTGGAGGAGATCAGCGGGATGAGCTGGGCGGACTACCTGCAGCAGAACATCTTTGAACCGCTCGGCATGAGCTCGTCTAGCGTCGATCTGCCGGACGCGAAGATGGCTACTGGGTACGGCCGTCGGATGCCCGACGGCTCTCGGCAGGTCTTTCCGTTTGTCGACGCGCGCGGGATGGCCGCCGCGACGGGACTCACGTCGACGGTCGAAGACATGGCCCGCTTCGTGTCTGCCCAGTTTCGGACGGGGGCCCGCGGCGGTGACCGGCTTCTGAGGACGGCATCGCTTCGGGAGATGCATCGTGTGCGCATGCTCGAAAACACGTGGACGAGTGGCCAAGGCATCGGATTCAGCGTGCGACGGATCGACGGGAAGCTCTATGTCGGCCACGGCGGCGGATACCCGGGCTACACGACGAACACGACGCTCCAGCTCGACTCGAAGGTTGGTGTAATCGTTCTAACGAACACGAATGACTCGCGCCCTTCCCAGATCGCGGAGCAGCTCATGGGCACGGTCGGCGAAGCTGTCGCCTCCGCGACTTCGGTTGAGCCGGAGGTCGTCGCGTGGGATCCCGCGTGGGAGCGCTTCGCCGGCGTGTACCGGAGCCGCGGCGGCGAGACGCGAGTCCTCGTCATGAACGAACGGCTGGTGACGATGAATCCGTGGGGCAGGATTATCGGGGAACCGACCCAACTCGAACCGATCGGCGACGGGACGTTTCGCATGCTGGCGCCCACAGGTGGTGGCCCGGTCGGCGAGATCGTCCGGTTCGTCGAGGAGAACGGCGAGGTCGTACGGATGATTACAGGAGATTCGTACTCGGTACGCGTGCGCTAAAAGCGGCTCGACCCGCCGCGCCCGGGACTACCCGCTCCCCCCCGCCACGCGGGGGGGAGATCGGCCTGACGCCACCTGATCTCACGTATGTCTTTAGATGCCTGACTCAGGCTTGCCTCAGCACCCTAGCATCGCGATCCGCGCAGCTTAACAAGCGATTGCTACTGACGCGGTAGGCCTCGGGCTCGCGCGCTTCGCTTGCGGTCACCACATTAGCCGCGCAGCAGAATCGCAGAGACGTTAGATGTACTAGGAATTCAAGGGGCAAGTATGAAGAATCACTCTCGCGCTCGTGCTATTGTTGTCGTGGGTCTTTGCGTATTTCTTGGCCTTGGCTCGGGGTGTGCGCGAACTCCCAATACAGTCCAAGAGGAAGCACTCGTGACGAATCGAGCAAGTGGAACCTTTGAAGTGAAGTTGAACCCCCAGGCGCCGGACGACGAAGTTGGCGACCTAACTGTGGGCAGGATGTCGATTGACAAGCAGTTCCACGGCGATCTCGAGGCCACCAGTAAGGGTCAGATGCTGGCCGTCAGGACGGACGTCGAGGGCTCAGCCGGTTACGTAGCGATGGAGCGGGTTACCGGAACGCTGCATGGCCACAGCGGCGCCTTCACGCTACAGCACAGCGGCACAATGACGCGCGGTGCCCAGCAACTAAGTGTTACTGTCGTCCCGGATTCCGGCACTGGAGAGTTGGTTGGGCTCGCCGGAAAAATGACAATCGACATCGTTGACGGAAAGCACTTCTACGGTTTCGATTACACGCTCGCCGAGCCCCGCTGAAATCCGGTCGAATGTCTTCCGCTATAATCGAGGAAGTGAGCAACCGGGGACATAGTTAACAAAATGTCCGGGGACTCCTCGATCTGGGAGGGGTCCTGTACGGTGGAATTCTGATGGCGCATCTGGCCAAGCAGGATGAGCTCCTGCCCATCTACGAACGCCAGCTCGACTATCTGCTGGCGTTCAACCAACCCATATAGGGCAATGGGAGGGATGTGATGAGGTGGAAGAGGTGGATCGTGCGGATGTTGAAGGCGGCCGTCGTGACGATGGTCGGCCTGGCTCTACTCATTGGAGGCTGGTGGGTGACACGTCCCACACCCTCCGATGAACTCTTCGAACTGCAGGAAGAACGCCTGGTGAATCCCGCCCTGCGGGGTGCGGCCGATTCTGCCGTCGTGCTACTCGGCAACGTAGCCCGGGAGCTGACCCTGCCCTCCCTGTCGGTGGCGGTTGGTGTGGATGGTCAGGTCGTTTGGGAGGGCGCATTCGGGTTCGCGAATGTGAAGGCCCGCACCCCGGCATCCCTGGAAACGACCTACCGTATCGGCAGCGTGTCCAAGTCCCTCACCGGCCTGAGCCTGTTGCGGTTGGTGGACGAGGGTGTGCTCACGCTGGACGAGGAGATCGGTCCCCGTGTGCCAGCCTTCCCGGGAAAGAGGTGGCCCATCACCGTCCGGCAGCTGGCCAGCCACACCGCCGGTGTGAGGCACTACGTCGACTTTGGCGAACCTCACTTTTGGAAGGAGGCCCTCAACCGAGAGCACTACGAAGACGTGTTGGGTGCACTGGAGATCTTTGGCGACTCCCCTCTTCTTTTCGAACCCGGCACTTCCTTCCAGTACACGACGCACGGGTACACCCTCTTGAGCGCAGCCATGGAAGATGCCGCGGGCCAGCCCTTCCTTGAACTCATGGAGACGGAACTGTTCGGCCCCCTGGGCATGGACGCCACTATCCCCGACGACGTCACGCAGCCGACTGAGCAGCAGGCTGCCCTCTACATGTTTGTCGGAGGCAAATTCGTTCATGCGCCGGGTGCCGACCCCAGCTACAAGTGGGGCGGCGGAGGCTTCTTGAGCACTTCGGCCGACCTGGTCCGAGCCACCGGTGCGCTGCTCGACGACTCCTTCCTGAGCGAGTCCGCTCGAACCGCGGCCGCCACCGAACAACTGCTTGCGGACGGATCTTCCAACCCTCAGCACTACTCGCTCGGGTGGAGGGTGGATCGCGAGGCCGAAAGCATCGGGCGCACGGACTCCACCACGGCGGCGCCGCACCCGGTGGCTCCTCGTTCGTGTTCATGGTGCCCGATGGCGGCGTCTCGGCCGCCGTGCTCACCAACCTGGGCATGCGCAGTCGACAGGCCGGCCCCCTGCGGCGTGTGTCCTATACCATCGTTGGCCTCTTTGAATCGGAGCTCGCCAGGGCCAACTGACGAGTCGGTTGGGGGGGCGGCCAGCCAGTTGCCTCTTGACGGGCTTCGGCTACAGCCAATCCTACGCCTACGGCTACCGACACCATGAGCAAACCGGGGACATAGCTAACAAAATGTCCGGGGACATGGTTAACACCCTTGTATCGCCCCAGGGTTCTTGGACAGTGATTTGAAGGTAATCATTTCTACGCAGCCGCGTCCAGGCCGACGAAGTCGCGTCGCACTTGAGCCGGGCTGCGATAGTCGTACTTCTCCAGCATCCACTGCTCGTTGTACGTCCGCTTGAACTCGAGCAAGGCCAGGCGGAGCTCCTCGATCGTCTCGAAGCTCCGTACCCACAAGACGTTTTCCTTCAGCGTGCGGATGAAGCGCTCAGCGACACCGTTGCCTTCGGGCTCCCGCACGAAGCTCGGAGAGCTTTCGATGCCGAAGAACGCGACCTCCTGTTGGAAATCGTCGGCCAAATAGTTCGACCCGTGGTCGTGACGCAGCCGCAGCCCGCGGGCCACGCCTTCGCCGATGCCCCCGAAGCGTTCCCGGATGCCCTGGCGAATCGGCTCCAGGGCCTCGAAGCGGTTCCCGCGCTTGGCGGCATGGAGCCCGATGCACTCGGTCGCGCAGTGATCGACGGCCACGAAGACGAAGGCTGCCCCCTCGGCGACGGTCACGGTGGCCGTCATGTCCGTGCCCCACATCACGTCGGGCGCCTCGGTGGTGATGGTCCCGTCGTGCGCCTTTGGCCCGTGCGCGTGGCCCGCGCGCTGCGGGGCCTGGAGGCCGGACTCCCGCATCAACCGCCGCACCCGTTCCTGCGAGGTCCGAATCCCGTCGACCCGCAGCTTCGCCCAGGCCTTCCGGTACCCCTCGGCATGAAACGGCGAGGCTTCGAGCACCCGGCGAATGTGGGCCACCAGGACGTCGTCCGGGGCAGCGCCGATCGGCCCGCGGCGACGACACGGCGCAGGGGACCGTGTCGCCTGCCGCCGCGCATACACACTGGAGCGGGCGCGGTGCCACACGCGGCAGACCCGCTGCACGCCATACGCCCGACGGGTGGAGATCGACTGGGCGCCACTCATCGCGTCGACCTCCGCCGGGCCAAAGGGCCGCCGGCCTCCAGCTGATCCACCTTCGCGTACAGTAACTCGGTCTCCATCAGCAGCTCGCCGATCTTGGCCTGCAGCCGACGATGGTCTTCGTCCCGAGCATCCGGTGCGCGGCTCTTTAGGCCCGCCTGCCCCGCAGCCAGAAACTGAGCCCGCCAGTGCGACGCCCGCGCCGCCGTGATCCCCACCGCCCGCGACACCGACTCGAGATCCTCCCCGCGCAACAGACGCAGCACCACCTCACGCTTCCGCCCGGCCGAGAACCGACCCCCACGGCCGCGCCCGGCGGCCGCGCCGGTCGCCACCGATTCCTCAACGTGCTTCCTCATCTCGACACTCCTCCTGCGAGAACTCTCTCGCAATCAAGTGTCCAAGAAAACCCTAGGGCGCAGGACCCTCTGCGTGTGGAAGGGGCCCCGGTTAAGCCGGCCGCAGAGTCGGTCGTTCGTGATCAAGTTCACGAGGCATTTTGTGACCAGGTGAGGTTTGCCGGTAACCGGTAACCGGTAACCGTTGGTCACCGATCACCGCCCGTCAAAAGCCCTCGTGCTGCCGTGGACGACTGACGGCCTCGGTCGACGAAGAGCCATCCCACCCCACTCCAGATTAGCCACGGAATCCACGGAAAGCACGGAAACCCCACCCCACCCCCGGATTGTGGTTCCTCTCCCCCAACCTCCTGTAGGTTTTCGTCCTCAGCGTTGGCGATCTAAATGGTGGGGGGAGGGAGCCACATTCAGGGAGCGGTGTGGGGGTCCGTGGTTTCCGTGTTTTCCGTGGCTCAAAACCCCTCATGCTCGAGCATCAACGCCCAGCGTCCGCCCCACCGGCGAAACACTCCCGTCCACACGCCGTGGAGCGTGTCGGGCGCCGCACCGGCGCCGTCCACCGGCGCGAATGTGAACCTGGCAATGCCAACCACCGCGTCGGGGCCCAACACCTCGTACTGCACGTTGGCCCACTCGAACGCCACCTCCCGCATGGGGCTTTCGTTCCAGCCGCGATAGTTCTGGGCGATGGCGTCGGACGAGGAGTACACGTTTGTATTGGCGATAAACACCGCGGTCCCGCTATCGGGGTAGACCGAGATCATCAGTTCGGCGTCCCGGCTCCGGATCGCGGTGGCCATCCGGTCCATCAGTCCGCGGGCTGCGTCGATGGCTTCAGCCGACTCGGCTTCCGAGATGCCCACGCTGGGTGTCTGACAGGCAGCGGCGATCCAGAGGACCGCGGCCATCCAGGGGACCGCGGCGATCCTCTGGATCGCGCAGACAGTGGTGAGTCGGTTGCTCATGGTAGTGTCACGTCGCGCACGATGGGTATCTCCAGGAAGCTTGGATGATCGGGATCGTGATACAGCCGGATAGTGGCGGTTCGAGCGTCGGCGCCGCTCTCCTCGGCGACCACGCCACCGCTGTTGTAGTTTTTCTGAAAGTGGATCGAGTTGGGGGAGTCGATGACGAGCCGCAGCCGGCTCCCCTTCGCCACGCGGCGACTGAAGAACTGGAAGTTGTCGAACTCGAAGCGGGTGATCTCGCCCGGTCGGAGAAGGCTGGCTTCGCGTCTGGACTCCCGATAACGCGCCCGCATGAGATCTGCGGTCAACAGGATGCTTCGCCCGTCACCGGTGATCTCATACAGCGTCACCATGAAATCGGTATCGGGAACGTCGAGCGACATCCACGCGACCAGTTTCACGAAACCCGCAAGCTCCGTGGGCGACTCGAACGGCGCCGTGTGGTAGACCAAACCGTCCCCGTCGATATTGACCGCAAACGTCTCGTTGAGCGGCTGCTCACCCCAGAACACATACGACAGGGCATTGCCCGATCCCGCCTTCTCGAGCTCGGCGGGACTGGTATCCAAAGGATCATAGACGTACTCGTCGGCGGTGGTCCGGGATGGACGCTCCGGGCTCAGCGTACCAGAGTGGAAGACGTTGGTAGGACGTCCGTCTTGTGAATTCAAATACATTGTTTGCCGGCCGGTGGCGACGGCCTCGAGGTCGTCGGCGTACTTCCATTGGTCGGCGCCGGCCACGTAGTATGCCACCCGGCCCTTGAGGAATTCCGGCCGCGTCCCACCCGCCATATGCCAGTTGTACCAATCGGTTCGCAGCTCATCCAGGTCGATGAGGGCCGAGTCGCCGAACTCGAGTCCCCCGACTTGTTTGACCGCGAGGCTCGTTCCCCCGTGATTCCACGGGCCGATCACGATGTAATGAAGCGCTTTCGCCTGGGGATTTCCGTGTTTCATGTGCTGGCGGTAGTGCTCGATCGCCCCTCGCTGATCGCCGTCGTAGTGGCCCGTGATGGTGAGAATCGGGGCGTCCATCCGCCGTAGCTGGTCGGGGGAGGGCACCATGGCATCCCAGTACGCGTCGGGTGTGGGGTGCTGGAGCCACGTCTGGAAGTGCGTCGTCGTGTTGCCCGAGATGCTGTCCAGGGACTTGAACGGCAAGTGCTCGAAGTAGCGGTCGCGGTACCGCCCGATCCAGTACTCCTGGTCGCCAAAAAACCTGCCGTTCCCCGTGACACCGCTGGTAAAGGTGAGCCACGTCATGTTGTAGGACATGAAGACGTTGTTGACAAAGGGGAAGTCGCGGCCGGGATACGCCGCTGCCGCCGGAATAATCGTTGTGAGATGCGGGGGCAGCTCCTTAAGGGTGCTCCACTGGTCAAAGCCGCCGTACGAGCCGCCGAACATTGCAACCTGGCCGTCCGACCACGGCTGGCGGGCGATCCATTCCACGACGTCGTGTCCGTCGCCGCCCTCGTTGCGGAACGGCTCGAAGCCGCCTTCGGAATTGCCTCGCCCCCGGACATCGACGGTGGTGAACACAAAGCCGTGTTTGGCGAAATAGACGGCCCGGTTGTGGTACACATCCCCGATGTACGGGGTGAAACCGAGGATGGTGGGTAGGGGCTCGGTGACACCTTTCGGCCGGTATACGGTCGCGTTGAGGCGCACACCGTCACGCATCGGGACCTTCACCCCCCACGTGATCCGTACGTCGGCACTATCCCCAGGCGCCTGGGCCAGCGTTGGGTGCCAGAGCAGCGCTAGGCTGACCAGCGTGAGGGTAAACGAGCGGTTCCGGGTGCTTCTCGGACGGATCATAGTGACGCCTGCCTGTCGAAGCGTTGGCTGATGATATCAGTGCTGATAATGGCTGAAAATGCCTGCCGGTCGTTGAGATGTCCAGCGAGCAGGACGGTCCGATCAGGTGCCTCGACGCGCCGTCTCAATCTTGATTCTGGACAGCAGACGGTAGAGCTTCCATTTTCCCCACCCGCTTCATAAAGAGGAATCCCTGTCTGGGGAGAGCCATCAACGCCGTATCGGAGAAGGCCATGAAGCACATCGCATTTCCGCTTTTGCTAATGAGTGTCGCGCTTGCCTCGGTCGCTGGCGCCCAGAGTGAACCGCCCTCCCGGCACGAGGTCTCGGTGGAACGGAGTGTGATGGTTCCCATGCGCGACGGCGTGCGTCTGTCGACGGATCTCTACTTTCCGGTCGACGCCGCAACGCGTCTACCGACGATCCTGCTCCGCACTCCGTACAACAAGAAACCTTACTACCAATCGAAATCGTCCACCCCTTATCAGTTTGCAGGACAAGGGTACGTCGTTGCGGTTCAGGATAAACGCGGCAAGTACGAGTCCGAGGGACTGTACACGATCTCCCTGGCGGATCGGTTGGACGGTTTCGATGCGGTGGGCTGGATTGCCAGCCGGCCGTGGTCGGACGGGAAGGTCGGCACCTATGGGTGCTCGTACCTTGGTGAAAATCAAATCCACGCGGCCGCCGAACGTCATCCGAACCTCACCGCGATGATCCCACAGGCGGCGGGCGGCATCGTGCGATACGCCGCACTCTACAACGGCGGTGCGGTGGAGTTGGCGGCCGGTTTCGGGTGGTTTCGAAGTAACGGATCGAAGCTGAACTTCCGCGCGGCCCTCGACACGTCGGATTCCTTGTTCAAGCAGGGGGTCGCGCTCTACAACCTCGCGCCAACCGCGCCCGAAGCCGATTTCCGGGCTTCGTGGATGTCGCTTCCGGTGCGCGGAATGGTCTCTCGCTCCGGAGCCGCTCCAAGCGACTTCGATGCCTTTGTCTCGCATTGGCCAGGCGATCCGTGGTGGGAGGCGTTCGGATACATCGACTCAACCGACCGGTTCGACGTACCTGCACTCCACGTCAACTCGTGGTATGACTACGGCGTCAAAGAGACGCTGGACATGTTCAACCTGCTCCGCACCAATGCTGAATCGCCCCGCGGGCGAGATCACCAGTTCGCCGTCATCTCACCTACCACGCATTGCCAGTCGGCGCGCGCGACGGAGCACACCGTGGTCGGTGACCGGGATGTGGGTGACGCTCGATTCGAACACGGAGACCTGTATCTCCGTTGGTTTGACTACTGGCTCAAGGGTGAGGAGAACGGTGTTCTCGACGAGCCCAAGCTTCGAATCTACGTGATGGGGAAGAATGAGTGGCGAGCAGAGAACGAATGGCCGCTCGCTCGGACGCAGTTCACCAAGTACTACCTGTCGGGCGGGGGCCAGGCGAACAGCCGCTTCGGCGACGGCGTCTTGAATCTCAGGCCGCCCTCCGGTGATGAGACATCCGATCGCTTCATCTACGACCCGCGGACGCCCGTGCCCTCGGTCGGGGGTCCGGTGTGCTGCACTGGAACTCCGGATGCACCAGCCGGCGGGTTCGATCAATCGCAAGTGGAGGTGCGCGGCGACGTCTTGGTGTACACCACCCCACCTCTCACGAACGGTGTGGAGGTGACGGGTCCGGTGGAGCTGGTTCTCTACGTTTCATCGACTGCCAAGGACACGGATTTCACGGGTAAACTGGTTGACGTGTATCCCGACGGCACGGCCTACAACGTTCAGGAAGGGATCCTGCGCGCCCGCTACCGCGAGGGAACCGACCGTCGCGTGTGGATGGAACAGGGCAAAACCTACGAGCTGCGCATCGGCCTGCACGCGACGAGTAACTACTTCGGACCGGGACATCGGATCCGCCTCGAGGTCTCGAGCAGCAATTTCCCGCGCTTCGATCGCAACTTGAACACCGGTGGGAACAACTACGACGAGACCGAATGGATCGTGGCCACAAACACCGTCCACCACTCAGCCCGGTATCCGTCGCATCTCGTGTTGCCGGTGATCCCTTGACCGCCTCGGTGCGCACATCCGGAGGAAATAATCACCGCAGAGACCGCAGAGAACGCAGAGATTGCCCTGGGAGGGTGCACCCCACACAGCCCTTCCTCAGGGAGGAGGAGGGAGGAGCGGTATCTGTGTCCCAAAGCCTTAGCGTCATTCGTGGCAGTTCATCTCTGCGGTCTCTGCGGTCTCTGCGGTGAATACTCCACCGCGATTACGACCCAGAGTACTTTGTGTTGGTCGAGCCGCATCACGTTGACGTCTTGAAACGAATGCGGCACACCCGACCAATCCTCCACAGTGTCGAGCATCTGCCCTCGGAGTGCCGGCACAGATCCTACGCCTCGAGGATCGGGGCCAAGTTCGAGAGGGGTTCCGTGCCGATGTCGCAGTCTTGGATCTCGAGCAGTTGCGCGACCAAGCGACGTTTGTCGATCCCCATCAGTATTCCGATGGGGTGGAGTTCGTGGTGGTAAACGGTGAGCTGGTCGTCGAGCGCGGCGAGCCGACATGGAGTCTTCCGGGAGTGGTGATTCCCCGTGAGCCCAGGCGTCCTCAGTCAAGACTCCCGCGCACGATCCGAATGCCGCGGACTCACCGCTCCGTTCGATAGAAGATGCGTTTGGTCGGTAGACTCTCGAAGTCCACCTCCACTCCCTCCTTCATCACCATCGACAGGCTCCGGATATTGCCGATGTCTTCCAGGGGACTTTTGTCGAGCAGGAGAAGATCGGCGTACTTGCCGGCTTCGACGGTGCCGTAGTCATCCAACGCGTTCGACGCCATGGCGCCGTTTTTCGTGGCTGCCACCAGCGCCTGCATCGGCGTCATTCCCAACTCGACCAGTCCCTCGATGGAGATCATCGTGCCGAACCCCGGCTCGCGATTTCGCCATGCGGTGGGGTCCTTGCTGAACTCTGGCGCCGTGCCCAGGTCGTTGTCGGTTGCCACGGACACGATGCACCCCTCTCTGACCAGGCGTTCCGCGTTCTCGCGAAAAACACGGCTCCGGTAGGGTCGGACCGTCTCCTCGAATACCTCGTGCGCCGTCTTCTCGCGTGGAGGCCACCGCCGTGGACCGCGCACCGTCTCCGGCTCGCTGGGTTTGGTGCTCTCCTCCCCAGCAAGATAGTCCTGCCACGACTTCCCGGTATGGCTGTTGATGTTCATCGAGCAGATCACTCCCCGGTCGACGATCATCCTCACCAACTCGTCGGTGAGTGGAGTGTCGAGAACCTCCGGGTGCTGCACCAGGTCGACACCGGCTTCGACGGCGATCCACAGTCCCTCGGGTGACGTGGCATGGGTCTCGGCGATCAGCCCACGCTCGTGGGTCGCGTCCACGATCGCCTTGGTCTGGCGCAGCGAGAACACGAGTGTGGTCGGGAAGGAGGTGTGGACCGTACCTCCGTACTTGACGAAGTCCACCCCCTGATCGATGTAGCGGTGCATCGTGGCCTTGAGGGAGTCGGGACCCATCAGGATCAGCTCCTCTCCCGATCCCCGAGTGATGTCGTCGTTGAACTGTTCTTCCCACAACGTCGTGGGCGTCGGCGGACCGAACGTCACTGCGAAGAACCCGCCCCAGCCTACGATATTCCCTGCGACGTACATCCGCGGACCGACCACATCGCCCCGGTTGATCGCGTCGCGCACGTCGAGCAGCGGCTGCATGATGCCGTAGCTGTCCCGGATGGTGGTCACGCCATACTTGAGATGGAGCTGTGCGCCCTCGAGTGTGATGTCGAAGCGTTGATCTTGGTAGCGGACGTTCGACTCCATGCTGCCGCCCAACGAGATGTGCACGTTGGTGTCGACGAAGCCCGGGGTGAGGAACTTGCCGGTGCCGTCGATGACGCGTGCACACCGCGGTACCGACACTGCCGAGCGTCGCCCCACTGCTTCGATGCGCTTCGCACGGACGAAGACCGTGCCGTTAGAGATCGGTGCTCCACCGTTCCCGTCGATCACCGTGGCGCCTACGATGGCGATCGCGCAGTCGGGCCTTTGCCAGGCAGCCGTCGGAACGGGGGGCAACAGGGTGGCGACGAGGAGGGCAGCAAACAGGTGATGGGTTCGCATGATCAAGTGTCCTGTTCTGTAGGTTCTGGATCATCAATATGGCTCGGCCCTTCGCCTTCGTCGAGAATGAGCCAGCGTCGGTCCTTTTCAGTGACTTCGTGGCGCACCTTGGCGGCCACCAGCCAGAATACCACGCCCAACAACGCCCACACCAGCAACGCCATCCACTCGAGTGGGATACCACCCTGGGCGCTCCGCAACGGTTCGTACAACGCGATCACCAACAACGCAAAGGCGATCGTTCCGGCCAGGTAGAGAAGGGGCTTCCCTCCGGGCACCCGGTACGGCCGTTTGTGGTCCGGCCTCATCGTACGGAGTCGGAGCACGCCAAACACGACAAGTAGGAATACGAACGAGAGGCTCGCGGCGGATGTGTTGACGATCGGCAGGATGGCGTTGCGCCCGAACAGCGCGCCGATCCCACCCACGATGCCGACGAACAGCACCGCCACATAGGGTGACCCGTGCCGTTCGTGCACTCCGGCGAACTGATGCGGAATCATTCGACCACGGCCGAGCGCGAAGACCACCCGTGTCGCGGCGAAGAAGATCGCGTTCCACGTGGTGATCAGTCCACAAAGGCCGGCGAACAACACCAACTTACCCAACAGCGCCGAGTCGAATGCCGCCTCGAGCGCACCGGCCACCGGCAGTTCAAAGGCAAGCAGTTCGACCCGGGGAAGGCTCATGGCCGCGGTAAGGATCACGAGACAGTAGAAGACAATGGCGAGTGCCACCGCCAGGGCGATGACTTTCGGAAGCAGGCGTAGCCGTGCACTCTCCTGCACCTCTCCCATGGCTTGCGGTATCGTGTCGAAGCCGCTGTACCAGAACGGCGTGGTGGCGAATATCGCGAAGATTCCACCGATCGCGATTCCGGAACCGCCCGGTAGGAATGCCGGCTCAAGGTTCGCGGGGTCGCCTCCGGCGAGGCCCACGACGATGAAGATCAGCGATGCCAAAAGCAGCGCAAATGTCATGACGTCTTGAAAGAGCGCCGCGGATTTGCCCCCGCGGTAATTGATTCCCGTGATCACGGCCATGATTCCCAACCCCACGAGCAGCGCCCACAACTGGACGTCCTGCCCGAGTACCGTGTACAACACGGGGCCGCCGAATCCGGGAAACAACGCCGACAACACCCAACCCACCGAGATGGCCTCAAACGTGGTGGTGGCGATGTAGTCGAACGCCAAAAACCACCCGGCCGCGAAGCACAGCTTGATGCCCGACGCCTCGTACACGTAGGCAACCTCGCCGCCCGACACGGGATACATCGTCGCGACTTCGGCGTAACAGAGGCCGATCACGAGGATGACGAGGCCACCAGCGAGAAAGGCGATGATGGCCCCTAACGCTCCGGCGCCGGACAGCCACGAGCCCAACACGGTGATCCAGCCCACGCCGATTATGGTGCCGAACGCCAGCGCAAACAGCGAGCGGAGCTTGATTTCTTTCTTGAGGGTTTCGCGCTGACGGGTCACGACGCCTCCAGGCCGGGACGTGTTTTAGTCAAGCGAAGAACCGGATGCCGTTCCGCGCCCGAAGTCGGCAGCCGCCACGGAGAGTAGAGAGTTGAAGGTCTCCGGATCCTCCATCATCACGAAATGCCCCAGTCCGGGCATGAGGACTACCTCAATCCCATACCGCGCGGCGGCCGCGATGTTTGTAGGATTCTGATCGGAGTTGATCATCCGGATCGGAACATGAACTGCGCTCAATGCCTCATCGGCGTCTCGTCCAAACCACAGAAAGAGGTTTCTTACCGCGCCGATCCCCACAAGGGGAGGAGCCGAGGCCATGTCCTCGACTATCCGGTCCACGAGAACTGAGTCGGACGCAGGAACAAACATCGTAGCCACGATGCCCCTGGTAGATTCCCGGAAGTCCTCTATGAAGGGTGCCACGAGGTTCTCCACTTGGGCGGGGGTCATCTGCACATTGAGATCTTGGAGAGCATCAACCACCACGAGCCCGATCACTCGATCCGCAGCACGCCGTGCCGCTTCGACAATAACCGCGGCTCCCATTGAATGGCCGACCAAGACGACCTGTTCCAGCTCGAGTTCGTTGACCACAGCCGCGACATCCTCGCCGAACGCAGCCATCGTCCACTCGTCGCGATTCAGACCCGAGTCTCCATGTCCAGCGAGATCGAGGGCCACTACTCTGTTGGCTGCGGCGAAGTGGTCGAGCTGCTCGCTCCAATAGCTGCGGTCGCAGGACCAGCCGTGGACAAACACCAGGGAAACCGAACCCTCACCGGCGATTTGATAGCTGATTGAAACACCGTCACTCGACGTTACGGAACCGGTCGCCCATTCGAGCTGCCGTTCCGATGGTTGGGCGCAGGAGGCCAGGGAAAGCGCCGCGATCAATAACACTGTCGTTAAGGTCTTCGACGAGATCCGCATCGGAAACCTCCCGGGAGGATGAATCTTGAAGTCGCCCGTTGTCGAGGGCGTCGGTCATCGGCGCCAAGCTAGCGATTGGGGGGGTGCAGTGCCAGGATCGCTCGCTCGCGTCCTGGAGCGGAGGGACGTACACTTCCCCCGATCGGGACACCTCGGACGAGGCCCATTCGATCCGGGTGGCGCCGGTTCCGAAAACCAGACCGAGAGGCACGAGGATGAAGCCGGGGACAAACCTGATCGATGCCAAGACGCTACCGGAGCTGACCGCGGAAGCCGGACGCCGCTGGCCGGACGAGATCGGACTGGTGTTCGACGAGACCGGCGATCGGCTCACCTTCGCCGAAATCGACGCGCGCTCGAACGCATTTGCCCACGCCCTCGTGGGGCTGGGGATCGAGCCCGGCGATCGAGTGGCGGTGATGCTCAGGAACAGACCGGAGTTCGCCCTCGCCTGGCTCGGCATCACCAAGGCGGGCGCGGCGATGGTCCCGTTGAACGTTTTTTACCGCGCCGCCGATGCCGGATACCTGCTGGCACACTCCGGGGCGAAGGTGTTGATCACCGCAGACGAGTTCCGCCCGGTGATCGCGGTAATCGAGCCCGAGGGATTGGCGCTGCAGCATCTCTGCGTCATCGACCGCGACGCCGACGACGGCGACGCCCTCGCCTTCCCACCACTCCTGGCCGCGGCCCCGTCCGATCCGCCCGGCGTCGTGGTGCGGCCCGAGATGCTGGCGTCAGTGCAGTACACCTCGGGAACTACCGGCCGGCCCAAGGGCTGCATGATGACCCACTGCACGTGGCTCACTACCGCCTCCGTCATGGCCCGGGGCCTCCCGGGCTTCGGCGTCGACGACGTGCTGCTGACCGCGCAGCCATTCTACTACGGCGACTTCCCGTGGAACCTCACCTGCACGCTGCTGTCGGGCGCGACGTTGGTGGCGTTGGACCGTTTTCATCCGTCGACGCTGTGGAGCAAGATCCAGGAATACGACGCCACCTTTTTCTACTGCCTCGGCGTGATGCCCACGTTGCTGATGAGGATGCCGGTGCGCGATGACGAACACGATCACCGGCTCAGGATGGTGGCCGTCTCGGGTCTGCCATCCGACCTTCGCCAGCCCATCGTCGAGCGCTTCGGCGTCAAGTGGTACGAGTTCTACGGGTTGACCGAAACCGGTTGGTGCACTCACGAGCGCCCGGGAGAGCAAGACGACGTATGCGACCGGGCTTGCATCGGGCGGGCGGCCCCGGACCGCGAGATCCGCATCGTCGATGCCGACGGACGACCTCTGGCGCACGGGGAGAAGGGGGAGATCATCGTGCGGGGTCCCGGGATGAGCGATGGTTACTTTCGCGAGCCCGACGCCACCGCCGAGGTGTCTCACGAGGGTTGGTTCCGAACCGGCGATCTGGGTTGGATGGATGAGCAGGGAAGGGTGTTCTTCGCCGGCCGCGTGAAGGACATAATTCGGCGGAGCGGCGAAAACATCTCCGCCACCGAGGTAGAGGAGGTCGTCGGCACCCACCCGGCGGTGGCGCTCGCCGCTTGCCTCCCCGTGCCTGACGACCTGCGCGGCGAAGAGGTCAAGACCTATGTCGTGCTGGCGGAGGGTTATCGGCTCGACCAAAACGTCACGCCGTCCGAACTGATCGCCCACTGCGATGCACGCATCGCCTACTTCAAGATTCCTCGTTATTGGACCTTCCGCGACAGCTTGCCACGTACCGCGTCGGAGAAAATCGCAAAGGGTGAGCTTCGAACCGAGACCGACGACCTTCGCGTCGGCGCGTACGACCGCGTGGACGATACCTGGCGGTAATGTGAATTGCCGCGCGGCGGGTCGAGACGGAAAACTAGTTCACTCGTTCACAAACGGAAAAAAATCACCGCAGAGACCGCAGAGATCGCAGAGATTATTTGGGTTATGACCTCCCGGACATCTCTGCGTTCTCTGCGTTCTCTGCGGTCTCTGCGGTGAATATTGTTACCGCCGCCGATCCCAATAGTCGACCGGCCGGTCGTCCGTGCGCAGCATCTCGTCATCAACCCAGTAATAGTCCCCGAACGGTTTGTTCTCCGGCCAGATCTCGTCCATCGTGTCCGCTTCCCATAGCCGGCCGCCCTTCATCACCAAGCGGATGTCGGCGGTGTTTCGGATGTTGTCGAGAGGGTTCGAATTCAGAACGACGAGATCGGCGAGCTTGCCGCTCTCGATGGAGCCGAGGTCGTCTTGCATGCCGAGGAAGTAGGCCCCGTGCGTACTCGCGACCTCGAGCGCGCCCATCGGATCGGTGCCTTCGGCGTGGATCCAGATGTCCCAGTGGGAAGCGAGTCCGTGCTGTTGCCCGTGCGACCCCACCGCGCCGTAGCCGCCCGCCGCGATGATGTCAGCGACACCTTCGGCCATGAACGGGAACGGGTAGTCCGTCACCGGCCGTTCCATGTGACGCCGGCTGTGGGGGATGAGTTGCCGCCACGGCATCCAACGGCGCTGTTTCTCGTCCCGCCAGATGTCGCTCTCCTGCCAGAAGTACTCCTCCGCCCACGGGCCCGCACCGGCCACCGCCACCGTTCCCGAATACACGACATTGGCCTTCCCGAGGAAGGTGGTGAAGTCGTTGTAGAGACGGAGTTGGGCGGTGATGTGTTCGAATCCCGTATGGCCGTCCATGGTCATGCTCAGCTTGTGCTCGAGATCGAGACTCCCCTCGGCGGTCACGTTGATCCCCAGCTTCCGCGCCGCCTCGTCCAGCCACTGCCGTTGAATCCGCCTGGGCTGCATGTATTCTTTGATCGCCGTTGCACCCCACGACTGGAGCCGTTTTATCGTCTGTTCGGCAACCTCGTAGCTGGAGATGTCGTTCCGGTACGGCGAGTCGCCGTCGGTGAGGTTCTCACCGGTCCCGAAGATCCTGGGGCCGATCACCTGGCCCGCTTCGATCAGCTCGGCCGTCGGGAAGAGGTTCGTGGACGTGGGCGCCGGATCGAGCGTCGTGGTGATGCCGTAGGCGAGGTAAGACGCCGTCTCGAAATTGTGCGGCGGAATGATCCCCTTGTGCTCCCGGTGATGGTGCGCATGCATGTCGACAATGCCCGGGATGATCGTCGTCCCTGAGGCGTCGATCACACGATCCACGCCGCCCACATCGCACTGACCGACGCACGTAATCCGGCTGCCGCGCACAACCACCGCGCCACGATCGATCACCTCGCGATTGTTCAGCGTGATGATGCGCGCACCGGTCAGGGCCACCGAGCCGTCCGGCAGATCCCGAGGAATCCGGAGGGAAACCTGGATCGTATCGGTGACCTCGGTGTCCACGTTGTACGCGTAGTACCGATTTCCGCTTCCGAACTCCACCGTTGCCTGATCGCGCCACCGAACGTAGAGCCCACCCTCCAGCGAGAGTGGCTCCACCGGGAATTGCGGCTGCTTCTTGTCGATTGTGGGCTGCTCGTCCCCCACCCCGCGCGGCGGGAATGAGGCGAGATACACGTTGGCGCCCTCCTGGAAAGCGACCCACCGGCCGTCCGGCGACGGGGCGATCTCATCGGCAAAAGGAAGCTTGAGATGTGTTCGCTTGCCGCTTCCGTCGAGCTGGACCGACCGCAGTTCCGTCGCGCCCGAACGGCTTTCCGGGTAGTAGATCCGACCTCCAGAACCGTACGTTGGACGCACGACCTGCCCACCACCGCTGTTGACTCGCGTGACGAGCGTCGCCGCACCACCGGACGCGGGTACGCGGACAAGCTCGTACCAGGGATTCATGGTCCATGTCCGACCGCGCAGGGTCGCCCCCGAGCCCCTCGCTACGACGACCTCGCCGCCGTCGGGACTCCAGGCCGGGTTGGTGTACTCACCGCCGTTTTGCGTCAGCCGCTCGGGGGCGCCGCCGCTAGCGCTCACCCTCCACACGTGCCCGGCCTCCTGCTCGTCCCAACTCGTGAACGCCACCCAGGCGCCGTCCGGCGACCATGCCGGGCCATATTCGTGCGGCTCGAACGAATCGGGCGTGAGCCGCCGCGCCGTGCCCCGCGGGAGATCCTGAATCCAGAGTTTCCCAATCGCCTGGAAGACGAGCCGGCGACCATCCGGTGACGCCGTCGCCCAGCGCATGAACTTCATATCGAATGGATCATCGGAGACGGGGTAGGTCGCGCGGGCCTGCTCGGAGATGGTCCGCTTTACCCGCGCCGTGAACGGGATTGTCTCCACCTCCCCGGTTTCGATCCACAGGCGGCGGAGCTTCCCGCCCTGTGACAGGACGATGGACTGTCCGTCGCTGGCCCAGCTATAGCCCGGCAGAACTCTCGTGGTGTGGATGGTCTCGCCCAGGTCGGTCTCGATGGGATCCATGACGACGCGCTCGGCGCCGCTCTGCCGGTCACGCAGCACGAGGGCGCTCCGCGGACCGTGCCGATGACCCTTGTACGAAACCGTCCCGTCGGGGATGCGGCGACTGAACGCGATCCACCGTCCATCCGGCGAGGCTTCCGGTGCGATGCCGCTGCCGCTCGCGCCACGAAACTGTTGGAAGTTCTGGCCCGACGTCACCGCGGTCACGTCGCCGCTCTCGAACTCCAAACGGCGAAGCTGGTAGCACCCCTTCAGCATGTCCTGACCGGAAAAGGGCTGCACGTCGCATTGGTAGACGTGGAAGTACAGGTACTTCCCGTCTGCGGATACCGACGGCCACGCTGGACCGTAGGGTGAGGCGGTATTCCCAGCGGCGCCTGCTGCCACGAGTTCCACCCCCCGACCGCCTTCGCGATGATGCATCCAGATGCTTCCGCTAAATGCGGCGAAGCTCAGATGCCGGACGACGATATACTCACCGTCCGGGGTCCATGTCGGCTCCAGCACGCGCACACCCTGATCGGTGAACACCTCGCGCGGGTTTGAGCCATCGGCGTCCATGATCCAGAGCCCGTTCTGCCCCTTCCGGTCGGAGATGAAGGCGATGGATTCTCCGTCCGGCGAGTAGCGCGGCTGGAAATTCAGTGCAATCCCGGTCTCCTGGGTGAGGGCTTCTGCCTCACCACCATCGATCGGAACGCGGTAGACGTGAGCGAGGAGGTCGAAGACGATCCAGCGTCCGTCGGGGGAGATATCCATCGACATCCACGTCCCTTCGCGGGTGGTGAAGTCGATCTCTCGGGTCTGACCCCGCGGCTTGGTGACGTCCCATTCCGCATCCGAATCCTGCGCGATGACGGGGGCATTTACCGCGGCTACGAGAACAGTCGCGATGGCAAGGCTCAGACAGCGGTATCGCATTCGAGATTCCTTTCAGTTTCGTTAGTCCCGCCTGAAGGCGGCGCTTGGCTTTGACACTACGCTGCGCATCCTGATATCGCTAGATCTCGTCGCCTTCCTGCATTGCGTAGCGCCGATTTGAATAGCCACGGAAAACACGGAAAGCACGGACCCCCGCACCCCTGAGTTATTTTCGAAAGTTGTGGATTGGAGGAATGAGAAAGGCGGCGTATCCTTTCGTGTAGTCAGTTGAAACGTACACGAGATCCGGTTGTGACGACCGGAGAAAGGACACGCCACCGATGTTGAGGATAATAGAGAATGCGTCTGAGAGCAAAGGGAACGGACTGTTCGCAGACCTGGACGAGCTTGCCAGAGAGGGAGCTCGGCGGATGCTGGTGAGTGCGTTGGACGCGGAAGTGACCGAGTATGTCGAGCGATATCGGATTGAGCGAGACGGAGAGGGCCGCGCCCTGGTGGTGCGCAATGGCAAAGCCCGTCCCCGCAAGGTGACGCTGGGTGCTGGTACGGTCACGGTGACCGCGCCACGGGTGCATGACCGTCGTATGCGGGCGCAGTTCACGAGCAAGATTTTGCCTCCCTATATGCGGCGGTCGCCGAAGGTGGCGGAGGTCTTGCCGGTGTTGTATCTGCGCGGTCTGTCGACGGGAGATTTTCGCGAGGCGTTGCCGATCTTGTTGGGTGAGGACGCATCAGGCTTGTCCCCGACGACGATCACGCGATTGACGGCGGCGTGGGAGGGGGAATACCAGGCGTTTCGCCAGCGTGATCTGCGTGATCGGGAGTATGTGTACGTCTGGGTCGACGGGATCCACTTCAACATTCGCCTCGAGGCCGACCGGCTGTGTACGCTGGTGATGCTGGGCGCCCGGGCGGATGGGACGAAAGAGCTGATCGCGGTGGAGGACGGCTATCGGGAGAGCACGGAGAGCTGGTTGGCGGTGTTGCGCGATCTGAAGCGTCGGGGGATGCGGGCCCCGGTGCTGGCGATTGGGGATGGCGCGTTGGGGTTCTGGGCAGCGGTGCGGGAGGTGTGGCCGGCGACGCGGCAGCAGCGCGACTGGGTGCACCGGATGGCCAACGTGTTGGACAAGCTTCCGAAACGTTTGCAGCCGGCGGCGAAGCGGGTGTTGCGCGAGATGATGTATGCGGAGTCGCGTGCGGAGGCCGAGGCGCTGGTCGAGCGTTTCGCCACCGCGTATGCGGCCAAGTATCCCAAGGCGGTCGCCTCGCTCACGCGGGACCAGGAGCACCTGTACAGCCATTTTGATTTTCCGGCCGAGCATTGGAAACATATCCGTTCGACGAACGTGATCGAGTCTGCCTTCGCGACGGTCCGGTTACGACAGCGCGTGACCAAGGGAGCGGGCTCGCGGAGCAAAGGGCTGACGATGGCGTTCAAGCTGTTGGAGATGGCGCAGCAACGTTGGCGGAAACTCAACGCTCCAGAACTTCTCCCCCTGGTGTTGGCAGGAGAACAATTCAAAGATGGTATGCAGGAAACTGACAAAGAGAACACGGATCGGAAGGTCGCCGCTTGATCACTCACCGATCCACAACATTTGACAATACCTCCGCACCCCTCCCTGAATTTGGGTTCCCCTCCCCCCACCAATTGGATCGTCAACGCTGAGGATGACAACTAGCAGGAGGTTTGGGGGAGGGGAACCACCATCCAGGTGTGGGGCGGGGTTTTCGTGCTTTCCGTGCTTTCCGTGGCTCATCTGGGGTCGAGTGGGGTGGTTCTTCGTCGACCCATGCCGTTACTCTTTGAATCGTTACAAGAACCAAAGCGGCAAACCGATCATGAAGTGTGTGGCAGAGATCCTAGTAGAAATATTACGACATCACGGGGTATCACGGATATTTGGCATCCCGGGCGGTGGAAGTAGCCTGGATGTAATTGATGCTGCCGAAAAAATTGGAATCACCTTTGTTCTTGCTCGATCTGAGACTGCCGCAGTGATGATGGCGGCTGCCACAACAGAACTGACACACGGTCTGGGAGTGGCCTTGACAACCAAAGGGCCAGGATTGACCAATGCGTTGAACGGGATTGCTCAAGCTTGGCTCGATCGCAACCCGGTAATAATCATCTCAGAAGGGATGAGCGAGCAAGAAAAACAGATCTATACCCATCAACTCACTGACCAGCACGCCCTGGTAGCCCCAATAACCAAATCCCATTCCAGTTTGGAAGGGAATGCTGCTGGAGCAGAGATGGAAAAGCTCATTCAAATTGCCACCACCCCACCCCTTGGACCCGTATTCATCGAGTTGACCAGTTCAGTCGCACAGTCCAAGCAAGCTCATGTTTCCATCCGCTCCGTTCAAGATCCGCCTATCGTCGCAAGCCCCGAATACGCCAGAGCGGGTGAGCTGTTAGCTCAAGCCAAGAAACCTGTTGTCATAATCGGCCTCGAAGCTCGCGGACAGAACCTGGGTATAGCCATCCGTAAGTTGGTAGAATCTCTTTGCTGTCCGACATTCACGACGTACAAAGCCAAAGGGATCATTCCGGATTCTCACGCTAACACGGTTGGAATCTTTACGGGAGGCAGTGTCGAGTCCGAAACGATCGGCCAAGCCGATTTGATTGTCTTCATAGGACTGGATCCGGTCGAGTTGATTCCGCAACCTTGGCGCTATGAATGCCCGGTGCTTGATATTTCGTTGGTAAGGCACCCTGTAAGTCATGTCGATCCACAATCGGGGTTGTACGGAAATCTGGAACCAAGTGTGCAGGCTATGCATACATATGCCGCACGAAGTTGCTGGTCGCTTGATGAAATAGCCGCACTGCGCCAAACGGTGAGGAGGCGTTTGAGCATGGCAAAGACAGTGGGGATTAGTCCTCAGGAGGTCGTTGAGGTCACCTCGTCCAAAGCCGAGGGCAAGCTTCCTGTCACCGTAGATGCCGGTGCGCACATGATTCCCGCTATGACGTTTTGGGAAGCCAATGAGGCTGATTCCGTCTTCATTTCAAATGGACTAGCGTCAATGGCTTTTTCCTTGCCAGCGGCTATTGCCGTCTCCCTCGAAAGAAGCGACTGTCACGTGATTGCGTTTACCGGTGATGGTGGATTGATGATGTGCTTGGGGGAATTGGCCACGGCTGTGCAAAATCACTGCAACCTCGTTGTGATCGTATTTAATGACGGCTCTTTGTCGTTAATCGACATCAAACAACAAGCAAGAGGGTTGAAGAGCGCAGGAGTCAAGTTGGCTCACCAGGATTTTGGACGAATCATGGACGGCATGGGAGGGCGCGGTTGGCGTGTTGAAACGCTGCGTGACTTTGAAACCGCTTTAGATGACGCATTGAAACGTGAGGGCCCTTCTCTGATTGATGTCAAAGTGAACCCGGATCAATATGCTGCACAGTTGAAAGCACTCAGACATTGAGACCCCACGCCACCCCACATTGGCCACGGAATCCACGGACCCCCGCCCCACACCCGGATTTGTGGTTCCCCTCCCCCAACCTCCTGCCGGACTTCTTCCTGGGCATTGCCGATTCACGTGGTGGGGGTGGGGAACCTAAATTCCGGGAGGGGGGCGGGGTTTCCGTGGTTTCCGTGGATTCCGAGGCCATTCAATCGCCGCTACGCGCACCACTCCCACACAGCCTTCCCCGGAACTGCTAGCTGAACCTTATATATAAAAGGAATAGGCAACCGCTGAGTGCGCATCACCGCTACTCCTCCCATTCAATAAGCCCGTCCACCGCGATCACCTGCGCGGTCACATGCTTGGCGCCATCCGAGGCGAGGAACACGGCCATGTCCGCGATCTCCACCGGCTCGATCTTGGTTCGCATCGAGATGAACTTGAAAAAGCTGGCCTCGACTTCGTCGACCGATCGCTCGGTCTGATCGGCGATGCGTTGCACGATCGCTTGCGACCGCGCGTTGTTGATGAAACCGGGTCGGATCGCGTTCACCCGAATGTTGTACGGGCCAACCTCCCGCGCCACGGTGAGGGTGAGGCCTTCTACCCCCCACTTCGAGACGTTGTAGACAGAGCGGTTGAGAGGAATCGTCTGGACACTCGCCGTGGAGATGTTGATGATGACGCCGTGCCTCCGCTCTTTCATGCCGGGGAGAGCCTGCTTGACGCAGTGGAAGGCCCCGTGCAGGTTCACTCGAATCGTGCGTTCCCAATCCTCATAAGACATCTCCTCGATGGGAGCGCGCGGTCCGGACATACCCACGTTGTTCACCAGCACGTCCACTCCTCCCATCCACTCGGCGGCCTCGAGAAAGACCCTTTCCACGTCTGCCGGATCCGCTACGTCGGCAGCTGTTCCGCGGATTCCGCTGTTTGCGCTCACGGTGTCGTTCACGGCATCCGGGTTGACGTCACAGATGTGGACCCGGTCGCCATTGGCGAGAAACTGCCGGGCTGTTGCGAGGCCAATCCCGTCACCGCCCCCTGTCACTAGCACATTGTGAGACACGGTTTTCCTCCGTCAGATTTGGGGGAGATTGCGATGGACGATCCTGGGTCGAAGGTGGATTCTAGGCTGTTGGCGGACGGGCGGCAAACCTTATGATCGGACGGCAGATGGGGAGAGGGGCACGGGGGCACGGGGGCACGGGGGCAGAGGGGCAGGGGGACCAGTGCGCCCGTCTGCCCGTCGGGTGGTGCGGGGAAGGGGGAGGGCCCGTCGGGAGGGGAAGGGGGGTGGGGCGGTCCCGTCGGATTACTCGTATCGCAGCGCCACCATCGGATCCACACGCGCCGCCCGACGCGCCGGTATGTAGCTGGCAAGAAGGGCGACCGTGCCCAACACCACCGACACGGTGGCGAAGGTCAGCCCATCGGTGGCTCCTACTCCGATCACGAAGCGGGAAACCGGTTGCATGGCCGCGGCACTCACCAACAGTCCGAAGATGACTCCGGTGCCCACCAAGGCCATCCCTTCCCTGATAACCATCTTGACGACCTGCCCGCTGTCGGCCCCGAGTGCCACCCGGATCCCGACCTCGCGGGTGCGCTGGGCGACGGAGAAGGCAACCACGCCGTACAGGCCGACGGCGGCGAGCACCATCGCCAATGCGCCGAAGCTCGCGAGCAGCAACGCCCCCATCCGTGGGGCAAACAGCGCCACGCCGAGATGTTCCTCCATGGTTTTGGCTTCGAACAAGGGGATGTTGCTGTTGATGGCCTTGACCTCGCGGCGAAAGATCTCCGGCACGGCACTTGGGTCGCCCGACGTCGCCGCGATCATGGACACGAAGCGTGCATACTCCTGGACGAACGACACATACAGCAGCGGTCGGGCATCGCCGAGGGTACGCACTCTCGTGTCGGCAGCAACGCCAATCACCTCGACCTCCGGTCCGTCCATCGTGCGGCCCAGCCTGAAGCGCTGACCCACCACGTCTTCCGTCCCCCAATACCGCCGCGCCATGATGGCGCTCACGATGGCCACGCGCGGCGAGGTCTCGGTGTCCATCTCGCCGAACGGGCGTCCCCGAATGATCGGCACGTCGAGAACGTGGAAGTACTCCGCGCTGACGACAACGAAGTCCAATTCGAAATGATCCGTGCCCGGCGGGGGTTCGCGCCCCGGAACCACGATCTCTCGAGTCTGGATCCCCACCCCGAGAGGAACCATGTCCGCCAGCGCGACCGACTCCACCTCCGGATGCGTCATCATCCGGCGCGCCAACTCGTCAAAGAACAGCCGCCCCTCGGCTTCGTCGTACCCACCGAGCGACACGTCGAGCGTAGCCAGAGCGGCGTTGCGCGCCTCGAACCCCGGGTCCACGCCCTGGGCGTTCACCAAGCTTCGCACAAAGAGCCCGGCGCCGATCAGCAACACCATGGAGACGGCCACCTGCGACACAACGAGGATGTTGCGCAAGCTGAATCGGCGTCCCGCCCCACCGACCGATCGTATTTCGTCCTTCAGGCTAGGCACGAGATCGGGACGTGAGGCCCGCAACGCCGGAACCAACCCGAACAAGATCCCGGTGCCGATCGACAGGATCACGGTGAAGCCCAGCACCGTGCCGTCCAGCCGCAGGTCGATGGCGACGGGAACAGGAATCGGCGGCTGGAACGACACGATGGCCTTTGCCGTCACGAAGGCAATCGCCAATCCCAATACGCCGCCGACCGTTCCCAATAGCGTGCTCTCGGTAAGGAGCTGCGTGATGAGTCGGCGGCGCGAGGCGCCCATGGCCACGCGAACAGCGACTTCTTTTTGTCTCGACGAGGCGCGCACCAACAAGAGGTTGGCCAGATTGGTGCAAGCCACGATCAGCACGAGACCCACCACCGTCATGAGCAGACCCGCAACCGGATACAGTGCGCTATCCAGCATCGGGTGGAGGCGAACGTCGTTGGTGGGCATCACGACGATGGTTCGCTCTGCATTGCTTTCCGGATATTTTTCCGCCAACTCGGCGCCGAAGACCTCGAGCGCTGCCGCCGCCTGCTCCACCGTAACGCCCGGCTGTAATCGGGCGTTCATGAAGAGTCCTCGCCCGCCGCCGCGGTTTTCCACCCCGGCCCTCTGGGCCGGTTCGATGGCGACCGCGGTGCCCCACGGCATCCAGTAATCCGATGTAATCCCGACCATCGTGCCGGCGAATCCCTTGGGACCGACGCCCACGATCGTTACCGGCCGGCCGTTCAGCCGTATGGTCGAGCCGAGCACGCCGGGATCGCCACCGTGCCGACGTTGCCACGCCTGGTAACTCACCATCGCGACGGGTTCGGCCACACCGGGGACGTCCTCGTCGGGGGCGAATATTCTGCCCAGGGAGGGCGATATGCCGAGCACCGGAAAGAAATCGGCCGACATGTACTCGCCGAACACCAACTCGGACCCGTCGTCGTTGATCAGGCTCAAGAGGGCCGCCGTGTTGACCGCCGCGCCCGAAAACAGATCGTTGCGGTCGCGGATGTCGAGGTAGTCGTGGTACGAAACCGCCCCAGGATCGTCCGTACCACGCTCACTGAGAAACACTCGCACCAGTTCGGAGGGTTTGTCGTACGGCAACGGCCGGAACAGCACGGCATTCACGATGCTGAAGATGGCGGTGTTCGCGCCGATGCCGAGCCCCATGATGATCACCGCCAGCGCGGTGAAGGCCGGGCTCCTGCTGAGGCGACGCACGGCATAACGCAAGTCGTGGATGAAGACGTCCATAGGACTCGTGGCTTTCGTCGAGGGTTCTTGGCGCCGCACCCACCATGCGTGGCGGAATGCGCCGCGGGCTCTGAGAAGGAGATCCACCCGGATGGCCAGCGGAGAACGACCCTCCCGGCGCATGGCGTCCAGTCGATGCCACAGCTCCCCGTCCCATTCCATCAACCACTTGTCCCGCACACGGAGCGGAACCAGCCGCGACGCGGTGCGGACGAGCGCGCGAGACAGCAACCAGGGCCTCACGCTTTGGCGCGCTCGTGCCCCGGGTCGGCCACGCCCAGAATCAAGCGACCGCCGAGGGTTTGATAGTGCCGAACGGTCTCGGTGAGGGCGGCCTTGCCCTGCCTGGTCATGTCGTAATACCGGCGTGGCGGCCGCTTCTCCTGCCGGGCCACGCTCGACTGCTCCCAGCGCGAGCGCACCAGGCCGTTTTTCAATAGCCGCCCAAGAATCGGGTACACCGTCCCGCTGGGCAGCTCCGTGGCATCCATGATGTCGAAGCCGTACCCATAGCCCTCATCCACAGCGTGCAGCACCGAAACGGCCGTCATACTCAAGGGTTTGGGTTTCTTCACAGGAGGCCTCCTTCCCTCGCCGGCTCTACGAAGTGCTACCTATGTAAGTTTCACTACATACCCCCTCCCCCCGTCCCCACTCCCCGACGGGCCCCCTCCCCCCTCTCCTCCGCCCGACGGGCAGACGGGCCCCCTCCCCCCTCTCCTCCGCCCGACGGGCAGACGGGCCCCCTCCCCCCTCTCCTCCGCCCGACGGGCAGACGGGCGCCCCTCCCCCCTCTCCTCCGCCCGACGGGCAGACGGGCGCCCCTCCCCCCTCCTCACCCCCCGACGGGCAGACGGGCATGTGGACCGGTGCGCCCGTCTGCCCGTCGGGTGGTGTGGGGAGGGGGGAGGGCCCGTCGGGAGGAGAAGGGGTGCGGGGCGGTCCCGTCCGTGCGCCCGTCTGCCCGTCTGCCCGTCGGGTGGTGTGGGGAGTGGTGTGGGCCCGTCGGGAGGGGAAGGGTGCGGGGCGGAGTGCTGAAACTTATTATACGAAAAATTAGTATAGTGATGTGAAGCGATGAAAACTGACACTTCACGTTGCACTGGATAGAGCGTAGAATGGCGACAAGGGAGGAAGTCATGCGGCTGTTTGCGGTACTACTGGCGTTACAACCCGGATTCATCGGGGCTCCCATCTGCCTCGCCCAGGACCTCACCCCCACCGATTACTACCTCCAGTTCCGGGAAGCGACCGAAGCCTCCGACCAGGGCGACCACGGACGCGCCAAAGCGATCTGGACACGCCTCGCGGAGCAAACGCCCGACAACCCCATGATTTGGTACCGCCTCGCGCAAGCGCACCGCGAACTCGGCGAGACCGACCAGGCCATTCGGGCCGGCGAACGGTTCATCCGGCTCGGCTTCTTCGGATCCGTCAGATTCGGCTACGAACTCGCGCAGGCATATGCGAGCACGGGGAACAGCGACAAAGCCCTGGACTGGCTCGACGCCGCGCTCCAAGCTCGACGACCGGATCGAGCCGCCATCCTCGACGACGAAGCCTTCGTCGCACTGCGCTCCAACCCGCGATTCGCGGAGATGGTCGGGGTGCCACCGAGCGCAGTGAGCCGGGACCACGGATGGCGATTGGATCTCGATTACCTCGTGCAGGAAATACAGCGAATGCACGCCGGGTACGACCGCCCCGCGTACTCTGACGAGTTTCTGGGCGCTGCCGCAGAGCTCCGGGAGCGCATACCGGAGCTCACCAACGATCAGATCTTCGCCGGGATCACCCGGCTCGTCGCCATGCTCCGCGACGGGCACAGCAACGTGTGGCCCTTCCCGGGCAAGGTCCCGCTCAACTTCAACGCGCTGCCTCTGCAGCTCTATCTCTTCGCAGATGGGATGTACATCGTGGGTGGCACCGGGCCGGCAGCGGAGCTTGTCGGTGCCGAAGTGCTCTCCATCGGGAATCTCGACCCCATGAAAGCCATGGCCGCGATTGAGCCGTACTTGAGCCGCGACAACGCCATGATGGTCAACTGGGTCGGTCCCTTCATGCTGCAGAGGCTTCTCTTTCTCCAGGCCATCGGTGCCAGTCCTGATGGTGAGCACGCCACGCTACGCATTCGCGACACCTCCGGCACTACTCGCGAGGTGACGCTCGCCGGGGCCGCCAGCGGCCCGCCTCGGCTCAGCCTCCCGCTCGTATCTGGGGGCCGGACACCGATGTACCTGGAGAACGTCGACACCCGCTACTGGTTTCGTGCACTCCCCGATCACGATGCCGTGTACTTCCAGTTCAATCAGGTGCTGAACGCCGACGGCGAATCGATCGCCGACTTTGCCGGGCGACTGAAGGACAGCCTACGCACGATCGAGCCGGGCAACCTCATCGTGGACGTGCGGCACAACAACGGCGGCAACAACTCGTTGGTGACGCCGCTGCTCCGCACCATGGTTGTCTTTGAGGAAGCGGACGCCAAGAACCGCATCTTTGTCATCACCGGTCGTAACACGTTCTCGGCAACACAGAACTTCATCACCTACGTCGAGCGACTGACCAACGCGATCTTCGTGGGGGAACCCAGCTCCTCGAGACCAAACCACGTGGGGGAGGATGGCCCGTTCATGCTTCCCTACAGCGGTATCCGCGGCAGTATCTCCAACCGATATTGGCAGGACGGCAATCCCGGTGACGATCGGGAAATGATCTACCCGGAGGTGCCCGTGCCGCCCACCGCCGAAGACTACTTCGCGAATCGAGATGCGGCGTTAGAGGCAATCTTCGAGATCGTACGCCGATCCATTCCATAGACGGGCAGACGGGCCTCCTCCCCCCTCCCCACCGCCCCGACGGGCAGACGGGCCCCCACCCCCGTCCTCACCGCCCGACGGGCAGTGGACCAGTGCGCCCGTCTGACCGTCGGGTCGTGTGGGGAGGGGGGTGGGCCCGTCGGGAAGGGAAGGGAGCGGTGCGGGCTCGTCGAGCGGTGCGGGTACTTCTGGTTGCTCCGGATGGAGCGTAGATTGGCGAAAGGCGAGGGAGTCATGACCGCTATAACCCGTCTCTGCATCTGCTCAATCCTCTTCGGGATCCTCCCCGCGCCCGGCCTGGCACAGACTCCCGGGTGGGCACAGCGTGCGCCCTCAGAGGCGATCACCGCTGAGCTTTCCGATACGACAGCGCTCCGCCTCTTCCTCGATTCGGTGACGCAAGCCGCTATGGCCCGGGTCGAGTCGCCGGGTGCGGCGTTGAGCCTCGTCATCGGCGACAAGGTCGTCGTGCTCCGGGGATACGGGTTTGCCGACAACGCCGGCCAGGTACCGGTCGATCCGGCCCGACACATGTTCCGCATCGGGTCGATCACCAAGACGTTCACCGCCACGGGGATCATGCAACTCTACGATCGGGGGCTCATCGACCTCGACGAGAACGTGAACACCTATCTCCGGGCGTTCCAACTCCCCGATACGTATCCCGAGCCGATTACGATCAGGCAATTGCTGCAACACACGAGCGGGATCGATAACGACTATGTCGGAATCGGATTACGATCGCATGAGGATCATGTTCCCCTTGGGGAATACTTTGCGACGCATGTCCCTGCCCGCATACGCCCGCCGGGCCGTGTCATCGTGTATACCAACCGTGCCACCATGCTGCTGGGCCATGTCATCGAGTCCGTTTCCGGCCAGTCATACGAGGACTACTTGCACGAGCATCTCTTCATGCCGCTCGAGATGAACCGGTCGGTGTTTGCGCCACCGCCGGAGCTTCGAGACGACCTCGTCATGAAGACGCCTCGAACACCGTTCCACTCACTACCCGACGATCTCGTCGATACGAATACGAGGCCGTCGAGCGACCTCGCCACGACCGCGCTCGACGCGGCGCATTATATGATCGCGCATTTGAGCGAGGGTGTCTTCAAGGACAGCCGTATTCTCGCACCGGGTACGGCGGCGGCGATGCAAGTCGAGTGTTACCAGCACCACCCGCGACACAGCGGTGGGCGATGCCTGGGTTGGGGGTCGTCGAGGGCCAATCAACAGCGTATCATCGCCCACGGTGGGATGCATCAGAGCTTTCGGAGTAGCCTCTATCTCATTCCCGACCGCCGAGTTGGTCTCTTCATGGTGGGGCGAGGAGCCCGTGGCATCGCGGGAGGAGTGTTTGGGCAATTGCTCACACGATACTTCCCATCCGACGCCGAGGTCTCGAGCGGTTCACCTGCGCCCGGCGTCGTCACTCGGGCGGAGGATCTGGTCGGGTCGTATCGTGTTCTGGGACAGGTGAGCCTCGCGACGTTCGAAAAGCTCCAGTACCTCCGCGCGCCCGAACCCAAGATCAGTGTCGGCGACGACGGCGCCTTGCTGTTCGGAGATGATCGCTTCATCGAGGCCGAGCCGCTGGTGTTCGATGGAGAAAGTTCAGACAATGTGCTCGTGTTCAAGGAGGACGATCGAGGTCGGGTGACATACGCCACCTTCGGGGCGACCGCTTTTCGTAAGCTCCGGTGGTACGAGACGCGTGGCGTGCAGGTCGCCATCGCAGGGGTGTGCTTGTTGATTCTGGCATCGGCGGTGATCGGCTGGCCGCTCGGCGCGTTAGCGCGAGGGAAGAAGCGAACCGAAGCTCAGGGATGGGTCCGCGTCGGGACCATCCTGGGGTGGATCGCTGCCGTGCTCTGGATAGCCGCGTCGGCCGGACTGGTCCTCGCGAAGATCACCGACATCGAGACCTACATGTATGGGTTATCGCCCGTAGCCCGGTTGCCGTTCGCGCTCGCCCGCGTGGCGACGGTCGACACTGTTGCCTTCGTGATTGTGGTAGGAATGCTTTGGTGGCGCGGTGCATGGAGCATCCCCGGGCGAGTGTACTGCACGATCGTGGCGCTGGCAGCACTGACCCTCATTCCGTGGATGCGGTACTGGCACGTGTTGTGACGATTGAACGGGATCTGATTCCGGTTGTGATGTAAAGCGTCAACCACTTACCGCCCTTACCGCACTCTTACGCGGGCGCGGCCCCCTCCAGCTCTCGAATCACCTCCGCGAATGCGGCCACGGCGGCATCGACTTCGTCTTCCCCCATGACGGTGGAGAGACACACCAGGTCGCGATTGGCGACGAAGATGCCACGGTTGAGCATCGCGAGATGGGTAGGGCTGATCGCGGCTTCGCGGGCGCGCCGCGCCGCGCGATAATCGGTGACGGCCTCATCGGTGAAGTGGTAGTTCGCCATCGAGGCGATACCGGTGACCCGCCCGGCCATCCCGGAGTCGTCGAACACCGCCTGCAGACCGCGGCGAAGGCGCTCGCCGAGGGCGTTGAGCCTGTCGATGGCCTCGGGTGACAACAGCTCGAGGGAGGCCAACCCGGCCACCATCGTCACGTTGTTGCCATTGAACGTCCCCGAGTGATAGACCTTGATGTTGCGGGTGTCGAAGAGCGCCATGATATCGCCCCGGCCGCCAAAGGCACCCGCCGGGAATCCGCCACCGATCACCTTTCCCATCGTCGTGAGATCGGGGGTGACGCCGTAGTGCTCCTGCGCACCGCCGGTTGCCACCCGCAGGGTGATCACCTCGTCGAAAATAAGGATTGCGCCCGAGTCCCGCGTCGCGTTCCGGAGAAACTCGAGGTACTCCGTCTGCGCGGGGATCATCGCGGCGCCGAGTACCGGCTCGACGATGACCGCCGCCAAGTCGTCGGCGTGACGCTCGATGATCCCTGCCGTGTGCTCGATGTCGTTGAACGGGGCGACGACGACGTCTTCAATCACCCCGCGGAAGAGCCCCTCGCTCCACGGGACCGAGTGGGGCGCCTCGATCGGACCCGCCGCGGCGAGCGGTGGCCCGGTGCTGATGTCCGCGGCGTCGTGGGTGCCGTGATACCCGCCCTCCATCTTGAGCACCTTGTTTCGACCGGTGAAAGCCTTCGCGGCCCGAATGGCCTGGAGCGTCGCCTCCGTGCCGGAGTTGCAGAACCGCACGGACTCCACCGATGGCACCCGCTCGCACAGCACCCGGGCGAGCTCGATCTGGCACTCGGCGGGAGTGCCGTGGATCGTTCCCCTCGTGAGCTGTCGAGTCACCGCCTCCACGATGTGCGGATGATTGTGCCCGTGAACCAGGGCGGTGTAGTTGTTGACGAAGTCCAGATACTCGTTCCCGTCCACGTCGAACAACCGACACCCCTCGCCTCGGTCCATGTAGACCGGGTAGGGCAGGTAGTGGACGGCGGTTCGCGTGTTGCCACCGGGCAGATACCGTAACGCTTGCTGGTGGAGCGCATGGGACCCCGGCGTGCGTGCGCGGTGCTGCTCTTCGACTCGAGCCCAGAAGGTCGTAAGCTCTGATGTCACGGTCACGATATTCCTCCGGCGAAGGGGGCCGTCGAACAGCCTCCCTCCGGGTGTCAGGAACGGTGGTGGCGATGGCTCGGGGAACGAGAGGCTGGCTTGCCGGTCATCCCCGTTGAAAACGAAGATGCCGGACGTTCACCCCATTCCGCTAGGGCCCAGACCCTCAATCTCGTGGTCTCGACGTCGGTGTGCCACCACGAGGTTGGCTCTGCCGGGACATTCTCACCGGCCTTGGTTCTCCTCGATGTACCTGTCACGCAGCACCCGGCGCAGCGTCTTGCCGGCGATGTTGAGCGGAAACTCGTCTTGGATAATCACCTCACTGACCTTCTGGAAGCGGGCGGCCACCCGCTCGTTGAGCCACTCCTTTAGTTCCGTCCCCGTCGCGGCCGCCCCCGGCGCGAGGCGAACCGCCGCGATCGGCGTCTCGCCCCACTTGTCGTGTGACACTCCGAATACGGCAACATCGGTCACGGCGGGGTGGGCGATAAGGGTCTCTTCGATGTCACGTGGATAGACATTGACGCCTCCCGAGATGATGAGGTCCTTCTTGCGGTCGACGAGGAACAGGAATCCGTCATCGTCCACGTATCCAAGGTCTCCTGAGAACAGCCACCCGTCACGAAGGATTTCGGCGGTGAGATCGGGGCGCTGGTAATAACCCGGCATCGTGACCGGACCGCGACCGACGATCTCGCCGACCGTCCCCGGAGCGACGTCGGCGCCAGAGTCGTCGACGATGCGCATCTCGTACAGAGGCGGGGGCACGCCGACCGACCCGGGCTTCGCCGCGAAGTCATCACGATCGAGGATTGTCATGAAGCCCTCGGTGAGGCCGTACAACTCGTAGAACCTGTTCGGGAGGCGCCGCGCCAACTCCTCCTTGTGTTCGAGGTGGAGGGGCGCGCCGACCGAGCAAACCATCTCCAGAGAGCCGACGTGATCCGCGGTGAACTTGTCCGAATCGAGCAGAGCGATAACCTGCGAGGGCACGACCATGATGTGCGTGGCGCCTTCGGTCTCGATCGCTTCGATCATCGTGTCGACGTCGAAGGAGGGCATGAGCACGTACGTGCAGCCGAGGTACATGGCCGGCATCAACGTGAGGAACGCCCCGTTGAACACCAGCGACCCCGAGTGGAGCATCACGCTCTCGGGATGAATCCGAAACGCGGCGGTGAAGCCGGTGCAGTAGGCCTCTCGCACGGCATGGGTGTGAACGATTCCCTTCGGCCGCCCGGTTGTGCCCGAGCTGTAGATGATGTTGTAGATGTCCTCGTCATCGACGGGATCTCGTCTCGGTGCCTCGGTTGAGGTGGCGGCCGTCAGCTGGTGGTAGGAGTGCCAGCCGGGACGTTCCCCATCCACGAGCACGAAGCGATCGGGATCGATGTTGAGCCGGTCCCGCACGGCTTCGAACTCCCCGGCCAATCGGGTCATCGTAATGACGATTGCAGTGTCGGCATCGTTCAGCAGGCTCACGAGCCCATCGCCCCGCAGCAGCGGGCTCAAGGGAACGGCGACGAAGCCGCTGGCGGCGCAGACGTGATAGATATCGAGGACGGCGAGTGAATTGTCGAGCACCAGCGCGATCTTGTCGCCCTTGACGAGGCCGAGACCGCGCAAGGCGTTGTCGATGCGATTCACCCGGTCGCGCAGCTCGGTGGAAGAGAGCCGGGTCTCTCCGAACACAACGACCGGGTGATCTGGCCGGTACCTGGCGTGTCGCTCGAGCAGTGTGTTAAGGGCCAAGTCGCCTCCTCACTCGCGCGGCGCGGTCAGATCCAGGCGGAGAGTGCGCTTCAGAACAAGACTGACGGCGTTCTGAGGCAGTTCAATATTCGATATTCAATATTCAATATTCAATATTCAGCCGCTCTTAGCGGCGACTAACCGTCCTCGCCTGTTCGACATAGATCGCTCTGGCCTGCTCGAAGAGCGCCACCATCTCCTCGCGCTGCCAGTCGTACTGGAATCTGGCCTCGGTCTTCGCCCACTCGATGGCCCGGTCGCACCAGCCGGCCAAGAACGCCGCGTCTTCCGGAGAGCGCCGGGGCTTGCCATCCACGTCCACGTAGATCGGACTCGTGTGCGCCATGAGTGGAACGCCGTCCTCACCGAGTAGATCCGACACCTGGTAGGGCAACAACTCGCTGGAATACGCGCGAGCCGCGATCCATGTACTCCCGTCTACGCGAACATCTCCCTCAAACACGAGGTCGCGGCTACGCTCGTTATTCTCGATGGTCGCGACGATCTTCCCTCCCTGGATAATCTCGATCCGCTCGACAGGTATCCGGGAGCTGACCTCAGCGCGCACGGGAATCAGATCGCCGGCGGTAGCAGCGATCGTCTCGCCAAGGTCGCGGCCACCCGCGGTGAACTTCAACATCGGGCCCGTGGTCGCAAATGTGCGGCCGGCGCGGACCCCGTCAATCCAACTGTCGTAGGTGAACGGACCCTCGACCTTCACGTACGTCCGCACCGAGCCGACGACCTGGGTGTTCCACATCTTGTCCGTTCCCGCCACGGCCGGGAGGTCGAACCCGGCGTTCAGGAAGCGGTACCAAGTGCGGGCACGAGCCGCTCCGCTCTCGTCGAATGCATCACCCCAGGTCATCAAATCGATGGCATCGATTTTCCCGAGCGCGATGTCGATGGCCACCTCACCATTGGGATACGGAAAGTGCGCCCAACTGACGGTGGCGCCTTGTTGTGCGCTTTGTCCGCCTGATGGGCCATGGGTGGGTAGTCGTACCCCCCGGCTACTCCTTCACCGGGCCCGCCCCAGGTCAGTGGATACACGAGGCGCTTCAGGTTGAGCAGGATGGTGTGGCCGAGGAATCCGTGACGGGTCTCTTCGTTGACGTACGCGATGTGCTCGGGCTCCGACAGCAGGCTGGGCCCTCCGGTGAAGTGTTCGACGTTGGTGATCAGCTCGCCCCACTTGGTGGCCAGGACGTTGATCACGTTCAGGTCTTCGCCTTCCATCTCCGAGAGCATGGTGAGCGGATCGAGAAAGTGGACGTGGGTGTCGCCCGAGTACCACCCTTGCGCCTGCATATTCGACCAGCGCTGGAGTCGCACCTCGATGGTCGGAACCGTGGATGCAGCCACTTCGAAGCGGAGCGTCAGAGGCTCGTATTCCAGCCCTCGGTGCACCTCCATCTCGTACGAGCCCTCCGGAACAGGCAGGGTGAAGTCGGGCTCGATGTACGCGTAGGTTTTTCCGTCGATCGCCACGTTCCCCCCGACGTCCTCGTTCCACCCCGTGGTGATGTTCTTCATGTGGCCGGCCGGCGGCCAGTACTCGCCATTGCCGTCCCGGACGTGGACACGTGCGGCGATCGGCTCCCCTGTGTCGGCGTCGCGCACGAACACGGAAACAGGATGCAGGGCGAAGTGCTCGGGGAGCACGGCCTTGGTCATTGCGTCCGGAAGTGCCGGCGCGCCTGTGATCGACACGATCAGCCAGCTGTCGTCCTCCTTGAACACCGTGACCGTGATCGGAACCCGGAACATGCCGCCACCGAACTCCGCCACAACGGGCGAGACCTGCACGCTGTCGCCCACGGTCTCATGCTTGGCGTACCGGATGATGACGGCGCTCATGCGGCGTCCCGCAAGACGCTGCAGGTACTGGTCTTTGTCTTCGTTGTCTCCGAAGAAAAATCCCACGTCTGCCTTGAAGCGCCTGTGCAGAACCGGGGCGACGTCCTCGGCTCGACCCGACACGAGCCCGCTGGCCCAGGTGAGAACCGCCAGGCGGATGCGTTCCCACTCGTGGAACGGGGGCGCTGACCGGGATGGCGTTGCGCCGACAAGTGTCGCAAGAAGGAGGAGGACGCTGAGTTGCCGTGCCACGCTCTTCATTGTTAGACGCTCCGGGCTTGGTGGACTTGGCTCCATGATAGTATGGAGCGTTCCACGCTCCTGTGCCAGTTCATAAATGAATTGATACCAAGGTCTTGATCGGTCTCGCCCAACTCGACCCCCGGGGGGCAGGGGCCCAGCGGTGTGGGTTCGGACCGGCCACGGCTGGACGCCTCCAGTACCACAGGACATACTTGGGCTAGGGAAGCAAATTCCTAACATTTATCGTTGTGGCATAGGACGGTGTACGGTTGAAACTGGCCAATCACGTGAAGCGTGCAGCAGATACTTCTCCTAGGAGCCGGCACCGCCGTGAGTCTGGGATGCCGTCCCTAGCCGTAGCGGGTAGCGTCGGTGCCACCACCACCAGCCGGTTGCAGGACATTCGGTGGTCGCGCCGGCTGCGAACCCTCCGCCGACCTTCCGACGACACGCTCATTCTCGTGGTGCTGGGTGACACGATGCTCGTGGAGTCCAACTACTACGCGGCCCCGAACGCCACCCGCACCCTGTTTGGCCTCTGCCGCGACGCCGATCTCACCTTCGCCACGCTCTCACAGACCCTGGCCGATTTCGGAGCGCCGACGCCGAAGGATGTCGTCATCGCCCCCACCAACGTGATCGACGATTTTGCCGCAGCCGGCGTAGACGTGATGTCCTTGGCCACGAATCACCTCCTCGATGCGGGGGCGAGTGGATTGCGCGAGACCCAAGCGGCGCTGGCGAAGGTGAATATCGCCACCGTGGGAGGCGGCCAGACGTTGGAAGAGGCGAAGCAATCGGCGGTGAGAACCGTCCGCGGCCAATCCGTCGCCTTTCTCGCGTTTCACGCCGCCGACGACTGGTCGAAGCCGCGTGGGTCACGTGCCGCCACCGGCACTTCGCCCGGAGTTGCTCCGATCCGGCTCCACCGGGTCCGCGTGAGCGCCGATTCGGATCGTTCCGAGACCCTTGCCACACACGAGGACATCGTCGAGATGGAGCGACTGATCGAGGGTGCCGGCCGCCAACACGACGTCGTCGTCGTGGCACTGGACTTCCACTCGACAGATGCGGATCCCGTGGAGGCGGGAGGCGCAGTGCCGTCCGGAATGCAACAGCTTGCCCGGGCGGCTGTCGACGCCGGCGCCGATGTGGTAGTGGGGACGGGCAGACACTGGCTATACCCCCTCGAGCGGTACGGCGATGGCTACATCGCCTACGGCCTCGGCAACTTCTTCTTCCAGCTGTTTGAGAATGGCGCGCCCGCTTCGCGCTATAGTCTCTTTCCCGAGACCCAGGACAAGATTGCCAAATTTCTGGATCACACTGAATACTTCGAATCCGTGGTGCTGCGAGCCGTGCTCCAGGAAGGGGCCCTGACGCGAATCGATTTCATCCCATTCGCCCTTTCTCCTGACGGCGACCCATCCTTGGTCGACGACGCCCGCGCCCGACCGATCCTCCGACGCCTGATGGACGCGAGCGCGTCGATGAAGACCGAGCTTCAGGCGGACGGATGGCACGCCTGGATAGAGAACGAGCCCGCATGAAAAGACGCGACTTCTTGGCGGCCGGCGCCGGGTTGACCGGAGCGGCGATTTGGAAACGATCCGTTCCGTCGGAGCTGACCCTGGCGAGTCGCGACTCCCAGATCGATCTGAGCTTCCTGCACAATCCGGGGCCAGACGAGCTCTCGGTCTCCGTCACCGGCGATTCCATCCTCTTCCGGCCCCACGCAGAGTTCGAAGGCCCGGGCTTTGACGAGTTGTTCCAGATGCAGCGCGAGTGCGACGTGGCGATCACCAATTGCGAACTCGTGTTTTCGCGCAGTGGCTACCCGCAGCCCAAGGACGTGGCGTTTGCCCGACCGGAGATCGCGGACGAGTTCGTCTGGCAAGGCATCGACCTGGTGTCCCTGGCGAACAACCACACCATGGATCTCGGGCCCGAGGCGCTGCTGGAGACCATCGCAGTCTTGAATGAGCGCGGCATCGTCTCCGCGGGCGGAGGCGAAAACTTGGCGGCCGCTCTTGGCCCCGGTGTCGTGACGCAGAAAGACATTCGCGTAGGACTGCTCTCCTTTCTTTGCATGAGTTCCCCGGTGGCAGAGCAGTCGACGGCCAAATCCGACTCGCCTGGTCTGGCTTCGATACGAGGCTTTCGGGTACGGGTGTCGAGTGGCGCGGGTGGGGCGCAGCGGTTGATCGCGCCGGACGACGCGTCCCTCCGCGCTATGGAACAGGCCGTGAGCGACGCGCGCAGCCAGGCCGACGTGTTGATAGTGGCGTATCACATGCACTGGGGCGACCGATACGAGGTCAACGAGGGTCGCAAGATCATCGCGCACGCGGCCATCGACAGCGGGGCCGACGTCGTGTTCGCGCACGGACCGCACGTGATCAATCCCATCGAGCAGTATGAGGGTAAGCTGATCTTCTACAGCCTGGGCAACTTCTTTTTCCACATCATGAAGAACAATGGGCCCGCCGACATCTTCGGCCCGACCTGGCCGATTCGGAAGATCATCTATTCCTTCACGACGAGCACCGACTTCTGGGAAGCGCTTTGCCCCCGTCTCATCGTCGGTAGCGATGGCATCCGCAAGGTGCAGCTGCTACCGCTGCAGATTACCCGAGACGGCAACCCCCGCTTCCCACACCAGCGTCTGGGACGAGCCATCATGGAAGACGTACGTGACATGTCGTCCGGCATGGGTGTCGATTTTGCCCTAGGGGACTGGCACGCCGATCTCCGCATCTGATTTCGGTTGGCGGTCCGGTGTATGTGACGCTGCGTGGCAAATGACTTCCTTACAAGAACGAAAGGCGCCGCCAGCTTAATGGGCAGCTAGGCCGTGACCCGCACGTTGTCGTGCAGAAACTCGGGTGCAAAGTCAGCGCCGTTCGGCCAGACGAGTGTGTGAAACTCTGGATGAAGCGTAAATGCCTTGAAGTACGCCACATCACGCAGTGGCTCGAAAACAGGACCTCGCAATGCCGGTCCGAGGTCAATCTCTCCGACCGTGCCATCACGGAACCGGAGCCATACGACGTGTCCACTAACGTGTCGGGCCTCTACGATGTGATAGTCCATAGCGTCACTCCAATGGCGCAATGCGATCGAGCGGCTTGCCCTCCCGGGCCAGATCCCAGTTGGCCAATAATTCTGCCTGGTGAAGTTCCGCCCATTCAAGAACGTGCCGGAGCGCTCGCGTCGGAAAACTACCGTGAACCGCCCCAGATTCCACTTCGACCGAAATCTCGTGCTCCCCGTAGACCGCGTGGAAGTGCGCGACCCCGTGTTCGCTGTAGAACATGCCGATCACGATGCCGAGGAAACGCGAAATCTCAGGCATAGGGTCGTCAACGGCCTAACGCATATTGAAAGCACGCCCCTTGTTGCTACCATGGAGTCGACCAAGACCCAAGGACCACAACAAGGAGCGGCTCTCATGAAACTCACGACGAAGTATGTGGGGTTTGACGTCCATCAGGCAACCACGGTGGCCTCGGTGCGGGATGACAGCGGGCGGGTGCTCGCCCGGAGCGTCCTGGAGACGCACGGGCCGTCGCTCGTCGAGTTCCTTCGTGGCATGAGAGGGGCGCGGCACGTCGCCTTCGAGGTGGGAACGCAGTCGCAGTGGTTGCACGATCTGGTCGCGCCGCTCGCCGATCGCGTCGTCGTCTGTGATCCGCGTCAGGTGGCCCGCCAGGGCAACAAGGGCGATCAGGTCGATGCCGACCGGCTGTCCGAGTTGCTGCGGTTGGGCGGGCTGCGTCCGGTCTATCACGGCAGTGCGCATCGCGCCGACCTGAAGGAACTCACCCGCACCTACCGAAACCTGGTCGAAGACAGCACCCGCGTGATGCTCCGGATCAAAGCGCTGTTCCGCGCCCGCGCGATTCCGACCCCCGGCACGGGCGTGTATCAAACCAAGGCCCGTGTGCAGTGGCTCGAGCAACTCCCCGAGCGCGGGGTGCGGTTCCGGGCCGAGGTGCTCTACGCCGAACTCGATGTGCTGCGCGCGCTGCGTCCCAAGGCGAAGGGCGCGATGATCGCCGAGGGCAAGCGCGATCCGGCGTGGTCCGTACTGGGGGCAATCCCGTTCTACGGACCCGTGCGGGTCGCGCTGCTCCTGGCCACGATGGGAACGCCCTGGCGCTTTCGCACCAAACGGAATCTGTGGGCCTACGCGGGGCTGGCCGTGGTGACCTGGTCCAGTGCCGATCATACGTTCGTGGCGGGCCAGCCGGTCCGGCGCCGCCGCGCCCCGCTGACCCGGGGACTCAATCGCAATCACAACCGCGTACTGAAGGACGTGTTCAAAGGTGCGGCGACCGCTGCCGCATCGCGGCCTGGTCCGCTCCAGGACTTTTACCAAGCCTTAGTGGCCCGCGGGCTGCGCCCGGAGTTGGCACGCCTGACGCTCGCCCGCAAGATCGCCGCGCTCACGCTACGTCTGTGGAAGACAGGAGCGTCCTATGATCCGACGCAGTTGACGCGACAATCGTCCTAGTTCCTGAGGCGCTGGTGCGGGTGCGTTTACCTCGTCCACGGCTCCAGGATCCAGGACATCGGTGTGGGGGACAGTCTCGACAGAGCCGTCTGCCCGGCCAGCAGTCACGCCGAGGCACTCGTCTAACTCTAGGCCCCCTCGCAGAACCAGAAGAAGCGTCAGGCCGGCTCCGTGCCGAGTCTCAGATAGAACTATGGTTCGCCTCGCGCGACCAACGACGCTTGCATGTGTTCCGTCGGATCGGGAGACGAATTGAGGTGAATGATGCCGAAGAAGACTGCCCGGCGTACCCGGAAGCACCGGAAGTCGCCCTCAAAAAAGGTGGGGCTGATTGCCAGGGAAAAGAACGCCGACCAATCAGCGCAGACGAAGTCTGCCCTTGACAATCGCTTTCATAGAACGTCTTACGTCTCACCTCTCACGTCTCCCTTCTCCCTTCTCCCTTCTCACTTCTTCACTTCCACACCTCCCCACAAACCCGCAACCAATTCCCCCCAAGCACCCCCCTCACATTCTCTTCAGAATATCCCCGCTTCAACATGAGCTCAGTGAGTTCCGGAATCTGTTCCGGCTCGAAGAAGGCCATGGGCTCCCACAAGCCGTCCTCCAGACCGGGCCATTCGTCGGGGCGTGCCTTGATGTAGTCCATGAGAATTTCGGGCTTGGACATGCTGTCCAGGCCGATGCCCACGTGCTCCGGTCCCACCATTTGGGCAACGTAGTCGAGGTGTGTGAAGTACCGCTCCGTGGACACACTCTCGCCGAGGTAGAAACCCGCGCTTGTGATCCCAATGACGCCTCCGTTCTTCGCGCAGGCTTGGATCTGGTCGTCGCGCACGTTGCGGTAGTGCTTGCGCACCGAGTAGCAGCCGAGGTGGGAGAAGATCACCGGGGCCTCCGACACCTCCATCATCTCCAACGTCGTCTTGTAACCGGCGTGCGCGCCATCCACCAGCATGCCGACCCGGTTCATCTCTTGAACCACTTTGATACCGAACTTGGTGAGGCCGATGTCGATGCGATCGGCCGATCCGCCGCCGATCGAATTGATCAGATTGAAGATGGGATGGACGAACCGCACGCCAAGCTTGTAGTAGACCTCGATCATGTTGAGATCGCGCTCGAGGCAACGAAAGCCCTCCAGATGCATTCCCACCGCAAGCTTGCCATCCTTTTTGGCCTGGAGGATGTCGTCGACCGACTCCGCCAGCACATAGCGGTTTGACTCATCGCGAAGGATGTGCTGTCTGAACCGTGCGATGCGCTGCATCGCTTCTCCGATATTGTGACGATCGCCCGCCGGATGAACCGACACGAAGTTGACACCCGAATCCAACCAGCGGGGGAACAACCGATAGTCGTTATCCATGTCGGGCTCGTACACGAACACCATGTCCCACACGAGGGCGTCTTCGTGCAGCGCTGCCGTCTCCGGAGAAATCTTGGGTTGGGTGGCAGTGGTCGTCATCGTCCGTCTCCCTTACTAGGATGGAAAGGCATCCACTCCGGATGCGTGCACGGCAGTTGAGCACAGTCGCTCGGGAATGCGATGGTGGGCGAACACGTCGGCTACGGTCTCTCGCTCCTTGACGACCTCCGCGTCATCCCCATTCACCAGCACCGTGGCCGGCCGCGGTTGACTATTGAACTGCGTCGAGGCCGACTCGGCATACATGCCCGCATCCAGCACCGCGACCGGCTCCCCTCGGTGGAGCGCCGGCATGAGGCGGTCGGCGCCGATAATCGAGTCGGTACAGGTGGGGCCGACGATGGTAACCGTTTCCGTACAGGGCCGTTGCATGTCTGAAGCCGGAAGGACGTGATATGCGCTGCCGCTGGTGTCGATCCGAGGCAAATTGTTCGTGCTGAGATCCACATTCACCCACGTCAGGCCCAGGTCCCGCTTGCCGGCCCCCACCGTGCCCAGAAGCACCACGGCGTTCCCCACCACATAACGCCCGGGCTCGACCCACAGCTCGGGCACCTTCATCTCCACCTCCTCCAGTCGCTCGAGCAGAACCGTGCAGGCAGTGGTGGCATACTCCTCGATGGTGATGCTGTTGAGGGCAAGTGCACGCGATTCCGGATCACGCTCCCGCACCCATCCCCCGCCGATATCGAGCACCGCGGGGACGAATCCTGTCCGGCGGTGCAACTCGAGGACGGCGTCCGCCAATGCCGTGGCCCACCGCTGCTGGAAACCGGGCTGCTGCGAGACACGGCCGATGTGGAAATGGTATCCGCGAAAATCGATCCCCGGAAGCGTCTTCAGGCGGCGAACCAGCGGCTCGGCCGCGTCGACGGTGAACCCCCATTTCACCCGACGGACGTACTCCATCAGATCGCCCTGCGGGAAATAATCGGTCTCCTGGCGGCTGTACTCCGGCATCATGCTCTTGAGTCGGAGACCGGCGCGGATTTCTTTCCCCAACTCCTCCGCGATCTCCGCCAGCATGTCGATCTCGTCCTCGGCGTCGACGTTGACCATCACACCGACTTCAGCAGCGCGGCGCAGGTCTTGGTAACTCTTGTTGCTACCATTGAGCGCCACCTTGGCCGGGTCCGCCCCAGCCAGAAACGTGGCGTGCATCTCCCCTTCCCCGAAGCAGTCTCCTCCGGCACCCTCCTGATGCAGGATGGCACGCACCGCCAAAGTGGTGTTGGCCTTGATCGCATACAGGACGTTGACCGATGCCGGCCAGATGTTGTTGAATGCCCCGCACGCACGCCGGTAGTTTGCCCGGAGCGTCGCCTCGGAAATCACATACAGTGGAGAGCCGTATTGGGCCAGCAGATCGCTCGCGACACATCCTTCGATCACGAGGTCGCCGTTGGGGTTCACCGTGAGGTGGTCGGTCGACGTCAGGACGGCTTGCAGTTGTGCCGCGGCATTGTCTGAAGGTGGTGGCGTATTCATCGCATCAAGGCCCCTTTAGGTGAACCAGCTGCTCGGTCTCAAAGCTCCGGTATGTCGCCAGCACGGCATTGAGCGCCTTCATGCCATCCTGTCCTGTCACTTCAGGCGGCTCGCCCCGGAGCACGCTGGTGGCAAACGATTCCATTTGGAGCCCGAAGTTGCCGGGGGTGGGGCGATCGAGAACGGCGATCTGCTCCTGCCCCCGCGCTGTCGTGAGAAAGAGCTGGTTGGCGTAGTGATAGACGCGAAGCGCGCCTTTGGTCCCGTGGATCCGAATGTTCCCCGGTTGGGTGTTCCATGTTGCAGGAGGTAAAAATTCTCCGTCGATGGTCCAACTGAGTCCCCAACTAAAGATGCCTTCGCCCGGCATGTCGGAGGTGAAGGTCGCATCGTTGTACACGAGTTGTCCCAGCGCTCCGTTCGCGAACGACATCGTCATGAGTTCGGTCGAGGGTGTCTTGCCTGAGTAGTTGCCGCGACCGAATACCCACTCGATGTCGTCACTCATCAGCCAGCCGAACAGGTCGACCAAGTGGATGCCGTGGTCCACGAGGCCCATGCCCGATCCACCCGGACCTCCCTCTGGATAGTGAGCGAAGCCCATGTGGCTTTGGTTCTCCGGGCCGCGGCCGCCGATAGCCATCTCCATCAGCAGATACACATCGCCGATGACGCCATCCGACATCAGCTCCTTTGCCTTCATGAGGGCCGGTAGGAACCGGTACGAAGCACCGTAGAACAGCTTGACGCCGTTGGCGTCACAGTGGGCGATCATGGCCGCGCCATCCTTCAGCCGTAGCGCCAGGGGCTTTTCACAGAAGACGTGCACGCCATGATCCGCGACGGTCTCAACGAATTGGCGGTGGGTATTCACCGGGGTCAGCACGCAGGCAATGTCTAACCGCTCCCGCTCGAGCATCTCCTCATAGGACGTGTACGGCTTGAACCCGTACTTACCGGCCATTTCGGCGAGCCGATCTTCGCGAACCTCGGCTCCCGCCACGACGTCGATCTGACTCACGCTCCTGTACGCCTCGAGATGGGCGACCGCGACGCCGCCGAGGCCGATGACTCCTACCCTGAGCGTGCGATCGGTCATCTAGCTGCTCCGGTGCGAGACTTATCGAGAATCTCATCCATGCGATCAAACGGGCGTTCCCGGAAGATCTCGGGATAAAACGGCTCGGGCCGCGGGAGCATCTCGTCTCTGCTAGCCGCGTTGTACACGAAGCTGGCCATGATCACCGAGTTGAACATGAGGTCTTCCGGAACCAGCCGGTCGTAGACGTCCATGTTGGAGTGAAGCGTGCGGGTGCTGAGCTCCAAGTCGTCCTGAATGAACTGGAAGCCGGGCAGTCCGACGGCGTTGAAGGTGATGTGATCGGTGCCCCCGGTGCGCGCGCCGGAGATGGTGCTCATGCCCTGATCGTGAAACGGTTGCATCCAGGCCTCGAAGATTGGTCGCGTGTGCTCGTTGCGCTGAAGAAAGATGCCGCGAATCCGGCCGGCTCCCTCGTCCAGATTGAAGTAGCCTGCCAGTGTCTCGTGCTCGGGCAGGTATTCCAGTGTCTCCGGATTGCCAAAGTGCTTCCGCACGTACCCACGGGACCCCAGCAGGGCGGGCTCCTCGCTGCCCCAAAGCACCGCGCGGATCGTGCGCCGTGGACGGACCCCGATTGCTTTGAGAATGCGCATCGCCTCCATGACCACGGCACTGCCCGAGCCTGCATCGGTGCCACCGGTGCCGGCCGATCGGGCGTCGAAGTGCGCTCCCAACATGACCACCTCGTGGGCAAGATCGCTCCCAGCAAGCTCGGCAACGACGTTGTAGTCCATGAGGTCATCATCGTAGAACTGCGTTCGCACCTCGACCTCCATCGTCACCCCGATGCCCTTCTCGATGATGCGCATCATCCGATTGTAGTGCTCCGCGGCGATCACCACCGACGGCACCGACTGCCACGGGAGCACGCCGTCGCGCCGGCCGGTTTGAGGCCGCGGCTCATCTACCGAGCTGATCGCCCGGTCCTGCTGCACGTAGACGTACACCGTGCCCATGTCGCCACGCCAGCTGGGGTACACCAGACTGGCAACACCTTCGTCCACGAAGAAATCCTGGAGGTCCTTGTCGCTCCTTACTCCCAGTATCGTCTGGTATGCGCTGATTCCGGGCAACTCCCCTGCCGGCGGCGGTGCCGTCGTGATTGGGGCGGCTGCCAACTCGTCGAGGTCCGCGGCGGTCATACGCGTGGCGTCGGAAGTAAAGTTTGGGGTGAGGGCTCGTTTCGGCGACGTGAAGACGATTTTCCCGCGCAGCCGACCCCGGTAGCGATCGAGATCGGCATCGGAGTGGATTTGCTGGGGATCGATGTAGACGACCTCGCTGATCACCCTCCCATTGGTGCCATGCGAGCCGGTCCGAGGATAGCCGATGATCGGCTGGTATTGGGGAGCGATCATGTGAATCGACGTGTACTTGTTCTCCCACCCCAAGCCGTACTCGCCCCAGGGCTCGAGCGCGACGTTTTCCAACCCAAAGGCCTCGAAGGTACGTTGTGCCCAGCGGGCCGCCTGCATGTAGGTGGGTGAGGCAGCCAGACGAGGACCGTACACGTCGGTCATATAGCTCACCAGCTCCATGACCTGCGAGCGGTTGACGCCTTCCTCGCGTATCCTGGCGAGCACTTCGTCGTCCAGTCGTTCCTGGGCGCTCCCTGCGACAGTCAGGCAGACGCTGCAGACGCTGCAGACGCTACAGACAACACCCGCGACGGGCGCCGAAGTCCATGCCATGAGCGACCTCCTCTCTCTAGCAGGGTGCTGAAAAAGGCACACGGCGACGGTAGCCGAGGGCGGGCGCCGGACGTGAAGGACGTGAGACGTGAGACGTGAGAGGGCCACCCTTCTCCACCCCTAGGGGGAGCGGTGGGACCTTCTCACGTCTCACGTCTCACGTCTCACCTCCTTCACGTCCTCAGCCCGCTCCCCTCGGCTGCGTTGACCAGGTTTCCCGTTCGCTATTGCCGCCTGCCACCGCTTCGAGGAACACGCCGTGAGCGATTCTCGTATGCCGGCCGTGATGCCGTCACGGGCGGCCGTTCCTCGAGCAGTCGCAGGACTTCGGCAATCGCCCGCTCCAGCTGGGCGTCTCGCCCCCGCGCGAGCATCGCCGGATCGTCCTCCACCTCGATATCGGGTACGGTTCCGTGGCCTTCGCGATACCACTCACCTTCGGTGGTGTACATCCGGAAATTGGGAGCGGTGACGGTGCCACCGTCAATGAGCGGCGGAATCGCGTTGATTCCAATCAGCCCACCCCAGGTTCGCGTGCCGATCAGCGGACCGAGCCCCGCTTTCTTGAAAAAGAACGGAAAGGCGTCGCCACCGGAACCCGCCTGTCCGTTGATAAGCATGGCTTTGGGCCCAAAGTGAGCAACCCGTGGCGACTGCCAATCTTTGCCATGCCGTACCGCCCAAAAAGCGACGGCCGGGCGATTCAGCAGCTCGATGAAGCGGTCGGGTATCTGTCCACCGCTGTTGAACCGGTCGTCGATTATCAGCCCTTCTTTGGTGAACTGACTCCCAAACTGTCGCACCAGCTCATTCTGGCCGTCGATCCCGGTGTCCGGAACGTAGATGTATCCAACCCGACCATCCGACGCTTCATCCACGCGCGCGCGCATCTCCTCTATCCACGCCAGGCTTCGCAATCGAGACTCGTGGGACTGCAGCGTGCAAACAGAGAACGCACATGTTCTCGACGTCTCTAGCGTTTTCACGACGACCTCGTGCGCACCCTCGGTGGTGGGGCGGTCGTTGACCGTGAGGGTCACGGTCCGACCCGCCAGACCCTGGAACGAGGCCCAGGGGTCCTTCGACGTGTCGAGGGCGTGGCTGTTCACCGCGAGGATGTAGTCTCCCTCGTGTACCTCGATTCCCGGCTGCTGTAGGGGCGAACGGATTTCGCTGTCCCATGGGGCGCCTTCGATGATCCGTTTGATGCGATAGGCCCCGTTCTCCAGAGCCCAGTCGATGCCGAGCAGCCCCACGCTTCGCAGCGGCGCGGTTGCGACGTCGCCTCCGCTGCGATAAAGATGCCCGGCGTCGAGCTCGCCGAGCATCTCGCCAAGTACAAAGTTCACGTCCCATCGCATGACCGCGTCACCAATCAGCGGTTCGTACTGGGCGCGGATCGCTTCCCAGTCAACGCCATGCATGGTGGGATCGTAGAAGTAGTCCCGCTCGAAGCGCCACGCATCTACGAAGAGCTGCGCCCACTCGGCTGGGGGATCGACAACCATTTCCAAGTCATTAGTTCGCAGCGGCGTGTCGACCCGCTGATTCGGCTTCAGGTCGACGATGGCAAATTTGCCGCTCACGGCCACGAGCAGCTTCTTGCCGTCCGCCGAGATCTGGAAGGCGTCGGCATCGTCGAGCACCGACTGCTCTTCCCGAGCCTCGAGATCGTAGAAGATTATGGGGCTCGTGCTGTCGGTGGAGCCGGTGCGGGGCAGCTTGCGGTAGAGGATCTTGCCCGCGACCGCCCGCAAGTTGTCGTAGTTGCCGGGCGCAGGAGGGAGTACAACCAGCCGACGCTCGAAGTCGTCGAGATCGATGGCGATTTCAGGTACCTCGCTATCAACATCGTCAACGCCGCTCGACAGCTCGTCGTCTTCTGCCGTCTCCTCGTCATTCCTCGGCACAAGCGGCGAGGGTACACCGGCGTGGAGCGCGATCGCCGCAACGTTCGTGGCGTTGGGGTAGATCCAGGTATTGCCGGTGGCGCTGTAGGCCGGGCTGATCGTTCGGTTCGTCAAGAGATAGAGGTACCGGCCACCGGGATCGAACACCGGCTGAAAGTCGCTATGGTATCCGGCGGTGACCTGATGCCGCGTTTCGGTTTGCGTATCAAACAGGAGGATGGCATTGCGTCGGGTATCGAGCCCGCGGTGATAGGCGAGCCATCGACTGTCCGGCGACCAACTCACGCGGAATCGATGCAAGCGCCCATGCGCCATCCAGAGTCCCTGATCAACCCGAACGCTGCGTTGGTCGTCGAGGTCGAGCACGTAGATGGTCTGACTCTGGTCGACATAAGCAATGCTTCTGCTGTCGGGCGACCACTGAGGGCGATACCGAAAGCCGGGGCCAAGATCGGTCAACACCGTCTCGCGGCCGGAGCCGTCGGCGGCACGCACCACCAATTCGGACTCCCCGGAGCGATCACTCCAATACGCAAGCTGCTTCCCGTCGGGTGACCACGTCGGATAGCGCTCCGCCACGCCGGACGTTTGCGTCAAATTGTGAATCACCCCATGTTCGGCGGGGACGGTGAAGACCTCTCCCCGGGCCTCGAACACCGCCCGTCGGCCCGTCGGTGAGATCCCGGCATTTTGGATGAGATTCCCGACCTGCTCCACGTGAGGCTTCAGGGCGGCCAGGTCCGTGACCAGATCGATCACAATCTCGCGATGGTTTTCGGTGGCTAAATCCAACAGGAAGAGTCGGCCACCGGCCGGGAAGACGATGTCCGTAGGGCCGATGGCGGGAACCGTGATATCAAAGTCCCGGAAGCGTGTAATCTGCCGCATCGACCCGGAGTCCACGTCGTAGGCCCAGATGTTATGTCGCTGATACGGGCCACGGTCCGACAAGAAATACATGGTTTGGCCGTGCCACATCGGATGCGCATCTTCGGCCGGGTGGGTGGTGATGTTCGTCGCGGTGGAGTCAGCGAGGTCGAACAACCAGATGTCCGGCGCCCAGCCGCCACGATACCGCTTCCAGTTGCTCCAGCCCTCCACATGCCGGCGCATGTAAGCGAGCTTACGGCCGTCGGGCGCAATCGCCCCGAACTCCCCATAGGGAACGGGCAGTTTCTCCGGGAGTCCTCCCGTCGCAGCCACGCGAAAGAGCTGATTGACCCGTGGATTTCCACTCTCCATGTTCGACGCATAGAGAATCGTGCGCCCGTCCGGGTCCCAATCGAGCATCCGATCGGGACTCGAGTGGTGCGTGATGCGCTCTGGGACCCCTCCCAGCGTCGCAGTGACGTAGATGTCAACATTGCCGTCGTAGTTCGCACCGTAGGCAATGCGGGATCCGTCGGGTGAGAATCGAGGGAAGGCCTCCTCCCCCGTGGGAGTGCTCAGGCGCCGCGCCGTGCCGCCGAGCTTCGGTGCGATCCAGACGTCCCCGGCATAGACAAACGTCACATGCGTCGCCGAGACGTCGGGGTGTCGGAACATCCGTGCCGTTATTTGGCCGGAAGCGGGGGCACTGCTCAGGAGCAGCGCGAAGATGGCGGCGGGGGCTGCGGTGCGCATGTCAGTGAAGCCTTTGCGAAATCTGGGGTAACTTACGGAACGTCCATTCCCAGCGCGAATGTCTGGGAAGCTTACGTCGATAATCATCGAGGACACAGATCCGCCATGACGCCTGTGACTTTGCGCTCCGCCCACCCGGACGACGTCGAGTTCATCGTTGCGCTCGAGACGCGCGAAGAGTTTGTCCCCTTCGTCGGGCAATGGACCGCCGATAAGCATCTCGAGGAGCTCAACAATCCTGCCAAGCGTTATTACCTCTTTGAAAACACGACCGGCGAGCGACTCGGCTTTGCGATCTTGGCCGGGCTGGCGGGAGCCCATGACGCCATTCTGCTCGTCCGTATCGTGGTCTCGAGCCCGGGACAAGGCCTGGGGCGCGCGGCGCTCGAGGCGCTCATGGCCGAGGTCTTCGATCACTTGGGCGCCAACCGGTTGTGGCTTGACGTGTTTGACTTCAACGCGCGGGCGATTCACGTATACGAAGGCCTCGGCTTCAAACATGAAGGTGTGATGCGCGAGGCATTCAAGCGAGACGACAGTTACTGCAACCTCGTGTTGATGTCCATATTAAGGAAAGAATGGGATGAGCAACGCTGAAATCGCCTATCTGTCTGCCACCGACCTGCTGCATCATTTTCGCCGCAAGTCTTTGTCTCCGGTCGAGGTGGCCCGCGACGCGCTGGATCGCATCGAGGCGTATGACGGGACGGTAAACGCCTTTTGTTTCCTGGACGAAGACACCACGATGGCGCGAGCCCGCGCCTCGGAGGAGCGCTGGATGAAGGGCGAGCCGTTGGGGCTCGTCGATGGCGTGCCCACAACCATCAAGGATCTGTTGTTGTCAAAGGGTTGGCCGACGCTGCGCGGCAGCAAGCTGGTGGACCCGAATCAGGCGTGGAGCGAAGACGCGCCCGTCGTCGCCCGGCTGAGCGAGCACGGCGCCGTGTTCCTCGGCAAGACAACGAGCCCGGAATTCGGCTGGAAGGGAGTGACGGACAGCCCGCTCAACGGCATCACGCGAAATCCGTGGGACACCAGCAAGACGCCGGGCGGATCCTCGGGCGGAGCGGTCGTGGCGGCCGCGCTTGGCATCGGTCCCCTGCACCTGGGCACCGACGGGGGCGGTTCGATTCGCATTCCAGCGGCCTTTACCGGCGTCGTCGGCTTGAAGCCCAGTTTCGGACGTGTGCCCGTCTATCCCGCCAGCGCCTTCGGGACCCTCTCGCACGCCGGCCCCTTGACCCGCACGGTGGATGACGCCGCGCTCATGCTCTCGGTCATTTCACAGCCGGATCCGCGCGACTGGTTCGCGCTCCCATACGACAACGCGGACTATCGGACCGCTCTCGAAGAGGGGATCCGCGGTCTCAAAATCGCGTTCAGTCCAAACCTGGGTTATGTGGGCGTTGAAGATGAGGTCGCCAGCTGCGTCGCCGCGGCGGCCAAGGTGTTTGAAGACCTCGGGGCGTCGGTCGAAGAGGTGGATCCCGGGTTCGAGTCGCCGCGCGAGGTCTTCCAAGTGCACTGGTTTAGCGGGGCGGCAATCGCATTCAAGCCCTATGCCGAGGAGCAACTCGATCTCATGGATCCCGGCCTACGTCGGACAATCGAAAAGGGACGCGAGATCGATCTGGACACCTATCAGCAGGCCGTCGCCCAGCGCACCGCGATCGGCATGAAAATGAACGCCTTTCATCAGAGCTACGATCTTTTGGTGTTGCCTACACTGCCGTTGCCGGCGTTCCAGGTCGGCGTCGACAAGCCCGATGATGCGCGTCGGCATGGCTGGATCGATTGGGCGGCGACAACGTACCCGTTCAATCTCACACAGCAGCCGGCGATCAGCGTGCCGTGTGGATTTACCAAGGCGGGCTTACCCGTCGGACTGCAGATCGTGGGACCGCAGTACGCGGACGCGTTGGTGCTGAAGGCCGCCCGGGCGTTCGAGGTTGCTCGGCCGTTTGTGATGCCCGGGGAGCCGCGCGCGCCTACGGCAGGGTGATCCGGTTTTCGGTTACCGGTTACCGGTTTTCGGTCACCGGTCACCGGTCACCGATCACCGATCACCCCCTCACACCTCATTGCGTCAGCCGCTTCGGCATCCACGGTATTAGCAACCGAGAGGGGTGCGCCCGATCGTGGTAGATCGTCTGGTGCGCGATTTTCCACTCGGTGTCCGTCGCCACCGGGTTGCCGGTATTCTGGTTTGGGTTGTAGGCTGGAGCCGCACTGCTCGAGATCTCTATACGGATGCGGTGGCCCGGCAGAAACGAATGCCCGATGTGACCGAGCTGGATGGTATACCGCTCGGTTTTACCAGGTGTGACAAGCTCTGTACGCTCGAAGCCGTTGCGGTACCGGGCGCGGATGATACCACTCGTCCGCGGTCCGAGCTTCACCGCCCGACCGTCCGGGTAGACGTCCATGATGTTCGCGGTAAAGTCGGTGTCGCGCACGTCCGTCGCGGCGTACAGCTCGACCGACACCGGACCAATGATCTCTACCGCGTCCGTCAGCTCCTCGCTGGTATAGACGAGCACGTCGTCGCGCCGCTCGATCGGCCGGCGGTCCGCGGCCAGGACCTCACCGCCGATGGACGACGGCACCGGGTGGTGTGGATCATAGGTGAACCTGTCGGGTGGCTGTTCACTCGGCGCATCCCAGCTCAGGCGGCCGTCGCCCGCGAGAGAATTGGCCCGGCCCCCGCTCTGCATGTACAGTGAGCGGCTCTCCACTTGGGCGGGCGGATACGCATCGAAGTCCCGCCACTCATTGGCCCCCGTCACATACACGCGGGCCCGCGGGTGATCGAACTCCTGGGCCGCACCCTTCAGATAACGGTCGAAGAATGCCAGGTGAATGGCCTTGTTGTCGATCACGGACTCGCCGGTGAACTCCATCGCTCCCAATCGCAACCCGCCACCATTGAACGTCTGTACGTGGTCCCAAGGGCCAACGACGAGGTATTGCTTGTCGGTTGCCGGTGAGTGCCGCGCCATGCCCGTCCAGTAATACATGGCACCGGGTTGGTCGCCGTCGAACCAGCCGGTCACGTGGAGCGCCGGAATATCGAGACTGCGGAAATCCTCCGGCGTGAACTGGATCCGTTTCCAGTAGTCGTTCATCGTGTGGTTCAGGAGAAAATCCCGATAGAGAGGCATCTTCCGGCCCATGACCGAGTCCATGGTCAGGAGGGGCCGGTGCTCAAATACCCGCTCCCAATCGATTCCCGCGAGGTTGTTGCCCTGCTGGTTCCGGCCGGACGTCCCGTCGATCCAGGCCAGCGCCCATTGCATATCGAAGGCGCCACCCTGATACGGTAGTTCATTAAAATAATCGCCCGCCGGCGCCGTCGGTACGATACACTTGAGGTGAGGCGCCTGCTCGCGGGCCGCCAGCCACTGGACGGTGGCGAGGTAGGAGACCCCCATCATGCACACGTCGCCGTTGGACCAGGGTTGTGCGGCGACCCACTCTACCGTGTCGTAACCGTCCTCCGCATCGGCAAAAAAGAAATCGAACTTGCCATCGGAATCCCCCCGTCCACGCACGTCTTGCACAACCACCGCATAGCCGCGCTCGGCGAAATAGCCCGCCAAGCTGGGGAAGTTGAGCAGGCTCATGGTCTTCATGTACGGTATGCGGACGACGATGGTCGGGTGCGGACCTTGCTCCGCCGGGAACCAGATATCCGCCGACAACTCGATCCCATCGCGCATCGGCGCGCGGACGTCGAATTGCGGCCGAACCTGAGCGCCGAGAGGCGCGTTGAATGCGAGCGCAGTAATGGTCAAGATGACGCGCTGCCCTAGCGATCGATTCATCGTTCAACCTCCATGGTAAAACCGGTTATCGGTTATCGGTTATCGGTTACCGGTCACCGGTGACTTCTCACGTCTCACGTCTCACCTCTCACGTCTCACGGCCTACGGCTCACGGCTCACGGCTCACAGGATAAGTGCCACAGGATCCAGGTCACCTAGCAGGTTGCGGAAAAATTCATGGTGGGCCGCGTTTGTCCGGGTAACACGACGGTGTACCAGCGTGCGGTCCCCTATTACCGCCCCCGCGGTGCGGTCGGCGTGACGAATGCGGCCCACACTGCCCCATCAGGGGCTGCCTCCGGCCAGGGTCAGGGTGCGTATCCGCATCAGATTGTAGACCGCGGCCGTAAACGTAAACACCCACCCGACCCGCGGGGTCCCGCGATGTCGGAGTTTGCGTAACAACCCAATCGTCTTGCCCCACCCGTAGATCTCTTCCACTTTTTTGCGCTGCCGTTGACTGATCGCATAGCTGGGATGGCGCGTCGTCCGGCCATCCACCGCGCTCCGCAACCGCGTGCGGTGCACGTTCGGCGTGACGTGGGGCGTCCAGCCCAACGCCCGCAGCGTGTCGACAAACCCGCACCGATCATAACCCTTGTCCGCCCCCAACGTCCGACGCCGGGCCGTCGGCGGTAAGCTCCCCACCATCGCCAGCGCACTCGCACACTCCGCCTCGTAGCCGGGCTGCGTCACGTCGGTCGCCACCACGAGCCCGTGCCGATTATCCATCAACACACTCGCCAAGTACGCCAATTGCGCGCCTTGCCCCCCACTCTTCCGCGTCAACCGCGCCTCCGGGTCCGTCCGCGACGCATGCGTCGCATTCGTCCGTTTCTCCTGGCGAAACGTCACGCTCGGATTCCCCGGATCATCGTCCGTTGGCGGGCGGGTGCCGGCCTTCGGCTGAAAACTCTTCTGACTCGCCCACGCGTCCAGCAAGGTCCCGTCGACGGTGAAATGCTCATTCGACAACAACGCCCGCCGCTCCGCCTCCTGTAACACTTCGGCCAGAAACGCATCCGCGATGCCCCCCTCGACCAGCCGCGTCCGATTCTTCGTAAAGACCGTCGGCACCCACACCGCGTCGTCCAGATTCAACCCCACAAACCATCGGTACAGGATGTTGTAATCGAGCTGCTCCATCAGCTGCCGCTCGCTCCGGATCGTATACACCACCTGCAGCAATAACGCGCGTAACAAATGTTCCGGGGGAATCGACGGCCGGCCCCGCCGCGCGTACAGCCGGTCCAACTGCGGCGAGAGCCGGGCTAACACCGGGTCCACCAGCGCCCGCAGGGCGCGCAACGGATGGTCGGAGGGCACCCGATCCTCCGCACTGATATAGCTGAACAGCGCCGACTGATTCGTCTTGTTCCCGCGCATCGTGGCACTCCCATCGAGGTCCCTCTACGATAAGAACTTCCGGCTCGCGATGCTATCGTCCATTACCCGACTTTTTCCGCAACCTGCTAGGTGTCACAGGATGCAGGTCGGAGTGTCACAGGATCCAGGTCAGGAGTGTGGTTTATAGTATTTGAACGAAACACTAGTTCGGGGGTCAAGGTGCGTAAAAAGGCCGGACCGAGGAGCGACGTCGAAAGATGGTTGCCGCGGTTCGGCGGGGTGCCTCGCTGCGTGCGGTGGCGCGCCGGTTTCACGTGAGCCTCCAGACCGTGCAACGGTGGGTGCAGCGCGTCGGCGGCCAGCGGCTGGATCGAGTCGATTGGTCTGACCGGTCTCACCTCGCGCACACGATTCATCGCACGGAAGCGGCCGTAGAAGATGTCGTGCTGACGCTGCGGCGAGAGCTGCGTGACACGAGCGACCTGGGGGAGTACGGGGCCGCTGCCATCTACCGCGAGATGCGCGACCGTCACTATCGCAGCGTCCCCGCGGTGCGGACGATCGGCCGCATCCTGGCCCTGGACGGTCGCCGGCGGATCCGTCGCCCCCCACCGCCCCGAGGCTGGTATCTGCCTGAGGTGGCCGCGGGCTGTGCGGAGCTGGACAGCTTTGACATCGTCGAAGGGTTGGTGATCAAGGGTGGCACCGAGGTCGAAGTGCTCAACGGCATCTCGCTGCACGGCGGATTGGTCGCGTCGTGGCCCGGTCCACCCGTCCGCGCCACCACTATCGTCGAGGCCCTGGTAACGCACTGGCGGCAGTTCGGGCTGCCAGCCTATGCACAGTTCGACAACGACACCCGGTTCCAGGGCGCGCATCAGTTCCCTGACACCGTCGGCCGTGTCACGCGCCTGTGTTTGAGTTTGGGGATCGTCCCCGTGTTCGCGCCGCCACGCGAGACCGGCTTCCAGGCGGCGGTAGAAAGCTACAACGGTCGGTGGCAGGCCAAGGTGTGGGCCCGTTTCCATCATCCCACCCGCGCGGCCCTGCAGGAGCGTTCGGATCGCTACGTGGCAGCAGTCCGCCGCCGTGCGGCACCGCGCCTGGAGGCCGCCCCGCCACGACGGACGTTTCCCGAAGAGTGGGCGTTGGACTTGCAGACCCGCCCGCGCGGCCGCTTGGTGTTCCTGCGGCGCATCAGCGAGCAGGGAACGGCCGAGCTGCTGGGGCATACCTGGCGGGTCGATCCGCGCTGGTCCCATCGTCTCGTGCGCGCCGAGGTCGATTTCGACGCCAACCGCATCCGCTTCTACGCGCTGCGGCGGCGCGAACCAGGGTCGCAGCCCCTGTTGCAGACCGTTCGCTATCGGTTTCCTCGTCATGGCTTTCAGGAATGATCGCCAATTCTCAATATGTCACGTGCGTACGCACTACCTGTCAAAGAAGCACGTCCCAAGTGACCTGCATCCTCTGACACTTGTCCGCTCACAGCTCACGTCGACCCATGATATTTCCGCCCAGGCTCCGGCTCGGGCCGGGGTGGCGGCGTCCAGCGACCCGACTCGTAGTCGAACCATCGAACCACCACCGCTTCGAGCCACTGTTTCTGCATGGCGTCGCCGTTGGATTGAGCGGCGACCAGCTCGAACATCAGATCGTTCCAACCCGCCCCCGCCACATTCATCAGCGCCTGCGCCCCCTCGATCGCCGCCGCATAATCCGCGGCCTCGAACGTTACCTGGTTGTCCGTGTAGTCGAGGCCCGGAACCCCCCTCAGCATGGTCAGGGTAGAGGGCGGTACGACTCGAAGGGTCGTGGTGACCGGCTCCGTGACACGCATCGCCTTGGCCTCGTCTAGGTTCTCCATCGCCCGCTTCGCGGCTTGCTGCAGTTCGCGGCGGACCTCATCCACAGGGCGCAACACCGCCGTGGATGCACTGGTGGCCTCCTTTGTGGTGACGTACTCGATCCAGGGCATCGTCTCCAGATCCTTGCCAAGCTTGTCGTCCCCACTGGCAAAGATCACGGGCACGCCCACCCGACCCCACGAGTAGCCGATCGTCTCCGTCTCGGTGATCGACATGCCGTTGAGGATCACTTCCATCCCGATGGTGAAGGTGTGTGAGGCGAACCCGACGCTGCCGGTTTTCGCATGCATCGCCACAACGGCGATGGCGTCGTACACCCCCGCTTCTGTGAGATCCATGTACGGCTGGAACGGCTCGTCCTTGAAGACCATGGTCGCCCGCGAATCTAGCTCGTCGAGCAGCAGATCCGGATTGGGGTTCGTGCTCCCGTGCGCGTCCACCACGTGGACTTCGTCGGCCCCACCCGCATAGAGCCCGTCGATCACGGCATTCATATCCGCGGTAAGCCACTTGCGGCCTTCTTCGTAGAACTCGGTCCAGGGAAAGAGGAATGTCCGCCAGTCATCCTGCCCCGCGAGCCCTTCCATGTCGTGGTAGACGAGGACCCGCGTCACGCCATCGTCGTCGGGAGCCGGCGTAAGAAGCACCCGACCGGGTCGATCGGCCTCGCCTTCGGGTGAGCCAGCCATGCAGCCGGCGAGACCCGCGGCGAGCAACAAATACCTGAGAGCCATCATACCTCCTGAGGTGACCGCCGGCAGCTGGCTGCTGACGGCGCTAATGGACTATATCCAAAGTTCCGCAAGCCGGATACGCCGATGACGCGGAATATCCCCTCTTCACGATTTATTGTGGTCCGTCTACCACGTGCTAGGCCCGTTCGCCTATAGGCGGCTTCCATCGTAGATTGCTCTCGTGCGTCACGAGTTCGAGTGGGACCCCGCCAAGGCCGAGGCGAACCTCCGCAAGCACCTGGCTTTCTCCCAGCGAATTCATTCAGCCGGGCGGTGACATCCCTCCTTCCCGTGAATTGACGTTTGCTTGATCCTGTCACATGAGGCTGACCGTTGGCCAACCAAATTCATTTCCGCTCGCCGACTGATGTGCTCACCCCCGGCCAAGCCGTAACGGTGCCCGTGGTGCTGGTGTTGGACTCCCCGCTAAAGGTGCGAGGCATCCATGTGTGGTTCCACGGAGCTGAGGAGACGAAAGCTACATATACCACTACGAGCACCGATGGGAAAGGCAACGTGACGACCCACACCCACACGGCGGTGGAACACACAACCATCACGGAAAACAGCAAGTTGCTGGCTGGTCGTGAGCGGCGTGGCTTTTTCTTCAACCTCGGCGACGCCGTTGCCACGCTTTTTGGCGCGGGCCGGCATCAGATGATGAAACCGGGCGAGCACGAGTATGAAATAGAAGTCGTAATACCCGCCAATGCTCCACCCACGCACACGGGTGACCGATCCCGCGTCTTTTATGAGCTGACGGCACAGGTGGACGTGCCCTTGGGCTCCGATCTAAAGGCGACTCACTCCTTCAGAGTTGCTCCGCTTCCCAGGTCAGCTAGTGCCGTGAAATCGGTGCGCGTTCGCTACCCTGACGATGAGGGGCGCGGCTTCTGGGATTCGCACTTTGCGCCCGACGTGCGCATGGAACTGGCGCTTGCGGCCGACACGCTGTCAACGGGCCAATCCATCGAAGGCATCTTTGGCGTCCAGACCGACCAACCGCTTGATGTTCGTGCCATTCGTGTCCGCCTGGTCGGCCACGAGCAGAGCCAAGCCCACGGGCACTCCGACAGCCATGAGTATCGCCAGGCCGCGGTCGAGCTCGCCAAACCCCAGAGAATTGGAGCCTATTCTGAGCACTTTTCGCTGAATGTCCAGACCGACGGTCCGCCAACAGCAAAGGGCAAGTTGTTTTCGATAGACTGGTTCGTTCAAGTCGAGCTGGACGTCCCATGGGCCCGCGATCCGAAGATTCGGGCTCCCATCACTTTGGCACGCTCCGTGACAGGAGGTGCGTGATGCTTGAGGCCGAGAACGTCGAGACAGTGCGCCGCATGTACGACGTGTTCGAGCGGGGAGATCTCGCAGCGGTCGTCGACCTGCTCGGCGAGGATATTGATTGGAAGTTTCAAGGTCCGCATCTTATGCCCGGACAACTCTCGGTTCAGAGAACTCGGAACGAATCAAGGAACATGACGCCCATGGATAAGCGAGACGCGGTCTCGACTCTTGCCTGCCGCATTCGGAAGACCGGCCTCATCTTCGCCACGAGCGGGTTGGTGGCGCTCGTCGGTTACTTGTCCCCAATAGCCGTTGGCCCCGCACTAGCCGTGGGCCCAGCACTAGCCCAGGGGGCGGGTACGATAGCCAAGTGGCCCGATCTGACCTCGTCGGTGGATGCGCTCTATGCGGATGTCGATCAACCGCACCGGGCGGGTGGGATCACCGCGGTGATCTACCGGGGCGAGGTGCTTCACCTCAAGGGATATGGCTCCGCCAATCGCGAATTCGCCATACCGTGGACACCCGACACGCGCTACCTCATCGCCTCGACGACCAAAACGATCACCGCGTCCGCCATCCTCGCGCTCGTCGAAGCCGGTCGCGTCGCCTTCGATGACCGCCTCTCGAAATACCTGCCCGATTATCCGGCATTCGACCCGCCGCTGACCCTGCGCCATCTCCTGACGATGACTTCGGGGCTCTGGCAGGACGAGATCCTGCCGCAACTCGCAGGGGTCCAGGCCCGTATCACTCTCGATGAGATGCATGACCTGACCAAGCGCCAACGGGAGCCCGATTATCCAATCGGCCGGTTCATGCGGTACACCGACACGAACTATCGGCTGCTGGCTCGGGTGATCGGGGTCCTCATGGGCTACCCGTTTCCGGAGGCCATGCAGCGCCTTCTGTTCCGGCCACTGGGTATGGAGTCGTCTCTTTCCAATCCCAATCTCACGATTCACCACAACCGGGAGGCGCCAATGTATTTGGGGCCGACCGGCGATGACGCGAAGGGACACATACCGATCATCCCGGTGGACCCGTCCGGCGACGGTTCCATCGTGACCACGATGAACGATTTCATTCGGTGGCTTCAGTATATGCGCGAGGGGATCGAGGAGGGTCGTTCTCGCTGGCAGCGTCTGGACCAACCGATCGAGCTCGGCAATGGCGATGTCTCTCACTATCGACTCGGGCTCTACACGTTCAGGCACCGTGGTCTCTATGGGCTCTCCCACGGTGGCATTACCGGGACCGGCTACATCTTCTATCCGGAAATCGATTTGATCGTCGCGTTCTTCAACAATGACCTCGCCACCTTCAACCGCGCGAGGATTTCGCACGGCCTGACTGATGCGTTTCTCTTCGCCGAACAGAGCCCACTCGAGGCCGAGCTGGGTGACAGGACCGACCTCCGCAATGCGGTGCGCCCCAGCACTATCTCCCGGCCAAGGGTGGAGCAGCTCGAGGGCACCTACGCGGATCCTAGCTCCGGCTACTTTCTCACGCTCACGTCCCGGAACCGGGAGCACCTCTTCCTGGCCTACAATGGAGCCGGGCCTTACCCGCTCTTCGACGTCGGACAAGGCCGGCTCAAAACTGACGGGCCGGAAAGGCGTGGGCCGAGCGCCGGCAGCTACATCGGGCCGAATATCACGCTGTGGGAGACGGATTGCCGGGAGTGTGCCCACCCGTCTCTACTAGTGCAGGAGTCCGGGTGGGCCGTGCCGCGCGAGTTCCGCTATGCCGATAGGCGTGTTACCACGGTCAGAACGTACCAAGATCTGCTCGGAGTGTACCATACGCCGGCGCTCCGGGCGTATTACACGGTTGAGGCGATCGACGGACGACTCCAAATGCGCAATGGCTCCGGTGTGGGGAGCGCTCAGACCTACGATCTCGTTCATCTGGTGGATGACGTGTTCGAAGCGAAGGCGCCGAACTCCAGGTTCTATCAATCGGCATTGGGCGTGAGTCACTTGGGCGTGCGATTCGTACGTAATGCCAGAGGGGCGGTGACCGGGATGCGAATACTGCGAGAGAACGTCCGCGGCATCGATTTCGAAAGAATCACGGACGTGCCCCGGGCTCGAGGCCGTGCTCACCCGTGAGTTGAGAGAACCCTACTGGAAAAATGAAACGAAACCCATCTCCTAGTTGGCCGCCTCAGCAGCTGCAGAAGGCACCTCCGCTCATGATCGTCCTCTCGCTGCTCGCGCTCTCCGGCATCGGGTGCTCGTCGATCTCCCATGATAAGCCCTCCGACCCGATCGCCACGTGGCCCGACCTCACTTCCGCTATTGACGCGTTGTTCGCCGATTATGACAAGCCGTTCCATCCGGGTGGAATGACGGCGGTCATCTATGAGGGAGAGCTGATCCATCTCAAAGGATACGGCGCCGCTAACCGAGAGTTCAATGTTCCATGGACAGCTGATACACGGTATCGCATCGCTTCGATGTCCAAGAGCTTCTTGGCCCACGCCCTCTTGATCCTGCAAGATCGGGGGCTGCTGCACCTCGACAGTCTGGTGCGAAAGTACCTCTCGGAGCTTCCCGACTACGGTGTACCCCTCACGCTCCGGCATCTGCTGCAGATGAGCTCCGGCCTGTGGCAAGACGAGCACATGATGATCTTTGCAGGCACGGTAGGCATCGACAGCATGGACACCATGTATGAGTTGAGCCTCCGGCAACGGAAGCTCGACTTCACTCCCGGCTCGTATTATCGGAGCACCGATGTCAACCCCCGCATCCTCGCCCGGATCATAGCGTCGGTCACCGGGAAGCCGTTTCACGAAGCGATGGCCGACATTCTGTTCCGGCCGCTGGGGCTCACATCCACCTCGGCGCCGCTGGATTTTTCCGAGGTCTTCGACCGCCAGGCGACGACCTACACGATCATGCCGGACCGCACCTGGCCACCCAACCACATACGCGTATGGATCCCGCTCACCGGGGCTGGCGCCATCATCACGAGCATGAACGACCTGATCTCATGGCTCGGGCAGGTCACCAAGAAAGGTGTGGACGGTTGGTCGTTTTTCGATCGAATGACCGCGCCGATGACCATGTCCAACGGCGACCCGGCCGTGTACCGGCTCGGTCTCTACCGTATCTCCCATCGCGGCCTCGATGGGTGGGGCCACGGAGGGCACACCGGTACGCAGTACGTGCATTTCCCCGAGATCGATCTCACCATCGCGTTGTTCACCAACTACCTCGGCGGCATCAATTCGACGGAGATCCTCCGCGGGATGATCGACGCCTTCCTGAAGGCCGCCGGTAATCCTCATACCTTCTACCTGTCGAGCGACAATCCCGAAAAGGATCATCGCTTTCTCACGCCACCGGCTCCAATCCCTGAGGACGAAGTGGCGGCGTTGGTCGGGACCTACGTCGAACGCGGGAGCGGCTACACGCTCGCGCTGAGCACGGGGAACGGCCACGATCTCAGATCGGCGCTGTTGCGGGGTGGTGGCGGCGCCTACCTCATCCGGCCTCGCAAGGGATCGTACACCTCGGATGTAAACGCGCCAGTGCAACAGATCCGCATTGAAGTGGAGGCGTGTGAACACTGCGATCGTCCGTCACTGCTAGTGCTGAACGCGGACTGGGTCGAGCCGCGCCGATTCGCGCCTGCCTCGACCCTCGACCTTGCGGACGTTCCCGTCGAGGACTATCTGGGTCGCTACTTCTCGGATGAGCTCGACGCCTTCCATTCCGTGAGACAGGAAGACGAGACGCTTCTCCTCAGAATGGGACCCGGGCTCCACGGCATGCAGCGGTTTGCGCTCACGCCGCTCGGAGGGGACGTGTTCGAGGGGCGGGCAGAGGGCTTCGGCGAAATCGCCACCCACTACGTTGCGGTCAAATTCGAGCGCGATAGTGCGGGAAAGGTCGGCGTCATGAGAGTGAGCGCCGAATGGGTGCGGAATCTCAGACTGCGACGGGTGGGGCAAGGAGGAGAGAGGTGAATGATGCCTGAGGCCGAGAACGTCGAGACAGTGCGCCGCATGTACGACGCGTTCGAGCGGGGAGATCTCGCAGCGGTCGTCGACCTGCTCGACGAGGATATTGACTTCAAGTTTCAAGGCCCGCAAGAGATCCCCTACGCCGGCGCGTACCGCGGGCGCGAGAACGTAAAGAAATTCTTCGAGGTCATCAGCGAGCACGTCGAGGGGGAGGCGTTCAACGTTCACGACTTCATCGCCCGCGGGGATCGCGTCGTCGTGCTGGGAGACGAGCGGATGCGGGTCAAGGCGACCGGCCTGGCGTTCGAGATGGAGTGGGCCGATGTGTTCACGCTGCGCGATGGTAAGATTGTGCGGTTTCGGGAGTACGCCGACACCGGGGCGATGTTGAAGGCGTATCGGGGGGAGACGTGAGACGTGAGAAGTGAGAGGGTGAGACGTGAGACGTGAGACGTGAGACGTTGGACATGAAGGGTCGCTCTAGCGACAGTCGGTTTGGCCGAGCCGCGGGTTTACCCGTGGTAACAAAGAACGACGGTGAGGAGTTAGGGTGACGGACTCGATTGCGCGTTTGGGGGGGGTCATGAAGAACAATGCGTTCTTGTACGTACGGACTTTGCTTTTCGGCGCACTGGCTTTTGTCGCTGTGCCTGTGGTGCTGGTGGCACAGGCTTTTCCGCCGAGCAACGCCACTCTGAGGATGTCGCGGGCGGAGTTGGAGGCCACTGTTCGGCCGGACATGCCGCGACCCAGGTACGATGTTCAGATTGAAAAGAGTGTGTGGGTCCCCATGCGCGATGGGGTGCGTCTGTCGACCGATGTCTACTTGCCGGTCACGGGTGAGGACCGGCTCCCGGTGATTCTAATGCGCACGCCGTACGACAAGCGCCGACAGTCCTTGGAGCCGGGGAAGGGCGGAAACGCCGAGGTCGCGATGTTCGTGGGCCAGGGATTCGTCGTTGCGGTACAGGATGCGCGCGGGAGGTTTGAGTCCCAGGGGGTACATCGCGTGTCGGCGAACGCCAGAAACGATGGCTACGACGCGCTGACCTGGATCGCCGATCAATCATGGTCCAATGGAGAGATTGGCACTTACGGCTGCTCGTATCTCGGTGAAGTGCAGTACATGCTCGCAGCGATGAACCATCCCAATCATAGCGCGATGATTCCCCAGTCGGGGGGCGGCGCGCTCGGCCTCCGCGGGAGGTTCTTCAACTTCGGGATCAACCACGGTGGCGCCCGTGAATTGAGCACGATCAGCTGGTTCCTCAGTGGTTACGGCACGAGGCCGAAACCCACCATCCCGTCGCATATGCCACGCGCGGAGCGGATCCAGCTGGCTCGCTATTACCCGCTCTCACCTACCCTCCCCGAGCGGGACCGTGCGGAGCTGTTCCGCACGCTACCCATTATTGATATCGGCACGAGGGCGGGCCTGCCGCCGGGCGATCTAAGAGACTTCATCAGCCACGGACCGGCGGACCAGTACTGGGTCGACCGTGGTTTTCTCCAGGAAGACGATCAGATCCACGTCCCCGCCCTGCACGTTGATTCCTGGTACGATAAGATGATCGGGGCCACGCTCCGTATGTTTAAGCTTGCACAGCAAAACCCCGATCCCACCGTGGCCGACCATCAATACGCCGTCATCTCTCCGTCCACGCACTGTGGGTCTGAAGAATTGACGGCTCCCACCATCGTCGGTACTCGTGAGCTGGGCGATGCGCGATCCGATCACTGGAATCTGTACGTGCGGTGGTTTGACTATTGGCTGAAGGGGATCGAAAACGGCGTGACGGAAATGCCGCACTTCAGTGGCTACGTGATGGGCAAGAACGAGTGGCAGGGCCGTGATGACTGGCCGATCCCCGGTACTCGTTTCGCCCGCCACTATCTGCACAGCGACGGTGGAGCCAACAGCCGGCACGGTTCCGGCACCTTGTCGACGACGGCACCGGGCGACGAGCCACCAGACGTATACCTCTACGACCCCAACACTCCCGTTCCCTCACTCGGCGGATCGTTTTGCTGCTTCGCGCGTGCAGTAGCGCCGGCCGGTCCACACGATCACTCCGACATCGAGCTGCGTCACGACGTCCTCGTCTACACCAGCGCCGTTCTCGACCGAGGGGTCGAAGTGACCGGTCCCTTGGAAGTCGTTCTCTACGTCTCGTCGAGTGCCAAGGACACCGATTTCTTCGCCAAGCTTCTGGATGTCTACCCGGATGGGACGGCGTACAACCTCAAAGAAAGTGTTCTGCGGGCGCGATACCGAGAGGGCTTCGCGCGCGAAGTGTTCATGGAGGAGGGCGAGGTATACGAGCTACGCTTCCCGCTTCACGCCACGAGCAACTACTTCGCCCCAGGACACAGAATCCGGCTCGAGATTTCGAGCAGCAGCTTTCCGCGGATCACTCGCAATCTCAATACGGGAGGACGGAACTACGACGAGACGGAGGGGGTCGTGGCGCGGAATGTGGTGCATCATAGCCGGAGGTACGCTTCTTATGTGGTGCTTCCGGTGGTTGACGTGAGACGTTAGACGTGAGACGTGAGACGGGGTCGCTTTAGCGACAGTCGGTTTGGCCTAGCCGCGGGTTTACCCGTGGTAACAACCGGAGAAGGGTGTGCCTGACAACGTAGATCGCGCCGCGGAGCACCGCGGACCTAGTGCGGATGAACGCGGATGAACGCGGAACGAATCGTCGGGGAGGCAACGCCGCTTTGGGTGGCGGGCCGCGACGTGCCTTGAAAGACATGCGTAGCGCATCGCCGCGACGTGTTCCACGTCATGTCCTTCAGGACACGTCCCGAAGGGGCCGAGCCCGGATCAACGCAGAGAGTCGGCGATAAACGCCCGATGCTCGCTCCGCTACTCCTCCTGCTGCAAACTGCCCCGGGCGTTGCCCAGGACCCACCGCTCGTATTTCATGGCGCACGCGGAGAGACCGACGTTCGGATCCCGAAGATCGCCGAGCACATCGAGATCGATGGACTGCTCGATGAGGACGTTTGGCGTCAAGCGGCCGTCCTGACCGGCTTCTCGCAATACAGCCCAGTGGACGGACTCCGGTCGCAGGACTCGACGGAAGTGCTCATCTGGTACTCAGCGGACGCGATGCACTTCGGTGTACGCGCCTTCGAGTTACATGGGACTGTTCGCGCGACGCTGGCGGACCGGGACCGAATCGACAGCGACGATCAGATTCAGATCCTGCTCGACACGTTCAACGACAACCGTCGCGCCTGGGTTATCGGAGTCAACCCCTTCGGTATCCAGTCCGACGGCGTCCGGACGGAGGGCGCCCGAAACCGTCGTCGTCTGTTGTCGGCGGAGTCGAACGACAACCCCGTCGACCTCAAGCCCGACCTGTTGTACGAATCCAAGGGGCACCTGACGCCGGGCGGCTACGAGATCGAAATCCGCGTCCCCCTGAAGAGTTTGCGGTACCAGGCAGGGCACGAACAGGATTGGGGCATCAACGTGCTGCGCCGAATCCAGCATTCGGGGCGTCTCCTCTCATGGGTCCCGGCGCGTCGCGGACGAGCATCGTTTCTCGCGCAGAGCGGGCGGCTACGACAGCTCCATGGTTTGCACCGCGGTATTGTGCTCGATGTCAATCCCGTCGCCACGGCAAAGGTAGAGGGTACGCCGACGGCCGGGGGTTGGGATTACGACGCCGGTGCGCCCGATCTCGGCGGGAATGTGCGATGGGGCGTGACGGCGAACCTCACGCTCAATGGAACGTACAAACCCGATTTTTCGCAGGTCGAAGCCGATGCGGGGCAGGCGGTACTCGATCCGCGGCGCGCGGTCTTCTTTGCCGAGAAGCGCCCGTTCTTTCTGGAGGGGAGCGAACAGTTCGATACGCCGAATCGGCTGATCTATACCCGGCGCATCATCAGTCCTGTCGGCGCGGTCAAGCTCGTCGGAAAGGTCTCCGGAACGGAGGTCGGATATCTGGCAGCGGTGGATGACCGATCCCTTTCGAGCAGCGGTGAGCACCCGGTGTTCAATATTCTCCGAGTGCGACGCGATATCGGCGAGGAGTCGACGGTGGGTGTCGCATACACGGATCGCTTTGAGGGCTCCCATTACAACCGGGTCGCAGGGGCCGATGCCCGGTTGGTCTTCGGCAAGGTGTACACGTTTGCGGCACAGACCGCCGCGAGCTTCACCCGTGATGACGCCGGGACGACCCGAGCGCCGTTGTGGAATGTGACTCTCAACCGCAGAGGCCGGCGGTTCGCATTTGACGCCAGCATCAACGGTATGCATGCCGATTTCGTCGCGGCGAGCGGGTTTATCAGCAGGCCAGGGGTCGTCCGCCCCCGGCTGCGGCCGACCATCACAGTGTACGGGAGGGAGGGAGCTGTGCTGGAGAGCTGGACCACGGGGATATCGGCGTTTGGGACCTGGCGATACGAAGACTTCTTTGCCGGGCGGGAAAGCGAAAGTATCCATCTGTGGTTCACCAACTCGTTTGCCTTCCGAGGGGGCTGGCGCTTAGGTGCCTCGCTGATCGTCGAGTCATTCGGCTATCCGGCCTACCTCTACAGTGATTATGCCGTCGAGCGGCAAACGGCGACCGATGTGGACACTGTGGCGTTTGTCGGCACCACGTCACGCATTCCGAACTATGGCGCCGTGCTGAATGTCGCAACGCCGCAGTTCTCTCGGTTCAGCGCCTCCCTCTCTGCTATCGTGGCGCGCGACGAGAATTTCGACGAATGGGCGCCGGCATACCTCCTCCTGTTCAACGGAGGCATCAACTGGCGACCCACCGAGCAGCTTCGGATAGACGCCCGATACATCCGCCAGCAGTACGTGAGGCCGGATGACGGCACCACCGTATCGGTTCGCGACGTTCCCCGACTCAAGATCGAGTATCAGGCGACGCGTGGGGTCTTCTTGCGTTTTCTCGGTCAATACGATGCACGGTTCCGTGATGCACTTCGCGACGACACGCGCACCAATGATCCAATCCTGATCCGGAACGCAGAGACGGGCGTGTACGAGCGGGCCCTCGAGCAGACGGACAACGATTTCCGGCTCGACTGGCTCTTTTCGTTTCAGCCGACGCCGGGCACCTTGCTCTTTGTCGGCTATGGAGCCACCCTAACCGAACCGGATTCGTTCCGCTTCCGGGGCATGAATCGAACCGCTGATGGATTCTTCTTCAAGCTGTCGTATCTGTTTCGCGTGTAGGACGTGAGACGTGAGACGTGAGAGGTGAGAAGTGAGAAGTGAGAAGTGAGAGGTGAGACGGGAGACGGGAGACGTGAGAGGTGAGAGGTGAGACGTCTCAAAACCGCCCTTGCCGAGGCTCAGATCCTGGCGAAGCACCCGGAGGCGGTGCATGATCATGTAGTCGAGGAGGTTGGCCGGCTCGACCTTCTTCACCCGATAGGACGACCCAATGACGAGACGAGGGCCAGGGCCCTTTAAAGCTGGAGGTAAAAGATGATCGAGACGTTGCGTCGACTCAGCCCGTGGCTGGTGGCAGTCGCGCTGATTCCGTTCGCGGGCATCGGAGCGCTACGTGGCCAGGCCCCGGATGCGGCCTGGGACATCTCGGTGCCACGGGGCGAGACGCGGGAGATCGCGTTCACGGCGGAAGAGGGGACGTGGATGTCCGTGGACATTTCCCCTGACAGCAGGTGGATCGTCTTCGATCTCCTCGGACACATATACCGGATGCCCGCTACCGGTGGTGACGCGGTGGCCCTGACGCAGGCGAGCGGCATCGCCATGAATTACCACCCGCGCATCTCGCCCGACGGTCGAGAGATCGCGTTCGTCTCGGACCGGGGCGGGCAGGACAATCTGTGGGTGATGAACGCCGACGGATCCGATCCGCGCCTCATCCACGGGGATATGAATGCGCGCATTGCGGAGCCCACTTGGATGCCCGACGGCCGGCACATCGTGGTCACGAAACGCGAGAAGAGCCCGTCCGGCTTTTATCGCACTCACGACGTGCTGTGGATGTTTCCTCGCGACGGAGGAGAGGGCTTCGAGAGCGTGCGCCTCGGCGTTTCCGGCGCCGCAGCCCCAGCGCGCTCGGGTATCTGGGCGGGCCTCGATCGGGCCCAGTGGCCCTCGGTGTCGCCGGACAGCCGGTACCTCTACTTCCACAGCTCGATTTTCGCGGGTAACGACCGCCGACTGCGACGCCTCGACCTCAAGACGGGTCACCTCGACGACGTGACAGAATCCAAAGGAGGTTACCTGTCGTGCTGTGGTCGACCGGCCTATCCACTCAGGCTGGGCGAGGTCGCGCCGGAAATCTCCCCGGACGGCCGGTGGCTCGCGTTCGCCCGGAAGCTCCCGGGCGCACGGACCGAGTATCGCGGCAAGGAGTACATCGGCCGGACCGCGCTCTGGCTCCGGGATCTCGAAACCGGCGCCGAGCGCATCATCATGGATCCCATCTCGAACACCCTCGCCGAGCACCACCCGAGTTGGCACACGCGTGTGCTGCCGGGCTATAGCTGGGCAAGAGACGGCGAATCGATTGTCCTGAGTCAAGGCGGCAAGATCCGGCGTCTGTGGGTTGAGACCGGAACCGTCGAAACAATACCGTTCCGCGCGCCGGTCCACCGGACGATCTCTGAGATGGCGCGAGGAAACCGGCGGATCGACGATGAGACGTTCGAGGCGCGGGCGCTGCGGTGGCCCGCGTCGTCGCCTGACGGAACCCAGTTGGTGTTCGAGGCCGCGGGACAGCTCTGGACGATGCAGTTGCCCGGGGGAACACCGACGCCCCTCACCGAACCGGACCCAGAGGCTTTTCAGATGACCCCCGCCTGGTCACCGGACGGCCGTCGGATCACATACGTGACCTCGCAGGACGGTGTTGGCGGACATGTCTGGACGATGGACGTCCAGGCCGGGAGTCCCGAGCAGCTTACCGAGACCCCGGGGACGTACGTGAATCCCAGCTGGAGCCCGGACGGTCAGTCGATTGTGGTGAGCCGTTGGCCTTCCGCCCTCACGGCGATCTGGGGCTCTGGGCAGTGGGAGCTGATAAGAGTTGCAGCACGGGGTGGTGCGGTGGAGTCGCTGGCCGGACCCGGATTGCCTGCGAAAAGCGCCGTCGGGCGCGATGGCCGCCTCTTCTATCTAATGAATGGGCGGCTCATGTCCGTCGGCGCGCAGGGCGGTGATGTCCTGGAGGAAGCGACGGTCAGCGCGCGAGCGCAGGGTGCGGTCCCATCGCCCGATGGCCGATGGTTGGCCGTAGAGTACGAGGAGGACGTCTATCTGGCGCCGCTCCCGCCGGGTGCCCTGGGTAGAGGGCCCGTCGAGATCGACCTGCCGGGATCGGCAAAGCGTTTGAGTGTGGAGGGAGGGTGGTACCCCCGGTGGCGCAACGCCACCACGCTCGAGTTCGTCGGCGCCAACAAGTACTTCGCCTACGACGTCGATAGCGAGCGGATGGACACGGTCGTCGTCCGGTTGCAGATCGATCGTCACCTCGCAACCGGCGTCATCGCGCTCACCGGCGCCCGCATCATCACGCTGGATGATCGCGAGGTAGTGGAGCAAGGGACGATTCTCGTCCGGAACGGTCGGATCGCCTGTGTGGGAGAGTGCGACACCTCAGGGGCCGACCGGGTGCTCGACGTCAATGGAAAGACCATCATGCCGGGATGGGTCGACTTGCATGCCCACCACCTGGCCGAGGATGGGGGGGTAGGGATCATTCCCCAACACCGGTCGACGTCGGCTCGCTATCTCGCGTGGGGCGTAACCACCGTCCACGATCCGGCCGCCTCTCCGGTGCATTCCTTCACCATTGGCGAGATGATCGAGGCAGGCCGCATGGTAGGCCCCCGCAGCTTCTCGGCAGGCCCGCCGCTGACTTGTGGAGGGTGGAGTCCGCTGCGGGAAATCCGCACGTTCGAAGACGCCCAGCACCACGTGAACCGCTTGGCGGATCTGGGCGCCATCTCCATCAAGGATTACAAGCAGTGTACCCGCATTCAACGCACCTGGCTCGCCGAAGCCGCTCGGAGGCGTGGGGTCACGCTGACCTCCGAGGGATCGGATATGGAGTACCTGTTGGGCCTGATCATGACGGGCCACGCGGGATGGGAGCACCCGTTACAGTACGTTCCCGTGTACAGCGACGTCTCCACGTTCTTTGGCCAGGCGCGCGCGCACTACTCCGCGCAAGCCTTCATCAGCGACTACCCGACCGGCAATGCGATCGAGTACTTCTTCGGGGAAAATGACCTGTGGGACAACAGCAAGGTGCTGCAGTGGAGTCCTTGGCAGGAGACGGCGACGCGGCGAAGCTTCGTGAAGAAACCCGCCCGCGAGTTCATGTTCCCTATCCTGGCCGAGGCGGCGGCGGACATGAAGCGAGCGGGTGCGTTCGTCGCGATGGGAGCCCACGGCGAGCAGGACGGGTTGGGCAGCCACTGGGAAACCTGGGGATTCGCGGAGGGTCTCACGCCGATGGAGGCGCTGGAGGCCGCAAGCATCGACGGCGCGCATTTCCTCGGCCTCGAGAACGAGATCGGTTCCGTCACCGTCGGCAAGCTTGCGGATGTGGTGGTGCTCAACAGCAACCCGCTGGACAATATCCGCAATACGACGGATATCGCGTTCGTGATGAAGGCGGGGCGACTGTACCGGGCAGAAACCCTCGACGAAATCTGGCCGCGGCAGCGGCCGTACGGCATTCGGCCGTGGTTGCTCGACGACGTGCTTCGCACCGACTTGCGCCCCGACGACTACTGGGATAAACGCCCGCGCAGGAAAACGTCGTCGCAATAGTATTCTGGATCGTAATTGCGGTACCGTGTTCACCGCAGACCGCGGAGGACGCAGAGTTTTTGGACAGGATAACAGGATATTCTCCTGTGAATTAGGACTCCTCTTGAATTTCGGCCCAAAAAAGGTCGAAGTTAAGCGAAGAGTAAAGGAGATCGGAGAACGAGCCGTTCATCCTGTCATCCTGTCAAAAAAGCTCCGGGAAACCGTGGCCACTTGGTGCAGCTTCTTTTCCTGAGCCTCGAAGGAGAATACGTCGGATGTCCGACACGAACCGACAGTGGGTGTTGAAGCAGCGTCCTCACGGCGAGCCGACGCCGGACGACTTCGAATTCGTCGAGACGCCGGTCCCGGAACCGGGCCCGGGGCAGGTACTCTGCCGAAACCTCTATCTCTCCCTCGATCCCTACATGAGAGGGCGCATGAACGCCGGCGCCAGCTACGCGGCCAACGTGGGGCTCGGCGAGGTGATGGTGGGAGGCACGATCGGCCAAGTCGTGCAATCCGACCAGAGCGAGTATGCGGTAGGTGACATCGTGTCGGGCTTCGGTGGCTGGCAGAATTACTTCGTCTCCAAACAGCCGAATCAAGTGCCCCGAGAATCGCAAGCTCCGCCTTCGGCCTACCTCGGCGTGCTCGGCATGCCCGGTTTCACCGCGTGGTGGGGTTTAACGAAGATCGGGCAACCGAAACAGGGCGAAACGGTGGTCGTATCCTCGGCGGCCGGAGCGGTGGGCTCGCTGGTGGGGCAGCTTGCCAAACGGCGGGGATGTCGTGCCGTGGGCGTGGCGGGCGGTAAGAGCAAGTGCGACCTGGTGGTAAACGAGTTCGGCTTCGATGCCTGTGTCGATTACAAAGCCGGGAATGTTTACCAGGACCTCAAAGCCGCCTGCCCCGATGGCATCGACATCTACTTTGATAACGTCGGCGGTGAGGTTCAGATGGCGGCGTTCAGGCTGCTGAACGACTTTGCACGGATCCCGGTGTGTGGTCTGGTCTCCCAGTACAACGCCACCGCGCTCCCGCCGGGCCCCAATTTCGTGCCCGTCCTGGTAAAGCGGGTGCTGATCCAGGGCTTCATCATTTTTGATCACTACCATTCGGTCGACGAGTTCACCGCCGAGGTGGCCCCCTTGGTCGCAACCGGCGAGATCAAGTACAAGGAGGACATCGTCGAAGGATTGGAGAAGGCACCGAAGGCGTTGATCGGGCTGTTGCGAGGCAAGAACGTCGGTAAGCTCATCGTGAAAATCGCGGACGGGGTCTGAGCTTGATCCGTCGCGTCGCGATGTCACAGGGAGCTTCCATGAGCAAGGAACCGTTTTGAATACCGAAAACTATCTCCAGCAAAAATACACCCTCGAAGAGGGGAAGATCTACGTTACGGGCGTTCAGGCGCTGGTGCGCATCCCGCTTGACCAGCAACGGCTCGATCGCCGTGCCCAACTCAACACCGCGGGTTTCATTTCCGGCTACCAAGGGTCGCCACTTGGTGCGTACGATCTGCACTTGAATGCGGCGAAGGACATTCTCGCCCGACACGACATCATCCACATACCCGGCGTAAACGAGGAGATCGCGGTCACCTCCATCTTCGGCACGCAGATCGCACACATTTTCCCGGGACAAAAATTTGACGGCATCGTGGGCTACTGGTACGGCAAGGGCCCGGGGCTCGATCGATCGATGGACGCGCTCAAACATGCGGCCTTCATCGGCACGAAACCAACCGGCGGTGCGCTGCTTTTTGCAGGAGACGATCCCAACGCAAAATCGTCGACGATTCCCTACGGCAGCGAGTTTTCCCTCTGCGCCGTGGGCACGCCGATCCTGTATCCCGGCAACGTTCAGGAGGTCCTCGACTTCGGACTGCACGGTGTCGCGATGTCGCGCTTCTGTGGGAGCTGGGTCGCGCTCAAGATGGTGAACAACGTGTGCGACGGTGGTGGTACGGCCGAGGTGGCCCCGGATCGCATAGCGCCCATGATGCCGGATTACGAGCGGCCACCCTCCCCGGTCTCGCCCTCGGAGGCGCACATGCTGTGGCCGAAGACGACCATTCCGCTCGAGGGCCACGTCTTTCATCACCGCCTCGTGGCCGCCTGCCACTACGCACGTGCAAACCATCTCAATGACATCGTGCTGAATCCCGGCACGGCACGATTGGGCATAGTAGCCGCCGGAGCCACGTACCGGGATCTTCGACAGGCGCTGCAGGAAATGGAACTCTCCGAAACGGACCTCCGGCAACGCGGCGTCCGACTGCTCCGTCTCGGCATGATCTATCCAATTGACCGAACCATCATCGAGGAATTCGCACGCGGCCTCGACGACATCGTCGTCATTGAGGAGAAGAGGTCCTTCATCGAGTCGATGATTCGGGATGTGCTCTACGAGTGGCCGCAGCGGCCACGGATCGTCGGCAAGTTCGACCAGAACCGTGAGCCCTTATTCCCGATTGGCGGTGCAGTTTCGGTGGACCACATCACCAAGGCGCTGGCGCCCAGGCTCCTCGAGCTGGGCGAGTCCGCCGGTGTCCACAACCGCCTCGACGAACTGCACGCGATGACGACTGGCCAGATGTCGCAGGGGCCGATGCGGCTGATGAACTTTTGCTCCGGGTGCCCCCATAACCGCTCGACTCGGTTACTCGAGGGACAGTTGGCCGGCGGTGGGATCGGCTGTCACACGTTGTGCGTCGTCACGGGCCAAAAAGAGCGGTCGATAGAGTACATAACCCAAATGGGGGGCGAGGGAGCGGTTTGGATCGGTGCCGGACCTTTCGTCGAACACGAGCACATGTTCCAAAACCTGGGTGACGGCACGTACACCCATTCCGGTCGTCTCGCAGTCCAGGCTGCCGTCGCGGCAGGCGCTCACATGACGTTCAAGATCCTGTACAATCACGGTGTAGCAATGACCGGTGGCCAGGAGCCGGCGGGCAATCTGAGCGTCTCCGAACTTACGCACGAGCTTCAGTCGATGGGCGTGTCAAAGATCATCGTAGTAGCCGAGGACCTGACACATCATCGGGGGCAGGGGAACCGCCTTGCCCCGGGCGTGGTCCTCATGAGCCGTGACGACATGCCCAGCGCGCTACGCGACTCGGAAGCTGCCCCGGGCGTCTCGGCCCTGATCTTCGATCAACCCTGTGCCGCGGAGCGTCGCCGCCGTCGTCGCCGCGGGCTCGAGCAAACACCTAGCCGGTGGTTGCTGATCAACCCTGAAGTGTGCGAGGGATGCGGTGATTGCGGCGTGAAGTCCAACTGCATGTCGGTCATACCGATTCAAACGGAGTTCGGACCGAAGACGGCCATTCACGTCTCGTCCTGCAATCAGGATTACTCCTGCCTCGACGGCGACTGCCCCGCTTTCATCGAGGTCCAAACGGAGCCGGGGACCGGAATGCCCCGACCGGAATCGGCATTTCTCGAGATCGACGAGCCGCCGGAGCCGAATGAGAAAGTCGCCCTGAAAGATGGGTACACGATCTTGATGACGGGCATCGGCGGCACCGGCGTACTCACGGTCAATGCCGTGCTCGCGGCCACGGCCACCCTCGACGGGAAGCACTGCGTTACTCTGGATCAGATCGGCGCAGCCCAAAAGGGCGGGGCGGTCGTTTCATCGATCACGCTGTCCGAGCGACCGATTGAAGGCTCCCAATCGGTGTCCGACGGACGGGCTGACTTGCTGCTGGGTCTGGACATTATCGGTGCCACCCAGCCCGCCAATCTCGCCAAGGCCCACCGCTCGAGAACAGCGGCCGTCATAAACACGTCCGGCGTAGCAACCGCCGACATGGTGAGAGACAAGAACATCGAGATGCCTCCGGAGGAGCAACTCGTCGAACGCATCAAGGGCGTCACCGATCCCGACCGATCGGTGTATATCGATGCCGGACAACTGGCAGAACGCCTGTTCAACAACCACATGATGGCCAACATCTTCTGCATCGGCGTGGCGTACCAAGCCGGCCTCATTCCTCTGCGCGCCGCGAACATCGAGCAGGCCATCCGACTGAACGGCGTCGCCGTGAAACCCAACATCGCCGCCTTCCGCTGGGGACGTCGCGCCGTGGCCGACCCCGAAGCGATGGGGTCGTTGCGATCGAACCCAGCCACCGAAGCACACAACGCTCACCGGCGCGCGCTGGTCGATCTGGAAGCTGCCGGGCCGCGGGTTGCAGCGGATTTTGAGCGAGTAATGTCGCGGTTCGAGGGATCAGATGAGGTTCGGCGCCTGGTCGAGATTCGGGTGGCGAATCTGATCCTGTATCAAGATGCCGAATACGCGGGCGAGTACGTGAAATTCGTTGACGAGGTGCGCAGGTCTGAAACGGAAACGATTCCGGACGGCGCTGCCCAAGTGACAGACGCGGTCGCCCGATCTCTGTACAAGCTCATGGCCTACAAAGACGAGTACGAAGTCGCACGGCTTCACCTGCGCACGGAGGCAACGGACCGCATCATGGGCAGCTTCGAAAACGTGCGCCGGTATTCGTTCATGTTACAGCCCCCGTTCCTTCGGGCGTTGGGGCTGCATCGCAAAATCGCGTTCGGACCCGCGTCACGGATCCTGTTGCGCCTGCTCGCGGCGCTCCGCCGCCTGCGCGGCACGGCCTTCGATCCCTTTGGCCGTACCAGCATGCGGAGGATAGAGCGCGCTCTGCCGAGTTGGTACCGAGACCTGATCCGGGAAGCGATGACCTATCTCGATCCCCACACCCATTCCGCGGTGGCCGAGATCGCGAAGATCCCCGACCGGATCAGAGGTTACGAGGAAATCAAGCTACGATCGATCGAGCGTGCCAAGGAAACGGCGAGCCGACTCCTGGGCGAGCTCACGAGCCAGAGGAAGCAGCGGCTCGCGGGTTAGCTGCCCGAGGGCCAGCCGGGCTAACCTCCCGCACGACACCGGGTTACGTGGCGGCGCGGCGCAGCGACACATTTGACAACCGACTCCTTTATTTATATATTTGTCTGGCGTGATGCGTCTTTTTGCATCTACTCTTTGAGGCAGTGTTCCCAGTAAGCCTCATTTAGTCAGCCCACCAATCGTTTCAGCACGAGGTCCTTGACGGGCCTATTGCACCCACTGGTCGCGCGGTTCGGCGCCAGACGGGTCTATCGACGGTCTTACGCGCCAGCAGTCCGATGAAACTGCCGGACTCGCTCGGGCGGTGGGCAAGAGAACGTCCGTGCATTGCCGGAGTCTCGCATATCAAGGAGGCGTGTGGTACCACCTACTCGAGTTGCGACCATACCCAGGCGGTCCAGTGCCTTGGCCCCGCTCTACGATCGGCGGTTCGAACACGATAGCTGCGGGACCGGTTTCGTCGCGCGCGCATCTGGCGAGCCGAGTCGCAGGGTATTGGACCTCGCGTTGGAAGCGCTGGTGCGACTCGAGCACCGCGGTGCCATCGCCGCGGACGGGAAGAGCGGCGACGGGGCCGGTGTGCAGACGCAGATCCCCCGGCAGTTGTTTGCGCGTGAAGCGGCGCGGCTGGGACACTACTTGAATGCTGACGATCCGTTTGCGGTAGGAACGGTATTCGTTCCCCCTGGGGACGAGACCTCAATGGCGCAACTCGAGCGGGCGCTGACGTCACCGAGCCTGAGTGTCATCGGGTGGCGCGACGTGCCGGTGGACCCCGAGGCGTTGGGAGAGTTCGCTCAGGCCAACCTTCCCCGTATCCTCCATATCCTAGTGGCCCCCCGGGTTCCGTTGAGCGCCGAGGAGTTCGAGCGAGAGCTGTTTCTGGCACGCAAAGCCTACGAGCGGGAGGGGCCGGCCGCGTACATCTGCTCTCTGTCGTGCCGCCACCTCGTGTACAAGGCGCTGTGCGCACCGCATCAGTTGCCGCACTTTTACGGCGACCTGGCCGATCCGTTGTTCCAAACGGCGTTTGCGCTGTACCACCAGCGCTTCTCCACCAACACCCTGCCCTCGTGGGAGCTGGCGCAGCCGCTTCGGCTCCTCGCTCACAACGGTGAGATCAACACCATCTGGGGCAACCGGGCCTGGATGCGTTCGCGCGCACACAGATTGCCGCGTGAAGTGGGTCCGGTGTTGCGCGATGGCTGGTCCGACTCCGCAGATCTGGATGCGGTCTTGGAACTGCTCACCCGCAGCGGGCGCGACGTACTCCATGCGCTCACGATGCTCATCGTCCCCGCATGGGAACAGGCGACCGCCCGGATGGAACCGGACGTGGTCGCATATTACCGCTACTACGCATCGATGATGGAGCCTTGGGACGGCCCGGCGGCGCTGGTGTTTGCCGACGGCCGGTACGTGGGAGCGGCACTCGATCGCAACGGGCTCAGGCCATGCCGATACAAGGTCACCAGAGACGGCCTGGTCGTTGCCGGTTCGGAGGTCGGCGTCGTGGACCTCGATCCCGACGACATCATCGAGAGAGGTCGGCTGGGTCCGGGCCAGATGCTGGCCGTGGATTTCGAGGAGGGTCGTGTCATCAAGGACGCCGAGATCAAGCGGCGGTTGGCGGCGCAGCACCCCTACGCTGATTGGGTACGGGTTCACGCCGTGCCGGCCAACGACCGGATCCCCGCGGCTATCGCGCAGTTGACCGAAGACCCTGAGAGCTTTCGCCGGCATCAAGGACTGTTCGGCTACACGCGCGAGGCCGTCTCCATTGTGCTGAAGCCGATGGCCCTGGATGGCACGCGGGCGACGTGGTCGATGGGGGATGACACCCCGATTCCACCGATGGCGCGGGCGCAGCGGTCGGTGTACGCGTTCTTTCGGCAGCGCTTTGCCCAAGTCACGAACCCAGCCATCGACCCGCTGCGTGAGTCGTGCGTCATGACGCTGAAGACATGGCTCGGGCCCCGTCCACGTCTCCTCGCGGACGCTCCTCAGCTGCCGGTGCTCGAACTGACATCTCCCGTCATCACCTTGGGGCAGCTCGAGACTATTCGACAGCAGCGCGAATTCTCGGTTGCCACTGTGCCGTGTGTGTTTCCGGCCGATCCCAACGCACTCCGCTCCGCGATCGATGGCGTGTGCGAACGTGCCATACAGTCCGTGCGTGATGGCGCGTCGCTCGTGTTGCTCACCGACCGGCCCGTCTCACCGGAGGAGGCGCCGATACCTATGGCGTTCGTGGTCGGGGCCGTGCACCACGATCTCGTACGCGCCGGCCTGCGGACCAACGTCGGGCTCGTCGTCGAGAGCGGCGACTGTTTTGACGTACACCACCTGGCGGTGCTGGTGGGTTATGGAGCCAGTGCGGTGTGCCCGTGGATGGCGCTCGCGGGAGCCCGATCGTTGTCGGAGGACGAGGGCGAGGGCGAGACCCGCACGATAGAGGCACTGTCCAGCGGCCTGCGCAAGGTGATGTCGAAGATGGGGATATCGACAGTCACCAGTTATCGTGGCGCCCAGTTGTTCGATCTGTTGGGCTTTTCACAGGACATAGTGGATCGATGCTTTGCCGGCACCGTGAGTCCGATCAGTGGACACGGCTTCTCCGACATTGCGAATCTCGTGTTGGAACGGCATCGCGAGTGGGTCACGCCTTCCCAACCATCGAGCCCGCTACCCGATCGCGGACTGGTACGGTACCGAAAGAAGGGCGAGCATCACGCGTGGGCTCCCAAGACGGTGCGTGCGCTGCAGCGTGCCGTGGGGTCGCAGCGTAAGGGCAAAGCCAGCGAGCCGGTGCCCGAGGATTGGGATGCCTTTCGCGGAGCAGCTACCACGGACTTCCCCGCAGACCTGCGCGATCTTCTGGAACTCGTTCCCGCTGGGCCTGCCGTGGCGCTGGATGAGGTGGAGCCGATCGAAAAGATCATCGCACGGTTTGTGACCAGCGCGATGTCCTTCGGTGCGTTGAGCCCCGAGGCTCATCAGACGCTCACGAAAGCGATGAACCGGCTCGGGGCGAGATCGAACACGGGCGAGGGAGGCGAGGGTCCCGACAGCTACAGCGAACGACCCGACGGCGACAGTACGAACAACAAAATAAAGCAGGTCGCCTCAGGTCGGTTTGGCGTGACGACAGAGTACCTCACGCAGGCCGAAGAGCTCGAGATCAAGATCGCCCAAGGATCGAAGCCGGGAGAAGGTGGTCAGCTTCCTGGAACCAAGGTTACCGAGCTGATCGCGCGGCTGCGGCATTCCCAGCCCGGAGTGTCTCTCATCAGTCCGCCGCCACATCACGACATCTACAGCATCGAGGATCTGGCACAACTCATCTACGATCTGAAGTGCTGCAATCCTCGCGCGCGGGTTGGGGTCAAGCTCGTGGCGGAAGCCGGCGTCGGCACGATCGCCGCGGGCGTGTCCAAGGCGTACGCCGACTACGTCGTCATCTCTGGTAACTCGGGTGGAACCGGCGCCTCGGCTTTGAGCAGCATTAAACACGCGGGATCGCCGTGGGAACTGGGCCTCGCGGAAACGCAACAAGTGCTCATGCGCAACGGCCTGCGTAGCCGAATCTGCGTACGCGTCGATGGCGGGTTCCAAACCGCGACCGATGTGCTCCTTGCGGCTGCCCTGGGAGCCGACGAGTTCGGATTCGGCACGGCTCCCCTGGTGGCATTGGGATGCGACATGGCCCGCCAGTGTCATCTAAATACCTGCCCAACAGGCATCGCCACACAGCGGGAAGATCTCCGCGCCAAGTTCCGCGGCAAGCCCGAGCATGTGGTTCGTTACTTCCGCATGCTCGCCGAAGATCTGCGCCGCGCGCTGGCACAGCTCGGCCTGCGCTCGCTCGACCAGCTCGTTGGGCGCACGAATCTTCTGCGCCAGGCCAAGGACACCGGCGGCCTCGATCTCTCGGCACTACTAGCGCCCGTGGAAGGACGCGCGCGACGGTGCCTTGCCGAGCGCAACGCCCGACCCGAGAGCGAGCCACCGCTGGACGAGTCCCTCGCCGTGCAGGCGGTCGCCGCCAGCGAAGCGGGGCGCGGCTTCCGCGCCCGACGGCACATCGCCAACCGCCATCGGACAGTGGGGGCGCGCGTCGCCGGAGCGTTGACCACGCGATGGGGAGCGAATCGCCCTCCCGGGTCCGGGGTGAAACTTCATTTCACCGGGTCGGCGGGACAGTCGTTTGGCGCCTTCGCGACGGTGGGCATGCGCCTGGTCCTCGAGGGCGAAGCCAATGATTACGTCGGCAAGGGACTGTGTGGCGGCGACCTGATCCTGCGGCCGGCAGGCACGGCCCGGCAAGCGTCCCACCGTCACGTCATCATGGGCAACGTGGCGCTGTACGGCGCAACGGCGGGTCATTTGTTCGCGGCCGGACGCGCCGGTGAGCGTTTCGCCATTCGCAATTCCGGCGCCAACGCCGTTGTAGAAGGAACCGGCGACCACTGTTGCGAATACATGACCGGCGGGACTGTCGTGGTGCTCGGCGAGACCGGCAGCAATTTTGGCGCCGGAATGACGGGTGGAACCGCGTACATACTCGATCGAACAGGAAACTTTCCCGAACGTGTCAACCCATCTCACGTCGCGTGGCTCCGCTGTCCGGATGAGGACCTCAAAATGCTTCAGGCCCTGATCGTCGAACACGCTCGCGTGGCGAAAAGCAGTTTCGCTCTTCGGCTGTTGGCGACCTGGAAGCACGTCCGGCGGGACTTCTGGAAGGTCATGCCCATGGGCGCCGACGCGGCTGCCGGTGGCACGATGATAGAAAGAAGCTCCGACGTCGTCGCAATCTCTCCGCCGTAAGGATTGCGGGGTTCTTGGTCGGTGAGGTGGGGACGAGGTGAGGTGGTAGGGTGGTAACGGGCGGCTGATTAAAGCCGCTTCCCCCGCTTCTTACTCGAGCGTGCCCCTTTTTCCCGACTTGCCGTCCACGAGATCTCTTCGCTCTCGGCAGTGAACCGATCATGCTCGACCGCCGCATTGTACTCGCCGTCGGCGTCCCGCCCCTCCCCAAGACCGATGAGCCGTAGCGTGGGATGGTGCGCGTACTCGAGCGCGTCGGCAACCTCGGTGGTGATCTTTACCGCTTCGTCGATGCCAAGTTGCTTCTCGCGGTTGACCCTGTCGCGCAGCGTCTCGCCATCGATGAACGGCATCACATAATAAAGGAAGGAATCCGCCTCACCCGACTCGAACAGCGGCAGGATATGCGGATGCTGGAGGTTAGCCGTGGTTTTGATCTCTTGCAGAAACCGCTCGGCGCCAACCACGGCGGCGAGTTCGGGCCGCAACACTTTCACCGCGACCTTGCGGTCGTGTTTGACGTCGTGGGCGAGATAGACGGTGGCCATGCCGCCGGCGCCGAGTTCGTGCTCGATGTTGTAGCGGTCGGCGAGTGCGGTTTTGAGGCGGTCGATGCTGTCAGTCACTCCGTTCTCCGGTGGTTACCACGAGTAAACTCGCGGCTCGGCCATCTGTCGGTAAACCGACCGCTCCAAACGGCACTTCCAGCGACGGGAGCCGAGCGGCGCCTTCAGCCGTCGTCGATCCGCCCGCGCCCCACCACCTTAACACGCCGAACGACATCCTGCTTGCGAATTCCTTGCTCTCGCAATCGTATTCTCCGGCCCACTTACCAACCGTTTCGACCCTATGATGGGACGTGAAGATGCTCTCGTGTCGGTTGGCGCGCAAAGGTCTTCGGACCCCAAATCACCGTAATGCCAATGGCGACGATCACCCACAAAACGATAGAAATGGTGTTTGCCCTTTCGATGATATCGAAAAGTTCACCCGTGAAATTGACCATCCCGTGGAACAGGATCACCGCGAGGATGCTGCCACTGGTGTTGTTGTAGATCCAGGTGAACGCAAAGCTCAGAGCCACAATGCCGATCATGAACAACCAGAACTCGAGCGTTCCGACTCCCTGGTTGGCCTGAAACGAGTCCGGGATGAAAAACAACGGCAAGTGCCACAGCGACCACATGACACCGAGTATGAGCGTTGCCGAGAGTGCACTCCGTGTGGCCTGCAACCGATCCAGAACATAGCCGCGCCAGCCCAGTTCTTCGATGAAGGGCACAACTGTGGCGAACATCGCCGACAAGACGAGGCCAAACGGATTGGACGCGGCATTGACGAGCGACTCCCCCCAGACGGCGCCCGGTCCGCCAAAAACGAGATCGATCGAAGCAGCGATCCCATTCAGAACGGGAACAAAGAGCAGCAGAATCAAGAACCACTTCCAGCCTATGCGTCTGACGTCGATGACGCGCAGCCAGTAGTCCCGTTGCCCCGCTTTGTTCTTGGTCAGGTAGGTGAATCCGATACCCATCACCAGCGTCCCAAAGCCACCAAGAACGAACAGCACGAAACCCAACGCGCTCTCTACGCTGGCCTTCAATAGAATTGCCACTCCCCAGAAGCCCCACGACCAGGCGAATGTCGCGGCGAAGAATACCCAGGGGTTCGAACGCAGTGCATGTGATGGTTTGTCAAGCTTGCCCATTGAGAACAACTATCCTTCCCTTAGGGTCAGGTTTTCAGGTCAAAAACAGATTTATCTGGGAAACCCCGGATAAGCAACAAATGAGAGAAAATTGCTGTGATGTAGGTTGGTTGCGTTTCCGCAATGCCCAGCAGATCGTGTTGCGAGTCAAGTGGGGGCAGACGATCGTGCCGGAACCGTGGGAGTTCCCGCCGGTACCAGGCGGGTAGCCCTCCGTCACTACCATTGGTTTGCTCCATCGGTACATTTCCCCAACTCTTCACCAGGTAGCCACTGCCATGTCGCCCACTCGTCGAGACTTTCTCACCGCCGCTAGCCTCGGCGGCGCCGGACTCGCTCTGCAGATTAGCCACGCGAAGGCCGCCACCACACGACCCCAACCCGATTCACGCACCGAGCGCGTGCTTGGGGCGCAGGCCTCCAAGCGTCTGCTGGTTCTCGGCGGTACGGGCCTAATCGGCCCCCACATGGTGCGCTATGCGGTGGAACGGGGACACGAGGTGAGCATCTTTACCCGGGGCCGGCGCCAGGTGGACTTGCCGGAATCCGTCGAGCGACTCGTTGGCGACCGCAACGACGATCTCAGCGCGCTCGAGGGACGCACGTGGGACGCCATCTTCGACAACAACGCCAACGACTACCGCTGGGTCCAGCGCAGCACCGAGCTGTTGAAAGACTCGACGCAGCACTACATCTACACGTCGTCCATCTCGGCCTACGCGGCCGAACTCTCGGCGTACGGCTTCGCCGATCGTGTGCTATGGGAACCGCTGATCGATGAGGACTCGGAACGCTTTACGCCCCCAGCCGGTTGGAGCGACGGAGACGACGCGCCCTTCGGGCTCACCAAGGCGCTGGCTGAGAACACCGCACTCGCCGCCTTCCCTGGCCGTGCCACGGTCGTGCGCCCCGGACTCATCGTGGGCCCGCTTGACCGGAGCGACCGATTCACCTACTGGCCGATCAGGATCGACGAAGGGGGAGAGGTGCTCGCTCCGGGCAATCCACAGCACGCCAACCAGATCATCGACCAGCGGGACCTCACCGAGTTCACCGTCCGTCTGGCTGAAAACGGGACGACCGGGGTGTTCAACGCCACCGGTCCCGAGTCGCGCATGTCGATGGCGGAGATGCTTTATGGAATTCGCGCGGCCACAACAGCGCCGGTCAAGTTCACATGGGTCCCCGAGAGCTTTCTCGAAGAGCACGAGGTGCAACCCTGGGGGGATCTCCCGTCGTGGATGCCCGGCGCTGCCATGATGTACGTGAGCATCGAGCGCGCGCTGGCGGCCGGCCTCACGTTCCGGCCGCTCGCCGTCACCGTGCGTGATACGCTCGAATGGTACAAGGCGCGGCCGGCTGAAGAGCGTGCGAACCCTCGCGCAGGATGGAGCCGCGATCGGGAACGTGAGGTATTGGTGGAGTGGCACCGGCGGCAGGCGGGATAGGGTCGGTCGGCCCAACGGATTGGTCGCATGTCAAACTCCCAGGCGGTTAGCCACCACTCGGCCCGCCACTCGATACTCCTTAGGGAGACCTTCTTCGTCTCCGCCTAGTAGATACCACGCGCGATTCGTCCCACAACGGTGTTGATGCGACTACGCTCCGCCCACTGATCGCATTGGTAGGTCCATCAGGGCGGAGATGGTCGGTTCATCAGTTTCCGGAAGGCACCGTGCCTTTCCTCAGCTTCCTTGAGGAGCTCATGGAACTGGGGGAGGGATTGGAGCGAGGCCGTCATCGGATCGCTCGCGATGTACGGTGCGTTGAAGAAACCGCCTTTGATCGCCGTCTCCAAGTGTTCCACGGCCCGCTCTGGCTGCCTGAGAAAGGCAGCGAAGTGGACCAGCCTATAGTGGCGTTCGCCATCTACCACAACGCGCTGCTCAAGTCTGTCCAGAATCTCGGTGACCCGGTCCCGGTCCCCCGTCGCCATGCCCTCGTATGCCTGGCCGAACATCGTCCAAACACTCTCGGGATCGAGTTCCGCTCCCCGCCGGAACGACTCGACGGCACGCTCCCGACTCCCGGAGTACAGATGGATCACCCCCAAGTAGAAAAACTGCTTCTCGTTGGGGGACCGGCCCAAGCGGTCGAGATATTCCTCCACGCGCCGGTGGGAGGCCAGGGCACCTTCGTAATCTCCGAGGTAGATGAGGGATTTCGTAATCTGGTCTTGGGAACTCACCAGATGTTCGAGGCTCCCGTCCAGCTGCTGGGAACGCCGATAGCTCTCGATGGACTCGTCCATGCACCCGGCGTATCGCAGGATGTAGCCGAGCTGTTCATGAAATCCTGGGAACGCTGGGTGGCTGGAGATGCCCTGCTGCAGCAGCGTCAGAGCCTGCTCCGACCGACCTCGCTTTGCGAAGTAGGACGCGAGCTTGCCTCGAGCGGGCGGATAGGTTGGGTCGAGTTCAAAACCCCGGGAGAGGGTCTGACCGGCAAGCTCGTAGTAAGGTCCTGTCCCTCCCACGAAACCAGCCAGGTCGAGGTAGGCGCTCCCAAGCGACATCACACCGGGTGGATAACCGCCGAGCTGCCGCACGATGGCTTCCAGTGCTTCCACATGTTGGAGCAAATCCACTCGCCGATTGACGCCACCTCCCTTCCGGCCCAAAAGGCGAAGGAGCTTCAGATAGGATTCGGCGTCCGACGCCATGGGCTTCTGCATCAGCGCCGATGGGTCCCCCGTGTCCACAGCCAGGGCAACGAGGACAGCTTCGGCGATCCCTCGGGGAAGCGCCGGAACGTCCTCTTTGAGAACCGTCACGGTTTCTGAGAACAACGAAGCGCCATGGACGTCCGCGAGCTCGTAGCTCACCTTCCATCCGCCGTGCGATTGCCCAACCTCCAACCAAACGACGTGGTTCACGTCCAAGCGTGCCGCCACCGCCGCGAAGCGCTCGTCAACTTCGTGTCGGAGAGCACTCCCCGAACGCACCACGAGGTTTGGAGCATACGACAGCCAGTGCCCGATCTCCGCGGCGAACCCGGCGCTGATCTCTTGGGAGAGCACGTCCCCACTGAAATCGGAGTGGGGGAGGATGACGACCTTCGGAAAGGAACTCGTGGGCTTCGTCTCACAACTTGCGAGGAGCCCCGTAGCGGGCAGGACCACTATCAACGCAAAGGGAAGCGGGATCGTTCTCCTGCGCCTTCCACCCCCCGCACGTGGGCCGGATGGACTCCGTGTCTCAGAGCTCATGAATCCTCACCGTTCCCGTCTTTGTCAATCACGATGTCGCCATAGCTCAACGCCCGCGCTTCCGTCGCCGCCTACACCGGCCTCGTCCACTCACTCAGCTCCGGCGCCCACCAGCTCGGCCAGGGTTTCTCGACATCGTTCCGTGGACGCCCTGAACTCGGCCTTGTCGTCTGTTGCCAGCAGCCTTCCCCTCGACGTGAGCGTCGGCCACCGGCTGCGGGATGATCTCCCGTGAAAAGCGATATCGAAGTAGATCTTATCCTTGACGGCAGGGAAGAGAGAACGTACTTCCGGGGGAAGGAAAGGGGAATCCTTCTTCCCGGTTAGCTTGCGCCCGCCCGGCGGTGAGTCGTCACCAGGCGTTGCGGGAAGGTTATTCTCGGTGGGGCGATCGTTAGTCGGCACGCAGCGCTCGTGTCCTCATCGGTCGGAGCCCGGAAGGTCGTCCTGGCGTCAGGTCGGAGCTGTCACCGCCGCGGTGTCCCTTCACGGAGATGGGGAGGTTGCCATGATCTTCAGCACGAAGTTGAAACGGCCGGTCGGAGGGATCGCGCCGACCAGGACATCCTCGCTCGGTCTGTTCTTCACGCTACTCTGGTTTGCCCCGACTCTCCCGCTCCATGCGCAGATCGGCCACGACTACCACCAGTTCACTACCGAGCTTGTCTGGCGGGGAGACCAGGCCCTTACCCTCTGCAATGGCCTCTTCGTATCACACCGGACGCCGGACCAACTGTATCGACAGGAATTGGCCAGTCTTCTCTATGGTCACCGGGGGGGGCTGCGACCTTACGCCCCGATGTCGCTAGATCGCGTAGCCATCGATTACCAACAGAAGACGGTCGCCGTTGGGATAGGTTTGAGTGATCCTGCTCCTGTGATGCGCTCTGCACTCCAGGAAGGCCTGGGATGCGTGGTGATGGGGCCTGACCAGACTTTCGACGACGTTCCTGCGTTACCTGAACTCCGCCTCCCACCGCATCCCGATGACGCTGCCGCCATTCCGTGGCCTGACGGTGACCTGGTGACCGAGAAGCCGCTGCCAGATGACGTCGACGGTGAGGCCCTTCGCCAAGTCGGAGAGTGGATCTTCGACCGGGAAAGGCATGGCGGGCACTCGGGTCAAGTGACCGTGAGTCTCCTCGTGGTCTATCGTGGCGACATCGTCTATGAGCGGTATGCGCCCGGCTTCGACATGTACACAAAGACCCGTACCTGGTCAACGGCCAAAAGCATCGCGTCCACAGTCGTCGGGATTGCCGTGGGGAAGGGCCTCCTGGCCCTCGATGATCCACTCCCAATCGACTGGCTGCCCGAGGGCCGAGACGGAGCTCCGGATCCCCGCCGTGGGATTACGCTCCGCCATGTGCTCAATATGTCCAGCGGTCTCTATCCGGTGGATAACGACTGGCAACCGGTGAGAGGCTCACACCTGGTCTACTTTGGTGGTTGGGACGCCTCCTCTCATCCCCGCGACCGCGGTCTAGTCAACGAGCCGGGCACCGTGTTTGATTATGAGAATTTCGACATCCTCCTAGGACTTCTCGCCCTCAAGAAAGCTATCGGCGACCAGCAGGCATATCTTGAGTTTCCTCACCGTGAGTTCTTCCGGCGAATTGGCATGAGGAACACAATCCCCGGAGTCGACCGGTACGGCAACTATGTGATGAGCAGCCAAGTCTACACCAACGCCCGAGACCTTGCCCGGCTTGGGCTCCTGTTCTTGAACCGCGGTCGCTGGAATGGAGAGCAGATTGTGCCCGAGGAATGGGTGGACTTCGTTCGCACTCCGGCCCCGGCTACCCGAAGCACGGGGAACCAGTATGGCGGACAGTGGTGGCTCGTGCCCGACAGCCGGACCGATGTCCCGCAGGACGCATTCGCCTCCTCAGGCTCCCAGGGGAATTACACCATTGTGGTTCCGTCGTACGACTTGGTGGTCGTACGCCGGGGTTTGGATTGGGAGGAGCAGGGTCCCGGCCCGGGCATGAACAGGTGGGACGTGCTGGCCGAGGTCTTAAAGGCGTTCCCGCCGCGTGAGGGCGGAAGGAAGTACGGGTTCGATAACCAAGACTGAGTGCTCCTCCCGCGCTGCGAGATTTGCTGGCCGCTCAAGACGATCATTGGGTGTACAACATGGCGCAATGCGCGATCGGCTTGAATCCACAGTGCACGGAGTTCACCGGTGAGATGTTGAACGACGAGGGCGTGAACGGTACCATCCACATCGGTATCGGTACATCTTCGGACCTCGGCGGCACGGTGCAGGCAAAAACGCATTTTGAAGCGATCATTCGGGCACCCTCTGTTTGGCTGGATGATGACCTGGTGATAAGAGACGGCGAGGTGCTGATGTCAGAGGGGTATTAGGTGTTAGGTTGTGGGTGTTAGGGCTTGCATCGCAGGACCTAAAACCTACAACCTAGCTCCTTCCCACCATGCCCCAACCGACCTCAATGTTTTCCCGTTATCGCCAACTCTCCCTCGGGTGGAAGATCCTGATCTTCATGATGATCGGGGTGGTAGCGGGCATCGTCGCCGGCGAGCGCGCGGAGGTTGTTCAGCCTCTTGGAGACCTCTTCATCCGTCTTCTCATGATGGCGGTCATTCCCCTCGTCTTCTTCAACTTGTTGGCCGGGATCACCAGTTTGGATGATGCACGCAGTTTGGGTCGGGTTGGTGGGAAAATCGTCGGCTATTATCTGATCACCACGACCGCCGCACTCACCCTCGGCCTCACGGTGATGCATTTCCTCCGGCCGGGATCTGGAATGCAACTCCGCGAGGAGGTCGATACGGAGTTCGGGCGTGTACCAGAGGTCGCCGACGTCTTCTTGACGCTCATTCCGGAGAACGTGGTGGAGGCCTTCGCGACTGGGCAAGTTGCCCAGGTCGTCGTTTTCGCCGTCTTCCTCGGTGTCGCGACGTTGTTCTTGCCGGGTGAACCTCGTGATTTGTTGTCGCGCAGCTACGGTGCCTTTGCCGAAGTCTTCCGCAAGTTGGTTGGCATCATTTTGCACGTTGCACCCATCGGCATCGGTGCGTTGACGGCGGCGACGGTTGGCCGGTACGGTGCAGCCATCTTTGGTCCGCTCGGTCTGTTTGTGGGCGGTGTGTGGCTTGCGCAGGCGATCATGGTGATGGTTTACATGGCATTGCTCGTCGTGTTCACCCGCCGTTCACCGGTCGATTTTCTCAAGCAAACGGGGCCGTTGTACGCGACGACTGCAGCGACGTGTTCGAGCCTCGCGAGTCTGACCGTAGCGCTGGACATCGCCGAGAACCGACTCAAGCTTCCACGCAGCATCTATTCGTTCACGTTGCCGCTAGGCGCACAACTCAACAAGGACGGCACGGCCATCATGTTGGCCGGCGTGTTGCTTTTTACCGCTCAGGCGACCGGTGTCGACTTTTCCTTTGCGTCGCAAGTCGTGATCGTGTTGATTGGATTGGTGTTGTCGGAGGGTTCCGGAGGGATTCCTGGTGGAGGACTAGTCATCGCGATGATTTTCGTACAGGCATTCAATTTGCCACTCGAGATTGCGGCAATCGTTGGAGGCATCTACCGCCTCATCGATATGGGAAGTACGACGGTGAACTGCATGGGTGACATGGTTGGTACGATGATCGTTGCCAACTCCGAACACCGGCTTGAGGTTCTGGAGACCTGAGATCTCACGATGGCAGCCTCTGATCAGCGCCTTCAGAAAATAGAAGACGCCCGAGGGCATTTCCCCGGCGCGAAACGAAACATCTACATGAATGTTTCCGTGCGCGGTCTGCTGTCGACCCCTGTAAGGGAGGCCGTCGGCGCCTACCTCGACGAGCACCTCAGCGGTGAGTGGGACAAACAGGCGCTGTTCGACACGGTGGAGAGTGCCCGTCAACGCTTTGCGACGATGGTAAATTCCTCGCAGGATGAGATTGCGCTGACGAAGAACGCTTCGGACGCGCTCAACATGATTGCCGCCGCGCTGCTGTGGGAGAAGGGCGACAACCTGATCTTCTGCCCGGAGCTGGAGCACCCCAACAACGTCTATCCGTGGGTGAACGTGGGCCAGCGGTACGGTGTCGAGGTACGGACGGTGGAGCCGGATGACGGCCGGCTTCCGATCGAGCGGCTCATCAAACTGATAGATGACCGCACACGCTTGGTCACGGTCTCCACGGTGACGTTCGCGCCGGGGTTCATTACCGATGTCGCGCCGTTGGCACAGGCGTGCCGTGAGCGAAATGTCTTCTGCATCGTCGATGCTGCACAATCGGTGGGTGTGCTACACACGGACGTCGACCAACTCGGCGCCGATGCGCTCGCCGTTGCGACGCAGAAAGGCCTGCTCGCGTTCTACGGGATGGGATTCCTGTACTGCCGGCGCGAGTGGGCGGATCAGCTTGGGCCGGCCTACCTGGCTCGGTTCGGCGTCGCCGTAGGAGGAGACGCGCACGAGACCGCGATGAATCTGGAGGATTTGCGACTCGCCGACGGCGCAAGGCGGTTCGACTTGGGAAACTTCAACTACCTCGGCGCCACCGCAGCCGACGCATCGATGCGTCTCTTACTCGGCATAGGGACGCGGGACATCGAGACACATGTGCGTGCTCTGGCTGCGCGTCTGGCAACAGGGCTTTTGGAGTTGGAGCTGCCGGTGGCGGGCGGCTCGCCCGGACCGCATCTCGGGCACATTGTTGCCGTAGGCCACAGCGGTGGTGGCCGGCATGACACGGCTGACGATCCAGCCATGAACAGTCTCTACGATCATCTTTCGGCCAATCGTGTGAAGCTCGCGATCCGTCGTGGCATCTTACGGTTCTCGCTTCATGTCTATAACAATGAAGACGATGTCGATCGCGTCGTTCAACTCGCGCGAGAATGGCGTTTACTTTCCACGTGATGACGGATGAGTCGGGAAACTCCGCAAGGCACGCGATCTTCCTTAAATCACCGCTCCACGTTCTCGGGACGAGCGATCGTCGAGGTATTCCTGGACTGACGCCTACCCCCGACGGAGGCTTAGTTGCATGACAATTCTTCCAGGACGGTTAGCCACCACTCGCGATCCGGCTGTGTAACTCCAGCAGAGGTACCACCGTCTCCGGCGGTCTACGGCCAAATCCACATTCTGTAGCAATACCGAATTTCGGTACGACCCGCGCAGCGGCCGCTATTCGTTGGCGGGCTCCTTCGTCTTGGTCGGTGAAGTGCACCAGTCCGAGATAGAGCTCGGTCTCAGGTGGCAAGCGAAGACTGCCGAGGGGTGCGAAGAACGTATCATCGCACCGGTCCTTGGGCACCGGCATGTGAATCCAGTTCAGTTTTCGGTCGACCGCCGCTGCGATGCCGTTGGCAAGTGTGGTGAGGATCGTCGCGTCCTTGGGTTCCACAACATGTTTGTGGCCGGGATCGCCATAACACAAATGGATGCCCACGTCGGCCTCCTTTGGGACCATGTCGCAGAGCCTGCCGAGTTGTTCGAAGGTGAAACTCTCTGGGGTCCCGTGGGGGACCGACAAGAGTCCTTCGCAGGCAAGCACCTCCATGCAAACATCCCATTGAATCGCCAGGCGTTGCAGCGGGATACCCTGAGAAATGGTTGTCACCTCCCGCGCTATGGCGCGCCCATACGCCTGCAGGAAGGTGGGCCAGGAGGAGGGCGACGTATAGAGACTGGCCACCGCATACGGAGTAGGCAGACTCACCTGAAAACGCACTTCGGGAGGTATCCTGCCTCCTTGTTGCAGTTGGTCGAAGGTGTGAAAAGATTCTACTGCGTGTTGGGCATACTGCGCCTCGATCTCAAAGTCCTCGCCGCCAATGCCCGGTTTGACCCGCAAAAAACAAAACTTCCGGGCGTCAACCGCCAGTCCATCCTCGGCGGTCCCTCGCAGCGGTACACTGCTTTCCGGATCTGGTTCGAGAGCGGGGTGTGCCTGCAGCAATGGTAGCTGCCAGGAAACCCAGTTGCTGCGCTCACCCGTTTCCCCGTCGGGGATTCGTAGTACTCTGTCGCCAAGGATCCGCGCTACGGTACTGAACACCTCGTCGGCATTTGTCATGGGGATACTGCCGACTAGATGAATGTTGGCGGGGGTTACTTTATTCATTCCTGGGTTGGTCAGGGTGTAGGTTGTAGGGTGTAGGGTGTGGTAGATTCTACACCCTACAACCTACACCCTACAACCTCCGGAGAAGTCTCTCCATGCGCAGGCTAACCTGCACCCTATTCCTGACCATAGCCTTACTGCCCGCGGTGGCCTGCAGCAAGTCCGAAACGCCGGCTACTAACGCCGCGAAAATCGTGCTGGTGACCGGAGCGACCGGCACACAGGGCGGTGCAGTCACGCGAGAACTCGTTGATCGTGGTTATGCCGTGCGCGGACTGACCCGCAATCCGGGCAGCGAACGAGCAACGGCGCTCATCGAACTCGGAGTCGAAGTCGTCAAAGGGAACTTCGACGACGCCGCGTCACTCGCAGCCGCAATGGAGGGTGTGCATGGCGTTTTTGCGGTGACGAATTTCTGGGAACACGGCTTCGACCGCGAGGTAGCGCACGGCAAACAACTTGTCGATGCCGCGGAAAAAGCCGGTGTCAAACACTTCGTTTTCACCTCTGTTGCCAGCGCCAATAAGGGCACCGGTCTGTCGCATTTTGACAGCAAGGGCGAAATCGAGGTCTATCTGATGGACGCCGGACTCGACTACACCATCGTGCGGCCAGTGGAGTTTCTCGACAACCTGCGCTACTCGCGCGACCAAATCATGTCCGGCCGCTTCATCGACCCGCGCGACGCCGGCAAAAGCCACCAGTGGATAGCAGCCCGCGACATTGGCTTTTTTGTCGGCGAAGCATTCGATTATCCGGACATCTGGATCGGGTCGGCTGAAGACATCGCCGGCGTCGAGATGACGCTTGCCGAATTTGTCGCCGCATTGTCTGAGGTCACGGGCGTCGACGTGCAACACATCCAGATCGACTGGGATAACCACGAAACGGCGTCCGGCGCCGAAATATCGGAAATGGTGCACTGGTTCGACGAGGTAGGATACTCGGTCGACGTCGCGGGTCTGCGCTCCCGCTACCCGGACCTGATGACCCTGGAAGACTATCTGCTTGCCGCGGGTTGGAACGATCGGTAGTTAGAGATAGGTCTGAAGACGGCGCTCGTAGCGCCGATTGAATGGCCACGGAATCCACGGAAAACACGGACCCCCGCCCCCAGCCCTGAATTTGGGTTCCCCGCCCTCCCACCGTGTGGATCGCCAACGCGGATGAAGAAATCCTGCTGGAGGTTGGGGGAGGGGAACGACAATCCGGGTGTGGGGCGGGGTTTCCGTGGATTCCGTGGATTCCGTGGCTATCTGGGGTGGGATGGCTCACCGTCGACTTTCTTAGTGTTCGCCTTGCCGTACCGACCGCTAGTGCAGTACTCTCTCCTTGGTTCTCAACGGAGCAACACCATCATGGCCGTCCGCACCGGGGTTCTACTCTTCGCCGCGCTGATCGTGGTACCGTCTATGGGCTCAGCCCAATGGACCAATCGATATCCCAATGTCCGCGGCTACGGCCATCATGTGTATCTGGAGGGCTACGAGCTTCCCGTCCTGACGGCGGGTCCCATCGACCCCGCGCCGTCGCCGGATGGGACGGAGCTGGCGTTTTCCTCGCGGGGGTGGCTATGGATACTCGACCTGGGCACAGGTGAGGCGAGGCGGGTCACCAACGGCGGTGACTTGGACTCTCGGCCGGCCTGGTCTCCGGACGGAGGACGCATCGCCTTCGTTCGGGACAACGGCAGTAACACCTCGATCGTGGTGCTGGATCTGGCATCGGGTAACGAGGAGACCATCGTCGATACTCCGGCGCTGGATCTCGACCCCGCGTTCGGGTCTTCCACGTTGCTGTACTACGCCTCCGCCGAGGCCGGCGATATCGATCTGTGGTCGGTCGACCTCGCGACTAGGGAGAAAACCCGTGTCACCACCCACCAGGGCCTCGAGCTCAAGCCGCAGCCACATCCGGATGGAAGCAGCCTACTGTACCTCTCCAAGCGGCCGGACGAGCTCCGGTTCCTTGGCCCGGGAGGCGAACAAACGATTACGGGCGGCAGCATCCTGTCGATGACTCGTCCCGCGTTGAGCCCCGACGGATCCATGGTAGTAACCAACTGGCCCACGCAGGATGGGTGGGAACTGCGAGTATTGAATCCCAACAATCCAGGCGAGTTCGTGCATCTCGCAACCGGCAGCGCGCTTCCGCTCACACCTGCGTGGAGTGCCGACGGCGGTTCTGTTTATTTCTCGGAGCCGGACGACCGTCAGCGCATGAAGCTCAAACAGGTGAGCCTCGGTGGCGGCTCGGTGAGCGATGTACGGGTGAGTGGCTGGAATTGGGGCGTACCCACCGCACGTCTTCGCATCCAGACTCGATTCGCAGGAGAGTCGGGTTTCGTACCGGCGCGACTCGAGATCCTCGACGGGATAGGACACCCCGCCATCCCGGATGAGACGGCTTCACACTTCGACGGACAAAGCGGGCGAGTATTTGTCAATTCCTCGGGCGTGCTGGAAGTCGAGATTCCCGTCGGCGCCTACACCGTATCCGGCGTCCAAGGGCTGACGACGCCCGAAGCGGTCGTGACCGGAACCGTAGCGCGCGGCGAGACACAGGTGGTCACGTTGGACCTCACCCCCGTGTGGAACGCACGCGCCGCCGGTTGGACGTCGGGTGATCATCACTTCCACCTCAACTATGGCGGTCAGTACGACCTGGCACCCGGGGACCTCATCCTGCCGATGCAGGCTGAGAATCTCGACATGGCCACACCGCTACTAGCCAACCTCCACAACCGTTTCCACGACCAGGAGATGTTCGGATGGCAGAAGACCGGAGACGTACCGCTAATCTGGTTTGGCCAAGAGATACGTTCGCACTTTCTTGGCCATCTCAACTTGATTGGCATTCGTGATCTCTTTTGGCCTTGGGTGTGGGGCCCGGGTTACCAGGTGTACGGCACCGACGACCGCACCAACAGCGAACCGCTACAACATGCCCGATCACAGGGCGGTGTCGGCGGGTACGTACATCCTATCATGAATGCGGATGTCTTTGCGTCGGGTCAGTTCGCGGGGGTCCCCGTTGAAATGGTCGTGGATGCGGTGTTGGGCGATATCGACATCTTCGAGGTGGTATGTCTGTGGAGCAACGATTTCGGTACGACGGAGATGTGGTACCGCTTCTTGAACCTCGGCATGCCCGTCGCTCCATCCGCTGGTACCGACATCATGTTGAACCTCTATCGCACCATGGCGGTGGGTGCGACCCGAGTATATGCCTACACCGGCGACGATGTTAACTGGTCCGCCTACCTCGCCGCGTTGAAGGCCGGGCGCAGTTTTGTCACCAACGGTCCGATGATCGAGTTCCTGGTGGACGACATGGGGCCGGGCGAGGTCGTGAGTTCTGGTGGTCGTTCCGTCTCATGGTCTCTCAACCTTCATTCGGCAGGGCCCGCGGAGAACGTCGAGATTGTGGTCAACGGTGAAGTGGTGTGGAACGGCAGCGGGATCAGTGAGTCGGGAAGCAGGCGTCTCAGCGGTACAGTTGATATTCCAGTCGGCGGTTGGGTGGCTGCACGCGTCGACGGTGGTGCCATTGCGTGGCCGGTCATGGCCAGCGATGTCTTCGCTCACACCGGGCCGGTGTGGATCGGATCGGTGGGGAGCGTCGATGCTGTTACTCAACGCCAAGCGGCTGCCGACTTGATGCGGGTGCTGGACGCATCCGAGACGCGACTTGGGGTGGGATATGGCGACGCCGAGACCCCGAAGCTGCTGGAGCGGTTTGGGGAGGCACGAGAGCGGCTGAGAAATATTGCGGCTAGGTAATACGCCGCCCGGTCAAGATGTAGCGTCCTCGATCAACTCGTCGATACCGCTACTGCGGTAGCGTCCAAACCACGTCCCCGCCCGCGTCCAGAAACTCGAGGCGGGGCACGTCCAATGAGTCCACATACAGGCGGATTCGGTTACGTCCTGCGGTGTCGCGCCCAGCAACCAGCCTAACTCGGCCACGTACCGCGATTACTTCGATCCACTGACCAGCCATCCCGTGTCAGAACCCGGCACCTCGAGGTCTGAAAACTGAAAGGGAAGGCTGCGAGCTTCCAGGAAACCGGGACCGTCGGTCACCTGAAAATGCAGGTGAACCGTGAAGGAGTCGCCGGTGTTGCCAACCTCGGCGATCGGCTGGCCTTGCCGGACTTTGTCGCCAACCCGCACACGGACACTTCTTGGTTTGAGGTGGAAATACCAGGAATGCTCGCCGCCCGGATGTTCCAGAAGCACGTAATTGCCTCCGATCCAAGACAGCACATCGCCTTGCAGTGCCTGGTGCATTTCTTCGAGGGAGCGTTGCTGGAAGTCTTGGCTGGATTCGCCTTGAGTAGGGTTAAAGCGCGACCAGAGGGCAACCGCGTCGTTGTTTGTTGCCACCACCTCGCCGTCAGCGGCAGCCATTACGACCTCGCCGTAGCCAAAATAGTCGGCCGATTCCCGGCCCTGGTTTTCGTAGGCTCGGCCGTCGGGCCCCAACTTTACCAGGTCGATGCCGAACTCGTTGACGATGCCGTAGCGGTGGTGGTTGAGAACGCCGCCGGCCGGCATGCCCTGCATGCGCCACCGCCCTCTGAGGGGAAAAGCGTACTCGGTCTTGTTCTCATAGACGACGACCGGTAGCATCGTTTCCGCCTGCATCAGGTCGCCGCCGGCATCACGACCGCGCACGACGATCCGAAGGGCGTCGGGCAGCCGTGAAAAGGACAACAACTGGTTCGTCATGATCAAGGCCGCATTGGGCTGCAGCTCTGTCTGTCCCGATAGCTGCAACTCCGGTGGTGCCACGCGATCGACCCAGAGAATCATGTCCATCATCGTGCGAAAATCACCCTGCATGCCCTCGACCAAGGGGCCGGACACCTTCTCGATTTCCTCTGCGTCGACGGTTTTTGTCAGGAAAACCCGACCATCCCGGCTTGCTTCAAAGGAAACCGACTCGATGGCAATCGTCGCGTCGGTTGGGTTGACCACACCCACCGAGTGCACCATGGCATCGTAGGCGATACGGGCTCCTTGAGCGTTGTAGTTTTGCTGGTGGACATAGATCGATTCGGAAGGCGCGACACGAACTTGCAAAGCCCCCGATGACACCCCCTGGCCGGTGCAGGAGAAGCAACCGGCAATAAGAATCGTCAAAACAACTCGGCTGGAAATCATCGGTATTCGTCCTTGGATAAAAGTGCTCATGAACGTTATCTGCTCCCGCACATTTGTTGCAATCAATTACGAACAGGTGCTGAAAAAGGGTTCATCAGAGATTTCCGGGGAAGGCCGCGTGCAGGGCCGCCCCTAAGCGCTGAATTGAGTAGCCACGGAAAGCACGGAAAGCACGGAAACCCCGCCCCACACCAGGATTGTGGTTCCCTTCCCCCAACCTCTTGCTGGTTTTCGTCCTCGGCGTTGGCGATCCACATTGTGGGGGGAGGGGAGCCCCAAATTCAGGAGGGGTGCGGGGGTCCGTGGTTTCCGTGCTTTCCGTGGCTCATCTGGGATGGTGGGATCGCTCGAACGCAAACCGACGTGACGCATTGAGCTTAGCGGGGAAAAAGGGCTGTGAGCTCCGCCCGCTCCGATTCGTCGAGCCGGATATCCAGCGCGGCTACGGCTTCTTCCAGGTGCGTACCGTGTCGAGGCCCAATCACAATGCCGGTGGCGGTTGGGTGCTCGAGCACCCACGACATGGCCAGAGCGGCCATCGAGACTCCACGCCCCACGGCGACCTGCCCCAACCGGCTCAGCCCTGACAGCGTGCCCTCGTGTTCTAGATCTCCGTACGGTTCGGGACGAAAGGTCATCCGTGAACCGGGAGGGTACCGGCCTATCGAGTCGTATTTTCCGGTAAGCCATCCGCCTGCGAGCGGGCTGAAAGGTGTGAAACCGAGCGAGTGCTCACTGCACAGTGGCAAGACCTCCGTTTCCTGATCACGCTCGAGCAGGCTGTAGTTGTTCTGCACCCAGTCGAACCGTGCAAGACCAAGGCGCTCGCTTGCGGCGAACGATTCCCGGAGGCCGGACCCGCTGATATTGCTGGCTCCGATGAACCGAACCTTGCCTTCGGAGACCAGGTGGGTCAGCGCGTCGAGTGTTTCCTCCACCGGCGTATCGGTATCCGGCTGATGGATGAGGTACATGTCCAGTCGATCCGTGCGGAGTCGTTTGAGACTTCCCTCGATTTGTGTCTTGATGCGCGCGGCTGAGAGGCCGCCCTTGTCGTTCGGATCACCCAGCGAATTCCCGACCTTCGAGCTTACGAGGATCGCGTCTCGGGCGGTGCTGCCCTTTGCCGCCAGCCACCGTCCTATGGTTTCTTCGCTGCGCCCGCCGCCGTAAGCGTCGGCCGTGTCGAACACCGTAATGCCGAGGTCCGCCGCCCGGTCCATGAGCGCGAAGGCCGCATCGGCGTCCTCCCCCATCCCAAAGAAACGTGGATCCGAACCAATACCGCCGAAGTTGCCACAGCCCAGAATGAGCCGGGAGATTTCGAGGTCGGTACGACCGAGCGTTCGATATTGCATCTCGTGTTCTACTAGGCCTTTTCAAAAATACAGCGGCCGCGCTACGGATCTGTCAACTCCCTCTCTTCAAATCCCGCCACTGAGAACGCATCCCGAGAAAGAGGGCAACCGCCCCCCTTGAAACTCTCCTGACTACTCCCTCGTAGGATATATCGCACGAGGACACACACACTGAGACGCCCATGAACAGCTCATATCAGCCCAGGCCCGAGTCGGTGCTCCCGTTGTCGGTGCCGGTGTTCCAAATCCTGCTCTCGTTGAACGACGGGGAGCAGCACGGTTACGGGATCATCGGAGACGTCCGCGACCGCACCGCCGGCGAGGTGGTCCTGTCCACCAGTACTTTGTACGGCGCGATCAAGCGCATGATGCGGGACGGTCTCATCGAGAAATCCGACGAGCGGCCGGCCCCCGAGGCGGATGACGAGCGACGCCGCTATTACCGCATGACGTCTTTCGGACGCGAGGTGGCCAAGTGTGAAGCGCGGCGGATCGAGCGCCTCGCGGACATGGTTCGGGGGAAGCAGTTCCTTTCGGGAGCGCCGTAACCCCATGAACCTTGCCGTACGCGTCTTTGGGGCCGCCGCGCGATTCTTGCTGCCGGCCACCTTCCATCGGGAGTTCGCATCCGAATGGCGCGCAGCGTTTGCCGACCAGTACCGTGCGGTACGACGTCGGGCACGGCCCAAGGACACCATCCAGTTCTGGCTTCGCGAGATCTTGGGGCTGTTGTCAACGGCCGTGCGTGAATACCGCTCCATCTTCCTCGACCGCCGGCAAACCATGCACCGTCGTCGTCGAACGCAGGCACACACACCAAAGAGGAATCGAGAGATGCTGAATACCCTGCGCAAGGACGTGCACTACGCTTTTCGCACGATCGTCAAGACCCCGGTGGTGACCACTGTTGCCGTGCTCTCCTTGGCTCTGGGCATCACCGCCACCACGGTGGTCTTCAGCATGTTGAATTCGTGGTTGCTCCGCCCGCTCCCCTACCCTGACGCCGACCGGTTGGTGTTGATCTACGGGAACAATCGCAACACGCCCGATCGAAGCCAGGGGGTTGCCCCCGCGAACTTCCACGACTGGCGCGCCCAGGCGAGGTCATTCTCGGTCTTGATTGCGTCCGATTTCGATCTTGTCAACCTGACCGATGTCGAGCGTCCCGAACAGCTGACGATCAACCGGGTCAGCCCGAATTTCTTCTCCGTGGTGGGCGCGGATCCTATGCTCGGGCGCACTTTCCTTCTCGACGAGGGCGGCGCGGCGAGCGCTCCGGTGGCCGTTCTTGGCGAGACCTTGTGGCGCAATCAGTTCGGCGCCGCGCCGGACATCGTCGGCAAGACGCTCACGCTCAATGGAACGATCCATACCGTGGTGGGCGTTATGCCCGAGACCTTCGACTTCATACTGGGTAGCGTCGATCTTTGGACGGCAGCGGATTTCGAATCGCGCCGCGACGATAGGCAAGTGCACAGCATGGTCGTCACCGGACGCCTGCGCGCTGGGGTTACTCTCGACCAGGCGCAAACCGAGATGGCCGCGATCGCGTCGCGAATGGAGGAGCTGTACCCGGCAACCAATGAGGATTGGGGTGTCAACGTACAATCGATCCGCGACGAGTTCCCCGGACCAGAGGACAGGGGATTGATCACGGTCCTCATGGCCGTGGTGTCGATGGTGCTCATGATCGCGTGCGTCAACGCGGCGAGCCTGCTGCTGGCAAAGACCGATGCACGTCAAAAGGAGATGGCGATCCGCGTCGCTTTGGGCGCGGGCAAGAAGCGACTCGTCCGTCAACTCCTCACGGAGAGCGTGGTCCTGGCTCTCATGGCCGGCATGCTCGGGGGTACCTTGTCGTTCTGGCTGATCCCGGTATTGGCGCAAGCGATACCCGATGCCCTTCCCAATTTTTTCCAGCCGCGATTTGATGCGACGGTGGCCGGATTCGTCGCCGCCATTGCGGTGGTGGGCGGTCTGGCCTTCGGGGTTACGCCGGCGGCTCAGGCCATCAGCGGCAACTTGCAGTCAGCATTGATCGATGGAAGCCGGGGCGGAACCGCAAGCAGAAAGAGAAAGCGGCTCCGGAGTGCTTTCGTCATGACCGAATTCGCCATGGCCCTCGCTATCCTGGTCGGTGCCGCCGTGCTCACCGACCTGTTCCACACCAGACTCGGCCTCGATCCGGGGTTCGACCCCGAAAACTTGCTGACGATGGAATTGAACCTTCCGGAGCACAAGTATCCCGACAACGCGGCGGTGGTAGCGTTTTTCGACGAGGCGAAACGTCAGGTCGAGCAACTTTCCGGTGCCGAGGCCGTGGCGTTCGCTAGCGAATTGCCGCGTGTTTGGAACCTCCCGAGTTCGACGTTTACCATCGACGGACAGGCCGTGGAGCCGGGCGAAGAACCGAGGGCCGGCTGGCTGTCCGTGAGCGCCGGTTTCTTCGAGTCGCTGGAGATTCCCCTGCGGAACGGTCGAACCTTCACCGACGCCGATCGGTCAGACGCGCCCCCCGTCGTGCTCGTGAACCAACGCACGGTCGAGCGGTTCTTTGGAGGCGAGATTCCCGTGGGGCAGCGAGTGACGGTCCAGGGAGAATCGCGCGAAATCGTCGGCGTCGTCAGCGATTTCGTGCAGACCCGGATGGCCGGGCTGGAACCCCACCGACCCACCGTCTACTTCCCCATGGCGCAGCGCCCGGTTCGCTTGATGCGTATGGCGGTCCGGACACCATCCGATCCATTCAACCTCGCGGCCCCGGTCCAGGCCGCCATCGCCAACGTTGATCCCGATCAGCCCGTATCCAACATCCGGACTCTCGAGGAGTTCATGCAAGCGCAGCTGGCCGGGCCGACCGCCATAGCGCGACTGCTGTTCGCCGTCGGGTTCCTGGCCCTGGCGCTCGCGGCCATCGGGATCTACGGGGTGATGGCGTACACGGTGTCGCAGCAAACCAATGAAATCGGGATCCGCATGGCCCTGGGCGCCAAACCGCGTCAGGTGTTGGCGAGCGTTACTCGCCAGGGCGCCAAGCTGGCCGGGCTCGGGCTCGCACTGGGGATTCCCATTGCCGCGCTCGTGATCAGAGGCATCGCCGGAATCATCCAAAACGCCGCGGCGGAGATCGGGAGGTATTGTCAAATGTTGTGGATCGGTGAGTGATCAAGCGGCGACCTTCCGATCCGTGTTCTCTTTGTCAGTTTCCTGCATACCATCTTTGAATTGTTCTCCTGCCAACACCAGGGGGAGAAGTTCTGGAGCGTTGAGTTTCCGCCAACGTTGCTGCGCCATCTCCAACAGCTTGAACGCCATCGTCAGCCCTTTGCTCCGCGAGCCCGCTCCCTTGGTCACGCGCTGTCGTAACCGGACCGTCGCGAAGGCAGACTCGATCACGTTCGTCGAACGGATATGTTTCCAATGCTCGGCCGGAAAATCAAAATGGCTGTACAGGTGCTCCTGGTCCCGCGTGAGCGAGGCGACCGCCTTGGGATACTTGGCCGCATACGCGGTGGCGAAACGCTCGACCAGCGCCTCGGCCTCCGCACGCGACTCCGCATACATCATCTCGCGCAACACCCGCTTCGCCGCCGGCTGCAAACGTTTCGGAAGCTTGTCCAACACGTTGGCCATCCGGTGCACCCAGTCGCGCTGCTGCCGCGTCGCCGGCCACACCTCCCGCACCGCTGCCCAGAACCCCAACGCGCCATCCCCAATCGCCAGCACCGGGGCCCGCATCCCCCGACGCTTCAGATCGCGCAACACCGCCAACCAGCTCTCCGTGCTCTCCCGATAGCCGTCCTCCACCGCGATCAGCTCTTTCGTCCCATCCGCCCGGGCGCCCAGCATCACCAGCGTACACAGCCGGTCGGCCTCGAGGCGAATGTTGAAGTGGATCCCGTCGACCCAGACGTACACATACTCCCGATCACGCAGATCACGCTGGCGAAACGCCTGGTATTCCCCCTCCCACGCCGCCGTCAATCGCGTGATCGTCGTCGGGGACAAGCCTGATGCGTCCTCACCCAACAAGATCGGCAACGCCTCGCGAAAATCTCCCGTCGACAGACCGCGCAGATACAACACCGGCAAGACCTCCGCCACCTTCGGCGACCGCCGCATATAGGGAGGCAAAATCTTGCTCGTGAACTGCGCCCGCATACGACGGTCATGCACCCGTGGCGCGGTCACCGTGACCGTACCAGCACCCAGCGTCACCTTGCGGGGACGGGCTTTGCCATTGCGCACCACCAGGGCGCGGCCCTCTCCGTCTCGCTCAATCCGATATCGCTCGACATACTCGGTCACTTCCGCGTCCAACGCACTCACCAGCATCCGCCGAGCTCCCTCTCTGGCAAGCTCGTCCAGGTCTGCGAACAGTCCGTTCCCTTTGCTCTCAGACGCATTCTCTATTATCCTCAACATCGGTGGCGTGTCCTTTCTCCGGTCGTCACAACCGGATCTCGTGTACGTTTCAACTGACTACACGAAAGGATACGCCGCCTTTCTCATTCCTCCAATCCACAACTTTCGAAAATAACTCGGAGATCGGCGCGGGAGATACGATCGGCATAGCCGTCGCACCTATCGCAGGTGTCAGTCTCATTCTGATATCCGTGGGATTGATCGCCTGTTATCTCCCGGCTCGCCGCGCGACGAAGATCAACCCGGTGGTGGCGCTGCAGCAGGAATAGGTTTTTGCCGGTTACCGGTGATCGGTTACCGGTAACCGATCACCGATCACCGTTTTAGTAATGGGACCACCGGGACCGCTCAAATAACCCCTGCCGCCTCGGGGGCCACCAGCTTCTCGTCGTCATAACCGGCCTCGCCGAGTATCTCCCTACTATGTTCGCCGTGGTTGGGAGGCGGACGCTCAACAGTGAACTCGAAATCGCTCAACTTCAAAGGGAAGGCAAACTGTGGCACGTCATCTTGGGTGACGAACATCTTCCGTGCCTGCAGCTGCTCGTTTTCCATCGATTCAGTAAGGGTCAGCACGGGGGCAACACAGCAGTCGACGTCGGCAAACGTTTTTGTCCAATGATCCTGCGTGTTGGACCTAAGGATAGCGGCGACATCAGCATGCACCTCCGCACGCTCTGATTCGTCGAGCCGGATATCCAACGCGGATACGGCTTTCTGGCGTCGATCATCGCGGCCATTTGGCTTGCGAAACGGGCTACCCAGGGTTCACAACCGACATCCAAGAGCCTATTCAAGTAATCTAATAGACTTTATAATATCTCTGAAAAGTTGTTTCTGATTTTCATCAATAGGTGAAAATTGTATGTCAATAATGCCACCATTCGGATGCTCAATCCAAGCGATGGCTCTAAGCTGTCCTTCTTTTAAGAAGCTACTTGAATATTCGATATATGTGTACAACTTTTCTGATAACTCAATAGTTTCACAATCCAAATCTAACATTTTGACCTTAATTTCATCTTTACATGTCATGGTTAATGATGAGGCTTGTTCGGGGGAAATAAACCTGACAGTCAACCATGCATCACTACCTAATGATGATTGAAATCTATACATCATATTCTCTTGAGGGGAAGTTTCCTGGGGAATAAGAAAACTCTTTGGATAATAGAAACTCACATGATAAACTTCGCTTTCAAAAATAACTAAATCTGATTCGTCCAACGTTTGTCCCAAACACAAATTTACGGAACAAAGAGAAAAAACAGCAACCAGCAACGATATTACTTCATAATTTTTCATTTTAATTACGAACATCCTTAATTGTAGGAATTTCAATCGGTCCTCCCAAAGTAGAATTGGGTGAGTCGGCAGTCAAGGGAACCTGATGTGGGCGGTCCACCCGCTAATTCCGGTCTCATCCGGGGGCCGATCAGCGTGGCACAAGCGGCCCGGGCTCCCGTCTCACTTCTCACCTCTCACCTCTCACTCCCTTCCCACTTTCGCTCGAAACTCCTCACGTCTTGACTCAAATAACCCCAGCCGCCTCCAGGGCCGCCACCTTCTCATCACTATACCCGGCCTCGCCGAGTATCTCCTTACTATGTTCGCCGTGGTTGGGAGGCGGACGCTCAACAGTGAACTCGAAATCGCTCAACTTCAACGGGAAGGCAAGAGGTATTGTCAAATGTTGTGGATCGGTGAGTGATCAAGCGGCGACCTTCCGATCCGTGTTCTCTTTGTCAGTTTCCTGCATACCATCTTTGAATTGTTCTCCTGCCAACACCAGGGGGAGAAGTTCTGGAGCGTTGAGTTTCCGCCAACGTTGCTGCGCCATCTCCAACAGCTTGAACGCCATCGTCAGCCCTTTGCTCCGCGAGCCCGCTCCCTTGGTCACGCGCTGTCGTAACCGGACCGTCGCGAAGGCAGACTCGATCACGTTCGTCGAACGGATATGTTTCCAATGCTCGGCCGGAAAATCAAAATGGCTGTACAGGTGCTCCTGGTCCCGCGTGAGCGAGGCGACCGCCTTGGGATACTTGGCCGCATACGCGGTGGCGAAACGCTCGACCAGCGCCTCGGCCTCCGCACGCGACTCCGCATACATCATCTCGCGCAACACCCGCTTCGCCGCCGGCTGCAAACGTTTCGGAAGCTTGTCCAACACGTTGGCCATCCGGTGCACCCAGTCGCGCTGCTGCCGCGTCGCCGGCCACACCTCCCGCACCGCTGCCCAGAACCCCAACGCGCCATCCCCAATCGCCAGCACCGGGGCCCGCATCCCCCGACGCTTCAGATCGCGCAACACCGCCAACCAGCTCTCCGTGCTCTCCCGATAGCCGTCCTCCACCGCGATCAGCTCTTTCGTCCCATCCGCCCGGGCGCCCAGCATCACCAGCGTACACAGCCGGTCGGCCTCGAGGCGAATGTTGAAGTGGATCCCGTCGACCCAGACGTACACATACTCCCGATCACGCAGATCACGCTGGCGAAACGCCTGGTATTCCCCCTCCCACGCCGCCGTCAATCGCGTGATCGTCGTCGGGGACAAGCCTGATGCGTCCTCACCCAACAAGATCGGCAACGCCTCGCGAAAATCTCCCGTCGACAGACCGCGCAGATACAACACCGGCAAGACCTCCGCCACCTTCGGCGACCGCCGCATATAGGGAGGCAAAATCTTGCTCGTGAACTGCGCCCGCATACGACGGTCATGCACCCGTGGCGCGGTCACCGTGACCGTACCAGCACCCAGCGTCACCTTGCGGGGACGGGCTTTGCCATTGCGCACCACCAGGGCGCGGCCCTCTCCGTCTCGCTCAATCCGATATCGCTCGACATACTCGGTCACTTCCGCGTCCAACGCACTCACCAGCATCCGCCGAGCTCCCTCTCTGGCAAGCTCGTCCAGGTCTGCGAACAGTCCGTTCCCTTTGCTCTCAGACGCATTCTCTATTATCCTCAACATCGGTGGCGTGTCCTTTCTCCGGTCGTCACAACCGGATCTCGTGTACGTTTCAACTGACTACACGAAAGGATACGCCGCCTTTCTCATTCCTCCAATCCACAACTTTCGAAAATAACTCCAAACTGTGGCCCGTCATCTTGAGTGACGAACATCTTGCGTGCCTGCAGCTGCTCGTTTTCCATCGATTCAGTAAGGGTCAGCACGGGGGCAACACAGCAGTCGACGTCGGCAAACGTTTTTGTCCAATGATCCTGCGTGTTGGACCCAAAGATGGCCGCGACTTCAGCATGCACCCGATCCGCTTCTGCCCCACTCACCAGGTGCTCTGAGATCAAATCGGGTCGTTCGATTTTCTCGCAGAATCGCTGCCAGAATTTCTTTTCCAGGGCACCCAAAGCCATATAGCGGCCGTCGGAGGTTGCGTACACTCCATAGCAGGGTAAACCGCCGGACAGCGTGTCCGCTCCCCGTGGCTGCACCTCACCGTCCGTGGCGAGGGCTGCCAGCGGTATCACGCTATGGGCAAGCGCACAATCGGTCATGGAAACATCGATGTAGCGCCCATTGCCCGTGCGTTGCGCATCCAACAGGGCGGCCAAGATTCCCATGGCCGCACTCAAGGAGCCGCCAGCGAGATCCGCGATCTGGAAGTTGGGCACCGCCGGCGCGGCGCCACGCTGGCCAATCTGGTCGGTGATGCCGGCGTACGCACAATAGTTGAGATCGTGACCTGCTCTTTCGCGATAAGGACCGGTTTGCCCGTAACCGCTGATTGAGCAGTAAACGATGTGTGGATTTAGCGCCCGCACCGCCTCGTAGCCAATACCCAGCTTATCGACCACGCCAGGGCGAAAGCTCTCGATCACCACGTCCGCGTCGCGGGCCAGATCAAAGAAGGCCTGCCGTCCGAGCACTTGTTTCAAGTCGAGCTTGAGGCCGCGTTTGTTGCGATTCATTACCAGGAAGTAAGGCGACGTGGCCTTGTTGGTCGTCCCCATGGATCGTCCGTAGTCCCCCTGCCACGGGTCCTCGATCTTGATGACGTCGGCCCCCATGTCGGCGAGGTGTAATGTGCACAACGCACCCGGCAAAAGCCGAGTGAGGTCCAACACGCGTATTCCATCCAGTGGTTTGGCTCGCATGGGTGATCGGGCTCCTAATATCCAGATATCAGCTGAATATATTCAGTTCTCGCCTCGACCGTCACGGAGGTCTATCGGGTTGTAGGGTGTGGGGTGTAGGGTGTAGGGTGTAGGGTGTGGGGTGTGGGGTGTGGGCAGGGTGTCGTCGCGCCTACCGCACCCTCCTCCCTCCCCCTACAGCCTCGCCGAGAGTTCTCCCGCCGGTCACCGATTAGATGATGGACACGACACGAAGACTATCACGAAGACTATCTTGGCGGACGAACTGCCTCCCCATCGCTGTTGTGGCGTCAGCCGCTGCCTGCGCTCCGGAGCCCGACGCGGTGGAACGATGGTGTGATCTGATCCCGCGACCTGTCTATCAAACCTTGGAGCGGATCCCCGTCGCAGACGACTGGTTCGAGGTCCATGCAATTACGGACGGCGTCTACTCCATCTCCGAGCCGTACCAGTTTCAGGAAGTGATCTCATACTTGATCCTGGGGAGGGACCAAGCATTGCTCTTCGACACGGGGATGGGTATTAGCAGCATCACCGCTGTGGTCGAGGAACTGACGAGCCTTCCGGTTCAGGTACTGAACTCTCATACGCATTTCGATCATGTGGGCGGCAACGCAGATTTCAGCACGATTCTGGCGATGAACACCGAGTACACCCGCCTTCATGCCGAAAGACCGGATTATCGCCTCGGCATCACCGGAGACCTGCGTGAAGAGGTTGCCCCGGCAGCATTGTGTCGGCCGCTACCCGTCGATGTCGATGCGTCGTCCTACCACACGCGACCGTTCGAGGTCACCCAGTTCATCGAAGACGGACATCTCGTGGAACTCGGCGATCGAACGCTCGAGGTGCTCAGCATTCCGGGACACACGCCGGACGCCATTGCGCTGTTGGACCGCGATCACGGTCTCCTGTGGACAGGCGACTCGTTCTACGAAGGCACGATCTGGCTGTTCGTGCCCGAGACCGACCTCGAAGCCTACGCGGCCTCGGTCGAGCGGCTGACCGCCCTCGTGCCCGAGCTCGAGATGCTGTTGCCGGCCCACAATACGCCACGGGTAAACCCGGTTCGGCTGGAGGAATTGAAGGCAGCGTTTGACGAGGTGCGGCGTGGCGCTGTGGAGCCCGATCGGCTGGAAGACGGGAGCGTGGTGTATCGGTTTGGGAACTTCTCGTTCTTGACGAGCGACACCGTTCGGTAGCCGCGGATGTCACGGACCGAGTGCGGAGGACCGCGGATCGGGAGGCGGGAGTTCGCGGCCAAGCGCGGTGCCTCGCATGTATAATGCGAATATGCATCGAGGGATTACTCGGCGTGGCTCGCAGTCTAAGCCCGGTTGGCGGATCCGGTATACGCAGGGATATGTTTCGTGGGTGGGTGGTTTCGGCAGTTGGGGACGTGAGCACTTGGACGGCGAGGTTGCCGTGCGAACGGATGACACGGTCTGTCGACAACGAGTTAGGTGGCGCCTCCAGCAAAGGTACGGTGCATGCGTATGAGGGATCGCGTTGCGATCGGTGTGCTGATGATTTGCGCATCATGCAGCGGAAGCTCTGACGTGCCGACGGAGATCGATCGTGCGATGCTGGACGTCCAGCTCGACTCCATCGAGCTGATTTTTGCGTCTGGAGAGCCGATGGATGTCATTTTTGAGCGGTACTTGGAGTTCTTCGCACCCGATGCGGTTCTTCTGCCGCCCGGGGGCGAGCCGATTCGAGGACGGGAGGCTGCCCTGGCTTTCTACACGACGGGATTCGAGGGCTTCACAGCGCTCTCGCTTGATTATCAGTCGCCGGATGTTCTACTGGATGGGGATGTCGCGCTGCGGCGGTACGATGGTACCGCCGTGGTCCTGTCGGAGGCCGCGCGGGATACGCTGGCGTTCACGAACCGTTACATCGATGTGGTGCGGCGGGGCATCGATGGCGAATGGCGCATTGTGTGGCACGTCTGGGGGCCTACGAATGAGTGAATTGCGGCACGCGGCTCAAGCGCCACCTAACAAGCCCATGCAGCAGACGGCGCTATCGTTTTCAAAAGGAAGGTCATTGCATTGTGAAGCTGGAAAATGTCATCAAGCGATCGGCACTCACAGGCTGGCAAGTGGTCACGCCGCAGCTGATGGGCAGAGCCGTTCTATGAAAGCGATTGTCAAGGGCAGACTTCGTCTGCGCTGATTGGTCGGCGTTCTTTTCCCTGGCAATCAGCCCCACCTTTTTTGAGGGCGACTTCCGGTGCTTCCGGGTACGCCGGGCAGTCTTCTTCGGCATCATTCACCTCAATTCGTCTCCCGATCCGACGGAACACATGCAAGCGTCGTTGGTCGCGCGAGGCGAACCATAGTTCTATCTGAGACTCGGCACGGAGCCGGCCTGACGCTTCTTCTGGTTCTGCGAGGGGGCCTAGAGTTAGACGAGTGCCTCGGCGTGACTGCTGGCCGGGCAGACGGCTCTGTCGAGACTGTCCCCCACACCGATGTCCTGGATCCTGGAGCCGTGGACGAGGTAAACGCACCCGCACCAGCGCCTCAGGAACTAGGACGATTGTCGCGTCAACTGCGTCGGATCATAGGACGCTCCTGTCTTCCACAGACGTAGCGTGAGCGCGGCGATCTTGCGGGCGAGCGTCAGGCGTGCCAACTCCGGGCGCAGCCCGCGGGCCACTAAGGCTTGGTAAAAGTCCTGGAGCGGACCAGGCCGCGATGCGGCAGCGGTCGCCGCACCTTTGAACACGTCCTTCAGTACGCGGTTGTGATTGCGATTGAGTCCCCGGGTCAGCGGGGCGCGGCGGCGCCGGACCGGCTGGCCCGCCACGAACGTATGATCGGCACTGGACCAGGTCACCACGGCCAGCCCCGCGTAGGCCCACAGATTCCGTTTGGTGCGAAAGCGCCAGGGCGTTCCCATCGTGGCCAGGAGCAGCGCGACCCGCACGGGTCCGTAGAACGGGATTGCCCCCAGTACGGACCACGCCGGATCGCGCTTGCCCTCGGCGATCATCGCGCCCTTCGCCTTGGGACGCAGCGCGCGCAGCACATCGAGTTCGGCGTAGAGCACCTCGGCCCGGAACCGCACCCCGCGCTCGGGGAGTTGCTCGAGCCACTGCACACGGGCCTTGGTTTGATACACGCCCGTGCCGGGGGTCGGAATCGCGCGGGCGCGGAACAGCGCTTTGATCCGGAGCATCACGCGGGTGCTGTCTTCGACCAGGTTTCGGTAGGTGCGGGTGAGTTCCTTCAGGTCGGCGCGATGCGCACTGCCGTGATAGACCGGACGCAGCCCGCCCAACCGCAGCAACTCGGACAGCCGGTCGGCATCGACCTGATCGCCCTTGTTGCCCTGGCGGGCCACCTGACGCGGATCACAGACGACGACGCGATCGGCGAGCGGCGCGACCAGATCGTGCAACCACTGCGACTGCGTTCCCACCTCGAAGGCGACGTGCCGCGCCCCTCTCATGCCACGAAGGAACTCGACGAGCGACGGCCCGTGCGTCTCCAGGACGCTCCGGGCGAGCACCCGCCCGCTGTCATCCCGCACCGAGGCCACCGTGGTTGCCTGATGGACGTCAAACCCCACATACTTCGTCGTGAGTTTCATGAGAGCCGCTCCTTGTTGTGGTCCTTGGGTCTTGGTCGACTCCATGGTAGCAACAAGGGGCGTGCTTTCAATATGCGTTAGACGTGAGACGTTGGACGTTATCCTGAGGAGACGTTAATGGGGAGACGGTATTCGCTGAAGCCGAACGTGCTTGCGGCTGTTGTTACTTCGATGGGGCTTCTCGGGGCGGCGCCGCAGGCTTCGGCGCAGGTCAGGGGTTTCGAATTCGTGGGGCTGGTGTTGAGTGGCGGCCTGACGAAGACGGAGGGGACCCTCAGGCTCAACTGGCTCCCGTACGGAATGGGCTATGTGGAGACCGAGGTGGACAGCGGCGGGCAACGGACTTTCTACAAGGTCGACCCGCGCAACGGACGGCAATCGCAGCTGTTCGATGACGGGACCGTGCGTCGCATCGTTGCCGACTTCAACCGGCTTGCCGGTGGCGATCAGGCCGGTCTTCCGTTTGAGAGTTTCACGCTCGAGGATGACGGCAACACCGTGAGCTTCCCGGTGGGCGAAGGTCAGTTCGTGTACGACCGCGGGGCCAAATCCATGCGAAGCCTCATGGTGCCGAGCGTAGCGGCGCCGATCGCATCGGGAGGTGCGAGCCGGACGCTGTCCCCGGACAAAAACTATTTCGTCGTGGTGCGGGACCACGACAATCTGTTTCTCTTCGACACCCGGACCGGTGAGGAAACGCGTCTCACCCACGGTACGTCGGAGAGCAACCTCGTCGGTTTCCTCGGTGCGGGTCCTTGGTATGTGTGGTCGCCGGACAGCAAACAGGTTGCGTATCTGACGGCCGACCAGGGTGCGTTACATGAGTACCCGATCTTGCACGAGCTGACCACGAAATCCGACGTGGAATTCATACGCTATCCGTTTGCGGGCGACCAGGACCCCAAGGTCGAACTGCACATCGTCGACATCGAGACCAAGCAGAGCGTCGACATCGCCGCGAGCACCGAGGAGTTTCCGTTCATCCGAGACATCAAATGGCTCAATGATGGAAGCGAGGTGACGTTTCAGCTCGTCAACCGCTGGCAGAGCCGCGTGGAACTCAAGGCGGCGAATCCGGCCACGGGATCGGTGCGAACCATCTTCGTCGATGAAGTGGAGACGTTTCTGGATCCGCCTCACAACTTCAACCTCTTGGAAGACGGGCTGCACTTTACGTGGAGTTCCGAGCGCACCGGGTGGCGTCACATCTATCTCTACGATCTCCAGGGGAACCTCGTCAGCCAGGTCACCCAGGGTGTGGAATGGGAGACCGAAGACATCGTCCACATCGATGAGGCCGACGAGTGGATCTATTTCGTGGGCCACACGAACTTCGGGATGGATCGCCATTTCTTCCGGGTGAAGTTCGACGGCAGCGGCATCACTCGGCTCACCAAGGAAGACGGGTTTCACGTCGTGTCCATGGACCCCGCGGGCGAATTCTATACCGACGATCACTCCTCGTTGACCAGCCCGCGGCAGGTCGACCTGTTCGCCACGGATGGGAGCTTTATTCGGAACCTCGCTTCCACCGACGTGTCGCAGGTCGACGCGCTTGGGCTCCAGCCGCCGGAAATCTTCACGCTGAAAACGGCGGACGGGGGCGCGACCACGCACGGCATCCTCTACAAGCCGGTAGACTTCGATCCCGCGAAAAAGTATCCGGTGTTGGTCAACGTGTATGGCGGGCCGCATACCAAGGCCGTCCGGAACAACTACCAGTCGGCTGGCTTCAGTGCGGCGGTCGCGCAGCTGGGGTTCCTCATGGTGGAGTTCGACGCTCGCGGTACGCGTCTTCGCGGCAAGGCGTTTCAGTCGGGCAACTATTTGAGAATGGGTCAATCGGATGTGGACGACCAGGCGGCGGCCGTTCGCCAGCTCGCCGAACGTCCGTACGTGGACGGCTCGCGGGTGGGAGTGACGGGTATCTCCCACGGCGGATACCTGACCACCATGATGATGCTGAGATACCCGGACGTGTTTCACGTCGGCGCCGCGGGAGCACCGATCACCGATCTGAGCAACGGTCCCAAGCAGTACATCGGCCGAATCATGCGAACACCACAGGCCAACCCCGAGGGGTACGAGAAAGCCAATGCGCTGATGTACGCGAGCCAGTTGAACGGGAAGCTGCTCTTCTACCATGGGACCAACGACCAGAACGCGGTAATGGCCAACACGCTGCAGCTCGTCCATGAGTTGATCGAGGCCAACAAGCCGGTCGACATGATGATCTACCCAGAGGGCGTGCACGTCCTGCAGGGGCAAAACGCCTTGCATCAGTTGAGGACGGTGATCGCCTACTTCGTCGAGCACCTGAAGCCGGAAAACTGGCAGCAAACGCTGGAGGCAATATGGCCGTAGTGAGCCGCGCGGTTGTAATCCTCTGCTTGGCGCTCTCCGCCCAGCCAGGGATTGCCGCCGCCCAGATTCGCGCGCACTTCGACGTTCGGGTTCCCATGCGGGACGGCGTCGAGCTTTCCACGGACATCTGGCTACCCAATGCCGAGGGGACATTTCCCGCAATCCTGCTGCGAACCCCCTATCAGAAGGCACCGCAATTCGACCGCTACCGGCTCAAATACTTTGTGCAGCACGGATACGCGGTGCTGTTGCAAGACGTGCGGGGACGTGGGGATTCCGATGGTGAATTCCACTTCTATTTCGGAGAGGGAGAGGACGGGTACGACACGATCGAGTGGATCGCACGCCAGCCTTGGTCCAACGGAAAGGTTGGCACATCGGGCGGCTCCTACCTCGGCACCGTCCAGTGGCTGGCGGCGCGGGAGCGGCCGCCGCATTTGGCGTGCATGATTCCCACCGCCTCATCCGGTCGGTTGTTCGACGAGTTACCGTATCGAGGGGGCGCCTTCGTAGCCCCGTGGGCGCTGGAATGGCTGAACGGCACCTCGGGCCGCGCAACGCAGGGGCCGAGCGCCGCAAGCCTCGATTGGGAAGCGATCGCCGCCTACCGGCCGCTTTTGACGATGGACGAGTTCATGGGGCGGCGGATGCCGCTGTGGAGGGAGTTTCTCGAGCACCCGACGTTAGACGCATACTGGCGGCCCATCAACTTCGAGGCGGAAGACTTTCGTCAGATCGACATTCCAGTATTGACGGTCACGGGCTGGTTCGACGGCGACCAGCTCGGCGCCCTTTCCTACTGGGATGGCATGACCGCGCACAAATCGGACAACCAAGAACACTATCTCATCGTCGGACCCTGGACGCACGCGCAGACCTACCTGGGCGGCGCGCTCAATGTCGGTGGGCTGGCGTTGGCACCACAGTCGGTGATCAACATCCAGGAGGTGCGGCGCAAATTCTTCGACTATTGCCTCAAAGGAACCGCACCGAGCTTCGACGAGCCACGCGCTCGCGTGTACGTCACGGGCGTGGACGAGTGGCGGGAGTCCGCCGTCTATCCGCCGCGCATGGCGCAGCCGACACCGCTCTACCTCCACAGCGGTGGCCGCGCAAACACGCTTGATGGCGACGGTACCCTCTCCTGGGACGAACCCGGCGACGAGCGCCCTGACCATTACACATACGACCCCAAGCGTCCACTTGCAGGACGCGGCCACGCCGAGGACCGGCGACCGCTACAGCGCCGCGACGACGTGCTGGTCTACACTACCGAGGTGCTCGAGGACCCCGTCGAGATCATCGGGCGCGTATTCGTCAATCTCTACGCCTCGAGTGACGCCCTCGACACCGATTTTACCGCCAGAATAGCCGACGTGTATCCCGACGGCCGCGCGCTGGGCCTGGGACCCACGACCGGTGTGCGCCGCGCCCGGTATCGCAACGGCTATAAGCGCACCGAACTGCTCACGCCTGACAAGCCCGAGCTGTTTCAGATAGAACTCTTCGACATCGCGCACAGGTTCCTTCGCGGACACCGGATCCGAATCGAGATCTCCAGCAGCGATCCGTCGGTGAACCCGAACCAAAACACCGGCAACCCGGTTGCTACGGATACCGAGTGGAGGACGGCTAATCAGACGGTGTATCACGATGTTCGACGCGGGTCGCATGTCCTGTTGCCTGTGATGCGCTAACGAATATCGAATATCCAATATCCGATGACCAATATCCAAAAATGAATTTTGGTTATTGAATATTGGATATCGGATATTGGATATTCAATCGTCTCACTAAAGGGAGTCGATCGGTGCAAACGATGACACCGCTCTGGAGCCGCCGCTCGGTGGTCGTGTTTTTCCTGGTAGCATTCGGCGTTCCCTGGCTGGGGTGGACCATCCGGGCCGTTTCCGGGCTCGAAGGTCCAGGCGCGACGGTCCTCTTCTACACCGGTGACTTCATGACCGTCGGCGGATTCGTGGCTGCCGCCGTCGCCGCTGGAATCCTCGGGTTCCGGAGTCTGCTGCGGCGCTATTTCCAGGTCCGCGCATCGGTGGGTTGGATCCTGTTCGCGCTGTTCCTCCCACTGGCGTGGAACCTGATTCCGACGCTAATCTACGGCGCCACCCACGGTGGGATCGGGAGGATCGACCCGGCGGGGCTCGGCCAGTACTTCGCTCCGGGCGTCCTTCTCGCCATGACGACGGGACCTCTGGGTGAGGAAGCGGGATGGCGGGGATTCCTCCAGCCAAGAATGCTGAAGCGGTACTCGCCGCTGGCGGCGAGCCTCATCCTCGGAGTGATCTGGTCGGTGTGGCACATACCACTGTACTGGGACAGCGTTTTCTCCGGCTTTACGTCGGCGGCCGCCTTCACGGTGAGCACGATGTCCTTCAGCGTGCTTATGACAGTGCTCTGGGGGTTCACCCGCGCGAGCGTGTTCTGGGCGATCATCTTTCACTGGTCCGTCAACATCTCGGGTAGAGTCGTAGGCGGTGTGTTCCCGGACATCGAGACGCCCAGTTCAAACCTGTGGGAGCCGGCGACCCTGGTTGTGGTCACGGTGATTGTCTTCGTCATCGTCGGGCGGGAGCGACTCGAACGGAAGCTCGAAGAGGCCATGGGGACGCTTGCGGACGAGTCGATCGAGGTGGATCGATGACAGGACTTTGAATATCGAATATCCAATATCCAATATCCAATAAGGAACATTGGTTATTGGACATCGGATATTGGATATTGGATATTCAATAACCCTCTCGCGTTAGGACGTTTCATGCATTGGTGGCGGCGACAGCGAATCAATCTCCGGGGGACTGTGGGTCTCGCGTTGTGGGCCCTAGTGACGATCGTGCCCCCTTCGTGGGGCCAGGTGCGCCGGCAGTTCGACGTCCGTATGCCCATGCGGGATGGCGTGATGCTGTCAGCCGACCTCTGGTTGCCGGAGGAGTCCGGACCGCATCCGGTCATCCTGATGCGCACTCCGTATCACAAGACGATGGCGTTGCTCGAGTTCCCCGAGCTCGGGTTGTACTTCGCCAGCCGGGGCTACGTCCTTGCCGTGCAGGATGTTCGGGGACGAGGCGACTCCGAGGGTACGTTCGAGTTTTTCTTTGCGGATGGCGCGGACGGGTACGACAGCGTGGAATGGCTGGCGGATCAACCGTGGTCGAACGGTCGGGTGTGCATGATGGGGGTGTCGTATCTGGGCTCGGTACAGTGGTTGGCAGCCCGGGAGCGGCCTCCGCATCTCGTATGCATCGTCCCGACCGCCGCGGCCGGCTTCGACCGGGTGTTCAACTACCAAGGCGGCGCGTTCTTGATGGGCTGGGCGCTCCCGTGGACCAATCACGTCTCGGGCCGAATCCAACAGGACAATAACGAGCGGGGTCTCGATTGGGCGAAGATTTATAGACACCGCCCGCTCAGCACGATGGACGAGGCGCTTGGTCGGCGGATGCCTCTGTTCCGCGAGTTCGTGCAGTATGGCGACCTGGACCCTCACTGGCAGGCGATCCACTTTGGGCCTGATGACTTCCAGAAGATGGACATCCCCGCGCTGCACGTGACCGGCTGGTTCGACGGCGATCAGCCGGCCGCTCTCCACTACTGGGACGGCATGGCGGCGCATTCACCCGCCAAGGAACAACAGTATGTCATCATTGGACCATGGACCCATGTGCAGACCTTCATCGGCGGCCAGCTACAGATAGGCGAGCTGTCTCTTCCGGGCGAGTCCGTGATCGATACCCGAGCGCTTCATCTGGCGTTCTTCGATCATTACCTGAAGGGAACGGCCGCGAGCTTCGACTTCCCGCGCGCCCGCATCTACGTAACCGGATCGAACCGATGGCGCGCCTTCGACCAGTACCCACCCGTCGAGGCACAGGTGAAGCGACTCTACCTCCGCGGTGGGGGCAGAGCCAACTCGCTGATTGGCGACGGAAGACTGAGCTGGGATCGCCCGACCGCCGAGCCTCCGGACCGGTATACCTACGACCCACACCACCCGGCGCCGTCGGCGGTCGGCGGCGGTGGTGAGCTACCGCTCGATCATCGTCCCATCGAGAGGCGGGATGACGTCCTGGTCTACACCAGCGAGGTCCTTGCGGAGCCTCTCGAGGTGGTGGGCCGTATCTCTGTGACGCTATACGCCGCCAGCGACGCCCTCGACACCGACTTCACCGCGAAGCTCCTCGATGTCTATCCGGACGGTCGTGCGATCAGGCTGGGGACACTCCCCATCGGAGTGGTGCGGGCCCGCTACCGACACGGGTACGGCAGTCCCGAGCTGCTCACGCCGGGGCGCACCGAGGAATACCGGATCGATCTATTCGATGTTGGCCACGCGTTCCTGCCGGGCCACCGGGTTCGGCTCGAGATTTCGAGCAGCGCCGTTCCCTTTGTCAGCGCGAATCAGAATACGGGGAATCCGGTGGCCACGGATACGGAGTGGCGTGTCGCACACCAGACGATCTATCACGATCGCCAGCGGCCCTCGCATGTTTCTTTACCGGTGATGCCGAATTGAATATCCAATATCCAATATCCGATATCCAATATCCAATATCCAATATCCGATATCCAATATCCAATATTGAAATTTGTTTATTCGGATCTCCCTCCTCCCTGGTGTGGGGCGGTGTGAGGGGAGACTCCTCCCTCCTCCCTGGTGCGGGGCGGTGTGAAGGGAGACTCCTCCCTGGTGCGGGGCGGTGCGGAGGGCTATCCAAACGGTTGTTCATCGAAGGGCCACATCGGTCGCTTGATCCGCTCGAACGGCAGTTGCGTGAGGTCCGTCGCCAGTACGCCCGGTGAGTCGACGTAGAGGATCTCTTTCGCAATCGGGGCGAACGAGGTGTAGAAGTGCTGGCTCGACTTGACGATGATGATCTTCTTTTCATTCAAGGGGATGCCGAAGCGTAAGAACTCCGTTTGCTCGGTGGTCTGGCCGCGACTGTCGCCGAGGACGATGTCGATGCCGGCGCCTCGAACCCAAGCACCCTCGAACCAGACCCCGGCCTCCCCATGCACTCCCGTCTCCTCGCCCTTTAAGATCTTTCTTACCTCTATCTCCAGGTCGACCGGCTGGCCCGACATCCTGCTGAGCTTGCCACCGATGCGCAGACTGAAGCGCGACCCCTCGCCCCTGAGCTTCACCTGCTCCAATGCCAACGGGTCATAGAGTCGTCCGAAAGCCGCATTGGTGATTCCACGATCCAGCAGTCCTTGCAGCAGGAACGTCGAATCGCAGGGTGCGCCGCCGCCCGGATTGTCGGCGAAGTCCGCCAGGACGACTGGTCCGCCATCGACGCCGAGAGCCCGGTCGATCGCGACGTCGATGGAAAGTTTCGGCTCGCTCACCTTGCCGCGCAGGGAAAAAAGTTCGCGGCCCAGGTCTTCAGCAACGCGCGCGCCCTTGTCCGGCCGGTTGTCGCTGATCACCAGCATCTTGGCGCCCATCACGGGGACATCGCTCCAGGGGAAGCTCTGGAAGAGCGAGATCGAGAGAATGTCCGCGTCTGATCGTTCGAGCGCCATCATCTTGTCGACGAAGCCGCGCATTGGTTCGCGCGGCGTGTGGAACGCGTCGATCATGCGGCAATCGAAGACACTCATGACGGGCTCGATCTCGCCGCGCGCCGCCGCCGCCGACAGCGCGATGAGTTCTTCCGATCGTTCCACGAAATCCGTATGCGGATACTCCTTCATAGGGATCAGAAGATCCGCATACTCTAGCATCTCGGGTCCCAGATGTGCGTGGGCGTCGAACACGGACCCGACCACCGCCTTATCACCAACAACACGGCGAATGTGCTTGAAGAGATCTCCCTCACAATCGTCATAGCCTTCCGCCACCATCGCGCCGTGGAGCATGAGGGCGACGATGTCGATCGGGAGGGAAGCTTCGAGATCTGCCAGGAACTTGGCCCGCAGATCCTCATATACCCTACGCGGCGTCACCCCGCCCGGAGCGGCAAAGGTGATCGGTCCCTGGATGACCTCCCAGTCGTTCCTATCCGCCACCTCTCGAGCCAACCGCAGCGGTGTCACCAGTGGAGAGGAGTCATCGTCCAGCTCTCCCATCCCCATGTAGGAGTCCATGAAAGTCTCCATGCCTGTCGGCATCGGCGAGAAGGTGTTCGTCTCCGTCCCGATCATGCCGAAGAACACGCGTTTGCCGGTGGTGGCCGCCGCTCTTCGGCTCATGGAGGTCCCAAGGGTGAGTGTCAGTCCGGCCGCGAGCCCACCGGCGATGACGGTTCGGCGCGGGATGTCATTGCCTTGACGACCGGCGGGGATGCTTGGGTTAACGGGCTTCTTCATTGGGTCCGGATGTTTGGGATTAATGAATATCCAATATCCAATATCCGATATTCAATATCCAAGATGGAAAATTGAATTTTCGGATTTCCCTCCTCCCTCCTCCCCGCTCCCCGCTCCCTGCTCCTGGCGCGGGGTGGTGTGCGGGGCGAGGGTTACTGCGCCACAAGGGTCGCGATTCGCTCGAGCCGCTCCTCGATCTCACTCTTGGGAATCCAGAGACCGCGGACCATTACGCCCGCCTGTCTGTGCACATTGCGGATGTCATCCAGCGGGTTGCCCTCGACGAGAATCAGGTCTGCGCGCTTACCGACTTCCACCGTTCCAAACTCGTCTTCCTCGCCGAAATACTCGGCGGCGTTTCGTGTCGCCGCCTCGAGGGCCGCATAAGGAGGAACTCCGGCGTCTACCATAGCCGGAAGCTCGTGGGTGAGCGAAAAGCCGGGTACGCTGAAGATTTGTGGTGAGTCCGAGCCGAGCAGTAGCTTGGCTCCCGCCTGGTGTAGTGCGCTCAGCATGCGGTCGCGCGCGACGAGCTCGCGATTGGCCTCCGCACGATTCGCCACGGCGTTCTGAACAATGCCCGCCGTCTGAGTGACCCACTGTTCGACCAGTGCGGGGAGCATGTACCGCAGCTCGGCGCGTTGACTGAGTTCCTCTGTCTGATACACTCCCAGGACCGTCTTCCAGAGATCCATGGTAGGCGCGTTGTAGACGCCCGCCTCTTTCGTGATTTGTGCCAGCTCCGCCATCGTCGCATCGTCGGCACCGGCTTCGATATAGTACCCATCGAGGTGATCGACACCCTGCCGCGCCTCCAGCGCCCGGCGGATGCCGACGTCTTCTGAAACGTGACCGGCGACGCGAATCCCGAGCTCCGCAGCGGTCTCGACGATGGCGTCGTACTCCGCGCGTGAGAGTCCGGGATGCACCTTGAGAAGATCGTAACCGGCGGCGTGATGCTCCCGAACCAGTTGGTGAGCGTGTTCGACATCATTCACACTGTTGCCGTTGAGCGACGGACTCGCCGTGTAGATGTGCGGGCCTATCAGGGCGCCACTCTCGATAGGGTCGCGCAGCTCGAACTGCCAGGGTGAACCCGCCATGGTACGCACCGTGGTGACGCCGGTCAGGACGTAGAGCTCCGGGAAGGTCTCCGCTACCTCCGGTGTAATCACGTCGGTGGTGAACACATGCCCGTGCATTTCCGCGATGCCCGGCATGAGATACTTCCCGCTCCCATCCACTTCGACCGCATTTCTCGGTACGTCCACACTCGATGCGGGACCCATCTCAGCGATGCGTCCATCACGGACGACGACGGTCTGATCGGTCAGGACGTGGTTCGCATCCATTGGGACCACGTTCACGTTGACAAACGCAATCGCCTCGTCCTGATCTGCCGCGCCGCCGCACGCCGCGAGAAAAACGACCGCCGCTGCTACCGCACCGACCGTGCGGGAACTCCTCGAGATCTGCTCCATCATACCAACCTTTGGATTAAAGAACGGTGGTGGGCCTGGCGACCGAAGTCTACCACTGAATGTCCCGTCGCGCCGCGCAGGGTCCCGGGGTCCACGGTTATCGGTTACCGGTGACCGGTTACAGATGACAGGTCCGGGGTGTCGAGGTACTAGATCTGAAGCCGGTAACCTAAAAACCGGTAACCGGTAACCGGTAACCGATCACCTTTCTACCAGAACGTCGACCCAGGCTGTTCAACTATTCCCGGCAAGCAGATCCCGAATACGCCCAGCCTCTGCCGGGCGGCCATCGCGCAGGTGCAGCAGATGCAGCCCGCCTCCGCCAGACGAAACTTGTCGTACTTTTTCAAAGAAAGAAATGGGTGCGAGGCACTCCGGAGCCCACACCCCTGGATCGGGCAGCGCTCGGTCCAACATGAGAAGGACTCCGGCCGCCGCCGGGGTTCCGGTGGCCTCTTCCATGGTCATGTCTGACCCAGAGGCGAAGCGATAGCCATCCCCGTCGACGGTCACGTCGATCTGCAGGCCCGAGCCGATTCGCGTCCATCGCTCTGTGCCGATGCGATCGTATTGGCAATACAGGTTCCACAACCTGTCATCAACGGCACCCTCCAGCCGCTCGGGGTCGAGGAGCCGTGCGATGGCCCAGGTGAGGTGCGCATGTTCATCCGGAGAGGTCCCTCCCCGGTTGACGGCTTGGGACACGCCGGCAAAATGAGATATCGTGAGCGGCTCCGGATGTCCTAGCCTGACGGTGAGCTGTCGTCCCACGGGAGGCGGAAAGTCCACGTAGCGAGGCTCGAGCTCGTCCCACTCGGGCACGCCCATCGAGCCCGGCAGGGCGGTGGCGTAACAGTGCATGACATGGTCGAATGCCGCTCGGGTCATGTCGGCGCGATCCACTGTCCAGGCAAGGTCGACCGTGGCCCGTTCGGGCGTGCCCAATGCGTCGAGGGCTGTGCGAATCAAGATGTTGGTGGTTCCGGGGGACGATCCCATGCCGATCAGAGCGCGTATGCCTTTGCTTCGGGCGTCCCCGTCCAATTCGAGAAGGCGCTCGGTGGCGTCCACGTCGTCGCAGATATCGAGGTAGTCAGCGCCCAATTCGAGCGCGAGTTCCAGCAGTGATGTCCCGATGACGTAGTAGGGACCGGCCAGGTTCACGAGCAGTGCGGTCGCCGGTTGGCGCTTCAGCAGCCGATCGCGGTCATCGGCAAGGACGTTGCCCGTGATGACCTCGACGCCCAACTTCTCCACCTCGGTTCGCACTTCGTCGCGCCAGTGGAGGTCCACGGCGACGAGGCCGGAGAGGTCCATGGCACGCGATAGGTATTGCAGCATCGCGCGCGCTTGCGTGCCGGCTGCACCCACCACAACAATGCTATCGGCGGTCATATGCTCGCTCTCATTTGGGAGGCCACTGCTACGCTCCTCGAGCGGGAGCGCGTTGCCGACGCGGCAAACCCCTCCCGTTCTAGCGAAGCATGGCACTGACCGGCCATTATAACTCGGATGATACGACCCGGCGACTAGGGCGGGGAGACACGCGGAGGAGTCAACGATGTTCCTGGATCTGTCCGACAAGGCGAGAGACCTCAAGGAGCGCCTCGAGGCGTTCATGGACGAGCATATCTATCCCAACGAGCCCGTCATGCGTGCTCAAGTTGCCGAGGGGGACCGCTGGCAGCCGCTCCCGATCGTCGAGGAGCTGAAGCCAAAGGCGCGGGCGGAAGGCCTGTGGAATCTGTTCCTGCCCGAAAGCGAGTACGGCGCAGGCCTCACGAACTACGAGTACGCCCAGCTGTGCGAGATCATGGGCCGCTCCCCCTTGGCGCCCGAGGTGTTCAACTGCTCGGCGCCGGATACCGGCAACATGGAGGTGCTGGTCCGCTATGGCACCGAGGAACAGAAGAAACAGTGGCTCCAGCCGCTGCTGAGCGGCGAGATCCGCTCTGCTTTCGCGATGACGGAGCCAGACGTCGCGTCGTCAGATGCCGCGAACATCCAGGCACGAATCGAGCGCGACGGCGATGACTACGTCATCAACGGCCACAAGTGGTGGACCTCCGGCGCCGGCGACCCGCGTTGCCAAGTGTTCATCTTCATGGGCAAGACGGACCCCAAAGCCGAACGCCACCACCAGCAGTCGATGATCCTGGTGCCACGCGACACGCCGGGCGTCACCATCAAGCGCATGCTCACCGTCTTCGGCTACGACGACGCACCGCACGGCCACGCAGAGATCGAGTTCAAGGACGTTCGCGTGCCGGCGAGCAGCATCCTGCTCGGTGAGGGCAGGGGTTTCGAGATCGCCCAAGGCCGACTCGGACCCGGCCGCATCCATCACTGCATGCGCACCATCGGCGCCGCGGAGCGCGCGCTCGAGATGATGTGCAGTCGCGCGCTCGAGCGCACCGCCTTCGGCCGAACCCTCGCCGAGATGGGCTCGGTGCGACAAGACATCGCGAAGTCGCGGATGGAGATCGATCAGGCCCGCCTGCTCACCCTGTGGGCAGCACACCGAATGGACACCGTGGGCAACAAGGTAGCGCGCAAAGAGATCGCCATGATCAAAGTCGTCGCGCCCCGGATGGCCCTAGACGTCATCGACCGCGCCATCCAGGTGCACGGTGGCAAGGGCGTGAGTGGCGACACAGGTCTTGCTCATGCGTGGGCGATGATACGGTCGCTCCGGTTGGCTGACGGTCCGGACGAGGTGCATTTGGAGGCGATTGCGAGGGCGGAGTTGCTGGGACGTTAGACGTGAGACGTGAGACGTGAGACGTTTGACGTGAGACGTGAGACGTGAGACGTGAGACGTTCAGGGGCGACCGAGATAGCGTAAGAGTCCGTACACCAACGCCATACTTCTTGCGGTCAGATCTCGCAACTCTGCTACCACGTCCTTGGGCAAATATTCTAGGGCAGCGATCAACTCGAGAAAACCCTCCGTTTCCGCTCCCGAACCAAGAGCGATTCTCAGATGTCTCCGAAACTGCGGCTTGGTCTGCAGCGCGTATCCCTCGACGATATTGGCTTCGATCGAAACGGAGGCCCGCCTCAGTTGATCAAACAGCGACCGAGCCCGAGGATGGTAGTGATCGTCGGTCTTTTGCATGACTTTGATGCTCAGTTGGCGGGCGACCTTCCATGCATCGAGAGACCGATGGCTGCGCATGACAGAAGCTTGGTCCACGAAGCCTAGCAGGTTGCGGAAAAATTCATGGTGAGCCGCGTTTGTCCGGGTAACACGACGGTGTACCAGCGTGCGGTCCCCTATTACCGCCCCCGCGGTGCGGTCGGCGTGACGAATGCGGCCCACACTGCCCCATCAGGGGCTGCCTCCGGCCAGGGTCAGGGTGCGTATCCGCATCAGATTGTAGACCGCGGCCGTGAACGTAAACACCCACCCGACCCGCGGGGTCCCGCGATGTCGGAGTTTGCGTAACAACCCAATCGTCTTGCCCCACCCGTAGATCTCTTCCACTTTTTTGCGCTGCCGTTGACTGATCGCATAGCTGGGATGGCGCGTCGTCCGGCCATCCACCGCGCTCCGCAACCGCGTGCGGTGCACGTTCGGCGTGACGTGGGGCGTCCAGCCCAACGCCCGCAGCGTGTCGACAAACCCGCACCGATCATAACCCTTGTCCGCCCCCAACGTCCGACGCCGGGCCGTCGGCGGTAAGCTCCCCACCATCGCCAGCGCACTCGCACACTCCGCCTCGTAGCCGGGCTGCGTCACGTCGGTCGCCACCACGAGCCCGTGCCGATTATCCATCAACACACTCGCCAAGTACGCCAATTGCGCGCCTTGCCCCCCACTCTTCCGCGTCAACCGCGCCTCCGGGTCCGTCCGCGACGCATGCGTCGCATTCGTCCGTTTCTCCTGGCGAAACGTCACGCTCGGATTCCCCGGATCATCGTCCGTTGGCGGGCGGGTGCCGGCCTTCGGCTGAAAACTCTTCTGACTCGCCCACGCGTCCAGCAAGGTCCCGTCGACGGTGAAATGCTCATTCGACAACAACGCCCGCCGCTCCGCCTCCTGTAACACTTCGGCCAGAAACGCATCCGCGATGCCCCCCTCGACCAGCCGCGTCCGATTCTTCGTAAAGACCGTCGGCACCCACACCGCGTCGTCCAGATTCAACCCCACAAACCATCGGTACAAGATGTTGTAATCGAGCTGCTCCATCAGCTGCCGCTCGCTCCGGATCGTATACACCACCTGCAGCAATAACGCGCGTAACAAATGTTCCGGGGGAATCGACGGCCGGCCCCGCCGCGCGTACAGCCGGTCCAACTGCGGCGAGAGCCGGGCTAACACCGGGTCCACCAGCGCCCGCAGGGCGCGCAACGGATGGTCGGAGGGCACCCGATCCTCCGCACTGATATAGCTGAACAGCGCCGACTGATTCGTCTTGTTCCCGCGCATCGTGGCACTCCCATCGAGGTCCCTCTACGATAAGAACTTCCGGCTCGCGATGCTATCGTCCATTACCCGACTTTTTCCGCAACCTGCTAGAATCCGTCATCATTCCTACGCTCGACCACCCAAAAACACGCACATCACGTCTCACGTTCCACGTCTCACGTCTCACGTCTCACGTCCCACGTCTCACGTCTCACGTCCCCCCCCAAACCTCGCCCGCCACCCTCGTCACCAGTCCCAGCTTCGCCCTCTCGTCGTCAACGCTGACCGGATTCCCCGCCACGGTACTGGCAAAACCACATTGCGGGCTCAAGGCAAGCTGCTCCAGCGGCAGAAAGCCGCTTGCTTCGTCGATGCGTTTGCAGAGGGCGTCGACGTTCTCGGGCTGCGGGGTCTTTGTGCTGATCAGGCCGAGTACGACTGTTTTGTCCTTGGGGACGAACCTGAGCGGAGCGAAGTCGCCGGCGCGGGGGGTGTCGTATTCCAGAAAGAACGCGTCCACCTCGATCTCGTTGAAGAGTCGTTCGGCGATTGCTTCGTAGCCGCCTTCCGATAGCCATTTGCCTTTGAGATTGCCGCGGCAGAGGTGCATCGCCACCCGCAACGTGCTGGGTCTGTGGCGGAGGGAGGCGTTGATCAGCTCGACGTATTTGGTGATGAGCTGCGACGGGTCCTCGCCCGTGGAGGTGAGTTTCTCCCGAACTCCGCCGTCGCACAGCATGGCGAGGGGTACCTCGTCGATCTGGATGTAGCGGGCGCCACGGGAGACCAGATCGTCGATCTCCTCGCGGTATACCGCCGCCAGGTCGGTGAAGAACACATCCAGATCCTCATAGGCGTCTCGCTCCACGCCTTCCCGGCCTCGCCAGAAGTGCATCGTCGGGGGAGAGGGAAGCGTGAGCTTCGGCGTGTGGCGTGTCGCACCTCGGAGAAAATCCAGCTCGTCCCCGGAGATGCTTCGGGTGCGTCGGACCCTGTCCGTCACGTGCGGGGCGAGGAATTCCTGAGACTGCTCGTCGGCATCTCCGAAGGTGAAAAGGGCCTGCTCCACCCCGAACCCGTCAACCTTCTCGACGAAGTGTGCCCAGTACGAGGCACGCCGGAACTCGCCGTCCGTGATGGATTGTAATCCGGCCTCTTCTTGCAGGGCCACGACGTCCCGAATGCACTCGTCCTGAATGTCACGGAACGCCTCCGCCGTGATGCTTCCATTCCGGAAGCTGCGGAACGCCTGTTTCAGCTCCGGTGGTCGCAGGAGGCTGCCGACATGATCGGCGCGGAATGGAGGCCCAAAGGTTTGCTCAGTCATGAGATTTTCAAAACTTCTTCGAAAGCTGTGTACGGTTGCGTGGATCTCGCCGAACAGGAAACACTCGCATCTGCCGGCACGCTTGGCAAGGCCGTCAGGATACCGGCCGCCAGGCCCGAATCCAAGAGATTGCCACTGCCCTGCATGCGCACCACATTCTCGGTATCAACGAGTAGCTCGTACCGGTTTGAGCCTTGGGGGAGGGAGCAACAAAATGAAAGCAATGCTAGTCGTGACCTGCGTTGTCTGGGCCGTGTCGTTTGGCCTCCCGCCCGGTGCCTGCGCCCAAGAGTCCGAAGGGCCGATACCCCCACCGGAGCCGAGGTATGATGTGCGCGTGGAGCGGAGCGTCATGGTTCCCATGCGGGACGGCGTGCGGCTCTCCACCGATCTCTACTATCCCGTTGGGGGAGGGGACGAACTTCCCGTCATCTTGCTTCGAACCCCGTACAACAAACAGCGCTTCTACCGTCGGGTGTGGGCCGGAGCCTATGAGTTCGCCGGACAGGGCTACCTCGTTGCGGTGCAAGACACCCGTGGGCGGTTCGAATCCGAGGGCGAGTTCACCATTTCCACACCGGACGTGGAGGACGGTTACGACGCGACACAATGGGCGGCAACGCAACCGTGGTCCAACGGCAAGGTGGGTACCTACGGATGTTCCTATCTGGGGGACGTTCAGGTCATGCAGGCCAAGGCACGGAACCCGCACCTGGCCGCGATGATTCCGCAGGCCGCGGGCAGCTCGATTCCCCATCGAGGCTTTGGGGGCGTCAACGGCGGCGCCATCGAGATGGCCGCGGGCGTCGGATGGTTCAGGGCGAACGGCAGCAAGGTCTTTCTGCGTCCCCCGCCTGGCACATCGCGGGACGTGGTGATCCGGGCCGGAGAGGCCTTTACCCTCGGTCCGACCCTGCCCGAGATCGACTATCGCGAGATCTGGGAATCGCTCCCCCTCATCGACATGCTGGAAAAATCCGGTGCGCCACCCAGCGATTGGGAAACCGTCGTCTCGAATCGGCCGGCGAGCCAGTGGTGGCTCGATCGCGGGTATCTCGTGGAGACGGATCGGTTCGACACACCGTCGCTCCAGGTGAATTCCTGGTTCGACTTCGGCGTCGGGGAGACGCTCTATCAGTTCAATCTCATGCGGCGCAAGGCTGTGAGCGCCCGGGCGCGGGACAATCAATTCATCATCATTTCGCCCACTACACACTGCCGCTCGGAGACGGCGACCAGCGAGACCGTCGTTGGCGCGCTCAATGTCGGAGACGCTCGGTTCGATCTCTGGTCACTCTACGTGCACTGGTTCGACTATTGGCTTCGCGGTATCGAGAACGGCGTGACCGAGATGCCCAAGGTGCAGATCTACGTCATGGGCAGGAACGAGTGGCGCGGAGAGAACGAATGGCCCCTCGCACGCACCAACTTCACCAAGTACTACCTCCACAGCGATGGCCACGCCAACAGCCGGTTCGGCACGGGGGCATTGCGGACGGCAAAGCCGGGCGATGGTCCGCCCGATCGCTACGTCTACGATCCGAAGACACCGGTTCCGTCCGTCGGAGGGCCGGTGTGCTGCACGGGAACGCCGGATGCAGCGGCAGGGGCGTTCGATCAATCCGAGGTGGAGACGCGACACGATGTACTCGTGTACACAACGCCGGTTTTCGAGCAGGGCGTCGAGGTGACGGGCCCCATCGAGGCCGTGTTCTATGTGTCTTCTTCCGCACGGGACACGGATTTCACCGCGAAGCTCGTGGACGTGTATCCCGACGGGACGGCGTACAACGTGCAGGAAGGAATCCTCAGGGCCCGATACCGGGAGGGGTGGGATAAGTGGGTGTGGATGGAAGAGGGTGGAGTGTACGAGGTCCGAATCAGCCTGCACGCAACGAGCAACTACTTTAGGCCAGGGCACCGCATCCGGTTGGAGGTGTCCAGTAGCAATTTCCCACGGTTCGACCGCAACCTCAATACGGGCGGGAACAATTACGATGAGACGGAATGGGTCGTGGCGGAGAACGTTATCCATCACTCGAGCCGGTATCCGTCGCATCTTCTCTTGCCGGTGATCCCGTGAGCTCGGTGACCGGTGACCGGTGACCGGTGACCGGTAACCGATATGAAAGGATCTAGCAGGTTGCGGAAAAATTGATGGTGAGCCGCGTTTGTCCGGGTAACACGACGGTGTACCAGCGTGCGGTCCCCTATTACCGCCCCCGCGGTGCGGTCGGCGTGACGAATGCGGCCCACACTGCCCCATCAGGGGCTGCCTCCGGCCAGGGTCAGGGTGCGTATCCGCATCAGATTGTAGACCGCGGCCGTGAACGTAAACACCCACCCGACCCGCGGGGTCCCGCGATGTCGGAGTTTGCGTAACAACCCAATCGTCTTGCCCCACCCGTAGATCTCTTCCACTTTTTTGCGCTGCCGTTGACTGATCGCATAGCTGGGATGGCGCGTCGTCCGGCCATCCACCGCGCTCCGCAACCGCGTGCGGTGCACGTTCGGCGTGACGTGGGGCGTCCAGCCCAACGCCCGCAGCGTGTCGACAAACCCGCACCGATCATAACCCTTGTCCGCCCCCAACGTCCGACGCCGGGCCGTCGGCGGTAAGCTCCCCACCATCGCCAGCGCACTCGCACACTCCGCCTCGTAGCCGGGCTGCGTCACGTCGGTCGCCACCACGAGCCCGTGCCGATTATCCATCAACACACTCGCCAAGTACGCCAATTGCGCGCCTTGCCCCCCACTCTTCCGCGTCAACCGCGCCTCCGGGTCCGTCCGCGACGCATGCGTCGCATTCGTCCGTTTCTCCTGGCGAAACGTCACGCTCGGATTCCCCGGATCATCGTCCGTTGGCGGGCGGGTGCCGGCCTTCGGCTGAAAACTCTTCTGACTCGCCCACGCGTCCAGCAAGGTCCCGTCGACGGTGAAATGCTCATTCGACAACAACGCCCGCCGCTCCGCCTCCTGTAACACTTCGGCCAGAAACGCATCCGCGATGCCCCCCTCGACCAGCCGCGTCCGATTCTTCGTAAAGACCGTCGGCACCCACACCGCGTCGTCCAGATTCAACCCCACAAACCATCGGTACAGGATGTTGTAATCGAGCTGCTCCATCAGCTGCCGCTCGCTCCGGATCGTATACACCACCTGCAGCAATAACGCGCGTAACAAATGTTCCGGGGGAATCGACGGCCGGCCCCGCCGCGCGTACAGCCGGTCCAACTGCGGCGAGAGCCGGGCTAACACCGGGTCCACCAGCGCCCGCAGGGCGCGCAACGGATGGTCGGAGGGCACCCGATCCTCCGCACTGATATAGCTGAACAGCGCCGACTGATTCGTCTTGTTCCCGCGCATCGTGGCACTCCCATCGAGGTCCCTCTACGATAAGAACTTCCGGCTCGCGATGCTATCGTCCATTACCCGACTTTTTCCGCAACCTGCTAGAATGCCAACCCGTCGTCACCACGTTGCCATTGATTTCGCCATGGGCGGCCGGAAAAAGAAAACATTCACCGCAGAGACCGCAGAGAGCGCAGAGATGGACGGGATGGATAACCACCCAGAAAAATCTCTTTGTTTTTTCTCTGCGTTCTCTGCGTGCTCCGCGGTGAATTTGTCACCGCGATTCCGGTATGAAAGGATCTAGCAGGTTGCGGAAAAATTCATGGTGAGCCGCGTTTGTCCGGGTAACACGACGGTGTACCAGCGTGCGGTCCCCTATTACCGCCCCCGCGGTGCGGTCGGCGTGACGAATGCGGCCCACACTGCCCCATCAGGGGCTGCCTCCGGCCAGGGTCAGGGTGCGTATCCGCATCAGATTGTAGACCGCGGCCGTGAACGTAAACACCCACCCGACCCGCGGGGTCCCGCGATGTCGGAGTTTGCGTAACAACCCAATCGTCTTGCCCCACCCGTAGATCTCTTCCACTTTTTTGCGCTGCCGTTGACTGATCGCATAGCTGGGATGGCGCGTCGTCCGGCCATCCACCGCGCTCCGCAACCGCGTGCGGTGCACGTTCGGCGTGACGTGGGGCGTCCAGCCCAACGCCCGCAGCGTGTCGACAAACCCGCACCGATCATAACCCTTGTCCGCCCCCAACGTCCGACGCCGGGCCGTCGGCGGTAAGCTCCCCACCATCGCCAGCGCACTCGCACACTCCGCCTCGTAGCCGGGCTGCGTCACGTCGGTCGCCACCACGAGCCCGTGCCGATTATCCATCAACACACTCGCCAAGTACGCCAATTGCGCGCCTTGCCCCCCACTCTTCCGCGTCAACCGCGCCTCCGGGTCCGTCCGCGACGCATGCGTCGCATTCGTCCGTTTCTCCTGGCGAAACGTCACGCTCGGATTCCCCGGATCATCGTCCGTTGGCGGGCGGGTGCCGGCCTTCGGCTGAAAACTCTTCTGACTCGCCCACGCGTCCAGCAAGGTCCCGTCGACGGTGAAATGCTCATTCGACAACAACGCCCGCCGCTCCGCCTCCTGTAACACTTCGGCCAGAAACGCATCCGCGATGCCCCCCTCGACCAGCCGCGTCCGATTCTTCGTAAAGACCGTCGGCACCCACACCGCGTCGTCCAGATTCAACCCCACAAACCATCGGTACAGGATGTTGTAATCGAGCTGCTCCATCAGCTGCCGCTCGCTCCGGATCGTATACACCACCTGCAGCAATAACGCGCGTAACAAATGTTCCGGGGGAATCGACGGCCGGCCCCGCCGCGCGTACAGCCGGTCCAACTGCGGCGAGAGCCGGGCTAACACCGGGTCCACCAGCGCCCGCAGGGCGCGCAACGGATGGTCGGAGGGCACCCGATCCTCCGCACTGATATAGCTGAACAGCGCCGACTGATTCGTCTTGTTCCCGCGCATCGTGGCACTCCCATCGAGGTCCCTCTACGATAAGAACTTCCGGCTCGCGATGCTATCGTCCATTACCCGACTTTTTCCGCAACCTGCTAGAATGCCAACCCGTCGTCACCACGTTTCCACTGATTTCGCCATGGGCGGCCGGGCAAAGAAAACAATCACCGCAGAGACCGCAGAGAGCGCAGAGATGGACGGGATGGATAACCACCCAGAAAAATCTCTTTGTTTTTTCTCTGCGTTCTCTGCGTGTTTCGCACTCTCTGCGCGCTCTGCGGTGAATTTGTCACCGCGATTCCGGCCGAGAGTACGGATCGGGACGTGCATTGCCGTCGCCGCGCTGCTCTTGGCGGTTGCGGGCAGTCCCGTCATGGCCCAGCAGCCGGCTGAGCAATGGGACGTCACCCAGCCGCGGGGTCAAACCCGAGAGATTGATTTCACCACGCAGGAAGGCACCTGGATGGCGGTGGACATCTCGCCGGACGGGCGCTGGATCGTTTTCGATCTGTTGGGTCACATCTACCGCGTTTCCGTCGAGGGTGGCGCAGCGGAATGCCTCACCCAGCAGAGCGGCATTGCCATCAACTTCCACCCACGCTACTCGCCCGACGGGACGGAGATCGCGTTCGTCTCCGATCGCAGGGGACAGATGAATCTGTGGGTCATGCAAGCCGATGGGTCGGACGCCGCGCCGGTGTTTCTCGACGACGGGAGCCGTATCACCGAGCCCACGTGGACGCCGGATGGCCGCTACATCGTCGCGACTCGGAACTTCCCGACGGCGGTGGGTCTCTGGCGGCGGTCGGCGCAGATCTGGATGTTTCCCCGCGCGGGCGGCGAGGGGGTTGAGCTGGTGGGAGCGCCGTCCGGGACCCAAGCCTACTGGCCCTCTATCGCTCCAGACGGGCAGTCCCTGTTCTATTTCTACGCGACGTTCGCCGCCGTGACCACGGGGTACGGCTACGATCACCACATTCGTCGCCTCGATCTGCGCACCGGTGCGAACCAGGCGGTGACGGCGGTCATCTCACCCCGCGAGGCCCGCGCGGTCTATCACTCACCCGATCCGTCCGAACTCGCTCCCGAGATATCTCCCGACGGTCGCTGGCTCGCGTTTGCGCGCCGCATGCCCGGCGGGAGCGTCACGTTTCGCGGCCACACGCTGGACGAGCGCACGGCCCTCTGGCTCAAGGACCTACACAGCGGTACCGAGCGCGTGTTGATGGATCCCATCACCGCGGACATGGTCACGACGCACCAGATGAAAAACTTCAGCGTCGTGCCGCGCTACGCGTGGGCCAAGGACGGCGAATCGCTGGTTCTCTCACAGGGTGGCAAGCTGCGGAGAGTGTGGGTCGAGACAGGCGAGGTGTCGACGATCCCGTTCACCGCGCGCGTCCACCGCGTGATCTCGGAACAGGCACGTTCTCGAGCCGACATCACCGATGATCCGTTTGACGCCCGGTTCCTGCAGTGGATGACCGCGTCGCCCGATGGGCGCCGTTTGGTGTTTGAAGCGGTGGGCAGGCTTTGGACGATGGACTTGCCGGTGGGCACGCCTCGGCGGCTCACCGACGGCGAGGACGAGGTACGGGAACTCACGCCGGCATGGTCGCCGGATGGGCGGTGGATTGCGTTCGCGACGTGGGACGACGAGGACGGCGGGCACCTGTGGAAGATGGCGAGCGGAGGCGGACGCGCCGAACGCCTCACCGAGCAGTCGGCACGTTACCTCTACCCGGAGTGGAGTCCCGACGGACAATACCTCGTGGTCTCGCGTGAAAGCGGTGCGGTCACGGGTGACCGCGTTAGCGGCGTCGTTCGCATCCCGGCCTCGGGCGGATCCGAGCAACTGCTGCTGCGGGGGAGTCAACTGCGGCCCGTTTTCGGTGCCGGCAGCCGGATCTTCGTCGCGCGGCAGCGCGCGTCGGGACCTGGTCGCATTCAGTTTCGGCTCGAGCAGGGAATGCCGCAGTTCGATCAATGGATCTCGCTCGTGTCGGTCCATTCGGATGGAGGCGACGAGCGCGATGAAGTCACGTTCCCGTACGCGCAAGAAGTTGCCCCATCTCCCGACGGCAAGTGGATCGCGTACACCGCGGGCACCAACCTCTTCATCGCACCTTTCCCGGCGGGCCGAGGTGCTGAAGGCCCTGTCCGAATCGACATGAACGCCGGCCGCCTACCGGTCACTCGCGTGAGCACGGAAGGCGCATTCTCGCCGCGCTGGCGCGACGCTAGCATCGTCGAATTCGGTAGTGGCAACCGGTACTTCGTCTATCATGTCGACTTGCGCCAAATGGACACGGTGACCGTGCGACTTCGGGTAACGCCGGACATCCCGGACGGCACCGTTGCTCTCACCGGCGCTCGTATCATCACGCTCGCCAATCGCGAGGTGATCGAGGACGGGACGATCCTGGTTAGTGATAGCCGTATCACGTGCGTAGGGGAGTGCGACGCGTCGTGCGCCGATCGCGTGTTCGACCTGCGCGGGAAGACCATTGTTTCTGGATTCGTGGACACCCATGCGCACCATCTTGGAAACGGTCCCATCATTGCTCAGCACCGTTCCTCGTCGGCCCTCTACCTCGCGCATGGCGTCACGACGACGCTGGATCCCGCGGCTCCGGCTTCGGGATTTCCGATCGCCGAGCTGACACGCGCCGGGAAACTCGTGGGACCGCGCGTGTTCTCGGCGGGTGGACCAATGAATGCCAGTCCGCCCAGTCCTCCCGGCGGACCCACCATCCCCCGGATCGAGACATACGACGACGCCGTGCACTACGTGAACCGCCTTGCGGATTGGGGGGCGATTTCCGTGAAACAGTTTCTCGCACCGCTGCGGCAGCAGCGGCAGTGGCTGGCGGACGCCGCCCGCAAGCGGGGACTCTCGGTCACCGCCGAAGGGGCGGAGCTGTACTACGAGGTCTCCATGATCATGGACGGGCACACGGGGTGGGAGCATCCACTCCCGTACGCCCCGATCTACAACGATGCGGCGGAGTTCTTCGGGCGGACAGACGCCGCATACTCCAACACCCTCGTCGTCGCCAGCGGCGGACCCTGGATGGAGGAGTACTTTCGGGCGCGGAGCGATCTCTGGAGTGCTCCCAAACATCGTCGCTTCCTGCCATGGCTCTCGTTGGCGCGCACCCGCGAGTACGCGATGCGGCCGGTCAGTGGTTATCGGTTCCCGTGGGTAGCGGAAGGATTTGCAGACATCGTGCGGGCCGGCGGTCACGGCGCACTGGGGGGACATGGGGAGGAGCCCGGGCTCGATACGCACTGGGAGCTTTGGGGTGAAGCCTTTGCCCTCACACCGATGGAAGCGTTGGAAGTGGCGAGCCTCGGTGGCGCCTACATGGCCGGCCTAGAAGACGACCTCGGCTCCGTAGAGGTCGGCAAACTGGCGGATCTATTAGTCCTCAACAGCAACCCACTCGACGACATTCGCCGCACAGTCGATCTCATGTACGTAATGAAAGGCGGTACGCTCTACGAGGCCGCCACGCTCGACGAGGTCTGGCCGGATGCCACTCCCTATGGCCCGATTCCGTGGATCGATGAGGGGGCCCTGCGAACCGACGTTGTGCCGATTGATATCTGGGACCACGACGCGAGACGCGAGCGATTTTGATTGGCTCTTCGGGTGTTTCTGGGGAAGGTCTGTTGGAGTGGCTCCCGTAGCGGCGATCATAGCCACGGAAAACACGGAAAGCACGGACCCCCACTCCCCTCCCTGAACTTGGGTTCCCCGCCCCCGCCCCCCAAGGTGCGCATCGCCAACGCGGAGGAAGAAATCCGGCAGGAGGTGGGGGGAGGGGAACCACAATCCTGGTGTGGGGCGGGGTTTCCGTGCTTTCCGTGCTTTCCGTGTTTTCCGTGGCTATTCAATCGGCCCCACGAGCGCCACCATTCGGGTGGCTCAAGGCATCTGGCCCTCGCTAGTAGTCGCAGCCCGATCCTTAGTCGTGTAACGCTTAAACCAACTATGCATATAAGCCTGCGAGCGGATGTAATTCGACGGCTTCACGTGGAAACCATGCGGCTCACCCTGAAAACGTATCAGGGCCGTTGGGATCTTCAGGAACTTGAGCGCCTGGTAATACTCCTCGCTCTGCGACACCGGGGTGCGAAGATCTATTTCGCCCACCTGGACCATCGTTGGCGTCGTGACATTCCCCACGTACATGATGGGCGAGCGCCGGAGGTGCTCGGACGGATCGTCCCAGGGTAGCTTCTCGAAGTTGCGATACCAGCTAGCGCCGTCGGTCGTGCCCACGAAGGAGAACCAATTGGTCACCGGGCAGTTCGATGATGCCGCCGCGAAGCGATCGGTGTGGCCCACGATCCACGCGGTGAGGACGCCACCGCCGCTGCAGCCAAACACGAACATGTTGTTCGCGTCGACATAGCCACGATTGATGATCGTGTCGACGCCGACCATCAAGTCATGGTAGTCGTCGCCGGGGTACGCGTTCTTGATGGCGTTACCGAACGCGCTTCCGTAGCCCGTGCTGCCGCGCGGATTGGTGTAGAGCGTCACGTAGTCGTTGGCGGCAAAGTCCTGCCAGTCGTACCAGTAGTAGACCCCGCCCCCTAGGGGAAGTCCCCCGAACCCGTACATCGCGTGCGGCCCGCCGTGAACGGCGAGCACCAACGGGTACTTTCGGGAGGGATCGAAATCGGGTGGTTTGACGATCCAACCTTGGATGTCGAGGCCGTCGAAGGATTTGTACCAGATCTCCTCGACTTCGTTGAGCTTGCGGCCGGCCAATACATCGCCGTTGACGTCCGTCACCTTTCGAATGTGGGCTGGCCGTCCCACGTCGAACACCACCACGTCGCCCGGTTCGTGGGCGTCGGTCCGCACGGCGACCGCACGGCCGTCGGCGGTGATGCTCGTGGTCTGGAGGAGATGATCGCCTTCGGTGAGCTTGCGTGGCTGGCCACCGCCGACCCCGGCGAAGTAGAGCTCCACACGCCCGTGCTCAGCGATGTTGAAGTAGACGCCGCTGTTGTCTCCGGCCCACATGATATTGGAGGGAGACCGGTCGAGGTCGCCGAGGATCTCTCGGGATCTCGTTCCATCCCTATTCATTATATATAGCCTGGCAGCGGTGTACGTGGCGTCCGTGGAATCGTGGCCCACGTAGGCTACGAGCTGTCCGTTGGGAGAAACCTTCGGACCGCGATCCGGTCCGTTGCGCGCGGTGAGCTGCGTGATCTGCCTGGTGCCGACGTCGACGGAGTAGATCTCGGACTCACGCCACACCCACTCGGCGTCGGGAACGCGCAGGCTGGTGAAGAGTAGCGCGGCGCCGTCACCACTCCATTCGGGACCCGAATGGTTCCAATCCCCGTCGGTGAGCTGCCGCGGCGTGCCCCCGCTGGCCGGGACGACGAAGATGTGCCGATAGCCCTCGTCGGTGTAGCCAACACCGTCCCGTCTGTACCGCAACCGAGTCACGACCTTGGGTCCGGGCGTCCACGTGGCACCCTCGGGTGGAGCGGGCATGTTCAGCTGCCACGGCTCACGTTTCGGCACCGTCATCACAAACGCGATGCGGTTTCCATCGGGAGACCACTGGAGCTGACCCGGTGCATGCTCGGTGTGCGTGATCTGAGTCGTGGCGCCCTCGGCGTCCATCCAGCGCACGAAGATCTGCCCGCCGCTGGGCTCGCCCTGGGCGACGTAGGCAATCCGGCTCCCATCGGGCGACCACACCGCCCCGGATCCGTCGGTGAGGAACCGGTGCCGCGTGCCGTCCGCGTTGACCATCCAAAGCGGGGAGCGCCACTCGTCGTTCATCTTGTCCACGGAGCGACGGGTGTACACGATCCGTTGCCCATCGGGCGAGATCTGCGGGTTCAACACCTCTTCCCACTCGAGGAAGTCGTCCAGCGTAAGGCGGTCGTTGGGGTCCTGGGCCGCCGAGCCCGCGGACGCTCCTGCGAGGGACGCGATTATGCCGATTTGAACGCCGAGTTTCATAGATGCCCCCGAAGACAGGTTGGCCTAGCGATGGTCCTGAGGAGTAAGATTGTGGCGATCGCCGCGGAATGGGAAGGTGTCAGAGCCACGTGGGGTTACCCGGCCCGTGAATCAAAGGCATCTTTTCCCTCTATGAAACACTCTACCCCTCGTCCTCGAACGTCCTCGAACGTCGTCGTTCGGCTGCTCGCTGTCGCTCTCGTCTCAGCCGGAGCGTCGACCCGGCTGACCGCCCAGGCTCCGCCGCTCGAGGGGCTCGATGCCTTCATCGAACAAGCCATGATCGACTGGGAGATCCCCGGTGTCGCGCTGGTCGTCGTGAAGGACGACTCGGTGGTGTACACCCAGGGCTATGGCACGCGCGAAATCGGAAAGGACGCACCGGTCGACGCGCACACGATGTTCGCGATCGGCTCGGCAGGCAAAGCGTTCACGTCCACCGCATTGGCGATGTTGGCCGATGAGGGCCGGATCGATTGGGACACGCCCGCCATCACCTATCTGCCGTGGTTCCAGCTCTGGGATCCGTGGGTGACCGCTCAGATCACGCCTCGTGACCTGGTCAGCCATCGCAGTGGACTCCCTGGCGGCAGAGCCAACCTGCTCTGGTACGGCTCGACCTTCGATCGGAATGAGATCGTGCGGCGGATCCGACACTTGGAGCCGACGGCAAGCTTTCGATCGGAGTACCAGTATCAGAACATCATGCTCATAGCCGCAGGACAGATCGTGGCCGCGGTGTCCGGGGGATCTTGGGATGACTTCATCTATAGCCGCATCCTGCGACCCCTTGGCATGACGGCGAGCGTGACGAGCATCCGCCCGCTCGCGGCGCGGGACAACGTGGCGGTGCCGCACGTCAAGATCGACGGAACGCTGCGACCGGTTCCCTGGCGTCTCGTCGACAACGCCGGGCCCGCGGGGTCGATCAACTCAAACGTCGCCGACATGGCCGAGTGGCTGCGGTTTCACCTGAACGAGGGAACCTACCGCGGGCAACGTCTGCTCTCGGCGGAAATGGTGGAGCAGCTGCGAACGCCACAAACCATCATGCCGCCCGAGCGCGGCGGCTCGATGAACGTCCTGAATCAAGCCAAGGCGGGCATTCACTTTTTTGCATACGGTCTCGGCTGGTTTCTCTTCGACTACCGCGGCCGCAAGGTGTTATGGCACGGGGGCAATATCGACGGTATGTCCGCGGTGGTGGCCATGGTGCCCGAAGAGGAGCTCGGGATGGTGGCGCTCACCAACAGGCATAGTACGGTGGTCCGTGAAGCCGTGATGCTCAGGGTTTTCGACACGTATCTCGGAGGTGTCGACCGAGATTGGAGCGCCGATCTCTTGAAGATCACCCGGGGGCAGGCGGAGCGAAGTGCAGCGAGACGTGAGGCCCGACGCGCCGTGCCGGTGTCTGGCACGAAGCCAACGCATCCGCTTGCCGACTATGCCGGTCGCTATGAGCAGCCGTTGTTGGGTAGCGCCACGGTCGAGTTCCGCAACGGCGAATTGCACTTCGAATTCCGGCCCGGCATCGCCGGGCGCCTCGTGCATTGGCACTACGATACGTTCACCGTCGAGTGGAACGATCCCAACATCGTCGCGACCTTCGGGTCCCTCCGCGACGCGCGTGTAACCTTCGTCAGCGATGGGCAGGGCAATGTTGTGGAATTGACTACACAGGTGTTCGGGGACTTTCGAAAGACGGCAGGGCGGTAGGACGGAAGGTGAGAATCGGGACCGATGGCCGAAACCCCTTGGGACGCGGCACCGTAGTGCAACGACAGCGTTAGACGGTTTTTTGGGGGGTTCTTCTGGGAAGGTGGGGTAAGTGATTGAAGGACAACCACGGTTCCTGTCCTCCCGTCATCCATCAACGGCCTCGGTCGACGAGGAGCCTCCCAACACACCCCAGATGAGCCACGGAATCCACGGAAAACACGGACCCCCGCCCCCCTCCCTGAATTTGGGTTCCCCGCCCCCCCACCATGTGGAGCGTCATCGCGGAGGAGGAAATTCGGCAGGAGGTTGGGGGAGGGGAACCACAATCCGGGTGTGGGGTGGGGGTTCCGTGATTTCCGTGGATTCCGTGGCTATTCAACCGCCGCTACGAGCACCGCTCCACGCGGCCGGGCCCGGAACTACCGGATGAATCTTTTTTGAGGACACAACCCGTGAGGAACGTACACATGAGAAAATGGTTCACGATTCCGCTCTCCCTCATCCTCGCCGTTCCCGTTGGGGCGCAGCGTCCGAGTGATCTTGCGGACGACGTGAAGCAGTATGTGACCGTCGACGCTGCCGTCGTCGCGCTGACGAATGTTGCGCTCATTGACGGAACCGGCGCGGCAGTCAAGCACGGGCAAACCATCATCATCGAGAACGGCTGGATTCGCGCGGTGGGCAACACTGGGGATGTCCACGTGCCGGCAGGGGCGGATGTCCACGATCTCACCGGCCACACCGTGATCCCCGGGATGATGGGCCTGCACAACCACATGTACTATACGGGTGCCGCCGGCCGCGCGGCCCAGCTCAGCTTCAGCGCACCGCGGCTTTACCTGGGAACGGGTGTGACCACCATCCGAACCACCGGAGCCCGGTCGCCGTACGCGGAGATCAATACCAAAACCGCGATCGATGAGGGGCGGTCGCCCGGGCCGCGGATGCATATCACGGCACCATACATCACCGGTGGGGAGCAAGCCGGCACGATGGCGCGCATGGATACGCCCGAACAGGCTCGGCGGTTCGTGGCGTATTGGGCGGAGGAAGGAGCGACCTGGATCAAGGCCTACACCGGCATCACCCGCGCCGCCCTCGGCGCGGCAATCGACGAGGCGCACCGGCACGGCGTGAAGGTAACGGGCCATCTCTGGTCGGTCACCTTTCGGGAGGCGGTCGACCTAGGGATCGACAACCTGGAGCACGGCCTCAGCACCGCATCGGATTTCATACCCAGCAAGCAGCCAGATGAGTTCCCCGGACTGGAGGCTCTTCTCAGCCTCGGCGACGACGTGGATATGGATGGTGAATTGGTTCGCGAGACCATTCGGTACATGATCGACCACAACGTTCCCCTGACGTCCACCATGTCGGTGCTCGAGCCGATCGTGAAGAGCACACCACCACCGGAAGACCTGCGGGTGTACGAGGCGATGACGCCCGAGGTCAAAGAATCATATCTCGCACTCCGGAAACAGATCGATGCAGGGGCCTTTGGCTTCACCCAAGTCGCTTTCAGGAACTTTCAGGAATTCGAGAAGCGATTTGTTGACGCCGGGGGTCTGCTCGCATCGGGGGTCGACCCCACGGGCTCGGGCGGCACGCTTCCCGGATTCGGCGATCAGCGAAACTACGAGTTGTTCATCGTGGCGGGATTCGACCCGGGAACCGCCGTTCAGATCATGACCTTGAACGGCGCCAAGATCCTCGGTGTCGACGCCGAGCTGGGCTCCGTCGAAGTCGGCAAGCGCGCCGACCTTGCGGTGATCGACGGCGATCTCGATTCCGAAGCCAGTCGGATAAATCACGTGACCATCGTGTTCAAGGACGGGGTGGGCTATGATTCGGCTAAGCTCATCGAATCCGTGAAGGGGATGGTTGGAATTCGGTAGCGGTGGCGATTGAGGCCACGGGGTCCGCGGTTACCGGTTACCGGTAACCGGCGTTATGATATCGTGACCATAGACCGCTGTCATTTTTTGTACTCAATACGCGATGAGGCGGCAACAGCCGCTGAGCAAAGCGAGGAATAGCATGATGATCAGGCGATATTTTCTTACCCCCAGCCTCTTGTTCGTCCTCTCGCTGAGCGCGCCCTCCGCCGTTGCCCAGACCGGAGAGTTCGATCTCGAAAAAACGAAGACAGTCCTCAGTGGTCTTATTGAGGACGCACTGAGGGACCGCGGAGTGCCGTCGATTTCCATCGCTCTCGTCAGGGGTGACGAGATTGTCTGGAAAGCGGCCTTTGGGTATGCCAATGTCCGCATGCAGACGCCGGCGACGCCGGAAACCCTCTATAGCACAGGGTCGACATTCAAGTCTGCCACCAGCACCGCGCTCATGCAGCTGGCGGAAAAAGGGAAATTCGACATAGACGATCCGGTGAATCGCTATCTCGGTGAGAGCCGAGTTCAAGATCGGCTGCAAAGCGAGACACGGGTCACGTTCAGACACATCCTTTCGCATTGGTCCGGCTTGACGGCCGGCGCGGTCACCAAACCGATCTGGGGCCGTGAGTTGCCGAAGACGCTCGAAGTCATGGTTTCGGATCTCTACTCGGTGAGGGCACCAGAAACCAGTTGGGAATACAACAACTTCGCGTTTGGCATGGCGGGTCTGCTGGTTGAAAAGCTTTCCGATACCGAGTATGAGGACTATGTCGTTGAGTACATCCTCGAGCCTTTGGGTGTCGAGACGCCTCATCCTGTGTACCCGTCGCCGGAAATGGTCGAGCTAATGGCGTTGCCCTACATGCCGGGCGGCTCGAGTGGCAAACCTCGGCCTGTCGCGCAGGTGCACTTTGACGTGTATCCCGCCGGTGATATCTATCTCACCCCAGAAGACATGGCCCGCTTTCTCGGCGCCCATCTGAATGGAGGCGTCTTCAACGGTAACCGCATCCTGTCGGAAGAATCCGTGGTAGAAATGCGGACGCCGCAGTTCGGCGGCACATATGGTTTTGGGTTGTCTGTGGCGGAAGACGACAACGGACACACGATCATTAGTCACGGCGGTGGTATTCCCGGCCAGAGCTCGTTTATGATGGGGGACGTCGACGCCCGAGTCGGCGTGTACTACATGTCGAATTCCGGAGCGCCTCAAGAAATCGCAGAGGCGGCCATAGCGTTGCTGCGAGGTGAGGAATATACGCCGCCGGTGAAGAAGGAGGCCATCGCCGTCGCTCGAGAGGTGCTGAGCACCTATGTCGGCACGTATGTGTTCAATGCCGTCCCCATCACCGTAACGCAACAAGACCGTAAGCTGTTCATGGAGGGGCTAGGTCAGGGCAGGAACGAGCTTCTTGCGGAAACGCCGACGAAGTTCTTCATGGAGGGCAATGAGCTGAGCTTCAGGTTCGTGGCAGATGACGCCGGAACGGTGACTCACTTTGTCGTCGAAGCAGGTGGGCAGAGCTTTGTCGCAAAGAGGAGTTCTTGACGACCTCCCCCCTCCCCCTTCCAAGACGGAAGGACGGAAAGAAATTTTCGGATCCAGGTGCAAAGTGGAAGCGAGGAATGGCATGATGATCAGGCGATATCTTCTCACCCCCAGCCTCTTGTTCGTTCTATCGCTGGGCGGGCCCTCTGCCGTTGCCCAAACCGGAGAGTTCGATCTCGAAAAAACGAAGACGGTCCTCAGTGGTCTTATTGAGGACGCACTGAGGGACGACGGGGTGCCGTCGATTTCCATCGCTCTCGTCAGGGGTGACGAGATTGTCTGGAAGGCGGCCTTTGGGTATGCCAACGTCCGCACGCAGACGCCGGCGACGCCGGAAACCCTCTATAGCACGGGCTCGACATTCAAGTCCGTCACCAGCACCGCCCTCATGCAGCTGGCGGAAAAGGGGAAATTCGACCTCGACGATCCTGTGAATCGCTACCTCGGTGAGAGCCGAATCCAAGACCGGCTGCAAAGCGAGACACCAATCGCGTTCAGACACATCCTTTCGCACTGGTCCGGCCTGAGCAACGAGATCATATCGTTCGGCGCAGAGACCAAGCCGATCTGGAGCCGCAAGTTGCCAAAGACGCTCGCCGTCATGGTTTCGGGTCTCTACTCCGTCAGAGCCCCGGAAGCAAGTTATGAATACAACAACTTCGCGTTTGGCATGGCGGGTCTGCTGGTCGAAAAGCTTTCCGGTATCGAGTATGAGGAGTATATCGTTGAGTATATACTCGAGCCGTTGGGTGTCGAGACGCCGCATCCCGTGTACCCGTCACCGGAAATGGTCGAGGTCATGGCGCTTCCCTACACGAAGGGTGGTCCGGATGGCCAACCTCAACCAGTCGATCAGGTGCACTATGACGTGTATCCCGCCGGGGATATCCATCTCACCGCAGAAGACATGGCCCGCTTTCTCGGCGCGCATCTGAATCGAGGCGTGTTCAACGGCAACCGCATCCTGTCGGAAGAATCCGTCATCGCAATGCACACGCCGCAGTTCGGCGGCACATACGGATTCGGGTTTGGGGTGGCGGAAGACGATAACGGACACACCATCATTAGTCACGGCGGCGGTATTCCGGGCATGAACTCGTTCATGATAGGTGACGTCGACGCCCGTGTCGGTTTGTACTACATGTCGAATTCCGGAGCGCCTCGAGAACTTGCAGCGGCGGCAATGGCGCTGCTGCGAGGTGAGGAATATACGCCACCGGTGAAAACGGGAGGGCGGTAGGGCGGAAAGACGGAAAGACGGAAGGACGGAAAGAAACTTTCGGATTGGGCGACGCACTACGACACGCGGGGTGGAAAGGGCAATCTGAGATCTGCAATCTGCAATCTGCATTCTGAAATCGCTCGTGCGAGTCCCGCCCTAAGGAGAGCCGCGCTCGGCAGGACGGCATTGTCCTTAAGGACGCACTGGGGCCGAGCCCGGGCTCTTCAGCCCGGGACTGCCCAACACGCCTACAACACCGGGGGTGGAAGGGCAATCTGAGATCTGCAATCTGCAATCTGCATTCTGAAATCGCCGGCCCTTCAGCCCGGGACTCCCCAACAAGCGTATCGCACCGCATCTTAGGGCCACATGGCCAACACCTTCGACCGCCTCAAAACCGCACTCTCAGACCGCTACGCCATCGAGGAAGAACTCGGCGCCGGCGGCATGGCCACCGTCTACCTCGCCGAGGACCTGAAACTCCACCGTAAGGTAGCAGTGAAGGTCCTGCGCCCCGAACTCGCCGCGGCGCTCGGCCCCGAGCGCTTCCTGCGTGAGATCGAGATCGCCGCCAAGCTGCATCATCCACATATCCTGCCGCTGCATGACTCCGGGGAGGTCGGCGGATTCCTTTATTATGTCATGCCCTACGTCGAGGGCGAATCCCTCAGAGACAAGATCGAGCGAGAGACGCAGCTCTCGATGGAGGACGCGCTCCACATCACCGAAGGCGTCGCGAGCGCGTTGGACTACGCGCACCGGCATGGTGTGATTCACCGGGACGTGAAGCCGGGCAACATCATGATTCAAGACGGGCAGGCCCTCGTTGCCGATTTCGGTATCGCGTTGGCCCTGAACGCAGCTGGCGGCGAGCGGCTGACCGAAACCGGCCTCTCGTTGGGAACGCCGGAATACATGAGCCCGGAGCAGGCCACGGGGGATCGGAAGCTCGACGCCCGGAGCGACATCTATTCGCTCGGTGCAGTGCTCTACGAGATGCTGACCGGCGATCCGCCGCACCAGGGGCACACGGTGCAGGCGATCGTCTCGAAGTTGCTCACCAGCACCCCGGTCCCTCCGCGGACGATCCGCGAGACAGTGCCGGAGCGGGTCGACAGCGGGGTCATGAGGGCGCTGGCGAAGCTTCCGGTAGACCGGTTCAAAACAGCGCAGGACTTCTTCCGTACCCTCACCGTGGCGGCGGCCGACTCACCAGGCTTGGGTGTTGCGCCTCCGGCGGTCGCACCGGAGTCATGGAGGCGATGGTCTCGGTTGCCCATCAGGGTCGTGGCGGTGCTGCTCGCACTCAGCGGGTTTGCGACACTGGCTGTGTGGTGGGCGACACGCGACCCCCGTTCTTCTGGCGATGAGATCTCTCCGAATCAGATCGCTGTCTTTCCAGCCAGCGTCCGGGCTTCCGATTCTGTGTTTCTCCGGGAAGGGCTCTCGGATCTCCTACACGCGGCGCTCGATGGAACCGGCGACCTGCGGGGCGTCGACCCGAACGCGATCTACGCCGCCCTCCGGCAACGGGGGAACGGCGACATAGGGCCTGAGGAGGCTAGGGGCATCGCCCGGCAGTTGGGTGCCGGGCTGATGGTGCTGACCCGCACCGTAGAGGTCGCCGGCCGTCTCAGAATCACGAGCTCGCTGTACAATTTGTTATCGCAGACCGACGGACCCCATGCCACCGCTTCGGTTGATAGCGATCCCGCCGACGTGGCGGAAGCCGTCACCAACGTGGCGTGGGGGTTGCTCTCTCAGCACTCTGCAGGATCAGGTCTCCACCTGTCCGACGTCTCATCGATCCGCCCGCGCAACTACGCGGCGCTCAAGGCGTTTCTCCAAGGCGAAGCCGCGGCTCGGCGCGCGGAGTATTCCGCCGCGTCGGAGGCCTTCGACCGGGCGATTGCGGAAGACTCGAGCTTCGCCCTCGCGTGGTACCGGCGCGCGGTGAACATCGGCTGGATTAATTTGTTTCTCACCGACAGCCTCGCTGGAGAGGCGATGGTCCACGGCGCCGGGTTGCCATGGCAGGACAGCTTGCTACTCGCAGCATGGTATGCGCACGTAACAACCGGCGATGTCGACGAAGCGGAGAGATTGGCCAATGAAGTGCTGGTGAGGAATCCGACGTACGTCGAAGCTTGGTACACGCTGGCTGCCGCCCGCGGCTGGCACGCATGGCAGCGCGGCGAACCGATGGCCACCGCGCGAGAGCCGTACGAACGTGTGCTCCGACTCGACCCTGGCCACCAGATGGCCGCGCAATGGCTGAGTTACATCTCTTACACCCAGGGGCGTTTCGAGGAGGCCGATTCGCTATTGGTACAGGCGCGATTCGGTAACCTCACGTGGCTGTTCACCGCGCTGGCCGGTCGGGATGAACGGCTCCGCGACAGCGCGCTGTCAGTGATCGCGGACAACGAGATCGGGACTGGAGGCATACTTCAGTATCTCACCGACGCGGGCCTGTTCTCGACCGCCGTTCGGCTGGCTGAGGGAGCGGTGGGCGTGCTGAAAGCGTCGCAACCGCGTTTACATCTGGGGCTCGCGGCGCTCGAGGTCGGTCGGGGGCGCTGGACGGCTGCGCAGCGTCACCTATCCGAACTGGCTAATCACACGAAAGACCTAGCGCTGGTGTCCCGATCATTGCTGGCCACGACGCCCTTGATGGCGGTCTCGGTCTCGCCGGCCGAGCTGCGGGCGCTTCGGGACACACTGCTGGATTGGGACGGTGTGCTAGATCCATCGTGGCTGGCCGACCCGAGCGACCCGCCGGTCAACTCGCCGTGGCCATTGGGAGACTTCTCGATTCCCAAAACGCTTGCCCCACACCTCCGAACCTACCTGCTTGGGCTCGTCAGCGTGGCGATCGGTGACGTGGAGAGCGCGGAGAGCTACGCGGGCCGACTTGCCGATTCAGCGCGTGGCCGAGATCCCCGGAACCTGATTGCCGACGCAGGTCGAGAAATCCAAGCCCTGCTGGCGTTACGACGCGACGACCCCGGCGATGCGTTGGCGGTACTCAAACAGGCGACGCTCCAGGCATCGACAACGGAGCTGTTCGCCTCAGTCATGTACTCGAAACCGCAAATGCGGTCCCTCCAAGCCGAAGCCCTTGTCCGCCTCGGGAGGGATCACGAAGCGCTGCGCTCATACTCGACGTTCCCCTCACCTCAGGGCCAACGACCGGTTCATCTCGCGATGTCGCATCTCGGGCGTGCGCGGATCTACGACCGTCTCGGTGAAGCGGATACGGCGCTCGCGCATTATGCCAAGTTTGTCGACATGTGGACAGATGCGGATCCCGAGCAGCAGTCGGTGGTCAACGAGGCGAGAGAGCGGATGGCTGTCTTGAGTAGGTAACGAGTGTGACTTGAGCGATCATCTTGGAGTTACCGGAGGAAGTCTACAACGGCCTGCACGAGGGCCGGGTGAATGACTCGGCCGATGTCGCCCGTACCGATCATGGTCCAGTCGGGTTGGGTGATACAGTTGAGGGCGTGGGTGACACAGGGGAGGATCTCCACGGCATGGCCCGGGTCCGACGCGAGGCCTTCAAAGAGCGCCGCGAAACCTTCAGTTTCCGAAGGCGGGACGTTCCAATCGTAATCGCCCGAAAGCGCCAGCACCGGGCGGCTCAGTCCAGTGAAGTCAGCCTCGCGCGCGTCACCAAGATCCATCCAGCTCTGCCAGAAGGCCACGCTGCCTCCGCCGATGGACGAACCGGTAAACGTCCCGGCTCGTAGCTCTGCGAGCTGGTCAGCGACCATTTGCAAGGGTCCCACAGCCTCTTCTATCTGCTCCAATGTAGAACCGATGTTGCTGAGAAGGATGACGGTGAAGTCGATCTGGTATTGCAGGATGGTATCGATCGGGCGGAAGGGACCGGCCAACATCACCCCGGCGGGCAAGGAGGGGTCGTCGCTCAGCAGCGGGGCAATGAACTCGGAGCCCTGGCTGTGGCCCACCGGTACCACTCGGGCAGGGTCAACCTCCGGTCGGCTTCGGAGGTAGGTGATGGCGGCAGCAGCGTCGGCCTGAAAATCGTCAACGACGAGCGAGGGGTTGGGGGTAGGGTAGCTGTTCGCGCACCGGCTGTTGAAGGTCCCACAGGTCCGCTTGTCATAGCGGAGCACGGCATACCCCTCGTCGCTGAACGCCCCAGCCAGCTCACCGAAGACCTCGAGCGTGAAGCCGAAAGACAGATTCAGCTGGCCGGACACGGGCTCGTCGCGACTATTGGGTCCGCTGCCGTGAATCAGTACGATTCCCGGCACGAGCTCGCCGGGATCGCGGGTCGGCAGGACCAGCGTGCCCTCCAGCGTAAAGTCCGGCCCTTGGAAGCTCACCGTCTGGGTGCGCGCCGTATCGTCCACGGCGGTCGGTTCGGTACCGCCTTCGACCGGCGTCGTCGGGTCGGCGGCACAGCCCAGCAGCACGAGGCCGGTCGAGACGACCAGACACGCACAGCGATATTGCGCCAGTTGTATCGTCAGCAAGTACTTCAATCCCAAACCCGTTTCCCCCTCGACAGTGCAGTTACCGTTGGATTCTGTAGTCTCATCGCCCTGAAGATGCTGTAAGGGTCCGATGAGTTTGGCATAACAAGTCACGGCGGTCAACTTCGACCTGGACAGTTTCCTCGACAACACCCACCTCCCCCTTCACCAGCCAAGACGGTAGGGGGTAAGACGGAAGGACGGAAAGAAATTTTCAGATTGGGCGACGCACTACAACACCGGGGGGTTGGTCTTCCCCCGGTTTGATGGACATACAGTTTACGCTGCCTGCTGTGTCTGGGCGAGTAGCACGGCGTACTCGACCGGTGTCCGATACCCGAGACTCGAATGCCGACGCTGCCGATTGTACCAAAGCTCGAGATACTCAAACAGCGAGCGGGCCGCGTGGCGTCGGGTGAGCCAGTTGGCGTCGGCGACTAATTCCCATTTCAGCGTGGCCATGAAACTCTCGACGACGGCGTTATCCCAACAGTTGCCCCGCCGACTCATGCTGACCGCAATGCCATGCGCGGCCAAGCGATCGCGGTAGGGGCGACACGCGTATTGCACGCCCCGATCCGAATGGTGCAGGCCGCCCCCACCGCCCTCGCGCGCCAGCGCCATGTCGAGCGCCGCCAGCGTGATATCGTGCTGTAACGAGGACTGCGCCGCCCAGCCCACGACCCGCCGGGTGCCGACATCCAGAATCACCGCGAGATACAGCCACCCCTCCCGCGTGGGGAGATACGTCAGATCTGCGGCCCACACCCGCGCGGCGCACCGACGCTCCACGCCAAACTGGCGGGCCAGGACATTGGGCGCTGGCGCGTAGGCATGGTCCGACTCCGTGGTCACCCGGAACCGGCGCCGTTTCTTGGCGCGCAAGCCATCGCGGCGCATGAGGCGCTCCACCCGGGTCTTCCCACACGGCACGCCCCGCCCGTGCAGCTCCGCGTGCACCCGAGGGCTGCCATAGCGTTGCTTGCTCGCGCGATGAATCGTGCGAATCTCCAACAGAAGTCGCTGGTCCTGCCGCGTCCGGGGGCTGAGCGGGCGCGTCTGGGCCGCATAAAAGCCCGACCGACTCACCCCCAACACCCGACACATCATCGTCACCGGAAACCGCCGCCGGTGCGACGCGATACACGCGTACTTCACGGCGACTCCCGCGCGAAGAACGCTGCTTTGAGTTCAATCAGTCATCGCAACATTCGAGTGGAGGTATTGTCAAATGTTGTGGATCGGTGAGTGATCAAGCGGCGACCTTCCGATCCGTGTTCTCTTTGTCAGTTTCCTGCATACCATCTTTGAATTGTTCTCCTGCCAACACCAGGGGGAGAAGTTCTGGAGCGTTGAGTTTCCGCCAACGTTGCTGCGCCATCTCCAACAGCTTGAACGCCATCGTCAGCCCTTTGCTCCGCGAGCCCGCTCCCTTGGTCACGCGCTGTCGTAACCGGACCGTCGCGAAGGCAGACTCGATCACGTTCGTCGAACGGATATGTTTCCAATGCTCGGCCGGAAAATCAAAATGGCTGTACAGGTGCTCCTGGTCCCGCGTGAGCGAGGCGACCGCCTTGGGATACTTGGCCGCATACGCGGTGGCGAAACGCTCGACCAGCGCCTCGGCCTCCGCACGCGACTCCGCATACATCATCTCGCGCAACACCCGCTTCGCCGCCGGCTGCAAACGTTTCGGAAGCTTGTCCAACACGTTGGCCATCCGGTGCACCCAGTCGCGCTGCTGCCGCGTCGCCGGCCACACCTCCCGCACCGCTGCCCAGAACCCCAACGCGCCATCCCCAATCGCCAGCACCGGGGCCCGCATCCCCCGACGCTTCAGATCGCGCAACACCGCCAACCAGCTCTCCGTGCTCTCCCGATAGCCGTCCTCCACCGCGATCAGCTCTTTCGTCCCATCCGCCCGGGCGCCCAGCATCACCAGCGTACACAGCCGGTCGGCCTCGAGGCGAATGTTGAAGTGGATCCCGTCGACCCAGACGTACACATACTCCCGATCACGCAGATCACGCTGGCGAAACGCCTGGTATTCCCCCTCCCACGCCGCCGTCAATCGCGTGATCGTCGTCGGGGACAAGCCTGATGCGTCCTCACCCAACAAGATCGGCAACGCCTCGCGAAAATCTCCCGTCGACAGACCGCGCAGATACAACACCGGCAAGACCTCCGCCACCTTCGGCGACCGCCGCATATAGGGAGGCAAAATCTTGCTCGTGAACTGCGCCCGCATACGACGGTCATGCACCCGTGGCGCGGTCACCGTGACCGTACCAGCACCCAGCGTCACCTTGCGGGGACGGGCTTTGCCATTGCGCACCACCAGGGCGCGGCCCTCTCCGTCTCGCTCAATCCGATATCGCTCGACATACTCGGTCACTTCCGCGTCCAACGCACTCACCAGCATCCGCCGAGCTCCCTCTCTGGCAAGCTCGTCCAGGTCTGCGAACAGTCCGTTCCCTTTGCTCTCAGACGCATTCTCTATTATCCTCAACATCGGTGGCGTGTCCTTTCTCCGGTCGTCACAACCGGATCTCGTGTACGTTTCAACTGACTACACGAAAGGATACGCCGCCTTTCTCATTCCTCCAATCCACAACTTTCGAAAATAACTCATTCGAGTGCAGTTTATCTGCTGGCGTACAGAACTTCAATGTTTTTCTAGGTCGTTGATTTAGACGTAATGCTACAGCATTGAGATCTGCCTGAGAGTGAACGGATAAATCAGTACCCTTCGGAAAATACTGACGCAATAAGCGGTTCGTGTTTTCGTTCGTCCCGCGCTGCCAAGGGCTCTGTGGATCACAAAAGTAGACTCGCAAATTAGTGGCGACCGTAAATCGCTTGTGTTGGGCCAGCTCCATGCCCCGATCCCAGGTTAAGGACCGCCGGAGTTCGGACGGTAGTTTCTTGACGTGTTTGCTGAGTGCTGATACGACGGTTTCGGAGTCCTTGCCATCCACTTTGACCAGCATGGTAAATCGGGATTGGCGTTCCACGAGTGTGGCAATATGGGTGTTCTTCGACCCAGCGATCAGGTCGCCTTCCCAATGCCCAGGGATTGCACGGTCTTCCACCGATGCGGGGCGGTCGCGGATGGAGACGCCATCGATGATCTGGCCCCGAGGTTGCCCTTTCGTGGTGGCGTTCTTCGCGTGCCGCATCACGCGGTGCGATCGCAGATGCTTGATCAACTCGCGTTTCAGGACCCCACGCGCCTGGACAAACAAACTCCGATAAATGGTCTCGTGCGACACCCGCATGGTCTCGTCATGGGGAAAGGTCCGCCGCAGCCAGCCCGCTATCTGCTCCGGCGACCAATCAAGACGCAGTTTCTCGGCAACGATCCGCTGCAGTCGCACGTGCTGCACCAGCCGACAGCGTTTGGGACGACGGGCCCGCTCCCAGGCCGCCGTGTCGGCATCGGCCGCACGGTACCCGTTCCAGCCGCCATGCCGCGCGATCTCGCGACTCACCGTTGATGGCGATCGACCAATCGTTGCGGCAATCTGCCGCATGGGACGATCCGCCGCGAGGCCACGCGAGATCTCTTCTCTTTCGGCCATCGTCAGCGCAAGGCGCGAGCGCCGCCGACGCGCTGGGCATATACCTCCGTTTGTCTTCAGTACACCAAACACCGATCCCGCATGCTTGCCGAGCGCGCGACCAATATCACTCAGCGACTCTCCCTTTTTCCAACGTCGCCACAACTCCGCCTTCTGGGTCGCGGAAAGGCCAGGACGTCCTAACCGTGCCATGAACAACACCCTCCAAATCGGTGAAATAATACAGGGTGTTGCAATGACCTGCTGAATCCACCACCGCTTTTTTTAAGAAATCCCGCTCCTGTTTCACCTGCTCGAGTTCCCGACGCAGCTGCCAGACTTCATCTTCCGGCCCCGCCCGCTTCCCATGCCCCGGGAAGGCCGTCGCCGGATCCCGCGTCTCCAGCTGCTGCTTCCACCGGTGTAACACATTCGGGGCAATGCCCAACTCCCGCGCGACCTCCGCCAGCGGACGCTCCGATTCTAACGCCAGCCTGACGGCTTCCAGCTTGAACTCCCGCGTATACCGCCGTCGTTTCTTGACCATAACAAACCTCCCACAGTATGATGGACGTCTACTAACTCGGTGTCCACCAAACCGGGGAGGCCCAGGTGGGAGGGCAATCTGAGATCTGCAATCTGCAATCTGCATTCTGAAATCGCCGGTCCCGCCCTAAAGGGCGCGCTCAGCCGGACGGCATTGTCCTTCAGGACGCACTGGGGCCGAGCCCGGGCTCTTCAGCCCGGGACTCCCCACCAATCGCTGGGTCTTCACCCCATCCCTCCCCAACAAGCGCATCGCACCGCATCTTACGCCTACGACCAAGGACCAAGGTGCAATGAGCAAGCAGACCCGGCGGGATTTCGTAAGCTCCGTGGCAGCCGGCATGGGAGCAACCCTCATGGTCCCCCCGTCGGCGACCGGCACCCCGAGCCAAGACAACTGGGACCAAGGTGACGTCGACCATCTGCTGGCCACGGCCAACCACGAGCGGATCTTGCTCAAGGCCTCATTCCGCCGACCCCTCTCGAATCCGCCAACCCTACGAATCGGATCCCGTCTCCAAAAGGGACGTCGTACCGACACCACGGGGGAGTTCTGGTCGTTCGACCTCGCCGGGCTCGATGCCGAACATCGCTACACCCTCGAGCTTCTCGATGCAGGCGCGCGGCCCCACTGCGATCCCTGGCCCTTCAGGACGTTTCCGGATCCCACCGCGGAGCAACGGCATTTCCGTCTGTTGATCTACACCTGTGCCGGCGGACACGATGCAACACGGAACCCAAACACGGGCGATCCGTTCTGGGTGTCTGTTGCCAACCGCAGGAAGATGCTAGAGGCAGGACTGTCTCACGCGCCACACGCCGTGATCGCCGTGGGTGACCACGTGTACTGGGACCTCCGTGCCGGCAGGGCGGCCCAAATTCTCGGCGCGTCCCCCGTGGCGCAACGGCTCGTGGGTTCGTTCAACCGGTCGGCGCCGGTGCTGGGGACCGACAACGAACGGAAACTTCATCTTGCCGTCCGTTCCCAGATCGCTGACCTCTACGGCACCCTGTTCCGTTCCACCCCGGTGTTCTTCGTGCAGGACGATCACGACTATTTCGAGAACGATGAGGCCCGAGAGGACATCGTCACCTTTCCACCGGACGATTTCATGCTGCGCATGGCTCGGGCTACGCAGCAACTGTATTACCCCGAGTTCTTACCCGACCCGGACAGACCCATGGGCCTCCCGGGAGCCGGTGCCGCCGGCCGGCCGCTCGGTGTGTCGGAGGCGTTCGGGACGCTACGCTTCGGGAAGCTCCTGGAGATCTTGATGTACGACTGTCGGCGGTTCGTAACGCTCGAGGGCCCGGCTGCCGTGTTTGTGCCGAACACGGTTGAGGCCTGGCTCACGGCGCGCATGGCGACGCATGAGACGAATCACGTCGTGAACCTTCCCTCCACACCCATCGCGTGGAGCGCCGGAAAATGGGGAGAGTGGTATCCCGATGTCTTGCAGCCCAACGGCACGCTGGGGACAAGCGCTGTGAAATATCTCTGGCAAGAGGGTTGGAACGCGCAGCACGACCGGTTGTTGCGTGCCGCGCACGAGATGTCGGGGATTCCGCTGTTTCTCTCCGGCGATCTGCACGCCATCGCCGAGGGTAAGATCGTCCGAAACGGAAGCATGGACCTGCGACGGAATCCTATTGTCTCGGTCTTGACCGGCCCGATTTCAACCGGCCCCGCCGGCTGGCCGTCGGCGTTTCGCGGCGTGTCGGCGCAGGTACCAACGCAACTCGACGTTGAGGAGGGTTTGCGTCCCCTGGAGAAAAACGGGTTTTCTATCGTGGATTTCACCCCAGATGCCGTCGACATCAAGTTTTTTAGTTGGAAGATGGGTGAGCCGGAAGAGCGGTTGGATGACATGCGACCGTTTCATTCGGTTCGGTTCGAGCGAGTGGTTTGAGGCGCCAGATTGCGGTGAGGTATTTACCGCAGAGCACGCAGAGAACGCAGAGGTTTTTCTGGGGGATCATTCACTCTAATCTCTGCGCTCTCGGCGGTCTCTGCGGTGATTGTTTTCTCGCCCGGCCGTCCATTGATGCACGCAGCGCGGTGAGTTTATTTACCGCAGAGCACGCAGAGAACGCAGAGGTTTTTCTGGGGGATCATTCACTCTAATCTCTGCGCTCTCAGCGGTCTCTGCGGTGATTTTTTTCTGGCCCGGCCCATTGAAGCAGGCGGCACGATCGTTTTTTTGTGAAAAGATGTGTTAGGGTTAGGCCAAAGGAGTGACAGTTGATGAGGCATTCACTGATTCTTGCTGCGATCGTAATGGCGGCCGCTCAGGAGTCCCTCTGGGCGCAGGGGGACGGGCACTCGAATCCGTCTTACGATGTCACCGTCGCACATAACGTGATGGTGCGGATGTCGGACGGCGTTGGACTCTCCACCGACGTCTACCGTCCCGATGCGCCGGGTCGGTTTCCCGTCATCTTGGTGCGCGACCCCTACAGCAACGGCTCCACGGGCGGCACACCCGCGGAGGCACACCGCTGGGCCTCTCGCGGATACGTGTATCTCCGCCAAGATGTCCGGGGCCGGTTTGACTCCGAAGGAGCATGGATCGCGTTTGCCAACGAATTCGCCGACGGGTACGACGCCCTGCAGTGGGCGGGCACGCAGCCATGGTCGAACGGCAGCGTGGCCATGCGCGGCGTCTCGTATCTGGCGTATGACCAGTGGCAAGCCGCCTCTCGTGGTAACCCCTTCCTCAAGACCATCATTCCAACCTTCAGCCCACTCGACCTCTACGCAGACATGCATCCTGGAGGAGCGTTTGAGCTGACCCGCATCGTGTGGCCGGTGCTCATGGACGGCCACACCTTGCAGATGTTCGAGTACGACTGGGACAAGTATCTCCCACATCTGCCAGTCATCACACTGGACAGCGTTTTTGGCCACGGCCGCGTCCCGCTTTGGCGGGCCTGGGTCACTCATCCGGACTATGACGCGTTCTGGCGGATCTACGACATCGAGACCGACCTGGAGCGCATCAACCTTCCGGTGTTCAACATCGGTGGATGGTTCGACACGTTCCTGCGCTCCACGCTAGCCGCCTACACCGGCCTGACCTCCCGAGCCCGATCTCCCGAGTTGCGCAGCAGCCAGAAGATGATCATCGGACCGTGGCGCCACGGTGGGGCCCGGCAGAGGAGCGTTGGGGAGATCGACTTCGGTCCCGCTTCCCAGATCGAACCGGATACGCTCGAGCTCCGCTGGCTCGACTACTGGCTGCGCGGAATGGACAATGGGATCGTGGACGAGCCACCGATCCAGATTTTCGTGATGGGCGACAACAAATGGCGCGCGGAGCGTGAATGGCCGTTGGCGAGGACCCGATACACCAAGTACTACTTCCACAGCGGAGGCAACGCCAACGCCCTGACGGGAGACGGGCGGCTCAACACGACGGCCCCGCAAGACGAGCCGGCCGACCAGTTTGATTATGACCCCAACGATCCCGTACCAACGAACGGCGGCAGTCTCCCGGGCGCGAGCCCGAATATCCAGCCCGGCCCATTCGACCAACGTGAGATCGAGCGGCGAGATGATGTCCTCGTGTTTTCGACCGAACCTCTCGAGACCGATGTCGAGGTGACGGGCCCGCTAACCGTCACCCTCTACGCCGCATCCACGGCGCGAGACACCGACTTCACCGCGAAACTGGTGGACGTCCATCCCGACGGGCACGCCTACAATCTCACCGACCGCATCATTCGCGCCCGCTACCGAGAATCGCTCACCGACCCCACGCTGATCGAGCCGGGGAAATTGTACGAGTACACCATCGACCTCGTCGCCACCAGCAATGTCTTCAAAAGGGGGCATCGGATCCGCGTGGAGATTTCCAGCAGCAACTTCCCGCGGTTCAGCCGGAATCTCAATACGGGAAAACCGTTCGGGCTGCACGACGAGGTGATCACCGCAACCCAGACGATCTACCACGACCGCACTCGGCCGTCGCATATCGTGCTACCGATTATCCCGCGGCGGTAACGGCGAAGCATGCCTCGCCCTCACCACCGAACAGGGAGTATTGAACTGAACATTGAACGTGGAATATTGAAAGGATGGTCGGAATTTCTTGGATATTGGATATTCGATATTCAAAGCCCCATGACGATCAATTCGACCGCCTCAAAACCGCCCTCGCCGACCGCTACGCCATTCAAGAAGACGGTTGGACGCCCAAGAACGTGAAGAGCGGATTGAAATCGTGCCCGTCCGCCGCGTGAAGTGCCGCGATGTACTCTTGTCGTACGGCTCCAAGCCCTCTTAGATCACGACCACCCCAAGTGAATGGGCCATGCCCTCTTGAGCGCAAGAGCGTGTCCGTCATCAGTCGGGCGTGTCTACCGTTCCCGTTTGGAAACGGATGGATGTGTGCAAGCTGGTAATGGAATCGTGCCGCGGCTTCATCAATTTTGTAGACGTGCTTTTCCAACCAGTAGGAGGCATCCTCACAGAGGTTGTGGGCGGCCACCGGCACGTCGCTCCAGTCTATGCCGATGTTCTTGTCTGTAGTCCGGTATTGTCCCGCCCACTCCCATGTTTCGTCGAACATCCTCGTGTGAAGTTCTCCAACGAAGGCCGGCGAGAGTATTTCACGCTTGAGCTGTGAGAACGCCCAACGCTCGCCGCGCACAATGTTGACCTGCTCCCACTCGTTCAGCTCCTCGAGCGTCGTAATGTGGGTGGGAATGAGGCCCCGCGCTTCGTCGGGGTCGAGCGGTGTTGTCCCTTCCCCATGCTCAGTCTTCAATGTCATTCCACAACGTCCGTGGCCGGTCCGCGAGCAGTTGTTGGGTCAGATCTTCGACCTGTTTCTTGATCTCGTTCTCGGACACATCCTGTTGTTCGAGATGCATGGAGTGTGCGGTCCGCTCAATCGTTTTTGTCGCGACCCTCCGGGCTCGCCGGTGGAGGAGATCATCCAGCGGGACCTCCGGGACAAGTGCATACACGAACTCGCACCCGAGCGCAGCCGCGACCTTCTTGAGCGTGTCTAAAGTTATGGTCCCGTTGACCTCGCCACTCTCATACTGACTGACCGCTGGCCTCGTCACTGCCAATCGCGTCGCTAATTGACCCGCCGACATGCCCAAGGCCCGCCTGATCTCGCGGATCCAGCCCTCGCGAGGTGGCGGCATCGATCTCAGTTGGCCAAACTGCCCCAACTTTCGATTCAGTTGTCTGGCTCTTAGCTTATCTCTTTGCAGGGACATCGTTTAGCCTCTCGATAGTAAGCCATAGCTTACTTATCACTAGTATATGATAAGCTATAGCTTACCAATATAGGCCATAAATGTAAGCCATAGCTTACTAGCTGTCCAGTGACTTAGCCGAGTCGGGGCGGTACGGCGGGTACGCGGTAGATGCTCACCGAGCAAGACCGCGTCTATTCAGTTTTTTTCCGTGCAACCCGTGGCCCTGTTTTCTTCCGTGCACCCCGTGGCCCCAGTACCTCCTCGAGTGCCAGCCGGGTCTTGGGAAGGATGTGCTCCTCGTCGAAGTAGCGCAGCACGATGGCGAGTGCCTCTTCGAACGTCGACACGTTCAGGTACCGCAGCAGGTAGCGGACGTCGTCGAGGTCGTGGAACTCCTCACCGAGCCGCATGGCAACACACTTCATCGCCAGGAGATACGCGGGCTGTGCGACGAAGACGCGCAGGTGATCGAGCTCGAGGTAGGGATCGTACTCACCACGCGGACTCAGGTACGTCTTCACCGCATCGTTCAGCCACGAGTCCGGCACGCCCGCGCGCGAGGCCACCCGGGCGGCAGCTTCGCGGATGAGCCTCGTGGGTCGGAAGAACGCGTCAACGTCGCGCGTCGCCTCGCGGGCGTCGAGCGCGAGACACATGACTGCTCCTCCTACCAGATAGACCTCGCCCTGGACGTCGTCCGCCGCGAGTTCGGCGTCCAGCAGCTCGAGGAGCCGATGAATATCGGCCTTCGTAAGCTTGAACGTGGCCATCGGGTGGTTACACCCGCGCGCCGACGCCGGAATCGACGAAGAGGTTGCGTCGCTTGAACGGTGCCGGTGCCGCGCGCAGCAGGTGGAGTCGCAGGCTCCGCAGAGGCGTGGCGAAGTACGGCGTCTCCAAGGGAGGGACGTCTCGTCCCCAAGATGGTGCCCGCACCTTCCGCTGGTGAGACGCCTGCTCCACCATCGCGGCGACATAGTTCTGCAGGAGAGGCGAAAGGTCTCGCATCTCGGGCGGAGCGACGGCAACGGCGTCAGGAAGTTGGGCCCGCGTCAGACCCGTGAGCAGGTCGTTGAGCTCCGCGAGCGCGAAGCGGTGGTCCTCACCGTCGCATAGGGCACGGATGATCTCGCCGAACCGCACGCGCGCCTTCGGCAACGAGCGTGAAAGCACGTAACTGGACACGTCCAGCCCTGCACCCCGCGCAAGACGTTTGAGGGCGGCCTTCTGGTCGGGCGTGACCCGGATCTGAAGCTGCTGAGACTTGGTGCTCATAGGGGCAAGTTTATATGCCGGACCTATGATGTCAATACAAGCGTATTGACGTCTGCTCGGCCGTCGCATATCGTGCCACCGATTATCCCGCGGCAGTAGACCCCCACGGTTACCGGTTACCGGTTACCGGTGACAGGTCCTCGCTGCCGTGGTTCTAACAGGTTGCGGAAAAAGTCGGGTAATGGACGATAGCATCGCGAGCCGGAAGTTCTTATCGTAGAGGGACCTCGATGGGAGTGCCACGATGCGCGGGAACAAGACGAATCAGTCGGCGCTGTTCAGCTATATCAGTGCGGAGGATCGGGTGCCCTCCGACCATCCGTTGCGCGCCCTGCGGGCGCTGGTGGACCCGGTGTTAGCCCGGCTCTCGCCGCAGTTGGACCGGCTGTACGCGCGGCGGGGCCGGCCGTCGATTCCCCCGGAACATTTGTTACGCGCGTTATTGCTGCAGGTGGTGTATACGATCCGGAGCGAGCGGCAGCTGATGGAGCAGCTCGATTACAACATCCTGTACCGATGGTTTGTGGGGTTGAATCTGGACGACGCGGTGTGGGTGCCGACGGTCTTTACGAAGAATCGGACGCGGCTGGTCGAGGGGGGCATCGCGGATGCGTTTCTGGCCGAAGTGTTACAGGAGGCGGAGCGGCGGGCGTTGTTGTCGAATGAGCATTTCACCGTCGACGGGACCTTGCTGGACGCGTGGGCGAGTCAGAAGAGTTTTCAGCCGAAGGCCGGCACCCGCCCGCCAACGGACGATGATCCGGGGAATCCGAGCGTGACGTTTCGCCAGGAGAAACGGACGAATGCGACGCATGCGTCGCGGACGGACCCGGAGGCGCGGTTGACGCGGAAGAGTGGGGGGCAAGGCGCGCAATTGGCGTACTTGGCGAGTGTGTTGATGGATAATCGGCACGGGCTCGTGGTGGCGACCGACGTGACGCAGCCCGGCTACGAGGCGGAGTGTGCGAGTGCGCTGGCGATGGTGGGGAGCTTACCGCCGACGGCCCGGCGTCGGACGTTGGGGGCGGACAAGGGTTATGATCGGTGCGGGTTTGTCGACACGCTGCGGGCGTTGGGCTGGACGCCCCACGTCACGCCGAACGTGCACCGCACGCGGTTGCGGAGCGCGGTGGATGGCCGGACGACGCGCCATCCCAGCTATGCGATCAGTCAACGGCAGCGCAAAAAAGTGGAAGAGATCTACGGGTGGGGCAAGACGATTGGGTTGTTACGCAAACTCCGACATCGCGGGACCCCGCGGGTCGGGTGGGTGTTTACGTTCACGGCCGCGGTCTACAATCTGATGCGGATACGCACCCTGACCCTGGCCGGAGGCAGCCCCTGATGGGGCAGTGTGGGCCGCATTCGTCACGCCGACCGCACCGCGGGGGCGGTAATAGGGGACCGCACGCTGGTACACCGTCGTGTTACCCGGACAAACGCGGCTCACCATCAATTTTTCCGCAACCTGCTAAGATCTGAAACCTGTAACCGGGAACCGGTAACCGGTAACCGTGGGTCGGGAGTAGGGCCGGGTTCCCATCACCGATTCTCCCAGTACGTCGATCCGCGCACATCGTTGCGGAGTGCGTCCGGATTGACCCACGGCCTCGGCCCGTATGGCCTCACCCGCGGCCAGATCTCGTCAAGTGTTTCCGCGTCGTACAAGCGGCCTTCCTTCATCACCCACCGCATATCAAGCGTGTTGCGAATGTCATCGAGCGGGTTGGAGTTGAGCACGATGACGTCGGCTAGTTTGCCTTCGGCGATGCTCCCCAGGTCTTCCGAAGCACCGAGGAAGTACGCGCCATGCACCGACGCAAGCTCGAGCGCACCCATGGGTCCCATGGCCTCGGCGGCGGACCACACCTCCCAGTGTGACGCAATACCGTGCTGCTGTCCGTGCGCACCGATGGCGCCGTGACCGCCTTCGGCGATGATGTCGGCCACGGTCTGTGCCAGCATCGGGAAACTGTAATCAGACTTTGGGCGTGTCATGCGACGACGCGAGTGGGGAAGGACTTGGCGCCAGGGCATCCAGCGCATGTACTTCTCGTCCTGTCCCACATCCGCCTGCTGGAAGAAATACTCTTCGTTCCAGGGCCCGGAGCCTCCAACCATGAACGTGACGGAATAGACGGCCTTGGCGCGGCCGAAGAACCTCGCCACATCCGAGTAGGTCGCGACGTAACTCATGGGATGTTCCCACCCGGTCTGCCCGTCCATGATCATGCCGACGTTGTAGGCGAGGTCGCTGCCTTCGGACGTGACCATGATGCCCTCGTCACGCGCAACCTCCGACACCCACTGGCGCTGATCTCGGCGCGGTTGCAGGTATTGCTTGAGTGACACCGCACCCCATGATTTCAACCGCCGAATGTTGTCCCGAGTGATTTCGAGACTGGTGAGGTCATTCCGACGGCCACCGTCTCCACGGGACAGCGGATCGCCCGAGCTGAACGTGCGGGGCCCAACGATCTCCCCGGCCTCGATGAGTTCCGCCGTGGGAAAGACATCCTGCGACCACATGGAGTTGTCCAGCGCCGTGGTGACTCCGTACGCCAGACCCACGGCGGTCTCGAACGGACGCCGCGGGATGATGCCGCGGAACTCACGGTAGAAGTGCGCATGCATATCGATGAAGCCGGGAATAATGGTCGAGCCGCGGGCATCGATCACCCGATCGGCTCCGCTGGTATCACACGTGCCCACGCACTGAATTCGTCCGCCGCTCACGACGAGCGTCCCGTTCTCTACGACCGCTCTGTTTTCCAGCGTCACGATGCGCGCACCCGTGAGCGCCAATGTCTGCCCCGGACGATCGCGCGGTATTCGCAAATCGATAGCGACCGTGTCGCCCGTTTCGCTGCCGACATCGTAGGTGAAGTACGTGGGACCACTGCCGAACTCCACGGTGGTGGCGTCGCGCCAACCGGGGTACAGGCCGCCTTCGGTCGACAACTTCGTCACCGGAAGTGCGCCGTTCTTCTTCTCGATGTGTATAGGATCCTCGCCGGAACCGTTGGGCATAGGGACGAGATAGACGTTGTCGCCTTCGTTGAAAGCCACATAGTCTCGGTTGGGCGACGGGATGATCTCGTCGGCGAATGGCAAGGTCATGTGCACACGGTGATCGGAACCATCCAACCGAACCGACGCGAGGGCTCCTCGGTTCTGATCGTCCTCGCGCACCACTCGCGGAAAATAGATCCGCCCATCGGCACTCCACGTGGGGCGGACGATCTGACTGCGGGACACGGCAAAGAAGCTCGCGCCGGGCGGCATTCCCACCGTCGTCACGTGCTGCACGTCGCCACCCGAACTCGGAACGGTCACGAGGTCGAAGTACGGGTTCTGCACCATGCTCCGATTGCGGAAGTTGGCACCCGCCCCTCGCGCCAGCACGATGCCCCGGCCATCGGGACTCCACGCGGGATTGACGTACTCACCTGGCGTCTGCGTGAGTTGTTCCGGTGTGCCACCGGTCGCGCGAACGCGCCACAGATGACCGCCCTCCTCGTCATCCCACGATGTGAAGGCAATCCACCGGCCGTCAGGCGACCACGCCGGCGCGAATTCGAAGGGCTCGAAGTCATTGCCCGTGAGCCGCCGCGGCGATCCACCCGGAATATCCTGCAACCAAATTCGCCCGATGGCCTGAAACGCTAGCGTGCTACCGTCGGGCGAGCCTGTTTGCCAACGGGTGAACTTCACCTGGAACGGATCGTCCGTAATACGAAACGCGTGGTAAGCCTGTTCCGACAGGGTGCGGTGCACCCGCGCCTCGAAGGGAATGGTGGTGACGCTCCCGGAGAAAACGTCCAGACGACGGATTTTGCCGCCCTGTGATATCACGAGCGCCGATCCGTCGGCCGACCAGCTGTATCCGGGCAGGAGCCGGGTCACTTTGAACGTCTCGGCCATATCCGTCTCGATGGGGTCCATGACCACACGTTCGGCCCCCGTCTCCAGATCGCGAACCCACAGCGCCGTGCGCGGACCGAATTCATGGCCCTTGTGCTCCATGCGGCCGTTGGGGATGCGGCGCCCAAAGGTCAGCCACCGCCCGTCGGGCGAGATCTCCGGCGCATAGGCGCCGCCGCTCGACGTGCGGAGCTGCTGTGACGCCGTGCCGGAGGTGATCTCGATGATGTCACCGCTCCGAAGGTCCATGCGGCGCAGCTGCGTACGCCCCTGGATTGCGTCGCGATAGCTAGAGGGAAACCCTCCGCCCACGCTTTCGTGGTAATAGAGGTAGCGCCCGTCGGCAGACGGGTTGGGCCAGTCCACACCGTTTCCGTCCACTATCTCGACCCCGTCGCCGCCATCCTTGTGATACATCCAGATGCCCGATCCACCACCCTGCCCACTCACACGTTGCCTGCGCACGAAGATGTAGTTGCCGTCGGCGCTCCACGCCGGCGAACTGGCGCGAAAGGTTTGGTTTTCGAACACTGCTTCAGGCTCCGAGCCGTCCGCGTTCATTATCCAGAGATTGTTCTGACCGCCGCGATCGGAGATGAAGCCAATCTGCGTGCCGTCGGGTGATATGGTCGGGTGATAGTTGATCGAGACGCCGATGTCTTGCGTCAGAGACTGCGCCTCTCCGCCACCGGACGGCATCCGGTACACGTGACCCAGGAGATCGAACACGAGCCACATTCCGTCCGGGGAGATGTCCACGGACATCCACGTGCCCTCGTCGGTCGTGAAGTCGATCTCGCGCAGGTCTCCGCGAGCGAGGGTCACGTCCCACTTCGGTGAGTCGGACTCATCGTCCTGCCCAATTACAGGAGTCGCGAAGGCAAGTGCGAGAAAAAGCGCGGAGACCGTAGCGAGTGTTTTGGATGTGTTGCGCATAGTGACGGATCTTTCCATGAGGGGTGACGCGATGGGTGCTATTGACGCCTTCTCTGACCGTTAAAGTGGCTCATCCGGCGTTGGCGGGGAAGGCCGTGTGGGGGTGGCGCCCGTGGCGGCGATTGAATGGCCACGGAAAACACGGAAAGCACGGAAACCCCGCCCCACAGCCGGATTATTGTTCCCCCCTCCCCCAACCTCCTACCGGGTTTCATCCTCTACGTTGCCGATCACCTGTTGGGGGGGGCGGGGAACCCCAATTCAGGGCGGGGAGTGGGGGTCCGTGCTTTCCGTGCTTTCCGTGGCTAATTCGGGTAGGGTGGGCTGGCTCTTCGTCGATCGAATAGCCAAGGAATCCACGGTAACCGGTTACCGGTAACCGGTAACCGTTCTAATCACGCTGCCGTCAAGATCAACGGACCACCATCCGTTACGACGACCGTATGCTCAAATTGGGCCGCGCGGCTGCCGTCGAGAGTGCGCAGCGTCCACCCATCAACGGCTTCTCCCACCCATGGGGTGCCCTCCGCAAGAAACACCTCCATGGCGATCACCTGTCCGTCGCCAAAACGGCGTCGGTCGCTCGACAAAAAGTAGTTCGCAATTTGAAGAGGCTCCTCCCACAGGGCCCGCCCTGTTCCGTGAGCCCAAAGATTGCGAATCGCGTGGAGGCCTCCATGGCGCGCTTCCGCTTCCACAGCGCGCCCCGTCCTGCTGACGAGGTGGCCCGGTTTCATCGCCGCTAGGGCTGACCGAAGCGCTCGTTTTGCACCCGACACTAGCTGACGCGTCGATGGAGCGATTGGCGGGACCGGATAGGACGCGCCGGTGTCCGCAAAAAAACCGTCCAGCGAGGCGGATACATCGATGTTGACCAGATCTCCCGGCTCTATCTCCCGATCGCCCGGAATCCCATGGGCCGCTTCGTCGTTGATACTGATGCAAGTTGAGCCTGGAAAGGCAACGGCCAACCGCGGTGCGGATATCGCCCCAAAGCGCTCCAAGACCGCGGCACCAACCTCGTCGAGTTCCCTGGTGCTCACGCCGGGCCGCAGACATCGTGCCATCGTGTCGCGTGCCACCGCGACCACGCGGCCAACACGGCGCAGGGCGTGCAGATCGGACATGGTTTTGACGGACAAATCTGGTGCCTCTGTTAGATAAAAAGAGGAAGCCGTCTAATGGCTCTGCTCTTAAGCTGCGGCGCTCTTGCTCGACATGCAACTGTCCCTGCTGAATATCGAATATTGAATATTGAACGAGGAATATTGAACTGAATACTGAGTGTGGAATATTGAAGGGGTGGTGGGCACTTCGATATTCCCTGTTGGATATTGGGTATTCAGCAGGGGCCGCTCGCCTCGCGACGACAGTCACCGATCCGTATCTTAGGCCTTCATGGCCGATCTCTTCGAGCGCCTGCGCGGCGCCCTCTCCGACCGCTACGCCATCCAGGAAGAACTGGGTGCCGGCGGCATGGCCACGGTCTATCTGGCCGAGGACCTGAAGCACCGCCGTAAGGTGGCGGTGAAGGTGTTGCGGCCGGAACTCGCAGCGGCCATCGGTCCGGAGCGGTTCCTCCGCGAGATCGAGATCTCGGCAAACCTCAACCATCCCCACGTCCTGCCGCTGTTCGACTCCGGAGAAGCCGACGGCTTCCTGTACTATGTCATGCCGTATGTGAAGGGCGAGTCTCTACGCGATTGTCTGAATCGGCAAACCCAGCTCGCGATTGACGAGGCCCTGCGGATCACGGCGCACGTGGCCTCGGCGCTGGACTTTGCCCATCGGCACGATGTGATCCACCGGGACATCAAGCCGGAGAACATCCTGTTGCACGAGGGCGAGGCGATGGTCGCCGACTTCGGGATCGCCTTGGCGGTGAGTGCAGCGGGCGGGGAGCGGCTCACCGAAACCGGTTTCTCGTTAGGCACGCCCGAGTACATGAGTCCCGAACAAGCGACGGCCGAGCGGGTGGATAGTCGTACGGACACGTACGCCCTGGCCTGCGTGCTCTACGAGATGCTCACCGGTGAGCCGCCCTACACGGGCGCCACCGTGCAGGCCATCATCGCGAAGCGATTCTCCGATCCGGTGCCGTCAGCGCGGCGGCTGCGGGAATCGATCCCCGCATCCGTGGACTCGGCCATCACGTGCGCGCTGGCCAAGGTGGCCCCTGACCGCTTTGCCGCGACGGCCGAGTTCGCCAAGGCGCTCGCTGCCGAGCCGACCGATGTCGAGGCCGGGACTAAGTCGATCGTGGTCTTGCCGTTTGAGAACCTGAGTCCCGATCCGGATCAGGAGTACTTCAGCGACGGCCTGACGGAGGAAGTGATCGCCGATTTGTCGAAGGTCCGGTCGCTCCGCGTGATCTCGCGCAGCTCCGCCATGACCTTCAAGGGATCTAACAAGCGGATCCCGGAGATCGCGGCTGACCTGAACGTTCGGTATGTACTAGAGAAGGCAGCGTGCGCAAAGCCGGGAACAGTCTACGAATCACCGCACAGCTCATCGACGCCGAGAACGACGCCCATCTGTGGGCCGACAAGTACACGGGCACGCTGGACGATGTATTCGACCTGCAAGAGACCGTGTCACGGTCCGTTGTTGACGCGCTCAAATTGCAATTGAGCCCGGAAGAAGAGCAAGGCCTTGCCGAGCGACCGGCGGACAACGCGGAGGCATACGATTGTTACTTTAGAGCTCGACGCGAAATGGAGCAGTTTACAAAGGATGGACTTGATCGCGCTATCGAGCATCTCCAGCACGGCCTGACCATCATCGGTGAGAATGCCCTGCTCTGTGCGGGGATTGGATACGCGTACTACAATTACGCCAACCTAGGGATCGGGCCCGACGAGAACGCGGATCGCGCGGAGGAGTACGCAAGAAAGGCGTTGGTGTTGGATCCGAACTCGGCGCAGGCGCATTTCGTACTCGGGGCGGTTTATCAAGCATTCCGAGGTGATCAGCGGCAAGCGTTTCATCACTTGAATCGGAGCCTGGCGATAAATCCCGATGACCCTCACACGCTTTTTTGGCTCGTCGTCGCTCACTGGGCGGTTGGAAACCTGGACGCATCCCGTCCTCTGGTCGCACGGGCTCAGCGGCTCGATCCTCTCAATCCCATGGCGCGTTACTTAACCCCTTGGGTCGACCTGGGGACCGGGCAATATGACCGCGCTGCCGACTTCGCCTGGCACCAGCTACCGAAGCAACCATATATCGACATGATCCACGCCATTGCTTTGGCGTACGCGCAGCGATTTGACGACGCACGCGCGTTCATTCTCGAGCGCGCGCAGGCCCAAGGGGACGACTCCGCTGAACTGCTCATTCGCCTACTCGCGTTGGCACTCGACCGGCAGGGAAAGCGCATCGACGAGCTCCTGAGGGGAGAGATAGCAACCACTTTCCGCAGAGATCCGGTGTGGTGCTACTTCGTCGCGAGTTTTTGCGCGCTGGCAGGGTCAGAAGCGACAGCGCTCGAGTGGTTGGCCGTAGGGATCGATCGAGGGTTGGTCAACTACCCGCTCCTTGCAAAGCGTGATCCCTTTCTTGCGACGCTTCGTGGCGGGGCCCAATTTGACGCACTCATCGAGAGAGTGAAGGACGAGTGGGAGCGGTTTGAGGTGTGATGACTGACTCCCTCGACCGCCTCAAAACTGCCCTCGCGGACCGCTATGTCATCCAAGAAGAACTGGGCGCCGGCGGCATGGCCACAGTCTATCTGGCCGAGGACCTGAAACACCACCGCAAGGTGGCGGTCAAAGTCTTGCGGCCCGAACTCGCGGCCGTCGTTGGCGCCGAGCGCTTCCTCCACGAGATCCAGATCGCGGCGAATCTCAATCATCCTCACATCCTGACGTTGATCGACTCGGGTGAGGCCGACGGCTTCCTCTACTACGTCATGCCTTACGTGCAAGGCGAGTCGCTGCGAGACAAGCTGCAGCGGGAAAAGCAACTTTCGGTTGAAGACGCGCTGGCCATCACCCAGGACGTAGCGAGTGCGATGGCGTATGCCCATGCCCAAGGCGTCATCCACCGCGATCTCAAGCCCGGGAACATTCTGCTCCACGAAGGCGAAGCCATGGTGGCGGACTTCGGCCTGGCGTTGGCGTTGCGGGCGGCTGGGGGACAGCGCCTGACGGAGACGGGCCTGTCGCTTGGCACGCCGGAGTACATGAGTCCCGAGCAGGCCACGGCCGAAGACGACATTGACGCCCGCAGCGACATCTATTCGCTGGGCGCCGTGCTCTACGAATTGCTGGCCGGCGAGCCACCACATACGGGTCGCAGCACGCAGGCGATCATTGCCAAGCTGCTGACGGAAGCACCGACACCGTTGCGCGTGCTCCGCACCACCGTTCCCGAGGCCGTCGATCGGGCCGTGATGAAGGCGCTGGCCAAGGTGGCCCCTGACCGCTTTGCTACGACAGCCGAGTTCGCCGAGGCGCTGGTGGCCGAGGAGGCCGACGTCGAGGCCGAGACCAAGTCGATCGTCGTCTTGCCGTTCGAGAACCTGAGTCCCGATCCGGACCAAGATTACTTCAGCGATGGCCTGACAGAGGAGGTCATCGCCGATTTGTCGAAGGTCCGGTCGCTCCGCGTGATCTCGCGCAGCTCCGCCATGACGTTCAAGGGTTCTGATAGGCGGATCCCCGATATCGCCAAGGAACTGAAGGTCCGGTATGCGCTGGAAGGCAGCGTGCGTAAAGCCGGGAACAGTCTACGCATCACGGCCCAGCTCATCGACGCCGATAGCGACGCACACCTGTGGGCCGAAAAGTACACGGGCACGCTGGACGATGTGTTCGACATCCAGGAGAGAGTGTCGCGTGCGATCGTCGACGCACTGAAACTGACGCTTACGCCGGAAGAGCGGAGCAGAATGGCCGAGCGGCCGATCGACAACGTCCAAGCGTACGAGTGCTACCACCGGGCCCGGTACGAGGTGTGGACCGGCACGAAAGAGGGATTGGACCACGCCCTCGACCGCATCCAAGAAGCCATCGTGTTGGTGGGTGACAACGAGGTGCTGTATGCGGCCAAGGGGGAGGTCCATTTCGAGGCCGTCAATCTTCTGAGTGAACCTGACGAAGCCCATCTCGAAGCCCATCTCGCAAAGGTGGAGGAGTGCATCGACAAGATCCGATTGCTCAACCCCGAATCACCGCACGTCCACCAGTTGATCGGCGCAGTGCAGTACAAACGTGGGAACGTGCAGGAAGCAGTGCGACACCTGAAACGCGCGTTCACCATTGATCCGAGCGATCCGACACTCGTGCTCTATCTCGCCGCCATATGCACCTTTTTGGGAAAAACAGATGCGGCTCGGCGATACGCCAGGCGGCTCCTCGAGATCGACCCGCTTACACCTATCCACCAGTGGTGGTGGGCCTGGGTCGAGGCGGTTGACGGACATTTCGATGTCGCACTCGAGCCCCTCCGCAAGACGCACCGCATGCACCCGCAGGACGTTCCCACCGCTTTGTTTTACGCCCTTGTGCTCTCTCTCAATGAACGCCTCGACGAGGCATATGACGTCATCGACGCGCTTGCGGACCAGCAGCCTGACCTTCCGCTTGTCAAGTTGCTGATGTTCTTCAAGCACGCGCTCCAGGGCAACAAAAGCCTGGCGTTGCAGGTCGTGACCCCCAAGTTGCGGGCGGCGTTACGATGGGACGAACACTACTCGTGGCTGATGGCGCGCTGCTACGCGCTGCTGGATGACCGTCAGGAAGCGCTCGCGTGGCTCGAGCATGCCGCGCTGGACCGTGGATTCATTGCCTATCCTCTGCTTGCGGAACATGACCCTGCCCTGGAGAATCTTCGTGGGGACTCTCGGTTCGAGAAGCTGATGGAGGAGGTGAAGGTACGATGGGAGCGGTTTGAGGTGTGATGGCAGCCGCGGAGTACCGCGGACCAGGTGCGGACCACCGCCGAAGATGCCCGTGAGTAATTCTGCGGGTCGGTTGACATCGGCACTCGGGCACTTCGAGATTCGATATTCCCTGTTGGATATTGGATATTGGATATTCAACAACCCCACGACCGATCCTCTCGACCCTCTCAAAACCGCGAGGTGGCAATGACTCTAACGCGCAACGAGTTCCTGAGGATCGGAGGCGGTGCCATGCTGGGTGCGACCACCGGACCGAGCTTCTTCAGGTTCCTGAACGAGCCCAGGGGTTTTGGCCGTGACGTGCTGGAGACGCCCCAGATCGAGAGGATCCACCAATACATCGAGGAGCACAGAGACGAGCACGTTGCCAAGGTGCAGCGAGACCTCCGGCAGCCTTCGGTCAGCAGTTGGAACATGGGAATGAGCGAGATGGCCGAGCTGATGAGAGTGTCCTACGAAGAACTCGGGTGCAGGGAGGCCGAGTTGGTGCCGACGGATGGCTATCCGGGAGTCTGGGGCTGGTACGATGCGGGCGCCGAAAAAACGATCTCGACGTACATGATGTACGACATTCAGCCCTGGGACGAGACTGAGTGGTCGTCCCCCCCGCTCGCGGCGAACCTGGTCGAGATGGACCCCTTCGGGCAGGTGATCATCGCCCGCGGCGCGATCAACGACAAGGGTCCCAATCGAATGTTTCTGAACGCCTGCGAGGCGATCATCGCGATCGAGGGCAAGCTGCCGGTGAACATCATGTTCACGTGCGAAGGGGAAGAGGAACAAGGAAGTACCCATCTCGACCAGATCCTAGCTCCCCACTACGATCAATTGAAAGCCTGTGGCGCCCACGTGCGGGCAACGCCGCCCCAGGACCGAGATGGATTCATCACGATGCACCTGGGGAGGAAGGGTATCGCCTACGTCGAGTTGGAATGCCACGGCCGCCTCTGGGGTCGAGGCCCGCAGGAGCGGGCGGTCCTTTCGGGGCACAAGGCCGTGCTCGACAGTCCGGTCTGGCGGCTCGTCAAAGCACTCTCATCTATGGTGGACGAAACAGGCAACAGAGTCCTCATCGATGGGTTCTATGATTCGGTCGCCCCACCCACGGACGAAGAGCGCATGCTGGTGGAGACGATCATCTCCAAGTATGGCGAGCAGGCGCTGGCCAGGGATCGCGGAAATGTCAAGGCATATCTAAACGATTGGACCGTCGCGGATGTCGTGCGTCATCTCATGTTCGACCCGTCCCTCAACATCAACGGCATCTTCGGTGGATACACGGGACCCGGCACGGCGACCAACCTGCCCGAGAAAGCGACCGCGCGACTCGATGCCCGTCTGGTTCCGAATCAAAAAGTCGCCGAGCATGTGCAGCTCATGCGGGATCATCTTGAGCGGCGCGGTTACGGCGACATCAGGCTGACCGAGGTCCCCACCCACGACGAATGGTATCGCACGAGCGTAACGGCGTCGCCGGTGCAGGCGGTGCTCTCCGTCTACCAGCGCTACGGCATCGAGCCCATGATCTGGCCCCGATCGGCGGCATCGAACCCGCAGGTGTTGTTCGCGGGCCCTCCCCTGAACTTGCCGATCGTTCAGGGTGGACTGGGTCATGGAGGACGCGCCCACGCACCCGACGAGTATCTCGTGATCGAGGGGAATGACCGCGTAAAGGGGATCGTCGACGCCGAGAAGTCCTTTGTCGACATCCTTTACGCTTACGCAAACTGGCCGGAGTAGAAACTGCTGAATATTGAATATCGAATATCCAACAGGGAATATCGAAGTGCCCACCAACACCTCAATATTCCTTGTTCAATGTTCAGTGTTCGATATTCAGACAGTGCCAGCGGGCGACGGCCAATAACGCCTGTTCCACCAGCAACAAAGACTCTCATTTCTTCCAGTGCTCGCGCCATTCCATCTCGAAGCGGCGCACGAGCGCGGGATAGATCAGGTGCCGGAGTTATTTTCGAAAGTTGTGGATTGGAGGAATGAGAAAGGCGGCGTATCCTTTCGTGTAGTCAGTTGAAACGTACACGAGATCCGGTTGTGACGACCGGAGAAAGGACACGCCACCGATGTTGAGGATAATAGAGAATGCGTCTGAGAGCAAAGGGAACGGACTGTTCGCAGACCTGGACGAGCTTGCCAGAGAGGGAGCTCGGCGGATGCTGGTGAGTGCGTTGGACGCGGAAGTGACCGAGTATGTCGAGCGATATCGGATTGAGCGAGACGGAGAGGGCCGCGCCCTGGTGGTGCGCAATGGCAAAGCCCGTCCCCGCAAGGTGACGCTGGGTGCTGGTACGGTCACGGTGACCGCGCCACGGGTGCATGACCGTCGTATGCGGGCGCAGTTCACGAGCAAGATTTTGCCTCCCTATATGCGGCGGTCGCCGAAGGTGGCGGAGGTCTTGCCGGTGTTGTATCTGCGCGGTCTGTCGACGGGAGATTTTCGCGAGGCGTTGCCGATCTTGTTGGGTGAGGACGCATCAGGCTTGTCCCCGACGACGATCACGCGATTGACGGCGGCGTGGGAGGGGGAATACCAGGCGTTTCGCCAGCGTGATCTGCGTGATCGGGAGTATGTGTACGTCTGGGTCGACGGGATCCACTTCAACATTCGCCTCGAGGCCGACCGGCTGTGTACGCTGGTGATGCTGGGCGCCCGGGCGGATGGGACGAAAGAGCTGATCGCGGTGGAGGACGGCTATCGGGAGAGCACGGAGAGCTGGTTGGCGGTGTTGCGCGATCTGAAGCGTCGGGGGATGCGGGCCCCGGTGCTGGCGATTGGGGATGGCGCGTTGGGGTTCTGGGCAGCGGTGCGGGAGGTGTGGCCGGCGACGCGGCAGCAGCGCGACTGGGTGCACCGGATGGCCAACGTGTTGGACAAGCTTCCGAAACGTTTGCAGCCGGCGGCGAAGCGGGTGTTGCGCGAGATGATGTATGCGGAGTCGCGTGCGGAGGCCGAGGCGCTGGTCGAGCGTTTCGCCACCGCGTATGCGGCCAAGTATCCCAAGGCGGTCGCCTCGCTCACGCGGGACCAGGAGCACCTGTACAGCCATTTTGATTTTCCGGCCGAGCATTGGAAACATATCCGTTCGACGAACGTGATCGAGTCTGCCTTCGCGACGGTCCGGTTACGACAGCGCGTGACCAAGGGAGCGGGCTCGCGGAGCAAAGGGCTGACGATGGCGTTCAAGCTGTTGGAGATGGCGCAGCAACGTTGGCGGAAACTCAACGCTCCAGAACTTCTCCCCCTGGTGTTGGCAGGAGAACAATTCAAAGATGGTATGCAGGAAACTGACAAAGAGAACACGGATCGGAAGGTCGCCGCTTGATCACTCACCGATCCACAACATTTGACAATACCTCCAGGTGCCGACGGAACGGGTCGATCAAGGCCATGTAGAACGGGGTAAATCGGTTGACCGGCTTGACGTAAATTCCCAAGTACAGCGTGTGTTCGTCTCCCGCCGACTCGAGCGCGAAGAGCAGGAATGCGTGCACGGTGCGGTTGATAACTTCTCCCAGCGCCTCGCGCTCGAAGGTATACACAACGCTCCAGAAGCCGCGGTTTGAGCCGGGTTCTTCGAGTGATCGCGCACGGTCCTCCGCGGAGAGCCGATCGACGTAGGAGCGGGCGGCCGCCGTCCGAACCTCTCGGTCCCAACCGAACGCCCGTCCCATCATCGTGCGGAGCGCGAACAAGACGCGGGCCACGGGGCTGATCCCCGAGCTTTCGATGTCGGCGAAAAGGTCGATCACGTCGCGCGCGGTGCAGCCCGGACCACCGCCCCGCAGCCGCATGCGCCACACGTCGTGAAGCGGAACGTCCAGGAGGAGTTCGTGCGCGCGGAGCGGCAGCGCGCGGAATTCGGCTGGGTCGACCCGCACGCCACGGTCAGCGCTTTTCATTGATCACGGAGCGCCACCCAAGAAATGCACCATCCTCCGCAGATGTACAGATGTAATAGAGGCACTGTAACATCGCATTGAAAGCCGACGCGGTCGAGTGGGTGGCTGAATATCGAATATCGAACATTGAATATCGAATATTGAACAAGGAATATCGAACTGAATATTGACGTGGAATATTGAAGGGGTGGTGAGCCTTCGGTATTCTCTGTTGGATATCGGATATTGGATATTCAGCCGGGGCTCTCCTCGCGACGACCGTCACCCATCTGTATCTTAGGCCGGTACATGCGCGTATCTTAGCTGCCGATCCTCATCAACGATCGACGACCCACCATTGACCCATGACCCTGGACGATTGACGCCTATGCGCCAAACAGATATCGCCGGCCGGAAAGCATACTGGAGGAAGAACCTGACCTACGTCGGGATTCTTCTCGCCATCTGGTTCATCGTCTCCTACGGCTTCGGCATCCTCCTCGTCGAGCAACTCAATGCGATCCGGATCGGTGGATTCAAGCTCGGATTCTGGTTTGCCCAACAGGGATCCATCTACGTCTTCGTCGTTCTCATCCTGGTGTACGTCAAACTCATGAACCGGCTCGATCGCGCGTTCGAGGTGGACGAACAGGAAGAGGACGTGCGGCGGAGCCCGACATGAACGTCCAAGCGTGGACGTTCGTCATGGTGGGGCTGTCGTTCGCGGTCTACATCGGTGTCGCGGTGTGGTCGCGCGCGCGTTCCACGGGCGAGTTTTACGTTGCGGCGGCTCGCGTACCGCCGGTCTTGAACGGCATGGCAACCGCCGCGGACTGGATGAGCGCGGCGTCGTTCATCTCGATGGCGGGTCTCATCGCGTTCATGGGCCGCGACGGATCGGTGTACCTGATGGGGTGGACGGGAGGATACGTATTGCTCGCGCTGCTGCTCGCCCCCTACCTCCGCAAGTTCGGCAAGTACACGGTCCCCGACTTCGTGGGAGACCGTTACTACTGGTGGGTGGCGCGGGTCGTGGCGGTCATTTGCGCGATTTTCATCTCGTTCACGTACGTCGCGGGGCAGATGCGCGGGGTGGGAATCGTGTTCTCACGGTTTCTCAACGTCGACATCAGCCAGGGCGTGTATATCGGCATGGGTATCGTGTTTTTCTACGCGGTGCTCGGCGGCATGAAAGGGATTACCTATACGCAGGTTGCCCAGTACTGCGTACTCATCTTTGCCTACCTCGTGCCGGCGATCTTTATCTCGATCCTGATGACCGGCAATCCGATTCCCCAACTCGGCTTCGGTGCCGAACTGGCGGATGGGTCGGGGACGTATCTGCTTGACCGTCTCGACGGGCTAACGGACGAACTCGGATTCGGGGCGTATACCGACGGCCGCAAGGGCACGCTGGACGTGCTGTTCATCACGGCGGCTCTCATGGTGGGGACCGCAGGGCTCCCACATGTGATCGTCCGGTTCTACACGGTCCCCAAGGTCCGGCAGGCGCGGAGTTCGGCCGGGTGGGCCCTGCTCTTTATCGCCCTGCTCTACACGACCGCACCCGCCGTTGCGGCGTTCGCGCGTACGAACTTGCTCGATACGGTCTCCGATAGCTCCTACGAGAATGTGCCCGCGTGGTTCACCAACTGGGAGGCAACGGGACTCCTCGTCTACGACGACTTGAACGGGGATGGGCTCATCCAAAACACCGGGCCGGCGTCATCGATTCCCAACGAACTGACGATCGACAACGACATCATGGTGTTGGCCAACCCCGAGATCGCGCGGCTGCCGAACTGGGTGGTGGGTTTGGTCGCCGCAGGCGGCCTAGCGGCGGCGCTGTCGACCGCGGCGGGGTTGCTGCTTGTGATCTCGACATCCGTCGCGCACGATCTGATGAAGAAAACGGTATGGCCGTCGATCAGCGAGCGCGGCGAGCTGCTCACTGCACGGATCGCGGCCGGCGTCGCCGTCGTCGTTGCGGGTTACTTCGGTATCCACCCGCTGGGATTCGTCGCACAGGTTGTTGCCTTCGCCTTCGGCCTTGCCGCAGCATCGTTTTTCCCCGCGATCATCCTCGGCATTTTCACGAAGAGGACGAACAAGTACGGCGCGGTCGCGGGCATGATTGCCGGGCTCACGTTCACGGCGTGGTACATCGTGTACTTCAAGTTTGCGCACCCGGAGTTGAATAGCGCCGAGCATTGGTGGTTCGGCGTGTCGCCTGAAGGGATTGGAACCATCGGCATGATGGTCAACTTCGTGGTCGCCATCGGCGTCTCGGCATTCACCCCGCCGCCACCGCAGGAGGTGCAGGACCTGGTCGAAGAGATTCGGGTGCCGCGGGGAGCCGGGCCGGGGCATGAGGTTACTGCTTGAAGATCGATTTCAGATTGCAGATTCTAGCAGGTTGCGGAAAAATTCATGGTGGGCCGCGTTTGTCCGGGTAACACGACGGTGTACCAGCGTGCGGTCCCCTATTACCGCCCCCGCGGTGCGGTCGGCGTGACGAATGCGGCCCACACTGCCCCATCAGGGGCTGCCTCCGGCCAGGGTCAGGGTGCGTATCCGCATCAGATTGTAGACCGCGGCCGTAAACGTAAACACCCACCCGACCCGCGGGGTCCCGCGATGTCGGAGTTTGCGTAACAACCCAATCGTCTTGCCCCACCCGTAGATCTCTTCCACTTTTTTGCGCTGCCGTTGACTGATCGCATAGCTGGGATGGCGCGTCGTCCGGCCATCCACCGCGCTCCGCAACCGCGTGCGGTGCACGTTCGGCGTGACGTGGGGCGTCCAGCCCAACGCCCGCAGCGTGTCGACAAACCCGCACCGATCATAACCCTTGTCCGCCCCCAACGTCCGACGCCGGGCCGTCGGCGGTAAGCTCCCCACCATCGCCAGCGCACTCGCACACTCCGCCTCGTAGCCGGGCTGCGTCACGTCGGTCGCCACCACGAGCCCGTGCCGATTATCCATCAACACACTCGCCAAGTACGCCAATTGCGCGCCTTGCCCCCCACTCTTCCGCGTCAACCGCGCCTCCGGGTCCGTCCGCGACGCATGCGTCGCATTCGTCCGTTTCTCCTGGCGAAACGTCACGCTCGGATTCCCCGGATCATCGTCCGTTGGCGGGCGGGTGCCGGCCTTCGGCTGAAAACTCTTCTGACTCGCCCACGCGTCCAGCAAGGTCCCGTCGACGGTGAAATGCTCATTCGACAACAACGCCCGCCGCTCCGCCTCCTGTAACACTTCGGCCAGAAACGCATCCGCGATGCCCCCCTCGACCAGCCGCGTCCGATTCTTCGTAAAGACCGTCGGCACCCACACCGCGTCGTCCAGATTCAACCCCACAAACCATCGGTACAGGATGTTGTAATCGAGCTGCTCCATCAGCTGCCGCTCGCTCCGGATCGTATACACCACCTGCAGCAATAACGCGCGTAACAAATGTTCCGGGGGAATCGACGGCCGGCCCCGCCGCGCGTACAGCCGGTCCAACTGCGGCGAGAGCCGGGCTAACACCGGGTCCACCAGCGCCCGCAGGGCGCGCAACGGATGGTCGGAGGGCACCCGATCCTCCGCACTGATATAGCTGAACAGCGCCGACTGATTCGTCTTGTTCCCGCGCATCGTGGCACTCCCATCGAGGTCCCTCTACGATAAGAACTTCCGGCTCGCGATGCTATCGTCCATTACCCGACTTTTTCCGCAACCTGCTAGATTTCAGATTGCGCGACGTACTAATACGCCCGGAGGTGGCAGGGCAATTCAAATCTGAAATCTAGCAGGTTGCGGAAAAATTCATGGTGAGCCGCGTTTGTCCGGGTAACACGACGGTGTACCAGCGTGCGGTCCCCTATTACCGCCCCCGCGGTGCGGTCGGCGTGACGAATGCGGCCCACACTGCCCCATCAGGGGCTGCCTCCGGCCAGGGTCAGGGTGCGTATCCGCATCAGATTGTAGACCGCGGCCGTGAACGTAAACACCCACCCGACCCGCGGGGTCCCGCGATGTCGGAGTTTGCGTAACAACCCAATCGTCTTGCCCCACCCGTAGATCTCTTCCACTTTTTTGCGCTGCCGTTGACTGATCGCATAGCTGGGATGGCGCGTCGTCCGGCCATCCACCGCGCTCCGCAACCGCGTGCGGTGCACGTTCGGCGTGACGTGGGGCGTCCAGCCCAACGCCCGCAGCGTGTCGACAAACCCGCACCGATCATAACCCTTGTCCGCCCCCAACGTCCGACGCCGGGCCGTCGGCGGTAAGCTCCCCACCATCGCCAGCGCACTCGCACACTCCGCCTCGTAGCCGGGCTGCGTCACGTCGGTCGCCACCACGAGCCCGTGCCGATTATCCATCAACACACTCGCCAAGTACGCCAATTGCGCGCCTTGCCCCCCACTCTTCCGCGTCAACCGCGCCTCCGGGTCCGTCCGCGACGCATGCGTCGCATTCGTCCGTTTCTCCTGGCGAAACGTCACGCTCGGATTCCCCGGATCATCGTCCGTTGGCGGGCGGGTGCCGGCCTTCGGCTGAAAACTCTTCTGACTCGCCCACGCGTCCAGCAAGGTCCCGTCGACGGTGAAATGCTCATTCGACAACAACGCCCGCCGCTCCGCCTCCTGTAACACTTCGGCCAGAAACGCATCCGCGATGCCCCCCTCGACCAGCCGCGTCCGATTCTTCGTAAAGACCGTCGGCACCCACACCGCGTCGTCCAGATTCAACCCCACAAACCATCGGTACAGGATGTTGTAATCGAGCTGCTCCATCAGCTGCCGCTCGCTCCGGATCGTATACACCACCTGCAGCAATAACGCGCGTAACAAATGTTCCGGGGGAATCGACGGCCGGCCCCGCCGCGCGTACAGCCGGTCCAACTGCGGCGAGAGCCGGGCTAACACCGGGTCCACCAGCGCCCGCAGGGCGCGCAACGGATGGTCGGAGGGCACCCGATCCTCCGCACTGATATAGCTGAACAGCGCCGACTGATTCGTCTTGTTCCCGCGCATCGTGGCACTCCCATCGAGGTCCCTCTACGATAAGAACTTCCGGCTCGCGATGCTATCGTCCATTACCCGACTTTTTCCGCAACCTGCTAGAATCTGCAATCTGCAATCTGCAATCAATCCTTCCTGCGAGTGAAGACGATGTCGTCCACGTTCGTTTCGAGGGGCATCATGAACCGGTCGACCTCACCCTCCTTTGTATAGCCGAATGACACCAGCATGTTGTCGATCGCCTGCGCTGGGCCGTCGGCCTCCACCTCGAATACATCGTAGTGATAGTGGTTCAGGTTGCCCGACCACTGGTCCATGACCATGTGGAGCCCCGCCTGACGCGCATGCATGATCACGGTGCCATAGGCTGGATGCTCGTACGTCCCGGCGTAGTCGGCCCACGCGTGCGATGGGGACGTGCCCTCGTCCCGCTCGTCTGCGCGTTTCTTCGCGCGCTCTTCACGGGCCGTCCTAGCCTCCTCGCGGTTTTTCTGGGCCGCTGCGAACCAGTCGACCTCTTCCACGTCGAGGAGTCGGTCGAAGACATTGTGCATGAGCATGTCGGGGACGGGGTTGAAGCCCGAGTAGTTGGTGAGAACCATGACGCCGATCTTCGCGTGCGGCATCCAGGCCATCTGGGAGATGAATCCGTCGATCCCACCACCATGACGGACCATCTTCTGTCCCTGATACGTCGTCACCCAGAGTGCCAGGCCGTACCCGCCGTAGCCCTCCTTCTTGTCGAAGTCGGGCTCCCCAGGGACCTGGCTGTGTGGAATTTGCATCTCGCGCGCGACCTCTTCCGAGATGATGCGCTTTCCCTTGTACACGCCCTTGTCGATGTTCATCTGGATATAGCGGATCATCATGTCCACGCTCGAATTGATCGAGCCGGCGGGACCGATCTCGTCGATATTGTGGAACGGGACCGCTTGGACGACATCGTCCCTGGTCTGGTAGGGCAGGGCGTGATTCGCGTCCCTTTGCGAGTCATCGACGGAGAAGTTGGAGCGGTACATGCCGAGGGGTTCGAAAATCCGCTCCCTGACGTTTTCCTCCCACGACTTGCCCGTGACGCGCGCGCCCAGGAGGCCGGCGGTCATGAACATCAGGTTCTGATACTGCCACCTGGCTCGGTGCGTCACCGTGGGTTCCAGATACTGGAGCCGGTCGAAGATCTCCTGACGGGTCGTGGACCGGTGGGACCATATACGATCGTGGCGTGGAAGGCCCGAGCGATGGGAGATGATATCCCGCACCGTCATGGCCTCTTCCGCCGCGTCGTCATACAGGTTGAAGTCGGGCAGATAGGTCTTCACGGGCTCGTCCCACTCGATCTTCCCCTCGTCCACGAGTGTCCCGAGGACCATCGCCGTGAACGACTTGGAGTTGGATCCGATAGCGAGCAGCGTCTCGTCCGTCATCGGAAGCTGCTCATCCACGTTCCGGAGCCCCCACCCCTTCGATAGTACGATCTCGCCGTCCTGAATCGCCGCGACGGCCACGCCGGGGATATCGAACTCCTTCATGACCATGCTGACGAACTCGTCGAACCCGTTGAGGGATTCGGCCGCCGCTGCGGGCTGGGGCTGGGTGGCCACGCCGGGGCTCCCGTCCTGCTGTCCCAGGACGGGGCCGAACGAAACACCCAGCAGTACCGCAAGCAGAGGGATTACTCGACGCGTTTTCATCACAGACTCCTTTCAATCATTGACTGTATGCGCAATCTCGAAAAAAAATCATTCATGGACATCGTCCGCGTTCGTCGGCGCTCCGCGGCTCTAGATCGCGTTGTTACGACGGCTAAAGCCGCCGCTCGGCGGTCTGTCGGTAAACCGACGTGAGGAACGATAGTCGCTTTAGCGACAGTCAGTTGGCCGAGCCGCGGGTTTACCCGTGGTAACCTCATCAGTTCGCCTTCAACTCCTCGAAGAAGTTCTCCACCCAGATCAACTCGCCTTGTTCAGCTCGCACCAGCCTGTGGGGGTGCTGCAGGTTCGCGGTGACCTCGATCTCTTTGAGGAACCGCTCGGCGCCGAGGATGGCGGCGAGTTCGGGCCGCAACACCTTCACCGCCACCTTGCGGTGGTGTTTCAGGTCTTCGGCGAGGTAGACCGTGGCCATGCCGCCTTGACCCAACTCCGTCTCGATCGCATAGCGATCGGAGAGGGCCTTCGCGAGCTGGTCCATGGGATTATTCACGTGATCTCGTCCGCGTGCATCTGTTCATTTCTGCGAAATCTGTGGCGGTTTTTCGCGACGTGAGAGTCGCGGCTCGGCTGATGTCGCTAAGAGCGACTTTGCTCCCGCGACCCCTTCCGCGTTCGTTCGCACTCGGTCTGCGGTGCTCCGCGGCTCTACGGTTTTCAGGCGGTCGAAGCTGTCTTCCACCGGCGGATCTCCAGTTTGCCGATTGCCCGAAGTTACCTGCCGCGCACGGGCCCCACCAGAAGGTGATGGAACTGCCAGCTCCGGAGCTGCGCGGACGGCCATTCCTGTGCGCAGGGCCACCGCAAGCCACCAGATTGGGAGTGGGTGTGTCTCTAGTGTGCTCGTGTCCAGCGAGGCTGGACGGGGAAGGAAGGCACGGAGCGCGATCGTTGGGGGCTGAGCACGTGGAACCGGCGCGCTGGCGGCGTTTATCACTGCAGATGACCAGTTCGATGTGGCTGCTGTTGACGGGAGCAACGCTGGTTGCGTCGCCTGTGGGCCGTGCCCGACCGACCGATCTGCAAGCGTTCTTCGATTTGGTATCGCCGGACGCAGTCGCAGTATCGGCCGCGGAGGAGTCCGTGCTGGCGGGGTGGGAGGATTCGCACGCGGTGATGCTGGTCGAGTTGTTTCGGATGGTCAGCGACCCTCCGGCCTGGAGACGCATCGTGTCGCTACTGGAGCGGGGAACCGGCCAGTCGTTCGGGTCCGACATGGATCGCTGGTGGGATTGGATCTGGAAGACCGATCCCGGAACGCACCCCGACTATTCACTGTTCAAGGCTGTTCTGTACGAGCTGGTTGATCCGAGCTTTCGAGACTATTTTGACGACCACCCTCCGGCGATGATCCGCCTGGACGAGATTCGGTGGGGAGGCGTGCGCCGGGACGGCATTCCTCCGCTCGATCACCCGACGCTGATCTCCGGTACCGAGGCCGGGTACCTCGACGATGACAACATCGTCTTCGGCCTCGCGATCAACGGTGACGTCCGGGCGTACCCCAAACGCATTCTGGCCTGGCACGAGATGTTCAAGGACACCATCGGCGGCGAGCACTTCACGGGGGTGTACTGCACGTTGTGTGGAACGATGATCCTCTACCGGTCGACCATCGATGGCGTTCACCACGAGCTGGGCACCAGCGGGTTTCTATACCGCTCCAACAAGCTCATGTACGACCACGCCACCAGGTCGCTGTGGTCGACCATGACCGGTACTCCGGTCGTGGGTCCGCTTGCCGGCCGCGGGATCGACCTGGAGCCCCTGTTCGTCGTAACGACTACCTGGGGCGACTGGCGCCGGCGACACCCCGACACCAAAGTGCTGTCACTGGAGACGGGATACGACCGCGACTACGGTGAAGGCGTGGCGTACCGTGAGTATTTCAGCACCGACGAACTGATGTTTGCCGTGCCGGAGTTGGACACGCGGCTCAAGAACAAGGACGAGGTTCTGGCGCTCAGATTCCCGGGTGCTCCGAATGAGCAGCTAGCGATCTCTGTCGAGTTTCTGTCCGCCCATACAGTGTATCACGATGCTTTGGGGGACGTGTCGTTTGTCGTGTTGACGGATCCCAGCGGCGCGAGCCGCGTGTTTGAGAGCGCCGGTCACCGGTTCGCCCGATGGGACGGTGCGAGCGCTGTGTGGGACGATGGCGGTGGCAGGTGGTTGCTCGACGAGGCGGCTCTCACGCGCCCGAACGGCGCCCGCCTGCGGCGGCTTCCGGCGCACCGTGCTTTCTGGTTCGGATGGCACGCGGCGTACCCCGATAGCCGGCTCGTGAAGTAAGAAGCTGATCGTTCCAAGCCGCCGCTCGGCGGTCTGTCGGTAAATCGACGTGAGGAACGATAGTCGCTTCAGCGACAGTCAGTTGGCCGAGCCGCGGGTTTACCCGTGGTAACCTCATCAGTTCGCCTTCAACTCTTCAAACCAGTTCAACACGACCTTGGCCTCTTGGACATCCCGAGTGCGGTCGCGGACGAAGATGAATTGCTGCCCATCGGGGTGCACGTCGTAGTTCGCGTGGTAGTCGTTGGTAGCGAACTCCTCCAGCCCCAAAAGCGCCGCTCGTTCGTCTGCCGCCGTGACCCATGAGCGCCGCACAAGCGTGTTGACGGACGTGGCATAGTACCGCATCCCTGTGTCCCAGATCACAGCGTTTGTCTCGATTTGGAGAAAGACTTCTGTGAGTCCGCCATTCTTGTTGGACGTAAGCGCAAGCAGCAGAACCGAATCGAGGAATTCATGGACCAGCACGAGGACAAGCCAGCTTCGGAGACCGGAAAGGCCAAATTTTATTGGCGCCTGCGATGGCTGCTCTTTGTTGGCGTTGCAGGGATCGTCGGCACTTGGATCATCTAGGTCTGATGATCGTGGTGTTCAAGCACGATCGCACAGTTTAGTATCACCGGCGGGATATAACTGAACGGCTTGGGCGATAGGCAATTGCGCGGTTACGTTACTCAAATACCGCAAGCGAATACTTCTACGACCCGGTACGCGCCGACGCCACAAGGCGGGTGAGCGAATCCAATCGCTCTATGCTGCGTTCAAGTCAGCCGCACGACGGGCCAAGCTCCGTCCCGATTTCAACCAGCACGACCTCCGGCATCGACGGGTGACGACATGGCTGGCCGAGACGAAGGCCACGATGCGGCCCTTGCGACGCTGAGTCGGTCATGGTTCGCCTCCGCGAGGTGGAGCGACCTAGATGCCGAGATACTCGACGTGAACGCTCGGGTTGGCGGCGAGCTCCCGGGCGGCGGCGCTGTAGACGACCCTGCCCTTGGCCAGGATGACGCAGCGGTCGCAAAGGTTGAGCAGGGTGCCGATGTCCTTGTCGACGATCAGGGTGGCGATGCCTTGGCGCTTGATGCGGGCGATCACCGACCAGATTTCCCTGCGGATCAGGGGCGCCAGACCCTCGCAGGCCTCGTCCAGCACCAAAAGCTCGGGGTTGGTCATCAGGGCCCGTCCAATGGACAGCATCTGCTGTTCGCCGCCGGAAAGCTGGTTGCCCATGTTGTTCAGGCGCTCGCCCAGCCACGGGAACAACCCGAGGATGCGCTCCAAGGTCCAATCCTGCCTACCGCCGAGGCCCGGCCGGGCCGCCATGACGAGGTTTTCCTCGACCGACAGATTGGGGAAAATACCACGTTCCTCGGGGACCAAGGCGAGACCGTGGCGGGCGATAAGGTGGGGCGCCGCGCCGGTCATGTCGCGTCCGCCGATTCTGATTTCGCCCGTCCTTGGCGGTGTCAGCCCGAAGATGGAGCGAATGGTCGTGGTCTTGCCCATACCGTTACGCCCCATCAGGCTGACCGACTCGCCGCGCCGAATCGTCAAGCTGACGCCGTGCAAAACATGGCTGGTGCCGTAGTAAGTGTGGATGTCGTTCACGTCGACGATCGAATCGGCGGCCTCGTTCATAGCCCGGCCCCTGCGCCACCCAGATAAGCTTCTTGCACCGCCGGGCTGCCGCGGATCTGCTCCGGCGTACCCGTTTCCAGCACCTGGCCGTTGACCATGACCGTCAGTACGTCGGCAAGGGCGAAGACGGCGTCCATATCGTGCTCGATGAGGATCAAGGTGTGGTCGGCGGCCAGTTGTTTCAGAAGGCCGACAACGCGGCCTGCCTCGTCGACCCCCATGCCGGCCATGGGCTCGTCGAGGAGCAAGAGCTCCGGTTCCGTCGCCAGCATCATGCCGATCTCGAGCTGGCGCTTCTCGCCATGACTGATGATCCCGGAGACCGCGTCGGCGCGCCGGGCGAGGCCGCACAGTTCGAGCGCGCGTTCCGCCCGCTCGCGGACCCGGCGGTAGTGCTTCGCCGGGCGCAGGAAGCGCATCGAAGTCTTCATTCGCGACTGCGCCCCAAGCCAGCAGTTCTGCAGGCAGGTGAAGTCGGGGAAGATATTGGTCTTTTGGTAGCTGCGCCCGATGCCGAGCCGCGAGACCCGGGGGGCCGGCGCGCCAGTGATGTCGCGGCCCTTGAAGCGGATGGACCCCGAGGTGGGGGCAAGGTCCCCGGACAAGAGGTTGATCAAGGTCGTCTTGCCGGCTCCGTTGGGCCCGATGACGGCGTGCACCTTGCGCAGGTCGAAGTCGAGGGTGACGCCATCGACCGCCTTCAGGGCACCGAAATGCTTCGACACATCGCGGGTCTCAAGGATCGGCGCTCTCAGGGGGATGTCTCCGTCTCCTCGCCGACGGCTTCTTCGGTCGGCGAACCTTTCGCGGTCAACCTGTCGAGCAGGCCGGCCACGCCGTTCGGGAGGAACAGCACGATGGCGATGACGATCAGGCCCATGGGCAGCAGCCAGTGCTCCGTCATGCCCTGCACGATTTCCTGAAGCAGCACCATGATGAAGGCGCCGATGAGCGCACCGTAAAGGGTGCCGATGCCGCCCAGGATAACGATCATCAAGACAACACCGGATTCGCGCCAGCCGAGGTAGGCGGGGTTCATGAAGCCGCCGTGGGTCGCTTCCAGGAATCCGGCAAGACCGGCCAGCGTGCCGGCGATGACGAAGCTCACGAGCTTGTAGCGGCGGGTGGCGTAGCCGAGGGCCCGCATGCGGGGCTCGTTGGCGCGCACCCCGGCAATGACGTACCCGAACGGCGAGCGCAGGATCATGGTCAGGAACAAATAGGCGGCGATCAGCGACCCCAGAACGAAGTAGTAGAAGACGAGTCTGTCCTCGAGGTCGATGAGCGTCAAAGGACCCAGCGTCACGGTCGGTCTGGAGGAGACGAAGATGCCGTCGGAGCCGCCGAAATCCGGGTTGTCGTTGAAGAAGTAGTAGAGCATCTGGCCGAAGGCCAGAGTTATCATGATGAAGTACATACCCGAGATACGCACGGACCACCAGCCGATGACTAAGGCGGCCACGGCCGTGGCTCCCAAGCAAATCGGCAAGGCGTACCAGATGGAAACCGCCTCGAACTCCGGGGTGATCAGGGCCAGGACGTAGCCGGAGAGCCCGAAAAAAGCCGCGTGGCCGAAGCTGATCAGACCGGTGAACCCGATGAGCAAGTCCAGGCTCATGGCGAAGATCCCCAGCACCAGGATCCTCGTCACAAGCTGGATGTAGTACGGTTCCCCAACCAGGGGGAATAGGGCCACGGCAGCGACCGCGCCGAGCAGCAGAAAAAGCATGGGACGCGGCAAGGGCCTCATCTCAGGCGGAATCTCCGAACAAGCCCTGGGGCCGCCACAACAGGATCAGGGCCATCAGGGAGTACACGGCGAAGCTGGCAAAGTCGGGCAGCAGCACCTTGCCGAAGATGTCGGCCAGCCCGATCAGCATGGCGCCGACGAAGGCGCCCTTGATGGAGCCGATACCGCCGATGACGACGACGACGAAGGAGATGATCAGAATGCGTTCGCCGATGCCTGGGTAGACCGCCTCCACCGGCGCCGCAATCATACCGGCAAACGCGGCCAGCGCAGCGCCGATGCTGAAGACGAGGGCGAACAGGCGGTTGATGTCGATTCCCAGGGCCTGGACCATCTCGCGGTTGGAAGCGCCGGCACGGATGGTCATGCCCAGCTTGGTCTTCTGGATGACCAGATACATGCCTCCGGCGATGGCCATGCAAACGGCGGAAATGAACAATCGATATATCGGGTAGTCCTGGTTTTCCGTCAGCGGGATCGAATCGGACAACACCTCCGGCGTCCTCACGCCGTAAATGTCATTGCCCCAGATGATGCTCTGCAAGTCATTGAAAATGAGGATCAGGCCGTAGGTGAGCAGGACCTGGTAAAGGTGATCCCGTTCGTAGAGAAAGGAGATGGCGAGCCGTTCCACCAGATAGCCCACGACAAAGGCAATCGGCAGGGCGAGGACGATGGCGACAAATAGGTTGCCGGTGACTTGGGTCAGCCAATAGGCGAGATACGCCCCGATCATATAGAAGGATCCGTGGGCCAGGTTGATGATGCCCATGATTCCGAAGATCAGGGTCAGGCCGCTGGCCACGAGGAACAGCAGGAAGCCGTACTGAACCCCGTTAAGGGCCTGGATCAGGTAAAAGGAAACGTCCATGGGCGCCGCCGGAGGCGGATCCTTAGCCCATCTTGCAGCCGTTCGCGGGATCGGCCAGAGCCTTGTGGGCGATGCCGAGCACTTCGTTCCGGCCGCCCTGAACCTCGCGCAGGTAGAAGTCCTGCACCGGGTTGTGGGCCTTGGACAGCACGAAATTGCCGCGCGGGCTGTCGATCTTCGCCTTTTCCATGGCGTTGATCAGGTCCTCACGGGCGCCGACATCGCCGCCGACGGCGGCCATGCCTTGCATGATGAGGGTCGCGGCGTCGTAACCCTGCACCGCGTAAACGTCGGCTTCCTTGCCGGTGGCCGCCTTGAAGGCGGCGCGGAAGTGCTTGTTGGCCGGGTTGTCGAGACCGTTGGCATAGTGCAACGTGGTTCGGATGCCCTCGGCCGCTTCGCCCTGAGCCAGGATGACTCCTTCGGTCAGGAATCCCGAACCGTAAAGCGGGATCCTGCCTTTCAGGCCGGCCGCCGCGTAGTCCTTGACCACCTTCGCGGCACCGCCGCCGGCGAAGAACATGAACACTGCGTCGGGCTTCAAGGCGGCGATCTCCGTCAAATAGGCCTGGAACTCCACACTGGGGAAGGGCACGCCGATTTCCTTGATGATCTTCCCGCCGCCGGCGGTGAAGGATTCACGGAACGCATCTTTCATTTGGATGCCGGCAGCGTACCTCCAGAACATGGAAACGGCGTTCTTGTGTCCGTCCTCGAGCATCACCTCCCCGCAGGGAAACGAGGTCTGCCAATTGCTGAAAGACGTACGAAAGATGTTTGGGGCGCACATCGAACCGGTCACCGCGCCGGCGCCAGCGTTTGGACAGACCATGATGGCCCTTTCCCCGCGGACGATGTTGGCCATGGCCATGGCAACGCCGGAATGGACGGGACCGACAATGAAGTCCACCTTCTCGCCGACGGCCAGCTTGTTGGTCTTTTCTGACGCCTGCGCCGGCTTCGCTTCGCTGTCAACCTGGGTGTATTCCACATCCCGTCCACCGATCATGCCGCCCGCCTCGCTGATCCGCAGCTTGAAGGCGTTGGTGATGTTCTCGCCCAGGCGCGCATAGGCGCCCGCATAGGGCAGCAGGATCCCGATTTTCACCGGCGCCTTGTCGCCGATGGCGAAACACGCCGGCACGAAACCGGCCGCCGCGGCGAGGGCGGCGCCGTTGGCCAGGAAACGGCGGCGAGTGGTTGGGGAATCTGTCGGTCTGGTCATGGTCTTTTCTCCCTGGCAGCACGAGGCCTGTTTGCCGATTTCCGAAGTTACCTGCGGCTCAGAGGCCTGACCAGCAGCGGGAACGCGGGGCCACCCTCGATCAAGGTTGCGCGTCTACTCGAGCGAGTGCTGGCGTAAAGCGTGCTCCTCGCTTCAACGGCCGGCGGCCGGGCATCAAGCGGCGCAGCCGTGTGACTGCAGGTGCAGCCGCGCCGAGGCGGCAGTAGGGCTCGTCGGGATCATGCTCGGTGCTGCGGCCACGCATCTGCGCCGATCTGAGACACCGATGGTGGTCCCGCCCGTGGTTCTTGCCGCCCTCGCCGTTTTTGTTGCGTACGGCCGCTTTGTTGTTGTGCCTGTCTAGGTCCCGATCCAGACTATCTGAGTCATCTGGGGTGCCAGGATGGGTAGAAAGCCTGAGGACTTCTCAATCGCCGGTGTTTGCTATGCCGAATAGCTTCTGGAATTCCCGATATGATTCATCGAACCTGGTTGGATAGCCGCAAAATGAGCCTATCATCATAGAAACGGGTGTCATTTTGTTATAGACCTCTGCCCGCGCAAGCAAGCCGTCGCTATCGTCTTTGTATCTGTACTTCTGAAAGACCTCCCTTGCCAACGTCGGCGAATCATATAAACCGCTGAAGTCGCAGGCGGGATCACCAATGCGCCAGTCGGTGAAGTCAATGATTGAAATTCTCTTCTCCTCGTGATCGAGAATGACGTTGTCAAGGCCCAGGTCACCATGCAGCAGCATTTCTGTTGAACAAGAAGACATGCAGGATTCCATGTCTTGTATGGCATTCTCAATCATTTCACATTCATCATCAGGCAGTCGACCTTGCAGATGTTTCTGGAACCCCGTGCGCAGCCATCCATCTTCCGTTTCCCGTACAGATAGATCCTGACATGCCTCCGGGGGAGGTATTGTCAAATGTTGTGGATCGGTGAGTGATCAAGCGGCGACCTTCCGATCCGTGTTCTCTTTGTCAGTTTCCTGCATACCATCTTTGAATTGTTCTCCTGCCAACACCAGGGGGAGAAGTTCTGGAGCGTTGAGTTTCCGCCAACGTTGCTGCGCCATCTCCAACAGCTTGAACGCCATCGTCAGCCCTTTGCTCCGCGAGCCCGCTCCCTTGGTCACGCGCTGTCGTAACCGGACCGTCGCGAAGGCAGACTCGATCACGTTCGTCGAACGGATATGTTTCCAATGCTCGGCCGGAAAATCAAAATGGCTGTACAGGTGCTCCTGGTCCCGCGTGAGCGAGGCGACCGCCTTGGGATACTTGGCCGCATACGCGGTGGCGAAACGCTCGACCAGCGCCTCGGCCTCCGCACGCGACTCCGCATACATCATCTCGCGCAACACCCGCTTCGCCGCCGGCTGCAAACGTTTCGGAAGCTTGTCCAACACGTTGGCCATCCGGTGCACCCAGTCGCGCTGCTGCCGCGTCGCCGGCCACACCTCCCGCACCGCTGCCCAGAACCCCAACGCGCCATCCCCAATCGCCAGCACCGGGGCCCGCATCCCCCGACGCTTCAGATCGCGCAACACCGCCAACCAGCTCTCCGTGCTCTCCCGATAGCCGTCCTCCACCGCGATCAGCTCTTTCGTCCCATCCGCCCGGGCGCCCAGCATCACCAGCGTACACAGCCGGTCGGCCTCGAGGCGAATGTTGAAGTGGATCCCGTCGACCCAGACGTACACATACTCCCGATCACGCAGATCACGCTGGCGAAACGCCTGGTATTCCCCCTCCCACGCCGCCGTCAATCGCGTGATCGTCGTCGGGGACAAGCCTGATGCGTCCTCACCCAACAAGATCGGCAACGCCTCGCGAAAATCTCCCGTCGACAGACCGCGCAGATACAACACCGGCAAGACCTCCGCCACCTTCGGCGACCGCCGCATATAGGGAGGCAAAATCTTGCTCGTGAACTGCGCCCGCATACGACGGTCATGCACCCGTGGCGCGGTCACCGTGACCGTACCAGCACCCAGCGTCACCTTGCGGGGACGGGCTTTGCCATTGCGCACCACCAGGGCGCGGCCCTCTCCGTCTCGCTCAATCCGATATCGCTCGACATACTCGGTCACTTCCGCGTCCAACGCACTCACCAGCATCCGCCGAGCTCCCTCTCTGGCAAGCTCGTCCAGGTCTGCGAACAGTCCGTTCCCTTTGCTCTCAGACGCATTCTCTATTATCCTCAACATCGGTGGCGTGTCCTTTCTCCGGTCGTCACAACCGGATCTCGTGTACGTTTCAACTGACTACACGAAAGGATACGCCGCCTTTCTCATTCCTCCAATCCACAACTTTCGAAAATAACTCCTCCGGGGATATCCCGTGAAGGTCTCCCAGGAACGACGCCAGTTGTTCCGATACGATTTGTAGAAGTTCCTCGTCAAAGAGCTCAACGGCGCCGGCACTAAGTTCGCCTCCGGGCAGATAGGAATACCCCATGATTGTACCGTCCCTTGAGACGTGCGTGACCCTGGGAACACGCACACTCGTGTGCTTCGCCACCAGTTCCAGCAATGCGATCTCATCGCCAAAGTAGCCGCGTTTCTCCTCGTATTTCGGGACACGAAAGACCACGGAGTCGTCCAAGATCACAGCGAAATGGTTCCATCCTTCATGCTTGATTCGGACGGATGTCCACTTCACATCTGGAAACTCCCGCCTTATCTGCGCAAGTAATCCTTTTACAGTGTTTCCGTCGGTCGTCATAATGCCGTGTGCCATAACTCGTAGATGGACTGATCAGCAGGTCTCCAAATGCTACACCCCGCTCGTCAAAGAGCAACGCGCTTGACTAAAGTGGCTGGGCGGTAGTTTACTAGGGTGGTAGGTTGGAAAGTGGGAAGGAAAGGAAAGCTGAGGTGATTCCGTGAAGGACTCGCGCGCAGTTCTCGTACTGGTGGTTGCACTCGTTGTCGCTCAAGGCACCGGGTGCCAGGAGAGCCGGACCGTCACCGGCCAAGTGACCAACCAGTCGGGTGACCCGATCGTTCGGGCCGTCGTGTCTGTGGTCGGGACGTTGAACCAGACAGTGACAAATGAGAGTGGTGCGTTCACGCTCTCCGCGCCGCGGGTGAGTCTCTCGCTGCTGATCCGGGGGCTCGGATACCACGAACGCACGGTGTCGCTGCCGTTGAGTCAAAGCTGCGTGGACGCTCGCCTCGAGCTCAACCAGAAAGCCAAAGCCTTCGCCGTCAGTCTTCAGTTGGTCGACAGCAGCGTGGTGGTTGAGGTCGCGAATCCGGCGTACCAAGAGGGATCGGGACCGGTCGTGCTGATCGACGAAGGACATCACAACTTCCACACCGCAACGGGACGCTACCTCATCTTCGCCAATCTGCTTCAGAAGGATGGATACGACGTTCGGCAATCGCCGAGCGCCTTCACCCCCGAGGCACTGTCCGATGCGAACGTGCTGGTGATTGCCAATGCATTCCATGGCCTCGAGAACGGATCACTCCCCGCGCGGTCGGCGTTCCAAGAACAAGAGATCGCGACGGTGGTGGAATGGGTGAGACAGGGTGGTTCGCTCTTCCTCATCGCCGATCACATGCCGGCAGCGGGTGCGGCGGCCGACCTCACGGCGGCGTTCGGTGTCGGGTCCATGAACGGGTTTGTCTACACGATCGACCGCCTCCAGGTTCGGCCCTCACCGATGATATTTCGACGCTCGGACCGGTCGCTGAGAGCACACTCGATCATCGAAGGTCGCTCGGCCGCCGAGCGGGTGGATTCGGTGGCCACGTTCACGGGGCAGGCCCTCGACCTGCCGGATACGTTCGCGCCGCTCTTGGTGTTCCGTGACGACGCCGAGTCGTGGAATCCCGAGACCTGGTACGAGTACGACGAGAACACTCCGAAGATCAAGGTCGAAGGTCAATCTCAAGGGGCGGTGGCCAACATTGGAGAGGGGCGGGTGGCGATTTTCGGAGAGGCGGCGATGTTCACCTCCCAGATCCGCGGGACCGAACGACGACCTGATGGTTTCAGGCTAGGGGAGGCTTCACAGAATCAACAGCTTCTGCTGAACGTGATGCACTGGTTGACAGGGTTGTTGGGGCCGTAGGTGCGGTTGGGATTCACCCGCTGGCGACCCTCTACATTCAGACTCCCGGCTTATAAGAGGAACACGCGTTCCTCCTGGCGGGGTCCGCATCCCCACGAAGCAAGCGGCCGCTGGCAACACTCGACCGCCGCGAGGGTAGAAGTGGCACGGCCAAACACCTTTGCACTGCGCGTTGGTGTAGACCACCACTCGATGCGGTTATGTCTGCTATGACCACTACGGCACCGCGGAAGACGATCACGCCGCTCGGCATAACGGCAGCTTTCGTCGTTGTGTCGACGGCGCTGACCCACCCAGTCTTTCGCACGGCGCCGGAGCGGGCCCCCACGCGCTCCGCAACGGATTCGGTGACCTTCAACCGGCACATCGCTCCAATCCTCTTTGACCGCTGCGCGGCTTGCCATCGACCCGGCGGAGTCGCGCCCTTCAGTCTGCTCACCTATCACGACGCCGCGAGCCGTGCCGACCTCATCGCCGCGGCGACTCGTAGTCGACGGATGCCACCTTGGTTGCCTGAGCCCGGGAAGGGAAACTTCCTTGGCGCGCGACGACTGAGCGACGAGCAAATCGCCCTGATCAAACAATGGGTGGACGACGGTCTCGCCGAAGGCGATCCGGCCGATCTGCCCCGCGCACCGAGCTGGAGCCACGGGTGGCAACTTGGCGAACCGGATCTCACCGTTTCCCTATCGGAACCCTACACCCTGCACAGCCAAGGATCGGAAGTCTTCCGCAATTTCGTGCTGCGAGTCCCAATCTCCGGACGGCGCTACGTGGAAGCTGTAGAGTTCCGCTCCACGAACTATCGAATCCTCCACCACGCGATGATCATGGTGGACCCGACACCGGCGGCCCGCAATCTCGATGCGAAGGACCCCGAGCCGGGGTTCGACGGCATGTTGTCCTTGGGTAACGCCGAGATGCCCGAAGGCTTTTTTCTCGGCTGGGCCCCTGGGAGACTCCCATCCCGCGCGCCGGAAGGGATGGCATGGATCCTCGAGGAGGGCACCGACCTCGTTGTGCAATTTCACTTGCGCCCCCGCCCCCGCCCCCGCCCTCGCCCCCGCCCCTCGGGTGAACCGGAGACCATCTCGGGCACCGTTGGGTTCTACTTCACCGACCAGCCCCCGGTTAGGCGTGCCACGGCTCTCCGCCTCGGGGAGGAGACGATCGACATCACGCCCGGGGACAGCAACTACACCATCGCCGACGAGTACACGCTCCCCGTGGATGTGGAGGTGCTCGGCGTGCTGCCGCACGCGCACTATTTGGCGAAGGAAATGAAGGGATTTGCCAGGCTCCCCGACGGATCGATCGAGTGGCTGCTCCATATTCGGGATTGGGACTTCAATCAGCAAGACGCCTACCGGTACGCCACTCCGGTCTACTTGCCACGCGGCACGGCCCTGGTGATGGAGTACATCTATGACAACTCGTCGGGCAACCCGCACAACCCGAACGCTCCGCCGCAACGAGTTGTGTACGGCGGCCGGTCGGTGGATGAGATGGGCGAGCTATGGCTCCAGGTCGCGGCGGTCCATGCCGGGGACTTCGCGGTGCTCCGACGCCATTGGGCCGCGGCCCGCCTCGAGCGGCGAATCGCCGGTCTCCAACAGACGATTCGAACCAACCCCGATCATCCAACCGCGCACGGCGGTTTGGGCGAGATGCTCCTCATCCTGAACCAATTCGAGGCTGCGGCGACCCACTACCGCCGGCACCTCGAGATCAACCCGAAGGACGGAAACGCACACTACAATCTTGCCGTCAGTCTCCAAGGCGGGGGCCACTCGGAAGAGGCCGCGGACCACTACCGAGCAACCATTCGCCTCATACCCAGCCACGTCGATGCGCGGAACAGCCTCGGCAACGCATTGCTCGCTGTCGGAAACGTGGACGAGGCAATTCGCTGGTACCGGGAGACGGTGAGGATAGCGCCGACGTTTGCCGAAGCCCACAACAATCTGGGCATGGTGCTGAGCGCGCTGGCGCGCTTTGACCAAGCGCTTCATCACGCGCGCGAGGCAGCCCGTCTCCGGCCGGATTGGGCCCCGCCCCTCATGACAATGGCATGGATTCTCGCCACGCATCCGGACCGCCGGATCCGGTCACCCGACACAGCGATAGCACACGCCAAACGAGCGGCGGTGCTGACCCGCAGGCGGGATCCTGAGGTCCTGAACGTGCTTGCCGCCGCCTACGCGGCGGGGGGACGGTTCACCCTTGCGGTGCGCACCGCTGGGGAGGCGCTGGAGCTGGCCTCCGCGACGGGTGCGGCCGACCTCGTTGCCGAGATCGAAAGCCTCCTACCGTTGTATCGAACGGGCAAAGCGTATATCCACCCCTAGCGGCGGACACCGAAATATTTGCTCTTCGTCTTTCCTTAATAGAGGGCGCTTCCCAAGTACTACCGCTCGTGCAGGGCGAGAAAAACAAAATCACCGCAGAGACCGCTGAGAACGCAGAGGTTGTTCTGGGTTATTCACCCGAATCATCTCTGCGTTCTCTGCGTGCTCTGCGGTGAATCAGTTCAAGCTGTCGTACGACATCTTTACAAATGCACCTGCTTCCATGCCGCGCTGCTCGAAACCTCGAGTCGGATCCGAAGCGATAATCGCGTCGAGGCTCATGCCCTGTGCGATGCCGTTCGCTATGCGACCGCGGATCGTTTGCAGCATCTCGCCGTAGGCAATGAGATCCTGCCTGCTGGACAGTTGGCCGTGACCTGGGATGATCCGCGTGTTCTCGTTCGCGATCTGGGCCAAATGCGCTACGGCTTGGATGATCCCGTCGATGGTCCCGCCGTTGGGCTCGTCGATAAAGGGAAAACCATATCTGACAAAGACGTCGCCGGTGTGAAGCACGTTCGACTCGACCCAGTGAATGATCGCGTCACCGTCTGTGTGCGCAGGACCAACGTGAAACACATCGATTGGTTCACCGTTGTAGTAGAAGCGCATGGCTTCCGTGAACGTAATCTTCGGTAACCCGGCGGCCGAATAAGGAGCTTGGCGTCGATCGAATAGCGCGATGAGTTGCTCTGATTCCATTCGTCGCCGGCTGTTCTCGTGGGACACGATAATCGCGCCGGCCTCGCCTAGGTTCTCGTTGCCGTCGGTGTGATCGTAGTGCCAATGGGTGTTGACGACGAATTGAACGGGCTGATCGGTGAAGGCGGCGATGGCGGCGACGATCTTGTCGGTGAGCGGGGCAAATTGGTCATCCACGATAAACGTGCCGTCCTCACCGATACTGACGGCAATATTCCCGCCGCTGCCTTGTAACATATAGATGTTCGCGGTCACGCTCGTAGTCGTGATCTCCACTTGGCTAAAATCTTGGGCTGCTACCCCGCTGGAGAGCACCGCAAGTAGAACGAGTTGACAGGGGAATGTCCGTAACATCGGGGACTCTCCAGGGAAGGGGATGGGGGGCTGGCCGAGCGCGATCATAGTGATTCTGCGAACCCCTTGATGTCTCGAATGGTGGCTCTAGACGCTTCTGGGAGCGCATTTGGGAGGATCACATCGCCGGCGTGGCACGTGCCGTTGACGGTCCGACTGTACACGTTCACGCCGGCTGCCATGAGCATCTGGTAGTATTTCAGTCCCTCGTCCCGCAGAGGGTCCAGCTCATTGACCGATATGACATGCGGCGGGAGACCTTGCAGATCCTCAGTCTTGGCGAAATATGGCCAGCAGAGCGGGTTGTGATCGTTCTCGTGCATGGGGTCGTAAGCAACGGCACACACGCCCATCATGCCGCAGTTGAGGAAGTAGTCATCGTTTTCGTAGAGGGATGGAAGCTCCGGTATCTTGGTGGTCCACGCGTTGGAGATGTACGGACACAGCGCATAGGAGCCATCGATCTGCTCGAGCTTGTCATCCTTCTTGAGCTTTAGCAGGTTGCGGAAAAATTCATGGTGGGCCGCGTTTGTCCGGGTAACACGACGGTGTACCAGCGTGCGGTCCCCTATTACCGCCCCCGCGGTGCGGTCGGCGTGACGAATGCGGCCCACACTGCCCCATCAGGGGCTGCCTTCGGCCAGGGTCAGGGTGCGTATCCGCATCAGATTGTAGACCGCGGCCGTGAACGTAAACACCCACCCGACCCGCGGGGTCCCGCGATGTCGGAGTTTGCGTAACAACCCAATCGTCTTGCCCCACCCGTAGATCTCTTCCACTTTTTTGCGCTGCCGTTGACTGATCGCATAGCTGGGATGGCGCGTCGTCCGGCCATCCACCGCGCTCCGCAACCGCGTGCGGTGCACGTTCGGCGTGACGTGGGGCGTCCAGCCCAACGCCCGCAGCGTGTCGACAAACCCGCACCGATCATAACCCTTGTCCGCCCCCAACGTCCGACGCCGGGCCGTCGGCGGTAAGCTCCCCACCATCGCCAGCGCACTCGCACACTCCGCCTCGTAGCCGGGCTGCGTCACGTCGGTCGCCACCACGAGCCCGTGCCGATTATCCATCAACACACTCGCCAAGTACGCCAATTGCGCGCCTTGCCCCCCACTCTTCCGCGTCAACCGCGCCTCCGGGTCCGTCCGCGACGCATGCGTCGCATTCGTCCGTTTCTCCTGGCGAAACGTCACGCTCGGATTCCCCGGATCATCGTCCGTTGGCGGGCGGGTGCCGGCCTTCGGCTGAAAACTCTTCTGACTCGCCCACGCGTCCAGCAAGGTCCCGTCGACGGTGAAATGCTCATTCGACAACAACGCCCGCCGCTCCGCCTCCTGTAACACTTCGGCCAGAAACGCATCCGCGATGCCCCCCTCGACCAGCCGCGTCCGATTCTTCGTAAAGACCGTCGGCACCCACACCGCGTCGTCCAGATTCAACCCCACAAACCATCGGTACAGGATGTTGTAATCGAGCTGCTCCATCAGCTGCCGCTCGCTCCGGATCGTATACACCACCTGCAGCAATAACGCGCGTAACAAATGTTCCGGGGGAATCGACGGCCGGCCCCGCCGCGCGTACAGCCGGTCCAACTGCGGCGAGAGCCGGGCTAACACCGGGTCCACCAGCGCCCGCAGGGCGCGCAACGGATGGTCGGAGGGCACCCGATCCTCCGCACTGATATAGCTGAACAGCGCCGACTGATTCGTCTTGTTCCCGCGCATCGTGGCACTCCCATCGAGGTCCCTCTACGATAAGAACTTCCGGCTCGCGATGCTATCGTCCATTACCCGACTTTTTCCGCAACCTGCTAAAGGCTTTCGACGAGGTTCCATGTCACCAGCGGGACCACAATACCGCCCAACACAAGGATCACCGCCACAAGCAACGCGAACAGGGCCCAACGTCGGCTAGTCGGTCCGGTGGTGACCGTAGTGTCCCTGAGGACTCGCGTCCCCGGGGGTGGAAACTCGCTGCTCCACCATGTCAGCACCGCCACGCGAGTGAGATACGCACCAACTGCAACGGGCACCACGGCGGCACCCATGGCGAGAACCTTCAGGACCAGGCCGACCTTCGCTGCTGCCTCAGTCGGCGCCTCCTGAGCCAACAGTTGGATATCGTGCAGGAATGACTCTGCGTATACCAAGGCGATGACGGCAACCAGCAGCACGACCGCGACGCCGATTAGGGTCACTGTCCTGAGAGTCTTATCGGCCTGGATGATCATGCGCCCAACGGGCTCGTTCACCGGCAAGTGCCAATTCGTCACCGTCCTTTGAAAACGCGCGCCGTCTGCTGCATGGTCTTGTTACGCAGCGCTTGAGCTCGTTGTAAACTGTCCGTACAACTCGATCAGGCTTAAACCGACCAGCAACAAAACGAGCGCCCAGAGGGCGATGACTCCGAACGTTGATAACTCTAAGCGACCTAAAACCAGCCAGCCGGCGAGAACGAGTCCGCCACAAAGGTTTATGCTGATCGCACCGCCAAGCCCCAATCCTACGGCTTTCAACGGTGGTCTGAATCGCTCGATCAGGAGTGCTACGCCGACGCCGAATAGAACACCCCCGAGGATGTTCGCATAAAACGCACTCTCTCCACCCGGGATCCCAAGGGTGCGCACGACACCTGTTGGGAACGCGATCAAGAGAACCCCGAGGATCATGTTTAGGATTCCGTCAATTGTAAGTAGTTCGTTTCTCATCGGAACTCCCCACCAATAGTTGATCCATCTAACAAATGAATGGATTGACCAATCTAGGTTCCATCTTCATTCTCGGTTTCGACGCACAAGCCCGGTCTCAATAGACCTCAGAGTCAATCACCGTGAGTTATTTTCGAAAGTTGTGGATTGGAGGAATGAGAAAGGCGGCGTATCCTTTCGTGTAGTCAGTTGAAACGTACACGAGATCCGGTTGTGACGACCGGAGAAAGGACACGCCACCGATGTTGAGGATAATAGAGAATGCGTCTGAGAGCAAAGGGAACGGACTGTTCGCAGACCTGGACGAGCTTGCCAGAGAGGGAGCTCGGCGGATGCTGGTGAGTGCGTTGGACGCGGAAGTGACCGAGTATGTCGAGCGATATCGGATTGAGCGAGACGGAGAGGGCCGCGCCCTGGTGGTGCGCAATGGCAAAGCCCGTCCCCGCAAGGTGACGCTGGGTGCTGGTACGGTCACGGTGACCGCGCCACGGGTGCATGACCGTCGTATGCGGGCGCAGTTCACGAGCAAGATTTTGCCTCCCTATATGCGGCGGTCGCCGAAGGTGGCGGAGGTCTTGCCGGTGTTGTATCTGCGCGGTCTGTCGACGGGAGATTTTCGCGAGGCGTTGCCGATCTTGTTGGGTGAGGACGCATCAGGCTTGTCCCCGACGACGATCACGCGATTGACGGCGGCGTGGGAGGGGGAATACCAGGCGTTTCGCCAGCGTGATCTGCGTGATCGGGAGTATGTGTACGTCTGGGTCGACGGGATCCACTTCAACATTCGCCTCGAGGCCGACCGGCTGTGTACGCTGGTGATGCTGGGCGCCCGGGCGGATGGGACGAAAGAGCTGATCGCGGTGGAGGACGGCTATCGGGAGAGCACGGAGAGCTGGTTGGCGGTGTTGCGCGATCTGAAGCGTCGGGGGATGCGGGCCCCGGTGCTGGCGATTGGGGATGGCGCGTTGGGGTTCTGGGCAGCGGTGCGGGAGGTGTGGCCGGCGACGCGGCAGCAGCGCGACTGGGTGCACCGGATGGCCAACGTGTTGGACAAGCTTCCGAAACGTTTGCAGCCGGCGGCGAAGCGGGTGTTGCGCGAGATGATGTATGCGGAGTCGCGTGCGGAGGCCGAGGCGCTGGTCGAGCGTTTCGCCACCGCGTATGCGGCCAAGTATCCCAAGGCGGTCGCCTCGCTCACGCGGGACCAGGAGCACCTGTACAGCCATTTTGATTTTCCGGCCGAGCATTGGAAACATATCCGTTCGACGAACGTGATCGAGTCTGCCTTCGCGACGGTCCGGTTACGACAGCGCGTGACCAAGGGAGCGGGCTCGCGGAGCAAAGGGCTGACGATGGCGTTCAAGCTGTTGGAGATGGCGCAGCAACGTTGGCGGAAACTCAACGCTCCAGAACTTCTCCCCCTGGTGTTGGCAGGAGAACAATTCAAAGATGGTATGCAGGAAACTGACAAAGAGAACACGGATCGGAAGGTCGCCGCTTGATCACTCACCGATCCACAACATTTGACAATACCTCAATCACCGTCCCTCCGGAGTCAATGATGCCGCGAATGCGCTTCTCCTTGTGATCGACGCGATCTCTCATTGATGGGGTCACAGCACGCAGGCAAGAAGCCACGGTGCCTTCAGACTCTCGCCCATTTGTCAGTCTGTAGCTAATCCAGCGGAACGGATGAAACCAATACTCGCCGAACTGAATCCTGGTGGTGTAATAGTTTACCGCGGCATTAGCGTCTAGCTTCCCGCACCACACGCCGGAATATTCACGTCGCAGTGTCTCGCCGAAAAAGCAAGCTGCACCAGTCCCGAGGTCAAGATGCGTCCCATCCACCTCGAGTAGGGCCTCGCTAGGGTCTGAGCACTCGTTTTCCAGAGCTTGCTCGAAGTTCTCTATCAACGATTGCTGGTCATGTTGAAGAGAAATCCCCCTATTCGCCATCAACTCAACAAAGCAGCGGGCCACCCGAGATGGCAAATCAGAGTCCATGGGTTTGTTCAGATCATCTTCAGCCATGTTTTTTCCAGTGCGCCGAGCTAATAACCGGAAGGCCACGCTACCCCACCCAATATGGGTCCGGCCAGGCGCCCCGCTAGCCCGGCTGTCCTACCTCTGCCCTTGCCTAAAGCAGGTCGGCCCGCGGTTCGTCGAGCATGGCCGGGCGGGTGGAGGCCGTCACGTTGCAACGCCTGCGACCTTGCGCTACGTTCGGCCGGAGAGAGGTCAACGCTCTCGAGTCCGCAGGGATGCCGAGGCTACACGCAATAACGGTCTGAGAAGGGACGGAGAATGAACGCCTATCGTGCCGACGTCGTCGGGAGCATGTTGCGCCCTGATTATCTCCTGAAGGCGCGGGACGAGTTTCAGGCGGGTACGCTACCCGATCTCGCATACAAGCAAATCGAGGACCGCGCCGTCGACGACTGCATTGCCATTCAGCAGCGGGCCGGAGTCGACGTCATCGCCGACGGGGAGATGCGGCGCAATGTGTTCGCCAGCCAACTCGCTGAGGCCACCGAAGGGTTCGATACCGTCGCAGGCAACACGGTGGACTGGTTCAAACAGGATGGGAGCGTCGACACGAGTCCCGTTACCGTCGGGTTGGTGAGCAAGCTCAAGCGCAAGCGCCACCTGTCGGCCGAAGAGTTCGTGTACATTCGGGCCAAGTCCGACCGCCCCACCAAGATGACCATCCCCAGCCCCACCATGTACGCCTACTACTGGGTGCCCGGCGTCTCCGAGGCGGCGTACCCCTCCACCGACGCCTACATGGCGGACGTGGTCGACATTCTCCGGGACGAAGTGGCGGAGTTGGTACGACTCGGCGCTGATTATATCCAGGTGGACGCACCGGAGTTCGGAATGTTGCTCGACCCGGCCCAACAGGAATGGTTTGCCCACAAAGGGTTCGAGGCCGAAAAGACCATCCACGATGGTGTCGACATGATCAACGCCGTCATCGATGGGCACCCGGACATCACCTTTGGTCTGCACATCTGCCGCGGCAATGACGCGAGCCGCTATATGGCCAAGGGCAGTTACGCTTCGCTGGCCGAGGAAATCTTCAAACGCACGCACGCGCAACGCCTGCTGCTGGAGTACGACGACGAGCGCTCCGGTGACTTCCGTCCGTTGCAGGAGGTACCAGACGACAAATTCGTCGTGCTCGGTCTGCTCACGACGAAATGGCCCCGGGAGGAAACGGACGAAGACCTGCGGCAGCGGATCGCGGAGGCGGCGGGCTTTGTGCCCCTCGAGCGGTTGGCCTTGAGCACCCAGTGTGGCTTTGCCTCGGTGGCCAAGGGCAATGCCATCAGCTTCGAGGTTCAGGAAAAGAAGCTGCACCAAGTGGCCAGAGTGGCCCGGAGTACCTGGGACGACTGACGTCTACGGTCGAGTCTGCGCTAATCGCGAGGAAGTTCAGTGTTGAGTATGGAGGACAAAAAATTCACCGCAGAGACCGCAGAGAACGCAGAGATTGCTCTGGGAGGTCGTTCACTTCAGTCATCTCTGCGGTCTCTGCGGTGAATAAGTCACCGTCTATCGCGAGTAAGCTCAATGTTGAGCGTGCGCGATTCTCCACGTCCCACAGAGGTGTTACCATGGCACGCACGTTGCTAACGCTCGCAGTAATCGGTTTGCTCGTCAGTCCGGCCACCGCCCAAACCTACGACGCCCTCAGTCCCGACACACGAGAGTTCGTCAAGGTGCACGGTCCCGTTCTCGCCCTCACGCACGTCAATCTCATTGACGGCACCGGAGGACCGCCCGCCAGGGATCAGACGATCGTCATCGCCGACGGCCGCATTCAGGCGGTGGGCCGCGCTAGGGACGTGGCCATTCCCTCGGGCGCCGCGGTGCACGACCTGACGGGACATACCGTGATCCCCGGAATCGTGGGGATGCACAATCACACGTTCTACCTCGCATCGCGCGGGACCCGGAACGAACGCACCACGCAGATGAACGTGAGCGCCCCGCGACTCTACCTGGCGAATGGCGTGACCACGATTCGCACCACAGGAAGTATCTCACCCTACAATGAGCTGAACGTAAAACGGGCGATCGATACCGGTGAGGCGCCGGGCCCGAGGATGTACGTGACGGGACCCTACCTCGACGGTGTGGGCGCACCCGTATCGCGATATCAGCCGGAATCAGAGGAGGATGCGCGACGCGTCGTCCGGTACTGGGCCGAGGAGGGCGTTAGCTGGTTCAAAGCCTACGCGTCAATTAGTCGCGCCGTTCTGGGCGCAGCCATCGACGAGGCGCATCGTCTCGGAATCAAGGTGACGGGGCACCTCTGTTCTGTGAGTTTTCGGGAGGCCGTGGCTCTCGGAATCGACAATCTCGAGCACGGACTCTTCGCGAGCAGTGACTTCGAAACCGACAAACCGTCTGATAAATGTCCGGCGGGTTACATCGGGCGACTCGCCGAGGTCGACGTTGGTGGCGAGGAGGCCGCGGCGCTCATCCGTGACTTGGTAGAGAGCGGGGTGGCCATGACATCGACGCTCGCCGCGTACGAATTCCTGTTCGTTCCCGGTAGTCAGCCGGTCGAACAGCGCGTGCTGGACGTGATGGCGCCCGACGTGCGCGCGGCTTACGTGGCCTCGGCAGAGGCGATCAAAGAACAGGCACGAGCATATCGCGACAGTCCCGAATTCGACGAGGCTCACCCCTGGCCGTACGCCGAAGTCTTCACCAAGGCCCAAGAGTTCGAGCGGTTGTTTGTTGCGCAGGGTGGGTTGCTCGGTGCCGGCACGGATCCGTGCTGTCCTGTCCTTCCGGGGTTCGGCGATCAGCGGAACGTCGAGTTGCTCACCGATGCCGGATTCTCACCATCAATGGTCATTCAGATCATGACGGTGAACGGCGCCAAGATTCTCGATGCGGATGACAAGTTTGGAACCGTCACCGCGGGGAAGCTCGCCGACCTGGTGGTCATCGACGGAGATCTGGTCAGAGATCCTGCACTGATCCGCAATGTTACCATAGTCTTCAAAGACGGAGTGGGATACGATCCTGAGAAGCTGATCGAGTCGGTGCGTGGCATCGTAGGCTTGCGCTAAAGGCTGCAGAAACGGGAGATACTATGAGTGGTGCACGAGGGTTGATTGCGTCATGGGTCGCACTCGCGTCGATAGTCGGGTCCGTGCACGCGCAGGTCCCCGAGGACGTCTTCGAGCGCCCACCCGGTCCCTACGCGACTGGGACTGTCGAGTACCTCTGGATCGACAGCACGCGCAGCGAGTCCTATACCAAGGACGTCGCCGATAGACGCCATGTGCTGGTGCGGATCTGGTATCCGGCGACGCCGGTCCATGGCGCCGTGACCGCGCCGTGGTTCTTCAATCTCGAAGAGTTCAACGAGGATCCGTTCCTGACGGCGGGTAAAGACGTGAAGACGTATTCCGTGAGCGACGCCCCGCTGGCCGACGATGGTGCGCCGTACCCTGTGCTGGTGTACAATCACGGCGGCGGCTGGACGCGTTTCAGCGGTACCTTCGTCACGGAGTTTCTCGCGAGTCACGGATACGTCGTCGTGAGCGTAGGGCATGCCGGGTTCAACAAGACCGTGCTGTTCCCCGACGGGTTCCGCTTCGCAATGGATACACTGCTGCCGCCCGCGGAGACGGGAGACCTGGAACGCGATGCGATCGGGTTTTGGGACTATTTGGACGAGCACGTCGTGCCGGTCTGGGCCGACGATGCCGCTTTCGCGATGGATCGGATGGAGCAGCTGAACAAATCGTCGAGCGAGCTCTTCCATGGGCGGCTCGACCTGGATCGGATCGGGATGCTGGGTTGGTCGTTGGGCGGAGCGCTCTCGTTGGAGATGAGCCGAAGAGACCCGCGGGTGAAAGCGGCGGCAGATCTCGACGGGCAATTGTTCGGTGCCGTCGTCGAGGAGGGCACGCGGCGACCTGTCATGCTGTTACACGGTGGCGTGGTTCCGGAGATGGACGACCCGGCGCAGACACCGATTCTCAATAAGCTGATGGCGATCGTCGAAGACCAGTGGACGATGTTTTTCGGACAAGTCACCAATAACTGGCACGACATGACCATTGCCGGTGCGGACCACGGGAACTTCTCCGACCTGGTTCTGGGCTCGTCGACGGTCCGCGAAGACCGTATCGACCCACGGCGCGGACACGCGATTATCAACGCGTACACACTGGCGTTCTTCGACCGCTATCTGAAAAGTGGAGACGGTGCGGTGCTGGACGGTCCGTCGGACCAATATCCGGAGGTTACGTTCCGCAAACGGCATTGATTTGGCGAGGGCGGTTCCTCGAGCGAGCAAAGGCCTTTTAAACGGGACGCCGGGGAGGAAATTATTCACCGCAGAGCACGCAGAGCGCGCAGAGATTGTTGTGTGGGAGAGTGCACCTCACACAGCCGTTCCTCAGGGAGGAGGGAGGAAAGAGTGGGAGCCGTATCCCAAAACTCTAGCGTCATCCGTGGCAGTTCATCTCTGCGCTCTCTGCGGTCTCTGCGGTGAGTACATCACCGCTAGCAGCCCGCGTGGTCATGCGGCTGATCATCATGTCGGCCGCGTTGTTCGGCTCCGCCGGGACCTGGAATTGGCCGGAAGCCTGGATCTTACTCTTCATTCTGTACTCCTCTGGCATTGGGGTTGCAGTATGGTTAAAGAAAAACAATCCCGAATTGTTCGAGGCGCGGATGAAACCCCTCAAGAAGACAGCCAAGAGCTGGGATAAGGTCATCGTAGTCCTTGCGACGGCCGCTTTCATCCCGTTACTCGTTCTACCGGGGCTGGACGCCGTCAGGTACCAATGGTCGGAAACATCACTCAACGTGACGATCGTTGCCTTTGCAAGCATCATCATCTCAATGGCCTTCGCTTCCTGGAGCATGCGAGAGAACAGGTTCGCTACGCGCTCGGTGGAAATTCAGCGGGAGCGAGGTCACGAAGTCGTTACCAGCGGACCATATCAGTACGTTCGCCACCCGATGTACGTGGGAATCGTGATTCTATACCTCAGTGTTCCGCTGGCCCTTGGTTCACTCTGGGGGCTCATCCCAGGTGCGGTCTTGGCCACAATCTTCGTAGTGCGAACTCATCTCGAAGACAGAATGTTGCATGAAGAACTCGAAGGATATGTGGCCTATGCGGAACGGGTTCGGTATAGGCTTGTTCCAGGGATTTGGTAGGAGTCAGTTCCGTATCCATGGGAGCAAAGCACTTCCTCAGGGAGGAGGGAGGAGGGAGGAGGGAGGAGGGGATCCGTGTCACAAAGCTTTAGCGTCATCCGTGGCGGCGAACCTCGAATCCAAACGGTGTTTGAAATAAAGGAATGATGAGAGTGCGACGATGAGTGAAGCTCAGGCGGTGGGGCCGGCGGTCAACGAGATCGCCTTTGCGCCCGCGGACGTCGTCAAGGAGGATCTTCCCGGCGGCGGGTTCATCCTGCGCTCCCCGCACCCCTTGAGATCTCACGAACGGCATCTGGGGGAGATGTTGCGCCGTTGGGCGGAGCGGCGACCCGACCAGGTCTTTCTCGCCGAGCGCTCCGCGGACGGCTGGCGCCGAGTCACTTACGCCGCAGCGTTGGACGCGGCCGGATCAATTGCCGAGAGTCTTCTCGAGCGCGGTCTCGGCGTGGCGCGGCCGGTCATGATCCTGTCCGGCAACTCGGTCGATCATGCGTTGCTGTCGTTGGGCAGTCTTATCGCCGGCGTGCCGGTGGTCCCGGTCTCGCCTGCGTACTCACTGATGAGCCGGGATTACGCCAAGGCGCAACACATTTTCAAGCTTGTACGACCCAGCCTTGTTTTCGCCGAAAAAGGGGCCCCCTTCAGCGGGGTGCTGCGCAGTCTAGCAGGTTGCGGAAAAAGTCGGGTAATGGACGATAGCATCGCGAGCCGGAAGTTCTTATCGTAGAGGGACCTCGATGGGAGTGCCACGATGCGCGGGAACAAGACGAATCAGTCGGCGCTGTTCAGCTATATCAGTGCGGAGGATCGGGTGCCCTCCGACCATCCGTTGCGCGCCCTGCGGGCGCTGGTGGACCCGGTGTTAGCCCGGCTCTCGCCGCAGTTGGACCGGCTGTACGCGCGGCGGGGCCGGCCGTCGATTCCCCCGGAACATTTGTTACGCGCGTTATTGCTGCAGGTGGTGTATACGATCCGGAGCGAGCGGCAGCTGATGGAGCAGCTCGATTACAACATCCTGTACCGATGGTTTGTGGGGTTGAATCTGGACGACGCGGTGTGGGTGCCGACGGTCTTTACGAAGAATCGGACGCGGCTGGTCGAGGGGGGCATCGCGGATGCGTTTCTGGCCGAAGTGTTACAGGAGGCGGAGCGGCGGGCGTTGTTGTCGAATGAGCATTTCACCGTCGACGGGACCTTGCTGGACGCGTGGGCGAGTCAGAAGAGTTTTCAGCCGAAGGCCGGCACCCGCCCGCCAACGGACGATGATCCGGGGAATCCGAGCGTGACGTTTCGCCAGGAGAAACGGACGAATGCGACGCATGCGTCGCGGACGGACCCGGAGGCGCGGTTGACGCGGAAGAGTGGGGGGCAAGGCGCGCAATTGGCGTACTTGGCGAGTGTGTTGATGGATAATCGGCACGGGCTCGTGGTGGCGACCGACGTGACGCAGCCCGGCTACGAGGCGGAGTGTGCGAGTGCGCTGGCGATGGTGGGGAGCTTACCGCCGACGGCCCGGCGTCGGACGTTGGGGGCGGACAAGGGTTATGATCGGTGCGGGTTTGTCGACACGCTGCGGGCGTTGGGCTGGACGCCCCACGTCACGCCGAACGTGCACCGCACGCGGTTGCGGAGCGCGGTGGATGGCCGGACGACGCGCCATCCCAGCTATGCGATCAGTCAACGGCAGCGCAAAAAAGTGGAAGAGATCTACGGGTGGGGCAAGACGATTGGGTTGTTACGCAAACTCCGACATCGCGGGACCCCGCGGGTCGGGTGGGTGTTTACGTTCACGGCCGCGGTCTACAATCTGATGCGGATACGCACCCTGACCCTGGCCGGAGGCAGCCCCTGATGGGGCAGTGTGGGCCGCATTCGTCACGCCGACCGCACCGCGGGGGCGGTAATAGGGGACCGCACGCTGGTACACCGTCGTGTTACCCGGACAAACGCGGCTCACCATGAATTTTTCCGCAACCTGCTAGACCTCAGCGGCACCGACGTGGTCACCGTGGATGAGGATCCCGAAGGTGTTTCGGCCATCCGATTCGCCGAACTGTTGGCGACGGAACCGGGTCGCCGATTGGCGGAGGCCGAAGCGAGAATCGGCCCCGACACCATAGCGAAGTACCTGTTCACCTCGGGTTCCACCGGGTTGCCGAAGGGTGTGATCAACACGCACGGTATGCTCTGTTCGAACCAGCAGATGACGGAGCAGTGCTGGCCGTTCGTGACCGAGACGCCGCCGGTCTTGCTCGACTGGCTGCCTTGGAACCATACGTTCGGTGGCAACCACTGCTTCAATCTCGTTCTCAAACAGGGCGGGACGCTCTACGTCGATGGCGGCAAGCCAGCGCCCGGCCTCATCGAGACCACCGTCGAGAATCTCAGGGAAGTGTCCCCGACCATCTACTTCAACGTCCCCGTCGGCTTTGCCATGTTATTGCCGTATCTGGAGCGGGACGACGCGTTGCGAAGCAACTTCTTCCGCAACCTGCAGGTCATCTTTTATGCGGGGTCCGCCCTGTCGCAGGACCTGTGGGAACGGCTCGAGGCCCTTTCGATCAAAGCATTGGGCCGACGAGTTGCAATGACCTCCGGTTGGGGATCGACGGAAACGGCCCCCATGGCCACGTGTGTGCACTTCCCCATTCCCCAAGCCGGAGTGATTGGGCTTCCGGCACCGGGCGTCGAGATCAAACTGGTTCCGTCCGGGTCGAAGCTCGAGCTGCGCGTGCGCGGTCCCAATGTTACGCCCGGTTACCTGGGACGGCCGGATCTCACGGAGGACGCCTTCGACGAACACGGCTTTTACAAGATCGGTGACGCGGGACGGCTGGCCGATCCATCGGATCCCGCAAAGGGCGTGGTATTCGACGGTCGTGTCGCTGAAGACTTCAAACTCACGACGGGTACATGGGTCCACGCCGGCGGCCTTCGGGTGAAGGCCATCGCCGCCGCCGCGCCGGTGCTGCAGGACGCCGTGGTGTGTGGACACGATCGCGACGAAGTCGGTCTGCTGGCATGGCCCAACATGGCTGCGTGCAAGGAGCTTTGTCCGGAGCACGCCGCCGATGATGATCCGTCCGTGCTGTTGCGCTCCTCGGAGGTCGGCGACCGCATTCGCGCGGGTCTCCTACGGCACAACGAGGAGAATCCCGGGTCTTCGACCCGCATAACCCGTGTCCTGCTCATGGTCGATCCCCCCTCGATCGACGCCAACGAGATCACGGACAAGCGCTATATCAACCAGCGGGCGACGTTGGAGCACCGAGCGGAATTGGTGGAGCGGCTGTATGCGGATCCGCCGGAAGAAGACGTTATTTGCATCTAACGAGGGAGGAGGCCGCCCTCCCCATCCCAGATTAGCCACGGAAAACACGGAAAGCACGGAAACCCCGCCCTACACCCGGATTGTGGTTCCCCTCCCCCAACCTCCTACCGGATTTCTTCCTCCGTATTGGCGATCCACATGGTGGGGGGGCGGGGAACCCAAATTCAGGGAGGGGAGTGGAGGTCCGTGCTTTCCGTGCTTTCCGTGGCCATTCAATCGCTGCCACGGGCGCCGGTGCGCATGAGCGGTATCCCCGACCCGGTGACGTTGCCGGCCAATGCGCTTGGCTCTAGCTTCGGTGACAACTCCTAAATGGAAAAATCGCAGGAGACCTTTATGAAGACATCGCCAGCAGTCCTCGTGAGCATGCTGTTCCTCGCGACCGCCTCCGCCCCTCTGTCGCTTGCCGCCACGGTACAGCGTGGTCAGGCCGAGCTCGAAGCCCGGATCGACCCGCTGTTCACCAAGTGGGATCGATCCGACTCTCCGGGTGCCTCGGTCGCGGTCATTCGAAATGGTGAGATCATCTACTCGAAGGGCTATGGCAGCGCCCAGATCGAGTACGAAATTCCGGTGACTCCGTCGACGATCTTCCACGTTGCGTCGGTTTCGAAGCAGTTCACCGCGATGGCCGCGACCCTGCTGGCACACGACGGGAAGATCTCGCTGGACGACGACATACGGATCCACCTGCCCGAGGTTCCGGACCTGGGTCGTACGGTGACGGTGCGACACCTGATCCATCATACGAGCGGCATCCGGGATCAGTGGGAGCTCCTGGCTATGGCGGGGTGGCGGTTGGACGACGTGATCACGACCGAGCATGTCATGAACATGATGCGACATCAGAGGGAGCTCAACTTCGAACCCGGTGCCGAGTACATGTACAGCAACATGGGCTATACCTTGCTCGGCCAGATCGTGGCGCGAGTGTCCGGGATGACGTTTCCTGCGTTCACAAAGAAGCGGATCTTCGATCCCCTCGGGATGACGTTGACGCACATGCACGACGATCACCAGATGGTGGTGAAGGGACGAGCGTATTCCTATTCGGCGGCCGAGGGCGGGGGGTTCACCAACGCCGTGCTGAGCTACGCGAACGCCGGTGCGACGAGTCTCTTCACCACGGCCGAGGACTTGGCTCACTGGCTGGAAAACTTCGGCCATGCCCGGGTCGGCGGGCGCGAAGTCGTCGATGCCATGCAGCACCGTTTCGTGCTCAACGGAGGAGACACGATCGCCTATGCGCAGGGCGTGTCGATCGGGGAATACCGGGGCGCCAAGACCGTCAGTCACAGCGGCGGCGACGCTGGCTTCCGGAGTTTCGTCGTCTGGTTCCCTGAATCGAAGACGGGAGTGGTCGTCTTGAGCAATCTGGGCAACTTCAACCCGTCCGGGAAAGCGTTCGAGATAGCGGATGTGGTTTTGGAGGACGTGTTCCCAGAGCCGGTAGCGGCGGCTGGCCCCCGTGAAAGGGTGACGCTCGACGAGGCGACGCTGGACCGCTTCGAGGGCCGCTTTCTCCTGAGTTTCGGTTCGGTCATGTCTATAGAGCGGGAGGGACGTCGGTTGTTGGGTCAGATGCCATTTGCCGGGTCCGTCGAGCTGATTCCGGTGTCCGACACCGAGTTCCGAATCGAGGCGTTTGGTATGCTGATGAGATTCCATCTGATGGAGCCTCAGGCTGGGGACAGCATTTCGATGCACACCCCGAACGGGGAGGAGATCGGCAACGGACATCGAATCGAGAAGTACGAGGTTACCAGTGGTCAGCTCGCCGAGTACGAGGGCGTCTACTACAGTCCCGAGCTCGGGACCCTATATAGGTTCGAGGTGGTGGAAGGTTCGTTGGTGGCGCAGCACCGCAGACACGGCAGCATCGCGGTGACCCCGATGTCTCATGACGAGTTCACCGCCGAGCGCTGGTTCTTTGGGAACGTGAAATTCACACGGGGCGCCACGGGCCACGTCAACGGTTTCCTCGTAACAGGAGGGCGGGTCCGGAATCTCCGCTTCGAGAAGCTGGACTGGAAGAGCTGGTGAGTGTGAGGGCTTGCGCTCCCGGTGCAACCAGAGGAGCGGAACGGATATGACGGATCGATTCTCAATGGATGGAAGTGTTGCCATCGTTACCGGGGGCACGCGTGGTATCGGTTTGGCAATCGCCCGCGGGTTTCTCGAGGCCGGGGCGAGCGTCACCATCTGCGGACGGAAGCAGGAGGGAGTAGACGCGGCCATGCGCGAGTTGGGGGAAGACGCAAGCCGGGCCCTCGGCGTCGCCGCCCACGTGGGGAAGCAGGAAGACATCGAAAGGCCGATCGCCGAAACCGAATCGCGGTTTGGCGTCGTCAATGTCTTGGTCAACAACGCGGGCACGAACCCGTATTTCGGGCCGATCATCGAATCGGAGGATCGTGCGTGGGACAAGACGATGGAGGTGAACCTGCGCGGGCCCTACGTGTTGTCTCGAACCCTGGCGAGAAAGATGGTAGAACGCGGCGGGAGCGGCGGCTCGATCGTCAACATCGCCTCGATAGGCGGACTGCAGGCATCGGCCAATCAAGGCATCTATTCGGTCACCAAGGCCGGGCTGATCATGCTGACGAAAGTGATGGCTCGCGAACTCGGTGCGCATGGCGTGCGCGTCAATTGTATTTGCCCCGGCGTGATCAAGACCCGGTTGAGCCAAGTCATGTGGTCGGACCCGGAACGGGAACAGCAGTACGCACAGATGAAGGCACTGGGCCGCTTGGGCGAGCCGGACGAAGTGGTGGGCGCGGCGATCTATCTCGCTTCAAATGCGAGCTCGTTTACCACGGGCGCGGTGTTGGTGGTGGATGGCGGGATGGTGATGTGACGTTGCCCGCCTAAGCCCACCCCTACACAGCCCTTCCTCAGGGAGGAGGGAGGAGGGAGGAGGGGGATCCGTGCCCCAAAGCTTTAGCGTCATCCGTGGCAGTTCATCTCTGCGTTCTCTGCGTTCTCTGCGGTGAATATTTTGCCGCAGTTACGACTCAGAGCCTAAGCTCACTGCACCAGCTTGCGCTCCCGCTGCAACCGCGCGGCCGTCTGCTCCATCCCTCGCATGGCGCGAAGCAGGTTGAGGCCCGCGATCTTCTTGACATCCTCGTCGCTGTACCCGCGACGGAGCAGCTCCGCGAAGAGTACGGGGTAACGCGTGATGTCTTCCAGCCCGTACGACATTGAGGACTCGCCGCTATCGTAGTAGTCGGCGCCCATTCCTATGTGGTCGATCCCTGCCACGTCGCGGATGTGATCGATGTGGTCGGCCACATCACCGACGTTCCCCCGGGGTTTCGGGTTCCGCCGCGTCCATGCCTCCAGGCGCCGCGCAATCTCGTCGGTATCATTCAGTTCCGTCCGGAGCGCTTCCGCCACGGAATCGCGCCGGCTTCTCCATGCCGGCTCGTCCGGCGAGATAAGCGCCCCCAGATGAAGTCGTTCCCCTTCCGGACCACTCCTGCGCCGCCATTCCTCGGGAGTGGGTGGCACGTAACCGGCGATGAAGTTCACCATCACCACCCCGCCGTTCTCCGCCACCAGGCGAAGCACATCGTCGGGCACGTTGCGCACGTGCGCGTTGACGGCCAGCGCGCTGGAGTGAGAGAACATTACCGGGGCTTCCGTCACACGCAGGGCATCCTTCATGGTCTCGGGACTCACGTGCGAGAGGTCGACGAAAATGCCGATCCGGTTCATCTCCCGTACCACATCCTCGCCAAACTCGGTCAGCCCGCCGTGCCTCGGCATGTCGGTGGCGGCATCCGCCCAATCGATCGTTCCGAAGTGCGTCAGGGTCATGTAGCGCGCGCCGAGGCGGTGAAACATCCGCAGATTGCTGAGGGAGTTCTCGATCATGTGACCGCCTTCGACGCCGATCATCGACGCGATTTTCCCGTCCCGATGAATGCGGACGATGTCGTCGGCCGTCCACGCGAACTCGAAGTCTCGGTAGCGCTCCACATACTGGTGGACGACGTCGAACTCCCGGAGCGCATTCTTGAGCGCCGTGCCCGAGTCTGCCGATTCGGAAGACGTGAAGACCGACCAAAACTGCCCGCCGACCAATCCTTCCCGCAGCCGCGGTACGTCGGCCGATAGCTGCGGCTGCCGCATCATGAGGTCGACCCGATCGAGGTCGCCGTCCACCACGTCCAGTAACGACGAGGGAAGATCGTTGTGGCTGTCGATGAGGGGGACCTCTCGAAGCAGGGCCTTTGCCCGTGCAAGCAGCTGGGGATCGGGGTCCGGCCAGCGCTCCTGCGCCACCGCGCCGGCCGGTAAGAACATCGAGACGGTCAGGATCAACAATCGAGTGCGACTCAACACGGGTTCCTCCTTGGTTCTACAGCAAGCTCGGTCCGCAACAGTGCATTGTGAATCCAACGAGCGCAATGACGGGAGCCAATGAGTGACGGTCATCGAGAGCCACCTAGCCGACCCCGTCGACGGTTCCCGGCCGGCCTTCACGGCCCGGCGATGCGTCTCGGCGTTGCAGAGCAGCTAGGAAGTCTCGCGCAAACGTGTCCATCGTGGCGATGGGGAACGGCGCCTAGCGGGGCGCCCGGCGGAACCCATATTGGGTGGCGTGGCCTTGCTTGATATGACGCCAGGCGATCTCCGGTTTGTATCGCCCCAGGGTTCTTGGACAGTGATTTGAAGGTAATCATTTCTACGCAGCCGCGTCCAGGCCGACGAAGTCGCGTCGCACTTGAGCCGGGCTGCGATAGTCGTACTTCTCCAGCATCCACTGCTCGTTGTACGTCCGCTTGAACTCGAGCAAGGCCAGGCGGAGCTCCTCGATCGTCTCGAAGCTCCGTACCCACAAGACGTTTTCCTTCAGCGTGCGGATGAAGCGCTCAGCGACACCGTTGCCTTCGGGCTCCCGCACGAAGCTCGGAGAGCTTTCGATGCCGAAGAACGCGACCTCCTGTTGGAAATCGTCGGCCAAATAGTTCGACCCGTGGTCGTGACGCAGCCGCAGCCCGCGGGCCACGCCTTCGCCGATGCCCCCGAAGCGTTCCCGGATGCCCTGGCGAATCGGCTCCAGGGCCTCGAAGCGGTTCCCGCGCTTGGCGGCATGGAGCCCGATGCACTCGGTCGCGCAGTGATCGACGGCCACGAAGACGAAGGCTGCCCCCTCGGCGACGGTCACGGTGGCCGTCATGTCCGTGCCCCACATCACGTCGGGCGCCTCGGTGGTGATGGTCCCGTCGTGCGCCTTTGGCCCGTGCGCGTGGCCCGCGCGCTGCGGGGCCTGGAGGCCGGACTCCCGCATCAACCGCCGCACCCGTTCCTGCGAGGTCCGAATCCCGTCGACCCGCAGCTTCGCCCAGGCCTTCCGGTACCCCTCGCCATGAAACGGCGAGGCTTCGAGCACCCGGCGAATGTGGGCCACCAGGACGTCGTCCGGGGCAGCGCCGATCGGCCCGCGGCGACGACACGGCGCAGGGGACCGTGTCGCCTGCCGCCGCGCATACACACTGGAGCGGGCGCGGTGCCACACGCGGCAGACCCGCTGCACGCCATACGCCCGACGGGTGGAGATCGACTGGGCGCCACTCATCGCGTCGACCTCCGCCGGGCCAAAGGGCCGCCGGCCTCCAGCTGATCCACCTTCGCGTACAGTAACTCGGTCTCCATCAGCAGCTCGCCGATCTTGGCCTGCAGCCGACGATGGTCTTCGTCCCGAGCATCCGGTGCGCGGCTCTTTAGGCCCGCCTGCCCCGCAGCCAGAAACTGAGCCCGCCAGTGCGACGCCCGCGCCGCCGTGATCCCCACCGCCCGCGACACCGACTCGAGATCCTCCCCGCGCAACAGACGCAGCACCACCTCACGCTTCCGCCCGGCCGAGAACCGACCCCCACGGCCGCGCCCGGCGGCCGCGCCGGTCGCCACCGATTCCTCAACGTGCTTCCTCATCTCGACACTCCTCCTGCGAGAACTCTCTCGCAATCAAGTGTCCAAGAAAACCCTAGGGCGCAGGAGGTTGGGCCAATCTCAACAGCTTGCGGTACAGGGGCTTGAGCTTGGTTGCCCCGGCGCGGCCCACAGGTGACTAGGGAGCGAGGGGGCGCTTGAGATGGGAACTAGACTGGTCGATCCATTTATTAGTTAGCCAGTCTGAATATCCGAGGAGAACTGATGAGTGATAACCAAGACCCTGCGCCGCAAGCCTTACCGCCTCACGTCCAGCTGATACAGATGGGTACAGCCTCGTGGGTCTCTGCGGTTGTGTATGCGGCAGCCAAGCTGGGCATCGCCGATCACTTGGCGACAGGGCCCAGGAGTGCCGTGGAGCTGGCCGGCACGACGCGCACCCACGCACCGTCGCTGCATCGCCTCATGCGCACCTTGGCCGGCCTCGGCATCCTCACCGAGCGAGACGCGCAGCGTTTCGCGCTGACCCCCTTGGGCGAGGCGCTCCAGACCGGGGCGCCCGGTTCAGCACGAGCAACGCTGATGGCTTTTTGCGGCCCGGCGTTTTGGCGTAGCTGGGAGGAGATTCCGTATTCGCTGGAAACGGGCAAGACTGGCTTCGAGAAGGCGTGTGGTATGCCCCTCTTCGAATACTTGGCTCAGCATCCCGAGGAGGCGTCCTATTTCAGTGAGGCCATGGTCGGCTTCCACGGCGCCGAGACGCCGGCCGTAGCAGCGGCGTATGACTTCTCCGGAGTGACGGTGGTGGATGTAGGGGGCGCGACGGGCAACATGCTGGCGGCAATCCTGGTCCTTCACGCCGGGTCGCGCGGCGTTCTGTTCGACCGGCCGCATGTCGTGCGTGACGCTTCGGCCTTGCTGAAGGCACGCGGCGTAGAGGAGCGCGTCAGTATCGAGGCAGGCGATTTCTTCGAGAGGGTGCCGGCTGGGGGCGACGTTTACCTGTTGTCGCACATCATCCACGACTGGAGCGAGGAGCAGTGTCTTACCATCCTGGGCCACTGCCGCAAGGTCATCAAGCCAGACGGGCGCCTCTTGATCGTCGAGACCGTCCTGCCGACCGGCGATACGCCCCATCAAGGCAAGGTGCAGGACATGGTCATGCTGGTAATACCTGGCGGCCAGGAGCGGACCGAGGCGGAATACGCCTCGCTGCTTGGCAAAGCGGGCTTCCGTCTGAGCCGCGTGGTGCCTACGGAGTCGGTCGTGAGCGTGGTGGAAGCTGTCCCGGTCTAGCTGACGGCTGGCTAACATGCCGCTGCAGTGGGCTTGGTGCTTTTCCGGCGCGTAAGAAGCGGTAAACTCTGACCGAGGCTGATACGGGATCAATAGTCATGGACACTTATGCTACTCGCCGAGCCGGGGTTTGTACACTCGTCTCCTTGGGCCTGTTTGTCGTCGCCCTCCTAGCAGTCGGCGTCGGCGCTAATCTGGAGGGAGTGGCCTTCGAGTACCTGGCGCCACCACTTCGCGCTGAGTCGCTGCAGGCATTCCAAGGGCTACGCAACTATTATCTCATCGCAATCTGGATTCTGGTCGTGGCTTTGTTGCTGCTTGGGATCACGCCAGTTGGACTGTACTACACGCTAAGCAGGGCAAGACCTGTAGCACTCGGTCCTGCGCCCTAGCAGGTTGCGGAAAAATTGATGGTGAGCCGCGTTTGTCCGGGTAACACGACGGTGTACCAGCGTGCGGTCCCCTATTACCGCCCCCGCGGTGCGGTCGGCGTGACGAATGCGGCCCACACTGCCCCATCAGGGGCTGCCTCCGGCCAGGGTCAGGGTGCGTATCCGCATCAGATTGTAGACCGCGGCCGTGAACGTAAACACCCACCCGACCCGCGGGGTCCCGCGATGTCGGAGTTTGCGTAACAACCCAATCGTCTTGCCCCACCCGTAGATCTCTTCCACTTTTTTGCGCTGCCGTTGACTGATCGCATAGCTGGGATGGCGCGTCGTCCGGCCATCCACCGCGCTCCGCAACCGCGTGCGGTGCACGTTCGGCGTGACGTGGGGCGTCCAGCCCAACGCCCGCAGCGTGTCGACAAACCCGCACCGATCATAACCCTTGTCCGCCCCCAACGTCCGACGCCGGGCCGTCGGCGGTAAGCTCCCCACCATCGCCAGCGCACTCGCACACTCCGCCTCGTAGCCGGGCTGCGTCACGTCGGTCGCCACCACGAGCCCGTGCCGATTATCCATCAACACACTCGCCAAGTACGCCAATTGCGCGCCTTGCCCCCCACTCTTCCGCGTCAACCGCGCCTCCGGGTCCGTCCGCGACGCATGCGTCGCATTCGTCCGTTTCTCCTGGCGAAACGTCACGCTCGGATTCCCCGGATCATCGTCCGTTGGCGGGCGGGTGCCGGCCTTCGGCTGAAAACTCTTCTGACTCGCCCACGCGTCCAGCAAGGTCCCGTCGACGGTGAAATGCTCATTCGACAACAACGCCCGCCGCTCCGCCTCCTGTAACACTTCGGCCAGAAACGCATCCGCGATGCCCCCCTCGACCAGCCGCGTCCGATTCTTCGTAAAGACCGTCGGCACCCACACCGCGTCGTCCAGATTCAACCCCACAAACCATCGGTACAGGATGTTGTAATCGAGCTGCTCCATCAGCTGCCGCTCGCTCCGGATCGTATACACCACCTGCAGCAATAACGCGCGTAACAAATGTTCCGGGGGAATCGACGGCCGGCCCCGCCGCGCGTACAGCCGGTCCAACTGCGGCGAGAGCCGGGCTAACACCGGGTCCACCAGCGCCCGCAGGGCGCGCAACGGATGGTCGGAGGGCACCCGATCCTCCGCACTGATATAGCTGAACAGCGCCGACTGATTCGTCTTGTTCCCGCGCATCGTGGCACTCCCATCGAGGTCCCTCTACGATAAGAACTTCCGGCTCGCGATGCTATCGTCCATTACCCGACTTTTTCCGCAACCTGCTAGGGTTTTCTTGGACACTTGATTGCGAGAGAGTTCTCGCAGGAGGAGTGGCGAGATGAGGAAGCACGTTGAGGAATCGGTGGCGACCGGCGCGGCCGCCGGGCGCGGCCGTGGGGGTCGGTTCTCGGCCGGGCGGAAGCGTGAGGTGGTGCTGCGTCTGTTGCGCGGGGAGGATCTCGAGTCGGTGTCGCGGGCGGTGGGGATCACGGCGGCGCGGGCGTCGCACTGGCGGGCTCAGTTTCTGGCTGCGGGGCAGGCGGGCCTAAAGAGCCGCGCACCGGATGCTCGGGACGAAGACCATCGTCGGCTGCAGGCCAAGATCGGCGAGCTGCTGATGGAGACCGAGTTACTGTACGCGAAGGTGGATCAGCTGGAGGCCGGCGGCCCTTTGGCCCGGCGGAGGTCGACGCGATGAGTGGCGCCCAGTCGATCTCCACCCGTCGGGCGTATGGCGTGCAGCGGGTCTGCCGCGTGTGGCACCGCGCCCGCTCCAGTGTGTATGCGCGGCGGCAGGCGACACGGTCCCCTGCGCCGTGTCGTCGCCGCGGGCCGATCGGCGCTGCCCCGGACGACGTCCTGGTGGCCCACATTCGCCGGGTGCTCGAAGCCTCGCCGTTTCATGGCGAGGGGTACCGGAAGGCCTGGGCGAAGCTGCGGGTCGACGGGATTCGGACCTCGCAGGAACGGGTGCGGCGGTTGATGCGGGAGTCCGGCCTCCAGGCCCCGCAGCGCGCGGGCCACGCGCACGGGCCAAAGGCGCACGACGGGACCATCACCACCGAGGCGCCCGACGTGATGTGGGGCACGGACATGACGGCCACCGTGACCGTCGCCGAGGGGGCAGCCTTCGTCTTCGTGGCCGTCGATCACTGCGCGACCGAGTGCATCGGGCTCCATGCCGCCAAGCGCGGGAACCGCTTCGAGGCCCTGGAGCCGATTCGCCAGGGCATCCGGGAACGCTTCGGGGGCATCGGCGAAGGCGTGGCCCGCGGGCTGCGGCTGCGTCACGACCACGGGTCGAACTATTTGGCCGACGATTTCCAACAGGAGGTCGCGTTCTTCGGCATCGAAAGCTCTCCGAGCTTCGTGCGGGAGCCCGAAGGCAACGGTGTCGCTGAGCGCTTCATCCGCACGCTGAAGGAAAACGTCTTGTGGGTACGGAGCTTCGAGACGATCGAGGAGCTCCGCCTGGCCTTGCTCGAGTTCAAGCGGACGTACAACGAGCAGTGGATGCTGGAGAAGTACGACTATCGCAGCCCGGCTCAAGTGCGACGCGACTTCGTCGGCCTGGACGCGGCTGCGTAGAAATGATTACCTTCAAATCACTGTCCAAGAACCCTGGGGCGATACATCGGGGCCACCGTACTCTTCTATCTCGGTCTCGTGACGGGCCTTGTACATGTGGGCTTCCAAAGCATCGCACAACTGCACGTGCCCCCCCCTATATGCAGTCGCCCCCCCGGCGCAGCAGGATATCTACTTGGCGTTGGCTGTGTACTCATACGAAGTCAACTATTGGTTCGAGATGTGCTGGGGCATCGCCCGCGGGGGCAGCTTCCTGCTCTTCGGCATCGCTATGCTGCAAGCCAAGGTATTCCCAAAGTGGCTCCACTGGATGTCTTTTCTGTGCGCCGCTGAGCTCCTGTACCGGATCCTAGCCATAGCGAAGGGCTTTCTGCCAACAGGACCGCAAGATCTTTTCTTTGTGGTCTGGATGGTGGCCGTGGGGGTGGCCATGGCGAGGGCGCGCACTCAAAACAACTACTTGGCTTCGTAGCGCCTTGAGATCGGGCAGCTGCGGCTGCCGAACCATTCGTCTTGAATTGGTTCGAAGTGATGACACAGAGGGTCGAGCAGTGATGGTGGCGAGTGCGATGGTGCAACACTATTTCGTAGGATGGGGACAAGACGAAAGCCGGCGAATCTTCGATCCACCGGCTTTCAGGCGTGGCAAACTGGACTTCGCAACCTCACAAGTATATCAATACTATCAAAGACAGTTCGCTTAGTCAATTTGTGCGACGGTGCTGGCGGCCGGACTCGAACCGACAAGGGCTTTCACCCAACAACTTGTGAGGTTGCCGCGTTTACCAGTTTCGCCACGCCAGCACCAATACGGCAGCGAACATTGATAACCCGAGGGCAAGACGCATGACTACACAGGTGTTCCGTGTCGCACGGTTCATTGATAGCGACATCCACGCTCGATACACCATCATTTCTAAGCGGCCTTGGGCGGTTCTTTGCAATCTTTTCGCGGTTTGGCGTCGAATCGAAGCGTCCCGTCTTTCTTGCTCATCCGTCTTCGATCGTCCTCGATCGTCTTATCACGTAGAGATTGGAGATTGAAAATTGGAAATTCAAGATCGGAGAGTCGACGCTGGCGTTCGACCTCGAGCCATGGATTGTTGACTTTGAATCGCGAACATAGAGTCTCCCGACTGATCACCTCCCTGCTACTGGTCTGCACGGGGTGCGCTGTATTCTCGCCCGCGCCTCCACCCCGACTGGTCGTGGTCATCACCGTGGATCAGATGCGCGCGGACTTTCTCGAGCGATTCGCATCGGAATTCCGAGGCGGATTCGCCCGCCTGCTCGAGCACGGTGCCGTCTTCACCGATGGCCACCAGGATCACGCCCTCACGGTTACGGCCGCCGGTCACGCGACGATCGCCACCGGCGTGTACCCCGCCCAGCACGGTATCGTGGGCAACGATTTCTATGATCGTGCCTCGGGCCGGTCCATGTACTGCGCCGAGGATTCCACGGCCGCCATCTTGGGGTTTCCGGACGACCCCGGCCGGTCTCCGGCCAATCTCTTGCGGCGCACCGTGGGAGACTGGCTCAAGATCGCCTGGCCCGAAAGCAAGGTGTACGGAGTTGCGATCAAGGACCGTGGTGCAATCATTCCCAGCGGAGAGAGCGCTGATGGAGCCTACTGGTACCATCTCGAGACCGGCCGATTCGTGACCTCGGCCTATTATGAAAGCGACTACCCGGAATGGGTGGATGCGTTCAACCGAGACCGTCCGGCCTCCGCCTACTACGGGCAGGAGTGGACCAAGCTCCTGGGGGACGAACACTATGCCGCGTCGCGTGAGGACGCGTTCGACGCGGAGTTCGACGGCGAAAACACCACGTTCCCCCACCGCGCAGGCAGTGGGGTTGGAACACCCGACCCGCTCTTCTTCCAGATGCTCCCGTTCACTCCGTTTGCCGAGGAGCTGACCGTCGAGTTCGCCAACGAGCTGGTGGTGCGGGAGGAGTTGGGTGTCGATGAGGCGCCCGACATCCTGTTCTTGGGGCTCTCCTCCGCCGATTACATCGGCCACGCCTATGGCCCGTATAGCCAAGAGATCGAGGACTATTATCTCCGGGTCGATCAACACTTGGAGGCTTTCTTCGGTCTCCTGGATGAACACGTTGGTCCCGACCACTATGTCGTGGTCTTGAGCTCGGACCACGGGGTCATGGCCATGCCCGAGGAATTGCAGCGCCGTGGACACGACGCGGGACGTTTCGATCCTCAGCCGCTGAATCAGATGGCTCGTCAGATCGTCGAGGAAGCGGTGGCGGAGTCGTTGGTTCCCACAATGCCCCGCCTGCTACCGGTGAACGGATTAGCGCTCGGCTTTTCCGACCCGCTCCCGCCCCCCGAATCGGTCACTGCATTGCGAAGACGGATCGCGGAAAGGGTCGAGGCACACGAGCTGGTCGAGCGCGTGTTTACGTTCGATGAGCTGGCCGCCGCCGAGATCCATGGGAACGACGTGGTCGGTCGCTTCCGCCGGAGCTTCCACCCGGATCGATCGCCAGATCTCGCCCTCCACTACAAAGAGAACTACCTCGCATTCCCGCAGGCCACGTTCACCAGTCACGGATCCGCGTATTGGTATGACACGCATGTGCCGATCGTGTTCATGGGCCCGGGCGTTCGGGCCGGTCGCCACGAGCGTCGCGTGCGGACCGTGGACATTGCCCCGACCCTAGCCATGCTCCTCGGCATCAGCGCGCCCGATGATCTCGATGGGGAAGCCTTGGCCGAGGCTACGGAACGGTAGGGAAGGCGGAGAACCAGCGATTTCAGAATGCAGATTGCAAATTGCAGATCTCAGATTGTCTTCCACCGGAGTGCCTCGCCCGATCTGAAATCGCTGGTCCTTCGTTTGGGGTCACACCGATCGGGGTGTAACTTGGGTTCAACGGGAAGAAACTGATCTGACCACGAAGGTTCTTGCCACTCACCCCTGAGAGTTCAGCGAGGAGATATCATGGGGGTCGATCCATATATGGTCGGTATAGTCGCCATTCTTGGTGGCCTCGGAACGGTCATCACGTTCACGACTCTGGTCATGCGTTTCAAGCTCAAGAAAAAAGAGTTGGAGATGCGAGGCCATGCGGAGTCGGGACCGGTGATCGATGCGCTGCGTGACGATATAGACGACACACGAGCACAGTTGGCCGAGGTGCAGGAACGCCTCGACTTCGCAGAACGTTTGCTCGCCGCCGGGCGGGCGCCGCAGGAGGGCGGAAGTGACGAAAGGCGGTAAGGCGGTAAGGCGGTAGGGCGGTAGAGGTGGGGCAGGGTGAGCGATGATGTCGCTTCGACCCTTGCTTACTCGGCCTGCACCGCGAGCCGCATGCGACGCAACAGTCCGGATGGCGGTAGCGCCGTAACGAACGCGGCCAGATAAATCGCCGCCGCCAGGATGTACAGCGCCTTGAAGCCGGTTACGAGCGACGAATACTCCAGCACGCCGCCGCAGATTGCTCCCAGCAGATTCGCCGCCAATGCGTCGGTGGAGTTCGTTCGACCGCGAAACATCATAGCGAACGCGATTGCGGCGAACAGTATTGGCAGCGCCACGATGAGACCGCCAACCAGCCATTGACCCGCCAGGCCCAGCGGCAGCAGGAGCCGGATGGGCACAAAATAGGCCAGTGCCAGCGCGGCGAGAATGCCCGCAAAGATGCCCGGCAGGGACTTGGGCGCGCGCTTCAACACCCCAACATTGGCTACCAGAATGACGACGAGGATGGACGAAAACACCAGCACGTTTACGGTCCACGTCGACCCGAACAGCAGCGACATCTCGGACACGCTCTTGGTCTCCACCAAGAGAAATCCCATGCCCATGAAGAACATCGGCCAGTCGAATCCGGCGCCCAGTTTCGCTGCCGCCCCCACGCCATGGATGAGGAACAGTCGAGTTATTTTCGAAAGTTGTGGATTGGAGGAATGAGAAAGGCGGCGTATCCTTTCGTGTAGTCAGTTGAAACGTACACGAGATCCGGTTGTGACGACCGGAGAAAGGACACGCCACCGATGTTGAGGATAATAGAGAATGCGTCTGAGAGCAAAGGGAACGGACTGTTCGCAGACCTGGACGAGCTTGCCAGAGAGGGAGCTCGGCGGATGCTGGTGAGTGCGTTGGACGCGGAAGTGACCGAGTATGTCGAGCGATATCGGATTGAGCGAGACGGAGAGGGCCGCGCCCTGGTGGTGCGCAATGGCAAAGCCCGTCCCCGCAAGGTGACGCTGGGTGCTGGTACGGTCACGGTGACCGCGCCACGGGTGCATGACCGTCGTATGCGGGCGCAGTTCACGAGCAAGATTTTGCCTCCCTATATGCGGCGGTCGCCGAAGGTGGCGGAGGTCTTGCCGGTGTTGTATCTGCGCGGTCTGTCGACGGGAGATTTTCGCGAGGCGTTGCCGATCTTGTTGGGTGAGGACGCATCAGGCTTGTCCCCGACGACGATCACGCGATTGACGGCGGCGTGGGAGGGGGAATACCAGGCGTTTCGCCAGCGTGATCTGCGTGATCGGGAGTATGTGTACGTCTGGGTCGACGGGATCCACTTCAACATTCGCCTCGAGGCCGACCGGCTGTGTACGCTGGTGATGCTGGGCGCCCGGGCGGATGGGACGAAAGAGCTGATCGCGGTGGAGGACGGCTATCGGGAGAGCACGGAGAGCTGGTTGGCGGTGTTGCGCGATCTGAAGCGTCGGGGGATGCGGGCCCCGGTGCTGGCGATTGGGGATGGCGCGTTGGGGTTCTGGGCAGCGGTGCGGGAGGTGTGGCCGGCGACGCGGCAGCAGCGCGACTGGGTGCACCGGATGGCCAACGTGTTGGACAAGCTTCCGAAACGTTTGCAGCCGGCGGCGAAGCGGGTGTTGCGCGAGATGATGTATGCGGAGTCGCGTGCGGAGGCCGAGGCGCTGGTCGAGCGTTTCGCCACCGCGTATGCGGCCAAGTATCCCAAGGCGGTCGCCTCGCTCACGCGGGACCAGGAGCACCTGTACAGCCATTTTGATTTTCCGGCCGAGCATTGGAAACATATCCGTTCGACGAACGTGATCGAGTCTGCCTTCGCGACGGTCCGGTTACGACAGCGCGTGACCAAGGGAGCGGGCTCGCGGAGCAAAGGGCTGACGATGGCGTTCAAGCTGTTGGAGATGGCGCAGCAACGTTGGCGGAAACTCAACGCTCCAGAACTTCTCCCCCTGGTGTTGGCAGGAGAACAATTCAAAGATGGTATGCAGGAAACTGACAAAGAGAACACGGATCGGAAGGTCGCCGCTTGATCACTCACCGATCCACAACATTTGACAATACCTCGAACAGTCCGACCCCCAGCACCATGAAGAGTGCCGCCAGATAGTGCCCGGGAAGCGTTGCTCGTCTCAAGTACAGGTAGGGCCAATCGTCGCGCGGCAAACGGACCGGCTGTGACAGCCCCGCAGGAAGGGGCCCGCCGCTCAACTCTGTGGTCGTGCTCCCCGCGATGAACGTGTAATTGAACAGCCCTCCCGAATCGAAAATCACCATCGGCGGTTCACCGAACGCGTCCGCGATTGCGCCCTCGATTTTTGCGGCAATGTACGGATGAGGTGACTGGTGATAGGTGATAAGGGCGCCGTCGTCCTTGAGAACCAGGCGGACGTCAGCAAACGATTCGGTTGTATACACGTAGTTGTCGAGCCGCAGCGAGCTCATCCCGGAAAGGAGCGTTTGGCTGTCGAGCGTGCCGAACACGATCACGTCGTAGCGACGATTGGTTTTCTTCAGGAACGCGCGCGCATCGTCGTTGTGGAGGTGCACGCGAGGGTCGTTGTATGTCTCTCGGAACGGCGATAAGCGGCCGATGTTGAGTATTACCGGATCGATCTCGACGGCGTCCACGTGCAGAGCCCCCATCTCGAGCAGCAGCGCTACGTCGTTTCCGGTACCGGCGCCGACCACCAGCGCAGTGTCCACGCGTCGCACGGCCTGGTACGGCAGCAGGTATGCGTCTCGGATAGACCGAATCAGCGAGCTGTCGGCGTCATTGGTGTCCGGATTCAAGTCCAACATCCATTGGTGCATCGAGCCGTTGACATGCACCGTAACCCAATGCTTGGCTGTATAGAGATTGACTCGATAATACGGCGACCATCGCTCGAACGAGTCTTCGGCCGTCCAGAGCGCCATGACGGTCGCAAAGACGCCGACGGCTCCGATTCCGATCGGGTATCTCCGCTCGTTCAAAGAAAGTAGCAACCAGATCGCAAAGCCAAATGTCACCCACCACGCCGGAGCGGTGCCCAGCGCGCTGAAGACGGCGAACGCGAGGATACCGAGGAGGCTCCCGGCAATGTCCGTCGTATACGCCTCGAGCGGAGCAAATTTGCGAAACTCCCGTCCCAGGAGCGCCCCAAGCGGCACGAAAAAGAGCGAACTGAGCACAAAGAGAACGGTGACTACGGGGAGAATGGCTATGCGGCGGGTCGCAGGATCGGCCTCAAAAAAGGCGCCCCATAGAAACTCGTCCTTGTCGATCGGGGCCTCGACAATCACCGTCGAGTAGTACTTTACGACGGCGAACAGCAAGATCGCTATCGGGACCACGAGCCAACGCAGACGTGAGGCGGACTCCTGCCGCAGCAATCCGACCCCCATACCGAGAAACGTGGCGATGAGCACGAAATTGAGGTAGAAGCCGAACACACGCACGTAGCCGGACAGGTAGCGAATAAACGCCAGCTCGAAGAACAGGATTAGGAAGGAATAGCCCGCCAAGCGGAGACGGGCCGTTCTCAGCTCTTCCTTAGTCAAATCGGCTGCTTGCATGGCGGTACAAATTAACCCCCGGGCGACATCTGGCGGTAACAGAGGTCACAGTACCAGGAGTATCCTCTCCAGAGGCGTTACGCCCGTACGCGCGCTAGGCATGTCCCTCTCGAGACCTCGCCAAACCTCCGAAGACGGCCCATTTTAGGTGAGGAACGAATGATTTCAGATTGCAGATTCTAGCAGGTTGCGGAAAAAGTCGGGTAATGGACGATAGCATCGCGAGCCGGAAGTTCTTATCGTAGAGGGACCTCGATGGGAGTGCCACGATGCGCGGGAACAAGACGAATCAGTCGGCGCTGTTCAGCTATATCAGTGCGGAGGATCGGGTGCCCTCCGACCATCCGTTGCGCGCCCTGCGGGCGCTGGTGGACCCGGTGTTAGCCCGGCTCTCGCCGCAGTTGGACCGGCTGTACGCGCGGCGGGGCCGGCCGTCGATTCCCCCGGAACATTTGTTACGCGCGTTATTGCTGCAGGTGGTGTATACGATCCGGAGCGAGCGGCAGCTGATGGAGCAGCTCGATTACAACATCTTGTACCGATGGTTTGTGGGGTTGAATCTGGACGACGCGGTGTGGGTGCCGACGGTCTTTACGAAGAATCGGACGCGGCTGGTCGAGGGGGGCATCGCGGATGCGTTTCTGGCCGAAGTGTTACAGGAGGCGGAGCGGCGGGCGTTGTTGTCGAATGAGCATTTCACCGTCGACGGGACCTTGCTGGACGCGTGGGCGAGTCAGAAGAGTTTTCAGCCGAAGGCCGGCACCCGCCCGCCAACGGACGATGATCCGGGGAATCCGAGCGTGACGTTTCGCCAGGAGAAACGGACGAATGCGACGCATGCGTCGCGGACGGACCCGGAGGCGCGGTTGACGCGGAAGAGTGGGGGGCAAGGCGCGCAATTGGCGTACTTGGCGAGTGTGTTGATGGATAATCGGCACGGGCTCGTGGTGGCGACCGACGTGACGCAGCCCGGCTACGAGGCGGAGTGTGCGAGTGCGCTGGCGATGGTGGGGAGCTTACCGCCGACGGCCCGGCGTCGGACGTTGGGGGCGGACAAGGGTTATGATCGGTGCGGGTTTGTCGACACGCTGCGGGCGTTGGGCTGGACGCCCCACGTCACGCCGAACGTGCACCGCACGCGGTTGCGGAGCGCGGTGGATGGCCGGACGACGCGCCATCCCAGCTATGCGATCAGTCAACGGCAGCGCAAAAAAGTGGAAGAGATCTACGGGTGGGGCAAGACGATTGGGTTGTTACGCAAACTCCGACATCGCGGGACCCCGCGGGTCGGGTGGGTGTTTACGTTCACGGCCGCGGTCTACAATCTGATGCGGATACGCACCCTGACCCTGGCCGGAGGCAGCCCCTGATGGGGCAGTGTGGGCCGCATTCGTCACGCCGACCGCACCGCGGGGGCGGTAATAGGGGACCGCACGCTGGTACACCGTCGTGTTACCCGGACAAACGCGGCTCACCATCAATTTTTCCGCAACCTGCTAGATTTTAGATTGCAGATTTGGGTTCGGCCCGTGTCAGCGTCAGGACAGGTGTACCATGTTTCGACGAATCCATTTGGCGAGCTGAGCTTCCGTGACTTTGCCAGCAGCGATCGCGACAATTGTAGTGACCACTTCGGCCTCGTCGACGATGAGGTCGTGACCGTTCAAGCCGAGGAACATCATTATGGCCAGGAACCCAATCCGCTTATTGCCGTCATGGAAAGGGTGATCGGTGACGAGGCCATACCCATAGGCCGCCGCGAGGGTCGCCAGGTCTGGCCGGCGTTTGTAGGTCCATTTGTGTTTTGGGCGAGCCAGCGCCGAGTCGAGCAAGCCTTCGTCGCGGAGGCCGGGCAGGCCGCCGTGTTCGCGAATTTGATCAAGGTGTACCGCCTCGATGACGAGACGGGGCACCCACCGCGGCTCCTTCACACCGGCCTAATTGGCGAGCTCACGCAGGGCATTGCGATACCGTTTCGCCGCCCGTCCTGCGCGCGCCAGCGCTTCCGCGACCGTGGGATCGTATGGGGTAAGCAAGATGCCGTCTGCAGTCTCAACCGCCAGCAGCCGGTCTCCCGGCTCCACCCTGAGCCGGTCGGCCATGTCCTTCGGCAACGTGGTGCCGAGGGAACCGCCCACACGCCGTACCGTGACTTCTCTGACCATGGGTCCTCGCAGCGGAAGTATAACATTAATGCTACTACAAACCGGGCTGCCTAACAAGCCCATGACCGAGCTTCGGAGCACCGACTTCGGTATCGCGTTGGCGGTGAAAAACGCCGGTGGAAATCGTCTGACAGAGAACTGGGCTGTCATTGGGTACGCCGCAGTACATGAGTCCCGAACAGGCGACGGGTGACCGAGAACTCGACGCGCGGAGTGACGTGTACGCTCTGGGCGCAGTGCTGTATGAGTTGTTGACCGGAGATCCACCGTTTATCGCTTCGTCGACGCAAGCCGTGATTGCGAAGTTGTTGACCGAGCACCCCACGCGTCTTCGCGTTATTCGCGACACGGTACCGGAGCACCTCGAAACAGCCGTACTGAGGTCGCTTGCCAAGCTACCCGCCGACCGGTTCTCCAGTGCGGCGGAACTCGCCACGGCCCTCGAAGCCCCGATCGTTGAGGCGGCTCCGTCCGGGACGGCATCCGTCGTAGTGCTGCCCTTCGTCAATCGGAGTCCGGACGCCGAGAACGAGTACTTCAGCGATGGGCTCACCGAAGAGATCATTACCGACATGTCCAAGCTGAGTTCGCTGCGTGTGATTTCTCGGAACTCGGCTATGCAACTCAAGGGTACGTCAAAGGACACCAAGACCATCGGCCGCGAACTTAACGTTCGCAATGCGCTGACGGGAACCGTCCGAAGGGCCGGTGATGCCCTCCGGATCACCGTTGAGTTGGTTGAGTGTGAAACGGATGCGTCGGTGTGGAGCGACAAATACTCCGGCACGGTGGAGGATGTGTTCGATCTACAAGAACGAATATCCCGACAGATTGTCGACGCTTTGCAGGTAGTCGTCACACCGGAGGAAGGCGAGCGACTTGCGGCACGTCCGATCTCCGACGTCCGGGCCTACGAGTGTTACTTGTTGGCGCGGCAAGAGCTCCACCGTTTCACGGTGGACGGGGCGCGTCGCGCAGAGCAGTTGTTGGACCGGGCCATCGAATCGGCCGGGGAGAATGCGCTCCTCTTGGCATGCAAGGCATGGGCGTACACAATGCGCTTTCTGAGCGCCTCAACCGACGACACAGTGTTGCTAGAGGCGGAACGACTGCTGGATCGCGCGCTCGTCGTGGATCCGGGTTGTGCTACGGCTTATTGGGTGTTGGGTTGGATGGGGTTCGTCGATCCGAGCAAAGTTACCAGCTCGAGTCGCAATCTCCATCGGGCCCTGGAGATCGAACCCAACAACGCAGACGCGTTACTCTGGTTGAGTGATTTCTACGCCGAGACCGGACGTCCTGGTCCCGCAATCGAGTTTGCGCATAGGGCCAGGGAGGTGGACCCGCTTTCATGGTTGCCGCATGCGAAAGTGGTGGCGGCGTATTTTTGGTCCGGCAGGAAAGAGGACGCCTACCGCGAGGCCGAGGCGATGATGGCAAACCACCGCGGACAGTCCACGGCCGAGTGGGTGTACGCATATTTCAAACTGGCTCGACAGAGGCGACTTGACGAGATGTCTGCGCTCGTCCAGCACTGGACAGCCGTTTCCCCCGCCGACTTCCTTTGGCAGCACCTCGCACTGCTCGAGCGCGCCTTGCGAGGGGATCGTGACGGGGTCCTCGCCCTTTCAACTCCGGCCCTAGAAGCGTGGGCTGGTATCGCTATGCAAGCGCCTGTGTTCATGGCGGAGGCGTACGCGCTAATCGGCGAGGTTGAGCGGGCCGTGGACTGGCTCGAAACGTCGTTCCAGCATGGCTGTACGAATTATCCTTACTTCGCCGAGTACGATGACTTTCTGGAGCCGGTCCGAAGAGATCCAAGGGGCCAGGCGTTCCTAGAGCGCGTGAGGCTGGCATGGGAGAACCAGGAATAATCGCGGCAGGCTTGCCGGGGGACAGGCGAGTGCCGAAATTGAATCGATGACGCCGAAAGCACTCATGGAGGAGATCCTCCGGCTCCCAGTCGAAGACCGCTTGCGACTCGTCGAGGATGTTTGGGACAGCATTGCCGCGGAACCTGACGCGGTGCCCGTGCCGGAGTGGCACCGAAAGGAGCTTGACCGCCGGCTAGCGGAGCCATCGCCGGAATACCTGAGCGCTGAGGAGGTTCAACGGCGCCTCGACGAAGCGAATTGAGTGCGACTCCGGTTTCGCGCCGAGGCCGCCACTGATCTCGTAGGGGCGCGCGAGTAGCATGGTGCGCAAGGTGTTAGGATGCGCGGCTCGCGTGGTGCCCGGTGCGCTAAAGCGCGGGCTCGGCCGCAGCCCTGAAGGGCCGCGACACGTCCTGAAGGACGTGTGTAACCTGCGACCGCGCCATGTCCCCGTCATGTCCTTCAGGACACGTCCCGAAGGGGCCGAGCCCGGGCTTTAGCCCACCGGGCAACCCGGAAGCTCTTCTCGCTTCGACAGTCACCAATCCCTATCTTAGGCCCCCCAATGCCCAAGATCACCTCCCGGCTCTTGACCGCCCTCGCCGACCGCTACGCCATGCAGGTGGAGAATTGTTCCGAGAACATGCCCAGCCCATACTGACCCGGAGGAACTCAACCGTGAACACTCGTCGCAATCTATCCGCTTTCGCTCTGGCCTGGAGTCTCGTCGGCCTTGGCAGCGCCGTCGAGGTGCAAGCCCAGGTCACCGAAGCCGAATACGCCCGCGCCGAACAGTTTCTCTCGTGGAACGTCGCAAACCAGGTGACCGGCATCCAATCGGGTTTCTTTGGTCTCCTGACGACCCTCCGCTGGCTGGACGGGGATCGATTCTGGTATCGGAACAGGGTCTCGGACGGATATGAGTTTGTCCTCGTGGATCCCGCGCGAGGCGTCCGGCAGCCGGCGTTCGATCACGCCCGGTTGGCCGCGGTCCTGTCGGTGGCGGCCGACACGAGCTACGTGGCTCACAACCTTCCGTTCGACGAGTTCGAGTTTGTGGACGACGGGCGCGTCATCCAGTTCCACGTTGGCGACTCGCTCCGTTGGAGGTGTGATACCACCGCCAATATCTGTGCCGCCCCGGACTCCGTTCCCCCGCGGCCGGCGAGCGAGACCGAGTCTCCGGACGGCCGGTGGGTAGCGTTCGAGCGCGATGAAAACCTCTGGGTGCGCGCGGTGGGGACCGGGGAGGAGATGCAACTCAGCCGCGATGGGGAGCGGGACTACGGGTATGCGGTGATCCCCGAAGGGTGCTGTCAGGAGATCACCAGCCGGCGGCAGGGACTCAAGCGTCCGCCCGTGCTCAAGTGGTCGCCCGATTCCAGGCTGATCGCCACCCACCGCTACGACGAGCGCAACGTCGAGAAGCTCCACATCCTCGAGGCCGCGACCGGGCGGCCCAAGCTCCACAGCTACGCCTACGCGCTCCCCGGCGATTCCATCGTGCCCATGTTCGACATCCACATCTTCGACGTGGAAGCCCGGTCTGCGGTGACAGTGGCGGCTGCCCGGCAGGTCGGCAACTTCACCGGTGCGGACACCGTGTGGCCCGTCGGTAGGTGGAACGAGGACGCCACGAAGCTCTTCTTCACGCGACGCGAGCGGGACTTCAAGAAAATCGAGTTGTTCGTGGCCGACGGTCAGACCGGCGAGGCCCGGAAGATCCTGGAAGAGACCCAGCCCACCTACGTCGAGCTCTCGCCGTTCAGCTTCTTCCGTCCGAACTGGTGGGTGTCGCGAGACGATCGGCAGCTTATTTGGTTTTCCGAGCGGGACGGTTGGGGACACCTATACCTTTTTGACGCCACGAACGGACAACTCGAGAACCGCATCACGAGCGGAGCCTGGATGGTCGTCCAGCTGCTGCACGTCGACGAGGCGCTCAGGCAAGTGTACTTCACCGCGGTTGGGCGTGAGGAGGGACGGAATCCGTACTTCCGGCACCTGTATAAGGTGGGTCTCGACGGGTCGGGCCTGCGGCTGCTGACACCGGAGAACTCCGACCACGACGTTCAGGCCTCGCCCTCAGGACGCTACTTCATCGACACCTACTCCCGCCGCGACACGGTTCCCGTCACCGTCGTTCGCGATCGGGACGGGCGCGTGCTGCAGACCGTCGACGTCGGGGACGTCACCCCCCTCGTCGACGCGGGCTGGAAGCCGCCCCGGCCGTTCCGGGTCAAGGGGCGGGACGGGGTCACCGACGTGTACGGTTACCTCTACTTCCCGTCCAACTTCGACCCCGAAGAGCGGTATCCCGTGATCGACTACGTCTATCCCGGCCCGCAGATCGGCTCCGTGATCACCCACGGGTTCACCACGAGTCCCTCCGGCGAGGTGCAGGCGATGGCGGAGCTCGGCTTCATCGGGTTCACGGTGGACGCCATGGGAACGCCGCTTCGCGCCAAGTCGTTTCACGACGCGTACTACGGGAACATGGGGGACAACGGGATCCCGGATCACATCTCGGCCCTCAAACACCTGGCACGTCTCTATCCGCAGATCGATCTGGATCGGGTGGGCATCTACGGACATTCGGGAGGCGGCTTCGCCTCAACCGACGCGATTCTCCGGTACCCGGACTTCTTCAAGGTCGCCGTCTCGGGCGCCGGCAATCACGACCAGCGCGGATACCACTTCCCGTGGGGGGAGAAATATCACGGACTCCTCGTGCGTGACTCGACCACCGGCGGGGACAACTACGACTCCCAGGCGAACCAGAACCTCGCGCAGAACCTGCGGGGTAAGCTCATGCTCACCTACGGGACTTTGGACGACAACGTCCATCCCAACATGACCCTGATGGTGGTGAACGAGTTGATCAAGCACAACAAAGATTTCGACATGCTGGTGATGCCGAACCGGAACCACGGATACGCGAGCGAGCCGTACATGGTACGGCGGACATGGGACTATTTCGTGCAGCATCTCCTTGGTGAGACTCCGCCAGAGGAGTACGAGATTCGGCCGCCGGCGCAGTGATTTCCGGGGAAGGCCTTGGGGAGTGGCCCTGTAGCGACGATTGAATGGCCACGGAAAGCACGGAAAGCACGGACCCCGACCCCCCTCCCGGAATTTGGGTCCCCCGCCACCCCACCAGGTGGATCGGCAACGCGGAGGAAGACAGCCGGCACGAGGTTGGGGGAGGGGAACCACAATCCGGGTGTGGGGCGGGGTTTCCGTGCTTTCCGTGCTTTCCGTGGCTATTTGATGTTGCGCTACGGGTGCCGCTCCCCCGCGGCCTTCCCCCGCTTGCGCCCGGCCGTTCTGCAACGAGATTCAGTCACCCGAGCCAGCAGCACCCCCGTTCACCCTAGCTGTCGGAGGCCGCCATGGCAGTCGTTAAGGCCGGAATACCCCGCCGCGAAGCGCTCAAACTGGGCGCCGGCGTGTTGGGCGCAGCGTCGCTCGCCCCATTTATCAACGTCGGCCGGTACCGCTTGTTCGCGGGAACGCCGCACGAACAGGACTTCTCGGAGCGGGCGGTGCGGCTGGTGCGGGAGGCGACGGTCACCGACATGCTCTGTCCTCTATCGATCGTGTCGACGCGCACCTCGCAGTGGTTGCGTGATCCCAGCATGTTCACCGAAGAGGAGTACCGGTTCTACCTGGAGTCGGGGATCAACGTGTTTCACGATACCACCGGTGGCGGCGACGCCGCCGACGCCTACACGAGCGCGCTGCAGTGGGCAGCGCAGTGGAACGGGTTCCTGGCTCACCACTCCGAATGGTTTCTCCGCATCACCACACCGGAGCACCTGGAGCAGGTCAACGAGTCGAACAAGCTCGGATTTCTGCTGGGACTTCAGAACGCCGATCACTTTCGCAGACCGGATGACGTGGACTTTTTCCACGGCCTGGGACAGCGGCTGTCACAACTCACTTACAACTCCCGGAACCGGATTGGCACCGGCACCATGGATCGGAGTGACGGTGGTTTGAGCGATTTCGGTGTTCAGATCGTCGAACGTATGAACGAAGTGGGCATGGCGGTGGATACCGGACACTGCGGCGACCGCACGACACTCGATGCCTTCGAGGTCTCGAAAAAGCCGGTGCTGGTGACGCATGCGAATGTCCGGGCGCTGGTGCCGGGCTACCCCCGGAACAAGACGGACGAGGCCATCAGAAAAATGGCCGCCCAGGGCGGGGTCCTGGGGCTCACCGCCGTCCGCAGCTTTGTGCGAGACGAGGAGCCCACGACGATCGAGCATCTGCTCGACCATTACGACTACGTGGCGCGACTCGTGGGTGTCGAGTACCTGGGAATCGGCTCGGATACCGACATCCGTGGCGGGTACGACATGTACGAAGGAGAGGACTGGGCAAACATCGGTGGGCGATACCGGGATCAATACCGCTTCCGCGCCAAGATCGACATGGATGAGATGCCCACCCAGAAGCGGACGTACCTGCTTACCGAGGGGTTGATTCGCCGTGGTTACAGCGACGGGGATATCAAGCTCATCCTGGGCGGAAACTTCAAGCGGGTGCTGAGCGAAATTTGGACGGTGTAGTCGGTGACCGGTGACCGGTAACCGGTAACCGGTAACCGATAACCGATAACCGATTCACCGTCCCAAAACGGAGGTCCCTAGTGTTTCTATTGAACGGCATAGCCCTCGCGCTCCTCGTCCTGCCCATGCAGTCGCAGGACGTCACCGCCATCACCAATGTGAGGGTCATCGATGGGAACGGTGGCGATCCCATCGAGAATGGCGTCATCCTCATCAGAGGAGAGCGCATCTCGGCGGTGGGGCCGGGGGGGTCGGTCACGGTGCCCGCCGGGGCGTCCATTATCAACGCGGCGGGCAAGACGGCGATGCCTGGTCTGGCTGATTCCCACGTTCATTTAGTCGGCGGGTGGGACGGCGACCGCGTCGACATGCTCGGCTATCAACGATATGTGCATTCCCTGGTCTACTCAGGCGTAACCACGATCTTCGACACCGGAAACGTCCTGCCGTACATTCAGCAATTGCACCAGGAAATCGAGCACGGTCGCTTGATAGGGCCACGGATATATTTCGTCGGCCCACTCATCGACGGCGCCGACGCCGCGTGGCCGCCCCTGTCCTTCGCGGTGTCGTCGATTTCCCAGATCTCCGGCTACGTCCGCCAACTCAAGGCGGCGGGTGTCCATGCCATCAAGGGATATGGGGGCTTGTCCAATCGGCAACTTGCCGCGTTGGTGCGAGCCGCCGGAGAGGAATCCCTATCGGTCTTCGTGGACGCGTGGAGTAGTAACGGCTCCGCGGACGTCATTCGCACTGGGGTCCGGGCTTTCGCACACCTACCCGGGGACATGACCGACGAAGCGGTGCAGCTCATGCTCGAGCGCGACGTTGCCTGCATCACGACCCTTGCCGTCACGGAATCGTTCTCGCGGCGGCGGCTGGGAGACTTGCGCTTCCTTAGCGAACCGCTCATTGCCCGCACGGCGCCCCCGTGGTTCCTCGAGGAAGTGAGGGAAGAGGCGACCCGTCCCCTCAGCGGGGCGGACAGCAGCCGGATGGCCGGCGTGGCCGTCCGCCTGGAGGCGGGAATGCGTACGGCGAAACGGCTGTTCGACGCCGGTGTGTTGCTGGCGGCGGGGACCGACGCGCCGTACCCCGGCGTGTTCCTCGGCGAAGGCATCCACCGGGAACTCGAGCTCCTCGTGGAAGCCGGGCTCACTCCCCTCCAGGCGATTACCGTGGCTACCAAAAACGCGGCCATCTTGATGAACGCCTCCGAGGAGTGGGGGACCCTCGAGCCGGGCAAACGAGCCGACATCGTGATCGTATCCGGGAACCCCGCCGTACGAGTCGGCGACACGCGGCAGATCGAGGTGGTGATCAAAGAAGGCCGCAGTATAGATCGCGAGAAGCTGGAGTTCGATCCGAGCAAGGATCCCGGCTTTCGGGCGGGCGTGAAGGTTTCGTCGGGCTCATGAACACACAACGCTTGCAAACTCGTATCGACCAACTACAGATGGAGGGTTCGCCATGATCCATCCCACGACTCTCGTCGTCTTCACCGCAGTGTTGTGTTTTGCCTGCACCAATACCGGCGACGGGGGCAATTACGACACTGTAATCTTGGGCGGTCGCGTCATGGATCCCGAGACGGAGCTGGATGCTGTGCGCAACGTTGGGATTGTGGGTGGAGAAATCGTCGTCGTGACCACCGCCGACATCAGCGGCCGTGATACGGTGGACGCGACGGGACTCGTGACGGCGCCCGGGTTCATCGACCTCCATGCACATGGGCAGGACTCCGTCAGTAACAGACTGCAGGCACTCGATGGGGTAACCTCTGCGCTGGAAATGGAGATTGGGGTGTATCCCGTCGGTGCGTGGCTGGCCTCACGGGAAGGCCGCTCCCTCATCAACTACGGAGCCACGGTGAGTCATCCGGGGGCGCGGACCAAACTTCTCACCGGTGTCGACGTCGGTCATGGCCCGGGGCTTCCCCCCGGCGGTGAAGCCACGCGCGCTTTGAGCGGCGAGCATATCTATGCCGGCCTCACTGACGAGCAGATCGCAGAGCTGGGCGACCTCATCGCAGGCGGGCTCGACGAAGGCGGGCTGGGTATCGGATTCGGGATCACCTACACACCGGGTGCGTCGCGGACTGAGATCCTCCGCCTGTTCGAACTGGCCGCCGCGCGGGGCATCCCGGCCTATGTACACCTTCGCGGTGCCAACTCTGGTGGAACCCTCGGCGCGTTCCAGGAGGCGATCTCCAACGCGGCGTCGACCGGCGCGTCTCTACACATCGTGCACATGAACAGCAGCGCGGATGAGATGGCGCGAACCACGCTGGGGATGATTCGTGGTGCGAGGGAGCGCGGTCTCGACGTGACGACCGAGGCATATCCCTACACTGCGGGCTCGACGCTGATCCAATCGGCGCTGTTCGACTCGTGGGAGGGGCTGGACGATAGCGTCTATGGGTTACTCCAGTGGGGAGGGACGACCGAACGCCTCACGGCCGCAACATTTCGCAAGTACCGGGCACAGGGCGGTTGGGTCGTCATCCACGGCCGGAACGAAGAAACAAATGAATGGATTGTCGCCCAGCCCGATGTCATCGTGGCGAGCGACGGTATTCCCTTCGAGTATGTTGCGACTCATCCGCGGGGTGCCGGGACATTCTCACGTGTTCTTGGCTACTATGCGCGAGAGCGCGGCGCTCTCACACTGATGGAAGCGCTCGCCAAGATGACGATCTTGCCCGCGAAACGACTCGAGGACGCCTCACCGACCATGCGGCGGAGGGGTCGCGTGCAGGTGGGCGCCGACGCCGATCTCGCCGTGTTCGATCCCGAGACAGTCATCGACCTGTCCACATATGACAGACCGGATACACCGTCCAAGGGTATGCAGTACGTACTGGTCGGCGGCAGCTTCGTGGTCCGAGACGGACGGATCGTTGAGGGAGTTTTTCCAGGGCAGGCTATTGGGTCCCTGCGGTGAGAATGGCCACGGAACCACGGTTACCGGTTACCGGCAACCGGTAACCGACATTCTTCCATGATTAAACCCAAACGCGCTGCCACACTTGGCACAAAGTAGGAGCTTCCACCATGAGACCCGTTCTTACCATTCTCCTTAGCCTCGCAACTTCCTTGACGCTGAGCACATCCGGCCTCGCGCAAAACTCCAATATTCCGGGTCCGTCCTTCGACGACATCGTGAATCTGAACAATGCAGGATCGCCAAGGATCTCGCCCGATGGCAGAAACGTCGTCTACACCGTGCGGACGACGGACTGGGAGCATAATCGCTACGACATCGAGATCTGGCTTGCGTGGGATGGAGCAGAACCGTTGAAGCTCACCCACACCGACGGTGGCAACAGCACGAGCCCACGGTGGTCACCCGACGGTGAGTGGATCGGCTTTCTGGCAAAACGCGGCGAGAAACGGCAGATCCATCTCATCCGAGCCCGTGGGGGTGAGGCCTGGACGCTCACCGATGCCGAAGAGGATATAGGCGGATTCGCGTGGGCACCGGATGGTCGGCGCATAGCGTTTGCCATGACCGAGCCTGCGGGCGAAGAATACGAAAAGCGCAAGGAGAAATACGGTGAGTTCGCGGTCGAGGACGCAGAATACCGTCAGAGACATCTGTGGCTGATTGAGATACCTGCGACGGCACGTACGGCTGAGGCCACACGACTCACAGAGGGCGACGACTTCACCGTTTCGAACTTCGAATGGTCGCCCGATGGATCGCGGATCGCGTTCGCGCACCGGCCGGACCCTTCGATCAGTTCGTTCATGCGTAGCGACATTTCCTTGCTCGATGTTGCAACCCAGACAATTACAGCGCTAGTAGGGGACCCGGGTTCCGACGGCAATCCCAAATGGTCTCCGGACGGCAGGTGGCTCGTCTACCAGGCGTCCGGTCCCGACACCACATCGCTTTTCTATACGAACGGCCTCGTCTTCAAGATCCCGGCGGAGGGTGGCACACCTACCAGGCTCGCCGCCGATCTCGACGAGGACCCAAATCTCATAGCATGGAATCGCAGCGGGATCTATCTCGGCGCGTGGCAGAAAACGAAGCGACACGTGTTCCGTGTGGATCCCAATTCGGGCCAGGTAACGCCGTTTGTCGCGTCGCCTGATATCGTCAGATCCGTCCACTTCTCGGCCGATGGACGCTCGATGGCCCTGCTCTCGCAGACGCCGACGACCCTTTCGGAAATATATCGCACGTCCGTAGCGCGCTACGATCCTGTTCGCATCAGCAACATGTCCGAACAGATAGCCGATTGGGAACTTGGTACCAGTGACGTGGTCGAGTGGACCAGCCGCGATGGGACGCGAATTCAAGGAGTGTTGCACAAGCCGAACGACTTCGATCCTTCGGCCAAGTATCCCTTGTTCGTCGTCATCCACGGTGGGCCGACGGGTATCGACTTCCCGACCGCGGTGGCGGGCTATGTGTATCCCGTTCATCAGTGGCTTGCCAAGGGCGCCTTGATACTGCGTCCGAACTACCGGGGCTCGGCGGGTTACGGGGAAGCATTTCGTTCACTCAACGTTCGTAACCTTGGCGTTGGCGACATGTGGGACGTCATGTCCGGGGTCGATCACCTGATAGCTCGAGGCATGGTGGACACGACGCGGATGGCTTCGATGGGCTGGAGCCAGGGCGGGTACATATCGGCATTCCTCACTACGAACACCGATCGGTTCTCCGCGATCTCCGTAGGGGCCGGTATCTCCAACTGGATGACGTACTACGTCAATACCGACATCCACCCGTTCACCCGTCAGTATCTCAAGGCGACCCCCTGGGACGATCCCGACATCTATGCCAAGACTTCGCCCATCACCAATATCAAGCAGGCCAAAACGCCTACCTTGATTCAGCACGGCGAATTCGACCGCCGGGTGCCTATTCCCAATGCGTACGAATTGTACCAGGGGCTGGGAGACGTGGGAGTCGAGGCGAAGCTGATCGTCTACAAGGGATTCGGGCACGGCATTAACAAGCCGAAGGAGCGTCTCGCCGCCATGTGGCACAACTGGCAGTGGTTCGGCAGGCATATCTGGAACGAGACAATCGAGGTGCCGGTTGGGGTAACCACCGAGGAAGGTACCGCACAGGCGAGCCGCTGACGGTTGCGCCGGCCTCGATCCGCTCGCTCGCCGGCAACGACTTACATCTCGCGGTCGTGTGACCCGGAGGTCTCAGTGTGTGACAACAAAGACCGAAAAGTGGGCGTGTCCCGTCGGACATTTGTTCAGGGGCTCGGCGCGGCCGCCGCGGTCACGATTGCGGGAAGGCCGCCGGCCGCCCTGGCTCGCTCGCTCGAGGATCGGATCCCGCAGCTCTCCCTCGTACCGTTTCTCGCGAGGCCGACCACGAGTTCCATCCTAATCAACGCGCGCAACGGTGACGAGCCGGCGATCGGATCGGTCGAGCACCGCCGGCCGGACGAACGGGAGTGGCAAACCACAGCCGGCACGCTGCAAGGAGCACCTCGGGGTTTTTTCGAGTGGACGGTGCAGGGGCTGTCGCCCGGTACTCGATATGAGTATCGCGTGATGCTTGCGCGGGACGATCTCGAGGCGCATCCCGCAGCGGTGGGATCGTTCATCACGCAACGCAACGACGACGCGCCGTACGTCGCGGCCCTCATGACCGATTCGCACACGGGTACGTTCGTGGACGGACGGCCGGAGGTGCAGGTGTTGGACGACGTTGTGCGGAACGTGATGCGCGATCGCCCGGAGTTCGTTCTTGCCCTAGGCGATAATGTGGCGTGGCCAACCTCTCGCAACGAGCCGCAGCAGAACGACGAGGGCGCCATCCGGGCCTACATGTTGTACCGCCGACACGTCGGTCCCCTGTCGATGTCATGTCCCCAATTCGGATTGATCGGCAACTGGGAGGGAGAAACCGGAAAATTCCCGGAGCGCAATATCGAGACAGTAGCCGCCGTGCGCCGGCAGTATGCGCCCAACCCGAACAACGTGACATATCCGGAAGGAGATAGTCCCAGAGAGGACTATTACGCATTTACTTGGGGACCCGTTCTGTACCTCATGCTCAACGTGCAGACCTACACCAAACCGTCCGATCCGGTTGCCCGTCCGGCGTCGGACGTGTCACACGTTGATGATTGGACGCTCGGGGAGCAACAATACGCGTGGCTGGAAGCCACTCTGGCCGCCTCGACCCACCCGTACAAGTTCGTCTGCGTCCACCACGCCGTGGGCGGCGACGCCGGCGACGAGCACAACTCGCTCTATGGTCGGGGAGGCGCCCGGTGCATCGACACCGGCGAGCAGGTCCGGTTACATACCCTCATGCGTGAGCACGGTGTGCAAATCTTCTTTTACGGACACGACCACGTGTTCGTGGACGATGTCGCGGACGGCATTCACTACGCGCTGCCGGGGAGTTGTGGCGCCCCGTGGAAATTTCCGCGAGAGACCACCGGTTACGAACGGTTTTGGACGGACTCCGGGCATGCCCGCCTCGTCGTCACACCGGATGTGGCAACGGTAGAGTACATCAACCTGGCCGGCAAACGGTTTCACGGGTTCACGGTCCGCCCAACCTAAAAGGCGTGCTCCCTGCTCCCTCCTCCCTGATGTAGGGTGGCCGGGTGGAGAAAATGATTTTTTTGTTTTTTCTTCAGAATCGCCAATCCAACCTAAGAGGCGTCGCTCCCTGCTCCCTCCTCCTTGATCTCATCGGCTTGCGATTCAACGCGGGAGGTGGTTTCATTTCCGTAGCTCGCGCTCGAGGGTGGACCGGAGAATACGTGCGAGAGAAACCCGCCACAACCTCTGCTTTCGTGGCGGGACCGCGAATCAGGAGACCCCCATTGTGACCAGGCCAACGCTTCTTGTAGCATGCATTGCTGTCTGCCTCGGCTCGCCGTGCCTTGCCCGGCAAGCCGACGAATGGAACATCGAGGAGTCCCGCGCACCTTCGACCGTCGTTCTCGACTACGCGGCCGAAGAGGGAACCTGGATGAGCGTCGACGTCTCTCCCGACGGCCGCCGCATCGTGTTCGACCTCCTCGGCCATATCTACGAGATGCCCATCGACGGTGGGGAGGCGACTGCGCTCACCGCCGGGCGGTCGTGGAACATGTTCCCCCAATACAGCCCCGACGGCGCTCGCATCGCCTTCACCTCCGACCGCGCCGGTAGCGACGACCTCTGGGTGATGGACCGGGGCGGCACGCGTGAGCCGACCAACGTCTCCAAGATGGGTGTAGGAGTGTGGGGCGGAACCTGGTCGGTCGATGGACGGCTCCTCTACGGCGTGGCGCTCCACGACGTCACCGAGATCGCCGCCTACCAGTTCAACATGCACGGTACCCGCCAGGAACTGCTGCGACCCGGGACGTTCAGTCCCATCAACCACTTCATCGACGATCCGTCCCGGAAGGTCCTCTTCTTCGAGCATCGCGACGCCAACCTCTACGCCAGCGGATCTCGCATAAAGAAGTACGACAAGGAAACCGGCGAGATCTCCGTGTACATCGAGCGGCCGGGTGGAGCCGTCGCCCCGGCGCTCTCGCCGAACGGAAAATATCTCGCCTACGTGCATCGCAACGATCTTCGCACCGAGCTGATCCTCCACGATCTGGACACGAGAGAGGAGCGGGTGCTGCTCCGCGACATCGATCGAGACCGGCAGGACTACCGGGTGTATCACCACAGTGCGTATTCCACGATGGCGTGGCATCCGAACGGGTCGGAAGTGCTCCTCTCGTTCGGAGGGGGCATTCACGCCGTGAACGTCGCAACCGGGACGACGCGTCGGATTCCGTTCCGAGCGAGGGTCCGTCGCGAGCTCGATGAGACCATCCGGTTCCGTGCGGAGATCCCGGATCGCGAAGCAAGGACACGCCTGCACCGGTGGGCCCAGCGCACGGACGGGGGCATTCTGTTTGAGACTCTCGGGGATCTCTATCTCAAGACGGAGGATGGTGTACGTAACCTCACCAACTCGCCGGAGCACGAGACGAGCCCCGTCTATGATTCGGCAACACGGACGGTCCATTACGCCTGGTGGTCCGACGATGAATTGGGCGCCGTGTATTCGCGGAGCATCGATGGCGGAGAGCCCACGAAACTGACCTCACGTCCCTCCCAATACGGTGCCCTGAGTTTGTCCGCCGACGGCCGGTGGCTAGCATTTCTGCGGGGTGCGGGGGAGTTGCGAAACGGCGCGCGGCTCGAGGGGCAAGCGAACTTCGAGTTGATCGTCGTGGGGCCCGACCGAACCGAACGAAAGGTCACCGACGTCTCGGGTCCGGCCGCCGGTGCGTGGGGCCGGCAGCCGCCGACCATCCTGTTCGACGGTGAAACGGAATATCTCTACTTCACGGAATTCGAAAACGACACGCTGATGTTCAAGCGGATTCATATGGACGGCGTGGACGAAGTGACGATGTACCGCTTCCCTCACGCCGTGCGGGCGGCGCTCTCGCCCGACCTTCGCTGGATTGCCTATCACGAGTATCAGCGGAGCTACGTAACGCCCTTCGAGTTCATCGGTAAAACGGTCACGATCGGCGGTGAAGACGGAACGGGATTCAGCAAACGGATCGATGCCGATGCGGACGGGTTTTTCCAGACCTGGTCTGCCGACGGTGGGAGCATTGCCTGGACGCGCGGCCGCGACTTCTACGAGAAATCCCTCGACGCGATCCTCTCAGACGATGGTGAGGCTCGCCGCACAGAGCTTTCCTTTTCATTTGAGGTAGACGTTCCCTCATCGACGATCGCCCTTACCGGAGTGCGGGTCATCACGATGAACGAGAATCGCGACGTTTTGGAAAATGCGACAGTGCTCGTTCGGAACGGCCGCATCGCGGCCGTCAGTCCTTCGCTGGAGATTCCCGCGGATGCCCGCGTGTTCGATCTCCCCGGCCGCACCGTCATGCCCGGCATTCTCGACGTCCATGCTCATTACGGGACGAGCATCTCGGTACTCAATGTCATGGAGCAGCGGATGGCAAGCCTCCAGGCGGCGTTGGCCCACGGGGTCACCACGATGTACGAAGTGTACGGGAGAGCCGAGCGGGACGCGTGGGTGTCGGACATGGTGCGGAAGGGAGCGATGACGGGTCCGCGACTTTTCTCGGTAGGACCGCCGATGTACGGGAGCCGGAAGTACCGTACCAAGACCTACCTATCCTTCAAGTCTTATGAGGACGTTCTCGAGCATGTCCGTTTCAACAAGGCCCACGGGGCGACGGCGCTGAAGGACTACCTCACCGGCACGCGTCGGGTTCGGCACCAAATCGCCACGGCCGCCCGAGAGGAAGGACTCAACGTCGCCGTCGAGCCGGGCGGGGACGCGCAATCCAATTTCACCCGCATCATCGACGGCGCGACGGGTATCGCTCACGGGATGGGGTTCACACCTATGCACGGCGACGTCGTGGAATTACTGGCGGCCAGCGGGCTTGGGGTCACACCCACGCTGCTCGTGACCCTGGATGGCCCCTATGGCGAAGCCTACTTCCACCAGCGCGAGCGACTATGGGAGAACGAAAAGCTCCTGACCTTCGAGCGTCGTGATGTGCTCGTGGGGCGGCTGCGGCGACCGACCCACTTCTTCGACGACGATTTCTTCCATCCGCAGCTCGCGGCCAACCTCAAGCGGCTGTACGACGCCGGTGTTTCTCTCCAGCTTGGCGGTCACGGGCAGATGCTGGGACTCGACGTCCACTTCGAGATGGAGCTGTACAGCCAAGGTGGATTCTCGAATCTCCAGGTGCTGGAGATCGCAACCATCAACGGTGCCCGCCATCAGGGCCTCGATCACGAGCTCGGGTCGATCGAGCAAGGCAAGCTTGCCGATCTCATCGTGCTGCGGGAGAACCCCCTCGAACAGATTCGCAACACACGGTCGATTGAGTTTGTGATGAAGAACGGGATCTTGTACAGCGGGGAGGACGCTTCGCGCATCTATCCGGATCCGCGGCCTGCGGGCGTGATGTACTTCAAGAGGTAACCTGTGATCGTTCAGAAATTCGGGGGGACTTCGCTCGAGACCCCCGAGCGAGTTGCGTCGGTTGTCGGGATCATTCGTGCTGCGGCTCAACAGGGGTCGGTGGCCGTGGTGGTGTCCGCGTTTGGTGGAGTGACGAACGCCCTCGAGCGGTGGGCTCGGGAGACGGCGCTGGGGACCCTGAGCGATATCGACGAGTTGGAACGCCGCTGTCAGGCGATGGTTGAGGCGTGTGCGGGGCAGGAGCAAGAGGTCGTCGAGCACCGCGTGACGGCGATGCTTGGTGAGCTGCGGGATTTGCTACAAGGCGTGGCCCTGCTCGGCGAGTGTAGCGTGCGGACACGCGATCTCATCATGAGCTATGGAGAGCGCCTCTCGGCTACCGTGGTAGCTGCAGCGCTCAGGAATGCCGGCACGTCTGCGGAGGCGTGCGATGACCTGACCCTGGTGGCGACGGACGACCGATTCGGAGCGGCCAGGGTCGACCAGCAACGGACGTTCGGAAACATCAAGGCGCACTTTCGTGGCGTGAACACCGTGCAGATCGTCGCAGGCTTCATCGGGTCGGCTGAGACGGGCGAGACGACAACGCTGGGACGGGGTGGGTCCGATCTGACAGCAGCCCTTCTGGCTGCAGCACTCCAGGCGGAGCGCATCGAGATCTGGACCGACGTGGACGGGGTGATGAGTGCCGATCCCCGGCTTGTTCCGAAGGCTTTTTCACTTCCGCGCCTAACGTACGACGAATTGATGGAGCTGTCGCACTTCGGAGCCAAAGTCGTGTACCCACCGACCGTTCACCCGGCGCGGGCCGCTGCGGTACCGCTGGTCATCAAGAATACCTTCAATCCCGAATTTGTAGGAACGACCATCATCGAGAAGGCCGAGCCGGCAACACATCTGGTGCGGGGCATCTCGTCAGTAAACAATGTGGCGTTGATCAGGCTGGAAGGGGACGGCATGGTCGGCATCCCCGGGATCGCGATGCGTCTCTTCGATTCGCTCGCGTCTCACGAGATCAACGTCATCATGATCAGCCAGGCTTCAAGTGAACACTCGATCTGTCTTGCCGTGCTGCCCGACGCGGTTCACTCGGCGAAGAAGGCCATTCACGACGAGTTTGCACTCGAACGCGGAGCCGGATTCATCGATGATCTGGTTGTGGAGGAGGGCTGCGCCATTATTGCCGCCGTAGGGGAAGGGATGCGGGAAAAAACCGGAATTGCGGGCCGCATTTTTGGCATTCTGGGCGATCGCCGCATCAACGTTCGCGCCATCGCTCAGGGGTCGTCCGAGCTGAACATTTCCTTGGTGCTCGATCGTCGGGATGAAGCGCGGGCGATGAATGCCATCCACGATGCGTTTTTTGTCGAGGAGCGAGCGACCAATCTGTTTCTCATTGGGAAGGGGCGGGTCGGATCTGTGTTCGTCGAGCAACTCGCCGCTCGGCGCCAGGAGTTGCGCAAGAAACTCGGGGAAGACATTCACCTCGCCGGAACCACCCGAACAAAGGTGATGTGGCTGGATGACGTGCTGGCAACAGCGGTCGATCAAGCCGATCCACTTATACCGCTGGGTGAAACCCAGGCAGATCTCGAGCGGATGATCCACGTGGTGTGTAATCTTCCGGGGTCTCGAGTCGTAGTGGATTGCACGGCGAGCGGCGAGACCGCGCGGTACTATCCGGCTCTGCTGAATGCGGGTGCCGCCGTCGTGAGCGCCAACAAGCGACCTTTCACCGATTCGATGGCGTCGTATCGGGAGCTGCAGCGGGCGGCGCGTGCGAGGCGCGCGAGTTTGTTCTACGAGACGACCGTGGGCGCCGGCCTTCCCGTGCTGTCGACCCTGCGCAATCTCATCGAGACAGGAGATACGGTCGTTCGGGTAGAGGGGGTGTTTTCCGGAACGCTGGCCTATCTGATGCACAGGATCGGTGCGGGACAAGCGTTCAGTGACGTGGTTCGCGAGGCACACGCCGCGGGGTATACCGAACCGGACCCACGGGATGATTTGAGCGGTACGGACGTTGCGAGAAAACTTCTTATCCTGGCGAGAGAGACGGGCCGCGATATGGAGTTGGAAGATGTGAAGGTCGAGCCACTGATCTCTGATCAGCGGCTCGAGGACGTCGCACTCGAGGAGTTTTGGGAGTCGTTGCCGGCCGTCGACGAGTCATATCGGCAACGGCAGGACGCCGCGATCAGCAAGGGACACATGTTGTGTTACTTGGCGAGGCTTGATGAGGACGGCGCTCGTGTCGGGCTGGAGGAGATCGATCCGGGGCACGTGTGTGCCGTGAAGCAGGGCAGTGACAACGTCTTCGCGTTCTATACGACCCGCTATTGCGAGAGTCCGCTCGTCGTGCGGGGGCCCGGTGCCGGTTTGGATGTGACGGCTGCGGGTGTCTTTGCCGACGTGCTCCAAGCGTTGGCGGTATCTCGGGAGCAGTGAAGGAGGAGAATACACACGTATGACGACACTCAACGGAAAAACCCTCTTCGTGACCGGCGCCAGCCGGGGCATCGGCAAGGCGATAGCGCTGCGGGCCGCGCGTGACGGGGCCAACATCGTCATCGCCGCCAAAACGTCACAGCCGCACCCCAAGCTTGACGGCACCATCCATACTGCCGCCGAGGAGATCGAGGCCGCCGGCGGTCGAGCGCTGCCCTGTGTTGTGGACATACGGTTCGAGGATCAGATCGACGCCGCGGTGACCCGCGCCGTCGAGACGTTCGGGGGCATCGACATCCTGGTGAACAACGCGAGCGCCATTTTCCTGGCCGGTACCGTCGATACGTCGTTGAAGCGGTTCGATCTCATGCATCAGATCAACACTCGCGGGACCTTTGCATGCTCGCGGGCGGTCATCCCTCGTCTCGCTCGGGCGGAGAATCCTCACATCCTCAACCTCTCTCCCCCGCTCAGCATGGAGGCGCGCTGGTTCGCGCCGCACGTTGCCTATACGATGGCGAAGTTTGGCATGAGCATGTGCGTGCTGGGGATGGCTGAGGAGCTCCGGGGCCAGGGGATCGCTGTGAACGCGTTGTGGCCCAGGACCACGATCGCCACCGCCGCAATTCAGAATCTGCTGGGAGGCGACGAGATGATCCGGCGTTCGCGAAAGCCGTCGATCATGGCGGACGCCGCCCACTGGATCCTCACGCAAGACAGCGGGCGCTGCACCGGGCGCTTCTTCATCGATGACGAAGCTCTCGAGGAAGCTGGCATCGAAGACCTCAGCAGCTATGCCGTCGACCCGGCGGCCGACCTCGAGCCGGACTTCTTCGTCTGAAAGAGTCGTTGCTTACGACTCACGTCCCGGGACTCGCACCATCACCGTATTGCTCCGCCGTGTCTTCGCCACGAATTGCCGCAGACATTCCTCGAAGTGGGGGTGGCTCACGGACGCGATGACATTCTGTACTTCGTGTTCCGTGCACTCTTCCAGCGACTGGCGCCACCCCTCGTGAATTCGCTCCTTCACCATCGCCTGAAGATGCGTAGGCGCATCCGCAAGGTCCTGTGCAATGGTCTGAACTGCATCAGAGAACGTCGCCTCGGAATAAATCTGATTGACCACTCCCCAGCGTAGCGCCTCGTGCGCGTCGAGGGTCCGGTTCGTCAGCAACCACTCGATGGCGCGTCGGAACCCGACGATGCGGGCGAGCGAGTAGCTGGTCCCCGTATCGTTGCCGATGCCGATCGACATCCAGGCGGGAACGAACGTGGCCGTGTCGACGGACACCGCCATGTCGCAGGCGAGCAGAATACCGAGCCCTCCGCCCGCCACCTTGCCGTTCACAGCGGCGAGCGTGGGCTTCTTGATACGCGCCAGCATGTGGATCATGGCATGCCAGTAGAGCGCCACGATACGGAAGTGTTCATGAATCTCCTGCGTGCCCTCGCCGTCCAAGGGTATCTCTTTGAGGTCGAAGCCGCTGTTGAAACCGGCTCCCGTGCCGGTCACCACCACCGCTCCCACGTCATGCATGTTCTCGACCCGATAGAGTACGTCGAGCGTCTCGCGCAGTAGTTGTTGACTGGAAGCATTCAGCTGTGTTGGTCTGTCGAACCGAATCGTGGCGATACCGCCGGCGAGAGAGAAAGCAATGTGTTCGTATGACATGGACCACTCCGGAAGAAGCAAATAAATGCACTATGAACCGAAAATATGACTGTGAGGGCCGACGCGCGAGGCTGGACATCATGGCCCGTTGCCGCTATCTCATGATGGTGCCCAAGCTTTATAGGAACCCATGAAACAGAGCCATCTTCTCAATCTCGTCTTGCTCACTGCCCTCGGCACCGCCGGGATTACGACGGGCGCGCTGGCGCAAGACAAGCGCCCGGTCACCATCGACGACCTCATGGCGCTCAAGACCGTCATGGACGCGCAGATGTCGCCGCATGGAACGCAGGTCCTCTACGTGGTGAGCGTTCCCGTCGTGGACGAGAACACCCACAACAGCGATGTCTGGTTGATTTCCACCGATGGCGGCGAGCCGATCCAGCTCAGCTACAGTCCGAAAATGGACCAATCGCCGCGGTGGTCGCCCGACGGAAGGATGGTGGCGTTCGTCTCCACGCGCGAAGGCGCACCGCAAATCTACCTCATCAATCCCCGCGGCGGTGAGGCCCGCAAACTCACGTCATCGGAGACGGGGGTCCAAGGTTTCGCGTGGTCCCCCTCGGGAGATCGCATCGCCTTTCGCAGCAGCAACCCGCCGACCGAAGAGGAGAAGAAGGCTAAAGAAGACGACGGTGGCGTGATCCTGGTCGATCAGGAATTCACGATGGTTCATCTGCACACGGTTGATGTGGAAAGCGAGGAAGTGCAGCGCATAACCGGCGGCGATTTCACGGTGACCGGCTTCTCGTGGTCGCCGGATGGCTTGCGATTCGTCTTCGCCGCCCAACCCACCTCGCGGGTGCCCGACGGCCAGAATAGCGATCTCTATCTGGTTTCTTCCGACAGTGGAGCCGTCGGTACGCTCGTCGGGCAAGCCGGGGGTGATGCCCAGCCGGCATGGTCGCCGGCGGGAGACATGATCGCCTTCGTCTCGGCCCACGGGAGTACCGACTACATCGACCAGCCCGGTCTCGCGATGGTGTCAGCATCAGGCGGAACACCCCAGCCGATCGGGAGAGCGACCGAAGAAGCCCCCGGCTCGTTTGTGTGGTCAGCCGACGGGAAGCACATCTATTTCACCGCGACCAGTGGGGTGAACCGGCCGGGATTCCGACTCTCGACCGAGAGCGGAGCCATCGAGGCGGTCACGCCAAACGGTGCCGCCTACGCCGCGATGACTCTCTCCCGGGACGGCCGGCAGGCGGCGTTCACGATGAGCAACCCCCGGATGCCGCCCGAGGTGTTCGTAGCGTCGATGAATCCGTTTCGCTCTAGGCGCCTGACAACCACCAATCCAGAGCTCGACGAGTTGGCTCTCGGCGAGATGGAAGCGGTGCGCTGGACCAGCACCGATGGTTTGGAGATCGAAGGAATCCTCATGAAGCCGGTCGGGTACAGCGAAGGCACCCGCTACCCGCTGCTGACCTACGTCCACGGGGGCCCCTCCGGGGTGTTCACCCTCGGCTTCCTGCCCCAGCTTGGTGGGATCCCGGCGCCGATGCAGGCCGCGCCCTATCCTCTCCAAGCCTTCGCAGGCCAAGGATTCGCACTCTTCATGCCCAATCCCCGCGGCAGCTCCGGGTACGGCCGCGAGTTCTTGCGCGCCAACATCCAGGACTGGGGCCACGGCGATTATCGCGACATCCAATCGGGTATCGACTACCTGATCGAGCGCGGGGTGGCCGACCGCAATCGGCTCGGCTTGATGGGATGGAGCTACGGGGGGTACATGACCTCGTGGAGCATCTCGCAGACCGACCGCTTCAAGGCGTCGTCGGTCGGTGCGGGCCTCCCGAACATATTCAGCTTGCACGGCAACTCCGACATTCCCGATGTTCTGCTCGGCTACTTCGGCGACCGGCCGTGGAAGGATCCGGACATGTACATCCGCAGCTCGGCCATGTTCTTTGCGGAGAACATCGTGACCCCCACGTTGATTCAGCACGGGGAGAAGGACGAGCGAGTTCAGGTCTCGCAGGCCTGGGAACTGTACCGTGCTCTGCAAGCCAACGACGTGCCGGCGGAATTCGCCATCTATCCGCGGCAGGGGCACCTGATCATGGAGCCGAAGCTCCAGCGGGACATGATGAAGCGGAATCTGGATTGGTTCGATCGTTGGGTGTTACGGAAGATTAGTGTGCCCTGATATTCGCGATGGCAGGGAGGGATCTTCAACCACAAGATTATCGATGCTCTTACGCGCCCTGTTGGTAGTATGCGCTACCGTCCTGATCTGTCCGAGGGCCGTCGCCCAAGAGGGCCTCACCGACAGTGACCGGCTGCTGATCGCGGCTCTGGAAGACTACATCCCTCACGCCATGCGACGGCACCAGACCCCGGGTCTCAACCTGGCTCTCGCCCGCCGGGGCGAGGTCATTTGGGAAAAGGGTTTTGGATACGCCGACTGGGACACCAAGCTTCCGATGACACCGTCAACCGTGTTCCACTCGGGCTCCATGGGCAAGACGTACACTGCCACTGCCATCATGCAGCTCGTCGAACGCGGAGTGATCGGTCTCCACGATCCGATCAACGAGTACCTCGCCGAGTTTCAAGTCGAGAATCCGTTCGGGGAACGAGATGTCACGTTCCACGACCTCCTCACCCATCGCAGTGGCCTCACCGGCAACGCGGCAGGTTCGGATTTTATCGCCCCCAACCCTCTGGGTCACCATCTAAAGGAAGGATACGCGGCGGACCATTTCAAGAGTTACGAAGGATCCGTGCTGCCCCGGTGGAGTGTTAAAGTCGGCGAGCGGTTTCAGTACTCGAACTTCGGCTTGGCCACCTTGGGGTACCTCGTGGAGGTCACAAACCCCGAGGGGCTGAGCTTCTCCGAATACGTCCAGCGCCACATCATCGATCCCCTCGGCATGACGTCCACCGAGTATCCGCCGGTGCAGGACGCTCGGCACGTCCGGCCGGACATCTACAGACGGTTTTCCAAGGGCTATGCCCACTTCGGCCCCGTGCACCTGCCCACCATGGCCATCTATTTCGCGGATTTTCCGGCCGGCACCGTGGTCTCCACGCCCGGCGACCACGTGCGGTTACTCCTGGCCTACCAGAACCACGGCACCTACAACGGGCATCGGCTCCTCAAACCCGAGACCGTTGACCTGATGTTGACGCCTCAACTCGACTTCGGAGAGGCCGGTTCGCTGGGGCTGATCTGGTTTCTCCGCAACCTCGGTGAGCCGGACTTCAACTTCGGGCACGGTGGCGCCCACATGTACGGGTGGACCAACGACTTCCGCGCGTACCCGGAGCAGGACTTCGCGCTGGCAGTGGCGGCCAATCACTGGCCGATGGTGCACGAGCGGTACCGCGAACACCAAGCCATTGCGGATTTCATTTCCGCGTGGATCGCGCGGGAAAGCGAGTTGGGTAGACCTCCTCCACACCATACCTGGGCATGGAAAACGTCCTACGTGATCGGGCTGCTGCTGATCGAACAGCTCAAGGGTGCGCTGGGAATCGAGAGCCCGGTCACCACCGCGATGGTAGACGCCATGGTGGATGGGGCCGAGATCGAGTCAGAGGAGCGATACGGGGATCGCATCTGGGACGCAGATGGATTCCGCGCCGGCGTCGACGCCATGCTGGCGGTGGAGATGACACCGGCCGGCATCAAGGCGTTTCTCGAATCGGATCGGCTGCAGGTAAGTCATCGCGAGCTCGTGCTGATACACGAGGAGGTAGGGGGGGTCGGCACCGTTTTTCAGGTGGCGGGCTGGGTTCCTCGCTCAAACTAGTTTCCTGTCTCCCGTAATCATCAACGGGCGCGGTCGACGGAGAGCCACCCCACCACGCCCCAGATAAGCCACGGAATCCACGGAATCCACGGAAACCCCGCCCCACACCCGGATTGTGGTTCCCCTCCCCCAACCTGCCGTTATTTCTTCCTACGCGTTGGCGATTCACATGGTGGGGGAGCGGGGAACCCAAAGTCAGGGAGGGGGGCGGGGGTCCGTGGTTTCCGTGGATTCCGTGGCCATTAATCGTCGCTACAGGCGCCACTCCCCCAAAGCCTTCCCCGGAAATACCCAATGAACCAAAAGAAATTCTCATTGCGTATAGCATGAACCGCCACACACCGTATAATGGACCAAAATGACGTCGCCGGAGTACGTTGGGAGAGTCGCCGATTTCTTGCAAAGGATTCGCGAGGAGGCCAGCGAATGGAAACCGCCCTCAAGATGACCCACTACAATTCGGCTTTCCCGTCCGTCTGTCGCTCAACGACCGCATGCCGAGTCGTGACCACGCTGCTCCTCGCGGCCTTACTCCTCATCCCGGTTGTCAGTCATGCGCAGATCCTCCGCGGCCACGTTACCGAACAGGACACGGGAGGCCCGATCGCCGCCGTGATGATCCTGCTCCTCGATGGGAGCGGAGCGCAACGTGCTGCGACGTTCACCGATCGAGACGGCGCCTATCAACTGATCGCGCCGCAAGCCGGGGACTACACGCTCCGCGTGTTGCGCATCGGCTATGAGAGCTGGGAGTCCGCACCGGTGCGAGTCGTGGTGGGAGCGTCGTATGACGTGCCGCTCGTGATGCCCGTCCGGGCCATCCAGTTGGCCGGGCTCGAGGTGGTCGAATCGGAGTCATCGTGTTCCGGAACTCTGGAGGAAGGAACCCGGCTCGTCGCGATCTGGTCCGAAGTCAAGAAGGTCCTCACCGCGGCCCAATGGACCGCCGGGCAACAGCGCTACCGCTACACCATCCGCACATATGACCGTGATCTGAACGCGACCGGCAAGCGGATCCTGCGGGAACAATCCCAATCGCAGACCGGGAACTTCGTCAAGCCATTTTGGACGCTCCCCCCCGAGGAGCTTTCGGAGCGCGGCTACTTCGAGCTGAGTCCGCAGGCTGGGCGGTACTACGCGCCGGACGCGGAGGCCGTCCTGTCGGAGTTCTTTATCGAGGATCATTGCTTTGCCGTCCAAGCGCGGACCGACGCTGAGGGTCGGCATCTGGTTGGCCTGGCGTTCGCGCCCATACCCGACCGCCGGGATCTGGGTGAGGTGGAGGGGGTGTTGTGGTTGGACGAAGCGACGGCAGAGCTTCGGGAGCTGGAGTTCACCTACGTCAACTTTCCCGAAGCGTTCGAGGGCCAGGACCTAATCGGGGGCCGGATCGCGTTCCAGCGGTTGCCGTCGGGCGCGTGGATCGTCCGGGACTGGTCGATTCGTGTGCCCGAGCTTGCGCAGGAGCGAAGCATGCGGTTCCCGATACAGACGCTCGTCCTCCAGCGTCTCCGCGAAGTGGGCGGCGAGGTGCTCGAGGTGTGGTCTCTGGCGGGTGAGCTGGTGCATCACGCGCCACTGGCGGCACTCCTCGGCACGGTCTACGACAGCGTGGCCGGCGAGCCGCTCGCCGATGCCACGGTGGCCATCGCGGGCACGGCGTATGGCACCCAATCCAACGACGACGGCCGGTTTACGATCGAGGCGCCGCTGAGCGGCGAATACACCGTCACGGTCTCGCATCCCCGGATCGACTCCCTCGGCATTCGGGTGACCAATCCGATGCTGTTCGAGCGGAGTGCGGTGCACACCATACGGCTCGCGGTGCCGACGATGGCGGACATCGTGGCTGAGTTCTGTGGCGACGCGTTGGATCCGCGGGAGCGCGTGGTCACCGGAATGGTCCGCGATGGCGCCTCCGGTGCGCCGGTCGAGGGGGCCACGGTGCGCCTCCGGTGGAGCGAGATCAGCGTCGAGGGACAGCGGATACGAACGCAACCGCGTGACGCCACCCTCACCACCGACGCGGAGGGACGGTACGCCGTCTGCAGACTTCCCATCGAGCACGCCGTCGCCCTGCGCACGGAACACACGGATCGCGTCAGTCGGGTGGTGGCGCTGCGTTTCCATGATCGCGGTGCCGAGCTCGACGGGACGACCGTCCCCACCGATCGTCCCGTGTGGCGGGTGGACCTCACCCTCTCCTTCGCCACCGCGGCGTTCCGGGGTCGCGTGGTGACGGAGGAGGCGTCGCAACCCCTGCAGGGCGCGACCGTGGAGCTGTTGGGGGAACCGGGTTATGCGGAAACCGCTGACGACGGACGCTTCGAAGTTGCCGGTGCGCTGGCCGGTTCCGCACGCATCCGGGTGCGCGTGGTGGGCTACAAGCCCCAGGAGCTGGTCGAGACCCTGGTCGCGCATGAGACCACCGACCTCGGCGACGTGGTGTTGCAGCCGCTACCGCCCGAGCTCGAACCCGTTGAAGTCACGGCCGAGGCGGCGTGCCGACACCACCGACTCGTGAGGGAGGGGTACTACGAACGCCGAGCGCGCGGCATCGGCGTGTTCGTGGATGCCGAGGACATTGAGAAGTGGCAACCAAAAGCGGCCTCCGATGTCATGCGGAGGCTCCCGAGCGTGCGTATCGCCTACATCGGGTTCGTGGAAGGACACCGCGGACTCTGGGATATCGAGATGCGCCGGAAGTTGCCCGGTGCCGAATTATGCCCACCGCTCCTCTACCTCGACGGCATACAGCTGGGCACCAGCGCGGAGTACGATCTCGATACGGTCTTTCTCATCGACAGGGTGGCGGGCATGGAGCTCTACTCCAGCCCGGCACAAATACCGCCGCGGTTCAACGCCACCGGATCGTGGTGCGGGATAATCGTCGTCTGGATGAAGTAGCGTGGCACGCCGCAAATGATGCGCATACTGGCCAGGGGTGCGCGTTATGGAGTTCTGGCGAAAACGAGTTAGACAGATTGCCGGCCGTGAGGTGCGGATAGGCGGAGACCATGGCTGCTGAGGAGTCACGGGCCTTACGAAAAGTGAGATCGGCCGGCGTCGCCTGCCTGACTCTGCTTATGGCATGTAGTCAGGAGTCGTTCAACGGAACTCTTCTTGAGCCCTTGGACATAGACCAGGACGACATTCACATCATCGGTACGTCGGATGCCCTGGCACGAATCGCGGATCTGATGCCTGCCGCCGACGGGGCGGTCTGGGCACTCAACAACACCGAGCCGTTCCTGGTTCTCTTATCAGCTGAAGGCGAAGAACTCAGGTTCCACGGCGAGAGAGGCGGAGGCCCTGGGGAGTTCTCCTGGCCAAGTACGCTTGTGCGAGACCCGTCGACGGGGGCCGTCTGGGTCTACGACATTGGCCTAGGCAAGCTCGTTCGTGTGCCCGAAGGAGCGGGAGCGGGAGAGACCGTCTCCCTCGCTGGTGCTTCATCCGCTGCGGTCCGGCTGAATTCCTATGAGTACCTGTGGATGAACAATGGGGGTAAGGTTTGGATCCAGGGTACGGAGGACGGATTCGTTTTCGCCCAGCCGTCGCCGGCAATGCCGTGGATCTTTTCGCTATGGAGCACCGATGTCGTCAGGCTGCAGACGGATGGGCAGGCCGAACAGGTTCTCTCAACGGCCGAGATCGTGGGAGAGCCCTCCGCGCGTTTCGCCAGCGCTCGCCGCTTTCTGCCGTATCCTATTTGGACCGCCTGTCCGAACGGATCTCTGGCGGTATATGATCCGAACCAGAACCTCCTCAGGCGCTTCTCCGCGTCCGACGAGATGTTGGTGGTTCACGAGCTCCCTCCCGAACAGCGAGTCAGGATCACCACTGAGCGCATCTTCACGACTGTCTACCCAGGTGTCCTTCGGAATCGACTCGTGGTAGATCCTCCGGAGCGCGACGTGTTTTACGAAATGGTCAGGCGTGACTACGAAGCCAGGGAAGCCGAGTTCTCCCCTGTGTTCCCCGAATACGTTCACCTTGACTGCTCCATTGGAGACACACTCTGGCTCCAGCTCTTTGACTCAACGGGTGGCCAGATGGGTCGTGGCCCGTTCTGGTTGCGTGTCACAGCCGAAGGCAAGAGAGGTGAAGTGACGTTTCCTGCGAGCTTCCGGCCCATGCGGTTTCACGAGGGCCAGATCTGGGGAGTCCACACCGGGGAGTTCGACGTGGAATACGTGGCTTGGACAGAGATGGCCGGACCGTAAGGGGCGCAATCTGCTTGATATCAAGTTTGCAGTGCAACATTGAAGGGCATCTTGGGCGCTGAGCACCACGTAGGAGAAACCGGAACGAAATGATCATACCGCAGCCGATGGGCAAAGTCGTTCTATGAAAGCGATTGTCAAGGGCAGACTTCGTCTGCGCTGATTGGTCGGCGTTCTTTTCCCTGGCAATCAGCCCCACCTTTTTTGAGGGCGACTTCCGGTGCTTCCGGGTACGCCGGGCAGTCTTCTTCGGCATCATTCACCTCAATTCGTCTCCCGATCCGACGGAACACATGCAAGCGTCGTTGGTCACGCGAGGCGAACCATAGTTCTATCTGAGACTCGGCACGGAGCCGGCCTGACGCTTCTTCTGGTTCTGCGAGGGGGCCTAGAGTTAGACGAGTGCCTCGGCGTGACTGCTGGCCGGGCAGACGGCTCTGTCGAGACTGTCCCCCACACCGATGTCCTGGATCCTGGAGCCGTGGACGAGGTAAACGCACCCGCACCAGCGCCTCAGGAACTAGGACGATTGTCGCGTCAACTGCGTCGGATCATAGGACGCTCCTGTCTTCCACAGACGTAGCGTGAGCGCGGCGATCTTGCGGGCGAGCGTCAGGCGTGCCAACTCCGGGCGCAGCCCGCGGGCCACTAAGGCTTGGTAAAAGTCCTGGAGCGGACCAGGCCGCGATGCGGCAGCGGTCGCCGCACCTTTGAACACGTCCTTCAGTACGCGGTTGTGATTGCGATTGAGTCCCCGGGTCAGCGGGGCGCGGCGGCGCCGGACCGGCTGGCCCGCCACGAACGTATGATCGGCACTGGACCAGGTCACCACGGCCAGCCCCGCGTAGGCCCACAGATTCCGTTTGGTGCGAAAGCGCCAGGGCGTTCCCATCGTGGCCAGGAGCAGCGCGACCCGCACGGGTCCGTAGAACGGGATTGCCCCCAGTACGGACCACGCCGGATCGCGCTTGCCCTCGGCGATCATCGCGCCCTTCGCCTTGGGACGCAGCGCGCGCAGCACATCGAGTTCGGCGTAGAGCACCTCGGCCCGGAACCGCACCCCGCGCTCGGGGAGTTGCTCGAGCCACTGCACACGGGCCTTGGTTTGATACACGCCCGTGCCGGGGGTCGGAATCGCGCGGGCGCGGAACAGCGCTTTGATCCGGAGCATCACGCGGGTGCTGTCTTCGACCAGGTTTCGGTAGGTGCGGGTGAGTTCCTTCAGGTCGGCGCGATGCGCACTGCCGTGATAGACCGGACGCAGCCCGCCCAACCGCAGCAACTCGGACAGCCGGTCGGCATCGACCTGATCGCCCTTGTTGCCCTGGCGGGCCACCTGACGCGGATCACAGACGACGACGCGATCGGCGAGCGGCGCGACCAGATCGTGCAACCACTGCGACTGCGTTCCCACCTCGAAGGCGACGTGCCGCGCCCCTCTCATGCCACGAAGGAACTCGACGAGCGACGGCCCGTGCGTCTCCAGGACGCTCCGGGCGAGCACCCGCCCGCTGTCATCCCGCACCGAGGCCACCGTGGTTGCCTGATGGACGTCAAACCCCACATACTTCGTCGTGAGTTTCATGAGAGCCGCTCCTTGTTGTGGTCCTTGGGTCTTGGTCGACTCCATGGTAGCAACAAGGGGCGTGCTTTCAATATGCGTTAGGCAGCGTCGGACAACTTCTCAATGGAGCCACTGAATGCCACAAGTTCCGATCCTGTCCACGGTTCGCCTCGAGTTGCGTGGATTTGTCCGGGAAGACCGCGACGATGTTCATCGCTACGCGTCCAATCCTCGGGTAGCAGAGCATATGACGTGGAGTGTGCATCAGGCGGTTGAGGACACCGACGCCTTTTTAGATTATGTGCTCGCCGCGCCAGACGATCAGTATGATTGGGCCGTTCGTCAAGAGGGTGACGGGCGCGTTATCGGAGGGCTGCAGTTTTCACTTTGCAGCGAGCAGCATGGACAGCTTGACTATACCTTGGCAGAGGAGGTGTGGGGACAAGGGTTTGCGACGGAAGCCGCCCACGCCGTGATAAACTGGGCGATGGAGGCATTCCCAACCCTGGAACGAATTGTGTCGGGCGTTGTTATGGGCAATCGTGGTTCTGAACGGGTAGTAGCCAAATGCGGCATGATCGAGGCCCGGCGATATGAGGAGCATTGGGCGAAGTACGACCATGTGATGAAGCTGGCTACGTACGCCCTCCATCGACGAAGGTGGGACCAGTTGCCCTGGCGGAAAACAGGCACGGACGCGGCCTAACACCATCAGGAAGTATGCGTGTTCTAGAGAAAGCGTTTGCCTACATCACACGTGATGACGAGCTGCTCGTGTTTCGGCACGTGGATTTCCCTGAGGCGGGGATTCAGGTCCCCGCCGGGACCATCGGGCCCGGGGAGAGCATGGAGGCTGCAGTTCTGCGTGAGGCCCGTGAGGAAACGGGGCTCCATGAATTCCAACCTCCGGTCCATCTCGGGACCACTGACTTCGTGTACCCCGCGGAGCCGGCAACCACAGCTCGTCGTCACTTCTTTCATCTTCGCCTGGCAGGGGAAGCTCCGGATCGGTGGCAACACAGCGAGCGCAGCCCGTCAGAGGGTGCCTGCGACGACATCCTCTTCGAGTTCTACTGGATTAACCTCTACACTCCGGAACAAGACTTGGCTCCTGGCCACGATGCGTTTCTTGTGCCGTTGCGGAGCGCCGTTTGATATCAACTTTGAAGTGCAACATTGAGGGTTACGGTGCATAGCATTCCTTCGGGGTGCGATAGGCGAGCCGTTTCCGAGGCCGGATGTTGAGCTGTGCCGCAATGCGATGGAACTCCCTGCCGGTCGACAGCAGGTGAGCTTTGGCATTAGACTGCCACAGCCGATCAACCGAGGCGACACATCATGCTCCTGGCCTTGCGGTACACCTATCGTTCCCTCGCTCGATCCCGTGGGTTCGTTGCGGTCGCGGTCGTGTCCTTGGGCGTCTCTCTCGCCCTCGCCTCCACAACTTTCGCGGCGCTCGACGCTGTCATTCACCCATACGTTCCGTTCGCCCAGCCGGAGCGACTCTTCGAAGTCGGTCAGTGGGGCACAGGTGCTGCTGGAACAGTGTCCTGGCACGATAAATATTTGGAATTGAGAGATCGGGTCCGCGTGCACAACGAAATTGCCTTGGCAGGCTTTCGCAGCGGTTTCGCACAGGGGCCCAACGGGGTCAAGAACGTTCGCTACTCGCCTGTGACGCACGATTTCTTCGATGTACTTGGAGTGCAGCCGGTTGAGGGTCGGCTGTTCAGATCCGGTCAGAACGATGCCGATGAACGCATGCGGGTTGTCGTCAGCGCGTCGCTCCGGCGGACCCTGTTCGGAAACCGCTCGCTCGAGGGTGCCGCGATTTCGCTCGATGGCGCGACCTATGAGGTCATCGGCGTCGCTCCTGACGGAATGCGTTACCCCGCAGGAGCGGATGTCTGGCTCTTGGTCCATCCTACAGTGGAGGTCAGTGGCACCGGGGAACCGTTCATGTTCCCGGTGATTCGCCTTCGTCCAGGGATTGCAGTGGCTGAAGTCGAAGGCCAACTCGCGAATGCGGCTGTCCGTCTGCGTGACCGGTACGGAATCGGGCGGCTGGATTTCGGCTACCGTCTGTCTTCCGTGAGGCAGGACCCGATGCAGTTTCGTCGGTTTCATGGAGCCCTGGCCGGCGCTGCCATTGCCGTGCTGCTTATCGCCTCCGCCAACTTGGCGAATCTCATGCTGGCCCGTGGCATCACCCGGAGACGTGACGTCGCGCTGCAAATGGCGCTCGGGGGTACGAGAACCACAGCCATTCGCGATGTCGTGCTCGAGGTGGGAATGCTCGGCTTGGCGGGCGGGACCCTGGGCGCGTTGTTCACCATCTGGGGGATCAACGTCTTAGCTGCACAGCTACCACCTGACCTTCCGTTTGTCGGTAACCTCAACCCGCACCTGTCCTGGCGCGTCTTTGCGGTCACACTGCTCGCCACCACCGTCGCGATGGCGGTCTCCGCCAGCATCCCGGCGATCCTTGCCGCCAACGTGGATGCCGCGGAGCCGCTGAAAGACAACGCGGGCACGACCACCGGTCGCACGCGCCGCGCCTACAACCCCCTAGTGATCGCGGCGGTCGCCGGCGCTATCGTGCTGCTCATGGGAGCCGGATTGCTGTTCAAGGCAGCGTTACGCGTAGGAGGATACGACTTCGGATATAATCCCAAGGGCTTGCTCAGCGTACTGCTGCGTCTCCCTCAGGGGACCGGCCCAGACGAGATCAACGGTACGGTGGAGCAGGTGCTGCGGCGGCTGCAGACCACGCCAAACGTGGAGGACGCCGCCTGGTGGGGAGTCAGGGGTGCCGAAGACGGACTGCTGACTTCAGACGACGTGGGCCGCGTAATGCGTCTACGGATGTACTATACCGTCGGGCCAACTTTCATACGCACCATGGGCATTACCGTGCTTACCGGGCGCGACTTCACTCCTGGCGATCGCACAGATCGCGGCGCCGTGATCGTTGATGAGAACGCCGCTGCCAAGTTGTGGCCCGGCATGAATCCGATTGGGCGGTTGATCAAGCTGGGCGGCCCCGATGCGCCGGAAGAATGGGTACCGGTTATCGGTGTCTCCGGCAACGTCTCAATGTACTTCACGGACGATCCTGACCTCGTCCCGGAACCTAACGTCTATCATCTGCCCCCCCGATACGAGCGTCGCGGAATGCTGTTCGTCGTCCGCCCAAGGGGAAACGACTCGCGGCTTGCCGCGACACTTGGCCTACAGCTCCGCGATGGCCTCCCTGGAACGGGCATACCGTTGGTATATCCATGGCTTCGCTTCTTCGATGACTTCGTTGCCGCCCGCCGATTTATGGCCGCGATGTTCGCTCTGTTCGGCACCTTTGCCCTTGCACTTGCCACCGTCGGCCTCTACGGTGTGTTGAGCTACGCGGTAAACCGCCGGATGCGCGAGTTCGGTGTGCGTATCGCCCTTGGAGCGCAACGGGGTGACCTGATCCGCCTCGTTCTGCGTGAGGGTGCGGTGATGATTCTGGCGGGGACGGCGATCGGCGCCTTTGGCGCGATGTGGTCGGCGCAGCTCCTCACCCAGTGGTTGTATGACGTCAATCCCACGGACGCGTGGTCGCTCCTCGGCGCCGAGTTGGTGCTCGTTGCCGTGTCCATCGCCGCGTCGGTTGTTCCTGGACTCCGGGCCTCACGGGCGAATCCCATCGATGTCTTGCGAGCGACGTGAAAGCCCGCGTCTCGTCATCTACACGGGCTATCCGAAGATGGCTCCGAGCGAAGTCGAGCGTTACACCACGGACCGGAGTATTCGATTGAGAATGAGGTCCCTGACCAGGGGGTTGCTGTGCGCCGGAGTCCTCAGTGCCTGCGCGGGAGCAGAAGGTCCCGAGGGCCCTTCGTTCACGGTTGCGGACAGTGCGGGCGTCGAGGTCGTCACTAGCCACGCTCCGGCGTGGTCCCGAGGAGAGGCTTGGCAGGTGCCGAGGCGTCCGGTCTTGAAGATCGGGGAGCTGGACGGACCCCCTGAGTTCACGTTCGGCAACATTCGCGATGTGGGCTGGTTAGCGGATGGCCGTGTCTTCGTCGGTGACGAGCAGGCGCATTCGATCCGCATCTTCTCTCCGTTGGGAGACTACCTCGAAACGGTCGGTCGAGAAGGGGAAGGACCCGGTGAGCTGACATGGTTTTTGACCGTGTCCCTGTATCGAGGGGATTCTCTCTTCGTCTACGATTACGCCCAAAGAGTTGTCAGTGTCTTCGGCCCCGATCTGACCTTCGCCCGGCGGTTCCGTAATCCTGTAGAGGGAAACTATTGGATTGTATCCGCCCTCGAGGACGGGCGATTCCTGCTCTACAACCCAGGGGAAAACCGTGGAGGCGGTGGCCCGGGGTTTGTGCCTGATTCCTCACTGATCATCCTGTCGACGCCCGATGGCGTCGCGACCGACACCGTCGGGACCTTCGAAACTGGGATGAGGCGCCTGGGCCCGGGCGGGCGGCCTCTGATTCTGTACTTGCAACCACACGGAACGATCGGCGGGGCTGGGAATCGCATTCTCTGGACCGAGGGAAAGACGTTCGAGTACGTCGAGTCCAACCCGGACGGGACCGTGCGGCGGATCGTCAGGAAGACGAATGAGCCCGTGCAGGTTACCGATGAGATCATCAGTGATTTCAAAGACCACTACATCGAGTGGCTCAGCGAGGTGGGTGCGGAGGTTAGTATGGACCGAATTCGTCGAAACTTGGAGGAAGGGGAATACTATCCGCAACTCCCTGCGACCTTCGGGGAATTCGAGATCGACGCGCTGGGGAATGTGTGGGTGGGACGCTACCACTTCCCGGGCGATCTCACGGAGCAGTGGGAGGTCTTCGATACCGCGGGCGTGTGGCTCGGTAGCGTCGAAACCCCGCCGGGGCTGGAGGTCCGTGAAATCGGCGTCCACCGAATCATCGGCATCGCGAAGGACGAACTAGACGTCCCGTTCGTTCAGGTTCATCGGTTGGACCGGCGATGAGCGTTGCAAACTTCGTCACAGCCTTGAGATCCAGTGGGGGGGCGGGGAACCCAAATTCAGGGAGGGGGGCGGGGGTCTGTGGGTTCCGTGGATTCCGTGGCTATTCAATCGGCGCTATCGGCGACGGTGAAAGCCACCTGCGTCCTCACGACTCTCCGCGGCAGTCGATTCGCTAGAAGAAGAAGAAGCCTTCACTGCTCCCCATACGAGGGTTCACGATGTTCGCGAACCGTGAGCCGAAACGGTAACTGAAGCTGAGGTTCACAAAGTATTGGAAGTTGGTTGACAATTGTCGTGTTCGAAGTAGCCGCTCTTCGGGAGTCAGGCCCGCTCCAGCAATGAAGATTTGATCCTTGATGCGCGCGATACTGCCAAACACGTTGAAGTTGAGTCCCCGAAACAGCCTGATCCGCGGTCCGCCGAACAAGCTGAGTCGGTGCTTGCTCAGGTCGTGAAGGAATTGAAAGCCGGTGACCGAGGCGTTGATGGACCCCCAGGGTTGCTGTGCCGAGAGGCCAACCTCGAGCCGGTGGGTCGGGCGCACTTCTGACGTACGATTGAATACGGTCACCTCGTCATAGTCGAACACCGACACCCCGAGCGAGTACCGCAGCGTCAGTTGACGGCGCGTCGATTCAGCGTAAGGAAAGATGTTGTATTCGATCGCCGGCGCGGCCGTGATCGTGAGATCTTGGTTCACAAAGTTGCTGTGAAGAGCCGATGTGCGGATCCCCGCCGACCAGTGGTCCGAGAGGCTCCATACAAGCAAACCGTTGAAATCGTACCGTTCCTGCGTGTTCACAAAGGTGGTGTCCAATTCAGGAACGTCCGTTTCGGCACGGCTCGCGCGACCGCTCAGGCGCAGATCGATCTTGACGTTTTCCGCGGTTCGGTTGGCGTGGATCGACCCGTTGCCGGAAAACGAACGCCGCTCACTCTCGCCGCTAGCGTTACCGCCAACCGAGAGCGTAAACACCCAAAGGTTCCACGGATCGGTATCCTGTGTAGCCGGACGGGCGATAACGGGCCGACGATACGTCACGTCCAACAAGTCCCGCAGACTGGTAGTGGCAACGAAGGGTACGAGACCCAGCTTCACCACCCGCACCGTCCCGTCGCGTATCTCAGCCGACGTGTCGGTATTGACCGAGGTGTATTGGAGCGTATCCACGCGCCCGGCCAACTCCCGCAAACCGATCAGCGCGAAGGTGTACTCCCGACCCCCGCCCCCGGTTAACTGTAGGGTGACGAGCACGTGCACGTCGGCGTCCTGGCGATCGCGAACCCAACTCACGAAGGGGATCTCACGTCGGAAGTGGTCGAAATCGCAAAAGCGGCAGTCGAGAAAGACCTGAATCTCGTCCTCGGCCGATTGGGCCGCAGGGTTGGGATCCTGACCCAAAACGGTCGTGGGAATAATGCACGCCAAGGCCAGCACGACGGCTGCGTGGGTCGCGTGTTTCATTTCTGATCCTCAATTCTCGGAAGCACCGGAGAGGCCATCCACCGTCATACCCGACATGGCGATGTCTCCTTATTTGAAACATCTGGATTTTGACGGCTGTCGTTTATAGATGTAGTGAAACCGCCTGAGGTCACATCCGTGCTGAGCGTGCCCCCACCAGGCGACGTGGGCATCGTGCAGTGATGTCGGAAGACCGAATACCCCGAGCCACAACCGCTCGGTTTCACTAACGTCGTTTCAATCTAACCAGGTCTACTCTAGCGAGGCCCTTGGTGTCATAGTACCGTTATGGACGGTGGCCGATGCCGCCGCCTCGACGACGAGACCGCTTAGCCACCAACCGGGAGCTTGCATATCTGGTCACAAGGAGTCCATCATGCCACGTAGCCTACAGACCGCCCTCGCGGTGGTCATCTTCATGCCGCTCACGGCACTAGCGCAAAGTAGTGTCCAGCAAGTTGGATGGACCACCAATAATGTCCAGCAGATTGGATATACAATCAGTAATTCCCTGCAAGGTGCATGGACAATCACGGAGGTCTCGGTTAGTACGCCCGACACGAGCTGGACGGAAACGAATCCACAGCCAAGTCTCTACGTTTTTCTCGGAGGCCCCGGCAGATATATTCGGATAGGAGGGCAGTCTTTCTCGGACGACCCGACCGATGCCGAGCGACTCGCGGCATTTGGTCCTTTCGTCGCGAACTCAGGTTACCTACGAAGTGCGTCGGGCACGCCGCTCACGATACAACCCCTGGTAGCCCTATATCCGAACGCCGTGTCGGATAATTCGGAGTACACGTACACACACCGGATCGAGGGCGATATCCTGCGGTTGACTTTGACTGCGCCATGGGCCGAAGGAGGTGAGGTTCGGTACACACTCGCCCGACGGCGGTAGATGAACATAAAGCGCCGCTTCCATAGCGAGCGTTTTGGTTTTGGCGGGCGCAGAGTACAAACAGCCCCCGAGCGTCCCAGTGGCGTTCGGGGTTTTGTCGTTTGAAACATCACCACGGCCAGGGCTCCCGCGCTGGTGGGGGCTTGGGTTCGGGGAAGTCGATCGGGATCCAAGTGGTAACGCACACGTTGCGGTGAAGATGCCGGGAAGGTTCACCAGATCGTCAACCGAAAACACCGCCCCTCGCCGCTGTATCCTTTTGGTCCCATGCGGCATCTTCCATACACGAAAACTGACCCGCGGCCGGGACAATTGTGGAGGTACCAACCGATGATTAGCACTGGTAGTGACGTTGGAACAACTGCGCTCGCCGGAATGCCGGGGTTCCGGCCAGTCCTCGCGATGACGTTATCGGCGGTCGTTGTCAGTGCCTGTGCATTGTCAGGTCCCGCGACCGCATCGCTGGAGCCCGCGACGGTGATGCGACTCGAGCGCGGGGGCGGGGGCGGGGGCGGGGGCCAACCAGTGGAGGTCTTCCACGACCGTCAGGAGGGTGGGCGCCTTGTGGCCGCGCCGGTGGATTCGGTCTGGCGGGTGCTTGCCGAGGTCTACGACCGCATGGGGATTCCAGTGGCCCGGTCGGATCGCGGGCGGTCGGAATTTGGACATCCGGGTTATCGGGCGCGTCGCATCGAGGGCAAGCGGCTGTCGCGGTACCTGAACTGTGGTCGCAGTATTAGCGGGCCGCTAGCCGATCAATACAGTGTGACCCTGTCGGTCCTCACTCGCCTGACAGCGGCCGAAGGCGGCACCATGGTCGTGACGACGGTTGATGGGGCGGCGAAGTCTCGAGAGTCAAGCAGCGGCGGTGCCGTACCTTGTCGGTCGCAGGCGAGCAAGTTGGAGTTGAGGCTGGTCGAGCTCATCGTCGAGGTGCTCGAGGGAGGGGCAAGCCCATGAAGCTGGCGGCCCGTTCGTTTTGATGCTGAGCACCACCTAGCGGCTTTGGTGAGTGACCGGAATGCCGTTGCAATCGTAACCACTATGGAGGGCTTGTGAGCAAGGTGATTGTAGTTCACGCCGACGACGACGTCAAAACCATCCATGGCGCCGGCGACGACTACCGGTTTCTGATCACCGGCGCGCAGTCCAATGGTCAGTACTTTGCGATGGATGCTCGGGTACCCCCAGGTGCTGGGCCTCCGCCACACATTCAGACCCGGGAAGAAGAGGCGTTCTACGTCCTGTCCGGCGAACTCGTCTTCCGAGCCGGAGGAGAGCGAGTCGTAGGGCGGACGGGAACGTTCCTGCACGTACCACGTGGCGTGCCGCACCATTTCCGCAACGAATCCGAGGCAGAGGCTCGGGTGTTGATCTGGTTCGGTCCGGCAGGTATCGAAGCTATGATGGAACGGATGGCCGACGATCCGGACAACTATGAGTCCATCGGATGGGAATTCGGAGTCGAGTTTGTCGAGAACGCCTGAAAGTTGTCGGGCATGTCTCCCTCGCGCATCTGAAGAGGGTCTACCAACAAGCGCACCCCAGAGCGTCGCGCTATACTTAATGCGGGGCGGCTTGGGGTTCGCGTTTGGGACCATGTAGACACGGAGCGCTCAAGATGATCCGTTACAACTCGGCTTTCCCGCCCGTCTGTCGCTCGATGACGGCATTGCGAGTCGGCGCGCAGCAACGCGCTTGCGCCGTCAGGTTCGCGACCAGGCTGCTCCTCCTCGTCTCACTTCTCATCCCGGCTGTCAGTCATGCGCAGATCCCCCGAGACCACCTGACCGCACAGTTGGATCCGCGGGAGCGTGTGGTCACCGGGATGGCTGGTGGCTGTGACATCACTTTGACGGTCGCAGACAGCAATATCGCGGCCAAGATCTCTAGCCTCGTCCAAAGTAACTACACCATATGTCTCACCAACGGCACGTACAACTTTGTTGCAGATTCGGCAACCAAAGATGCTGTCGTGATTAGCAATGTGGAAAACTTCACCATCCGCGGCGAGGGTTACTACACAAGACTCGCATTCGACGACAACGTCAAGCGAGCGTTCGTATTACGAGACAGCATCCGGAACGTAGAAATCTCCCACTTTCGGATGGGACGGGCAACCGAACCTGTTCCGGGTGAGGTCGTGGAAGGCATTGCGAGCGAACCAAACGACACTCTCGACATTATTGGCGTTCTGTTTACAGGTCTCGACATCTATAACGTATCGCACGGCATCATCATAGGAGGGCACGCGGCACGCTACCCAAACTTCTTTTATGACGATGTACTGGTCGCGAACAATTCCATCCACAACGTTGTCGGGTTTGCCGCCGACAGAGGCTACGGCATTTCCATTGCATACGCCACAAACGTGCGCGTCGTTAGTAACGAATTCCGTAACGTCGGCCGCCATTCGGTTTACGTGGGTGCTGCCAGCCCCCAAACCTTGATCGCGTATAACAACGTCGTGAATCACGGCTATTCACAGGGTAATGCCAGGGCGGCTGCGATTGCCATTGCACGCTCCCCGGATATTACGGTACTCGGGAATAGATTTGTCAACTCGCAAACCCATGCACTGTCGGCCGAACCAGACAACGACTACTCACGTGCGACCACCAATATCCAACTCATTGGCAACCAATTCATCGGGACCCACACCGATAGGGCGGATATTTGGATACATCGAAACGGAACGACCCAACACCATGTCGTGCTATGGGCCAACGAGGCTGATTCGCTATTGTGCGAGATCAATCTGGTCGAGGAGGATTGTGATCCTGCCGTAGTCGAATTGGAACCGCCTAATTGGTCTGGAACCCAGTCGATCCGACCCGCGCGGCGCACGCTGGAAGACAACAGGCTGTATGTGATGCGAAACAATGTGTTGCATACGGTCGATGCGTCCTGGGGTACACATCCCAATAGCTGGTCCAGCGTATCCTCGTCGCCGACGAACTGGTCGACTTTCAAAGGCATGACGGTGATGAATGATCGTATTTACGTGATGAAGACCACGATATTGTGGGAGGTCGATCCAAACACATGGCAGGAGCAGTCGGATTGTCCACCTGGAGGGCCACCAATTGGGTGCACCGATTGGTCAGGTTTCACGGCGATGGCGGCTTACGCGGGGCATAATCGAGTGTTTCTGGTAGATGCACCGGATATATATAAAATCGATCCCGTCACTTGGACGCACACCTCAAGCTCGACGATCGATTGGTCAGGCACCACTCGGATGGCCGAGGGCATGTCAAAGACCTGGACGCGCGGGGGATTATTGTTCCTTGAAAAGGGCGGGGCGGCTTACAAGGTGAACCCTTACAACCTCTACGCAGATCTCATCGAGAACTTTCCGTGGCCGCCTCATAATTGAGTTCTGAGTGAAAATGAACGGGACGACTGGCCAGTCTTCCGGCGAGGATTAGAACGGGTTGGGGTCACGACGGTCATGTGGCAGCGCGAAGCTTGGTAACACTCGTCTCACGAACGACATCTCCTTAGCTGGCGAGTGATAGCGCCGCCGCCGATGGGCAGAGCCGCTGGAACATACCCTGGGTAATCCTGATGACCCTCTTGAGCGCAACCTCAAATTTGTCGAGAACGCCTGAAAGTTCTCGGGCACGTCTCCCTCGCGCATCTGAAGAGGGTCTACCAACAAGCGCACCCCAGAGCGTCGCGCTATACTCAATGCGGGGCGGCTTGGGGTTCGCGTTTGGGACCATGTAGACACGGAGCGCTCAAGATGATCCGTTACAACTCGGCTTTCTCGCCCGTCTGTCGCTCGATGACGGCATTGCGAGTCGGCGCGCAGCAACGCGCTTGCGCCGTCAGGTTCGTGACCGGACTACTCCTCCTCGTCTCATTCCTCATCCCGGCTGTCAGTCATGCGCAGATCCCCCGAGACCACCTGACCGAACAGGACGTGGCCGCGCTCTGTGGCGAACAGTTGGATCCACAGGAGCGCGTGGTCACCGGGATGGTTCGAGATGGTGCCTCCGGTTCGCCGGTCGAGGGTGCCACGGTAGAACTCCGCTGGAGCGAGAACGGCGTGCAGGGACGGAGAGGACGCGGCTCCACCATCTTCACCGACACCGACGCGGAGGGGCAGTACACCGTCTGCAGACTCCCCCTCGAGCGGGCCGTCACCTTGCGTGCGGATCATACGGATCGCGTCAGTCGGGTGGTGGCGCTGCGTTTCGATGATCGCGGTGCCGAGCTCGAAGGGACGATCTTCCCCAACGATCGTCCCGTGTGGCGGGTGGACCTCACCCTCACCTCAACCCCGGCTCTCCGGGGTCGCGTGTTGGCGGAGGGGACGTCGCAACCCCTTCAGAGCGCGACCGTGGAGCTGATTGGGAAGCCGGGCTATGCGGAAACCGCTGACGACGGACGCTTCGAGGTTGCCGGTGCGCCGGCCGGTTCCACACGGGTCCGGGTGCGCGCGGTGGGCTACAGGCCCCAGGTTCTGGTCGGGACCCTCGTCGCGCATGAGATCACCGACATCGGCGACGTGGTGTTGCAGCCGTTACCGCCCGAGCTCGAACCCATTGAAGTCACTGCCGAGGCGCCCCGACACCAGCGGCTCGTGAGCGAGGGGTTCTACGAACGCCGAGAGCGCGGCCTCGGCGAGTTCGTGGATGCCGAGGAAATTGAGAACTGGCACCCAACCATGGCCACCGATGTCATGCGGAGGGTCCCGGGCGTGCGGGTCCGCTACGTCGGGTATGTGCAAGGACGCCGCGGACTCTACGATATCACGATGAGCCGGAGGCAGAGCATAACCCACCAAAGTTGCCCACCGGTCCTCTACCTCGACGGCACACAGCTGGGCACCCTTGCGGAGTACGATATCAATGAGGTCATTCTCATCAACAGTGTGGCGGGTATTGAAGTCTACTCGAGCGCGGCACAAGTACCGCCGCGGTACAACTCAGCCGGGGCGGCCTGCGGGATAATCGTCGTCTGGACCAAGTAGCGTAGCCAATAAAGAAGGGGTGGTCGGCGGGGAAAACAATCACCGCAGAGACCGCAGAGAACGCAGAGACGATTGGGGGAACGACCCCCCAGAAAATCTCTGCGTTCTCTGCGTGCTCTGCGGTAAATAAGTCACCGCTAGCGAGCGTTACACCGGTATCAGCTAGTTACCGCTCCTGCTCCACGAACCACTCTACACGATGCTCCAGGATCGTCATCGGCAACGACCCCGTGCTCAGCACGGCATCATGGAAACGCCTCACGTCGAAACGATCGCCCAGCGCATCCTCAGCTATCTGTCGCAACTCGAGCCAGCGTCGGCTTCCCATCTTGTAAGCGAGTGCTTGCCCGGGAATGTCTACCGAGTATCGCAGGCTCTCAGTTTGGATTTGGGTCTCCGACTCGATGACGTGATCGCGCATGTAATCCATCGCGCGCTCGCGAGACCAGCCAAGCAGGTTCATGCCGGTGTCGACCACCAGGCGCACCGAAAGGAACATCTCCATGAGATACCGTCCGGCACGCGAGTAGGGATCCTGGTACAGCCCCATCTCGAAGCCGATGTTGGATGAGTAGTCGCCCCAACCCTCGGTGTAGGCGGAGTAACCGGCCTCGCGACGGAAGTCCGGCAAGTCGGTGTTCTCGTATTGGAAGTTGATCTGAAAATGGTGACCCGGAACCAGCTCGTGGTAACTGAGTCCCTCCGTCATGAGCATGTTCCGTTCGCCGAGCTTCGATCCGTTGTAGTAATAGAGACCGCGAGATTCATTACTCGTCGGAGGATTGTAATAGCCAAACGTCATGGCGGGCTCGAGCTCGGGCGCTAGCCGCTGGACCCCGTAGGGAGCCTTGGGTCTCCGCAAGAAGAAGTCATCGATCTTGCTTTCCATCTGCTCCGCGAAACCGCCGAGCTTCTCCCCGATCTCATCGGCGGATTTAGGAAAGAAGCGTGCATCCGTTCTCAAGAACTGGCGAAACTCGGCGCGCGACCCGCTGAATCCCACTGCATCTTTCACCGCATCCAACGCAGCGGAGAGTCGCTCCACCTCGTCGAGACCAATCTGATGGATCTCTTCGGGAGTGACATCCATCGTGGTGTGGAACCGCGCGAGGTAACGATAGTACTCTTCCCCGCCGGGATACTGGGCCAGCCCCACACCGGGAGGAGCCTTCGTCGCATATTCGCCTTGGATGTACGTCAGCAGGCGCTCGAAGGCAGGAACAACGTTGGTGGAGATGATCTCGTCCACTTGTCGCTGGAAGGGCTGTATCTGTTCGGCATCCAAGTGCTCCACGCGGGCGGGATCGACCGCGAGCGAGCTCTTGCCGGCGGGGCCCATGGCCGCGGTGAGATACGGTACCACCAACCCGATCTCGGGTTGTGGCAGCACGATGCCCCTTTCTTCCCGTCCCACGAGCTTCTCGTGCAGCGCCCGCACGAATGACGGGTACTGTCCGAGAAGGGCCACATAACCGTCGAGGTCGCTCGCCTCGTCGAACCGGTACGCAGCAAAGACCTGGTTCACGACCCGGAGGGGCGAGCTGTAGGGCATGACCGGTGCCGACAACCAGTAAAACCGTGTGCCCTCCGCTGCTAATTCCGCTTCCCACATCAAGACCCGTCGCGAGAGCACTTCGTCGTGGCTCAGGTTTCCTTCGTCCACCGACTCCAGTCGGTCGAGAATCGAGGTCAGGAACACCGAGTCCGCTTGCGCCTTCTCCAACGAAAGATCGGGTAACCGCTCAATGGGCAGTCCGTGGCGCAACCGGAGAAAAATCTGGTCCTCCAACTGTCGCTCCCAATACTCGTCCGCAATTTGCTGCAGCTCACCGGACGCGTTCCCTCCGCCACAGGCGAGGACAGCGATGGCCAGGAGGATGATCGGCGACGGAAGACGTCGGAACGGTGGTGTTGGCATTTGGTTCATCCGGGTTAGGGACAATCACGGTTACCGGTTACCCGTGACCGGTAACCGTGTATTCCGTGGCTTACTCAATCAACGTCACTTACCGGCTCCCGTCCTCCACCTCCGGCGCCACCACCGCTTGGTACGGCCGCAAGTGTTCCACGAAGTACCGATTCCGCGCTTCCAGGTAATACGCATTAGCCGCCGGTGTCAGCCCATGTGTCTCTTCGGGCATCACGATGAGGTCGAAGAACTTTCCGGCCTTGATGAGGGCATGCGCCATCCGCATCGAGTGGTTGAACGTGACGTTCACGTCGGCCGTGCCGATGACGATCAGGAGCTTCCCTTCCAGTCGATCGGCCAGCGCGACGTTCGATCCCTGTTCGTAGCCCTCAGGGTTGTCTTGTGGCAGCCCCATGTACGGCTCGATCGGCGCCGTCGCGGCGATGAAGTCCACGACCGGAGCACCGGATACCCCGACGTGGAACACGTCCGGCTCGCTGAGCAGGGCCCGAAGCGTGAAATATCCACCCCACGAGTAACCCGTGATCCCGACTCGGGTCGTGTCCATGTACGGACGTGTCGCCGCCAGCTGACGGAGTGTCGCGACGTGGTCGGGCACCTCGATCCGTCCGACATTGTTGTAGGTGAAATCTTGGAAAGCCTTGCCTCGCCCCGGGGTGCCCCGTGCATCCACCACATACACAATGAAGCCCAGTTGAGTGAGTGACTGTGCATCGTCGCCCAACCAGGTCCCGAGGAAAACGCGCGGCGCCGAGTGCACGAAGTTTCCCATATATTGCAGATCGATCACGGGATAACGCCTCGAGGGGTCGAAGTCGTACGGCTTGTAGAGCGCCCCGTAGAGATCCGTTTCTCCATCCGCCGCCTTCACGCGAAACTCCTCCGGCGCCCGCCAGCGTAACGCCTCGAGCGCCGAAATGTCCGCTTCCTCGAGCACCCGTACGCTCGTTCCATCGGCTTGCCTGAGCTCAACGGTCGGCGGTCGGTCGATGGTCGAGTGCGTGTCCAGGAAGTATTCCTTGTCCGGTGCGAACACCGGCGCGTGAACGCCGGTCGCTTCGGTCAGACGCGTGTGCCGCTTGCCGTCAAAGTCCACGCGATGCACGTGCACGTCGTACGGCCGGTCGCGGTCGTCGCGGGCCAGGTAGTAGACCCAGCCTCGCTCTTCGTCGATCGTCACGACGTTGTCGACGGGGGTCTCTCCCGCGGTCAGCTGCCGGAGCAGGGTTCCCTCGGCGTCATACAGGTACAGGTGACTCCACCCGTCCCGCTCTGAGCGCCACACGAACCGCGAGCCGTCCGAGAACGGGAAGAACAGGTTCTGTGGATTGAAGGCGAGTCCTTCGATAAAGGTCGACTGCCGCTCGGTGAAGAGCACACGGGACGTACCGGATGCCGGGTCCACCGCAACCATGTCGAGTTGCTTTTGCAACCGGTCCGTGCGCAGCATCAAGATCTCCGACCTGTCCGGGCGCCAACCGAGGGGGAACACGGCCTGATCGGTGTCGTCCGCCACGTCCAGTTGGGTCGGAACACCGGACGTCACGTCGATGACGTGGAGCTGCGTCTCCGGCAGCGGCTCGCCCACCGCCGCGTACGGTTGCCAGGTGATCTCCTCCCGATTCGGTTTCAGCCAATGGAGGACCGGCATGAAGTGGATGTTCCGTCGATCCGCCTTGAACGCCAGCAAGCGTGTCCCGTCCGGAGACCAAAGTGCTGCCTGGCTCCGGAACGCAGAGCCAAGCGTCCAGGGAAACCGCTCCACTCCACCATCCGTGAGCGGCACCAAGCGCCCGTCGTTGCTCGACCGTAGCGACAGGTTGTGGTCTTTCGCGACCGCCGTCCAAGGCCCACGTGGCGCAGGCAACTCCTGGATCTCCGGAGAGGGCGGCTGATTCGGCGGCGGCGGGCCAGACGTCGGTGGGCTCTCGAGAGCAGTGACGCCGTAGGAATTCAGATCCACACGAAACGCGCGTTCTTCGAGCTCGAAACGGATGGCCGTCTCGCCGTCGAGAAATTGAAACGTCTCGAAAGGCAGTCCTTCGTAGGGTGGCTGGTGTCCCAGTACCGGGGCGAGCGCGGCGCGCAGCCGGGATGCATCCAAGAGTGGTGCCACCGTATTCGCCGCCGGGTCGACTTTTACGACCGTGGTGCGCGCCGGTGCCCCCTCCACGTACCAGAACGACCGCCCGTCGGCCATCCAGTGGGGCACGAGTGATCCACCTTTCACCAGGCTGCCGAAGTCGAGGAACTGGCGGTACACGGAATCGCGAGCCGGAGGAATGGGGGATTGAGCGACGGCGGGATGCGAGCCCAGCAGCAGGCTCACGATCAGACTGGTGATGGCAATCAATCGCATCTTCTGTCCTTTCACTGTTGCTCAAGGTTCACGCAGGTTTGGAGGCGGTACGTACGGTCGTCAGGGCTCCACCCTTCGGAAGGCGCCGATTCCCTCCACCTCCATCCGGCGGGGGATTCCTCCCCCGTCCAACACGAAGGTCACCAAAGGATGGAGGCTAGAGTAGCCCTCCCAGAGCGGATCCCGCCAGCGCTCCACCCGGAAGACGTCATGATGCCAGTGCCGCAGCTCGGCGACGAAGGCGGGGCTCACGTGCCAGACCAGCCTCCCGTCTTCAACACGCACCTCGGTAGGATCCAGAAGGTCGATTTCGTACGGGCCGGCGTAGGACTGGATGGGAAGGCTCGGACTCGTCCCCTCGATGCGTTCCTCTTCCAGGACCGATTCCCGGGTTGCCGCGGCCCGGCGGGCCTCGTCTTGCGTCTCCAGGTGCTCCGCGCTCCGGTCCGGGGCGTTCGCGGGTCCCAGAAAGCGGTCCAAGAGCGTCCGCATTATCGCCACCGGGTACTCGTTCACGTGACGGTTGCTGAAGATGACGAACCCCAGTTCCTCCTCCGGCACCAGGGTCATCAAGGCACGGAAGCCCTTCGCCGAGCCCGTGTGCAGGGCGACCTTCCGCCCCTGGTGATCTCCGAGCTGCCAACCGAGGCCGTACTGGGAGAAGTGAGGCTCCGCCAGGTTGCTCGTCGGCATCCGGATGTTGGGGGTGAACATCGCCTCCACGACCTCGGGGCTCAGGACGCGCCGACCCAGGTATTCGCCATCATCCAGCAGCATCCGGAGCCACTTCAGCATGTCCTCCACGCTGGAGTTGAGGGAGCCGGCCGGGCCGATGTTGGAAAGATCGAGCAAGGGCACGGCGAAAACCCGGCCTCCGGCCTTGGTGTGGGGGGAGGAGACGTTCTCCCGACTGAGCTCCGAGACGAAGGGCGTGCTCGACCCCATCTCCAGGGGCTCCAGAATGCGCTCTCGGAGAAGATCCTCCCAGGATCGCCCGCTGACCGTTTCCGCTACGACGCCGGCGGCCGTGTACGTGATGTTGTGGTAGATGAAGGCCGAGCGGAGACTCGCGGCCCTGGCCTCATAGCGGAGTCGCCAGACCAGGGTGTCCCGGCTGGTCCGGGAGCCCCAGTACTGCAGGAGCTGGTAAAACCCCGCCCGGACACCGGTCCGGTGTGACAGGAGATCGCGGATCGTCACCTCCGCGGTTGCGTAGGCATCGTACAGTTGGAACCAGGGCAAATGCTCCACCACCGGATCGTCCCAGTCCAAAACCTCCTCGTCGACCAGAGTCCCGAGGACGGCGGCGTTGAACGCCTTGGTGGTCGAGCCGTTCCCGAACACCGTCGCGGGGTCGACCCGCCCGGGCCTCCCCAGCTCCCGGACCCCGAAACCCTTCGCGTAGATGACCGATCCGTCCTTGAGAATCCCCACCGCACTGCCGGGGATCTCCCAGTCCTTCATCGTCCGCTCGATGTAGGCGTCGAGGCCGGCGAGCGGATCGCCCGGCGGAGCCTGGCCAAGGGCGCTCGTGGGAACCTGGAGCAGCACGGCGACGAGGAGCGCCGTCATTCCAACTTCACCGCTTCGGAGATGCTGGGCACGTAGGTTTGGAGGCTTTCGGGAAAACAGCATCCTTCCTTGCCAACTGGGAATGGTCGTTGAACGGTGCCCCAATGTGGAGGATGTGGCGGAGGCGTACCAGCTATCAGTAGCTTAGCCAGTAGCTCAGCTTAACTAAGAGAATATTTTGCTGGTTGTCTTGGAAGAGGTTGCCGAAGTCGTTGAACACATCGAATGCGGAGTTCGATGTCGTGGTGAAACGAGATTGGCTCCAGACCAAGAACACGGTGGAGCCGGGTGCATACTCCCACCGGAACACGAAGTTGGTGCGCAGGGAGCGAACCGAGAAATCGGGATTGGAGAAGGTGACTGGCGCCCCGGGTCCCGCTCCGTCGGCGTCCGCGGTGTAGCTATTCGACGCCGGATCGAATGCGATGGTCGCTCCCGGCGCCGTATCGTAGCGGATAAAATCGAAGCTGCTCGGGCGCGCGTATTCCTTGAACCCCGCGTAGGAGCCGGAGGCGATGAGCGGCTGGGCGTAGAGTTGAACGGTCATCTTGGGGGTGAGCGCGAGGTCTGCACGCAACGTGATGTCCACGCTCGTCTGGTCCAACTCCGAGAAGACGAACCGTCTCCCGAACGTCGAAAGCGCAAGGGGATCGCTGCGCTGGGTGACATAGAATGCTTTTGCATGCGAGCGCCGGTGGGCCGGGGTGACGCTGAAGGTGAACGGCCCCCGGGTCGTTATGCGGAAGCTTGGTCGGAGATCGAAGGCCCAGGAGCCTTCCACGTCTTGTTCGACTCGAGCCGACACACCGACGGACACGATCTTGCGAAAGTCAGTATTGACCGACCCGCGCGCATTCCACTTCGCGGGAACCACGATAAGCGGGCCGCCCCGCGTTTCCCGATCGTCGAATCGCTCGAATTCCACACCCCCGGACGCGCCCATCCGCCACAAGTTGTTCAGTTCGGTACTTAAATCGGCACTGATGGACCTCCCGAGGTTGGCGCCGTCAAAGTTCGCAGATGTCTTGGCCGATATGTTGACGCGGAGCGCTCGGAAGTCCGGTCCCGGCGTGAGCCATCGTCGACCCACCCGCACGTTGCCGACGATGCGATCGACCGTGGTTTGAAACCCCGCGTCGTTGATCTCGAACCCCGGCGAGGAGAATGCCCCGGCCACACCGAAGGTCCAATCTCCCTCCGTCTCTGCAAAGCTCAACATCCCCGACGACCCGTTCATCATCGTGGCCGCGGAGTCCAACGTCAGATAGTCTTGATCGGGCCGCTGGAAGTAGTGGCCGGACGATTGCTGCACGGCGAGCATCGCCGCCGGGTCGCCTCGCAGATGCGAGAAGGCGAACACACCGTTCAACGCGTAGGCGTTCCGCTTAAACCGCTGCACGAAGTCGACCCCGCCGCTATAGGCCGCGCGGGTCAGCGTGTTGAAGACCGGGTCGGAGAGATTTCGGTGCACCCCCGTTAAGGCGAAGCCCACCTGGCCCGAGCCCTGGCCGAAGTCTTTTTGCCCCCTCGCGACGCTGTAGCTCGTGAGCGGCTCCACCGATTGCTCGGGGAGCGGTTGGCCCGGCGCCGTCGCGAGTTGAGCGTGCTCCTCGGCGGTGACGGCCTGGAACACCCCGATGGACCACCCGCTCCGCGTTTTCCCCGACAACTTCGCCGCGCCAAGAATGCTCGTGGCGGTTGGCGCGTTCACGTACGGTGCCGCGCCGGCAAGCGAACGAGACGGCGCCCGCCCAATGCGCCGGGAATAGAAGAGGGACGAACCCTCACGGTTGAAGGAGAACTCGCGGCCGGTGCCCAATTGGGCGTCGAGGCCAAAGTCGAAGATGTTGGCGCCTTCAATGAAGAGCGGGCGAAGCTCGGGAAAGAACGTCTCGAAGTTCGTGAGATTGACCACCGCGGGATCAGCGTCTACCTGACCGAAATCCGGATTGACCGAGACGTCGAGGGTGAGATCGCTGGTCACGCCATACTTGAGGTCCGCCCCTCCCGAGAATTGGTAGAGGCTTCCATCGTTGAAGGGATTTTGGGGGTCTGCCCCTTCAGTGAACGTGCTCTGGGGGAGGACGTAGGGCAGAACCTCCAAGCGGCGTGGGGCGGGGATCTGGGAGAGGCCAAGCAGATGGCCGAACTTCGACACATAGCCGGGTTCGGTCGGAGGCGTCCACGCCCAAGACGACATTTCCCCGGCACGCTGAACGATCCGCATGAACTGAATCCCCCACACCTGCGTGTGCTCCCCCGAAAAGCGGAGCTGCGAAAACGGTATCCGCATCTCCGCCGTCCATCCTGCCGAGTCGATGGTGGTGCGCGCTTCCCAGACTGGATTCCAAGACATATCGAACGGGTAGAGGCGGTCGCCCGACATCGACCCATCCTCGAGGACCCCCACGGTGGTAACGCCCAATATGACTGCGGTGCGATGATCGTGATGTGGATCAATGATCACGAAGAACTTGTCGGTCTGAATTCGGAAATCGTCTCTCCGGCCCAGCCTCTTGGAAAGGGTTCTCTCGTCCTCGTTGTAAAGGCGGACACCCACGTAGAGGGCGCGATCATCGAAGACGACGCGGACCGCGGTGCTCTCCGCGGCCGGTTCACCGTCGCCCGGGCGTTCCCGCCGAAATCCGGTCACGGGCTCGGCCTGCTGCCAGATCTCCTCGTCGAGGACGCCGTCGAGCTTGATAGGGGCGGCGGAGCGGATGGCGATCACGGTGGGCGAAATGCGGCCGTTGGCATGGACCAGGGAGGAGTCGATGGCCCCGGCCTCCGGTGGCGGATTCGTCTCGCCAGTTACCTGCATGGCGAGGACGAGGGGCAAAATTCGGATCATGGGGGAAAATAGGGAAGTCTGGGAGGTATAGATAGTGTTCCCTACTCCCCCAAAAGCTCCCTCACCTCCGCTTGCCCTTTCAGCAACCGATCGATATCCGCCGCCAACTCGCGCGCGTTGCCGAGGTTCGTCGTTACGCTCGTGAGATTCGTCGATCCGGCTAACATCTTCAACAAATCAACTCGCAATGTCTCGAGCGCGGCAACGGCGTCACGGAAGCGCTGTTGTGCCTCGTCTCGCTGTTCGGCAATCCGCTTCGCGGCACGGTGCCGCTGTTCCGCAAGCGTGTCAGCCGTTTCGGCTGCCGGGTCGGATTCGGCGTCACCCGAGTCTTCCAACAGTTGATTCAGCTCGTTGATCCGCTCGCGCATGCGCTGCGCGTCGTCCTCGAGCCCTCGAGCCACATCCTGAAGGTCGGGCAACGCCTTCCGTGCTTCTTTGGGTAAGGATTCGTAGAGGCTCGCCACGGCGATGCCGACGGCAATCTCGGTGGGGCGGTGGGTGAGGGCTGTCGTCTGAGCTGGAGGTTCGAGCCCGATCCCCGCAACACGAAATAACCAGCGGCCGATGCGCCCCTTCCAGAACTTCCACGTGCGCTTCGCCTTGCGATCAGACCGCTTGTCTGCGGGCATACCGGTCGAAATCCCCACCAGGGTCGCGCCGCTCGCCAAAGGCAAAAAGAACGGCGCCGCGTCCGGGAAGCCTAGGAGACCCACGATGCCAACCGCCGCCGTCGCGAATGCCCCATACGCGGTCTTGCGGAGCTTGGTCGCTCGTTGCGCGTAGTCAGGACCGTAGAGGAACGCTAGCTCTTCGTGCCGTGCCGCGATGTCCTGGTTGAACGCGTGTACGACATCTTCTTGGTCGTACCCGGCGGCGAGCACGCGGCGTATGCGCCGGACCGCTCCCAACGTCGGACCCGCAGCCAGCAATCCGAGAAGCGCCAAGCCGACGCCCATCGAGGCAGGTGCTCCCCTTAACATCAGAGACATGACCATGAGCGCCGTGAAAAGGACGACCAACGTATACGCCAGGCCACGGCTCTGGTCTTTCCGCCGCTTGATCTCCTCGACGAACAGGCGTACGGCAACAGGAAGTTCGCGCCGGGTCTCGAGTGCCGTGTCGAGCGCTTCGGCAAGGTCGTTGGCGGTGGCAATGCGGGCACTCGGCTTCTTGGCCAAACACTTGTCCACCAACGCGGAAAGTTTGCTCGGCACGCCGGGGGCCAACGTGTGGAGGCGCGGCGCTGGGGTGCGAATGTGATGCGCCAGAATCTCCGAGGCCGTGGCTCCTTCGAACGGCATCCTCCCCGACAACGCGAGGAAGGCCACAACGCCGAGCGAATAGATGTCGGTCCGATCATCAACCGCTTCGCCAGTGGCCTGCTCGGGACTCATGAATTCCGGAGTACCCATGATTTCGTGCTCGTCGGTATCGTGACCGACGCCCGACACCTTGGCAATACCGAAGTCCGTGACCATTGCCCGACCGGAACCCCGCTCGAGGAGAATGTTGTCTGCCTTGATGTCCCGGTGGACGATCCCCTGTGCATGAGCCTGCACGAGAGCCCAGGCCACCTCGCGCAACACCCGGACGGCGTCCCGCACCGGCAACGGCCCACGGGACGCGAGACGCTGGGTGAGCGTCTCACCCTCCACGAACGTCATGACGAAGAAGACGAGATCGTCGTGTTCCTCGACCGCGTGGATCGGCACGATGTTGGGGTGGGACAACTTCGCCGCGGTGCGGGCCTCACGGAGAAATCGTTCTCGCAGCGAGACGTCGACGGCCATTTCGGGTGGGAAGAGCTTGATGGCGACGGGCCGGTCGAGTCCGACGTCGCGTGCGAGAAAAACGATACCCATTCCACCACGGCCCAACTCGTGATCGAGCGAGTATCGGCCGGCAACGGTTTCCTGAAGCACCAAAAATTCGGCGCTTGGGGCATCCCTCATGCAGAGAGAGTGGCCATTGTGCCTGGCCGTGGCAACCTACCCGGTCTTCAACACCTCGACGGGATCCACCCCCGCCGGGCGAGCTGTCTTCGCACCCTACCCTCGACGAGTCGACCCGCTCGGTCCCGAAACTCGCCGGGCGCCCGAAGCGGACAAGACGGCCACCGATTCAACAGGTCCTATTCTTTCAAGCGCCAAAACGCGCAATCAGGGGCCAAGGGCGGCGGGCTAGCTCGGCTCAGCCCCCTCGCCTCTGCACAAGCGCCGCTCGCAGGCGTCGGCGGCCGCCGCGGCCTCCGACGGTGATCTGCCCCCGGGCAACACACGAACGGCGGCTATTGCTGACCGCCATCGGGTCTGGGGATACGTTTGGTTGGACTTCAGGGCTCGATGACCCCGGCGTTGATGAAGACCTGTCGGCTATCGGTCAAGTCCCGAGTTGTGTGTAAAAGTATTTGAGCAAGCTCCTCGGCACGTTCATCACGCTGCTTGATGCACCTCCTGGTTCTCGAGTAACGACACGTCGACATACCGCCGCTCACCCCAGATTGTAGTCACCTTCAACGCCACCGCAGTGATCAATCGCAATGCGCTCGCCCGATCGGGAAACGCACCGACCGCCTTGGTGCGCCGTTTGATTTCGCCGTGCAACCGCTCGAGCCCGTTCGTCGTGCGAAGCTTCTTCCAGTGCGACGGCGGAAACGCATAGAACGTGGTCGCCCCCGCAAACCCGCTCGTCAGACAGGCCATGGCTTCGGGGAGTTGCTTGCTCCACCGGGTCTGCAGCCGAGCTAGCTGCTTCCGCGCATCGCCCAGACTCGAAGCCCGAAACACGCTGGCCACCTCGCGGGCGAGGCGTTTCCGCAGCCGCTGCGGGGCTTTCGTCAACACGTTCCGTTGCAGGTGCACCGTACAGCGTTGCCGCTTGGCCTCCGGAAGCCACCGTCGCACGGCGGCCGCCAGGCCCGCGTGCTGATCCGCAATCACTAACTGCACCCCCGTGAGGCCGCGGTCGGTCAGCTGCTGCAACAACTCGGACCAACTCGCCTCCGACTCCTCTGCCGCCACCGACACGCCGAGCAGCTGCCGGTGACCATCCGGTCCCACGGCATACGCCACCAGCGCCGAGACGTTTTCGACCTTTCGCGCCCACCGCGCGTCCACAAACGTGGCGTCCAGGTACAGATAGGGATGCTCGCCATCGATCGGTGCCCGCTGCAGCGCCTCCACCTCGGCATCCAGCCGCTTGGCCACCCGGCTGACGGTCGAGCGCGACACCCGCTCTCCGAGCAACGCCTCCGTGAGCTCGCCCGCCTTTCGGTGCGACACACCGTTCACGTACGCACTGGCCAAGAGGTCGTCGATCTCCGCCGTCCGACGCTGGTAGCGGCCCAGCACCTCGCCCGTGGATCCACTCTCCCGTGAGCGCGGCACCGTCACGTCGATCTGGCCGAGGCTCGTCAACAAGCGGCGGGTGTACGCGCCATTGCGGCGATCGCGACGGCCCGCGACGCGCGCGTACCACTCCGCTCCCACCAACGCTTCCAACTCCGCTTCCAAGAACAGCTCCAGACTCGCCCGGATCGCACCGCGGAACATCGCTCGCAAATCCTGACGCACGGCCTCTTGCGCCACCGGTACCATTTCGCCAACGTCCTGCATAGAGGAAGCTCCTTTTCTTGATCACTGCGTTCACAGCGATCGGATTCTCGGGTTGTTACTTCTCCCGAGGAGCTTCCTCTTTTTCTTCCACCCCGTCCAGAGGTCCGTGTCTCTCACCTCTGAATCAGACTTCAGCTTCTACACAAATTTAGGGACACTACCCGGCTATCTCCTGGCCTCAAACCAGCTGCGTATACTGCCTCTACGGCGGCAAACTCATAGTCTGCCAGCAAGCATTGATCTGAACCCTCGCGCATCAGTGAAATCGGGAGATCGAAGGGGTCCTGGGCGGGACCCTGTTCGTGGGGATAAGGTGGCAGCTCTTGGAATCCCAGAGCATGCCCCATCCCATGAGGCGTTTCGTAATGGTCGGCAGAGGAGGGAACGCAAATAATCGCTGCCCAAGTTACAGGAGATCCAGCCTCGTAGAAATTTTGGACGTCATGACCCCCCTCACATCCCAAGGCTCTGTCGTAAACCCAGACTTCATTCTTAGGGGGTCTCGGCCCCCCCTGTAAGGCGTCTAATATGCGCTCCCGGTCACTGGTCTCTGAATAAGTGAAAGTTAGGCCCATGGCGCATGGAATCCTCGAGAAACCGGGAGGCACTATTTTCTCGGAGCAACCTCTGGTTAACTCCCGTACTTCGAAGTGTTGGAATTCCTGTACCGTATTCAAGAATCTGACTGTGATTTGAGACCCGACGGGAAATCCACCCATAAAGCCAATGGGCTGTCCAACGCTAAGCGGTCCATCCGAAAGAAACAGTGCTTCTATGAAGTCCCTCACATCTAGGGACTGGACCCTCACCTCATTGGATGGCGGCCCTATGCCCACGTCGTTTTTTCCTCGCACACGGACAAAGTACTCAACATCAACACCCCTAGCAGGTGCATCCCAAGTCAGGGTGGGTTGGTCAACCTCGATGACTGCCACATCGCTCGCCCCCGGCTGGTGGCCGATCTCGACTAGAAACGCCGGCGTCTGTCCGGCGTCCCAGTTAAACGTGACAGTGTTTCCATTCAGACCGGGTTTTGTCACGGCGAACAGGGCAGGGGCGGGTGGTGCAGAGGGGGCCTGTGTGGGCGCAGTCGGTGAACCGCCACAGGCCGCGGCGAGCATGAGTGCGCCTAAGGGGACGGTCGGGATGGCTTTCATGACGACCTCCGGCAGATAGCAGAACCTCCTGCGCCCTAGGGTTTTCTTGGACACTTGATTGCGAGAGAGTTCTCGCAGGAGGAGTGTCGAGATGAGGAAGCACGTTGAGGAATCGGTGGCGACCGGCGCGGCCGCCGGGCGCGGCCGTGGGGGTCGGTTCTCGGCCGGGCGGAAGCGTGAGGTGGTGCTGCGTCTGTTGCGCGGGGAGGATCTCGAGTCGGTGTCGCGGGCGGTGGGGATCACGGCGGCGCGGGCGTCGCACTGGCGGGCTCAGTTTCTGGCTGCGGGGCAGGCGGGCCTAAAGAGCCGCGCACCGGATGCTCGGGACGAAGACCATCGTCGGCTGCAGGCCAAGATCGGCGAGCTGCTGATGGAGACCGAGTTACTGTACGCGAAGGTGGATCAGCTGGAGGCCGGCGGCCCTTTGGCCCGGCGGAGGTCGACGCGATGAGTGGCGCCCAGTCGATCTCCACCCGTCGGGCGTATGGCGTGCAGCGGGTCTGCCGCGTGTGGCACCGCGCCCGCTCCAGTGTGTATGCGCGGCGGCAGGCGACACGGTCCCCTGCGCCGTGTCGTCGCCGCGGGCCGATCGGCGCTGCCCCGGACGACGTCCTGGTGGCCCACATTCGCCGGGTGCTCGAAGCCTCGCCGTTTCATGGCGAGGGGTACCGGAAGGCCTGGGCGAAGCTGCGGGTCGACGGGATTCGGACCTCGCAGGAACGGGTGCGGCGGTTGATGCGGGAGTCCGGCCTCCAGGCCCCGCAGCGCGCGGGCCACGCGCACGGGCCAAAGGCGCACGACGGGACCATCACCACCGAGGCGCCCGACGTGATGTGGGGCACGGACATGACGGCCACCGTGACCGTCGCCGAGGGGGCAGCCTTCGTCTTCGTGGCCGTCGATCACTGCGCGACCGAGTGCATCGGGCTCCATGCCGCCAAGCGCGGGAACCGCTTCGAGGCCCTGGAGCCGATTCGCCAGGGCATCCGGGAACGCTTCGGGGGCATCGGCGAAGGCGTGGCCCGCGGGCTGCGGCTGCGTCACGACCACGGGTCGAACTATTTGGCCGACGATTTCCAACAGGAGGTCGCGTTCTTCGGCATCGAAAGCTCTCCGAGCTTCGTGCGGGAGCCCGAAGGCAACGGTGTCGCTGAGCGCTTCATCCGCACGCTGAAGGAAAACGTCTTGTGGGTACGGAGCTTCGAGACGATCGAGGAGCTCCGCCTGGCCTTGCTCGAGTTCAAGCGGACGTACAACGAGCAGTGGATGCTGGAGAAGTACGACTATCGCAGCCCGGCTCAAGTGCGACGCGACTTCGTCGGCCTGGACGCGGCTGCGTAGAAATGATTACCTTCAAATCACTGTCCAAGAACCCTGGGGCGATACAAAACTTAACTGGGTGGGTGGCCCAATGGTCTCGTCGTCGGTCGTCTGTTCCATCGAATCTCGATGCTTCCCTGACTCAGGCTTTGGACTCTTCCTCGAGGGCCACGTACAGGTACGCCCGGGTGAAGGCCCACTCCCGCTTCACCGTCCGCTCAGACAGCTCCAGGGCCTTCGCCGTCTCGTCGACGCTCAGCCCGGCGAAGAAGCGCAACCGGACCACGTCGGTTGCCCGGGGGTCCTGTTCTTCTAACTGCCGAAACGCCTCGTCGAGGGCCAGGATCTCTCCCGGATCCTGGTCGGTCGCGAGATTGGCGTCGCGGAACTCTACTCGCACGCGTTTGCCCCCTCGCTTGAGACGGCCGCGCTTCCGGGCGTGCTCGATCAGGATTCGGCGCATCGCCTCGCCGGCGGCAGAAAAGAAATGGCGCCGGTTGTTCCAGGGTGGATCCTCGCCACCCAGGAGACGCAGATACGCCTTGTGCACCAGCGCCGTGGCCTGCAATGTGTGATCGGGGCGCTCGTGCCGGAGATGGGCCCGGGCCAGGCCGCGCAGTTCGTCGTAGACCAGAGGAAGAACGCGCTCGAGCGCCTGCTTCCTATCCGCACCGTGGCAATTCGCGAGGATACGGGTAATGGTCCCTTTGTCAGGGGTGGGACGGTCGCCCATAGAGAGACTCGCAGCCTGCGTTACCGAAGTAGGTACCCGCTGCGCTGGCCCGTCAAGCGGGAAGGCGATATTCGAGATCCCCCTCCGTCGTGCCTCTCGGCCGATCCCGACTCGGTCGGCGGCCTCGACGAGGCAGAGAGCCTGTTCGATGGGGTGGGGCTCACGCTCCGCATCGACGACGAGATGATGGTCGGAGCCACGGCTCTGTGCGCGTGCGGCGTGGCGTTCTTTTTACGATCCGTTCGGGCGGCCTCCCAGGGCGGAATCGAGATCGGCTTCCACCCCGAAGACGCGCTGCTGCTTGCGGCGCAGACCGCGAGGGGAGCCGCTTCGCTCGCCCTCCGCGACAACCGTCATCCGGAGTCGGAAATCGACCGGGTCACGACGCCACGGGGCTGCACCATCGCAGGGCTCAACGAGATGGAGCATCAGGGCTTCAGCTCGGCGATGATCAAGGGCTTCGTTCTTTCCGCCCGTAAAGCCGGCGTCCTTTTCGACGACGGGAACGCGGCGTGAACGTCACCGCGGAAACCGGCCGGGACTTCGGCGAACTCCGCCGTGTCGTGGTCAAAGTCGGTAGCGGCATCATCGCGCCCGCGGGGAAGCTCGAACCGCTAGTTATTGAGCGCATAGCCAACGACGTCACCGCGCTGCGTGACGCGGGTCTCGAGGTCGTACTTGTCGTGTCGGGTGCCGTCGCGGCGGGATACCTCGGGTTGGGGAAGGACCAGCCTCCGACGACGGTGGTTGAGCGGCAGGCGGCTGCGGCCGTGGGGCAGTATCAACTCATGACGATGTTCGCGCGAGAGTTCGAGAAGTGCGGTACCGTCGTCGCGCAGCAGCTGCTGATGCAGGAGGACATCGAGGACCGGCGCCGGTTCCTGAGCGCGCGGCACACGCTGCAGGAGCTGTTGTCGCGGGGCATCCTTCCGATCATCAACGAGAACGACCCGCTCGCGGATGACGAAGCGAAGATCGGAGACAACGACCATCTCGCGGCGCTCGTGACGAGTCTGACCACTGCCGATCTCCTCGTGATCTTGAGTGCTGTCGCCGGCGTGCTTCGGTTCGGCGATGACGAGGAAGAGGCTACCGAGGTGATCAGCACCATCGAAGTCGGCTCGGCCATCGACCGCCACATCACCGATGACCAGAGCGAGACCGGTGTAGGAGGAATGAGGGCGAAGGTCCGGGCAGCGAGATTGGCAAGTGACTGGGGCGTTCCCACCGTGATCGCTTCGGGCAGGGAGCCCGGACTCCTCACGCGCGTCGTGAATGGCGATGAAGTCGGATCGCTTTTCCTACCGGCGACCAAGCGTCTCACGGAGCGGAAGCGGTGGATCGCCATCCGTAGCCGTTCGCGGGGATCGATCGTCGTGGACGACGGCGCCAAGAGCGCGCTCGTCGACCGTGGGGCCAGCCTCTTACCCATCGGCATCGTCGATGTCGAGGGAGACTTCGGGATCGGCGCGCGCGTCGACTTGCTCGATAGGCCAGGGGAGGCCTTCGCGGTGGGTCTCGTATCGTACCCGGCGTCGGAGATTCGGCGCATGAAGGGGCGGCGGAGCGACGAGTTCGAGAAAGTGCTTGGATACAAGTACGTGGAGGAGATCGTGCAACGAGAGGATCTGGTCTTGCTCGACCTGAAGAACAACGAACAGACGTTCGGCCCGGGGGCAGGGACGCGAACACCGGCAGGGCTTGGACAACGGAGAGTACAGGAATGAGTGAGGTACGGAGGGCGGCCGAGGCCGCACGCGACGCCGCACAGCACGTGGCGACGCTCACGACCGAGCGGAAGAACAACTACCTGCGTGATCTGGCGGGGGCGCTCGTGGCCGCGGAAGAGGACATCCTCCGAGCCAACGCAGCGGACATCGCTCGTGCCGAAGAAGAAGGACTCTCGACTCCGAAGCTCAAGCGGCTCAGTATCACGACCGAGAGTCTCGGGCAGATGGCCGAGGGGCTGAGGCAGGTAGCGGACCTGGACGACCCGGTCGCCCAGATCACCCGCGACCAGACGCTCGAGAACGGCCTCCGCGTGAAGCGCGTTCGCTGTCCACTCGGTGTCGTGATGATGATCTACGAGTCGCGCCCCAACGTGACCATCGACGCGTTCGCCCTCTGCTTCAAATCCGGCAACGTCTGCATCCTGAAGGGGGGCAGGGAGGCGCTCGAGAGCAACGAGGCGCTCGCCGAGGTGATCCACGCAACGCTTCGCGAACACGGTCTACCCGAAGAGGCGCTCGTGCTGGTGGGCTCCGCCGGACGCGAGGCCGTCGCCGAGCTGCTCACATTCGACGACTGCATCGACCTGGTCATCCCCCGCGGCGGCGAGACGCTCATCCGGTACGTGAGCGCGAACTCCTCCATTCCCACCGTGCAGCACTTCCACGGCATTTGCCACGTGTACGTCGACGTCGACGCGGACCTCGCTCGTGCCTTGGAGATTTCGGTCACCGGCAAGACGTCGGCCCCCGCCACGTGCAACGCCACCGAGGCCGTGCTGGTCCACGAGGATGTGGCGTCGGCGTTTTTACCCGCCCTCATCGCAAGTTACCAAGAAGGGGGCGTCGAAGTCCGAGGCGACGAAGCCGTACGGGCGATCGTCCCAGACGTTACCGCTGCCGCGCAGGACGATTGGGGCCGGGAGTTCCTCGATCTGATCGTGGCCGTGAAGGTCGTTCCCGATATGGACGCGGCCATCGACCACATTCGCCGCTTCGGGTCGAATCATACCGACACGATTGTCACCGAGAACGCCGAGACGGCGGCGGCGTTTACGCGGCAGGTCCAGTCGTCATGCACGCTCGTGAACGCGTCGACGCGCTTCAACGACGGGTTTCAGCTCGGCATGGGCGCCGAGATCGGCATCAGCACGTCACGCGTACACGCGTACGGGCCGATGGGCCTGGAGGAGCTGACCTCGCGACGGTTTGTGGTCGAGGGCGCGGGACATGTGCGATAAAACCCGGTTACCGGTAACCGGTAACCGGTAACCGTTGTTCCTGGATCATTGCACCAGCCGTTCCCGCCGCTGCAACCGCACGATCCACAACCCACTGTTCCCGTCCGCAAAGAACACATTGCCCTTGTGCGGCTGCGCTCCCCAGGTGAACGCGGCGTTGGCGGTGAAGCCCTCGGGATCCTGCGGCACGAAGCGCGCAATCTCTCGTCCCTGCGCGTACAGATCCCCCTTTAGCTCACCAGAGATGTCAATCACCCTCAGGCCGGCATTGAAAAACCCGGCGTAGAGGGTGTCCCCGAGTACCCAGAAGTTGTGCGATCCCGCCTCGGGTACCTCGAAACGCGCGACCTCCTCCGGATTCTCCATATCTGTGAAGTCGACAACGTGGATGTACCCCACGCCCTCGGTTGGCTTACCACGCTCCATCGAGCGAAAGGCCTCGTCTCCGACGAAGACATAGAATTTGCCGGTCGGACTTTGGTAGGGGAACGCAGCGTGGGTCGGCACCGCTATGGCCACATCACCTGTGACCGCCACGGGGTATTTATACGACGCAAACTGAACGGGGTTGGATGGACTTCCGCCGGCGACGCCGTTGCCCACATCGATCAACAGCACGCCATCGAACAGATACGAAACGACGGCAACCCCGTCTATCACCCAAACATCATGGATGACGTGACCCGGCGTATCCAACTCGAAGACCGCAACCCGATAGGGCTTGCGGGGGTCTTCGATGTTGATGACATCGAATCGGCGAAGGTTATTGATGACGTAGACGTGATCATCATAGATAAAGTGGTTGTGGACACCCCCCGTCAGTTGATCATCGAACACCGAGAGCTGCCGCACATCTCGCGGATTCGTGACGTCGAGAATGACGATGCCGTTCCGCCGGTTCGAGGCGCCTTCTCGGGAGATGACCGCCACGCGCCCGTCTTCAGAGACCTTGACGTCGTTGACCGTGCGTCCGTCCACGACGACGCTGTCCACTATGTCCGGCTGCGTGGGATCGGTCACGTCCCAGAAGTAGGCAGCGCCATTGGCCGAATGCGTGCCTGTCACGGCATAGTCGCGGCCATCGACCCCCTCCCACACCCAGAAATCTGACGTGCGCACGTCGCGCACCGCTCCCTGACCGAGAAGCTCGACTCGGCGAGACACATCGCGGGCCGTGATCGTCACCGTACGGCGGGCCGAGTGATCGGGGGCGTTGGCGAGCACGACGTAGGTCCCCGGCGTCTCGGCCACAAACTCGCCGCGGTCGTCAATCTCCGCTCTGGGTAAACCGGCAACCGGCGCATCCTGGATCGTGTCGGCGCGCCACGCCGGCAGGATGACATTGGCGCGTACCTGATAGCCCCGCACGGGCGACACCGAATAGGTGACGGTCACGTCATCGACGAGTCGGTCCTCGCGATCGCGGGCCATGCCCTTGAAGTGGATGACGTCACCGGTCCGCGCGCTATCGGCATCCGCTTCGAGACGGAAACTGGTGATCGGGTTTGCCGTCACTTCATACCGCCGGTTGGCAGAGACCAGGGGCGCGGTCGCGGTCACGATGACGGTTCCGGGTTTGCGGGCCGTGATGATCCCGAAACGGTCGACCATTGCAATCGACGGGTCGTCGGTGGACCACGAGACGTCGACGTCGTGCCGGACCGCTCCGCTCCGATCCATGATGGTGATGTATTGAGGCTCACTGGCGCCCACGTAGAGTCGCTCGGCCCGCGACGAGATGCGGATCTCCGTCAACGGTGGATCAGGGATGAAGACGGGAACCTCTCCCCGGGCAGCTTGGTCTCCAATGGATGCGATCGCCGTGACGGTGAAGTGTCCCGGCGCAATCGCGAGCACTCTGCCGTCTTGGCCAACATCGGCGGCCCGACGCGCACTGGACACGAAAACCAGGCGGTCGGGGTCGACCGCGTTTCCTCCGGCATCGAACACACGCGCCGAGATTTTCAAGGAATCACCGACCTCGAGCTCGACGACGGTTGGGGTGATCTCCACACGGTACGCCTCCGGAGCTTGCGCGAATAGTGCGTTAGCTTGCGCCAATAGTGTGCTCGCCGCGAGAAACAGGGCAGGGATGAACGTGAGATGACGTGCGCCAATCATGGGTCGCTCCGTTGAAAAATCTGGAGAGCTCGTTACGTGGAGAGCAGCTCGCAGGAAAGCTAAGGATCATTCGTGGCTGCAGTAAGACCAGTAAATATGGAACTACTGACGCGGATTGATATTTTGGGCACGGATCTAGTCGAGACGGGCCCATTCTTGGTTTCCATGCATGGAATGAAGTGCGGCCACGGATGGACACCGTAAATGGGACCGTCCCCAGTAAATCCGTGCTCAAAATATCAATCCGTGGCAGTAATTCCTTTATTAGTGTGGCAGTAATTCCTTTATTAGTGTGGCAGTAATTCCTTTATTAGTGTGGCAGTAATTCCTTTCTTTCCGTATGGCGTTTCTCCGCACGACGAGCTACGATCTCTGGCTCAATAGCTCGTAGCCCATGGCTCGGAAAGAGGCACCACCATGCACCCCATCCGTCTTTCCCTCGCTGGCGCCTTCGCCCTCGCAACGCTCCTTCCGACGGCTGCCGCCGTGGCCCAGGACAACGATCCCAGCCCGTACGCGCAGCTGAAGGGACGCCACATCGGCCCGCTCGGCAACCGCGTCAGCACTGTCGCCGGTGTCGTTGGCGATCCGATGACGTACTACGGCGGCGCCGCGTCGGGCGGCGTGTGGAAGACCACCGACGGCGGCCTTACCTGGGAGCCCATCTTCGACGATCAGGACGTGCACTCTATCGGCTCCATAGCCGTGGCGCCGTCCGATCCCAACGTCGTCTGGGTCGGCACGGGCGAAGCGTTCATCCGTTCGAACGTGTCCATCGGGAACGGCGTCTATCGATCCACCGACGGTGGGAAGACGTGGGAGCATAAAGGCCTCGAGAGTTCGGGCCGCATCGGTAGAATCGTCGTCCATCCCACCAATCCCGATGTGGCGTATGCCGCGGTGCTCGGCCACGCCTACAGTCCCCAGCCGGATCGCGGCGTGTTTCGCACGACCGACGGCGGCGACACGTGGGAACACGTCCTCGCGGTGGACGAGAACACCGGCGCTTCGGACCTGGTCATGGATCCCAACAACCCGCGGATCCTCTTCGCCGGCATGTGGCAGGTCATGCTCAGGACGTGGACACGCGAAAGCGGAGGCCCGGGAAGCGGCCTCCACATGACGCGTGACGGCGGCGACACCTGGACTCGTCTGGAGGGGAGCGATCTCCCGAAGCTCCCGGTCGGGAAGATCGCGGTGTGCATGACGCCCGAGAACTCGAATCGGATCTACGCGCTCATCGAAACGGGTGACGGCGTTCCGTGGCACGGTGAGGAAACCGAGAGCGGCGAGCTGTGGCGGTCCGACGACGGTGGCACCGACTGGCAGCTCGTCTCGCACAACCGCAATTTCGCGGGGCGGACGGCATACTACTCCCGTTGTGCCGTCGCGCCCGACGATCCCGACGAGGCGTACTTTGTGGCAGCCGGATTCACGTACACGAAGGACGGCGGAAGCACCTCCGAGTCGGCCAACTTCTTCGGCGGGGACAGTGGGGGCATGGCCGCGCCCGGGTGGGATCATCACGACATGTGGATCGACCCCACCAACGCGGACCGCATGATCGTTGGGCACGACGGCGGCCTCTCGATCTCGGAGAACCGAGGCGTGTCGTGGCTTCGCGTACAGCTCCCCGTGGCGCAGATGTATCACGTCACCGTGGACAATCAGATTCCTTATTATGTCATGGGCAACCGGCAGGATGGCCCATCGATGCGCGGGCCCTCCAATACGCGGAGCGGCGGCCTGTTCGGCGAGTCGACGTTGGACGCCGCGGCTAGTGGCGGCATCCCGCGGGGCGCGTGGCATGACGTGGGTGGTGGTGAGAGCGGTTTCGCGACACCCGATCCAGTCGATCCCAACATCGTGTGGTCGAGCGCCTCGGGGTGGGGTGCGCTGGGCGGTGTCGTGGTGCGCTGGGATGCCAGGACCGGTCACTTTCGACAGGTCGAGGTATGGCCCGATTTCACCGTCGGGCTTACCGCAGCCGATGTGAGATACCGCTTCCAGTGGACCTTCCCGCTCCTCATCTCGCCGCACGACAACAAAACCGTGTTCGTCACCAGCCAGCACGTGCATCGCACGAGCAACGGCGGCCAGACCTGGGACGTGATCAGCGGCGACCTCACGACCAACGATTCCACCAAGATGGGCATCTCCGGCGGACTCACTCCTGACAACCTCGGCGTCGAATACTGTTGTGTCATCTACGCCTTCGAGGAGTCACCCGTGCAGCAGGGAGTCTACTGGACCGGATCGAGCGACGGGCTCGTCCACGTGAGCCGGGACGGCGGCGGCACATGGGACAATGTCACCGGTAACATTCCCGATCTCCCGCCGCTCGGTACCGTGCGCAACATCGACGCATCCAAGTGGGACGCGGGCAAGGCGTACATCACTATCGACTTTCACGAGGTCGGCAACTTCGCGCCTTACGTGTACAAGACCGACAACTTCGGCCGCAGCTGGCGGAAGATCACGGACGGCATCGCTGACAGTCCTGTCTCCTACGCCAGGAACATCCGCGAAGATCCCGTGCGCCCGGGACTTCTCTACCTCGGCACAGAGAGCGCGCTGTACGTATCGTTCGACGACGGCGAGGAGTGGAAACCGCTCAAGCTCAACCTCCCGCCGGCTCCCATGTATTGGCTGGCGGTGCAGGAGCATTTCAACGACCTGGTCATCGGGACGTACGGTCGCGGCATCTGGATCGTCGACGACATCACCCCGCTGCAGCAGCTCACCGACGAGGTCCTCGCCACCGATGTACATCTCTTTGAACCACGCGACGCGTACCGGTTCAGACCCGTCACGTCCACCATGCCCATGTTCGACGATCCCAGCGCGGGGGACAATCCACCCTTCGGCGCGTCGCTCAACTATTGGTTGAAGGAAGAACCCGAGGAGGACGTCAAGCTGACGGTACTCGACGCCGCCGGTGACACCGTCCGGACCCTAGATGGCACGAAGCACGTGGGGATCAACCGGGTGATGTGGGATCTTCTGGGCGAGCCGTCGACCGAGATCGTGCTTCGTACCAAGCCGTTGTACGCCGCATGGTTCGAACTGGGTGACGATCGCCGCCGCCCGTCGCCGCAGGGACAGTTCTCGGTGATGGCACCTCCCGGCCGGTACACCGTCCATTTGCAGGTGAACGGGGAGGTGCACGAGCAGCCGTTCGAGGTGCTCAAGGATCCGAACTCGGCCGGTATCGCCGAGGACATCCGGGCGCAGACGGCGATGCTCGAAGACGTTCGGGATGACATGAACGCCGCCGCCGAATCAATCAATCGGATCGAGTTACTGCGGCGCCAGCTCGAGGATCTCAAAGACGTCGTGGCGGACCGGGATGATGCGGAGGAACTGGGCACGGCCTCGGACAGCCTGATCGACGCGCTCGTGGCAATAGAAGAGAATTTCATCCAGCTCCGGGTGACCGGCACGGGACAGGACAACGTGCGCTGGCCCGCCAAGTTGGTGGAGCGGTTGAGCTATCTCGGCAACAGCACGGCGATCGGAGACTTTCCGCCCACCGGCCCGGCGCGGGCGGTACACGCTGTGCTCAAACAGGAACTCGCCGAGCAACACTCGGCGCTCGAAGAATTGTTGCGCACCCGGGTTGCCGCGTTCAACCAGATGCTGCGGGAACGGGATGTGCCGACGTTGATTAGCGAGTAGTGCGCAGCATTCTCTTCGTCCCAGGGGATCGCTCGGATCGCTTTCCCAAAGCGCTGGCTTCCGGCGCCGATGCGGTTTGCGTGGACCTGGAGGATGGGGTTGCACCGCCACACAAGGCTGCCGGGCGGCAGAGCACCGTCGCCTTTCTCTCGCAGTTGGAAGCCGCGCCGTGCGCGGTGTTCGTACGGGTGAACGGGTTGGAGAGCCCGGTTTGCGCGGAGGACCTCGCAGCGCTGAGCCAGCCTTTCCGTAGCCTGGCGGGATTACTTCTCCCAAAGTGCACCAGTTCAGACAGCGTGGACCGGGTTGCCGAAAGGCTCGGTGAGGCGGGTCTCGATCTTTCCCTGGCCGCGCTCATCGAGGACCCAACCGGCCTCCGTCGTGCTCACGAGATTGCTGCGCACCCGCGCGTCTGGGCCCTCGTTCTTGGTCCTCTCGACCTGGCTCATAGCCTCGGTGCCATTCCATCGCCCGAGCTACTCGCCCCCGTGCGCGTGCAACTCCGACTCGCCGCGGCTGAAGCCGGCAAGGCCGCGATCGACGGCCCCTATGTCGATATCCCCGACCTGACAGGACTGCAAACAGAGACGGCGTTGGCCGCAAAGCTGGGCTATGACGGCAAGCTCGCCATTCATCCCACGCAAATCCCGTCGATCAATCAGGGCTTTACGCCCTCACGGGAGCAGATAGAGAGCGATCGCCGGATCATTGCGGCAGTGGAAGCCAGCGAACACGGGGTCGTTGTGGTGGATGGGCGCATGATCGACAAGCCCGTGGTCGAAGCAGCGCGCCGCCGCGTGAGACTCGCCGACCAGTTTTCTGAAAGCGGGTGAAGCGGGAGCGATGTCAAGCGTAGCCCGGACCCTTCTATCCGCCATTTCCCGGCAGCGTAGCAAACCCCGCGATCCTGAAGTGCCGGTCAAAGGTGAAAGCTGTCGTCATACGGCGCTTCCGCATCGCGGCGAAGCTCACCGCATCCGTGAGCGTGAAGTCCTGATCCTCGAATTGCCGACTCCAGTCGGCGAGCGCCGCCGATTGGAGGTCACGATCCACAAATACCTCCTCCACTAGCGGGTCTGATACGACCGCCTCCACGTGCTCGGCCGCCCGCGCAGACCCGAACCCGTGCAACAAGTGGAGGTGCAACTCGGCGAGGATCAGATCGGTGATCACGAGGCGTGCGCGCTCGGCTCGAAGCTCTCGCAACACGCGGGCCGCTTGAGCGTGGTACTGGTCGCGACGGTGAAACGCGGCGAGCCACGCTCCAGTGTCCACGAGGACACCGCGCGTGGTCACTCCGCCCGGCTCCCTCCGCCCTCAGGCTCCGCTACCCGACGCGCCCGGACCTGCCGAGCGGCGTATTCGTCGTGTCGGGTGGACAGGTCCGCGGGCACGTTGGGACTGTCTAAGCCTCCGATGAGCTTGAGCAGAGGATCCTCCGGACCCGCAAGCTGTATGGCCCATCGCCGCAGCGCTTCCCGCACCGTCTCGGCTTTCGACAGGCCAAGCCGGTTGGCCAGCCGCTTGAGGAGATTGTGGTCCCTCTGGTCGAGGTACACCTGTAAGGGCACCTTTTTCATAATACATGATAATATATACATGTATTAAGTTACATGTAATCAGGACATTGTTTTCTTCGCCCCTCACGTGAAGACTCGTCGGGGATGCAGGATACCCAGGCCCGATTCGGTTGCGACCCGCTTCTCGGATCGCTAAAGTCGGAGTCGAAGTCGGCGTGGAGATGCGGCGGCACCTAACTCATAGCCGGGAGTGACGCAGATGAACGGCCAAGACGGGAGAGTCGATCGGCGAGAGTTCGTTCGTCGCAGCATGGGAGTCGGGGCTGGCGCCCTGGGATTCAGCTACCTCCCCACCGAATCTCGCGGGTGGAACGCGCGCCCGGCCGGCACCCCACTGATCATCACGAGCCACGCCAACGACACCGGCCGGGACGCCATGCGGGATGGCTGGCAGATTCTGAACGGGGGCGGTTCGGCTCTCGACGCGGTGGAGAAGGCGGCCAATATCATCGAGGTGGATCCCGAAGACAGCGGGGTGGGTATGGGGGGCCTGCCGAACGAGGACGGAGTCGTCGCCCTCGACGCCTCGATCATGGACGGGCGTACCTATAACGCGGGTTCCGTGGGTGCCCTCGAGAACATCTCGACCCCTGCCTCGGTGGCTCGGCTCGTCATGGAACGTACGGACCATGTGATGCTCGTCGGCAAGGGAGCGCTCGAATTCGCCCGCTCGTTCGGTTTCGAGGAAGAGAACCTCCTCACCGAGAAGGCCCGTGAGATCTGGCTGAAGTGGCGCGAGGAACACAGCGCGTCAGACGACTGGGGCCCGCCCGATCACCTGCGGGACCATCCAACAGACGAGATGGGATTCCTCCAGCGCCAGATGGAGTTCCACTATGGCACCACCAACGTCCTCGCCATCGACGGCAACGGCGACGTGGCCGGCATCACCACCACCAGCGGACTCAGCTGGAAGGTCCCCGGGCGCGTCGGCGACTCACCCATCATTGGGGCCGGCCTGTACGTAGACAATGAGGTCGGTGCCGCCGGGGCCACCGGCCGGGGCGAGGACGTGATCAAGTCGTGCGCCTCGTTTCATGTCGTGATGCGGATGCGGGACGGCCGATCCCCCCAGGAGGCATGCGAAGACACGATCGAGTTGATCGTGGACAAGTACCGACACGTGAACCCAAACTTCTTCCCGCCGGAGAAGTTCGTGGCCATCAACACGGCCGGCGAGTTTGGGTGCGCGTGGATGGGAATCCCTGAGGGGCGCCCGCAGATGTCCGTTCGCGATCCGAGCGGTTTTCGGGTGTTCGAGGGCTCGACGAGATACGCGGTCTCGAGCGGATAGACGCAGCGCGCCGCGGGTGTGAGACTCGCCGACCAGTTTTCTGAAGGCGGGTGATTCTCACCTCCGATTCCAATACTCCACCGGCCGGACGTCGGCGCGATACACGTCGTCGTTCGCCCACGTACGCCGGCCGTACGGCCGTCGCTCGGGCCATAGCTCATCGAGCGTGTTTGCGTCGTAGAGTATCCCCCTCTTCATCACGAACGCGATGTCGTCGGTATGCTCGATGTCTTCCAAAGGATTGGCGTTGAGCACGACGAGATCGGCGAGCTTACCGACCTCGATGGAACCCAGGTCGTCTTCCAGGCCCATCATGTAGGCCCCGCCGAGCGACGCTGTCTCCAACACTTCCATGGGAGTCATGGCCTGACCGTAGACGCGCATCTCCCACTGGGTGTCGAGGCCAATCTGCTCGCCGTGCCCGCCCAGGGAGCCGTAGCCTCCGGCGCGGACCACGTCCGCCAGGCCTTCGGCCATGATCGGAAAGCTGTATTCCTCGAGGGGGCGTTGCGCCGCATTGATGGATCGCATGAGCCGTGTCCATGGCATGAAGCGACGCTGCTTCGGATCGTTCCAGAGATCGCCACGGGGTTGGAAGTAGTCCTCGGACCAGTAGCCGGCGCCGGCCACGGCAAGGGTCGGAGAGTAGACGATCCGAGCTTGGCCGAAGAACTGCGCCGCGTCTTGGTACAGCGGCACGTACATCATTGGGTGCTCCCAGCCGGTGTGTCCGTCCATCACCATCCCCACGTTGAAGTAGAGATCGGCTCCCTCGTTGGTGACGGAGAGCCCCAGCCGCCGTGCCGCGTCGGCGATCATTTGCGGTTGATCGCGCCGAGGATGGAGGTAGTGCTTGACGGAGATTGCGCCCCACGACGCCAGTCGCTTGATGGCGTGGAACGTGTCATCGGCATTGCGGAGCCCGGTGCTCGGCGACTGCGGCATGAGGATGTTCCCCGTCGAGTACGTTCGCGGGCCTACCACTCGGCCGGCTCTGATGAGCTCGCTCAGCGGAAATGCCAGTTCGTTGTTGGCAGCTGGGTCCAAAACAGTGGTGACCCCATACGCAAGATAGAGGGCCGACTGGTATCGGTGCTGGGGGACGACCGGCGACCCCCCGCCGAGATGGTGCGCATGTACGTCGGTGTATCCAGGCACGACTGTCTTTCCGGAGAGGTCGATCACCGAATCCGCCGCGGACGGATCGCACGGGCCGACGCACGTGATGCGGCCTCCCCGTACGATGACCGTTCCCCGATCGATGACGCGGCGGTCGTCCAGCGTGATGATGCGCGCGCCGGTCAAGGCGATCGAGCCGTCGGGAACGTGCTGCGGAACCTGCAGGCGAATTCGACGGTGTCCGCCCGTCCGGTGGTGACGTCGTAGGTGTAGTACCGGTTCCCGCTCACGAACTCGAGCGTCGTTGCGTCGCGCCACCGGGGGTGGAGCCCCCCCTCGTGGCTGATGCGACGCACCGTCGACGCCGGGGAATCCTTGTCGATATGTACCGGGCCCGCGCGTCCCTTCCAGCGGAGTCCGCCCTCGTAGGTGGCGTCGGTCCAGCGGAACGGGGCCAGGTAGAGATCGTAGTCGTCGCGGTACGCCACCCATTGGCCGTCGGGTGAGGGCACGATGGCGCCGCCCTGGGTCGTGCCGGGGAACGTGAGATGCTCCCGGCGGTCACCGCCGTCTCGGTCGACGGACACGAGCACTGAGGTTTGGGTGGGCACGGGTTTGCCTTGGGACAGCGGGACCTGGACGTCACCGCCCCCGCGCGTCACCCGATAGAAGAGCCGGCCGCCGGGGCCGAACGACGTTCTCACCATCGGGACCGACGCGACCACCACCGTCGCGGAGCCGCCCTCGGCGGGCAGACGCACGAGATCGTATGACAGGTTGGAACCGACGGAAAGCCCGCGGGCGGTGGCGTTGCCGCCACGGGTCACAACGATCGACTGCCCGTCGGGACTCCACACCGGATAGAGGTATTCGCCGGGCTCGACGCCGAGGCGCTCCGGCTCGCCGCCTCGAGCCCGCACCTTGAACACGTGGCCCCGCTCTTCGTCATCCCAGGTCACAAACGCAATCCACTCGCCGTCGGGCGAAAACGTGGGCATGAGCTCGAATGCGGTCGAGGAGGTGCTCGTGAGCCGAGTGGCTGGGCCTCCGGACGGTTCGGTCCGCCAGATCCAGCCCACTGCGGCGAACACGACGGTGCCTCCATCCGGTGACGAGCTTGGCCACTGGAGAAAGCGCACGTCGAACGGCCCGTCATCGATGTCGTGCCGCGACCGCGCCATCTCCGACACCGTGCGGTGGACGCGGGCTCGAAACGGAATCGTCTCGACGCGCCCGTCGTCGACCCACACCCTCCTGAGCTTGCCGCCTTGGGAGAGGACGAGGGAGCGCGAATCACCGGCCCACCCGTAGCCGGGCACGATGCGCAGGTTCTTCATCCCGTGGGCCATGGACATGTCCAGCGTGATCGGGTCCATGAGAATGCGCTCGGCACCGGTTTCTAGATTGCGGAGCCACAGCGCCGTCCGGCGCCGGAACACATGTTCCCGGTAAGAGATGGCGCCCCCCGGAATCCGTCGGACGAACGCCAGCCAGCGGCCGTCGGGAGACACCTCGGGCGCCATCTCCTTCGGGCCGTCGCCCCAATAGAAGCGAGACGGTTCGGGGAGGGTGACCGCCCCGATGGCGCCGGTGTGGAGGTCGAGGCGCCGGATGTGTTGCGTGCGCTGGAGCCCGTGCAGGGGCTCGGCGAACGTGGAGAAGTGGTAGTAGAGGTAGGCACCGTCCGGCGACGGCGACGGCCAGTAGGCCTGCACCCCGGATGGAGCACCGACGAGCTCTGTCGGCGCGGTGCCGTCCAGCGGAAACTTCCAGAGGCGAGCCGACCGGCGGTGCATCGAGTACGTCGGGAAGTTCCGCACGGCGACGAGTGCGTTGCCGTCGGGCAGCCACTTGGGCTCGGTGATTCGCGTTAGCTCATCGAGAAAGACGGACCGGGGATTCGACCCGTCGGCATCCATGACCCACAGGTTGTTCTGTCCCTTGCGGTCCGACACGAAGGCGATCGTCTCTCCGTCCGGTGAGTAGCGCGGATGGAAGTTGAGCGCGATCCCGCTGTTCTGAGTCAGCGCCTCCGCGTCACCGCCGTCCGCCGGCACGCGGTACACGTGTCCGAGCAGATCGAACACGATCCACCGTCCGTCGGGGGCGATGTCGCTGGACATCCACGTCCCCTCGTCGGTGGTGAAGTCGATCTCTCGGGTTTGGCCCCGGGGCACGGTCACGTCCCAGGAGGGGTTGGTGGTTTGCGCCGAGACGAAGTTACCGGCGGGAGCGAGGAGCCCGAGAGCGATGAGCTGTAGCGAGACGATCACGTGTCGTGTTTGCATGGGATATTCACCTTATCTATTTCACTTTTAGCCAATAGGAAATCAATCCGCCGAGGGCCATCGGCACCGCGAAGATGTAATAGTTGGCTGACATGCTGAATCCCGCTGCGATCAGGAATCCAGCCACGGCCGGGCCGACCACTGCGCCAGATCTGCCCAGGCCAATCGCCCAGCCGATTCCGGTGCTGCGAATTTCCGTGGGATACACCTTCGCCGCGACCGCGTACAGGCCCGTGAATCCGCCTTGCTGAAGAACGCCCATGAGAAAAATGACCACCATTAGTAAAGTCAGTTGATTCGGCGCGGCGGCAAAAATCACCATGCAAATGGCCGACGAAAACAGGAAAGCAAACACCAGGTTAGTGAGTTTCCAGCGAGTCGCCAGCATTCCGAGAGTGATTATGCCGATGACGCCGCCCGAGTTGAACAGAAAGAACGCGAGGTAGCCAGTCTCAGCCGAATAGCCGGTCTGCTCCATCAGCTTCGGAATCCAGCTCATCAGAAAATAGAGCGTAGCGAAACACAGAAAAAAGGTTGTCCACAATGTCAGCGTGGCTACCCGGTGCTCCCTGGCGAGGAGACGCATCATATTGCCTACGATCCCTTTTGCGTGTCGGGCTGTCTCATTTGCGACCACTGGCAACTCGTCAAGCGTGTCCTTCTTCAGCTTGAGCAGAATCTTGTTGACGCGCTGCAATGCATTTGCCGGCCGGCGCTCAAACAGATATTTGAGTGACTCCGGAAGAAATATCCAAGCAACGACGACCATTGCAAGCGTGACGCCACCACCGAGCCAGAACATGCCGCGCCAGCCATATGCCGGCATGATGAACCCCGCAACAACCGACGTCATCACGGCACCGAGTGGATAACCTGCGGTCGTACTGGTGACAGACAAAGATCGATATTTTTCAGGACTGTATTCCGCAGCCAGCGTGGCCTGACACGCGAGCATGGTGCCCGCACCAAGACCACTGACAAAGCGCAGGATAATGAACTCGGTTAGAGAACTGGCGTTGGCCGTGAACAGTATGGATACGCCAACCAATGTGATGCTCAGAATAATCAGTTTGCGGCGGCCGATAATATCGGACACCGGCGCGAGGAACATCGCGCCCGTCATCATGCCGGCAAGCGCAAAACTGAAGATCAGGCCCAGCCTGTCAGCGGTAAGTTGCAATTCCTGTGACACGGCGCTGGCAACAATTGCCATCGCCGTGATGTCGAAACCATCGACCATATTGAAGAACATGCAGAGCCCGACAACGAGAAGTTGCTGGCCGCTGATCTGGCCGTTGTCGATGACTTCGGCAACGACATCACTGGTTAGTCCCAGGGCCGCAGAATCAGGCCTATCGTTTCCTCGCACCCGATTTCACCCGATTTGATGTGTCCATAGCTTGAGAGGCGATTTCCGAGGCCCTTCCCGAACAATCCGCCCTCAAAAGATCAATCCGCGGCAGCAGTCTTTATTTTTAACCATCCCCCGGATACGCCGACTCCGAGAATCGAGGCCTCGCCGGCGCCTATTGGATGCGGTCCACTGAAGCCCTCACCGGTGGAAGTACATTCGCCCCATCGGCTCAGGATCCGGGTAAACGCGCGAGGCGTCCGATCCGTCGTACAAAACGCCATTCTTCATCACGAAGCGGATCGCTTGGGTGTTCCGAATGTCGACGAGCGGATTCGCGGAAAGGACGACGAGGTCGGCGAGCTTCCCGACCTCGATACTCCCGAGGTCGCGGTCCAACCCGTGGTAGGTGGCACCGTTGATCGTCGCCGTCTGGATTGCGTCGTGGGGGGAAAAGCCACCCTGGGTGAACAGCTCCATCTCCCAATGCGCGTCCAATCCCAACATCTGACCGTGTCCGCCCATGTTCACCAGGACTCCGGCGTCGAACAGCTTCTTAATCTCCCGGGCCATGTCCGGCGCGTAGAGATCGTCGTCCCAGTAGTGCGGAGAGCGGCGATACCCGACGAGCCGATCTTTCCGGGCGAAACGCAGGAGCTTCTCGTTTTCCCACATCCGCACGGACTGATTGAAGAACGACTGACCCTCCGGGCCGTTGTAGACCACGAGCAGAGTCGGTGTCACACCGATCTCCGAGGCCTTGAACAGCTCGATGATGTCCTGATACAGCGGCGTCAGCCCCGGCGTGTGCTCCAACCCCGTGAGCCCATCGATGATCTGGGTGAAGTTCATCGGTGCATTGCCCGCGGTCTCGGCCACGAGATTGATGCCCAGCTCCCGGGCCGCGGTCGCGTACTTGTGCCGCACGTGGCGAGTGAAGTTGACGTAATCCTTTAGAACGGTCGCCCCAGCCGCCTGGTTGTACCGCACGTGCTCGAGAGCGTCCTCGTACGTGCTGACCGGTCGCATGATCTTGGGCCGGAGGTCCTTGAGCCCGAAAAGCGGGGAGCCCACCGAGAACAAGCGAGATCCTGTGAGGCGGCCGCTCCGGAGCATGTCCATCACCCAGAAGTCCTTCTCCGCCGTGCCGTACAGCTCCACCATCGTGGTGACCCCGTGGACCAGCCCGCCCAGGACGCCCGGCACCCTCTGCTCGACCACGTGAGTGTGCGACAGGAACGGATTGAAGTGGGCGTGGGAGTCGACCATCCCCGGCATGACGGTGTGGCCGCCGAGGTCGTAGACCCTCGCATCGTCAGGGATGGCGAGACCGGTTCCCACCTCCGCGATCCGGCTGCCGCGCACCAGGATCGTTGCACCCTCCAGGATGTTGCGTCCCGGGTCCATGGTGATCACCCGCACGTCGGTCAGGGCGATTGTCGACGTGGGGGTGTCGACCTCGTACTCGAAGGCCAGCGGCGTCGTGGTCGCCTCCGCACTGTCCTCCAGGATGTCCGTTAGCGCGCGTTCGTATAGTATGCCACCCCCCGACCAGCTCAGCGTCTTCGAGTCGTTGGACCAGGCCAGGTACGAACCGTCCGTCTCACCGACTCGCTTGCTGAATCCCATGCCGTCCATGGCGCTGATGGACACCGGCTTGCCCACGAATTCGAACGGCGTGACGTAAGTGCGGTGGTACTCCCGGTATCCGATCCACGCCATGTCGGGCGAAACAACGGCGTGGGAGGCGTTCGGGAAGCGGTAGAGCGTTGCTTTGTCGAGGCCATCCAGCCGGAGCCGATGCAAGGTCAGGGTGTCGTTGATGAATTCGGTGTAGTACAGGCGCTCGCCGTCCGGATCGAAGGCGATCGAGAAAGGCATCCGCGACCCGTTGTTGAATGTGCCCGAGACGTCGGCTATCACCCGCTCCGCACCTTGTCGATCCCTAACCACCAGCTCGAAGCGTAACTGGAACTCGATCGTCGTTCCGGTCTGCAATTCACCGTTGCCGCGAACGAAGGCGAGGAGATTTCCGTCGGGGGAGACGGTGAGGGAGCCGTATTGCGAGGGTCGGGTGGTAAGCGCCCGCGGCGCAACACCGCCGAGCGGCATTGCGAAGACCGCCCCAAGCGAGTCGTCCGACCAACGAGCGTAATACAGCGTGCCGGTGTTGGGGTCGAACGCCGGGCTGGTCTCGTGCTCGGGCGAGTCGGTGAGATTGACCAGCCCGTCATCCGACTTCAGGTAGATGTCCCCAAGTGCCTCGAATATGATCCCTTGGCTCGTTCGAACCGGCCACCGATGTGCGAGTGTCGTCGCCTTCCCTTCGGGCACGTCGACCGGAAACCGAATGGTCTCGTCCAACTCTCGCTGCACCCGCGCCTGGAACGGGATCTCGCGTTCCGAGCCGGTCTGCACGTCGACCGCCCGGATCCTGCCCCCGTACGCAAGGAAGAGCTCCCGCCCACCAGGGTGCCAGCCCATCCCCGGGGCGGCGCCCAGGTAGTACGGGCCGTACTCCTGGTGGTCACGGTCGAGCCCGCGGGCGATGACCCGCTCCTCTCGTGAGTCGAGGTCGTGAAGGACAACGACCGTCTCCTGATCGTCTCGGTGGACATAGGCCAGGTACCGGCCGTCGGGGGAGACGGCGGGGTTCATGGCTCCACCCGGCCGATCGCGGTACAGCTCGGCCTCGCCTGTATCGAGGTGGTAGATCTTCAGTCTCGCGCCGATCGTCTGGAGCGGCTGATCGAGTTGCTCGTAGAAGATCAGTCCGCGCGTAGCGTCCTCCACGAGCTCGTTGATCGGCTGGAACGTGCCCCCGGACATGAGCGTCTGCTGGCCGCCGCTGAGGCTGTAGCGCACGCCTCGGCTACCGGCATCGGCCTGAAGGGCGCTTCCGAACAGGGCCTGCCCGTTCGCGGACCAGGTCGGTCGGACCACGGGCCGGGGAGATTCCGATATGTTCTCCAGGGAGTCGTTCGCCAACCAGAGCACCCAGAGGTCCTCGCTGCCCCCTCGATCCGACGTGAAGGCGATGCCAGAACCGTCCGGGCTGTAGCGCGGAAAGGAATTCCAGGATCGGCCGGACGTCAGAGCCCGAGCCTCTCCACCCTGCACGGACATTTCGTAGATGTGACCAAGGAGATCGAAGGCGAGCCGAGCGCCGTCCGGCGAAACGTCCACGCTCATCCACGTGCCTTCCGTGGCTACGAAATCGAGCGTTCGTGTAGACGGCGCGCGGGACTCTTCAATGCTCCACTCTTCCCCTTCCTGGGCATGGAGCGACGAGAGAGGGCACACCAGTGCAGTGAGCGCGGCGGTGACGGTCAGCGGTATGGTTCTCACGGGCATGGATCCGGTGTTGGAGGTTGAGAGTGGCCGTCTGGAGCAGGGCGGGCGGCGAAGAAGCGGTCAGCTGCACTAATCCCGGGCATTCAGGCGTTCGAGTGCGACTTGTGTGTGGCGTGCTCGCGATACGTCCTCCAGATAAAGCAGGGCGTCGAACGCTTCCTCCAAGTTTATCTTCACGAAGAGTGTGTTGAGGCGCATTTCGGGTTTCTGGCTCAGCCAATCCCGAACCGGGCCCCTCTCCGGTGCGTCACTCAGATTCAGGATGAACATCGGCAAGCCGACTTTCCTCAAGACACTTTCTGCACTGTTTACTTTCGCTTCCTCAATGACTTCTTCGTTTATCGACGCGACCTCTCTCAATGAGCCCTTGTTAAAGGTAGAGCCGATAGTGAAGATGTCGTCTCCTACGAAGGACTTCATGTACATCCCCATTGTTGTTGGAGGATTTGGAAAGAGTCCCATGATTGAAGACTTTTGAACGTGACCGTTGTGCCCCCAGATGATGATACGGCCCTGCCGTCTCCCCTCCCGATCCATGATCCAACGCAAATTGTTTGCCAGCGCGCTTTCGCGCGCGTTGAAGCCGATTTCTGCGGAAACACCTGAAGCGCCGGTTACGGCGTTTGTATTGACTTGGCGGGCGGATAATGCGTGCCGATAACTCCACTCATATTCATCCTCTGTTGTTTTCGCAATATAGGCCACTCGCTGATTCTCAAAACGAGCAACCAGCAGCTCAATCGATGCTGTGAGTTTGTCTCTGTCCTCAGGAGGCACGTCCTTGTGTGTCGTCGGATTCATTTCCTTCGCGGCCGGAAAGAGGACTTCACGCATAGAATTGGCATACTCTTGATCGACATTATCCAGATAATTGAGAGCTACCTCCAAAGCCGGCATCATCGTCCCCCCAGCACTCGGCATGTCCATTCCATAAAAATGCAGCTTGCGTGTATTCGCGGGATCTTCGTTATAGGAGCGCATCCACCGGACTAGGGCAAGCACCTCTTCGTAGGCTCCAAAAAACATGTTGAATCCGGTATCCACTTCCTCGAGTTGGCCGCTGCCGCCGTTGATATAGTCGTCAATCTTCTTCCCAGCAGGGAAACCCAGCTCGAGAACAAAAGCGGTGAAATCCATCTCTTTGACGAGAAATTCAATCAATCTGTGCTTGAATTGGAAGATTTCATGGATGTCATGCCGCGGTTCGCCGAGTGCGACAGCGGGTGCGCTCCCGATAATTGTTTTTAGCTGTACAAGGTCGTCGTAACTTCCCCCCGGCTCGGTTGTCCTGACCGGGATGGCCGTAGATCCAGCCCACTCTTCGAATGTTTGAAAATTGTCGCTTTTCTTGGCGGAAGAAGCACAGCCGGTCTGTACACATAAAGCGACAACAAAAAGAAAACATCGAACAGTTTTCATGCTTATTCTCCCGTTAGGCCGGCGGTGAGCTGGGTAGGATCCGTCATGGGATAAGATGGCCCTCGCTGGCGGGTGGCGCGAGCGCGAAACAACAGTCGGCCCCCCCCTGTAGATTACGGGGTCCACGACGCGCCGCAGCCCCCTTTTGAACCCGTCCCGAGAGGTCAGCATGGTCCGGTCGGTCACTGCCGTTCTCGCCGCTCTGGCCTTGTCGTCCCTGGCCGCCGCACACGCCCAGGAGCGGACGGTCTACCGGATCCGCGTCGCGGGCTCGGTGGAGGTCGATCTCAGCGACCTCATCGGCACCACGTTGCAGGCCGCGGAACGGGAACCTGGCAGTCTGGTGATCCTCGATATCGGCTCCTCCGGAGGCCGGATGGACATCGCCCAGCTCATCGTGGCCGATCTCCAGCGGACGTCGGTGCCGGTCTACGCACTGGTCAACGGTCGGGCCTGGCAGGCTGCAGCACTCCTCGCGCTGGCGGCGGACTCGATCTTCATGGTGGCCGACGCCTCCATCGGGGCTGGGGACGGACGGGAACCCGGGAACTCACCGATGCCGCGTGCGGTATTGGATGCCCTGCGACACGACTTCGGCACGCTCGCCGCGTGGCAGGGGGTCGATCCCGAAATCGGCGCAGCGATGGTGGACGAAGCGGTGGAGATCCGCGGTGTCGTCCGGCGTAATCAGCTCTTGACCCTGGACGCCTCGGAGGCGGTGGAGCTGGGCTTGGCCGCCGGCCATGTCGTCGATTTGGACGACATGCTGACGATGCTCGAGGTTGTCGATTCCGGTGTCCAGGTGGTGGGCGAAACAGAAAGCAACGGCGTCACCGTGGAGGTCGTGAACTACAACCTCTCGACCGTGCGAGTCCTGGTGATCCGGGCGGGGGCCCGCTATCGCCTCGGGATCGTGGCGACCAACGGGTCGTCTACGTTCGAAATCGCCGGATCGCTACTGCCCGACGGGTCGAGAATCCAGGTGTTGGCCGAGGTGATCGGAGGCTCCGGCAGCGTGGCGACCGATGAGATCCTGGTGCGGCCCGGGCTCGTCATTCAGTGGACCATCGAGACCCGTTTGAGCCAGTCCAACCTCTTCCATTTTGTGCGGTAGGGCAGCGCTCCGGGTCTCACGTCACCGGCGGTGATTGCTCGGTCCCCGCTTCATTCGAATGAGGACGACGCCATTGGCGCCCCGCGATCCGTACATGGATGCCCTGGCGCCTTTGAGAATCTCGATACTCTCGATGTCGGCTGGGTTGAGATCGACGATCCGGTTGAAACCGGCATCGAGTGCGCCCGTCACCGCCCCCACCCCTCCACCCACAGCTGCGTTGCTCAACACCACGCCGTCGACGACGAAAAGTGGTGACACAGCCCCCAGAATGGTATTCACTCCTCGAAGGCGTAACTGGAGGTCCCCGGCGGGAACACCCGAATTCCCCTGAATGTCCATGCCGGCCACCTTGCCCTGCAGCGCCTGGAGGACGCTCGTCGCCGGGGCTCCCTCGAGCCGTTTCCCCTCCACGCTGCCGGTCGCGGCACCTGCCGTGAACGTGAGGGGCTCCAGTTCCACTCTGTCCGCCGTCAGCCTGATGAGAACCGCCTCCCTGCCACCGGCTACGGGGATCTCGTGTCTCGGGTAACCGTCGCCCCGTATCACGAGCACGACGTTTCGGTTTGATACCTGCGGGCGAACGACGAACACGCCATCCGGTCGTAGCCGATCCCGTAGCTTCGTTCCCTTCACCCACACCTGCCCACTCGACACAGGCTGGCCCGTGCGCGCATCCACGACCCGGCCCACGATGGTGCGGGTTTGGGCTTGGGCCGCGCCCGACGATGCAAATAGAAACAGGGCTCCGAGAATGAACAACACCGCACGGTTCATGACATTGCCTCACATAAAGAATCCCAGACTACACCCTACTAGAAACCAACAAACAAAAACAGGTCCCCGAGGCCGTAGCGGCATCGAGGACCTGTGGTTGAGATGTGGCGCGCGGCAATGCCGCGCGCCGCACCGCTCAGGAACAGCCTGGGTCCGGAGCCGGAACCCTCGCGTTGCATTCCGACTGCGGGAACGGGAATCTGGTGTGCACCCGCAGCGACGGATCGAGCAACAGATCGCTCAGCCTGTCGTACCGGCGCATGTCAAGCCACCGATGTCCCTCGAACAGCAGGGAGTACCGCCGGTTGTAAAGCAGCTCATCGATCCGCCCCGTCGCCGTCATCGTGGAGAGGTCGATGTTCGCCAGCCCGGCGGCTGCGCGCAGGATGTTCAGATCCGCCGAAGCCAGCGCGAAGTTGCCCAACTGCAGGTTGGCTTCAGCCCGCAGCAGGATCAGCTCCTCGTTCCTGATGATCGGGAGTGGAGCCCCCGCGCTCGGGTACAGGGTGAACACGATATCCGACGACAATCCCAAACCACCCTGGTCGGTGACGGGGGCGACCGTCACGACCTTGTCGACAACCCGCTGGTCGAGCGTGACGCCGTCGGTCTGGAGCTGGGCATCTGTCTCGATCGACGGATGAGCCATGATGATCAGGTTCGACGGGGTGAACAGGCTGTTCACCTGATCACCCGAACCCGTTCCGTAGTTGTAGAACACGCCGAGTTGCATGCTGCCCACGGGATCGATGAACGACGCGGTCAAGCTGGTGAGCGCCGCCGCGTAATTCCCCAGATACACGTCCACCCGGGCTCTGAGCGCCCGGTTGAAGGTGAGGAACTCCGCCGCAGTGTCGAACCCGGCGAATCCGGAGGGAAGCGTCAGATCACTCGGGAAAGTCGCACCCCCCAAGTGCCCCTGCGCCTCGTCCAGCAGGGCCGTGATTCTCGTAAAGACGGCTGCCCGATCCGCGATGGGTTCGGGATCGCCGGTCGGGTCTGCGGCAACCGTGATCACCGCGCCCAGATCATCGCGTGTGTTGATGACCAACAGCAGGTCCAGCGCCTGGAAGGTCTTCGCGATGCCCCGGAGACCCTCCTTGTCGGCGGCGTCCATCGTGGCAAGCGCCTCGACGGCGTTCAGCACGTTGTCGGCCTCGCGGAAGCCCCGGTAGCGGCCCGCCCAGTGGTTGCCGCCGAAGGCGCCGTTACCACCGTCCAGCGGGTCGCGCAACAACTCGGTGACGAAGCGGGGATCCGCCGCGTCGAAGTTGTAGGACTCGCGTCCGATGATGCCGACTTCCGACACATACCCGGCTCGTCCCGCAATACCAGTTCGCGCGCGGACGAAGAGCCCCTGGGCGGCCGTGATCACGGCAACCCGCGAAGCATCTGCGCCGGTCAACTCCTCGATGCTCGGATTGTTCAAGTCCGGCACTACGAGGGTCTTGCAAGCGCTCATGGCCACCATTGCCAGGAGCACCGGAATCGCTTTGTGAGCGTTCATGATTGGTATCCTTTCAGTGTGGCCACGGTTAGAAGGAGAGGTCGATCGAGAACCAGAAGCTTCGACTCGGCGGGAACGGCGCAACGTCGATGTTCCGTCCCACACTCTGGTTGCCGAAGTTACTGACTTCCGAATCCAGCCCACGGTAGTTGCTGATATTGATGAGATTCCGCCCGCTCAAGCTCAAACGCGCGTTGTCGATGGCACCCCAGACACCCTCGACCAGGCTTGCCGGAAGCTGCCACGACAGCGTGACTTCCCGGAGCTTCAGGAAGCTCCCATCCTGCACGTAGAGCTTCGTGTCGCCACCGAAGTTCGAGATGCGGTTGGACCCGGCATCCTCGAAATCTTCGGAGTTCTGGCCGGCATCAAACAGCAGCTCGGTGAGGTTGACGAGGTCGCCACCCTTCTGCCAGTTCGCGTGCGCGTAGATGGAGAAATTGCCCAGTCGCACATCATTGGTGAAGCCCATGAGGAAGTCGGGTGTGGCATCACCAATCTGACCCACACCGCTGCCGTCCGCCAGGTTGCCTATGAGCTGCGTCACGGACTTACCCTCTTCGATCCGGAAGGTCCCCAAACCCACGCCGAAGCCGGCGTTGGCGGGCACAAAGGCCGGAACCGAGAGTTGGGTGATCTTGCTCCGCGTCAGCGAGAACGTGGTGCGGAACAGCCAGCTCACGTTGGTCGTCTCTATAGGCACGATGCCCACCGCCGCTTCGGCGCCGCGGGTGCGCAGTTTCGCACCGTTGAAGATCTGGAGGGCGAACCCGGACGACGACGCCAGCGTCCTCGTGATGATGAGGTCACTCACGGTCTTCTGGAACAGAGTGAACTCGAGCGAGGCTCGTCCACCACCGAACGTGGCATCGACACCTCCTTCGATCTCGCGCTGCCGCTCAGGCTTCAGATCGGCCGATCCCACCGTTCCCTGAACCAGGATGCCCGGGATACCTTCGACGTTCGTCGTGGCGGTGAGGGGCGTGAACTTCTGTCCGAAGAGCGGCTGATTGCCCGTCTCGCCGTACGCAGCGCGGAGCTTCAGCTCGTCGATGAATCCTCCGCTGCCGGGGAACCGGTACGACACGGCAGCCTTCGGATAGTAGAACACCTTGTCATCTTCGGAGTTGCGGCTCGTCTGATCACCCCGGAGGCCGGCGATCAGCAACAACCGCTCGTCGAGGGTCAGGACCTCCTCCTGAAGGTAGAATCCCAAATCCTCCGTCCGCGCGCGACGCTCGTTGATTGTGAATTTGGTACCGGCGCTGATGTTCTCCTGGCCGGCCACCTGGGCTTGCGCCTGCACGCTTGCGCTCGCCAGCTCGCGGGTTTCATAAGTGACACCCGCCGACGTCGTGAAACTCGTCCCACCACTCGACGGGGTGTAGGTATGAATGACGTTGACGTTCGTGTTGATGTTCAGGTTGTCCGTATTGGTCAGCAGAGACGTCCCCGCAAACCCGTCGTCATCCTCAAACTGCAGATCCGGCGGGAAGAAGAGGTCATTCTGCTGCTGGAACCAATCCACCCCACCCTGTGTCAGCACCTGAACCCGGTGGTTCGCGTTCTGGATCAGGTCCCAATCGAGGCGGGCCGACCCGATGAACCGGTAGACATCCTCGTCGTTTTTCATGTTGGCAATCGTCGCCAGCGGATTGCTCCGCTCGAACGGATTGTCGGGAAACGTCCCGTCGGCCCGCCGACTCAGATCGACGATGTTCGGCGTGAACGGGAACACCATCCACGGGCTCACACCCGCGTTGTCGTTGTTAGACAGTCCACGTCGCCCCAGGGTGTGTATGAAGTTTGACGAGAACGTTGCTGTGAGGCGATCGGAGAAAGTCTGATCGATGTTGACCCGGATCCCTTGCCGCTCGAAACCCGTGTTGTCCATGATCCCCGCGTCGTTCTTCCACACACCTGACACGAAGTACGAGGTGTTCTCCGAGCCGCCGGACACGCTCATCTGTGTTTCGGACGACAGTGCGTTGCGACCCGCGAGGGCCTGTTCGTGATCGAACGTCTGGCCAGCCACGAACCCCACCGCCGCGGCCGTGCCCGCGCCGAACGTGGCGTCGACCTCGGCCGCGTCCTCGAAGGTACGGAACCCGAGCTTCTCGGAGAGGTCGAAGAATCCGAATCGTTGCGTGAGGTTGATCTGCGGCCGGCCTTCGCGCCCTCGCTTGGTCGTGATGATGACCACGCCGTTGGACGCCTTCGAGCCGTAGATGGCCGAAGCGGAGGCGCCCTTGAGAATCTCGATGTTCTCGATGTCAGCAGGATTCAGGTCGACCACCCGGTTGACCGGCGCGTCCTGCGCCGACGAAGCGTTCGATCCGGACCCCGCCCGTGTGACGGCGTTCTGATTGGACGGAATCGCCACGTTGGAGATAATGACGCCATCCACCACATATATCGGCGACGCTGACGCACTGATCGTGGTTATCCCACGAAGCCGCACCTGTGCACCGCCCCCCGGAGCGCCGGAGTTCGTCTGAATGTCGGCACCCGCCACCTTACCCTGGAGGGCGTGCTCGATACTCTGTGCCGGGACGCGCAAAAGGTTTTCTCCGGACACCGTGGCAACCGCGTTGGGCAGGTTGCGCCTCTCGATGCCCGTGCCGCGTCCGGTTATCACGACCTCCTCGAGCCGGAAGACATCTCCTTCCAGCGAGACATCCACGGTGCTCTGGCCACCGGAGACCGTGACGTTTGCCCGGGCGTACCCGATGCGCCTAAAGACCAGCTCGATGGTGCCCGTCGGGACAGCGATCGTGTACGTCCCGTCTGCTCGCGTGACCTCCGCGATGGTTGTGCCCCGGACGCCGACCCGCGCCCCTTCCACCGGCTCACCGGTGACGGCATGAGTGACGATTCCGGTTACGATCCTCGTTTGGGCAGTCGCTCCGGATGCGGCGGCCAGCACAAATACCAGTGCCAACAAACTGACTCGCATTCGCATTTTTCCTCCTTGAAGTGGTTTAATACCCATATAGGGCTGCTCCTCGAAGACGGCGAAAAAATGAAATTTAGACCTCGTTGGTTGTGATGGACAACGGAAAGAAATCGCAGGCGCCGCACCCGTCAACTCCTGTCTTTATCTGTGCCCAAAAGATCAATCCGTGGCCGTCGTTCCCTATTGAAACCGGTGCCACTCGCGCCTCGTCCGATCGCCGTGCATCTTAGGCCACGACCATCCCTCGAATCCGGCCGAATCGGTGACGTGACATGCTTTGTCCCCTGCTCACGCTGTTTGTCATAGGTACTCAAGACTCGACCCTCATCGGTTTTCACCCCGATCGGGTGAGGCCACAGCGCCAGCTCGAGGAAAGGTTCCTTGCCACACCGTCTTCCGAGACCGCGGAGCGAAGCCTCGGGATTCTCACCGCGGAGCCGCACGTCGCTGGGACGGCCGCGGACCGGCGAGTGGTGGACTTTCTAGCTGCGGAGTTGAAGCGGTTGGAGATGGATCAAGTCGAGATTCCGGAGTATCACGTCTGGCTGCCATATCCGAGGGACGTTTCGCTCACCATCGTCGCGCCGAATCGAGTACGGCTGGAGAATCGTGAGGCCTTCTACGCCGAGGATCCCAGTGGCGATCCACGCCGCGTCATGCCGGGTTGGAACGCGTACGCGGCCAACGACACGGTGACTGCGGACGTGGTGTATGTCAACTACGGCCTGCCGGAAGACTACGAGCAGCTCGCGCGGCTTGGCATCGATGTGGAGGGGAAGATCGCGCTGGCCCGCTTCGGCCGATCCCATCGCGCTATCAAGGCACTGGCGGCCGGAGAGCGTGGGGTGATTGGCGTAATCATCTATAGTGACCCCGCAGACGATGGCTACGGCCGGGGCGACGTGTATCCCAACGGTCCCTACCGATGAGGAGAGGTTCATCGCCGGAGTCACCAACGATCCCGAGCTCGTCAGCCGGGCGAGCAAGAGCGCCGGCTCGGTCGTCGGCCCCGAGGCCATTCTCACGCTGGGGGGCGTGGTTCCCGCCTTCAGCGAGGACTTCGGCTCGTTTCAGGATCAGGTTCCCGGTGTGATGTTCTTCCTCGGTGTATCCAATCCGGAGAAGGGCTGGGTCGGTATGCCGCATACCCCCGGGTATGTGGCCGACGAGGAATCGATCTTCGTCGGCGCTCGCGCCATGGGCGCGGTTCTTCTCGACTTCCTGGCGGCGCGCTAACGCATCACCGGCAGGGCATTGTTTCGTCTAGCACTCTGGGTGGTATGTGCGGCATGTATTCTCCGCAGAGGACGCAAGGGTTCGGTTCATCCGGTATTTCCGGGGAAGGCCGTGTGGGAGTGACGCCTGTAGCGCCAATTTGATAGCCACGGAATCCACGGAATCCACGGACCCCCACCCCCCTCCCTGAATTTGGGCTCCCCGCCCCCCACCATGTGGATCGCCAACGCGGGGGAAGAAACCAACGGAGGTTGGGGAGGGGAACCACAATCCGGGTGTGGGGCGGGGTTTCCGTGGATTCCGTGGCTATTCTGGGGTAGGGTGGAAGGGCTCTCCGTCAACCGAGCCCGTTGATGGATTACAGGAGGACAGCAACTGTAGTTGTCCCTTCAATCACTCACCCCACAATTCCCGGAAGAACCAATCCGCAGCTCCCGACGGTGCGAGCGGTAGCAGCCGGTCGATCCCCACGATCAACGCTTGCCGAAGCCGCCGACCCGAATGGGACTGGACCACGCCACGCCGTCATCGAGTTGTATCACCCGTACGTAGTAGCTGTCACCCGGGACGGGGGCAGCGGCGTCGACGAATTCGAAACGCTGCTCGAGAGCTCCATCGCCGCGGATGTGGCGGAGCGTGATCGTGTCGCGGAACTCGCCGTCAGGGAACGTTCGGGTGATCCTGCCACGGGACATATCGCGAAGGCGAAAAGTCGCTCGTCCGGGAAGGGAAATGACGTGCCGCAGTTCCGCATAGGCGATCCGTGCATAGAACGCGCGAATCGCTTGAGAGGGCTGCGTCATCGTCAGCTCGATAACCGCGTTCTCGCCCACGTTGGCGAGCTCGAGCATGATCGATTTCTCGGATCCTCGGGTCATGACCACAAAATCGACTCGGCGAGGGTCCGCGGGGCTCACGGTCACGTGCTGAAGAACGCGGTTTCGGATCGAAGGCGTCTTCACGTCGACTACATCCGCCCCCCGCACTTCCAGCGTGCCCTCCCAGCGCCGCCACCCGCGCGGCACCGAACGTACCCTGGGATCTGAGTCGGACCAAAACTGAAGTTCCACAAGTCGCGGCGCCCCGTCTCGTTGCGTAATCAAATCCTGGGTCTGGATGTCCCGACCATTCTTGACGAGGGTGATCCGATCGATGGCTGTCGTCCCTATCACGCGGCCCGAGATCCGCCGCGTCGAGTCGAACGGGGTTCGGCTTCCCATGGACGCCCCGTTCAGGGTGAAGTCGAGAATCATCCGCTGACCCGTGGTGGCGTACGTGCGCCGGGCGCGCAACGCATCGAAGATCGCGTCCGATGTCTTCTCCGGTGCCTGCACCGCGGCGAGCCCGCTCCGTTGCGTGTAGGCGTACAGGAAAGGCGCCGAGTATCCGGGATGACTGAAATGATCGTCCGAGGCCGCGATGAATCCGACCTCGTGTCCAGCCGCGAGATATCGTTGGCCGAACCATTCGAAGTTGCCGTGTCCCGACATGATCTCCACCAATCGCTCCATGGCCGGCTGATTCAAGCGCCATTCTCCGGGTTGGTGCGCGTGCGGGATGATCAGTACGTCGTCAAGATCGTTGTCTTGAGCGAGCTGCTGGTAGAGTTCTGAGAGGACGGGGGTGGTTTGCATGGGAGCGCGGCGGCGTCCTTCGGGCGTGCGGAACAAGATGTTGTGGTGCCCACCACGGAACATCGACACCGTCCATTCGTAGCCGAGGAAGGTGATGAAGGAACCGTCGGCATGGTAGCGACGTACGTTGTCGCGAAGCACTTCCCACTCTCCATCGTCCAACCAGAGATCGTGCTCCGAGTGGGTGAGAAAGTCGAGCCGCGCTTCGTCCCGTCCGAATCGGAAAAAGCCGTCCGCGGTGCCAAGCCCCTCGGAGAATCCCGAATGGCCGTGCGTGTCTCCCCAATAGACGTGCCACGATGGTTCGTCGCGCACCCACACGGGGTTGCTGTGCCCGGTCACCCGGCCATCCGGTGAGCGCATCGTAAAGCGGTAGACACCGGGCTCGTCGAAGCGGATGTCCTCGAGTACAGTGATGGGGTTGTTACCCGCCGGCACGGTGCGAAACCGACGGCCGTTCACTTGGACCTCATACGCGGGGATCGGTCCGCTCGCCTTGTTGAGATAGAGGTCTTCGCTCCGAAGCGAAACGTCGAACGAGACGCCCACGCCGACCGTCGAGGGAGCAAAGCCGTGGACTGCATGCACGTCCATGCCGATCACTTCATATGTTTGGAGCGGTAGTGTGATGAACTTTCCGCCACCCTCGAAATCAACATACAGCGGCAGGGGGACGGCGTCGTTGCTGTAATCTTGAATGCGGACACCGCGCGATCCACCGGCGGTGTCTCCGTAGGTGACGGTAACCGTGTCCCCTTGCACGAGCTCAGCGCCTGACAATCGGAAGACCACCGGCATGGTCCCGACCTCGGATTGCCCATGGAGACCAAACCAAGGCAGGGTGTCGGCAGTGAGGACGGCACCCGATCTGGTGGTACGAAGGGTGATATATCCCTCGCCCGCGGGATCATGGGTTTGAAAGTTCGTCCCGTCCGGGAAGCGGTAGCTCTGGAAATGCCGTCCGACGAGGATCCCTCCGCCGGATCGGACCGGTATGTCGCCGACCACATAGATGGTTTGCATCGTCTGGTGAGTTCCGGCGACGAAGGGGCCCGTGATATCGGTGGCCAGAGTTCCGAACGCCTCCGGTGAGTGTTCGTCGCGGGCTCGCAGCTCATTGACGACCATATCCACCGCGTTCAGCATCCGCGTACCCACCGTGTCCACATCGGGGTTCAGCACCGCCGCCACGATGAGTGGTAGGTCCGGGTTCAGTTGGACCTCGGTCAGCGAGAGCGCGTTGAACCAATCCCATAGCAGGCGGACACGATCCTTGACGGTGGCCTGAGTAGTACGCTCACGATCCGCTTCGGTCTTGAGCCGTTCTACTCGGTCGCGAAGGTCGGACGTCAGGTAGTCCCCTGATCGCCCCATGGGCGCGCGTGATCCATTGCAGCCACCTATCGCCATCGTCAGCAGGATGACGGCGTGCAACGTCGCATTCATCTTCCGGCTCTGTGCGCGGGAAAGCATCATCATCCTCCAAAGCCAACGCGCTGGATTGCCCAAAAAAGTCCGACGAGGGCAATGCCGCACGAGGCGGGAATCACGATTCGTACGCGGTACCAGCTCCGTGAGCGCCACCAAGCGGTGGCAGTGAGCGCGAGAAGGATGACGCCGAGTTGGCCCGCTTCGACACCGAGGTTGAAGCCGGCGAGGGCGGCAACCGTCTTCGCGGTGGGAAGGTCCAACGCTTGCAACGCGCTGGCGAAGCCGAGGCCGTGGACGAGTCCGAAGACGAAGACCACCACGGGACGCCATGGGTGCAATCGAGTCGTGATCATGTTCTCCGCCGCAATCACCGCGATCGACAGGGCGATCAGGGGCTCGACGATCGTCCGCGGGAGTGACACGACACCGTAGACGGAGAGGGCCAGCGTGACCGAGTGGGCGAGGGTGAAGGCCGTCACCTGCCATGCGAGAGGTCTGAGCCTCGTGCTCAGAAGGAAGAGTCCGAGCACAAAGAGGATGTGATCGAGCCCGGAGGGGAGGATGTGCACAAAGCCAAGGGCGAAGTATCGGAGTGCGGCGCTCCACCGACTTGCCCCATTCGCATCATCGCTCGGTGTGAGGCTGAGTGTGAGCGGGAGGCTCTCTTGTCCTGCCGACACGAGCTGCCCGTCGATGGTCTCCCCACCTGAGCCGATGCGCAACAAGACGGGACCGATGTCATAGGGAAAAGCGGCCGAGAGGTGCCGGAGCCCGTGCGGTGCGGCTCCGCGAATCACCACCGCCGGCGCCCGTAGCGGGTTCAAGGCCAATCCGTCCGCGCGGATCATCTTCACCGAAGGGAAGATCACGGCTCTCGGCTCCACGTCCTTGCCGTCGAATCGCAGCGTCAATCGCCTGGCAAACGCGTCTCGCGCCCGCTCCACGAGAGCCCCGAGCTCGCGATCCGACATGCTCTGAAGTCGAGCCCAGGACTCGAGCGAGAGATTACCCGGCTCTTCTTCCAATACGTATGCGGCGATATGGAATGCCACGGAGATCTGATACGTCCCGTCCGCGCTGAGTTCCACGGAGGCCAGTGCGTAGTCGAGATCGTGCGCGGGGGAGTCCGGGCTCGTCGCGGAAAGGGCGGCCGGGGCGAAAAAAAAGATGGAGACGATTAACGTGACCATTTCCTCAACCTACCGTCCGTCCTACCAACCGTCCAACCTTCCATTTGTCACGTGCCGGTCCGGGGCTCATTAGCTCGGGACTGCCTGCGTGACGTGGCGAGCGCGGGCCCGGTACACAGGGGGGGTCCTCCGCGCGTTCCATCTCCCAGGGCGGAGCCCTGGCGAGCATCGTCCCCTCATCGCAGATTGCGCGCATCAACCCGGCCAGGACGCTGCGCAAGGAGTAAGTTCTTGCGCGCCTAGGCACGGTTCTCCTTTCCCCGTGGCGGCCCGGATCTCGGCTAGCATGGCGAAGAGTGCAATTATGAAAATCCCCACCCCGATGCGCAGGCGGTCTTGGTTTTTCCCCCTGCTGGTATTCGCAGCCTACGGGCAGGCGGCGGCTCAGCAGGAAGAAGCGGGTTCGATAACCATCGAACAATTCCTTGCCGCTCGTTCGATTTCCGATGTAAGGATTTCTCCGGATCAAGCCCATGTGGCGTTCACCGTCACGGAGCCGGTCAAAGGCATCGAGCGGAACCGGGATGTTTGGGTGTACTCGAGAGATTTGCAGAAAGCGATCCGCTTCACGACCTCAGCCAAGGCCGACTACCAGCCCCGCTTCTCACCGCTCGGGGGAGAAATCGCTTTTCTCTCCGACAGGGACGAGACGACCCAGATCCACCTGATACCGCTTGATGGGGGTGAGAGCCGGGCACTGACGAAGAGCGAGACAAGCATCGGGTCTTACGAATGGTCTCCCGACGGGAAGGCGATCGCCTATCTGGCTCCCGAGCCCAAGACGGAAGAAGAAGAGAAGCGCGAAGAGGAGAAGGATGATCCGCGGATCGCCGATCGCAACGGGCGACAGGCACGGATCTGGGTCATCGATGTTGAATCGAGTGAGGTCCGCCAGCTGACCCACGGGGACTGGCGCGTTTCAGAGTATGCCTGGATGCCCGACGGCCATCGGCTGATTCTTCTGGCCACCGATCATCCCAAGCCCGAACTCGAGACCGCGCGCCTGTACGAACTGAGTGTCGCGGATGGGAAGATGAGCGAGATAGCGAGGCCGTCACTGCCGGTTGGCAGGCTGCAGGTCTCACCCGACGGGCGCAACATCTCCTGGGCCGGCTCTCGCAGTGACGGGCCCATACCGCACGATTTGTTCGTCCTCCCGGTTGCCGGTTCCGAGCCCCGGAATCTGACCGCCCTATCGATTGATCGATCCCTTGACGGATATGTCTGGCTTGATGAAGAGAGTGTGCTGGTGCAGGTATCGGATGGGTTCGCCACCGTTTTCTACACCGTTTCGGTCCAGGGAAAGTCAGTCAAGCGGCCCGGCTTCGAGGTGGAGCCTTCGGGGTCCTTCTTTGCCCGCAACGGAACGCTCGCCTTTGTCGGCGAGACGGCGACGGCCGCTCCCGAGCTCTGGATGTCCGAAGAGAGCGGCGAGGCCCGGCCCATCACCGAACTGAACAGCGACTGGGATCTTCCTCTGATCCAGCCGCGGCTGTTCCGGTACCAAAGCTTTGACGGGACTTCGATTGAGGCGGCCCTCTTGATGCCGGACGGGGCGCGGGAAGGTGTGCGCCTCCCGCTGGTGGTGTTGGTTCACGGAGGCCCAACTGGGCGTTGGAGATCGAGTGTAAACGCCTGGGGACAACTGCTGGCGGCTCGCGGAATAGCCGTGCTCTATCCCAACATCCGCGGTTCTACGGGGTACGGCCACGACCTGTTGACGGCCAATCACCGCGACTGGGGTGGCGGCGACTTCAAAGATGTGATGGCGGGCATCGACTACCTGATAGAAGAGGGAACTGCCGACCCTGATCGCCTGGGCATCGGCGGATGGTCATACGGGGGGTACATGGCTGCCTGGGCCGTCACCCAGACCGATCGCTTCAAGGCGTCCGTGTCGGGCGCACCCATGACGGACCTGGCTTTCGAATACGGTTCGGAGACGGCCCGCATCAATGCTTATGACAGCTGGTTTTTGGGGACGCCGTACGAGAATCTGGATCTTTTCATCGAGCGCTCACCCGTCACCCATGTCAGGAATGTAAAGACGCCGACGCTGCTGTTGTGTGCGGAGAACGATGTCATCGATCCCGTCGAGCAGTGCCAACAGTTCTACCGGGGACTGAGGCGATACGACGTAGAGACAAGCTATGTCGTGTACCCACGAGAGGGCCACGGCATCAGGGAGGAAAAGCACACCATCGACTTGGCCAACCGGCTGGTCGAGTGGTTCGTGCGATACCTCGAGCCGTAAGGGCGACGCATGGGTCGCCCCTACCGCTATCGGCCCTACCTCCGGGCCCCGGCTCCACCACCAGCCTGCCGTATCGCTCGGTGAACCATCCGTGATCCGTGTCCACCAAAGGCGTAGTCCTCCGTCCGGGAGGGGGGTCTAAAACCTCATCGTTGTGCTGAGTCCCACTCCCCCACTAGTTGGCGCGATGGTGACGGTTAACCGGTCGTGCGAAATTCCCTCCCAGCGTGGGGCGGCGTCCAGATAACCTGCGATCACGCCAATCAGGGCTCCGGCCGCCCCGAAGAAAAGCGCTCCTTCTCGTCGTTTCTTGCCGTCGAATGCCAGGGCTGCGGCGCAGCCCGCACCCCGCTGCTCTGCCACCGCTTGCGTCCCGCAGTCGGAAGAGGAAACAAGCGGCCATATCAGGGCTCCGCCCGCGGCTCCGACCAGCAACCCGAGTCCACCGTATCCAACGGCGCGAGGCCAGCGGGCTCTCGGCCCGCGGTTTACGTCAATGGACCCTATGTTTGTGGATCTTACCGTAAGAGTGTCGCCCCAAAGCGCCGATGGAGAGTCGGGTCTGAATATCATGTGGCCGGTATCCAATGAAAGGACCGTGCCGGCGATAGGCTCGCCCGAAAGCGTTGGGATAGAGACTCGAATGTGGCTGCCTCGTGCAATGCTTGTTTGGCTTTGCCCGTTGGCTTGCGTGGGCCATATGAGCGCAGCAATCGCTATGACGGAGGTCGTACGAAGCATGAGTTCCCGCTCGTTGAGGTCGCTGGAATGCTATCATACACCCGTCAAGGCAGCGTCAAGGACATCGCGAAATCGCACCGACAATGAAAGCGCGGCCACGGATTAAAAAGGAAGAACGGCCACTTATAAGGAATAACGGCCACAGATTGATCTCTTGCGGACACGGATTGGTCACGGAGCGATACGGCAGGCGGGATCTCTGCCAAACAAATCTGTGCTCAAAAGATCAATCCGTGGCCGCAGTTCCTTCAAGTGTCGCCTCGACCGTCATCGCTACCGATCCGCTGTCGTCCAGAGCCCGCGCGTCTACCACCGAGCCACGCTGCCGTCCTTCCAGCGTCATCGTCCGATTCACGAACATGGGCCGTTGCGCACGAAACGAGAATGCTCGCATAGGTCTTCCCGCGGTGTTACCCGTGATGAAATCGGCCAGGAGAACGGCAGTGAGAGGTCCATGCACAACGAGGTCCGGATAGAACTCGACGTTCTGCGCGTAGTCCTGATCGTAATGGATGCGGTGGGTGTTGAAGGTGACCGCTGAAAAGCGGAAGAGCAGACGCGAATCAGGAGTCAGTTCTCGTGACCAATCCGCCGCCGCGTCGGGCGCGGGCGGGGGCGGGGGCGGGGACGTGAGTTGCGGAGGCTCTGTGGGACGCGAGACGTAGACGAGATCCTGTTCTTCGATGATTTCGCCCTCCGTCTTTCCTTTTATATGATGCTCAACACTCACGAGGTATAGCGGTCCTCGACGGCCCTCCTTGAAGGTGACCTGCTTTACGGTGGAGGTTCGCTCGATCTGGTCTCCGATGCGAAGCGTTCCGTCGAAATGGATACGGGCACCGGCGAACATGCGGCGCGGGAATGGTACGGGCGGTAAGAGGCCACCCCCACCCTTCTTCAGGTGACCGTCGGTGTCGAGATCGCTCTGGCGGGGCAGCGAGAGGCAGTAGAGCCAATGAAACAACGGGGGGAGGTCATCTCCGTCGTCGATGGTCATTGGGTCACGATTCAGCAATGCAAAAAGCGCGCGGGCCGGAGTGAGGCCGACGATGTCGCTGGCGGATTCTCGGCGCCCCTCCCATGCACGAAGCTTCTCCAGCTCAGTTTCAATCATGCACCGCTCGGCCAGTTCTCACCCCAGGTGAGCTCCGGGACCTTTCCCCCGTCGGGTAGGGCAAGGATGCCGTCGATCAGCGTGGTGGCGCGTGTGGATTCGAGTCCCCCGAACTCGAGCAACATCAGAGCCTTGGCGCTCATCTCATCGACGGACACCGGCGCCTCCGGATCGCCCTTGCAGGTCGGTCGGTTCACGTTCAGCGTCTCGCCACTCTCGGTCTCGATCGTGACCCGCGCCCCCCATCGCTTTGGATACGCGTCGTCATGCGTGTCACTCCGGGCGAGCCTCACGCTCCGGCGCAGCGCGGGAGGTCGTTCGCGAGCTTGGCCAAACGACCCCAGTGTCACCTGGCCATCGCACAGCGCCGTGGCTACGCAATGTTGCAGCGAGAACTTGGCTTCATATTCGGTATTAGGATCGGGGCGATCGCAGAGGTCGAGCGCGGCTTGATAGGTCTCGACCAACACCGATGAAATGTCCAGGCCCTGGGTTTCTGGGTGAAGCGCCAGGCTCGCCTCGATTGCCGGGTGGGTGTGACGACATGACGGCCAGGGCTTGATGGACGTGAGCCGAAGTTGCCAGGGACTGTCCGGGTCGGCGAGCACTCGAGCTGGGTCGGCGTCGGGGCACGCGGCGCGAAAGAATCCCTTCTCTCCCTCGAGAATCTTGGCGGGTCCGGTAAACCCCCGGGCGGCAAGCTCGGCACTTGTCAATCCTGCTTCGGCGGCGCGCGCCGTATGCAGGTGCTTGCTCATGGCGCCTTCCTCGAGGAATTGCCAGAGACCGCACGATTGCGTCCCCGCGTTGCCAAGCGCCCACACGGTTTGTTCGTCGGCGAGTCGCAAAAGCGACGAGACCGCCATCGCCGAGGCAAAGGGACCACACGTCGCGGTGTTGTGCCAGAGCCGATAGTGCTCCCTACCCACGGACATCCCGATGCGCGCACCGACTTCATAGCCCTGGATGATGGCTTTCAAGAAGGAAGAACCGTCGAGCCTCTTGGATCGCGCTACGGCCCAGGCGGGCGGCACAACCACGCAGCCTTGGTGCGTGACAGAATCTCGATGCAGGTCGTCCATCTCGAGAATGTGCGCCAGGCCACCCAACAAGAACGCTTGCGAGCCAGGATCCGTCCCCCGCGACTTCGCCCAATCCAAGTGGATTCGGCCTTGCGGCGTTTGTGTCCCGCCAACGGCGCACGCGATGGTATCGAGCACAAAGAGCGCGGCGGCCTCGAGGTCGTCGCGCCCAATCGACTTCTGCCGAACGAGCTGCACCAGGCTTTCCGTGAGGCTCATTGACTGGCCCCAGGATCCGTTGGTGCAAAGCGCCGACGAACCTCATCGGTGTGTTCTCCGAGGGCCGGAACGGGCCCGAGGTCAACAGGGCTGTCGTCGTCGACGACCGGAGGAGCGACGATCGTGGCCGGGCCGGTCGGTGTCGAGATCGTCGTTCGCTGGAGTTGGGGATGCGCCGACAATCCCGACACGTCATTCACGGCGCCAAACGCGATGTCCGACGACTTCAGGCTCAGGATGATTGTCTCCGACGACTGATGGCCGAAGACGTCACTGATGATGGCGTCTAGCTCATCGCGGTGTCGGACTCGTTGGGCATTGTCGTTGAAGCGCGGGTCATGCACCAACGAGGCGTCTCCCAGAACGTGTTCGCACAAGCGGGCCCATTCTCGCTCATTCTGTATCGCGATCATCACCAGCGTCCCGTTGCAGTCGGCGTACGCGCCATACGGCGCGATGGACGGATGATGGAGGCCGACTCTCTGCGGCGCCTCTCCACCATAGTCGGTGTGAAGGAGAGGTACGGTCATCAGATCGGCGGCGGCTCCAAACAGTGAAACCTTGAGGGTAGCTCCTTCTCCGGTCCGGTCTCGAATGAGCAGCGCCTCCAAGATCGCCGCGTACGCATACATTCCGCAGGCGATGTCGCAAATGGAGATGCCTATCCTTCCCGGCTCGGCCGGTGACCCGGTAATCGAGGCCAACGCGGACTCGCACTGTACCAGAAGATCGTACGCTTTCATGTCCGCATACGGACCGCTCTCCCCATAACCGGAGATGCTGCAGGCGATGAGACGGGGATTGCTCGCGCGCAGTTCCCCCGAAATCAGACCGGCTCGCCTCGCAGCCCCAGGCGCCAGGTTCTCAATGAAAACATCCGCCTGTTGGATCATCTCGAGGAGCAGGGCCTTGTCGTCGGCGTCCTTGATGTTCAACACCGCGGACTTCTTACCCCGATTGAGCCAAACGAAATACGCGCTCTCCCCGTGTACGACCTGGTCGTACCGCCGAGCGAAATCGCCGTCCGCACGTTCGACCTTGATTACCTCCGCCCCGGCATCGGCGAGACGTGAAGAGCAGTACGGTGCGGCAACGGCCTGCTCGAGCGAAACGACCAAAACGCCCGAAAGTGCCTTGGACATTGGGTCGCTCAGAAGGATTTGGGCATGCCGAGCACGTGGGTGCCGACGTGGGATAGAATCAGATTGGTGGAAATCGGTGCGATCTGATAGAGCCTCGTCTCCCGGAATTTTCGCTCTATATCGTATTCGGTTGCGAAGGCGAAACCTCCGAACGTTTGCATGCACACGTCAGCCGCCGACCAGGACGCTTCCGAAGCAAGCAGCTTGGCCATATTTGCCTCGGCGCCGCAGGGTTGGCCGGCGTCGAACAACGTCGCTGCTTTTTCCACCATGAGGGCGGCCGCGTCGGTGGCGATGTGCGCTCGAGCGATGGGGAATTGGATGCCTTGGTTCTGTCCGATGGGACGTCCGAACACCTCACGTTCCTTGGCGTACTCTGACGACTTGGTGACGAAGAAGCGAGCATCACCGATACATTCGGCGGCTAAGAGCACTCGCTCGGCATTCATTCCATCGAGAATGTAGCGGAACCCCTTTCCCTCCTCCCCGATCAGGTTCTCCGCCGGTATCCGCGCATCGTTGAAAAACACTTCGGTAGTGGAGTGGTTGATCATGGTCTCGATCGGTCTGATGGTGATCGACCCATCGACGTGGTCTCTCAAATCCAAGAGAAACACCGACATGCCGTCGGTGCGTTTCTTCACCGCCTCGCGCGGCTGAGTCCGGGCGAGGAGAATCATCAAATCGGATTGTTCCGCACGCGAAATCCAGATTTTCTGGCCGTTGACAACGTACGAGTCACCATCGCGCGTCGCGGTCGTTTGGATACGCGTGGTGTCGGTTCCGCTGGTGGGCTCGGATATCCCAAACGCCTGTAACCGGAGAGTTCCCTCGGCAATTCCAGGAAGGAACGCCTGTTTCTGCGCCTCGCTGCCGTGGCGCAAGAGGGTTCCCATGATGTACATCTGCGCGTGACAGGCAGCGCCGTTACCACCGGTTTGGTGGATGGTCTCGAGGATGACACAGGCCGCCTTGAGATCCAAGCCGGCCCCGCCGTATTGCTCTGGGACGAGCGCCGCGAGATATCCAGCGTCGGTGAGCGCACTCACGAACTCGGTCGGGTACTGGCGCTTTCGGTCCAAATCGCGCCAGTACTCACCGGGAAACTGCGCACAGAGCGCACCGACGCCCTCTCGGATTTGTTCGTAGCTTTGGTCAAGATTTCGAAACATATTTGCGACTTCGCTATCGTGAGGTTATTACGAGACCGGACAGGCCGCACCGCGATGCCGACTTAACACGTCACAAGGCTGCATGCCGGCATCTCACGAGCTCACGGGACATTTCCGAAAGACCACACCATCCGAGGAGGGAAGGTGATGCCCTCTGTACCCCCGGCCATCGACTGGTCCCACGACGTCTTCCGTGTCATGAAAGACAAGAATATACGTCAGGTAGCGACGGTGCCAGACGGCGGCTTGACGTCGCTCTTGAAGCTCTGTGAAGCAGACGACGACATCAACGTCGTGACCCTCACGACGGAGGAGGAAGGGGTCGCCTTTGTTTGCGGCGCCTGGCTCGGGGGGCAGCGCGCGACCCTACTCATGCAGAGCAGTGGCGTTGGAAATTGCATCAACATGCTGTCGTTGCCCAATACCTGTCGAATCCCATGTCTGATGCTCATTACCATGCGAGGAGAATGGTCTGAATTCAATCCCTGGCAGATACCCCTGGGTCGCGCGGTGCCCGCGGTGCTCGAGGAGGTAGGGGCGCTGGTTTACCGGCCCGCCGTCGGCAGCGACGTAGGAGGAAAATATGAGAGCGCCGCGGATCTCGTGTATGCCGCGGGGACCAGCGCGGCGGTGCTGGTAAGTCAACGCATCGTGGGCCCCAAGACGTTCGAGAAGCGAAACTGACGGTGCCGGCCGACACCATGCTCGACCGACGGAACCTCGTTGCCGAACTGGTGCGCCGTCGTGGCCAGGCCGCCATCGTCACTGGGCTTGGCAGCCCGACCTATGACTGTGCAGACTCCGGCGACTCGCCGCTCAACTTTTATCTCTGGGGAGCCATGGGTGGCGCGGCCATGCTCGGCCTCGGTGTGGCACTGGCACGACCCGAGCGGCGGGTCATTGTGCTCACCAGCGATGGGGAGATGCTCATGGGGGTGGGAAGCTTCGCCACCATCGCAGTGCAACGGCCTCCCAATTTGGCCATCCTCGTGTTGGACAACGAAAGGTTTGCGGAAACGGGCGCACAACGCGGGCTCACGGGCTTCGGAGTGGATATCGCGGCGATTGCGGCTGGAGCAGGAATCCCAAACACCATGACCGCCCGTTCGCTGCAGGAACGGGAGACGCTGCTGGCTGCGGTGACGGACGAAGAGGGGCCTGTGGTTGCCGTGGCCAAGGTTGCCCTGAGCGACGACCCGGTAGCTCTTCCGTCTCGCGATGGGACCCTCCTTCACCGCCGCTTTTACACAGCGTTGATGAATGCAGATCCTACATAGCGCGTTGAATCAGGGACCATGAAGAAGACGGCTGACGTGGTCATCATCGGCGGCGGGATCATGGGCGCGAGTATCGCGTACCATCTGGCCCTTCGCGGCTGCCACGACACCATTCTCTTGGAACGGGCAGATCAGTTTGGGACTGGATCAACCGGGAAGAACGCCGGCGGGATCCGACATCAGTTCTCGACTGAGGTCAACATCCACCTGTCACGGCTCAGCATTGCCATGCTGGAACGGTTCGCCGACGAAATGGATCAGGAGATCGATCTCAACTTCTGCGGTTATCTTTTTATTCTGGACAACGACCGAGACGTCCAAGCCTTCCGCCAACACATCGCCTTGCAGAACCGCTGCGGTGTCGCGAGTGAGTTCCTCGACGTAGGCGACATAGCCCAGCGGATTCCGCAGATTTGCCTGGACGACATCATCGGGGGCACGTTCTACGATCGCGATGGATTGACCGATCCAGCGAGCGTCCTTCAGGGATACGTGACCCAGGCCCGCCGGTTGGGGGCGAGTCTGGCGTCGGGGGTAGCCGCCACGGAGATTCGCGTTGAGGACGGCCGCGTCCAAGCCGTCGGCACCCCGGAGGGGGTCATCGCCACCCCAACCGTGGTGATCGCGGCTGGACCTTGGTCGGCGGAGGTTGCCCGGCTGGCGGCAGTGGACCTCCCGGTGCAGCCCATTCGTCGCCAGCTCCTTGTCACCCGTCCGATTCCCGAGGTCACGCGCAGCTTTCCGTTCGTCATCGATTTCTCGAAGGCGCTGTACTTTCACTTCGAGAGCAGCGGATTGCTCACCGGGAAGTCGAACCCCGATCAGAAGCCGGGGTTCGATGAGTCAGTGGACGCCGACTGGCGGATGATCCATCTCGAAGAAGCCGTCCAACGCATGCCGCTCCTCGAAAAGGCCGAACTGCTTACCGAATGGGGCGGGCTCTATGAAGCCACGCCCGACGGTCAGCCCATTCTAGGTAACCTTCCCCATGCACAAGGCCTGGTGTCGTGCACGGGGTTCAGTGGCCATGGCTTCATGCACGGACCGATAAGCGGTCTCCTCGTCGCCGAGGAGATCCTCGATGGCGCGGCGCACACCGTCAACATCGACCCACTGCGATGGAGTCGGTTCGAGCGCGGGCTAGATGTAGGTGAGTACACCGTTGTCTGAAACGAACGTTGACACTAGCGCAGGGAAGGAAACGATGACCGAGATCGCGAAATACAGCATCTTCATCGACGGCGACTGGCGCGCCGCGAAATCCGGTGAGGTCTTCGAATCTGAAAACCCGTACACGGGAGAACCCTGGTGTACCATTCCCCGCTGTGCGCGAGACGACGCGGACGACGCGGTGCAAGCGGCTGCGCGCGCGTTCCGAGCGCCGGCCTGGCACGGCATGCACCCATCCGATCGGGGGCGGTTGCTGCTTCGCCTGGCCCAACTGATCGGCGAGAATGCCGAGGACCTCGCGCAAATCGAGGTCCGCGATAACGGGAAGCTCATGGCGGAGATGGTGGCGCAGTGCCGCTACATCCCCAGATGGTTCGAGTATTTCGGCGGCCTCGCTGACAAGATCGAAGGGCGAACCATCCCTTCCGACAAACCCGACATGTTCGTGTACACGCGTCGTGAGCCAATGGGGGTCGTGGTCGCGATCGTCCCCTGGAACTCGCCGCTACTCCTCTTGAGTTGGAAGCTCGCTCCGGCGCTTGCCGCAGGAAATACCGTCGTGGTCAAGCCCTCAGAGTACACATCGGCCTCGGCGCTCGAGCTGGCACGGCTGGTCGAAGCCGCTGGCTTCCCGCCCGGCGTGTTCAACGTCGTCACTGGCTTTGGTAACGAGATCGGCGAAGCGCTCACGACCCATCCGGATGTGGCCAAGGTGGCGTTTACCGGCGGAGCCGGCGGAGGACGGGCCAGCTATCGAGCCGCCGCGGACAGTTTCAAGCACGTTACGCTCGAACTCGGCGGAAAATCTCCCAATATTGTATTCGCCGATGCCGATCTCGACGGCGCGGTCAAGGGCGTCATCTCGGGCATCTTTGCCGCCACCGGGCAAACGTGCATTGCTGGATCCCGTCTCCTGGTTCAAGATTCGATCCACGATGATTTCGTAGCTCGGGTCGTAGATTTTGCCAAGCAAGCCCGTTTCGGCGATCCCAGCGACCTGACAACGCAAATCGGACCCATCACGACCCGACCACAGTACGAGAAGGTCCTGTCGTATATCGATATTGCGAAGCAAGAGGGTGCCCACGTCGTCCTCGGAGGTGGGCCGGCGAACCGGCCGGAATGCGGTAACGGCCTGTTCGTCGAGCCAACGATTCTCACCGGTGTCCGAAACGACATGCGCATTGCCCAGGAGGAAGTGTTTGGGCCGGTGCTTGCCGTCATCCCGTTCAAGGATGAAGACGATGCAGTGCGAATCGCAAACGACTCACGGTTTGGACTGGCCGCCGGCATTTGGACGGCGAGCATGCGTACCGGGTTGCAGATGGCCGAACGTCTCGAGGCCGGGACGATCTGGGTGAACACATATCGAGCGGTGAGCTACCTCGCACCCTTCGGTGGCATGAAAGAAAGCGGGGTCGGCCGCGAGAGCGGGATCGAAGCGATCAACGAGTACTTGCAGACCAAGTGTGTCTGGATCAGCACGCAACAGGAGACGCCGAATCCCTTCTTGATGCGCTAGGGCTGCCGTTCAGGGCGATGACAATCGAGATGGAGACGAAGACATGAATCTTGACGGGAAGACGGCCATCGTGACCGGTGCCGGCCGTGGGATCGGCGCGGCGTGCGCGAAGGCATTCGCCGAACATGGCGCCAACGTGACGCTCGCCGACATGGTCGGAGATCGGTGTGAAGCGACCGCCGCGTCAATCGCATCGTCGAGCGGGGCTCAGACGCTGGCGGTGTGTACCGATGTCAGCGACCCGGCGCAATGCGAGCACCTCTTGGCCCAATGTGTCGACCGGTTCGGCCGCTGCGATATTCTCGTCAACAACGCCGGGATCATCGCGCCGGGCTCGATCCTGGACGTTTCAATCGAGGATTTCGATCGAGTGCTGGGAGTGAACCTGCGTGGGTCTTTCCTGATGGCGCAAGTGGTGGCGCAACACATGGTCAAGGAATCCATTGCCGGAGCCATCGTGAACATGTCCTCCACCAACGCCGTGATGGCCATACCCAATCAGCTGGCGTATGCCGTCTCCAAGGGTGGCATCATGCAACTGACCCGCGTGATGGCGATGGCCCTGGCGCCTCACAATATCCGGGTGAACGCCATCGGGCCGGGATCGATTGCCACGGACATGTTGAAGGTGGTAATGGACGACCGTGAGGCCCGGCGGATGATATTGTCACGGACACCGATGGGACGGGTGGGGGAGCCTGACGAAGTAGCCAAGGTGGCCGTGTTCCTCGCGAGCGACTACGCCTCGTACGTGACTGGGCAGACGGTCTATCCCGACGGAGGACGGTTGCCGCTGAACTACACGGTTCCGGTGGCTGAGGATGCATGACGTCATCCACCCGCATTGTGACGTTGAAGCACGCCGCACTATGATCCGGGGACGCGAATAGATGTCGAGATCCGCCAGGCTCGCCATCGATATCGGGGGGACGTTTACCGATGTCGCTCTGGAGCTCGATCGGGGGTGTCGATTGACCTCGAAGGTGCTCACCACCCCGGGAGCACCGGAGCGCGGGGTCATCGACGCGATCGAAAAGGTGATGACCGGCAGTGACGTTTCGCCCGCGGACATCCGGCTCGTCATTCACGGCACCACGCTCGCGACGAACGCTTTGATTCAGCGCAAGGGCGCGAAGACGGCGCTGGTGGTGACCGAGGGCCACCGCGATGCGCTCGAAATGGCGTACGAGAATCGATTCGAGCAATACGATATCAACATTGATCGGCCCGAACCACTGGTGCCGCGTCATCTTCGATTGCCGGTCCGCGAACGCGTCGACAAAGATGGAAATGTGTTGATCCCACTCGACGAAGCTTCGATCCGGGGGCTCATTCCCGTTCTCGAGCAACAGCAGATCGCAAGCGTCGCCATCGGTCTCATCCACGGGTATGCCAATCCGGATCATGAACGTCGTGTCGCGGACATCCTCTCGGAGGCGTTCCCCAAGCTCGCGATCACGCTCGCCTCGGCTGTATGCCCGGAGGTGCGAGAATACGAGCGACTTTCGACGGCGTGTGCCAACGCCTACGTACAGCCGTTGATGGCGCGATACCTCCACTCGCTTCAGGCTCGGCTTACGGAAGGTGGCTACGAATGTCCCTTCTTGTTCATGACCTCCGGCGGCGGACTAACCACCTTGGACACGGCCGTCGAGTTTCCCATTCGGCTGGTGGAATCCGGCCCGGCTGGGGGGGCCATTCTCGCCAGCTACATCGCCGTCGAGTGTGAATTGGATCACGTGGTCTCGGTGGACATGGGCGGAACGACAGCCAAGCTGTGCCTGATCGACGACGGTCGAGCGCTCCATTCGCGGGATTTCGAGGTTGGCCGCACCTATGGTTTCAAGAAAGGAAGCGGGCTACCGGTTCGGATCCCGGTTATCGAGATGGTGGAGATTGGCGCCGGGGGTGGGTCCGTTGCCTCGGTCGATCGGCTGCGCCGCATTCAGGTTGGGCCACAGAGCGCAGGATCAGAACCGGGGCCGGCGGCCTACGGTCGCGGCGGCACGGATCCCACGGTGACGGATGCCGACATCACGCTCGGACGCATCGATCCCTCACGATTCGCCGGTGGGTCGATCCCGCTGGAGCCGACGCGCGCTGCGGCCGCGATCGCGGAACGGGTCGGAACACCGCTGGGCGTCGACGAGACGGTTGCCGCCCTGGGCATCAGCGAGGTGGTTGACGAGAACATGGCGAATGCCGCGCGCACCCACGCCATCGAATGGGGCAAGAGCACCTCGGGGCGGACGATGGTCGCCTTTGGCGGATCGGCGCCCCTCCACGCGGCCCGACTGGCCGAAAAGCTTCAACTCGATCGGGTCGTGGTACCGACCGACGCCGGCGTTGGGTCGGCCATCGGTTTTCTGCTGGCACCCATCGCTTATGAGGTCGTCCGCAGTCGCTACATGAGGCTCTCCGGCTTCGACGCCTCCCTCGTGAATGCGGTCATGGAGGAGATGCGCGCGGAGGCATACGCGGTCGTGCGTCAGGGAGCACCAACGTCGGACGTCGTAGAAACCGGACAAGCGTTCATGCGCTACATCGGACAAGGCCACGAGATCGTTGTGAATGTTCCGCTGCGACAGGTCACGGGCGAGGACGCGGATTCGTTCAAAGAGGCCTTCGATAGCGGTTATGCACTACTCTATGGTCGGACCATACCCGGCTTGGACGTGGAGGTGTTGAGTTGGACCCTGGTCGTGACGACCGTACCCGAAACGCCCGAGCCAATCGGAGCGCCACCGAATGCCCTGCCCGCTCCACAGTCCACGGATGTGCGCCCGTTGATCGATTCGGCTCGAGGCGATCTCGTTGACGCGGCGCTGCATACGCGGCAGTCGTTGGAGCCGGGCATGACCATCGACGGCCCCGCGCTCATCATCGAAGATCAGACCACCACGGTCGTACCCTCGAGATTCAGCGCCACGATCAATGGCTGTGGATACATTGTCATGACTCGCAAATGATGCCGCGATGACTGATCCATCAGCCCTCGAACAGCTTCGCAACCAGATCATGTGGAACCGGCTGCTGTCCGTCGTGGAGGAGCAGGCACAAACGCTGCTTCGAACGGCGTTCTCGACGCCCGTCCGCGAAGCGGGTGACCTGTCGGCCGGCGTCTTCGACCTATCCGGGCGCATGCTCGCACAAGCCATTACCGGCACGCCAGGCCACGTCAACGCCATGGCGGCATCGGTTGGATTCTTTCTCGAGCAGTTCCCCGTTGATACGTTGAAGGACGGAGACGTCCTGGTCACGAACGACCCTTGGCGCGGAACGGGGCACTTGAACGACTTCACCGTGGTGACCCCAACCTTCAAGGACGGCCGATGCATTGCCCTGTTCGCGGCCACCAGCCACATCGCAGATGTCGGAGGTCTGGGGTTTGGTCCGGATGCGAACCAGGTGTACGAAGAAGGTCTCAACATCCCGATGATGCATCTCATGCGAGAAGGAGAAGTCAGCAAAACTCTCCTCGAGATCGTCAGTGCCAATGTGCGTGATCCGGTCGTCGCCGAGGGGGATCTCTATTCACTGGTTGCATGTAATCGGACCGGATGCGAACGACTCATCGAGATGACGTACGAATTCGAGCTCGATAGTCTGGAGAGCATTGCCGAGCTCATTATCGAGAACTCTCGCCGGGCAATGTTGGAGGAAATATCGAAGCTGCCGGTCGGTCGCTATGAGAATCAGATGCGGATCGATGGATACGACCGCGAGCTCGATCTGGTCTGCGCGCTGTCGATCTCCGACGACGGGATTCATATCGATTTCTCTGGAACTTCACCGGTATCGAGCCACGGCATCAACGTCCCCCTGACATATACTCGGGCCTATGCGTCGTTTGGCGTTCGTTGCGTAGTCGGATCGTCGGTGCCCAATAACGCCGGCTCGCTCAGCACCATTCAAGTCACCGCGCCGGAGGGGTCGCTGCTGAACGCGCCCCGCCCGTGCGCGGTCTCGGCGCGTCACGCAGTCGGGCAAATGTTGCCCGACGTGGTTCTCGGCTGTCTCGGGCAGGCGCTGAACGGCGGCGTGCCGGCCGAGGGCGCGTCCTGTTTGTGGAATCCGGTGCTGATGGGTGGCCGCGGCTTGACCGGCAATTACGACTACGGCGACGCCGTGCCCTTTGTGGTGAACCCGTTTCACACGGGCGGAACCGGAGCGCGCCCCGACAAGGATGGTCTTTCGGCCACCGCGTTCCCCTCGGGCGTGCGCAGCACCCCGGTGGAGATCACCGAGACGGTGGCCCCGCTCATCTTCTGGCGCAAGGAGTATCTGACCGACAGCGGTGGCCCCGGCGAATACCGTGGCGGCCTCGGCCAGGTCATGGAGATTTCCCACGCCGACGGGGCGCCGCTTGCGATCTCAAAAATGTTCGACCGTATTCACAATCCCCCTCGCGGTCGGCAGGGTGGGGAAGCCGGCCACGCCGGTCGGGTGTATATCAAGGATGGACCTGACCTCAAGGGAATGGGACGTGAAGTCGTGCCGCCCGGTGCGAAGGTGGTGTTGGAAACGCCGGGTGGGGGCGGTATTGGCGATCCGCAGGCGCGAGATCGAGCGCTAGTTGAGCGCGACGTGCTGAACGGCTATGTATCGAAGACGATGGCGGTTCGTGATTATGGGGCGTGAGCGCTTGAGCCACCGGCCTCTTTCCTTAATAGGGGCGCCGGCCTTTAGTGAGGCTCCTGGGCCGGTAACCCAGCCGGGATCCTTCATTCTCCACTCGGCTGCAGGGTCTTCCGAGAACTTTCCGTCCCCCCGTCTTTCCGTCCTTCCGTCTTTCCGTCTTTCCGTCCGTCCTTCCGTCCTTCCGTCTTTCCGTCCGTCCGTCCTTCCGTCAGTCCGATGACTGATTTGAGCCCGCAACCAAGAGAGACCAATCCGTTGCCACCGGACCCGCGCGACGACGACGGTGCGGCGGGGTTCGAGATCCAGGACGACTTCACGCGCTTCAACCAGCGCGACGACGTCTTCCGCCGGTCGTGGTGGGATGAGCGGATCCGCAACGAGAAAACCGAGCGGTTCTACGCCACGTACCGCGAGCCGTTATCCACGTGGCGGACGGCCGACGGGTTTACGCAGAAGGACTACGCGCTCCGGAACGCCGCCTGGCACGTGAGCGACCTCTTCACCGAGCTCAAACAAGACCAAGACCGACGCGAGGGGTTCACCGACGAGTTCACGCTCCAACGCGATGTGGCGAGTGAGCGCATGGACCTTGGGACTCCGGAGGCGGCGGCCGCTGAGATCAAGCGTGTTGCCAGAGCGTTCGGTGCCGATCTCGTAGGCGTCACGGCGTTCGACGAACGCTGGATGTACGTAAACAAGTTCAGCGACATCAGTCTCACCGAGAAGCCGCAAGAAATCCCTGAGGGCATGGTCAGCGTGATCGTCACCGCCCAGTCGATGGACCATGACCTGATTCGCACCACCCCATCGGCGCTCAGCGGTGCCGCGACGGGCCAGGGCTATTCTCGTGATGCGATGGTCGTGCTCTCGATCGCCCAATACATCCGTAACCTCGGGTACAACGCGGTCGCGAGCATGAACGACACCTCCCTGGCCATCCCGCTGGCGATCAAAGCTGGGCTTGGTGAATACAGCCGGCTCGGCCTCCTGATCACCAAGGAGTTCGGCCCCCGCGTTCGCATCGGCAAGATTTACACTGAACTGCTCCTGGCACGCGACCGTCCGATCCGCTTCGGAGTGAAGGAGTTCTGTGAGATCTGTCGCCGCTGTTCGGACGCGTGCCCGGTCAAGGCGATCTCGGATGGGAAACCCAGCAGCGAGGTGTACAACCAGTCGAACATCCGGGGTGTGCGGAAGTGGTCGATAGATGGCGAGAAGTGCTTCGGATACTGGGCGGCGCAGAACAGCGACTGCGCGATCTGTGTGCGGGTGTGCCCGTACAACAAGGATTTGTCCAAGTGGTGGTACAGGATGGGCCGCTGGCTTGCCGGCACGCGACTGCGGCGATTCATGCTTTGGCTGGACATCAAGCTGGGCTACGGCAACCGCATGGCTCCCCGCCGCTGGTGGAATCGTGAGGTTGCCGGCTCGAATCCGGTCCAGGGGCCACCGTAGCATGTAGGGGCGACGCATGCGTCGCCCTTACAATCGCCCCCGCCCCCGCGCTACTCCGCCCTCGATGGTGTGGGGTGGGGTGGCCGTCTTACCTCTCACGTCTCACCTCTCACGTCTCACCTCTCACGTCTCACGTCTCACCTCTCACGCTAATACCGAAACGGCCAATTCGTGAAATACCGCTTGACCTTGAGCCAGATCCCGAGCAGGCCGGCTGGTTCGAAAATCAGGAACGCACCCACCAGCACGCACAGAAAGAGAACGCTCTGCTGAGCGGTGCTGAGTTGACGCAGCAGCGGAACACGCGCGGTGAGGAGTTCGGACAGGGGCTCGACGGCCACGAAGACGATCGCACCGGCCACGGCGCCGAAGATCGTCCCAATGCCTCCGATCACCACCATCGCGATGTACTGGATACTCATGTTCAGATTGAACGGTGGGTCGATAGTGATGTACTGTTGCTGAAACGCGAACATGGCGCCGGCCACGCCCGCGAAGAACGACGACACGCCAAGCGCGATGATCTTGTACCGGGCCAGGTTGACTCCCATCACCGACGCCGCCAGGTCGTGATCCCGAACGGCGATCATGGCGCGCCCCGTGTTCGAGCGGTGCAGGTTCTTACCGCACCATGCCGTTCCGATGGCGAGGCCGAGAAAGACGACGTACAGCTTCTGCTCGAACACGATCTCCAGCGGACCGAGATGCCAGGTATTGGAAAAACCGGTGAGCAGACCGTCGGCGGCGCCGGGCGCGAACCACAGGTGCATGGGCACGGCGGTGCCCACGACACCGCCGGTCAGTCCGGGAAACGAGACCAGCACGTGGTTCACCACCACGACGAGTCCGATCGTGACGATCGCGAGATAGAGACCCTTTAGTCTGAGGGCAAACGGACCCACTATCAGGCCGGCGCCGGCGGCTGCCAGACCGGCGATGGGGAAGATGGACCAGAAGGGGAGGCCCAGACGAGTGCTCAGGATCGCCGCCGTGTAGGCACCGATGGCGAGAAATGCCGCGTGCCCGAGGCTGATCTGTCCGGTGAACCCCGTCAGGATCATGAGGGCCACCGCCCCGACCACGGTGACGAGGGTGACGTTCGCGACCGTAAGCCACCGTAGGCTGGCCACGAGGGGAAGAATCACGATGAACGCACCGGCCAGGACGAGACCCACCTTGTGCCACCGGTCGGGGAAGATCTGGAGATCTTGCTCGTAGCGGGTGACCAGCGGTTTGGTGGGCATCGATTACACCCGCTCGACCAGTGGACGGCCTGCGATGCCGTAGGGCCGGAACATGAGAAAGCCCACCATGATCAGATAGGGGAGCACGGCGTGGAAGTTCTGACCGAAGGTGCCCAGCAGGGGGTTTATGTAGCCTTGGGTCAAGACTTCGAGGACGCCGAGCAACAATGCCGCGATCACGGTTCCACCCGCCGAATCGAGCCCGCCTACGATGGCGGCGGGAAACGCGCGTAGGGCAATGAATCCGAGGTTCGGGGTGACGGTGTTGGGGAATGCACCCAGGAAAACCCCGCCGAGGGCGGCGTACATGCCGGCCAGGAACCAGACTGATCCAAAGATCCGGCCGACCGGAATCCCGAGACTCAGCGCTGCCTCTTGATCGGAAGAGGTGGCTCGCATGGCCACGCCCAGCTTGGTGCGCTTGAGCACGAAGAAGAACGCCCCGAGCGCGAGCCCGCCGGCCAGCATCGCCCCCAGCGAATTGAACAGCACGTTGGCTCCTCCCAGCGAAACGCTGCTCATCGGGTTCCACGGGGTGGGCATCCCACGCGCGTCGGTGCCCCAGATCAGAATGATGGCCACGCGCACCACCGAGCCGACGAAGATCGTCAGAATGATCGACGCCACCACCGACCGCCCCACCAGCGGGCGCAGGACCCCGCGCTCCACCGCCGCGGCGAGCGCTCCGGTCGCCAACATGGTTGCAGCCAACGCTAGCGGCCACGGGAGTCCCGCGCCCGAGAACGTGACCATCATGAACGCGCCAAACGTGAGGAACTCGCCCTGGGCGAAGTTGAAAACCTGCGAGGCTCGGTAGATGACAACGAAGCCCAGCGCCACCAGGGCATACACCGCCCCCAAGGCCACCCCCGAGACGAACAGTTGGAGGAACTCCGTCACCCGATGCTAGCCCCCATGGACCCGACGCTAGCTCCCATGGACCCGACGCTAGCTCCCATGGACCCGACGCTAGCTCCCATGGACCCCACGCTAGCTCGCATAGATGGAATCGATCAGCTCACCATAGGCCTGGTGGATGGCCCGGCGCCGCACCTTTCGCGTCGCCGTGAGCTCGCCCTCGTCTTGATTCAGCTCGTTGGGAAAGAGCCGGAACGCCTTGACTTGCTCCACGTGAGACAGGAGGTCATTGCACCGTTCCACCTCACGGGACACGAGCTTGTGTACTTCGCTCTTGCCGCTCAGGTCGGGGAACGAGGTGTACTGGATGTTGTGCTGCGACGCCCAGTTCGCCACGAGGTCGTATTCGATCTGAATCAAGGCGGCGACGAATTTCCGACTGTCGCCAATGGCCACCGCTTCATTGATGAAGGGACTCATCTTGAGGGCATTCTCCACCCGTTCGGGACTGATGTTCTTGCCTCCCGACGTGATGATGATCTCCTTCTTGCGACCGGTGATGGTGAGAAACCCGTCCTCGTCGGTCTGACCGATGTCTCCCGTGTGGAGCCAGCCGTCCGCGTCGACGGTCTCGGCGGTGGCTTCGGGGTTGTGGAGATATCCGACGAACACCCCGGGCGCGCGCAACAGGATCTCGCCATCATCGGCGAGGCGACATTCGAGCTGGGGAACCGCCTGACCCACCGTGCCGATCCGGGTCGCCCCGTCACGATTGAAATGACTCACTCCGCCACATTCGGTTTGCCCGTATCCCTCCCGCACCGGGATGCCGATGCCGTGAAACCACCATAGCATCTCCGGCGAGATCGGGGCCGCGCCGCTTCCCGGCAGCGTGCATCGCCGCAAACCCAGTCTCTCCTGGAGCGCCCGGTAAACGAGTAAATCCCCGAGCGACCAGAGCATCCGGTCTTGCAGCGACAGCGCTCCCTCCATCCGCCGCCGGGCGATCTCCTGGCCTTTCGTCGCGAAGTATGTGTACAGCTTGCGCTTGAGCCACGAGGAATCCTGCATCTTGACCGATAGGGCCGAGTGCATCTTTTCCCAGATGCGGGGGACCCCGAGAAAGATGGTCGGCGACACCTCCCGCACGTCCTCGCGCACGGTGTCGATCGATTCGCCGAAGTGCATCACGTACCCCACCGCGAGCGCCCCAAACTCGCTGAAGATCTTCTCGGCAACGTGACAGAGGGGAAGGTACGACAGGAGTTGGTCGTCCTCGGAGACGTCGGTGATTTCGACGAATCGGTCAGCCCCGAACAGCGCATTGCGACTCGATAGCATCGCTCCCTTTGGCTGGCCAGTAGTGCCGGAGGTGTAGACGACCATCGAAGGTGCGGCGGGATCGAGCTCCAATAGCCGTTGCTCGAACCACTCCGAATCGCCTTGCCGCAGCTCCTCACCCTGCGACAGAAAGTCGTCCCACGTCATCAATCGGGGATCGGCGTAGGTTCGCGTGCCTCGCGGCTCGAACACAACCACCTGCCGCACGGTGGATGTCTCCTCGGCCACCTCGATCGCCTTGTCGACCTGTTCTTGATCCTCGCAGAAGAGGATCACGCTCTTGCTGTGGTTCAGAATGTAGGCGACGTCGGCCGGGGGATTCGTCTGGTAGATGCCCACGCTACGGGCGCCGATGCCCTGCACGCCAAGGTCGACGTACAGCCATTCCGGGCGGTTTTCGCTCAGGAGCGCCACGTGATCACCTGGGCGAACACCGAGCTTCCACAACATGTACCCCACGGTCTGCACGTGTTCGTAGTAGGCACGCCAGGTGATTTCCCGCCACACGCCAAACCGTTTGTTTCGCAGCGCCACCCGATCCGGCGTGCGGCGCGCCCACAGTGCGAGCCTCCCCGGAAGCGTGGCGTGGAGCTGGTCCACGTCGGGTTGCGTCATACGCCCTCACTGGCGGGAACCCCGCCGACATAGGCCTCCGCGACCCGGGGATCCTTGGCGATTTCCTCGGGCCCTCCCTCGGCGATCTTCTGCCCGAAATCCAGCACGGCGACCCGGTCTGCCAAGTCGAGCACGAACCGCAGCTCATGCTCGATCAATATCTGCGTGATCCCCAGCTCTTCCTGGATGTCGAGCAGGTGGCGCGCCAAATCTTCACGCTCTTCCTGGTTGACTCCCGAGGCCGGCTCGTCCAGCATCAGACAGGAGGGCTCCATGCTCAGCGCCCTTCCTAGCTCGACTCGCTTGCGCACCCCGTAGGGAAGAATCCCGACCTGTTTTTTCCGATACTGCTCCAGGTCGAGGAAGTCGATCATGTCTTCCGCGATCGCGCGATGCCGGACCTCCTCCCGACGGGTGCGGCGGGACCACACGAGGTCTTGCCACCACGAGGTCGTGAACCGATGATGGCGCCCGACCAGCATGTTCTCCAACACCGTCATTTCAGCGAAGAGGCCGAGGTTCTGAAATGTTCGCGCGATGCCGCGTCCCGCAATCTGGTGGGGTGGCACATGGGTGATGTCATCGCCGCGAAACCGGATGCTTCCGCGGTCCGGGCGATACAAACCCGAGATGCAGTTGAAAAGCGATGTCTTGCCGGCGCCATTGGGACCGATGATTGCGAACAACGAACCTTCGGGAATCGCAAGCGAGACCCCGTCCAGAGCACGGACGCCGGCGAAGGAGAGCTGGACGTCCTGCACCTCGAGCAGCGCGCCGCTAGGAGAGCCAGCGCTTACGGCGGTGGTAGAGTTTTGCATCGCGATAGCTGGTCTGTCCCTCGCGGCCCATCCCGAGGTAGAACTCCTGGATGTCCCGGTCCTCCTGCAGCTCGTCGGGCGACCCGTCGAGGACGATTTTCCCATTCTCCATGATGTAACCGTGTTGCGCCAGGTCGAGCGCCACAGCCGCGTTCTGCTCGACGAGGAGAATCCCCACTCCCCGCGCGTTGATCTCGCGAATCAGTCTGACCACGTCGGCCACGACCTTGGGCGCCAGGCCGAGCGACGGCTCGTCGAGCACCAGCAGCTTGGGGCGCGAGATCAACGAGCGGGCGATGGTGAGCATCTGTTGCTCGCCTCCCGACAGGTAGCCGGCGATCTTGTCGCGCCGCTCGCCGAGCACCGGAAACCGCCGGTAGAACTCCTCGAGGTCCTGCCTGATGCTATCCCGGCGCAGATAGGCGCCGGCCAGCAGGTTCTCCTCGATAGTGAGATCGATGAAGATCCGCCGTCCCTCGAGAACCTGGGCAACTCCGGCCTGGACAATGCGGGACGGCGTCGTGGCCAGTAGGTCGAGGTCGTCAAACGTCACCGCCCCTTTGGTCGCCGTGCCGTTGTGGATGTCGAGAAGCCCGGCGATGGCGCGCAAGGTCGTCGTCTTCCCCGCGCCGTTCGGGCCGAGGAGGGCGACGATAGCCCCGTCCGGGACGCGCAGGCTGATGCCCCGGAGGACCAGCACGACCGAGTGGTAGACGACCTCCAGGTTCTTGATCTCGAGCAACGGTCAGTCAGTCCTTCGCCTTCCCGTAGCTCATTGGCGCGGCGTACGCGCCGACGACCTCCCAAGAGCGATCGGCCATACGCGGCTTCAGGATCCTCGTCTCGATCGTCGGCTCGTAGGGGAAGCGTGTGAAGTCCAACGGCCGAAAGAAGCCGCCGGTCTCGACCGGCTCGGACCGGAGCGCGGCCATGAAACCCTCTCGTGTGACGTCACCCCGCTCCAGCGCGCGCCGAAACACCTGGAGCTCGGCCAGCATGCCGACGTATGCCGTGGCGATGCTCCATTCGGGAGCGCTCCGCTCCCTGCCGTACCGCTCGTACGTCTCGAGAAACACGTCCATTCCCGGAACGTCCTCACCCCAATACGGCAAACCCTGAACCCAGTAGTAGTCATCGAAAATGGCGGGTGGGGCCACCGAGGGATCGAAGAACCGATCGATCCACGTGGGGAGATTCCCGATCCAGGTGGGCTCATACCCGAGCTGTTTGGCGATGCCCAAGATCGACTGGGTCGCACTGGGAATCGTGCTGAGCATTACGAACCTGGCACCGGCCGACTGGAGCGAGGTTACCACCGCCGTGAAATCAGTCTGGGTGGACGCGATGCCTTGCTCCGAAACGATCGAGACCCCGTGGTACTCCGCCCCTTCGCGCCACCCGTGGAGTCCGTCCTGCCCGAGATCGTCCTGCTGGTATACGATGGCGGCGCGCACCTCTCCCGGACTGCCGGCCCGGCCCACCGCCCAATCCATCGCCCGTGCGGCCTCCACCTTGTACGACGGGCCTAGGGGTGGGGTGTACTCGTGCTCGGCCATATTTGACGGGAAGGCTGCCGGGAACGCGACCGTCTTGTCCCGAGCCAGGAGCGGGCGCAGGGGAAGTGTGGTTGGGGATCCCACGCTGAATGCGATGAAGAGGACGCGGTCCCGGATGGCGGTGTACTCTTGCACCGCGCGCTGCGGGTTGTACCCGTGATCCCGCTCGAGCAGCTCGACGGTCCAACCCTCGGGGAGAATCCCGCTCCCCCCGGCGTTGACCCGTTCCAGGGCCATGTGGACGCCGGCGGAGAGGGGTTTGCCAAACGCGGCGGAGTTATTTTCGAAAGTTGTGGATTGGAGGAATGAGAAAGGCGGCGTATCCTTTCGTGTAGTCAGTTGAAACGTACACGAGATCCGGTTGTGACGACCGGAGAAAGGACACGCCACCGATGTTGAGGATAATAGAGAATGCGTCTGAGAGCAAAGGGAACGGACTGTTCGCAGACCTGGACGAGCTTGCCAGAGAGGGAGCTCGGCGGATGCTGGTGAGTGCGTTGGACGCGGAAGTGACCGAGTATGTCGAGCGATATCGGATTGAGCGAGACGGAGAGGGCCGCGCCCTGGTGGTGCGCAATGGCAAAGCCCGTCCCCGCAAGGTGACGCTGGGTGCTGGTACGGTCACGGTGACCGCGCCACGGGTGCATGACCGTCGTATGCGGGCGCAGTTCACGAGCAAGATTTTGCCTCCCTATATGCGGCGGTCGCCGAAGGTGGCGGAGGTCTTGCCGGTGTTGTATCTGCGCGGTCTGTCGACGGGAGATTTTCGCGAGGCGTTGCCGATCTTGTTGGGTGAGGACGCATCAGGCTTGTCCCCGACGACGATCACGCGATTGACGGCGGCGTGGGAGGGGGAATACCAGGCGTTTCGCCAGCGTGATCTGCGTGATCGGGAGTATGTGTACGTCTGGGTCGACGGGATCCACTTCAACATTCGCCTCGAGGCCGACCGGCTGTGTACGCTGGTGATGCTGGGCGCCCGGGCGGATGGGACGAAAGAGCTGATCGCGGTGGAGGACGGCTATCGGGAGAGCACGGAGAGCTGGTTGGCGGTGTTGCGCGATCTGAAGCGTCGGGGGATGCGGGCCCCGGTGCTGGCGATTGGGGATGGCGCGTTGGGGTTCTGGGCAGCGGTGCGGGAGGTGTGGCCGGCGACGCGGCAGCAGCGCGACTGGGTGCACCGGATGGCCAACGTGTTGGACAAGCTTCCGAAACGTTTGCAGCCGGCGGCGAAGCGGGTGTTGCGCGAGATGATGTATGCGGAGTCGCGTGCGGAGGCCGAGGCGCTGGTCGAGCGTTTCGCCACCGCGTATGCGGCCAAGTATCCCAAGGCGGTCGCCTCGCTCACGCGGGACCAGGAGCACCTGTACAGCCATTTTGATTTTCCGGCCGAGCATTGGAAACATATCCGTTCGACGAACGTGATCGAGTCTGCCTTCGCGACGGTCCGGTTACGACAGCGCGTGACCAAGGGAGCGGGCTCGCGGAGCAAAGGGCTGACGATGGCGTTCAAGCTGTTGGAGATGGCGCAGCAACGTTGGCGGAAACTCAACGCTCCAGAACTTCTCCCCCTGGTGTTGGCAGGAGAACAATTCAAAGATGGTATGCAGGAAACTGACAAAGAGAACACGGATCGGAAGGTCGCCGCTTGATCACTCACCGATCCACAACATTTGACAATACCTCAACGCGGCGAGAGGTCCGCTGTAGTCGCTGATCAGCGCAGTTCGCAACACCTTCCGCGCGAGATCGACGCCTGGACCCGCTTTAACGCCGGTCTCGCTGGCGCCCGACTGCGAATCGGTGCCACAGGCGACGAGGGCGAGCAGCGTGAAAAAGCATAGAAAACGAACCACACAACGCCGCACCATGTATCTCTCCCGGTTACGCGGTTTTCCCATCACTCCGTGGCCAACCGTTCGCACGGCGCCATGCCATATAAGGCGCCCGATCGAGGCTGAACGCAAGACTGTTAACGTCGGATGTATGCTAACGACGGTGATCCGGTGTCCCGAACGGATAGAGTTTGTCGAGAGGGGCGTACCGGTAATCGAGGGCGTCCAGCGCCGTGGTGCCCACGAACGGCCCGGGTGCATCGATGATGACGATCGTCTTGGCGTAGCCGGTTTCGTCGAACCCCCGCCGAAAGTGCACTCGGGACTTGACCACAATGACGTCGAAGTCGTTGGGTCGGATCGGGCCGAACCGCAGCCGCTGGGGGGTCATGATCTGGACTAGGGACGGGGTGATCACGAGCACGTTGTGGTCCCCAAACTCCACGACCGCGACGCGCTCAAAGGGTTCCCAACGGTCCAGATAGGTCAGTGTCCCTTCGATCCTCACCGGTGAACCGCTTGCGGGACCGGCGAAACCACCCACGTTCATCGAAAACTGGTCCCCGACCTTGGCGCCGGAGCGAGTCAACTCTTCGATGACCCGTTCGTCCCGCAGCGTACCGTACAAGAGGTTGCTCACGCCTTGATCGATCAGCTCCACGAGAATATGCGTTGCGTCCCCATTCCGGTCGCTGTAGTCGCCGATGGCGACAGGCGTCGCCTGCGTGGCGAGCGCACGGCGCACCTGCTCGACCCGTTCGCGCGGTTTGGGAAACACACCGGCCGCGAATTCCTCGCGCTGCCGCCACATGAAATCCGACATGTCGTCGGCGATGCGGTCCGCCAGCTCTTGATCGTCGTTCGTCGTGACCATCACCGTCGCGCCAACGTCGGGGACGTCGGACCATGGGAAGCCGTAGAACACGCTGACATAGGCGTCGTCTTGCCGGACTTCCCACCGGCGGGCCCGTTCCATGATGTCCATGGAAGGCGATTTCCCCGTCCACTGGTGGACCGTGGCCGTGATGATGCCCGGTTGTCGCGTCGCCGTGGTCGGCGTGAACTCTCCGCGCATCGTGCGGATCAGCATGCGCGCCGCGCGTTCCCCTTGTCGGTAGGCGTCGTAATGGGGATAGCGTTTGGTCACGAACGCCATGTCGGCCCAGCGCAGGAACTCTTCGTCTTCGTTCCCGTGCAAGTCGAACGTCCCCACGATCGGCACGTTGGGACCCACGACCTGCCGCACCCGTTTGGCGATCTCCGCCTCGGGGCGCCCCACGTTCCTGACCGCCATCGCCCCGTGGAGGGCCAGGTAGACCCCATCGACCGGCATGTTCCGCTCGAGGTCCGCAAGGATCAGCTTCATGAAATGATTGAAGGCTGCCTCGCTGTTCCAGCTTCTCGACGAACCGCCGAAGACTTCGAACGGCGATTGCAGGCCAATGAGAGTCACATTGCCATACTCACGGGCCCGAGCGACGAAACCACGGATGTAACTACCCGAGGCGAACAGCTCGGTACCTCGGAGTGGCGGACGGATCCGGGTCCAGTGCTCGACCTCGGTATCGCCACCGGGACAGAACGTGCAGGTCTCGTGTTGAAAGCGTACAATGGCCACCCGCAAGGGAGTGATCGAGCGATCTTGCTGCGCCAAGGCTCCGGCGCCCGGCAGCAAAACCAGGGCAACGAGAAACGCCACGTCATACCGGTCGTTCATGGAGTGTTTTCCTTTCGAAACTCCCAAGCGGCATCCGACACCGTGTCCCAAAAGTATTGACTGCATGGACGGCTCACATGCAAGAAATACACGCGGGTCCCATCCGCATCGCAGCGAGCGATCAACGCCTTGACCTTGGCTGCGCTCGACTGCCGGATCTGCATGTTCGCGAATGCCTTGTCGTCGAAATCCAGGCCGCAGATCTTGCTCAACGTCTGTGAGGCTGCAGAGCCACTGAGCTGCAGCACGGCTTTCCCGTGCCGGTGATCGGTGGCGTGGGCGGAGCGCCCGGCGCGCGCAAATCGTTCGTTCAGCTCTGTGACTGAGGGGAGCGCGGCCGACGGCAATCGGGCAAATAGGTAGAACTCGCGGGAGGTCAAGCGACCCAACAATGCCCCGTCCACATCGATCATGTCGCCAGGTTTGTCTGGAACATCCGGCCATCGGGTCTGCAAGACCTCACCGACGTCGCCCTGCACAACGATCGCCCCCATGCCACTGAGGTCGCTCAGCTGGATCGCCGACGAATCGAAGCTGGCTGGTGCTGCCTCAGCGAGGGCACTACGGAAGACGGGTTTGCCCGTAGTCATTTAACTCAGCTCCTCGACTCGCCGGCTTTCGGATCGTAGAACGGCGTGGGAACGACCTCGCCCCGGTGCAAGTGCCCCTGCACGCGCACGGTGAATTCGGTACCGAGGTCACTTTGCTCGCTGGGCAGCCAGCAGAGCCCCACCGATGCTTTCAGAGTCGGGCTGTATCGGGCACTGGTGATACGGCCAATGATCTCCAGGCCGATCGGCGCGTTGGCGTTTGGCACGACGATCTGGCATCCCTCGCCGGGCACGACACCAGAGTCCTGCATTCGATAGCCGACCAACTTTGACCCGATTTCTCGCTGCTGGATTCGGACCAGCGACGGCTTCCCCAAGAAGTCGGCTTTGTCCGTCTTGACCATCCGGGCCAGATTTGCCATGAAGGGGTCGGTCAAGGCATCGGTATCCTGCCCTAGGATGAAGTGACCGCTCTCCAACCGCATGATCCGTTGGGCTTCGACACCGAAGGCGGTGATCCCACAGGGACGACCCGCCTCCATCAGCGTCTCCCACACGTGAAGGCCGTAACCGGCGGGGACGTGTATTTCATAACCGAGCTCACCGGTGAAACCAATGCGCATGACCATCGCCGCGACCCCGGCGACCGCGCCTTCGCGGATGGACATGTATGGAAAAGCTTCTTCTTTTAGGTCGATGTCCGTGAGACCTTGGAGCGTCTCCTGTGCGCGGGGACCGGTCAGATTCATGGACGCATGGTTGTCGGTCACGTTCGTCACGTGGACGTCGAAATCCCAACCCGCCTGTAGATTCCATTCGATATTCTCGTACACCCCGTCCGCACCACCGGTGGTCGTGGTCGCATACCACCTGTCGGCTCCTCGGTTGGCAACAACGCCATCATCGGTCATTATGCCTTCCTCGCTGCACATCACGCCATAGCGCACGCGTCCCGCCGCCAACTTGCTCCACTTGTTGGTGTAGAGCATCTCCAGGAGTTTGGGCACGTCGGGACCGAATATTTCCAGTTTGCCCAGCGTGCTCACGTCGATCAGTCCCACACCACGGCGCGTCGCCAACACCTCAGCCGTCGCGTCACCATAGTGTTCGGCGCGTTTCCAGAGTCCTGCGTTCATCATGCTCGCGCCGCGGGCCACGTGCCAACTGTATATCGGGGTAAGTTTGACGGGCTCCATCTTCCGGCCCGCAAGCACCCCCAATGTGACCGGATGAAACGGGGGACGGCTGGTGGTGGAGCCGGTCGCGGCAATCGCCTGCTCGGTCGCCTCGGCACAAAGAGCCATGGTGTTGGCGCTTTCGTACTTGCCCTGACTGGGCCCCATACTCAAGGTGCTGTATCGCTTGAGCAGCTCCATGCTGTTGTAACCTTCGGCCACGGAATCTCGGATATCTTTGACGGTCACGTCCTCGTCGAAGCTCACGAAGCTCATCTTCCCACCGGGCACGTGGATCGATCTGCAATTGCGTGCCGGCTGCGCGGACTTGAGCGTCGCGACCTCGTCGCACAGAGCCTCCGACGCGCCATCGCCCAGACCAAGCTCGGCCGCCGCGTTCAGACCCTGCATCTCGCCCTCGAGCAGCTCCGCCTTCACGTCATGCGTTCCCGCAACCCGACCCGCTACATGAACATCGGGCGGAGCTTCGATCGGAAGTGATTCGGCCCGGTCGTGATCGTAACTGGTTTTCCCCCGTGCCTGGTGGAACAGACCGGTGGCAGGAGTCCAGCCAACCGAGGTGACCAGCAAATCGCAGTGTAGCGTTTCGTCCGTCCCTGGTGCCGTCTGGATTCTTCCCACCGAAGAAACGGCTCGGTCGGCGATTCGATGGATAATCACTCCGTTGATTTGCCGACGACCCAGAGCCTTGGCAACGACGCTGCGGGTTCTGACATTGATGCCTGCGGCATTCAGCGCGGCTAGCAACGCGCCGTCCGGTTCGGCGCGCATCTCGACCACCGATACCACTTCGACCCCGGCCGCCTGGAGATCGAGCGCAACCTGAATACCGTCGTTGTTGGCGGACAAGACAACCGCTCGCCTGCCGGGCATCGTGCCGTACAGATGCATCAACCTTTGCGCCGCAGACCCCAGGATGACACCCGGCAAATCGTTGTTCTCGAACACCAGTGGCCGTTCGAAAGCGCCATTGGCCACCACCAGTGACCGAGCCCTGATCTTCAGCAGTCGAATGTCCCGCTTGGCGGCGCCCACCCAAAGGTCGTCGTACACTCCGAAGGCGTTGGTCTCCAGCTCGACTGTGATGTTCGGGTGGGCGTGCACCCGCTGGCTCAACCGTTCAGCTAGTGCATGTGCCTCTACCGAATCACCCTCTCCGGTTTCAACGGTTTGCCGTCCATAACTCAGGTGTCCTCCCAGATAAGGATTTTCTTCCAGCAGGAGCACTCTGGCTCCGGCCCCTGCGGCGCTCAGGGCCGCGCTCATGCCGGCCGGACCACCGCCGACCACCAACACGTCGGCGAACTCGTATTTCTTGTCGCAGTAGACCTCGGGAGCATCTTGCGTGACGTACCCCAACCCGGCGGCGTGTCGCAGTACGTTCTCGTAAACGGGCCAGAGAGCCTTGGGGCGCATGAAGGTTCGGTAATAGAAACCGGCGGGCATGAACCGCGCTGCCAGCGCCGTGACCGAAAGGATGTCGGCGTTGAGCGAGGGCCACGTGTTCTGGGACCGCACCTGCATGCCCTGTTCGATAAGTTTGGTGCCGCCTCGAACATTTGCCACGCCATCTATCCGCAGCAGGCAGTTGGTGTCGCCTGGTGTCATGGCGAACGCGGCCCGTCGGCGATGATACTTGAAGGATCGGCTCACTACTCTTGTTCCAGCCGCCCACAGGGCGCTGACGACCGTATCGCCCACGAAGCCGGAATATCTCTTACCGTTGAACTGGAATTCAATCGGTGTGGCGCAATCGATCTTGTGGGATGCGTGACCGGTCAAGCGGCCCGATCTCCCTGATGCCCCCTCGGGTGTTTGTGGCACACTCATGGCGCGGGCTTCCATGGATAGGTCTTTTCCACGACATGACTCTTTGTGTGGCGCTCGGCCAGAAACCAGATTCCACACCCGGCGCGATGGTACCACCATTCCTTTTGGACGCCCAGCCGGTTTTCCCGGAAATAGAGGTAGTCCACCCACTCGCTGTCCTGTGCTGAATCCGATGGGTCCGGAGGGCGCTCCACGTACTCGCCCTTGAAGCGGAATTCAGCCGCGTTGCGCGGGCCGCAGTTTGGGCAATCGAGAAGTATCATGCAGGCCACCTCCGCCCCACCCCCAACCCCAGGGAGGAGTTTGGGAGGGAGGAGGCTCCCCGCTCCCCGCGCCACCCCCCAGGGAGGAGGGAGGAGTTTGGGAGGGAGGAGGCCACCCCACGCCATCCCACTCCTCCGCCTCGGGGCGGTGGAGCGGGGCCTCCTCCCTCCTCCCTCCCAAACTCCTCCCTGGGGTTGGGGGTGGGGCGGGGGGCATCATTGTCCAACCGCCGCTGCACCTTTCTCCCCAACCAACCGCCACTCATGGAACCGGTCGTAGGCAAAGGGCGCGATGAGCTCCGGTGTGCGCTCGGTGGCGATGAGCTCGGCCATGCGCTTGCCGGAAACGGGGGCCGCCTTGAACCCGTAGGTGCCCCAACCGACGTCGACGAGGAATCCCTCGACCGGCGTAACGCCCATGATCGGACTGAAGTCGGGTGTCATGTCGCACAGGCCGGCCCAATGACGTAACAAGCGCACGCGCGCCAACGACGGAAACAGCTCCAACACATGCCCGGCCAGCCCTTCCGCGAAATCGAGCGTCGCGTCCTGCGAATACGAGGCAAACGGGTTGACCGAAGCACCCATCACCAATTCGCCTCGGTCGCTCTGGCTCAAATAGAAATGGAACGTGCCCGACACCACCACGGTGTCGAGGAAGGGTTTGAGGGGTTCCGTCACACACGCCTGGAGTGGCCGGGTTTCCACCGGCAGCTTGACCCCGGCCATAGCCGCAATCAGACTGCACCAACCGGCCGTGGCGTTGAGCACCGTGCCGGTCGAGATCCGGCCGCGGTTCGTTCGCACCGCAACCACCCTGTTGTGTTCGACATCGATACCGGTCACCTCGGTCATCTGGTGGATGTGAACACCCCGCGTGTCCGCGCCCCGGGCGTAGCCCCAAACCACTGCGTCATGGCGGATGATGCCACCGGGTGGGTGGTACAGCGCACCCATCACGGGATACCGGGGACGATCGCTCAGGTCCATGAAAGGAACGAGTTTCTTGATCTCGTCCGGATAGATGACCCGACTGTCCACGCCCTGCATCTGATTCACTTCTGCCCGCCAGCGCATGGTCCGCAGCGAGGAATCGGTGTGCGCCAGAGTCAGGTGACCGCGCTGGGAGAACATGACGTTGAAGTCCAGCTCTTGCGTCAACCCCTCGTACAGCTTGACGCTCTCGTCGTAGAAGAGAATGCCTTCGGGCGTCAAGTAATTCGAGCGAAGGATGGCCGTGTTGCGGCCGCTGCCCCCACTCCCGATGTAGCGTTTCTCCACCACCGCCACATCGGTCACGCCGTGCACCTTGGCCAGGTAGTACGCCGCGGCCAGGCCGTGCGCTCCCCCTCCGATGATGACCACATCATAACGATCCTTGAGCGGCCGGTCGCGCCACATCGCGGGGGGCCGGACGTGGGGTTTCAATCCTCGCTTCAGGAGGGTGAGAGACATTAAAACACGATCTTCACTTCACACGCCTTCGGCCTTCGAGGTTCGGCGCGGGTCGCCGCACGCGTGCATCGAGCGGCCACTCGGTCCGATGTAGATGCCTTCGAATGCCCCGTGATGCCAGTTCCATGGGTTGACGACCTCAAAAACATGTCCGCGGGATACGACCGCGTCGCGTACCTTCTCGGCGATATCCGACTCGATCATCGTAGCACCGGAAATGGTAAACGACCCACCGCCGAAGCGAGGGCGAGTGACGGATTCGGCAATGGGAATGTCGAAGTCCACAATGTTCACCGTGTTCTGTACGATGTTCGCGAGCAGACCCACGCTCGGCGATCCCGATGCCAGGATCGGTTTCCCGTTGCGGAAGAGGATAGTTGGTGCGACGTACGCAGTCGCGCGGTGCCCCGGCTTGGGCATGACTCGCAGAAAGTGCGCGCCGGACGCGCAGATCGTCACGCCGTCGACGAACAGCCCATTGCTCCACGGGTACGACATGCACGAGTGAAGCACGGTGGCCACATTGCCGTATCGGTCGGCAACCGTGACGTGGTTGCTTCCCGGTGGTGGTGGTGGCGTGGACTCGTTTGCCTTGCCCATCTGAAGAAGCTCGAAGCGCATGCGCGCGTATTCCTTCGACAGAATCGTCTCCAGAGGCATGGGGTGACTCGCCGGATCGTTTTGATTCCCGCCCTCGGTGAAGACTGCGTTGTGGATGCGGGACATCTGATACAATACCTCAGCTGATTCGGTCGGAGGACCTAGGCGTTGGAGATCGAGCAACTCGACCATGTTGAGCATCTCGATGACCAGCGAACCACCGTGGTCCGGTGGGGGAGACCCGGCGATGCGATATCCGCGGTACGAACCCCACGCCGGCTCCATCCAGCGCGCTTCGTACGTAGCAAAGTCTTCGGGTGTGATCACCCCGCCCGCGGCCTGAACGACCTTGCAGTAGTGCTCGGCGAACGCTCCGTGGTAGAAGTAGTCGCCTCCCTCTTCGGCCAACCGCTCGAGCGTGTCCGCCGCGCGCTGTTGGTACAACAGCTCGCCGGGTCGCGGTACGTAACGGTCCGGCATGAAGATCTCGCGGCCTTCGGCGGTGCGTCCGATGAGATGGGACTGCACGAAGATCTCACCCCAGAGAAAAGGGTGTGTCTCGAACCCATGCCTGGCGTAGCGGACGGCCGGGGCCACCAAGTCGCTCCGAGGCTGGCTGCCGTGGCGGTCGTGCGCCGCCTCGAATCCGCCCCAGAATCCGGGAACGCCGGGTCCCCGACCCGTCGCAATGTCTGCTCCCGAGAAGCCAACCAGCGGCTCGAGCGGCGCATTCGCCCCGCCATTCACATAGGTCGTGCGTCCGGTGCTCGCGTCGTAGTACAGCATGCTCAACACACCGGTGATGCCGGTCATGTGCGGCTCCACAACGGTCTGCGTGATCGAGGCGCACAGCGCCGCATCGCACGCGTTCCCACCCGAGCGCAACACGTTCACAGCCTCGCGAGTAGCAAGCGGATGCGCGCAGATTGCCATACCGTCCTTGCTCGACGCCGGCTCTTTGGGGCCGAAATGCGCCTGCGCAATCAGCCGGCGGCGCTCGTCGCCGTCGTCCTGCGCGGCCCTCGTGGATGCGTGCAACGGTGCCGGCGGAAAGACGGAGTCGTAACCGCCGATCCCGGCGACGCCCATTCCGGCCACCACCCGTGTAAGGAACTTCCGCCGATCGTGCATCATGATGCGCCTCTCTGTCGAGGGTCGATGCTGGTCAGGTCCGATCCTAGCGACTTGACGGTGCTCTTCTATCCGGCGCCCCAGCCAACCGTTTAACCTGGTCACGTTTGTTGACATGCTAAGGCTATTTATCTTTCCCGTCCGGTCAAGGAATGGCTAACTTGAAAAGTGTGGATCACAAGAAGGCCGGTGTTGCCCGCGGGTTTGACCCGGCCTGTTCAGAGGGCGCATATCCTTGGCTCCGGGTGACCCTGAGTGACCCCTCTAGTAGGGTGCTGAAAAGGCCTATCTGCGCCCTCGGCGGTCTCTGCGGTGATGGTTTTGCTTGCCCGGCCGCCCATTCTCATACGTTATCATGTTCGTGAGAAGGTGGACTAGTTTGTCACCGAGGTGTTACTGGGATTCGGTAGTAATGCAGCAGGAAGCCGTTTGACCGGATTCGCTTGATCTCGACCCATTCTGGGAGGTGCCGTAGCATGACGGAGACGACGGCTGAGACCACCGTGAAGCAGTGCGTCGAACACTGCCGGGCGCACAACATCATCATCCCAACGTTCGCCCAGTTGAAGGAGCCGAGCACTGTTCCGATCCGGGTGCGAGAACGGCTCGCGCAGACGGGTCTGAACGATCTCGATCCCATCAACCTGTTTCGCATCGGCTGGAAGAACGAGCCCGTCGAGCGGGGTGGGGGATTCAACCAAGGCAACTGGCTGGAGTTTCCGGCAGAGTTGACTGGAGTGCCCGCGCGCATCATCGGTCTCGTGGGCAAGCACTTCCCCACTGGCTGCCACAAGGTCGGGGCCGCGTTCGGCTGTTTGGCCCCGCGCCTCGTCTCCGGCGAGTTCGATCCCACGAGGCACAAGGCGGTGTGGCCCAGCACCGGCAACTTCTGCCGAGGCGGAGCGTTCGTGGCATCACTGCTCTCCTGCGGGGCGGTGGCGATCCTGCCCGAAGAGATGTCCGTGGAACGCTTCGAGTGGCTGCGCTCGATCGGGGCGGAGATCATCACTACCGCCGGTGGGGAGTCCAACGTGAAAGCGATCTACGACGAATGCTGGAACATCAGACGCACGAGGTCGGAGTGCGTGATCTTCAATCAGTTCGCCGAGTTTGGGAACGCCATGTGGCATTACCATGTCACGGGGAGCATCGTAGAAGAGATCTTTGAGCAGCTGGCCGATCCGCGCGACCGATTGGCGGCGTTCGTGTCCGCGACGGGGAGTGCTGGGACAGCGGCTGCGGGCGATTACCTGCGCACCGTCCATCCCAACATCAAGGTGGCGGTGGCCGAGGCCCTCCAGTGTCCGACGCTCTTGCGGTGCGGATTCGGGGAACACCGCATCGAAGGGATCGGAGACAAGCACGTCCCGTGGATCCACAACGTGCGCAACACGGATGTCGTCGCCGCGGTCGACGATGAGCAGTGCATCGCGCTCATGCGCTTGTTCAATGAACCGAGGGGACGCGATTTCCTGGCGCGGCAGGGCGTGCCCGACCAGCTCCTCGGACAGCTCGACCTGTTCGGGATTTCCTCCATCTGTAACCTGGTCACGGCGATCAAGTTAGCGAAATTCTATGAGCTCGACTCGCATGACGTTGTTTTCACACCGCTCACCGATTCGATGGAACTCTACGGCTCGCGCCTGGACGAGCAGCGAGCGATCGCCGGAGCGTACACCGATGGTGCTGCCGCCGCGGACCACGCTCGCTACCTGTGTGGGATCTCAATCGACCACATGCGGGAGTTGGGCTATTACGATCGGAAGGCGCTGCACAACCTGAAATATTACACCTGGGTGGAGCAACAAGAACGCACCGAGGACGAGCTCCGCCAGCTGTGGGATCCGGACTTCTGGCAAACGACGTTCGCTCTCGCGGAGGAATGGGATCGGCACATCGCCGAGTTCAATGGGCTGGTTGGCTTGGCTGTGAACGACTAAGAGGGGCTCAGACGAAGCCTCAACCTGGAGATAACTCGTGATTCGTCGCCGTTTTTTACCGGTGTGGGGTGCCACGATTCCATTCTTGATCGTCCCAATCGGTTTGTCCGCACAGGATCTATCCAGCCCCGAACTCGGCGGTGCGCACGCCCGGCTTGCGGCGTACCAGGGCGAATGGCTCGTGACCCTGACCCAACCCGAGGCCGGTGCTTCGGTCAAGCGCGGCTCCGGAAGCGCCGTGGCGCGATTGCGACTCGACGGCCGATTTCTGGAAATCGAAACGACCGTCGATGGTGGCCCGGTGCGCGAGATGGTGCACACTTTGGGGTACGACCTGCGGCATCGTAAGTACACCATTGTACTTTTCGACAACACCGGTACCTACTTCGTGACCGCGTCGAGCGAGCCCGGCGCCACGCCGCCCCGCATCGCGCTCTACGGGGTCGACGACGATCCCACGATGAAGGCGATGGGGCTCGACAAGGAATTCGCGTTCGTCGTGAACATGGAGTCGCCGGATCGGCTCAGTATCGAAACGCGTTTCATCGATACCCGAACCCAAGCGCGCGAGGAACATTCGTTCATGACGCTCGAGTTCATGCGAGCGCGTTGACAAGTGAAACGGTGGTGCAGACCGAGCGGCTCGTCTTGCGGCCGTTCACGCTGGAAGATAGGGATCCCCTGCTAAAGGTGTTCGCCGATGTCGATGCACAGCGTTTCTATCCGGAAATGGCCAAGGCGGACATGGCCACGAAGTGGATTCAGAGAAACCTGGAGCGATATGAGACGGACGGGGTTGGCCTTTGGGCCCTCTGCCTGAGAGAAACAAGGGAATTGGTCGGTGATTGCGGGCTCGTGTATCAGACAGTCGAGGAGCATCGCGAACTCGAAGTGGCATACCACGTTCACGCCGATCAGCGAGGGCGTGGCCTGGCTACCGAGGCGGCGCGTGCGTGTCTCGATCACGGTTTCGGAACGCTCGACTGCACGCAGATCGTATCGATGGTTCATCCGAACAACCAAGCTTCAAAAGCCGTAGCGCAGCGGGTACACCGGAACGTGCGGCGCTTCTTGCGACTCGGTGACCGATACTATCTGTTTTGCACGACGCGCGATGAATGGTCGTCGGGCGTGGAGCGCAGCAGATAGACCGATGGTAGGCGGGCGCAGCCAATCGCTTGTGTCTGATTGCATCTGGCCATATTCTAGCAGGTTGCGGAAAAAGTCGGGTAATGGACGATAGCATCGCGAGCCGGAAGTTCTTATCGTAGAGGGACCTCGATGGGAGTGCCACGATGCGCGGGAACAAGACGAATCAGTCGGCGCTGTTCAGCTATATCAGTGCGGAGGATCGGGTGCCCTCCGACCATCCGTTGCGCGCCCTGCGGGCGCTGGTGGACCCGGTGTTAGCCCGGCTCTCGCCGCAGTTGGACCGGCTGTACGCGCGGCGGGGCCGGCCGTCGATTCCCCCGGAACATTTGTTACGCGCGTTATTGCTGCAGGTGGTGTATACGATCCGGAGCGAGCGGCAGCTGATGGAGCAGCTCGATTACAACATCCTGTACCGATGGTTTGTGGGGTTGAATCTGGACGACGCGGTGTGGGTGCCGACGGTCTTTACGAAGAATCGGACGCGGCTGGTCGAGGGGGGCATCGCGGATGCGTTTCTGGCCGAAGTGTTACAGGAGGCGGAGCGGCGGGCGTTGTTGTCGAATGAGCATTTCACCGTCGACGGGACCTTGCTGGACGCGTGGGCGAGTCAGAAGAGTTTTCAGCCGAAGGCCGGCACCCGCCCGCCAACGGACGATGATCCGGGGAATCCGAGCGTGACGTTTCGCCAGGAGAAACGGACGAATGCGACGCATGCGTCGCGGACGGACCCGGAGGCGCGGTTGACGCGGAAGAGTGGGGGGCAAGGCGCGCAATTGGCGTACTTGGCGAGTGTGTTGATGGATAATCGGCACGGGCTCGTGGTGGCGACCGACGTGACGCAGCCCGGCTACGAGGCGGAGTGTGCGAGTGCGCTGGCGATGGTGGGGAGCTTACCGCCGACGGCCCGGCGTCGGACGTTGGGGGCGGACAAGGGTTATGATCGGTGCGGGTTTGTCGACACGCTGCGGGCGTTGGGCTGGACGCCCCACGTCACGCCGAACGTGCACCGCACGCGGTTGCGGAGCGCGGTGGATGGCCGGACGACGCGCCATCCCAGCTATGCGATCAGTCAACGGCAGCGCAAAAAAGTGGAAGAGATCTACGGGTGGGGCAAGACGATTGGGTTGTTACGCAAACTCCGACATCGCGGGACCCCGCGGGTCGGGTGGGTGTTTACGTTTACGGCCGCGGTCTACAATCTGATGCGGATACGCACCCTGACCCTGGCCGGAGGCAGCCCCTGATGGGGCAGTGTGGGCCGCATTCGTCACGCCGACCGCACCGCGGGGGCGGTAATAGGGGACCGCACGCTGGTACACCGTCGTGTTACCCGGACAAACGCGGCTCACCATGAATTTTTCCGCAACCTGCTAGGTTGTCTCGGCATGCCACCGTCATCTGCAATACGTGCGTTGTCCATTGGCTATCGACGTTAGAAGACTCCTTCACGCTACAATCTTGCTCGCCGTAGCCGGCTGCGCGAACGAAACGCAAGACTCGGCGCCACCGGCGGACACGGGTCCCGTGGTAGTCGGAAAGGCGCCGGCCAGAACGGGTGGCTTGCCCTCTGTTATTACGCTCGAACCACAACCGCCCCGCGGCCTTCCGGTACCGGATGAACCGGAGATCATGGACCAAATCGATCTCACTTTTGTACCGCGGCTTCTCGTTGCGCGGGCGGGGCAACTCGTCGAGTTCCACAACGGCGAGGACGTGCCGCACACGGTTCGCGTGGTCGAGACGGCAAACGATTCGACCCTCTTCAACGTCCCGACGCTCATGGGCGAACCGTACGCCCACAGTTTCGAGCGGACAGGTGGCTACGCGGTCAGCTGCGACCTGCACCCCGGGATGGTGGGCTTCCTGCTCGTCGTCTCGACTCCCTATATGGCCGTCGCCGAGGACAACGGCGATTTCTCGATGTCCGACGTGCCGCCGGGGTCGTACACGCTCAAAGTATGGAGCGCCGATCCGGCACGCCGGATCGAACGCGTCATCGAGATCAAGGGTGAAAGGACGGAATTGAATCTCGACTCGGCGCAGTAGGCTGAGATGAGAAGTGCGAAGTAGGCTATCAGGTGACCATGCGCTGGAACACCTGATCCACCACATCGGCGCTCAGCCCCGGCGCGTCATTGACCCACCACGCGACCAAGCCAAGAAATGCGCCCACCACCGCGTGCGCTTCCGCCTCGCGAAGCAGCTCGACCTCGTCGTTCCGACGACCCGGTTTTCGGCTTGCGGTCCCCTCCAACGACGACATCCGCTCCAGTTCAACGCGCACCGGCTGCGCCAAAAGGGCCGTGATCCTTCGTCGTATGCCCGCGTTCGAGCCTTGAACGATCGTTGCTTGGAAAAACCGTACCTGCGAGCGGATGTGCTGAAGCAGCGGCAGGCTGAATCGAAAGCGCGATTCGTCATTCGGACTAGCTTCATTCCCGCCATTTGGCTCGGTCTCCGTCAGTGACAGCAACCAGTGGTCGAATCCGCTGAAGAGCAGGTCGTCCTTGGAGGTGAAGTGGGAATAGAAAGTGGACCGTCCCACATCGGCCCGCTCTGTCATGTCCTCGATGGTGATGGCGTCGTAATCGCGCTCGTCGATCAACTCGAGCAATGCCTCTTTCAGGCGCCACTTAGTTCGTCTAACCCGCCGATCGGGGTTGTGGAGAGGCATTCGACCTCATTTTTCTGGACGGATCGGTGACCCAGTCCAATTCGGGACAGATCCGCCGAATTGCTCGTTGACCGCGGTGGCACACAGGCCGTGATTACTGGACAGTAGTCCAATACTGAATTCTAGTCCAGTTAGACAGGAGGGATCGCAGTGTTCCTTTATCTATTGCTGGCGCTTCTGGTGGGGTGGTCCATTCACGTGGCGCGCATGAAAGACCGGACCCCACGGCGGGCCGGCGAAGTTGGCCTGCTCTACATCCTGGTGGGATACTGCGGCATTCCCGTGCTCGCGGTGAGCGTTGGGTCCCTGGCCCGGCCTGACCGGGCCGCCGCCATCCTGGGTTTCCCGGCGGGGAATCCCTTCCAGGACTTCCTGGGGTATGCGCTGCTCGGCATGTCGGTCCTGGCCGTACTGGTACTTCGGTACCGCGGCACCTTTCTCATAGCGCCGGCGATCTGCTGGGCGGTGTTCTTTGCCGGGGCCACGGCCGTTCATCTCAACGACTTCGGCGAGCAAGGCGTGCTGACCCACGGCAGCATGGTGCACGTGTTTGCGAGCCACGGTCTCATCTCACTCTTGCTCGCGGCGGCGCTCGTCGTCAGTGGTCTTCTGAAAAAGGGAGCAGGGAGCCGGTGAGAGGTGAAGAAGTTACCCGCAGACCAAAAGGGCCGCGGAATCCCACGGCCCTTTGTTGCGTGGCAGACCCACGCGCAGAACACCGACAATGTGTATCAACATCGGCTCGGCGTGTCGCCGAGTCAAGTGGCCAGGGCACGGGTGAGGAGTGTCGAACTCCCATGGGCTCGCGCCCCGGACATTGTCGGTGTCCTGCGTCTACCAGTTCCACCACACCAGCACCACCTACACACAATCTGGCGCCCATCGTCTCCGACTACGCTGGCATGCCGGCCCGCCAGGCCGCATCTTAGTCGAGCTTGCCCCGGTATGGCCATCCACACGCCCAGAGGTCTCTCCATGTCACGTCTCTTGATCATAATGTCCGCCCTCCTGCTGGTCGCCTCCCCCGCCACGGCACAGACCACCGCCGACGCACCTGTGTTGGCCCGAGCTATGGTCGGGCTCGGTGCGGCCGTTGCCATTTCCGGCAACCAACTCTTCGTGGGCCGGACGGGCGAGTTCCCGAATTACGCCATACCGCCCGGTCGACGCGGTGGGGTGCACGTGTTCGAGCTGGTTGGCGGCAGCTGGACCGAATCCGGTGAGCTGAGCACGGAGCTTCCGGCCGGCAGCGCGTTCGGGGCCGCCATCGTCGTCGACGGGGACCACGTGCTCGTCGGTGCGCCCAAGGCGAACGACGCAACCGGGACGGCGGTGCTGTTCGAACGAGCCGGAGCGGGCTGGCGGGTCGCCGCGCGACTGATCCCGGCCACCGCCGAACCCGGTGACGAAACCGGCGTCGCCGTGGCGTTGCACGACGACATGGCACTGGTCGGTGCTCCCGGACGGGGTCCGGCGGGTGCGGTCTTTGTGTTTCGCCGTGACGACCGCGGCGAGTGGCGCGAGGTCGACACGCTCACTCCTGGGCCGCTCCAGGAAGGGGCGCGGTTCGGCACGACCATCGTGACACGCGGAGGCCGTGCCGCCATCGCCGCACCGGGTCCCCAGGCCGGGTTCATCGAGGTCGCGTTCGTCGGCGCTCCGGAGTACCACCCGGGTGCAGTGCTCGTGTTCGACCGGACCGGCGACGGGTGGCGCAGGACGGCTACGCTCACATCGGCGGACAGCACGGTCCGAACCCTTGGCGCGGCGCTGCTGCTTGAAGGCGACGACCTGTTCGCCGGCGCACCGCTGACCGGCGGACGCGGCGCCGTCGTTCACTTCGCGCAGGACGGACGCGAATGGCGGCAGGTTGGTGTTGTTGTCTCCCAAAGCCTCGGCAACTTGTCCGCGTACGGCACGTCGCTCGCCCGCACCGGGTCCGACTTGCTCGTGGGCGCGCCGGGGGCTGGTACGGGACACATCGAGGTGCTGCGTCGCCATGGCGACGGCGCGTGGTCGGCCGCCCAAGATCTCACCGTCGAGCCGCGGGGTCCGTCGGTTCGGTTCGGGGAGGCGCTCGCGGCCGCAGGTGATCTCGCGGTCGCAGGCGCGCCTGGTGACGACTTTTTCGAGGGCACCGGCTTCGTTCTACGCCGCGGTACGGACGGCACGTGGGCGATCGATGCCCGGGCGGTGGAGGAGGGTGGTGCAGCAGACGCGGTGACGGGCGAACCGCGCCCATGCGTGGACGGCGCCGCCGGCGAGTTCGAGTGCGCCGACGTGGATCTTCTCGCCTACATGCCGTCGAGCGCGTTGGGCGCGGCACGCGGTATCTGGATCAACGATATTTGGGGTTGGACCGACCCGGAAAGTGGCAGGGAGATCGCGATCGTCGGTCGCGTCGACGGCACGGCTTTCGTCGACGTCAGCGATGCGTCGAATCCGGTTTATCTGGGTGAACTGCCGCTCACCGACGGGGCACAGCCCAACCTGTGGCGCGACATGAAGGTGTATGCGGACCACACGTTCATCGTTGCCGACAATGCGGGCCGTCACGGCATGCAGGTCTTCGACCTCACGCGACTGCGTGACGTCACGGCGCCGCCGGTGACGTTCGAACCGGATACGACCTACTTTGGTATCCACAGCGCGCACAACATCGCGATCAACGAGGAAACCGGCTTCGCCTACACCGTGGGGAACAGCAGTGGCGGCCAGACGTGCGGAGGCCACCCGCACATGGTCGACATCCGCAATCCGAAGGAGCCGACGTTCGCCGGGTGCTACGTCATCGCGAGCTCGCCCGGCACGCACGACCTGCAATGCGTCGTTTATCGAGGTCCGGACACCGACTACGCTGGCCGCGAGATCTGTGTTAGCTCCTCGGTTACCCTGCTCGATATCGGCGACGTGACCGACAAAGGGAACCCGGTCAAAGTGGCCGCGGCGACGTATCCGAACCTCGGTGTCACACACCAGGGCTGGTTGTCGGACGACCATCGCTACTTCTTCCTGAACGACGAACTCGACGAAATCGCTGGGGGTGCCGAGCGGACACGTACGCTGGTCTTCGACGTCGAGGACCTCGACGATCCCGTGCTCGTGAGCGAGTTTTTGGGAGAAACCGGCGCGACCGATCACAACCTGTATGTGCGGGGTCGCTATGTGTACGAGTCCAACTACGTGGCGGGTCTCCGCATACTCGATATCTCCGATCCCGCAACTCCGGTGGAGGTCGGGCACTTCGATACGGTGCCATCGAGCCCCAACACGCCCGGCTTCGCCGGTTCCTTTAGTAACTATCCCTATTTTCGGAGTGGGATCATCTTGGTGTCGAGCATCCGGGAGGGTCTCTTTATCCTCAAGCATCGCGTCCCGGTGTTCGTCCCCTGACGGGCGGCGGGACGCTTCGCTCCCGTCGTTAAAAGAGGCGCCCGCCGCGGGACGCCCTTTTCGGCGTCGTTGGCGGCGAAACCCTCTCGGCGGGACCCTTCGCTCCCATCGTCTAGAAGAGGCGCCCGCCGGCCTCGTGGTCCGGCGTTAAGAACGCCGGCTCGGCGACAAGCGATGCGCCTTGAGAAGGCGCCCGACGTTCTCGTCCTCTCAGGTCGCTTCGCCGCAGGCGCCGGGCGCGGGATCCCATCCCGCGAACCGATGGCGTCAGCCGTGGGCGGGAATCGCGCAATCGGGATGCCGCGACGCTTGGTCCTTCACGTACCGCACGGCCTCTCGAAGATTCCTGGGACTCACCGATCGCAAATCGTAACCTCTCGCCCATCGCAAACCCGTCAGACTAATCTCGTCGTTCCGATCGGCCAGCCGCGCACTCGCTCCCTTGAGCCGTTGGACCAATTTCGGGATGCTAAACTCCGACGGTAGGCCGATGATCATGTGGATGTGGTCGGATACGATCCCCACCGCGATGACCTCGGCCCCGAAATCCCGCGACGCTGCAGGAAGAAAATCCCGCAAGAACTGTTGTTCTCTTACGCCGATCATCGGTCGACGATCGACGGTTGTCCACGTCAGGTGGGCGTAGAGTTGCGCAGCCATGGCAAGAGACTAACCTTGCCCCGGGCCGCTGCTACCATCGAATCATTGCATGCCGGGCACCAACTATTGCGCGTCCTTTCAGGACGCTTCGCCGCAGGCGCCGAGCGCGGGATCTCATCCCGCGAACCGACGCCGGCGGGACGCCGTCTTCCGCGTCGTTGGCGACGGGACGTCCCATTTTTCGCGTCGTTGGGCGGTGGGACGCTTCGCTCCCGTCGTTAGAAGAGGCGCCCGCCGGCCTCGTCGTTCCGGCGTTGAGAACGCCGGCTCGGCGACAAGCGATGCGCCTTGAGAAGGCGCCCGACATTTTCGTCCTCTCAGGACGCTTCGCCGAACGCGCCGAGCGCGGGATCTCATCTCGCGAACCAACGCCGTCAGCCGTCGGCCGGGATCGCTCAATCGTCGAGACACAAGAGATTAAGTTGAATCATTCTTCGAACGGCAACTACTCATGGAACGGTGATTGATGCCCGACGTCGGATTCACCCATGTGGCACTGCCCGTGACGAACCTCGATGCCAGCGTTGAGTTCTACGGCAAGTACACCCAGTTGCGTGTCGTCCATCGGCGTGCGCGGGCAACGCACGAGAATCGAGACATCGCCTGGCTGAGCGACCGAACCCGGCCTTTCGTCCTGGTGCTGGCCGAGGCGGCGACGGTGGAAAACCCGATGGGCCCGTTTGCCCATCTCGGCGTGGCGTGTGCGAGCCGTGAGGAAATGGACGAGTTGTGTGCCGTGGCAAGATCGGAAGGCTGTTTGCGGGAGGTGCCGAGGGAAACCGGCGGGCCGGCTGGTTACCTGGCGATGCTCGCCGACCCCGACGGCCACACGTTGGAATTGTCGTATGGGCAGGAGGTGGGAGTGGCGGTTGAGGAACTCACCTAGCACGATCATCTTGGAGTGGCCTGTGATTCAGGTCGTGATCGTCCAAGTAGCAACTCTTATTCAGGAATTGGAGGGATCAGAGTTATGGCGGAACTGAAGAACAAACCGACCGACGCAAGTGTCGATGCCTACCTCGCTGCCATTCCTGACGAACAGCGGCGAGAAGAATGTAAGGTGATCGCCGAGATGATGCAGCGGGCGACAAAGGCGGAGCCGCGGATGTGGGGATCGATGATCGGGTTCGGCAGCTATCACTACAAGTATCCCAGTGGACGCGAGGGGGATTGGTTCTTGACCGGATTAGCGCCGCGTAAACAGGCCCTGACGCTGTACATCATGGCGGGATTCGCTCAGTATGACCCGCTCTTGGACAAACTCGGCAAGTACCGGACGGGCAAATCCTGCCTGTACATCAAGAGGCTCGACGACGTCGACCTCGAGGTATTGGAGAAGCTCATCCGGCTTTCGGTGAACCAGCTAGCCCAAGAACACGCGGGAGCGACTGGAGTCTCGTAACGAGCCCTCCCCGGCTGGAGCGAGCCCGCTTGCGGCCGTTGTGACACGACGCCCGTTCAATCCTGCTCCCCGCTATTCCGCCCGCAGGGCGTCCACCGGATTCGTTTCCGCCGTTCTGCGCGCCGGCAGATAAGACGCCGCCAGGGCCACCCCGAAGAGAATCAGCGACATCGCCGCATACGTCGCAATGTCCGTCGCGCTCACTCCGTACAGCATGTGGGATAAGGAGCGAGTCAACACCGCCGAGACCGCCAGCCCAACCGCGAGCGCCACGCCGACCAGGCGAGCCGCGCCGGCCACCACGCCACTCACCACGCCTGTTGGCGTGGCACCCAACGCCATCCGGATACCGAACTCGTGGGCGCGGAGCCCGACCGAATACGAGATCACGCCGTAGATTCCCACGGTGCACCGCAGGCAGGAACTGCGGCTCTTCGAGCAGGTCGTTCCAAATGTTGACCAGGCGGTCGGGAGCGTCGTACGGCAACGGATTGAGCAACACGCCGTGGACGACGCTGAACACCAGCGTCGTGATCCCGATTCCCAAGCCGATCGTGAACGCCGCGACCGTCGTATAAAGCGGTGAGCGTCGCAGCGCCCGGAACGTCAGACGAACGTCCGCGATCATTCCCTCGAGGCGGGGTGGCCGCCGCCCGAGGGTTAACGACGCAGCTGTCGATGGGCTCGTCGCGCGACCATTCCTGGAACGTGGCAGCCGCGTGGCAAACGAAAACACCAGCAGATCGCGGACGGCAGCGATCCACGCGCGTATCGCTCCCACCCACCCACCCGCGTGGGCCATGCGATCCAACGACTCGACGAATCAGCTCTCCATGGCCTCGGCGTTCCGCCGGCGAAAATCCGTCGGTAGCACGTGCAGCAGACCCCGGTACACCCTCAAAGCGCGCCGCATCTCACGCTCCTCGCTTTTCGGTCAGGATGTTCTTCGACGCCGCCAGATCGACTAGGCGGGAAAACCGCGCCGCTTCCTCTGAGAGCATCCGACGGCCCGCTAGGGTGATGCGAAAATAACGCCGCCGGCCGCTGGTACCTTCCGGTCGTGCGGAGGACTCCAGTTCCTCGAGCAACCCGGCGTCTTCCATCTGTTCTAGTGAGCCGTAAAGCATTGCCGGCCATAGCTTTAACTCGCTGTTAGTTTGAGATTCCACCTCGCGGACGATGTCCGATCCGTGACGATCCTGATCGGACAGCGCGAGGAGGATGTGAAACCAACGGGGTTTTACCGTTTGATTGCGTCTGGGAGCCATGAATAGTGCGTCCTGTGAGCAGTATTCTGTATTGATATTATATCAATAGAGAAAATGTTCCATCGGGTAGGGACGAGCGACGTTAGGTGCGCGAAACCCCAGCAGGACCTCTGCGATCTCCGCGCGCTCTGCGGTTAACCCACCCCTGGCGGGCCGAGCTATTCGCCGCAGAGACCGACGAGGACGCAAAGAAAAACGAGGTGAATGACTCGCAGTTTCTACTTCACCACGAACCGCCGCTCGAGTAGAGGAAACTGTGCCACGTTGAAATCCACTCGAAACTCGTACGTGCCGCTTTGCGCTGGGCCATCGGCGTTTCCGGCCCGTACGGACCAAACTTGGATGATCGAGTCTTGGGATGGGACGACGAAATCCACGAGTGCCGTCGTGCAGGCATAGTTGGTGCCCTCAAATTCCTCGTGACGGTCGTTTCCTGCATAGACGCCCACAAATGCGATACAGCCGTACGAGCTGGTGAGCGTCACGTTGTCCGAAGTCGGGTTCTCGATGCTGACACGGGCTGAGAAGCTATCGCCGGGTCGTACCGCATCCGGTTTCATCGTGAGACTCAGGTGGAGGCCGAGAGCATCAGCCTCGGAGGGACCGACGGAATCGCCGACCAGACAGCCACATGCGGCGAGCAGGAACAAAGGGAAACGTTGCGTCATACTGTGTTAGAGACTTTCAGGCCGTCAAAAGTTCCCCGACGAGAAGAGAGACCTCTGCGATCTCCGCGGTGAACAGTTGATCAATCAACGCAGAGGGCCAAAGATGTGGCGCGGTCGGTTGCGCCTCTCGATGCCCCGCGATACACTACCCCGATCTTCCAAGGGTTGTGTCGTGAAATCGCTGAACCACTTTTCCATCTTCCGTTTCACCGACGACTATTGGCGGCTCGACGCAGACGCACGGGCCGACATGCACCGCGTGTGGCGCGAGGGGCTCGAAGCCGCATCCGACGTGGTGCATTGCTTCCAGCTCTTTCCCACCGAGTCGCGGTCGGACGTAATGGTGTGGTGTGCGATACGCCCCGAGTCGAACGCCGGCGCGAAGAAGTTCTTTGAGGGATTTGCCACGGCGACAGCGCCATATCGCCGCTATCTCGAGCCGACGATCGTGCTGTGGGGCATCACGAAGCCGTCACAATACAGCAAGGCCCGCTCGCGTCAGGAGATCGATCCCTTCGAGGGCGAACGGCCGCCGTACTTGATCATCTATCCGTTCACCAAGACCGCAGACTGGTACATGATGAAGCCCGAGGCCCGTCAAGGGATGATGAATGAGCACATCAAGATCGGGAAGCAGTACGAGTCGATCAAACAACTACTGTTGTACAGCTTCGGTCTGCAGGATCAAGAATTCGTCGTCGTGTACGAAACCGATGATCTCGCACTATTCTCGCAGTTGGTGAACGATCTGCGGATGACCGAGGCGCGACGTTTTACGCACAACGACACGCCGGTACACACCGCGATGTACCACGCCCCGGATGGGCCGTCCGTTTGGTAAGGCGCGGCCGGCGGTAGCCGTGGCCGCGTCGGTCGCCGCTGTGGCGTGCGTCGCACCGCCGGTTCGCTACTTTTCATCCCCTCCGCCGGACCACGCCGTGTTCACGGATTTCACCGACACCGTGTTGATCTATCGCCAAAGTCCCACGGATTCGGTTTCACAGGAGGGCGTCGAGTTTGCGTTCGACCTGTTGGATCAAGCTGAAGTGGCCGGAGAAGGGGCCGTCGCCGGTGTCGTTCGCATGGTGCTGGACGCCGTTCCTGAGCCGGATCGACAGCGCGGCGATGAGGCGGGTGTGCATGACGCCGACATCTTCTTCCGCGTACAGCGGCAGGGTCTTACGAACATGGCCAACATCGTACGCGCCGATGTGCTGATCGTGACGACCGTGGCAGCGGATACGGTGGAGTTCGAGCTGTCGCCCGTCATCGGGCGCCGAAGGATGAGCGAGCGTTGGCTTGTCTTGGTGCTTGGCGGACAGGGCGCGCTCGACCCGTCCGTCGGGTTGAGGAATTAGCCACAGAGGACACCGAGTCCACAGAGTCACGGCCTCCGCCTTTTCCTTTTTCTTGACGGACAGCTTCAAAGGCGGCGAGCATGGCCGACTGTCTCTTCGATCATCAAGGAAAAAACAAAAAGTGTGGGGCGGGGCTCTGTGCGCTGAGTGTCCTCTGTGGCTAAAAACCCACCTCCTGCCTAGCCCCGATTCGGTCGGTGCACCGTAACACGCTGTAGGATAACGACTTGCGCAATAAACGGGAGTTCGGTGGGTGCGCCGTGTCGCTTTCCTTCTATATAGGGAGTGGGCTAGACCCGGTTAGAGGCCCGCGGCCGACGACTTCCTTCCAAGAGAGACGACCTGCTCACTTGACCCAAGTTAGGGCCCCGTCTACTTTTGGAGGTCTGTGCAGGATCAGGCTTTACAGGCTTTTTTTGTCTCTGGCGATATGCCCACGATCAACCAGCTCGTCCGTCACGGACGGAAAGAAATTCCCAAGAAGGACAAGGCTCCGGCGCTCAAGGGGAACCCCCAAAAGCGCGGGGTTTGCACGCGGGTATACACGACGACGCCAAAAAAGCCAAACTCCGCGCTCCGTAAAGTGGCACGGGTGCGTCTCACGAACGGGTTCGAGGTCACGAGCTATATCCCGGGTGAAGGGCACAACTTGCAGGAGCACAGCATTGTGTTGATTCGTGGTGGTCGGGTTAAGGACTTGCCCGGGGTACGGTATCACATCGTTCGGGGCACGCTCGATGCTTCGGGCGTGGCGGAGCGCAAGCAGAGTCGTTCGAAGTACGGCACGAAGAGGCCCAAGTGAGTCGGCGTCAGCGCGCCACCAAGCGTGCGGTTCCGCCCGACCCGCGGTACGACAGCCAAACGGTGTCGAAGTTCATCAACAACCTCATGGTGAAGGGGAAGAAATCCACGAGTGAGCGGATCTTCTACGACGCCATGGATATCATCGAGCAGCGTACCGGTCAGCCCGGAGTGAACGTGTTCAAGCAGGGATTGAACAACGTGAAGCCTTCGGTCGAGGTGAAGAGCCGGCGGGTGGGTGGAGCCACCTACCAAGTGCCGGTGGAAGTGCGACCGGATCGGCGCACGGCGCTCGCGACCCGCTGGCTCTTGGGCCACGCACGTTCGCGGAGCGAAAAATCGATGGCCGAGCGTTTGGCGACCGAGCTGATCATGGCGTCCAAGGGCGAAGGCAACTCGATCAAGAAGAAAGAAGACACCCACCGGATGGCGGAAGCCAACAGGGCGTTCGCGCACTATCGGTGGTAGCGTAGGCTAGGATACATAAGGGCCTTCGTGGTCCTTCGTCGCAGGGTAGGACCCGGACGATTGCGGTGCGATACCAGTCCGCATAGCGGAAGATGGTCGCCCCGCTTTTATGCTGGTAATAACTGGTCGCGAATCCACGCGCTGCAGCCGGCGCTGAGGGAAAGAAGTTCATAAGAACGATGTCATCGACAACACGCAGCATGGCGCTCGAGAAGATCCGCAACATTGGGATCATGGCGCATATCGACGCCGGGAAGACGACGACGACCGAGCGCATTCTTTATTATGCCGGGCGGACGTACAAGCTCGGTGAGGTCCACGACGGCACCGCCACGATGGACTGGATGGAGCTGGAGCAGGAGCGGGGGATTACCATTACCTCCGCTGCGACCTTCTGCGAGTGGAAGCGGTTCGACGACATCTACCAGATCAACATCATCGACACTCCCGGGCACGTGGACTTTACCGTCGAAGTCGAGCGTTCGTTGCGCGTGCTCGACGGCGCGGTGACGGTGCTCGACGCGGTGGGTGGGGTGGAGCCACAAACAGAAACGGTCTGGCGACAGGCGGACCGGTACAACGTTCCACGCATCGTTTTCGTCAACAAGATGGACCGTGTCGGTGCCGATTTCGACCGCTGCCTGTCCATGGTCAAGGACCGACTCGGGGCAAAGGCTTTCGCTGTACAGTTCCCCCTAGGTAGCGGGGAACTTTTTACAGGTCTCATCGACATCGTACGGCAGGTCGAAGTCATCTATGACGAAGACTCTCTTGGCGTCAACTGGGTCGAGGGTCCGATTCCCGACGTGTTCAAGGAGCGGGTCGCACAGCTGCGCCACGATCTCATCGAGGCGGCGGTCGAGCACGACGACGACATCATGCACAAGTACTTAGAGGGAGAAGAACTTTCCGAGGACGAAATTCGCAAGGCGATCCGTGCGGGCACGGTGTCGGGTGGATTGGTCCCCGTTTTCTGCGGCTCGGCGTTCAAGAACAAGGGTGTGCAGCGGTTGCTGGACGGCATCGTCGACTACCTCCCGAGTCCGGTGGACATTCCGCCGGTGCAGGGACACGCACCACATCACGACGAGACGCATGTCGAGCGAGCTGTCACAGATGAGGAGTCGTTTGCGGCGTTGGCGTTCAAGATTGCTACCGACCCCTATGTTGGCAAACTGACCTTCTTCCGCGTCTATTCCGGTGTCCTCCCCTCAGGTTCTTACGTTTACAACTCCACAAAAGACAAGAAAGAGCGTATCGGTCGCTTGCTCCAAATGCATGCCAACAAGCGTGAGGAGGTCGACGAGGTACGCGCGGGCGATATCGCCGCTGCGATCGGTCTGAAGGAGACGAGAACGGGCGACACGCTGTGTGACGAGAAGGATCCGATCATTCTAGAGGTCATGCGGTTTCCCGAGCCGGTCATCTCGGTAGCCATCGAGCCGAAGACCAAGGCGGATCAAGACAAGCTCGGCCTGGCCATGGTGAAACTGTCCGAGGAAGATCCGACCTTCCACGTGCACACCGACTCCGAAACGGGCCAGACGATCATCTCGGGCATGGGTGAGTTGCATCTCGAGGTGCTCGTGGATCGCATGAGACGCGAGTTCAAGGTCGAGGCCAATATCGGCCGGCCACAGGTGGCGTATCGCGAGACGATTCGAACAGCCAAGACCGACATCGAGGGGAAATTCGTACGTCAGAGTGGCGGCCGAGGGCAGTACGGCCACGTCGTCATCAACATGGAGCCGCGCAAACCCGGCGAAGGCTTCGTGTTCGAGGACAAAATCGTCGGTGGTTCGGTGCCACGCGAATATATCGGCGCCGTCGAACACGGCGTGAAAGAAGCGCTCGAGAACGGCGTGCTCGCGGGTTATCCCGTCGTCGACGTGAAGGTCGAGTTGATCGATGGAAGCTCCCACGACGTCGACTCGAGTGAGATGGCGTTCAAGATCGCGGGATCGATGGCCTTCAAAGAGGCGGCCAGGCGGGCCGATCCGGTGTTGCTGGAGCCGGTGATGGACGTGGAAGTCGTCACGCCGGCCGACTACTTGGGCGACGTGATCGGCGATCTCAGTAGTCGTCGTGGCAAAGTCGGTGGCATGGTTCAACGAGGCGAAGCGCAGGTGATCGGGGCCAGCGTTCCGCTGGGCGAGATGTTCGGATACTCCACCACGCTTCGCTCGATGAGTCAAGGTCGCGCCGTGTACAGCATGCAGTTTTCGCATTACGAGCCGGTACCGAAGTCGAAGGCCGACGAAATCATCAACAAGATTCAAGGCTAGGAGCCGGGAATATGGCCAAGGCAAAGTTTGAGCGGACCAAGCCGCATGTGAACGTGGGCACGATTGGGCACGTGGACCATGGGAAGACGACGCTGACGGCGGCGATCACGAAGCAGCAGGCGGCGAAGGGGTTGGGCGAGTTTGTGGACTTTGACGCGATCGACAAGGCGCCGGAGGAGCGGGAGCGGGGGATCACGATTGCGACGGCGCACGTGGAGTACGAGACGGCGGAACGGCACTACGCGCACGTGGACTGTCCGGGACACGCCGACTACGTGAAGAACATGATCACGGGGGCGGCGCAAATGGACGGGGCGATCTTGGTGGTGAGTGCGGCGGACGGGCCGATGCCGCAGACGCGGGAGCACATTTTGCTGGCGCGGCAGGTGAATGTGCCGTTCATCGTGGTGTATCTGAACAAGGTGGACATGGTGGACGATCCGGAGCTGCTGGAGCTGGTGGAGTTGGAGGTGCGGGAGCTGTTGAGCAGCTATGAGTTTCCGGGCGACGACCTGCCGGTGATCCAGGGGTCGGCACTGCAGGCGTTGGGGGCGGACGATCCGACCGCGCCGGGGGCGACGAGCGTGCAGGCGTTGATGGACGCGCTGGATTCGTATATCCCGGTGCCGAAGCGGGAGACGGAGAAGCCGTTTTTGATGCCGGTGGAGGACGTGTTTTCGATTACGGGTCGGGGGACGGTGGCGACGGGGCGGATCGATCGGGGGATCATCAAGGTGGGGGAGGAGGTGGAGCTGGTGGGGATGGGGGCGGACCGGAAGACGGTGGTGACGGGGGTGGAGATGTTCCGGAAGCTGCTGGACGATGGGCGGGCGGGGGACAATGTGGGGTTGTTGTTGCGGGGGGTGGACAAGGACGAGATCCAGCGGGGGATGGTGTTGGCGAAGCCGGGGTCGGTGACGCCGCATACGCAGTTTGATGCGGAGGTGTACGTGCTGACGAAGGACGAGGGGGGGCGGCACACGCCGTTTTTCAAGGGGTACCGGCCGCAGTTTTATTTTCGGACGACGGACGTGACGGGGTCGGTGGAGTTGCCGGAGGGGGTGGAGATGGTGATGCCGGGGGACAACACGAAGATGTTGATCGAGTTGATCACGCCGATTGGGATGGAAGAGGGGTTACGGTTTGCGATTCGGGAAGGCGGCCGGACGGTCGGCGCCGGGGTCGTTACAAAGATTCACGAATAAAACGGGGGCACAGGGGGACGGGGGCACCCAATCTGTGCCCCACTGCCCCGGGTGGAGCGGAGGGCCGCGGGGCTGCCCCGCTACCCGAACGAATAATTGAAACCGGAAGCACGAGAAGACATGGCCGGACAAATCCGAATCCGACTCAAGGCGTTCGACCACGTGGTTATCGATCAAGCTGCCGCGGACATCGTGCGTGCCGTGGAGAAGAGTGGAGTGGTGGCCTCGGGGCCGATTCCGCTCCCAACGAAGATCCATCGGTGGACGGTGTTACGCAGTCCGCACGTGAACAAGAAGAGTCGTGAGCAATTCGAATTGAAGGTGCACAAGCGATTGATCGAGATCCCGGACTCGCGCCCGCAAACGGTCGACGCCCTCACGCGGTTGGATCTTCCGGCCGGCGTGGATGTCGAAATCAAGGTCGAGTAGCATGAACGCCATTATTGGACGCAAGCTGGGCATGACCCGTGTCTACGACGACAAAGGGCTGGCCATCCCGGTGACGGTGATCGAGGCCGGACCGTGCGCCGTGGTGCAAGTACGATCGCACGACGGCGGCAACCAATCCGTGCAGATCGGATTTGGCGAGCGCAAGGCCAAGCGCACGACAAAGGCGTTGGCCGGTCATGCGAAGGCGAGCGGGCGCGAAACCGCGCCGTCGCGGCTGCAGGAATTCGCAATCGACGGTGGTGACGAGGTGCCGAAGCCGGGCGACACCATCACCGTGGAAATCTTTCAGAATGGCGAGACCGTCAAAGTGACGGGAACGACCAAAGGCCGCGGTTTTCAAGGCGTCGTCAAGCGCTATGGTTTCAAGGGTGGTCCGGCAACGCACGGCAGCCACACACACCGCCGGCCGGGAAGTATGGGCCCTGGTACCGATCCATCGCGCGTCATCAAGGGAAAGAAACTGCCGGGCCACTACGGCGCGGCTCGTCACACGGAAGTCGGTTTGAAAGTTGTGCGAGTGGACGCCGAGCGGAACCTCCTCTACGTGCGTGGAGCCGTGCCCGGCCCCAAGACCGGCATCGTGACGGTGCGGAAACAGGGAGGACGTGGCCGGTATGCTTAAAGCCCATCATGTCTCGTCGGCCGGGACGAAGAAAAAAACGAAGTTCTCTTTGCCGGCCGCCTACAACGGCGAGGTACACGAGGGCGCGCTGTATCACACGGTCAGGGCGTACCTGAGTAATCAGCGACAAGGCACGCATTCGACCAAGACGCGCTCGGAGGTCTCCGGTGGTGGCAGGAAGCCGTGGCGGCAGAAGGGGACCGGACGTGCGCGGCAGGGTACGATTCGCGCAGCCCAGTGGCGCGGCGGTGGTGTCGTGTTCGGGCCGAAGCCGAGAAGCTATCGCGTGGAGCTTCCGCGGAAAGTCAAGCAACTGGCCAAGCAGTCGGCGTTGAACGCGCGCGCACAGGACGGTACCGTCTACGTGATCGAGTCGCTGGCGTTCGAGGGGCCGAAGACGCGTCAGATGATCGATCTCCTCGCCAAGATGGGGATCGGGGACAAGAAGGTCCTCGTGCTGACCGCCGACAATCGCCCTGAAGTGTTTCTCTCGAGTCGCAATCTGGCGCGCGTGCACGTGTTGCAATACTCGAACGCTTCGGCGTACGAAATATTGTGGTCGAACGCCATCGTCATCGAGGAAGCCGCCCTTGCAACGCACCAGCAGGGTGACGAAAACGCGCTGCCGAATGCACGGGCGAAACGGGTAAAGCGGGCGGCTGACGCTGCCGCGCGTCCGAAGGCGGGAACCAAGAAGCGTGGCGCTAATGCGTAATCGACATAGAGTGGTGATCCGTCCGCTGGTGACGGAGAAGACATCGACGGCTTTTCAAGATCGGCAGGAGTATGTGTTCGTCTGCGACATCGACGCGAACAAGTTCGAGATCAAGGACGCGATTGAGACAATGTTTCCGGTGCAAGTCACGAACGTACGGACGGCCGTTCAGCGGTCGAAGCGAAAGACGATGGGCCGGCATGTCGGCCGGCGGCCACGCTGGAAAAAGGCGTACGTAACGCTGCGCCAAGGCGATGTGATTGAAGGGATCTTCGAAGGGTAGTCAACATGGGAATTCGCAAATTTCGTCCGGTAACCCCAGCAAGCAGACGCCGCTCGGTGTCCGACTTTGCCGAAGTGACCCGGGGTACACCCGAGAAGACCTTGCTCGAACCTCTGAGCAAGACGGGGGGGCGCAACAACCACGGACACCTGACGATGCGACACCGTGGTGGCGGGCACAAACGGCGCTACCGTCGGATCGACTTCAAGCGGACCAAGTTCGGCATCCCCGCGCGGGTGGCCGAGATCGAGTACGATCCGAACCGCACCGCGCGTATCGCGTTGCTCGTGTACGCGGACGGCGAGAAGCGCTACATCGTTCAGCCCAACGGGCTGCGCGTCGGCGACACCGTCGTGTCGGGACCGGGCAGCGATATTCGCACCGGCAACGCCTTGCCGCTGGCGGAGGTTCCGCTCGGTAACGCCGTGCACTGTATCGAGATGAAAGCCGGCAAGGGCGCGCAGTTGTGTCGTTCGGCTGGTACGTCGGCGCAGGTGGTGGCGAAGGAAGGCAAGCACGTGACCTTGAAGCTGCGAAGCGGCGAGGTGCGGATGGTACGGAGCGAATGCCTTGCCACAATTGGTCAGGTTGGAAACTCAGATCACGAGTTGCTGCGCGTCGGGAAGGCCGGCAAGACCCGCTGGTTGGGTCGGCGTCCGAAGGTACGCGGCGTGGCGATGAACCCCGTCGATCACCCGCTGGGTGGTGGTGAAGGCCGCACCTCGGGTGGACGGCACCCCGTGTCCCCGTGGGGGCAGGCCGAGGGGGCCAAGACGCGGCACAAGAAAAAGGCAAGCTCGAAACTCATCGTCCGCGGCCGCAAGCGCGGCAAAGCGACGAAGTAAAGCAGCGAGGAACGGAACCAGATGCCCAGAAGTGTCAAGAAAGGACCGTACGTCGAGCCATCGTTGATGAAGAAGATTCAGCAGCTCAACGATCGGAACGAAAAGCGGGTGTTCAAGACCTGGTCGCGGGGCTCCACGATCACGCCCGACTTTGTCGGCCACACGATCGCGGTGCACAACGGGAACAAATTCATCCCGGTCTACGTCAGCGAAAACATGGTTGGGCACAAACTAGGTGAGTTCGCGCCAACGCGGCTGTTCCGCGGTCACTCGGGCACCAAGGTCGATAAGAAGACGACCGGAGGCGGAGGCAGGTAACGTGGCCGCACGCGCTATCCAGAGAGGCATACGTCAGTCGGCTCGAAAGGTTCGATTGGTTGTTGATACGATTCGCGGTAAGGATGTCAACGAGGCGTACGCCGTACTGCGCTTTTCCAAAAAGCGCGCGGCACGCCAGATCGAGAAGGTGCTTCGCTCGGCTGTCGCAAATGCGGAGCAGGATGCTGACCGGGACGACCATGCGTTTGATGTCGATGATCTCTATGTCTCGTATGCCATCGCCAATGAGGGAGAGACGCTCTGGCGCTGGCGACCGGCGGCCTACGGTCGGGCTACCCCGATTCGCAAGCGTGTGAGCATGGTGGAGATTCGCGTTGCGCCAAAGGAGGCAAAGTAATGGGTCAGAAAACCCATCCATACGGTTTCCGACTTGGAATCATCAAGCCGTGGCGGTCGCGTTGGTTTGCCCGCGGCGACTTTGCCGAGCTGTTGCAAGAGGATGACCTCGTCAGGAAGTATCTGAGAACCCGTCTCGCGCACGCCGCCGTTGCAGACGTACATGTGGAGCGGAAGCCCGGTAAGGCAACGGTAACGGTGTTCACCGGTCGTCCGGGGGTCGTCATCGGAAAGCGCGGCGCAGAAGTCGATAAGCTCCGCGACGAACTCGCACAGCTCACCGGCAAGGAAATCGGTATCAACGTCGAGGAGATCAAGCGTCCGGAGTTGAGCGCCCAGCTTGTGGCGAATAACGTGGCGCATCAGTTGACGCAACGCGTGTCGTTCCGCCGCGCCATGAAGCGGGCGGTGCAAAACTCGATGCGTATCGGGGCGCAAGGTATCAAGATCAGGGCTGGTGGTCGGTTGGGCGGTGCGGAGATCGCGCGAGTGGAGGGTTATCACGAGGGTCGGGTGCCGCTGCATACGTTGCGCGCCGATGTGGACTATGCCACGGCCACGGCAAAGACGACGTACGGCGCGATCGGCGTGAAGGTCTGGATATTCAAGGGTGAGGTCATCGAAGATCGTCGCGGCCGCACGTACAGCACGGGGGCATAATGCTAGCGCCGAAGCGAGTCAAATACCGCAAACGCATGAAGGGGCGCACGCGCGGGCATGCACAGCGCGGCAACACCGTGGCATTCGGCCACTTTGGGATGATGTCGCTCGACCCGGGTTGGATCACCAGCCGGCAGATCGAAGCGGCTCGTGTTGCCATGACCCGAGAGATGAAGCGTGGCGGCAAGGTGTGGATCCGGATTTTTCCGGACAAGCCGATTACGAAGAAGCCTGCGGAGACCCGGATGGGCAAGGGGAAGGGCAATCCGGAGCACTGGGTGGCCGTCGTGAAGCCAGGAAGGGTGTTGTTCGAGGCGGAAGGCGTGAGCGAAGAGGTTGCAAAGCGGTCGTTCCAGTTGGCGGCTGCCAAGCTGCCGGTCCGGACCCGTTTGGTGACGCGTGAGGGCGAATAACCATGTCACTAAAAGACGCGGAGAAGAAGCCACTCGACACAAGCTTCATCCGAGAGCTGAAAGATGAGGAGCTACAAGTAGAGTTGGACCGGCTCGAGGAGGTCCAGTTCCGGTTGAAGTTTCGTTCAGCAACCGAGGACGCCACGGGGGGGAATCCCCTGCAGTTTCGTATCTTGCGTCGCAACATCGCGCGGATGAAGACGGTGTTGCGCGAGAGGAAGTCATGAGCGAGCAGACTACCAAGACCCGAGCGACACGGAAGACGCGTACCGGCGTGGTCGTAAGCGACAAGATGACGGACACGGTGACGGTGAGGTTGGAGCGTCGTCTCGCTCATCCGTTGTACGGGAAGCAGGTAACGTTGACAAAGCGAGTCAAGGCGCACGATACCCACGGAGCAAGCGCCGGCGATACCGTCCGTATCATGGAGACGCGGCCGCTGTCGAAAACAAAACGTTGGCGTGTGCTGGAAATCCTCAGGCGCGCGCAGTAGGCGGGGGGACACGTGGTTCAACAGGAATCGGTTCTCAAGATTGCCGACAACACCGGCGCACGAAAGGCACTCGTCATTCGCGTGCTGGGTGGCAGCCGGCGGCGGTACGCGAGGTTGGGTGACATCGTCGTCGTCACCATCAAGGACGCCTTGCCGACCGGCCAGGTGAAGAAGGGCGACGTGGTGAAGGCCGTGGTCGTTCGTACCCGCAAGGAGACGCGCCGGCGGGACGGCAGTTACATCCGCTTTGACGAGAATGCCGCGGTGTTGATCACCGATACCCGCGAACCCCGAGGCACACGAATTTTTGGTCCGGTTGGGCGCGAGCTTCGTGAGAAGAAGTTCATGAAGATCGTCTCGCTCGCACCGGAGGTGTTATAAACATGAGACGGATCGTTCACAGAAAAGCCAAGCGGAAAAAGAACCAACCCGTAGTGCGTCACCGGATGCACATCACGCACGGCGATAAGGTGCGCGTCGTTTCGGGCGATGATAAGGGCAAGGAAGGCAGTGTGTTGCGCGTCGACCGGAAGAAATACCGCGTTGCCGTCGAGGGCGTGAATATCGTCAAGCGCCACAAACGGGCGCAACGCGAAGGCGAAGAGAGCGGGATCATCGAGTTTCCGGCCCCGATCGACGCCTCGAACGTGATGTTGATTGACCCGAAGTCGGGCGAGCCGACGCGTATTCGTCGGAAACGAGACAAGGACGGCGCGCTGGAACGCATTAGCGTGAAGTCGGGCGAACCGATACCGAGAGCATAGTATGGCAGACAAAGAAGCGAAGGGGAAAAAGCAGCGCGACGGCGGCAACGGGAAATCGGCCGAGCCGGTGCCGGTGGCGCGGTTGTACGAACGGTATATCGACGTCGTGCGTCCGAAGCTGCTCAAAGATTTCCAACTGCGGAACATACATCAGGCGCCGGCGCTGACGAAGATCGTGCTAAACGTCGGCATGGGCGAAGCGCCGAAGAACGCCAAACTGCTGGATGCGGCGGTGGCCGAACTGACGGCGATCACTGGACAGCGGCCGGTGGTCACGCGGGCGCGAAAGGCGATCTCCAACTTCTCGTTGCGAGCTGGCATGGCGATCGGCACGTCGGTCACCCTGCGTCGAGTCAAGATGTGGGAATTCCTCGACCGTTTCGTCTCGCTAGCGGTTCCGCGTATCCGTGACTTCCGAGGGCTGCCGACGCGGTCCTTCGACGGACGAGGCAACTACTCCGTCGGGATCAAAGAACAAATGGTCTTTCCCGAAGTCGACTACGACACCATCGAGAAGATTCACGGGATGGACATAACGTTCGTGACCTCGACCATACGGGACGACATGGCGAAGGCGCTGCTCCGCGAGTTGGGTATGCCCTTCCGTGACGAAACTCCCGTGGCTATCTGACGAAGAGGTGGTATGGCAAGGAAAAGTTTGATCGCGAAGGCGAGCCGAAAGCCGAAGTACGGGGTCAGGGGTTACCGCCGCTGTAATCGGTGTGGCAGGGCCCGCGGGCACCTTCGGAAATTTGGTCTCTGCAGGATTTGCTTCAGGGAAGCGGCGTTGCGCGGGGAAATCCCCGGCGTCCGCAAAGCGAGTTGGTGACGCCATATGAATGATCCCGTATCGGACATGTTGACACGAATTCGAAACGCCGGGCGTGCTGGACATCGGCGGATCGATATCCCGGTTTCCAAGTTCAAGACGGAAATAGCGCGCCTCCTGCGAGACAACCATTACATCCAGGATTACAAAGTGCTGGATGATGGCTTGCACGGAAGGCTGCGGTTGTACTTGAAATATCATGGGGACGCGCCCGTCATTAGGGAAATTCGTCGGATTTCGACACCCGGGTTGCGGCGATACGTCAAAGCCCGTGAGATCCCTCGAGTGAAGAACGGTTTGGGGATGGCAATCCTGTCGACTCCTCGCGGTGTCATGAGTGATCGCGATGCTCGCCGGCAGCGCGTCGGCGGCGAATACGTCGCCCAGATCTGGTAGGAGGATCGATGTCACGTATCGGGAGGAAGCCGATAACGGTGCCCAGCGGTGTCAACGTCGACTTGAAGGGCAACGTCGCGACCGTGAAAGGTCCCAAGGGGCAGCTGCAGCGCAGCCTCCATCCAGAAATGACCGTGTCGATCGACGACGGCACCATCACGGTGACACGTCCCTCAGATGGGGGAAAGCACCGGGCGTTGCACGGACTGACGCGCACGCTCATCAACAACATGGTTGAGGGAGTGACCAACGGTTTTTCGAAGTCGCTCGAGATCCGAGGCGTGGGGTACAAGGCCGAGCCGACCGCCAAAGGCGCACGGCTGTTGGTGGGTTACTCCCATCCCGTCGATTATGAGGCCCCGGACGGGGTGGAGATATCGGTCGACGGGGCGATCGTGAAAATCGAAGGCATCGACAAAGAAAAGGTGGGGCAGGTGGCGGCTGAGATTCGCCAGGTCCGTCCCCCCGAACCCTATAAGGGAAAAGGCATCCGCTACGTGGGCGAACAGGTACGCACCAAGGCCGGTAAGACTGGAGTCAAAGCATGAGGCCGATTCACAAGCCGAAGACGCGGGGCCAGCGGCGGTACCGCCGTCATCTTCGCGTCCGCAAGAAGGTCCATGGGACCGACCAGCGTCCCCGTTTGGCCGTTCATCGGTCGCTCAAGCACGTCTACGCGCAGATCATTGACGATTTGGCGGGCCGAACGCTCATTGGAGTGGGCGACCAGGCAAAGGACGTTTCCCCCAAAGAGGGTGGCAAGTTGGCCGCGAGCTTTGCGGTTGGGAAGCTCCTGGGCGAGCGGGCCGTAGCGGCCGGGATCAAGCAAGTCGTGTTCGATCGCGGGGGATATCCTTATCACGGGCGGGTCAAAGCCGTTGCTGACGGGGCCCGTAAGGGCGGATTGGAGTTCTAGGGATGGCGCAGGAGAGACAACAGCGGGGAAACCGCCGCGAACGCCGCGGCGAGCGCGAATCGGATCTGATCGAGAACGTGATCGCGATCAACCGCGTGGCTAAGGTCGTCAAAGGTGGGCGGCGCTTTTCCTTCAGCGCTCTCGTGGCCGTCGGTGACGGTGCGGGCAAGGTCGGTGTGGCCACGGGTAAGGCCAACGAGGTGGCGGAGGCGGTGCGCAAAGCCGTCGAGGGGGCACGGAAGGCGATGGAGGACGTGCCGCGCGAGGGGACGACGGTTCCGCATGAGATCATCGGTCGCCACGGAGCGGGCCGTGTGTTGCTGAGACCGGCGTCGACGGGTACCGGTGTCATCGCGGGCGGTCCGGTGCGCGCGGTGTTGGAGTGCGCGGGAATCTCCGATGTCCTCACCAAATGTCTGGGGTCGCACAACCCGGTCAACATGGTCAGTGCGACCATGCAGGGGCTGCGCAGCTTGATGACGCCGCAATCCGTGGCACGGCGGCTTGGCATCGAAGTGGCAGATTTGGACTACAGGTCGCGTCAGCGTCGCGTGGAGGAGGTGACGGATGCCGGCTAAATCCACCGGAGGCAGTAAGAGCAAGACGACCACGAAAAAGGCGACCAAGAAAAAGGCGACCAAGAAAGCAACCGGGACGGTCAAGAAGTCGACCGCGAAGACGGCCGTGACCAAAACCGCCACCAAGACCACGACGAAAAAGATCAGCACCGTCACGACCGCGAAGCCGGCGGCAACAAAGCCTGCTGCGACGACAAAGGCAGCGGCGGTAAAGGCGTCGCTCGCCAAGGTGCGCGTGAAGCAGATTCGCTCGACCATCGGCCGGAGGCGGGACTTCGGTCGAACGTTGCGGGCGCTGGGGCTCAAACACCATCAAGATGAAGTCGTGGTGACGCGGAACGCTGCAATCGACGGGATGCTCACAAAGGTCCACCACCTCGTTCGCGTGACGCCTGAGGAGTGAACATGTCGGAAGATCAGCAGTCGTTAGGACTGCACAATCTGCGCGCTCCCAGGGGCGCCACGACCGCACCGAAGCGCAAGGGTCGGGGACAGGGCTCCGGCTTGGGTAAGACGGCGGGCCGCGGCCAAAATGGGCAACGGTCTCGGGCAGGTGGCAATGTGCGACCCGGGTTCGAGGGTGGACAAATGCCGCTCATTCGGCGCGTGCCCAAGCGCGGTTTCTGGAACCGCTCCAGTACGAAGTACCAGGTGGTCAACGTGCGCGACTTGGCAAAGGTCAAAGGTGAGGATGTCACGCCGGTGTCTTTGTTGAAAGTTTCGCTCATCGCCAAACCCAACCAACCGGTCAAGATTCTCGGGTTTGGAGAGGTTGATCGCTCGGTGGCCGTGCGTGGTTGCGCCGTGTCGAAAAAGGCACGCGAGAAGATCCAAGCCGCAGGTGGCCGGATAGAGGCGTAAGAATGACCGGACCACGCATTCCGAATCTTCTCGCTGTTCCCGAGCTGAAGGAAAAGATCCTCTTTACCTTCATGTGTCTGGTCATCTATCGGCTGGGTGCTCACATCGCCACGCCCGGGGTCAACGTCCAGGTCCTGGCCGACTTCATGCAGAATGCTGGAGCAAACACCTTCTTCGGTGTCTATGACATGTTCGTCGGAGGAGGCTTTTCACGAGCGACCGTCTTGGCCCTGGGCATCATGCCGTATATCTCGGCCTCGATCATGTTCCAGTTGGCCGGGGCGGTATTCCCGTTAATAGAGAAACTGCAGAAGGAAGAAGAAGGCCGCAAAAAGATCACGCAGTGGACCCGCTACATGACGGTTGTGCTGTCGCTCGGCCAGGCATACGGGTTTGCGATCTTCAGCGAGACCATGGGCGCCGTGCCCGATCCCGGTTGGAATTTTCGCTTCATCACCATACTCACGCTGACGACGGGCGCGGTGTTCGTGATGTGGTTGGGTGAGCAGATCACCGAGCGTGGAATCGGGAACGGCATGAGCCTGCTAATCTTCTTCTCGATTATCGAAGGTATGTGGCCCGGAATTTTTCGGACGATAGACTTCGTCAATCAGGGAGTGATCACCTTCCCGGCGCTCGTGGTGCTAGGCGTGGTCATGGTTGGCGTCATCGCCGGCGTCGTCGTGCTGACGGTGGCTGCACGACGCATTCCGATCCAGATTCCCCGCAAGGTCATGGGCCGGGGCAGGATCCGCGAAGGTGCGAAAACCTATATCCCGATCCGGCTCAACTCTTCCGGCGTGATGCCGATCATCTTCGCGCAGTCGATTATCATCGTACCAGGTACGCTGGCCACGTTCAGCAATCTCCCGACGCTGCAGGCGATGTCCGACGCGTTCCAGCCTGGCACGACAACGTACTACATCACCTACTCACTCTTGATTATTTTCTTCACGTACTTCTACACGTCGATCATCTTCAATCCGGTGGATCTCGCCGAAAACCTCAAGAAACAGGGGGGATTCATTCCTGGGGTGAAGCCCGGGGCGGCGACGGCGGATTACATCGATGACGTGCTGAGCAGGGTGACGTTGCCAGGATCGATTTTCCTTGCTTCCGTTGCGTTACTGCCCTTCTTCATCTTCGATGCGTTCAACGTTCCGTTCTATTTCGGTGGCACTGCGATCCTCATCATCGTCGGTGTCGCGCTCGACACCATGCAGCAGGTGCAGCAACACCTGCGAGTGCGTCACTACGACGAATTCATGAAGCAGGGCCGACTGAAGTTTCGCGGGCGCCGGCGCTCCTCGTAACCCCGACCCATCGACATGAACATCGTGTTGCTTGGAGCACCGGGAGCGGGGAAGGGCACCCAGGGGGACATTCTGGCAGGCAAGCTCGGTGTGCCGAAGATCGCAACCGGCGACCTGCTGCGAACCGCCGTCAATGCCGGTACGCCGCTAGGGAAGCAGGCACAGGAGTACATGAACCAAGGCGACCTGGTGCCTGACGACGTCATTCTCGGTATCGTCAAAGAGAAGCTGGCCTCACCCGACGTTGCCAAAGGCGTGATCATGGATGGCTTTCCACGGACAATTGCGCAGGCCCAGGCGGTGGACGAATTGTTGTCGGAGCGTGGCTCGGTAGTGGACAAGGTCGTTACCTTTGATGTACCGGATGGCGAGTTGGTTATACGTATGCTGGGGCGGTCGGAGGCCGAAGGTCGCTCCGATGACACGCCCGACACAATCCGGAGACGGTTGGACGTATATCGGGACGAAACGGCGCCACTCATTTCCTACTACCTGCGCCAGGGTGCTGTGACCAGGATTGACGCAACAGGAACCATCCAAGACGTGGCAGACCGCGTCGATAGGGCTATAGCAACCCCGTGATCACGATTAAATCGGCCCGCGAAGTCGAGGTCATGGCCGCCGCCGGACGTATCCTCGCGGACACGCTCGGGCTCATCGAATCCCACACACAGCCGGGTGTCACCACCGAGGACCTGGATCGGCTGGCCGAGGATTTCATTCTGAGCCACCCGGGGGCGCGCCCGTCGTTCAAAGGGTTGTACGACTTCCCAAAATCTTTGTGCACGTCCATCAACGACGAGATCGTGCACGGTATTCCGTCGGATCGCCGTGAACTGCAAGACGGCGACATCGTCAGCGTGGATTGCGGGGTTTGTCTGGAAGGCCTCCACGCCGACTCGGCGCGAACGATGCCGGTGGGCGAAATCAGCGTTGATGTTGAACGGCTGCTTTCGGTGACGCGCGACGCACTCGACGCCGGCATTGCGGCGGCCGTCGTTGGCAACCACATCGGCGATGTCGGACACGCGGTGCAGCAGGTTGCGGAGTCGGCGGGTTACACAGTGGTGCGCGAGCTGGTGGGCCACGGGATCGGGACGCGCTTCCACGAAGAACCACAAATCCCAAATTTTGGGACGCCCGGTCGCGGACACCGATTGACCGAGGGCATGACGCTCGCGATCGAACCGATGGTCAACGCCGGCAAGCCCGACATCCGCACGCTCAAGGACAAGTGGACCGTCGTGACCGCGGACGGATCGCTGTCGGCCCACTTCGAGCACACGGTGCACATCCATCCCGACGGACCGCGTATCCTGACCGTCGTACCTGTCACGACACCTGCGGAGTAAATGGTCTTCCCCCGGTTTGATGGACATACAGTTTACGCTGCCTGCTGTGTCTGGGCGAGTAGCACGGCGTACTCGACCGGTGTCCGATACCCGAGACTCGAATGCCGACGCTGCCGATTGTACCAAAGCTCGAGATACTCAAACAGCGAGCGGGCCGCGTGGCGTCGGGTGAGCCAGTTGGCGTCGGCGACTAATTCCCATTTCAGCGTGGCCATGAAACTCTCGACGACGGCGTTATCCCAACAGTTGCCCCGCCGACTCATGCTGACCGCAATGCCATGCGCGGCCAAGCGATCGCGGTAGGGGCGACACGCGTATTGCACGCCCCGATCCGAATGGTGCAGGCCGCCCCCACCGCCCTCGCGCGCCAGCGCCATGTCGAGCGCCGCCAGCGTGATATCGTGCTGTAACGAGGACTGCGCCGCCCAGCCCACGACCCGCCGGGTGCCGACATCCAGAATCACCGCGAGATACAGCCACCCCTCCCGCGTGGGGAGATACGTCAGATCTGCGGCCCACACCCGCGCGGCGCACCGACGCTCCACGCCAAACTGGCGGGCCAGGACATTGGGCGCTGGCGCGTAGGCATGGTCCGACTCCGTGGTCACCCGGAACCGGCGCCGTTTCTTGGCGCGCAAGCCATCGCGGCGCATGAGGCGCTCCACCCGGGTCTTCCCACACGGCACGCCCCGCCCGTGCAGCTCCGCGTGCACCCGAGGGCTGCCATAGCGTTGCTTGCTCGCGCGATGAATCGTGCGAATCTCCAACAGAAGTCGCTGGTCCTGCCGCGTCCGGGGGCTGAGCGGGCGCGTCTGGGCCGCATAAAAGCCCGACCGACTCACCCCCAACACCCGACACATCATCGTCACCGGAAACCGCCGCCGGTGCGACGCGATACACGCGTACTTCACGGCGACTCCCGCGCGAAGAACGCTGCGGTGGATTCAGCAGGTCATTGCAACACCCTGTATTATTTCACCGATTTGGAGGGTGTTGTTCATGGCACGGTTAGGACGTCCTGGCCTTTCCGCGACCCAGAAGGCGGAGTTGTGGCGACGTTGGAAAAAGGGAGAGTCGCTGAGTGATATTGGTCGCGCGCTCGGCAAGCATGCGGGATCGGTGTTTGGTGTACTGAAGACAAACGGAGGTATATGCCCAGCGCGTCGGCGGCGCTCGCGCCTTGCGCTGACGATGGCCGAAAGAGAAGAGATCTCGCGTGGCCTCGCGGCGGATCGTCCCATGCGGCAGATTGCCGCAACGATTGGTCGATCGCCATCAACGGTGAGTCGCGAGATCGCGCGGCATGGCGGCTGGAACGGGTACCGTGCGGCCGATGCCGACACGGCGGCCTGGGAGCGGGCCCGTCGTCCCAAACGCTGTCGGCTGGCGCAGCACGTGCGACTGCAGCGGATCGTTGCCGAGAAACTGCGTCTTGATTGGTCGCCGGAGCAGATAGCGGGCTGGCTGCGGCGGACCTTTCCCCATGACGAGACCATGCGGGTGTCGCACGAGACCATTTATCGGAGTTTGTTTGTCCAGGCGCGTGGGGTCCTGAAACGCGAGTTGATCAAGCATCTGCGATCGCACCGCGTGATGCGGCACGCGAAGAACGCCACCACGAAAGGGCAACCTCGGGGCCAGATCATCGATGGCGTCTCCATCCGCGACCGCCCCGCATCGGTGGAAGACCGTGCAATCCCTGGGCATTGGGAAGGCGACCTGATCGCTGGGTCGAAGAACACCCATATTGCCACACTCGTGGAACGCCAATCCCGATTTACCATGCTGGTCAAAGTGGATGGCAAGGACTCCGAAACCGTCGTATCAGCACTCAGCAAACACGTCAAGAAACTACCGTCCGAACTCCGGCGGTCCTTAACCTGGGATCGGGGCATGGAGCTGGCCCAACACAAGCGATTTACGGTCGCCACTAATTTGCGAGTCTACTTTTGTGATCCACAGAGCCCTTGGCAGCGCGGGACGAACGAAAACACGAACCGCTTATTGCGTCAGTATTTTCCGAAGGGTACTGATTTATCCGTTCACTCTCAGGCAGATCTCAATGCTGTAGCATTACGTCTAAATCAACGACCTAGAAAAACATTGAAGTTCTGTACGCCAGCAGATAAACTGCACTCGAATGTTGCGATGACTGATTGAACTCAAAGCCGCTTTTTTTAAGAAATCCCGCTCCTGTTTCACCTGCTCGAGTTCCCGACGCAGCTGCCAGACTTCATCTTCCGGCCCCGCCCGCTTCCCATGCCCCGGGAAGGCCGTCGCCGGATCCCGCGTCTCCAGCTGCTGCTTCCACCGGTGTAACACATTCGGGGCAATGCCCAACTCCCGCGCGACCTCCGCCAGCGGACGCTCCGATTCTAACGCCAGCCTGACGGCTTCCAGCTTGAACTCCCGCGTATACCGCCGTCGTTTCTTGACCATAACAAACCTCCCACAGTATGATGGACGTCTACTAACTCGGTGTCCACCAAACCGGGGAGGCCCACCTCAATCGCGTTCTGCAACTGCGTGATGGGGGGCGGGAGTCGAGTTTTGCCGTCAGGGATTAGGGGTGGAGTGGGGAAATCTGCAATCTGCAATCTGAGATCTGCAATCTGAAATTCCCCCCCCTAAACCCTACCACCCACCGCCGCCACCTTCGGTTCCAGAAGATGATCCGCCAAACTCCCGCGCAGCATCAATGTCTCCTCATCCACCCCATCCACCGCCGCTTCCGGAACCAGCCCCACGAACTCGCTGTGACTCACGGCTATGCCAAGACGTTGCGCCGCTCGTTGCACCGTTTCGAACACGACGAGCGGTGTCGTCCTGACGGGATCAAGCAGGTTCATTGACACCTGTGCGCTGCCTTGGACCACAAATCCTTTTGCTTGAACATCGGGAAGGCCGCCGGCCGATGTACGAATGCTACCTGAGATGTCTCGCGCGACGCCCGCATCGTCGGTGTCGAGGAACACGTTGAATGCAACGAGGAAGGTTCGAGCGCCGACGGCCGTCGCGCCCGCGGTGGTATGGACGGCGGGACGACCGTAATCTGGGGTGGTCGCCGGCGTCGTGCCGATCATCGAAACCAGCTGCTCGAAGCCGCCCCGGCGGAACGCGTTCGGGACGTGGCGTCCATCCCTGGTGGCCGCGTGGCCGTACAGAAAGACCGGCACGCCGAGTTGATCAGCCAGACGGTCCCCCAGTTCGGACGCGAGTGCGACACAATCGCTCATCGTCGTGTCTCCCAACGGCACGAAGGGCACGACATCGGTTGCACCGATGCGTGGGTGTTCACCAGTGTGCTGTGTGAGATCGATCTTCGCCACGGCGACCTTCGCCGCTCGGAAGACCGCTTCGAGCACGGAGCGCTGCTCGCCGACGATGGTAAACACTGACCTGTGGTGTGCGGCATCGGTGTGAACGTCGAGCAGGTGTGATGGTGGAACAGCTCGAAACGCATCGGCAATCGCCTCGATCACCGCCATGTCGCGCCCTTCGGAGAAGTTGGGGACGCATTCTACCCAGCCCATTCACCGCACTCCGGACGGAAAGACGGAAAGAGGAACGGCGGAAGGATGGAGCCCTCGTGCCCCCGTGCCCCTGTGTCCCTGTGCCCCTGTACCTGTCTCATCCCGCCCGCAGTCTGGCCAGCAACCACTCATGTATCACCGGATTCCCCGCGACGATGGAACCGTGCTTGACAACATCGTGTGATCCGTCGGTGTCGGTGACGACGCCGCCGGCTTCGCGCACGAGTATCGTCCCTGCCGCGGCGTCCCACGGTGCGAGCTGCAACTCCCAGAATCCGTCGAAACGCCCCAACGCGAGATCGACCAGGTCGAGCGCCGCGGAGCCGGCGCGGCGTATCCCGCTCGTGTGGTGCAACAGAACGGTGAATTGCTCCATGTACTGGGGCAGCCGGTCCGGGACTTTGAAGGGAAATCCGGTCCCGATGAGCGCCGCGTCGGGGTCGGTCACGGTAGAGACTCGCAGCCGCACATCGCCCTGCCAGGCGCCACCTTCGGCCACGGCGGTGTACGTCAGCTTACGGCAGATGTCGAGCACGACCCCGACCTTCGGACTCCCATCCATCACGGCGGCAATGCTCACGGCGTACGCGGGGTAGCCGTGCAAATAGTTGGTGGTTCCATCAAGCGGATCCACCACCCACACGAGTTCGGCCGCATTCTCCTCGGGTGTGAACTCCTCGCCGCGTACGGCGGAGTCTGGGACCTGCTGGAGGAGGTAGTCGGTGATGATCCGCTCCGATTCGCGATCGACCTCGGTCACGAAATCGCTGATGCCCTTTTGGCCCCACGAGGTGGGGTCTCGGGGTCTCGTTGCCTGTCGGATAAACACCGCCGCCCGCTCGGCCGCAGCGACCGCAACGCGGAGTAAGTCGTGATATTCAAGCACCTTGCGAGCCTTTCCGTGCCTCCATAGGTTCACTGAATGTCACGAATATTTTCCGGCATTCAGCCGTCCGGCGAACTTCATCTTGGAAATTATCTCGGCGCCGTGAAGAACTGGGTCGACCTTCAGCATAAGCACGAATGTTTCATCTGTATTGTCGACTACCACGCCATCACGCAGGCTTATGACATCGCGGCTCTCGAGCAGTGCACCTTCGACATGGCGGTGGGTTTGCTCGCCGCCGGTATCGATCCGGAAAAGTGCGTCTTGTTCGCTCAATCCCACGTTGCCGAGCATACGGAACTCGCGTGGGTGTTTACAACGGTCACCCCGATCGGCGAACTCGAGCGGATGACGCAGTTTAAGGATAAGTCGCGCAGGCAAGAAAGCGTACTGGCGGGATTGCTCAACTACCCCGTGTTGCAAGCAGCCGACGTTTTGCTCTACAAAGCGGATCTCGTACCCGTGGGCGAAGATCAGGTCCAGCACGTGGAGCTGATGCGAGAGATCGTACGCAAGTGGAACGCCCGATATGCAGCGGGGTTCTTTCCGGAGCCGCAAGCACAGATCGGCACTGCGAAACGCATTCTGGGACTCGACGGGCAAGGGAAGATGTCCAAGAGTCTCGGCAACACTGTCGGCATCCTCGACGAGCCCGAGGAGATTTGGGAGCGGCTTCGTCCAGCAAAGACCGATCCCGCGCGCGTCACCCGAAAAGATCCAGGGACACCGGAAAAGTGCAACATCTATTCGCTGCACCAACACTTTTCTTCGCTCCCGGTGGTTGACGAAGTCGCAGACAAATGTCGGACAGCGGGGTGGGGGTGTATCGACTGTAAGCGGGTCCTGGCTGGCAACATTGCCGAGGCGTTTGCACCGATGCGACAACGGGCGAGTGAGCTGCGCGAATCGCCGAACCGGGTGAGGGAAATCTTGGCCGCGGGCGCTGCGAAGGCGAGTACCGTTGCGAGGGACACGATGGTCGCCGTCCGGTCTCACATGGGTTTCTTGCCGGCGACGGCGACCCAGCCACCTGAAGGGTAGGGATGGACGGCAGTCTTGTTCGCGATCTGCGGTTGGACCTGCTCCTCCATCTGGTCCTGGCCGTTGTTCTTGGTGGAGCGATTGGTCTCGAGCGGGAGTTGCAACAAAAGGCAGCCGGCCTTCGCACCAACATCTTGATCTGTGCCGGAGCGGCACTATTTACCGAGCTTTCGTTGGCAATGACCGCTGAGTTCGGGGACCCGTCCCGGATCGCTGCGCAGATTGTGACCGGTGTCGGATTTCTCGGCGCGGGGGCGATCATTCAGGGACGCGGCACCGTCACCGGTCTGACGACCGCCGCAACGATGTGGTTGGTGGCGGCGATCGGTATGGCGGTTGGATTTGGTGCGTTGTTAGAAGCAACGGGCACGACGTTATTGGTGGTGGTGGTGCTAGTAGCGCTGCGGCCGATTGAACGGTGGATTGAGAAGCGCAAGCGGCTGGAACCCGGCGACGCAAAGTGACCGGCCTCCGAGGCAGTATCCTCTCCCGAACGGGTTAGTGACATATGGAACATATCATCAAGGCTGCGGTCGAACGCGGAGCTTCGGATCTTCACATAAAGGCGGGTGACGTTTTTCGTGCACGGATCGACGGCGAGTTCAAGCCGTTGACCAAACAGCGACTGACGCCGGAGCAAACAAAGGCCATCGCCTTGCAGCTGATACCGAACGCGGCCGATCGCGACCAGATCGATTCGATACGCGATTACGATTGTTCGTGGGGCGCTCCGGGCATTGGGCGTTTTCGCGTCAACCTGTTGCGGCAACGCTCGTCGTTCATGGTGGTCATGCGGGCCATCCCGTTCAACGTGCCGACCGTGGAGTCCCTCGAGCTGCCACCGGTGATTGGAAAGATCACCGAGGGCGAACGGGGGTTGATTTTGGTGACTGGCCCGGCTGGCAGTGGAAAGAGTTCGACGATCGCGGCCATGATCCAACAGATCAACTCGACGATGAGTAAGCACGTGATCACGCTCGAAGACCCGATCGAATTCTTGCACCGGGACGTGCAAAGTTCTGTAACTCAACGGGAGGTGGGTGTCGACACCGAGAGTCTCAAGGTAGGCGCTCGGGCCGCACTCCGGCAGGATCCGGACGTCATCTTCGTCAGCGAGCTGGTTGACGGGGAGATCACCGGTACCATGATGCAGGCGGCGGAAACAGGATCGATGGTGATTTCAAACTTCCATGCCCCTGACGCGGCGGCGGCGGTTGGCCGGCTGGTGAGCATGTTCCCGCCTGGAGAACAGGAGATGGCCCGGATGCGTCTGGCGGACGCCTTGCACGCCGTGGTCGCCCAACGGTTGTTGCCACGCGCGAACGGAGAGGGCCGGGTTGCGGCCGTCGAGGTGTTGTTGTGCACCCCGGAGATTCGCGAGGTCATCCGAAACCGCAATCGCCTTGGTGACCTCCACAAGATGATCGAGGCGGGGCATAAAGAGCATCACATGCAGACGTTCGACCAACACCTCAAGCAGCTCGTCAAGGAGAAGACGATAAGCAGCCAAACCGGTGCGGCCGCGGCCAGCGATCCCAAGATATTCGATCGTCCGGCCCCGAAACCCCGGCACACAAAAAAGGCGACATCCTGATGAACAAGCGTCTGCACGGAGTGCTCGCACCGCTCACGACCCCGTTCGACCCGATCGGTGACGTCGCTCCGGTTGCCCTGCGCGAGAACGCACGTGCGCTCCTGTCCGCGGGAGCGAATGGCGTTGTGGTTGCCGGTTCGACAGGCGAAGCCTCCATGTTGAGCGACGACGAGTCGCGAAAAATGATAGGCTGGCTGCGGGAGGTCGTACCGGATGGAAAACTGCTGATTTTCGGAGCGGGACGCGAGTCGACGCGGGGTACGATTGCCGCGTGCAAATATGGGGCCCAGGAAGGTGCAGACGCCGCGTTGGTGCGCCCGCCGTCGTACTTCGCGCGGCTTGTCTCTCAACAGGGACTGGTCGATCACTTCCGCGCCGTCGCGGATGCGTCGCCGATTCCGGTGTTGGTGTACAACATCCCTGTCTATACGCACTTGCCCATCAGCGATTCTACGCTGGCGTCGCTGACCGATCACCCGAATATCGTCGGCGCCAAGGACTCAAGTGGGGATTTGAAGAACTTTGCCGCGTACCGGGATGCCGCTCCGGACTGGGCTTTCTTCATCGGATCGGGTGCGGCCTTCTACGCGGGTCTGGAGCTCGGAGCGGTGGGTGGCATCCTCGCGGTCGCGAATTTTGCCGTCGAGACGGCCGTGGAAATTGCGGATTGCTTCGCACGTGGCGACGAAGCCGCCGCGGGAAACGCGCAGGAGCGATTGGCGCCTTTGGACAAGGAGATCGTCGGAAAAATGGGGCCGGCTGGTGTGAAAGTCGCCATGGACGGTGTTGGGCTCGTGGGCGGCCCGGTCCGCGCTCCCCTCGATCCGGTCGCGTCGATCGACGAGAGTCGCATTGCTGACCTACTTCGAACGGCGGAGCTGATTCCGGCGTAGGTCGCTCTCCGGCCCTCGCCGGTTTGGTTGACGTCGTTCGCGTCCCTTTCTACCTTTGCTCAAAGGATACTCCATCGGGGGCCCCCGGTGGGGTTTTTTTGTGGGCCCGATACGCCCGTCCGACAACGGGAGGACGCGAACCGGATGTTCGATAACGAGCGCAATTGCGTGGTGGTCGTGGGTGCTCAGTGGGGCGATGAGGGCAAGGGCAAGATCGTCGACGTGCTTGCGCAACAGGCCGATCTGGTGGTGCGTTACCAGGGCGGCGCGAATGCGGGCCACACGGTGGTAAAGGGTGATGATGAATTCATTCTCCACCAGATACCGTCGGGGATCCTGCACCCTGGCACACGCTGTGTCATCGGCAACGGCGTGGTGCTCGATCCCGACACGTTGCTCAACGAAGTGGACGATCTCGTCGCGCGAGGTGTGGATGTCACCGATCGCTTGATTGTTTCGGATCGCGCCCATTTGGTCCTTCCGTATCACAAGCTGCTGGACTGCGCGTCGGAAAAGAAACAGCGCATCGGCACGACGGGACGTGGCATCGGACCCACCTACGAAGACAAGATCGGCCGGCGCGGTGTGCGAGCCGGAGACCTTCGCTCCTTGGATCGCCTGCGGGAAACCCTCGCCGACCGCGTTCCTCAGATCAATCAACGTCTCGAGCTGATGGGCGCCGAGGGCCGGGTCTCCGCCGACGAGAACCTCCAGCTGCTCGAACGGCTGGCGCCGCGCTTGGTCCCGATGCTGGCGGACACGGGCCTCATCACGTGGCAGGCATTGGAGGATGGGCGTCGTGTCCTCCTCGAGGGTGCGCAAGGTGCGCAACTCGACGTGGATCACGGGACATATCCGTTCGTGACCTCGTCCAACACGACCGCGGGCGGTGCCGCGGTTGGCGCGGGCATAGGGCCGACCAGGATCGACGCCGTGCTGGGTGTCGTCAAAGCGTACACGACACGTGTGGGGAACGGCCCCCTCCCCACGGAAGCCGAGGAAAACGAGGCGGCCTCGTTGAGGGCGCTTGGGGGGGAGTTTGGGGCGACGACGGGACGGCCGCGGCGCTGCGGATGGTTCGACGGGGTGGTCGTGCGTTATGCTGCGCGCGTAAACGGTCTCACGCACCTCGCCGTCACCAAATTGGATGTACTCGACACGTTGGACACGATCCCAATTTGCGTGGGCTACAAGATCGACGGGGATTTAGTGGACGAGATTCCGTCCGACACGCAGGTCCTCGACCGGCTCGAGCCGGTCTATGAACAATTGGCCGGTTGGCGACGCCCGACCTCGGAAGTGCGGCGCATGTCCGATCTCGCTCCCGAGGCCCGTACGTACCTCGACCGCCTTCAGGAATTGATCGGGGTGCCGATCCGCTACGTGAGTGTGGGGACGAGGAGGGATCAGATTGTTGAGCGGGGCGGTGGGTAGGTAGGCAGTGTGGCCGTGTCATTTCCAATCTGAATCCGCAATCGATGTGTCGCCCGCCTGCCCGCCCGTCTGCCCGTCTGCCCGCCTATAGACTAGCCCTTCCTATCCGCGTCACTTTGCTTGCGACCGTACGGATACGCGAACGTGACGGCGGGTCCTGCCGGTAGCTGTAGCCGTAATACGTATATTGTGGATCCCTCTTGGCGCTGACGGCGTTGAGCACGGCGCCTGCGATTCTCGCGTTTACACGCCGCAGTTGATCTATGGCGCGCTGAGCAGCGGTTTCGTCGGTGTCTCCACTCTTCACGACCAGAATGGTCGCGTCGGCGTTGGTGGCCACAACCGCGGCATCGGTGACCGGAAGGACCGGCGGCGTGTCCATCACGATGTACTCGTAGTCGCGACGCAACTCGGCGACCAACGCGTCCATCGCCGAAGAACCGAGTAGCTCCGACGGGTTCGGTGGTGTGGATCCACTCGGTAACACGTCCAGAGAACGCGCGACCTCGGTACGAATTCCTGCGGACGCGCCCACCCCGCCGATCAACACGTCGGTGAGGCCCGGCTCTTGGACCACGCCGAAGGCGCGGTGAATCGTCGAGCGTCTGAGGTCTCCATCCACCAGGATGGTGCGCCGGCCACTTTTCGCGAGCGTCAACGCGAGGTTGATGGCCGTGGTCGACTTCCCCTCGCGCGGTCCGGCACTGGTCACGGCGATGAACTGCAGCGGCTTCTCTGCGCCAACGAACGTCACGTTGGTGCGGAGCGCACGGTACGATTCCACCGCGGGTTCGTCGGGGTCCAGGTTATTGATTGTGACGATCGCTCCTCGGCGCCCGCCGGCGCCCTTGGTGAGTTTGGGATCGTGTGGGATCGCCCCCAGCAGCGGGACGCCCAACACACGCTCGATGTCGGCGGAACTCTTTATTGTCTGGTCGAGATACTCGAGGAAGAACGCGCCGGCGAGGCCCAAGAGTAACCCCACGAGCACGCCGAGGATGACACGTTGGCGGAGCGTCGTGCCAATGCGGAAAGCCGGTGACGCGCTGTCGAGGATCTGGACGTAGGGCGCGATCGACGCTTCCGCCATGCGCGCCTGCTGGTACTGCCCCAGTAGGTAGCGATGCGTTTCGTCGAGAATGGTCGACTCCAGGCTCAGCTGCCCGATGCGTGTCTCCATTCCGGGAAACACCGACAGCTCGTCGTGTTGGCTGGCGATTTCCACGTCGAGCGCATCCAGTCTCGATTGAATGCTGAGGACGGCCGCGTCGACGGCGTTTCGCAAGGCCGCATGTCCTTGGCGAATCTGTTCGTCGATGCCGCTGACCTGTGGATTCCCTTCTCGTAAGCCCAACGCGCCTGCGGTGAGCGCGCGCCGCTCTTCGTACAGTTGCAGCAAGCCCCGGATCTGAAAGTTCATCGCGGCGTTCGAGGCCACGCCTTCGGTCGCCGCCAATCGGTTCAACGTCTCGACGCCGATCGTGTCGGATACCGATATGGCGTCCCGGAGGGTGGAGAGCCGCACCAACTCCAATTGTCTGTCTTGCTCCAACCGTTGAATCGTCTGGACGATCGCTGCCGCCTGCACCGACAAATCGGTGATTTGCCGACCCTCCCTGAACTGCTGGATGTCGCGCATGCTCCGCTGAAACGCCGAGTCCGATTGTTCGAGCTGGGCTTCGATGTATTGGCGTCTGGAGCTCGCCGACGCCAGCGCGCGCTGCACACCCATGTTGCGTAGTTGGAGTGCAGCCTCGTTCAAGATGAGGGGAACGAGGGTCGGATCGGTGCTGGTAAACGACAGATCAACCGCGTTCGTCCCGGCCCGGACGCTGTATGACACACCACCGGTCACACGCGCGGCAGCGATTGGGCGACCGATGATACTGAAGTCCACTGCAATTGGCGCGGCCCGTTGCCGGATTGCGAAGGAGAATCCGGGCCCGGCGACCGTGTCCACCACCGCACCGGAAGCGATCACGGCGCCGGTCACATCCAACAGCTGATACCCTTGGGGGGTCACTACCGGCTGGAACGTTCCGGGGTTCGCCGCGTTCGGATCGATCGCGATGTTGGTGAAGACGTCACCACGGTGAACGGTCGGATCGCTGGGCTGGAGCTGCAGACTCAAATGGTCGACGACCTCCAGGCCCAGTGCCTGGGTCGTGAGAACGAGCACCTCCGAGAGGATCGGGTCGGTGCGGAGGGCCAGTTCGTCGAAGTTGATGCTCCCACGAAGGGAGAATACTTGTTCGGGGGAGTTGATCTGGACCGTGAGTCCCGATTGGTATTGAGGGACCGCCCGCCGACCGGAATAGTAGGCGCCTGCCCCCACGAGTCCCGCCAGGAGAATGACCAGGAGCCAATGGTGCAGCACGACCCTCGCCAGGTCCCTGAGATGGATCTCGCGTTGCGGCGCTCCACGCGAGGGCTGCATACCGCCCTGCGCAAAGGGCTCGTCGGTCACTTTGAACGGGCCTTTCACTAGGTCGTCACCGTTTTGCTAATCGAGAAAACGCTTGCTCTTGTCTATGACACGTGTGCTCAATTCATACCCCAACCTTGTTAAAGAATGGCAATTCTTGTGCCCTGGCTTGATAGCCCCTGGCGTCTTCCGTAGGTCCTCGACGATGCCGGAGAACGTCGAGGAATGGACCTAAATTTACTCCCTGTCAAAGTATTGTACAAGTCGTTACATATCAATGATTTACACAAAATCTGTCCGTGACCAAACAATACAACGATGAAGTGCGTTGCGAAACATGGCTGTGACGTTTGGCCGGGTCCCCGGGGTTTCTTCACCGTGCGCACCCTCGGGACACCACGTCTAGCTCTTACATCTCCCGTTTCAGATCGCGAATCGATGTCCCAAATCGCGAATCGTTTCTCAGACCTCGCCCCCGCGCCGGTCTCGCCCTGGCCGGCTAAGTCACACAAAAACTGTGACCGATTGGTGGTTGGAATGCGGTACGTAACAGGCGATTGGCTTCGCTTGCCGCCCGTATAGCGCTCATCTATCTTCCTCGTGCTTCGTGATTGTGGGACCCCCGGTCCCGTCCCCACACGCAACGGTGGTTTCCTTATTTCATGGAAAAACTGGTATCGCTCGCCAAACGGCGGGGCTTTGTCTTTCAATCCTCTGAGATTTACGGAGGGCTGGGCTCCGTGTGGGATTACGGTCCGTTGGGTGTCGAGTTGAAAAAGAATTTGGTCGAGCGGTGGTGGCGTTCGATGGTGCACGAGCGTGAAGACATCGAGGGTATCGAGTCGGCGATCTTGATGCATCCGAGGGTGTGGGAGGCGTCCGGGCACGTTTCGAGCTTCACCGATCCGTTGGTGGATTGCAAACAGTGTAAGAATCGTTTCCGCGCGGACGATGAGACCATAAAGGGCACTCCGGGTGAGGAGGACGCCCAATGTCCGGTGTGTGGAAGCAAGGGGACGCTGACGGCGCCCCGCATGTTCAACTTGATGTTCAAGACGTTCATGGGGCCGGTCGAGGATTCTGCTTCGCAGATCTATCTGCGTCCGGAGACCGCTCAAGGAACGTACGTCAACTTCCTGAACGTCATGCAATCTGCGCGGAAGAAAATTCCCTTTGGCATTGCACAGGTTGGAAAGGCGTTTCGCAACGAGATCACGCCAGGAAACTTTATCTTTCGCACGCGTGAGTTCGAACAAATGGAGATGCAGTTCTTCGTCAAACCCGGCGACGACGAAAAGTGGTTTGAGTACTGGCACGCCGAGCGAATGAGGTGGCACAAGGAACTCGGCATTGATGAGAGCAAGTTGCGGTACCATCCGCATGGCGATGATGAGCTTGCACATTATGCCAAGCGGGCCGAGGACATTCAATACGAATTCCCGTTCGGGTGGCAAGAGTTCGAAGGTGTGCACAACAGAACCGATTTTGATCTCTCCCGGCATCAGGAGTTCTCGGGTAAGAAAGTGCAGTATGTTGATACCGTCAGCAAAGAACGGTTTACGCCCTACGTCGTCGAGACCGCTTTGGGCGTCGGCAGGCTGTTTTTGGTGGTGATGGCGGACGCGTATCGCGAGGAAGAGGTGGAGGGGGAGACGCGGGTCGTATTGGGGCTGCACCCGTCGATTGCGCCGGTCAAGGCGGGTATCTTTCCGCTCGTGAAGAAGGACGGGATGCCCGAGGTGGCACTGAGTATCCGTGACGACTTGCGCAAGCGGTTTCCGGTCTTCTATGACGAAGGAGGATCGATCGGAAAGCGTTACCGGCGGCAGGATGAGGCGGGGACTCCGTTCGGTGTGACCGTGGACGGCCAGACAACGGACGATCAGACCGTGACGGTGCGCGATCGGGATAACCTGCAGCAGGATCGGGTTGCTACGGACAAGCTGGCGGAGTATCTCACAGAAAGGTTGTAAAGTAGGTTGTAGGGTGTAGGGTGTGGTGATCGTTCTACATCCTACACCCTACACCCTACACCCTGGTTTTTTTTCATGTTGCACGAAATGACAACACCGCTCGTCGGCGACGAGGTTCTCGAGAGAGCAAAGATTTTTTTTACCGAACGGATTCCGCATAACGGTGCGTTTCTCGAGGATGAAGGGGAGGCCCACGCGACCTTTCGCGGCCAAGGAGGTGAGGAGATCGCGCTTGTGGTCATCGCCACCGACGCTGGCACGAGGGTGCGCGCGTCGACACTGTTCTTCGATCAGGCCATCGATCGATTTTTTTCGACCCTCCCCTTGACGGTGTGACAGATGCGCGTGCGGGTACAGTTGATTGACGTGTGGGATACCATCGAAGTGCCCGTGACGCGCGATGTCACTTTTGCCGATCTGAAAGCCACATGCCTCGACCAAGGCATCGGCCGCGCGGTCGATCCATCGACATACGCCATCAAGTTTCGCGGTGCGCTGGTCACGAACGAGGACCAGACGCTGGGAGCGGCTGACGTTCCCGACGGTGCGCCGATGATTGTCCTCCCCGCGCATCGTCAGCCGGTGCGCTGAAAGAAGCGCAAACGACGATTCCGAACGACGATCTCTCCAATCGTTCTTGGCTGCAACCCGCGAAGGTCGGCGCGTCCTCGCGGAAGCGACCGGGACGCACCATCACCGTGCTCGCCGTGGGTTTCCTCGCGCTCGACGGTGCCCTGTTGCTCATGGCCGGAGTGTGGCTCCAACGGATCGGCATTGTCGCGTGGGGTCTCGTGTTTGTGCTGGGAGCCGTGGCGGTGTTCTTCTATTGGCGGCACTACCTCCGACGCCTGCGCGAAATAAACGCGGGCTTGGAGTCGCGGTTTCGGGAACTGATGGAACTGACCGGAGATGTCCCGGGACCAAAGGAGGAGTAGGTTATAGGGTGTAGGGTGTAGGTTGTAGGGTGTAGGACACCACGAGAAGAACCCTACACCCTATACCCTACACCCTACACCCCACCCCATGCCCGTCCAAATCATCTGGCACCCATCCTCCTTCGATCACGACCCCGGGCCCGGGCACCCTGAATCCCCCGCGAGAATCAGGGCCATCCTCGAGGAGTTGCGTCTTCCCGATTACAGCCCGATCGTGGAGTGGTCGGAAGCCGCGCCGGCGGAGCCTCGCATGCTCGAGCGAGTGCATCCCTCTGCGTATCTGGAGCGGCTCGAGGCGATGGCTCGGCGCGGTGGCGGCATGGTGGACGGTGACACGTTCTTGAGCGCGGGGAGTTATGTAGCGGCGACCCACGCCGCGGGCGCTGCAGTTGAGATGGCCCGGCGCGCGCTCGAGGGCCAACCGGCGTTCGCCGCCATCCGACCCCCGGGCCATCACGCGATCGCCGATGTTGCGATGGGGTTCTGTCTTATTAGTAACGTGGTCGTGGCCGCTCGGTCGGCGATCGACGATCTCGGGGCGGAGCGAGTGCTGATCGTTGATTGGGACGTGCATCACGGGAATGGTACCCAGGCACTGGTGGAGCGCGACGCTCAGATTCGGTTCGTCTCTTTGCACCAATACCCGTTGTACCCTGGCACCGGACGCGAAGACGAACGGGGAGTCGGTAACGTGTTCAACGTTCCACGCCCTCCCGGTCTGCCGCGCGAGACGTACATCGCGGATCTCAACGCAGCCGTCGAACGCGCGACCGATGGGTGGCTTCCCGACGTGTTGCTGATCTCTGCCGGCTTCGACGCAATGGCGGGTGACCCGCTGGCCGGTTTCACGCTCGAGCCCGAGGACTACGCCACCTGGGTGCACGAATGGAGAAAGATGGGAGTGCCCATGGGAGCGGTCCTCGAGGGCGGGTACGTGCCGGAACGGATTCGGCTGGCCGCCGGGGAGATGGTCCGGGCGATGGCGGGTTAGGTTACCGGTGACCGTTAACCGGTGACCGGTAACCGATGACCTGAAACCTGGAACCTGAACCCTGAGATCCGCAACCTGACGCCTGCATTGACCTCCGCGCTCCCCACCACCTGCTCCGTAGCCCTCCCGATTCCCGCCGAATCGCCATATACCTATAGCCTCCCGGCGGCGTTGGCCGATCGGGTCGTCCCCGGGGCGCGTGTGGTGGTGCAGGTTCGCACCAGGGAGATGGTGGGAATCGTGACCGCGGTTGGCGCCGATGATCCGGAGGGGCTCAAACCCGTACTGTTGGCGCCGGACGCGCAGCCACTGCTTCCCTCGGAATTGTTGTCGCTCGCTGATTGGGTATCGCGATATTACCTGGCCCCGCCCGGGCTCACACTCAAAGCCATGCTGCCCGGTGGGATGTGGGGCACGTCGCGTGTCGTTGCAGAGTTACGCGATCCGAGCCGGGCACCCGGTGGCGCTGGCGCTTCGGTCGTGGAGCGTTTGGAGCAGGTAGGCGGTAAGGCCACCGTCGGGCGGCTTTCGCGGAGCTTGGGGCGTCCGGTGTGGGAGACCCTGCAGCGATTGGCTCGTGTCGGCGCGGTCGAGCTGCATGCCGTCGCGCCGTCATTGGGTCCCGGGCCCGGATCGGAAACGGTGGTCACACTCACCCGAACGCTGTCCTCACTCATCGAGCGCGACGAAATATTCGGCCGCGCCAAGAAACAGAGGGAAGCGTACGATGCCCTCGACGCGTCGGGCGGCGAGGCCTCCATGCGGCGCATGACGAGAGAATTGGGTTTTTCTCGCAGTGTGATCCATGGGCTGGTCGATCGGGGTCTGGCCGCGTTGGAAGATCGCGAGCGTTTGCGCGATCCGTTCGAGGGCGTGTCGACTCCTCCGCCCTCGCAGCCGTCGGACGCGCAGGCCCAAGCGATCAACGCCATTCGAGGGCTGTCGCCAGCCGCCGCGGTCCTGTTGTTTGGTGTGACCGGGAGCGGAAAGACACTGGTATATCTCGAGGCGATGCGCGACGAAGTGCGCAGCGGTCGCGGTGCGATTGTTCTCGTACCGGAGATTGCGCTCACGCCACAGACGGTCGCGCGTGTTCGCGGTGTGTTTGGCGACACAGTGGCAGTACTTCACAGTGGATTGTCTGACGGCGAGCGCGCTGATGCGTGGCGCGCCCTCGTATCCGGTCGCCGACGTGTAGCGGTGGGAGCGCGGTCTGCCATCTTTGCGCCCGTGCAGGATCTGGCGACGATCGTCGTCGATGAAGAGCACGACACCAGCTACAAGAACGGCGAGCTACCCCGCTATCACGCGCGCGATGTAGCATTGCGTCGCGCAAAGTCGGAGGGTGCGAAGGTGGTGCTCGGAAGTGCGACACCGTCTCTGGAAACGTGGGCGAGGCGGGAACGCATCCAAGTGGTCTCGTTACCCCACCGCGTCGCCGCACGGCATCTACCGGAAGTCGTACTCATCGATATGCGATCCGCCAGGCGTGTGAAACAGAGCGGCCCGTTGCCTTGGTCAGAGCCGTTGGACGAAGCTGTTCGCGACAGGCTAGAGCGTCATGAACAGGTCATCCTCCTGCTCAATCGCCGAGGCTTCGCTCACTTCATGCAGTGCTTAGCGTGCGGTGAGGTCATCCAGTGCACGTCGTGCAGTATTGCGCTGACGGTCCATCGGACGCCGGCTGGACTGCGGTGTCACTATTGCGGCTTCGATCGAGATATTCCCACGGCATGCGAACTGTGTGGAGGGGAAACGCAACGGTCCCGCGGGGCCGGAACGCAGCAGCTCGAGCGATGGCTCGGCGAACGATTTCCAAGAGCCCGGATCGCCCGCATGGACGCGGACACGACCAGCACGAAATGGTCGCACCGCCGCATTTTGGATGATTTCGCTGCCCACGACATCGATCTGTTGTTTGGAACACAGATGATCGCGAAAGGATTGGATTTCCCGGGGGTCACGCTGGTCGGGGTCGTTGACGCCGACACAAGTTTGTACCTGCCAGACTTTCGCGCCGCTGAACGGACCTTTCAGCTCATCGCGCAGGTCGCGGGGCGTGCCGGTCGCGGGCCCAGGGGAGGTCGGGTCCTCGTCCAAACCCGTGTACCGAATCATTTCGCGTTACAAGCTGCCGCCCTGCACGACTTCGAAGGATTCGCCGAGCGCGAACTGAGCGAACGTGCGGAGCCGCCGTATCCGCCCTTGCGGGCGCTCTCGAACGTGATAGTCAGCGGCACGTCCGAACGGCAGGTGGCCGCGGCCGCCGGGGACATCGCCGACTGGCTCCGAGGGTTGGTAGCCAGAACGACCGACACGCAAGTTGTCGGGCCGGCACCCGCCCCTCTGGCCCGCATCAAGGGACGGTGGCGGTGGCACATGATCGTCCGCTCTGCAGAACCGCGTGTCTTGGGAAAGGTGTTGCGGTATGCCGTGCGCCGAGCGCCGCACACCGGACGTGGCCAGATACGGGTCGTCTTCGACCGCGATCCCGTCACATTATTGTGAAACCGCTCCCGCTTGAAACTGGTTCTCAACCCCGGTACCTTGCTGCGGTCTTTAACGTTGGGACGTTTCCCAAAGATCTGCCGTGACATCGTCCGTACCGTACAACGTGGGATACCCGGTTGCCACGCCCGGTGTCGGGGCGGGGTGGGCAATGGTGGCCAAAGCGCTAGAAGAGATCATGACGCCCGAAGATATCGTGCGTATTTGGATCTTTCCGCCCTTGCGCGGCGATGGTCGCGAGTGGGGAACGGCCGTCGTTGCCACGGGGGCAACGGTTGAGCGGTTTACGGTGCACACGGCGAAGTACATGCTCAATACTCGGGGACGGCAGCGTGGACGGGGTAAGGTGGAGTTGGAGGAAGTGGGCGATGGACCGGTGGACGTGGTTCTGGATGTGGTAGTTGGAGTACAATCTCGGACGGGTGACGGAGAGCCTCCGGTCGAGATCGACTCCGAGCTTTGGTTCGCACAACGAGAAGATGACGAGTCCACCACCGAAGCTTGACGCCAGCGAGTTGATGGAGCGTTTTCGCGTGTACATGCGAGACCGTAACTTGCCGCTCACACATCAGCGCGAGGCGATCGCATCAGCGCTCTTTTATTCTGAAGAGCATCTCTCGGTTGACGACATCGAAGCAGCGTTACGCCGAAACGAAGTTCACGTCGGTAAGGCGACGGTGTATCGTACGCTCGACTTGTTGGTGCGAGCCGGCTTGGTGGACGAACACGATTTCGGCGAGGGATTCAGACGATTCGAACCACTGAGCGCCAAAACGCACCACGAGCATCTCATCTGTACTTCTTGTGGCAAAGTTGTCGAGTTTACATCTGAACGGATCGAACGGATGAAAGCACTCATCGCGGACGAACATGGTTTTCGCCATCACCACCATCGCCTAGATATCTATGGTGTGTGCAGCGACTGTCACGAGCATGCCGTCGAACCGTCGGAATCCAGGCGGAGCGAGTTCGGGGGGGGGAGCCGATGATCGATGCCGGGACGCTCGTCCCGAAGAAGGCGTTTCTCACGAAGGGTATCGGACGCCACAAGGAGATGCTCACCAGTTACGAGCTTGCGCTGCGCGACGCAAAAATCGCACAGTACAACCTAGTGACCGTCAGTTCGATTTTTCCCGCACACTGCAAATTGGTTCCCCGTAACCACGGAGCGAAAACGCTGCAGCCCGGCCAGATCGTGTTCGTGGTGCAGGCGAGGGCGCAGACGAACGAACCGTCGCGGCGCGCGGCCGCTTCCATCGGGCTCGCGATACCAAAGGATTCGAATCACTACGGTTATGTATCCGAGCATCACGCGTTCGGCATGCCGCAGTCGACGGCCGGCGACTACGCCGAAGACCTGGCGGCGAGCATGCTGGCGACCGTGCTCGGCGTGCCGTTCGATCCCGACGAGGCATGGGATGAGCGGCGCGAACAGTGGAAGCTGTCGGGAGAAATCGTCAAGACAACGAACATCAGCTGCACGGCCAAAGCCGAAAACGACGGGCGGTGGGTCACCGTGGTCAGTGCGCTGGTGTTTTGCAGATGAACGAATTCCGTCACGCTGCAACGGGAGTGCCAGCACCCCTACGACAATTCCCGTGGGGCGCCCCTGACTCGTTTCTCGGCCTGCCTCTGGACCACACGGAATTCGACAAAGCGCGCGTGGTGCTACTGCCAGTGCCGTACGAAGCGACCGTCTCGTGGATGAGCGGTACGAGAAACGGCCCCCGCGCCATTCTCGAGGCCTCCCACTACATCGAGTTGTACGATCACGAGCTGGACAGCGAGCCCCATGAAGTTGGTATCGACACGCTGCCCGAGCTGGTATTGCCCGACGCGGGTCCGGAGCAGGCCCTCACGGTGCTGCGAGAAGTGATGAACGCGCTCGTGGACACCGGAAAATTCATCGTCATGGTGGGCGGCGAGCACAGTCTATCATCACCGCCCATCCTGGCACACGCCGATCGTTTGGGAGACCGGCGTCTTTCCGTGTTGCAGCTCGATGCGCACACAGATCTCCGAACGGAGTACGGCGATACACCGTATTCGCATGAGTCGGTCATGTATCGCGTGCATGAGCAGGTCGATATCGTGCCCGTCGGCATCAGATCGCTCACGAGTGAGGAGCGTGCCCTGCTCAGGAAGCACAACGTCCCCGTTATCTTTTCCCATGAGCTGGTGGGAGACGAGTGGATCGGTCGCGCCGTAGACTCGCTCGGCCCCGACGTATACATCACCTTCGACGTGGATTACTTCGACCCGGCGCTGATGCCCTCCACGGGGACACCCGAGCCCGGGGGCGGATCGTGGCACCCAACGCTCCGATTGCTGGAACGGGTTTTCCGGGAACGGAACGTGGTGGGCTGCGACGTGGTCGAGTTGGCTCCGATTCCGGGTATGGTGGCCCCGAATTTTGTGGCGGCCAAACTGATCTACAAGATGATCGGGTTTTTTGCCGCGGTGGCATGACCTCCATGGGAACCTCTCAAACCCCAGACTCGTTCCGTTGATGGTATGGAATCGACTGCTTCGATAGGCTTCTTCATCGCGTTCTCGGCCGGAGTGCTGAGCTTTCTCTCGCCCTGCGTGCTCCCGCTCATTCCCAGCTATCTGTCGTTCATCACAGGAATGTCGCTCGAGGAGATGGGAGACCACCGCCGGGCCGCGGTTACGCACGCCTTGCTCTTCGTCAACGGCTTCACGCTCATTTTCTTGATGCTTGGAGCCACCGCCACCGGCCTCGGCCGGTTGGTGCAGTTCCAGCAGGTCTGGCTGGAGCGCATCGGCGGCGTCCTCATCATCTTTTTCGGCCTGTACCTGCTTGGCGTGTTTCGGTGGGGAGCCCTTCTGCGGGAACGCCGCGTCCACATTCAGAACAAACCCTTGGGATACCTCGGAAGCGTCTTGGTGGGTGTGGCGTTCGGGGCGGGGTGGACGCCGTGCATCGGTCCGATCCTGGGCGCCATCCTCACGTACGCCGGCACGCAGGGGAGCGTGGGGCAGGGAATGGCACTCTTGCTCTCTTATTCCCTCGGCCTCGCCGTGCCGTTTCTCGTAGCGGCCCTCGCCGTCGAGCGCTTTATCACCTGGTTCCAGAAATACCGGCAGTACATGCCATTAGTCACCAAGGTGTCGGGCGGAATCCTCGTCTTCCTCGGCCTGCTCCTCCTCTCTGGATACTTCAGCTTGCTAGCGTCGTTCCTCCAGGGCCTGACGCCGGACTTCTTGCGGGAGCGGATCTAGGGATTCTCTAGAATCTCGAATCTAGAATCCCCCCACTTGATGCTGCCACTTTTACGGGGCACACTAGGGGATGCCATCCAAACCTGAGTATTTCGACCCGCGTCTCACCGAGCGACGCAATCCGCGCACCAACGAAATCGACGTTGCCACGAGCAGCGAGATCGTGGACTTGATGCACGCCGAAGATCGAGACGTGGCGGATGCCGTCTACGCCGAGCGTGACCGCATTACCGAGGCAATCGATCTGGCGAAGCGAGCGCTCGAACAAGACGGTCGCTTGATCTACGTCGGTGCCGGGACAAGCGGGCGACTCGGCGTGTTGGACGCCACAGAGTGTCCGCCCACCTTCGGAAGTCCAACGGGCATGGTGATCGGTCTGATCGCGGGCGGCACCGAGGCGCTGACACGCTCACAGGAAGGAGCGGAAGACGATGTGGCTGCCGCGGCCATGGCCGTCGACGAGCTCAACGTGGGACCCCTCGATTTCGTACTCGGCATCGCTGCGAGCGGAACCACACTGTACGTCAGGGCGGCGCTGGTCCGGGCGGGCGAACTCGGCGCCACCACCGGCCTGCTGACGTGTGCCTATCCGCCCGAGGATCTCGCACGGACGTGTGATTTGATCATCGCGGTGCGGGCGGGCCCGGAGGCGCTGACCGGATCGACCCGTTTGAAGGCCGGCACGGCGACGAAGATGGTGCTCAACATGATCTCGACGGGGGCGATGATCCGGCTCGGCAAGGCCTTCGGGAATCTCATGGTGGATCTCATGGCCTTGAGTGACAAGCTGGTAGACCGCGGCGAGCGAGTCGTCATGGAAGTCACCGGGGCCACGCGGGAGGATGCCCGCCAGGCCATCACGCATGCGGGGGGAAGCGTGAAACTCGCCATCGTCATGGTGAGGAAGGGAGTGGACGCGAGCGAAGGCGAGCGGTTGCTCTCGGAAGCCGGCGGGTTTGTCAGGAAGGTTGCCGGGGAGCCGCCGGCGGTGCAGTGAGGACGGGAGTTGGGAGTCGGGAGTCGGGAGTCGACCAGATACATCCTAAGCCATTATATAGCAACGCTTAAGATGCTGTCTACATTTGTGAGTGACCGGTCGCATTTCTCTATAAACCCGAATCCCGACCCCCGACCCCCGATTCCCGACCTCAATCAGTCGAGAGATCTCAAGAGCCCCAGGGCCACCGTCGCCGGCACCGCATAAACAATCCTCCCTCCCGACCCCACTTCGCCGGCATTGAGGATGCCGATGACCTGACCGTTGGCGTCGAGGATTGGGCTGCCGCTGGCTCCGTTGGTGCCGTATCCGTTGATCTGCAGAAGCATCGGTAGGTTCTTGCTCAGCGTGCCGGCGGTGAGGCTGGCGGTCGCGAAGACGCCGTTTTGTTGGATGCGCTGCGGGCTGTCCAGGCCTCCGGGGAATCCGATGATGGCCACCGGCGCGCCGACTGGTACGGTGTCGGGGCGCTGGCTGATCCCCTGGATGGTTGGGACCTCACCCTGAAGTTCTACTTTGATGACTGCGACATCCGCGTCCGGTCCCTCCGCGATCGCGACGACACGGGCGGGAAAGGTTTGACGCGAGTCGGCGAAGCGCACGCCGATTCGACTCGGGCGGCGGTCGCCGTTGGGTCCCACCACCGAGTGGCGAGCGGTGATCATCGTTCCGTCGGATCGCACCGCGAACGCCGTGCTGCTTTCGGCCGTACCGTCTCCGAAATCGACGAAGATCATCGCCACCGCCCGCTGGTTGGCCCGCGTGATGCTCGCGAAGTCGATGCTCGCGGCGTGCTGCTGCTGGGCCAACGCCGTGAGGGCAATCTCCAGCTCGCGGCTCAGGGTTTGGATTTGCTCGGCGTCGCCCGATTCGCGCGCATCGGTGAGTTGTCTGTGGAGCGCTTGTATCTCTTGGCGCGAGTTCTCGAGAGTAGCGCCCAACTCGGCCATTTCTTCTTCGAGCTCGGCAACCGTGGTCCTGGACACTCGCAGCACGCTGTCGATCTGGTTTTGGAGCACTGCGAGTGCCCGTTCTTGAGCTACCCGCTGCTGTTGGTTGACGTAGAGGAAGCCGGCCACGACCACGATGAGCACCGCGAACAGCGCAACCGCGACACCACGCAACCGCCGCGTTTGCTTGGCCACTTCTATGCGCACGCGGCCGGTGGTGCGGCCCTTCCCTCGTGATGTGGGTGCACGATTGGCGAGGGGTGTCGGGCGCGTTTTTCCGGGCGTTGCGGCCGGGCTTCTCTCTGTGTCGGGCACGTCATCGCTTACGAAACGGCACTCGATCACCGGTCCGCCGGCGCCAAGCTGAATCTGATCGGTGTCGTTCAGCGCGGTATCCGCCGTAATCTTATGGCCGTTGACGAGGGTGCCATTGCGACTTCCCATGTCGCGTGCGTACCAGCGGTCGGCCCGCCTGAAGATCGCGGCGTGGCGCACGGACACCTCGAGGTCCTGGTGGGAATCGAAGGCGATGTCCGAATCCGGATGACGGCCGATGACGATGTTGTGATGGGAATAGACGAAGACCGTTCCGGCGGGGGTCCCGGTGACGACTCTGAGCTGCGGCTTCACGTGGCGCGGCCCTCTCCTGTCAGACCGCCGCTATCAGGGCTGCCGTGAGGATCGCTGCCGACGACACCGCGGCGATCACCATCTGTTTGGTGTCGCTCCGCGCGGGCGGATCCCCTCTGTAGACCGGTACCGGTTCGGTCGTGGATTCGCTGTCGAGCAACGGATACACTTCGCGACCCACCGATTCGCCTTGGCTCGGATCCTTCAGACTATCACCGTCGATACGGGCGATGATGGCGGTGATGTTATCCGGGCCGCCGCGCGCGTTCGCCAGGTCGATCAGCGCTCCGCACGCGACCACGAGGTCGGGGTTGTCAGTGATGGCTGCGGCGATCTCCTCGGCGGTGACCTGGCCCGACAGCCCGTCGGAGCAAACCATCACCGCGTCGCCTTTGCGGATCTCTTGATGCGTGAGGTCGACGCGCACTCGCGGGTCGGGTCCGAGTGCCTGGAGAATGATGTTCTTCCGTTCGCTCTGCTCGGCTTCCTCCTCGGTCAGCTCTCCGGCGTCGACCAGCCGCTGCATCAAAGATTGGTCCTTGGTGAGCTGTGTGGCCTTCCCCTGGCGCACGAGATAGGCACGCGAGTCACCGACCTGGGTGAGGTACAGATAATCACCGAGTATCCCCACGCACGTGGTTGTGGTTCCCATACCGCGTCGGTCGGGATTCTGCTTGGCGTGTTCGTGGATCTTGGTGTTCGCGCCTTCGACGGCTTCGCGGAGCCGGAACGCGAACTGTTGTGGAGTGTCTTCTTTGTCGGTAATCCAGTGTTCGGTGAGGTGTTCATAGACGCTGTCGGTGGCCATCTCGCTGGCGATCTCGCCGGCGGCCGCGCCCCCCATGCCATCGGCAACCATCAGCAGGGAGCCCTTCGGACCGAGCTCGTGGTCACGCACTTCGGGAAGCAGCGATGCGTTTTGACGCGTGAGATCTGCTACGAGGAAAGCGTCCTCGTTGTGCTCGCGCTGCTGACCGACGTCGGTCCGCGCGAACACGGAGATCTTGATGGCTGGTTTCTTTCCTCCGAAGAGGCTCACTGGTTTCTCTCTCGCTGAATGACGGTGCGTTGCGCCAGAAACGACTTGTCGTCCGGCTTTTGCTGAAGTGCTCGGTCGATCCAATCTAATGCCGGCGATAGATCGCGCAGTTTATGAAACGCCAACGCGGCGACATAAGCAGCGGTGGCCCTATCGTCATCAGATATCCCGATCGCATCGTAGTACATGACGGAGGTATCCCGGATGCCCTCCAGTCGTCGAGTGGTCGCCGTGTCGTCCACTGACAACAACAAATCGACCAACCGATCAGATGCAACGGCTAGGTCCATCCATGCCGGGTTCGGCACCGTCGCGGTGGTCGTGGCCGTGTCGCCTGTCGCAACCGTCTGTCCGCTATCCGGGGCGGGATCGGTTCTGGTCTGGCGGCGGTCGTCTTGCCTGTTATCCGCTGCTAGAAGCCCAGCATTGCCCGCGTCGGAAGGCGTTTCTGTGTCCTGGGTCACACTATCTTGGGCTATCTGATCCAGGGAATCGGCTTCGGCGGGATCGGACGATCCACGGGTCATCACCACGCTGATTCCCCCGCCGACCGCCAATACGCCCACGACGGCTGCGATCGCGGCCACCGGAGCTTTTTTCTTCCTTTCTTCATGCTCGACCGGTGCTTCGTACGGGGTCTCCGCGGCCGCTGTGGGCGGCATGGGTGTGTCGGGTGTCGGCGCCTTTGGCGCTCCGGAGAGACGGGTCTGGGGTATCGCCTCGGTGTCGCCGTCGACGGCCGTGTCTTGAGCGGTGATGTCCGACGAGTCGATCAACTGGGTGGCGCCGTCGGTGTCGATCGCGGCGGCCACGTCCATCATCCCGCTCACGGCGTTGACGACGTCGGCCCCGAACTGGTGGGCGCTGGCGTAGCGGTCCGACGGCATCCTCTGCAGGGCATGGTCCATCACCTGCTGGAGCGCCGACGGAAAATCCGTTCCGGGAACGGCGTCTGCTAGGGTGAGCGGCTCGTCGGTGAGACGCTTGATCATGACTTCCTGGGCCGTCTCCGCCTGGAAGGGCAACGTGCCGGTGAGCATGCGGAAGAAGACGAGCGCCAATGAATAGATGTCGCTGCGGCCGTCCACCTGATCGCCCGAAAGTTGTTCGGGGCTCATGTATTCCGGCGTACCGACCACCAAACCCGTCTTTGTGACATTTTGTTTTTCGTCACCGCCCGCGGCCTTCGCGATGCCGAAGTCCACGACCTTGGCCAGTTCGGACCCGTCGCGGTTTTTGGCGATCATGATGTTGTCGGGCTTTAGATCCCGGTGCACGATGCCGAACTCGTGCGCCGCTGTAAGCGCTTCGGCGGTCTGGCGTGCGATGTCGGCGGCCCGCTTGGGGGATAACGCCCCCTCTCGATTCACCAGGTCGGTGAGCGCCTCCCCTTCGATGAACTCCATGGCGAGATAGATGACGCCGTCGTCGGTTTCACCGAAATCGTAAATGGCGCACACGTTGGGGTGATTGATCCGCGCCGCGTTGGCGGCTTCCCGATTGAACCGGGCAATGGCGTCGTGGTCCTGCGCCAATGACTTCGAGATCACCTTGATGGCGCTCATACGCCCCATCTTCACATGCTCGCCGAGATACACGGCGCCCATACCGCCCTCGCCGAGTTTCTTCGTGATCCGATACCGTTCGGCGACGATGGAGCCGACGAGATCGGCCGAGGTGGTAGACTTCAGCGAGGATCCGTCGGCCGGACAGAAGCTCTGGTCGTCGGGGTATTCGGTGCCGCAGGTCGTGCAGACCTTCACGAGATATCCACCTTGAGCATCTTGTCGCCCACGAGGACGCGCGAACCATTTTGCAGCTCCGTCTCGCCACGCACGCTTATCGCCACTCCATTTCGGCTTCCCGCATCGACCAGAACGAAATCGGCGTCCTCCGACTGAATTTGCGCGTGCAATCCACTCATCGATGGATCGTACGAGAAGATCCAATCCCCGTCGTCACGACCAATCGCAAGATTTCGTCCCGGGGATAGATGGGTCACGTCCCGAGCGCTGCCGTCGCCGCGGAGTTGCGTCAACGTGGCGATGTCCGCGCTCGGCGTCAGGCTCCCAAGACGCCGAGTGGCATCGGCCTCCGGAGGGTTGGGCCCCGGATACCCGAGCCGGCGGTATTGCAGGATCTGCGAGCCGATCAAGACCAGATCCCCGTCGTGCAGCTTGTGGGCGGTCTCGAGGAAGTACCACGTGCCGTTGCGGCTACCCAGGTCCCGGAGATAGAGTCGCCCGTCACGGAAACCGAGCTCGGCATGCCGCGGAGAAAGATACGGGTCATCGGGAAAATTGATGTCCGCGGCTTCGCGGCCGATCGTCGTTTTGTCGCCCACGAGGGGGTGCGAGCTGAGCTGTTGGCCGTCCTCGTCCAGACGAAGCAGATTCACACCCGAATCCAACGTGGGGATGCTCAGGGCCGATGTCCGCCGTTCGGCAATCGCCCCCGGCTCCAAACCGTATCCGCATTGGGCACAAAACTTGGCGACCGGCCCCACCGGAGCTGAGCACTTGGGACAAGCGCTGGCAGAATCGAGCTGATCGAGGCGGGAGCCGCATCCCGGGCAGTAGGGCCGCCCCGGGGCGAGATCGATCGTGCATATGGGACACTTGGATACGGCGCCTGCCTTTTTCTTGGGGGCCGATCCGAACAGACTGCTCATTGTCCTCTCAGTCTTCTGGGCTAACGCGACGAAACCGCCAGTGGGCACCTCTAAGTCGGACGAACGGCCACCCCATATAATGTGGGAGACCACTGGCGTCTCACAACCTTAAATTGACGTAGCTTCTTGTGGTAGTGTAGCTTCCGCGACCATGCACGCGCCAATTGGGAAGGCTGGAAAGTCGGACAGACCGAAAGTCGGACTGCTTGCCGTGCTGATCCTGATCGGCTGTGCCGGCTCGACGGCCATGGTACCTCCCCTCGATCCACCACCCGTGGCTGCCGGTCCGCTGCGGGTCCGTGTGATCTATCCTCCGGCCCAGGACCGAAACCGCTTCATCCGAAACGGTGAGACCGTTCGCGCGGATTCTTCGTACCTCGTGCCCGCCGTCGACTCGGTGTTCGTATTCGGATCGGTGGGCCGCGCCGATGCGGGATTGACCGTCAATGGCCGACCCGTGGCGGTGTATTCCACCGGCGCCTGGCTGGCGTGGCTGCCCCGTCCCGAGGGACCAGACGCGCGGTTCCGGCTGATAGCCTGGTCCGGAGCGGACACCATTCGCGGGACGTTTGTCGCTCAGGTCGCGGAGCCGTTTTCGCCGCCGTTTGTGGGTCCGTGGATCGACCCGGCCAGTCTCTCTCCCTTGGGTGACCACTGGTTCCGGTCCGACGAGGGCTTTCGGCTCAGCGTCCGGGCGGGTGCCGGCGATGAGGTTCGCGCGATTCTGCGGAACGGCGACACGCTCCGATTCCGTACATCGCCTTCCCAGACGGTGCGGGGCGGTCGCCGGGACGCAGCGCGGTACACCGCTTGGCGCGTCGGTCCGCTGGGTCCCGATCCGGGGCATGTCCTCTCACCGAATATGAGACCGCTCGACGACGATCCCGATTGGGTGACCCTCGAGGTGATCCGGCGTCCCGACACCACACGGCTGCGTTGGCCGCTTCGGGTCGGAGTGGTCGAGGGGCCGACACTTCCGATGGTGCGTGTTGACGACGACACCGCTCGGACCGGAGCCACCGATCGTGTGCTCGCTGGTCGTCCGGTTCCTTTCGGCTCCTATCATTGGTTCTTCCCCAATGGGACGGTCGCTCCGGTGAGCGGCCGATCGAACGGTCAAATACGGTTGCAGCTCTCCGGGCGGGCCGTTGCCTGGGTCGATGGCGCCGATGTCATTCCACTGCGTCCGGGCACACCGCCGCCCAGAGCCGTTGCCGGGTCGATGCGCCTCTCCGAGGATGCCAGATTCGTCACCCTGCGCGTGCCGCTGTCCGAACGCGTGCCGTTTCGCACAGACGAAACCGACAACGCGGTCCTGCTGCGTCTGTACGGCGCGGCAGCGGACATGGATTGGATCCGATACCGCGCGGATGACTCGCTGGTTCGCCTGGTGTCGTTTCACCAACCCGCCGAAGACGAGGTCGAGATCCGAGTCGATCTCAATCAAACGGTGTGGGGTTACCGCACCCAGTGGTCCGAGAACGACCTGCTTCTCCAGATTCGGAAACCCCCGCTGATCGATTCGGAGCGACCTTTCCAAGGCCGAAGAATTGCCATCGACGCCGGCCATCCGCCGGGTGGATCGCGCGGCGCGACCGGGATTACCGAAGCGGAGGTGACGCTGGCCATCGGCGTGAAGCTGCGGAACCTGCTCGTGGAGCTTGGGGCCGAGGTGATCATGACCCGCGAGTCGAGCGGGCCCGTTAGCCTCATCGAGCGCTCAGAGACGGCGGAGCGGGTCGATGCTGAGATATTGGTGTCCATTCATGCCAACGCCCTCGCCGACGGCGCCAATCCTTTCGTGAACAGCGGAACGACCGTCTTTTACAACCGTCCGAGGAGCATTCAGCTGGCCCGTGATATCCAGCGGGCCTTGGTACGGCAGTTTGGGTATCGCGACCTGGGAGTGGCGCGGGGTGACCTCCACCTGGCCAGACCCACGTGGATGCCGGCGGTGTTGGTGGAGGGTCTGTTCATGATGATTCCTGAACAGGAAGCGGTGCTCGCCAGCGAAGAGGGGCAGTGGCGCTACGCCCGCGGGGTCCTCGAAGGGTTGGGCGATTTCTTGAGGGGGAGAGCTGGGCAACGCCCCTAACATCCCGCCCACGGTAGGCCCAGGGGCGAACGTGACGCGGATCACGTCGACCCTGCAACTTGCGAGCTTGCACAGGGCACACTCCAGCGCCAGTTTTCAAGGTCACCGTTTCTACGGCTCGTTGGAGACGAGATGTACTGTTCGCGATGCGGCGTCGAGAGCGCCGACGACACCAACTTTTGTCCCTCGTGCGGCTTGGATTTGGCTGCCACGACCCCGATCGCCGCGATCCGGAATCGTGAAAAGCCGGACCATAGCGAGGAGGACGTCGTTCGGGACGCCCTCAAGGACGACTACAACATCGAGGGAGTGCTCGGCCGTGGCGGCATGGCCGTCGTCTATCACGCACTCGAGATATCGCTCGACAGCGAAGTCGCGCTGAAGGTCCTTCCGTTTTCGCTCTCGCACGACAGTGAGTTTGTCGAGCGGTTCCAGCGTGAGGCTCGCACCGCCGCCAAGCTCGAGCATCCGAACATCATTCCGATTTATCGCGTCGGAAAAAAGGGGAACATCATCTACTTTGCGATGAAGTTCCTCCGCGGGAAATCGCTCGCCGACGTCATCTCCGAGCGGGGCAAGCTGCCACCGAACGAGATCCGTGTGCTGCTCGGGCAGTGCGCGAGCGCGCTGGGATACGCCAACCACCACGGCATCGTCCATCGCGACATCAAACCCGACAACATCATGTACAGCGACCGCGGTGTCGCGGTCGTCACCGATTTCGGCATTGCCAAGGCGGCGACCGGCACGAAGCTCACGGGCACCGGCATGGCGATCGGAACGCCGTATTACATGAGTCCGGAGCAGGCGCGGGCCCAGAAAGTGGACGGCCGAAGCGATCTCTACTCGCTGGGTGTGGTGGCGTTCCAGTGCCTAACCGGGTCGGTGCCGTTCGACGGTGAAGATTCGTTCTCGATCGGGTACAAGCACATCATGGAGGAAGTGCCGCAGCCAGAACTCGAATCGCCGGACGAGCGCGCGATGTTCGAAATCATCCAGCGGATGATGTCCAAAGACCCGGCCGACAGGTATCAGAGCGCCGATGAACTGGTCGCGGTGCTCGAAGGTCGTGAGGTGGCGGCGACCGCGCCGGCACCAGCGCCGAGCATCGCTGAGGCGGCGACGGTCGTAGCGGCTGCGACGCCTTCTCCCGTCGTGCCGACGCACGGGCCCGCCGCGCCAGGCACGCCAACGACCCCGATGCCGCAATCGTCGGTGCCGGACGCGCCGGAGAAAAAGAAGCGGTCCGGCGTGCTCGTCGGGGCGATGGCGCTTCTCGTTGTCGGAGGCCTGGGCGGGGGCGGCTACCTCTACACGGCAGTGCTCGGCAACCCGCTTCCCCTCATCGGGAATCCGTTCGCCGATCCATCCAGCGTCGACCCCGGTTCGCCGGACGCCGGCGTCGGTGACGAGCCGCTCGCTACCGCGGTGGGCGATAGTTTAGACCAGACGGCATCCGACTCCTCCGGACAGACAAGTGCCGACCAAAACCCGGACGGCGCTTCGGGCGTAGGGGCCGACAGCGCGACCGCGGCCGTCAGCGCGGCCGAGGATTCGGTGACGGTTGCCGAACCCGAGCCGGAGCCGGAACCACCGACGCCACAACCCGGACGCCTCGTGATATCCGGCACGCCAGACGGAGCGATCATCATGTTGGACGGGCGGGTCCAGCAGCAAGCGAACATCGTGCTGATGCCGGGGCAGTACCGCTTGGTCGTGCGCCACGACGACTACGAGGACTTCTCCCAGGCCGTACGCATCAGGGATGGGCAGCGTCGGAATGTGGCGGTCGAGATGACGCTCATCAGCCAGTGCGAGGATCTCGGCGAGAGCTACAACGCGGACGGGAGTTGTTTCGACGTCCAGCCGCGGCCGTTGGAGGCGACGCTCGTTCCACTTACAGCCGCCATTCAGAGTAGGCCTTCGCCTGCGACGTTGGGCATCAAGGTGAATGCGGACGGTTCCATCGCTGAGGTGCGCATCGTGACGCTTTCTGACAACGCTGCGTTTACCGCAGCGGCCATTCAGTTCGCCAACAGTATCGCGTACAACCCGGCGCAGAAAGACGGCCAGCCCGTCGTTGCCTGGACCCGACAACTCTTCTTCCCGGGCCCACGCCAGTAACCCGTTGATCCACCCCACAGCGTTCATCGCGCCCGGAGCCGTCGTTTTGGGCGACGTGTCTCTGGGGCGGGAATCGAGCGTGTGGTACAACGCGGTGGTCCGCGGCGACATCGCGCCGATCGTGATCGGGAATCAGACGAACATTCAGGACGCGACCGTGATTCACGTGGACGAGGGCGTGCCCTGCACGGTGGGCAACCGCGTGGGGGTGGGGCACCGGGCCATACTCCACGGGTGCACGGTCGAGGACGAGACGCTCGTGGGGATGGGGGCCATCCTGCTCAATCACGTGCGGGTCGGAACGGGGTCTCTCATCGGGGCCGGCGCGGTCCTCCCGGAGGGTATGGAGGTGCCCGCGGGGTCGCTGGTCCTGGGCGTCCCAGGGCGTGTGGTGCGAGGTGTGGATGAGGGGCTTAGGGCGCAAATCCAGCATAACTGGACCCACTATGTTCAAGCGGCACAACGGCATCGGGAAGGGGCGTTTACGAGCCATCAGACCTAGAAACCATTAGTTTTGTGATGTGGATTGTGGGGAGCCTTGCCGCCAGTGCTGTTTCCGGCGCTCTTGCGCAACTATTTGGTCGGACTACCTTGTCATCCCGCACCCGTCACGTACCTGCGGCGATCTCGCATTCACATACACAATATTTTGCTTTCTGACGTCCCGAAGTCCCGAGGATCTTCTTCCATGGCAAAATCCTCCAAGCCAGCCACCCCCCAGCTGAACGACAACGCGATCACGGTCCTCGAACGGCGCTATCTCATCAAGGACGCCGACGGGCAACCGACGGAGAGGCCGGAGGCCCTCTTTATGCGGGTTGCCGAGACGATTGCGGCGCCGGACGCGAAATACGGCGCAAGCGAGGGGGCGGTCGCGGAGGTGGCGGAGGCCTTCTACAACATCATGGCCATCCGTGTGTGGATGCCCAATAGCCCTACGCTGATGAATGCGGGCCGCGCACTGGGTCAGCTTTCCGCCTGCTTTGTGTTGCCGGTGGAGGATTCCCTGTCCAACGATCAGTCCGGCATTTACGACACGCTGCGCCACATGGCCCTCGTCCACCAATCGGGCGGTGGGACCGGATTCGGGTTCTCGCGGCTGCGGCCAGCCGATTCCATCGTGCGATCGACCATGGGTGTGGCGTCGGGGCCGGTGTCGTTCATGTCGCTCTACGACGCGTCCACCGAGGTGGTCAAGCAAGGCGGCACGCGGCGCGGCGCCAACATGGGCATCCTTCGCGTCGACCATCCCGACATTCTGCACTTCATCACGTGTAAGGACGACACCACAAAGATCACCAACTTCAACATCTCGGTGGCGGTCACTGACGCGTTCATGGACGCGGTAGAGCGGGATGAGGAGTACGACTTGATCGATCCGCATTCCAAGGAGGTGGTGGATCGGCTGAGCGCACGTGACGTGTTTGCAAAAGTCATCCACGGCGCATGGAAGACCGGGGAACCCGGCGTATTCTTCGTCGACAAGGCCAACTACTACAACCCGGTGCCGCACCTGGGGAGTTACGAAGCGACCAACCCCTGTGGTGAGCAGCCGCTGTTGCCGTACGACGTTTGCAACCTCGGATCGATCAATGTGGGCATGTTCGTGAGAGACGGCCACGTGGATTGGGATGGTCTGGGAAAGGCGGTGCACCTGTGCACGCACTTCCTCGAGAACGTCATTGACGCCAACAAATACCCTCTACCCCAGATCACCGAACTCGCGAATCACATTCGCCGCATCGGTCTGGGGATCATGGGATGGGCGGACCTGCTCGTCAAACTCGGTATTCCCTACCACTCCGATGAAGCCGTCGAGTTGGCGCGCGAGCTCATGCGCTTCGTGGACGAGGAAGCCAAGGTCGAAAGCGAACGGCTCGCCGTGCTGCGTGGCGTTTTCCCGGAATGGGAAAAGAGCATTTGGGGGCCCGACGAGACGTGTGCCCGCAATGCCCACGGCGATCGTGTGCGGCCGCTGCGCCGTTTGAGGCACTGCAACCTCACCACCGTGGCGCCGACCGGAACGATCTCGATCATCGCCGGCTGCTCGTCCGGTATCGAGCCGCTGTTTGCCGTGGCGTTCATGCGCAATCAGGCGGGCGTCCTGATGCCCGACGTGAACGGGCACTTCGTGGAAATTGCGAAGCGCGAAGGGTGGTACGCCGAAGATTTGATGCAGCGCATCGCAGAATCGGGTCACATCCATTTTGACGAAGTCCCTGAGCAATGGCAGCGCGTGTTCGTGACCGCGCACGACGTCTCGCCGGAGTGGCACATTCGCATGCAGGCGGCTTTTCAGGAGTACACGGACAGTGCCATCAGCAAGACGTGCAACTTCCCACAAGAGGCCACCGAAGACGATGTACGTCAGATCTACGAGCTGGCGTACTCACTCAACTGCAAAGGTGTCACCGTGTATCGCGACGGTAGCCGCGAGATGCAAGTGCTCTCGACGGGTGCAACCGCCAAGCAAGTGGTCGATCAGACGGGTGGTGGAGAGAGCGGGCCAGAGCTGAAAGCCACCATCGCCGAGTTGGACGCCGAGTTGACGCGCACGAAGCAGATGCTCCACGAGGTCGAGAGCGAGAATCTACAACGCCGCGCAAAGCGTTCCCGTCCCGAGTTGCTCCGTGGAACGACCCGCCGGGTCGAAACGCCGATGGGCAACATGTACGTCACGATAACCGAAGACGAGAAAGGCCAACCTTTCGAAGTGTTCATGAGCCTCGGGAAAGCCGGCGGTGCGTTGATGGCGGATGTCGAGGCAATTGGAAGGCTGGTCTCGCTCGCGTTGCGGTCCGGTATTCCTCTTACGACGATCTACCGGCAACTACGCGGTATCTCGTCCGACCGCATCATCGGACTCGGCCCCAACAAAGTCATGTCTGTCCCCGACGCAGTCGGGATCGCGCTCGAGAAGTGGATGCAAGACAAGCAGGGCGTGCAGCAGGACTTGCTAGAGCCCACCGGGTCAGTGGCGCCGGTTGTCACGACAACACACCCCGAGGTAGTTGGCGAAGGCGAGATGATCCGCTATGGGCACGTCGATCACGAGTTGCTGGCTGGCGCCTGTCCGGACTGTGGATCGCAGCTCGAGTTCGCCGAGGGATGCAAAAAGTGCCATACGTGCGGGTTTAGCGAATGCGGATAAGGACGTGAGACGTGAGACGTGAGACGTGAGAGGGACGAGCCCCGAGCGAGAGCCTGGGGTTTTTCTTGCGTCAGGAGTGAGATGGCCACGGAATCCACGGACCCGCACCACGCCGCGAATAGTGTTCTCCCCTTACCACCTCCTTGTTGGCCACGGTTGGCGCCGGTCAAGAATAGGGAGGGGGTTGGGGAAAACAGAAGTCCGAGGGGTCGGGTGGGGTTTCCGTGGGTTCCGTGGATTCCGTGGCCATCTCTCATACGACCCCGCAGGTATACCGGCTATATTTCACCCCCATGGCTGAAATCCATCGCAGAGAGACCGTCACCACCTGGGTAGGGCAGATTCCGGTGGGATCGTGCCACCCGGTCGTGGTGCAGTCGATGACCAACACCGACACCGCCGACGTCGAGAAAACCGTCGATCAGGTGGCGGCCCTCGCCGAGGCGGGCTCGGAGTTGGTGCGGGTGACGGTCAACAACGACGCTGCGGCGCAGGCGGTTCCGGTGATCGTCGAGCGTCTGGCCGCACAAGGGGTCGATGTACCGATCATCGGCGACTTTCACTACAACGGCCACCTTCTCCTCACCAAGTATCCCGCGTGTGCCGAGGCGTTGGCCAAATATCGCATCAACCCGGGTAACGTCGGGAGCAAACGGCGGGACCAAAACTTCAAGACCATCATCGACATTGCGGTTGCCAACGAGAAGCCGGTGCGCATCGGTGTCAATTGGGGATCACTCGATCGCAACCTGCTCACCCAAATGATGGACGAGAACGCCGAGTGTGCAGAGCCACAGGATGCGAAAGAAGTGATGATGAAAGCCATGATCGAGAGCGCGATGCGTTCCGCGCGGTTGGCTGAAGAGATCGGCCTCGCACACGACCGTATCATCCTTTCGGCCAAACTCTCCAACGTGCAAGATCTGGTCGATTGCTACCGCCGCCTCGCACCGAAGTCGAACTATCCGCTCCACCTCGGGTTGACCGAAGCGGGCATGGACAGCAAGGGAATCGTGGCCAGCGCCGCGGCGCTCTCGATCCTGCTGCAGGGAGGCATCGGCGACACGATCCGGGCGTCACTGACCCCCAGGCCGGGCGGAGATCGCTGCGCAGAAGTGCGCGTGTGCCAGCAGGTGCTGCAATCGCTCGGACTTCGGGTTTTCTTACCTGAGGTTACGGCATGCCCCGGGTGCGGACGGACGACGAGCACGTTCTTCCAGGAAATGGCCGAGCAGATCCAACAGTACCTGCGGACCCAGATTCCCCATTGGAAAGAGCGGTATACCGGAGTGGCAGCGCTCCGCGTCGCCGTGATGGGATGTGTCGTCAATGGCCCGGGCGAGTCCAAGCACGCCGACATCGGCATATCGCTCCCGGGCACGTCCGAGGAGCCCAAGGCTCCGGTGTACGTGGACGGTGAACTCCACGTTACGCTCAAAGGAGACCGTATCGTGGAGGAGTTTATCGACATTTTGAACGAGTACGTGGACCGCCGGTATTCCCCTCCCGTCGCAGCATCCAAGTAACGATTGGTCGAGCACTGCGCGAATGTGGAGCGACAGGAGGACGCTTCAACATTCCCAGTTCCCGAAGGTGGCCAATGCGAAGGCGCCGGCCGGTGTTGTCCACGTTTGTGGAACTCGACAATGTGGAAACGGTGGCTTCTCTACATTCCACGAGTCACATCCCAGGCAGCGATGCGTAGTCAACATGTTGTGGATCGGTCGGATGTGGGAATTTTGTCGATATGCGGATAACCGGGTTTCAGGTTCCAGGTGTCAGGTGTCGTGATGAGCCGCGGCTTTTGGTGTTTCTCGGAGGAGGTAGGTGGACAAAGTCCTGCTGAAGACAGTGGATCTGCTGCGAGACGCCCGCCATGTGGCCGTGCTCACGGGGGCCGGGATGTCGGCGGAGTCCGGGGTGCCGACGTTCCGTGACGCCCAGACGGGCCTGTGGGCAAAGTTCGATCCGCAGGAGCTCGCTACGGTCGGGGCGTTCACAAAGAGTCCCTCTCGCGTATTCGGCTGGTATGTCTCTCGTTTGAGATCTGTTCGCCAGGCAACGCCCCACGCCGGATACGATGCTCTGGTTCGGATGGCGGCGTTGTACCCGGGTGGTTTCGACATCATAACGCAAAACGTGGACGGCCTGCACGGCCGGGCCGGGAGCGAGAACGTCGTGGAACTCCACGGGTCGCTCGAAGCGTTTCGCTGCTCTTCGTGTCGTGAGCCCTACTCCGCTGAAAGAGTGATCGAGTTGTGTGATGGCGAAGGCGAGGTTTTGCCCCCTGATTGCCGGAAATGCGGTAACTTTATCCGCCCCGGTGTTGTGTGGTTCGGCGAAATGCTCCCGGGGGAGGTGTTGGAGCGCGCCACGGAGGTAGCATACGAAGCCGACGTTGCTCTTGTCATTGGAACGTCGTCGCTCGTGTATCCGGCTGCCGGGCTCCCGGATATAGTCCGCGCGCGCGGCGGCCGGGTGATCGAGATCAATCCGAAGGCGACGCCTCTCACTCCCCGAGTGGACCTGTACTGGGAAACCTCCGCGGGTGAGGCGCTCCCACTACTCGTCGAAGCCTTAGGGCGGTGAGAGGGCGGTAAGGCGGAAGGGCGGTAGGACGGAATGATAAAGGATGGAATGATGCAAAGAGATTACCGCCCTACCGCCCTACCGCCCTACCGCCCGGAGCGGGGGGAGGCGGAAGGGTGAAGTACGATCCACGGTTCCGACGTACCAAGATCGTTGCCACGGTAGGTCCGGCGTCGGCCAGCGAATCCGTATTGGAGGAGATGGTTGCGGTCGGTGTTGATGTCTTGCGCATCAATAGCTCGCACGGCACACCCGAATCGCGTGCGGAGACAATGGATCGGATTCAGAAGGTCCGCGACGCATCCGGACGGTCGGTGGCGATTCTTCTCGACCTGCAGGGCCCCCGCATACGGGTGGGTGAGCTTTCCAAGGCGCGCGAGCTCGTCGAAGCGGCGGAAGTCGTTTTTGCACCGGAGGCGGAGGCATCCGACGACGAGATTCCGACGACTTACGAGGGTTTGGCGGACGACGTCACGACCGGGGCGCGCATCCTGCTCGACGACGGGCTGCTCGAAGTCCAGGCGACCGCGGTCAAAGAACGTCGCGTGATCGGTCGCGTCGTGCATGGCGGGATTCTGAACAGTCATAAGGGGATGAATCTCCCCGGCATCCAGGTGAGCGCTCCCGCGGTGACGGAGAAGGATCGGTCGGATCTCGAGTTGGCCATCGCACACGGGGCCGATTTCATCGGTCTGTCGTTCGTCCGCCGGCACAAGGACGTCCAGGCGCTGCGCGAGTTGCTACCAGCGAAGATTCGCATCGTCTCCAAGATCGAGAAGGCCACCGCGTTGGACGATCTGTACCGGATCATCGAAGCGACGAACGGCGTCATGGTCGCGCGGGGGGATCTGGGTGTGGAGTTGCCGTTCGAGGAAGTGCCCTTGGCGCAAAAGCGTGTGATTCGTTTGGCGAATCAGTTCGGCCGCCCCGTCGTCACCGCAACGCAGATGCTCGAGTCGATGGTCAACAAGCCGCGTCCTACCCGGGCGGAGGCCTCGGACGTGGCGAACGCTGTGCTCGACGGTACGGACGCGGTCATGCTCTCGGCCGAAACGGCGGTGGGCGCGTACCCCATAGAGGCGTTGAAGGCCATGATCCGCATTGTCGCAGAGACCGAGGCGGCGGACCTGGCCGATCCGTTGCCGCAGAGCCAGCGCGTGGACCGGCTTTTTGCCAACCACGGGCCCGACACGTCAGACGCGATTGCGGCTGCCACGTGCGCGGCCGCAGAGATGTTGAACGCCCCTATGATCTTGTGTCTCACCAAGAGTGGCTTTACGGCCCGAAAGATTGCGGCCTATCGCCCGACGGTGCCGATTATCGGACTGACGACCGAACCGCGCACGTATCACCAGCTGGCGCTCACATGGGGTGTCAAGGCGGCCCTGGCCAAGTCGATGCCCACGTATGACGAGATGTGGGAGATCGGGCGTCAGTACTTGCTGTCGCGGAACTATGTGCCGGAGGGTGCGAATGTCGTCGTGACAGCGGGGGTCCCTTTCGATGTGTCGGGTACCACGAATCTGTTGAAGGTCGAAGTGGTGTAATGCGCGTCGTCGTGTTGGGCTCTGGAACCTCCATGGGCGTTCCAGTTCTTGGTTGCTCATGTGACGTGTGCACGTCCTCTGATCCCAAGGACAAACGCAGTCGGGTGGCGGCCGTCATCGACGGGAACGATGGCGGACGGATCCTCGTCGATACGCCACCGGAGTTACGGTTGCAGTTGCTCGCTGCGGGCGTGGCCACCGTCGACGCGGTGCTCTTCACGCACGACCACGCGGACCACGTTCATGGCATCGACGATCTGCGGGTGATGTCTCAACGTAATGGCGAACTGTCCCTGTACGGTCCGAGTGACACCCTGGATCGAATCGTCCGCCGATTCGACTACATCTTCGATCCGGCCGTCGTGGCCCCGGAGGGAACGTCCAAGCCCAAGCTGCGGCCGTCCTCACTGACCGCTGGAGAGTCCCGACGGATCGCGGGAATCGACGTATTGCCCATCGCGCTGTCGCACGGCGTGATGACCGTTTACGGATATCGGTTTGGATCGTTTGCCTACCTCACCGACGTCAAGACGGTGACGGACGAGGCGATCGCGGCGCTCGTCGGCGTCCGCGTGCTCGTGCTCAACGCGTTGTTCGACCGTCCGCATCCCACCCACCTATCGATTCCGGAGGCCATAGACGTTGCACTGGCCATCGGAGCGGAGCAGACGTACCTCACGCACCTCACGCATCGCTATTCGCATCAGGACCTCTCGACACGTCTTCCTGACGGAATCGAGCCGGCGTACGATGGTCTCACGCTGACCGTGTGAGGGGTGTGGCGGGTGCCACTAATCTTTTTGCCGGGATCGTATTACCCTACAACGTTGACCCGGCGCACGATCGTGGAGAAGGGGGATGAATGAGTCACCAGAGTGATCAACCCGTCGTGGTTGTGGAGCGGACCGATAGCGGGCTCGGGGGATTCTTGCTCGGCCTGGCGGTAGGGGCCGGAATGGCGCTGCTCTTCGCGCCCAGGACCGGAGAGGAAACCCGCCGACAATTGAAGAATACCGGCCGCAGACTCCGCACGGCGGCGAGCGAGAGGGCCGAGGGTCTGCAGGAGGCCCTGGGTGGCGGTTATGAGCGTACGCGAGTCCGCGTCGAAGAAGGACTGGATTCCGCACGGCAGACCATCGACGAAAAGCGCGAAAGCGCCCGGGATGCGTTCAAGGCCGGAAAGTCCGCCGTGAAGACGGCGCGGTCCGAGCTCGAAAGGCGTCTTGCTGAATCGAAGGCAGCGAGATCAACGGAGCGTGACGAGGATCGAAAGAAGGCGGACGAAGACGAGTAACGTCATCGACCTCCGCAGCGACACCGTGACGGTGCCGCACGAAGACATGCGCACCGCCATCGCGAACGCCGAAGTCGGCGATGACGTGCTGGATGGTGATCCTACCACGAAGCGGCTCGAAGACCGAGTGGCACGACTACTTGGCCACGAGGCCGGATTGTATTTTCCTTCGGGCACGCAGGCGAATCAGGTGGCGATCGGTCTCCTCGCTGGTCCCGGGTCGGAGATCGTGCTCGACGATCAATCCCATATTGTGCTCTACGAACAAGCCGGCGCGGCAAATCTGTGGGGCGTGCAGGCGCGTACCGTCTCGACTGCGGACGGTGTCCTCACGCCCGACCGCATCGGTGATGCGATCAGAAACGGCGATGCGCGGTTGCCGCAGACGGCGGCGATCGTAATCGAGAATACGCATAACTATCACGGTGGGAGGGTGACGGACCTCGAAGTGATGCGGGGGGTCCGGGACTTGGCCGACCAGTGTGGGATAGCGTTACATATTGATGGTGCGCGGCTCTGGAATGCCGCTGTGGCGCTGGGCCAACCGCTCGACGTACTCGGTCGCCTGGGTACCACCGTGATGGTCAGCTTCACAAAAGCACTCGGCTGCCCGGTCGGGGCGCTCCTGGCCGGACCGAAGACCCTGATCGAACGGGGAGTCAGAATGCGACAGCGTTTGGGAGGAGCGATGCGGCAGTCGGGCATCCTCACCGCCGCGTGCCTATATGCCCTCGATCACAACCTGGAGCGGATCGTCGAAGACCACGAAAAGGCGCGGACGTTCGCCGAAGTCCTCTCGGACCACCAAGCGGTGACGCCGGTCGGTCCGGACACCAACATCGTGATGCTCGATTTGCACACCCACACGGCGGTCGATGCCGCGAAGCTCCTTGAGCGCACCGGCCTCAAGTTGTCGGTGTTCGGTCCACGACGGCTCCGCGCCGTGATGCATCTCGGAGTGGCCGAAGATCAAGTGCGTGATGCGGCTGAAACGATTGCGCGCGTCTTGGCATAGGGGGGTATGTGAGCGTCGTCATCGTCGGAGCGGGTGAAGTCGGAGTCCACGTTGCCGAGCGACTCTCGAAGGAGGGCCGGCAAGTTGTCGTGGTCGATACGGAACCCGAGCGACTCGATTACGTGCAGAGCCATCTCGATGTGGGGGTGGTGGAAGGGAACGGAGCCAGTCCGTCTGTGTTGGAACGTGCCGGTATTGGCGGGGCATCGCTGTTTGTGGCGGTCACGAGTGTCGACGAAGTCAATCTCATTGGATGCATGGCTGCGCGCGGAAAACCCGGGCTGGTGCGGGTGGCGCGCGTGTCGAATCCGGATTTCTACACCGAAGCCGCACGACTCCGGCCGGAGCGTTTTGCTGTGGACGTCATGATCAATCCGGAACGGGAATTGGCTCTCGACACGCTACAGTTGCTGCAATCCACCGTTGCCACGGACGTCGCAGCGTTTGCCGATGGCAAGCTTCAACTGATCAGCCTCCAGGTCGCCGAGAATGCGCCGATCCTCAATCGGTCGCTTGCCCAGGTCACGGCGGAACTCGGCCAGCTCCCCGTGCTGACCACGGCCATCGAGCGGGATGGTGAAACCTTGATTCCCGATGGCTCGACCGTCGTGCGAGCGGACGATCAGCTGTATGTCGTCGCAACAAAGGACGCGGTCAAGGACGCGCTGGAGTTGGCGGGTCATCAACACACCGAACTCACGCGCGTCATGATCGCGGGTGGGAGTGTGGAAGCTTATTACCTTGCACAATTCCTCGAGGAACACAAAGTGCACGCCACCATGGTGGTCCACGACCGGCCACGTGCTCAAGAGCTGGCGGAGAAACTAGGCAAAACGCTCGTCCTGAATGGCGACGCGACCGATATCGAACTCATGGAGGTCGAAGGCGTTGGTGACATGGATGCGTTTGTGGCACTGACCGACGAGGATCAGACCAACATTCTGTCATCGCTCGTGGCTAAACACTCGGGCGCAAAACAAGTGGTGACGCTGGTGAACAAGCTCGAGTACGTTTCGCTGGCGCGTCGCATCGGGATCGATGCAGCCGTGAGTCCTCAGTTGTCCGCGGCAAATGCGATTCTGCGTCAAGTGCGCCGTGGGAGTGTCACCAGGGTGGCGACCTTTAAGGATACCGATGCGGAGGCGATTTCCTTCACCGTCTCGCCGGCCTCTCCGGTCGTCGGGCATCCGCTCAAACAAGTCGAATTTCCCGAAGGGACGATTGTCGCCGCCATCATTCGGGGCGAGACCGTGATCGTGCCTCGGGGAAACGACCAGCTCCAAACCGGAGACACCGCGATCATCTTTGCTCTGCAAAGCGCCGTTGAACCGGTCACAAAACTCTTTCCCAGTTGATTGTGGTGTTGAAAACGACCTGTCGTCGATGAGCGATGCGGCGCCGTTGGCGGGTCTCGGTGCAGTGGGTATCTTTCAATCGCCCCAGGTCCGGAGGGCGCTTGTCCGTGAACCGCGTCAGGACCGTGAAGGTAGCAGCGCTAAGCGATCACTCGTGTCGCTTCGGGGAACCTGGGGCGCTTATTTTGTTCCGACATGACACATACCGCACTCGCCCGTAAATACCGCCCCGCCCGATTTGGCGATCTGGTCTCCCAAGGACATGTGGCGACCGGACTTGCGGGTGCCGTCGCCAAAAACCGCGTCGCGCACGGCTATCTGCTGACGGGTCCGCGTGGGACGGGAAAAACCACCGCCGCACGCATTCTCGCGATGGCGCTCAACTGCGAGCGGCGAACGCCCGATAGCGGCCAGGGCGAGCCGTGCGGCGAGTGCGATTCTTGCCGTCGGACGTGGTCCGGCGCGGCCAATCTGGACGTGGTCGAGATCGATGCGGCTACCAACCGCGGCGTCGACGACGCGCGCGCGTTGCGTGAACGAGCGATGTATGCCGCCAGCGGCCCCGATCGGTACAAGGTGTACATCGTCGACGAGGCACACATGCTGACGCGGGAAGCGTGGAATGCGCTCCTGAAGATTCTCGAAGAACCCCCGTCTCGCGTCGTCTTTGTGTTTGCCACCACCGAACCGCAGAAAATCGCCAATGCGACCACCGCTGTATTGAGCCGGCTGCAACGATTCGACTTCCGGCGTATAGGGCCCGCGGCGATTGCCGCCAGGCTCACCGAAGTGGCCAAGGCCGAAGGCATCACCGTGGACGACAACGCCCTGGGGCTGATCGCCCGCGTTGCCAACGGCGCGCTGCGGGACGCATTGTCCATCCTCGACCAGGTTGTGGTGTTCGGCGACGGGGCGGTGACGGCCGCCGGAGTGCGCGAGGCCCTCGGACTCATCGACGACGAGATGTATGCCGAGTTGTTGCGGATTGTGGCCGCGCGGCGATCTGCCGAGGTTTTTCCGTTTGTTTCGCGACTGGTGGAACTTGGTGCCGATTTGGGCGAGTTCGTAAACGGGATCGGCGAGGTGCTCCGGGCGATTCTGATCCGGTTGGCCGGGGGCGAACCCGAAGGCCTCACCGAAGAGTTGAGGGAAGCCATCGATCATGTGGTGGGAGAATTTTCGGAGGGCGATCTCTTGAGAATGTTGCGGTTGTTGCAGGAGGCCGAAACCTCGATCCGCCGCAGTCCCAACGCCCGTCTGTACGTGGAAACCCTCCTGCTTCAGTGGGCCCTGCTCGACCGCACGGTCGAGATCGCGGACGTGCTCGCGGCCATCAAGGGCCGCGCGGCCACCGGGGCTGCCGGACGAGATCCGCGGCCGGAACCGTCCGGATCGCCCCGATCAACGACCCGCCCCGACGCGCGCCGGGTTTCGACTGGTGAAACCTCGCCACCACCCCCGCCATCGGCCGCACGGTCCGAGGCCGCCCCGTCCCCGGCACCTCCCGCCGGCGGGCCGACCCTCCGATGGCTCATCTCCCAGTGGGACGGCTTTCTGGACCGTGTGGGCAAAAAGAACCCCATCGTTAGAGAGATGCTCTCGCACGCCCGTCCCACGGCGTTGGAGGACGGTGAGGTGCGCCTCGAGGTCGAGGGGGACATGCCGTTGGAGGGGCTCAAGCGAAACAAGCAGGTCGTGCGGGATGCGCTCAGCACCCTCCTGGGGGTCCAATCCCAGGTGACTTTTGCCACCCCCTCCGCCGAGCCGCCCACACTGGCACCCGAGCCGAAACGGCAGACCGCCGAAGGCGATCGGGAGGCTCGATTGCGCACCTACCGGGCTCAAGATCCGACTCTCGACGCCGTGGCCGAAGCCCTCGATCTCGAGTTAATGGAGTAGCTTGCGGCGTATTTGCGGCCGGGGTAGCTTGCAAAGCTGGTAACTCTAACACCCGCACGGATATATGTCCGATTTTTCACAACTTCTGCAGCTTGGTCAACAGATGCAGGGTCGGATCACGCAGATGCAGACCGAGCTTACGCAGCGCACGGTCACGGGCACCTCCGGTGGCGGAATGGTCACCGTGACCGCCGACGGCAAGGGTCAGGTTCGCAGCGTGAAGATCGACAAGAGTATTGTCGAAGACGGCGACGTAGAGATGATCGAGGACCTTGTGACGGCGGCGGCGGCGGACGCTCAGCGCCGGGCCGAGGAGATGTACCGGGATGAGCTGCGCAAGGTCACTGGGGGACTCCAGCTCCCATTCCAGCTGCCGCTCTGATCCGTGTCTGCCATCGAGCAGCTGACGGTGGAGTTGGCGAAGCTCCCTGGCATAGGCCGGAAGACCGCCACCCGCCTCACCTTCCACCTATTGAAACAGTCTCGCGGTACCGTGGAATCGCTCGCTCGAGCAATTCAAACGATGGTGGACCGCATCGCCCCGTGCTCGACATGCGGGAACTATGGCGAGACGGATCCGTGCTCTATTTGTGAGGACAGTCGGCGCGACGGTGCGATATTGTGCGTGGTGGAGGAAGCCTCTGACGTCGAGGCGATCGAGCGGTCGGGGGAGTTTCGGGGCCTGTATCATGTGTTGGGCGGACACCTTTCACCGCTCGACGGCGTCGGACCCGACGATCTTCGCATCGACGACCTGTTTCGGCGTGTGGAAAACGGGTCGGGAGTACGGGAGATCATCGTGGCGACCAACCCGTCGATGGAGGGTGAGGTGACCGCGACCTACATCCGGGGTGTCCTCCGACCCGTGGGATTGCAGGTGACACGAATTGCGTTGGGGTTGCCGGTGGGTGGGGATCTGGAGTATGCCGACCGATCCACGATCGCCCAGGCGCTGGCCGCACGGCGGGAAATGCAGTAAAGGATGGGACCGAAGCTCAAGGCGGTGCTCTTGACGTTTGGGCTGGGAGCAGTGCTCGGCTCGGTGCTTGCCCAGAAGTCCATGGGACGGCATCGTGAAGACCTGTTCAGCGGGAGACCGTTGCGGCGGTTGTCCGCTTTGGGTTATCTCAGCGGACACCCGAGCGTAGAGACCGTGCGGTTGTTGTACGATTACTTGGCTTGGGAGGAGCACCCGCTGCTGCGGACCAGGGCTGACGGGATCGTACGGCGCATGGAGGCAAAACTTGGATAAGGTGGAGGATCGATGACGGGTGCGGGTACCTGGTCGCTCGGCGAGGCCGATCATCTCCGGATCTCGGAACACTTGACCGAGCTGCTCCGAGAGTCCGACGCCCGGGCCGCGATGGTTGTGGACCGCACCGGCCAGCTGTTGGCCAATGCCGGTGAGCCCCTGTCGTTCGATCCCACCGTTTTTGCCTCGCTGACGGCCGCCGATTTCAGCGCTAACGACCAGCTGGCGAAAATGATCGGTGAGCCCGAGTTCGCTTCTCTCTTTCATCAGGGAGAGAAGGAGTCGATGTACCTCGCCGATGTGGCGCACCGGTTCATCCTCGTGGTCCTGTTTGACCGGCGTACCACCGTCGGGCTGGTTCGACTTCGCGTCAAGCAGACCGTGCAAGACTTGTCGACACTCATCGTAGAAATGTTTAACCGGCCGCCTGATGGCGAAGACGCGGGCAAAGAAGGAGGTTTGTTGGAGGGTGCGGACGACGAAATTGACAAACTGTTTGATGATTAGCCGGGAGAACCGATCATGTCGATGATCAATTATGCGTCCCGGGAGATCAACTGTAAGCTCGTCTATTACGGTCCTGGTCTTGGTGGCAAGACCACGAACCTCGAGCACGTCTATGGCAAGGTTGCGCCGGAAAAACGTGGGAAAATGGTCTCGCTTGCCACGGAAAGCGAGCGCACGCTCTTTTTCGATTTTCTACCAGTGGATTTGGGAACCATTCGTGGATTCAAAACGCGCTTCCATCTCTACACCGTGCCGGGCCAGGTGTACTACAATGCATCTCGCAAACTGATCCTCAAAGGGGTCGACGGCCTCGTTTTCGTCGCGGACAGTCAGATGGATCGCATGGAGGCCAACGTGGAATCCATGCAGAACCTCTACGACAACATGGCGGAATACGGATACGATGTCACCAAGATCCCGTTCGTGATACAGTACAACAAACGTGACCTCCCAAACGCCGCATCGATTACCGAGCTGCAACAACAGCTCAACCCCGGTTGGGAAGTGACCGATGCCAGCCAGCAACGGGAGACACTCGACCCCAACAACGAAGGGGAATGGCTCACAACGCAGGTCGATGGCGCGTGGGTGGGGCGCGCACCATTCTTCGAGTCGATTGCCGTCAACGGCGACGGAGTGTTCGAGACCCTGCGCCAAGCCGCCAAACTCGTCCTCAAGACCCTGAGTTGATTATTATTCGGGCATGATCTGGAGCCTGCCCAACGTTCTTACGCTATCCCGGGTCGCGCTGACACCGGTTATCGCGCTGCTGCCGTTCATTGATGGGTACCTTCCCAAACTGATCGCTTTCATCGTGTTCTTGATCGCTGCCATCAGTGACATTTTTGATGGCCGCCTGGCGCGCGAACGCGACGAGGTGACTGATCTCGGCAAGATGCTCGATCCGTTGGCGGACAAACTGCTGCTGTTCGCTTGCTTGATTCCGATCTATTGGGTCACCAGGTATCCCATGAGTCAATATGAGATCCCCTGGTGGGGCAACTTGCCGCTCATCGTCGCGTTGTTGCTCGTCGGGCGCGAAATCGCCATGACCATATTCCGGCAGGTCGCCAAGCGTCGCGGTGTCGTGATCGCAGCGGACTCCACGGGAAAACTCAAAACCATTGTTCAAGATATATTTCTCGGTGCGACGATCGGTTGGTTTGCCTGGCGGGACATGCGGATCGAGTTTGGATGGGAGACGGGATGGTTGGCCGCGTTCTGGAATCGATTCCACGGTGCGGTCGTGGCCGTGACGCTCGGTGTCGCCGTGTTGCTTACGCTAATCTCCCTCCTCTCTTATCTGTATCGGTATCGCGGTCTGTTTCGCGGTACCTATCCGGCACACCCGGGGCCGGGCGATGGAACTTGAACTCGTCACCATAGGTAACGAGCTACTCCTCGGTCTCACCGTCGACACCAATGCTGTGGAGTTTGCGACCGCGCTGACCGGGGCGGGCGTACGTCTCGCGCGCACGACAACGGTAACGGATGATGGACCCGCCATACGCGATGCGGTTGTCGGAGCCCTGAAACGCACAGGTTTCGTCGTCACCACCGGTGGTCTCGGTCCCACACGCGACGACGTCACCAAGAAGGTCGTAGCCGACATCTTCGACGCCCCGCTCGAACTCGACTCAGAATACCTCGAGAAACTGCGCGAGCGATTCGCTCGTTGGGGTCGCGGGCCGATGCCGGAGACGAACCGCACGCAGGCTGAAGTGCCCCGCGGAGCTGTCCAGCTCGAGAATCGGCGGGGTACGGCACCCGGTCTTTGGCTCGAAGGCGCGCTGGGTGTCGTGGTGATGTTGCCGGGTGTGCCGCGGGAAATGCACGGCCTGCTACACGAAGAGTTGCTGCCACGCCTTCGGGAGCGGATGGACGGCGATGGGGCGCGGGTGACCCGTTCGAAGATGCTTCGCACGACCGGAGTGTCTGAATCGGCGCTCGCCGACTTGCTGCTTGGAGTAGACGAGCAACTGGCCCCCGTGTCGTTGGCGTATCTCCCCGGTCTGCATGGGACAGATCTCAGGCTCACCGCGTGGAACGTGCCGGTGTCGGAGGCCGATGTTGGGCTCGAACGATCCGCCAGTGTGGTGAGACCACTCCTGGGGTCTTGGCTCTATGCCGAGGGTGACACCGATCTGGCCGAAGTGGTTCTCAACGGTCTCCAACGAGCGGGTCACACGCTCGCCGTTGCGGAATCGTGTACCGGAGGCCTGGTTGGCGGACGAATCACCGCCATCGCCGGCGCGTCGGCGGTGTTCGTCGGTGGGGTCGTGGCCTACGACAACGCCGTGAAAGAGGCGGTACTCGGTGTGCCGCACGAACTGCTCGAAAGGGTTGGTGCGGTGAGCGAGGAGGTCGCTGAGGCCATGGTGGACGGCGTCGTCGCCCGATTCGGGGCGGACGCGGGAGTGGCCGTTACCGGGGTAGCGGGGCCATCTGGCGGCACCCCGGAGAAACCTGCGGGAACCGTCTGTCTCGCGGCCCGGCTGGGCGAGACGCGCAAGGTCACCACTGTTTGTGTTCCCGGAGACCGTGATGGCGTCAGGCAACGATCTGCCCAGGCGGCCCTGAACCTCGTTCGAGGCCTCATTTCCTAAGTGCGGGCCCTACCAAACGGTTTGGCAGGCGCTGAGCTGCCATTTTGGCTGTAATGCTGGTACGGACCGTGCACTCCCGCTATAGTACGTCCGTCTCGACACCCTAACAAACGAATAGTGCCATGGTGGGACGATGAATCCACGGAAGAAGCGTTCTGGTCACAAGAAGGCCGAAGCTGAGACCGGAGAGGTTTCGGCTTCGGGTGAGACGCCCCAACCGCCGGCGGCCGAGGGCGGCGCCGGGGGCGGCGCCGACGACACGGCCGCGGCGTCTCCTCCGGCGGAGACGGGGGACCAGGCTGTCGAGCGACTCCAGAGCCAATTGAATGAACTGCAAGACCGGCATCTGCGCACCGCGGCGGAGTACGAGAATTTCCGCAAGCGGACGGCGAAGGAACGGACCGAGATGTGGAATCGCGCGCAGGCGGACGTGGTGTCGAGCATCTTGGATGCGCTCGATGATTTCCAGCGCGTCCTGGACCTGGACCGGTCCACGACCAGCGCTGAGGATGTGATCGCTGGTATCGAGTTGGTCGAACGCAAACTGCTTCGAGAGTTGGAGGGCGCCGGTTTGGAACGAGTTGGTCAGCAGGGCGACCCGTTCGATCCGAATTTGCACGAAGCGGTAGGTGCCATTCCCGCCGAAGCGGAAGAACAAGACCACACTGTCGGTGCCCTTCTACAAGCGGGTTATAAGTTCGGCGGTGCGTTGATTCGTCCGGCTCGGGTACAGGTATTCATGTGGCAACGTGACGGGGACCAGGGACCCACCTAATGGCCGCGACGAAGGACTATTACCGCATACTTGGCGTCGCCGCGTCGGCGGATAAGGAGCAAATCAAGAAGGCCTACCGCAACCTCGCGAAAAAGTATCACCCCGATAAGAACCCTGACAACAAGGATGCGTCGGAACGCTTCAAGGAGGTGTCCGAAGCATACTCGGTGTTGAGCGATGCCGACAAGCGCAAGAAGTACGACATGATGCGCAAGTTTGGTGCGTTCACAGGTGGGCGCGCCGGTGGGGGCCGATCGGGTGCTGGTGCAAGATTTGAAGACATTGATTTTGGCGGACTCGGTGGACTCGGTGGTCTTGGCGACATCTTCTCTTCCATCTTTGGCCGAAGCAGGAAAGCAGTCGTCGTTGAGCCAATCGAGATGACAGTAGAGGTTCCGTTCCGGACGGCGGCTTTGGGTGGCAAGGTACGGGTGACGGTATCGGTGTCGGAAGCGTGTCCGACCTGCGGTGGCAACGGAGCGGCGCCCGGTTCCTCGGTGACCGAGTGCGGTGAGTGCAAGGGGCGAGGGACGGTGAGCTTCGGTCACGGCGGGTTCGCGGTGAACCGTCCGTGTCCTCGATGCCGCGGGCGTGGCACGACAGCGAGCAAGTCGTGCAAGAAGTGTGGTGGAGCCGGGGAGGTCGATGTGGACAAACGTCTGATGGTGACAGTACCGGCCGGCACGAATTCAGGAACCAAGGTGCGGTTGAAGGGTCAGGGGCAGCGGCATCCTACGGGTGGCAAGACGGGAGACTTAGTCATCACTTTCGAAGTCAAATCGGATCGCTTCTTCCGGCGCGAAGGCAACGACTTGATATGCACCGTCCCGATCAACTTGGCGGGCGCGACACTCGGCACGAAGATTCGCGTGCGAACGATCGAGGGTAAGCGGGTCGCGGTGCGCATACCCCCCGGTACTCAACCCGGCCGCAAGTTGCGACTGAAAGGGATGGGTATCGAACGCAACGGTCAGCGTGGCGATCAGTACGTCCAGATCGACGTGACGATTCCCAAGAAGCTGTCCGATGAACAGCGAAAATTGCTCAAAGATTTTGCGGAGGCGGCGGAGATGAAATATTAAAAAGGTTGTAGGGTGTAGGTTGTAGGGTGTAGGGTTCAAGCACGCCAGCCCTACACCCTACTCCTACACCCTACTCCTACACCCTACTCCTACACCCTACTCCTACACCCTACTCCTACACCCTACTCCTACACCCTACTCCTACACCCTACTCCTACACCCTACTCCTACACCCTACTCCTACACCCTACACCCTACACCCTACACCCTACTCCCTACTCCCTATTTCCCAATCCAATTCTCCGAACTATCCGGCCGGAAAACCCCGTTCCGTAGCACGGTGAAGGTGGCGTACGGTCCGGGCCGCGACCATCGCAGCACCTCTCCGTCGTTTCTTCCCAGCGAATACACCACGAACTCTTGGTCACTCGGTACGCCGGCGATGACATGAATGCGGCCGTTCATATCTGTGGCGATGTCGGTGAAGTACGCCGTCTCCGCCCAGTACCAGGGAACGCGCCAGCGGATATGTCCGAACTCGTTGTAGAACGTGATGTGCACGAGCGGAACCATGTGCAGCACGCCACCCGCGATACCGGCGAGGAGGCCGGGACGTTGGCTGATCTCGACGAGCGAAAACGTCGTCACGGTGTCTCCGCTCAGCGCCACAAGCCGGCCGTCGGTGGTCTGAACGATGATGCGTTGGTCGGGCAGGACCGCAAACTGATGGGGGGTCCAGACCAGGTCCTTGAGATCGATTGCTCGTTCCAATTCGCCGCTCCAGGATAGCACGGCGATGCTCGGTCGGTCCCCCACGAGATCCGAGACGTACCACCGATCCTGGACGAACTGGACGTGGACAGGAGCGGTGAGGACGCCTTTAGCTATTGTATCGACCGCGCCGGTTGTCATGTGGTAGAGAATGACTCCCCCCAACCCCTGAGTGGTCATGGCGAGCACGGTGTCACCTGCGGGCTCCACCGCCCGGCCATTGAGATAAATCAACCCCAGCGACTTCGAGTTGCTCTTGCAACTCGAAGTCGCCAGGACGACCAGGGCTGGTATGAGAAACCGATGCATGTGGTCAGTGAGGCTTGTTACGCACCAGGCGTTTGGTCCGGCTGGCGAAGATCCTGTGATGTTCGGAGTCCCGATTGTTCTTCCCGTAGACGGTCGAAGTTCCAGGCAATCGCTTGCAGGATGACGACCGCGATGGCGCACAGTAGGGCGAAGGCCGCGCAAAGTCCGGCGGCAAACCACAACACGCTGGACATCGTGAGCGACGGGTAGTTGAGTCCGACAAGGGCAAATGCGACGCCCAGCAGGTAGAGGCTGTACCGCTGCATTCTGATCGCCTGGACGTGCGGCGGAATGGTATGTTTCCTTTCGGATGTGTCTAGCATGGATCGCTCCCAAGTGGATCGGTTGACTCGGCAAGTTTGCTAGCTGCTATAAATTAATGCGTTCCCTGGTTTTGCAAGCTGGCGGTACGGGATGCGGTCTTCTTCTCACTTTCCACTTCTTGCCTTCATACCTATTAGACATGGTCAAACATCGCCGCTGGAGCTGTCACCTCGCTGAAGAATTCGGGCATGCGGACGTCACCGGAGACGTGGAGGAATTGGTTCGTGAGTCGGGCGTAGCGGATGGGGTGGTCGTCGTGGCGTTGGTTGGATCGACCGGCGCGGTGACGACGATCGAATACGAAGGGGGTGCCCTGTCGGACCTGCGAGACGCCCTCGAGCAAGTGGCTCCCGTCAACGCCCACTACGAACACAACGCAAGGTGGGGAGATGGAAACGGGTTCTCTCACGTCCGCTCCGCGCTGCTGAAAACCAGCATCTCGATTCCGGTCGTCGACGGCCAGCTCCAACTGGGAACCTGGCAACAGGTCATCGTGATCAACCTGGACAATCGGCCGCGGCATCGAGAGGTGGTGGCGATTGTGGTGGGGGAATAGGAGAACGGGAGTCGGGTGTCGGGGGTCGGAACTGAATCCACCCGCACATCGGATACATTACCGGAATCCCCGACCCCCGACGCCCGACGCCCGACGCCCGACTCCCGACTCCCGACACCCGCCTACCTCAGCGCCTCCTCCAACTCAAGGGCCGCATCCGTGCCCGGATCGCGATATTTCACGATGACGGGTGTGTAGAGATGAACACCGTCACGCGTCGCGGTTTCGCCTCTGGCGGGCCGGCTGCCGGCCACCACCACCGCTCGGGAGGGAACGACCAGCGGTGTGTCGGCCGTGCCGCGGATGATCTTGTCGTTGACCAGATCATAGATCGGTGTCGACTTGGTGAGGATGGTGCCGGGTGCAAGTACCGCCTCCGCACCGACGATCGTGGCCTCGTACACGCCGCAGTTGCCGCCCACGAGCGCGTCGTCTTCGACGATCACCGGCATGGCGCCGATGGGTTCGAGAACGCCGCCGATCTGCACACCCGCTGACAGGTGCACGTAGCGGCCAATTTGCGCGCACGATCCGACCAGCGCATGGGAATCGATCATCGTTCCCTCGTCCACGTACGCCCCCACGTTCACAAACATCGGCGGCATGCACACGACGCCCGGACCGATGTATGCTCCATCACGGATGGAGGAACCTCCAGGCACCACCCGCACGCCGTCGTCGCGCGTCAGGAGGCGAGGTGGGAAGGTGGCCTTGTCGAAGAAGGGGAACTGGGGATTGATCGAGTAATCCTCGATCTGTCCAGCGCGGAAACCCAAGAGGATTCCCTTCTTGACCCAGGCGTTGACCGTCCAGCCGTCGCTGGTAGGTTCCGCGGCCCGTACCTCGCCGGCCGTGAGCCGTTGTCGAAGTTCAGCGACCACCTGGGTGGTGTCGTCGGGCAGCTCCGCGGCCGGTATTTCGTACAGCCTCTCGATTTCTGCTTTGAGGGGGCTCGGAGTCACACGGCCTCGACCAATTGGAGCTTCACGAGTTCCACACGCAACCGATCGCGGTTTGCGTCGGCCATGGGGACGAGGGGCAACCGGTAGTGCTCTTCGATCAATCCCATCATCGCGAGAGCCGCCTTGACGGGGATGGGGCTGGTCTCGATGAAGTTGATCTGCATGAGCCCCAGCAATTTGTAATGAAGCTCTCTGGCGTCTGCCATCCGGCCGTCGAGTGCCGCCCGCACCATGGCACTCATGATGTCCGGCACCTCGTTCGCGACCACGGACACCACACCGCAGCCGCCAAGCGTGACGATCGGCAGCGTGAGATCGTCTTCGCCCGACAACACGGCGAAGTCGGCGGGCGCGTTGGTCACGATTTCCATTACTTGTGCGAGCGATCCAGACGCCTCTTTCGTGCCGGCGATGTTTGCGTGTTCCGCGAGGCGCAAGGCGGTTTCGGCGTTCATGTTGGCGCTGGTGCGGCCGGGAACGTTGTACATCACCACGGGTGTCTGTACGGCGTCGGCCACCGCCGAGAAGTGTTGGTACAGTCCTTCTTGCGTCGGCTTGTTGTAATACGGAACGACGATGAGGACACCATCGATATTGAGTGCGTCGATTTGTCTTGCCAACGCGATGACATCTCTGGTCGAGTTCCCCCCCGCGCCGGCGAGGACGCGCGCGCGACCGTCGGTTTGATCGTTCACGATGTCGATGACGTGAATCTTCTCTTCATTACTCATCGTGGCCCCTTCGCCGGTCGTGCCACAGGGTACGAGGCCGCTTACCCCTCCGGCCACTTGCCGGTCCACGAGAGCGCGTAGGGCGGTTTCATCAGGCGACCCGTCGCCTTGAAAAGGGGTGACGATAGCCGTGAAAGTTCCTTCCCATGGTTGGGTCATGCGCCGTGTACCTCGTCGAAGAGTTCCGAAAACTCGTAGAAACCAGTGCGGCTGCGGATCCATTCGGCAGCGTAGAGCGCGCCCTGGACGAACCCTGCTCGACTTCGGGCCGTGTGAGTCAGCTCTACCGTTTCGGCCGCCGCATCAAACCCGACCGTGTGTTTGCCGAATGCCTCGCCCGCCCGCAGGCTGGCAACATGCAAGCCGTCCGCTGGAATCGGGCCGTCCGGATTTCCCGCAATCGCTCTGGATTTACGTCTCATCGCTGCGAGGATCTTGTCCGCGAGACGGACGCCCGAGCCGCTGGGGGCATCTCGCTTGCCGCGATGATGGTGTTCGACAACATAGGGGTCGTATTCGTCGAATCGATCGAGGAAGGCAGCGGCGTGTTCCGCAAGCCGTTCGAGGAGTTGCGCGCCGATTGAGAAGTTGGCTGCCCAGACCAGACCCGTACCATTTGATTCCACGACACCGCGGACCTCGTCGATCCTGTCGTACCATCCGGTGGTGCCGACGACCATCGGGATCCCAGCCCCAGCCACGTCTTCGATGTTGCGGACCACGGCGTCGGGGTGAGTGAATTCCACCACGACCTCGGCCCCCTTCAGTGCCTCACGCAGCGCGTCGCCGCCGGGATTGGTGTCGATGTCGAGCTTCGTCACTATCTCGTGGCCGGCCGTCAGCGCGTGGCGCTCCACTGCCTCCCCCATACGTCCCAAGCCGAGCAATGCTAGTTTCATGATCGGGCTTTTTGCCTCTCGGGCGGCACCACAAACGACACACGCGTGTCGGATGCGCCGCAGGGTGCAGAGAGGATGGGAACGTGGCGACTCTTCACGGTCCTGACGACCCGACGTATGGACTCGGCATTCGGCAACGAGGTGCCGCCGAACTTTACGACGATCACGCCCCGCCTCCGATCAACCCCCGGGCCACCGCGAGCTCGGCATTGAGCACCGAGCCGCCAGCCGCTCCGCGCAGCGTGTTGTGACCGAGAACCGTCATCTTGTAGTCCAGCACAACACACCGTCGCAAGCCACCTACGAACGTGGCCATCCCGTTTTCGCGATCGACGTCGAGCTTCGGCTGTGGACGATCGGGCTCATCCAGCACCACGATGGGCATCGGCGGAGCCGAGGGAAGATCTTCGGTCTGCGGTCCTCCCGAGAACGACTGCAGGGCGTCGCGGACGTCGTCGAGATTCGCGGGATTCGTGAGTTTCACCGACACGGATTCCAGGTGCCCGTCGATCACCGGGACGCGATTCACTTGGGCCGACACCTGAAGGTCGGCGGGATCGATCGCGCCGTTGCGCAGCGAGCCGAGGATCTTCTGAGTTTCCGACTCGAGTTTTTCTTCTTCACCGGAGATGAAGGGAATCACATTGCCCGAAATGTCCAATGCCGATAGACCCGGGTACCCGGCACCCGACACAGCCTGCATGGTGACGACCGATACGAACTCAACGCCGAACGTCCGATGTAGCGGAGCCAATGCCATCGCCAGAAATGTCGCCGAGCAGTTGGCGTTGGTGACGAGGAATCCGGACGTCGGGAACTGTCGTGATTCACATTGGCCGGGAATCAGCCGCAAATGGTCCGGGTTTACCTCCGGAATCATCAAAGGCACGTCGGGTTCCATGCGATGGTTGCGGGCGTTGCTAAATACCGGCACCCCCGCCTGTGCCCAGCATACTTCGACTTCACCAGCCACGTCGGCGGTCAAGGCCGAAAACGCCAAATCGATGTCGTCGGAGGCCGATAGGTCCGTGACGACCAACGGTGCAACCCCATTCGGGATTGGCGAGGGCAGGAGCCACCGACACGCGTCGCGATAGGTCTTGCCCGCCGAACGCTCCGAGGCGGCCACGCGGGTTATCTCGAACCAGGGATGATCCGATAGGAGTGCGACGAACCGCTGTCCGACCGCGCCGGTGGCTCCCAAGATCGCGACCCGCAAGGGTCGGTCAGGCTTCACGTCGGTGTCTCCAAGAAATGCCGGGCAATGCGACAGTACAGGTCGACGGCCTCGAGGGCTTGTTGTTTCGCAATCTTCTCCCCGTCCGTGTGAGCGTCATGAATAGATCCCGGCCCCAACAATAGCGGTTTTCCAAAAGCCGTGAGTGCGGGAATGTCGCTCCCGAACGCCACGGGCGTCGCGTCGAGTCCTTCGACTGTTTCGCACTCGACGGGTTCGCTTTCGGTTGTGACTTCGTACGCAAGACGGGCATCGCCATTCACGATTTCGTCGAGCGCAGCCCGCGCTGCAGCAACCGGGCCGACCAATCTCACGAAAACACGCGCCTCCGCCTGCGGTGCCATGACGTTGCCGGCGACGCCCCCCGAGATGGTACCGATGTTCACCGTGGCACGGCCAAGGCGTGGGTTCTGCCCCCAATTCGCTTGACGAATCTGGTCGAGCGCTGTGAGGAGGCGGTCGATTGCCGAATCCCCGTGTTCGGGATACGCGGAATGCGCGGCGGTGCCTTCAGCTCGGAGCAGGAATTCGAGCGCTCCTTTATGTCCGCTCGCCAACTGATTCTCGGTAGGCTCACCGACGATGACGTAACGGGAGGTGATTCCCAGCTCGTTCGCATGCCGCGCACCGGCGCTGTCGACCTCCTCGCCGACGACGAACAGGAGTCCCATCCCGGGCACGCCATCGCTGTACAGCTGTTCGGCCGCTGCCACCATCGTCGCAAGCACCCCCTTGGCATCACACGCCCCTCTGCCGTAGATGAAATCGGCGTCCTCGGAACTGGCAATGAACGGCGCCACCGTGTCCAAATGCGTACACAATATCACATCGAGGGACTCAGCGGAGTGTGCGACCACGTTGAACCGCCCGGGCTCGACTTCTTGCAGTCGAACGGTGAACCCGCGCTGGGACAGTTCTCCTTCCAGGAACCGCGCAATCGCCAGCTCATCTCCGGTTACCGACGGTATGTCGACTCAGTTCACGAATGAGCGAGAACAGCGGCGTCACGGTGCTCCTCGGTCGGATGGGGTGGTCGAAGACGGCCGTGGTGGGCCGGTTCACGTGCCATGCAGGCTAATGAACCTGGGGAGGGTAGCCAAGGCCAGGGCCCACGAGTCATTCCCCGACCCATGCGTGCCTGTCGATGGGGAAGCACTGGGCGAGTCGACGGTCCTACCGAAGGAACCCCGAACAGCCTAGGACCTAGCAGGGTGTTGAAAAAGGGCGATGCGGCGCCCGCGCCCGCTCCCCTCGGCTGCCGCCGCCGTGTGCCTTTTTCAGCGCCCTGCTAGGGATCAGCCGATGACGATCCTATTTTTGTGATGCTTCTTGGTCGCCGAGGCGTTGGCGAGCCAACTCGTGAGTCCGACAACAACGGACGCCACCATTGCGGTGCCCAACCCCTCCAAATGGAAGGCGGGCATCACACCGGCGACGAGCAGAATCATGGCCCCGTTGATGACCAACAAGAAAATTCCGAGGCTGAGAAGTGTGATTGGAAGAGTAAGGACCACGACAATGGGACGCACAAAGGCGTTGACGATTCCCAGTAGGAGCGCCGACAAGATCATGGTACCCGCATCGTCGAAGCTCATACGACTCAACATGGTATCCGCGAGCCACAGGCCAAGCGACGTGATGAGCATCCTAAAGATGAATCCTCGCATGCTGCTTTTCCCCCAAAACGCGTTCCTTACACTGCCACTACGCCCGTTTTCATCAAAACGTTTCAAACGTGAGACCAACACTAGTGGCCTGCAAGATACATAGTTTTGTGCCGTCACTACTTGGTACCGTTGATTTGCATAGGACTGAAGCCATAGGATGATAATCCGCCGGGCTTGAGATCGGACCGACCGTCGTACAACTTGCTCACATGATAAATCCCATGTTGGCGCCTCGAGTGAAACGTAGTGTCATGCTCGTCGCGCTGACGCTCGCTGGCCTGGGCGATACCGATGTCCGGCGGCTGGCATGCGAGACCGATAGGAGGCAAGGGACCCAGCCGGATCAGGATCTCTACTGTCTCACGCTGATTCCTACCCCCGATCTGTTGGACGCGTCCGGGACCGCAACGATGGGCCGTGTGATCACTCCGTTCGGTGTGGCGGTTTCTCCGAACGGACGCCACGCATACGACATGACCCTCGCCGTGGACGGGCTTCCCGAGCCATCGACGTTGGGGCCGTATACCACGTATGTCGCTTGGGCCACCACGCCGGTGTTGAATCCAATGATCAAGTTGGGTGAGGTCCGCAACGGTTTCACGCGCCCGGGCAGGATCGACTTCAACAAATTCCTCGTCTTGATCAGTGCCGAAAGCTCCGCTTCGGTGCAGCAGCGCGAGGGTCGTCTGGTGTTGCGCGGCATGTCGCCCAGCATGCGCATGCTACCCGGCCAGCATATGGCCTTAATGCCGAGGGCTCCGGCAAACGCCGATGCAGCAGTCGCCGAGCGGTGGACGATGCCGCCGATGCATCCGGCCGTGCCCATGATGCCGGGGATGGAGCGTTTACGGCCGAAGGTTGCCCCGTTCTTGCCGGTAAGTGACCCCGTCCGTACCGTCGACGCCCGACCGCGCGAGTTGTACGAGCTGAACGACGGCGACACGTTGGACCTGGAGGCACTCATCGTCCGACGGCGGGTGTTGGGGCGCATATTCACGATGTACGGCTTCAACGGGCAGTATCCCGGGCCGCTGATCGCGGTGTCGGAGGGCGCGACGATCGTGGTGAATTTCACCAACTACATCGATCTGCCCACGTCGGTACACTGGCATGGTTTGCGTCTCGACAACCGGTTCGACGGCGTGCCTGGCGTGACGCAGGACCCGGTGCAGCCCGGCGAAACGTTCCAGTACCGCGTGTACTTTCCTGACGCGGGGGTTTACTGGTATCACCCGCATCATCGGGAAGACGTGCAACAAGATCTTGGATTGTACGGCAACATGCTGGTGCGCTCGTCCGATCCGGAGTACTTCAATGCCGTCAACCGCGAAGAAGTGTTGATGTTGGACGATCTCCTTGTCGGCATGGATGGGTTGGTCCCGTTTGGTCGGGAGCGGGCTACGCACTCGTTGATGGGACGCTTCGGCAACGTGTTGCTTGTGAATGGCGAGCCGCGATACGGCTTGACGGTCAAGGAAGACGAGGTGGTGCGTTTCTTCCTGACGAACGTCTCGAACACACGCACCTTCAACCTGACGTTCGGCGGCGCGGCCATAAAGGTGGTGGGATCGGATATCGGAAAATTCGAGCGCGAAGCCTGGGTGCAGAACGTCGTCATCGCCCCTGCCGAGCGATTCATCGTCGAAGTGCGGTTCGATGCATCGGGCGATGTGGCTCTCACAAACAATGTGCAAGGCCTCAATCACTTGTTCGGAACGTTCTTCCCCGAAAACGACACGATTGGTGTTGTTCTGGTGGAGCCCGGTCCGCCAGCCCACGACTACACGGATGTCTTCAATCAACTCCGCGAGCATCACGACGTCATCGGGGATATCGACGCGTATCGGGATCAATTCGATCGTCCGGTGGATCACGAGTTGATACTACGCCTGCGTACATCGAACCTGCCGGTGTCGGTCGAGTGGATGATGCGGATGGACTCGATCTACTTCAGTCCGGTGGAGTGGAGCGGTACGATGCCGATGATGAATTGGGTGTCGACGTCGGAGGAAGTACAGTGGATTTTGCATGAACCGACATCGCAAAACGAGAATATGGAGGTGCAATGGCAATTTGATGTCGGTGACGTCGTCAAGGTGCGTTTGACCAACGACCGCCGCTCACTCCACGCGATGCAGCACCCAATACACATTCATGGACAGCGGTTCTTGATCCTGGAGCAAGACGGCGTCGCGAACGACAACCTGGTGTGGAAAGATACGATCCTCTTGCCGGTGGGCTCCTCGGCCGACATTCTCCTGGAGCTCTCCAACCCCGGACGCTGGATGATTCACTGCCACATTGCGGAGCACTTGGAGGCCGGGATGAAGATGGTGTTTGAGGTGAGAGGTGAGAGGTGAGAAGGGAGCAGGGAGCAGGGAGCAGGGGGTAGGGGAGTAGGGAGTAGGGAGTAGGGTGTAGGGTGTAGGGTGTAGGTTAGGGCCGGTCCGCGCGGACTCTGTGATCTCGGTGTCCTCTGTGGCTATCAAATCCCCGCGCATCAGCTAAGAAACATGTCGAGGAACGTCACGATCACCGCGGCGGCCTTGTCCGCGGTCCCCGGTTTCGTGAACAAGTGGTCGGCGTCGGGAATGGCAGTGAACCATTTGGGATGGGCCGCGGTGTCGAAGATCTTGTTACCCTCGGAGATCGGAACGATCGTGTCGGTCGGTCCGTGTACGACGAGCAACGGACGGTTCAGCGCTGCGATGCGTTCGACGCTGTGGTTCTCTAAGTCTTCGAAGAACTCACGCGAGATGTCGAACTGGCGTCCGGCAATCGACACCGTCGCCCGACCTTGCTCGAGTGCGGCGACGATGTCTTCTTGGGCAAAGAGGTGCGCCACGTGTTCGGGGCCGGCGGGCGCCGCGACGGCAACCACGGCCCGAGCGCCGGGCACGCCATCAGCCGCGAGCAGTGTGGCGGAGCCGCCGAGGCTGTGACCCACCATGGCGCAATTACCGAATCCGCGTCCTTCGAGATACAACGCGGCGGCCTCGACGTCAGCGATGCTGGTTGTGACCGTGGTTTCCCCGAAGTCTCCCTCGCTTTCTCCCAGGCCGGTAAAGTCGTAGCGTAACACGGCGTATCCCCCCGCCTCGATGCCGGTCGCGAGCCTCCGCGTGATCTTGAGGGACTTGGAACACGTGAAGCAGTGGCTCAAGAGAACGGCGCCTTTGGGGCTTTGCTCGGGGATCTGCAGGTTTCCGGACAACATGCCCGAGGATCCGGGGAAATTCACGAGCTCGTGGATGTGGGACATCATTGTAGGGTGTAGGGTTTAGCAGGTTGCGGAAAAATTCATGGTGGGCCGCGTTTGTCCGGGTAACACGACGGTGTACCAGCGTGCGGTCCCCTATTACCGCCCCCGCGGTGCGGTCGGCGTGACGAATGCGGCCCACACTGCCCCATCAGGGGCTGCCTCCGGCCAGGGTCAGGGTGCGTATCCGCATCAGATTGTAGACCGCGGCCGTAAACGTAAACACCCACCCGACCCGCGGGGTCCCGCGATGTCGGAGTTTGCGTAACAACCCAATCGTCTTGCCCCACCCGTAGATCTCTTCCACTTTTTTGCGCTGCCGTTGACTGATCGCATAGCTGGGATGGCGCGTCGTCCGGCCATCCACCGCGCTCCGCAACCGCGTGCGGTGCACGTTCGGCGTGACGTGGGGCGTCCAGCCCAACGCCCGCAGCGTGTCGACAAACCCGCACCGATCATAACCCTTGTCCGCCCCCAACGTCCGACGCCGGGCCGTCGGCGGTAAGCTCCCCACCATCGCCAGCGCACTCGCACACTCCGCCTCGTAGCCGGGCTGCGTCACGTCGGTCGCCACCACGAGCCCGTGCCGATTATCCATCAACACACTCGCCAAGTACGCCAATTGCGCGCCTTGCCCCCCACTCTTCCGCGTCAACCGCGCCTCCGGGTCCGTCCGCGACGCATGCGTCGCATTCGTCCGTTTCTCCTGGCGAAACGTCACGCTCGGATTCCCCGGATCATCGTCCGTTGGCGGGCGGGTGCCGGCCTTCGGCTGAAAACTCTTCTGACTCGCCCACGCGTCCAGCAAGGTCCCGTCGACGGTGAAATGCTCATTCGACAACAACGCCCGCCGCTCCGCCTCCTGTAACACTTCGGCCAGAAACGCATCCGCGATGCCCCCCTCGACCAGCCGCGTCCGATTCTTCGTAAAGACCGTCGGCACCCACACCGCGTCGTCCAGATTCAACCCCACAAACCATCGGTACAGGATGTTGTAATCGAGCTGCTCCATCAGCTGCCGCTCGCTCCGGATCGTATACACCACCTGCAGCAATAACGCGCGTAACAAATGTTCCGGGGGAATCGACGGCCGGCCCCGCCGCGCGTACAGCCGGTCCAACTGCGGCGAGAGCCGGGCTAACACCGGGTCCACCAGCGCCCGCAGGGCGCGCAACGGATGGTCGGAGGGCACCCGATCCTCCGCACTGATATAGCTGAACAGCGCCGACTGATTCGTCTTGTTCCCGCGCATCGTGGCACTCCCATCGAGGTCCCTCTACGATAAGAACTTCCGGCTCGCGATGCTATCGTCCATTACCCGACTTTTTCCGCAACCTGTTAGGTTGTAGGGTGTAGGCGCCTTTGAAGCCACAGAGGACACCGAGATCACCGAGGCCCCGGTCCCTCTTTGTTTTTTCTTGATTGAATCTATTTCTTAGACAAAAGAAAAAAAGAATGCGTGGGAGGAGTGGGGCTCCGTGTACTCTGTGCCCTCTGTGGCAATGTTCGCGTTAACTCAGGATCCCACCGCCGAGTAGCTTGTCGCCGTCGTACAATACACCCGACTGTCCCGGCGTGATGGCACGCGCGGGTTCGTGCAGTTCCAACTCGAGCCCGCCGTTCGTCGCAGCGACGCGTGCGGGTACGGCCTGCGATCGATAGCGGATTTGCAGCTCGCACTCGTCGCCAACACTCAGCGGTTGCACCAGCCAGTTCATCTCCTCCAATTCCGCGCGATGGCCGTACAGCTCATCGGCGGTGCCGATCACGACGGTGCGTTGCTCGGGTTCGATCGCCACGACGAACATCGGGTGCGAATATCCTCCTGGCAATCCTTTGCGCTGGCCAATGGTGTACCGGGCATAACCGTTATGACGTCCCACGACGTCACCCGCCGTATTGAGAAACGGTCCCGGCGCGAGTGCCGGGGTCTCCGCGCCCAGATGTCGCGCCAGCACACTCGGGTAATCGCCGTCGGGCACGAAGCAAATCTCGACGGATTCTTTCTTGTCTGCGGTAACAAGGCCGAGCCCACGAGCGGCTGCGCGGGTCTCTTCTTTGGTTAACGCACCTACGGGTGTGATCATGCGGCGAACGACGTCGCGCTCGATGCCCCACATGAAGTACGTCTGATCTTTGTTCGGGTCGATGCCCCGATGGAGCACGCCGTCCTTTGCCTGGACGTAATGGCCCGTGGCGATGTACGGACAGTCGAGCGCGTCCGCGTGCGCGACGAGATCGCGGAACTTCGTAAACGTGTTGCACCGCACGCACGGGATTGGGGTGCGTCCCTGCGCGTACTCGGCGACGAAGTTGTCGATCACGTCGCGACGGAATCGATCTTCGAAGTTGAGAACGTAGTGCGGAATGTCGAGCTTGGTCGCCACCGCGGCGGCGTCCTGAATGGAATCCAACGAACAACACGGCCGATCCGGTACGGTGTCGCCGTAGCAGAAGAGCTTCATCGTTGCGCCGATAACTTCGTACCCCGCTTCGACGAGCAGCGCGGCCGCCACCGACGAGTCAACCCCGCCGGACATCGCCACGAGAACCCTCTCGCCCCTCACCGCCCCCAACCCCGGGGCAGGCCCCTCGCCCCGCACCCCAGCCCATGGGGCAGCCACCCAACCGCGCCTCCCCACCCGGGGCAGAAGACCTGGTGGATCAAGGTGTGTGCTGGCATCGAGAACAATCTAACCGGTCGCTGTATCATGCTGCCCCACCTGCCCCGGGATGGGTGGGTGTGGGGGGCTGCCCCGGGGGAGGAGGGGTGGTGGGGGCTGCCCCTGGGTCGGGTGGGGCGGCGGGGCGGCTGCCCCTTATCTTGCCATCGCCTCCGCCAATCTGCGCACTTTCGCAACAATGCCCGGCAAGATTTCTATCGCCCGCTCAACGTCGAGCGGCGTGTTCTGTTTGAAGAAGGAAAAGCGCACCATACCCACCGCAAGTTCCTCGGGCAGTCCCATGGCTGCTAGCACGTGTGAGGGCTTGGGAGATCCGGTGTTGCACGCCGAGCCTGACGAACACGCGAGTCCTGCCAGATCGCAATGCATGAGCAACGCCTGCGGATCGATACCGGGGAAGGACACGGAACTGACATGCGGCGCGCGGTCGGCGTCGGCGCCGATGACCGTTGCATTTGGCACCGCTTCGAGTAACCGTCGCTCGAACGCGTCACGGAGCCCGCCGAGCTTGCCGGCGGTATCGCCGACTTCCCGAACGGCGAGCTCGACGGCCTGACCCAAGGCGACGATTCCGGAAACGTTTTCGGTGCCCGGCCGGATGCCGAACTGTTGCTCCCCGCCGTGGATGATGGCTTGAACCGCTTGGCGATCGCGCACGATGAGTGCACCGATCCCTTTGGGCGCGCCGATCTTATGTCCGGATATCGCCAGCAGCGGGCACGGAAAATCATCTACGCGGCACGGAATCTTCCCCACGGCTTGAACGGCGTCAGTGTGGAACGGCACTCCGGCCTCTGCGCATCGATCGGCGAGGGTGCGAACGTCTTGAATGATGCCGACCTCGTTGTTCACCCACATGGCACTGAGCACCGCAAGCCCCTTTGCGAGCGCCTCATCGACCGCCGCAAGATCGACCTGACAGCGAGCGTCCACCGGCACGAACATCGCCTCACCACCCATGGCCTCGACCGTCTTCGCCGCGGCGATCACCGCCTTGTGCTCCGCAGTCGTGACGGCCACCCTCATCGGCTCACCCCGTTTGCGCGCCGCCAGGGCAGAACCGATCACAGCGAGGTTGTCTGCCTCGGTACCGCCAGACGTGAAGATCACTTGACCGGGTTCGGCATGGAGAGCGTCGGCGATCTGCCGCCTCGCCTTATCGATGCCGGCACGGGCCCTCTGGCCGAATCGGTGCGGCGAGCTGGGGTTGCCGAACGCCTCGTCGGTGAGGTAAGGCATCATTGCCTCGAGTACCTCGGTCCTGACGGGCGTCGTAGCGGCGTTGTCGAGATAAATTGCTGTCTTCATGGGCGTCTAAAGAAACGTACAAGCTGGGGGTGGTTGGGGGCAGTTGGGAACAGGGGAAGGGACAGGGGCACGGGGGCACAGGGGCAGGAGCGGAAGCGGGAAGTGCGACGTTTGCACCTTGCACGTCTCTCACGGCCCCCACTCTCTGCCCCTGTGCCCCCGTGCCCCTATGCCCAGCCCTGCCTCCGCTGCTAGAACGTAGAAACCCCCATCGCCACCACGTCGTCTACCTTGACCGTTTCCAGCGTGTAGAAGGGCTCTCCGTACTCGCAGCGGATCAGGCTTCCGCAGTGGGCGTTCTGGATGCGAATCAGCTCGTAGAGGTTTTGGCCGGTGGGGAACAGCTCCCCGGCGGCCTTGACGCCGTCGAACTGAGAGCTGTAACAGTGGATGGCTTTCATCTTGGTGTCGAACTCCGCGGAGATGTCGACGACGAATGTCGGCTTGAGGGGGTCTTCTCTGTAGGCCTGCGCGTAGAGCACCTTTTCCGGCCGATGTGCGTCGCCTTCGGCGTCGTATCTGGCCAAGCCGGACAGGTAGCAAGCGTCTCGACATAACTCAGACGCAATGCGGTGATCCGGATGGCGGCCCGCGGGGAAGGGAAGGATCACGGTGGTGGGCCGCGACTTCCGAATGAGTTCCACCACGGTGCGACGGTTCTCCTGTGTATTGAAGATCCCCGCGTCGGGTAGTCCTGCGTTCACCCGTTCGACTACGTCCATCACCTTGGCCGCCTCGTCCGCTTCGCGGGCTCGAGTTTCGGCGTCCCCACTCGTGCCGGTCTCGGCGGCGGTGAGGTCGATGATGCCGGTCCTGTAGCCGGATCGCTGAGCCTTGATCAGCGTGCCGGCGCAGGTCAGCTCCACGTCGTCCCGGTGCGCGGCAATGGCGAGAAGATCGACTGTTTGCATGGCCAGGGAAGGTAGAGGGGTGCGGCGGTTTCTCGCCAGCCCGACAGCGGGGTTCGGGGTTCGGGATTCGGGGGTCGGGAGTCGGGAGTCGGGCTGTTGTACCCAGTGGTGATCCTCCGTATACCTAATCCGTCAACCCTGACTCCCGATTCCCGAATCCCGAACCCCGAGCGGAAGGGTCGTGTTGGGTGATTATGCGTTCGATCTGTGTCTTTTGCGGTTCCAGTCCGGGTAGACGCTCGGATTACGCGGACGCTGCCCGCCGCCTTGCCGGCGAGATGGCACTTCGCGGGTTGAGGCTCGTGTATGGCGGTGCGAATCGCGGTGTCATGGCCGCCCTGGCCGATGCGATGTTGAGCGCGGGAGGTGAGGTCATCGGTGTCATTCCCGACGCGCTGGTCGAATTCGAGATCGCGCACGACGGTTTGACCGAACTGCACACGGTCCGCTCGATGCACGAGCGCAAGGCCACCATGGCCGAGCTGTCTGACGGCTTCATTACTCTGCCAGGAGGGTTGGGGACGTTGGACGAGTTCTTCGAGTCGTTCACTTGGGGCCAACTCGGGTTGCACGACAAGCCGTGCGGTCTCCTCAACGTGGGTGGGTATTTCGATCGGTTGCTGGCATTTCTCGAGACGGTTAGAGACGAGAGGTTTGTCTCGGCGGCGACGTTAGGGGGGCTGGTAGTGGAGGAGGATGTTTCTCGATTGTTGGATGGAATGGCGGAAAGTGAGAAGTGAGAGGGGAGAGGGCCTTTCCACCGGGCGTGTAGGAAATTTTGTGTGTGAGCCTCTCCATCAGTCAGTAATCTTGAAACGGTCGCCGAAAAGTATGGCGAACTGGCTTCGAGCTTTCGCCCATGATACCGGTGGGCGTTTCCACGTAGCTTCGATGTTTCGTAATACGAGCCAGATTAGCTTCGTAGCGGCTTGATCGCTAGGGAAGTGCCCGCGGGTGCGTACCGACTTGCGGACCTGGCTGTGTAGACTCTCGATCGCGTTGGTCGTGTAGATGATCTTCCGGATCTCAGGGGCGAATGCAAGAAACGGAATCACCTGCTCCCATTGCCGCCGCCAACTCTGCGCGACGGTCGGATACTTGCGACCCCAGGGGCCCTGCTCGAATTCCTCGAGTTGGTGAAGGGCCGCCTCCGCGGTGTCGGCGCGGTAGATCTGTTTGAGGGCTGCCGCTAGCGGTTTGCGCTCCTTCCACCCGGCAAACTGCAGGGAGTGGCGAATCAGGTGCACGATGCACGTCTGGACGCGAGCGTTGGGGAACACCGACTCGATGGCCTCCGGAAAGCCTCGGAGTCCGTCCACGACGGCTACCAGGATGTCCTGGGTGCCACGGGTGCGCAGCTCCGTCATGACCTTGAGCCAGAACTTCGCGCCCTCGGTCTGCTCGATCCACAGCCCCAGGATCTCCTTGTAGCCCGAACACCGAATGCCGATCGCCAGATAGACGGCCTTGTTGCGCACCGTCCCCTCGTCGCGGATCTTCACGCGCAGCGCGTCGAAATAGACAACGGCGTAGACGCTCTCCAGCGGCCGGCTCTGCCACGCCTTGACCTCGTCAAGTACCGAATCGGTGACCGCGGAGACCAGGTCGGGAGAAATCTCCAAGCCATAGAGTTCCCGGACGTGAGCTTGGATGTCGCGCGTACTCATGCCGCGGGCGTACAACGCGATGATCTTCTCGTCGAAGCCGGGGAACCGACGTCGGTACTTCTCGATGAATTGGGGCGCAAACCGGCCATGACGGTCGCGGGGAATTGAAAGTTCGAGAGCGCTCGAGTCGGTCAGGACCGTCTTCTTGCTGTGGCCGTTACGGTGGTTCCCTCGAGCGTGCTCCTCCTCACCGCCCAGATGCACGTCCATCTCGGCGTCCAGAATCCGCTCAGCCAACGCCCGCTTCAGCTCGTCAACGAGCCCGTCTGATTCAAAGACCTTCTGGGGGTCGATGCCATCGAGCAGTTGGTCCACCAACTCCGGGGGGATCGACCGTTTGTGTCGCGCCATACGTGCCTCCAAAGTGCAGGTACATAGTATGGCTCACAAACACAAAATTCCTGATACTCCCTTTCCACCCCACCGGCGGGGCGGAAAGGCGGCCCTCTCACCTCTCACCTCTCACCCCTTACGTCTTACCTCTCACGTCTCACGTCTCACTCATACCTCAACGCCTCGACCGGATCCAGCCTCGAGGCTCGTATCGCGGGCAAGAGTCCGAATCCCACGCCGGTCAGCGCCGACGCGGCCAGTGCGGCGCCGATCGCCCAGAGCGGTACGACCGCCGGTAGCGGGGTCACGGCTCGCGTGATGGCCGTCAGGGCGCCACCCAACATCATACCGATCGCTCCGCCGACCATCGTGAGTGTTGCCGCCTCGACTAGGAATTGCCACAGGATCTCGTGACGTTTGGCGCCGAGGGCCATGCGCACCCCGATCTCGCGAGTCCGTTCGGTTACCGAGATCATCATGATCGCGACCACGCCCACTCCGCCGACCAACAATGCGATACTGGACAGTGCCATCATGACCATGAAAAACACGGCCGATATGTCCTGCCACGTTTCGAGAAGCTTGTCCTGGGTGACGATGTCGAAGTTGTTCGGCACGGCGGGTTTCAAACGCCGCATGCCGCGGAGCACGCCCGTGACGTCGTCGATCGCGGTTTGGACGGTCACGTTCGCAGTGGGTGACAACGCGAGCCACATGCGCATGCCCCGCCAATGGGGGATGTGCTTGTCGAAAGTGTTGTGCGGTATGGTGGCCTTAGGTGATTCGGTCTCGCCGAACATCTGTGGGGGTGGTCTGTAGAGGCCGATCACCCGGTATGGCACCCCGGCGATCTTGATACGCTTACCGATCGGATCGCGGCGACCGAACAACACATCCGAGAGTGTCTCATTGACGACCACGACCCGACTGCCGGTTGCTGCTTCCATTGGCGTGAACGTGCGTCCGGGAAGAATGTCGCCGCCACCGACTTGGAGCCATTCCTGGCCTCGCCCTTCAACAGACACGGACCCGAGATTGCGACTCTCGAACGCGATCCGGCTCCTCCATCCTTCAGTGATCACCGCAAACTCGATACTGGCGAGTTGGGCGATACGGTCGGCTTCGTCCAGCGTCAATGGTGGTCTCCTCCTCCGCGCTAGACGCTCCTCGTCGGACGTCTCGATGCTACCCTCGAAGCTCCGCGTCAAGCCGAACGTCCGAGGCCCCAATTGCGCGACCATGTCGGTGACGCCGTGGTTGATGCCCGTGATGATCGAAGCGATGATCATGACGACCGCCACGCCGATGGCGACCCCGAGGATCGTGAGGGCGGCCCGGCCCTTGCTCGCGCGAATGGATTCGAGGGCGATGCCCACGCCTTCGAAGACTTTCACGAGTAGTCCTGCCCCATCGCGTACACGGGATCCATTCTGGCGGCGCGTCGGGCCGGATAGAGACCTGCGACGATGCCGACCCCGGCGCCCATGGTGACCGCGACGACCAGGGACCATGGTGCGATGCTCGTCGGCATCGGAGTTGTGGCTTCGATCACTGCGGCTATTCCCAACCCGCAAGCAATGCCTATAGCGGCGCCGATCACCGCCAACGCAGCCGACTCAACGAGAAACTGGCGCAGGATGTCGCCGTTCGTCGCGCCGAGGGCTTTGCGAAGACCGATTTCAGAGGTGCGCTCCGATACCGACATCAGCATGATGTTCATGATGACGATCCCGCCGACCACCAGCGAGATGCCCACGAATCCGGGCAATGCGATCGCGAGGAAGCGGTTGATGCTGGCCCAGAACTCCAGAAACGCGTCCTGGTTCTCGAGCGCGAAGTTGTTTGGCTGTGTGGGTCGCAATCCCCGGCGACGGCGCATGACGGCTTCAGCGTCGAGTATCGCGGTCCGCATATCCGCATCTGATTCGGCCTTGACCATGAAAACGTCGACCACGTTCGGCGGAGCTACGAACCGCTTGACCGGCGAGAGCGCCGGTGCAACGACGAACTTGTCGAGCGACTCGCCGAAGATGTTGCCCCGTGTTTCGACGACACCGATCACCCGATACGGAATCGCGTGGATCCGAATGTCCCGGCCGAGGGGATCGAGCTCGCCAAACAACCGGTCGGACAGTTCTTTGCCGATCACGGCTACGGCCCGCCCGGCGACCACCTCCTGCGCCGAGAATGCGCGACCCTCTTCGATGGTGAAATCACGCACCTCGAAGTAATCTGCGCTGGCACCGACGATCTGCACACTTGAAACGCTGAGCTCCTTGAACTCCACGTCTGCGCGGCCGCCGGATACCCACGTTGTTACGACCGGTACTGTTATGGCCGCCAGCACCGCTTCCGCATCGGCGTAGGTGATCCGCGGTCGTCGGTACCATTGTCTGCGCGTCTCACGCGTGCTCTCGCCAACGTCGAAGTCCGGATACCGTCGCAGGTGGAATGTGTTGGCGCCCAGCTGGGTGGAGAACGCGTCGAGCATGTATTGGTTCATCCCCTCCACGATGGTCACTACCGCGATCAGAAACATGACGCCGATAAGTACGCCGACGATGGAGAAGCTGCTCTTGAGCTTCTGTACCCAGATCATGCGGAGTGCGAGCCGGATGGCTTCAAAGAACGCCATGGTCAGGCTGTGGCTGTGCTGGGTTCGATTACGGAGGAGGGATCGGTCACCGCTGGTTGCGCCCGTTGTCGGCGTTGTCCGACAACACGCGCACCACCGCATTTTCGGCCAATGTCCGCACCGTCTGGTACGGACCCGACACGATGGAGTCGCCTTTGACGAGGCCCGACAGCACTTCGAAGTGCTCCTCACCCGTGATGCCTACCGTCACCGGGCGGAAATACGCCACGCCGGCTTCGACGACGAACACGCCCTCGATTTCGGTGGTGCTCGTGTCGCGCGCCACGTTTTCGCTCGCTAGCGGATGGTGCTCGCGAACCGTCAACGCGATGATCGGAATGCTCAGCACTCCAACGCGTTGGTTGGTGATGATCTTGGCCGACGCCGACAAGTCCGGACGCACGTCCGGCGGCGGGTCGTCGAGCGTGATCTCGACGTCGTAATCCACCGCGCGTTCGGCCCCGCCGCCGGTGGCGGCGCCCCGGCTGGCGCTTTGCGACACCCGGGTGACGTGCCCGGAAAACGTGGTGTCCGGAAACGCGTCGATCGTGATCTCGGTCGAGTCCCCGTCGCTAATCTGAACGACGTCGGTCTCGTCTACCAGCACGTTGACTTGAATCACCGAGAGATCACTCACGGTCATCAGCAATCCCGTTTCACGCGAGAACGTGCTGGCGAGGGCCACCTCGCCCTCTTCGACGGCCAAGCGGGTGATCTGGCCGTCCATCGGCGACACGAGGGTCGTCTTGGCAAGCTGCTCGGTTGCTTCGCGTACCCGCGCCTGTGCTTGCACGACCTGATGGCCTTGCGACTCCGCCACGGCAACCGCCACTTCGTGGGATACCCGGGCGTTTTCGAGCGCTTCTTCGGTGTTGGAATCCATCCGGCGGAGTTGGATCGCGCGGTCGAGCGCTCGCTTGGCCTGATCGCGGTTGGCGATCGCTTGCAACTCGGAGGCCCTCGCCGACGAGAGTGCGGCCTCGGCTTGCTGCACGGCTGCCTGGAACTGGGTGGGGTCGATGCGGAGGAGGAGCTGGCCGCGCCGGACGTGATCGCCTTCCTCGACGGGGATACTAGTGATACGCCCCGTGATATCGGACGCGATATCCACGGAGCGCGTGGGTTCGATTTTCCCGCTGGCAACGACCGTAGCGATTAGGTCACGGGTCTCGACCTCGTCGACCCGCACTTCGATGCCACGGTTGCTCCTGCTTATCTGTCCCGCGATCAAGCTCCCCAACCCCACCACAGCGATCGCGGCGATCGCGATTTTTCGACGGCCTGTCATGCTCGTTGATACACCTTTCAAGTTTTATGGACATAACCAATCTCTACTCAGTTTAATCAATTCATTGCATGACGACCCCTATCTACGTCACCGAAGCCTGCGCCCGACGGCCGCTTCCAGGCTCACCAGCGAACGGTGATAGTTGAATAGCGCGGTGATGTAGTCGGATTCGGCCTGCTGGGCCGCTACCTGCGCTTGAAGCAATTCGAAGAACGTTCCGGCACCTACCCGGTAACGCTCGCGAGCGAGTCGCAGACCGTCCCGTGCTTGGACTCGGTTATTGTCTTGGATCGAGATCGTCTGGTAGGTGGCCTCTAACGCGTAGTACTGTTGGCTCACGTCGGTGCGGACTTGAAGCTCCCTCGCGCGGCGTAGTTCACTGGCATCTTCGGCCGCAACGGATGCCTGACTGATCTGGAGGTTGCGGCTGAACTGGTCGAAAATCGGCAGCGTAATAGTGACTTGGGCCACAAACGGGTTGTTGTCAAAATTGAATGGGAAAACGTCGTTGCTCGCCAGGATCGCCTGTTCATCTTCCGGGGTGAGTCCAAACGCCGTTGTACAGTCCGAGATGATCGGGCGACTCAGGCCCAGCCGACTATTCAGATCCGAGTTTATGGCGTTGCCGTCTTGGCACGCGGCGATGTTGCCTGCCGCTCTGCCTTGCTCTTGCGGAAGCAGGAAACCTCCGTCTGTAAATTGCTGGGTGAAGCCCGACCACGTGGCGAAGAGGTTTAAACTCGGTAGCCATTGAGACTTGACCGATCGCTCGTTCCACTCGGCCGAGGTCTCCCGCGCCCTCAGCGCGCCTACGTCGGGATTGTACGCGTCGGCTTCGGTGAGGAGCTCGTCCAGACTCCAGTCCGGCTCGACGACCGGGAACGTGTCCGACAGCGCCACCACGGTCGGATCCTCGGGTGCCGGCACCCCCATCTGTTGAAAGAGGCGAAGCACTTCAACCGTGACCGCTTGGCGAGCTTGCAGCAACGCGACATCGCTCTGGCCCTTGGCCACCTGGGCCTGGCGCACGTCGATCATCGTCGTTTGCCCCACGTCGAAACGTGCCTGCGAAAGCCGCAGGTTCTCGGCGTCGGACTCCACCTGCCGCCCTTGCAGCTCCACCTGCGCCTGGTTTTGCCGCACCGTCAAGTATTGTTGCACGATGCTGCTTCGGAGGGTCATCCTGGCTGCGTCGATCGAGGCATCCGCCGCGCTCAGCGCGGCCTTCTGCACGCCCGGTTGCAGCAAAGTGTTCCCGCCGAAGTTCCAGTTCACGTTCAGGTTGTAGCCGGATCCGATGGTGGCAGAAGGTTGGGTGAATTCCGTCGTTAGAAACCGCTGCGTACCAGCGCCCCTGTACGTGGCTCTGGTAGACGCCGTGAGGGTCGGCAACAACGACGCGTACGCGTTCCGGACCCCCCACGCCGCAGGACTGCGGTCATTTGCGGTCGCCAGATAGGTGGGACTGTATGTCTCGGCCAAGTCGATAGCATCTTGTAACGAGAGGGTCTGCGGTATGGACGGCAGCCGGTTTTGGGCCGTTGCCACAGACGTGACGCCAAGCAACAGGATACCGAACAACGGGATGGCACGGGCGTTCATTTGGATTCTTCCTTGTGCTGAACTGTTTACGATTCTCTACGCCACGCTTCGGGGTGTGGTTTCATGCCCGAGTGACAACGTGTCGTTAGCGAGCTGGGGGAAAAGACCCGGACGAATCAGTCACACATCGCCCCTCTGGTCGTTTTCCCGGGTCGAGGCCCAAAGGCCTCTGACCGCTTAAGGGATATGCAGGCGCCGTGCCACGATTTTATGTTCTGTAAAGTGTTTATTTACAATGACTTACGATGAGTACGGTCGGGTCGGCGAGGGGAAAGTGTTCGGTTGTGGGCTTCGCCGTCCCGAGTCCGGTAAGCCCAGCGAGTGTACCGCGTTACCGGTTTGGGATCGCGGAATCGACTTCGCGGACGGCCAACAGTTGCCGGGCGGGGATCTCTACTTTTATGAGGCGGCCACCCGTGTCGTACCACAGATGCCTCACATCGGTCGCGGCGCTGAGAACCAGGTGCCGCAGTGAACGCCTGCGCGTGCCGACCACGGTCTCCTCGAGGCCGCGGTCGATCAAGACAAAGTCCACACGACTCCCCTGGCGCGGCGAGACGAGCCGGACGGTTCCCGTGGCGGTGCCGGGGGGAAGCGCGTAGAGGGAGACCAGCGAATCGTCGGTTACCCAATTCCGGGCCACCCCCGGATACTCTCGGAAGGTCCTTCCCGTGGACCGGCGCGTCTGCAAAATGAGTCTCCGCGCTCCAAACTGGGCCAGGGTTACGAGGTCCCGTCCGGCGATCGGTCCAAACTGGGCCAGCCGCGGCAGCGAGTCGGGGCCCAGTTCGACCGAGGACGGGATGGTGACCCTCGTTCGCCTGGGTGGGTAGAATGCGGTAGCCAGCAGCCGATACCCGGTCCCCCCGTCGAAGGAGCGCCCCTGCAGGATCAAAAACTCCTCGCGGGCCACCTCGGTCCCGCCGATGGTGACGCGCAAGACCCCCTCGTCGAACGTACGTCCCTGTGCCACGACCGGCTCGGGCGCGAGCAGGGCCCAACACAGGAGGCAAACCCCGATCGGGACTTTGCACGGTCGCGCCATCGGCGCGAGGGCAGGGGCAGGGGCAGGGGCAGGGGTGGGGGCGGGGGCGGGGGCGGGGTTCACGAGGTTGCGCATCGTCATGGAAGATGAAGATATACGGGACGTGAGATCGACGCTTTTAACTCGCTGGGAAACGTGGATCGGGGCGCTGATCGTTGCGCTCGGATTCTGGTTACGGTATCCGGTGGGTTTCTGGGGGGTGACGGCTGCCGCGTTTGCGCTCATTGCGACGATTCTTGCGGCTCGGGCGAGCCAACCCGCGAGAGTGGCGGCGTCGGTGCTCGGGCTGGCCAGCTCGGGTGCGGCGCTCCACGCCACGTGGCAGGTTGCCGGGATCGAGAACCGCTGGGACGACGTCCGGACGCAGTTGGTCGATCGTGCAAGCCGCCAGCTCGAGAGCACCCTGGGAGACGCGGTCGTGGTCGTTCGTTCTCTGGCCGACCGGGGTGCGAATCTCGAAGCGTCCTCACGCACCGAGATGTTTGGCGCGCTGCAAGGAGGGCTGGCGGCCCGGAGCCCAGAACGCGGCGTGGTCGTGTTTGGACGCACCGGTGAAGCGCAGGCGTGGGCGGGTAACCTCCGCATCCCGCCAGTCCCCATCGGGGTGTCGCTTCGGGTCCAGATCACGCCGTTCTACGTCGTTTTGGAAGCGGAACGCACCCGTGATGGCCAGACGGCCGTGGCCCAGCTCCTCCTTGCCGGCGACAGCGCCGTGCCCAACCGCGCCACGTCGGTCGCCGCACGCTTCGCCCGAGCCACCGGCTCCCAACTGCACTTTTGGGCGCCGGGAGCGGCTTCGTCGGACCCAGACGTCGTCAACTATTGCGTGCCCGATTGCAACTCGCACGAGGTGTTTCCGGATACGCTGTTCTCTGTGAGACCGGTTCCCCCAGCCCAGGGCACGTTCAAATTGACCGTCCTCGAGCGCGGCGGCAGGCGCGTGGCCGCGGCTGCGGCTGTGATGCTGCTGGTACTGTTCTTCTTGGTGGCCCAGCCGTTGCGATTCTGGGTCTTCACGGGTGGTGCTGGTCTGCTCTTGTTGACGCCCATGGGATCCCGTCTCGGACTCGACCCGCTTTTTTCGCCACGCACCTATTTCCTGTCACAGTTCGGCTTTTTCAGCACGTCGGCGGGCGGGTTGGTCGTGCTCGCCGGCGTCGCTCTAGTGGTGATCGTGGCGCTGTGGCGGCGATCCGCGGTGCTTTGGCGGTGGTGGCTGGTTCCCGCGGCTGGTTTGATCGTCGTGGCAGCTCCCTTTGTGTTCCGCGTGCTCGCGCAGGGTGTGGCCGTTCCCGAAGGCGGCATCGGTTTGCGTAACTGGCTCGCCTGGTCCGTACCCATTGCGATGGCCGGGACGGCGATGTTGGCTGCGGCAGCCCTATGCGTTCGCGTCTCCGGTGTCAGTCACTACCGGTGGTGGAGTGCGTGGGCCGCGGGTAGCCTGGCGTTCGTTCTCGCGCTGTTGGGCTTCCTGGTATGGAACCCCGGGTCGGAGTGGCCGCCGTGGTATGTGCCGCTCTGGATTCCGGTGATGTTCCTTGCCGTACACCCGGGGCGCCGCTCCCGGGTTATCGCGTCGTGCGCCGGGGTGGCTGGCTCGATGGTCGTGCTGTTCATCTGGGCGGCGGTGGTGGATGGGAGAGTGCTCAACGCCGGACGAGACGTCGAGCGACTGGCGGAGCGGGTCGATCCGATCGCGGCCGGCGCTTTGCAGAATTTCGGAAAGGCCCTGCAGTCGCAGCCCGTACCTCGCTTGGCCGCCGAGTTGTACACCCGGTGGCAGCGTTCGTCCTTGAGTCACGACGACTATCCCGCGTCGCTCGCCACATGGTCCCTCGATGGAAACCGCATCGCCGAGCTCAAGCTGGCCGATCTCTCGGTGCCTCGCCGGGAGATCGAGGTCAGCGCCCGCAATGCGGTAGGGCGCGGAGATCCCCTGATCGAGGAACTGAACGTCCCTCCCGGCGGTCACTACTTGCTCACGGTCCCGTTTCTCGATAGTAGTGTCGTGACAGTGATAGTTGGACCTCGGTCGCAGGCCGTCGAACCCATCCGTTTGGCTCAGTTTCTTCTGGGCGATCCCCTGACGGTGGAGCCATACGAGATCTTCGTAGCGACCCCGATATACTCGTCGGCCACAGCCGTGCGTCTGGATTGGCGCAAAGAGGGCCGTATGTTAATGAGTGAGCGATCGCTCGCTTTCCCAGAAGGCTTCAAAAACCTCCAATTGAGCGTTCCCCTCGGCGGAATCGTGGATTCCGTGGTCCGAGGCGCCCTCCTCGTATGTCTCACTGCGGTGCTCGCGGCCTTGTTCGTGTTGCTGGGTGAGGCGATCCAGGGTCGGGTGACGATCGATCTTCGACCCCTGTGGCGATCGCTCAAGGGGGAATCCTACAGCACCAGACTCACGCTCGCGTTGGCTCTTTTCTTCTTCATGCCGACGCTGGGCTTGGGAACGTGGAGCGTGGGGCGGTTTGCGGCGGAGGTGCGGGCGACCGAAGACCTGGTCATTACTCAGACGCTGCAGGACGCCGGCGGCGTCGAATTGAACTTTGCCATCATGGGCGCTCGCAGCGAGCGGCGTCTCGATGAGCTGGCCGATCAGCTCGACGCCGACCTCTTGTTGTACGAAGACGGCAAGCTGCTCCACTCGAGCGCGAGGGTGTTGGCCGAACTCGGTCTGGTGGAGCCCTATTTGCATCCCGAGGTGTTCCAGCAACTCGTCCTCGGAAGTGGGCTGGAGCGTCAGGCGATCGCCGACCGCAACATCGGCGGACGGAACACCAGGGTGGGGTACCGCGCGTTGACCAGCCCGACCGGACGGTCGCTCGTACTGGCGGCTCCCGTGCTGGCGGACGAGCCGCAACTGCGGCACAACCAGCAAGACATCCTCTTTGCGTTGATTCTCGTGATCGCCATAGGGTTTGCGGCGGCTTCGGGCCTGGCGGCGACGGCGGGGCGGGAGCTGGCCAAACCCGTGCAGGCGTTGAGCGACGCGGCGGGAGCCATCGGCGGTGGGAAGGAACTGCCGCCGTTCGATCCCCAAATGCCAAGGGAGTTCGTCCCCGTCGTGAACGCGTTCAAGCAGATGGCCGCTGACGTGTCCGCGCACCAAGCGGCGTTGGAGGATGCGCTGAATTTCACCGGCGCGGTGTTGAGCAATGTCGCGACGGGGGTCGTGGCCCTGGGACAGGGGCTGCGCGTCACCACCACCAACCCACGCGCCGTCCAATTGCTCGGGATCGAGCCGTCGCCGTACGAAGCGGTGGACCGGCAAACGGGGCCCGAGTGGAACGAATTTTGGAACTGGGTGCGATCGTTTGTCGACGGTCGGGGTGAGATGGATGCCAGGGAATTCACGGTCGGAAACAAACGCATTCGGGCGCAGGTGGCCGTGTTGACCGCAGGCGATGAGCGGGGTTGTGTGCTCGCGCTCGACGACGCCACAGAGCTGGCGATGGCGGAACGGGTGTTGGCGTGGGGAGAGATGGCGCGCCAAGTGGCACACGAGATCAAGAATCCGCTGACGCCGATCCGACTCGGTGTGCAGCACCTGCAACGCGCGCACCGCGACCCCAAGGGAAGCTTCGACGAGGCGTTGCAACAAACATCGCGGCAGATCCTCGCGGAGATCGAGCGTCTCGACGCGATTGCCAAAGCTTTTTCGAGATTTGGTGCGCCGCCTGCCGAAGTCGAGCCGATGGCTCTCGTGAACGTGACAGAGGTGGTGCGCGAAACGGCGTCACTCTACACTATGGGGAGCGGGACACGGGTGGCCGTGCAGGCCCCAGACGGCGTCCTCGGGACGGTGCGCAAGGACGAGCTGAAAGAGGTCTTGATCAACTTGGTGGAGAACGCGCGCGGCGCCGGCGCCGGCGAGGTCGTGATCCAAATAGGGCGCAACCCGCGCGGACGAGTGTTGCTCACCGTGCGAGACAACGGATCGGGGATCCGTGCTGAAGATCTTCAGCGTATCTTTGAGCCGAAGTTCTCTACCACCACGAGTGGAACCGGTTTGGGGCTGGCAATTTGTAAGCGCTTGGTGGAATCTTGGGGCGGTACCATTCAGGTCGAAAGCGAGGTCGGCGTGGGGACATCCATGAAGTTCTTCCTCGACGGGGAGCGGGGAGCAGGGAGCAGGGAGCAGGGCGGCATAGCAGGATGACGACCTCCCGCTCCCCGCTCCCCGCTCCCCGCTACGCCGTAACCGCTCGCCGGACCCACGCCTTCACCGAGTCGGTCATTCGCGGGATGACCCGCTTGGCGATGGAGCACGACGCGATCAACCTCGCCCAGGGATTCCCGAACTTTCCCACCCCCGACGTTCTGAAGGACGCCGCGGTGCAAGCCATCCGTGACGATGTAAACCAGTACGCGGTGACGTGGGGAGCACCACGTCTGCGTCACGCGTTGGTACGGAAATACGAAGGGTGGTACGGACTCACCGTCAACCCGGAAACCGAGCTGACCGTATGTTGCGGCGCGACCGAGGCCATGGCCGCGACGTTGATGGCTATCGTCGATCCCGACGACGAGGTGATCGTCTTGGAGCCGTTCTATGAAAACTATGGCCCCGACGCGGTGCTCTGCGGTGCAAACCCGATCTTTGTACCGATGACGTTGGATCAGCCGTTGGATCTCGACCGCATCGCGGCGGCGTTTTCCGAACGGACGCGAGCGATCATTATCAACACACCGAACAACCCCACTGGACATGTGTTTTCCCGGCAGGAGCTGGAGGGGATCGCGGAGTTGTGCCGGATTCACGACGCGTATGCGGTCACCGACGAGATCTACGAGCACATTCTGTACTCTGGCGAGCACATCCCCATCGCGACGCTGCCCGACATGCGCGAACGCACGATCACCATCAGCGGTGCTTCCAAGACGTTTAGCGTAACGGGTTGGCGCATAGGCACGATCGTGGCTCCCGCCGCCGTCACGGATGCGATTCGTAAGGTGCACGATTTTCTCACGGTCGGCGCACCGGCGCCGCTGCAGGAGGGAGTGGCCGTCGCCCTCGATGCCTTCGGCCCCGACTATTACCGCAACCTCACGACCTCCTACGAGGAGCGGCGCGATATCATGCACGCGGGTCTGGTCGAGGCCGGCTTCCGCTGCAGCCCGCCGGCGGGGGCCTATTACATCCTGGCGGACTTTTCCGACCTCAGTTCCCAAGGCGACGTCGAGTTTGCGGAATGGCTGGTGCGAGAGATCGGGGTGGCTGCCGTGCCCGGTTCCAGCTTCTACAGCCGGGCCGAGGACGGTCGCACCACCGTGCGGTTCGCGTTCTGCAAAACCGCGGAGATGTTGGGGGACGCGGTGCAGCGGTTGCGTGAGGTGCGACGGTGAGAACTGGTGATTGCGCCCCGCGAGAAAAGGGGCAGGTTGGAGGAGGGAGGAGGGAGGAGGGAGCAGAAAAAGATTAGCGTTTTCTAATCGTCGGCCGGGAACTCATCTTGCCCCGACGGGGTTCTGAGAACCAGCAGACAATACGAGGATATATACACATGCTCATCAAACGACCGGACGACATCAGGTCCTCCGAAATCACGCCGGAATCCACCTACATGAATCGCCGCAAGTTCGTCGGCCGTACTGCGGCGTTCGGTGCGATTGCGGCGGCGGGCGCCGCGGTGCCGTGGGCGGTCCGTGCGGCGACCGGACCCGACGACGACGACGTGCAAGACGACGAGTTGACGTCGTACGAACACGTCACCACCTACAACAACTTCTACGAGTTCGGCACGGGCAAGGACGACCCGGCCAAGAACGCCCACACGCTACGCCTCAGGCCATGGGCCGTGACGGTCGAGGGGGAATGCGCCAAACCAGGCACCTACGATCTCGACGATTTGCTCCGTGGCATCACGATCGAGGACCGCGTGTATCGGATGCGGTGTGTGGAGGCGTGGTCGATGGTGATACCGTGGCGGGGATTCCCGTTGAGCACCTTGATCAACCGATTCGAGCCAACATCGGCCGCGAAGTATATCGAGTTCCGCACGTTGCACGACGTGGAGCAGATGCCCGGACAGCGCCGCCGTGTGCTGCCGTGGCCCTACGTCGAAGGGTTGCGCATGGACGAGGCGATGCATCCGCTGGCCATATTCGCCGTCGGCCTATACGGTGAGGACCTGCCGAACCAGAACGGCGCGCCGTTCCGTCTCGTCGTCCCGTGGAAATATGGTTTTAAGGGCGTGAAATCCATCGTAAGCATCCGTTTCCGCGAGACGCAGCCGCGAAACACCTGGGCGATCACGGCGCCGAACGAGTACGGCTTCTACGCCAATGTGAACCCCGAGGTCGATCATCCGAGGTGGAGCCAGGCGCGGGAGCGCCGACTCCCAGGGCTGTTCAAAAGACGCAAGACCCAGCTGTTCAACGGGTACGCCGACGAAGTCGGTCACCTGTACGCGGGCATGGATCTGCGGCGCAATTTCTGATTCGCGTTATGTCGTTGTCCACATGGGTACGCCGCGTCGGCAAACCGGTGGTGTTCGTCGCGTGCCTCGTGCCTTTCTCGTTGCTCGCCACCGACCTGCTTCAAGGTCGGTTGGGCGCGAATCCCATCGAAGAGATCACGCATCGCACGGGCGATTGGATACTGATTTTCCTATTCATTACCCTGAGCATCACGCCCTTGCGACGGCTGACGGGTTGGGGTGTGCTGATACGGTTTCGGCGTATGCTCGGGCTATTCGCGTTTTTCTACGCGGTGGCACACTTCTCGACATATGTCGTCTTCGACCATTTCTTCGATCTTGCGGCGATCGCTGAAGACATCGTGGAGCGACCCTATGTCACGGTTGGTTTTACGAGCTTGGTGTTGTTGATACCCTTGGCGGTGACGTCAACCAAGGGCTGGATCAAGCGCTTGGGCGGCCGCCGATGGAATCGACTGCATCAGCTGATATATGTCAGTGCGGTGGGTGGAGTGCTTCACTACTTGTGGCTGGTGAAGGCCGACACGCGACGCCCGATCGTTTTCGGGCTCGTGCTCGTGGCGCTGTTAACCACGAGGCTCCGGCACGCGCGCAAGCGTCGTCGCCCCGTGGAAGCGACCGTCGGCGACGCGCCGGCGCCCCTTGTTGAATCTGGATAAGCCGGCGATGGGCGTTCCGCTCGATCCTGTCGCCGATCCTCTGTTCCGTAACGCCAACCTCGCTCACGGTGCCCACACCTTCCCTTCATGTTCTGTCTATGCCTTCATTTGTCGCTAGAATCCACCAAATAGTTAGAGCACTGTTCAGTCTTACTCTTCACCGTGGCTTTGGCGCCGCGGCAAGTTTTCTTTTTTACACAGTTCGCCCGACAAAAAGAAGAAGAATAACAAGAATTGAATCGGAGTTGGCGGTCCGGGTAACTCAAACAAACGAATATCCGGATTGCAGACGCCCCCCCCCTCAAATCGCTCGCCCCATCGACTCTGAATACATTGCTCAACACGGCAGGAAATACACACCCTTTGGAATGCCAACTTTTCAGGACTATCATTATCCCAAGCAACAAACCTATGTGGCTGAACTTAGAGATGCAACAATCACAGCGTTTGGCTTGCTATACAATGACCGGGGGATAATCCTAGATCACTGGGCTGCCGAACGCAATTATGTTTACTGGGTATCGAGTTGCTTTGGCAAAAGCATGTCGGACGAGACTTCGATGCCAATACCGGGATATTACAAATCCAGGCGGATTCAGGAGCACGATATTCTTGCAGTTGCACAAGGACACGATCCTGAGAACTACTATCACTTCCTGACAAACATCGCTACCAAAGTCATGTTGCTCCTGGATATTCTCAAGAGTGATCAGGATATCCCGTTGTTCGTTCCATCGCGGCAAAGGTATCAGCAGGAGATACTGATGGCTTTGGGAATCTCAGAGAACCGAGTTGTGGCACCTTTTGGCGCCAGTCGTTTGCGCGGATTGGCTGCTAAGGTACTCGATACTCACCGCGCTCACACTGTATTGTTTTCAAGTTGGGTTGACCCACAGCATCCGCCGGGTGAGCTGATGCGCGACCTTCGCGCAGAGCTTCTTAGGGGACTTGGATGTCAAATTGGTGAATCCAAGCCAGACAAAGTACTACTAGTCAGACGTTTGGTGCACCGTGATCATCAAAACCACGATGAGTTACTCGCGAGGCTTCGAGATGACCTTGAGGCCACGGTTGTGGATTTCATTCCAGAACGACATAGTGTAGCGGATCAGGCAAGTGCGTTCCATGAGGCGGATGTCGTGATTGGAGTACATGGAGCTGCGCTGGGCAACTTACTGTTCTGCAGACCAGGAACACACGTTGTGGAAATCCTGTCCCCTCGGTTTCTTGCGACTCACTATTGGCACCTATCAGTCATGATGTCGTTGGAGTACCATCTTCTTCTGATGGACAGAACTTCCCTTGGCCTGGTGACCGATGCCAAAGCCCTGAGAAGGTGCGTTGCAGACATATTAGGATGATCGCGTTAATTGCCTGGGGCGGATCACACGCCGGTCGCACTCACCTACACCCCTTGTAACGCGAGATCGTTGGCGACGCGCTGCCCGCAATCCGCGAACACCTGCCACGCTATCTTGACGACGAGGCGGTCAGCGTAGACGAGCTGCGTGAGCTTACCTCACTCACGATTCGCTACGTGCTGCGTAAGTGAGGCGCTGCTAAGGTATGCTACGCAGGTTGGTGGGAAGCCAAGTAGAAACTGAAAGCCCCGAACGCCGCTCGGGGACGCACAACACGAACACTGTTTAACGTTTTCGAGCTTCTGAGAGCAAACTCACAACGATGGCAGAGCAGTACTAGCGGCGCGGTGCCATTCGAACGTTATCCAAGTACCCGATCTAGCATAGATGTAGCGTCCTCATCCCACGGTAGACACAAGGGACTCGAAAGCCAGCCAAACGACCACGTGGGGAAGCGATACGATGCCGTCATGCGGGTTTTCGTTCCTTACGTGACCGTTTTATTCCCTCCGTGGCCGTGGGTTGTGCGACAGTTCCTGTGACAGTTGCGCAGTTTCCCGTTCCGCCTCGAGAACGCTGCTGTACCGGCAGCCCCAGATCGTGGGTTCGGGGCTATTCGGGGTGCCCGGGGGTGCCAATGACCGACCCGCAGGCTGGCAAACAGCCGAGCAGTGGTACGAACATCCCGTCCCCGGCATGCGAGCTACCGGAGACTGCCCGGGTACCTCATCCCACTGGCTGGACGCGTCCAGTACCAAGCGCGATACTTGGGATAGGGGAAAGCAAATTCCTACGGGGGCTCATCCCACTGGCTGGACGCCTCCAGTACCAAGCGCGATACTTGGGATAGGGGAAAGCAAATCCTATCCCTGACCTAACCCGAATCGGTGGCGGTGCGGAATGGGGAAGACCGCATTCAAGAGGTTCGATCCTACCGAACCCCACGCTTTGAGTTTGGTGGGCTGGGATGCGTGGGCGGAGGAGTATGCGCGGCTCCCCGGACTCAACTCAACATACCGTTTCTCAAAGCGGCTCCTTTACGACGTGATCGAGGCCGAGCTTCGTGGGGACAACGCGCTCGACGTACTGGACTTCAACTGTGGTTGCGGCAATGACTTCACGTATTTCCTGGACGCGGGCTATCGCGTAGTAGGCTGTGACGGTTCGGTAGGCATGTTGTCCGTCGCCGCGCGACGTTACGCCGCCGCCGTATTGGATGGTACGGTTGCCCTTTACCATGGCCAGGCTGAAGCACGAGGTATTGTCAAATGTTGTGGATCGGTGAGTGATCAAGCGGCGACCTTCCGATCCGTGTTCTCTTTGTCAGTTTCCTGCATACCATCTTTGAATTGTTCTCCTGCCAACACCAGGGGGAGAAGTTCTGGAGCGTTGAGTTTCCGCCAACGTTGCTGCGCCATCTCCAACAGCTTGAACGCCATCGTCAGCCCTTTGCTCCGCGAGCCCGCTCCCTTGGTCACGCGCTGTCGTAACCGGACCGTCGCGAAGGCAGACTCGATCACGTTCGTCGAACGGATATGTTTCCAATGCTCGGCCGGAAAATCAAAATGGCTGTACAGGTGCTCCTGGTCCCGCGTGAGCGAGGCGACCGCCTTGGGATACTTGGCCGCATACGCGGTGGCGAAACGCTCGACCAGCGCCTCGGCCTCCGCACGCGACTCCGCATACATCATCTCGCGCAACACCCGCTTCGCCGCCGGCTGCAAACGTTTCGGAAGCTTGTCCAACACGTTGGCCATCCGGTGCACCCAGTCGCGCTGCTGCCGCGTCGCCGGCCACACCTCCCGCACCGCTGCCCAGAACCCCAACGCGCCATCCCCAATCGCCAGCACCGGGGCCCGCATCCCCCGACGCTTCAGATCGCGCAACACCGCCAACCAGCTCTCCGTGCTCTCCCGATAGCCGTCCTCCACCGCGATCAGCTCTTTCGTCCCATCCGCCCGGGCGCCCAGCATCACCAGCGTACACAGCCGGTCGGCCTCGAGGCGAATGTTGAAGTGGATCCCGTCGACCCAGACGTACACATACTCCCGATCACGCAGATCACGCTGGCGAAACGCCTGGTATTCCCCCTCCCACGCCGCCGTCAATCGCGTGATCGTCGTCGGGGACAAGCCTGATGCGTCCTCACCCAACAAGATCGGCAACGCCTCGCGAAAATCTCCCGTCGACAGACCGCGCAGATACAACACCGGCAAGACCTCCGCCACCTTCGGCGACCGCCGCATATAGGGAGGCAAAATCTTGCTCGTGAACTGCGCCCGCATACGACGGTCATGCACCCGTGGCGCGGTCACCGTGACCGTACCAGCACCCAGCGTCACCTTGCGGGGACGGGCTTTGCCATTGCGCACCACCAGGGCGCGGCCCTCTCCGTCTCGCTCAATCCGATATCGCTCGACATACTCGGTCACTTCCGCGTCCAACGCACTCACCAGCATCCGCCGAGCTCCCTCTCTGGCAAGCTCGTCCAGGTCTGCGAACAGTCCGTTCCCTTTGCTCTCAGACGCATTCTCTATTATCCTCAACATCGGTGGCGTGTCCTTTCTCCGGTCGTCACAACCGGATCTCGTGTACGTTTCAACTGACTACACGAAAGGATACGCCGCCTTTCTCATTCCTCCAATCCACAACTTTCGAAAATAACTCCTGAAGCACTCACGGTTGATGCTTTCGATGGGCGACGGTTTGACGCCATCATCTCTGCTACGGGTGGAACGGCCTACTTAACTGATAGTCAGCTCCAACGTGTACACGCCGTGTTTGCGGCCCTGTTGAGACCGGGCGGATGCATGATCATCACGCATCTCGTGCCCCGGTGCTTGATGGAGTCACTCTATTACCTCTTGCACGCACGGCCACGCGCAGCCCTCAGGCGTTGGCGAACCAGGTTGGAGATTTCGGTCAAATCAGAGCCCGTGACGATGTACCTGCGGAGTGCGCGCCACCTGGAACGGATACTCAGCGAGGTCGCCCCCGCCGACTGGCTCGTACCCCTCAACGTACTTACCCCGCCGTTTCAAACCGGATTTCAACTGCCCGAGCGCCTTACCGGGGTCATGAACTGGGCGGAGCACAAACTTCAACGGTACCGCGCGTGTTTAGCCGCGTGCGATCAGGTAGCGTGGATCAACCGCGCCGGGTCGTAGGAACCCAAACTGAGGTCCTGCGAGCCTGGCGTCCGCTACTCACGCTCCACGTGGTTGCGGCCCTCCAAGGTTGCGGGGTTGGACCGGCACTGACCTCTTCGTCGCTTTCTGCACAGGTAATCGGGACGCCGCTCGGAAGCGAGCTGCGGTTGAGACGATGACTGTTGCGAACGACGTGACCGTCTACGCCTTGCCGCATGATGACCGTCCGCGGGACGCGCTACGGATGTACAACCGACTCGGCGTGTGATGGTCGTCTGGATCGCCTCGTACCCCCGCAGCGGCAACACGCTCTTCCGCATGCTGGTGCGCTACGGATTTGGCACGTCGACATTTTCGGTGTTTGATGATCCTCTCTTCTTCGCCAACGGACCCGCACGGGTAATTGGACACGAGTCGCTTCCTGATTCTCCAGACGAGCTGGCCAAACGGGCCGAGCTGTTCTTCGTAAAGACGCACCGTATCTCGGACGCACACATTTCCCCACCCGGCCATCTATGTTGTTCGGGATGGCCGCGACTCGCTTGTGTCGTGTGCTCACTACGAGTTGACGCACGGAGGCACTCAGCTCGGCCGATCGCTGCTTCGACGTGGCCCGGCGCAGTTGCAGCGTGCGGCCTTTCGCCGCGCTTTGCATAGGATGGTGTTCGACCACCGCTTCGGTGGCTGGAGTACGAACGTGACGGCATGGCATGAGCGTGACGCGAGGACGGCGGTGGTTCGGTTCGAGGATCTCATCCGGGATCCGATGGGACAGGTGGTGACTGCCCTGGCCGAGCTGGACCTCCCCCTGGAGCAAACGAATGAGGCGATGCCGAGCTTCAAGAGTCTCCAGACTCGTTGGCCGGGCTTCTTTCGTCGCGGACGCATAGGGAGCTGGCGCGACGAGATGCCGGAGGACATCCATGGGCTGTTCTGGCAGCGACACGGCAGCGCCATGCGTGTGCTCGGATACCGCTGACCCGTGCGCCGTATGAAGCGAGTGCTCCTTCTCGGTGGCACGGGGTTCATTGGGTCGCATGTGCTGGCCGCGCTACGCCGTCGCGAGGATGTGCAGTTAATGGTGCTCGGTCACCGTAACGTCGACTATCGGGGTTTGGAGGACGTCAACCTCGTAGTCGACAGCCTGCCACGCTTCGATCCGTGGTGGATCGAATCATTCCGGCCAGATACGATCATCCATCTCGCGCGGCTCCGGGGGGGCGGACCCGTGCGACGGTCCTTCGCGGCGCGAAGGGGCCGACGCGCGAATCGGCGTCTGATCACGTGGCTCCGACAGCGGGCTCCGGACATCCACGTGGTGTACGTTTCCGGTACCCTCGTGTACGGTGATCGGGGGGGGCGTGAGGTGGATGAGCGAACTGCCCTCAACCCGGTCTCCTTCGCTCGCGAGTACGTCCGCGCCGAGACCCCGTGGATGGAGGCCCAGCAGGAGGAACAACTGCCGGTCACGATCGTCCGGCCGCCTTGGGTGATTGGCCCCGGATCGTGGTTTCATCATTACTACGTCTTCCCCGCGCTCAGGCAGGGGGCGGTGCCACTCTACGGTTCGGGTGGAAACTGGATGACGTTCCTGGATGTTATTGACTGTGCCGGAGCGATCGTCCACCTGGCCGAGCGGTCGGAGCCGGGGAAAGTCTTCAATCTGTTCACCCCGGGGCAGATCGCGCTACAAAGTGAGTTCGCTCAGGTACTGTCTGACGTGCTGGGGGTCGGTGTGCGGCAGATCAAAAAAAATGGACTCAGACGCTATCGAGACCGGGCTGTTTGGGAGGCGCTCACCTTTTCACTCAGGGCATTCACGATCAATGAGGAGCTCCGCTTGGGTTATCGGTTCGAAGTGCCGCAGTGGCCTGACATGATCGCCCGCCACTTGCCCACGGCTTGACGCAGATGGAGTCGTTCCCCGATCTAGGCCAGCGCGTAAGGACACACCTGTGTTACGCGCACGTATTCAGGGATGCGCTGACGCAGTCGCAGCTCGTCGCCCGATGCGACCCAGCCAATCCCGACCTCGTTGAGCGGGAGCTGACACTGCTCTGGACCGAAGGGGCCATCGAGCGTGTTGGCGGCTATTGGTTTCTACGGGGACATGGCATCCCCGACTGGAGGACGGTCAAGCGAACTCGGGAGCGCCTGACGAGAGACATCCTGGAGTCGAACCGCTCCATCTTGCGGCTCCTGACGCGACTCCCGGTGGTCCGCATGTTGGCAGTATCGGGCTCGCTGGCCCATGGTCACGCAGTCCCGAACCCGAAGAAGTCACTCGACCTGTTCGTCGTTACTTCCCCGTCGGGCGTTCATTTCGTCCGTCTCATCGTGCACGTGACGAGGACGATCAATAGTCTCCTAGCCGCCCTTCGTCTTACCGCGAGGCGACCGCCGCCGTGTCTAACATACACAACTGAGAACACCTTTCTGGAGATCACCAACCAGTCGTTCTATACGGCCAGCGATGCTCTCCATGTGAGGGTGCTCAAAGGCGAGCCGGAATATCAGCGTTTTCTTGCGGCCAATTCGTGGATCACCCGGTACTACCCCGTCGACTTGGATGCTCCCGTCCCCTCGGAAGACGGTGAGGACGGCCGACACCCTGGTCGCAGGACCCTCAATCTGCTGTGCTTCACCATAATCGCCGCCCTCTCATGGGTCAGGAACCGGTGTGCCGGGCGACCGTTCTCCTACTCGCTTGACTTCAGGTTCGACAGGGTCAATTGCCTTCGGCGTGGGGCCTGTGGTGGCGGTGGTTATCAGCCTCAGGTCGCTCGCCGGTTCGACGAGATCTACCGTCATCATTTCGGAGCTGACCAGCAGCTGTGGGAGTTTCTTTTCCCGGGCACCACGGACACGGGCGTCTACGTCAATGGAACGCACGCTCCCTCCACCACCAACCCCTGGCCGCTCGGACACGATGGGTGAGTACTATGAGCAGGTGAGGGCGTATTTCGATGAAGACGCGGAGGAGTGGGAAGACCGGTACTGGGCCAACCCGATCGCTCAGCGGATCCGACAGGTGTTCCGGGAAGAGGTCAAGCGTCTTCCCTTCCGCAGTGCTCTCGAGGTGGGCTGCGGGACGGGGCTCGACTTGGTACACTTCGGAACGATTTACCCGGAACGAACCCTTCTCGGCATCGACGTATCCCCCGAGATGGCGCGGCGTGCGCAGGTGCACATCGATCACTCCGGTCGGTACAACGTTCGGGTCGCCGTGGCGAGCGTGGATCGCGCGCCCGACCTCCTCGGAGCGGGTGCCTTCGACCTGTGCTATGTCTTCTTCGGAGCCCTCAACACTGTAGAAGACTTGCATCGGTGCGCCGATCGGCTGTACGCCGCCACTGCGCCCGGTGGGTATCTCGTGCTGACGTTCGTGAATCGATGGTATCTGGCGGAGATCGCAGTGGGATTGGTGCGAGGGCGGTGGAAACGGGCGTTTCGCAGGTTGGGTACGGTCTGGGGTGGATACAACTTGGATCGACCCCTCCCGAGTCGCTGTGTCACCCCACGCGAGGTACGTCGCGCCTTCGGGCGGGGGGGACGCATGTTGAAGCGTCGTGGGTTTTCGATCGCGTACCCCGCGTGGTACTGGAGCCGTTGGCTCCCAAGACTCGGTCGCACGAGCCATTGGCTTTGGGAGCTCGATCGCTGGTTGAACCGGACGCCGGCGTGGTCCACCGGTGAGTACACCCTGTATGTCTTTCGTAAGAATTCCGGTGCGCCGGCGATGTCTGACGCAACATGAAGCTTCGGCGCGTCTTCGCTTTAGTGCCTGACTGTCACATTCCAGACTGGCGCTACGGGCCGGTGTGGCGCAGACACTTCTACGAGGGCCTGCAGGGCGCTGGAATCGAGGTGATCCTTCCCCGGGGTGTAAACTTCGACTGGGCCCGCCCGGTGCAAGCCGTCGACGGACGTGGACATGCTGAGAGACGGGCCACCAGCCTGGAATTGTCTCGGCAGATCGAGAGGACCATGGAGACCGGACTCGACGCGGTGGTCTCGTGCTGCTTCTCTCACGACCTGGAGCTTGAGATCGTAGACAAGGTTCGGTCTTCCGGCGTCCCCTGGATAAATTTCTTCTGCGATAGCTTATACGCGTTTCACACGGTTGAGGCGCTCGCCCGTCGAACGAGTCTCAACTGGTTCGTGGAGACGGCCGCCAAAGCGCGCTACAGAGAACTGAAGGTACCGTATCTATGCGCGCCCTATGCGCTCAACCCACGAGCGCTACCCGAGGCGTCGTGTAGCGGCGCCGAGCGCGCCCTTGCATTCGTGGGCACGGTGAACAGGAACCGCGCCAGGACAGTGACATTGCTGCGGATGGCTGGGGTCGATCTTCACGTGTCGGGGTGGGGTTGGCGGGAGGCTCTCGGGCCGCGGCCCGGCGCGGGTTGGGGCGCCCAAGGAGCCCTGAAGAGCGCCCTTCGTTTCGCCGCGCGAAGCGCTCTGCACGGGCGAGTGGCTGACTACCTCGACGACGGTGCGTTCCTAGAGCACCTGCGCACGTCACAGACGTTGCTGGGGCTCAACGAGGGTGGGTTGGGTTCTGGACCCTACGTCGGGTATCTGAAGATGAGGGACATCGAGTTTCCGGGCCTGGGTTGCTGCTACCTCACACAGCACAACCAGGATGTCGGGAACGCGTTCGAAATCGGCAGAGAAGTGCGAACGTTTCGCACGCTTTGGGAGGCACGCCAGGTCGCTCGCGAGCTGGCCTGCGACCCCGTGGGGTGCCGCCGCATGGGTCGGCGGGCGAGGGAGCGAGTCCTGGGAGAGCACACCTGGAGTGCCCGGCTTCCGCAACTCGTGGAGTCTCTTCGGTGAAGGTGTTGGTCGTCTCTCCTCTTTTACCGTCCCCGGCCATCGCCATGAGGGGCCTGCACTCCAACGAGCAGTTCCGGATCTTTCGCGCCCTCGGTCACGACATACGGGCGGTCGTACCGGTCGCGTGGGTTCCGCCGGGCGTTCCCAAGGCGTCGTGGCGCCGGCGACGTGATGTCCCGCCGGTCGAGAAGGATCATGGCGTCGAGATCGCACACCCGAGATTCCTGTCGCTCGGGCGGATAGGGCGTCTGTCGGCAGGGCACAACGCGCAGCGCGAGCTGTATTGGCGGGCGCTCAAGCAAGAGGTCGAGTCCTTCGTCGGATCGGGTTGCCGCATCGTACATGTTCACTCGTGTGGCTTGCCCGGGGTGCTGCTCGACCGAATCAAGCCGGCAAAGCTCGTCGTTTCGATGTGGGACAACGAGCTGTTCGACGTCGCGCCGGCACGACGGGCGTTTCGAAAGTCGATCGTGCGTACGCTGCGTACCGCCGACGCCGTCGTGTACATATCGGAGACGCTGCACAGGGTCGGGACCGAACTGGTCGGTCCACATGCCGGCTGCGTCATTCCTTTGGGAATCGACGAGTACCCCGATGTGACTCCAGACCCGGACGCCGCTTTCACAGTTGTGACTGCGGCGCGCCTCATCCGCCGGAAGAAGATCGATCTGTTGATAGAGGCGTTCGCTTCGTTTCGCGCCTTCGCACCGGAGGCGCGCTTGGTCGTCGTCGGAGACGGCCCGGATCGCCGACGTCTCGAGAACGCGGTCCGAGCGTGCGGGGTCGCCGGTGCAGTGGACTTCACGGGCAGCGTCCCGCACCGCCGGGTCCTCGAGCTTTTGGCCCGGGCACATCTCTTCGTCCTTCCGAGTGTGCGAGAGTCACTCGGCACCGTGTACTTTGAGGCGATGGCGATGCGTGTCCCGGTGGTGGGCGTGCGCGGGGAAGGAATCTCCGACTACGTGACCGACGGGACCGACGGTTTCCTTGTTCCACCCGACGACCTGAAGGCCATCGTGAAGGTCATGCGCACGATGTATGATCAGCCCGGGCGCCGTCAGCAGATTGGCGACATGGGCCATGCGCTGTTCGATCGGAGCGGGGTGCGCTGGCACGACTACGTCACCGCCCATCTTGAACTGTTCGGGCGGTTACTATGACGGTCGGTCGCTAACCCGTCTAATAGGTGACGGACCTGGGCAGGAAGCCCACGATGCAGGACGTCGGCACCAGAGCATCGGTGTGGGGACATAAGGAGATTGACGGATCACAGGTCCGCGTGGATTCTAACGCAACGTTGGTAACTTCTTTATGGTGTCACTGGAGTACTGAATGCGGCGTGCTCTCGTTTGTGGTGCTGGCGGTTTCATCGGTGGCCACCTTGCGAAGTATCTGAAGAAGCACGGGTACTGGGTTCGCGCAGTCGACATCAAGCGGCCTGAGTTTTCTCCATCCGTCGCTGACGAATTTGCGTTGCTCGATCTACGTGTCGCCGCCAACTGCACGATGGCGTTGGAAGTGGGAATGTCGAGCGGCATCGATGAAGTGTATCAACTAGCGGCAGATATGGGTGGAATGGGCTTCATTCAATCGGCAGAATGCGAGATCATGCACAATAACGCGCTCATAAACATCAATATGCTGGACGCAGCTGTTACCAAAGGCATTGCAAGATATTTCTTAGCCTCTTCCGCGTGTGTTTATCGGGACATGGCGCCACTTGAGAGCGAATTGGCGGAATCGGAGGCCTATCCGGCTATGCCGGACAACGAATACGGCTGGGAGAAGCTCTACGCGGAACGCATGGCGCTGGCATATGGGCGACGGCATGGTACGAAAATGCGCGTCGCGAGGTTTCAGAATTGCTATGGTCCGGAGAGTACGTGGAGGGGCGGTAGGGAAAAAGCGCCGGCCGCCATTTGCCGAAAAGTTGCGGAAGTCGACGACGGCGGGACCATTGAAGTGTGGGGTGACGGCACTGCCATCCGCTCGTATACGTACATAGATGATATGGTTGATGGCGTTCATCGACTGATGCAGTCAGACATAAGCTCTCCAGTTAACGTCGGTGCGGTTGAATACGTCACCGTGCAACAACTAGTCGACACCGTGGCCGACGTAGCAGCGAAACGCATTGCTATCAAGTATGTCGACGGACCTGTTGGCGTGCGATCGAGAAACTTCAGCGACAGCTTGATTTGCTCCACCGGCTGGCGCGCCGGGATCTCGTTGCGGGAGGGCATCAGCAGAACATATCGCTGGGTCAAACAACAGGTCGAAGTCCAATCTAACACGCGATAGTGCAGGGGTTCATGCGGACCAGTTGAGGTATCGGTGAGGCAATCGTCCACGTACTGGCTGGCAGCGCCCTGTGCGCCCGATGGGACGCCGCCCCCCCGCGGCCCCCGCCGCGAGGACCGATTCCGTCAGATCTCGTTCCGGCGCGCGAATTGCGCGATGTGGTCCGCCGCCCGATACGCCAGTGCTTGGATCGTGGCCGTTGGCTGACCTCGCCCTCCCGTGACCAAGCTGCTGCCGTCACACAGGAACAGATTCGGGATATCGTGCGTTCGGTTGTACTTGTCTACCACGGACGTTGCCGGATTGTTGCCCATGCGACGCGTCCCCAGGAGGTGATACCCGACTCGTTGTTGAAACTGCGTCGGCGGAATAGGAATTCCCTTCCCACCCTTTCAAGTATGCGGTCGGTATTGAAGCTGTCCACCCGCTGGGATGAGGTTTCCGGCGGACCCTGATGGCTCCCTGATGGCTCCTCGCCTCCCTTCCCGACCTTCGCCTTCAACTCCTCAACTATCTCCTGGACGAACCATTCGGCTACCTAGCACGGCAGCGAGTTCGGGCCGCGACTTTGACCGCGACCTCGCGGTCGTGCTTCAGATCCTCGTCAAGGTGAACGGTCGCCATGCCGCCCGCACCGAGTTCGCGCTCGATGGCGTAGCGATTCGCGAGAGCGGCGGGACTAGCGAGTCACTGTACCTGACTGCATACTAACGTCCTGACGGTGGCCGATGCTGGCCGTAGTAGACGAAAGGCGCGAAGTTCGGTACGATAGAAGTCGTACCGTCAAAGAAAGGCGGGAGTCTATGATCTCCACACCCCGTATGATTCGATTGGCCCTAACGCTCCTTCTCGGGGCCAGCTTCGCCGCCTGCGGTGGTGACGATTCCTCCGGTCCGGAGTCGGGTACGGTGAATGTTGTTGACAATCTCTTCGAACCCTCGTCGCTCACCGTCTCCGCCGGGACGACTGTGCAATGGACTTGGATGGGAGGGAACCCACACAACGTCACGTTCGACGATGGAGTTGGGAACTCAGTCACACAGACGACCGGTACTCACAGTCGGCTTCTAAATCAGACGGGAACCTTCCCATATATCTGTACCATCCATGGAAGGGCGGTGATGTCTGGAGAGATCGTGGTGCAGTAGGTGGTCTGAGTGCAGCATCAGGTTTCGGCGAGCCGATTGCCGTTAGGTATAGCCTTACATCTCTTTCTTCGATCCTACGATCTTCAGTCCTCGGCACATTCTTCTCCGCCTAGCGCCTTGACGCTAGGGTGGTCGCCGTTGAGTTGGTAGCGGTCCCAACCGCGACGTTCCTGCGGCTGACGCAAGAGGACGCCACGCCCCACCAGGTAATTCAGCGCGCCCTTGTCACGCGGCTCCTCCGTAGGTCGGCCCCCGTTGCCAACAACCGTTCGTTGAGTAGCTGGAAGACATCCGCTCGCAGCTCAGTGACGGCGTGGCTCAGCACAAGTTCTGCGTCGGGTATCCTTTTGTTCCTCCTCGCGGCGCGGCGAGCCTGACCGTCGGTTCCCTCTCCGGGTCATCCAGCTAGGCATGTACCCACGGCCGAGGGCGATCGTCATCGTAGTGTTCAGCCTCAGCGATGGCCGCCTTGCGGCCCTGAATAGTGTTATCGATAGCGGGAATCGTATTGCTGATCTTCTCGAGTTCGACATCGACGTCCGCCTATGCCATGAGTTTCAACTGCTCGGCCTGCTCCCTCGCAACACGGAAAGCTTCAACCCGACTCACCGGCTTCTGCCACCCGCTCCAGCCGTGTTGCTGTTCCCTTCGTATGTCTCGACCGGCATGTCGTTTACGGAGGCCCGCGGAGCTTTTCAGCAAGTTCTGGAGCAAGTGTCGGGACCGGTCGGTATCACCAGGACGCTGTGGGTACTCACCGAAGATTATGATCGGCTCCGGGTCAATGTTGCGCTCGATAACATCGACGAGCGGACCGGGCAGCCGCTAGACATAGTCGTGGTCCAGCGATACCACTACGCCTCCATCGATTCTCTTCCGGGTTACCAAATGATTCGTAGCTATCGGAGAGCCGGTTATCCCAAGTTCGCCGGTGTCCCGCTGGCCTGGTCGACCCCTGGGTACCAGTTCGATGTGTATCAACGGAGAACGGGTTCCTCTGATGGGGAGTGAACACTGGCCCGGCCCGCCGATCCATGGTAGAATGCCGGTCGTACACACTCAGATTTGCCCCAATTCGCGAGATACCATGAGATCACACACACTTCCAGCCGTGTTTGCTTTGGCGACGCTTGCCGTCACGGGCTGCGGCGACGCGTACTTGACTCCCACCCTCCGCGTAATCGACGAGGCGGGATTGACGGAGCATATCCAGGTGCTCGCCTCCGATGAGTTCGAGGGACGGGGACCATCGTCCCCGGGTGAAACACTCACCGTGCAATATCTCTCCGACGCCTTCGAGCAGATGGGCCTGCAGCCCGGAAACGACGGCAGCTATTTCCAGGACGTTCCGCTGGTGGAGAGCGTCGTTTCCAACAAACCAGGGCTCACGATTCAAGGCCGCGGTGCGACGACCGAGTTGAGTTTCGGCACCGAATTCGTGGGCTGGACGAAACGGGTAGTCGACAGGGCGCGCCTGGCGAGCTCGTCCCTGGTATTCGTCGGATACGGCGTGGTCGCGCCGGAGTACGGATGGAACGACTACGAGGGCGTGAACGTCCGCGGACGCACCGTCGTCCTTCTCGTGAACGACCCCGGCTTCGCGACACAGGACGAAGCCCTGTTCAACGGCAACGCCATGACCTATTACGGCCGCTGGACGTACAAGTTCGAAGAGGCGGCTCGCCAAGGCGCGGCCGGCGCCATCATCATACATGAGACCCAACCCGCCGGTTATCCCTGGGAAGTGGTCGCGAGCAGCTGGACCGGACCACAGTTCGATCTGGTGGCCGAAGACAACAACATGTCACGGGTCGCGGTTGAAGGCTGGATCACGCACGATGCCGCCCACGCGGTGTTCGAACAAGCCGGTCTGGACTTCGACGAAATCAAGAACCAGGCGGCCACACGCGAGTTTCAGGCGGTACCGATGGGGTTGCGGGCCACCACGAGTCTCACGATCGAGGCAGTACAGTCCACGTCACAAAATGTCCTTGCCGTCCTTCCCGGAACCGATCGCGCCGACGAGTACATGGTGTACATGGCTCACTGGGATCATCTCGGCATGGATCCCAACGTCGAGGGCGACGGCATATACAACGGGGCGATGGACAACGCTACCGGGACCGCAGGCTTGCTCGAGTTGGCACAGGCCTACGCGTCGCTCGATGAGCCGCTCTCGCGATCGATCCTGTTCCTCGCCGTGACCGCTGAAGAAAAGGGCTTGCTCGGCTCGGCGTATTACGCCGCGAACCCGGTTTTCCCGCGCAACAAGACCGTCGCGGCCATCAACATGGACGGATTGAACGCCGACGGTCCGACGAACGACATCACCGTCATCGGATACGGCGCCTCCGCGTTGGACGACTATCTCGAGACGGCGGCCGCTGCGCAGAATCGAGTCATTCGCGCGGACCCCGAGCCGGAAAAGGGGTTCTACTACCGGTCGGACCACTTCAGCTTTGCCAAGCAAGGAATCCCCGCACTATACACCGACGCCGGGATCGATCATGTCGAGCACGGTGAACGGTGGACCCTGGCACGGCGAGACGAGTATACGGCGGAGCGATACCACAAACCCACCGACGAGTTCGATCCATCGTGGGATTTCTCGGGTGCGGTCGATGACCTGCGGGTGCTCCTCAGCATCGGCTTGCGGCTCGCCAACGAATCGGCCTTCCCCAATTGGCGGGTCGGAAACGAATTCCGGGCTATTCGCGACGCCGACATGGCGGAGGAAAAAGGGGTGGAGCTTAGGTGATGAATATCCAATATCCAATGTCCAATATCCAATATCCAATATCCAAGAATGAATACTGGATATTGAGTATTGGATATTGAGTATTGGATATTCAATTACTCATGGCCACCATCGTCACTCTGTCCCGACCGTTCCCCTCGCGCTATGGCGTCCCCGTCATCGCCCACATCGACCTGAGCATTTTTGAGAAGCAATACTTCACGCATTGCCTCTCGTGCACTTTTTGTGGGGACTCCTGTTGTTCGCAAGGTGTAGACGTCGACCTCTACCACGTCGAGCGGATCAACGAGCGCGCCGAGGCGCTCGAGGCGTACACAGGCGTGAGCCGCGACCAATGGTTTGGGGAAGCGCGCATCGAAGACCCGGAGCTGCCCGGTGGCGGCTCGGTGCGCACCCGTGTCGTCGGAGGCGCGTGCGTCTTTCTCGATCGGCAAGACCGCGGTTGTCTCATTCACAAGTTTTGCAACGAGCTTGGAACCGATTACCACGACCTCAAGTCGATCGTGGATTGTCTGTTTCCGCTCTCCGTTATGGACAACACGCTGTACCCCGCGGCTGAGGTGGAGGACAGGACGTTGGCGTGCGTTGGCGTGGGACCGACGTTGTATCGTGGGTTGCGAGAGGAGGTGCGGTACTATTTCGGCGAAGAGCTGGTGAGTGTGTTGGATGATTTGGAGTTGGACGTGAGACGTGAGACGTGAGACGGCCCCTCCCCCCCCCTTGGAGGTGGGGCTGGGCGGCCGTCTTACGTCTTACGTCTCATGTGTCACGTCTTACGTCTTACGTCTTACGTCTCACGTCTCACGTACTCACCGTCCAATCGTATACGTCAGCCTCGTCGTGATCAGCAAATCGTTCTTCTCGATCCCGGGCTGCGGGCGACTGGTGTGTTCGTTGAGCACGCCGACGCGAAACCCGATTCCAACAAACAGCGGCGCCGTTACGCTCGCGTCCGACACGAAACGAAAATCCTCGAGGTTCCCCAGCTTAGGAGAAAAATCCAACTGCCACAACAACACCGCCGGTCCGAAATCGTGGCGCAACTTTGATGCGATGGACGTGACGGTGGCGGTCTCGGCGCCGGCCGAAATGAAGTCCTCACGGCGAACACCGCCGGCCAACGAGAAATTGAGGTCGGTTTCGTTTCTTGCGACCGCCTGAAATCCCAGCCCTAAGTTGTACGTGGAGCGCAGTGCGATGTCCTGGAAGCGATCGCGTTCTTGCCGCGTGGCTCCGAAGACGAAGAACCGCGGGTTTACGAACATGTCCACCCGCAGGGTGCCGTACGATTTGCTCACCGTGGTCGCGAAGCTGCCGCTTTGCGATTGACTCGACTCGCGGATCAGCCCGAAACCGAGCGTAACGCGGTCCTTTGTCGTGCGACGCTCGATGTCCATCGTGGTCGAGAGGCCGCGCGCCCGGCTGTTGCCGCTCTTGTCCGAAAACCCGAACGCAATGTTGGCCACCCAGAACCTCGCGATGGGCGAGAAGAATCCGATCTGGACCGGCGCCAACGCGTCGAGATCGGTGGCGCTTCCAACGGCCGCAAGTTGTGAGGGGGTCACGGTGCGGGCCCCGGTGCTCAAGGTCAGGAGCAGACCCGCCGGTGTCGGCGCGATGGTGACGGCGTCGATCGTCCCGTCGTCGAGCCGGACGCCGATGGGCGTGGGGCTGGCGAGCCCCGTCACCTCCGCCACTGGAAAGCTCACGTCCTCTCCGCCGTATGCGAACACCCACGTGGGGCCGTCGATGCGCTTGAGTGTCCCGGACAGCCGATCGCCGTTGCGAAGGGTGACCGTGTGTTGCGCGTGAAGCGGCGCCGGCGGTGCGATCGACAGGGCTGCAAGGAGAAAAAAGACGGTGTTGTCGAGAGGTCGGTTCACGGTGATGTTCCTTGGCGCTAAGCGCGTGGTTTCAGCGTCAGGTCGAGTAGTCGGTGATTGCGTTCGGTACGAATCTCGCCACGCTCCGTCAGCACCGGATGGGCAAAGGTTGGCCCGTCATAGACAAAGCTGTGGTATTCGCCGCGTTCTCCGCAGGCGTCCAGTTCCGGCAGCAGGCCCACGGCCGTCACAAAATCTTCGTCGATCTCTCTGCCCAGTAGATCTGCACCGGCTTGCTGCAAATCCACACTCACGATGATCGACCGGAAACCTCGCTCCACGACTTCACGCAGCAAGTCGGGTGGATCGTCTCCCCAGAGTGGTTCGACATGTTCGAGCCCCGCGTCTCGCACGCGGCCTTCGTACCACTCGCGCACGTCCGCGAGGTGAATGTTGCCGAATATCACTCCGCTGACGCCCTTATTCTTGAGATCGTCAAGGGTTTGCAAAAATACCGATTCGTAGGGATGATGGGGATCCGTTGCCGCTGAAAAGTGTTCCAGCTCGCAGGCGGCGGCCTGCGCGGCGATGAGGCCTTGGCGTGTCCCGTGGAACGCTACGCGGTCCGATGGCCCATCGTATACGTTGACGAGGTAGCGCACGTCGCGCCCCTGCTCGCGCGCGCGGTCGAGGGCAAGCGTGGAGTCCTTTCCCCCGCTGCTCATGAGGGCAAACGACATATCAGCGGCTGCTCCCGATGCGGGAAACTACAGGTTGCTCCATCCGACTCCACTTCCGCCCGCCAGGTTGGTATATTGTGTTCAAGAACGCTGCCCGATCCCGATACTGGAGATACGATGAACGGGTTCTCGATCGTGGGAAATAATAATCACAACGCCCTGTCTCAGGACGGGGGGGCTTGCGTGTAGCTTGACTCGCGTCGAAGTCGCACCGCCCGCCCGGACCATCGAGCGGGCGGTTTTTTTTGGGGTGTAGCTCAATTGGCGGAGCGCCTGGCTGTTAACCAGGAGGTTGGAGGTTCGAATCCTCCCGCCCCAGTCTTTCTTCGTTGCACTTTGCGTGGGGGAAGCATGGGTAGCTGTCCCGCTTTCCTGTTTCTTGCTTCTCGGCACTCTTTACGGAACGTTATCGTCCCCCATCGCGCCGTGGACTCACGTTCCGCCGCGCCGGATCGGACGGCCCCACAGTTCACCGGTCGGCTTCCCGTCACGGAGAGCGAAGTGTCCGTTCACGAGGACGTGGACGGTGCCCTCCGAGTACTGATGTGGATCCTCGTAGGTGGCGAGATCGTCAATCTCGCTTTCATCCAGGACCACGATGTCGGCGAAGAAGCCGGGTTTGATGAGTCCCCGGTTCGGGACGCCGAAAAAGTCCGCCGCGAGTGACGTCATTCCGCGCACCGCGAAGGGCATGGAGATTATTCCCTCCTCTTGTACCAGCATGCCAATCTTTCGCGTGAACGCGCCGTAGGACCGGGGATGCGCGGTCCCTGTCTGATCGACGGGTGTGCCGCCATCGGTACACGTCATCATCCACGGTCTCTTCGCCAGCTCCCGGATGTTGTCCATGCTGTAGATGTCGATGTTCAGGTCGCCCAACGACGGGCCGCCTTCGATCGCGATACGTCCGACGGCGTCGGGCACTGTAAGGTCCCAGGAGGTTGCGAGCTCGGCTAACGAATGCCCGTCCAGTCCTTCGGGAGCCTCGGTGAGCACGATTTTCTCCGGGCCACCACGGAGTGCCAGGAGCTCGAGAATCTCGCTATCCAATCTCTCTTTCAGGTCCGGGTCGTTCAGCCGATTCACGAGTGAGTCTCGGCCCCCAACGCCCACCCACCGGGGCAGCGTGTGGGCGACGAAGCTGCTCTGGGAAGTGGTGTAGACGTGCTGGCCCGCCACCACGTTCACGCCTCGGTCCCGAGCGGCTTCGATCAACCGGATGCCATCGGGGACCAGCTCATGACTCGCACGACCCAGCGCATTGAAATGGCTGAAGATCAGGGGCGTGCGGGCCCGTTCGGCGATTTCGATTGCTTCTTCTACTGACGCCAGGTACCCGACTCCGCGAAACGTCACGCCCATATCCCTGTCGTGGGTGTCGTACACTCCCCCGTAGCGCGCGGCGACACTGACCACTTCCACGACCTCGTCCGTCGTAGCGTAGAACCCGGGGTTGTAGGCGAGGCCGGTCGATACCCCCACGGCGCCTTCGTCAAGTCCGCGCGCCACGTAGGCCTTCATCTGTTCGATCTCTTGGCTGGTGGCCGGTCTGCCAAAATCCGCGCCCATGGCGTCAGCGCGGGCGGCGCCGTGCCCCACGAAATGAACCGCGTTGACTGCGATTCCGTCTCGCTGGTACGCTACGAACGTGCTCGCCAGATCGTTCTTTCCAAACCCGTCAACCCCGAGTACTGCCGTGGTGATGCCCTGATAGATCAAGGGTAAGGCGACCCGTCCGTGAGGTGCCCCGAGATCCGCGTGACTGTGTACGTCCCAGAAGCCCGGCGCGAGGAGGAGCCCGGTGACATCGAGGGTGTCGCGTGCCTGGATACCGGCACTTCGAGCGTGACCCACGAACGCAATCCTGTCTCCTTCCACGCCCACATCCCGATGGGCCCACGGGTTCCCAGCCCCGTCGAGTACTCTGGCACCCGTCAACAGCAAGTCGATGGCTGGTTCCGAATTCCGACATCCGCCCGCCAGGATTAGCGACATCAGGACAACGGGGGCAGCGGCTCTCATTGTGACTCCTTGCAGGCCGAGCAGGGACAAAGCCGGGTAGGACCTCCGCTTGCGCGAAGGTAGTCCGATGGGTGAATTAGAGTGAACGCGTACCGATGGCAAGCCCGGAAATGGTGGTGAGTTTCGGGGAACCTGGTGTTTCCTCTAGCATGAGCCCACGCGCTGGGAGTGAACCAACAATGCCCCGCCGCGCAGCATCCGCTCCCTGGGGTAGGGTAGGCTCCATCGCCCCCCTACTGTGCCTGGTGGTCCCATGCGTATGGTCCTGCTCTCCGGGTGCTTCTGAGGGCCGTACGGTGGAGGGGCGGGTCGTCAGCGGGTGGTCGGGCAAGCCGCTCGTGCGAGCCATCGTGTACCGGGAAGGAAGCCTTGACCGAGTGGTGACGGACGAGGGCGGGGAGTTCTCTATCAGGCTTCCTGAAGGTGCCACGGGCCTCCTGGTGCAGGCGCTGGCCTACGATGAGCGCCTCGTCTCAGCGCCGGAGGGTGCGGGATCGCTCGAGGTTACACTGGAGCCGACCTGGTCCGATGAATTCCTCCGTGCCAACGAGCTCCAGACGGACGACCCCCGATATCTGCCCCGGGTGGACTCGCCGGCATACCCCCTGGGCGAAGGGCCCGTGGTCGGCGTGGACGAAGGCCACCACAACGCACACTCCGTGACGAGCCGTTACCGAGCGTTCGCCGAGATCCTCCAGGCGGACGGATACAAGGTGGAGCGCTTCCAGCATCCCGCCATCCGTCGCCATCTCGACCGGCTAGACGTGTTTGTCACAGCAAACCCCCAGCATGGTTTGGAGGTTGGTGTGCTTCCGACGCGCTCGGCGTTCGCCGCCGAGGAAGTTGCGGCGCTGCGGGCGTGGGTCGATGGAGGCGGGAGCCTCTTCCTCATTGCCGATCACATGCCCACCGCCGGCTCCGCGGAACGCCTGTTGGAGGCCTTTGGCGTGAGCATCGAGAATGGGTTCGTTTACACGTTCGACGATGGTAAGCCGGTTCGAGGCCGGCCCATCGTCTTCCGCCGCGCAACCGGTTCACTCGGATCTCACCCCGTAACGGTTGGTCGATCGGTGGCGGAGCGAGTCGATTCCGTGTTGACGTTCACCGGATTCGCCTTCCAGGCTTCGGAGCCCTTCCAACCGTTGCTGACTCTTCCTGAGAACGCGGTCTCTGTAAATCCCCGGGTGTGGTGGGTCTTCGAGGACGACACGCCCGAGGTCCCCGTGCCCGGATGGCTGCAGGGTGCGGCCGCGCAAGTCGGGAGCGGTCGGGTGGTGATCATGGGAGAGGCCGCAATGTTCACGGCGCAGGTGCGCGGCGAGGGCCGTAGACCAAACGGACTGACCCATCCCGCAGCTCACCAGAACGCCCAATTGTTGCTGAATGTCATGCACTGGTTGAGTGGGATCCTGTGAACCCGCCCTGCGGTTACCACAACGTCGTCGTGGTGGTGCGATAGCCGTACTGCGCCAGGCCTTTCAAACCCCAAGGCGCTGCGGTCAGCACCGGTTTGCCCCTTCGGACATCGTACCAGAGGACGATTCGCCATCTGCCGCCTCTCCCCATGTTGAGATCCCACGAGGACTCACGAATGGAGGACGAGGCAGATGCAGCGGATCAATACACTCTATGCGGGCGTTTGGTTGAGCCTGCTGATCCCGAACGGCCCGGCGCTGGCCCAAGCCGACGGGAGCGTGCAGACCGGTGGGCGGTATTTCATCGATGTGGCCCACTCCAACGTGAGTTTTTCCGTCCGGCACTTGGGACTCACACGCGTGCGGGGAATCTTCAACGAATGGTCCGGGACCATCATGTATGATTCCGCGGATGTCGACAATTCCTCCGTGACCATCGTCATCGATACCCGCAGTTTCGATACCGGTCACGAGCGCCGTGACAACGATGTGCGATCGAATTGGCTGGATGTCGAAGAGTTCCCGGACATCGTCTTTCAGAGCACCGCCGTACAGGCCTCCGGCGCCGACTGGGCACTCCGGGGAGCACTTCGGATACACGGGGTCACCCGTGAGGTCACGATCCCCTTCACGTTCCTCGGGCGTCACGGGCCGTTGGGTGGGCTCGAGCGGATTGCGTTCTCGGGGCGGATCACGTTCCCTCGCTCCGACTTCGGTGTGGTGAACGAGGGGCACATGTTCGAGGCCGTTGGGTTCATGGGACCGGACGTCGCGATCGATTTGGACATTATCGCCGGTCGCATTGTCGAAGCACCCGCGTTGCGCGGGAGCGAGTCGGGCGGAAAGCTGCTGTACGACGTGCTGCAGGCCGAGGGGATGGACGCGGCGGTGATGAGACACCGCGCAGAAACCGGCGATTCGACGAGCACGTTTCGGTTTCAAGCGTTCGAATTTGCCCGTCTGGGTTTCGTGCTGTTCGACGAAGGACGCTCAGAAGAGGCGGTGCGCCTTCACGAGTTGAACGTGGCGGCCAACCCCGACGACTACGAGGCCCACTATTGGCTGGCCGATGCGTATGCTATGGCGGGCGCCGCCGATGCGGCCCTAGCGAGCTACGAGCGAGTCTTGGCGCTCGATCCGCCGAAGACCGGCACCGTGTTCTCCAATTTTACCGACACGATCGAGATGCTGCGGACGTTGAGGGGTCACGCCGGGGTCGCTACGCTACTGGAGGAGGGTCGGCGTTAGGCGCGGCCCGTGAACACGTCCCCCGACGGAATCCAAAAGGGTCTCTCACGAGACGCGTTACGCCTTTCCTTGTGGAGCACAATGTGTGGAAGTCGATCTGCTTGATTGAAGTGTAGCCGAGTGGATATCTGGTGCGGTCGCGGAGTCCGCAAGGGCCTCGAGAACCTTCGGGTGCGCAGACCCATCAGCACTTGATCGTTTTGCGTTTCTTGCCAACCCTTCCGGCCTTTTCGATCTTTTCAATGTACTCCGTGGCAAGCGGAACTTTGCATGTAGTTCCGTGCATATCTACCTCGACCTTCCCAAGTTTCTTCGCTGTTGCTTTGGCTTGTTTGCTGAGCGGCAATACATGCACCCCGCAACAAAATGCCACGCCCCACCACGTGCGTAGACCAACCCAGGGTCTGATCCCCATCTTAGGCGTCACGTGCCCTAATTAGATGAATGACAAGCCTACAGGTATGTAAATAATGCGTTTATAGTAGCAATCTGTTCCGATAACGTGCATCCGACCACCGAAACGGCGCTGAGCCTCGACATGAACAATGATCAACGGAAGTGAACAATGACCAGAAGAGCAGAAACCCTGCGTGACCTTGCCATAGTACGCGCCGACCATCGCGATCGTCTCAATGCGGTCGTCGGCAATCAAGGAACGGCACTCGGTCGGAAGAACTACGACGGACGCGGTGAGCCGACGGGCGATCCGTGCATCATCGTCTACATGCCGCACAAGATCCACGACGCGCTCCTCGCCGAGAACGTGAAAGTTCCTCCAATGCTCGTGTCGAAGGACGGAGAGATCGAGGTGCCGACGGATGTCGTGGTGACCACAACTCCCATTGCTCCCAAGGACCCACCGGAGTTGGACGCCGACAACAAGAAACTGATTGGGACGTTGCAGTGGTTCGACGGCAAGCTCGATCATATCCCCGCTGGCGCACAGATCGGCTTTGGCGATTGGGAGGACGACGACATCGAAGAGTTCGTCGGCACGATCGGCTACATCGTGCGGTCCACGAAGCCCGGGGAGGAGAACAAGATCGGCCTGCTCACCAACCAGCACGTGGGTGTCCGGTCGGGCCATTCGCTGTACATCCCGGGTTACGAGCAACAATCGCTGCGCGTCGGGCTCACGCGGCGCGTCATGGAGCACATTCCCGACGACCAATGGCTCGAGGGTATCGACGAAGAATACGCCTTCGTGCGAACCGACGCGGCGTTCGTTGAGGTCGAGACGTCACTGCACGGTTTTTTGCGTAACGCGTGGCCCGTTCCGGGAGGAGCGTTCGGCGAGCCTGTTTCGGTCGATCTCGATTCGATGGACGTAATCGGGATGCCGGTAAAGAAGATCGGGCGGACCACCGGACTCCAGAAGGGCAACATCGTCGCGTTCGGATACGGCATCGCCAGCGAGTCGGAACACATCGACCGCGCGGTAGGTCGCGAGCCCGCGAACTTCTACACCGATTTGCTGATCGCGGCTCGCGAGAAAGGAAAGGTGTTCAGTGCCGGGGGCGACTCCGGGTCTGCGATCCTCATCGACGACGATAGGAATCGGCCCATCGGGCTCTTGTGGGGTGGGTGGCCGGAAGACCTCGGGCGGGGTCGTGGCATGGAGGACCTGACGTATGCCATCGATCTCACCCGGGTGCTGAAGGCAATGGAGTTGGTGTTGGTGTGATCGCCGCGGATGACGCTAAAGCTTTGGAGGACGCGGATCCCAGTCACGGATGACGCTGAAGCTTTGGAGGACACGGATCCCCACCCCCCTCCTCTGCTTGAGGGCTTGTCAGTTGATCTAATATTCTATAGAATATTTTAATGAGTGGACTCGGCAGTGTTAAAGACGATCTGTATTCCCACTTCGCGCGCGTGGGGAAGGCGTTCGCAAGCTCTAAGCGCTTGGAAATCATTGAGTTACTGGCTCAGGGCGAGCGGTCGGTCGAAGATATCGCCGACGTGGCTGGTTTGAGCGTCGGGAACGCGAGCGCGCACCTCAAGGTCCTCCACACCGCGCGCCTCCTCGAGCGACGGCGGGAGGGGCAGCGGATCTACTACCGGGTGGCCGGCCCTGCGGTGTTTCAGTTGCTCCGCTCACTCCAGCGCCTTGGTGAGGAACAGATCGCCGAAGTCGAACAGCTGGTCAAGCTCTACTACCAGGCTCCAGGAGAACTCGAGCCGGTCAGTCCGGAGGAGCTGCGGCGGCGCCTCGAGCAGGACGACGTCCTGGTCTTGGACGTGCGCCCTCCTGAAGAATACCGAGCCGGACATTTGCCCGGCGCCGTGAATGTCCCGCCCGACGAACTGGCACGCCGGCTTCATGAGTTGCCGCGCGACCGCGACATCGTGGCGTACTGCCGGGGGCGCTACTGCCTGTTTTCCATCGAGGCCGTGGCCCTGCTCAACGAGCATGGCTACCGGGCGCGGCGCCTCACCCTCGGTGTTCCGGATTGGCAGATAGAGGGACACCCCGTCGCGGTCGGATCCGAGAGACCAGGCCAAACTCGATGAGCGTACTGGAGAAGCCCTGGCCGGATTTGAAGCACATCGGGCCCAGGGTCGTCTCGCAGGAACGCGGCCGGCCCTCGCCCTCGAAGAGTACGCTGGCGTTTACCAGCACCCTTACCTGGGCCAGGTCGATGTGGTAATGGAGACCGGCGAGTTGCTGCTGCGCTACGGGACACTCGCCGGTCGCCTCGTTCACTGGCACCTTGACGCCTTCCGCGTAGAGTGGGCCGGGGCGGCGTGGCGAGCGGGCAATGGTCGAGGAGCGGTGGTGTTCCGCGTGGGCCTCACCGGCGAAGTCGAAGCGATGGCTTTTGAAGCAATCCCAGGCGAAACATGGGAACTCGCGCGGCGGACGCCCACGCCGTGATCGTACCGGCACCCGCTCGGGTGCGGTGACAAGGGGGACCATATCGAGTGGACCGCGACCCGACAGGGGAGGTGAACGGAGCAATCCAGCTCGGTCTGCGCGCCAACTGGCGGCAGTTCTGGCTCCTCGTCGCGGTCAACGCGTTTGTCGGCGCAATGGTGGGGCTCGAGCGGACGGTGCTCCCCCTCTTGGCGGAGACCGAGTTCGGGCTCCCGTCCGCGAGCGCGGCCCTGTCTTTTATCGCCACGTTCGGGTTGGTCAAGGCCCTGACGAACCTCTTCGCGGGGCGGCTCGGCGACCGGTTGGGCCGCAAGCGCATCCTCCTCCTCGGCTGGCTGTTTGGGTTGCCCGTCCCGTTTCTCGTGATCTGGGCCCCCACCTGGAGCTGGGTAGTCTTCGCCAACGTGCTCCTCGGCGTCAACCAAGGACTCGCGTGGTCCACGACGGTCATCATGAAGATCGACCTCGTGGGCCCCAAGCGGCGCGGCATGGCCATGGGGTTGAACGAGTTCGCGGGTTACCTCGCCGTCGCGCTCTCCGCCCTTGCCACCGGCTACATCGCGCAGGCGTACGGTCTTCGCCCCGAGCCGTTCTATCTGGGGATCGCGTGTGCGGCGGCTGGTCTCGGGCTGACCGTGTTTTTCGTTCGCGAAACGGCGCACCACGCCGCCCTCGAAGCCAGGAGCTTCGCGCCCGCCCCCGGAGTGGTGCTCCCGGATCCGGCCGCTTCCACCAGGCAGATCTTCGCGCTGGTCAGCTGGCGCCATCCGGCACTATTCTGCGTCAGTCAAGCGGGGCTCATCAATAACCTCAACGACGGACTGGCCTGGGGTCTCTTCCCGCTCTTCTTTGCGTCGGCTGGACTCGATGTCGCCACCATCGGTGTCCTAAGCTTCATCTACCCGGCCGTTTGGGGGGTCCTCCAGCTCTGGACCGGTACGCTTTCCGATCGGATTGGGCGCACCGGCCTTATCGCCGGCGGCATGGTACTGCAAGGCGTGGCGCTGTTCGCCGTCGCGTTTTCAACCGGCTTCTGGGCTTGGGCGGCGGCTGCTGCGTTGCTCGGCGCTGGGACCGCGATGGTCTATCCAACGCTGCTCGCCGCCGTCGGAGACGTGGCACATCCGCAATGGCGGGGATCCGCCGTGGGCGTGTACCGCTTCTGGCGAGACAGCGGGTACGTCGTAGGCGCGGTCGTGGCCGGTGTCCTGGCGGATCTTGCCGGGATGACGACAGCCATCGCGACCGTGGCCTCGATCACGCTCATGTCGGGAGTGCTGGTCGTAGCACGCATGCCCGAGACGCTCGTCCGAACGGACGCGTCGGTCGATGCCCGTTGATGCTACCGTTACCCTAGAGCGAATTCTCCAGCATATTCCCCGTTGTTGATCCGGTCACTGCATGGCGCCCCCGCCCCCGCCCCCGCCCCCCATTGTAGGAGAGAGGTCATGAAATCATTGCGGAACTGGAGTTGGCTCGCCGCTGCCGCGCTGCTCGTAGCAGGCCCCCCCACCCGACCCGCTTCGGCGCAGATCATCGCCGTCCGCGCAGGCCAACTCGTTCGCCCCGCCGAGGGGACCACGGCGAACAATCAGATCATCCTCATCAATGGCTCGACGATCACTGCCGTGGGTCCGAGTGTCCCGATTCCCCGCGGCGCCACCGTGATCGACCTGTCCGACCGCGTGGTGCTGCCCGGGATGATCGATTCACACACCCACATGATGTTGACGATGGATCGGGAAGCACACGGTTCGTACTACGTGACGACGCTGGTCAACACCACGACGTACAGGGCCATCGAGGGCGTGGCCAATGCACGTTCGATGCTGGAACACGGCTTTACCACGATCAGGGACTTGGGCAACAACGGCAATCAGGCCGCGACCGATCTGGCCCGCGCGATCGCCACGGGCGTGGTGCCCGGACCAACCATGATCAACGCCGGGAGAATCATCGCTCCCTACGGCGCACAGTTGCAACTCCAGCCCGAGCGACCGGGACTCGCCGAGCCCGAGTACTTCTTCGCCGATACCAGAGATGAGCTGATCAAGGCCGTTCGCGAGAACATCCATTACGGCGCCACGACTATCAAGGTCGTCGACGATCAACCGTATATCTATTCGGTGGATGATATCCGACTCGTTGTGGAGGAAGCGGGTCGCGCGGGACGGAAGGTTGCGGCGCACTCCGTCACCGAGCAGGGGTTCCGCAACGCGGTAGAGGCTGGCGTTGCCTCGATCGAGCACTTCGAGGCTTCGGATGCAGCGCTACGAATGGCAAAGAACAACGGCGTCGTTCTGGTCGGCACTGACCTCATGCCCCTTGCCGCGGACATGTGGGAGGTGGATGAAGCGTTTCGGCAGGGCCTGATCGACCGTATCCGCCGGGCCTACGCGATCGGCGTGACCATGGCCTTCGGATCGGACGTCTTCTACTCGCGTCCGGACACGTCCCGAGGTGAGGTGAGCCTGATGCACCTCGATCCCTACGTAGAGGCCGGTCTGCCGGCCGACTTCATTCTGAAGATGATCACCGTCAACGGCGCTCAGCTGCTAGGGATCGCGGACGAGCGGGGGAGGATCGCGCCCGGCTTTGCCGCCGATATCATTGCGACGTCCGGCAACCCCCTGGTGGACATCTCGGCGCTCAAGAGGGTCACGTTTGTCATGAAAGACGGCGTCGTGTATCGGGCCGCGGATGACGCTAAAGCTTTAGAGGACACTGATCCCCCGACCCTACCCCGGTAGAGCGGACCCCGGGCGCAAGCCCGGGGTGACGAGCAAGGCTGCCACTGATGACGCTAAAGCTTTGGAGCACGCTGATCCCCCAACCTCACCCCGGTAGAGCGGACCCCGGGCTTTAGTCCGGGGTTACGAGCAAGGCCGCACCCCGCAACAAAACGCTACTCCCCGCCATGAACGGATACCAATCGTGAGCCACCACCGACTTACCGTAAGAGCACGACTGACCACGGAGGATAAATCGTGCTTGCGCGGGTTCGTTCGGCTGCAGTGCTCGGCATCGACTCGTATGTGGTGGACGTCGAGACAGACATAGTAAGAGGACTGCCGTCCTTCGCGACAGTGGGTCTGCCGCACGGTGCGGTGAAAGAGGGACGCGAGCGTGTCAACGCCGCCATCTCCAACACCGGCCTCGAGTTTCCCCTCAAGCGGATCACCGTCAATCTCGCCCCGGCGGATGTGCGCAAAGGGGGCTCGGGCTTCGATCTTCCCATTGCGTTGGGCATACTGGCCGCGACCGACCAGCTGGAGGAAGTAGAAAACGCGGCCGGCGCCGCTGGGCTTCCACAGCTCGACGATTACATGGTGGTGGGCGAGCTGGGACTGGAAGGTGACGTGCGGCCGATTCGTGGCGCGCTGTGCATCGCTGCTGGTGCGCGCGACGCCGACGTAAAGGGCGTCATCGTTCCCAAGGCCAACATGGCGGAGGCAGCAGTGGTCCAAGGGGTGGAGGTACTCGGTGCCGAATCGCTGGCGAGCGTTGTGCATTTCTTCCGCATGGGCGCCGCACTCCCGCTGGCCACGGCCGCGCTCACCTCGAGAAATACGCCTCAACCGTCCGATGGAGTGGACTTCGCAGATGTGCGAGGCCAAGAACACGCCAAACGCGCACTGGAAGTAGCGGCGGCGGGAGCGCACAACCTGCTTATGGTCGGTCCGCCGGGATCGGGAAAGACGATGTTGGCCCGTCGCATTCCGACGATCCTTCCGCCGATGACGTTTGAGGAGGCGCTCGAGGCCACCAAGCTGCACAGCGTGGCGGGCTTGCTGCCGCTGGGCGCGGGCCTGATGACCACGCGTCCATTCCGCGCGCCGCATCACACGATCAGCGACGCCGGCTTGATCGGGGGTGGATCGCACCCCCGCCCTGGGGAGGTGAGTCTCGCACATGCTGGCGTGTTATTCCTCGACGAACTTCCCGAGTTTCGCAAGCACGTGTTGGAAGTATTGCGGCAGCCGCTCGAAGATGGGCAGTTCTTGTAACCACCTCGGAGCCAAGTCTTGAGGTTGGAAAGAGGATTCCTTGTATCTGATATCTATAGACAAATATCGCTGGCATCAAGGCTTCAAGAATGCGGCGCTTTTGCATGGCCTCGAGGAACTGCCATTCGTGGAACGTGGACAGGAGTGAGACCACGGTTTCCGGGTCAAGTGTTGGTGGTTTGCTTTCGGCATCATTTAGGGCTGTCCGAAGAGAATCCAATTCGCCGGAAACAGCCACGAGTTTCTCATCACGTTCTTCCTTTGAAACCACGCCATCATAAAACGATTCCAGCACGCGTTCCCGGCGTGCTTCCAGTCTGGAAACCTTCTTCTCGATAGAGCCTCTGTCTCCCTGATTTCTCTGCCATCCCGCGGTCACGGATTCGTTGTAGGCTTCCAGAGCCTCCAGCATCAGTGTTGGCGTTGTGAGTTTCTCTTGGATGGCGTTGTCGACGGCTTCATCTACCTTGCCGGAAACCATGTGTTTATTCGAACACCGCCAGCCGTCTTTCGGTTGTCGGTAAGGGTGTAGGGATTTGCAAAAGTAGAACCTTCTTCCCGGGGTGTGCTTTCCCGTCTTCGACGTCTTCTGGGTGCCGTAGAGCACGAGCCCACATTCCGGGTGTCCGCAGAACAAAAAGCCTCGGTAAGTGAAGAGCTCTGAACGGTCCTTTCTGTTCCGTAATACGCGAGTGCGTGTTTCTTCTAGTAGCTTTTGGACTGTAGCGAAATCCACCTCGGAAACTATTGGCTCAAGAGGCAAGCGCACCCGGATGATTTCTTCTGGCTCTCTCGGGATTTTTCGCCTGTGTCCACGACGCCCATCTTGGGTTTGGTATTTGCCTTGAGGCGATAGGTCACGCTTCGTTTTATAGACGCGCCAGCCTGTATAAGCCTCGTTCTGCAGGATGACGCGTAGTGTCTTTCGTTTGATACCGAGTTTTCTACCGAGTTCTGCCAGGTTTCTCTCGCCAGCCAGGAACCTTTGAAAGGCTTCGCGGACAGTCTCGATTTCTGGCGTGTATTCCCAGCCTTTGTCCTTGGAATATGTGAGGCCAAGGGGAAGTCCTATTCCTCCTGCCACGTGTTCCCCGCGCTTCCTTTTTTCCTCCTTACCGCGGCGCATTCTTTCTGCTATGCGTCGTCTTTCAAGGGCGCTAACGAGATTGAAAACTGATGCCTGGGTGAACCCGGCTTCAGAGCAGAAATCAATTGGTCCGCTCGGCAGAAATACCTGGACGTTATACTCTGCGAAAACTTGCAAGAGTGCCAGGTCGCTCCATTTGTCAGAACGTAGCAGTCTTGAATATTCTGCTGTTACGATTCCGTGGATTTTTCCGGCCTCGATAAGCTGGATGATTTCTTTCATTTCCGGGGTCTGAAAAACGTCAGCCCCAGACACGTCTATTAGTTCGACAGTTTTCACGACGCGAAGCTTGTATCTCTGGCATGTTTGTTTGTTGGCTTCGCGTTGTGCAGGAATGCCTGCCTTGTCTGCTGCGGCCTGGGTATCGGTACTTACCCTGACAAGTTCGACGACAGGGATGTTTGAGCGAGGTGTGGAAGTGGAAGAGTTGTTCATCTGACGACCTTCATGCAAACGGAGAGACACTATAATAACGCTTTGCCTTTGTCTAACAAGTGTCGCGTGGCGAGACACTCGCGCGTTAATTCAGGTACGTTCGACTTGCGAACCGCATAGAGCCCAGTGTGCTGCAACCGCGCGCTTGGCATTACTTCATCGTCTTCACAGAGTGAGTGAGACCACAGTAACGGCGAACGAGCGGTATAAGCTTTTCAACGTCGACTTCATCACGCACAAGCGTCTCACGGATTTGTTCAAGGAGGTGCTGCCTTTCGCGGGCAACACTCAAAGCCGCATCCACCATCTGTCTCAGATGGCCTTCATCTGGTAGCTCTGCAAGAGCCTCCAAGCTCTTACTTCCAGCCACCTTTCCATATCGTCGAGCTTTAGCTCTTGTTTTTGTTTTGGGTCTCATCCTCAACCAAAAGAAAGAATCAGTTCAACGCCAAGGTGATGGTGTCCACATAATCTCTCAGGCATCCGACGTGAACCGAGCTGGAAGCGCCAAGCTCTTCTTCCAGTTTCGCCTTCACTCGCTGGACTGCTCCTGGTTCCTCGACCAGACTCACCACCTGGCTGAACCCTGCCTGCAAGTCCTTTTTCACGTTTTCCAGTTCGTGACCTCTCGACTGTTCGACCTCGATGGCAATCTTCTGATTTCCTGTCGTCCCGGAAATGTCCACTCTGGCTCCGAGGGAATCGTCTTCGATAACAGACTTCACGCCTTGGCTCTTAAGCCATTCAGAAATCGTGTGACACCACCATCTGTGAGCTAATCTCCCACGCCCATGCCCTGCACTTGGCTTGACGCCGAACTGCCTCATGAGATCAAGCCCCTTTTCTGTGAGCTCCAAAAGTTGAAAACTGGTGCCTCTTCCACTTCCAGGGTTGATGCTGATGGGATTAACAAGCCCTTGCTGAATCAATTTCTTCCGCATCGTGTTACCTTTTGACGCGGTCACGCCATTATGTTCGTCCCGCTGTGTCGCGTTCAGAAATGGTTTTCTTGCGATCGACTTCAAATACTCAAGCAGCTCCATCGGAAGTGGGGCGTTTGGATTTCTTGGCGTTGAGCCGTCTTCGTCCTGAGAGCCCTTTTCCTCTTTTTTTGTCGTCGGAGTTATTGCATGGATGATGTGCTGCGGTTCCCACTTGTCATACTCTGGCGCGGGAACAACCGGTAGGCTGTCGAGAGCTCTCACACTCTCTGCGGCTTCTTCATCACTCACAATATTCGACATGTTCAAAAGGGGAACTGAAATCAGACACGGCTCTCTCCAGTCGCCCTCGGAGACTTGAACCACAAACATCCCTGGTTTTAGCTTTCGCCTGGCCCATTCGATCTGTGATGGGTTCATGGCAAGGTCTGCACCGAGACGGGCATAATCATCATGGCTTCCAAGGCGGCCCATAATTTTGGTGGCAAGATTGGGGAGAAGTCGTTTTGAAAGACCCTGCATGGTTTGGACAATCACACCGAGACCCTTGCCGCTCCCGCGGATGACGCCGGCAAGCTCGTCCATGGGCGTAATGTCAGTGCTAGTCTTCTGTTGGGAGTCGAAGAACCGCTGGCTATCTTCAAAGGCGATGAAGAGATTTATCTGAGCATTTGCCAATCCTCGCTCAACCTCGTGCTGCATGACCGAGAATAGGGCGGATTCAAGGAGAATCTGCCTCACGGCCTCTGAAGTACCACGCATCTCAAAGTCAATGGAATACCTGGCGAGGTCTGTCGGCTTCCAACCGACGCGATACGCGCCGACTTTGGGCGTGAGGGCTGTCAGGAACGCGCCTAGCCGGTCAAGGATAGCTTCCCGCGCTGGGGCGTTCAAATTGCTCGCTGATCTCACCCATTCGTAAAGACAGAATAGGGAAGGGTACGCATCCGATCGACCGTCCCAAATTGAGAACTTTAGCAGGTTGCGGAAAAATTGATGGTGAGCCGCGTTTGTCCGGGTAACACGACGGTGTACCAGCGTGCGGTCCCCTATTACCGCCCCCGCGGTGCGGTCGGCGTGACGAATGCGGCCCACACTGCCCCATCAGGGGCTGCCTCCGGCCAGGGTCAGGGTGCGTATCCGCATCAGATTGTAGACCGCGGCCGTGAACGTAAACACCCACCCGACCCGCGGGGTCCCGCGATGTCGGAGTTTGCGTAACAACCCAATCGTCTTGCCCCACCCGTAGATCTCTTCCACTTTTTTGCGCTGCCGTTGACTGATCGCATAGCTGGGATGGCGCGTCGTCCGGCCATCCACCGCGCTCCGCAACCGCGTGCGGTGCACGTTCGGCGTGACGTGGGGCGTCCAGCCCAACGCCCGCAGCGTGTCGACAAACCCGCACCGATCATAACCCTTGTCCGCCCCCAACGTCCGACGCCGGGCCGTCGGCGGTAAGCTCCCCACCATCGCCAGCGCACTCGCACACTCCGCCTCGTAGCCGGGCTGCGTCACGTCGGTCGCCACCACGAGCCCGTGCCGATTATCCATCAACACACTCGCCAAGTACGCCAATTGCGCGCCTTGCCCCCCACTCTTCCGCGTCAACCGCGCCTCCGGGTCCGTCCGCGACGCATGCGTCGCATTCGTCCGTTTCTCCTGGCGAAACGTCACGCTCGGATTCCCCGGATCATCGTCCGTTGGCGGGCGGGTGCCGGCCTTCGGCTGAAAACTCTTCTGACTCGCCCACGCGTCCAGCAAGGTCCCGTCGACGGTGAAATGCTCATTCGACAACAACGCCCGCCGCTCCGCCTCCTGTAACACTTCGGCCAGAAACGCATCCGCGATGCCCCCCTCGACCAGCCGCGTCCGATTCTTCGTAAAGACCGTCGGCACCCACACCGCGTCGTCCAGATTCAACCCCACAAACCATCGGTACAGGATGTTGTAATCGAGCTGCTCCATCAGCTGCCGCTCGCTCCGGATCGTATACACCACCTGCAGCAATAACGCGCGTAACAAATGTTCCGGGGGAATCGACGGCCGGCCCCGCCGCGCGTACAGCCGGTCCAACTGCGGCGAGAGCCGGGCTAACACCGGGTCCACCAGCGCCCGCAGGGCGCGCAACGGATGGTCGGAGGGCACCCGATCCTCCGCACTGATATAGCTGAACAGCGCCGACTGATTCGTCTTGTTCCCGCGCATCGTGGCACTCCCATCGAGGTCCCTCTACGATAAGAACTTCCGGCTCGCGATGCTATCGTCCATTACCCGACTTTTTCCGCAACCTGTTAGATAGAGATCGTGGCAGCCTTGTTGCAGGATTGTGCGCGCCCTAGGTGGTAGGTCGAGTCTCCGAATCAGAAGGTCAATCACTGTTGCCAGGTGACCGCGAGGATGGCAAGCGCCCGGCTGGAGTAGGTTGCACTTCCAATCCTTTGCTCGCAGGACAATCAGATCCTCGCCAAGACTTTGGAAAAGCGGCTTCCATTGTCTGACCTGCGTCTTGTACATGTCGCTTAACCACGTATGACAACCGCTGGCGGCAATCTGAAGCAAAGGAGGCCAGCAACGAGCCACTGCAGCGGGATTCTGACCTCTCGCCCTCGGCGGTCCACACCCAAAGTCACATTGCCATCGGTCAACTGCGGACTGAGGTATTGTCAAATGTTGTGGATCGGTGAGTGATCAAGCGGCGACCTTCCGATCCGTGTTCTCTTTGTCAGTTTCCTGCATACCATCTTTGAATTGTTCTCCTGCCAACACCAGGGGGAGAAGTTCTGGAGCGTTGAGTTTCCGCCAACGTTGCTGCGCCATCTCCAACAGCTTGAACGCCATCGTCAGCCCTTTGCTCCGCGAGCCCGCTCCCTTGGTCACGCGCTGTCGTAACCGGACCGTCGCGAAGGCAGACTCGATCACGTTCGTCGAACGGATATGTTTCCAATGCTCGGCCGGAAAATCAAAATGGCTGTACAGGTGCTCCTGGTCCCGCGTGAGCGAGGCGACCGCCTTGGGATACTTGGCCGCATACGCGGTGGCGAAACGCTCGACCAGCGCCTCGGCCTCCGCACGCGACTCCGCATACATCATCTCGCGCAACACCCGCTTCGCCGCCGGCTGCAAACGTTTCGGAAGCTTGTCCAACACGTTGGCCATCCGGTGCACCCAGTCGCGCTGCTGCCGCGTCGCCGGCCACACCTCCCGCACCGCTGCCCAGAACCCCAACGCGCCATCCCCAATCGCCAGCACCGGGGCCCGCATCCCCCGACGCTTCAGATCGCGCAACACCGCCAACCAGCTCTCCGTGCTCTCCCGATAGCCGTCCTCCACCGCGATCAGCTCTTTCGTCCCATCCGCCCGGGCGCCCAGCATCACCAGCGTACACAGCCGGTCGGCCTCGAGGCGAATGTTGAAGTGGATCCCGTCGACCCAGACGTACACATACTCCCGATCACGCAGATCACGCTGGCGAAACGCCTGGTATTCCCCCTCCCACGCCGCCGTCAATCGCGTGATCGTCGTCGGGGACAAGCCTGATGCGTCCTCACCCAACAAGATCGGCAACGCCTCGCGAAAATCTCCCGTCGACAGACCGCGCAGATACAACACCGGCAAGACCTCCGCCACCTTCGGCGACCGCCGCATATAGGGAGGCAAAATCTTGCTCGTGAACTGCGCCCGCATACGACGGTCATGCACCCGTGGCGCGGTCACCGTGACCGTACCAGCACCCAGCGTCACCTTGCGGGGACGGGCTTTGCCATTGCGCACCACCAGGGCGCGGCCCTCTCCGTCTCGCTCAATCCGATATCGCTCGACATACTCGGTCACTTCCGCGTCCAACGCACTCACCAGCATCCGCCGAGCTCCCTCTCTGGCAAGCTCGTCCAGGTCTGCGAACAGTCCGTTCCCTTTGCTCTCAGACGCATTCTCTATTATCCTCAACATCGGTGGCGTGTCCTTTCTCCGGTCGTCACAACCGGATCTCGTGTACGTTTCAACTGACTACACGAAAGGATACGCCGCCTTTCTCATTCCTCCAATCCACAACTTTCGAAAATAACTCTGTGACGCGTTCGGGTGGCAGATAGGTGTGCGTTACAAGTCGGCCTCCCTGCGCGCTCTTTGGTTTTCCCCTAGTTCGGCGGACAGGTGTTAAGATAGTAGAAGTGTCCGCGAAATCAGGGGAAAACCACTTGAGGCGGCTACTGCCCGAGTTCGATAGCGGTTGCCACTTGTTTGATTTTAGAATCCGTCCGTCGCAGCACGTCGGTCTCCCAGACTCGTATGACCCTCCACCCAGAGCGCTCCAAGGCGTCCGTGACCAGCCCGTCACGCGCAGTAGTGCGCATAATCTTCTGGACCCACCACTCGCGCCGGTTAGTTTTGAGGCTGCTACGCAGCGCTTCGACTCCGTGCTCGAGCAGGACCCGTCCGTGCCAGAAGTCTCCGTCGACGAAGACCACAGTCCTCCAGCGTGGAAGGACGATATCGGGTTTTCCGACCAACTTGCGACTATAGAGGCGGTAGCGAAACCCAAGAGACCAGAGTCCCTTGCGGAGTAACACTTCTGCCCGGTTGCCCTCGGACCGGACAGCGGACATGAGTTTGCTTGTGGCTTGTGGGTCACGCGGCCGGTACACCATGATCATCAAGGGGGAAAGTTGATCTCTCCGGAAACAGCTCTACCGCGCTGGCAAGAAGTTCTTCCAAGCTCTTCGCCCGCTGTGTGTCTTCTACCAGGACTGCCGCGAACTCCCATGGCGGTGACGCGCCGGCGTCTGAGACCGCCTTCGCCCACTCCCGTGCTGCCTTCGCCTTGATCCTCGCCGCCGAGCCTTCTCCATCCCAGAATACCTCCCCTTTGACCTCTATCAATCCCATACACACTTGACCCGACCGCCGCGCCTTGTAGACAAAATCGGGGCGGAGATCTCCGGCGGGGGTTGGTATTGCAACTTGGTGAGGATCATTTCTCAACCACCATTCGACTACTTGTGCTGAATCAAGTATCGCCGCGACCGAATACTCACCTTTGCTCTCGAAGCTAGGTGCCTCATGAACACATTTTGACCACCCCGTGATCGGGACGCGGCGAAGAGTCACTCCCAACCCTTCAAAGAACCTCGGCTCACCGGACTTTTGTACCTAACTGGAAGTGGCCACTCGAAATCTTTTGGTCTAATGGATTCGGAACTTTCCTGCATCTGGTAGCGAGCGTCTGATTCTATGTAGCGCCGATCGATCTCGCCAGCCACAAGGAGCGCGACCTTTACAGGGTCAACCGCAACCACACTATCCGGCTTGGCGCCAAGATCGGAAAGGAGCGTTTCGATTATTGAACGGACCTCCCCCGTGTGAACGGGGTCGCTGAGATACGACAACTGAGCGATTATGCGCTGTGTCGCCAAGGACACTACGGCATCGAAGGTGTATTGAAGGTCGTCGGCGTCGCTGCCAACGCGCTCAAGCGTGCTTAGGTCGATACCGGCGACGAAGCCGTGGAGACCAGTTGTTTTGTCGACGTTGAACTCCAAATCGGGGTCCTGAGGTATCCTAGTAACCTTCGGCAGCTCGAACGAAATGTCGAGCAAGGCTTTGATGGTCACCATGCGCGTCGTAGCTGGGCTCTCTTCGGCTTCCTCGGCTTTCTCCACTTCGATTGTAGGTGAGGCACCAAATTCTTGCAGCGCGTGATTCAATATCTGCTCAAAGCTCTCTTTTCCGAAGCACAACACGTCCAGAGTGTCGAGCTCTGGGTCGCCGACTCGTGTCCCGGCGGGTAGCCTGAGGCCGCGGCCCATACTTTGAATAGCGTTCTGGAAAGTCGCCATCGCTCTCAGCGGGGCAACAACGTAAACGTTAGTGACGTCCCAGCCTTCCGTGAGCTGATAGATGTTAACGACGATCTTTATTCGGTTCTCTGGTTCGTCTATTCGAACGAGTCGCTTGATTTCCGACTCAGCCAGCTTTTTCCCTGTGTGAGTCAGGAGAACCTCGTCTGTTTCGAATCCCCGTTCGTCAACCAGCCAGGAGGCTATCTGTTCGGCGTGCTCCTTGTCCCTTGCATTTACGAGCATTACCGGCTCGATCAGTGGAAAATCCATACCGGGGAGTGCTGGGCCTCCTGACCGCAATTGCGCGATCGCGTTACGTTTATGGGCCAGTCTTTGGATGCCAAAGTCGAGAATGACTTTGTCCCAATCATCATCCGAGATAGCCTCGGGTTGTGGCTCCACCCACATTTTCACTGCCTTTGTGTAAAGTCCGTCGCGGAGACACTGTGCCAGAGGGTATTTGTAGACAATGTTGCACGCCGACTCCTCGACGGGCGTCGCAGTGAAACCGAAATGAAGGCGCGGCTCCAAGGCCCGCAACGCTTCACGCCACGCGGCGGCCTCTCTGTCCCCGGCTCCAGGGAGGTGGTGTGCTTCATCAGTCAGGACTATGAGATCGTTTAGTCCGAGAAGATACTCGCCCAGAGACGGACCGAAGTCTGAGCGGCGGTGGAAGCGTCGGTCTGTTCCGGTGATAGTTTGGGGAGACAAGAGGAATACGTTCAGACGCCCGCCGTCGGGAACGAAAGATTCCAGACTGGTCCGATAGCACACGTTCGGATCCGGGATCAACGCGGCATCAAGAAAAAGATACTTGTCTGAGCCAGTCTGGACCTCTCGCTCCAGTTTGTCGAGGATGGCGACGCGCGAGGCCAAGACGACGCAGTTCTTAGTCTGACCCGATAGGAACAAATAAGCGACCAGCCCGCCCATCAGCCGGGTCTTCCCGACTCCAGTGGCTAGCTCGAACGTCAGATCAGGCGGTGGATGAGGGACGACTAGACCCGATTCTTTTGCCTGCTGTACGAGGCGTCCTTGAGGAAGTCTTGGAATGTCATCATCGAGCCGCGAGAGAATATTGTGGAATACGTCAAATGCCTCTCTTTGCGGCAGCCTGAATTTGGCGTGGTGCAGAACTCGATCCCGAGCCTCATCCAACCTGTAGGTGCGAAGTTTCATTGCGCTATACCCTCAGGTCATAGGGCACCCGTCGGCACAGCAACCCATCTTTGAGCGAACCCGGTTCAAAGTCGGCACTAGATCTGAAATAGTAGATGGTGAATGTTGCGAAGTCGGCGGCACTCACCGAAGCCCAATGAGCCGCAACCTCCGGTGTCAAGAACTCACCTGGCTCGAGCACGACGGCACCTGCCCTTCCGTCGTGGGCGATCCCGAGTTTGGGGTCCTCATCAGACTGGACGAACCCCTCCAAGCTAAGGATGGCTCGCTGTAGATCCGTGTCCGGTCCGTATGCATCTGCATTGAGCTTCGGATAATCCAAACCCGGCTCGTGCGCCAGTAACCATGGCCCGACTTCGGCCACGGCAAAGCCACCGCCCCCCTCGAACGGTATGTAATCGTCGGCCCGCACGCGGATCTCTTGCACCCGCTCTTCAAGATCCTGGTCCTTTCCGTCGACGACAGCCCTCAACCGTGGCAGAGCGCATTCCTGTAGAAGGCGGTGCGAACGCTCTGAAGAGCCCCCGAGATATACAAACATACGGTTACGCTTGAGTGCCACGGACGCGAGGTCCGCCGAACTGCCGAACGCCTCCAGGACGATGTCACCGGGTTCGGTGAAAATGTCGACCAGACGTGCCAGCAACATCTCCGGCTTTGCTGTAGAAACCTCCGTGCTTAGTAATCCAAGCTCCTTAAGGGCTTTAAGATGCTTCGTGGCGTCTTCTGTATAGCCCGCGAATGTCTTGGATCGGGATTTCGATTTGCTCGTGCCAGCTCGGCCCGGCCACCAAGTGACCTGATTCTTGATCTTCCACTCGCCGACCTTTCGTACATAGACTTTGGGGTGGGGAATCGCTGTCGGTTCGGTTTTGCCGAGATATACTGCGTCGCGTTGATACGCCTTGAGCAATGTATCCCTCGCGAACTCCCAATAACGTCCGGACTTCGGTCTTTTCGCCGGGCCTGAGTAAGGTTTGCCACCTTCGGCGAACAAGATTCCCATATACTCCCGACCTTTGACACCCTCAGGTAGCTCCTCAGTCGTAATACGCAAAGCGCCGGCTGTCGACAACTCCTCGAACACCCAAGGGATCGCCGGTGGGGGCTCAGGCTCGCCGCCCTCCCGCACAACCAGCTTGAATTCTTTCTCACACTTGTTGCCGTCGCTGTCGGCAACGTCGACCGTGAACTTCGACGTGCCCGATTCCTCCGGCTCACCCCAAAGGACACCGGTCAATGGCGATACGCGCCAAATACCCTTCGGAAGCGAGCCTTTCGTAAGGCGCCAGCGATAAGGCGGCACAAACGTGTCAAAGTCGCTGTTTTTCCGCCACGTCTTTGCTCCTTTGTGCTCAGCCTTCCACTCCTCGCGTGGATCGCCATCTGGATTCGAAAAGCCAGTTGATCTGGTCTTGACACCAGCGCGCAGGAGTGCGCTCCGGTCGAGGGCGTAAATAACAAGGCAATCGTGAGTTGCCGTAAACTCCTTCATGTTTCGCATATTTCGTGGTGCATAAGCGCGCTGCCAAATGACTGTACCCACTCGCGCATCGCGAAACCGCTGGTCACCGAGCATCCGCGCAAACGGCTCCTCGAGATCACCTACGTGAAGGACTATCACACCTCCGCGACGGAGAAGGGGCTCAACGGCGTCGATGTGCGCTGATACTACATTGAGCCATGTAGAAAAAACGAGGTTGGTGTCGCCCCGGAACGAAGCTTCTATATCGTCGACGCCGATTCTGGGGAGATCGAGATAAGCCAGCTGAATAGACCGTCGGAGGAACCTGCTAAGCGAGCGCAGCGCGTCTAACCGATCTCCGGAAACGACAAGGGACTGGCCCGGGGTCAGAGACCGGCCGTAAGAGTCAATTGTTAGCAGTGGCGCCACCCGCCTGACCGGATCCGCTGAGCCAATTACCCATCGACCGTCGCGCAATTGCTTCGCTTCGATGGTCAGGTCCTTGCCCGGCCAAACGAGGTCTACGAATTCATAGTTGGATGCCCGTAAAGGCTCCTCCGCTTCGTTCTGTGCCGAGTGCGGCTCAGAACGTGATGCGTTCTCACTTAGCTTGTTATCCACCGACGCCATCCACCCGGGTCCGGCAAGTGTTTTATCGCCTCACCCACGGTTTTCCATTCTCGATGCCCAGTGCCGGCGCGGTCACGGCGGCGATGGGTTCTGGACGCCTCAACTCGGTCAAAGCAGCGATACGCTGTCGCGGCCGGAGAGTTCCGCACACCGAGGATGAACAGACGTTCTCTAGTCTGAGGCACACCGAAATCCGCCGTGTTGAAGATTCCGACTAACGTGCCGTAGTTCAGACCCGTAGCTGGCTGACTCAGTCGGTGAACAACGGCCTCTAGGTAGGCGCGATTCCGGATGCTCCCGAGGCCTGGCACGTTCTCGAATAAGAACACCTCGGGCATTACCGCCGCAACGAAAGTGGGGAGCTCTCTAAACAGGTCCCTGACATCTTCAAAGCCCAATCCCAGTCCCGACTGCGACCACGGTTGGCATGGAGGGCCCCCCGACAGGAGCCCAACCTCTCCGCGAAGCTCCTCGAGGGTCGCCTCGCGGACATCGGCGACCTGAACGCGCTCCATGGACCACGGGCGATTCGTCGATAGTAGCCTCCCACACACAGGCGACTGGTCGATTAGCAGCAGGTGCTCAAGGCCCGCGGCGGCTGCGCCTTCGGCTAGTCCACCTATTCCGGCGCAAATCTCGACAGCGGTCTTCTTGTCCCAAGCCCACTGTTCGCCGATGGCCTTGACGAAGGCTTTCGCAAGTGGCGGTGGAACGGCATCACCCAGTGCCGCTATCCTCTCACGTTCAGTCAGTCCGTCGACCTCGATAACCGCTGGGTCAAACCCCTGAAGGATCGCTATCTCTGAGCTCGACAAGCGCCGGTACTTGGTGCCTGACCTGTCGATCACATGTGCTTCCTGGGGGAACTTCCGCCAGTCTCGCCTAACCGTTGACGCTGGCCGGTCCCAGGTTTGAGGACGATGCTTTGGGTCCAGGGCGACCCTTGCGGCCCAATGACATGGGGGCAACTCGTCGCGCACTGGCTCGCGGACAGCCCTAGCACCACGTTTCCTTGCGTGGGTTTCACCAAGGTTCAGCTCAACTTGGATAGCTGGAGCAACCGGCTGGACGTCACGAACCAAGGCGTGCAGGTCGGCCACCTTGTAGATTCGGTAGCCGTTGATTGGGTGCCGTTGGGGCTCAAGACGGCCAGCTTTGTCCCAGTTTCTGAGAGTCTGCTCAGTGACCCCCAGAATCCTGGCGGCATCCCCTATCTTGACGAAATCCCTGCTTGAGACCAGTGTCGGCACACCAAAACCTTATAAAACCTTATAAGAATCAACGGCAAAACTGCCTCAGTATCAAGCTCCAGGCAAGTGCCAGATCCAATGGGTTTAGCCCGATCTCTCGTAGTCCAACACCGGGCCGCCTTTCCTTATTAATTACCTCTCCTGAGCCCCAGATTCCTCTCTAAGCCCGAATCTGGAGCGATGGCTCCTCCTGCTGGCCCTCCTCCCGGCCGTTTCCCTTTGCAACAGCTTTCAGCGCCTTCTCGTAACCCCGAACATGAGCCTGAATCTGGTCGATTTCCCGCCGCTGTTCTGTCCGAAGAGCTGCGATTCGGGCTTTATGGCGCTGCTTGGCTTCCTCCAGGGTTTGCTTGGCATTTCCCACGGCTTCCTCGAGCTGGCTAATGAGCTGCTGATCTGGCTGCATTCTGAGCCTCCTTGGGTTGGTTAGAGTCTCTACCTAAGCGGTTAAGGACACGTAGATCCCGTCCCTAACCGGGAACCTGTCCGCGATTTTGCTGGGCTTCAGGAGGTTGTTACAAGCGGCAACCACTCGAAGACGGAAGTGTGACCATCGCACGCGCCGCGATGTCGGTGTGTTACCCATCGCGGATCATGCTCGCCGCGGCGATGAATCCGTGTCCGTGCGGTTTCTTCGGCGATCCGCGGCGCAGCTGCACGTGCGGTCCGTTGGTGGTCGAGCGATATCTCTCGCGGGTGTCAGGGCCGCTGTTGGATCGCATCGACATTCATATCGACGTGCCCGCGGTCTCGCATCGCGAGCTGTCGTGCGACCGGTCCGGCGATCCGTCCGAAGCGATACGAGAACGGGTCGCTGCGGCTCGCCAACGACAGCTCGAGCGTTTTGCCGAACGGCCCGGCATCTTTGCAAATGCACACATGGGGCCGCGAGATTTGGCGCCGGAATGTCGGATAACGCAGGCCGCCGATGCGCTACTCAAATCAGCCATCGCGCGGCTGAATCTTTCGGCGCGCGCGTATCATCGCGTCCTCAAGATTTCGCGCACCATTGCCGACCTCGCGGGTGCGGCGAACGTCGAGGCGCAACACGTGAGCGAAGCAGTGCAGTATCGGACGCTCGACAGGCGGTAGGGCGGTAAGGCGGTAGGCATGGACGAATCGAGAGCGGTTAGATGTTTCGTCAGGTTTCAGGACCGAATCCTCTGGTGCCTGAAACCTAGAACCTGAAACCCAGAAGCGGCATAACATCTGTCTAAATATTGACATCTCAAGGCATATAATCTATGCATAATCGTATGCGCACTACCCTGGATATCCCTGAAAATTTGATCGACGAAGCCCGCCGGGTACTCGGGTTCAAATCGAAGACCGACACCGTGATCCTGGCCCTTCGCGAGCTGGTACGGCGCCAGCGTATCGAGGAGCTGAAGGACCTCCTGGGAGAGGTTGAACTCGACCTCGATGTCGATTCCTCGCGCCGGCGTCCGACACGGCGTTGATCTGCGTCGACACCTCGGTCTGGATCGCCGCCCTGCGTCATCGCGACGGTGGTGAGGCTCGACATTTGCGCGACCTGCTGGACGCGGACGCCGTCGCACTGCCGGTTCCTGTACGCGTGGAGATTCTGTCCGGCGCGCCGAAACGCGATCTGTCGCGGCTGCAACGCCTCTTGTCGGCAATGCCCGTTGTACTGCCGGGCCGCGAGACCTGGGATCGTATTGATTCGTGGGTCGCGCGGGCGGTCGCATCGGGAGAACGTTTCGGGGTTGGCGACCTTCTCATCGCCGCCCTGGCCGCCGAACGCGCCGCGTCACTCTGGTCGCTGGACGACGATTTCCGGCGAATGAAGAGGCTTGGGTTCATCACGCTCCACGAGGCGCCGCGGCGCGGCAAATGAACGCTGAATCTGTTTCATCGCAGTCGTGTTCTTGAGTGCCCTGGCGCTGCCTGGATCCGTGGCGGCACAAGCCCGGACGGTTTCTCCCCTGGAGCTTCCGGTCATTCACGATTTCCTCTCAGACGGTGGCTTCGGGAAACGCCATCCAGACGCACCAGAGCAACTCGAGCAGTTCGGCCAGCTGGTCGGCGTGTGGCGGGCCGAGCAGGAGATGCGCCGCCAAGACGGCGCGTGGACGGTCGTGGGGCCTGCGATCTGGACTAGGAGGCTTCGCCGTGCAAGACCTGTGGTATCAGGCAGAGGCGGAGTTGCCCGAATACCTGGGCGATCTCCAGAGGGATTACTTGCTCTCCGCGGTACGCACGTACGACGTAAGATCGAAAGCGTGGAAGGTGGCTTGGATGGCGAACGGCCTTGGGCAGGCTCCCGGGGACGATTTTGGGACCATGGAGGCCGCTTGGGAAGAAGATCGACTCGTCATGCGAGCTCCGCCCAATGACCACGGTATGCAGCGCGTGACTTTCATGGACATCACGCCCGACACGTTTCTATGGCTGAGCGAATTCTCTCGCGACGAAGGGAGAACCTGGCAGGCGATTATGAAGGTCAGGGCGCGCAGGGTACGCTAATCGCGCCTTCTAGCCCTTCACCTCGGCGTCGAGGAGTTTTTCCACGTCCTCGACACTGAGTGGTTGGGAGAAGAGATATCCCTGTGCCTGCTCGCATTGCAGTCCGGCGAGCGTCTTTGATTGCTGCGGGGTCTCCACACCTTCCGCGATCACCCGAATTCCCAATTGATTCGCCAACGTGATCATTGCCTGGACCACGGCCGACTTCTCTCCAGGAATGCCTACCTGACTGATGAAGGAGCGATCGATCTTCAACGTATCGACACGAAAACGATTGAGGTACGCAAGTGAAGACGATCCGGTCCCGAAATCGTCGACCTGGACCAACACGCCCAGCTCGCGCAGCTGCGAAACAATCTGGAGATTCGATTCTGGGTCGTCCATGAGGACGGTCTCGGCGATCTCGAGTTTGAGCCGCTGGGGGGCTAAGCCACTCGTCGAGAGGGCACTAGTGACCTGATCGAGGAGGTCGGATTGGCGCAGTTGTTTCGCGGCCAGGTTCACGCTAACGTCGAGTGTGTCGAGAGCGGGGTAGGCGCCGACCCATTCGACCATCTGCCGGCAGGCCTCTTCCATGATCCAACGACCGAGCGGCACGATCAGCCCGGTTTCCTCCGCCAGCGGGACAAACGCCGCGGGCGACACCAGTCCCCGCTCGGGATGCTCCCATCGCACCAAAGCCTCGAATCCAGTGACACGCTCGCTGGCGATGTTCACGACCGGCATATACACCAAGCGGAATTGCTCCTTGTTCACGGCGGCGCGGATATCGGTTTCGAGCTGCAGCAAGTTTATGGCCCGTTCGTGCATTGCCAGATCAAAGATCTCGTAGCGCGCTTTTCCTCTGGCCTTCGCACGGTACATGGCCGAGTCGGCGTGTCGGATGAGGTGTTCGGGGCCGTCGAGTGTTGCTTCGCTCACGGCGATGCCGATACTGGCCGTCGTGAACACTTCCCGTCCGTCCAAGTCGATCGGTTTCTCTAGGGACGAGAGGATACGCTCTGACACCCGTGTCGTGTCGCTGCTGTCTTTGATGTCGTCCAACAACACCAGGAATTCGTCCCCACCGAGGCGGGCCACGACGTCGCCTGGGCGTATGGAGGCCTTGAGACGTTGGGCGACCTCCACGAGCAGTTTGTCTCCAGCGGCGTGGCCGAGACTGTCGTTGACCACTTTGAACCGGTCGAGATCGACGAACAAAACGGCGAAGAGATAATCCTTTCGGCGTTTCGTTCGACGGAACGAGCGGCTCAATAGATCGTTGAGAAACGCGCGATTGGGCAAATCCGTGAGGGAATCGTAGAGGGCCTCCTGTGCGAGTTGTTCCTCGACGGACTTGCGTTGCACGATATCGGTGAGCGACCCGGCAATACGGTACGGCTTCCCATCCGGATTCCGTTCCGCGATCCCCCGAGCGAGCATCCAGCGGTAGGTCCCGTCTTTGTGCATGATGCGGTGCTCGTTCTCGAAATGTGAGGAGCGGTCTGCCCGGTGCGCTTCGAGTTCGGCCTTCACGATTTGAAGGTCATCCTCGTGCACGCGATCGAGCCACGCGGACGGACTGTTTTCGATGTCCACGTCCTCGAAGCCGAGCATCGCCTTCCAGCGGTGAGAGTAGTAGACCTCGTTGGTTTCGAGGTTCCAGTCCCACAACCCGTCGTTCGCGCCGCGAACGGCCAGGGCATAGCGCTCTTCGCTCTCCTGCAGGGCGCGCTCAGCCCTCTTGCGGTGCGTAATGTCCTCGCAGGTGGTGACGATGCCGATGGCCTCGCCGGAAGCGTCCCGCACGACGTCCGACATGAGATGTACCGGAAACTCCGTTCCGTCTTTGCGGACGTTCACGGTGTCGCGGCGCCAGCGCTTCATCGCCTCGATCTGCCGCTTGCCCATCGGTCTCGCATCCTCGTGGGGCGAAAAAATTCGAACGTCCTTGCCGATGAGCTCATTCGGCTCGTAGCCGTGAAGGATCGCGTCTGCCGGATTCGTGTAAACGATGTGCCCCTTCAGGTCGGTCACGGTCACGCCAAGCTGCATCGTTTCTACCGCGTGCTCCATCTGGCGCAAGGCATCCGCGACGCGCTTGACCCCAGTGATGTCGCGGTACATGGCAAAGGCCGCGATAGACACCCCGCTGATCCGGACGGGGGCCGCGAGCATCGATACGTCGACGAGGGATCCGTTCTTCCGTTGCAGCACTGTTTCCAGTTGGATCCGCTTGTCGCCGACCAGATTGCTGGTAATCTCCTTGAATTCTTCCACCCGACCACTCGGCGCGAGCAGCCCGTCAACTCTGTGCCCGAGGATCTCCCCGGGGCTGTACTCGAACGTGGCAGTGAATGCGCCGTTGACCTGGACGGCCCGGCCCTCGGTGTCCAGCAGCACGATCGGCTCGCTCGAGGTCTCGAACAGCTCCTGTAGGAAGGCGCGCTGCACGCCAAGCTGTCGCTCGACGCTGCCATGCCGGTGCGTGATACGCTCGAGCAGCGCGAGGCCCAGCACAGCCACGGCGCCCACGCCGAGCGTGGAGAGTTGGCCGTCATTGAATCCCTGGAAGCGCCACGTGTCGAGCTGGGCAATCGTGGGCAGGAGGTTCCCGAGCGCCCCGAGCCCCAGCAGGAGGCAAGGGCCCGGTGCCGCACGTCTCCCGGCCGGGCGGCCGCGACGACCGACCAGCCAGCCGTGGTCAGGAGGATGAGAAGCGCGAGGGCGCCGACAATGGTCATGGAGTAGTGTTGCTTTCTTTGCGGCTACAGTATGCAATATCTGAGGGAAACCCGAAACCCCTTGAGGAATAACGGGTTAGCCTGATTCGCGGCCAATTCTGGTCAGACGGTTTGGGAAATTGGCGTGTGGGTACAAGACACGGGCGGCGTCGGAGAGTGTCCTAGACAGCCGTCTCTGGGAATCCGACCTATGGACGGTCTTTGCGTTTCATCTCCGTAAAGAGGCGGTCTGCGCCCTCGTAGCGCGGGTCGCGCTTCGGCGGCTCGTCCGAGAAATCGCGCTTCTTCCCCCGTTTGGCGTCGGGCGGATTGCCCTCTTCGGCGTCCCGCTCGGCTTTGCTTGCTTCGCGATTCTTTTCGGCCATTCGCTGCAGCTTTCTCAAATCCACCTTCTTCACGATCTTGTTCCCCCTACCAGCGTGAGATATGTCCCTCGGCCTGTCGTCTGTGCCTGTCCCCTTGATAATCGGCGGTTTCGGAACGGCGTCAAGGAGGGAGTGGGGAAATCCGAGGTGCCAAGTCGCGTGGAGGCCAACCGCTGCTATTATTGGCTGCGGAAATGGATGGAGCAGGGAGCCGTGCTAAGGCGCTACGTAGTCGACGCGTCAGCCAATCTCAAAGAGGTGAATGATGGGCGAATCCGAAGATCTGAAACAGTATGTCGAGGGAGGGGACGGGATCAGTGTGATTCGCGGCAGTTCGAATTGCCGTAGTTGGAACAACATCCAGTACAAACCAGGCATGTCGGGGAAAAACGTCGGTTCGAACCAATTGTCGATGAACGTGGCCACGATCCCGCCCGGCGGGGTAGCGTATGCCCACATCCACGTGGACTTCGAGGTGATGCTCTACTTGCTCCAAGGGAAAGTGCGGCACGAATACGGAGACGGGTTGAAGCAAACGGTCGAGAACGAGGCCGGGGATTTCATCTTCATCGAGCCCGGTGTTCCCCACGAGGTATTCAACGTGAGCGATACGGTGCCCGTGGTGGCGGTGGTCGCTCGGTCGGATGCGAGCGAGTGGGAGAACATCGTTTCTTACGATCGTAAAGCCGCCGATTGAGGCCACAGGGTTGGTGTAACCCACGACACATCTGGTCAGCCGCTTGAAGTCTACATTGAAATGGTCGGTTCACGTGTGTGTGCCGACCTCGGGCGGACTCGAACAGCTTGCTCTGAAACAAGATGACGACTGTACTCAAAAAACTTGCGTCGCTCGTCGGGCTCGAGGGGGTGCTTCTCATGGCAATCCTCCTGTACGTGGCCACGGCGATCACCCCGGAAGCGGTGCCGGGGTCGGTGCGATTTCTTCCCTATGGCATCTTTATCGCCGGCCTCCTCGTCAGTTGGCGCTTCCGCCGCAGCCGTTTGTTGTTCGGCCTTGTCCTACTCGCGTTTGCCGATCGGGGTCTCCTGTTCTTCGTCGGCGAGATTCCCGATCCGGCTTCTCTGGCTTATCAGGCTGTGGCCTTGCTTGTACCGATCAACCTGGCCTTCCTCGCGTGGATCAAGGAGCGCGGAACGTTCACGCCGGTGGGTCAAGGCCGGCTCGCGGCGATCTTGTTTCAAGTAGCCATCGTCATGTTGCTGGTAAACTCGACGCCTGGATGGGTCAACGGCGCTCTACATCTCTCGCCACTTCCGGAAAGCTGGTTCGCGTGGACGCCGGTTGCGCAGCCGGCCCTGGTAATGTTTGCTGCCACGTTCGGATGGCTGGCTACCCGGCTCGTGCTCCACCCCAACGCGACCGGCCGCGGTTTCCTGTGGGCGTTGATCTCCTGCTTTCTGGCATTGAGCGCGTCGAGCGGCGTGCCGATTTCCACGATCCACTTCTCTGCGGCGGGTGTCATTCTCATCGTTTCCACGATCGAGGCGTCGTACTTCATGGCGTACCGCGATGGACTGACGGGGCTCCCGGCCCGTCGCGCGTTGAGCGAAGCATTGCTCCGGTTGAATGGACAGTACACAATTGCCATGGTTGACGTTGACCGTTTCAAGACGTTCAACGACCGCTACGGCCACGAAGTGGGCGATCAGGTGTTGCGCAAAGTAGCCGCGCAACTGGAACGCGTGGGTGGTGGTGGCGTGGCGTATCGATATGGTGGGGAGGAGTTCGCCCTCGTCTTTCCGGGACGCGTTGCCAAGGATGTGTTGCCGGAGCTCGAGCAGTTACGCGTGTCGATTGAGAAGGTAAAGTTTGCGTTGCGCAGAAAAGACCGTCCCAAGGAGAAGCCCGAGAATGTCAAGTCCAACGGCAGGGTCCCCAAAAAGGTTTCGGTGACGGTGAGCATCGGCGCCGCGGGGCGCAGCGACGCGCGGTCAGCTCCCTCCGAGGTGATCGGCTTCGCCGACAAGGCCCTGTATGGCGCGAAACAGGCGGGGCGCAATGCGGTGATGGTGTCTAACGGTGAGAGATGAGACGTGAGAAGTGAGACGTGAGAGGGCCACCCCGGTAACCGGTAACCGGTTACCTTTCCTGCTCGTCCATCCCGGTGCAACACCCTACACCCTACACCCTACACCCTACAACCTTCTCGCCAGTACCCGAATCCATGAAACGAAAACTCTTCCTAGCCAGCTTGTTGCTCCTTCCCGCCACGACAACCGCGCAATCGTTCCACCAAACCTCCGCCGATCCCTATACGCGGTACGAACTGCTCGACCCGGCATCCCAAAGTTTTCGCATCATCTACGACGTGAGTGCGACGACGCCCGGCGCGACGGTGTATTTCAACGGCATTCGACAGGGGAGCGAGCCGACGGTGCACGCCGTATTCGACTTGATGACGGGGGAGCGGCTCGATTGGGAGGTCGTTGATGGGACCGCCGCGCGCGACCAGGGAATGCTCAACGCCAACCCCGAGGGACAGTTCATTCAAGTAAGGCTGTTGCGAGCGGTGCCGGACGGTGGCGCAGTGCGACTCCGCATCGACAAGACGTATCGCGATCCGGCAAGCTACACGAGTGAAGGCAATACGATCACGTTCGAGCGTTCGCTCGGCATCAGGCGTAACGCGATCGTCTTGCCAAAAGGGTTCGAGTTGATTGGGACCAACTATCCGTCTCAAGTCGACATGGAGGCCGACGGAAGAATCAGGGTGAGTTTCATGAACTCCGGGCCCAGCGCAGTATCACACGTGATCAGAGGCCGTAGACTTCTTTCAACGGCTTCCCTGGACATTAGCTCCAACCCGGACCGCACGGAGACGGAGAAAGCGACCACAACCCAAACCGTGCCCGCGGGTGCGCGGGTTGGTTACCGTTTTTCCGAGCGGGCGTTTCAAGATCGGGAGATTGTGTATTTCCTGCAGCAGCCGGAAACGCACTCGTTTCGGTTGTACCACGACTACACCGAGGGCCGCGCCGGCGTGGATCGATACCTCAACGTTGTCCGCGCGGGCAGCAAGGCGTCCAACCCGTCCGCCATGATTCTCGACACCGGAGAGAAATTACGCGTCGAGACACTGCGCGGCAACAAAATCCGTGAACGTGGCATCCGCATCGACGGGCCGATCACCCCCGACACGGAAGTGGTCGTGATATGGTTCGACCCGGTTGAGCCTGGTCACTCGGTGCGGTTGCGTATCGAGGAAACGTATACCGATCCGAATCGCTATCTTCGCGTCGGTGACGAATTGATCTGGGATCGCAGCTTCGGCCGTCCACGGAACTCGGTGATTCTTCCGGAAGGCTGGTTCCTGACGGCGAATTCAATCCCCGCCGTCATCAACCAGGCGGGCGACGGACGGATTCGGTTGTATTACGAAAACGATCGACCGGGAAATATAGACGTGTTTATCAAGGCGCGGAGAAGATGAAGACCGTGAGACGTGAGACGTAAGACGTAAGACGGCTCCACTTCCCACCACCTTGGGGCGGGGGGCGGCCGTCTCACGTCTCACCTCTCACGTCTCACGTTCTATCTGGCCCCTTCCATCTTCCAGAACGCTATCCCACCCGCCTGCTGCGCCACGGGCACGTCGGCCACGCGCTTGAACGTTTGCAGGTCGAAGATGTCGACCTTGCCGGGTTCGGCGCCCACGCCTTCGACGCTCACGAACGCGTAGCGGGAATCCGGCGAGATGACGACACCGTGGGTGACGGTCGTGCTCGACTCGGCGATCGCGCGACTCTCGCCCGACACGACGTCGATGAACTGGACACCGGCGCCCTGTTTGAGCGTGGCGACGAGCGTCTTGCCATCGGGTGTCATCGCGAGATTGTACGGTCCGCGGCCGGTTGGAATGCGGCGGCGCAATTTCCAATTCTCGTAGTCGATCTCGAGAATATGGTCCGCCCGGTTGCAGGCAACGAAGATGGTGCCACCGTCCGGCGTGGTAACTGCCCATGTCGGAGAGCACGTCGGTGTGTTTGGTTCGTAGTTTTCGGTGTCGAAGTGATTCAAGGGACCCTCGTGGTCCTTGGCTACGTTGAAGCGCCGAGCGACCTCGAAAGTTTGCGTATCGATTTCCACGAGCTGGTCGTCAACGACGCAATTGGTCAGCCACGTCATCCCCGTTGGATGCATCCGGCCTCCATGCGGCTGGGTGCACGTGACGGTCTGCGTCACTTCCATCAGCTCGGGTGTGTAGACGACGGATATGGACGACGGTTCTTTCTCGCCGTGGAGGTTGAAGTTCACGACGAATGCATATAGGTCGTCGGGGGTGAGATCGATGGTCGCGGGAAATCTTCCCAACAGGATTGGGTCACCGACGACCGTGTCAGCGCCCGTTGCGATTTTCCAGAGTTTCCCATCGGGAATTCCATGACCCGTGGTCATGTAGAGATAGCGTCCGTCCCGCGATGTCCGAAGGCCGTGGGGTCCTTCGGTTTCAACCTGCATTTCTCCCACGATGAAAGTCTTTTCCACTTCGGCACCGCCCGGTCCGAACCGAACGAGGTGGAGGAGATCCGCGGATTCCGCGCCGACGTACACCCAGTAATTCGCTGAAGGGGGTGGGGCTTGGGCGGTGGCGGCGGCTGGTATCGTGACGATTGCGGCGGTTACCAGTGCCAGGGGCCAGTTTTTGTTAATCATTCTTCTACTCGGGCGAGAGCCTTTTGGGGTTGTAGGGTGTAGGGTGTAGGGTTTTCACATCCCTACACCCTACAACCTACACCCTACACCCTATTCCTACCGCCATTGAAAGAACTCCACCGTATACCCACCTGGATCTTCGACCACGAAAGCGCGGATGGGAGCATTCTCGCTGTTGGAAAGTTCGGAGAGGAGCTTGGCGCCTGAGGTGCGCATATGTGCGTACCACGCGTCAATCTCGTTGGTAACGATGCTCAGCATCACCGGTTTTGACTCTGAGACACGATGCTGGCCTCGCGTTTCATCCACGAGACCGACGTACGCCGTAGAACTGATCCGGTAGATCTGCACCCAACCCTCATCGAACGTCTTCTCGAGGCCGAGTGTGCCTTCGTAAAATTGCGCCGCCGCCGGCACGTCCTCGTAGTACAAGAACGTCACCTGCGAGTCGATGGAGGGGAGAGACTGCTGTGTCGTCGGCGCCGCGATGGCGATGGCGGTCACGGTCACAAGAAGGATGGCGGAGATCTTCATAAGTAGGTTGTAGGGTGTAGGGTGTAGGGCTCCGATCAAATCAATACACCCTACACCCTACACCCTACACCCTATTCAAGGAATGATTACCGTTTCCTGAATCTTCGTCACCCACAAACCCGAGTTCAGGTCCCACGCAAACACGTGCCCTTTGTGTACTTGTGCGCCCCATGTCATGGGCCAGTTGGGCACCATCGTGTTTTCATCGGTCGTCTTCAGAGCGGCCATTTCGCGCCCCTGCCGATACAGGTCGCCGCGGAGTTCACCGGAAATGTCCACCACGCGCAACCCCGCTTGGTAGTAGCCGATGAACAGCCGATCGCCATCCACCCAGAGATTGTGTGCGCCGGCTTCGGGGACTTCGTAGCGTCCCACTTCTTTGGGGTTCTCGATGTCGTCTAGGTCGATTACATGCACGTATCCGCGTGTGTCGATCGGCCGGTCGGGATCCCAATTGGGAGGGTAGATCTCGTCACCGAGAAAGAGATAGCGTCCGTGACGCCAGGCCGTGTGTGTATTGCCGATAGGATATTTCAACTGGCTGACCCGTACCGGTCGTGTTGGGGTGCCGCCGTGCGTTCCTGCGCCCACATCCAGCACCACGAGGCCATCGTCCCAATACGACAGGTAGGCGTATCCTTCTTGAACGATGATGTCGTGCAAGGATTTTTGGCTCGCGCTCTTTTCGATGCCCCACACGCCGACTTCGCGCGGATTGGTGGGGTCGGAAATGTCGATGATGTGCATGTTGGACGTGCCGTTGTGCGCCGCATAGACCAATCCGTTGGGCTCGATCCACACGTTGTGCACGCCGCCGGTGACGGTGGCGGTATACTCGGAAACAATGGTCGGGTGGGCCGGTGTGCTCAGGTCGAGTATCACGATTCCGTTGCGGCGGTTCGACGCGCCCTCTCGCGTGAGAACCCCGACGCGGTTGTTTGGGTGGATCTTGACGTCGTTGATCCGCCGCGCGTCGAGTTGCATCGAATCCATGAGTACCGGGCTGGTGGGATCCGTCACATCCCACACCTTCATCCAGTCGTAAAAGAGCGTGCCGATGTATGCGTAGTCGCGTCCGTCGACGCCCTCAAACACCCAGACATCGCCAGAGTGATTCTCTGTGACGGCGCCGCGGCCAACGGTGGATATGCCCGCGGTGGAGACGCGCTCGGTGATGTCCACGAAGGTGCTGCGCACCGTCTCTTCGCCGATCATCGCGGTTATGCGATACCGTCCGGCGCGCTCGGCGACAAAAATTCCCTGGCCGTCCTCTGTGTCGATTTGTGCCCCCGGGCCGCTCATGGTCCACTCGGGAGAAATCCCGGTGACGCGCTCCCCGCGCGGCGACATCGCTGCAACTTGAAACCGAATCACATCGCCGGTGCGCATCTCTGCACCGTCGGGGACGATGCGGTAGTCACGAGCCGGATTCTCGACGATCCGCACGTCGATGAACTCGGACGCCGCCCCGGCCGTGGCCGTGATGCGTACGGTGCCCGGGCTGCGCCCGTAGACGCGACCGCTTCGGTCCACCGTGGCGACGTTATCGTTTCCAGTCTGAAACGTCACATCGGGGTCGGCGAGCAAGGTTTCGGTTCGCGTCGTCACCACCACCTCGAGTGGGGCGCTCGCCCCCGCGAGCACGGAGCCGTTGGCAAGTGCGAGCTCGATGGACGCGGGCGGCAGCTCAGGGACCGTCACCGTGGCGATGCCTCTCGCTTCACCGGACACGACCAGGATCTGCACCATTCCCGGACTGACCGCCGTGACCGTACCCGACAGCGTCACCGATGCAACGCTCGGATCCCGGGAAAACCACCGCACCGACGCATTCCGGACTGGTGCTCCGCCGCCATCCTGTACCTGCACGTTGAGTTGCCTCGTCGCTCCGACCTCCAACTCGAAGGAATTCGGGTCGACGGTTACGCTCGCCACCTGCACCTGGAACGCGGCAAGGAGAAGGAGGGTGGATGTGGGGGGCATGTTGGGCTCCGGAATGTTTGGTAGGTTGTAGGTTGTAGGGTGTAGGCTTTACTTTGCGTTACCGGTTACCCGACACCCGACACCCGACACCCGACACCCGACAACCTACACCCTACACCCTACACCCTACACCCTACAACCTACACCCTACTCAGAAGAGGCACCCGTGCCCGACCTACAAGCCGCTATTGAGACCAACAAGGGAACCATCAATCTCACGCTGTTCGCCGATCGCGTTCCATTCACCGTCGCAAACTTCGTGAACCTGGCGCAGCGGGGATACTACAATGGTCTCAAGTTTCACCGCGTCATCGAGAATTTCATGGTCCAGGGCGGTTGTCCGCTGGGAACCGGAACAGGCGGACCGGGATACAAGTTCGAGGACGAGTTCGACAGCACATTGAAGCACGACCGGCCCGGCATTTTGTCGATGGCCAATTCCGGTCCGAACACCAACGGGAGTCAATTCTTCATCACGCACGTGCCCACCGATTGGCTCGACGGGAAACACTCGGTATTCGGTGCGGTGACGAGTGAAGACGATCTTGCGGTCGTGAACAGCATCGCCGGCGGCGATCAGGTCAAGTCGATCGCCATCAATGGGGATACCGCCGACCTCATGACGAAGACAAAAGCCAAAGTCGACGAGTGGAACAAGGCACTGGGCTAGCGGTCACAGCATAGTTTTTCTCTACTGCGTTTCCAAGGCCCAGTGCCCGATCCGTTGCGCCATGTCGCTGGGGTGCCGGCCGGGCGTATTTGACAGCACTACTACCGTGAGATCCTCGTCGGGGTAGTAGCTCAGCATCGTGACGAAACCGTTGATACCACCGCCATGGGCAATCTGGCGGTGGCCGTCCACTTCTCCCATTCTCAAGCCATAACCGTAGGTGATGGCGCTGTCGTTGTTCAACACGGCAGGGGTCGTCATTCGTGTGTAGGATGCTTCATTGACGAGGCGGCGCTCGTTGATCGCGCGCTGCCATTTCATCAAGTCTGTGACGGTGGAGCACAGCGCGCCCGCTGCACCGGGGATGTTCATGCTTATGGGGTCGTCGTTCACGAGTTTCCCGTCGAGCCTCGCGTATCCCTCGGCTCGATTGGGGATTATTGTCTTCTCGTCGCAGTAGTAAGAGACGTGCATGTCGAGGGGGTCGAAAATGTGTTCGTCGAGGTAGTCGGCGTATGACTGGCCTGTGACTTGCTCAATGATGACTCCCAGGAGGTAGTAGCCGGAGTTGTTGTATCGATACTGTTCGCCGGGCGCAAAGTCGAATGGTATGTTCTTGAACATGTCCAGTAGCTCGTCGTGCGTTAGGTCCCTGCGAAACGCTCGACTCATATTGGCCGGGCTGATACCGGTATAGCTCTTGATCCCCGAGGTATGGGTGAGAAGATGGTGAATCGTTACTCGATGTCCCTGCGTAGGGTAGTCTGGAAGGAACTTCGTGATTTCGTCATCGAGGCCGATTTGCCCCCATTCGACGAGCTGCATGATTGCCGTTGACGTGAACTGTTTGGTGATGGAGCCGATGCGATACACAGTCTCGGCTGTTGCAGCAACATCCAGTTCCATGTCTGCCTGGCCGTATCCGCGGGCCAGCACGACGTCTGTACCGCGCATGACGCCGATGGCTACACTGGCTGTCGTATCGGAGTCGACTTCCGCCTGGGCCATTGAATCGATACGCGCCACGAGTCCCGCATCCCCGGTAGGATTCGGGGCACACGCGGACACGCTGACCGCGAGGGTGGCCAGAGGCAGCAGGATCGAACGCCCGGCGTTATGGGTAGGTGGCATTGGATCTCCTGGATGGGTAAGGTTCATGCTTGAAGCCAAGGATGTTAGCTCCGTTCGCCGCGAAGTACCAGGTGTATCGATTACGGTCTCGACATAGGAGAGGTGTCATGAAGCGCTGGCTTTCCACCACATCCATCTTGCTGGTCGGTCTGGCGTGCAACTTCGGTGCGTCGCCGTCCGACACGGTCGAGCGCCTCGTTGAGGCGATCAAAGCGAGGGACAGCGTCGAGGTGGCGCGGTACATCGACATCCGTCGCGTATCCGAGGCAGCAGTGGATCCGTTGATTCAAGCCGCCAACTTGATGAGCGAGACGAATCCCGATGCGTTACCCGGTCAGGCCGGCGCGCTTAACTTCGGAATGCTGGAGCAGTTCCGTCCGATGATCGCGCCGTTCATGGAGCAAATCCTCTGGCAGATGATGCTCCACCCGGAGAGCCTCGCGCAGGGCCCCTTGGGCATGATACTCGGCGACCAGCCGCTACCGTTCGAGGAGTTGGGTAGCACGTTCCAAGGCGTGCTGGACGAACGGACCGAGGGGGACGAATCCATCGTGGCGATCGAGTTGTCGAATGAAGACTCGGGAAACCCGCCTATGGTGATCGAGATGCGGCTCGAACGGGTGGAAGGAGAATGGCAGGTGATTGCGTTCGAAAACCTCAGCGACATTATCACCGAGGGGTTTGGCCGATAGACGGGAGCAGGGAGCGGGGAGCAGGCCCCACACATCCACCCAGGGGTGGTGGATGCGCGGCCCGCTCCCTGCTCCCCGCTCCTTACTCCTTCTGCCTACTATCTTGCGTTTCTGATAATTCTCTCAATCGTCGCCTCGTCTGCACTTAGCAACCCCACTCCTTTCCGTCCTTCCGTCTTTCCGTCTTTCCGTCCTTCCGTCCTTCCGTCCAACTCGCAATCCGTCCCGAACCGTCGCATCTTATTGCCCATTGTCCGACCCCGGGCAGCCCTTTCGACGTGAGATAACCATCCTTTGACCACGACAGATCAAACAACGAGCGAAACGTTCCGCCCCGTTCCCTACATGGGCGTCATCTGGGTCGTGGCCGAAGCCATGAAGCTGGGCTTCCGCAACGGCCACCCCGACTGGTCCAACCTCGGACAGGGCCAACCTGAAGTCGGGCCAATGGAGGGTGCGCCGGAAAGACTTTCTACGATCGAGTTGGAACCGCACGATCACGCGTACGGGCCGGTGGGCGGCACCGACGAGCTACGCGAAGCCGTCGCCGTGCATTACAACCGCCTGTATCGCCAAGGCAAGCAGTCCAAGTACGACAAGTCGAACGTGAGCATCGCGTCGGGCGGCCGACTCATGCTGTCGCGCATGTTCGCGACGCTCGGCTCGGTGAATGTCGGATACCAAATCCCCGACTACACGGCGTACGAGGACATGCTCGACTACCACCGGTATCGCGTGAATCCCATTCTCATACCCACGACGCCGGAGCAGGGCTTTGTTACGTCGAGCGAAGACCTCGAAACGATCGTGCGCCAGCAGGATCTTCGGGCCTATCTGATCAGCAACCCGTGCAATCCGACAGGACAATACGTACAGGGCGACGAATTGAAACGGTACGTCGACGTCGCGCGCGAGCAGGGCTGCACCTTGCTCTTGGACGAGTTCTACTCCCACTACGTGTACACATCGGAGGGCAAGCCCGGAGACGGTCCGATCTCGGCGGCGCGGTATGTCGACGACGTGGAGAAGGATCCCGTCCTCATGATTGACGGTCTCACGAAGAGCTTCCGCTATCCCGGTTGGCGTATGGGTTGGGCGGTCGGCCCATCGCACACGATCGAGATGATGAACCGCGCCGCCAGCGCGATCGACGGCGGGCCGAGTACCGCCGTGCAACGCGCTACCCTTCAAGTGTTGCAGCCCGCGCGGGCCGATCAGGAGACGAACGCGTTGCGTCAGGTGTTTACGCGCAAGCGCAACCTCATGATCGAGCGGCTCGAGGCCATGGGCATTCCGTGCACGTCGCCTCCCTGCGGCACGTTCTACGTCTGGGCCAGCATTGCCGGTCTCCGGTCGGCGCTGAACGACGCCGACGTTTTCTTCCGCAAGGCCCTCGAGCGCAAGGTGCTGACGGTTCCCGGCCGATTCTTCGACGTGAACCCTGGTGGTACCCGGCCGAGTCTCGAAGAGTATTCGCACTGGGTGCGGTTCTCGTTCGGACCGCCGGAAGCCAACATGCTGATGGGGTTGGAGCGGTTGGCAAGTCTCATCGGATAAGCTGCCACGGATTTTTTTTTGGACACGGATCCCCACCGCCCAACCGAATGGTAACCTCCATCGGGAACATCTCGGCAAAAATCCGCGTCCAATAAAATCAATCCGTGGCAGCATTTCCTTATCAGCGACCGTCCTCCTCCCTCCTCCCTCGCCTGAAACCTCCAATGTTCCCTCCACGTCCTAATTAGAGTACTATCACCGACCCTCCAACCAGGTAAACGCATGGCCGTCATCGAGACTTCGAATCTCACGAAGCGTTATCGAAAAACCCTGGCGGTAGATCAGGTGTCGTTCCAAGTCGAGCAGGGCCAGGTGTTCGGATTCCTCGGCCCCAACGGCGCCGGGAAGACTACGACCATCGGCATGCTGCTCGGGATCATCACGCCCACGGGCGGCGATTTCAAGCTCTTTGGCGGCGATAGCCCAAAGGAACTGCACGCAGCGCGGCAACGAATCGGCGCGACGCTCGAATATCCCAATTTCTATCCGTATCTGTCCGGGCGGGACAATCTCCGCATCGTCGCGAACGTGAAGGGGAAGGGTGAGGACGATATCGCCGAAGTGCTCGACATCGTAGGACTGTCGAAACGCAAGAAGACAAAGTTTCAGGCGTACTCACTCGGGATGAAGCAGCGGCTGGCGCTCGCGTCCACCATGCTCGGTGATCCGGAGTTGATCATTCTGGACGAGCCGGCCAACGGTCTCGATCCCGAGGGCATGCGCGAGATACGCGGAATCATCAAGGGTCTCTCTGAGCGCGGCAAGACGATTTTTCTCTCGAGCCATTTGCTGTGGGAAGTCGAACGCACCTGCTCGCACGTCGCGATCATCCAGCATGGTCGCGTCATTCGGCAGGCGAGCGTGGAAGAGATCAAGGCGGGGAACCCGCGCGCCGGGATTCGTGGCGGTGATCTCTCACAACTGCAACAGATTGCGTCTGAGTATCCCGACGCCGTGTCGGCGACAGTTCGTGACAGCCGAGTGATCGTCGAGTTGAAAGACGAAGACCTCGCCGCTCTGAACCGGTTCGTCGCCGAGCGTGGCGTCTACCTGTCACACCTCGCGATAGAGGAAAGGACGCTCGAGGACGTGTTCATGGAGTTGACCGGCGCCGGTGAGTCCGAGGGAATGGGGGAGGTGGACTGATGATCCTGTCCGTGCTCTTCCGCAACGAGATGCTCAAGATGTACAAGCGGTTGGCGTTCTGGGTGACGTTCGGTTTTTTCACTTTCATCATGCTCATGGTCTTTGGGGAGAAATATGTCGGGGCCGCCGGGAACCCCGAGAGAACGTTCGCATTGCCCTCCGCTTGGTCCGAAATCCTGGGCGAGCTATCGCAGATTGCACTGATCTTTGGATCGGTGGTCTTGATCCTGTTACTAAGCAGTGAATTCTCTTGGCGCACGGCTCGTCAGAATGTGATCGATGGGCTCTCCAAGGAACAACTGTTCCTCGGCAAGAGCCTGTTGCTCCCGGTCGTTGGAGTGCTCTTCATCAGCATGAACCTCATCGTCGGTGGTGGGTTTGCACTGGTCGGCACTGACTTTGGCGCGTTGACGGAACCGTTGATGCGAGGAGTGCATTGGTCCACAATTGCCGGATTCTTTCTAGCCTTCATCGGATACGGCAGCTTAGCGCTGTTCTGTTCGCTGTCCATCAGAAACTCCGGTCCCGCGATGGCGGCGTGGTTTTTCTATGTGTCGCTCGGGGAGCAGATGCTTGCTGGTGCGGCCGGGGCAATACACGATCGACTCGGCGAAATCGCCGCGTATCTTCCGATCAACACGTTCAATCAATTGCATCGCTACCTCCAGCACGACCCCGTAGCCTTTCAGCAGGCCGTCCAGCGCGCCATCGAAAACGATCGGACGCCGCCCAGTGACCCGTGGGCAATGGGACTCTTGCTGACGATATCGTTTGTGTGGATCGCGTTGTTGTTGGGTGGGTCGTTCTTCTGGTTTAGGAAGAGGGATCTGTAAGGTAGGTTGTAGGTTGTAGGTTGTAGGGTGTAGGGTGTGGCACGCTTCCTACACCCTACACCCTATTCCTCCCACCGCTTACGTCGTAGGTCTCCTATACCTTTCAAACCAGCCGAGAACATAAGCCACCTTCGCCATGAGGTTGCTCGGCCGCGCGGTAATGCCGTGTGACGCACCGGGGATGCGCGCCAGCGCCGCTTCTTTCCCCTGCAACTTCAGCGCCTGATAGAACTGCTCCGATTCGGACATGGGAGTGCGGTAATCTTCTTCGCCCGTGAGGAGCATCGTTGGCGTGGTGACGTTACCCACGAGTGAGAGTGGCGAGCGTGCCATGTAGTGCTCCATGTTCTCCCATGGAACCCCAGGGAACCAATATTTTACGCCGCCGACGTACATGTCCGCGGTCAGCGCCCAGCTATACCAGTTGATCACCGGCTTGGCCACCACGGCAGCACGGAAACGGTCGGTCTTGCCGACGATCCAGCTGCTCAGCACACCGCCACCGCTGCCGCCGGTCACAAACATGTTTTCCTCGTCGACATAGCCGCGCGCAATCACCGCGTCCACGCCCGACATCAAGTCGTCGTAGTCGTAGCCAGGATACGCGTGATGAATGAGGTTGCCGAACTCGTCGCCGTAGCTCGTGCTGCCGCGGGGGTTGATATACAGCACAACGTATCCGGCGGCGGCGTAGAGCTGATCCTCTGCGGAGAAGCGGTCGCCGTAGTTGGCGAACGGTCCGCCGTGAATCTCGAGCAGCAGTGGGTACTTGTTATTCGGATTGAAGTTAGGCGGCGTGACGATCCATCCCTGCACGCGACGGCCGTCGTGTGACGACTCGTACCAGATCTCCTCGACGGCGCCCAGTTCCTTGTGACCGAACAAATCGTCGTTGAGGCGCGTGATGCGCCTGCCTTCGGTCGATCCGGTTCTTCCCACCGCGATGTCCGCAGGATGGTCAGGTGTCGAATGCGTGTACGCGAACCGGCCGTTGTCGGAGACCGAGAACGCACCGCCAGCGTACGGCCTGCCGAGAGAGAGGCCGCCCACGTTATCCACGTACGTTTCGACGCCGCCGTCTAGCGACGCGTATGCGATGCTGGTGTTTCCTTCGCTGTCGTACTGGAAATAGATGCCCCGGCTGTCCGTGCTCCATTTGGGTTGCTCCACGTCGCGATCGAGATCCTGGGCCAGCATGCGCTTCCCAGTTCCGTCTCGATTCATGACGTATAGGTGCGTGACTTGATAACCCTGGTGTCTGTCGTCGAAGCCCAGGTAGGCAATGCGCCGCCCGTCGGGGGACACGATGGCGCTGCCGTCGGGGCCGTAACGGTCGGTGAGTTCGCGCAGCGAACCGTCTTCCAGCGACAGATCTTGGACTTCCGAATTCCGACTGTCGAGCTCCCAGTTGTCGTGACGGTTCGCCGAGAAAATCAAGCCCTTGCTATCGGGCGTCCAGGAGGGTGTGCCACCGTGGTTGAACGAGCCCGCCGTCACCTGCCGCGGCGTGCCTCCGTCGGCGGGCAAGACGAACAAGTGTGTGTACCCCTCCTCGACGAAGCCTCGGCCGTCGGCGCGATACTGCACGCTCTCGATGTAACGTACGGGTGGGGCCCACTCCGCCCCTTCCGGTTTGCTCGGCAGCTCGGCGAGCGGTCGCTTTTCACTGGGAACGAACATCGAGAACGCGATCGAGTTGCCATCGGGCGACCAGGTCAATCCGCCAGGCGACTTCATTAGCTGTGTCAGCTTGGCAACCTGCCCTGTTTCCATCCACCGGACGTAGAGCTGCGTCGATCCCTCTTCGTTCGATGCATACAACAGCCGCTTCCCGTCCGGCGACCAGTGGGGCGAGTTGTAATTGTGGTTGCCCGTCGTTATGGGCCGGAGGTCGGATCCGTCGTAGTTCACGATCCACAGGTTGGATCGCCGCCGGTCTTTCATGATGTCCATGAAGTTCCGCACGAAGACAATTTTGCTTCCGTCGGGTGAGATCTCGGGACTAGATGCGTACTCGAGTTGGAAAACGTCTCCCAACGTGAGTCGTCCGTTGTCACCCTGATCTTGACGTACGATGCCTGAGGCCCAGGAGGGCAGCGCCAAGGAGAACAATGCGGCGAGTACCAGGAACCGGCTGGTCTTCATAGGGTTACCTCTCCGAGGGATCGTCTGGTGGCGATTCGGTATGGGCTCGTAAGATAGCGCACTTTTACACCTGGCCTCAACCGGTCTCTTTTTGTTGCCACAGAGGGCACGGAGGGCACCGAGCCCCACAGCACCGCCCTATATTTTTCTGTTGTTTCAGTTCAAGCCACGAGTTGGGGAACACCGGTATCGCAGAAAAATGAGAGCGGGGCCGGTTGGGCTCTGTGCGCTCCGTGGCCTCTGTGGCCAGATAAGCTGGCCATGCAAGGAGTCGTATGGTAAGGTTCTCGGACACAAGGGGTTGGTGGATGATTAAGCTGAAGAATTTCTTTCCTATAGCGCCAGCATTGCTCGCGATTGCAGCACACCTCGCTCCAGTCCAAGCTGGAGCGCAGGAAGACCCTATGGCGCTGATTACGGCGGCCTCGGGCGGTCAAATGGACACCGTCCTCGTCTTGTTGGGGCAGGGGGCGGACGTGAACGCGCGTGCGGAAAACGGATTCACGGCGTTGATGGCTGCGTCGATGCAAGGACACACCGAAATCGTGCGGGTGTTTTTGGTGCGCGGTGCGGAGACGGAGCCGGTGTCGGATGACGGTTGGACGGCGTTGGCGCTTGCATCTTACCAGGGACACGTGGAGTCGGTGCGACTATTGCTCGAGCGGGGTGCCGATCCCACCGCAAAAGACGAGAATGGTGATACCGCCCTGCGACAGGCGATCAGCGGAGGGCACGGGGGGGTCGCGAGCCTGCTCGTTGTGAACGGCGCCGATCCCAACGAAATCGACGCACGCGGGCTGCCGGCAATCCTGGATGCGGCAATCGGCGGATTTGGGGATATCGTCGTGACCCTCCTGGACGCCGGCGCCAACCCGAACGTGCAGGCAGGTCCAGGCATGACGGCGTTGATCGGCGCGATCATCGGTGGTCACGAAGATATCGCCGCGGTGCTGCTCGCTAGAGGAGCCGATCCAGACGTGCCAAATGCCACTGGGTCGACGGCCCTGCTCGTGGCCAGCGTCAATGGACTCGCGGGTATCGTGGATACGCTATTGGCACATGATGCGGATGTGAATGTGGCGAACGAGTTTGGCATGACGGCGTTGATGCTCGCGGCGCTCCAAGGGCATGCCCGGATCATTGAATCGTTGCTGCGGAGAGGCGCCGATCCCAACGTCAGTGATCCGGATGGTGCGACCGCGCTCACCGCGGCGAGATTGAGCGGCCACGCGGTGACGATTCGGCTGCTCGAACTAGCAGGGGCCGAGCCGGAGCAAGTGTCGGTGCTCGATGGCGATTCGGCCGCCGTGAACGACGAAGACATTGAAACGGTAGTGGACGAGCCGCCGCAGTTGGTGTCCGCACCATCGCCCAGATATCCCGAAATGCTCAAGCAAGCCGGGTTCGAAGGTGAGGTAGTATTGGATTTCGTGATCGACACCACCGGCCACGTCGAGCCGGGGTCGATACAAGTGGTGTCGTCACCCCATCTCTTACTCGCGGCCGCGGCACGGGAGGCGATTCTTGCGAGCGTCTACCGACCCGCGCAGCTCGGCGGTGTTGCGGTACGTGCGCAGGTGCAGCAGCAGCTGTCGTTTACGAATCAGGAGGAATAGCCACAGAGGGCACAGAAGAGGTGAGGGGTGAGAGGTGAGAAGTGAGAGGTGAGAGGGCCCTCCCCCGACCCCGGGGTGGCTAGGCGGGGCCTTCTTACCTCTCACTTCTCACCTCTCACTCTTCTGTGCCCTCTGTGGCTTCAATCAACCTTAGCGGTTCGTTCCATATAAGCAGATCGCAGCATGGCCACTGCCGCGTAGAGCACCACCGCCACCACCAACCACCGCATCGCGTTCAACGGTAGCGACTTCACGATGAATGCAGCGATCAGTACGGCGGGGATGCCGCCGAGTGCGAGTCCTACGGCGGGACGGGGACGGTATTTGTTGGCGCGGAGGAACCGCACGCTCGCCACCGGCATCAAGAACGCCGAAGCACCCATCATGATCGGGAATGCCGTTGTCGGATTCATTCCCAAAAGACTCACCATGATCATGCATGGCGCGTAGAACCCAACGCCTATCGTCATGAGCGAACCCAGGATGAAACTTCCGGTCACCGCGAACGCGAGATTCAGGCCACGCATGCCGAGGTCATCACCGCCGCCGGGAAAGACCCCGTAGATAGACATGACGAACGACGCCGCGGCAACGAGCAACGCGACGCCCATCCCAATCTGGATCTTACGTCGCGGTAGCCGTGCCACGACGCCCGCCCCCAACCACGCGCCCAGCACCGCGGCGGTGATCATTGAAACCAACGTCGTCATGTCGATCTGAATGATGGCGATGAAGATGAATGCCTGAACGATGACCGGCACCGTGTGCCCGACGTGCATCGTGCCCGGGATATGCTCGTCGGGGACCAGGTTCTTGAGCTTGTAGATCGACGTGGTCGGTGCGAACGAGCCGATGCCGAGTGTGTCGAAAAAATTGGTGACGAATCCGACGGTTGATTCGAGAATTGAAGGACGTACGTCCGGTGCATCCTCTGGGCGTCTGCGAATCTGTTGAACCCAACGAACCAGGAACACCAAGCCGAGGACAGTGAGGGTGACGAACAGCAACGTGCGGACGCTCGGCATGGCTGGCTCCCGGGAATTGAGGTCGGCAGAATGTACGGTGCCGAGTCGCTATTAGCGACATCAGCCGTCCCGCGGGTATTACCCGCGAGAAACGCACGCGCTGTCGCGCGTTGCCCGGTGCGCTAAAGCGCGGGCTCGGCCGCGGTGGCAGGCCACCGCGACACGTCTTCAAAGACGATCCGTCACGCCGTCGTTCAACCGCTAACGTCGGCCTGCCCCTCTGCCCCTCTGCCCCTCTGCCCCTCTGCCCCTCTGCCCGTCCGCCCTCGCCGTCCCCCGCCTGAATCCCTATCTTATCCCCGTCATGAGCGACCACTTCGCGCGCCTCAAAGCCGCTCTTGCCGACCACTACACCATCGAGGAAGAACTCGGCAGCGGCGGCATGGCCACGGTCTATTTGGCCGAGGACCTCAAACACCACCGCAAGGTCGCGGTAAAGGTGTTGCGGCCGGAGTTGGCTGCGACGTTGGGCCCCGAGCGGTTCCTGCGCGAGATCGAGGTCGCGGCGCGGCTCACCCATCCCCATATTCTGCCCCTCCACGACTCGGGAGATGCTGAAGGCTTTCTCTACTACGTCATGCCGTACATTGACGGCCAGTCGTTGCGGGAGAAGCTGGCTGACCAAGGCGAGCTTCCCGTCGCCGAAGCGGTGAAGATCCTGCGGGAGGTCGTGGACGCGCTGGCGTCGGCGCATAAGCACGGCGTCGTGCACCGCGATATCAAGCCCGACAATATTTTGCTGTCTGAAAAGCACGCCATGGTGACCGACTTCGGCGTGGCCAAGGCCGTTCACGAAGCCACGGGTCGAGAGAAACTCACCACCGCTGGTGTGGCGCTTGGCACGCCGTCCTACATGGCCCCGGAACAAGCCTCAGCTGAACCCCACATCGACCAGAGAGCGGATATCTACGCGATCGGCGTGCTCGCGTACGAGTTGTTGACGGGCAAGCCGCCGTTCACGGGTGCAACGTCGCAGATGATCTTGGCGGCGCACGTCATGGAAACACCGAAGCCGGTAACCGACCACCGCACGGCTGTCCCGCCGGTGTTGGGTGAGTTGATAATGAAATGCCTCGAAAAGAAACCCGCCGACCGCTGGCAGACCGCCGAAGAGTTGTTGCCGCAGCTTGAGGTGCTGGCGACACCCAGCGGAGGCATCACGCCGACCGCGACGATGCCGGTCCCCGCGGTGGCGCCCGCGAGTCGCAACACCAGAATCGCCGCGATTACCGCTGCGGCGGCGGTAGTGCTTGCGCTTGGGGTGACCCTTTTCCCGCGACCGGACCCTGCCGCGGTGCTGGATGCAGATCGCGTGCTCGTGGCGCCGTTCGAGAATAAAACGGGAGACCCTTCGCTGGATGCACTCGGCGAAATGGTGGCACGCTCGATCACCACAGGTATCTCGCGCGCCGGGATAATCCGTGTTGTGCCGGCCGCTGTCGCTCAGCAGGCCATGACTGACCTCACCCCGGCGGAGCGCGCGCTCGAGGCAGCCGCCCTGGCGTTGGCGGCCGCCCGAGAGACCCGTGCGGGGGTCCTCGTCACGGGAGAGTTCTTTCAACTTGGAGATCAGCTTCAGTTCCAAGTTCAGGTCATTGATACTGAATCCGGCGACTTGCTGAGTCCCGTCGAACCGCCCAGCAGCCCGATCACGTCACTCGAGGACCTTGTGGATGTACTGAGGCAGCAGGTGATGGGAACGCTGGCCAGCTTGCTGGACCCGCGCCTCGCAGACTACGCAGCCTCGGGTGACCGATCGAATTACCAGGCATATCTCGCGTTTGCAGAGGGAGTGGGGCATCACTCGCGTGAAGAGTACGAGGAAGCGGTAGCTGATTTATCCCGCGCTGCGGCTCTGATTCGACGTTCATGCTGCCGCTACTCCAGATGTCCGGCTCGCTCAACAACCTGGCAGACTGGGCCGCCTCGGATTCGGTCCTCCAGATTGTGAACGGCCACCGCGGTCTGCTGAGCAGGTACGACGCGTTCCAGCTGGACGCGTACACGGCGACGGTGCGAGGGATTTTGGCGCACGAGCTGAACGCGTGGAAGGGCCGCGCTGAGCTTGCGCCTACTTCCGGTCGTGATCGTTATGCATGGGGCTGGTCCGCAGGTCGAAATAATCGACCTGAAGAAGCGTTGGAGGCGTTGCTTAGAATTGACACCGATGGCGCATGGATACGGGAGTGGCCTCCATATTGGTCCAACTTGGCATTCGCGTATCACCTTCTGGGCCGTTACGAAGAGCAGTTTGAGGTGGCGGAGCAGGGGCTTGCGCAACACCCCGACGTGATAACTATGCTGAGGAGGGTGTTGGGCGCACTCGCTGCGTTGGGACGCGTGGACGAGGTACACACGCGCAGCGCAGAGATCTTCAGCTACTCGCCGCGTGGCGCCACCACGCCAGCTTTGGTGATGGTGCAAACCGGCTTGGAGCTCATCGCCCACGGGTACCCGCAGCCCGGTCGAGACATCTTGGAGGGCCAGGTTGAATGGTACCGCGCCCGGCCGCCGGCCGACGCGGCCGTCCCGCGAACCCGAAATCGCCTCGCGTATACGCTCGCTGCGCTGGAGCGTTGGGATGAAGCCCGTCCGATACTCGAGCAACTGGTTGCTGACTTCCCGGACAATCTCGGTAACCGGGGCCTGCTCGGCATCGTCGCCGCCGGGCAGGGGAACCGCGACGAAGCCATTGAGATCCGTGACCTGCTGGAGCGACTCGATCGGCCGTATCTCAGGGGAAGTAATCTCCAGTGGGCTGCCCACGTCTCGGCTATGCTCGGCGAAAAGGAGCGCGCGGTGCGACTACTGGGGGATGCTTTCGCTCGAGGAGTCCCTTTCACCCTTACTCATCACCGGGACCCCGCGTTCGCGTCGTTGCGGGATTATCCGCCGTTTCAGGAGTTTTTGCGGCCTAAAGGCTAGGCGCGGGTGAACCCGCGCATTTCAGATTCTAGCAGGTTGCGGAAAAATTCATGGTGGGCCGCGTTTGTCCGGGTAACACGACGGTGTACCAGCGTGCGGTCCCCTATTACCGCCCCCGCGGTGCGGTCGGCGTGACGAATGCGGCCCACACTGCCCCATCAGGGGCTGCCTTCGGCCAGGGTCAGGGTGCGTATCCGCATCAGATTGTAGACCGCGGCCGTAAACGTAAACACCCACCCGACCCGCGGGGTCCCGCGATGTCGGAGTTTGCGTAACAACCCAATCGTCTTGCCCCACCCGTAGATCTCTTCCACTTTTTTGCGCTGCCGTTGACTGATCGCATAGCTGGGATGGCGCGTCGTCCGGCCATCCACCGCGCTCCGCAACCGCGTGCGGTGCACGTTCGGCGTGACGTGGGGCGTCCAGCCCAACGCCCGCAGCGTGTCGACAAACCCGCACCGATCATAACCCTTGTCCGCCCCCAACGTCCGTCGCCGGGCCGTCGGCGGTAAGCTCCCCACCATCGCCAGCGCACTCGCACACTCCGCCTCGTAGCCGGGCTGCGTCACGTCGGTCGCCACCACGAGCCCGTGCCGATTATCCATCAACACACTCGCCAAGTACGCCAATTGCGCGCCTTGCCCCCCACTCTTCCGCGTCAACCGCGCCTCCGGGTCCGTCCGCGACGCATGCGTCGCATTCGTCCGTTTCTCCTGGCGAAACGTCACGCTCGGATTCCCCGGATCATCGTCCGTTGGCGGGCGGGTGCCGGCCTTCGGCTGAAAACTCTTCTGACTCGCCCACGCGTCCAGCAAGGTCCCGTCGACGGTGAAATGCTCATTCGACAACAACGCCCGCCGCTCCGCCTCCTGTAACACTTCGGCCAGAAACGCATCCGCGATGCCCCCCTCGACCAGCCGCGTCCGATTCTTCGTAAAGACCGTCGGCACCCACACCGCGTCGTCCAGATTCAACCCCACAAACCATCGGTACAGGATGTTGTAATCGAGCTGCTCCATCAGCTGCCGCTCGCTCCGGATCGTATACACCACCTGCAGCAATAACGCGCGTAACAAATGTTCCGGGGGAATCGACGGCCGGCCCCGCCGCGCGTACAGCCGGTCCAACTGCGGCGAGAGCCGGGCTAACACCGGGTCCGCCAGCGCCCGCAGGGCGCGCAACGGATGGTCGGAGGGCACCCGATCCTCCGCACTGATATAGCTGAACAGCGCCGACTGATTCGTCTTGTTCCCGCGCATCGTGGCACTCCCATCGAGGTCCCTCTACGATAAGAACTTCCGGCTCGCGATGCTATCGTCCATTACCCGACTTTTTCCGCAACCTGCTAGATTCGAGACTCTAGCAGGTTGCGGAAAAATTGATGGTGAGCCGCGTTTGTCCGGGTAACACGACGGTGTACCAGCGTGCGGTCCCCTATTACCGCCCCCGCGGTGCGGTCGGCGTGACGAATGCGGCCCACACTGCCCCATCAGGGGCTGCCTCCGGCCAGGGTCAGGGTGCGTATCCGCATCAGATTGTAGACCGCGGCCGTAAACGTAAACACCCACCCGACCCGCGGGGTCCCGCGATGTCGGAGTTTGCGTAACAACCCAATCGTCTTGCCCCACCCGTAGATCTCTTCCACTTTTTTGCGCTGCCGTTGACTGATCGCATAGCTGGGATGGCGCGTCGTCCGGCCATCCACCGCGCTCCGCAACCGCGTGCGGTGCACGTTCGGCGTGACGTGGGGCGTCCAGCCCAACGCCCGCAGCGTGTCGACAAACCCGCACCGATCATAACCCTTGTCCGCCCCCAACGTCCGACGCCGGGCCGTCGGCGGTAAGCTCCCCACCATCGCCAGCGCACTCGCACACTCCGCCTCGTAGCCGGGCTGCGTCACGTCGGTCGCCACCACGAGCCCGTGCCGATTATCCATCAACACACTCGCCAAGTACGCCAATTGCGCGCCTTGCCCCCCACTCTTCCGCGTCAACCGCGCCTCCGGGTCCGTCCGCGACGCATGCGTCGCATTCGTCCGTTTCTCCTGGCGAAACGTCACGCTCGGATTCCCCGGATCATCGTCCGTTGGCGGGCGGGTGCCGGCCTTCGGCTGAAAACTCTTCTGACTCGCCCACGCGTCCAGCAAGGTCCCGTCGACGGTGAAATGCTCATTCGACAACAACGCCCGCCGCTCCGCCTCCTGTAACACTTCGGCCAGAAACGCATCCGCGATGCCCCCCTCGACCAGCCGCGTCCGATTCTTCGTAAAGACCGTCGGCACCCACACCGCGTCGTCCAGATTCAACCCCACAAACCATCGGTACAGGATGTTGTAATCGAGCTGCTCCATCAGCTGCCGCTCGCTCCGGATCGTATACACCACCTGCAGCAATAACGCGCGTAACAAATGTTCCGGGGGAATCGACGGCCGGCCCCGCCGCGCGTACAGCCGGTCCAACTGCGGCGAGAGCCGGGCTAACACCGGGTCCACCAGCGCCCGCAGGGCGCGCAACGGATGGTCGGAGGGCACCCGATCCTCCGCACTGATATAGCGCCGACTGATTCGTCTTGTTCCCGCGCATCGTGGCACTCCCATCGAGGTCCCTCTACGATAAGAACTTCCGGCTCGCGATGCTATCGTCCATTACCCGACTTTTTCCGCAACCTGCTAAAACCTAGCTGGTATCCGGTTTGCACACTGAACGATCCGTGCTCAAATAATCAATCCGTGGCAGTATTTCCTTATACATCAAATCCGCGGCAGTATTTCCTTCTAGTTGCGTTTCCCGCAGAAGTGTCCTCCCGCTACGTCGCGGCTCGTTCCGCTCACCCATTCACCCGCAATGCGTCCTCCGGCAACGTGCTGAACGCGAAACACGGTATAGCCGCCGTCGAACCTCAGCCGACCGTAACGGTTAGCTTCAGCGCCGAAACGCATCATGATGTCGCCGGCATCTTCGTTCGTCATGACCACAATTCCCGGTGCCTCCGGATCCGTGGACGCCATCGATCCAACGTTCACCGCGCCGAGGCTCCCTAGATCGATGCTACTGTGACCCGTAAAGGCAACGTCATCACCGCCGGCGGAAAGTGTAATGCTTCCCTCAGCGCTCTGACCGGCATGTGCGCCGCTCGTGGCAATCACGGTGACGGTATACGCTCCTGCGAGATCGAAGGCCAGCTGCCGTTGGCTCACAGGTACCACCGAACACGCCATCGGGGTCGGGGTTTCGCCACCGGAGCATCCGGCGGCGAGGATGGCGGCACACGTTACGGAGAAGACCGCTCCCGCCCCCGCCCGCGTCGTTCTCATCATGCCAATCATCGTACCCTCCTAATTGCGCCGGTCGGCGAAACCGTGTAGAGCGGCCCGCGCCATATGTCGTCAACAAGAGCGATTCTTCCGTAAGAAGCACCGGGCGCGGTGAAGACCTGACTGTATGTGTCCGCTCCGTCAGGATTGACCGCAAGGCCGAGGTCAGCCAACGAGGCAATGGTCAACAGGCTGAGCGGATTAGCCACGCCTGAGTTGAGGAAACCGGTCATGAGTTCGGCGACGAAGATCGTTTCGCGCCAGTGTGAATCCTGCGTGCCCTGCCCCCCTGTGGTGTTCTCAACAGGAACCGACGCACCGCCGGTGTAGGATGAACCACCCAAACGGTCTTCAAAGGCCACCACCGCATGATTGCCGTTGAAGTGAGTGTCCTGGCCAGGGATGGGATTCCCCCCGCCATCCAGTGATGGGTTTTGCAGGAATCCCGCCGAGCTCCAGTATGTACCGATACCCAATACGTGGCCCATCTCGTGGAGTATCACGTCTTCCAACTCACCGGCCGCCTCGAGGGTTGTAAGATCGGCGGTGTCGAAACGCATCACCCCAGCGGCGGTAAAGCTTGTACCGGTTCGGACCAGGCAGGGGCCGGCGGAGCCCAGAACGCCCCCCGCTCCGTCGATTGCCTCGAGGCGCACGAGGATGAGAACATCGTCCACGGTTTCATTGAGAGCGGGATGCGTGATTCCGCAAGCATCGGCTGCCGTCATGATCGGAACGTTCGACAACTCACTCACCACGAGATTTTCCCAGCGCGCCTCGGCGTTATCGAAGGCGGTTTGCTGTGCTGCAGTCGGAGTGGTGAGTATTCTCACATCGATGTCGAGGCCGCCCGCTGCGACACCGGTCCCCGTGAAGATCGCCGAGCCAACAACACCGGTCACCGTTGCCGTAACCACATTCGTACCTGCAATGGCGTCGAACACCCAGGTGCTTGCCTTGGCGATGCCGGACGCGTTCGTCACTGCCGAGGTGCTTGCGCCGCCGGAGATCGTGCCAGCGCCGGTCGTCACCGCAAAATCTACCGTCACGCCCGGAACCGGGGTGCCGCCCAAGTCTTTCACGAGCGCTGCGGGCGGTATTATGGCCGTGGCAGCCGCGACTATCGTCTGTCCGTTTCCGTTGCTGATCTCGACCGAGTTGGCGGATGCGGGATCGATCGCTGTGGCGTTGAAGGTGACCGTCGTGAGCCCGGTCGCGCTGGCGTCCAGGGTATTGGCACCAGCCACTCCGCCGAGCGTCCAGCTGGTTACCGCAGCAATACCGCTGGCATTCGTGGTAACGGCTGTTACAGGATTAACCGTTCCCCCGCCACTTGCCACGGCGAAGGTAACATTTACCCCAGAGACCGGATTGGCATTCGCATCCGTTACGATGACCGCGGGCGGAGTAGCAACGGCGGCATTGAGAGCCGCGCCCTGGTTGTCCCCGGCCGAAACGGCCATTGTTGTTGCGGCACCGACAATGCCCGTAGCTGAGAACGTAACCGGGCTGCCCGTGAGGCCGCTCGAACTTGCGGTAAGCGTATTCGCTCCGACGGCCGTGCCGAGCGTCCACGATGTCACGGCCGCGATACCGCTCGAGTTGGTCATCACCGCAGATGTTGGAACAACCGTACCGCCTCCGGTGGCCACCGCGAAGTTTACGCCTACGCCCTGCACGGCATTCCCAAACGCGTCAGTGACCGTGACAGAGGGAGCGGTGGCAACCGCGGTGCCGGCGTCCGCGGTCTGTCCATCACCGGCGATGAGTGCGATAGTGGCAGCTGCGCCGGCCACCGCTGTCGCGGTGAATGTAACCGGGCTGCCTGCGAGGCCGGTCGAGGTGGCGGTAAGCGTATTTGCTCCGAGTGCCGAGCCGAGCGTCCATGATGTCACGGCCGCGACGCCGTTCGGGTTGGTCGTCACCGGGGTTGTTGGAACAACCGTACCGCCTCCGCTGGCCACCGCAAAGGTTACGCTGACGCCCTGCACGTTGTTGCCGAGCGCGTCCGTCACGTTGACCGACGGCGGTATCGCGACGGCCGTACCGGATCCGGCGCTCTGGGCGTCTCCGGCGTTCAACGCGATAGTCGTCGCCGCCTGCTGCACGGTTATGGAAGCCGTCCCCTCAACCCCATCTATCGTTGCAGTAATGGTGGCCCCGCCTTTCGTTTCCGCCTTTCGTTACCGCCTTCCAGAACCTTCACCCGACCTCCGGACTATAAACCTCCTTCACGACCACTGGACCGAGGAGGAAACGATCAGAACTTTGTCCCTGGTGTGGCTCGTAGCCCTCGGCGGTCTCGCCACCCCGGCGCGCGCGCAGTTCGCCGACAGCATCACCACCGTCCACATGGGCGGGAGTGTGTACATGCTCATGGGCGCCGGGGACGTCATTACCGCCTCGGTAGGACCCGACGGAGTGTTGTTGGTGGACGACGGATTCATGCGGACGGAGTCCGCCGTTCGCGCGGCACTCGACCGGTTGGGAGGCGGCGCGCCGCGCTACGTGATCAACACCCATTGGCATCACGCAGGTGCCAACGCCGCCTTTGCGGCGGAGGCCACCATCATTGCCCACCGGAAGGCGCGCAATCGGCTTCGGGACGGCGCCGTCATGTACGTGCAGGAGATGTCTCCCGCGCCGGACTCCGCGTGGCCCGACGTCGTGTCGACGACTCTCTGTCGCTCTTCTTCAACGGCGAGGAGATTCAGCTCGTGTACCTCCCTGAAGCCCACACCGACGGAGACATCGCCGTCATCTTCCCCGAGTCCCGCGTCGCCGCCTTGGGCGACCTCTACGTCACCTTCATTCCCATCACCGACTACGCCAGCGGCGGTGACCTCTACAAGGCGAAAGACGCCATTGAATTCCTGGTGCAGCGGCTGGAGACGGGCATCCGCATCGTTCCCGGACACGGGCGTCCTTCGTCGTACGAGGAAATGGTGGCGTTCAACGAGATGCTCGAGGGCATGATCGCCCACGTCGAAAGACAGGTGGAATTCGGGCGATCCGTGGAAGAGGTCATCGCGCAGGGCATTCCGCCGGCGTATCAGTCTTGGATGGCCGACCTGCTCCCCCCGGAATTCGTGTTGCAGAATCTTTATGAAGGCGTGACCCGCCGGCGGTAGCCCTCTCGCGGACCCGGTGCCTTAAGACGCGGTTTCCCAAGGGCCGACTGCCCCAGCGGTTGCCACCGCACGCTTCCAGCGCGTATAACATATCTGTATGAAGACCATCGCCTCCCATCTGGCCACGCTGCTCACGGGGGAACCCAAATTGCGCCGGCAGCTCGCGCCGTTCGTGCAATATGTGGTCGTCCTCGTCGCGGTCGTTTTGCTCTACGGTTGGCTGTTCCACGTGATCATGGCGCGGGAGGGCCAGGACCACTCGTGGTTCACGGGAGTCTATTGGGCGCTCACCGTGATGAGCACGCTCGGCTTCGGTGATATTACGTTCGAGAGTGACCTGGGCCGCGCATTCAGCACCCTCGTGCTGCTGACCGGCATGGTACTGCTTCTCATCATCCTCCCGTTCCTCTTCATCCGAGTTGTGTACGCCCCGTGGCTCGAGCAGCGGAGCCGCGGCCGCATCCGGTCGCTCCAGTCGGTGCCGGAAGGCCTCGCGGGTCACGTCCTGATTTGCGCCAACGATCCGATTGCGCTCGGGCTGATCCGCCGCCTTCAACTGGCGGACGTGCCGGTCTATGTAATCGAGCCCGACGCCGACCTCGCGATGCGCATGCAGGATGTCGGCACGCCGGTCTTCCTGGGCGAGGTCGACTCCGTCGAGACCTACCGAGCCGCCCGAGCGGCGCGGGCTCGCCTCGTCCTGGCCAACGCATCGGACACGGTCAACTCTAACATTGTCCTCACCGTGCGCGAGCTGTCCGAATCGGTGCCCATCATCGCGCTGGCCGAAGTGGAAGACTCGATCGACGTGCTGGAACTCAGCGGCGCCACGCACGTGCTGCCCCTCACGCGCAAACTTGGCGAGCACCTCGCCAACCGGGTGAGCGCGGGGACGTTGCACACCAACGTGATCGGCAAATTCCATGACCTGCTGCTCGTCGAGTTCCCGGTGCACAACACGCCGTTCCAGGGCCGGACCATCCGCGACACACGGTTGCGCGAGTTCACCGGGGCCACGATCGTCGGGGTGTGGGAGCGCGGGCAGTTCCTGCCCTCGCGGCCGGATCTCGAGCTGTCGCCGTTCAGCGTGCCGGTCGCGATCGGCACGATAGCGCAAATCGCGGAGTTGGACGAAGTGCTCGCGATATACGACGCCAACCCGAATCCGGTGCTCATCGTCGGCGGCGGCAAGGTGGGGCGGGCCGCCGGTGCGGCCCTCAAGCGGCGGGAGATCCCCGTGCATATGGTGGAACGCAACCCGGCACTGGAGACGCGAATCGCGAGCATTCCCGACCGGTTGTTTCTGGGCGACGCCGCCGACCGGCGTCTACTTGACGAAGCGGGGATTGCCGAAACGCCGTGCGTCCTGCTCACGACGCACGACGATGCGATGAACGTCTATCTGACGGTGTACTGCCGGCGGCTCAATCCCGACGCGCGCATCATCACCCGGGTCACGCACGAGCGAAACGTCGAGGCCATTCAGCGCGCCGGCGCCGACTTTGTGTTGAGCTACGCGTCCCTAGGGGTGCAGACGGTGTACTCGATCGTGCTGGGACGGGAGCTCGTCGTGCTTGGCGAGGGCGTTGATCTCTTCCACGTGCCGCTCCCGCCGTCGCTCGCGGACAAGACGCTCGCCGACGCGGGGATCGGCGCGCGCACCGGTCTGAACGTGATCGGCGTCCAGAAGGGCGGGCAGATCCTCACGAATCTCCCGTCCGACCAGCGGCTAGTTGAGGGCTCGACGCTCGTCACCCTGGGCAGCGCGGAGCAGCTGGAGCGCTTCGGCGCCGTCTACGGCCACGGATGACTGCCACGGATGACGGCCACGGATGACGCTAAAGCTTTGGAGGACACGGATCCCCACCCCCGCCCCGCATTCGATAGCTACCCTAACTCCGAAATCGTATTCCATTTGAGACATGCGGGTGACGCCTCACCAAAGCGTCCTTTAGGACCATGCCTTCCTGCCGAGCGCGCCCTCGTCAGGGCGCGACTCCTCGGCCACGGATGACGCCCTGCCACGGATGATGCTAAAGCATGGGGACACGGATCCCCTCCTCCCTCCTCCTGGGAAGGGCGGTGCGAGGGGCTACGTTACATCCAGCCGTTATTGTACGGAATCCGACGAAACATTTTTGGGGAATGTCTCATGAAATCCACTATCGCTTCGTGCCCGGTACTTCTGGCTCTTCTTGCGTCGCAGGCTGCAGGCCAGGCGCCGTACGACTATGGGGCCAACTGCCGAAGCTGGCCCGCCGTGCAGGGGCAGTACAGCGTCGGGACGGTCGAGTTCGAGGTGACTGACCGGGTCCGAAGTGCGCAGTACGCCCCCGTGCCCACCGACTACCGGCGCCTGTACGTTCGGGTCTGGTACCCGGCGGAGGGTGTCGCGGGCCTCGATCCACGGCCGTATCTGACCGAGGCCGAGGTAACCGTGCTTCCAGGCGCCATGCTTCCCCTTTTTCAACAGCCGATCGACGCCCTGAGGAACTGCGCGACGCTGGCAACCAACGGGCATCCGGGCGCCAGGCCTGCGTCCGGACGATTCCCCGTAGTCGGGTTCAACCACGGCTACACGTCGTATCCGGCTCAGCAGTCGGCGCTGTTCGAGCACCTTGCGGCCAACGGCTATGTCGTGCTGACCGTGGGGCATCCGTACGAGTCCGGGGGCCTCGTCTACCCGAACGGCGACGTGTTGACCATCTCGCCTCGCATACTCCAAGACCTGGGCGCCCTTTTCACCAACACGTCGAGCATGGTCGTGGTCTTCGGCGCGAGCCTCGCCGATCGGCTTGCCGGAACGGCCGAGTATCTACGCGAGCTTCGCAAGAGCTCGCTCGGCCAGCTCGCGGCGGTCTGGCAGTCGGACGTCTACTTCGTGCTCGACCGCCTCGAGGAGATGGCCGTCCCAGCCAGCGTGGCGGGAGTCGCCAATGCGATCGATCATGGGCGCCGGGCCTATATGGGCATGTCCTACGGGGGATACATCGCGGGCATGCTCGCGCAAGGTGATAGTCGCGCCAAGGCGGCGGTCAATCTCGATGGTGGCAGCTGGACGTACGAGCTGATCGACACGGACCTGCGAACCCCGTTCCTGATGCTCAACTCCGATCCGACCGCATCGCTCGCTGCGCTGCCGCAGCAGGAGGGCCTCTTTACAGGGACATGGGGACCCAAGGGCCCGACGGCCGGCGACCTCGCCTACGAGCGGCTGGCGACCGCCGGCCTGCGGGATGATATCCACCGGATCATGATTCCAGGCCTCGAACACATGGGCGTGACCGACCTGCCCGTAGTGTTTCGAGCTCCGACCTCGGCGCCGCTCCTCGGCAAACCGGAGATCGTCAGCAAGTTTACCGGCATCCAGAACGACCTCGTCCTCGGCTTTTTCGATCGTTATGTGAAGGGAATCGACTCCGACTATCCGAGACGCGTCCTAGAGAAGTATCCCGAGTTGATGGTCAGAGATCGGAATGACATCCGCCGCCAGGCGAAAAACCTCGGGATCTCCAAGCCTTAACAGATAAAGGAAATTCCTGCCACGGATTGATTGTTTGAGCGCGGATCGTCTGGTGGCGATCCCGATGCTGGGTCGCCTCGAAGGCCAATCTGTGTCCAAAAATCAATCCGCGGCAGTATTTCCGATATCCCACTTGACAGCGGCCGTCCCAGGCGCACGATTGGCAGACATGGGGCACCTCGGGTATCGACAAGCTCACCGATTCGAAGGGCGAAGGAACCCGCCTGGCTTCGGAGCTACAATGGATTCTGCCGGCTCCCGATGAGTGAATTCTTCGACGTTGCGGTCGTCGGCGGCGGACCTGCCGGTGTGGCCAGCGGTTGTGGCTTGGCGCGATTGGGATTTCGCGTCGTCCTCTACACGTCTCCCCGCCGATCCGGTCTCGAAGGATTGTCACCGCGTGCGCATCGAGGCCTACTGTCCGCGGGGTGCGATCGCGCGCTACGAGTTGCAGTCGGGCCGGTGCCGCGGATTGCGGTCTGGAACGGTCAAGTCTCATCCCACAACCACGAGTATATCGTCGACAGAACCCGCTTCGACTCGGCTCTGCTCGCCGACGCCGGAGCCAGTGGCGTTGAGGTTCGCGAAACGACGGTGCGGCGCGTTGCCCAGGTAGCTGGCGGTTGGAGGGTCTGGGGGAAGCATGGCGCCGCATCCAGTCGTGTCTTGATCGAAGCAAGGGGTCGACGCGCTCCCGTCCGTGGGACCACGACAACTCGAGGTCCCGCCGCGCTCGCGCTCTTCCAGCGCTGCGAGGCATCGAGCGAACGGAAGCCCTTCACGGTATTCGTGCCGTTCGCCCGCGGTTGGGGTTGGTGTGGTCAGCCGGACGCCGGTCATGGGATGATGCAGACCGTCATCGCTCGCGACGGTCGGCGATTGACTCGACGCGGTTTCCCTGATCTATCGGCCCAGATCCTCGGCGCCCCTGAAACGAGACCGTGGCTCTCCTCTGCGAAACTACACGGGGACGTATGGGCCAAGGACGCCACCACGCGGCTTGTGACTCCCCTGGCCTCGGACAACCGTTTTCGAGTGGGCGATGCGGGCGTCGCCATCGATCCGCTGTCGGGGCACGGTATGTACGAGGCCCTCGCATCCGCACTGGCAGTGGTACCGGTGATCAATACGGTGTTGCGGCGTCCCGCGGACGCGCACCTGGCCACTCGGTTCTTTCAGGAGCGCGGCGAACATGCCTTCTATCGCAGTTGCGCCGCCGCCTCGAGCTTGTACGCCATGGAGCGGCGATGGTCCACGTCTGCGTACTGGACCTCTCGCGTCGACGGATATGAAGACGTCGTCGGGCGGAGCCAATTATCGGTACCGCACGGTCCCACTACCGACACACGGCCGGTCGTGTGCGACGACTATGTCGTGGCCCGGGACGTCGTGGTCACGCCAGACCACCCGCGGGGGGTGTGGAAGGTCGCCGACGTCGACCTCGTGCCGCTGCTCGAGTCTATCCGCCGCGCCGAACCGGTGGAGTCCTTTGAGGCAGCCCAACGGTTCGGCGTTGCGCTGCAGAACATCGAAACCGCCACGCAGTGGTTGGTTGCACAAGGGCTTGTGAGTCCGGAACGAATCGAGGTTACGGCAAATGTCTAGCGCGCCAACGCATCGGGTCCTCGGGTGGGCCATCGTCGTCATGACTCTGACCGGCTGTGCCACGGGTGACGAAGACGTCGTTCCCGGACCGGAGTTGGTGGCCGCTCACTGTTCCGGCTGCCATGCACCTCAGGCCTCGGGTGGCTATGAACGCATCAACGACGTGCGCAAGACACCGGAAGCGTGGATGATGACGCTGTTCAGGATGTCCCAGGTTCACGGCGTCGAGCTGAGTCAGGGGGTGTACCAGGCGATGATCCAATACCTCGCCGACACCCAGGGATTGGCCCCGGAGGAGACGGAAGGTCTCCGCTTCATCCTCGAGCGGCGCCCGAACGTGTTGGATATTTCCATTGACGAACAGATGGACGTGATGTGCGGTCGCTGTCACACCAACGCGCGGTACGCCCTGCAGCGCCGCAACGCCGGTGAATGGCTCATGCACGCCCACATGCACGTCGGTCTGTGGCCTTCCTTGGAATACCAGGCTTCCGGCCGGGATCGCCTGTGGTGGCAGATCGCGACCGAAGAGCTGCCCCAAAAACTGGAGAGCCTGTATCCGTTGGAGACGCCGGAGTGGGATGCGTGGCGCGGGCACCCGACGCCCGCGTTGGACGGGGAGTGGGTGGTGGTCGGGCGCCAACCGGGGAAGGGGAGCTATCGGGGAACGGCCACGATCGCGGTGCGCGATGATGATGGGGGCAAGTTCGAGGCGAGTTACCGTCTGACGTACGACGAGGGGATGTCCGTGGAAGGCGAGTCCGTGGCCATCGTCTATACCGGATACGAGTGGCGCGGCCGCGGGCAACTCGGCGGTGAAGAGATGAGAGAAGTCTTCGCCGTGTCTGCTGACGGGAACACCATCCGCGGCCGCTGGTTCGACCCGGATGGGGCCGCGGTGGGTGGTGAATGGCTGGCGGTGCGCGCCGGTTCCGAACCGCAGGTCCTGGCGGTGACGCCGTCCTATCTGCGGACTGCGCAGGGCGATGCCGTGACCATCACCGGGGTGGGGTTGGAAGGGGAGGTGAGCTTGGGAGAGGGAGTCACGGTGGAGATCCTGGAACGAGACCGGTTTCAGATGACCGTCCGAGCCGTGGTGACGGCGGATGCGGCCCCGGGGTATCGCGACCTGCAGGTCGGCGCGGTCCGACTCACCGACGCCATCGCCGTCTTTCGTGCCGTCGATTGGGTACGCGTCGAACCGGACTACGGAATAGCACGGGTTGGTGGCGGTCGCACGCCGCCGGTGTCGGCGCAATTCGAGGCGATCGGCTATCTGCACGGGCCCGACGGCGTCTCGGAGACCGACGACGACATTCGGCTGGGTGTGATGCCGGCGGAGTGGACGGTGGAACCCTACAACGAAATCGCCGCGGCCATGGAAGACGACAAATTCGCCGGCGGATTCGCGGATGCGGGCCTCTTCGTGCCGGCCGTAGCCGGTCTGAATCCGGCGCGGAAGTATTCGACGAACAATACTGGGGATCTCTGGGTCATCGCCACCGTGGCGAATGGGAACCGTATGCTCACGGGTAGAGGGCACTTGATCGTCACCGTGCAACGGTGGAACGATCCGCCCATCCGATGAGTCCCCGGCCCCCTGTCGCTGAAAGGCAAGAGTTGAGCGAATGTCCAAGCTTCGACTGAATCCATACAACGTCCATGACGTCGACGTCGATGGACGGCGGATGCTGCTTCACGTTCCGACGACGGCGCTCTTCGGGCTGGACGCGTTGGGTGCGGAGCTGCTCGACATGTTCAAGCAACGTCCCACCGTCGGGTCGGCGGATGTCCGCCAGGCGTTTTCCGATCGATACCCGGCTCAGGCGGTGGCGGAAACGCTCAAGGAATTCGTGGACTACGGGATCGTCGAACCCGAGGGTGACGTTCGACCCCACAACCCGAGGGTCACGATCGACGAATACCCCCTCAGTACGATCGTCCTCAACGTCAACACCGGCTGCAACCTCGGTTGCACGTATTGCTACAAGGAAGATCTGATGGCCCCGGCGCAAGGGCAACGCATGGACTCTCAAACCGCGAGAGCGAGCATCGACTTGTTGCTTCGTCAGGCGGCGAAACGAGATCGGGTGAGCGTGGTCTTTTTCGGCGGCGAGCCCCTATCGAATATGCCCTTGATCCGCGACGTAGTGGAGTATACGGAGCGACGGTGCGGCGAGGAAGGCAAGACGCCGGACTTCTGCCTGACCACGAACGCTACGTTACTGACCGATGACGTGGTCGATTTCTTCGACCAACACCGCTTCGGCATATCGATCAGTATCGATGGCCCCAAGGCGATCCACGACAAGCACCGCCGGACGGTGGGTGACAAAGGGACGTATGACGTTGTGGCGAAGAAATCCCGGGCGTTGCTTTCCCGGTACACCTCCCGTCCGGTCGGAGCGCGCGTTACGCTGACGGCGGGCGTAACCGATGTCGAGGCCATCCACGAGCATCTCAAGTACGACATGGGCTTCTTCGAAGTCGGTTTCGCGCCGGTCACCTCCGGTGCGTTCGAATCCTTCAATTTGCGAGACGATGAGCTGCAACGAGTCTATGAGAGTCTGAAACGACTCGGGCGTTGCTACATGAAGGCGGCGATGGATGGGGAGAATATCGGCTTCTCGAACATGCACCAGCTAATGACCGATCTGCACGATGGGACGAAGAAGAGTCTTCCCTGCGGCGCCGGCATCGGGCTGCTGGCCGTCGACAAAGACGGAGACCTGAACCTGTGCCATCGTTTCACCGGATCGGACCTCGAGACATTTGGCAATGTCGAGAGCGGTATCGACGCGCCTCGGCTTGCGGAGTTCCTGAAGCGGGCGGCGGAAAGAGCCGGAACGGATTGCGAAACGTGTCGGATCCGGAACCTGTGCTCTGGCGGGTGCTATCACGAGTCCTACTCGCGATATGACGACCCGCATCATAAAACGTACCACTACTGCACCCTGTTGCGAGACTGGATCGATTTCGGAATTCACGTCTACACCAACATCCTGCAAGCAAACCCTGGCTTCTTCGCGAAGCACATCGAACCTCGGAGGGCGGTAGCATGAGCCGATTGAAACCGGCCAACAAGAAGGCGGTCCTGTTGCTCAAGGCGGCGGAGGAAGGTCACCTCCGGGAGGTCGTGGCCATGCAGACCATCGCCGGTTGCAGCACGACATTGGACCCGGGGTGGGAGGTGGATCCGTTCGGTGGCGTGGCGTCGCTCTGTCAGCCGATGGAGGCGGACCTCTACGGCTGCTCCGACCCCTGTTGGTGGCCGGCCCAGGTCCCGGACACCATAACCATCTATCCCGGCTGGAACGCGGGCGCATCCTCGGCCCAGCGAGACTGGCGACTACTCGATGCCGTGTTCCCCAATGACTGACGACACGATTCCTCTTCGGAGAAGTCGGTGGGTGCGGTCGGGGCTGCCGCTTGTACTGTGTGCCTGGTTCTTGGCGTGTGCGGACTTGGGGGGGGAGCCACCGCAGTCCGGACCGCGGGATTACATCCTCACCGGCACCAAGCCGGGCATCTTGCATCTCATCGATGCGGAGGCCCGAGAGGTGGTGGCGTCGCACACCATTCCGGACGCCAACAGTTACTTGGCCACAATCGTGCCCTCTCCCGACGGGAAGATCGCCTACGCGCTCGTCAACGGATTGCAGAGCATCGTCGGGATCGACATGGACACCGGCGAGCAGGTATTTCGGGCGGATCTTGCCCGGCCCGGTATGAGGGTGCGTTGCTTCTTCGGTTTTGATGTGACCCCGGATGGTGCCGAGCTCATCGCGTACGAACTGCCCGTCAGAATTCATCCGGGAGAGTACGAAGTCCTGGAGCCGAGATTCTCCGTGTACCGGACCGACGCGGGGCTCGATGCCGAACCGGTGCGGCAGTTTCCGGCTCCCCGCCGAGTGCATATGGTGATGGTGTCGCAACGTGAGGATGCCTTCTATGCCCTCGGCTTCGATATGTACAAGTACGACCGGCAAACGGGGGCACTGCTGGAGACGATCGGTGTGAGAAACTGGGATCGGCCGAATCATTCCATTCCCGACCTCCTGAGCTTTTGGCCTCAATGGGGGCAAGCGGATGTCTTTTCAACACCGGTCTTTTCGACTCTGGAGAACGTCGATCCGAACGACCCGGCCGCGGCCCGGACCGGTCTCTTGACCCTGGATCTCAACACCGGCGAGTTTCAGGTAGACGACTTCGAGGCCACCTCCGTTTTGATCTTCTCGAGCGTGATCAGTCCGACCCGCCCGCAAGAAGCCTTCGGCGTTTACACACAGCTCAGCAAAATCGACCGAGCCGCCAATCGGCTCGTCAATCGCGTAGATCTGGACCACACGTACTACACGGTCAACGTGTCCTCCGACGGCAACGAGGTGTACGTCGGTGGGACGATGTGTGACATCGCGGTGTATGACGCGTCGACGCTACAGAAAAAGGACACCGTGGAACTCCCCGACTGCGGTGACATGGGGATTGCTTCGGTGCGGATCATTCGGCGCTAGGGTGCAACTGACGAGTCCCAGTTGATTTCGGTGCCGTTGCCGTGAAGTGGTTGCTCGCTTTCGTATCGCCGCATTGGCGGAGCCTGTCGGCAGTTCTGTGTCTGTCGCTCTTGGGCTCCGTGTTGGGCTTGGCCCAACCATATCTCACCAAGCTCATCATCGACGACGGGATCCTCGCCCGACAGCCTCGCATCGTTGTCATCGTGTCACTCGTCGTCTTGCTGATCGCCGTGGTCGCGTTCGTGTTGGGCGGCGTGAACCGGTGGCTCTACGTCCGTACGTCGGGGCGGATCCTGTTTGCTCTGCGAGAGAGCGTGTATCAGCATTTGCAGCGGCTATCCCCGTCGTTTTTTGCGGCGCGAAGCTCAGGTGATATCGTGGCACGCCTCGATGGCGACATCGCCGAGGTCCAGCGCTTCTCCACCGATACGCTCCTCGTGGTCGTGAACGGCGTTCTGGTCTTGGTGGGAAGTTTGGCCATCATGCTCGCCATGAGCTGGAAGCTTTCGCTCCTCGCGTTCGTCGTGCTCCCGCTGCAGGTGCTGTTTCTGCACATGATGAGGCCCAAGGTGGAGACCGCTACCCTGCAGGTGCGGAAACAGACGAGTCGGGTGACGGCGTTCCTGATCGAGACGCTGAACTCCATGAAGTTCATTCAGTCGGTGGGAGCCGAATCGCGAGAGGCAGCCCGGCTCAAATCTCTCAACCAGGATTATCTGCGCGACATCGTCAGGGCCCAGATCGTGAACTACGCTGCGGGGGGCGTCACCAATCTGCTCGTCACCGTTGGCGGTGCCCTGGTGTTCGTCGTCGGCGGCCTGCTCGTGGTCGCGCAGACGTTCACCCTTGGCACGCTGATTGCCTTCGTGGGCTATATGGCGCGGGCCACCGGGCCGGTCCGAGCGCTGTTGGGCCTGTACGTGGCCTACCAGCGTGCGGTCGTCAGTCTCGATCGGGTTCGGGACCTCTCCACCCACGTCCCGTTGGTCACAACTCCTCCCACTCCTGTGCCCATACCGCCCGATGCGAAAGGACGCATCACGCTCGAGAACGTGTCGTTCGCTCACGAGTACACGAATAGCGAAGTGCTCTCGGGCGTCGACGTGGAGTTCCCTGCGGGAGGGAAAGTCGTGATCACTGGCCCCTCGGGCATAGGAAAGTCGACACTGCTGGATCTGCTGCAGCGCTTCTACGACCCCGATTCGGGCCGGATTCTGCTCGATGGACGGGACCTGCGGGAGATGGAGCTGACCGAGTTGCGACGTCGTGTCGCCGTGGTCCCACAGCAGCCGGTGATCTTCGCCGGCACCATCCTCGACAACGTCGGCTACGGCGCGTTCGAGGCGAGCCGCGAACAACTCCTGGCGGCCGCGCGACGGGCCCGGGTCGACGAGTTCGTGGACCAGTTGCCGGACGGATACGACACCTTGGTCGGCGAGCGGGGCGTCAGGCTCTCCGGAGGACAGCGACAGCGGATCGCCATCGCCCGAGCGCTGGCAGCGGAACCGCTGGTGTTGATTCTCGACGAGGCCGCGTCGTCCGTGGATCGTGCGACCACCGTGGAACTCGAGACGGCAATCGACGCGCACTTCGCCGATCGAACCCGCATCGTCGTGAGTCACACCATCGAAGGAATTCGTGCGCCCGACGCCGTCTTTCTGCTCGAGGACGGCAAGCTCGAATCTCATCCCGTCCACTCGCGGGCCTGATCCCACAGACAAAAATGCGAGTCGCCGTCATCGACAGTGGGATAAGTGGGTTGGCGCAGCGCCACACCGCTGCGGCCAAGCGGTTCTGCGATGGGCAGGATGGTCAAGTGACCGAGTCCGACGCAACATCCGACTTGCTGGGACACGGCACCATGGTGGCCAATATCATACTCGGTGCCGATGCGCCGATCCACTTTTTCGACGCCCAAGTCATGACACGCGACCGCGTCACGACGCCGGCGGCGGTTGCCGCCGCGTTGTGTTGGGCGATTTCCCAGGATGTCGATCTGGTGAACCTGAGTCTCGGCCTCTCCGCCGACCGACCCGTGCTGCGCGACGCTTGCGCCGCAGCCATCGCTGCCGGTGCCCAAGTCATTGCCGCCGCACCGGCGCGTGGCCCCCGGGTTTTTCCCGCCGGATATCCGGGCGTGATAAAGGTCTCCGGCGACGCGCGCTGCGGCCCGAACGACATCTCGTATCTCGACACTGACCGAGTCGACTTTGGTGCGTGTCCGGCCGTCGCCGGTGGCGAATCCGGCCCGTCTCCAGGAGGGGCGAGCGTGGCGACGGCCTATCTGAGCCGACAGGTGGTCAAGACCTTCCGCCCGGGTGACAACGCCGAGATGGTGCGGGAGACACTGCGAAGCATGGCCAGGTGGGTGGGGCCGGAGCGACGGGGGAATTGAATATCCAATATCCAATGTCCGATATCCAATATTCAATATTGGGTATTGGATATCGGATATTGGATATTCAATACCGGTCCATTCCGTGGCCCATCTGGGATTGGGTGGGAGGGCTCTTCGTCGACCGAGGCCGTTGAAGACGGCGCTCATCACCGATGGGCCTTTGCCGGCGCTCCCCAACCGAACGGGGGTGAAGGCGGACCGGTGTGGGCCGTCCGCCAGCGGATCGACCCCTACGAACCCGGCTCGGGCCAGACCCGCTGCGCGTCCTCGCCCCGGTAGACCACCCCGTGTTTCAGCACATACCGGATCGCCCGTGCGTTCCGGATGTCCCGGAGTGGGTTCTCCCTGAGCACCACCAGATCCGCCAGCTTGCCCACCTCGATGGAGCCGATCTGCTGGTCGAGGCCGTGATGGGCCGCGCCGTTGATGGTCGCGATCTCCAGCGCCTGCGCGGGGGTGAACCCGCCCTTCACGAACAGCTCCATCTCCCAGTGCGCGTCGACCCCGAACATCTGACCGTGTGCCCCCATCTGGAGTGACGTCCCGGCCGCGTAGAGCTTCCGCAGCTCGGATGCCATCTCCCAAGCGTACATGTCCTCCGGCCACAAATGCGTCGGCCGGCGGATGCGCATGAGCGCCTCGGGATCGATGAAGCCCGTGAGCTTCGCGTCCTCCCACAGCTTGTCGGTCTGGTGATACCAACCCTCTCCCATGGGTCCGTTGTAGACGACGAGCAGCGTGGGCGTCATGCCCGCCCCGGTGGCTTGCCAGTAGCGCACCATGTCCTCGTAGAACGGGGTGAGACCCATCGAGTGTTCGATCCCGGTGACGCCGTCCATGAGCTGGGTGAGGTTCATTTGCGGATCGGAGCTGGACTCGGAGATGACGTTCAACCCTAGCTCTCGCGCTGCGGTGGCCACGAGGTGCCGTCGCTTGCGGGTCGCATTGGCGTAGTCCTTGACCGCAGTCGCGCCATGGTCCCGGTTCCAGCGCAGTTGCTCGCGGGCCTCGTCCAGCGTCTCGAACGGACGGTACATCCGCAGCCGTCCTCCGTAGCGTCGTCCGTAGATCACGGAGCCGGTGGTGAGGAACCGTGGCCCGGTGATTCGGCCGGCTCGCAACATGTCCGAGAGCCACCCGTCACGGTACTCGTTCCCATACACCTCGAACATGGTGGTGACACCGTAGGCGAGCGGGCCCTTGAGGTACGTGGGCTGCTGCTCGGTGACGTGCAGGGCGGAGTGTTCGATGTGCGGATGGGCGTGGGCGTCGACGAGGCCCGGGATGACGGTGTGTCCCGGCAAGTCGAAAACCCTGGCGTCCGATGGTACGTCCACCCCTCGACCCACCGCGACGATGCGATGATCTTGCACCACGACGGTTGCGTTCTCCAGAACATCCCGGTCGGCGTTCATGGTCACGACGCGGACGCCGGTCAGTGCAACCGTACCAGCGGGCGCGTCGACGTCGAACTCGACGCCGAGTTCGGTGCGCCGCGCGGTAGAGCCGGGGACCCGGGGCCCGTTCCAATCCGCGGCCATCGTCGCACCGGTCATGCCGTCCGTCGCCGCCTCCGACAGGATCTGCTCGAGATCCTTCTCGTAGAACCCGCTCCCCCTCGTCCAGGAAAGCGTCCGGCTGTCCGCGGACCATGTGAGGTAGCCGCCATCTTCGGGGTCAACCCGTGCGGTGAAGCCGATCCGATCGTACGGCGAGATCGTCACGGGCTGGCCGGCGTACTCGAACGGCGTGACGAAGCTGCGGTGATACTCGCGGACGGCGATCCACCGCAGATCGGGGGAGGGGACCGCGTCCACGGCGTGCGGAAATCGAAAGAGGACGGTTTCGCCGGCACCGTCGATACCGATTCGCTTGAGGACCAGCGTATCGTGCTCGAACTCGGTGAAGTGTAAGGTCTCACCCGCCGGTCCAAACACGACGCTGGGGGGAATCTTGCCGGCGATGTTGGCGTACTCGAGGCGTTGGCCCGACAGGTCGGTGACGTGCCGCTTGGTGCCGTCGTGTTCGCGCACGATCAGCTCGAAGCGCGTCTGATTCGAGAGCCACAGCCCGCGGTGTAAGGCACCGGTGCCGCGGACGTAGGCGAGCCGGCGGCCATCCGGTGACAGCGCCAAGCTGCCGTACTGCGATGCGACCGAGGTGAGCTTCCGCGCCTGACCGCCCGCCGCGGGCATGGCGTAGACCGCGCCTAAATCATCGTCGGTCCACGCGGCGTAGTACAGCGTGCCCGATGGAGGATCCAACACCGGGCTCGTTTCGTGGGCGGCCGAACTCGTCACGTTGCGTGCTGCGCCGGCCTCATGGATCCACAGATCTGCCAGCGCCTCGAAGACGATGCCCTCCGGAGTCCTTCGCCCCCAGCGGTGCATTCGCGTGCGCGCGCGGTCTTCCGGCAGCTCAGTCCGGAAGCGGATCGTCTCGGACAGTTGCCGGCGCACCGGTGCTCTGAACGGAATCCGTCGGGCCGCGCCCGTCTCCGCGTCGACGGCGTGGATCCCGCCGCCAAAGCTCACGTATAGACGTCGGCCGTCGGGATGCCAGGCCAGGTTCGGGTGGGGTCCGTACGCCGAGCGGGCGTCTTGTCGGTCTCGATCCAGTCCGGTGAGGAGCACCCGCTCCGTCCGCGTCTCCAGGTCCTGAAGAATGAGGACGGTGCCATCGATGGCCCGATGCAGATACGCGAGGCGGCTTCCATCCGGAGACAGCGTCGGGCCGAAGGCGCCCCCGGGTCGTTCCACGTGTACGGTGATCTTCCCGGTGGACGTGTTGTAGCGTTCGATCCGCGCCCCCCCCGGAGGTATCACGTACGGATTGAACACGAACGGGTAGACACTGCGGTTGTGTCGCTCGAAGAAGAGCCAAGGGCCACCGTGTTCCGGTTGCGCGCCGTTCACGGGGCCGGTGCTGCTCTCGACCAGCGTCTGTCGGCCACCGGACAGGCTGAATGCGACGAGCTTGGCGAGCGCTCCGTCGGCGGACGTCCCGGCGTAGATGCTGCGAGCGTCCGACGCCCATGAGGGGCGGTACGCGTTCTCGGCGGCTCGGGAGATGTTGTGAAGCTCACGGGTGTTGCGGTCCAGGACCCACACGTCGTAGGTACCGCTGCGGTCGGAGGAGAACGCGATCTGGGTTCCGTCGGGGCTGTAGCGAGGGAAGAGGTTCCACGATCGTCCTTCGGTGAGGGCCCTGGCCTCTCCACCCTCCACCGGCATCTCGTACACGTTTCCCAGAAGGTCAAACGCGAGGTACCGTCCGTCGGGAGAAACGTCCACGCTCATCCAGGTGCCCTCGGTGGCCTCGTAGGTCAGATCGCGAGTCGGGCCCGTGGGAGTTTCCACGCTCCATCGCGTGGTCTGCTGCGCCGTGAGTTGTGCACCGATGCCGCTGCCGAGCAGGAGCAGGAGCAGCAATCCGGCGGCAGTCACCTGCCAAACTGGATTCACATTGGACATGTCGGTCTCCCGGGGATTGCCGTGTCGATTCAGACGCGAACCTCCTCGTCGTATAGGCATCATAGGGGCATGGCGTTCGCGATCGACAACTGCCGGGCCTGAGGGCTGAGGAGCTCGGAAGGAGATTGGTGTTCTCCGGTGGGAGACGGCACACTGTGGTTTGCGGGTCACAGCGCTTCCACCTGCAGAGAGGAGAACGCCAATGGATATATATCAGACTGGACACGCACGCGTCAAGCTGCACGCTCGGGTGCTCGGGCCCGGCGGTCCTCTCTGCGCCTCTTCGGCGTCACGTACCAACCCTCGAGGTGAGACAGACGAATCAGTGCGCCGTTAACCTCGGCGGCAATGCCGCATCAAACACCTTTTTGCCGTCAATGAACGTCATCTTGACTTTCATTGCATGCAGTTGCGTGATCGGCATGTCGAACGGATTCGTTTCGGTAACGATCACATCGGCGTGCATACCCACCTCGATGGATCCGACTTCGTCGCGGTGGCCCATTAATCTTGCTCCATTCTCCGTTAGGATGCGGAGCGCGTCGTCGAGTGCGATCCTCTCCTGTTCGCCGAGCGTTTCTTCGCTGCCGCCCGGCTTCTGCCGCGTGACCATAGTTTCTATGGCCAGCCACGGATTGACAGCCGGTACGACCGGCCAATCCGAACCGACGACGACGAGAGCCCCCGAATCGACCGCGTCCTTGATCGGTATCCACCGTTTCATCCGCTCATCGCCAACAGCGGCGCGAATGTCATCAGCGGCGATGGGCGTTGGATACCAAATGTAGGGCGAGAACTCCCAGCTCATGTGAACATCACGCGCACGGGGTATGTCGGCCAAATTCACAAAGCTGTTGTGGCCAACGTCATGCATAGAGCCGCCAAAACCATTTATTTCACGCGCCGTAGCAACCGCGTCAATCGCCGCGCGAACCGCCGCATCGCCGGCCGCGTGGAACTTGATGTGCAGCCCTTGCCGATCAAAACGCGTAACAGCCCTTTCGAGAACGTCTTGGGGAATCATAAGTAACCCCTTCTTCTTTGAATCTTCATACGGCTCGAGCATGGCGGCCGTATGGCTCTCGGTTGGCACGCCGTCGAGAATAATTTTGACGCAATCGGTTGAGAAGCGGGGACCAGCGTAGGTTCTGCGCGCGGCGATGAAAGATTCACCCACGCCGTTCGCCTCTCCAGGGTCCGGCGACCAGGACATACAGCCTCGAACGCGCTGCTTGATCAGCCCTTCCTTTGAAACCGCCGCCAACGTCCCAAGATTCCATGGCGTTACGTAAGCAGCCGTAAAAGATGTAATTCCATATGACAGCATTTGGTTGGTGGCGAGGATCAACGCCTCACGCTTTGTATCCTCCGAGGCCGGAGGAATAATCCCAGCGACCAGTGAGACCGCGCTCTCGCGCAGTAGTCCATTCGGTTCTCCTGTCGGGTCGCGCTCAATAATGCCGCCTTGGGGGTCGGGTGTATCGCGGGTGATGCCCGCGCGCTCCAACGCCTTCGAATTGACCCACGCGCTATGATGCGATTCATCGTACAAAAAGACCGGGTTATCAGGCGCGATGGCATCGAGGAACGCCCTGTTCTGCTGACCGGGCTCGAACACAGCCGCAACCCAGTTGCCGCCTTGGACCCACTCACCGCGTTGCTTCTCCGTAGCACAGGCTCCCACCGCACCAGCGATGGCTTGCGGAGAGGCCCCAGGCTCGAAACCGCACAATGACATTTCCATACCAGCCAATAATGGGTGCACGTGTAGGTCATGGAGTCCGGGAAGTACAGTATGGCCGCCGAGGTCGAGAACCTGAGTTTCTCGAGAACCCATTGCTACGATCGTGTTTGCCTCGCCAACGGCCACTATGATCCCGTCACGGATCGCCACGGCCTCTGCCCAGCCAGACGGCGTCTTGATCTGACCGTTGGTCATGATCAAGTCGATGGTTTCACCCTGCGTGGGTGCTTGCGCTTTCGCGGTTGTTGAGGTCAATGCAAGCGCCGCGCAAACCATCACCCCAGCGATCGCGAGTCCAATCGTCCTTTTCATCAGGTGCATCTCCTTGCCGCGGATGACGCTAAAGCGGCCGCAGATGACGCTAAAGCTTTGGAGGACGCGGATCCACCCCCGCCCCGCATTCCAGTGCCAACCCCGGGCGCAAGCCCGGGGTGAACCACCGGACCCCCGTGCTCGGAGGACCGATCAGCGGCCGTCCAAAAGTACGGATCAGCGGCGGTTCGGAACAGTCCCAGACCCGCTGATGCTCTTGTCATCGCCCGACCAGGCCTCGTTCCAATCGATACCGTTGTAGTCCGTCAGTTCCCAGAAGAACTTGCCGCGCGGCCGGTCATAGTTGCCGATCTCGTTCATGCTCAACGAGTCATACAATCGACCGTTCACCATGGTATAGCGAACGGTGTTGGTGTTGTGGATGTTCTCCAGGGGATTGGCATCGAGCACGATGAGATCGGCCAGTTTGCCTAACTCCAACGTGCCGATCTGCCCGTCCAAACCGAGGGTGGTCGCACCATTGATGGTGCCGGTACGCAGCACCCGGTGATTGTCCCACCCGCCTTCCGCTAGCAGCCACATTTCCCAGTGCAGGTCCAACCCCTGAATATTGCCATGACCGCCGGCATTCACGAGCACGCCGGCTTGATCCAACTTCTTCAGCGCCCGCGCCGTGGCACGGAAGCCGATTTCCCACAGTTCATCCGCCTGATGCACGCTCAGCATGCCGCGCACGTGGGGCGGTTGTCCGACAGCGCCACCCAGGGGGTTGTAATAGCCCAGTGTATTCTGGACGTAGGTCTTCACTTTCGGATCGTTCCAGGGCTGGGTGGTCTGGTACAAGTAGTTCTCACCGAATAGTGCGCCACCGGCGATCATCACCGTCGGTGTGGTTGCCGTGCGGCCGTTCGCCATCAGTTGCACAATATCGTCGTAGTAGTTGGCCAGCGGAATGTTGTGCTCGACGGCGGTATGGCCATCCAGAATCATGCTGATACTGGTGTAGAAGTGACCCCATGCCTCGGGCGTCACCATCACGCGGGCCTCCCGCGCCGCCTTGATTAGCTGCTGGCGCTGACTGCGCATGGGTTGCAGGTAGCTCTTGATGATGATGCCGCCCTGCGCTCGTTTCCGGACCATGGCGCTACGGGCATCCTCGATGTTGGCGATCGGAAAGGTGTGTTCACCGCCCGCAAAACCATAAATGGTTTCCCCGGTATTCAGTAGACGTGGGCCGACCATTTCGCCGGCCAAATTCATCTCACCGATGGCGTAGTTGGGTTGGTCCGCCGTCGAGGGGTCGAAGTTGGTCGTGACCCCGAACGCGAGGGCGGCATGGTGATTGGCGTGCTTCTGGGGTGCAAGCCCCCCGGCCCAACCCCCCATGTGGCCGTGCATGTCGATCAAGCCGGGCATGAGCGTCTTGCCTCTTGCATCGATGACGGCGGCACCGTCCGGTACCGAAACCGCACCAGCCGGACCGATGGCTACGATCCTGTTGCCCGCCACGACCAGCGTGCCGTTCTCGATCACCTGCTCACCCTGCATGGTGATGATGCGACCATTGGTGAACGCGATGGTGCCCTCTGGCACATCGACAGCTACTTCGAGCCCAATCGGGAGGCCGGACTCGGGCATAGCGGCTTCAGGGGCAAACTGTGTCTCGACTGTAGCGCTGAATAACTCCTCGCCCAGCATCCAATACAGTGTGCCGGATTCCGCCGACCAACTGAGGTCGGAGCCCGCGTGCCTGGTCAGCCGTGCGATGGGCACCTCCATGGTCTTCGACCTTACCGCCATGGGCGATCCCGTCTCACGGTAGGGTATCAGGTAATACTGATAGTGCTCGCGAAAGGCGAGCCAACGTTGATCGGGGCTCAGCCGGAACTCCTTGGCGTCGCTACCGCTACTGGTGACGTGTTCCCGCCTGTCCAGCCCATCCAGGCGCACGCCTTCCAACTTGCGCGTGGCACCCACCAGGCCGCCGTATTGGACGTTGAAATAGATTCGCGCGCCATCGGGGGAGAACTTCGGATCCGTTCCGGTCTCGGTAACAAACGTGGGCTCGCCCCCGCTCACAGGTACCGTGTAGATGCCCGGCCGTGCGCGATAGCCGCCCATCAAGTCGGTGGGTTGCTCGATGACGTAGACAATGTGCTCGCCGGCTGGCGAGAACGACGGCGTACGGAGCACACCGGTGCTTTGCAGGAGGACACGGGATCTGCCGCCGTCACTCGCGACCAGTCGCAGACTGCCGCCACGCTCATCGTCCCAGCCGACATAGGCAATGCTCCGGCCGTCGGGCGAATAGGCCGGCTCGTATTCGAAGTTGCTGTCACCGGTCAATCGTTGGGGGTCACCATCCGGCAATGCTTTGTGCCACAGCCGACCCAGCGTGTTGAAGGTGACCACGCTACCGCCAGGTGCGACAGCTATCTGGCGTATGGAGCGTGCCGTGAATCGCTCCGGTGTCAGGTCGTTCTCGAAACGAACCGCATCGGTGATGCGGTGCGTGGCCGTGACCTTGAACGGTATCTCGCTAGATACCGACTCATCGACATCCACTTTCAGGAGTTTGCCCTTGCCCCAGATGGCCACATGGCGACCGTCAGGGAACCAATCAAAGTGCGGGTAATAGCCGTATCGGCCGATGCTGATCTGGGCATCACGATCCAGGTCGTCGTACACCGGGCGCTGCTCGCCACTTTCGGTGTCATAGATGAAGAGCACCGTTTTCGCCTTCACCCGACGCACGAATGCGATGCGTTTGCCGTTTGGCGATACCTGTGCTGTTGTAGCGCCGCCGAATCCGCCGACGATTTGTCTTGTCTCGCCGCTGGCCAGATCGCGCCTCTTGATTGCGAAGTTCGGCTGATTGGCGTTGCGGAAGCCACTGCCTCCAGCCGCAGGATTCACATCCTCGGTGTAGTACAGATAGGCGCCGTCCGGGGAGAAGAAGGGCTCTTGAATGGTTTTGAAGTTCTCGGGAGTGTGCACCAGTATCCGACCGCCGCCGCCGCCCAGGTGGAACATCCAGATCTGGGCTCCAACCGGCATCTGGGTGAATGTCTTCTGGGCAACGACATACTCTCCATCCGGGGCCCAGGCGGGAGTGTTCACCGGGTTGACCGTCTCTCGTGAAACCTGTCTGGGGTCGGAGCCGTTCGCTTCGGCCACCCACAGATTGTCACCACCGCTGGCGTCGCTGAGGAACAGGATGCGCCGGCCATCCGGACTGAAGCGGGGCTGGCGCTGCATAGCGGGACCGCCCCGTACGAGCGTCGCGTCCCCGCCACTCGCCGGTATCGAGTAGATATCCCCCAACAGATCGAACAACAGGGTCATGCCGTCCGGACTCACGTCCACGCTCATCCACGTGCCCTCGGTCACCGTAAACTCGACCTCGGTGAAGGGCTGCCCAGTGTCGGTGACGTCCCAGGTGCTCTCTTGGGCGGTGGCCGCCGTGGCGAACAACAACAAGGCGAACGGGGTCAGCTTCGTGTTGATCATCGGATTTTCCTGAAGGAGGAAAAAAGATATCTTGGGCGATGCGCGAGTCTAAAGAAGGGAGGTCGTCGCTATGGGTCACGGGATGGAGTGCATGGCTGCCTCCAGGGTACCTAACTGGTCGTCATTCCCGGCGTAGGTCACGCTCCCACGCGTCGAGCGCAACTCGAAAATACGATTCGTTGAAAAGGATCCATTCTGTGAGGCCCGCTGGTGGCCGATATGATTCGGCAGCTACGGTCGCGGGCGTGCCTGCCTCGAACGCCTTCCGTGCGGTAGCCTCGAGATCGTCGAGCAGCGTCACGTAGTCCCTCAACTCGGTCTCGTCCGGAATCGATCCATGACCCGGCACGAAGGTGGCACCGCGGTCGTCCAGCATCGCGCGCACGGCTTGCGACAACGTTGATGGCACGGCGTCCATATAATTCGGCACCATCCCGTTCCACAGGAGATCTCCACAGAACACGATTCTGGGTTCGGTCACCGTCACCGTGAGATCGCTTGCGGTATGTCCGGCGCGTGGTGTCACGACGACCTCCGTGTCACCCAAATCGATGCGCAGCGGGGCATTGTCCACGAGTGCGCTGGACTCCAGCGCGCCGACGACGGGCTCCCACATAGGCTGTTGCTCGCCGAGTCTCGCAACTTCGCGACCGTCGCGCCGGCACTGACGTAGGTCGGGGCGGCACCCGGCTGCAGGTACCCAGCCAGTCCGGCCGAGTGGTCACCGTGATAATGGGTGAGCACGACGTGGGTAGGATCTCGACGGGTCAGTTTCCGCGCCGCTTCCGCCATCCACTGCGCGCCGTCGTTCGAGCCGAAACCTTCGACGACAACCAGGCCTTGCCGGCCGGCGATGATGCCGCCGTTCGAGATGGTGCGCATCGCGTTCTCGCCGCCCGTGAGCGGGGTCGAGATGAGTGCCCAGACGTTCTCCGCGATCTGTTCGATGCGTCCCCACGTCTCCTGGGTGACGGACTCGTAGGTGCTGCGCGCGGCGAAGAGCGCCCGACGGCTGACGGGTGCCAACGCGGCCCACGCGAAGAGTTGCGCGGTGCAAGATGCACCTGCGCCCAGAAAAGCTCGCCTTTTCATTCTCCCCCTCAGTTCAAGGAGCTCAGGAATCTATTTGGCTCGATTTTCTCGGTCGAACACGACCCTTCCGTCCACAACTGTCAGCATCACCTTGGTGTCCCCGATCTGATCGGGTGAGATCTCGAAGAGGATCCGATCGAGGACGATGAGATCCGCCTTCTTGCCCTCCGCGATCGAGCCCAGAGCATCTTCCTGTCGCATAGCGTAGGCACCGTTGACGGTGAAGATGTCGAGGGCGGCGGCGAGATCGATGGCCTCGTGTGCCCCCAGGACACCCTCGAAGATCTCGTCGGGGTCGCGCCGGGTGACCAGCGCCTCGATGGCGAGCCACGGGTTGAGGTCGGGTACCACTGGCCAGTCTGAGCCCGCGACCACTACCGCGCCGGCTCTCGACGCGGACTTCACGGGCCAGTAGTTGTCCGTCCGCTCATCGCCCACCGCGGCCCGTATCGATACGTCGGTAATTGGGGTGGGATACCAGATGTACGGTGAGACCTCCATGACCGCGCCCAGCCGGTCGAATCGAACGAGATCGTCCGGGTGGATGAAGCCGGCGTGGCCGAGTTCGTGCCGCAGCCCGGTGTTGCCGTTCAGCTCTCTCGCGACTTCAATCGCGTCGAGCCCCGCTCGTACCGCGGCATCGCCCGCGGCGTGCATCTTGATCGTGATGCCAATGCTGTCGAGGTGCGTCACGGTTGCGTTCAGGGTCTCTTGGTCGATGAACAACATCCCGCGATTGTTCGGATCCGCTGCGTCGTCGACATAGGGGTCGAGCATCGCCGCGGTCTTGGAAGTCGTGGGCACGCCGTCCAACACCAGCTTGGCAAAATCGGTATTCAAGCGGTCGGATCGAAACTCGTGGCGCGAATCGATGAGCGCTGATCGGTCCGCCGCACGAGGGGCGCGCCAACGCCAGCGAAGACTGGTCGCGACCCGAATGGTGAGCTGTCCTTCGTCGTCGAGGGCTTTGTACGCGTCGAGCGATTCGCGGCCCACACCGGCATCTTTGATCGATGTGACTCCCTGCTCGTTGAGCGTCCGTACGGCGAGCCGAGCCGCTGCGACTCTTTCAGCGGGCGTGATGGGCGGAATCAACCGCCGCACCAGACCGGCGGCGGCCTCTTTCAGCGTTCCCGTCGGTTCGCCCGTGCGCGGGTCGCGCATGATGACGCCACCCGGGGGATCCGGGGTGTCGCGGGTAATGCCCGCCAGCTCGAGGGCCTTGCTGTTGGCCCATGTGAGATGGCCAGACTCCTCGCTGAGGACGATGGGCCGATCGGCGGCGATGTCGTCCAAGAGAGATTTGTGCGCGTTGGAACCGGGAAAGATCGCACTACCCCACCGCCCGCCAGTGATCCACGTGCGCTCGGGGTTGTCGTCGGCGCAGCGCTTCACCGCGCTCACGATCTCGGCGGGGCTCGCGGTGGACGGGAAGTTGCACTGGTAGAGCACCTGTGCCGCGCCGGAGAGTGGGTGGATGTGGAGGTCGTGGAGGCCGGGCAAGACCATCTTGCCCTCGAGATCGATGATGTCCGTGTTTGGACCGGCCATCGCGCGGATCTCGTCGGTGGTGCCCACGCCGATGAATTTCCCAGAGCGGATCGCTACGGCCTCGACCCATCGATGTTGGGCATCCACGGTGTAGACGGCACCGTTTAGGAAAACAACGTCGGCACGCGGACTGCACGCTGCGCTGAGGACAAGGAGGACGAAGAGGAAGCGGGAATGTCGCATTTCACAATAATAGGCGTTCCTCCCTAGGCGACGCTAGACTTTGGGACGCGGATGCAGCATAAATTGGTACGACTTCAGAATGGTTGGCCGGTCTCCGCCTGTTGCCGTGCGATCTGGATCTGGAAGGGCTCCAGGTGAGTGCGCGTTCCCGTTGGGCACCCCGGGGCCATCAAGTTGCCCGTCGCGGTACAAAACACGTGGATGAGACCGAGTGAGTGCCCCAACTCGTGGGCCAGGATCCGTGCCGTCGCTCCGCTCAGGTCTCGGTTTCCCAATGGATCCAGCTCCGCCGAGACCACCACTCGGCTCGGCAGATACACGCCGCCGACCGCCCCGCCAAAATCCCGAATCAGAAAAACGTTCCAGATGTCGGGCCGGAGGTTCTCGTTCGGGAGCACCGCCGCAACGAGCGTTGCGGAATTTCCAGTCGGGTCGTTCAGCACCTGGCGGAACACGTCAGGATTCAGGGCAGTTTCACGAACGATCTGTTCGATCTGCCAGACGACGCCCGCCTGCGCCCATACTTCGTTCGCGGCTTGGATGACCACCCCGACCTCATCGTCCGTGAGTGTGGCGTCGAGCGCATCGAGTTCACTGGATTGCAGCAGGTGGAGCCGCACCTCGAGCTGAATCGCACCGCCTTCGTCGGGTACGGGATTAGTTGGAGCCGACTCGCCACAGGCGGCGAGCATCATGCATGTTGTCGCTAGTCGTAACAGGGTTCGTGTCGTCGTAGCCATGTTCACAACAGAACCCGTCGATCTTGTCGAGGGTTCCCGCCACGGATGACGCTAAGGCTTTGAGGCGCTCATCCCCTCGATGCCCCTGTGCCCCTGTGCCCCTGTGCCCCCGTGCCCCCGTGCCCCCGTGCCCCCGCCCTTCGCGATTCGATATTCCGTCTTGGATATTCAATATTCAACCAGCATTCCGCCTGAACTCCCGGCCACGAAACTCCAAGATGGCGGCACGTCCGGCTGAATTGAGACGGAACGACGCCCGGCCGGTCCCCATCCAGGCCTTGGCCCAACGGACCGTGAAAGTATCGTACTGCCAGTGCTCCAGGTCGCCCTCGAGCCGATCGGCGGTCAAATGTAGCGCGCCTTGCACCATGGAGATCGTCACCTCGCCCCAAAGCGAATCCGCGTAGGTCCCGGTGTAGGCGTCAAGCGACAATGACGGTGCCGTATTCTCGACCCGAGACTTGCGGGCCCGCTTCCGTGCCGCGATACCCTGCGCCCGCATTTCACCGTACATCTCCAACAGCTCCGCGCTCCAATCGCGGTCGGTGTTGCCGTCGAACATGTCGAAGACCCGGTACATCAGCGCGTGGCGCACCTCGGCGTGGTCGAGGTTGGCAAGGACGTAGACTCCGATTCCCTCGTCTGGAATCATGCCTGCGATGGCGACCATGCCATCGATACTGCCGGTATGAAAGCTCACCGCTCGACCGTCGTAATCATGCTGGAACCAACCGAGAGCGTAGCTGGTCCAGTGCGGTTTGGTCAGACGGCTGGTTGGATAGAACTGACCCGGGGGAACCAGGGTTTGGGGTTCGAGTAATTCCGCCCACGTGTCGGGCTCCAACAGGCGGGTGCCGGCAACACGGCCGCTGTCGAGCATGAACCCGATCCACTTGGCCATATCCCCGACACCAGACCAGATCGAACCAGCGGCCGCGACGTTGTCGACGCTCGCGTTGGTGATCACTTCCACTTCGTCATCCAGGATGTAGTGCGGGGCCGCAACGTTTGGTCTGCTTGCCGTGTGCTGGAGGAGGGTGACCGAGTGAGTCATGCCCAAGGGATTGAAGAGTCGGGTTTGGATGAACGCTTCCCATGTCATGCCGGACTTTGCTTCGATAACCGCACCGGCCGTTGCATACATGATGTTCTGGTATATGAAGCTCGAGCGCAGGGAGTAAGCCGGCTCCACCCAGCGCAGCCGACGGATGATCTCGGAACGTGAGTTGCTGGTTCCGTACCACAGGAAATCTGCGTTGCCGAGGCCACCTCGGTGGGTCAGCAGGTCGCGGATGGTGAGTTCGCGGGTGACGTACGGATCGGCAACACGAAACTCGGGAAGGTGTTCGATCACGGGATCGTCCCAGTCCAGCTTGCCCTCGTCCACGAGCATGCCGATTGCTGCAGATGTCATCGCCTTGGTCGTGGAGCCGATGGCGAATAGTGAATTCTCGTTGACCGGACGGCCGCCGCCCAGAGCCAGCTCGCCATAACCCTTGGCGAAGACCGTCTCGCCGTCCTTGATGACCGCGATGGCCAGGCCCGGAACACGCCAGTCACCGACCGCTTGCTTGGCATAGGAGTCGAGCGCGTCCCAATCGGGCGTCTGGGCGATCATCGACGAGGCGGCAAGCAGTGGCGTCAATGCCATGAGGATCGTGAAACGAGGTTTCATCTTTGTTGCTCCGGGTGGGGTGCGCGATTGGGGTTGAGAAACGATGCTAACCTTTGCATTAGGGGGCATCAAGAGGCATCGAGGGGCATCAGGGGGTATCAAGGGGCATCACGAGGCATCAGCCAATACCTGGTTCCATTGTGGAGCGGACCCCGGGCGCGTTGCGAACTGGACGACGCTCTCTTCTCGGAAGTGCTTCTTTACGGGATCAGACTGACGAAGCCAAGTACCGTGGCTACCGTACCGAGCCAAAACAGAAACATCCACTTGATCAGCTCGGCCCGGAGTTCGGAGATTTGTGAATTCACGCTGACACGCAGCTCCGAGATCTCGGAGCGGAGACCTGAAATCTGCTCGTCCCACTTCGCCTCGAACTGTACCAACCGCCGGTCCAGCTTGGCCTCGAACTGTACCAACCGCCGGTCCAGCTTGGCGTCGAACTGCACCAACCGCCGTTCCAGCTTGGCGTCGAACTGCACCAATCCCTGTTCCAGTTTGGCGTCGAACCGCTGGAAGTTCAGGTCGTTGAGTTCCCTGAGGTTGGTCTGATAGGTCGAATCCACTTGGTTGAACCACTCCACCAACTCGTTGGCGAGGTCCTCGCCGAGGGTGTCATAGAGTTTTTTTGACAACTTGGCCGTGACTGGCACGTGCAACCTCCGGAAAGCGCCAGTCCAATCATAAAGATACGCTCGGCCGGGCCGAGCACCAAATCATTGCGATGTGTACCGTTTTCGCGGAGGACACGGAATCCTCGCTACCCGTCCCCACCCAGGAGCAGGGAGCCGGGAGCAGTTCTATGAAAGCGATTGTCAAGGGCAGACTTCGTCTGCGCTGATTGGTCGGCGTTCTTTTCCCTGGCAATCAGCCCCACCTTTTTTGAGGGCGACTTCCGGTGCTTCCGGGTACGCCGGGCAGTCTTCTTCGGCATCATTCACCTCAATTCGTCTCCCGATCCGACGGAACACATGCAAGCGTCGTTGGTCACGCGAGGCGAACCATAGTTCTATCTGAGACTCGGCACGGAGCCGGCCTGACGCTTCTTCTGGTTCTGCGAGGGGGCCTAGAGTTAGACGAGTGCCTCGGCGTGACTGCTGGCCGGGCAGACGGCTCTGTCGAGACTGTCCCCCACACCGATGTCCTGGATCCTGGAGCCGTGGACGAGGTAAACGCACCCGCACCAGCGCCTCAGGAACTAGGACGATTGTCGCGTCAACTGCGTCGGATCATAGGACGCTCCTGTCTTCCACAGACGTAGCGTGAGCGCGGCGATCTTGCGGGCGAGCGTCAGGCGTGCCAACTCCGGGCGCAGCCCGCGGGCCACTAAGGCTTGGTAAAAGTCCTGGAGCGGACCAGGCCGCGATGCGGCAGCGGTCGCCGCACCTTTGAACACGTCCTTCAGTACGCGGTTGTGATTGCGATTGAGTCCCCGGGTCAGCGGGGCGCGGCGGCGCCGGACCGGCTGGCCCGCCACGAACGTATGATCGGCACTGGACCAGGTCACCACGGCCAGCCCCGCGTAGGCCCACAGATTCCGTTTGGTGCGAAAGCGCCAGGGCGTTCCCATCGTGGCCAGGAGCAGCGCGACCCGCACGGGTCCGTAGAACGGGATTGCCCCCAGTACGGACCACGCCGGATCGCGCTTGCCCTCGGCGATCATCGCGCCCTTCGCCTTGGGACGCAGCGCGCGCAGCACATCGAGTTCGGCGTAGAGCACCTCGGCCCGGAACCGCACCCCGCGCTCGGGGAGTTGCTCGAGCCACTGCACACGGGCCTTGGTTTGATACACGCCCGTGCCGGGGGTCGGAATCGCGCGGGCGCGGAACAGCGCTTTGATCCGGAGCATCACGCGGGTGCTGTCTTCGACCAGGTTTCGGTAGGTGCGGGTGAGTTCCTTCAGGTCGGCGCGATGCGCACTGCCGTGATAGACCGGACGCAGCCCGCCCAACCGCAGCAACTCGGACAGCCGGTCGGCATCGACCTGATCGCCCTTGTTGCCCTGGCGGGCCACCTGACGCGGATCACAGACGACGACGCGATCGGCGAGCGGCGCGACCAGATCGTGCAACCACTGCGACTGCGTTCCCACCTCGAAGGCGACGTGCCGCGCCCCTCTCATGCCACGAAGGAACTCGACGAGCGACGGCCCGTGCGTCTCCAGGACGCTCCGGGCGAGCACCCGCCCGCTGTCATCCCGCACCGAGGCCACCGTGGTTGCCTGATGGACGTCAAACCCCACATACTTCGTCGTGAGTTTCATGAGAGCCGCTCCTTGTTGTGGTCCTTGGGTCTTGGTCGACTCCATGGTAGCAACAAGGGGCGTGCTTTCAATATGCGTTAGACAAACCCCCGCTCCCCGCTCCCCGCTCCCTGCTCCCTCCTCCCTCCTCCCTCCTCCCTCCTCCCTCCTCCCTCCTCCCTAGGGATGGGCGGTGTGCGGGGGACCCTCGTGCCGTGAGCCCGATGGCGTTATATCACTAGCACCGCCTCCGAAGACCGGAGACGTCCCCATTGAGCCGCACGGCTGCGTGCGAATGCTCACACGAAGAACTGCTGCCTGCAGTGAGGAGGATTCATGACCCGCCCGCTCTTCCGCCTATCCATGCTCACCGGCCTGGTCTGGGCTGTTGCCGGAGCGGCTTCGCCCGCTGCTGCCCAGCAAACGGACATTTCGCGACTCACCCTCAATCGGTACATGGACATGGAGTCGGTGTCCAACCCCCAGATCTCACCGGATGGGTCACGGATCGTGTACACACGCGGGTGGAACGATCGGGTGAACGACCAGCGGAAGTCGGCGCTCTGGATCATGAACGCCGACGGCTCGAGGAACCGCCGACTGCTCGAGGGCGGCGGGGCGCAGTGGTCGCCGGACGGTACGCGAATCCTGTTCACCACACAGGGTGAGCCCTCCGGTTCGCAGATCTTCGTCCGGTGGATGGACGCCGAGGGGGCCACCAGCCAGGTCACGCGACTGCAAAACGGACCGTCCAACGCGCGCTGGTCGCCGGATGGAAACTGGATCGCCTTCACGAGCCGGGTGGACGACAAAGCGGAATTTTCCGGGGTAGAACTCCCGTCTCGTCCCGACGGAGCGAAGTGGACCCGTGAGGCCAAGGTCGTCCAGCGCGCGCGTTACAAGCGCGACCGGGCCGGGTACGTAGATACGGGTTGGACCCATCTTTTCGTGGTCCCCGCCGAAGGGGGAACCCCACGGCAGCTCACCGACGGTGAGTGGAACCACAACGGCGTTGCCTGGAGCCCCGACGGGAGCGAGATCTACTTCACTTCGTACCGCAGCGAGGACTGGGACCGCCCCTCCAACTTCCAGGAATCGGAGATCTACGCGGTCACCGTGGCGATGCCGGAAGTGCGGCGGCTCACGGATCGGCGCGGCCCCGACGCCCAGCCCGTGCCCTCACCCGACGGCCGCCTCATCGCTTACATCGCGGGCGACCAACACAAGGACACCTATCGGAATCAGCGGATCCACGTCATGAATCGGGACGGATCCCGTTCCCGGTCGATTTCGGGCGACTATGACCGGCAATCCGGCGGACTCCGATGGGCGCCCGACGGCAGCGGGCTCTACTTCAACGTATCGCGTGATGGCTACCGTGGTCTGCATTTCGTTTCGCTCGAAGGCGGCGTCACCCAGCGTACCGAGGGGAAACAGCTTCTCACGATGTCGTCGTTCTCCGATGACGGGACCGCAGTCGGAACCATCGCGAACGCGCACGAGCCCGGAGACCTCTACCGCTTCGCGCTGCGGAATCCGACGAACGCGACGCGGCTGACCGAAGTCAATGCCGACGTCCTGCAGGGCGTGACACTCGGCGACGTGGAGGAACTTTGGTACGAGTCGGGCGACTTTCAGGTCCAAGGGTGGATCGTCAAACCCCCGAACTTCGATCCCTCCCGGAAGTACCCCATGATGCTAGCGATTCATGGGGGCCCGCACGGGATGTACAACGGTGGGTTCAACTTCGCGTTCCAGGAACATGCGGCCAACGATTACGTGGTGCTCTATACCAATCCCCGGGGCAGCACGGGCTACGGCACCGAGTTCGCGAACGCCATCAACCACGACTATCCCGGGGCGGACATGCCCGATCTCATGAACGGGGTCGATGAGATGCTGAGTCGAGGTTATGTAGATGAAGACAATCTCTTTGTGTACGGGTGCTCCGGCGGCGGCATTCTCACGACGTACATCGTGGGCAATACCGATCGGTTCACTGCTGCGTCCGCGAATTGCCCGATCGTGAACTGGATGTCCGCCATGGGGACGTCGGACGCCACTTTCTATATGAGAACATTCGAGAAGCCGTTCTGGGAGGACCCGACCGAGTGGATGGACCGATCGTCGATCTTCTACGTCGGGAACGTCAAGACGCCCACCATGCTCATGACGGGAGAAATGGACCTGCGAACCCCCATGGGCCAGACGGAGGAGTTCTACCAGGCGCTCCAGTATATTGGCGCGCCCACGGTCATGGTGCGTTTCCAAGACGAATGGCACGGCACGAGTTCCAAACCCTCGAACTTCATGCGCACGCAGCTCTACCTGCGGAAGTGGTTCGAGAAGTGGGGAACGCACGCTCGGATGACCAGCTAACGACGAGGAGCAAAAGGCTTGACGGTGGACGTGACGGCGGGGAGCGGCATCCCGTGGTGATCCGCGAGAACGTGCGGCGGCGATCGGCGTAACGGCATTGGGCGTTCTCCTGTTTCTGCTCGGTCTGCTCGCCGCCGCATCCGGCGGCTTGAAGCTGCGATCGCGAATCCGGTTGCACCTTGGCATCTCCCCGCTCGCCGTTTCGGAAACTGCTATCGGTGTGCTCACGGTACTCGGCACCGGCGTCGGGCTTGCCCGAGTGAGGCCGCTGGCGTGGGCTGTCGTAGCGGTGGCGCTCGTGATGATCGGGGTCTCGTCGATTGCACACGTGCGCGAGGCACTGCGGCGGCGCGAGCGGCGGGAAGCGTCGGAGGCGGAACGCCTCGCGAGCCACCTCCAGAACACGGATGACGCTTAAGCTTTGGATCACACGGATCCCCCGCTCCCCGCTCCCCGCTCCCCGCTCCCCGCTCCCCGCTCCCCGCTCCCTTCTCACTTCTCACCTCTCACGTCTCACGTCTCACGTCTCACGTCTCACCTCTCACGTCTCACGTCTCACGTCTCACGTCTCCCTGCTCCGGTTGACGGGTGAGCGGTGAGATAGCTCCGTGCCCCGCATAGAACGCTCCGTCATCATCCACCGCACCGTTCCCGACGTCTTCTCATATATGGACGACATCGACCGCGAGCACGAGTGGCAGCCAAACCTCCGTGCCGCGAGCCAGGAGCCGCGCGGACCGGTGGGAGTTGGCACGTTGAAGCGCTATACCAGTGTGTTCATGAAAAAGGAAAGACAAAACGTCTACCGCGTCGCGGTCTACGAGATGTACGTGCGCGTGGTGTACGAATCCACGGCTGAATCTGCGACCGACGCCACGGCGGAAGTTCGATGGGACCAGGTGTCGGAGGGGACGAATGTCACGATGACGATCGACTCGACGCCCGGAGCGGCGTTGAAGCTAGTGCCCACGAAGGTGCTGGAGAAGGTAACGACGCAGGAGCTGGAACGGATGCTGGAGCAGTTGAAAGCGGTTCTCGACCGCGGATGACAGCCACGGATGACGCTAAAGCTGCCACGGATGACGCTAAAGCTTTGGAGGACACGGATCCCAGCCACGGATGACGCTAAAGCTTTGGATTACGCGGATCCCCACTCCCCGCTCCGGTAGAGCGGACCCCGGGCTTTAGTCCGGGGTGCCGAAATCTCACGCCGCCAATTGCCTCAGCCTTTCCAACAACTTCACCATCGCCCATGTATCCCGCTCGCAGTAGTCGAGTAAGTCGCGTCGCATTTTGTCCCGCTGCTCGGGTGGGATCTTTCCCGCCACGAACAACAGCCGAGCGATCTCCACGCTTGCGACTAGCCCGTCTACGATGATGAGGTCGTCGTAGGTCAGCTCGGGGACGAGTGGATTCAAAATATATTTCAAGCTGAAGCTGCCCTCGAAGCCGGGATGGTACACGTAGTTCTGCACCACCGGGTGGAGATCGATCAGTTTGTGTTCCAGTTCCTCGAGCTGCGGCGCGAGATCCGGCACCGCTTTCTGAAGTTCGCGGACACGGGTCTTTTCGAACGACGTGTACATCGCCACTCGTTCGGCGTTGGCCGTGGCCTCGACCATCGCCTCCGCCAGGATGGGACGTGCATCGTGCGGTCCCTCGGCCAGATGCCCCGTGTGCGAGTACGTGCCGTCGCCGTTGTCCTCGTGATAGCTGAACTGCGCCGCCGCTTGCTGCCACGGTTTCATCCCGGGCCACACGGGTACCGCACGCATGATCGTCTCGAAGTCCAAGAACCCCATCTTGCAGTCGAACGGTTTCAGTGCCTCCGCCAGGCCCGGCTCCACCACCAACCGGTTTGCCGCCATCGCCTCGAGCTGGCGTTTGGCGGGGGCGGGGAGCTTGTGGTCGGCGGGGATGTCGGAGATCCAGAGGATTCCTTTCCGAAAGTACGAGCCCACGGTCTTTGGGCCGACGCGATAGAGTTTCTTGATGTGATTGCGGTCCTGCGGCCAGCAGCGTTTCAGGAACGGGCACTCGCGTGGCACAAAACAGTGCTCGCCGATGGGGACGTCGGGCAGTGGACCGGCCAGCACGTCGAGCTGCGCATCAATCGCTCCCGGGATGCCGGCCAGCAGCGCGTCCACCGGCGTGGTCACGTCGGTCCGTTGGAAGAGATCTCCTTCGTCCGGAAAGCGGTATTCCTTATTAAGGTGCATGATCTCGGCGCGCCGGAGGTCGATGCCGCACTTGTGCAGGATGTGCGTCTGGATTGCTGCGTCGGGGATATGCTCGTCCTTTTGCGAAGACGATGACTTTACCTCGATCAGGGTGAACCCGTCGCCGTCACGCTGGAGTATGTCCACCGCCACGAACACGCCGTCCGCCAGAAAGCTCGCCTCGAAAATGACCGGCGCACCGAAATCCAGTGACAGCTTCGTGGACTCGAGTCGCGCGTCGATTTCTAAACGGGGAGAATCGATGAGGACCCCGTCGGGAAACAACGTTCGCGCCAGCTCTGTAACCTGCTTTCCCTGGTCGAACCGGTCTTGCAGCACGATGTCGGGTTGCAGTTCGACGGCGTCGCGCTCGTGGACCTTCCACCAGAGGAGCTTATGACACTGCCATCCGGCGACGAAGCGGGATTTGGAGAGGCGGTGGGGGTGGGCGGGTGTCGTCATAGAGGGGCCCGTTGAGGTCGCTCCCGCTTTATCCGGTCGGAACTTCCTCGGGATCGCGGAGCGCAGGTCACTTTGCCGCGTTTCGATCCAACCGTTTTTGACCCTCCACCCGCCACGCCCTGGGCTAGGAACGTCACGGCCAGCGTGTTGAGAGAAACGCCTTCGAGTTCGGCACGATTGGTGAGTTGTGTATGCAAACTCCGAGGGATACGTAGCCGGAACTGGCCGCTTGCCGCCGGCTTGACCGCCGCTGCAGGCGGCGGTTCGCCATCCTCGACAAACGTCTCCATGACCAACTCGAGCACGGTGGACAACTCCGCCGCGGCCTCCTCCCGAGACTCACCCAGGCCCGATAGACCGGGGAACTCCGGGCATGCCGCCACGAAGCAGCCGTCTTCGTCACTCCAGAAGATGCTGGTACTGTACTGAGGTATCTCACTGGTCATAGTCGATGTCCTGGATTGTTCGGAGAAGCTGACGCACTTGGTACGGTTTGGCCCGGCCCGGCGCATCCTGAAAGTTCATGAGTTCTCGAGTCCCGGGCCGTCGGTACAACCGGTGACTCCCGGTGGTCCGTTCGAACTTCCAGCCATGGCACTCCGCCAGTCGACACAGTTCGCCGAACGAGAGACTCGCCGGGTTGGCGTGAGCGCGCGCCAAGAGGCGTTTACACCGGCGCATCGGGTCCGAATGAGAATGGTACCGTATTCGGTACCATTCGGCAAGTCGTTTCGGCTTCCCGCGCACGCCCGCTTCGTCGGTGCATGGTCGAAGGTATCGAGGTGCGTTGTGAGGCCTTTCATCGATTCATTACGGCTGAGTATCGAAGTAACGCGCCGCGCGCGCGAGGTTTTGAAGTTACCCGTCACGGGGTTATACAAGAGCTATGGATCCCGTTCTTCCCGACATTCTTGCCCAGGCGCTGCGGGTCGTATTCTGCGGAACCGCGGCCGGCAAAGTGTCGGCCGCAAAGCGCGCTTACTATGCCGGGCCTGGAAATCGCTTTTGGCCAACGCTCCATGAGATCGAGTTGACGCCTCGACCGCTCGAGCCAGCCGAGTTCACCAAGGTACTCGAGTTCGGAATCGGGCTGACAGATATCGCCAAAACAGTGTCGGGAGCCGACAGTGATTTGCCACGGCACGGATTCGATGCGGAGTCTCTGCGCATGAAAGTCACTCGGTTTGCTCCGGAGGCGTTGGCATTCAACGGGAAGCGGGCGGCAAAGGAGTTCTTCGGTAGGCCCGTATCCTATGGCCGGCAGAGTGAGAGGGTGGGGAGTACTGTGGTGTTTGTGCTCCCCTCGACGTCCGGTGCGGCGCGACGTTATTGGGACGTTTCGTATTGGCGCGCACTCGCGGAGTTCGTCACATAGCTTCAGCGTCAGCTGTTGCTCGTCGCTTCAGCGACAGTCGGCTGGACCGAGCCGCGGGTTTACCCGTGGTCATTCCCACCAATCGCTTCGTCGGGATGATGGGCCCGCTGATGCCGAACGTATGCGCGCACTTTCTCGACCGCCCGTTGACTGACTGAATCGACGTTGTAACCCTTGGCCCACCGTAGCGGCTGTCTCACGGTCGATCCCCGTTCCCTGTTCACGATAATCGAGCTACCTCCTTTCAATCTCTGCACGAGCCGAGGGATCGGCGTCGTTGGCCAAACGCGTAGCAGAACATGGACATGGGTTCGCACGATTCCCAACTCGAGTATGTGGGCACGCTCTTGTCGTGCAATCGCCGGGAGCAGACGACGGAGCAGGCTCGCGGAAGCTGCGTCGATTGCCGGTTCGCGGTCTCGGGTGGTCCAAGTAATGTGCAGGTAGATACGATGTCGCATCTCGCAGGATAACGACTGCTGGGCATTGCTTTTCATCTTTTTCTTGCGGAGTGGAGCACACCAACGCGTTGTATGACGACCGCTAAAGCGGCCGCTCGGCAATCTGTCGGTAAACCGACCTGATGGGGCCGATGGTCGCTTCAGCGACAGTCGGTTGGGCCGAGCCGCGGGTTTACCCGTGGTCAACGCGCAGCCGCCAATCTGCGATCTAGCAGGTTGCGGAAAAAGTCGGGTAATGGACGATAGCATCGCGAGCCGGAAGTTCTTATCGTAGAGGGACCTCGATGGGAGTGCCACGATGCGCGGGAACAAGACGAATCAGTCGGCGCTGTTCAGCTATATCAGTGCGGAGGATCGGGTGCCCTCCGACCATCCGTTGCGCGCCCTGCGGGCGCTGGTGGACCCGGTGTTAGCCCGGCTCTCGCCGCAGTTGGACCGGCTGTACGCGCGGCGGGGCCGGCCGTCGATTCCCCCGGAACATTTGTTACGCGCGTTATTGCTGCAGGTGGTGTATACGATCCGGAGCGAGCGGCAGCTGATGGAGCAGCTCGATTACAACATCTTGTACCGATGGTTTGTGGGGTTGAATCTGGACGACGCGGTGTGGGTGCCGACGGTCTTTACGAAGAATCGGACGCGGCTGGTCGAGGGGGGCATCGCGGATGCGTTTCTGGCCGAAGTGTTACAGGAGGCGGAGCGGCGGGCGTTGTTGTCGAATGAGCATTTCACCGTCGACGGGACCTTGCTGGACGCGTGGGCGAGTCAGAAGAGTTTTCAGCCGAAGGCCGGCACCCGCCCGCCAACGGACGATGATCCGGGGAATCCGAGCGTGACGTTTCGCCAGGAGAAACGGACGAATGCGACGCATGCGTCGCGGACGGACCCGGAGGCGCGGTTGACGCGGAAGAGTGGGGGGCAAGGCGCGCAATTGGCGTACTTGGCGAGTGTGTTGATGGATAATCGGCACGGGCTCGTGGTGGCGACCGACGTGACGCAGCCCGGCTACGAGGCGGAGTGTGCGAGTGCGCTGGCGATGGTGGGGAGCTTACCGCCGACGGCCCGGCGACGGACGTTGGGGGCGGACAAGGGTTATGATCGGTGCGGGTTTGTCGACACGCTGCGGGCGTTGGGCTGGACGCCCCACGTCACGCCGAACGTGCACCGCACGCGGTTGCGGAGCGCGGTGGATGGCCGGACGACGCGCCATCCCAGCTATGCGATCAGTCAACGGCAGCGCAAAAAAGTGGAAGAGATCTACGGGTGGGGCAAGACGATTGGGTTGTTACGCAAACTCCGACATCGCGGGACCCCGCGGGTCGGGTGGGTGTTTACGTTCACGGCCGCGGTCTACAATCTGATGCGGATACGCACCCTGACCCTGGCCGGAGGCAGCCCCTGATGGGGCAGTGTGGGCCGCATTCGTCACGCCGACCGCACCGCGGGGGCGGTAATAGGGGACCGCACGCTGGTACACCGTCGTGTTACCCGGACAAACGCGGCTCACCATGAAAAAGTCGGGTAATGGACGATAGCATCGCGAGCCGGAAGTTCTTATCGTAGAGGGACCTCGATGGGAGTGCCACGATGCGCGGGAACAAGACGAATCAGTCGGCGCTGTTCAGCTATATCAGTGCGGAGGATCGGGTGCCCTCCGACCATCCGTTGCGCGCCCTGCGGGCGCTGGTGGACCCGGTGTTAGCCCGGCTCTCGCCGCAGTTGGACCGGCTGTACGCGCGGCGGGGCCGGCCGTCGATTCCCCCGGAACATTTGTTACGCGCGTTATTGCTGCAGGTGGTGTATACGATCCGGAGCGAGCGGCAGCTGATGGAGCAGCTCGATTACAACATCTTGTACCGATGGTTTGTGGGGTTGAATCTGGACGACGCGGTGTGGGTGCCGACGGTCTTTACGAAGAATCGGACGCGGCTGGTCGAGGGGGGCATCGCGGATGCGTTTCTGGCCGAAGTGTTACAGGAGGCGGAGCGGCGGGCGTTGTTGTCGAATGAGCATTTCACCGTCGACGGGACCTTGCTGGACGCGTGGGCGAGTCAGAAGAGTTTTCAGCCGAAGGCCGGCACCCGCCCGCCAACGGACGATGATCCGGGGAATCCGAGCGTGACGTTTCGCCAGGAGAAACGGACGAATGCGACGCATGCGTCGCGGACGGACCCGGAGGCGCGGTTGACGCGGAAGAGTGGGGGGCAAGGCGCGCAATTGGCGTACTTGGCGAGTGTGTTGATGGATAATCGGCACGGGCTCGTGGTGGCGACCGACGTGACGCAGCCCGGCTACGAGGCGGAGTGTGCGAGTGCGCTGGCGATGGTGGGGAGCTTACCGCCGACGGCCCGGCGTCGGACGTTGGGGGCGGACAAGGGTTATGATCGGTGCGGGTTTGTCGACACGCTGCGGGCGTTGGGCTGGACGCCCCACGTCACGCCGAACGTGCACCGCACGCGGTTGCGGAGCGCGGTGGATGGCCGGACGACGCGCCATCCCAGCTATGCGATCAGTCAACGGCAGCGCAAAAAAGTGGAAGAGATCTACGGGTGGGGCAAGACGATTGGGTTGTTACGCAAACTCCGACATCGCGGGACCCCGCGGGTCGGGTGGGTGTTTACGTTTACGGCCGCGGTCTACAATCTGATGCGGATACGCACCCTGACCCTGGCCGGAGGCAGCCCCTGATGGGGCAGTGTGGGCCGCATTCGTCACGCCGACCGCACCGCGGGGGCGGTAATAGGGGACCGCACGCTGGTACACCGTCGTGTTACCCGGACAAACGCGGCCCACCATGAATTTTTCCGCAACCTGTTAGAATCATATCCCCCGCCTAGCCGCCCACGCCACCAACCCGTACCTTTTCCCACCCCAGCGCGGCAGGCAAGAGATGGCCAATGACTACTAGGGGGAACGCCACGATGTATCACCGTTTGATCCCCACACGCGCCCGCACAGGGCGGCTGTCCCTGATCACTTTGTCAGCGGCCGTGATGATGAGCTGGACCGCACCCGCAGAAGCCCAACGGCGCCAGGGCCAGCGCCCGCCCCGCGAGCTCCGCAGCGTGCGCCGGGTGTTGGGGGGTGTCGAGATGACCGCCGCCGACAGCGCGGTCAAGGCGATCGTGGCGGTGACCAGTCAGGTCGCTTCAGCGACAGTCGGTTGGCCGAGCCGCGGGTTTACCCGTGGTAACTGACGCGACGGCCAGGGTGGTAACCACCGCTAAAGCGGCGGCTCGGCGATCTGTCGGTAAACCGACATGCCGCGGAGGGCTTGATGACACAGCCGAATAGACGCGAATTCCTCGCCCGGCTCTCGAGCTTCGGCGTGCTGCTGTCGCGCCCAATCCACGCGCTCGCGCAGGGCGCCATCCCTATGCGTGTGATTCCGGCCACCGGCGAGGCCCTGCCGGTGATCGGGCTCGGCTCGACCAAGCCCGTTACCGAAATACCAACCGCAGGCGTCGATCCACTCAGGGCCGTGATGCGCATGCTCGTCGAGTACGGGGGCCGCGTGGTGGACACCGCACCGCGCAGCGAGGAGGTCGACGCCGAGTTCGGCCGGTTGCTCAACGAGCCCGATCTGCGCGATAAACTCTTTCTCGCGACGAAGATCAACACCAACGGAAGGCAAGCCGGCATTCAGCAGATGCAGCAGACGGCGCAGCTGTTTGGCCGGCGCACCGTGGATCTCGTCCAGGTCCAAAGTCTGAGAGACCTCGAAACCCACTGGCCCAGCTTGCGCGAGTGGAAAGAAAGCCGTCAGGCCCGCTACATCGGCGTTACGGTCTCCAGCTACAACAACTACGAGCGCCTCGAGGCGTTCATGCGAAGGGAACCGCTGGACTTTGTGCACCTGAATTATTCGGTTGTCGAAACCCGTGCCGAGGAGCGATTGCTACCGCTTGCTCAGGACCGCGGGATGGCGGTGCTCATCAACCGGCCGTTCATGAACGGCAGCTACTTTCAACGGGTCAGTGGACGCGAGTTGCCCGAATGGGCGGCCGAGTTCGATTGTGCGACGTGGGCGCAGTTCTCACTGAAGTACATTCTTGTCCATCCCACGGTCACGTGTGTCTTGACCGAGACGACCAATCCGGCCCACATGGAGGAAAATATCCAGGCGGCGTTTGGCCGCCTGCCCGATGAGGCGACGGCGCGGCGGATGAGGGAGTTGGTTCAGGGGTTCTGAGCGGAAGGTTTCTCGATACGAACCACCTGAATCGTCGTTCCTTGCATACACATCGATGTCTCGGCGAGCCTACCCTCGACGATCACCTCGTCGCCGGGTTTGAAATCCGCCAGATCGCCCGTCAACGTGTACAGCACGCCACCGTCACCGCGCAGGGCAGGGCATTCCACTCCTTCGGCCGTGAGCTGGCCACTCCTGACCACCATACCATCCGCGTCGGTGACGTGAAAGATGTCCGACAGCGCGATGGGGTTGAAATAAAAATCGAACACGATGAAGCGATGGATGAGGTCGCGTTGGGCCCACTCGGGGACCTCGACCGTGGTGAACAATGCGCCTCGATTACTCGTCATCACTTGCGCGACTTCCTCGAACCCGAAACGCAGCGCCCCCACCCCGATCCGCACCGGGGTGATGGCCGGCATGTTCGTCGAGCGCAACGTCACCACCGTACCGGGCGGGCCACTCCGCGGAGACATCGATTCGATCCGCCGTGCGACGGAGTCGAGCGACGATTCGGACACGCTGACGTGACCCCGTTCCTGCGCCGCGGATTTCTGGGTGGTCCCGAGGCCCAGCATGAAGACGGCCGCGGTCACCGAAGCTGCCTGAATAACTCGTCGTCCCTTGCAGCCACGGATGACGCTGAAGCTTTGAGGACGCGGATCCCCACTCCCCGCCCTGGTTGAGCGGACCCCGAATCCGCGCCTCATTGGAACCCGTGATACCGCCGCGACCCGATCGACCGTTGTGGTGACGGTGACGACCACCGCTCCGATTCCACGTCCATCCACCGGCCGAAGAGTGCGTCGCGGTAGCGGCCGATGATTGTTGCGCCGTCGGCGTGTGCGCCGACTTGTTCCATCAACACGCTGGTGTATCCGCCCCTGGCGACACTGACGAGCGAGCGCCATCCATCATAGGCGGAGCGAAAATCGTTGGCCACAAAAGTGACACTGTTGGCTTCGCTGTCGTAGTCGATTCCTGGGACGCCACGCAACATCGAGAGATTTGCCGGCGGGACGGCGCGCAACGTCGCTGCTAGCGGTGTAGACACCTGCATCACGCGGGCATTCGCCAGATTTTCAACCGCGCGTTTGGCCGCCGCGGTGAGATCGGCTCGCGCTTCGTCGATCGGGCGCGACTCGACCGTCGACGCGCTCGTCGCGGTCTTCACCGTAACCGATTCGATCCACGGCATCGTTTCGAGATCTGCAGCCAACCGGTCGTCGCCCGACGCGAAAATTACCGGCGTGCCGAAGCGTCCCCAGGACAGAGCGACCAATTCGGTCTCCGTTATGGATTGGCCGTTGACCTGGAGCTCGATGCCGAGTGTGAACGTGTGCGATGCGAAGCCGCGGCTTCCGGTTTTGGCGTGCATCCCCACCACCGCCACCGCGTCGAACTGCGCCGTTTCGGGAAGATCGGCGTAGGCGTCGAAGGTTTGCTCGCGGAACACCTGCGTGGCCCGGGGGTCGAGCAGGTCCGTGCGCACGTCTGGGTCGGAGTTGCCGCTGCCGTGTCCATCCACGACCTGCACTTCGGTTGCACCGCCGGCAAACAGCCCTTCAATGACCGCGTTCACGTCTCCGACCAGAAGCTCCTGGCCGCGTGGATATGCGGGCTTTCCGAAGCGGTATTGGTCGGGGTCGTCCTCGCCCGACAGGCCCTCCATGTCGTGGAGGACGAGGATGCTGATTCCGTCGGATAGATCACTGCTCGGGGGTGCGAGCGTCCACGGCTCCCCTGTCACCGACCCGCCGTCTGCCCCGCCACAGGCGGACAAAACGAGACCAACTCCTGCCAGGTACATCCCGGACCGCAGCATGGGTCCTCCCGAGATCGAGGTATCGTGTTAAAGTGCACCCGCCGGCGCCGGAACTCCAGGGCGGCTTCCCTCTGGCCGCCCACACGCCAAGACCGTATTCTAGCATGTGTCACCAGGATTCGACCGTGAGGCGCAGGTTGACCGACCGATCCAGCGTTGCCCGGACAGCAGAACAACGCCCGAGACTCTACGCTCTTGTATGTCTGGCAGTCACCGCGGTCGGCTGCGGTAGCACCCCGACGGCCTCGCTCGACGCCTCGGTCGTGAGCGCCTACCTCGAGCGAGCGCTAGACATCATGCAGCAGAACTCGGTCAACCGCTACAAGATCGACTGGCCACCCCTCCGCGCACGGGCCGTCGAGCGTGCCAGCGGTGCGACGACGACCGCCGGTACGTATTCTGCCATTCGTCTCGCACTCGAAGAACTCGGTGACAACCACTCGTTTTTTGTCGGGCCAAGCGCCCCCCCGTCCGGAGAAACCGCAGCTGTCTCCGGTCCGCTACCCAACGGACAGCGCCTTACCAATATGGTTGGCTACGTCATGATCCCGTGGTTCTCGACCTTGTTTGGGGAAGACCCCGAGCCGTTTGCCGACTTGCTGCACGGGATCATCGCCACGGTCGACACGATCGGGATGTGCGGATGGATCGTGGACTTGCGTGGGAACAGCGGCGGCAACATGTGGCCCATGCTGGCCGGGGTTGGGCCGGTGCTGGGCGAAGGGATTGTTGGAGCGTTCGTGGATCCGGATTCGGTAGCGATCGAATGGTACTACCGCAACGGAGCGTCCGGCCTAGAGCCGAACAACGACCTCCTCCGCGTGACCGACCCGCCATACGAGTTGATCCTCCCACTGCCAACGGTGGCTGTTCTCACCGGACCGGTGACGGCCAGCTCGGGCGAGGCGATCGTGACCGCGTTCCGGGGACGCAACGCCACGCGAAGCTACGGCCTCGGCACCGCTGGCCTGTCGACGGCGAACCGGACATTCAGCTTGTCCGATGGTGCACGGATGTTTCTCACCGTGTCAACGTTTGCCGACCGGACCGGGATGCTCTATGGCGGCGTGATGGAGCCCGATTCGGTGGTCACCGGATGGGACACATTGATCCCGACGGTCAGTGACAATGTCGTGCAGGTCGCCGCGGACTGGATCACGTCCGAAGGTGATTGTGTGGTGGCCGGCGGCAATTAGTCCGCTTCTCGCCTCGACAGCCCCCGATCCCTATCTTAGGCCCTCATGGCCGACACCTTTGCCCCTCTGAACACCGCCCGCGGAGGTCGCTACGTCCTCGAGGAGGGGTCGTGCGGCGGGAGATTAACGACGGCTCAAGCCGCCGCTCGGCGATCTGTCGGTAAACCGACCTTGAGGGCGTTCGTCGCTTCAGCGACAGTCGGTTGGCCGAGCAGCGGGTTTACCCGTGGTAACAACGCGGCAGCAGGGTGAGCGACGTTATGGAGCGTCTGAAGACGGCGCTCGCCGACCGCTACGCCATTGAGGAAGAACTCGGAGCTGGCGGCATGGCCACGGTTTACCTTGCCGAGGACCTGAAACACCATCGCATGGTGGCGGTGAAGGTCCTTCGGCCAGAGCTGGCCGCGGCAATCGGCCCCGAACGCTTCCTCCGGGAAATCACCATCACCGCCCAGCTCAACCACCCGCACATTCTGCCGCTACTCGATTCGGGGGAGGAGGAGGGTTTCCTCTATTATGTCATGCCCTACATGCAGGGCGAATCGCTGCGCGATTGGCTGAACCGTGAGAAGCAGTTGTCGGTTGACGACGCCGTGAAACTCGCCGCCGAAGTGGCCGACGCACTCAACTCGGCGCACAAGCGCGATGTCGTTCACAGGGACATCAAGCCGGAGAACATCCTCATCGAGGACGGCCACGCGGTCGTCGCCGATTTCGGCATCGCACGGGCGATCGATGCGGCCGGTAGCGAGCAACTCACCGAGACGGGATTGGCGGTCGGGACGCCTTTTTACATGAGTCCGGAACAGGCCTCAGGCAGCAGAGATCTGGACGGCCGCAGCGACATCTACGCCTTGGGGTGTGTGTTGTATGAGATGCTGGCCGGACAACCTCCGTTTACGGGCCCGACGATCGAGAGCGTCGTGCACCAGCATCTCGCGGTGGAGGTGTCTCCCGTTACGCATCTGCGCCCGGCTGTTTCGGCGAAGATTGCCGAAACATTGACCAGGGCCTTGGCGAAGACGCCCGCTGATCGGTTTGCGACGGCGCGCGAATTTGCCGACGCGTTGACTGGAGTTCCGACCGCAACCGCCGCTCGCCCGACTACAGCGAGTGGGCTGTCGAGGGGGCGTGTCGCTGCGTTTGCGGTCGTGGCACTCGTGGTTGCCGTGTCGGCGATTCTCCTCATAAGGGAACCGGCGTCGACGGCCCCCGATATCCCCCGCCTGGTCGTCTTGCCGCTGGAAAATTTGAGCTCGGCCGAAGAAGAGTACTTCGCCGACGGCATGACGGAGGAGATCACCGCGAAATTGGCGGGCATCAGCGGGTTGCGGGTCATCGCGCGCCAAACCGCGATTCAATACAAAGGCAGCACGAAGTCGGCCAAAGAAATTGGTGAGGAACTCGACGTGGACTACGTGCTCGAGGGCACGGTGCGAACGGACCGGAGGCCCGACGGGACAGGGCAGGTGCGGATCACGCCTCAGCTCATCCGGACTTCCGACGAGTCGCATCTCTGGGCCGAGGCGAAAACGGTTGACCTGGTACCGGGGGAGATCTTCCGGATACAAGCCGAGGTCGCCGAGCGCATCGCACAAAGCATGAACGTTGTTTTGCTGGAACCGGAACGTGTGGGCCTTGCGGTGCAGCCCACCGAAAGTCTCGAAGCGTACGAGCGATTCTTGAAGGGCAACTATTATCTCGGACAACGCACGGCGAATGGTTTCAGAACCGCCGTCGCCGAGTACGAGGCTTCATCACGTGCCGACCCCGGCTTTATCCAACCGGTGTCACGGTCTGGATACACGTACGCCATGTTGCTTGGTTGGGGCTTTGATTACCCAGGACTCCCCAAGGATAGTCTGCTGACTCGTGGTCTCGCCGCTATAGACCGTGCGATACGCGCAGATCCGGAGAACTCGGATGCATGGATGGCGCGGGGGTTTATTTCCACCACGGCAAATGCCGACACGTATGAGGGGGTGACCGACGCGCTCGAGCGGGCGATTGCGCTGAATCCACAAAACGCGGAAGCACATCATATATATGGTTGGGCGCTGGGGGTCCTCGGCAACGCTACCGAGGCGTTACCACACTACCATCGTGCGCTGTCCATCGAACCGGGGCGCCTCATTTCGCTCAGCAGCCTAGCCGAACTGAGCCTGCGCGAGCATCGCTTCGACGAAGCAAGACGGTGGGCGGACAGCGCGTTGACTATCGACCCGGGGTATTGGTTTGCGTACACGTGGCGTGCCCGGGTTCGACTCCAAACGGGTCAGATCGAAGAAGCGTGGAGGGACGCCGAGTTGGCCCTGCAGATGAGCGGGGGAGAGACTGTGCCCGCATTGACGGCAATGGCAATGGCCGCGGCGCGCGCGGGCGATTCGGCTGCGGCACGAGGGTTTGTTGAGCGTGCCCTCAGTTCGGATTCCGACCGTGCAACAACCGCGCGCTTTGTGGCTATGGCCCTCGTGGCAATGGGGGATATCGAGCAAGCGTTGCGGCTGCTACGCGAGAGCAATCGTACTCAAGGTGTTCTGCTAAGGGCGAATTTGCGAATGGCTGAATTCGATCCCATTCGTTCCAACCCGCGATTTCAAGCATTGCAGGAGAGCGACGGGAATTGAAACCCCGGACTAAAGCCCGGGGTCCGCTCTTCATCGCCGGCACCGCATTCCCTTGATGCCCCCCGATGCCCCTTGATGCCCCCCGATGCCCCCACAAATCACTGATCTAGAATCAAGAATAGAATCCAGAATCCCTAGTCTCCCAGCGCTTGCGTCACCGCCCGCCGCACCAACACCGTAACCAGATGCCGCCGATAGTCGGCGCTGGCGTTCGTGTCCGAGGGGGGACTCGTGCCTTCCGCCGCCTGCGCAGCCGCCGCCGCGATACCGTCCGCCGCGGCGCCCGCCAACGCGCTCTCCACCGCGGCCGCCCGGAGGGGTGTCCGGCCCATGTTCGTCAAACCGATCGCGGCCTTCGAGATCGCTCCGTTGGAGCGTTCGACCACGGCGGCAACCCCAACGATGGCCCAATCCTGTGCGCGCCGATTGAATTTCACGTACGACCAGCCGGAGCTTGCACCGAACTTTGGTACCCGGATCTCCACGAGCAACTCATCGGGCGTCAGCGCGGTCTGCAACAAACCGGTGAAGAAATCGGATGCGGCAATCGTGCGCTCGCCCGATGCGCCGCGCGCGACGAACTCCGCTCCCAGCGCAAGAAGCGCGTTGGGAAGATCGGATGCCGGGTCGCCGTGCGCGACCGAGCCGCCGATCGTGCCGCGGTGTCGCACCTGTGGATCGCCCACCAGCCCGGCCGTGTGCGCGAGGAGAGGACAGTGCTGCGCGAGCACCGGTGAGTTCTGCACATCGTGGTGGCTGGTGAGCGCGCCGATCGACACGGTATCGCCCGATTCCTTGACGTACGAAAGATCGTCGAGCCGTCCGATGTCGACGAGCAAAGACGGACGCGCGAGCCGCAGCCGCATCAACGGCAGGAGCGAGTGGCCGCCGGCGAGGAGTTTGGCGTCCTCGCCTCCCTGTTGCAGAAGCGTGGTCGCATGATCGACCGACGTCGCAACCTCGTACTCGAAAGACGCTGGGATCATGACGCACCTCCCTGGGCCGCCTGAATGGTTTTCCAAACGTTCTCGGGCGACGCCGGCATGTCGATGTGCTCGACGCCCAAATGCGAGAGCGCGTCTATGACCGCGTTGATCACCGCCGGCGTCGAGGCGATCGTCCCCGCCTCCCCTATGCCTTTGACTCCCATCGGATTGGTGGGACTCGGCGTAGTTGTCCGATCGAGTTGGAACGATGGCAGTTCTGCGGCCGACGGCACGAGATAGTTCATCATCGACGAAGTGGTGAGGTTGCCGTCGTCATCGTAGATGGCCTCCTCGTACAACGCCTGTGCGATCCCCTGGGCGAGGCCCCCGTGGATCTGGCCGTCTACGATCATGGGGTTGACCACGTTGCCGCAGTCGTCGACGCAGTGATACTTTGCCACCTCGACCTTGCCGGTCTCGGTGTCGACCTCGACGCAGCAGATGTGCGTACCGAACGGAAAGGTGAAGTTCGGCGGGTCGTAAACGTAGGTCGCCTCGAGCCCGGGCTCGGTCCCCTCGGGCAGGCTGTGGGCCGTCCACGCCGCAAAGGCCACTTCTTGGATGGACTTGGTCTTGTCCGGCACACCCTTGACCGTAAAGCTTCCCGCGGCGAACTCCAGGTCCTCCTCCGCGACCTCGAGAAGGTGGGCGGCAATCGTCTTTCCCTTCTCCACGACGCGATCGCACGCGTAGTGCAACGCCACACCACCCACGGCGAGGCTGCGGCTGCCGTAGGTGTTCATGCCGAGCGGGGCGACGTGCGTGTCGCCGTGCAGAACGGTGACGTCGTCGAAGTCGACCCCCAACGCATCGGCCGTTATCTGCGACCACGCTGTCTCGTGACCCTGCCCGTGTGGCGACGCGCCCGTCACGACCTCGACCTTGCCGGTGGGCAGCATCCGCACGATCGCCGCTTCCCATCCGCCCGCGACGTAGCTCAGCGATCCGAGAAGCTGTGACGGTGCGAGGCCGCACATCTCGGCGTAGGTTGAGAAGCCGACACCGATTTGTTTCGTATCGCCGCTGTCGCGCCGCGCTTGTTGATCCTTGCGGAACCCGTCATAGTCGAACTGCTCCAGGGCCTTGTCCAGCGCCACCTCGTTGTCGGTTGAATCGAACTGGAGGCCGCCCGGACTGTTTACGAGGCTGCCCTTCGGGAGGAAATTGCGACGACGAATCTCCACGGGATCCATCCCCAACTTGCGGGCGAGGCAATCCATCGCTCGTTCGATGGCATACGTTGCCTCCGGCCGCCCAGCGCCACGGTACGCGTCGGTCGGCGTCGTATTCGAGTACACCCCGGTGCACTCGAACGAATACGCTTCGCCACCGTACGGGCCGCAGTAGAGAAACCCCCCGAGCACGGGGACACCGGGCGTGAGGAGCTGGAGGTACCCTCCCATGTTCACCACCAATCGGACGCGGTAGCCCTTGATGGTCCCGTCCTTGGACGCGGCCAGCTCGATTTCCTGCACCAAGTCGCGACCGTGGGTGGTTGCCAGGTACCCTTCCGATCGCTCCGCCACCCACTTCATTGGACGCCCGAGGCGCCGTGCCAAAGCGAGACAGATCGCCTCTTCGGCGTAGACGTTGAGCTTCGATCCGAAGCCGCCTCCGACATCGGGCGCGATGACCCTCAGCTTGCCTTCCGGAATGCCCACGCACATGGCGAGGGTGAGCTTCGCGATGTGAGGGATTTGGGTCGCCGACCACATCGTCAACTCGCCGGCGGCCGCTAGCGGCTGCACGACGACACCCCGGGGCTCAATGGCGTTGGGAATGAGGCGAGTTTGGAGATACCGCTCCTTGACGACGACGTCGGCGCTTTTGAACACGGCATCGATGTCACCGTTGTTGAGCGACCACGTGTAGCACTTGTTGGTGCCGAAATCCTCGTGCACCAATGGCGCGCCGTCTTCGAGCGCAGCTTCCGCGTTGGTCACCACCGGCAAGGGCTCATAGTCGACCTCCACGAGCTCGGCGGCGTCCTTGGCGGCGACCCGGCTTGTCGCCACGACCACCGCAACGGCGTCACCGAGGTAGCGAGCCTTGTCTTTTGTCACGGGCCAGTGTTCGGCGATCTTGATGTCCTCGGTCACGGGCCAAGCCATCGGCAGAGCGCTTGCCCATTCGTCCGCCAAGTCGGTTCCCGTGAACGCGGCCTCAACGCCCGGTGCGGCGAGGGCCGCAGCCAGGTCGATGCTCTTGATGCGGGCGTGCGCCATGGGGCTCCGAACCATCGAGATCCACAGCGTGCCGGGTGGTGTGATGCTCTCGACGAACGTTCCCTGACCGGATAGGAGCTTCGGGTCTTCCTTGCGAAGGACACCGACGCCTACGGAGCGTTCGGCGCTCGTGGTGGTAGCAGTCATCGTCTCTCCTTACGACGCCGTCGCCGTTGCCGACCGCAGCTCTTCAGCGGCGGCGAGGACGGCCTTGACGATGTTGTGGTAGCCGGTGCAGCGGCACAGGTTGCCCTCGAGCGCGAGCCGCACGTCTTCTTCGGTGGGGTCTGGGTATTCCTTTAAGTAGCTGACGGCCGCCAGGATCATGCCCGGCGTGCAATACCCGCACTGCAGCCCGTGATGTTCGTGGAACGCCTGCTGCACGGGGTGCAGACTCCCGTCCTGCGCGAGTCCCTCGATAGTGGTGATGTCGTTACCGTCAGCCTGGACGGCGAGCATGGTACAGGACTTCACCGATTCTCCGTTCACCAGTACCGTGCAGGCCCCGCACGACGAGGTGTCACACCCCACGGCCGTGCCCGTGAGTCCGAGCTGCTCTCGCAGGAAGTAGACCAACAACGTCCGTGGCTCGACGTCGGCCTCGTGTTGTGTTCCATTGACTGTGACGGTCACGTGGGTCATCTGCGGTCGACCTCCTCGCGCTGGTGTCTCCCCGCGAACGATTCTGGGGTCGGGGGAGTTGATGGAGTGGGGACCGCTAGATTACGTCGCGGTCCGGTGGGTGGCAAGGCCAGATCGCGGCTTGCCGACCCGAGGCCCAGGCGTTCCCTTTCCATCCTTCATACTTCCGCGGGCCGGTTGAGGGCGCCCGCCAAGCTCGGTTGTCTGCCCAAGCGAGGCCAAATGAAGCAGTGGCAAGAGACATCGCAAATCCTTGAGCGCGTCGCCGGGAGCAACCAACCCCTGGCGCTTGCCACGGTCGTCAAGATCGAGGGCTCATCCTACCGACGGCCAGGCGCCAAGCTCTTGATCGAGGATGGAGGCCCCACCCTGGGTGGCGTGAGCGGTGGCTGTCTCGAGGCAGATGTTCGGGAGGTGGGACTCGCGGCATTGAAGGACGGTCACTGCCGCCTACGGCAATACGAGACCGGGGCCGATGACGATACGGTATGGGGGTTCGGACTGGGGTGCGACGGGACGGTCCAGATCGTCGTGCAGCCCCTGACCGGGGATACCAGGCGGGTGCTGAGCCGCATGCGTGAGTTGCTCGACGGCGACCGCCGTTTTGCGGTATCGACCGTGCTGAGTGGCGATGCGGCGGGCCGTCTCGTACTCGTCGACCCCGATGGGGTGGGGGATGGCTCGACCGGCGACGAGCGGCTCGATCGGGAAATGGTCACACGAAGTGCGGAAAGCCTCGCCGGGGGCGGGGGCGGGGGCCAGTCGACCCTCTGGGGTGACGATTCGGCGCGGGTGTTCACCGAGGTGTACGAGCCACCACCTCGCCTGGTGATTTTCGGGGCCGGGGACGACGCCATGCCCCTGACCGAGTTTGCCACGCGCGTTGGTTTTCGGGTGACGCTCGTGGATCATCGACCCGCCTATCTCCAGCCGAAACGGTTCCCACAGGCGACGCATCTGATCACAAGGCGCCCCGAAGAAGGCGTCAACGGCATTCCAAGCGGGCCTGAGACCTACACCGTCGTCATGACTCACTCGCTCGCACATGACCTCGAATGGGTCGGTCACCTGCTTCCCACGGACGTTCCCTACATCGGACTCCTCGGCCCACGGACCCGTACCGACAAGGTGCTCGAAGCGGTTGGAGGGGAAGGGACCGACCGGGTGTTCGGACCGGTGGGCCTCGATATCGGTGCCGACGGCCCGGAGCAAATTGCCGTGTGCATCGTGGCCGAACTGCTCGCGGTGCGGTCGGCACGGGAACACGGTCACCTGGGGGGGCGAGAAAAGGCGGAGGCGGGGACGGAGGTCATCGATGTCGTCTGAGCGTAGTGGGCCGAGTGAGCGCAGCGGCCCGATTGCCGGCGTCGTGCTGGCTGCCGGTAACTCGACCCGAATGGGTCGCAACAAACTCTTGCTCGAGCTGGACGGAGAGCCGGTGATCCGGCGTGCGGTCGGGCGGGCCATCGACGCGGGCCTCTCCCCGGTCATCGTCGTGCTGGGCTTCGAGGCGGATCGGGTCCGCGAGGCTCTTACGGGCCTGACGTACCACGAGGTAATCAACGCCGAGTTCGAAGCGGGAATCAACAGCTCGGTCCGACTCGGTATCGGTGCGGTCCCCGATCAAGCGATCGCCGCGGTGGTGATGCTTCCGGATATGCCGTTTGTGACGACGTCCATGCTCGAGACCCTGATGGCGCGTTACCGCGAAAGCGAGGCGCCGCTGGTGATATCGCGCTATGGCGACGTCAACGCCCCTCCGATGCTTCATGGCCGGATGCTCTTTGCCGAATTCGACGGGCCTGGTGGAGAAGGGTGTGGCAAGCACGTCGTGCGGCGTCATCGCGACGAAGCCCTTGTCGTCGAGTGGAAGCCTGCGGCGCTTGCGGATCTGGACCTGCCGGAGGATTACGAACGCGTCAAAGCCGAGTTGGCAGTCTAGTCCATGCGAGCCGACACGCTACGATTGGCGTCGGATCTGGCGCAACGAGGCGAGCCGTTTGCGCTGGTGACGGTCGTGCGCCGTGAAGCGCCCAGCTCGACACGGGTTGGGGACGCCGCTCTCATCACCCAGGGAGGAGCGTTTCACGGTTGGCTGGGTGGGAGCTGCGCCCAGTCGACCGCGGTGCGTGAGGCGTTGGCCTCGCTCCGCGACGGCGTTCCTCGTCTCATCGCGTTGAGCACCGATCCGCAGGCGGAAGCTCGTCCAGGTGTCATCGCACTTCCATTGACGTGTCACAGCGGAGGAAGCGTGGATCTTTACATCGAGCCCGTGCTTCCCGCACCACGGCTGTTGATTTTTGGTGTATCACCGGCCGCACGTGCGTTGGCACGGCTGGGTGTCGTGCTGGGTTACCGCGTCGAGGCGATCGGTCCCGATGCGGACCAGGCGGTGTTTCCGGAGGCCGACCGTGTGCTGACGGACCTGCAGGCGCCGGAGCTCGTGCAACGATCGAAGAAAGAGTCCACCAGGGTCTACGCGGTGGTCGCCACCCTGGGGCAATACGACGAGGAAGCAATCCACGCGGCGCTTGCGCTGTCGCCCGCATATTTGGGCGTCGTCGCGAGCGGAAAACGTTTTGCGCAGTTACGTGATGCTCTCGCGGCACAGGACGTAGACACGAGTCATATCGACGCGATCTACACTCCCGCCGGACTCGACATCGGCGCGGTTACACCTGAGGAAATCGCACTCAGCATCCTGGCGGAGATTGTCCAGCAGAGACGCGCGCTGGGTGATGCGGTTTCCGAACCCGACTCCCTGGCGGTACTTACCGAACACCAAGATCCCGTTTGTGGGATGTGGGTCGATGTCGCTACGACGCAACACAGCGCCTCATTTTCCGGACGAACATACTACTTCTGTTGTGGTAGCTGCCGCGAAAAATTTGTCAAGCAACCGGAGACGTTCGTGGCCGCCTCGGGTGCTGGAGAGACTTCGTGAAACCCGAGATCCGCGTGGTGCAGGAGACAATGGAGCGACTCGGCTACATCGCCGAAGCCGACATTGCGACCGCGGTCTATCTCGCGCAAACAATGCGCAAACCGTTGCTCATCGAGGGCGATGCCGGGGTGGGCAAGACCGAGATTGCCAAGGTCATGGCGCGTTCGTTGGACACCGAGTTGATCAGGCTGCAGTGCTACGAAGGACTCGACGTAAATACGGCGCTCTACGAGTGGAACTACCAGCGCCAGCTCCTACAGCTCAAGATCGCCGAGCGCAACGGCAAGGATCCCACCGAGCTGGAAGATGTGATCTTCAGCAGGAAGTACTTGTTGGAGCGACCGCTCCTCCGGGCTATTACGCGACCCGACGCTCCGCCGGTGCTGCTCGTCGATGAAATCGACCGCGCCGACGACGGGTTTGAAGCGTTTCTATTGGAAGTGCTGTCGGATTTTCAAATTACGATTCCCGAGTTGGGAGTCATCAAGGCCGCGCACGTGCCACACGTTGTGATCACGTCCAACCGTACCCGGGAAATTGGGGACGCGCTACGGCGGCGATGCCTCTACCTCTATGTCGATCATCCGACGGTCGAGAAAGAGGTCAGAATCATCAAGAGCAAAGTCCCCGGTGTGAGCGAGCAGCTTGCAGACCAGATCGCGCGCTTCATGGAGGGACTGCGGGATAGAGAGCTTTCCAAGGTGCCGGGTGTGGCCGAGACGATCGACTGGGCGACGGCATTGGTAGCGTTGCACAGCGACCAGCTCGACGTCGAGGTCGTCGAGCAGACGGTGGGCTGCTTACTCAAGGCTCAACACGACGTGGCAGATCTGACCGCAAGCGCTGTATCGTCGCTCTTGGAGCGCGTGACGACTTCCCGCAGTGCGGCACGATGAAATCACGAGATATCATCGAGCACCTGGCACTGTTCGGTCGAGAGCTACGCACGCGTGGGGTGTTCGTGGGCCTGAGCGACGAGGTAGACGGCGCCGAAGCGCTCACGTTGATTGATCTGTTAGACCGTGGCGAGGTCTACCGAGCGCTCCGGACGACATTCAAGGTCCAGCGCCGCGATTGGACCACCTTCGACGAGTTGTTCAAGCAATGGTGGAGCGGCTTGTCCACGGTTCGGGCGCGCACCGACGAACAAAGACCGGCCTCCGATCGTCGTCATCATGTGCCCGGACAGCGGCAATCACCGCAGCCGCGTCTTGCGGCAGTGGATGGTGAGCGGCACATGGGGGACGGCGAGCAACCCGGCAGTGGTTCCGAAGTACTGCTGCGCCGAAAACCGTTCGAAGAGTGGACCTCCCTCGACCTGGCCGCCATGGAAAAGATCATGGCCCGGCTGGCGCTCAAGCTTGCGACCCGGAGGAGTCGCCGTCTGACGCCGACCCGCAACCGGGGGGTGGTGGACTTGCGGCGGAGTTTTCGACGCACACTCGGGTCCGGCGGCGAGTGGCTTTCGTTGGCCCGGCGATCCCGCCGGATCGAAGAGCCTCGGCTCGTGCTGCTGTGCGACACCAGCGGCTCGATGGATCCACACACGCGGTTTCTTCTGACGTTCATCTTGTCGCTCCAGCGAGTTGCGCGGCGCGCCGAAGTTTTTGCGTTCAACACGTCTCTCACGCGAATCACGCGGTGGCTCTCGGCTCGGAAGATCGGACCGACGTTGGAGCGCCTAGCGGCGGAGGTGCCCGATTGGTCAGGGGGCACGATGATCGGTGAGAGTCTGACGGACTTCGTCAACCGGTACCAGACCAGCGTCGTCGATAGCAAGACCATCGTTGTGATTCTGAGCGACGGCCTCGATCGTGGAGATCCTGCGTTACTCGGTAAGGCCATGAGATCCATCCAGACGCGCGCTCAAAAAGTTATTTGGCTCAATCCGCTGTTGGGCGATGCGCGCTACGAGCCACTCGCTCGTGGCATGCGCGCGGCCCTGCCGTTTGTAGACAACTTCGAGACAGCGCACGACCTCGAGTCGCTCGAGCGACTCGTGCCGTTGCTGGCCGCATGAGCAAATTGGTTTCCATGCGTCCGGAAAGGCGCCGATGGCTCTAGAGATCGAAAAGCAGTTCTCGGTGAAGGCGCCCAAGAGCGAAGTGTGGAAGTTTCTCACCGACCCGCACCGCGTGGCCGCCTGTCTTCCGGGAGCCGCGATTACCGGGCAGGAGGACGAGCAGACCTATACCGGCACGATGACCGTCAAGGTGGGTCCCGTTCAGAGCAGTTATAAAGGAAAGCTGCGCTTCGAGCGTCTGGACCCCGAAGCGGGGACCGCCGAGTTGACCGCCGTGGGACAGGACATCCGCGGAAAGGGCGGCGCCGACATGCGTATGGTCAGCCGGATGGTCGAGGGGCCCGGAGGCGAGACGTCGGTCACGGTGACGTCCGAAGTGAGCGTCACCGGCATTCTGGCCCAGTTCGGCCGCGGCATGATTCAGGACGTCAGCGACCAGATGTTTGAGCAGTTCACGACGGCGATGCGTGCGGAGCTCGAGAGGGAGGAGGGAGGAGGGAGGAGGGAGGAGGCGACTCAATCCACGAGTACGCGGGCGTCGGCGGAACCCCAGGCGTTTGACGCTGTTGCACTCGGGACTGCAGTCGGCAAGAAAGCTCTTGGGCGATTGGTGCGGCGACCCGGTTTTTGGGTGGCGGTCGCGATTGTGGCGGCGGCGATTTACTGGTTTTTGCTGCGCTGATGCTTGTTAATTAACCGCAGAGACCGCCGAGTGCGCAGAGATGATTGGGTGAGTGACCCCCACAACAACCTCTGCGCTCTCTGCGTTCTCTGCGGTGAATTCTACTCTGACGCACAGATGTAGAAAGGAGACGGCATGATCCCCTCGGCATTCGATTACCATGCGCCGAACACGTTGGAAGAGGCGATTACCCTGTTGCAACAGCACGGCGAAGAGGCCAAGGTGCTCTCCGGCGGTCAGAGCTTGCTGCCGCTACTCAAGCTCCGGCTCGGGTTCTCCACGCAACTAGTTGACATCGGTCGCGTCCCGGGCCTTGCGTACATCAAGGAAGAAGATGGTGTGCTCAAGATTGGTGGCGCGACCCTCGAGTCGGCGCTGGAGCGCTCCGACCTCATCAAGTCCAAGTATCCGATCCTGCACGATACCGCAATCGTCATCGCCGATCCGCTTGTTCGCAACCGGGCGACGGTGGGCGGCAACCTCGCGCACGGCGACCCGGCCAACGATCACCCCGCAACGATGCTCGCTCTGAGCGCGGAGGTCGTGGCGACCGGATCGAAGGGCGAGCGCACGATACCCATCGACGAGTTCTTTACCGGCCTGTTCACGACGGCGCTCTCCCAGGATGAGATCCTTACCGAGATCCGCATCCCCATCCCGCCGGCGAAGAGCGGTGGCGCCTACATCAAGCTAGAACGCAAGGTGGGAGATTTCGCGACAGCCGCCGCCGCCGCTCAGGTGACGCTGGGCAAGGGCGGCGAGATCGAGCGGGTAGGCATCGGTCTCACCGCCGTGGGTCCCACGCCGATAAAGGCGAAGGAGGCTGAAGGATTCCTGCAGGGCAAGAAACCCGACGCCGACACGATAGCCGAGGCGGCGCGCTTGGCGGGTGGGGCCACCTCGCCAACGGCCGATCGCCGTGGCACGGTCGAATACAAACGGGAGATGTCGCGGGTGCTCACCGGACGCGCCCTCACCAAGGCCCTCGGGCGGGCGGGAGGGAACTAGCGATGGCGACTCACACGATTCGCGTAACGGTAAACGGCACCGAGCACGAGGGCGACGTCGACTCTCGGTTTTTGCTGGTTCACTATGTGCGCGATGTCCTGCGTTTGACGGGCACGCACATCGGGTGCGACACGACGCATTGCGGCGCATGTACCGTGTTGTTGGACGGCGAGCCCGTGAAGTCTTGTACGGTGCTCGCGGTGCAGGCGGACGGAAAAGACGTGAAGACTGTCGAAAGTTTGGCGCAAAACGGTAACCTGCACGCCATCCAAGAGGGTTTTTGGGAGGAGCACGGGCTGCAGTGCGGGTTCTGTACACCGGGCATGATGATGACGAGTGTCGCGCTCCTCGAGCGCAATGCCGATCCGAGCGAAGCGGAGATACGGGAGGCGATATCCGGCAACCTCTGTCGCTGCACCGGATACGTAAACATTGTCAAGGCAGTGCAACATGCTGCCGCGAAGATGCGGTAGGGGGACACAATGACGACACCGAAGACATCGGCGGAAGTGAGCGGCATGGGACACTCGATGAAGCGCAAGGAAGATCCGCGGTTCATTCAGGGGAAGGGCAACTACATAGACGACATAGAGCTCCCCGGCATGGTCTACATGGCCATCGTTCGCAGTCCGTTCGCACATGCCAAAATCAAGAGTATCAACACCGACAAGGCGACTGCCATTCCCGGAGTGCTGGCGGTGATCACCGGCGCGACGCTGGAGCAGTACAACCTGCACTGGATGCCGACCTTGATGTCGGACACCCAGATGGTGCTTCCTACCGAGAAGGTGATGTATCAAGCTCAGGAAGTGGCGGCGGTGATCGCGACGGACCGGTACACCGTGGCCGACGGGGTCGAGGCGGTGGAAGTGGAGTACGATCCACTTCCGGTCGTGGTGGATCCGTTCAAGGCGCTAGAGCCGGACGCGCCGGTGTTGCGGACCGACAAGGAAGGTCAGAAGGACAACAGAATCTTTCATTGGGAAGTGGGTGATAAGGACGGGACGGACAAGGCGATCAAAGAAGCGGACGTGGTCGTCAAGCAGGATATTTATCTGCCCCGCATTCACGTCGCGTCGATCGAGACGTGCGGATGCATCGCCGATTTCGACAGCGTGCGCGGGAAGCTCACCGTGCACATGACGACGCAGGCACCCCACGCGATTCGCACGGTGTTTGCGCTGGTTGCGGGTCATGTGGGGCTCTCGGAGGAGAAGATCCGTATCATATCGCCCGACATCGGTGGCGGCTTCGGCGGGAAGGTGCCGGTGTATCCGGGTTACGTCATTGCCGTCGCTGCATCCGTCGTCCTGGGGAAACCCATCAAGTGGATCGAAGATCGCATGGAGAACCTCCAGGCGGATTCGTTCGGACGCGACTATCACATGACGGCAGAGTTAGCGGCAAAGAAGGACGGGACCATGACCGCGCTTCGCATCAAGACCATTGCGGATCACGGGTATACCAATGCCGCAGCTCAACCAGCCAAGTGGCCGGCAGGTCTCTTTTCCATTTGCACGGGGTCCTACGACTTCCAGCACGCGTTCGCCGAGGTGGATGGTGTTTACACCAACAAGCCGCCCGGGGGCATAGCCTACCGGTGTTCGTTCCGCGTGACCGAAGCAGTACATGCCCTCGAGCGCATGGCGGACATATTGGCCCACGAACTCCAGATAGATGCGGCCGAGTTGCGGATGAAGAACTTCATCCCGGCAGACAAGTTTCCCTATCACTCGCAGTTGGGGTGGGAATACGACAGCGGCAACTACCCGGCGGCGCTCGAAAAGGCCATGGACAAGATCGGCTACGCCGAGCTACGGAAGGAGCAGGCCGAAAAACGCGAGCGCGGAGAATTCATGGGCATCGGGATCTCGAGCTTCACCGAGGTCGTGGGAGCCGGCCCGTCGAAAGACTTCGATATCCTCGGGCTCAAGATGTTCGACTCGTGCGAGATCCGCGTCCATCCCACCGGCAAGGCGACGGCACGCTTCGGTACCAAGTCACAGGGCCAAGGTCATGAAACCACCTACGCCCAAATCATCGCGGAAGAATTGGGTATTCCGGCGGCGCACATCGAGGTCGAAGAAGGCGATACCGACACGGCGCCGTACGGACTGGGTACCTATGCCAGTCGCTCGACGCCAACGGCGGGCGCAGCCGGCGCCATGGCGGCGCGCAAGATTCGCGACAAGGCCAAGAAGATTGCCGCACATCTGCTGGAAGTGAGCGAAGACGATTTGGAGTGGGAGCCCGGGAAGTTCTCGGTCAAGGGCGCGCCCCAAAAGTCGAAGACGATTCAAGACATCGCGTTCGCGGCGTACACGAATTTTCCGGAGGGTTTGGAGGGTGGGCTGGAAGCTGTGCACTACTATGACCCACCCAACCTCACCTTCCCGTTCGGCAGCTACATCTGCGTGGTGGACATCGACCGCGGCACCGGTGAAGTCAAGATTCGCCGATTTGTCGCTGTCGACGACTGCGGTAACATCATCAACCCGATGATCGTGGAAGGCCAGATTCACGGAGGCCTAACGCAGGGAATGGCGCCCGCGTTGCTGGAGGAGATCACCTACGACGAGAACGGCAACATCCAGGGCGGAAGCTTCATGGATTACCTGCTGCCGACTGCGATGGAGACGCCGCATTGGGAGACCGACAAGACCGTAACCCCATCACCACATCACCCGCTCGGCGCCAAGGGGGTCGGCGAGTCGGCAACGGTGGGAGCGCCCCCGGCGATTGCCAACGCCGTAGTAGATGCCCTAGCGCACCTCGGCGTGCGGCACATCGATATCCCCATAACGCCGGAGAAGGTCTGGACGATCCTCAAGGAGAAGGGCGTGGCCGAGTAGACGCGCGTTGCGCGATTTCAGATTCTAGCAGGTTGCGGAAAAAGTCGGGTAATGGACGATAGCATCGCGAGCCGGAAGTTCTTATCGTAGAGGGACCTCGATGGGAGTGCCACGATGCGCGGGAACAAGACGAATCAGTCGGCGCTGTTCAGCTATATCAGTGCGGAGGATCGGGTGCCCTCCGACCATCCGTTGCGCGCCCTGCGGGCGCTGGTGGACCCGGTGTTAGCCCGGCTCTCGCCGCAGTTGGACCGGCTGTACGCGCGGCGGGGCCGGCCGTCGATTCCCCCGGAACATTTGTTACGCGCGTTATTGCTGCAGGTGGTGTATACGATCCGGAGCGAGCGGCAGCTGATGGAGCAGCTCGATTACAACATCTTGTACCGATGGTTTGTGGGGTTGAATCTGGACGACGCGGTGTGGGTGCCGACGGTCTTTACGAAGAATCGGACGCGGCTGGTCGAGGGGGGCATCGCGGATGCGTTTCTGGCCGAAGTGTTACAGGAGGCGGAGCGGCGGGCGTTGTTGTCGAATGAGCATTTCACCGTCGACGGGACCTTGCTGGACGCGTGGGCGAGTCAGAAGAGTTTTCAGCCGAAGGCCGGCACCCGCCCGCCAACGGACGATGATCCGGGGAATCCGAGCGTGACGTTTCGCCAGGAGAAACGGACGAATGCGACGCATGCGTCGCGGACGGACCCGGAGGCGCGGTTGACGCGGAAGAGTGGGGGGCAAGGCGCGCAATTGGCGTACTTGGCGAGTGTGTTGATGGATAATCGGCACGGGCTCGTGGTGGCGACCGACGTGACGCAGCCCGGCTACGAGGCGGAGTGTGCGAGTGCGCTGGCGATGGTGGGGAGCTTACCGCCGACGGCCCGGCGTCGGACGTTGGGGGCGGACAAGGGTTATGATCGGTGCGGGTTTGTCGACACGCTGCGGGCGTTGGGCTGGACGCCCCACGTCACGCCGAACGTGCACCGCACGCGGTTGCGGAGCGCGGTGGATGGCCGGACGACGCGCCATCCCAGCTATGCGATCAGTCAACGGCAGCGCAAAAAAGTGGAAGAGATCTACGGGTGGGGCAAGACGATTGGGTTGTTACGCAAACTCCGACATCGCGGGACCCCGCGGGTCGGGTGGGTGTTTACGTTCACGGCCGCGGTCTACAATCTGATGCGGATACGCACCCTGACCCTGGCCGGAGGCAGCCCCTGATGGGGCAGTGTGGGCCGCATTCGTCACGCCGACCGCACCGCGGGGGCGGTAATAGGGGACCGCACGCTGGTACACCGTCGTGTTACCCGGACAAACGCGGCTCACCATGAATTTTTCCGCAACCTGCTAGAATCTACAATCTAGAGGATCTGAAATCGCGCATCGCTGCCCCTGTGCCCCTGTGCCCCTGTGCCCCTGTGCCTCCCAATGCCCCTCGATCAGTGATTTGCGGAAGACGGGCGTCGTGACGCTGCGCGTAACCTATGGTGCGCTCTCCGCTCCGATGTACCCCTCCTTCTCCAGGTAGCCCATGATCTGCCGAGCTCCCTCTTCGGGCGTGCCCTCCGTCGCGCCGATGACCACGTCGGCGTCATCGGGCTCCTCATATGGATCTGAAATGCCCGTAAACTCTTTGATGATCCCGGCCCGCGCCTTGGCATACAACCCTTTGCGATCTCTCTGTTCGCAAACCGACAAGGGGGTGGCCACGTGGACGAGGATGTAACCGCCGAGTGGTGCAATCAGGGCTCGGTTTTCTTTGCGGATGTCGTCATACGGCGCGATCGGCGCGCAGATGGCAATGCCGCCATTCTTGGTTATCTCGGAGGCGACGTAACCAATGCGACGGATATTGATGTCGCGATGCTCCTTGGAGAAGCCAAGTTCAGACGATAACTGTTTTCTCACCACATCCCCGTCGAGCAGCGTGACGGGTCTCCCGCCAATCTCCAAGAACTTGGTTTGCAGCACGTTGGCGACGGTCGATTTGCCGGAGCCGGACAGGCCCGTGAAGAACACCGTGAAACCCTGTAGGTGACGGGGCCGATGACTACGACGTAGCTCGACCGCCACCTCCGGGAACGTGAACCATTCGGGAATGTCCCGTCCTTGAGCTAGTCGCTCCCGAAGCTCGGTGCCCGAGATGCTCAACGATTTCGCACCGTCAGGCACTTCGTCCACGGGGAAGTACGAATCCTTCTCCTCCACGTACACCATCATCTTGAACGGGACCATCGTCACGCCCAGTTCTTTCTCGTGTTGTTGGAGCAGTTGTTGCGCGTCATATGGCCCGTAGAACGGCGTGCCACTGGAATCATTGCCGGGTCCCGCGTGGTCTCTCCCCACAATGAGATGCGTGCAACCGTGGTTCTTCCTGATGATCGCGTGCCACACTGCCTCGCGCGGGCCGCCCATGCGCATCGCCAACGGTAACAGTGACAGCTTGGCCGTGTGCTGAGGGTACTGAGGCAGTAACGCCTGATAACAGCGGACTCGCGTGTAATGGTCGACATCACCCGGCTTGGTCATTCCAACCACCGGATGAATCAAGAGGTTTGCCTCCACCTCCTTGGCCGCTCGGAGGGTGAGTTCCTGATGCGCCCGATGCATCGGGTTGCGCGTTTGAAACCCCACCACCGTACGCCATCCGAGCTGGGAGAAGGCTTCCCGCAATTCCGCAGGTGTGTGACGGATTTCCGGGTAGTCGTAGTGAACGGGTCGTTGGATGCCTTCGAGCTTCCCGCCGACGTACACTGGGTTCGCCTGCTTGAGCAGATAGGCAACACCGGGATGCTCGAGATTGTCCGTGGCGAAGACGGCGCCCGCTTCGGCCTCCCGGTCCGGCTGCCACACGTCTTCGACGTGCAGGGCGGCCAGTATCACACCCTCGGCGTCCCGCAAGGCCAAGGTTGAACCCACACTCAGCTTTTCGGTCAGTTCTTCGGAAACGTCCAATGTGATGGGGATCGGCCAGAGCGTCCCGTCCACCAGGCGCATCGCACTGCAAACACCTTCGTAATCCGCCCGGGTCATGTAACGCCTGAGTGGGGAAAACCCGCCGCTCAATAGCAGCTCGAGATCGCAGAGCTGACGCGCCGTCAAATCCCACGATTCCCAATCGCGCGATGCGTCTTTGAGTTGGTCCACACGTTCATCATCGACCAGCAAATCGACGAGCGTTCCGCCGTGAGGGGCTATAAGATGATCGGTCAAGAAGTTCTCCGGTTCCGGTACAACTGCTGGTCAACAGTAGCCGCCATCCGCTCGATGTCCAGCCTGGCACCCAAGAACTGATTGATCCGCGTCGCCTACATTTTTGTTACAGCGGCCTTTTAGGGTGACGCTGTAGGTCCTATCGGCCCAAACACCCGATCAGGCATTGTCAAGGATGCATTGCTCGCATTCCCCGCCGAAGACGAAGTACAATGTGCGAGCTATTGGACGCCGTCGCCAGCCACCCTGCCAACAACCCGCCCTAAGTGCTATGTTCAGTCGCACCTAGATAGCGCATCGAATCCCACCTTTTCCCCATCTCCATGGCCGCAGCTCCCAGACCAACCAAAAAATTCGACCGCTCGATCGTCGAGGGACCCATCCCCGGCGCGGTGTGGAAGCTCGCGTGGCCCACGATGCTCCACAACGTCCTGGGGGGGCTTCAGGGCATCGTCGATCACGTGATGGTTGGGCACTACGTGGGATACGCCGGCAACGCCGCCATCGGCGTGGCCTGGCAGATCTTCATCGTGGTCATCGTTTTCATCATGTCCCTGTTCGTGGGAATGGGCGTGCTGGTAGCTCGATTCGCGGGGGCGAACGAACCGGAGAAGGTGAACCGGACCGTCTATCAGGCACTCCTCACGACCGCGCTCATTTCCTTTGGGGTGCTTGCCCCGGTGGGCTACTTGTTGTCACCGTCTCTGCTGGGATTGGTGAATGCGACGGCCGAGGTGCAAGCGGAGGCGCTCCCGTACCTCCGCATTCTCTTCCTGTTCAGTATCGGGATGTTGGTGTTTTTCTTGTTGGGGAGTGCGCTCCGTTCCGCCGGCGATGCAAAGACGCCGCTGCGGTACGGGGTTGGACTGACGGTTTTGAACTTGTTGCTGAACGTGATCCTCATCCGGGGACTCGGACCCATTCCGGCGTTCGGTACGACGGGCGCGGCCATGGGGACCGTGATTGCGGGCGCGATCCTGGCCCTGATCGCCATACACCGGCTGTTCTTTTCGCCACGCTGGGTGGTGCACTTCCACCGCGGCATGAGTTTGAAGTTCGACTGGCTGATCATTCGGTCGCTGTTTCGGTTTGGCATTCCAGCGGGCATTCAGGGCGTTGCAATGAACGTGGGTGGCGTGATTTTGCTGGCTTTCGTTGGTTCGTTGCCACAGAGCGGACAGGCCCAAGCGGCCTACGCCATAGTTTATTCCCAACTCTTCTCTCTGATCACATGGACGTCAAACGGTCTGATGGCATCGGCCTCGGCCATTGCCGGCCAGAATCTTGGAGCGGGACATCCCGATCGTTCGGTGCACGGCGTGCACGTCGCTTCGCTGATTGGTATCGGCGTGGCCGTGATTATTGGCGCGCTGTTTCTTGCGATCCCACGATCGCTGCTCGGCGTTTTCGGTATGGATGACCCTGTGGTGGTCGATATCGGTGTGCAGCTGCTCAGGTATTTGAGTGTGTCGGGCCTCTTCATTGGAATTGCGCTTGCGTATACGGGCGGACTACAAGGCACGGGTGATACGAAGAGTCCGCTCTACATCTCCATCGTGTCACAGCTCGTGCTACCGATCGGTTGGTGTGTGGTCATTCAAGCGGTGCGAGGCCTGAACCCGGCCGACATCTGGATAGCAATTGTGCTTGGGCACGTTACGCGGTGCGTGCTGAGCATCATTCGCTTCCGTCAGGGGAAGTGGCGGGATATTAAGGTGGATATCGGGCCGGCGAGATAAAACGGGGCACAGGGGCACGGGGGCAGATCGAGGGGCATCGTGAGGCATCAAGGGGCATCGACCGTCGCTCTTGATGAATATCCAATACCAAATATCCAACACTCAATATTGAAATTTCCTTCATGGATATTGGATATTCAATATTGGATATTGGATATTCATCCGGGCCTAGCAATTCCCACCGCTGCCACACATCGCCGCGATCCCCAACCAGCCACCACCCCCAGAACGTATCGGGCCCTACAAGATCCTCCACACCCTCGGTGAGGGGGGAATGGGGGAGGTGTTCCTCGCCGAACAGACCGAGCCGGTGCGCCGCCGAGTGGCGCTCAAGATGATCCGCCTCGGCATGGACACGCAGGAAATCGTGGCGCGGTTCGAATCGGAGCGCCAGGCGCTCGCTGTCATGGATCATCCGTACATCGCGAAAGTCTTCGACGCCGGCGTGAGCGAGACGCACCGGCCCTATTTCGTGATGGAATTGGTGAGCGGCGTCCCTTTCACGGAGTACGCCGACACGCACAAGCTCTCCACGCGCGAACGGCTGGAGTTGTTCGTCGGGATTTGCGAAGCGGTACAACATGCACATCAAAAAGGCGTCATCCATCGCGATCTCAAACCGTCGAACGTTTTGATCACCGTGAAGGGGGAAAAAGCCATCCCGAAAGTCATCGACTTCGGCATTGCTAAAGCGATGGGCCGTCGTCTGACGGACGAGACGTTCGTGACGGTGCAGGGAATGCCCATCGGCACGCCGGCGTACATGAGTCCCGAACAGGCCGAGATGTCAGGGCTCGACGTGGACACCCGTACCGACATCTACACGCTCGGTGTGATGCTGTATGAGCTGCTGGTAGGACTGTTGCCGTTCGACCCGAAAGACTTTGGCGCGGATTTTCTCACGTTCCAACAGAAACTGCGCGAAAGCGATCCCTTCAAACCCAGCACGCGCGTCGGCGGCCTCGGTGACGACGGAACCGCGATCGCGGAATCCCGACGCGCCAATCCGGTGTCCCTGCGCGGGCAGCTCAAGGGCGACCTGGACTGGATCATCATGAAGGCCCTGGAGAAGGATCGCACGCGTCGGTACGAGACCGTGAACGGCTTGATCCAGGACATCCACCGGCATCTGAACGACGAACCGGTAATGGCCCGCGCCCCGACACCGGCATACCGCGCGAGCAAGTTCGTCAAACGTCACAAGGTGTGGGTCACGGCCGCGGCGCTGGCGGTGATCAGTCTCGGCGTCGGAATTGTCGTGGCGACCTACCAGCGACAACAGGCCGTACAAGCCCGAGAACGGGCAACGCACAATCTCAACCTCGCCATCGAGGCGGTGGATGAGATGTTGTTGCGCGTGGGTGACACGCTCGCGGCTATGCCGCAGATGGAGCAATTTCGCGGCGCGTTGCTCGACAAGGCCCGTCAGTTCTACGAGCAATTTCAGGAGCAGACGACCGAGCCCGAGCTGCGGCTCGGTTCGGCGCTCGCGCATCAGCGGTTGGGCGACGTCTACCGCTTTCTCGGCCAGGACGACAAGGCGGAAGAAGCGTACGCCGACGCCATCGGCCGGCTGACGGATTTGTCCCGGGAGTTTCCCGATAACACGGACTACCAACATCACCGTGCCGACAGCTACAACTGGCTGGATTTGCAGCTTGCGTCCGTCGATCCATCTCGAGCCATGGAAGCGTACGGAGCGGCTCTTGCTCTACAGGAAGATCTGGTCGCGCGGGTCCCGGACGAGTATGAGTACAAACACCACCTCGCCCGCACGCTGTACAATCGCGGCATCTTGCACAGCGCGGACACCGCTGGGGCCGAAGCCGCGGAGCAAGATTATCGAGTCGCCATCGGGCATTTCGAGTCATTGATCGAGGACGACAACGGTCTGGCGGTGCCGACCGATGGATACCGGCAGGAGCTGGCCCGCAGTTACAACAATCTCGGTTTCTTGTTACGCCTGGTGAACAGAGAGGACGAGGCGAGGAGGTATAGCGAATCCGCGATCGAGATTTTGGAAGGCCTGACGAAACGGGATGCGACGCAGCGATCGTACAAACAAGAACTCGCGATCTATTACAACAACTTGGCCAATCTGCTGCTGGAGGCCGGCGATCTCCCGTCCGCGGAAGCCCGAAACCGGCGGGCGCTGGAATTGTTCGACGAGTTGGCCGCGCCGCTCCCTTCGTTGGATATCGAACGAGCCAACAGCTACAACACGTTGGGACTGGTGTTCCTCGACATGGCACGCGCGGACCAGGCGGACGAAGCCCTTCAAAGTTCCCTCGAGATTTGGGAACGATTGGAGCGCAGCGCACAGCAGCTTGTGGAGGACCCTCTGTTTCACTATCGGTTCGGCTTCACGCTCTTCGATCTCGCGATGCTCCGCCTCGATGTTGGCAATGTTGTCCAGGCCGGTCGGTTCCTGGATCGAGCCGCGGACCATCACGTCGCCGTGCTGGAGGCCATCGATCCTGGAAACGCCATGGCCGATCTGTGCCTGTCGTATTCCGATCTGTCGCAAGCAACGTCGGACTGGACGAGCCGGTCCGGGGCTGCGGCCATGAGTGGTGCAATCTCAAAGGTCCTGGACAAGTGTGGGGCAGGGTAACAGCCGCTTTGCTTGCCGGACCGTATTCCTTATAGATAGGAAAGAGTAGATCGCTGACCATTCCCACCAAGGAGACCAGGATGCGCGCCTTCGTGAGTCTCAACTCGTTGACGTTTTCACTCGCTTGCGCGTTCACGCTGATCTGGGCCCCACCGGCTTTGGGTCAACAGCAAGCCGTGCCAGGTTGGCGCTTCACGCTGGCCGAACGCGATTCGATCACGGCATCTCAACAGACTCGGCAACAACGGTCCCGCCGCCGCCGCCGGTCGGCCGGCTCGAGCAACGTGGGATACATCGACAATGCCGTCGTGGGCAATCAACTCCAGATCCGATACGACTTCTTGAGCGGGATCAACCGCGCCGATCGCGCGGAGTTCATCTATGCAAAGTGCGGTTGCTTTCGGGAAGTGGGTCTCGATCCCGACGCGCCCGGTCCTACGGTGCCTCTCCTGGGCCGCGATCCCACCACGACCCCGTTCATCGAAACCGGACTCGATGTACACGACATCGTCGTCGACCTCGAGTTCGCGTTTGGCGAGTCCTTTTCGATCTTTGCGGAGGTTCCATTCCGGATTCTAAGACCGGAGGTGATCGCCAGCGCCTCGGGGTTCGGTGACGCCCGCGTAGGGCTCAAGGCCGCCGCGGTGGCGGAAGACAATCGTCATGTGACGTTTCAACTGGGAGTGTACATCCCATTTGGAGGCGCACTCGAGGGACTCGGTACCAATCACGCCAGCGTCGAGCCCGCCGTGTTGTATCACGAGCGGGTGGCAGACCGCTTTACGATCGAGAGCGAGCTACGTGTTTGGATTCCCGTCGGCGGCTCTCGGGGTATCACGGCGTCGGGCGTTACGGCAAGCGATGGCTTCGACGGTAGTGTGGTTCGTTACGGTGTGGGATTTGGCTACGACGCGTCACCGGAAAGCACGGTACGCATCACTCCCGTCGTCGAGTTTGTGGGCTGGACCGTGACGAGCGGGCACGCCACGGGGACAACCGATGGCACGGCAGCGACGGTGACATTCGAGGATGCGAGCACCACAATCATCAACGTGAAGGCAGGCATCCGGTTCGGTGTGCGGGAGGCCGATGCGATCTTCGTCGGGTTCGGTGAGGCGCTCACCAGCGACGTGTGGTATGAGCGGGTGCTGCGGGCGGAGTATCGGTTGGTGTTTTAGAGAGGGGCACAGGGGCACGGGGGCACAGACGGATCAAGGGGCATCGGGAGGCATCGAGGGCAGGCACAGAGATGCATGGGAGGCAGGGAGCGCATCACCGAGCGTGAACGGTATCTCGACTCATAATTATTCGGGTGACAGCAGACTGGACCCTGCCGCCTGAGTACAATTCAGAAGAGTGAGTCATTGTCAGGGAGGTCGAATATGTCCAGCCGGTTGTGTCTCTACGTTCGTTCCCCATTTCAGATGGCCGCATCGCTACTCATCGTGAATATTGCCGACCGGATGCTTCGCCTCGGCAGCGGCCGGGTCGTGTGGTCGAAGCTTCAGGGATCGCGCGGTCCACGGATCGGGTCCACATCGTCGGTGATGACTCACCGGGTGTCTTTTGGACTTATGAGCTTCAACCGTCGGATCAGCCGACTGACTCAGGCACCGTTCTCAGCGAATTTGAGATCTTTGAGAACCATGTTGTGGAAAGCACCCTTCCTTTTCCGTTGGCAATGGACTTGGAAGCGATCGAGGTGCTGGCAGATGGTTCGCTGGTGTTCTTATCAGAACGCCTGCGGATCTTGTTCACGACGATGGGCTTGGTCTGGGAGTATTCGGAGCGTTTTGCAGAAATCGGGAGTCGGGGTCTCGAGGGGTTAGCGGCTCGAACGGAATCCGATTCCGTTTCCAGCGTGGCGGCAGTATGGGAGGGTGGATTCCCGCAGCAATGGGACGTGCCGGAACAGTTGGAAAACACGTCACAATTCGTGGACCGTGCGCTCAACCCGGTGGTATGTGTTCAGCGCCTTGTACTCGAGGTACCAGGATGGCGAGCGGAGGAGTGCCGGTTCGTTGAACTTCAAGTACCGATTCCGCCGGATTCCGCTCAGCGGTTTCGTGCTCCGGACCTCGTGTGGTACAGCGAGGGCAACGAGCTCCTCGTTCTCTTGAGCTCTCAGAACACGACAACCGCGCCCCCTCCTGCTTTCAAGTACAAGTGGTTGCAGCGGTTTGACCTGCAAGGTCGGCGGCTCGGAGCAGCAATAAACCTATGCGACGCGGGTGCGTTACCTTCACAGTTGCAGCAGGGGCGCTCCGGCAACGTGGAGGGGATGGACTGGTTCGAGGAGGAGCGGAGCCTGATCGTGATCAACGATTGGAAAGACGGTGAGGCCACTGCGGCGATTATTGCGATACCGTCACCGTGGCCCATGACGACCTCGGACGCGACATGTTGACGGGGCGCCCGTACGGACGTTAACTGGGTAGGGTGGGTGGGTGGTGTGCGATTCGTATTCCTTGAGAACCTGGCGTACTTGACTACCGGCCAATGGTCCCCTCAGACTAGCCCGGGGCAGAGGGACTCGGTACCAATCACGCCAGCGTCGAGCCCGCCCTGCTGTGTCACGGCGGGTGGTAGACCGCATTACGATCGAGAGCGAGCTACGTTTTTGGATTCCGTCGACGGCGCAATGGCTCTCGGGGTGCCGGGCGCTACGGCCACCGATGATTTCCATGGCATCGTGGCTCGCTACGGCGTCGGCTTCGGCTACGACGCGTCACCCGAAAGCACGGTGCGTATAACCCCGGTCGTGGAATTTGTGGGATGGACCGTGACGAGCGGGCACGCAACCGGGACGACCGACGGCACGGCCGCGACGGTGACCTTCGAGGATGCCAACGCTATTTTCGTCGGTTACGGCGAAGCGCTCACCTACTACATACGGTACGAACGCGTGCTGCGGGCGGAGTATCGGTTGGTATTCTGTCGTCTGGCGAGGCAGGGCCGGCGGAATTCCGCCGGCCCCGTACCTCTCAAGCATCGGGCGGGGTCGTACCGAATGCTGGAGACGGGTAGGTTGGTGGCTTAGGCGGTGCTATCACGTGTACCCGCCTTAACTTCAGATTCGTGCGGCCCAGCTCACGGGCCACCCGCAGGCTCACGTCCGTCTCCCGACCGATCTGGATGTCGGCGGTAACGTACTGAGTGCCTCGCGTTTCTTGCGGCCGGACGACCAGCCGCAGCGCCCGCACAGTATCGGGCACCGTGAAAGTTTCGCTAGCCAATGCGGCCACGGAGCCGAGGCGCTGACCGGCATTCCCACCGACCGCTATGAACCACACGCTGATCGGTTTGTGCCGGTCGTTTGCCACTCGCACTCGCGGCGTCGACACAGTCAGAACGAATGGACTAACGTTTGCTACTCCTGTTCGCCTTTCCATCTCCGCGTATCCGACAAGGGTGATGGTTAGGATAGCGGTTGTCGTGTAGAAAAAGTACCTCGCGTTCATAGCTTGCCTCGTTCGTGTTTGAGTTCCCACCGATTCACCTCGACGGCGAGTGCATGTTAGAGAGGAGCCATGATGCGACTGTCGGTGTGAGCGTAACGAGCTCTGATGACGGATTGGATAACGACCATCCTGATATGGCCAAATGGCGCTCGCGGATCTATTGTAGAGTGCCACGTGTGATTGGGCACTTGGTCAGCCGACCTTGGCCGATGGGGATGATTCCATGATTGAGCTCAAGGTGTTGGGTCCACCTCAAGTAACTCGGGACGGGGTGGGGGTGCGACTTCAGCGCAAGCCCCTCGCGCTGTTTACATACCTTGCGGTCGCAGAACCGAGAGGCTTTCATCGTCGCGATACACTCTTGGGCATTTTCTGGCCGGGGCACAATCAGAGCAGTGCGCGTGCGGCTCTTCGACAGCCGCTGCACAGTCTGCGCCGTGCTTTGGGAGAGGAGGTCATTCTCACCTGCGGGGACGACGAAGTAGGACTGGATCACGATCTGGTTCAGTGTGATGCCTTTTCTTTCGACGCCGCTGTGGAAGATGGTGACTTGGAGACTGCGATTTCATTGTACCATGGCCCGGTTCTCCACGGGCTATTTCTGAGTGATTGTCCGGGGTTCGAGCACTGGCTGGACGGTCAGCGCCTTCCTCGGGATCAGGCGTATGCCGATGCAGTGGAGCAACTTGCAGCGGCCGCCGTACGGCGGGGGAATCATCGTAGAGCCGCCGATTGGTTGCATCGCTTGCTATTAATCGATCCGCTCGATGCTCGCGTGACCGTGCTCTCAATGAACACGCTGGATGAATGCGGAGATCGAGCGGCGGCAATTCGCGTAGGCGAGAAACACGTCGCCGCGGTGCGCAAGGAGCTAGACGCCGAAGCAGAATCCAAAGTGTTGGAGACCCTCCAGCGGCTCCGAGAGGCACCACGACAAATCGACACCCCACGTCTGTCGCCAATTGAACACCAGAGAATGCGAGTCGACCTTCTGTCCATTAAGGAGGCATTAGACGGTCGCTACAACGTGCTGAGTGAAATAGGCAGCGGAGTTATGGCAAAGATCTACCTTGCCGAGGATCGTAAGCTCGGGAGAAAGGTTGTGGTGAAGGCCCTGAAACCCGACTACTCGGCCACTATCGGACCCGAGCGGTTCCTGCGAGAGATAGAAATTTCGTCTCGATTAAACCACCCACACATTGTCACGCTGATCGATTCAGGAACCGCAAACGGCTTCCTGTATTATGTGATGCCGTATGTGGCGGGTGAGACGTTGCATGAGAAAATTCACCGTGAAGAATATCTTTCTATTGTGGAAATCCTTGATATCAGTCTACACGTCGCATCGGCCCTGGAATACGCCCATCGACATAATGTGGTGCACCGAGACATTAAACCCCAGAATATCCTTCTCCAGGAGGGTGAAGCCTTCGTGTCAGACTTTGGGATCGCGCTGGCGGTGACTGAGGCCGGTGGAAAGCGGTTGACCGAGACGGGATTGCTCTTGGGTACTCCGGAGTACATGAGCCCGGAACAGGCCACCAGCGGAGGCGCCATCGATAGTCGCTCGGACATCTATTCTCTGGGTTGTGTGGTGTACGAGATGCTCACCGGTGAGCATGTGTTTACCGGTGCGACGCCACAGGCGGTGATTGTCAAGCACAAGTTCGAGCGGGTGCCATCCATCCGCCTAGCTCGGCCCTCTATTTCGGCCGAACTCGAAGCGGCGGTTCATAAGGCGTTGGAGAAGATCCCCGCTGATCGCTTCACAACTGCTGCCCAGTTTGTCGAGGCGCTCAATGTGCCGGGCGCGACGTCGGCCTGAGCACTAGCGGTTGGGGATCCGCGACCGCATCTTTCTCACAATCCGCTGGTCTCGGAGGTGCCCTTGTCTATGAGATTGCCGTCTCGGAACAGTCGGGCCACTCAATCCCAGCGCCCATTCCCCTGGTGGGCAAAGGCGGCTGCAACCCTCACTCTAATTTCACAACTTGGTGCTTCTTGCTGTGACGAGTTGTGCGAACGGGTGGCATCCGTGGAGATCGTCCCACCTGTGACGCACGCGGAGATGGGTGCGGAGTTCGAAATCTCAGCCATTGCCCGTGACGCGGACGGTATTCCCCTCTCTGTGATGCCCGACGCCGAGTGGTCGGGTAGCGTCGAATTCGTTTCTGACGACGCCAATCCGACCATCGTGACCGCGCCATCTGAAAACGTACGTGACATTCGGGTGAAAATCGGAAAAGTCGAAAGTGACGCGGCCGTCGTTATCGTCAAGGCCGAGGACACAGCGTTGGACGTGGTCGACAAGCTCCAGACACACCACACGCCCCTGGAGCCAGTATCGGCGGTGCTGTTGGATGCGATGTTCTTTGGGGCGACCGATTGTGACCTTGGGAATGACCTGTTTTACCTCGTTGCCGCCGGTGCGGTGCTGGAGCGCAACCTGATCGACCCGTGCCAATCGGGGCAGAACAAATTGGCGATTTTCTCGCCGGATCGTGGAGCCTGGTTCGAGAAGGGTCCCGCACTCGACAAACTTTGGGATTTGATGGAGAACAGTGTGACCCGGCTGGAGCTTCCACCAGTGTTGACGGTGGATGTCGCGGTGTGGTATCGCGTCGATGCTGTGAATCCGAACGCGGCCCAAGCAGATTTGAACGTTGCCTCAGATATTTATCTCGACCGCCGAGCTGGGATGGTGTTCAGCGAGGCCGCGGTGAGCATTGGCGGGCAAAAAACATGGTACGAATCCAATCCAGCGTGTCCTGGCGTGGAGATTGGCCTCGACTTTACTGTCAATCCCAATATGATGAACGTTGTCTACGTTCAGGAAATCGATATCGATGGCGATGACCGGATTCGTGGGCTGACGTGCGACCGTCCAGGTCTAGCGCCTGTCGTAATTGTTTCGTGGATGTACATGTCGCCGTCGACGCTACCTCACGAATTCGCGCACGTCCTAGGCCTCTGGAATCCGCCCCTATCTGGCTGGCGCGGCGGACATACGACGTACTTGGACGATTTCGACGAAACCAACCTCATGTGGGCCCGTGATAACGGGACGGCGGGTGTCCCACGCGACCACCTCTCGCTTGGCCAAGTGTTCCGGATGAACATAGACGAGTCCTCGTGGGTGAACCGCACGGTGGTCGTAGACGGGGTGCCCCGTCCCCCAATCCGAACGGGCGACACTGAAGCCTGTCAAAGCGATCGCGATACCCGGGACCCCTGTCCTGAGTTAAGCTGGGACTTGGGGGAAAGATGAGTGTCGGGGGCCCGGGCCCGGTGTGGCGGCCAACTCTCTGTCGAGTCGGGTGGGTGGCTGTCGTCGTCCTTGCGACGACGGGTTGCGATCGCAGATGGGATCGCACATGGGAGGCTGGCCTTTCGGGACCCGATCTGGAGTCGTTGGAGGCTTGGCTGTTTTGTGACGACTGTGACCGGGGCGAACGAGACGCCGTGCGCCGAATTGGCAACGTCGCGGTTTCACCATTAAGCCACGTGCTTATTATCGAGATCCCGGAAGAGTGGAGTCAGAACCTAGACCGCCGTCACGGCATAGCCGCTATGAGAGCTGGCTTGAGCGGTGCGGATTCACTAGCCTATGTGGATCGATTCCGGGCAAATTTCTATGCAACCGTACACAGTCGTGCCGCTCTTGGCCTCAGTGATATCAGGACGCCCGACGCCGTCCAGGCGCTTCAGGATGCTCTCGCCGACTCTACCCAGTATCGCGATGATGTCGTTCGAACGTTGCAGCGTGCCCTTTCGGCGGCGACGACCGGCGCCTTCCAGGGCACCGTCGACTCAGTTGCGGCTCCGTTTCTCGATACGGTCTGGATCACCAGGTCAGGGGGAGCTCCATGGGTGGGGAACGAGTCGGTAATCCTCAATAACTCTCCGTTCCCCAATGACGTGGGAATCGGATTCAGAGGGACTGATTCCCTTGGTTTTGTGGCGGCTGCACGGACCGGGCTGTACTCTCTATCCATTACCAATATTGGCCCTGCCCAGGAAACGGAACACGCGGAGTTCGGTGTCACTTCCTTTCCTGCGACTGCCACAATTGCGATCCGCGACGTGACTGCCGGCCCTTTCCCGATCACCATCCTCGGATCTTTGTCCAGAGTCACCTCACCGCCCGATACGTTACACTATTTCCGCTTTCGGCCGGCCGCAGATCTGACCGTTACGGCAAGTGTGGATTGGGACGGCTCATCGGACATTGATCTCATTTGGGACGACTGTAGCAACCGCCCGGTCTTCGGGATGAATCCCGGAACCGTCACGGGGAGAGTCGTCAACGAGAATGGCGCTGCGCTCGGGTCCGTTCAGGTCATGTTGGTCGGGACTGTGATTACAGCGATGACCAACCTGCAAGGGCGGTTCTTTGTCTCAGGTGTGCCTGCCGGCTGGAGTGGCACCCTTCGCGCTTTGAGGATAGGGTTCCAGACAATGAACCGACCCGTGCGTGAGGGGTTCGGGGAAGTGTGGGTCGTTCTCCGAAGCTCCGGAAGCGGGCCAGGTGCACCGTTTTCAGGTCAGATAATACAAGGATCAAGTCCCAACTCCACTAGCCAGACGATTCCAGCGGGTGAGTGCCGACTGCTCGGTCTCCTCAAGAGCGATCCAACCCCCTCGTCCACAATCTTCAGGCTTCACATCGTATCGCCATGAACGGCGACGATCCGTTACCTCTCACGACGCCGGGGTCACCTCGCGATAGCGCGGCAGCGAATCCTGGCGTGAGCGATCTTCTCCAAGAAGTCCGATCGTCGTTGAACGAGCGCTACGACGTGATCGAGATGATAGGTCGCGGAGGGATGGCGATCGTCTTCCGCGCGCGTGATCGACGCCTCCCGCGCGACGTAGCGATCAAGGTGCTCCGCCCGGAACTCGGCAGCGCCATGACCGGAGATCGGTTTCTGCAGGAAATCCAGATCACCGCCGGGCTTCAGCATCCACACATCGTCTCACTGTTCGATTCTGGGTTCGTAGGTGAAGTCCCGTACTTCGTCATGCCCCACATTCAGGGAGAGTCCCTTCGAAAATCCATTGTCCGTGAGGGCAAGCTATCTATCGAGACCGCTGTTCAAATCACTCGGGAGTTAGCGCGTGCGCTCAGTTACGCACATTCGGAGAACATCATTCACCGCGATATCAAACCTGAGAACATTTTGTTGTCCTCCGGACAGGCGATGCTCGCCGACTTCGGCATCGCCCGCGCCGTTGAACAAGTCACGGACGGAGAGACGCTAACGGAACGCGGGTTTGCCATTGGCACACCGGAGTACATGAGTCCGGAGCAGTGCGGCGGCGACACAAACATCGACTCTCGTAGCGATATCTATTCTCTGGGATGCGTTCTGTACGAGATGCTGGCCGGCGAGCCCCCGTTTACCGGTCGCACCGGCCAAGTAGTCATGGCACGACAGATGGGAGAGCGCCTCCCGTCTATCAGGATCGTGCGACCTGACATCCCCAAACCCCTGATACGAGTTGTCGAAAGAACGTTGGCCAAGGTGCCTGCCGATCGTTACCGAACGGCGGACAAGCTCGCTCGGGCTCTCGAGGACCGTCAACCACGAAGGGGACCGTGGCTTGCTGCGGCAGGTGCTGCCGCAGCCGGTCTAGCAGCGCTGTGGGTCGGTCTTCAACCTCCAGCCCCGATTCTTGATCCAAACAAAATAGCCGTCTTCCCATTGGAGGAGCGGGCACTGACAGTGGCCCAACTGGGGGTTGGTGGTGACGTTGCCGTGATGATCGGTGCGGCCTTGGAGCATGCCGATCCGCTGCGTCCACTCGATGTGCGTGATCGGCTTTCGAGTGAACAACGGCGCGACCCGGGTTTGCTTTCGCCGCGGGATCGAAGCGCCGTGGCGGAACAGATCGGAGCGGCGTTCTACATCACCGGCTTCGTGCAGGCGCACGGAGACTCCACCACTATCGGCATTCGGCTTTACGACGTAAAAGGCGATTCGCTCGTAGACCAGCAAAGCGCGAGCGGCGATCCAACGAGGAGCCCGATGCATCACCTCGGTATCGACGCGGTAAAAAACATCCTGCCTTCGCTCGTCGACCCGGGGCGAGACGTCGACCTCGCGCCGCTCAGAGCCGGAGACGCCAGCGCGGTCGCGTTGTTTATTCAAGGTGAGCGCGAGTATCGACAATCAAGGTTCGGTGCCGCACTCGATTTTTATCGTCGAGCGCTCGTAGAGGATTCGTCACTCGCGATTGCGGCCATCAAGGGCGCCCAAGCCGCAGTCTGGAGTGAGCACCGCCTGTCGGCGGAGCTGGCTGTCTACGCAGCCGATCTGGACACGTTGCTGCCACCGCGCTACGCCGCTTTTGCGCGGGGCCTCGTCTGCCCGCCTGCCCGTCTGCCCGCCTGCCCGCCTGCCCGTCCGCCCGTCCGCCCGCCTGCCCGTCCTACCGCCGTTACTGACCAAACACCAGCCGACTCAACAAGCTCCGCAGACTATCCTCCGGCATCACACCGCTCGCAGACAACCGGTATCCATTGAACCGCATGATCCCCACCACCGTGTCGGGCGGTGTCACCGTGACTCTCAGCGGTCCGGTTTGCTGAGCGCCGGTGGTGTCGTCCGGCAACAAGTACGATTCCATCGTGATCGGATCGGCCCAGTCGAGGAGCCGTACCACGCGGTGACCGGGGCGACCCTGCGATTCGGCTTCGCCCCGGCTCTGGACCTGCAATCCTTCGCCCATGATCGGGACGGCCGTTGTTGCCGAATCAACCGACACGGTGTCGGCTGGTGTTGGTGGCGGTGTTGTTTCTGCCGGTGTGCCGAGTGAATCTATTGGCGACAGCCCCGCCACTGAGTCAGCGACGACTGCGGTGTCGGCCGCGAGCGCCGTATCGATTGAAGCGTCTTCTGCACTCGATGGATCCGCAACCGAGTCGACGACCGCTGTCGTGTCGGCAAGGGGTGTGACGGGCGCGGGCGTAGGTGCCTCGCCTTGCTGTGCCGGTGGTGGAGCGGACGGGAGCTGTGCCTGATTGCCGTTCCCGCCGCCGATTGGGATGTAACCTGCCATGGCGAGCCCCACACCGCTCAGCAATCCCACTAGGAATCCTCCGCCGACCAACACGGCAGGCGAGCGACCGGTCTTCGGTGGTTCAGACGGCGGCTCGGTTTCCGGCGGCTGCCATTCGCGGGCCGCCGACGAAGGACCGCTCGTTTTCTCCAAGTCCTCCATTGCCGCTCTAGGGGTGACCAAAGGTGGTGATTCTTCGGTTGTCTCCAGGGACGGTGCGGGAGGTGGGGGTTCGGTCACCGGCGGTCTCCATTCGCGGGCGGCCGCGGAAACGTCTGCCGTTAGTTCCAAGTCCGGTATCGAAGGTTTCGAATGGGGTGTGGTGGTGACCGGCGGCTCAGGTTCCGATGCCTCGGCAGCGACGGGTTCGCTGTCTGCGGCCGGCGCCTCTTCTTCTCCTTTGGGTTGTGTTTCCGGTTCGGTTGCCAACTCCCCGGTCGTAAACCCCAGGTCGATTGGCTCGGGTGTCAACGGCTGTGATGTACGATCGGCCTCGGTGACTTCAACGGTGCCAACATCCTCGCCCGACGACGTCTCGATCTGTACGTTGGAGAGTTCTCCGACAATGGCGTCTGTCGCTATGCTGAGTCTTCTGGACACGCGCCGCGCGGTTTCTTCCGCTTTGAGTGGCTCACCTCGTTCGATGGAATCCAGCAACGATTCCAGCATCGGTTTCACTTCGGCGTCGGGCCGTCCTTCTAGTTCATCCAAAACCTCGACGGCCTTGTCGAGTTGTGCGTCATGTGCGTACTCAACCAACACCTCTGTTGCCGACCCCACGTGTCCATGCTCCACGAGCTGGCGCGCGAACTTGGCGTGCACGCCGAGCCGGCCCGGCTGGATACCCAAGATCGTTGTACACAGCGCAGCGACGCGTTGGGAAGATCCCTGTGCGGCATAGTGTTCGGCAGCGCGTTCGTACGCGGCCACCGCGTCGGCCGAGTGGCCGAGGCTGAGGCGGAGGTCGCCGACCTTTACAAAGAGAGGTACCACCTTTGCGACCGCCGGCTTCCCTTCGAGGTGTTTGAGGATGTGATCGTAGATCGCCAGGGCCTTCTCGACCTGGCCCTCCAGCTCGTAAGAGCTGGCCCTCTCCTTGAGTTCTGAAACGGTGGGCACAGCTCCCCCCAATTGATGGTGAATGACTCTGGGGATAACCTAGCGCCTGGGCCAGGGGCGGCAACTGGGTGCAGGGTAGGCAGAGATGCAGGTGGGCACAGGGGCACAGGGGCATCAAGACATCACACGAATACCAGGTTGCCATTGTAGAGCGGACTAACCGTCTGCCCGTCTGCCCGTCTGCCCGTCTGCCCGTCCGCCCGTCCGCCCGCCCTTCCGTCCGACTTACCGCGAGCCGCTGATCTCCCCGTCGGTCGTGACCTTCTCTTCCTGTCCGTGGTTCTTCACGTACTTGTCCAACCACGCCGTCCAACGACCCCACAGATCCAACAAGGTCTCTTCCGTGACTGGGCCGTGACCCTCGTACGGATAGACGTAGAGCGACGCGGTCTTGTCCAACGCTTCCAGCGCCTCGAACAACCTCCACGAATGGATCGGGAAGGTGCCGACATTCTGGTCATGCTCGCCGTGATACATGAGTAGTGCCCCGGTCATGTGATCGGCGTAGAAGAACGGGGACATCTCGATGTAAAGGTCCCTCGCCTCCCAGAGCGTGCGTCGCTCGTATTGGAACGAGAACGGTGTAAGCGTCCGGTTGTTGTTGCCGTCGCCGGCGATGCCTGCCTTGAAGAACGGTGTGTGCACCATGGCGTTGTAAGTGCTGAAGGCGCCATAGCTGTGGCCGCCCACGCCCATGCGCTGGCGGTCGATGATCCCTTCTCTTTCCAAGAAGTCGATCACCGCGGCCAGGTTGTTGCGCAAATCGTGCACATAGTTGTCGTTCATCCGGCCGCTGTCGCCGATGATCGGGGCGTCCGGCTGGATGACGGCGTACCCCTGCAGGGCCAGGATCTCCATCGACCGGGAGCTGATATTGGGGAAGCGGTTTTTGTTGTAGACCTCACGCGTCGCCTCGTCGTAGCTGTCCTGGTCCGTGTACTCCAGTGGATAGAACCAAATCATGCCGGGAAGCCGCTCGCCGTTCCAATCCGCCGGCAGAGTCACGTTGAGCGCAATCTCGAGCCCGTCCACCCGCTCGATGTTATAACGCCGCCGCTGCGCTCGGGTCAGCTCGGGCGTATAGTCGGTGTTTTGGGTGAGCTGCCGCAGTTGCCTTGTGCTCACGTCGCGGAAGTAGGAGTCGGGCACGTCGGTGCGCCCTTCCCGGGAGACGACGAGCTGCGTCGCATCGTCGTTCATCACCGCGAGCACCCGCTCGAACACGTTGACGTTCTCGCTTTCGTAGATGCGGGTCTTGTCGCCGCCCCGGATCTGGACCCGGTCGATGTACGTCTGCGGCCCGTCCTGCATCGGGTCGTCGTGGAACTCGGTACCGGAGAGGAACACACTACCGCCGTCCGATGAGACGCGCACGACGGACGTGCCGTTGCCCAGCGCCTTCGTCATGAGCGATGGCGCGCGGCTACCTCGGAAGCCTCGCAAACGGCTCCCTCCTCCACGGCCCCGCCAGATGGTGTGCTGGGTGTCTGGGTCGCTGAGCACGACGGCGAACTCGTGGCCGTTTTCATCCTGCTGCTCCCTGATGAACAGCGTCAGCGCGTCTTCGTCGTACCGTACATTCTGCATCCGGGTGTTGTTCTCGTACACCACGGTCATGGAACTCTCATCAAAGGGGGGCATCCACTGGAAAACACGGTCCGGGCGCCGTGTTCCTGTCCGTCCGCTGGGTTCCTCCGGCTGCTGCTCATCCGGCTGAGCGGTATCGCCTGGCTCGCGCGGCACCATTTGCAGAAAGCTCAAGCCCTGGCCGTCGGGCCGCCATGTGAAGTTGCGCTTGTCCGGATTGCGTGCTTCTTCGGCTGAGTCCGCCGGTGAACCGTCCTGTAGTTCTTGTTCGCTCAACAGCGCGAGGACGGAACCATCCGCGAGGCTCCACACCTCGGTGGCGCTGCCGAATTGGCGTTGTGGCACGACGTAGGAATACGGCCCTCGCATCGTGGTCACCTGGGCGTACATCCCGTCCGGCGAGACGTTGACGTCGCTGATCTTGGCCGGTTCCCCGGCGCGCCGGACGCGGCGCCGCTGCACGTCCACCACGGCCAGCTGACCCGTCGTGTAGTAGTCGAGTAGCTCCTTCTCGAAGGGCCCTTCCAAGAGGTCTGCATAGGTACGGATCCTGTTCGTCCCCGGGGACGTGAGGCGGACCTGTGGTGTGGTTGGCACCGCCGGCTCTACCGGTGCGTAGCCACGATTCTCGGGCAACAGCACCGTGACGATCGAGCGGGAGTCCGGTGTCCACGCAAAGCTCGTGTAGAGGCTGGCCAGCACCGGGGCGCGTGTGACATCCTGGGACCGGCCGCTGGTGGGGTCGGCCACGTAGATGCGGGTCTCTGTCTCGAAGTGGGCGAAGAAGCCGAGCTGCGTTCCGTCGGGAGACCAAATCGGCGTAGTCACCCGGGCTCCCTCCGGCACCTGGATCGTGGTGGTGGCACCGGACACGGCGTCGGTGACCACGAGCGTCTTTCCGTTGCGCTGCGTGAGTTCCCGCGCGCGGTTGGCCTGCCAGTCGATCTGGTCGCCACCCAGTCGATAGAACGGCTTGGCGAACGTCGCCATGCTCGGCGGACCGTCACCCTGTTGCTGCACGAAAAACCGGCCGTCGGGGCTCGGGTTTCCGAGGGCGATATTGAGATGCCGCGGCGCCAACACCGCCTCGGCGATCTTGTCTGGCGGTCGGATGAACGCCTCCGTGGCGAGGATGGTATCCTGGTCCTGTGCGTAGACCGGCAGGGACGCAACCACCAGGATGACCGCCACGACGAGGGCGGAACGAAGGTATCTCGAGATCATGGGACGTGCCTCCACTGGCTTCTGAAAAACGAGAGAGTCAGTGAAAATGGGGCCGCGAGCCGGGCGCATCAAGGAGCCGGGCGGCGTCGCGCCTAATGGACTATCCACGGGTGCCGGAGATGGGCTGTTGGTGGGAGCGGGGAGCGGGGAGCGGGGAGCAGGGAGCAGGGAGCCGTGGATTTGTAGTCCACAGATATAACAGGTTTGGCCCGTCTGCCCGTCTGCCCGTCCGCCCGTCTGCCCGCCTGCCCGCCTGCCCGCCTGCCCGTCTACCCCCAAAACATCGCATTCACCACTGCCGGCATCTTGTACCTTGCCTCCGCGATGAACGGGGCCGACCAACGCACGGTCCACTTGCCGGGTTTTCTTCCCATGCCCATGAGACCGTTTTTGGCCGGAACGGCGCACTCGATCGCGTCGATCTGGGCGCCCCGCGGGGCGGTCTTGCGCCACACCTTCCGGGCATCGCGCTCCTCAAATTCTTCAACCTCGGTCGTCCCGGTCTGGCCCTCTTGTACGATCGCCGGGGTGTGTCGCTCGAAAGATTCCTCTGGGAAACGCTGCTCGACCTCCTGCAGCGCGTCGGCTGCCGCCCCGGCCTGGGCGCTGGCGGTCGCCTCGTGGACATCCCGAACGGTCTCGGTGCTGAGCAGCTCCGATCCCACTGCCTCCTGGATGTTTCGCTTGGCTTCCTCGATGGTCAGGCCCGTAAAGGGCTTGGTTTTCATCTCACGCTTTTGCACGGTTTCTTTAGGTTTTTGGGGGGAAATGGCGGTCACAATGCTCTCCTGATGCTTGGGGGCTCTCCCTGTATGACGCGAGATCGGTGGGTGGGGTTTCACATCTGCGAGCTGGGAGCAGGGAGCAGAGGCCCGGGGGACAGGGGCAGACGGGCGGAATTCAGATCAGATTGCAGATTACAGATTGGCAATTTGTAGCTGTGCCCCTCTGCCCCTGTGCCCTCTGCCCCTGTGCCCCTGTGCCCCTCTGCCCCTCTGCCCGTCCGCCCGTCCGCCCGCCTGCCCGCCTACCCGCGGGGTAATGGCAAGACCTACCGCTTTCGGTGTATCCTCTTGTACCCTGGAAGGGTCTCACATAGAGGAAAACGTTCCACCTAACGACGAGGCAGCCGTGACTCCGATCCAACACCTCCGCTACGCGGTCCGCAGCCTATTCAAATCACCAGGTTTTACGCTGGCGTTCGTCCTCACACTGGGGCTGGGGATCGGTGCCAACACCGCCATCTTCAGCGTGGTTCGGGGCGTGCTGTTGCGCCCCTTGCCCCACAGCGAGGGTGATCGGCTGGTTTATCTCAGGCAGTCGGCTGAGTTGGCCGGTGTCGACAACCTCCTATTCTCGGTGCCCGAGATTCTCGATCTCCGCAACGCGGCCCAAACGCTGACGGGTTTCGCCGAGTATTCGGCGTTGACGTTCAACATGCTGGACCAGGGTGAACCCGCCCAGGTGCTGGCCGGCATCGTCACCGGCAATTACTTCGATGTCATGGGGCTGCGGCCGATCATGGGCCGTGCATTCGATTCGGGCGATAACGGGGAGGCGGCCGCACCCGTCATGGTCCTCTCGCATGACTATTGGATGTCGGCGCTCGGAGGCGATCCGGACGTCGTTGGCAAGACGACTCGTGTGAACGGACGCACGTCCACCATCGTGGGCGTCCTGCAAGCCGCTCCCCTCTACCCGGAAGGGACCGATGTCTTCGTCAACATGGTGACGAGCCCACACCATCTCAGCGCAACGATGGTACACGGCCGCACGCACCGCATGACGGAGGTCTTTGCGCGCCTGACAGGGAGCAACACGGCTCAAACCGCGCAGGTGGAGTTGGCGCAGATTGCGGCGGGGGTTCACGCCGAATATCCGGAGGCGTACCAAGAAGCTTCCGGGTACCGGATAAGCATTACGCCGCTTCGAGATGTACTCACCCAACGAGCCGCACTCACGTTCTATATCTTGCTGGGTACCGCGGCGTTTGTGTTGATCATCGCGTGCGCCAACGTGGCCAATCTCACGCTAACTCGCAGTATCAAGCGCGAGCGCGAGCTGGTGGTACGAGCAGCGCTCGGCGCGGGCACCGCGCGGCTCCGAAGAATGCTGTTGGCCGAGAACTTGGTGCTCTCGCTCGCCGGTGCCGCCATCGGGCTGATACTCGCCTACGCGGGTGTCGATTTGTTGGTGGCGTTTGCCGAGCGTTTTACACCGCGCGCAGCGGAAATACGATTGGATGGATTGGTGTTGGGGTTCACCCTACTCGTGGCCGTGGGCGCTGCAGTGGCCTTCGCATTCGTGCCCTCATTACCCGAAGCCGGAGCAATGGGGACCGTCATCACGCAGGGGAATACTCGTACGACAAGGAGCCTCGCGCGGACGAAGATACAGCGTGGTCTCGTCGTCGCTCAGCTGGCCGTTTCGTTCATGCTGCTGACGGGGGCCGGGCTCTTCCTCCGCACGTTGGTGAATCTGTACGGAATCGATCCAGGCGTGGACCTCGAGAATGTGCTTACGATGGAGGTTCCCGCGACCACCGCTGGTCGCACAAATGAGCAGATCCTGGCGTATTACGAGCAGATACGCGACAGAGTCGCAACGGTACCGGGTGTCGAAGAGGTCGGAGTCGGGTCGTCCGTTCCACTGCGCAGTACCTTCTTTTCACTCGAGATCGTTGCCGAGGGACGCCCGGTGGATCCCAACGAGCCCACGCCCCGCTCCGAGTTCCGCACTGCAACGCCTGAGTACTTCCGGGCCACCGGCATACCATTGCTGCGCGGGCGTGAATTTACGAACACCGACCGCGACGGCGCTGCCGAAGTTGTGATTCTCAACGAGACGTTGGCCAATCGTCTCTTTCCCGATCAGGATCCCATCGGGCGGCGCGTGGCGTGGACCGGAGATGTGTTGCGGTTCATTCCAATCACCGGCGACTGGCGTACCGTTGTGGGTGTCGTGGGGGACACGAAGGATGCCGGGCTCCAAGAGGATTCCGATCCCGTCATGTTTCACCCGTTCGCACAAGAAGTGTGGACGGGTGCGTTGGTAATTCGTTCCGCGTCAGCGGCCGCTCCGCTGGCCGAGTCGGCGGTGCGTGTCATTCGGGAGTTGGATCCCGAGCAGCCGATAGAGAACATCTTGACTTTGGCGGACATACGCGACGAGTCCGTCGCGCCCAACAGATTGAATGCGTCACTCATTACGGCCTTCGGCGCGCTTGCGCTGTTGATTGCCGCCGTCGGTATCGGTGGTGTGCTTGGCTTCTCCGTGAGTCAACGCACCAACGAGATCGGCATTCGCATGAGTCTGGGTGCCGATGGGGGCACCGTGCAGCGGATGGTCCTGAAAGAGGGCACGGTCCTGCTCGGTATCGGACTGGGAATCGGTATCCTCGCATCGGTCGTCGTCTCTCGACTACTGACGGGCCTGTTGTTCGATGTCACGCCGTACGATCCCATCACGCTCGGCGTCGTCGCGCTGATCTTGGGCTCGGTTGGACTGGGCGCGTCGTGGGTGCCGGCGTTGCGGGCGTCGAGTGTGGAGCCGGTGGAGGCGCTTCGGTACGACTAACGAGATCAGATTCTAGCAGGTTGCGGAAAAAGTCGGGTAATGGACGATAGCATCGCGAGCCGGAAGTTCTTATCGTAGAGGGACCTCGATGGGAGTGCCACGATGCGCGGGAACAAGACGAATCAGTCGGCGCTGTTCAGCTATATCAGTGCGGAGGATCGGGTGCCCTCCGACCATCCGTTGCGCGCCCTGCGGGCGCTGGTGGACCCGGTGTTAGCCCGGCTCTCGCCGCAGTTGGACCGGCTGTACGCGCGGCGGGGCCGGCCGTCGATTCCCCCGGAACATTTGTTACGCGCGTTATTGCTGCAGGTGGTGTATACGATCCGGAGCGAGCGGCAGCTGATGGAGCAGCTCGATTACAACATCCTGTACCGATGGTTTGTGGGGTTGAATCTGGACGACGCGGTGTGGGTGCCGACGGTCTTTACGAAGAATCGGACGCGGCTGGTCGAGGGGGGCATCGCGGATGCGTTTCTGGCCGAAGTGTTACAGGAGGCGGAGCGGCGGGCGTTGTTGTCGAATGAGCATTTCACCGTCGACGGGACCTTGCTGGACGCGTGGGCGAGTCAGAAGAGTTTTCAGCCGAAGGCCGGCACCCGCCCGCCAACGGACGATGATCCGGGGAATCCGAGCGTGACGTTTCGCCAGGAGAAACGGACGAATGCGACGCATGCGTCGCGGACGGACCCGGAGGCGCGGTTGACGCGGAAGAGTGGGGGGCAAGGCGCGCAATTGGCGTACTTGGCGAGTGTGTTGATGGATAATCGGCACGGGCTCGTGGTGGCGACCGACGTGACGCAGCCCGGCTACGAGGCGGAGTGTGCGAGTGCGCTGGCGATGGTGGGGAGCTTACCGCCGACGGCCCGGCGTCGGACGTTGGGGGCGGACAAGGGTTATGATCGGTGCGGGTTTGTCGACACGCTGCGGGCGTTGGGCTGGACGCCCCACGTCACGCCGAACGTGCACCGCACGCGGTTGCGGAGCGCGGTGGATGGCCGGACGACGCGCCATCCCAGCTATGCGATCAGTCAACGGCAGCGCAAAAAAGTGGAAGAGATCTACGGGTGGGGCAAGACGATTGGGTTGTTACGCAAACTCCGACATCGCGGGACCCCGCGGGTCGGGTGGGTGTTTACGTTCACGGCCGCGGTCTACAATCTGATGCGGATACGCACCCTGACCCTGGCCGGAGGCAGCCCCTGATGGGGCAGTGTGGGCCGCATTCGTCACGCCGACCGCACCGCGGGGGCGGTAATAGGGGACCGCACGCTGGTACACCGTCGTGTTACCCGGACAAACGCGGCTCACCATCAATTTTTCCGCAACCTGCTAGATTTTGGCAGAGGGGCACGGGAGCACGGGGGCACGGGGGCACAGGGGCAGTGATGCATCGAGGGGCATCAAGGGGCATCACATCGGTACCAGGTTGCCCATTTAGAGCGGACCCCGGGCGCGAGCCCGGGGTGACGTCTGCAACTCTCGGGACGTTCCGACGTACGGAGCCGTACGCTGCTACTCGGCTTTGTGGCGATCGTCGCGTGCTACGTGCCTGCGAGAAAGGCGTCGCGGCTGGATCCGATGGTAGCGCTAAGGTCGGAATAAGGAAATACGGCCACAGATTGATTGTTTGGACACGGATCCTTCGGGGTGGGGTTGTGGGATCCGTGTCCTTATGAATCGATCCGTGGCCGTATTTCCTTATATAGAGTCGGAGACGGCTCACGGCCGGTAGCGACGACAACTACCTTGACCACTCGCGTCCATTGTGCGATGACTTACCGTCATGGGTAGAATCGCCATCGTTGGCTACAAACCACGATCCGGACAAGAAGAGCTGCTCCTTTCGTTGATGAAGGAGCATGTCCCTGTTCTCAGGCGCGAGGGACTTGCCACCGAGCGAAAGTCAATCGTCATGCGGGCCAAGGACGGTACGATCGTCGAGGTGTTCGAGTGGGTGTCGGCCGAAGCGATTCAGGCGGCCCATTCCAACCCGCGGGTTCTCGAGATGTGGAAGCGGTACGAAGAAGCTTGTGAGTACGTTCCGGTCGGAACGCTCGAAGAGATAGGACAGCTCTTTTCGGAGTTCGAGCCGATAGAGGTGGAAAGCGGGTAACCCGTCTCCGTGCTCAACGCACGCCCCCGGGAGTAGTGCATGGAAAAGGTTATCCGCAGCCTGCATCACGTCACCGCCACGGTCAACGACGCCCAAGAAGATCTGGACTTCTATGCCCAGGCCCTCGGCATGCGCCTGGTCAAGAAGACCGTCAACTTCGACAATCACAACGTCTATCACTTCTACTACGGCGACGAACGGGGCACGCCGAGCACGCTGATGACCACCTTTCCTTATAAGGGATGGGGCGTGCGGCCCGGTTTCCAGGGCGCGGGCCAGGTCACCGTCACCGCGTTCTCTGTGCCTGACAACTCACTTGACGCTTGGCGCACCCGCTTGCAACAGGCGAAGATCGCCGTGCGTGATGTAGGAGAGCGGTTCGGAGAAGAAGTGATAGCGTTCGACGATCCCTCCGGGCTCGTCATCGAACTTGTCGGGAGCCATCGTGACGAACGAACGCCGTGGGTGAGCGAGGGGGTGTCACAGGACGCCGCGGTCCGAGGCCTCTATGGAATCACCATGTCCATACGAGAGCCCGCACGCACGCTGCAATTACTCACCGACGTGTTGGATTACGAGGTTGTCAACGAAGAGGAGTCGCGGACGAGACTCGCGGTCAGCGGAGATCTTCCGGGGCACATCATCGACGTACTCCACACACCCGACGCGTCACAGGCAGTGAACGGGCTCGGGACGGTGCATCACGTCGCGATGGCCGTCGATGACGACGACGAACAGCTTCGCATGCGCGACGAACTCATCAAGCTCGGTCTGATGGTCACCGAGGTGCGCGATCGCTGTTATTTCAATTCGATCTATTTCCGCGAGCCGGGTGGTGTGCTCTATGAGCTGGCGACGCTGCCACCGGGGTTCACGGTCGATGAAGATCTGCCGAATCTGGGCAAAGACCTGAAGTTGCCACCATGGGAAGAACCCCATCGCGCGGAAATCGAAAACGGGCTCGCGTCCGTTACCTACTGACGATCCTGCACGCAAGCCATGGAACCACACGCGGGGCAACCGATCGAAATCACCGGCCGTCCGTTGGGGCAGGGACGCGCGGTCATGGTCATGATCCACGGTCGCGATGCGGCCCCGGTCAACATCCTGCAACTCGTAGATTCGCTCAGCCACCCAGAGTTCACCTACATGGCGCCCGCTGCTGCGAACAACACGTGGTATCCGTTTTCTTTCATGGCCGACAAAGAACAGAACGAGCCCGGCATATCGTCCGGGCTAGCGGTGATCGACGGAGTGGTCAACGATGTCGTAAACAGCGGAATTCCCAAAGACCACATCATCATGCTCGGCTTCTCACAGGGCGCGTGTCTCACCGCCGAGTACGTCGTGGAGCACGCGGGCCGTTTTGGCGGCGTGATCCTGTACAGCGGCAGTCTGATCGGGCCGCCGGGGACGACATGGTCGTACGGGGGTTCGTTCGACGGGACGCCGATCTTCATGGGGTGCAGCGATGTCGACTCGCATGTGCCACTGGAGCGGGTAGAAGAGGGAGCGGCGGTTTTCGAGCGCATGGGTGCCGTCGTGACCAAACGCATCTATCCCGGCATGGGCCACCTGGTGAACGACGATGAGGTTGCGTTTACGCGAGACTTGATGGAGGAGCTCTTGGGGTAACCGGATGTTGTGACGAGGGGCAGCGAGGGGCAGCGAGGGGCAGCAAGGGGCACAGGGGCACAGGGGCAGTAGGCAGTTTGGGAGTCTGGCCGCCCGCCTGCCCGTCTGCCCGTCTGCCCGTCCGCCCGTCCGCCCGTCTGCCCGTCTGCACGTTTGCCCGTCCGCCAGTCTGCCGCCCGCCTTCGAGTTCTGTCCTCTCAGGAGGACACAAGGGCTCTTGCCAGGTTCCTCAACAACTTCTGTAAACTCCTGTAACACAACCGGTTAGATCACTTCGGCACGCTCCGTGCATTTAGGTCTGGTTGCAGAGCGGATGACGAGGTATGAACTGAAAGGAGGACCTCATGACCACCTTAGCGATTCGAATCGGCAGCGCCTTGTTGGCATCGGCCGTGATTGCGATGCCGGCGGCGGCGCAGAGCAGGGTGCATGTGTCGGGCCGAGCAGGAGTACGAGCGGGTCCCGTACGAGCCCAGGTTGTGGTACGTCCAACACGGCGACGGGCCCCACATCGTCATTACGACGACCATGAGCACCGTCGGGTGCGCGACTATCGCACGCGTGCTACGAGTTATTGCAGTAGCGGTTACGGACACCCTCGGGGAGGGTGGAGCTGGTGTGTGGATCGAGGCTTTGTGCGTCCTTACTTCGACGGAGAGTGGGTTGCTACGTACCATCATAACGTTCGATTTCGTAGGGCAGCGCGCATGCGCTCCCACGGGTATCTCGGTGAGCGCAAGTTGAGACAGGTAATTGGACACCGCAGTTTCGACAGGTTGCACGATCACAGTCACCGCATTGGTCGGTACGGACCGCTGTCTGGTGAGTGGATCTACCTGCGGGATGGTGGCTTGGCGTTGGGTGTGTTTGCCGACGGGTACCCCATCGCCGAATTGCGCGATCAGAACCGTGACGGACGTGTGGATGTGACGTTCTTGGCCGATCGTCCGCAAGGACGACATCGGCCGCAAGGACGGCGGGGAAGGGGACGGGGGTGGGGCAGGTGATGAAAATACCGTCCAAATAAAAGAGCCGTGTGGATGTTTCACACGGCTCTTTTTTTATGACCCTGCGGGTATTGAATATCCAATATCCAATATCCGATACCCAATATCCAATGGCCTATGCCAACACGGACATTGGAACCGAAGTATCTCTCCCGTTCGATATTCCTTGTTCAATATTCAATATTTGATATTCGATAGTCATATTCCGCCCGCCCGTCTCTCGCGATATGTTCGCGCATGTTTGACTCTTCGCACGTCACTGGTGTCATGTTTGCCCTGGCGGCGGCGGCCATGTGGGGGACGGGCGACTTTACAGGGGGTGTGGCAACCCGGCGCGCAAATCAATATCAGGTGCTGGTCATGTCGGCGACGTCCGGGTTGGTCTTTCTACTCATTGTGGTCCTCGCTACTGGCGAATCGTTTCCGCGTTGGGACAGTTTGCTCTGGGCTCTTGGTGCAGGCGCGTTGGGTGGACTGGGGCTCGCGGTATTGTACAAAGGGCTTGCCGAAGGCAGCGTGGCAGTGGTCGCACCGACGGCAGCTGTTGTTGGTGCTTCGCTTCCGGTAGTATTTGGATCTCTGTTTGAGGGCCTGCTCCAACCACAGCAAGTGGCCGGTGTGTTAATGGCACTTGCGGGCATCTGGTTCGTCTCGAAGGAGCCCGATGGAGGTAATGGGATTGGGCGGAAGAGCGTAGCGATGGGTGCGCTGGCTGGGTGCGGATTCGCGGGATTCCTTGTTATAATCGCCTTCGTGGATCCCGGGTCCATGATGACATCACTCGCGGCTGCACGTTTCTCAATGCTCGTGGTGGCTCTTTTCATGTGCTACCGCGCGGGGCAGCCAATCCCAAAGTTCGGAATGAGCAAGCTTGCCCTTTTCTCCGGAATGGCGGATGCCACAGGCAATGTGCTCTATGTGCTGGCACAGCAGTACACAAGACTCGATGTAGCCGCGGTACTCTCTAGCTTGTATCCGGCAACTACGGTGTTGCTGGCCCGGACCGTCCTCAAGCAACGGATATCCGGTCACCAGTGGATTGGTCTGCTTTGTTGCCTGGGCGGTGTGGTGTTGATTGCCGCGTAGATCTTGGCGGAGTGTTGCGTTCTTATCGGAGGGATCGAGGGGCATCGAGGGGCATCGAGAGGCATCAAGAGGCATCAAGAGGCATTGAGGGGATTACCGCCTTACCACCATACCGCCCTTCGTCGCTTCGTCACCACCTCGCCGAATACTGAATAACCGTGCCACCGTCGAGTCCAACCAGAACCCTGGGCGGGCGGAGGCCAAAAACACGCCAGCGACCGTTCACCAGCTTGGCGGCAGTAATCCCGTAGAGGGCGCCTAGGGCGACATCTGTTAACCAGTGTCGATTGCCGTTCACGCGGGACCAGGAATTCAAGGTGGCGCCCCCGTACAACAACACAGATGCTGCCGGGTGGTCCACGGCATCCGCCACCGTGGTGGCAAGGCTGAACACGACCGCCGCGCTTCCCGATGGAAACGAACTGCCGGAGCCGCCATTGAACCAATCGAAATTCACAGCATCGTTTGGCGTTTGGCTGGGTCGCGAGCGGCCAAAGACCCACTTGGTGGCGATCATCATGCCGGACGACACGCCATAGGCGGCGAATATTTGAAGACCCGTTCGGGTCACCGTTGGGAACCCGGCAAGAAGGCCAACAGCGATGGCGCCGCCCCCGGCCACGTAGAAGACCTCCGGCTCTTTGAACCGCTTGGCCACGTCTGATACGTCGTCCAATGTGCCCGAACGGTTGTCTTGAACGAACTTGCTTACGGGCTCGTCAACGGCGAACAATACGGTGATCGCGGTTCCTGCTACTACCGGGTGCCACCATTTCAGAGTCGTGAATTCATCGGCCTGCCCGGCGAGGGTTTCCAGTGATACCAGTGCGGCAGTCATTACCGTGGCGAGAATGAGGCGCATATCACGTAGTCTCGAATGTTGGTGAGGCAAAAGATTGTGGCTCGGCGAACTCGAGACAGCGCAGGCGATTTTCGGATTGCAGACGGCAAATTGAGGATTCAACCAATCTGAAATCTCGAATCTGCAATTTGCAATCTGCAATCATCGGGCATCGCCGCGCCGTCACGCTCGCGCCACCAGACTCCTCTCGATATCCCCTACACTCGGCGCCCCCGCCATCCGCATCGCCATCTGCAACTCCGCGCGTAGCAGATCCAATACACGCTCCACGCCTTGCTGGCCGAAGGCCGCAAGACCCCAGAGATACGGCCGCCCGATGCAGATAGCGTCCGCGCCGAGTGCGATGGCCTTGAGGACATCGTTACCGCGACGGATGCCACCGTCCACCAGCACGGGGATTCGTCCCCCGACAGCTTCCACGACTTCCGGCAAACTTTCGATCGTTGCACGGCGGCTCTCCACGGCGCGCCCGCCGTGGTTCGAGACGATGATGCCATCGGCGCCGCACTGCAAACACCGCGCGGCGTCTTCGCGCGTGACGATCCCCTTCACGACAATGCGCATGTCCGTGCTGTCTTTGAGTCGGCGCACGAAATCCCAGGTGAGTCCCGGCGCCGACAGTCCGGTAACGCCTGTCAAATCGAGTCCGTCGAACATCGGCTTGCGCCGCACATAAAGCTGAAATTCGGGATCGTGACACGCGCTGCAGTCTCTGGAGTCGATACGGGAATATCGTTCGACGGTCTCTCGGTTGCCGCCATCCGGCATATCGACGGTCAATACAACTACCGGCGATCCCGCAGCCTCGGCGCGACGGAGCAGTGCCTGCGTTACGGTCCAATTCGCGGTGGGGTATAGCTGATACCAAACGGGACCGCCGCGCGCTTCCGTTACGTCCTCGACCGATGTGGTCGTGACCGTCGAAAGGATCTGGAGATGGTTTCGCGTCCGCGCGGCATTCGCCACGGCGAGTTCACCCTCCAGATGAAACGCACGCTGACTACCGGCCGGCGAGATCACGCTCGGGGTCTCCCACCGCTCGCCGAACAGCTCCACGCTCATATCGATGTTGGCGACATCCACGAGCCGGCGCGGTCGTACGAACAATCGGCTGTAGCCTTCGCGATTGGCGCGCAGCGTGGCGTCGTCGTCGACGCCGGTGGCCATGTAACCGAAGTGGGCCGGCGGCAGATTGTTTCGCGCAACGGCCTCGAAGTCAAAAACGTTGATGGCGTCGTCCGAGGACCGGATGAGTTGGTCCAGATCACGCGTTGGCGCCGCGCGCTCTTCGCGACCGATCGTGCAGGCCTGCAAGCCGGCGAACGACAACAGCGGGCTGCCGGCCAACCAGCGCAAGAACGCGCGGCGGGAAGGGGTGTCGCGCAGCGTCATGTGGATCTCCGTGAATGATGGTGGTCTTCTAGCAGGTTGCGGAAAAAGTCTACCTTTCCCAAGGGCAGTGAGGCCAACCACTCGAGCATTTTCCCTTGTACCCATCTATTGGACTTGGGAGGAACTGCGGCCTGGATGGAATCGAACATGGCGAGTACGCGAGTGCGCAGCCGAGTTTCGAGGAAGGGCGTTGCCAGCGCTACGGCACCAGCGCCCTGAAGGCTAGTGGCAAGCGTATCGAGGGCGGCTAGCCCCGCATCAAGGCCACCGAACGTCAGCGATCCCAACTGACGGAGTTGCGCCGCCTGTTGCACGCTCGCTGGTAGCAGCTTCGTGTAGCGGCGGTACAGCGTTTCGTCACGGCTCTGTAGAGCGATTTCTGCCGGATGCAGCGCGGCGGGAGAAAACGAAGAATCGAGCTCGATAGCCCGGTCAAACGGCTCGAGATACTCTTCGCGACTGAGCCCGAGAACCGGACGGGCGTGGTACTGGACGTCGCCCAGCAAATGCCAGCCCAGTGCGTCCGATGGATATCGACTCACGTATGCCCTCAATGTGTCGATGGCCGCAATCTCGTTTCGTTGGAAATGATCGTACGCCATCACCACCGCCCGGTCCCGCTCCGGCAGCCGATCGGCGAAGCGTACCGCCGCCTCGATGGCGGGTCGCTGGGCTGGCGATCCGAGCCCGCCAATCCATCCGTTGGATGAAGCAAGGTGGTAATGGGCTAGTGCGAATGTCGAATCGTGCCGAACCGCTTCCTCGAATGCGACGACGGCGGAATCCCATTGTCCCTCGCGATAAAAGCTCGCTCCTCGGAGATAGGCCCGAATGGCATCCATCGAACCGCTGGTAATGCCGCTCACGCTGATGGAAGGGAGCGGTTCGTTCGAACGCCACGCCGCTCGCAAAAGGCGTAGGCTGAGACTGTCGATCAACGTCAGCACATCGTCCGCAGGTCCGTCCAATTGAGCCCGTGCGATCTCATTGCCATTCACGCTGTACAGTTCGGCGTTGAAGCGGACGGAGTTTCCAACTTCGACAACGCTCCCGATGAGTACCGACCCTGCGTCCACCTCGCGGGCCACCGCCAAAGCACCATCGAGGCCGAACCCGGATTCGCCGCCCCGTTTTGTCCACGTGCTGATGACCCGGCGCGAATCGACGGTGCGGATGCCGCCCACGCCGTTGAGGTTTGCCGAAAGCAGGTCGACCATACCTTCCCCCAGGTAGTCGACGCTGGCCCCACTCACGTTGAAGGGGAGAACGGCGATGACGTCGGCTCCGGCCACCACCGAACTGGTCGGAGTGCCCAACCGGGTGAACAGCGCGGCAAGGATCACGACCACAGCCGCGGCGATCACACTTGGAAGGACCCAACGCCGACCGCCCAATCTCCACGCGGCCAACTCGCCGGTACCCGTCCGCAGGGCATTGGCGAACTCTCCGGCGGTCTGATACCGATCTGCCGGGTCCTTCGCCATGGCTTTTATGATTTGCTCTTCTAGCGGTCGCGGCGTATCAGCCGGCGCATTTTCCAACTTGGACACGGGAGCGGAAATCGTCTGGGCGATGATGGCCTGCGCTGTCGGGCCGTCGAAGGGAGGTTTGCCGCACAACATCTCGTACAGCACGCAACCCAAAGCATAGATGTCGGTCCTCCCGTCCAGGTCAGACTGGCCGGTGGCTTGTTCTGGGCTCATATACCAGGGCGTTCCCAGTGTCATACCGGCTTGGGTCAGACCCGCCGCCCCCGACGTACTGATCGCCTTGGCGATGCCGAAGTCCACGACCACGGCGTGCCCCTGCGAAAGAAGAATATTGGCAGGCTTGATATCGCGATGGACCAGCCCCTGGCGGTGCGCATAGTCCAATGCGCTCGCCACTTCTCTGGCTACTTGCACCGCGTCCGACCAGCCAATCTGGCCTTCGCGGGTCATCCGATCACTCAGCGATTCGTCTTCGACAAACGGCATCACATAGAAAAGAAAGCCGGCGGCTTCGCCCGAGTCGATCAGTGTGAGAATGTGTGGATGCTGAAGTTGCGCGGCCACCTCGATCTCGCGGAGAAACCGGTCCGCGCCGACCGCCGCCGCCAATTCCGGACGGAGCACCTTGACGGCCACCTTACGACTGTGCTTCAGGTCCTCGGCGCGGTAAACCGTCGCCATCCCGCCCGCGCCGATTTCGGTTTCGATGGCGTAGCGGTCTGCCAGTGCTGCCTTGAATTGGTCGAAGGATGCCGTCAAAACGTCGGGCCTAGTGAGGTCATGTCAAGAATACACCTGGCCGGGGGAGTGGACCAGTCCGAACGCCGAGCTCTGCAGATTAGCTCGCATGACTCTTGCCTTGATCCACCTTCTCGACAAACGCCGAGGTGAGACCACCGTCGGTCGGAGCCTAAAGGTCGCTCACCGAGCGGTCGGGATCCTCACCGTCGATAATCTTGCGCGCGAGATCGACGGAGTGGCGCACCGCATCGAGCCTGTTGGAAAACGTTTTCTGATCGTCAAACGCTCGCCGCGGTCCGCCTTCAGGGCGGTTGCGGCTGATGACGAAAAAGATACCCCACTGCTTCTTGTCGGTCCGTGGGGGGGTGACTTCGATGGTGTAGTCCTTGTAACGCGTAAACTCGGTGGTCGAATGATCCATGTGTGGACGGTGGTCGTAGGTTAGGGGATCCTATTGGTGTGGCTTGATCCTGGTTGCCAAAGATGGGGAATTGGGCCCGGACTTGCGAGGGGCTGCCACGGATGACGCTAAAGCTTTGAGGACGCGGATCCCCGGGCCCCCCCATCCAACTGCCGATCGATTCCAGATTGAATCAATTCAATCTCCATTCTGCAATCTAAGAATCTGGAATCTGAAATCCCATCTCGTACCCCGTCGTGGCTGTTTCCTCCGCATACAGCACGGACAGCCGCCGCGTCATCGGCCCCACCTTTCCGTCGCCGATCGTTCTTCCATCCACGGTGGTAATCGCCGCCACCTCTCCCATCGTCCCCGTGCAGAACATCTCGTCGGCGGCGTAGACCTCTGTGGTCGAGATGTCACGCACTTCGTGTGCGATACCGTTTTCCGCGCACAAATCGAGCACCGTTTGGCGAGTGATGCCTTCCGGACAAGCGCGCGTGTGGCTGGTTGAGACCCGGTCGTCCTCGACGATGAACACGTGCATGCCGTGTCCCTCGGCGACAAATCCATCCCGATCGAGCATCAACGCGGCGTCCGCGCCCGCGGCGGTCGCTTCGATCTTGGCGAGAATCGACGGCAGCAGATTGTTGTGGTGGATCTTCGGATCCAGAAAATCGGCCGGCGATCGGCGGATCGAACTGGTAACAAATGTCAGTCCACCTTTGTCATAGACGGGGGGCTTGAACTCGGCCAACACGATGAGTGACGAGCCGGACTGATTGAGCCGCGGATCCATGCCGGATGTGATCTTCACGCCCCGCGTGAGCGTCAGGCGAACGTGCACTCCGTCACGCATGCCGTTAGCGTCGAGTGTGCGCCGGATCTCTTCGATGATATCGTCGTTGGCCGGGATATCGGTAAACGCCAGTGCGGTGGCCGAACGCCGCAGCCGGTCCAGATGGTCGAGCAATCGGAAAATGCGCCCGTTGTAGAGTCGCAGCCCCTCCCAAACGGCGTCTCCCCCCTGGACCACACTGTCGAACGGGCTCACCCCGGCCTCGTCCCGGTGCACGAGCCCGCCGTTGACGTTGACGATCAGGTCGCGATTGCGCTCGTCGAATGGCTGAAGCATGGCGGAATACTAACGTCGACGGGGAGCAGCGCGGCAGTGGAGGCAGTGGAGGCAGTGGAGGCAGCAAGGGGCAGCAGTCAATCTGAGATCTGCAATCTGCAATCTGAAATCGCCCGAAGGGTCTCCGCCCGTAGTGAACGCCCGGCCCGAATCGGTGTTACACCTAGGTATATTGGTGAATTCCATCCAGATATCGGGAGAATCGATAGGCATGAAACGTATCGCATTGTTGATCGCCGCCGCGTGCGTGGCGGCTTCGCTCGTCCCCGGAGTTGTCCACGCCCAGGGATACGCTACCGCCGTCGCGGCGGGCGACGGGGAAGTCTTCGTGGCCGAGCCGCTCAACGAGCAACGCGAGGGCATAGTGTTCGTGTACCGCCCCCGCCCCAGCGGCGAGTGGCAGGAGGTGGCCCAGCTCCGTGCGTCTGATGCCATCGTGGGCGACCATTTCGGTCGGGCCCTGGGGTGGTCGGGGAATACGATGATCTCCGGCGCCACTGTGATTGACCAGACCACCGGGGCCGCCTACGTCTTCACGAGGGACGGTTCCGGTACGTGGCGGGAAACGGCCAGATTGCAGCCGGCCGTCCTTGCGCCGGGAGACGCGTTCGGCCGCGTGATCGCCATGACCGGCGACGTGGCGATGATCGCCGCGTGGGCCCACGGCGGGGGCCGTGGTGGGGTATTCGCGTACCGGCATCAACCCGACGGATCGTGGCAACCCGACGGCAGGCTCATGGCGTCCGACGGAGCAGAGGACGATTGGTTCGGAATGGGCATCGCCCTCGAAGGTGATATGGCGGTGATCGGCGCGGGACGGAAGAACGGGAACGCTGGGGCCGCGTACGTCTTCCGACACAGAGGAAGTCAATGGGTCGAAGAGGGTAAGCTTGACGTTGCCGGCCTAGCTGCGAACTCGCAATTCGGCTCCGCGGTAGCCATCCACGACGGGCTCGCGCTCGTCGGTGCTCCTGGAAACTTTCAAGTTCCGGCGAGCGTGTACGTATTTGCGCGAGATCCGGAAACCGGCGAGTGGTCGCAGGACTCCCGTCTCGCAGCGTTTGACGCCGGGCCAGGGAGTTTTTTCGGTACCACCATTGCGTCGGACGGCAACGACGTGTGGGTTGGTGCGTCGGGTGTGTCCACGTTCACGGGTGGCGTGTATCGGTTCCGGCGCAGCGCCGATGGCGAGTGGATCGGTTCCAACAAACTTGCCGTATCCGGTCTAGAGACGCGCGACCAGTTCGCCAGCACCCTGTCGGTAGCCGGCGATCTGGCGATCGGTGGTGCAGCCGGCGACGACTATGGAATGGGGACGGCGGTTATCCTGACGCGCAGAGGGACGCGCTGGAACACGGCGGACAAGGTGTGGGCCGAGGTCGAAGGGCTGGATGCGGTGGTTGGAGGCGAAGTGGAGTGCACCGAAGGCGAAGCATCGGATTTCGGTTGCAACGAGATCGACATGGTGTCCTTTCTGCCGGTGGCATCGATCGGCGGCGGGCGGGGTGTGAAAGCAAACGACCTATGGGGTTGGACCGATCCGGAAACCGGCCATGAGTACGCGTTGGTTGGGCTGACGGACGCCACCGCTTTTGTGGATGTTACCGATGCGGTGAATCCGCAATTTGTCGGCAGATTACCGAAGACGGTTGTTGCTTCTGGAAGCGTTTGGCGCGACATCAAGGTCTACAATGATCACGCGTTCATCGTTTCCGACAACGCAGGTGCGCACGGGGTGCAGGTGTTCGATCTCACACAACTCCGCGACGTGCGCAATGCGCCGGTGACGTTTGCCGAGACGGCGCGTTACGACGGCATCTTCAGCGCGCACAACATCGTGATCAATGAAGAGACCGGCTACGCGTTTGCAGTGGGCAGTAGTGGTGGTGGTGAAACGTGTGGCGGCGGGTTGCACATGATCAACATCCAAGATCCGAGCAATCCCACGTTTGCGGGGTGTTTTGCCGATCCGTTGACCGGCGGGTCGGGCACCGGGTATTCTCACGATGCGCAGTGCGTCGTCTACAAGGGTCCCGACGGGGATTATCGCGGCAAGGAAATCTGCTTTGGGTCCAACGAGACGGCTCTCAGCATCGCCGACGTGAGCGACAAGGACGATCCGGTTGCGGTGAGTCATGCCACGTATCCCAACGTGGCGTACTCCCACCAGGGCTGGCTGACCGACGATCACCGGTATTTCTACATGAACGACGAGGGAGACGAGATCAGCGGCCTCGTCGAGGGGACGCGGACGTTGATTTGGGACATCGAAGATCTCGATGACCCGATTCTTCTCGGGGAGTACATATCAGAGAATCGGTCGACCGACCACAATCTCTACATCCGCGGGAACCTGATGTACCAGTCGAACTATGTCAGCGGTTTGCGTATTATCGACATCAGCGATCCGGCGAATCCGGTTCAGGTGGGGTATTTCGACACGGTGCCGTGGACGGAGGACGCTCCGGGCTTCGACGGCTCGTGGAGCAACTATCCGTTCTTCGAGAGCGGCACGATCATCGTGACCAGCGGGTCGGAAGGGCTGTTCATGTTGCGGAAGCGGCAGCCGGGCGTTTCCTGAGTTTGGGACACTTGAATATCCAATATCCAATATCCAATATTGAATATTCATCTGTCCGTCCTTCCGTCCTTCCGTCCTAAATCCCAAACAACGCCGACACCGCCAGGTTCAACAAGCTCAACAGTACGCTGCCAAGTAGGGCCGGACGAAACCCCTTGATGTCGAAGCCCTTCACGATGGCCGCCGCGAGCTTCAGCATCACCGCGTTGATCACGATCAGGAACAAGCCGAGCGTGATGATGGTGAGGGGAAGCGTAAAGAAGACCAGTACGGGCCTCACGATTCCGTTGGCCAGTCCCAAGACCAATGCGCTCCACAGCGCGATCTTCCCGCTCTGAATCTCGAACCCCTTCACCCAATGGGCGACGAGTAACAGCAGGCCGGCAGTGACGACCACGTGCAGCAAGAATTCCATGATGCCCCCTTCTTCAATATTGAATATCCAATATAGAATATCCAATATTGAGTATTCGATATTGGATATTCATCTGTCCGTCCGCCCGTCTACCCGTCCGCCCGTCTACCCGTCTACCCGTCTGCCCGTCTGCCCGTCCGCCCGTCCGCCCGTCCGCCCGTCCGCCCGCCCGCCCGTCCGCCCGTCTGCCCGCCCGCCCGTCGAGAGCTTGATGACGGTGTAGCCAAGCCACATGTTCCTATCCATGTCCTCCGCCCTGCAATCGCCCATCTCGCGGGACCGCTACGACGTTGTCATCGCCGGCGCGCGTTGCGCGGGCGCGTCCACCGCGATGCTCCTGGCCCGTCAGGGGCTACGAGTCCTCGTGGTCGACCCAACCAGCCATGGAAGTGACACTCTGTCGACTCACGCGCTCATGCGGGCCGGAGTGCTCCAACTGCACCGCTGGGGCGTGTTGGACGCCATCCGGGCGGCCGAGACGCCAGCCATTCCGAAGACTTCCTTCCACTACGGTGACGAGACCATCGAAGTGTCGATCAAGGAGCGGGACGGTGTAGACGCGTTGTACGCTCCGCGTCGGACGGTGCTTGACTCGGTGCTCGTCGACGCCGCGGTGGCTGCCGGCGCCGAGGTGGCCCACGGCCACTCGGTGGTCGACCTGCTTCGGGCGCCCGACGGCCGTATACGTGGCGCGCGGATCGCCGGACCCGACCGTAGCGAGATCAATGTGGGTGCCGATCTCGTCATCGGGGCCGACGGTCTGCGATCGCGCGTCGCGCGGATTCTGCAAGCCGAGTGCACATACTCCGTTCCTCACACTACCGCATCCATCCACGGCTACAAGAAGAATCTAGGGTTGGAGGGTTTCCACTGGTTCTACAACATAGGTGCGGCTGTGGGAGCCATCCCCACGAATAACGGCGATACATGTGTCTTCGCTTCGCTCCCGCCGACCCGCTTCGAGAACAACCGAGAGAATGGGCTCGAAGCTCTTTACCGCGACGTGATAAGTGATGTCTCGCCGAGCCTGGCAAAGAGAGTCGCCGAGAGCGAGGCTTCGGGGAAGCTAAGAGCTTTTCCTGGGACACCCGGCTTCCTCCGACGGGCTGCGGGGCCCGGTTGGGCTCTTGTCGGCGACGCCGCCTACTTTAAAGATCCCCTCACAGCGCACGGGATCACTGACGCCCTTCGTGACGCCGAGTTATTGGCTCGGGCGGTGGCCAAGGGTAGTGACGCCGCCCTAAGTGCTTATCAATCGACCCGCGACGAGCTCGTGAAGGGTCTCATGGACGTCACGGACCATATCGCCTCCTTCGAGTGGGATCTGGAAGAAGCCAAGGAGCTGCATCTGGTGCTGAGCCGAGAGATGAACGCCGAGGTCGATCTGATACGAACCCTGGATCAAGAGTTCGTGGCGCCGCGCACGGTGACCCCCGCCGTTCCTTAGCAAGAACGCACCCGGACCGAGCTTTTGTCGTCAGACCTGGGCGGTGGCGATCCGGTGGTCGAGGTGGGACGCGAGGTGGGCGCTCAGATCACGAGCATGGTCGGCGGCGCCGTCGATGAGACTCGACTTGCGACGGCGGAGGAACGGGATGCCCAACAAATACATGCCGGGGGCCTCGACGACACCACCGTCGTGCCGGAGGCGGCCCTTGCGGTCGAAGACCGGCACGTCGAGCCACGAGGGTGATCCGGGCGAAACCCGGTGGCCCAGACGATGGTCTGGATCTCACCGCTCTTCAGATCCATACCGAGCGGCGGTGACGCCTCGACCCGGGTAGGGTCGAAGCGGTGCGGCGGAATGACTTCGTCGTCGCCTAGGTTTTCGGCCGCCCACTCGTCGATCCTGTCGAGTAGCCTGTTCATCTTGAGGTCGGCCATCGCGCACAGGTTCCGCAAGGAGCCAGAGAACTGCGCCTTGCCCTCGTTCATGCCGGCAAGACGACCGCGGAGCTTCACGCCGATGTCCGTCAGGGAGTTGAGATCGACGGTGCGACGGTCGTCGGAGCCCGCGAGCTGCAGCGACGGTACGTTGCGAACCCGGTCGATGTTGTCGACCTCGGTATAGAACTCGTCGAGCACGCCCGCCGCGTCCATCCACCACTTGATGTCTCTGTCCCGATAGACGCGGGGCACCCGGATGTGCTCGCCAAGCGAGAGGGTCACGGGCCGGCCCGAGCGGTGGATCTCTTCGGCGATCTGTGTGCCGGAGGCCGAGGCGCCGACGACGAGCACGCCACCCTTCTCGATCTGGTCCGGGTTGCGGTACTGCGTCGGCGTGATCATCGTGATGGAGGATGGCACCCCCTCCGCGACTGCCGGGACATGCGCGACGCTACAGGCCCCGTTTGCGATAACGACGGTCCGGCACTGCCAGTCGCCTTGGTTGGTGGCGACCCTATAGCCGTCGTCGATGCTGCGCACCGAGGTGACGGTGGTGTCGGTCTGGACCGGGGCCGAAATCACGTCCGCATACCGCTCGATAAAATCGACCGTCTCGGGCATCGTACGGAAGCCGTCGGGATCGTTACCCTCGTACCCGTAGCCCGGGAGCCGGCTCTGCCAGTTGGGCGTCAACAGCCGCAACGAGTCCCATCGCTCGGTTTTCCAGGTGTTGGCCACCTCGCCCCGCTCGAGGACCACGTGATCGATCGAGCGTTCAGCGAGGCAGCGACTCATGGCCAACCCGGCATGGCCAGCCCCAATGACGACGGTAGTGGTACGCCGGGGACCCGTTCCTCGAATCCCGCTTTGCGCCGTCAGTTGACCTCGACCGCGACGTTCGTGGGGTTCGTGACCACGTCAAATACGGCCGACCGCTTTTGCGACTGGGCGACGATCGCCTTGATCTCGTCGGCTGTCGCGTCGGCGTCGATCTTGTAGGTCACCTTGATGCCGTCGAAGCCGGGCCGTACGTCGCTGTCCATGCCGAGGATACCCTGGATGTCCATCCCACCCTCGACGGTCGCCGTGACGGAACGGAGCTGGATCTCACGAAGCTGGGCGACGGACGCGATGCCGGCAGTGAGGCAGCTGGCCAGACCGGCCAACACGATCTCGACCGGTGTCGCACCATGGTCCTCGGACGCGAAAACTTCGGGATGGTCGGCGTCGAAGGTGAATGTGCTCTTGTGCTTCTGCTCCTCGCCAAGCCCGAAGAATCCCTCCACGGTAGAGCGACTGTGGGTGCCTTTCAGCCAGTCACACTTCGCCCGCCATTGGAACTGGGCGGCCTCAGGCGCCTCGGTGAGTGCTTTGCGTGCGTCGAGCAACGCTTCGACGTTCACGCCATTGTTGGTGGTGCTGTCGGTGGTGGTCATCACTCGCTCCTCGCGTTCGTTGTGTAGGGGAAGTGGACGGTGGATCCGCTCCGAGACCGGTTTATAGGAGCCTCAACATTACCCCCGTGGCAATCCCTCCAACACCCCCGACGGGCCTTCCCCGCTCCCTTCCCCTCCCGACGGGCCCTCCCCGCCCCGAACCCCTCCCGACGGGCCCACTCCCCGCCCCACACTCCCCGACGGGCAGACGGGCACATGGTTTGATTCCATGATATTGTAGACGTTACTGGCCGCCCAACCGCCCCCGCCCGCCTGCCCGGCTGCCCGGCTGCGCCCGGGGTCTGCTTTATGGGGAGTCGGGCGGGGGGATCAGTGTCCTCTAAAGCTTTGACGTATCAAGAGGCGTCGAGAGGCATACTACCGTCATTCCGTCATTCCGTCCGACCGTCCGACTATTTCAACGCCTCGTCAATGAGAAACAGATCCGTGAGCATCGCCCGCACGTGAATCGACGCGTTGAGGTTGTCGATGAGCTGCGAGCCGATCGAGGATCGAGCCAACACCAGACGAACCGCCGCCTGCGTCGTCCGGGCATCTCGATCCAACACATCGATCATGGCTTGGACCGGTTCGGCCGGGGAGGAAGCGTCTTGCTCGGCGACGCTCTTGAAGCCGTTCGCCACGTCGGTCAGGGCCTCATCCATGCGTTGGAGAAACTGGCGCACCTCATCATCGGACTGTTCGCCCGATACGCCACATGCGGCGTACGCCAAGAAGAACTCGTAGCTCTCCTCGATGGCGTCGATCCGTTTTTGGAGTTCGTCGCGGGTCAATTCAGTGATCGGATCGTTTGTCTTGGGGCACGCCCTCGCGCAGCCGCTCGGAACCGGCGCCGGTTTTCGTACCGGCAAGTGGTGATGGGGTTTTCTGGCCGTTGACCGCCCACTGTTTTAGGTCGTGGTGCTCCAGATATTGTTCCCGCCCTATGAAGCCGTTGATCATGGACAGAGTAATCCACCACTTGTCCGGACGGATGGCGAAGTACACATGCGCCATGACGAACGTGATGAGTGCCACCCCTGAGATACCGTGCAGCACGTACACGAATCCCCAAAGTTGATCCGACAAGATATACGGATTGCGCGCCCAGAACGGTGTGTCCACGCGGAACATCATCAAGAGCCCCGTGCCGATGGCGCCGAGGGTCACGACCACGATCACATGGTGAAAGAGCTTGTGATCGATTGGATACTTTCCTGTTTTGGGTCCCGATTCGGTCGATCGTTTCCACATGCGCGACAACTCGCGCGTGCCTTCCTTGATCTCCTCTTTCTTGATCCACATCGACCAGAAGTCTTGTTTGACGATGGAATGCCAGATGTGATACGCGATGGAGACGATCAGACCGATTCCGGCAATCCAGTGAATGGTTACCCATGGAAATTGAATCCCTACCACGGGGAAGAATGCCGTGATGAGCAAAACGAACATCGCGACGGCCATGAGCCAATGAAACGCGCGCGCAGATCCGGTGTGCCGCAACACGCGGTCCGGAATATCGACGCCTGCTTGGCTTGGATCGAATGGGGCGGGCGTTTCCTTGGGAGCGTAGAACTTTGCATAGAGCGCATGACCGAGGGTAAAGGCCAGGCCAACGATGATGGCCAACCACATGAGGTCCCAGGCGACTCCGATGAGCACGTCCTGCCCCCACGGGTTACTTGCCCGTCGTAGAAATTCCATTTTAGGACGGCTCCCCGCGCAGTGCGCGCCGGACGAGGTTGCGCATCAACGGCAGCTTGTAGTCGTTGTGGCGCAGCGCTTTGGCGCGGCGGATTGCCAGGTCGCCACCGGCCTGTGCGGTTTCTTCGCTCACGGATTGCCCGCGAACCGTGCGTTCCACCGCATCCAATCGCATCGGGTACGGCGCGACACCGTTCACCGTGATTCGGGCGTCCTGAATATTCCCGTTACTCAATTTCAGCGCGGCTGCGACGCTCACGAGCGCGAAGTCCCACGACTTGCGATCCTCGACCTTTTCCCAGTAGAACGTGCTTCCGGCCCACGTGTTCGGAAGGCGAATACTGGTCAGTAGGTCTCCCGGGCGAAGAATGGTCATACGGGTAATGTCGGTACCGGGGCCAATGAAGAAGTCTTCGGCGTCGACCACCCGCTCGTCACCTCCGGTACGCACGACCATCTTGGCGTCGAGCGTGATCAACGCGCCGGCGGTGTCGGATTGGTTCACCGCCACGCAGCGATTCGAACCGAAGATGCAGTGCTCGCGGTTCATCGCCTCTGGCGCGGAAGCGTAGCAGATGTTCCCTCCGGCCCGGTAGCATGGCCACCCGGCGCGGTAGTACCAGCAGCGCGTGTCCTGCGAGATATTCCCGCCAAGGGTTCCTTGATTGCGGATCTGCGGCGTGGCTACTTGGATCGCCGCTTGTGACAGGAGCCCGTAGTTGTTTTGGATCTCGGTATGCGCCGCCACCTCGGTGAGCGTCGTCATGGCGCCGATTTCCAACCCGTCCTCGGTGGAACGCACGCCACGCAGTTCGTCGATCCCTCCCAACTCCACGACGGCCTTCGGTCGTTTTATCCGATCCTTGAACCAATCGAAGCTGTCCAACCCGCCGGCCAGGACCCACGAGTCGTCTCCGTACTCGTCCAAGAGGGAAAGAGCCTCGTCGACGCTCGTCGGTTGGAAGAGCTCGAACGCCGGAATCATGTCGCGTATTACGGCCATTGCTCAATCTCCCCGGTCACACGTGAATTTCGAGTGGTCGATACGGCTGCTCTCGACCCTCGAGGGCCGCCAGGATCACGTCGCTGGTCAGCGGCGTCCGGCACAGGCACTGCCCGCCGAGCGCGTCCGAGATGGCGGACGTGATGGCAGCGGAACCGGCGCCGACCGGTGGCTCGCCGATTCCCTTCGCTCCGACCGGTGTCTGCGGGTCTGGAATGTTCACGGCCCCCCACTTCATCTCCAACGGCACGTCCAGAATGCCGGGGGGGCGCGCCGTGTAGAACCGTTTCGCAAATCCCACTCCCCACCGTGGATCGTACACCCACTTTTGGCTCCGTGCGATTCCGAACCCCTGTACGCCGCCGCCGTGGATTTGTGCGGCCAGGCTGCGGGGGTGAACGACCTTGCCGCAATCCGTCACGCCCGTGTATTCCTTGATGTCAACCACGCCGGTCTCCACGTCGATTTCAACCAACGCGAAACCAACAACGAACGACCAAGTGCTTCCCTCATGCGGATATCGGTCGCGGGCGGCGGCCACGAGGCCTTGACCCGCCAGCGCGGTCGCCGACGCGACCGTCATCGCGTTGAGATCTTCGTTCAAAACGTGGCCGCTGTACTTGCCACCCGATTGAATGGCGCGGCGGGCCGCGTAGCCCATGGTCATTTGCAAGGAGGAGTTGGATCGATGCCGGACGCGTCCACCGCGCATTGTATAATCGGACGGCGATCCGCCGAGTTCGCGCGCTGCGATCTCCTGAAGCTTGCGCCGCGCGTCCATGGCGGCGGCATGGTTGGCGCGGGTGTGGGCGTGAATGGTTTGACTTCCGGCTTGGACCGAACTCCAGGGCAGATGCCGACTCGTGTCGCCCCACACCACCACGCATCGATTCCATGGCATGCCCAACACGTCGGCCGCGGCGCGAGCCGTGTCGGCTACCGAGTGGGTGCCGAGGTTCCCGATGCCCTGATGTATATAGAGTTTCCCATCCGGTTTGATGACGAGCAAACCATCGAAGCCCGAGCTTCCCCCGACGAACGGACTCAAACCGATCCCGACACCGGTTACTTTCGTTCCGTTGCGCTGGCCACTGAGCCGGATTCTCTCATCCCATCCAAAAATCTCCTTGCCTTTGTCGATGGCTTCGCGGACGTAGGCGCTCGTCACCTTCACCTTGCTAGGCCCCAACCACCCGTTGTTGTCCGGGGCATTGATGCGTCGGATCTCGGCGCGGTCGATTCCCAATTCGCGAGCCGCCTTATCCATCAGTGGCTCCAACATGCCCACGATCTGGGCGCCACCGGGGCCCCGTTGTGCCGACCGCGGCGGGGTATTGGTGTAGAGTGATACTCCTCGCATCCGCATCGACGTTGGTTGGTACGAGAGCGAGGCCACGATCCCCGCCGTGCCCATGTCGCCCGAACCGTACGCCCCGCCGTCTTCGACGATGAAGAGATCGATACCGGTCACCTGCCCGTCGGATCGGAATCCCATCTTGACCCGCGCCTGAAAGCCGGGCCGACACCGTCCGATGTAGGTCTCCTCGTAGCGTGTGATACGCAGCATCACCGGGCGCCCGAGTTTCTTGGACAGCAGGGCGGGCACCAGCGCGATCGGGTTCCCAGCGATCTTGCTCCCGAATCCGCCACCACAGTATTCGGCGATCAACACGACGTCGTCCAGTTCCATCTCGAGCGATCGGGCAACGCCGGCGCGAGTTTGTGCCGTACTCTGCGTGGACGCATGGAGGTAGAGCTTACCGTTTTGCCAGTACGCCATGGCGCTGCGCGGTTCCATGGTATGATGCGACAGCGTTTGGTGAACGATCGTCTCATCCAAGACCACGTCCGCACGAGCCAGTTCGGCCTCGACGTCTCCGATCGACCATTCGGTTTGGGCCTCTCCCCCCATGGGCAAGCGCCCTTCGCGGACTTCGGCAAACTCCGCCATGGTCCACTTCAGTGTTTGAAAGCCCGCCTCTTCCGGGTCTTGCGATCTGCGGAAGTAGTTGCCTTGCGTCCGCGCGTTGGGCCCGTTGGGGCGCAAACTCTCGAGCGGGTCGAGCACGAAGGGGAGCGGCTCGAAATCGACCTTGACCAGGTCGATGGCGTCGGCCGCCGTGGTCTCGTCCACCGCCGCGATGGCGAGAACCGGCTCTCCTTCGTAGAGCGGTTCGTCCGTGAGGCATGCCTCGCGCGGGGCATCTACCTGGGGAACCTCGTCGGCTCTGAGGATACCGATGACGCCGGGCATGGCGAGTGCTTCGGTGGCATCCACGCTGCGCACCCGTGCGTGCGGCATCGGGCTCAGCAGCAGCTTGGCAAAGACCATCCCCTCGGCGCGGAAATCCTCGGCGTACTTGGCTCGCCCCGTAATCTTTGCGACCAGATCGGGCGCTGCGATGTCCTGTCCGATTAGTGCCATGGTAATGGCCCCCTATCCGCGACGGCGGGCGTATTCGGCGGCCCGCATGGCTGAATTCAGGATCTTGTTGTAGTCGCCGCAGCGGCAGAGGTTGCCGGAGAGGGCGTGAGCGGCCTCTTCGCGGGTCGGGTTGGGATTGTTCTCGACCAGCGCGGCCATGCTCATGATGAATCCGGGTGCGCAGAAAGCACACTGGAATCCGCCTTCGTCTAGAACGGCCTGCTGGACGGGATGGAGCCGGGTTTCGGAGATTGCCAGTCCCTCGATGGTGGTGATCTCGTGGCCTCGAACCGAGTGTGTCAGGGTGGAACACGAGTACCGGTTGGCGCCATCGATCAAGACGGTGCAAGCGCCGCATTCGGCCCGGTCGCAGCCGAACTTCGTGCCGGTCAAACCGAGTTTGTACCTGAGCGTCATCGCCAGCGTCTCGTGGGGGAGCACGTCCACCCGCCGTTGCTGTCCGTTGACGTTCAGGGTGATGAGCCGTTCGACCGCCCCCTGGGCGGACGGCTGGGCGAACAAGCCCGACGATCGGAACAGATAGCCGGCCGACGACACGGCCGCTCCCGCGGCGATCACGCCCTTGATGAACGTTCGCCGGGCGACCCCCCCAACTCCTCGCTGCTCCGGGTCGACGATGAGATCCAGGTCTGCCATCGAACCATCCCCTCCGTCAAAGAGGCCAACCTCCATTATACCTCGGGTTTGGTCGATGGGCGAGTCCAGTCGCAATGTGATACAGGCCACGGCATCCGATGCTGCCCCTAGCCATTTTATGGCCCCTAATAGCGCCCCAAAAATGGAGAGTAAGCATGAAAACCTCGAGTATGGGCATTGCCCTCCTCGCCTCGGTAGCCATTGGCTGCAGTGACGCCAGCACCGGACCCGCTTCACCAGCCGATCTCGTCGGTCAGTGGATTGCGAGCGCCTACACCGTCACGAGTGTCGCGAACACCTCTACGACGGCCGAGCTAGTCGGTATGGGCTTGACGCTCACGATCACGTTCACCGAGACGGCCTATTCGGGTGTCAATACGTTCCCGGGCGACCCTCAGGAGGATTTTTCGGGCACGTACACAATTGAGGGACAAAACTTGATCCTCGATGAAGTTGGACAGGACTTGCCGGAAACGATGGCGTACGTCCTCGCGGGTAATGTTCTGACGCTGAGCGGCACCGATTCGCATGATTTCGACGATGACGGGCAGGAAGAGCCCGCCACGTTCATAATGGTCATGAACAAGCAGTAGACCGCCCAATCAAGCGGTGAAAACCCCCACCGGTTAGCGCCGGTGGGTTTTTTTTTGTGTGGCGACTTCCCGCCGAGCCCCTCGCACGGGGCGGTCCACATCGGCATCTTGCAGGGAGCAGGGAGCAGGGAGCAGGGAGCAGGGAGCCGGGAGCCGTGCATCGTAAACCGCAACAAGCCTTGCGGCGGTTACCGCCCGTCTGCCCGTTTGCCCGTTTGCCCGTCTTTCGTGAGGAGCCAACGATGTTCGACCGCGCAAGAAGTCTCGCTTGCCTCGCCGTTATTTCCGTCCTCTGCGTCGCGCCGTCACTCCACGCACAAAACCGCTTCACCATCGATCAGGTATTGAGTCCCGGCTATCCATTCGACTTGGTTTCGGCAAAAAACGCCGATCGCATCGCGTGGCTCCAGTATGAGCGGGGAAGGCGGAACGTCTACACGGCGGCGGCGCCCGACTTCACCCCGGTGCGACTCACGTTCGACATGAACGATCTGGGACAGGACCTGACCGATCTGAGAATCTCCGACGACGGCTCGACCCTCGTGTACGTCAGAGGACATCGCCCAAACCGGGAGGGATGGGTAGCCAATCCCTCCAGTGACCCTCAGGGAGCCGAACGTGCTGTTTGGGCGGTCACGACGGATGGCGGGTCGCCGCATAGGGTCGTCGAGGCGGGCAATCCCGTCCTCTCACCGGACGGCAAGTGGGTGCTCTACGAGCGGGGAGACAGCCTGTATCGGGCCCGCGTGGGTGGTGGCGGCGCGGACGACGGGGCTCCGCTCTTCAAGGTGTTCGGTGGAAGCGGGGATCCGGTTTGGTCACCCGACAGCCGAAAGATCGCGTTCGTGAGCGATCGCGAGGATCACAGTTACGTCGGTGTCTATGACGTCGAGGACCCGGGAATCAGGTACCTCGCTGCCGGCGTAGATCTCGACGCGGCACCTGTGTGGTCGCCCGACGGCAAACGGATCGCCTTCATGCGCCGGCCCGGTCTGGCATTCGGTGGCCGGCGCGCGGTTCCTTTCCGGAGAAACCGCCGTCCGCGTGGCGAACCGGAGACGCGGCCGGGGTTGGTGGAGTCGAAGTTTGCCGGTGGGTACTCGTTTTCAATTTGGGTCGCGGATGTCGAGACCGGCACCGGTCGGGAGATCTGGCACAACGAACCCGGCGACTCGGCGTTTGCCCAAGTCCGGGGCCTGCTGTGGGCGAACGAGCACATTCTGTTCATGGCCGAGCCCGGCAACTGGCGGCACTACTACTCGGTGCGGGCATCCGGTCAGAACGGCGAGCCGATCGAGCTGACGCCCGGCGAAGGAATTGCCGAACACATCGGATTGTCCAGCGACGGACGATATCTCTATTACAGCACCAACGTCGGCGATATTCACCGGCGTCATCTTTGGAAGGTATCGACAGCGGGTGGTCGTGCCGAGCAGCTCACGACTGGTGACGGTATCGAAACCTATCCGGTCGCATTGGCGTCGGGCGACAAAATCGCGATTTTTAGCGCCGGCGCGACGCAACCCCAATCGGTTGCGCTCGTGGCTTCGGACGGCGGCACACCACACGTCATCGCACCGGAGTTGCCATCCGATTTTCCCATAGACGATCAGGTCGTGCCGGAAAACGTCACGCTCACCGCGGCGGACGGCATGGAATTCTGGAATCAGGTGTTTGTGCCGCGCGATATCCGGCCCGGTGAGAAACGTCCTGCGGTGATCTTCATCCACGGCGGGTCAAGGAGGCAGATGCTGCTCGGCTATCACTATATGCATTTCTATCACATGGCGTACGCCCTCAACCAATATTTTGCGAATAAGGGATATGTCGTGTTGTCGGTGAACTACCGCAGCGGCGTCGGCTATGGAAAAGAGTTCAGGAATGCGCCGGGTAGGGGCGGGGAAGGCAACACGGAATACCAGGACATTCTCGCTGCTGGGAAATATCTACAGAGTCGACCTGACGTAGATCCGAATCGCGTGGGACTCTGGGGTCTTTCCTACGGCGGTGTCCTCACCGCACAGGGGCTCGCCCGAAACTCGGATGTCTTCGCCGCCGGCGTCGACATGGCTGGCGTGCACCTGTGGGGCAACACGATTCATCCGGACAGCATGTCATACCAGTCGTCGGCCATCGCCACGATGGATAAGTGGACGTCACCCGTGCTGCTGATCCACGGCGATGACGATCGCAACGTGGAGTTCTCGCAGACGGTAGGCCTCGTGCAACTCTTGCGCGCGCACGATGTCTACCATGAGTTGCTCATCTTTCCGGATGACGTGCATGATTTCTTGATTTACGATCGGTTCTTGAAATCGTTCAACGCCGCCGACGATTTCTTCGATCGCTTCTTGGTTGGAAATGTCTTGAGTACAGGGAGTGGGTTGTAGGTTGTAGGTCGTAGGTTGTAGGGTGTAGGGTGTAGGTCGTAGACGTGCAACGGACAACGTGAGATCGTGCCCGGTAACCGGTAACCGGTAACCGGTAACCGGTAACCGGTAACCAAGAACCTGAAACCTGAAACCTGAAACCTAGCACCCGGGGACGGGCCGGGAGCGGCCCACCACCCGCAACCCCGCCGGCACCAGATACGCATTACTGGCCGTTCGGCCGACGACGAACGCGATCATGGCCGCGGTCACTCCTATCATGTTGAGCCCGTTGCTGCAGGCGACGAACGCCAGCGCGATGCCGCCGACCTCTATGATGGTGGCCGGCGTGATGGGCCCGGTATGCCGTCCTTGGACCAACAATCCCCGCTGGAACGAGAGCAAGACGGAAAGGGCGGGGAACGGAGCCAGGATCCGTGCCGGCACGATGGCGAACTCCGCCAGCTCGGGGCTCAAGCCGGAAATCGTCACAAACCAAACGTGGGCCAGAGGCGTAAACGCGATCAGGGCGAGCGCGGCCGATGTTGCTATGCCCAGTCCGGCCGCGAAGCGACCCAATTCTTTCAAGTGTTCGAGGTCCTTGCCCAACAGTGCAATGACCACCTCTTGGTAGCTCAACCCCAGGGCGCGGAACATGAACGAGAGCGCGTGCACGACGGGGAACACCGCCAGCGATTCTATGGGAAACCTTGCCCGTCCCATGAAAAAGATGAGCATGGGGTGCGCCGCCAGGCCGACGATCGAGGTAAGCGCGAGGGGATAGTAGAAGTGGTTGATGCGGCTGTAGCTGAGCGGTTCCTCGCCGCCGGCTCCTTCTGCCTTGTCCAAGAGCTCGCGCATCGTGCGCCGCACCATCCACCGGCTGGCCAACGCTTCCACGCAGACGCCGGCAGAGAGCGCGGCCGCTCCTACATACGCTCCCGGTAACGAGAACACGAGGTACAACACCAGTGCGGTGGATGTCATCACGGCCAATCGCACCAGCGTGCCGTACGCCACGAATCGGGTGAGGTTGGCCTTGATCAACAGGCCTTGAAAGAAACGCCGATAACCGATCGCACCCGGCCATGGCAGCAGAATCAAAAGTGAGACGTGGGTAAGGTGGGCTATGTCGCCTGGGAGACCGATGAGGCCCTCAAATACCCAGCGGAATATCGGTGGCGTCACCACCACCAACATGGCACCGGTGATTATGACGTTCAGCGAGTATGTGTAATTCCGCAGCTTCCGAAAGCTCGCCGCGTCCGACACGAGCGCCGTGGATGCGCTCATGATCATGATGATTGGTGCTTCCACCAAGATCGCAAACGCCACAGCGACGCCGTGCGCCGCCAGGTTGAATCGCGCTTCCGGTAGCCGTGCGATGATGGCGGCCAGGAAGGGCCCTTCGAACGCCATCATCAGCCATGCGCCCGCCAGTGGGAGCCAAAAGAGGAATATGGATTTCTGGGAACGGCGCAGGGTGGTGGGCTCCGGGTGAAGATGGTTGGGTGGGAATTATAGTTGGGGGGACCGGGGCACGGGGGCACGGGGGCACGGGGGCACGAGAGCATCAAGGGGCAGCTCTATCCGACTGTCAGACCGTCCGACTGTCCGACTGTCCGACTGTCCGACTTGTTGGGGCAGCGAGGGGCAGCAGGGGGCGGCGGAGGGCAGTGACTTTGGTACGCGGAAGCCGACCCCGGGCGTTAGCCCGGGGTGACTCGGCAAGTCCGATAAGCCTTACTAACGGATCCGCTCGTTGTAGTTGCTGTGTTGCTTCCACCGCAACACGTCGCCGTTGGGTCCCAACTCGAAGACAATCTCCTCGGCAAGTGTCTCGTCGTCCCGGATACGCCGGAACGTGTTGCCATCGACGTGCTTGAGCTTGGTCAAGTTTTCGAGCGGGTTGGTGGTCGGGAGGCTGACCATGGCCAGGCCACCCTCCCACGAAATCACGTGTGATTCGCCACCCCACGGAAAGCCGTCGTACGTACCGATGAATTTGCGCAGCTGGGGATCGAGCGTTTTGGCCTTGTCAGAGCTTTTCGTGGCCGCCTTGATTGCCGGCGCTACGACTTCGTAGGCCCTCTGGCTGAACAAAGTCGGGTTCTCACCGTTGGTGTTCACCATAACAATGGTGGCGATCTTTTCGTCGACTTGTATCCGGAAGTGTGACAGGAATCCCGGACAGCCGCCGCCGTGACCCACAAACGTCTTGTCGTCGGTGCGCGACACGGAGAAGCCGAGCCCCCATGTGGTGCGCCAATCCGGGTTCACCCAATGTATCCGGTGCATCTCTCGCAACGTGTTGGCCTTGAGCACTTCCTTCTTCCCTGTCTCGAGCAAACGGAATTGCCATGATGCAAACTTCCCGAGGTCTTCGACCGTAGACGCGAACCCCATGGCAGGTGCGATGCCGTTGCCTTGGAAAAACTGGACCTCACGCCGCTCGCCGTCGCGACGGGTAGCGCTGTAACCCTGGGCGAATCGTCCTCCACGATGCTCGACCGGGATTTCGGGATTGGTATCCTCCATGCCGAGCGGGTCGAGAATGTACTGCCGGATGTAATCGTCATAAGCCATGCGCGACCGGTGCGCCACGATCTCGCCGGCCAGAGTCAATCCCAGGTTCGAGTACTGGAAGATATGGCTTGCCGGATAGAGTTCTTGTTGTTGCGATATCCGTCGTACGATCTGGTCGTGTGTGGGAAAATCGAACGGTGGCCTCCAGTAGGGATAGTCCGATTCGCGCGGCAGCCCGGATGAGTGCGTAAGCACTCCCTGGATCGTTACGGGTGGAGCGTCGGGATATGTGTCGCCGATGTTGAACCAGGAAAGGTGGTCGCCGACCTGGTCGTCCAGACGTAGGTGGCCTTGGTCACGTAGCTGCATGACACCAATGCTCGTGAACAGCTTGGAGATGGAGCAAATGCTGTACATCGTCTTGGGCGTGGCTTCGATCTTGCGCTCGACGTCGGCATACCCAAAGCCTCGGCTCCAGAGGAGTTCCTGATCGTACACCACGGCCGCCGAGATCCCCGGGATACTCCTGTACTGCTGTTGAGCGTCGAACCAGATATCCAGCAGGTTCAACGCATCCGCTACCCGCGGGTCGTTGCCCACCGATTCGGGTGGCTGGGTGGTGGGGATCGCGAGTAGCAGAGCGGCGAGGGCGAAAGTGGGAGTTTTCATGTGGTCCTCCACGTGATCGGGGCGTACGGCGTGATGTGTGTTGAGTTAGGAAGATGCTGTTGGGGACAGGGGGGGATCAAGGGGGATCAAGGGGATCCGAGGGATCCAGGGGGATCAAGAGGCATCAAGAGGCATCAGGGGGCATCGAGGGGCATCAAGGGGCATCGAAGCCATCTGAGAATTGCAAATTTGTAATCGGCCCGCGTCTGGCGTCAGACTTCTCCCCTCTTCACCCGCTCCACAAACGCCATGAGCAGCCCGTTGAACTCGTCCGTCCGTTCCATGGTCAGCAAGTGTGACACGCCTTCCCATTCGTGATACTCCAGCCGTGCCGCGATGCGTCGCACCAGTGCCTGGTTTTCGTCCAACGGAACCGGTGAGAACGGATTTTTGGCCATCAGAACGAGCATCGGCACATCGATCGGATCGTCCTTCCACACATCCGGATCACCCGACGCCTCGGCGGAACCGAGCAGCACGTGCTGGGGCGTTGAGAGCGTAACCGCCTTCAGGCGTTCCGCGTCGTCCGTCGATAGCCCCGGGGCCATGGCCGATATCTGTTCCATCATGGCTTTCATGACTTCCTTGTAGTCCGGCCTGCGCAGCGGGGCCATCATCTGCTCGAGCCTGTCGGGCGGCATCGGGACCATAGCACCGTCGACGGCGACTAACGCTTCGACACGGTCAGGGTGAAGCCGATAGAATTGTCGCACGACCGTGACACCCATGCTGTGGCCCACCAGTACTGCCCGCTCGATGCCCAGGTTGTTCATGACCGCGGCGACGGATTCGGCAAACAGACTCTTGGAGTATTCGGTTTCGGGTGCATCGCTCTCGCCATGGCCGATCAGATCCACGGCCACAAGCCGGCGCTCGGTGTCGAGGCTGCGCATTTGCCGCCGCCAGAACGAGCGATCGCCCGACCAGCCGTGGACAAAGACGATGGCGTGGTCTCCCCCGCCGCGCGCTTCATACGCGATTTGCCAATCCCGGAATGCAGCATAGCTCGTCACGTCGTTTTTCCCCTCCTTCCGCTTTTCCGTCCGCCGGTCCACCCGTCCACCCGTCCACCCGTCTGCCCGTCTGCCCGTCTGCCCGGGGGTGCGGATGAACGCGGATCGCTGCATTATAGCGCATGGGCAGAATGGCATTCTCCAGACACACCCGAAGGCTGCGGGTCGGCCTGACGTGGCCGGCGGTGACGATTCTGATTGCGAGGTGCGCGAACGAAGGAAGGGACCTTGCGGCGCGCACCGTGGAGTGGCTCCAGTCCGCCGCCGACGGAGGTGCCTACGCACCGCCGGGAACGCCTCCGGACCAGGGGTTGGCCGGTTACGCCAAGATACTTTGCTCGGCCGTCTTCGTCTCGGGCAGGGACGTTGACGAGGCCGCTCGCAACAGCGGGTTTTTCATTCTCGCCGAAGCGGACCGAGACCGACTGACGGACATCACGGTCGACCGCGCGGATCGAATGGTCCACATGACGTTGGACCACTCGATCACACGCAGCGCCAAGTTCTACGGCGATCAGGGTTGCGTGATCCACCCGATAGGCGAGGACAGCGTGCACTTCACGCCGGTGCCGGTGACGACGGCGCTGCCCGACCCGATGAGCCAGCCGTGGCCCATGGGTGACGTGGTCACCGACGAACCACTCCCTCCGGAAATCGACGAGGCCAGACTCCATGCAGCGGTCGATGCCGCCTTCGCCGATCCCGAGGCGCTCACCGCGGCGTTCATCGTCGTGCACGCCGGGCAGATCATCGCCGAGCGGTATGCTCCGGGGATCGACAAAGACACCCAGCTCGAGAGCTGGTCGATGGGAAAGAGTCTCACGGCAACGTTGCTCGCGCTGCTGGTGGCCGAGGGAGCCGTGGCCCTCGACGATCGTGCGCCGGTTCCCGAGTGGCAATCCGCCGACGATCCGCGCCGCAACATCAAGGTGAAAGACCTGATGCGTATGAGCAGCGGGCTGCGCTTCATCGCGACACAGGATCCGGACTATACGCCCGACAAAGGGTACCCGGATCACATGTACATCTATACAGGCGCGATCGACGTATTCGAGCACTCGTACACGCGCCCGGTGCAGTTTCCACCGAACACCGAGGGCCGGTACCGCAACAGCGATCCGCTCACGATCGGATACATCATCAAGCAAATCGTGAGCGCACGCGGCGAAGAATACCTCACGTTCCCCCAGCGCGCATTGTTCGACCGGATCGGTATTCGCAAGCAAGTGCTCGAACCCGACCCGTACGGCAACTTCTTATTGACCGGCTATGACTACGGCACCGCCCGAAATTGGGCACGGCTCGGGTTGCTCTACTTGTGGGACGGAGTGTGGCTGGGCGAGAGATTGCTGCCGGAAGGCTGGACGGAATTCGTCAGCACACCGGCTCCGGCGTGGGACCGACCCGTCTATGGTGGATTCTTTTGGCTGAACCGTGCCGGCCAATGGAACCTGCCCGATGACGCCTACTTCATGGCCGGCGGTGGAGGACAACGCACGTTCGTCGTTCCGTCCCTCGATCTCGTGGTGGTTCGCCTCGGCCACTTCCGCGGCAGCGCACAAGGAATGTTGGCGCTTAACAACGCCCTCTCGCAGCTAGTTGCTGCGATTGAACCGTGAGACGTGAGAAGTGAGACGTGAGACGTGAGAGGTGAGAAGTGAGAAGTGAGAAGGGAGCCTGCTTTATGGCGGTGATTACCCGAAGCGATTAACCTCCCCGGCCCGTCTGCCCGTCTGCCCGTCTGCCCGTCTGCCCGTCTGCCCGTCTGACCGTCTGCCCGTCTGTGCCCGTTCAGGTGGGTTCGAGTAGGCGCCGCGGCACTGGCCGTAGATCGTGTATGATCCCGAGTTTTTCCAGCAGGACTAATCCATAATAGGTGATGTCGATCTCCCACCAAAAAAATCCCTGGCGGGCGGCGCCGGGATAGCGATGGTGGTTGTTGTGCCATCCCTCGCCCATGGTGATGAGGGCCAGGATGAGGCTGTTCTTGCTCGTGTCGGTAGTTTCGTATCGACGGCGTCCCAACATGTGGGCGAGTGAATTGATGAAACAGGTTCCATGATACACGCACAGCGTGCTGATGAAGAATCCCCAGATCAAGAGTTGCCACCCTCCGACGAGCACCAGAGTGACGGCCAACGCGATTGGCACGAGGGCGTCGAACCGGTCGAGAAAGCGGAGCTCCGGATACTTGGCCAGATCCGGGACGGCGTCCAGGTCGGTCGGGAAGTTGGACGGCGACATGAACCATCCGACGTGCGCCCACCAGAACCCGTGCTGCTTTGGTGAGTGAACATCGTCTTCTGTATCTGAGTACCGATGGTGTTTCCGATGGTGGGAAGCCCACCAGAGCGGTCCGCGTTGCCCGGCACTCGCCCCGACGATGGCAAAGCAGAATTGGGCCACTCGACTGGTTCGGAAGGTACGGTGGGAAAAATATCGGTGATAAAACCCGGTAATGGCGAACATGCGAACGACGTAGAGTGCAGCAGCCACGGACACGGCCGTGAAGCTCCAGCCGACCCAAATCACGCCAAGACCCATGAGGTGCACGCCCACGAAGGGAATGACGCGGATCCAGTCGACTCCTTTATTTGCCGCGTAGTCCGGCGATCGGGCCGCGCCGGCGTCGATCCACATCCAGACGCTCGCTGCGGCTCTCATGAGGGGGCCTCGGCGGGGCCCGGGCACTGGCGTGGTCTGCATCGGGTCCTTTAGCACAAAAAAACTCTCTCCGCCCTCAGGGGGTGACTTGGGGCGTTGGGTTACGTCGCATCAATTGTTGATCCGGGACGTGAACGAAGATAGGCAAAGACCGACTTGACCGCGATGGGTTGGCCCCGATCGGTCTGAAGGTAAATGTGGCGTTGACAGTAGATGATGATCTACGTCACAATTCGGAACGAGAGTCTGGAACTGCGTCGAGCGATGCCCCCGAACGTTCCTGGGGGACGTGTTGGATGCGGTGAAACCGTGAGACGTGAGACGTGAGATGTGAGACGGCCACCCTTCCCCTCCAATCGGGGTGTGGCGGGGCCCTCTCACGTCTCACGTCTCACGTCCCTTCTAGCTCACGTCGCCCATTCCGTTCGAGATCGAGATCTTGAATCCATTGGGATCGACGACGGCAAAATCTCGAGCGCCCCACGGTTGGTCGGTGGGCTCTTGATCCAAGGTGCCCCCCCGAGCCTTGATTGCCGCCGCCAGCTCGTCGACATCTTGCTCGCTGACGAGGTGAAATCGGAGACCGACACCCTTCTGGCGATCTCGGCCTTTGGCGAAATCGTCTTGGCCGAGTAAGAACTGGACGCCGCCGGCACTCATCACGGCCGCCACCCGCTGCCCCTCGTGTTCGATTTCTTGCGCTACGGCGAATCCGATCACGTCTCGGTACCACTCGATACTTGCCCCTAGGTCATTCGCGGTGATCGCCGGCATCACGGCGCTGAGCTTGAGCGCCCTTGCCTTGTCCTGAACAGACGCCGATGACTGCTGCTCGGTCATGCTTGCCTCCCTGCATAGTTGGGTTGGTGGATTTCGGAATCTGAAGTTACACGGCGGCCGAGCGGAGTCCAGCGTGGAGTCCTTGCGTTAGGAATACGAGACGCGCCCGGGGAGGGTGGCCCTCTCCCCTCTCCCTTCTCACTTCTCCCTTCTCACCTTCGAGTTACATCACCTCCGCCGAAGACAACGTCTTCACCAGCCGGTACAAGAATTCCAGCCCCTCGTAGAACGACCTCGTGGAGATCCGCTCGTCCTGGCCGTGGGCCCGAACGTCGTTGACGTCATTGAACAGGCCGGAGACGCCGTATACCGGAATGCCGGCGCGCCGCAAGTACAGGCCATCGGTGGCCCCCGTGCTCATGGTGGGGATCACGGGTACGTCAGGCCACATTTGCTCTGTCATGCGCTCGATGGCCTCGAGCAATTCCGGAGTCAGGGGTGACGGTGGGCTGGCTTGCCCCTCGTCGATGGGTGTGATGGACACTTGATCGTTGTCCACCACTCGCACCAACGTGTTGTGAACGTCCACCGGCGTTTCGTCGGGAAGAATGCGACAATTCACCGTTGCTTGCGCGCGTTGTGGCAACGCGTTCTCGGCGTGCCCGGCGGTGAGCATCGTGGCCACACAGGTGGTGCGCATGCGGGAGTTGTATGCCGGCGTCGGGGCAAGCAGATCGACGGACAGCGGATCGGGACGCGAACCGAGGATGGCCCGCATCGCGGCGGCGGTCTCGGGATCGACCAGAGCGGCGGTGCGCTCGAAGTATGCACGCGTCACTTCATTGAGATTCACCGGGAAATCAAACGCCTGGATCTCGAGCAGCGCGTTGGCGAGATGGTAGATGGCGTTGTCCTTCACGGGCAACGAACTGTGTCCGCCGGGGTTGGTCGTCTCGAGCGTGAAACTCTGGTAGATCTTCTCGCTGGCCTGGACATTGTTCGAGATACGCCGGCCGTTTTCGAGTGATCCACCCCCGCCCTCGTTCAGCGCATATGCCGCGTCGATCAGGTTGCGGCGATTCGCGATGAGCCATTGGATGCCGTTGTCGTCCCCGCCTTCCTCGTCCGCGGTCAGCGCCATGATGATGTCGCGGTCCGGAACGAACCCTTCTTCCTTCATACGGATGAAGTTGGCCACGTAGATGGCCGCCTCGTCCTTGTCGTCGGTAGTTCCGCGGCCGTAGAAGTATCTGTCCTGCTCGATGAATGTGAACGGATCCAGGTTCCAGTCGGCGGGGTCGGCCTCCACGACGTCGATATGTGCCATCACGAGGATCGGCTCGCGAGCCCCACTCCCTCTATACCGCGCCACGAGATTGCCGCGGTCGGCCCGAGGGCCGAGTACGTGTACATCCGATTCGGGAAAGCCGGCTGCAATCAGCCGCGCAGCCATCGCCTCGGCGGCCGTTGTCGTGTTGCCGACACTATGCGTGGTATTGATCTCGATAAGCTCGCGGAAGATGTCTCTGGCCAGCGCCTCGTACTTGCTGAGCGCGGCGTTCTGGCCCGACGCGCTTGCCGGCAAAACCATGGCTACCGCAGTGAGCAAAACGAACACCGCCCTCCGCGGCGGCATACAGGCGGACTGGATTCCGGGTGACATGGCCTCTTCTCAATCAGCTTTGAGTGATCGCAGTGCAGAAAGCTGGTTGGTAGGAGCGGGACCCGCCAGGCCCGGCGGGGAGCGGGGAGTAGACCGCCCCACGAAGGCGATAGGGAGAGGGGAAGGGCCTCCTCCCTCCTCCCTCCTCCCTCCTCCCTCCTCCCTACTCCCTCCTAAACGCGTGCATCGGATCCATCCGCGTCGCCCGTCGTGCGGGTACGTACCCGGCGACGATGGCGATGACACCCAATCCCACGGCAACCGCTCCGAAGATTGAATCGTTTTAGGCACCGACCTCACGCTTATATAAGCCATGGGTTATGATAAGAGATTGGACCCGTGGTCCAGGATCCCGGAGCGGCGGCACGCGTTGCTGAATTTCGACCCGTGAGCCGAGGCGATCCACTGGTCCGCTCGCCTCCTCCTACCGTGTGAAGTACGTTCTCCGTGACACCGGAACGGCGTCCGCCAACCGAGGCCCCCACACCTCCGGAGGAGAATCCATGAATCCTAAGTCGAGATCGGGGTTCACGATGTCTTCGCCCTCGCTCCTGGTCGTGTCTCTCTTCACGGGACTGTCGCTGATTGTCGGGCCGCGACCCGCCCTGGCACAGGCGACCACGACTTCACCTGGAGTGCAGGTTCAGACGAATGTCCTCGTTCCGATGCGTGACGGGGTTCGTCTGGCGGCCGATATCTACCTTCCCGATCGGCCTGGTCCGTTTCCGGTCCTGCTCACGCGCACGCCCTACAACAAGAACCGCGGGGCTCGCACCGGCCGACGGTACGCGGAGCAGGGGTACGCCGTCGTCGTGATGGATTCTCGCGGCATCAACGGTTCCCGAGGCGAATGGCGACCCTACGTCGACGAAGCCCTGGATGGATACGACACGCAGCAGTGGATCGGAAGTCAAGATTGGTGCGATGGAAACATCGGGATGTATGGGACGTCGTATCCAGGATTTACCCAACTCCTTCCGGCGCCGTATCGCAGCCCTTACGTGAAGGCGCTGGTGCCCGTTGCCGCTCAGTCCGACAACTTCGGGAGCATCTGGTCCACGAACGGGCTGTATCACCTCGCCCTCGGGTTGAGTTGGGGAACGAGGCAGGAAGCGATCGCCACCGATCAGGTGATCGCGGACCTGAACTGGATGGAGGTGATGACGCACCTTCCCCTCGAGTCAGCCATGGACGAGGTCGGCGTCCACTCCGAGTTCGTCGCCAACACGATCCGTCATGAGGCTTACGACGACTTCTGGAGGCAGATGAGCGTCCGAGATCAATATGCGGACATGGACGTTCCCGCCTATCACGTAACCGGGTGGTACGACGACCTCGTTTCTGAAACGTTGCTCAACTTCACCCGTATGCGTGAGCTATCCCGGTCGGAGCACTCTCGGCGGTGGCAGAAGCTGCTGATCGGCCCTTGGGGACACGGTGTGCGGCCGAACCCTCGATATGGTGACGCCGATTTCGGAAGTGACGTGGCGATCGACTTCAAGGCCATGGAAATGAAATGGTTCGACTATCACCTCAAGGGCGTTCAGAACGGGCTCGACGAGGAGGCGCCTATCCGCATCTTCGTGATGGGTGAGAACCTGTGGCGCGATGAGTACGAGTGGCCCCTCACCCGAGCGGTCCCCACGAAGCTGTTCCTTCATAGCGAGGGCTACGCGAACACACGTTTCGGCGATGGGACTCTCTCGGGCGAATCCCCAGGAGCGGAGTCCACGGACCTGTACATCTACGATCCGAACCACCCTGTACCGACCTATGGTGGTCATGGTTGCTGTGGAGCTGGTACCACGCCCGACGGACCGTTGGATCAACGCTCGACACAGCAACGACAGGATATCCTCGTGTATACGAGTGAGCCGTTGGAAGAGGACACGGAAGTGACGGGCACGGTCGAGGCCAAACTCTTCTTCTCCACCGGCGTCACGGATACCGACTTCTTCCTTACGCTTTCCGACGTCTATCCGAACGGTCGCGTCATCCTGATCACCGAGGGTGCGCTGCGAGCACGATTTCGGGATTCCCTCGAGGAACCGACTCTTCTTACGCCAAACCGGATCTACGAGGTGGACATTCCGATGTGGGAGACGAGCAACGTGTTCAAGGAGGGCCACCGCATCCGCCTGCACATCACGAGCAGTAACTTCCCCCGCTTCAACCGGAACTTGAATTCGGGCAAGTCCCTGGGGGAGGAGACGCTCGCAGACATGCGCGTGGCACTTCAGACGATCTATCACGATCGGGAGCATGCGTCCGCGATCGTTCTTCCGGTGATCCCATGAGTGGGAGAGGACTCGCCGGTGTCATGCGGTTTCGGTGGCCGCCGCTGTCGGACCGATCTCCGGACAAGAAGAGCACTTGGGGATCCTCAGGGGCTGGGACGTGAGACGTGAGACGTGAGACGTAGGCAGTAGGCAGTAGGCAGTAGGCTAGGCAGTGGGCGGTGGCAGCCGATTCCACCTCGGCCTCCACCGTCCCTCGCCCATACGGCCCCAACACGTGTAGTTTGGGCTACGATGACATCCCAACCTTTCCGATCGTCATGAAGCGCGAATATGGCGCGGTTCAGCCCGGCATTCGCTGGGGACCGTTCACCGCGCGCATTCCATTCGTACACATCGGCTTCGAGTGGCCCGAGTTCACGCAAGGACTGTTTGTCGCGGCGGCCACCGGCCTCGCGCTCGTGCCCCTGATGCAGTCGTCGTTCGGCCTCACGTTCGAGGAGGCCGTCTTCATGGCCTTCGTCCACGGCCTTCTCATTACCTCCTGTCCGATAATCTACGGCGAGCCATTTGCCGGCGGCTGGATCACGCCTGCGCTGCCATTCGTGCTGGCGCTCGTTCTGGGCGACAGTTTCCCGACGCCGGAGGAGAGGTTTCACGCGATGACCGCCCTGTCGTTGGACCTCGCGGTGATCTTGCTCGTTCTGGGGGCGACGGGGTTGGGTAAGAGACTCGTCGAAGCGATTCCGCGTGCACTGAAGGGTGCCATCATCATTGGGGCGGCGATCTCGGCGTTCAAACGTGTCTTCTTGGACGACATCGAGGAACTGCACGAAATGCCCGTGGCGATGGGCATCGCCATTGGGATCTGCCTCGTGCTGATGTTCTCGCTTCCGGTGCAGCGGATGAAACAGACCCGGCCGTGGCTGCGGCACGTCGTCGCACTTGGTTTGCTACCCGGCCTCCTGATAGGCGGGATCGTTGGCACGATGATCGGCGAGCTTCACTACGTGGAGAACGGGCAATCAATCATCGAATGGGGGATTCTCGTGCCTCCGGTGAGCGCCATCATCGCAAAGGCGTCCCCGTTTGGGATCGGCTTTCCGGATCTCAGTCTCTTCTTTCACCCTGATATCCTGAGCCTCGCATTCGTTGCCTACATCATCCTCTTTGGCGACATGATCACCGGGATCGCGGTCTTGAAAGACGCAATGCTTGCGCGCCCCGACGAGCAGATCGACTTTGACAGCAACCGTACCCATTTGAGTACGGGGATTCGGAACGCGCTGATGGGGCTGGTCGCACCGTTCTTCCCGACCCAAGGAGTGTTGTGGACGGGAGTTCACGTGGTCATCGTCAATCGGTGGGCCGAAGGACGAAACCGGATGGAATCGCTCCACTCGGGCATCGCCTCGTACTACCTGTTCGGCATCCCGTTTCTCTACCTCCCATTGCCGGTGGTCACTGGGTTGCGACCGCTCATGCCTATTGCGTTGGCGCTCACGCTCGTGCTGACGGGATTTGCGTGCGCGTACGTGGCGATGTCCATGGTTCGGAGTAACCCTGAGCGAGGCGTCATCCTGCTGGGCGGGACCGCCCTCGCCTTGTTCAACCCATGGGTGGGCTTGCTCATCGCCGCCGTGGCGACCGTTACAATGCTCGGTTTCCGTGAGGAGCGAGAGGATAAATCGTGAAGTCGGGGGTCGGGCGTCGGGAGTCGGGAGTCGGGCCCATCTGCCCTCTCCCTGCTCCGTACTCCGTACACCCGACACCCGACACCGACACCCGACTAGATGCTGTTACCGCCACACAAACAACATGATGATGCCTGTCGCGATCATTGCACCGCCGGCAACTCGTCCCCCAAACGGTCCGGCCGGCACCAGTTTCTCGAGTAACACGAATACGGCAATGATGGCAATCCAGGCCAGGTTCATAACGCCACCCACGAACAGCAAGCCCATGAGCAGCCAGCAACAACCCAGACAAAACAATCCATGATGCATCCCCATGCGGACCGCACCTAGGATTCCGGTACGCCATTGTTGCGCGATGAAATAAACTGGCGAGCGGCAATGTCGCAGGCAAGCGCTTTTCATTGGGGTCAATTGGTATGTCCCAGCGACGACGAGCAGTCCGGCTCCCAAGAATGGGCTGGCGCTAACCATCATGGGAGACAGCAATGCTCCACGTTCCAGCCCCCATTGGGCCAGCGTGGCGCCAATGCTGAAGACACTCCAGATCACGAGATAGCCCGCGACGAATGTACCGGTAGCAGCAACGGGTGTCCCCTGGCGCTCTGCCTTTCTGGCCACGGCGGCGTAGACCAGTGTAGTGGGAGTGGCGGACGGCACCATCATCCCCACCATCATGATGGCCCACATGAAAAACATGAGCATGAAGTCCGAGATGGTCCAAGGTTGGAGCCGCATCATCTCGGCGGCTCCCATCTCGCTCATCCCGTCCGCGAGGCGGAACAGGTAGATCCATGCAAGCAGGGACACACCCACCAGCGCCGTAACGATAGGGAGCTTGTCGCGGGTTGTCAGTGAGGTCGATAAGGAATCGTAGGCCATCGTCATCTGTTGGATCCAGCGGTGGAGCTGCCTACCGGATGACGCCTGCTTGGTTCATGTGGAGCAGATTGAATTGCCCGTAACTATCTGTCAGATCCAGCTTGATGGCGGCTGTCGACTTCGTAGTTCCGGAGCCCATCTCAGCGACGGTGTATTCGAATCCATTCGGCAGGTTGATCCTCGCCCTGGATTCTGCGCCGGAGTGTGGGTTGATGATGGGCGATCCCACTGATTCCACTACGCCCGGAATATTCAACTTAGCACGGCGCGCCTCTAAATCGATATCCAGTTCAATAGGAGCGTAGAGCGGATCCATCACCTCAGACATGGTACTATTGTATACGAAGAAGTGAGTGGTGCCCGGTTCAGTGGAATCTCCATACAGGATTTTCCCTAGTGCCTCGCGTTGTGCCGTGTCCGCGCGCTCGTCGATGATCGCCTGTTGTTTCCCGTTGCCGGCAGCCATCTCACCCGGCCAGTAGAGAAGCATGGCCCAATCGAGGCCGTCTAGCGTCACGTCACTAAAGTGACCTTCATCGATGTGTCCGGACACCAGCGCTTCACAATGGCCGTGGGTTGTGGGCGCATTGAATTGACACGGACATCCCCATGCACAGTTGCAGTTCCCGTACTCAACGCCACGTATGGTCCATGTGTCTGCCATTTAGCAGGTTGCGGAAAAAGTCGGGTAATGGACGATAGCATCGCGAGCCGGAAGTTCTTATCGTAGAGGGACCTCGATGGGAGTGCCACGATGCGCGGGAACAAGACGAATCAGTCGGCGCTGTTCAGCTATATCAGTGCGGAGGATCGGGTGCCCTCCGACCATCCGTTGCGCGCCCTGCGGGCGCTGGTGGACCCGGTGTTAGCCCGGCTCTCGCCGCAGTTGGACCGGCTGTACGCGCGGCGGGGCCGGCCGTCGATTCCCCCGGAACATTTGTTACGCGCGTTATTGCTGCAGGTGGTGTATACGATCCGGAGCGAGCGGCAGCTGATGGAGCAGCTCGATTACAACATCCTGTACCGATGGTTTGTGGGGTTGAATCTGGACGACGCGGTGTGGGTGCCGACGGTCTTTACGAAGAATCGGACGCGGCTGGTCGAGGGGGGCATCGCGGATGCGTTTCTGGCCGAAGTGTTACAGGAGGCGGAGCGGCGGGCGTTGTTGTCGAATGAGCATTTCACCGTCGACGGGACCTTGCTGGACGCGTGGGCGAGTCAGAAGAGTTTTCAGCCGAAGGCCGGCACCCGCCCGCCAACGGACGATGATCCGGGGAATCCGAGCGTGACGTTTCGCCAGGAGAAACGGACGAATGCGACGCATGCGTCGCGGACGGACCCGGAGGCGCGGTTGACGCGGAAGAGTGGGGGGCAAGGCGCGCAATTGGCGTACTTGGCGAGTGTGTTGATGGATAATCGGCACGGGCTCGTGGTGGCGACCGACGTGACGCAGCCCGGCTACGAGGCGGAGTGTGCGAGTGCGCTGGCGATGGTGGGGAGCTTACCGCCGACGGCCCGGCGTCGGACGTTGGGGGCGGACAAGGGTTATGATCGGTGCGGGTTTGTCGACACGCTGCGGGCGTTGGGCTGGACGCCCCACGTCACGCCGAACGTGCACCGCACGCGGTTGCGGAGCGCGGTGGATGGCCGGACGACGCGCCATCCCAGCTATGCGATCAGTCAACGGCAGCGCAAAAAAGTGGAAGAGATCTACGGGTGGGGCAAGACGATTGGGTTGTTACGCAAACTCCGACATCGCGGGACCCCGCGGGTCGGGTGGGTGTTTACGTTTACGGCCGCGGTCTACAATCTGATGCGGATACGCACCCTGACCCTGGCCGGAGGCAGCCCCTGATGGGGCAGTGTGGGCCGCATTCGTCACGCCGACCGCACCGCGGGGGCGGTAATAGGGGACCGCACGCTGGTACACCGTCGTGTTACCCGGACAAACGCGGCCCACCATGAATTTTTCCGCAACCTGTTAGAACTCCTCAGACATGTGACGGCGGATGCTTCTCGTAAAAGAATCTGCTTCCAAGATCTGCGTCCAACAAGTAGTGTGATCGGCCAGCCTTCCGGGCGGAGCATTAGCCTTCATTGTCTCAGACTTGACCTTCCGCTGGCAGCGATACTATCTACCATCTCAAGAGTTGGTGGCGCCGAGGGGGTACGGTTTTCCGGGTGTGCCTTCTTTGAGAGTATGCTTGTCACTTTTTGAGGGAATTCGAGGACTCCAAGATGAAATACTACAGTAGTGTGATGCTTGTCGGTCTGTTTGCATGGACCTTCGCCGGACATATGGGCCACGGAGCGGCCGTGTCTGCGCCGGTGTATCGCCCCAGGGTTCTTGGACAGTGATTTGAAGGTAATCATTTCTACGCAGCCGCGTCCAGGCCGACGAAGTCGCGTCGCACTTGAGCCGGGCTGCGATAGTCGTACTTCTCCAGCATCCACTGCTCGTTGTACGTCCGCTTGAACTCGAGCAAGGCCAGGCGGAGCTCCTCGATCGTCTCGAAGCTCCGTACCCACAAGACGTTTTCCTTCAGCGTGCGGATGAAGCGCTCAGCGACACCGTTGCCTTCGGGCTCCCGCACGAAGCTCGGAGAGCTTTCGATGCCGAAGAACGCGACCTCCTGTTGGAAATCGTCGGCCAAATAGTTCGACCCGTGGTCGTGACGCAGCCGCAGCCCGCGGGCCACGCCTTCGCCGATGCCCCCGAAGCGTTCCCGGATGCCCTGGCGAATCGGCTCCAGGGCCTCGAAGCGGTTCCCGCGCTTGGCGGCATGGAGCCCGATGCACTCGGTCGCGCAGTGATCGACGGCCACGAAGACGAAGGCTGCCCCCTCGGCGACGGTCACGGTGGCCGTCATGTCCGTGCCCCACATCACGTCGGGCGCCTCGGTGGTGATGGTCCCGTCGTGCGCCTTTGGCCCGTGCGCGTGGCCCGCGCGCTGCGGGGCCTGGAGGCCGGACTCCCGCATCAACCGCCGCACCCGTTCCTGCGAGGTCCGAATCCCGTCGACCCGCAGCTTCGCCCAGGCCTTCCGGTACCCCTCGCCATGAAACGGCGAGGCTTCGAGCACCCGGCGAATGTGGGCCACCAGGACGTCGTCCGGGGCAGCGCCGATCGGCCCGCGGCGACGACACGGCGCAGGGGACCGTGTCGCCTGCCGCCGCGCATACACACTGGAGCGGGCGCGGTGCCACACGCGGCAGACCCGCTGCACGCCATACGCCCGACGGGTGGAGATCGACTGGGCGCCACTCATCGCGTCGACCTCCGCCGGGCCAAAGGGCCGCCGGCCTCCAGCTGATCCACCTTCGCGTACAGTAACTCGGTCTCCATCAGCAGCTCGCCGATCTTGGCCTGCAGCCGACGATGGTCTTCGTCCCGAGCATCCGGTGCGCGGCTCTTTAGGCCCGCCTGCCCCGCAGCCAGAAACTGAGCCCGCCAGTGCGACGCCCGCGCCGCCGTGATCCCCACCGCCCGCGACACCGACTCGAGATCCTCCCCGCGCAACAGACGCAGCACCACCTCACGCTTCCGCCCGGCCGAGAACCGACCCCCACGGCCGCGCCCGGCGGCCGCGCCGGTCGCCACCGATTCCTCAACGTGCTTCCTCATCTCGCCACTCCTCCTGCGAGAACTCTCTCGCAATCAAGTGTCCAAGAAAACCCTAGGGCGCAGGACCGGCCGAAATAGAGCTTGGTGTGCAAGGCTCGCAGAAGGCGGTCCTGGTGACCGGCGCAAGTACTGGGATAGGCCGGAAGATCACGGAGCACCTCGCGGCAAGAGGGTATTTCGTCTATGCTGGTGCGCGCAAGGAAAAGGATTTGCGCGAATTGAATGCAATCGAAAACGTCCAGTCGATCCGGTTGGACGTGACGATTCAGGAAGAGATCGACGCGGCGGTCGAGACTATCACGCAGGCCGGACGCGGCTTGTATGGTCTCGTCAACAATGCCGGTGTCGCCATTGTGGGTCCGTTGATCGAGGTCGAGGAAGACGATCTCCATTTCCAGATGAATGTCAATGTGTATGGCCCCTACCGAATCACGAAGGCGTTCAGCCCCCTGATCATCGAGGCGAAGGGACGCATCAACACCATTGGGTCAATCTCCGGCATCCTGTCCGGGCCGTTTCTCGGTGCCTACAGTATGAGCAAGCATGCAGTGGAAGCGTACACCGACGCCTTGGCCGCCGAAATGGCGTCACTCGACGTTCATGTCAGTGTGGTCGAGCCGGGAAATTATCGATCCCAGATGGGTGCAAACGTGCTCCGTCGAATGGAGGAGAACAACCAGACGTTTGCTGGATCGCGATTCGAGGAGCAGTTGCAACGCATGTTGAGCCGGGCGACGGACCAATCGAACGCAAAGGAACCGGACGAGGTTGCCGAGGCGGTTATGCATGCGTTGTTCGATGAAAATCCCAAACGGCGGTACATGGTCGTCCCGAATCAGCGACAGGCCGAGGGCACGATCAGGCAGGCGATTCGGGAGCTGGTTCAGTTGAACGAAGGCCACGTGTATTCGTACGATCGGGAGAGCCTGATCGCCATGCTGGATGAGGCGTTGGCGGCGTCAGGGAGATAGCTGAGGGGACGCACTCACACGTCTACGATCGGGGGGGCAAAAACAACCGGTCACACACGGTATTTGCCCGGTAGGCACCGGTCGGCTGCACACGACCCGGCCGGGTTGTGATCTTTCGCAACGCCCCTAGCCGGACGCCCTATGTATTCCACCTGCATTTTTTGCCAAAAGTCACTCGGCGCCAACGAGATCATCGAGAGTTTTCCGATTGGCCGCCGCCTGGCGTTCGACTCGGCCAAGGGTCGGCTCTGGGTGGTGTGCCGGCACTGCGAGCGGTGGAACCTTTCGCCGCTCGAAACGCGGTGGGAATCCATCGAGGAATGCGAGCGGGCGTTCCACGGGACGCAGCTCCGCGTGTCCACCGACAACGTCGGCATGGCGCGGCTGTCGGAAGGTCTTGCATTGGTGCGCATTGGCGAGCCGCTGCGACCGGAGTTTGCCGCGTGGCGATACGGGGATCAGTTTGGCCGGCGCCGCCGTAGGGCCGTGCTCATTGGCGGCGGAGCGCTCGTTGCAGTGGGGGCAGTCGTGGCAGGCGCGGCAGCCGTGGGCGCCAGCCTCGGCAGTTTCGCCGGTTTTTACGGCAACATCCCGAACATGCTCCACGGGATGCGACGGGTGAAGGTGAAGACACATGACGGCCGCGTGCTCACGGTGCGTGGTACATCGTTCAACGCCGCCAAGCTGAGCGCGGACCCTGATTCCAGAACACCCGTGCTGCGGTTCAAACACAAGGGGAAGGATGAAGTCTTTGAGGGTGAGGAAGCGGTACGTGTCGCCACGACGCTGTTGCCGGCCGTCAACTTCTCTGGCGCGTCCAAGAAATCCGTCGGCGAAGCGGTACGGCGACTCGAAACCTTCAATGGCTCGGAGGGATATCTGGATGCGCTCTGGGCCGGACGAGCAGACAAGCTGATGAAAACCACTCGGAAGGGTGTCGCCAAACCGCAGACGTTACAATCACTGGCGGGCCCGACGCGGATCACGTTGGAAATGGCACTGCACGAAGAACAGGAACGATGCGCGATCCGCGGAGAGCTACATGTGCTGGAGGCTGCCTGGCGCGAAGTAGAGGAAATTGCCGGTATCGCCGACAACATGTTCATTCCAGAGGAAACCGAAGCGCAGCTGGAAGATTTGCGACGACAGGCAGAAGGAAGTGCTGCCGCGGATTGATTCTTCTGGACACGGATAAGGGACGCAAAATATCCGCGCTCAAAATATCAATCCGCGGCAGTATTTCCTTACGCCCTATTCCGCCTTGAGCGCCACCAACGGATCGGCGCCTGCGGCCTCCGCGCACCGCGTATCGCAGGTCGTTGATGAAGTGCATGCGTTTTCGGTTTTTCGACCCTGACGGCCGCAGTGATTGGAACAAATCTCTCCACTGAATGACGCGTTCTGCGAGTGCATGGACCATGATGTCCACGATTGCCCGGCACCAAAGAACGAAACGGTCGCTTCGCCGCGGCCGGATACTGAGCATTTGCGCGAAGAGCGTCTCCATGTGCAGGGCGTAGTCGTCTCGAAAAGCCGACGGAAACAGCCGGATGAGTATGCGGTATACGAACGGCGCGCGGAGGGAAGTCATGTTCGGATGTGCGCTACCGCGGTTCCACGGCGTCGAAAACGTTGCGCTCGTGGGCGGCCTTGAGCCAACCGGCTAGACGGTCGGCCTCGCGGGCGAGACGCCGACGCCCGGCCTTGGTGATGCGATAGTCCTGACGCCGCTCGTCCGCGGGTTCACCTTTTTGCTGGTCCACGGGTTCGACGAAACCCTGCTTGGCCAACGCCGCCAGGGATCGGTAGAGCATTGCCGGCCACAGCGTCATCTCGCCGTTGGTTTGGTCGAGCACGTCGCGCTGAATCCCGTAGCCGTGGCGGTTGCGATCCGCCAGCGCCAGGAGGATGTGAAACCACTGTGGCTTGAAGGCCTCGCTCATGACCCAGATCCTCTGAGAAGGAGATTGGAACGGTGCTCGATAAATTAGTATCACATGATATCAATATCAAGTGATATCATTTGTCGAACCTAAAACTGAGCCGGCCTCGGCGAGGTAGGAAATCGCCCGGCCTGAAGAGGCCGGGGCTCGTGCCTATAAGAAAGGAAAGGGGCCCGCCTGGCCTGCTCAGAGACCCGTAATGGTCTGCACCGATCCGTCCCAGAAACAGCTAGCAACCACGCTCAACCCTTCGCTTTGCTCGCAACTTGTCGCGCACTCGCTCTGGGTATAGTTGGAGAGCCGTCTTGGCAAACTTCCGTCGGTGTACGTCGTGACGCAGTCGCCGACACCCCCACCGCAACTGGCGAGAAATAGCGGGATGGCGAGTGCAGCGAGGGTTTCTATCCAGCGTTTCCGCTTCTTCATGGTCTCCTCCGTGACGGCAGTTGGGACATCATACGGCGGGGTCCCCGCGACCGCCAGGAGCCGGGTCCAGGCATCCGGGCCCGCACCGCCCACAGACGGTTCATGAGCGGCACCCCTCCACGCTGCGGCCCGCGTTGGGCGGTCCTTCTTCGACCGCGTTGCGATATGGTTGGCGTAGGAACGGGCGGGGGCGCAGCGGGGTCCTGTCATCCTACAAGGCCCACGCCAAGGGATCCCAAGAAACCAACCGGGACTGCTGTCGAGGGAAGCTTTGGCTTTCCTACGCGCTTCTCGTTTCCCACCAGCCATCTCATATTCCCTTGTGACACTCTTACGACGATTGAGGACCAATGAAAGTCAATGCGACAACCGTAGCTCTCAGCATTCTATTGGCGCTCCCGCTGACTGCGCAGACTCGGGCTGACTCCAGTGGCATCCGTGCCACCGCCTTGGACTACATCGAGGGCTGGTATGCCGGGGACGCCGAACGTATGGAACGGTCACTCCACCCCCAACTTGCCAAACGGATCCTCATGCGAGACGGGCGCGCAGCAGGCCAACTGGTAGTCACCAGTGCACTCGAGCTGGTGCAGCAAACTCGCCGCGGTGGAGGTCGGACCACGCCCGCCGCTGATCAACGGACGGAGGCCACCATACTGGATATGTTTGAAAACGCCGCGAGCGTGCGAGTGGATGCCCACGGTTGGGTTGACTACATGCACATGGTGAGGCTTGAAGACCGGTGGGTCATCGTGAACGTGCTGTGGGAGTTGCGTCCGCCAGATGCGTGACCCCGCAGTCTACGGTGGCCCGCGACCCCTTCGCAGAATTCCCAATGATCGTCCGCGCGGGCCAAGGCACTTTGGCCGCATTGTTAGTCTCGGTGGCTCGTTGGCGATGGTGCTATTCCTAAGCGGCGGACCCCTCACTACCGGGACCGGAGCAAATTGCTCTCCCCACACGTCCGATCTCACCGCCGCATTCGATGTCCTGGAAGCCCTGCTCGTTGAACGCGTCCGAGTAGATGAAATCCCGGGGATGGCGGCAAGCGTGGTGTGCGGTCATGAGTTGATCTGGGCCAAGGGCTACGGCGTGCTCGCCGTTGACAACCCGCAGCCGGTTACGCCGGAGACGCGATTTCGCATTGCTTCGCTGACCAAACTCTTCACCGCCACCGCCGTCATGAAACTCCAGGAGGCGGGCGCTCTGGACGTCAACGACGCGGTGCGCGCTCATCTGCCATGGTTTCGGATCCGTCGGCCACCAGAAACTGGGGTAACGCCAGTCACGATCTGGCACCTTCTTACCCATACTGCCGGCATGCCACGTGATAGTCGCCTCACCGACTTCTCTCGCCTCTTTCAGCCGGAGCGCGAGGATGCGATCCGGGCACTACCGGCCCAAATGCTCGAATCCCCTCCGGGGGAACGGTACGCCTATTCCAATCTCGGCTATGCCATTCTCGGTGAGGTGATCACGAGCGCTTCGGGCATGGACTACGCGGATTATCTTGCTCGCGAGGTCTTCGCTCCCCTCAGCATGACTACGACATTGGTTCACCCCACGCGAGAGGACATCACAGCCTGGGGGCATGGGCCACGGCGACCGGGTGCACCGCGTCTCAAGGCAGGATTCTGGGAGCTCCGCTTTGCCACGCCGGCTGGTGGTATGGCATCGTCGGTCAATGAACTGAGCGAGTTCGTGCGCCTTCAGCTGGCGCAACGCCCGGTGACGGAGCCCCGATTTCTTTCGCCAACAGCGCTGCGAGACATGCACAGGGTTCAGTTCCTCGTCGATCCTGAGCTGGGTGGCTCTGGATTGGCATGGGGTGTGGATAGGTAGTGTCCCTAAATTTGTGTAGAAGCTGAAGTCTGATTCAGAGGTGAGAGACACGGACCTCTGGACGGGGTGGAAGAAAAAGAGGAAGCTCCTCGGGAGAAGTAACAACCCGAGAATCCGATCGCTGTGAACGCAGTGATCAAGAAAAGGAGCTTCCTCTATGCAGGACGTTGGCGAAATGGTACCGGTGGCGCAAGAGGCCGTGCGTCAGGATTTGCGAGCGATGTTCCGCGGTGCGATCCGGGCGAGTCTGGAGCTGTTCTTGGAAGCGGAGTTGGAAGCGTTGGTGGGAGCGGAGTGGTACGCGCGCGTCGCGGGCCGTCGCGATCGCCGCAATGGCGCGTACACCCGCCGCTTGTTGACGAGCCTCGGCCAGATCGACGTGACGGTGCCGCGCTCACGGGAGAGTGGATCCACGGGCGAGGTGCTGGGCCGCTACCAGCGTCGGACGGCGGAGATCGACGACCTCTTGGCCAGTGCGTACGTGAACGGTGTGTCGCACCGAAAGGCGGGCGAGCTCACGGAGGCGTTGCTCGGAGAGCGGGTGTCGCGCTCGACCGTCAGCCGGGTGGCCAAGCGGCTGGATGCCGAGGTGGAGGCGCTGCAGCGGGCACCGATCGATGGCGAGCATCCCTATCTGTACCTGGACGCCACGTTTGTGGACGCGCGGTGGGCGCGAAAGGTCGAAAACGTCTCGGCGCTGGTGGCGTATGCCGTGGGACCGGATGGTCACCGGCAGCTGCTCGGCGTGTCGGTGGCGGCAGAGGAGTCGGAGGCGAGTTGGTCCGAGTTGTTGCAGCAGCTGACCGACCGCGGCCTCACGGGGGTGCAGTTAGTGATTGCGGATCAGCACGCGGGCCTGGCGGCCGCCGTGCGACGGTGGCTTCCGGAGGCCAAGCGGCAACGCTGTACGGTGCACCTGCAACGGAACGTGTTGACGAAAGCCCCGCAGCGGCTGCGGAAACGCCTCGCCCGCGAGGTGGCCAGCGTGTTTCGGGCTTCGAGTCTGGGCGATGCGCGGAAGCAGCTAGCTCGGCTGCAGACCCGGTGGAGCAAGCAACTCCCCGAAGCCATGGCCTGTCTGACGAGCGGGTTTGCGGGGGCGACCACGTTCTATGCGTTTCCGCCGTCGCACTGGAAGAAGCTTCGCACGACGAACGGGCTCGAGCGGTTGCACGGCGAAATCAAACGGCGCACCAAGGCGGTCGGTGCGTTTCCCGATCGGGCGAGCGCATTGCGATTGATCACTGCGGTGGCGTTGAAGGTGACTACAATCTGGGGTGAGCGGCGGTATGTCGACGTGTCGTTACTCGAGAACCAGGAGGTGCATCAAGCAGCGTGATGAACGTGCCGAGGAGCTTGCTCAAATACTTTTACACACAACTCGGGACTTGACCTGTGGATATCTCAGAGGACCAACACGTCATCTACCACGGGGGCGAGCTACCCGAGCAATCGGCATACCTGCTCATCGATCTTCGGCAACACATCGGTATTGTCGTCTTGGCGAACGCTCAAGCCGTGGACGTCGCCGGCATAGCGCGTGAAGTGCTCGGTATCGTGCGCGACGCTGTGCGGTGATCAACGTGGTCCTCGAATCGACTTCGTTGGACGACATCGGTCTGTACCAAGATTTGCTCACGGTGGTGAGCGACGGACGACCCGTAGTCAACCCGCTTCAACGGTGAACTCGGAGGGCGCTAATGCGACGTGCGCTATTTGTGCTAATGGTGAGCCAGGTGCTTCCCATCGTGAGCTCGGCTCAGACCGTGGAAGGGTTTCGCTTTCAACCCGACAAGGTCGAGACCGCCATGGTCTATCACTATGTCAAGAGCAATCTCGATGGCACCAACCCCGGCAACATCGCGCTCTTCGTCGCGTCACCTACCCGCCTCGAAGCGTTCAAGTATCGACCGGGTGGAACTTCGGCCACGCTCGTCGTTGCCGAGATGGATTGGACTATTTTTTCCCCTACTCGTCTCGAGTCATGGCAATGGAGCGGGCCAGACGACCCCACCCTATTTGGGACCCTGACATATGACACCTCTGAGCAAGCGGTGATCGTCGACATCCCCGCCATGGAAGTCAAGGAAACCACGCCCATTGAGCACCTTCCGTTTCACCTCTACGATTTCGACCTCGCGAGCCTCAACGTCGCCTTCCGTCACCTGATCGATCCCGAAGGCGAGTTCACGATTGGGATTGCAGACCCCACTTATCAGCAAACCAGCCCGATCTTCGCGTACAAGGGCGAAGTGACCGTGAGCTATGTCGGCCGGGAGACGCGGACCGACGTTGCGTGCCGCAAGTACCGGATCGACGGGGCAGGTCTGGAACATCGGGGTGGCTTCATGTGGGTCAGCCGGGCCGATGAGCACATCGTTGAGTTCGCCATCGAGCTGGGGGATGAGCCAGGGCAAGAGGGCGTCAACCTCACGCTGCAGCGAGTCGAGGGGATGAGCCCGAGTGCCTGGCAGCAGTTCATGCGCTCCCAGTTCTAGGACGACCGATCTTGGGCCAGGCGCTCGCGGCAATGCGGCGCGACGGTGCCCCGTCACGTTTTTTGTGGTGCGCGCCCGTGATCACGAAACGTCAAGAATCCACGTCCATCGGAAGGACATTGCCGTTGACGAGAGTGGTCACCGTCTCGTCTTCGCCGAGAACTCTCTAGCCTCACGGGCCTCCGCCATCTCTGCGTCGGCACCTCGGAGCAGTTCCGCAAGCCGGCCGTAGGCGTCGGTAGCGATCTCCATCCGGCCGGCGGCGACGGCCGCCCGTGCATACCCTGCCAGGCTCAAGATGCGGTTCGGGGTCCGGGCCAGTGCCATGTCAAACGCGGTCAGAGCGTCTCCAGCACGACCCATATTTAGTAGGATTTCGCCTTCTAGCTCGCGAGCCGGTTTGAACGCTTGCGGCGGACCGAAGTCCACGGGCAACGACGCTTCGTAATCGGCCGCGTTCTTGGCAGCGAGCAAGGCGCCCTCTCGGTCTCCGGTATCGGCCAATAGCAGCGCGTGGAGCGTACCCTTCCACACCGGTACGTACGGACTTTCCCACGCGGTCTCGACGCTGCCACCTTTGTCCCGCAGGAAAGCATAGTGCTTCTCCGCCGTGGGCCGGTCGCCGCGATGGAGGGCGGCGACACCACTGCCCCAGGCCTGCCCGAGCTGGGCAAACATCGGCGCGCGGCTGCCATCCACCACCGAGGTGGCGGGCGTGCCGACCCAATTTCGCGTATCCGCCAGGTTCAAGCTCCGCATGTAGGCATAGGAGCGCGCCGCAGCCTGCCGCATGCGGTCGGGGAACCTCTCGTCGTGCGCCTGGGCGAAGCATCCCATGAGCAGCGCGTCGGCGTCGGCGTAGCGCCCCTGCTGCTGATACCCGTACATGAGCCACTCGTTGTAGTGACCGCAGGAGGTGGGCGGCAAATTTCGCGCGGCCAAATTACGGTCCGTGACCCCGTCGGCACGGATGTTGGCCTCGACCACGTCGTTCCACAGGCCTCGGGCGAGGAAGATGTGCGTGGTCATGTGTTGTGCGTGCGCGGCGTCGGGAGCGATGGGGCCATACGCCCGGGCCGCCTCCATGGCCAGGATGGCGTGGGTAGGGTCGTCGAAAGAGTGGATCGTGTAGTGGGCGGCCCCCGGTTGATCGGGGTTCTCCTCGAACGCGGCTAAGGCGATGGCCCCGGCCTCGACATACGTGGACACGTCTCGGTCGCCCTGGCTCAAGCCGAGAAGGGACAACGCGTAGAACAACTGGGCCTCGAGGTCGTCCGGGTAGGCGGACGCCAACTTCCCCATCTCGGCGGAGTACAGCGTGTCCAGCGCAGCCTTCTCACCGTGACCGTACAGCACGTCGACCGCGGAGAGGTACGCCCGCTCTCGATCGGTCGGCGCCTTGGCCGCGCGCGCCGCCGGGGTAGGGGCGTAGCGGGCCAACGCTTCTCTCGCCGACTCAGCGTCCTTTTGGTTCCATACCGGATGGGTATACGTCATGGCCTCGCCCCAGTACGCCATGGCGAAGTCCGGGTCGATCTCCTGGGCCTTCCGGAACGCCGCCGCTGCGAAGTCGTACTCGAAACTGTGGAGCAGAAGCGCACCGCGCAGAAAGTCGTGTTGGGCCTCCACCGCCCCCGAGTTGGAGAACGACAGACTGCCCAGGCCCTCTATGTGGGTGGGCTTTTGCGAGGCGGCGGGCGCGGCGACCGTCGCGAGTAACACCAGCGCCGACACGATGGTGGAGCAAATGCGCCTAGTCATACTCTCTTTCCTTTCAGGGGACGCGTCGCGAGTCCGAGTCAAGTATGGCGGTCGGGGAGGAGATGAGAAAGGGGATTGGCGAACCAGCCTCACCGATCGGTTGCGATTGGTTTGATCTGAGGACCGAAACGGCTTCGGCGAGCGTCGACCTACAGGGAAACCGTCATATCTCAGTCATTGTTTTGGCCTTCAACCGAATCCCTCGCCGCCGCCGCGGCATTCGCCGCCCCCGTGAGTAGCGCATCCAGTGCAGTGCGGTCGAACAGCCGCCCCTGGACAATGACGGCCGAGATATCACGCACGTTCGAGATGTCTTGAAGTGGATTCCCATCGAGGACGACGAGGTCAGCCACCTTGCCTGCGTCCACCGAGCCCCACTCCTGTTCTCTACCGAAGAACTTCGCCGGTCCAATCGTACTCGCCCGGAGCGCGTCGATGGGACTCACACCCGCTTGCACGAAAAGCGCGAGCTCATCGTGAAGACTGAATCCAGGATAGGTATTGAGGAAGCCCAAATCCGAGCCTGTCAGCAATGGAACACCCGCTCGGTGGAGCGCCGCCACGTTTGTAAGGTTGCCGTCCAACCACCCCTGACGCACCGTTTTCGGCGGGACCGGAGGGTTGACCTCCATCTGGAGGTCCCAAAAATCCTGCACAACCGGGCGCAGGTATTGGCGACGTTCATTGTGGGTAAATGAGCGGTCGTCGATCTTTAACATCGCATCGTATACGGCGAGGGTCGGATCGTGCCACGTGCCGTGCTCGAGAAACGCCGCGATCGCCGCCCGGGCCGAGGGATTGGGACACGAGTCTGCTTCGGTGTCCTCGGGAACTGCAGAGTCGGCCTGCGGCGAGGTTTCGCACGGCGGCAAGCCGGTCAGGTGTTCTATGCTGTGCTGGCCGGCAGCGGCCGCCTCCACACCCGTCACTTGATCCGGGACATGTCCGGCGAACGCCAGGTCCGCCTCCCGAGCCGCCGCGGCGATTGCGAAGTACGCGTCGCGCCCCAACTGTGCGTGCACCTTGATGAAGTCCACCCCACGCTCTTTGTGGGCGAGTACGGCCGCGTGGGCTTCGCTCGAGTCGTGCACCGTGATGCGATAGGGCCATTCGGGCGTTGGCCCATCGATCATTTCTCCCGCCAACATCACACGAGGCCCTACGACTTCCCCTCGCTCCACGCGTTGGCGCATCGCGGACAGCTTGTCCCAATCCCCACCCATTTCCCGTACCGAAAGGACCCCCTGAGCGACGAGGACGGGAAGTAAATGGTCGAAATCCCAGCTGTCGAGATGCACGTGCATGTCCCAGAGCCCGGGGATGACGAACTTGCCCCGCCCATCGACCTCCAGTGCTCCGCGAGGAACTCGGTACGCGCCGGCCGGTGCCACCGCTTCGATGCGGTCGCCGGAGATTGCCACCACCATGTCTGGGCGAACCGTTCCACCCACCACATCCACTACCGTCACATGATCGAGCACTAGGACATCTTGCGTCGCCGAGCACGCTGCCAAAAGCAGCACACACCCGACGAGCAGAATCGCCGATCTGCTGGACTCGGGTCGAAGCATCTCCGCCCTCCTCGGCCTTAGTTTTGTACTGAAATATTATTATGGTCTACGAAGGAGTAGCGGACAAGTTTCGGCCTCAGAATAGAACGTCAATTCTTGCGGGAGGGTTCGGAATGCTCATGTCGACGGCGCAGTTGACCCGCAGGCAACTCGTGGCGCGGCCACTCTTGGTTGGCGTCTACGCATTAGCCCTCGCTTGCTCTGGAGGGGAAGAGCCACACCCCGAACCGTCAACTCCTCCAACAGGGTCATATGAAGATTTCACCCCCGAAGAACTGATTAGGGTTTTCGATCTTCGCGAGAGCAATGTGCCAGTCCGCGAGCTAGCGGGGTGGGCTCCCCCAGAGAAAGTCGTAGTCGTGGTTCCCGAAGAGTGGGATCGACGCGAAGAGCGGATGGCGTTCCTGCAGGAGGTCGCTCCCGGGGTTGAGCTCATCCCTGTCAGGAATCGAAGCGATGCTGTCGATCGTGGCGTACTGGCCGATGCCCATGTGGTGCTGGGACTTGGATGCTCAGCGAGTACCGTGTCGGCGATCGGCCCGGAGGTCCGCTGGATTCAGTCGGGTAGCGTCGGGGTAGCCGGATGCTTCACGAGCGGCACACCGCCTGGCGAGACCAACCGGATTCTCCGCGAGCGCAATATCGTGGCCACCTCGATACGTAGCATGACCGCGCGGGCCATTGCCCAGCATTCCCTTACGATCATGCTCTCGTTGATCGGTGGTATGGACATCCACGACGAGAGACAGGGGAACCACGTATGGGGGAGAACGCAGACAGATGTGGTGAAGGACAAGAACCTGGATCGGGAGTTCCAGGATCACACATTGTTGGTCGTCGGGCTCGGGAGTATCGGTACGGAAGTGGGTCGACTCGCCCACGCCCTGGGCATGCGTGTCATCGCAACTCGGAACACCACCAACACCGGACCGGCTTTCGTCGACTACGTGGGCTTCTCGGATGAGATGTACGACCTCGCTCGTGAGGCCGATGTGGTGTACGCCTCGGTACCGAACACCCCCGACACGCAGGAGATGTTCGACGCGGAGTTCTTTGACGCGATGAAGGAGACTGCGTATTTCGTCAGCATCGTGCGGCTTCCGGTCGTGAACTGGGACGATTTGAAGGATGCGCTGAGCTCAGGCTCGATCGCGGGGTTTGGGGCGGACGACTTGCCTCAACGCGACTTCGAGCTCTGGGACATGCCCCGTGTCATCATGACGCCGCATGTTTCGGACTACTCCAACCGATATCGCGACAATCAGTTCCTTCTCTATCGCGAGAACCTCCGCCGTTATGTCGCGGGCGATAGGATGTTGAATGTAGTGGATCTTCAGCGCGGGTACTGAAGCTCACGCAACAAGATCGAGACACTGCATCAAATTTGAATCCATGTTGGCACAAGCAGGTTGTAAAGGTAGGGCCACGACATCGGAGCATGGGAACTCTCGGTAGTGTATTCACCGCAGAGATCGCGGAGATCGCAGAGTGAATGAAAAACACAAAATCTCTGCGGTCTCTGCGTACTCTGCGGTGAAAACCTTACTCTGAATTAATGAAAGAACAGGTAAGCAATAAAGATCCCTGCAACGACCGCCGTGAAATCCGCGATCAACCCGCAGGTCACCGCATACCGGGTTCTCTTCACACCAACAGATCCAAAGTAGACGGCGATGATGTAGAACGTCGTGTCGGTTGCCCCCTGGAACGTGCTCGCGAGCCGGCCGACGAATGAATCCGCTCCATGCGTCTGCATCGCATCGACCATCATCCCGCGCGACCCGCTGCCGCTCAGGGGTTTCATGAGGGCGGTCGGCATGGCTTCGATGAAGTCCGTGTTGATGCCGACGGCCGCGAGCGTACGCTCAAGACCCACGACCAGATAGTCCATGGCCCCGGAGGCGCGGAACACGCCGATCGCGACCAAGATGGCCACGAGATACGGAATGATTTTGATGACGACCGGGAAGCCCTCTTTGGCGCCTTCGATGAATGCCTCGTACACGTTGACTCGGCGCAGCATCGCCATTGAGATGAACGCTGCGATGACGCCGAAGAGAATTACGTTGGCGGCGACGGTCGAGATGGTTTCGATCTGTTCTTGGGGAAGCCGTGAGAAGTAGACGATGGCCGCCACTACCACGCCGGTGAGACCGCCGAGATAGGCCAGGACCACCCGGTCGAGCAGGTTGATGCGTTGTACCACGGCAACGGCGATCAAACCGGCCAGTGTGGAGAAGAAGGTGGTCAACAGGATCGGAATAAAGATGTCGGACGGATTGGCGGCACCGAGCTGCGCACGATAGACCATGATGCTGATCGGAATCAGCGTGAGGCCCGACGTGTTCAGCACCAGGAACATGATCTGGGCATTCGTGGCCGTGTCGGGCTCAGGGTTCAGCTCCTGCAGCTCCTGCATCGCCTTCAACCCGAGCGGCGTCGCGGCGTTGTCGAGCCCGAGCATATTGGCGGCGAAGTTCATGATCATCGACCCGTGCACCGGATGGTCCCGCGGGATCTCGGGAAACAGCCGGTGAAAGAACGGTCGCACCGCCTTTGCCAGGATATCGATCACACCGCCCTTCTGGCCCACGCGCATCAGCCCCAGCCACAGTGTGAGCACGCCGGTCAGGCCGAGTGAAATCTCGAATGCGGTCCTGGCCATGTCGAACGTGCTGTTTACCATGGCCGTAAAGACTTCGGTGTCGCCGAGGAAGATCAGCTTGATCAGTCCTACGACCAGCGCGATCAGGAAAAACGCGATCCAGATATAGTTGAGGACCATTGGTGCCTAGACTAGGTGCAGCTTGGTGGCGGCGTCATCAGGCATCCTCTGGTTCCCAGATAAGCCACGGAAAACACGGAAAGCACGGAAACCCTCCCCCGCCCCGCGACAAAATGTTTCCCCTCCCCACCCGCCTGCTGGTAGGGTCCCCGACACCAGCGAAAACTTCGGGTGGGGCGGTTGGGAACCCAAGGTCACGGGGTTGTGCGGGGGTCCGTGTTTTCCGTGGTTTCCGTGGCTATTCAGATCCATGATCAAAGATCGGAGCGAGTGAGCAGTTCCACCAGCACCGGAACGTGCTCGCGCACGAGTTCGTCCGTCGACGCGAGTGGAAATTCGTAGGTGACCACCGCGATGCCCTGTTCCGCGCCCCACGATCCGAACGAGCCGGGTGTGGGGTATCCTACCCCATTCACGTGCGACAATCCGGTGCGTTCGGCGAGCCGCATCCCCAAGCGTGATTCGCTCGCCTCGTCGATGCAGGCCAGTGGAGCGTGGAGGGCGATGACGGCGTTCGGTTTCAGCCCGTCGATCAGACTCATCAGCGCTTTGGTTTCGGGCTCAGAGCCAGCATGTTCTCCGGGGCTCAAGACGACGTCCCGCGGATCGTCCATGGTCGACCGATGGGTGACCGGGTCCGGGTGCCAGTCAGTTGCGGGAAAGTTGCGGTTGAGATCGACCCCGTGGGCGTTGCCCCGCGTTCCGCGGATCAAGCCGTCCGGATTAGCGGCCAGGACCGCCGCGCAGTGCGGTGACGGTACGGACAGATGACGCAGGGCGCGCGAGAGCGCGAGCGTCGTTTCCGGTTCCTCCCCGTGAATTCCAGCGAACAACAAGAGCTTGCAGTCAGCGCTTGGGCGCCAGACTTCCAACGGCAGCCCGAGGCGTGAGCGCCCGTACGTGTCCGGTTCTAGGGGGAGCGTTCCCCACTCCTGTCGAGAACGGAGGTTCATGAGAGGCGTCCGAATGCGTTGATGTTGATGACGAACCGTTCGTGGATCTCGTCCAGCAGCATCAGTACAGTATCTCTTAGTTGTAAGTCAGCCCGCTCGACCGCCGCGCGCAACACATGCGTGGTGAGCTGCTCCGCATATGCTGTGGCAACGGGGGCGTAGCTCAAGTGCCACCGCTCCGGCGCCACACCTTGCCGGTCCTCGTCGTACGGTCGAAAAAAGCCGAAAGAACTACCGGTGGCAATCCGCTCGTCCAGCCACTCGTGCAAGGGGCCGAACATCCCGCCTGCGTTCACCTCTTCCGGGATCAGCTCGATCTCATATCCTTCTGGCGTTGCCGCCGCATCGTAAACGTCGAGGTCCGTTCCCCAGTGATGCCGGGAAGCACCCGGCAGGGCCGACCAACGCAAGATCGCAAAGACCAGTTCTTGTTCGCTCAACGCCGCGACGTCGAGAGCCACGGCGTTGCTGTCCAACACGGGGAGGTTGCCCGACGCCTTTCGATTCCAGATCGAGAGCTGTTGTTCGAAGCTGCGATATCCGCTGAGGATCCGGAGATCGAAGCCGGCCGTGCGCGCCTCGCGCTTCAGGTTGCACAACGGCTCCACGACCTCCTGGTGCACGCGGGCGCCGAGCGAGACGGCGTCCGCGGGCGTGCACAGATGACGCTCCGCCTTGCCGGTGAGGGCAGCGGTCATGTCATCCCTCCAGTACCTTGGCCCGCGTGTCCAGCTGGACGCGCCACGATCGTATTGCGAGGGACATCGTAGGTCGACGCATACCGTTCTCAGTCGGAAACTGCTGCTCGCGGCCGCTCCAGAACTCGCTCCGGATCCTTGACGCCGACCTCGTCGGTAACCGCCACGAGATCGGACTCGCAAATATCCGCGGTCTCATGAGCTGGGGCATGCAGATCTACATGGCCCGCGCCAGGACGTTGATTGGGAGAAGATCAAGCGACGCAACAAGGTCCGCAAGATCCGGAATTCGTTCAAGCTCATGAACGCGATGCTCGGGAAGCTGCTTAAGGGACCAGAACGCCAGCGTCGACGCTGCAATCAAGAATCACTATATAGAATCTAGCAGGTTGCGGAAAAAGTCGGGTAATGGACGATAGCATCGCGAGCCGGAAGTTCTTATCGTAGAGGGACCTCGATGGGAGTGCCACGATGCGCGGGAACAAGACGAATCAGTCGGCGCTGTTCAGCTATATCAGTGCGGAGGATCGGGTGCCCTCCGACCATCCGTTGCGCGCCCTGCGGGCGCTGGTGGACCCGGTGTTAGCCCGGCTCTCGCCGCAGTTGGACCGGCTGTACGCGCGGCGGGGCCGGCCGTCGATTCCCCCGGAACATTTGTTACGCGCGTTATTGCTGCAGGTGGTGTATACGATCCGGAGCGAGCGGCAGCTGATGGAGCAGCTCGATTACAACATCCTGTACCGATGGTTTGTGGGGTTGAATCTGGACGACGCGGTGTGGGTGCCGACGGTCTTTACGAAGAATCGGACGCGGCTGGTCGAGGGGGGCATCGCGGATGCGTTTCTGGCCGAAGTGTTACAGGAGGCGGAGCGGCGGGCGTTGTTGTCGAATGAGCATTTCACCGTCGACGGGACCTTGCTGGACGCGTGGGCGAGTCAGAAGAGTTTTCAGCCGAAGGCCGGCACCCGCCCGCCAACGGACGATGATCCGGGGAATCCGAGCGTGACGTTTCGCCAGGAGAAACGGACGAATGCGACGCATGCGTCGCGGACGGACCCGGAGGCGCGGTTGACGCGGAAGAGTGGGGGGCAAGGCGCGCAATTGGCGTACTTGGCGAGTGTGTTGATGGATAATCGGCACGGGCTCGTGGTGGCGACCGACGTGACGCAGCCCGGCTACGAGGCGGAGTGTGCGAGTGCGCTGGCGATGGTGGGGAGCTTACCGCCGACGGCCCGGCGACGGACGTTGGGGGCGGACAAGGGTTATGATCGGTGCGGGTTTGTCGACACGCTGCGGGCGTTGGGCTGGACGCCCCACGTCACGCCGAACGTGCACCGCACGCGGTTGCGGAGCGCGGTGGATGGCCGGACGACGCGCCATCCCAGCTATGCGATCAGTCAACGGCAGCGCAAAAAAGTGGAAGAGATCTACGGGTGGGGCAAGACGATTGGGTTGTTACGCAAACTCCGACATCGCGGGACCCCGCGGGTCGGGTGGGTGTTTACGTTTACGGCCGCGGTCTACAATCTGATGCGGATACGCACCCTGACCCTGGCCGGAGGCAGCCCCTGATGGGGCAGTGTGGGCCGCATTCGTCACGCCGACCGCACCGCGGGGGCGGTAATAGGGGACCGCACGCTGGTACACCGTCGTGTTACCCGGACAAACGCGGCTCACCATCAATTTTTCCGCAACCTGCTAGAATCTCATTCGCGTCACCAGGCGGCCGAGAAGTTTACCACCGGTAAGAACCCTCCCCCTCCCGTTGTCGTGGCCACCGCGACCTCGACAGTGAGGCGGCTCGCGATGATGTGAAGGCCGAAGCTCACAATCGAATCGTCTTCCGATGGGGCGATCCAATTCTCCGTGATGAACTTGAGCCGCTTGGTGGCGCGTACCTCTCCGCCCACCATCAAAAGTGGGTTGTCGGAGAATCCGCTTCCTGAGCCGAACGGAAACGCGATCGCGCCCGACAATGCGGCTCTTGGCGTACCGGCAGTGACGCCCGAGTAGACCATCCCCACACTCTCCTCGCTTGTGCCTGGTTTGGCCCAAAATAGGCCTACGGCCCCCTGGACGTATTCGGAATTGAAGACCTGGGCTTTGGGGGCGATGTAGTACACCTGGTCTCGGAGATCAATGCCGGGAATGGCCGAGAATCCGCCGGAGATCATGAACGCGTTCCCGATGCCGACGCCGAACGACGGAATGACGAGCTCGTACACTCCGAAGTACCCATGCCCGTGTCCGGGCACCCGTGCGGTCGGTGCCAAGAACAGACGGCTGTTGCTCGGATCCTCGGGCCAGAACTCACCGTCGTATGTGTCGCCACGGACCTCGCGAACCGTCCTGACGTCGCGCCGCTCGAATTGCATGTCGACATTCCCGAGTGTGCGAAAAAAGATGTCGTTGCCATCGATGCGGACGATACGGCCGAGGAGCTTGGAGCCATCCCGCAGTTCCACTTGTTGCACGACCGTCGTATCGGCGACCACCCGCAGTCGGTCGGCTTGCTGCCCGGCCAACGGGATGGCGGAACCGGCGAGCAGCGCCGCAGCGGCGGTGATCATGAAACGCACGCGCAAGGATGGGCGATGAGTATTCATGGTTTCTCTCCCTGAGTGCGCATTTTTGCGGTATAGCTTATACGCCATAATAATATAGCGTATAGCTAATATTGTCAATATAGCGGTTAAGCCATATATTCCGTCATGTCCCCGATCCAGATCCGCCTCCGAGAACTGCGTTTGGCCAAAGGGTTGACCCAGGTGCAGCTGGCGGAGCTCTGCGGCATGCCGCAGTCCACGATCTCCCGCATTGAATCCGGCAATACGACGGGTGTGGATTTCGAGACGCTCGATCGCGTGGCCGCGGCGCTCGGTGTGCATCCCTCCGAGTTGATCGTGTACGGCGAGATTCCCTTCGACTACCGCGGCAAGACATATATCGTGAGCGACGTAACCGCTGATGTGGAGACGGTTCCGGCCGGTGTCGCGGTGGTGTGGGGGATTCAGGGCAAACGGATCACGTTCCCCTCGGAGCCCGGTGACAGGCCGGGGGACATCATCAAGAGAGCCAAGCGACTTTTGGGAAGGAAAAAGCTAGATTGAAAAGGCCCCCACTTCCCAAGCCGGCCGACTTCGAACAATAGGTGGGGAGGGGTGGCCCTCTCCCTTCTCACTTCCCCCCCCCCCAGCGCTGATAGCGCTGGCACCGGCACCCTGGTTCAAATACCTTACCGAGCCTTCTGCGTAACCGACTGGTCAATGAATCGCTACATCCCCACGCTGTTTTTTTTGGTGACGCCGTATGGTCCGGGTGCAGGGACGGTGCAGGCGCTTCAAGGCGTGACGCTCCCAAGACCCGAGGGGCCGTTCGGAGTCGGTACCACCGTGAGACAGTGGGTCGACTCGACCCGTCTCGAGGGGTTCACGAGCGATCCCCACGATCCGCGTCGACTCGACGTGTACGTGTGGTATCCGGCGGCGCTGCGTTCGGCGAGATCTCCCACACCGTACGTTCCAAACATCGACGAGACGGAACGAATCATGGGCGTCGATTATGCGGCTCGTGTCCGCAATGTTCGTACGAATTCCACGATAGAGCCGGCACTGTCGCGGATACCCGCACGTTTCCCGGTGGTCATATTTTCGCACGGTTTGGGATCCCTTCCCATGCACTACACGGTTCTTGCCGAGGAGTTGGCGAGCCAAGGCTATCTAGTGGCGTCCATCAATCACAGCTTCGGCAGCGCGGCTACCGTGTTACGCCGTCGCGGCGCGCAGCCACTTCACGAAGACTGGCGCGCTGCCTTTGCGATTTCACCGGAGGCAAACAGGTTCTGGGACGACCAAATCACCGACTGGGCGGCCGACATCATTTTTGTGGTCAATCAACTGGCGGCCGAAAACGATGAGGTCACGGAATTCTTTGGCAGGAGGCTCGATCTTTCGCGAGTCGTGACAATGGGTCACGCACTTGGCGGATCGGCCGCCATGCTCACCGGACAAGTCGATGAGCGCGTCAAGGCCGTGGTCAACCTCGACGGCATGGCTCGAAACGTCCATGCCCGTTTGCCGATGCTGGTACCTGTACTTTGGATGCAGCAGGACCGCTCCATGATGGATAGCGTGTCGGCGGCCCGGAATCTCCGAGCCTCTCGCCGTCTGTTTCGGAACTTCATGCGACGGCTCGACACGAATCAAGACACGTTGATGAGCCGGGCGCCGCCGGGCAGCTATGTGGTTTCGATTCTGCGATCTCACGACGACCATTTTTCCGACCTGCCGGTGGCGTTCGCCGAACCCGGGAGGGTCGTAGGCTTCATCGACGCCCGCCGTGCAGTGGACATCGTGCGCACATACGTCGTGCGATTCTTGGCCGCCAGAATGGGCCAGGCCGACGTGGAGGAGTTAGAACTGCTCGGCCGGCGATTTCCCGAAGTGCGGGTTCTGACGGTAGTGAACCGACCATAATGTGATCCAGCTCATAGTTGTACGCTCGCAAGGTGCCATCTTGGGCGTACCTACCAACCTCCACAAATTTGCCGTCGCATGCTACGAAACGAGACTGATTGGAGTAAAGTGAAACCGGTCGGATGGGCTCGTGTGTGGCCAGCCGCTAAACCCGCTGTATCCCGTAACTTGCGAAAAGGCGCCTGGTATCCCGTGCTCCTCAACCAAGAGCTCGTCAAGACCGTCCTGGACATTGGCGGTAAGCCAACGGTCGTGCCCCGTCGGTTGCTCCAGATCCGCGAAGGTAATCCCACACTGAATTTTTTTGCCGTCGTACACCGGACCTCGAAGGAACTGGCCAGGATTCAGAATAGTCCCCTCGGTTTGGACCCCGTCCATGCGGTGTGCCCGCGGTGCGCTCACCGGCAGGCCCTCCGCCGTCGGGAACGGGCAGCGCGCTGCCCAAAGTGTCGCTTCTTGGGTAAAGTGGCGTGGTGGGAAATCGAGTAGGCTCTCTTGGAGCCTATGTCCTGAACCTCAGCGCTAGGCCGGGGTTTTTTTGTACATGACTGCTCTTGCGCGTGATCCAGTGAATCCGCATTGTGAGCACTAGTACCGTTCCAACTTGATCCGCAAACGGCCTGAGGCGACCCCCGTGGCCAATGGCGCTCGTACAAGGGATCGTGTACATATCGCATTAAGTTGGAACGGTCCTAGTCGGCGCGCCATTCCATTCCTGACACATATGAGGAGGTGGGACAATGGATTTCCTGGTTTCCGAGGGTTTCCGCACAACAATCCACGTAGGGGGACGGATCTTGTTCTGCATGTTTTTCATCGTCCTGGGTGTGATGCACTTCACGAAACTGGATGACATGTCGGCGAAGGCTGCTTCGAAGGGAGTACCGGCCGCGAAGCCGGCGACCATCGTGGGCGGATTGATGATTCTCGTGGGAGGCTTGTTCGTGCTCTTGGGATGGCATCGTTTCATTGGGGCCGGTTTGATTGTCATCTTTTTACTTTTTTCAGCGACACTCACCCATCAGTTCTGGAAGGAAAGCGACCCCACGGTCAAGATGAGCGAGATGGAGCATTTCATGGAGGATCTCGCGCTTGCGGGCGCGGCGCTCTTGATCGCGTTTTACGCTCCGAGTTTCTGGCCGATGACGCTTTAGGAGGGCCGCAGCTCGGTTGCGGTGTTTGCCGTCACGCCAGCGAGCACAATCACGCCGGTAGCAAGAAGAACGCCACCGCCAGGATTGCGTAGACCGCGAGCAGTTGGACGCCCTCCATCCAATGTGTTTCGCCGTCTTGGGAGATCAGGGCCATGACTCCCACCGAGGCCGCTATGGCAACGACTTCCATGGTGGTGAACAGCAGATCCATCGGTGCCGGGCCGATGACGTAACTCAGCAACACGAGTACCGGTGCGACGAAGAGCGCAATCTGTAGTGAGGAGCCGACGGCAATATTGAGCGACAGGTCCATCTTGTTCTTGATGGCCACGAGGATGGCGGTGGAGTGTTCGGCGGCGTTGCCGATGATGGCGACGAGAATGACACCGATGAACACTTGGCTCATCCCCGCCGCTTCGCCGGCGTGCTCCACCGACGAGACGAGTAACTCGCTCATCACGCCGACGGCCACCGCCGCCGCAAACAACACGGAAAGAGACTTCTTCACCGACCATGTGCTATGGGGGCTGTCGTCGTGCGGTTCCGACGAGCCGACATAGAGATGCGAGTGCGTCTTGAGCGTGAAGAGCAGAGACAGGACGTAGGTGACCAGCAGAATGAGGGCGATGAGGAGGCTCATGCGCTGTTCGCTCTGCGCCGCGGTCTCTCCGGCCACAACGTGAAACATGGCCGGTATGATCAAGGCGATCGTCCCCAACAGCAGCATCGTCGTGCCCATCGCAGCTGCCGTCTTGTTGAACGTTTGCGTGCCCCGTCGCAGGCCTCCGGCCAGCGCTGCCAATCCAAACACTAGTAATACATTGCCGATGATCGATCCTGTGATCGATGCTTTCACGAGATCGTACAATCCCGCGCGAAGCGCCATGATCGCGATGATCAGTTCCGCCGCGTTGCCGAAGGTTGCGTTGAGGAGTCCGCCGAGGCCCTCTCCAACGTGCGACGCGAGGTGCTCGGTGGCGCGTCCCATCCAACCGGCCAACGGAATGATGGCGATGGCGGACGCCACAAAAATGACGAGCCCACTCGCATGTACGACAAAGTCCAACACTAGCGCTATCGGCACGAAGAGGAGTAGCAGCGTCAGGAGGTGATCGAGGCTGAAGGAACGACGCACGGAATCCTCGTAGGTTCGGGTGTCTGGAATCTTCTCATGTTTGGGATTGGCCGCCAGGGGCGCACGGCGGTCGGATCGAGCCGAGCGTGGGTTGGAGCGGCGGTAACTAGGTAGATTGCGCGGTCATGGCTGCCTCAATTGAACAGATCATCGAACGCGAAGAGCCTTTCCGGCTCTGGCCCGCTCTGCGCGAAGCGGTCCGCGGGTCGCAACAGGATTTTACCAGCGGTCCCATCGGCCGCGCCATTCTCCTGCTCGCGGTACCCATGGTGCTCGAGATGGTGATGGAGTCGGTGTTCGCGGTGGTGGCTCACCCGCTCGGAATCGGGCCACGTGGCATATGCATCGCGATGACCGTTGCGTTCTCGTCACTCGCGGTGGTCAGCGCGGTCGTTTTCCGTCGTGGGAGGTGGAAGGCTAAGAAGGTATAGCGTGTATCACGAACCTCTCCCCGCTCAACGCCGCGCCATCGAGGCCGGCATGGGACCCGTGCTCGTCATTGCGGGTCCGGGTGCCGGGAAAACGTTTTGTCTCATCGAACGCGTCAATTATCTCATCGCAAAAGAGAGTATCTCGCCCGCGCGCATCTGTGCGGTCACGTTTACGAACAAGGCTGCGGAGGAAATCGCCGCCCGGTTGAAACACACGCTAGGACAGCGCGCGGAAGACGTGACGCGTGGCACGCTCCATTCGTTGTGCGTGAATATCTTGCGTGAACATGGAGAGGCGATCGGCCTTGCGCGGGGTTTCGGAATCGCAGACGAGAATTACCAACACCTCGTGCTGCGTCGCATTGGGGTGCACTCGCGCCGCCGCTTTCAACTGTTGACGTCTTTTGGACGGCACCGCCTGCAAGATCACGCCCTCTCGACCGACGATGAAACGATTTTCCTCCGGTACCGGGCGATCCTCGCGCGGCGGAATATGCTCGACTTCGATGACCTCATTGGGCAGACCGCAGAGCTCTTTCGGAAGAAACCGGAGATCGCCCGTGTGGTAGCGTCACGATGGGATTACGTCTTGGTTGACGAGTTTCAAGATTTGAACCCTGCCCAGTATTTCGTGCTAAAACAACTCGTTGAAGACCACCGGAACTTCTTCGTGGTCGGCGACGAGGAGCAATCCATCTTCTCTTGGACCGGAGCGGATCCGGAGATCCTCGTGCGGTTCCAGGACGATTTCGAAATTCTCGAGCCGCTTGTGTTGGACAGCAACCGCCGGTGCTCGCGTCAGATATTCGAGGTGGCACGGAGGCTCTTGGCTCAAAACCCGACGCTTTTCGACAAGCAACTGCGGGCCGAGCGGGAATCTCCCCATCCCGTTGCGGCCTACTCGTTCGTCGACGAGGTCGCGGAGGGCGAATGGCTGCTGGCCGATCTCTGGGCGGACTGCCCCCCTGACGGGGAAAGGCGATGGGGTGATTACGCCATTTTGTACCGCCGGCACCGCGTCGGGGAGCAGCTCGAACGTTGGCTTGTTCGCAAGGGCGTCCCGTGCCGGCTGGCGCGAGGGCGGTCGTTGAGTGACGACAAAGTGATCAAGTACGTGGTGGCCTCGCTGCGTTTGGTGAGTAGACCAGACGATCCAATCGCGGTTGGAGTCTTTGCAGAGCAGGTGCTGCCCGAATCGTTGATTGCACAAGTACGTGTCGTTTCCTCAACCGACGACGAGGATCTGGTCTCGGCGTTGCGGGTGTTTGCACGGAGTCGCTCCAGGGGAGATCCGGACGCCAAGAAGGCCTGGCGTTTCATCTATCACGTCGAGAATCTGGAGGCGTTGTATCGCGCCCACTCCACGTTGGGCGGCTTTGTCGAGGAGCTGCTGGCCCAAAGAGTCGGCAAGTATCGCAACGCGCTCGAAGAGCATCACGACGAATTGACTGATCCCGCCGACTTCCCCTCTGCCGTGCAACTTGCGGAGCGGCTTCGTGAGGTCATGGCGCGGAACGGTCGCATAGACGTCGAGCCGCAGCAGGGCTTGGAACTAGCATTGCGCGGGATGTTTGTGGCTGCCGGGCTTCCCACCACGCTGGGCGGCACCGACGACCAGAGTCCCGCGGATGGCGACATTGTGCTGTGCCAAGACGAGGGAGGCGAACTCGGTTTGCCATTCTGCGTCTTCAAAGCCTTGCAACTCATCCAGAGTCATGATTTCGACGAGGTAATGGAAAACTACGTCACGTTTGATCTGGAGACGACGGACAGAGACGTTGCGGAGTGTGAGATCATTGAAATCGGCGCCGTGAAGGTGCGGGGTGGGGTAGTGACCGAACGATATCAAACTCTCGTTCGAGCTGCGCGCCCCATCTCGGCGAGCGCCAGAGAAGTCCACGGCTACTCGGACGAGGATCTCCACGAGGCACGACCGTTTGCGCAGATTTGGCCGGAGTTTCGCGAATTCGTTGGTAGCGATGTGCTCGTTGCACACAACGGACAGCGGTTCGACGTTCCGGTGCTCCGCCGTTCGGCGAAGTCTCTCGGTGGCATCGACGCGCTCGTTTTTTTCGACACGCTGCCCCTCGCTCGTTCGTTGTACCAGGATAGTGCTCGTCTCACCGATCTGGCTGCCAGGTTTGCGATCGATACCGACCGGGCCCACCACGCGTTGGATGACGCCGAAACACTGGCGGCGGTGTTTCGCGAGCTCGGCAAGCAGAAGGTCATTCGGTCTCGAAAATCGACTCTGGTCAATCTGCTGGACTATCTCGGGCTGGGTTTGGCCCTCGATCCTCAACGGCGCACGCTCGAGGAGCATGAGCTACTACGGGACATCGCGCGTCCGTTCTCGTTGGGGCGGTTTAGTGACTGCCTCGCGTTTTATGAGGCCGAGCGACAGCGGAGTGACGCGGGGGACGCGCCCACGGTTGAAGAGGTGATCAAGCGGCTCGGGGGCAAGGAATTGATGGACAAGATCCGGACGACGAAAGACGCCATGCAGCGGTATCCTACGGCAATGGCGCGGCTTCAGGCGCTCAGCGACGCAAGTCGGGCGGAAACGTTGGGTGAGAGTGTCGAACTGTTCTTGGAAAAGGTCGCGCTTTCTACGTCCCAGGGGGCCGAAGTCGATCCCCATCGAGTCAACTTGTTGACGCTCCACTCGACCAAGGGCCTGGAATTCTCGCGCGTGTATCTGGTGGGGGTTGAGGATTATCAGTTGCCTGGTTTCTACGCAGCGGTTGAAGGCCGTAGGTTGGAAATCGAGGAGGCAAGACGCTTGCTCTACGTCGGCATGACGCGTGCGGAGGATCGGCTCGTGTTGACGAGGGTAGACCGGCGTTTTGGGATGGATTCCGGTGGGAGTCGTTTTCTCGAGGAGATGGATATTACACCCGCGGAGCCGGAAATCAGATGAGTTCGACACTCGTTGCTGGGGTCGACGGCTCGAGGGCCGGATGGGTGTACGTGGTGATCGACGCCGCGAGTGAGCGTGTCCAGGCGTGTTCGGTCGCGCCGACTTTTTCCGAGCTCCTCCTCCAGACCACCTCATGCGTCCTAGTCGGGATCGACATTCCCATCGGGCTCCCCGACCAGGTCGAGCGCGGCGGCAGATCGTCGGATCGCGAGGCGCGGACTTTGTTGCGACCCACGCGCCACAACAGCGTCTTCGCCGTGCCGCCTCGGTCGGTGTTGCAGGCGCGCTCGTTCGATGAGGCCAATGAGTTGCACCGGGAACACTCGGTCGGCGGAATCGGCATGTCTCGACAAGCGTACGGTCTCCTGCCAAAGATCGCGGAGGTGGATGATCTGATGACGCCCCGAATTCAGCAACGTGTCATGGAAGTCCATCCCGAGCTTTCCTTCATGGAGTTAAACGGGGGTTCGCCGCTCTCGCTCGCAAAGTCGAATGCCGGGGGCGTGTTGGCCCGCATGCGGCTCCTCTCCAACGCGGGGCTCACCGAAGGTTTGGAGGGGCTGGCCGGCGACCTGGGACGGGCCCGGCTCGACGACTTGCTCGACGCGGTCGCCGCCGCTTGGACGGCGATGCGCGTCTACAAGAAGAGCGCCGTGCGCATCCCGCTGGTCGAGGAGTTCGACGTGCGCGGGTTGCGGATGGAAATGTGGCGGTGACTCCCCGCTCCTCCCCCCTCCCTAGGGAGGAGGGAGGAGGGAGGAGGGAGGAGGGGGGAGGGGGGAGGCCTTCCCCCCTTTTCCCCTCTCCCCAGGGAGGAGGGAGGAGGGAGGAGGGAGGAGGCCCCGCCCAGCACTCGGGATGGAAGGGGTGGTGTCCTCCTCCTTCCTAAACTCCTCCCTGGGGCTGGGGGCGGAGGGAGGCCTAGTCGAGGAGGTGCTGAATGCCGGCGCCTTCCAGTGCCTCGCGCTGCACGCGAGCGGCGACCTCGTTGATCTGGCGCACGCCGTCGCCCATCTGATCGACGACCGATCGCAGCGGTCGCTGCCCGGCCGGCGCCTCGATGAGGTCACTTATGGCGTCGGCCACGACTTGCGGGTCTCCCGCCTGATCGCCGGTTACGAAGTCCTCGAGACCGCCGAGCACTTGGTGCACCAAATCGGCCATCGAGGCGTATCCGGTCAGGCGCTCCGCGTCGTCGGGAGTCACTTTTTTCCCAAACACCGGGGTGGGGTACGCCCCGGGTTGCACGATGACCGAATCGATCCCCAGGGGAGCGAGTTCGTACCGGTACCCTTCCGCCAGCGTTTCGAGTGCGCTCTTCGTGGCCGCATAGGGGATGCTGAACGGAAAAGGCGTGCGGGCGGCAACGCTCGACACGTGCACCAGAAGGCCGGCACCCCGCTGGCGCATCCCGGGAAGCACCGCGCGATTGACCCGCAGCGCCCCGTACACGTTCGTATCGAAGATCAGGTGAATCTGCTCCAGGGTGTAGGCCTCGAGTACGCCTCCCGTAAACACCCCCGCGTTGTTCACGACTGCATCGAGGTGATCGGTACGATGGGAGACTCGGTCGACCGCCGCTGTCACCGATTCGTCGTTTGTGACGTCCATCTCCAAGGCGACAACCGCTCCAGGAACCCTTTCCGTGAGGTGGTTGAGCTGCGTAGCCGCGGAGGCGTTCCGGCCCTCGGCTTCGCGCATGGCGGCGAACACCGTGTGGCCCCGCCGTGCGAGCGTCTCAACGGTGAGACGCCCAAACCCACTGCTGCTGCCCGTCACGAGGATCGTTTGTTTCATGGATCACTTCTCGGTTTCGGGCGAACACCCGTGGTTCGACGCCGGATCGCGGCCCAGGTACGGCAGCAAATGGGACCGGAGATGCGAAGTGACGCCTAGGCCGGGCGGCTCACCGGCGTGTCGGAGGGGAACAAGCCCGGAGAATCGGGTGGCACCGCCTCGCAGAAGAAGTGGCCCTGGGCCCGTTCGCAACCCAACGCCCGAAGTTTTGCGAGGTGCTCGGGTGTCTCCACGCCCTCGGCGATGACCTGCATGCCCAGCTCGTGCGCGAGCGCGACAATCGACCGAACGATTTCCGCATTTCTCTTGTCACTCAACATCTGCCGGATGAAGGAGCGATCGATCTTGAGCGTATCGATTGGGAAGCGATGGAGATAGCTCAACGACGAGTACCCCGTACCGAAGTCGTCGATCTGTAATTGCACGCCTATCGAACGCAGCTGTTCCAACATCTCTGCGGCAGCCGCGGCGTTTTCCATGACGACACTCTCGGAGATTTCCAATCCCAGTCGGTTGGGTTCGAGTCCGGTCCGATTGAGGACGGCGCGGACCTGGTCCACCAGGTCCGGCTGCCTGAACTGGCGTCCGGACAGGTTCACGTGCATGGAGACGGTGCGGTCGGTGGGCAGGAGCGCCTCCCACTCGGTCATCTGTCTGCACGCCGTCTCGAGCGTCCAGTATCCGATCGGGACAACCATCCCGGTCTCCTCTGCGATCGGCACGAAAATGCTCGGAGAGATCATGCCTCGCTCCGGGTGCTCCCACCGCAACAACGCCTCGAAGGCCACGATGCTGCCGTCGTCCAGCGAAACGATGGGTTGGTAATACAGGCTCAACTCGTTACGATCGAGCGCACCCCGCAAGTCGCTCTCCAGTTCTAGGCGCGCGAGCATGTGGTGGTGCATGTCGCCGTCGAAGATCTCGTGGCGTGATTTCCCACGTGTCTTCGCCCGATACATGGCGAGGTCGGCGTCGCGGAGGACTTGTTCGGGGCGTTCGTACTTCCGTGAGCTTGCCGCGATGCCGATGCTGGCGGAGGTGACCACTTCGTGCTCTCCGAGCCGGACGGGGTTCCTCAGCGATTCATGGATCCGGTCCGCGATCGTCGTTGCCTCCTCCATAGTCGCGCACGCCGTCGAGCAAGACGACGAATTCGTCGCCACCGAGGCGCGCCACGGTGTCGTCGGGGCGGACGCACTCTCGCAATCTGCGTGAAATGGCCACGAGCAACTCATCCCCAAGGGCGTGGCCGATGCTGTCGTTGATGATCTTGAATCGGTCGAGGTCGAGAAAGAGCACCGCAAAGAGGTAGTCGCCGCGCCGTGTGACACGGTTCAACGCGTGGCCCAATCGATCGATGAGGAGCGCCCTGTTGGGTAGCCCAGTGAGGACATCGTGGAATGCTTCGTAGTGCAGGCGTTCTTCGACGTGTTTGCGATCGGTGATGTCCGACAGGGAGCCGGCGATCCGGTAACCCGCACCGATCTCGTCTTTGAGCGCGCTTCCGCGACAGAGGAACCAGCGGTAGTCGCCGTCCTTGTGACGCAAGCGGTGCTCGCTCTCGAAGTGCTCGCTCGCTCCTCCGACGTGAGCAGAGATCTTGGCTTGGAGGATCTCGATGTCGTCGGGGTGCACCCGGCTGAGCCACTCGTCCGACGACGATCCGATCTCCCCTTCCTCGTAACCCAGCATCGCTTTCCAGCGGGACGAGTAGTAAATGTCGCCCGTCCGAAAATTCCAATCCCAGAGACCGTCGTTCGCGCCTCGTGCGGCGAGCGCATACCGCTCTTCGCTATCGCGCAGCGCCTTTTCGCTCAACCGGCGCTGTGTGATGTCTCTGACGATGATCGTCAGCCCTCCATCCTCGAGCTTCGTGAGAGAGATCTCTTGCGGAAACGTCGTGCCGTCCTGTCGCGTCCCGTACGCTTCGCCGCGCCATTGCGAAGCCGCTTGCACCGTCGGGAGGATATCCTCCTCGATCCTCGCGAGGTCGTCGCCAGTGTAGAACATCTTCCAATTCTTTCCGAGGAGCGAGGAAGGGCTGCTATGGCCGTAGATGGCAACGATCGCGTCGTTGGCGTACTCGACCCGCCCGGCCTGATCGACGATGGCCATGCCATCCATCGAGGCTTCGATCGCCCCCCACTGGCGGCGCATGACTTCGTCGGCCGCCTTGCGTTCCGACACGTCGCGCAGAATGCCGCGGAAGCCTTGAATTATCCCGTCGGAATCGCGGATGGGAGAAACGGACCCTTCGACCCAACGCCGCATCCCGTCCTGCCGAATGATTTGCCAATCGACGGCCCCGGACGGCGCGCCACCCTGGCTTATCCAATCGAACAGCTCGTTGAGCTTCCCGGCGTTCTCTGCGTCGAGGTATTTGCGTCCATCCATACCCAGCAAATCGCCGGGGGCGTGGCCCAAGATCTTACAGAGTGCCTGGTTGAGCGCGACGAGCCTGCCGGCGGCGTCCAGCTCGTAATAACCGTCGTCGATGTGGTCCAAGATGGCGTGCGATTTTTCCTCGCTCATCCGAAGAGCTTTTTCCGCCGACTTCCGGGCGCTGATGTCGCGGTATATACCGAATGCGGCGATCTCCCAGCCTTCCGCACGAATGGGTGCGCGGGTGACGGACACCGAGAGTTGGGTTCCGTCCTTTCGCCGCCGCACGGATTCGCTGGTTGCGGTTTCCCCAGCGGCGACAGTCTTCCGCAACAACTCCACGTCCAATGTGCGGTCTGGTGGTACGATGAGATCTTGGACCGATTTGCCCCGGACTTCTTCCGCGGAGTAGCCAAACATGCGGATGAATTCCGCGTTCCCTCGGAGCACGCGATCCTCGCGATCCAACAGCGCAATGGCGTCGGGGGAGTGATCGAATACCTGCTCCACCAGGGAAGCCTCGCGTTTGAGCTTCTGGTGGGCGTCGACGGTACGAACGATGAAAATAACCGCCACCAGCGCTCCGGCGCTGAGAGACAGCTCGGCAACGAGACGGCCAACCGACAACGACCCCCCGTCGGCGACGCCGATCACGGCGGGCACCAAGGATATGGCCAACAAGCCCACCACGGACGCCAGCCACAAGTCGCGGTGGCGCCAGAAGCCGAAGACCGCCCATCCCAGCGCCACCGCGCGTAGGAGGTCAGAAATTGTTGCGATCGTACTCACTGTTATAGGTCGCGTGCCCGGAGATTGAAGCTCAATGGGTTCGGAGCTGGATGCCGACGAGGTCAATGATGCACCCGATGGACCCGAGGTCGCTAGACTCGTTGGCAAAAATATCGGGGATGGCGGGGGCAAATGCTGTGATCTGAGTAGGTTCCCACCCGTTTGGTCGGATTCAGGCAGCGGGGGGTCGCTGCGGACCGTTTGCTTGCGGCCGAGGTCTTCATGAAACATTGTTCGTTTGCGGCCGGGCTGATGGGCGGTGGTCCCCATTACGGGAGGTGATCCATGCAACCTCGGAGTGCTCACCTTATCCACGGGGCGGTCGCGGGTGCGATCGCTGGTACCGTAGTGATCCTGTGGTTCCTTACGCTCGGTGTGATAGAGGGGGCGCCCCTTGCAACGCCCACTTTGCTCGCGAGCGTACTCCTCCACCGTGATGTAGTGACCCCGACGTTCGGTTTGGTAGCGGGCTACACGCTGCTCCACTACGGAATATTCGTGCTGCTGGGTGTGGCGACATCAGGCGTGCTCAGGGCACTCGGATTGAAGCCGGCACTCCGTCACGGCGTCGTTTTTGGTCTTGGCGTCCTGAACGCCGTCCATTACGGCGCCTTCTTGGCGACCGACGCTCAGATGCTCGCCGTCTTGCCTGCGGTCCATGTGGTCCTTGCCAACTTGCTGGGCGGTATGGCGATGATGGCATTTTTGCATCGTGTCGAAGGCGTGACCGAACCCCTCGGCCTCGCCGGCATCAAGCAGTATCGCCTGGCCGTCGAGGGCATCGGCACCGGCATCATCGGTGCAAGCACCGTCGCGATCTGGTTCTTCCTGCTCGACATACTCTGGGGCCGGCCATTTTTCACGCCTGGCGCGCTGGGGGCGGCGCTGTTTCTCGGAGTAACCAGTCCGTCGGATGTCACCGTCACGTTAGGACTCGTCGCGATCTATACCGTGCTCCACTTCGCCACTTTCTTTGCGGTGGGGGTGGCGTTCGTGTGGGTCTCGGAACAGATCGAGCGAACGCCGGGTTTTTGGCTCCTCGCGGTGATGGGATTCATCGTGGTGGAAGCCGGCTTCTTGGGCGCCGCCGGCATGCTCGGCGGGTGGGTACTGGGTGCGCTTGGCGGCTGGCTGGCCGTGCTGGTGGGCAACCTGCTGGCTATCGGGGCCATGGGACGGTGGATCTGGATCAAGCATCCGGCGCTTCGAGAAAAGCTCGTCGCGCAGCCCGTGGCGACCATGATGTGACCGAGACGGCCGAACCGGCACTCATGCGAATTTCATTCGGGCTTCATCAATGCACCGCGATATTGACCGTGCACCGGGGGATTCAAGGGGTTGGCCGTGCGGGTGATGACGCAGGAGCATGGCCGGCGCTGCAACCCTCATCCCCTAACCCGGACAAAGCCCCTAGGTGAGGTGTCATAACGGGTCACCAGCAGGACTCTCGATTAGGAGAGTTCGCAACCCCGCCCTGAGTCGCCCCAGGGTCGGGGTTGCTTCTCTTTTGGAGCTATGTGCGGTTACCTAGTACCGTTCCAACTTGATTCCGCAAATGGCCTGGGGCCACCCCGCGCCAACGGCGTTCGTACGAGGGATCGTGTACGTAGGCGCGTTAAGTTGGAACGGCACTAGCAACATTCAACATCGCCACCGCAGCAGCCGCCCCCGTCGTCGACGTCCGGGCAACGGTACACCGTCGGCGCCAGGTTTCTGTGTGTGGTCATGATTCCTCCTGTCTGTTGTAAGTGACAACTATCCGGTCAAATAAAAACCGGAACAAGAAAACCCGGTTCCTCAACCGATAGGGACCGGTTTGACACAGCACGTGCCACCGGAGGCATCCACTCGCTCTGCGGCGGCTGCCGCCAACCGGCGAATCAACTTGGTCATCGACTGGCGCGTTCCCGAATCGAAATCCGTGAGTAATCCTTTTTCCTGCTCGATGATTTCACCGTGGATTTGCTTGTACAGAGCCTGGCCGGTACCGGTCACCTCGAGCAGGATGGCCCGCCGATCCTCGGGGTGTTCGGCGCGCCCAACGTAGCCTTTACGCTCGAGCGCGGCGACCACGCGGCTGGCCGTGCTTTTGTCGAGGTAGAGCTCCGCGGCCACCTGATTGAGGGTGAGTCCGCCGCGCACCGAAAGCACGTCGAGGGCGTGGCATTGGGTGATCGACAGGTCGTGGCAACAAATCCGATCGCGGTCCCGGAACTGATAGACCCGGATGAGGTCGCTCAGGGCCTCGTACAATGCCTCAGCGTCCTGTTGGAGCCGTGGATCGGGAATGGTCGTCAGTTTGGTCATAGATATAGTTGTTGATACCAACTATAATAGCGCACGGGGTCGGTGTCAAGTTGACGTCAGTCGGAGGTCAGCAGGCGGAGGAGGGAGGTGGGATCGATGTTGCCTCCGGAAACCAAGGCCACCACGACGTCGCCCGGTCCGACCGGGATTCGACCTGCGAGGAGTGCCGCGATGGTGGCCGCCCCGGCGGGTTCGGTGACGAGCTTTGCCCGTGACATCAGCATGCCCATCGCGTGCACGATCTCGTCATCGGAAACGAGCACCACGTCGTCCACATACTCTTTCACGAATTCGTAGTTCAGCTCTCCCGCCATCGGGGGTGCAAGGCCGTCGGCGATCGTGTCGATCGCGTCGGCGTGCACGGCGTGTCCCGCGTCGAGGCTCTGTCGCATGGTTGATGCACCGGTCGGCTCCACGCCGAAGATGCGGAGATCAGGCCGGCTCACCTTGGTCGTTCCCGCAATGCCGCTGATTTGTCCACCACCGCCGATCGGGACGACGATGGTTGTTACCCGGGGGCACTGTTCGAGGATTTCGAGACCCACGCTACCGGCGCCGGCGATGATCTGCGGGTCGTCAAACGGGTGGATGAAGGTGAGTCCTCGCTCCTGCCCCAGCTCTTCGGCCTTACCAAAGAGGTCGTGTACCGTCCCGTGCAGTATCACTTCGGCTCCGTACGCGGCGGTCGCTTCGGCTTTGATCTTCGAAGCGTTTTGCGGCATAACCACGGTTCCGGGGCTACCCGTTTCGGCGGCAGCCCACGCGAGGGCCTGTGCGTGGTTACCCGCGGACACGGTGATCACTCCGCGGGCGCGTGCCGACTCGTCGAGCTGCATGAGCTTGTTGAGTGCCCCGCGAACCTTGAACGAACCCGTCTTCTGAAAGTTCTCACACTTGAGGTGCAGCTCGGTGCCGATTTCTCTGCCAAGGAGCGTGGAGGTCAGCATCGGCGTGCAGTGAACGCGGTGCTTGATGCGCTCACGGGCGCCGGTGAAGTCGTCGAGTGTCAGTGGGAGCATGGGGGAAGATACGGGGTTGAGGGGAGAAGGGAGAGGGGAGAGGGGAGAGGGGAGAGGGCCACCACCCCACCGGGAGTATCAGGAATTTTGTGTTTGTGAGCCATACTATGTACCTGCACTTTGGAGGCACGTATGGCGCGACACAAACGGTCGATCCCCCCGGAGTTGGTGGACCAACTGCTCGATGGCATCGACCCCCAGAAGGTCTTTGAATCAGACGGGCTCGTTGACGAGCTGAAGCGGGCGTTGGCTGAGCGGATTCTGGACGCCGAGATGGACGTGCATCTCGGCGGTGAGGAGGAGCACGCTCGAGGGAACCACCGTAACGGCCACAGCAAGAAGACGGTCCTGACCGACTCGAGCGCTCTCGAACTTTCAATTCCCCGCGACCGTCATGGCCGGTTTGCGCCCCAATTCATCGAGAAGTACCGACGTCGGTTCCCCGGCTTCGACGAGAAGATCATCGCGTTGTACGCCCGCGGCATGAGTACGCGCGACATCCAAGCTCACGTCCGGGAACTCTATGGCTTGGAGATTTCTCCCGACCTGGTCTCCGCGGTCACCGATTCGGTACTTGACGAGGTCAAGGCGTGGCAGAGCCGGCCGCTGGAGAGCGTCTACGCCGTTGTCTATTTCGACGCGCTGCGCGTGAAGATCCGCGACGAGGGGACGGTGCGCAACAAGGCCGTCTATCTGGCGATCGGCATTCGGTGTTCGGGCTACAAGGAGATCCTGGGGCTGTGGATCGAGCAGACCGAGGGCGCGAAGTTCTGGCTCAAGGTCATGACGGAGCTGCGCACCCGTGGCACCCAGGACATCCTGGTAGCCGTCGTGGACGGACTCCGAGGCTTTCCGGAGGCCATCGAGTCGGTGTTCCCCAACGCTCGCGTCCAGACGTGCATCGTGCACCTGATTCGCCACTCCCTGCAGTTTGCCGGGTGGAAGGAGCGCAAACCGCTAGCGGCAGCCCTCAAACAGATCTACCGCGCCGACACCGCGGAGGCGGCCCTTCACCAACTCGAGGAATTCGAGCAGGGCCCCTGGGGTCGCAAGTATCCGACCGTCGCGCAGAGTTGGCGGCGGCAATGGGAGCAGGTGATTCCGTTTCTTGCATTCGCCCCTGAGATCCGGAAGATCATCTACACGACCAACGCGATCGAGAGTCTACACAGCCAGGTCCGCAAGTCGGTACGCACCCGCGGGCACTTCCCTAGCGATCAAGCCGCTACGAAGCTAATCTGGCTCGTATTACGAAACATCGAAGCTACGTGGAAACGCCCACCGGTATCATGGGCGAAAGCTCGAAGCCAGTTCGCCATACTTTTCGGCGACCGTTTCAAGATTACTGACTGATGGAGAGGCTCACACACAAAATTTCCTACACGCCCACCCCACCCCACCTCCGGGTGGGGAAGGGGGCCCTCTCCCCTCTCCCTTCTCCCCTCTCCCCTATATGTTCTGTACCGCCCGGCTCCGGATTCAGCGATTCGCGTCAGCAAGCAACCCCGGGGAACCGAGGTCGTGTTTCCTGCGGGACGTCATCCCCTGCCGGCGCTCGGCCTGACCGGATTCACGGCCATCCTCACGGCGGTCACGTGGTTCATCCTGCAGTCGGACGCCCCGTTGCTGTTTCCGATCGTCCTTGGATTGTTCAATCTGTTGTTGTTTTATGCCGTCGCCACCATGTGGCTGGGACATTCCAAGATCGTGGTAGGGCCGAACACGACACATGTCACGAGCGGGGTCCTCTTCTTCACTTCCACTCGTTCATTTCCAACCGACTCACTGTCCGAGGTCTCGGTCACGACCGGCATGCAGGCCGGCAACAAACTCTACTACGATCTCGCGGTCATTCCCGTGGACGGCAAGAAGATCAAGGTGGGGAGGTCGATCAAGGATAAGCGGGAGGCGGAGTGGTTGGCGGAGCTGCTACGGGAGTCGGGGGTCGGGAGTCGGGGGTCGGGGCGGTGAACCGCACAATGTCGGTGGTGAGCGGTTTACAATACTGCCGGACTATGGTACACATCATTCTCGGCGTTTCCCGACCCCCGACCCCCGACTCCCAACTACCGACACATGGCAAACTACTGGCTGCTCAAATCCGAACCCGACGTTTATTCAGTTCATGACCTGAAACGTGACGGCTCCACGTGTTGGGAGGGTGTGCGGAACTACTCGGCGAGAAACAACATGCGCAAGATGGCCGTCGGGGATCTCGCCCTTTTCTATCACAGCAACGCGAACCCACCAGGCGCGGCGGGGGTTTGTCGCATCAAGAAGGAGGCGTATCCGGATCGATACGCCTGGAACAAAAAGAGCAAGTACTACGACGAGAAATCACCCAAGACCAACCCCAGGTGGTTCATGGTGGATGTCGAATACGTCTCGACCTTTGAAGAGTTTGTGTCGTTGGAAGAGGTGAAGAACACCAGGTCACTCGAGAACATGGTGTTGGTCAAGAGGGGGCGTCTGTCAGTCCAGCCGGTGACGAAAAGCGAGTTCGATACGATCGTCAAAAAGGCGAAGAAAAGGTAACTTCAGTCCCGGTTGCCGAAGTCCGGGTGGCTTTGCAGGAACGCCGTGGCGGCGTCACCCTCCAGGGCTTGGCAGAAGTAATTACCCTGCCCGAGGTCGCATTCCAGATCCCTCAGTTGTTTGAGTTGTTCACGGGTCTCGATCCCCTCGGCGATTACTTGCATATCGAGACTCTTGGCGAGCGTGATGATCGTGCGGACGATTTCGGTGGCTCCCGGGCGAGTGCCCATTCCGCTGACGAACGAGCGATCGATTTTCAACGTGTCGATCGGGAATTTATGCAGGTAGCTGAGCGACGCGTATCCGGTTCCAAAGTCGTCCATATGCAGATGAACGTTGAGCGCCTTGAGTTGCGAAAGCACGCGCATCGCGGCTTCGGTTTCTTTCATGATGGCGTGTTCGGTCATCTCCAGCACCAATTTGTCAGCGTCGAATCCCGTCAAATCGAGGATGGATCCGATCTTCTTGACCGCGTCGGGCTGCGTGAACTGCCGGCCAGAGAGGTTCACGCTCAACGTGAGCTGCGGTGCATCCGCCTGAAGGGTTGCCCACTTCTTCGTCTGCTCGCACGCCTCATGGAGGACCCACCAACCGATTTCCTGGAGCAAGCCCGTTTCCTCCGCGACGGCGAGGAACTGGTCTGGAGCAAGCAGCCCGCGCATGGGGTGTTCCCAACGGAGGAGCGCCTCCATGCCGGTGACGTTGCCCGTCTCTAGCGATATGATCGGTTGGTAGAACACCCGGAACTCGTCGCGTTCAAGCCCGCCCCGCAAGGCGGTTTCCAGTTCGAGGAGAGCGACGGCTCTTAGGTGCATGGCGGTGTCGAATATCTCGTGACCACCTTTACCGCCGGTCTTGGCCCTGCGCAACGCGAGGGTGGCGTCTCGCAACAACTGGTTGGGTTGGTTGTAGCCGGTCGTACTCACGGCGATGCCGATGCTGGCCGTTATGAAAATTTCTTTGTTGTCGATGATAAAGGGCGCGACCAGCAAATCGCGCATCCGACTGGCGACACGGGTGGCGCCGGTTTCGCTATCGATGTCCTCAGCCAGAATGGCGAACTCGTCGCTACCCAACCGCGCAAACGCATCGGTGGGTCGAAGGCACGCGTGGAGCCGGCGGGCTACCGATACCAGGAGTTGGTCTCCAAAAGCATGCCCCATGCTGTCATTGATGACTTGGAAGCGATCCAAGTTCAGCAGGAGTACGGCAAACAGATAGTCTTTTTGTCTTCGGGCGCGTCCGAGAGATCGATCGAGGTGATGAAGCAGCAACGTCCGATTTGCGAGTCCCGTGAGAGGATCATGCAGGGAATCGTCGATGAGTTGCTGTTCGGCGCGTTTCCGCTCGGTGAGGTTACCGCATGTCGTGACAATGGCCACCGGGCCATCGGGTCCCTCCACGATGTCGGAGATGAGCAACACCGGAAACGTGCTGCCGTCCTTGTGGGTGTCGAGTGTCTCCCGCTCCCAGACCCGAGCACTGAGCGCCTGTTCGATCGACTGCCGGCTCTGCTGATCGGATGCCGATAGAATGGACGCGTCTTGGCCGAGGAGCTCGTCCACCGAGTACCCGTGCATGGAGGCGTCGGCCGGGTTCGTGTACAGGATCTTGCCCTCAGGATCGGTGATCGTCACACCGATGTGCATCGTCTCCACGGCGCGCTCCAGGCGCCCGAGAGCCGAAACGGCCTGGTGCCGACCCGACTCCGCTTGTTCCAGCTTCTCGACCATCTCGCGCATGGCGGTCAGCTTGCCGGATTTGACTGCTTTGGATTCGGGAGAATTCATCCAACCAGCTTAGAATCGTAATCCAGGTCAAACAACGATGTGGGTCACAATATGGTCGGTTTTGGCCGAAAAACCCATCAAAACCCGAACATTTGCCGTATTTATCGGGGCGTGTCGGTTGGGGCGATTTCCGCTTCGGCGGCAATGTATCCGAAGGCGGACCATTGGGTTCCGGACAACACCGTTCGCCACGCACCGTCAGCCTCGTCAGGCCGGCCCGTGAGGGCGTACCAACTGCCCACGCCGTATCCAACGGTGGCGTTGGTCAGCGGATCGATAGCCTGGTCGTTCGGGTTCAGTAGCGCGGCCGGTGAGAGCTGTCCCCCGAACAGAAGCAAGAGCCGGTGATAGGCGTCGTTCTCGATGATGTCCATGTCGGGAGTGATCGGCTCGAGGACCGCCGCGGCGTCGTCGTCGAGACCCAGCCGTTTCAGCGTCATGTAGAGCCAATAGGATGTGGCGACCATCGCGTCGGGATTTTGAGATACTTGCATGCACTCGCGATAGGCGCGCAAGGCGTCTGTGAGTCGTCCGGTGAGGTAGTAGGTCAGGCCTAGGTGATACCAGATGTTGAATTGCAACGTGCTGGTCGGGATGTTCCGGGCATTCGGCAGCCCGTCTGGCTCGACCTGGTCTGCCGTGCCCCGAATGAGATTTGTCGCGTGCTCGAGATCCTCTACGGCGAGATCGAATCTTCGCACGCTGATGTAGCGGTGGCCGCGGTGACGGTACATTCGGGCATCGCTTGGGTGCCGTTCGATGCCTCTCGTGTAGATCTCGATCGCCTCCCGGTACTGTCCTAGATACGCCGTTCGGCGTCCCAACCATATGATGGCGTCTGCGTCGGTGGGGTCATTCGCGTAGTCGCTCTGCGCTGTGGTGAGTCGCTCTTCGTGCGCCGCTCGCACTGCGTCGGTCAAGGGTGGTGCGGCCAACGTGTCTCCGAACAGTGAGATTGCCTGGGCTCCCGGGGGTAGCAGGCGTAGCCGCGAGGCCGCGTTTTCACCTGCGCACGCGATCGTGGTCGTGGTGAGGGCCAGCAACGCGAGCGTGCGCAAGGGCTACTCCCTTATGGAGATGGGCGGGGGGGTGGTGAAAACGGACCGAACAATCGTACCGCAGTTGGGAAGGCGAGTCTAGTCCCTATCGCCGCGGCCCTTCTTTGTCCAGATTCATGGCATGTCACTCGACCACTTTGCACTATCGACGTTTCGACCGGCGCGCTGGCTGCCGGGGCCGCACCTGCAGACGGCCGGCGCGCGTTTGCTCAGACGCCGGGGCAACATGCCGTTGTGGCGCGAGCGAATTGAACTACCGGATGGAGATTTCGTCGACCTGGACTTTACGATCGATCCTAAGAACCTGTCCGCCAATGGACGACCACTCGTGTTGCTGCTTCACGGTCTCGAGGGGAGCGCGCAATCCAAGTACGTCTTGGAAACCTACCGAGCGTTGGACCGTCACGGCATCGCGAGCGTGGGACTGAATTTCCGATCGTGCAGCGGCGAACTGAACCGTTTGCCCCGCCTGTACCACTCTGGCGACACGGAAGACATCGGGTTTGTGCTGCGGTACCTCACCGAGCGGTTTCCCCGCCGCCGCCGAGGCGTGGTCGGTTTTTCTCTGGGAGGGAACGCGCTGCTCAAGTTTCTCGGAGAACGCGGTGACGCAGCCCGGCAATATGTCGATGCGGCGGCGGCGATCTCGGTGCCCTACGATTTGTCCGCGGGTGCCGATTACTTGATCCGGCCTTGGGGACGCATCTATGCGTGGCTTCTTCTGCGCAAACTCCAGCGCAAGTTTCGAGCAAAACGGAAGTTGATGCCACCGGAAGTCGATACGGAGCGCGCGTTGGCAGCGACCACATTTCGCCAATTCGACGATGCCGCCACGGCTCCGCTTCACCAGTTCGATGGGGCCGAGGACTACTATCGGCGGTCCAGCTCCGCACATTACGTCACCCGCATCCGCATTCCGACGTTGCTATTGCAATCCACCGACGACCCCTTTCTACCGGGTTGGTGCGTACCGGTGGAGGCGTTCCGCGACAATGAGCATATCCTGTCGGTGGTCATGAAAAACGGCGGTCACGTCGGATTTGTTGCGCGGAGCTTTCCCTGGAATCCAGTCTTTTGGGGCGAGCGTGAGATGGCGAGGTTCATGCAGGCGATGCTGAGACGTGAGACGTGAGACGTGAGACGTGAAACGTGAGACGGCCACCCCTCCCCACCCCGGGGGGTCGGGCGGGGCCGTCTTTACGTCTCACGTCTTACGTCTCACGTCTCTCACCTCTCACTTCTCACCTCAATCCCTTTCTCCACTTCCATGCTTCGGCCGTCCTCGAGCACGACTTTCAGCCGTAGTGCGTACGAACCGTCGGGAAGGTTGGCGGGAAGATCGACCGCGACCGCCCGAGGGTATATGTTGCCTTTTGGGGAAGGCGCATCGGTCCACTCGAGACTGACCGGTGGCTTGTTGGAACCCAATCCAAAGACACCCACAATCCGCTTGAAGAGACTCTTCCCTTGCTTCGTCAACGTGAGTGACGTTGCGACGCGCTGCACCACAGCCCCGGCACCGTACAGTTCCCAATACAATCCGAAACGTTCCCCGGGCCTCATGCGCGTATTCGGCCGGGCGGCCGCGATGGCGGCGTCGAGCGATTCGGGAAGGGAATCCCGGACAGTTGTGACGAGGACACCGGACAAGGTGGGTTGCGACAACGCGTCGAGGTGCGGCAACGGTTCTCGCGCCGTGTCGGAGGGCAAGGGCGGCGCCAGAGTGAGCAGGTGGGAAGGGTCGATGCCGGAGCGCGCTCGTGCAGCCCGTTGCTGCTTGGCCGCCAATAGCTCGTAACTCATCAATTGCGCGGTGTTGGGGACAGTGGTCGCCATGGCGCCGGAGTTCGAGTGAAACACCTTCCGCACGATTCGTGGAGGCGTAAACTCGTCGGTGGTGAACACGAGCGCTGCTTGGATTTCGGCGTCGGGCGGAACACTGTCGTCGATCAACTCAAATGTCGTTGCGAGAATCAGCGAGTCTCCCCGGCGGAACGCGGCAAGTTGATACGCTAACGTGTGGAACGCACTCAACGCGTACGCAGGTGCGTGGCCCGCACGTGGCACGTGTGGTTCGAGATTCCACTCAGACGACTTTGTGTTGGCAGGTCGATCGACGATGTCGGCGGTGGGGAGAAAATACTTTGCTCCGTGTGCGAGATGGCCCTTGATCGACGGACGCAGCTGCGACGGCGAGTTGGATCGTACCTGTTCCCACCCGTAGGTCCATCCATACCGCATGACGATGCGGTGCACGTCGCCCCCCCAGCGGTTGCCTTCGGGCGATTTGGCAACCTTCAACAGCGCGCTGTACACCTGGCGTGAATAGTGTTCCGTGGCCAACTCGTTGCCTTCGACGCTGTGGAATGGATCGGCCAGCCACAGGATGCGGCGTTGCAGGTGAGCTCGTTCGGCGCAATCGAGATCGCGATACCGACTCCGCAGATCTCCAACGAGGATGCGGGAGAGATCGCTCCACTCGCAACGGGTTTCCTCGTTCATCGCCGCGAGGGCGTCGGTGAACGCTTGTTCGGCCAACGCGAACTGGCGGTCTGCGTGGTAGGCGTAGCCCGTCAGCGCGCTGCACCACCATTGCGTTGCCTGGCATGCTGATGTCGCCCGGAGAGCGCCGCCGAGGTCTTCGGCTTCCACGAGATAACGGACGCGTTGACCTGCGATCCACCCGTCACCCGGGATCGCGGCGGCGGCGGAATCGAGCAAGGCAATCAGCTTGGTTCGCGCCGCTCCGATTGCCGGATTTTCCTCGGGGTCGAACCAATCGTCCTCATCGCTCCAGTCCATGTCCGAGAGGCAGAAGCGACCGATCCGGATGTCGCATGGCCCGCTCCCGGGGTGCGTCCACGGTAGGTGACGGCGTCGGGTCCGTTCGAACCGGCGCTGGGCCGATTTCGCCGCGGAAAGAGTTTGTTGAGAATCCGGAAAGGCCTCCACCTGCGCGGACGGCGGTGCTTGGAATCCGATCGCGGTTGTCGTCCACAAACTTGCTACGATATAGTGCCAACCAACCACTGTGGATCTCCGTAAGGACCTACCCCAAGTTATCTTCTGGTTCCCGCGCGGTCGACCGCTGGAAAGGCCCCGAACGGTTCAACCTGGGGTGTGAATGGCCGTCAGTCTGAGATCTCTCATTGAATCGTGAAAGGTGCCGCTTGCGAACAACGCGGCGTGCCGATGGCCGAGATACTGTAGGCGCATCCGGAGAATCCGCGCGGTGTTTTTTGTCGACCCTCAAGAGGAAATGTTCGGTGTGATGATGTCGCAGCTCTTCCCATTTTTCCATCTGGACATGCGAGAATAATTTGGGGAGCCATCGTAGAGTGAGTAGGTGAGATTCTCTTGCCCTGAGTGAGGTCAGTGCCAAGGGGCCCTCAACCGTCCACGACAATCAGCTCCCTTGGGCTGAGGGTCAGAATCTCGGCGCCATCCGGCGTCAGGTGCACGGTGTCTTCCAGCTTGACGGTCAAGCCCTGCGGTTCCATGACGTGCATCTCGACGGCCAAGGTCATCCCGACCTGCAACGGTTCGTCCCCTCCGGCCGCGACCACCGGCGGTTCGTTCAACTCCAACCCGACGCCATGGGCCACGAATCCCGCCTGAGGTTGGTGCTCGAACCTTCGAAAGATGTCACTGATGCCTTGCTGCTCTGCAGCTGACACGGCAACGTCCCACGCTTCTCCGGTGGTCATCCCGGGCGTAAGGGATTGAATGAAGCGATCGGCAACCTCTCGAAGTCGGGCGGCAAGCTCGAGCGCTCGCTCTGATGCAGATCCTACCGCGTAGGTGCGGGTCTGATCCGCGTGGTAGCCACCGACGACCGCGGGGATATCCACGACGACGAGGTCGCCCGTCTCCATGATGCGGTCCGACGCCCCTCCGGGCACGGCAGGGGTCAGTCCCGTCCCGGTGATGGTGTACACCGCCCCGGTGGTACGCCGGAGGTTCGGCCCCGAGGCGAGCGGGCCCCGGCCCATGGCGAAGTCAGCCCCCCGCATGAAAAAGACGCCATCGTGCCCCGCGAGACGCTGCCCGTTCTCGATGGCGGCGGCGAACTCGAGCTCGCTCATCCCCGCATGGAGGCACTCCACTGCGGCCAGATGGCCTTGCTGGACGGCCACACAGGCCTTTCGCATGAACGCGATCTCATTGGCGTCCTTGGTCATTCGCTGCCGAAGGATGTCTGGTGAGAGGTCCACCAACTCTCGCTCACCCAGCGCACGGTGCATCTTCTGACCCTGCACTACGCTCACGATGTCGAGTTCTGTCCCTATCTTCTCGCCCGTGCCCAACCCCGGGAACACCCGCTCTGCAATCTTGCGGAAACTCGGTTCCTGAATCAGCCGATCGACCGGGAGGTTCGCTTCGCTTTGCGCGAACTCGAACCCACGTCGGACGAAGAACCACGCGTCGTCGGGCAATACGACGAGGAATCCGGGCTGCGCCGTGCCCGTGTAGTAGAAGATGTCGCGCGAGTAGCTGAGAACCGCCCCGGCGAGTTGGCGTTCGTGAAGGATCTCCTGGAGCCGCACGATGCGTTCGGGTAGAGACATGATCCGCTCACAATCACAGGGTAACGCGAGTGCCGCAATTTCCGATCAGCGAGAGCTTCAAAGAGTAACCTGATGGATGCCGCCGCCCAACCGCGTTGAGGTTGGGGACACCGCAAGGGGCCACCACCGTCCTCTTGCCTAGAGCAGCGTCGAGTCACCGATTCGGTATGTGGTGGTGTGAGGATAGACATCACTGAACCGTATCGGGAGGTTGGGCGGTGCAGGGAATACGTACCCCAAGTTAGCGTAGGGCCCCGCAGCGCTTAAAGCAAAGCACCCCATTCCCGTCCATTCCCGCACCAGAATAGTGGTAAGGTCCCCGGACAAGTCCCCGGACGCTGTTTCGGTAATTCGTACCAATAAAAAACCGCCCCCACGACCAAGAAGCGCGGAGGCGGCAACCGGAGATCCTACAAGAGACATGCAAAGTACACCATCAAGTGGAACCAGACCACCCCGGATTCGGCGGTCACTGAGATTGAACGTTGTGCGAGCCGTCAACGCCATGCGCACATTGAAAGACACGGAGAAGCGAGTGTGGTTGGAAATCTTGCACCTGGACCAGAACCGGAACGGGGAGGAGAACGGCTGCTACGTCGGGACTGAGGGGTTAGGAGAACGGTTACACAAGGCGGGGCGCGCCATCAAGGAAGCCCGCACCAGCTCCTTGCAACCAACGAGGCGGGCCCTCGGGAAGACACCACCATCATCGTACTCATCAAGAAACCCTTGACGGGTTGCATCGAGCCGCATCGCCGGGCACGGGTCCACGACGAACGAGAGCGAGTAATCCCCCGAAGCGTCGGTCATGTCCTGAGCCAAGCGAGTTAGTTCTACGAGAACAATTCCCCACACCTCCAACACCGCTCCTTCTACCGGAGACCCGTCGTCGGCTGCTGTGACCGTGCCCCGAACGCGGATGGTAAAGTGATTCGGCCCGAACTCCGGCCCGCACGCCAGAACGAAGGGGACAACGAGGCAAAGGGGTATGTGACGCATGGCTGGTCCGCCTCTCTCGCTCAAGCTGAAGGTCGATGGTCTGCAATGCCTCCGTGCAAGTAATGTGGGGGTCCTGGGTAAACCAGATGAACTCCGCGGCAAAGCCCTGGGCATTTGCCACAAGATGGAAGAGGGAGTCCCCGCAGAAGCCCTCCTTGACGTAGGAGAGCGAATAGTGCCCCTGAGCGTCGGTGGTGTAGCGGTCGACGGTACGGTTAGTCGAGCTCAAGAAGATCGACGTCGGCTCGTGGTACACAAACCGCACCGAAGCTCCAGCTATGGGCGAGCCGTCGTCGGCGGCAGTGACCGTGCCCTGCACCTGCACGGTGAGTTCCGGTCCCATGAACAAACCGCAGGCGTTGAGCGAGGCCAATGTGAGGGTGGCGAGGAGAACGATGGCGCGGCGCATGGGGTTACTACCTGTGTGGAGTATGCTGGGATTAATACCAACCGCCCGTCAAGTGAACGTCAACCTGGGGCGGCGTGAGCACACGGGGGGGGGCACCCCCACTTTACATCGGGAGGCGAGATGACGGGAACTCTTCCACAAAATTCTGAAAAAATCTAGACAGGTGACTTGACTATTTTCTCTAGGAAAAATACGGGTTATCCGCAACCGCGAGTGATTAACCCCGGGGGGACAGTGGGCAAAACCCTAGGAATTACACCAGTTAGACGCAACCCAGCCGGTCTGGGAACCGAGGGTCTGCATAAATTTCCCCAGGAAAAACGCCAGTCTTTGCCCAACCAGGGAGACCCAGTGGATCCCTTGCTTGTGGCCCCGCGTACCCCGCTTCATAATCATGTCATGGACCGTGGCCGACGCTGGCCCCGCCGCCTGACTGACGCCCCGTAGGACGCCCGCCCGACGACGAGGCCCTCCTTGACGGCTACTTGACGGCGCAGACCTATTGTTGCTCGAGACGCGAAACGTGTTGGTACGGAGGACTCGATGCGGCTCCTAACTCCCTTCATCTTTCTTCTTTTCTGCCTTTCCTGCGGGCTTGTTGGCGTGTCGGACCCGGTAAGCGAGATCACTTTCACGTCGCTGAGCGCTGGTAGCGTTCACACCTGCGAGATCACGGCGAGGGGCACTGCCTATTGCTGGGGGGGGAACAATCGGGGTCAGCTGGGAACAACCGCTGTCTTAGAGAAATGTGAGGACCCATTCACAGGCATTGTTGACTGCAGCACGCGGCCCATGGCCGTGTCTGGTGAGCTTACGGTCGCTTCACTCAGTGCGGGCGCTTCGCACACCTGTGGCATCACCACCAGCGGTCCCACCTACTGCTGGGGGAGCAACAGGTCAGGGAGCGGGACGTGCACGGCTCGTAACGGAACCACGGTACCGTGCAGCAGAACACCCGTTTTACTCTCCGGCGGAGTCACCTTCACGGCGCTGAGCACGAAGTATTCAGCGACATGCGGGATAGCGACCAGTGGAGCAGCCTACTGCTTGGGGCCCGATCTGGACGTTCCCCCTGAAGTCGTCGCGGGGGGGCTCGTATTCGCGTCGCTCACCCGGGGCCTCTCTCATACGTGCGGGATCACCACCGGTGGCACCACCTACTGCTGGGGGGGGAACCTTTGGGGTCAGTTGGGCAACGGGACGTATGGCGGAGGCAGGGATGATCCCCAGGATTATCGTTCCCCCGGGGCTGTCGTTGGAGGACTCACTTTCGGATTGCTTAGCGCAGGCTGGCGTAACACTCTTGGCCTCACGGATGCTGGAGCGGCCTACTGGTGGGGGAAGGAGCCGGGCTACGAAAGTGACGTTGGGATCTTTCCAAATTCTTCCAATTCGGCCAACGCTCCCACGCCCGTCGCCGGTGGTCTCACTTTTGTGTCGCTCACGGCAGGCTCGGGCCAAGCGTGCGGGATTACGCCTGGTGGGGCCGCCTATTGCTGGGGAAGTAATACCGCGGGGCAACTCGGGGATGGTACGTCAAACCACCAAAAAAATGCGCTGGTACCGGTATCTGGGGGGCTCACCTTCGCTTTGCTAAGCGCCGGGGACGCTCACACATGCGGGCTTACGACGGACGGCACCGCTTACTGCTGGGGATACAACACAGTGGGCCAGCTCGGCGACGGTTCAACCAACCAACGGCACACACCGGTTCGCGTCGTTGGGCAGCCGTAAGATCGGGACGGCTGTCCATGCGTGATTAGCCCCGAGCGTCCCAGCGGCGTTCGGGACCTTGTAATTGAAACAAGCGGTATTGATGTTCACGAAGTTTACCGTTGGTGCGATTGCCGATCTTGGCCGAATCGGTCAACAACTTGCCTCCGGCGGAGGGTTCTCCCTAAGCAACTTGTTTAATACCGCCGCGGGGATTGTGTCGGTGATTCCCGGCGTGGGCACAGCGGCTGGTGCGGCCATTCGCGGGGGCGCACAAATCCTCTCGGGAGCCTTCTCGGGTAGCGACGACATCAACCCCTCGCCCGTTCGTATCGTGTCGTACTCCGATGACGCCTTGGCGCAACGGGAACGCGGACGTGGGGGACCGGAAAGCGTCACCATCCAAATCATTCGGAGTGACACCGGTTTCTCGAGGCGGAGTACGACATCAACCGCGCGACAGCACGGGACGCCCTCGTGAGGATACCGGTCAGCTCGGGATTGGCGGCGTGATGACCGTCGTGACGGAGCACACCGACACGGCCGAGTTCTTCGGCCCGTACAACTATGATTTTGACGTGAAATGGTACGCCAACGAAGTGCGCGCCTTCCACGCGGACGCCCTGGCCGACTTAGGCCGGGCGCGTATTGACGTTCCCCTCCGGTTAGATGGTGCCGTGGCGCAGTGGATTGACACGGCGGCGTTAGCCCAAACCGTAGCCGACCGGCACACAAGAGCGTTTGGGACCGGAGTGCGTCTGTGGACCTTCACGTCCTCTTACGCTTACCCGGAGTTGGAAGTCGGAGACATGGTCGCCATCAAGACCACAGGGTTCGTGATGCGTGACCCGGTGAACAACCGAGGGTTGCGCGGACACCTCTGGGTCATGGGACGCATTTGTGCGGTGCATGATGTGTTGGGAACCAAGTTCACCATCTGGATTAAAGACCTCTCCGACATTGCGCCGACGTGTGAGAGTGTGGAACTCACCAACATCTCGCCACCGTCAGCACGGGTGTATCACTCCACGAGTGTGACGTTCCAACTCTCGGGGACAAGTAGCGGCACGCTCGCGTGGGACAGCGAGGTGTTCGACCTCCGGTTGATTCACGACACCGGCACGAGGTCGCGGCCTTCTTGGACAGCGATGGAGGGTTGCTGCGGCAGCACCTCGGTGACGAGAAGCGCCACCTTGCAGTGGTGAATACCTAGACATGGCGGACATCTCCCCGGACAGGGGTGAACCGAATGGACGTAAGGAGTTGTGGTGATAGGGATTAGACGGTACAGGGAATACGTACCCCAAGTTATCTTATGCATTCTCCCGCGGTCCACCGCTGGAGAGGACCCCAACCGTTCCAATCTGAGGTGTGAATGGCCGTCAGTCTGAAATCGCTCATTGAGTCGTGGGAAGGTGTTGGTGTGGTCATCCGGTACGATCAACCCACGGGCACGTGGATGTTCATCGCGCTGCACGACGACACGCTCGGTCCACCAACGGGTGGCACCCGAATGAAGGTATACCCCAGCCCTGCGGCTGGTTTGGAAGACGCCATGCGTCTCGGCGCTGGCATGACGCGCAAATGGGCAGCCGTCGATTTCAACTATGGCGGCGGCAAGGCGGTGCTCGCTGTCCCACGGGTGCTGGAAGGGGAGGAGCGGGTAGGCCTATTGAGCAGGTATGGGCAGCTGCTCGAGTCTATGCACGGCGCCTTCGGTACCGGGGTCGACATGGGGACGACGCCGGACGATATGCTGCTCATCAGTCAGTTTACGTCTCGCGTACACGGGATCGATCGCGAAAACGGGACAGCCCTCGATCCCGGCCCATTCACGGCTCGGGGGGTATTCGCCGGCATTCGTGCCGCCGTGCAGCAGGTTTTTGGAACCGACGATCTGAAGGAAAAGGTCATCCACGTGCAGGGTGTGGGCGACGTGGGTGGTCCGTTGGCCCAAATGCTCAAACAGTCCGGCGCGCATCTCGTGCTCAGCGACCTCGATACGCGACGGGCGGAGTCATTGGCGGAGGCACTCGGCGGGGCGGAGACATTCGAGCCGCACACTGCCTATGAGGTGCCGTGTGATGTGTACGCACCATGCGCCGTTGGCGCGACGCTCAACGCCGAATCTATTCCCGAGTTGAAGTGCCGGATCGTCACCGGGTCGGCGAACAATCAACTGAAGGAAGCCGAGGATGCGCAGCGGTTGTTCGACCGCGGCATCTTGTATGCGCCCGATTACATCGTGAACGCCGGCGGTGCGCTCGCTTTCGCGCTACGCAATGGGGGTATCACGGTGGAGTCGGAGATCAACGAACGGGTTGACGCGCTTGGCGCGTCGCTCAGTGAGATTCTGATCGAAGCAGCCGCGGCCAACGAGTCACCGGTTGAGGCCGCCGAACGGGTCGTCGAGCGACGTTTGAATCAAGCGAGATGACCCCCGCGCGGTTCGCTCGCGCCGCGAAGTCCGATGCGTAGCCCCAACCATCAAGACAAATCCTACGACGTTGCCTTGACTCGATGGTCGGCGCTACGCACAAAAAAAAGGGACATCCAAACGGACGTCCCCTTTTCATTCGGGCCCTATGGTAGGCCTTAGAATCCCGGCTGGAAACTGAACTGCCAGTGCGCGCCCTTGCCAGGCCGCTGGTAGGGTTTCACGTAATCGATCTCCGCCAGCAAGAATCCGAACAGGTTGATCCTGAACCCGATCCCGGCGCTGTAGATCGGCGTGCGGTCCCCACCCAGGAACCATGCCTTGGTGCGGTCGGTCCGGGAATCCCATGCGACACCAGCGTCGCCGAACACGGCAAATTCGACCGGGAAAAAACCGTACATGCCGTGTCCCAATCCCAATGCTCCGAAGAGCGGGAACCGCAGCTCCAGATTGCCAACGAGCATCTTCGAACCGAACAATTGGTCCACGGCGTCGCATGGTCCCGTCCGCGGGCATTCGTTGAAGTCGAACGAGTTGAAATCGTACCCACGGAGGAGACTGGCATAACCCATGTACAGCGGATTGAGCACCCCGTCGTCGGCATCCCGCCCGTACCGTCCGAAGTGCAACACGCGGCCGGCGAGTGTGAACGGGTTCTTCACCATGACGTACTTTCTCGCGTCGAATAGCACACCCATATAGTTCAGCGAGCCCACCGTCGGCGTGACCTCGAAACGGTACCGTTGCCCCATGATCGGACTGGTGGCGCCGAAGAACGAGTTGTCATACACGTACGCCGCGCTTCCTGACATGAGATTGAGCCCGCGCCCGAACGGCACGGTCTCCTTGACGCCTTGGAGCTGATCGGACGTGCAAATGCGACCTATCAGGCAGGACTTTACCTGTCTGATCTCACGCTCAAACGTGATCCTCTGTATGCCGCCGGTGAATTCCACGCGGCGGACGCGGTCGAACGGATAGGATACGACTCCCGTCACCTGCCGGTTGAACTGGCGAATCAGATCGCGAGTCTCGACGAACACCTCGCAGGTGTTCTGTCGAAACGGATCGCACTGTCGGCCGTTATTGTCTTCGAAGCCCCCGAAAAATCCCCCAGAGATTTGCGGTACTTGACCGACGACCGCACCCCAGTTCCACCGATGAGTTTTGTTGGTGTATCCAACGAGCGCCGCGATATCCTTCACGCCGCCGCTGATCTGGAACATCGTCGCGAGGTTGTGGCGTCCGAGCATGTCGCTCCAAAAGGCCGACGCACCGCCACCGATGAACGTGCCAAACCGGTCGTTCCCCGCCGTGAGATAGGGGCGCGAAATGAAGTCCAATGAGAGGCCAGGCTTGTAATCCTTTTCGGCGAACTCGCTCGGATCGACGAGTCCGTACTCGGTGTTGTCGAGGAAGGAAACGATCTCACCGCGATCACGATTGTTCGGGGGGAGAACGCCGGCTCCTGTCAGTGCGCCGAGATCCTCGTCCGAGTCTACTAGCGTGTTCGTGCCAAGTGCCTGCAATACGGCGGTCACCAGCTCCCCGCGGAGAATCGCCGGGTCGTCGATGCGGTACAGGTTGTAGTGGCCGTTTTCGAACGCCGTGAAGACGATCCTGTCCGAGGAAAGCGCCGCGGAAAGGGCGGGGCTCAAGTCGGTGATCCCACTGACCCCGGTGTAGAGGTCGGTGATCTGGTAGAGCAAGCCCGTCTCCAGCTCGAGCCGGAACACGTTGCTGATGCCCTTGCGGTCGGCGACGAAGTACAGGCTCTCGGCATCTCGCGACCACTGCGGGTTGATGTTTTTCGCGTTCGGGAAGCTCGGGGCTGGTTCGATGCGCCCGGTCGCAGGGTAATAAAACGCCAGGCGGTAGTTGCCCATTCGCAGTTCGGCGAGGTCGGAAGAGAACCGATCCGTCACAAACGCGATGCGATCCCCCGAAGGCGACCACGAAGGTTGCAAGTCGGCGTATTGATCGTGGGTTGCCCGCTGGAGACTGTCGGTTTCCAGGTCGTAGATATACAAGTCCGCGAGGCCGCCCACGATCGCGGAAAAGGCGACGAACCTGCCGTCAGGCGACCACGTGGGGTTGATGACCTCACCGAGGTCGGGGAAGGACGCCTCCCGGATCTTGTTGCCCTGCTCATCGACGATCGAGATAATCGGCTGTCCCTTCGAAATGGCGCCGAATACGAATTGGGTGCCATCCGGACTCCACGCACCGGCTGAGTTCAGATACTGCAAACTCTCGAAGTGAGGATCGAGCGCGGTCTTTACGATCTTCCGCCTGATGTCACCCGTGTTGGCATCCGCCAAGAACATCTCGATGGCAAATTGATCTCTTTCTGAGAGGAAGACGACGCTCTCGCCGTCGGGACTCAGGGCCGGAGCCGTGTTGATGTTGCCGGAATTTTCCGCCGTCAGGAGCGGTGTGCCAAAGTCCGTCGCCGACCTGGTACCCTCGCGAACGGGATCGTAGGCGCGACGGATGGATTCGTGCCATTCACCGATCAACGAATCCACCGGTATCCTCAGCACCATCTGCAGCGCTGCTTCGGCGCTTCCCGTGCGCCCCGCGGCGTTGAGCACCCGGCCGACGACGTCGTCGCCCCAGCGGCCGGCTACGTACGCCCAAAACGCCTGCCCAAAGCGATATGGGAAGAAGCGCGGATCATACAGCTGGTTGATCTTGGGAAGACGGTCGTTGGCCGCTGCATCGCGGATCCACATGGCTGTGTGCGGGTCTGCCGGTCCCACCGAGAGGTATTCGGCCATGCCCTCGATGAACCACAGGGGAAGCCGAAGCGCCACCGGAATCGTCGTTTCGCTGACCGTCTTGCCTTGCCCGGTCATGTCGAACTGGAACGCGTGTACCAACTCGTGTCCCAGTACGTGGTCAGTCTCGCCGAGCGGACCCGCGAACGGCAGCACCACCCGCCGCTTGAAGACTTCCGTCACACCACCGGTCGACTCTCCGGGTGCCCCGCCGATGGCGTTCGTTTGGCGAAAGTGCGGATGGCTCGCGTAGTAGATGATCGCTTGCCGGCCGCGCAGTTTATGGTTGAGAAGACGAGAGAGCCGCGCGTACCAGCGCTCAGCGAGAATGCCTGCCTGGCCGGCAGCCTCACGCTCCTCATCGTAGAAATAGATGTTGAAGTGCTCGGTTTGAAGAACCTCGAAGTCGAAGCTCTCGTATTGGACTTGGTTCCGACCGAAGTATTGGGCGTCGGCCGGCTGCACTGCGACTCCGCTCAAGACGAGGATCAAGCCTAACGACGTCGATAAAGCACCGCGGGAGCTGCCACCCATAGAGTAATCCTTAAACCTAGAGTTGCTCGGGCGCGTGTACCTGCTGCGTTGGGGACCCGTTTGCCCGATGCCTGCGTAACCTCAAATCTACCGTGCCGGTTCCGCCCTGCGCGGTGGATTCCCTAGACGGCGATCTGTCCATCAATCACATGGAGCAAGTTTCGAACCGTGGTGATCGTGGACGCCGGAACCTGCGCCTGATTCACCGTAAGTCCATGTGGCTTAACTACTTAAAACCTCGAAGCGTCGACCGCCAATGGATGCTCCTGGCGTTGACATTTGTCAGATGTCTCTCACCGTGGACGCCGGTTGAGCAATGGCGTTAAGCCGGTCGCTTTGTTGGACGTTTCAAATTGGATTCGCCCTCACGACGTCATACAAATGTGGCGCCGACCCGCGACCTCCGCCAGTAACCCGGGTCACCAATCTCCATGTAAATCGACAGGTTGGGGCCGACCATCGTTAGCCGGACCACAAAAAAAACCGGACCGCTGAGCGATCCGGCTTTATTGTCCACGAAAGTGAACTAACCGACGAACTCGGGTTCCCGAACTGTAATTCGGATTTCATGCCAAGGCAGGCTAGCCCGCCGATTGTGACGTCGAACGGCATCGCGCGCGGCAGTGACTCCGGCAACGACGCCGCGAACGAAATCGCTGGGGAGTGAGTCCTGGTCGGCGTCGAGTGTTACCGAAGCGACGTAATCGTTGAGGTAGCAGCGACGCTCGGACGCGTTGTCGCCCGCCGTTGCAAATACCCGGTTGTGCTCGATGTGTAGGTCCAGACGCACCGCATCGCGGTATACAAACAGCTCCGCGGCAATCTCACCTTCGCCGATGCCGTCGGGGAACGATAACTCGCTCGTGAACTTCACATCCGTTCCCGTCTCGTACGTCACGGCAGGCTCGACGGAGGTAATGCGCTGGAGCAAGCTCACCACTTCGGGCACGAGGTTGCCCAGACGAGCGTCAATGTCGCTCACCGGCAGTGCCGTGTTGGAATCTTTGCATCCAGTCATTGGTCCCCTCCCTGCTGCTGGCCAAGGCCAGGCGATGAATTCCCACCACCCACTATCCATTATAGCAGCCAGAACCATGCCATTGTTCCAAGGGCCCGTCCCGGACAATATAACTCATTTAACTTCAACGGGTTGTGTGTTTTTCCCATGTCTAGTACGCTGACGGCGGTATGCTATTTTGACAGTTCCAATTGCAAATCCAGTCGCACATTGTATGGCATCAGTCGTACGTCACAGGTTGCGGAAAAAGTCGGGTAATGGACGATAGCATCGCGAGCCGGAAGTTCTTATCGTAGAGGGACCTCGATGGGAGTGCCACGATGCGCGGGAACAAGACGAATCAGTCGGCGCTGTTCAGCTATATCAGTGCGGAGGATCGGGTGCCCTCCGACCATCCGTTGCGCGCCCTGCGGGCGCTGGTGGACCCGGTGTTAGCCCGGCTCTCGCCGCAGTTGGACCGGCTGTACGCGCGGCGGGGCCGGCCGTCGATTCCCCCGGAACATTTGTTACGCGCGTTATTGCTGCAGGTGGTGTATACGATCCGGAGCGAGCGGCAGCTGATGGAGCAGCTCGATTACAACATCCTGTACCGATGGTTTGTGGGGTTGAATCTGGACGACGCGGTGTGGGTGCCGACGGTCTTTACGAAGAATCGGACGCGGCTGGTCGAGGGGGGCATCGCGGATGCGTTTCTGGCCGAAGTGTTACAGGAGGCGGAGCGGCGGGCGTTGTTGTCGAATGAGCATTTCACCGTCGACGGGACCTTGCTGGACGCGTGGGCGAGTCAGAAGAGTTTTCAGCCGAAGGCCGGCACCCGCCCGCCAACGGACGATGATCCGGGGAATCCGAGCGTGACGTTTCGCCAGGAGAAACGGACGAATGCGACGCATGCGTCGCGGACGGACCCGGAGGCGCGGTTGACGCGGAAGAGTGGGGGGCAAGGCGCGCAATTGGCGTACTTGGCGAGTGTGTTGATGGATAATCGGCACGGGCTCGTGGTGGCGACCGACGTGACGCAGCCCGGCTACGAGGCGGAGTGTGCGAGTGCGCTGGCGATGGTGGGGAGCTTACCGCCGACGGCCCGGCGTCGGACGTTGGGGGCGGACAAGGGTTATGATCGGTGCGGGTTTGTCGACACGCTGCGGGCGTTGGGCTGGACGCCCCACGTCACGCCGAACGTGCACCGCACGCGGTTGCGGAGCGCGGTGGATGGCCGGACGACGCGCCATCCCAGCTATGCGATCAGTCAACGGCAGCGCAAAAAAGTGGAAGAGATCTACGGGTGGGGCAAGACGATTGGGTTGTTACGCAAACTCCGACATCGCGGGACCCCGCGGGTCGGGTGGGTGTTTACGTTCACGGCCGCGGTCTACAATCTGATGCGGATACGCACCCTGACCCTGGCCGGAGGCAGCCCCTGATGGGGCAGTGTGGGCCGCATTCGTCACGCCGACCGCACCGCGGGGGCGGTAATAGGGGACCGCACGCTGGTACACCGTCGTGTTACCCGGACAAACGCGGCTCACCATCAATTTTTCCGCAACCTGCTATGACTCTGCGATCGCTTCCCTTCTGGGTGACTCTGCTGGGTGCCGCTCTCGTGGCGCCCGGGCACGCCTCCGCATGGCAGGGCGGCGGCCTCACGGCCGTTCCGGGCATCAAGGTCGGCCACTACACACTTTCCGAGCGGCCGACCGGCTGCACGGTCGTGTTGATCGAAGACAGTGCCGTCGGCGGCGTCGATGTCCGAGGGGCCGCACCCGGAACGAGAGAGACCGTTCTCCTGGATCCCGTAAACACCATTCAGCGTGTCCACGCCGTCGTGTTGTCCGGCGGGAGCGCGTTCGGGTTGGCGGCGGCCGACGGAGTCGTGCGGTATCTCGAGGAACGCCAGATCGGATTGGACGTGGGGGTTGCTCGCGTCCCGATCGTGCCCGGCGCGATACTGTTCGACCTGGGGGTTGGAGGAAAACCCGACGTGCGGCCCACGGCCGAATGTGGGTACCGGGCTGCCGAGGCCGCCAACGACGGTCCGGTGGCCGAGGGCAATGTCGGCGCCGGCGCGGGAGCCACGGTCGGTAAGCTGTTCGGCTCGGGTCGAGCGATGAAGGGCGGCATCGGTTCCGCGGCGCGGGAACTTCCCAGCGGCTTGATCGTAGCGGCGCTGGTGGCGGTGAACGCGGTGGGCGACGTGATCGATCCGAACACCGGCGCGGTGGTGGCCGGTGCACGTACCGCCGACGGCCGGGGTCTGGCCGACGTGCGGGACGCCCTTCGCCGTGGGCTGACTCGCGGGCGGAGCGACGGCCAGAACACCACGCTCGCGGTCGTTGCCACCAACGCCCGACTGGACAAGGCCCAGGTGAACAAGATCGCCCAGATGGCCCACGACGGCTTTGCCAGGGCCATCTATCCCGTCCACCCCGTCGGACGGGGACGCGATCTTCTCGCTGGCCACGGGGGAGTACCAGGGCCCCGCCGGGGTGCTTCTGATCGGAGCCCTGGTGGCCGATGTGGTCGCCGAGGCGATCGTGCGGGCGGTGCGCGCCGCCGAGGGGATTCCCGGGTATCCGGCGGTTCGCGATCTCAGCGGCCGCTAATGCCGTTCCAACTTCATGGGACTACGTACACGATCCCTCGTACGAGCGCGGTCGGGCCGCTGGGGCCGCCCCAGGCCGTTTGCGGAATCAAGTTGGAACGGTACTAGTCGATGAACCTGCATCTCGCCGTTCTCATCGCCTATTCGGCGATGCTCATTCTGTTTGGGCTGTGGATCGGCCGGTTGGTTCGCACCAGCAGCGATTTCTTCGTCGCGGGACGATCGCTCAGCCCCACATTGCTCTTCGCGACTGTGATGGCCGCCAACCTCGGGGCGGGCACGACGGTCGGCGCCGCAAGCCTGGGGTACCAGTTCGGTTTGAGCGCCTGGTGGTGGGTGGGCTCCGCCGCTATTGGTACGTTCTTCCTGGCGTTCTGGGTGGGGCCACGGATTCACCGCATGGCGGCGGAGCACGGCTTCTATACCGTTGGCGATTTTCTGGAACGGCGATACGGGACGCTCGTGCGCGGCGCGATGACCTCGCTGTTGTGGGTCGGGACCCCCGCTATTCTTGCCGGGCAGTTGATTGCCCTCTCGGTCGTCCTCGAGGTCGTTGTCGGGTTTCCCCGGACACCGGCGTTGCTGCTCGGAGGTATCGTCACCACGACCTACTTCACCGCGGGGGGATTACGTGGGGCTGCGTGGATCAACCTGGTGCAATTGGTGGTGTTGCTCGTCGGGTTCACGTTGGCCGTCGTTCTGGGTCTACAAGTGGCGGAGGGGTGGTCCGGCTTGCACGCGGTCGGGCCGTCGGTGGGAGACCGCTATTTCAATTTCTGGAACGGTGGCGGTGCGGGCTGGATGCTGATGGCGTTGCTGGTACCCAACTTCATAGTCTCTCCGGGGTTGTTGCAGAAGATTTACGGGGCCCGGGATACCCGATCGATCAAACTCGGCGTCGGCATCTGCGCGGTGGGACTGCTCGTCTTTGCGTTTGCCCCTGCGGTGCTGGGTATGATCGCGCGCTTGCAGCATCCCGAGTTGGCGAATCCAGACCACGCGCTGCCCATGCTGTTGCGGTCCGACCTGCCGCTGATCGTCGGGGCGATCGGCCTCGGCGCGTTGTTTGTGGCGGACATCAGCTCGGCGGATGCCATCCTGTTCATGTTGGCGACGTCGATGTCTCAGGATCTCTATCGGCGGTTCATCAACCCCGACGCGTCGGATCGGCGCGTGTTGCTCGTGGCGCGGTTGGCGGCGGTGCTCGGCGGAGTGGTGGCCGTAGGGATGGCCATCGTGTCGCCGTCGGTGGTGACGCCGCTACGGTTCTTTTACTCCCTGGTGGGTCTCAGCTTCTTCGTGCCGGTGATTGCGGGACTGTACACGGGACGTGGCGGTGCGCCCGAAGTGTTCGCGTCTATCCTGGCAGGTATTGCCACAACCCTGTCCGTGCACCTGGCGACCGATGGAGCGGGAATTGGCGCTTTGACGCCCAATTTCCTGGGTCTCCTCACGGCATCGTTGGGTTTCCTCTTGGTGGTGTGGGGACGGGCGCGCGGTCGTGCGGGGCCCGAGGCCAAAACGAGCGAAACGCAGTAAGTTTGATCCATGCCATTGGCCGAGACAGTTCGCGATACACTGGACCGCCCGCTGAAGAACCTCCGGGTTTCGGTCACCGACCGCTGTAATCTGCGGTGCCGGTACTGCATGCCTGAGGAGGAGTATGTATGGCTCCCGCGGTCATCGATCCTGAGCTTTGAAGAGATCGATCGCCTCGTGCAGATTTTTTCAACGCTTGGCGTCACCAAGGTGCGACTGACCGGCGGAGAGCCACTGCTGCGTCACAATCTTTCTCACCTGGTCGAGTTGCTCGCGGCGAACGAGGCGATCAAGGACCTCGCGTTGACGACCAACGGCGTGTTATTCGCGCGTCAGGCGGAAGCCCTGAAGCGTGCGGGGCTCAATCGCGTCACGGTGAGCCTCGATACAGTTCGCCCGGACCGGTACCGCGTCTTCAATCGCGCCGAGCAATTTGCCGCAGTGGAAACGTCCCTTGCCGTGGCGCGCGACGTGGGGCTGGAGGGGACAAAAATCAACTCGGTGGTGATTCGCGGATTCAACGATGACGAGGTGGTCGACCTGTTGGAATTCGCGGGCGAGCGCGGTGCCGAGCTGCGGTACATCGAGTACATGGATGTTGGTGGTGCGACAGGTTGGTCGATGGAACAGGTCGTATCCCGCGCCGAGATCCTCCAGGCGCTCTCGGCGCACTATGGCGATGTCACGTCCCTCCCGAACGACGACGACCCGAGTGCTCCTGCCCAGCGCTTTTCTCTTCCGGACGGACGTGTGTTCGGTATCGTGGCGTCGACCACCGGTCCGTTCTGCCGTTCGTGCGATCGCAGCCGGCTCACCGCCGACGGTATGTTCTTCATGTGCTTGTACGCGGACGACGGAGTGGACCTACGCGAACGGGTGCGCTCGGATGCGTCGGACGACGAGATCGCCTCGGCGATTGCAAGTGCGTGGCGATCACGGAGCGATCGTGGGGCTGAGGAACGGACGGTGATGCGTGACCGCGGTGTGCTGTACCAGCTCGAGGGGCTACGGTCGGATCCGCACCGAGAGATGCATACGCGGGGGGGGTGACGCGCTTCGCGCAATTCTAAATTTCAGATTACTGAATGCAGATTCTAGATTTGAGTGGACATCTAGAATCTCTAGCAGGTTGCGGAAAAATTCATGGTGGGCCGCGTTTGTCCGGGTAACACGACGGTGTACCAGCGTGCGGTCCCCTATTACCGCCCCCGCGGTGCGGTCGGCGTGACGAATGCGGCCCACACTGCCCCATCAGGGGCTGCCTTCGGCCAGGGTCAGGGTGCGTATCCGCATCAGATTGTAGACCGCGGCCGTGAACGTAAACACCCACCCGACCCGCGGGGTCCCGCGATGTCGGAGTTTGCGTAACAACCCAATCGTCTTGCCCCACCCGTAGATCTCTTCCACTTTTTTGCGCTGCCGTTGACTGATCGCATAGCTGGGATGGCGCGTCGTCCGGCCATCCACCGCGCTCCGCAACCGCGTGCGGTGCACGTTCGGCGTGACGTGGGGCGTCCAGCCCAACGCCCGCAGCGTGTCGACAAACCCGCACCGATCATAACCCTTGTCCGTCCCCAACGTCCGTCGCCGGGCCGTCGGCGGTAAGCTCCCCACCATCGCCAGCGCACTCGCACACTCCGCCTCGTAGCCGGGCTGCGTCACGTCGGTCGCCACCACGAGCCCGTGCCGATTATCCATCAACACACTCGCCAAGTACGCCAATTGCGCGCCTTGCCCCCCACTCTTCCGCGTCAACCGCGCCTCCGGGTCCGTCCGCGACGCATGCGTCGCATTCGTCCGTTTCTCCTGGCGAAACGTCACGCTCGGATTCCCCGGATCATCGTCCGTTGGCGGGCGGGTGCCGGCCTTCGGCTGAAAACTCTTCTGACTCGCCCACGCGTCCAGCAAGGTCCCGTCGACGGTGAAATGCTCATTCGACAACAACGCCCGCCGCTCCGCCTCCTGTAACACTTCGGCCAGAAACGCATCCGCGATGCCCCCCTCGACCAGCCGCGTCCGATTCTTCGTAAAGACCGTCGGCACCCACACCGCGTCGTCCAGATTCAACCCCACAAACCATCGGTACAGGATGTTGTAATCGAGCTGCTCCATCAGCTGCCGCTCGCTCCGGATCGTATACACCACCTGCAGCAATAACGCGCGTAACAAATGTTCCGGGGGAATCGACGGCCGGCCCCGCCGCGCGTACAGCCGGTCCAACTGCGGCGAGAGCCGGGCTAACACCGGGTCCACCAGCGCCCGCAGGGCGCGCAACGGATGGTCGGAGGGCACCCGATCCTCCGCACTGATATAGCTGAACAGCGCCGACTGATTCGTCTTGTTCCCGCGCATCGTGGCACTCCCATCGAGGTCCCTCTACGATAAGAACTTCCGGCTCGCGATGCTATCGTCCATTACCCGACTTTTTCCGCAACCTGCTAGAATCTCGAATCTCGAATCGGGGCCATCCCGTAGTCCCTCAGTCCCCCCTCTTTATCAAGGCCCCGTCCTCTCCCGCTCGCTGGCATTTCTTCCCTTGTCTGGGACGCAGCGCGGGATAGCCCACCGCACTACACGAGGGGCAGCGCTCGTCCATCAGTCCGATCACCGTGCCGCACACTCCACAACTCGGTTCCTCCGGGTTGGATCGTAAATCGCGCGACTCCGGCAGGGCATATCCGCACTGACAGCGTATCGTCAGGGGGGGTAGCGTGGCGTGGCACTCTGGGCAGGAACGGCTCACGACGGGCGATCTCCTTGCCATGGCATCTCTCAGCCTCTAGTTTCACACCGGTCGTGGCTTTCCGCAACCAGCCAGGCGCATCAACCAGCCCTCGGGGTTGATCCAAAAAGCCGTTATCCCAGCGCCATCCGCCAATTCCGGAGGTTGGATGAACGTCTCGAAGAGCATGTCAATGCGCATGTTGGCGCAGGGTGCGTGGAACGCATACCACAAGAAGCCACTCACCGTGTCGTTCGAGGTGACTCACGCCTGCACGGCGAACTGCTGGCACTGCAATTGGGGTGGCCCCATAAAAGAAACGCGGCTCGATCCGGACGGATACGCCCGAATATGGCGCACAATGCGCTCGCCGGTCGTCAACGTGTCGGGAGGTGAGCCGCTGGCCCGCGGGGATTTGGATGACATCATTAGCGCGTTGGCAAACCCAGGGAAATTGCCTTGGGTCGTGGTCGTGAGCAACGCGTCGCAACTCACGCCCGACCGATTTCTGCGTTTGAAGCGCGCAGGCATGCACCAACTCTCCCTCTCCATCGATTTCCCCGACAAACGACATGATGAGTTTCGCCGCATTCCGGGTCTGTTCGACCGAATGGATCGGGTCGTTCCCGAGTGCGTGAAGATGGGCGACGATAGCGATGTGTCATTGAACTGTTGCATTACGGGGTGGAACTATGGGAGTCTCCCCGACGTCGTTCGCCTCGCGGACCGCTGGGGTGTGATGCTGAATTTTTCGGCATATTCGATCCTGAGAGTGGACGAGGCGGGTGGTTTGCCACAGCAAAACGGAAGCAAAGAGGGTCTCAAGGCGGCCATCGACGAGGTCATCGATCTCAAGAAGCGCGGCAGCGGAGTGTACACGAGTGAAGACGCGCTTTGGAAATTCTACGACTTCCTCTGTTCGGGTCACACTCCAGGGTGTCGAGCTGGTGAGCGCTTCCTCGTCGTGAACCCCGATGGGCGAATGACGCCGTGCGCGATGGTCATGGCCTATTTTGACGACCAGCCGTCGATGTTGCGGGAGTTTACGTGCCGAAACGAATGTGGTGCGTGCTACATCAGCACTCGTGCCCATGCCGAAAAGACCCCTCGCCAGCTGCTAGCCGCCAACGTCGACACGCTGAAACGAATGTTACCCTGGAAGTGAACGCCCGCTAAGCTAGTGACGTTCCAACTTGTTTCTGGCTAAGACGGAGTCGCTCGTCTCGAGGACGTCAGTTCAACGGATTGCCTCTTTTTGGCGAGACTAGTTGGAACGGGCCTAGTCTTCTGGAACTGGCACCGGAACCGGCCCGTCGCCGGGAATCGTTGGGAGCGCGCCGGCATTTTTCTTCTGCGCTCCGTCAACCATCACATCCCCTAAGATCGGTTCGCCCCGAATCACGCGGGCCCCGATGGCAATTATCGCGCCCAGGATGATGATTGCGATGATGACGGACGTCGGGATCGAGATCGCTGATCCGAGCCACGCGTAGCCGAAGAACCGCGGGAAACGGCCGATGGCGGTGGCCACCATGAACCGCCGGAGCGGGTAGTGGTGCAGAATCGCCAGCCCACGCACGACCCAGAAGGGCAGGGGAGTGAAGGCGAAAAAGATCGTGGTCGTGGCCGGAGCCGTCGCGAACCTATCGACGCCCCAGCGCACCATGCGGTTGCCGCGGAACGACTCCAACCGATTCCAGTTGAGCACCCACGAGTAGATGTACCAGTTCACGAATTCCGTGTACATGTAGATCGCGGTCGCGACGACGGTCACCGTCAACGTCCCAGCATACTTGCCCACCTCGATAATGAGGGGGTCGAATGCCGTCGGCAGGATGGGGCTGAGGGGGCCGTTGGCGGGTATGCCGACGATAGCCAGCCACACCAGCGGCACCGTACTGGGAAACAGCAACGGAATCGGGATGAGGAGGAGGGCCGCCAATCCGGTGGCCCTTAGAAACATGTCCCAGCGGCGGTCTCCGCGCGGCTTGACCAGGAAGTGCCAGACCTTCAACCAGGCTCCCATCGGGTGGAGGAGGTGCGGTAACCCGGCCCCGCGGCATCACGGTTGCCGCTTGAGAAGTTGCCGAGCCCACGTCAGATTGCGTGCGTCACGCGCGGTATAGCTAACCCTCTTTGCTGTTTTCCGCTAGCCGCTGCCCGACTCAAAAAGGCCAATCCGCCTCTCAAACCAGGAGTATCAGTTCGAGTGATTATTGCCATTCCGAGAGAGACGTTGGACGGCGAGCAGCGCGTAGCGCTCGTGCCGGACATGGCGAAGCGGCTCGTGGGCAAAGGCATCACCGTGCGTGTGGAGCAGAGCGCCGGGGTCGCGGCGGGGTATCCCGACGACCGATATACGAAGGCGGGCGCCGAGGTAGTGGGCGACTCCGCGGCCCTATGGGGTGGGGCGGATGTCGTGCTCAAGATTCATATGCCGCGGGAGCTAGCCGGTCGCCACGAGGCAGACCTGATGCGGGAGGGAGCGGTCTTGGTGGGCTTTCTCTTTCCCCTCGCCAATCCGGCCGGGGTGAGGAAGTTGGTCGACCGCAACGTGACCTCGTTCAGCCTCGACCAACTGCCCCGGATTTCCCGCGCGCAATCTATGGACGTGCTCTCCGCGATGTCCACGGTCACCGGATATAAAGCGGTGCTGATGGCGGGCGCCGCCGTGGGGAAGTTCTTTCCGATGCTGGTCACGGCAGCCGGCACGATCGCACCGAGCAAGGCGTTGGTGCTGGGTGCGGGCGTGGCCGGGCTCCAGGCCATCGCCACCGCGAGGCGGTTGGGCGCGGTCGTCCAGGCTTTCGACGTCCGCCCCGCCGTGAAGGAGCAGGTGGAGAGCTTGGGGGCGCGGTTCCTAGAGAGCGCCAAGATCGAGGACGCCGAGACCGAGGGTGGATACGCCAAGGAGCTGTCCGAAGAGCAGAATCGGCGCAACCGTGAGTTGATCCACAACGCCGCCATCGAGAGCGACGTCGTGATCACGACGGCGCTGATCCCCGGCAGGCCGGCGCCGCTCTTGATTACCGAGGAGACCGTCGGCGCGATGAGACCGGGATCGGTCATCGTAGACCTTGCCGCGGAGTCCGGTGGCAACTGCGCTCTCACCAAGGCGGGCGAGGACGTGGTCGTCGGCGGCGTCACCATTCTCGGTCCAGTGAATTTGGCGTCGAGCATGCCCACCCACGCGAGCCAGATGTACTCCAAGAACATCACGACCTTTCTCGATCTGATGATCGAGGACGGAAATTTGAAAATGGACTTTGAGGACGAAATTGTCTCCGCCACGTGCATCACGCACGAGGGGGCGATCAAGCACGACGCTACGCGAAGCGTTGTTGAGGGAGAAAGCGGGTCATGACCGAAACGTTAGTCGTTCTTATCGTCGTATTCGTGTTGGCGATGTTCGTGGGATTCGAGGTGATCACTAAGGTCCCTCCCACGTTGCATACACCGTTGATGTCAGGGTCGAATGCCATTTCGGGCATCGCCATCATCGGCGCGATTCTCGTATCGGGCCGTGGTGGTACTGAGATACCGACCATCCTCGGGTTCGTCGCGATCGTGTTTGCGATGATCAACGTCGTCGGCGGATTCTTGGTCACCGACCGAATGCTGGGCATGTTCAAGCGTAAGCCGGAAGAGCAAAGGTAATGTCTCCTCTCGTCAAGCTGCTCTACCTCGCGGCGGCCGTTCTATTCATTCTCGGTCTCAAGCGTCTGAGTTCTCCCGCCACCGCCCGCGGCGGCAACGCCCTGGCGTCGGTCGGCATGCTCATCGCCATCGTGGCGACGCTGATCTTCGGCCAGATCCTGTCATTCACCGGGATCATCATCGCGATGATCATCGGGTCGCTCATCGGCGGTGTCGTTGCCAAGACGGTGCAGATGACGCAGATGCCGCAGATGGTGGCGCTGCTGAACGGGTTCGGCGGCGGGGCGTCGGCGCTCGTTGCATCGGCGGAGTTCTTGCGTTTGTCGTCGACCGGACAGGAAATGCCGCTCGACACCGCCATCTCCATTCAACTGGGCATTCTGATCGGCGCAGTCACGTTTTCTGGCAGCCTCATCGCGTTCGGTAAGCTGCAGGAGTTGGTGACGGGACGTGCGGTGACGTATCCGCTACAAAAGACGTTCAACGCGCTCATGTTCCTGGGCACGCTGGCGTTGATGATCTTTGTGATCGTCTCGCCCGGACAGACCGCGGCGTTTTATGTGTTGGTCGGCTTGGCGTTGCTCTTGGGCGTGCTCTCGGTCATTCCGATCGGCGGCGCCGACATGCCCGTGGTCATTTCGTTGCTCAACTCGTATTCCGGTATCGCGGCGGCGATGACCGGATTCGTGATCAACAACCATGGGTTGATCATCTCGGGAGCATTGGTTGGCGCGTCCGGCTTGATTCTCACCAGAATCATGTGCAAGGCCATGAACCGGTCGTTGGCCAACGTGCTGTTCGGCGCGTTCGGCGCGACTCAACAGGCCATTGGGCCGGCCGACGACGCCGATAGTGACCGCACGGTTCGGCAGGTGACCGCGGAGGACGCGTCCACGATGTTGGCCTATGCGCGCAACGTGATCGTCGTGCCGGGTTACGGTCTCGCGGTCGCGCAGGCACAGCACGACGTGCGTGAGATGGCGGACCTCATCGAAGCGCGTGGCGGCACGGTGAAATACGCCATCCACCCTGTGGCGGGCCGGATGCCGGGACACATGAACGTGTTGTTGGCCGAGGCCAATGTGCCGTACGACCAACTCAAGGATATGGACTCGATCAACCCCGAGTTCGAGCGGTGTGACGTGGCGTTGGTGATCGGCGCGAATGACGTAGTAAATCCCGATGCCCGCAGCAACACCGCGAGTCCATTGTACGGCATGCCGATTCTCGACGTCGACAAGGCCCGGCACGTGATTGTGATGAAGCGGAGTCTCAACCCGGGCTTCGCGGGCGTCGACAACCCGCTGTTCTATCTCGAGAACACGTCGATGTTTTTTGGAAGTGCAAAGGACTCGGTGGCGAAACTGGTGGGGGGGATTAAGGAGGTGTAGGAGGGGAGAGGGGAGAGGGGAGAGGGGAGAGGGGAGAGGGATTGAGGGCCGCCCCGCACCCCCGGAAGGGTGGGCGGCCCTCTCCCCTCAATCCCTCTCCCCTCTCACCTTCCTAGCGCCTCATCGACCTTGGCCGTCACCACCTGCCTCGCCACCACCCCCTCCCCCACCATCCCCCCCACAATCACCAACCGACCGTCGGCCATGACGATTCCCCGGTGATCCATTGAGGGTGCCGCCAGCGACGGCAACACACGCCAAGCGCGGCTTTCTACATCGAACGCAAACACGGCATCCAATGGTCGGGAGGGTACGCCATCGTAACCGATGCCGTTGTAGTTGTACGCGTTGCCGGTGCCGCCGGCGAAGATCACGTCATGGCCCACGGCCACCGCGGCCGCTCTGTATAACGCGGGTCCGGGATGTTTCGTGATGGCGCGCCAGCTGATTTGGGTGGGGTTCCGCGGATCGATCTCGCCGCGCCAGGAAGAGAACTCGAGTCGGTATCGAACAGCCCCGTCAGAGCGGCGGGCGCCATCGACGTACACGATCGTATTGCCGGCGAGGCTACCCGTGTGCCCAAACACGGGCCGGCCCGGGATGGGAGTGGCCTGGTGCCACGTGTCGGACGCCGGGTCGTAGATCTGCACGTTTGAGACGTTGTCCGTGTCGTGCCATCCAGATACGATATAGATGAGGGAGTCGCGCCACACGCCCGACACCGCGTCGTCCACGGGAACCGGCATCGGCGCCGCCCTGCTCCAACGACCCGCGCTGGGGTCAAAAACGTCGACGTTGGGAACCGAACGCTCGCTGCCATCCTCGGCCACCGTGTAACCGCCGAAGACGTACACCCGGCCGCCCACGGTTTGGGCGGTGCCTGCCAGCCTCCCGGGACCGGGCACGGGTTCGATCTCTCGCCAGCTGGGCTCGCCCACGGTCCAGGCAAATGCCCGGTTGGTGGGCCCACTCCAGACCTTGGTGGAGTCCAGTCCTAAGAAAGAAAAGACCGTAGTGGTCGTGCCATCCGACCACGCGGCGACGGCGTTGTTGGTGGTGGGTGCTGGAAGGGATGGAGCCGTGGTCCAGATCTGGGTGAGTGTAATAAGGGGGAGCAACATCTTGAATGGGTTGTAGTTGTAGGGTGTAGGGTGTAGGGTGTGGTTTTTCTCTTCATTTTGTTCGATTGCAACCTACACCCTACACCCTACACCCTACACCCTACACCCTAAACCCTAAACCCCACACCCTACCATGTCAGACGTCGTTTACGAATCCAAAGTGCAAATTCGCCGGCTCGGTGGTCCCCTCCGCGCCGCGACCCTCCCGGCCGAAAGCGAGCCGGTCATGTTTGGTGTCCACGGCGCGATCGCCGAGCATTATGGCGTCGACATGGCCGAGATGGAAGCGCATGCGACGACGATCGATTACGTCGTTGCGGCAACCGGTGGCTGACTCACGGGCACTTTTGCCGGCGCGCTGGGAGCGCGCGAGATCAAGGTGGGCCCCGACGACCTGGTGGGCGAGGTCACTGGAGAAATCGAAAAGGACGGGTCGGTACTCGTACTTCGACGGGTCCACGTGCGGTACAAGCTGAAGGTACCGGAGGACAAACGCGAAACCGTCGAGCGCGTGCTCGAAATGCACGCGGATAGGTGTCCGGTGGCGCGCAGTATCAAGGGGGCGATTGAGGTGACGACGGAAGTTGAGTATGGGTAGTAGGGTGTAGGGTGTCGAAACCTACACCCTACACCCTACTCCCTACTCCCTACTCCCTATTCATCCTCATCAACCCTCTTCCGTCCCTCCTTCTTCTCCGCCTTTTTCTTTTTCTCGGCAAGCCTTCCTTCCACGGCCCTCTTGGGCGGTCTCGTCTTCTTGCGGGCCTTGGGAACCAGGAGGGCTTTCCGCACGATTGCGTTGATGCGCTCGATGGCGGTTTCACGGTTCTGAAGCTGGCTGCGACTGTCGGTGGACACGATCCGTAGCACCCCTCGGGCGTTGATCCGAGTGGAAAGTGTGGCCACTAGCCGCTCGCGCTGGGGGTGGGAGAGGCTTTCACTCCGGGCCACGTTCCACAACACTTCGACCTTAGTGGAAGTCGTGTTCACGTGCTGGCCGCCCGGGCCACCGGATCGGGCGGTACGGAAGCGCAGTTCGGCAGGTGGAATGGTGAAGGGCATTTCATCGAAGATAAGGTAGATTGGGTGCGCAAAGGAGGGAGAACTTCGTTGTCAGCATTCGCGAGCGACACCAAATCGGATATTGCCCTCGTCCTATCCGGGGGCGGCGCCCGCGCCTCGTACCAGGTAGGCGTGCTCTGCGCCATCTCCGAGCGGCGGCCGGAACTCGACATTCTGATTCACGCCGGCGTGTCGGCCGGGGCGATCAACACGATCAGTCTCGCGGCCCATCCGGGCACGTTTGGCGCGTCGGTCCGCGCTCTCAAAAAAGCATGGTCCCGTTTGACCGTCGAAGACGTATATCGGGTGCGGGTGAGCGGCCTGCTGCGCGGCGGATTTCGCTGGGTTGGGCAGCGGGTGTTTCATCGCACAGGGCCAACCGTCGTTCGAGGCGTTTTCGATATGGAACCGCTCCGAGCGTTTCTGGGTCAGCGGCTGATGTTCGAACAGATTGCCAAGAAGGTCGATGCGGGCCATCTGCGAGCAGTCACATTGAGTGCTACGTGCTACACGTCCGGCGAGACCGTGACGTTTGTGCAAGGGGCTCCCGACATACCGATGTGGGAGCGGTCGCAACGCCGCGCGGTGCGCTCGCAACTCGGCATCGACCATGTCATTGCGTCGGCCGCGGTACCGATTCTGTTCCCGGCCGTCCGCATCGGTACAGGGTTCTATGGCGACGGCACGGTGCGCCAGGCCGCGCCGTTGGCGCCCGCGATCCACCTGGGGGCGGACCGGATCATCGCCATCAGCATGCGCGCCGCGTGGCAAGTCAACAAAAAGCAGCCCGAAGAAGTGACGCACTATCCGTCGGCGGCTCAGGTCATGGGCCTGCTGTTTCACTCGGTGTTTTTGGACTCTTTGGATCAGGATGCCGAACGTCTCGAGCGAATCAACGGTATCCTCCGCTCTGTTCCGCCGGGAACGCCGGTGGCCGGCAATCTGCGACCCGTGAAGCTGTTGGTGTTGCGTCCGTCGCTCGATCTGGGTGCCCTGGCTCGACCCCACACCAAGCGTTTGCCCACCGTCATTCGCTCGTTGGTGGAATCGATCGGTGGGCAACGTGAAGGCGCTTCCGACTTCATCAGTTACTTACTGTTCGATCCGGCGTATACCGTTCCCTTGATGGAATTGGGTTACGACGACACGCGCGAGCAATGGGATAGGATCGAGCGGTTTCTTGATGGGGAGACGTGAGAGGTGAGAGGTGAGACGTGAGACGTGAGACGTGAGACGTGAGACGGGAGTGGGGAGCGAGGGCCAAACGGGCCCACCTAGAGGCTGGCCGGTCGGACTGTCTGGCCAAGAGCGCCGTCGGCGGATAGTCCTAGCAGGTTGCGGAAAAAGTCGGGTAATGGACGATAGCATCGCGAGCCGGAAGTTCTTATCGTAGAGGGACCTCGATGGGAGTGCCACGATGCGCGGGAACAAGACGAATCAGTCGGCGCTGTTCAGCTATATCAGTGCGGAGGATCGGGTGCCCTCCGACCATCCGTTGCGCGCCCTGCGGGCGCTGGTGGACCCGGTGTTAGCCCGGCTCTCGCCGCAGTTGGACCGGCTGTACGCGCGGCGGGGCCGGCCGTCGATTCCCCCGGAACATTTGTTACGCGCGTTATTGCTGCAGGTGGTGTATACGATCCGGAGCGAGCGGCAGCTGATGGAGCAGCTCGATTACAACATCCTGTACCGATGGTTTGTGGGGTTGAATCTGGACGACGCGGTGTGGGTGCCGACGGTCTTTACGAAGAATCGGACGCGGCTGGTCGAGGGGGGCATCGCGGATGCGTTTCTGGCCGAAGTGTTACAGGAGGCGGAGCGGCGGGCGTTGTTGTCGAATGAGCATTTCACCGTCGACGGGACCTTGCTGGACGCGTGGGCGAGTCAGAAGAGTTTTCAGCCGAAGGCCGGCACCCGCCCGCCAACGGACGATGATCCGGGGAATCCGAGCGTGACGTTTCGCCAGGAGAAACGGACGAATGCGACGCATGCGTCGCGGACGGACCCGGAGGCGCGGTTGACGCGGAAGAGTGGGGGGCAAGGCGCGCAATTGGCGTACTTGGCGAGTGTGTTGATGGATAATCGGCACGGGCTCGTGGTGGCGACCGACGTGACGCAGCCCGGCTACGAGGCGGAGTGTGCGAGTGCGCTGGCGATGGTGGGGAGCTTACCGCCGACGGCCCGGCGTCGGACGTTGGGGGCGGACAAGGGTTATGATCGGTGCGGGTTTGTCGACACGCTGCGGGCGTTGGGCTGGACGCCCCACGTCACGCCGAACGTGCACCGCACGCGGTTGCGGAGCGCGGTGGATGGCCGGACGACGCGCCATCCCAGCTATGCGATCAGTCAACGGCAGCGCAAAAAAGTGGAAGAGATCTACGGGTGGGGCAAGACGATTGGGTTGTTACGCAAACTCCGACATCGCGGGACCCCGCGGGTCGGGTGGGTGTTTACGTTCACGGCCGCGGTCTACAATCTGATGCGGATACGCACCCTGACCCTGGCCGAAGGCAGCCCCTGATGGGGCAGTGTGGGCCGCATTCGTCACGCCGACCGCACCGCGGGGGCGGTAATAGGGGACCGCACGCTGGTACACCGTCGTGTTACCCGGACAAACGCGGCCCACCATGAATTTTTCCGCAACCTGCTAAAGGACGGCGGGCGCCTTCTCAAGGCGCATTGCGAGCTGGCGGCGCAGCATGAGTGACTGAGCACCGCCCACAATTGTTGACGCTCCCCAATACAGACCGTAGCCCGCGCTCATCCGCATGAGGAAGACGAGTGTCATCACAACGGGCAGACCGATGACGATCCATCGAGCCTGCGATCCGATTTGCGGGCTCAGGAGTGCGACGACATACGTCAGTGCGGTCACCACGAGTGCCAGGCCGATGTCGGGCCGCGCAATGTTCGAGATCCAGAAAAAGCGGCCCGATGCTCCGCTCGCCAACACGCTCCGTAAAGCTTGGAACGCACCCAAGATGAACGGGAGCTGAATCATCGTGCCCAACAGGCCGGCTGTGGGTTTGTAGTCGTGCTTCGCGTAGAGCCGCGCCGTCTCGGTCATGAGCCGGCGCGGATCCTTGCGAAATCGTTGCTGCAGCTTCTCGAGGTCCGGCCGCAGTGTGAGCAGCTTGGTGCCATTCGCTCGAGCGTCACGCGCGATCCGATACGTCAGCGGAAGCAGGGCGATGCGCACCGCCAATGAAAAGGCGACGATCGCCCAGGCGAGATTCCCTCCGAAGGCCTGCGTGAGCACGAACAGCAGTGCTTCGAGCGCGTCTACGAAACCGACCCAAATCGTCATGTTTTGGTGCCTAGATTGGGGATACGCTCAAACTACAATGGGAGGTCGAATCGGTCAGCCGTTGCTCAGCGATCGGTCAATTGGAGCGCCGAACGGCCTTGAACCGCCACCCGAGTGACCACGTCGCGACTTCCGTTGGTCCGAAAAAAGTGCTTTGGCGTCCATGAGTTATGCTGCGGGACCATCTTCCAACGGGAACTTCGTTTTCGTGCCCATGACGTCAATCGTGACCGTGTCATCGGCGATGTCGTAGCTCCAGGGAGGTTCCACGACCATGCTCCACAGCTTGTCGCCCTTGGTGTTCCACGCGGCAAGCTCCAATTCCGCCGACATGAGGATGGTGTCGCTGTAGCGTGCCCAGCTCCAAAAGCCCAAGTCGGCTTCGTCTTCCCACAAGCGTGCCGGTTTCGCAAGGTCGTAGGCCAATAATCTCGTCCCCGCACCGACAAAGAGCAGCTCTGTTTCGGGCACGAATAGGATCCCGGGAGAGGAGCCAAAGTCGGAGGTTGGTTCGTACCGTTGTGCAAGTATCAATACCGGCTGACAGAGATCGTGGCCGGCAACGAGATAGCAGAAGTCGCCTTCCGTGTGCCGGAGATCGAACTCCTCTACGAGGCTGGCCGCTTGCCAGAACTCGGCATAGTGTGACGGCGGTTCCGTCGTGCCGAGCGCAATCGTGTACGGCCCGATCGTTACCGTATACACGACCGCATCCTACGGCCGCCCAACCGAGCTGGCGCGGAACAACGAGCTTTGGTCATTTTAAGAAATCCGCGTACGCACCCATCCCGAGCTTGCTTGTGCATCCCCCGGCGCAAAACGCCAACCACACTTGCTTCCATACGGGAGGGATCGGAAGGAATCCGAACGCGACGGTCGTGATGGCCACTACTATGATGGTGAATATTATCGCATCACCCAAGTTGTCTCCCGCGGCGCCGAGCAAGGCAGCGGGGAGCGACACACCCATTGCGATCCACCAGTTGACAAAGCCTACAACCAGTTTGGTCAAGCCAAGAGACATGGCGAACGCTCCAACTACGACAAACATGAGGAGGATGCCGGTGCCGGCAGATGTCTCTTTGCGGTTGGAATTCTCCATGTTATTCGCAGCCCCAATCACAAGTCCCGATACTCGACGTGCCCATCCTTCGTTACAATGAGCTTTTGTGACAGCACGGATTTGGCCTCACGATTCCAAGCCGCCACGAACTCATCGCGCTCTTCCCAGCTATCGAGACACGCCCGATGAACCACCGCGTCATCGAGCCGGGCGACGAGTGGATGGCAGAGGCCAGGTCGGTGAACCCGACGGTCGCGTCGGCATCCATTCCGATCGCTTCGCCACAGAGGCTGCACGGTGTGAGTTCGCTGGACAGGGCCATTTGAGTTATCCACGGAATGGTCTGGTCACCCCGAACTGCCGACGTCCGAAACTTGTCGCCACCAAGTGCAAATTGCACGCTTTTGGGTTTGACGATTATGACCTCAGCGTGCCTGGTTGTGAAGAACAGCCTCTGGCGTCACCGCCGATCCTGGTATGGACGAGTCCAGGTATCGGGCGCGTCGCATGCGATCCCACACGCGGTCCACATGAGCCCAGTAGCCGCGGGCCTTGGAATTGGGATTCCAACTCGTCGGTCGGGAAAGCGATGCGGCGAGTTGCGCTGCCTCCATCGGCGAGAGGTCGCGCGCGCGCTTGGCGAAGTAATAGTTGGCCGCCGATTCGGCACCGTAGATTCCTGGGCCGAACTCCACCACGTTCATATAGAGATAGAGGATACGCTCCTTGGTCAGGTGACGCTCCAACTGCGTCGTGAGGGCCGCCTCCTCGAGCTTACGTACGGGACTCCGGGACGGCGACAGCCACAGATTCTTGGCGAGCTGTTGCGTGAGGGTGGATGCACCGCGGGGCGCCTCTCCCTCCGCGATGGCTTCGCGGATTGCCGCTTGAATCTCGTGCGTGGAGAATCCAGGGTGGTCGAAGAATTCCATGTCTTCCGCGCACACGACGGCGCGCGCGAGAAATGGGGAGATTGAGCCGGTAAAGCTCCAACGGAGCCGGGGGAGCGTAGAATTGGCCTTGCTCCGTGAACGATAACGGTCGATGAATGTGGTCGACTGTGGATCGGTGGACATGAGTGATGCCACGTCGGGCCAGGTCGCCCATTTCAGGCCGCCCCATGCCAACAACGCCATGGCCGCGCCGCCGCCTATGAGGGCGAGGACGCGCAGGCATCCAGTTGCACGCGGCGAGAGGTTCACCATCTATCGTTCTCAGACAATCGGAGCGCTTTTTCGCTCAGCGAGTTGACGTCATCCACGCGATCTGGTCGGCGTTACCGGTTAGCTCCCAGCGAATGAGCGAGACGGGAATGACACCCGCGGCCTCGAACTCGTCCATGAATCCTTTCAATGTGAAATCGTCGCCCAGTTGGTTGGCGCGCTCGGCTATCAACTCCTCGATTTGGATCTTGCCGGTAATATAGCTCGTACCGTAACCCGGTTGTTGGAGATAGAGGTGTTGCTCGCCCCACACGGTGTTGCCGTCTTCGGGTAGCCACCCGCGCGGTGTCCACTTCGATGCGAACTGCACCGCTTCCTCCATCGTCCACTCGTTTGCGTGCATCATCAACCCGCTGAGCGCGCGGGCCGCACGCTGTGCGAGGAGGATCCAGATGAGTTCACGCGCGCGAGGTTTTGCGTCGAACAGTCCGGCGTGCATCATCATCTCTTCCATGCCCGTGGCCAGGCCCTCCGAGCGGGCGTCGTAGATGTTGAACAGTGACGGCACCCGACGGATCGGACTCGTATGCGGCTCGAATTCCATTCTCGCCAATTCGATCCAGTGGTGGCCGTGTGTCCGCATCGTCACCGCGTCGCGGTAGCTCACCTCGGAGAAGAACCCGCGGAGACCATCCGTGGGAGTGAATTGACCAATCTTGGCGCGCAGGGCCGCGTCCATGTAGTCGTGGATCGATACGATCTCCTCCTCGCGGAGAAAGTCCACGTATTCGGTAACTGCAGCGTTTAACATTCGGTCGTATTCCGCCGCACTTGCAACACGGGGAAGGGAAGGGAGATTACGATTGCGGTTCTCCTCGAGTCGCAGCGACGCGTGCGCGCGCGCAAGCTCGCGCCGCATGATCGTCACCTGCTCCTCCCACGTGTAGGGGACGAGGTGCACGTTGTGGGCGTACCACGTGTAGTTGTCGGCTCCGACGCCCGAGGGTCCGGTTTTCGACGGCGCTTCATCCTCGATCCAAAGTCCAAATTGGTCCGTGGCTTCAAGCGCGCGTTGAATCGCGCCGTCCAACTCGGCACTCGTGCCCCCCACCCGAGTGGCCAGCGCGTCCAAGTCTCGACTCTGTCCTTCCATCGAGCGAACCCCCATGACCCAGAGGTCTGCGGCATTCCCAACGAGATTTCCTCGCGCCTGGTCGAGTAACGCAGGAATGGTCCCGATGCGCTCGGCGAGTTGGATGGCGTCTTCGGCGGAGAGGGGGTAGTCGTATGTCCAGAGATCGATCCAACCGTGGATGACGGGGCCCTCGTGCGCCGGCACGTCGCTCTGGGCGGTAAAGATCATGCTGTAGAAGGCAGGGTTGTAGGCCCATGGCCGGCGAACCCGGTGGTCGAAATCGAGGCCGTTCATCTCGGCGTGCACGAGGCGGTGGTCGATCAGTTGTTCGACCGGCCATCCACTGGGATCGATCGCGTTGAGGCGCCGCTGAAACGTGGCCACCTCGCGGTGTTGCGCGACCATCGCCATGGCGGTGTAATCGGGAACGCCGTTTGCGAACCCGGGTCGCTCGAACTCGCGCCACTCCTCGAAGAGCGCGATCAGGTCGTCATAACTGGTGCTCGGCGTGACTTCGTTCGTCGCGCACCCAGCGAAGAAGACGAAGGCTGTGGTCAGGCAGGTAGAGATCTGATAAGGCGATGAGCGGCGCATTGGCAAAGCCTCTGGGGTGGGCAAGTCTCTGTATCCTTGCTCGCCGGCCGGAGAGTGTCAAATGCGAAAACGGGGTTCCGATCTAATCCCCGGTCGGGATGACGTCCGCTCCCTCGATCATCAAGATGACCGTGCGTTCGGGTGCCCTCGTCTTGTGGCGTACCTTCTGCGGCACCATGAAGCCCTGACCCGGGCCCAGCTCGACGCTGCCATCTTCCAGATCCACGAAGAAACGCCCCGATACCACGTAAAAGAATTCGTCTTCGTCGTCGTGTTGGTGCCAATGGAATTCGCCCTCGACGACGCCGAGCCGCACGACGGAATCGTTGACCCGACACAACGATTGGTTGAACCACGGTTCCTCGCACGCCGTTGCGATGGCGTTGACGTCGATTTTTTCGAGGCCCTGAAACCGTACATTGGTGTTGATGGTATATGAATGATCGTTGTCCATCCTGACCTCCAGCTGATTGCATCCTACGTTGTAGTTTTCAGGTGGGGTGGAGCGGGGCCCTCTCACCTCTCACCTCTCCCTTCTCACTCTTCTATTTCAAACCGAGCAGCTCCGGCACTTGCTCGAGATTCGACACCGACAGCGTGTCGGTCGGCAGTACATCGTCATTGCGTTGGAGCAATACGACGGGCATTCCCGCGGCGCGGGCACCTTCGACGTCGTCGACTATCGTGTCACCGACGTGCAGGACCCGATGTGCCGGCGTGTCGAGACGGCGGCATGCTTCACGGAATATCGCGGCATCCGGTTTTTCGGAGTCAATTTCGGCTGACGCCAGCACGTGATCGAAGGCAGGCCCAATACCGAGTTCGATACAGAAGTTGTGGAGACCACATTGCCAATTCGAAACCACCGCGAGCGGATAATCACCCTCTTTCAAGACGCGAAGCACACCAGTGACTTCGGGAAACAGCACGAGGCTGGCGGGGCCCAAGAGATACCAAAGGTTTGCGGCGTGCTCGCTTGCTGCGCCGTTTGGCGCACGCACGTTGAGACGCTCGAACAATCGGTCGGCCAGCGTCTCGTAGTAGTGGTACTTCTCCTCTTCCGATTTGTCAGGTGCGTAGTCAGTCTCGTGGTTCTCGAAGACGTCGTACAGCACTTGATGCTCCCACGGATCGCGGTCCCAGCCCTGCGCATCCAAGTACTCCGTCACCATCGCGCCGCGGCCTCTGCCTTGGCGATGATGCACGAGTGTGTTGTAGAAGTCGAATGTGACTGCGTCAATGACGTCCGAGTTGATGTTCACCTCGATCTACGAGTCCTCTCCCCTCGTAACGCCCGCGCCCACCGGCGACCTACCGATTCGGCGACGGCAAACGCCAATCTCTTGTTTTGCGGTGTCGACAGGATGAACGCCCACTTGCCCCACACATACTTGCCCGGTAACCACCGTCCCTCTCTCAACACGGTCACGTTGGCTAACCAGATCGTGCGACGCTTGCCAACGATCGGTATCAGGGTGAGTTGGGAATCGTCGAGGATTGCGATACCCGGCGATTGCACCCGCCCGATCACCATGAGACTTTCGAATGCTTCGCCATCGTGCATCCCCACGTCGCGGCGTAGCGCGTCCATCTTGGATCCCACGACCCCATAGATGCCACGAAACACCAAGCCGAACGGGATCACTGTCGAAAACCAGAGTGCGTAGGCACCGTATATGGGAAAGAGGATGACCGTGGCACCGAGGCCCAGAACCGCCGGGACCAGCGTGAACGCGCGTAGGTATCCATCGTTCCAGGGCCACTGTTCCCGAAACGGCCGGTCTGATTTCAACAAACGGCTCCGAAGAGTTCAAAGAGGTTCATTCGACAATCTCGGGGTCCTTCGCCGTTAATGAGGAAGTACGCACCGATGATCACGTTAGAGACCTCAGTTGCCCCACCTTATTGAGTCGAATACAGATATGTGGCGGGCGGCCTGCGTTTGTGCCACGGCGTTCGTCGGTCGCTCGCCAATTGACGGTACACCGGCTCGCTGATACGGAGTCCCGGACCGCGCCCCATCAACGCGGTGTGGTTCATTTCCCGCCCGATTACGTCGTATTGGCCATATGCCGGTGCACCGTATTCGCCCTCAATGACCGTACCGCAATGAACATTCGCGCCGAGGTCGAGGTCCAAGCCGAACTCTTCACCGAGTTGACGGGTTTGGGTTTGCAACTCGAGGACGCAATCCACCGCGTCGGAACCGCGATCCTCTGGGAACGTTGCGTGGCAAGCATCGCCTATGAACTTGACGATGCGCCCTCCATGTGACTCGACTGTGCCGGCGCAAAGAGCGTAGAAGCGGTCTATGAAACGCGCCATGGTCATGTCGTCGTGTGCGCGAAACGAACGTCTGAACCCCAGTACGTCGGCGAGGAGCATGATCGGTTTTGTGGGACGTAACGAGTCAGTCTGTGTCCTCATGGTGGGCCTCCAATGCCTATCGCTTGAAAAGAGTGCGGGGGTAACTCCCGCCGGTCCCACTGGGGGATACCGTAACTGATGGTAGTTGTGTCCGATGCCGCGTCTAGCAAGTGAGTGGCCAGTGGTGGAGGTATTGTCAAATGTTGTGGATCGGTGAGTGATCAAGCGGCGACCTTCCGATCCGTGTTCTCTTTGTCAGTTTCCTGCATACCATCTTTGAATTGTTCTCCTGCCAACACCAGGGGGAGAAGTTCTGGAGCGTTGAGTTTCCGCCAACGTTGCTGCGCCATCTCCAACAGCTTGAACGCCATCGTCAGCCCTTTGCTCCGCGAGCCCGCTCCCTTGGTCACGCGCTGTCGTAACCGGACCGTCGCGAAGGCAGACTCGATCACGTTCGTCGAACGGATATGTTTCCAATGCTCGGCCGGAAAATCAAAATGGCTGTACAGGTGCTCCTGGTCCCGCGTGAGCGAGGCGACCGCCTTGGGATACTTGGCCGCATACGCGGTGGCGAAACGCTCGACCAGCGCCTCGGCCTCCGCACGCGACTCCGCATACATCATCTCGCGCAACACCCGCTTCGCCGCCGGCTGCAAACGTTTCGGAAGCTTGTCCAACACGTTGGCCATCCGGTGCACCCAGTCGCGCTGCTGCCGCGTCGCCGGCCACACCTCCCGCACCGCTGCCCAGAACCCCAACGCGCCATCCCCAATCGCCAGCACCGGGGCCCGCATCCCCCGACGCTTCAGATCGCGCAACACCGCCAACCAGCTCTCCGTGCTCTCCCGATAGCCGTCCTCCACCGCGATCAGCTCTTTCGTCCCATCCGCCCGGGCGCCCAGCATCACCAGCGTACACAGCCGGTCGGCCTCGAGGCGAATGTTGAAGTGGATCCCGTCGACCCAGACGTACACATACTCCCGATCACGCAGATCACGCTGGCGAAACGCCTGGTATTCCCCCTCCCACGCCGCCGTCAATCGCGTGATCGTCGTCGGGGACAAGCCTGATGCGTCCTCACCCAACAAGATCGGCAACGCCTCGCGAAAATCTCCCGTCGACAGACCGCGCAGATACAACACCGGCAAGACCTCCGCCACCTTCGGCGACCGCCGCATATAGGGAGGCAAAATCTTGCTCGTGAACTGCGCCCGCATACGACGGTCATGCACCCGTGGCGCGGTCACCGTGACCGTACCAGCACCCAGCGTCACCTTGCGGGGACGGGCTTTGCCATTGCGCACCACCAGGGCGCGGCCCTCTCCGTCTCGCTCAATCCGATATCGCTCGACATACTCGGTCACTTCCGCGTCCAACGCACTCACCAGCATCCGCCGAGCTCCCTCTCTGGCAAGCTCGTCCAGGTCTGCGAACAGTCCGTTCCCTTTGCTCTCAGACGCATTCTCTATTATCCTCAACATCGGTGGCGTGTCCTTTCTCCGGTCGTCACAACCGGATCTCGTGTACGTTTCAACTGACTACACGAAAGGATACGCCGCCTTTCTCATTCCTCCAATCCACAACTTTCGAAAATAACTCCCAGTGGTGCGGCGGAGCAGCGTACTCCAAAATCTCCAGTTCTATGATCGTTGTCATGTGGATAGTCCGTCAGATGCGCCGATCTCTTGCTTGAATAGCCTTGGGTAAATCAGACCATTAGCCAACGCGACTATTGAGAAGACAATCAGCGCGTCGATCATACTATAAATGTAAAATGGCTTCACGGCATCGGTGTAATGATTCATATATACAGCAGCCAGGCTCACAAAAAACAGACACATTAATCCGAAGATCTTGAAGCTCTTCACGATGAAATTTCCCGTGACGCTTGAATGGGCAATGTGAAATACCCAGGTAGCCGTTAACCAAAGCATGAAGTTGTAAAAAAGTGAAACCATGAAATCTGCCCTACTGAAGTCGTTGTCAAACACCTCTGGATACTTCGGTATCACGGCATGCATGCCTTCTATAATAGTTACCGCCTCCACGGGTCCCCCTACCAAGTATCTAATCAGGTTGAGAAGTACCACTAGGAGGATAAATTTCGCAAAGGATTTCATAAACGCACTGTCCTTGATGAGAGCTCCAGAACTCGTACTATCCTGACGTTGACGGCACGGCCGCGCGACGGGCCACACTAGGGAAGCCAACACCGTCCGACCGCAAGAATCGGGTTGTTGGCTTGACCACCGACCCCCATTATACACTCGGCCGAACGGGGGGCATCATGAAAACTAGCACCGACGTCATGCGCGGCTACCACCGAGTATCATCGAAGATCAAGTTTCTCGAAGCGCGCAAAGGCATGAACACTGGTCCGCAGTCAATTCGAGATTATCGTCGTATCGAGGCGGTCATTCGGTTTCTCGAGGGGCACGCCGGAGAGCAGCCGTCTTTACGAGAGGCGGCGGCGGCGGTGGGCTTGAGCGAGTTTCATCTCCAGCGGCTGTTCCGCCGCTGGGCGGGCGTGAGCCCAAAGCGGTTCCTTCAATACCTCACCGTGCAGCATGCGAAGGAGGTGTTGCGGGAAGGGCGCTCCGTGCTTGCGACCGCGTACGAGACCGGGCTTTCCGGCGCCGGCCGGCTGCACGACCTGTTCGTGGCCGTCGAGGCCGTGACCCCGGGAGAGTACAAAGAGTTCGGGGAAGACGTGGTGATCCGCTACGGATTCGCCCCGAGCCCCTTCGGCGACTGTCTCATCGCGGTGACTGACCGCGGTGTCTGCGGATTGGAGTTCGTGGTGGAGGGTGGTCGGGGGGCCCCGGTCGAACGTCTGGAACGCACGTGGCCCGGCGCCCGACTCATTCACCACCGCGCAACGGCGGCGAGCTATGTCAATCGCATCTTCGGATTGGCCGCTGGCCGGACGGAACCCATCACGCTGCTTCTCAAGGGGACGAACTTTCAGCTCAAGGTCTGGCGAGCGCTGCTGCAGATTGCCCCCGGGGCGGCAACCTCGTACGAAGCGCTCGCCGAGGCGATCCATCGCCCCACCGCCGCCCGGGCGGTGGGCAACGCGGTGGGCAAGAACCCAATCGCATATCTCATCCCCTGCCACCGGGTTCTGCACAAATCCGGCGACTTGGGCGGATACCATTGGGGTAGCGCGCGGAAACAGGCGATCCTCGGCTGGGAGGGGGCCCGCGCGGCGGGGTAGAGTAATGCCGCGGAGCACCGCGGACCGGGTGCGGATGCTCGCTGGATCCGCGGGCTTCCGCACTCAGTTCGCGGTCATCGGTGGCTAGGCGCTGCCTGGATCCGGTCGCAGGGCCCTGAGCTTGCTGAGCATTGACCGGGCGGCGGATACGACAGGATCCCATTCGGGTGGATTGTAGCCATCGGACCACGAGAGACGGCAGCCGGCTTGAATCCCGCCAAACATTGCAATCTCGCACGACGTCCCGTCTGCGACAGCCCCGATCGGTTCAGGCGGGCGAATCAATGCCACTCGCATCTCAGACAACTGAGTGACAAACTGCTGCAAGTCGGAAGCGTCGATTGGAATGCGGTCGTAACCAGTCAGTAACCAGGAGGAATCTGACTCGCTCTTGGAGTGGTAGGCAGCGAGAGTAGAGTCGGGTAGCAGGTGAATATCCCACGACTCGCACTGGCGCCACGGTTCCCAAATGAGGAGTTGGACGATCAGCGTCCCTGCACCCAGAAAAGACATATCGTCGTGAGGGTGACGGGGCGTCCGAATTTTCTCCAACCGTTGTCGCTCGTCCTCGGCGTTCAAGCGATGCTGCCGTCGCTCCTGCTTGTTCGGTTTGCTCATTCGGCGTCTACTCGTGCGGTTGATTAGACATGCGGTTATCTAGCGGCCGCCACGGAAGCCGAGGTATCAGGCGGCGCACGTTTTCGCAGTAGTCTTGGTATTCCTTGCCAAACCTAGTGCGTAGACCGGGTTCCTCCAGCAGCGGAATGTAGACGGCGTTGAGGAGGGCGAAGATGCCGGCCCACTGAAGATGCGGCAGCGACCGAAGAAACAGGGCCTCGGCAAGCAGCAACAGAATGACGCCCGAAATCATGGGATTCCGCACGTACGCGTAGGGGCCGCGAACAACGAGTTGCTTGGTAGGATCCCATGGGGCCAATGTCCCGCGGCCCTCGCTGCCAAAGCGGCCTACCGTACTCACGAGAAGCGCACCGCCCGAGAGAAGAAGCGCGACCCCTCCCAGCCACGCACCCCAGTCGATCAGGGACGACGGTAGTGTGATCACCGTTCCGGTCGACCGGGAGATCAAAATCGGTATGACTATCGTTACGCTCACCGGTAACACGAGAACAGCGAATGCGTGTCGGACGAGATACCACATGCTCTTGCCTTCCACTAAGAACCTGGGCTTGCGGAGTGGCCACGGAACGAACCAGTTCACTCATATAGGCTTCTGCGGTGTTTTGGTTCTAGCTTCGTCGGATCCCCCTGCGCGGGCTACGTGTTGGGCGACCGACCCTAGGCACCCGGCTCCATGAGAGTGGCCACGCTAAAGATCACGTGAAACGGCCGACAGTAGATCACGACGCTGCGCTGGCCGGCTACGTCAACCGAGTCGGGAATGACGTAGTTCTGATTTCCGACATTGCCCTTGAGCTTGTTCAGTTCCACGTAGCCGGTCGTCTCGAGGTCCTCGCGACGCTCCGGGCTCGGATGCTCCGTCAACAGCACACGAAGGTCCGGGCCGTTGGTGACGCGAAATTGTTCAAGCCGAAGAACCAGTCCTCCGTCGGGGAGGCGATAGATGGTGGCCGTCCCGGTGCCTCGATGAAACGAATCTGCGTCCCGAAATTCGCCGATCTTGAGTACGACCGGCACCGGCGCCGAAGGCATAGTGTCTTCGACGATCTGCTCGACTTTCGCCATTCCCGCCATCACCCGCTCGACTTCATGACGGGTCATGCTCGACGGCACAGTGGCTTTTTCCGAGAGGGGAAAAGTGTCGTCGGCAACTCGGTCCACAAACAGCGGAGAGCCGAGCCACCATGCCGCCACGAGTATTGTATCGCCCCAGGGTTCTTGGACAGTGATTTGAAGGTAATCATTTCTACGCAGCCGCGTCCAGGCCGACGAAGTCGCGTCGCACTTGAGCCGGGCTGCGATAGTCGTACTTCTCCAGCATCCACTGCTCGTTGTACGTCCGCTTGAACTCGAGCAAGGCCAGGCGGAGCTCCTCGATCGTCTCGAAGCTCCGTACCCACAAGACGTTTTCCTTCAGCGTGCGGATGAAGCGCTCAGCGACACCGTTGCCTTCGGGCTCCCGCACGAAGCTCGGAGAGCTTTCGATGCCGAAGAACGCGACCTCCTGTTGGAAATCGTCGGCCAAATAGTTCGACCCGTGGTCGTGACGCAGCCGCAGCCCGCGGGCCACGCCTTCGCCGATGCCCCCGAAGCGTTCCCGGATGCCCTGGCGAATCGGCTCCAGGGCCTCGAAGCGGTTCCCGCGCTTGGCGGCATGGAGCCCGATGCACTCGGTCGCGCAGTGATCGACGGCCACGAAGACGAAGGCTGCCCCCTCGGCGACGGTCACGGTGGCCGTCATGTCCGTGCCCCACATCACGTCGGGCGCCTCGGTGGTGATGGTCCCGTCGTGCGCCTTTGGCCCGTGCGCGTGGCCCGCGCGCTGCGGGGCCTGGAGGCCGGACTCCCGCATCAACCGCCGCACCCGTTCCTGCGAGGTCCGAATCCCGTCGACCCGCAGCTTCGCCCAGGCCTTCCGGTACCCCTCGCCATGAAACGGCGAGGCTTCGAGCACCCGGCGAATGTGGGCCACCAGGACGTCGTCCGGGGCAGCGCCGATCGGCCCGCGGCGACGACACGGCGCAGGGGACCGTGTCGCCTGCCGCCGCGCATACACACTGGAGCGGGCGCGGTGCCACACGCGGCAGACCCGCTGCACGCCATACGCCCGACGGGTGGAGATCGACTGGGCGCCACTCATCGCGTCGACCTCCGCCGGGCCAAAGGGCCGCCGGCCTCCAGCTGATCCACCTTCGCGTACAGTAACTCGGTCTCCATCAGCAGCTCGCCGATCTTGGCCTGCAGCCGACGATGGTCTTCGTCCCGAGCATCCGGTGCGCGGCTCTTTAGGCCCGCCTGCCCCGCAGCCAGAAACTGAGCCCGCCAGTGCGACGCCCGCGCCGCCGTGATCCCCACCGCCCGCGACACCGACTCGAGATCCTCCCCGCGCAACAGACGCAGCACCACCTCACGCTTCCGCCCGGCCGAGAACCGACCCCCACGGCCGCGCCCGGCGGCCGCGCCGGTCGCCACCGATTCCTCAACGTGCTTCCTCATCTCGACACTCCTCCTGCGAGAACTCTCTCGCAATCAAGTGTCCAAGAAAACCCTAGGGCGCAGGAGTATGGGCAAACCGACCAGAACTACTATAGGCCATTTTCGCACGGTCAGGTCCTTTGCTACCCGAATTAATGCAATGCTATCTCGGTGTTCCGTTCTCGTCCAGCGGGTTGTTTCCCGGTGCGCTAAAGCGCGGGCTCCGTCGGGCGATCGGTTTGTTGCCCGGTGCGCTAAAGCGCGGGCTCGGCCGCGGCGGGCGCGCCCGCCGCGACACGTCTTGAAAGACGTTGACTCTCCCACCCGCAATTTCTCGGCACCACCTGCAATTTCTTGATACGGCGTCTGGCACCACTCGGTATTAGCGTGTCGATCATGCCCACCAAGCTTTACGCGCATCTCTCGTGGACCACGGCCGGCCGTCTCTCGATGATCGATGCGCGGACCGAAGGGTTTCTCCGGCGTTTTTTGCCCGTTGAAGCTCGTCGCCACGGCGCGTGCATCCTGGCGCTGGGCATGGTTGCCGACCACGTGCACCTCGTGCTGCGTCTGCCGGCCGTTTCAAATATCCCTCGACTGGTGCAGGGGTTCAAAGGGGCGAGTGCGCGGCTCATCAACCAGTCCCGGCCCACCGGCCGCCCTTCCGTGAAGTGGGCGAGCGGTTATGACCTCCGTTCCGTGAGTCCGTCACAGCTCGATCGCGTGATCGATTATGTGCGGCGGCAGGCCGAGCGGCACCCGGGTCGGGCCATCGATCCCACTTGAAGGTCTTTTAAGACGTGTCGCGGCACCTTCAGGTGACGCGGCCGAGCCCGCGCTTTAGCGCACCGGGCACCTCTCGGCCACGGATGGCACGGACGGCTCGGAAAGAACTGATGGCGCGGGGGTAGCGCAGCCGCTCGGCACCGATTTGCGTCAGGGGCAATCAGTGAGTTTCGGTGCGATCGGTGGCCACCAACTTCCTCAACACATAAGAAAGAATCCCCCCATGCCGATAGTACTCCAATTCAACATCCGTATCCAACCGCACGAGGACCTCAAAACCTTCCGTCCTTCCGTCCGTCCGTCCTTCCGTCTTGACAGTTAAACGGCCACCAGGTCTGAGGCCTTCCGCAATGCCGGTTATGGAATACCGCTCATTCCCCTTCAACCCAAGCGAGTCGGCGTTGGCACCTTCTTCGAACTGCAACGGCAGCACGCCCATCCCAATCAGGTTGCTCCGGTGAATCCGCTCGTAACTCGCCGCAATCACCGCGCGCACACCTTGCAACAACGTCCCCTTGGCCGCCCAATCACGCGAGCTGCCCGTGCCGTACTCCACTCCGGCCACCACTACTAAGGGAATATTCTCTTCGGCGTAACGCATCGCCGCGTCGTAGATAGAAATGATTTCGCCGGTGGGGAAGTGCTTCGTCCAGTTGCCTTCTTTGCCGTCAGCGAGACGGTTCTTGATGCGGATGTTGCCGAACGTGCCGCGCATCATCACGTCGTGATGCCCGCGACGGGCGCCGAATGTGTTGAAGTCCACGGGCTTCACACCGCGATCGATGAGCCACTTGCCGGCGGGGCCGTCTTTGGGGATCGCGCCGGCGGGGGAGATGTGATCGGTCGTGACGGTATCACCCAGGAACGCGAGCACGTGTGCGCCTTGGATGTCGGTCAACGGCGAGGGCTCGGCGGCGAGGTCGGTGAAGAACGGTGGCTCGGTCACGTATGTCGATTCCGGATCCCACGCGTAACGTCCACCCTCGGCCTCGGGAATGGGTAATGCTTTCCAGGCGTCGGTCCCCTCGAACACCGTCGCGTACTGCTCGGTGAACATCTCGGGTTTGAGCGACGCTGCGACGGCCTCGGCGATTTCCTCCTGAGTGGGCCATATGTCTTTAAGGAATACAGGAGACCCGTCGGACGCTTCGCCGAGCGGTTCGGCGTCCAGGTTGATGTCCACCTTGCCGGCGATGGCGTATGCCACGACGAGCATTGGCGACGCGAGGTAGTTGGCGCGCACGAGCGGGTGGATGCGCGCCTCGAAGTTGCGGTTGCCGGACAACACGCCCGCGACCACGAGCTCGTGGTCGTCGATGGCGCGGCCGATGGGCTCTGCCAACGGTCCGCTGTTGCCGATACAAGTGGTGCACCCGTACCCCACGACGTGGAAGCCGAGTTTCTCCAAATCGGCGATGACACCGGCTTGCTTCAGATATTCGGTGACGACTCTAGATCCCGGTGCCAGGCTCGTCTTGACCCACGGCTTCCGCGTAAGACCCTTCTCGACGGCCTTCCGCGCCACGAGTCCCGCACCGATCATAACGGACGGGTTGGATGTATTGGTACAACTGGTTATCGCGGCGATGACGACGGATCCGTCGCACAGCGAGAAGCGGTCTCCTTCATATTCGACGTCGGCTTCGACGGCCACGGGTGTTGCGACCGCGGTCGCCGTAGTCGGACTCTGTCCTCCTTCGGACGCCCAGTTCGCCCCGGCGCCTTCGGAGACGTTACGATGCGCGCTGGACGGAATGAGGTTCGGCAACACCGTCAGGAACGATTCCTTGAGTTCGTTGAGCGGCACGCGGTCTTGCGGGCGGCGCGGCCCTGCAACCGAGGGAACCACGGTCTCGAGATCCAACTCGACGACGCTGGAGTAGCTAGGGTCGGGCGAGTCTTTGGTGTGGAAGAGATACTGTTCCTTACAATAGCGCTCCACACGGTCTACTACGTCGGCGCTGCGTCCGGTGCGCTCGAGATATGTGAGTGTCTCCTGATCCACCGGGAAAAAGCCCATCGTGGCGCCGTACTCGGGTGACATGTTGGCGATCGTTGCGCGATCGGCGAGCCCGAGTCCTTGGAGACCGTCACCGAAGAACTCGACGAAACGTCCCACGACACCGTGCTTGCGGAGCATCTGCGTCACGACGAGCACGAGGTCGGTAGCGGTGGCGCCACGGGGCAGGCGACCGGTGAGCTTCATCCCCACCACCTCGGGCAACTGCATGAAGTACGGCTGGCTGAGCATCACGGCCTCGGCCTCGATGCCTCCCACACCCCAACCCATCACGCCGATCCCGTTGATCATGGTGGTGTGGGAATCGGTACCCACGAGCGTATCGGGATATGCTACGGCTTCGCCGTTTTGCTGCTCGAGCCGCACGACGCTTGCCAGGTACTCGAGGTTCACCTGGTGAACGATTCCGGTTCCCGGCGGCACGACGGTGAAGTTGTCGAACGCCTGTTGGGCCCACCGCAGCAATGCGTACCGCTCGGCGTTGCGCTCCATCTCGCGCTCGACGTTCAACTCGAACGCCCTGCTGCTGCCGAAGAAGTCCACCTGCACCGAGTGGTCGATCACGAGGTCGGTGCGCACCAGCGGATTGATCTTGGCTGGGTCACCGCCCATCCGGACCATGGCGTCGCGCATCGCGGCGAGGTCCACCACCGCAGGCACGCCGGTGAAGTCCTGCAACACCACCCGACCCGGCATGAACGGCAGCTCGCGGCTCCGGTCGGGCTGCGGCTGCCACCCGCCCACGAGGGCTACCTCGTCGTCGGTGACGACGCCGTTACCGTGGAACCGGAGCACGTTTTCCAGTAGCACGCGGATCGAGAAGGGCAGCCGGTCGAGGTCGGTGAGACCGGCCGTGGCCGCTGCGTCGAGGCGGTATATGGTGGCTGAGCCACCGGCAAAGGATAGAGTGTCGCGTGACTCGAAGGATTTCGTCATGAGGTGGTCTTGAGTTGAGAGAAACGACCTGCCGCGCGGACCTAATAAGCTACTCAAGTAGCGTATGGCTTGTTGGTGAGGGAGGAGTCTTGGAGGGAGGAGGCCCATCCCCTCCCCTCCCGTTCTGGGGTGGGGAAGGGCGGCCTCCTCCCTCGGGAGTATCAGGAATTTTGTGTTTGTGAGCCATACTATGTACCTGCACTTTGGAGGCACGTATGGCGCGACACAAACGGTCGATCCCCCCGGAGTTGGTGGACCAACTGCTCGATGGCATCGACCCCCAGAAGGTCTTTGAATCAGACGGGCTCGTTGACGAGCTGAAGCGGGCGTTGGCTGAGCGGATTCTGGACGCCGAGATGGACGTGCATCTCGGCGGTGAGGAGGAGCACGCTCGAGGGAACCACCGTAACGGCCACAGCAAGAAGACGGTCCTGACCGACTCGAGCGCTCTCGAACTTTCAATTCCCCGCGACCGTCATGGCCGGTTTGCGCCCCAATTCATCGAGAAGTACCGACGTCGGTTCCCCGGCTTCGACGAGAAGATCATCGCGTTGTACGCCCGCGGCATGAGTACGCGCGACATCCAAGCTCACGTCCGGGAACTCTATGGCTTGGAGATTTCTCCCGACCTGGTCTCCGCGGTCACCGATTCGGTACTTGACGAGGTCAAGGCGTGGCAGAGCCGGCCGCTGGAGAGCGTCTACGCCGTTGTCTATTTCGACGCGCTGCGCGTGAAGATCCGCGACGAGGGGACGGTGCGCAACAAGGCCGTCTATCTGGCGATCGGCATTCGGTGTTCGGGCTACAAGGAGATCCTGGGGCTGTGGATCGAGCAGACCGAGGGCGCGAAGTTCTGGCTCAAGGTCATGACGGAGCTGCGCACCCGTGGCACCCAGGACATCCTGGTAGCCGTCGTGGACGGACTCCGAGGCTTTCCGGAGGCCATCGAGTCGGTGTTCCCCAACGCTCGCGTCCAGACGTGCATCGTGCACCTGATTCGCCACTCCCTGCAGTTTGCCGGGTGGAAGGAGCGCAAACCGCTAGCGGCAGCCCTCAAACAGATCTACCGCGCCGACACCGCGGAGGCGGCCCTTCACCAACTCGAGGAATTCGAGCAGGGCCCCTGGGGTCGCAAGTATCCGACCGTCGCGCAGAGTTGGCGGCGGCAATGGGAGCAGGTGATTCCGTTTCTTGCATTCGCCCCTGAGATCCGGAAGATCATCTACACGACCAACGCGATCGAGAGTCTACACAGCCAGGTCCGCAAGTCGGTACGCACCCGCGGGCACTTCCCTAGCGATCAAGCCGCTACGAAGCTAATCTGGCTCGTATTACGAAACATCGAAGCTACGTGGAAACGCCCACCGGTATCATGGGCGAAAGCTCGAAGCCAGTTCGCCATACTTTTCGGCGACCGTTTCAAGATTACTGACTGATGGAGAGGCTCACACACAAAATTTCCTACACGCCCCCTCCCTCCTCCCTCCCAAACTCCTCCCTTACTTCCGGCCTTTTCTCGAGAGCCGGAGGTGTTACGTTTCCTCGGCCCCAAACCCGCACCCCGCGAGGAGCACCCCAGGTGGCTGAGCCCATCACCATGACCAGCGTTTCCCTCGACGAGCTTTGCATCAATACAATCCGTACCCTCGCAATGGACGCCGTCCAGGAGGCCAACTCCGGCCATCCGGGCGCGCCCATGGCCCTGGCGCCCCTGTGCTACGTGCTGTGGACCCGGCACTTGAGGCACAATCCGGCCGATCCCGACTGGGAAGACCGCGATCGCTTCGTGCTGTCGTGCGGCCACGCCTCGATGCTGCTCTACTCCCTGCTGTATCTGACGGGGTACGAGATCGCGCTCGACGAGATCAAGCGGTTCAGACAGCTCGGTAGTGCCACACCTGGGCACCCGGAATACGGGATGACACCGGGTGTGGAGACCACGACGGGGCCATTGGGGCAGGGGTTCGGGAACGCCACGGGCATGGCCGCCGCGGCCACGCACCTGGCCGAGCTGTTCAATCGCCCTGGCCACGACGTGGTGGACCACAGGACCTACTTCATCGTCAGCGACGGCGACCTGATGGAGGGGCTCTCCCACGAGGCGGCGTCGTTCGCCGGCCATCTCGGCCTGGGCAACCTCATCGGGTTCTACGACGACAATCGCATCACGATCGACGGCGAGACCGACCTTACCTACAGCGACAACACGGTCACGCGGTTCGAATCGTACGGCTGGCACGTGGAGCGGGTGGACGACGCGAACGATCTCGAGGCTATCGACGCAGCCATCACCGCCGCGAAGACCGATCCGCGCCCGTCGCTGGTTGTGCTGCGGACCCACATCGCCTATGGGAGTCCCAACAAGCAGGACACCGCTGCGGCGCACGGCGCTGCTCTGGGTGAAGAGGAGGTCGCGCTCACAAAGGAGAACCTGGCGTGGCCCGAGCAGGAGCCGTTCCACGTGCCCGAGGAGGTGCTCGTCGAATGGCGCAAGTGTCTCAACCGCGGCGCGGAGCTGCAGGCCGATTGGACGGCGCGTTTCAACGAGTACGCCGGCGCCTACCCGGACGCCGCGGTGGAGATTCGGAGACGTTGGGCAGGCCAACTTCCCGACTGTTGGGAAGAAGCGCTGCCGACGTTCGAAGGCGGTGTCAACATGGCGACTCGCAAGGCATCGGGCACGGTGCTCAACGTGCTGGCCGAAGCGCTTCCGGAGTTGATAGGCGGGTCGGCCGATCTCTCGGGTTCGGTGATGACAAAGATCGCGGCGGGCGGTCACTTCAACGTGGACAACCGCGCCGGCCGCAACGTGTACTTCGGCGTGCGCGAGCACGCGATGGCCGCGGTGCTGAACGGCATGGCACTGCACGGGGGCGTGCGTCCCTACGGCGGCACGTTCTTGATTTTCTCGGACTACATGCGGCCGTCGATCCGACTCGCCGCGATGATGGGGCTAGACCCGATCTATCTGTTCAGTCACGACTCGATCGGATTAGGTGAAGACGGTCCCACACACCAACCCATCGAAACACTCACCGCGCTGCGCGCGATTCCCAACATGCGCGTGATCCGTCCCGCCGACGCCAACGACACCGTCCAGGCGTGGCGCGAAGCGATCAAGCGACAGGACGGCCCGACGGCGATCGTGTTGACGCGTCAGGGCGTGCCGGTCTTCGACCGGTCGACGTTGGGCTCGGCGCTGGGCCTTGTCTCGGGCGGGTACGTGTTGGCAGAGGCTTCGGGTGGCAAACCCGACGTCGTACTGATGGCGAGCGGTTCCGAGGTGAGCATCGTCATGGAAGCCAGAGAACTGCTCGAAAAGGACGGCACCGCCACACGCGTGGTGAACATGGCGTGCCTCGAGGTATTCGCCGCGCAGGATCAGAAGTATCGGGACGACGTGTTGCCGCCGGATGTGCCGCGTTTGGCCGTCGAAGCGGCGGCCCCGATGTCGTGGTACCGCTGGATCGGTGACCGCGGCGACGTGATGGGGATCGAGCGGTTCGGCGCGTCGGCTCCGTGGAAGGACCTCTATGCGCATTTCGGATTCACACCCGACAAGGTGATGGAGCGGGCAAAGCAGCTGCTCGGGGGGTAGCAATCAGTCCATACGTTCGCTCGGTCTCCCTTGGCCCGCTCGACGACTCCGTCAAACACCGGCTCGAGGTGATGGCGGCAACACGGGTGGTCGAGGGGATCTGGAAACGGGATCCGACCCTGTGGGGCGGAACACGTGGGACCCCTGAGTTGCGCGACCGGCTCGGCTGGCTCGACATCGCGGAGCGCTTTCTCGAAACACACGAAGATCTCACCGACTTCGCCAACAGCGTCCGCGCGGATTGCGAGAAAGTCGTGCTGTGCGGCATGGGTGGTTCGAGTCTCGCGCCAGAAGTCTTTTGGCGGACGTTTGGAGGAAGGCCCGACTATCCCACACTCGTCGTGCTGGACAGCACCACGCCCGACGCGGTGCGGCAGGCCGTCCATCCCGACGAAAAAGCGCTGTTCGTCATATCGAGCAAGTCCGGCTCGACGATCGAGACGACTTCTTTCCTGAATTACTTCTGGCAGCTCACGGGCCATGACCCCTCACGCTTCGTGGCGATCACGGATAAGGGGTCGAGTCTCCACGACCTCGCAACCGCCAGGAAATTTCAAAGGGTCTTCGATGGCGATCCCGAAATCGGGGGACGCTTCTCGGTGCTCTCACCGTTCGGCATGGTGCCGGCCGCCCTCATCGGAGTTGATCTCGAGGCGATCGTTGCCGGGGCGCAAGCGGCCATGGAAGACTGCCGCCAGCCGGCGTCAGTCGAAAACCCCGGCGCATGGCTCGGTGCGGTTCTGGCCGAAGCGGCGATGGCCGGCCGTGACAAGCTCACACTCGTGTTATCGCCTGTGCTGTCGAGTTTTGGGTTGTGGGCGGAACAGCTCGTTGCCGAGGGTACGGGAAAGAACCATAAGGGCGTGTTGCCCGTGGTCGATGAGGGCACCGCCTCGATCGATTCGTATGGCAACGACCGTTTGTTCTTGTCACTCGGCGTGAGCGGTGACTGGCATCCCGACGTCGAACAACGTCTCCTCGACCTCGGCGAGCGCGGTCACCCGGTGTTGCGGCTCTCGATCCCAAACAAGGAAGACCTCGGTGGGGAGTTCTATCGCTGGGAGTTTGCCACCGCCGTGGCAGGCGCCATAATCGGCGTCAACGTTTTTAACCAACCCAGCGTGGGCGAGAGCAAAGCCAACACGAAAGAAGTGCTCGATTCGAGCGCGGAGTTACCAGCCATCGAGCCGTTGTCGAGAGCGGAACTCGGCCAGTTTCTCACGGGTGTGAAGTCGGGAGACTACGTTGCGATCCAAGCCTACGTCGCGCCGAGCCTAACGTGCGATGCCGCGCTTGCGGCCATCGCGCGAGTCCTTCAAGGGCGCACCGGCGCGGCAGTGACGGCGGGATACGGACCGCGTTATCTCCATTCCACCGGACAATACCACAAGGGCGGTCCGCCAACGGGGCATTTCATTCAAATCGTGGAGACGCCGGAGGAAGATCTGGCGATTCCTGACGCCGATTACACGTTTGGGCAGTTGGCCCAGGCCCAAGCGGAGGGCGACTCCAGAGCCCTACGACAACGTGGGAGGCCGCTGGTGGCGGTGGCGTCCGTGGAAGACCTGGTGGGCCTGCTGGATCTGGAATGAGCTCTGGATTCTAGCAGGTTGCGGAAAAATTCATGGTGAGCCGCGTTTGTCCGGGTAACACGACGGTGTACCAGCGTGCGGTCCCCTATTACCGCCCCCGCGGTGCGGTCGGCGTGACGAATGCGGCCCACACTGCCCCATCAGGGGCTGCCTCCGGCCAGGGTCAGGGTGCGTATCCGCATCAGATTGTAGACCGCGGCCGTGAACGTAAACACCCACCCGACCCGCGGGGTCCCGCGATGTCGGAGTTTGCGTAACAACCCAATCGTCTTGCCCCACCCGTAGATCTCTTCCACTTTTTTGCGCTGCCGTTGACTGATCGCATAGCTGGGATGGCGCGTCGTCCGGCCATCCACCGCGCTCCGCAACCGCGTGCGGTGCACGTTCGGCGTGACGTGGGGCGTCCAGCCCAACGCCCGCAGCGTGTCGACAAACCCGCACCGATCATAACCCTTGTCCGCCCCCAACGTCCGACGCCGGGCCGTCGGCGGTAAGCTCCCCACCATCGCCAGCGCACTCGCACACTCCGCCTCGTAGCCGGGCTGCGTCACGTCGGTCGCCACCACGAGCCCGTGCCGATTATCCATCAACACACTCGCCAAGTACGCCAATTGCGCGCCTTGCCCCCCACTCTTCCGCGTCAACCGCGCCTCCGGGTCCGTCCGCGACGCATGCGTCGCATTCGTCCGTTTCTCCTGGCGAAACGTCACGCTCGGATTCCCCGGATCATCGTCCGTTGGCGGGCGGGTGCCGGCCTTCGGCTGAAAACTCTTCTGACTCGCCCACGCGTCCAGCAAGGTCCCGTCGACGGTGAAATGCTCATTCGACAACAACGCCCGCCGCTCCGCCTCCTGTAACACTTCGGCCAGAAACGCATCCGCGATGCCCCCCTCGACCAGCCGCGTCCGATTCTTCGTAAAGACCGTCGGCACCCACACCGCGTCGTCCAGATTCAACCCCACAAACCATCGGTACAAGATGTTGTAATCGAGCTGCTCCATCAGCTGCCGCTCGCTCCGGATCGTATACACCACCTGCAGCAATAACGCGCGTAACAAATGTTCCGGGGGAATCGACGGCCGGCCCCGCCGCGCGTACAGCCGGTCCAACTGCGGCGAGAGCCGGGCTAACACCGGGTCCACCAGCGCCCGCAGGGCGCGCAACGGATGGTCGGAGGGCACCCGATCCTCCGCACTGATATAGCTGAACAGCGCCGACTGATTCGTCTTGTTCCCGCGCATCGTGGCACTCCCATCGAGGTCCCTCTACGATAAGAACTTCCGGCTCGCGATGCTATCGTCCATTACCCGACTTTTTCCGCAACCTGCTAGAATCGCTCTCCCTAGTGCCCGTCCGCCCCCTTACAATCCTGACAGATCACCCATCCCGCGGGAATCACCTCGTAAAACCCCTGCCCGTCGCAGTTCGGACACCCCTTCTTGCTTTCGGTCATGGCGTGGATTCCTGAATCGCGTTGAAGGCTCGTGTAAGATGTGGCTGAACTTGCGCAGGGGAAAGACCTGCTCCTCGTCGTTACCACGGGTAAACCCATGGCTCGGCCGAGCCGACTTCGCTCACGATAAGCCCGGGCTCGCGCCCGGGGTCCGCTCCGTGGACTCGACTACTGCAATCTTCCGCCACGATGCGCAACAATCCGCCTATTTACGACTCCCATAAGCGTTGAATGATTGCTGTGCGGCACCGGCAACGAGCGTTGCTCGGTCGCGTTCAAGGAGATGACCAGAGTTTGCCGCCGGGTCAGGTGCTGGTGTGGCGAAACTGGTAAACGCGACGAGATCGCACCTCGTCGGGCGAAAGCCCTTGTGGGTTCGAATCCCACCACCAGCACCGCCGCACCATTGACTTGGCCATTCGGCATCCGTACGTTGCTTCCAACGAGGTGCGATTTCGCGTAGCCAGTTCGCTACGACGAAAGCCGGAGGGCGCGACGCTCTCCGGTTTTTTTGGCACCGAGCCGCGGCTTCAGCCGTGGTCAACGCGCGAACTCGACCCGATAAACCCCGGGCTTGCGCCCGGGATCCGCTCTAATGGGGTAGGGTTGGGGGATCCGCGATCTCCAAGCTTTAGCGTCATCCGTGGCCGCTTTAGCGTCATCCGCGGCTGTTCAGGGCGTGCGGCCGGCTTCGAGGATCAGATAGGCAACTATGTACCCAGCCGCGATGGCCGCCGCAAACCATACACCCCCCTCAATGGATGACGCCGGCCGGCGTTCGCTCCGCGCCAGGGCCCGAGCCGCAATCGGCAGGATCGTCAAGAACATGAAGAACTCGCCGAGGGGAATGTACAGCGCGGTGTACGAGCCGATCATCGCATTGGCCGGCTCGTACATCCACCAGTTGGCTCGATAGGCGAAGTACTCGTAGAATCCCACCGTCACCGCAGCGGCCGACGCCGCCACCAATGAGGCCCAGACGGCTGCGCTGGTCGTCGAGACTCGTCCTCTGAAGATTCCGAACAGTCGCAATGCAGGATACCCAATTTCGACGATGACGCACGCCCACGCCAACGGCATCCAGACCGGTGAACCGAGCAGGACAACGTCGTTTCCGGTGAGGTATACCAGCCGGCCATTGTCAATCCAATGGATGAGCCACCAATCGACAAGCAATTCGAATGTGCCGGCGACCAAACCGAGGGTGAAGAGCCGGGATAGCGTTATGCCGCCTTCGGATCGCCGTGCTTCTCCCGACCAGAGAAAGAGGCTTCCACGAATGAACAACCCAGCATACGCCCAGAAATTGCCGGACGGCGAGAACGGAAAAACGTAAGCCGCAATGAGCGTGAAGCCCAGGCCGACGGTGAGTGCGACGACCCAGATGAGATCGGATTTCCATGACAGCTCGTCCAGGCGGGCCAGAAAATCAGGGTTCTCGAGCCGATTGGCCCAGATCGACGGCGACATGACCGGGCCCGGGCCTATCCTCCCGTCCCCTTACAATCGGGGCAGACGACCCATCCCGCGGGGACGATCTCGTAGTAACCCTGCCCGTCGCAACACGGACACCCTTTCTTGCTTTCGGTCATGGTGTGGATTCCTGAATGGAGTTGACATCTTCGGGTAAGATGTGGCTGAACTTGCGCAGGGGAAAGCCCCGCTCCTCGTGTTACCACGGGTAAACCCGCGGCTCGGCCAAACTGACTGTCGCTCAAGCGACCGCACGCACACGTCGGTTTACCGACAAATCTCCGAGCCGCGGCTTCAGCCGTGGTTAGCGCGCGAATCCCGAGTCGATAAACCCCGGGCTCGCGCCCGGGGTCCGCTCTACCCGGGTGGGGTGTGGGGGATCCGCGACCTCCAAAGCTTTAGCGTCATCCGTGGCTACATCCTCTCCGGCACTTCCATCCCCAACAACTCCAACACCAACTCCAGCACCCTCACACACAGCTCCGACAACCCGAGCCACGACGCCTGCCGCGCCGAGTCTTTTTCGCTGAGGATGTGGTGCTCGTGGTAAAACCGATTGAACACGGTGGCGAGGCTGAAACCGTACTCGCATAGGTGATTTGGCGCGCGCCCGCCCCAGGCACGGCGCAACACGTCAGGCAGCTCGGCGAGCTTGAGCATCACGTCGCGATCGGCGTCGGTCTCGGGCGGCAGGAGGTCACCGGGTTTGAGGCCTCGTTCTTCGGCTTTTCGTAAGATGGATTTCGTCCGGACCGTCGTGTACAGCAGGTACGGGCCCGTCCGTCCCTCGAACGACGAGAAGCGATCGAGGTCGAACATATAATCCTTCGTGCGGTGGTTCATGAGGTCGGCGAACTTGAGCGTCGCCATTCCCACCATGCGCGCAATCTCCGCCCGCTCGTCCTCGTTGTAACCCTTTGCGACCTCGGCCTCGGCCATGCGTTCGGTGGCCTTGTCGGTGACGAGCTGCATCAGGTCCTTGAGGCGCATCACACCACCCTCACGGGTCTTGAACGGTTTGCCGTCCTTGCCGTTCATCGTACCGAATCCGGCGTGTTCGAGATGCATCGACTCGGGTGCGACGCCGGATTTGTGGGCCGCGCGGAAGACTTGATGGAAGTGATCGCCCTGCCGGTTGTCGACGACGTAGATAGCGACCTCGGCGTTCAACTCTTGCACGCGTTGATCGATGGTGGCGAGGTCGGTCGTACCGTAGAGCACCGCGCCGTCCGACTTCAACAACATCAACGGCGGTATTTCCTTCTTGTCGTCGGCCTCGGCGACGTCCATGACCAGGGCGCCTTCGCTCTCATATGCTAGACCGTTATTGCGAAGTCGATCGATTAGCGGAGTAATTCGATCCTGCGTGTTGCTTTCACCGAGCCACAGATCGAACTCCACATTGAGCGTGGCGTAATCGGCTTTCATTTCGGCGATGGACACGTCGTGAAAGTGCTTCCACAAAGCCCGATAACCGGGACGTCCTTGCTGTAGCTCGAAAGTCGCGTTGCGGGCGACGTTCATCGCGTCGGCATCTTCTTGGGCCGTCGCGCTCGCCGCGGGATACATCTCCTCGAGATCAGCGATCGTTACCGGCGAATCCTTCGGATACGGGCCGGTCGAATCGGGATCGAAGTAGGGCAGGGTGGGTTGGCGTCGCTGGAGTTCGGAGATGAGCATCCCCATCTGCAATCCCCAGTCACCGAGGTGTACGTCGCCTAGCACGTCGTGGCCGAGGAAGCGCGCGATTAGCTTGACGCTCTCGCCGATGATGGCGGCGCGGAGATGACCCACGTGCATCGGCTTCGCGACATTGGGACCGCCGTAGTCGATCACGACCTTCTGCGGGATTGGTACGCCATCCACGCCGAGTCGATCGTCGTTCGCCGTGTTTTGCGTGTGTGCTGTGAGAAACTCGTCGGTCAGTTTGAGGTTGATGAATCCCGGGCCGGCGAGCGATACCTCGCCAAAGGCATCGTTATTGGTGAGCACGTCCGCGACCTTCTGCCCGATCTCCCGCGGGTTGGCCTTGTTCGCTTTGGCCGCGGCCAGCGCACCGTTGCACTGGAACTGAGCCAGGTCGGGACGGTCGGAGACGTGCACCTCGCCGTATTGCCGATCGTAACCTGACTCGGCGAAGGCATCGGAGACGATGTCGGTCAAGCGTTCATTCAAAGACGGCACTCGATAATGCTCCCATGCGACTGCCACTCAGGTCATTGACTCGTTCCATGATACCACGGCATTCGGCAAATGGAATGGTAATGGGTCGCGTGGTTTTGATGACGAGTAGGGTCGGGAGCCAGGTATCGTCCAAGGCGATGTGGAGAGATTGTCGCGGTGCTTGCGTCTTAGGCCTTTGGCTCGTCAGGGTTCGTTTCCGCATCAGGTGCCGGCGTGGCGAAACTGGTAAACGCAGAGATCCGACAAATCTTGGGGCTTCCGCCCTTGCGGGTTCGACTCCCGTCGCCGGCACCGCCGCCTCAGGGTTCTTGCTTGTATCTGACGCAGAGGTGTAATAAGTTAAGCTTGATTGTCGGATCTCAGCAGCCAGTTTTGCTGCGCTAACGGGTCGGAGACTTAACCTTCGACCCGTTTTCGTTTGCCGGGATTGGCTCTCGCCGATTGGGCGCGTGCGTACGCGCGCTCCCGATATGGGAAACGCACGACCCGCCTACCTGTCCTCAGACCTCGAAGGTCTCCCACTCGTGTTTGATGCGCTCCAGCAGCGCCTCGAACCCGGGATGGCCGCGCAACCGGGCGAGGAACGGGTCGTACTCGGCCACGAGCGGGTAGTTCTTGAGTCCGCCGCGTACCGCGTTTTCCAACGACGTCACGGCTTCGTCGGGCTCATCGAGCAGCGCATAACAATCGGCCATGAACCACGAGAGTTGTGGATCTGTTCTCACGTGAATCAGAAGCGTCTCTGTGATCGATTCCTGTGCTTTCTTTCGGTTGCCTTTCAAGGCGTGGCAAAGAACCCAGCCGATCGTTGCGAAGGCGTTGTCGCTGTCTCCCGAGAGACCCTCCAAAACCGCTACAGTCTCTTCTGGACCCCCACGATAGCTGAGCGCCCAGGCGTACAGCATTCGGACAAAGGAACTACTCGGATCGGAGCGCAGGAGCTTCTCGCCGTAGGCGATGGCTGCATCGAGCCGCCCGCACCACAACAAGAACATGATTGTTGCCGCATCCAACCTGAGCGGATCGATCTCCATGACCACGCGATAATGACGCAGGGCGCGGTCTATCTGTCCCACCCAAGCTTCCATCAGCATAGTCCAACCCAACGCTTCAGCGTCGTTGGGGTCGAGCGCCAGGGCCCGGTTCAGATTGGCGAAGACCTCCTCCCGCGACGCGAACCGGTCGTTGTGGACCATCCCGAGGAGGGCATATGCCTTCGAGGATTCAGCATCGATTGCGAGCGCTCTCTTGGCCGCGTCCTCGGCCTTGTCGAGGTAAGCTGAATGCTGGCCAACGGAAAAAGAGGAATGGTAGAAGTAGGCCAACCCCAAACCGATGTGAAGGAGAGCGCTTTCCCCCACGATCTCCAGGCCGTCTTGAAAGTGTTGGATCGCTCGGCGGATCGACTCTGGCGTCGGTCGGTTGAGATCCTGTCGGCCGAGGAGGTAGTACTCGTACGCGCGCACGTCGGAAATGGGGCGCTCAGCAATGCACTGCTCTTCCTCGGGTGTGAGCTTGAGTACCAGCGCATCGGCAATCTCTCGTGAGACCTGTTCCTGGATGTCGAACACGTCATCCAGGGTGCCCGAGAACTTGTCCGCCCACAGATGTGCATCGTCCCGAGCGTCGATGAGCTGCGCCGTGATGCGGAGATTGTTGCCGGCCTTGCGCACACTTCCCTCGAGTACGTATCGGACATTGAGCTCGCGGCCGATCGTCTTTGTGTCCTTGTCGGTTCCCTTGAGCTGCATCGCGGAGTTTCGGGAAATGACCTTCAGGGCCTGAATCTTTGAGAGATCGGTAATGATCTCCTCGGTCAGGCCGTCGCTGAAATATTCGTTGTCGGCATCCGGGCTCATGTCGGCAAAGGGCAGCACGACGATGGACGCCGTATGCTCTTCCTGTGTCGCCTGCTCGCTCGTCAGTCCCGTGGCGAACGCGCCGGCACTCTCATAACGGTCAACCGGGGTTTTGTTCAACGCCTTGATCAGCGCACTGGCGATCGCCGGACTCACACTCGGCCGGGTCGTGGTAATCGGTGCGGCTGGGTCCGTGACGTGCTTGGCCATCACCGCCTGGGCGGTCGAGGCGATGAACGGTGGATCGCCAGCGAGCATCTCATACGTCACACACGCCAGCGAGTAGACGTCACTCCGAGCGTCGAGGTCCCGTTGCCCAGCGACCTGCTCGGGACTCATGTATGCCGGCGTACCGAGCGACAACCCCGTTTCGGTGAGCCGCTCCCCACCGGCCGTCTTCACGGCAACCGCGATGCCGAAGTCCGCCACGAGTGCCACACCATCCTGGAGCAGAATGTTCTCGGGCTTGATATCGCGATGGATGATGTCGCGCTTGTGCGCAAAGTCCAGCGCACTGGCGACGACCTTCGTGATTTCGAGCGCCTCGTCGATGGAGAGTTGGCCCTCGCGACGCAGTTTCTCTCGCAGTGATTCGTCTTCGATATACGGCATGACGTAAAAGAGATACGAATCGGCTTCACCAGAATCGTACAGTTGGAGAATGTGCGGGTGCTGGAGGTTGGCGGTGACTTCGATCTCTTTGAGAAACCGCTCAGCCCCGAGCACCACCGCGAGTTCAGGGCGCAAAACCTTCACCGCCACCTTGCGATGGTGTTTCAGATCTTCAGCAAGGTAGACGGTGGCCATGCCGCCCGCACCAAGTTCGTGCTCGATCCGATACCGATCGGACAGTGCGTCAGACAGCCGTTCGAACGGATTACTCATGATCCGCGCTCACCAAAACAACGTCCGTGTTTGCATCTGCCTGTTTCAGTGCAATCTGTGGCTCCATGCCGCCCGCGCCGATTTCTTCCTGGATGGCATACCGATCGGCCAAAGCCGCCGTCAGGAGCTCCACAGGGTCGCTCACAATACCCCCGCTATTTCCGCCATACCGCCTTTCGTCCCCGCTACTACCGCCCTACCGCCCTACCGCCTTACCGCCCTTCGTCTCCGCCTTTCGTGGCCGCTAAGGTAGGTCCTGTGGAGGGTGACAGCCAGACCGCAGCCAGCGTTCAGAAGAACAGAAGAGGCGCGAAGAAGCGCGCGGTGATGGTCCCCATTCCCATCCGAAACTGGTTATTAATTCACCCCGTGCGACTCTTCATTGCCATCAACTTTCCCGACGCCATGCGCAAGCGCATGTGGAGTGAAGCAGCACCGCTGCGCGACGCCGGTTATCCCGTGAAATGGGTGGCCGCCGGCAACATCCACATGACCGTCAAGTTCCTCGGCGAGGTGGATGAATCCTCCGCCGGCGCCATAGAGGTGGGTCTCCGGAGCGCGGTGGCTGACACCAAAACCTTCGGACTTCCCGTAGGGGAGTTTGGCGCCTTCCCGTCGGCGAAACGACCGCGCGTCCTGTGGGTAGGATGTGAGACGCTTCCGGCGCTCGAGCTGCTTGCCGATGCGGTGGAACGGGAGATGTCGCAGTTGGGCTTCGAGACCGAGGGACGCGCGTTCCGGCCCCACGTCACGATTGGCCGCGTGCGGCGAGAGGCTAGGCCGGCCGAGCTGAAGGGCCTCGAGAAGGACTTGGAGCGGTTGGAGTTTTTCGAGGAACCGCAGATCGCATCGGTCGATTTGATGCGGAGTCATCTGGGCCCCAAAGGTCCCCGTTACGAAATCTTGGCAAGCGCGGAGTTGGCGTGATGATCGCTGGATGCATGAAGAACATGTTCGCGATGGCAGGGTGCGCGACGCTGCTCGTGCTGGCGGTCGTCCTTGGTTGGATATTCCGCGACCAACTTACGGATGCGTATCGGGCTTTTCGCGGAGATGAGACCACGGTCGAGGAGATCTTCGTGGCGGGGCCGGGAAGCGCGTCTCCCGAAGCGCACGAGACGGCCGTGGCAAAGTATCAACGTATCGCCCGGATCGACGGGCCGGAGTTCGTTGCATTGTCGGCTGCCGAGATGGCGTCGCTGATCAGCAACGGACTCGATCCCATCGGCCGCCAAGCTTTGGATTCCCTCACCGTCACATTTGAGCCGGGCCGGTTTATAATGGAAGCGCAACTGGTTACTGCCGTGTGGGGGAAGGATCAGCTGGGGCTCCTGGGCGGATTGCTACAGGACCTCGAGCCATTGCGGGTGGCCGGCCCGGTCCGCGTCATGCGCCGCGGCGTGCTGGCGTGGGAGCCGACGGAGTTCTCAGTTCGCGAGGTCCCGTTCCCCGGACCGCTGATCCCACCCATCGTAAATCGGATTACGGGTGGGGACGATGGCCTGATGCTCTTTGGCGTCCCCTCGACGATCGCCGACCTTCGCATCGAGCCAAACAAAGTGACCTTCTTCCGGCGGGTGCAGTGATGGCCAAACGGGTTCTGGTGGTGGACGACGAGCAGGGAGTGCGCGGAGCGCTCAGGCAGCTCCTGGAGTATGAGGACATGGAGGTGCGGACGGCAGAGTCGGGGTCCGAGGGGCTCGATGTGTACAACGAATTCCACCCGCACCTCGTGCTGCTCGATGTGAAGATGGCGGGCATGGATGGCCTCGAGACGTTGGCGAAGCTCCGAGAAGAGGATCCCAACGCCCAAGTCGTGATGATCTCGGGTCACGGAACCATTCAGACCGCCGTGGAGGCCACACAGCTCGGTGCGTACGACTTTCTCGAGAAGCCTCTCGACACCGATCGCATTCTCCTCACGTTACGCAACGCGTTCGACCGCATCGCGCTCGAATCGGAGAACGAACGTCTGCGCGCGAGCGTGGCCGATCAATATGACATGGTGGGTTCGAGCAAGGCGATCCGCGATGTGCTCAAGGTGATCGAGAAGGTAGCTCCGACGCCGGCGCGCGTGTTGATCACCGGTGAGAACGGGGTAGGGAAGGAACTGGTGGCGCGCGCCATTCACGCCGGGTCACCACGCGCCGCGAAGCCGTTCGTGGAAGTCAATTGCGCGGCGATCCCCAGCGAGCTGATCGAGAGTGAGCTGTTCGGCCATATGAAAGGGTCGTTTACCGGGGCATTTGCCGATCGCGCGGGGAAATTCGAGCAGGCTGACGGTGGCACGCTGTTCCTCGACGAGGTGGGCGACATGAGTCTGGACGCCCAAGCAAAGGTGCTTCGGGCCCTGCAGGAAGGTGTCGTCACCCGCATCGGAGCCACAAAGTCGGCCAGCGTGGACGTGCGGGTGATTGCCGCCACCAACAAAAATGTCGAAGAGGAAATCGAGAATGGGCGGTTCCGCGAGGATCTCTACTACCGTCTCAACGTCGTACCCATCGACGTGCCACCGCTCCGCGCCCGCAAGGTGGATATTCCGCCAATGATCGAGCGGTTCGTGAGCGATCTCGCCGTGTACGGTGGTCTCAGCGCCCGAAAGTTTTCCGCCGACGCCGTGGCCGCGCTGGAGCAGCGCGAGTGGGCCGGCAATGTGCGCGAACTGCGGAACGTGGTGGAACGACTGATGATCTTGTCTGTCGGTGAGGAGGTAACGGCCTCCGACGTGCAGCGAATCGCCGCGGCCGGTACCGAAGCGGCCGTCGGCACGCTCGCCCAGTGCGAGACGTTCGAAGAGTTCAAGGTGGAAGCCGAACGGGCCTTCCTGCTCGGAAAATTGGCCGAGCACGATTGGAATGTTAGCGAGACAGCACGAAGATTGGCGATGCCACGGAGTAATCTCTATAAGAAGATTGATAAGTACGGGTTGCAGCGGGGGACGTGAGACGTGAGAACGTGAGACGTAAAGACGTAAGACGTGAGACGTGAGACGTGAGAGGTGAGAAGTAGGAAGTGAGAAGGCATCGCCCCCGACACGATTGGGCAAGGTGGGCCTGGGACCTCTCATTTCTCACGTCCTACGTCTCACGTCTTACGTCTCACGGGATAAGTGCCACAGGATCCAGGTCACCTAGGTGTCACAGGATGCAGGTCGGAGTGTCACAGGATCCAGGTCAGGAGTGTGGTTTATAGTATTTGAACGAAACACTAGTTCGGGGGTCAAGGTGCGTAAAAAGGCCGGACCGAGGAGCGACGTCGAAAGATGGTTGCCGCGGTTCGGCGGGGTGCCTCGCTGCGTGCGGTGGCGCGCCGGTTTCACGTGAGCCTCCAGACCGTGCAACGGTGGGTGCAGCGCGTCGGCGGCCAGCGGCTGGATCGAGTCGATTGGTCTGACCGGTCTCACCTCGCGCACACGATTCATCGCACGGAAGCGGCCGTAGAAGATGTCGTGCTGACGCTGCGGCGAGAGCTGCGTGACACGAGCGACCTGGGGGAGTACGGGGCCGCTGCCATCTACCGCGAGATGCGCGACCGTCACTATCGCAGCGTCCCCGCGGTGCGGACGATCGGCCGCATCCTGGCCCGGCACGGGGCGCTGGACGGTCGCCGGCGGATCCGTCGCCCCCCACCGCCCCGAGGCTGGTATCTGCCTGAGGTGGCCGCGGGCTGTGCGGAGCTGGACAGCTTTGACATCGTCGAAGGGTTGGTGATCAAGGGTGGCACCGAGGTCGAAGTGCTCAACGGCATCTCGCTGCACGGCGGATTGGTCGCGTCGTGGCCCGGTCCACCCGTCCGCGCCACCACTATCGTCGAGGCCCTGGTAACGCACTGGCGGCAGTTCGGGCTGCCAGCCTATGCACAGTTCGACAACGACACCCGGTTCCAGGGCGCGCATCAGTTCCCTGACACCGTCGGCCGTGTCACGCGCCTGTGTTTGAGTTTGGGGATCGTCCCCGTGTTCGCGCCGCCACGCGAGACCGGCTTCCAGGCGGCGGTAGAAAGCTACAACGGTCGGTGGCAGGCCAAGGTGTGGGCCCGTTTCCATCATCCCACCCGCGCGGCCCTGCAGGAGCGTTCGGATCGCTACGTGGCAGCAGTCCGCCGCCGTGCGGCACCGCGCCTGGAGGCCGCCCCGCCACGACGGACGTTTCCCGAAGAGTGGGCGTTGGACTTGCAGACCCGCCCGCGCGGCCGCTTGGTGTTCCTGCGGCGCATCAGCGAGCAGGGAACGGCCGAGCTGCTGGGGCATACCTGGCGGGTCGATCCGCGCTGGTCCCATCGTCTCGTGCGCGCCGAGGTCGATTTCGACGCCAACCGCATCCGCTTCTACGCGCTGCGGCGGCGCGAACCAGGGTCGCAGCCCCTGTTGCAGACCGTTCGCTATCGGTTTCCTCGTCATGGCTTTCAGGAATGATCGCCAATTCTCAATATGTCACGTGCGTACGCACTACCTGTCAAAGAAGCACGTCCCAAGTGACCTGCATCCTCTGACACTTGTCCTCTCACGTCTCACATTCTCACGTCTCACGTCCTCGCAAAAGTCCGACCCCATCCGCATAACCTCGCCTACTCCCTCTCTGCGTGGCGACGCCAGTTTCACACATGAATTCTTCCGTGGCCATCATCGTCAGTGCCGGCGGCGCTGTCTTGGACCATTGGGCGCTGCGCGAAATGCCGGAATGCCGCGTCATTGGGGCCGATTTCGAGGCGTCCGACACCGCGTGCTGTGCCGCGGTACGGTTGTCTCATCGGTGCTCGCGCGTCGACCTCCAGCGAGGATTGCGGACCTGGGCGGGCGCTCGGGGTTGGTCCGTGGCAGTTGCGCCTTGTCCCAAGAGCCGCTAACATAATGTGACCCACTAGTTTAGAGCTTCGGAGCCTTGCGACGACTGAACGTCCGACACCTTCCGGGAAGCACCGTTCGTCACTCGATGACGTTGGGATTTCCAACGTTGGGATCTCGGGAGACCCCACAGAGCTAAGCCGATTCTCCTCCGGATGTCGCACGCCTTGGGTGAGCGATTCCGGTGTCTGTTTCTATGCGATGGATACAACTCCGGTACTCGCGAAGGCAGTAATTGCTTGATGCATACCGGTGACTTGAGGCTCACGGCTCTTTCGAGCATCGCGGAAGGATTGCGGGTTCTATGCGAGTAAGTGCGGCCAAGAAAGTTGGAAACGAAGAAGGATCATTAGACCAATACTTGCGGGAGATCAGCAAGTACCCCTTGTTGAAGCGCGAGGACGAGGTCTCGCTGGCCGTCGAAATCCACAAGAGCTGCGCGGAGTCGCTCGACAAGCTCGTCCGCAGCAACCTGCGGTTCGTGGTCTCGGTGGCCAAAAAATATCAGAACCAGGGCGTCAGCCTGTCGGATCTGATCAACGAGGGCAACCTCGGCCTCATTCGCGCCGCCCACAAATTCGACGAAACCAAAGGCATCAAGTTCATCTCGTATGCCGTGTGGTGGATTCGTCAGGCCATTCTCCAAGCCTTGGCGGAGCAGAGCAGAATCGTGCGCGTCCCCTTGAATCGGGCCGGCACGCTCCATCGGATCGGCAAACGATCGTCGGCGTTGCAACAGGAGTTGGGACGCGAACCAACGATCGAGGAGATCGCCGACGGGATGGACATTCCGCGAGACGAGGTCGCCAAGACCCTGGCGATCTCTCGAAGTCATCTCTCGCTCGATGCACCCCTCACCCCCGGTGAGGACAACAAGCTGCTCGACTACCTACCCGACGAGCAAAGCCCCGGGCCGGACGATCAGACGTTCGAGCGGGCGCTCAGCAATTCGATAGAAGAGGTTCTCAGCACGTTGAAAGAGCGCGAGGCGAAGATCCTGCGCCTCTACTTCGGCCTCGATTCCCAAGAGGCAATGACGCTCGAAGAGATCGGTGGACTGCTGGGCATCACCCGCGAGCGAGTCCGCCAGATCAAGGAAAAAGCTCTAGCCCGCCTGCGGCACGTGAGTCGGGCAAGGTCGCTGGAGAGCTTCTTGACGTGAGAAAGACGTGAGACGTGAGATGTGAGACGTGAGACGGCCGCCCCCCCCCGGACACCCGGGGTGGAGCAGGGCCCTCTCACTTCTCACCTCTCACGTCTTACGTCTCACGTCTCACGATTTCCCACCATGCACACTGCTCTTTTCCTCACACCGCTGGAGCCCAGCTCTTGAGACTCGGCGTCATCTCGATGGGTTGCGACAAGGCAACCGTGGACTCCGAACGCCTCGTGGGGGAGCTGGTGGGGCACGGCGCGGAGGTCGTTTCCGATGTCGAGACGGCGGATGTCGTGTTGGTGAACACGTGTGGATTCATCGATGCGGCCAAGCGTGAATCGATCGAAGCCATGCTCGGCGCCGGCGAATTGAAAAAACAGGGCACGGTCAAGGCGGTCGTCGCCGTGGGGTGCTTGGTGCAGCGATATCAGAAGGAGCTTGAAGCGGAGATTCCCGAGATCGACCTCTTCTTGAACTTCGGGGAGTTGCACAAGCTTGCCCCGGAGCTGGCGGCTCGGGGTCTCATTCGAGATCCAATCGCAGACCATCCCGACGTACGTCACTACTTCGGTGACGACGCGCACGTCCGCTACATGAAGATCTCGGAGGGTTGTGACCATACCTGCGCTTTCTGCGCCATTCCCTTGATGCGTGGAAAGCACCGCTCCGAACCCCTCGAGCGACTCGTGCTCGAGGCCCAGCAGCTCGAAGCCCAGGGCGCCCGGGAGATCAATCTGGTGGCTCAAGACCTCGGTCATTACGGGCGGGATTACGGAAAGGGCGGACCGAGGCTTCCGGATCTGTTGAACGCGCTGCTCGAAGGAACCTCCGTCCCGTGGTGGCGACTCCTGTACGTCTACTCCGCCGGCCTCACCGACGATCTGGTGAATCTGATGGCGTCGGAGACACGTATCGTTCCGTATATCGACATTCCGATTCAGCACGCATCCAACCGCATGCTGAAACGCATGCGACGCCCTGAACGGAAGGAGACGATCCGCGAGAAGGTGGCGTGGCTTCGCGACGCCGTGCCGGATGTCGCGATTCGGACGACCGCTATCGTGGGTTTTCCGGGAGAAACCGATGAGGATTTTGCCGAGCTGCGTGAGTTTGCCAACGAGATCGGCTTTGAACGATTGGGCGTGTTCACCTACTCGGAGCAGGAAGGGACTCGCGCGCTGCAGTACCCGGACGATGTTCCCGACCACGTGAAACGGGAGAGGCAGGAAGAGTTGCTCGACCTCCAGCGGATCATTTCCGAAGAGCGTCTCGGCCGCTACGTGGGCCGGGAGACCGACGTCTTGATCGAGAGTGTAACCGACCCCGATCAAGACGGCGCCACCCACGTGGGTCGGGTCATGTGGCAGGCCGACGACGTGGACGGTGTGACGACATTGGAGCAGGGCGGTTGGGCCAAGCCAGGTGAATTCGTGCGCGGTCGAATCGAAGAGTGCACCGATTACGACTTTCGCGCCGTCGCCCTCACGTGACGTTCGCATCCCATACGCTGGAGAGCCGCCGAAGCCATCTGAAGAGGCTCGCGGCCCTCCTGGCGGGTGCTGCGGGCGTGACTGCTTGTGCTCAGGTGGGCGGATCGCGCGTGGGTGCGTCCCCAGCGGGTTCGTTGCCGTCGGGGAGACGTGTGCGTATCGCGCTCGTCGTAGGGGCCGCGGCGGTCCGAATAGGATCGCGCGGCGACGTCATTGGCGAGGAAGGTGGAAGGACCGCCCTCCGACTGGGTTCGGGGGATTCGGTGGACGTGATCGCTGCGGGGGACGGCGTCGCGGCGTCGGGAGGAGGTGGGTCGGGCCGGTTTGACTCGTTGGAGTTTCGCGGGGCGAGGGGTCTGGTCACTGTGGACGGCACTTCCTATCGCGGTCTGGTACGGGTGACCCAGCGTGACGGGACCGTGACCGTCGTGAACGAGCTGGGAATCGAGGAGTATGTGGCGGGAGTGATCGGGGCGGAGATAGGTGGGCGGTCGTCGACCGAGCGGGCAGCCCTGGAGGCACAGGCGATTGCGTCGCGCACATACGCCGTGGCCAATCTGGGACGCTTTGGCGCTTTGGGCTTCGACTTGCGTGCGGGCGTGTCCGATCAAGCCTACCGCGGGGTACAAAGCGAATCCGCTATCGGGCGCCGTGCCGTCCTGGCCACGGAGGGCTTGGTGATCACCGTTGGCGGCCGCCCCATTACGGCGTTCTTTCATTCGACGTGCGGATTTGCCACCGCCGCACCCGAGGAGTCCTTTCGCAACGTTCGGCCGCAGCCGTATCTGGCGTCGGTTTCGGACGCGGTTGGGAACGGATTCTATTGCGAACGATCACCGCGATTTCGGTGGAAGATCGAATGGTCGGGCGCCGAGCTGACCAACACGTTGAAAGGCACCATGCCCCGAGCTTTGGGTATCGACGATTACTTCGTATCAGATATTCGCAACGTAGAGGTACGGAGTACCGGCACGTCCGGTAGGGTCACGGAGATCCGGGTCGAGGTGGAGCAGGGAGAGATTCCCGTGTTTGGCCCCGACATACGAGCCGTGTTTCAAGAGCCCAGTGGCCGCGCGCTTGGCAGCACCGCGGTGCAACTCACGACGGAACGCGCCGGCGATCGAGTCACGCGGCTGGTCGCCGCCGGTGCGGGGTGGGGGCACGGAGTGGGGATGTGCCAATGGGGAGCGATAGGACGTGCGCGGGCGGGGCAGGACGCGCGAGCGATTCTGGATGCGTACTTCTCTGGCACGACGGTGGTTCGGGCGGATTAACAGTCGGACAGAAGGAAGGGAGGAGTGGGCCTCCCCGGTTTGGTGGACACCGAGTTAGTAGACGTCCATCATACTGTGGGAGGTTTGTTATGGTCAAGAAACGACGGCGGTATACGCGGGAGTTCAAGCTGGAAGCCGTCAGGCTGGCGTTAGAATCGGAGCGTCCGCTGGCGGAGGTCGCGCGGGAGTTGGGCATTGCCCCGAATGTGTTACACCGGTGGAAGCAGCAGCTGGAGACGCGGGATCCGGCGACGGCCTTCCCGGGGCATGGGAAGCGGGCGGGGCCGGAAGATGAAGTCTGGCAGCTGCGTCGGGAACTCGAGCAGGTGAAACAGGAGCGGGATTTCTTAAAAAAAGCGGTGGTGGATTCAGCAGGTCATTGCAACACCCTGTATTATTTCACCGATTTGGAGGGTGTTGTTCATGGCACGGTTAGGACGTCCTGGCCTTTCCGCGACCCAGAAGGCGGAGTTGTGGCGACGTTGGAAAAAGGGAGAGTCGCTGAGTGATATTGGTCGCGCGCTCGGCAAGCATGCGGGATCGGTGTTTGGTGTACTGAAGACAAACGGAGGTATATGCCCAGCGCGTCGGCGGCGCTCGCGCCTTGCGCTGACGATGGCCGAAAGAGAAGAGATCTCGCGTGGCCTCGCGGCGGATCGTCCCATGCGGCAGATTGCCGCAACGATTGGTCGATCGCCATCAACGGTGAGTCGCGAGATCGCGCGGCATGGCGGCTGGAACGGGTACCGTGCGGCCGATGCCGACACGGCGGCCTGGGAGCGGGCCCGTCGTCCCAAACGCTGTCGGCTGGCGCAGCACGTGCGACTGCAGCGGATCGTTGCCGAGAAACTGCGTCTTGATTGGTCGCCGGAGCAGATAGCGGGCTGGCTGCGGCGGACCTTTCCCCATGACGAGACCATGCGGGTGTCGCACGAGACCATTTATCGGAGTTTGTTTGTCCAGGCGCGTGGGGTCCTGAAACGCGAGTTGATCAAGCATCTGCGATCGCACCGCGTGATGCGGCACGCGAAGAACGCCACCACGAAAGGGCAACCTCGGGGCCAGATCATCGATGGCGTCTCCATCCGCGACCGCCCCGCATCGGTGGAAGACCGTGCAATCCCTGGGCATTGGGAAGGCGACCTGATCGCTGGGTCGAAGAACACCCATATTGCCACACTCGTGGAACGCCAATCCCGATTTACCATGCTGGTCAAAGTGGATGGCAAGGACTCCGAAACCGTCGTATCAGCACTCAGCAAACACGTCAAGAAACTACCGTCCGAACTCCGGCGGTCCTTAACCTGGGATCGGGGCATGGAGCTGGCCCAACACAAGCGATTTACGGTCGCCACTAATTTGCGAGTCTACTTTTGTGATCCACAGAGCCCTTGGCAGCGCGGGACGAACGAAAACACGAACCGCTTATTGCGTCAGTATTTTCCGAAGGGTACTGATTTATCCGTTCACTCTCAGGCAGATCTCAATGCTGTAGCATTACGTCTAAATCAACGACCTAGAAAAACATTGAAGTTCTGTACGCCAGCAGATAAACTGCACTCGAATGTTGCGATGACTGATTGAACTCAAAGCAGCGTTCTTCGCGCGGGAGTCGCCGTGAAGTACGCGTGTATCGCGTCGCACCGGCGGCGGTTTCCGGTGACGATGATGTGTCGGGTGTTGGGGGTGAGTCGGTCGGGCTTTTATGCGGCCCAGACGCGCCCGCTCAGCCCCCGGACGCGGCAGGACCAGCGACTTCTGTTGGAGATTCGCACGATTCATCGCGCGAGCAAGCAACGCTATGGCAGCCCTCGGGTGCACGCGGAGCTGCACGGGCGGGGCGTGCCGTGTGGGAAGACCCGGGTGGAGCGCCTCATGCGCCGCGATGGCTTGCGCGCCAAGAAACGGCGCCGGTTCCGGGTGACCACGGAGTCGGACCATGCCTACGCGCCAGCGCCCAATGTCCTGGCCCGCCAGTTTGGCGTGGAGCGTCGGTGCGCCGCGCGGGTGTGGGCCGCAGATCTGACGTATCTCCCCACGCGGGAGGGGTGGCTGTATCTCGCGGTGATTCTGGATGTCGGCACCCGGCGGGTCGTGGGCTGGGCGGCGCAGTCCTCGTTACAGCACGATATCACGCTGGCGGCGTTCGACATGGCGCTGGCGCGCGAGGGCGGTGGGGGCGGCCTGCACCATTCGGATCGGGGCGTGCAATACGCGTGTCGCCCCTACCGCGATCGCTTGGCCGCGCATGGCATTGCGGTCAGCATGAGTCGGCGGGGCAACTGTTGGGATAACGCCGTCGTCGAGAGTTTCATGGCCACGCTGAAATGGGAATTAGTCGCCGACGCCAACTGGCTCACCCGACGCCACGCGGCCCGCTCGCTGTTTGAGTATCTCGAGCTTTGGTACAATCGGCAGCGTCGGCATTCGAGTCTCGGGTATCGGACACCGGTCGAGTACGCCGTGCTACTCGCCCAGACACAGCAGGCAGCGTAAACTGTATGTCCATCAAACCGGGGGAAGACCAGAGTGTTGGCTACGTGCACAATCTGCAATCTGCAATTTGCAATCTGCAATCTGCAATCTGAAATCATGGCGACGTCCTTTTCCAAGGGAACGGTTCTCACCCTGCTGGCGTTATGGTCGGCTCCCGGGTCGGCGCACGCCCAGGGCTTTCTCGACCAATTCAGCTACGATGGCTTGGGATTCTCCGGTATTGGGTTCGACATCGGACTGGTGGGTTCCGATCGGCTGACGACCGAAATATCGGGTGGTGTACGGGTGGATTACGGCATGATTGCGCCGCGGGTGCGGGTCATGTTCGGCGCCAACTACTTCAAGGGAGAGCTGAGCCAGGATGAGATCCTCGAGTTTGAGGCTCAACTTCTCCAGAACGTGCAGGATCCCACCGGTGACGCAACCGTGGACGTGGGGGAGATCACGTGGTCCAACCTGGAAGTCACGCTCGACCTACAATATCTCTTTCCGGCCGGCCCTCGCTTCCTCACGTACATCGGTTTGGGGATTGGGGCACATTTGCGGAACGGGTCGGGACCCGCTATTGAGAACACGTTTGTCGAGGATGCCCTCGACACCATTGCCGCCAGCGCCGACCTGACCTTGGGAATGGATTTTGCATTGTCCGACAACGTTCTTTTCACCACGGACGTGCGCGGCTCCTTGAGCAGCGAGCTGGTCATGGCCTCTGCGCGGGCCGGTTTCATGTATAGGATTTTGGGTAACAAGTGATGTCGGCTCCGCTGCGAATCGGGGTGATCGGCGCGGGAGCCGTCGCCCAGGTGGTGCATCTACCCACACTCGCTCGACTCGACCGGTTCGAGTTGGTATCCATCTGTGACAACGACCTCCCGAAGGCACGATCTCTCGCCACGCGCTTTGAGATCCCGGAGGTCTTCGACGACATCGAACATCTCCTCGGACGTTCCAAACCGGATGCTGTGGTGGTCTGCACACCCAATCACCTTCACGAGGTACACACAAAAACGGCGCTCGCCGCGGGTGCCCACGTGTTGTGCGAGCGTCCTTTGGGTCTGTCGATAGCGGGTGTGGAAGATGTCATGGCGGCGCAGCAGCGGTCGGGCAAGGTGGTCCTGGTGGGAATGCAGAACCGCTTCCGTCCGGACGTCCAGGCGGTGAAGCAATTTCTCGACGGTGGTGAGTTGGGGAGTCTACATGCGGTGCGGTCGGGTTGGTACACGTTCAAGCCTGCGCGGCGCGCGTTGGGGTGGCGCCAACTGCGGGCACAATCCGGCGGCGGCGCGATGCTCGACCTCGGCTTACCGCTGATCGATCTGGCACTGTGGATGCTGGATTGGCCCACGCCGTGTCACGTATCCGCGTCCTTTGGATCCAGAGACGACAGCGACGCCCAAGTGGAGGACTCGGGCGTGGCATTGATTACGTGTGAACGCAGCGTGTCCATCACGGCCGACGTCTCCTGGCACTACGTGGGAGATGCTGAACGCTATTGGTTCGAGCTGTTGGGGTCGCGGGGGTCCGGGACGGTGAGTCCGCTTGCGGTGTTCAAGGAGATGCAGGGGTCGCCGGTGAACGTCACACCTACGGGCACGTCGGAGCGAAAGAATCCGTTCACGGCGGCGTCGATTTCTCTGTGGGCGCATTTTGCAGCAATGATTGGCGGAGAGGTGGAGCGCTCCGATCTGGCCGAGCAACTCACGGTTCACCGGGTGATGGAGGGGATCTATCGGTCAGTGGCGATCGGTGGCCCGGTCGAGTTGTAGAGGCTAGTCTGCTGCCGCGTAGACGCGTGCTTCGTGAAAGATTTCAAAGAGGTCGGCGTCCAGCATCCCGTCCGTCACTTCACTCGATAAGATGTTCAGGGCACTCTCTGAGGGCACGGCCCGTTTGTACGGACGATCCGAGGCAGTTAGGGCGTCGAAGATGTCGGCGATCGTCATCATCCTGGTCTGAATGGGGATATCGTCTCCACGCACGCCTTGAGGGTAGCCACCACCATTCAGCTTTTCGTGGTGGCCGTACGCGATGCGGGGGATGTCCTGCAACTCGCTGGTCCACGGGATCTGCAACAAGAACTGGTAGGTGTGGTTCACGTGGCGCTCGATTTCCAAGCGCTCGGACTCGTCCAAGTTTCCCTTCCGAATCGAGAGATACCGTACCTCGTCGCTCGTGAGGTAGGGTTGTTCCGCATCGTCGACATCCCGGTAGAAATGGTCGGCGTACTGGAGCAGTTCGTCGAATCTCCCGTCGGGAAGAACTGTAGGCTCGTTCGATTCGAGAACGAGTGACAAGAACCGATCGAGCGCCTTCATATTGCCGGTGTGCTCCTTGCGCATCCGCCTCGCGAAGGCGTCGTACCCTTCCTGGCCGTGTTCTTCGAGGTATTCCGCTTGCTGTTTGTAGAGGTCCCGCTCGGCTGTGCGCTGAATAAACGCATAGCGTTGCTTCACGAGCGAGAGGTTCGGCGGATACAATTTCTTCGACTTTATCAAAACCTGCTCTCGCACGCCGACCTTGCCGAAATCGTGTAGCAGGCCGGCGTATCGAATCTCACGCAGTTGCTCGCGGGTAAACGTGAGGTCTTTGTAGCGTCCTACTTTGACTCGATCAGTCGCCTTCGCGATATCGACGGTCATCGTGGCCACCCGACCCGAGTGTCCGAAAGTCGTCGGGTCGCGCTGCTCGATGGCGGTGACCGCCGCTCGGACAAAACCCTCGAAGAGTCGCTCGATCCTCTCGTAGAGTTGGCTGTTCTCGATGGAGACGGCTGCCTGGCCCGCGAGGCCGGAGACCAGCTCGACGGTGCGACGGCTGTATGGAGTTACCTGCGCGTCGAAGTCTTCCTGAACATCGAGAATGGCTTCAAAATCTCGCTTGCGATTGATGAGTTGAAGAATGCCGATGACCTCATTCTTGTGATTCCGCATGGGAATCGTCAGCATCGACTTTGTACGATACTCGTTCTTCTCGTCGAACGATCGATTGATGGAGTACTCTACGTCGGGCGGAAGGAAATAGGCATCGTCGATCACCAGCGGCTCGCCGGTGCTGGCCACGTAACCGGCGATGCTGGTGTGGTCGATGGGGATGGTGAACTCGTGCAACGGAATCTTGGGGCGCGAATGGTTCTGAGTGAGCTTGAATCGTAGCGCGCGGTTTCCGTCTTCCCCCGTTTCCACCAGATACAAGCTGCCCGCGTCCGACGACGTGACGCGTCGGGCCTGCGACAGCACCAACGATTGCAAGGCGTCGTAATCCCGCTCCGTGTTGAGCGCGACGCCAATGCGCGTCAACTCGGTAAGCTCTTGGCTCCGTGCTTCGGCGCTTTGGAGCAACCGTTGGTTTTCTGTTCGGGTTGCAGCGTCGCGAAACGCCGTACGGAGCGAAACCAGGAGCTCACGCGGTTGATACGGCACGGTGATCAGGCTGCTGAGTAGATGGTCCGGGATGGGTTGGGTGGCGCTGTCGTCGTCTTCTTCCGCCAGCGCGACAATTGCACCACCGGCGGTCACGAAAGATCGCAAACTCGCGAGCGGAAACAGTTGCTGCGACGCAGGATCCAGTATGAGAATGGTCGGTCGGTCTCGGACAACGAGTTCGTCCGGCGCGCGAATCTCGGCGGTCTCGATGCCCTCCCCCGAAAGCGTACCGGCGACTGGTGTTGGATCGTACCCCGCCGTGTGGAAGAGCTGGTATCTCATCGACGTTTTGCCGCGGTGTCCGGCGGCGGTGGGTTGACGCCGGTCAGAAAGCGCAGGGGACGACGCGTCACCTGGTCGGCGAAATGCTCCAGCACCGTGGTCGTATGTAGAAGGCGGGTCAGGGCCTCTTGGACAACATCGCGATTTTCCGCTAACATCTCGTGCGCGGTGGTTGCCAGCGTATCGAACGACGACAAGATGCGTCTTGCTTGCGCAAGCGTCGCCACCAGGCTGTCTTGCAACGGTCCCACACGTGGTGAGATCTCTGTGAGGATCTGGTCTGTTCGCTCGAGGCTCGCCGCCAACAGATCCAAGGCCTCCTCCACTTTCGGGGCGGTCGTACCGATGACGTTTGTGGTGGATTGGATGAAGTCGTGTGTTTGCGCGATCGTACTCGTGCTCTGTTCGATCAGCGCTCGTGTCTGCGACAGGGTCTGCAACACCTCGCTTTTCAATACCGTCGCAACATCGGCAAGCAAATCGACGGCACCCGGGTGTCTTGAGTCAGTCCCTCGGCCGTCGTGGCACGCATGAAAAAATCCTGGCGGTCGTCTAGTGCATTGCTCGTCACGACGAGCAATCCCAGGACGATCCCAATGCTTGCCAAGATAAAAAGGCCAACCGTGAAGTCGCGATACGATTCCACGTTCGAGTCAATCCTCCTGCTGTAGCACGCCGCGTATCAAGCGATATCGCAGATCGAAACGCCGAGAAACCTCGGCGGGAACGTTGGGGCCAATCGCGAGCACGGTGCGGTGCGACCCTGCGCCGCTGTCACCCCCGCGGGCTGTTTCGAGCAAATTCCTCGCCGCTCGATCCGTGAGACCAACAAACGGCTCCTCGAGAACCACGAACTTGGGGTCAAAAGCCAACGCGCGGGCTAAAGCCGCCCGACGTTGTTGCTCGTCGGAGGCCTGTGCGGGTCGCAGGAGCCCGACGCTGGCGAGTCCCGCTGCGGCAAGCATGATGTTCAACCGGCTTTCGATTTCGTTCTCGGAGAGGTCGCTGCCGAACCGCAGAGGCAATGCGACGTTCTGTCGCAGGGTAAGATTCTGCAGTAACCCGTTTCCTGCGGGAAGGTAGCCCACCCGACGCCGATACGCGAGCAATTCCCGCTTCGAAAGCGTCGAAAGCTCGGTGCCGAGCACCGTCATCTGCCCGCCTTTCGGAGTGACGAACCCCAGTACCATGCGCCCGATGATGGCGATGCCGCTTTTTTCGTCTCCGACGACCGAGACCGCGCGTTGCGCGGGTACTTCCAGCGTGACTGTCGCGTCCCCGGCGTCGTTCAGCGGAACGTCTCGAAAGATCAGTGGCGCGTCGGTCATCAGCTAAGCATCACGAATACGACCGATAGAAGGAAGATCCCGACAATGCTGACTACCACGGCTTGACCGGCAGCGACCGGTACCTGGGTCGCGGCCTTGCCAGCTCGCAAACCATGAAACGCGGGCACGGTACCGATCACCATTCCAAAAATTATCCCCTTCGCGACCGACAACCACACGTCGCGAAATGCGATCGATTGGAGCACAATGTCGAAGTATCTCGTTGCCGTCATACCGTTTGTCACCGCGGCCCCAAAACCGGCCAGTACCGCGACGATGTCGAAAAGGATGATCAATCCGAAAACGGAGCAGATCGCGCCAAGAAAGCGTGGCAGGACAAGGTAGTGCACGGGGTCGATGCCCATCCCCTCGAGCGCGTCGATCTCTCCCATGACTCGATTGGTCGCCAATTCGGCGGCGATCGCCGTACCCGATCGACCGGCAACGGTCAGGGCGGTCAACAGTGGTCCCAACTCGCGCACGATCGCGATCACCATCAGCGTCCCGATCAGCTCGGTGGCACCGATCTGCCCGAGCTCGCGTACCGCCTGTGAGATGACCAAGAAGCTCAGAATGCCCGAGAGCATGACGATCAGGGGGATAGCTTGAATCGCCGTGAACCAAACTTGGTTGAGAAATACCCGTCGGACGACCCGGCGCCCCGCCTGGGGTAGCGATGCCCACGCGCCAAGAGTGACCAATAGAAAGCGCGCCAGTGCCCCGAACCGGGACAGCCAGCGCGCTCCGACGTGGCCGAGGGCCGAAATGCGCGCGATCACGCGCTTATGTTACTACGAGCCGCTCAATTGTTGCAACCGCTCGGTTGCCTCGGTGTAATCCGGAAACACCTGCCTGGCCCGGGAATAAAACTCCTTGGCCCGCTCGGAATCGCCGCGGTCTTCGAAAAACACGGCACGCGAAAACAGCGTGAGTGCGTCGACGGGAATCTCCCGTGCCTGCTCCTCCATCTGTGCCTCGATCTCGAGCGACGGCAAGTTCACATCGCTGGTGAGGCGACCAGTGAGGTCGATGATCAGCCGGTACAGATCTTCCCGCTGTTCCCGCAGCCCGATCGCGTTGATGATTTCACTCGTCTCGCAATCCACGATCCGCGCGTCGAGACGGAAATCACCGAACCAATCCGTGAAACCGCCCATCACCATGAACTTGGCCCCGACGATGCGCCCCACGCGGGCTGCGGTTTCCGTATCAATCCGCCCGCCGGCGCCGAGGTCCTGCTCGGCGATCAACGCGTTGAGTTGTGAACGCTCCACGACACGCATCGCGGGATTCCGAGCCAATTCGGTCATCAAGATCTGTTGTAGTCCGACACCCAGTGCCTCGAAATCTTCCGCGTCCTGGCCGTACGACCCGCCGTTTTCGAAAACCCACACACCGATTCCGGGTCGAGTGTCCTGGCTGTGCGCGACGGGAGGCGCCATGAATCCAACCGTCAGCGCGAGTCCCAAAAGTGTCCGCCAGCGCATAAAAGTCTCCTAACTGCTAAAGGGTAATTCCCATTCCTTCATGGGCCGCCACCACATCGACCCCACTTCCCGCAGCGGCTTGCTGCGTCTCTTTCAACATGACGTCGACTTGGTCGTCGTCGTGTTCCGGGCGGTGATGAAACATCACCAACTGCTTGACTTTCGCCTCCCTGGCGATCTCGATGGCTTCGAGATTTGAGGAGTGCCCCCACCCTCGGTGGCGCTCCAGCTCGTCGGCCGTGTACATCGCGTCGTGAATCAGTACGTCGGCTTCGCTCAAGAACTCGACGAAATCCTCCCGCCACGACGCCGGGACATCGTAATCTCCGCCAGACCCCAACTCGTTGTCCGGCGCGTATGCGAAACTTGCGCCACCTCCCACCGGCGTGATGCGAAACGCCAGGGTCATACCCGGGTGCCGCACCTGCATCGCCTGAACCTGAAAGCCCGCCAACTCGAACTCGCCCGGTTCGATGTGGTTGACGACCAATTCGGCCGCCAAACCATCGAGCGGGACCGGGAAAACCACCGGATTCATCTGGTTCCGGAGGATCTCCTCCAGATCGACACCACCCTGCTGCGCTCCCCAAATCCGGATCGCGTTTCCGGGTTCGAAGAACGGCGTGAAAAACGGCAGCCCCTGGATGTGATCCCAATGCGTGTGGCTCACGAGGAGATCCACGCTGACCGGGCTTCCGTTCGACGAAAGGTGCCGACCCAGAGGTCGGACCCCCGTGCCCGCGTCGAGGATCAACACCTCGGCGCCATTCGAGGTCTCGTGTTGGACTTCCAGCGCCGGCGTGTTGCCGCCGTAGCGGGACGTCCCGACCCCGGGGGTCGGTATCGACCCTCGCGTACCCCAGAAGGTCACCCGATACATTCCGTCATCCGTGCCACAGTATATAATTTGGCGTTTTTGCTCGGCGGCAAGCTAGGCATACGGTCACCCCGGTTCCGTGAGATACCTCACCGTAAGCCGGCAGCGGTTTCCATGGCTACGCGGTCTCGTACCTTGATGGTCTTTCCAGCCACCTCGATCATTTTTTCCTCGGCGAGCGCTCGCATCGTTCGGGAGACGGTCTCGCGGCTCGACCCGATCATCTGTGCCATCTGGTGATGGGTCACTTTCTTGGCGATCACCACTCCGTCGTTCTCGTCGGCCATTTCCAAGAGCAGCCGCGCCACTCGTCCCATGACGTCGAGCAGCACCAGGCCGCCGATCTTGCTGTCGGCCGACCGCAGTCGCTTGGTGAGCGCTTTTAGCAGGCCGATGGCGATCCGTGGCGCCTCCTCGAGGCAGCGTTGGAAGTCGTCTCTCCGCAGTACCAAGAGGTTCGAGCTTTCAATGGCAATGACATGGGCCGATCGGGGTTTGTCGTCGATCAGCGACATCTCCCCGAAAAAATCGCCGTCCGCCAGGGTTGCCAGAATGACTTCGCGGCCGTCCTCGCCGATCAGAACCACCTTGACGTGTCCCGAAACCACAGCGTATAGGGCGTCGCCAGGATCGTCCTCGAACAAGATCACGCTGCCCTTGGGATATTTGCGCTGACGCGTCGCCTCCGCGACTCGACCGAGTTCATCTTCGGTGAGGTGTTCGAAAAGAGGTATTGCTTGGAGGGTGGTAGCCACCGACATGTCGATGCTCGCAGGCGGGATGCCCGTCAAGATTAGCGAGGGGCGGAGGTCGTGTCAATCAAGATTTGGTCCTCGCTGTTGCTCTCAAGTCACTGTCCCAGTTATATTTCCGCGCTCGGACCCCACTTGTTGGATTGCTATTGGAGCGACCGGTGCAGACGAAGATTCACCCCGAATATCACGTGGTCACGGCGCAGTGCGCCTGCGGCCATACCTTCAAGACCCGCTCGACCCTTTCCTCGATTCACGTCGAGATCTGCGGGCGCTGCCACCCGTTCTTTACCGGCAAGCAGCGCCTCGTCGATACCGCCGGCCGTGTTGAACGGTTCCGCCAGCGATACTCGACCCAGACCGCCCAGAAAGAGGGGTAACCCTGCAGGCGCGGCTGGGAGCCGCGCTCGCTCGCGCGGCCGAAATCGATCAGCAACTCGCCGACCCGGCGGTCGCTTCTGACCACAAGAGGCTCAGGGATCTTGGACGGGAACGCGCCCGGCTGGACGAAATCCGACGGACCGCCACCCGTCTCGATAAGCTCATCGAAGAGCTGGATCAGGCCCGGGAGATCTCCCGGGAATCCGACCCCGAGCTGGTTGAACTCGCCGAGGCGGATCTCGAGCGTCTCGAACCCGAGATCTCGGATCTGAAGCGCGAGCTCCAGCGGCTACTCATACCGCCCGATCCTCTGGACGACCGCGACACCATCGTCGAAATCCGGGCCGGGACCGGCGGGGACGAGGCGGCGCTGTTTGCGGCGGACCTTCTTCGGATGTACCAGCGGTACACCGAGCGCCGCGGATGGTCGGTGGAGACCGTCTCCCTCTCCGAGGGCAACCTCGGCGGGGTCAAGGACGCGGTGTTCAAGGTCAAAGGGGACAAGGCCTACGGGCGGCTGCGGTACGAGTCGGGGGTCCATCGGGTGCAACGCGTACCTGCCACAGAAGCCCAGGGCAGGATTCACACTTCGGCGGCCACAGTCGCCATCCTGCCGGAGGCGGAAGAAATCGACGTCAAGATCGACGAGGGCGACCTGAAGATCGACGTGTTCAGGTCGTCGGGCCCGGGTGGCCAGAGCGTGAACACCACGGACAGCGCGGTGCGGATCACACACGTTCCGACCGGGCTCGTCGTGCAATGTCAGGACCAGAAGTCACAGCTTCAAAACAAGATCAAAGCGATGGAGGTGCTCCGCGCCCGCTTGTTGGACCGGATCGTCGCCCAGCAGGAAGGGGACCGAGCGCGAGAGCGCCGTTCGATGGTCGGAACCGGAGATCGGTCGGCCAAGATCCGGACATATAACTTCCCCCAAAACCGCGTGACCGACCACCGCATCCAATTCACCGTCCACAAGCTCGATGCCGTTCTCGACGGGGATCTCGACGAGTTTATCGACGCTCTTCGCGCCGCCTATCTTGAAGAGCGCGACGAGGAATGACCCGCATCCCGTCACTCTGGAGGAAGCTCTGGGGTGGGCGGTCGAACGGCTGCGAAGCGGAGGGATACCCGACGCGCGTGCGCAAGCCCTCGTCATCTGGAGCGCGGTTATCAAAGCGGATCCGACGGAGGCGTTGAGCGCGTCGCGCAAGCCCATCGCCACAGGTGGCTGGGAACCCTTTCGCGGTGCGGTGGAGCGTCGATCTGCCGGAGAGCCTCTGGCCTATGCAACCGGAACTGCGGGGTTCCGCACCTTGGACCTAGCGGTCGACCGGAGTGTGCTGATACCGCGGCCGGAGACCGAAGGGCTGGTACAGTGCGTCCTCGATTGGGCGAGCACACAAGCTCGTCAGGGGATCGTTGCAGATATCGGGACCGGAAGCGGTTGTGTTGCGCTCAGCCTCGCGGTGGAGGGGCCGTTCACTGGAGTGATCGCAACCGATGCCTCGTCGAAGGCCTTGGCAGTCGCGGCGCAAAACCTCGCCGCGGTCATGCCGGCTACGACGGTCGATTTACGTTTAGGCGAGTTCTTCGAGCCGTTGTCGGAGAAGACACTCGACGCTATCGTGGCGAACCCGCCGTATGTGACGGAAGTCGAGTATGAGGCACTCGACGCCGGCGTTCGGCAGTACGAGCCGCGTGACGCCCTGGTGAGCGGCGAGAATGGCATGGGGCATATCCACCGGATACTCGAAGGTGCCATGGAGCATTTGACCCTTGGTGGCTTGCTTGCGATCGAGGTAGACGCCCGGCGTGCCGACCTCGCCGTCGATCTTGCCGTGCGGTTTGGCTGGTGCGCCCGCATCGAGAAGGACGTTTTCGATCGGCCGCGCTATCTCCTTGCAACCTCGGACAGCGCCGGGACGTCTCGGTGATGGTAGGGACGTTCATTGTCGTGGACGGCCCCGACGGGGCCGGGAAGACCACCCTGGTAGAACGGTTGGCGAGTCGGCTGCGTGCCGCCGGACATGAAGTGCTCGAGGTGAGGCAGCCGGGCGGGACACCGGTCGCCGAGGCCGCGCGCGCGGTTGCTCTCGATGCGGACATGCACGCCAGCCCGCTTGCGGAGCTCTTTCTCATGCTGGCTGCCCGCGCGGACCAGGTGGAGAAGGTCATCCGCCCGGCGCTGGAAAGCGGGCAGGTCGTGTTGAGCGACCGCTATGATTTGTCGACGGAGGCGTATCAGATCGCGGGGCGCGGCCTACCGCGGGATCGAGTGATGGAGGCCAACGAACTGGCGACCGACGGTCTGCGGCCGGACTTGACCATCGTGTTGGATGTGCCGGCCGAGGTAGGTTTGAAACGCCAGGCCCGCGGTGGCAAGGAGCCGGACCGGATCGAACGAGAGGGTCGGGAATGGCATGAACGTGTGGCCGGAGTATTCTCTCAAGCGTCGGGTCGCGGTGTGGTGCATGTAGATGCCACCCAAACGGTCGATGCCGTAGAGCGTGCGGCGTGGAGCGCGGTGGATCGTCACCTGGCGGAAACATCAGCTGGAGGGCAGGGTTGAAGGACCGTATGTCTCTTCGTACGAAGGAAACGTCGTGAGCCGACGGGCAATAATCCTCCTCACGTTGGTGATATTGATCGGGTTCTTCTCGGGAGGCTGGCTCCTGCGCCGGGGGGCCGCGCGTTCTGGTGAAGTGTACCAGCGGGCCCGAATTTTTTCAGGCATCGTCCAACACGTCGCCGACCTCTACGTCGATTCATTGGACGAAGGCCATCTCTACGACCTCGCGATCGACGGCATGCTTCTGAACCTCGGTGATCCCTATGCGGATTTCCTTCGAGCCGACGATCTCGAGGAGTTGGTGTTGAGCACGACGGGTGATTACAGCGGACTTGGTGTGCGCATCGAAGTCACCGATGGTTGGCTCACCGTCGTCACCCCGCTGTCGGGCACGCCGGCAGAGGAGGCCGGCATCGAGCCAGGCGATCGCATCGTCGAGGTCGAGGGCGTTTCGACGTTCGGCTGGTCGTCCGAAAAAGCATCTACCTTTTTGCGGGGTGAGACCGGGACGGCGGTGACACTCACGGTTGTTCGATCGGGTCTTCCCCGTCCACTCCGGTTCGACGTCGAGCGAGGGCTGATACATGTGACGTCTGTTCGTCACGCGGCCATGGTGGCGCCGAGGGTTGGATATGTCCATCTAGAGACCTTCGGTGCGCAATCTGCGGACGAACTCCGCACAGCAATCTCCACACTCAGCGACGCGGGGGCGCGCGCGTTGATCCTCGACATGCGATTCAATCCGGGTGGATTGCTCGATCAGGGTGTTGCGGTATCCGACCTGTTCCTCGACCGCGGCGACGCGGTACTGACGACGCGTGGGCGTGCCGGCGGGACGTCTCGCACGTATGACGCGAATACGCCACAGGAGTGGAAGGAGATGCCGCTCGTCGTACTCATGAACGAGTTTTCGGCGAGCGCGGCAGAGGTCGTGGCCGGCGCATTGCAGGATCACGATCGGGCACTCGTCCTCGGTCGGCCCAGTTTTGGCAAAGGCGTGGTACAGTCCATCTTCAAGGTCAGTCGATCCGAAGCCTTGCGGTTGACCACGAGTCGGTGGTTCACGCCGAGCGGAAGGTCGATTCACCGACAGCGCGACGCTGGGGTCAGTCCCAATCGTCGGTTGGAAGGTCGAACGATTGTTCCCGATGACTTGTTGTCGCCCGATGGCTTGTCTCCCGACTCGGTGCCGACGAGTGCGGAATTCCGTAGTGATGCCGGTCGCGTGCTCACGGGCGGCGGCGGGATCCATCCCGACATCGTCATCGCCGCCGATTCCGTGACCACGGCTGAACGACGTTTCCAGGCGCAACTCGGGTCCAAACTCCAGACCTTCCTCGACGTGGTGTCGAGTTACGCGTTGGAGTTGAGAGCGGATTTGCAGTCATCAGATCCCGACGAGTTCGCGGTGACGCCGTCCATGCGCGGCGATCTATTGCGGCGGATTCGTGCGCGTGATGTTGCGATGCCGGACGGAATTTGGAATGGTGCCGCCGACGTCGTCGATGCGGAGGTACGCCGCCGAACCCTGCGGTACGTGTTTGGGCGCGACGCCGAAATGCAGGACCAGGTTGCGAATGATGCGACGGTGTCGCGGGCGGTGGAGATGCTGGCGGCGGTCGAGAGTCAGGAGGAGCTATTCAAATTTGTGGAGCGCGAACCGGGCGTCAGGGACAATCGATTCTAGCAGGTTGCGGAAAAATTGATGGTGAGCCGCGTTTGTCCGGGTAACACGACGGTGTACCAGCGTGCGGTCCCCTATTACCGCCCCCGCGGTGCGGTCGGCGTGACGAATGCGGCCCACACTGCCCCATCAGGGGCTGCCTCCGGCCAGGGTCAGGGTGCGTATCCGCATCAGATTGTAGACCGCGGCCGTGAACGTAAACACCCACCCGACCCGCGGGGTCCCGCGATGTCGGAGTTTGCGTAACAACCCAATCGTCTTGCCCCACCCGTAGATCTCTTCCACTTTTTTGCGCTGCCGTTGACTGATCGCATAGCTGGGATGGCGCGTCGTCCGGCCATCCACCGCGCTCCGCAACCGCGTGCGGTGCACGTTCGGCGTGACGTGGGGCGTCCAGCCCAACGCCCGCAGCGTGTCGACAAACCCGCACCGATCATAACCCTTGTCCGCCCCCAACGTCCGACGCCGGGCCGTCGGCGGTAAGCTCCCCACCATCGCCAGCGCACTCGCACACTCCGCCTCGTAGCCGGGCTGCGTCACGTCGGTCGCCACCACGAGCCCGTGCCGATTATCCATCAACACACTCGCCAAGTACGCCAATTGCGCGCCTTGCCCCCCACTCTTCCGCGTCAACCGCGCCTCCGGGTCCGTCCGCGACGCATGCGTCGCATTCGTCCGTTTCTCCTGGCGAAACGTCACGCTCGGATTCCCCGGATCATCGTCCGTTGGCGGGCGGGTGCCGGCCTTCGGCTGAAAACTCTTCTGACTCGCCCACGCGTCCAGCAAGGTCCCGTCGACGGTGAAATGCTCATTCGACAACAACGCCCGCCGCTCCGCCTCCTGTAACACTTCGGCCAGAAACGCATCCGCGATGCCCCCCTCGACCAGCCGCGTCCGATTCTTCGTAAAGACCGTCGGCACCCACACCGCGTCGTCCAGATTCAACCCCACAAACCATCGGTACAGGATGTTGTAATCGAGCTGCTCCATCAGCTGCCGCTCGCTCCGGATCGTATACACCACCTGCAGCAATAACGCGCGTAACAAATGTTCCGGGGGAATCGACGGCCGGCCCCGCCGCGCGTACAGCCGGTCCAACTGCGGCGAGAGCCGGGCTAACACCGGGTCCACCAGCGCCCGCAGGGCGCGCAACGGATGGTCGGAGGGCACCCGATCCTCCGCACTGATATAGCTGAACAGCGCCGACTGATTCGTCTTGTTCCCGCGCATCGTGGCACTCCCATCGAGGTCCCTCTACGATAAGAACTTCCGGCTCGCGATGCTATCGTCCATTACCCGACTTTTTCCGCAACCTGCTAGAATAATTTTTCGGACTCAATTTGTGACGACTTTCGTCCCCCTCGGCACGCGGAAGATCAGTTCATTTTCCGAAATTGGCGCGTTGACCACGATCGAATCGAACACGAGCGTGCGTCGCTGACCTGAATCCTCGATGATATTCACCTTCCGCAGCATCCCGTCCGCCGACAACGAAATCACCACGCTGCGAAACGGGATGCCGTCTACGCGGGGCACGAGCCGCACATTCTCGACCCGATAGCCGGCCGCCGAATCGACTCCCACGTATGTGGCGTGGTAGCGTTCCAGCGGTTTGTCGACGAACTGACCGAAGAGGTTGGGTGTGGCCGGACCCATCTCAGGAATCGATTGGCGAATGACCTGGTTGGCGGTGGTGCTGGGTGTGTACAGCCAGAGCCATTCGCCGTCGGCAACGATCCGATCGCCTTCGGGTTGGGAGAACCGCATGGAGAATCGACCGGGCGGAGACAAGTACAAGGTACCGGTCGTCGTCTCGTCACCCATCATGGGGTTGACCAGCATCTGAGTGAACTCCGCGTGCAGCGTTTTGATGTCGCGATAGGTTGCCTCCGCCGTCGCGAGCACGACGGTTGCCGTCTGTGCGGTTGCCGGCGGTGGCGAGAGCGCGATGATCACAAGGAGTAATTTCTTCATGAGCCAATCCTGGCAGGGCACGGTGCGAGGCGGCGACTCACCGCGGTTGCAACGTGTTGCGCCCTTCGCACCAGGTCACCGAACTGTTCGGGGTAGAGGCTCTGGATGCCGTCCGAGAGCGCTTCGTCGGGGTCGGGGTGTACCTCGACGATCAGACCGTCCGCTCCGGCGGCGACCGCGGCCAGCGCCATCGGGGTGACAAAATTTCGATTGCCGGTACCGTGGCTTGGATCCACCATGACAGGGAGGTGGGAACTTTGGCGAATGCGTGGAATGGCACTCAGGTCGAGCACGTGGCGAGTGCTCGGATCAAAACCCCGGATGCCACGCTCGCACAAAATAACGTTAGGGTTTCCCTCTGCGAGAACGTACTCCGCCGACGATAGCAACTCGGTGATGGTCGCGGCGATCCCGCGTTTCAAGAGCACGGGTTTGTCGATGCGACCGACCCGCTTCAGCAAGGAGAAGTTCTGCATGTTGCGGGCGCCGATCTGCACGACATCGGCGTATTCGGCGACCTCAGCCACCATTTCGGGATCCACCGCCTCGGTCACGATGCCAAGCCCTGTTGCCTCACGAGCCCTGGCGAGATACTCCAACGCACGTCGTCCGAGACCCTGGAAGGAGTACGGAGAGGTGCGGGGTTTGAACGCGCCACCACGTAACATGGTCGCGCCTGCTTCTCGAACCGCGTGGGCCACCTCGAGGATCTGCTGCTCGCTTTCGACAGAACACGGGCCCGCCACGACGACCACAGCATCGCCGCCAATGGTAAGGCCATTGGGGAGCTTGACGACGGTGTCAGCGGGATGCCAACCACGCGAGGCCTGTTGGTACGGCTGATCCACGCGAATGATGTCACGTACGCCGCCCAGTGATACCAACGCGGTCGGGTCGATGTGTTCATCGTTACCAACGATGTTGAACGTCGTCCCGGCGGCGCCCGGCACCTGTCGGGCCTCGCAACCGCTTTCCTTTATCGCCTGTTGGACCCGCCGGATCTGTTGGTCGGTCGCGTCCTCTAGCATGATGACAAGCATCGTCTCCGCCTTCTCAGACTCCTACCGTGAAACGGTCACCATCTCTAGCCGCAACGACCATGCCACCGTACGTCTCGGCCGCGACAGCCGCCGGATCCACTTCCTCCACCGGCGGATAGAAATGTGTCAACACGAGTCGCCCGGCACCCGCCCGGCGCGCCAGTTCTCCCGCTTGTTTTGGGGTGAGATGCGTGTCGATACCCCTGTCTTCGGGTAGCGAACACTCGGCGAGAAGGAGGTCGCACTCGTGGGCCCAATCCGCGAGTGCGTCGCTGGCCCCCGTATCTCCAGTGTACACCAGACGGCCCGAGTTGTCCCGTACGGAGTACGCCATGCTCTCCTCGGTGTGTGGCGTGTTACACGTTTCCAACACGGCATCGTTCGAGAGTGCATAATGGTCCCCCGGCCGCAGTTCGTGAATGTGGAGGGGGTAGCCCGGTTCAGAAATCCAGTCACCCAAGGCCCGCTTCGTGTGTTGCAGCCGGTCCTCGAGGCCGATCGGTCCGATGACGTGCAGCGGATCCCTGCGTGCGGGCTCGGTTCCCCACCGAAGGGCAAAGAGTAGCATCGGGAATTCGCCCCAATGATCGACATGAAAATGGGTCAGGGCCACGTGGGTCACGTCGGGCCACGCTATGCCGCATGTCGCCATGCGGTGCATGGTTCCCGCCCCACAATCCATTAGCAACCGGGTGGAGCCGGTGGACACCCAATGGGAAGCCGCCGTCCGGGTTGGGGAGGGCGCGACGGTACCGGTTCCGAGTACGGTGAGTTCCATCATCCTTCGTTGCGGCCGAAGTAGGCATTGCGCCTGGAGAACGTTCCGGCCGGGGTCACGAGCATCGCGATGTAGCCACCAAGAGGTGCGTTGCTCCCATCAAAGGCTTCCCGCGACCGGCGTGGCCGGGCGTCCGTAGCGACCGTTCGCACGTCAAGCGATGGCGGCGTGCTCGCCCAGCCGTACGCCGACGATGGAAGACACGCCGGGCTCCTGCATGGTGACACCATACACGGCGTCGGCAGCCTGCATCGTCCGTGGATTGTGGGTAATGACGATGAACTGTGTGTCGGCTTTGAACTCGTCCAGCAACCGAAGGAACCGCTGCACATTCGAATCGTCGAGTGGGGCGTCCACCTCGTCGAGCAAACAAAACGGGCTTGGCTTGGTAAGGTAAATCGCAAAGAGCAAGGAGATGGCAACGAGAGCCCGTTCGCCCGACGACAACAGATGAATCCGTTGCCTGCGTTTGCCACGAGGCGCGGCGCGGATTTCGATGTCGCTGTTGAGGGGATCAGATTCATCGACCAACCGTACGTCGCATTCGCCGACCTCGAACAACGTCAAGAAGACCCTTTGGAAATTTTCGCGCACGGCGGTGAAGGTTGTGGTGAACAGTGCACGAGCCGTGTCATCGATCTCGCGTAACGCCTTGAGTAGGGATGTGCGCGCCTCGACCAGATCTTCGCGTTGCGTCTCGAGAAAATCGAGGCGTTTCTTCTCTTCGTCGTGCTCCTGGGCCGCCAGAGGATTCACTGGACCCCCCGCCTGCAGACGGTCGGCCAGCAAATCCGCTTCCTGTTGCAAGCTCTCTTCGTCGCCGTCCACCTCGGGAGCGGTCTCCAAGAGTTCGGCCAATGGCATCCGCCACTCGGCCTCGAAGCGCTCCACGATCGTGTTGCGTCGTCCTTCGGACTCGGCCCGTTCGAGCTCGACCCGATGTGACGCCTCGGAGAGTCGCTGCACTCCTTCGCGATGCGTTTGGAGTTCCCGGTCGCTTATCTCTAACGCTTCGTCGGCGAGTCGCACCGCCCGTTGTGCGTTCTCCGTTGCGGTTTCGAGCTCCGCCACTTCGGTTTTGCGCTCAGCCAACTGGTCCGTCCACTGTGCCAATTGTCCTTCGGCTCCGCCGGTGGACTCGCCAATCCCTGCGATCTCGCGTTCCAGGGATTCGATTTCCGTGTTCGCCTCGCTCAACGCGTGCTCCGCCCGCTCCTCGCGTTCCCTTGCCGCTTGTTCCCTGACCGAAACCTGCGCTTCTTCGACCTGCCAGTGTACGCGGTTCTCGCGTGCGGTTTCCTGCTCGGTTTCCAGATTCTGCAGCAACGTGCGTTGTGTCTCGAGTTCAGCTTCTGCCTGGACGCGCCCGCTCTTCAACGACTGCAGTTCAGTTTGGGCCACTTCCAATCGTGCAACCCGCTCGTCGATGCGTTCGGTAATGCGGGCGGCATGTTGCGTGGCTTCCCGTCGCTCTCGCTCCGCTCGCTTCGCTTCACGTTCGCAGTCGCCGTGTGTGGCTTTGATCTCGTGCAGTGCCTGGCGTGTCTCGTCCGCCGACCGCACCGCCGTTTCCAGTTGGTTTTCCGCCTCCGACAACGCACTCGATGCGTCCTGGGCCTCTTGAATAAATTTCGAAACCTGCGATTCCGCCTCGGACACCTCCCGACCCAGTTGCTCGATTTCGGCGCGGCGCTGTAACGGGCCGCTGCTGGCCTCGGTGCCCGCGAGAAACACGGCACCGTTTGCCCGCCGGATCGCGGTGCCCGCCTCGTCCAGTCGTGCGTGGCCCGCGAGCAGGGCCGGTGCCCAGGAACCCGCCGGTTCCCCCACCTCGAGCTGCACATCGCTCGGCGGATTGCCGTCGGGCGTTGGTCCCGGCACAACCGGAAGGAGGACCAGCGGTCCCGGCTGCTCCTCGGCGTGCCACCGCCGCACCGCGTCCACCGTCTCTTCGTCCTTTACCAGAACGGCGTGAAGCCATTCGGCCAACATGTTCTCGGCCACCTCGGCGCCGGCGCCGGACGGCCGCAGGAAGTCGCTCAAGGGTCCCAGGATCCCGCCGGTGCCAAAGCGGTCTTGGTTCTCGAGCAGTTTGCGCGCTCCGGGTGCGAGACCGGCCCGGTCTCGCGCCAGCGCGTCGAGGGCTTCGCGTCGCGCGCTGAGCTGCGCCCGACGCTCCTCGGCGGCACGCCGTTCCAGCAAGACTGCCGCCTCGTGTGCCTTTGCGCGGGCAAGTGCGTGACGGGCGCGCTCGAGTTCGGTCGAGGCCTGATCGTCCGTGTGCTGTCGCTTGGCCAGTTCCGTTGCCGCCGCCTGCAACTTCAAACGAGCCTCTTCGCTCTGCGTCACGGCCTCAGCACTTCGCTTCGCGGCGACAGACTCCTGGGCGCGGAGGTCGCCGAGATCGCGCTCGAGGGCCTCGATTTCCACGGCGAGGGCTCCCGCCGTCTCGGCTTGTTCCTGCAGGGAGTTCCCCAATTGTCGCACGCGATCGCGTTGCTCGAGCAAACGATCGCGGGTCGTCTTTTCATCCGACGCACGCAGGTCGAGCTCGGTCTGTACTGACTGGCGGGCCTCGCTGGCCGCACTCCGTTCCTCCGCTGCTGCTTCCTTCTCTCGCGTGGCCTGCGCCGCCCGTGCTTCGCCGTGCGTGCGTTCCTCGCGCGCGCGTGACTTGCGTTCCAGGGCGTTCTTCAATCGCTCGCTCGCCAATTGGAGGTCGCCCTCCAGCTTCCCGACGTCGAGGCGCCGTTGGGCGAGACGTCGCTCGATCTCGTTTCGTTGTGCCTCGGCCGTTGCGCGGGCTTGGACCCGCTCTTCTCGCTCGCGTTCCTTTGTGCTCAGCAACTCACGGTCGCGGGGGAGGGTCTCGCGGATTTCTTGTTCCTGGGTGTCCAATGCCGTCATCTGCGCGTCGAACTGCGCGAGGCGACGTCGTGCCAACGTCATGACGATCCCAAAGCGTTCTTCGGTGAGCTGCTTGTGCCGTTCTGCTTTCCCGCGTTGCCGCGCCAGGCTGCGCACCTGCGTTTGGATTTCCGAAATCAAATCGTCCAGCCGCCTGAGGTCTTCGAGCGTCTTCTCGAGGCGTCGTTCCGTCGTGGTCTTACGGTCTCGGTAGAGTCCGATGCCAGCCGCCTCCTCGAACAGCGCCCGCCGTTCGTCGGTCTGGTCGGACAAAAGGCGATCGATCTGTTGAGCTTCGATCACCACCCCGCCTTCGCCACCCAAACCTGTGCCGCGCAAGAGGTCTTGCACGTCGCGCAAGCGGACAGGCTGTTGGTTGATGAGGTACTCGCTCATGCCGGCGCGCGTGAGCCGTCGCGTCACCACGACTTCGCGATACGAAATCGGCAATGTCTCGTCGCTGTTGTCCAGATGGAGAGAAATCTCGGATACGTTGATCGGCTTTCGCTTGGCGGTGCCCTGGAAGATGATGTCTTCCATTCGTGCGCCACGGAGCAGTCTCGCGCGCTGTTCACCCAACACCCATCTGACCGCGTCGGAAATGTTGGATTTCCCGCATCCATTCGGGCCGACAATGGATGTAATCCCTTCTTCGAACGTAAGCTCGACCTTGTCGGCAAAGGATTTAAAGCCCGACAGCACCAGCCGGGTCAATTTCATGGTGCGTTCCCTGTACGTGTCACGAGGGTCGCCGTCAATCCGGCGGCCGTCAACAACGACTCGACTGCCGCGGTTTGGTCGGGAGTTTCAAAAGCGCCAACGAGTATCCGAGCCGCCCCCTGGGACGCCTCCACGCTGTACGCGGGAATGCCGCGTTCGCGGAGCCGTTGTGCTTCCTCCCTCGCCGTTTCGGCACTTGGGCGGGTCCCCAGATCGAATGCTTGTGGGGTGCGCAAGATAGCTCCCTCACCGCTCGCCACCAAGCCGTCACGCCAGAGCCTCTCGAGGGCCGCCCGAGCGTCCGCCGCGGAGGGTAACGCGCCCATCATGACGCGGTACCAGAGCCGGCCTCTGATATGGACCGGCGTTATGGCCGCCGCCAACCCCCGGTCCTCGAGCGGGCCCGCGTATTCTAGGGCCATAGGCCAGGTGTTGAAAGCGACAAGCTGAATAGCGTAGAACAGAGTGTCGCTCCGCTCCGATGGAGGGACCGGCGCGGCCGCCGTTACTGGGGCGGCGACCTCCACACTTGGGAGCGGAACGGGTGAGTCCCACGACCGAGTCAGGGCCCAGACAGCCGCGGTGGCGCTGACGACGAGAAAAGCGGTGACGAACACGAGGTTCCCCTTTCCCCTGCGGCGTGGAGTCGTGACGACCTGCCCGCCGGGAACCCGTTCAGGTGGGGGAGGTACGGATTCGCGCGGACTGCTGTGCTCCGACAGCACCGCCAGCAGGGGAATGCCTTGTTCGAGCCACCCCGAAACGCCCGAGTGCTGCTCCGCCGACTGACTCCAACCGGTTCGCGCCAGAAGGATCACACCATCGGGTCGGAGGGCGAGGTGCCGAATGGCCGCAGGGGGGACGAAGAGGAGCATTAGGGCGTTCTGGCTCCTGAACCCCGCGTGGAGTCGGTTCCAGCGTGGATGGGCCCACACCCCCTCCGCCTTGTTCGTGGGTGTCCCGACTCCCACATAGTGGAGTCCCGGTCCGTCTTGGGGATGTGCCACCTGGGTGATGGAGGACCCGTATAGCATTGCGTCGACGATCCCCTCCGCCCCCCGGCGTGCTGCGCCGGCATCCAATGCCGGTTGGCTCAGGGAGAGGTCGATCAGCGCCACCCTGGGCTTCCCACGGCTTGCCTCCCGCGCCACCGTCCAAGCTTGGGCGGCGGCCCACTCGTAGTCCCGGGTAGTTGGGATGAGGGCAACCACGGCGTGGTCGGCGAGCGTTGCGCTGTCGAACTCGCGGGCGGTCATTGGTTCGTGGCCGTCGTATCCTGTACAGTGAGGACAAAGTAGGGCTCTGCGAGCCGACGACCGATGTTGTGGGCGTCTTCCGATGTGCCAAAAGGCCCCAGCACGACCCGATATCGGGGGTAGTACTCGTCCGGATAGATGACCTGTGCGTTCAGTTGGGCGTCCCGCAACTCGTCGCGGCGGGCCAGCGCCCAGGCCTCGTTGGCGGTGCTACTCAACTGAGCAAAATACAGCCATTGCTCCCCGTCGGTTGTCTCCTCCGGGTCGGTCTGCTCTTCCTGTGCCACTTGTAGCGTGGGTCGGCGCGGGTTCCACGCGACGACGAGCCAACGATCCTCTGCCGCCTCCTCGATGCGGCCCACCTCAGCGGTGGTCTCGGCATCTATCGCGACGACATCCTCTCCCTGGCGCACCAGGACCGTTCCGTCGGTCGCTATTTGAGGGAGGTCGTCGTCCCACGAGCCCGGTACGGCCGCCACCCGGGTCAGCGCGGCGGCATCGGCGATCCAGACCGAATCGACGCCTTCGGGTTTCAGCAACAAGAACCGCCCCCGCGATCCGGCGCGCATGGCTTCGACCCGATGCGTGAGGGGGTACTGGCTGAGGACGGCCCCTTGGCGGCGGTCGAGGGAAAATCGGTCGACCACGCGAATTTGCCGGTCGGCGGTGGCCACAAAGAGGTGGTGGCTCGCCGGGGAAAACACCATGGCGGTCACGCCGCCCGGAAGAGGGAAGAAGTCCGCGTTGCTCGACGAGGGATCCATCTCGAGTGCGACGAGCCCCGAGTCGACCGCCACCACCGCGAGGTCGCCCCATTTCGTGACCGCCGTGAGGCCCCTGGGCAAGTCGACGCTTCCGATGAGCGCCGTTCTTTCGAACAGATCGACGCGACTGCCGCGATCGGAATCGACCAGAACCAGGAGCCGGCCACCGGTGGTGCCCCACATCCGCGTTTGCGGCTCCGCGAGTACCGGATCCCATCTCTGGGTATGGCGATCGACTACCGCGCCCAGTGTTCCCTCGGCACCCACGATGTGCGGTACTCCGGTTGGACCAATCGCCACGGTGTTGACGGCGCTGTCCAGCCGGGTGTCCAAGCCGCTTTCGAGGTCGAGAGCGACCAGCGAGGAGTCCTGCGTTTCGACGAACACCAGGTGCTCCGAGACCGCAAAGCCCACCACACGTCGAGCCGCTAGGCTTGGGGCGGCAAAGTGCCAATCCACCTCGGACATGCGGGGAAACGTGTAGAGGCGGACGCCCGGACCAGGACTGGTCGGGAATCGGAAAACGACCGCGGTGTCAGCGCGCGGAGGCGCCTCGGCCGCGAAAGCCGCGCGGATGGGGTTGGCGCTCTCACCCGATCCACAGGCATAGAATGAGGGAATCAGGCCGAGTATGAGCGTTGCGCTACGTGTGTATGTCACCACGGAAAAATAACGTAAGGAGTGCCGAGAGGTTAGCAACCCGGGGGTACCGACGACGATTCCTTGCCACTTTTCCCGCTCCCCGTGCCCGCTCCCCGCTCCCAGCTCCCAGCTCCCTGCTCCCGTCAAAACATCGGGCCGAAACTGATGGTCCAATAGGCACCGTCGCCATCGCGGCTTATGGGCTTGGCATAATCGCCCCGCAGGATCATGAAACCGAGGAAGTTGCCGCGGAGGGAGAGTCCCCAACTCGCCAGCGGGGCGCGTACGGCGTCGAAATCGTCGGTGGCGTTGCGGCTCAGCTTCAGTGCGGTGCCATCCCGCCACGTCACGCCGGCGTCAAAGAACAGCGCCCCCTCGAGTGGCGGAAAGATGGTGGGCAGTGATTTGAACAGGAGTTGATTGGCGATCGGAAAGCGCAATTCAGCGTTGAACACGCCGAGGCGTGTGCCGATGAGTTGGAACAACTCACCGCACATGTTGTCGAATCCCGCCGCATTGTTGGCGTTGCACTCTCGTCGGCGGAAAGATCCCGACGTATAGCCCCTGATGAACTCCGGTGTCCCCAAGAAAACGGGGAACTCGTGACTATCCCGGCCAAACCTGCCGAAGAATAGTATCCGGGTTGCGAGCGTGACTGGTCCGGCGATTTGATCGTAGCGCCGATAGTCGGCGAGCGTTTGGTGAAAATTCCATTGCCCGAATGCCGGCGCGTACTCGAAGCGGCTCCGGCGGCCGAGATAGGGTCCGTTCCACAGCGAGACGGAGTTGTCGTACACCAGCGCGAGAGAGGGTTGCACATAGTTGTACGATCCCTGACTGATTTTTTGCAGGTTCTGTTGGAATCCCAAACCATTCACGGGGTCGTACAACGTTTGGAAATTTAGCTGCGCGCTCGACACGTTGGACGCACTGAGGCGTCCCTCGAGTCGTTCGAAGCGACTGAATGGATGATAGGCTTCGACAAACGCACGGTGAACGATGAAGCGTTGAATCCGTTCGCTGACCAGTTGTTGGCCCGTCACCGGATCGGTCAGGATGTCGACGTTCTGGTAGAAGAACGTCGGTGCCTGTTGGTAACCGACCGCCCAAGTAGTGCGGTGGGCCGAATTGGCGTAGACCGCCAGCAATTGCGCCTCCTCGATTCGGCCGTTTACCTGGCCGCCGATGACCATGCGCCGGTTTCCGAGGAGATCGGACATGGACACGGCCGTTCCGCCGAATACGCCACTCCCGAAATTGTCGCGCTGGTACCCGATGGTGGGTTGGACGACGTAATCGAGGTGTAGGGTGGGGGAGTAGCGCCGAAATCCAAAGCTGCCGGTGTCCGGCAACTGCATGAGTGCGCTGTCGAGTAGTGCTCGCACCGATACTGTACGTGGACGTGGTGGGCGCGTGTCGTCCGACGAGCCAGTCTCACTCGTCAAGCGTCGAAACACGCCAGAACGATCTTGCCCACGCAAGAGCATTCTGCGCATGAAGTCAGTCGACGATTCGCTCATGCTTCTGCGCAGCGGCGGATCGGCGCGTTCGGCGTCAGTCGAGGCAACCAGGTCTGTCGTCAACTGAGGTGAGCGATACGGCTCGCCCTTGAGCGCGCGCGGGTTGTCAACGACGTACACGTTGTATTCGCCGTTTTCGTAATACGTCAACGCGAGACGGTCCGCCCGTGGCGCCCAGGAAATCGCCGGCGATTTCTCGGTGATGCCCGAGATTCCCGTGTACACGTTCGTCAATTGGTATGTCTCGCCCTCCTCGATCTCGTGAATGAAGAGGTTGGCGACGCCGGTTCGATCGGACACGAAGGCGAGTTCGGTGCCGTCCGGCGACCACTGCGGATTGATGTTCGACCCATCCATGCCCGGAAGCACCTCGATGACGTCGGTGTCCAGATGGAACAGCGCGATGGCGCTTGGACCGGTGCGCAGGTTATCGAGATCCGCCTGGGGACCGCGGTCTGTGACGAACGCAATGGACCGCCCGTCAGGGGACCATGCGGGATGCAAAGCCGCGTAGCGGTCGTTGGTGAGCTGCCGTAGGTTGGTGCCGTCGATGTCGACGACAAACAAATCTGAATGTCCGCCCGACAAACCGGTGAACACGAGCTGGTTGCCGTACGGTGCCCAGGCGGGGTTGGTGATCCCCGCTACGGGGATGCTGAGGCGACGGTGAATGCGATTGCGCCGCGTGTCGAAGAGAACGAGGTCGTCGCGGCCGCCGTGTTTGGCTGGGAAGGCCAGAAGCCGTCCGTCGGGCGACCAGGCACCTGCGGAGTTCAAGAATCGCAAGCTCTCCATCTCGGCGCTGAAGGCGCTGCGGACGAGACGGCGGTCGATGCGACCCGACGCCACGTCGGCGAGATAGAGATCGATAAAGAGCGAACCGCCGTCCGAGAAGTACACGATTTGCGATCCGTCTGGAGACAGTGCCGGCGAAATGTGCAGCCCGCCCTTGGAGCGCTCTCGCGTGAGGACGGGTATCGCGGCGTCGAGTGGATGCTCAGCACTCACGTCTTCCGCGAGGTAGATGGCTTGCACCGCGTCGTGCCAGTCTTTCGACAGCTGGTCAAGAGAAATCCGTAACGTGCGACCGAAGCCCCCTTCAATGCCGGACGAGGCTACGCCGTGCATGATCTCGGCCACGGCTTCCTGTCCCCAACGCTCGGCGATGTATGAAAAGAGTGCATGCCCGTAACGATACGGAAAGATTCTGGAATCGGTGGTGAGTTGCTCGATCGTAGGAAGGGTTCCGTTCAACGCCGCGTCGCGCAGCCACATTGCAGTCAGTGCGTTGACCGGGCCGACGGATAAGTATTCAGCGATGCCTTCCGTAAACCACAGGGGCGGTTGGATGAACATCATGCGTTCGACCGCAGCACCAATGCGACCCTTGGCAAAGATGTCGAATTGGAACTGATGGACCAACTCGTGTTGCAGAACGTGGTCGAATTCCTCGTACGAACCGGTGAAAGGCAACATCACCCGATGTCGTATCGCATCGGTAACACCCTGTACGCCCTCGGAAATGTCGATCAGGTTGTTCTGTTGAAACTCCGTGTGCGATGCAAACAGGACGATCGGCTGCCGTTCCCGGTATTCGTGATGTAGCGACCGTGCCAGGCGCGCGTATGCCCGTTCCGCCATACGCGCCGCGTCCATGGCTGCGTCGTGGAAGTCGTCGTAGTAGTACACGTCGAAGTGTGCCGTCTCGACGATCAGAAAATCGAAGCTGCGATACCTGACGCGATTTTGTCCGAAGTATTGTGCTTGCGCGACGGCGGGTAGAAGAAGGAAGGGCAGGAGGACGAGGAGGATCGACCGGCGTTGGCTCATCCGAGCGACTCGATCAGGGCCGACGGTGCCTCTCCCCAGAGTCGCTCCAGTTGGTAGAACCGTCGCAGAGCAGGATGAAACACGTGGACCACGAAATCCACGTAGTCGATCAATACCCAACGTCCCTCCGAAAGTCCCTCGGTGTGGTGTGGCTTGCGGCCGTCCGTCGACAGCGCTTGCAGAACCCGCTCCCCGAGCGCCCGAACGTGGGTATCGGAGGCCCCGGATGCGACAATGAAAAAGTCCGTCGCTCCACTGAGGTTTCGCAAGTCCAACACGATAATATCGACCGCTTTGTGGGTGTCCAGCACGTTCACGACCGCGTGGACATCGGGCTCCCGCGACACCCAGTCGTTGGTCATAACGCCCCCGACAAGGAAATGTTCCGGTCGGGGTCGTCGGCAGGTTCGTCGATCTGAAAAGGTACCGCCCAGATACCCGGTCCGACATGGGCGCCCAAGGCAGCGGTGGCGTCGGCTACCAGACGCTCGCGGGGCTGGAATCGGTGCTCGACTTGTCGGACAACGCCAGCGGCAATCTGGGCCGCGTCGGCATGCACGACACCGATCCGCACCGTCGATCCACGCACCCGGTCGATGGCGGTGACTTTTCCGGCCTCTGGCGTCAGCTCCAGAATGGGGGTGATGCCGAGGATTCTTCCCAACCATCCCCGGGTTCGGCTCACACGCCCGGACCGCACCAGATTCTCGATGCGGCGGCACCGGCGAAGGCGGGGACCGTGTACGTAGGCGATGCCGACCAAGTAATTCGCTATGTCTCCTTCGTGACGGTCACAAGAATCTCGGGTGTCACGTCCATGTGCAAACGAATGGCAACCCGGTGTTCGCCGATCAATTTGATCGGTTCATGTAGTTCGATGTGTCGCTTGTCTACCTGGTGGCCTGCCTGGGCCAGCTTGTCGGCAATGTCGGCAGTGGTGATCGAGCCAAACAACCGATCGCCGTCGCCGGTCTTCGCGGTGAAGGCCAGGTTGACGTCCGCGAGTCGCGCGGCGAATGCCTCCGCCTCGCCCTTTTCCAACGCAAGCCGTTCCGCATGGCGCGCGTGCTCGAATTCAACCTGGCGCTTGTTGCCTGCGGTGGCCGGATAGGCTTTTCCGTATGGAATCAGATAGTTTCGCGCGTAACCGTTCTTGACTCGCACGATTTCACCGATGCGTCCCAAATGGTCCACGTCTTCGCGAAGAATGACTTCCATCGTCACGCTCTCTCTTGCGGTGTCGTCCACCGCCGTCTCAGGTCCAAGCCCGCGTCCACCACCCCCAGAAGAATGGTGCCGGCGAGCACGACGGGCAACATGAATACCATCAAAAAGGCCATAATACCGGTTGTGAAGAGTCCCGGACCTCCGGTCATCGCGAGACCGAAGATCACCACCGCCGATCCACGCAGCGCGTACAGCGCCCCGGCTACCACAAGCACGTTCGCCGCCAGGAGCTTCAGCGCACCCGCTCGTAGCATGAGGATGAGGGCGAGCGCAACAACCGCGATCCATCCCAAGTGCTCCGAGAAGCGAAAATCTCTGAACCGTCCGATGACCGCTCCCGCTTCCGGCGCGATGCGCCGGAACAGAACCGCCGCCAGCGCGAAGCCCATGAACATTTGTACGGCCACGGTGGCCGGGAAGTAATCCGCCATGATGGGAATGACGCGGTCGAACCATCCGTCCAGCTGTCCGAGCATCGGATTGCCGTTCGAGACGTCGCCACCGCTGCCGAGTTGGTTTCCCGACATCCGCGTCAGGGTCATCTGCGCAGCGAACTGAATACGCGATTCGACCCACCACCGCACCTCAGGCCAGGAGACGCGCATCACGCCGAACAACACCGACACGATGCCGGCCGCCATACCGACGGCGATCAGCGAGCGATGGGTATGTGACCATTTCGTTGACGCAAATGTCGCCCCGAATACGGCACTCCCGATGACTGCTGCCGCGCGAACCATCTGATCGGGAGGACTGCCGATTTGAGCGAGCCACCACAGGCTCACCCCGGTCAGGAATGACGCCGCCAGCACATGACGAGTCCGGGCGTGCGCCACGAGAACCATGGCCGCCAGCGGGGTTGTGAGTAACCCGATCGGCGCGAAAATGGCAAACGCAATCCCGGCACCGAGCGCAAAGAGCAGCCCGAGCAACACCCTGTGGGACTCGGACCGAACGGCCATCAGCCGCTAGAGCGGATAAACGGCAAAAGCGCTATGTGGCGGGCGCGCTTGATCGCCGTCCCTATCTGCCGCTGGTGCCGTGCGCAGCTGCCCGAAATCCGCCGGGGAAGAATCTTCCCGCGGTCCGTGATGAAACGTTGGAGTGTCCGGTCGTCCTTGTAGTCCACAACTCGCACTCCCATCTCACATATCGCACACGTCTTCTTGGCGCGTCTCATCCTTTGGTCTCCTCAGTCTTCTCGTCGCTCTTGGAGCTGCCCTCGTGCGATTTCACAGTCTCCCCATCGCTCTTGGAGCCGCTCTCCTGCGATTGTCTGTCACCGCCACCCGCGTCCGGCAATGGAGCGGGCACAGGTACCTCGCCTTCGTTCAAAACGATCTGAAAGCGGATCACTGCCTCCTCGAGCTTGACCAGCCGCTCGAACTCGGGCAACAGGGTGGGGTCCGTGGAAAACAGCACCACGACGTAATACCCGATCTCGTGGCCGGCGATGGGATAAGCGAGCGAGCGCTTTCCCCAGTGGTTGACGTTGCGAATGGGATCTGGGTTTTCTTTACTCTTCAACAGCGCGTGAAAGCGTTCCAGATGCTCTTCGATCTGTGGTTCTTCGTTGGCGCTGTCGAAAATGTAGACGATCTCGTACCGACGAGTCACGACACCTCCCCTTGGTCTTGTACGACCCCGTCCAGGTGTGGGACGGAGTAGGCGGTATGTAGTCGTGGCCGATGCCACGCTATGGGCGGGGAAGTCTATGCTGGGGAGTAGGCAGTGGCAAGCGTTACGTGAGACGTGAGACGTAAGAGGATAAGTGCCACAGGATCCAGGTCACCTAGGTGTCACAGGATGCAGGTCGGAGTGTCACAGGATCCAGGTCAGGAGTGTGGTTTATAGTATTTGAACGAAACACTAGTTCGGGGGTCAAGGTGCGTAAAAAGGCCGGACCGAGGAGCGACGTCGAAAGATGGTTGCCGCGGTTCGGCGGGGTGCCTCGCTGCGTGCGGTGGCGCGCCGGTTTCACGTGAGCCTCCAGACCGTGCAACGGTGGGTGCAGCGCGTCGGCGGCCAGCGGCTGGATCGAGTCGATTGGTCTGACCGGTCTCACCTCGCGCACACGATTCATCGCACGGAAGCGGCCGTAGAAGATGTCGTGCTGACGCTGCGGCGAGAGCTGCGTGACACGAGCGACCTGGGGGAGTACGGGGCCGCTGCCATCTACCGCGAGATGCGCGACCGTCACTATCGCAGCGTCCCCGCGGTGCGGACGATCGGCCGCATCCTGGCCCGGCACGGGGCGCTGGACGGTCGCCGGCGGATCCGTCGCCCCCCACCGCCCCGAGGCTGGTATCTGCCTGAGGTGGCCGCGGGCTGTGCGGAGCTGGACAGCTTTGACATCGTCGAAGGGTTGGTGATCAAGGGTGGCACCGAGGTCGAAGTGCTCAACGGCATCTCGCTGCACGGCGGATTGGTCGCGTCGTGGCCCGGTCCACCCGTCCGCGCCACCACTATCGTCGAGGCCCTGGTAACGCACTGGCGGCAGTTCGGGCTGCCAGCCTATGCACAGTTCGACAACGACACCCGGTTCCAGGGCGCGCATCAGTTCCCTGACACCGTCGGCCGTGTCACGCGCCTGTGTTTGAGTTTGGGGATCGTCCCCGTGTTCGCGCCGCCACGCGAGACCGGCTTCCAGGCGGCGGTAGAAAGCTACAACGGTCGGTGGCAGGCCAAGGTGTGGGCCCGTTTCCATCATCCCACCCGCGCGGCCCTGCAGGAGCGTTCGGATCGCTACGTGGCAGCAGTCCGCCGCCGTGCGGCACCGCGCCTGGAGGCCGCCCCGCCACGACGGACGTTTCCCGAAGAGTGGGCGTTGGACTTGCAGACCCGCCCGCGCGGCCGCTTGGTGTTCCTGCGGCGCATCAGCGAGCAGGGAACGGCCGAGCTGCTGGGGCATACCTGGCGGGTCGATCCGCGCTGGTCCCATCGTCTCGTGCGCGCCGAGGTCGATTTCGACGCCAACCGCATCCGCTTCTACGCGCTGCGGCGGCGCGAACCAGGGTCGCAGCCCCTGTTGCAGACCGTTCGCTATCGGTTTCCTCGTCATGGCTTTCAGGAATGATCGCCAATTCTCAATATGTCACGTGCGTACGCACTACCTGTCAAAGAAGCACGTCCCAAGTGACCTGCATCCTCTGACACTTGTCCCGTAAGACGTAAGACGGCCCCCCTCCCCCATCCCCTGCGGGGTGGCTGGGCGGGGCCGTCTCACGTCCCACGTCTCACGTCCCACGTCTCACGTCCCACGTCTCACGTCCCACGTCTCACGTCCCACGTCTCACGTCCCACGTCTCACGTCCCACGTCTCACGTCCCACGTCTCACGTCCCACGTCTCACGTCTCACGTCTCACGTCTCACGTCTCACGCTATAAACCACGGAGCCAGGACCAAACTCACCACCGCCATCAGCTTGATCAGAATGTTCAGCGACGGGCCACTGGTGTCCTTGAACGGATCGCCGACGGTGTCACCGACGACGGCCGCTTTGTGGGGGTCGGATCCCTTGCCGCCGTGGGCTCCACTCTCGATGTACTTTTTCGCATTGTCCCAGGCGCCGCCGGCGTTTGCCATGAACAGCGCCAGCGTCACACCAGTGAGCGTGGCACCCGCCAGCATGCCGCCCAGTGTCTGGACACCGAGGAATTTCCCCACCAGCACCGGGGCGATGATTGCAGTAAGGCCCGGCACGATCATCTCCCGGAGAGCGGCCGCGGTGGAGATATCGACACATCGGGCGCTATCCGGTTTCGCCGTTCCTTCCATGAGGCCGGGAATCTCCTTGAACTGGCGCCGTACCTCCTGCACCATGCCTTCGGCTGCGCGGCCCACGGCCGTCATGGTCTGTGCGCCGATGAAGAAGGGCAGAATGCCGCCCAGAAAGAGTCCGATGACGACCCTCGGGTCGACGATGTCCAGCAGCAGGGGCTGCGCTCCCGCCGGTGTCACCGCGTTCGCGTAGGCGCTGAATAAGGCCAGCGCCGTCAGGGCCGCGGACCCGATGGCGAACCCCTTGCCCATGGCGGCCGTCGTGTTGCCAAGGGCGTCGAGCCCGTCGGTAATCTTCCGGACCTCGGGTCCGAGTCCGCTCATCTCGCTGATACCGCCCGCGTTGTCGGCAATGGGGCCGTACGCGTCCACCGACATGGTCACGCCCACCGTAGCCAGCATGCCGACGGCGGCCATGCCGATGCCGTACAGACCCGCGGCGGTGTACGCCACCCAGATCGCGCCGGTGATGAACAGCACCGGGATGGCGATGGACCGCATGCCGATGGCCAGGCCCGCGATGATGTTGGTGGCTGGGCCGGTCAGCGACGCCTCCGCGATCACCCGAATGGGGCTCGCCGCGGTGTAGTACTCGGTTGCCAGCCCGATAAAGATCCCCGCGAGCGTTCCCGCGAGCACCGCCCAGAAGGGTCCGATCGGGCTCGCGAGCCCGATGTCGACGGAACCGTTGATGAAGTAGGCCGCCGCGAGGAAGATGCCGGCACCGATAAACCCGGCCCATCGGAGGGCGGCTGCGGGACTGGATTTTTCGAGGACGCGGAAGAACAGAATGGCCAGCACGCTGGATCCGAGACCGGCCAGGATGAACAGAATTGGCAGGGCGGCGGCGGCGGCCCGGTTGCTGATGGCCGGGCTCGTGGCGGCGATGGCGATCGTTGCGATCGACGCTCCAACGTAACTCTCGAAGATGTCCGCGCCCATACCCGCCACGTCGCCGACGTTATCGCCGACGTTGTCGGCGATGGTTGCCGGGTTTCGCGGATCGTCCTCTGGAATGCCCGCCTCGACTTTCCCGACCAGGTCGGCTCCCACGTCGGCTGCTTTGGTGTAGATGCCGCCGCCCACGCGCGCAAATAGGGCGATCGACGACGCACCCATCGCAAAGCCGGTGATGATTCCGCTGAACGCGCGCCAGTTACTCGTTGCCTCGGGGGCGCCCAAAAAGAGCAGGAACACGAGTCCTATGCCGAGCAGTCCGAGACTCGCGACGGAGAGCCCCATCACCGCTCCGCCGCTGAATGCGACGCGCAGTGCCTTGGCTTGGCCATCAGACCGTGCCGCCTCACTGGTACGTGTGTTGGCCGCGGTCGCGGACTGCATACCGAAGAGCCCGGCGAGGATCGAGCAGGTCCCCCCGAACAAGTACGCGATCGCGGTACTCCAGTTCAGCGCGATGCCGAGCAGGACGGCGACCACCACGAGGAAGGGCACGAGATAGGAATACTCGCGTCTGAGAAACGCCATGGCGCCAGCGTGAATCGCCCCGGCGAGCTCCTGCATGAGATCGTTGCCGGGCGATTGACGCTTGACGTAGGTGTAGGTGATCCAGGCCAGGACGAGTCCGGCGATGCCGGCGCCGATCGCAGTGGAGGGCAAGAATCCGAAGTCACTCACGCTCAATTCCTCGTCGGTTAAATCGGTTCATGGCGGTTTCGATGCCTTCTCGAATCCAGCATTCCACCGCCTCTATCATTACCGGTAACAACGCGTCCAATGTCTCGCGTTCGGTGTCCTCGAAGTCTGAGAGCAGGAAGTCCGAACCCTCTCTATCGTCGGGGCGCGGCCCGACGCCGATGCGCAGGCGGGCATACTCTTCCGACCGCAAACGCCCCGCGATGCTCTTCAGTCCGTTGTGTCCTCCGGCCGAGCCGCGGGGCCGAAGTCGGAATGAGCCGAGCGGCAGGGCGACATCGTCCACCACGATCAACAGCTCCGTGGTCGGGTCGAACTCAGGATCCTTCAACAACGGGCCCAGGGCGCCGCCGCTTCGATTCATGTACGTCTGAGGTTTGGCGATGACGATTTGTTGATCGGCGGTCACGCCTTTGCTCACGCGTGCGCGCCATCGCCAAGGGCGCCTGAACGAGGGAAACCCCCACGAATCGGTGAGAGCATCTGCCAGCATGAACCCGGCGTTGTGCCTCGTGGTCGCGTAGTCCCGCCCCGGATTGCCGAGGCCCACGATGGCCCGCAGCGGTTAGCCTTCGGCCTTCGCGTCCTCGCCCTCCTCGTCCTCGGCCTTGGCCTTGCGGATGAGCTCGGGCTCGGCAGCGTCTTCCTCTTCCTCCACCTCCACCTCTCCTTCCGCGGCCACGGGTTCTTCTTCGACCCGCGGGGGGATGACGACGCAAATCGTCATACCGGCGTCCGTGAGAATCTTCGCGTTCTCGATCACCAGATCGCTCACGTGGAGCGATTGGCCGATGGTGAGGGCGTCGACATCCAGCTCCACCCGTTCGGGGATGTTTCGCGGGAGGACGGCGATCTGCACCTCACGCAGCACCTGGTCGAGTGTCCCACCGGCGTTCCTCACCCCGTCCGGGATGCCTTCGATATGAATCGGCACCGTCACCGTGATCGTCTCACCTTCGTGGATCTCATAGAAGTCCAGGTGCATGATGTTCCGCTCGACCGGGTGCCGTTGTACGTCGCGGATCAAGACCTTTACCGGACTCCCATCGACGTCCAAGTCGATAATCGTGCTCCCCTTCGCATGGGTCGCCAGGAGCTTGTCCACGTCGGCCACCGATACCGACAGCGATTCAGAGTCTCTGCCGCGTCCGTATATCACCGCCGGAACATGCCCCGTCATGCGCATCTGGCGTGCGGGGCCCTTGCCCCTCGAATCGCGGCGCACCGCCGCCAAAGACACCGTCGTGATCATAGGTCTACTTCCTAACCTTGCTCTATAATGCCTCGAACAACGAACTCACCGATTCGCCGCTGTGAATGTAGCGAATAGCCTTGGAGAGAAGCGGCGCCACGGACAGGACTTGGAGCGTCTGGAACCGCCGCTCCTCCGGTACGTGTATCGTGTTGGTGACCGCCATCTCGGTCAGCGCGGCGGCTGACAGCCGCTCGACCGCGGGCCCCGACAACAGGGGATGCGACGCGCAGCAATATACCTTGTTGGCCCCCAATTCCTTCAATGCCCCCACCGCGCCCGCCAGCGTGCCGGCCGTGTCCACCATGTCGTCCACCATCAAGCAGTCGCGTCCCTCCACCTCACCCACCACGTTCAGCACCTCAGCCACGTTGGCCGCCGGGCGCCGCTTGTCGATGATGGCGAAGCCCCCCTCGAGGCGGGTCGCAAAACCGCGGGCCATCTTCGCGCTGCCGACGTCGGGGGCGACCACGACCAGATCCTGCAGGGTCTTTCGACGGAAATGCTGGACGAACACGGGTGCCGCGTACAGGTGATCCACCGGGATATCGAAATATCCCTGCAGCTGGTGCTGGTGGAAATCGATCGAGACAACCCTGTCGGCCCCGGCTTTCGCGATCAAATTGGCCATCAATTTGGCGCTGATGGCTACCCGAGGTTGGTCTTTCCGGTCCTGCCGTGCGTACCCGTAGTAAGGAATGACTGCGGTGATCCGCGCCGCGCTGGCCCGCATGGCGGCGTCGATCAGGATCAAAAGCTCCAGGATATTCTCGGCGGGAGGGTTGGTCGACTGGATGATGAACACATCCCGGCCGCGGACGTTCTCGTCGATCCGGACAAAGATCTCCCCGTCCGCGAACTTCTCGATCGTCACCCTGCACAGCGGCTGTTCCAGGCACGCCGAAATCTCCTCCGCGAGGGGACGATTCGACGTCCCTGCGAGGAGCATCATCTTGCTTTGTGAAAGGGAGCCCTCAGCCATAACCGGGGGAAAACTTAGCGAGGGCGGCGGCGTACGCCAAGGGAGGCCCTCTAACAGGTTGCGGAAAAAGTCGGGTAATGGACGATAGCATCGCGAGCCGGAAGTTCTTATCGTAGAGGGACCTCGATGGGAGTGCCACGATGCGCGGGAACAAGACGAATCAGTCGGCGCTGTTCAGCTATATCAGTGCGGAGGATCGGGTGCCCTCCGACCATCCGTTGCGCGCCCTGCGGGCGCTGGTGGACCCGGTGTTAGCCCGGCTCTCGCCGCAGTTGGACCGGCTGTACGCGCGGCGGGGCCGGCCGTCGATTCCCCCGGAACATTTGTTACGCGCGTTATTGCTGCAGGTGGTGTATACGATCCGGAGCGAGCGGCAGCTGATGGAGCAGCTCGATTACAACATCCTGTACCGATGGTTTGTGGGGTTGAATCTGGACGACGCGGTGTGGGTGCCGACGGTCTTTACGAAGAATCGGACGCGGCTGGTCGAGGGGGGCATCGCGGATGCGTTTCTGGCCGAAGTGTTACAGGAGGCGGAGCGGCGGGCGTTGTTGTCGAATGAGCATTTCACCGTCGACGGGACCTTGCTGGACGCGTGGGCGAGTCAGAAGAGTTTTCAGCCGAAGGCCGGCACCCGCCCGCCAACGGACGATGATCCGGGGAATCCGAGCGTGACGTTTCGCCAGGAGAAACGGACGAATGCGACGCATGCGTCGCGGACGGACCCGGAGGCGCGGTTGACGCGGAAGAGTGGGGGGCAAGGCGCGCAATTGGCGTACTTGGCGAGTGTGTTGATGGATAATCGGCACGGGCTCGTGGTGGCGACCGACGTGACGCAGCCCGGCTACGAGGCGGAGTGTGCGAGTGCGCTGGCGATGGTGGGGAGCTTACCGCCGACGGCCCGGCGTCGGACGTTGGGGGCGGACAAGGGTTATGATCGGTGCGGGTTTGTCGACACGCTGCGGGCGTTGGACTGGACGCCCCACGTCACGCCGAACGTGCACCGCACGCGGTTGCGGAGCGCGGTGGATGGCCGGACGACGCGCCATCCCAGCTATGCGATCAGTCAACGGCAGCGCAAAAAAGTGGAAGAGATCTACGGGTGGGGCAAGACGATTGGGTTGTTACGCAAACTCCGACATCGCGGGACCCCGCGGGTCGGGTGGGTGTTTACGTTTACGGCCGCGGTCTACAATCTGATGCGGATACGCACCCTGACCCTGGCCGGAGGCAGCCCCTGATGGGGCAGTGTGGGCCGCATTCGTCACGCCGACCGCACCGCGGGGGCGGTAATAGGGGACCGCACGCTGGTACACCGTCGTGTTACCCGGACAAACGCGGCCCACCATGAATTTTTCCGCAACCTGCTAAACACTTCAGCTGCGTTCAAGGGTCGTCGCGGTGGACGAGGTCCATCGAAAAGGCCGGCAAGCATACGGCAATGTACTCGGCGCCCTCCGGTGACGGGCTGCTATATCTTACCCACTCACCCTTGTGTGCGATGATGGCCTGTCCCGCGTTGACGTCCAGCTCACCGTCCTGATGCTGCACACGGAGGGTACCTCGCAACACGACCGTGAACTCGTCGAACAGCGGTCTCTGGCCGGGTTCGGTCCAGCCCGATGGACTCTTCATGTGGGCGACACTCACCGCATCCTCGTCCGAGTTCACCCGCCCGATGTACTCGTTGATCACCTTGGGTGGCTCCCCGACGGCCGGTACGGTCGTCGGCGAGCTGATCAAAATGGGCATGAACGAATCCTTTCACAAACCGAGTCGGTGCGGCGGGGGCTCGCTGGTAGGGACCTAACCCGAGATGCGCCCGCCGCATGGGTTGCGCGTGTTACACTAGCAGCCTCCTCCGCGCTTCGGAACCCGTGATGGTCTCTGCACGAAGTTGCACATACGAGTGCGGTCAGGAGCTGTATCGATCCCAAGATCCTGCAAGCTGGTGGCGGCGACGACGAACTCGTGGGTTTCGCCTGGCGGTGCGACTGGCAATGATCGCCCGAGCCGGCCATGTTTTGATAGCTTCGCGGACGGCTACGGCGTGCTCGAGAAGTTTGGAAGATGCCTCTCGTTTGAAGTTGTGATAACGCTCATTGGAACCTCAGTGAAAGGGAGCGCACATGGCCTGGATTGAGGAGATCACCCCGGATCAAGCCACGGGTGCGCTCAAGCGCCACCTCGACAAGAGCATCGAGCGAGCGGGGCGTGTGTGGAACATCGTGCAGGTGATGAGCGTCAATCCGCTGGTCCTGACGAGCAGCATGGGCTTCTACGGATCTATCATGTTTGGATCGTCACCGCTCTCGAGGTTCCAACGCGAGCTGCTGGCCACGGTGGTGTCCGTCGAGTTGAAATGTCGTTACTGAACACAGGCACACGCGCACGACCTCCGGGCCGAGGTCGACGAAGAACAGCTTGGAGTGGAGGGAGCCGACGAGTTGGTGCACGCCGTGGTGCGGGATTGGCGCACCGCCCCACTGTCGGACACCGATAGGGCTCTCTGCAGTTTCGGTACCAAGCTCACGCACGACCAACACGCGTCCAATGCAGATGACCTCGACCAGCTTCGCGAGCACGGTTTGGATGACACAGCGATCCACGACGCCACGCAGGTGATCGCGTACTTCAACTACATCTCGCGCGTGGCGGATGCGTTGGGGGTGGAGCCGGAGAGTTTTATTCGGGACTGGGGGGAGGGGTAGAGAGGGGGGCACGGGGGGACAGGGGCACAGGGGCACAGGGGCAGAGTTTACAGATGTCCACTGCCCCCGTGCCCCACTGCCCCCGTGCCCCCCTCCCCTCACTCCCCAGCGCCAAACCCTGCCGGCCTTCTGACATGAAACTCCGTCGCATCCTGGAAAGCCTTGGCCACGGCCAACGCTTCCGCCTCACCAAAGAGCTTGCCAACGAAGGAAATGCTCATCGGTGTGCCATCGTCACGGAAACCGTTTGGCACGACGACGGTCGGGTGGCCGGTGAGGTTGGTGAGCAACAGCGTTTGCCCCCCTCGAGTCGGCGCAACGAACACGTCGATGCCGTCGAATCGGGATTCCAGCGCGCCCATGGCGATCGTGCGTAAACGATTGGCTTGGATGTACTCGACGGCCGGAATCATGCGTGCACTACGGAACGAATTGGGCCAGGCGCCCCGGCCTTGCCGGACCAGTTCGTCGTCCCGGCCGCTCATCGTCAGCTCGTTGAAAGCGGCCCCCGCCTCGGCGCCTAGGATGATCCGCATGGCTCCGATCGGCAGCTCTTCCGGTAACTCGAACGGAATCAGCTCTGCTCCGAGGTTACGTAACACATCGAGGGCGAGAAAATCAGCGGGGCGGTTCTCACGCTGCTGTTCTGACGGCTCTCGCTCGAACACCGACTTCAGATATCCGATCCGTAACTGCGACGGCCGAATGCTCGGGTCCCAGTTGAACGGAACGGTGCGGGCTGTTGGGTCTTTGCCGTCCGCGCCGTGGATCGCATGGAGGACCAAGGCGCAGTCTTCAACGTTGCGGCAGATGGGGCCCAACTTGTCCATGGTCCACGAGAGGGCCATCGCCCCGTACCGACTCACTCGTCCGAACGTAGGACGCAATCCGGTGGCTCCACATCGCGTGGACGGCGACACGATCGATCCCAAGGTCTCACTCCCGATGCTGAACGCCACGAGCCCTGCCGCTGTCGAGGCTGCAGATCCGGCGGACGACCCTGACGAACCCTGTTCCAGATTCCAGGGATTGCGTGTCCGGCCACCGTACCACACGTCGCCCTGCGCGAGGGCGCCGAGTGTCAGCTTGGCAACCAGCACCGCTCCGGCATCGTCGAGCCGCTCCACAACCGTGGCGTTGTCGTCGAGTTGCTGGTTCTCGTACGGCTTGGCTCCCCACGTGGTTCGGTATTCCCTGACGGCGAGGAGGTCTTTGGCGCCCCACGGAATGCCGTGCAACGGCCCGCGGTATTTTCCCAAAGCGAGTTCCGCATCAGCCTGGCGCGCCTGCCGCAACGCGCGTTCCTCCGTGAGCGTGATGACACACTCGAGCGTGGGACCGTGCCGCTTGAGCCGGTCGAGGTACATCTGGGTGAGTTCGGTCGATGTGACCCGTTTGGTGCGAACCAGTTCGCTCAACACGGTCACCGGTTCAAAGGCCAACGCCTCGAGGGTGCTCGGACGAGAAACACCGACCGGCCTGGTGTAGCGAAACGCTCGTTGCTCGGTCGGCAGTGCCATGCTGGGCAGGACGGGGTCGAACACGATCGCCGGTGGCACGGAGTTCGGGATGTCGTGGGCGCGCAGGGCTTGGTACGATGTGGTGTTCCGATTCAGGTTGCGGACCATCAATTCACGTTCCTCGTCCGTGAACTCCAGCCCAAACACACCTTCCGCTTCCGCGATCATCTCCGTGGTGATGGACCCCTCCTGTTGGGCCTGTTGCCAGAGCCCGGCACCGCCGATGCCAAGCACCGAGAGGTAGGCCATGAAACTCCGACGATCGAGGCCCGCCCCACACCCTTCACCTCCCGACGGGCCCCCTCCCCGCACCACACCCCCAGACGGGCAGACGGGCACACCGGCTGCTGGATCGTCCACCGGTCCGCCCGTCTGCCCGTCTGCCCGCCCGTCCTTCCGTCCTTCCGTCCTTCCGTCCTTCCGTCTTTCCATCGTTCCGTCCTTCCTTCTTCTCAAACGGCACACCGGTTGCCGAAATCGTCCACCGCTCCGCTCGTCAGCCCGTCTGCCCGTCTGCCCGTCCGCCCGTCCGCCCGTCTGCCCGCCCGTCCTTCCGTCCTCTAAAACCGCCCCCCCAATCTCACGACAAACTGCACGTCGTTGTCGTCGCCGTTGAGAGGCACGCCCAAATAGAATCCCAGGTCTCCAAAGGCGATTCCCCCGCCGGCGTCGTAGCGTCGGCTTTCGTCGTTGCGCTGAAACGGACCGATATTGCCCTGTGCCCAGGCCTGGGCGGCGTCAAAGAACAGGAGCCAGCGCGGAACGAGTTCGAGGTTCACTGCCACACCCTCGTCGCGAAAATCGAGGTCGGCGTCACCAATTTCGAATCCGAAATAGCCTTCGAGTTGTGCCTGGAACAGGACGTACCTATCGCAGCCGTAGAAAGGAAAGAAACTGGCCTGAATCAGCCTGATGTCGGTCGTGGCGACAAAAAAACTGCGCGCGCCGCAATCCATGGCCGGCGTCATCGTCGCGGGATCCTCGGCGAAGTTGTGTAGTCCGGGCAGACTTCCGACGCCCCCGAGTGCGTGCTGGAATTGGGGAGGTAGGATCCCATCGTTGAGCACGCCGCCGGCCGCGAGCCGGATGTTGAGCCGTGCGTCACCGATCTCATTGTATCGTCGTGCATCCAGGTACCCTTTCGTAAACGTCCCGTCGAACGTCGGGAGTCCCGTGATGACCGCGTCACGGGTGCCGTCCGGCAGCACCGTGGTCACCTCGGTGAGCGTGAGGTCGCCGCCAAAGGCCTGCATGATTTCCGCCTCGATCAGCCATCCGCTGCCGCGGTCGCGCCGGCGCCGCACTCGGTTGTCGTAGCGGATGGCCGCCGTGGCCGAGTGCACGTTGCCGTCGGCGACCAACGGCTGGACCCGCCAGGGTTGCCGGTTGTCGAACAACGATTCAGGGGTGCCGCTGGGAACGACGTCGTGTCGTTCGGTGCGTATCTCTATGACGGCGAGAACAGGAGAGCTGCGGGGAGCATAGGTCGCGTAACCGACGAAGCCCAGTCGATTGTGGTAATCGCGATAGTCGACACGAAAGATCGCCGAACTGAGAGAATTCTCGACGTTCGAAATCCCACGGGTCTCGATGGCGCGGACTTTGGAATAGCCTTCGGCCCCGACGATGAACCGTCGCGATCCGAAAAACAGTTTTTCCCCTCTGATTGAGAAGCCCACCGCGTCCAAACCGGCGGCGGGATCCGTCCGGACAATCCCCACCGCGCGGACTCGGAAGGGCTCCGTGCCCTCCGACCGGGCCCTCACGCCAATCTCGAAGGGAAGCCCTTCGACACGATTGTATCCGTTTCTTCCCAGAGCAATCGCAAGGTCCACGAACGAGCGCTGGGCGCGCGATCCTTGGGCTTCTTCCTCTTCCTGCCTCGCAGCGAGACGTTCACCGAACGATGCAAGGGCGAGTAACAGAATGAATATGAGTCGCATGAGTGGTATTTTCGTTTTAGAGTTGCGGCGTCCGCAACAAATACCGTTCTACGCCGCAAAGGTGCCAAATCGTAACCTCGGAGGTGACGTCCCGCCATACCGGACCACGACCCCCGTTTCGAACTCCGCCTTCCCTCCATTACCGGCTTCCCTTATTAGAGGTAGAGATGCCATATAGAGACGCTGCTGGTCGAGGCGTTACCTTACGGTCTACTCAAACACGACTCGACGATGATTTCCTGCAAGAAAGACCTGTTCTCTATACCGCCTGGGCAACATTATCTGAACTGCGCGTACATGTCCCCAATCTCGAAGGTGGTACAGGCCGCCGGGGTGGAGGGGATACTTCGCAAGAACATGCCGGCGGACATTATGCCGGACGATTTTTTTCAGGGAACCGACGACTTGCGCCGGTTGTGGGGGTCACTCATCGGTGTACGAGACCCCGCACGGATTGCGATCATCCCAGCGGCGTCGTATGGCATATCGGCCGCTGCCAGAAACACGCACCTCACCGCCGCACAGAACGTGGTGACGCTCGTCGATCAATTCCCGTCTCACGTCTATCCGTGGCGACGGCGATGCAATGAGACCGGCGCCGAGTTGAAAGTGGTCGCTCCCGGAACCGAGGCGGCCCGGAGAGCCGAAAGTTGGAATGCCGAGTTGCTCGACGCCATTGATAACGCGACCGCAGTCGTCGCTGTTCCGAACGTGCACTGGACCGATGGAACACGCTTCGACCTCGAGGCCGTGGCGCACCGTGCGCGTGAGGTCGGCGCGGCGCTGGTGATAGACGGTACGCAGTCCATCGGTGCCATACCGTTCGATGTACAGCATCTTCAGCCTGACGCCGTAGTTTGTGCCGCATACAAATGGATCGGGGGTCCGTACTCCATCGGAGCGGCGTACTACGGTCCGCGTTACGACGACGGCGTGCCGCTGGAAGAAAATTGGAAAGCACGGGTGGGGAGCGAGGACTTCAGCCGTTTGGTGGATTACCAGGACGAATACAGGCCGGCGGCATCCCGGTTCGATGTCGGTGAGGTGAGTAACTTCATCTTGACCCCGATGTGTATTGCCGCGCTCGAACAGCTCCACGAGTGGGGAGTTGACAACGTCGGCGAGTATTGTCGAACGTTGATCGGTGGATTGATCGATGACCTGGCGCACGCCGGATTCCAGGTGACCGAAGAGCGGTGGCGCAGCCCGCACATGTTCGGATTCCGAGTTCCGGAGGGTATGGACGCGACGACTCTCCGCGAGCGGTTGGCCGCCGAACAGGTATCGGTTTCGGTGCGGGGCAACGCCATTCGGGTCGCACCGTATCTCTATAACGACCAAGACGACATCCGCGCGTTACGAACGGCGCTAGATCTGTAGGATGAGCCCAAGATGGCGACGAGGGGTATGGGTGACGGGAGATTGAGGATAGACTTGATGGAGTTGATGATCACTGGCTCCTGAAACTCAGAAGTGATACGTTTCGTACTGGGACGCTAGGAGGGCACTCAGATGTTTGGCCTTGAAACCATATTGGCACTTGCGCTTGGCGGTTTTGGGTACTTCAAGACCCGGAAGTTCGTCCGCGAGCGACTTCGGTTCGTCGACGCCATACAACGCCCGGTGGCCCCGGTCGTCGTCGGCGTGGCCAGCGGGCTCGCCGCTGGTTTTGCCGTTGCGGTGATTCCATTCGTCGGCGGCCTGGCCATTCCGATCTTGGCCGGCTTGGGAATTGGGGCAGGGGTCTCGCACGGGGCGAAAGACTCAAAGAAACTGCCGGCGCCTTAGTCGGGGGTCGGGGGTCGGGGGTCGGGTTTCAGATTCGGACTCATAAAAAAAGGGCGGCCCAACATTGATGGCCGCCTTTTTTCACTACGTCTTCGGAATAACAACGCCCGACCCCCGACTCCCGACTCCCGACTCCCGACTCCCGACTCCCGACCCCCGACCCCCGACTCCCGACTCCCGACTCCCGACCAACTACCCCATAACCGTCCACGTCCGACCGGCGCGGAGCAAGTCTCCGATGCTCGTCTCCTCGTTCGCGGCTTCGCCCTGTTCGAGGACTCCGTCGCCGTACGTCGGGGCCGGGTCGCAGTAAATCACACCGAGCGCGACCGGGAGATTGGGAGGTTCCATCACCGCCAGCAGCGATGCGAGTGTCCGGTTGGTCTCGTCGTGTACGAAAATGTCGGACTCGGCGACGCCGTTCTTTCCAAGGGTAACCGCTTCCAACTCGAACTTGCCGGGTTTGATGCGCAGTCCCAGCCTTTTGTCTTTGCCGTACAACAAGGGCTGTCCGTGTTCGAGGTGAAGTTGGCGTTCGACCGCGACGTTCTTCTCCGTGATATGGGAGAACACCTTGTCGTTGAAGACAATGCAGTTCTGCAATATCTCCACGAGCGAGGCGCCTTGGTGTTCGTAGGCCCGTTTGAGCACGCCCGGCATGTGTTTTTGGAGCGTGTCAACCGTGCGTGCGACAAACCGTGCGCCGGCACCCAACGCCAGTGCGGCGGGCGAAATGGGATTCTCCACCGAGCCCTTCGGTGTCGATGGCGACCGAGTCCCGCGCCGTGACGTAGGGGAGTATTGGCCTTTGGTAAGTCCGTAGATTTCGTTGTTGAACAGCAGGATCTGGACGTCGACATTCCTTCGCAAGACATGAATGAGGTGGTTCCCGCCAATGCTGAGCGCGTCGCCGTCGCCGGTGACGATCCAAACGTCCAGGTCCGGGTTGGCGAGTTTGATTCCAGTCGCGATGGCCGGTGCGCGCCCGTGAATCGTGTGGAACCCGTATGTCGACATGTAATACGGGAAACGCGCCGCGCAGCCGATTCCCGAAACGAAAACCGTGCTTTCCCTTTTCGCGCCGAGGCTCGGCAGGGTGCGCTGTACGGATTTGAGAATGGCGTAGTCCCCGCAACCGGGACACCACCGGACCTCCTGGTCGGAGGCAAAATCTTTAGCCGTTAGCGCTGCTACGGTTTCCGTCATGATGCGTCTCCCATCCGTGTCTGTATCGCATCGAAAATTTCACTCACCCGGAAGGGCTTGCCTGCCACTTTGTTGAGTCCCTCCGCTGGAATCGCGTAGGTACTGCGGAGTAGTGTGAGCAACTGGCCGTTGTTCATCTCGGGTACCAACACTCTATCAAAGCCCGCCAAGAGATCACCGAGGTTGGTCGGCAGCGGGAAGATGTGCCGAATATGAATCTGGGACACGTCGTGCCCTTCGTCGCGCGCACGGCGCACCGCCTGGTTGATGGGTCCAAAGGTCGATCCCCACCCAACCACCGCCATGCTGCCCGTCTCTTCCCCGTATTCAACCAACTGGGGCGGGATGTCGTTGGCGATGCCGGCGATCTTGGCGGCCCGTACGTCGGTCATGTGTTGATGGTTCTCAGCGTCGTACGAGATGTTGCCGGTGACGGAATCCTTCTCCAAGCCACCTATGCGGTGCTCGAGCCCCGGCGTTCCCGGAATCGCCCACGCACGAGCCAAGGTTTTCGGGTCGCGGGCAAACGGTTGGAAGCCCTCGGGCTCCGTTCGGAAAGTGACGGGGAACGCCGGGACATCTTCCGGATCCGGAATGCGCCATGGCTCGGCGGCGTTCGCGAGATATCCCTCCGTCAGCAGCATCACGGGCGTCATGTATTTGGTAGCAATTCTCACCGCCTCAATCGCTACATCGAAACAGTCCGTAGGCGTGGCCGCAGCGATGACCGGCATGGGTGCGTCCGCATTCCGTCCGTACACTGCCAGGTAAAGGTCCGATTGTTCCGTTTTCGTTGGCAGCCCGGTGGATGGGCCGGCGCGCTGCGAGTTGACGATAATGAGCGGGAGCTCGGTGCTGATCGCCAGACCGATCGCTTCTGTCTTGAGGGCAATCCCCGGCCCGGAGCTGGATGTGACACCGAGCGCGCCGGCGTACGAGGCGCCGATGGCGGAGCACACGGCCGCGATCTCGTCCTCGGCCTGGAAGGTCGTGACGCCGTAGGCCCTCAGGCCGGCCAGGCTGTGCAGCAACGGGGAGGCCGGCGTAATCGGGTACGACCCGAGCATGATCTTGAGCCCGGCGGCGCGAGCACCGGCGACCAATCCCCAGGCAAGGGCCTCGGTCCCCGTAACGGTTCGGTACAGGCCAGGGGCGACATCGGCCCTCGCCACGGCATATCCGCTCAGGTCGCTCGACATCTCGGCGGTCTCGCCGAACGCGTGGCCCGCGTTGAGTGCCGTGACATTGGCCTTGGCGATCTCTGGACGCTTCCCGAATTTTTTATTCAGCCACTCGACCGTGGCTTCACGGTCCCGCCCGTACATCCACAACATCAACCCGAGCGTCCAGAAATTCTTGCATCGCACGGCTTCCCTCTGGGAGAGGCCGAGGTCCTTGACGGCTTCGAGCGTGAGCTTCGAGATGTTGACTTGGACCGTCTGATAGGGCGCAAGCGTGTCATCTTCCAGCGGGTTCGACTCGAAACCGGCTTTTGCGAGATTGCGGGCATCGAACGTGCCTTCATCGACGACGATCATACCGCCGATCTTGAGATCCTCGAGGCTTACCTTGAGCGCGGCAGGATTCATTGCCACGAGCACGTCTGGCGCGTCGCCCGATGTGCGCACCTGCGATCCAAAATGAATCTGAAAAGCCGAAACACCGAACGTGGTGCCGAGGGGTGCGCGTATCTCGGCCGGGAAATCGGGGAATGTGGCCAGGTCGTTGCCGAAGAGCGCGGTCTCTTGAGTGAACTGGGCGCCCGTGACCTGCATGCCGTCCCCGGAGTCTCCGGCGAACCGGATTACGACCGATTCAACGACTTCACGTTCAGAATTGTGTGACGTAGCGGTGCTTTGATCCATGTCCTCTCCAGAATTGGCCCCGGTGGATTCGAACCACCATTGCCGGCTCCAAAGGCCGGAGTCCTGCCATTGGACGAGGGGCCAGTGATGTCGTGCACCGGGAAACGCTACAGGATGGAATCTAGTCGAGCGCCGCCACTAATTCCCTTCAGTCGCGCTCGGGGGGGCGACTGTAGTGTCGACAGGCATTCCACCAAGCCGGAGAAAAGTGGCCATCCCGGTAGAGTCGGCCAAACGCACGATCGGTTGGCCGTTCCCAAAGACCCCGACGATCGCCCGTTCGGTGGTCCCATCCGCACCGAAGAACCTCCACTGTGCCGCTCCGTCCACGGACATGTTGAGCAACGCCCGAACACTCTCGCCTGTGTCATAGAACATAATGGCCGGCTGGCCGTTGTCGAACGTGCCCACCATCGCGCGCTGGGGCGGCACACCTCCCGCATCGCCTTTGCCGAAGAACGTCACTTGGCCCCCGCCTTGGTTGGTAGCGCTCAGAGCGATGCGGCGCACCTCCGTAGAATCGGTAAGAACGATCGTGGGTGATCCGTCGGCCCTCTGGCCGATCTCCGACCGCACGGTTCCGGTTTTGTCCATGAGCGCCAAGCTCGGCCTCCCGTCCGGGTCCACACTCATTTCGATGCGCTGATTGCCTGATGGGTCGGTGTACATCATGCCGACGGAGGCCTGGTCCGCCAGAAGACCGAACATCCCTCGAGGGATGCCGTCATTGTCGATCACCATGAACTGCTTTGCCGTAATGGTGTCTCCCTGCGGACTAACCCACGCGGTGAGCGCCAATCCGGCAATTCCCAACAAAACGATCCCGAGCGTGAGCTTGACGGTGCGAAGCTGCCGTTCGAGCCGGGCAACTACCGCGGTGAGGTCCGTGTTCTCTTGCGTCATTATATGCCTCCAGATGTCTCAATCGTATTCAAATGCAGACCAAAAACTATGGGTCTTGGACGGTTTGGGCTACCGGTCCGGGGGCGGCGCTCGACCGGGTTTCGGTTCGCACAGGGCCCTGTCCTCCGGTACCTATCATCGTCGCTGCATGTTCCAAATCGGTGTGGGACCTATAGATCGCCGCCACCGCCGATCCAGAGCCCGACATTCTCACCAACAGTGGATTGGTTTGCGCCAGCTGCTCGAAGATCTCCCGAATTCGGGGTTCCTCGGCCCACACCACGGACTCGAAATCGTTCCCACCCAGCCGTCCGATCCCCCCCCAAGTCCGCAGGGCTTCCGGGTCGAGTACGACCGCCCCCCGTGGTGTCGGATTGCTGCGCGCCCGGTCCAACAGATCATAGGCGGCGGGTGTCGACACGCCGCTCTCGGGCACCACCAGCAATGTCGGGGCCGAAGGGGGTGCCGAGAGCCTAAACAGCCTCTCACCCCGATTCCACCCCAGAGCCATGGGCGCACCCGATGCAAAGAACGGCACATCCGATCCCAGCTTGGCGGCGAACTGAAGAATTTCATGTCTGGGTACGGCCCCGGCGGCCAACCTGTTCACCGCGTGAAGCACCGCCGCCGCATCGCTCGACCCTCCCCCCAACCCGGCCCGCACGGGGATGTTCTTCTTCAAGTGGATCCGAACGCCTAACCCGCCGCCGCTGGCTTCCAATACCGCACGCGCCGCCCGCACCGCCAGATTGTCGTCCTTTGGTCCGGTCTCGGCGCCTTCAACGTCGAGGTCTATCCCGCCGCCCGTGCGCTCCACCGTGATGTCGTCGGCCAACTCGAGCAACGTGAATAACGTCTCGATGCCGTGAAATCCGGTCGTTTCACGGCTCAACACGCGCAAGAACAAGTTGATTTTTGCGTGGGCTTTGACGCTTACTATATCGGGCGTTGAGTTGCTCAGCACGGCGTACTCGGAGGAGAAGGCACTCAGAAAATAGCCACGGAATCCACGGAACACACGGAAACCCCACCCCGCCCACCGGATGTGTTGTTCCCCCTCCACCCCGCCGTGGTGCGACAGGCACTTGGGTAGTGATGAAGAAAAACAAGAAAAGTCCGTGATGGGGGAGGGGGTCCGTGGTTTCCGTGGTCTCCGTGGCTATTCCTCAATCGATTCCGGCTCAGAATGCGCCGTTCGCAAATCGGTGAGATGTAGGTGCGCGCGCGACAACGACCACAAGCCGAGTAGCGTGATCGGTATGAACGTGAAGAGGTGATATCCAACTGCATACGATACGGCCAGCGTCGCGTCGACGCCGTAGACGACCAGGGTCACCCGCGTAACGCTCTCGAATATTCCAAAAAACCCAGGCGTTGTGGGTATTGCTACGCCGAAGGCAATCAACGAATTCAGGATGACCGCCGCGGTCCAGGGCACTGGCAGCTCGAAGGCAACCATGCCGAGCCAGAACGCTAGGCTGTTGACGCTCCACACCACGAACGACCAGAGGGTGACGATGCCGAAGCGCTTCCACTCCCGTAACACTCCGAGCCCGTCGAAAACGCCGTTCAACGCGTTCACACCTTTTTCAGCCCACTGTCCGGGAAGCGCCGCGGTGAGCATCCGACGGCCAATGTTCAGCGTCACGTCCGGCCAATGCACCGCCCACACGGCGGCGCCAAGCAGTAGCGCGAACAAGACTGCGAAAAAAACAAGGATATTTCCAAACGTGAACGGACCCACCGGTGTGGTCATCTCGAAACCGCCGGCGAACATGGCCATGGCCAGCAAGGCGACGAGGGTCAGGCCGTCCATCACTCGCTCCACGACCAGCGACGCGGCAGCGGTCATGAACGGAACTCCAGTCAGTCGCCGAGCCGCGTAAGCACGAGCCACCTCCCCAGCGCGCGCCAGCAGGACGTTGTTGGCCATGAACCCGATGGCGGTGGCGTGCCACAGCGGAACGAACGGCAGCTTTTCGCCGTCGAGCCGCAGGAGGTATTGCCAGCGAATGGCGCGGATAGGAAACGTGAGGGTTGCAACCACGACGCACGCGATGAATGGTACGACCCGCACAGCCCGCATATGCTCGACCACTTCGCCGAGATCGACATCGTGAAGCGCCCACCACAGCAGCACGACCGAGATCAGGATCCCGGCGATGCCTGTGGCCCCGAGTCGAGGCGACTTAGCTGGTTTCTTGGAGGCCGAGCTCGACGAGATCGAACATTTCCTGGAGAAGGTCTCGGTGGTCTTCGGGAAGGCCGATCGCGAGTTTTTCCCGGAGTGCTATCGCTTGTTTTAGCGCCGCCGCACCCGAATAACAGTAGTCGGTTATCGGTCCGATTACTTCCTTCTGGTCTGCGGGTGCTGTTGCTGCGGCTTGGGGAAAGATTCGGCCCAGAACGGCGTCGGCGTTTCCCGTCGCACACAATTTGTGGTACGTCGCCAGACTGGAGGCCAACCAATCTGCGTCGAGTTCCGGTGTCGAAGCGTCGGGTTCAGGCACGGCCTCGACGGGCGTAGGTGGTTTGGGCACCGGGTCGAGCGCGGGGGCTTCCGGCTCGCTCACGGCGCTCGGTGTCGGCGCCGCAACCCCGTCGGGTCGCTGGCCCAACCCGTCGATGGTCGCTGTCACGGGATCGAGCCGCTGCGCGATGGAGTCGGTGTCGTCCCAGCTACTGAGTATCCCGCCCGCTTCTCCGAGTGCTGCGGCGAGGCCGTCTGTGTGCGTCACCGCTGCGTTCCCGGCTATCGCGTTGCGGACCGCGCCGACGAAACGGGCCGTCACCGCGCTGGCGCCTTCAAGGGCGCGAAGCGTTGGGGCAAGTCCGTGCGCCCGAATTTGTCGCTGCGTGTTGGACTGCGCGGCCTCCAAGTCTTGCGCGGCTTGATTCAGGCGTTCCCCGAACGAAATCATCTCCAGCTGGTCGGGTGCATGGTCTGAGGTCGGCGATGCTCCCACACTCACCACGTGTGGGCCGGCGTCTTCGTGATACAGGGTTTCGATCGGAACGATATCCGGACCCGTCTCCAACATGCCGCCCAGCAACCTCGCGAATTCCTGTGCTTCGGGTCCGTCCGGATCCGCGTGTCCCGCGGTGGCGATATCCTGAGAGGTCTTGGAGATCGCCCTCGCGGCGGCATCGAACACATCTCCCGGATTCGGCATGGGTTCCTTGCGTCGTACCGTCTCCTGCACCGCCCGCTCGATGCCATCGAGCAAATCCGGGAGGGGCGGAAGGTCGGCCAGGCTGGCGATTCCGCGGATCGGCTGGGTCGCACGCAACACCGCGTCGAGGGAGCTGAATGCCATCGGATTTCGTGCCAATGTCTTCGCCGCTTGATCCAACGCGCTGCCGACGGCGGCGCCCTCACGTGCGATGAACGCTCTGGTGGCCGCGTCGAGTTCTTGAACCTGGCGCTCCGGCTGCACTGTGTCGCCGGTGACTTTCTGCATCTCGGTGATGATCTGCTGGGCCCGAGCGTCCTCTACGGCCGTCCAGTTGTTGATGGTACGGACCAGAACCTTCAGGTCGTCGACAGCTCGAATGGAGAGTTGCCGGTGCGCTTCCTCCCACGTCACCGTGCCGTCGCGCCCCCCTCGCGATAGCGCTTCGAGACCCCCCACCACGTCGGCGATCTGGTGTTGGTTGGCCATGAGGGCCGAGCCCCGCAGCGCGCGCGCGAGGCGATAGAACTCGAGGAAGTCCGGACTGCCTTCGGGAGACACCATGGCGTCGAGGAGTTCGAGGTATTCCCCGGCCTCCATGGTGAAGAAGTCAGCCATTCCCATCGGTTGCGTCATTGCGAATATCCCGCTGTGGCGGAGGCTAAATTACTGTGGCGCAGTAAGTTAGTCAACGCGGGCCGCGCCGATCAGGGCTCGCATCTCGGCCACCGCGCTCTCGATCCCGACCATAATGCTCCGGCTGACGACGCTGTGCCCGATGTTGAGTTCCTCGATCTCGGGAATGGCGGCCACCGGCTGGACGTTGCGGTACGTTAGCCCGTGCCCGGCGTGGACGGCGAGTCCGGCGTCTTTTGTGAAGGTCGCTGCTTCCTGGAGCCGATGGAGGGGATCGTCCGAATCGCGCCACCGGTTGGCATAATCGCCGGTATGAAGTTCTACGGCCGCCACGCCCAATTCGGCTGCGCGCTCGATGCTCGCCTCGTCAGGATCGATGAAGAGACTCACCCGCACGCCGGCGTCCTGCACTCGGTCGATGGCCTGCTTCAATCGCGAATTCAGGCCGGCGGCGTCTCCGGAGAGGTCCAGACCGCCTTCGGTCGTGATTTCGTCACGTTTTTCGGGCACGAACGTGGCCTGATGTGGTTTTAATGCGACCGCGCTCGCGACGATATCGTCGTCGGTGGCCAACTCGAGATTGAGGTGGGTCGCTATGGTCGCGCAAAGACGCTTCACGTCGTCGTCTAGGATGTGACGTCGGTCTTCACGCAGGTGCACGGTGATGCCGTCGGCGCCGGCGCGCTCGCATGCCACGGCGGCCGCCACCGGGTCCGGCTCGTCGGTGCGACGAGCTTGTCTCACCGTCGCCACGTGATCCACGTTCACAAAGAAACGCATCGTTGCCCCGCCTACTGGGAATGTTTAGCTTCGAATGGAACATCACGAAATCGATCATCATGGCGCAAGTTCTTCGCAACACATTCTTGCTGAGCGCGACCCTGGCTGTTGCAGCCTGTGGGTCGAGGTCGTCTTCATCTCTCATGCTCCCGGTCGATCCGCAAGTTACGGTCACGCGGTTCATGAGCGCGGTGGAGGCCAAGAACCTCGTTGCCATGGGGCAATTGTGGGGCACGACCAGGGGTCCGGCCGTCGAGAAAATGGACCCCGCCGACCTGGAAAAACGGCTCACCGTGATGCAGCGCTACCTCACGCACGATGAATACGAGGTTCGCGCCGGTGCGATGGCCGGCGACAGGCTTCGTTCGTACCAGATCCAGCTGACCAGAGCCGGCTGCGTACACACCGTGCCGTTCGAACTGGTTCGTCTGGGCGGAGGGTGGTTGGTCTCGAACATCGACCTGACCCAAGCCGGGAACCCAGCCCGGGAGTGTGTGTAGGGCGGAACCCTCGGAGACCTCCCGGCATTGGTTATTCCGTAAGTTCGAGTAGAATACCTGATGTGGACTTGGGGTGCACGAAGGCGATGCGTTGGCCGTGTGCGCCGATGCGCGGTTGGTCGTCCACCAACTGGTACCCACGATCTCGGCAGCGCTGCAGGGCGGCATCCAAATTGGGCACGCGGAAGCAGATGTGGTGGATTCCCGGTCCGCGTTTTGCGATGAATTTGGCAACCGGCCCGTCGTCCGTCTGAGGTTCGAGAAGTTCGACATCGACGTCGCCGAACGGCAGTGATACGATGCTGGCGCCGTCCGCCGCCTCGAGCGGTTTCGGAACGGCACCGAGTACATCTTGGTAGAACGCCGTCGCCGCGGAGAGGTCGGGAACCGCGACGCCGATGTGAGCGATAGAAGGGTTGTCGGGAGGCATTGATCCTCCGATCGGTGTGGTGAATGAAGGTCATCGTGCGGGCCCAACATAATCGTGGAGGAAGAAGAATGTCAGTTCCGGTAACACTCTCCGACGACGTCTTCGAAGAGGAGATTGGAAACCATTCTGGTTTGGCCGTGGTCGATTTCTGGGCCGAGTGGTGCGGCCCATGTCGGGCGATCGCGCCGCTCATCGAACAGCTCGCCGAGGAGTACGACGGAAAGCTGAAGGTGGGCAAGCTCGACGTGGATGCGAACCAGAGTACCGCGATGCGCTTCAACGTGCGGTCTATTCCCAGCGTGTTGCTCTTCAAAGATGGCGAGCACGTCGAAACCGTGGTTGGAGCGGTCCCCAAGGCCCACCTGGTTGAGAAGATCGAGGCACATTTGGGGTGATCGGCCGGCGGCAAGTTGTCTCTCGAAGATTCGTGAAACGGCGTCGTCCGGGGAGGGATGGCGCCTTTTCTTTGACGGGCAGACGGGCAGACGGGCAGACGGGCGGTTCCGTCATCGATCCCGTCTTCCCGTTGGGTGGCCGGGTAGGGTGGTGCGGGCCCGTCTGCCCGTCGGGTGGTGGCAGTGCGGGGGGCGGGCCCGTCTGCCCGTCGGGGGGAGCGGTGTGAAGGGCCGGCTCTTCGTCCTCGCCACGCCCCTGGGCAACCTGGGCGATCTCTCGCCTCGAGCGGCCGAGGTGCTCCGACAAGTGGACATGGTGGCGGCGGAAGACACGCGCCGCAGTCGAACGCTGCTGAACCACGTGGGTGCGCGGCCCAAGGTGGTGAGCTGTCACGCCCACTCGCCGGCCAAGCGTCTCGGCGAGCTCATCGACTTGCTGGTCGAGGGATCGTCAATCGCCGTGCTCACGGACGCCGGCACGCCGGCGGTGAGCGATCCGGGCGGCGTGTTGGTGGAGCAAGCGCAAGCCGCCGGAATCGAGGTGGTAGCGGTTCCTGGGCCGTCGGCCGTGGTGGCCGCGCTGAGCGTGTCAGGGCTTCCGGCCGACCGGTTCACGTTTCTCGGGTTTCTGCCACGAAAGGGCAAAGACCGGAGCCGTTTGCTCGAGGCGGTGGCCCAGAGCCCCTGGACGGTGGCGCTGTTCGAGTCCCCCAAACGTCTGGCCGCCTTGCTCGACGACCTGGCCGGCCTATGTGGCGGTGGCCGCCGCTGCGTGGTCACCCGTGAATTGACCAAAGTGTATGAGGAGGTGCGCCCCGGGACCCTCGCCGAACTGGCGGTTTACTATCGCGAAACGCCTCCAAAGGGCGAGATTACGGTGCTCGTGGCCAGCAAGCCCGCGGAACGCCCCGTAGTCAATGAAGAGGTTATTCGCGCGCGTGCGCGGGAGCTTTTGGACCAGGGCGAGAGTCGTCGCGATGCGGCGGCCCGGTTGGCAGAAGAGTTGCAGGTATCAAGGAAGGAGACCTATCGAGTGGTCACCGCGATGACGGCGAATCCCCGTTGAACGGGTTGGACATGGAGGAACGGTATTGATCGAGCAGGAGAGGCTGTGGGGCACAGGGGCACGGGGGCACGGGGGCAAAGGTGCACGAGCCGCGGGATTACCGCCCTACCGCCCTACCGGCTTACCGCCCTTTGTCTTCCTGACCGCTCTTCTCGGAGCGGTCTCCCTTGTCCCGAACCCCGCCGTCGGTCAGGCGTCGCATCGCACGCTTTCGATCGGGCGACTCCATTACGACGGTGGCGGCGATTGGTACGCCAACCCGTCAAGTCTCCCGAATCTTCTCATGGAAGTCGGTCGCCGGACATCGCTTCCGGTCACCGACCGCGAGCAGGTGGTGACCATCACGAGTCCCGAGCTCTGGGACATGCCATACATCTATATGACCGGCCACGGCAACGTGCTGTTTTCGGACGAGGAGGTCCTCCTCTTGCGGCGGTACCTGGAGAATGGCGGATTTCTCCATGCCGACGACAATTATGGCATGGACGAGTCGTTTCGCCGGGAGATTGCCCGCGTTTTTCCTGACCGCCCGTTGATCGAGGTCCCGCTGGATCATCCGATTTACAACGTCGTCTATGAGATGCCCCAGGGGATTCCCAAGATCCACGAGCACGATGGCGAGCCGGCTCAGGGGTTTGGGATTTTTATAGACGACCGATTGGCAGTATTCTATTCATACCAGACCGATCTCGGAGATGGATGGGAGGACGTGGGAGTACATGACGACCCCGCCGACATTCGGGAGTTGGCATTCCAGATGGGGGTAAATCTGTACGTTTTTTCCGTGGTGGCCGGCCGATGACTCACACGTACCGGTGGCTGGAGGCCTGGCGGGGCCAAATCGTCCGCCGCGAGCTGGGGACGGCGTTGCTGTTCACGGCGGCGGCCACGCTCGGGGTGCTTGCGACTGGTGTCGTCCTGGGTCGCTTGGGGGCGTATCAGGTCGTTCCGTTCTCGGTGTTGGTTGGATGGCTGGGCGCTGTGGCCACCGTGGTGTGGGGTGTCCGGCGATATCGCCGACGTATGCGACGGGCCACTGTGCACCGCCTCGCGGAGAACGTGGAGAATCTCGGCCGTTTGCGACGAGGTTCGCTGGAAGGCGTGGTTGACGAAACCACACGCGGTAGCCGGGCGCTCTTCGACATGGCTGACGTTCAGGCGTCGTCGTGGCTGGACCAGCACGGTAATGCTGCGGTTGCGCCGTCGCGTGCGGCAGGGATTCGCACGTTACGGTTGAGTGCCGTTGCCGGGTTGCTGGGCGTGTCGTTGTTCACGCTCTCCGTCCCGAATTCCGGACGCGGTGCGACCTTTTGGCATCCGTTCGCAACACTGAACGCGGCCCGTGGCGCCGTCATCCTCACGCTGGATCGCGACGAAGTCCGCCGAGGTGAGAGCGTCACCGTGTCGATCACAGCGGTGGGACGGCGGGAAGCCACGCTGTGGACGCGTGCTCCAGGCGAATCGTGGAGCACAACTCCCATCGAACTGGACAGCGTCGGCAACGCGGCGACGACGGTGGGACCCCTCGATAGCGACCGGTTCTTCCGCGCGGTGAGCGGGCGTGGCACATCTGAGACGGTGCAGGTGCGTGTCGCCTTTCCCGCTTTTCTCAGCGACATCGTGCTCTCCGCAGAATACCCCGCGTACCTCGAGCGTCCCCATGCCCCGTTGTATCCGGGAGACAGTGCCTACCTGCCTGTCGGCACCGCGCTACGCGTGCGAGGCCGCGCCACCCTACCAATCAGCTCGGCCCTCTGGAACGTGGCCGCGGTCGATACGGTGGGGTTGGACGTCGACGGCAGCGATTTTTCCGGACGCGCGATCGTGCGGCGCGGCGGCGATTGGGAATTGGTCGTCTCACTCGAGGGCGGCCGCAGCTTGGAAGACTCCAACCCCGTCCTCCATGTCGTGGCGGTCCCGGATAGCGCGCCCCAGATCGCGGTGCCGGTGCCCGGAGTAGACACGACCATTGCTCCATCGCTGCGCCAACTCCTCGTGATCGACGCGCGTGACGACAACCTGCTCACTCGCGTAGAAGTAACGATCCGGCGGGCCGCACGCGCGGGAACGGACGGGGAAACCACCACCGACACCATACCCCTTCCCGTTGGCGGGACCGATCGCGCGGTGCTGCAATGGGCACTTGACTTGACTGGCCAGGGTTTCGTCGCCGGCGACACGGCGTACTACCATCTCCGTGCATTCGATAACGCACCGAATCGACAATCGACCGCAAGCCGCGAATACGCGCTCTACTTGCCGTCGATTGCCGATATTCGCGAAGCGGTTCGAGACGCGGCCAACGATTTGGTTGCCGATACCGACTCCTTACTACAAGCGCAGCGCGACTTGGCCGAAGAGACACGCAACCTTGCCGCGGAAGGAAAAAAGCGTACGGACGGGGCAGGTGGCGACACCGATGACCGGATGGACTTTCGGTCGGCCGAAGAAGCCGCAGAGATTTCGGAAGAACAACAACGACTCGTCGAGCGTGCGGAAGAGCTTGCGGAGCAACTCCAGGAACTCGCGGAGTCCGGTTGGGAAGCGGGCATCACCGACCCGGAGTGGCACAAGCGCCTGATGGAATTGCAGGAAATGCTCGAGCAGGCGATCACGCCGGAGATGCAGGAGACACTCCAGCAGTTGCAACAGGCTCTCGAGCAGTTGGATGAGGAGTCGGTGCAGGAACTGCTCGAGCGACTGGCGGAAGCGCAGGAGCGCTTGCGCGAACAGTTGGAACGGAGCGAGGAATTGTTCGAGCGGGCGGCTTTGGAGGGCCAGATGTCCACGCTCGCCGACGACGCGGAAGATCTCTCCAAACGACAAGAAGAGTGGAATAGAGCGGTAGGCGAGGGAGAGCAGTCGGATTCTTCGCTCGCCCCGCAGGAGGAAGCTCTTTCGGACGAGGCCCAAAAACTGCAAGACGGGCTGCAGCAGCTTCAAGAGGCCCTCGATCAGGCGGCGCAGAACGGCGAGCGCGTTCAGCAGTCGCAAGAGCGGACAGGTCAAGCGATGCAGAAAATGCGGCAAGCTGCGCAGCAAGCATCGCAGGGGCAGAACCAACAGGCACAACAATCGGGACAGGAGGCGAGCCAGAACCTCGACCCCGTCGCGAGCGACTTACGTCAGCAGCTCGAGGAGATGCGACAGGATTGGCGCGAAGAGGTTTTGGAAATGATGGACGCCGCTCTGGTCGAGACCGCCGATCTCGCTGAGCGACAGGAGTCGGTGGGGGAACGATTGCAGCGCGGTGAATCGGCCGCCGACGTGCGCGATCAGCAGGCGGCGATTCGGGAAGGCGTCGACCGCGTGATCGAACGTCTTCAAAACGCGGCAGGCAAGAACGCGCTGGTCTCACCCGAGCTGAGCACCGCCCTGGGATTCTCACGGCTGAAGATGACGGAGGCATTGCAGGAATTGCAGGAGGCGACACCGAACACTCGACAAGCGGGAGACCGTGCCGGGCAGGCACTCGACGGTTTGAACGAGGTGGCGTATTCCTTGCTTCGCAACCGCAGCAAGGTCGAGAGTTCGGAGTCCGGTTCGGGCATGTCGGAGGCCATGGAGCAGATGGCACAGATGGCGCAGGAACAACAATCCATGGCCGCCGATGGTGGACAGATGATGCCGATGATGGCTGAAGGCCAGCAGGAGATGTTGCAACAAATGTTACAAGAGCTGGCCGAGAGACAGCGGCAACTCGGCGAAGAGTTGGAGCGGATGGACGCCGAGGGCGGGCCCAAGTCCGCCGAAGAGCTGGCGGAAGAGGCCTTGGAACTAGCGCGCATGCTCGAGGCAGGCCAGTTGGATCGTGAAACGGTGGAGAGACAAGAACGGCTGTTCCGCCGTCTACTCGACGCCGGCCGTACGCTACGCAGCGATGAAGAGGACGAGAAAGAAGAGCGCCAAAGTGAAACAGGCGATCAGACCAACCTGCGGTTGCCACCGGAATTGTTGGGACCGACGGGCCCCGAGGCTCAATATCCGTATCCCAAATGGGAGCAGCTCCGGCGGTTCAGTCCCGAAGAGCGGCGCTTGATTCTCGATTACTTCCGGAGGCTGAATGCCGAACCTGGCCGCCGGTAGGCTGAGCGCGGTCGTCGTCTTCACACTTCTCTTGTCGCCGGCGGTGTCGGCGGCGCGGCAGCGTGGATCGACGGACCTGGGCGAGGCGTTTGAGTTGGAACGTCGGGGCCGTTACGAAGTGGCCAGCCGTCGCTACCGCGATATCCTGGAGCGGAGTCCGACAAACCTATCGGCGCTGCTCGGTCTCGAGCGCGTATTGCCGCGGATCAGCCAACTCGATGCCATTTTGCCACATATCGATTCGGCCCTCGTGTTGCAACCCGAGCACGGGTCGGTGCGCGCGTTACAGGTGAGGGTGTTCGCGAAACTGGACCGCCCCGATCGATTGACCGAGGCCGCGCGCGCTTGGGTCGCCGCGATGCCGCTCAGCTCCGATCCGTATCGCGAATGGTCGTCCGCGCTGAAAGAGATTGGAGACGTGAGCGGCGCCCGGCGGGTGCTCGAGGAGGGCGCATCGCGACTTGGCACCGCATCCCTATCGCAAGAAATGGCCGAGCTGGCCGTGCTCGATGCCGATTGGCGGGCGGCAGCTCGATATTGGCGTGATGCGACGCGAGAAAACCCTGCGTTGCTCAGCGCCGCCGTGACCAACCTGATCCAGGCGCCCATCGGCGCGCGTGAGTCGATCGTCGATCTCCTGGTGGAAAACCGCAACGATCGTTTGAGTGGACGGATCGCGTCGGATCTCCTCGTGTCGTGGAACCGGCCCGAGGAAGGTTGGGTGCTTTTGGATCGTTCCCTACCGCGCAACTCGCAGGACGCGGTTCCTCTGCTGCGCCGCTTCGCTGACCGAGCCAGCCGCGTGCGCACCAATGCGGGTTCACGCGCTCGCGGCATGGCGCTCGAACGTTTGGCGCAGCTTTCGGTCGGGTCGGCGGCCCAACGCGCCCGCATCGACGCCGCCAGCGCATATGCCGATGCCGGCGAGCGCAGCGCTGTCGAGCGAATGTTGGAACAGATCGCGGCCGGCGAGGGAGCCGGACGCGGCTCTCAGGCGGCAGCGGTTGCGACTTTGATTTCCGTGACGGCCGAGTCCGGACGCGTCGAAGAAGCGGAAGCGCGCCTGCACGAGTGGGCGGATCGCCTCACCGTTGATGACGCGGCCGATCTCCGTCAAAAAATCGCGTGGGCATGGATCAGGGACGCCGAACTGGACCGCGCGGAGTTGGTGCTGGGAGACGACTCCACCGTGACGGTGCTGGCGGTGCGCGGTTGGATCGCGCTTTATCGTGGCGACCTCCGTGGAGCCACCGACTTCTTTCGCGGCGCTGGTCCACGCGCGGGTTCGCGCAAAGAAGTCACCAAGCGCACCGCCCTCCTGGCACTGGTGCAAAACATCAAGCCCGACTCCGTGCCCGCCTTAGGGGACGCGCTGATGCGGCTCGTGCGCGGAGATACCACCGGTGCGCTTGCTGGTTTGGAGACGGCCGCAGCAGCACTGCCGGCTCGTGGAGGGCGTGCGGGCGTCTTGACGTATGCAGGTCGGCTGGCGCTCGACCATGGCGATTACGGTCGTGCCGAACGATCTTTTCTGGGTGCGATCGCTGCCGACGCTAAATCGGCGTCGGCGCCCGCGGCCCAATACCACGTCGCTCGCGCGTATGAGAAACAAGGACGCAAAGATCAGGCGCTCACGAGGCTCGAAGGTCTCATCCTCGATTATCCGGAGAGCGCCATCGTGCCGCTGGCGCGGCGAATGTTGGACCGTTTGAGAGGGGCGGTGCCGGTACGATGAAGCGACGTCAGTTCGTCGAAACCATGGGGGGCCTCGCTGCCGCCGCGGGATTGGGCGTTGCCGGGAAACAGTCATCTGCGCGTGCCACGTGGATGTTGATTCCGATGGACGACGAGCAATCCAATCACTTGAAAGCGTACGGTGTGACATTCCGCGCACTCCAAAGAGGTGGGCGCGCGGAGTGGTTGCTGAATTTTCGCGACGGGAGCTTTTTGTTGCCCCTCGATCCGGCCACGCAACGCGACGCTGCCTTGCAAGGTGTTTCCGCCGTTCAGCTGACGGATACCGACGTGGTGAACGTGCGCGGTACGATCGCTGCCAACAACATGGATGCGGTGCCGTTGGAGAAAGCGCCGAAAGTGGCGGTGTACGTGCCGCCAAATAACGCACCGTGGGATGACGCGGTGCGGATGGTGCTCGAGTATGCCGGTGTCGAATACGATCGTATTTGGGACGCCGAGGTTGTCGGCGGCGAATTGAAAAACTATGAGTGGATGCATCTGCACCACGAAGATTTTACCGGGCAATACTCGAAGTTCTATCTCACGTACAGCGGCACGCCGTGGCTCACCGAAATGGTGCAGAGGAATCAAAACATGGCGAGGACGTTGGGCTTTGCATCCGTTCCCGATTTGAAAAAGGCGGTAGCTCGGAGTATCCGCAACTACGTGGATGAAGGGGGATTCCTCTTTGCCATGTGCACGGCCACCGAAACGTTGGAGATCGCCCTGGCGTCGGAAACCGTGGACGTGGCGGCGCGGTACGCGGACGGTACACCCATGGATCCCGACGCCTCGGGCAAACTTCGTTGGGATCGCGCGATGGCGTTCGACAAGGTCCGCCTCGAGCTGTCGCCGATGACCGCCAGTTTCTCAGACGTCGACGGCCACCAGGTCAACAACGCCGCCAAACGCCAACCGCTTGGTGCGTTCAAGCTGTTTAACTTTGCCGCGAAGATCGATCCGGTTCCCACCATGTTGGTGCAAAACCATCGATCCATCATTCCCGACTACTACGGGCTCACGACCTCCTTCGTGCGCGAGCGTCTCAAACCGGGCGTGACGATCCTGGCCGACGAAGAGGGTACACCTTGGGCCAAGTACATTCACGGCGAATACGGGTCCGGTACGTGGACGTTCTTCGGCGGACACGACCCGGAAGACCCGCAGCACCGCATCGGTGATCCACCGACCGATCTCTCGCTCCACCCGAACTCCCCCGGGTATCGGCTCATCCTCAACAATGTCCTCTTTCCCGCGGCGAAGAAGCGCGAGCTGAAGACGTGAGTCGTATCGACCCCGCGGTCAGCGAATCCTTTCGTAAAGAGATCGCTGCCGCCGGGGGCCGCGAAGTTTCCTTTGTTGCAGAGCTGGATGCCGACGGCACGCTCGTCGCAACGCGCGTTGTTGCGCGCGGGACTGTCGCGGCCGTGCTCGCGTTGCCGGGCGTCGCGAGCCGTGGCGAGATGTTGGTGCACAACCACCCGAGCGGCGTGCTCGAACCGTCACAGGCCGATCTCACGGTGGCCGCACGCTTGCACGATGCCGGCATCGGTTTTGGCATCATCGATAACCACGCCACCACCATCTACGTGGTGGTCGAGGTGCCGCGCGCACCGTCGTATCAGATGCTCGACGCTCCCGCAGTCGGCGACCTGCTCGGCGCCGACGGCCCGGTAGCAAGTGTGCTGGGCCAGTTCGAAGACCGGCCGAGCCAGCGCGACATGGCTGCATACGTGGCGGACACATACAACGAAGGCGGTGTGTCGATCCTCGAGGCCGGCACGGGGGTCGGTAAGTCGTTCGCCTATCTCGTCCCGGCCATCGAATGGGCGCGGGTGAACGAAGAGCGCACCATCGTCTCGACCAACACCATCAATCTGCAAGAACAGCTCGTCGGGAAAGATCTTCCGATGTTGGCGGGGGCGGCGTTCGACGAGAACCACGAGCTGACGTTTGCACTCCTCAAGGGGTGGCGCAACTACCTCTGTCTACAACGATTGTCGTACGCAGGCGGGCAAGGTTCGCTCTTGGAGGACGAGAAGACGGCGGAGTTGGCTTCTCTCGTCGAGTGGTCCGAGCACACTACCGACGGATCGCTGGCGGATCTGCCCGATCAGCCGTCGTCGGAAGTGTGGGACGAAGTGTGCGCCGAAGCCGACCTCTGCGCGCGGCTCGAGTGCCCGCACTTCGACGCATGTTTCGTCTTTCAGGCGAGGCGCCGCGCAGCCGAAGCCAACATCGTCGTGGTCAATCACCACCTGCTGGCGTCGGATCTCGCCATCCGTCGAAATACCGATAATTGGCAGGACGCCGCGGTACTGCCGCCCTACAAGCGGTTGGTATTGGACGAGGCACACCACTTGGAAGACACCGCAGCACAGCATCTCGGGCACCAGGTCACCTGGTTCGGCGTCATTCGACTGTTCGGGCGACTGGAACGAAGTGGCAAGGGGCTGATTCCCAGCTTGATCTCCGAATTGCGACGGCGTGAGGATCTGCTGAGTGAGGCGTCCATCGAGTTGCTACAAACCGACGTGATGACCTCGTTACAACGGGCGCGTACCCACGCACAGCGTGTGTTCGGTTTGCTTGCCGATTTCTTGGTGGACCGCAACGAGCAAGTCACGCGTCTGACCGATGCGTTTTCGCAGGACTCCATTTGGCAGCAGGGATTGAGCACCGAACTGGACAACTTCGTGCTGGTGCTCCAGAAATTGCGTGACGGCATCGAGACGGTGGCCGATCGACTGGAACTGGACGAGGAGCCGAACAGTCGAACGCAATTGCTCAAGGAATTGTGGGGCGTCATCCGGCGCCTCAACGGCGTGCTTGACGGGATGTTGTTTACCCTGCGGCCGCAAGCAGACGCGGCCACCGTGCGGTGGGTCGAACAGCGAGGCAAGAAACCAACAGGCCCCCTTCCGTTCCCCATCGGATTGGCCACCGTTCCGCTCGACCTCGCACCCATCCTCAAAGAATCGCTCTTCGACCGGGTGGACAGCGTGATCCTCACCAGCGCCACGCTCGCGACAGGCGGCGACTTCGATTTCATCAAGGGGCGACTCGGCCTATCACTCCCACCCACGCGGATGCGATTCGAAGAGATCCTGTCGTCGCCGTTCGATTTCGGCGAGCAATGTCTCTTCGGTATTCCCACCGATCACCCGGACCCCCGCCGCGACGAGCCGGGACACACCCAGGCCGTGGCCAAGACCGTCGTACACCTTGCACATGTTTCGGACGGAGGCATGTTCGTCTTGTTTACGAGTCACGCGATGCTGCGTCGTACGGCCCAAATCGTACGGCAGCAGATCGGAAGTCGCTGGCCGCTGTTGGTGCAGGGTGAAGGGCAGCGCGATCGCTTGCTCCGGCGGTTTCGCGACGCCGGATCGGCCATCCTCTTCGGCACCGACAGCTTTTGGGAGGGGGTGGACGTCCCGGGCAAGGCGCTTCGGTGCCTCGTGCTCGCAAAAGTGCCGTTCAAGGTGCCCAGCGAGCCGGTGACGTCGGCGCGGCTCGAACAGTTGCAAGAGGGGGGCGAGGACGGATTCACGCGGTACCTCGTCCCGCACGCGGCGCTCAAACTCAAGCAAGGGTTTGGACGTCTCATTCGCTCGCAAACCGACTTTGGAGTGGTGGTTTTGTTGGATCCTCGAGTGTTGAGTCGCCCCTACGGGCAGACGCTGATTCGATCGCTGCCTCCAGCGCGGCAGGCCATCGGTACATGGGAAGAGGTTCGTACCGCGGCCGAGGAGTTCTTTGCCATGCACAACGTCGGTGTGCCTACCTGACCCCCTTGAGCAAGCGCGTGGAGCAACTGCCGACCTACGCCGTCGGTCAGATCGCGGAGCGCAAACGCCAACTCATCGCCGACGGTGTCGATGTCATCGATCTGGGTGCCGGCGACGCGGACATCGCTCCGCCCGAGATCGCCGTGAGCGCGTTACAAGAAGCGGCGCAAGAGCGGGGCATGAGCCGTTATGCGTTTCAGCACGGCTTGATGGAATTCCGAGAGGCGGTACAGCAGTTCATGGAAAGACGGTTTGGTGTGACCGTCGATCCCCAAGACGAGATTCTTCCACTCATCGGGTCCAAAGAAGGCCTGGCGCACATGCCTTTCGCCGTACTCGACCCGGGAGAGGTGTGCGTAGTGCCCGAGCCCGGGTATCCGGCATACCTGGGCGGCGCGCAGTTGGCCGGTGCGGACGTCGAGATCTTTCCGCTACGGCCCGAAGCGGACTTTCTCGTTGAACTGGAAGAGCTTTCGGCCGACCGGTTGGTGAAAACCAAATTGGTCTTTTTGAACTATCCAAACAATCCCACGGCCGCCGTAGCGCCGATGCAATATCTGGCAAGGATCATTGCCACTTGTCGTGAGAACAACATCGTGCTCGCGTACGACAACCCGTACTCGGAGCTGACATATAACGGATACCGCGCGCCGAGTGTCCTTGAAGTACCGGGGGCGCGTGATGTGGCAGTGGAGTTCCATTCGCTGTCCAAGAGTTTTGGTATGACTGGATGGCGCCTTGGATGGGCGGTTGGGAACTCCGACGTAATAAAAGGACTATCCAAGGTGAAGAGCTACATCGACACGGGGGCCTTTCTCGCGGTGCAACGTGCCGGTGCGGCGGTATTGGGTCGGGCCGAGGAGCTGGTCGAGCCGGTCCGTGCGGAGTTCTTGGAGCGACGGAATGCTCTCGTTTCGGCGCTGAAAGAGGTCGGCATCGATTGCGCTCCGCCGCGAGCGACGATGTATTTATGGGTACCCCTTCCGGAAGGGGTTCCCTCCATGGACTTTGCCCGAGATTTGCTGGAGCAGGAGGGGCTGGCCGTCCTGGCCGGATCGGTATTTGGCGCCGGAGGAGAAGGATTTGTGAGGTTGTCGTTCATCACCGAATGTGAGCGGTTGCGGGAAGGGGCGGCCCGCATGGCTCGAGTGCTAGACCGTTACCGGGCATCGAAGAGCAGTGCGTAGCTTCCTCCTTCCGAAAACCCCTGGGGTGGGGCCCCTGTGGTACGTGTTGAGCTTGGCGCTCCATGCCGTGGTTTTGGGGGCGTTGGTATGGGTGAGTACTCACACACGTGATACGTACGGAGCGCCCCATTTCATTAGGCTGTATCAGGAGCCGGATGCGACACGCCAGTTCACGCTGCGCGTTTCAGACCCTGTTGGGACGGGCACCACACAGGGCTTGCCCGGTGCGCTGGCGAGTATGGGACGGGTCAGCATCGCGGCCGTTCCCGTCGCTCGGGCTCGACCAGCCGGCCGGGCCCCGGGGCGGGACCCCGGTACGCTGAGCATCGGGGTACCAGATGCATCGACTACCATTCCAGGCGCCATCGTGGTAGGCACGAGGCGGCGGCTCGGACCGGCGTTTGGCGACGGGCGGCTGTGGGAAGATGTGATACTAGGAGCAATTGCCGCGGAAGAAGACCAGGTGTGGGGCGACGCAGAGACCGAAATGGCGCTCATCGTGGCCGGGTTGCTTTCAAGCATCATCGAAGATTCGCTCGTGGTGCGCGGTGGAATTCCCAGCTGGGTCACGACGATCGGCGGCCAGAAGTGGGGTATCGACCCGGAATACATTCATCTCGGTCCGATCAAAATCCCGACAGTGCTCGCGGCCTTGCTCGGCTTCGCCCAACTCCCCCAGATGGGCAATTACGAGCTGGCGCAACAGCAGCAATGGCTCGCCGACGTGCGCACTCAAATTCTGACCCAGGCTCAACGCATGGATCAGATGGAATCCTTCAGACGTAACGTGCGAAAGATGGAAGCCCGCAAACGAAGGGAGCGCGAAGAAGAGCGCCGGCGGCGAGTCGTCGTTGCAGCGCAGGACTCCATAATCGGGAAATTCTAACGTCTAATTGGATAAGTGCCACAGGATCCAGGTCACCTAGGTGTCACAGGATGCAGGTCGGAGTGTCACAGGATCCAGGTCAGGAGTGTGGTTTATAGTATTTGAACGAAACACTAGTTCGGGGGTCAAGGTGCGTAAAAAGGCCGGACCGAGGAGCGACGTCGAAAGATGGTTGCCGCGGTTCGGCGGGGTGCCTCGCTGCGTGCGGTGGCGCGCCGGTTTCACGTGAGCCTCCAGACCGTGCAACGGTGGGTGCAGCGCGTCGGCGGCCAGCGGCTGGATCGAGTCGATTGGTCTGACCGGTCTCACCTCGCGCACACGATTCATCGCACGGAAGCGGCCGTAGAAGATGTCGTGCTGACGCTGCGGCGAGAGCTGCGTGACACGAGCGACCTGGGGGAGTACGGGGCCGCTGCCATCTACCGCGAGATGCGCGACCGTCACTATCGCAGCGTCCCCGCGGTGCGGACGATCGGCCGCATCCTGGCCCGGCACGGGGCGCTGGACGGTCGTGTATCGCCCCAGGGTTCTTGGACAGTGATTTGAAGGTAATCATTTCTACGCAGCCGCGTCCAGGCCGACGAAGTCGCGTCGCACTTGAGCCGGGCTGCGATAGTCGTACTTCTCCAGCATCCACTGCTCGTTGTACGTCCGCTTGAACTCGAGCAAGGCCAGGCGGAGCTCCTCGATCGTCTCGAAGCTCCGTACCCACAAGACGTTTTCCTTCAGCGTGCGGATGAAGCGCTCAGCGACACCGTTGCCTTCGGGCTCCCGCACGAAGCTCGGAGAGCTTTCGATGCCGAAGAACGCGACCTCCTGTTGGAAATCGTCGGCCAAATAGTTCGACCCGTGGTCGTGACGCAGCCGCAGCCCGCGGGCCACGCCTTCGCCGATGCCCCCGAAGCGTTCCCGGATGCCCTGGCGAATCGGCTCCAGGGCCTCGAAGCGGTTCCCGCGCTTGGCGGCATGGAGCCCGATGCACTCGGTCGCGCAGTGATCGACGGCCACGAAGACGAAGGCTGCCCCCTCGGCGACGGTCACGGTGGCCGTCATGTCCGTGCCCCACATCACGTCGGGCGCCTCGGTGGTGATGGTCCCGTCGTGCGCCTTTGGCCCGTGCGCGTGGCCCGCGCGCTGCGGGGCCTGGAGGCCGGACTCCCGCATCAACCGCCGCACCCGTTCCTGCGAGGTCCGAATCCCGTCGACCCGCAGCTTCGCCCAGGCCTTCCGGTACCCCTCGCCATGAAACGGCGAGGCTTCGAGCACCCGGCGAATGTGGGCCACCAGGACGTCGTCCGGGGCAGCGCCGATCGGCCCGCGGCGACGACACGGCGCAGGGGACCGTGTCGCCTGCCGCCGCGCATACACACTGGAGCGGGCGCGGTGCCACACGCGGCAGACCCGCTGCACGCCATACGCCCGACGGGTGGAGATCGACTGGGCGCCACTCATCGCGTCGACCTCCGCCGGGCCAAAGGGCCGCCGGCCTCCAGCTGATCCACCTTCGCGTACAGTAACTCGGTCTCCATCAGCAGCTCGCCGATCTTGGCCTGCAGCCGACGATGGTCTTCGTCCCGAGCATCCGGTGCGCGGCTCTTTAGGCCCGCCTGCCCCGCAGCCAGAAACTGAGCCCGCCAGTGCGACGCCCGCGCCGCCGTGATCCCCACCGCCCGCGACACCGACTCGAGATCCTCCCCGCGCAACAGACGCAGCACCACCTCACGCTTCCGCCCGGCCGAGAACCGACCCCCACGGCCGCGCCCGGCGGCCGCGCCGGTCGCCACCGATTCCTCAACGTGCTTCCTCATCTCGACACTCCTCCTGCGAGAACTCTCTCGCAATCAAGTGTCCAAGAAAACCCTAGGGCGCAGGAGTCGCCGGCGGATCCGTCGCCCCCCACCGCCCCGAGGCTGGTATCTGCCTGAGGTGGCCGCGGGCTGTGCGGAGCTGGACAGCTTTGACATCGTCGAAGGGTTGGTGATCAAGGGTGGCACCGAGGTCGAAGTGCTCAACGGCATCTCGCTGCACGGCGGATTGGTCGCGTCGTGGCCCGGTCCACCCGTCCGCGCCACCACTATCGTCGAGGCCCTGGTAACGCACTGGCGGCAGTTCGGGCTGCCAGCCTATGCACAGTTCGACAACGACACCCGGTTCCAGGGCGCGCATCAGTTCCCTGACACCGTCGGCCGTGTCACGCGCCTGTGTTTGAGTTTGGGGATCGTCCCCGTGTTCGCGCCGCCACGCGAGACCGGCTTCCAGGCGGCGGTAGAAAGCTACAACGGTCGGTGGCAGGCCAAGGTGTGGGCCCGTTTCCATCATCCCACCCGCGCGGCCCTGCAGGAGCGTTCGGATCGCTACGTGGCAGCAGTCCGCCGCCGTGCGGCACCGCGCCTGGAGGCCGCCCCGCCACGACGGACGTTTCCCGAAGAGTGGGCGTTGGACTTGCAGACCCGCCCGCGCGGCCGCTTGGTGTTCCTGCGGCGCATCAGCGAGCAGGGAACGGCCGAGCTGCTGGGGCATACCTGGCGGGTCGATCCGCGCTGGTCCCATCGTCTCGTGCGCGCCGAGGTCGATTTCGACGCCAACCGCATCCGCTTCTACGCGCTGCGGCGGCGCGAACCAGGGTCGCAGCCCCTGTTGCAGACCGTTCGCTATCGGTTTCCTCGTCATGGCTTTCAGGAATGATCGCCAATTCTCAATATGTCACGTGCGTACGCACTACCTGTCAAAGAAGCACGTCCCAAGTGACCTGCATCCTCTGACACTTGTCCTCTAATTTCTAGCAGGTTGCGGAAAAAGTCGGGTAATGGACGATAGCATCGCGAGCCGGAAGTTCTTATCGTAGAGGGACCTCGATGGGAGTGCCACGATGCGCGGGAACAAGACGAATCAGTCGGCGCTGTTCAGCTATATCAGTGCGGAGGATCGGGTGCCCTCCGACCATCCGTTGCGCGCCCTGCGGGCGCTGGTGGACCCGGTGTTAGCCCGGCTCTCGCCGCAGTTGGACCGGCTGTACGCGCGGCGGGGCCGGCCGTCGATTCCCCCGGAACATTTGTTACGCGCGTTATTGCTGCAGGTGGTGTATACGATCCGGAGCGAGCGGCAGCTGATGGAGCAGCTCGATTACAACATCCTGTACCGATGGTTTGTGGGGTTGAATCTGGACGACGCGGTGTGGGTGCCGACGGTCTTTACGAAGAATCGGACGCGGCTGGTCGAGGGGGGCATCGCGGATGCGTTTCTGGCCGAAGTGTTACAGGAGGCGGAGCGGCGGGCGTTGTTGTCGAATGAGCATTTCACCGTCGACGGGACCTTGCTGGACGCGTGGGCGAGTCAGAAGAGTTTTCAGCCGAAGGCCGGCACCCGCCCGCCAACGGACGATGATCCGGGGAATCCGAGCGTGACGTTTCGCCAGGAGAAACGGACGAATGCGACGCATGCGTCGCGGACGGACCCGGAGGCGCGGTTGACGCGGAAGAGTGGGGGGCAAGGCGCGCAATTGGCGTACTTGGCGAGTGTGTTGATGGATAATCGGCACGGGCTCGTGGTGGCGACCGACGTGACGCAGCCCGGCTACGAGGCGGAGTGTGCGAGTGCGCTGGCGATGGTGGGGAGCTTACCGCCGACGGCCCGGCGTCGGACGTTGGGGGCGGACAAGGGTTATGATCGGTGCGGGTTTGTCGACACGCTGCGGGCGTTGGGCTGGACGCCCCACGTCACGCCGAACGTGCACCGCACGCGGTTGCGGAGCGCGGTGGATGGCCGGACGACGCGCCATCCCAGCTATGCGATCAGTCAACGGCAGCGCAAAAAAGTGGAAGAGATCTACGGGTGGGGCAAGACGATTGGGTTGTTACGCAAACTCCGACATCGCGGGACCCCGCGGGTCGGGTGGGTGTTTACGTTCACGGCCGCGGTCTACAATCTGATGCGGATACGCACCCTGACCCTGGCCGGAGGCAGCCCCTGATGGGGCAGTGTGGGCCGCATTCGTCACGCCGACCGCACCGCGGGGGCGGTAATAGGGGACCGCACGCTGGTACACCGTCGTGTTACCCGGACAAACGCGGCTCACCATCAATTTTTCCGCAACCTGCTAGACATAATATCCATATACCAATATCCATTATCTAATATGAATATTGAATATTCGATATTCGATATTCACATCATTCGATATTCACATCCTCCCCCATCGCGCAAATCTCGGGTCGGACGTCACGTCCTGACCGTGTGCTGCCTCATGGTGAGCTTGGTCACGGCGCCGGTCCTTCCCCATTCATACGCTTAGGGCGCAAGGCACGGGTTGGGAAGTGAGGTGGTTCCCCCCCCCCCCCCCCGCAACTTCATTTCGAGGGTACGCGTGTCGATAACCCTACAAATGGTCGTCTGGCACATGACACGAGGGAATAGAATGGACAGACGTTGTTCAAAAGCAATCGCCCAGCAGCGAAAGGTCACGCGACGGTGGGATCGCGCTTTTCAGGTAATGATCGGCGTCGGTCTCACACTGTGTGTATCCACCGCTGTGGAGGCGCAGGCCAACGTCCGCATTAGCGGATATGGCAACATGCACTACATGAATCACGATGGAGTAGCCCGTTTTGTTGGAAATCAGGATCTCAATAACGGATTTTTCCAGATTCGTGAGTTCTCGCTGTTCTTCGATGTTGCCATTACCGATGCGCTTGTGGCGTCCACGGAAATCGAAGCGGGAAACAATGGCACGGCGTATACTGCCAACTATGCCTACGTGGACTTTCAGGCAACGCCCAACCTGAGCCTCCGGGTGGGGAAGATCTTGGTTCCGTTCTTGTCGTACAACGAGAACAAACCCAACTTCAAACAAAACCTCATGAGTCAGCCGTTTACGGCGTGGAACCTGGCTCCGGTCAATGGTATCGCGATCGACTATAAGGGGTTTGGGTGGTCGGACGCGGGCGCAGTCGCCAACTGGAACAACGAGCTGGGTGATTGGGGTCTGTTCGACGTCAAGTTGGCCGTCATCAACGGTCTGGGATCGAACTCCGACGTTCTGGACGACAACTTCGTTCAGCTCAACGCGGGGACGATGACTCCAGTGGTTCGGCCGAGAGACGGCTTGATTCAGAACGAGACCACGAACAGCTTGCGCGACAACAACAACGACAAGGCAACCGTCGTGAAGGTGACGTTGCAGCCGTTGGCGTTGCTCAGTGACATCGGGTTTTCGTGGTATCGGGGCAAATGGAATCCTTCAGGCACGAGGAATCTCACGATGCTGGGGGCCCATTTGAATGTGCTGCAGCCCAATTGGACTCTGAAATCCGAGTACGTCGTCGCCCAGGTTGAGCAAACCGCGGGAAGTAATCCGGTTGCCGACGCCGGCTTGATGGGGCCGGCTCCGCTCAACGCGAGCACCGGCGATTATGACATGCGCGCCTGGTACGTCGAAGCCTCGGTGATCCCGGTGCGTGGGACGAATGACCGATACCTGAGGTTGGTGGGACGTTTTGACGATGTCGACACCAACGATCAGATTGGCTTCACACCCTTCGATCGATCTAGGGTGACGGTGGGGACGGAATTTCAATTCGCGTCGAACACACGTTTTCGGTTCGAGTGGCAGCGGTCGGTGATTGATGATTTCCAAAATGCGCCAGCTCCGTATATTGGCGCAGGAGGGGAGGAAGCAATCAAGATGGCCATGGCCTCCGTTATCTTCTCCTTCTGATGCGCATGTTCTCCCGTACCTTTAGCCACCGAGTCTGCGCAACGGAGATGGTGAGGATACCCATGATCAAGAAATTAACGACAATACTTGTGGCCTCTGTCGCGGTTTCGGGGCTCACCGCCCCGGCGCTCATGGCTCGCCAAGTGGACGTCTATATCGTTTACGCGAGCAGCGATCGAGATGCCAAGAACGAGTTGACCGACGCCCTTCCGGAAGGCCTGTCGGCAATGTCCTACAACTCGAACCTGTTGGCTCTCGCGGATTATTCCGGTAAGCAAAAGGCACTGTCGAAGCTCGAACGGGCGAGCGTCGTGGTGATCCTCAACGACGCACCACTGGATCACCTTTCGGGGCGGCTCGCCGACGCTGTCGTCCTCCTCGTCAACACCATCGGCACCGAGTTGACGTCCGATCGGCAGACGATCCATGTGCTGGACAGCGGTACGGATGTGGGCGCTCTTGGTAACGTGACCGCTATCAGTGCGTCCGCCGAAGCGGATCTTGCCGATCGCGCCCGCGTAGAAGCCGCGAATATCATCTTCGTGAACGTCGGGACCCTCACGACATCCAGAGGCCTGTCACTGATCATTCAGAGATTGCTCGGTGGTTGATCCGGGTTAGTCGATGATCGCGGAAGCAATTACCTGATGCGCCAGCGAGTCCTGATCCTAATCATCGCGTTGCTCGTCGTCTCGGTGGGATCGGCGATCACGGTTCTCGCGTACATGAGTCGACAGGCGACCATTAAGTCGCTCAATGAGCAACGAGACGCCCTCACCCAATTCGCGGTGGGTACGGTAGCAATCGGCGTATCCACGGGCAGGTTCCGCGCCGTTCAGGTGTTCCTCAACGACCTCGCCGCGAATCCACTCTTTGCCGGCGCCATCATTTACGACGCCGAGTCAGATGCCCTGCTCAGCGTACCTGATGACTTCGAAATCGATCCATCGGTCGAGGAGGGAGCGCTCACAGGCGGTAGCGTCGTAGCCGGCGATTTTGCCTACCAGTCCGAAGCACTCGTAGACGAGGGCGAGGTCATAGGCTACCTGCTCCTCGCCGTCTCGTTCGAATCCATCAATCAGGAGGCCAGGGACGCTCTGGTTTTTACGGCGTTGATCGGCTTCATGATCCTCCTGCCGGTGATAATCACCATCGCTTGGATCTTGACATGGATGGAAAAACGGCTGCGCGAGCGCGAAGTGCGATTGGCAGAGGTGAACCGTGAGATCGAGATCATGCTGAACAACCTCGACGAGGGAATCTTCACGTTCAGTCCATCCGGTACAGTCAATGCGCAGCACTCGTCACGTGCCAGACAGCTTTTTGGGATCATGGACTTCGAAAACGCGTCGTTCAGCCAGATCTTCGACACGGATCACAACACGATTGTCGAGTTCCAACAATGGCTCGAGCTGGTGGCGATGCCACGCATTTTCAGGAACTGGGAACACTTTGAGCAGCTGAGCCCGATTCGGGAGCTGATTTCGGAGGAAGACGGAAAGGCGAGAATTATCACTGTGAGGTATCGGCCGATCGTCGAAGGCGACGCACTCAAGCGGGTCATGGTGCTGGGCACTGACGTGACCGATCAGCGCAAGGCCGAGGCAGCGCTCAATGCCGCGAAGCGAGAGCGCGAGGATGAAATGGCACGCGTACTTTCGCTGGTTCAGAACGACAGATCGTCGCTCGACGGGTTCTTGGAAGAGGTAAAGCGATACGCAGACCGGCTCCTCACGATCGAATCGCCTGCGGAAGCCCCCGATGATTGGGCCGCACTCTATCGGGATCTGCATACGCTGAAAGGCAACGCCGGCTCATTCGGGTTCACCGAGCTGGCACGGATTGCGCACCGCCTCGAGGACATCATCGCCTCTGTCCGGGACGGAAAGGAAGCTCAGGAATCAGACAAGTGGAATGATGAGCGGGATGAGCTCTTGGCTGAGTTGGATCGGATTCAAGAGATTCGCAAGAAACTTTTCTCGAGTGGCGGTAACAGGATGGCCATCGATCGACCGACCTACGAACGGTTGCTATCCGAAATCCGCCACAGCGAGCTGACCGACACGCGTCAGATTTACCAGCAGCTGTGGAACCTCGATGCGCTCCCGTTTCCCACGTTCTGTGAGCGCTACCAACGCATCATCGAGCGATACCGACAGCAGCAGCATGCACGGATTGACGATCTGCAAGTGGACACACCGGACCGATCCATCCACCGTAAACGCAGTGAGGTCTTTGACGACTGCCTCGTGCATCTCGTGCGCAATGCGCTTGCGCATGGAATCGAAACAGATCAGGTTCGAGAGGCCAAAAACAAAGGGCCGGGCTTGATCCGTATCGCGTACGAAGAGTCCGAGAAGACTGCTCAAATCACCTTGTCTGACAATGGCGGCGGCATCGATCCGGACGCGATCGTGCGGACCGCCGTCGAGCGGGGACTCATTACCGAGGAAGAAGGAGCGTTTGAGTTCAATCAGTCATCGCAACATTCGAGTGCAGTTTATCTGCTGGCGTACAGAACTTCAATGTTTTTCTAGGTCGTTGATTTAGACGTAATGCTACAGCATTGAGATCTGCCTGAGAGTGAACGGATAAATCAGTACCCTTCGGAAAATACTGACGCAATAAGCGGTTCGTGTTTTCGTTCGTCCCGCGCTGCCAAGGGCTCTGTGGATCACAAAAGTAGACTCGCAAATTAGTGGCGACCGTAAATCGCTTGTGTTGGGCCAGCTCCATGCCCCGATCCCAGGTTAAGGACCGCCGGAGTTCGGACGGTAGTTTCTTGACGTGTTTGCTGAGTGCTGATACGACGGTTTCGGAGTCCTTGCCATCCACTTTGACCAGCATGGTAAATCGGGATTGGCGTTCCACGAGTGTGGCAATATGGGTGTTCTTCGACCCAGCGATCAGGTCGCCTTCCCAATGCCCAGGGATTGCACGGTCTTCCACCGATGCGGGGCGGTCGCGGATGGAGACGCCATCGATGATCTGGCCCCGAGGTTGCCCTTTCGTGGTGGCGTTCTTCGCGTGCCGCATCACGCGGTGCGATCGCAGATGCTTGATCAACTCGCGTTTCAGGACCCCACGCGCCTGGACAAACAAACTCCGATAAATGGTCTCGTGCGACACCCGCATGGTCTCGTCATGGGGAAAGGTCCGCCGCAGCCAGCCCGCTATCTGCTCCGGCGACCAATCAAGACGCAGTTTCTCGGCAACGATCCGCTGCAGTCGCACGTGCTGCGCCAGCCGACAGCGTTTGGGACGACGGGCCCGCTCCCAGGCCGCCGTGTCGGCATCGGCCGCACGGTACCCGTTCCAGCCGCCATGCCGCGCGATCTCGCGACTCACCGTTGATGGCGATCGACCAATCGTTGCGGCAATCTGCCGCATGGGACGATCCGCCGCGAGGCCACGCGAGATCTCTTCTCTTTCGGCCATCGTCAGCGCAAGGCGCGAGCGCCGCCGACGCGCTGGGCATATACCTCCGTTTGTCTTCAGTACACCAAACACCGATCCCGCATGCTTGCCGAGCGCGCGACCAATATCACTCAGCGACTCTCCCTTTTTCCAACGTCGCCACAACTCCGCCTTCTGGGTCGCGGAAAGGCCAGGACGTCCTAACCGTGCCATGAACAACACCCTCCAAATCGGTGAAATAATACAGGGTGTTGCAATGACCTGCTGAATCCACCCGGGCCTATCTGAAGATGACAAGATGGAGCTGATATTCCGTTCGGGCTTCTCCATCCAAGAAGATGCGAGCGATATTAGCGGACGCGGCGTGGGCATGGAAGCGGTGCGGACGCACATAGAGGAGCATGGCGGGACGATCGCGCTCGACTCACAACTCGGCAAAGGGCTAACAGTCACTTTGAGCGTGCCAAAAATGGCGTTCAGGGCTCGTGCAATCAAGGCCAGTCGACAAACGGAACGGATGGAACTTCTCCGCGTAGGACTCAATCCGGTCTCCAGGGACCGCTGCCGGGCCACGGTCGAGCTAGGCTGCCAAGGCCAGACCCATAGGGGGCAAGCCGACGGAGCAGGATTGGAACAGGAGATCCGGGGCGCTGCACAGGCCACGGTGTATGCGCTGGTCCACGCCCTGGGCACCGACCGTTCTACCTTTGAGCTTCTCGATATTCAGACCGTCCAAGTCTTCGGTGGTCTGGCCGCGGTCGTCGCGCTCTCCGTCAACTACCAGAACGAGACGCAGGACGTGGTCGGCTTCAGCGTCGTCAAGGAGCACGCAGCGCATGCCGCTGTCTGTGCTGTATTGAATGGCACAAACCGGTGCGTCCAGCGGATCGGGCTCGCCGAAGAAACGGGACCCAACGTGGCAGGTTAAGGAGCCCACTCTTTAATTCAGAGCGTGTGGTGCGGTCCTTTGGCCTATTGAGCGTGCCAAAAATGGCGTTCGATAACAGTCCGAACGCGTAATCCTAGAGCGTCATAGGAAACGACTGCCCCCGGCTCAGTCAACCGGGGCAACCTGAGGAGATTGCTGTGGCTCACAAGGTTCTCGTATGTGACGACTCGACATTCATGCGGCAAAAGATCAAACAGGTGCTCGAGGAAGCGGGCTACGAGGTCGTGGGCGAGGCCGGAACCGGCGTGGAGGTCATAGCAAAGTATCAGGAACTCTCGCCGGACTTGGTGACGATGGACGTTGTGATGCCGGAGAAGAGCGGCGTAGAGGCCGTGCAGGAGATCATGCGGGGCAACGCCGAGGCGTGCATCATAATGTGCAGCGCCCTGGGTCAGAAAAAATTAGTGACCGATGCTTTGCAAGCGGGCGCGAAAGATTTTGTAGTGAAGCCTTTTCAGAACTCCCAGTTGCTCGAGGCAGTGGAGCGTGCGCTCCAGTAGAGAAACAACCGATGCGGCGCTGTAAAGCGGAGCGTGCGCTCCAGTAGCGAAACAACCGACGCGGCGCAGTAACGCGCGTACACGAGGAGGCGCTTATGGAGTCTGGGGCGGGATTAGAAGGAATCAGGCTGGACGCGCTGCGCGAGGTGGCCAATATCGGCGCCGGGCATGCGGCGTCGGCTCTATCTCAGATCATGACCGACCGCCGTGTCCTCATCAGCGTGCCCGACGTCGAACTGGTACGATCGGACGCGGTGGCGGAACTTTTTGGGAAACCCGACACCGTAATCGTGGCCGTGTGGATGGATATTCTTGGCGATCTTTCGGGTCGGACGGCACTCGCGTTGCCGGAGGAAAGCGCAAAGTTGCTGTGTGACTTCATGCTCAGCCGAGAACTCGGTACGACAACCGAGTTGGAGGAGTTGGAGCGTTCTACCATGTCGGAAGCGGGCAATATCCTCGGGAGCGCCTACCTGAACGCACTTGCCGACTTCCTCGACATGATGCTGCTGCCGTCTGTCCCGACCCTCGTGATCGCCAAACGGGAAGATCTTGCCGTTCAACTCGATATCGATCCCGAACAAACCATTTTGTGCGCCTCGACCGCGTTCGCCTTTCCGGACGGCGGCCCAGAGTCAACGCTGGAAGGGAAGTTTCTGCACCTGCCCGAGCCATCCTCACTAAACGGCCTCTTCGAGGCAATAGACCAGTGATCTTTTCGAGGCAGGACGGTACTAATCCAATATTGAATATCCGATATCCAATATCCGATATCCAATATTGAGTATTGATTTTTCCGATCAATCCCACTCCTGAGCTGCTCGAATCCGCTCGAGGGATTCGTCACGCCCCACCACCATCAACAAGTCGTTCACTGCCTCGGATACCGTTTGTCCTGTCAGGGCAATTCGGATGGGCTGCATGATTCTACCGACCTTCATGTCCAGCCGGTCGGCGAGACCACGCAGGGCGGCGTCGAGACGCTCCGGGTTCCATGCCGATTCATCGATTTCCTCGAGCAGTGAGGCGGCGTGGGCGAGCGCGTCGCGGAACGCCTGTGGATCTTTCTCGATGAACTTGTCCGCCTTGTCCTCCCGCTCGATGTACGACGCATCGAGGCGCACCGCCGTTTGCCAGGCGATGGTCAACGATGTCCGTGCTCTGGTGCGGACGAATTCGAGGGCGTGGAGTATGTCGTCCCGTCGCGAATCCGGGTCGATGCCGTACTTCGATGTCAGCTCCGGGCCGGTCAATGCCAGCAGATCCTCGGGAGCCGTCTGACTGAGGTACTGGCCGTTCATCCACTCGAGCTTCGTTGGATCGAACACCGCACTCTTCCTCTGGATGCCGTCGAGCGTGAACGTCTCGATGAGCTCGTCGATCTCGAAATACAGTTCTCGGTCGTTGCCAGGACTCCAGCCGAGTAGCGCCAGAAAGTTGGCGAGCGCGCCTGGTAGAATCCCCATGTGGGCGTAGTCGCCGACAGCGGTGGCCCCGTGGCGTTTCGACAGTTTCTTCCCGTCGGTGCCATGAATCATGGGGACGTGACCAAAGGTCGGCGGATCGACGCCTAGCGCACGGTACACAGCGATCTGTTTCGGCGTATTGGAGAGATGGTCGGAGCCGCGGATGACGTGTGTCAGCCCCATGTCGATGTCGTCGGCTACCACGGAGAAGTTGTATGTCGGGGTTCGGTCCGATCGGAGGATCACCCAATCCTTGATGTCCTTGCCCTCGAACGACACCGTTCCGTGCACCGCGTCGTCCCATGCCAGTGTCTCGTCCGGCATGCGGAACCGCACCGCTCCGTCGTCCTCGTATGTATGACCGGTCTCGACGAGCTGCTCGGTCCACTCGCGATGGCGCTCGAGGCGGGCGCCTTGAAACACGAGGTCCTCGTCCCAGTCCATGCCCAGCCAGCGCAAGCCGTCGAGGATGACCTGCGTGTGGTCGTCCGAGGAACGCTCGCGATCGGTGTCTTCGATACGCAGTAAGAATTTTCCGCCCATTTTCCGGGCGAACAGCCAATTGAAAAGCGCTGTCCGCGCACCGCCCACGTGCAGGTAGCCGGTTGGCGAAGGGGCGAAACGAACGCGAATGCCGGAGGTGGTCATGGGCAGCGTGCAGAGTGCAGCGTGAGACGTGAGACGTGAGACGTGAGACGTCCACCCCGTGCCCCGTCCTCTCGAGATGCGAGACGGCAGTCTAATTCGACGGTGGTGGTGTGGTGGTGGGGCCGTCTCACGTCTCACCTCTCACGTCTCACGTCTCGGACCACGGAGACGGAGGGATTCGAACCCTCGATAGAGCTATAAACCCTATGCCGGTTTAGCAAACCGGTGCCTTCAGCCTCTCGGCCACGTCTCCCAACCGTCCAACGGTCAATGTCGTTGGAACGCCAATAATAATGGAAGGATTGGGGTTTTAGGAGGGCAGCCGGCCGGTGGGTTGGGGAGGCCAGACCACGCCTTCCGATCGGCCTCCCACCGTGTCGTGGTCGTACCGCGCATTCTCGGTCGCGAAGCGCTTGACCGACGCGTCGGCTTGGACTCCGGTTTCGTGGTCCAGCGCAGCGCATGAGCGTGGCGAGATCGAAGAGATCTTTCGCAACACGTCGTGAGCGCCCGCCAGGTTGATCACCTTATGGACCTCTTCGTGCCGCCTGACCGCCGCGGCGAATTCCTCCCACTGCTCGCGCAGCTCGGCCGGGGCGGCGGATGGGTTGAGCCATTCCGGTAGGGTGGTAGTCATCTCGAGCCGCACCCGGACCGCCCGTATCCGGCAGTTGGGTCCGGCGCGTTCTACCTGATAGTCAAACGAAACCTCCTGGCTGGTGGCTCCCGGAACCCGCGTGCCGCCGACTTCGGGTCCCAGGCGCCGCATTGCCGCGGCAAGCTCCTCGGCGCTGGACCCCGTGATCCCGTAGAACTCATCGTGCATTTCGAGCGTGAGGCCTGGCGGGAGAGGATCGGAGAGCGAAGCGCGGGGAGACCCACAGCCGCACAGAAGGAGGCATGCGCCGAGCCCCGCGAGAGCGTGTGCACGGCCCAATCTACCTGACGGCGACATGGGGAATCATACAATGATATGAGACTGGAAGGTCCGGCCAGGACGAACGTCGGGCGCGAAGATTTCTCACGCGCTCTTCCGCCGACAGCCGGTTGCCCCGATCTTTGGTCTATGCCCGATGAGCTCCCAGGCCTCATCGCCGCCCTGGCCGACCGGTATCAGATCGAGGAGGAACTGGGCCGCGGCGGCATGGCCACTGTATACCTCGCAGCCGATCTGAAACACGAGCGCAAGGTCGCGCTCAAAGTGATGCGTGGAGAGATTGCCGCGGTCTTGGGGGCCGACCGCTTTCTCCAAGAAATCCGTGTCACCGCGAATCTGCAGCATCCCCACATCCTCCCGCTACACGATTCGGGCGAGGAAGCAGGCTTCCTTTACTATGTCATGCCCTATGTCGAGGGCGAGACGTTGCGGCAGCGATTGGAGCGCGAAGGCCAGCTTCCCATCGTCGATGTCATACAGATCACCAACGAGATCGGCGCCGCCCTTGGGTACGCTCACGAACAGGGCGTGATCCATCGTGACATCAAGCCGGAGAACATCTTACTGTCACGCGGCGGGGCTATTCTCGCTGACTTTGGGGTCGCGCGGGCGCTCGACCGAGCGGGTGACGGGGGCCGCACCACCATCGGTCTTGCGCTCGGCACGCCGTCGTACATGAGCCCCGAACAGGCAGCCGGCGAGCCAAACCTCGATGGGCGAAGCGATGTGTATGCGTTGGGCTGTGTCGTGTTCGAGATGTTGGGTGGCGAGGTGCCGTATGCCGGTGCAACCCCCCGCGCGATCCTGGCGCGCCAGTTGGTGGGCGAGGTACCCTCGCTGCACGTGCTTCGTTCGACCGTTCGTCCCGAGCTCGAGGAGGTATTGAAGCGGGCGCTGGCGTCCGAAGCGGCCGACCGATACGGCACGGTGCCGGAGTTCGTCGAGGCCGTGAGTCGCGCCGCATCGGGTCGATTGCGTTCGTCGGTCGATCGGATGCGGGCGGTCGGCCGCCAGGTGCCGCTTTGGAACGTCGTGTGGGGTGCTGCTGCAGTAGCGGCGGTGCTCGCGGCCGCGCTCATCCTCCCGCGATTCGTTACCGCGGCCGAGGAGCCGGCCAGTCTCGTCCTCTTTCCCTTCAATCAGATCGGCGAAGATGTCGGCAACCTCGGCGAGGGGCTGCCCGATCTCTTGGCGGCAACGTTGGACGGCACCGTGGGGATCACCGTGGCGGACCCCGCCGCGTTATGGCGCACACTACGAACGGATTCGGACGATCTGCGCGTCCCGCAGCTCGACGAGGCGATGCAACTGGCCCGGACGGTGTCCGCCACCTCGGTGATTCTCGGATCGGTAACGGCGGCGGGCGGAAACCTCGTAGTGTCGGGCCGGGTGTACGACGCAAGAGACGGCTCTGTGCGGACTACCATCCGCGCCTCGGTCCCGGCAGAGAGTCTGGGTGTGGCCATCAATCAACTGGCGTTGGATGTGGTCGAGGCCGTGTGGGAACGTGATTCGGTGCCGATCGTTCCCGACGTCTCGACCTTGGCCTCGGACAACATCGAGGCCGTTCAAGCATACCTCGAGGCGAAGAGCGAACTGTATCGTGGTCGGCTGAACGAAGCCTACGACGCCATCGAGCGAGCCGTGGCGCTCGACTCCACCTTCGCGCTGGCCCACCTCGAGCAGTTTCGGCTTCGCTCGCAGATTCTTTTCCAAACCGGGCAGCCGTACACGGGCCTGCGGCCCATAATCGACCGCGCGATGCAGTACCGCGATCGCTTGAGCGAGCGGAATCGTCTTCGCGTCGAAGCCGCGCAGGCGCTGGACGACACGAACGGGATGTGGGCCATCTCGTTGTACGAGCGAATCCTGGCGTCCGATTCGATGGATTACGACGCTCGCCAGGGGTTGGCGTACGCGTATCTCAACTACGGATGGCAGGTGGACAAGAGCGTCGACGACCTCTTTTGGGCCTTCGACCGGTTGGCCGAAGCCAATCCCGGCTCTCCCGTACCGCTCACTTGGGCGACACGACTAGCGGCACTGTCCGGTGACGACGATCGCGTCGCGAGCTACGTCGACCGTCTCGTGCAATACGACACCACGCGTGTAGACGTTGCGAGTCGCTTGGGCACGGTGCGAGCCATGCGGGCAGTGGGCGAAACGCAAGATTCGATCTTGCGGAGTCTGGCCTCCCGGCCGTTGAACGGCATCACAACGACATTGCGAGACCTTCGCATGGCGAGTCCGGAGTTGGCGGAGCGTTTTCTCGATGAGTTGATGGCGGATTCCCTTCCCGTGATGCATCAGCGCGTGGGTTTGGGAGCCCGGGCACAACTCTGGTTTGGTGAGGGGCGGATAACCGCAACCGATTCCATTGTACGTGGCGGCCAGCTCGACGACATCCGTGCCACGATCAATGGATATTTCGTTTCTTCGCTCATGGCGGGCGTGGGTGACTCGGCATCGACCGCAAGGGCGGTTGACGAGTTAACGGCGTACGCACCGATCGATTCGCTGTGGGAACTGATACAGACCCGCAACACATGGGGCGCCGCGTGGGGTATCGGTGGCTACCACGCTGCGATCGGTGATACGCTGGCGGCGCGCGAGTGGCAACGCGCGATAGCCGGGCTTCCGCACGGCGGCATACCCGAGGACTGGCCCGACGCGTTGAGCGCGGACATCGCAGCGCGCATCGCAGCGCGCCGCGGCGATTGGGCAGCCGCCGAAACGGCGGCGCGCCGGGCGTACGACATTTGGTACATTCACTCGAGCAACGCCTTGGAGTCCCATCCCGAACCCGGCATGCGGTTTCATCTGGCCGAAGTCCTGATGCAAACGGGTAAGACCGCCGAAGCAGCCCGTCTGTATCGGTCGTTTGTAGCGCCGTTCAATTGGGCTGGCTTCTACACCGCGCGGGCGTCGCTGGCGTTGGGTGAGATCGCCGAGGCGGACGGCGATTTTCGCGAAGCCGCTCTGCGATACGGCCACGCGGTGGCGCTGTGGGAGCGCGGAGGGCTCGAAGTGGCGGATTGGTTGCTGCAAGCGGAGACGGTATTGCAACGGATGTTGTCGCGGATTGGATAACTACCACGCACCGAATGGGTCGTAAAGTGAGTCTACGCGTCGCGCACGGCGCGCTTCACCAAGTTCTCCATCAACGGAATCTTGAAGTGATTGTAGTTCAGCGCCTTCGCGCCGCGAACCGCCGCCGCGCCGGCTAACGCCGCCGTCTCCTCGTTCTTCTGACGACCCTTCACCAATTTCTCCGCCGCGGTGATACGCCGCGGAATGCACTGCACGCCGCCGCAAACGATGCATATGTCGTCAATGACGTTTCCATCGACGATCATCGCCGACGCGACGTTTACCAGCGCGAAATCCCAACTGCTGCGGTCTGCTACTTTTTCGAAATAGAACGTGGCGTTGGCAAACGTGTTGGGAATACGAATCGTCGTGAGAATGTCTTCCGGCTTCAGCACCGTCATGCGCGTGATGTCCACCGAGGGTTCCATGAAGAAATTCTCCGCACGCACCGTGCGTTCTGCGTTGCCATTGCGGATCACCATTTCGGCGTCCAACGCCACCAACGCCGGCGCCGTGTCGGAAGGCGAGACCGCGACACAGCGGTTGGCGCCAAAGATGCAGTGTTCTCGATTTATCGCCTCGGGCGTGTCGGCGTAGCAGATGTTGCCGCCTGCGCGGTAACAGTCGAGGCCGGCGCGGTAGTACCAGCAGCGCGTATCCTGGCACACGTTGCCGCCGATGGTGCCGGTGTTGCGTATCTGGGGCGTTGCCACGTCGCGTGCCGCCGCCGCCAACAGGCCGAACTTCTCCTGAATCACCGGGTGGCGTTCGACATCGGTGAGTGTCGTCATCGCCCCGATCTCGACTCCGTCGGCCGTTTCGCGAATGCCGTGCAGGGCCGCAATGCCGGCCAGGTCGATCAGCGCCTGGGGATGCTTCGCCCGATCCTTGAGCCACCCCAGGCTGTCGTGCCCACCGGCCAGTCGCCAACCGTCTTCTCCGAAACGGTCCACGAGTTCTAACGCGGCGTCCAGGCTGTCCGGCTGATACAGCTCGAAGTGCGGCATCATGTCTTTGAGCATCGCAGCAACTCCTCAGGCGGTGTTGACTTGCAGCGGCTTGTGGGACTGCGGCAGTCCCGACGCGGCATTGATGATCATGTCCAGAACGACCGGTGTCCGGTTGAAGTAATGTCCCCCAAGCGCATCGGATATCGCCGACAACAGCGCCGCCGCTGCGCAACCCTGCAGTGGCTCACCCACTCCCTTGGCACCAACCGGGTTTTGCGGGTCTGCCTTGTCTACGGCGTCCCACCGCATATGGAGTGGCACATCGAGATACGTAGGGGGCTTTGAATCGTGAAATCCCACGGCTCTCGGCAGGCCGAATTGCCTATCGTAGATGTGACGCTCGAGAGCCGCCAAGCCGAAGCCCATGACCGCTCCACCTTTGACCTGGTTGGCAAGACTCTGAGGGTGGAGCACCGTCCCGCAATCGGCCACGCCCACGTAGTCGAGAATGTCGAACTTGCCGGTCTCGAGATCCAATTCGATCTGGATGAAGCCCGCCGCCAACGCCGGCACCATGCCGTTGCGCTCGAGATTGTCCCGCGACACGCCGATCAGCCCCGTGCCGGCCAGCGCACGCACGGATGCCTTCGTCATGCGATTGAGGTCCTCCGGCATCTCGTGACCGCTGTACTCGCCACCCAACTCCATCGCACGCCTGGCCGCGGCCGCGTAGGTCATTCTTCGAGATGGATTGGATCGCCTGAACACCGTCTCGTTGCCGATGTCGTAATCCGACGGGGAACCGCCCAACGTGCGGGCAGCGATCTCTTTGAGTTTCCGAACCGCGTCCATGGCAGCGGCGTAGTTGGTGCGTGTCATGGTGAACGAGGTGTTGCTGCCGAACTGCCCAAAGTTCCATGGCAGGTTGTGCGCTGAACTCCCACGCACGATCACACAATTTTCCCAGCGGTACTTCAACACCTCGGCGGCCACCCGTGATGTTGCCGCATACGAGTAGGTGCCGAGATTCCCGCATCCGGTGTGAATGTGGAGTTTGCCGTCCGGCGCGATTCGCACCAACCCGTCGAAACCGCTCGAGCCCGCCGAGTGGAACGCTTGTCCGATGCCGATGCCGATCACCTTCGATCCGTTTCGCTGGCCGCTTTGCGCTTTTTTTGTTTCCCAGTCGAACTTGCTCGCGCCCTTGTCGAGCGCGTCGCGTAGGTACGCACTTGTGATCGGCACCTGATCGCCGCCGTAGCGGGAATCGTTGTCCGGCGCATTGATCCGACGGATCTCGACGCGATCGAGATCCAATTGCCGCGCTGCTTTGTCGATCAGTGGCTCGACGGCAGCGGCGATTTGGTTCTGACCGGGACCGCGCTGCGCCCCTCTGGGTGGCGTGTTGGTCAGTATCCGGATTCCCCGGAACCGCATGGCCAAGGGCGTATAGACGATCGAGATCGCGCTGGCCGCGCTCTGGTAGTCGTTGAAGCCCGAGTTCGGGCCGTTGTCCTGCACGATGTACAGATCGGCCGCGGTGACACGACCGTCTTCACGGAAACCGAGCTTGATGCGCCCTTGGAATCCCGGCCGGGCCAAGCCGATGAAGTACTCCTCGTGGCGGCTGATACGCATCATCACCGGGCGCCCGGTTTTCTTCGCCATGAAGGCGGGCACCGCCATGATCGGATACGCGCCACCCTTGGAGCCGAAACCTCCACCGCAGTGTTCGGCCACGTACACTAGATTCTCGGGTTCGATCTCGAGCAATCTGGTCAAACCCGGCACGACCAAGCTCTGACTTTGTGTCGATCCGTACAGATAACACTTGCCGTTCTGCCAATAGGCCATCGCACTGCGCGGCTCCATCGAGTGGTGCGAGTGCCCGGCCGTCACGAAGGTCTCGTCGAGCACCAGCGCCGCGTTGGCGAACCCCGCGTCCACGTCGCCGTACGACCACTCCGCGGTGGGTGCGCCCATGGGCAACGCGCCATCCTGCGCAGCCGCAAAGTCTTCCGGAGTCCACTTGATCTCTTGCACGCCCTCCTGGGGGATCACGGTATTGCCGTCGCCGCGTGCGTTGGGCCCCCCCGGTTGCAAGCTCTCCAGCGGATCCACCGTGAACGGCAACGGCTCGAAGTCGATCTTGATCTTCTCGATCGCGTCGTGGGCTGTGGTCTCGTCCACGGCCGCCACGGCGAGGATCGGCTCGCCGACGTAGCACGGGTCGTCGGTCAGTATGGGATTCCCCGGCGCCGGTACGGAGGGGACCTCGTCGGCCCTCAGTATCGCAACCACTCCATCCATGCTCTCTGCCTCGGAGGTATCGATGGTCAGGATCCGGCCGTGCGGCACGGGACTCAGCAATAACCGGCAGAACAGCATGCCGTCCATGCGGATGTCCTCTGCATACTTGGCTCTGCCAGTGACTTTGCCCACGACGTCGGGCGGCGTGAAGTTCTTGCCTATCAAGTCCGTCATCTCAGGCCTCCCGCGCCGCGCGCATGATCGAGTTCAGGTAGTGATCGTAGGCGCCGCAGCGGCAAAGATTGCCCGCCATGGCGACGCGCGCCTCTTCTCGGGTCGGATTCGGGTTTTCCTTTAATAGGGCCACGCCAGCCATCACCTGTCCCGGCGTGCAGAAGCCGCACTGCGGGCCCAACTCGTCGACCATCGCCTGCTGGACCGGGTGCAACTCACCATTGGGACCCTCGAGCCCTTCGACCGTCGTGATCTGGCGGCCTCGTACGCGGTGGGTCAGCGTCGAGCAGGAGTAGTGCGTCACGTCGTCGATCAGCACCGTGCACGCCCCACACTCGGCTCGGTCGCACCCCAGCTTCGTCCCCGTGAGTCCCAGCTTGTAGCGCAGGGTCATGGCGAGGGTCTCTTGGGGGAGCACGTCGACCCGTCTGACCTGGCCGTTCACGTTCAGCGAGAGCAGCCGCTCCACGGCTCCCGGCACGGCAGCCCGAGGTCTCGAGCATCCACTCATCAGGACCGACGCCCCCGAGACCGCTACCCCCGAGGCGATGATCCCCTGGATGAATCCACGCCTCGACATGTTGGCGCGGCCGGGCAGCTCGAACGGAAGGTCGTAGGGAGCGGGATCGTGTAAGCCGAACTTGACGGGCGTCTTCTCGGTCATGAGCGCTGCTTCCGTCTGAGGGGTCACGAACACAATGCTACGGCAATTTTGCCGGACCCACAATGGCAGTAAGTGTAGCGTTGGGCTCGGAGGGAGATGGAAATTGAATATCGAATATCCAATATTGAGTATTGAATATCCAAGATGCGCCCCTTTTCGTCCCTTTTGGATATTGGATATTCGATCAGAATCTCCGTGGCCGGCCCAATCGCAAGGAGACTATCACGGTGACATTCGAACGGACCGACGTAGACGGGTTGAAGGCCTATCTCGAGGCGGATCAGGGCGGCAATCTCCCGCCGCAGTTGAAATCCGCGGACCCGCAGATGCTCCGTGGCGTTTTGGGGCGCATCGAAGCGGAGTTGTCGGGTACCGGAGAGGAGCAGTTTACCGAAGACGAGGCCGAGGAACTCGAAGTCCTGGGCGACGCCTGTAACCAGTACGCCATTCTCCTGGACCACCCCGATGAAGTTACGGAGATGGGGAGCGGTCTTCAGGGTGTGGCGCGGTCGATCAGGTCCCGCCTGGGGTAGAACGCGGCGGCCACGGATGAGCCGTTGAGACGGTCCGGTGCTCGGATGGGTAGGCATCATCCGTGTCCGATGCAGTACCTGGCGCCCACAGTACTCACCGCATGGCGAAACGATCTTCCGGCAGGGCGTTCTTTTCCTGAAGAGCGACGGCGTGATATGGAGGTACGATATCCGTTCGTCGTTCGGCTGGTGAAGGCCATGTTCGACGCCGGCGTTCCGCTGCTGGCCGGTACCGACACGCCGCTCCCCGCGCTCTTTCCCGGCAGGGCGATCCACCTGGAGTTAGCGGAACTGGTTCGGGCGGGACTCAGTCCGTTTGCCGCACTTCGGGCCGCCACGGTAACGCCGGGGGAGTTCATTCGTGACAACGTCCCCGGCGCGGAACGCTTCGGGATGGTTCAGCCGGGATATAGAGCCGATCTCTTGATGGTTGCAGGCAATCCTCTCGAGGACATCGCGAATGTGTCGTCCATCCTAGGAACAATGGTGCGCGGCAAGTACTGGCCGGTGGCTGCACTGGATTGGTTGAGGAGTAACTAGGCCCGCCGAAATCGATAGGCGTTTGGGCGGTCGTGTAAGGACCACGGGTAAACCCGCGGCTCGGCCGAACCGACTGTCGCCAAGGCGACCCGTATGGCACGTCGCTTCAGCGACAGATAGCCGAGCCGCGGCTTCAGCCGTGGTAACAACGACTCACGTGAGCCAGGCCCTCCACCACGTCGCTCACCGTGTCCCCGCTTGTACCGCCCTACCGCCCTACCGCCCGGAGTCACCTCGAGTAGCTGGCGATAGGGACCATGACATGGACGTACGGCGTGTCCGGCCACATGATCCACACTCCACCATTATGTGGATCCCTGGAAATGTTACGCAGGGCGTTCTTATCGGGAACGAGCATCATGAGGTGCGCCCCGAGACCTTCGACCCAATCCATGTCGTTGGTCTTTTCCGTTGCCGCCGGATCGGTGTTGCTTACCGGCGTATCGCCCATGAGCATGTACGCGGTACCGAAGGTGTTGTAGTTCGGCTCTCGACCGGCGAACAACGCATCGAGGAAACCGACCCACGTCGCGTCGATACACCACGGATCGTTCCCCGGTGTGTCCGGGCGATCGGGCCGGCAGGTCCACCCGTTGTTCCCCTCCCGTATGACCGTCCCATCCCATGTCTGGATGCGCGCGGCGTACGAGATAGAGAGAGGGCCGGCACTCATCGCGCTGAGAATGACATCATCCTGAGCCGTGAGTAACGTGGGGACGGCGATAGCCGCCGCTATCAGAAGCGTTATACCGCGCATGAGATCCTCCCACGGTTGAGAAGGGGCGGCGCGACCACGACGCCACCGTTCAGGAATCTTTGCAACAACGACAATTCCGTGCGGTGTAGGGTTTCGCAACCGGAGGGAGGGGGTTGACGTCTTGATCGGGCAGGGAGATTCTACATCGTGTTCCATTTAACAAGCGGAGGTAAGCATGATTCCAGCGAAACGGATTGGTGCGATAACCAGTACGTGGCCAAGGGTCAGGTCACTCGTTGCGGCATCCTTTGTCGTGGTTGCGCTCCTCGCGGGCAGCACGCCGGCTGGCGCGCAACAACTTGAGTTCCCCGATCTCGTGGGTAGCCTCAAGGCCATCGAGGGTGTTGTAGGGGTTGAAACCGCCCAAACCTCGAGCGGCAAGCAGGTGATCTTCGCTTGGTTTGAGGACAAGGCCGCGGCACTGCGGTGGTACTACAGCGAGATGCACCGCGGCGTCCAGGACGCGTTCTTTCCCGACCGGCCACCCCACGTACCACTCGAACACGTGCCGGACGACGTCGGTCCGATCATGGCGATTGCGTCGGTTACCATGGCCGATTCCGAGCATTTCGCGGAGACATCGCTACCCATCTCCCAAATCGCCATCGAGCTCTACCAGCCGCTCCCCGGAGGACTGTTCCTCGGCGGTCGCTTCGCTCCAGACGGCGTCAAGGTGGACGGGATGGTTAGTGTGACATCGAACCGGCAGTAGGATCGTCCGCTCCCGGCTCCGTCGATACGGACTACTTCCCTGACTGAAGAGTGCCCACCTGCTGTGGGCATTATTGGGCAGAATGAAGGGACCCTGGCGGAGACGATAGCTACGCCGGGCGCCTGGTACATGACTCACCCGAAATGTGGCTCCACGGTCCACGTCACTCCGGGTAACCCGGTCACAAAGTCCGTGCCAAAGGCGAGCGACGGCGTCAAAAAACCCGACTCCGCCGACACCTCCCCACTCAACAACCGCGACACGGACGACACGGCGGCGTCTGCGGTGAACGCATAAGCGTTGGGAGTTGTCAATTCGGCAGTGGCGACATCGCCCCCCGCGTTTCGCACCTCACCCCAGACCTGCGCCATCCCCTCCGCAAGCTGTTGCGGCGTTGGCCCGGTGACGGTGCGCTCGACCCGCCACTTCAGATACCGCTGGACCAGACCGATCCGAAACGCCCACTGTACCAGCCGTATCAGGTACGCTTTCCTGGCCCGCCCGGGATGCATGGTACGGTAGACGGTGATGTCCGGTATACCAGTCGAGTAATACGCGGTGCTGACATCGCCCCACGGGATCGACAAGCCACAACGCGTCTTGTCTGAGAACGGGATATCGCGCAAAAGCCTGCCCATGGGCACTTCAACGATCCGCCCGCCTCGCCGCACCAGATTGGGATACCCCATGCGTTCAACGACACCCTTGGCCGTGCCCTGGGTGAGGCTACGCGTTGTGCGGAACGCCAGCTCCAAGGTAGTGGGTCGATCGATGCACGAAGCAAGCCGTGCAGCCAGACAATCCGTGGGCACCACGTCAAAGCCGACGCCGGGAAGAATGATCACCCCAGCATTCCGCGCCTCCTCGTCCCGCGCGTGCAACGACTCGAAGACACGAATCTCGCCCGTGATATCGAGATAGTGCGCGCCCGTCTTCAGACACTCTTCTACCATTGGCACACTGGTGGCGGAGTAAGGGCCAGTCCTGCGCCCTAGGGTTTTCTTGGACACTTGATTGCGAGAGAGTTCTCGCAGGAGGAGTGTCGAGATGAGGAAGCACGTTGAGGAATCGGTGGCGACCGGCGCGGCCGCCGGGCGCGGCCGTGGGGGTCGGTTCTCGGCCGGGCGGAAGCGTGAGGTGGTGCTGCGTCTGTTGCGCGGGGAGGATCTCGAGTCGGTGTCGCGGGCGGTGGGGATCACGGCGGCGCGGGCGTCGCACTGGCGGGCTCAGTTTCTGGCTGCGGGGCAGGCGGGCCTAAAGAGCCGCGCACCGGATGCTCGGGACGAAGACCATCGTCGGCTGCAGGCCAAGATCGGCGAGCTGCTGATGGAGACCGAGTTACTGTACGCGAAGGTGGATCAGCTGGAGGCCGGCGGCCCTTTGGCCCGGCGGAGGTCGACGCGATGAGTGGCGCCCAGTCGATCTCCACCCGTCGGGCGTATGGCGTGCAGCGGGTCTGCCGCGTGTGGCACCGCGCCCGCTCCAGTGTGTATGCGCGGCGGCAGGCGACACGGTCCCCTGCGCCGTGTCGTCGCCGCGGGCCGATCGGCGCTGCCCCGGACGACGTCCTGGTGGCCCACATTCGCCGGGTGCTCGAAGCCTCGCCGTTTCATGGCGAGGGGTACCGGAAGGCCTGGGCGAAGCTGCGGGTCGACGGGATTCGGACCTCGCAGGAACGGGTGCGGCGGTTGATGCGGGAGTCCGGCCTCCAGGCCCCGCAGCGCGCGGGCCACGCGCACGGGCCAAAGGCGCACGACGGGACCATCACCACCGAGGCGCCCGACGTGATGTGGGGCACGGACATGACGGCCACCGTGACCGTCGCCGAGGGGGCAGCCTTCGTCTTCGTGGCCGTCGATCACTGCGCGACCGAGTGCATCGGGCTCCATGCCGCCAAGCGCGGGAACCGCTTCGAGGCCCTGGAGCCGATTCGCCAGGGCATCCGGGAACGCTTCGGGGGCATCGGCGAAGGCGTGGCCCGCGGGCTGCGGCTGCGTCACGACCACGGGTCGAACTATTTGGCCGACGATTTCCAACAGGAGGTCGCGTTCTTCGGCATCGAAAGCTCTCCGAGCTTCGTGCGGGAGCCCGAAGGCAACGGTGTCGCTGAGCGCTTCATCCGCACGCTGAAGGAAAACGTCTTGTGGGTACGGAGCTTCGAGACGATCGAGGAGCTCCGCCTGGCCTTGCTCGAGTTCAAGCGGACGTACAACGAGCAGTGGATGCTGGAGAAGTACGACTATCGCAGCCCGGCTCAAGTGCGACGCGACTTCGTCGGCCTGGACGCGGCTGCGTAGAAATGATTACCTTCAAATCACTGTCCAAGAACCCTGGGGCGATACACCAGCGGAATGCAGCACAAGCGTCATGTCCTCCAACCCGCTCGTCACGAGATCCGGATTCTCGAGACCGAAAGCCCGGTGTTCGAGTCCGAGCTCTTTGGCCAGGCTCGATACCGGTTCCTTTCGCCGGCCGGCCAGCACCGGGCTCATCCCTCGGGCGACCGCCTCTCGCGCAATCAGCTCGCCGGTGTATCCGTACGCGCCGTAGATCATCCATCGCTCGTTCACGCGAGGAGCATAACGCGCCGGCTTCCAAGCGCCAGTGCCCCGGGGGGCGGGGGGCGGGGGCGGGCCATCTACTTCTGGTTCGGCATGGCCGCACTCGATCCTGCCTTCAGCGCGGCCAGGAACGCCTCGCCGTACTTATCCAGCTTGCCCGGTCCAACCCCCGATACCTCGAGCAACTCCGTTTTCGTCATCCCACTGGCTGGAAGCCTCCAGTCCAAGGGCGATACTTGACGGGAAAGCAAGTTCCTTGAGTGTGAGCAGACCGCTTGACGCATGCTTGACGCCGGAACGTCAACGTGCCTTCCTCACAAGGAGGCCAAGATGCGTTACCTGTTACCATTGACGGTCTTAATCGCCGCACTTCTGCCCTTGCCCGCGGTGTCGCAAACGGAAGCGGCCAGCCGGGTCCCCCGGGTCGGCGAGCGAATCCGCGTGACGACAACCACCCTGCGGGACCTCGACGGCCGACGTGTGGATTCGACGCAGATCAGCGTCATGGTGGGCACCGTCGTGGCCGTCAGACCCGACGGGTGGGTCGTGGCCGATTCGACCGGTCGGGAGCTGATGGTACCGACTCAGAATGCCACCCGGTTACAGGTGCACGGGAGACCTACCGTGAGCCCGGTGCCGCCACTCGTAGGCGTCGCGGTCGGCGCCGCCCTCGGGGGATTCATCGGCGCCTGGGCGGGCAGGCACCAAGAAACCTACGTCGCACTGCGATGCGTCAATAACCCCGACGCCTTCATCTTCTGTAATGGGCCAACGACGTCCGAGACCAGAACGAGAACGGTGACGGATGGGTCCGCGGTCGTGTTGGGGGCCACGATCGGTGGTGTGGTGGGGGGCGTGATGGGTCTAATATCGGCGATTAGCGATAAGCGCGAGCGCTGGACCGAGATTCCGATCGGGGCCTTGCAGGTCGACGTCGGATCGATTTGGACGGGCAAGGTTACCGCGCGGCTTCCCCTTCGCCTTCCATAGTCGACGAACTCCCCGAGGCTATCTCCCCTCGGCCACCTCGAGTATGAGCAGACCGCTTGACGCATGCTTGACGCCGGAACGTCAACGTGCTTCCTCACAAGGAGGCCAAGATGCGTTACCTGTTACCATTGACGGTCTTAATCGCCGCACTTCTGCCCTTGCCCGCGGTGTCGCAAACGGAAGCGGCCAGCCAGGTCCCCCGGGTCGGCGAGCGAATCCGCGTGACGACAACCACCCTGCGGGACCTCGACGGCCGACGTGTGGATTCGACGCGGATCAGCGTCATGGTGGGCGCCGTCGTGGCCGTCAGTCCCGACGGGTTGGTCGTGGCCGATTCGACCGGTCGGGAGCTGATGGTACCGACTCAGAATGCCACCCGGTTACAGGTGTACCGGGGAACTACCGTGAGCCCGGTGCCGCCACTCGTAGGCGTCGCGGCCGGCGCCGCCCTCGGGGGACTCATCGGAGCCCTCGCGGGATCGCAATGCGTAGAGGGTTTCGACGTCGCCTTCGCATGTGATCGATATACGTATGATGGGTCCGCGGTCGCGTTGGGGGCCGCGATAGGTGGCGTGGTGGGGGGCGTGATCGGTCTAATATCGGCGGTTAGCAATAAGCAGGAGCGCTGGAGGGAGATTCCGATCGGGGCCTTGCAGGTCGACATCGGATCGATTTGGACGGGCAAGGTTACCGCGCGGCTTCCCCTCCGCCTTCCATAGCCGACGAACTCCCCGAGGCTATCTCCCGCTGACCAGCCCCCCGACCGGGCAGTCGTCGATTGCGGACGCCATGCCCCTATGATGCCTATCCTGCGTTCAACGCGGCCAGGAACGCCTCGCCGTACTTATCCAGCTTGGCCGGTCCAACGCCTGATACTTCGAGAAACTCTGCCAACGTGCTCGGCATCCGGTCGATCATGTTCCACAACACTTGATCACCAAAGACGATGTAGGCGGGAACACCCTGTTGATCCGCCAGCTTCTTTCTCAACACTCGAAGGCGCTGAAAGAGGGGGTCGGAAGGCGAACGCTCCGGCGCATCGACGTTGCCCGTCACTGCAGCGGTCCGCCCACGTCTCCTGGTTCTCTTGGTCTCCAACGCTACCTGGGTCATGAGATCCGAGGTGGGGACGCCGGAACATATGTCGCACGATTTGTCGCACGACGCGATTGTCTCGTCGAAGTAGGCCAGGATCCGTTTGTGTCGGCATGCGGACGAGTCGGCCAGCTCGAACATGCGCACCATGGCCTGCTTTTTCTCTCGTCGAAGCTGTTCGTCCTCGATCTCGGCGAGGAACCGCTCCCGCGCGATCACATCGGCCCATGAGTAGAACAAAAAACATTCACTCGGCAGACCGTCGCGCCCGGCGCGGCCGATCTCCTGGTACCACGACTCGATATTCGGGGGCATGTCTCGATGGATGACGAACCGCACGTTGGATTTGTCGATACCCATGCCGAACGCCACCGTAGCCACGATCACGTCCACATCATCCCGGGCGAACGCGTCTTGCTGCCGGGTTCGCTCGGCTTTCTCCATGCCGGCATGATACGGGGCCGCACGTACGCCCTGCCGGCGGAGATAGTCTACCGTTTGCTCGACGGTCTTTCGCGAAAGACAGTATATGATTCCGCTCTCGCCCGAATGACGCCGGATGAGGGTGAGGATCTCTCTCCGGGTGTTGCCCTCACCTTTCTTGCGACAACGGATGAAGAGATTCGGCCGGAAGAACGATCCCTTGTATCCGCCGGGGCGGCGCATGCCGAGTTGCCGAAGGATGTCACGCGCGACGCGCGTCGTGGCCGTGGCCGTTAGGGCGAGGACGGGGATGTCGTTCAGGTGCTGACCGAGACCACGGAGTCTGCGGTAGGCTGGCCTGAAGTCGTGGCCCCATTGAGAGATGCAGTGCGCCTCATCCACCACCAGCACGGAGATGGGACAATTCCCCAGCACGTCTCGCAACCGTCCGTCGAGCGCCTCGGGGGCGATGTACACCAATTCGTACTCGCCCCGTTGGAGAGCATGCAGCTTTTCCAACCACTCCTCTCGCCCTAGAGAGGAATTGATGGCAGCCGCCGTGAAGCCGAGGGACGTGAGCGCATCGACCTGATCCTTCATCAGGCTGATCAGTGGAGACAGTACCAGGACCGTTCCCGGGAGGATGCGCGCGGGAATCTGGAAGGTGAGCGATTTGCCCGCCCCCGTCGGCATGACGGCGATGCAGTCTCTTCCTGCGAGGACGGTCTCGATGACCTCCTGTTGTCCCGGCCGGAAGGTGTCGTAACCGAAGACGTTTCTCAGAACCTCGGTGGCGGTGCCGATCTGTGGCGCGGCTGGGCCTGGCGTCATGTGAGACAAAGTAACTGGCGGACCCGCAATCGGCATTACCGAATTCACGCGCCATGACACAAAAATGCAGGGCAGGCAGTAGACTAGGTTGTTGTTGACGCCGATCTCGCCCGCGCCTCACGAGCATGTATGACAGAGAACACCTGAGAGGGTCAATCCATGTTGTTACCAACGAACCCAGCCAGCCTGATTTCCCTCCTGATCGCCACCGTGGTGGTTTCTGCGGGGTGCCAGGAAACGAACGTGCTCGTCATCGAGGACGTCACCGTGATTCCCGTCGATGGCACGGCGCCTCTCGCGAACGCGACGGTAATTATTCGAGGTGCAAGGATCGACGCTGTTGGTGTTGGATTGGCAGCGCCGCGTGGGGCTCGTGTCATCGACGGTCAAGGTAGGTACGTCATCCCAGGGCTGTTTGAGATGCACGCTCACACGTCCAAGACCCGGTCTTCCGCACTCGGCCTGTATATCGCAAACGGCGTCACAACAATCCGCGATGCCGGTGGCGATCACGAAGAACTGCTGCGTTGGCGCCGTGAGATTCGAGCAGGTACGCGGGTCGGGCCCCGATTGCTCATTGCCGGGCCGTACCTCGAGTCGGCGCGGAACGTCGACCGTATGCGGAAGACACCACCTGAAGAGATGGTGGAACCGGTTGAGCGTACCCGAATTCCGGTTGGATCTCCCGAGCGAGCTCGATTGGTTCTGGATTCTTTGGCCGAACTGGAACTCGACTTCCTCAAGATCCGCACGATCCAAGACGAAGCTACCTATCTGGCGATAAACGCCGCGGCGGAATCCCACGGCCTCAAGCTGGTCGGTCATGCTACCGGAATCACACCGGAACTGTTGCTCGAAGCCGGTCAAGACGCCATCGACCACTTTCTATACCCAACACTCGACAGTCTCACGCGTGAGAGTCGCATGGCACATTGGGCGCAGTTCGCGGAGCGAGCCGTTGCGATTGTCCCGACACTTTACGGTTTTCACGGATCGCTGTTTCCGTCACAGGACTCCCTTCGAGCCCTCGTCGTCGACTCGCTCGGTGAGGTCTACCCCCGTCGGCGCTACATCTCGCGGTTCCTGCATCTCGATTGGAAGGAGCAGCTGGAGGAGCAAACGAGTGACAGGCGTGCGTTGTACCGCATGTTGTATGAATCGACCGTTCGCAACGTGCGGGAAATGCGCGACGCGGGTATGATGATACTCACCGGTACGGACGTGGCGGTGGTCGGCATCTTCCCCGGGTTCTCGCTCCATGAGGAGTTGGCGCTATTCGTCGATGAGCTAGGTATGACGCCCATGGAAGTACTCGAAAGCGCCACGCGCGAGTCGGCGGAGTTCTTGGGAATCGCCGATTCGGTAGGAACAATCCGACCCGGGATGATGGCGGACTTGGTTCTTCTCGATGCCAACCCGTTGGAGGATATCCGAAACACGACCCGCATAGGTGGGGTTGTTGTGAACGGTACATACTATGATAGTCAGGGTCTCGACGACATCTTGGAGGCAGTGGCGTCGGCGCCGGACCAAACGGTGAACGACTGGCCCAGAGCCGCGAATGACCGCGGACTGGGTGCTGAGTCCCGCGGACTGTCGATCGACAGACGATGAAGCTAGGGTATCTGGACCGGGCTCCCCTTATGCCGACGATTGATATCGAACGAGGACGATGCCATGCCCAGACGGAACCTAGCCAGCCTCACAACCATATCCGCGCCCCCAAAATCAATCCGTGGCAGCGTTTCCGTTTTTTTGTTATCTGTGCCCAAAAAATCAATCCGCGGCAGCGTTTCCGTTTTCATAGGAGCTACCATGCGCACACGTTTACTACTGACGATCATGATGGTTACGTCCCGTTTGGGCGGTACCGCTTCCGCGCAGGAGACCACCTTCCACACGGCCACCGCGCCGTCTCCAGCTCCTGGAACCATCTTCATGTATCCAGAACGGATCCCGCTAAAGGACGGCGGCTTCGTCAACGTGGAACGGGGAATCTTCTTCGCTCCGATCAATCGTTCCAAAACCGGGAGCGCGGTGATTGGCGTCGAGGTGTACCGCTTTCTGGCGTCGGCGAACGCGAGGCCGGGCACGCCCCCAATTTTCTTCTTGCACGGCGGACCGGGCTTTGGCGGATTGCAGCGATCGCTCGAGCGTGAGGGGACGTTTGAACAACGATGGCTCCCTATGACCGACGTGTCGGATGTCGTTGTCGTTGGACAGCGCGGCATCGGCTCATCCAAACCGACGACGACAATTGAACCCACGTTCAATTCGACCCCGGCGGATCAGCCGTACGACGCGGCCAAGGCCGTGGCCGAGCTGCAGCACGGCCTGGCGCGGGAAAAGTCGTTCTGGGAGGAAAGCGGCGTCGACTTGAGTGGGTTCACCGTCCTCGAGGCCGCCGAAGACGTGAACGACGTTCGCAAGGCTCTGGGATACGACAAGATCATCGTCTGGGGTGGGAGCTTCGGATCGCACTGGGGGATGAACCTAATGCGACTCCATCCGGAGATCGTGGAGCGTGCGATCCTGTGGGGCATGGAAGGCCCGGACCATACCTACGATCATCCCGGTCACCTGTGGAACGTGTACAAGAGAGTGGCCGAGGAGGCCGAAGAGGCTCCCGAGCTCCGCGGCATGATTCCACCCGGCGGATTGATCGCGGCGTTGGAGGCCGTCATCGAGCGAGCCACGCTGGAGCCGTTTACAGTGACCGTGACGGACGGGGACGACAACGGACAACGTGAGGTGCTATTCGACGGCGAGTCGATCAAGCAACTGTCCAGGGGATATTCCGGTGGCTTGAGGAATTGGCCCGCGGACGTGATCACGATGTCGAGAGGTGACTTCAGCGCGGCCGCCGAAAGGCTCTACCGCCAATCCAGAGGTGGGGGAAGGAGATTCGTAACGGCGAGCTTCTTTATGCTCGATTGTGGCTCGGGAATCACGCCGCATCGTCTCGCAGAACAGAACGCGGACCCGGCCATGGCGATCCTGTCCAGAATGAACTGGGTGTACGTCGCCGGATGTCCGGTGTGGGGCAGCGACCTCGGCGACGACTTCCGACAGAACTTCACCACCCAGATACCCACCGTCATCGTTCAGGGCACGTGGGACACATCGACCCCGTACGAGAACGCGTTGGAGCTGGTTCCGTATTTCAAGAACAGCAAGTTCATCCCCGTCATTCGAGGGCCCCACGGCGCCACCGGGGCGGCGATGAGGGCGTCGAAGGAGTTTCGCACGGGCATCAGGCATTTCGCCGCGTCGGGCGACTGGTCCCTGTTGCCAGATACGGTCACCCTGCCCCAGGTCCAATGGCGCGTCCCGGGTGCAGAGTCCAAGGATCAATAATTCTGAAATATGAGATTCGCCAAGCCTTCCAGCAGACGACAATGGACTCGCGGGCTGACGCCGCGATGCACTGATCTCAATCCGCCCTAATCCGCAATCCGTCCGCGTTCATCTGCGGCTGCGATAGTCCTCGAACCAGTTAACGGTCACGAGGTAGCGGTCGCGGCCGCCCCCGCCCTCCGAGTACACACCGGCGGCTGCCACAACGATGCGCTCGCCGTCGGGGTGCAGGTCCCATCCCCTGTACTCCGTGACATGAACAACTCGATGATCGTGGACGCGGACGCCGGAACTTCTGTCAATTGTGGCCGCCATCAGTGAGTCTGCGTTCTGCCCGCGCCGCATCCAGTAGTACAACGTGTCTCCATCGGCCGACCAGCGCGGGTTGTAACCACCACTAGTGGTCGCGCGATATCTCCTCCCTAGGGGCTCGGGAAACTCTCGGAGCCACACGTCGGAGAAATTACTGCCGGGCAAAATCGACGAGAACGCGATCAGCGTCCCATCTGGCGAAACCGTGGCACCCACGAAAGACAAGCCGGGTTCGCTCGAGGTGACGACGCGGTCGTAGAACACCGGATCACCGCCATCAGGGTCGAAGATGAATAGTCCCTCGGCCTCGGAGTCAAGCGAGCTGTAAAGGATTCGACCGTCCGGCAGCCAGTGTTCGGGTCGCTGGTTGCCGGGGAGACTAACCATCAACGTGTCCGAGCCGCTGTTGTTGGACGGGGTAACGTAGAGGTCATTCTCATCGGACCCCTCGCGGACCGACGCGAAAACCAGGCGCCGGCCGTCAGGTGACCATATGGCACCGCTATTGCTGCCCTCAAAAGTGAACTGCGACGCCTCGTTGGTGGCGACGTCCACCACCCAGATAACACCGTGCCCCTCCGCATTGTCGTATTCCTCGTAAGCGACACGACTTCCGTCGGGCGAGAAGCGGGGAAAGTGCCGGCCCCCCACGGGCTGTCCCCGACCAAGTTCCGGATGCCGCGCGAACGGTCGACGATTTGAAGCTCGGTCGAGGTTCCGGACAGAAACATGAAACTCTGCCCCAGCGACGTCACCAACAGATCGGTCCCCGACACCGAGAACGCCCTTAGGGACTGAAAAACGCCAAGTCCATCCAGAATTGATATTGACTCCCCTGTGGTTTCCTTGCTCCGGACATCAAAGGGCGTTGCGAACAGCCGGCCGCGCCCGGTGACGTGCAGGATGTGGCCACTGGGGATGTACACGGCGTGGCCCGGTTCCTGGAACACCGAGGTGACCGCTCGGGTGTGTGCGTCCACAACCCGGATCCCCCCAGGCCCCCCCACGAGGATGGCCCCGTCCGGGAGCACGAACGGGCGGTTGACATCGCCAAGATTGTCCGCAACGAGTTCCGGAGTGCCACCTTCTGCCGAGATCCGGTAAAGAAACCCGCCGTCGCCGGCAAACACGATCGTGCCGTCCTCTGCCCAATGAGGGTCGTACGGACGTGTGTCGAGCGTTTCGAAGAGCGTGGTCTTGCTTCCGCCGGACAGCGACATCGTTACGAGCCGTCTATCGGGTACGACGAACGCGATCCTGTCTCCGTCCGGCGAGAACGTTGGAACCTGGGCCCCCTCGGTTCCAGGAATCATTGTGAAGTTCGCCTCGTCCAGACGGCGGACGTAAAGTGCTAGCCGGCCGCCGCTGTCGGCCGACATTACGAGGGTCGAACCGTCCGGCGACACCTCGATGTCCGACAACGGAAAGACCGATCCCACGTCCAGGTCCAGTCGAAGCACCTGCCGATCGAGGGTGCGAAGCCATCCCCAGAGAGCGACTGTAGCGAGGAACACGATGAGGACTGTCGTAGCTACGATGCTCGCGTGGTTCGTGCCCTTTTTGCCCCCGACGATCGATGATTCGCCAAGCACCGACAATCCGTACTGAAAATCTCGATCTGCCAGTGCTTCCCCGAATGCACTCGCGTGCGCAAAACGATCGGCAGGCAGTTTCTCCAACGACATGGCGACAGCCGCAGCGACGTTCGACGGGACCGATTTGCGCACCTCCGTTACCGGGCGCGCATCGTCGGTGACAATCTTCATGATGATCTGCTGCGCCGTGGAGCCGGTATGCGGCGGGTCCCCCGTCAGCATCTCGTAGAGCACGCTACCCAACGAATAGATGTCCGACCGACTCGTGAGATCCTTTTCCGCCGTCGCCTGTTCCGGGCTCATGTAATGCGGCGTGCCAAGACTGAGCCCCGTCTCCGTCATGCGCCCACCCGCCGCCGCACTCACCGCCAAGGCAATGCCGAAGTCCGCCACCATCGGACGCCTGTCGTGGAGCAAAATATTTTCGGGCTTGATGTCGCGGTGGATCACGTTGTTGCGATGAGCGTAGTCGAGCGCGTCGGCCACCTCGGTCGTGATCTTCACCGCCTCCTCTATGCCGAGTTGGGTTTCGCGGTTGAGTTTGTCCCGCAGCGTCTCGCCGTCGATGAACGGCATGACATAATAAAGGAAAGAGTCTGCCTCCCCCGAATCGAAAAGCGGCAGGATGTGTGGGTGCTGGAGGTTGGCGGTGGTTTTGATCTCCTGCAAAAACCGCTCGGCCCCGAGCACGGCGGCGAGTTCGGGCCGCAAGACTTTGACGGCGACCTTGCGCTCGTGCTTAATGTCGTCCGCCAAAAACACCGTCGCCATCCCACCCGCGCCGATTTCCTCTTGAATCCTATATCGCGCGGCCAGCGCCGAGGTCAGACGTTCCAGCGTGTCGCTCACCGTGCCCTCGTTTCTACCGCCATACCGCCGTACCGCCGTACCGCCTTTCGATAGCGGTCCGCGAGGGCGGTTTTGAGGCGGTCGAGGTCGGTCATGGGGACTAAAATGGACCACTTATGGGAGTTTGGCGAGGTTTCGAGCTTCCTGGAAAACACGCTCCGTGAGTCCCATGGGCGTTTGGTGTTAGGCCGCTCGGTGGTACCTACGCCTAACTCGCCCTGCGCACGCGACGGATTTGTTTGAGCTTCTCGGCCTCGGACTCATGCGCGTGGTAGAGATCCCAGCGCTGCTGCAGATTCATCCAGAAGTCGGGTGACATCCCAAAGAACTTTGCTAACCGCAACGCTGTGCTGGGAGTGATGCCACGGCGACCGTTAACCAACTCATTGACCCGTTGGTACGGCACGTGGATTCCCTCGGCCAGGTCTCGCTGGGAAAGATCCATTGGCGTCAGAAATTCCTCGAGCAGCATCTCGCCCGGGTGCGTTGGTGCGCGGTGGGTAGGAACACGAACCATTAGTATACCTCAGTGGTAATCGACAATCTCCACGGCATCCGGGCCAGCCTCGGTCCAGACAAAGCAAATCCGGTATTGATCGTTGATCCGAATGCTGAACTGGCTTTTCCGCTTGCCTTTCAACGCCTTCAGCCGGTTGTTCGGCGGTATCCGCAGCTCGGCGACAGTCACCACGGAATCTAGCTGGTCCAGCTTTCGAGTAGCGACACGCACACTGACTCTGGACACGCTCGCCGCGCCGCCCTTGTTTTCCGGCCGTAGAACACGTCCTCAGTCCCCCCGTCCCCGAAACACCGGATCATGATAACATAATAACACGGATATCATGCTACGCCAAGTGTGGACAGTGAGCGGCCTAACTCGCCGCAGACAGCCGCGATGCACTGAGCTGGCTGGACGCCTCCAGTACCAAGAGCGATACTCGGGATGTGGTAAGGACCAAACGAAACCAGGGCAGGGGAGGGAAGATGTCGATGGAAACGGGAGGGTCTTCGCCCTCGATGGTGTGGAGACGTTTCGCATGCGTTTCACGCTCGGCGCCACCGGCCAAGCCGTGAAAATCGTCGCCTTGTATTTCGACGGAAGCCGCATAGATCGCCGACGGTAAACCCCGCTCCCTGCTCCCCACTCCCCGCTCCCCGCTCCCGGCTCCCGCCTCGGCGTTCGCCGGCTATCTTAAAACAAGCATCGCGCTGAGCGGCCATCGCCGCCCCACCTCGACCTCGTTGCACCGGGGGTATCATGAAACGAATCGCTGTAATCACAGCCGCCCTGTTGGCTGTTCCCGGAGGACTCCTGGCTCAGGACCGGCACCTCGAGCGTGCCCGGAGAATTCTCTCGGAGGTCCCGCTCATCGACGGACACAACGACCTTCCGAGTGCTATCCGCGGAGCGGCCACGGGGGGCTTGGGGGATGTGGCCGCGTACGATCTCCGCTCGACCACCGTGGGTGACACCGATTTGGAACGGCTGCGTAGGGGAATGGTGGGCGGCCAGTTCTGGTCGGTGCACGTCAACGTCAACTCGACGAATCCCGCGCGAGAGCAACTCGAGCAGATCGACATCGCGCTCCGCACCATCGAGCGATATCCGGACCACCTGGAGTTGGCCACCACTGCGTCGGACATCGAAGCCGCGTTCGGCCGGGGAAGGATCGCGTCCCTGTTGGGGATCGAGGGCGGCCACGTCATCGAGAATTCGCTCGGGGCGCTCCGAGGGTTCTTCCTTATGGGCGTCCGCTACATGACGCTCGCCCATTTCGCGAACACCGACTGGGCGGATTCGGCAACGGACGAGGTGGTGAACAACGGCCTCTCTTCGTTTGGCGAGGAGGTCGTACGCGAGATGAACCGCATGGGCATGCTCGTGGACATATCGCATGTGTCGCCGGCGACGATGAGTGACGTCCTCAACGTGGCGGAGGCACCGGTGATCTTCTCGCACTCCGGCGCTCGGGCGATGACCGACCACGTGCGCAACGTCCCCGACTCGATTCTGACCCGCCTGCTGGAAAACGGCGGGCTGGTCATGCAAGTGTTTTATCCGCCCTACGTCTCCGAGGCGTACCGGGAGTACGACGACCGGTCACAGCGGGAGATCGCGGTGAATATCCAGCAACGCTTCGGGAACGACCAAGAGCGTATCGAACGAGAACTCGCGGCGTGGCGTGCGGCCAACCCTCCGCCCGGCTCGACGGTGGCCGATGTGGCGGATCACATCGAGCACATCCGCGACGTGGCCGGCATCGACCACGTTGGTTTGGGGAGTGATTTCGATGGCATCCCGACCTACGTGGAGGGGCTCGAAGACGTGTCGACGTTCCCCGCGCTTTTCGCCGAGCTGTCACGGCGAGGGTGGTCGGATGAGGACATGAAGAAACTGGCTGGGGAGAATCTGTTGCGGGTGATGCGGGAGGCCGAGTCGGCGGCGGCGAGGCTGCAGCGCGAACGCCAACCGTCAACGCGTACGATGAATCCCAATACAATAATCCAATAGGTCCATGATCAACGTCGCGCTCTTTGCATTGCTGAACACGAGGAGACCATCGCCATGAAGCTACGTCGACATCTCTGCGGTGCATTCCTCGTCATCGCGGTCGGTGCGGTCTGGGGTTGTACGCTGGGTAGCGGAGCTGTACGTCTCGCCTCACCCGGAAGTGTCAACATCTATCGTGACGTCTGGGGCGTCCCCCACGTCTATGCAGAGCGTGAGGAAGACGGGTTCTGGGGGATCGGATACACGACAGCCGAAGATCACCTCGAGGGAGTGCTGCTCCGGTATCTCACGATGAAGGGGGAACTGGCAAGTGCCTTCGGTCCGGGACCCGTTGGCGAGCAGACGGGTTTGCGAGCCACCGGGTTGCCCGGCAGAGAGATCTCGGACGCCGTCGCCCAGGACCGTGATGCGCGGATGTTTCGTCACGTGGCGGACGCACGTCTCAACCTTCCGAAGCTTCCGGAACAATGGCAGCGGAATCTCGAGTCGTACATCGGCGGGATGGAAAGCTTCATGGCCGAGCACCCCGAGCGGGTGCCCTCGTGGGCTCCTACTCTGGAACCGGCCCTTCCGCTCGTGATTTCCAGCTGGTTCATGATCATCGGCGCGGCGGGAACGTGTGGGCCCGCGATTGCCGAGCAGACCGCATCGCTCCCAAGGAATGGATCCGAGGTGGGCTGGGACTCCGAACGAGAAGTCGCCGCCGGCCCCGGGGCCGATGCCACGGCCCTTTCGGGCTCCAACATCTGGGCCCTGCCGGGCGAGCGGATGGCGGAGAAGGCCGCGGTTTTCAGTTCGGATTCTCACGGAGTCGCGGAGGATTCCTACTCGACGTTCCTTACCCCAACGCGGATTCATGCTGGTGATCTGGATGCCTGGCTGCTCGACGTCCCCGGGGCGATCATGGGGATCAAGGGTCATTCCCGGCATTATGCCTGGGGCTGGTCAGAGGGGCCCCGCCGTCCCAACGATTGTGTGGTGTTGGAGACGATGCCCGGCGCGCCCCGGACATATCTCTACGACGGCTCTCCGGTCGAGATGACGGTCGAGCCATACGTCATCGAGGTCGCGGGTGAAGAAGCCGTCCGCGGTGAGTTCGAATACACCGCGCACAACGGAGTGATGTCACCCGTCGTGCACCGCTCGGGTTCGACGGCATACGCCGTCAGCTCCGCCTATATGGCCCGGGCCGGGTTCGCTCACGTGCAATTTCGCGACATGCTCCTGGCCACCAACGATGCCGAGATGGAGGATGCCCTCGCTCAACGGGAGATCTATCCAGCCAACCTGGTTTATGCTGGCTCCGACGGTTCCATCAACTACATCCGACCGGGCCGCATCCCCATTCGCCCGGAGGGGTTCGATGGGGTGAGACCGGTGGATGGGAACACCTCCGCGGGAGCGTGGCTTGGCATACGGGGACTTGATGAGGTCCTGCGGCTGAAGCGCCCGTCCCAGAGTTACCTGACAAACAGCAACGTCAGCCCCGATATGATGTTCGGCGAGACAGTGCTGCTGGCGGACGACTATCCGCCCGACTTCGCATTCCAACCCGGACTGACCGGTACCCGCCAGCGTCGCTCGATCCAGCTGCTCGAGGGCGACCGCGTATTCACGTTCGAGGATGCGGTGGACGTGGTGCGGGACGCGTTCGTCGTGGGAACCGATCTGTGGGGTCCGGTGATCGCAGGGGCGTTGGAAGACGGCGTGTACGATAGGGCCGACGCCGAGTATCGCGCGTTTTTGGATACGCTCACCGCTTTCGACGGGTACTTTGTCCCGCAGTCCCGGGCCGCGCTGTTCCATGCGCTCCTCCGCACGCAACTCCGGTCCGGCGAGAGTGCGACGGCAGCGGCGATAGAGTCCGCCATCAACACCGGCAAACCGCTCACCCGAGCGCAGCAGGAGACACTGCTGGAGCAGGCCGCATCGGCCTACGCCGAGGTCCGGGATGAACTCGGTGGTCCGACGAGCTTCGGGGACGTGTATCGCATCGGTCGTGGCGGGACGAGCGAGCCCGCCCGCGGGTTCACGCTAGGTTCCATATCCGGAGATCGCACGACCGACCTGCAGTCTCTGTGGGCATCCTTCTACACGCAGCCGGATGAAGCGGGCCTGCGGTGGTCGCTGGGGGGGAGTCGGCACGCGTTCCTCGTTCAGCTCGCCCCAACCATCCGATCGTTCAGCCTCGCATCGTTTGGCGCCAGTGACGACCCTACGTCGCTCCATTACAGCGACCAGTCCCATCTCTTCGGTCCGGGTCAGCTCCATTCCAATTTCTTCGAGCCCGACGAGCTGGCAGAGTCGTTGAGTTCCACCCGCACCATGAAGACGCGATCAGGCCGGTAACCGGTAACCGGTAACCGGTAACCGAGGATTCCGTGGCTATGCAATTGGCGCTCTACTGCATATTCACGTCGACAGCTTGCAAAGGAGACGTCAATGGGGCCGATCGATCCAGATATGCTTCCGCTCTTTGTTGTCTTCCCGAGCATGATCGTGATGACGGCCCTGATTATCCGTTTCAAGCTCAAGAAAAAAGAGCTCGAGATGCGAGGCAGCGATCAGGAGTTGGCACCGGAGGTCGATGCGCTGCGCGACGATATGACCGAGTTGCAGGAACACACACGAGCACAGTTGGCGGATATGCAGGAGCGGCTGGACTTCGCGGAGCGACTGCTCACTGCCGGGCGGGCGTCGCAAGAAGAAAAACGTGAGACGTGAGAGGTGAGACGTGAGACGTGAGACGTGAGACGGCCCCTCCCATCTCCCTGGGGGTTGGGTGGCCTTCTTCACTTCTCACTTCTCACTTCTCACTTCTCCACGTCTCACGTCTCCACGTCTCACGTCCCACCCATCGCCAACGCAATCTCCTCCGCCGTATACGGCAACCCCTCACTAAGCACCCGATGGCCGTCCGCAGTAATGAGAATCATGTCTTCCAAGTAGTACGCGTCCGGCCCGATCGCAAACCCCGGCTCGTAGGCGACGACCATTCCGGCGCGCAGCTCCGGTGGGATATCTTCACCGCTCTCGATCCCGACTCCGTGAATGTGCCACACTCCTTCCCCTCCGGAGAGGATCGCGTCGGCCGCGGCACGGCCGTCCGCCGTCACCATGTCGTCCTGTAGCTTGCGTACGGCATCGATGCTGGCGGCTCGCACGGCCGCGATCGTGACGCCGTCGCTCATCACATCGAGCCCCGCACGATAGCCGGCGATCAGGAGATCCCACGCCTCGGCCTGACCCTCCGAGAAACTCCCGGATACGGGAAGCGTGCGTCCGACGTCCGCCCCATAGGCCCCGCCCGCACAACCGACGTCGACTCGGACGAGCTCTCCGGGTTGAGCGATCCGATCGCCCTGGTCGTAGCGGAAAAAGGCCCCGACCAGCCGCCCCATGTGCGCGTTCGGGCCTGACATCGTCCACGGCCAGAAAGTGGGACCTTGTCCGCCGACATTCAGACACGTCGCGACCATTGCGGCCTCCGTTTCGCGCTGGCGCACACCCGGTGCGAGTCGTTCCGCGACCGCGAGCAGGCTGACGACCGTCATGCGTGCGTTTCGTTCGAGGACAGAGACCTCCGCGTTGGACTTCACGGATTTCATCTTCATGATCTCCGTCTTGGCGCTTTCGATCCGGGCCGACGGAAAGGATGTCGCGATTGCCAATCGCCAGAGTGTCCGATCGCCGGCGAGGGGTGGGAGGTCGTTCGGTGCGCCGGTTGCCTCGGACCCTCTCACGCCGTCGAGATATATGGTCGCTCCGTTTTGGACGCGACCTTCGAGCCAATCGACGAAGTCCGTCCACGGACGCGCGGAATCGAACGCGTAGCGCGATGCCGTCTCCGGGCCGGGCTCCGGAACGAGTCCCTCGACGGTTGTCCCGAACGACTCGGGTGCAGGAGGGAGGAACAGATGTGACGCACCCTCCGGACCGTCGAGCGCGAGAATCGCGCCGGTGATTTCGGTCAGCCCGCTGAAATACTGGAACGTGGGATCCTGAACGAACCCCCACTGCTCCATCGTCTTTGCCGCCGGACGGGCGTGCAGGACGAGAATCCCATCGGAGAACGCTTCCAGAGCCGCTGCACGACGCGTGCCGTACTCGCGCATGGGGATGTCGGGCACGTCGGCCACGTAGTCTGCGGCTCCACGCCGCGGCGTGTCCGCGCTCGAGTTGCAGCCCCAAGCGGTGATGATGAAAAGGGGAATCGCACGCCACAAACGCATGGCACCCTCCCTCCGGTTACATGGATACGCCGTCCGTCATCCAAGCATCAGCGACGGGCGGTTCGCGGTGCTTTGCATTGATGCAAAGCCTGTGCTTTGCATTGATGCAAAGCCCTTAGCGCTGAGGTATTGTCAAATGTTGTGGATCGGTGAGTGATCAAGCGGCGACCTTCCGATCCGTGTTCTCTTTGTCAGTTTCCTGCATACCATCTTTGAATTGTTCTCCTGCCAACACCAGGGGGAGAAGTTCTGGAGCGTTGAGTTTCCGCCAACGTTGCTGCGCCATCTCCAACAGCTTGAACGCCATCGTCAGCCCTTTGCTCCGCGAGCCCGCTCCCTTGGTCACGCGCTGTCGTAACCGGACCGTCGCGAAGGCAGACTCGATCACGTTCGTCGAACGGATATGTTTCCAATGCTCGGCCGGAAAATCAAAATGGCTGTACAGGTGCTCCTGGTCCCGCGTGAGCGAGGCGACCGCCTTGGGATACTTGGCCGCATACGCGGTGGCGAAACGCTCGACCAGCGCCTCGGCCTCCGCACGCGACTCCGCATACATCATCTCGCGCAACACCCGCTTCGCCGCCGGCTGCAAACGTTTCGGAAGCTTGTCCAACACGTTGGCCATCCGGTGCACCCAGTCGCGCTGCTGCCGCGTCGCCGGCCACACCTCCCGCACCGCTGCCCAGAACCCCAACGCGCCATCCCCAATCGCCAGCACCGGGGCCCGCATCCCCCGACGCTTCAGATCGCGCAACACCGCCAACCAGCTCTCCGTGCTCTCCCGATAGCCGTCCTCCACCGCGATCAGCTCTTTCGTCCCATCCGCCCGGGCGCCCAGCATCACCAGCGTACACAGCCGGTCGGCCTCGAGGCGAATGTTGAAGTGGATCCCGTCGACCCAGACGTACACATACTCCCGATCACGCAGATCACGCTGGCGAAACGCCTGGTATTCCCCCTCCCACGCCGCCGTCAATCGCGTGATCGTCGTCGGGGACAAGCCTGATGCGTCCTCACCCAACAAGATCGGCAACGCCTCGCGAAAATCTCCCGTCGACAGACCGCGCAGATACAACACCGGCAAGACCTCCGCCACCTTCGGCGACCGCCGCATATAGGGAGGCAAAATCTTGCTCGTGAACTGCGCCCGCATACGACGGTCATGCACCCGTGGCGCGGTCACCGTGACCGTACCAGCACCCAGCGTCACCTTGCGGGGACGGGCTTTGCCATTGCGCACCACCAGGGCGCGGCCCTCTCCGTCTCGCTCAATCCGATATCGCTCGACATACTCGGTCACTTCCGCGTCCAACGCACTCACCAGCATCCGCCGAGCTCCCTCTCTGGCAAGCTCGTCCAGGTCTGCGAACAGTCCGTTCCCTTTGCTCTCAGACGCATTCTCTATTATCCTCAACATCGGTGGCGTGTCCTTTCTCCGGTCGTCACAACCGGATCTCGTGTACGTTTCAACTGACTACACGAAAGGATACGCCGCCTTTCTCATTCCTCCAATCCACAACTTTCGAAAATAACTCCTTAGCGCTCGCCCCTCTCTCGGTGGATATCGGGCGTAAGGTGCCACTCCAGATTGTTTGGCGGCGTCACTGTAAGCTCTTCCGGTCTAGGCAGCGCTCGTAGTTGTGGAGTAAAATCGTACGGTATTACCGAGGGACGAGTAGTGCCTCCTCTGTTGACATATTCCCATACTATCTCGCCATCGGGTTTTACCTGAAAGAGCCTGCCCGTATTGTCCTCGGCGATGTACGTGTTGCCATTGGGAAGCCGCTTTTGGGTTCCCATGGTCTTACTGAAGAACTTTATGTTTGCGTAACCCTCTGTTTCATATATCCAAACTATCTCCTGAGTTATCGGATCCATCTCGACGATGAAGGTCTGACCGGTATGGGTTCTGTGCCTGGTGAAGAGACCGTTGTCGAACAGGATGATATTGCCGGCCCCGGGAAGTCCCTTCTCGATCATTTCCGCTTCGTGAGGAGTTATTTTCGAAAGTTGTGGATTGGAGGAATGAGAAAGGCGGCGTATCCTTTCGTGTAGTCAGTTGAAACGTACACGAGATCCGGTTGTGACGACCGGAGAAAGGACACGCCACCGATGTTGAGGATAATAGAGAATGCGTCTGAGAGCAAAGGGAACGGACTGTTCGCAGACCTGGACGAGCTTGCCAGAGAGGGAGCTCGGCGGATGCTGGTGAGTGCGTTGGACGCGGAAGTGACCGAGTATGTCGAGCGATATCGGATTGAGCGAGACGGAGAGGGCCGCGCCCTGGTGGTGCGCAATGGCAAAGCCCGTCCCCGCAAGGTGACGCTGGGTGCTGGTACGGTCACGGTGACCGCGCCACGGGTGCATGACCGTCGTATGCGGGCGCAGTTCACGAGCAAGATTTTGCCTCCCTATATGCGGCGGTCGCCGAAGGTGGCGGAGGTCTTGCCGGTGTTGTATCTGCGCGGTCTGTCGACGGGAGATTTTCGCGAGGCGTTGCCGATCTTGTTGGGTGAGGACGCATCAGGCTTGTCCCCGACGACGATCACGCGATTGACGGCGGCGTGGGAGGGGGAATACCAGGCGTTTCGCCAGCGTGATCTGCGTGATCGGGAGTATGTGTACGTCTGGGTCGACGGGATCCACTTCAACATTCGCCTCGAGGCCGACCGGCTGTGTACGCTGGTGATGCTGGGCGCCCGGGCGGATGGGACGAAAGAGCTGATCGCGGTGGAGGACGGCTATCGGGAGAGCACGGAGAGCTGGTTGGCGGTGTTGCGCGATCTGAAGCGTCGGGGGATGCGGGCCCCGGTGCTGGCGATTGGGGATGGCGCGTTGGGGTTCTGGGCAGCGGTGCGGGAGGTGTGGCCGGCGACGCGGCAGCAGCGCGACTGGGTGCACCGGATGGCCAACGTGTTGGACAAGCTTCCGAAACGTTTGCAGCCGGCGGCGAAGCGGGTGTTGCGCGAGATGATGTATGCGGAGTCGCGTGCGGAGGCCGAGGCGCTGGTCGAG
>CBDFJJ010000013.1:0-2165476 GCA_965248285.1 Gemmatimonadales bacterium
GGGCGGCGCCGGCAAGGTGTACATGGTGCGCGCCGGACTGTTCGACGACGTGGACGTTGTGCTGCACTGGCATGCCGCAGACCAGAACGACGCCGGTCCGTCCACGTCACTCTCTAACAAGTCGGCCAAGTTCCGGTTCCGGGGCGTCTCGGCGCACGCCGCCGGAGCCCCGGACCGCGGCCGCTCTGCGCTCGACGGCGTTGAGGCCATGAACATCATGGTGAACCTCATGCGCGAGCATGTCCCCCAGGAGACGCGTATCCACTATGTCATTACCTCGGGCGGATCGGCGCCGAACGTCGTCCCCGATTTCGCCGAGGTGTACTATTACGTGCGGCATCCCAATCCCGACGTCGTGCGTCAACTATTCCAGCGCGTAGTCAAGACCGCGGAGGGCGCGGCGCACGGCACAGAAACGACGATGGACTATGAGGTGATTCACGGACTTCTCGCGTTGCTTCCCAACGACGCAACGCAGCGGGTGATGTACGACAACCTCGTCGCCGTGGGTGGCGTCGAGTATACACCCGAGGAGCGCGAGTTCGCGGCAACGCTACGGCAATCACTGCACGACGATGCGCCGTCCATCGAGAGCGCGGCAGTAGTCCATCCGTATTTGTTTTCTGAGGGCGGTGGCTCAACCGACGTCGCCGACGTGAGTTGGGTGGTTCCAACCGCCGGACTCACAACGGCAACCTGGGTGCCCGGCACATCTGCTCACTCGTGGCAGGCCATCGCCGCCGGAGGCATGAGCATCGGGGAAAAGGGGATGATCAACGCGGCCAAGGTTCTGGCCATGACCGCAGTGGACCTGTTGACGCACCCCGAGACGGTGACCGCCGCCAAAGCCGAGCACCGCGCAGAGGTGGGGCCTGACTTCAAGTACGTTTCGTTGGTCGGCGATCGCGACCCGCCATTGGATTATCGAAACCCCGCCGGCGCGAATCGTTGAAATAGGCAAGGAACTCGCAGAGAAACCCGGGAGAATCCGATGATCAACATGAAGCTGAAGCCGTTCGCCTTGTTGTTGTTCGCCACGGCGGCTACCGCCCAAGAGGACACCTGGGACGTCACCGACACCGGCCAGCCCTTCACCGAGGTCGAGTTTACGGTGACCGAGGGCACCTGGATGAGCGTGGACGTGAGTCCGGACGGCCGGACCCTGTTGTTCGATATGCTGGGCGACATCTACTCGATACCGGCCAGTGGCGGCGACGCTACGCTTGTGCGGGGCGGTCCCGCCATGCAGCGGCAACCGCGTTTCAGCCCGGACGGCAAGCGCATTCTGTTCCTCAGCGATGCCAGCGGAGGCGATAACCTCTGGGTGGCGAATGTCGATGGTTCCGATCCCAAGCAGGTTTCTCAGGAGACGCTCAACAAAGTGACCAACCCGGCCTGGGCCCCGGACGGTCGATACGTGGTTGCTCAAAAGAGCTACACAACGGTGGCGGGCCTGCTTGGTGGATCCGAGATTTGGATGTTCCACCTCGAGGGCGGGATGGGGCGGATCCTGGTGCCTGCACCGGAGACCAAGAAGACGATCCACGAGCCGACCTTCTCACCCGACGGCGGCTATCTCTATTACACCGAGGACGTCAATCTGGCGCCTGCTGCGGTTGGCTTTCGCAACGCCAATCAGCCGAACTTCGCCACCAAGCGGCGTGATCTCGCCAGTGGGGAAACGCGGCAGATCATTGGCGGATTCGGCAGTGCAACCACGGCGCAGATCTCACCGGATGGCAAACGCATCGCCTTCGTTCGTCGCGTGAAAGAAAAGACCGTGTTGTTCGTCTATAACACTGATACGGGCGAGCAGCGCCCGGTTTATGACGCTCTGGATCGAGACGCCCAGGTCGGTATCGGGCAGTACGGCTACTACCCGCACTTCGATTGGTTTCCGGACAGCCGGAGCATCGCCATCTGGGGTAAGGGCAAGATCTTCAACGTGGATGTCGATGAGTCGGTAGCCACGGAGATAGCGTTTCGCGTGACGACCAAGCACCGCATCACCGATGCCGTTCGATTCGAGAATACCCTGACGCCGGAGCGCTTCACCGTACGATCGATTCGCCAGATTGCCGTGGCACCCGGTGGCGACGTCGTCGCTTTCAACGCACTTGGACGACTGTGGCAGAAAACGCTTCCTGATGGTGAGCCCCGGCGGCTGACGAGCGATGACAATTTCGAGTACGAGCCGGCCTACTCGCCGGATGGCCGCAGGATTGCCTACGTGGGTTGGGACGACGAGCGCGGTGGTAGTCTCCGTGTGATTCCGAGTGGCGGCGGCCCATCCCGCATCATCGTGGAGAGCAACGGCGGGATCCGTACCCCGACGTTCTCGCCGGACGGCAACCGGATTGCCTACGTCATTCAGCGACCCAGTGACCTGATGGGCGGCTACCGCGCCCGGCCCGGCATCTACTGGGTGCCGGCGGGCGGGGGCGACGCCGCATTCGTCACCGAGACAGGGACGGACCCGAAGTTTTCGTCGGATGGGGAGCGCCTCTATTACAACGTCACGTCCGGTGGCCTGGCGGGCGCCTCATACAACCTCGAAAGCGTGCGGCTAGACGGATTGGACAAGCGGGAGCACGCAACCGGTACCGATGCCATGGACTTCCGGCTGAGCCCCGATCACCGCTGGCTGGCATTTCGCCAACACTACCAGTACTACGTGATGCCTTATCCGATGACGGGGTCGGCCATCTCGGTGATGGCCGCGACCACGGAACTGCCGGTCGCGCGGCTCACCCAACACGCGGGCTATGACCTCACGTGGTCGGCGGATGCCAGCACACTGCACTGGATGTTGGGCGAAGAGCTGTTCAGCGTCTCTGTCGAAGAGCAGCTTGGCGCCGACGCAACCATGCCAGAGAGCGGCATTTCTATTGGCCTCGAAGTGAGCGCCGACACGCCGGAGGGCCTGGTTGCCTTCACGAATGGGCGCATCATCACCATGCAGGGTGAGCAAGTGATCGAGAATGGCACGCTGGTAGTCGAGGGCAACCGGATCGCCGCCCTAGGTCCGACGAGTGAGGTCACTGTACCGGAAGGTGCTGCCGTCATCGATGCCAGAGGCAAGACCCTCATGCCGGGCCTGGTCGACATGCACGGCCATGTGGGATTGTTCGTTCAGGGGCTGGCACCACAAAAGCATCCCAGTCACTATGCCGCACTGGCGTTCGGGGTCACGACCAACTTCGACCCTTCGACGGCGGACCAACCCAACTACGCCATCGGTGAGATGAATCTGGCCGGCGGAATGGTGGGTCCACGCCTCCTTTCCAGCGGCGAGGTCATTTACGGTCTCGGCGGCGCCCCATTTTATGTCCCGATAGCGAACTTCGAGGATGCCCGTAGCGCAATCGCCCGCAAGCGCGCCCTCGGCGGTGTCGTCATCAAGAGCTATATGCAGCCCATGCGGGCCCAGCGCCAGCAGCTCATCAAGGCGGCCCGGGAAGCCGAAATCATGGTGACCCCTGAGGGGGAGCTCCACTTCTACAACGACATCAGCATGATCCTGGATGGCCACATGAGCATCGAGCACAACATTCCGCTTGCCAATTACTACGACGATGTCGTTCAGTTGATGGCGAACGGCGGCACGGCGACGACACCGACGCTGATCGTGAGCGCCGGCGAGCTCTTTGGCGAGAACTATATCTATCAGACCACTCAGCCCTGGAATGATCCGAAGGTCAAGACCTACATACAAAACACGCTGAGTGTCTATAGCCCCTTGGGAGGCGCAGCTGGGCAGCCACCGTATGTCCGCGGAATGCTTGCCGTGCAGCAGGCGGACGAATTGTGGGATATCGGTTTCCGGGCAACCGCGCGCGCGCTGAAGAAGTTGGATGACGCCGGTGTCCTGGTGAATGCGGGCGGTCACGGACAGATTCAGGGCCTGAATATTCACTGGGATATGTGGTTGCTGGCGGAAGGCGGTTGGGAGAATCATCGGGTCCTGCGTGCCGCTACCATCAACGGCGCGACCACCATCGGTCTGGACACGCAGATTGGCACGCTGGAAGTGGGGAAGCTGGCGGACCTGATCGTGCTCGATGCCAACCCGCTGGAGAATATCCGTAACACCAACACCGTTCGTTACACCATGGTGAACGGTCGCCTGTATGAGTCGCTGAGCATGAACGAGATCGGCAATTACGACCGGCCGCGCACCAAGTTCTATTGGGAGCTGCCGGACTACAACGGCATCGAGTGGAACGAGGCCTGGTCAGGGGATGACACGAGCATCATGGGAGGGGTCCGAAAACGGCATTAGCCCCTCGCACCGCCCTTCCCCAGGGAGGAGGGGGGAGTCTCTCCGCACACCGCCCATCCCAGGGAGGAGGGAGGAGGGAGGAGGGGGCCCGCCTGGGACGGGTGGCGTGCGGGGTGGGCCCGCCCGGGATGGGGGAGGTGTGGGGTGGGCCCGTCGGGGACGGGTGGAAGTGCGGGGAGAGGCCATGAACCGATTGGAGTGATTCTCATGCGAACGGTTGTGTGTGTGGTCCTGGGTCTGACGCTGGTCGCGTGCGCGGCGGACAACACAGCCCCGATCATCGATATGCATCTCCACCCGACGCCTTGGACCCGGTACGACGGCATGCGCGACACATCCGACTTTACGCGCGCATGGCGGGCGACGGCCGACACCATGGATCACTTCAACATCGTGCTCTCGCTCGGGAGTGGGCCGATGGATGTCATGGAGCATTGGCGCCGCCTGGCGCCGACCCGCGTGATGGTGGGAGCCCTGTTCCCCTGCGATGGCCCGCTGGCTCCCAACGGCGGCCGGCAGTGCTACGCGACCGGAGATTCGATGCCGGCGCTCGACTGGCTGCGCACGGAGATCGAGGCCGGCCGGATCGGATTCCTGGGCGAGATCACTACCCAGTACGTCGGGCTCCCGCCTGCGCATCCGATCATGGAACCGTACTATGCGTTGGCCGGGGAGCTGGACGTGCCGGTTGCGATTCACATGGGGAACGGCCCGGCCGGCGCGCCCTATGAAGATGGCCCGTGCGGCCCCGACCCGTGCGCGCGAAACTACCGCGCGGCCTATTCCAACGCCCTACTCCTCGAAGACGTGCTGGCCCAGCACCCGCGGCTCCGCGTGTGGGTGATGCACTCGGGCTGGCCGTTGTTGGAGGAGATGATCCAGATTCTCTACATGTATCCCCAAGTCTACACCGACATCGCCATCCTCGGCCGCAGCGGCGTGATGCCACGGCCGGCGTTCCACGACTACGTCTGCGCGCTGGTCCGGAACGGCTTCGGTAACCGCATCATGCACGGAACCGACGCCAATCCCGCCGGTTACCGGGAAGCCATCGAGGCCCTGGAGTCGGCGCCCTGTCTAAGCGTTGACCAGAAACGAGATATCCTTTACAACAACGCCGCGCGGTTTCTCCGCCTTGAAGATGCGCGATAAACCCCGGACTAAAGCCCGGGGTCCGCTCTACCGGGGTGGGGAGTGGGATCCGTGACCTCTAGCAGGTTGCGGAAAAAGTCGGGTAATGGACGATAGCATCGCGAGCCGGAAGTTCTTATCGTAGAGGGACCTCGATGGGAGTGCCACGATGCGCGGGAACAAGACGAATCAGTCGGCGCTGTTCAGCTATATCAGTGCGGAGGATCGGGTGCCCTCCGACCATCCGTTGCGCGCCCTGCGGGCGCTGGTGGACCCGGTGTTAGCCCGGCTCTCGCCGCAGTTGGACCGGCTGTACGCGCGGCGGGGCCGGCCGTCGATTCCCCCGGAACATTTGTTACGCGCGTTATTGCTGCAGGTGGTGTATACGATCCGGAGCGAGCGGCAGCTGATGGAGCAGCTCGATTACAACATCCTGTACCGATGGTTTGTGGGGTTGAATCTGGACGACGCGGTGTGGGTGCCGACGGTCTTTACGAAGAATCGGACGCGGCTGGTCGAGGGGGGCATCGCGGATGCGTTTCTGGCCGAAGTGTTACAGGAGGCGGAGCGGCGGGCGTTGTTGTCGAATGAGCATTTCACCGTCGACGGGACCTTGCTGGACGCGTGGGCGAGTCAGAAGAGTTTTCAGCCGAAGGCCGGCACCCGCCCGCCAACGGACGATGATCCGGGGAATCCGAGCGTGACGTTTCGCCAGGAGAAACGGACGAATGCGACGCATGCGTCGCGGACGGACCCGGAGGCGCGGTTGACGCGGAAGAGTGGGGGGCAAGGCGCGCAATTGGCGTACTTGGCGAGTGTGTTGATGGATAATCGGCACGGGCTCGTGGTGGCGACCGACGTGACGCAGCCCGGCTACGAGGCGGAGTGTGCGAGTGCGCTGGCGATGGTGGGGAGCTTACCGCCGACGGCCCGGCGTCGGACGTTGGGGGCGGACAAGGGTTATGATCGGTGCGGGTTTGTCGACACGCTGCGGGCGTTGGGCTGGACGCCCCACGTCACGCCGAACGTGCACCGCACGCGGTTGCGGAGCGCGGTGGATGGCCGGACGACGCGCCATCCCAGCTATGCGATCAGTCAACGGCAGCGCAAAAAAGTGGAAGAGATCTACGGGTGGGGCAAGACGATTGGGTTGTTACGCAAACTCCGACATCGCGGGACCCCGCGGGTCGGGTGGGTGTTTACGTTCACGGCCGCGGTCTACAATCTGATGCGGATACGCACCCTGACCCTGGCCGAAGGCAGCCCCTGATGGGGCAGTGTGGGCCGCATTCGTCACGCCGACCGCACCGCGGGGGCGGTAATAGGGGACCGCACGCTGGTACACCGTCGTGTTACCCGGACAAACGCGGCCCACCATGAATTTTTCCGCAACCTGCTAGAGCTTTAGCGTCATCCGTGGCCGGGATCCGTGACCTCCAGAGCTTTAGCGTCATCCGTGGCCAATCGTCTTTGAAGACGTGTCGCGGCGTGCATTGCGCGCCGCGGCCGAGCCCGCGCTTTAGCGCACCGGGCAACCACGACATCGTTGTTCCGTCGCTAAGAGCGACGGCTCGGCTGATGTCGCTAAGAGCGACTTTGGACTGGTGGGGCGTTCAAAAGACCGATCTACCATGGAATTTGACGAGGTAGCTGAAATCGAGCAGTACCCGAAAACGCTGCCCGTACATTTTGTCACCACCTGACGTCGCTAATCGGCATTCAGGGGACGTCACGTCGCTCTTAGCGACATCTGCCGAGCCGCGACTCTCATGTCGCGAGCTCCGTGACCTCCAGAGCTATAGCGTCATCCGCGGCAGTGCCACAATCCGCCCGACCCGCGGGAGGGGTGGGGAGTGGGGTGGGCCCATCGGGGGATGGGTAGGGTGTGCAGTGGGCCCGTCTGATGGGGGAGATGTGGAGTGCGGGGCGTTGCCGAAACTCGACGGTCGTTCCAGATTTGAGTTCATGCGTCCGGAAGCTATGGAGGCCCATATCAAGGCCATCCGCGCGATGAGCGTCGAAGACAAGTTATGTGTGGCTGAGTCGCTCCGTGCATTCGCCTGGGAAGTCAAACAGGCGTCGCTGGCACGACAACATCCTGAGTTGTCGCATACCGAGCGTCACGCACGGGTCCGCGCCGCGTTCCAGCGCGCGAGGACGTGAGCGGACGGCGAGGGTATCAGAAAAACGTCAGGTACTCGTCGATCTCCCACGGGGTGACCTGACCGTCGTACGTTTCCCATTCCTTTGTCTTCAATTCGATAAACTCTTGCGCAATGACGCCCAGCGCGCCTTGGATCACTTCATCATCGCGAAGTTCCTGAATGGCCTCGAACAGCGACTGCGGCAGGATACTCGTGCCCTCCTCGAGCACGTTCCGGATTGGTCGTTCGTACATGTTGCTGAGGTTCGGTTCACCGGGATCGATCTTGTTCTCGACCCCATCCATCCCGGCCGCGACGTACGCGGCCAGCGCCAGGTAGGGATTGCAACCCGACGAGACGGTGCGGTCCTCGAAATGACCAGGGCCGGCGGTGCGTATCATTTGCGTGCGGTTGTTGTCACCGTATGTCACAAAAGCCGGCGTCCAGGTGTAGCCGCTGCGGGTCGAGTAGAGGCCAGCACCCAGTTGCAGTCGTTTGTAGCAGTTGACCGTGGGGTTGGTTACAGCGCACAAAGCGCGGGCGTGCTTGAGCACACCCCCGACGAAATGATAGCCGAACTCCGAGCAACCCAATCCGCGTCGGTCCGATGAATCTTCGAACGCCACTTGGCCGCTGTTGGCATCGGCGAGGTGAAAGTGTATGTGTAATCCACTCCCTGTACGGTCGCTGAATGGCTTGGGCATGTGGGTCGCGATCGCGCCGTATTTCTTTGCCGTTTGCGACGTGGCCATCTTGAAAAACGTGACTCGGTCGGCGGTCGTCACTGCTTCTTGAAAGGCAAAATTGATTTCAAACTGACCGTTGGCGTCCTCGTGATCGGTTTGATACACACCCCAACCGAGCTGGTTCAGCGAGCTGGTCAAGTCTTGCAGGTACGCCATGGCCGGGGCCATGGAACGAAAGTCGTAACAGGACTTGGCAAGCGTATCCGCGTTGTCCGGGTTCCACGGTGCGATGGAGCCGTCTTCGCTGCGCGTGACCAGGAAATGTTCCGGCTCCATGCCGACGTTGAAGACGTAGCCCCGCTCCCGCAACTCGCCTAACACCCGCCTCAGATTTGTACGAGAGCAGAATGGGTAGGACGCGTCATCGACAAACAAGTCGGCCGCAAATCTGGCGGTGTTTGGCATCCATGGAAGCGGCGTATAGGTATCCAAATCGATGCGCGCCATCATGTCGTGCGCATGTGGCCCCTGGCCGACACCCCACACCGCTCCTCCCGCAAAGCCGGCGCCGACGTCAATCATGTCATCTAGACCCGACGCCGGCACCATTTTGACCTTCGCAGAACCGTGAATGTCCACAAACTGTGCGAGGATGAACTCGACACCATCTTGCTTCATCTGATCGCGTATTTGCTCACGGTCCGCCATCGGAGGCGCTCCTATTGGAAAGGCTCATCGTTTTCAACCGGTTGGTCGTCGAGGGCATTCACCGCCAAGGTTTTACTCAACACATCCGACTCGCGCAAGCGCTCGGCCATGACGGTGTATTTGGTGTTTTCCATCCTGAACTTCCACACCATGAAGACAACGCAGAACACGACACAGGCCACGAACATCAGCGTTTCCCAACCCACAAGGGGATAAATGGGTCCCACGTCGATCGGATTGATACTCTGTCCGGTGTGAACGGGCAGCGTCGAGGTCATAGATCACCCATCGATCGGTGGTGATGCAGAGCTTCCTGCTCCGCAACGGCGTATTGTTTGCGTTGGGACGTTTCACTGACAACGATGTCGTGGTCCAATCCTGCTAATTCGATCTCCCATGGGACACGCAGGACGCCAATCTTCTTCAGGGCCCAGCCGGCGATGTAGCATGGCACGAACCCCAGCACGAAGAACATGATCACCGCGCCGATGAGCTGCCCCCACGGAGTGATTGGCGCGTAGCCGGCGTGGGGCGAACTGGGGTAACCCCAAAGCAGGAACCCACACACGAGCACACCAATCGTCCCGCAATAACCGTGGATGGCCACAGCTCCAACCGCATCATCGATTTTGAATTTTCTTTCCACCCAATAGTGCAGCTTGTAAGCGCACCAGACTCCGAAGATGGCGATCAAGAACGCCTGGAACGGATGGTATAGGTCGTTGCCTGCCGAGGCGGTAATGATTCCGCCGAGCCCTCCTTGGAACGTCCAAAATGCGTCGCCTTTAGAGACCATGTATCCCATCAACAAGCCGCCAGCGAGCGCCATGATAAAGTTGACGGTGATCGCACTCAGCGTCGTGGGCGTGAGGTAAATGGTGGTGGCGGAGAAGAGTGTTTGTCCGTTCTCGCCGATATCAAGAATGGGAACGTTGCACGCGGCGTAGAAGCCCCAGAATCCGGTGTAGATCAGAAACATGCCGATCACGACCATCCAGGTGTTGTGAGCGGGCAAGACCCGCGGCGTGCCGTCGTTGCGGAAGCGACCGATCCTCGGCCCCAGGTGAATGAGAATTGCCAGCGCAGAGCCCCCCGCGACACCATGGATCACACCCGACGCATACGCGTCATGATAACCCAGCAGTTGTACCATCCACCCGGTATCCGACCAGCCCCACGAGGCGTCGATCACCCATGTGACGCCGCCGACCAGCATGGCCAGGACCCAGAATGCCGCCGAGCGAATTCGTTCGATGACCGCGCCGGAGAGAATGGAGCCAGCCGTCCAGGAGAACAACAAGAAGGCAGCCCACAACACGCCGTTCAACCGCGCCCAGGTCGCCGTATCTTCGCTGGTGAGGCTCGCATCGACGGGTGCGCCACCCAGGTGCGGGCCCATCAACTCATTCCACGGATAGGACCACGGCGCGCTCTTCAGACCGCCCGTTATACCCGGCCCGTTTTGAAAGGCAAAGTAGATCCACCAGCCGACGAAGAAAAACGCCACGGTGATCACGGGGATCAGCATCGCGTTTTTCATCAACGTGTTGAGTTTGTTTTTCTCCCGCGAGACACCAACTTCGTACAGACAGAAACCGATGTGGATCAGAAACATGATCACCACGGTCACCCAGTAATAGAACTCGGTGAACAGGATATTTAAGGCACTCAGTTCCTGGTCCATCGTTCGTCTAGCCTTTTCACATTAACGTTGTCCGGGGATCCAATCGGTGCCCGCCAGCGGCACCTTCGCCATGGCGGCTGCTTCGACGGTGAGCGCTACCAGATCTTCCTTTTCCAGGTGGTGGACATTCGACTTCCCGCATGCGCGGGCCAACGTCGTGACCTCCATGTCGAGGACTTGGAGATAGTTTCGCAACCGTTTGGCACCGACCTCGGGTGTGAGTCGGCGCTCCAACATCGGATCCTGGGTCGTAATGCCAACGGGACACTGGCCCGTGTGACAATGATGGCAATAGTTCGGCGCCGTGCCCAATTTCGCGTAGTCCTCTGTTGCGTCGAAGCTCTGGCCGTCCAGCAGGTACGCATCATGATTACATCCCAGGGCAATGAGCACGCCCTGGCCAATCGCCACGGCGTCTGCTCCCAGGGCCAACGCTTTGGCAACATCGGCGCCGGTGCGAATGCCACCGGAGATGATCAGCTGGACGTCACCCACGACATGCATTTCCTCCAACGCTTCCATGGCCAACGGGAGCGCCGCCAGGGTCGGGATACCGGCGTGTTCGATGAACACCTGTTGCGTTGCCGCCGTGCCGCCCTGCATACCGTCCAGCACGACGACATCGGCTCCCGCCTTGACCGCAAGTTTCACGTCGTCGAGTACCCGAGTTGCTCCTATCTTGACGTAAATGGGAACTTGCCAGTCTGTAACTTCTCGTAGCTCTTCGATCTTGATCTTCAAATCATCCGGGCCGACCCAGTCGGGATGCCGGCAGGCGGAGCGCTGATCGATACCCTCCGGCAACGTTCGCATATCCGCCACGCGCGCGCTGACTTTCTGTCCGAGCAACATCCCGCCGCCGCCCGGTTTCGCTCCCTGGCCAATCACGATTTCAATCGCGTCCGCCCTGCGTAGATCGTCCGGATTGAATCCGTAGCGCGACGGCAGACACTGGTACACCAGCGTCTTGGAGGACTGTCGCTCTTCGGCCGTCATCCCACCGTCGCCGGTGGTGGTGGACGTGCCCATCTCCGTTGCGGCGCGGCCGACGGCTTCCTTCACGTTGGCGGACAAGGCTCCAAAGCTCATGCCCGCAATCGTGATCGGGATGTCCAGTTCGATGGGTCGCTTGGCGCGGCGCGTGCCCAGCACTGTTTTGGACACACATCTTTCGCGATATCCCTCCAATGGATAACGCGACGCTGACGCCGTGAGAAACACCAAATCGTCAAACGAGGGGACGGCCCGCTTGGCTCCCATCCCGCGGATTTCATAAAGACCGTGCTGTGCCGCGTGACGAATGTACGCAATGGCGGAACGATCGAATGACGCGCTCTCTTCCCGCTGGATCGACCTGGACAAGTCAGTACTCCTGATGCGCTTCCGCGTTCCAATGGTACAGCCTTCGCGCGGATGCGATTCGCTTGAACTGTTTGGCGTCTCCGTCAATCGCAGCCGCGGTAAGCAACTGCGAAACTTTTTCGAAATCTGCGGTATCCATCTCTTCTTCTCGTGCGTCAGCTCCCAAGCCGTGGACTTTCCCGGCCACGTAGATGGTCGCCTCGTAAAGGGAATCGCCGAGGTGGAGACCGGCGTCACCACACACGACCAGCGTGCCCGCTTGCGCCATGAACGCCGAGAAGTGTCCCACGCTGCCGTGGACAACCACGTCGCTACCTTTCAACGAGATTCCACACCGTGAGGACGCATCTCCCTCGATGACGACTAAGCCGCCATGCCCCGACGCGCCGGCGCACTGCGATGCGTGACCTTTCACGCGAACCATACCCGACATGATGTTCTCCGCCACACTCCAGCCGACGTTGCCGTGGATGGTAACCGTCGCGCGTTTGTTCATGCCAGCCACAAAGTAGCCGGCGTTTCCCAGGATCTCGACGGCGACGTCACAATCCAGACCCGCGGCGATACTGTGTGCGCCGTCCGGATTCAAAACGTCGACACGCTCGATGCTACTGCCGGGCAACTTGTGGTGTAAGAACTGATTGACCTCGCGTACACTCAGCTTGACGAGATCGAGTTGTTTCACACCGCCCATGAGTAGATCTGTTCCGGCATGGGTTCGAACACGTTGGCTGCCTTGATGCCGGGCAGATCCGCAAGGGAGCGGTATTCAGATGCGACGGCCACGTAATCGTCCGTTTCCGCTGCGACGGCTGGCTTGCACCCAAAGGCATCTCGTACCAGCACGAGTTTCTCGGCGGTGGCCATGAGGAACGTGAAGAATCCGTCCAGCTCGCTGAAGGACGTCGCGATCGCTTGTTCCAGGGTGTCCCCAACGCTCATGCGCCACGCCAGAAATCGGCATCCTGCCTCAGTGTCATTATCGGTCTCAAATGCAATGCCCATGCTTTCCAGTTTGCGACGAATGCTGTACGGGTTGGACAAAGATCCGTTGTGGACCAGACAAAAATCCTCACCCGCGGTGAATGGGTGTGCGTGAGCAGGTGAAACGGCTGACTCGGTGGCCATGCGGGTGTGGGCAACGGCATGGGTCCCCATGAGCCGCGTGAACTGAAGTCGTTGGGCGATCTTGCCCGGATGCCCCTCGTCCTTGTACACCTGGATGGCACGGCCTACTGAAAGGAGGTGCACGCCGGGATACGACGCCTGCAGCCACGACGTGAAATTGCCGACGGCTATCGACGAAATCTCCGACGCGTGGCTTTCGACGCATTCCATCAGGCCGTCGCTGCCTGTCTCCTGTTGAAAGTCCTCGTGAAATTTGTGCCAATCAAGCTGGGTATTCCCGGAAAACAACCCAAAGCGGCGGCGTCCGGCGTCGAGGGGCTCATGAAACACCGCCAACCCCGCCGAGTCCGGTCCCCGCGTTCCCATGGAATCGAGCATGGGCGTGACGAGTTCACCCAACCGCCCGCGCAACCGATCGTTTTTCACCAAGAATCCGATAATGCCGCACATAGTCATCGCTCCGAACGCTCGATCTTCAATCGTAACGGCCGGCTTCCTGCTTCAGACCCGCCTTGTCGATCTTGCCAAGATGACAAACCGTTTTGGGATTTTGTAGTTCGCAAGCCGCCTCGATGCGGGGACATTGACTAAGCGGCGCCGGCGTAGTGTCGGACGTCAAGGGTCACACCCTCGCGAAACGCCTGCTCGGCGACGTCGAGCACGCGGGCGGAAACCTCCGGGCTCACATACTCTTCCCCGCAGTTCGGACACACGAGGGCGGGGACGCCTTTCATGACGAAGGTCGCGTTCTCGCGTTCCAGCGTCACCGTGGCTGTGCCCGGTTGGGGTTCGGCTTGCCCGCAGATGGTGCAGGTCATCGACGTCTCCGGAAGTCGCGCGTCCTCATGTCCGGATCGGGACGGTAGACAGTGATCACGATGGTAATGTCGCTCTAGGGATCGTCAGCCGCCACTACGTGGAGTGGTCGCTCACCGGACCATTCCAGAACGAGCCGACTGGGGTATGGGCGGTCACGGTCGTAGCGCGCAATGGTTTCGCCAGTTTCAAGGATCTCCAGACCTCGGACACATCGATCTCCCGCTCGAACATGCGTTGAAGCGCATGGACTTTGAAGACGATCCGCGGTAACACCGACCATGGATAGGGTCACCGGACGGAGAACCTCGTACCAAAGGCACGCGGCATGTGGCGGAATCACTAACTCCGACTCTCACAGGTGGACGTCATGATCCTGTGTCTAAGCCCGGGCGGCCGCCTGGGGTTAGTTACGATCTCGCTACGCTACAGGCGGTGATCTCAGGTAAACCCCGGGCTTGCGCCCGGGGTCGGCTCTACCGGGGGTGGGGTCGGGGGATCCGTGACCTCCAGAGCTTTAGCGGCCGCGCGTGCAAGGGGGCGGGGACGGTTCCTCCGTAGGGCGCCCCTCTTCATCCTGGCCTCAGGCGTAGTGCCCTCGGCGATGCACCCCGGGCTTGCGCCCGGGAGGCCCCGGCGATAGATGGGAGGAACGGGGACGCACATATCCTGGAAGGCACTGATGCCGGCGCCTTTTGAAGGAGCGCGGGCGCCGCTTATTGTCGAAACTCGAGAGACCAGAGAGTCCAACGATGGAGGTAGTATGAAAGCACATCTCGCAAAGCTATCCCTCGCACTGATGTTCACGGTATTTCTGCTGGGCTGTCAGGATATGTGATCGGAGGCGGTGGGGCCGGAGGGTTTGGGGCCGGAGTTCGCGCCGAAGTCGTGCGACGATTTCCCCGACCTAGGCAAGTGTAAGAACGGCGACGACGACAGTGACGACCCCAAGGTCGGGCTCTTGTTCCCAAGTCCCGCTTTTGATTGTGCACTTGGGGCCGTGCCCACCGGGGCGTCGACCGGCACGGTCACCTGGGAAAACGTTCGACGCCAAGACAGCCACATTCACGCCACCGTTCAGCTAACGGGCGTTACCCAGGGCAGCTACGACATCTTCGGCAATCAGGACACAGTGTGTCCGGGTTTAATCGATTTCGATCTGCGACCCCTTCACGCCACGCAAGTCATCGTAGACGCATTTGGTAATGGTAATGCGAGAATCGGGCTCACATTCGGCGCGGAGAACGCTCAGGGGGACCCCCTGGACCCCGCTGGGCATGAGCAAGGTGCTCACCAGCTCTGGTTGACAGTTACGGGCGGCGGGGGAATTTTTCGGAGTAGCGCCGTCGAGGTGGTGCTTAAAAAGCATAAGGGCCATTGAGAACGCGTTTCGTCTGTCAGGTGACTACACAGCGGGACAGGGTTGTTCGAAGGCGAGGTCCGGTGATTTAGGCGCGGAACAATCACGCTTGTCTTGCCTCCTCATTTGCGGTTAGAGAATCAGGGGCGGTTCCTTCGTGGGCCGCCCCTTTGCATCCTGGTTTCGGGTGGGGTGCGGCCGGCCGCGCGCGTTGCCCGGTGCGCTGAAGCGCGGGCTCGGCCGCGGCCCTGACGGGCCGCGACGCGTCCTAAAAGACGTTTTTTCGGAGCAATGTCGCTCTTGGCGACATCAGAGCCCCTCCTTTGGAAGCAGGCGGTGGCCCTCAAACACCGTTATCACGTCGACGGTATCCTCCCCGACGCGGTAGACGATGCGGTAGGATCTCAGGAACACTTCTCTCACGTCATCGCGCCCCAGTTCGGGGACCACCCGACCAGCGAGTGGGTTCTCGGCGGCCTGCCGCGCCCGTTCTCGCAGTCGTTCGCTCCAACGGCGCGCCGCATGGGGGTTGTCTCGAGCGATATATCGACCAATCGCAAGCAGGTCCCGACGTGCATGATCCGTCCAGCGCAGCTTCATCAGGTCTCATGTGCGCCGAATTCAGCATCCAGCTCGCCTGACAACGCTTCGTCTTCCACCACACGGCCGGCTTCGGAATCAGCTAGCCCCTTGCCTACTGCTTCCACAAACCGCTCGCGCTCGTAGAGACGATCGAATTCCTCAGGCGTGATCAACACGGCGGCAGGCTTGCCGTTGAGCGTAATCACGATGGGTCGCTGCTCAGCCCGCAACCGGCGCAGCACGCGCGACGCGTGCGTCTTCAGCTCTCCGATCGGCAGAATGTCTTCCGAGACGCGCACGAAGCTCATAGTAGATCCTTATTGGGAGTTAAATATAGATCTAAATATAGATCGATTTTCTGGTTCACACAATGAGGGATATGGCGGAGCGGCGAGGCATGCTCTCGCCGTCAGTGGTTGCCACTTCGGCTCTCGGCTACGGGTGGGGAGGAGGTCGGATTATCGAATATAATAGAACATACCTCTATTGCTTGAAACAATTATTACTATACCCAACAGTTGTGGTTAATATAATAGAACATATCTTATCGATGTTAAAATAAATTTTATTATACTGGATTTGAGATATGCCGCGCCGTAACATCAACAGCCTCGCCGCCCCGGCCGCCGTTACCTCCGCCATCCGGCAAGTAGGCGCCAACATCACCACCGCCCGCGTGCGACGGGGGCTCAGACAAGAAGATCTGGCTAAAAAGGCCGGCATCAGCAAAGTCACGATGAATCGCGTCGAGGCTGGCGCCTTGGGCACCGGCATCGGCGCGTACACCGCCGTGCTCTGGGCCATGGGACTTCACGATGCCGTGGCGGGGTTGGCCCATCCCGACGACGACGTGGAGGGGGCCACCCTCGAGGCTGCCAGGCGGCCCACGCGTGTCGGGGTGTCGCGCGAGCTGAGCGATGATTTCTAAGGAATGCTTCGTCTACCTCCAGCTCCCGCAATCGCTCGAGGTCGTGCCCTGCGCCCGCTTCGTCCGGGAGTCCACGCGCGACGGTGCCTTCGTCGGCCGACTGATCTACGGGCGTTCTTTTCTCGGCCGTGAGGATGCCGTCGCCCTCGATCCGTTCCAGCTTCCGCTGAGTCCCCGGGAGTTCCGTACGGCCAAGCTGAATGGGATGTTCGGCGTGCTGCGAGACGCCGCGCCGGATGCGTGGGGTCGGCGGGTCATCGAGCACCGGATGGGTCATCAGGATCTGGATGAATTCGACTACCTCACGGCGGCGGGTGACGACCGTGCGGGCGCGCTGTCGTTCGGCTCGACAGCGGTGCCGCCGCGCCGTCGAGCGATCTACCGGTCCGCGATGCAGCTTGCGGATCTGCGAAAGGCCGCCGCCGTCGTCGAGGAGGAGCGACAGGATGATCCGCTGGCTCAGCAGGTTGCCGAGCTGCTTGCTCCGGGCAGTTCCATGGGCGGAGCGCGGCCCAAGGCCGTGGTCGAGGACGAAGCCGGGTTGTGGATCGCCAAGTTCCCAACGAGGGGCGATCGCTGGAACAACGCTCCAGTCGAGGCCGCGATGCTCGAGTTGGCTTCACGGTGCGGGATTCGCGTCCCGGAAACCAGAATCGAGCGCGTCGCCGGCGAGTCGATCCTTCTCGTTCGGCGGTTCGATCGTGCGCGAGTGAACGGCGGATATCACCGGTACCGGATGGTCAGTGCCCTCACGGTGCTAGACGCGGAAGAGAGCGCGGTGGACCGGCGAAACTGGTCCTACGTCCTGCTCGCCGATGAGGTGCAACGTTGGTCGGCCGCGCCGGTGCGGGACAAGCACGAGCTATTCCGGCGGGTTGTGTTGAACGCATTGATCTCGAATACCGACGACCACCCCCGCAACCACGCACTCATCGCTCCAGGTGTGGAGTGGATGCTCGCACCCGCGTACGATCTCACGCCGAACCCAATGCACGCCATCGAGCGGCGCGACCTCGCCCTGGCCTGCGGTCGCTTCGGTCGAGTCGCCCGGCGGGACAATATTTTGTCCCAGGCGCCACGCTTCGGTCTGTCACCCGAGGATGCGAACGCCGTGATCGGCGAGATGAAGCAGCTCGTCAACGCTGAGTGGAGAAAGACCGTTCGCGCCGCAGGCGGAAGCGAAGCGGATGTAGGCGCCATCGAGAGAGCGTTTGCGTATGAGGGGTTCGAGTATTCGACGGGAGGGTAGCGGGCAGACGGGCGGACGGGCGGACGGGCAGACGGGCGGACGGGCAGACGGGCAGAACTTCATCGAATCACTGCTTTTCTCGCGCAATCCAGGGCTTGCGCCCGGGGTCCGCCCGACCGCCGAGAGGGGTTGGGGAGTGGGGTGGGCCCGTCAGGGATGGGGGACATGTGGGGTGGGCCCGTCAGGGATGGGGGAAGTGTGGAGTGGGCCCGTCGGGGGATGGGTGGAAGGGCGGGGCCCTACCCCTTCGGCCTCATCAACTCCTGAAAGGAGGGATGATCCCGCAGAACTCGCGACAGAAGCGGCAATTGAGAATGAATTAAATGGATTGAGAAGCCCTTGCCCACAGCCTCTTGAAGGAGCACGGTTGCCCTGTCAATCTCGCCCAAGGATGCCGAAATTTTGGCTTGCCACACCGCCTGGGACCACCGAAATGGTTGGATCGCTTCAAGGTCCTGGTAGATCTCCAACGCTCTTTGTCGATCGCCTTGCATTCCCGCTATGACTCCGAGCGTTCCGATATACAAACGCCGGACTGGGGTGTCACCCCGCTCCTCAACGGCCCGTTCAAGCACCACGCGGGCCTCGTCGACCCGGTCGTGGAGCAAGAGCATCTCGGCGAGTGCCAAATGCCCCAGTCGATCTGCCCGCTAGTGGTGTCCGTCGGCGAGGTGGATAGCCAGGCTTGATGCCGCATGATGCCACGGTCCAACACGTGGGACGCGGCGTCGAGGTGATCATGCACAAGGAACTCGCTGGCCGCAAACAGGGTGAGAAAACTTTCCTGGCCTTCCTCGAGCAGTGCCTGGACTTCGTCGGTCCGCCCTAGCGCCGCTAGAGCCAAACCCTCAGCCTGTCTTAGTTGCAAGTTGTCGGGAAACAGATCGCGAGCGCGGCGCGCTCCCTCGAGTTCCCACTCGTGGTCGCCGAGCCGGTGATAGGCTTGGGTGAGAACAATCCAATAAGGAAACCACCCGCGCAGCCATCCACTTGTTGGGTCGGCCTGCGTCAAGAACTCGATGGCTTCGCGAGGACGGTTCGTGCCATGAGCAGCCGTTGCGGCTTTATAGAGGAACTCCGAACCGGGGGCGATCTCCACAAACCGACGCATGGCTTCCAGCGCGCTCTCGTGATCACTGCGGCGAGTGGCCAGTTGATAATCCAACAACAGACGGTCCAGCGGGGCCAGTTGACCACGCCGCCGATTGAGCGCCTGGCCGATGGAATCTCCCAGTGCCCCCTGACCCGCGTTCCAGTACGCGAAGGCGGTCCAGAGCGACGCCATGGTGAAGGTGGAGTCCAGCGCCGTCGCCCGAAGGAAATGCGGAATCGCTTCCCGAGGTTTGTCATGCGTGTGCAGCTCGATTCCCTCGACAAACTCCTCATACGCCTCGAACGTCGGCGGCTGGCTCGCATAGCGCATCCACTTGGCGAGACGCGGATCGGTGAGCGTGGCCAGCGTCGTCATCACTCGGTCGCGCAACACTTCCATGGCGCTGGCTGGTGTCGCAACGGCGGCCCAAACCGGCTCGATGGTCGCCAGCTCCTCGCCCGTGCCGGCGTCCGTCACGTGCGCGAGGAAATGCACGCTGTCGCCCTCGAGGTAGTAACTGCCCGACACGACCGTCCCCGTCCGATTGGCTAGAGCGAGTGCCTGCAGGTCGGCCTGCTCCAGCAACCCTGTATCTGGGACCACGGGTTCCCGCGACAGCAGCCGCGTGCCGAGGCTCACCACGTCCACGAAGCTTGTCACGGTGAGGCCCGCGGTGACCCGGTCGGTGGCCATGCGGCCCAGGTGGTCGATGGAAGGATCGCCCGTCTCGTTTTGGAAGATGTCCACGAGCACGCGGGTGGGGTCGAGCACCGGCGTGTCGGCTCGGCCATTCCTTATAACAGTTGCGCCGACCACCGCGATGGCGCCCAGCGCCACGATCGCACCGGCCGCGAGACGTCCCGTGCGCCAGGAACGACGAGCGTCGACCGTGACGCTCGTGACGGCGGCGTCGGCTTGTTTCGTGACCGGCGCACTCGGCAGCACGGCTCCGTTCGCCTGCTCCCTGGCCCGCACCGATGCGATCAGTGCCGTCGTCTCCGGCGCCGGTTCCGCCTCGTAGTCCTGCCGCAGGCGCTTGGCGAACCCCTCGTACTCGAGCATGGCTCCGGCCCGGTCGCCCAACCGGTCGAGCAGCGCAATGAGCCGTCGTACCACCCCCTCGTCGTCGAGCGACAGCGCCGCGGCCCGCCGGCCCCACCGCGTGGCCTCCGCCGACGCGCCCTCCGCCTCCGCGCGCTCGGCGAGGGACCAGGCCACGTCGCCGGCCCGCTGCTTGAGCCGCCGCCGCTCGGTCGCCAGCCACCGTTCGAACTCGAGACAGCCGGCGAGATGGAATCCTTCCAGGAGATCGCCGCGGTAGAGGGCCAACGCTTCTTCGAAACGCCCTTCATCCACGCACGCCTCGAAGGCCACCGCGTCGCACCAGAAGCCCTCCGTATCGAGCCCGATTTGTTCGTCGCCCGCGCGCAGCAACGTGCCGTCGGTGATCGAAGAGCGAATGGTGTACAACGCCTGCCGCAGCGCCCCACGAGCGTGCTCTTGATCGAGTTCCGGCCAGAGGAGGGCGACCAGCGTATCGCGGCGGTGGAAGCCGCGGGGCGGGGCGATGGCGAGATAACTCAGCAGGGCGGTGAGCTTGGACGCCGAGAAGACCGCCCGAAGATCCCGCCCCTCGGGATCGCGGAGCTCCAACCGACCGAGCGTCCGAAATTCAATCATGGTGCCAGCCTTCGATCCATGACGGTGGTTTGACGCTGCGCTCACGCTGACCTGACGCCCAGCACGTAACGTTACCGACTCTCAGCGGGAAGCTACGGCTGGGTCCAAGACGGGGCAACCGCGGCAAGGACGGAAGGACGGAAAGACGGAAAGACGGAAAGTTAGAGTGGCAAAAACCAGGCGACTATCGCACCGCCGAGCAACGTTGGCCGGGGCAAGCGCGACAATCAAACGTCAGGAGGGCTCAGGAATGAACCGGCGTGTCCTGTTGCTCATTGTTGGCGCGTTTCTTCCGCTAGGCTGCGGAGGTAACGACGCCCCTACCGATCCAGCCACCGCGACGCTCATGGTTATTACGACGTCGCTACCGAACGCCCCACCCGCTGTCGCTTACAGTGAGACGCTCACCGCCACAGGCGGGGACGGCACCTATACGTGGTCCGTCACGGTCGGCTCGCTGCCGACAGGCTTGCGCCTGACCACCTCGACCGGCGAAATCTCGGGCACCCCGAGCATGGTAGGCAGCAATACGTTCACGGTCCAGGTGACAAGTGGCGACGGGCAGACGGACACGCAGGAGCTGACGATGACCGTGCTGCCGGTCCTTCAGCCCAGCGAGCTTTGCAGTGATTACCCTGACGGGGCCATTGCGACGTTCGAGCATCCCAACCTGGTGGTGCGGATTAGGGAAGCACTAGGTGTCGGTGCGGGGGAGCCTCTCACCTGCGACCGGGTATCTGGGCTGACGGAGTTAGACGCCTTCTTTGCCGGGATCTCGAGCCTGGTGGGGATGCAGAATCTCACGAGCTTGAGGATCCTCAACCTCGGCAACAACCAAGCCCTCCCCGACATCAGCGCGCTGAGCGGGCTCACGAGCCTGAGGACTCTCAACCTCTTCAACAACGGGATCAGCGACATCAGCGCGCTGAGCGGGCTCACGAGCCTGACGAACCTCGTCCTCTCGGCCAACGTAGGCCTCAGCAACATCCAGCCTCTGCTCGACAACCCAGGTCTCGGAACGGGCGACACGGTCAACCTCGGTGGCACGACCGTGAGTTGCACGGATGTGGCTGCGCTGCAAGCCAAAGGCGTTACGGTGGGCTCCGACTGTTCATAAACAAACCCCCGCCGTGGTGGACCCGGCAACCTCACGGCGACATCCATAACGAAGGGCGCGGGAAAAAGCCTCTGCAACCGCCGTACCGCCCTACCGCCTTTAGCTGGAGGAACGCATGAAAGCACATCTCGCGAAGCTATCCCTCGCACTGCTCTCCACGGTATTTCTGCTCGGCTGTCAGGAGCAGGGATCGGGGCCGGTGGGGCCGGAGGGTCCGCAGTTCAGCCACAAACCAAAACATAACCCGGGCGGCGGTGACGGTGGTGGGAGCGGTAATACCGAAGCGTCCGAGTTGGATCTGGCAGGCGGTATGATGGTCACGGGCCTCGACGTGGACGAGCAGTTCAGCATCATCCTCCAAGGCAATGATTTCTCTGAGGACATCGTGGTGGACTTCGGGGACTACGAAATCGCTGACTGCGAAATAATCAGGGGGACAGGCGGGGTACACCATGCCCTCACGATAGAGCAGGAATACGCGGACAGCCTCCTGCTCGAACTCAGCGGGACGACGGTGACAAATGGGATTTTCGGCATGGACATCGATCTGACCGGTCTGGCGCCCGGAGGCCTCGCGACGTCCACACCGCATTTCTTGGAGGTCAACTACGACAATGAGTTCGGAAAACGCAGCGTGGTCGCTCTCTTCGGTGGTGACGACGCCACCGCGAGGTGGGTCAGCGACAGTGGCTCGGTGGACGTCTTCGAGCTGACCGGTCCGGTCACGGTGGCGATTCGGGGCGTGACTGGAGGCAAGGGCAAGAAGAGCAACCGCACAATCCGCTGTGGAGGGGCCGGCGATAACGTGGTGACGGCGACCGTTACCCGGCCTGCGGCTTGAAGATCATTCCAATAAGCGATCGACCCGCAGTGGCGACGCTCGACCGGAGGCCCATGAAGTGTAAAGGCCTTATCGCCCTCGCCGCGATCGTTCTCGCAGGCTGTCAGGACGCGATCCAGCCATAGCTAACGTCGCGGAAAACAATGCGCTGCCGGGTCCGTTGTCATGGGGCTGGGTCGGGGGATCCGCGTCATCCAAAGCTTTTAGCGTCATCCGCGGCCGCTTTCCGTCGCTAAGAGCGACGGCTCGGCTGATGTCGCTAAGAGCGACTTTGGACCGGTGGGGCGTTCAGGAGCTATCTCCCGATGAGATAACAATGCGTGCCGCGGGGGGTGTTTCCGAGCACTCGTCTGCGCGGCCTGCGTGCGGTGGCCATCCCGGAATCACCTCGGCCGGATGTTGCCGATGTTGGTTCCGGATGTATTGGCTAACGGCCGATACTGCCCGCGGACTGACAGATTCGACATCGTATCCCTTAGCCCAGCGCAGCGTTCGACCATTCTCTGGAAGGCTCCGCCTTCCCGCTAGAACGGCACTCGCTCCCTTGAGGCGCTGAAGCAACCTCGGTAGCTGGGTGGTCGGATGCATGCGGACGAGGAGGTGGACGTGGGTCTGGAGGATTCCCAGATCCAGTATTCGGGCTCGTTCCTGGCGACACGTTATCGGAAATAGGCGCGCAAGAAACCGGGCTGACGGGAGGTCGATGACCGGCGCACGTTCTCTGGTCGTCCAGGAGATATGAGCGAAGATCCGGTCGCGCATGCATGGAATTTGAATAAGTAGTTGAAGTCGAGCAGTACCCGAAAAACGCCGCCCGTATCCTTTCGTCGCCACCTGATCCGCTGCCCGGCAGCCAGGGATCTCACGTCGCTCTTAGCGACATCAGCCGAGCCGCGACTCTTAGGTCGCGGAAAACAATGCGCTCATCCACCAAAGATTCGACGGTACACGCGGAGCCAGTTGTCCCCCAGGACCTTGTCGATATGGTCCCGGGGCCAGCCGCGGCGTTCCATTGCGCGCACCACGTTGGGTAGGTCACCAATGTTCTCGAACCCCTTCACGAACCGGCGCGGGCCTTCGTCCATCGCGGCCGGACCAAACAATGCCCGATCCCGCGTGAGCGGGAGCCCGTGCGTGAAGTCCGGCCCTAACCCGACGTGCTCAATTCCCACGAGGTCCCGGATGTACTCGGCATGTTCGAGAAAGTCATCCACGGTGCCGAGCGGGCTTTTCGCCAGGTGAGCCATCTCCTCCCCCCGCACGACGTAATCGCTGATGGCGACGATGCCCACCACTCCCCCGGTGGCCGCAATGGCTTCGATGATGATGTCGGGCACAGCCCTCGAGCTGTTGGCCAGCTTGCGCACGTTTCCGTGGCTACAGATCACGGGAACCCCCTGGGAGATCTCCAGCGCGTCAAGGCTCGTCTGATCTCCGGTGTGCCCGCCGACATCGAGTACGATCTTGAGCTTGTGAATCTCCTCCACCAGCGTCCGCCCGGCCCGACTGAGACCCATGTGGCCGTCGATGGCGCCGGCGCCAAAGACGTTGGCGATTTGATAGGCGATCCCACAGATCCTGAGCCCCAACTCGTAATAGGCTCGCAGCTCCGTCATGGGCGGATCACCCCAGTAGTCGTTGGGTCCGCCACGACCGGTACTGATGGGATTGGCGGATTGCCAACCAAATAACAGACCCAGTTTGCCCGTTCGCTTGGCTTCTATCATGTCGGCTACAGAGCGGACAGCCTGAATCGCGTCGGGGTGGCGGTCAATGAAGTTGTACGCGTCGGCGAACGATCGGAGGTCGCCGAAGCTCTTGTGCCATACGTGCACGCCGACGCGGCGCGACATCTCGACATACTCCTCGCTGAGTACCGACGGATCGAGCCCATTGATCACCAACGTGTCTACCTGGGTCGCGCCGTTGGCGGTGGAGTGCGGTGATGGCACATGTGTCCAGGCCGATCCCGTGGCCGCCGCGGCACCGACGGCGAGCGAGTGACCCATGAATTCCCTTCGCTTCACGAGTTCCTCCTTGGACCTTCTTAGACCGTATCAGACCGTCTTAGTCCGTCCTGTTGTTGCAGGGTCGAATACATCAAAAACCGTGCACCGCAAGCTGACGCCGCAGCTGCAAAACCTCGACATCGGGGTCGACGATGACCGCGTCCGGCTCGAAGTCGGTGATGATCTCGAAATCACGGTCTTCATCGCCTCCGATCAGCAGGTCGGTGCGCACGTCACGGTATTCGGACAACGTGGCGCCGTCTTCCCCGAAGCGCTCGCCCACGGTAGCCGCGATCTCGACGCGCATGGTTCCGGTTCCGATGTTGGTGATGCGGCCGCGCACGCGCCAGCGTCCTCCATCCAGCTCTTCCTTAATAATGTCGGAGAGCCGGTACTCGGGAACGACGATGTCGGTGAACCACTGGCTCGCGAACTCGTCGAAGGCCAGAGTGTCCGGTGCAAAGCCGCGCATGACGCGGAGAAAATCGGGTGGCAGCGGGTGATCCGGGCTCAAGTGGTATTCGTCGATGTAGGCGCGCAGACCGGCGAGCATGTTGTCGCGGCCCATGTGCACCATGAGCATCCAAAACACGCAGCCCGCCTTGTCGTACACCAGGGGGTTATTCGGGCCGGCGGTGCTGGTGGGCTCGACAATCGGAACCTCGGCGTCGAACTGGCGCGACTCGGCGTAGTTGCCCTCGAAGCGCTGGAACATCTCCATACGATCGCGCGGGCCCATCACCTGCTCGCCCAGCATCATCGTCGAGAAGTGCGATAAGCCCTCGTGCAGGATATCACCCCCAGGGCCCTCGCCCGCTTGCACGATGTTGCCCCACCACTGGTGACCGATCTCGTGGCCGACGAACAGGAACGCGAGGCGGGTCTGCGGCTCGCTGTAGGTCTGGAAGGCGGCCTCGGAAAAGGTGGTGTTGGTCGCGAATCCCTGGGCGCCCTGGCCGTAGAGGCGGCTCACCTGGTTGATCCGTAGATCGCGCCAGGGATAGGGGTAGAACCACTCGGAGTAGTAGCGCCTAGCAGCGTCCAGAGCCTCGCCCATCTCCTCGATGTTCCAGCCGTGCGCGGCGTGATAGTAGATAGCAGTCCCCTCACCCCGCCGCACGTCCCACTTTCCCGCGATGATGTTGAACAGAAAGACGGGCTCGTCGCTCTCCCACACGACGGTCCGGCGTCCGTCCACAACCCGCTCGTCGGTCATCACGCCAATCGAGTTGTAGGTGAAAGCCTCCGGACCGGTAACGCGTATTGTGGTGGTGAACGGCTGCCCGCCTCCAAAACTCGGCGGCGTCGCGCCCTCGAACCAGTTGGCTGGATATTCCCGGGAATCGTATTCGTTTTCGTTGTCCTCGTCGACCCCGATGCTCTCGTCGTAGCCGATCGCCGGAAAGGTCCCACCAACGAAGTAGCCGATGTGGATGCTGGACGGGAGGACGAACCCGGGGGTGCCGCCGCCGTTTTCGGTGTAGCCCGTCGGAACATCGCCCTCGTAAGAGAAGCCCAAGCGAAGCGTGTCGCCGGGATCCATAGGGGCGTCGGGCTCGAGGATCCACAGGCCCGAGCTGTTGTCCGCCTCGGCCTCACGACCGTCGATCGTCCACTCGACCTCCTCATAGTTTCCCAAGGTCACCGGTATTGTGGGGTGAGACTGCTCGTCGTCGTTCAGGAGGTCGTAGTAGCCCGCGACGCGAAACCAGCGACGATCCGGATCCAGTTCGACATCCAGATCGACGTGATGGATCGACGGCATTTCGACGTCGCGCCAGGTCGCCAGGTTGGCGCGCCAATAGCTCTTCTGCTTCTCGTCCGTGACCGCTCCCTGAAACCCGTTCCGGACCTGGATGAAAAGAGGAATCCCCGGAAGAACCGGCAGGGCGATCAGCGGCAGGAGGGCCAGGCCGGTACGCAAGAGGGGACGTGGGTGGAGCCGCTGCAGAATGCGCACGCCGTCGAACTCCTGCCGGTCGTAAAAGCGCACGGCCAGTCCCACAAAGAACGCCCCTAGACCAAGCAGCATCAATCTGCTCAGGAGCAACGGGCCCCGGTTCAACTCCAGCACACCCATGTCGCTCCACACGAGCGTGTCCCACGCCATCCAGTTCGTGACCCAACTGGGTTCGTCGGTGATGTACTTGAACACGCTGAAGAAGAGGACGGTCAACCCGACGCCATACGTCGCATAACGGCTCCGCGTCAGGGTGAAGATGACAAGGACGAATGCCGCCCACACCAAGAACGTGGGTAGCAAAACAAGGACCCAGACCAGGAAGAACGGCCCGAGTTCAAAGGGAAGCTCGACACCCCAAGTAACGCGCCGATACAGCACGACGGCGAACGCGCCGACCAGCGAGGCCAGCAATATCACGAACGCAACGAGACCGTTGCCGACGGTCTTCCCGGCCAGAATCGCGTCCGTCCTCGCCGAGACTGAGAAATAGATCGGGGCAAGGCCGGTGCTGTGCTCTCGCTGCATCGATTCGACCATGTAGAAAAGCAGCAGGGCACAGACCAAGAGAGACAGGGTGTTCATCATGGACACGGCCATGATCCCCGAAACGGGCAGCATCGGGGAGTCGAAGGCCCCGAGGGTGAACGCCATGATCACCACCGCTTCATAGGCGATGAGCGGCGCGAACAGATACAGGCTGGGTCGCTTGAGGAGATCCCGCAACTCGGCCGCGGCGACGTCGCGTGCCGTCTCGAGGAACCCGGGAGGCCGCGTCGCCATGGGTGACACGGGCGCGCTCGCCACAACCGGCACCTCCCCCGGAGGCATCGTCGCTGGAGCGACTTCCGGACCCGCCTGGTGTGCGCCGCCAGAGGCTCGGGCGGAATCGAGGGCGGCCGCAGCCGCCCGCCGAGCTCTTCTGCTCCGCTCTCCCGGGGCCCAGCGAAGACTGGTCGCCAGGGATCGCTGCGCCCATAAGACCCCGAGCAACCCGATGACGATCGCGACGACCCGGTTCAGCCGAAAGCCGGCATCGGCGCCGACCCGTGCGCTGTTGTAGAAATCGGCACCGCGGTCGATCTCGATGTACGTCTGATCGAGCCACCGGTATCCCGAGGGGTCGAGCACGGAGATCAGGGAGTTGAGCCGCCCGTCGAGCCAGTTGGGCGACCAGGTCCACAGAAAGGTCGAAAGCATGACGACGGCTACGGGAAAGACGAACACCAGCACGGGCTTGCGCCACCGCGCGCCCACGCCCATCGAAACGCCCCCGAAAAAAACAAGCGTCGGAATGCCGAAGAGCACCCCGGGACGGAGATAGGTCCAGGCGGAGAAGGGACCAAACTGCTCCGGCTCTGCGCCGTTGGGAATGACGTGGTTGAAGAGCATGCTGAAGCCGAGATCGAGGCCCAGGACCACGAGAAAACAGATGACGATGGCGGTGAACTTGCCGCCGATGTACTCACTCGGAGTCAGCCGCGTCGCGTGGAGCAGCTCGCCCACCTTGAGCTCGTCGTCGCGGATGACGGTCAAGCCGGCGGCTATGCAGATGAAGAAGCTGTAGAAGGCGAAGGTGAGGGCGGCCATCCACCAGGAGATGAAGAACTCGGAGTTGAGCCAGACCTCCTTGCCCCCGATCCGGGTGGAGCCGCCTTGGAAGTACACGTCTCCCTGAGCGTAGAGCCAGGAGAGGTAGATGATGATCGCCACCAGAACGTAGTACATCGGTCGGCGAGCGTTGGCGACAACTTCGCGCCGAACCACCTCGGCGAATCGGGCGGCGCTCATTCGGCAAGCATCAGGACGAGGTAGGCATCTTCCAACGTCGGCTCGACCGGCTCGAAGCCCTCGGGCACGCTGCCGTTGGTGGCGTGGATCCGGATGCGGTTGCGCCCCTCGACCAGCAGCGACTGGGTGACGCGGTTCTCCGAGGTGACGCGCTCCAGGTCTTCCGCAGCGACCGAACCCTCGTAGATCGCTCCCCGGATCGATCCTCTGGCTTCAGTCGGTGTGGTGTCAGCGACGAGCTTCCCGTTGCGAATCACGGCAAAGCGCGGGCAAAGCACGGCGACATCCTCGACGATGTGGGTCGAGAGGATGACGGTCCGGTTCGCGGCCATCTCCGCAAGGATGCGGTAGAAATGCAGGCGTTCCTCCGGGTCGAGGCCGGCGGTGGGTTCGTCGACGATGACCAGCTTCGCGTCGCCGGCCAGCGCCTGGGCAATGCCGAGCCGCTGACGCATGCCACCGGAGTAGCCACCGACCTTGCGCTTGGCGTCGTCCGCCAGGCCGACGCGTGCCAACAGTTGGTCGGCCAAATCGTCGAGCGAGACGTCGGCGATGACCCCCTTCAGCTTGAGCAGGTAGATCAGCATCGCATGGGCTGACAGGTGCGGGTAGAAGCCGAAATCCTGCGGCAGGTACCCCAGCTGTGACCAGGCGATCTCGGGGTTCTTGACGATGTCCTTTCCATGCAGCTCGACCGAGCCGGAGGTCGGCTCGAGCAGCCCCGCAACAATACGCATGAGCGTAGTCTTGCCCGCGCCGTTCGGCCCGAGCAATCCAAACAGGCCGGCGCCAACCTCGAGGTCGACGCCCTGGAGAGCGGCCACAGGGCCCGGATAAACCTTCACCAAGTTGTTAATCGATAACATATCGGTCGTCCTTTATCGTTTTTCTCAACCAGTCCAGCTTTTCACCTGTCCAAGTCCTACGCGCTGCGTACATCAATGAGCGGCCGGGCAAGAAAAAAAAGAATCACCGCAGAGACCGCTGAGAGCGCAGAGATGCTTGGGGTGAATGACCACTCAGAACAACCTCTTTGTTCTTTCTCTGCGTTCTCTGCGGTCTCTGCGGTGAACACATAACCGCTCATCAACTCACGGAGCGCTGTTTCTTGTGTTTGCTAAACCATCCCCTAAGCGTCGTCATTTTGGACATGCCATGACTGGGCCGGTCCCAAATACCGTGAGGCTCTTCGGGGACGCGAACCAAAACGGATTCGATGCCTTGCAGTTTCAGCGCTTTGTAGTACTGCTCGGACTCCGACATCGGCGTGCGCCAGTCCTCTTCGCCGGTCATGATCAACGTCGGGGTCGTCACATTTTTTACGACCGACAACAGCGACCGACCCTCGTAGTGCTCGACGTTGTCCCAAGGCAGCCCAGGGAACCAGTACTTGGTCGTGTTGGGGGCGATGTCGGCAGTCAGGTTGAAGCTGTACCAGTTGATGACCGGATAGAATGCGAGGGCGGCGTTGAACCGGTCCGTGTTGCCAATCATCCACGCCGTAAGCACACCGCCGCCACTCCCTCCCGTGACGAAGAGGTTGTCCTCGTCGACGTAGCCGCGCTTGATGACGGCATCGACACCGGAGTTCAAATCGTAGAAGTCGTCTCCCGGATAGGCGTGGTGGATCAAGTTGCCGAACTCTTTCCCGTAACTCGTGCTCCCCCGCGGGTTGGAGTAGAGGACGACGTAGTCTCCGGCCGCCATCAACTGTTTCTCGACGTCGAAGACGTCGCCGTAGGCGGCGAACGGACCGCCGTGGATCTCCAGGATCAGGGGATATTTCTTCGCGGGATCGAAGCCGGGCGGTTTGAGGATCCAACCCTGGATCCGCCGCTGATCTTTGGAAGACTCCCACCAGACCTCCTCGACCTCCCCCAGATCCCGCGCCCCGAGGAGGTCGGCATTGATCGCGGTGAGCAGTTTCGCCTCGCGCCCGAGTGCACCCACTGCCACATCGCCGGGGACATGTGGGCGGGTGACGGCAAACGCCAGCCTCCCATCGCCAGCGACGGAGAAATGGGTGCCCCATCCCACGTACCCCATGTATCCGCTGCCCACATCCTCCGCGATCACCTGGTGGCTGTCGTCCAGCGAGAAGAGTGCGAGCTTGGCATCTCCTTCGTCCACGTACACGGCGTAAACGCCCCTGCCGTCGGGTGCCCATTGAGGTGACCCGCCACCACCCCGCGCCTGCTGCTGGACGCCGCGGTCGAGGTGAGCGGAGATGTTCCGGACGCCCGAACCGTCCCGGTTGGCAACGTAGAGGTCGGTTTGGTGGTGACCTTGCAACCGGTCGTCATAACCGACGTAAGCGATGTATCGTCCGTCCGGAGACACCGACGGCACGGCGTCCGGCCCGCGCCGATCGGTGATCTGTCTGAGATTGCCGCCCATCACCGAGATCTCGTACACCTCGCTGTCGCCTCGCTGGTACTGCTCGTACCCCTCGCTCACATCCGCCGAAAAGACGATCGACTCTCCGTCAGGAGTCCAGGAGACGGGTCCGGTTGCGTAATGCTTATCGCCCCCGGTGACTTGCCGGGGCGTGCCTCCCTCGGCGGGGACCACGAAGAAATGCATGTTGCCCGGTGGAATCTCCCCGACACCGTCGTAGCGGAAGATCAACTTGTCGGTGTACTTGGCGGGCGGTGCCCACTCGGCGCCGGCCGGCGGGGTCGGCATCTGACCCACCGTGAGAGCAGCCTCGGAGACGCGCTTGGCAAACGCCAGTTGCGTCCCGTCGGGTGACCAAGCGATCCTGCTCGGCGGTTCCACGACGTGCGTCACCGCCGACGTCTCACCGGTGTCCATCCAACGCATGTAGATTTGCGTCGACCCGTCGCGATCGGAGATGTACGCGAGCCGTCTCCCGTCGGGCGACCAACGAGGAGCCTCGTCGAGGTATTTCCCGGTGGTCAAGGGGCGGTGGTTCGTGCCATCCCAGCGCACGATCCAGAGGTTTGCATAGTGCTGGTCGGTCATGACGTCGGAGAACCGACGAACGTACACCACGGATTCTCCATCGGGAGAGATTTGGGGATCTTGGGCATACTCCAGGTCAAACACGTCCATCGGCGTGAGGGGACTCACGTCTTGGCCGAAGGTTCCCGGTGCCTGAAGCAGCATGGCCAAGACGGTAGGTGCTAGAACGCGTCGCATAGATCCCTCCAACGGCAGTTGGCGCCGTACGGCGTCATGTGGGTCCGGCGTGGGAATATGTCTGTCGGACCGGAAGGAGCAAGTCAGCGGCGACATTGGGCGGCTGGGGGAAAACAATCACCGCAGAGACCGCAGAGGGCGCAGAGATATGAGAGTGAATGACCACCCAAGAAAAACTCTGCGTTCTCTGCGTTCTCTGCGGTGAATATCTCACCGCAATTCCGCCCCGGAGTACTAGTACCGTTCCAACTAGTCTCGCCAAAGAGACCGGCAATCCGGTGAAACAGGCGTCCTCAAGGCAAGCAACTCCGTGACTTAGCCGGAACAAGTTGGAACGGTACTAGTCGAGATAGCCCGAGCGGAATAACTTTCGAGAAGGATTTTCTCGGGATGAAAACTCAGAGTGGACGCAGTCTCGTGTTGATTCTCAGGGGACTCATCGGCGGGTTGTTTCAGCTCGCGTTATTCGGCGCGGCGCTGTTGATTCCGGCCGGCACGTGGCAGTGGCCGCGTGCAATCCAATTCCTGGTGGTCTACGGAATCATCCTGACCGTCTCGACCGTGGCGCTCGCCCGACTGGCGCCCGCCAGCCTCGAAGCCCGACTTCAAGCACCAGCCGCAAAGAGCCAGCCAGTGGCGGATCGAGTTGTCTCGCCGTTCCTTTTCCTCTCGATCCTCGCTTGGTTCGTCTTTATCCCCATCGATGTCTTTCGCCTGCAGCTGTTGGCGCCGCCGTCCCTCGGGGTGTCGATCTTCGGGGCGGTCCTTTTCCTCGTTGGGTACGGGGTCGTATTGACGGCAATGTTTCAGAATGCGTTCGCCGCACCCATCGTCAAGGATCAGTCCGAGCGCGGCCAGGTGCTGATCGATACCGGGCTCTACGGTCGCATCCGCCATCCTTTCTATCTAGGTATGCTCCCCTTCTTCTTGGGTCTAGGGTTATGGCTGGAGAGCTACGCGAGCGCACTCGCGTTGCCCCTCGTCTTCGTTTTCATAGTCGCACGGATCTTTGTCGAGGAGAGGACTCTTCGAGAGACGTTGGCCGGGTACACCGACTACATGGGAAGGGTACGCCACCGGCTCGTTCCTTTTATCTGGTAGAGGTCGTCGGGCGGGAAGGGGCAAGTCAGCGGCGACGATGGGCGGCCGGGGGAAAACAATCACCGCAGAGACCGCGGAGACCGCAGAGATGAAGCCGCGGATGACGCTAAAGCTTTGGGACACGGATCCCCCTCCTCCCTCCTCCCTTAGCAAGGGTGTGTGAGGTGCACCCTCCCAGAAAAGCCTCTGCGTTCTCTGCGTTCTCTGCGGTGAATTTCTCACCGCAGTCAGGCCCGAAATATTAGTCAAGGTTTTCCGAGCGACGTACTCGGTCTACGGCACGAGCACGACGCGGCCTAGCACCTGTCCCGCCCGAAGATCCTCGAGCGCCTGCTGCACTTCGGACATGGGGCGGGTCGCAACTGGTATCGGAGCCAACGCGCCCACCCGGACCAGATCCATCAACTCCCGCATGTGCTGGACGCTTCCCAGTGCAGAACCGACAATCGCCACGTTCTTGAGCGGGAGGAGCGGCAGCGATACGGAGAGCGCTCCGCCAAACATGCCCACCACTACCAGCGTCCCACTCTTTCTGAGCGCCTTGAAGCCCAGGTTGGCGGATGCCTCCGAGCCGACGAAGTCGATCACCGCGGCTGCTCCGCCTTCCGTCAGCTTCTTGATCTGTTTCGCCGCGTCACTGTCTTTCGCGTTGACCAGGTGCGTCGCTCCGGCGTCGCGAGCGGCCTGCAGTTTGGCATCGTCGACCTCGACCACGATGAGCTCGGCGTCGAACAGGGTTTGGGCGATGCGCACCGCGGCCAAGCCCACGCCACCGGCCCCAATGAGGACCAGGCTCCGGTCGACGCGGTCCCTGATCTTGGAAATGGCACTGTACGCCGTCAGACCCGAGCACGCATAGGTACACGCCAGCTCGGTCGGCACGTTCCCATAGTCGAGCACGTACCGCTCATGTGGCAAAATGACGTAGTCACTGAACCCGCCGTCGACGCTTGTCCCGAGCGCCCGCGGGCGGAGGCAGACGTGCTCGTTGCCCGACGAACAGATCGGACACCCACCGCATCCGATCCACGGAAAGAGGACACCTTTTGCGCCGACGACTATCCCAGTGGCGGTGTCACCAACGGCAACGACCTCGCCGGCAATCTCATGGCCGAGTGTAAAGGGGAGTTCGCGAGCGGTGGAGACGTCGAGCTTTTTCCCGCCGCCCATATCGAAGTAGCCGTCCCACACGTGCAGATCGCTATGACACACGCCGCAGGCCTCGACCCGCACGAGCACCTCATCGCCCTGGGGAACAGGTGTTTCCCTCTCCCGTGAGCGCCAGGTCATGGCCGTACTCGCTGAATTGGTAACTTCGCATGTGATTCAGATCGAATCTAAAGTGGCACCCCCCACGTTACCCCGGGGGGAAGCGGGGCGGGAACTCCTCCCTCCCAAACTCCTCCCTGGGGCTGGGAGGAGGGCCGGGAGAGGAGCGGGGCGGGAACTCCTCCCTCCCAAACTCCTCCTGGCGCTGGGAGGAGGGCCGGGAGAGGAGCGGGGCGGGAACTCCTCCCTCCCAAACTCCTCCCTGGGGCTGGGAGGAGGGCCGGGAGAGGAGCGGTGCGGGAACTCCTCCCTCCCAAACTCCTCCCTGGCGCTGGAGGCGAGAAGAGGAGTCGCTTAGGTTCCCCAAATCTCTCCCAGCACCCGCTTCATGTGGCCGCCGAGAATCCCCTCGATATCTGAATCGCTGTAGCGGCGCCGAATGAGCCCTTCGGTGAGATCGTACATCCGCTTCGGGTGATCGATGCCGTCGATATCGAGCTTATCCCGAACGCCATACTTGGGGTGGAGGTTCTCGAGAAGCCGCTTGTGCTCCTCCTCCGAAGCCGCGTCATAGCCGTGCAGGTCCATATCGCTCCCAACCGCGATGTGTTCCACGCCCACGAGCTTGGCGACATAGTCGAAGTGGTCGAGCACATGCTCAATGGTGGTGGGCTCGGTGTCCCGCACAAACATCCGGACGCCGGTCAAGCCAATGATACTGCCGGCCCGCGCCATAGCGCGAATCGCTTCGTCGGTCTTGCACCGCATCTGCTTCGGGGCGAGCGCGCGCGCATTCGAATGCGTGATGAGCACCGGCTTGCTCGACACCTCGAACGCGTCGAGCGTCGTTTGGTCCCCGCAGTGGGCCGTGTCGACGGCCATGCCCACTTCGTTCATCCGCTCCACGACCGCCACCCCGAAATCGCTCAGGCCCCCGTCGCGCCGCTCGAAGCACCCGTTCCCCACACGGTTTCGCGTGTTGTAGGTGAGCTGCAAGATGCGTTGCCCCAAGCCATAGAAGAAGTTCACATCATCCACTGTGCGAAAGTGTCCGGCGTTCTGGATGCCCATGATGATGCCGATCCTCCCGGAGTCCTTCTCGCGATCGAGATCCCGAACGTCCGACACCCGGAAGAAGTACGCGTCGTGCTGAAGGATGAACCCACCCCATCCCGCGATGAAGCGCAACGCCGACTCATACGTGGGCACGCCGCTCGCGTTGTGCATGACGTTGATTCCCGACTCCCTGAACTCTTCGAGCTCTTGGGTGGTGATGCTGCCGGGGTCCCGCACCCAACCTTTCTCACCGTTCACCGTGAACACACCCAACGTATCGATCACCAAGGAGCGACCAATCAACTCGATCGCCCGAGCCGAATATTGGCTCTGGGATTGGGCAAACAGTCGGTAGCGGCCGAGGTTGATCATCGGAGCGCCGAGCACGGCTCCCCCGGTTGCGGCCGCAGCCTTGAGGATCTCTCGGCGGCTTATCGATGCGGGTTTCGTCATGGCATTCTCTCTTGCTGAAATGTGGCGGACGAAGGTGCCGTCTCACGGGCTCGCTCATCCGCCGAGCTCGCGACCGTTGCTTCGCGCTCGTTCTCCAGAAAGCGTGTGCGCTCTTTCGGTGGTGGGATCAGGCACTGCTGGTGTATTAGACGGTGACGGTGTCGGGCGATCACGTCGTAGAGTGCGTCACGAAGACGCTGCGGCAAGAGAGATCCAACCAACGTAATCTTCCATATGGGGTGTAGGTAGCTGACTACGCGGAGCACCGCTCCCGATCGCACAAATACGCGCTCGCCTCGACCCGCCGCCGCTGGTAGCACGAACATCATCGAGTCGACATCAACCAGCTCGGGATGTCGCCCGAGCACCGCCTTGCCAAAGCCACTTTGCAGTGACGCAAAGCGAAGCACATTGGAGCGCTCGTGACGGAGCACGAACTGCACGCTCGCCGCGCAAAATCCGCAGGTGCCGTCGTAGAGGAGAATCGGATTCCCGCTTGGAGGGTTGGGCAACTATCCTCCCGTGATGTGTGATCCTCCCCCGGTCTCGTAGACATCTCCCGCGGCAAGGAATCGCTCAACGCTTCTACACGACGTGGCGGAAAGAAGATAGCGCAAAAGGGAGTTGAATTGACAGGTCCGGAAGTGGGCGGGACATTAGCCGAGCCCTGATGTTTGACACCCCCTGACACTCGCCCGAGGAAGAGGAACGCTGCATGGATGATTTCGCCGACTTCGACGGGGCGGTATGATCATCACACCTCTCCGCTCATGAGCACGCCGGCATCTCACGTAGCGGGCGCGGACGGGACTCACGCGAGTGCACCGTGGCACCCCGTCAACCGTGTGCTGTTCCGATTTGGCCTGGTCTACTTCTGCCTGTGGGCACCCGGCTACTTTGTCTCGCCGTTGTTTGCCGGCCTGTTCGGTGATGCCCCCACGGCATATGAAGGGGCATGCGGCGCTATGGTCGACCTGGGGCGGGCGACGTTCCGCAACTTGATGGATCCAATCCGAGACCCGAACAATCTGGGCTGCGCTGGGACCACGGAAGCGATGTTGGTCATGATCGTGGTAGCCGCCTTCGTCGCCGCGATCTGGAGCGCCCTTGACCGCAGGCGCCGGGCCTATCCACGCCTGTCCCGTCTCCTTATCGGGGCCTGTGGATACTACCTGGCGGCCGTGCTGTTTACCTATGGCATCATGAAGCTGATACCACAACAGTTTCCCATCCCGGGGGCTGATCGGCTATTGACCGCTTTCGGCGAGCAAGGGCGGGTGGATGTCCTGTGGGGGCTCATCGGTAGCTCGCCTGCCTATACGATGTTCACAGGTGCCATGGAAACGAGTGCGGCCTTCTTGTTGTTCTTCCGGCGAACTCGTACCCTCGGCGCCCTGCTGGCCACGGGAACGATGCTGAACGTCACGGTGCTCAACTTTGACTACTCGGTCGGCGTGAAGCTGCTCTCCGGCCACCTGCTGGCACTGGCGCTGATTCTCGTTCTGGTGGACTGGCGACGCATCGCGAACGTCTTCTGGCTCGGGAGACCGGTTAATGCTCTAACCCAATCCACATCGCGGCCGCGCGCGATCAAGGTGTCGATGCAGGTCGTGAAGGCGGTCCTGCTCGGGACCTGGGTCATCTACCTCACATCACAGACCTGGATGCTTTACCGGTGGCTCCACCGAGAGATCGATGCGCCGTTGCATGGCCTGTACGATGTCACCTCGTTCGTGATCGACGGCGGGGAGCGGCCTCCGCTAATCACCGACAGCACCCGCTGGCAGAACGTCGTCATCGGCACCCCACCACTCTCCGCCATCCGGATGATGAACGATGGGTGGGTGGACGACGCCGTCACCGTGGACGCTGACGCTGGAGTGCTCACCGTGGGGCCCTGGGTCATGCCGGAGATTGTGGATCTGGGGCGGTTACCAACGCCCACCCAGGATCCGATCGGGCGGCTCATGTACGAAGTGCGGCCGGACGGCGAGCTATTCCTGCGGGGAACCGTGAGAGACCGTCCTGCGGAGATTACGCTTCGCGAGCGTAGATCTCAGGACTTCCCGCTCCTCGGCAGGTCCGATAGGGACGAGGACCACGGGGAGTTCAACTTCCTGTTTCTGTTAGGGCTGCTAATCCCGACCGCCGCGATCGGCTGGACGTTGATCGATCGTCGCCGTCCATCCGGTTCGCTCGTCGGCGAGATCGTCACCTCGGTTACCGCCTTCTATGTGGGCATCGCCGTTTGCGCCTATGGGTTTGCCAAGATCTTCCTGGCGGAGTTTCCCTTTCCCACGATTCAGGCCCTCCTGACCGAGTTCGGGCAGCTGTCGCCCGCGCAGGCGCTTCGGAACGCAATGGGGGTGTCACCGGCCTATACCATGTTCATCGGCTGGACCGAGGTGATCGCCGGGACACTGCTCTGCTTCCGCCGCACCCGCACCTTGGGAGCACTGGCGGCGATCGCCGTGCTCGGACACACGGTCATCGTCACCTACGAGTACGACCTGCCCCTGCTGGCATTCTCGAGTCATCTGTTGTTGATGGCGCTGCTGCTGGCCGTGTTTGACGCGAGGCGCTTGTTCGATGCTTTCGTGCGCTCCCGGGCCGTACCAGGTGTGGATGCTCGTTCTCCCATAACGGAACGCCTAGGCCAGCGGCGAGCACTGGTGGGGACGGTGGTGATCACCGCCATGGCGTTGGCCGTGCTGATCGGCGTCTCGGCGAATCGATACCAGCAGCAGGTGACGGACCAGCACGACACACCCTTGGGCGGCCTCTACGACGTTCAGTCCTTTGTTCTGGACGGTCGCGAGCTGCCTCCGCTGGCTACCGACACCACACGTTGGCAGAGCCTGATCATCGAGACCCCTGGGGAGGCGGTCGTGCAGATGATGAACGACGAGTTTGTGCACTTCGACCTCGTGAGCCACACGGATGACCGCGCGATCACCATCGCGGCATTTGGCGATCATGCCGTTACCAGGTTTGGCTACCACCGGCCGGCTGACGACCTCCTGCTGCTCCGGGGCAACTGGGCAGGTCGAGAGGCCGAGATCAGAATGAAGCGGCGGGATCTCGACGAGTTTTTTCTGGTACGCCAGCGATTCGAGTGGATCGAAACAGACTACTCAATCTTCTGGCAACCTCACCTCCGTCGATAGTCGCATGTGATCCACGCTTGGGGGAGGAGCGGACGGGCCTCCTCCCTCCCAAACTCCTCCCTGGGGTTGGGAGGAGGGGAGGGGAGGGAAGCCTCACTCCCTCCTCGACGCCAGGTCCCGCGACATGCCCGCGGCCGTAAAGTTCGGCTCCACCTGGGGGCGGCACGGCTGGTACTGCAACGACCCGCACTCGGGGGGCGGAGCCTTGGCCGAAATGCTCGCCACAACGGGCAGAATCAGGCGGGAAGGATGCTCGGTCGAGTGATACACGGTGTTGATTCCCGGCAGGTTGAGGGGCATCGGGCCCCAGTCGGTCGCAGGGGTGAAGTTCGGAGCCAAGATCGAGAGCTCCAATGCGTGGCCCGCCCGGAACACGTGCCCCAGCTCCGGGAAGGAGATCTGGACCTCGTACACCCTCCCCGGGACGAGAGGCTGTGAACGGTCGTGGGGATGATAGGCCCAGTGTTTGGAAGACCGTGCGGGATCGATGGCACGGTGTGATGCCCTGAGGAACGCGCGCTGAAGGTACAGGGTCTCGCCGTCCGGGCCGATGTCATGCAGCACCACCATGAAGTCGGTGTCTCTCTGCTCGGCGCTGACATGGAAAACCAACCGGGCCGATCCTAGCAGCGGAAACTCCTGCTCAAACGGAGTGGTGCGGTACACCAACGAGCCCAACGGCGACGGCGGGATCGCGAACATGTCGTTGTTACCCACAAGCTCGGTTCCCATGGGGTATACGTAGGTGAGCGGCCCCGCCTGCCCGGCGCGCAGTGGATCCGAACTGAGTTGGCCGTCAGCGGTGAGGTTGAACGTTCGCCACTCGGTCTCCGGTACCGGCCAGTCCGAAAACGTCTCGACCCAGTTGGGCTTCAACTCTCCGTCGACCACCCCGGTTTCAAACAGGATCGACACCGGTGGCTCCTGGTCGACCCCGTTCTGCTCGCCCTTCAACCAACGGTCCATCCAGCGGAACATCTGAGCCCGGGACAAAGTGTTGCCGCCAACGCCATGGCCGCCGTTCTGTAGAATCAACTTCTTGGGCCCCTTGAGCTGCTGGAAGAGGCGGGGCCCGCCCATGGCCGTCTGTTGGTCCTGGTAGCCCTGTATGATCAGCATGGGCACGTCGACACGGCCCACATACGTCTCGAGTGCGCGGCCCTTCCAGTACTCGTCGTCGAATTCGTGCTGCCGTATCTCATGGAAGGTCTTGTTCGGGGGCTGGGCCGCTTGGATCGCCTCGCACTCCGTGTCGCCCGCCTCGAGTCGCATGTCCACTCCCTCCTTCTCGATCCAGGGCTGAGCGAGTTCACCCCACCAGGCCGCAAAACCCACGTTGAACATCCCACCGGGTCGGAACGCCTCGCGGTACAGCGAAGCCGTCAACCCGCCCGCCGCCAGCGCCTTCAGATGCGTGGGCCGCTCCGCCCCGACCATGAACTGAGTGTGGCCCGGGTAGGATACGCCGTACATCCCGACATTCCCGTCGCTCCAGGGGCGGGTGCCCAGCCAGTCGACGAAGGCCGCCCCGTCTTTCCCCTGTTGCGGATGCAGGATGCTAAAGACGTCGCCCTCGGAGCATCCCGATCCGCGGACGTTTGCGCCAACTACAGCATAGCCCCGGCTGACCGCTTCCAAGACCCATCCGTTCGCAGTGAGTTCCGTCCCGTCACTGTTGTAGGCGTCGTAATCCAGGATGGCCGGGAATTGGCCACTCTCGGATGGACGGTAGACGATGTATGCCAGCCTCACGCCGTCGGGCATGGGTGCATACCCGAGCTCGCGGAAGACTTCGTCCGGGTGCAGGCCTCCCGGGAAGGGAGCATCTGCCCCGGTCGTGGCGTCGGTGTCGCTCTGACCGCAGGCGACGAGTCCGGGCACGGCGAGAGCGAGGGCAAGGGCCCGGGCACGGGCAAGGAGGTACGACGGGCGGACGGCGAGCGCGCGCATGATAGACCTCTCGGTTTGGGGATTGGCAGCCGGTCGTTCTAGACGGGGCCAATCGAGAACATGCCGCGGCGGGACGGTTTTAGGAAGCAGGCCTTGCGACCCACACCCAGTCGTCCACGACTTTGGGGAGGCCGTCCGACATCGGCAGGTAATCGTCGATGATGACGCATGGGTGCGGACTCTCAGCGCATTTGCCGCCGGTCACCGCCGTGGTCCGGATGTTCTCGTCGGGGATTCTCATGGCCGTGTAGACCTCGCGCCGAAACGCGTCGGCGTCGTCCTCGTGGTGATACGCGAGGATGCGATCCGGGCCGGTCTTGCCCGGACGAGACACCCACGCCGGGAACCGCGAAGCGCCGACCGTTGGGAGAACGCCGCCTACGATGGAGCCGACGCCTGCCACCCGGTGGCGCGTGAGCGCGATGTACAGAGCCACCTGCGCGCCTTGCGACGCGCCGGTGAGTATCAACCGATCCCACCGAACGCGTTGACCATCGGCCGACAGATAGGGGCCCAGTTCGAGCTCTTGCAGCGCGCGGAGCACGGCTCCCTCCGCGCTCCGTTCCCACGGCACATCGAGCACGCCGCCGGTCATTGTGACGACGCGCGAGGGCCGCGCCGCGGCCTTGGCGCCGAGAACCTGGCCGAGGCAGTCGGGATCCTGGTCCCCGGTGGTGCTGTCGGCAATGCAATACGACGCGACCAGCTTCGAGTTCTCGTACGGCACGCCCACGATGCACTGACCGCTACGATCACCCACGTGGCGTAGGAACTGCTTCGAGTGCTCGGGCCCCAGCCCGGTGCCCTGGAGGTAGATGATGAGGAGCTCGCGAGCGTCCGGCGCGGCACAATTGGCCGCGTGGTAGATGGCGCCGGTCGTGGTCTGCCGCAACACCGAGTCCGGCGACGCCTGGGCCACCGCTGTCGTGGGGGCGGGGGCGGGGGCGGGGGCGGGGGCGAGCGCCCCCCACGCCAAAGCCACCATCACGATGCCTCTCATGGATTCATCTCCTCGAGTTTTTTTAGCTTGCCACATCATCCCCGGAGCGCACGAGCTGTGCGTCTACGCTGAGACGTGAGACGTGAGACGTGAGACGGCCACCCCTCGCCACCCCGGGGGGTCGGGCGGGGCCGTCTTACGTCCCACGTCTTACGTCTCACGTCTTACGTCTTACGTCTCACGTCTCACGTCTCACCTCTCACCTCTCACCTCTCTCACGGGCCGTTCGGTAGCGATCGAACCAGCCCACCATCGTAGTGATCTTCGAGATGCCGTGGCTGGGTCGCGCCCAGATCAGGTGCGGCTCCCCCGGCACCCTGACGAGCACTGCCTCGACGCCCAGCAACTTGAGGGCTTTGTAATACTGCTCTGATTCCGACATTGGCGTCCGCCAGTCCTCTTCCCCGGTCATGATGAGCGTGGGCGTCTTGACGTTCTCCACCACCGACAGGAGAGACCGGCTCTCGTAGTGCTCAACGTGGTCCCACGGTAGTCCCGGGAACCAGTGCGAGTTGGACATCGCGGCCATGTCTGCCGTGAGATTGAAGCTGTACCAATTGATCACCGGATAAAAAGGCAACGCCGCATTGAATCGATCCGTGTGCCCGATCATCCATGCGGTGAGCACGCCTCCACCGCTGCCGCCCGTCACAAAGAGGTTGTCATCGTCAACGTAGCCCCGCTCGATGACGGCATCTACGCCGGAGTTCAGGTCGTAGAAGTCGTCTCCCGGATAGGCGTGATGGATGAGGTTGCCAAATTCTTGGCCGTAGCTCGTGCTCCCGCGCGGGTTGCTGTAGAGCACGACATATCCGGCCGCCGCCATCAATTGCTTCTCCACGTCGAACCCGTCCCCATAAGCCAGAAAAGGGCCGCCGTGAATCTCGAGGATGAGCGGGTACTTCCTGGACGGATCGAACCCCGGGGGCTTCAGGATCCAACCTTGGATTCGGCGGCCGTCTTTGGACGACTCCCACCAGATCTCTTCGACCTCTCCCAGTTCTTTGCCAGCGAACAGGTCGTCGTTGATCGCCGTGAGCCGGCGTACGACGCCGTCTCGAGACACCACCACCGTGCCTGGATCATGTGGAGTCGTCGTGGCATACGCCACGGCCCCGTTCTGCGCGAGAGAAAACGAAACACCGGGCAACACCGGGGGCCACGCCAGGCCGGCGTAGGCTGCCGTCCCACTCCCGACATCGCCGGCAATGACTTCGTGGCTCCCGTTCAAAGAGAACTTGGCCAGCTTGGCGTCACCTTTGTCGAGGTACACCGCGTAGACCGATCCACCATCCGGCGCCCATTGGGGCGCAGCGCCTCCCGCGTATCCCCCTGACCCCTGGAGATTCCGGTCCAAGTAAGCAGAGATGCTTCGGGCATTGCTTCCGTCCCGATTCGCCACGTACAAATCGGTGCGTTGGAACCCTTGAAGCCGGTCGTCATAACCCAGATACACGATCTGCCGACCGTTCGGAGAAACCGAGGGTGATACGTCGGGCCCAACCCGGTCGGTGAGCTGAGTAAGAGATCCGTCGGAGAGTCTGAGTTCGTAGACTTCGGCATCCGAGCCTTCGAGAGCCGACGAGAAAACGAGGGAACGGCCGTCCGGCGTCCACGAGAAGCCACCCGACCCGAAATTCCCGTTGCCTCGGGTTACCTGACGAGCGGTGCCGCCCGAGGCCGGCACGAGGAACAAGTGGTTGTTTCCCCACGGGAGGTCACCGACGCCGTCATACCGAAACACCAGGCGGTCATCGTACTTGGGAGGCGGGGCCCATTCGGCGCCGGTTGGAGGAGCGGGCATCTCGCCGATGATCAACGGCGTCCCCCGAACCAGTTTGGCAAACGCCAGATGCGAGCCGTCCGGAGACCAGGCAAGGCCGGACGGAGGCTCGGTGAGGTGTGTGACCTGCGCAACCTCACCCGAAGCCATCCAGCGCACGAACACCTGAGGAACGCCGGTGGCGTTCGAGATGTACGCGATGCGATCCCCTTCCTTCGACCAACGCGGCGTCGTAACCACGTGACGGCCTTGGGTCAGGGGTCGGTGATCCGTGCCGTCGGCATTGACGATCCACAGGTTCGAGAAGTAACTGTCCGTCATCACGTCCAATCCACCCCGCACGTACACGATGGTGCGACCGTCGGGTGAAATCTTGATGTCGGACGCCACCTCGAGCTCAAAGACATGGAGTGCTTCGAAGACCTTCGGTTCCTGCGCGACGGTCTCACTCGGACCGTAGGCAACGAGCCCGAATCCAGGCACAGCGAGAGCGAGGGCACGGAGGAACGACGGGCGGACGGTTAGCGCGCGCATGATAAACCTCTCGTTCAGGGATCGGCAACCGTTCGAAGCCACCTTCGCTAGCGAGGTCTCACGATTTCCTGGTAACTGTCGGGGTCCCAACGAGGGCGCTCCTCCTGGTTCGCGATTCGCTGGGCGACGTAGAAGATGTAGCGGACGACCCGGGACTGCTTCTCCGCATCGATCTTGTCGGGCGAGTCGGTGACCCGGTGGTAGTCATCGTGGAATCCGTTCGTGAAGAACAGGATCGGCACGCCCCTCCTGGCGAAATTGTAGTGGTCCGAGCGAAAGTAGATTCGCTGTTCGGGCCACTGATCGGGCAAGGGCGACATGTCGAGTTCGGGGTGCGCCTCGGCGACCTCGTGGGCCAAGGCGCCGAGGTCGGAGTGCTCTCCACCGATGATGGCGATGGAGTCCCGCCAGTTCCGGCCCAGGTGGTCCATGTTGATGTTGGCCACGATGTCGTCGATGGGCATCGGCGGATTCTCGGCGAAGTACTGACTCCCCCAGAGGCCCCGCTCCTCACCGCTCACCGCCACGAAGATCACGGAGCGCCGGGGCCGGGCATCCGACTGGGCGAAGGCCTCCGCGAGCTCGAGCAGACCCGTGGTACCGGAGGCGTTGTCGTCGGCCCCGTTGCAGATCCGGTCCGTTTCCCCCTCCCTCGCGCACCGTGATCCCACGTGGTCGAAGTGGGCCGTGATGACCACATACTGGTCCCGAAGCGAGCGATCCCTGCCCCGTACTAGGCCGACGACATTGGAAACCTCCAGCGACTCGTCCCGCTGGAACCGGCTCTCGAGCGTGATGGTCCAGTCGGGTTGGGACACGGCCGTGAGGGTGGGAGACGATCGCACCTCGTCGATGGCCGCGGCGATGGTCTTCGAACCTCTGCGGATGGGAGCCTCCCTGACGGCGCCCCTGAACGGCCAACCTACATCGTCGGCGCTTACGATCTCTCTCGCTGCGCCGGCCTGCTGCCCGAACGGCGCGCCCTCGCCGAAGGAGAGGATCAGGAACTCTGCACCTCCACCCACGGCCATCTGGAGCGCCCGCCTGCGCTCGTTGTTGTCGAAGTCGGTCGAGGCCAACCACAGCACGCCCTTCCCCTCCAGGAGCCGCGGATCGGGACTCGGATCGTCCGCTCCGCCCCCGCCCACCAGCACCATGGGCGCCCTGACGAGCGACTCCTTCGGAGCGCCGCGGCGAAATGTGGCATCGACACCGAGATCGAGCCGTACCGACTCGCCCTCGCCACCCGTGATCACGAAGGATGACGCGGACGGATCCACCTCCCGGACCTTGATACCGTAGCGTTGATACCAGTTTCCGTCGTCGCCAAAGGGCTCGAGCCCCATCCGCTCGAACTCGGAGGAGATGTAGGCGGCCGTCTTCTCGAGCCCCGGGCTCGGGGTGTCCCGTCCCCCCATGGAATCGGCCGCGATGAGGTGGACACGGGTCCACACGTCCGCCTCGGTGATCGACTCGGCCGCTCTCAGAAGCGCGGCGTCCGATGGGCCGGGATCACAGGAGGCGACGAACAGCAGCACGACGTAGCCGAAGCGGCGCATTAGGATGTTGTCCATCGTGTTCCTCCGGTCCGAGACTGGCCAAACGAGAACATGAGGCCGTGGGACGGTTTTAGGAAGCAGCGCGCTTCCTTGATTTAACCTGACCCGGCAAGCATTCTCACCGTGAAAAGTGCGCCGGGGTGGAGTCGGTCCGCCGACCTCCGCGCGGACACGTTCAGGGAATCCTCGACGGGGAGATCCGGCATGTACGCATTTCTGAGCTGGGATTGGTCGGGACTCGTGATCGCCCTGCTCCTGGAGCTCCTCGGCATCGCCATCGTGATGCTCGGCCGGCGCGTTACGGGAACGGTGCTGCGACGCTCAGTGACGGCGCTGGGCGGTGTGGTAGTGCTCGTATCCGGGGTCTTGGTAGTGACCTCGACAATCCACGGCATCTCCGTTGCCCGCGCGTGGGCGGACTACCCTCCCCCCGGCGAGATGATCGATGTCGGCGGGTATGACATGCACATCCTCGCGGAGGGAGAGAACGACGGGAACCCCACGTTGGTCTGGGTGCCGGGAGGACATTCTGCCGGGTTCAACCTGTACAACTTCCACAAGGTCTTTCGCGACGAAACACGATCGATACTCTTCGATCGCCCCGCGACGGGCTGGAGTGACACAGGTCCATTTCCCCGGACCACATCGCTGGAGATCGACGAGCTTCACCGCCTGATGGAGGCAGCTGGCGAAACCGATAAGTTCGTCATCATCGGTCATTCCTACGGCGGGCTACTAGCGGTGTCCTATGCGATGCGCTACCCGGAACGGATAGCGGGTCTCATCCTCCTGGATTCCGGGATCGCCGAGAATTGGGAGAACCCGGTCGCGGCGAACTTCATGGCACAAGTGAGCCGCACCACGTTCTACGGCGCCGTGCTATCGACGTTCGGATTACCGGCCGATCTCTTTACGGAAGATGCAATGAAGGATGCCCTCGCGGGGCTGATAGCGATCTACGAACGGGAACTCAAAGACGTGTGGCCTGCACTCACGGCGTTGAACAAACCGTCAATGAACGGCTATGGCAGCGCCTCGATCTACAGTGAGATCGGGACGCCCGAGTTCTTCGAGGATGTGCCGACGACTCCCGGGGTGCTGAACGGAACGCCGGGTATCTACATCACGTTCCTGGGTGGCATGGACCTCACTACCCCGGAAGCCCTGGAGATCGCCATCGAGCTCAGCGGGATGGATGCCGAAGGTGCGGCAGGGCAACTCGAGGGCCTGCAGAGGAACCGGGACCTGATGGAGAGCCTCTCCGACCAACTCACCTCATTCAGCATCCCCGACGGCGCGACACACAACTTTCCGTACGAGCGTCCCGATTTCGTCATGGAACACGTGCGGCGGATCATAACGCTGGTGAAGGAAGCAGGAAATCCAACCACAATGTAAGAGCCGTAATCGCCACGGGCCCGTGGCACGTAGTGCTTCGTGTTGAAATTGGGGAACGAATTCACCGCAGAGAACGCAGAGACCGCAGAGAAAAAAAACAGAAAAAAACGCAGAGGTTGTTCTTGTTGTCATTCACCCCAATCATCTCTGCGCTCTCTGCGGTCTCTGCGGTGATTATTGTCCCCGCGAGACCCCATCACGCTTCAGTGCCGCCTTGTCGATCTTGCCGATAGGAAGCATCGGCAGCTCCTCACGGACGACGAACCGCTTCGGAATCTTGTAATTCGCGAGTCGCTCGCGACAGTACGTGTCGATCTCGGACGCGGCGAGGTCGTGCCCGCTTTCCTTTAGGGCATAGGCATGCCCGACTTCGGTGTACAACGGATCCGGGACGCCGATCACGGCAGCCATGGCCACCGCGGGATGGCTTTCGATGACCAGCTCGATTTCCCGTGGATAGACGTTGTAGCCGCCCGACTTGAACATCTCGCGGAGCCGTCCGACAATTCGGTAGTTGCCGTCCGGCTGAATGACCGCAACGTCTCCGGTTCGCAGCCAGCCGTCCGCGGTGAACGCCTCAGCCGTGGCTACAGGCTTGTTGAAGTAGCCGCGCATGACGGCCTCGCCACGAACCTGGATCTCCCCCGTCGCCCCGTCGTCCACCGGGCGGCCCAGTTCATCGGCCAGGCGCACGGCATAGACGGACTCCGGTTGTCCCACCGTTTCGGCAAGCAGGGCGTCCGATGTGCCGTCCGGCGTGTACAGCACCTCTCCTCCCGTCTCCGTCGATCCGTAACTCGAGTACAGGTTGGGCGTGAGTTTCCGAAGCTTGGCAATCAGGTCGAGCGGCGCGGGCGCACCGCTCCAGATGAGGGTCTGAAGTGACGATACATCGTGCTGCTCGACCCTTCCTTTGTCGAGAATGAGCTGATACATCGTCGGCACCTGATGCATGATGGTGACGCGTTCTCCCTCGATGACCGATGGGATCTTGGCTGGTGCGAACCGTTCCATGAACACGTTCGTACCACCCGCCACGAGCGCATGACACGATACCTGGACCGCTCCACCGATGTGGTTGATTGGCATGTTGTTGAGCATGCGAAAAGGCTCGGCCCACCAGTGCTCGCATTGCACGCGGGCGGTCGTGACGATGCCCCGATGTGCCAGCAACGCTCCCTTGGGACGGCCGGTACTGCCCGACGTGTACACGATGAGGGCAGGATCGTCCGGGTCGACCGCCGCCCGGGCCGCGCCGTACGAGGCCTCGTCTACGGCATCGCCACGGCTCAGGAAGTCCTCGAAAGACGCCCCCTCAGCCGCCTCGCCGGTTTCCAAGAAGACCGGGCCTTCGAGAGAGGGGTACGCCTGCATCAGACGCGTGAGGTCTCCCCGGTAGTCACGCTCCTCGAAACGCGCGATGGCGAAGAGAATTTTCGGGCCCGCATCTCCCACGATGTACTCGAGCTCGTCGAACCGGGAGCGGGGGTTGAGCCCGAGCCAGATCCCCCCGATGCGGCCGGTGGCCATGAACAGCACCAGGTAGTCCGGGCGCGGCGTGGAGAGCGTCGCCACGCGATCGCCCCTGCCAACACCTGACTGGTGCAGCGCGCGGGCACAACGATCGACGCGCGAGCCAAACGCCGCGTAGGTGGTACGCTCTCCGTCGAGTACGAGCGCTTCCGCGGTAGGGCGGTGCGACGCATGGTGTTCCGGATAGTCGCTGATCAGGGGCAGACTGGGCGTGCGCGTCATACGACCCACCTCAATCAATATCCCTTCGCCATCCCCAACCGGCGCGGGTCGGCCACCCCGTGTAGTTGGCCCGCCTCCTGATCGATGACGACGGCGTGGCAACTCCCCATGTGAATCTCCCAGGGTGCCACTCGCATGACCCGCATCCCCCGTTTCTCAATTTGCTTGATGAGGTCCTCGCCAAAGGATGTCTCGATCTCCTCACCCGGATAGGTCGGCCCCGGGGCTCCGAAGAGTGGCTGATTGACCGAGTCCCAAAGATCCATCCCGTACTCCAGCACGTTCACGGTGTTCATCAGAATCGTCGAAAAGAATGAGCGACTCGGTGACGCAATGGCCATCGCGGGTTTGCCGTCTTTCATGACGATGAGGCTGGTGAATATGCCGGACGGGAGCGTCGAGTTGTGCTGAAAGACCACGCGATTCGCGATCACGCCGTCCACGATGATGCCCGTGCCGTAAGGACTCGAGGAGCTCGAATGATCTCCACAGGCCACGTTGCCCGCTTCGTCGACGACGGTGATCGCGCAGGTCCCGGCGCTGATCCCTTTGTACGGCCGGGGAGGTCCACCTTCGATGATCTTCCAGACCTGGCGCGCATACTCCTTTGATGTCAACACGTCGTGGTTGTTCGGGCGCAGGAGCAACCCGGTATGCCAGGCCTCCTGCACGATACGGATGAGATAGTAGAGCGCATCGGCGCTCTCGGACGGGTGACCAATACGACGGAGATCACCTTCCTCGACCAGGTTGAGGGCCAAGACCATCATCGCGTTCGCGGGTGCCACCACCTCATAGTCTCGAAAGCGACCGCGGGTCACGGGCATCGGTGTGTCGCCGTCAGCGGCAAACCAACTACCGTCACCCTCGATCTTGAACTGGGCTAAGTCCTCATACGTCATCCGGCCGCCGTGCGCTCGCACGGCGTCCACGAAGTTCCGCGCCCACGCGCCAGTGTAGAAATAGCCGGGACCCTCATCGCGCAGTCGTTCGAGCGTGATGGCCAGTTTCGTTTGACGCAGGGTGTCGCCCACGCTCAGGAGGTGTCCGTCGGGATACCAGATCTCACGGCCCTCCGGGTTCCGACCGAGCCAACGGCTGTACTCGAACGTCCAGCCCCACAGCAAATGATCGATGGTGAAGCCCTCGCGTGCATACCGAATCGCAGGCTCGAAGAGATCTCGCCACGGGAGTTTTCCCCAACGTTGTGAGATCGCGTACACGCTGGCCACGTAGCCGGGTACCATGACCGTGCGGCCGGTGGTCAGGTCGTAACTCTCTAGTCGTCCGTCCTCCGCCGCCGGACTCGCGAAGCCGGTGCCACCCTGAGCCACCGTGTTCGATGCCTGGTCGTAATACGTCACGTAGAGACCACCGCCGAGCGTGGTCATGACGGGTTGGAGCACGGTCTGGGTAATGGCCGCGGTGAGATACGCGTCGACGGCCGTGCCACCTTGCCTCAACGCGTCGAGCGCGGCCTCGGTGGCGTACGGATGCGAGGTCGACACCATGGCCCGAGACGCGGTGGCGCGCAGTCGGCTCTTGTCCGGCTTCAGGGGTCTCGGATCGTCGTTCGCTCGCTGGAGAGGATGCGCACCCACCCGCCTGGAAGGGGGCAAACCGGCGGCGGTGGCGAGCGCGGCGCCGTGAAAGAAATCTCTGCGATTCATAGGTGCTCCGTCATGAGGCGTTAACCTTTGTGCGTGGCGGCGAAGGCGGCGCCGGTTGCCCGTTTTCATCCACGTCTTCGAGATAGAAGTTGCACTGCAACGCCCACCGAGTTAAAAGAGAACTAACGCGATGACCACCACCTGCGATAGTAGAGCGGCGAGCTAGGAGCACAGGGCTACGGCCGTGTCAGGTGGCCGTGGCGGTTAGGGTAGTCACCGCGGTCGGGGAGGCTGGAGCAGACGGGGGGAGGCTGCGGTCACACTTTCGGCAAGGAGGTGCGTTCATGCGCGTCACGATCATGGTTCTCGCCGGCGCGTTTCTCGTCGGTTTCGGGATGAGCGCCCAGGCGCAGCGGACCCAAGTGGTCACGCTCGTCGCCGCCGGGGATGTCGAATGGTCCGGTACCAACCTGGGTTCCTCGGGTTCGATCGTGATGGACAACGAGGGAAGGACGCTGTTGGAGGGTGGCTGGCAGCCCATACCGCGTTTTCTCTCCAACGAAAGGATGGCGGAGCTGGCCGCGGCCGGCAGTCCCCTAGTCACGCGCATCACCAAGGAACGCGAAGAAGCGTACGGCGCTTCCCGGGAGCATCTTTCGACGACCTACGCCCAGCTCAAGGCGCACGATCTCGATTTCGCGTCGACCGAGGAATGGGCTCGCTTCCCTTTTCAGAAGATCGCACCCGTGTTTCGCGCAGCAGACATCGCGTTCGTGAACTTGGAATCACCCCTGTCCGACAGGGCCCATCGAACCGGCATCTTTCGCACGCCAACGGCTTTCGCAGATGGCTTGCAGTTTGCCGGGATTGATGTGGTGTCCACGGCAAACAACCACGCTCTGGACACGGGGCGACAGGGGTTGTTCGATACCAAGGCTGCGCTGATTCAGGCCGGGATGGCGCCGTTCGGAAGCGGGGAAAACCTGGAAGATGCTCGTCGGCCCGCCGTTGTCGAGCGGAACGGCGTAACGTTCGCCTTCCTCGCCTACGCCCAATACGAGAACTCGGGCACCATTGGATTCGCGACGCCGGATCGGGCCGGTGTCGTTCCCCTAGATCCCGACATCATCAAAGAGGACATCGCGCGCGTGCGCAGCGAGGTCGATCACGTCATTCTCTCGTTTCACTGGGATATCTATCACTTTGATGTCTCCAGAAGTCACGAGCTGCATCCCAGGGCTGTGGAGTTTGCGCACGAGATGATCGACGCCGGGGCAGATGCCATACTCGGTCACCATCCCCACGTTCCCCGCGCCGTTGAGGTCTACCGCGGTCGTCCCATCTTCTACTCGATGGGTCATTTGATCTTCAGCTTCGGCTTACCGCAGTGGGGTGACAACTACCTGGCGCGCGTGCAGTTCAGCAAACAGCGAGTCGAGCGCGTCGAGGTGCTGCCCGTTGCCGGTCGGTGGGACGACCTCGCGCAACCTTACCTGGTCGAAGGAGGGCGAGCCCGCGCACTCTTGAACAAGTTGCAGGCCCTCTCCGGCCATCTTGGGACCAGCATCAGAATCGACGGCGATGTGGGCATACTGGAAATCGACCGCAGCGCCGCCTCTGGGGAGCCTTCGGCGAACATCCGCCCTTCGCCGAACATCCGCCCATGACGAGCCCCGGCCAGGAGCGTTTCATGGGCAGTGATCCTGCCAAGGCCGAGCCCGTCCCCGAGTTCGTGTTCGATCGGTCCCTGCCCGCGAAGCGATCGCCTGACTCGAGAGGTCATTCGGAGGGAAGAGAGCATGGCTGAAACGAATCGAAGACCCTGCGGCATCGTCGCGGTCGGAAACAGGTCCGTCGTGCGCTTCATAAGCCCAGCCATGCCCTCCTCGCGCCGATGGCCCACGCCGACAACGATCATCTCCGGGAATCGATTGCCGGCCGAGTAGAAGCTGACCATGCCTACCGTCAGGTCGAACAAGAGTGCACCGTCCATAGCCCACAGCACCGGATATTCCCTGTTGGGAAAGGCGTTGTAGGTCGCCGGTAGCGCAACTAGAATTTCGTGATCGTAGTCGTAGCCGTCAGCACGCAAGTACAGCGGTGGCTCCTGCGACATCGCGTAGTGGGCGCCTTCGGCCATCAGGTGGTTCTGTGCGCTAGCGCTGTCAGCGGCCAGCAGAAAGGCGCCTACCAGCAGCAGGCTCCGTGCGAGGTTCTTCATGGCTGTGGTCCTTTCCTCCTTAATTCGCGTCCCACCGTACGATGTCGCCGCCCTTCATGACGAAGTCCACGCGCTCGACCGCCGTGATGTCTTCGACGGGGTTGCCCGGCATGGCGACGATGTCGGCGAGCTTGCCGGCTTTGAGGCTCCCGATCTGCGAGTCCTGACCAAGCATCTCGGCTGCGACCATCGTTCCTGCGCGAAGCGCGACCAACGCGCGCATCTTCATTCCCTCAACGATTCGGCATCCGCCCTTGCCAACACCTGAGTGGTGCAGCGCACGGGCACAACGATCGACGCGCGAACCAAACGCTGCGTAGGTGGTACGCTCCCCGTCGAGTACGAGCGCTTCCGAGGTATGACGGTGCGACGCATGGTGTTCCGGATAGTCGCTGATCAGGGGCAGACTGGCCGTGCGTGTCATCCGACGTAGCCCTCAAAGCCCGTCGCCGTACTCCCAGCCAACGCAGCGGTGCCAAGAAATGATGGTCTGTATTTCATCCTCGTCTTCTAGATAAAAGTTGCACCTCAGTGCCCAGCGAGTTAAAAGAGAACTAACGCGATGAAGACCTCCGGGGATAGTAGAGCGACGAGCGGCGGGAGTACAGGGCTGCGGCCGTGATCTCCAGACTCGAGAGGTCATTCGGGGGGAGTGAAAATGGCTGAAACCAATCGAAGACCCTGCGGCATCGTTGCGGTCGCGTTGCTCGTATCGCTGGCCGCTTGCGGCGCCGGGGAATCGCGCGTGGAGGCACTCCTCTCTCGGCTACAGGCCCGCCTCGACAGCCTTCAGGTCGAGTACGGGTTCCCTGGGGCGACTGTGGGGGTGGCCCTGGCTGACGGCACATCGTTCGGTCTCGCCGTGGGTCTCGCGGACAGCGCGGGGGGCGTCGCGATGCGCCCCGACCATCGGCTGCTGACCGGGAGCATCGGCAAGACGTTCGCCGGGGCCGTAGCCCTCGACCTCGTGTCCAAGGGCCTCTTCAATCTGGATGACCCCGTGGAGAAGCGGCTGGGCTCGAACGAGTGGTACGCAAGGCTGCCCAACGCGTCGGACATCACGGTCCACATGCTGATGAACCACTCCGCGGGTGTCCCGGACTACGTCGGCGACTCCGTGTTCCTCACCGACGTCTTCCTCAGCCCCGGCCGGGTCTGGGAGCCTGGGGAGCTGATGAGCTACATCCTCGACGAGGAGCCGCTGTTCCCTGCCGGGAGCGAGTTCCACTATACCGACACCGATTACATCCTGCTGGGGATGATCATCGAGGCCATCACCGGAACGCCTTTCTACCAGGAACTGCAGGAACGCGTGATCGATCGATTCTCCCTGGACGTGGTGCCCTCAGACAACCGCCGCATCGAGCGGCTTGCCAACGGATACCCGGACAATTCAATCGAGCACACGCTCCGGAATTTGCTCGCGGAATGGTCAGGGACTCCGGGCACGGTTACCGGGGCGGCGACGGAGGTTCTGGTCGACGGTGAGTTCGTGATCAATCCGCAGTTCGAATGGACTGGTGGCGGCCTAGCCTCCACCGCAGAGTCCCTGGCCAGGTGGGCCAAGCTGCTCTACGAGGGGCGCTTCCTCTCCGAGTCGATGATCGCCACCATGATCGACGGCACCTCCACCGAAAGCCGTTACGGTCTCGGGGTCCAGATTTGGCGCGACTCGCCACACGGACTCGCGTACGGCCACGGGGGATTCATGACCGGGTTCCGGTCGCAGATGATGTACTTCGCCGAACACAAAGTTGCTGTGGCGATGCAGGCCAACACCAATGTTGGCCCGTCCATGGGACCGCCGATGACCGACCTGGTGATGGAGCTTGCCGGGGTGATCGTGGACGGCGCAGACGCAATGCGGTAGGGGGAAGTGAGAATGGCTGAAACCAATCGAAGACCCTGCGGCATCGTTGCGGTCGCGTTGCTCGTATCGCGGGCCGCCTGCGGCGCCGGCGAATCGCACGAGGACGAACTCCGCTCTCGGCTGCAGGCCCGCCTCGACAGTATCCAAGTCGAGCACGGGTTCCCCGGGGCAACCCTGGGAGTGGTTCTGGCGGACGGCACGTCGTTTGGTCTCGCCGTGGGTCTCGCGGACAGCGCGGGCGTCGCGATGCGCCCCGACCATCGGCAGCTGAGCGGGAGCATCGGCAAGACGTTCGCCGCAGCGGTAGCCCTCGACCTCGTATCCGAGCACCTCTTCGGTCTGAACGATCCGGTGGAGAAGTGGCTGGGCTCGAACGACTGGTACGCAAGGCTGCCCAACGCGTCGGACATCACGGTCCGCATGCTGATGAACCACACCGCTGGCATCCCGGACAACGTCGCCGACTCGGAGTTCCTCAGCGACATCTTCCTCACCCCCGACAGGGTCTGGGAACCTCGGGAGATGGTCAGCTACATCCTCGACGAGGAGCCGCTGTTCCCAGCCGGGAGCGACTTCCAGTACACCGACACCGATTACATCCTGCTTGGGATGGTCATCGAGGCCGCCACCGGGACGCCTTTCTACCAGGAACTGCAGGAGCGAGTGGTCGATCGGTTCTCCCTGGACGTGGTGCCCTCAGACAACCGCCGCATCGAGCGCCTTGCCAACGGATACCCGGGAAGCTCCATCGAGGCCGCGCTGCGGGGATACGGCACGGATTGGTCAGGAACACCAAGCACGGCTGCCGGGGCGGCGACGACGGTCCTCGTCGACGGCGTGTTCGTGATCAATCCGCAGTTCGAATGGACCGGCGGCGGCCTGGCCTCCACCGCCGAGTCCCTGGCCCGGTGGGCCAAACTGCTCTACGAGGGGCGCTACCTCTCCGAGTCGATGGTCGCCACCATGCTCGGCGGCACCTCCGGGTTGGGGGAGAGGGTTTACGGTCTTGGGGTCTCCATCTGGCCTGACACGCCACTCGGACTCGCGTACGGCCACGGAGGATTCATGACCGGGTTCCGGTCGCAGATGACGTACTTCGCCGAACACAAGATTGCTGTGGCGATGCAGGCCAACACCAATGTTGGCCCGGCCCTGGGACCGCCCATGACCGAGCTGGTGCTGGAGCTTGCCGGGGTGATCGTGGACGACGCAGACGGAACGCGGTGACGTCCACTGGCCAAATACTCGATGAACGTCCGATAGACGGAGGAGACTCGCCCATGCAATGCCCGACTCGTCAAAGAAATCCACTGCTCCCTACCATGCGTGCGGTCGTTACCGCTCTCGTGCTGGTGGGAGTCGCTCGAACGCCCGCAGCGGCCCAGAACCTACCGGCCGACAAGGACTCGGTGCGTGGACTCGCCATGAGTGTCGAGGACGGGTTCACCGTGGCGGCGGTGGGAGACGTGATCATTGCGCGTCCGATCTCGCAGAACACCAGTCACTCGTTCAGACGGATGGTCGACGTGCTGCGGCGCGCCGACGTGACGTTCGGCAACTTCGAGACATCCGCCATCGACATCCGGCGGTTCGACGGATACCCACAGGCCGAATATGGTGGCGCGTGGCTTATCGGGGTTCCCGAGGTGGCACAGGACCTGAAGAACCTCGGCTTCGACGTGGTTTCCCGGGCCAACAACCACACCACCGACTGGGGAATAGAGGGCCTGCGCTCGACCAGTCGGATTCTGGACGAAGCCGGTATCGTGCATGCCGGCGCCGGTGAGACACGGGCGGCCGCACGGGCGGGGCGCTATCTAGATACTCCCAAAGGACGGATGGCCGTCGTGTCCATGGCCTCGAGCTTCACACCCTTGTCCCGGGCGATGGACCCGATGGGCGAGGCGCCGGGTCGCCCCGGCCTGAGCGCGCTTCGCACGTCGCGGTACGCGCTCGTGACGGCCGAGGAGATGGCCGTGCTGCGTCGGATACGCGACGAGCAGCCGGCGGGATCGGTGCGGATTTCAGAGGACGAGAAAGAAGACGAGCTCTCGCTGTTCGGGGTGTCATATCAGGTGAGCGACCGACGTGGCATCCAACGGAAGATGAATCAAGTGGACCTCGCAGAGATCCTGCTCGGAATCCGCCGTGCGAAGCGCAACTCGGACTTCGTCGTCGCGACCATCCACGCCCACGAGCCCGGTAATTGGAGTGACGAGCCCCCGGAGTTCCTCGTCGAGCTGGCCCACCAGGCGATCGACGCCGGCGCCGACGAGTTCGTGGGTCACGGACCCCACCAGCTCCGTGGCATCGAGATCTATAAAGGAAAGCCAATCTTCTACAGCCTGGGAAACTTCGTCTTCCAGGTTGAGATGCAGGAGCCGGTGGGCAGGGATCTCTACGAGGCATTCAAGCTCGATCCGCGAGAAATCACCGATCCCGAGTTCAACCGGCGCTGGCTCGACATCTACTTCGAGGACGATGTCTGGTACCAGAGCGTGATCGCCGAGAGTCGCTTTGCAAACGGTAGAGTCGAAGAGATCCGTCTTCACCCCGTCGTGCTGGGATACGAGTTACGGGGCGCGAATCGTGGTGTGCCACGGCTCGCGACTCCCGAGGTCGGCCGAGAGATCCTCGAGCGCATGCGCGAGCTCTCGGAACCATTCGGAACCGAGGTCTTCATCGAGGATGGCGTCGGGGTTATTCGGGTCCGTTGACCTGCGCGCACCTTTCTGCCGTGTTTGGTCGACCAACCCGCCCGGACCAGCCAAGGGAGTGTGTTCCATGACTGCGCTAGCATCAAAAACGTTCCTACTCGTCCTGGCCGCCGTCACGGGCGCCACGGCCCAGGCGCCCGATCCCGGTGCGTACTCCCCTGCGCAGTTTGAGGTGGTCGGGGAGCGCGGGCATCGCGTGCCGATGCGAGATGGCGTCGCCCTCTCTGTTGACCTCTACCGCCCCGCCACCGGCGGGCCGCACCCTGCCATTCTCTCTCTCACGCCGTACGACAATGCGACGACCGGGAGTCGCGTGCAGGCCCGGTGGTTCGCGGAGCGCGGGTTCGCAGTGGCCTTTGTGGACACCCGGGGCCGGTTCGACTCAGACGGGGAGTGGGATCCGTTCGATTCTCGTCACAAGACCGACGGATACGACCTCGTCGAATGGCTCGCCTCTCGTGACTGGAGCAACGGCAACGTCGGAATGATCGGCGGTTCGTACCTGGGTTGGACGCAATGGTGGACGGCCAGCACCGTGCCACCGTCGCTCAAGGCCATCGTCCCCCTCGTTGCGCCACCAGATCACTTCGAGAACACGCCCTATCAAAACGGTGTGCTCCAGGGAGGGTGGTGGATGGACTGGGCCGCGGGCATGGCCGGGCGGACCTTTCAAACCGTCGGCGATGCACCCTACTGGGGCTGGCAGCTATCGCGCGCCCAAGACCTCATGCAACGTCCCTATATCGAGATGACCCGGGCGAGGGGCATGATGCACGCACCGTGGTTCGAAGGGTGGTACCGCAACAATCTGTCGTCAGCGTCCTACTGGAAAGGCATCGCTTATCAAGGGCAGGAAAGTTATTCCCGGATGACCGTCCCGTCGCTCAATGTGACGGGTTGGTTCGATGCGAATTACCCGGGCTCGCCCATGAACTACATGGGAATGCGCGATCACGGGGCGACACCCGAGGCGCGGCGACCGACCCTGATCATTGGTCCGTGGATCCACGGCGTGAACCAACGGATCGTGGGAGGCGTCGACTATGGGCCGGAGGCCGAGATCGATCTCTTGGGCTACCACGCCCGTTGGTTCGATCGGCACTTGAAGGGCATCCAGAACGGCGTGGAAAACGACCCGCCGGTTTACGTCTTTGTGATGGGCCCAAACACGTGGCGCCAAGCCGACGACTGGCCTCTCCCCGAGACCGAGTGGACGTCGGTGTATCTGACCAGTGACGGACACGCCAATTCCCTCAAGGGCGACGGCCGCCTGCTCTTCTCTCGTCCGAACGAAGACGGTGTCGACACATATGTGTACGATCCCGATCATCCCATCACGGCCCCGTTCACGGGTGGGCACAACGACGGGGCGGTGGACTCCCGCCTCTCGGCGCTTGGAGATGACGTCCTCGTGTACGACACCGAACCGTTGCAGCGAGACGTTACCGTAGTCGGACCGATTGTGGCGAAGCTCTACGCCGCCACCTCGGCCAAGGACACCGACTGGATGGTCAGACTCGTCGACGTGCATCCCGACGGCTATGCAGGAATTCTGACCGAGGGGGTGCTCCGCGCGCGAAGCCGCGACCCCGGTAGCGAAGGCCGATACAACTCCGAACGACTCAGCACCATCGAACCCAACGAGATCTACGAATACACGATCCGGTTCTGGCGTGGCACGGGCAACGTCTTCAAAGTCGGGCATCGGATTCGCATCGAGATCTCCAGCAGCTACTACCCCTATTACTTACCGAACCTGAACACGGGAGAGGACAACCTCGCGCTGGCCACGGAACCCGTCATCGCCACGCAGCGCGTGCATCACGGACCCGCGTATCCTTCTCACGTGATCCTGCCCGTCCTCCCGGGGCGCGAGCCGGTACCGGAAGGTTGACGGACGGGCATTCGAACTCTCACTTTGGGGCGGTGCATCAATGGGCGGCCGAGGAAAAAAATCACCGCAGAGACCGCAGAGAACGCAGAGAAAAAACGCAAAGATTGTTCCGTTGGTCATTCACCCCGGTCATCTCTGCGCTCTCTGCGGTCTCTGCGGTGAATAAGTCAACCCAATTCCGGCCCGGAGTCGACGTGCGCAGCGGGAATTGGTGGCGCACCCTCACTTGGCTGGCCCTCCTGCCCGCGTCACTCGCCATCGCGTGCGACGGCGCGCCGACCATAACTTTTGATATCGTCATACAAAACGGCCGAGTCATCGACCCCGCGTCCGGACTCAACGCGACGCGCAACCTCGGGATCACCGATGGTCGGATCCAGGCGATCTCCACCGACGAGTTGATCGGCAGCACGGTGATCGATGCCGAGGGGTTGGTGGTGGCGCCCGGATTCATCGACCTGCATGCGCACGGCCAGACCCTCGAGAACTATCGCGTCCAGGTGATGGACGGGGTCACCACCGCACTAGAACTCGAACTGGGCACGGCGGAGGTTGACGACTGGTACGCCGAACGTCGTGGCCGGGCTCCAATCAACTATGGCGTAGCGGTGGGACACGCCCGGGTGCGGATGGGTGTGATGGGTGATTCCGGAGCCACGTTCCCGACCGGGGACGCCGCCAGACGGGCGGCGGGCGAAGCAGAGCTCGAAGAGATTGAGCGGGGGATTGAACGAGGCCTCGAGCAAGGGGCCCTCGCCGTCGGGATGGGTCTCCAGTACACGCCGGCCGCCTCGCGGTGGGAAGTACTGCAGCTCTTTCGTATCGCAAAGCGGTTCACGGCCCCCGCGTTTGTGCACATGCGCTATATGGGAGCCGGGGAGCCCGGCAGCGTTGCCGGCCTCGAAGAATTGATCGCGGCCAGCGTAACCACGGGTACCCCCGTTCACATGTTTCATGTGCATAGCAGCGGCTTGAGCGCCACGCCGAAACTACTCGAGCTCATCGATGCAGCAGTCCAACGGGGCGTCGATTTCACGACGGAAGTTTACCCGTACACCGCCGGAAGCACGGCGATCGAGTCGGCGCTGTTCGATCCGGGTTGGCGGGCGTTGTTCGGGATCGATTACGGTGATTTGGAATGGCCGGTGACCGGCGAGCGTCTCACAGCAGAGACGTTTGCCAAGTATCGCAATGAGACGGGATGGGTGATCATTCACTTCATTCCGCCTGAGGCGGTTCGGGAGGCGATTGCCGGTCCGCACACGATGATCAGTAGTGACGGACGTCTCCGTGATGGACGCGGGCACCCTCGAACCGCCGGAACCTTTGCTCGGGTGCTGGGCCATTACGTTCGCGAGCTCAACGTGCTGAGTCTCGAGGCAGCCATTCGGAAGATGACCTTCGGGCCCGCCGAGCTCCTGGCGGCCCGCTCACCAGGGATGGCGCGGAAGGGTCGCATCGCGATTGGCAGCGATGCCGATATCACGATATTCGATCCCGCGACGGTCCGAGACCGCGCGACCTATCCGAATCCGGCCCAGTACTCGGCGGGGATCGTACACGTTCTGGTCGGTGGGGTGCCGGTCGTAAAGAACGGCGCACTCCAGGAGAGTGTCATGGCGGGGCGGCCGGTTCGGGCCGTTGCCAATTGAATAGCCACGGAAAGCACGGAAACCCCGCCCCACACCCGGATTGTGGTTCCCCACCCCCAACCTCCTGCCGGATTTCGTCCTCGCGTTGACCCTCCACATGGTTGGGGGGCGGGGAACCAAAATTCAGGGAGGGGGGCGGGGGTCCGTGCTTTCCGTGGATTCCGTGGCCATTTCAATCGGCCCGACGGGCAGGCACTGCCGCGCGGCCGTCAGCCCCCAAAATCAACCGACGCAGTATTCCCGTACACCGCAACGCCGGGACCGGCGCCCATCGGACCATAGCCCTCAAAAGGCGGAAGCTTGTATTTGCGCCACGTGTCGTACCATGCGATGTCCGCCTGGAGCAGGAAGTCAAGCGGGATGGGTTCATGACCGGCCAGTGTCGTCCCTGGCTCGATGCACCAGGTGTCGAGGTGCGGAATGACGCCGTGCGACATCAAGAACTCGAAACCCTCCGTGGCAGATGCGACGGCCTCTTTGACCGTCTTGAATCCCCACGGCTGCGCCATCTCGATACCCGAGACCATGTTCGGACTCACCCGACCCTCTCCGAGCACGTCCACTGCCTCGATGAGGCGTTGCACCCAGAGGTCATACCCGATGTACTTCTCCTTGCCTGGGGCAATGATCGTGAAGAGCCGCTTGTCCCACACCTCGAGATTGGCGTTGTGGCTGGTAATACCCGCGTCACGCAGTCGGCGGACGTTCTCCATCGGTTGTGATTCTGTAATCATGACGATGGGGACGCGGTGGCCGACTCGCTCGCGGATGGCCTCGACATAGGGGATGTTGAAATCGGCGGCGTTGTCCGCCCCCCCACGCACTTTCCGGACGATCGACCCACCCGTCATGAGGATCGTAATCATGCGCTTCCCGGGATCGGGCTCCTGCGACATCGCGTCGAGAACCTCGACGACCTTCTCCTTGTCTTTGATGGCGTCTGCGGTTACGTGGTCGCCGGTGAGACGTCGAATCTCGCGCAGGTTGAAATTGATGTCGCAGAACCTGCACTCTTCCTTGTCGCCCCAATAGTGACACGCCCGGAACGTGGTAATGAATGCGTAGGAGTCGTAGAGCAGCGGGATGACTTGCTCGTACAGTGTTCCATCATCGAACCGGCGACCGTAGTACGCCGGCTTCGAGCGGTACTGCGCTTCGGCCAACGGGACCCCGTGCTCGCAAATCATGGTGGTGCCGTCAATCACGTCGATGACGTACGGCGACTCCGCATGCAGCACGATGCGAACCCGGGTGGGCCGTAGGTCGTAGGGTCCTCTGCGAAAGACGATGTCTTCGGGAGCCGCGGTACTCACCCCGTCCTTGAGATCGTGGTGCCCCGAGATGTTGTAGGAGAAGAGATAGTAGGCCTGCGTGCGCGATCCCTTTGCTGCCTCCATGGCCGCGTCGGTGAGTGCCACCCCACGCCGCAACAGATCCTCCTTGAGGATGACCTCCTTGGGGACGTCGGGATACATGCTAGCGTACGTCTCGATCGTCGGCGCCGGCTGCGTGGTGACTACCATCGATGCGCTCCTCACCGTGTGGCCTGAGATAGGAAAGCTCCGCCTTCTCGGCGTAATGACAAGGGTGTGGCAGGGCCAAATCGTAGGGTACAATTAGTAACATAATCTGACAATCCGACGAGAGGTCCAGATGCTCTTTGCGTTCATTTGCGTGGACAAGCCCGACTCCATCGAACTGCGGTCCAAGCTCCGGCCGCCACACCTGGAGTACATGATCGCCGTCAAAGATCGGACTGTGTTCGGTGGTCCGCTCCAGGATGACGCCGGTGAAGCGTCCCAGGGGAGCATCTTTGCCATAGAGTTCGGGAGCCGCGCCGAGGCGGAGGCCTTCCTGGCTGAAGAACCGTACAACAAAGGCGGCCTGTTTCAGTCGGCTGAGATTTGGCGTTGGCGGCAGATGATTCCGGAGGTCGAAGAGGGGCAGCTACTCAAGTTGCTCGAACGGGAACGGGCAAAGCCCGTGTCATGAAGACGGCGGCGTTCACACCTTCGTCTCGCATCACGGAAGGGCAATCTTCGCTCGGCCAGTTACTGGCGATGAAGCGCCGGCTCGTCGAACAAGGACGCGACCTCATCGATCTGAGCCTCGGCGATCCGATGTTCCCTCCGCCTCAGGTTGCCGTCGACGCGATGGCCGAGGCGTTGGCGGATCCGCGCATGAGTCGGTACGGATACCAGGACGGCTACGCGCCGTTCCGTGAGGCGGTGGCGCGCTACATGTCGCGCCGCTTCGGAGTGGAGGCGGACCCTCGCCACGAGGTGTTGCCCATCATCGGTGCGATGGACGGGTTGGTGCATCTCGCCCCCGCCGTTACTGATCCTGACGATCTGATCATCGTCCCGGATCCCTCGTTTCATGTGTACCGCGGCGCGCAACTGTGCGCGGCGGCCCGAGTGCACCACGCACGGATGACAGCGGACTCCTCTTTCCTTGCGGAGCTCGATCAGTTACCGCGCAATGTGCTCGACCAAGCCCGCCTTGCCTACGTGAATTACCCCAACAACCCGACGGGTGCCGTCGCGCCGACGGAGTATCTCGAGCGTTGTGTCCGGGTGTGCCAGGAGCGCGGGATCGTCTTGGCATCCGATGCTGCGTACATCGAGATCACCTATGACGGCTATCGGGCGCCGAGCATTCTGCAGGTGCCAGGCGCCCGAGACATCGCGATCGAATTTCATACGCTATCGAAGACGTGCGCCATGGCAGGCTGGCGAATCGGCTGGGCGGTGGGGAACCGTGATCTGATCGAAGCGCTTACACGGTTCAAGTTGTTCGTCGACGCTGGGCCGTTCCTGGCCGTGCAGCGCGCTGCTGTTTCGGTGCTCGATCGCGTTGAAACGTTGAGCAGGCCGGTCGTTGACGAGTTAGCAGCACGACACGCCGCGGCGGTCACCGCACTCGAGCGAACACGGATCCCGTTCTGGAAAACCAGCGCCAGCCCATTTCTCTGGTTGAGCCTACCGCCGTCCGAAGACACCGATCAATTCACAATGCGGCTCCTCGAAGAGGCGGGTGTTGCGGTTTGGGGGGGAACGGCCTTTGGGCCGGGCGGCGAGGGGTTCATTCGGTTGGCACTGGCGGAACCCGCTCCGCGCCTTATCGAGGGTATCGAGCTGATTGCTCGGTACTATACGTCCGGTGACCGGTGACCGGTGACCGGTAACCGGTAACCGGGGTTTCCGCGGCTACCCCTATCCCCCGCCACCACCCCGCAGCACCGCAAACGCTCCATCAACCGCATCACACTGCCTTTTCTTGAGTCCGGCTGCTACTCTGATCTCGCTCCCCAGCTCCAAGTGCAGATCGGTTTCCGCAGTGTACGCCGGCCATTCCGGGGAGCCTTTCCGGTTGGGATCGCCGGTGGCGGCAAACTCCGTCCAGTAACCAGCCATGGCATCAGTGAGCACTCGGTCCTTCTGTTCCAACGGGAACCAGTCCGCACGAGTGTCGAACACGTAGCCAATATCGAAACCATGAAACGCGCCGAGCTTTTCGCCGCCCGGACCTGGAAGTGCCCGCGTGAAGTGATACAGGTACGCCTTGGTTCCAGCCGCAGGCATTGTGCTCGCGGCGAATCGCGACAGACAGGTGAACGTGAGATCGGTCATTAAGCTGATGAGCGTTTGGTCCACCTCCTCGTCGGCCGTGGCTGGGTACAAATCGATAAGCCAACTCGCCAGCAGTCCGAAGGTCTGGCTGACCCAACTCTGATAGGCGTCCACGCTTCGTTCGATACTGGGCAGGTAATACCGCAGGCTCGCAAATTCGTCAGCGGTGCTTCCCACCAGCAAGGGTACAGCCTGCTGTGCACCGGTCGCAAAAACCCGTCCCGTGGGTTCGGGGAGCACCCATCCGTCAACGATTACCGTGGCCGCGGAGGTCCAGATCGACGAGCCACTCGGGCTGGGCACGTCGGCGTCGGCCCTCACTATCTCGTCCGCGTCCTTCATTCGCAGAGCACCCGTCACGTCGACGTCGCCCTCGACACCCAACCATTTCGCGAGTCGCTCTCCACGCGCCTCTCCCTGTTTCAGCGTCGCAGCGCCGGCCAGCGGCGCGCCACTCTGGCCGATGGCACGATGAAACAGCCCCGTCGCCAACGGCGAGGCCATGAGATGCATGACGTCCATCGAACCGGCTGACTCGCCAAACACCGTCACCCGGTTCGGATCGCCCCCAAACGCCGCAATGTTCCGCTGCACCCAGCGGAGCGCCTCGATTTGATCGAGCAGCGCATAATTCCCGGACGACCCGTGAGGCGACTCGGCGGTCAGCGCAGGATGGGCCAGAAAGCCCAGGGCACCCAGCCGATAATTGATCGTCACGACCACAACGCCGCGAGCGGACAGTCGCGCACCATCGTAACCTCCCTCCGACCCGGAACCGGAATTGTTGGACCCTCCGTGAATCCACACCATCACGGGTTGGGGCTCGCCCCCGCCCCCGCCCCAGTTGCCGGTCCAGACATTCAGGTAGAGACAATCCTCGCTGGTCTCGCCAATGCGGGACACGGCCTCCTCCCCCTGGCCGAAGGCGGTGGCAATCCGTCGATAATATTCCGCAAGCCGATCCGTCTGCGGACACGCCGGACCGAATGCCGTCACCGATTGCACGCCTCCACGGGGCACGTGTGCAGCCGGCGGGCGCCAGCGGAGATCGCCGACAGGTGGAGCGGCAAACGGGATGCCTTTGAACACGGCTTCGTCGGGTTCGCCGAAGAACACACCCTCGAGGATCTCGCCGTCCACTTCGGCGCGTGGCGGCCCTGAAGCGCCAGGTGAACACCCCACTGTCCATGCGGTGGTGGAAAGAACCAAGGCGATGAGGGCGGTGACAGCTTGTGGCTGGCTGCGACGGTGCATAGATGCCTTACTTGAACCAGGAGCTTACGCCGGCGGCTAAACATGCCGTGGGGGAAGCCCGCCACGCTAGGCCTCGAATGATTGCCCGTGTGGATGTCCTCGCGATCGGTCGTCAAACTGCTAGTTTAGATCGATTTGACCGACCACCCTATCCAGTTGAACTCGTTCACAAGGTGAACAGCGAGCGCGGGATCGTCCGAGCGCGGGATCGTCCGAGCGCGGGATCGTCCGAGCGCGGGATCGTCTTGGCATCCGATGCGGTGGTCTGTCCACCCGGCCGGTTAGATCATGCAAGGGATGTCCGCTGTCCGCAAAACAGCGCGCGTTTCAGGCAACTGCACTCCAACCGTTGGTAAGAGCGTCCCTGTCAGCCGTTTGACCCGGTTGCACGACACCGTGAACAGTTCAGATATTAGCGTCGAGTTTACTGTCACGAATCAGGCTGCGTGGAGATGACTGATGAGGTCTATTTTTGAACCCGCGATGCTGAGACACATCTCCGCGAGTGGTGTAATCGCCGTGCTGGTTGTCGAGAGGGTCGAGGATGCGGTTCCGTTAGCGCGTGCGCTGATCGATGGTGGTGTGAACGTTATGGAGCTGACCCTCCGGACGCCCGTGGCTATCAAGGCCCTACAGGAGATCAAGGCCCACGTGCCGGAAATGATGGCGGGCATTGGCACAATTCTCGAGATAGATCAGGTGAAGGCGGTAGCTCGAGCGGGGGCGGCTTTTGGCGTGGCTCCCGGTGTGAACCCCAGTATCGTGAAACAGGCACAGAAAGTGGGATTGCCTTTTGCGCCTGGTGTTGCGACCCCCACCGACATCGAGCGGGCGCTCGAATTGGGGTGTGAATTATTGAAGTTCTTTCCCGCGGAACCCAGCGGCGGTATGCCTTATCTCAAGAGCATCGCTGCGCCCTATGAGCACCTGAATCTTCGTTACGTTCCACTGGGCGGGATCAACACAAGCAACATGCAATCCTATCTGGAGAATTCCATGGTGCTGGCTGTAGGCGGATCGTGGATGGCCCCACAGTCCCTGATTCAGAACCACGACTGGCAGGCCATAGCGGTGAATGCTGGGGAGGCTAGCAAGATGGTTAGACCAATAAGGGGGTCATGAACACAGTGGGCAACGTGGTGACCTTCGGTGAGATCATGGGGCGTTTGACTCCAGACGGCTTTCTGCGCTTACGGCAATCGGTTCCCGGGCCGCTAACGATGACCTTCGCCGGGGCGGAAGCCAACGTTGCGGCGTCCGTATGCCAGTTGGGTGGTAGAGCAGTTTTTGTGTCAGCTCTACCGGAGCACGCCCTAGCCGATGCATGTGTGGCAGCCCTGAAGGGATTGGGCATTGATACCGGTCATGTGATCCGAACGGGCGTTGGACGACTCGGTCTGTTTTTTCTCGAAACGGGCGTGAATCAAAGGCCAAGCAATGTTATCTACGATAGACAGGGATCGTCGCTGAGCATGACTCCCGCCGATGCGTACCCGTGGAAAGCGATCTTTCAGGATGCGAGTTGGTTCCATGTTACCGGCATTACTCCCGCCCTCTCAAAGATGGCGAGTGAGGCTGCTCTAGTCGCTGTCAAGGAAGCGAGAGCCAGTGGGGTGACGGTGTCGTGTGACTTGAACTTTCGGAAGCAGCTGTGGCGCTGGGACCCATCCCTTTCCCCGCGTGAGTTGGCGGAAAGGACGATGAGCGAGATAATGCCCTATGTGGATGTGGTGATTGGGAACGAAGAGGACGCGTCCGACGTGTTTCGGATTCAAGCTGGCGAGACCGATGTGCACGCTGGGAAGTTGGCGATTGACAGATATCCCGAGGTTGCACAGCGGATCAAAGAGTTGTTTGGAAATGTGTCGAAGGTGGCCATTACGCTACGCGAGAGTATTTCAGCATCGCATAACAAGTGGGGTGCGATGCTCTACGACACCGTGCAGGGAGAAGCCTTCTTTGCTCCGTGGACGGACGGATCATACCAACCCTACCAGATCACAGATATCGTGGATCGCGTGGGGGGCGGAGATGCGTTTGCGGCGGCCCTGATCGTTGCTCTCTTGACTCCTGAGCTGAGTGAATCGCAGACGGCGGTCGCGTTTGCCGTTGCGGCGTCATGCCTGGCCCACTCCGTACACGGTGATGTCAATTACGTCAACCGAGCTGAAGTCGAAGCGCTGATGAGTGGTCTGGGCTCCGGGCGTGTTGTTCGGTAGCTTGTGAATCAGTCGCTTCTGGTTCAAGATTGTCAGGCGGTGACCGGGGCGTTGAAGAAAAGGAACTGAAGCACATGAGGATCGACCGTCTCAAGTGCGTGGGAGCTTGTCGTTCCCTTGTCACTCTCGTCGCTGTCGTGGCCCTGCCCGCGGGCCGTGTCGAGGGGGCGGGGGCTAGCTCGCAAGCTGTGCCGGCCGCCGTGTACGCAGACAGTGCCCGGGGTCTGTTCCTGCAGGCGACCCGGGCCTACCGTGAGGGATCCCGCGTAGGCTCAGAACGAGCGATCCAACTGTGGGCACGGGCGATGCCCCTGTTGCGGCGTGTTGGGGACTGGGCGGGGGAGGGTACCGCACTCACCAACATCGGCGTGGTCCATCATGGCCTGGGGAGGTCCGACTCCGCCCTGGCCTACTATCGCCAGGCGCTGGCGATTCAGCGGGCGGTGGATGACCGCTCAGGCGAGGGAAGGACGCTCGCCAGCATCGGCAGCCTCTACCGGGCGACGGGCCGCCGCGACTCCACACTCGTGTTTTACCGGCAGGCGCTAGCGATCCAACGGGAGGTGGACGACCTGGTGGGCGAGGCGACGACGCTCGCTAACATCGGCGTCGTTCACCAAGATCTACGCCGGCCAGACTCTGCGCTGATCTACTACCACCAGGCGCTGGCGATCCAGCGGGACGAGGAAGACCAGGCGGGCGAGGCTAGTACGCTCATCAACATCGGAGCCGTCCACCAAGACGCCGGCCAGCCGGACTCGGCCCTCATCTATGAGAAGCGGGCTCTGGCGTCCCAACGCGAGGTCGGCGACCGCGCGGGCGCGGGCAGCACGCTCGCGCGCATGGCAAGTGTGTACCGTGCTCAGGGCCACGGCGACTCAGCCCTCGCCTCCTACCGCGGGGCGCTCACGATACAGCGAGAGGTGGGAGACCGGAGCGGTGAGTGGACGACGCTCACCAACATCGGCAGAATCTATCAGGGTCTCCGCCGGCTCGATGGCGCGCTCGCGCACTACCGGGCGGCGCTGACCATTCAACGGGAGGTGGGGGACCAGGCGGGCGAGGGGACAACGCTCAACGACATCGGCGTCGTTTACCAGGATCTCGGACAGGCCGACTCGGCTCTCACCTACTACCGCCAGGCGCTCGCGACTCAGGCGGAGGTGGGGGACCGAGCGGGCGAGGGGACCACACTGACCAACATCGGGAGGGTTCACTCGGCCCAGGGCCGGCCCGACTCCGCAATGGTCTATTACCGCAGCGCGTTGGCGATCCGGCGGACGTTTGGAAACACCTGGGGGCAGGGTTGGACGCTCGCCAATATTGGCGACGTCTACCGCTCCCTGGGCCAAACCGACTCCGCTCTCGCATACTACCAACAGGCCATGGCGATCCGGCGCACGCTCGGCAACCGCTTCCGGGGGGCTGGGACGCTCGCCACCATTGGCAGCATCCACCGCTCCCTCGGCCAGCTGGACTCGGCGACGGCGTACTACCGCCAGGCCTTGGCTATGAGCCGCGGACGAGGCAACCGCTCGAGAGAGCTTGGACTCCTCTACGATCTGGGCACTGTCCACCGCCAGCTCGCGGATCCCGAGTCGGCGGTCGCCTTCCTGAGACAAGCGCTAGCGATCTCCCGCGAAACCAAGGCGAACGCCCGAGAGGCCGAGGTACTTCACGAACTGGGCCAGGCCTACCGAGACCTGGACCGTCCGGACTCTGCGCTCGGATACTTCACAGCTGCGCTTTCCGCAACAAGAGGAGTCGGGGACCGGCATGGCGAAGCCATCGGACTGCTCACCATCGGCCAAACTCACCGAGCGCTGAACCACCCCGACTCTGCCCTCACCCTCTCCACGCGCGCGTTGTCTATCATGCACGAGATTGCAAACCGATCGGGTGTGGGCACGGCGCTTTACTACATGGGAGCTACTTACGAAGACCTCGGTCGGGTCGACTCGGCCCGTGCCTACTACGGCCGAGTGCTGAACACTCTGCTTGCCTCCGATAACCCGGAGCCGCGCGAGTTTGGTAACCCTGCGGTGAGGTTCGCCATCGAAGGCTCGAGTGATGATGTATCCCGACGCATCTCGACGGGTCTGTCAGATCTCGGGTGGCCCACGCAGCGACAGGTCCTTGAGAGTTCCGTGCATATCCTTACATCCTATCAGGTTGCGGAAAAATTCATGGTGAGCCGCGTTTGTCCGGGTAACACGACGGTGTACCAGCGTGCGGTCCCCTATTACCGCCCCCGCGGTGCGGTCGGCGTGACGAATGCGGCCCACACTGCCCCATCAGGGGCTGCCTCCGGCCAGGGTCAGGGTGCGTATCCGCATCAGATTGTAGACCGCGGCCGTGAACGTAAACACCCACCCGACCCGCGGGGTCCCGCGATGTCGGAGTTTGCGTAACAACCCAATCGTCTTGCCCCACCCGTAGATCTCTTCCACTTTTTTGCGCTGCCGTTGACTGATCGCATAGCTGGGATGGCGCGTCGTCCGGCCATCCACCGCGCTCCGCAACCGCGTGCGGTGCACGTTCGGCGTGACGTGGGGCGTCCAGCCCAACGCCCGCAGCGTGTCGACAAACCCGCACCGATCATAACCCTTGTCCGCCCCCAACGTCCGACGCCGGGCCGTCGGCGGTAAGCTCCCCACCATCGCCAGCGCACTCGCACACTCCGCCTCGTAGCCGGGCTGCGTCACGTCGGTCGCCACCACGAGCCCGTGCCGATTATCCATCAACACACTCGCCAAGTACGCCAATTGCGCGCCTTGCCCCCCACTCTTCCGCGTCAACCGCGCCTCCGGGTCCGTCCGCGACGCATGCGTCGCATTCGTCCGTTTCTCCTGGCGAAACGTCACGCTCGGATTCCCCGGATCATCGTCCGTTGGCGGGCGGGTGCCGGCCTTCGGCTGAAAACTCTTCTGACTCGCCCACGCGTCCAGCAAGGTCCCGTCGACGGTGAAATGCTCATTCGACAACAACGCCCGCCGCTCCGCCTCCTGTAACACTTCGGCCAGAAACGCATCCGCGATGCCCCCCTCGACCAGCCGCGTCCGATTCTTCGTAAAGACCGTCGGCACCCACACCGCGTCGTCCAGATTCAACCCCACAAACCATCGGTACAGGATGTTGTAATCGAGCTGCTCCATCAGCTGCCGCTCGCTCCGGATCGTATACACCACCTGCAGCAATAACGCGCGTAACAAATGTTCCGGGGGAATCGACGGCCGGCCCCGCCGCGCGTACAGCCGGTCCAACTGCGGCGAGAGCCGGGCTAACACCGGGTCCACCAGCGCCCGCAGGGCGCGCAACGGATGGTCGGAGGGCACCCGATCCTCCGCACTGATATAGCTGAACAGCGCCGACTGATTCGTCTTGTTCCCGCGCATCGTGGCACTCCCATCGAGGTCCCTCTACGATAAGAACTTCCGGCTCGCGATGCTATCGTCCATTACCCGACTTTTTCCGCAACCTGCTATGTTACCGAGCCGCAGTTAGGTCTCCGACAGCCGGAACGCCAGACGGTCTTTATGATTCGGATCAGGAATACGACGCCAGCTTCCAGCTGCTCGGATGTCTCCCTATCCTGGCAGATGACGTCTCGTGATGTTTGGGCGAGCACGTGGCGCAGAACGAAGCGAGATGAAGGCCGGATACCGGCCTACAGAGATTTCCTCGCTGAGCTCATCGAGAGCAAGGGACTATGCAGGTGATGATCCTACTCTTGCTCGTCACCACGGTCTCGAGTCAGGCGGGTGCGCTCGAGGCGCAGGCGGCGTCTGTCACGCTTCGTGGTGCGGTGTTCGACTCTACGAGGTCTTTCCCGCAACCAATCGGCGGCGTCACCGTATCTGTCGACAGCTTGAACATTGCCGGGCAAACGAACGCGGCTGGCGAGTTTCGCTTGACCGGTGTCCCGCCCGGTGCGCACACCCTAAGTGTCAGAAAAAACGGCTTCGCACCCCTTGATTTCAGGCTTGTGGTCCCGGAGTCGAGTGTGGGTGAGCTGTGGGGCCCCACCATTGCTCTCCTTGCCGGACCGACGCCCACTGCTACCCTATCCGGCGTTGTCACCGACGGCGACACGGGACAACCCGTCGTGGGGGTGACTGTGGCCTTAAACGGTAGCGTCATCATCGCTACGGACCGTAATGGTGCTTTCAGGTTCGCCGACCTGAAGGTGGAGTGGGGGAAGAATCTCATGGAGGTCCGTCGCATCGGGTACTCTGTATTGACCGACGAACTTTGGGTGACTGGCTACGATATGGCTTGGGACCTCGACATCACTCTCGAGCCCGTAACCGTCGGGTTGGAACCAATCGAGGTTGTGGCTGAGGGAGACGTTAACGAATTCGGACGACTAAGCGATTTTTACCGCCGACGGAAAGGCCCCTTCGGTGACTTCATGACCAGGCAGGAGATCGAGGAACGAAAGGCGCTCCATGTGACCGACTTCCTCCGGACGGTGCCAGGCATGGTCATCGGTCGCAACGGGGTTTGGATGAGGCGTTCGGGAGGTAGGTGCCCACCCGCGGTCTACATCGACGGCGCGCTCCTCGGCGACGCGGATATCGACTTCCGGCTGGCCCCCGAGCATGTGGCGGGGATCGAAGTGTATAAGGGGCCGGCCGAAGTCCCTCAGGAGTTTAGTCGGGCGGGGCTCGCATGCGGCGTCATCGTCATATGGACTCTAGTGAATTGAGACCGTGGGAATGAGTAGTGTGCTCGGCGCTTCATCGTTGCCGGTACCGGCGCCAGCCTGAGATCGCCAGCGGCGAGAGCCACAAGAGCAGGCAGACGCCGGCCAACGAGCCGGCATCATCCTTGCCGGTACCGCTGCCAGCCTGAGATCGCCAGCGGCGAGAGCCACAAGAGCAGGCAGACGCCGGCCAACGAGCCGGCAATAGGACGAGTGAAGAAATCGACAAGAGAGTCGGACTTCGTGAGGTTCTGGATGAACGTCTCCTCGAGCCTTCCCCCCAAGATGATTCCGAGCACGACCGGTCCAAGGGGTACGGCATGTCTCTCGAGCACGAACCCGAGCAGGGCCATGCCAAGCATGATCCAGACGTCGAAGTAGCTGGCGTTGATCGCGTACGCTCCCACGATGCTGAGGAGCAGAATCACCGGCATGAGAACGCGTTTGGGAATGCGGACCAGATAGACGCCAGCGCGGATCGCCAAGAATCCAAGCGGTATTAGGACGAGGTTGGCTACGATAAAGGTGATGTAGATACCGTATACGAGAACGGATTGTGTCGCGCTGGTAAAGATCTCCGGCCCGGGCGTGATGTTCTTCATCAACAGCACGCCGATCACGATCGCAGTGATGGAGTCGCCCGGAATTCCGAAGACGAGCGTCGGAATCCATGCGCCGGCCAGTGCGGCGTTGTTCGCGGTGGCAGCGTCTCCGATAGCCTCCAGCGAACCTTCCGCATCGGTGCGCCGCGCCTTCGAGAAACGTTTTGAAAGCGCAAAGGCGACCCATGATGCAATGTCGGCGCCGGCCCCCGGCAGAAGGCCGACGACCACCCCGACCACGCCGGAGCGGGCAGTGTGTCGCTTCCGCCGCCTGAGCATTGTGAGGGCCGACCGATAGGCGGACCTCACAGGCGGCGTGGGGGTGGGGCGCGAGGCATCGCCAATCTCCCGAACGGTGGCCGGCTCGGCACTCTTGGCGAGCCGCTGGACGTTTCTCAGGACTTCCGACACGCCAAACAGGCCGATCATCGCGGGAATGAAATTGATCCCGGCGATGAGATTGTCCTGGCCGAACGTAAACCGCGGCGAGATGTGTACCTGGCCGAGACCGACGGTTGAGAGCAGCAGGCCGATGACAAGGGCTAGGGTTCCTTTGACCGCGGACCCTCTGGACACGACCGCAGCAGCGCTCAGGCCCAGCAGTGTGAGCCAGAAATATTCGTAGGTCGTGAAAGACAGCGCGACGGTGGCGAGCCATGGGGCGCAGGTGATCAGGAGCACGGCGCCGAAGAGCCCACCCGTCACGCTGAATGTCAGAGAAACGGCTAGTGGTCGTTCCGGCTCGCCAGCCCGTGTGAACGCATACGCATCATCGACGTAGGCCGCCGAGGCCGGTGTCCCAGGGATGCGGACCAGGGTCGTCGGAATATCGCCCGCGAAGATGGCGCATGCCGCCAGGGTGACAATGGCAGCAACCGCCTGGATATCACCGAGAAAGAACGTCAGAGGGACGAGAAGGGCGACCGCCATTGTGGCGGTGAGGCCGGGGATGGCGCCCATGACCAGGCCGTAGAACGCCGCGACGATGATGATGCCGAGGACCGGCCATGCGAACACTTGCTGAAAGGCGGTCCAAAAAGCGTCGGGCACGGTACATCACCAACCCAGCAGGCCACGTGGCAGCGGTACCCGCAACGCTGTAGCGAACAGTCCGTAGACCGCCGGCACGAGGAGCGCGGTTACAAGGGTGCACACCGTCAAACGATTTCCCAACCGCCACAAGAGAGCGAACAGAATGATGCCTGCAGTGGGGATGAACCCGAGTTTCTCTGCGAACAGCGCATAAAAGGCAACTGCGAGCACGACCTCGAGAAAGTGCACCATTTCTTTGGAGGGTGCACGTAGCCGAGTGGCGGTTGCCGCACTGCGTCTCGCGTGGATGGAAGAGACGAGCAGTGCGATCAGCGTGACTCCCAGCGCGACGAACAGCAACCTGGGGAAATGCATGGCGTCGAATCGCTCGGTCTGGAGAGACGCCATTGATTGGCTCGTCAGCAGCCGTCCCAGTTCGGCATCCGTGCGCGATAGGGTGGCGCGGAAAGCCGCGGGCGGCTCACGCGACAGCGCAAAGCCTTCGTTCTCCATGAGCTCGGGAAACCTTCTGCCGTTCACGACCGTCTGGCCGGTGACGATCCGAGTCATGGCCTCAAGCACGCGGTCGCGGATCGCCGCCGGGGTCCCTGCGGGCATGCCCAGTCCTCGCCAGCTAGCCATCGTCCAGTCGATGCCCTGGTCCTTGAACGTGGGAATCGCCGGATATGCGGGCACTCGCTCATTGGCCATCACACCCAAGCTCCGCACTCTCCCGGCTGCGAGGAACGTCTCGGCTTCCGGTAGGCTTGAGGCCACGAGGTCGAGTCCGCCGCTTACGAGCTCCTGTAGAGCGGGTGCCGCTCCGTTCATCGGCACCCACCGTATGCTTCCCGGGTCCAGCCCCGCAGTGCTCAGTGCGCCCGCGAGCGCCAGATGCCAGATCCCCCCGAGCGCCGTGCCGGACGCAGTGAGTGCGCCAGGGTGGTCTCGTGCTTCCCGCAGCAGCGCGGCCACGGTCTGATGCCTGGCGTCGTCCGTCCTCACAAATACGGCCGCGGGGTCGCGGTTGATGAGCATGACCGGCTCGAAATCCTGCCACGAGATCTCGGTCAACCCGAGCCAATGCAGCATGTCGATCTCGACCGTCATCATCGTCAGCGTGTAGCCGTCTGGTCTGCCACGGGCCCCCCGACTGTGCCCGGTGACTCCGGCCCCGCCGGGTGCGTTGATGACGCCGACTGGCACCCCGAGTTCTTCTTCGAGAAACGTGGCCACGTGTCTGGAGATCCGGTCGGTGCCCCCACCTACCGCCCACGGGCAGATCAGCCGAATCGGACGGCTGGGGTACGCCTCGTCTCCCGTGCTGCAGGCGAGAGACAGCACGAGAGAGAGTGTGAAGATAGGAGTGCAACGTTGCACTGGTCGCAGCGGGCGGTGGCAAGCCCTGCGCACCACCCCCCGCCGCAAAACGAGATCAGGCACCGGTTTCCCGAAGTCGCCTTCGTCCGTCAGGCTCGAGAGGCGACCTCGAGGACTTCGGCGCAGCGCCGGGCCACAATCTGATACTCGCCCGGCTGCAGCATCCAGACGCCGACTTCCAGCCGCGGTTCATCCGGGGGGCTGGGCCGGACCTCGATGCGGGGCTCGCCCTCGCGCAGAGCGTTGGCACAGTCTTCCCGCGTCATGGGCACCGCGTAGGGATCCCACGTGATGGCGAGGTGCGGGACTACATTGGAGATCTCGGGCACGAACTGCTCGGCGTGGACGCCCCGAATGCCGGACACGGCCGACGCGATGAAGCTGACCTGACGCTCCCAGTCGACCCATTCGGCCTCATGATCCTTCTTGACATAGAGCTCGACCGCCGTCATGAGGCCGACCACTTCTTCCTTGCCGACCTTCGCAGGCCGGCCCACGCTATCGGCGTGGGGCGAGCCGTTGAGAAAGGCCGCCTCGATCAGATCCTTCCTGCCCAGGAGTAGCCCCGAGCACTGAGGGCCCCTCAACCCTTTGCCGCCGCTAAAGGCCGCGAGGTCATAGCCCATCTTGATGAACGCGCTGAGATTCTCGACCGGCGGGAGATCGGCCGCGGCGTCGATCAGGCTCGGAATCCCGGCGTTCTTTGCCATCTCAGCAAATCGCTCACGCTGGATGGCACCTTCATTGTTGGCCCGGTTGAGGAAGAACAGCATGGCCGTCCGATCGTTGATGGCCGACCAGAGCTCCTCCTCGGTTTCGATTTCGACAATCTTGACGCCCACGTTCCGGATGGCATGGTCGTATCCGAACCGGTGTGACTTCTGGAAGATCACCTCGTTCTTCATCCCGGCCGTATCGGGGACCCTGCGAATTTTTTCTTGATCTGTTCCACAGACGCAGGCTGCGGTCGCGTGCGTGAGGGCATCGGCACAGCCGGCGGTGACTAGGGCAGCTTCCGCCCCCACGAGCGAGGCGATGCGGTCACCGGCAGCGGCCTGGAGCTCGGCTATCGACACGTGCTGCCGGGAGGCTTCCTCCATGGCGGCCACCACGTCCCGCGGCATGACACAGGCGCTGAGCGCGGTATAAGTTCCCGCGGCGTTGATGAACGGCCGCAGGTTCAGTTCCTCGTAGATGCCGCGCAGCGCGGAGGGTCGATCGGCACTCCAGGGCTCCACGGCCGCCGCCAGTGGGCCCCGTGGCACGACACCCATGACAGAAGCCAACCCGGCGCCCTGGAGAAAGTGGCGCCGCGTCCATCTCGTCTTCAGGCTCTCCATAAGTGACTCCCTTTGCATTGTTGGATTGTTTCCGCCCGTTTGGTCCGCCGTATCTTCGGCTGTTAGTGCGGCAACGTACGGCCCACCGCTGAGTAGGTTGTTTGCTCATGCCGAGTCGACCGGGGTGACTCGCTGATCCATGCACAACCTCCCTCTACGGCAACACACTCAGCTTGACGTGTGAAGGGTACGTTGCAGACCGGTATACCCGGTGCGTCGCCTTTTGGAAATCTGCCTCTCTTGCATGATAAATGTCTACAAACTTCTGCGGGTTGCGATCGATCGCCGGGAACCAGGTGCTCTGGATCTGCACCATGATCCTGTGTCCCCTGAGAAAGGTGTGATACTTGTCCCGCAGGTCCCACTCCACCTTGGTAACCCTGTTGGGGATGAAGGGCTCAGGTCCTGAAAATATTGTTGGGTTGCGGTGGTATTCCTTGTCACCAACAGAGAAGCTATTCCGATACTTTCCGCGCAAGACGTCGGCCCCAACGAGCATCTGAAAGTCGCCCATTCGCACATTGCCCGGGTTCGGTTCGTTGTCGGGAGCATCCGGCGGATAAACATCGATCAGCTTCACGATCCAGTCGGCGTCCGTTCCTGTCGTGGACACGTACAGACTCGCAATAATCGGTCCCGCAATCGTAATGTCTTCGGTGAGAACCTCGGATTGATACGCCAAAACATCGGGTCTCCTCGCTGCGAACCGCTGGTCCTCAATCATCCAGAGAGCGCCCATCGTTGAGCGAATCTCCGCCGTGTACGGTACGGGGTTGTCCGGATCGCTGACGTAGGCATCGAATGCGCGGCTCGACGTCTCGGACGGTGGATTGAAGGCGAGGTTCCCATTGGCGTGGAGGTACAGGTTTCGCTCCGTGGCTTCTGCCGGCGGCCATTCCTGGTAGGATTTCCACTCGTTTGAGCCGGTCTCGAAGACCAGGGCCTCAGGTAAATTGAGCTCTCCCTTGCCGTTGAGGTGGTAGTTGAAGAAGGGAAATTGCACGTCTTTCCTGAAGTATTCCCCGGTCTCGGAGCCGAAGCGAATGTTTCCCAGTTGATCGCCATCGTCGCGATTCCATCCTCCGTGACGCCAAGGTCCCACGACGAGAGTGCTGTTGTTGTTAGGATTCCGTTCTTCAATGGCAAAGTAGATCCCGAGAGGGCCGTAAAAGTCTTCGGCGTCGAACCAACCGGCAACGTTCAGAATCGCATGGTCGATGTTGTTCATATACTGATGAATCTCTTGTGCCTTCCAATATTCGTCGTAATCTCCATGCTCCATGTATTCGTTCCATGTGTACACTTCGCCTTTGAAATACCTCGTGTTGACATTGGAGACGGGACCAATATCCAGGAAGAACTGGTAACCGTCGGGAGTTGGGTAGGCGAACCGGCGCCGCTCCCTCACACCCATTGAGTCTCGCTCCGACGTTCGGTGGCGCGCCATGCCGTTCAGCCAGCCGAACGTATACGCAAGCCGGAACGCTCCATTGTGATGGAAATCGTCGCCGATCCACATGTCCGACGGGGAAGCCTGCGGTGAGGACGCGATGAGAGCCGGATGGGCATCGATCATGCCCAGGGCCGTTTGCCAACCGGGATACGACACCCCCCATTGCCCGACACGGCCGTTATGGTTCGGAATGTTCTCCAGCAGCCACTCGATGGTGTCATAGGTGTCACTGCTTTCGTCGGCGTCTTGAGGGCTGCGCTTGTCCGGATTGTACGGTTTCATGACGATGAAATCTCCACCGCCGGATTTGCTGGTCTCACGAACGTCTTGAAAGACAAAGATGAATCCCTCTCTGTCGAACTCCACAGAAGGACCCAGCGGGGATCGGTACTCGTCGGCGCCATAGGGAGGAATCGAATATGGAGTGCGAAACAGCAGAATGGGATACTCTTGTGAGTCGTCTTTGGGGGAATACACGATGGTGTAGAGTTCGACCCCATCACGCATCGGAATGTAGTAATCCGCCTTGTCATAATTGGCTTGCACATTGAACGAGGCAACGTCACCCGACGCACAGCTCACCGACAGCAAAGCGAGGCCGCAGAATATGGCACGAGGCTGGGTGGTGATGTTTCTCATCGTTCGTCTCCAGGCGTTCGTTGAAGGATGGCCTCGAGCGGCCACCCGCTCAACGTGAAGCTCGAGCCGCTACGCCCTCGACGACCTCGGCGCAGCGGCGGGCCACAATCTGATACTCGCCCGGCTGCAGCGTCCAGACGGCGAGTTCCAGCCGCGGTTCATCTGGGGGGCTGGGACGGACTTCGATGCGGGGCTCGCCCTCGCGCAGAGCGTTTGCGAAACCCTCGCGGGTTGTGCGTACCACGTCGGGGTCCCACGTGATGGCGAGGTGCGGAACCCGCGCGACGGCCTCGGGCACGAACTGCTCGGCGTGGACACCGCGAATGCCGGACACGGCTGACGCCATGTAACTGACCTGCCGCTCCCAGTCGACCCATTCGGCCTCATGATCCTTCTTGACATAAAGCTCGACCGCCGTCATGAGGCCGACGACTTCTTCCTTGCCGACCTTCGCAGGCCGGCCGACGGTGTCCGAGTGGGGCGAGCCGTTGAGAAACGCCGCCTCGATCAGATCCTTCCTACCCAGGAGTAGCCCCGAGCACTGAGGTCCCATCAACCCTTTGCCGCCACTGAAGGCCACCAGATCGTAGCCCATCTCGCTGAAGGCGCTGAGATTCTCAACCGGGGGGAGACTGGCGGCTGCGTCGATCAGGCTTGGAATCCCCGCTTGGTGGGCGATCCTGGCGAAGTCCTCACGCTTGATGTGGCCTTTGTTGTCGGCTCGGTCGAGGAAGAACAGCATGGCCGTCCGATCGTTGATGGCCGACCGAAGCTCCTCCTCTGTCTCGATTTCGACAATCTTGACGCCCACGTTCCGAATGGCATGATCGAAAGAGAACCGGTGTGACCTCTGGAAGATCACCTCGCTCTTCATCCCGGTTGTATCGGGGACCCGACGGATTTTTTCTTGATCCGTTCCGCAGACACAGGCTGCGGTCGCGAGCGTGAGGGCATCGGCACATCCGGCGGTGATTAGAGCGGCTTCCGCCCCTACGAGCGCAGCGATGCGGTCGCCCGCTGCGGCCTGGAGTTCGGGTATCGACACGTGCCGCCGGGAGGCCTCCTCCATGGCGGCTACCACCTCCCGCGGCATGACACAGGCGCTGAGCGAGGTATACGTTCCCGCGGCGTTGATGAACGGGCGTAGGTTCAGTTCCTCGTAGATGCCGCGCAGCGCGGCTCGGGGGGGCCGATCGGCCCTCCACGGCTCCACGGCCGCCGCCACTGGGTCTCGTGGTACGACACCCATGACGGAAGCCAGCCCGGCGCCTTGAAGAAAGTGGCGCCGTGTCCATGTCGTCCTCAAATCCTCCATGGTCTCTCCGTCGGTAATTTGTATATAGGCTGCGGTTCCGACATTGTACAGGCCGCAGCTCGAAGATCGGAGGCGAACGGGTACGTCTTTGGACTAGCCGGGTACGTTTCTTTGCCTTATAAAGGAATAGGTACGTAGACGGGAGGAATTCCCATGCGGCGATGCCAGCAACTGATCAGTGCGGGTCTCTTCTTGAGCCTCTTGGGAGCCAGGCCCCTGACCATCCGCGCGCAACACGAGCCCGTGGAGGGGGAATGGCGCTACTTTGGCGGTGACCGGGCGTTCACGAGGTACTCTCCCCTAGATCAGATCAATCGCCACAACGTTGGGAATCTTCGGATCCTCTGGCGCCGCCCCGCGGTGGATTCTCGAATGGTGGAGATGTTTCCAGGCCTGAGGGAATTCGCGTATCTGAAATCGACACCGATCATGGTCGACGGCGTGCTCTATGCGCCAAACGCCCTTGGCTTGGTCGAAGCGTTCGATCCGGGGACCGGCGAGACACTCTGGCGGCAAGAACTGTTTGCGCCGAGGTTGCAGCTCGTGTCCTCCGGGGAAAGCACGCGGGGGGTGGACTACTGGACCGACGGCTCGGAGCAGCGCCTGTTCGTGGTCCGCGGCGAGTATCTGTACGCGCTCGACCCAAAGACGGGCACACCCCATCGCGACTTCGGTGATCGCGGGAGAGCGAGTCTGCACTGGAACAAGCCGCTAGCCGGTAGCTTCACTTGGAGCAACGGTCCCATCGTGGTTCGCGATGTCGTGGTCATCGCGGGAAACACGGGCGTTATGACCGGTGGTGCCTTTGACTGGGCCGGCGACGCAGCGGCCGCGAAGAAAGAAGCAACTCCCGAGGATGTGAGGGGCTACGACGTACGGAGCGGCCGGCTCCTCTGGACGTTCCATGTGGTACCGCAAAAAGGGGAATTCGGCGTGGACACCTGGGGCAAACATTCCTGGAAGTACTCCGGCGATCAAGGTTCCTGGTGTTGCCCCACTGCCGACGAAGAACTCGGCTACGTATACATCCCAACGTCGGCCCCCACCGCTAATGCGTGGGGGGGCCACCGTCCAGGAGACAATCTCTTCTCCAACAGCCTCGTGGCCCTCGACGCCAAAACCGGCCAGCGGGTGTGGCACTTCCAGATGGTCCACCACGATCTCTGGGACTACGACACCGTCGGCCCCGCCACGCTCGGGGACATCACGGTCAATGGGAAGCAGATCAAGGCGGTGATGCAGCCAAGCAAGACAGGATTCCTGTACGTCTTCGATCGGGTGACGGGCGAGCCCGTATGGCCGATCGAAGAACGGCCGGTGCCGCAGTCGACCGTGCCTGGTGAGTACACATCGGCGACGCAGCCGTTTCCGACCAAGCCTCCCCCATTCGACCGGCATGGCCTCACCGAAGATGACCTGATCGATTTCACGCCGTCGTTGCGCGCCAAGGCTCTGGAAATTGCCAAGTCGTTCGTCCTGGGTCCAATCTTCACGCCGCCAACACTCTGGAGCGATGAACCGGGGGGCAAGAAAGGCACGCTCATGATGCCGGGGGCGTGGGGCGCAGGAAGCTGGAACACGGGTGCGTTCGATCCTGAAACGAGCATGTACTACGCCGTTTCCCGGACGAATCCCTATATCCGCGGTCTTGCCAGACCTTTAGATCCCGAGGCGACGATCGACTACGTGCAACGTAGCCAGGCATCCCGCCTTCAGGGATTGCCAATCCCCAAGCCGCCTTGGGGGCGTATCACGGCAATCGATCTCAATCGCGGTGAGCACGCGTGGATGGTCGCGAACGGCGATGGGCCGCGCAATCATCCGTTGTTGAAGGGTTTGGACCTTCCGCCGCTCGGCATACCCGGCCGCCCAACCCCTCTGGTTACCAAGACGCTGCTGTTCATCGGCGAGGGCAGTGGTGCCATATATGGCGTCATTGCTGACATGGAGGGGAAGAAGTTCCGCGCCTACGATAAGGCCACCGGACAAGTGCTCTGGGAAACGGAACTCCCGGCGGGTACCACCGGCGGACCGATGACATACCTTTTCAACGGGAAGCAATACATCGTGGTAGCGATTGGCGGATGGGACCACCCAAGCGAATGGGTCGCCCTCGGGCTTCCATGAATCTCCGCCATCAGCGCGTTCAATTGTATGGTCACAGTCAAAGAAGGTGAATCATCATGCGTAACAGTTTAGCAGTCTTCGTGATTCTCTCCGCGAGCCCCGCTTACGCCCAGTCGGCGTCCTCGCTCTCGGAGGAGGTTCGGCAATACGTTGCCGTTGACGCACCGGTCTTCGCCCTCACTAACGTCACGCTCATCGACGGCACGGGGGCACCGGCAAAAAGGAACCAGGTGATCGTGATTGCGGACGGCGTCATCCAGGCGGTGGGGGGAATGCGAGAGGTTCGAGTTCCGGCGGGAGCCGAGGTGCTGGAGTTCGAAGGGCACACCGTCTTTCCCGGCATGATCGGGCTGCACAACCACATGTATTTCAACATGGGCGGTGGGGACTACGCCACGATGCCGTACAGCTATCCGCGCCTCTACCTGGCAGGCGGGATGACGACGACCCGGTCCACAGGGTCCATGAACCCGTACAAGGAGATAAACCTCAAGCGGGCGATCGATGAGGGGGAGGTTCCCGGACCGAAGATGCACATCACCGGACCGTATCTACAAGGTCCCGGCCCCGGACCGAAAATGCATCCGTTGACCGGCCCCGAGGACGCCCGCCGCATGGTGGCATATTGGGCCGATGAGGGCGTGACCTGGTTCAAGGCCTATACTCAAATCAGCCGGGAGGCTTTGGGTGCCGCCATCAACGAAGCGCACAAGCGCGGGATCAAGGTCACCGCCCACCTCTGCTCGGTGGGGTTCCGCGAGGCGGTGGCGCTGGGAATCGACAACCTCGAGCATGGGCTCACGGTGAATACTGAGTACCATGAGGGAAAACGTCCCGACCAGTGCCCCGTTCGCTCCCGCGTCGACGCGTACGCCGATCTGGATGTCTCCAGCGCCCAAGTCCGCAGGACAATCGCCGACATGGTGGAGCACGGGGTGGCCATCACCTCCACCCTTGTTGTCTCGGAGGGCGGGATGCGGACGATAATCGACGAACGTGTGCTGGACGTGCTGGCACCCACGGCGCGCCGGACGTATCTGACGAGGCGAGAGCTGCGGTCTGCCAACCGGGATCCTCGTATGGACGATGTCCTTCGCCGGGCCATGGAGTTCGAGCATGCCTTCGCCCGAGCGGGGGGTGTGCTCGCCGCAGGGTCTGATGCGACCGGCAGTGTTATTCCGGGATTTGCGGATCAGCGGCAGGTGGAGTTGCTAGTGGAAGCAGGGTTCACGCTCGAGGAGGCCATCCAAGTCGCGTCGGCCAACGGAGCGCGTGTCCTCGGGGTGATCGACAAGACCGGCACGGTCACGACCGGGAAGCAAGCGGACCTGGTCCTGGTCCGGGGCGATCTCACCCGGAACCTCGGGGACATCAGGAACGTCGTCCTTGTCTTCAAGGACGGGGTCGGTTATGACTCCGCCAAATTGCTGGAGTCGGTGCGCGGAATGGTGGGCATCCGGTGAACCTGGCTCCGGCGAACCGCAGGCGACGGAGCGCTGCTGACATGTCGGGGAAGAAGTTCCGCGCCTACGACAACGCCACCGGACAAGCGTCCACTTTAGCAGTCTTCGTGATTCTCTTCGCGGGTCCCGTTACCGCCCAGTCGGCGTCCTCGCTCTCGGAGGAGGTTCGGCAATACGTTGCCGTTGACGCACCGGTCTTCGCACTCACCAACGTCACGCTCATCGACGGCACGGGGGGACCGGCAAGAGTTGACCAGGTGATCGTGATCGCGGATGGCGCGATCCAGGCGGTGGGGGGAGCGGGAGAGGTTCGGGTGCCGGCAGGCGCTGAGGTTTTGGACTTCCGGGGGCACACGGTGATTCCCGGCTTGGTCGGTCTACACAATCACATGTACTTCAACGTGGGCGGTGGGGAATACGTCACGATGCCGTACAGCTACCCGCGCCTCTACCTGGCAGCTGGGATGACCACCACCCGGTCCACGGGGGCCATGAACCCGTACAAGGAGATAAACCTCAAGCGGGCGATCGATGAGGGGGAGGTTCCCGGACCGAAGATGCACATCACCGGACCGTATCTACAAGGTTCCGGTCTCGGACCGAAGCTGCACCCGTTGACCGGCCCCGAGGACGCCCGCCGCATGGTCGCGTATTGGGCCGATGAGGGCGTCACCTGGTTCAAGGCCTACACCCAGATCAGCCGGGAAGAGTTGGGAGCGGCCATTGACGAAGCACACAAGCGCGGGATCAAGGTAACGGCGCATCTCTGTTCGGTGGGGTTCCGCGAAGCAGTGGCACTGGGGATCGACAATCTCGAGCACGGGCTCACCGTGAATACAGAGTACTACGGGGGGAAACGGGCCGACGAGTGCCCGATCCGTTCCCGAGTCGACATGTACGCCGATCTGGATATTTCCAGCGCGCCGGTCCGCCGGACGATCCGCGATCTCGTAGAGCACGGGGTGGCCATCACATCGACGCTTGTCACATCGGAGCGCGGTCTGCGGACGCCGCCCCTCGAGCAACGTGATTTGGATGTGCTGGCTCCCGAGGCGCGAGAGGGATATCTAGAGAGGCGGGAGCAGCGGCTGGCCAACCGGGATCCCCGCATGGGCGATGTCCTCCGCAGCGCTATGGAGTTCGAGCGAGCCTTCGTCCAGGCGGGGGGGTTCTCGCTTCAGGGTCTGATGCGGCCGGCAGTAGAATTCCGGGATTTGCGGATCAGCGGCAGGTCGAGCTCCTGGTGGAGGCGGGGCTCACTCTCGAGGAGGCGATCCAAATCGTGTCGGCGAACGGTGCGCGCGTCCTTGGAGTGTTCGACGAGACCGGCACGGTCACGGCCGGGAAGCGGGCCGATTTGGCGATCATCCGGGGCGATCTCACCCGGAACCTTGAGGACATCAGGAATGTCGTGCTTGTCTTCAAGGACGGGATCGGCTATGACTCCGCCAAGTTGCTGGAGTCGGTGCGCGGAATGGTGGGCATCCGGTGAACCTGGCTCCGGCGAACCGCAGGCGACGGCGCGCTTGAAGGGAAGCATGTTGCCACCTGATCGTCGTCGCGGGAAGCGTTGGCGCCAATGTCGGTGAGCGGCTGGCGCATGCTGACGCGAAAGGTTCATCCTCTCGTCATCCTCGGATTGGGAGCAGGGTTCGCGTCCGGCGGGATCGAGTGCCTAAAAGCTCAGTCGTCAGAACAACGAGGTTCTCCCGCCGCTGTGATGTCGCCGTGTGCGGAGGGACTTAACAGAAAACTCGACCGCCGCATCCACTGCGCCGAACTGATCCCCACGCCCGATGTGCGCCATGCGTCGGGCTTCCTCGAGCTCAGGCCGGCTAGCTCTCCTTTCGGCATCGCAACCACCCGAGATGGACACGTCCGCCACAACGTGGCAATCTCTGTTGACGGCCTTCCCGAACCATCTGTCTTGGGGGGGTTCACGACGTACATCGCGTGGATGTACACCATGTCTCTGGACAGCGTCGTGAAACTCGGCGAGATCCGCAACGGAAGGACCGAAGTAGGCCAGGTATTCCGAAACCAATTTCGCGTGCTCGTCACAGCCGAGCCATCTGCCGCAGTGGCGGAGAGGACCGGACAGCTCGTCCTCCGTACCACATCTCCTAGTGCTCTCCTCTTGGGACACATTGACATCGCGGTGCTCGAAGGGAGCGACTCTGCTCCGGCACTGACCCCGGCTGGTGCAGAAGCGGACGCCCATGCTGTCGTCTCCGGTTGGTTCTTGCCTCCGATGAGGCCGTCGGTGCCCATGATTCCAGGACTCCGGCGGTTGCAACCGCATGCGACGCCATTTCTCCCCGGGTTGGACGTGCCTCTCGCGGCGATCCCAGAAGCAAGGCCGCGGAGCTTGGTGGAAATGGAATCTGGCGACACGCTGAATCTCAAGGCGATGCTCGTTCGGCGGACCATCAACGGCAAGATCTTCAGGATGTACGGGTTCAACGGACAGTACCCCGGACCCCTGATCAAGGTGGAGCAGGGGGCTACGATCGTCGTGAAGTTGACGAACGAGATCGAGCTTCCGACGAGCGTTCACTGGCACGGTGTCCGCATCGAAAATCGGTTCGACGGTGTGCCAGGGGTCACCCAGGCACCCGTTCAGCCAGGCGAGACTTTTGTCTACCGAATCCACTTCCGGGATGCTGGAATCTACTGGTACCATCCGCATCATCGAGAAGTTGTGCAACAGGACCTCGGACTGTACGGGAACATGCTGGTAACGTCTCCCGACGCAGATTACTTCGGCCCCGTGAACCGAGAGGAGGTGGTGATGCTGGACGACCTCCTGGTGGGAGAGGAAGGGCTTGTCCCGTTCGGGATGGAGTCACCCACCCATGCTCTCATGGGGCGTTTCGGTAATGTGTTCCTGGTGAACGGGGAACCCGACTACCAGCTGTCCGTGCGGCGTGGCGAGGTGGTTCGGTTCTTCGTCACCAACGTGGCAAACACCCGCACGTTCAACCTCGTGTTGAACGGCGTTCCCTTGAAGGTCATCGGATCGGACATAGGAAAATTCGAGCGGGAGGAGTGGGTTGAGAGCGTGGTGATCGCACCGGCCGAGCGGTACATCCTGGAGGCACGCTTCCCCGAGTCGGGGGAGGTGGCGGTTACGAACCGGGTGCAGGCGCTCAATCACATCTACGGATCCTTCGCCCCCGAAGTGGATACCCTGGGACGGGTCCACGTGAGTCCGGAGCCGGTGGCGCCCGATCATCGTCAAGTCTTCGAGCGGCTGCGGGTGAATCATGACGTGGTGGCGGAAATCGACCCCTACCGCTCCCAGTTCGGCCGACCGGTGGACCACGAACTCGAAATTGGACTTCGCCTCCAAAACCTGCCTCCACCGACCTTCCTGAGCCTGAACACCAGTTACTTCCCCCCGGTGGAGTGGAACGACGGTATGCCCGTGATGAACTGGCTGACCACGGGGCGTGAGGTGGAGTGGGTCCTGCTAGATCCCGCCACGGGCAGGGAGAACATGGACATTGACTGGCGCTTCACTCAAGGGGAAGTGGTGAAGATCCGCCTGCGACACCCGTCTGGCTTCCTGCACGCCATGGACCACCCGATCCACCTTCACGGACAGAGATTCTTGATCCTAGAAAGGGATGGGCAGGCCAACGGCAATTTGGTGTGGAAAGATACGGTTGTCGTTCCCGTAGGCTCCACCGTGGACATCCTCCTCGAGCTCTCGAACCCGGGCCGTTGGATGCTGCATTGTCACGTGGCAGAGCACCTGGGAGTGGGGATGGGCATGGTGTTTGAGGTGGAGCCCAGGTAGGGAGCAAACGATGCCCCGACAGGTGAGAGATGGCAATTGTCTGTCTGCTGCAATAATGGAGAAACCACTGAAGAGCACGGTAATACACAAGACGGCTAACAGCCGTCAAAGGAGTGTCGTCATGCGCAACGCGTGTGCCTTAGCGATCTGGATGATTACCCCCACGGGTTTCCTTTCCGCCCAGTCGGCGTCCTCTCTGTCTGAAGAGGTTCGGCAATACGTTACCGTCGATGCACCGGTGGTGGCCCTCACGCACGTCAAAGTCATTGACGGCACGGGGGGACCGGCAAGAGATAACCAGGTGATCGTGATCGCGGATGGCGCGATCCAGGCGGTGGGAGGAGCGAGAGAGGTTCGGGTGCCGGCAGGCGCTGAGGTTTTGGACTTCCAGGGGCACACGGTGATTCCCGGCATGATTGGTCTACACAATCACATGTACTACAACGTGGGCGGTGGGGAATACGTCACGATGCCGTACAGCTATCCGCGGATCTACCTGGCTGCTGGGATGACCACCACCCGGTCCACGGGGGCCATGAACCCGTACAAGGAGATCAACCTCAAGCGGGCGATCGATGAGGGGGAGGTTCCCGGACCGAAGATGCACATCACCGGACCGTATCTACAGGGTTCGGGCCCCGGACCGAAGATGCACCCGTTGACAGGCCCCGCGGACGCCCGCCGCATGGTCGCATACTGGGCCGATGAAGGCGTCACCTGGTTCAAGGCCTACACGCAGATCAGCCGGGAAGATTTGGGAGCGGCCATCGACGAAGCGCACAAGCGCGGGATCAAGGTAACGGCGCATCTCTGCTCGGTGGGGTTCCGCGAAGCAGTGGCGCTGGGGATCGACAATCTCGAGCACGGGCTCCGCGTGAACACCGAGTTCGTCTCGGGTCGGCAACCCGATGTCTGTCCGTTTGTCCCACAGCCCGTCATGTTTGGCGATCTTGAGATTTCCGGCGAGCCGGTGCAAGAGACGATTCGGCAAATCGTCGACGCCGGAGTGGCGATCACGTCGACGCTGACCGTAACGGACGGCGGCATCCGGACGCCCGTCGAGCAGCGCGCTTTGGATGTCCTGTCACCCAAGATGCGGGAGGCGTATCTGGAGAGGCGGCGGCAGCGGATCGCCAACCGGGATCCCCGCATGGATGACGTCATGCGGAAATACATGGAGTTCGAGCGGTCTTTCGTAGCAGCCGGGGGCCTCCTCGCCGCTGGCTCCGATGCCACCGGAGGACTCATCCCGGGATTCGCAGACCAGCGCGGCGTCGAGCTCCTGGTGGAAGCGGGGTTCACTCCCGAGGAGGCCGTCCGCATTGTGTCGGCGAATGGCGCACGCGTCCTCGGAGTGTTCGAGGAGACCGGTTCGGTCACCGCCGGGAAGCAAGCCGATTTGGTGCTCATCCGGGGCGATCTCACCCGGAACGTCGGGGACATCAGAAATGTCGTCCTCGTTTTCAAGGACGGAGTGGGCTACGACTCGTCCAAGCTGCTGGAGGCGGTGCGGGGAATGGTGGGCATCCGGTAACCTGGCTCGGCAAACCGGAGGCGAAACCGCGCCTAACCCGAAAGATGTTCCGACGCGATCGTTGTCAAGGGAGGTTACCGGCCGATAATGAAAGTCACCCACCGCGGGATGGCGAAGACGGCGTCATCCTCTCCCGTGTCGAGGCGCAAGACCGAGCTTCCGAGGACGCCTTGACACCCCTGTGGCCGAACCCTATATCTGCATTGAACGTTGTAAACAAGATTTAAGGTTGTAAACAAGGCGTTGTGACTCTGGTCGCGACTCGATTTATCATTACAGTCCACCCTCCGAAGCGGGAGGCCGGGGAGAGTACAGACGCCCCGGCGACTGTCCAGAACACCACCAGGTGGAAGATGTGCGGGCTCGTCGAGTCTGAATCTTTTCTCGCAATGCACCCGTGTTAGGTAATACGTCCCTCTAGTAATAGGTAAATAGGAGGATAGTCATGGACAGAGTCACGTTGGTCCTCTTGAAGACGGCACGTTCGGTCGCGCAGCTGCGGTTCAGGTGTGTGGCGGTGGCGGCCGTGCTCTTTCTCGTCTACTCGACGGCGGCGGGCGCCCAGGTCCGCTCTGTAGCCGGTCAGGTGCTTCATTCCCGAACCGGCCAGCCCGTCGCAGACGTTCAGATCGAGCTGGTCGGAACGCGTACTGTCGTGCGCACGGACATCGAGGGTCGCTTTCGGATTGAGAACGTCACCGGCGCCCAGGTGAACGTGAACCTTCGGGCCTCCATCATCGGCTTCCGGGCTCTCACCCAAGGGGTCCGTATCGGTGATATGACTGTGCGCATCATGATGACGCCGGCTGTTTTCGAGCTCGATGCGATCGTGGTGACGGGGACGGCGGGCGCGATAGAGAAGAGGGCCGTGGGCAACGCCATCGCCACCGTCGACCTCGCCGATCTTCGGGATTTCGTTCCGGTGGAAACCGTGAGCCAACTCATCAACGGCCGCGCGCCGGGGGTTCAGGTCGCGCCGGGGACCGGGATGGTAGGGGCCGGTCCACGGATCCGGATCCGAGGGGCCTCGACCCTTTCCCTGACCGACAGGCCACTGATCTATGTGGACGGCGTGCGCGTGAATAATGAGCAGAATGCCGGTCCGAAGAACCAGGGATACGGGTCCGGAATGATCAGCCGATTGGGGGACTTCAACCCGGACGACATCGAGAGCCTCGAGATCATCAAAGGGCCTGCCGCAGCGACGCTCTACGGCACAGAGGCGTCGAACGGTGTGATCCAGATCATCACGAAGAAGGGAAGGGCGGATATGCCCGCCGAGTGGAATATCACCATCCGCCAGGGGGCAAATTGGTTCGATAACCCGCAGGGGCGACACCCCGTGAATTTTGGGCGAGACGCGGGCGGCACCATCATTGGCCCGATCAACCTGGTCGAGACGGAGGATGCCCGGGGAACCCCCATTTGGAGGACCGGTCGCACCCAGGAGTACCTCCTGAGTCTCAGGGGAGGCAGCCGCAATATTCGCTATTTCTTGAGTGGGGAGTTCGAGGATGCCGAGGGCATTGACGACGTCAATAACACGTCGAAATATGGGATCCGGGCGAATGTCGGGTTTACTCCCAGTGACAAATGGGACTTCGACGCCAGCATGGGCTACGTCAAGGCCGGCATCGGGCTGGCGCCCGACATCAGCGTCAGCATCCTCTTCAACTCGATGTACTCGCGCGAGGCCAGCCGCTCGGGTGGCATCAACACTCCGCTGCGCGGCTTCTGGCGCGGCCCGCCGGAAGTGCTGCGCCAGCGTCGTGTTGCCAGACAGGAATTGGATCGGTTCACGGGCTCAGTCAAAATCCAGCATAGCCCGGTGTCCTGGTTCAACCATCGGCTGACCATCGGGGTCGACGAGACCGGGGAGCTGAATACCATCACGACGCCGTTCATGGACCCGATCCAAGCGAGCTTCGTAAGTGCCACCACCGCAAGAGGCAGGAAGGACGTGGAGCAGCGGGCGACCACGTACAACACGGTGGACTACGGTGCGACCGCGACGTTTGATCTCTCTGAGACCATAACATCGGCCACGTCCGTCGGGGGACAGTATTTCCGCACGTTGACGGAGGAGATCGAAACGCGGGGGCGGGAGTTTACGGGGCCCGGGCTCACGACGATCTCGGGTACCTCGAGGATCACTTTATCCAGGCAAGATGTGATCGAGAACGTGACGGCGGGAGTGTATGCGCAACAACTGTTTGGGTTTAACCGCCGCCTGTTCTTCACCGGGGCGGTTCGGATCGACAATAACAGCGCCTTCGGCTCCGATTTCAGTCTCGTTGCCTACCCCAAATTCAGCGCGAGCTGGGTTGTCAGCGAGCTGCCGTCCTGGAACGTGTCCTTCGTAAACCTGCTGCGGCTCCGAGGGGCCTTCGGCCAGTCGGGTCAGCAACCCGAGACGTTCGCCGCCCTTCGCTCATTCAAGCCGGTGACCGTCAGCGGCGGAATTGGAGGGCTCACGCCGCAGTTCACGGGCAACCCCGAGCTCGCGCCCGAACGCGCAACTGAATTGGAGGTAGGCTTCGAGGCGGCGCTTCTGGATGAGCGGGTCAGCGTCGATGTCACCGCCTTCTTTCAGAACGTGAAAGACGCGATCCTGCTCAGGCCCCTGGCGCCCTCCGGAGGGTTCCCCGGGGCTCAGTTCATCAACGTGGGTGAGTTGCAGAACAGGGGCCTCGAGCTTCAACTGAACGCGCTGGTCATACAGGCCGACGCCGTGAGTTGGGATCTGGGCCTCAACCTCTTCAAGAACGCCAACAAGATTCTGAACGTCGCTGACGTCGCGTCCGGAACCACCGCCTCGGGAGCCAACTTCATCAGATTCGGGAGCGCCCTCGACACACCTGGAGTGCACCACCGGCACCAGGAGGGACTTCCCGCCGGTGCGTGGTTCGGCAAGAAGATCATCAGCGCGGACTTGGATGCGACGGGGACCGCCATCAACGTGTTGTGCGATGGGGGTCTCCCTAACAGCCGGCCAAGTGGAGTGGGGGTTGACTGCGACACCGCCCCAGAGGTCTACCTCGGTCAACCGGATCCGGATCTCGAGGGCGCCATCATTTCGAGGCTCACCCTGTTCAACCGGTTCACGTTTTATGGGCTCCTGGACTTCAAGCAGGGGGTGACTCACGGGGACAATGACACACTCGTACGTTGCCAGCTGTTCCTGAACTGCGAGGAGAATTACTTCCCCGAGAGGTTCGATCCCGTGTTGATCGCTCAGTTCCAGGATCCGCGCATCCACAACTTCTCTGCCGCCGACGCGAGCTTCTGGAAGCTCCGGGAGCTTTCCCTGAGCTATATCCTGCCGCCAGCATTATTGACCGCAATAAATGCTGGGCGGGGCACCGTCTCGCTCTCGCTGCGGAACATCTATACGTGGACCGATTGGCCGTCCCTCGACCCTGAGACCTTTTTCCTGGGTAACACCGGCGGAGACGCTCGAGGAGGATCCGGCAGCCAGTTCGACAAGTGGTCCCAGACGTTCACGCCACATCCGATGCAGTTCACCGCAACGGTCAACCTCACGTACTAATGAGAACTAACCTAGGGACCAACAAGGCACGAGGAGACAACAGGATGGACTGCATAAGATATCAAAGGGCTGGCCGGCTGTTGCGCGGAGTGAAGATCGCTGCGGCGCTGGCGGTGACGACCGTGGTCGCGGCGTGTGACTCTTTGCTGGAGGTGGAGGCGCCCAGCCGGGTTGCGGCGGAGGACCTCGAGGATGCGTCGTTTGCCGAGCTGCGAGTGACATCGACGGTGGGGGATTTCGACTGTGCTTTGGTGAACTACATCGTCACGACCGGCGTCGTGGTGGACGAATTCATCGGCGCACACACGGCCAGCGCCGAGGGGTTCGACTACGACCGGCGAACGGTAGACGAATTCCGGCAGCAGTATGCCACCCGCGAATGCGGAAGCCTCGGGGCGATCTATCAGCCGTTGAGCACCGCCATCTGGCAGGCGGACCAGGCCATCACGTTGCTGAACTCCTTCAGCGATGCGGATGTGGCCAATCGTGCGACGCTCATCCAGACCGCCCAAGCCTACGGCGGCTACGGGCAGGTTCTGCTGGGCGAAGGCTTCTGCACGGCGGCCATCAACCTGGGACCGGAGCTCACCCCCAACGAGGTATTCGCCTCGGCGGAGGTCCTATTCACCGCGGCTATAGGGGGGCCGGACGCGCAGCTCGCGAACATGGCCCGGCTCGGACGCGCCCGGGCGCGCTTGAACAGGGGGGATACCGGCGGCGCCCTGACCGATGCGCAGGCGATTCCCGTCGGTTTTATTCAGAACGCCCAGTACTCAGAGGCGGTCACCCGGTCCTACAACTTGGTTTACTCTCGAAACGGCTTGGGGCAGACAAATTCGATCAGCCCGCAAACCCGAGACCTCACTTTTGGGGGAGTTCTCGATCCGCGGACAGCGGTCGTGAACACCGGGCTAACCGGCGGCGATGGGGAAACTATAGTCTGGACTCAGCAGAAGTATCTGTCCCTTGGGACCCCCATACCCATCGCCCGTTATGAGGAGGCGCAGCTCATCATCGCCGAGATCCAGCTGGGCCAGCCGGCCGTGGACATCATTAACGTCCTTCACGCCGCCGCTGGTCTGCCGGCCTACGTCCCAATCGACGTGAACGACGCGACCGAAATCCTGGATCATGTGATCGAGGAACGGCGCCGGGAATTTTTCCTGGAGGCGCACCGCTTCTGGGACCACCGGCGCATGCTGATACCCTTCGATCCCGTGGTCGGCACGCCCTATCCCAAAGGTGGGTTCTACGGCGACACGCGGTGCTTCCCCCTGCCCGACCTGGAGCGGGACAACAACCCGAACATCGGCTCGTAGTCCGGCTTTAGCCATTTCACCCGTCCCGGCGAGGCAAACCGCCCCTCTCAAGAATGACTGGGAGGGGGCGGTTTGCTCGAGGGGCAGGGCACCGTGCTGAATGGAGTGACCGCGGTTGGCTCCCGATGGCGGTCCCCGAGGTTAGATTTCAGGGGCGCGGCAACAGCGGGATTGGGTGATGGAAGCCCGGAAAAGGCCCTGCCACCGCACCCGAGGGACTCGGCGTCAAAGGCTGAGTCCGGATCGGCCCCCCGAGTCGCCGCGGGAGGCTTCCATGAGAAAATCTTCATCGTTACACCGTGTTCCTCTCTGGGGGGCACTTTGCGTGGTTTTCTCGGTTTCCCTGCCACAGACCGCCGCGGCCCAGGAGTCGGGCGCCCTCCGGGGCACTGTGGAAGACGCGACGACCGGACGACCCCTTGCCGGCGTGAGGATAGCGGTGCAGGGAACAGTTTTCGAGACCCGGACGGCGAGGGATGGGACCTACCGATTCGATGAGGTCCCGGCCGGGCCGGTGAACGTCCGGTTGAAGTTCCCGCTGTACGCCACGAGCATCGAGCGGGTAACCGTCCGGCTTAACCGGATGACGGAAGCGGATTTCTTGCTGCGGGGGATGCGGTATGTCCTCGATGAGCTCAACATACAAGCTCGTGCCTTCCAGCGACCTGCCGCCACAACAGCGGCTGAGGTGCTGACCAGTAGTAGCGCTGGGGTATCGGTCAACCGAGGGACCGGCCAGGTCGGCACCGGGTCGAGAATTCTGCTCAGGGGGGTCAACAGCTTTTCTCTCAGCAACGATCCGATCATCTACGTAGATGGCGTCCGGGTCTCGAATACGCTTCACAAGGTCGGGGCGTCGGCCCCGGTGGGCTTGAGCATTCTCGACATCATCCCTGCGGACCTTATTGAACGGATCGAGGTCCTCCGCGGCGCGGCGGCGGCGGCCCAATACGGGCTGGGGGCTGCGAATGGCGTCATTCTGGTTCACACGAAGGGCAGTGTGTGGTCGAAGTCGAACAACCTGAGGTAAACAATCCCACGCGAACGACCGGAGCGCACCGCCTACCCGTTCCGCAACGCCACCATCGGATCCATCTTCCCCGCGCGCCGCGCCGGCAGGTAACACGCCAGCGCCGAGACCCCTACCAACAGGAGTCCGACTCCGCCGTACGTGAGCGGATCGGTGGCGGTCACGCCGAACAACAACGTCTCCATGAACCGTGTCAACGCCAACGCGCCGACGAGGCCGATGCCGACACCCGCTAACGTCAGCGTCATGCCTTGACGCAACACGATCGAGACGACGTCGCGGTGTTGCGCCCCCAGAGCAGGACGCTAGCTTACTTCGGTTGTCCGGCTCCTAATTTGATCTCGCCCCCCAGCTCCAAGTGCAGATCGCTTTCCGCGGTGTACCTTTCCACTCCGGCTGAACGATGATCCAAACGATCACTGACATCCTGTGGAGCTACGTGATCATCGGCGTGCTCACGGTGCTGGGGCTTTTGTTTACCGTCGCATCGCGCTTCGTGCAAATTCGCCACTTCACGAGAATGTTCCGCGTGCTGCGGGGGGCCTTCCATCACGAGCAGGGTCGCGTGAGCTCTTACCAGGCGCTTGCGCTGGGAGTAGCCGGCCGAGTCGGCGCGGGCAATATCGCCGGCGTCGCCGTCGCGATTATCCTGGGCGGCCCGGGTGCCATATTCTGGATGTGGATGTTCGGCCTGATGGGTATGGCAACGAGCTTCTTCGAGTGTTCGCTCGCGCAGCTTTACAAGCGTTACGAACCCGACGGCACGTATCGCGGCGGACCCGCTTATTACATCGAGACGGGCCTGAATGCTCGATGGCTCGCGGTGATCTTCTCGATTCTCCTCCTCATCGTGTTCGGGTTCGCGTTCAATGCCCTGCAGTCGTACACGATCGCGATATCCTTCGAGAACACCTTCGGGATCCCCACACACGTGACGGGCATCGCGTTGGCGACGTTGCTCGGGATCATCATCTTTGGCGGCATCCGTCGGATCGCCACGTTTGCCGAGTTCTTGGTGCCGATCATGGCAATCGGCTATGTGCTGATAGCCGTCGTCGTCATCGGGATGAACCTCAGGGAAGTACCCGGCGTCTTCTCACTGATCATTCGCAGCGCCTTCGGCCTCGAGCCGGCCATCGGCGGGATCGCTGCGGCGTTGCTGTTGGGTGCCAGGCGCGGCTTGTTGTCGAACGAGGCCGGGCTCGGCAGCGGACCGAACGTCGCCGCCGTCGCCCACGTCAAGCACCCTGCAAACCAGGGCATAGTTCAGGCGTTCAGCGTTTTCATCGACACCATCGTCATCTGCTCTTGCACCGCGTTTATCATCCTGCTATCGACTACCTATCAACCGGGCTCGGAGCTCGGTGGCGTCGCGCTGACTCAGATCGCGTTGGCGAGCCACCTCGGTGAGGCGGGCCGCGTTTTTGTCACCCTCGCGCTGCTGCTCTTCGCGACAACGTCGATCACGTACAATTATTATCTCGGTGAGAATTCGATCAACTTCTTCTCCGAAGGAAACCGCGTCGCGTTCAATGTCTTCCGCGTCCTCGTGCTGGCGCTCCTGCTTTGGGGCTCCGTGCAGGACCTTGGCTCGATTTTCGCTTTTGCGGATCTGACGATGGGACTCCTGGCCCTCGTCAACCTGACCGCCCTAGTGTTGCTCTTCAAAATCGGACTGCGCGTGATGCGCGACTTCGACGAGCAGGTACGAGACGGTGTGCACCAGCCGGTGTTTCGTGCGGAAAAATTTGCTGATCTCCCCCTGGACCGCCGCGTCTGGAATGACGACAGCGCCGCGAGTACGAGAGTGGAATGAAGGAGACAGGGAAAACGCTTCCCTGCCCCCTGCCCCTGTGCCCCCGTGCCCCTGTGCCCCCGTCCCCCGCTACCCCCTCCAAACCTCCCCATACACCCGCATCCAATTATCACCAAGCACCTTATCCAGATCCCCCCGCGACCAGCCACGACCCTCGAGTCCCCGGATCACGTTGGGAAGCTCGGAGATGTTCTCGAAGCCCTTGACGGTAGTGACCGCGCCATCGCTCAGGGTGTCGCTTGGGAAAGTGATAGAGACCGAACCTTTGTGATCAAACGTTTCGCCCCATCCCCAGACGAAGTCCGGTCCGATCGCAACGTGATCCGATCCAACTAACCGGCGCACGTACTCCAGTTGATCTAAATACAGCCCCAATTCGGCCTGTGGGCTCTTCTTCCCGTGTTGCCTTGCCGTACGCGGATTCCGCACCAAGAAGTCGCTTATGGCGGTTACGCCGAACACGCCACCCGTCCCGGCGATGGCCTCGATCAACCGATCGCTGATGGCACGCATGTTGGGGTTCAGGGCGTGGACGTTGCTGTGGGTGCACACGATCAGCACGCCCGACGACATCTCGATGGCGTTCAGGCTGGTCTGCTCTCCCGTGTGCCCGCCCACGTCCAGGATGATGTTGAGCTTGTGGATCTCTTCGACGAGACGCCGGCCGGGTTTGGTCAGGGGAACGGTGGGATCCAAGCATCCCCCACCAAAGGTGTTGGCCACGTTGTAGCAGATGCCGTGAATCCGAAGGCCCTGCTCGTAGAAACCCCGGAGACCGGCCACGATCACTCCATACGTGTCGTATGGGTCCTTGTTGAGCAGGGCCTCGAGGAGGTTGGCGTGCTGCACGCCAAAGGTGACGGACATCTTTCCTTGACGTTTGGCCTCTCGGATCTCCCGCACCGTGGTGGCGGGGACGATCTCACTCTTGTGCTGATCCAAGAAGGAATACATCGCCCCGTACGACTGGTGGTCGCCCATGCTCTTGTGGACACAGTCGACGCCGCCGGTCTTGAGGAGACCGACGAATCCCTCGTTCATCAACGAAGTGTCGAGGCCGTCGACGATGATCTTGGATGCTTGCGCGGGTGCTTCGTCGGCAATGAGCGGGCTCGAAGCGGTTAGACCTGCGGCCGCGCCGAGGGCGGTGCTCTTCACGAAATCGCGTCGTTGCATGGTTTGCTCCTGTCTTGAATCGAAATCTCAGATTGCTTGGAACTATACATCCCGTGCGAGTTGATTGCTCGGCACCCATACATAAAAAGCGCTCATCCGGCATCTCCAAGAAAGAGTGTGGTAGTGGCGCCCGTAGCGGCGATTGAATGGCCACGGAAAACACGGAAAGCACGGAAACCCTGCCCCACACCCGGATTGTGGTTCCCCTCCCCCAACCTCCTGCCGGGTTTCTTCCTCTGCGTTGCCGATTCACTTGGTGGGGGGCGGGGAACCCAAATTCAGGGAGGGGGGCGGGGGTCCGTGGTTTCCGTGGATTCCGTGGCTAGTCTGGGGTAGGGTGGGAGGGCTCTCCGTCAACCGAGCCCGTTGATGGATTACGGGAGGACAGGAACTGTGGTTGTCCCTTCAATTACTTACTACGCAGCGGGACTGGATATCGCGGGCCAATGGGTTGCGGTCTGACATCTCTCCATCTAGCGGACCCTTCCGCCAGAAGACATCTTGAGCCCGATATGTCGACCGGACATTCACAGGGCAGCGTAAAGCCCACGGTCGATCTCGAACGGATTTCGCGGAGGGATCACGCCATAGACACATCCAGCCAGTCGACAGCAACGAAAAGCACACGACCCGACATCTGGGACGAGATTGAAACCGCCCCGCGACCGGAGATCGAGCAGCTCCAGGTCGAGCGGCTGCAAGCCTGTGTCGGGCGCCTTGCGGAGCATGTGCCGTTTTATCGTGAAAAACTTGCGGAGACCGGTGTCGCCCCCGAAACCGTCCGTTCCCTCGATGATCTGGCGCGGCTCCCGTTCACCACCAAGCACGATCTTCGGGACCACTATCCTTTCGGCCTCTTGGCGGTGCCATTCGACGAGGTGATCCGGTTTCATGCATCGAGCGGAACAACAGGCAAGCCGATCGTCGTTGCCTACACCCGGGGGGATATCGAGCTGTGGTCGGATCTCATGGCCCGTACGCTCTCACTCGCCGGAGTCACCGCGCATGACATCGTACAGAACGCGTACGGCTACGGACTGTTCACTGGCGGATTGGGCTTTCACTACGGCGCCGAGCGGGTTGGCGCCAAGGTGATTCCCATCTCGGGGGGCAACACCAAGCGGCAACTCATGATCATGCAGGATTTCGGGAGCACAGTGCTATGCAGCACGCCCTCGTACTCGTTGCTCATGGCCGAGGTGGCGGATGATGAAGGAGTGGACCTGCGATCGCTACCGCTCAAGGTCGGCATCTTCGGAGCCGAGCCGTGGTCGGATCGGATGCGCGAGCAGATCCAGGAGCGCCTGGGCATCGTCGCACTCGACGTCTACGGCCTCTCTGAAGTGATCGGTCCCGGGGTTGCCGCGGAGTGCAGCCAACAGCAGGGTCTCCACATTTCCGAGGATCACTTTATCCCCGAGATCATCGACCCTGAGAGCGGCGAGCCCCTTCCCGAGGGGGAGATGGGGGAGCTGGTGTTTACCTGTGTCACGAAGGCGGCACTTCCCCTGCTTCGCTACCGCACTCGCGATCGAACACGTCTCACGCGGGAGCCGTGCGCCTGCGGCCGCACGACGGTGCGGATGGAGCGGATAACCGGCCGGACCGACGATATGATCATCGTCCGTGGCGTCAACGTATTCCCCTCGCAGATCGAGACTGTGCTTCTCGCGGCGGGCCAGGTCGAGCCGCACTACCAGATTGTCATCGATCGGGGTCGCGATCACCTGGACGATTTGGAAGTGCGGGTCGAGGCGCCGGCCGATGTCCACAGTAGCCCGGACAATGTGACCCAATTGGAGCGGCGGTTGAGTTACGAGATCCAGAGCACCCTAGGGATCACGTGTACGATAAAGGTCCTCGGTCCCAGGGAAATCCCTCGAAGCGAAGGCAAGGCCGTGCGCGTAGTGGACAAGCGTACGCTGTGATCCCGGTGGTCACGTGATAGCGCTATCGATTCGGCAGTACAGGAACCAACATGTAGGAAGCTCGTTCGGCGTCGTGGTACACCGTCTGATCCGCCACCTTCCACTCGGTGTCGGTAGCAATGGGGTTACCAGTGTTGGGGTTCGGATGCACGGCGGGATACGCGCTGCTCGAAATCTCGACCCGAATCCGGTGGCCCGGCAGGAACGCGTGTCCGATGTCGTGGAGGTTGATGTTGAATTCCGCCACGTCGTTGGGAGTAAGTAGCTCGGTGGCTTCGTACCCATTTCGATAGCGGGCCCGGATCACACCAATGCTTGGCCCCAGGTTTACCGCTCTTCCATCCGGATAGACATCGAGGACCCGCGCGGTGAAGTCGGTATCGCGCGCGCTGCTGCTGGCATACAGGTGCACCTCGACTCTACCCACAACGGTGACGGTCTCCCGTAACTCTTCGGTGCTATAGACGAGCACATCGTCACGTCGTTCGATCGCTCGATAGTCCTTCGCCAACGACCCTCCGTCAACACTCATGGGAGTGGGATGCTCGGGATCGTAGCTGTATCGATCCGGTGGCTCCTGGGCGGGCACGGTCCAACTCAACCTCCCGTCGCCGGCGAGCGTGTTGGCCCTCCCGCCGCTATGAAAGTACAGGCGCTCGTATTCAACGGCTGTAGGCGGATATTCCGCTTCCTCGAGCCACGTGTTGGATCCGGTGACGTAGATCCGGGCCCGAGGAAAGTCCACGGTGCTCGTAGTCTGTTTGAGACAGTGGTCAAAGAACGATAGATGCAGTTCCTCTAAATCGACGATGGAGTTGGGCGAGAACTCCATCTCCCCCACGCTCAGCGCACCACCCACGAATGTCTGCCCGTGATCCCACGGGCCGATGATGAGATATTGCTCGTCTCTGGCGGGAGAGTACTCGCGCGCGCCCTCCCAGTAGAGCAACGCGCCGGGCTGGTCGCCGTCGAACCAGCCCGTGACATGCAACGCCGGTATGTCGAACTGCCGGTAGTGACTCGGCGCGAACATGATGCGTTTCCAATAATCGTCGACCGTATCGTGCTCGAGGATTGCCTTGTAGAGCGGCATCTTGCGCCCTGCCGCCTCGTCCATCGTTATCAAGGGTCGATGCTGAAAGACGCGATCCATATCGACGCCTCGAAGATTGCTTTGCGGAATCCGCCCCGACGTTCCGGCGATCCAACTCACCGCCCACCCCATGAGGAACGCCCCACCCTTGTACGGCAGTTCTTCAAACCAGCGTCCCCCGGACGCAGTGGGGACGATGCACGCTAGATGAGGGGCGCGCTCGCGGGCGGCGAGCCATTGCACGGTGCCCAGGTAGGACGAACCCATCATCCCGACGCGGCCGTTGGACCACCCCTGAGCCGCGATCCACTCTACGGTGTCGTAGCCGTCCTCGCCTTCTTGGAAGAAGAAATCGAATTCACCATCCGAATCCCCGCGCCCGCGCACATCCTGCATGAGGAATACGTAACCTCGACTGGCGAAGTACTCTCCCCATTCCACCGCGCGCTCCACCTCGGAATCGGTCTTGAGGTAGGGGGTCCGCATGATGATAGCCGGGTAGCGACCTGCCTCCTGCGGCATCCACACATCCGCGGACAGCTCAACGCCATCACGCATGGGCATCCGCATGTCAAACAGCGGCCTCACCTGTGCCCGAGCAGTGGAGAGGGGCAGGACGAGGCACGGGATCGCCAGTCCCAAAGAAAAAAAGAGTCGGCGCATGATCCGCTTCCTTCGTTGGCAAGCCCGGCCGCGATGACGGGCGCGGTCTTTTGCTACTGGCTGGAGAGCACGTCTATCAAGACCGAGATGCCGTAGGCTTCCGCCATGTTCGACGCCTCGTAGCTCACCGTCCGAGCGTTGACCCGTTTCATGTTGGGAACCAGCATGACCATGTCCACGCGTCCAGCCCGGGCCAGCTCCATGGTCAACACGACCGGTTGCGAAAGTCTTACCGGTTCGATGTCCGCTCGACGCGCGAGACCCGCCCTGACGCCGGCCGCGATCCGCTGCCGCGCCGTTTCCGGTGACAGCGTTCGGGCTGCCGTCCAGCCAATCCCTTCTTTCACCACCACGCCCTCGACCTCCGGAACGAGCTCGCGTGTCTCGTCTACGGTCGCACGATCACCAGAGATCATGACGACCGGAACACCGTAATAGCCGGCCAGTGCGGCATTGAGTCCGGGCTCTCCGACCTCATGCTCGTTGAGCCAGGCGTGCTTGATCTGGAGCGTGTAGGTGTGGGCCATGACGCCGTCGGTGGTCGAGGCGCGCGCGTGGTACCCTATGAAGATCGCGGCCGCGAACGAGCTGTCGAGCCCTTCCATCATATCGTGCGGCTTGGGGCGTCCGGTGATCAGCACCACCCGTTGGTCGATCTCATCCGGCCGGAGGTTGGTAGCCGAGCCGTGCGCATCGTTCACCACGACCTCGGTCGCACCTGCTTCGAATGCCGCCCTCACCGCCGCATTCACCTCGGCGGTCATGAGCCGCCGTCCGAGCGGGTAATCAGGACCAGGACCGACCTGATTGTCCGACACGAGCCCCGCCACGCCCTCCATGTCCGCCGAGATGTAGACCTTGAAGCTCGTCTGCCGGGCGTCGAGCCAAGTCGGGGTGACGACCAAGGAGCACAACACGAGGGCGGTGACAACAGTCGTCTTCGGACGGCCCATTCCCTGGAAAGGGTTCGAGGTGTCAGGCATCGAGGCCCGCATGCCGGCAGACCAGCTCAACCGCTTTGACCAGCGACTTCACCGCAAGGCGTGTCACGTCTTCTTTCAGCTGACCGTCTCCGTCGAGATTCCCCATGCCCGGGCCGAGGAACATGTTTGCACCGTAGACCGTAGCGGGGTGGACACCCATCTCCTCGATGGCAGTGATGATGGGATTGGAATTGGCAAAGAGGTCTTCGTCGGTGAAAATGGGGATACCGAGCGCGCCGCCCACCCACGTGTCGGCATAGTTGAGCTCGGTCCCACCCATGGTATATGACTTGGTAATCAAGATGCCCTGTCGTAACCTGGCCGGCTCGAGGGTCTCGAACTCCTCCACGATGATCTCGTGCATCCGGTCGACCGGGCGGGTGACGGTGTCGGGATCGTCGCGCAGCCGTTTCATCACCTCGATCAGTCCGGCGAGCGAGTCGCGTCCGGGATCGGCAAAGGAATAGACCGCTTTGCTGTGGGAGGAAACCCCGCCTCCGCGCTGCCCACCGAGGCCCAGCCCCTTTCGAATGGGCACCATCGCTTCTTCGGTGCCGATCATGAGCCCGCAGATGGGCGCCCGACAGGCTTTGTCCATACTCCACATCATCACGTCGGCGCCGACGTCCGCCGGCGAGAGCCCAATGACCGGACAGCAGCTCGCCCCGTCCACGATGAACGGACGATCCAGGCGCCGCGCGAGTTCGCCGATCATGCGTTTGAGGATCGGTACCCCGTCATCGTCGTGCATGCCGTAGCCATACCCCGGTGTGTCGTACCCCAGGTCGGCAAATCCCGCCAACTCCTGGATGTGCTGTTGGGCCACCTCTTCCAAACGCCGGATCGTGGCTTCCGGATCGATGTGGGTGAGGAGTGCGACGGGATTCTGCCGGACTCCGTGGACCCTATACACGGCCCCCTCAAACCGCACCAGGATCGCGTCGAGGTTGGCAAGCGCTTTCGCCTCCACTCCCAGCTCACCGGCGGACACCGATCGATCTACGCTGAGATTCTTGTACTTGGGGGGAAACGGACGGCCGTAGCCCGCCATAAAGCCGAGATCGTCGCCATACAGCGTGATGAACCGTGCCCGATAGGCGTCCCCTCGCCGGAGAATCGGGGGCGCGAAGAGCGTCTCGATCGAAACTCGCAGCGCGCTCTCGCAAGTGTTGGTGACCGCGAAATCGTAGTGGTCGCCGTAGACGTCCTTCACAATCTCGCGCAGCTCGTCCTCGAGGTGCTGCATCGGGACGATCCGACCGCGGTTGACCCGCTCGATCGCGTCGAGCACGTATCGGGGGAGCGGCCCGGCGCAGGCGGAACTCCCCGCATAGAGTCCAAACTCGTTCAGGGCAGGATCGATCCCCAACTCCTTCCCCACCGCGCGCGCTTCTTCCCGTATCGCAGGCAGCGATTCGTAGAGGTGCTGGTACCATTGAAAGAGGTACTTTGGATGCACCGAGTCTCGACTGCGGTCGTCCTCACGGGTCACGGCTGCGCCGCTCCCTTTCGGATCCGACGTGGTGGACGCTTTCATGTGAGTCCTTTCTCTCTCGCTCTGTCGAGCGCGTACAACGCAATCGCCGTATCCTGAACTCCCACCCCGGTCAAATCGCAGATCGTGATCTGTTCATCGTCGGTTCGACCGGCAACCCGTCCCGAGGTGAGCTCACCGAGCTCGTGAACGTCGTCCGACGTGATTCCCTCCTCGGTGCCGGCCTGAAGCTCGCCGAAATCGCTCGCCTGCGTCCAGAGATCACAGACAATCAGGTCGGCTCGTCGTAACACGCCGGGTCCGAGCTCACGTTTGCCAGGCGTGTCGGAACCCATCGCGGTGATGTGAACACCCGGTTTCAACCACTCCGCACGAACGAGTGGTTCACGCGTTGCCGTGGCGGTGATGACAATGTCACCGCCCCGCACCGCCTCCTCGGCGCCGGCGGCCGAAGCCTCGACGTCGAGGGCAGAGGCGATATCGGCTGCGCAGGTCTCGGCGGCCTCGCGCCGGCGGCCGTGCACGAGGACGCGGTTGAACGAGCGCACAAGGGCGAGCGCGCGCACCTGATAGCGCGCCTGGCCTCCAGTGCCCATCACCGCAACACAATCGATCGCGGACCTGGCCAGGTGCTTCGCAGCGACGGCGCCCGCCAGCGCGGTGCGGAGGTCGGTCAAAAAACCGCCATCCATGAGCACCGCTTGGGGAAAGCCCGTCTCGGCACTCACGACCACCATCAGGCCTCCGGTGGTTGGCAGGTCCAGCGCCGCATTGCTGGCAAAGCCGGAGGCAATCTTCACCGCAAACGCTTCGAGCCCGTCGATGAAAGCGGACTTCACGTCCACTTCCCCTCGGCCGGGTACTTCGATCATCATGATCGGCGGCACCACGGCGCGCCCCTCGGCGAGGTGGGTAAACGCCGCCTCGACCGCGTCGAGTGCGGGCTGCTCGAAGCCCAACAACTCTCGGAGTTGCCCCTCATCCAGAAGCGCGACGGTTGGAGCGCGCGCGGGCTCAGCTCGATTGCTCGATCCCGGTGTCAGAGGTGGCCTCCTGTCGGGTCGTTTGCAAGACCGTGTTTCGATTGTCTGAGATCCCGCGTTTGCCCAGGCGCGCGGGACGCAGAGGGCAATACTATCGCTTGCCGTTTTGTTCAACAAGACACAATTTTGGCCATGACGTCGACGGAGGGCCCCGGACATACTGGTGAAGGGTTGGTCCGGGGCATGGGTTCGTTCGACGCTACGATGCTGGTGATCGGCATCGTCATCGGCTCCGGTATCTTTCTCACCACCGGGCTCATCGCGCGCGATCTGCCTTCGCCCGCCCTCATTCTCACGGTATGGCTGCTCGGTGGCCTCCTGTCACTCGCCGGTTGTCTCACCTTTGCTGAGCTCGGTGCGGCATGGCCCCGGTCCGGCGGCCTCTATGTCTACCTGCGAGAGGCGTACGGGCCCCTCACCGGATTTTTGTTTGGGTGGCTCACATTCCTGGTGTACCAGACCGGCGCTCTCGCGGCGGTTGCCGTGGGCTTTGCCGAGTATCTGAGTTATTTCGTGCCGGCCCTGGGTACGCAGAGGATTATCACTTCGATTGAGGTCGGCGGCTTTGTACTGTCAGTCTCGGCCGGCCAGCTCGCCGCGTGTGTCGCGATCTTGGTGCTCACGGCGCTGAATGTTCAGGGCCTTCGGGCGGGAACCGTCGTACAGAATGGGCTCACCATCCTGAAGCTCCTGATCCTCGGTGCCTTCGCTATTCTGGGTCTCTGGGTCGCCTTGCCGGCCACGTCGTCGATTGCCGCTGCCCCTGCCCCTGCCCCACTGCCTGCTCCTCCCGACGCGTGGATTCCCGCGATCGGGGTGGGGCTGGTGGCAGTGCTGTGGACGTTCGACGGCTGGAGCAACCTCACTTTCGCGGCGGGGGAAGTTCGCAACCCGGCCAAGTCGCTACCCGTCGCACTGATCGGTGGAATCCTGGTGGTGACGGTGACCTATCTGCTCGTCAACGCCGCGTATCTTCGCGCGTTGCCTATCGACCAGATGAGCGGTGAGTTGCGGGTCGCCGGGAAGGCTGCCGCGGTGTTATTCGGGCCGTCGGCAACGGCGTTCATCTCGGCGGCGGTCATTGTCTCCACGCTCGGGGCAGCGAACGGCGTGGTGCTTACCGGGGCGAGGGTGTACTTCGCCATGGCACGTGACGGTCTGTTCTTCCGAGCTGCGGCCCGGGTGCACGACCGGCACCGCACGCCTCACGTGGCGCTGTTGGCACAGGGAATCTGGGCGTGCGTCCTGGCCCTGTCGGGGCGCTATGATCAGCTTTTCACCTACGCCACCTTTGCCGCCCTCTTGATCTACCTGGCGGCCGGCGCATCGGTCTTCACCCTCCGGGTCAAGCGGCCAGACGTGCCTCGACCCTATCGGGTACCCGGCTATCCAATCGTGCCGGGCCTCTTCTTGGTGGCAGTCGCTTTCCTTCTCATCAACACCGTCTTGGAGCGGCCGGTCGAGGCGTTCACCGGGTTGGGACTGCTCGTTTTAGGACTGCCGGTCTACGCATATTGGCGACGCCGGGCTGCGAGTGGCGGAACACCGGCTGATAGCGGATCTTGACATACTGACACGCTCAACGGGATCGGACATATGAAGATCGAAACGTTCGAGATGGAACGGATGCAATCGACGTGGGAGAATCATGTCACCTGTAATCTCTCGGAGAGCGGGGTGCATGCCCTGCAAATCGAAGAGATACTCGATGATATAGACCTCGCGAACATTCGCCTCGGCTACGGGCACACCAACGGGTCACCGGAGTTGCGCCAGCAGATTGCCGCACAATATGAGGGGGCGGGGGCGTCACCCGACAACGTACTCGTCACCATTGGCACGGCAGAGGCCAACTTCCTCGGGGCGTGGAAGTTCGCAGCGGCGGGGACCGATGTCGTCGTGATGACGCCCAACTACATGCAGATCTGGGGCGTAGCTCAGGCCTTCGGCAGCCGTGTCTTACCGCTTCCGCTCGAGCCGTGCGATGGAGCGTGGCGGCCCGATCTCGACGCATTGCAGGAAGCCGTCACGGAACGGACCAGCCTGATCGCCGTGTGTAATCCGAACAATCCGACAGGTTCCGTTCTCACTACAGACGAGATGGATGCGATCTGTCGAATCGCAGACGAGTTCGGTGTTTGGATTCTGGCGGACGAAGTGTACCGAGGGGCCGAGCTCACCGACGCGAAGACACCGAGCTTCTGGGGTCGAGGAGACCGCGTGTTGGTGACATCCGGACTTTCCAAAGCCTACGGGCTTCCCGGTCTACGAATCGGCTGGATCCTGGGATCATCCTCTGCTGTGGCAGATCTTTGGCGGTACAAGGACTACACGACCATCGGCCCGTCGCTCCTGTCGGACCGCCTCGCGCAGAAGGCCTTGGAGCCCGCCAACGCTACACGCATCCTCGAGCGCAACCGCCGCGTCTTGCGAGACCAATACCGCTTCATCGAGCAATGGCTGGCCGATCGCACCCACCTGCTCCAGCATATTCCTCCGCTAGCCGGCGCGTTCGTGTACCCAGGATACCATGCCGAGGTGAACTCGACGCGCTTGACGGACCGGTTACGGAAACAAGACAGCGTCCTGATGGTACCGGGCGATCACTTTCGTATGGACGGGTATCTTCGAATCGGATTCGGTCTTGACCAAAAGGTGTTAGAACGGGGATTGGTCGCGTTGGAGACGGTTCTCGTCGAGATGGGCTAGACTCTTGTGGAGATAAGGGAGCCTCTCGAAATGAGCTACCGCGCCGTCATCTTCGACCTCGGTGGCGTCGTGTTGGGATCGCCGCTCCGAATCATTCTCCACTTCGAACGGGAGCGCGGCCTTCCCGAAGGGACAGTGGGGCGGGTCATTGGCAGCGGCGGACCGGACGGGACGTGGGCCCAGCTCGAGCGCGGTGAAATTTCTCTAGAGGAGTTCTATCGGGCGCTCGACGCTGATGCTGCTGCCGCCGGCGCCCCCTTTTCCGCCGTCGAGTTGTTGGGCGAGTTCGATCAGATGGCAACCGTGCGACCGGAGAGGATCGATGCCATCCGTGGCCTGCGGGCGCGGGGCCTCAAGACCGCGGCGCTGACCAACAACTGGAAATCACGCAACCAGTGGTACCGGTTAATGGGTGAGCTGCAGGCCGAGTTCGACGTGTTCGTGGAGTCGTGCAAGGTCGGTCTGCGCAAGCCCGACCCACGCATCTATGAGCTGGTGCTGGACGAGCTCGGCCTCCCGGCGTCCGATAGCATCTTCCTCGACGACCTCGGTGCCAACCTCAAACCCGCGCGCGCCATGGGAATGGCAACCATAAAGGTGGAGGACCCAACCGAAGCGCTAGCCGAACTAGAACGCCTTCTCTCCTGATAACACCAGCTCGTTCGGCGGACCGACCCCACGGCTCTATTCATTTATAGTAGCGCGGATCAGCGGGGACCGGTAATCTACCGCCCTACCACCGTTTGCACTTGTTGAACTGCGCGCCGTCCCTCATCCGCCGCTGGACCCCAATGCTGGTTTCCTCTGAGCTCGGAGTGTCCGAAGGCACATGGCTGCGGGGGCCGAGGGGAGCGGGCGCCGGACGCGTTGGACGTTGGGGTCGCTTACCTCACGTGACTTGTCGAGAGGGGTGGCAATTGTCAAGGAGAATGAACTATCCTTCTCGAATCCCGATATGTACGTATTCCATTCTGTTCTGGTCGGATTTCTCGGCTTCCTTCTCGCGGCGGCTACGCAGCCTGGCGTCGCCCAAGAAGGGCGGACGACGTTGTCGGCCGTCGTGGTAGATGCGCAGAGCGGCGCGCCAGTCCCGAACGCGAGAGTCGAGGCCGTCGGGGTTGGAGTTCTTGCGACGACGGACCAACAGGGCGTTTTCTATCTGCCTGGCGTTCCCGTTGTGCTGCGCATCGAGATTCGGAGGCTGGGGTACCATCCCCTCGGCGTCACCCTGAATCTCACCCTCGAGCCCGAAGGGATGATGAGTGACACCACGCGGTTGCCGGATGCGCTTCCGATGCGCGCCAACCAGATTGAGCTGCCCGAGCTCGTCGTCGAAGCGGCAGATCCGTGGATCGACGTGGATTTCACCTTTAAGGGCTCATACCGACGGCAGAACTTGGTCAGCCGGACCGAAATCGAGAAGATGCCCTACCACATGGACGTCATGCTCGATCGGGCGATCGGGGTGAGGCGAAACAACTGTCCGTTCGATTACTATGTGGACGGGAAAATTGTCCCGGGGGACTTCGTTGGGAGTAACGTGTACAATCGTAACCCCATCGACTTTTCGTCGATCGAGGTGTACACGCTCGAGGGCGTGGGGGCGCGTAGTCCAGGGCGGTCGAACATACCGTGTGGGGTGATCCGCCTCTGGAGTGTCGCCTATGAAGTCGAGCACGTAGCGAAGACCCGGCGGGCCATCCGGGGAAGCCGGTCGGACGCGGCACCGCCGGGTTACGGCGACGTTTCTGGCAGAGTGATCGATAGTCTCGGGCGACCGGTCGGGGGGGTGATCGTCACCCTGCTGGACGACGTCGGCAACGCGACGGCAGCGTCGCCGACGGACGACGACGGCCGTTACTGGATCCGTGCGCAAGCGCCCGCTTCGTATCGGATCGTGACGACGCATCAGGATTACGAGACCTGGACGTCTTCGGCCTTCATCCTGGAAGGCCGGGAAGTGGTGAACGTCACCTTGCGGTAGGCCGTGACAGGTTCCAGGTTCCAGGTTCCAGGTTCCAAATCTTAGAACCCCGGCACGCAGGACCTGTCACCTGTAACCGGTAACCTGTCACCTTTTTGTCGAGCGGAGATACGTGGGGTCATTATGAGCCTCGTTGATGCCGCCGGCATCCACGGTCGCCCCTCACCTTGCACAACCTGGGGCCGGGCGTATAATGGCGAGAGGAGCCCGCCATCGGTCGCTGTGGCATTCAGCGAGTCGGCGGCTGGCGTCGGGCCTGTCTCGGCGCGACGGTGTTTCCCTTCAGGTAACCGGCGTGACCGCGACGAGACGACTGGATCGCCACGTCTTACGGTATACACCCCGATGGAGACGACGATGGTACAGCCCCTCCCTCACGTCGGTGAATGGGTGCCGCTTGCCGTTCGGTGGTGCGCGGGGCTTTGCCGGACGTAATGTCGTCCCGTTCTGCTCTCCTGATTACCAGCGTCGCGACGCTGATAGGTGGGTGTGGCGGGCCGCCCGAGGCAACCGGACCGGTGCCCGTGGCGTCGGTCGACGTCCAACCGTCGGAGGCCACCGTCGACGTCGGCGAGAGCATACAGCTCGTGGCGACCCCCCGGGCCGCCAACGGCAATGCGCTGTCCGGACGGGTCGTGACGTGGTCGAGTTCCCACCCGACATCGGTGGCGGTCGATGAAGACGGGATGGTCACCCGCACCGGAGCGGGCACGGCAACCATCACCGCCACGAGCGAAGGCGTTCGAGGGATCGGCACCATCTCCGAACCAGCTCCGCTCGTATTCACGTCGCTCAGCTTGGGAACCTACCACTCCTGCGGGCTGACCGGCGCCGGCATCGCGTATTGCTGGGGAAAAAACACCGAGGGACAACTGGGCGACGGATCCGTGATCAACCGGGTGGTACCGAAGCCCGTGGCGGGTGGCCTCACGTTTGTCTCGCTGAGCGCCCGGGGCGCGGCCCACAGTTGTGGTGTCACGACCGACGGGGCCGGGTACTGTTGGGGTAGCGACGAAAACGGGCAGCTCGGCGACGGGTCCACTCTTTCCAGCCCGGTTCCCTTGCCGATCGCGGGTGGCCTCATCTTTGCCTCCATCACCGTCGAGCGTTCGCACACTTGCGGCATCACCATCGGCGGCCAAGCGTATTGTTGGGGCTACAACGGTTTTGCCCAGCTCGGCGACGGTTCCAAGATCAGCAGTCCCGTGCCCGTGCCGGTGGCGGGCGGGCTCGAGTGGACCTCGATCAGTCCGGGGAGCAGTCATACGTGTGGGTTGACCACGGCGGGCACGGCGTATTGCTGGGGAGCCAATGAAACCGGTCAGCTCGGCATCGGCACCAAGGATGAGAGCCTGGTGCCGGTGCTGGTGGCGGGTGGTCTCACCCTCACCGCCCTCGTGTCGCGTGACATGCACACCTGCGGCCTCGCACCTGATGGTAGCGTGTACTGTTGGGGGAGCAATATCTTTGGCGAGCTGGGCGATGGTACCACCGCCGAGAACAACCTCCCGGTTCAGGTCGCCGGGTTGAGCAAGTTCTTGACGTTGGGCGCGGGCAGCTACCATACGTGTGCGATCACCTTGAGCGGTGACGTGTCCTGCTGGGGCGCGAACGCCGAGGGACAATTGGGAATCGGAAACACCGCCGAGAACCACATCCCAATCCAGGTGTCGGGCGGTCACTCGTTTGCCGTCATCGGGGTGGGATGTTTTCACACGTGTGGCGTGACCAAGGCCGGCACCACCTACTGCTGGGGCCGAAATGACGAGGGCCAGCTCGGTAACGGCTCGCCCGATGACAGCATGATCCCCGTGGCTGTGGTGGCCAGGCCGTGACGGTCGATCTTCGGGTGTGCACGGACGCCGTGCCCCGGCGAGACCACGATTGGCGCTCGAGGTCGTACAGAAAAACGTACTTTACGGTCAATACCGATCCCCCTTGCGGTGGGCTGTCTCCAGCGACATACTATCCGCGATCGTCGGTTTGTCCCTCAACGACGCGGCCGATGATCCGTTTTCGTGGTGACCTCCGGCTACGACCGTTCGGTGCTAGCCCGAAGGTCGCGCGCTTTTCCATAACAATGAAGATTAGGGGCCGTTCTGTGAGTAATGGCTACAACAACTCACGGTGGATCCGCCCGACCAGCACGCTGAGATTTCATAGCGTGGTGAATTCCTGCCTCATCTTTTAGGGGGTCGTATGTATTACCGCTCGTCGGAGAACACGATGTCGTCACCCCGACCGGTTGCACCCGGTCGGCGCCTGATCAGTCTGCTGGTCGGCGCGGCGTGTCTCGTCACCCTGGCCGTGCTCCCGGCTCAGGCCCAGCAGGATGTAGTGGCGGGAGCGGTGGTGGACGCCCGCACCCTTCGACCCATCGCGAATGCGCGGATCACCGTGGAGGGGACGAATTTGACCGCCACCACCGACGCCCGGGGGGAGTTTCGCATCGGCGGGATCCGCACCCAACAGGCCACCGTCATCGTGGTGCGGATCGGGTACCGACCGTCGGTGCTGCAGGTGGTCGTCGGAATGACCAATATCCAGGTGGAGCTGACTGAGTCGGCGTTGGCCCTGGATGAGATCGTCGTGACCGGTGTGGCCGGCGCCCTGCAGAAACGCGCGATCGGCAACGCGGTGGTGAAGATCGATGCCGCTGAGGTCAGCGAGATTGCGCCGATCACCTCGGTCGCTGACCTCATCAACGGCCGGTCCCCTGGCGTGATCATCATGCCGGGGACCGGGGTGGTGGGATCGGGCCCGCGCATTCAGGTCCGGGGACGGTCCAGCATCTCCCTCAAGGGTGATCCTCTCGTCTACGTCGACGGCATTCGGGTGAGCAACGAGGCCAACACCGGGCCGGCCGGGCAGGGCAATGCCTACATCTCACGCATTGGTGATTTCAACCCGGACGAGATCGAGAGCATCGAGATCATCAAGGGTCCCGCAGCCGCGACGCTCTACGGGACGGAGGCATCGAACGGGGTGATCCAGATCATCACGAAGAAAGGAACTCGCGGCGAGCGTCCGACCTTCCACGTGAACGTCAAGCAAGGCGGGAATTGGTTCAAGGACGCCTCCAACCGGATGGACCACAACTTCTCGTTGGAGCCGGACGGGTCGATCTTCGAGCAGGACCTGTTCGCGGCTGAGGCGGCGGCGGGCAATGCGCCCTTTTGGACAACCGGACACATCCAAGGCTATGGGGTGAACATGTCGGGGGGATCGGAAATCATCCAGTATTTCGTGAGTGCCGACGTGGATCTCGAGGAGGGGATCGAACCCCAGAACAGTCTGCAGCGCATTAGCGGCCGGACCAATGTCACGGTCACTCCCAACGAAAAGTTCGACATGCAGGCCAGCCTCGGATTCAACGTGGTCAAACGGGAATTAGCCCGACAGGAGGGCTTCTCCACCATGTGGGGGATTCTGTTCGCAACCCCGCAGACGCGGGCGACAGCCAACCGCGGGTTCAACACGGCTCCTCCCGAGACGTGGCTGAACATCTTCCAAGATTTTCAGGACGTCGACCGGTTCACGGGGAGCGTCAAGGTCAGCCACCGGCCGACCGACTGGTTCGGCCACCGATTGACCGTCGGGTTGGACCAGACGTCGGAGGACAACCAACAGATCACGCAGCGGATGACCGCGTTCGATGGGGCATTCTTCGGCGCTCCTTTTAATGAGGGTTCGAAGGTCGCCACCCGTCGGAATCTCAGCCTCACGACAATAGACTACAACGGCTCGCTCGATCTTAACTTGTCGAACGCCATCCGATCGGTGACGACGGTCGGCACCCAGTATTACCGCAACTTCGCGGAGTTCGCGTCGGCAACGGGACAGGCGTTTCCGGTGCGTGGCGTGACCGCGGTCACTGCGACGGCAATAAGGCTGGGCTTCGACAATTTCGTGGAAAACAAGACGTTCGGATTCTTTGTTCAGCAACAGTTTGTCCTCAACGATCGTCTCTTCTTGACCGGGGCGGTGCGGGCCGACGACAACAGTTCGTTCGGGGAAGATTTCGACTTGATATACTATCCCAAGATCAGCGGGTCCTGGGTGGTGAGTGACGAGTCCTTCTTTAATGTCGGTCCGATCGACGCGCTGAAGCTCCGCGCCGCTTGGGGTGCATCGGGCCAGCAACCGGCAAACTTTGCGTCGCTCCAGATCTACGCGCCCGCCGTCGGTCTTTCGGGTCCGACGGTCACGCCCAACGCCTTCGGAAATCCCGCGCTTGCCCCGGAACGAGGCGAGGAACTCGAGTTGGGATTCGAGGCCGGGCTGTTCGACGATCGGGTCGCCCTTGACTTTACCTGGTACAATTCGCGAACCAAGGACGCGATTCTGCTTCGCGACGTGGCACCGTCGTCCGGATTTCCCGGCCAGCAGTTCGTGAACGCGGGCCTGATCACCAACAAGGGGATCGAGGCGCTGGTGAACGTTCTGGCGGTGGACGCGGAAAACGTGAGCGTGGATTTCACGTTCAACTTCTCGACGAATTACAACAAGATCATTGACATCGATCCGACCGATCCCTCACGGACCTCCATCCCGCTCATCTACAACCGGCATGAGGAGGGCTTCCCCATCGCCGGCTGGTGGCGGAAGAAGGTCGTCAGCGCCGACGCCGATGCCCTCGGGAATCCGATCAATGTGCTGTGCGACGCGGGACCGGGCGCCACGCCGCTGCCGTGCACTGCGGCACCGGAGGTCTTCCTGGGTCGGCCCACACCGGAATATGAGGGGGCCTTCAACACTACCGTCACGCTGTTCAAGCGGCTCAAACTGTTCGCCCTCCTCGATTTCAAGGGCGGACACAAGCTCTTCGACGTGAACACCTGGGCGCGGTGCGGGCTGTTCAACCAATGCGAGGTCACTCTAAACCCATCGGCGTTCGACCCGGTACGGGTGGCGGCGGCCACGTTGTCCGGAGGGACGGTCATCATCGATGAGTACCTGAGCCCAGCGAAGTTCATGAAACTCCGTGAGCTCTCTGTCAGCTACACCTTGCCGAATTCATGGGCGTCCAAGTTTGGGGCCAGCCGAGCCTCGATCACGGTGGCGGGTCGAAATTTGCACACCTGGACGGGCTACACCGGACTGGATCCGGAGAGCCTACATCTGCCGGCGCTCGATGCGCCGCTGTTCGATCTGTACTTCGAGCAGGCCCAGATTCCGCCGCTGGCGCAGATCCTCGCCCAGATCAACATCACCTTCTGATCGGAGGGTGAACATGATTACGGGACTCGACAACACCGCGCGGCCGCAGGGCTTCGCAACGGGAGACATAGAGATGAAGAAAGCAGCGGACTTTGACCGGATGGCGGGCCGCTTCGCCGTCAGGGCGGGGGCCGGGTTGGCCCTGGCCCTGCTTGTAACGGCTGCCACTGGATGCGGCGACGTCCTCGAAATCGACTCGCCCAGCCAGATCAGTGCCACAACCTTGAACGACCCTGCGCAGGCCGAACTGCTGGTGAATAGCGTCGTTGCGGACTTCGAATGCGCTTTCACCAACTACACCCTCGGGGCGGGGCAAAACGGAGACGAGTTAGCCAACGCGACGGGGTGGGCGGCGTACTGGGACTTCGACCGGCGCACCAGCTCCGAGGCCGGAGGAGTGTACGGGAGCCTCACGTGCGACCAGACGCCGGGAGGAATCTACGTCCCGCTGTCCGTTGCCCGATTCCAGGCCGACAATACGTTGACCGCCCTGGAGGGTTGGACCGACGCGGAGGTGCCGAACCGGAGCTCGCTCATGGCCACCGCCGCCGTATACGCCGGATACGGCATCACCCTGTTGGGCGAGGGCATGTGCTCCGCGGCCATCGATCTGGGACCTGAGCTGACCCCCGTCGAGATGTTTGCACAGGCGGAAGAGCGGTTCACCCGAGCCATCGCGGCCGCCCAGACCGCCGGGAATACCACCATGCTCAATGCGGCGTATGTCGGCAGAGCCCGGGCGGCATTGGGCCGGGGTGATGGCGCGAGCGCCATGGCCGATGCCCTGCTGGTTCCCGCGGGCTTCGTCTTGAATGCGTCGTATTCCGCGACGCCGCCGCGCCGGTACAACCAGGTCTTCAATTGGGTTAACCGGAATGGAGCGGCCGTTGTTGAAGACGACTTTCGGAATCTCATGATCGAGGGAGTCCCCGACACCCGAATCGGCGACGTCGACCTCGGGATCATGACGGTGGGCGTCGTGGTCCGGCCGTGGTGGAGCCAGACTAAGTACACATCGTTGGACTCTCCCATGCCGATCGCACGGTACGAGGAAGCGCAGCTCATCATTGCCGAGGTGCAGGGAGGAGCGGCGGCGGTCGCCATCGTCGACGCCCTGCGCGCGGCCCATGGCCTGCCCGCCTACACGGGCGGGACCAGCGCCGCCGAAATTCAGGATCTGATCATCACGGAGCGGGCAGCCGAGCTCTTCCTCGAAAGCCACCATTTGGGCGACAAGCTTCGCTATGGGCTCCCGTTCACACCGGCCACGGGTACGCCCTTTCCGCACATCGGGGGGCTCTACGGAAGCGTGACGTGCTTCCCGCTCCCGCTGGCCGAGCGACAGAACAACCCCAGCTTCTAGCAGGTTGCGGAAAAAGTCGGGTAATGGACGATAGCATCGCGAGCCGGAAGTTCTTATCGTAGAGGGACCTCGATGGGAGTGCCACGATGCGCGGGAACAAGACGAATCAGTCGGCGCTGTTCAGCTATATCAGTGCGGAGGATCGGGTGCCCTCCGACCATCCGTTGCGCGCCCTGCGGGCGCTGGTGGACCCGGTGTTAGCCCGGCTCTCGCCGCAGTTGGACCGGCTGTACGCGCGGCGGGGCCGGCCGTCGATTCCCCCGGAACATTTGTTACGCGCGTTATTGCTGCAGGTGGTGTATACGATCCGGAGCGAGCGGCAGCTGATGGAGCAGCTCGATTACAACATCCTGTACCGATGGTTTGTGGGGTTGAATCTGGACGACGCGGTGTGGGTGCCGACGGTCTTTACGAAGAATCGGACGCGGCTGGTCGAGGGGGGCATCGCGGATGCGTTTCTGGCCGAAGTGTTACAGGAGGCGGAGCGGCGGGCGTTGTTGTCGAATGAGCATTTCACCGTCGACGGGACCTTGCTGGACGCGTGGGCGAGTCAGAAGAGTTTTCAGCCGAAGGCCGGCACCCGCCCGCCAACGGACGATGATCCGGGGAATCCGAGCGTGACGTTTCGCCAGGAGAAACGGACGAATGCGACGCATGCGTCGCGGACGGACCCGGAGGCGCGGTTGACGCGGAAGAGTGGGGGGCAAGGCGCGCAATTGGCGTACTTGGCGAGTGTGTTGATGGATAATCGGCACGGGCTCGTGGTGGCGACCGACGTGACGCAGCCCGGCTACGAGGCGGAGTGTGCGAGTGCGCTGGCGATGGTGGGGAGCTTACCGCCGACGGCCCGGCGTCGGACGTTGGGGGCGGACAAGGGTTATGATCGGTGCGGGTTTGTCGACACGCTGCGGGCGTTGGGCTGGACGCCCCACGTCACGCCGAACGTGCACCGCACGCGGTTGCGGAGCGCGGTGGATGGCCGGACGACGCGCCATCCCAGCTATGCGATCAGTCAACGGCAGCGCAAAAAAGTGGAAGAGATCTACGGGTGGGGCAAGACGATTGGGTTGTTACGCAAACTCCGACATCGCGGGACCCCGCGGGTCGGGTGGGTGTTTACGTTCACGGCCGCGGTCTACAATCTGATGCGGATACGCACCCTGACCCTGGCCGAAGGCAGCCCCTGATGGGGCAGTGTGGGCCGCATTCGTCACGCCGACCGCACCGCGGGGGCGGTAATAGGGGACCGCACGCTGGTACACCGTCGTGTTACCCGGACAAACGCGGCTCACCATCAATTTTTCCGCAACCTGCTAGTTGCCAGCGACGGGGTCGCGGCTTGTCACTCGTACGCGTAACCGAGGCGGTCTCTCTGGGTCACATCTCCTCCGGGAGACAGAGAGCCGCCTCTTCCGCGTCCACCTCCGGCACATGGGACACTGAACCCGTGGGCAGGGGTCCTCCGCACCCTGTTCGAATCCGGTTTTCCGGCGGCCTCAGGCCGCTTCTGTGGACCGCGCTCGGCGCGATGGTGGTGGTGGTCGGGGCGTGCACCCAATCCGTCGAGGCGCCGGATCCGGTCCCCGTGGCTACGGTCGACGTCGTACCACCCACCGCGTCCATCGGGGTCGACGAGAGGGTGCAGCTGACGGGCATTCCGCGGGATACCGAGGGAAATGCGCTCTCTGATCGCGCCGTCACCTGGGAGAGCGAGAATCCGGACGCGGTCACGGTAGACGCCGGTGGACTGGTGACCCGGTCCGACCGAGGCACGGTCCTCGTCCGTGCGACGAGCGAGGGGAAGAGCGGAACGGCCACGATCACCGACGGGTCGCCTCTGGTCTTCGGGTCGTTGAGTCTGGGCACATTCCACACCTGTGGTGTTGCGACCACCGGTGCCGTGTATTGCTGGGGTGAGAACGTCGAAGGCCAGCTCGGCGACGGCACGAACACGAACCGCGGCACGCCGGTCCTGGTGGCCGGAGGACTCACCATTGCCTCGGTGAGCGCTCGGGGCGTAACCCACTCCTGCGGGGTGACCACCGACGGCGTGGCGTTCTGCTGGGGCTCGAACGCGGACGGACAGCTCGGCGACGGCTCCGCAGAGGATAGCAACGTGCCGGTCCCGGTCACAGGCGGGCTCCGGTTCCGTGAGGTGATCGCCGAACGCTCCCACACCTGTGGCGTCACGACCGACGGCGGCATCTATTGCTGGGGAGGGAACCCGTTCGGAGAGCTGGGCGACGGGTCGACCGCCGACAGCCCGGTGCCAGTGCGGGTGGCGTCCGATCTCGAGTTCGTTTCGGTGGGCCCCGGCAGCGGACATACGTGCGGGATTGCCGCCGACGGGCAGGTCCACTGCTGGGGAAGCAACGAGCACGGGCAGCTGGGGGATGCGACCACCGCGAACCGTCTCGAGGTGGCCGCGGTCACCGGCAACATCGCGTTCGCTTCGTTCGTCGCCCGCGACAAACACGTGTGTGGGGTGACGGACAGTGGCAACGCGCATTGCTGGGGTTACAACATCGATGGCCAGTTGGGCGACGGCACCACCACCGACCGCCCGGTGCCCATCACGGTCACCGGCATATCGCCCTGGGCATTGGTCACCGCCGGCAGCTACCACACCTGCGGGCTGAGCACGAGCGGCTCTGCCCTGTGTTGGGGGGAGAACGGGGTGGGCTCCTTGGGAAATGGGACCGTGGACAATAGCTGGGTACCGGTAGCGGTCACCGGCGGCCACCAGTTCGCCACGCTGGCGGCGGGCTGTTTTCATACGTGCGGCGTGACCACGACGGGCGCCACCTATTGCTGGGGACGCAACCAAGAAGGACAGCTTGGCGACGGCTCGTTCGACAACAGCACGGTCCCGATCCGCGTCGCCGGCAGTCCCTGAACCCGTTGCGATGCTGGTCTTCGGGCTTGGCAGCATCATGCATCTCGACATTGATCGTCTCGTGCCGCTCTCAGCTGAACGGTCGTGCCGATCGTGACCCTGCACAGGTTCGAGCTGGCCACGGGTGCATTTCAAGGAAGTCTCATCCGCGTGGCTCGACACCACTAGTACCAGGGACATACTTCGGACTGGGGAAAGCAAGGTCCCATTGAGTACAAACACCTCTCCATCCGGTCCTGCGGCGGGTTCCTCACGAACGCCGTACGGCCTCGCGCCGGAGCGTGTCCGCTCGCAGTTGCCACGTGTCAATTGAGAAGGAAACTACCATGCGTTTGCTGCTAGGTGTCTGTGGAAGCATCGTTTCTCTCACGCTCGCCGCTCATGCGCCAGCGTTCGCCCAAGTCACAAGGGAAGACTACGCCCGGGCGGAGCGGTTCCTCCCCTCACACGCGTCACAACTCGTCTTCAGCACGGCGGTGACCCCGAACTGGATCGATGGGACAGATCGTTTCTGGTATCGGAACAACGCCCGCGACGGAAAGCAGTTCGTTTTGGTCGACCCGGTGCGCGACACCCACACACCCGCGTTCGACCACGTCCGGCTGGCCGCGGCGCTCTCGATTGCCGCCGAAACCTCATTCGTCCATATCGATCTTCCATTCGACACGTTCGAGTTCGAGGACGACGGCCGAGCCATCTCGTTCGACCTCGGCGAGCAGCGTTGGCGGTGCGGCCTCTCGACCTATGGGTGTACCGGGTCCGAAAAGCCGGAGGCGGATCCCACGCACGAGTTCCCGTCTCCCGACCGGGAGTGGGCGGCTTTCACGCAGGATCACAACCTTTTCATTCGCTCGCTGACGGGACGCGACACCATTCAGCTCACCCACGATGGTGAACCGTACTACGACTACGGCTCGGAGCCCGAAGGACGAACGACGGCGGTGACTGAGCGGCGCTTCGGCATTCGGCAGCCGCCCTCCGCGATATGGTCCCCGGATTCGAAGCTGATCGTGACTCATCGTCTGGATCAGCGTGACGTCGCGGAGATGCACCTCGTGCAGTCGGTGCCGGACGATGGAAGCTTCCGTCCTGTCCACCATGCCTACCGGTATGCTCTTCCAGGCGACAGCGTGATCCCTCGAGCGGAGTTGGTGATCGTTGACATTGCGTCACGGACGGCGATTCAGGTGGATGCTGATCCGCTGATTGCGCACTACCGATCTCCCTTCGCCTTCCAGCAGATCTGGTGGAGTGCGGACGGAGCGCAGGTCTACGTCCTGAACTTCGAACGTGGCGATAGGTCGGTTCGCCTCCAGGCGGCCAAGGCCGCCACCGGCGAGACGCGCACGATTCTCGAGGAGCGAGGCCCAACTCAGGTGGATCTGAACCCCGCTTTCAGCGCCCGGCCGAACGTTCGAATCCTGGGGGACGGGGCGGAGTTCATTTGGTTCTCCGAACGTGACGGCTGGGCTCATCTCTATCTCTACGACGGGGCCGGCGCTCTGCAGAACCGGATCACATCCGGCTCGTTTGTCGTACACGACATCGTCCACGTCGACGAGCCGCGCCGCCTGGTCTACTTCACCGCCGGAGGCCGGGAGCCGGGTCGGGACCCGTACTATCGGCACCTCTACCGGGTGGGCCTGGATGGCTCGGGGCTCGAGCTGCTCACGCCCGAAGACGCCGACCATACGATCATCGCGTCGCCCACGGGCCGCTATTGGGTGGACACGTACTCCCGAGTGGACACGATTCCCGTGTCCGTGCTGCGAGACACCGACGGACGGACTATTCGCACGCTCGAGGTCGGAGATCTGACTGAGCTCTTTGCAACGGGGTGGGAGTGGCCCGAGCGCTTCATGGTAAAGGCTCGGGACGATATCACCGATCTGCATGGCGTGATCTTCCGTCCCACGAACTTCGATTCCACACGCCGTTATCCGGTGCTCGACGCCATTTACCCGGGGCCGCAGATCAATCGCGTCCCGAAGACATTCCCGGGCGTGGGGACGTTCGACACGTGGTTCTGGCACGCCCAAGCACTAGCAGAGCTTGGTTTCGTAGTCGCGGTCATCGACGGGATGGGCACCCCATTCCGCTCCAAGCGGTTTCACGATGTCTCGTACGGAAACCTCCAGGATGCAGGCGGTCTCGACGACCACATCGGAGGCTTCCGTCAACTCGCGGCGAGCCATCCGTATCTCGACCTGAGCCGCGTCGGGATCTATGGGTTCTCGGGAGGTGGCTTCGCATCTGCGCACGCGATCCTGACCCGCCCCGACTTCTATAAGGTCGCCGTGTCGGCGGCCGGCAACCACGATCAGCGGGGCTACATCGTGTTGTGGGGTGAGAAGTACCACGGTCCGCTCGAAGGTGACAACTACGTGCAGCAAGCCAACCCGACCCATGCCGCGAATCTCCAAGGCAAGCTGCTCTTGGTGTGGGGGGATATGGACGACAACGTGAGCCCGTCGCTCACGATCCAGCTGGTCGACGCCCTGATCAAAGCCAACAAAGACTTCGACCTGCTCGTCATGCCGAACAGGAATCACGGGTTCGGCAACGATCCCTACTTTGTCCGGAGACGGTGGGACTACTTTGTCGAGCATCTGCGCGGCGTCAAGCCGCCCACCGGGTTTCGCATCAGCGAGCCCACGGCCAACTAGCAGGGTGCTGAAAAAAGCCACAAGGCGGGCCTTTTTCAGCACCCTGCCAGATCAGACAGGTGGCAATACAATCGGGGTATACTGAATAGGCCAAACTTCAATGGATGACAGAAAAGATGAAAATTCAGAACTGGACACGAAAAGGTTTGGACACGAAAAGTGACTCCATGAAAACAACGTATGACGTGATGGGACTCAGTCGACGCGATTTTCTCTTATCGACAGCGTCTGCGGGAATGTTGCTGGCCACGGGCCTAAAACCCGCTGCAGCGGCAACTCCGACGCTTGATGAGCAGCGAATCCAGGCGCTGTTCGACAAGGCCGTTGAGAGAAGCGGCACCGTAGGTGCACAGCTTTCCATCATCAAAGACGGCCAGCAGTTTGATTTTGTTGCTGGTCTCGCCAATGCCGAGCTGAACATCCCGATGACGCAAGACACGATCGGTCAAATCGGCTCAACGACGAAGATCTTCAACGCCATGCTGGTCATGTCTTTGGTCGAGGAAGGCCGCCTTGATCTCGATACGCCGGTAGCGAGCTATCTCCCTTCGTTTTCGGTTGCTGACCCAGTCGCGACGCGAGTGATTACGCTTCGGCAGCTCCATTCGATGTCGTCAGGCCTTGACAACGGCGATTACGCCGAACACGGGCCAGGAGAGGACGCACTGGCAAGACGCATCGCCAGTTTGAAGACGCTGCCACAGGCTTTCGTTCCAGGTTCAGCCTTTGGCTATTCCAACGCCGGCACCGATATCGCCGGGTATGTCGCTGAACGGGTTTCGGGCACGTTCTGGGATGATCTTCTCATGGAGCGCATCCTTGAACCTGCGGGCCTGAAAAACGCCGCTTCGCGGGCGCGCGATCTTGTGTATCAACGCGTGGCTGTAGGGCATAGGCTGGACCCGCGAGGTGGCGCACCGACTGTGACTCGCCCATGGAGTATTTCGCGCGGGCTTGCCCCTGCCGGCGCAACGCTCAACATGAGCGCCCATGATCTGGTGCGCTTTGGAAAGATCTTCCTTGATCACGGCGTAGCCGATACGGGCAACCGTATTCTCTCCAAACGCGCGATCCAAACGATGATGACGCCCCAAATTGAGACACAATCGCGCATGTATGCGCAATCCTGGTGTATCGGTCCTCATAAGAGCGAATGGGACGGTGTGGAGCTTTGGGGGCACCCTGGGGGCAATATAAGCGGGCTATCCTATTTGCACTGGATACCCGAACGAAACGCCGCCATCGCCCATACCCTGAACACCGGGGAAGCTTTCGGTCGCTTTAGCAAAGTGATGTTCGAGGAGCTCACAGAGGTCGCCTTCGGCATGACCAAGCCCAAGATGGTGGCACCGTCCCCTCCGCTTGCGATCGCCAATGCAGAGCGTTATGTCGGCACCTACGAATCGCTCGGCGTGTCGCGCGAGGTCGTAGCGGCGGGTGAGAGACTCCGTATGACCACCATCCGGTCGGGAATAGACGAAGGGGACACCGTCAGCCTCGTTCCACTCGGCGGCGACCGGTTTCTGCTTGACGCGGGTGAGGCATCGGATCCGCTGGCTCTGCCAGTTGATACGGCATTCTTTGGCGATGACGGCAATGGCCGCGCCTTGAACATGCTGAATGGTGTGTTCCCGCTTCGCAGGAAGACGTAATGCGATCGACGCCCTGATCGGCCGCCGGGTTTCGCATCAGCGGGTTGACGGCCATGTAGATCAGACAGGTGGCGGCCGAGAATCCCATACAGTAGTTCTGGTCTCACGAAACGAACGCGGCTGGAGGCACCATGAACAGTATCGCCATCGGCGCTCTGCACATCATCGTCGGAGCCTCGACACTCCTCACCACACCGCTGCTCATGGCCCAAGAAGAGCGGCTGCGTTACCTGCGCCCCGAGACGGTCGTCTCGGACGATCCCCGGCATGTTCCCATGCCCCCGCGACCGACCGGTCCAGAGGGATCGATCGTGCTCCAGGGAGGGCGGATCTTCGACGGAACGGGCGCGGAGGCTCGCGCCGGCACGATCGTGATCGAGCGAAACCGGATCGCGCGCATCCTTCCGCCCGGATCCACGGATTGGCCATCAGATGCCCGCGTGATAGATGTGAGTGGTCAGACCGTCATGCCGGGGCTGATCGACCTCCACACCCACCTCACTTACACGGAGCCCAACCTCCCCACCGCGGTGGCCTTGAGCGAGGCCGACCAGACACTTCGGGGCGTGGAACGGCTCCGGTATTACATCGAAAGCGGGATCACGAGCATCCGCGACGTCGCATCGGCGGGCATGGTTCCCTTCCGACTCAAGAGCTGGGTAGCGCAGCACCGGCTCCCCGGACCGAGGATCTTTGCGGCCGGCCAGTTGATTACCGGCACCGGGGGACACGGAGCAGAGGGATTGGATGAACACGCGCCGCTCCGAGGAGCCGTGCGAGAGGCGTCGGGCCCTCAGGACTGGCGGGAGGCGGTGCGGGAGCAGTTCAAACGCGGAGCCGACGTGATCAAGATCTCGAGCCATTTCACCACTGAGGAGGCGGCAGCCGCCGCCGACGAGGCGCACGCCTTGGGGATCAAGGTGACGGCCGATGCGGAAACGTTCTATATCCAGCGAGCGGTCGAGGCGGGAATCGACATCATCGAGCACCCGTTGCCCCGGTCCGAAGAAACCATTCGACTCATGGCGGAGCGCGGGGTAGCCTCGGTTCCCACGCTCATTCCCTACATCTACATCTTCGATGCCGCCGGCGGGTACTTCGGCTCGACCTCTCGACGTTTCACCTTCTCCAAAGACGAAAACCTGGACGTGGTGCGCCGCATGCGAGAAGCGGGAGTCACCATCGGCGTTGGGACAGACCTCGTGGTGGATTGGTTCCGATTCCTGCCCGCACCTTACATCTCCGAACTCGAGCAGCTCGTGGCGGCCGGTTTCACGAAGTCAGAGGCCCTCGTCGCAGCGACACGCACGAGTGCCGAGATCCTCGACATGGCCGACAAGCTCGGCACGCTCGAGCCGGGGAAGTTGGCAGATGTTCTCGTCGTGAATGGGCGACCCGACGAAAACCTCCCGGACCTGGCCAACGTTCACATCGTCATCCGAGACGGCGCCATCGTCGTCGAACAAGGTCGGATTTTCGTTCCCCGGCACGTGCCGGTGCCTGCGGTTGAGCCAAGCTGGGACTAGCGAAGAGTAGCTCCCTCGTTGGAGCGGCCTGGCGAATCGCTTTGCCAGGGAAGACGCGTCCACCAGGTCGCCATCTCGGACCACGAACGGAAGGAAGCAATGAATCAGCCTCACGCTCCGGTCTTGGTAAAACTCCTCGTGTTACTTGGCCTCCTGGCCTCACCGGTCGGGTGGGTGACACGACTCTCCGGCCAAGTAACTCACCAAGACTACGCCCGTGCCGAACAATTCCTCGGGTGGAACGCGCGGCAGCTCGTGTTCCACGACGCCGTGGAGCCCAAGTGGCTGGACAACGATCGGTTCTGGTATCGGATTCACACCCCCGAAGGGTACGCGTTTGTTTTGGTCGACCCTGCTGCCAATTCGCAGCGTCCAGCCTTTGACCATACGCGGCTCGCGGCCGCTCTTTCCGAAGCCGCGGGCACGTACTATGAGCCGTACCAATTGCCGTTCCGCGAATTTGCCTTCGTCGACGGCGGCCGCGCCGTCGAGTTCTGGACGGCCGAGATGGCGAAATGGACATGTGATCTGGCCACCTATACCATCACCGGACCGAATTCAGTGCCCAAGCTTCTCGCCGACCAGATCCTTTCCCCCGACGGGCGATGGGTGGCGTTCGAACGAGACTACAATCTCTGGGTGCAATCGACGGAGAACGGAGAAGAAATGCAGCTGAGTCTGGACGGCGCCGAGCATTACGGGTACGGCGTTCGGTTCGGGCATGAAGACGTCATTTCGTTCGCCCGGTTCGGGACGCGGTTGCCTCCTCTGCTCGAGTGGTCTCCGGACTCTCGCAAGATCGCCGTCATTCGCGTTGACGAACGCAAAGTTGGCACGGACCCGTACCTGGAGACGGACGGCGGGCTCCCCACGCTGCACGTGCGGCGCAAAGCGGTTCCGGGCGACGAATTTCTTCCAATGATGGAGCACTATCTGTTCGACGTCCCGTCTGGACGCAAAGTCGTGGTGGACCAAGCACCCCAGTTCCATGTGGACACGCACTGCTGCGGCCAAGGGGCGGGCACGGGGCTGAAGTACGTGCTGTGGGGCTCCGGCGGGGACGAGCTCTTTCTCATCAACGCCGATCGAAACTACAAGCGCGCCGAGATCGTAGCAATTGAAATCGCGTCGGGTACGACAAGAAAAATCTTGGAGGAGTCAGGCCCAACCTTCCTCGAGCTCAAGACTGTCCCGGGTGGAGAGCCGAACGTTCGTATCGTTGAGAACCGCGAGCTGATTTGGTTTTCCGAGCGCAGCGGTTATGGACACCTCTTTCTCTATGACATGACAACCGGAGCGCTCAAGAATCAAATTACGAGCGGAGCATGGCCAGTCATCGATATCAAACACGTCAACGAGAGCCGTCGGCTGGTGTACTTCACCGCGGTCGGGCGGGAGCCGGGTGTCGATCCGTACTTCCGGCAGCTCTACCGGGTAGGACTCGACGGCACGGGCCTGGTCCGGCTCACGCCCGAGGATCTCGACCATGCGATCACCATGTCGCCCTCCGGCCGGTTCTTTGTCGATACCTACTCCAGCCGCGAAGTTCCCCCGATCACCGTCTTGCGCGCCGCCGATGGCACGACGGTTCGTACGTTGGAAGAGGCGGACGTGAGCCGGTTGCTAGCGGCGGGATGGCAGTTTCCCCAGTCCTTTAAAGTCAAAGCGCGAGACGGGCAGGCGGATTTGTATGGCTACCTTCACCGGCCGTCCACCTTCGATCCTACTCGGATGTACCCGATTGTCGACTATATCTATCCCGGTCCACAGGTCGGTCCGATTGGGTACAGACAATTCAGGGTGAACCCGGCTGGTAACGTTCATGCGCTGGCCGAACTGGGATTTATCGTGATCGTCCTCGATGCCACGGGGACCCCCATGCGCTCGAAAGCATTTCACGATGCCTATTACGGAAACCTCGGGGACAACGGGCTCCTCGATCACGTGGTGGCCATCAAGCAACTGGCTGCCCGGTATCCGTATGTTGATCTCGACCGGGTGGGTATCTACGGCCACTCCGGCGGCGGTTTCGCTTCGACGGGGGCGATACTGCGCTTTCCCGAGTTCTTCAAGGTCGCCGTCTCCACCGCCGGCAATCACGACAACCGTACCGATTACTATTTCTGGGGAGAGAAGTACCACGGCCAAATGCGCCGCCATGAAGATGGAACGGACAATTTCGACGCCCAGGCAAACCATTTGCTCGCCGGGAATCTCGCGGGGCACCTTCTCCTGATGTACGGAACGCTCGATGATCGCGTCGAGCCCAACGCGACCCTGTTGTTGATCAACGAATTGATCGAGCATGACAAGGATTTCGCCCTCATGGTGCTTCCCAATCGTAATCACGGCTTCTTCAATGAACCGTATGTAATTGGAAAACGCTGGGACTATTTCGTCGAACATCTCTTGGGAGTAGAGCCGCCGGACGGGTACGTTATTGGGGACCCGCCGCGCGATCCGGCGTACTAACGTGAGCCGTGAACTGCGAGCCGCTCTCAAAACGCGGACCGGATGATCCGACTTGAGACGCGCCTGCGATCGTGACAGTCAATTCGTACAGACCCGTCTCACCTCCTTGACGGGACGTAGCGACCACCGTCCATTCTCCTGACTCCGGAGCGACCAGATCGACCTGCGAGTGAGACGTGGAACCCTCGAAGTCGTCGTTCTCGGTTTGTTCACCACTCGGCTGCCTGACGATCAAATAGGTGTCGAACTGAGTCGAGCGGAGATCGACGACGACGCGTTGGCCGGCCGTCACAGCGACGGTATGACTATCGAAGTACTCACCGGTTCCGAAACGTGTTGGGTCGCCGGGCGCCAGTTCTCCCGCGAACCGACGTGTCGCTTGCGGATCGCCTTTGCCCACCGCAGTGCTTTGCTCGAACACACCGAGGCCCCAAAAACAAGGCTGGCTCGAACACTCGACCATCAAGACCTCCACCGTGAAGCCGGCGCCTTGGCTCGCAGACGCCCTTACGACGGGGACGGCGTCGATTTCAACGTCCTCGTCTATCTCGGTACCGGAGGCGTCGTACAACCGGAGATCGAGATCTCCGCAGTCATCGTCGCAGGCCCCGAAGATCGCGTACGCCCGGCCGGAGACGAGCCTGAGGGTGACGGTGGTCGAGGCCCCGTTATTCAGGGACCCGGTCTTGGCGTCGATAAGGTGATAGCCGAGGTCGGCAACGCGGTCGCGGAACTCCCCGATTTGACTCATGATCTGTTCGAGCCATTGGGCGTGCGCGGGTGGGACGGCCAATCCGAGGGAAAAGGAAACGGCGAGACAAGCGGACACTCGATTCATGGCAGACTCTTTTGCCTGAGCATATCATACTGCCGCGCCGCTAGGGCGTTCGAGGGACACGTGTGCGGCAGGGAACGGGACCAACCTAACAGCTCCCCGTCGAGTCCGACGTGTTCTCTGATCGGGGCGGCTACTGCTGCGGAGAATAGCTCACCGAAGTCTTCTCCACCACGAACACCGTTTTATTTGTTGGAATGTCGGTGAAGATCTCTCGCTCTCCACCGGGCCACGTCACGATGAGACTGTCCGCCGCTGCGTGGTTCCCCATCCCAAAATGCGCCACGCTCGAGTTTTGCGACAAGTAGCTCGATCCGCCCCCGATTTCCCGAATCCAGTTGCGGCCTCCAACAGCCACCCTAACCAGCGTGCCAAAACCATCACGGTTGTTGATCGTGCCCTCGACCCGCACCTTGAGCCAGTGGTTGCCCGCCGGCGTTTCGTTGCGATATAACAGCGCGTATCCCTCAGGTGGTACCACGTCGTTTACCACCGCGACGACGACATCCAGATCTCCATCGTTGTCGTAGTCCGCGTAAGCGAGCCCCCTACCCTTCGTGCTATCCGCAACGCCCTCCCCGCGTGAGACGTCAATGAAGTTTCCGGGGCCGTCGGCACGATACAGTTTGTTCTCGTGGGGTTTCAGGAACCGCACGATGTGATCCACGTCCTGTACCTGTACGTTGTACCGTGTGAGTATGCGACCGTTGGCAACGAACAAATCCAGATCAGTATCGTTGTCGTAGTCGATGAAAGCAGCTCCCCAACTCGTCGCGTGCAGATCGTCGAGTCCCCGGCTCTCGGCATCTTCGCGAAACACGCCCGGTGACGCTGTATTGCTGTACAGAACGTTCCCGGCCATGTTCGTGAGGTAGTAGTCCAGCCGGCCGTCCTCGTCATAGTCGCCGATCGCGAACCCCATGGCGTTGATGGCGGTGTCGGTGGCCGACGGACCGCTCATGTCAGTGAAGCCGCCATCTGGATAGTCGTTGCGGAACAGGGCGTTGGGAGCGAACAGGTAGCCGAAATCATTGCCGACCATCAAGTCGACATCGTGGTCTCCATCGACATCGGTGAACGTTGCGGCGAGTGTGGCGCCCTCGGGGTTGTGGACGCCGAGCTTCCGTGCCATGTCTTCGAAGGTGTTGTCTCCGTTGTTGTGATACAACCAGTTCGAGATACCCCCCGTGAGATACTCGTCGTAGGGCAACCCGTCATAGGTCGCGTAGTTGGTAACGTAGATATCGAGGAGGCCGTCGAGGTCGTAGTCGCCGAAGACAACCGTCGTGCTCCATTCTTCCTTTGTCGCTATCCCGGATTCCTTGGAAATATCCGAAAAGGTTCCGTCGCCGTTGTTGCGAGCGAGAATATTGGCGTGGCCCTCACCGGTGGTGACGAATAGGTCGCGGAACCCGTCATTGTCTATGTCGCCGGTGGCGACGCCAACAGTACGCGACCCGCCCACAAACCCCAGACCGGCCTCTTCGGTCACATCTTGGAAGTGGCCGTTCCCCAGATTGCGGTACAGGTGATCGGGTTCATCGCCTCCGGTAAGATACAGATCGTCGTCACCGTCCTTGTCGTAGTCGAAAAATGCCACGCCGCCACATATACGATTGGCGTCGAGGCAGAAGTGCTGCTGTACACCGACGGCCGTACTCACGTTTACAAAGGACTGCGCGCTCGCCGGTACAGACAGAAGTAAGCCGATCGCCGCATACGCCTTCATTTGTCACCGAACCGCGTCAGCGACATCCAATGTCCGCTTGAGATTGTGAAGCGTTGTTTGGAAGGCAGCCGCCAGAGGGCAAGCGTTCTGGGAGGTACCGAACGAGGGTGCTGTCGCGAAGGGCCGAGGTCAGAAACGAAGTGAGTGCATCGATTTCGGCTTCGGTGAGTCCGAGTGGTTGAAACTGATCCGAGAGGAATCGCCGGCGTACGTTTGGGTTTTCCGGTTGGGCCCGGTTCTTGTAACTGACGACGTCTCTGATCTCCGTGAACGAGCCACCATGTCCGTAGAACGGTGCGTCGATCAGATTGTAGAGTTGTGGCACCTTGAACTGAAAGAGATCGCTGCCCCGTCTGGTGAAGCTGGCCCGCCCGAGGTTTGGGAGGCTATCCACCGCGGCGTTGAGGGCGGCACGGTCCTGAAAAAGGTCCTTCATCCCGAGCGCGGCAAACTCCATTGAGTTCAGCGCGGGTCCGGTGTGGCATTGGACGCACTTGGCCTTCCCGAAGAAGAGAACGGCACCCTGTTTCTCCACGGGTGATATGGCCCGATGATCGCCTCGCAACCACTCCTGAAAGGGGGCGTTGTTGGCCAAGAGCGTGCGTTCGTACGCACCGATGGCCAATCCGGCAAACCGCCGGGTGTAGCGCCGATCTTCGCGCGTCTCTGGAAATGCCAGGTCAAAGAGGCGCTTGTATTCCGGATAACGATCAACCAAACCCTCGAGCGTCATTCGGTGGAGATCAATCGCGGCGATGGCTACGGTTTCCGGTCCTTCGAATCCGAATCGATTGAACGCAAGCGGTGTTCCGGGCATCCACGCGAACTTGGTTCCCTCATTGAGATGCGTCGCTCCCAACCCCCCGTTCCACAACACGTTGGGTTGGTACGCGACGTTGAGAGTGGACGGGGTCCGGATTGGCTTCACGTCCACGGAATCGGTGGGGTACTTTGGATCGACCATCCTTCCCTCACCAAACCCCAGGCCTCCTTCTCCGATTCCCTGTATGATTCCAGACTGGAACCCTGCATTGGCGTCATGGCAACTGGCGCATGAGTAGGTCTGATGGCCTGCTCGCAGCTTCGGCTCGCTTCCGAGCGCGGTTTCGTGAAAGAGGAGCCTCCCCAGCTCGACTTTCACCGTGGTCAGCGGATTTCTTGCGTCCTGTGGAATGCTGGCAAACTCGTCGCTGTCTGGTAGGCGGAAAAAGTCGAGACCCTGCCCTTCCGCAGCCCGCTCCAACGCGGCGGTCAGTTCCGCATCCAGGTTGGACCGTAGACCGTTCTCCGGCGCCGCATAACGGTGGCATGCGGCGACGCACAAAACAGCCGAAAGAAGTGTCGCTAACCACTTCATAGCCAGTCGCTTTCCTCAAGCCATTCGACTACCGTGATCGCTCAAGCCATCGCGAAACGTTATGGAGGGGCCGTCCTGATGGAGGGGCCGTCCTGGGTGGACCGTCTAATTCGCGTCGGAGAGCCGCCTGGCGAACGACCACGGCAAAGACGTTGGCCTGGTCGGCGTAGGTCCCATTGTGTAACGTCGTTACGCCGCCGCACGGTCCGGTTCGCCCAACTCAAGAAAAGTGTCGGAGGCTCGGCGACAAGTCAACTGCCGAGCCCGGCTGGAGGGGGTGTTCATGTACGACACTCGTCGGGGTACCGCCTTCCCGCCCTACCGCCCTACCGCCCTTTACAGCCCCTCCATCAGGACGGCCCCTCCATTACCCGTTGAACTGCGCGCCGTCCCTCATCTGCCGCTGGACCCCAATGCTGGTTCCCTCTGAGCTCGGAGTGCCCAAATGCGATCCGTCCAAACCGCTTTCGGATGATATCTCGAGGTGCCGGTCGACCGTTACGGCCGAAATAGAAACCGGGTTGAGGCACGACATAGGCGTGCCCCCAGCGGTTGAGAATGATCCCCGCAATGTCACGTCTAGCATCGAAGCCCGCGGAGCTGAATAAGCGGATCATCTGTTGGCGAATTTGCCGTTCGTAGTCAGCGAAACTCGTGGCAAGCAATTCCCCCCGTCCGCGGGCACCCTGCTCACGGACAGAGAGACCCGGGTAGTAGTACGGCACATAAAAGCTGAGGATCGTCGGTTGATCTGGGTTGAGCGGAGGTTGATAGTCTCCGACCATCATTGGCTCACGGATATTGCAGCTGAACCCGAAGCCACCAGACCACCGGCACGCGGTGATTCCCAACCGGTGCAGGAAACGCCAGTTGGTCAACGCCACGTTGGCCACTAGAAAAGGCGCGTGGTGAAACTCGCCGTATGCCACACGGTACTCGTCGGGAAGATCCCGTACAACGTGGCGGTTGACCCAGCCCCCGGATGCCATTACAACCGACCGGGCTCGCACCCGATACACTCGATCACCGCGGGCGTAAGTCACCCAGACGTGCTCCGATTGAGCCGGGGGACCATCGTGTTCGACGTGGACGACGGTGGAACCAAGACGCATACGCACGGGGGAACTTGCCTCGTCGAGCGCGGCGAAATTCACCGACCCATTGAGGATATCTTCGAAACTGTCCGAGCCGGCAATGGCACCGGGGATGATAGTCTTTACGAAGTACCGGGCAAATCCGTCATTTCCCCCGGGAAAGGAATGCCGCTTGTCGAGGAACGGGTTGTCAAGGTAGGCACGCACGCCTGGGAGTAAGATGGCGGATGCGGCATAGGCGGAAATCGCGTCGCATCCGAGGCCAACGGCAGCGGCCACCACCGGGTCGATGTGTGCGGTCACCGCCGGGTCGAGCCGCATGACCTTCTCGATGTAGTCCTTGTACGTCATGGTGTCGAGCCATTGACGAAAATCATCTCCGGAGTAATGCCTATCAGTGCTGTCCCTCCAGGCCAGCAGGCTTTCCCGAACTCGTGGGGAGAGCGGAGCACCATCGAATTCGTTACTCCAGGGGTTACGGACGCACGATAAATCTGTGCCCTGAGTCGGCTGATCGTAGAAGTACCCGACGCTCACGGTGTCTTCGAGCCAGAACATGCATCCGTAGTTGTCTCGACCGAATTTCAGGGGGGTACGACTGGAGTCCCAACGTCGATACGTGAAATCGCGCGGCACGCCCAACTCCGAATAGTAGCGGGCGTCGCCGGCAGCGAAATCATCTTCGACGCCCCCCAAGTCCGGAATCGAAAAGCCGTTTGCCCCTTGCGGGCCGATGAGTCGCTGTCCGTTGACAATGAATTCGTTGCGCTTTGACTCGCCGCCGAAGACGGGATGGTTCTCCAGGATGAGACACGTCTGGCCGGATTTCATCACTTTCTTGAACTCATGTGCTGCGCCCAGCCCGGCCATGCCCGCGCCGACCACGACGAGGTCGAAGACCTCTCCAGTATCGACGGTTGCCGCTGGGATTCGATTGTATTGCCCGTCCCGAATCTCATGGGCGACACGAACGACCTCGGGCGTGTTCCCGTGGGAGTTGGCGTAGTCACCGACTCCACCGTACCCGTACCAGCCATCGTCTTGTCGTCGGCCAACTCCGTCCATCGAATGGATGGGGGCCGGCCCCCGCATCAACGAGCCTCCGACGCCGACGAGACTGGCGTTCAAGAAGTCGCGACGTGTGATGTCTTGGTCCATTCCCAGCGAGTGATTACCCATAGCAAGTCCCCTTCATTATAGCCGGGCAGACGGGCAGGCGGGCAGACGGGCACAAGGCATCTCGTTGACGATCGAAATCGTCGTGGTGAGGCGGGGACCGCCTGACCGCCGGGCCGTGTTGGGTGCCGGGCGGTACCGCCCTGGCCCACTCCCCTCGGCTGCCGCCACCGCATGCCTTTTTCATTACTCTGATAGAATCAGATTCCGCCGCTCCTCGCTACTCACACTATTACGAAGGGGGCGGGCGGCGATCCAGAACACCGTTCCCAGCGCGGCCCAACCCAGTAGGATCCCCCACTCGAGTGGAAAGCTACGCCCGGCGCTCAGGTATGGCTGGTAGATCGTGAGCCCCAGCATGCCAATCGACGCCAGCACGGCGACGGCAGCGGTAATTTTTCCACCCGGGACTCGGTACGGTCTCCTGCGATCGGGCTGTTTGAACCGCAGTGTTAGCAGCCCCAAGCAGGTTGAGATGAAGGCCACGGCGAAGATAGTTCCCACGAGATTGATGATAAGGACAATGGCGTTGCGTCCGAGGAATGCCCCGGCGGTTCCTACCACCGCACAGAACAGGACGGCGGGCGCCGGCGATCCGAAACGCGGGTGGACCGTCCCGAGAGCGGGTGCGATGAGTTTCGCACGACCCAAGGCGAACAGGACCCTAGCCGCGGATAGAAAGAACGTGTTCCAAGTGGTGACCAGTCCGAGCAGCCCACTGAAGAGTACGACCTTCCCCAGGGCGGGCGAATTGAACGCACTTTCGAATGCGGCAGCCGCGGGCATGTCCAGATCCAATATCTGTTGCCATGGTTGCGCCATCGACGCCGCAACTACGACGAGACAGTAAAACAGGCCGGCGATCACAATGGAAAGCAGGATACCCTTCGCCACTGCATGGGGCGCCGTGTTGACGGCTTTCTCTTCCATGACCTGCGGGATCACGACGAATCCGGCGTACCAAACGGGTGTCGTGACAAATACTGCGAGGATTCCGCTCCACTTGCCGCTCCCCGTGACTCGAAAGAGGGGCTGGAGATTTGTCGCGTCACCCCAGATGATGCCCACAGAGATAAAGATCAATACGACGGCGATGAAGCAGTACGTAAGGATATCCTGCACCCGCGCGGCGGACCGTGCTCCCCGATAGTTGAAGTACGTCAGGATGCCCATTCCGACCAGGCCCAGCAGGAGGCTTCCCAACCTCACCGACTCACCAAGGCTGCTATAGAGGATCGGTCCCTCGATACCCGGCACAAGGGTGCCGACGACCCAACCCACCGAAATGGCCTCAAATGACAGCACTGACGTATAGGCCAAGGCGAGCATCCACGCGACGACAAACGATGGAAGCTCGCCGAAGATCGCGTAGGTGTAGGCGACTCCCCCCCGGCCGCCCGGCCAGGTCGAGCCAATCACCCAAAATGACGATCCAGCCCACGCCAACGGCCGCGCCAAACGCGAGCGTAAACATCTGCTTGGCGCTGACGGTCTTTTGTAGTTGAGGAGACGCTTGGCCGTTCTCCAACGGTCTTGTCATGTCATGTCAAGTGGAGTTGCGGGCTCATTAAGCACTGACATAGGTTGGGCATGTTATTAGCTAAATCGTGGAAGCGCAATTACCATGGTTGGTGTGTGCTTTGCCATGGCGTACACTCGGCGAAGAGGTCGCGCAGATGACCGCCCCGCCCCGCGACTTGAGCGGTCATGAACGACGCCTCGGCATGGGCCGAGAGATCACGACACGTGATTCTCTCAAAGCTACTTTGATTGGGGCGGGTACTTAGGCCCGCGCTGTCAAGAGGATATTGGAGGTCGTATGAGCGGGTGGTATGCAACTCTGCTTCTGGTGTGGCCGGTCTCGCCTGCTAGCCATGTGGTGATTCAGGAGGGCTTCATCCCTCCTCCTGACCCCAAATACGAGGTCCGAGTAGAGCGGAGCGTGTTTGTGCCGATGAGAGACGGGGTTCGGCTCTCGACCGATCTGTATTTCCCAATCGGCGGGGGGGACAGGCTGCCGGTGATCCTCCTTCGCACGCCCTACAACAAGAAGTTGTTCTATCAGCGAGCGTGGCCGGGAGCCTATGAGTTGGCAGGTCAGGGATATATCATCGCCGTGCAAGATACGAGGGGCAAGTTTGAATCCGAGGGCGAGTACGTCATGGCTGCCGATGATACGCGCGACGGGTACGACGCCGTCGACTGGCTTTCCAAACAGCCTTGGTCGACGGGCAAGGTCGGCACGTACGGGTGCTCCTACTTGGGCGAGGTCCAGTATCAACAGGCCAGACTTCAACATCCTGCGCTGAAGGCGATGATTCCGCAGGGGGCTGGTCCTACGGAGTACCGATACTTCGGCGTCACCGATGGAGGGGCGATGGAGCTTGCCGCCATCGTGGGATGGTTCCGAGAGCGTGGCAGCAAAATCTACTATCGCCCGCCTCCAGGAACACCGCGGGAAAAGTTTCTCCGCACCGTGGATTACTTCAACCCGGAGCCAGTGCTTCCGGAAGTAGATTACGCGGAGCTCCTGTGGAGCCTTCCCACGATCGACATCCTCAAAAAGACCAGCGCCCCGCCTACGGATTACGAAGACGTCATGTCCCATCCTCCGGGCGACCCATACTGGGACAGCCTCGGATACATCAAAGGAACGGATCGCTATGATGTCCCAGTCCTGCACATCAATTCGTGGTACGACTTTGGTGTGGGCGAGACCCTGAAGCTCTTCAATCAATTGCGGACTAACGCCGAAACCGCTCGTGCTCGCGACAATCAGTTTGCCGTCATCTCGCCGACGACGCACTGCCAGTCGGAACGGGCGACGACCGAGCACACGATGGTGGGGCACCGCGAGATGGGTGACGCGCGGTTCGATTTCTGGGGTCTCTATATTGATTGGTTCGACTACTGGCTGAAGGGAATCGAGAATGGCGTGACCGATCGCGCCAAGCTTGCGATCTACGTCATGGGCGAAAATCATTGGCGGGATGAGCAAGAGTGGCCACTCGGCCGGACAGTGTTCACGAATTACTACATGCACAGCGACGGTCGGGCCAACAGCCGTTTCGGGACGGGGACGCTATCTCGTGAGGCCCCCCGAGACGAGGCGCCAGACCGTTACGTCTACGATCCCGCCTCACCGGTACCGACCGCCGGAGGAACGATCTGTGCCGCCTGTGCCCGCGGTCACGCGGTCGAAGGTCCCATGGATCAGTCCGAGCTCGAAACCCGACACGACGTGCTCGTGTACACGACTCAAACGTTGTTAGAAGGGGTGGAGGTCACAGGGCCGATCGAGGTCGTCTTGTATGTCTCCTCTTCGGCCAAAGACACCGACTTCACGGCCAAGTTGATCGATGTCTATCCCGACGGGACCGCGTTCAATCTGCAGGACGGGATCATGCGGGCTCGCTACCGGGAAGATTACAGAAGGCCGGTCTTCATGGAGCCAGGTGAGGTGTATGCAGTGCGCATCAACCTCCACGCGACGAGCAACTACTTCGATCCAGGACACCGGATAAGACTCGAGATAAGCAGCAGCAATTTCCCCCGCTTCGACCGGAACCTCAACACCGGTGGAAATAATTACGACGAAACCTCATGGGTCGTAGCGGAAAACGTTGTACACCACTCTCGGGAATATCCGTCACATGTTCGGCTGCCTCTGATTACAGGCGGTAGGGCGGTAGGGCGTTAAAGGCGGTTCGACGAAACAGCAAGGCTCACATCGACCCGCTCACCGGCAAGCTGCAAGGAGGAACGACGCGCTTCTTCAACGGCCGCGCGCTAGGATACTGAGCCTATCGCACCGCTACCTTGCGCTCGCCCACAGGTTCCGTTCTGCCGCCTGGCGCACGATTGAGACCACGTCCTCTGCGAGCAGGTATCCCTCGCGCTCGAGCTTGAGCGCTGCCTCGACGACTCGGGTGAGATAGACGTCCCGCGTCGGATACCGCTCGAGCACCGACAGCCGCGGATCGCCGGTCCGGCGCCGCTCCTCCGGCGTCTTTGGGAAAGGAAGATAGGAGCCCGTCCAGCGCGTGAGCATGCCAGCGGCGCCCCATGCGTCCGCCCGGATGTTCCAGCCGGTGTATGTCGCGAGCGGTACTGCGACATGCGGCAACCGGATTCCTCCCAACTCGTTACCATCCTGGTCCACCGCCGGCACGAGTGTCTGAAACGGTCGCCCCACTTTGGGAGGGACGTGGTCGGCAATGCCCTCGGTGTACCAGCGAGGACCCGGATCCACACGAAACGGCTGGTAGTACGTATGGGGGATGCCGGCTCCGGGGATGCTGGGGAACAGCTCCCGGAACCGCTCGATGTTGACCAAGGTGCCATCGGCGATCTTGGGGTATCGGCTGGGCGGCGGCTCGATCCCCAACGTCGCCCAGCGATCGAGAGCGACCAAGAGCGCCGGCGACAGCCGACTTGAGAGCGGGTTGATCGGATTCTGAAGAAATCCCCCGGTAATCGAGGCGTGGGGGACGCCGTTGTGGAGGTAGATCCGCACGTTCGGGTCCGGGTCCACGTCGCGCGTGCCTGCGACGTCCGTGTGGATCAACGAGCCAGCCCGTGACCAGTACTCGGTCGCGGATTGCATGAAGAAGATCTTGGGCACGACACCGAGCGCGCGAGCTCGGTCCAGCATACTGCCGCGCCGGCCCGTGACCGGGTCCTCCTGCGGCACCGAGGTGAAGGGGAAGAAGTCCGAGGGATAGAGCAACTCATGGTGATGGCTGCCATGCCGCGTATTCTGGGCGAAGCGGTAGTTGAAGATGCCCTTGCCGCTCCCACCCAGGTGAATGAACAGACCGTCAAAGACCTGCCGGCCTTCGGGATCCGCGTTGAAGCCTTCCCAGACCAAGTGGTGCAGGAACCGCCCGGATTGAGAACCGCCGTACGCCAGCGCGTGGTCGACCGATCTCGCCAGGGGATTAATAGCACCGCCGGCATCCGTGAGCTGGTACCGAAAGAACGAGACCACGTCCCGCACCGCGACAAAGCCGAGCCCCACGACGCGAGGATCTTTCCCCTCGTAGACCAAGTCGTAGAGCCACCCGCTCTGGAAGCTTTCCTCGAGATAGACCTGTGTCGAGTCGGGAATGGCCCTCCCATCCTCCCAGCGTGCGAAGGCCCAACGGTCTCTCGCAATTTCGATCGGTGGGTCTGATCGGCGCTCCCTTTTGGTGAGCGTGGCGTGCCGGTTGTCCAGGCTCACGGGGGGGTAGACCTTGTGATCCCCCCATACCAAGGGTTGACTGTGCACCACCTTGCTGGTCGAGACATCGTCACGCAGCGCGGCGCGCCGGTAGAGCTGGCCGACACTGATCTCGATCTCGTTGTAGATCTTTCCGGTGATGGCCGTCCCGTCAGGGTTCCGGGCGACCGGTACCTCGATCGTGAGGCGGGTGTTGCCCGCCTCGACATCGCTGCTCCAGCCGCACCAGAGGACGGCGTATCCCTGTCGCAGCAGGAAGCCGTTGCCCGCATCGTCCAGCGTCGTGGGGTCGTTCCCGTCGGCGTCATTGAACGTGCCCAACGCGACCTTGTTGCCGCGGTTGTTCACGTCGTAGAGGATCCTCCGGTTACCTCGTGCGGGATCCACCGGCTTGAGCAGGAAGAAGTCGGTGGTGACTTCGACCATGCCGTCGGCATTTCGCGGCGCCAGTTGGAGGTCGGTCACCCGCTGATTAGCCGGGTCGTCCGGATCCACCTCGAGGTGGATCCTGCCCGTGAGCTTCTCGTACGGACCCACATTCCCAAACGAACGCCCGTCTGCGAAGAGCTCGCGGCGATCGATCTCGAGTCGGGTGACCTGAGCGTCAGCGGCCCCGGTGACCAAGACAATGGCGGCGACGACAATCGAGCCCGCAACGCGGCAAGTTCGCATCGGAGGATCCTCGTGAGTGCAGAGTCGTGTGGCGGCCGCGAGCCAACCGTCGTTCCTCGCGGGTAAGCCCGCGGCTCGCTGGACCGTATGGCACGGTGCTATTCATTATAATAGGACGGATCAGTGAGCTATCAATGACACCTCGACCGGTAACCTGTCCATGTTGCATCGAGCTCTTCTTCTCATTGCGGTAATCCTGCTTGGCGCGGCGGTCGCATGAGCTCAAGAGCCGTGGACGCCGCCCGACTCGGCGCTCCTCGCACGGCCAAGGCTGGCGCGTCCATGGTGCATGTGCACGGGCGGAATCCCAACTCCCGAGCTCTTGGGGGATAATGATTTCAAATCGGATCGGATTCACCCCAATGCGGCCGGGTACCGGCGACTGGCGGAAACGATTCAGGCGCTATTGCGCCAGAATGGGATGCTGTGAGCCGGTTCAGGCATAAGGGTTCAGGCGGCGAGGCGGAGTGTCCTTCGGCTGGGCCCCCGTTGCCGGAAAACCTCGGCGCCTTGCTGGACCAAAAGGCGGATGAGCACCCGGACGACGTCGCCTGGTACTTTATCGGGCGCGAACAGTCAGTCACCTTCGGTGAGCTTCGTGATTACGTGAATCGGGCCGCCAACGCGCTTCGCAAGCTCGGCGTATCGCACGGCACCCACGTAGCAGTGATGTCATCCAACTCGCTTGCCTACTGTGGCGGTTGGCTCGCGCTGGGGAAGCTCGGTGCGGTGGCGGTTCCGGTCAATACCCGTTACACCCCCCGGGAGCTTTTTTATGTGCTGGATGACGCCGAGGTTGACTTTCTGATCATCGAGGACGAGTACCGGCCGGTCTTCGAGAGCATGGAGACGATACCAGCACGAATCCCTCCTCATCATGTGATTGCTGCCGGGGCAACCGATGAGCCGGACGCCCTTAGCTGGGATCGGTTGGTGGCTCGCGAGTCAACCGAATTAGAAAGCATCGACGAGGTGGCGCTCGATGATCTGATCAACATCCAGTACACCTCGGGCACCACCGGCTTCCCCAAGGGCTGCATGCTGACTCATCGTTTCTGGATGTTGTCCTCCCGGGTAGTGCTGGAGGAAATGGGCTTGCCGCTCCGGCGAGCGCTCTATAACCAGAATTTCTTCTACATGGACGGGCCGTTTCTCACCGTCCTTTTTCTGTTTGCCGGGGCGACATTCTATTTCGTGTCGCGGCCGAGCGCATCGCGGTTCGTAGAGTGGATCAAAAAATACCGCATCGAGTACTGCTTTTTCTTCGAGCCGATTTATAAGGTCCCGGAGACCCAGCACGACGCCGACAACGACCTTAAGCTCCTCCAGACCTTCGGGTTCAATCGCAGCCATCACGCCGATCTGGAGCGCCGCTTCGGAGCACCGGCCAGAGAGTCGTATGGCATGACGGAATGCGGGGTGGCATTGGTCATGCCCCGGGACGCCAAGCACATGGTGGGTTCGGGTTCCTGCGGTCTGCCCGTCCCTTACCGCGAGTTGATGATCGTAGACGAGGAAGACAACCCAGTGCCGCGAGGGGAGATTGGCGAGCTACTGGTCCGGGGCCCCGGCATGATGCTCGGCTACTACCGCAAGCCCGAAGCGAACGCGGAGACTTTTCTCGGCGACTGGCTTCGCACCGGTGATCTGTTCCGACAGGACGAAGCGGGGTACTTCTACATCGTGGGCCGCACGAAAGATATGGTGCGTCGTAATGCCGAGAACATCGCCTGCCGCGAGGTAGAGGAAGTGCTGAGAGAGCTCGATGCGGTCAAGGAGGCAGCGGTAGTGCCGGTTCCTGACGACCGAGTCGGGGAAGAGGTCAAGGCTTATATCCAGCTGCAGGCTGGTCTGAGCCCTGACGGGCTGCCGCCGGCAAGCATTATTGAGCACTGCCAAGAGCGTCTGGCTACTTTTAAGGTGCCTCGCTACATCGCGTACCGCAGCGATTTCCCCATGACCGACTCATCGCGGGTCGAGAAGACCAAGGTGGTAGCTGAGCGCAGGGACCTTACCCTCGACAGTTACGATCGGGTGGACCAGGTCTGGCGTTAACCGCTGTAACATCTTGGGGCACGGGCCTATGATTAAGACTACGTCTAGTAACCCCCGACTCCTCTCGGTGTAAATGGCACACTGATGACCGGCCCTCACCGCGACTTGAGCGCTCATGAGCGCCGCCTGGGCATGGGCCGAGAGATCACGAGACGTGATTTCCTCAACGCTACTTTGATTGGGGCGGGCACTTGGGCCCTCCATACACCCGCCCCCGCCCTGTCGCGTACGGCTTCTCAGCAACACCACCCATGGGACGGATACGGCGGCGTCGGAGACTATGCGCGGTCGAACGGGAATACGTGGGAGGTCCTCCAGGCGGCCCACGAGGTGCGGGACGGCCGTTACCGCGAGCGTCCGCCCGACGCGGTGGAGACCGGGGAAACGTATGATCTGGTGATCGTGGGCGGTGGCTTTGCCGGAATCGGATCGGCGTACGAGTTCAGGAAAGCGCGTCCGGATGCGCGTTGCCTCATTCTGGACAACCACCGGATCTTCGGCGGGGAGGCGAAACAGAACGAATTCATCGTGGGCGGGCACCGGCTGGTTGGTCCCCAGGGATCGAACCTATTTCGTGTACCGGATCCAGGAGATGCCGGCTACGAGGAATACACGGAACTGGGTATGCCGCGGGAGTACGAGTGGCAAACGTGGGATCCGGGGTACAATCCATTCCACTTTTTTAAAGACAATTACAGCTTCATGTTGTGGACCGACCGGTCTCGGGGAAACGGGTATTTCTTCGATGAAAATTCCCGTTGGGTGGACAACATGTGGGCAAGCGATCTCGCCACTGCTCCATACCCCGAGATGGTGAGACGTGACCTGCTCGAGTGGAGAAAAAGCAAAGGCGATTTCTACAAGGGTGATGATCTGGAGCGCTGGCTCGATTCGATGTCTGTGAAGGATTACTTCGAAAAAGTGATGAAGCTCAGCCCCGAGATCACAAAGTTCATGGATCCCATCCTCGCGTCCGGGCTTGGCCTGGGATGCGATGCTCTATCGGCGTACGCTGGCTACAGCGCGGCGGTGCCTGGATTTCCTAGCGCAGCTGACGACCACTATTGGCAGCTCGAGTGGCTGTCGTTCCCTGGTGGCAACACGACGATGCTGCGCTATTTCCTGAAGGCGCTCATCCCTGACGCCATTCGGGGCGGCGGCGAATTCCCGGCTATCGCTTTGGGCCGTGTCGACTTCGACGCGTTGGATCGACCGGAACAGCCCGTACGGATGAGGCTAGCGGCTACGGCTGTGCGCGTGGAGCATGATCAGGTTCCTGAAAATGCCGAGCACGTGTTGGTGACCTACGCGAAGGGGGGGAGGAGCTATCGAGTTCGGGCGCGCGCGGTGATCATGGCTTCTGGGGGATGGATCAACCGTCACGTCGTGCGTGACCTTCCCGTTGCTCATCGAGACGCGTACGGCGAGTTCCATCACTCGTCGGTGCTCGTGGTCAACGTCGCCCTCCACCGCTGGCGATTCATGTACGACTTGGGTGTCACGGCCTGTCGCTGGTTCAAGGGTTTTGGTTTCTCCTGCAACATCCGTCGGCCGATGATCGTCGGTGACCATCGGCCCCCACTAGACCCCGACCAACCCACCGTTTTGACGTTCTACGTGCCGTTTTACTATCCCGGATTGCCGGTACCGCAGCAGGGCTCCAAGGGCCGGGAGGAACTGCTGTCCACCAGCTACCGCGCTTACGAGACAAAAATCCGAGAGCAAATGGTGCGTCTCTTTGGGCAGGCGGGCTTTGATCCGAGGCGCGACATCGCGGGCATCATACTGAATCGTTGGGGCCACGCGTACGTGGACCCCGAGCCCGGATTCTATTTCGGAAAGAATGGCGACCCCGCACCTCGCGATATTATTCGCCAACGGCATGGTCGGATCGCTTTCGCGCATTCTGAACTGCAGGGTTTGCAGAGCCGGTTTGGCGCCATCACCGAAGCTCGCCGCGCGGTCAAACAAGTATTGGAGGTCGTATGAGCGGGTGGTATGCAACTTTGCTTCTGCAGTGGCCGGTCTCGCCTGCAGTTCTACGAGGCTTCGAGGATGTGGAGCCGGTGACCCGTACCGTCCTGGACGCGCTCGATCGCGCAGCGCATTGAAGGAGGCACCACCGATGCAACGTACCGCCGCTTGGGGACTGGGTCGGGTCGCATGTCTGACCGCACTGTGGTGGGGTTGCGCCGAGTACGGCCGCGACGTCAGCCTCTCCCCCGCTGATTGGCCGGAAGGAGAGATGGAGCGCTTCACCCAGCTCCACAACGTCTTTTACCGGCCGCACCTCGAGGGCAAGGGCAAGCAGGGCATGATCGCCGGGATTCAGGGAGCGCTGGGGGTCCGCTCCGGTCTCGAAGCGCTCCACGCCCCGGTCACCCCCGTGCCAATGAGTCGGGTGACGAGCCTGACCGGGGTGGATCGGCAGAGCACGCAGCAAGAGCCGCCCAACATCATTTTTATGTTTGCGGACAACCTCGGCTACGGCGAGGTCGGCGTCTATGGAGGCAACCGCGCAGTGCCGACGCCTCGGATCGACGCGCTCGCGGCAGAGGGCTTCCGGCTCACTAATTTCAACGTCGAGTGGTTTTGTACACCATCGCGGTCAGCGACCCTCACAGGTCGCTTTGGTGTGCGGTCCGGGACGCATATCTACTTCAGGGGTGAACCCGGGCGACCGTTCGGCATGACGCAGTGGGAAATTACCCTGGCCGAGCTTCTGGCACCCCTGGGTTACACGAGCGCCCTGTACGGCAAATGGCATCTTGGGGGCACGGAGGGCCGCTATCCGACGGATCAGGGTTTCGACGAATGGTACGGCATTCGGCATTCGAGCAGCGAAGCCGAATTTACTAGCTCGCCTTTGTTCGACCCCAACAGTATGGAGACTCCCTACATCTGGGAAGGCAGGAAGGGTGAGCCATCGCGGCACGTGAAGGTGTTCGACATCGACAACCGGCGACACTTGGACCGGGATGTCACCGAACGGGCGGTCGAGTTCATCGAGCGCAACACGCTGGCACGCAAACCCTTCTTCCTGTTTCTACCCCTGACACAGCTCCACTTTCCCACATTGGCACATCCGGAGTTCGCCGGGAAGACCGGCGCAGGGGACATCGGCGACGCCATGGCGGAGATGGACCGCAACGTGGGGGTGGTGTTGGACGCCGTAAAGCGACTCGGAATCGAGGGTAATACCATCGTCATCTGGACTAGCGACGGCGGCGCGGAGTGGCGCAGGCCTTGGCGCGGGACCTCGGGACCGTGGCGGGGATTCTATGCCACGGCCATGGAGGGAGGGATACGCGTTCCCTTTATGATTCGCTGGCCGGGACACATTCCCGCGGGACGGGTGTCCAATGAGATCGTGCACCAAGTCGACGTGTTCACGACGCTGGCGCGCGCCGCCGGCACCGACGTGCCACAGGATCGCGCCATCGACGGCGTCAATCAGCTCGCCTTCTTCAAAGGCCAACAGCCGAAATCGAACCGTGAGAGTTTCGTCGTCTACGTGGGCGGCTCGGTGGAGAGGCTCCCTCCGCCGCGGGCGAGACGGGCCTCCCCCCTGGGTGAGATCCGTGCGGTCAAGTGGCGGGACTGGAAAATGCACTATGTGTGGCAGGTAGAACGGGGCCAGCCCGTGGAGGAGACCAGGAAGCTCTTCAACCTACGCTCCGATCCCAAGGAGGAGACGAACCTGATTCCCGTGACACCAAGCTTCTCACGTTTCCTGATCGCCAAGATCTCCAGGATCCGGAGCGAGTTCGAGGCGAGTCTGGAAAAGTACCCGCCGATCCCGCCGGGTACGCCGGATCCCTAGACCCCGCCCTACACTCCGTAGGGTGGCCGCGCTCATGTCGCCCCGCTGGCCCTCGGCCGCCACGCTTGGGCGCCGCGATGCAGGCGGATGATGGCACCGTCTAACGCATATTGAAAGCACGCCCCTTGTTGCTACCATGGAGTCGACCAAGACCCAAGGACCACAACAAGGAGCGGCTCTCATGAAACTCACGACGAAGTATGTGGGGTTTGACGTCCATCAGGCAACCACGGTGGCCTCGGTGCGGGATGACAGCGGGCGGGTGCTCGCCCGGAGCGTCCTGGAGACGCACGGGCCGTCGCTCGTCGAGTTCCTTCGTGGCATGAGAGGGGCGCGGCACGTCGCCTTCGAGGTGGGAACGCAGTCGCAGTGGTTGCACGATCTGGTCGCGCCGCTCGCCGATCGCGTCGTCGTCTGTGATCCGCGTCAGGTGGCCCGCCAGGGCAACAAGGGCGATCAGGTCGATGCCGACCGGCTGTCCGAGTTGCTGCGGTTGGGCGGGCTGCGTCCGGTCTATCACGGCAGTGCGCATCGCGCCGACCTGAAGGAACTCACCCGCACCTACCGAAACCTGGTCGAAGACAGCACCCGCGTGATGCTCCGGATCAAAGCGCTGTTCCGCGCCCGCGCGATTCCGACCCCCGGCACGGGCGTGTATCAAACCAAGGCCCGTGTGCAGTGGCTCGAGCAACTCCCCGAGCGCGGGGTGCGGTTCCGGGCCGAGGTGCTCTACGCCGAACTCGATGTGCTGCGCGCGCTGCGTCCCAAGGCGAAGGGCGCGATGATCGCCGAGGGCAAGCGCGATCCGGCGTGGTCCGTACTGGGGGCAATCCCGTTCTACGGACCCGTGCGGGTCGCGCTGCTCCTGGCCACGATGGGAACGCCCTGGCGCTTTCGCACCAAACGGAATCTGTGGGCCTACGCGGGGCTGGCCGTGGTGACCTGGTCCAGTGCCGATCATACGTTCGTGGCGGGCCAGCCGGTCCGGCGCCGCCGCGCCCCGCTGACCCGGGGACTCAATCGCAATCACAACCGCGTACTGAAGGACGTGTTCAAAGGTGCGGCGACCGCTGCCGCATCGCGGCCTGGTCCGCTCCAGGACTTTACCAAGCCTTAGTGGCCCGCGGGCTGCGCCCGGAGTTGGCACGCCTGACGCTCGCCCGCAAGATCGCCGCGCTCACGCTACGTCTGTGGAAGACAGGAGCGTCCTATGATCCGACGCAGTTGACGCGACAATCGTCCTAGTTCCTGAGGCGCTGGTGCGGGTGCGTTTACCTCGTCCACGGCTCCAGGATCCAGGACATCGGTGTGGGGGACAGTCTCGACAGAGCCGTCTGCCCGGCCAGCAGTCACGCCGAGGCACTCGTCTAACTCTAGGCCCCCTCGCAGAACCAGAAGAAGCGTCAGGCCGGCTCCGTGCCGAGTCTCAGATAGAACTATGGTTCGCCTCGCGCGACCAACGACGCTTGCATGTGTTCCGTCGGATCGGGAGACGAATTGAGGTGAATGATGCCGAAGAAGACTGCCCGGCGTACCCGGAAGCACCGGAAGTCGCCCTCAAAAAAGGTGGGGCTGATTGCCAGGAAAAAGAACGCCGACCAATCAGCGCAGACGAAGTCTGCCCTTGACAATCGCTTTCATAGAACGTCTCACGTCCAAAAGCTTCCTATCCCGCCACCGCGCCGCCGCACTGTGCAACGGAATCGGCGGCTCATCGCGCAACACGCCAAGATCAATCTGCCGCGCGATGTTATGCACGCGGTCTAGGCTCGATCGCTCGTCACGCAGCGTGGTGAGCACCAGATCGACAATCGACGCATCGAGGTCGTCGGCGGCAACTAGCCAATTCATCACGACGACCGTGGGCACGGCAACGTCCACGCCCGGATAGGCCCCTGCCGGAATCTCACCGAGTCCATAGTAGGATCGCTGCGCCACGAGATCAGACACCGCCTGCGACGAGACCGGCAGCAATCTTGCTCCGGCGCTGGTAACGGACTCGAGCACCGCCGATGTCGGATATCCCGCGGCGATGATTGCCGCGTCGATGGCCCGATCGCGCAGCGCGTCCGACGACTCGCGAAACGAGAGATAACGCACATCGATGTCGTCATAACTGATGCCCGACGCGGCAAGTAATTCGCGGGAAGCCATTTCCGTGCCGCTTCCCGGCGAACCGACCGACACGCGGCCACCTCGGAGATCCGCGAGGCCGGTGGCTGACGAATTCTTGGGCACAACCAGATGTATCACGTTGGGATAGAGCGGAGCGACAGCCCGGATTTGAGTGACCGGCACGGCGTAGTCCCCTTCGCCGTTGTACGCCTGGTGAATGGTGATCGCCATGGAGAAGCCGAGGTCCATCTCGCCCGCCGCGATGCGGTTCACGTTCTCCACGGACCCCCCCGTAACTTCGGCCGTATACTGATGATTGCTATCCGCTAGCGAAAGGCGACTCGCCAGCGCACCACCCAGTGGATAATAGACGCCGCCTGTGCCACCAGTTCCGACGCTGAGAAACCGGCGACCCACGCCGTCGCCACCCGGTTGGCATGCCACCGACAACGCCGTACAGCCCATCACGAACAAACGCTTCATCTTGAGTGCCCAGCTTGGTTTATGGCCACGGAATCCACGGAATCCACGGACCCCCACCCCTCCCCACGGACTCTTTTTCCCCCAACCCCACCCGACGAGTTCAACAAACGACCCTCCGCCGTGAAAGCGGTGGAAGGGGGCGGGGAAAACAGTCATCCGGGTGGGGAGAATGGTTTCCGTGGATTCCGTGGGTTCCGTGGCCATCTCACGTCCAAACTACTCCCCGAGAACGTCTGCAACCACTCCACTACTCCGCCTGGTCACAAGCCAGGTCCCCAAAACGATCCCAAGTCCGACGACCCGGAACGGAACCACCGGAACGAACAGAGCGATCGCACCGAGTACGAAGACCGCTCGTTCCCACGGCACGAGCGGCCTAGACGAGTAACCAATCATTGCAGCGGCTGCGGCCGTGAGTCCAAGCCCCACCGCCGCCGCGGACACCGCAATGGCCAAGGGCGAGCCCACGAGGATCAGGGCCGGATCATAGATGAATAGGAAAGGGACGATGAGACCCGCCGACGCCAAACCGAGGGCCGTCACTGCGGTTTGCATGGCCCGAGAACCGGCCAGGCCCGCCGCAGCGTATGCGGCCAGGGCCACTGGCGGTGTGACGTTCGAGATGCAGCCGAAATAGAAGATGAACAGATGCGCCCCCAGCAATGGAACGCCCATTTCGGTCAACGCCGGCGCGCCGAGAGCGGCGAGCACGATGTAGGCAGCCGTGGTGGGCAGTCCCATCCCCAAGATGATCGAGCCGATAGCAGTGAGCACGAGCGCAATCGGAAGGTGTCCACCCGACAGGGTGACAATCAGCTCGGACATCCTGAGCCCGATGCCCGTGAGTGAGGCCACGCCCACGACGATTCCTGCAGCGGCACACGCAGCGGCCACCTGCACGGTCCCTCTGGCGGCTGAAACGACCGCGTCGCCGAACCGGTGACCGGAAAGTCGGGTCGTCCTGGCTGCCAACGTTGCGCCAAGAGCCGCCGCGACCCCCCAAAACGCGGCTCGCATGGGTGAGCGACCCATGGCCAGCAACACGACTATGATCACCAGCGGCAATAACAGATGCACGCGATTGCCGATTCCGGCTCCGTTTTCGCCCTGTACTCCCTTCAAGTCGCTCTTGGCCGCCCGAAAGTGTATGGCCATGTAGAGCGACAGGTAGTACAGCACTGCCGGAAGCGCGGCTGCGGCCGCTACGCGCACGTAGGGGATACCGGTCCACGTGGCGAGGATGAACGCGCCGGCGCCCATGATGGGCGGCATCAGCTGTCCACCGGTGCTCGCCGCCGCCTCGATGGCTCCCGCGAAATGGGGACGAAAGCCGGTGCGCTTCATCAACGGAATGGTGAGACTGCCCGTGGTCACGACGTTGGCCACCGCGCTCCCCGAGAGGGACCCCATGATGGCGCTGGCCACGGCGGCGGTCTTGGCCGGCCCCCCCCGCGTGCGACCGGCCACTCGGCCGGCCAGGGCGATGAGCAATCCGCCCCCTCCGGCGGTCTCCAACACCGCGCCGAAAAGCACGAACAGGTAGACGAAGTCCGCCGAGACGCCCAGGGGGACACCCCAGATCCCCTCTGTCGTGAGGTACAGGTGCTCGATGAGTCGCCCGGGTCCGTAGCCTCGGTGGGCCAGCGCGCCGGGCAAGTAGGGGCCCGCCCAGCCATAGACCAGCGCGAGAGACGCCACCGTGACCAGTCCCCATCCCGTCGCCCGCCGCGCCAGCTCGAGGACGAACACGACGGCCAGGGCCCCGAAGGCCAGATCGAGGCCCGTGGCCGCACCGGACCTCCGCACCAGGGCCTCCTGTTCCAGCACCATGTATGTGCAGGTCACGACGACTGCACCGATCCACAGGGCAGTCACGAGCCTTGGCACCACTCCCGGGCCCCTGCCCCGTTGGACATCCCGGCGGTGCCTCGCGGCACCAAGCCCGAGAAACCCCAGCACACCCATCAGGCCGAGGTGTACCGGCCTCTGTACGAGTGCCGTGAATGGCGAAAAACCGGCCGCGTAGAGATGAAAAAAGGCGGCCAGGACGGCGATGGAGAGTATCACGCGCCGGAGCCAACGCTCCGATCGGTCGGGCTGTTCGGGCATTTGGGCGTAGACAATCGAGCCGCGGGTGCCTTTCCGCAACCATCCCATCAAATTGGCTTCTTGCGGCCCCGGACCCCAAGTATTCACTATATAAGGAACGACTGCCACGGATTGATCTTTTGGACACAGATTAGGGACGGAACAGATCCGCGCTCTAGAAATCAATCCGCGGCAGCGCATTTCCTGATTCATAAGGAACGACTGCCACAGATTGATCGTTTGAGCACGGATTAGAAACGGAGCAAATCCGCGCCCTAGAAATCAATCCGCGGCAGCATTTCCTGATTCATAGGGAACGACTGCCACCTACATGGAACAACTGTCACGGATTGACCTTTTGAGCACGGATCGAGGACGGACCAAATCCGCGCTCGAGAAATCAATCCGCGGCAGCATCTCCTTATTAAGGCGGCAGCATTTCCTTATTCATAAGGAGCCATCAGCATGAGAACCACACGGGTATTTGCCTTGGGCCTGGGCCTCGCCATGGGTCTGGCCGGCATCGCCGAAGCGCAGCAACGGGGTAGCATGACCGAGCGGGAACGGCGGGTTCAGGAAGAGCTGCGGTCACCCCGGCCGATCGAGGCCCTGAACTCGGTCTGGATCGAGGAGCTGACCTGGCTGGAAGTCCGCGACGCGATCGCGGCCGGAAAAACCACGGCGATCATCTCGACGGGTGGGATCGAGCAGAACGGTCCGTACGTCGCCACCGGCAAGCACAATTACATCCTACAGAGTGCGTGTGAGTGGATCGCCAGGGACCTCGGCAATGCGCTTTGCGCACCGATCTTGAAGCTGGTACCCGAGGGCAATATCGAGGAACCGTCCGGTCACATGCGCTACTCGGGGACCATCAGCCTGCGGGAGGAAACGTTCCAGGCCGTGCTCGACGACATCGCGAGCAGCCTGAGAGTCCATGGTTTCAAGCACATCATCTTCATCGGTGACAGTGGCGGGAACCAACGCGGCATGAGCGCGGTCGCGGAGCGCCTGAACGAGCGGTGGACGGACGCACACGCTCACTTCATCCCCGAGTTTTACGACAACAACGGCGTGGTCGCGTACATGGAGAACGAGCTGGGGATCGTTGAGGGAGACAGCGACGGTTTCCACGATTACTACTGGATTACGGCGTTGCAGATGGTGACAGACCCAGCCACGGTGCGGTTTGACCAGCGCGTCGCCAAGGGCTTGGCATCCATCAACGGCCTGAGCATAGCGCCTAAGGAAAAAACGATCGACGTGGGTCGCAGCCTGATGCGCTGGCGCGTGGATCAGACTGTCAAGGCTATCAAGGCGGCGATCGCGGGATACTAGAGGAGGCTCATGCGAACACAGTGCGTCATCGTCGCCGCAGCAGCGCTTGCCGTTGTGACCGGTGCGGTGCCGGCGGCAGCCCAGCGTCCCTTGGGGACCGTGAGTCGTGCGGGACAGACGGTTACCCCGGTGTTTGAAGGTTGGTATCAGAACCCCGACGGCACGTTCAGCATTTCGTTTGGTTACTACAACCGCAACTATGAGGAAGTGTTGGAGATTCCCCTCGGCTCCGACAACTTCATCGAGCCGGCGTCTCTCGGTGGCAACCAACCCACGCATTTCCAACCGCGCCGCCATTGGGGCGTGTTCACGATTGCGGTGCCAGCCGACTTCGGAAATCGGGAAGTTGTCTGGACGCTAAAAAACCGCGGCCGGACGCTTACCATCCCTGGTAGCCTCCATCGCGATTGGAAAATTGACGCGCTGAAAGGCGAGGCCGGTTCGGGTAACACACCGCCGGTACTTCGGTTCGACAATGGACAGGCAGGCAGCGGGCCGGCAGGGATCACAACCGGTTCGCTCACGGTCTCCGTCGGGCGCCCGTTGCAGTTGACCGTGTGGGCGTCGGACGACGGCAACACCTCTGGCAGCGTGGCCTCCTCCGGCAGACAGGACGTGCCGGTCACGCTCACGTGGTTCAAACACCAAGGACCCGGCGATGTGACGTTCAGCGCACCGACGGCGCCGGTCGATAACGCCGGCGGCACGGCAACGACTATGGCAACGTTCAGCAAGCCCGGAGAGTACGTCGTGCGCGTCCGCGCAAACGATGCCTCGGGGGTGTCCGGCGCCGGGCACGCGCAATGCTGCTGGACGAACGGTTTTTTGAAGGTCACCGTCACCACAAGTGAGGAGTAGCGCCTCATGATCGGGACGACATTCTATCCACGGCTTTGCAATAGCCTGATCGTCACGCTTCCGGCGTTTGCGGTGCAGGCCTTATCCGCGCAACAGTCCGACCCTGTGATCACTTACGCGAAACACGTGGCACCGATTCTCCAAGAGAAATGCCAGATGTGCCATCAGCCGAATTCGGTCGCGCCCATGTCGTTGCTCACCTATGAGGATGCACGACCGTACGCCGAGTTGATGAAGTACAAGGTGGAAAACCGCGTCATGCCCCCGTGGCACATCGATAGGACGGTCGGCATCCAAGGGTTCAAGAACGACCGCGGTCTGAGTGACGAGCAGATCGAAACCATCGTCCGCTGGGTCGACCAGGGTGCGCAATTCGGTGACGAGCGTGATCTTCCCCCACCCCGTGAGTTTCCCGATCCCAATCGTTGGCAGTTGAGCGACCGGTTCGGCGAACCCGATCTGATTGTCAAATCCGAGCCGTTCACGCTCCCGGCGGCAACGCCGGACAAGTGGTGGAGGCCGACGGTGGAGACGGGACTCACCGAGCCTCGTTGGGTGCGCGCCATCGAGATCAAGCCGTCGTATCCGGACGGCCGCCGTATCGTGCATCACGTCCTCACCTTCCTCCTGCAAGAAGAGGAAGGTCTTACGCAACTCGCGAGTACGGCGGTCGGTGCGCAACCGAGCGCCGGGCTATTCATGGAGTGGGCGGTTGGCAAGGTTGGTGAGATCTTCCCACCCGATGCGGGCAAACTGATGCAGCCCGGTGCAAAGATCCGTTGGGAAGTGCACATGCACGCCATCGGTGAGGAGGTACGAGACAACCAAGTCGCACTCGGCGTTTGGTTCTATCCGAAGGGTTACGTCCCAGAGCACCGCACGGTGTTGAGAATGCTCGACGGTCGGGGCCGGAACGGTCTCGACATTCAGCCCGGCGAAGTGGCGGTCACGCAACAGTTCCACGTGTTGCCCGCACCCGCCCGCTTGGAAAATTTCCAGCCGCACATGCACATGCGTGGCAAGGCGATGTCGCTCGAGGCGATCTATCCCGACGGTCGCCAGGAGCTGATCAGCTCGGTCAACAACTTCCAATGGAACTGGCACATCAACTACGTTTACGAAGAAGACGTCGCGCCGCTTTTCCCCAAAGGGACCACCCTCGTGATCACCGCGTGGCACGACAACACCAAGGAGAATCCCAACAATCCCGACTACCGGCAGTGGGTGGGTTGGGGTGACCGCACGATAGACGAGATGGCGCACCTGTGGGTGGACGTGACCTACCTCGAGGAAGAGGAGTACGAGCGGTTGGTGGCCGAGCGGAAGGAGGAGGAGGATTAATCATCCGCGGCCGAGGCCCGTCAACATGTCGATCCGATCCCGCTTTCCGATTTTCGAAAAGAAGACCTACCTCAACAGCTGCTCCTACGGAGCACTGTCCATAGATGTACGTGACGCCTACAACCGCTACCTAGACGATTGGAACGATAACGGCTCGGACTGGGACCGCTGGGTGGGATTCTACGAGTCGGCTCGCGGCGCCTTCGCTGGACTCATCAATGCCAATCCGGAAGAGGTTGCCGTTACGTTTTGTGCCTCCGACGGTGTCAACGCGATTGCGAGCGCGCTCGACTATTCCGGGCCACGGAAAAAGATCGTGGTGAGTGATTTTGAGTTTCCTACGGTCGCCCAGATATGGCACGCTCAGGAGCGGCGGGGGGCCGAGGTATTCCACGTACCAGAGTGTGACGGGCGGATTCCTTTGGAACTCTACGAACAGGCGATCGATGAACAGACGCTCATCGTGTCGATCGCCTCCGTTTGCTACTGGAACGGATCGAAGCAAGACGTCAGAGCGATTGTGGATCTGGCGCACAGTCGCGGTGCGCTGGTCATGGTCGACGCGTATCAGGGACTGGGTTCTTTTCCGGTTGATGTCAGGGCTCTCGACGCCGATTTCTTGGTGGGTGGCACTCTGAAATACCTACTGAGTTCCGCCGGAACGGCAATGCTCTACGTTCGCGGTCAGCTCGTCGAGCGGTTGAAGCCCACCTACTCGGGGTGGTTTGCTCAGCGCGATATCGACGCCATGGATATCTTTGCCAACGACCCGGCGCCATCGGCCAGACGATTCGAGTCAGGCACTCCACCGGTTGCGAACATCTATGCGGCACTGGCGGGTGTAGCCCTAATTCAGTCCTGGGGACTCGAGACGATCGAGACACACGTGACGAAACTCACGCGTGCGTTAAAAGACCGCGTGCGCGAGGAGGGTTTCAAGCTCGCCACTCCTCCAGAGGACGACGCTCACGGTGCGATGATTGCCGTGAAGGTGCGCGACGAGCATGCCATAGTTGACCTCCTTGCACGGGATGGTATCATCACGTCAACGCGCCACGGGAACTTGAGGATATCGCCGCATATCTATAACAATCTGGACGACATCGAGCGACTTTTCGAGAGCATTGCGCGCTTCCGGCAGTACATGGCGTGATCATCGTGACTTGTACCAGACATGGTGAGAGAAGCTAAATAAGGAGAGGAAGCCATGGCCGACAGCCTCGCAGCATTATTGGAGGATCTCGCTAGTGGGCGGGTCAGAGTGGTCGACCTGTCTCAACCACTGTCTTCGGACACGCCCGTCATTCAGTTGCCTCCCGAGTTTGCGGCGTCTCCGCCGTTTTCCATGGAGGAGTTGTCACACTACGACGACCGTGGGCCGGCGTGGTACTGGAGTGCGATAAGTTGCGGTGAGCACACGGGTACCCATTTCGATGCCCCGATCCATTGGGTAACCGGCAAGGACTACGCCAATCACAGCACCGACACGATTTCGGCCGATCGCTTCCTGGGCCCCGCCTGCGTCATCGACGTCGTCGAGGCCGTGCAACGGGATCCCGACTTTTTGCTTACTCCCGACCACGTGACGTCGTGGGAGAAAAAGCATGGGCGCATACCCGCCGGGGCGTGGGTACTGCTGCGTACGGACTGGTCAAAGCGCAGTGACCCCGTCGATTTCCTGAACTCGCGCGACGACGGCCCCCATACGCCGGGGCCGGCTCCGGCGACCGTCAAGCTCCTTGCCGACGAACGCGACGTCCTGGGTTTTGGCAGCGAAACAGTCGGCACCGACGCCGGTCAGGCTGCCACTTTCGATCCGCCGTTTCCATGCCATACGCTCATGCACGGCGCCAACAAGCTCGGCCTTGCGAGTCTTGCCAACCTGGACAAACTTCCACCGACAGGGGCGGTGGTGATTGCGGCACCGCTGAAGATTGTGAACGGGTCAGGCAGCCCGTTGCGGGTGCTGGCATTGGTTCCAGCCGCTTGAGCACGGGGCTCAGGAGGCATGTTCGAACGCTAACCGAGGATCGTTATGGCTGAACGATCGTTTGCCAAGGAAGTGCAGTCGCTGCGGCTGGGCAAAGGCGAGATCTTTCATGGCGAAGGGATTCTTGCCGTCACTAAGGCGCTGCTCCAGTCGGGTGTTGCCTATGTTGGCGGATACCAAGGTGCGCCCATATCGCATCTGATGGATGTGTTCGCCGATGCTCACGACATCCTCGAAGAGCTGGGCGTGCATTTCGAGACGTCGGCCAGTGAAGCCTCGGCCGCCGCGATGCTGGCAGCGTCGATAAACTATCCCCTGCGCGGTGCCGTAACGTGGAAATCGACGGTCGGCACGAACGTGGCCTCGGATGCACTATCCAACCTGGCATCCGCAGGAGTCCAGGGCGGCGCGCTGATCGTGCTGGGTGAGGATTACGGGGAGGGCGCGAGTATCATGCAGGAGCGCACTCACGCGTTTGCGATGAAGTCCCAGATATGGCTTCTCGACCCAAGGCCGAACCTCCCGAGCATGACCCGAGCGGTTGAGCAGGGCTTCGCACTGTCGGAGGCCAGCAACACGCCGGTGATGTTGGAACTGCGCATCCGCGCATGCCATGTCTCCGGACACTTCGTAGCGAAGGACAACCAGCGTCCTCCGCTCACCACCCAGGAGGCGCTGAAGCAACCCATCCGCGCCATCGACAAGATCATCCTGCCGCCATTTACGTTCTTACAGGAGCAAGATAAGGTAGCGCGACGCTGGCCCGCTGCGATCAACTTCATCATGCAGCAAGGATTGAACGAATTCTTCGACGGGGCCGAGGGGAGTATTGGAATAATCCTGCAGGGCGGAATGTACAACTCGGTAGTGCGGGCGCTGCAGCTATTGGATCTCTCCGACATTTATGGTACCAGCCGCATACCGCTATACGTGCTAAACGTCACCTACCCTCTCGTTGAGGCCGAGGTCACCCGCTTCTGCAGGGGAAAGCGCGCGGTGCTGGTGGTCGAGGAGGGGCAACCGGATTTCATCGAACAAGCGTTGCATCAATATCTCAACCGGGCCGAGCTGCAAACGAAGGTGGTTGGCAAAGACGTGCTCCCCATGGCCGGCGAGTACACGGGTGCCGTTGTGCTGGATGGCATCCGCCGGTTTGTCGAGCAGTGGTTGCCCCGCCTGCTTGATCAGAGATCAGCAACGAAGGGACACGTTGCCCCCGATTCGGAGCTGCAGAAGGCCGTACCACCGAGGCTGCCGGGCCTATGCACGGGATGCCCGGAGCGGCCGCTGTTTACCGCGGTGAAGTTGTTGGAGAAGGAAGTTGGTCCGGTTCATATCAGCTCCGACATAGGCTGCCATTCGTTTTCTACCCTACCTCCGTTCAACTTGGGCAACTCCATAATGGGTTATGGGTTGGGGCCGGCCGCCGCATCGGCTTTCGGAGCAGGGGCATCGAAGGGAAACCGCGCCATGACGATCATGGGTGATGGCGGTTTTTGGCACAACGGACTCAGTAGTGGCATCACGAACGCCGTATTCAACGAGGACGACGGAGTAATCATCGTCGTCGACAATAACTATTCGGCGGCAACCGGCGGCCAATACATTCCGTCGTCCAGAGCCAAGCTCGCTACCCGCACCGCCGGCCGGTCCATTCAGCAGGCGGTTCGAGGCATAGGAGTCAAGTGGGTACGACAAGTCCGGACGTACGACATCGCAAAGATGCTCGACACCCTACGGGAGGCTATGACCACGCGGTCACGTGGTCCCAAGATCATCGTGGCCGAGGGTGAGTGCCAACTAAACCGGCAGCGACGCATCAAGCCAGAGATCGCCAAGATGATCCGTGGTGGCAAGCGGGTGGTCAAGGAGCGATTTGGCGTCGACCATGATACTTGCACCGGAGATCACTCCTGCGTACGGCTCTCCGGCTGCCCATCGCTGACCATAAAACCCAACCCTGATCCGTTGCGTGAGGATCCGGTTGCATTCGTGGATAACAGTTGCGTTGGCTGTGGCGTGTGCGGCTCTGTGGCTCATGCTGCGGTTCTATGTCCTTCCTTCTACAAAGCCGACATCATCGTCAACCCCCATTTGTGGGATCGCTTGATCGGATCTCTGCGCAGTGGATTTATCGGTTTCTTGCAACACCGTGCCGACCGCAAACGTGAGGCTCGTGCCTTCTGAACGATCACGCTGCAGATAGTCCCGCTTCTCCGCACCCCCGCCCGATTAACGTCGTCATAGCTGCAATGGGGGGCCAAGGGGGCGGAGTGCTGTCGAATTGGATTGTCGATGTCGCCGAACACACGGGATACATCGCACAGGCCACTTCGGTTCCCGGGGTCGCACAGAGGACCGGCACGACGATCTATTATATCGAGCTGTTTTCCAAACAGGCGGCGGCGGAGACCGGCCACGATCCCATTCTGGCCCTCATGCCGGTTCCGGGTGAAGTAGATGTCCTCATTGCGGCAGAACTGATTGAAGCCGGCAGAGCAGTAAACCGCGGGCTTGTCAATCCGCAGCGCACTACGGTCATAGCCTCGTCACATCGAGAATACTCGGTGGCCGAGAAGATGGCGATCGGAAACGGGATCGCGGACGGAGCCAAAGTACTCGAGTCGGTTGAGAAGGCCGCGCAGAAATGTGTGAGTTTCGACATGGCGAAGCTGGCCGTTTCCAACAAAAGCGTGATCAGTTCGGTACTGTTCGGCGCGCTGGCAGGTGTTGGTCGATTGCCGTTCGAGCGGCCCGACTATGAAGACGCAATGAAGCGGAGTGGGATAGCTGTGCAGAGTAACATGGCCGGCTTTGCCGCCGGGTTTGACCAGGTGACCAGCAGGAGAGAGCCCGTACAACCCGAGGCCCCAGATGTGATCCCGAGCGTTCCGACCCATCCGCGAGCCAAGGCACTAGTGAACCGTATCGCGGAGGGGGTTCCGCAGGCCGCAAGTCCAATGGTCGTCGAAGGAGCACGCCGGCTAGCAGATTATCAGGATATAGCCTATGCGGATGCCTACCTCGACCGGCTCGCACAGGTTGTCGCCGTAGATAACGGCGGCTCCGATGGGACCTATCGCCTGACGTCCGAGACGGCTCGCCACCTCGCACTCTGGATGTCCTACGAAGATGCCATCCGCGTGGCCGACCTGAAGACCCGTAGCGAACGCTTCCACCGATTCCGAGAGGAGGTAGGCGCGGAGCCGGATCAGCTGGTGTATGTCGTCGAGTTCATGCACCCGCGAGTAGAAGAGATCTGCGACGTCTTGCCGGCGCCGATCGGTCGGTTCGTGATGCAGAGACGTGGACTGCGACGGTTTGTCGACAAGATCGTCAACCATGGTCGACAGGTGCCGACGGCAAAACTCAGCGGTTTCCTGCTGCTGCACTTCATCGCGAGCCTACGGCGCTTGCGACGTTTCTCGTACCGCTACAAGCGAGAGGCGATGCTCATCGACGGCTGGCTCGAGCGCGTCTTGGCGGCGGCAAAAACTGACTACGAATTCGCCGTCGAAATCGCCAGGTGCCAGCGGCTCATAAAGGGATACGGTGACACCCATGCCCGCGGAATGAAGAGTTTCAACACGGTCATGGATGCGCTGGATGCCGTCGGAGCGAGAGAAGATGCGGCCGAAACCGCCCGCCGCCTGGTGGAGGCAGCGATGGCCGATGAGGACGGCGCCGCGCTCGAAGCCGCCCTGAAAAACCTCCCCTCAAAGCCTCTGTCAGAGACACACGCCACCGCTGCAGGATAACCTTCCTACTCACCGGATTGGCTTGTGAGCAACAGACCGAAACATCCGCGCTCATAATCGATCGATTCGCGGCAGCCTTTCCGTTATTCACCGGCATCGGGAACCTCCACACCGCCCGGGTGGTTCTTGCATGTGAAGTATCAGCCGCGGATCCGCGTTCATCAATCGATCAGCGGCAATTCATTTCGAAAAGAGGACATCATGAATGCGAGAAGCATAAAGCTCGGAGCCCTCGGCGGTCTACTGGGGGGTGTGGTATTTGGAGTGATGATGGGCATGATGGGTATGCTGCCCATGATCGGACAGATGGTTGGACAGCCCAATGCCGTTGCGGGTTTTGCCGTCCACATGATCAACAGTGTCATGATCGGTGTCGGTTTCGCGGTCGTGTTCGGCCGTGTTGTGAGCAGCGTTGGTAGCGGGCTGTCCATCGGCTTGCTCTACGGCGGCGTGTGGTGGTTGCTGGGTCCGCTGACGCTCATGCCGCTCTTCATGGGCATGGGCCTCGGTGTCAATTGGAACTTCGGAGCCGCCCAGGCGATGGCACCGAGTTTGGTGGGCCACTTCATCTACGGCGCCATCCTCGGCGTGAGCTACCACCTGGTGGGCCAGCGAAGCGCAAGCTACGTAGCGGCGACCGCGAGCTGATCCGTTTATGGCCACGGAATCCACCCAAAAAGGTGACAGGTTTCAGGTGGAAGGTTTCAGGGGTAACCGATCCTGGCAACCAAGACCTGTAACCTGACACCTGTCACCGGCAACCGGTAACCGGTCACCGTGGATTCCGTGGCCGCCCGTCATGTCGCCGCCGACGCCGCCGCCGCCGCACCCGCCGCGGCGAGCACCGCCTGTTGGGCCGCGAGAATCGACTGGACGTCCATCAACACCTTGGTGTGCGACACCGATTCGTCCCGCTGAGTGACGGCGGCGAATTCGAGAAAGGCAATCCCCACCGCCAGCCCAAACGTCGTCGGCTTCTCTATCCGCGGCCGTATCTTCGCCAGGTGCTCCCGGATGGCGACGACCCGCTTCACGACCGTGGCCGGCCGCTTCTCGAGAATCGACAGCATCGCCAGCTCATCCCAGTCGAGCTGGGTGATGCGGACTTTGTGCTCCTTGAAATGGTCCTTGAAGGCCCTCGCGCGGGCGGCTACCTCCCGTGGGCTGCCAGGCGCCAGATACATGATGTTGGCCATCGTCTGGAGCGGGTTGCTCCGGGCAAATCCCTGGTGCGTCAGTTCCTCGTAGATGGCCTCGATGTCCTCGCCGATAGCGCGGGGCGTGCCGGACTGTCCGGTGAGGATGGCGCAGGCCGGAAAATCGTCCGGGCCCGTGAGCCACTTGTGGTGCCGCTTCATCTCGTCATAGATCGCCTTGAAGCGGTGGATGGTGTGCTGGTCGATGAGCTTGTCTCCGGCCTGCAACCGGAGGATCAGCACCGCCAGGAGTTCGAACGTGAACGCGCGGTGCAGCTTCTCGTTGCGGAAGAGTTTCCGGACCCGCACCAGCTCCCGCAGAAATTGCGTTGCGGTGTCACCCTTTTGGTACAGGATGGCGCCCACGGGGAACTGGACGAGGGGACTGACCGACCAATGCCACTTGGAGCCCTCTTTGAGACCCTTGTTCACCGTGCGGATCCCGCGGGCGACCCGAATGGCATCGCCCTCACATTGGATGGCCGCCATGGCGGCGTAACGCAGGGGAATGGAACTCCGCCACCAGCGTCGCTCCTTATCAAACGCGGCGTAGATGGCCTTGAAACGATCGACGAAATAGTTGGAGACGGCGGCACTCGGGCTCACGGCGTTGCTCCGATTGTGGGTAGTTTGAAAAAACTGTCCTTCCGGAAATTGTGTGGTAAGTGATTGAAAGGACAGGCGCAGTTCCTGTCCTCCTCGGTCGACGATGAGTCCCCCCACGCTACCCCAGATGGCCACGGAAAACACGGAAAGCACGGAAACCCCGCCCCCCTCCGTGAATTTGGGTCCCCTTCCCCCCACCATGTGGATCGCCAAACGGGGAGTAAAGAAATCCGGCAGGGGTTGGGGGAGGGGAACCACAATCCGGGTGTGGGGCGGGGTTTCCGTGCTTTCCGTGTTTTCCGTGGCTATTCGAGAACGCCGCTACAGCCGTTGCGGCTCTTGCCCGTTCCAACAGCGTTCTTCGCCGCTCTCCGATCTTCCCGAAAATTCCATTAGAAGTGATAAAACAACGACACCTGTGCCATCGCATCCAGCTCCGATTCCTGCAACGGAACACTCACGCCGAGGCCCAGGAAAAGTGGACTCCCTCTGCTGGGAGCGATTTTCACTCCCGGGGATACCCGAACGAGCGTCGTACCAGACTCGTCGCCACTCAGCGCGGTCATACCGTTCAACTCGACCAACGCCTGGAACTTCGGAGACACATGCACGAGCACCGAGGCATTGTACAAAAACTCCGTCTCGACCTCCTCTCCGTCGTTCTGTGCAAACGGGATCTCAAAGATTGAGAAACCGACGAGTTCCAGCTTCCCCCGCATGTAGCCGATGTTGAGAACGGGAGCGACACTCCAGATATGATCGTTTCCGATACCGACTGCTTGATCGCCGGTGGGGACTCCGAACTCAACGCCGTACCCGAGCAAGAGTCCTTTGGACTCGAACGCATAGTTTGCGAACTTGAATAGCACCTTCAGATTTCCGACCCTGGCGTCGCCGGGCGTTCCATCGGGCTGTCGTGCGACGTACGGTAGACCCACCTCGATGCTAAACGCACGATGAAACGCGTATTCGGCCTCGAACTCATACTCCCAGGCACGTCCATCAGCTTCCCACTCACGGCCGGTGTTGAGACGTACCTTCGTATCCGGCGACACCGACTCGGTGAACAGCGGGTGGGAAAAATGAAGACCGTGCGTTGTATCGCCCGCATCGTGGCTGTGATCGGCCTGTGCGTGGCCTTGCCTCGCGACCACTGAAGTCACCACCACCATCGCAACGATCTTGGACCATCCAACGCCGTGTCGCACATACGCCTTCACGAAGGCGTTCTGCATAGTTCATCCTCCACGTATCGAGCATACACGGGCAGGCGACACGATCGCCGCCCCCGCCCCGGGCACGCAAAATGAGTTACTAGCCTGCTGAAAACGGACTAGGCGTGGAGGGGAGGCGCTCTGGCCGGAGGATGAACTGCGTAGCCCCGTGGCGGGGGCGGAGCGTGATGGGTTGTGACGGCCACCGGAGTCGAGGGGATCCTCGCGTACGACTGCGACGGACTTGAGAGTGCCGGCTGGTCTCCGCCAAGTTGACAGGCACCGACACACGAGCACGGACCGCCTGTCGGATTGCCAGACTCTCCGCGAGGCGCAGACTCGTGGTTTTGGTGAGATGACGTGGGAAGAGACGCGTGCCCGGTATGCCCAGTACGCTCTTGCCCAGGGGAATCCGCGTGGTGCGGGCACGCCCGCACACCCTTCCCGACCGTTCCGAGAGAGAATGTCAGAACGGCGAGGGTGCCAACTAGGCGTCGCACACTCCGCAGGGCGGCAGGGGTTCGGGGGTCACGCATCTTGGTTCTAAGGTTACAACACCCTGTCGGTAGCAGGAAGTTCCCTAGTGAATTCTTCATATCTGCGAAGGCAGCGTATACGATATGAAGATCTGCCGCAGGCCGATCTTGCATCGGGTTCTTGACACCGCCTCCGTATCCACCGCACTCTCCTACTCCCCGCGCGGCAGATGCCGGCCCCGCGAACGAGGACAACCCGGTGCCTAGGATGATGCCAAGGCCACGCAGCGCGTGGGCACACCGCCGGGAGGAGGCAACATGAGCGACAATCTCAGGGTTTTTGGGCCTCGATTCGTCTCGATCGTGGATCAGCTCGCGCTACACGGCCGGCACCGCGGCGAACAAGTCGCCATCATCGATGGCGAGGCCATGCTGTCGTGGAGGCAGTTGGATCGATCCGTCAATCGCGTCGCGAACGCACTGCTGGCTAATGGCCTCGACAAGGGTGATCGCGTGGCCCTGCTGGCCGGCAACAGCGCCTGGTCATACGTCGTGCTCTTCGGGATCCTACGCGCGGGCGGTGCGGCTGTGCCGCTTTCGCCGCTTCTGACGCCCGAGCTGCTTGCGAATCTCGCGGTGGATGCAGACGCAAAGTTGCTGTTCACGAGCGATGCGTTCATGGAGCTCGCGTCGAGTGCATTCGGCCAGATGCCGTCACTGAGGGTTGTGGCCCAGGGGCAACAGCACGAGGAGTTTGTCAGCGGCATCGGGGATGCTTCGCCCAACGTTCGCCTGACCGCAGATGACCTCTGCAACATCATTTACTCTTCGGGAACTACGGGCACACCGAAAGGCATCGCGCACAGTCATGGCGCGCGCGCCGCGTTCGGCTACCATGTCCTGGCCAACCTGCCCTTCCACTCCGCGTGTCGCACGCTGCTCGCGACGCCACCACACACCAACGGTACCTGGGTGATGCTGTTCCCCACGCTGCTCGTCGGCGGCACTACTATCCTGATGTCGAAGTTCGAACCGCGGTCCCTGTTCGAACTGATCCGTCTCCATAGGCCGACGCACGGGTTCCTCGTACCGACTATGTGCCGGGCCATCCTCGATCACCCGGATGTTGGCACCGCGGACTTCACGTGCTTCGAATGTGCCTTGACGGCCGGTGCCCCGATGCCCGAGCAGATGAAGATCGACGTTCGCAAGCTGACGGGCGACCACCTCTACGAGCTCTGGGGACTCACCGAGGGCGTTGGGACAGTGATCACGCCGGCCGAGATGACGACAAGACCGCAGGCCGTGGGCCGGCCCATTCCCGGATGCGATATTCGGACGATTGATGACGAGGGACGCGAGAACACGGGGCGCGGCGTGGGCGAGATCGTCGGCTGGTCAACGGGCCTGATGGACGGTTACTGGAACCGTCCTGAGACCAGCAAGGAGCTCGAGTGGACGTCGGCCGACGGTCAGCTGTTCATTCGCACCGGCGACATGGGTGAAATCGACGAAGAGGGCTACCTGACGCTACGCGGACGGGCCAAGGACATGATCATCAGTGGAGGGCTCAATGTCTTTCCGATCGACATCGAGTCGGTCTTGCTCGAACACGCGGACGTGGCCGACGTCACCGTCGTGGGCTGCCCTCACGAGCACTGGGGCGAGACGCCAGTCGCGTTCGTGATCCCGCGCGAAGGCTTCACGGTGAAGCCCGACGAATTGAAGGACTGGGCCAACGAGCGCCTCGCCAAATTCCAGCGCCTCGCAGACGTCGTGTTCAGGAATCAGGATTTTCCGCGGAACACCCTGGGGAAGGTGATCAAGAACCAAATGCGCGACGAGTACCTCGAACGCTGAGGAAGCGTTTGCCATCGATCCAATGTCGGTTCAGCGATCATTGTACGGCGCGATCGACCACCGGCAACATTATCCGAGAAGGTCGGCGTACATCCCTGAAGATGCGCCAATTCGGCGCCGGACCTTCGGGCTTCGCAAAGTTGTCGACGTCGGCGCCGGCCAGGGCGACTCGAATCCGATGTCCCTTCCGGAAGAGATAGGACGTCGGCCAGAGATCGACGGTGATATGCTCGACCGTCCCCGGTGTCATGGCTTCGGCGTCGGCGCGTGCGAACGAGCGGTACGGCGTTACGAGCGCATAGGGGGCGGGAGCAGTCGAGAGGCGTCGATGCTGGAGATCCAGCTGTCCCTCGGTGACGTACACAACATCGCCGCTTGGGGAGACATCTTCCAAATAGACGAAGAACTGACCGCTGGGTTGGTCGGACGCGAGGTAGATCGTGACAAGGGGATGTCCGGTGACCTCTCGATCCTCTTCGAGCGGCGCTGACGTGTAAGTGATTGCCCGCTCGTCCTGCTCTCTGCGGTCCGGATACCCGATCCGGGCCCCAGCGATGTTGACGTACGACACCCACCTGGACGACGTTCCACTCGTGGCGTCGATGGCCACGGCGTGTTGATCGCTCGCCTCCGATTCCCGCGGCGGTGCGAGCGTAAGAGAACCGCCGCTGGACAAGTAGAGGTCGAGGTTCGTCGCCGCGGGCGGCCATGACGTGGCGCTGCGCCATTGCTCCGCGCACATCGTGAAATACCGCACGGGCGGTTCATCAGCGAAACCGTTGGCGATCTCCTTCAGGTAGTAATCGAAGAATCGAAGCGTCTCCGTCCGCGAGTCGAACCGGTTCTGTCTTCGCCTGCCACACGGGCTGATATTCTGTCGACCGCCATGGTCCCATGGACCAATGAGAAGGCGACTGCCGGCGTTGGGAACGGTCAGGAAACGTTTGATCGCGCCATATTGGTAAGCGCCGTCGAGCCAGCCGCTTACCGAATAAATTGGCGTGTTCGTGCTCTTGATGTCCTCCTGATACACGAAAGGACTCATCTGCAGCGGCGAGAAGTCACCAATCGTTTGGTCCTTGAACTGCAACCGCCGCATCGACTCGTACGGATCGAAATTGCGTGCATGTTCCGCGATCGCCTCCTGCAGCGCACGCCGGTCGCCGTTCACTGGGCGAATGCCCCCGTTTCTCTTCGCGAAGTCCTCGCCCAAGATCGCACCCAGCGTGTTCGAGTCGAGGTAGCGCGCGAAGTCGGCCCAGACACGGGCGAACCGTTCTGGAAACAACACGCCTGGCCGTACGATTTCCGGAAATGCGTCATAGAACGTGAACTGCGGCGTTACGGCCTTGATGGCAGGGTGGCGACGCGCAAGCAATAATTCAGCGACCGTACCGTTGTAGGACACGCCCTCCAGGCCGATGCGGCCATTCGACCAGGGCTGGCGGACGATCCAATCGACGATCTCCACGCCGTCACCGATTTCAGTCTCACCGAGGATCGTTGTCCGCGAGCCGAAGGAAGCGCCGGTTCCGCGTACATCCACGGTGACATATGCGTAGCCGTGCCGGACCAGTGTTTCGATGTTGCGGCTGGGACCCGCGGGTGCATCCCTCAGCCAGCTATACGGGAAGCGATTGACTTGCGCTCGGTGGTACGGTGTCTGGAGCAGGATCGTCGGGAGCTTCCCCGACATGTCGCGTGAGCGATACACGGTCACCGCAAGCCGTACCTCGTCGCGCATGGGAACGTAGTATGATTGGGAGACCGTCGCCGTAATGTTGACGAACGATCCCTTTGCGCAGAACGCCAGTCCCGCCGCACAAGCGACCACCGCAAGGGACGCCCAAAGCTTGCCGAAACGTCCGCCACCGTTGAACAGGAACGCAACGGTTGCGGCCGCCGCGCCTGTCGCCAGGATGAAGCCGCTCAGCAGTGCGGCCTCGATCGGCGCGAGTGTCCAGATCGGCCCCGCGCGCCAGGGCACCAGCGCTGCTATCGCGATTCCGAGCACGCCGCCACCGAGGAGCGCGGAGCGCGGGGCCACGCCGAGAACGGCCAAGCCGGAGAGCAGGAACCCGACGGTCGCCAACCACAGCTCGCCGTCTTCTGCGACCCCGAAGATGGCCAGGCACGCTATTCCGACGAGGAGCGTGCTACCGCGGAGAAGGTTGACGTGGCTGCCCCCGCCCCCGCCCGTGACCCCCTCCCTTCCGCGCTCCGACGTCCGCGTTCCGCGCGCCAAGCTCAGTCTCTCCGAGTGAATTCGAACGGTTGTATCGTGCCGCCCCGCCGGCCCAACACGAATCTGACGGCCTGGGGGCCGTTCACGAACTCGAAGGACACCGACATGCGCTATCGTTCGGCCCCGCGGAAGACAGCGACGAAGGCGTCGCGACCCACGGGACGGAGGTCCGCCATGCTCGAGGAGCCCGACACGCGCATGACCAATCCGTCGACGGTGGCATCGATGATCATTTCGCCGGCAGCCGGATTCACATAGGTCCCGATATAAGCAGGCAGTGCGGCGGTCCACGCAGGGTCGAACGCGTCCATCGCGGGGAGGGGGATCTCGCGGCCTTCGTGATCGGCGGACCATGAACGCAAATAACGCGAATCCCAATCGAGCGGCTCGAACTTCATATAGTAGTCAATCAACATGCGCGCGATCGCTAGATGTGCCCTGCTGTGGCGGTAATCGAGATTGTTGAGCACGGCTACACCGATGTCAGCGTCGTGAAAGAGCCACACGATGGACCCATAGCCGACCTGCCCGCCCGAATGATTGGAGGCACGGACACCGCGATAGATCTTGGTGCGCCACCCCAACCCGTAACCGTTCAGCATGTCCGCTTTTTCGGTGGGCGTCATGGCTCCCCCGCGGCGCCACGCGGCGGTCTCCGTGGCGATAGAGAATGAATGGATCTCGCGAACCTGCCGGGCACGCAGAAGCGTTCGATGATTCACCTGACCCTCGTTCAAGTGGAAGAGCAGCCACTTCGCGATGTCCGACGCCGTAGAGTTGATGGCGCCCGCCGGCGCGATCGAACCCTCGAACCGCCACGGCCATACCTGCAGGCTACGCGGCTCGCCGGGCGGCGCCATGAATTCAGGGTCGACACCGTGCGGCGAGGCGACGTTACGTTCGCCTCCGGTCAAAGCGTCCTGCCCGATCTTCGCCCCGGCCGGCGGCAGGCAGAGCCAGCATAACGCGAGATTCTCCGAGTCCACGTAACGATCTTCCCGTGTGTTGGATCGCGTCATTCCCAAAGGCGCAAAGATCCGGTCCTCGACAAACCGACCCCATTCCACACCAGAGGCCTCCTCGACCACGGCGCCGAGCGCGAGGATGCCCATGTTCGAGTAGAGAAAGTTTCCGTATGGTTCGACCGACTCGAGAAATGGAAAACGCGAAAGAGTTTCTCGTCCGCTCCAGCCGTGCAGGATCCACGGAATGTCGGCATCGACCCCGAACCGATGGGCGGCCAGATCCCTCACGGTCACATGAGCCGTGAGCCATGGGTCCCGGAAGCGAAGCGTCTCCAAGTAGTTCGATGCGGGCGCATCCCAATCCAGGTATCCGGAATCGACCAGCATCGCCGCCGCGGCCGCTGTGAATGCCTTCGTCATGGATCCGATGCCAAAGATCGTATTGGGGTCCACCGGTTCGGATCGGCCCACTTCGCGGACGCCGTAACCTTTGGCGATCACTACGCGGCCGTCTTTCACCACCGCGACCGCCAGGCCCGGCACCCTCCATTCGGCCATGATGCGTTGGATTTCGCCGTCGAGGGGGTGAGGGCCGTTCGCCAACGTCTGAGCCTCGGCCAAGGCCGTTCCCACCAATGCGAAGCAAGACGCCAAGACTGGTTGAACCAGCTTGAGGATGAACGCCCGCAAACGGATGTCTGGACATTGCCTCGCCATGGCGGCCTCGCCTGAAGGGGTTAGAAGTCGCGCCGCCGGCGTCGGGCGACGTCAGGTTGGCGCCGGTGCCGACCCGGCCTTATTTAATAATGGAGACAATCACTGCAGTCAAAGTGGGCGACGAGTGAACACTATGGTGACAAAGCGATTGATCCGAACGGTGCTTCTGGTCGCGCTCGCCTTCGCGGCCGGCGCGTACGTGTATCAGCTCGTCTCGCTCCAGACCTTCAAAAGACGATTCGCCCGCGACCTGGAAACCGGCAGCGAAGTCGTCGCGACGGAACGTGGCCCGATCGAGTACGCGTCGGTTGGCGAGGGACCCGTGGTCGTGTTTCTGCACGGCACACCGGGCGGATATGACCAGGGGATGGTCTTCGCCGGGCCGTTCGTCGAAGCCGGATTCCGATTTATTGCGCCGTCGCGCCCGGGGTACTTGCGGACGCCGCTCTCCGCGGGCAAGACGGCCGACGAACAGGCCGATGCGATCGAGGCCTTGATCGAGGCGCGCGGCATAGACCACGTGGCCGTGGTAGGGGCCTCGGGTGGCGCTCCCTCGGCGGTCGCGTTCGCGCAACGCCATCCGGACCGTGCGTGGGCCCTTGTCACGCTGGTCGGTCTGCTCGAGCCGAAGGACCGAAGCATGCCACCGCTTACCGCCACGGATCAGATCACCAATCGACTATTTGGCCGCGACTTCACCACCTGGCGGCTCCTCCGAGCCATGGAGGATGCGCCGCGCGAGTCTTTTGCGTTCGCGAACGAGAGCAGCAGGTCGAGGCTGCTCGCCGACTCCACGAAGGTGGCGCAGTTTTTCGAGATGGCGTGGACCCGCTTTCCGCGCGAGCGCCGCGAGGCCGGATGGGCCAACGACCGGGAGCAATACAGAACACTGGACTTTGGGGCAGCGGCTCGCATCCAAACCCCTACGTTGGTGGTCCACGGAACGGCCGACGTAAACGCCCCCTTTCAGGGGGCCGCCACCTTCGCTGAGCGGGTCCCGAACGCCGCGCTGATCCGGGTGGAAGACGGCGACCACTACATCATGGTCGCCCGGGGCGAGGAGCTCTGGCCGCAGGTGATGAAGTTTCTTTGGCACGTCGCGGCGCGGTAGAGGTGAACTGTAAGGTCCATCGAACGCCGCGGTGCGACGTCGGACGCCACCGTTCAAATTCCCCGCTTCATCAGACCGGATGTTTCAGCGGCGCCGGCGGCCACCGCGAAGACGAGGGAGAACACTCCGACAACCACAAGAAGAACGACATTGGATCCAATCGTCGCGGTCAGCGAATTCCCCGCCAATGGTCCCGCCACAACCAACGCAAACCCAAGGGCCGCAGCCATTGCGTGACTGGTGATCTGCAATGCGGCCACCTTCTGGACCCAGGGCAGAAGGCTTGGGTCGTTCGGGTCGTGCACGGCGATGATGGAAGGGACGATCAAGCTGGCGAGCGGAAGCCAAAACACCATGATGACCCCGAATACCAGGCTCGCCACACTCTTGAGTGCGATCATCGAGGACAGGATTGCGGTGCACCCGGGCGTATCCCGACTCGCTACCAGCGGGCGAACTTTGGTAAGCGGCCAGACCCGGTCGAGCGCACTGAGCTTCTTGCGATGAGCGATTCGCCCAAGGTGCATCAGGTAGCGGTGGCTTGCGTAATGCGATCCGAGCCACAGCATCAGCATTGATGCCGCTTGTGAGATCACCCATGCTTTAATGAACAGTCCGAAAACATCGCTCATGGTTTCGTTTCCATGGTGGAGTTGTAGCGCTCGACCAAAGCCGGAAACTCTCGATCGAAAAACGGCCACGGATGACGCTAAAGCTAGAGGTCACGGATCCCGGCCACGGATGACGCTAAAGCTTTGGATTACACGGATCCCGGCCGCGGATGGCGCTAAAGCTTTAGATGACGCGGATCCCCACACCCTTCCCCATCGGCAGTGCGTCTTTTAAGACCCGTCGCGGCCCTTCGAGGGCCGCGGCCGAGCCCGCGCTTTAGCGCACCGGGCGACGTAGCCGCGGATGACGCTAAGGGTCTGGATTGCACGGAGCCCCAACGCGATAAAAAGGGCGGCCCACGAAGGACCGCCCCATTGTCAACTAGAGGGTGTGCCGGACCAGGGTCGCCACCACCTTGTTAGGGCCAGGACAGGACACTCCGCCCCAGTCCTTTGCGCCGCCGCTCGAGTCCCACACCCAGACCGGGCCGGTGAACGTGAACCTGTCCGTGAACGCGTCTGGGCGTTCCCACAGCACGGTGGCATCGAGGAACGACGGACCCCATGAGGAGCCGAGCCGTATGTATGTGTAATCGTAATTGACTAGGAGAAGGTGACGGGGCAACGTGAACGGCCCCGTTTCCTCGCCAGACGCGGGCCGCGGCTGATCGATGTCGACTTTCACCTTGACTTGCGCGGGGGGCACCTCTTTAGCGAGTTCGGCCACGAGATCAGTAAAAAACTGACCGGTCGGGATCGTACCCCCGCTGGTCGCATCAAGTCCAACGCACGCGCCGAGGTTCGTGAATTGCATCTTGATAGTCGGGTGCTCCTGGTTGTAGTTGCCGACGGCGAACGCCTTCACCTTGCAGACACGGCGCACCTGGTCGGATCAGGCGCATGGTCATGGAAGGCGTTGAATAAGAGCGCGTGCCGCCGGCGTGAAGATCGCGCTCGGGTGTGCCGTCTACTTGCTGGGCCCAGGCCACGGTTTGACGAAGTCGAAATCCACGTGTCGTCCGATGCGTTCGAAATCCCCGTCATTGTCGGTCACGAGCGCGACCCCAGCCTCCCGGCACGCGACCGCGAGCAGGACGTCGTTTCCAAAGGCCCGACGCATCCGCTTGAGGTCCACGCCATCCGTCGATCGCAGACTGGCCAGGACATCGCCTGCTCGCTCCCACGCCGCGGCGGTCGGTGCAAAGATGCGCCGGCGTCTTGCGAACGGGCGAATGATGTGGCGCTCGAGGTCCCGGAGGATCGATGGCGTCAACACGCCAGCCCGGAGTTCGTGGGCCACGATGGCACAGAGGTATTCAAAGGGTCCAAACGCGCGATGGAATCGTTGGATGGCCTCCTTGGCTCGCGGTTGCCGGAAGCTCTTGATGAAGAGGTTTGTGTCAAGCGCGTATTTGCGCTCTCGGCGGCGCATCGCCTACTCGACGGTATCGATGTCTGCTCCAAACATCGCGTCTGCCCCATCGATGAGTTCCTGGCGGAAAACGACCATGTCGAGCGCGGTTTCAATGGTGGCCGTGGCCGTCTCGGTCCCCAGGATTTTTTGGGCGGCCTCCAGCCGACCGGGCGTGAGACGGAAGGTGCGGGAGACCTTGCGGATGGTTCTCGAGGCGCGGACTTTGCGAGCGATAGAGTCCTCCTAGTGTATGTACATAAATAATCTACGTACATACATCGGTCAGCGCAACCCTTTTGCGGCTTCTCCGAGGTACGAAAGAGTTATTTTCGAAAGTTGTGGATTGGAGGAATGAGAAAGGCGGCGTATCCTTTCGTGTAGTCAGTTGAAACGTACACGAGATCCGGTTGTGACGACCGGAGAAAGGACACGCCACCGATGTTGAGGATAATAGAGAATGCGTCTGAGAGCAAAGGGAACGGACTGTTCGCAGACCTGGACGAGCTTGCCAGAGAGGGAGCTCGGCGGATGCTGGTGAGTGCGTTGGACGCGGAAGTGACCGAGTATGTCGAGCGATATCGGATTGAGCGAGACGGAGAGGGCCGCGCCCTGGTGGTGCGCAATGGCAAAGCCCGTCCCCGCAAGGTGACGCTGGGTGCTGGTACGGTCACGGTGACCGCGCCACGGGTGCATGACCGTCGTATGCGGGCGCAGTTCACGAGCAAGATTTTGCCTCCCTATATGCGGCGGTCGCCGAAGGTGGCGGAGGTCTTGCCGGTGTTGTATCTGCGCGGTCTGTCGACGGGAGATTTTCGCGAGGCGTTGCCGATCTTGTTGGGTGAGGACGCATCAGGCTTGTCCCCGACGACGATCACGCGATTGACGGCGGCGTGGGAGGGGGAATACCAGGCGTTTCGCCAGCGTGATCTGCGTGATCGGGAGTATGTGTACGTCTGGGTCGACGGGATCCACTTCAACATTCGCCTCGAGGCCGACCGGCTGTGTACGCTGGTGATGCTGGGCGCCCGGGCGGATGGGACGAAAGAGCTGATCGCGGTGGAGGACGGCTATCGGGAGAGCACGGAGAGCTGGTTGGCGGTGTTGCGCGATCTGAAGCGTCGGGGGATGCGGGCCCCGGTGCTGGCGATTGGGGATGGCGCGTTGGGGTTCTGGGCAGCGGTGCGGGAGGTGTGGCCGGCGACGCGGCAGCAGCGCGACTGGGTGCACCGGATGGCCAACGTGTTGGACAAGCTTCCGAAACGTTTGCAGCCGGCGGCGAAGCGGGTGTTGCGCGAGATGATGTATGCGGAGTCGCGTGCGGAGGCCGAGGCGCTGGTCGAGCGTTTCGCCACCGCGTATGCGGCCAAGTATCCCAAGGCGGTCGCCTCGCTCACGCGGGACCAGGAGCACCTGTACAGCCATTTTGATTTTCCGGCCGAGCATTGGAAACATATCCGTTCGACGAACGTGATCGAGTCTGCCTTCGCGACGGTCCGGTTACGACAGCGCGTGACCAAGGGAGCGGGCTCGCGGAGCAAAGGGCTGACGATGGCGTTCAAGCTGTTGGAGATGGCGCAGCAACGTTGGCGGAAACTCAACGCTCCAGAACTTCTCCCCCTGGTGTTGGCAGGAGAACAATTCAAAGATGGTATGCAGGAAACTGACAAAGAGAACACGGATCGGAAGGTCGCCGCTTGATCACTCACCGATCCACAACATTTGACAATACCTCGGTACGAAAGCCGCGCCGCGTGAAACATGTCGCCGGGAACACCGTTCACCCACACCATCAACACTTCCTGAACACAAACCGCGTTTGTCTCAACTACAAAGCCCCGAACGCCGCTGGGACGCTCGGGGCTGATCTGGCACCACTCTACAGGGCCAGCTACACGCTCACCGCGTCAATGATGGCCTGGGCGGCGTCAATCAACGCTTGTCCATCCGCTGGCAAAAAGGCCGCTTCGCTCATAGCGGGAATGCAGGGCGATCGACAAAGAGCGTTGCAGCTCTACCAAGACGGCGCATGCGCGGTTCTTCCTGCCCCTATCGCAAGCCTATATTGCGGCATCCTTGGGCGAGATTGACAGGGCAACCGCGCTCCTTCGAGAAGCTGTGGGCAAGGGCTTGCCAGTCACATTCATTCATAATCAATCGCCATTCCTTTTTCGACTCCTCCGCGACCATCCGCCGTTTCAGGAGTTGATCAGGCCGAAGGGGTGAGCCGCGGATGACAGCCGCGGATGACGCTAAAGCTTTGGATCTCAAGGATCCCCCCCCTCCCTCCTCCCTCCTCCCTTCTCCCTTGGGAAGGGTGGTGTGCGGGGAGACTCCTCCGCGGTCACGGCCACAGCGTATCGTCTGCCAGCGCGTTCGCCAGATCCTCAACGGTCCAGACGTCGATTTGGTTCCACGCGCGTAACTTGCGAGTCCCGCCGTAGACAAGGATCCTCCGTGCAACCTTTGGCAGATCTTCCAGGGCCCTGAGCCCGGGCAAGAGCGAATTCGAGAATCTCTTCTGGGATTTCACTTCGATTGCCAGGAACTCCCGGCCTCGCTTGAGGAGAAAGTCGACTTCGACCCGTTTGGCCTGGACGGGTGCCCAGTAGAAGATGTCGTCAAAGAGCCGTCTCTCCTCTTCATAGGCCCGGAGCAAGGACAGCACCCATCCTTCCAGTAGCGGACCGCGCTCCTCCGCCGATACGGGACCGAATTGCTTCTTGATGGCCCGAACGAGGCCAGGGTCCACCCAATACAGCTTCGGGTGTTTTCGCTCCCGCACCCGCAACCGCGCCTCGAATGCCGGAAGCCGGTAGGTCATCAACGTGTCTTCGAGGATCTCGAGATAACCGTTCACCGTGGTGCGAGCAATTCCTGCATCACGGGCGAGGCCGGATACGTTGACCACTTGTCCGTGAAACACCGCGGCCGTGGGGAGAAAGCGGATGAAGCCGGGCAGGTTCCTCACGAGTGCTTCGGCTCTGATCTCCTCGCGCAAATACATCTGCACGTAAGCTTCGAGGGCGAGCCGTCGGTCCGGAGCACTCCAGATAAGAGGGATGCTCCCGTAGCGGAGCACGGATTCGAGGGAAAAATCGGCCCCTAGCTCCTCCGGAGTCAGCGGAAACATGGTCTTCCGGATGGCCCGGCCGGCGAGCAGGTTCGTTCCGGCCGTCTTGAGCTTGCGGGCGCTCGAGCAGAGGAGCGCGAAGCGAAGCTTGCGATCCTCGATGAACCGGTGGACCTCGTTGAGCAGGCCAGGTATGCGCTGGATCTCATCCACGACTACCCAGCGTCCTTGTTGCACGGTGCGGAGTTCCGCCGCGAAGAGGCTGGGATCACCGAGGAGGTCATGGTACAGGGCTTCGTCGAGCAAGTCGACCCGATACGCCTTCCCGAGGCGCTCTCGTGCCCACGTGCTCTTCCCGATCCCGCGCGGACCGAAGAGAAAGAAGCTACTCCGCGGAAGCTGGGTGAGTCGCGGGTAATGGTGGTTGTTAACCATGCCGTCATAATACCAGGAAATATGACGGCTAGCTAGTCACCGGTGCGCTACTGGTCTCGACGTCGTGGCCATTCGCCGCGGCTTGCTCGAGATCAGCGCCGATCCCATGGGACTGCTGTGGATGAACAACTCCGGTTCCGCTCCATGACCAACTTGACTAAGGCAAGAAATGTTGATAGATTGGTCTAGTTAGTCAGAAAAGCTATGTCAAAGCCCATCAATATCTACGAAGCCAAGACCCGGCTCTCGGAACTAGTCGAGCGTGCTGCTTCCGGCGAAGAGATCATCATCGCGAAAGCCGGGACACCGCGGGCTCGGTTGGTGCCCATGCGCAACGCGAGCGGCCCGCACCAGCCCGGAGGTTGGGAGGAAGGCGTGTGGGTAGCGGACGATTTTGACGCGCCGCTCCCGCCCGATGTCCTCGCGGCGTTCGAGGGCGACGAGTCCTGAGGGTCCTGCTCGACACCCACGTGTTCATCTGGTGGCGCCAGGATGCTCCACGGCTGAGAGCAGAGGCGCGAGACGCCATTGCCCGAGCCGACCTGGTGTACGTCAGCGCTGCGTCGGCGTGGGAGGCCGCTCTCAAGGTCGCGCTGGGGAAGCTTCGAATCCCAGGGCCGTTCGAGGAGGCCGTCGCTGACAGCCACTTTACCAAGCTCCTCATCGACTTCGATCACGCGGCTGCCGCGGCCGGGTTGCCCGCACACCACACGGATCCGTTCGACCGGATGCTCATCGCACAGGCCCGGCTGGAAGGCCTCACCATGGTTACGCACGATCGGAACTTCGGACCCTACGACGTGCCACTCATTTGGACGTGACGGCGGCGCGGGCAGCCGCGGATGGAGCCACGGATGACGCTAAAGCTGCCGCGGATGACGCTAAAGCTTTGGATTACACGGATCCCGGCCACGGATGTCGCTAAAGCTTTGGATATCACGGATCCCACTCCCCTACCCGGTAGAGCGGACCCCGGGCTTTAGTCCGGGGTCGCAAGACAGATAGCGGGATCTCAAGAGCCAACCCCGGGCTTTAGTCCGGGATCGCGAGACGAATGGCGGAATCTCAACAGCCAACCCCGAGGCCAGGGGCGGTAGCGAACGGCGGTAAGTCGGTAGGGCGGTAGCCCACCCCTCCGGGTAGATCGATTAAAATTCCTATGTCGTCCGAAGAACACACGGATTGCTATCCTGCCACGTTTTCGTGGTTCACCAAATACTCGGTTCGAGGTAACAATGAAGCAACCCGATGTCATAATCATTGGTGCCGGCGTCATAGGTTGTTCGACGGCTTTTGAATTGTCAAAGCGTGGGTACCAAACACTCAATATCGATAAAAACAGTGGTCCCGGATCGGGCTCAACCATCAACTCGTGTGCCATCATCCGAGCCCACTACTCAACCCGGGATGGCGTGTCGTTGGCCTACGAAGGGTTTAAGTATTGGGCTGATTACGAGAATTGGCTGGGGGTGCGAGACGAACGAGGTATGGCCAGATTCGTGAACTGCGGCACGATATTGCTCAAGACAGAAGGCCATGATTGGCGCAAGGTATTGAAACTGTACCAAGACATTGGCGTCGAACATGAGGTTTGGGATGCTGAGACCCTGAAGAAACGAATGCCCATCTATTCCACCGTCAAATTCTGGCCGCCGGCCCTCCCTGACGATGAAAACAATCCATTCTGGCAAGACGCGAATGAAGAGCTTGCGGGCGCGATATACACTCCTGGTTCTGGCTACGTCAACGACCCGCAGCTTGCCACCCACAACATGAAGGTCGCGGCAGAGGGTCAGGGTGGCCAATTCCTTTTCAACAGGGCGGTGGTGGAGATACGACGACATAACGGGAAGGTGTTGGGCGTGACCCTTGACGATGGACAAATTGTTGATGCGCCGGTTGTGGTCAACATCGCCGGCCCCCATTCATTTGTCATCAATCAGATGGCCGGCGTTGAAGAGACCATGAAGGTCAAAACAAGAGCCCTCCGGCATGAAGTGCATCACGTCCCTTCGCCCGAAGGATTCAATTTTCAAGAGGATGGACACCACACCTCAGATGGCGACACCGGGGTGTATTTCCGCCCGGAAACTGGAAATTCTATCCTGGTCGGCAGCGAAGATCCGAAATGTGACCCGAAAGAGTGGATCGACGATCCGGATGTTTTCAACCGGAGTCTTACCCAAGACCGCTGGAAGGCTCAGGTCTATCGCCTCGCACGGCGCATTCCGGAGTTGCCTATTCCTAACAAGCCCAGTGGTGTCGTGGATCTGTATGACGTGTCGGATGACTGGCTGCCCATCTATGACAAGTCGGATTTAGACGGCTTCTACATGGCCATCGGCAGCAGCGGTCACGAGTTCAAAAATGCGCCACCGGTTGGTTACATGATGTCTGAGCTGATTGATAAGGTCGAAAACGGCCAGGATCACGATAACGATCCGGTCAAGTACAAAGCGGTCTACACCGGCTTGGCACTCAACATCGGTTTCCATTCCAGGAACCGTGAGATAAATCGGGAGAGCAGTTTTTCGGTGAATGGGTGATACAAGTCCGGTTACCGGTTACCGGTAACCGGTAACCGTGGATTCCGTGGCCATTCAATCGGCGCTGCGGGGCGCCTGTACGGTATAGAATGGAACAGCCTAGTCCCCAGCTGAATTTCGCCGGCCAGGTGGCCCTCATCACCGGCGGCGCCAGCGGCATTGGTCGCGCGGTTGCGGAGCAGCTCGCGGAGTTGGGCGCGTCGATCGCGGTCGCCGATGCCAATATTGAGGGAGCCGATACCGTCGCAGCGGAGCTGACCAACCGCGGGGCTGCAGCCATTTCCATCCAAGTCGATGTCAGCAAGCCCCACGAGGCCAACGATATGGTGGCTCGCGCGGTGGCCCGTTTCGGTAAGGTCGATATCCTGGTTCACAGCGCCGGTGTCGGCGCCGAGAAATCCTTTCTCGAAACGACACCCGAGGAGTGGCAGCGGCTGATCGACATCGACCTGTCCGGTACCTTCTACTGCGGCCAGGCGGCAGCCAAACACATGGTCGAGCGTGGCTATGGCCGGATCGTCAATCTCGCTTCGACCGCGGGCATACGTGGCGGAACCGGACGTACGGCCTACGGTGCGGCAAAGGGCGGCGTCGTGACTTTGACAAAGGTGATGGCCGTCGAACTCGCGCCCTATGGCATCACGGTGAACGCGCTGGCACCCGGCGCCATCGACACCGAGCTTGTTGCCCGCATGCATTCCGAAGAAACCAGAAAGGTTTACCGCGCCGGCATACCGCTGGACCGCTATGGCACACCTGACGAGACCGCGTTCACCGCCGTGTTCCTAGCGAGCGAGCAGTCACGCTACGTGACCGGGCACGTCTTGGCCGTGGATGGCGGATTCCTGGCTGCCGGTGTGATGCACCGCCGTGACCCGGGTTCGTGAGCCACGGATTCCACGGAAAACGCGGACCCCCACCGACCCTTCCCACGATTGTGTTTTTCCCACCGCACCCCGGGAAGGATCGGTGGAGGTCCGTGGGTTCCGTGGAATCCGCGGCTAGGCTCCCGCTGGTGGCGCTTATCCCGCCAAGGTGTACATTAGCATGGGGTTTTAGGCTCGGGGGCTCGGGGGCTCGGGGGCGACGGCTCGGTTGGGCCGCTGCCAAGTTTGGCGCCGAATCTGTCGAGAGCCGAGCCGGGGCGACCTATGATGAGACGGACGCTACTCACCGTTCTGGCCGTGGCACTGTGCTCCAGCACGGAGGCCGTGGGCCAGGAGAAGAAGAAGATCTGGGAGCGTCTCAGCTTCCGGGAATCGTTCTCGGACGTGCTGGGACGATCTCGGCCGGCGTCATTTAGCCTCCTCCTACCTGGTGATACCACCCCTTCGGTCAGCATCCGCACGGCCATGCGGGTGGACCTCGGTTTCGGGAGTTTGGGTCGGAAGGTCGATATAGGCCCGTACGTCGAATACCGGCGGCACACGAACATCAGGTTGCCGCAGAACGTCTTTATGGTCGGGCTGTCGATGGACTGGCAGACTCGGGACGCGGAGGCGGAAAAGCAACCGTGGAGTGCCGTCTTGGTTTTGCGCGTCAACTACAAGAACGACTTCGTTCGCGCCACCAAGTCGGTGCAGACGAACGTGCTCTTCACGCCGGTAGCGAGGGGCGGGGGGGGAGGGGGCGGCGTGGGCCGCGTTCTCCAAAATCTCTTTCTCCCGAATGTCCCGACGCACTTTGGCACGGCGTTGCAGTTCAGCTACAGCCCGTACATCGGTTTCGAGCACGAGGGCGTGCTGAGCGCTGCGGCTGATTCCCTCGAAGGCTCCGTTGTCCGGTCAGTCGCTCGGGTGCGGGCGGAGCTGCTTCCGCTGCCTTCGCAGTTGTCAGGACGGGTCGAACTGAACCTCGAGTATTCCTACGTCTACGACTTGATGAACCGTGCCGACCCCGATCGGCTAGCCCCCGGTCACCGGCTCGTGAAGGCGAACGCGAACGTGTGGTTCGTGCGAACGGCTGCCGGGAGGTTGGCCGGCGTGTCCCTCCAATACACCAACGGTGAGAGTCCAAGCGTTGGTTTCCGACCCCAGCGACTGACGCAGCTGACGTTCGCGGCGAAGTTCTAGCGCTTACCTCGCAAGCGGGTCCGGTCGCAGCTGGAACTTCACAACCTTACTCGGCGTGCCTTGGCCGGTCTCGAGGTGAAAAGGCGCTCGAGTGCTATAGGTCGCCCACAGCCCCCTGCCCTTCCAGCCGGCGTTGGCATCATCGATGCGGCCATCCATCCACTTGGTGTAGAACCCGAGCGGATAGGGCACGCGTAAGATGACCCACTCTCCGTCCTTCAGCGCCAGTAACCCTTCGGACGCATTGCCGGTGTTGATGGGCACGTTGCGGCCCAACCCAAACGTGTCAAACTGATCCACCCACGTGTAGTAGCTGGCCTCGACGCTGCCGGATTCGGTCAGGCCTTTGAATTGGGGTAGTGGCTCCGGATAGAGCGTCCAGCCTTCCGGGCAGTGCTGTCCGGTCGCGGTCGGTCCGTTCAGCGGCCCGGTGCACTTGCGCCGGTCGAAGCTGGCGAGGTGCCCGCTCGCGAGCGGCGTCCAGGCGACGCCGTCGCGATCGATGTCCATGCCGCGCGGCGAGTACCCCTGCACTGGTACGTCTGGGTTGTCCCACGGCGGTTCGTAGAACTCGGTCAGCGCCGTCGCCGACGGGTCGGACCCGGGGTCCAACCGGATGATCCCGCCGGGCGAGCCCAGCGAGGAGCCCCAGATCGTGCCGTCGTTGGGGTTGTAGGCGACGCCGTAGTAGCCGGACCCGATCCGCTTGTCCTTGGTGGGATCGACCGGTTCGTTGGGTTCGACGTACTCGTCCCGTCTGCCATTGCCGTTGGTGTCGAGGATGAGGGCCGTCCAGCCCTGTGACGCCTCTTCGTCGCCGGTCTCGTCGTACATCGTCGTGTTCAACCAACCGATGACCTGGCCGCCGCCGCTCGTCCATAGGGTGTGGTCCTCGTCCTCTGCGAAGATCAAGTGGTGCGTGCTGAAACAGGTGCTGATGAGCTTCATCTCCTCGGTGGCCGGATCGTACACCGCGAGGTGGCGACCGGCACTTTCGACCGGAAACACCTGCGCCGATGGATGGTCCGAACCCTCTCGACAGAACGCGGGGTTGTCCGGTGGGCGCACCGCCGAGGTGAGCCAGACCCGCGCGCGGTGATCGAGCATCGGGTTGTGCACGTTGGCCCGACTGTCCCAGATCGCTTCTTCTCCCCAGTACAGCGACGGCATGAGCGACGGCCCGGCCGCAAGCGGGGTGGCCGGATCGCGAACCGGCACCGGCACTTCACTCGTGGTGTGATCCATCGGGTTGAGGACAGGCAGGTAGTCCGCACTGGCCTCGAGCGCTCCGTAGATGGGGCCGTTGGCGTTGACGGTGGGATCCCGCTTGTCAGTGGATATCTCGTCGTGGAGATACGCCGTCGGATCGGCCCAGTCCCACTGGGTAATGACGACGTTGCGTTCCACTCCTTGCGGTCGGGGTGGCTCCGCCGGCACTTCACCGGCGGCAATCCGATCGGTCCAGTCCGCGAATATCTCCAACATCCGCGGGCCCAGAGCACTGGGACCGAAATTCATAGAGGCACCCGCCTGTCCGGACTTGAGGCGCCGTCCCCAGGCCGCTTCCGACGATTCGAACTCGCCAAACGCGGTAGAGACCTCCCGCGTCGCCTTGTTGCCCAGTTGATGACACGCCGTGCAGTAACCCGACTTCATGAGCCTGATCCACACGGCCTGGTTTGCCATGTTCGGTGAGATGCCATTCCCCTCCGGGCCCGTGCCCGGGAACTCGCTCTTGTCCGGCATCTCGAGCAGGGAGAACCAATACCCGGCCGGATAGTATTGCGCCGCTGCGTGGGGATCGGGCGCCACCACCGCCGTCAGATCGTGCATCGTGCCCGGAGTGGCCTCAATCCTCGGCGAATCGACCAGCCCGTAGCCGCGCACCCACACCTCGTAGGTCGCTTCCGGCAGGTCGGGGAGCACGTAGCGTCCGCGATCGTCCGTGACCACGATCCTATTGAACCTGGTGGGCAGGTCGGTCGTTTCCGCGATGACCCAGACCCCCGCCTCGGGCCCGTCCGGGCCGCTCACCACCCCGCCGATGTCGTCGTCGTCAATGCGGACCGTCTGGCAGGCACTCAGTCCGGCCAGCGCCGCCGCCGCGAAGACGGCGATACCGGCTCGGGCGGTGCTCAGAGATCCAACGCTTCTCGTCATGGTGTCTGCTCCATGCCTATGTGCGGATAGGTAAAGAAAACGCGCTTTGGCTAGGACAGAAGCGTAGGGCGGGAAGTTGGAATCAGCAATAGCATTAGCTTTACGTAACCCAAACTCCCCGGCCATGACGCCTTAGCCCCTATTTATGAACGAATTCGTACTCCTTCGGGACATGCTTCTCCTCATCGCGATTGCCATCCCGGCAGTGGCGGGAGCGCAGCGGCTCAACATCCCGGCCATCGTCGCTTTCCTAATTACCGGCATGGTCATCGGCCCGCACGGACTCGGCCTCATCGCACGACCCGACGAGGTGACGGTGCTCGCCGAGGTCGGCGTCGTTCTGCTCTTGTTCGAAATCGGGCTTGAAGTCTCACTCGCACAAGTTATTCGCATGCGATCGACCATCGTCCTGGGCGGAACGATGCAAATCGGCATCACGGTCGTTGCGACATGGGTCATCGGCACGCTCCTCGATATTCCGGCGAACCAGGCGGTCGCGCTCGGGTGTCTCTTTGCCCTGTCTTCTACGGCAATCGTGCTCAAGTCTTATCGAGATCGCGGTGAGTTGGACTCCCCGCACGGACGCGTCTCCCTTGCCATCCTGTTGTTCCAGGATCTCATGATCGTTCCGCTCATCGTGCTCTTACAAGTGTTGGGAAATAGTGGCGGCGACGGCGAGTTACGGGACGTGGTGCGGCCGCTGCTGGGACTCCTCATCCTCATCGTGGTGGTACCCCTCGGTAGGACGTTGGTGCCGATGGTACTCAAACGCGTGCCCGACATCCGCGGCAGCGACCTGTTCACGTTGGTGATCAGCTTCTTCGGGCTTGGCGCGGCATTCCTCACCGCATCGCTCGGTCTCTCCCTCGCCGTCGGCGCATTCATTGCCGGTCTGATCATCTCGGAGTCCGAGTACGGCGCACAGGCGCTCTCGGATGTACTGCCGTTTCGTGCGCTATTCAGCAGCATCTTCTTCACATCCATCGGGATGTTGCTCGACCTCGGTTATGTGGCGGACAATCTCGTCTTTGTCAGCTCGGCCGCGTTGGCGGTGATCGCCGGCAAGGCCTTGGTGGTGATACTCGTAGTGACGCTGCTGCTCCGGCGACCGCTGTTCACCGGCATCCTGTCCGGTTTGGCGCTCGCGCAAGTCGGTGAGTTTTCGTTCGTGCTGGCTGGCGTCGCGCTTAGCACGGGGTTGATCGCCGGCGCCAACTACCAGGCCTTCCTGGCGGTGAGCGTCCTCTCGATGGTCGCGACGCCGTTTCTCATGGCGGGGGCCCGACCGATCGGTGAGTGGTTCGTGCGGGTGGTCGGTAGCTCAATGCAAGAGGGGGACGGCGCCGCGACCACGCCTTCAGATCTCACCGATCACGCCATTATCGTGGGGTACGGGTTGAGCGGCCACCACTTGGCGAGCGTGTTGAAGGCGGCACACCTCAAGTACATCGTGCTCGAAACCAACGGCCAGGTGGTGCGCGCGGCCAGAGGCGAAGGCGAGTCGATTGCCTTTGGCGACGGAACCCGCCCGGAAGTGTTGTCCCAGGCCGGGATTCGGTCGGCGCGCGTGTTGGTCATGAACATCGCATCCCCAATCGATGAACGGCGCGGCGTCGCTGTCGCAAGGAAACTGAATCCCGACGTGAAGATTCTGGTGCGCACGAGAAGCGTCGATACGATCGCGGATTTGGCGGAGCGTGGCGCGAACGACGTGATAGTCGAAGAATACGAAGCCGCGCTGGAACTATTTCAACGCGTGCTGGGACACTATCACATCCCAATCAACACGATATCGACCGAGATGGACGCGGTGCGCGCCGAACACTACGGTATTCTGCGTGGTGTGCCGAAGGACGTGCTCAGGCTCGATCAACTTCGGTTTCTTGGCATCCATCACGCCCTCGAGCTCGTCGAAGTGGAGCCCGGATCCGCCGCCGTCGGCGAGAATCCCATCACAATGCATCTCCGCTCGTTGACCCGAGCAACCGTCGTGGCCGTGGTGCGTAGGGGCGAGCCCCTGTACACTCTCGATGCGGACTCAAAATTCTTGGTTGGCGACACCGTCGTCCTCGTGGGACCATCGCCGGCGCTCGTACGCGCCACAGCGATGTTCCGCACCAAGCAAGAAGACACCGCGTAGCAGTACTCATGCTCTATCACATGTTGGCGAATGCACTCGTGATGGTCCACATGGCCTTCGTCGGCTTTGTGATCTTGGGTGGCTTACTTGTCCTTCGCTGGCCGCGCGTAATCTGGGCGCACCTGCCGGCGGCCCTGTGGGGGATGATCATCGAGTTTGGGGGATTCGTCTGTCCGTTGACGCCGTTGGAGAATTACTTCAGGCAACGGGCCGGCTTAGCAGAGTACCATACCGGTTTCGTCGAGCGTTATCTCCTTCCAGTGCTATATCCAGCGCAGCTCACACGGGGCGTGCAGATCGTGCTTGGCATCGGTGTCATAGCGATCAACCTGTGTGTCTATGCGTGGATTCTTCATCGGTGGAAACGGCGGAAGATTACACCCTGACGCGCGTGCGTCCGATCCGATATATCTATCCCGTGGCGTTCTCTTCTAGGTCACTCGGACAAGACGCATGTCGCATCTGCACCCATGACGCGACTTTCAGGAGGTTATCATGATGATTCTCAGACCATTCGGAATCGCGGCCGCCGCCGCTGTGGTCCTGGCGGCACCCTGCCTCGCCCAGACGACGGGGTCGGGAGCACTCCATCCGCTTGCGCGGAAGGCCGAGGTCGCGGATGCGTTGGAGGTGCTCGATACCTGGATCACGGCCACGGCGGCACAGCGTGAACAGCCCGGCGTCTCGGTCGGCATCGTCTACGACCAAGATCTGATCTGGGCCAAGGGATACGGCTACGCCGATCTCGAGCGGCGCATTCCCGCGACCCCCGCCACGCTCTACCGGATCGCATCCATCTCCAAGCTCTTTACGGCCACCGCGATCATGCAACTTCGCGACGCCGGGAAGCTGAGGCTCGACGATCCGGTGAGCGAGCGGTTGTCGTGGTTCTCCATCAAGACGAGTGGGCACGATAGTCCGGCCATCACGATGCGGCACCTGATCACTCACACGTCCGGGCTGCCCCGGGAGGCCGTGGGGGTCGACTGGAATGACGTGGTCTATCCCACCCGTGAGGCCATGCGGCGCAGCTTCCCGAATCAAGAGGCCGTGTATCCGCCCGGGACCGTGTGGAAGTACTCCAACCTCGCACTGTCGATCGCCGGAGAGGTGGTCGGCGAGGTCTCGGGGATCCCCTGGGCCCACTACGTCGAGCAACGGATACTCCAGCCCCTCGGCATGACGGCGACCCGTACGACGCCCGCTCGCGACACGCCGGGTTTGGCGGTCGGGTATAGTCCCCGCCGGCCCGGACAAAAGCGAGAGCCGCAGCCCTTCGTCGACGCCGGGGCCATATCACCATCTGCGAGCCTGGCCTCGAGCGTCGAGGACCTGGCGAAGTTCCTGTCGCTGCAGTTCCGAGAGGACGAGGGCCGCACGCAGGTTCTCCGAGGATCCACCCTCCGCGAGATGCACCGGATCCAATGGCTCAACCCCGACTGGCAATCCGGTTGGGGGCTGGGGTTCCGGATCCGCCGCGTCGGAGATCAGGTGCGAGTCGGACATAGCGGCGGCGTTCCCGGACACAGCACCAATGTCGAGACCATCTTGGACCAGAAGCTCGGGGTTATCGTGCTCACCAACGGGGCGGACGGCAATCCCACCAGCTACCTGGAGCAGGCGTTCGACCTCGTGGGCCCGGCGATCGCTCGTGCGGTGGCGAAACCGTCGGCATCCGCCGTCGCCGATCCGGCGTGGCAGCAGTACGTGGGAAGGTACCGTTCGAGGTGGGGCGAGACGCAGGTCAAGGTCCTCGGCAGCCACCTCGTCATGATCTCGCCGGAGGCGGGCGATCCCTGGGGCTCGCGCGTTACCCTCGAGCCCGTCGCCCCGGGGACGTTCAGGATGGTCCAGTCGGGGTCCGTCTACGGTGACGCCATCGGCGAACTCATAACCTTCGAGACGAATGCCCGGGGCGAGGTGGTGCGGATGTCGAGGCCGGGCATGCACTGGCTGCCCGCCCGGTAACTCGGCCTGCCGCCAACAAATCGCTCCGCCTCGAGGGAGGAGAACCTGCAATCGCCCTAGCTTGACAATGTATATACAGCGATGTATATACATCATCATGGTACGAACGCAGCTCTACATGGACGAAGACCTGCATCAGCGTCTTAAATCACTGGCACGCAAGCAGGGTCGCACCGTTTCGGATCTCGTGCGCGAAGCGGTGGCGCGCGTGTACGCACCCGTTGGGGTCGCTGAGCGGTTGGAGACCCTGCGTGCCGTCGAGGGCATATGGCAGGATCACAAAGAGGTCGGGGACGCCCACGAGTACGTGAGGCGTATGCGGGCCGATACGCGTCGCACGAAACCGCGCCGCTAACCGGCGTCATTCTCGACAGCGACATCATCATCGAGGTTTTGCGCGGTCGCGCCGACGTCATCGAGGGCGCGCATGCTCTCGAGGCCTCGGGAACACCGACCTACTGCACGCCGATTTCGGTCGCCGAGGTGTACGCCGGGATACGTCCAGGCGAGGAGCACGTCAGCCGAGCGTTTTTCGAAGCTCGGGGAGATGTGGTGTTGGATGCCGACACCGGTCGACGGGCGGGGGCGTATTTGGCGCGCTATGCAGAATCCCACGGCGTCGAGATTGCCGATGCGTTGATTGCTGCTGCTGCGACCACCTCGGATCTTCGGCTTTGGACGCTGAATCCGAAACATTATCCGATGGACGACCTCCAGTTTTACAAGCCAGCGAAGCCACTCACCCTCTAAACCAAGTGGATGCAACCTATCGCAGCGACCTGCGCGAACTCAACGAGTCGAACTTCCAGCGGTTCGACGCCAAGCTGGAGCAGAGGCTCGCACAGCAGGACGCGAGGTGGGAACGCCGCTTCGCGGAATCCGAGGCCAAGCTGGAACAACGGTTCGCGCAGCAGGAGGTGCGCTGGGAACTCCGGTTCGTGGAACTCGATGCCAAATGGGAAAAGCAGATCGGCTCACTCAAGGCCGAACTCATCAAGTGGATGTTTCTGTTTTGGGTCGGTACGGTCGGCGCCATTCTGACCATCATGCGCATGACCGCAGCGTAGCTTACCCAAATACCTCCTAGCAGGTTGCGGAAAAATTGATGGTGAGCCGCGTTTGTCCGGGTAACACGACGGTGTACCAGCGTGCGGTCCCCTATTACCGCCCCCGCGGTGCGGTCGGCGTGACGAATGCGGCCCACACTGCCCCATCAGGGGCTGCCTCCGGCCAGGGTCAGGGTGCGTATCCGCATCAGATTGTAGACCGCGGCCGTGAACGTAAACACCCACCCGACCCGCGGGGTCCCGCGATGTCGGAGTTTGCGTAACAACCCAATCGTCTTGTCCCACCCGTAGATCTCTTCCACTTTTTTGCGCTGCCGTTGACTGATCGCATAGCTGGGATGGCGCGTCGTCCGGCCATCCACCGCGCTCCGCAACCGCGTGCGGTGCACGTTCGGCGTGACGTGGGGCGTCCAGCCCAACGCCCGCAGCGTGTCGACAAACCCGCACCGATCATAACCCTTGTCCGCCCCCAACGTCCGTCGCCGGGCCGTCGGCGGTAAGCTCCCCACCATCGCCAGCGCACTCGCACACTCCGCCTCGTAGCCGGGCTGCGTCACGTCGGTCGCCACCACGAGCCCGTGCCGATTATCCATCAACACACTCGCCAAGTACGCCAATTGCGCGCCTTGCCCCCCACTCTTCCGCGTCAACCGCGCCTCCGGGTCCGTCCGCGACGCATGCGTCGCATTCGTCCGTTTCTCCTGGCGAAACGTCACGCTCGGATTCCCCGGATCATCGTCCGTTGGCGGGCGGGTGCCGGCCTTCGGCTGAAAACTCTTCTGACTCGCCCACGCGTCCAGCAAGGTCCCGTCGACGGTGAAATGCTCATTCGACAACAACGCCCGCCGCTCCGCCTCCTGTAACACTTCGGCCAGAAACGCATCCGCGATGCCCCCCTCGACCAGCCGCGTCCGATTCTTCGTAAAGACCGTCGGCACCCACACCGCGTCGTCCAGATTCAACCCCACAAACCATCGGTACAGGATGTTGTAATCGAGCTGCTCCATCAGCTGCCGCTCGCTCCGGATCGTATACACCACCTGCAGCAATAACGCGCGTAACAAATGTTCCGGGGGAATCGACGGCCGGCCCCGCCGCGCGTACAGCCGGTCCAACTGCGGCGAGAGCCGGGCTAACACCGGGTCCACCAGCGCCCGCAGGGCGCGCAACGGATGGTCGGAGGGCACCCGATCCTCCGCACTGATATAGCTGAACAGCGCCGACTGATTCGTCTTGTTCCCGCGCATCGTGGCACTCCCATCGAGGTCCCTCTACGATAAGAACTTCCGGCTCGCGATGCTATCGTCCATTACCCGACTTTTTCCGCAACCTGCTAGACCCAAATATCACTTTGCTTCCAATAGACGACATCCAGTCTTACAAACCAGCGAAGCCACTCACTCGAAGGCAGAGGCCCCTTCCCCACCCGGGCTGAGTGGCGGGGTGGCCCTCTCACCTCTCACTTCTCACCTCTCACGTCTCACGTCACGACGTCGGGACTCCTCTGATGTACTTCTCTATCCATTCGTACTCCCGCCTCATCTTGTCGAGCTGATAGCTGGGCAAGGTGAGCCCGTGCGGCTGCCCGGGGTAGATCACCAACTTGGCGGGCACGCCGTGCTTCTTGAGTCCGAGATAAAACTCTCGGCTCTGCCCCAGGGGCACCCGCAGGTCGTTCTCGCCGTGGAAGATGAGGGTCGGAGTCTTCACGTTCTGCACGTAGCTCAAGGGTGACATCTCCATCCAGCGCGCTCGATTGTCGTACGGTGTCCCGCCGTGGAGATTTTCCCGACTGAACTGAATGTCCGCGGTCCCGTAGTAACTCACCGAGTTGGAGAGACCGGCGCCGTACGCGGTGACCTTGAACCGGTCGGTGTGGCCGATGGCCCAACCGGACATGTAACCACCGTAGCTCCAGCCTTTGATGGCAAGTCGCTCAGGATCGGCCATTCCTCGTTCGATGACATAGTCAGCGCCACTCACCACGTCCCGATAGTCACCGCCACCCACGTCTCCTTTGTTCGCCTGGGCGAATGCGGCGCCGTAGTTCGACGAGCCCCGGAAGTTGGGTAGGAGGGTGAAGTACCCGGCCGCCCCGTACACGTGGGGGAACGCGCTCCAGCGGGCCAGAAACCCTCTCGTGTGCGCACCCTGCGGACCACCGTGCACGTCGATAATCGTGGGATAGCGTCGGCCCGGAGTGTAGTCGACGGGGTAGACCAGCAGTCCTTCGATCTCCATCCCATCGGTCGAGCGCCACTGCACCGTCTCGACCTTGCCCAACGCCCAGTCGGCGCTTTGGGGATTGAGTGTCGTGAGCTGGCTCGGCTCGGTGGCCGGCTCCGCGATCCACCAGACGTCGGCCGGATGCGAGTTATTTTCGAAAGTTGTGGATTGGAGGAATGAGAAAGGCGGCGTATCCTTTCGTGTAGTCAGTTGAAACGTACACGAGATCCGGTTGTGACGACCGGAGAAAGGACACGCCACCGATGTTGAGGATAATAGAGAATGCGTCTGAGAGCAAAGGGAACGGACTGTTCGCAGACCTGGACGAGCTTGCCAGAGAGGGAGCTCGGCGGATGCTGGTGAGTGCGTTGGACGCGGAAGTGACCGAGTATGTCGAGCGATATCGGATTGAGCGAGACGGAGAGGGCCGCGCCCTGGTGGTGCGCAATGGCAAAGCCCGTCCCCGCAAGGTGACGCTGGGTGCTGGTACGGTCACGGTGACCGCGCCACGGGTGCATGACCGTCGTATGCGGGCGCAGTTCACGAGCAAGATTTTGCCTCCCTATATGCGGCGGTCGCCGAAGGTGGCGGAGGTCTTGCCGGTGTTGTATCTGCGCGGTCTGTCGACGGGAGATTTTCGCGAGGCGTTGCCGATCTTGTTGGGTGAGGACGCATCAGGCTTGTCCCCGACGACGATCACGCGATTGACGGCGGCGTGGGAGGGGGAATACCAGGCGTTTCGCCAGCGTGATCTGCGTGATCGGGAGTATGTGTACGTCTGGGTCGACGGGATCCACTTCAACATTCGCCTCGAGGCCGACCGGCTGTGTACGCTGGTGATGCTGGGCGCCCGGGCGGATGGGACGAAAGAGCTGATCGCGGTGGAGGACGGCTATCGGGAGAGCACGGAGAGCTGGTTGGCGGTGTTGCGCGATCTGAAGCGTCGGGGGATGCGGGCCCCGGTGCTGGCGATTGGGGATGGCGCGTTGGGGTTCTGGGCAGCGGTGCGGGAGGTGTGGCCGGCGACGCGGCAGCAGCGCGACTGGGTGCACCGGATGGCCAACGTGTTGGACAAGCTTCCGAAACGTTTGCAGCCGGCGGCGAAGCGGGTGTTGCGCGAGATGATGTATGCGGAGTCGCGTGCGGAGGCCGAGGCGCTGGTCGAGCGTTTCGCCACCGCGTATGCGGCCAAGTATCCCAAGGCGGTCGCCTCGCTCACGCGGGACCAGGAGCACCTGTACAGCCATTTTGATTTTCCGGCCGAGCATTGGAAACATATCCGTTCGACGAACGTGATCGAGTCTGCCTTCGCGACGGTCCGGTTACGACAGCGCGTGACCAAGGGAGCGGGCTCGCGGAGCAAAGGGCTGACGATGGCGTTCAAGCTGTTGGAGATGGCGCAGCAACGTTGGCGGAAACTCAACGCTCCAGAACTTCTCCCCCTGGTGTTGGCAGGAGAACAATTCAAAGATGGTATGCAGGAAACTGACAAAGAGAACACGGATCGGAAGGTCGCCGCTTGATCACTCACCGATCCACAACATTTGACAATACCTCGCCGGATGCTCGGGATCCTCCTGCAGCCAAGCACCGGCGTGCCCCGAGCGGTCCAGCGTGAACACGCCGTGGAGCCCGTCACCCTGGGTGATCTGCATCGGCTCGCCACCGTCGGCGGTAATGGTGTAGATGTGTCGATTGACCCGATGGTCCGCGAAGAAGATCAGATTGGCGCCGTCGACGGACCACCGATAGTCGCGGATGTATCCGTCGAAGTTCGGCGCGAGCACACGGGGCTCACCCTCGCCGGACACCGCGCGAATGTGAATGCGTGACGGTCCGGACACCGGATTGCCGTCGGTTGCGCGAAGATAGGCCAGCCACTTGCTGTCGGGGCTCCAGCGAGGGCTGCTCTCGATGTAGCCGTTCTGCGTCAACCATCTGAGCTCCCCACCCGCGGCAGGCATGACGGCGACCTCTTGCTCCAAGAGATCGGTGATCCCCGTGCTGGGCCGGATGGTCAGCGCGAGCGTCATTCCGTCCGGCGAGAGCTTTGCTTCGCCGACATGGTAGTCGCCCTCGCTGATCTGCTCGACCGCTTTCGTTTCCAGATTCAAGCGCCAGACGTGAGCGTAAGGCATATCCTCATCGACGACGATCACCGGCTTGGCTTTCTCTTCGTCCGACGCGTCATCGTCCGGATCCGGCACCGGTGCGAGGAAAAAGATCGATTCGCCATCGGGACTCCACTGGAAAGTGCTGATCGCCGTCCCATGGTTGGTAAGCTGCCGAGCCTCACCGCCATCTACCGGCAGCAAGTAAATCTGGGGACGCTCGTCGCGCACGGAGACGAACGCGATGGATCGGCCGTCGGGACTCCAGCGAGGCACCGCATCGCGCTTGGGCTGATGGGTGAGGCGCCGCAGACTCCGATCGCTCGTTCGCACCAGATAGAGATCCTGGTTGAAGCTGTCATTCGCCTTGTCCCATTCGCGCACGACAAAGACGACGTGCTCACGGTCAGGCGAGATACGCGGATCGCTGGCGACCCTGATGCCGACGACATCTTCGTAGGTCATCGGTCGGGGGGAGCCGGTGTCTTGGGCCGACAGCGGCGCCACGGCCCAGAGGAGCGCAAGAACGATGACAGGGGTGCGGACGAGCATGGTGAATCTCCGGAGATTCGTGGTGGAAGTGTGTCGACTACGCGAATGGGGTTTCAGAATCTTAACAAAAATGTTTTTCCGGCCTCGGGCGACGAAGAGCCATCCCACCCTACCCCAGGATAGCCACGGAAACCACGGAAACCACGGAAACCCCGCCCCACACCCGGACTGTGGTTCTCTTCCCCCAACCTCCCGCCGGATTCCTTCCTGCGCGTTGGCCATCCACATGGTGGGGAGGTGGGGAACCCCAAATTCAGGGAGGGGGGCGGGGGTCCGTGGATTCCGTGGATTCCGTGGCTATTCAAATCGCAGCTACGAGCGCCACTCCCCCCTATCACGAGCCGCTAGCAGGGCGATCAGTGACCGGAATGATCGGCAACGTAATAAAGGAACCATGCCGTCGGTTCCGATGCACCCGCACCGCGGGCGCCGGCGACAACCGCGGCGTGAGGTTGTTGTCCGCGTCGGCACCGGTAATCGTAATCCGAACCCGGTGGCCCGCGTTGAAGATGTTCGACGTGGGATGGAGATCGAAGACGAGCTCGACGGGTGCGTCCGGCAGTTCTGCGACATCTGCTTCAAAGCTTCGGTGATATGGCAAACCGAGATTGTCAAACGGGGCATCACCCAAACCGCGATGCGACGCTCGGAGTACACCTTCCGTCACATAGTTCGATCTCCCCGCGGCGTCTATCTCTTCCAAGTAAACGAAGAAATCCGCGTCACTTGCGGTTGCGGTCACCCACAGATGCACGACCGGGTGTCCGGTCACCTCCACGTCGGCCTCCAGCGGTGGGCTGGTATAGGTCAGACCCTTCGTGTCGTTCTCCGTCAGGTCCGGATAACCGGCCGGGCCGCCGTGAGTGTTGATCCATCGGTTCGCGAGCCCCATCGTGGCCGAGTAGTCGACAACGTACTCGTCATACCCATCCCTGGCGTTGGGCTCGGCGCGACCCAGTGCACCGTCGTTGGCTGACGCCACCGTCCCCGTCCGTCCTTCGGCGAAATAGAAGTTCGTTCGTTGTTCCTCCGGCAGTGGCCATTCCCAAGCCGACCGCCACTCCTCGCCGGCGGGTGCCCCCATGACCCAATAATGAATGGGCGCCTCGTCCATGATGCCGTTGTCCACATCCTTCAGCCAGTAGTCGTACCACCGAAGATGCTCGGCGGCCAAGTCCAGTGGCTCCCATTCGGTGTGAAACCACGGACCGATCACCATTTTTTGTGGGTTCGAGAGGTTGTTGAACCAGAGAAGCTGATCCCGCGGGAAGGCATCGAACCAGCCCGCCATGTTGTAGATCGCGACCTTGGAGTTCTCGATGCCGTCCGAGTAGGTCCATGGACTCCGTTCGAGGTGGGTCATCTCCTTAGTGAGGAGGTCGACGCTATTTCGGAACGCGAGAGGCGCAAAGATCTCCACCATGTCCCGATTCCCAACATGAACCCGCTGTGCCTCGCGCACCATGCGGCCGTCGGTGTCGGCGTCGACCGGGGCCACCGGCGCCCCCCGGTCGGCAGTCTTGGTCCCGAAGTTCCAGGCGGAGATGAACTCGCTCCGATAGATCCCGCCCGGAAAGATGAACGGATACCAGTCGAACGACGCCATCTCCGGGAAGATCGCCTTCAGATGAGGGGGCCGCTCGCTGGCTGCGAAGTACTGCGTGATTGCCAGATAGGATCGGCCGTACATCCCGATATTCCCGCTCGACCACGGCTGCGCGGCGAGCCACTCGGTGACGTCATACGCGTCACGGGCTTCCTCGCGAGCGAAGAACCCCTGCTGCGTCCCGAACGACGCTCCACCGCCGCGGGTGTCAACCGCAGACACGATGTACCCGTGGAGAAGCACTTCCTTGAGCCACGTGGTGTAGGGCCAGTCCAAGATGCTGACTACGCTGTCGCCCACGACCGAAGCTCTGACGTAGCGATGGTGGGTCCAGATCACCGGAAGTGGCGTGGAATGCAGCACACCGTTCCGCGTCGGCCGAATGATATCTACCGCGAGCCTGGTCCCGTCTCTCGCCTTCACGTATTGGGACGAACGGGCCCAACCGTCGTAGGCCGGTGTGGAATAGCCGTCGTATTCGCCGAGCCGGGAGACTTTGCCCGTGGTTTGCTGGGCAAGTGCGCTCGAGACGGAAACGAAGCTCAGTAACAGCCCGAGCATCACGGACCACCGGGTGTATTGCGAGAGTGGCTTCACGGAACCCTCCTCATGATTGGAAGATCGGACCGGCCGGGAACATCGGTAACAAGTATCCGACAACATGGATCACACACATTCTTTCCAACCCCCATTTATCGCGAGCGACGAGCAGGCCGATCGGTGGCCGGAATGATCGGAAGAGTGACGAAGGAACCGTGCTGGCGGTTCCGATGCACCCGCACCGCGGGCGCCGGCGTCAACCGCGGCGTGAGGGTGTTGTCGGCGTCGGCACCGGTAATCGTAATCCGAATCCGGTGGCCCGCGTCGAAGATGTTCGACGTGGGAAAGAGATCGAGAACGAGCTCGGCTGGTGCGTCCGGCAGTGCTGCGACATCTGCTTCAAAGCTTCGGTGATACGGCAAACCGAAATTGTCAAACGGGGCATCAGCCAAACTGCGATGCGACGCCCGGAGTACACCTTCCGTCACATAGTTCGATCTCCCCGCGGCGTCGATCTCCTCCAAGTAGACGAAGAAATCCGCATCACTTGCGGTTGCGGTCACCCACAGATGAACGACGGGGTGTCCGGTCACCTCCACATCGGCCGCTAGCGGTGGGCTGGTATAGGTAAGACCCTTCGCATCGTTCTCCGTCAGGTCCGGGTAACCGGTCGGGCCACCGTGAGCGTTGATCCATCGGTTCGCGAGCCCCATCGTGGCCGAGTAGTCGACCACGTACTCGTCATACCCGTCCCCGGTGGTGGGCTCAGCGCGACCCAGCACGCCGTCGTTGGCTGACGCCACCGTCCCGGTCGGTCCGTCGGCGAAATAGAATTTCGTTCGTTGTTGCTCTGGCAGTGGCCATTGCCAAGCCGACCGCCACTCCTCACCGGCGGGTGCCCCCATGACCCAATAATGAATGGGCGCCTCGTCCATGATGCCGTTGTCCACATCCTTCAACCAGTAGTCATACCACCGAAGATGCTCGGCGGCCATGTCCAGTGGCTCCCATTCCGTGTGAAACCACGGACCGATCACGATTTTTTGTGGGTTCGAGAGGTTGTTGAACCCCAGCAGCTGATCCCGCGGGTGGGGATCGAACCAACCCGTCATGTGATAGATCGCGACCTTGGAGTTCTCGATGCCGTCCGCGTAGGTCCACGGACTTCGCTCGAGGTGGATCATTTTGCCGGTGAGGAGGTCGACGCTATTTCGAAACGCGAGAGGCGCAAAGATCTCCACCATGTCCCGATTCCCAACGTGAACCCGCTGTGCCTCGCGCAGCATGCGGCCGTCGACGTCGCTGTCGACGGGGGCCACCGGCCCCCCCCGGTCGGCCCTCTTGGTTCCGAAGTTCCACGCGGAGACGAACTCGCTCCGGTAGACCCCGCCCGGAAAGAAGAACGGATACCACTCGAGCGGCGACATCTCCGGGAAGATCGCCTTCAGATGAGGAGGGCGCTCGCTGGCTGCGAAGTACTGCGTGATCCCGAGGTACGAGCGACCGTACATCCCGATGTTCCCGGTCGACCACGGCTGCGCGGCGAGCCACTCGGTAATGTCATACGCGTCGCGGGCTTCCTCGCGACCGAAGAACCCCTGCTGGGTCCCGAATGACGCTCCACCGCCGCGCGTGTCAACCGCAGACACGACGTACCCGTGGAGAATCACTTCCTTGAGCCACGTGGTATAGGGCCAGTCCAAGATGCTGCTTACACTATCCCCCAGGACCGTGGCTCTCATGTAGCGATGGTGGGTCCAGATCACCGGGAGTGGCATGGAATGCAGCACACCGTTCCGCGTCGGCCGAATGACATCCACCGCGAGCCTGGTCCCGTCGCTTGTCGTCACGTATCGGGACGAACGGACCCAGCCGTCGTACGCTGGTGTGGAATACCCGGCGTATTCGCCGACCCGGGAAACTTTGCCCGGGGTTTGCTGGGCATATGCGCTCGAGACGGAAACGAGGCTCAGAGTCAGCCCGAGCATCACGGAGCGCCGCGTGGATAGCGAGCGTTGCCTCACGGAACCCTCCTCATCATGGGAAGATCCGTCCTGCGAGTGGGTCATGAGACTTAAGATGCGGCGCGAGACGGGGCTTGGGGAGTCCCGCCCTGAAGGGCGCGCTCGGCCGAGAACCGTGTCCTGAAGGACGCCACGCCGCTCACCGCAATTATCGACCCGGTTGTGGTGTTGCACGGCATTGACTTTGTATCACAAAGTACTTTATACTGTAGAGATCCCCAACCGGCGGTATCCATGAGCCTGTCAACCGAGCGTGGCCTCGGCATCCTAGGGCTGGCTGCCCTCCTCGGCGTCCTCGGCGATGCCCTCCTCAGGGCCACACCGTGGGGCGTCAATCTCCCGCTGTGGATGGGGGTGGCGGCAGCCGCCGGCTGGGCCCTCGTCCCCGGCCGACCGAACGGCCGCAGTCCCATCACGGGTTGGCCCCTTCTTGCCGTGATGTTTTTTGCCCTCTGCTTTGCCTGGCGGGACTCGAGCTTCCTCCATTTCTGGAATCGGGTCGCGATTCTCAGTGCACTCTCCCTCCCCGCGCTGCAATCGCACGGCGTTCGGCTTCGCCTCGCTCGCATCACCGACTACGCCATGGGGCTCGCCGCCAGCGGCGCGAACGCCGCCGTCGGGGCATTGATGTTGACAGCCGACGATGTCCACTGGCACGTGATGACCTGGCACGGCCGACAGGCAAGAGCCGCCGCGGTCGGTGTGGCCCTGGCCGTTCCCGTGCTCTTGGTGTTCGGTGGCCTGTTGATGTCGGCAGACCCGGGCTTCGAGCGGATGGTGCGATCGTTGGTGGACTGGGACTTCTCAACCATCGCGTCACATGTTCTCCTGACCGGATTCATCGCGTGGACCTCGGCCGGGTATCTGCGCACGCTCGCCACAGCGAAGGACCCGGTTCTCAAACTCGGAAACGCGGCACTCACCAAAGCTCCCCGTAAACCGGAGCTGGGCATCGTCGAGCTGGGAATCCCCCTGGGAGCGTTGAGCGTGATCTTCCTGGCGTTCGTGGGCCTGCAGGCCCGCTACCTGTTCGGTGGCGAGTCCGTGATTCTCGAAACGGCGGGCCTCACCTACGCCGAGTACGCCCGCGGCGGTTTTTTCGAGCTGGTCACGGCCTCCACGCTCCTGTTGCCGGTGCTCCTTGGCACGGAGTGGTTACTGGACAAGAGCAACCTGCGGAATGTGATGCGCTTCCGGGCGCTTTCGGCGACGCTGCTGGTGCTCATCGGCTTGATGATGTTGTCGGCGGTCCAGCGCATGCGGCTCTACATGGACGCGTACGGTTTGACGCAAGACCGCTTCTACGCCATGGCCTTCATGATCTGGATCGGCGTGGTGCTGGCACTCTTCGGCGCCACGGTGCTGCGGGGGATGCGCAACCGATTTGCGTTTGGGGCGGTGACGACGGGGTTTGTGACGCTGGCGGTCCTCAACATCATGAACCCGGAAGCGGTTATCATGCGCACCAATCTGGCGCGCGCCGATGCGGGAGCGGAATTGGATCTGGAGTACGCCGCGCGGTTGCACGCGGATGCGATCCCCGAGTTGATCGCCCGAGCCCCCGCGTCGCTCACCGAAGAGCAGTGTGACGTCTTCCGGCAAGCCATCGATCGCTGGGCACAGCGGGAAGCGGCCGATTGGCGGACTTGGAACCTCAGTCGCGCGAAGGCTCGTCGCGCGGTAATGTTGGGAGGAGGCAAACCTTTCCCGAGCTGCTAACCCGGGCGAGAGGCTTCAGACCCACGCTGAGGAAAAGAAAATGCGACTTCCGGACTCGTCTCACCCGCGGACGGCACGCATAGCTCTGAACGTCACTCTTGCCATACTGCTGATCTCGACACCGCTCCTCAGCCAGGAGATTGGATTCGAGAACGCGCGTCTAGTGGATCCTGCCACACGTGAGATCCACGAAGGCGCGATCCTCGTGAGGAACGGGGTGATCGTGGCGGTGGAATCGGCATTGCCCTCTGGTTTCGCCGGAACGCGAGTGGACCTCGAAGGGCGGTGGGTCATTCCTGGCCTGGTCGACATGCACACGCATTCCTTCGGAAACGGGGGGCCGGGCGGTCCACCTCAGATGATGGGCGTGGGCGGAGTGGCACGAGTTGCTCTGTACGCCGGCGTCGTGGCCTTCTTGGACCTGTTCAGTCCGGAGGACCAGATCTTGCAATTTCGGGATTCCCAACGTGCGGCGCGCGATGTCGGCGCGGCGGTGTTTGCAGCCGGCCCGTGTCTCACCGCCACGAGCGGCCACTGTTCGGAGTACGGCGTACCCACTCGGATCGTCGATTCCCCGGAAGATGCCGACCGCGAGATCGATGCCCTCGCGCTCAAGAAACCGGACGTGGTGAAATTGGTGTACGATCACCAAACTTATGGCGGCAGGAGCATGCCGACCGTGAACCAGGAAACACTGAACGCAGTAGTCGCCTCGGCGACCCGCCACGGTTTCAAGACCGTCGTGCACGTGGGGACGTGGGATGACCTACGGCACGCCGTACTCGCTGGAGCAGCGGCGGTAACTCACACGCCCGGATCTGGCCCCATGCCGGCCGACCTCCCACGCCTCATGGCGGAGAGAGGAACCGCGCACATTCCCACGCTCGCAGTGCAGAGCGATCTCTCTCGTTTCGTTGAAGATCACTCCATGCTGGACGACGCGTTGCTCAACGCAGTGACGACGGAGGCGCTACTGACTGGATACCGGGTTCCGATAGAGGCAGGGAACCCGCTGGCAGGCTGGTTGGAGATGCAGCTGGCCTACGCACAGACGAACCAGAACGACGTGCGAGCCCTTGCGGCCGCGGGGGTCGCGATGATGACTGGAACCGACGGAGGCAACTTGGGAGTATTTCAGGGGTTCTCGGTCCACCGCGAGATGGAGTTACTCGTGGAGGCAGGGCTATCGGAGTGGGACGCGCTCCGCGCGGCGACGACCAACGCCGCCGCTTTCTTGGATCAGCCCTGGGGCCTCGGCCCCGGGAACGAGGCCACTTTCGTGGTGCTGAATGCGTCGCCCATCGATGACATTCGCAATACACGCAAGATTTACGCGGTGGTGCAGCGCGGTACAATGGTGGATCGTGAGGCGCTGCGAGTGCGGTGAGGTGTTTGCGAAGCCTAGAGAATCTAGATCTAGCATCTCTAGCAGGTTGCGGAAAAATTGATGGTGAGCCGCGTTTGTCCGGGTAACACGACGGTGTACCAGCGTGCGGTCCCCTATTACCGCCCCCGCGGTGCGGTCGGCGTGACGAATGCGGCCCACACTGCCCCATCAGGGGCTGCCTCCGGCCAGGGTCAGGGTGCGTATCCGCATCAGATTGTAGACCGCGGCCGTGAACGTAAACACCCACCCGACCCGCGGGGTCCCGCGATGTCGGAGTTTGCGTAACAACCCAATCGTCTTGCCCCACCCGTAGATCTCTTCCACTTTTTTGCGCTGCCGTTGACTGATCGCATAGCTGGGATGGCGCGTCGTCCGGCCATCCACCGCGCTCCGCAACCGCGTGCGGTGCACGTTCGGCGTGACGTGGGGCGTCCAGCCCAACGCCCGCAGCGTGTCGACAAACCCGCACCGATCATAACCCTTGTCCGCCCCCAACGTCCGACGCCGGGCCGTCGGCGGTAAGCTCCCCACCATCGCCAGCGCACTCGCACACTCCGCCTCGTAGCCGGGCTGCGTCACGTCGGTCGCCACCACGAGCCCGTGCCGATTATCCATCAACACACTCGCCAAGTACGCCAATTGCGCGCCTTGCCCCCCACTCTTCCGCGTCAACCGCGCCTCCGGGTCCGTCCGCGACGCATGCGTCGCATTCGTCCGTTTCTCCTGGCGAAACGTCACGCTCGGATTCCCCGGATCATCGTCCGTTGGCGGGCGGGTGCCGGCCTTCGGCTGAAAACTCTTCTGACTCGCCCACGCGTCCAGCAAGGTCCCGTCGACGGTGAAATGCTCATTCGACAACAACGCCCGCCGCTCCGCCTCCTGTAACACTTCGGCCAGAAACGCATCCGCGATGCCCCCCTCGACCAGCCGCGTCCGATTCTTCGTAAAGACCGTCGGCACCCACACCGCGTCGTCCAGATTCAACCCCACAAACCATCGGTACAAGATGTTGTAATCGAGCTGCTCCATCAGCTGCCGCTCGCTCCGGATCGTATACACCACCTGCAGCAATAACGCGCGTAACAAATGTTCCGGGGGAATCGACGGCCGGCCCCGCCGCGCGTACAGCCGGTCCAACTGCGGCGAGAGCCGGGCTAACACCGGGTCCACCAGCGCCCGCAGGGCGCGCAACGGATGGTCGGAGGGCACCCGATCCTCCGCACTGATATAGCTGAACAGCGCCGACTGATTCGTCTTGTTCCCGCGCATCGTGGCACTCCCATCGAGGTCCCTCTACGATAAGAACTTCCGGCTCGCGATGCTATCGTCCATTACCCGACTTTTTCCGCAACCTGCTAGAATCAAGAATCTCTAGCAGGTTGCGGAAAAATTCATGGTGAGCCGCGTTTGTCCGGGTAACACGACGGTGTACCAGCGTGCGGTCCCCTATTACCGCCCCCGCGGTGCGGTCGGCGTGACGAATGCGGCCCACACTGCCCCATCAGGGGCTGCCTCCGGCCAGGGTCAGGGTGCGTATCCGCATCAGATTGTAGACCGCGGCCGTGAACGTAAACACCCACCCGACCCGCGGGGTCCCGCGATGTCGGAGTTTGCGTAACAACCCAATCGTCTTGCCCCACCCGTAGATCTCTTCCACTTTTTTGCGCTGCCGTTGACTGATCGCATAGCTGGGATGGCGCGTCGTCCGGCCATCCACCGCGCTCCGCAACCGCGTGCGGTGCACGTTCGGCGTGACGTGGGGCGTCCAGCCCAACGCCCGCAGCGTGTCGACAAACCCGCACCGATCATAACCCTTGTCCGCCCCCAACGTCCGACGCCGGGCCGTCGGCGGTAAGCTCCCCACCATCGCCAGCGCACTCGCACACTCCGCCTCGTAGCCGGGCTGCGTCACGTCGGTCGCCACCACGAGCCCGTGCCGATTATCCATCAACACACTCGCCAAGTACGCCAATTGCGCGCCTTGCCCCCCACTCTTCCGCGTCAACCGCGCCTCCGGGTCCGTCCGCGACGCATGCGTCGCATTCGTCCGTTTCTCCTGGCGAAACGTCACGCTCGGATTCCCCGGATCATCGTCCGTTGGCGGGCGGGTGCCGGCCTTCGGCTGAAAACTCTTCTGACTCGCCCACGCGTCCAGCAAGGTCCCGTCGACGGTGAAATGCTCATTCGACAACAACGCCCGCCGCTCCGCCTCCTGTAACACTTCGGCCAGAAACGCATCCGCGATGCCCCCCTCGACCAGCCGCGTCCGATTCTTCGTAAAGACCGTCGGCACCCACACCGCGTCGTCCAGATTCAACCCCACAAACCATCGGTACAGGATGTTGTAATCGAGCTGCTCCATCAGCTGCCGCTCGCTCCGGATCGTATACACCACCTGCAGCAATAACGCGCGTAACAAATGTTCCGGGGGAATCGACGGCCGGCCCCGCCGCGCGTACAGCCGGTCCAACTGCGGCGAGAGCCGGGCTAACACCGGGTCCACCAGCGCCCGCAGGGCGCGCAACGGATGGTCGGAGGGCACCCGATCCTCCGCACTGATATAGCTGAACAGCGCCGACTGATTCGTCTTGTTCCCGCGCATCGTGGCACTCCCATCGAGGTCCCTCTACGATAAGAACTTCCGGCTCGCGATGCTATCGTCCATTACCCGACTTTTTCCGCAACCTGCTAGAACCCAGGATCGGGCGAAGGCCCTTGTCGGTTGTATATTGAGGACACTTGCGAAGTTGCGTTGCCAGTTTGCCACGTCTGAAAAGCCGGTGGGTCAGCGACCCGCCGGCTTTTGGGTTCTTCACCGATCGCCACCCGCCTTCCACTGGTCATACCGCGTCCGCAACGCCATGATCGGGTTCGCATTCTCCCCGGCCACGATATTCTCGTCGGTAACGTTGATGTACATGGAGTAATCCCCGTCGTTGAACGACTCCCTTTCGGCGTCGCCGCGGTTGGCCCCCAGTATGTAGGCGACGTGCGCATTCTTGCTGTCGCACGGCGCGTCGAGCACCGGCTCCGACTCGCACGTACACCGCACGTCACCGCCCGCATCGTCCGCCGCCTCCATGGCCGCCATCACGCGATCGGTCATCGTCCCCTGTGTCTCCTTGAACACGCGAACGGCGTCGTGGACCACCGCGTCGGAGGCCAAGATGTTCCCCTGAATCGAGAAGTAGATCTCGGTCCCCGGCACGCTGTCTTGCACCGAGAGCGATGCGGCCGAATTTCCACTTCCGGAAAACCCCGTGAAGCGACCGCTCATGTCGAGGATAGCGAACTGCCGGCGCTCGATATTTTCATCCTGCTTCAACATTTCGAGGATTCGTTCCGGGTGCGTGCCTTTCTTCAACTCGCGATAAATGAGCCATTGGTTTTCACGGGTTCGATCCACGCCCGCCTGCGCCGCGGCGACACCCACGCCCGGCACGACGATCGCCTGAATGTCCATGAGTCCCTTGGAAGGGAAGCCCGCGAACCGCGCCTGGGCAACGCACGTGGCCGAAGAGATCACGACCCGCCCGGTTCGCCTATCCAACGCGATGATGGACCACGTGGCCGAGAGGGTCGATTGGAGAGCCACCAGCAGCAAGAACGACAACAGAACACGGCGCATGTTTATTCTCCGTATTGACGGTGTGACTATCAAAAAAAATGCAGGCGGACCACCGTGGCGGCCCGCCCGCTCTTGTTATCGACTCAATGCGCTACTTGCCGCAACTGCGGCAGTTGTCATTGTTCTTGGCGCCCATACTCTCCAGCAACGCAATCGTCTCGGGGAACGGCTGCACCCGTTGTTCCGGCCCGTTCGCCATGTCGACCGTGGTTTGCCCGCTTCGAGCTACGACCATCACGTCGCCACCGTGCTCCACGAGGTATTCGATGACTGTATTGTCGCCTCGCGCCGCTGCATGATGTATCGCCGAGTACGCGTCGTGATCACGGACGTTCGCGTCGACGCCCAACTCCTCGACGAGATACTTCACCGCCGGCAACCAACCGTCCGGCACATGACGATGCTGTTGTCCCACACGCGACGTTCCCCAACCCACGCCCGAGGCGGCGTGCAGCGGATGTACCGAGGGGCCGCCGACCGGCACCGGGGGTAGACCGGACTTGTCCTTCTCGGCCTCGGTGCTGTCCGCCGTGCTGGTAGTGTCTGGTCTGTAAGGGCGGCGTGGCACCGGCTTGGTGGTCCGAATATTTGGATCGGCGCCGTACTCCACTAACAAACGCATGGCCGTGACGTCGGTCGCGTAGGCGGCCCGCCAGAACGCGGTGGCACCAGCGAAGTCCACTCCCATCCGTCCCGCGTTGTATGAGGCATACCAGATGTGCGTCTCGAGCCGTGCGTTTGGATCGGCGCCGGCGTCGAGCAAGGCCTTCATCAACTCGAGGTAGGTCGTCTGCTGTTGCTTCGACGCCGTCGGTTGCGGATACCACGTGCGCAGCGCCCACTCGTTGTTGAGTGTAGCGAAGAGCGGTGCTGCCCCATCCTCGCTCGCGAGCGTGGGATCCGCCCCCACATCGAGCAACGTCATTGCCAAGTCGAAGTTGCCGTTGATGATGGCAACCAGCAGCGGCGACGATCGGTCTCCCTCGGTGAGCTGGTCGATGTCGGCGCCCGATTCGAGAAGGAGGAGCGCTGCTTCCGTGCGTCCGTCGCGGACGGCGTAGTGCAGCGCGGTCACGCCACCCTGTCGTCCCACCAGATCGGAGTACGAGAGCGGCTTGGGTGCGGTCGTGGTGTCTGCCGCTGCGGCGGGGCTATCCGCTGCGACGGGGCTATACGCTGCGGCGGCGCTATCTGCGACGGCGCTATCCGCGGCGGCGCTATCTGCGGCGGCGCTATCCGCGACGGCCGGCCGCGTGGGGCGATCCGGCTCGGGCGGATATAGCTCACGTTCCGTGGCTGCCGAATCGGCTGCGGTCTTTGCAGCCGAGGGAGAATCCGGTACCGCCTGCTTCGCGCCGGTACTGTCGGGGGGAGCGGCGGACTGGCCGGGGGTTCCAGGCTGCGCTCCCTGGGATGCGGGTTCCCCTGCCCCGGGCGTTTTTTCCGGTTCCGGGTCACGCGCGGCCTCCAGGATGCGGTTGCGGCGCGCCCGCTCACGACCGTCTTCTTTGGCCCTGGCCTGAACGTCCCTGACCTCGCTGGCCTGGGCGACGTCGGCGCCGGCCCGTATGAGTATCTCCATCGCTTGGAGGCGATTTCGGGCCGTCGCGAACATGAGTGGCGTACGACCGGCGTACGCGTCCCTCGCGTCGACCTCGGCGCCGTGCTCGAGCAATGCTCGAATCGCGTCGGGCCGGCCGGCCTGGGCCGCGAGATGGATCGCCCTCACGCCCGTGGAGGTCATGGTCATCGTCCTGCTCCCGGCCTCGAGCAGCGCGTGGACCGCGTCGCCGAGCCCTTCCCTGCTTGCCAAGTGGAGCGGTGTGTAGCCACCCAGGCGGGTCGTCGACGCCACCTTGGCGCCGGCGTAGAGCACGACTTCGGCCATCGCCACGTCGTTGTGCAGGGCGGCCCAATGCAACGCGGTCATGCCGTCGCCCTGGGCCGCGTTTACATCGGCCCCGGCGCGAAGCAACGATCGAACCGTCTCGAGGTCACCGCGCATGGCCGCTTCGGCCACGGGAGACTCCGGCGGCGGCGCCACGAGGAGCGTCCCCAGGAACAAGACGCCGAGCGCGTTCACAGGCACGCGCTTACGCATGGTCACGCGCTTACGCATCGTCACGCGATCACTGGCTTTCACTGGCGGTCTCCGGCACGGCAAAGGAAAATTCGCCGGTGCTGTCGCCGAAGCTTTGCATGTCACTCAATCCGAGCTTGTGCATCAAGGTCAGCATCACGTTGGCCATGGGTGTGCCGTCCTCGGCCTTGACGTGGAGACCACCCTTCAGCTGGCCGCCCGCACCGCCCGCGAGGAACAGCGGGCATCGCCGATGATTGTGCAGGTTACTGTCAGCCATGGCAGAGCCGTAGACGATCAGGGTCTTGTCCAGGAGATTAGCGTCTCCGTCCATGGTGTTTTGCAGCTTCTCCATGAAGTACGGGACCATGGAAACGTGGTACTCGTTGATCTTGGCGAAGTCTTTTACGCGTTCCTCCTTGCCGCCGTGGTGCGAGGCCGAGTGGAATGGGCTGGTGGTGCCGCTGTCGGCGTAGACCCTCGACGAGGCGTCGCGCCCGAGTTTGAACGAGAACACCCGCGTGAGATCTGAGGCGAACGCCAGCACCTGCAAATCGAACAAGAGCTTGACGTGCTCCTCGAACGAGCCCGGCACCCCGGCCGGCGCACCCGGCAGCTCCTGCATCTCGCCGCTACTGTTGCGTGCCTCGATGCGCTGAATGCGCTGCTCGAGTTCGCGGATGTTCTCCGCGTACTGATCGATCCGGATCCGGTCGGCCGGCCCCACGTTTCGACGGAGACTCTGCATCTCGTCCATCACCCAGTCGAGGATGCTGCGGTCGGTCCGCCGGCGCGCGGCCCGCTGTTCCGGAGTCCCACCGGCGCCGAAGAGCTGTTCGAAGACCGCCCGAGGATCGCGCACCATCGGCAACGGCTCGGTCGCAGACGCCCAACTGATCGTGTCGGTGTACGCACAGGCGTACCCGTAAGCACAACCGCCGGCCTGATCGACGGGCTCGATCGAGAGTTGCATCGACGGAATGGGTGTGTCCTGACCAAAACGCTGCACGTAGAGTTGGTCCATCGATGACCCCAAACGCAGGTCCGATCCTTCGGTTTGCTTGGGATGGGTTTGCGTTAAGAACACCGCAGCAGTGCGGAAATGGTCTCCCCCGATCTCCTTCGGTTGATACGCCTCCGCCATCCTGGAGTCCGTGTTGCTGACGATCGTCAGGTAATCCTTGAACGGCTCCAACGGATGCAAGCTGCTCGGCGACAGGTCGAAATTACGACCTTGGGCGGCCGGCGCCCAGAGATTGAGAGAGGCACCCAGTTCGTTACACCCCGCCGCACCGTGCACCTGCTCGATGCAGACCAACCGGGTCTTGTTCGCGGACTGCGCGGCGGACGTGTCGGCCCACAGCCGCCTCGCGGGAACCATCGCGTCGAGGAGCGGCAAGCCGACCGCAGCCCCCATACCGTGTAACATGGTACGTCGGGAGATGTGCTTGCCTGTTATGAATTCCATACGGTGCTCCTAGCAGGTTGCGGAAAAATTGATGGTGAGCCGCGTTTGTCCGGGTAACACGACGGTGTACCAGCGTGCGGTCCCCTATTACCGCCCCCGCGGTGCGGTCGGCGTGACGAATGCGGCCCACACTGCCCCATCAGGGGCTGCCTCCGGCCAGGGTCAGGGTGCGTATCCGCATCAGATTGTAGACCGCGGCCGTGAACGTAAACACCCACCCGACCCGCGGGGTCCCGCGATGTCGGAGTTTGCGTAACAACCCAATCGTCTTGCCCCACCCGTAGATCTCTTCCACTTTTTTGCGCTGCCGTTGACTGATCGCATAGCTGGGATGGCGCGTCGTCCGGCCATCCACCGCGCTCCGCAACCGCGTGCGGTGCACGTTCGGCGTGACGTGGGGCGTCCAGCCCAACGCCCGCAGCGTGTCGACAAACCCGCACCGATCATAACCCTTGTCCGCCCCCAACGTCCGACGCCGGGCCGTCGGCGGTAAGCTCCCCACCATCGCCAGCGCACTCGCACACTCCGCCTCGTAGCCGGGCTGCGTCACGTCGGTCGCCACCACGAGCCCGTGCCGATTATCCATCAACACACTCGCCAAGTACGCCAATTGCGCGCCTTGCCCCCCACTCTTCCGCGTCAACCGCGCCTCCGGGTCCGTCCGCGACGCATGCGTCGCATTCGTCCGTTTCTCCTGGCGAAACGTCACGCTCGGATTCCCCGGATCATCGTCCGTTGGCGGGCGGGTGCCGGCCTTCGGCTGAAAACTCTTCTGACTCGCCCACGCGTCCAGCAAGGTCCCGTCGACGGTGAAATGCTCATTCGACAACAACGCCCGCCGCTCCGCCTCCTGTAACACTTCGGCCAGAAACGCATCCGCGATGCCCCCCTCGACCAGCCGCGTCCGATTCTTCGTAAAGACCGTCGGCACCCACACCGCGTCGTCCAGATTCAACCCCACAAACCATCGGTACAGGATGTTGTAATCGAGCTGCTCCATCAGCTGCCGCTCGCTCCGGATCGTATACACCACCTGCAGCAATAACGCGCGTAACAAATGTTCCGGGGGAATCGACGGCCGGCCCCGCCGCGCGTACAGCCGGTCCAACTGCGGCGAGAGCCGGGCTAACACCGGGTCCACCAGCGCCCGCAGGGCGCGCAACGGATGGTCGGAGGGCACCCGATCCTCCGCACTGATATAGCTGAACAGCGCCGACTGATTCGTCTTGTTCCCGCGCATCGTGGCACTCCCATCGAGGTCCCTCTACGATAAGAACTTCCGGCTCGCGATGCTATCGTCCATTACCCGACTTTTTCCGCAACCTGCTAAAAGGAATTACTACCGCGGATTGATAATTTGGACACGGATATCTCCGTGAACGATCCGACAGACGGGACCTTCCCGAATGAATCCGTGCTCAAAATATCAATCCGTGGCAGTAGTTCATTGTGTGTCCTCTGCTGCCGCCTCCACCTTGGCCATATAAAACGCCGGGCTATTCACCACACCCAATATGAACGCCGACATGCGGTTGCCCTTGGACTCGGCATCCCGGACGATCGCGCGCACCGTCGGCATGTCGTAGTACTCGACCCTCCGGCCCAAAGCGTAAGCCAGGAGATTGGTGGTGAAGTTTCGGGTCAACGACTCTGGGAGGGTGAGAAGTGCCCGTAAAAGTTCGCCGGGGTTGCTCACCGGGGTCCCGTCATAGAGTTCGCCCCGGGTATCCAAGGGCATGCCGTTTTCTTTTATGCGCCACTTCCCGGTGACGTCGAAATTGTCGAGCGCCAAGCCGATGGGGTCCATGAACCGGTGACACGACCGGCACACCTCGTTTGAACGATGCAACTCCATCCGCTCACGCGTCGTGAGCATACGGCCATCTTGCACTTCTTCGGTGGCTTCCAAATCCGGTACGCCCGGTGGGGGTGGCGGCGGCGGCGTTCCCAGGAGCACCTCCATGACCCACTTGCCGCGGAGAACCGGGGACGTGCGGTCCGCATGGGAGGTCAACGTGAGCACGCTTCCGTGGCCCAGTATCCCCCGGCGTGTGTCGTCCGGGTAGGCCACACGCCGGAAGTTCGGGCCAGTCACGTCAGGAATCCCGTAGTGCCGGGCGAGACGCTCGTTGACGAAGGTGTAGTCAGCGCTCAGCAACTCGAACACGCTCCGGTCTTCGCGCACGAGATGGGTGAACAGCAGTTCCGTCTCACGACGCATCGCCTCGGAGAGTTTCTGATCAAAATACGGAAACGTCAGTGCATCGGGATGGACCTTCTCCAGATCTTGGAGCCGGAGCCATTGCGACGCAAAGCGAGTGGCCAGTGCCTCGGCGCGCGGGTCCGCCAGCATCCGTCGCGCCTGACGGTTGAGAACTTTGGTCTTCGAAAGCTCGCCGCGCTCGGCGACATCGATCAACTCGCGGTCAGGAGGCGTACCCCAAATGAAGAACGAGAGCCGCGACGCCAAGTCGTTGTCGCCGATGCGGTAGACCTCGCCCGGTTCCACATTTCCCGGGGTCTCCTCCATCCGGAACACGAAGTGCGGACTGGCGAGCACGGCCTGCAGCGCCGTTCGGATCCCGCCTTCGAACCCGCCCTCGGCGGCGCCTTGATCGAAGAACTTCATCAAACCTTTCACGTCGCTCGATCTCAGTGGTCGCCGGTAGGCCTGCCTCGCCAGTCGTGAAATAATGCTCTCGGCGCAGGGACGCGCCTCGTCTGGAGAGGTGGGTCTGCACGTAAAGATCCTGCGCCGGCTCGGAGTGTCGGAAACTCCGGTGACGTTGAACGGTCCGACGATCGCGAACCGCTGAAGATGCGGCAGCGTGGTTACTCCGTACCCTCCCTCACCAATCTGTGTATCCGCCAGCGTGTGGTCGACCGGCGTGATCAGGTCGTCCTCCACGCCCTCGAATCGACGGACGAAGGCCGCCGTCACCCGCTTGGCGCCCGCCCGCACGTCGATGGAGTCCGTCATCAACGTCATGCCCGCGTATTCCGATTCCGACATCCACCGGTCGATGTCGACAACGGCGACCCTCTCACCGTCGATGGCGATCTCGATCCGCTCGTTCAGGGCGGTCTGGCCGAACAGGAGCCCTATCGGCGACGCCATGGGGCTGACCTGAAAAACGTACTTGCCGTCGGCGGGGAAGTTGTGCATCACCGAGAGCCCGCCGCGGGTTCCAAACGGCGCTCCCTCGACGCGGTCCTTCTGGGACGCGGTCCGGTGCACCCTGTAGGTGGTGGAGCCGGGGTCGGCGTCGGGGTCGCCAACGGCAACCCGACTGATGTAACCGGCCGCTCGAAGGTAGCCCTCGATCAGGGTGGCCGAGGGCATCTGGACATCGGCGATGTTGTCGAAATTGGCGCTCTTGGTGTCGAGGGGCAGGAACGCGTTGACGTCGATGTCCAGGCTGAGCAGGTCCTTGATCGAGCTGGCGTACTCGACCCGATTGAGCCGCTGGAACGTCCGACCGCCGGGATTTGGATTGGCGGCGGCCGCGTCGTCGATCCGGGTCTCCAGCTCCGTCACAAAGGCCGTGAGTGTGTCCGGCCCCGGCCGTGGCGACCCCGGCGGAGGCATCATACCGGCCCGCAGCTTCCGGATCATCCTCTCGGCGGTTTCCGCGGGTCCGCGGGCTTCCGTCACCGCGTCGATGTTGAACGACTGAAGCGTCAGGTTGCCGGTCTGGGCAACGTCGTTGTGGCACACGACGCAGTACTGCAGCACGAGAAGGTTGAAGTCGACCGACGGCGTCTCCGCCACATGGCGGGCGAGGGTAGTCAGCGGGATGCCCTGCGGGGGTTCGGCCGGTACTCGACCCGTTTGAGCAGCCAAGCCGAGAAAAATGAGCACCGGGCTCAGTACGGCAAACGTGGACTTCGTCAATTGGCGCCTCATGAGTGATCCATTTAAGATGCGGTCAATTTGGCTTGTTCGCCAGTCCGCCCTATTCCTTATAACCGTTGAGCACCTTTGGCGCTGCGTTTGCCGCCTGTTTCCTACCGGTCGTATTCAGTCCTCGAACGGCGGCAGTCGCGCACCGACTCCAGGTGCATGTCGTGGAGATGCCCTACCACTTTACAATCATATATATGATGTTATAAATATATTGACGACAACGCATAGGTGGCAAAATGAAGGACCCCGAAAAACTCCTCCCGCTAACTCCCCTTTCCTTGCATCTCCTACTGGCTCTCGCGGCCAGTAAAAACTACGGGTACGGCCTGATGAAAGAGGTCAGGGAACGCACCAACGGGGCGATCAACCCGGCCACCGGCACGGTGTACCTGGCGCTCCAGCGACTCGGGGACGAGGGGTTGGTGGGAGACGGTGGCCTCGAAACCCCGGTCGAGGGCGGAGTGGCGCGTCGGTCATGGGCCATTACACCATTCGGTCGGCGGGTGGCTGCTGCCGAAGCGCGCCGTCTCGTGGGCTTGGTGGAGATGGCCCTCGACCGCGATCTCTTGAACGACGGGAATCTGTCCGCGCTCATCCACCGGGCCGAAAATGTCTGATAGTTATCGCCGGTCACGCCTGCTATTTCGGATTCTCCTGCTGGTGTATCCGAAGCGCATTCGGCAAGCGAGCGCCGCCGACATGTGGCTGACGTTCGAGCGTCACCTCCGTGATGCGCGCCGAGTCGGAGGGCTCACCGTGCTCGATCTCTGGCGACGTGAAGTCATCGCACTACGCCAACGACGACACACCCATCGCCAAAGCGTCGGGCGCGGACGCTCGAGGAGCATCTTGGGCGCGGGCATGTCGTGGCTGGATTTCAAGCTGGGGCTCCGGATGCTGATCAAGTATCCGGGACTGACCGTGGTTGGAACTGTGGCGATCTCGTTCGCGATGGCGGTGGGCGTCGGCACCTTCGAGTTCATGTCGGACGTTGCGTTCCCGACGCTCCCGCTCGACGAGGGCGATCGCATCGTGGAGATCCACAATTGGGACCGCGCGGCGCGCAGACCGGACGAGCGCGCGTTGCACGACTTCGTCACGTGGCGTGAGGAGCTGGAGTCGGTCGAGAATCTGGGCGCCTACCAAGGGCTCGAGCGCAACTTGATCACCGGGGACGGGAGACCGACGCCGGTCACCGGCGTGGAGATCAGCGCGTCGGCATTTCGGCTCGCGCGTGTTCCTCCGCTGCTGGGCCGGTCTCTCGTGGAGGCAGACGAGCAATTCGGGGCGCCCCTCGTTGTGGTCATCGGGTTCGACATGTGGCAGACCCACTTCGGCGGCGACCCCAACGTGGTCGGGCGGACGGTGCGTCTCGGGACCACTCAGACGACTGTCGTCGGCGTGATGCCGGAGGGGTTCGGGTTTCCGTTTGCCCAAAACCTTTGGGCGCCGTTCCGGGTCAACGTGGTCGACTACGAGCGGGGTGAGGGACCCGCGATCGAAATCTTCGGCCGGCTCGCTTCGGGATTCACGTTCGCGGACGCGCGGGCGGAGCTGACGGCGATCGGTTTGCGCACGGCCGCCGACTTTCCCGACACCCACGAGCATCTGGAACCCCGGGTGGTGCCGTACGGGGAATTCGCCCCGGACGGGTGGACCGGGACCGCGCTGTACTCGACGCACGCCCTTTTCTTTATGGCGCTGATGGGCCTCGCGTGCGCCAACGTGGCCCTCCTGGTGTTCGTGAGGACGGCGACACGCGAGCGGGAGATCGTCGTGAGGAACGCGTTGGGGGCGAGCCGCGGGCGGATCGTCACGCAGCTCTTCGCCGAGGCGCTCGTGCTGGGCGGGATAGCCGCAGTGGTCGGATTGGCAGCGGCGCGTTTTGGACTGCGTTGGGCGACCGGCGTCTTCGAAGCGGTACAAGGATTTGCACTCCCTTTCTGGGTCAACGGCCGCATAGCACCGATGACCGTGCTCTACGCTGTGCTGTTCACGGTGTTCGGGGCGATCGTCGTCGGCGTTCTTCCTGCACTCAAGGCCACGGGGCGCGACGGCCTTCACGCCCGTCTTCAACGGGCGGCCGGCGGCGGCTCCGGCATGCGGGTGGGCGGGCTGTGGACGGGGGTGATCGTCACGCAAGTGGCGCTCACGGTCGCGTTCCTGCCCATCGTGATCCAAGTGGGATTGATGACGGTCGAGGTTCGCAACGCCGATTTCGGGTATCCGGCGGAGGAATACCTCTCGGTGCAGCTCGCCATGGATTCCGAGACGCCGTCGGCCGCATCGGCCGGGGCCTCTCGAGAGGAGTTCCTCGCGCGGTTCCACGCGTCGTATCGGGAACTAGAACGACGCATGGTTGCCGAGCCCGGCGTCGCCGCGGTCACGTTCGCCGACCGAATGCCGGGGGCCTACCATCCGCTCGTCCGTGTCGAAGTAGACGGGGTGACGGTCGATCCGCGGTCTGGAGTCGGGCACCGGGTACGGACGGCCACCGTGGACGTGGATTTCTACGATGCCTTGGACGCCCCGATCCTGTCGGGGCGCGGGTTCGCCGCCGCCGATCTCAAATCGGATCAGGGCGTCGTGATCGTCAACGAGTCGTTCGCCCGCGAGATCTTGGGAGATCGCAACCCGGTCGGTCGCCGCATTCGGTATCTCAATCCGGAGGATCCTTGGGCGAAGCCCTCGCCGGACGCCGAGCCGGGTCCGTGGTACGAGATCGTCGGCGTCGCGAGCGGCCTGACCATGAGTATCAGCCCCGATTGGCCTCATGACGCGGGGTTTTACCACCTCTTGGCGCCGGATGAGGTGTACCCGGTCCGGATGATCGTGCACGCGGCCGGGGGCCCCGACGCGCTCGCGCCGAGGCTCCGTACCATCGCCGCCGCTGTGAATCCGGCGTTGCGGCTCCAGGTGCAGTCGGCGGAGGAGGCTGGGGCGGAGGAGGCACTGTCCTACGAGTCGTGGTTTCGGGTGATCGTCGTTGCGGGTGCGCTCGGCCTGCTCCTTACGAACGCCGGGATCTACTCGGTCATGGCCTTCGCCGTTACCCGGCGCACGCGCGAAATCGGCGTGCGCGTGGCGCTGGGCGCCGATCGGCGACGCATCGTTGGAGCAATCTTGTCGCGCGCGTTCGCGCAGGTCGGACTGGGCGTAGTCGTCGGCGTGGGCCTTTTGATGGCCTTGCTCGCCGCCCGGGACCTCGGGCTCAACCCATCGCTGAGGGGCGCGGGGCTGCTTGCGGCGTACATGGTGGCAATGATGGGAGTGTGCCTGCTCGCGTGCATCGTGCCCACCCGGCGTGCGCTTCGGATCGAACCGACCGAGGCGCTGCGGGAGGGCGGTTAGCATGCGCTGGACGCGGCGGCGACGTGTGGCTGACCTTCAAGCATCGCATGACCGGGTCCATGACTGAAGGGAGCGAGCTCAGCCCGCTCCAGTCTTTTTGAGGTTCTGCCAACCGCGCGGCTCAGTTCAACAACTGATCCAATGCGACGAGCCGCTCACTCCAGTACGCCTTCATTTTGGTCGTGGCGGCCTTGTTCGGCAGGCTCCGGTGCTGAACGTTCACTTGACTCTTCGCATCCCCCTTCGCGGTGAAGTACACATCCAGCGGCGTCCCGTCCTCCCAGGTGATGCGCAGCGATTTCTCACGTCGCGAGGTGCGAATAGTGAGCTTGGCGTCCGGCGATCTACACCTTCGGTCGCCTGGCACCCGGAGTCACGTTCGCTGAAGCGCGCCGAGTTGACGGCTGCGCAGGGCTGCTGCCTTTCTGGCCACGCACGAATACCTGCGGCCCGAAGTCATGCCGTATGCGTATCCCTTCTTCGATATCGACAACGCTGAGACGGTCTGGACCCACCGCCAAAGGTGCCGCCCGGGCCCCTTGACGGACCGACGCGCCACGCGCCATATAGTACCCCGCGATTCGTCAGGAGGCAGTCGGCGAGTGATTGTCGTCATACCCACCAACCGTGCCGTTCAGCTTCCCTACCTTGCACCGCTGATTGACTGTGGCGCCAGATTCATTGTGGTGGACGACAGCGAGGGCAACATTCGGCTTTCGCATCCGCAGTTTCGGGTCGTCTCTTGGGCCGATCGACGCCGTCTCCTGGGTCAGAGGGAGATTGCGATCCCGCGACGGAACGGGGCGTGCCGCGACTTCGGGTTTCTGCTCGCATGGCGCGAATCGGACGACGACGAAGTCATTATCGCGCTGGACGACGACTGCGCCGTGGAGGACGCCGGATTCGCAGAGGACGTCGCCCAACGGCTCGCGGGCGGTGCGGGCCACACACTTAAGTACAATCCCGCGTTCTTCAACATTCTCGATCTCTACGACGGAGTCGACGGATCCGGCATGTTCCCGCGCGGCTTCCCGTACAGTCATCGTCCGGGGTACCGGCCTCCAGCCTTGGTGCTCGCGAATCCGGAGCCCGCCGCATTCCATCTCGGGTTGTGGCGCGGCGTTTTCGATGTCAACGCGGTTGACAAGCTCCAACTGACGGACTGGGTTCAGCAGGATGCCCGACTTCAGGTGCCGGCCGTGCGCATCCCGCACGGCACCTGGATCAGCGTCTGCTCGATGAATATGCAGTTCCGTCGTCGCCTGATCCCCGCAGTGTACCAGCTGCCGATGGCGGTCGACGTCGGGGGTAGGTGGTCGATCGATCGGTACGGGGACATCTGGGGGGGCTACATCCTCAAGGCCCTGATGGACATTCGCGGCGACATCATGACGGCGGGCGCACCCATGATCCGGCATCTCAAGGATGGGTCGTTGGAACGCAACATCCTCCAGGAGCACGCGGCCCATCTCGTGAACGACGAGTTCATTGCGTTCCTGCGCGACATTGCCGCCGGTATAACGCCCGCGGACTATCTCGCCATGTTCGCCCAGGTCACGGACGGATTTCGCACGCTGGCTCATGGCGCCTCACCGATCCTAAGGCGCTACCTGGAACACCTCATACCCGCAATGGAGGCGTGGATCGCCGTGCTCGCGGAGCCCCTAGGGTGAGTCTCCGCGTGTGGATAATCCAGATTGCGGAGCGTCTGCCGCCGTTTGGTTCGGGGGGCCGAATGCGGAGCGGTGCCCTGACGGAAGTGCTCACGTCCCGCGGGCATCAGGTCGTATGGTGGACGAGCGCCTTCGACCACTTCGCGAAGCGGTGGCTGTGGCGGCGCACGACCGAACTGACTCGTCCCCACGTTGGGCGGATCATCGCAATCCGGGGCGCCGGGTACCGCCGAAACACGTCCGCGGCTCGCCTCCTCGATCATCGGGTCATCGCCTGGAAATGGGCGCGCCTGGCCCTACGCGAGACGCCACCCGACGTCATGGTGGTCTCGATGCCACCCCACGACTGGGCGGAGCGAGCGGTCCGGTACGCGGCGGCCCGCGGCATCCCGACCATCCTCGATGTGCGCGACCCCTGGCCGGACGTGCTCATTCAAGCGGTTCCCGCGGTGCTCCGCCCCCTCGCTCATCTCGCCTTGGAACACGAGTCGAGTCTTCAGGCCCGCGCGGCTCGTGGGGCGACCAGCGTCGTGGGCGCGACCGAGGGGTTGCTCGCGTGGGAATACGACCGATCTGGGCGCCGGCCCCATCCGCTCGACCGCGTGATCAATACGGGTTCGAGATCTCCTTCCAACGATCCACAGCCCGCCCCAGCGGTTCGGGCGCTGCTATCCAAGTTGCAGGGGCGTCCCCTGACGGTCTTCGTCGGCACGTTCGGGCTCACCCACGCGCCATGGGTCGTCCTAGACGCGGCGCGCCAGCTCCCACACCACTTCGCCTACGTCCTTGGGGGCGATGGGGACGAAGCCGGCGCGCTACGTCGGGCTGCCGCTGACCTGCCCAATGTATTTCTGCCGGGCTGGCTAAGCCTTCAGGATCGTGCGGCGCTGCTGCGAGTTGCCGACGTGGGGATCGCACCCACCGACCAGCCACTCCCAATTCTTCCGAACAAGGTCTTCGACTACCTCGCCGCCGGCGTGCCCGTGCTGTCCCAGTTCCCGGGACCCCTAGAGCGCCTGGTCGTCGCCGAGGGGATTGGCCTCCACGCCCCGCCCGGCGACCGGGCGGCTTTTGTAGCCGCGCTGGCCCGACTCCTCACGGACGCGGACCTTCGGCACCGGTGCGCGCGGAACGCGCGTCGCGTCTTTAAGGCCCGTTTCGATCAGCGCCGCACTATGACCGCGTTCGCCGATCACGTCGAGTGCGTAGCGCGGGCGGGACGGCGCCCGAACCCGGGAAGCTCGTCGTAGAGGGCAACCACTGCCTCGGCCTCACGCGCCCACGTAAACCGCGACTGGACGGCGGCACGAGCCCGCTCCCCCATCGCTCGTTACTCCCGGGGTGTTCGGTTCAGTTCAACGACTGACCCAACGCGACGAGCCGCTCACTCCAGTACGCCTTCATTTTGGTCGTGGCGGCCTTGTTCGGCAGGCTCCGGTGCTGAACGTTCACTTGACTCTTCGCGTCCCCCTTCGCCGTGAAGTACACATCCAGCGGCGTCCCGTCCTCCCAGGTGATGCGCATCGATTTCTCACGTCGCGAGGTGCGAATAGTGAGCTTGGCGTCGGGCAACCATCGGTCGCGCGTACGCTTGTCGCTGAACGCGCTATACAACTTCGCAATCGGTACCCCGATCGTCTTGCTCTTGTTGACCTCGTAGGTTCCGTCCCGTCGTTGGCCGATTTCACGCAACCCGCGAATTCGCTCGTACCCAACCGCCACGGTCTGCGCCCACCAGCCACTGATCTCGTACTTTTCGTATATGTGACGCGCCAAATCTCGATGTGACATCTTGGTCGCCTTGGCATAGTCGAGCGCGCGGACCCACAGCTCCCAGTTACAGCCGGTTTTGGCACGAACGGCGTCATCGCTCATACCGGCCAGGCGGGCGTAGTCCGCGGGTAAAGGGTTCTTCTTCTTGAGGATTTGGGTCCGGGCGCTGGTGTAGGATTCGCCCGTCTTATGCATACGCCAGCGCACGAGGCGCTTGACGTCTTTATTCGTCGGCATCTCGAAACTCCTTTGGTCATGCCACAGCACGCCGCCCCCCAGCAGCGGTGTCCTGTAGCGACACAAAGGTTTCGTCGATGCCGATCCGGGAGTATGCCCCCCTTTGCCTCACGGGAACCCTCGCTGGGAAGGGTCGGAGAGGTTAGGCGTGGATCACCGCCATAGCAAAGGATGTGCGAGAGGACGCCCAGGCGCAAGCGCCGAAGCGGATGGCCCAACACACGACAATGCACCGAGTTGAGAAACCGTTGACGGTCCCACGCCATGATAGTCGTGGTGGGCAGGCGGAGCGAAGCGAAGCACGCAGTGAGAAGGGAGAAGTGAGAGGTGAGAAGTGAGAAGGTCTACTCGAATATCCAATATCCAATATTGAATATCCAAGATTCGATATTACTGGCCCCTCTCACTTCTCACTTCTCACTTCTCACGTCCCCCCAACACCTTCATCAGCTCCGTCTCATCAAAAGAGTTCTGCGGATTGGTACTCCGGCTCGTGTGCCGCACGATGCCCGCTTTGTCCAGCAGAATCCACCCGCTCTTCTGAATCACCCAGAGCGATTTGGTAAAGCCATATGCCCGATAGGCCTGACGGCCCGGGTCGGCGAGCACGGGAAATGGAGCCTCCATTTTTTCCGCGGCAAGCTTGGCGGCCGCCTGCCCGCGAGGCCCGATCACGAGCGTGGCGGTTCCATTCCCGGCGATTTGGTCGTTGAGGCGTCCCAACTGGACGGCGTGCGAGAAACACTGCTGTCACGTAAACTCGCGCATGAAGTACAGCAACACGCCTTGGCGACCGCGAAAATCCGATAGCCGGATTTGATTCCCACCACTGGACTCGAGCTCGAAATCCGGACCCTCTGCTCCCGGTCCGATCTCATTAACGTCAGGTGCCATATGCCTTGATCCGCTTCAGTGCCGGGAAGTGAGAAGTTAAGAAGTGAGAAGTGAGAGCACCCGGTGAATATCGAATCTTGGATATTCAATATTCAATATTGGATATTGGATATTCAAGTGGGCCCTTTCACGTCTCACGTCTTACGTCTTACGTCTCACCGGACAAGTGTCAGAGGATGCAGGTCACTTGGGACGTGCTTCTTTGACAGGTAGTGCGTACGCACGTGACATATTGAGAATTGGCGATCATTCCTGAAAGCCATGACGAGGAAACCGATAGCGAACGGTCTGCAACAGGGGCTGCGACCCTGGTTCGCGCCGCCGCAGCGCGTAGAAGCGGATGCGGTTGGCGTCGAAATCGACCTCGGCGCGCACGAGACGATGGGACCAGCGCGGATCGACCCGCCAGGTATGCCCCAGCAGCTCGGCCGTTCCCTGCTCGCTGATGCGCCGCAGGAACACCAAGCGGCCGCGCGGGCGGGTCTGCAAGTCCAACGCCCACTCTTCGGGAAACGTCCGTCGTGGCGGGGCGGCCTCCAGGCGCGGTGCCGCACGGCGGCGGACTGCTGCCACGTAGCGATCCGAACGCTCCTGCAGGGCCGCGCGGGTGGGATGATGGAAACGGGCCCACACCTTGGCCTGCCACCGACCGTTGTAGCTTTCTACCGCCGCCTGGAAGCCGGTCTCGCGTGGCGGCGCGAACACGGGGACGATCCCCAAACTCAAACACAGGCGCGTGACACGGCCGACGGTGTCAGGGAACTGATGCGCGCCCTGGAACCGGGTGTCGTTGTCGAACTGTGCATAGGCTGGCAGCCCGAACTGCCGCCAGTGCGTTACCAGGGCCTCGACGATAGTGGTGGCGCGGACGGGTGGACCGGGCCACGACGCGACCAATCCGCCGTGCAGCGAGATGCCGTTGAGCACTTCGACCTCGGTGCCACCCTTGATCACCAACCCTTCGACGATGTCAAAGCTGTCCAGCTCCGCACAGCCCGCGGCCACCTCAGGCAGATACCAGCCTCGGGGCGGTGGGGGGCGACGGATCCGCCGGCGACCGTCCAGCGCCCCGTGCCGGGCCAGGATGCGGCCGATCGTCCGCACCGCGGGGACGCTGCGATAGTGACGGTCGCGCATCTCGCGGTAGATGGCAGCGGCCCCGTACTCCCCCAGGTCGCTCGTGTCACGCAGCTCTCGCCGCAGCGTCAGCACGACATCTTCTACGGCCGCTTCCGTGCGATGAATCGTGTGCGCGAGGTGAGACCGGTCAGACCAATCGACTCGATCCAGCCGCTGGCCGCCGACGCGCTGCACCCACCGTTGCACGGTCTGGAGGCTCACATGAAACCGGCGCGCCACCGCACGCAGCGAGGCACCCCGCCGAACCGCGGCAACCATCTTTCGACGTCGCTCCTCGGTCCGGCCTTTTTACGCACCTTGACCCCCGAACTAGTGTTTCGTTCAAATACTATAAACCACACTCCTGACCTGGATCCTGTGACACTCCGACCTGCATCCTGTGACACCTAGGTGACCTGGATCCTGTGGCACTTATCCTCTCACCTCTCACGTCTCCCTAGTTCTCCATTACCGCGAACAACAATCGGACGTTATCCGGCACATCGTACGCCTCCTTGGTGTCCACATTGAAGATTTTCGGACCGTCCACGGACGCGAGGACGACATGCTGGTCGTCGACCCAAGTACACCCTTCGCTGGGTGGTATGGCACCGCGAATAAGTTCCTCCAACACCACGTGCTCGTCCTCGCCGGGCACGGGTGTGATCACCTTTTGTTTCTGCACGTATTCACCCAACTCACCACGGCGGGTGTACGATCGGTCGAGCGACAGCCGCGTACCGTCGGGAGACCAACATGGATTGTGATCGTCGGGCACCCCCAGCGGCCGCTGCTCAGCTCTGAAGGTCGTCTGCCCCGTCGCAAAGTCGTAAACCGCGATATGGGTAATGTTGGCATAGCGTGGTGATTGTATCTCGAACGCGATCTTTCGGCTATCCGGCGACCACTGCAAGTTGCTGGCCGCAGAGCGAGCCGCCACGATCTGTTGCGCGTTGGCTCCGTTGTACTCGGCAACAAAGAGCGAATTGGCTCGCTTGAACGCCACGCGGTTTCCGTCGGGCGAATAGGTAATGTCGGTCTTACGCCTCATCGGCAGCGTGGCCAGGGTCTGGCAATTACTGGCGTCTACCGTGTAGATATTCCTCCCGTCTCCGACAACGATCTGATCACTTGCCCGCCACGCGATGAATCGGTTCGAGACGCTGCATCCAACGTTGCGCACGTTGCCCGCGCGGTCGGCGATCAGCACGGCACTCGGCGTCGAACCATCGGTCGACCGATATCCGACGCCCACGGCATCACTGCCGCGCGCCCAGACAAACGTGTACGACCCGCCGCCCGAAGCAGAATGCACGTTCGAAACGGCTCCGGTTGCTGCATCCAGAATTATCAGATGCGCCGAACCCGCTAGGCGAAAGGATACGGCCACCGCGTCGCGATCGGGTGACGGTTTGGCTTGGACGTCGGTCGCTGCCGAAAGCAGCACGCTGTCTACCTGCGCACCGGCGTTTCGCAGGCGGATGCCCGTGCTGTCCGCGTAATACATGACGTATCCGTCAACAGACTGAACCGGCGGCGGTGGCGGTCTCGCTGGTACTGGGTCGGGGGCAGGAGCCTGCGACGACCCGCAACCGAAAGATGCCAGAGCCACGGCGACGGAGAGAAGGTGATTCTTGGCAGATGAAACCAATGCGATGCTCCTCGAGATTGTTTTCTTAACGCTGTATGTGTTCAACCGCGATCGCTCGCGACATATCGGATCACTCCGACTTCTCGGCTCCCGCAAGAAGCTCACGCAACTCGTCGTCCGTGCGCAGGCCGAGTCCATCAGTATGCGGATACGGTTCCTCGAACACATGTCCGCCCGCTTCGTATGATAGCAACTTGATCAAACGCGTCTCGCCGGCGTCGCTGGACCCGATGACGATCCGGGCTTCCCATCGCCTGCCGCTCTCATCGAAGAACACGCGCGTATCCGGATCAACGCAGAGGACCCGCACTTCGTCAAGAGTCGAGATGACCTGTCCGGGCAACGGACGAATGTGGATCTCGCTTTGCGGCGCCTCGGCGTCGTTCAAAATGAAAATTTGCGGGCGAGGTCCCTGACGTCGCTCTTCTCGCACCTGCCAAGTGCGCTCCTTCACGACGATCTCGCCGCGAAGCAGCGGTCGGACTGGCGACGCGGTGCCGTCGGCCGCGTCCACAGCGCCTTGCCTGTTCCGGGACGTCCTCGTCTTCACGGCTCCACCTACCACCGCGCCTCCCCACGCCATCACCATCGGAAATGCAAGTGTCAACGCCGCGAAGCCCGATCCCGGCAATCCCATGACGCCCCCGGTGACGGCCATCAACTCTCGGGCCTCTCCAACGACGGCGTTCCAAGTGAGAAGCCAGGCCCAACCCAAACCCGCCGCCAAGAGCGCCACCAACCCAGGGCGTTCTTCCCGCCGCGCAAGCAAACCCCACAACACCGCCAACACTGGAACCGCCAACCATCCGATAGCAGCGGTGGTGAGCGCAAACGCTCCGCTGATGAGTAAAACCTGCAAGATCAGTCGCTTCATCTATTGCACCTTCCGCAGGGTCAACACACTGACAACGTCGTCGGACGTGAGATCGCCCTGCTCCCGCGGGGAAAGCACGGCGTCCAGCTCACCGCGCACCCATTGGTCGACACGGTCGGCGTACCAGGGACTCGCGGGGTTTCCGGATTGTCCGCCGGGATAGGTTACCCAGGCTCGGACGTCAGACGCCATCTCCACGATCATGCGCCAACTCGCACCAAAGTTTCCGCTGCCCGACGACGGATTCAGATTGCCGGGCCCGCCTTGCACCGGAAGACGCCGGCGCGACAACGCCGGAAGGCCAATGAGATGGTTGACGTGTGCCTGTCGAATCCCGGACCAACGCCATCCCCCCGCGTCGGGGTCACCGTACCGTTCCTTAGCCAATTCCAACGCCGCCGTCAGGCTCGCCGACAACACATCGTCACGCGTCTCCTTACGATCTGCGGTACGACGGTCGTCCCACCACGGGCTATCCGGGTAACGCAACAGCCCCGCGATCACAGCAGGACTCGGCCTTGCCGCAAGCCGCCGGCTGTCGGCGGGGAACAATTCGTCGAACGTCCTGAGAACGAGCTCGCTCATAGCCAGCTCGAAGAGAATCGCCCTCTCGTTGTCCTTCGTATAGCGTCTGTCCCATCCGGCCAACAAGCGATACGCCTCTTCGAGAGGTGCCCTCCCCTCGGCCGCCTCGAGGAATATTGGCACAAACAGGTCAGCTTTGACATTGCCCGGATCGGTGTGAAAACCCCGCATGGCTTCGACGGTCACCTGCGAATCGGATGCCAAGAGCTGGTTGATCCGCATGGCCCGCCACGGCACCCACCAGTTCGCGCCTAGGTACGGTCTGCCCAACGCCGGATCGAGCGGTTGCTGGTTGGCAGACGCGAGAAATCCTTGATCGGGGTTGATGGCCGTCGGGTAACTCTCCACCGGCCAGTATCCTTGCCAGTCGTTCGCGCTTTCACTGCCGTCGCGAACCACGAGACCGCTCCCATCGCCCGGCCGAATTGGATAAAGACCGGTCGAACGAATCGCAATGTTCCCGGCACGGTCGGCCACGATCATGTTTTGCGCGGGGCCCGGATATGTGGCTATGGCATCCAACCACTCCTCGACATCCGTCGCTGCAACCGCCTCGGCGAACGATTCCGTGTTGAGAGGCTGATCCAAAGCCGTCCATCGCATCGATAGGGCACCGTCCTCGGACCGGCGGACCGGTCCGCGGTGGGTGTAATACACCGTGTCGGTCGCGAGAATCTCGCCGCCCTGATCGCGGTACTCCTCGATACGACGCTCCAGCCGGCGCCACTCCCCGTCGAGACGATACCGGGTGGGGGCAGCCTCGTCGTCCAACGTCTCACGGTAAAAATCGAGCACGTCTGCGCCGGTGTTGGTGAAGCTCCAAGCGATGTCGCGCGTGAAGCCGATGACGACACCGGGATATCCTGGAATCGTCACACCATGAACGTCCATCGCGCCGGGCACCGACATGTGCACTTCGTACCAAATCGAGGGCAACGTCAGCGAGAGATGTGGATCGCCGCTCAACAAGGCGTGGCCACTTGCGGTCCGCGCGGGGGAGACCGCCCAGTTGTTGCTAGCTGCCTTCCCGCCCCCACTTCCCCCCCCGGGGGCAGGCCCCCCGCATCTTCCTCCCACACGGGGGCAGGCCCCCACATCCCTTCCCCGCCCGGGGGCAGGCCCCCCGCATCCTCTCCCCACACGGGGGCAGGCCTCCTCATCCCCTCCACTCCCGGGGGCAGCCCCCCGCACACTACCCCACGCCAGGGGCAGAAGAGGCAGGGGGAGGTTTGTAAGTGCTAACGCATCCTGGGTCTCCGCGTACAATCGGGCCATCTTTTCGGCGTCGGCGGTTGGCTCGGCGGGCGGGGGGAGCGGTGCGAAGTCGAAGCGGGGTTGCGGAGAATCATTGGGTTGAATCGGCTGTACGATGGGGTTGTTGACGGGAAACAGCGCGTCCGCGGCTGCCTTGCCGACAAGGGCTTCGACTCCGGGGCGCCACAGCTCCTGCGGATCGTAGATCAGCGTGTAGCCCATCCGTTTGTTGAGCAAGATGTTGTGTAGCGCTTCCCACCGACGAGGCGTGCGGCCCAGCAAATGGTATTCGAACGGCAGATCGCCCGGTCCCATCGCACCGATCCACGCATTCACACCGTCCGCAAAGGCACGAAGCAATCGCGACGTGCTCGACTGGGGATCGAGCTGCCGCATTTCACGTTGGGCGCTCCAGCCCATCCCCAACCGCCGTTGTTCTCGGTCCAGATCTAACGCTGCCGAGCCCGCCAACTCGGTGAGCGTCCCTTCCGGAGCACGGGATTGGACTTCCAACTGAAACAGCCGATCGCGCGCCACGACGAATCCCAATGCGCGAACGGCGTCCTCTCGCGACGAAGCCCAGATGTGAGGAACACCCCGGAAATCGTATTGCACTTCCACCTCGTCAACGAGACCGGGAATGAAGGCGCTGTACTCATTCGGTAACGTGGCCGACCGCGCCACGGACCACACGCCACCCACCGGATCAAGAAAAGGCCCGAGCGGGGGAAGCGGTCCGACCCGAAATCCGCCCACATAGAGCGTGCCCGCCAACGCGAGTACGCCGGCCGTCACCCTAATGGGACGAATGGAGGAATGAGAGCTTTCTCGTTCAGACACAGAGAAGTCGGTTCTTGGAGTGGCGTCGAGGTGTTGTACCCGGTTATGGGCCCCAGCCAATGTCGCCAAAGGCCTTCAGGACTTCCACCCCTATGTAAAGACCTCTCTTGTCGGTGTCGAAGGCCGGATCATATGCGGTCAACGCGGCCACGCGCACCTGGAAGCGGTCACCGATCAGCTCGAGGGCGCCGAGCACTTCGGAAATGGTCAACCCGCCCGCGGGTTGAAACTCATTGATGCGGGCGGTTTCCGGATTCACGACGTCCAGGTCGACATGTAGATAGAGATCGCGCACCCGGCTCGCGACCGCGTCGAGGTGTGTGACGATGCTATTGGCGACGCCCCCCGCTTGCATGGCGTCGTAGTCACAGATTTGCACGGCGGAGTCGTCGAGAGCCTCTGCCTCGCTCTCGTCCAAATCCCGAACACCAGCGAGTACGACGTTGCGTTCCGCCACCGCGCGAAAACCGGGAATCGTCTTGGTCATGTCGCGCCACGAACGACCGGTGGCGATATTCAGGGCCATCCCGTCGAAGAATCCGCTGCTCGACGTTTCGGGCGTATGGTAGTCACCGTGCGCGTCGAACCAGACGATGGCGGTGTCGGCGATCCCGAGCCCACCCAAGCTGCCGAGACAGGTGTTGCAGTTCCCGCCGAGCACGACGGGAAACGCGCCGTCACGAACCGCATGCTGGACTTCGGCGGCCAAGAGACCGTTGAGGTGAAACACGGCGCTTATTTCGTCGGACGGCACGTCGGCAGATTCGATCACGACCGTCGAGACCTCGTGCCCCGCGTCATGCAGTTGTTGGACCGCTCCGCCGTCGAGGAGCGCCGTCGGCCCCGCACCCATGCCGACGTCGCGATGGCCCAGGTGGTAGGGCGAGGAGATGAGACGGATATTCATGATGAGGTTTCGGGTTTCGGGTTATCGGTTATCGGTTATCGGTTATCGGTTACCGGTTATCGGTTACCGGTTACCGGTGACAGTGTTTCATGCCCTGGAACCTGGCACCTAGCACTCGACACCCGACAACCGACACCCGACACCCGACAACCGACAACCGACAACCGACAACCGACAACCGACAACGCTACGCTCCCCGGAGCGCTTGTGCCACGGTTTGTCGCGCCGCGCGTAACGCTGGAAAGAAGCCGCCGATCACACCCATCACCACCGCAAACAGTAAACCGTTCATCAACAGCTGGGGGGTGATACGAAACGCAAAGGCGATCTCACTGAAGGAGTTCCAGTTGGTCGTGCTCGTCAGGAATCCGTTGATCGGCAGAACCATGACACATCCAATGATTCCCCCGAGCAATGCAATCATCACTGCCTCGAACAGGAAAGAACTCATCACGCTAACGGGCTTGAACCCCAAGGTGAGCAACATCGCAATCTCCGAGGTGCGCGAGGCCACCGCCGCGTACATGGTGTTGATGGCGCCGAACACGGCGCCTATCGCCATCACACCGGCAACAAAAACCGCGATGAAGCTGAGAATCTGGCTGAGCAAGGTCGATTGGCTCTCGTAGAATTCCCGTTCCTGCAACGCGTCCACATAGAGACGTGGATCGTCCTCCAAGATTTGCTTGACCTCGGCAAACGCCGATGGGTCGGCGAGGCGGATGCTGACTGACTGAAAAACCTCGCCGCGGAACACGGGCATGAACTGCTCGTTTTCTCCCCAAACCTCGGATTCAAACGACGAACCATTGGCGCTGAAGTGCCCGACCACAGTCCAGTCGCGATCTCCGAAGCTGAGTTGCTCTCCGATTCCTGTACCTGGAAAACGGGCAGCCATGCCAACCCCAACGATCACCTCGGCGCTTCCCAGATTGAACATCCGCCCGTCGGTGATCTCGATGCCCTGGCGCACCTTCAACGCCTGCGGGCTCACGCCGCGTGCGACGACATTTGCGACCGCGCCGGTCACACGCTCCATCGGCACGACCACGAACGTTTCGGCGCTCGCCAAAGGACGGCCATTCTCGTCTTTTGCAACGAACGGGAAACTGCCAATGATGTTAGTCACGTTTCGCGACAGACCGCTGTTCATTTCGGCACCTGCGCCCTTACGTAACACCAGGATGTTGTCCGGCGACCCGGTGTTCACCAAAGCAACCTGGAATCCGTTCGATAGCGCCATCATCGCGACGAAGACCGCGACCACGAGGGCCATACCTCCGGCGGTCGTTGCCGTAGAGATAGGGCGCTCTTTCAAACTTCGAAGATTGTAGATCAAGGGAATCTTCATCGCGTTTCCCTACGCCGTTCGCCGGAGCGCCTGCACGACCGGCATTCGCGCGGCCTGCCACGCGGGAAAAAATCCACTCACGATACCCAGCGCCACGGCAATCAAGAGTCCAAGCCACATCGTTTCGGTCTGGACCTGGAAACCGGGGATGAATGACGTCAGGACATTCCCAGGCCGGAACAGCAGCGCCGCCGCCACGATGCCGATCACGCCACCTATTACGGTGATCATGACGGATTCTGCCAACACGATCCCGAACAATACCGGATTCTGAAATCCAAGCGCCTTCAACACCCCGTGCTCGTTGATTCGCTCGCGTGCGGCCATCATCATCGTATTCGCGGCCACCAGCAGAATCGCAAAGAACACGGCCAATCCAATCGTGCTCACCAGTTTCCCCACGTTTCCCCACATCGTGATGAACTCGGCGTTTAACGACTTTTCCGTCTGTGTCTTTGTGGGGTTGCTGGAGTTCTCGAACATAGCGTCGATGCGCTGGGAAACGGCCGCCGCCTGGGTTGGATCGTCGAGCTGGAGAATGAACCACCCCGGACTCAACTGGTCGGGAGCAGCTTCGTACATGTAGTCCCAATGGAAATAAAAGATCTCCGCACTCATGCTGGGATCTTCCGGAGTGTATACACCGCGAATCGTGAATTCAAAATCTCCCGGAAGGAACGTTCCCTGTAGGACGACTTGCTGACCCACACTCCAACCGAATCGCCGCATCAGACCTTCCCCCACGATGGCAGCGGTGCGCTCGGCCATGAACGCCTCGAGTTGCTCCTCGGGAATCCGGAGCTCCGTATACATCGGGAAATACGTTTCCGCATCGACCGCGAACTGAGCAAAGAAATTTGACTGGTCGATGTACACTCCTCCGAACCAGTTGGCCCAGGACACAGACCGTACCCCCTCAACCGCCCGTAATCGGTTCTCGTGCGCTTGTGGGAGCAGGAACGTGATTCCGGTAGCCGACAGCGTCACGAGCCGGGCTTCACTTCCGACCTCGGTAGCAGAGTCCAGTGCGGTGACGACCGACCGGAGCGTGCTGAAGAGAAACAGCGCAACACACACACTCAGCACCGTCAACACGGTGCGGAGTGTGTTGCGCAGCAAGTTGACCCAAACGAGACGCGCGAATTTCATCGGTGCAACACCCCTTTGTCGAGATGCATCACCTCATGCGCGCGTTCGGCCGCGTGCGCATCGTGGGTCACCATCATGATGGTTTTCGAAAAATCTGCATTCAACCGTTGCAGGAGCGTCAAAATCTCGTCGGCTGATTTCGCGTCGAGGTCGCCAGTGGGCTCGTCGGCAAGCACGATTGTTGGGTCGCTGACGATGGCACGCGCGATGCCGACACGTTGCGACTCTCCACCTGACAGCTGGCGGGGATAGTGTCTGGCCCGGTCTATGAGTCCAACCACGTCCAAGGCCATATCAACGTGCTCTCGACGCTCCCGCTTCGAGAGACTCGTCAGCAACAGTGGCAGCTCCACGTTTTGATATGCCGTAAGAACGGGAAGGAGATTGTACAACTGGAACACAAAACCGATGTGCCGCGAGCGCCAGGTGGCAAGCTGCCGCGCGGACATCGTAGTCACTTCCACACCATTCACCTTAATGGTCCCGGAGTTCGGTTTGTCCAAACCGGCAACCATGTTGAGCAATGTGCTCTTGCCGCTACCCGACGGACCCATGAGCGCCAGAAACTCTCCCGGCTTCATGTGGAAGTCCACGTGAGTCAAGACCTCGAGTGATTCGGTTCCGCGGAAGAATGTCTTGGTCACGTCGCGGACCTCAACCAGCGTATCCGTCGACGTCGTTGCGTCGCCCGCTGTGGGCTCGGCGGCTTGGGTCATCTGTAATTCTCCAGTTTCTTGAGGGAGGAGTTTGGGAGGGAGGAGGGAGGAGCTTGCCTCTCCCCGCCCAACAACCCCGGGGAGGAGTTTGGGAGGGAGGAGGCCCCACCCCACCCCCCAAGGCGGCGGAGGGGGGTGGGGCGGCCTCCTCCCTCCTCCCTCCTCCCTCCTCCCTATAAAACCTCCACCAGCATACCGTCTTCCAAGTCTGTAAACCCGCCCGTCACCACACGCTCTCCGCCGGACAAGCCTGAGCGAATCTCCCGACGGCCACCCGACACGGGCCCAGCTTCCACTGGTGTTCGCGTGACGGCGCCGTTTCGCACAACCCACACGAATGCCTGTCCGGTCTCGTCTCGCACTGCCGCAGCGGGAACAAACACATGCAACGGTTCGTCCCGCTCCGGGCCGGTAGCAGCATTTCCCAGGAATTCGACCCGGGCAGCCATCTCAGGCAGAATGCTGTCATCACTATCGAGAAGGCTCACCTTGACCTGCACCGTTGCTCGCTGCCGGTCGGCTGTGGGAACGATCTGCCGAACCTCCCCCGGATAGGCGTCGCTGGGATACGCGTCGAGAATGATGCGAGCCGGTTGGCCACTCTCGATCTGCGCGATATAGGCTTCGTTGACATCGACCTCGACCTCCAAAGTCTCCAAATCGGCCATGGTCACCACCGCGCCGCGAGTGAGCCCCCCACCCGTGGCCATCGGCGCCACGACTTCCCCCACCTCGGCGTCCTTTCGCAACACCGTACCGTCGAACGGCGCTCGAATCAACGTGTTGTCGAGGTTCGCCTCGGCCACGCCCACGGCGGCTTGGGCCGCTTGCACTCCCGCCTCCTGCACTGCTACGCGTGCCTCCGCCGCAGTCAGCTGAGCCTCGAGATCCTCGACTTCCCGTTCAGAAACCAAATTCTGAGACAACAATTCCCTCGACCGGGCCAAATCCCTGCCCGTCTGATCGCGGCCGGCCTCGGCCTCCAGCAAACCGGCCTCGGCCCGGCGTTGCTCGGCTTGGACCTGCGCTACGATCGCCTGATAGTCGGCGTTCTCGAGTCGTGCGATGATCTCTCCCCGCCGCACCCGCGAGCCCTCCTCGACAGCCAAATACGCCAACCGACCGGCGATGCGAGAAGAAACCGAGGCCTTCGTCCTCGCGACCACATATCCGTTGGCGGTGATGCCAACAGTTTGACTGTTGGCGCCACCGACCGTCTCTACCAGAGTCACCGTCACCTGATGGTCGGTGGTACTACGCGACCACCACAACGCGCCCGCGACGAACACGACGGCCACAACCGCCAGTCCGGCGCTCGTCTTGAGGGCCCGGGTGGACCCCCGTGATGGACGGTCCCGATCGATTCTCAGACGGGAGAGGTCATGGACCGGTTCGCTCATGGGTATCTCTGGTCGGCCCTTCCTTAAGAGGGGCTTGGGCACTGACTCGCAATATCGACTAGACCCCACCCCTCGCGTCAGGCCTCTCGTCCTGAACGGTCAAGGCATCGGGCCGAACGGCTCCATTCAATATATTGTGCGGTTTTCCGTTTTGGTCGCTGGCAGGCACCTAGGGAGATGTCTCTATAGCCGAGTGGTAGGAGAGGAGATAAGGTGGATCTTCACAGAATAGCCACGGAAGACACGGAAAGCACGGACTTGATTTGTTGGAGTTAGAAGACGATGCGCTTGATCTGCGCTTTCGGATATATAAAGTTAACCAGCATTCCTACGCGCAGCCCGCTCGCCCTCAGATAGTTGATCAGTTGTGCATCATCAGCTCTCGTTCGATGTTGCGATTTCAACTCCAACAAAATCCGACCCTCCACGATCATGTCTGCGAAATACTCGCCAACATCCTTGCCTTTATATCTGACCAATAGCGGAACTTGGCGCGTGACTTTCAACCCTCGGGTGCGGAGTTCACAATACAGAGCCCGCTCGTAGACTTTCTCTAGAAAACCATGACCCAGGTGACGAGACACTTCGAAAACGGCACCCCGGATCTCGTAGCTGAGTTGCTCCTCCAACAACATCGTATTTTCCGTGCTTTCCGTGTAGTCCGTGGCCAATCCTGATCGACAACGTAATTCACATACGGAAAAAGCACGGTACCGTCATACGCAAGTTGGATCAGATTAACGCACGTTCCCAACACGTCACGCTTGTCATGTGGACGCGCCGTACCCATCTTGTCCACCGCAATGACCAAAAACGGAGGAATTTACTTGCCGCGCATTAGAGCCGTCTGCGCCATCCTATTTGCGACGTTCGCCCTCATCCCATCATCGATAGACGCACAGCGACCGTCGCGATTACTTCCCGGCGGGCAGTTGGTGCCCGTGATTCGTGCCGATCCTCGCGAACCGAGTGCGGGCGCAAGGATCGTCGGTGTCTTGAACGCGGCCAGCCGATACGGTACCGGCATTGAGGACGAAGCCGTGATCGGCCATTCAATTCCCTTTGTGCTGCTTTCGGGAGATTCACGCGAGCGAGCGACAGTAATCGGGATACAGGGGGCCGTGTTCGGTCGCTTTCAAATGGAGACCATCGAACGAGAGCTCATTTCCAGCGATTGGATGTTTGCAATCCCCCTCGTGATATGGCGCGGTCGCAATTGGTATCGCTTCCGCTATCGGCACGTCAGCTCGCATTTGGGAGACGAATACATCGAAGATTTCGACGCCGAGCGGCTCGACTTCTCTCGCGACGCCCTCGAGATCACCGTCTATCGTAGCCTCACGGCTGGATTCAGTGCGTACGCCGGTGGCGACTTTGCGATCAACGTCGACCCCATCGGAAGCAAGCGGTTCCGGGTGTTAGGAGGTATCGAGCTGACCGATGTCGCGAGTACGGGTGCCGGGCGGTTCTTCGGCGGCGTCGACGTGAACATGCGTCAGGATGACGATTGGAGACCGCGGGTCAGCGTGCAGGTGGGCGTGTTCTTGTTACCCGATAAAGAGAGACGTCTCCGCTTCGCAATGGACATGGCGTTCGGGCGGTCGATTCAGGGAGAGTTTCACCGTGAGCCGGAGACGGTGATCATGGCAGGGATGTTTTTTGAGATGTGAAAGTAGGGTGTAGGGTGAAGGGTGTAGGGTGTGAGCACTGATCCCACACAGGGCGTGTAGGAAATTTTGTGTGTGAGCCTCTCCATCAGTCAGTAATCTTGAAACGGTCGCCGAAAAGTATGGCGAACTGGCTTCGAGCTTTCGCCCATGATACCGGTGGGCGTTTCCACGTAGCTTCGATGTTTCGTAATACGAGCCAGATTAGCTTCGTAGCGGCTTGATCGCTAGGGAAGTGCCCGCGGGTGCGTACCGACTTGCGGACCTGGCTGTGTAGACTCTCGATCGCGTTGGTCGTGTAGATGATCTTCCGGATCTCAGGGGCGAATGCAAGAAACGGAATCACCTGCTCCCATTGCCGCCGCCAACTCTGCGCGACGGTCGGATACTTGCGACCCCAGGGGCCCTGCTCGAATTCCTCGAGTTGGTGAAGGGCCGCCTCCGCGGTGTCGGCGCGGTAGATCTGTTTGAGGGCTACCGCTAGCGGTTTGCGCTCCTTCCACCCGGCAAACTGCAGGGAGTGGCGAATCAGGTGCACGATGCACGTCTGGACGCGAGCGTTGGGGAACACCGACTCGATGGCCTCCGGAAAGCCTCGGAGTCCGTCCACGACGGCTACCAGGATGTCCTGGGTGCCACGGGTGCGCAGCTCCGTCATGACCTTGAGCCAGAACTTCGCGCCCTCGGTCTGCTCGATCCACAGCCCCAGGATCTCCTTGTAGCCCGAACACCGAATGCCGATCGCCAGATAGACGGCCTTGTTGCGCACCGTCCCCTCGTCGCGGATCTTCACGCGCAGCGCGTCGAAATAGACAACGGCGTAGACGCTCTCCAGCGGCCGGCTCTGCCACGCCTTGACCTCGTCAAGTACCGAATCGGTGACCGCGGAGACCAGGTCGGGAGAAATCTCCAAGCCATAGAGTTCCCGGACGTGAGCTTGGATGTCGCGCGTACTCATGCCGCGGGCGTACAACGCGATGATCTTCTCGTCGAAGCCGGGGAACCGACGTCGGTACTTCTCGATGAATTGGGGCGCAAACCGGCCATGACGGTCGCGGGGAATTGAAAGTTCGAGAGCGCTCGAGTCGGTCAGGACCGTCTTCTTGCTGTGGCCGTTACGGTGGTTCCCTCGAGCGTGCTCCTCCTCACCGCCGAGATGCACGTCCATCTCGGCGTCCAGAATCCGCTCAGCCAACGCCCGCTTCAGCTCGTCAACGAGCCCGTCTGATTCAAAGACCTTCTGGGGGTCGATGCCATCGAGCAGTTGGTCCACCAACTCCGGGGGGATCGACCGTTTGTGTCGCGCCATACGTGCCTCCAAAGTGCAGGTACATAGTATGGCTCACAAACACAAAATTCCTGATACTCCCATCCCAACACCCTACACCCTACACCCTACAACCTATTGCACCTTCCCACTCGCAACCCTAATCCCTTCTTCATCCGTCCACGCAAACACCAATTCATCACCCGAGCGAGCCATGCGGGGAAAACCGCCTCGTCGTGCTTGGCTGGTTTGCGCCACGGTCCACGATGGTTCCATGACTCCCGAAGGTTCGACTCGCCGCGCACGAATCTCCGCTTCGGCTCCGATCTTCTCGAGCCACACCACCAACGCCGAGCCGTCTTTCAGGAGTTCGATGTCGACGCGGCCAAGGGGATTTCCGTCGTCAACCCGCACCGGCTCGCCAAACGTCGCCGCATCGTCGCGAGAAAACGCAACCGACGTGTGTCCGTTGCCGGCCGGCGCACTGTACCAGGCAATGGCGACCATCTCGTCGTTGGCCGCCAATGCGGGACCGTTAACCGGACACGCGGTGAAGTGCCAGTTGTCGTTTCCGACGTGGATCGGATCCGACCATGCGCCGTCAACGAGACGTGACACGGCAATGTCACGGATCTCCTCTTCACTGCGGTCGCGATAGGCCGCCACTAGAGTTCCGTCATGGGTCAGCACCATCGCCGTCTGGCAACATTCACACGTCCGCCCGTCAATCAGTAGTTCCTCTCCCAACGATCCGTCGGCGCCCATCGTGGTGAAGCGTACCGACATGTCGCCAGAGCTGTGACCGTCCGATCCCTCCTGGTCCGCCATGGCTCGTCCATCCAACCACATCAGCGCGGCGCCGCCGCTGGATAGCGGTACCATCGACACAAAGCCGTGTTCTGTCGGCGAAAGATCCCGGTGCGGACGAACGGGTTCACTCCACGTCGCGCCGCCGTCGGTGGAACGAGAGAGCATCACATGATACGCATATGTGGATTTCGCGGTTTTCTCGAGCCAGTGCGCCAGGAGCGTTCCGTCATGTAACGCAATCAATGAAGGGAAGTCGGCCCAATTCACAAAAAAATCCAGGTTTTCGGCGATGGTCTTCGGGTCCGACCATTCGCCGCCGTAACGCACTGCCATCCGCAGTGCGCTGCCGTCTTCGGTGGGCTCGTGCCAAGACAACAACATCTGCCCGGAACCCGTCGCAAAGAGGTTGGGTTCGCCACTGCCGTGCGGACCGGAGAACTCGACGGTGCCCATTTCGAACATCGCCGCTCCCGGCGAGCACGCGGCGATTGCGACCATGGCGATTGCGACGACCAAGAAAAGACGGAAAGACTGAAAGACGGAAGGACGGAATGTTCCCACTGAGCTATCTCCTAACATGGTGCATGAATCTGTTCCAATAAGTTAGCGATCCACTCCTGCACTTCAACACCTTCAGTCCTTCCGTCCTTCAGTCATTCCGTCTTTCCGTCCTTCCGTCTTTCCGTCATTCCGACTCAATTCCCGCTTGGCCCCACCACGACCGCGTTCAAGAACAGCCGATTTGCACCACGCCAAAACCCACGGAAATTCACATCTTCGGCGAAGGCGATGACACGGCCCCGTCCAACGCGTTCTTCATAGACAAATACCGCAGCGGACAACCGATCGAGTGTTTCATCCCATGCCAGGCCCGAGATTTTCAAGCTGTCGCGCTCGGCAAAGCGGGCAACGACCCGGCGCCTGGGAGCCGGCGGTCCATCGGGAGCGCGATAGACTCGACTCCCAAGGACCAGTGCGGGAAAATCTGTCTCGGCATAGCCGGCGGAGAGCCAATATCCCAGGTCGAGTTCGGTCCGCAAGACGGTGCCCTGGACTTCAAAATGCTGTGCGTCCTTGCCGTCGTCGGTGTCGTACCACGATCGGAGTGCTATAAGATCGAGACCATCGCGAGCAAAGTCGGTCGCCGCACCAAGCGTCACCAACGTACCGCCGTCTCGTACCCAATGCTGCACGCGTTCGATACCATCCGCCCCGAGCGTCGTACGCAAACCGGCCGCCGATGCGGACGGAACGATCAACACATTGAACCGGTCGAGCGTCGTCGTCGCCACAGACCCAGTGCGAATCACCGTCGTCGCGATGCCATACGCACGATCGAGAGTGTACCAGGTCCATCCAAATGAATATCCGTTGATGGGATCTTCGGCGAGAATTGCGATGTTTGGCTTGCGCACCGGAATCACGTCGGCTGAACCGAGCGACGGGAAGCCCTGGGGTGCCAATCCTGTGCTCACGGCACGCACCGCTACCGCAAAACGCCTCGACGCGTCGCGTACGGCATCATGAACCGACGAATCGTTCTGCTGCACCCGCACGACCACCGTACCGCTTGGCACATCCTCCCCCTCGATGCGACTGGCTCGCAGCGTCATCGCCGCACGATACCCACCGTCGAGTAAGTGGTACAAAACCGCCACCGCCGCCGCGTTATCGCCGCCGAACAGATACGCATACGAGGCGCGGCGAAAGCCTTCATAAGGAATGGCCGCAATCTCCTCGTTCACCGTCTCGGTCGTCAGCGATCGTCCATCGGTCGTACTGAAGCCGTGGACGTTGAATAGCAGGGGCAACGACCAGGCGGTAATGTCGTAGATCTTCGTCGACTCGCCCCGATCGACCCGGGCCCGGGCCTCCTTTAGGAAATCTTCCGGTATGGGCGTCTCAGACTCGAGTAGCGTACGGAGCAGAGGTGAGTTGGGTTGGTCGGCTTCGATGACATAGGTGCCCGCTGGGAAGCTTTTTCGACCCACGAATGCACCGTCCCGATCGCGCACCCCGTCGAGGACGACGGAGTCGATGAGGGTCTCGACCTCCAATCGGCCCCGTAGGAGCACGTTGACCAACTCGGCCACGTGCCCGGGATCGCCGTCGGGAGTCAACAGGTAGCGGCGCACCCCGGTGCTGCCAGCCGCAATCGCATCGGCCAACCCTTGGTAGTACTCGCGCAACAGCGTCTCGCGCTGTGACGCGACGAAACGCGTGGCCGTCCACGCGGCGGTGTACTGCTGATCCAGCGCATCCGAGAGCGTGCGTGTCGATCGATCAGGCCGCTTGAGCGCGAGCCCTCTCGATGATCCTTGCTCGTAGAGCATGCCAAGGGCACCCTGAAAGACCGGGTAGGCGTCAGTGTATCCAGGATAGAAGTAGTCGTATTGGTCGCGCGTGGCGTAATCCACTCCACGCGAGTCGAAGGTCCCGGCATGAGTCTCTGCGAAATGATCCATCCACCGCAATGCGAACTGTGGCACGTACGGCGAGACGGGGCCCGCCGGTGGGTAGAAAAAAAACTCGCGATCGGCTCCCATCTCATGCATATCCGTGACCATTTGGGGACGCCAAGTCCCTAGCGTTCTTGTTCGTTCTCGTGTCTCAGGTTGGGTCTGAGCAAACCAATCACGGTTGTTGTCGAAGTAGTAGTGGCCCGTGCGAAACTTGAGGGACTGCCATGGTGTGAACGCATTTGCCCAATCGTTCCCCCATGCATTCGGGACGCGTCCGATGTTTTCGTGGTTCAATCGTGCGAAGGCGTCACGGCCGTCGGGGTTCAGCATCGGATCGATCAACACCACGACATTGTCCAACACCGCCATCGTCGCAGAGTCACTCCGCGTCGAGAGATGCTCCAGCAACTTGAGGGCCCCCTCACTGCCAGAGAGTTCAAAACCGTGGATCGAACCCCCGAACCAAATCACCAACGGCTGATTCGCTACCAGAATGTCGGCCTGCGCCGCCGATGTAGTGCGAGGATCCGACAGACGGCGCGAGTTGGCCTGGATCTGGCCGATACGCGCGTGATTGCTGCGCGACGTCACGACCGCCATGACGAACTTCCGCCCTTCCCACGACCGCCCCCGTTCTTCAATCGTCACCCGCGGAGACGCCGCTGCTAGAGCCTCCAAGTATTCCACCATTTGGTAGTGCTGCGTGATACGCTCACCGAAGGCGTGGCCGGTGATGTCGCTGAAAGTTGGGACCTGGGTGGTGGCGGCGGACGGGGCGAGTATCAGGAGCGTGGCGAGAAGGCGGAAAGACGGAAGGACGGAAAGACGGAATGATGGAATGACGGAATGACGGACGGCCGGCGGTACGGCGGTACGGCGGTACGGCGGTAGATTCGTCATCTTTCCGTCCTTCCGTCCTTCCGTCCTTCCGTCTTTTCCGTCTTTTCCGACCGGCATCATTGTGCACTCGGCCCAATTACGACCGCATTCAGGAACAACCTGTTTGCACCACGCCAGTACGATCGCCAGTTCACTTCCTCGGCAAACGCGATGACGCGACCCGCACCAACGCGTTCTTCGTAGAGGAATACTTTTCCCGGCAGCCGATCGAGGCTTTCATCCCACGCGTGTCCGGAGATCAACAAAGAATCACGCGCAGTATATCGGCCCACCACACGACGAGTGGCGGACGGCGGCCCTTCGGGGGCGGTATAGAGACGGCGGCCGTTCACGAGAGCCGGGAAGGCGGTGTCGGCGTAGCCTGCGGCCAGCCAGTTCTGCAAATCCAGATCTACCCGAACGATGGCGCCCGGCACGGTGAACGCCTGGGCGCTATCGCCATCGTCACTGTCATACCACGACCCGAGGTCGATCCCGATCCCCGTGGAGTCTCGCGCGAACTCGGTACCACTGCCGATCGTTACCAGTGTGCCGCCGTCCCGAATCCAACGCTCGAGCCGCTCCACACCCGTGTCCTTCAGCGTCGAACGAAGGTTGCCGGCCTCCGGAACGACAATCACGTCGAACCGACTCAACGGCGTGCTCCCCACCGATCCCGCGCGCAACACGGTCGTCGGTATTTGGTATTGGCGATCCAACGTGTGCCACGCGTATCCAAACGAGTAGCCCCGCACGGGGTCTTCCGCGAGAATGGCAATTTCGGGTTTTCGGACTGGAAGGACGTCGGCCGATCCGAGCGACGGTATCGGACCGGGGTCGGCCAAACCAGTGGCGGTGGTCGTGACGCGCAGATTGAAGCGGTTCGCCAAAGAACGCACCGACTCGTGCACCGAATCGTCGTTCTGTCCCGTCCGAACGACGACAGTTCCACTCGGAATGTCCTGACCGCCGATCTGGGTCGCCCGAAGAGTCACCGCTGCCCGATGCCCCGCGTGCGTGAGGTGATAGAGCGCGGCCACTGCTGCGGCCTGGGTACCGTCAATGAGGTAGGCGTACTCCGCCCGGCCGGTCACCCCGACGCCCGTCGGCTGAACCGGGGACGTCAGCCGTGACGCGGTCACCCCACCGGGATCGGTCGCGCTGTACGCACCCACATTGAACATCAGCGGCAGCGACCAGGCCGTGATGTCATAGAAACGAGGATTCTCCGCCCGGTCGACGCGCCGGCGTGCCTGAACCAGAAAATCCTGCGGCAGTGGTACGTCCGGCTCGAGTAACACTCTGATCAGGCGATTGCGGGGCTGGCCCGCCTCGATCACGTACGTGCCGGCCGCAAAACTTCGCTGACCGATGTCCTCTCCTATTCGGTTTCGCACCCCCGACACGACTGTGTCTTGCGTGAGCACATCCACCTCGACCCCACCACGCATGAGCAAGTTGACCAATTCCGCCACGAGCGCCGGATCGCCCTCGGCCGGCAAAAGGTATCGGCGGTAACCCGTGTCGCCCTCGGCGATGGCGGCAACGTGCGCGTCGTAATAGTCCTGTAACAATTGACTGCGATTGGTCGCTGCGAATTGCGCCGCCGTCCACGCCGCCAAGTACTGTTGTTCGAGTGCGTCGGCGAGCGTCCGCACCGAACCATCGGGGCGCGTGAGCGCGAGACCTCGAGTCGAACCTTGCTCGTACAGCATGCCGACGGCGCCTTGATAGCTGCCTTGGGACGTGGTGTAGCCCGGGTAGAAATAGTTGTACCGTTCCCGCGTCATGTACTGGAATCCGGCCGAGTCGAAGGCCGCCGCATATGCGGAGTTGAGTCTTTGGAAACCGCTGCGCGCAAAGTCGGGGAAAAACGGTCCATAGGGTACATCGGGCGGGTCGAAATAGAATTCGACGTCCGGCCCCATCTCGTGCATGTCAATCACAAACTGCGGGCGCCAGTGCACGATCGTCTTGATCCGGTTCCGCGCTTCGGGTTGGGTGTGTGCAAACCAATCGCGATTGGTGTCGTGGTAGTAGTGTCCCGTTCGGAACTTTACGGCCTGCCACGACGTGAAATCGTTTGCCCAATCCTCCCGTTGCGGGTTTGGTGTCCGCCCGATGTTCTCATGGTTGACGTAGGCATGGGCATCGCGCCCGTCTGGATTCAACATCGGGTCGATGAGAATGACCGTATGATCCAAGACGTCGAGCGTGGCGGGATCGCTTCGCGTGGTGAGGTGCTCGAGCAGTTTGAGCACACCCTCGCTGCCGGAAAGCTCGAAGCCGTGAATCGAGCCGCCGTACCAAACGATGGCCGGTTGCGTGGGAATCAGCATGGCGGCGTCTTCCGCCGACAGGATCCGAGGGTCCCCTAGCCGTTGGGCGTTCGCGCGGATATCCGCAAGGGCGGCATGATTCGCCGGAGACGTCACGATGGCAACCAAAAGCCGGCGACCTTCCCATGAGGCCCCTTGGTCGACCACCGTGACACGCGGCGATACCTCTTCCAGCCGCTGCAGGTACCGGGCCATCTCGTGATGGACAGTGATCCTCTCACCGAAGGCGTGCCCGGCCACGGCCTCGAAGGTCGGGACTTGGATGGTCGCCGCCGTTGGGGCGGGGGCGAGGGCGAGGGCGGGGGCGAGGGCGAGGATCAACAAGGTGATTAACACTCGAGACTGGGACATCGTTCTCCTTGTGAAAAGCGGTTAGCGAACGTGAAACATTGAACTAATTTTGACCCCGCCGCCACCAGCCACTCCAACTCGGGGTCCCCCCACCGGTGGAGGCTTTGGGTTCCCGTGGGTATCTTTCGAGAAGCCACTACTGTTCAATGCACCCATCAAGATGTTGTGGAGGACCCCGTGGCTACCAAAACGAAGCCCCTCACAGAAAAGAGAACCGGCAAGGACACCGTGGCCAAAGACACGCTGAGCATCACGGACAATCGGACCGGCGACGCCTACGAAATCCCCATCGAGAACGGCAGCATTCGCGCCCTCGATCTCAGGCAGATCAAAGAGAGCCCGGAAGACTTTGGGCTCATGACATACGACCCGGGTTTCGCCAACACGGCCTCCGTCAAGAGTGCGGTGAGCCGCGTCGACGGAGAAAAAGGAGTCCTGACGTATCGCGGCTACCCCATCGAGCAGTTGGCCGAGCAGGCCACCTTCCTCGAAGTCGCCTATCTCTTGATGCATGGGAATCTCCCCACACAAGCCGAGCTGGACGATTGGAATCACCAAGTCACCATGCACACGTACCTGCACGAAAACGTCAAGAAGCTGATGGAGGGCTTCCGGTACGATGCCCATCCCATGGGCGTGTTCGTGAGTACCGTGGCGGCGTTGTCGACGTTCTACCCCGATTCCAAGAACCTGGACGACGCGCAGTGCCGATTGCACCAGATTCAGAGGCTCATCGCGAAGACGCCCACCATTGCCGCCTTTGCATATCGCCACCGCGTCGGGTTGCCTTATGTGTATCCGGATAATGCGCTGTCGTATACCGGAAATTTCCTGAATATGATGTACCGCACGTCCGAGCTGACGTATGAGCCAAGTCCGGTACTCGAGAAGGCCCTCGACGTGCTTTTCATTCTCCACGCCGACCACGGACAGAACTGCTCGACCAGTGCTATGCGTGGTGTCTCGTCGAGCGGCGGGGACCCCTACTGCGCCACGGCGGGGGCGGCGGCGGCGCTGTACGGTCCGCTCCACGGCGGAGCCAATGAAGCGGTCCTACGCATGCTACGTCAGATCGGCGACCGGACCAACATTGCGGGATACATCGAGCGCGTGAAGAACAAGGAAATCCGTCTGATGGGCTTTGGACACCGTGTGTACAAGAACTACGATCCACGGGCCAAGTTCATCAAGAAGGTCGCCGAAGATGTGTTCGAAGTGACGGGCCGGAACCCGCTCATCGACATCGCCATGGAGTTGGAATGCATCGCGCTGGAAGACGACTACTTCATCTCGCACAAGCTCTACCCCAACGTGGACTTCTACTCGGGAATCATCTACGAAGCCATGGGATTCCCGGTCGAGATGTTCCCGGTGCTGTTTGCCATCGGTCGGACGCCGGGTTGGCTGTCGCAGTGGCAAGAGGGGCACCTCGACGCCGATCAGCGCATTGCCAGACCGCGCCAGATCTATATCGGGTCCGAGGCCCGGGACTATGTGCCGGTAGGGGAGAGGTGAGTTGGTGAGACGTGAGAGGTGAGACGTAAGACGGCCCCTCCCCCCACCCCAATTGGGGCTTGGGGGGTGGCCCTCTCACGTCTCACGTCTTACGGGATAAGTGCCACAGGATCCAGGTCACCTAGCAGGTTGCGGAAAAAGTCGGGTAATGGACGATAGCATCGCGAGCCGGAAGTTCTTATCGTAGAGGGACCTCGATGGGAGTGCCACGATGCGCGGGAACAAGACGAATCAGTCGGCGCTGTTCAGCTATATCAGTGCGGAGGATCGGGTGCCCTCCGACCATCCGTTGCGCGCCCTGCGGGCGCTGGTGGACCCGGTGTTAGCCCGGCTCTCGCCGCAGTTGGACCGGCTGTACGCGCGGCGGGGCCGGCCGTCGATTCCCCCGGAACATTTGTTACGCGCGTTATTGCTGCAGGTGGTGTATACGATCCGGAGCGAGCGGCAGCTGATGGAGCAGCTCGATTACAACATCCTGTACCGATGGTTTGTGGGGTTGAATCTGGACGACGCGGTGTGGGTGCCGACGGTCTTTACGAAGAATCGGACGCGGCTGGTCGAGGGGGGCATCGCGGATGCGTTTCTGGCCGAAGTGTTACAGGAGGCGGAGCGGCGGGCGTTGTTGTCGAATGAGCATTTCACCGTCGACGGGACCTTGCTGGACGCGTGGGCGAGTCAGAAGAGTTTTCAGCCGAAGGCCGGCACCCGCCCGCCAACGGACGATGATCCGGGGAATCCGAGCGTGACGTTTCGCCAGGAGAAACGGACGAATGCGACGCATGCGTCGCGGACGGACCCGGAGGCGCGGTTGACGCGGAAGAGTGGGGGGCAAGGCGCGCAATTGGCGTACTTGGCGAGTGTGTTGATGGATAATCGGCACGGGCTCGTGGTGGCGACCGACGTGACGCAGCCCGGCTACGAGGCGGAGTGTGCGAGTGCGCTGGCGATGGTGGGGAGCTTACCGCCGACGGCCCGGCGTCGGACGTTGGGGGCGGACAAGGGTTATGATCGGTGCGGGTTTGTCGACACGCTGCGGGCGTTGGGCTGGACGCCCCACGTCACGCCGAACGTGCACCGCACGCGGTTGCGGAGCGCGGTGGATGGCCGGACGACGCGCCATCCCAGCTATGCGATCAGTCAACGGCAGCGCAAAAAAGTGGAAGAGATCTACGGGTGGGGCAAGACGATTGGGTTGTTACGCAAACTCCGACATCGCGGGACCCCGCGGGTCGGGTGGGTGTTTACGTTCACGGCCGCGGTCTACAATCTGATGCGGATACGCACCCTGACCCTGGCCGGAGGCAGCCCCTGATGGGGCAGTGTGGGCCGCATTCGTCACGCCGACCGCACCGCGGGGGCGGTAATAGGGGACCGCACGCTGGTACACCGTCGTGTTACCCGGACAAACGCGGCTCACCATGAATTTTTCCGCAACCTGCTAGGTGTCACAGGATGCAGGTCGGAGTGTCACAGGATCCAGGTCAGGAGTGTGGTTTATAGTATTTGAACGAAACACTAGTTCGGGGGTCAAGGTGCGTAAAAAGGCCGGACCGAGGAGCGACGTCGAAAGATGGTTGCCGCGGTTCGGCGGGGTGCCTCGCTGCGTGCGGTGGCGCGCCGGTTTCACGTGAGCCTCCAGACCGTGCAACGGTGGGTGCAGCGCGTCGGCGGCCAGCGGCTGGATCGAGTCGATTGGTCTGACCGGTCTCACCTCGCGCACACGATTCATCGCACGGAAGCGGCCGTAGAAGATGTCGTGCTGACGCTGCGGCGAGAGCTGCGTGACACGAGCGACCTGGGGGAGTACGGGGCCGCTGCCATCTACCGCGAGATGCGCGACCGTCACTATCGCAGCGTCCCCGCGGTGCGGACGATCGGCCGCATCCTGGCCCGGCACGGGGCGCTGGACGGTCGCCGGCGGATCCGTCGCCCCCCACCGCCCCGAGGCTGGTATCTGCCTGAGGTGGCCGCGGGCTGTGCGGAGCTGGACAGCTTTGACATCGTCGAAGGGTTGGTGATCAAGGGTGGCACCGAGGTCGAAGTGCTCAACGGCATCTCGCTGCACGGCGGATTGGTCGCGTCGTGGCCCGGTCCACCCGTCCGCGCCACCACTATCGTCGAGGCCCTGGTAACGCACTGGCGGCAGTTCGGGCTGCCAGCCTATGCACAGTTCGACAACGACACCCGGTTCCAGGGCGCGCATCAGTTCCCTGACACCGTCGGCCGTGTCACGCGCCTGTGTTTGAGTTTGGGGATCGTCCCCGTGTTCGCGCCGCCACGCGAGACCGGCTTCCAGGCGGCGGTAGAAAGCTACAACGGTCGGTGGCAGGCCAAGGTGTGGGCCCGTTTCCATCATCCCACCCGCGCGGCCCTGCAGGAGCGTTCGGATCGCTACGTGGCAGCAGTCCGCCGCCGTGCGGCACCGCGCCTGGAGGCCGCCCCGCCACGACGGACGTTTCCCGAAGAGTGGGCGTTGGACTTGCAGACCCGCCCGCGCGGCCGCTTGGTGTTCCTGCGGCGCATCAGCGAGCAGGGAACGGCCGAGCTGCTGGGGCATACCTGGCGGGTCGATCCGCGCTGGTCCCATCGTCTCGTGCGCGCCGAGGTCGATTTCGACGCCAACCGCATCCGCTTCTACGCGCTGCGGCGGCGCGAACCAGGGTCGCAGCCCCTGTTGCAGACCGTTCGCTATCGGTTTCCTCGTCATGGCTTTCAGGAATGATCGCCAATTCTCAATATGTCACGTGCGTACGCACTACCTGTCAAAGAAGCACGTCCCAAGTGACCTGCATCCTCTGACACTTGTCCTCTTACGTCTCACCTCTTACGTTCCTCTCCCCAGCTCCCGTAACTTCGCCTCCAACTCCGCTTTCACCTGATCCACCTGCCGCTGGTAGTCCGCCACAAGGCCCTGTACCGTCGCCTCGACCTCGGCCACACGGGACCGAGCATCGGCAATCGGCTGCGCCACTAATCTTTCGACCTCGGCCCGCACCCGCCGTTCGGCGGCGGCAACCTCGCTTGCCAGCTCCCGACGCAAGCTCCGGGAGATTTCGGACGCCACGTTGGATCTGACGGAGAGGCTGGGACCCGAGAGGTCGCCCGACACCCCCACCTCAACTTCCACGTCACGCAACGCCGACAGTGTTCGCCACAGCAAGTCCATGACACGCCCCGACCCCATCGACGCCCGATCCCACGTGACCTGAGACGAACTCCACAGCCAACGGCCAACCACGGTGTCGCCTGCGCGTGCGAGCGTTAGTTGGTTGACACCCTCTCCAAGATCCATGTGCGCGCCAATCCCCGGCAACGTGACCGCGGGAAGTGGAAAGCCGCTAATCCGCAGGCTCACCGAATCGCGAATATCTGATGTGACGTGGTCGAGAACGGCCTCGAACTGTACGGCATCCGGACCGGAACTCGCGTCCCTGCGTGAGGCCGATATCCGGATGGGCCGGCCGTGTACTGAGGGCTCCGACGAAAAACCTTCGATGTGCACGCGGTACGCTCCGGCCGATGCGCCGTCCCCTTCGAGACGGAGGTCGATCTCGGCAAACGCAATCGTCAAACCGGCGTAACCTCGCTCGGTCGGGAATTCGACATCCGAGCCCGCCAGCCGCGCGCGCGACGGCCCTGGCCGCCGGCGCGGGTCCAGGCCTGGAGGAACGTACCGCTCCGCCATGCGTGCCCAGTAAAGCACCGGCTCGATTCGTTCGAGTGCGAGGTCGGTGAATAGGGCTGGTGAAATATCGGGTGCCTCGAGCGACGGGATCTGCAACAAGTTGCGCGCGCTTGCCAGATCAGCGGCGCGAGCGTTTGCGAGACCCGAGACCCGTTGTTGTAGCGTCGCAACGCCGCCGCTCAGGTCCTGCACGAACTGATCGATTCCGCTGCGAAGCGTCGTGAGCCCGCTTGCCGTGGATCGCAGAGATCGCAACGACCTCACGATACCAAGACCCAAGCTGCGCAGTGATGCTCCCTGCAGGCGCTCCGCCAGTGCTCGAGCGGAGTCGATCACCGGCGTCGGGTTGAGCGCTTGGAGTTGCGCCATCCAGGCGTCCCGCGCCGAATCGGCCGCTGACCGAATCTCTCTCGCCAGGGCCGGGGTCTGTAGATTCTCCGGTCTGATCGCCGCGACATTCACGGTTCCGGAGAGTCCATCCAGACTGAAGTCGGGCACAGGGACGCGCTGGGACCACTCGTGGATTTGACGCCGCAGCGCGCCGCCTTCGGAGTCGGGATTTGGGATCTCGCCAGACGTCGTTCGCGGCGTACCGAAACGCAATCCGCGGATCGCTATGGTATCGATGAAAACTTTCTTCTGTAGCAAGGGTCCCAGGTTGAGATCGGCGACGACCTCATCGAGCTGGAAGAGATTGGTCATGGGTGCATCGGGATTGGTGACTTGCAACCCACGCAAAATCACCGCCCCCTCGGCAAGCCGGACGTCTGCCTCTTCGAGATCGACCCTGGCGCCGACGAGTGCTGTGCCAACGGCCTCGATGCCCTTTCGCACCGCGGAATCGAGCAAGAAGTACCATCCCGCTCCCACCAAGATGAGCAGTAAGCCGAGTGGTAAGATCGCTCTCCAACGAAAAGCGCGCATAACGTCAGTCCGTTTGGAAGAGCCGGTAGAAATTGTACAACTTCGAAGCCCTGATGAACTTGAAGATCCTGGTATTCAGCAATCGCGGCAGCACGTGGGTTCGATACCCCGCGACCCCCAATCGCGCCACGAGAAAGATCGGAGCGAACAGCACGACCCAACCCACGAGGCTCCCCAGCACCACCGTGTTGTTGTAGTTGGTCAGTGGCATCACCGGAACGTTGTACAGCGTGGTCCACAGTGGTACCAGGCTCGTGGTGTCAGAGAGAAGGGCAGTGCCGATGGCGTCAAACCATGGATCGAACAGAAATCCAATCGGTGCAAAGGCAATCCAGCCCAACACGGCGGCGGGGAACGAAACGTTAAGAAGGAAGACCGCCGCAATAATGAGGAGATTGTGAAGATTCACTAGTGGGGTGAGCCCGAGCGCAGACCCCATCGCAATCCCCAACGCCACCTGCCCGGGAGTTCCGTCTGAGTTCAGGGTTTTGACGAATCGCTGGAGCAAGCGGAGTAGGAGCATGCCTCAAAATTGTTTGGATTAGTGGCGCGGGAGTCGGGATTCGAGATCGGGAGTCGGGGGTCGGGGGTCGGGTTTTTCTTAGAACCGTGCGTCAGGCTTTTCCGACCCCCGACCCCCGACTCCCGACTCCCGCCCTTCACTCCTCCCCCATCATCTTCCGAACCGCGCTGACGAGTTGGTCCGCTTCGACGGGTTTCTGAAGGAACGGTTGTCCGGTTCGCTCCAGAAACTCGCGCGTATCTTCGTCACCGGCCATTCCGGTCACAAAGATCACGCGTTTCGTCATCTTAGGGAAATCCGTCTCGAGCTGACGGAAAAAACTCTTCCCTTCCAGGAACGGCATCAGAATGTCGAGGAGAATGACGGCGTAACGTCCTTCTTGCAGCTCGGCGAACGCCGCCAGGCCATTGTCCACGGTCTTCACCATGTATCCCGCGTGTTCGAGTAACTGGCCGTAAGCGGTCCTCACCTCGATACTGTCATCGACGATCAGGACATCCACGATATCCTCACTTAGGTGAGAAGTGAGAAGTGAGAGGGGAGAGGGGAGAGGGCCCAACCCCACCCCAGTCGTGTTGTAGCACTTATTCTCGAGGTCCGATCACGATGGCACCACCGACGTCACAGCTCGACGCCCAATAGTAACGAGATAGATGCTCAAACCCATGATGGCCAACCCACCCAATAGCCGCCACCCTAATGGTTCGGACAATGCCACGCTGCCGAAGAAAACACCAACCGCGGTCTCGAAGATCACCCCCATGCTCACGAAGGTCGCATCGAGCCGCTTGAGCAACCAGAAGAGCCCAAGATAACACCCCACGGTGACGGCAAGGGCGAGATAGACAATGCTGCCGATGGCGGTGGCCGTGAAAGTTATGGACGCGTCCCGTTCGAATGTCACAGCGAGTGCGCCGAGCAATGCGGCCGCTGACGAGACCTGGAGGGCGGCAAGCCAGAGGGTAGAGGTTTCCCGGCCGTACCGTCGCACCATCACCGCCCCGGTCGCACCCGAGGCCGAGGCGATTAGCACCCCGACTACGGCCGCGATGGACAGCGCCCCAGCCCCGCCGCGTGATGGACCCACGAGCAGGAGCACCGAAAACATGGCCAACGCCGTACCGCTCACCTTCCCAAGCGACAACCGCTCGTCCCGCAAGAGAAAGTGCGCGGTCACCGCCGTGAAGGCGGGGAACGTAGCGAAAAGGATCGCCGTCAGGCCCGATGAGATATACTGCTCGGCCCAAAAAATCAGCGCGTATGGGATGCCGATCTGCGGCACCCCAATCGCCATCCAAAACCAGATCTCACTGCCCTTGGGACGTCGACTCCCATCCATGAGCTGGGCCACCGCCAACAGCGTGACCGCCGCGAGTACCGTGCGAGATGCCGCGAATGTGAAAGGTTCCAGGTCGCGGAGGCCGATCCGTATCACGCCCCACGTCGTACCCCAAACGAGGCCGATCCCTACCCACACCACACCCGGGAGTAGCCGGTTTCGCATACTCATTGGAAGTGAAGCACGGCTCGCGAACGCGACCGGCGGTGGATTAGAAAACCAACCCGATGGTCATGCCAACGGCAACGGCCAATGCAGCGATGGCGATGCCGAACACCATGTGCTTCAACGCCATCGGCCAACGGACCGGGCCATCTTCCCGCCCAGAGGGGTTTCCAAGGAATTCACCCGACAACGCGGCGCGCACCTCGGCCGCTCGTTCCGTGTCAAAACTGTCGAGCCCGCCGTCGCTCAGGATCAGGTAGTTGCCTTCCGAATTGCTGGTGCGACGCTCCTTCCTGCCTTTGGCGAGCTGAGGCAAGAGATCGGCACCCAATAGCGGCCGCCCTGCACGGTCACCGGGCAGATTGTCGGATGTTTGAGTCCCTTTGCGATGGAGCGTTCGACGCATGCCTGGCCATGATGAAAGATCGAGGCAGCCAACTTGCAGATCGATCCCCCGCATGTCCAGGTCCCGTGGGCCAATGTGTTATCGCTGAAACGACGGCAACTTGTACGTCGCGTGCTCTTGCTTCTCCTTATACCGCTTGATTGCCCACCGCTGGTACTGTTCCTGTCCCCGTAGGATGATCACCCGTTCCTGGTCGAGCTTTCCCGTGAGATCGATCCATTTGTCGAGCAACGTCTTCTGCAAGAGTGTGTCTTCGGTCCGGACACCACGCAGGGTCGACGCAAGCGTCGAGCAATAATCGGCCGCCCGGTCGAGCGCGGCGATGTACGTTTCAAGCGGGGTCGGTCGTTCTTCTTGTTCCATCTCCAACCCTCCTCCGAGAACATCTAAGAGCCACCGGACAGAGTCGAACTGTCGACCACTCGATTACGAATCGAGAGCTCTACCACTGAGCTACGGTGGCATTGAGTGCCCTGGCCCGGATTCGAACCGGGACGGCTCTCGCCACTGCCCCCTCAAGACAGCGTGTCTACCGATTCCACCACCAGGGCAGATGCCGGGCCGTTAGCCCGGGTGGAGCAAGCTATGCGTGGCCCAACCGCCTCACAACCCTTCCTCGATGAGACGTGAGACGTAAGACGGCCCCGCTCCTCCCTCCAGGCGGTGGGGGGGCGGCCGTGTCACGTCTCACCTCTCACGTCAATCTCCAGCTCACCATGCGCCCGCCGCAGCGCCTCCTCCGCCAGCTCTGGCGTCTCCCCCCTGGCGAAGATGAATCCGAGATAGCGAGACCCTTCCGGCAGGGGAACCAGCTCCTGGCCTCGATGGGCCGTGATGAGCACCTCTTCGACCCCCGGCACCCCACGGGCGGCGTCGACCCCGCCCACGCGTTCTAGCAGGTTGCGGAAAAATTCATGGTGAGCCGCGTTTGTCCGGGTAACACGACGGTGTACCAGCGTGCGGTCCCCTATTACCGCCCCCGCGGTGCGGTCGGCGTGACGAATGCGGCCCACACTGCCCCATCAGGGGCTGCCTCCGGCCAGGGTCAGGGTGCGTATCCGCATCAGATTGTAGACCGCGGCCGTGAACGTAAACACCCACCCGACCCGCGGGGTCCCGCGATGTCGGAGTTTGCGTAACAACCCAATCGTCTTGCCCCACCCGTAGATCTCTTCCACTTTTTTGCGCTGCCGTTGACTGATCGCATAGCTGGGATGGCGCGTCGTCCGGCCATCCACCGCGCTCCGCAACCGCGTGCGGTGCACGTTCGGCGTGACGTGGGGCGTCCAGCCCAACGCCCGCAGCGTGTCGACAAACCCGCACCGATCATAACCCTTGTCCGCCCCCAACGTCCGACGCCGGGCCGTCGGCGGTAAGCTCCCCACCATCGCCAGCGCACTCGCACACTCCGCCTCGTAGCCGGGCTGCGTCACGTCGGTCGCCACCACGAGCCCGTGCCGATTATCCATCAACACACTCGCCAAGTACGCCAATTGCGCGCCTTGCCCCCCACTCTTCCGCGTCAACCGCGCCTCCGGGTCCGTCCGCGACGCATGCGTCGCATTCGTCCGTTTCTCCTGGCGAAACGTCACGCTCGGATTCCCCGGATCATCGTCCGTTGGCGGGCGGGTGCCGGCCTTCGGCTGAAAACTCTTCTGACTCGCCCACGCGTCCAGCAAGGTCCCGTCGACGGTGAAATGCTCATTCGACAACAACGCCCGCCGCTCCGCCTCCTGTAACACTTCGGCCAGAAACGCATCCGCGATGCCCCCCTCGACCAGCCGCGTCCGATTCTTCGTAAAGACCGTCGGCACCCACACCGCGTCGTCCAGATTCAACCCCACAAACCATCGGTACAGGATGTTGTAATCGAGCTGCTCCATCAGCTGCCGCTCGCTCCGGATCGTATACACCACCTGCAGCAATAACGCGCGTAACAAATGTTCCGGGGGAATCGACGGCCGGCCCCGCCGCGCGTACAGCCGGTCCAACTGCGGCGAGAGCCGGGCTAACACCGGGTCCACCAGCGCCCGCAGGGCGCGCAACGGATGGTCGGAGGGCACCCGATCCTCCGCACTGATATAGCTGAACAGCGCCGACTGATTCGTCTTGTTCCCGCGCATCGTGGCACTCCCATCGAGGTCCCTCTACGATAAGAACTTCCGGCTCGCGATGCTATCGTCCATTACCCGACTTTTTCCGCAACCTGCTAGGACCCCAGCCGACGGAATGGGGATCATCATGACCCCAGCCGCGCAAGATTCCCGGCATGGAATGTCGTTGAGCGTCCCCGCAGCGTGCGCGACTACCACATCCTCGAGTGAGCGTTCGCCGGTCTCGCCAAACCGCAGTACGCGCCCGCATTTGCCACCGATGAGGCGCGCCGCCAACTCGATCACCCAGGGTCCGTCTTTGTTGCAACGCAACTCGGCGTGCAACGGTCCCGTGGTGAGACCGAGTGCCCCGGCAGCGCGCCCTGCAGTATCGATCAGACTATTCTGCACGCCCGGCTTCGCCCGAGAAGGCGTCACGTAGATCGTCTCCTCGAAGAACGGACCCTCGAGGGGGTCCGGCTTGTCGAAAATCGCGAGGACATGAAGTCCGCCGTCGACGATGAGCCCCTCGACAGCGAACTCCACGCCCGGGATGTACTGCTCCACGATGTATCGGTCGCCTCCAGCGGCCGATTCCAGAATCGATCGTAGCCTGGCATGCGCCGCGACGAATTCCTCCGGATCGTTTGCGCGGATAACGCCGCGGCTAGCCGACAGCGATGTTGGCTTCACCACGCACGGAAACGAAACACTCGACGCTACGTCCGCCGGATCTTCTGACAACTCGAGAACCCGGAAATCGGGCACGGGAATGCCGCTATCGCGGAGCAGTTCCCGCTGGATAATCTTGTTGCGCGCCGCCAGCACCGCGGCCACCGGGTTCGCGTGGCACCCCAATTCCCGGCTCATCATCGCCGCGAGCACCGCCGTCGCGTCGTCCGGACCGATCACGGCGGCAATCGGATGCTGCGCGGCAAATGCTTTGCAACCGGCAACGGCCGATTCCGGATCGGCAAAGTCGAGCGTGAGGAGTTCGGCGGGATGTTGGGCCTCGAGCGCGCTCGGCACTTCGGACGCGACCGTTAGGTCAAAGCCAAGTCGCTTTGCCGCATCGACAAATTCGTCAGCCCTGTATGTATGCGTGGGAAGGAGCAGTAATAACCTGGGGTGGAGGGGCTCCTCCAAGACCTTCAGCTCTTCGCCGATGAAAAATAGGGATTGGTACCTGCCGAATGGTCGGTCACGTCCTCGATCCCTTGGATCGACGGTATCGCCCGCCGCAACGTGCCCTCGATGCCCTGGCGCAGCGTCACGTTGGCCATCCCGCATCCCTGACATCCGCCCTGCATCCGGAGCACCACGGTTCCGTCCTGCACGTCGAGCAACTCGACGGCACCCCCATGGCTGGCGATGGAGGGATTGACCTCTCGGTGGAAGATCTCGGTCACGACATCGAAGATCGCGTCGTCATCCATATCTGGCGTGCTTTTGGGTGTTGGCAAGTCGGCGGCCGTGACCGTGGCGCTGATGGCGTACTCGATCTGTGCCTCCAGATCACACCACTCGTAGGACGGCTGTTTCTCTACCGTAACGCCCTCGTCGGAGACCACAACCGCCTCGACGCCCGGCACCTCGAGCACCGCCTCAGCGACCGGAATGCCGGCGGCGTCGGCGTGGGACGAAAACCGGTACGTGCCGGGGGCCAACGCGTGTACGGGAGCGTTGACCCGAAAGGCGTAGCGGCCGTCCTGGAGGGGCTCGGAGGTGATGGTGAGGTCTCTGGCCATGACTGGTATCTACTAGGGACGGTGAGGGAGGGCAATGACGTGAAACGTGAGAGGTGAGACGTGAGACGGCCGCCCTCCACCCCCCCGGGGGGAAGGGCGGGGCCGTCTCACGTCTCACGTCTCACGTATAACGTCTCACCCAATCAGCTCCTTAATCTCAATCGGATCCAGCCCTTCCTCCTGCAGGAGCTGATTCAGGCGCCGTAGATCTTGTTCGATGATGGTGTTCATCCGAATCAGCTCGGTTTGCAACAGGTCGGAGAGGTGATCGAACACCTGATACGACTGCTGTGTCGGGGCAGACTCTCCCCGCCCGACCACGCCCATCAAGGCAGCGAGCTTGTTGTTGAGCTTGATCGGGAAGTTCAGCGGGTCTTGGCCCGATTCGTTGCGGACCTGATAGATCTCCCCCTCCACCGCACTCAAGTTGCTGTTGACCAGGCCGCCCTGTTCCTGAATACCCTGATTGTCGGTCTGCTCCAGACGATCGTCCACGTCACCCTTGATCCGCCGGATCTCGATGACCGCGTCGTTGGCCCGACTCACGCGGTCGCGAATCCGCAGCGCGAACTCAAAACGCTCACGCAGCTGCGCAATCGTCACATGCTCCATGCGCGGATCGATCGTGATTTCGAAATCCTGTGTCTGCGTCTCACCGTCGGAGGTCAGACGAACCTGATAGCGGCCCGGGATGGCGGATGGTCCGAAATTCCCGGCCGCCCAGAAAATACGTCCGTCGAAATCCGTATAACCCGGATACCGGAGGTTCCAACGGAAGCGATGGGATCCGGCCGATTTCGACGGCTTGCCTTCGTCACCACCCCCGAAGAACCCGAACCCACCTTCCGGTTGCGCACTATCTTCCTCCTGGCCCTCGTAAGTCTTGATCACCTGACCACTCGCATCGAGGAATTCCATCGTGAACTCTTCCGCATCTTCAGCGAGGTAGTAATACACCTCCACGCCCCTGTCCACGCCGCGCACCGGATCTACCGGATCGAACAGATGCACATCGGCACCGGCCACTTGCTCGTTGAGCTGACGCAGCGGGGCTATGTCGAACATCACCCAGAACGAACGCCCATGGGTCGAGATCACGAGGTCGTTTTCTTCAACGACCAAATCCGACACCTGCGCGACCGGCAGGTTGAGCGACAAGGGCTGCCAGTTGGCGCCGTCGTCCCACGACACATACACCGTGCGTTCTGACGCAGCGTAGAGGTTGCCAGGCATTTGCGGATCTTCACGCACGGCCCGTAGGAAATCGTCCCCCGGAAAGCCGTTCACGATCTTGGTCCAGCTCTGTCCGTAGTCGTCGGTCTTCCACACATACGGGCTCCGGTCGTCGTCTACGAGATACCGGATACCGGACACGTACGCCTTCCCCGGCGTGTTCGGTGACGCATCGATGGTGTTGATGCGAACGAAATCGGGCGCGTCACCCGGTGTGACGTTGTCCCAATTTGCGCCGCCGTCTCTGGTGATGTGTACGAGCCCGTCATCAGACCCCACCCAGATCACGTTTTCATCGTGACGCGACGGCGCAACCGCGAAGATCGTCGCGTACGTCTCGACGCCGGTTTGGTCTTTGGTGATCGGACCGCCGGAAGGACCCATGGTCGCCGCGTCGGCTCGGGTGAGGTCGGGACTCATCCGCTCCCACGACGCCCCGTCGGTGGTGCTCTTCCAGAGCTTCTGCGTAGCCGTATAGAGGACGTTTGAGTTGATTGGCGAGAACACAATGGGGAAGGTCCACTGCACGCGCTCGATGAGATCTTCCGACGATTGCCCCATGGGATTCTCGGGCCAGACGTTTACCTGCCGCGTTTCGCCATTGCCGTGGTTGTACCGGCTGAGGCTGCCCCCATAACACCCCGCGAAAAAGATGTCGGGGTTAGTGACGCTGTTGGCCACGTAACCGCTCTCGCACCCACCCACCGAGATGAGGAAGTTTGGTCCACCCGCATCATTGGACAGGTGATTCCATCCCTTGCTGGGAATACACGCCGTGCTGTTGTCCTGCTGTCCACCACAGATCATGTACGGGAAGTGATTCGTCGTCATTACCCTGTAGAACTGCGCGGTGCTATAGTCCTGCGCAGTCCATGTCTCCCCGCCGTTGAACGACACGTTCCCGCCGCCGTCATTGGTGTTGATCATCCGATCTGGATCACTGGGTGCGATCCAGAGATCGTGGTTGTCGCCGTGCGGCACCGAGATCCGGTCGAACGCCTCTCCGCCGTCACGCGATCGGTACAACCCCGTGTTGACGGCGTACATGATATCCGGATCTTGCGGATCGGCGTATATGCGCGTGTAGTAGAACGCGCGTTGGCGAAGGTTGCGGTCCTCGTTGATCCGACTCCACGTCGCGCCGGCATCGTCGGAGCGAAACATACCGCCCTCCGCATGCTCGATGAGTGCCCAAACGCGATGCGGCGCGGCAGGCGACAGCGCAACACCGATCTTTCCGATCACGCCCTCTTGGGGCAACCCTTCGTTGCGTGTGATCTCCTCCCACGTTTCACCGAAATCGACGCTCTTGAACAACCCGCTACCCGGGCCGCCGGAGGACATGCCCCACGATTTGCGCCACGCTTCCCACAACGTCGCGTACATCACGGCGGGGTTGTTGGGATCCACCGTAAGGTCGCCACTGCCGGAGCGGTCGTCGCGATACAACACCTTGCGCCACGTGATGCCGCCGTTGGACGACTTGAACACGCCCCGCTCGGGATTCGCGATGGAATGTTTTCCAAAGGCCGCAACCCACACCGTATTACAGTCTTGGGGGTGAATCCGGATCCGCGAGACGTTTTGCGTTTCCTTTAGTCCCATGTGCGTCCACGTCTCGCCGGCATCGGTGGACTTGTAGACGCCGTCTCCCTGCTGGATGTTGCCGCGCAACTGCGTCTCACCCGTTCCGATGTACACGATGTCGGGATTGGCCTCGCATACCTGCACTGCGCCCACCGACGCACTCGTAATCTGCCCGTCGGTGACCGGCATCCAGGTCGTGCCGCCGTCAGTGGTCTTCCAAAGCCCGCCGCCCGTGGCGCCGAAATAATACTCAAGGGGTCGCGCGTCACTGCCGGCTCCCGCCGTCGAGCGGCCGCCACGCGCCGGTCCGACGTTGGTCCATTGCAAGGCGTCGTAGAGCTTTTCGGGGTAGGTCTGTGCTTCAGTGGCGACCGTCCACATACCGGTGAAGAGGACGGTCAGCAGCGCGGTCCGTATGCCGCGAATCGAACAACGGGGGAGCATCGGGGTTACCTCGTTCGGTGGTGTGTTGCGCTTCATTCCCTAGAATAGGGCGCGAAACATAGCCACTCTGACGGTCACCCGCCAATGCCGGCACGTCCGTCCCCCCTCGTCCCCTAAGCCACAGAGACACATAGAGAATACGCGAGCGCACTGAGCCCCCCACCCCACACATTTTTGTTGTTTTACGGAAAAGCCCGGGTGATCGGCAACCGGTGTCTCTGTGGCTATGAACGCCGCGGCCTACGGCAGACGCTGCAGGAGTACAAGCCCGAACCACTGCTTCTCGTCGGTAAAGACCTCTTTAACCGAAAAGTCGAAACAGCGCAGATAATCCTTCATCTTGTCGAGATCGTACTTCCGGCTGATCTCCGTCATGACCATCGTACCCTTGGGCACGGTGATCGTCCGCTTGAGGGGCTGGAGATATACGTCTTGGGATTTCAAAAACCGCGCGTAGATCTCGATGCGACACCACGCTGAGTTGTACCGCGCAACGTGTTCGATTGCGTCGAGATCGATGGACGCACCCAGTTCACGGTTGATGCGGGCAAACAAGTTTTTTGTGAATCGCGCCGTCACGCCCGCCGCGTCGTTGTAGGCCGCGTGCAGGATCGACTCATCTTTGACGAGGTCGATACCCAACAAGAGGAAATCGCTCGGTGAAAACGCATCCGACACGCCCTGCCAGAATACGTCCGATTCCCGCTGATCGAAGTTCCCGATGCTGCTTCCCAGAAACACGACCATCGCCGGCGAAAACTCTTTGAATAGCGGGAATGCGCGTTCGTACGTATCCGCGATACCGGTGACGGTAACCTTGGGGTGACGAGCGACGATGGCATCTCTCGCCCGTCCCAGAATACCCTCGCTCACATCGACCGGCACGTACCGAACGGACGATTCCACGGCCGCGTAGGCGGACAACAGGTGGTCTGTCTTGACCGAATTCCCCGATCCGAGTTCGATCAGGGTGACGGGACCCGTCGCATCCCGGATACGCGACGCGCACCGCTCGAGGATCTCCGTTTCGGCATCGGTGAGATAGTATTCCGGCTGTTTGCTGATTTCTTCGAAGAGCCTGCTTCCCTCGTCGTCATAAAGGAAGCGAGAATGGAGCCAAGGCGGCGTGTCCGTCAGCCCGAGAGCGACCGATTGGGCGAATTCTTCGATCGCAGCCTCTGCGCCCCGAGGCACGACAATGACACTGTCAACGTCGGAGTCCGGCGCATCGGGGGCAACAGACGCAAGCAACTCGGCATGACTGAGGCGCTGGCTAGGGACGGGAGAAACCCTCGACTAAATGAATACTTATGGAGGAAGGTCCAAACCTAGCCGGACGGCGAGAGGTGTCAACGTCGGGGAATACACGCTGGGACGTGAGACGTGAGAGGATAAGTGCCACAGGATCCAGGTCACCTAGGTGTCACAGGATGCAGGTCGGAGTGTCACAGGATCCAGGTCAGGAGTGTGGTTTATAGTATTTGAACGAAACACTAGTTCGGGGGTCAAGGTGCGTAAAAAGGCCGGACCGAGGAGCGACGTCGAAAGATGGTTGCCGCGGTTCGGCGGGGTGCCTCGCTGCGTGCGGTGGCGCGCCGGTTTCACGTGAGCCTCCAGACCGTGCAACGGTGGGTGCAGCGCGTCGGCGGCCAGCGGCTGGATCGAGTCGATTGGTCTGACCGGTCTCACCTCGCGCACACGATTCATCGCACGGAAGCGGCCGTAGAAGATGTCGTGCTGACGCTGCGGCGAGAGCTGCGTGACACGAGCGACCTGGGGGAGTACGGGGCCGCTGCCATCTACCGCGAGATGCGCGACCGTCACTATCGCAGCGTCCCCGCGGTGCGGACGATCGGCCGCATCCTGGCCCGGCACGGGGCGCTGGACGGTCGCCGGCGGATCCGTCGCCCCCCACCGCCCCGAGGCTGGTATCTGCCTGAGGTGGCCGCGGGCTGTGCGGAGCTGGACAGCTTTGACATCGTCGAAGGGTTGGTGATCAAGGGTGGCACCGAGGTCGAAGTGCTCAACGGCATCTCGCTGCACGGCGGATTGGTCGCGTCGTGGCCCGGTCCACCCGTCCGCGCCACCACTATCGTCGAGGCCCTGGTAACGCACTGGCGGCAGTTCGGGCTGCCAGCCTATGCACAGTTCGACAACGACACCCGGTTCCAGGGCGCGCATCAGTTCCCTGACACCGTCGGCCGTGTCACGCGCCTGTGTTTGAGTTTGGGGATCGTCCCCGTGTTCGCGCCGCCACGCGAGACCGGCTTCCAGGCGGCGGTAGAAAGCTACAACGGTCGGTGGCAGGCCAAGGTGTGGGCCCGTTTCCATCATCCCACCCGCGCGGCCCTGCAGGAGCGTTCGGATCGCTACGTGGCAGCAGTCCGCCGCCGTGCGGCACCGCGCCTGGAGGCCGCCCCGCCACGACGGACGTTTCCCGAAGAGTGGGCGTTGGACTTGCAGACCCGCCCGCGCGGCCGCTTGGTGTTCCTGCGGCGCATCAGCGAGCAGGGAACGGCCGAGCTGCTGGGGCATACCTGGCGGGTCGATCCGCGCTGGTCCCATCGTCTCGTGCGCGCCGAGGTCGATTTCGACGCCAACCGCATCCGCTTCTACGCGCTGCGGCGGCGCGAACCAGGGTCGCAGCCCCTGTTGCAGACCGTTCGCTATCGGTTTCCTCGTCATGGCTTTCAGGAATGATCGCCAATTCTCAATATGTCACGTGCGTACGCACTACCTGTCAAAGAAGCACGTCCCAAGTGACCTGCATCCTCTGACACTTGTCCCGTGAGACGTGAGAGGGCCACCCTACCACCACCCGAGGGGAAGGGTGGGGCCGTCTCACGTCTCACGTCTCACGTCTCACTTCTCACTTCTGCCTCTTGCGGAAGGAACAATTGAGCTATTAAAGAGATAATATCACACGCTCCACCGGAGATCTGCATGACCGTAAGCCTGACCAAGCGCGAACTGGACGTGATGTCCCTGGTGTGGGAGCTCGGCTCGGCCACGGTCGGTAAGCTACGCGACCAGCTTGCCGACGACCTCGCCTATTCCACAGTCCTCACGATCTTTCGCACCCTCAGGACCAAGGGGTACGTACGATACGAGCAGGAAGGCAAGGCCTTCCGGTACTATCCACTCATCCAGCCCGACGATGTCGGCGACAGCACCCTCGGCAGGTTGCTGAACAAGGTGTACCGGGGATCGCGTCAAAGGCTTGTGACCCGTCTGGTGTCCCACGAAGACGTGTCGCCCGAAGAACTCCGCAGCATCCGCAAGATGCTTGATGACCGTCTCGCGGAGATGGAACAATGATCGCTGCCTGACGCGAATCGTCACGGTTCCAGGTCGTGTCGATTTCTGATTCTCCGGTTCGTCATAGGGGAGAAGGCAAGAAAAACGCACCCCTTTAAGGAGTACCCAATGCCAAGTTTCATGCTCATCGCACGGGATGTTCCCCAGGACTTCGCCGACGTCAGCCCCGAAGACATGCAGCGGATCATCGAGAAATACGTCGCCTGGGGCAACAAGCTGGAAGCCGCCGGCAAAAAGAAACTGGGCCAAAAGCTGCGCGACGGAGAGGGACGGGTCATGAGAGGCAACGGTGGCGCAATATCGATCACCGACGGACCGTTCTCCGAAACAAAAGAGGTCGTCGGCGGCTACTGGCTCATCGACGCAGCCGACTACGACGAGGCGGTTGAACTCGCGCGCGATTGCCCGCACATGGAGTACGGAGCGTCACTCGAGATCCGCCAGGTCGCAGAGGTCTGACGTCAGGTGGCTGTAGGCTCCCCGTCAACGGTTTCGGGATTGGTTGACCATCTGTTCAGACGCAAAGCCGGGCAGATGGTTTCCGCTTTGACGCGCGTACTCGGACCGGCAAACCTGGAGTTGGCGGAGGAAGTGGTGCAAGACGCGCTGCTCGAAGCGTTGCAGACGTGGCCCACCAACGGCGTTCCCGACAATCCCGGAGGATGGCTCATGCGGGTTGCGAAGAACCGCGCGATCGATCGACTCCGGCGAGAGGACCGTTATGCTGAAAAACTCCAAGTGCTCACTCAACAAACGTCTCCCGACGCCACGATCGATGCGACATCGTGGGGATCGGAGGACGACGAAATGCGGATGTTGCTTCTCTGCTGCCATCCGGCGTTGTCACGCGAAGGACGCGGGGCGCTCACACTCAAAACCGTTGGCGGCTTTTCCGTGGACGAGATCGCGCGCGCCTTCCTCACCAGCAAGACGACGGTGCAGCAACGATTGGTGCGGGCGAAACGCATGCTGAGGCAGGGGTCCATCACCCTCGACGTACCCACTGACGACGACTTGCTGACACGAATCGAGAGCGGCTTGGAGGTGCTCTATCTCATGTTCAACGAGGGGTACGGCGCCTACCAGGGTGACAACCTCGTGCGAGCGGATCTGTGCCAGGAGGCCATCAGGCTCACCACGATTCTCGGCGAGCATCCCAAAACGGCACGCCCCGAGGTCTACGCGTTGCTCGCGCTCATGTTGTTACAGGCGAGCCGATTACGCGCCCGGCTCGATCCGGACGGCGCCGTCGTGTTGCTCGCCGACCAGAACCGTGCGCTGTGGGATCGATCGATGATCGGCGCGGGGTTCCTCTATCTGGAAAAATCGACGGGTGGATCGAGCATGACCACCTATCACCTGCAAGCTGGAATCGCGGCCGTTCACGCGACGGCGGCGAGTTATGAGGACACCGACTGGGCCCGCGTCCTAGCAGGTTGCGGAAAAAGTCGGGTAATGGACGATAGCATCGCGAGCCGGAAGTTCCTATCGTAGAGGGACCTCGATGGGAGTGCCACGATGCGCGGGAACAAGACGAATCAGTCGGCGCTGTTCAGCTATATCAGTGCGGAGGATCGGGTGCCCTCCGACCATCCGTTGCGCGCCCTGCGGGCGCTGGTGGACCCGGTGTTAGCCCGGCTCTCGCCGCAGTTGGACCGGCTGTACGCGCGGCGGGGCCGGCCGTCGATTCCCCCGGAACATTTGTTACGCGCGTTATTGCTGCAGGTGGTGTATACGATCCGGAGCGAGCGGCAGCTGATGGAGCAGCTCGATTACAACATCCTGTACCGATGGTTTGTGGGGTTGAATCTGGACGACGCGGTGTGGGTGCCGACGGTCTTTACGAAGAATCGGACGCGGCTGGTCGAGGGGGGCATCGCGGATGCGTTTCTGGCCGAAGTGTTACAGGAGGCGGAGCGGCGGGCGTTGTTGTCGAATGAGCATTTCACCGTCGACGGGACCTTGCTGGACGCGTGGGCGAGTCAGAAGAGTTTTCAGCCGAAGGCCGGCACCCGCCCGCCAACGGACGATGATCCGGGGAATCCGAGCGTGACGTTTCGCCAGGAGAAACGGACGAATGCGACGCATGCGTCGCGGACGGACCCGGAGGCGCGGTTGACGCGGAAGAGTGGGGGGCAAGGCGCGCAATTGGCGTACTTGGCGAGTGTGTTGATGGATAATCGGCACGGGCTCGTGGTGGCGACCGACGTGACGCAGCCCGGCTACGAGGCGGAGTGTGCGAGTGCGCTGGCGATGGTGGGGAGCTTACCGCCGACGGCCCGGCGTCGGACGTTGGGGGCGGACAAGGGTTATGATCGGTGCGGGTTTGTCGACACGCTGCGGGCGTTGGGCTGGACGCCCCACGTCACGCCGAACGTGCACCGCACGCGGTTGCGGAGCGCGGTGGATGGCCGGACGACGCGCCATCCCAGCTATGCGATCAGTCAACGGCAGCGCAAAAAAGTGGAAGAGATCTACGGGTGGGGCAAGACGATTGGGTTGTTACGCAAACTCCGACATCGCGGGACCCCGCGGGTCGGGTGGGTGTTTACGTTCACGGCCGCGGTCTACAATCTGATGCGGATACGCACCCTGACCCTGGCCGGAGGCAGCCCCTGATGGGGCAGTGTGGGCCGCATTCGTCACGCCGACCGCACCGCGGGGGCGGTAATAGGGGACCGCACGCTGGTACACCGTCGTGTTACCCGGACAAACGCGGCTCACCATCAATTTTTCCGCAACCTGCTAGAACTCTACGATCGACTCCTGGTCTTGAACCCCTCCCCCATCGTGGGACTCAATCGAGCGGTGGCGCTGGCAATGGTCGAAGGGCCCGAGGCGGGCGTGATGGCACTCCGTGATATCGAGGACCATGCGGCGCTCCAAGATTACTATCTTCTGCCTGCCACGTTCGGCGATTTCTTTGCGCGGATGAAGGATTGGGATTCCGCGGCTCGCTACCTCACCCTTGCCATGCAGCTCCCGTGTAGCGAACCAGACAAGAGGTTTCTCGAGAAACAGCTCGCCGCGTGTCGTAAGCCGAACAACGGAACCGTGGCCACGTCACCCTGAGAAACTGAGGCGATTAGTGATCGTCTGAACTCGCCGCTTCCGGGACCATATCCGGTGGTTCACCGAGAAAATCCGCAACAATCGTGTCTAGCTCGACAAGACGCTGTGCCATCCGCTCGGCGAGAAAGAGGCCGATGCCCTCTACCGCCTTTCCCAACTCGTCAGCCATGGCGAGAAACGGCTGCCGCTTGGCCGGTATATCGTGGAACACCACCGCGTCGATCCACTTCTCGAACATCTCGGCATGCGTGACCCGCCGGTCGTTGAGAATCGACGCGCTGTCCAACTCGCCCTGGATGGGAGCGTAGTGCACCTCGAATGCGCCCAATCGTTCCCGGATCTCGGGAGGGGCCGTCTCGCGGAGCAGGTCGACAATACGGCCCATGTTGACGGGATCGTTCTTCAGATAGGTGCGGCGCACCGGGATGCACATCTCGCGGACGCGAGTGGTATCACCTTCAGACTCGATATAGCCCCTCACCACCCGGACCGCCTCGTCGTCATCCCGATCCACCGAGAGAGCGGCCCGAGCCTCGGCAGCTACCTGCCGGAAAATTCTGAGCTTGGAGCGCTGGGCATGCGTGAGCTGCCGTTCCGTCATGCTCAATTGGTACACCCGGTACCGGGAAAATTCTAGAACCGGCCCCGGCCCCGGCCTAACCACCCCACGGTTACCGGTTACCGGTTACCGGTTTCCGGTTTCCGGGCCCCCCCACGCCCCGGAAGGGGAGGTGAGGGGACCTGTAACCGGTAACCTGTAACCGTGGGAGGGCGGGCTGGGCGGGGTTACTGCTCGCTCCGCAGGGCCGTCATCGGATCCACGCAGGCGGCCTTCCCCTTCTCGATGAGAAAGCGAGCCAGTTGGATCCAGGCACTGGGAAGGGTGAGGAGGGGAAAATCGAGTTTGGGGGGATGGGTTGGGTTTCAGTGCTTTCCGTGCTTTCCGTGGCTAAATGGGTTGGGCAGGGGGCGATGGATTCCATTGCTATTCCATGGTAGGACTGGTCACAACCTCGGTGATCGGAGAGTTTGAAGTATCCCTCAAGGAGCGTGTGGATGTCGGAGACGGCTAGGAAATCGGACGAGGATTGGCGGGCCCAGCTGACCGCCGAGCAGTACCGGATCATGCGGGAGAAGGGCACCGAGCGGGCCTTTACGGGGAAATACAACGAGTGCAAGGACCCCGGGGTCTACCGCTGCGCCGCATGTGGAAACGAGCTGTTTTCCTCGGATGCCAAGTTCGACTCAGGCACCGGATGGCCCAGCTTTTATTCGCCGGTGGCCGACGATCAGGTGAGCACGGAGGACGACACCACCCTCGGGATGCGGCGCACCGAGGCACTCTGCAGCCGGTGCGACGCGCATCTCGGCCACGTCTTTCCTGACGGCCCCAATCCCACGGGCCTGCGGTATTGTATCAACTCGGCGGCGTTGGAGCTCTCTCCCCCTTCCACCCCCATCCCTCGGGAGGAGGGAGGAGGGAGGAGGGAGGAGGAGTAGGGTGGGGCCCCCTCTCTCCTCCCTCCCAAACTCCTCCCTGGGGTTGGGAGGCCGGGGGGGGAACGAAACCTCTCAACCGTTTGATACGTAGGGATTCCGGGCGCTTCTGGGCTCCTTGTCATTTTTTTCAGAGGAAGGCACCATGACGACCGACGTAACGCGGCGCGGAAGTATCCCCGGCGCAATGGCTTGGATGATCGGACTATCGATCCTGTTTGCCTGGCTTCCGATCTTCGGCGGCCTCATTGCGGGGTATGTTGGGGGCTCGAAGGCGGGCAGCGTCGGACGGGCCGTCGCGGCGGTCTTCCTCCCTATGGCCATCATGTGGGGCACCATATTCATCCTTGGACCCATCCTGGGAAGCATCCCGATCATCGGTGTGATTTTTATCAAGATTGCGAGTCTTGGCGCATTTGCGGTTTCGACCATGCACCTGATCCCGCTTCTGATCGGGGCTATTGTTGGCGGTAAAGCAGCAGAACGGTAAACACAGCGGTTCAACAGGCGGACAAAGTGGGGGAAAGTGAAACACTTCCTCCCACTCTTTTTTTTGGGCATCTTGGGCGCACATCACTCCTGGGAGCGCTGCCATGCGTTGCACGTCCGTGATCCTCCTCATCGCCTTCGCCATACCACATACGCTGTCGGCTCAGTCGGACGAGAAGCAGGTCGTTGCCGTCGCCGAAGCGCTGTTCGACGCGATGCGCAGCAAAGACGCCGCGGCTCTACGTCGAATCTTGCTTCCTGGGGCTCGCCTCCTGGCCGTCGATGAGCGACAGAGCCCAGGCACCGTGACCTTCAGTGACCGTGATCAGTTTGTGGAGCTGGTCGCAAGCTCAGAGGTCGAATTGCAGGAACGGATGTGGAGCCCCAAGGTCGAGATCGACGGCAACATCGCCTCTATCTGGACCCCTTACGACTTTCACATCGACGGAGCGTTCAGTCACTGCGGTGTTGACGGCTTTCACATGATCCGCGTCGGCGGCGATTGGAAGATCGCGCACATCACCTATAGCCGACGTTTGGAGGGGTGTGACGTGAGCAACGACCGGTAACGAGTTATTTTCGAAAGTTGTGGATTGGAGGAATGAGAAAGGCGGCGTATCCTTTCGTGTAGTCAGTTGAAACGTACACGAGATCCGGTTGTGACGACCGGAGAAAGGACACGCCACCGATGTTGAGGATAATAGAGAATGCGTCTGAGAGCAAAGGGAACGGACTGTTCGCAGACCTGGACGAGCTTGCCAGAGAGGGAGCTCGGCGGATGCTGGTGAGTGCGTTGGACGCGGAAGTGACCGAGTATGTCGAGCGATATCGGATTGAGCGAGACGGAGAGGGCCGCGCCCTGGTGGTGCGCAATGGCAAAGCCCGTCCCCGCAAGGTGACGCTGGGTGCTGGTACGGTCACGGTGACCGCGCCACGGGTGCATGACCGTCGTATGCGGGCGCAGTTCACGAGCAAGATTTTGCCTCCCTATATGCGGCGGTCGCCGAAGGTGGCGGAGGTCTTGCCGGTGTTGTATCTGCGCGGTCTGTCGACGGGAGATTTTCGCGAGGCGTTGCCGATCTTGTTGGGTGAGGACGCATCAGGCTTGTCCCCGACGACGATCACGCGATTGACGGCGGCGTGGGAGGGGGAATACCAGGCGTTTCGCCAGCGTGATCTGCGTGATCGGGAGTATGTGTACGTCTGGGTCGACGGGATCCACTTCAACATTCGCCTCGAGGCCGACCGGCTGTGTACGCTGGTGATGCTGGGCGCCCGGGCGGATGGGACGAAAGAGCTGATCGCGGTGGAGGACGGCTATCGGGAGAGCACGGAGAGCTGGTTGGCGGTGTTGCGCGATCTGAAGCGTCGGGGGATGCGGGCCCCGGTGCTGGCGATTGGGGATGGCGCGTTGGGGTTCTGGGCAGCGGTGCGGGAGGTGTGGCCGGCGACGCGGCAGCAGCGCGACTGGGTGCACCGGATGGCCAACGTGTTGGACAAGCTTCCGAAACGTTTGCAGCCGGCGGCGAAGCGGGTGTTGCGCGAGATGATGTATGCGGAGTCGCGTGCGGAGGCCGAGGCGCTGGTCGAGCGTTTCGCCACCGCGTATGCGGCCAAGTATCCCAAGGCGGTCGCCTCGCTCACGCGGGACCAGGAGCACCTGTACAGCCATTTTGATTTTCCGGCCGAGCATTGGAAACATATCCGTTCGACGAACGTGATCGAGTCTGCCTTCGCGACGGTCCGGTTACGACAGCGCGTGACCAAGGGAGCGGGCTCGCGGAGCAAAGGGCTGACGATGGCGTTCAAGCTGTTGGAGATGGCGCAGCAACGTTGGCGGAAACTCAACGCTCCAGAACTTCTCCCCCTGGTGTTGGCAGGAGAACAATTCAAAGATGGTATGCAGGAAACTGACAAAGAGAACACGGATCGGAAGGTCGCCGCTTGATCACTCACCGATCCACAACATTTGACAATACCTCACCGGTAACCGGTAACCGGTCACCGTGGGGCCGCCCTATTCCGTCGGCCGTCCCGCAGCCGCCATGATTCGAATACCGCCCCGAACGTTCTGGTGGACCTCAACGCGGACCGCCTTGGGCTCAATGGCATACATGATATCATCGGCAATGCGGGCGGCGAGCGTTTCACAGAAAGCGCCCTCGTTGCGGAATGCCCACAGATAATGTTTCAGCGCCTTCGACTCCAGGCAATGCAGGTTGGGCACGTATTCGATGGAGACCTCTCCAAAATCCGGCTGGCCGGTCCGAGGGCAGATGGAGGTGAATTCCGTCGCCTCGAGCGTGATCACCTGCACGTCGGGCGCGGCGAAAGCCTCGGCCCTGAGCACTTCCCTGGCCTGTTCGATACTCTCCGGCCGGGGTAGCGGGCCGGACGCCGGCAACCGACTATCCTGATCCGTCACGTGATACTCCTTGGCAGTCCGTTCCAACCTCTATCAGGGTGCCAAAAAAAGCCACAAGGCGGCGGCCTTTTTCAGCAACCTGCTAGATTCCGAAACTAATGAAACATCAATCCGATGGCGGGCTCAATCGTCGTGCGGTCGTGCTGCTGAGCGGAGGCCTGGACTCGGCCACGGTGCTGGCCGTGGCTGCAGCTTCTGGGTTCGAGCCGTATGCCCTCACCGTCGAATACGGGCAACGGCACCAGGCCGAAATAAACGCCGCACGCCAAGTCGCCGAATCCCTCGGCGTCGCGAAGCATGTAACTACCGCGTTGAACCTGCGGACGTTCGGAGGATCCGCGCTCACCGATGACATTGACGTTCCCAAGGACACACCCCCCAGCGAGATTGGGAAGGACATCCCGGTCACTTATGTGCCGGCGCGCAACACCATCTTCCTGTCACTGGCGATGGCATGGGCGGAAACGCTGGACGCCAGCAACATTTTCATCGGCGTCAACGCAATTGACTACTCGGGTTATCCCGACTGTCGGCCGGAGTTCATCGAAGCGTTCGAAGAGTTAGCCGCCGTCGCCACGAAGGCAGGCGTTACAGGATCGCCGATACGAGTTCACACACCGCTGATCCAAATGACCAAGCGGGAAATCATCATTCGTGGCATCGAGCTAGGCGTGGATTACGGTTTGACGTTGAGTTGTTACGACCCGACAATCGACGGTGCCGCATGTGGTCGATGCGATGCGTGCGCGCTGCGCCGCCAGGGTTTCGAAGAGGCCGGAGTTCCGGATCCGACGCGGTACCAAGTAGCAGGCGTAAAGGATCAAGTATGAAGCCACAGAGAGCACAGAGCACTTCACTCGAGTCCCCCACCCAACCCAGACACCGGGAGGGGGTGGGGACCATAAGAGGACTCCGTGACCTTCATCTGTCTCTGTGTCCTCTGTGGCTCACACAAAAAAGACGGCCACGAGGATGAACCGTGTATAGCGTCAAGGAGATCTACTACACGCTTCAAGGCGAGGGTTTTCACACCGGGCGACCGGCGGTGTTTCTGCGGTTCGCCGGATGCAATCTGTGGTCGGGCCGTGAAGAAGATAGGGGAACCGCGATCTGCGATTTCTGCGACACCGATTTTGTCGGAACGGACGGACCGGGCGGCGGCAAATTCCATGCGGCCGAGGCTCTGGCCACCGCCGTAGCAAGCGAGTGGCGTCGTCATGCGCCGGCGGATGCTGCGCCCTTTGCGGTTCTTACCGGAGGAGAGCCGCTGTTACAATTGGATACCCGGTTGATCACTGCTTTGCACGACCGACATCTTGAGATCGCGATCGAGACAAACGGAACCATTCGGGCGCCGGATGACATCGATTGGGTTTGCGTAAGCCCAAAAACAGGCGCCGATCTCGTACAACGATCGGGAGACGAGCTGAAAATCGTTTATCCACAACCCGGTATGGATGTAGCGGATTTCGAGCGTTTCGCCTTCAACCACTTTTTTCTTCAACCGATGGATGGCCCCAACATCGTCGGGAATACAGAACTGGTTGCGGAATACTGTGAAGCACATCCGCATTGGAAGGTGAGCCTCCAAACCCACAAAATCTTTGGTTTGCCTTGACACCGGCCCCCACAACATCGCACATCTAATCGCCACTGGCCGTCCCCTCACCGGAAGGTCCAACTGCAGCTAGAGTTCCGGATAGCCGACAAGCGTGCGTTTGCAACGCGTTTGAGCTTCGCCGCCGCAGCCTGTGCGGTGCTGGCCCTGCCGACGTCGGTGGGCGCACAAAGCGACAGGCGCACCTCTCCAAAAGTCCTCGAGCCGCGCGATCTCGCCTCCGTGCTTGGCCCGGCATTATTGTACACCATCCCGGAAATCACCGGAATCCACCGGGACTCGGTCCTCTGCGTCCCATGCGATCGTTCGTCCGTACCCTTCTTCGATCGGTGGGTTATTGCGCCAACCCGCCCGGCGGCGAGCACGGCAAGTGACGTCGTCCGTGCCGGCCTCGCGGCCGTGACTTGGCTCGACCTCGCCAACGAGGGACCGCGGGGTCACGCCGGTATCGTGGCATCGATCGAGTCGTTGCTTTGGGCGGAGGGCGCCGTGCATTTCGTAAAAGTGTTGGTGGGCCGCAAGCGGCCCGTGCTCTATACCGATTCGGGCATCGAGGTCGCGAACGTGGGTTCCAACCAGAGGGCGTGGCCCTCGGGTCACGCGGCCACCGCAGCGGCTCTGGCGACCAGTTATTGCCTGACCCGCCGCGAACTCTCAGCCAATCGCACAGTCGGTTGGCGTTGTTGGTTAGCAGCCGCGGGCGCAGTCGCGGTTGGCACACTTCGCATGGCGGCAGCCAAGCATTACCCGTCCGACGTGCTCGGTGGCTGGGCCGCCGGCGTGGGAACCGCGTTTGCCGTATACGCCATCAAGTTTTAGACCCTCATCCTTGGAGATGATCATGGCACAGATCAACGCTGGAAAAGTTATCGTCGGAGGACTGCTCGCAGGCCTCATCATCAACATCAGCGAGTTTCTCCTCAACGGGGTGGTCCTCGCGAGCCAGTTCGAGGAAATGGTCGCGGACCTCGGGGTGGAAGCGCCAGGTGGTGCGGCATTGGCGATCTATGTGATTATCGGATTCATTTTCGGTCTTGTGGCGGTATGGCTGTATGCGGCAATCCGACCGCGGTTCGGTCCCGGTCCCAAAACCGCTATGATCGCCGGCGCGGTGCTTTGGTTTCTGGCGCGTGCCTGGCCGATTGTGGACTACTCGCTGTTCCTCGATACTGGGGTTGGACTGACGGTCGCGATGCTCGCCTGGACGCTGGTCGAGACACTCGTTGCCGCAGTGGCCGGCGCGTGGTTGTACCAGGAGGAAACCGCAACCAGCGCATAACGCCCTGCAAAGCCGGGTTGAGCCACAGAGGACGAAGACAGCGCTACACTCTGCGCCCTCTGTGGCTTATTTTTCTCCCTCCACACACCTCAACATCAACTGTTGGTTAGCCGGTCAAATGACACAAACCGCCGAACGCCGCGAATTTCAGGCCGATGTGAAGCAGCTCCTCGACCTGCTGGTTCACTCGCTTTATTCACACAAAGACATCTTCCTTCGGGAACTGATCTCCAACGCCTCCGACGCGTTGGACAAGCTCAAGTTTGAGGGCCTAACAAATCCGGACTGCCTCCCGAGTGAAGAGTTTCACATTCGTCTCGAGACCGACCCAAACGCGAGAATGCTGATGGTGTCCGATAATGGCATCGGCATGAGCCGGGACGAGCTCGTGGAGCAACTCGGCACGATTGCGCGCTCCGGAACGTCGGACTTCCTCCAGGCCCTTCGCAAAAGCAAGGACCAGGAGCTTTCACTCGATCTGATCGGCCAGTTCGGTGTGGGGTTTTACTCGAGCTTCATGGTGGCGAGCAAGGTCACCGTCATCACGCGGCGCGCTGGAGAGGACACGGCGCACAAATGGGAATCCACAGGGCAGGGAGATTACACGATAGAGGAAACGGAACGCCCGTCCAATGGCACGACCGTCATCCTCCACCTCCGGCCGGTCGATCAAGAGGACGGCATTCAGGACTATGCCGCCGGGTGGCTGCTGAAAGATATCGTCAAGCAACACTCGGATTTCGTGGGTTACCCCATCAAGATGATGACCGAGCGGGAAGAAGCCGGCGAAGGCGGCAAACCCTCCAAGAAGGTTACAGAAGACGAGACCCTGAACTCGATGCAGGCTATCTGGAGTCGACCATCCGCGGAGGTCACCGACGTTGAATTCAACGAGTTCTACAAACACATCACCCATGATTGGTCCGACCCCGTACGGCGAATCTCGGTTCGCATGGAGGGCGCAGTCGAAGCCCGCGCGTTGCTCTACATCCCTGCTGAAGCTCCGTTCGATTTGTACCATCGTGAGATGTCGTACCGTGGCTTGCAGTTGTACATCAAGCGCGTGTTCATCTTGGACAAGTGCGAAGATCTGATGCCCCAGCACCTGCGGTTCGTAAAAGGAATCGTCGACTCGGAAGATCTGTCACTGAACGTGTCACGTGAGATCTTGCAACAGGACCGAAAAATCGCGGCCATCAGAAAATTTCTCGTTAAAAAGGTCATGGAAGAATTGGGACGGTTTCAACGCGCCGACTCGGGCGGGTACGAGAAGTTTTGGCTGCAGTTCGGGCCGGTGGTCAAGGAGGGGCTGCTCGGCAACGAGAAGCGGGATGGAATTCTTGGACTCATGTTGTGCCACACCACGAGGGGCGAACGCGAGCTCACGACGGTAGGGGACTACGTCGCGCAAATGCCGGCAGATCAAGACGCGATCTATTACCTCACGGGCCCCTCTGCCGAGGTAGCGCGGCGGTCCCCACAACTCGAAGTGTTTTCGCAAAAGGGGCACGAAGTGTTGCTGTTCACCGACCGTGTGGACGAGATCTGGCTCCAGAACCCACCGCCCTACACCGACAAGCAATGGAAATCCGTGGGCCATGGCAGCATCGAACTTGGTAGTGAGGAAGAACGCAAGAGTGCCGAGGAAGAGCTGAAATCCAAGGCGGCCGACTATGAGGGCCTGACCGGACTCTTCCAACAGCTGTTGGACGAGGACCTAAAGGAAGTGCGAATGACCAACCGCTTGACCTCCTCGCCGGCGTGTCTCGTGGGTGAGGAGCACGACATCTCGCCACAGATGGTGGAGGTACTACGGCAGGCGGGTCAAGACGTTCCGAAGGTCAAACGGATTCTCGAATTGAATCCAAACCATCCCGTGCTGCGGAAACTGCTCGAACGTTTTCAAGGCGACGAACACGACACGGTAGTACGCGACTACGCCGAGCTGATATACGGGCAGGCGTTGTTGGCGGAAGGAGGACAGCCTCCGGATCCAGCCGCGTTCAGCAAGAAGCTGGCTGACGTGATGGAAAAGGGATTGTAAAAAAGGGCCGCGGAAATTCCCACGGCCCCTCTGACTATCAATAGGCGAGAAGCTAGGCCGACGCCTTTGCCGCCTCTTGAACCGGCTTGTCCCAAATGGAAGTGGAAACCGGCCGCTTGATTTCGCGCACACCAAAACCACAAGACTCACAACCCGTCTTTTCGCCCCACGGCCCTGCGCCGCATTCCGGGCACGACGGACGGCGCGTCTGCACCGGCCGCTTGAAACATCCGTTTTGGCAACGCTCCCACAACATCCCGTTCCCGTCGCTGTTCATTACGAGCGCGCCGCCGCAATCACACTTGGGCTCGGCGGCGTCGAGCATGGGACCCTTAGACCACTTCCTAGTACTCATTCTTCCTCCTCAACGTCGGGAGCCCGCGTGCGATCGCGTCGTTGACGCACGTCATCCAACTCGGAACAGGCTCAACCGAAAAAAGCTGGAATTCTCAGGATGATGGGGTTACTTGGCCCAACTCGCGCGACGCTGCGTCGGAATCGCGGCGCCGACGGGCTGCGGCCTGCTCGAGCCGCCTGGCACCGCTTGACTTTGTGTAGTATCGCTGGCGGCGTAGCTCCCTGTCTTTTTCTTCGATCTCGATCTCGCTCCTACCGGGTACGAGGTGTCTTCTGCGTTTGCCCTAGACAAAAAGGACCGGTCTCGGGCCATCTCCTGCTCGCAGCGCTACCCCTCGCGTGGCGCCCTGCGCGCCGAAGTCTACTCACCCAAGGCCAATCTGTCAAACGACATACGCCCTCTGCGGGCCTACACCCGAGCCTGCGGGCAGCCCAACCAGAGGGCGCCCACCGGCCGGAAAAATGGGCCCCTAGATGACGCAACCGCAACGGAGGCAAAGACTTGAGGGAATTGACAGCGAAGCAAGATACCGCTAACCTATTGCATCCCGGGTTTCCCCTTGTGAGGAAAAAAACCGATGACCGTCTTGGGCCCCCTCCGCAGTATTCCCCTGTTTTCGCACCTCCGCGAGCAGGACATGGCCCGTATCGGCCATTTCGCGAGGGAACGATCCTACCCCAAGAACAGCGTGATCGTGTTCGAGGAAGACCCAGGAGATTCGCTGTACGTCGTGATGAACGGGCAAGTGAAGGTCGTCTTGATCGGCGAAGACGGCCGCGAAGTGATCCTCTCAACCCCCAGCAGAGGTGATTTCTTCGGGGAGATGTCCCTCATCGACGATCAGCCCCGGTCGGCGCACGTGATTGCGATGGAGGACTCGCAACTCCTGGTGCTGAGACGTGAAGATTTTCACCAATGTCTCAGTGAAATGCCGGGCATCGCCATCGGTCTGCTGCGGGCCATGTGTAAGCGGCTCCGTCAAGCGGACAACAAAATTGGGGGCCTCGTGCTCCTGGATGTTCCCGGCCGCGTGGCGCGGTTGCTCCTAGCAGGTTGCGGAAAAAGTCGGGTAATGGACGATAGCATCGCGAGCCGGAAGTTCTTATCGTAGAGGGACCTCGATGGGAGTGCCACGATGCGCGGGAACAAGACGAATCAGTCGGCGCTGTTCAGCTATATCAGTGCGGAGGATCGGGTGCCCTCCGACCATCCGTTGCGCGCCCTGCGGGCGCTGGTGGACCCGGTGTTAGCCCGGCTCTCGCCGCAGTTGGACCGGCTGTACGCGCGGCGGGGCCGGCCGTCGATTCCCCCGGAACATTTGTTACGCGCGTTATTGCTGCAGGTGGTGTATACGATCCGGAGCGAGCGGCAGCTGATGGAGCAGCTCGATTACAACATCCTGTACCGATGGTTTGTGGGGTTGAATCTGGACGACGCGGTGTGGGTGCCGACGGTCTTTACGAAGAATCGGACGCGGCTGGTCGAGGGGGGCATCGCGGATGCGTTTCTGGCCGAAGTGTTACAGGAGGCGGAGCGGCGGGCGTTGTTGTCGAATGAGCATTTCACCGTCGACGGGACCTTGCTGGACGCGTGGGCGAGTCAGAAGAGTTTTCAGCCGAAGGCCGGCACCCGCCCGCCAACGGACGATGATCCGGGGAATCCGAGCGTGACGTTTCGCCAGGAGAAACGGACGAATGCGACGCATGCGTCGCGGACGGACCCGGAGGCGCGGTTGACGCGGAAGAGTGGGGGGCAAGGCGCGCAATTGGCGTACTTGGCGAGTGTGTTGATGGATAATCGGCACGGGCTCGTGGTGGCGACCGACGTGACGCAGCCCGGCTACGAGGCGGAGTGTGCGAGTGCGCTGGCGATGGTGGGGAGCTTACCGCCGACGGCCCGGCGTCGGACGTTGGGGGCGGACAAGGGTTATGATCGGTGCGGGTTTGTCGACACGCTGCGGGCGTTGGGCTGGACGCCCCACGTCACGCCGAACGTGCACCGCACGCGGTTGCGGAGCGCGGTGGATGGCCGGACGACGCGCCATCCCAGCTATGCGATCAGTCAACGGCAGCGCAAAAAAGTGGAAGAGATCTACGGGTGGGGCAAGACGATTGGGTTGTTACGCAAACTCCGACATCGCGGGACCCCGCGGGTCGGGTGGGTGTTTACGTTCACGGCCGCGGTCTACAATCTGATGCGGATACGCACCCTGACCCTGGCCGGAGGCAGCCCCTGATGGGGCAGTGTGGGCCGCATTCGTCACGCCGACCGCACCGCGGGGGCGGTAATAGGGGACCGCACGCTGGTACACCGTCGTGTTACCCGGACAAACGCGGCTCACCATGAATTTTTCCGCAACCTGCTAGAACTGGCGGACGAGAACGACGGCGAGCACATCACCAAGCGAATCACGCACCACCTCATCGCACAGATGATCGGCTCGAGCCGCGAAGCGGTGTCTCGCACGATGCGAAACCTGGTCGACCGACAGCTCATCGAAGTTTCCCGCTCCAGGATCACGCTCTGCGATCGCGACTCTTTGGAGACCGCAGCCGGTCGTGACACGATGGGACCCGCACAGCGGTTCCACTATGACGGGGCGAACGATCGGCGTAAGCAGGATGGACACGCTCGCCGTTAGAGAACCACAACCTCATATGCTTTCCTCCGCATCAGTCCGGCAAGCCGGCACTGGTCGGTAGTCAGTTTCCAAATAAGAAACGGACCCGGTATGACCACGCACCGGATGGCACGACTCGGCAGCCTGTTCCTACTGCTCGCGGTGGTCGCACTCGACACCGACGCCCAGGAGAACGACCACGCAAAAGGCGTGGTGAACGACCGTGCATTGGAAGGAGTGTGGTCTGCAGAACGATATGTGTTGCGCGACGGGCCCGCGCATCGGGTTTCGGGCAGAATTTTCTTCTCCGGCAACGAATGGACCGTGTTGTTCTTTGTGTTGGATCCAAATGGGAATCCCAGGAGGGGCTCAGGTGAGGGTGGGACATTCAGCCTTCGCGGGAATGATCTGATCTTTTCTCACCTGTTTCACCTATCCGCCGGCGACGAGATGGATGGTCTTCCCGCCAGTCCGTTGCGCTTGGAGTCGCGCAGTGCGGCGGAAGCACAGAACGAACCAAGTACGATCGCACTGAACCGAAATCGATTGACGATTTTCTTTCCGAGCGGGAATAGGATGGAGTTCAGGCGAATATAGGGTCGTAGTGACTTACTCGATGGGTCAGAGTGTTGCACGGCAACAGAAGAAAAATAGCCACGGAATCCACGGAACCCACGGAAACCCAACCCCTCCCCGCGGTCTTTTTTCCCCTCCCATCCCCCTGAAGGTCGTTTGCGAACAAAAGGGGTGGGGTGGAAGGGAACCATAAGTCGGGTGGGGTGGGGGTCCGTGGATTCCGTGGCCATTCTTCTTTGAGATGTGACGCAAAGCCGCTGGTTTCGATGCTAATCAACCGCCGCAAGTGTCCGAAAAAGTGGACGATCGACAGCGGTGTCAAACCACCATTACCAGACATAAACCCGTTCGTTACAACGACTTAAAGTCCCCCGGAACCGAATGGCACTGAGATTGCGTTCTACATGGCAGAAGCCGCTGAGCTGACCATGAAGGCGCCGCGGCACCAAAGATAGAGAGGAAAGAAAAATGAACATAAAGAAATCACTGGTCCCCGTCATTGCCTTGGTACTCGGGCTCGCGCATGCGGAGCCGGCCGTGGCGGCGCCTGCCGATACACGCGCAGCTGTCGATAAAGCCGACGAAGTCGTCACCGTTCGCGTGGTCAACCACAACTGGGCCGACATGCGCATCTACCTGGTTGTCGGGGGTCGGTCGATCCGACTCGGAACCGTAACGAGCTTGACTACAGAAACGCTCAAGATCCGCCGGGGCCTGATCGGCCTCAATACGGACGTCGAGCTCGTGGCCGTGGCGATCGGGAATCGCCGGGCAATCTATAGCGGCCCCATCGTCGTCTTCCCAGGTGATCGATTGGAGTTCCGAGTGGAGAACGGTAGCGGTTCGACGTTCCTGCGTCGGGTGTAGAACCTGCTCGACTCGCCGGCCGGCGAACCGCCGGCCGGTTCGTGAGAGGTGTGGAGTCAGTGGTGTGCGGAGCCGACCACCACCCCGGTAGTTTGCACCGGTTTCGTGCGCCCTTGCTCCCGCTTCTCACTTGTACCGAATTGCCTCTCACTCCTTCCAGCGCCATCATTAGACTCCTTCACCACGAGCGTAGGTCATGGCGCGACCGTTTCATTGGATTTGGTACCCAGTCCTGTTCTTCCTCTCCGCCGCCACGCACCCACTCCACGCATGGCAGTCTACGGTTCTCCGGCCGGATCGCGTCTTCGATGGTGTGGAGTTACACGATGGATGGGCGGTCCTGGTTCGCGGGGATCGCATTGAGGCCGCCGGCCCAGCCGACGACATCATCGCCCCGCGCGGAAGCCGTGTCGTAGCGCTACCCGGTCTAACGCATATTGAAAGCACGCCCCTTGTTGCTACCATGGAGTCGACCAAGACCCAAGGACCACAACAAGGAGCGGCTCTCATGAAACTCACGACGAAGTATGTGGGGTTTGACGTCCATCAGGCAACCACGGTGGCCTCGGTGCGGGATGACAGCGGGCGGGTGCTCGCCCGGAGCGTCCTGGAGACGCACGGGCCGTCGCTCGTCGAGTTCCTTCGTGGCATGAGAGGGGCGCGGCACGTCGCCTTCGAGGTGGGAACGCAGTCGCAGTGGTTGCACGATCTGGTCGCGCCGCTCGCCGATCGCGTCGTCGTCTGTGATCCGCGTCAGGTGGCCCGCCAGGGCAACAAGGGCGATCAGGTCGATGCCGACCGGCTGTCCGAGTTGCTGCGGTTGGGCGGGCTGCGTCCGGTCTATCACGGCAGTGCGCATCGCGCCGACCTGAAGGAACTCACCCGCACCTACCGAAACCTGGTCGAAGACAGCACCCGCGTGATGCTCCGGATCAAAGCGCTGTTCCGCGCCCGCGCGATTCCGACCCCCGGCACGGGCGTGTATCAAACCAAGGCCCGTGTGCAGTGGCTCGAGCAACTCCCCGAGCGCGGGGTGCGGTTCCGGGCCGAGGTGCTCTACGCCGAACTCGATGTGCTGCGCGCGCTGCGTCCCAAGGCGAAGGGCGCGATGATCGCCGAGGGCAAGCGCGATCCGGCGTGGTCCGTACTGGGGGCAATCCCGTTCTACGGACCCGTGCGGGTCGCGCTGCTCCTGGCCACGATGGGAACGCCCTGGCGCTTTCGCACCAAACGGAATCTGTGGGCCTACGCGGGGCTGGCCGTGGTGACCTGGTCCAGTGCCGATCATACGTTCGTGGCGGGCCAGCCGGTCCGGCGCCGCCGCGCCCCGCTGACCCGGGGACTCAATCGCAATCACAACCGCGTACTGAAGGACGTGTTCAAAGGTGCGGCGACCGCTGCCGCATCGCGGCCTGGTCCGCTCCAGGACTTTTACCAAGCCTTAGTGGCCCGCGGGCTGCGCCCGGAGTTGGCACGCCTGACGCTCGCCCGCAAGATCGCCGCGCTCACGCTACGTCTGTGGAAGACAGGAGCGTCCTATGATCCGACGCAGTTGACGCGACAATCGTCCTAGTTCCTGAGGCGCTGGTGCGGGTGCGTTTACCTCGTCCACGGCTCCAGGATCCAGGACATCGGTGTGGGGGACAGTCTCGACAGAGCCGTCTGCCCGGCCAGCAGTCACGCCGAGGCACTCGTCTAACTCTAGGCCCCCTCGCAGAACCAGAAGAAGCGTCAGGCCGGCTCCGTGCCGAGTCTCAGATAGAACTATGGTTCGCCTCGCGCGACCAACGACGCTTGCATGTGTTCCGTCGGATCGGGAGACGAATTGAGGTGAATGATGCCGAAGAAGACTGCCCGGCGTACCCGGAAGCACCGGAAGTCGCCCTCAAAAAAGGTGGGGCTGATTGCCAGGAAAAAGAACGCCGACCAATCAGCGCAGACGAAGTCTGCCCTTGACAATCGCTTTCATAGAACGCTCTTGCCGGGCCTCATCGAAGGACATTCGCATCTCCTCTTACACCCGTATAACGAAACACCGTGGACGGACCAGGTCCTCAGCGAATCCCTGGCCGAACGGGTCGCGCGCGCGACGGTGCACGCCCGGGCAACCTTGATGGCAGGCGTGACGACCGCGCGTGATCTGGGAACCGAAGGTGCCGGCTACGCGGACGTCGGGCTCAAGAGAGCAATCGACCTCGGCATCATTCCGGGGCCGCGGTTGATCATCACCACACGCGCCATCGTCGCCACCGGTAGCTACAACCCACGCGGCGCACCGGAGTTCACCCTCCCCAAAGGCGCCGAACCGGCGGACGGGCACGACGATCTGATCAAAGTCACAAGAGACCAGATCGGCCGTGGCGCCGACTGGATCAAGATCTACGCCGACTACCGCTGGGGGCCGAACGGCACCGCCCAACCCACTTTCACCGAAGAGGAACTGGCGCTGGTGGTGGAAGTGGCCGGGAGTTCGGGCCGCTCGGTGGTGGCCCACGCTGCAACCACCGAGGGGATGTTGCGTGCCGTGCGAGCAGGCGTGAAGACAATCGAGCACGGCGATGGCGGTGACGCGGAGGTCTTCGGATTGATGGCGGATCGGGGCGTTGCGCTCTGCCCGACGCTGGGAGCCGGCGACGCCATCGCGCAATACGGCGGCTGGCGCAAGGGAGTCGATTCGGAACCGGCACGCATCGGGAGAAAACGCGCCAGTTTCCAGCTCGCTCTCGAACACGGAGTTCCGATCTGCTTTGGTGGAGACGTTGGGGTGTATCCCCACGGCGACAACGTGCGCGAGCTGGAGCTGATGGTAGAATATGGAATGGGGACCATCGAAGCATTGCGGGCTGCCACATCCGCCAACGCACGCTACTTCGGCATCGACGATGAAGTCGGAACGGTGCGGGAAGGTTTGATCGCGGATCTCATCGCGGTGGAAGGAGACCCGACGCGCAATATTTCGGCGCTCCGGCGGGTTCGGTTTGTGATGAAAGGTGGGGAGGTGGTGAGAGGGAGCGGGGAACAGGGAGCAGGGAGCGGGCGTTAGGCGGAAAGACGGAATTCATCGGTGTACGCAACGTGCCTGTATTGCAAGACCAATCTCGGCGCCAACGAGGCGGTCGAGATTTTTCCCGTCGGCCGGCGTCTCGCGTTCGACTCGGCCAAAGGGCGCCTGTGGGTCGTTTGCCATCACTGCGAGCGCTGGAACCTGACACCGATCGAAACGCGGTGGGAGGCCATCGAAATTTGTGAGCGTTTGTTTCAGGGCGCGCGGCAACGCTTCAGCACCGAAAACATCGGGCTGGCGCACCTCAACGAAGGACTGGAACTCGTACGGATTGGTCAGCCGCAGCTTCCCGAGTTCGCGGCATGGCGCTACGGCGACCAATTCGGTCAGCGGCGCAAACGGACGGTCATTCGCGTGTCCGCTCTCGGGACCGCGGCGGCGGCGCTTGCGGTTGGCAGCCTACCGCTGGGTGGATTGGCCCTCGGCGCGTTCGGTGTCTTGCGGGCTGCCGAAGCCGTTGCGCAGCGTATCAAAGAGACAAAGCTGGTCGCCCGCGTGCCCCGCAGCAATGGAGAGACGTTGACGGTGCTGGGTGGCCACCTGCCGTTCGCGCAAATCAAGACGGATCTCGGCGGACGCACCGGATGGCAATTGGAGTTGACTCACCTCGACGGAACCGACAGGATGCACGGCGATCACGCTATGAACGCCATCGCCCTGATCATGCCGTCGATCAATGGAACCGGCGCCACGGCCCACAGGGTGAGCCGGGCCATCAAGCGACTCGAGGTCCACGCCGACCCCACCAAATACATGCGATCCATCGCGGCAATCAGCTCTCACACCACGCGCCCGGGCGACCAAGGGTCGCTCACCAGCCTCCCGGTCGACATGCGCATGGCCATCGAGATGGCTGCCAACGAGGAAAACGAGCGCTACATTTTGGCGGGTGAAATGGCCCTCCTGGAAATGGCTTGGGAGGAAGCGGAAGAAATCGCCGCCATCGCCGACGACCTGACCGTGTCACCCGAGATCGTCCGACAGCTTGAACAGCTCAAGGCGAAACGTCCCTCTGATAGCGGGGTAGATCGTAGTTGAAATTCCTCAAGCCGAATCCGCGTAGCGCGGATAACACCGAGCACGGGGCAGGAGCATGGAAAGAATCACCCTACCAAATCCCTTGGACTTGATGCAGCCGTTTGAACTGGTCTCGCCACCCAACGAGCGACCTCCGATGGTGGATTTTCGCGGCCACAACGGGAACTCGTTTGCGCTGCCGTACAAGCAGCTCATGGCGATGGCCTTTCATCCGGCGACCGGGATCCGTCTGGAGTTTCCGGAACACAACATCGTGATACGGGGCAGGAACCTGCGACCGTTGTTCGATCACCTTCTTCAACAACGCGTGCTCTTCGTGCTCGAAGCAGATTTCGACGCAGCCCCGGAATCCGAAACCTTCGTCGATTCAATAAGCGTCGAGCGGATCCAAGACGTTCCTTAATTAGGACGGGTGCGGCGGCGTCGGGGTTCCAGTATCGGCGGGAGGAGCGGGAGCCGCACCACTCATCCGCTCCCCGCTCCCCACTCCCGATTCCACTGGCCACTGGTCACTAGCTACTCATCTCCAACACCTTCTCCAAGGCCAGCCCAAACCACGCCGTATACCGATCCGGGTGCGCTTCCAGATCCGTCAGCACCTCGTCAACGCCGATCCAGCGCCAGTCGGCAACCTCGGCCGGAGTTGGTGTTGGTGCATCGTCGTGATGTCCCACGAAGACGTGATCGTATTCATGTTCGATCAGACCGCCGTCCAGCTGGCGCCTGTAGACGAAACTGAAACCCGGTTGCAGCGGGCAATCAAAACCCATCTCGTCTTGCAACCGGCGGTGCGCGGCAGGTTCCGTCTCTTCCTCCGGCCGGGGATGACCGCAACACGTGTTGGACCACAACCCCGCGGAGTGATACTTCGACGCCGCACGTTGTTGCAGCAAGAGTTGGCCATCAGTGTTGAATACGAAGACTGACACCGCGCGGTGCAGCTTCCCCGCCATGTGTGCGGCCATCTTGCCTTCGGTTCCAACAACGCGGTCGTCCTCGTCTACGAGCACGACCAGCTCCTCACTATCGGCTGCGTTCCTCAACGGGATTTCCGACATCGGTTTACACCATTACTACGCAATATAAAGTACTTTATGTTACAAAGTAACTCTTTCTCCCGCAGATTCCAGTATTTTCCGACCATGAGCACACGCGCTCCCTCTTGCCTGTCGCTCACGCGCGACGAGTGGCGCACCCGAGTCGATCGTGCATTGGCGGCGCTTGAAGATTGCCGGGCGTGCCCTCGTGATTGTGGCGTCAATCGCCTGCAAGATAAATGGTCCGCGTGCAAGACCGGCCGATACGCGGTGGTGGGAAGTTGGTTCCCTCACTTTGGTGAAGAGAACTGCCTTCGCGGTTGGAACGGGTCCGGCACGATCTTCTTCTCACATTGTAACCTTCGGTGCGTGTTCTGCCAGAATTACGACATCAGCCAGGCCGTGCCCGCCAGGCACGGACCGAATGGCACGCCCCCCGCCGCACTCGCTGACATGATGCTGCGTCTGCAGGCGCAGGGCTGTCACAATATCAACTTCGTAACACCGGAGCACGTGGCACCCCAAATCGTCGAGGCCGTCGCGCTCGCCGTGGATCGCGGGCTCGAGCTTCCCATCATATACAATACAAGCGCCTACGATTCGTTGGAGAGCATCGATTTAATGGACGGCATCGTGGATATCTACATGCCGGATTTCAAGTATTGGTCCGAACGCCAAAGTGCCAAATACATGAAGGCTCACGACTATCCGCACGCCGCACGCGCCGCTATCAAGGCGATGCACGACCAGGTCGGCCCACTGACCGTCAATGCAGATGGGCTGGCGACCCGAGGCGTTCTGATCCGACATCTCGTAATGCCGGACGGCCTCGATGACACGCGCGCAATTCTCGAATGGGTAGCGTCCGAGTTGGGCAGCGATACGTACATCAACCTGATGGACCAATACCATCCGGCCGGAAAAGTGACCGCCGAACGGTATCCGGAGATCAATCGACGCCCCACATTTTCGGAGCTGGATCAGGCAAAAAAGATCGCTCGCGAGCTCGGCTTGCACCGGCTCGACGAGCGATAGCTCCAGGCTACGGAATCGCCAGCAGCTCCACCTCGAAGATCAGCGTGGCGTTGGGACCGATGTCTTGGCCGGCACCCTGCTCTCCATACGCCAGGTTGGACGGAATAAAAAACCTGAACTTGCTTCCCACCGACATGAGTTGGACACCCTCGGTCCAACCGGCGATGACGCCATTCAACGGAAACGAGGCTGGTTCGCCGCGTTCGTACGAACTGTCGAACACGGTCCCATCCAAGAGCTTTCCTTCATAATGCACCGTCACCCGATCGGTGGCCGACGGTGACGAACCGTCTCCCTCGGTGAGAATCACGTACTGCAACCCGCTCGGCGTCTCGACGACGCCGTCCTTGGTCTTGTTTTCCGCGAGGAACGCTTGTCCCTCTTCGATGTTTTTCGTCAATTGTTCCTCCCGGCGATCGGCCTCCGATTCCCGCGACCTCGCGAGCACGTCTTGCATTGCCTGACGTACTTCGGCAGAACTCATTCGTAGCTCGCGCTCGTTCATGACGTCGCGCAGTCCATCCACCAGCGCATCGAGATCGATGTGATCCCGCATCGGCTTGACGTTGTTGCCGATGTTCACGCCCATGGCATATCCCGCCCGCTCCTCGACTGGCAGTTCTTCCTCCGCACCCGAACATCCCATGATCAACAAGGCGGCCCCCGCCGGTAGCACTACTGCCCATATCCGTTTCATTCCGATAGCCCTTTCTGACGGAGGCAAGGTCGTCCCCCGGTGACATGCGTCAAGAACACAAAATAGTCGGGAGGGTAAGAGGGGAGAAGTGAGAGGGGAGAGGGCCCCGCCCATCCACTCCAACCGGGGTGGGGATGGGCGGCCCTCTCCCCTCTCCCCTCTCACGTCTCACCCCTCACGTCTCACCCTCCCCACCACCATATCCCCCATATCCGACGTCGAGATCCCGCTGCGCGCGTCGGCTGACGGCACCTCACCGCTACGAAGTAGATCGGCCACGGCATCCTCCACCCGCGTCGCCGCTTTCGTCTCACCGAGAAAGTCCAACATCATCGCGACCGCCGAGATGGCGCCCAACGGACAGGCAACGTTCTTGCCCGCGTATTTCGGCGCCGAGCCGTGGATCGGCTCGAACATCGATGTCGCGCCCGGATGAATGTTGCCCGACGCAGCAATACCCATTCCACCCTGAAGCATGGCACCGAGGTCGGTGATGATGTCTCCAAACAAGTTGGTGGTGACGATGACTTCGAACCATTCCGGGTTCTTGACCATCCACATGCAGCACGCGTCTACGTAGGCGTGGTCCGTCTCCACATCGGGAAAATCTTGCGCCACATGAGCAAACGCCCGCGTCCACAGATCGTGCGGCCGCATGGCGTTGGCTTTGTCGACCAGAGTCAGTTTCGCACTGGGTCCGTCGCCACGTTGCTTGGCGCGTTTCTCCGCAAGCTCAAACGCATACCGCGACGCGCGCTCGCACCCCTTCCAAGTATAGACGCCGTTGACGATAGCGACTTCGTCCGCCGTGTTTTTCTTGAGGTGCCCACCGATCTGTGAGTACATCCCTTCGGTGTTCTCACGCACTACCACGAGATCGATATCTTCCGGCCCTTTGTCTTTCAACGGGCAGAGGTGCTCCGAGTACAGCTTGATTGGTCTCAGATTAACGTACAAGTCGAGACCGAAACGCAGTCCGAGGATCACCGAACGTTCTACCAGCCCCTCCTCGACATCCGGATGCCCGATGGCGCCCAGTAACACCGCATCGAGCGTTCGCCACTCGTCGATGGTGGAGTCCGGTACGAGTTCTTTGGTCTTGAGGTAGTACTCGCCGCTATACGGGTAGTCGACGAAATTGCACTGCACTCCCTCCAGCTCGGCAACGGCTTTGAGGACTTTCAAGCCTTCGCGTGTCACTTCTGGGCCAATCCCGTCACCGGGAAGAAGGCCCACGTTGTATGAGGTCATTGCTCCTCGTTTACAGGGTTGTAGTAGGAATCAAGCTGGTCAGTGCGATGCAATCTAACACGGAGGGATCAGGTTACCGGTGATCGGTAACCGGTAACCGGTGACCGGTGACCGGTGACCGGTGACCGGTGAACCGTCACGACTCCGTAAGCCGGCCTCCATGCAAGCGGCTCCACCACGCCGTGGCGATGGCCACAACCACCGCCACCACGAGTACCGGCGGCCCAAACGACACGGGTACCGACCCTCCGGATCCGAGGGCGATGGCAAAGACCGCCGTCATCCCTGCAAGAAGCCCGTTGAACGCTCCGACGAACGACCAGCGGCGGTGCGACGGGGGGGGTGCGGTCCGATGCCCGCAAACCGCCGAGTACGCGTTCGGTGAAGCCCGGCATCGGCTGCATTTGGTCGTTGAGGACGCCGTGCAGTTTCGCCAACCGACGCAGCTCTTCGTGGGACTCATGGCATGTTGCGATGTGATGGAGCGTGTCTTCGGTTTCCCAACCGATTGCCGCACCAACGCCTACCAAGGTATCCGTATCCAAACAACTAGTCATTGTACCCACACCTCCATCGAGACTTGTAATTTCTTGAGCGCGTGGTGGAGAGTCGATTTGACGGTGCCCTCCGCACACCCAAGCACTGCTGCGGTCTCTTGGGTGCTTCGCTCGTGGAGCATCCTGAGCACCACCACGTCGCGTTCGCGCTCCGGAAGCTCCATCACGGCTCGGTTGATCGATTCGCGCAGAGCAGATCAGCTCCACATCGACGTGAGGATCCGGTGGTCCCATACTGGGAGATGCCCCACGACTTCGCGAAACCCCTGGCCGGGAGATACCACCCCTAGCACAAAGAAGATCGTCAGAAGGATCGCGATCCAGAGCCCAATTTCAGCCAAAATCGCCCCGCCAGTTGCATTTCGCCCCCCACCGGTAGCTCGATGATCAAGATGCCCGTGTGAATGACAGGCCGAAGCCCAAATCGGTTCAGTGGGACATGCGCTACTCTTTTCGACGTGTGCTGAGAATGGCCACGGCTGGAGTCAGGCGTTGTCCATCGGCAGTGCTCGCTTGAATACGTCGCACGACATCCATGCCGCGCACCACCTGCCCAAAGGCGGCAAAACCCTGGCCGTCCGCATTTCGTTTTCCTCCGAAGTCGAGTTCGGGCTGGTCGCCAATACAGATGAAGAAATCGGACCGGCCACTGTCTGGTGCCCCACGAGCCACCGAAATAGCCCCGTCACGGTGCGCCAGCCCGGTGATGTTGGTACGTTCGAGCGCTATCGGCGCAAACGGCGTGAGCCCTGTGCCGCGCTCCATACCGCCTTGAATCACCTCGATGCGCACCTCGTTGTTTGGCTGATTGTCCGGAGTGACGGTGCGGTGAAACCGCCCGGGGGTGTAGTACCCGGCGTCCACATATCGTAAAAAGTTTGCGCCGGTCACGGGAGCACGCACGGTATCGATCTCGATCTCGATCGCGCCGAGGTCCGTTTGCATGATGACCCGCGGCAGATCCTGACCCGTGCCGGAGCTTGGCGCCACCGCGAGTGCGACGCCGAGCATCCCCACGAACGTCGTTCTTGGCATAGATTGCATTCCTCGCATGACCGTTGTCCGCCTTCCACAGTTCGAGTCGGATGTCTTCTCGAAGTTGAATGGCGCGGTGGGAGAGAGCAAGGGAACCTTGGAGACTCGAACAATGCACTGGACTTGAGCGGCCGCACAATACGCGAGGCGTTGGGTGCAACGATCGCTCTGGCCCTCGTCGCGCACCCTATTCAAGCGCAAGACCCAATGCCTATCACCCGTTTGACGGGTCCAATCGTCGTGGACGGCTTGAGCAACGAGGCCGCCTGGCAAGCCATCACTCCTTTTCCGCTGACGGTCTATCAGCCCACGTTCGGAGACGAGCCGACCGAACGGACCGAGATACGAGTGGCATACGACGATGAGTACATCTATGTGGCCGGCCGCATGTACGATTCCGATCTTAACGGCATTCGCACCTTTTCACTTGCACGAGATGGAGTCTTTTCGGACGACTTGCTCTCGATCGTGCTCGACACATACAACGATCACGAGAGTGCTTCTTGGTTCACGACCAACCCGGCGGGTGTGCGAAGCGATCGCGCTATTGCGAACGACGGAGAGTTGAGTGGCGGCGGAGGCTTCCGGCGCCTCCTGAACAGCGATTGGAACACCTTTTGGGACGCTGCGGCCGTGCAAAACGGCGAAGGATGGTTCGCCGAGATGCGGATACCGTTCTCGAGCCTTGGTTTTCAGGACGACGATGGTCGCATCATCATGGGCATGACCGTCTACCGCTGGATCTCGCGAAAAGGCGAGCGCCACATTTTTCCACCGATCAGACCAGATTAATTTTTTGGATTCGCAAAGCCCTCGCTCACGCAACGCGTCTCTTTCGAAGGCGTGTACAGCACGAGACCGGTGTACATCACCCCCTACGCTCTCGGTGGGCTGACTCAGGCAGCCGAACTAAACGTCGCGCAGACCGCATACGATACCCGAAACGATGCAACCAACGAAGTAGGAATCGATCTCAAGTACAACGTCACGAGCAACCTCACGCTCGACCTCACCGCCAACACGGATTTCGCACAGGTCGAAGCCGACGACCAACAAATCAACCTCACTCGGTTTTCGTTGTTTTTCCTGAAAAACGCCAGTTCTTTCAAGAACGCGCTTCGATCTTCGAGTTCGCCACCGGAGGGAATAGCCGCGTGTTCCACAGCCGTCGCATCGGATTGAACGATGGCGAACCCGTACGCATTCTTGGGGGCGCTCGCTTGGTAGGACGCGTGGGCAAAACAGACGTCGGCATACTCAACATGCAAACCGCGAGTGAGGACGGTTTGCCATCGGAGAATGTCGGCGTCGTACGCCTCCGCCGGCAGGTGTTCAACTCGTTCTCCAACGTGGGCGGGATGGCCACCACCCGCTTTGCGGATGACGGAACCTATAACATCGCGGTCGGCGCCGACGCCATCGTTCGACCGTTTGGGAGCGAGTATGTCACGCTGAAGTTGGTGCAAACGTTTGACGATACCGATGTCCCGGGTCAGGGGTTTTTCGACGCCGGTCGGTTTGTCGCCATGTGGCAGCGGCGTAACGAGAACGGCTTCAGCTACATCGGTGAATTCATCAGATCGGGGGCTGACTACAACGCAGGCATCGGGTTTCAAACTCGCAGCGACTTCACGTTTCTCAACAACGAACTGCAATACAAACGCTTTACAAGCGCCGAGTCACCGCTTCGGACCGTCGAACTCGTCAACAAAAGCCAGACCTATTTGCGCAATAGTGACAACTCGGCCGAATCCGGATCTATCGAACCGCAGTTGGCGTTGGAGTTCAAGAGCCAGGCACGAATCCGGCTGTCGGTGACAAATAGCTACGAAAGCGTCTTGACGCCATTCCTCATTCCAGGCGACTTGAACATTCCGTCCGGCGACTACTGGTTTCATGAAGGAAGGTTGCGCCTCCAGTCTCCGCGGGGAGCGACCAAGCACGGAACCCTCACCGTAGGCACCGGCAGCTTCTACGACGGCTGGCGGACGAACGTGATACTCGAACCGGAATGGCGCGTCTCACCGCACTTCACGATCGATGGTCAGTACGAGATCAACATCATTCGCTTTTCTGAGCGCAACGAGTCCATCGACTCTCACCTCGTCCGACTGCGAATCAACGCAGCTCTCGACACACATTTCTCGGCGAATCTGCTCACGCAATACAATAGCGCCGACGACGACGTGGGTATCAACGCGCGTCTCCGCTATCACTTCAGCGAAGGCAACGACCTGTGGCTGGTGTACAACGAGGGGTTCAACACCAACCGTGACGTGTTCACGGGCCCGCGGCTACCGTTGTCTCAGAGCCGTGCGTTCATGGTGAAGTACACGTACACTTTTATAGACTGAGCCGTGAGTCGTGAGCCGTGAGTCGTGAGACGTGAGACGTGAGAGGTGAGAGATGAGAAGGCGGCCCTACACACCCAAATTGGAACGGGGTGGCCCCACATCTCACGGCTCACGTTTGACGTCTCACGGCTCACGGCTCACGGCTCACCCTCACCCATCCCACCCCACGGCACGATACTAGCAACACAGAGCCCGTAGGATCACAGAATCCGCCCGGCAGACGCGAGCGAAACCGGGTGGAAAATGGCAAACGCGTGAGGTGGGCCACACGGGTTGCGGGTTCCCTGACCAGCCCGAATCCGGCTCGGAATGGCAAACCTCACGGACCCTTGCAAAGGGAAATCAAACTCGGGGCCCGCTACGTGACGGGCGTCACATCTCAGAAGAGACCTATGTCTTTGCCCCACTTAGAGTTGGGGGCACATATTCAAGGTCCTGTTGGAACCGAAAAGGAGTGGTAGACGAGGATGCTTTGTCAGCGTTGTGGTACGACGGCTCAAGGGAACTCCGCGTTCTGCGCCAGTTGCGGCCAGGACCTCGCGGCCACCACCCCTATGCACGCCATTACCGAGCGGACAGACCTCACAGACCTCGAAATCGTCCGTGAGGCCCTGCAGGCCGACTATGACGTGCGGGAGGAAATTGGCCGGGGCGGCATGGCCATGGTGTTCCGTGCCCGCGAGCGCGAACTCAAACGCGACGTGGCGCTCAAGGTGTTGCCTTTCTCGCATGCGCACGACTCAAACCTGGTCGAGCGTTTCGCGAACGAGGCCAGAACCGCAGCCAAGCTCGAGCATCCCAACATCATTTCGATCTATCGAGTCGGTCGCTCAGGTGATGTCATCTACTTTGCAATGCGCTTCCTTCGGGGTCCCGCGCTCATTGACTTGATCCAACACGCCGCGCTCGATCCCACAGACATTCGCCGCATTCTCGTCCAGTCGGCCAGCGCGCTCGGCTCCGCCCACGACAACGGCGTGGTACACCGAGATGTGAAGCCCGACAACATCATGTTCAAGGAATCGGGCGAGGTGGTGGTGTGCGACTTTGGTATCGCCAAGGCGGTGTTCGGCACGAATTTGACCGGTACGGGGATGGCGATCGGCACGCCCTACTACATGAGTCCCGAGCAGGTGCGTGCCCAGCCGGTTGACGGCCGCAGCGATCTCTACTCGCTCGGCGTGGTGGCCTACCAATGCCTCACCCGGCGGGTGCCCTTCGACGGAGAAGACTCGTTCGCTATCGGTTACAAACACGTCACCGAGCCGGTGCCCGTGCCGGAGTTGAGAACGTCAGAGCATCGCGCCCTGTTCAAAATCATCCAGAAGATGATGGCGAAGGAGCCGGAAGATCGATTCCAGAACTCCGACGAATTGATCGAAGCATTGTCGGAAGGCAAGGATCGGGTCGCAATGCTTTCGGGGCCGACGGAGGCCGCGACGACATGTCCCCGGACTGAGAACGCTTTGTCTGCGCGCCCGTCGCAAGCGCGGACGATGGACGCGCAGGGTCCACCACCCACGACCCCGAATACCCCGATTCCCAGTCCGCCGCGTCAGGAGGCCGTCCATATCATACGGCCCAAAAAGCGCCGGACCGGTGTTCTCGTCGGCATGTTCCTGCTTCTGCTGTTCGGCGGCGCAGGCGGAGGCGGCTATTTCTACGTCGAGAGCGCCGGTGGGATCGAGCCGGTGGTCGAACGTCACCCAATCGTACGAACGCTGCTGTCGAAGGTGGGACTCGCGTTGGCAAACGACGTTGCACGCAGCGATTCGCTGCAGGCCGCCGCGGTCACCGACACGACCACGCTAGCGAGCGCAGCGACCGACTCGCTGTTGCCCACGGATTCGACGGTAGCACCCGACTCCGCGGCCGTGGCCGACTCCACAACGGGTGATTCGACGGTTGTGAGTGATTCCATCGTCACACTACTAGCTCCCGTGGAGACAAAACCCACGACCGGCCATCTAATCGTCTCGAACACCGGCACCGATGCCAGCATGTGGATCGACGGGCGTCCGGTGCGCGGGTTTCGTCATAATCTGTCTCCCGGACGGCACGAGCTCCGAGTGGTGGCTCCAGGCCTCAAACCGTACACCGCCGCCGTGAGCTTGGCCGCCGGTGACACGCTGCGGCACCGCGTCCGCATGGTCTCCTCCGAGCCGGTGAGCCAATGCGTGCGCTTCGACGACACCTACAATCGGCGCGGCGAGTGTTACGACCAGATGCCGCGGGCCACGGTCGCGACCTTCGTGACACTGGATCGCAGTGTCCCAAGGGCTCCGTCGAAGCCGGCGACCCTGAACGTGCGAGTACGCATCGATGGTACCGCCGCCGAGGTCCTGATCAAGGCTCCGTCGGACGTGCCGGAATTCACCCTTCTGGCCATTCAATTTGCCAAGGGGATTCGGTATGAACCGGCCATGAAAAACGGCCGGCCGGTGGAGGGATGGGCGCAGGTGGCGTTCTTCGCCCGGCAATAAGACCATCACGCCACCATGAGCGTCAACAGCTCGACGTTCCGTAGACCCTCACCACCGTCGACTTCCGGCGGCCGACCATCTCGAATCGCCACCGCGAAATCCTCGATCTCGCCCACATAAGGATTGGCCGGGGAGTACCTCAGTTCGCCGAGGCTGGTGCGAATCTCACCGGCGCCATGTGAGCCGAGGGTGTTGGTGCACAGGGCGTATCCGCTTGTCCCGTAGACCTCCAAGCTCGTGGGTGATTCGAAGACCACCGACGAGCATAGTTCCGCGGTGGCACCCGACTCGAGCCGCAGCGCAACGACGGCGGTTTCCTCGTGCGGTCCCTGCCATACGGATCGGCTGATCACGCTTCGGACCGTGTCGATCTCACCGCAGCTCGGCACCATGAGCCAACGAACGAGATCCAAACAGTGGGTTCCGACTCCGGCCAGGCTCCACCAGCGTCCCACGTCTGGACGCGCGCGCCAGTTGCTGTCGTCGGGCGCCGGCCACGTCCACTGCACCCGCATATGGCGGAGGTCGCCAAATTCCCCGTTGCGCACCCCGTTCGCAACGAGGCGATGGCCGGCGTGCCATCGCAGGTGATACGCCACGCCTAGCCTCACACCAGCGCGGTCACATTCCCGAACCATTTCCTCGGCCTCGGCAACGGACGTTGCCATCGGCTTCTCGACAAAGACGTGTTTTCCCGCGCGTGCCGCGCCAATAGCCTGGTCGGCGTGCAACTTGTCAGGTGTCGCAATGACGACGCCGTCGAGGTCGGGATCGCGCAGGAGTTCAGCAAGATCGGTGTACGCTGGAGTTGAAGACGCCGCGCCATGTCGGGAAGCGAATCCGTCCGCCCGCTCCGCCTCTCGACTCAGGACGCTCCACAGCTGCACGCCCGTTGCCTGGACGATTGCGGGTGCGAGTTGATTGTCGGCGATCAGTCCGGTTCCCAGCAGCGCGAGCTTGAGGGTCGCGTCACCCATCACAGCTGAACCGCAACGAGTCGTCCAGATCCAGTGGCAGGATGAGAGTGCGAACGTTTTGCGCGCGCGCCGCCGCACACACTCGATCGCGCTCTGCAACATCCGTAACAAATTGACTGTCGTACTCGGCGCTGAACACGGGTTTTCCCGCCGTCACGAACGGCTGCATCTCCACGCACTCATCGAATTCGTGACATTGTTCGTTGACGGCGAAGTCGACGTAATCGAGCAAGGTCGAGATTTGATCGAGATCGTTCTTCAACGCAACCGCCAGATTGCGCTCATGCGCAGCGTTGGCGATACGGCGATTGAAGGCCAGCTGGTCCGTAGCGCTGAGGTTGAAACCGCTGTTGTTGGCATAGCCGTCAACGTTGTCCGGCTCGACACCGTCGCATCCCTTCTGGACAGCGAGATTGAGCCGGTCGTTCATGATTTCCAGAACGTTAGCCGATCGGATGTCCAACCACCGCTCGTCTGCAAATCCCTCTAGGGTATTTCCGAGTTCGTCTTGATTAAACCGGCTGGCGTCCGATCGAAAACTCTCAAACGAGCCCGCGGAAAAATAACAGATCACCCGCTTGCCGGCCGTCTGAAGCGACGCAATGACGCTCGCGGACACGTCGAACAGATCGATGTCGTACACATCTACATCGTAGGCGGCGTTCACGGTACCAAGGAGTTGCCACTGCCAAGTCGCGTCCACACCGGGCCGGTACCAATTACCCTCAGTGATGGGCGGAACGTTGGAGTCCAATCCGCTTTCCGGTGCCGACGAGTCACCGCAACCGATTAGCACAGTGCATGCGACGGCCATCAATGCCGACACTCGCGATTGAATAATTGCAAACACTCTCATGTTGGTGTGTGCTACCGCCCCTTTGCGTCTTCCTTCAACTTGGCCCACCGCTCGAGACGCTCCGCTACGGTCTTCTCAAACCCGAGACTCGTGGGTTCGTACCAACGCGCTCCTCGCAGCACTTCCGGCAAATATTCTTGCCCCGCTGCCAATCCGCCTTCGGCATGATCGTAGCGATACCCTTTGCCGTAGCCGAGTTCCTTCATGAGCCCCGTGGGAGCGTTCCGGACATGCAACGGAACCGGTTCCGCCGGATGCTCCCGAGCCGCTTGTTGCGCGCGACTCCATGCTTCGTACGTCCGGTTGGATTTCGGTGCGGTGGTGAGATAGATGACGGCTTCCACGATGGCCAACTCGCCCTCGGGAGAACCGAGGAAGTGATACGCGTCCTTCGCCGCCAACGCGATCGAGAGCGCCCGCGGGTCCGCTAGGCCGATGTCTTCGGACGCCATCCGGACGACACGGCGTGTGAGGTAGAGCGGATCTTCACCCCCGTCGATCATCCGGGCCAGCCAGTACAGTGCTCCCTCCACGTCACTTCCCCGCACCGCCTTGTGCAGGGCGGAGATCAGGTTGTAGTGCTCTTCTCCCGACTTGTCGTAGCGGGCCATTCGCCGCTCGAGCACCGACTCGACGAGGTCCGCCGAAACCGCGGCCTCGGGTGAAGGATCGAGTGACTGAACGTGCACCGCCACGGCTTCGGTCGCGTTCAATGCCCGGCGGGCGTCCCCGTCGGCGTGGCGCACCAGCAGATCGATGGCATCCTCGGCGAACGCAAGTTGGCTCGTGTCTTTGGCGAGGCAACCCAACGCACCGTCGATAATCGCGCGAATGTGTTGCGCCTCGAGCGGCTCCAACACGAATACCCGCAGACGCGAGAGCAAAGCAGAGTTGAGTTCGAAGGACGGATTTTCCGTAGTTGCGCCGATCAGCGTGATGACACCTTCCTCAACCCACGGGAGAAAAGCATCCTGCTGGGCCTTGTTGAATCGATGAATCTCGTCACAGAACAAGATCGTTCCGCGGCCTTCGAGCTCTCGACGTTGCTGCGCTTCTTTGATGATCTCGCGGACGCGAGGGACGCCTTCGGTGACGGCGCTGAACGATTCGAACGCTCGGTCGGTGTAGTTGGCGACCAATCGAGCGAGCGTCGTCTTTCCCGAACCCGGTGGCCCCCAGAACACCATACTCCCGACCGCGCCGCGTTCGATGGTATCACGGAGCGGTTTTCCGAGACCTAGCAAGTGTTCTTGTCCCAAAAACTCTTCGAGCTTCTTGGGACGCATACGGTGCGCAAGTGGGGCGTTGCGCTCGTCGACCGAACCGAATAGTGACGGGTCCGCCATGCTACGGCCGCTATTCAATAGGAGATTCCCGAAGACAAGCACGCAAAAGGGCTGGCCCGTACTGGGACAGCCCTCGGGGTTTCGCCGTCAGAAGAGTGGATTCAGGCTTCCACCGGCGTCACGTTCTCCGCCGCGGGGCCTTTCTGGCCCTCGACGACGTCAAACTCGACCCGCTCGCCTTCCTTGAGCGACTTGAAGCCGTCGCCCTGAATAGCGGTGTGATGGACGAAACAATCCTTCTCGCCGTCCTCACGCTGGATGAAACCGAACCCCTTGCTGTCGTTGAACCACTTGACGGTGCCTGCGACGCGCATTTCCCGTACTCCTTGTTGGTGACTGATGTTCCTCGGAGTCCGGGCATGCCGCAGCTACCGAGCTTGCATCATTGTCCGCGGCATTATCCCCCCGCGTCGGGGTTATCCTCACAGACGGAAGACACTACCAAGGTTACGCTAACGCTGGGCTCAATCCGTGTCAATTCCCGACTCGACCGTCCCGCCACAAAAATCACGCCAGCGCGGGCCGGGTCGCAATTTTCACCATGATCCCCAGGATGGCCAGAATTGTTATGGCCGCGAGCGCTTGACCGGCAGCGTCGGGAATGTCCAACGGGAAACCCACAATCCGCTCTCCACCCCGGACTGCCACCCACAGAGCCAACAAGACGCCCGTGAGACCCCCACCGCCCACTAGACCCGACCCAAACAGGACGCCCTGTTCGCGACGGTGCTCTGCGTCTCCCTCCTCGCGGTTCCTCGTGAACAGGTGACGTGTCAGTCCTCCCAAAAACACCGCCGCCATGGTCGACAACGGCAGATACACACCCACGGCAAACGCAAGGACGGGGACCTTGAACAGCGACGCAACAAGCCCGATACCGACCCCGATGAAGATGAGGACCCATGGCAGCTTCTGATCGAGCACCCCGTCGATGACGAGCTTCATCAGCACCGCCTGTGGCGCCGGTAGCTCGGCCCCACCAAGGCCTCCTTCGACGTTCTGGTGCAGCAGAATCACAACCAGACAGACAAAACCGGCCGAAGTGATGACGCCGATCAACTCACCCATCTGCTGCAGGCGTGGTGTCGCGCCCAGCACGTAGCCGGTCTTGAGATCCTGGGAGGTGTCGCCCGCGATCGACGCGGCAATACAGACGCCCGTGCCCACCATGAGCGCCGTCGCCTTGCCGGCAAGGTCGGTCCACCCCAGGAGGAAGAAAATGAAGCTGGTGCCGAGTAGGGTGGCGATGGTCATGCCCGAGGTCGGGTTCGATGTCACACCCACGAGGCCGACTATCCGAGCGCTGACGGTGACGAAAAAGAACGCGAACGCCGCGATGAGAATCGAGGCCAATGCCCGAACACCGACCGAATCGATATATCCGAGTATGCCCGGAACGAACGTCAGGACGAGCAGAACGACGAGGGCAACACCGATGACCATCTTGGGGGAAAGATCGTGGTCGGTGCGCTCAATACTCGACGCGCCCTCCATTCGGCCCGACAAATGCCCGAGTCCCAGCTTGAACGATTCTATCATCGTAGGAATCGAGCGGATGAGCGTAATGATGCCGGCGGTAGCCACTGTGCCCGCCCCGATGTACCGCACGTAGCGATTCCAGATCTCGCCGGCCGACATGTCACGGATCAACATTTCCGTCTCGGGAAAGAGCGGCTCCGTGAGACCCGCGCCCCACAAGTTGATCGCCGGTATAATCACCAACGCAGAGAGCGCTCCGCCCGCAACCATGACCGTCGCTATGCGTGGACCAAGTATGTATCCCACGCCGATGAGCGCCGGTGACACCGACGCCGCAATACTGGCCTTGTAACCCAACCCCACCTCGAACGTGCCCCGCACCACCTTGAAGCCGTCGGTAAGCAGCTTGAACACGATGCCAATGCCGAGCCCCCAGAATACCCCGGAAGCCTGTCTGCCACCGCTCTCCGCGGCGACCAACACTTCGGCGCACGCCATGCCTTCCGGATACGGGAGCTTGCCGTGCTGTTGCTTGATGAGGTATCGGCGCAGTGGGATCATCGCCAACACCCCGACGAGCCCCCCACTCATCGCGAGCAGCGTGATCTGTGCCCATTCGGGGTTCATGCCCCAGATGAACAACGCCGGGATCGTGAACAGCACCCCCGAGGCCACCGAAGAGCTAGCCGAGCCGATGGTCTGCGACATGTTGGTCTCGAGGATGCTGTAGCGAACGCCGAACGCCGAGAACAGACGAAACACCACCACCGTGAGCACGGCGACGGGAATCGAGGTGCTGATCGTCAGACCCGCTTTGAGACCGAGGTATGTATTGGCCGCGCCGAACACGACGCCGAGGACGATGCCGGCGAGCGCGGCCTTGAACGTAAATTCGGTGAGGCTTTGGCCGTGTGTGAAGGGGACGTAGCTCTCGCCTTTGCGCGGGACGTAGGCGTTGGTGGGGAGCTTCTTAGCAGCCACTCATTTGCTCCGCGGTAGAACGAGGTTACGAGAGCTCATCGACCTCAAAAGTCTTAGTTCGTCGTCGATGGTCGGTCCGACGGTACCGTCTGTGGAAGCCGGCGGCCAGCGAGGACGTGTAACCTTCGGTCGCTCAATTGCATCTACTTGTTGAGCAACGGTTTACCCTCGCCATCGGTGGAGGCGAAGCGCCCATGGACGATTCCTCTCTGCAACTCCCCCAAACAGTCAAAAGCCTCGGAGTCACACTGGCCGATGCCGTCCTCAACACCACGCGCTGCCCGGCCGTTGTCGTCGTGCTCGACCCTGCCACCCAAGCTGCGTCGGTCGTCGCCGCGTCCGTAGGAACCGACCGTCGCCTGCTAGGCATGACGGTGACGCCCGAATCATCCGCCGGACGCGCGTGCCTTAGCGAGCTCATGTTGTACGCCCGTGGCGCACGGGACCTCCTAGCAGGTTGCGGAAAAATTCATGGTGGGCCGCGTTTGTCCGGGTAACACGACGGTGTACCAGCGTGCGGTCCCCTATTACCGCCCCCGCGGTGCGGTCGGCGTGACGAATGCGGCCCACACTGCCCCATCAGGGGCTGCCTCCGGCCAGGGTCAGGGTGCGTATCCGCATCAGATTGTAGACCGCGGCCGTAAACGTAAACACCCACCCGACCCGCGGGGTCCCGCGATGTCGGAGTTTGCGTAACAACCCAATCGTCTTGCCCCACCCGTAGATCTCTTCCACTTTTTTGCGCTGCCGTTGACTGATCGCATAGCTGGGATGGCGCGTCGTCCGGCCATCCACCGCGCTCCGCAACCGCGTGCGGTGCACGTTCGGCGTGACGTGGGGCGTCCAGCCCAACGCCCGCAGCGTGTCGACAAACCCGCACCGATCATAACCCTTGTCCGCCCCCAACGTCCGACGCCGGGCCGTCGGCGGTAAGCTCCCCACCATCGCCAGCGCACTCGCACACTCCGCCTCGTAGCCGGGCTGCGTCACGTCGGTCGCCACCACGAGCCCGTGCCGATTATCCATCAACACACTCGCCAAGTACGCCAATTGCGCGCCTTGCCCCCCACTCTTCCGCGTCAACCGCGCCTCCGGGTCCGTCCGCGACGCATGCGTCGCATTCGTCCGTTTCTCCTGGCGAAACGTCACGCTCGGATTCCCCGGATCATCGTCCGTTGGCGGGCGGGTGCCGGCCTTCGGCTGAAAACTCTTCTGACTCGCCCACGCGTCCAGCAAGGTCCCGTCGACGGTGAAATGCTCATTCGACAACAACGCCCGCCGCTCCGCCTCCTGTAACACTTCGGCCAGAAACGCATCCGCGATGCCCCCCTCGACCAGCCGCGTCCGATTCTTCGTAAAGACCGTCGGCACCCACACCGCGTCGTCCAGATTCAACCCCACAAACCATCGGTACAGGATGTTGTAATCGAGCTGCTCCATCAGCTGCCGCTCGCTCCGGATCGTATACACCACCTGCAGCAATAACGCGCGTAACAAATGTTCCGGGGGAATCGACGGCCGGCCCCGCCGCGCGTACAGCCGGTCCAACTGCGGCGAGAGCCGGGCTAACACCGGGTCCACCAGCGCCCGCAGGGCGCGCAACGGATGGTCGGAGGGCACCCGATCCTCCGCACTGATATAGCTGAACAGCGCCGACTGATTCGTCTTGTTCCCGCGCATCGTGGCACTCCCATCGAGGTCCCTCTACGATAAGAACTTCCGGCTCGCGATGCTATCGTCCATTACCCGACTTTTTCCGCAACCTGCTAGGAGATATCCGCGGTGATCGGCGTCAACGAGAGGAACAGGGTCTGGCCTTATCGCTGCTGGACGGACACCGCAGCGTGGGCGCACTCGTAGTGTTCGCCCCTCCGGAACTCGTCGATCGCACCATGCACGTTTGGTTGGCGAAAGTGACGGGTCGCGCCGGAGCCCTCATCGGGAAGAATATCGCAGTGCGGTTCTCACAGCAGTTGGGATTGATCGATGGGGCTACCGGCCAGCCGAACCGACCGGGCCTCGAGCGCGCCATGCGCGATTCGGTTTCCAAACAGTGCGCGCTCGTGAGTCTGACGGTCGACGATGTCTCGGCCCTCGACACCGACGTGGCAAGCACCGTCACAAAGCAAGTGGCGTCGGCCTTGAGAAACAGCCTGAGAGATTACGACGTCCCGGCGCACATCCGCAGCGGAGAGTTCGCACTTTTTCTTCCCGACGTCGCACTGGCTGGCGCCATCACCGTGGCAGATCGCGTGCGCGGGGCCGTGACCGCAGCAACGCACGGCCTGGGAGGGGAGAATCCGCTCACTTGCTCCTTTGGCGTGGCAGCGTTTCCCGACACCGTCTCCGACAGGGAACGTCTCTTGACGGCTGCCGTGGATGCCCGTGAAGAAGCGAGGAAAAGTGGTCCCAATCGGATCGCCTCTCTGCACCAAAACTCAACATCGGATCGCCTCCTTGCTTAGCGGGCATTCATGCTTTCCTTTAGCTCGTCGAACCAGTTGAGCACGACGTTGATTTGTCTGGGCAGGGATTCATCGGGTGTACGGACCATGATGAAGCGCCCATCGGCCGCGAGGTCGTAACCACGCACGTTTCGATTGGACAGGTATCGTCCCTCGAACAGCACAGACGAAGTTCCCGGAGAGCCCGAAGCGGTGTCGAACGACGCGCTCATCATTTTTTTACCGTTTCGATAGAAAAGCTCTCGTCCGTCGCGTGCCCATAGGGGCATTGTGCCTCCGTCGGTGGAAACCTGCTGTCGGGCCTCCGTGGGATCCGGATACGACTGCACATACACCTCGTGACGACCGGATTCATCCGATGCGTAGGCGATCCAGCGCCCGTCGGGCGAGAAAACGAGAGCAAATTCGTTGAATTCAGTCTTTCTGTAGATCTCCGAGTCGCCCCCCTCCAACGGGAGCAACCAAATGTCGTCGGGGTTGGACTGCTTGTAGGCCAAGATCTTCCCATCCGGCGAGACGGAAGACGCGAAATTGTCGTACTCGTTTTGGAGGAGGGGCACCTCGGGACCAAGCGCGTCACTATCCCTCCAAAAAATGGCGTAGGGAGGTTGATCCGACTCGTAGATCACCCGCTCACCGTCCGGTGTCCAAACAGGGCCGAACTCCTCGGCAGCGCCGCGCGTCAATGGCGTAGAAACACCACGTGCGAGGTCACGTACCACCACGTCCTCGTTTTCTCGAATTATCGAATAGGCCAACCGTCGACCGTCAGGTGATAGCTGAGGGTAGTTATAGCGATCGGGGGCCTCGACGATGAGCTCTTCGTTCCCGGCACGGTCCACCCACACGAGCAGGCTCTTTGCATTCCAAACCGAGGCCGGTACGTAGGCCATGATACCGTTATCAGAAAAGGAAATGCCCGCGCTACCTTGGCCCAAACCCATGGCCACGTCCTCCACGACCGGCACCGCCGTTCCCGTCACCTCCAGTCGTGAGATGTCAAACGGCACCGCCAACAATGTCTGCGCACGGACGAAGACGAGATGCCCTGTCGGTAGGTAGCGCCCAAAGACCGCACCCGCCACCAGATCCTTCTGCTCGCCTGTTTCCAGCGACAACACGGAAATGCGCGCTCGTTCGATCGGCGTCGAAAAATTCGTGAACAGTACGTGCTTGCCGCCCGGAAGGATCTGTGGCCACCAGTGGCCAAGTTCCCCTCGCGACGCGTCCGGCGTAGTCAGCTCCACCGCCGTCCCTCCGTCCGCACTCACCTGCCACAATCCCGCCGTGGACGAGGGGGAGTAGACAATGGTGTCGTTGGTACCCCAGCTACCACTGAACACGAAATGGGCGTCGGCGAGCTCGAGAGGAGTGCCGCCGTCGATGGACACCGTCTTGAGTTTATTGTCGGCACCGAAAGCTATCCGGCGACCGTCGGGAGACAGGAACGGGCGCAGGACTATCCCTTCCGTTCCCGCAATGGGCACGATCTCCTGTCGATTCAGATAGCGAATATGCAACCGGGTCGTGTCGTTACGGGTGGCCATCAACAACATTGCGGTGCCGTCTCTCGTCAATAGCACGCCGGACTGGTCCGCGACCTGCTCCGCCGGCGGAAGAGTCACCGAAAACCGCACCGGATCCGAGGAACCCGACGCGTTGCCCCGCCCGAATCTCGGCGCCAACACCCCCACGGTCACCGCCAGCAGTGCCACGAGCGCCCACGGCAACCCGCGGCCCTTCGCCAACCGGGTGGCAGTCTGCAGAGCAACCGGCAGCTCGATGGTCAACGTCGAGGATGAAACGGCCCCGGTCGTTGCCGGCGCCGCGGCAGGCACGGCTGTCGGCGTCGCCACCGCCTCCGCGAAGTGCGCGGCGCTGTCGTAACGATCGGCGGGCAGCTTCGCCAGCGCCTTCTGTACGGCGGCATCGACGTGCGCCGGCACGGTGTCCCGGTGCAGGCCGATGTGCTGTGCCTTTTCGGTGAGCAGTTTCGCAACGATCGCCTGGGCCGTGGGTCCCGTGTGCGGTGGTTCGCCCACCAGCATCTCGTAAGTCACGCACGCCAGAGAGTACACGTCGCTGCGGGCGTCCAACTCACGGTCGCCCATCGCCTGTTCGGGACTCATATAGTGCGGCGTGCCGAGCGAAAGGCCCGTTTCGGTGAGACGAGTCCCGCTCGCGGCGGACACGGCTAGCGCTATCCCGAAATCGGCCACCACCGGTTGGCCGTCTTGCAATAAAATGTTCTCGGGTTTGATGTCGCGATGGATGACGTCATGGCGGTGGGCGTAGTCCAACGCGCTCGCCACGCCCTTGGTGATCTCGATGGTCTCCTCGACCGAGAGTTGTTTCTCGCGGTTGAGTTTGTGGCGCAGCGATTCGCCCTCCACGAACGGCATCACGTAAAAGACCAACCCGTCGGCCTCGCCTGAATCGTGCAACGCGAGGATGTGGGGATGCTGTAGGTTGGCGGTGAGCTTGATCTCGTGCAGGAAGCGTTCGCCGCCCACGACGGCAGCCAACTCCGGACGCAACACCTTCACCGCGACCTTGCGATCGTGCTTCAGGTCCTGAGCGAGATAGACGGTGGCCATCCCGCCAGCCCTGAGCTCGTGCTCGATGGCGTAGCGGTCGGCTAGTGCTGTAGTGATGCGGTCGAGGGTGTCAGACACGCGCGGGGCTCCGAAGGGTGCGAGTGGTCAATTTCAATCCGTACCCCTGTCGGCCCCTTCCCCCGCCTCATGCACGTCCCGACCCTTTGTCAGCAGCCGCTCGGCAAAGTCGAGACGCTCCTGCATGTCTGCCAACTGCGCCCCCTGTTGCTCTATGAGGTCGTGCATCTCTTCTCGCAGCTGATCGACGGCGTCGTCGGATTGGCCACCCAATCGTGCCAACTCCAGCTTGTGCTTGAGCTTCATCCGGAACGAGGCCAGCCAGACTAGGCCCATGCCAAAACCACCCGCACTGAGGAAGAGGGCGAACGAACCTATGCTATCCCAGTCCATGGACATGCTCCTTGCTGAGGTGCCGGTAAGGGCGAGGCGTGTAAGATGTAGCCGCCCGAGGCGCCCTAGCCGGTAAGGGCGAGGCATGCCTCGCCCCTACCGAGGCCCTACCGGATGTTCCAACCGTTGACCGGCCCGCCGTGGAAAAACCGGCCCGGGGTCATCACGCCGCCCTGCTTGAATACCACGCCGTCCTTCATGACGAACTGCACGTCACGTAATGCGTCGATGTCGTCGAGAGGATTGCCGGCCACGGCGATCAGGTCGGCCGCCAGACCCACCTTGATGGGTCCGCGCTCGTTCTCGGTCTCACTCACCAGGTAACCGTTCGTCGTCATCGCCCGCAGGATGTCGGCCGTGGGAATGCCGGCGGCCTTCCACGTTGAGATGAACTCGATGGCGACCTCCCCGCGTGTCATGCCGGGGATGTAATAGTCCGCGTCGGTCGAGAACGTGAGCGGGACGTTGTTTTCGTACGCGTTCTGCAAGCCCGCGACCGTCCGCTCGTAGCGGCCCTCGCTCGTGTGTCCCACCAACGTGATCGGCGTCTCGGTGCCGGCCCGCCAGATTCCCTTCTCCGCCATCCGCTTGTGCATCTCGTCGGTGAGCGCACCGGAGTGCGCGATGGACCAGATGCCGGCTTCGATGGCCCGGCCCGCACCGTCCACCGTTTGCACATGACCCTCGACCTTGAGGCCGGCCTTTGCCGCTTCGCTGATGAACAGGCGGATCTCGTCCGTCGAATAGCCCCACGGCTTGCAGTCCACGCAAATCTTGATGACCGTCGCGCCGAACAGCGCGTTCTGCCGTACCGCTTTGACGATCTCGTCCGGTGTGTCCGCATCGAGGTATTCGGGGTACACGATGTTTCGGTCCATCGCCATCTCCGGCGTGGGCCAGAACTGACCGCCCATCCCACCGATGATGATGCCCGAGTTGATGATCGCCGGTCCGGGAATCCACCCCTGCTCGATCGCGATGCGCAGCGCCGTGTCCGCGTAGTTGCCGTTGTTGCCCATGTCGCGAACGATGGTGAAGCCGGACGACAGCATCTGCATGCCGTTGGAGGCAGCCTGGATCGCACGGAGCGGCGTGCTCTCGAGCACATATGTCAGGTAGTAGATGTTGTTTTCGGGGTCGACCTTGTACGTCAGGGCCAAATGATTGTGCGCATCAACCAAACCCGGGAGGACCGTGAGGTGCGACAGGTCGATGACCTCGGCGCCCCGAGGAATGGTGACGTCGGCGCCGATCGCCCGGAAACGCCCGTCCTCAATCAGGATGATCTGGTTCGTCGATACGGTACCCGCGTCCGGATCGACAAAGCCGCCCGCGCGGATCGCGGTGACCTGCGCGGCGGCGGGCGACGCGGTGAGCACCATCAGCAGCACGTGGTACGTGAAAATCCTCATCCGGTGGCTCCTTTGCGCGCAACCCCGGACTTTGGCCCGGGGGTCCGCACTAATTGGGGAAGGGTCGGGGGATCCGTGTCCCATAGCTTCAGCGTCATCCGTGGCTCTCAGATCGACGGACGTTGAAAGCCTCCTAGGGCCATCTCAACAAACTTGGCCACGGCAAGTGCGACATCCTCGCGCGCGGGTCGCGCCACGATCTGCACGCCGATGGGTAAGCCCTCGGGAGAGGTTCCCCCTCTCACCACGGCCCCAGGCCAACCCGTGAGGTTGTAGGTCACGGTATAACTGAAAGCGGTCAGCGATTCGGGGGCACCGGTGCCGCCGTGCGGAACCGCAGGTAAGGCGTTTACCGGGCACACGATCACGTCAAAATCCTCGAGGAACGAGAGCATCTTGCTCCGCAGCGCATACCACTGTTGGATCAGCTCATCGAGTTGTGCCGCCGGCATGGCCTCGGAGTCGGTGAAATCTCGAAGTGTGTGCTCCGTGGTTCCCGCGTCCCGTAACAAACGGCTGACGGCGGCACCCCCATCCCAAAAATAGATGGGCAGGCCGATATCAAACGACTCCTCGACGCCGGGGGGGCGTACTTCCTCTACTCGTAACGCCTCACCGGACAGCGCTCTCGCGGCCGCTTCGACGGCAGCGACGATTTCGGGAGTGGGTGTTGCAATACCGTTGTCGGTGTGGAAAGAAACTCGCAGCGCGGCCAGGTCGACCTCTTCCGGATCATGCCAAGGTAGCGGCACGACTCCGGGATCGACCCCGTCGGGGCCCGCGATCAGCGGCAGGATCAAGCTCAGGTCGTCGACGTAGCGCGCAATCGGTCCGATTTGTTGAAACGAATCTTGGACTCCGCCAAACGGATAGATGTGCCCCGTTCTGGGAACCCGCCCCGCGCTCGGCTTGATCCCCGCAGTCCCACAGAAGTGCGAGGGCAGCCGGATGCTTCCTCCGTAATCACTTCCGATGTCGAACGGTGCCCCACCGGCAGCGACGATGGCTGCGGCGCCGCCGCTGCTCCCGCCGGGCGTCCGGGAGAGATCGTAGGGATTATTGGTGCGGCCGTAGATCAAGTTGTCGGTTTCGAACGAGAGGGTCAGCTCCGGTGTGTTGGTTTTGCCCAACAGAATCGCCCCCTCACCGCGCAACCGCTCGACAACGGTGGCATCCTTGTCCGGTACGAAGGAAGCCCGCCCTTTTGTGCCACCCGTGGAAATCACTCCTGCCGTGTCCAGGGAATCCTTGATCGTCATGGGAACACCGTGGAGCGCCCCCCACGTCTCCCCCCGCGCCAACGCCGAGTCGGCTTCCCGCGCCCGAGCGAGCGCCGCCTCCGCGGCGAGTTGCACGACGGCATTGAGTTGGGGGTTCACCGCCTCGATACGGTCCAGAAAAGCCTGCACGACTTCCTCGGACGAGACGGTCTTTCTCTGAATAGCACTCGCCAGCGCCTTCACCGACGAGTAGTAGAGGGGGTCGGCGAGTGCATCGGTACCGGACGAGGGACGTGGAGCGCAAGACGGCAGGGCGGTTGCCAGGACGCCGCCACCCAGCAGCGCAACGAGTTCTCTGCGAGACATGTGGTTTGCGCCCGTTTGCTCGTCGCGCACGGCGCTCGCGGTTTCGCCACGGTCGTCGTTCATGATGTTTTCTCCAATGCACGGACGGAAAGACGGAAGGACGGAAAGACGGAAGGACGGAAGGGGCCGCGGATGACGCTAAAGCCTTGGAGGTCACTCATGGGCACTAAGATGGGGCCTGGAGTGCTAGTTCGGGAGGGGCCGCGGATGACGCTAAAGCTTTGGAGGTCGCGGATCCCCCCAACCTCACCCCGGTAGAGCCGACCCCGGGCGGGAGCCCGGGGTTACCAGCGAGGAGACACCGGTGGCCAAGCCCCTAGCTCAGCGATACGTTGGATTCCATTCTTCTCCGTCGCACTCGGAACGCGCAAACCATGGCCCCCATCCTCATCGTCCTGCTCGTCGTCGTGCTGGTGTGGTTCTCCCCCCAAATCATCGACGCGCTCGCCAATCGGTCGCGTCGACACGCTCCGAGGTCATTGAGCGAAAAAGCGGCCGAGCTCCACAAGCGTCTCTGGATCGCCGACCTCCACGCCGACGCGCTGCTCTGGAACCGCGACCTCAACCGCCGCCACCGGCGCGGACACGTGGATGTACCAAGGCTCACGAGCGGCAACGTCAGCTTTCAGGTGTTCACCGTCGTGTCAAAGGTGCCGTTTGGAGTCAATTTCGAGAAGAACTCCGACAAGTCTGACATGGTTACCGCGTTGGTGATGCTACAACGCTGGCCCGTGCGCACCTGGTTCAACCTGAAAGAACGTGCGCTGTACCAAGCCAAGAAGCTCCATCGCTTCGCCGACGCTTCGCGCGGATCGCTTGCGATCATCAAGTCGGTTGCCGATCTGGATGGGGTTACGACACAAGGGGACCAGCCCCGCGTGGCCGGACTGCTCGGGATCGAGGGGACTCAGGTGCTCCAAGGCAAGCTTGCAAACGTGGACGTGATGTTCCACGCGGGTTTTCGGCTCATCGGCCTCACGCACTTCTTCGACACAGACGTGGCGGGCTCGGCTCACGGAGTCCACAAGGGCGGTCTGACGCCGTTCGGCCTCGAGGTGCTCCGACGCATGGAGGAGTTGGGTATGATCGTGGACCTGGCACATGCCTCACCGGCCACGATCGATGACGTACTTGCGGCGGCAACGAAGCCAGTCATCGTTTCGCACACCGGCGTCCAAGGAACACACAAGAGTACGCGCAACCTTGCCGATCGGCACATGCAAGCGGTCGCGAACGAGGGAGGCTTGATCGGCATTACCTTTTTCAAGCACGCCATCGGCGGGACCGACACGCCGGCGATCATCGACGCGATCAAGTACACGGCGGACAAAGTCGGCGTAGCGCACGTGGGACTCGGCTCCGACTTCGACGGCGCGGTCGCAACGCCGTTCGACAGCGCGGGAATGGCGGAGATCACGGATGGGTTGTTGAAGGCCAACTTCTCGGATGACGACGTCGCCGCGATCATGGGCGAGAACGTGAGAGCCCTCTTGCCCAAAGTCCTGCCGTCCTAGTAATGCCAAGACAAAACTCCAACGCCGATGACACGTCGGGGCTCCGTGTTCTTACCGCGCGTTTCCGCGCAATCCGTGGCTAGGGTTCGATCAGCTTCAACTTGGAGAAGTATCGTCGGGCAAATCCACGATCCCGGCTCAGTAGTGCATCCGCCCGGACTTGTGCGTGCGCCGCGACGAGGAAATCGGCGATCAATCTCGTTCTCCGACCACCCTTACTACGGTACACCCGCCAAAGCTTACCGGCGGTCTCCGAGGTCTCCCGATCGAAGGGATCGAATTCGATCCCGGCATCGGTCAGCAGATCCATATCGGCTTGCCGTCCGAACACTGCGCGCACCTCGGCCCAGACGACGGGACAAGCAACCACACGGCCCGCACTGCGTGCTCTATCCAGGGCGCTGTACGATCGCTCGGCTTCGGGCGACCCTTCCACCAAGACGTCGAGCAACACCGAACTGTCCAACGCCGTGATCATTCCTCGTCTAGCTCCGGGCTCCAACGGGCACCCCGCGCCTGTTCCAGGTAACGATCCACGTCCATCTCTCGTTGAACCCGCCCAAAGAGCGCGCGCAGCGGATCGTCGCGCGCGACCTTTCTGATGAGCAGACCGTCCTCATGCGCTTCGAATATCACCTCTTGGCCCGGTTTCACGCCGTATTGGGCACGGAGCGACTTGGGAATGGTGACCTGTCCGCGCTCGCCGACGCGAGATTTTTTGATCTTCTTTTCATATTTCATATATCAAATATATGATGTATTTATCATATACACAATCTCTTGGTGCCGGCCGCTACCGATCGGGCTGGACCCTCCCTGCTGATAGCGCACCGGCATCGATGGAGCCCGGGATATGCTGCACCTACGGCTCACGGCTTACCGCTCACGTTGGGGGTGGATCAGCTGCATCACTGCCTGGGCCGCGGCTCCCGCAGCTCGGCGAGCGCGCGTTGTATCTCGGCCAACGCGTCTCGTTGAGCGACGGTGGGCCCAAAGAACGAACCACCGCGGAACCCGCGCCCGGTAACGTCCATCCAGCGCATCTGCTGCCGGATGCGCCGCGCCAGATCCTCGGGAACCCGATCGTTGTTGAGCATCACCTTGACTTCATTCAACGCGATGACGTACCGCTCGCGCATCCGGTATTGACTGTCGGTGATCGGAAGCTCCGGATCTCCGCGAACGTGCATCGTTTGCGTCGACGTCGTTCCCCGTGCCTCGAGCGTGACCACATACAGCCCGGGCGAAACCGATGCCGCGCGCGTTCCCAGCGTCCGCGGCAATCCCGAATTGTCCAGCGGTTTCCACGTTTCCGTATCACCCGAGAAGTCCCATTGAAGGTCCCATGTCACTCTATGAAATCCGGTTGACGACGGCACCCGCATCTGTTGGACCTCTTCCCCGGCCTCGTTGGTAATTCTGATCGTCGCCGCTCCGCCGCCCTCGCCGAGACTATAGGTCAGGTACACGCCGTCGGGTGGGTTTTCACCGGCGAACTCTGCCTGGCCGCGGTACGACGTGTCCTTCCAATAGTTCTTCAGCGTGCCCAACGGAATCGTGAACAGGTAGGCGTCCGACCTCCGGTTGGGCAGCTCGGCAAGGGGCTGGGTGTCGTCCAAGATGTAAATGCTGCGTCCGTGCGTTCCGGCAATCAGGTCCTTGTCCCGAGGGTGGATCACGATGTCGTCATAGTGCGTCGTGGGGAAATTCGGCATCTTCACCCAACCGTCGCCGGCATCGAACGACGCAAAGAGCGCGTGCTCCGTTCCCACAAAAAGCACGTCTGGATTGTCGGGGTGCTCCACAATGACGTTCACCGAACCGGTCGGTAGGTTGTTGGTGATGTTCTTCCAACTCTGACCAAAGTCCGTCGTGCGGAAGACGTAAGGATTGAAGTCTCCGTCGCGGTGGGCGTCCAACGTCAGGTATGCTACGCCTCCCCCTCGGAGAGAACCGAGAACACGACTCGGATAGGTGCCACGCAATTCGCGCGGCAAGTTTGCAGACACCTCGGTCCAACTCCGTCCCTGATCTCTCGAAACCTGAATGTTTCCGTCGTCGATCCCCACCCACAGGATCGCAGGATCGAGCGGTGACTCCGCCAACGTCACGGCCTCGCCGTAGCTGCCCGTGCCGTCGTTGGGAGAGATCTCGAGGTCGGAACCCCTCACCCCCATCAACTCCGACCCATCGCGGTCAACTTGTTTCGAGAGATCTTCCGTCCGTTCCCAGCTCTCGCCACGGTTGTGCGAGATGAAAAGACGATTGCCGGCCACGTACACCACGCGGGGGTCGTGTCGTGACACGAGACTCGGGGAGGTCCAGTCGAAGCGATAATCCTCTCCGGCCGGAGGCTGCGGGCTGATCGAGAGCGCGTCACCCGTTTCGGTATCGAAGCGCGTGTAGCTGCCATCGTTGGAGCTGCTATACAGGTACCTGTGGTTCTCGGGATCCACCTGCTGGTACATCCCATCTCCGAACCCCGACTGACGCCAGTCGTCGTTGATGATGCCTTCCCAATGGCGCGTCTCCGAGGGACCCATGAAAGAGTGGTTGTCCTGCAGACCACCGTAGATCCAGTACGGATCGCGCATGTCCACACCGATGGCATAGAACTGTGCAATGTTGAAATTGTTGAGTTTCCGATAGTTCTGTCCGCCGTCGTACGTCTCGTGCAACCCCGCATCACCGGCCAAATAGAAATGCTCCGGGTCACCCGGGTTGATCCACATGGCGTGCATGTCGGAGTGCACACCCACGTCGTACGTGGGCTGGGCGTTGATCAGACTCCACGTCCGCCCGCCGTCCTCGCTCTTCATCGAGGTGGTGGCGGGTGTGTAGACCAGATTCGGATTCGAGGGATCGATGAAGATCTCCGAGTAATACATGGGGCGTTGATTGCGGTTGCTCACGCGTGTCCACGTGGCGCCACCGTCTTCGGTGCGATACGTGCCCTGGTTGGGATTCCCCGCACCGCCTTGCCCACCGTTCTCTCTTGGCCGCGGCGCACGACTGTACTCGATGAGGGCGTTCAGGATCTGTGGGTTCGATCGAGAGATCGCAAGACCGATACGGCCCTTGTCGTCGCCGGGAATTCCGTTGGTCAATTCGGTCCAGTGATCGCCACCGTCTGTCGTCTTGTAAATCCCACTCCCGGGACCGCCGCCGTTGAACCCCCACGTCCTCCGCAAGCGCTGGTACGTCGCGGCGTAGATCACATCGGGGTTGGAATGATCCATGACCATGTCCACACCCCCGGTGTATTCATCTATATAGAGGACCTTTTCCCAACTCCGTCCTCCGTTCGTGCTCCGGAAGACGCCTCGCTCCTCGTTGGCCGCCCAAAGATTTCCGAGCGCCGCAACGTAGACGATGTCGGGATTCGACGGGTGGATCTCCACCTTGCCGATGTGTCTCGTCTCGACCAACCCCAGGTGTCGCCACAACTCCCCGCCGTCGTCCGACCGATAGACACCGTTGCCCCAGGAGGTGCTCTGGCGGTTGTTTTGCTCTCCGGTGCCGGCGTAGAGGATGTGCGGGTGCGAGTCGGAGATGGAGACGTCGCCGAACGTGCTCACCGGCATGAACTCAAAGACGTTTTTCCACGTGTGGCCGCGATTCGTCGTCTTCCACAGGCCGCCGGAAGCCGTCGCAACAAAGATCGTCGACGGATCTCCAGGTAAGGCTTCTACGTCGTGGACACGTCCACCCGTCACCGCGGGGCCGATGCTTCTAGGCCGGAACGCCTCGAGGTCCGACTGCGAGATGTTCGCCGATTGGGCCTGGACCGTTCCCGGCGTGAGCAGCCCCACCGCAACGAAGGCAGTGATTGGATGCAGCCACGTCATTCCGCTGGGTTCTGGCAGCTGAAGTTGGCCGCCTCATCGGCGCTCCCCGACCCACTGTACGCGGCTACCTGCGGGTAGGAACAGAGCGGCCGAGTGCGCTCGATGGATTGGTTCTCGCCGAAGCGGGTGGCGAGTAGTCGATCGGGAGCGCTTCCCTCTTCCACCCACTGCTCGAGCGCGGTTATCCAGTCCACGCTGTCGGGTCCCGGACCACCGCTGCAGTGGAGCACGCCGGGCATCATGAACAGTCGGAAATAGTCGCGCACATTCGGATCCCCGGCCTCGACGGCCTCGTAGTACTCCGTAGTGGCTAGCGCGGTGAGCGCCGGGTCGGACCAACCGTGCCACATCAGAAGCTTGCCGCCCGCGGCCTCGAATGGGCTCAGGTCCGTATCGGTGGCGTTGAGGAAGGCGGCGGCGGTGGCGGTGTTCTGCTCGAAGTTCGAGAAGTCGTAGGTCGAGTAATCCCAGTCCGGGTCGTCGAAGATCAGGTACTTGTACATTTCCGTGCCAAAGGCGTAATGCAAGCTCGGCACTCCAGGCCCAAAGCCGTTTTCCCGTCCCGTAATCCACAGGTCCCATCCACCCCTGTCATGCTCCCCACCGAAGGGGAAACCCGGAAAGAGCAGTCGGCCGGCGGCGTTGGGGCCGTGGTAGATCGTCTCGATCGCCCTCAGCTGCGCAGCGGTAACGCAGTGGGCGCCGATCATGTTGCCCCGGCACCGAGGCAGGCTTGCCGGGTCAAAATCGCAGCGTCGTGGATCGTCGATCACACCGTCTTGTACTCCGTCCCGCGCATCGCAGGCATCGAGGAGCGCGGTTTCGAGCAGCACACGGTTGTCTTCCGTAATGATTGGAGCGCTCAGGTCGTTCGGATCCGGATAGACCTCTTGTTGGTTGCGAATCATGCCGGCGCCAATACCGGTCCAGTTGAAGGCTGGGGCGGCGGAGATGATGCCGTCGAAATCGCTCGGATAGCGCTGTGACTCCATCATTCCCTGACCCCCTCCCCGGGAGCAGCCGAAAAAGTAGGAGTAGGTGATGGCGTCGTCGTAGTAGGTTTGGACGATGCCCTTGGCGACCTCTGCCGTCAGGTGCACGGCTCGGTGACCGAAGTTCAGCTCACGTTCTTCGTTGTGCAGCGCCCACGCCGCTTGAATGCCGGTTCCTCTGTGGCCCGTGTCCGTACCGGCCGTGGCGTAACCCCGCGCGAGCGGAGTGGGTCCCGCCCCCATACCAGCTTGCGCCTGGTTCTGCACGCTACCAACGAACCCGCCACCGCCCCCCATGAGGAACTTGCCGTTCCAGTCCTGCGGCAGCAGCAGTTCAAAATTGATTTCGGGGCCGATTAGGCCGGTGACCTTGCAATGCGCCGGCAGCGTGCCGTCCGCCGCGAGCTGTTCGGCCGCGAGGATCTGCACGTCGTATTCAGGTGAGGCCGACTCGTCGCCGGCGCGCACGGGGGACATCTGCAGGCCAACCAGCTCCGAACAGGTCGGCGGGGGTTGGGATGCGCAGCCTCCAAGCATGAGAGCGATGACAGCGAGGCGGGCCTTTGGCAAGGTGGTCATGGGACGTCTCCTAAATGCGGATCTGCGGCGGATTTGTGAAGAGCAGCGGGATTATTGAATATCCAATATCCGATATCCGATATCCAATACTCAGTATTCATTATTCAATATTCTCTAGGACTCCAGACCGAAGAAGCTCTCGAGAGCTGGGATCTCGTCCGGCACGGCCGAGTGGGACAGCCGCACTCCGGGGTCGGGTGCGCGCATGCCCGAGTACAGCGCAATATGTGCTTCCACGATCTGGCGGCGCGCTGCTTCACCGCGCCTCTGGTTCCATATCCCAAACGCCGCGTTGCGCGGTGCCGCCGAGTACGATGCCATCGCTGCGCGGCATCATGCTGGTTCCATATCCCAAACGCCGCGTTGCGCGGTGCCGCCGAGTACGATGCCATCGCTGCGCGGCATCATGTGGACGGGGAAGCCTCGCCCACCGCCCGGGGCTGGAATGCCTCCGAACGTTCGGTAGTTGACCTCGGGCTGTGGCACGAGCACGGTGAGCTGTCCTTTGACGGGCATGATCTCTTGATCACCGAAGAGCGTGCCTGCTGCGAGTCCCGTGCAGTTGACGATGAGTGACTCGCTCAACGACATGATGTCCCGCAACGTGTCGAACTTGCGGATGACGATCCGACCTCCAAAAAGGAGGACGTCACGCACCAGGGCGTCGAGGTAGATCGACGGCTCGATCCGGATCGAGGGGCGACGACTCGCGTATGCCGACGGGAACGGATGCTCCCCGGGACCGAGAATGATCCGCCCCGCCCTCCGCAGGAGAGGACGCGAGCCACCCTCCCTCGTGGCGGGCGGGGGCGGGGGCGGGGGCGGGGGCGGGGGCGCCTGGTTCATCAAGCTGTAGCTGTCCATCCATGAAATGCCGTAGTTCCGGCCCACCAAGAGCTGGAGCTGGTTGTAACTGATTTCGGCGGCACGCATGAATTGTGCATCCCACGCCGGGGTGCGACGGTCGTCGTCCACGAGCCCTGATCGCGGCGTAAATCCGGCCAGAGCCATGTTCGAGGTCGTGTCCGGCGGTACGGACATGGCGAAGATGGTGACCGCGAAGCCGCGGCGCTGTAGTTGTCTCGCCGCGGTCAACCCGACCACGCCACAACCGATCACCGCCACACGCCGGTCACCGTGCTCCAACGCCAGTTCGGTGGCCAGATAGCCGGTACCCCAGCCCAGCGAGTGGCCCGTTCCGCCGTGCCCGTAGTTATGGACGACGGTCTTGTCGTCGAACTTCTCGGCCCGCACGACAAAGCCGGATGGCCGATGGGGACGAAGGCCAACGGTCGTCCGGATGATCCGATCCCACGCAGCCTCGACCGGCACGAGGTTGACGGTCCGTCGCGGCCGCACGAGCCCCGTTCGGGCTGTACTACTTGCACAACCCCCGAGCCCCAGCCCGAGAACGCCAAGCCCGCCGGCCTTGAGCAAGGTCCTTCTATCCATGATGGCGAAAAGATGTCGGCCTGGCCTTGGTAAAGCGAGGGCCGCCTCGCCAATCGACTATCCGCGTCCTAACAATCAATCCGCGGCAGTAGTTCCATCAATTGCGGCAGCACCTTCCAAAATGCGATCGATCTCTTCCAGCGCCCGCTCGATATCGGCCGGCTCGTTGTACAGATGGGGAGAAAACCGCACAGTGGCTTGCCGAGCAGAGACGACGACCCGTGCCGCGTTCAAGCGACGCGCCATCTCCGCCGCGTCGTGGTCGGGGAAACGGGCGGCGACGATGGAGCTGCGCTCTTCGTCGCGCTGGGGTCCGACGATGTGGGCGTGTCGCTCCCGCAACCCGTCGATCAGCAGGTCTGCAAGCCGCAGGTTGTGATCGCGGATCCTCGCGACACCGATGCGCAACAAGTACTTGATGGATGCCGCAAGTCCGAGCGCACAGCCGTAGGCCATCGTGCTAGGCTCGAATCGCCGTGCCGTTTCCGGGAGGGCGATTCTGGTCGCCTGGAGGTCCCACATGTTTTCATGGCTGCGAAACCCCACCACGCCTGGATCCAGCCGGGACTGTAGAAGCGGCGCGAGGTACATGACGGCTACGCCGAATGGCCCACACAGCCACTTGTATCCGGATGCAATCAACGCATCAACACCGGTAGCGTTGACGTCAACCGGAATGGCGCCCAGCGATTGCGTGCCATCGACGACGAACAGCGCACCGTGGTCGTGCGCATGCTGCGCGAGCCGCGCGAGGTCGTACTGCTGGCCTCCGCTGTACTCCACGTGTGAGACACAGACGACGGCGGTCTGATCATCGATCAGCGCAATGACCTCGTCGGGATCGACGTACTCTCCCTGCCCCATCGCGAACCGCACTGCCGCTCCGGTGTGCCGCGCGACGCGGATCCACGGATAGATCGTGCTCGGAAACGCAATACCGGTACCCACGATATTGCTCCCATGATCGGGGGCGACTGCCCAGGCAAGCGACGCCATCAGCTCCGTGGCACTGGAACCGACCGCGATATCGTCTTCTTTGGCGTTGAGAAGCTCCGCGGTGGCGCGGTGCAACCCGCCAAACACGTTTTCCTCGGCGGCTTCGTCAAACGTGATCGTACCGTCGGTTGCGAGATCGGCCATCCATTTTGCGGCAGCCGTTTCGGCACCTCGATACATGAGGGTCACGGAAGCGGTGTTGAGATACGCGCTCTGGCGGCTGGCGGGGAAGTCGTCGGGATCGACTAGCGGATCCAACTCGGCTCGATTATTCAGCGGTCAGTGTGAGGCAGTGGTTTATCCGTCGCTTTAACCCAGATGATCACCTGCGCTTCCCCCAAATCAGTATCCGTGTCCTAACAATCAATTCGCGGCAGTATTTTCCTTTTTTTGCGGCAGTGTTTCCTTTTTTGCGACAGTAGTTTCCTTTAACGAACCATCCGCGCCCAAAAAATCCATCCGTGGCCATATTTCCTCTTATATCATTTCTAACCAATGGGCGCAATCGCATGAGACACCTCCGGCAACCTCGATCGCAGGGCATATTTGCGACTCCAAGGTAGGGTACGCAATCGAGGAGTTGCAATGTCCCATCTGAATGCCGACAACCCTCATGACAGTCGAGCGCTCGACGGTGAGACCGAAGTGCAGTGTCCGTATTGCGGCGAAAGGGTCACGATCGTCCTCGACCCGGCGAGCGGCGCCGAGCAGGCCTACGTGGAGGATTGTGAGGTTTGCTGCCGGCCTTGGCAAGTCACGGTGCGGTATGACGAGACGGGGGCGGCGGACGTGCAATTAGAGCGGGCACAGTAAACCTCGAGCGTCCGGATGTTCACCACGGATGGAGTGCGGAGACTCGCGTATTGGTCCGTCGCGGATCCAAACAGGAATCAAAGATCCCATCGGTGGCTATCTCAACGTTTGGTGAGGCTCACCCGCTCTCCGACGGGCGGGGGCGGCGTTCCGGGTAAATCGTTGACGTCGAGGTTCCTGATTTTCCTGCGCCTACCCCGTCGGGTCGGCTAGGCCCGGGTGTTGGCCGAGATAGCGGGCCCTGCCAAGGGAGCGGGTCTGGATAACGGCGGCCGGTGTAACCCGAATCGGGTCCGTCGGGTGGGGTGGAGCTGGCACGCCAGCCCCGCACCATGATGCCAGCGACGACCGCGTGGGAGAGCACTCCAACCACCCACAGGGCCTCGAAGGCAAATCCGACCATCGCTCCAGCCGCGATAACGAGAACACGCAGATCGCGGTGTTTGACGCGGTCGAGAAAGTCGTGGGGATAGTCGCGCTTGTGGCGCAGCACAAACTCCTTGGTGACGTAGCTGGCGAGAATGAAACCCGTTGCCGCAATCATTCCGATGACCCAGGGGAAGGCCCCTGGGAAGTGCCTTGCGTAGGCGGCGACGATCGCAAAGGTGACGGCAAGATCCGCATACCGATCGAGCATCGTGTCCAACCACGCTCCCCTCGGCGACGCGATCCCTTTCAATCTCGCCACTTCCCCGTCGCAACCATCGACCACAGACCCGGCCTGAATCAGCACGCCACCCAAGGCTCCGGCAGCGTACGTGCCGAGGAAGAGAAGTGCCGAACCCATCAGAGATATCAAGAACGAGACCACCGTGATCTGGTTTGGTGTGATGGGGGTTCGCACCAGGTACTTGGATAGGCGAGCCGACAGCGGACGATTGATCCATTGAGAGACGAAGCCGTCCTGCGCGTCTTTGTGCATGGAGGAGAGAAGTCGCCGCTCGGCTTCCTCCAGCGCTGCGGATGTGTCGACATCCAGCCAGCGGCAGCCGGTGACGTCGACAGCACGGACGAGCCCACGAGAGACCAGCTCCGCGATCCCGTGGGATAGCGAGTGTTGGCCCGCATCCTGAGCCCTCTCTAGGGCCGGGAAGAGCTCCGGTGTGCAGAGAAACACGCCGGTATCGATACCATCCCACTCCTCGAGATCTTTCGCGATCGCGATGATTCGGCCATCGGCACAGATGACTTTGGTCGCGTCGTCCAGGTCGAAGACCCGCTGCCTGTCGTAGTCGATGGCCACGCATACCTCGCCGCTCCCCGGAGGATCGAGGAGCAGCTTGTTCAGAATCTCCAGGTCAAAGAAGTGATCGGCCATTACGAGAAAGAACCGTCGGTTGCCGACGTGGCTAGCCACCGAGCGCATGCTGGCACCGTTGCCCAGCACCCAGTTCTCGGCGCGCACGCAGGTAACACTGACACCGAGGCGCTCTTTCAGGGCCCCCAGCTGGGCACGCATCGTCTCCTCCGCATGTCCCACCACGACAAAAAACTGCTGCACCCCGGCGGTGACGCAGCTCCGGAGTATTCGCTCAATCAGGGTCTGGCCCAACAGTGGCACCAGAGGCTTCGGCATGTTGAAACGGAGGCGCGTGCCCTCGCCGGCGGCTAATATGACGACGGGCGGCAGCGCGGCAGACACTCTTCTCATGCCAGGGCCGCCACAATCTCATCGGCCAGCGTGCGAGTACTTGCCGCGACCACCGAGAATCGATCTGTTAACTCCTTGGCAGGCGAGAGGGGCTGTCCCCGGGGATTCACCACACAGCCTCCCGCTTCGTCGACGACCAAAGCCGCAGCGAAGAAGCTCTCGGGTGTCACTCTTTTCCGAATGTCGATATGTGCGTCGAGTGCGCCGGTCGCCACGAGTGACATGGCCCGCGATGCGCTGCCGAAGCAACGCACGCCACGCGCCCGCGCCATGAGGGCACCCAGCGCTGGTGGGGGCGCAAAGTGATTCAGTTCCACTGACACGAACGCCTCCTCTATGTGTTCCACACCCGAAGTGCGCACCGCCTTGTGCCCACGGTAGGCTCCACGGCCCCGGCAGGCGAGCAGCGGGGTCTCGCTCTCGAGCTCACCGACTAAACCCCACTCAACCCCGCTGACCGTGAGTGGCTCCCCCACGGGTAGCACAGCCACACACACGGCGGACAGTCCCAGGCCGCGGGCATAGTTGTCAGAGCCATCCACCGGATCAAGAACGAAGCGTAACTTCGGTGGTGCTTGACCCAGCACAAGCGCGCCGGATTCTTCGGACAGCAACAAGCTCCGTGGCGCCTCACGCTGCAGAAATTCTTGCGCGCAGCGCTCTGCAGCCAAATCGAACGACTGTGAGATGTCGCCCTTGGGATTGCGCCGCAGCGAGGGTATGTCAGCAAGCTGGTGTGTGGCCAGCGCCGCTCGCACCGCACCGTGAAGGTCCGTTAGGAGCTTGCCCACCCCTTGAGAACATAGCGCCATGGCGTCCGGCGCGGCTATTCTTCCTGTTCCACCGGCCGGAACCGCACAACGGGGTGGCTGGTGCCGCAGCGCCGGCACACCTCAATGGCCTGTCCGGTCATGGGTACCGTCCCCAGCTCGAGCGGCTCACCGCAGCGAGTGCACTTTAAGGTCCGGTTGAAATTCCGAGTGACAAGCTTTTCTCCCGCCTCTTGCTCGTGCCCCAACAGCTTCCTGCGCCGATCACGTTTCCTGGGCATCGCCCGATCCGAGTGGTGGGAACATCCTGCCGAGGTTGCCAGCGCGCAACGCATCCGACATGGCCAGCGGGACTTCCGCCTCTGCCTTGACAACCTTCGCCTTCATTTCCTGCACTCGGGCCTTCATCTCCTGCTCTTGCGCGACGGCCATGGCGCGACGCTCTTCGGCTTTCGCCTGCGCAATCCGCTTGTCGGCTTCGGCCTGGTCGGTTTGTAGTTCAGCTCCGATGTTCTTGCCGACATCGACGTCCGCGATGTCGATGGACAGGATCTCGTAGGCCGTGCCGGCGTCCAGGCCCTTCCCAAGCACGGTCTTGGAAATTTGCTCGGGGCTCTCCAGGACCGCCTTGTGGCTGTCGGCGGAGCCGATGGTCGAAACGATGCCCTCGCCTACGCGAGCGAGAATCGTCTCTTCTCCTGCTCCACCCACCAGGCGCTGGATGTTCGCCCGTACCGTCACCCGCGCCGTTGCAATGAGCTGAATCCCGTCCTTGGCCATCGCGGCGACCTTGGGCGTCTCAATCACCTTGGGGTTGACCGATACCTGCACGGCCTCCTGCACGTCCCGACCGGCGAGATCAATGGCCGCGGCCTGCTGAAACCCCAACTCGATACCGGCCTTGTCCGCCGAGATCAGTGCCTGGACCACGCGATGCACCCGCCCGCCCGCCAGATAGTGGGCCTCGAGCTCGGCGACATTGAGATGAAGACCGGCTTTCGTCGCGTTGATCTGGGGCTCCACGACGATACGCGGCGGCACCTTTCGAAGCCGCATCCCCACAAGCGCCCCCAAGCTGATTCGGACGCCGGCGGCCCACGCCGCAATCCACAGCCGAAGCGGAATGTAGCTGAGCAGCAGCCACACGAAAACGAGGCCGACCAAGCCGACGACAATGATCGGTATACCTAAAATGCTGATTGCGTCCATGGATCACCTACTCACGATAGCGAGGACATTCGACTCTTCGATGATGAGGTATTGCTCGTTGTCCACGGTAACTTCGCTGCCGTTGTACTTGTCGTACAGGGCCGTCTGACCGAGGGACAGCTCCATGGGGATCCGCACACCCTTGTCGTGGCGCCCTGGCCCCACGGCCACGACCTCCCCTTGCTGGAGCTTTTCTTTGAACATGGCCGGAATGAGTACCCCGCCACGCTGTCGTTCAGTCTCCTCCATTGGGCGCAGGACGACGCGGTCCGCCAACGGTTGGATACTCACTTTCGCCTTCAACGGCCTCTCAGTCGTCATGCCGTGGTCTCCTATCGCAGTAAGCTGCGGATCCGAAAACTCGACTTCCTCGTCCCGGGGGAGTCAGCGCCGTTCGGCCCGGCCGGCTACTTTCCCCGCGCCGGAAGTGTATGCCGGTCCTACCCGAGTGGCAGAATGGCGGACACGCCGGACCAATGTCCGGTGGGGCGGGGGCGACCCCGTGTGAGCTCGACTCTCACCGCAGGCGGAGGCACGGTATCAAGGAGGCTACAAGACAGGTTGGCACCGAGGATCAGGAACTACCACGGTCGGTGGGCAACTCACGTACAATCAGATTGCGTTTACAGGTCTCACAAAACATCCAGAGAGCCTTCGGCTTGTCTGCCTCCGTTGTCAGGTAAGGTTCAGTCTTCAACAGCGTGCCGCATCGGGGACACTCCACCGTGGCACCCGAAGTCGACATCTCTTCCTTGATCAACGCGATCTCTTCCTTCGAGAACGGTGCACTGGTTGGGCGTGAGTCTGGCCCGGTCACAATGTTCTCGGCGGTGCGTATTCCGCATGCTCGCGCTCCACCCGCAGCCATTTTCGCACCAACGTCGTTACACTATCTCGCTTTTCCACCGGCACACACCTCGATGAGGTTCCGCATCCGCCACCCCACCTCAGAAGGTAACCACATGTTCCACGAGAGGTCGGCACGCCGCGGATGATCACGGACTGAGTGCGGAATCTCGCGGCTGGAAAAGTGGACCAAACCGGACAAAGCAAAGACCCCAACGCTCACACGAACGCTGGGGTCTAGCCCGAAGGCTGCCGCAAGAGCCGGCTCAACGCGGCCGGAGGCTGCGCCGGCGACGCCGTTTGGCAGCTGCTGCCTTCAAGCGACGGGCAAGACTTGGTTTGACGTAATGACGGCCTTGCCGCAACTCCCGGAGAACGCCGCTTCGCTGAACCTTGCGCCGGAATGTCTTGATGGCCCACTCCACACGATCATTCTCCTCCAGGATTATCTCCGTCACTGGCTCTCCTTTTGACAGACAAAACGTGAGATGGGCCGCCCGATACTGGATCGGGACGGCCCATCGGTCTGGTCACTCGAGTCGGCTAGGCGCCGACTGCTGTCACATTCTCGGCCGCGGGGCCTTTCTGACCCTGGACGATGTCGAACTCGACCTGCTCACCTTCGCGCAACGACTTGAAGCCTTCGCCCTGAATGGCGCTGTGATGCACGAAACAATCCTTGCTACCGTCCTCGGGCGTGACAAAGCCAAAGCCCTTGCTGTCGTTGAACCACTTTACTGTTCCTCTGGTACGCATTACGTACTCCCTTGTGTTGATGTGGCCGGGGTGCGGGTAATGCCGTACCAACCGACTACACTCCGCGGATCAATGCCCCCGCGTTGGGCTGTCGCGCAACCGTGCGCGGCGTGAAATCTCATAAAAAAATTGGGGCACCCGATGGTCGCAGGGTCCCCCGTCCACGTTCGATGTGGTCGGCCCCCACCTGGGAGCCTGTATTCAAGCTGACCCATCATAACCAGCGTCGGACGCCTGGTCAACTGCGGGCCGCGGATTTCGCGGATTGAGTGCGGAGGGCCGCGGATCCCTTCCCGACCCACGCCGCTACGCGAGAATCAAAACCAGACCTGCCGCCGGCGCCGAGTTCACGCTCGATGGTGTAGCGGTCCGCGAGGGCAGCTTTCAGCCGTTCGACGGTGTCAGTCATCGCTTGATACCATGCGACTTGCGTTGCGATCACGCGAGGTCCGCTGAGTTTGGGGCCCTTTTGGGCCACGGATCTTCCGCGACGACCTCTTGGGGGTGAACGAGCGGGTCGTCGTTGCCGGTCCGTCACCGCTCCAATCGATGCGACGTCCCCGTTACCGCGTGAGCTCCGGTTCGTCGCCCAAAAGGTGCTCCGCCCGCAGCCGAATCTTCGGAAAGCGGATGATCTCCTTCCACCGGTCTCCGGGCGCGTCGGGATTCTCCCGCACAACCTTCCGGCAGACCCCAGCGTGGGAGAGGAGAGGTCCCACATCTATGCCCAGATAGGCAGGGCGAAATTCCTGGAGGAACCGTTCTGCCTTCGCGAGTTGCGCCCCAATGCCGTGGGGATTCCCCCGCTGGACGTGGACGAAGGCGCTGGCGTAAAGGATCAGGCCGTGGTAGAAGTCGCTCCCGGTCTCGCGCCAGGGCCCCTCCAGCACCTCGTGACTCTCCCAGAATGCTTCCTGATTAAAGAGTTCCACGAAAGCTACGAGGGCGGTCGGGAAGGGGGCGGGACGGGAACTCACAACGCAACTGTCACTCGCTGTTCTCCAACGGTGCCGAGAAGTCTAAAAAGGAACAACGGCCACGGATTGATCTTTTGAGCACGGATTGTTCGAGAAGGGTCCCGCCTGCCGTATCGCTCCGTGAGCCATCCGTGTCCAACAAAGATCAATCCGTGGCAGCAGTTCCTTATTAGACGTGGCTCTACATTAGACGTGGCTCTACCGGCCGGACTGTTCGCCGGAAAGGCGCGCAACCCGATTTCGCACGTCATCGACGATGGGCTGAAACTCAGGATCAGGAGACTCCCACAACTCGAGAAAACGGTCGTATGCTTCCAGCGCCGCTTCGACGTCGCCCCGACGCTCGTAGATCTCCCCGCGAAGCAGGTGGCTTTCCGCCATGTTAAAGGCGAAGGTGTGGAGTGACTGGGACCGCTCGATCGCTTCGTCATCCCGACCGAGTTCGTACAGCGCGTTCGCGGCCAGACGATTCTCGAGCCCCCGGCCCATGAATGGCGAATCACGCGCCTGAGCCATCGAAAATCGACCCTGAAAATCGTTCAGCTCCTCGAGCACGCGAGAGGGGTCACCTGTCGCCTCGGCGGCCATGGCGCGCAACGTACCAGCCTGATCGGCAGCCAACATTTCGGCGGTGGCGGTGCCTCGATGTCTCTCCAGCGAATCTGCATAGGCAACGCCGCGCGCGACATTCCCGTTGCGGATATCGAGAGCGCCGATCAGAAACAGCCTCAGGACCGGATACAGTCCATCGTGCACGCAGGCCCCATACGACTGGTCGACCACACAGTCCGGCTCGGCTGCGGCGTTCCAGCCGGCGAGTTGAGATCGCACTGCCGCCACCGCCGAATCCGACCACGGTGGAAAACCCGCCACCGCCAAGAATCCTTGTTGAATCATGCCTTGCGCGCGCCGAGCATCGAGAGCGTCTTCGATCGCTCCGAATGCCGCATCCCGGCGGCCCGTGGCGGTGAGCAGTTCGGCCCGCATGGAATGGCCCAATGCCTCCATGGTAGAGTCACCTTGGACCGACCAGGTCAGCATCCGGAGCCCCTCGTGAACTTCCTGCCAGAAGTACGCGACGCGTCCGAAGTGGTATATGCGATCGTCAAACCACACTTCTGTGACGGGCGACCGAAGCGCCACGAGCGCCAGGGAATCCCGATCGGCCAAGGCCACCGCCAGTGGATGCAGGCCGTCCGGCGTGCCTCGCCGCTGGTCGAGCATGGCGATCGCATCCAGGTCACGCTCGATCAAGGCCAGGTCGTACAGATGCGCCCACGCGTCGTCGCGACCTGGATCCGCGGCGACCGCCTGTTCCAATGGTTCACGCGCACTAGTCATAGGGCGCCCAAACACGTGGCTGTAATGCACCCGGGTCTCACCCAGGATGTACCACGCTTCGCTGTCATCCGGGTAGTCACGCACGATCGTCAACGCCGTTTGCTCGGCGGTCGCGGGATCACCCCGATGATGCGCGCTGGCGGCAACGAGGATCAATCGCTGCCGCTCCGAGAGACGTCCGGACAGCCGGAGGGCTTCGTCACCCGCCCGATCGGAGACATCGCGCAACTCCAGCCATCCCGCTGCCATCGACAACTTGTGGTACGCCAGGGCAAACTCAGGATCCACCGCGACGGCCCGTTGAAACGCATCCATGGCGGACCGAAAATCCAGGACGCGGTACGCCCGAGCACCCGCCACGTACGCCTTCAACGCCTCCACGGAATCGGTCGTCATCAACGCCTCGGCGTCGGCAATCCCGCTTCCCAGGAGGTCGGTGAGCAAGGCGCCGGTGGCGCCCCGCACGAGTTCCAGCGCCTGCCCGCCAGTGCCGGTCCGATCCACCAGGATCGGATCGGTCTTCCCGATCTCATACAACGACGCGCGGAGCTGAATGCGCCCGGCCCCGACATCCGTGATACTGCCGAGGACAAACCGCCCCGCCCCGAGGCCGCGGGCGATGGACTCCGCCCGATCGACATCCAGGGCATCGTCTTCCGCCGACACGCTTCGCAGCACCGCGCTGGGATCGACGGAACGCATCTCACCCGCCCCATCCAACGCGGTCGCCATCAACTCAGCCACCCCTTCACCGAGGTACTCGAGGTCCGGTTTGGCGCTGCGGACCGCAAACGGGAACACGGCCACGCGATTCGTCGACACGGCGACTTCAGGCATATCAGGTCCGCGGAAGACGAACCAACCCACGAGAATGAGGACGGCCGATGCGGCGGCCGCGAGCGCCGGAACTCGTTTGCCACCGGAAGGGGGCTTCGACCCTGATACGGGCGTCGTCCCTCCCGAAACGGGGGCTACGACATCCAACACCGCATAAAGCTCCTCGGCCGACTGCCACCGGTCGGCGGGTTTCTTCTCCAGGCATTTCATGACGACGACGCCGAGTTCCGGCGATACGGTCGTGCGCGACTCGGTCACGGCCTTGGGCGCCTCCGTCACGTGCGCCGAGAGAACCGCTTGCGCGTTCGTTCCGCCGAACGGGGGCTCTCCGGTCAACATCTCGTACGCCATCACGCCCACGGCGTAGATATCCGCCCGATGATCCACGTTCGGGTCCGCGACCGCCTGCTCGGGGGCCATATACGTCGGCGTACCGAGTGCCACCCCGGCCGTCGTGATCTGCTGCGCCCCCGTCGCCTCGCTCACCGCCTTCGCGATGCCGAAATCCGTCACCACCGCGTGGCGGCCGGAGAGCAACACGTTGTCGGGTTTGATGTCCCGGTGCACCACCCCGATGGCGTGGGCGTTGACCAGCGCGTCCACGACCTCGCGAATGATCCGCACGGCCTCCTGTACCGGAAGCTCGCGCTCACGGGCCAACTTCGACCGGAGGGATTCGCCGTCCACGTACGGCATCACGTAATAAAGGAATCCGTCAGCTTCGCCGGAGTCGTGGAGTGGAAGGATGTGCGGATGCTGGAGGTTCGCCGCGATCTCGATTTCACGAAGGAATCGGTCCGCACCCAGAACCGCCGCCAGCTCCGGCCGCAGCACTTTCACCGCAACCTTGCGGTGGTGCTTCAGATCCTCGGCGAGGTAGACCGTGGCCATGCCACCGGCACCGATTTCGTGCTCGATCGTGTAGCGGTCCGCGAGGGCGGCGCTGAGGCGCTCGACGGTGTTCGACATCGCTCAACAAGATGCGACTTTGGCGACGAGTGCGCGAGGTTGAGCCACGGATTTCACGGAAAAGACTGATCAACACTGTTGGACCGGTGCGCCGCCCGGCTGCTATGACGCGAACACCGTCGCCGTCGAATAGGCAGACCCGTGTCCATCAGTGCTTTTCCGTGCAATCCGTGGCCCCCCTTGCTCGCCTGAGTACCGCCTTGTTAACTCCATTCTCGATCCCTACCGATCCACGCAATACCACGGCGAAGGAGGTCTTATGGTTGCCAGGGCACTGTTTGCAGGCGCCGCCCTTCACTTCTTGATTTCGGTTCCCGCGCTCGCACAGGTCGATGCGCGGATGTTCCGCTATCCAGACGTTTCAGCCACGCACGTGACATTCGTCTATGCAGGCGACATCTGGGTCGTCGAAAAGGACGGTGGGGTTGCGCGGAAGCTCAGCTCACCACCGGGGGAGGAGTCGTTCCCGCGGTTCTCTTCGGATGGCTCGCGGCTGGCCTTCAGCGGCAACTACGACGGGAACACTGACGTGTACGTGGTCCCCACGCTCGGTGGTGAGCCCGTCCGCGTAACCCATCATCCCGGTGCGGATCGCGTGATCGATTGGACTCCGGACGGTAGCGATCTGCTGTTTGCGTCGAACCGTCAGAGCGGCCTCGGTCGGGTCAACAAGATCTTTCGGGTCTCAGCGAATGGTGGGTTGCCCACAACACTCCCCATCCCGTACGGAGAATTCGGCGCCATGTCGCCGGACGGACGACAGTTGGCCTACACGCCCGAAACCAGGGGCTTCAGGAATTGGAAACGGTACCGTGGAGGGGGAGCGCCCGAAATTTGGTTGTTCGATCTGCAGACGCTCGACGCGCAGAACCTGAGCGAGAGCGATGCCAACGACGCCCAACCCATGTGGCACGGACGCACGCTTTACTTTCTGTCCGATCGGGGTCCCAGCATGCGCAACAATATCTGGGCGTACGACCTGGACGGCGGCGGCATGCGTCAGATCACGCAGTTTACGGATTACGACATTACCTGGCCCGCCATCGGTCCGGACGACATCGTCTTCCAGGCGGGCGGTCGTCTCTATCTGTTGGGACTTGGCACGGAAGCGGTCCGCGAGATAGACGTTGACGTCGTGACGGACCTCGCCGCGTTGCGTCCCCGGTCGGTGTCGGTCAGCAATCGGATTACGACCGCCAACATTTCACCCACCGGCAAACGGGCGGTGTTCGAGGCTCGCGGCGAAGTGTTCACCGTTCCGGCCGAACATGGGGCGATTCGCAACCTCACCCACACCTCCGGTGTGGCCGAACGATATCCCGCCTGGTCCCCCGACGGCCGCACCGTTGCCTATTGGAGCGATCGTGGAGGCGAGTACGAGCTCACCATTCGGCCGGCGGACGGGTCGGGCGACGAACGCAGGCTGACGCGGATGGGGGAGGGATATCGCTACCGCCCGTTCTGGTCTCCGGACAGCAAGAAGCTCGGCTTCATCGACCACACACAGACGATCCGGATTTATGACATCGACGGGAATCGTCTCACGGAGGTGGACAAGACACTGTGGCTGCTCCATGGGGCGTTGCAAGGCGTCGAAGTGAGCTGGTCTTCCGACAGCAGGTGGCTGGCATATTCCCGGGGCCTCGAGACCGGCAACACGGCGGTGTTCTTGTTCGACCTCGATTCGAATACACCGCATCAGGTCACGTCAGGTTATTACAACGACTCTCGCCCGACGTTCGACCCCGACGGCAAATACCTGTACTACCTGTCCAACCGCTCGCTGGCTCCGGTGTACTCTGAAATGGACCAGACGTGGATCTATCCCAACACCACAAACCTGGTCGCGGTGGGGTTGCGCAAAGACGTGCCGTCGCCGCTCGCGCTTCGCAACGACGAGGAGCCGCTTGTCGGAGAAACGGAAGAGGAAGCCGAGGAGGAGACCACGGAGGGCGAACAACTGGTCATCGAGCTGGAGGGTTTTGAATCGCGTGCGGTGATACTTCCGCCCGAGCCAGGCAACTACGGCCGCCTGCGCGCCGCATCGGGCAAGGTCATTTATCATCGGTTGCCACGCAGCGGCGCCGGCGGCAACGAGCGACCTGTGGTCTTTTTCGACCTCGGTGACCGCGAAGAAAAAACCATTATCGGCAACGTCGGTACGTTCGAGCTATCCGCCGACGGGAAGAAGATGCTACTGGGCAGCCAAGGGCAGTGGTCGATCGTCGACGTGGCCCCGAATCAGAAGATGGACAAGCGCGTGGCCACCGGGGACATGGAGATGTCGTTGAATCCCAGGGCCGAATGGCAGCAGATGTTCACCGAAGTGTGGCGGACGTACCGGGATTACTTCTACGATCCCGAGCTGCACGGGCTCGACTGGAACGGACTGCGCGAGCACTACGGGCGACTCATCGACGATGCGGTGACACGGTGGGATGTGAACTTCGTGATCGGAGAGTTGATCGCGGAGATCAACGCCTCCCACACTTACGTCGGGGGTGGGGATATCGAGACACCGCGGCGCAAACAGGTAGGGCTCCTCGGCGTCGATTGGGCCCTGGAGAACGGTGCGTACCGAGTGGCACGGATCGTACGTGGTGCGCCGTGGGACGTCCAAAACCGTTCGCCAATCGCTGCACCCGGCGTCGATGTGAGCGAAGGCGATTACATCCTTGCGGTAAACGGGAGCCCAATGGATCCGAGCAAGGATCCGTACGCCGCATTCGAGGGCTTGGCCGCCGAAACCGTATTGCTGACGGTGAACGACGAGCCTACGATGGACGGAGCGCGTGAGATCCTCGTCGAGACACTTGCCAGCGAAACTCGACTGCGAAACCTCGAGTGGATCGAACAGAACCGACAGTATGCCCTGGAGGCGTCGGATGGTCGCATTGGGTACATCCACGTGCCAAACACCGGCTTCAACGGACAGACGGAGTTGGTTCGGCAGTTCAACTACCAGCACACGCTGGACGGTCTCATCATCGACGAGCGCTGGAATGGAGGCGGTCAGCTCGCCGATCGCTTCGTCGAGCTCATGAGCCGTCAGTTGGTCGGGAACATCTACTTCCGGAACGGCGAGATCGTGCGTCATCCCCGAATCACCCACTACGGCCACAAGGCCATGCTCATCAACGGGCAGGCAGGATCGGGGGGAGACGCGTTCCCTTGGTTCTTCCGTGAGATGGGTGCAGGGACAATCGTGGGCGAGCGCACCTGGGGCGGTCTCATCGGGCCGGCCTCCGGACATCAACTCATCGACGGTGGGTTCTACACCGCGCCGCCTGGGCGGCTCTACAAGAACGATGGTGCGTGGTTCGCCGAAGGACACGGGGTCGAGCCCGACATCGCGGTCACGGATCACCCTGGCGAGTTAGCGAAAGGTCGTGACCCACAAATGGACGCGGCCATCGCCGAGCTACTGCGGCGGATCGAGGAGAACCCGATGGTGTTTGCCCCGCCCCCGCCCATGGAGGGGCGTCTCGCCGGGAGCGGCGCGACCAGGTCCCGCGTCGGGCAGCGAAACCAGCAGCCTTAGTCGTCCTTCAGCGCGGTCGCGGCGCATTCGTGCAACGCGGCCGCGCCCGTGCATTTTGCAAGGTCTTGAAAGCGACCCCCCCAAAAAACGGTTCATCCGGTATTTCCGGGGAAGGCCGCGTGGGAGTGCCGCGCCCGTTAGCGCCGATTTGAGTAGCCACGGAAAACACGGAAAGCACGGACCCCCGCACTCCTCCCTGAATGTGGGTTCCCGTCCCCCCACCATGTGAATCGCCAACGCTGAGGACGAAAACCGGCAGGAGTTTGGGGAGGGGAACTACTCCTTCAATCACTTACCCCGCAATTCCCGGAAGAACCCAAAAAACTCGTCTCCCAGATTGGGCAGGGTCGTGTTAGGTTTTTGTGATACGATCGAGACGGAGAGGTGATTCTTGGCGAGACCAGGACCGCAGACACATAAGAAGCGGCAGCGAGAGCTGGCCAAACAGGAGAAACGCAAGCTCAAGGCGGAGCGTCGAGTTCAGAGGAAGGAACAGAAGGCTCTGGAGGCGGAGTCCGCCGACGTCGACCCTGAAGTTGACCCCGACATCGCCGAGATCGTCCCAGGTCCGCAGAAGCCACTCTATTGACGCGCGCCGCTGATGACCGCGGACTGAGTGCGGAGGTTCGCGGATCCCCTTCCTTACCCACGCCGCGCCGCGGATGATCGCGGACTGAGTGCGGAGACCCGCGGATTGGTGGCGGAGTCGGTGTTGGGCGCATTAATTTCAAAGATCAGCGAGGGGCCCCTCCGCCGAGTCGCCCTTTTTTGAAACCCGCGAACCCTCTTTCGCGTCCAGGAACCGAGACCCATGAAACCCTACAACAAGCTCACGATCGTCAGGAATCGCCACCGAGCGCGAGATCTCCGCCGCTTCCGCGAGCTGGTGGAGACCTATTTCGAGCAGGCCGCATACGTTGCCGACGACCTGCCGGTGGACTGGGACGGCGCGCGGACCGCCCGCTCACAGATCAACCAGATGCTTCCGCGCGTGATCCAGGTGGTGGACGCCGCCGGACTGGACGCGTCGACCGTCAACACCACCGATCCCGGCCCGAACGTGGCGGACGTCAAGGTCCTCCGCAACATCTTCGCCGCTCGGTATGCCGACGGCGCGGACCAGGAAATCCTCGACGTCATCGACATGGCATTGGGCGTGTACGACGCCAGCCGTTTCAACGCCCTGGCGCGAACGGTCAATCCGTTCCATTACGCCGTGACGGCCCTCGGGTTCGTGGCCAGCCTCCCTCGCCGCAGCTTCACCGCCCTCGGCCTCTGGCCGCGGCGTCGGCGTGCGCCGCGTATCGGGGCGGAAGACATGAGACGGCTCGAAGCCGCGGCGTCGCGTCTCGGCGACGCCGAAGAGTTGATCGAGAGGAGATTTGCGGATATGCGCGATCGGCAGGCGCAACAGTTTGCCGAGAACACCCGTCAACTCGAGGAACTCGCCGAGCGGATCGACTTCGCCGAACGCGTATTGGCGCAACAGCCCTCCGTCAACGCCCTCAAGTCATCCGACAAGGACGACGTCGTTACACCGGTCTAGGGCCACGGATTGCAGCCACGGATTGTACGGTAAAGGACTTTTTTTTCTTTAGGCTTTGCCAGATCTGCAGGGGCTTTGGGTGCGCGGGTTGGCTCGGCTCTGTGCGAAAGGAGCGGCACACATGGCACTGACATCACTTTCCCGCCGCGGTTTTTTGCGAACCGTCGGCGCAACGTCCGCCGCCGTCTGGATACCGGGACCGGCGAAGGGGTATACGGCCGCGGAGATGCAGGCGTTTGCGGCCCACGGCACTCTGGCCGACGGCATTTCGCAATGGGACCTGGATACGCCCGCGCTCTGCGTCGATCTGGACGTGATGGAGCATAATTTCGCCCGGATGCGGAATACGCTTGCCGGTACCGGCATCGGCTATCGGCCCCACGCCAAGACCCATAAGACTCCCGCCATTGCGAAGCTGCAGATCGCCGACGGGGCGGTGGGCATATGCACGGCAAAGGTCGGCGAGGCGGAAGCGATGATCGACGCCGGTGTCGACCGGGTCCTGATGACCACCAGCAATCATACGCCGTACAAGATTCGCCGGGCGATGGCGCTGCGGGCGCGGTCCACTGGTTTCGTGCAGGCGGTGGACCACCCGGACAACGCGCGGGCTCTTTCGGAGGCCGCCGGCGAGGCGGGCCTGATGGCGGACGTGGTCGTGGACGTGGATCCCGGGCTACACCGAACCGGCGTACCGTCGGGAGAGCCGGCGCTGGCGTTGGCGCAACTGGTAGACCGGCTGCCGGGCCTGCGTCTGCTCGGGTTGCTCAGTTATGATGGGGCGTCGCAGCACATCAAGGACTTCACGGAGCGGCGGGCCAGCACTCTGCAACGCATGGAAGGGGCGGTGGAGACCTATACAATGATGCAGCGCGCGGGATTGCGAAGCGATATTTTCAGCGGCGGTGGCACCGGGTCCTATAACATCGATCACGAGCACCCCGGCTTTACCGACGTGCAGTGCGGCAGTTACCTGTTTATGGACGCGCAGTATCTGGCCGTCGGCAGCCGCGACGGCGGCGGCACGTATACCGATTTCGAGGCGTCGCTGACAATGCTGACAACGGTGGTCAATACGCACACTGCCGGGATGGCCACCACCGACGCAGGCCAGAAAGCCCTATCAATTCACAAGCCGGACCCGATAGTTGTCGGAGAGACGGGAATTGCGTATAAGACGTGGGGCGATGAGTTCGGCAGGCTCGAGTATGAGAATCCGAGCCGCACCTATCGCCTCGGTGAGAAGCTGGCGGTGATTGTTCCGCACTGCGATCCGGTGGTGAACCTGCACGATCAGATGTACGCGGTCCGCGACGGCGTTGTGCAGGACATCTGGCCCATCGCGGCGCGGGGCAAGGGACAGTAGCCGCCACTACGCCTCTCCAGATACCATCAGCCGCCCGGCGGCCCTTCGAGGCGGTTGTACTTCTGCAACACCGCCCGCAGGCGGTCGTGGGGGAGTCCGTAGGTCCGTCGCCAGTTGGCCCCGGTCATCGTCTCCGCCGTCACCAAGACATTACTGATCGCCTCCTCCACGGCCTGGACGGTGGCCTCGAAGATCGAGGAGAGGTAGCGATTCGGCATCAGGGTGACGGGACCGGGCCTGCTCCGGCCCTCGACCCGAGCGTTCGCCGTGGAGAACGCGGCAAAGATGTCGCCCGAGCCGTTCCCGCCGATCCCTCCCATGCGGGCGATCCCCATGGCGGGTCGCTTGGCCAACCGCATGAGCTGATGCGGGAGCAGCGGGGCATTCGTGGCCACGATGACGATGATGGAGCCATCGGGATCTTCCTGGAGGCGGCTGCGGTGTTGCGGCGAGTCCAGGTCGCCTGGGGCGTCGCAGCGGGGCTGGAACTCGTCGGCGGGCACGGACGGCGGCGCTGCGTAGCAGGGGAGCAAGTCGGGGATCTCGCGGCCCACCGGAAGACCGGCAATCCTAAGCTGGCTCCGGCTCCCGTAGTTGCACTGCACCAGCACGCCTACGGTATACGTGCTCCGCCCGACCTCCACGATGCGGGACGATGTCCCGGTCCCGCCCTTGAACTGATGGCACGACATCCCGGTCCCGCCACCGATCGCGCCCTCGGGCACGGGGCCGCTGCGGGCCGTGTTCAACGCGTGGAAGGCGTGCTCTCGGGTCACGTGCTGACCCTTCATGTCGTTCATGCGCGAATCGGACGTTTCGGCGACGATCGGCGTCGTCCAGCTGAATTCCCACCCACGCTCCACCATCCAGGCCACGGCGGCGTCCCGCACGACTCCGACGCTCAAGGTATTGGTGATGAGAATCGGTCCCTCGATGAAACCCCGCTCCTCAAGCCAGGTCGTGCCCGTCATTTCGCCCGCGGCGTTCAGCGTGAACCACCCTCCGAAGACCGGGTCCGTGGAGTTCTTTCCGCGCGGGTGGATTGCGGTCACGCCGGTCCGCACCGGTCCCTCTCCCAAGACCAGACGTCCCTCGCCCTCGATGATGGTCGTGAAACCCACCTCCACGCCCGCGACGTCGGTGATGGCGTTGAAGGATCCCGGGGTCCCCTCGAAGGGGACGCTAAGGTCGCGGGCGCGGGGCCGGGCGGCCGACTGCCCGGCGACTACATCCGGCTGGGCCAGGAGGGCCAAAAGGAGCAGCGGCGACACGAACCGGCGGGTGGCGCTGCTGCCGGGGAGCAAGGGGCGATCAGCAAAGGTGGACATAGGTCTCCTCCCAGAGCTGACATCGTCGGGATAGGGAAGCGCCGAGATACTTCGGAAACCGACTACCCACGCCGCACCATTCCAGAAAAGTCAGATACGATTCAAGTCGATAGTATTACTCTTTCCCGAGTGAGACTAGAACGGCCACGGCGTCGGTGCCAGGCTTCCACGACATTCATACCTTAGTCTGCCGGTACAAGGGCCCTTCCCTACGGCACGTCCATGTGGCGCAGTCGCCGGATCGCTAGCACCAGAAAGCCGGCGAAGACAACGACCGACGCGACGACCGCAAATCCAAAGCTCACTTCGTCGGTTCCGAGAAACCGTCGCTCGTCAAATCCGCGCATCAACGCGATCGAATGATAGCGGATACTCAGAAACCGCACGCCCGACACGAACCCCGCGATGTATCCTTCCCACAGGACGACGTACAGCAGACCGAATCCGATGGCCCGGGTGGTCACAAGGCCGAGCCAGACGAAGGCCGAGCAATACAATGCGACTCCAGCGAACGCGGCAACCGTGACGGCAACAGTGGCGGTCAAGTCACGGTTGAACGCTATGTAGCTCGTAATGAACGCACTGATCGCGATGAACGGCCCAGAGACGGTGACAGACGCGAGCAGTTTTGGCACGACAATCTGCCACCGAGGGATGGGAGAAAGGGTCAGATTCGCCAGCGTCTTGTCTTCTATCTCGTTTGCGAATGCAACGCTCGCGACAGCGAGAACCACCAGCGGCGAGACCGCGCCTGCCAGCATCCCGCTGAGCACGACACTCTCGAACTCGTCAACGGACGGTGCTCCAACGGACCGCACCAAGATTACGGCCATGAGCACGGGCAGCGCAGCAAGCACGGCCATGATCACCAGGCGCCATCGGCCGGAAAGTTGGCGGAGCGTGAGTGTGTAAACAGAATTCATGCTATCGCTCCGCCAGGTAACCGAAGACGCTTTCCAGCGAATCGTCCAGTGGCTCGACTCGGCGCAGGCTGATGGAAGCCGACTGTGCGAGGCGAGGCAGCTCTATCTGTAGGTCACGCACATTCCTGCTCAGCACGACGATCGTCCCATCGGGATCGACATTCACGGCGTCGACAGAGTCGAGCTGTACGACCGCCGCAGCCAATGCACGAGGCGAGTCGGAAACCACGAGGACGTGGTACGGCCTTTCGTCCAGCGCCGCCCTAATGGCACGGAAACCTCCAGACGCCGCCAGCTTGCCATTGACGATTAGGAGCACGGTGTCAGCGAGCTGCTCGACCTCTTCGAGAATGTGCGACGAGAGAACGATGGTCCGGCCCTCAGCAGCCAACTGCCGCAGCACGATCTGGAAGTGCACGCGCTGTCTGGGATCGGCGCCATTCAGCGGTTCGTCGAGAATCAAGATTTCAGGATCATGGACCAGCGTTGCCGCCAGTCTCATCCGCTGGCGCATCCCCCGGGAATAGGTACCCATCTGACGGTGTGCAGCGTCGGCAAGATCCACGATGCCGATGGCCTTCTCGACCGCGGCGTCGAGGTTTTTCACACCTCTGATATGGCCCATCATCCTCACGAAGTCGCGGCCTGTTAGGAACCCGTAAACCGCTTCGTGTTCGGACATCACGCCCATGCGCCCGTACAGAGGGGGGTTGTCGCGGACCTGCTGCCCAAACACCGTGACAGAGCCGTCGGAAACGTCGGCAAGTCCCGTGATCATTCGAAGCAAGGTCGTTTTGCCGGCTCCGTTGGGACCCAGCAAACCCGTGATGCCCGGCGTGATGTCGAATGTGACCTCGCTGACGGCGACGACGCTCCCGAACCAGCGGGAAACGCTGTTGACCTCGATTACCGGCGCCACAACATTGTTCGTCACGGAGTCAACCGTCGGTAGCGGATCCACAAAATGGAACCGGGAACGAGTGTCCACAGGAGGAACCAGCCCACAAGAATCCATGCGGAAAGTTGTGCGGCGGGTGCCGGCCCGGTGACAACGCTGACGTCACCAAAGATCACGTCATTCACGTGCACTGGGATGTTGCTCAGGTTGAACATGGAGATCCACTGACCGGCCGTGCCGCCAATCTCGATAGCGAGACCGGTGGTAAAGGGCGTCGTGATCGCGAACAGCCCTACAAGAAACACCGATGCGTACGCGCGCCGAGTGGTAAGAGCGGCGGTGAGCAACGCTAGGGTCGTCACGTACGCAGCGAGTGGAATTCCCGCAGCAAGGAATTTCGGAATATCGAGCCAGTTGTCTCGGAAATAACCAGCCGGCTCCGGGTGACCCAAGGTGTACCCGATCAACAAAACGAACTGGGGAACATAGGCGACCGCCAACATCACCGTGAAGAAGGCACCCCACCGGGCAGCAATATAGTCCGAGCCTGTGAGAGGTCGTACCAAATACAGGTTGATCACGCCATCACGACGGTCCGGACACAGCAACTCCGGTGCGCTGACGGCCGCGAACACAAAAAAGATGATAGACGCGATTCCGTAGTAGTCGGAGGCCGTTGGAAGGTTGAGTTGGGCCACGTCCTCGGGACTTCCGAGCCTGTTGGCCGCGCCCGCAACCAACGCCATGATTATGGCCATAGCCACTAGCACGCCAATGAAAAACCAGGGAAGCACCTTTGCGCGCGCGCCCCGGCCAAACCCCAGAGCGGTCCGCACTCCGTCCTTGAAGACAGAGAGCCGTGCACGGTTCCGCCCTTCGCGAGGACCGGTGTATTTCTGATAACCGATATCAAAAACGGTGCCTTTGGCGCTGTTCGCTTGCGTCATGTGGCCGCCTCCGCCCCCGCCCCTGCCCCCACCTGCGGCCCGCTTCCGAAGTCTTCGCCTTCACGCTGAAACAGCTCAGTCAGTGCACGGCGGCGCGGCGCCATACGGCGTAGAGGGGCTTCAGCTTCCACAAGCGCATCTCTTACGTGGTCGTAGACCGACTCGTCGGGGCCCTCGATGTAGAGTCCCTTGCCGTCCGCGGTTACCACAACACCACGTTCCTTCAGGGCAACGGCAAGACGCTCACTGTTGGTATCGACTTCGATGAATACGGTCTGGGTCTCTTTTGTGAAGTGCTTGACTTCCCCGGACTGCACCACTCGACCGCCCTGTAGCACTATGATCCGGTCACATGTGCGTTCCACATCGGCCATGAGGTGCGAGGAGAAGAGGATGCTGATTCCGAACTCTCGGTGCGTTTTGCGGACGAGGTCGAGCATTTCTTCACGGCCCGCCGGGTCGAGTCCCGCCGTCGGTTCGTCCAGAAACACAAAGGTGGGGTCGTGTACCAGTGCCTGGGCCAGCTTCACTCGCTGCTTCATGCCCGTCGAATATCCACCCATGGCTCGGTAGCGTTCTTCAAACAGGCCCGCGTGCCTCAACGTGTCGGCCGCGCGTGTGCGTGCCAGGGACGGCGGAAGACCGCTCACCTCGGCCATGTGAGTCAAGAACTCGGCGGCATTCACTTGACTCGGCAGACAATCGTGCTCCGGCATGTAGCCGAGCCTGGAGCGTACGACGACGCTCTCGGACGCGTTTTGGCCAAGAACGATTGCCGAACCGGAGGTGGAACGGACGAGACCCAGAAAGATCTTTATGGCGGTGCTCTTGCCCGCACCGTTCTCGCCGAGGAGACCGGTGATCCCGTCATATATGCCGAAGCTGACGTCGTCGAGCGCGACAACGTCCTTGTAATGCTTCGTGAGGTTCTCAGCGGTGAGCAGTGCTTCCGGGGAAGGCGTCATGCTATTCTCTCCTGCATGCGTCTTCATACCCAAGACGGCAGGCGCGACGGAATTGCCAGCCTGCTCGTCCGACATCCCGATCGACGCCCCTGCCGTTGGCGTACGCATCGGCGATGCGGAAGCAGCCCTCCGCATATCGCAGGTCGCAGGATTGGTGGTAGAGCTCGGCGGCTCGAGCGAGGTCCTCGGTGACGCCATCGCCGGTAGCGTACAGACCGCCGAGGTTGGAGCAGCCCGCCGCATATGCGCTGTCGCAGGCTTGCTCGTAGAGACCGACCGCTCGAACGAGGTCTTGAGCGACACCCGCGCCGGTGACGTACAATCCTCCCAGGTGGGAGCAACCCTCCATGAAAGCCCCGTCGCACGCCTGTTGGTGGAGACCCGCGGCCCGAGCGAAGTCCTGAGTGACACCTTCGCCTTCCTGGTGCATGAGTCCAAGCTCGGTACAGCCCTGCATCACGTCGCCTTCGCAGGCTTGCTGGTACAGGCCGGCCGCACGAGGGAGGTCCTGCGCAACGCCCACACTGTCCTGATACATTTCACCGAGGCTGACGCAGCCCTGCATCGCGCCGCCTTCACATCCTTGCTGGAACAGGCCGGCGGCCAGAGCGAGATCTGAACTGACCTCCATGCTGTCCCGGTGCATCCGCCCAAGGCTGACGCAGCCGTCCGCCACGCCGCCGTCACAGGCTTGATCGTAAAGACGGGCCGCACGGGGCCGATCGCGAAGGACGTACTCTCCCTGGCCTACCTTGTTCCCCAGCTCATTGCAGGCCGCCACATCCCCATCGCTGCAGGACGCGCGTAACTGCCTGGCCTCCCGAGCACCGGGGTTGCAGGCAAGCGGGGCCACAGCGACCACAACGAGCAGAAGCTTGCCGGCAAGAGCGGTTGAAAACCGCGCATTGGTTTCGAGCATGGCAGAAGATAGAACGGGAAAATTCCCTTGGCTAGTAAGAGTCGACGGCAACGAAACTCGCGGGGAGCAGAAGCGAGAAGCGTATTGTACCTACGAGATCAATGGCGAATGAGTTTCGCGCCGCGGATGACCGCGGACTGAGTGCGGAGACCCGCGGATCCCTTCCCTACCCACACCACGACACAAAAACCCAGCATCGAAAACCGACACTGGGCTGTGGCTTGTAATCTCCGCGAAAATCCGCACTCAGTCAGAGGTCATCCGCGGCACCTTGCCGTCAAACCGAGAGTCACCCTACCGCGCTAGGCCAACCTTCCTCGCCAGGGCGGCGAATCGAGGGTGCGAGCGAAGACCATCGAATGACGGCCCCGAGATTCCGCTAACCACACCGAACGCGCCGTCGTCGTACCCGCGCTCGAGAAAATCCAGCGCTTTCTCGTCCTGACCCAACAGCGCGTACAATCGCGCGACGGAATACGGAGGGAAGACGGACTCGACATCGAGATCGGGCAGTGCGGCCTGGGGTTCGCCGGTTCTGGCATATCGGGCCGCCAGGTCGGCCACGCCGCGAACCACTGATGCATCGTTGCCCGTCACCTCGGCCCACCGCGTCAGCGCGTCGGCACCGTCGTCGAACCGTCCATCCTCCAGATACCGCCAAGCCAGAACGAGTATCGTTGTTGAGAAATCCGGATGGAGTTGGACCGTGCGCTCGAGCTGACGGAGGCTGGCTTCCCGCTCCCGCGCCAACGAGAGAACGTATCCCACATCCTGATTGATGATGGGGGAGAGCGGGTCGAGCTCCAGTGACTTCCTGACCTCGACCAGCGCTTCCTCGTGGCGACCGAGCCGAGCGAGCATAAGGCCGTACCAGTGACGTGCCGTTGCGTACTCCGGCGCGAGCTCGACGGACCACTTGAACTCTCGCTCAGCGGCTTCCCATTCGAACTGCCACTCACGAACGAGGCCCAATGTGGCATGGGCTTCGCCGAGAGTGGGATCCAACGCGAGCGCCCGCCGCGCCGCCGAATCGGCAAGCGCCAGCCCCTCTCGGTTCGAGTACTCGGCCGAGAACCACGGCCGGACCAGATACACGTCGGCCAGCCCTGCATAGGCAAGTGCGTAACCAGAATCCAAGACGATGGCGCGCTCCAAATGCTCGAGGGCAACCGCGAACGCATCGATGGTGCGCTTTTCCCAGAAGAACCGACCCAGGAGATACTCCTGGTACGCCTCCAGGTTGTCGGTGGGCGGGTCCGACAGTTCGGCTTCTTGTGCAGGCGACAGCGTGACGTCGAGCGCGCGTGCCACCTGTTGGGCCACGTCCCCCCAAATAGTGAAGATGTGCTCGACGGATAGCTCGCGATCGTAATCGTTGGTCCACAGCTGCTCGTTCGTCTCCGGGTCGATCAGGGCGGCCGTGATCAACACGCGGTTCCCCGCGCGACTCACGCTCCCATCCACGACGTACTGAACGCCCAGTCGATCTGCCATCTCTTGGAAGCTCTGGCCGGCGTCTTTGGCCTGCCGCGCCGAGCCGTGCGCGATCACGACGAAGTCGCCGATCTTTGAGATTCTCGTGTTGATATCACGTGTGACACCTTCGCTGAAATACTCGTCCTCCGCTCCGCTCAGGTTCTCGAACGGAAGCACCGCAATCCGGCTCCGAGCCTGAAGACCGTCACCCGTGATCGTCGTGAGCAACCACACACCCACCACCAGCAAAGCGCTCACAACGAGCGCGAGGGGTGCGATGCGCTTGCCGCGCGCTGTCGCACCGGCAACCCGCTCGACCACTTCGGTTGGTGCGGACAGCTCGCCGCCTCTTGCCAGCGATTGGAGCTCCTGCACAATCTGCTCGGCCGTTTGCCACCGGTCTGCCGGCTTCTTCTCGAGACACTTCATCACCAATCGACCCAGATCTGTCCGTAGCTCGGCTCGATGTTCTATCACCGGCTTGGGCGCCTCGATCACATGGGCCGAGAGCACTTCTTGGGCGGTCCGGCCCTCGAAAGGTGTGTTGCCGGTCAGCAGCTCGTAGGCAACGACGCCGAAGGCGTAGATGTCGGCACGATGATCGACGTCCGGATCGGCGGCCGCCTGCTCGGGCGCCATGTATTCAGGCGTGCCGAGCACGACTCCCACAGTCGTGAGCTGGTGCCGGCCGGTCGTATCGCCCACCGCCTTGGCGATACCGAGGTCCGCGAGCAATGCGTGGCGGCCCGACAGGAGCACATTGTCGGGCTTGATGTCTCGATGCACGACGCCCCGCTCGTGCGCGTACGCCAGCCCGTCAGCCATCTCGCGTAGGATCTCCATCGCCTCCGGCACCGGTAACTGGCCGTCGCGGCTGAGCTTGTCGCGGAGTGACTCTCCCTCGACATAGGGCATGACGTAATAGAGGAAGCCCTCCGCGTCGCCCGAGTCGTGGAGGGGGAGGATGTGGGGGTGCTGGAGGTTGGCGGCGATCTCGATCTCGCGCAGGAACCGTTCCGGACCGATGGCCGCCGCGAGTTCGGGCCGCAGCACTTTCACCGCCACCTTGCGGTGGTGCTTCACGTCCTCGGCCAGGTAGACCGTCGCCATGCCGCCGGCACCAAGTTCGCGCTCGATGGCGTAGCGGTCGGCAAGGGCAGCTTTCAGTCGTTCGACGGTGTCTGACATCGCCCGTTAAGATGCGACTTGCGGTACGATCGCGCGAGGGCCGCGGAGCACCGCGGACTGGGTGCGGAGGCTCGCGGATCCCTTCCCTACCCATATCGTGATTCAAGAAAACCCAGCGTGGAGAATCGACGCTGGCCCTAGCCGGTAATGTCCGCGGTCATCCGCACCCAGTCAGCGGTGCTCCGCGGCTAGTTCCAGAGTGAGTTGCTGTAGACGCCCCCTCGAAACTGATCAAAGAAATCGTCCACTTCCGGATGTTGAATGGGCTCCCCGCTAACGTCCGGTTCGAGATGCCGTTCGGCCACGTACGTTCGGTGCGCGGCCCCATGGACGAGGACGTGATACCAGGGTTTGTCTTTGGGTGGCCGGGATCGCGCGACCTGATCGTACCACTCGTCCGACCCCTGAAAGGTTTCGTCAACACCTATGATCACCCCTCGGTAGTCAAACTTCCGATGATGAACCGTATCCCCGATGGTGAAGGTGCTCATCCTTGATAAGATGCGGCCGCGGATACCCGCAAACTAGGTGCGGAGGCTCGCGGATCCCCTTCCCGACCCACACCGAAATACAAGAAGGCCGCGGATGACAGCGGACTGAGTGCGGAATCCCGCGGATCCCTTCCCGACCCCACACCGAGATACAAGAAAAGGCAGGGGAGTCTTGACGGTACGTCCCACACGCCCGCAGCGGTAGCAAACAGCAGCCACGCGATGTCCTCTGGCAGGCCTGTCTCGGCCACCCCAGCCGCGAACGCCTCGGGTGGTATCTGGACATATCGGATCGGGGCACTCCACCTCTCTTCTGAGCAAGCGTCTATTCCTTATAATAGAGCGGGTTGGCCGTTCGGGGTCCTTTACAGCCCGTGGCCTGCCCAGCCGCTTTCAAGGATTGCTCCACGGAGTAGCCCTGCACTTTTCGCTACACATTTGGTATCATTGCTCGACCGCTGAGGTGCTGGTTTCGGGCCGTCCCCTCACCCGGACAAGGGCGGGACGGCGCCCTCAGGATCAAGGAGAAAGGCATGGAAATGAACAAGCTCGTGGTCACGGCAATCGCCGTCACGCTCGGACTCGGGGGGGCTCCGGCATCTGCCCGGGCTCAGGAAACCTCGTGCGATGTCCGCACCGAGAATCCCGACGTGAACGCCGGTGCCCAATCTATCGTCGATGGTACTAGCGAAGAGGGGGAGCGGCAGGAGCAACTGCTGAACGCGGGCCGAGACATGCTGATCACCGCCATGGCGCAGGGAGCCACGGACGACGCTGCCTCCTGGTACTGGCTGGGGGTATACCATGGCACGCTCGACGATCCGATCGGGACAGATTCCGCCTTTGACCGGGTCGAGGAGATCAAGCCGGAATGCATATCGGAAACGCGCGGCTTCCGCGCCTCACTGTGGGGTGTACGGTTGAGAGCTGGTATCGACTCGTTGCGGGCCAACCAGCTCGATGGCGCCCTGCACCAGATGCGGCTTGCCAACCTCATCCACGGGGAACGCAACCTCGGGTTCTACTACGCGGCGATGATATTCATCAATCAGGCCCTTAACGACAGCGCTCTGTACTACCTGAAACGGGTTGCCGAGATCGGCGTGGCCGACACGCTCGGAACGCGACAATACGTGCAGGCGCTCAATCAGATAGCGTCGCTCCACTCGGCCCGGCTGGAGTGGGACTCCGCCGCCACGTGGGCGCGGAGCGCGCGCGCGGTCGATCCGAGTGATGGCAACATGCTTCTCATCATCGCCGAGGCCTACGAGCAGTCGGGCGACCAAGAGGGCCTCATGCTGACCTACGACAGCGTGCTTGCCAACGCCGCGACCGTAGCACCAGATAGCCTCTTCAAGCTGGGCGCCAAACTGTTCGTCCTCGACCAGGCCGAGCGCGCGGCCGGGATGTTCGAGTCGGGGCTCGCGCAAAACGGATATAATCGAAACGGCCTGTTCAACCTGGCGAATGTGCGCCTCAGCATCGCGGAGGATGACCGACGACCACAGGCGGATCGGGATGGGGCCGCGGAGGAACTGCTCGAGTTGACCCAGCGCTTGACCGCGCTGGATCCCGCGAACCCCGAGTCGCTCGGGCTACTCGCCACCGCCTTCGCGCTTCAGCAGATGACCGACTCGGCGGCCGCGGTGCGACGGCGCAGAGACGATCTGGTGGTGGAGGTACGGGTGAGCGAAACCACGGCCTACGAAAGTGGATACTCGGCGTTCGGCACCATCACCAACGTCGGAACTTCAGCAATCGAGACTCCCCCGGTCACCTTCACGTTCCTCGACGCGGAGGGTAACGAGGTGGCTACGCAGACCGTCTCGGGGGCGACGCTGCAGGGGGGCGCGGAGACGACGTTCAACCTCGACGCCGCCGGAGCCGGCATCGTCGCGTGGCGGTATGCGGTGGGATCGTAGGGCGAGTGAGAAGGTAGATTCCAGCTACCGACCGCAGCCGCCGTGTGGATGAATCGACGTTGCCGCCTCAATCCCTCGGGATGACCGGCAGGATAATGCGGGAGGGGTAATCGGGGCTCCGGTGTACGCGGATCGTGGCACTGCCCTCTTCGGGAATCCTGCGGAAGGTGTCCTTGTCCGCTCCGGCGATGGCGATGCGGATCCGATGCCCCGCCTGGAACACGACAGACGTGGGCATGAGCTCGAAGGCCAACCTGGCAACCTCACCCGGCACCAGCGGCATGCCATCCTTTCGTAAAAAGCTGTGGTACGGACCGTGAATCACGTACGGCGGCTTTTCGTCTGAGACTTTGCGGTGCAGGGCCCGGAGCTGGCCCTCAGTGATGTAACGGACCCTGCCGTCGGGCCCCACGTCCTCGAGATAAACGAAAAACGCCCCATCGTCGTGAGTGGACGAAACGTACAACTCCGCCACCGGGTATCCCGTGACTTCTAGCAGGTTGCGGAAAAAGTCGGGTAATGGACGATAGCATCGCGAGCCGGAAGTTCTTATCGTAGAGGGACCTCGATGGGAGTGCCACGATGCGCGGGAACAAGACGAATCAGTCGGCGCTGTTCAGCTATATCAGTGCGGAGGATCGGGTGCCCTCCGACCATCCGTTGCGCGCCCTGCGGGCGCTGGTGGACCCGGTGTTAGCCCGGCTCTCGCCGCAGTTGGACCGGCTGTACGCGCGGCGGGGCCGGCCGTCGATTCCCCCGGAACATTTGTTACGCGCGTTATTGCTGCAGGTGGTGTATACGATCCGGAGCGAGCGGCAGCTGATGGAGCAGCTCGATTACAACATCCTGTACCGATGGTTTGTGGGGTTGAATCTGGACGACGCGGTGTGGGTGCCGACGGTCTTTACGAAGAATCGGACGCGGCTGGTCGAGGGGGGCATCGCGGATGCGTTTCTGGCCGAAGTGTTACAGGAGGCGGAGCGGCGGGCGTTGTTGTCGAATGAGCATTTCACCGTCGACGGGACCTTGCTGGACGCGTGGGCGAGTCAGAAGAGTTTTCAGCCGAAGGCCGGCACCCGCCCGCCAACGGACGATGATCCGGGGAATCCGAGCGTGACGTTTCGCCAGGAGAAACGGACGAATGCGACGCATGCGTCGCGGACGGACCCGGAGGCGCGGTTGACGCGGAAGAGTGGGGGGCAAGGCGCGCAATTGGCGTACTTGGCGAGTGTGTTGATGGATAATCGGCACGGGCTCGTGGTGGCGACCGACGTGACGCAGCCCGGCTACGAGGCGGAGTGTGCGAGTGCGCTGGCGATGGTGGGGAGCTTACCGCCGACGGCCCGGCGTCGGACGTTGGGGGCGGACAAGGGTTATGATCGGTGCGGGTTTGTCGACACGCTGCGGGCGTTGGGCTGGACGCCCCACGTCACGCCGAACGTGCACCGCACGCGGTTGCGGAGCGCGGTGGATGGCCGGACGACGCGCCATCCCAGCTATGCGATCAGTCAACGGCAGCGCAAAAAAGTGGAAGAGATCTACGGGTGGGGCAAGACGATTGGGTTGTTACGCAAACTCCGACATCGCGGGACCCCGCGGGTCGGGTGGGTGTTTACGTTTACGGCCGCGGTCTACAATCTGATGCGGATACGCACCCTGACCCTGGCCGGAGGCAGCCCCTGATGGGGCAGTGTGGGCCGCATTCGTCACGCCGACCGCACCGCGGGGGCGGTAATAGGGGACCGCACGCTGGTACACCGTCGTGTTACCCGGACAAACGCGGCTCACCATCAATTTTTCCGCAACCTGCTAGATCGTCCTCCAGGGGCTCACTCTCGTACACCAGTAACAGAGCGTCCTGCTCGGCACGATCGGTATAGAAGACATCACCCGCGCCATTGTTCGTCGCCCAGCGATTCAGCGTCCCCGTGGTGTGGTCGAAGTTCACCTCGTACGCGTCAGCCGCGTCCGCACCGCCATCCGCGCGGGTCGCCGAGAAACTGTTGTCCGGACCAAGGTACCAGTCTTGCTGGACGGTTCCCGGGAGCGGCCATTCGGTCGTCGTCTTCCACCGCTCCTCCCCCATGGTGTAGTAGACGAGAAGCCTCTCCCCCATGCCGACGTCCCGTTCCTTCAGCCGCTGCTCCAGGAAGCACAAGTCCTCGCTGTACTGGGTCAGTTGCGGGGGGTCCGTCGGGGCGTCGTCGGCCAAGAAGGGGCTGACGTGGTCGCCTCCCCCGTGGCTCCAGGGTCCCACCATTACGCGTTGGGGATTGGACACTGTCATGAAGCGACGCAGAACGCCCTCCGCGGTTCCGGCGTCCAGCCACCCGGCCCATGAAATGATGGGAGTACCCGACTGCTGTACCGCATCACTCCAGGCGTGGATCCCCCAGTCATCCATCGACCAGCCGTTCCAGCTCGGAGGCTCATCGTCTTTGAAGGTGACCTGCTGGAGCCCCTCCCAAACGCTCGGCACGTCTCGCCGGGCGGCCACCACATCCTCGAGCAACCCACCAGTCAAGTCGTCATCCACGGGTCTTATGCCGACTGGTGGATTGCCCCGCTTCACGTTGAGATCCATCTCTTTCACCCGCAGTCCCCAATTCCGACCCATGTAGGCGTTCTGAATTCCACCCGGGAAGTACAGATTGACGTAGGGATCGTAATCCGGAAAGCGTGACATGGCGGCTCGAAGAGACGGGCGCGCGCGCTCCACCATCCAATCCGCGGTATTCGCCGTGTACGAGGTTCCCCACGCAGCCACCTTCCCGTCCGACCAGGGCTGCTCCACGATCCAATCGATCACGTCTCCGAAGTCGCGGGTCTCGGCCCGCGAGCGATGGTGCGGCCAGACGCCGGAGGAGGCGCCCGTGCCCCGCACATCGCCCCAGACGACGGCATACCCGTGGCTCACCCAGAACTCTTGGACCTGATTCGGTGACGCTCCCTCTACGGAGCGCCAGTAGCGGGTCATGGTGAGAACCGCGGGGAACCGTGTGTCTTCCGATTGCCCCCCGCCTTCCGGCAGCACGATGTCCAACGCGATGGGTGTGCCGTCCGGCATTGCTATATGGATCGAACGCATCGGCCCGACGGTGTAGGGTCCGGCACCCGGCTCGACGCACGCGGCGAAGGCGTACCCGTTGGTCTCCGGAGACAGGTCGGAGTTGCCACATGCGACCGCCAAGACGGTCGCCTTCATCGAGGTGAAAAGGCCAAAGCCGGATCTCATGGTTGTGTCCTGGCAAATCGTGGGTCGTCAAAGGATGGGCAGAAGGCCCCGTAGCAGGGACCCGCACAAAGTCTCCCCCCAAAGTATCGCCCTAGGTATTGGAGCCGTCCAGCCGGTGGGATGACATACCCGGGCAACTACGTTCCACGAGACGGGGCTTCACATCGTTGATGCTTCCGCTTCATTGATGCTTCCGCTTCATTGCGAGAAAACCCATAGGAGCAATGCATGCCCATTCCCGTTCGTGAGCGCGGCTATGCTCATCCGGAGCTGCTGGCCGAAACCGATTGGCTCGCCGGTTGCCTGTCCGATCCGACGGTTCGCGTCGTCGATGCTCGTGCTGACAAGGACTACGCCGGCGGTCACATTCCCGGTGCGGTCAACCTCATGGGCTTCACGCTCGGCGGACTGCGCCCTGGGCCCGAAATGCCGGAGCCCGAGGCCTTCGCTCACCTGGTCGGGGCACTTGGAATCGACCAGAGCACAACGGTCGTCGTCTACGACGCGGGGCGGTCCCAAATGGCGGGGTTGGTGGCCTGGGCGTTCCTCTACTACGGCATCCCGATACCCGTCACCTCGATGGTGGGTTGGCGAAGTGGACCGCCGAGGGGCTGCCGCTTTCCAACGACGTCCCGGCCCATGAACCGCGGACGTTCGCAGCTCGCCTGGTAGAGGAGATCTACTGCTCGCTGGACCGGGCGAAGGCCTCCGTCGATGACGACGGCGTCGTCGTCTGGGACGTGCGCAGCGTCGGCGAGTACGAGGGAACGAAGAAGGGATGGAACGCACCGCCCCGGCTCGGGCACCTGCCGGGAGCTATCAACTTGGATTGGGCCGAGCTTTTCGATCCCGACCGCGGGACGTTGAAGCCTGCCACCGAGCTCAAGACGCTCCTGTGGGCTAAGGGGATCAGACCACAGGCCGCGGTCGTTTCCTACTGAGGCGGCGGTGCGCGCGCGGGTCACGCAGCGCTTGTCCTGAAGATCCTCGGTTACGACCGGGCCTCGAGCTTCGCCGGATCTTTTAACCAATGGGGCAATCAGCCCGACACCGCGGTTGATCGCTGACGACCGCTGTTCATGTCCAAAGCGGCAGATGCGGCGCGTTTCACCACTCGAACTTGAAGGGTCGGGGGTTGGTCAGAAGGACTGACGCAACCCCTGAGTCACCGTTCAAGGATCGTAAGAACGCGCAGCTGCTTACATTGGACCCGGTACACCGGGCGTCTGGATCTTGTAATGAACGCCGATCCCAAACAGCAGCGGTATCCGGGTCTAGATGGGCACATTCTATTCTCCGGGCAGTTGAAAGTAGGTGGGCCGACCATGCGAGACGAACTGACGACTCTTGTTGCCTCAGTAGAGAGCGCGCGCTCCGATGTCCTTAACGCTGCGGTGTCGCTGACCGAGGAACAGGGGGCCTTCAATCCACGAGATGCTTGGTCGATTGCCGAGACCATCGAGCACCTCTACTTGGCCGAGCTTTCTGGCGTCACCAAGATATGGGCAGCCGCCGAGGGACTTCGGGCTGGAGACCGCTGGACTGGGGAGCTTCCGCACCGCGGCAAGCCAATCGAGCAGGTCGTGGCCGAGACCTGGAAGCCAAAGGAGGTCGCCCCTCCCATAGCAACACCCCACATAGGTGGGCCACTTCGTTTTTGGCTGTCGGCGCTGCCGTCACTGCGACCGGTGCTCGCCGACCTAGCCTCTCAACTGGAAGGGCTATCCCTCGAGGACGTGGTGTTTCCGCACTATCTGTCGGGGCCGCTCGATGCGCGGCAGCGCCTCGAGTTTCTTCGATACCACATGGAGCGGCACCTGGAGCAAATACACCGCATAAGGAACGACAAAGCCTTCCCGCGCTAACCGGACGAACCGCCGACAGGAGAACTCAGCATGAATGGCAACGCTTCCACCTCGATGCACCTCCATCACGGACTCTACAAGGTCCACCTCCCCGTTACGGACGTGGATCGCTCCATGGATTTCTCCGTGGAGAAGTTAGGGTTCGAGTTGGGCTACGCACCGCGGACGGAGTGCGGAATCCCGCTGATCCCTTCCCTACCACGCCGCTACAAACAAAAACCCAGCGTCAAAAACCGACGTTGGGTTTAGTTTGAAATGTCCGCGAAAATCCGCACTCAGTCCGCGGTGCTCCGCGGCACCAGGGACTCGACGCGAACCGAGCGAGCCCAAGCGAGCTGCCGCTTGACTTCGCATAAGCCGCCCGGCTCGGTCGGTTCAAAACGAAGTGGACGGAGTTTGTGCGGAACGGGACGATTGTGCACGTTTAAGACATGGTCGCAGATGTTTCAATCTTGGTATTTCATTCGGGAGGAAATGATGAACGGTTTTCTGACGAACCAACGTTCGATGGGTCGCTCCGCAACCCTCGTGGCCGTGCTGTTCGTGGTAACTGCCGGTGTGGCACGGACGCAGGAGATGGACGTGACGCAGGCGTATCTCGTCAACGCCTTCGAGCGGGCCAAGGCCTGGGATGTTTCCATGGCTGAGGCGATTCCTGATTCCGCGCTGGGTTGGGCGCCAAACGCTGACGTTCGCGGGTTCGCGGCTCAGGTGGTGCATGGCGCGAACAACACGTTCATCGGTATGGCTGTGTTTGGTAAGCGGGCGCCGGCGTTCGGCAACGAGGGCATGCTCGTTCAGGACAAGGCGGCACTCGCCACCGCCATCGCTAGCGCATACGACTGGATCATCGAGCAGCTGAACGGAATGCAGAGTTCCGACCTGGCTGCTGAAGCCGAGTTCTTCGGCCGGACCATGCCTCGGTGGAGGATCTGCATGTTCGCGCTGGAGCACGCGATGTGGACACGCGGCCAACTGGTACCCTATCTCCACGCTCACGGGGTGGCGGTTCCTCAGCAGATGCTGTTCTGAGCGTGCACAGCAACGTGCCCAGCTCGGGTCCGGATTGGCCTAGAGAAAGGATGAATGAGCACCCACCGCCTGCTTGATGGGCAGGAGAGGGACGCAGGGCCGCTAGTCTCCAGTTTGCCGACGATCACCACCTCACTCGGGGCGTGCGCTAAGCCGGTGAGGCCAGCACGAAGCCGTACCACGACATCTTGCCCCTCTCTTCGCCGCGCAGAAATTCGTAATCGCAGAGTTGAAGCCCGTTCTCCCTCACCCAAGCGGCCATCTTGTCCCTCGCGGGGGGCGCCATGTCGAAGCCGAAGACTATGGATTCGCCGTAGAACCAACTAATGGAGAGCACGGTCAGTTTGCCGATCAGACGCAGCGGAGGCTCGGCCTCCACCAGCTGCCGGGCGAAGTAATCGAACGCGAGCGTGCTTCCGGCAGGAAGTTGCGCCACGGTTCGGAGCGTATCGAGGACGGTCTCTTCTTCCAAATACATCGTGACCCCCTCCAAGATCACGTGCGTCGGCACGGTCGGATCGAAGCCGTGCTCCTCCAGGCTCTCGAGCCACGACTGCCGGTTGAAGTCGGCCTCCACGAATGTGACGTGCGGTGGATCGACGACTCGTCGGCGACAAGATCCCGCGGATGATCACCGGGAGCGTCGTGGCGTTGGCGGCCGTGGTTGGTCTACTCCTCGAGCGGATCGGTGGGCCGGTGGCCGTGCCGTTGATTGCCTTTGGGCTCGGCACGGCGTACACGCACAGCTTTACCGCCGTGTTGCGCGGCTGGAAGAACGGAAAGAAGTGAAGAACCTCCGCTCGATCGCGCTCTACCTCTGGGAGCGGGAGCTCGGCACGCCGTACCGCTGGGGCGGCGACGACCCGATCGCGGGTTTCGACTGCTCGGGGTTGGTGATCGAGCACCTTAAGGCGGTCGGGATCCTGCCGGCGCAAGGCGATTGGACGGCCGAGGGGCTCGCCAAGCGGTTCGAGGGCCGCGAGGTGACCAAGCTCAAACCGGGCTGCCTACTCTTCTGGTTCCGCGGCTCGAAGATCGGGCACGTCGAAATCGTATGGCACGTGATCGGGGAACGCGTCCTGACGATCGGGGCGGCTGGTGGTGGGTCGCGCACCCAGACTGCAGCCGACGCCGAGGAGCAAAACGCCTATATCAAGGTCCGGCCAGCGCGGCCGGAGTGGGTCAAGGCCGTCGATCCCTTTTTCTAGCCAGTCTTCCGGCCAGGGATAGAAGGGGCTCGCGTCGGTGCGGTGCGGTGGTGGTGTGAGCCAGTCGCTGTAGATCCACTGATGGATTCCCATGAAAAAGCTCCTTGGGTTTGGGTTTCCAAGGAGCTTTTATGTGTCGTCGATATCAACAACCTTACAACAACGGTTACACGAACTCGTACTCTCGAACTACGCGATCCGATCGAAGCCCAGGTCGGAGCGGAATGCGCAGATTGTTGTCGATTCCGATAAGCAGATCAGCGACGCGGACGGTGCCCTCTCGTGGTGCGGGGGGCTCAATGCCGCGTGCGCGCATGGCCTCAAGAAACTTTGGAAAGATTCTCTGGAGTTGGCGCCCGCTATTATTCGTGAGGTTTAGAATCATGGAACCTGAATGATCTTCCTTGAACCCGACAGTCTTTGAGCGATCGCGCCTAGTTCGTAGCGAGACATGGTCCCTCCTCTCTTGATGCCATCTTGCGTTCGGCGAATGTATGGAGCAGAAGCTGCGCCATTCAATCAAACGTCAACTCGTTTAGCCGCTGATCTAGATGTGTACCGGGTTTCAAACATTTGAACGGCAGGGCGTGTTGAGACAGGTTCCGGCATGCCTCACTCCGGCATACTCAATCTCTAGTCGAGAACAATCCCGCCGGGTTTAAGCGGAATCGCCTCGAATGACCCGCTCACTTCCACCTGCTGCGCCGACGGGTCTATGGTATTCGGATCTCCGCAGAACCAGTCGTCGTCTTCGTTAGAGTTATTTTCGAAAGTTGTGGATTGGAGGAATGAGAAAGGCGGCGTATCCTTTCGTGTAGTCAGTTGAAACGTACACGAGATCCGGTTGTGACGACCGGAGAAAGGAGAGTTATTTTCGAAAGTTGTGGATTGGAGGAATGAGAAAGGCGGCGTATCCTTTCGTGTAGTCAGTTGAAACGTACACGAGATCCGGTTGTGACGACCGGAGAAAGGACACGCCACCGATGTTGAGGATAATAGAGAATGCGTCTGAGAGCAAAGGGAACGGACTGTTCGCAGACCTGGACGAGCTTGCCAGAGAGGGAGCTCGGCGGATGCTGGTGAGTGCGTTGGACGCGGAAGTGACCGAGTATGTCGAGCGATATCGGATTGAGCGAGACGGAGAGGGCCGCGCCCTGGTGGTGCGCAATGGCAAAGCCCGTCCCCGCAAGGTGACGCTGGGTGCTGGTACGGTCACGGTGACCGCGCCACGGGTGCATGACCGTCGTATGCGGGCGCAGTTCACGAGCAAGATTTTGCCTCCCTATATGCGGCGGTCGCCGAAGGTGGCGGAGGTCTTGCCGGTGTTGTATCTGCGCGGTCTGTCGACGGGAGATTTTCGCGAGGCGTTGCCGATCTTGTTGGGTGAGGACGCATCAGGCTTGTCCCCGACGACGATCACGCGATTGACGGCGGCGTGGGAGGGGGAATACCAGGCGTTTCGCCAGCGTGATCTGCGTGATCGGGAGTATGTGTACGTCTGGGTCGACGGGATCCACTTCAACATTCGCCTCGAGGCCGACCGGCTGTGTACGCTGGTGATGCTGGGCGCCCGGGCGGATGGGACGAAAGAGCTGATCGCGGTGGAGGACGGCTATCGGGAGAGCACGGAGAGCTGGTTGGCGGTGTTGCGCGATCTGAAGCGTCGGGGGATGCGGGCCCCGGTGCTGGCGATTGGGGATGGCGCGTTGGGGTTCTGGGCAGCGGTGCGGGAGGTGTGGCCGGCGACGCGGCAGCAGCGCGACTGGGTGCACCGGATGGCCAACGTGTTGGACAAGCTTCCGAAACGTTTGCAGCCGGCGGCGAAGCGGGTGTTGCGCGAGATGATGTATGCGGAGTCGCGTGCGGAGGCCGAGGCGCTGGTCGAGCGTTTCGCCACCGCGTATGCGGCCAAGTATCCCAAGGCGGTCGCCTCGCTCACGCGGGACCAGGAGCACCTGTACAGCCATTTTGATTTTCCGGCTGAGCATTGGAAACATATCCGTTCGACGAACGTGATCGAGTCTGCCTTCGCGACGGTCCGGTTACGACAGCGCGTGACCAAGGGAGCGGGCTCGCGGAGCAAAGGGCTGACGATGGCGTTCAAGCTGTTGGAGATGGCGCAGCAACGTTGGCGGAAACTCAACGCTCCAGAACTTCTCCCCCTGGTGTTGGCAGGAGAACAATTCAAAGATGGTATGCAGGAAACTGACAAAGAGAACACGGATCGGAAGGTCGCCGCTTGATCACTCACCGATCCACAACATTTGACAATACCTCTCTTCGTTAGACACTTGGTGGACCACGGGGCTCGAACAATACAGTGAACCCGAGAACCGGAAGGTCCCGGCTACAAGATCATTCTTCGATGTGGTGATTTCCAGTTGGCCTGATAGGGCGGTAAACGATTGCTTCCTCCCGTCGACCTCCCGCGAGTAGTAAGCGGTGAGTCCCTGTAACGCCCCATCCTTCTCCTTAAGGGGACCGAGACCGTAGGTCCCGACCGTCGGAATGCCAGCGCCCGGCCTGTGGATCGTCAGTCTTTGGTCAATGGCAAGACCAATGCCTTTGGAATTGAGAGTGAACTGGACGGATACGTCGTGCCCGGAGCCCACCAAGAAATAGCCTGTACCGTCGAATTGTACCTCGGCGGCGGCTTCCTGAATCGTTGCCCTCAACCACCCGCCGTCGTCGTTCCCCGCTGGATTACCGCACGCGCCAGCAAGCGCTGGAATCAACGCAAGCCCGAAGCTTCGTTTGGTGATGTACCTTTCCATGAAGGCTATCCCCCTTACGGGCACAAGGTTCCTAGAGAATCTCCACCACTTTCCAGGTGCTCTCAGATAGGTAACAGCTGGATTTGCGATTTCCTGATTGAGGGGCCGGGGCCTCGCTCGTAAGTCCTCACAACCACATGCATATCCCAACTCCTGGCACTTGTGAACCGGTCCCGGTTTCTTGGACAAGTGGGCGGCCTAATCAGGCTGCCATGCGGGTGAGCTGCTGGCGGATCTCGGCCGGGGTCTTGTGGCCGTGCCGCTCGATGAACTCTCTGATCACCGTCCTGGCCTCCTCCAGACTCTCGAAGTCGTGGAGGTAGAGGCACTCTTCCTTCAACGTCCGCATAAAGCGCTCGGCCACGCCGTTGCATTCGGGCTCTCCCACGTAGGAGGCCGTCGAGCGGATGCCGAGCCAGGCGAGCACGCACTTCTATAGGGGTCTCGATCCGAGCCACCGCCCGACTCGTGGGCGTGTCCAAGACAACGATCCTGAAGCTTCTGGTTGGCCAACGGATGGAGTAAGGCACAAGCACCCAATCCAAGAGGCGGAAATTGCAGAGCAGCGACTGCGAGAAGAAGTGGGCACCAAGTTCGACGAGCTCTTGTTTCTCCGCTACAAGGCGACGAATGATGAGCCGTACCCGTTCGAGTGGGCTAGCTACGCCGACACTTTTCAGGACTACAGTGCCGCCTTAACTCGCATCTCTCGCGCTTATGACACAAGGTTTGGGCCGTGAAAGAACACCAACAGGACCTACCCCAGGCGGAGCCGCCCATGAAAGACGATGCAAAGGCACCATCCAAGCGCGGCCGCCCGGTCGAGCACTCAAGGCCGGACCCCATACCGGACACTCCCGAGAACATCATGAAGGCGTTCCTGAAGACGCCGCCGCGCAAGCGTGAGGAATGGAAGTTCGTGCAGGAACGGGACAAGAAACAGGCCCCATAGCGCCGGGGCCGTGGTTACGATTGGATATAATCCCCTTTCTTTTCCCCTGCCCTGCGGGGGTCGGCGGATGCAGCGGCTCATCAAAGTGGCGCTGGCTGAGCCAGTCTTCCGGCCAGGGATAGAAGGGGCTCGAGTCGGTGCGATCGAGTGTTGGGATGAGCCAGTCGCTGTAGATCCACTGCATGAAAAAGCTCCCGAGGAGGTTCCCCTGGACCAATTCAAGAGGCGGAGGGCGTTTTCTCGTCATCATGCACCCACAAGCTATCGAGGGCACGTCGCTGAGTCAACGAAGTGCGGCACCTCTAGCTATGACAAAACTACGAAGTCAGTACCGGGCATATAGTGTTGGATTACAATGACTTACACACCAAAAACCGCCGAGAATAGCCTCTTTGATACCGGGAGAAATGACCTAGGTGGCGCTCTTGGAGTCCCCTGAACCCGTATATATACCCTTGACAGTATATACCCTTTAAGATATATTAGTGTCCATGAGCTACGAGGTGGAGTACACGGATGAGTTTGGAGCCTGGTGGGGCGAGCTCGATGCCGACGAGCAGGAGTCCGTGTTCGCGACCGTCAAGTTGCTTGAGATGAACGGGCCGCATCTACGCTTTCCGCATAGCTCGGGTATCGGGCAGTCGATTCACTCCCACATGCGGGAGTTGCGGACTCAGCACCAAGGTGCCCCGTACCGTGTGCTCTACGCCTTCGACCCCCGGCGCGCAGCGATCCTGTTGATCGGGGGCGACAAGACGGGTGACAACAGGTGGTATGACCGGATGGTGCCCAGGGCCGACCGACTCTATGGCGAACATCTAGATCAACTCCGAGCGGAGGGATTACTCGATGGCTAAAAAGTTCAAGGACATCCCGACCAAGATGACGGACACGCAGCGCCAGCGTGCCGAGGCGCGGGCGGCGGCCATGCAGGCCGAGATGCCGCTGCATGAGTTGCGGCGCGCCCGGGAGCTCACGCAGACCACGCTTTCCGAGATGCTCGGCATCAAACAAGCGAACGTGTCAAAGATCGAGCAGCGCACCGATCTCCTGATCTCCACGCTGCGGCGGTATGTGGAGGCCCTCGGCGGTACGCTCGAGGTGGTCGCGAGATTCCCCGAGGGGAGTGTGCAGATCAACCAATTCGCAGCGCCGTCAGGACGCGACGACCGACCGGCAGTAACCCCAAAACCCTTGGACCTTCACGTCGGGGTGTAGTAGATTGCAGAGTGTCTGAAACCAGCGTCTTAGTCCAACGGTCGCATGGGACCGGTCGTGCGTCGGTCGACGCCGGAACGACGGTCCGGACCGCGGGGCGTGAAGGTGGTCATGGCCGATGATCGATTTCCATTCGGGTTTCCGGTTCTCCTAGGTGGTGCTCAGGAAGGCTAACCTGCGATGCATTTTCGTATGAGTGCGGGATAGTTCATGAAAAAGATCTCACATTTTTCTGATCCGAACAGTCCACCGAGATAGTGCGTTTGGACCCAACCGGAAATCCTACGCGGAGGATTATTGTGCACTATCTCGACGTAGGCGATCTCGCTATTCAGTGCTGACACGTCTCTGACGACAGCGAAGTAGCCGTCGCGGGCGACTCCAACCGGCGAGATGAGCTGCGGCGACTGCCACAGGGTAACCTCACAGGGTTTGTTCTCACACGGGTCCTGTATCTGCATGCGGTCCCCGATCGCAACCGTCCTCGTTGAGCTAAGAGTTTGCCCTTTACAGCCCAGCCAATTCAGCGCTCGAGTCAAGCCCGCCAGACTGAACGTGTAGGTGTGAGTTCTGTCGTCGAGATCCCAGAACCGAATGACCAGCGTGTCTCCGGGAAGCGCTTGTTCGGTGAGCGCGTCTGATTGCGTGATCGGCAGGAGGTCTCGACCGGTTGAGCTTGTGGGCCAACGGTCTTCAAATGGTGTGGTCTTGTCTATTCGCCAAACCACCCGAACATCTCTATCGGCACCGAGGTAATCGGGGACGCTCATCACAAAATGGGGCGCGCCCAAGATGCACGACCACGCCAGCCGCGCTGGCTCAAAGTCATGAGATTGAGTGAAGACGAGGTTCTTGGCCTCGTCGGTAATCGGATCCGTTTGCTGTACGAGCAGGAAGCTACCGAGTTCCTGTACGTCCTGGGCTGCGACGGGAGCTACGCAGAGACTCGTCCAACATACAATGCGGCCGATGAACGTCATCTTCTAGGGAACCCTTCCCCTTGTGACCGTGCCATCCCGGCCCCACATCCCCCTCACAGATGTAACGAAACCCGCCCTCGTTACATCTTATCCAGTACAACGCTGTAAAAACCCCGCTGTAAAAACCCCTCCCGTTCAGTAATCGTCCGGGCATATCGCACTTCTCGAAACCATAGGGAGCATCCTATGGCCCAGAACACCCCTTCCCGGTGGGCGTACCGCGCCTTACTCTTCGTTTCGGCCCCTCTTCGGGGTCTGTTTCGCAAGGAAACGCCTATGTCTAATCCTCCCAACGAGTTGCTGCCATCTGGTCTCTACATGTTCGAGAAAGCTGTAGTTCCCTGCCGCGCGTACCCTTTTGATTTGCTCAGCGTACGCCACGACCTCCCAGACCGCTACCAGTTGCAACGCTACCTTGACGGCTACGACATTGCGGCCATCCTCGAGGCCGACGCTATTCGTCCGATCCCGTCCGATTTTGAGCTTGCCCTTCCTCCTCGTCGGTGGATTCGCTCTGTGTCACCTGTTTCGAGGTGTCGCCGTGTCGCGAGCCTGAGGCGATCACCGAGGCTTTAGGTCCCTCTTCTTCCGCCGTCACCCCCTCCCCCCGCAGCTCTTTCTCGGCGGCCTTGATCGCCCGCCACAGCGTCTGTTCGGCCGCATTGAGTTGGTTCGCGTTCAATAGTTCATTCGCGCCGTTCGCGGCCGTCGCCAAGACATCCGCCGCCACCATCACCTGGACGGTCCGAATAGGGTCCATACCGGGCTCAATCTCGGCGGTGACCTTGCCGCTGACCTTAGCACCCGCTGAAACATTGGCTTTGATCTCAGATCCTCGGACGCCCGGCGGTAAGGCCCTTACCCTCATCTGAGCGGGAGGCGGGTTCACGGTATATGAGCCGGGCTCGGCGTCTAACGAGTACGACCTGCCAGCCTCACTAACCCCCTCTCTCACGTTCCCAATCGTCAGTGGTTCCGGTTTAAGCGCTTTAAGCACCGCCTCTCTACTCTTGCCTGCCGTTAACAAGCCTGCAGGAAGCACTAATGCTCGTTCGATCATTCCTATGCGGCTCGGGGGCGGTAGCATTTTCTTTTGGAGCCATCGACTGACGGTTCCACTCGATACCGCTACGATCGCGGCTAAGTCCTTTCCTTGCAACCCTCTATGACCGAGCACGGCGCGCAACGTGGCCGCGAAACTCAGCGGGCTTTCTTCGTTATCGGGCATAATTAGCCGAGAATACTCTCTTGCGTGATTGACGTTCGTTAATTACCTTAATTGTCGTATGCTTCTTATGAATTAACGAACATCAATTCTCAGTTAGGCGTATGTTTATGGCTGACAACGACTTATCAACCAACGCTACATCGTGGTTCGGCAGACGGCAACCGCAGGCCGACCGCCGGACTGAGACTGTCGGCTGCTCTGTGTCCACCGCGGAGAGAAAGCAAATCCTCGCGGCCCTCCAGCAGTCGGGGTTTGTCAATCAATCCCACGGGGTGCGAGTTGTCCTCCTTGTGTTTGCCTCGTCGGCTGTGGTCCGTGATGCGGTCGCGGAAGCATTGTCAGCGGCGGCGTGACCACATGACTGCCAAAGGATTTCAGTACCTCGAGGCCCACCCGGTCGCATCGATTTTCCCACCGATGGAGCCCGACGAGTACAAAGCGCTCGTTGAGGACATTGCCAATCATGGTGTGCGCGAGCCGATCACTCTGGTCGAAGGCAAAATTGCCGACGGTTGGCATCGTTACCGTGCGTGCCGAGAACTCGAGATTGACGACCCGCCAACACGGGAATGGGATGGCGCTGGATCGCTCGTCGAGTTCGTGGTTTCCCTGAACCTCAAGAGGCGCCAACTCACATCCAGCCAAGCCGCGGCCGTCGCGACAGAAATCCTTCCATTGCTGGAGGCGGAAGCCAGGGAGCGCATGTCCGAGGGTGGAAAGGGTACGCAAGAAATTGCGGACCTTGGAGAGTCGCGTGAGAAGGCCGCCACCCTCGTTGGCAGTAACCGGCAGTACGTCTCTGAAGCCAAGAAGCTCCAGCGAGAGGCTCCCGATCTCTTGGAAAAAGTTCGGTCCGGCGATGCCACTCTCGGTGACGCCAACCGCACGCTGCAAGTCCGAAAGATCAACGAGGCGTATCCGTTCACGGCCGGATGGGCTGAGTATCGGGTGCTGGAAGCATCTGAGTTATTGGATGCTCTCCCCGAGAATGAGCGGCCTCGTGCTGTAGCCCTGGTCGATCAGCCAGCTACTCCGAGCGAGGAAGCGGTGAAGATGCTGCGCTACCTCCGTGAGCATTCCCCCCAACAACGACAAGAAATCTATCAGCTCAACGAGAGCGACGACCCGCGTGATCGATCCCTGGCGATTACAACCGCTGCATCGATGCCGCCGATGCCCGATCCGCGCCTTCACCTGCTGCGTGATGCGCGACGGTGCGTCCGATCCGCCCAGAAGCTTTCGGAGGGTGATGTGTTGTCGACGCTGGGCAGCATCGACAAATCGATTACCGCCACCATCGAGCAAGTCAGCAACGGAGACTGAGCTATGTCGAAGAAGTACAGACAGAAGATTCAAGAGGTCCTCCAAATCTTTGGGCCGGCTGCGCCACCCACGATTGCGCGACGATGCATTGAAACGAAGGTGTTCGACGCCGGAGACCTCGCAAAGGCCGAACTCGATTGGGCTACAAGACAGGTCACCAAAGCGCTTCGAGCCCCTGACGAGATCGGTCTGCCCTACGCCGGGCAAACAGAATCGGAAGATAAAGATGGGAAGCGAATCTGGGCACAGCGTGGTTTTTGGAAAGAAGGAGACTATCAGCGTCCTGCGCCCTAGGGTTTTCTTGGACACTTGATTGCGAGAGAGTTCTCGCAGGAGGAGTGTCGAGATGAGGAAGCACGTTGAGGAATCGGTGGCGACCGGCGCGGCCGCCGGGCGCGGCCGTGGGGGTCGGTTCTCGGCCGGGCGGAAGCGTGAGGTGGTGCTGCGTCTGTTGCGCGGGGAGGATCTCGAGTCGGTGTCGCGGGCGGTGGGGATCACGGCGGCGCGGGCGTCGCACTGGCGGGCTCAGTTTCTGGCTGCGGGGCAGGCGGGCCTAAAGAGCCGCGCACCGGATGCTCGGGACGAAGACCATCGTCGGCTGCAGGCCAAGATCGGCGAGCTGCTGATGGAGACCGAGTTACTGTACGCGAAGGTGGATCAGCTGGAGGCCGGCGGCCCTTTGGCCCGGCGGAGGTCGACGCGATGAGTGGCGCCCAGTCGATCTCCACCCGTCGGGCGTATGGCGTGCAGCGGGTCTGCCGCGTGTGGCACCGCGCCCGCTCCAGTGTGTATGCGCGGCGGCAGGCGACACGGTCCCCTGCGCCGTGTCGTCGCCGCGGGCCGATCGGCGCTGCCCCGGACGACGTCCTGGTGGCCAGATGCCCAGCGGTACGACATGATCGTCGAGCTGCATAACCACTTGCTCCCCGGCACGTATTTCGTGATGGCTCCCATCCCTGAGCTCGGAGCCATCCCTGGCGATTTCGTCTGTATCGATCCGAAGGACGAAAATCCCTTCGTCCTGACGAGGATCCTCGATCGCTTCGACGGGGAGACGATGCTGGCCACGCTAGGTGCCGTCCGACCTATCCCGCCTTCTTCTTCCGCTTCCTCGCGACGTCGCGGGTCTTCTTGGCGGCGCGCCCAGCACTCGCAGCACGAGACCTAAGTTCCTCGTCGGTCAACCCGCTGTCGGGCGCTTCCCGTAAAATCGCTCCGGCCCTAACGACCGCCTCAGACAACACCGCGATCGCCTCCCCTGCCCGTGTGACTCGCTCCATGCCGTTCTTGCCGTAGGAGACGTAAACGGGACCGTTGACGACACTAGAGGGCATCGGCCCACCGTCTGAAAACACCCTCAGCGGTGCCCCTATGAGCTTGGCTAGTTGCCGTACAAACTCCGGCGGGACCTCGTTCCGTCCTCGCTCCCACGACTGAACGGTACTACGGCCACGAAAGACGACGTCCCCAAAGTCGTCCTGGCTCATATCAAAGATGTTCTTCCGGACGTCGCGAAGTCGCTCTCCCATATCCTTTGCTGGACGCCAAGTTTGAGCCACATTCCCTCTTGACAATCTCTAATATTGAGCATATTATAGTACCATAAGCTCAACATTAGATGTTTTGGCGATAAAGGCTTAACCGACGGTAAATCGATGACTTCCAACAATCTGCCTCTCGTAAACGACCCCGACAAGAAGGAAAACTGGCTCCCGGCATCGACCCGACTCCGGTCGTCGGATCGTACGCTCATCAAGCGCGCGGTACTGGAGATCGAGAGCCAAGGACGAAGCGGCTACACGCTCTCGGACTTCTTGCGGGAATCCGCGCTTGAGAGGGCAGAGGCGATTCTCGAAGGCGCAGCGGCCTAGGTCTCTCCTCATGAGCACCAGAGTAAAGCCGCGTTGGATTCGGCCCAACGACAAACGGAGCACCTGTCGTGCGGTGTACGCTCGGCTGGCTGAGTTGGAGGGGATCGCCGAGTCCACCGCCCGTGATCAGTTCGTCGGCTACCTCACGCCGGCGGAACGACTCGCTGGTCGCCTCTCGAATCAGATCGCCGCCTGCCAGGATGCCCAGCGGTACGACATGATCGTCGAGCTGCTGATGGACCTCTGGAAAGTGGCGCTCGGCATCCCGCCTGACTGGGAAACCGCGAAACACGACTACGACGTCGCGGACTCGACGGAAGAAACCGACCAAGCGGACTTCGACCACCTCGAACGCATGGGTCTCGTGAAGCGCCTGCACTGGGTGCGGCGTCGCCGGGTCGTGTCGCGTGAGATCGCTCGCGCCCAACGATACATCGCCGCCGGCGACCAGCGGTTTCTCGCGTGAGCCAGACCGAACTCTTGCTCTCGTTTGTGCTCTGGCTCTGCGCCGGATGGGTGCTCGGCTACCGCTACCACGTGCTCAAGGTGCGGGAGATACAGGCCCGTCGCATCAAGCGGATGGCGTTCGAGTGGCTGTGCTGGCGCGCCGCCGTGCAGGAGAGAAGAACGGATCAAGCAGGCCCAACAGGAGGCTCGCGAGCGTGTGCTGGCGGGGGAGGGAGGGGTGTCGTGAGGGGCGCGGAGACGCGACGCCCTGAGGCGAAGCATGGAAGGCGGACTCTCGTGATGGAGCGCCTACGGGAGGCCGAAGTGACATCCGCCCACGCGAAGGCACGGCTCCACATGTTCTGGGCTTGGACCCCCGACGCGACGCCCGGAGAGCTCTGCGTCGTCTACGCGACGACCTTCATATGCCAGTTCCTCCCCGACACACCGGACCGGAAGCTCATCTTGACCACGGACCAGGCGGTTCAGTGGGTCGGGCGTCACGTGCCCACCCTCTACGAGAACCTCTTCCGGACTTCGTCTTCGAAGACGGTCCGCAGCTCCTCGGGGGTGGCGTCATGAGCTCGGCGCAGCGTGTGGCGGCGGTCCACCACGAATTGCGTCCACGCCGCTACATGGCCGGATTCCCCAAGTGGATCGCAGTCGTTGGGACTCTCGTATGCGTTGGGATCGGTGCCGCCCTTGTGTTCGATCTCCCCCTGCACGTGCTGAAAGTCCTGGTATTCGCGTGGGCCGTCGTCATGTCGTTCTTGAACGTCGCCGTTCATATGTGGGTTGGCGATGGGCATATCCAGCGTGCCCAAGAGTCTAGGCGCATCGAAGCTAGGCGCATCGAGAGCGCAGAGCGACGGTGGGATGTCTAGCATGAGCGACTGCTTCGTATCTCTCGAACTGATCGACCCGTCGCCGTTCGCCCATCTCTCGGGTTGGCGAATACATCCGCAGACCGGCTCCGTGACAGCAGCCCTACCCTGTGCGCTCGACGCTCCGTCCGGTCTCGCCCCTGAGTACGGCCCTGGCGAGCTCGACGACCCTCGCATGGGCCCGGAAGGCTTCTACGGAATCGGGAAGGTCCCTCCAGCCCCGGAGGGTCAGTCCGAGTTCGTTGACAGCGGTGTTGAGAGCCGCCTGTGTGGGAATCCGGTTGTCCAAGAGGATCTGCGTCTTGGAAATGCGTTGAGCGAGCCGAGGGGTGTTCGGATCGATCAGGAAGCTGTCGGGGTCCGACTCGGCGATCAGGTCGCTCACGGTGTCGTGCAGTCGATCGAGCCTGGATTCGCTCCGCTTGACTCGCGATTCGGCGTCGATCTGGGCCATCACCTTCCGGTGCTCGGCCTCGATGACCTTTCGCGTCACCACGATCTGCACCCGAGCGCCAAGCGCGGCCACCCCGAACATGCCCCCGATGGTGAAGAGCGTCGATATGAGAATGTCTGACATGGCCAGCTTCCCCCGGTGGATTGTGGTCGTCGGGATTCTCGCATGTGTGGGTATCGGTGTCGCCTTGGTGAGCGATCTCCCCGAATACGTATTAGTGGCCCTGCTCCTTGCGTGGGGCCTCGTAATGTCGTTCTTGATCATCGCCGTTCATATGTGGGTTGGCGACGTGCATATCCAGCGTGCCCGAGAGTCTTTACGTGCCGAAGCTAGGCGCGTACAAGGCGCAGGGCCAGCCAACCACGGGTGGGACGCATGAGCGTCCTCCACATCCACCCTCAGACCCGTCTCCGGACCTTCCTCGAGGCCGCCTCGTGAAGCGCGACCTGTCCTACCTGCGGGAACTCCTTGTGCAGTTCGAGGATGGAGTGTGGAAGCCTGAGGTGAATGGCATCGGCAAGGGCTCATTCCACTTCAACCTCGCCATGGACGCCGGGTTGCTCACCAGCGGTCGGCGCGTGTTGTCATGACGACATCGGTTGCTGTCTCGGTTCATCCTCCTCCGGATGTCGACGTCGCGCATGCTCCTCTGCCTGAGCGGTACGAATCGGCGAAGGCAGCCTTGGCCGAATGCCAGCGGGTAGATGAATGGTTGGGTGTGTGCTGACATGGCGACCACTCTACGCCGGCGTCATTGGGGCGCCAACGGGAAACGCGTCACCAGCCGTTTGGTGTTTCAACGGTACGCCTCGTTGAAGAAGATCTCAGAGCGCACGGCCGAGGATTATTTCAGTGGACGATGCGGGCCGCTCGCCGACGTGTTGACGATGGCCGCGACGGCTGCGAACAGCGACCGGCCTGACATCGTTGAGCATTTCCATGCGCGGCTGCGGGAAGTAACGCAGCGATCACGCGACCTCACACCCGAACTCATCTCCGAGACGCAACAGGCCGACATCACCGAGGACGCAATCGAGGAAGCGTTTCGGGTGAATAAGTGCCGCGCGACGTGGTTGCCGCTGCGACGTGCCAAGCTCATCGCCATCGGTATGGAGTACCAGTTGATCGCGGCGGGCGACGACGAATTCCGGCTATGACGACACAACTTGCACGGACACGCTACGAGGAACTAAACGCGGTCATTGGGCGCGGACTCCAGAGTTTCGTCAACACGGGCAACGCACTCCGCGAAATGCGCGACGATGGCATCTATGCCGTCGAGTACGACACATTCGACGCCTATTGCAGAGCCCAATGCGACTTGGGCCGTCAACGTGCCTACGAATTGATCGCGGGCGCCAGAGTGGTGGAGAATTTGATTGTACGCAATTGCGTACAAATTCCAGCCAACGAAGCCCAGGCCCGTCCTCTCACCAAACTCGAACCCGAAGAACAACCCGTGGTGTGGGAGCTGGCCGTTGAGAAAGCCGGCGACGGTAACATTACCGCAGCGATCGTCGAAGAAGCCGTGGCCGAAACCCTAGACGATCCCCCATCCGTTGAAGTCCACATCAAGAAATCGAAGGACCCGCGATCGCAACTCTTGCGCGACGCTGCGCGGCCAATCAGGGAAGCCAAGAAGCTTTCGCCGGCAGGATTCGAAGAAGGCGAAATGAACGTCTTGCTGAAAATCATTCGGCGTTTGATCAAGAGATTGGAGCATGTCGATGGCGACCACCCAACGACGTAAGAAAAAGATCGCTCGAGAACAGAAGCGAAAAGGCCGTGCACTCCTGGCGGTGACCAAGGACGAGCTCGGGAGCTACCGCAAAGTCACGATATCTGTGAGCGGCCTTGAATCGCTACAGATCGACAAACGTTACCAGCGCGGTGAGGTACGACCATGGGTGTATGCATTAGCCCGGACGCTTGAGGATGGCGGCCAACAGCTTGACCCGATTGTTGTTGCCGAACGGGCCGATGGGTCCCGATGGATTGTGGATGGTCAACAGCGGTGGAAGGCACATCGCATGGCCGGCATCCCCATCGAAGCGAGGGTGTACCGCATTTCGTCTTTCGATGTGGAACGAAAACTTTTTCTTGACCTCAACCACCGTCGAGCGTTGCCAGCGACGAACAAAGTCATGGCCTGGCCGGGGTGTGGTTCCCAGTTGATTGAGTGGCTCAACACCAGTGACGAATCGGCGTTGAAGGGCGACATCGCGACGGTGCCAGGAGTCAAGGCCAAGTGTCCCGCTTCTACGGTTGCGAAATGGATGCTTACGCTCTTGACAGGATCTGCACCGTCTAAAACCGAAGACGTGATGTCGCTACTCAACGAGGCCATTGAAACGAACAAGCCACACGCGCTGAAGCGCGCAGAGATGATCGCCGTCATTATCGCGAACGTGTTTCGGGAATCACACATTCCCGCCTTGGCTCCGCGGGCGATTGCTCTGTCTTGCCGACAGCACTGGAACGGAATCACGCCAACCGTCGCTTTTCCCATGCCCAACAAGCGGCAAATCGGCCGACTGCGTCGCTACAACTGGACAGAATACGGAAACAGCAACTCGCGGTTGCCAATTCTTGTGCTCGCCACACAGAAGATGTGGCCTGCGAAGTGACCGGCCCCTGCATCTGTTGCGGCCGCGCGCTCACCCGTCGACGTCGGGTTCGGGTGTGGCGGATGTGCATCCCGTGTCGGATCAAGGAAGCGGTACGCGACTGGGCTCGGTGGCTATCGCGTGGCGGGAGTGCCTCGTGGTGAACTTGCACCCGCCGTCGGTCGCTATTGGGTGGGTACTCGCCTACGTGGTGACTGGTATCCCGGTCGTAGTGATTCTCGCGGTCGATGCGTGGCGAAAACGCAAGGAACGACGGACGGTGATCAAGAGTTTGGTCGCCGAGACGGTCGTCACGGAAATGGATCAGCGATGGAGAGCGCAGACCCCAAGAAGATGCTCGAGGAAGTGAGGAACTGATGGGCACAGGTCAAAGCGCCGCGAGTCACGAAGGCACCGACCTGCTCGAACCGCACGCGAAGGACGACGAGGTGCTCACGATGACGCGCGGCGACCTCCGACGGTTCGCGGATCACCTGCTCAACGTCGCGATGAAACGGATCGACGCTCGCATTGACGAGAAACTCAAGGATCACGTTCGGATGGAGACGGTTCAACTATGACCATCATCGCAAAGAACGAGACCCCACCGCAGGCCCCGGCCGGGCAACATGTGGCCGTGTGCTGCGACGTGGCCGATCTCGGCGTCGTCAAGACGACCTATAACAACGAAGAAAAACATCAGCACAAGATCCGCGTCTGGTTTCAGATCGCCGAACTGGACGCACAGGGCAAGCGGTTTCTGGTCTCTCGTCGATTGACGCTCTCGATGCACAAAAAGGCGGCGTTGCGGGCGTTCCTCGAATCCTGGCGTGGGAAGCCCTATGGCGAGGACGACGCGCGCAACGGCATCGACGTCGAGCTCATGGTGGGTGTCCCAGCGTTGGTTCAAACGGTCGAGAACGACCGCGGCTATACGGACATCACGTCGATCATGCGGTTGCCGAAGGGCATGGAGGCGATCGCGGTCGAAGGTTTCGAGCGGTTCAAGGATCGGGCGACGGACGGCAAGGACGAGACCGGCGCCATGCACGACTACGACGGCGTCGAGGGTGAAGACGACGATTTGCCCTTTTGAGTCCTGCATCCGCTGTGGACGCCCGATCCGCTCCGAGCGGCCAGCCTGCGTCGTGAACGGGCAGGCGTACCCGTACGCGGGGTGTGAGTGCTGCGACACGATCGACCCGGCCCACGTATTCAAGACACGCGCCTGCGGGGCCTACGATCGAGGTGAGACCGTTCCCCTGTGCCGCATACATCACCGTCAACAAGAGGGCCGGACGCTGGCGTTCATCATCGAGACCGGGGTCAACGTGCGGCGGATCGCGAGGGAGTTGCCGCGGTTCTACGAAGAGGAGAGTAATGGCTCGCGACGATAAGACCTGCCCATCCTGCGGCCGGTTCTTCCCATACAACCACAGCACCGCGCACCGTTGCCATGGGACGAGGTCCACGGCGTGACCGCTCAGCCTGACCTGTTCACGCCCTTGGCGCGGCACAACGATGCGGAGACGAGCCACGCCGCTGCACGGTCCATGCGGAGAGGCGCTTCGGTTCAGCGCGAGCAGATCGTGAACGCGCTCCGGGCACATGGCCCGATGAACCACTGGGAGATTGACAACGTGTTTTCGTGGCCGCACCCCACGGCGGCCCGGCGCATGAAGGAGCTCGTCGACGATCGGCGAGTGATCAGAACCACCCGCACGAGCGCAACAGGCTCGGGGCGACAGGCAACGGTTTACGAGGCGCTGTGAGTGCTCCGATCTGTGAATGCGGGCAAGTCGCGCGCGCCGGCAAACAGCAGATGTCAAACGGTGGGTGGCATTGGGGCTACTACTGCTGGGATTGCCGGAGGTTTGCGGAATACAACGGTCGAGTGTTTCAGCCCCACGACGGTGCCGATCTCGACGTCATGGAGGTGATTGAATGGGCGGAAGAGCGCATCTGTGAATGGTGCGGGCGAGAGGAGTTTTGCGAGAACCACCACTATTGGCCTCGGGAGTTTTTCAAAGCCGACGCAGATAAAGGACCGACGGGATGGCTTTGCGTGGATTGCCACGATCTGTGGCACCGGAAGGTGATGGGTCGCACGATCCGCAGGCCGAAGCAGACCGGCACGGCTTCATCAAGATTAGTCGAAAGGCCGATGCCGATCCGCTCTGGCGTGAACCGCGAGAGTTCTCTCGCTGGGAAGCGTGGGAGTATATGATCCGCGCAGCTGCTTACGCCCCGCATGTCCGCACGATCGGCACCGAGCAGGTCCCTCTCGCCCGCGGCGAATTCCTCGCCTCGCTTCGGTATCTCTCCGAGTGCTGGCAGTGGTCTGTCAAGCGCGTCCGCCGGTTCCTCGAATGGCTCATGAGCGATGGCCGGATCGTGTGCCGAAGAAGGCACAGCAATGGCACCGTCTATCTCCTTGTCAATTATGACATTTACCAGTCGAAGGGCAGAGCGAAGGGCACAGCAAGGGCACAGGGTGTGTCCCAAAAAGGGCACAGTAAAGGGCACACCAACGACACAGCTTATCCCTCTGTCGTTAACGGTGTTATCCAGTCGAAGGGCACGGCGAAGGGCACAGCGAAGGGCATAGAAAGGGCACAGCAAGGTACACAAAGGAGAAGAAGGGATATAGAAGAAGGTAAAAGAATTGTCGCTCCGCGAACGACCTGGATGACCCCGTACTGGGATCTCTGGCAGGAGATCATGGGGGCACCACCGATTGCTGGGAAGCTCGCGACGTTCCTCAAACCAATCCACGACACGCACGGGCCCGATCACGTGGTGCCGAGGCTTCGGCGATATCTCACCGAGACCGACCCGCAGTACCTCAGCGTCAGCCGGTTCGCTGAGACGTACGCAAAATGGGACCCGGCGCTCGACCCCGACAACCAGCTTGCGTTCCCCTACTATCCCAATGTCTAGGCTTCTCCGCGCGGCACTCGGGTACGCCGCGAGACAATGGCCCGTCTTTCCGTGTCGTCCACGGGCGAAGGAGCCTGCCACGGCGCGCGGGTTCCATGAAGCAACGACCGATGAGCAGCAGATCCGCGCGTGGTGGGCGGACACCCCCAACGCGAACCTCGCGACCGTTCCTGGAAAAGCGGGTATGGTGGTGATCGACCTCGATGGTCCAGAGGCTGATGGCGAGGCACAAGCGCTGGGGTTGTTCTCGCAGCCGACGATGTACGTCCTCACGCCCCGCGGTCAGCACCTCTACTTCCAGCACGCCGGCGGGTTCATCACGAATGTGAAGCTTTCGCCGCATATAGATGTCCGTGCGGACGCGGGGTATGTCCTCGTTCCCCCTTCGGTCCATCCCAGTGGCGAGCGATATCGTGCTGAGCAGAAGGGGCTTGCCCTGCTTCCGCTACCCCCAAGAATTCGGGCGCTCATTGCTGCCGGTGGTATTGGTGGTGCCGCGCCGGCGACGCCTCGCGAGTTGCCAGATGTGCTTCCCGAAGGTCAGCGCAACGCGATGCTCACCAGTCTCGCGGGATCGGCGCGGCGCAGAGGGGCGTCACAGGAAGCGATTTTGGCGATGCTCCAGACCGAGAATCTAGGGCGGTGCCGGCCTCAGCTCGAGGACCGGGAGCTTGAACGCATAGCGGCGTCGGTCGCTCGCTATACGCCGGAGTCTTCCCCGTCCACCGGTCAACCTCCCGCGCCGACCGAAGATGGGACTCCCGAGCTCGAAACCAAAATGGAGCGCAACCGCCGGATCGCAGAAGCGGCGATCGCTGCAATGGGATCACAACAACGCGTGTCCTCGTGGGGGTGGCGGGACTTCGATCGGTCGTTCGGCCCGCTGATCGCTGGATGGTTGTACGTTGTCGGCGCTCGTCCAGGAAACGGCAAGACCACACTTCTTCTCAACCTTCTGTCACGGCTCTGGGAGGATCGGGTGCCGACGTTCTACTTCGGCACCGAGATGTCGGCGGACGAGCTGGTCCGTAAATGGGCGGCGTTACGTCTGCGGTACGACGAGCTCCGCACGTTCTCTGATGATCTCACGCCAGACGAGAAAGACGAGTTGCGTCGTGAGTTTTGCATGCTACTGGAATCCGACACGGTCACTTTCTCCACCTTCACACGTCTCGACATCGGCCGCATTGGCGAGGAGATCCGGTGGGCGTTCGACCAGCACACGGGCCGAGTCCCGAAAGTTGTCGTGCTCGACCACATCCACCGTGTGGCACAGGAACGTGAAGAGGTGGCGGCGCTTGTGCAGGAGCTCAAGACGATCGCGATTGAGCGGCGCGTGGTCATGCTTGTAGCGTCGCAACTCAATCGAGACGGAGGGTTGTTCGATCTCTACACGCCGCCACACATGGGGCGGAACAAAGGATCGTCCGCCATCGAGGAAAATGCCGATGTCGGGATCGGCCTGTTCCGCCCCTTGGTACGCGGCGTGTCGATGAAACAGAGGCGGGCCGCCGAACAAGGAGACATCGAGGCCGCAAGCCTAGCACAGGTAAACGTCTTGGCAGCCATTTGCTCAAAGCACCGGTATCGCGGCGCAGCGGTCAACCGCACGGCGTCCCTGGTCGTGAACGGGAGCCGGTTGGAATCTCGGGCGTATCAACACGAGCAAGCACCTGTCCGCGACACTGACGAGGTGCCGTTTTCAGTCGCGACGACGCGCTGCTGATCATCGATGCCGAGCTCAAACACTGGGGATACTCAATGACCCGGCTCCCGAAGTATCTCACCCTTGAGCAAGCGATGGAAACCTACGAGACCACGCAGCCCTGGGTCATCTATGTGTATCTGCAGACGGATTTCTGGGTGCGGATCGTCGGAACGAGCAAGATTCGTTGCGAGTGCTGCATCTGTGGCAAGCAGGAGACCGTCACGCTGCGGGTGCCGCGGTTTGGTGCGATCCCTGATCGTGGGAAGCACCCGGCGCGCGTTGCGTTTCTTGGTCGCCACGAGCATCCCCTGCAGCAGACGGCACCGGAAACGTGGGCTCGACCGCTCCGTAACCCAGCAGCTCATAACGATTGGCTGGACATCCTGCGGGACGTGGCAACAAAAGTCCAGCGGGAGGCGAGGTCGTGAGCCGCCACGCCCTGCTCATGATCATCGCACTCGCCGCCCTATTGGTGGGTTCCAACGCCGTCCACACCCTACGAGGCGCTGACCTGAAAGCCGACGGCGATTCGTTGCGGGTCGAGAACGCCATACTCAAACCGCGGCTGGAAAGATTCCAAGCCGATTCCGCCCCGCTCCACACACAGCTCGATGCGCTTGCCCGTCACAATCGTCGCTTGGAAGCTGACCGGGAGCGGGCGAGCCAACGCACGGACACCGTGACCGTGTTCCGCGACGCCGCGCGAGCGGACATCGACATTGACACGTTGACCGCGCCGGTTCGCGGACTGCTGCGGTTGGAGCAACAGGTATCCGCGGCGCTTCGCAACGAGCTCGCCATTACACGGACCGTCTTGGACAGTACGCGGGCGGAGAACGCGCTGATCAAGCCGCGGTTGGACGAAGCCGAGGCGTTGGTCGTCTCCCTCAAGGATCAACGGGACGGCGCCATGACGCTCGTCGCCCGACACGAGGCGCGGCTCGAGTTCAACCTCTGGAAGTTTTTGGGTGACGAGATCCCCCAGTTGGGCGCGTGTGCCGGCGGGGGGGCGATAGTCGCTTCGCTCTACGAGGGGCAGGCGCTCGTCGGAGCGGGGATCGGGCTTGGGATCTGTCTCGTAAAATCAGCGGTGTTCAAGTGATACGCACCAACCGGAAGCGTCGATTGGTGTACCCGGTGACCGCGAATGATCTCACCGCCATCGCTATACGCGAGACACGGCAGGAGCGTGACGTCACCCAGCAGGACTTGGCCGACGCGCTGCATGTCACGCGATCGCACGTGGCTAACCTGGAAACCGGCCGGTTCAATGTCAGCCTCGCCCTGCTATGGGAGATCGGCGAAGCGTTGGACTGTGAGCCGAGATTTTTGATCCCGAGCATCGAGGAATTGGCGAGAGAGAACCGCAACGCGAAACGGCGGAAGTCTGGATGACTGACACCTCTAACTCTGACGGGCTGCGAAAGAGATTCCCAATCCAGGGCTTCGCGCTGGGTGTTCCGTGGGATGCTGCCGAGCAGGCATATACGACCTACAGCGAACGCTACGGTAAAGAGCAGAGTCTTGAGCGGTTGGCGGAACGTGGCGGGTTCGGTCTGTACGAGTTCGCATTTCTCTATCTCGGTCAGTATCCACGTAACAACGCCACAGCTAGTCATCGTGAGGAAATTATCGGCGAGGCACTGAGCGCCGCCCTCGCCACCAGCACCCCAGGAGACGCGCCGGAAGGACCGTTATGGGAGAGACTGACCGATGAGGACATAGAGAGTATCGCGACGACGGCAAGTGATGCGGCAGCGTTCGTTAAGACTGGAACACAACAGGCTTATTGCGAGGGTTTCCGTGTGGGTCTCCGTGACACACTCAACCGAGAGCAGGAGGAGTTATTTTCGAAAGTTGTGGATTGGAGGAATGAGAAAGGCGGCGTATCCTTTCGTGTAGTCAGTTGAAACGTACACGAGATCCGGTTGTGACGACCGGAGAAAGGACACGCCACCGATGTTGAGGATAATAGAGAATGCGTCTGAGAGCAAAGGGAACGGACTGTTCGCAGACCTGGACGAGCTTGCCAGAGAGGGAGCTCGGCGGATGCTGGTGAGTGCGTTGGACGCGGAAGTGACCGAGTATGTCGAGCGATATCGGATTGAGCGAGACGGAGAGGGCCGCGCCCTGGTGGTGCGCAATGGCAAAGCCCGTCCCCGCAAGGTGACGCTGGGTGCTGGTACGGTCACGGTGACCGCGCCACGGGTGCATGACCGTCGTATGCGGGCGCAGTTCACGAGCAAGATTTTGCCTCCCTATATGCGGCGGTCGCCGAAGGTGGCGGAGGTCTTGCCGGTGTTGTATCTGCGCGGTCTGTCGACGGGAGATTTTCGCGAGGCGTTGCCGATCTTGTTGGGTGAGGACGCATCAGGCTTGTCCCCGACGACGATCACGCGATTGACGGCGGCGTGGGAGGGGGAATACCAGGCGTTTCGCCAGCGTGATCTGCGTGATCGGGAGTATGTGTACGTCTGGGTCGACGGGATCCACTTCAACATTCGCCTCGAGGCCGACCGGCTGTGTACGCTGGTGATGCTGGGCGCCCGGGCGGATGGGACGAAAGAGCTGATCGCGGTGGAGGACGGCTATCGGGAGAGCACGGAGAGCTGGTTGGCGGTGTTGCGCGATCTGAAGCGTCGGGGGATGCGGGCCCCGGTGCTGGCGATTGGGGATGGCGCGTTGGGGTTCTGGGCAGCGGTGCGGGAGGTGTGGCCGGCGACGCGGCAGCAGCGCGACTGGGTGCACCGGATGGCCAACGTGTTGGACAAGCTTCCGAAACGTTTGCAGCCGGCGGCGAAGCGGGTGTTGCGCGAGATGATGTATGCGGAGTCGCGTGCGGAGGCCGAGGCGCTGGTCGAGCGTTTCGCCACCGCGTATGCGGCCAAGTATCCCAAGGCGGTCGCCTCGCTCACGCGGGACCAGGAGCACCTGTACAGCCATTTTGATTTTCCGGCCGAGCATTGGAAACATATCCGTTCGACGAACGTGATCGAGTCTGCCTTCGCGACGGTCCGGTTACGACAGCGCGTGACCAAGGGAGCGGGCTCGCGGAGCAAAGGGCTGACGATGGCGTTCAAGCTGTTGGAGATGGCGCAGCAACGTTGGCGGAAACTCAACGCTCCAGAACTTCTCCCCCTGGTGTTGGCAGGAGAACAATTCAAAGATGGTATGCAGGAAACTGACAAAGAGAACACGGATCGGAAGGTCGCCGCTTGATCACTCACCGATCCACAACATTTGACAATACCTCGAGCAGGAGGGGCATGACTGACTACGACCATGAGTTTCCACCAGACCCTCCAACGAAGTACACAACCGGAGGAGACCCAGACCAGACGTTTAACTCTGAACGTCCCGACCCTGCGCCCCCAGAGGAGGATGTGCCGGACTTTCCCTTGAATGTTGCCGAAGAGATCAAGGAAGCCTACCGTCGAGCCGCCCACACCGAGGGGGCCGTTTGTCGATGCGGAACACCGCGAGCACCGGAGGATCACGACGGCCCAAAGGCACACGCCGCAGACTGTCCTATTCGGATGGCCCACACGGAGGAAGGTCCACATACCGGACGGATGGACCTACATGACGAGTTGGATGAACGGTTCCCGTTTATTGAGGACTTCAAGCGGTTCTGTGCCCACACGGAGGCCCAACCTGACAACGCATCGCAGGGGTCTACGGTCTCGGGGGGTGAACGTCCCGAGCAGGTTGAGGCCCAACCACCGCGATGGTTGGTTAAATGCGGATGCTGCGACACAGACGCTACCCGGCGTTTTTGTGAGCCGTGCTATGCGAAGGTCCTCGATTACTACACCTCTCCCCCCAAGGTCACGGAGGAGATGGTGGAGCGGACACCAGACGGTTGACCCATCTCGTGGCCTACCTCGGTGGTGTCTTGATGGGGTTTGTGCTGAGTTTGTCGGTGCAGAAGTACCGCGGCCCACCCATCCGGTGGGTGTATGAGGAGGAAGAATGACGGCTGGACAAATCGAACAATCCGAGCGACCCGTCCTTTCCTACGGACCTGAGGCCGTGCTCAACCTCTATCAGGTGGGGGAATGGTTGCAGGTGTCGTATAAGAAAGTGGAGGAGTTGCCGATTAGGTCGTTTTGGCTCGGCAACCGCCGCCGGTATCTTGCCAAGCACATCCTGGAGTTCATGGAGGAAGCGGCGAAATGACGCCCCATAAATCCAATCTTCGCGGCTCACTGGTGATCGACCGGGTGTTTCGGGGTGTAGGCCGGGTGAAGCGCGCCACGGGCACCAAGAGCGCCAAGCTCTTCGAGAAGTTCGATAAAATGCTGACGACGCTTTACGAGGGTGGACGTCGGGACATCGTGATTTCGATCCGCGATGGGCGGCTCACCGTCTTGGAGGTGTGGGAGCAATACCGCCTCGGCCGCTGGGACGACATTCCCACCCGTGAGCACCTTGAGCCGCTCGATCGCACCTTCGACGAATGGGTCGAAGATTACGAGTGCTCAGATCAGCACCGTAAGAGCCTGGCGGATTCGTGTTGCTACCTTGTGGCCGCAGGACCGCCAAAAGCCCGAGTCGTCGACCTCCCCAACGCGGTGCGGGCATTTCGGAAGGAGACCCAAGACCGCGCCAGGACGTTCAACCTCGCACGATCAGCAGCGCAGGCGTTCATCCGCTCGACGCTCGGCCGGCACAGTAAGATTTGGCAGGAGATCGCAACGATCCAAGCACGTAAGGTCGTGCCGACATTTCACAAGAACCCGCAGACGGTTGTGGGGGCGATGAAGATTCGCGACCAGCTCGACACGAATGCCGCGGAAATCTGGTGGGCGCTGTGCACGACCGGGATGCGACCCGCAGAGTTTTGGGGCGAGTGGTCGATCGAGCGGGGTCAGATCAAGATCGTGGCAGCGAAACGGGACGGACGGGTCATCCGGTTCGTGCCGCTGCTCGGCACGCCCGTGTCGCCCACGATGATGCCGTCCGGGTTCGACTCGGCTCTCGGTCGGCTCGGCGTCAAAGTCGCGCCGTACGATGGTCGGCGCAGCTTCGCCAATTGGCTCGAGGCCGCAGGGATTCCCCGTACTCGCCGGAAGCTCTACCTCGGCCACGGGAAGACCGACGTGACCGATCTCTACGAGTGGCACGAGGTGCAGGCGTTCATCGCCGACGATCGTGCAAAGCTGCAGGCGTTCATTGGGCGGGAGCAGCGGAAGGCGCTGCGGGTGATGCAATGACCGAAAAGTCGCGGGATATCATAGCCGAGACCGTAGATCTGTCACCGCACGCATGGCCCAACGCCAATGTTGGTTCGGTGATTACAGCCTCAGAAGGTGGGATCACCGCGAAACTTGATGTCGAGCACCTTGAACGCAGCGCCTCCGGTGCCGTCACGGAGATTAGAGCCCGTTTGATTAAGGTCGAAGTGGGCAAGGTGGCGAAATGAGTCCCCCGACATTTCCCACGACACACGGACACCGCGTCATGAGGAATGCCGTAAGTCGTTGCTACGTAAGTACCCCGCCAGGGACTCGAACCCTGAACCTACTGATTAAGAGTCAGTTGCTCTAGCCAGTTGAGCTAGCGGGGCCTGTCTTGGTAATGTCGTCCAGCAACACCAACCCTACAAGCCAATTGCGCACCACCCGCAATAGCGGCGGGAAAACACGGGAAGGCTCCGCGTTCATCCGCACTCAGTCCGCGGCAATCCGCGGCACTACTGGGGGGGCGTGCGGCGGTAAATGTCACTAGCGAGACCTCGCTGTGCAAGTTAATGCGCGTCTCCAAGGAAGGCTCAGCGGTCATCCGCACCAGTTCCGCGGTGCTCCGCGGCGAAGGCTCAGCGTCCATCCGCACCAGTTCCGCGGCTAATCCGCGGCGGCACAAACCGCCGCTCGTCGTAGAGCGTCGCCATGGTGTTCGCCACCGCACCCACACGAGCCCGCAGCCGATGCACGATATCCGGGGCCGTCGACGAGATATCCGTCAGCTCCCCTGGATCGGCGACCAAGTCGTAGAGCGCTCCGGATTGGCCGCCTGAGAGACGAGGTATTTGTAGCGCCCCGCTCTCGCACCCCACAGGCGCAGATGAAATGGATTCCCGAAGAGGGTGACCCGCTCTGGTACGACCCGCCGCAACGAGGTGCCGGTCGAATGATTGAGGCCCGTCATCCCGAGTGCGTCCATCATCGTCGGCAGCAAATCCACCTGGCTCCCGACCTCCTCCACACGCACTCCTCTTTCTAACCGCCCCGGGGCCCAAATGAGGAACGGAATGTGCACGTTTTCCTCGAAGAGATGCCGCACGAGCGTGTAGTTGCCGTCGCGTTCGCCCATCGGCACAGGCGTGTCAGCCAACACGAACAGCACGACCTTCTCAGACAGCCCGCGTTGCTTCAGCAGGTCCGCGAAGTATCCCAGCGCGTGGTCGCTGTATGAAAAAGATGCGAGATAGTCCCCATACTCCTCGTTCCCCTCGACCCCAAAGTCCGCAGGTGTAAAATCATCCGGTATGCGCCAGGGATGGTGATTCGTCACCGTGAACGCGGTGATGAAACCGGGAACCCCAACCTTCTCGACGTCAGCCAGCCAGTCGGCGAGATCCTCCATGAGATACGTGTCGTGCAATCCCCAACTCGTGCGCGGCGCGTTGGGATGACGCCGTGCCACGTCTTCATCTCCGTAGATTTCCTCAAAACCGTGGGTCGGAAAGAAGTCTTCTTTTCGCTCGAACGACAGCGACCCGTTATGAAAGAACACGTTGCGATAGCCCAGATCGCCGAAGAGTTCCGGCAACCCTATCAACGGATAATCAACGATATCCGATTGAATGGCTCTTCGAGAAAACCGTGGCAGCACGCCGTACAACGACGCGATCACGGCGCGTGTCGTCTGAACGCCGTTGGCGTAGAAGTTGGTGAAGAGGACGCCTTCTTCCGACAAACGATCGAAGTGGGGGCTCGCGGCCGGACGGTGCGCGGCACCCAATGTTCCCACGTCGCGCGCGCTAAACGACTCCAGGAACAAAAGCACGACGTGCGGCCGTTCGCCGTCATCCAACCGCACATCGAAATGCGTGGGACCTTCGAACCCCGTCGTGCGTTTCAGCAGGGGGTATTCGGGATCTATCCGCTCGAAGTTTTCGGCCGCCGGGGTGAGATACTCAGCCACGGCATCGACGTTGGATGTCGGAAACCACGCGTGTTCCCGGTTGTAGACGATGTTCTGAAGGTCTCGGAACACGATGTTGCTCGCGGCGTAATGCGTAGTGCGCGGCAAGAGCTGCGTGGCGATAACGACGGTCGCCACGAACAGCGCCAAAACCCGCGCGGTCGCCCGCCCCACACCCTCAACGGCCCGCCTGCTGCTCAGAACCCAGAAGAGCACTCCCATCAAAACGATGAAGACGCTGCCCAACAACAGGAGGCTCAATCCCGCTTCCCACGCAGAATCGAGAAACGGCCTGGGGAACTTGAAAAACTCCAGGAACGTGTGGCTCATGCGGATACGCGTGGCGCGAAACAACAGAAAATCGAGCAAGTAATACAGATGCAAGCACACGAACAACGTGACGCCGAGTCCGGCGCCAAGCCAAAGACGCCGGAAACGTCCCGCGAGCAAGACCAAACCCAGCGCGAGCACACCCACACTCAAGTCCTGCAACGTGCCGATGATGACACCAGCGGCGTATGCGCTCCATGCGGGGTCGTCGGCAACCCGGAAAGTGGGGATCCCGACCGCGGCCAGACCGAAAATCCGGAACAGTGCCGGCGCGACGGCAAAGGCCAGCACAAACGGCAGTATCCGACGCACACCATCACTCACACCGATAGGTGCTCCTCCGGAATACGACAAGGTCGGTGATCGATCGCTGCCGTCCATCATCTCGAACGTGTTGAAAGACAAAGCCAGACCACTGTTGACTGCTGGAACGTACGGGGTCCGGCGCGACATGAAAGAACTGGTGGGGGTATATATATATGGGCGTTGCTTATATAAGGAATACGCAGAGCTGTGAGCTTGTGATGTCAAGAGCCTTTGTCAACGAAGACGCGGACGAACCCGAACCGCGGTACGTCCTACCCAAGCGGGACCACCCATCGTACGACGAAGCCGCCGCGTGGGCGCTGATCGAGGGCGCCAACGCCGGCAACTCACGCAGCGCCGAAATCGCAACCGGTTACAAATGGGGGGAGCCAAAGCTCGTGCCGCACATCGAGGAGATTTTGGCGAGAGCCCGAGAGGAGAAAGACGAGCGGACCGAGGAGTTGGCGGGACGATTCCTTCGGAAAGTAAGAGGTGAGAGGATAAGTGCCACAGGATCCAGGTCACCTAGGTGTCACAGGATGCAGGTCGGAGTGTCACAGGATCCAGGTCAGGAGTGTGGTTTATAGTATTTGAACGAAACACTAGTTCGGGGGTCAAGGTGCGTAAAAAGGCCGGACCGAGGAGCGACGTCGAAAGATGGTTGCCGCGGTTCGGCGGGGTGCCTCGCTGCGTGCGGTGGCGCGCCGGTTTCACGTGAGCCTCCAGACCGTGCAACGGTGGGTGCAGCGCGTCGGCGGCCAGCGGCTGGATCGAGTCGATTGGTCTGACCGGTCTCACCTCGCGCACACGATTCATCGCACGGAAGCGGCCGTAGAAGATGTCGTGCTGACGCTGCGGCGAGAGCTGCGTGACACGAGCGACCTGGGGGAGTACGGGGCCGCTGCCATCTACCGCGAGATGCGCGACCGTCACTATCGCAGCGTCCCCGCGGTGCGGACGATCGGCCGCATCCTGGCCCGGCACGGGGCGCTGGACGGTCGCCGGCGGATCCGTCGCCCCCCACCGCCCCGAGGCTGGTATCTGCCTGAGGTGGCCGCGGGCTGTGCGGAGCTGGACAGCTTTGACATCGTCGAAGGGTTGGTGATCAAGGGTGGCACCGAGGTCGAAGTGCTCAACGGCATCTCGCTGCACGGCGGATTGGTCGCGTCGTGGCCCGGTCCACCCGTCCGCGCCACCACTATCGTCGAGGCCCTGGTAACGCACTGGCGGCAGTTCGGGCTGCCAGCCTATGCACAGTTCGACAACGACACCCGGTTCCAGGGCGCGCATCAGTTCCCTGACACCGTCGGCCGTGTCACGCGCCTGTGTTTGAGTTTGGGGATCGTCCCCGTGTTCGCGCCGCCACGCGAGACCGGCTTCCAGGCGGCGGTAGAAAGCTACAACGGTCGGTGGCAGGCCAAGGTGTGGGCCCGTTTCCATCATCCCACCCGCGCGGCCCTGCAGGAGCGTTCGGATCGCTACGTGGCAGCAGTCCGCCGCCGTGCGGCACCGCGCCTGGAGGCCGCCCCGCCACGACGGACGTTTCCCGAAGAGTGGGCGTTGGACTTGCAGACCCGCCCGCGCGGCCGCTTGGTGTTCCTGCGGCGCATCAGCGAGCAGGGAACGGCCGAGCTGCTGGGGCATACCTGGCGGGTCGATCCGCGCTGGTCCCATCGTCTCGTGCGCGCCGAGGTCGATTTCGACGCCAACCGCATCCGCTTCTACGCGCTGCGGCGGCGCGAACCAGGGTCGCAGCCCCTGTTGCAGACCGTTCGCTATCGGTTTCCTCGTCATGGCTTTCAGGAATGATCGCCAATTCTCAATATGTCACGTGCGTACGCACTACCTGTCAAAGAAGCACGTCCCAAGTGACCTGCATCCTCTGACACTTGTCCGGTTACCGGTCACCGGTCACCGATTCAATCAGTTCCCATTCACCCGTTCGATGATGGTCGCGGTCCCCATACCGCCTCCCACGCAGAGCGTGATGAGGCCGGTCGACAGATCCCTGCGCTCGAGCTCGTCGAGTACGGTGCCGAGGATCATCGCGCCGGTCGCGCCGAGCGGATGGCCCATGGCGATGGCGCCACCGTTCACGTTGATCTTGTCGTGGTCGATTCCCATCTTCTCCATGTACAGGAGCACCACCGAAGCGAAGGCCTCGTTCAGCTCCCAAAGGTCGATGTCGCTTTTGCTCATCCCCGCACGAGCGAGCGCCTTTTCCGATGCCGGCGCGGGGCCGGTGAGCATGATCGACGGCTCGGAACCGATGGAGGCGTACGCCTTGATCCGTGCCCGAGGCTTGAGCCCGAGCTTCTCGCCGATCGCCTTGTTGCCGACCAGCACGGCTGCCGCTCCGTCTACGATACCCGAGGAGTTCGCCGGCGTATGGACGTGGTTGATCCGCTCGACCTCGGGATATCGCTGAATGGCGACGGAATCGAACCCGAAGTCGGCCCCCAACTTGGCGAAGGCCGGGTCCAGCGCGCCGAGACTCTCCATGGTCGACTCTGGCCTCAGGTGCTCGTCTCGATCCAACACCGTCATTCCGTTGCTGTCGGTCACCGGAGCGACTGAGCCGCTGAACCAGCAGCTTCCCCACGCATGCGCGGCCCGACGCTGACTTTCGACCGCGTACGCGTCGACGTCGTCACGGCTGAACCCCCACTTGGTCGCGATGAGATCCGCGCTGATGCCTTGAGGGACAAAGTAAAGGTCGAATGCCACCTGCGGGTCGGTGGCGTAGGCTCCGCCAGATGTGCCCATTCCCACGCGGCTCATGCTTTCCACCCCGCCTCCGATCGCGAGATCGGACTGCCCCGCCATCACCTCACCCGCGGCCATGTTCACCGCCTCGAGCCCCGACGCGCAGAACCGGTTGATCTGGACTCCGGCCACCGACTCGGCGTAGCCGGCGTTGATCACCGCGGTGCGCGCAATATTGGCGCCTTGCTCCCCCACCGGATCCACGCAACCGAGGATGACGTCGTCCACGTAGCTGGTGTCGAGGTCATTCCGATCCCGGACGGCGTTGAGGGCCGTCACCGCCAGATTAACAGGGGTCACACTGTGCAACGATCCGCGCTTTCCCTTCCCGCGTGGCGTCCGAACCGCATCGTAGATATAGGCGTCAATCATTGAAATGTCCTCGTGGTTGGTCGGTAGTTACCGAAGTGTCGTATCGCTATTTCGCGAGGCGTCGTAGCCGACGATAGCCTGAACGCCGCTCAATCGTGTACGGTTCCGCCGTCGAAAATGCTGCGCCCGATCATGTCTTTCATGACCTCGTTGGCGCCGGCGTAGATGCGCTGCACGCGGGCGTCGATGAACGCGCGGGCGATCGGGTACTCCAACATGTATCCGTAGCCCCCGTGCAGCTGGAGGCATTCGTCGATCACGTTACACTGGACATCCGAGCACCACCACTTGGCCATGGCCGCCGTGGTCGGATCGAGACTTCCCTCGCACATGAGCTCCACACATCGATCCACGAAGACCTGCCCGATCCGCACCTGGGTAGTGGCCTCCGCGAGCTTAAACCTTGTGTTCTGGAAGTCGGCGATCCGACGGCCAAAGGCCTTGCGCTCCTGGGTGTACTTGACGGTTTGCTTGATGGCCTCCTCCGCTGCCGCCATCGCGCTGATGGCGATGAGAAGCCGCTCCCACGGCAACTCCTGCATGAGGTAGACGAAACCCTGCCCTTTCTGTCCGAGGAGATTGGTGGCAGGCACCCTGACATCGGACAGGAAGATCTCGGCGCAGTCCTGTGCTTTCTGGCCGATTTTCTTGAGAATCCGGCCTCGTTTGAAGCCCTCCCGTTGGGCCTCGACGAGCACCAGCGACGTTCCCTTGGCTCCCAGAGTCGGATCGGTCTTGCATACCGTCACTACCAGGTCCGCGACCCACCCGTTGGTGAGGAACGTCTTCGAACCGTTGATCACCAGATCATCGCCGTCCGGGATCGCCGTCGTCTTGACCTGCTGGAGGTCGGATCCGATACCTGGCTCGGTCATCGCGATGGCACTGATCACTTCTCCGGTAGCCATCTTGGGCAGCCACGTCTGTTTCTGCTCCTCGTTGCCATACCGCGCGATGTAGGGAGCCACGATGTCGGAGTGGAGTAGGAACGCTGGGGCGGTAGCACCAATGCGGGTCTGCTCTTCGACCAGGATGGCGCTGTAGCGGTAATCCACACCTCCCCCACCGTATTCCTCCGGTATGGTGAGGCAGAGCAACCCCAACTCCCCCGCCTTCAGCCACGCGTCGCGGTCCGCGTAACCCTGCTCCTCCCACCGCTCCAGGTGAGGCGCGATCTCCTCCTTCATAAAGCGGCGCGCGGTCTGACGAAGAGGTATTGTCAAATGTTGTGGATCGGTGAGTGATCAAGCGGCGACCTTCCGATCCGTGTTCTCTTTGTCAGTTTCCTGCATACCATCTTTGAATTGTTCTCCTGCCAACACCAGGGGGAGAAGTTCTGGAGCGTTGAGTTTCCGCCAACGTTGCTGCGCCATCTCCAACAGCTTGAACGCCATCGTCAGCCCTTTGCTCCGCGAGCCCGCTCCCTTGGTCACGCGCTGTCGTAACCGGACCGTCGCGAAGGCAGACTCGATCACGTTCGTCGAACGGATATGTTTCCAATGCTCGGCCGGAAAATCAAAATGGCTGTACAGGTGCTCCTGGTCCCGCGTGAGCGAGGCGACCGCCTTGGGATACTTGGCCGCATACGCGGTGGCGAAACGCTCGACCAGCGCCTCGGCCTCCGCACGCGACTCCGCATACATCATCTCGCGCAACACCCGCTTCGCCGCCGGCTGCAAACGTTTCGGAAGCTTGTCCAACACGTTGGCCATCCGGTGCACCCAGTCGCGCTGCTGCCGCGTCGCCGGCCACACCTCCCGCACCGCTGCCCAGAACCCCAACGCGCCATCCCCAATCGCCAGCACCGGGGCCCGCATCCCCCGACGCTTCAGATCGCGCAACACCGCCAACCAGCTCTCCGTGCTCTCCCGATAGCCGTCCTCCACCGCGATCAGCTCTTTCGTCCCATCCGCCCGGGCGCCCAGCATCACCAGCGTACACAGCCGGTCGGCCTCGAGGCGAATGTTGAAGTGGATCCCGTCGACCCAGACGTACACATACTCCCGATCACGCAGATCACGCTGGCGAAACGCCTGGTATTCCCCCTCCCACGCCGCCGTCAATCGCGTGATCGTCGTCGGGGACAAGCCTGATGCGTCCTCACCCAACAAGATCGGCAACGCCTCGCGAAAATCTCCCGTCGACAGACCGCGCAGATACAACACCGGCAAGACCTCCGCCACCTTCGGCGACCGCCGCATATAGGGAGGCAAAATCTTGCTCGTGAACTGCGCCCGCATACGACGGTCATGCACCCGTGGCGCGGTCACCGTGACCGTACCAGCACCCAGCGTCACCTTGCGGGGACGGGCTTTGCCATTGCGCACCACCAGGGCGCGGCCCTCTCCGTCTCGCTCAATCCGATATCGCTCGACATACTCGGTCACTTCCGCGTCCAACGCACTCACCAGCATCCGCCGAGCTCCCTCTCTGGCAAGCTCGTCCAGGTCTGCGAACAGTCCGTTCCCTTTGCTCTCAGACGCATTCTCTATTATCCTCAACATCGGTGGCGTGTCCTTTCTCCGGTCGTCACAACCGGATCTCGTGTACGTTTCAACTGACTACACGAAAGGATACGCCGCCTTTCTCATTCCTCCAATCCACAACTTTCGAAAATAACTCTCTGACGAAAGAGCTCATGCTCTTCCCCATAGATGGTACGTGCGACCATTGAGAAATCTTCCTTCTAGGTACCCTAGACTAAATGCGGACTCAACTGGTGAAAGATGCACAGATCAATGGCCGCTGTCGACGACCGAGAATGACGAAGGTACTCCGCTTGCCGTGAGCCCGTCAGGCCCGCAAGTTTGGCCACTCTGGAGCTGATCTGGTCGCTCAGCCGTGCCGACCTGAGGAGGTGTTGATGTCGTCCCTGTGCCAGTTGATCCGCCGCGCTGGGCAAGTGAATGGGAATGGGGTGGCAACGGTGTTCGGAGCCCGGACGCATACGTGGGCGGAGTTCGGTGACCGCGTCGCTCGTCTCGCCGGCGGACTCCGGAGCCTCGGGGTGGGGCCGAACGACCGAGTCGCCATGCTCGGGCTGAACAGCGATCGCTACTACGAGTACTTCTTCGCAGTCCCGTGGGCGGGTGGGGTCTTCGTGCCGATCAACACCCGACTGGCGCCCGCGGAGATGGTGTACTGGCTGTCGGATTCCGAGTGCAAGATCCTCTTCATCGACGACACCTTCCTCGAGGTTCTCCCCACGCTTCGCGAACAGGTGAAGACCATCGAAGAGGTGATTTACATCGGGGAGGCGGCGACGCCCGACGGGCTCGTCTCCCACGAGGCGCTGATCGAAGGGTCGAGCGCGGTCGACGAGGCGGGGCGCTCGCACAATGACCTAGCGGGGCTCCTCTACACGGGCGGGACGACGGGGCGTTCCAAGGGCGTCATGCTCAGCCACCACAATCTGAGCTATAACGCGTTACAGGTGTTGTCGGTGTTTGATGCGGGACCCAACGACCGGTTACTGCATGTGGCTCCGATGTTTCATGTGGCAGATGGGATGTTCTGTCTCTTCGGGGCAACGGTCGGCGCGGGAAACTACATTCTCCCCGGTTTCGACCCCCTCACGACGTTGCAGGCGATACGAGATCTTCGCATCAACCGTGTGCTGCTGGTCCCCACCATGGTCAATATGGTCGTGAATCATCCGGAGGTGGAAAACTTCGACCTCACGGCATTGGAGTCGGTAATCTACGGTGCTTCGCCGATGCCGGAGGCGGTCATTGAGCGGGCGATGGAGGTGATGCCCCACGTGAGGTTTACTCAGGCCTACGGTCAGACCGAAACGTCACCTGCACTGACGGTCCTGGGCCCCCAGTACCACGTGCTCGATGGTCCCAACGCCGGCAGGATGAAATCGTGGGGGCAGGCCATCCCCGGCGTGGAGATCGCCATCTTCGACGAGAATGACAACGAGGTCCCACCGGGTACGGTGGGCCAGATCTGCGCGCAAGGCGACAACCTGATGCTGGGGTACTGGAATATGCCCGACGTCACCGCCGAGACGCTGCGGGGCGGTTGGATTCACACCGGTGACGGCGGCTACATGGATGAGGAAGGTTTCGTCTACATCGTGGATCGGGTGAAGGACATGATCATCAGTGGCGGCGAAAACGTGTACTCCGTCGAAGTCGAGAACGTCATTTACCAGCACCCGAGTATTGCGGAGTGCGCGGTCATCGGCATTCCCGACGAACAGTGGGGCGAGGGGGTCCATGCGATCGTGCGGCTCAAAGACGGCATGGCACTCGAAACGGAGGAATTACTCGCGCACTGCAAGGGCCTAATCGCTGGCTTCAAGTGCCCGCGCAGCGTGGATTTCACCGATACCCCCCTCCCGGTGAGCGGGGCCGGCAAGATCCTCAAGCGCGAGATTCGCGCACCGTATTGGGAGGGGCAGAAGAGGAGCGTGAGTTGATTGACGTCGGTTGGGGGCTCTTTTCCGCTCGAGGGAGGCTGTAAAATGAGAAGAGAGTTTCTGCTCGGCGCCGTGTTGGCTCTCGTCGCTGTCGCACTAGTAGCTTTCGTGTTCCCCCCGATTCTCTGGTTCATGGTCGTCCTCGGCCCCCTACTGGCCTTGGGGTTCCAGGATTTTTTTCAAACCAAGCAAACGATCCGCCGCAATTTCCCGCTGATCGGGCGTTTCCGCTACCTGTTCGAGGCGATCCGTCCAGAAATCAATCAGTATTTCATCGAATCCAATATGGATGGCGTGCCATTCTCCAGGGAACAGCGATCGGTAGTATACCAGCGGGCAAAGCATGAACTCGACACGCTGCCATTCGGTACCCAGCAGGATCTCTATGAGCCCGGATACGAATGGGTCAATCACTCACTAGCGCCGACTCATGTCGACAGGGACGATCTCCGGATCACCATCGGGGGCCCGGACTGCAAGCACCCGTATGACGCCAGTCTCTTGAACATCGCGGCCATGAGTTACGGGGCGTTGAGTCGAAACGCCATCCTCGCGCTGAGTGGCGCGGCGAAGGACGGCAACTTCGCTCATAACACCGGGGAGGGGGGCATCAGTCCCTACCATCTCGAGCCAGGAGGTGACTTGATATGGCAGATCGGGACTGGGTACTTCGGCTGCCGTACACCCGACGGCAACTTTTGCGAGAAGACCTTCCGCGAGCGAGCGATGCATCCGCATGTGAAGATGATAGAGATCAAGTTGTCGCAGGGCGCCAAGCCGGGCCACGGTGGGATTCTGCCCGCCGCAAAGGTGACGAAGGAGATTGCGGGCATCCGTAACGTGCCTATGGGCCGCGCTGTCATCTCTCCTCCTGCGCACACGGCGTTTTCAACTCCAATCGAGATGATGGATTTCATCACCAAGCTTAGAGAACTCTCGGAGGGAAAGCCGGTTGGGTTCAAGCTCTGCGTTGGAAAGCGTCGCGAGTTTCTTGCCTTGTGTAAGGCGATGGAAGCGACTGGGGTCACTCCGGATTTCATTGCGGTCGATGGCGGCGAGGGTGGAACCGGCGCTGCGCCACTGGAATTCTCTAACCGGATCGGATCGCCGGGAATCGAGGCCCTCATTTTCGTTCACAACGCGTTGGCCGGTTTTTCCGTGCGCGATCGCATATGCGTGATGTCGTCGGGGAAGATCACGACGGGGTACCATATCATCAAGCGACTCGCATTGGGGGCCGACGTCATCTACTCAGCGCGCGCAATGATGATGGCGCTGGGATGTATTCAGGCCCTCCGGTGCAACACGAACCTGTGCCCAACCGGAATTACCACGCACGACCCCAACCTGGTCGCCGGACTCGTCGTGAAAGACAAGCGAGCGCGGGTCGCGTCGTTTCACCGGGAGACGCTGGCTAGCGTGGGCGAGATACTGGGGGCGATGGGTCTGAAGGAGTCGGACGAGCTTCGTCCGTGGCACATCATGAGACGTATCAGCGAAACTGAAGTGCGGCACTACGGTGAGCTATTCGAATACCTCGATGATGGATCTTTGTTGCAGGAGGACACTCTGCCAGCAACCTTCGCGCGGGCATGTCATGCGGCAACTGCGCAGAGTTTCAGACATGCAGGGAGCCAAACGGTCACTTGAAAAAGGTCGTCATGACGGGATCCACCGTCGAGCGAGTGGCCGTAGTTGGAACCGGCGTCATCGGCCGAAGCTGGGCCCAGGTGTTCAACCGGGCGGGGTGTCGGACTCGTCTCTACGACCCGGACCCCAACCGAATCCGGGCGGCGCTGACCTGGATCGAGCAGGAGCTGGAGCGCGACCGAGCGGCGGGGGTTTTGACCGCGGAAGAGGTTGAAGCTCGGCGGGGCCGGATCACCGGCCATCCCAGCCTCGACGAAGCGGTGGCGGACGCAGACTACGTCCAGGAAAGCGCACCAGAGCACATCGAGATGAAGCAGGCCGTCTTTGCGGAATTGGATCGGTGCGCCGGAACGGATACGATACTGGGGAGCAGTACCTCGGCCCTCGACATGAGCGAGATTGCCGCGGGGCTGGACGGGGCGGGGCGGTGCATCGTCGCCCACCCCGTGAATCCACCGCACGTGGTTCCCGTCGTGGAGATCGTTCCCGGAACGGCCACGACGCCGGACGTGGTGTCCCGAACTCGTGCCATCATGGCGGAAGTGGGACAGTCACCAGTCGTGCTCGCGGCATACGTGCCGGGTTTCCTCGCCAGTCGCCTGCATATAGCCCTGCTCCGGGAGGCGTTCAACCTCGTTCACCGAGGCGTCGCGGATGTGGATGCCGTGGATACCGTGATTCGTGACGGCCTCGGTCTCCGTTGGGCGCTCCTCGGTCCGTTTGGTGTTGCCGACACCAATGCCGATGGGGGCATCCGGGAGTACCTGACCCGCTATCGAGCCGTGTACGGCGCGCTCGCGGAGGATCTGGGCACGACGTCCCCCATCGGTGACGACTTCATCGAGCGGCTGGGCGAGCAGGCGGATGCGATGCGAGCCGACGCGTCCCGCGCCGAACTCTTGCGCTGGCGAGATCGACTGGTCCGAGAGATTCGCAGACTCAAGACGGAGAATCCGTCGCCAAGTTCGGCAGGTACACACGCGACGGGGAGCGATTCGACCTAAACGCGCTGGTTGATCTTCAAGAGGAGCGATACCATGGACGTGTTGAGTCCTCACAAGTTGTGCAGAGCCCGTACGTGTCCGCAAGATTTGGTCAGTCCTTTGATGGAAATGGCAGGTTCCATAGCCAAGCGCGCTCCGAAAAACCAAAAAGCCCTTCCCACACTCAGGTTCAGACCGTGTACCTAGCACGGTGTTCTACCCCGCACAGCATGACAGCTTCGCCACATCCTTGTCGAACATCTGCGCGGCCAGCTTGATTCCCTCGGACAGGGTGAGGTACGGGTGGAACGCCGATGTCAGGTTCTCGATGGTGAGTCCGAATTGGACCGTGATCATTTCACCAGCGTCGGAAGCCAGGATGGGGACGCCCAGGATCTTCCGCTGTTTGCATCGGCCGCGAGCTTGACGAAACCACGCGTGTCGCGGGCCGCAAGCGCGCGGGGCACGTGCTTCCAGCGTCACCGCCACCGTTCGTCGACGCAAGGCAGGGGCACCTCGCCGGCCTCTTGTTCGAGCGATGGGTAGTCAGTGTAACCTTTCGCACCACCGCCATAGTAGGTCGTCGTGTCGCCGGCGTTCAGGTCGACACCGAGTCGCAATCGCTGTGGTAGGTCAGGATTCGCGAGAAACTTCCGCCCAAATGCAATCAAATCCGCCTTGCCGTCTCTTACCCATTGCTCGGCTTCGTCACGATCAAACCCTCCGGCCACGATCAGCGTACCGTCGTATTTGTCACGGATCAATTGCATCATCGATTGCGCTTCAGGATCGTTCCAGGATTCGTTTTCAGCTTCGGGGATGCGCGGCCGTACAACGTGGAGATAGGCGAGGTCATAGTCGCTGAGTCTCTCGACGACGTAGCCAAACGTGGCCTCCGGCTCATCGTCGGCCATGTCGTTAAACGCTCCGATAGGCGAGAGGCGGACGCCGACGCGGTCGGAATCCCAGACTTCGTTCACGGCTTCGATGACATGCAGCAAGAGCTTTCCGCGGTTCTCCATCGAGCCTCCATATTCGTCGGTGCGACGGTTACTCGCTGTCTGGAGGAACTGGTCGAGGAGGTACCCGTTTGCCGCGTGGACCTCCACGCCGTCGAAACCGGCGGCAAGGGCGTTTTTCGCCCCGCGCACGAACTGCTGCACGAGGTACGGCATCTCCTCGAGCTGTAGGGCGCGCGGCCTCACAAAGGGCGCGAACGCCGCTTCGCCGTCTTCGTTCTCGATGAACGCCTCCCCGGAGGGCGCGATCGGCGATGGCGCCACCGGAGGCATACCATCGGGCTGCAACGAAGGGTGAGAAATCCGCCCCACGTGCCAGAGCTGTAAGAAGATCCGGCCGCCGGCTTTGTGTACCGCATCCGTAACCAACCGCCATCCCGCGATCTGTTCGGGGGTGTGGACGCCCGGTGTCCAGGCGTAGCCTTGGCCCTGCTGGGAGACCTGCGTGGCCTCGGAAATGATCAGAGCGGCAGAAGCACGTTGGGCGTAATAGCAGGCATTGACGGAGGATGGAATATTGCCCGGCTGCCGAGTGCGCGAGCGGGTCAGCGGCGCCATCACAATGCGGTGGGCGAGCTTATAGCGTCCAACTTGAACGGGCTGAAACATCACCTCGGTCGTCGCGACCGCTGTGGATGACGACATCCTCACGATATCTCCTTATGTACGTGGTAGCCGCTGGTTGATTCGCAGATCCAGCCGTAGCGACGTCGGAACGCCGGAGCGATTTCTTGCATCCAGGCGTCCATGGTCCCGCCCCGCCGGAGAAAATGCCGCATCAGAACGATCTGCAGCCGGTTGTATGCCGCCAGTGGCGTCGGACTTTTCGATAGATACGATTGGCCAAGTAGCATGATCACATCCCCCAAGAATCGAGCTGTGTGCCGTCGTTCTCGAGGACTGTAAGGCAACCCCTATGCCGCCCCGGGGCATGTTCATTAAATCCTTGGCGTGTAACGGGTTAGGTTGATTTGAGCCTACGAGTCTAGGCAGCCGATTTACGCCCCGTCGGGAAACCCCTGCGGATAGGCCCGATATATCGGGAGGCTGTTTGGTATCGGATGCGCAACGCCGGCGGATGCGGTGGCGAGACTTGGGCAAGTTGATGCATCGCAAGTCTTGGATTGAGAAGACGCCGGCGGACGGCTATAGATTCTACCTGTTGTTCCGGTCGCGACCGCGGTGCATGTAGCGAATATGGAAAAGGCCAATCGTCCAGATGCTTGACTCCGTCGTCCGCCTAATCGAAGAATCGGGCGCCTGGGTGTATGTCCTGGCGCCCCTCTTTATGGTAGCGGTCGCCATCCTTCCCATCCCGGCGGAGATTCCGGCCATGTTGAACGGGATGATCTTCGGACCGCTCGTTGGGGCGCTGATTACGTGGAGTGGGGCGCTTGTGGGCGCGGTCGTGAGTTTTGAATTGGCGCGACGATTCGGGCGCCCGCTTGCGGAAAAACTGGTATCACCCCATGCGCTCGCGAAAGCCGACCGACTGGTGCTCTCGGCTGGGTGGCCCGGGTTCCTTACCGTGAGACTCATTCCCACCGTGGCGTTTACCCTCATCAATTGGGCCGCCGGCCTCACCTCGATCCGTCGCGCGACGTTTGTGTGGACGACGGCGATCGGGATTGTACCAGGCGCGATCGTGTTCACGCTTTCCGGTGCTGGACTCGGCGCCCTCTACGGTCGCCACCCTCAGCTTGCGTTCGCCCTTGGGCTCCTCGCGCTGCTGTTGATTGCATGGACCGTCTTGCGGTTCCGCGCGAGTGCCCGCGCCGAGGTCTAGACCGATTTTGATGAAACCGGGACTCGCACGTTTGCGCTGTTCTTGAGAACCGTGGCATTCACGGTGCCGCCTCACGAACTTCGCGTCCCCGCACCCTCGTGGTAGATGGATGCGCAGCCATGGAAAGTCGCTCGAGAACAGACAGGTCGCGGACGTCCACGCCGAAGAGTTGATCTACACCTACTTCCAACAGCTCGACGAGAGCCGAATCCCGGACCTGGCGCGCCGCATGGCCGATGCCGGCACCTACCTGACGACCACCGTCTCCCCCTCGACACCGTCCAGCTGGCTCAGCATTCGGAGTCCGTCTTGCGGACCATCAGGCCCGCCGGAAACCTCATCCCAGCGGGTGGACAGCTCCAATACTGACCGACATACTTGAAAGGGAGGAAATTCCTATCGGCCCCCCGTCATATTTCCCAGTATCTCGGAAGCCCTGAGCAGCGACACCCGTGTTTCCGGTAGCTCAAGCGATGTGTTTCAGGAGCATGACATGCGCCAAACCACCAATAACGCCGCTCCATCCCCGGTGAATGCACGGATCCCTATCGGCTTCGGAGACCTGTACCTGTCCGCCGGGGACCACGTGGCCCACTTCTATAGTCGCGATGAGGAATGGCTCGATCTGGCTGCCGGTTTCTTCGACGCAGGACTGAAATCGGGAGACAAGTGTGTGTGCGTCGTGAGGCCGGGTGCCAGAGAGGAACAGCTGAAGCAGCGGCTGTCCGACCGAGGCATGCCCGTTGAAGCCGCCCTGGCGTCGCGGCAACTGGTACTCTTCGAGGGTAAAGACAAGCCCAGCGACATGCAGGAAGAGCTGGCGCACGCACTGGCCGAGATTCCCGACGGGTATCCGCTGCTCCGCTGGGCGGGTGACATGAGTTGGTCGCTTCAACGCATGCCGACCACGGAAAAGCTCATGGAATGGGAATCCCATTGCAATACGGTAGCCGATCCGCCCGCCGTGTTTCTCTGTCAGTACGATCTCAGGGCGTTCCTCGGCAGCGTGGTCATGGATGCCATGATGACTCATCCGCTCTGCGTTATTAGGAACACCATCCATCAAAATCCCTACTACCAAGACCCGGAGGAATTTCTGGCGGAAATCCGCCAGCGTACTCCGACGGCCCTCGTCTGATCCACGAGTCTCCCCATGGACGAGGACCGATGACCGGACGGGCCACCGCACTCGACGTGACGCACCCGCTCTGGAGGTTGCTGACCACCATCTCCGAAGTGCGGGACGAGGCCGAACGGGCGCGTCTCACCGCGACGGCGATTCCAGCCGTCGTCCCGTCAACGCTGTGTGGTGTGTCGCTGCTGACCGAGGACAAGGATTCCTGGGATCTCGTGCTGGTTCGAGACGGGGCCCAAGTGTCCGAGGGCCCCGAGCTCGAGCGCACCCTCGCGGCGTTGACTCCCGCGTTGGAGTCGGCGTTTGACGCCTCGGCGGTACTCGTCCACAGTTCCGGGGACAGCTCGCTTGATCGCCGACATTCGCAGGCGCTTGCGCAGCTAGGTGTAGGCCAACTCGCCGTAGTCGCGCTGAAAACCCTCCACCACCGGGTAGGGGCCATATTCGTCGCGCGACGGACCGACGCATTCTCCGCAGACGAAGAGATGTGCCTCACGTTGCTGGCAGAGAGCGCATCTCTCGGATTCGAAAACGCGCGTTTCTATGAGCAACTGCAAGCCTATGCCGACGATGCCAAGCGCAGCGCCGAGCAGTACAGTGCCCTCTACCACAACACTCCCGTCATGATGCACTCCATCGACGACGATGGAAGGCTGATTCGGGTGAACGACTACTGGCTTCGTGCGCTGGGGTACGAGCGCCGGGACGTGCTGGGCAGGCGCTCGGTGGAGTTCTTGACCGAAGCATCGCGCACGATCGTCCTGGAGGAGGGGTTTCCTCAGCTGCGGGCGACCGGGTACGTCCATGATGTTGAGATCGCGATGGTCAAGAAGGATGGCGCTACCGTGGATGTCCTGAGCTCGGCGATCGCTCAGTTCGATGACCAGGGCCGAATTCAGCAAACGATGGCTTTCTTCGTGGACATTAGTGACCGCAAGAAGGCCGAAGAGGAGTTGCGGCGAAGCGAGGCACGCTTTGCCGGTCTCTTCCGCTCCGCGATGGACGCCATTGTCATCGTCGACGTGGACGGCAGGATCACGCTGTTCAATGACGCGGCCGAACGAGTGTTTCGCTGTTCGGCGAAGGACGCTAGGGGGGAGCGCTTCACGCAGCGGTTCGCATCCGACGAGTTCTGCCAGATCCTCGAGGATTGTTTGCGCGAGTCCCAGGTGGAGGAAATCACGCAACGGTATCTCGTCGCAGCTGGTGGCCTGAAGGCGATCCGCGCCGACAGCGAAACGTTCACCGCCGAGGCGACCATCTCCCAGGTCGATATTCCCGGTGAACCGCTCTATGCCATCATTTTGCGGGACGTCGACGACCGCAAGCGCGCCGAAGCTGAACTCCGCCAGTTGCGGCGGGAATCCGATTACCTCAGGGAAGAGATCAAGACGCAACACGACTTCGAGGAGATCGTTGGACAAAGCCGCTCGATACGGAGCGTGCTTCAACTAGTGGAGACCGTGGCACCAACCGGGGCGACCGTCCTGATCCTCGGTGAAACCGGGACCGGCAAGGAACTCATCGCGCGCGCCACCCATGATCTCAGCCCGTCGCGCGACAAGCCGCTCGTGAAGGTAAACTGTGCCGCTCTTCCCGCAGGCCTCATCGAGAGCGAGCTATTCGGACACGAGAAGGGCGCATTCACCGGTGCGGTGGCACGAAAGACTGGGCGCTTCGAACTGGCAGACGGAGGGACGATCTTCCTGGATGAGATCGGTGATCTGCCGTTGGATATGCAAGCCAAGCTGCTCCGGGTGCTCCAGGAAGGGGAGTTCGAGCGGGTCGGCGGAACACGCACGATCACGGTCGACGTCAGGATCATCGCGGCCACCAATCGGGCACTCAAACAGGCTGTGGCAGAAGAGCGATTTCGTTCGGACCTCTATTACCGTCTCAACGTCTTCCCCATCAACGTCCCTGCCCTGCGTGAACGCAAGGAAGACATCCCCGCGCTTGCCAATTACTTCGTGGGGAAGTACGCACGACAGCTGGGAAAACACATCGAGGCGGTTTCTGAGAGTGCCATGCGAGCCCTGGTCGCCTACCCATGGCCCGGGAACATCCGAGAACTGGAAAACGTGATCGAACGCGCCGTCATCCTCACAGCGGGCTCCGCCCTCGAGTTGGGCGGCTGGCTGACGGAAGCCGGCCCCACCCCAGACGAAACAGGAGTTCTGACTCTCGACGACGCGCAGCGCCGACATATCATCCAGACGCTCGAGTTGACCAATTGGCAGGTGAGCGGCGAAAGAGGCGCCGCCAGGCTCCTGAGTGTCAAGCCGACCACGCTCGCAGCCCGGATGAAGAAACTCGGCATCGAACGGCCCGTGTCTCCATCACCAGGCAATTTCTGAGAGCGAGCACGACCTCGTAACCACTCCTGCCTCCTAGCGCCTCACGCCTCTCACCTGTCCCCTCTCCCTTCTCCCCTCCAATATTTCGTAAGGCTTTCAAAATGTTGGAGGCCCGTTCAGACCTAGAAGCTCTCCGCCCAGCCGACCGTCCTTCCTAAGTCTCTAGGACACAGGCAGTTCCCCAACCAGTCTGGCTTAAGCCAAGCATGGCACACCCTTTGCTTTTAAAAGGTGGGCAAGCAACGTCGCCGTGCAGGCCTCCCTTCGTTCATGATGAGACTCTGTCACGCGGCGTCACAACCAGTGGATTGATGAAACTCGGGAGAGAGGTCGTGTTGCGCATCACCAGGATAAGCGGACAAGAGTCCATCATCACGTTGAAAATCGAAGGGCGGATTGCTTCGGAGTGCGTCGCCGTACTGGAGCGTGAATGCGTGGGGCTTCTCGAGGGTGCTCGGCGGGTGCGATTGGACGTAGCCGAGGTGGATTTCGTCGATCTCGCCGGGGTGGCGCTACTGAAAGAGCTGGTGGCTCGGGGCGTCGAGCTCGAGAAGAGTTCGTTAACCGTCGAAGGCCTGATGACGGAAGTACCAACATCGTTCAAGGAGATTTAAATGAATTACCAACATCTTCTCAACCGAGTAGGCCCTACAGTGTCTCGATGGGGCATTGTAATGCTGCTCCTATGGATCGGCACGTTCAAGTTTTCCGCAATCGAGGCTGAGGCCATCCGGCCGCTCGTCGAGAACAGTCCGTTCATGGGCTGGCTCTACGCGGTGCTGAGCCAACAAGCGGTGTCCATCCTCATTGGAAGCACCGAGATCGTGGTCGCGTTGGCCATCGCGTCCAGGCTGTGGTTCCCCAAGGTGTCGTTCTACGGGAGCTTGGCCGCAGCCGGGATATTCCTCGTCACGCTGAGTTTCTTCGTGACGACACCCGGCACGCTGGCCGCGGTTCCGGGTTACCCGCTGCCCGTACCCGCTGGCCCCGGATTCTTTCTGGTGAAAGACCTCATTCTGTTCGCGGGCGCAGTAACAATGGCAGCTGAGGCCGCTACGGCCGCAGGCATCAGTCGGTCGCAGCCCAGGGAAGTGACCGCGGGATCGCGGATCGCAAGAGCGGCATGAGGACCCCTGAGCCCGGCGTTCCACCGAGATCGAGTGCATCGACGGGGCTTCGGGCCACGTGGGAATCAACACGGCCGGCGGTGAGTTCAATGGCACCAGCGTTGAGCCACCGAGCTGGCACATACAGGCAGGACAAACTGAGAGACTTACAACACACCAAAGAAAGAGCAGGTTCGCAATGAAGATTATCATGCTTATCGCCGCAGCCGCGGCACTGGCGTCCAGCGCCGCCCACCTCGGCTCCGATCATGCGGATGAGGCGGCCCTCAACGATGTCGAGATGGCTCACGTGGCCGTGACCGCGAGTAACATAGACATCGCATATGCCCACCTGGCCCTGGCTTTCTCCGAGAGCCCGGACATCCGGCAGTTTGCCAAGACGATGATCCGCGATCATTCGGCCGTCAACGACCAGGTGTTCGCTCTTGCCCAGAAACTTGGCGTTACCGCGCAAGACAACGACGTGAGCCGTCAGCTCCTGGCACAAGCGCAGGACATCAAGGACGAGTTGAGCCGGCTGCGTGGCAGCGATTTTGATCGACGCTACGCCGAAAACGAGGCAGCCTACCACCAGATGGTAAACGGCGTCGTGAAAAACGATTTCATCCCCAACATCCAAAACGATGAGGTGCGGGCGGCCTTCAGCGGCGCTCTCGAGATCTTCCTGGTTCACCAGAAGCACGCGGAAGAGCTCGCCCTTCAGTTCGGGGGGATGTAAATGCGCCGCGGTGCAATGACAACGCTCATCGCTGTTCTTGCGCTGGCAGGATTCGCCTTCGCCCCCGCGGGCGAGGCGAATCCAGCCCCTGCCACTCACGTGGTCGAAGTCCGGCAGCTGAGCTTTCAGCCAGAGACATTGACCCTCGCGCCGGGCGACACCGTGGTGTGGATCAACCGTGACATCGTCCCGCACACCGTGACCGCGCTGGATGCAGAATGGGGGTCGGACCGTCTGGAGAAGGATGCAACGTGGCGGCACGTGGTCAAGTCGAACGGGACCGTACGGTACTACTGCACATATCATCCGACGATGCGAGGCATTGTCGTTTTCAAATAAGGAGCACCCTATGACAATCCACAACGTATCCGATCAACAAGTCGTCCTGGTGACTGGGAGTAGTAACGGCATCGGTCGGCTAACGGTTGAAACGCTAGCGCGGCAAGGGCACACGGTCTTCGCTTCCATGCGCGACGCCAACGGCCGGAATGCAGGCGTGCGCACCGAGTTGGAGCAACTCGCCCACGATGACAACCTCGACCTCACCGTCATTGAGCTCGATGTCACCGATGACAGCTCGGTGGAAAACGCCATTGCTGACATCATCACGAAGGCCGGCCGGATTGACGTGCTAGTGAACAACGCGGGCGTCATGAATGTGGGCATAACAGAGGGATACACGCTGGAACAGGTGCAGCGGCAGCTCGATGTCAATTTCTACGGGACTGTGCGGACGAACCGCGCTGTCTTGCCCCACATGCGCAATCAACGGCATGGCCTGTTGATTCAGGTAAGCTCCCTAGCCGGCCGAGTTGTGCTTCCGTTTTTCGGCATATACAACGCCAGCAAATTTGCTGTCGAAGCAATGAGCGAGGCCTACCGCTACGACTTGTCCGGTTTGGGCATCGACTCGGTGATCGTCGAGCCGGGACCGTACGGGACAAATCTGTTCGAAACCATTCCCCGACCGGAAGACACACAGCGGCTGGAGGAATATGGAGAACTCGCAACGGCGCCTGAGAAACTGATTGCCAACTTCGTCGAGCTGTCCGAAAGCGAAGACGCACGCGACCCGCAGGAAGTAGCCGATGCCATTGCGGAGCTCATTGTGACACCTACCGGACAGCGCCCACTCCGTACTGTTGTCGGCATCGATTTTGGCGTGACAGGATTCAATGAAGCAGCCGCGCCATTTCAGCGTGGCCTCCTGGAGGCGCTCGAGATGGAGCACATGGAGCAGCCGGTGTCGACCGCTGAAGCCGCAACGACATGAACCTCCTACCGTCACGTGTTGTAAAACACGACGGCAATTAGCTGATCGTCAACACACATTTACCACACTAGGAGAATGAGATCCATGACTACTGTAACTACCAACCTGACCGAACATGGCGCGATCGCAGAGGCCATCCGGCCCTACATCGATGGCGGCAAATCCGGCAAAGGCGACGAGATGAAACCCGCCTTCCACGAAGACGCGACGATCTTCGGTTATGCGGGTGCCGATTTGTTCGCCGGGCCCATCCAGCTGCTCTTTGACTGGGTTGATGGGAACGGTCCAGCGACAGGGCTAAAAGCACGGATCGCCAGCGTCGACGTCGTAGACACCGTCGCCACCGTAAGGCTCGAGCTCGACAACTGGATCGGTTCCCGGTACACCGACATGTTCACGCTGCTCAAAGTCGACGGCGAGTGGAAGATCATGAACAAGGTCTTCCATTTGCACTCGTGACGGAGGCAAACACCATGAACAGTGTCAGGACGCGGCAAGAACTCACGAAAGAAGGAAGATGGAGACTTGGCCCACGGCTCGCTGGGAGGTTTGGTCCTGCTGCACACCGTGGATCTGGTGCACGCCGGCCTCCTCGCGTTTCCTCACTTCGGCATAGCCGAAGACCTTTTGGCGTACGAGGAATCTCTCCGTGGCATCCCGTCGTGGCGATCGATCAACCCCTTCACCGTGTGGCAGGCAAGTTTCAATCGCCCGAGGTCTTTGAAGGCTGGACGACCGCGGGGAGGGCCTGCCTTCTTTTGCGAGAATGTGTTTGCCGAACATTCGGTAGAGAAGTTCTTATAACCTTGAACAACGAAGGAGACGTACAATGAAAGCAGCAATCTCGCCAACACCGAACATGAGAGCCAACGGAGCAACGGTCTCCGCCAACCTAAAGAGGAGGATGTTACCATGGCACTACCAGATCCCGGCATGACGATCGATCCGGCTCGGACCGCTCTCGTCGTGACAGACCCGCAGAACGACTTTTTGAGCCCCGACGGCGTAGCATGGGGAGTCGTCGGCAAGAGTGTCACGGAGAACAACACGGTTGAGAACATCGAGGCCTTGTTCAAAGCGGCTAAGGAAGCCGGCCTGCCGGTGTTCGTTTCGCCGCACTATTACTACCCCACGGACCACAAATGGCAGTTCGAGGGTGCGCTCGAGAAACTGATGCACGACATCAACATGTTCGACCGTCCGAGCGCGTTGAGCGTCGATGGTTTCGAGGGTTCCGGCGCCGACTGGCTCGAGCGTTACAAGCCGTACATCGAGGATGGGGAAACGATCATCGCCAGTCCACACAAGGTGTACGGACCGGAAAACAACGATCTCGTCTTGCAGCTCAGAAAACGAGGTATCGACAAGGTGATCCTCGCCGGTATGTCGGCGAATCTCTGCACCGAAGCACACATGCGCGAATTTCTCGAGCAAGGATTCGAAGTGGCGGTCGTGAAGGATGCGACTGCTGCCGCCATCGTCGACGAGGGAGACGGGTATCAAGCCGCCCTCGTGAATTTCCGGTTCATAGCAAATACCGTGTGGACGACCGACGAAGCGGTCGAGCAGATCACGAAGACTAGTGCCGTAGCGGCAACTGCATGATAGCCAGGTTGTTGGCCGCTCGCGGGCAGCGGGCGGTCGCAGCTCCCCATGCTCACGAGCGATCCGTCGGAGCGTCACCGGGAGTCTCACCGAACCCGCGTTTATTACCAGCGCAGCACCAAGAATATGAACGGCGGGCGTCATGACTCCCATGATTTCGTGAGCGTCCGAAAAGATTGGGAACGGAGCACTATCTAGCACCTCTTTTCCGCACCCGTCCACATCATTCAACCTCCAGAATCTCTACAATCTAGGCACGAAATACTCAGCGTTCCTGCGCGTGGTATGTCTCTTGCTATTACACGCCTCCGACGATGCTGGGCAAACTGATCGCAGAAGGAGTGTGATTCGTGTCGAGTACACGCGGAATGCAAGCGGGCCTAATCGCGTCGTTGGCGGGGGTTGCTGTGGCGGTGGTAGCAAAGGTATACGACAACAAGTGAGGAGTGAGACCCATGAGTAATGCAACTACCAACCTGACCGAACATGGCGCGATCGCAAAGGCCATCCAGCCCTACATCGATGGCGGCAAATCCGGCAAAGGCGACGAGATGAAACCCGCCTTCCACGAGGACGCGACGATCTTCGGTTATGCGGGTTCCGACCTGTGGGGCGGGCCCATCCAGCTGCTCTTTGACTGGGCTGACGGGAACGGTCCAGCGCCAGGGCTAAAAGCACGGATCGCCAGTGTCGACGTCGTAGACACCGTCGCCACCGTAAGGCTCGAGCTCGACAACTGGATCGGTTCCCGGTACACCGACATGTTCACGCTGCTCAAAGTCGACGGCGAGTGGAAGATCATGAGCAAGGTCTTTCATCTGCACTCCTGAGAAAGGAAGTCACCGTGAACAGTATCAAGACGCGGCAAGGACTCGCCATCGAGCCAGTTGAAGACCGTGCCCGAGGCGGCGAGGTCGTCAATCGCAGGATCGTGCTGAGGAGGAATCCGGAGGGCGAGCCCAAGCCCTCCGATTTCGAGGTGGTGACCGAGGAGGTTCCGCCCGTCGCCGAAGGCCAGATGCTGCTCCGCACCAAGTGGCTCACGCTGGACCCGTACATGCGCGGCCTCAGCGCTTCCGGCCCCATGAACGACGAGCGGAACATAGGCTCCACCATCGTGGGCGGCACCGTGTCGGAGGTGGTGGAGAGCCGAGCGAGCGGGTGGAGCGAGGGCGAACTCGTCGTGGGCTACTACGGATGGCAAGAATACAGTGTCGCCACGCCTGAAGACCTGCAGTGGGGCAACGAGGCCATGCCCATCGAGAAGTGGGACGGCTCGCTTGGCCCCCCGTCCACGGCGCTCGGCGTCCTGGGGATGACCGGCTACGCTGCGTATGCCGGCCTGCTCAACGTGGCCACCATCAAGGCGAGAGAAACGGTGGTCGTGAGCGCGGCCAGCGGTGCGGTCGGGCAGGTCGTCGGGCAGTTGGCGAAAATCCACGGCTGCCGGGTGGTCGGCATTGCCGGCGGGCCTCGGAAGTGCGCTTACTGTGTCGACGAGCTCGGCTTCGACGCGTGCATCGACTACAAGGCCGGCGACCTTCCCACCGCACTGGCGGCGGCGGTGCCCGACGGCATCGACGTCTACTTCGAGAATGTTGGCGGCGAAGTGCTCGAGGCGGTGATCCCGCTGTTGAACCCGGGTTGCCGCGTGCCGGTGGCCGGATGGGTGAGCCAATACAACATCCCCAGCAACAATTCACCCTGGGAACAACAACAGGCGACACCGCTGAAGCGGCTGCGCGAGGCAGGGCTGAAGGACCTCGGCGAGGAGGGCGCCACCGAGGGGTTCCGGTTCTTCCATTTTTTCGAGCTTGCTGCTCGGCAACCGGACGCCGGCGAGGCGTTGCGAACCATGTCGGACTGGATCAAGGAGGGCAAGCTCAAGTACCGCGAGAGCGTCACCCACGGGCTGGACAGCTCCGTGGACGCCTTCATCGGCATGCTGCGCGGCGAAAACTTTGGCAAAACGATGGTCCAGATCTCGTGAGCGGGGACCGTCCGCGCATCGGCGAATGGCTAATCGTCAACAGAACGTAAACGACACTTGCATCGGAGGATGAGATGAGCGAACGGCGTGTGGCGATTGTCGCCGGGGGAAGAACCCCCTTCGTGAAAGCCGGCAAAGCCTTCAAAGACCTCGGGCCATTGAAGCTCGCCTGCCACACGGTGAAGGGGTTGATTGATCGTCACGACGTGGATCCCACGGCCATTGAAGCTCTGGCTTACGGGGTCGTCGTGCCCGAGCCGGGACGTCCCAATCTGGCCCGCGAGATCGTCTTCGACGCCGGGCTTCCCAAGAGCATCGAGGCACAGACGATCTCTTCCTATTGTATTACAGGGCTGCGCACGATCACGGTCATTGCCGACGCCATCGCTCGTGGTCGCATAGAGGTGGGGTGCGCCGGCGGCGTAGACTCGCTCTCTCATTCCTCGCCGGACACGTTTCGAGAGCCCGCAACCGGTCTCCTAATGGGCGAGCACACCGAGCTGACCCGCAAGGCATGGAAGATCCCGCGAGAGCGTCAGGACGAAATCGCTTTAGCGAGTCACCGTAACGCCGTCGCCGCCCGCGAGCGACTGTCGAGCGAGCTGCTCCCGCTCCTGGGCATGGAGCACGACACCGGTCCGCGCCCCGACACCTCTCTGGAGACCCTGGCGGCGCTCAAGCCGGTGTTCGAGGAGAGCGGCACGCTCACGGCCGGAAATTCTTCTCCGGTGACCGACGGCGCTGCTGCTGTACTTCTCATGAGCGAGGAGCGGGCCAAGATCGAGGGGCGCGAGCCGTTGGCCTTCATTCGCGCCATGGAGTATGGAGCCATCGATCCGGAAGAGGGCTTGCTGATGGCGCCGACCGTGGTAGTGCCGCGCCTTCTGGCGCGTGCGTCACTGAACCTCGAGGCCGTCGATCTGATCGAGATCCACGAAGCGTTCGCCGCCCAGGTTCTCGCCAACGTCAAGGCCTGGAAGCAGGGGTGGAAAGCGGCACCTCTCGGTCCGGTGGACTTTGCGCGGGTGAATGTTTCGGGGAGCTCGATCGCGGTCGGGCATCCCTGGTCTGCCACCGGCGGCCGGATCGTGACCACGCTAGCTTATGAAATGTCGCGGCGGGATGCTCGTTACGGACTCGTTAGCATCTGCGCCGCCGGGGCGATGGCCGGTGCGTTTCTTCTGGAACGGAGTTGACCGTAGCCTTCGATTGCACCATGGTGGAGAGAACGCCTCTAGCAGGTTGCGGAAAAATTCATGGTGGGCCGCGTTTGTCCGGGTAACACGACGGTGTACCAGCGTGCGGTCCCCTATTACCGCCCCCGCGGTGCGGTCGGCGTGACGAATGCGGCCCACACTGCCCCATCAGGGGCTGCCTCCGGCCAGGGTCAGGGTGCGTATCCGCATCAGATTGTAGACCGCGGCCGTGAACGTAAACACCCACCCGACCCGCGGGGTCCCGCGATGTCGGAGTTTGCGTAACAACCCAATCGTCTTGCCCCACCCGTAGATCTCTTCCACTTTTTTGCGCTGCCGTTGACTGATCGCATAGCTGGGATGGCGCGTCGTCCGGCCATCCACCGCGCTCCGCAACCGCGTGCGGTGCACGTTCGGCGTGACGTGGGGCGTCCAGCCCAACGCCCGCAGCGTGTCGACAAACCCGCACCGATCATAACCCTTGTCCGCCCCCAACGTCCGACGCCGGGCCGTCGGCGGTAAGCTCCCCACCATCGCCAGCGCACTCGCACACTCCGCCTCGTAGCCGGGCTGCGTCACGTCGGTCGCCACCACGAGCCCGTGCCGATTATCCATCAACACACTCGCCAAGTACGCCAATTGCGCGCCTTGCCCCCCACTCTTCCGCGTCAACCGCGCCTCCGGGTCCGTCCGCGACGCATGCGTCGCATTCGTCCGTTTCTCCTGGCGAAACGTCACGCTCGGATTCCCCGGATCATCGTCCGTTGGCGGGCGGGTGCCGGCCTTCGGCTGAAAACTCTTCTGACTCGCCCACGCGTCCAGCAAGGTCCCGTCGACGGTGAAATGCTCATTCGACAACAACGCCCGCCGCTCCGCCTCCTGTAACACTTCGGCCAGAAACGCATCCGCGATGCCCCCCTCGACCAGCCGCGTCCGATTCTTCGTAAAGACCGTCGGCACCCACACCGCGTCGTCCAGATTCAACCCCACAAACCATCGGTACAGGATGTTGTAATCGAGCTGCTCCATCAGCTGCCGCTCGCTCCGGATCGTATACACCACCTGCAGCAATAACGCGCGTAACAAATGTTCCGGGGGAATCGACGGCCGGCCCCGCCGCGCGTACAGCCGGTCCAACTGCGGCGAGAGCCGGGCTAACACCGGGTCCACCAGCGCCCGCAGGGCGCGCAACGGATGGTCGGAGGGCACCCGATCCTCCGCACTGATATAGCTGAACAGCGCCGACTGATTCGTCTTGTTCCCGCGCATCGTGGCACTCCCATCGAGGTCCCTCTACGATAAGAACTTCCGGCTCGCGATGCTATCGTCCATTACCCGACTTTTTCCGCAACCTGCTAGACGCTCACAGCCCGCACTCGTTACCCTTCGCGGCACCTGTATCTAGGCTCTCGCTGACGTTGAGCTTGCAGGTGGCCGGCGTGGAACCAACGGGACCGTAGGACGAACCGAGGCTCAACCGATGAAGCTCTTGTCTGTCAATGTCTCCCTCCCCAAAGAGATCACGGCCAAGGGAAGGACAGTCAGAACTGGAATCTTCAAGGAGCCAGTCGATAGACGAGTAACCGTTGGAGCTCTCAATATTGACGGCGACGGTCAGGCTGACCTCATCGGTCACGGCGGCCCGTTCAGGGCTGTGCTGGTCTATTCGTTCGAGAATTACACCTATTGGGAGCGGGAGCTTGGACAGTCGGGTTTCAAGTTCGGTCATTTCGGTGAGAACTTCACTGTTGACGGGATGCTGGATGAGGACATCCATGTTGGCGATGTATTCCGCATTGGCACAGCCCTTTTCGAAGTGTCTCAACCGCGGGTGCCGTGCTACAAGCTCGCGATCAAGGTGGGTGTGGAGGGATTCTACAATCGGATTCTCAAGAGCGGCCGGACGGGCTTCTACTTCCGCGTGCTGGAGGAAGGTGAAGTCGGCGCCGGCGATGTGATCGAAGGAGTCAGCCTAGATCCTGCCGGCATGACCGTCCCTCAGGTCAGCGATCTCCTCTATTTCGACAAGGATGATGTCGACAGTGCAAGAGCGGCGTTGCAAATCAAGGCGCTGTCACCGGGTTGGAAACAGTCCTTTGAGGAGCGCTTGGCCAAAGCACAGCTCGCGGCCAAAGCGGAGGAGAAATACAGGACCCTCATTGTTACTCGAAAGGTTCCTGAGAGCGAGTCCATCACGTCATTCTATTTGACGCCAGAGGACGGGGAACCCCTGGATCCGTTCTTGCCGGGTCAGTTCTTGCCGTTGAAGTTGAACATCCCAGGCCAGTACAAACCTGTGTTCCGCACGTACTCCCTGTCCGACCGGCCCGGCGCAGACCATTATCGCCTGACGATCAAAAGGGAACCAGCACCACCTGACCGACCCGATGTGTATCCCGGTGTGTCGTCGAACCACTTCCATGATCATCTGGACGTGGGCTCCGAGCTGCTAGTAAAGGCCCCACGCGGAAAGTTCTATGTAGATCCGAATAGTGAAACACCGGTTGCCTTAGTAAGTGCGGGTGTCGGTCTTACGCCGTTGGTCAGCATGCTCAACGCGATCGTCGCGGCTGGCTCCAATCGGCCGACATGGTTCATTCATGGTAGCCGAAGCAGGCGAGAGCATGCACTGGGTGAGCATGTGCGGCGGGTCGCCGAAGAGAATAGCCGCGTCCATGTGCACGTTCGATATAGTCGACCGTTGGCCGCGGACATAATCGGACGCGACTATGATGATGAGGGGCATGTGGACGTGGAACTGCTGAAACGTCTTCTCCCAAGCAATGATTGTGATTTCTATCTCTGCGGCCCCACGGCCTTCCTGCGATCGCTTGTCAATGGGTTGCTGACGTGGGGCGTACCCGAGCTCCGGATTCACTATGAGTTCTTCGGCCCGGCGTCGGCCTTGAACGAGAGGGCAAAGGTTGCCACGCCGAGGCGCGTTGCGCAAGCTGCGCAGTGTTGCACTGATATCGCGGTGACGTTCTCCAAATCTGGCGTGAAGGCACATTGGAATCCGTCTTTCGAGAGCATACTGGATTTGGCCGAAGCGAATGGCCTGAGCCCCGATTACAGCTGCAGGTCGGGCATATGCCACACCTGTATGTGTGAGATCGAAGACGGCGAAGTGGACTACGTTCTGGAGCCCCTGGACCCACCCGATGAAGGATCGGTGTTGATCTGTTGCGCCAAACCCAGGACCGATGTGGTGGTCGATGTGTGATCGGACGCGACATGAGCGCTAACGACATTCCGGTCAAGGAATCCGAGCGTCGGTACCGTTCCTGATCGAACGCAACGGACCGGAAAGAGAGTTGGCCGCGAATAGACCAATCTCTCGGAGGTGAACATTGAAAACGCTCATTTGTCCCACGTGCGACTGTTCGCTAGTACGGCTGGGAATCAGCAAAAGACAAGGCGGCAACGCACAGCTATAACGGCAAAGCATACCGCTTCTGTTGCCAAGACTGCGTGGACGTATTCGCCGCTGTCACTGAGACACGCCTCGAAGAAACGAAGGACCTGATTGTATGCCCGACCTGTTTCGCGGAAAAACCACCACAGCCGGCCGTCACGTTTGAGTATGCCGGGGAGGAATCAGGAGGGTCGGGTCGCCAAGCGAGTCTGGACCATGATGCAGGCATCGGCGATATAGTTGAATCCTCGCTCTTGGAGGAAGACGAGGTTGTCCGGACTCTCCGCGCCAGGCTGCAGCCAGACGTTCATTAACCCGAGATCCAAGCACTCTCGGAGCACTTTGGCCCCCACCGCTGGCGGTACTACGATGTCGACGATGGTCGGCCGGTCTGGCACTTCCTTCAGCGAAGGGAAAGCCTCGTCGCCGGCCACGTGCGTCCGGTTAGGATTAACGGCGAAGACGACAAACCCCTTTCGTCTCAGATCGCGATAGATGATGTTGCCGTACTTGGACGGATTGTCGCTGGCACCAACGACGGCGACGGTCGTGTCAGGTTCACCAAGCAAGGCAATGAGGTCCTTCATCGTCGTTCTCCTCGAATCAGCGGGTTCTCTCAAGCACATCTAGGTTACAGCCGGTCGACGAGCATTTTCAGCGCCCCGAGTAGTCCTATTCACGTTCGCCCGCCTCCAGGCTGGTCCTTGGAAAGGAGACCACGACGTTGGCCGCTCTTCGACTGTTTGACAAGGCCATGTTGCTTCACCCCGACTTTTGTGGAAACGATTCCGGGAAGATGTAGATCGAGCTGTGCCGCAGAAGGGACACAGTTTCCAGATGGCTTCCTCTAGCGGGGACTAGGTCAGCGACGCATGTTGAGCCTGAGAAGTCCTCCTCCGCCGGGGGGCTATGTACGTGCAAGGTGCTACCATCAGAGAGCGGTGATCCGAGGCGCCGATGTGGCGTACCAACGCCGCTTGGGTTTTGTAACCTTTGTCTCATGAGAAGGAGAAGCCATGACATCGTTTCGGAGAACACCGATCGTTGTGCTAGGGGCTTCGATACTACTCGTCGCATGTGGCAGAGCTGAATCGAGCGACAAGGAATCTACGGAAGGCTCGATCTCGGCAGCTGCGGCACAGCCGGACACGACCGGGGCCGCCATGTGGGCTTACTTACAAGAGGTGGATTACCGATCTAACTGGCAGGTTTGGCCCGACAAAGGTGAGCTGTACACCGGTCAGGTTCCGCACGGGATGCTGTTGACGACCTACTTGAACGACGTTGCGAGGCGCGCCGTGACCACAAAGGCGGGGTCGATGCCGGACGGTGCCATTATCATCAAGGAAAACTACATGCCAGACAGCACCCTTGCGGCGGTCACAGTGATGTACAAGCGGTTCGGCTATAACGCAGAGCACAACGATTGGTTTTTCACCAAGCACCTGCCCAGCGGCAAGCTGGACCAGACCCCGAGCGGGATGCCGATGGAAGGCCGATTGCCCGGGTGCCAGGCTTGCCACGGCGCCGTGCGAGCGAACGACTACATCTTCACCTCACCACTCAGCGGAGGCGATCGCTAGCGGATCCGCCGTCCATGGCCGTGATGCGTACTCCGTCGTATTCTAGTGCCACGAGCAGTACGCATCACGGACGACGCGTGGTTACTTCTTTCTGCACCCTTCCTCAGGCGACCTCCCGTTCCCGTCAAAAGTGAAAACCGGCGCGCACGTAGAGCCCCGTGAGATCGTCACCGTTGACCCAAGCGACGCTCAGCGTATGTTCCGGCTGGATGAACGACAGCCAGATCCCACCGCCGACGCCCGTATGCCACGTGTCCGCGTCGGGGGGATCCTGGTCGTAGAACACGCGACCGATGTCCCCCGCCCCAAACACCCCGAACCGGCCGGGCACGAGGATCCGCACGTTCGTGAGAAACAGCCGGAACTCGGCATTTCCGTAGGCCGACTCGTCGCCGGCAAAGCGCTGCGCCCGAAACCCACGCAGGTTGCTAGAGCCGCCCACGTAGGCCGCCTCGTGGAAGGGGAAGGTCCCCCACACCTTCTTTCCGCCCGCCCGCAGCGCCAGGGTCGGTTCGCCCGGCACGTTGGCGCTCAAATACGTGGACGCTTGTCCGTGGATTTCCCCAAACGTGGATCGGACGTCAATGATGTCCGGATACACCGCTCCACCGACCTCGACCCAGACGCCGCGTTTCGAATGCCCGGGCGTGTCCCGTGTGTCGATCGTCACGGCGGCTTGCGCGCCGAGCTGACCAAACACGCCGGTGCCGTACAACGTCGGTAAGGTGCCGATGAACCGGTTGGCGTTCTCCTCCAAGTCGGTGTCCGCAACTTTCAGTACCGGGCCAACCCCGATCTCGAACGTGGAGCTCGGCGCCAGCACCAGCATGGGGTCGACGACAAACTCCTGTCGCTCCACCTTGAAAAACGAACTTCGACTGTCGAGCGCCGTCTCGTTCCCGAATCCGTGGAAGCGGGTGATGTCGAGGCCCGAATACTTGAGGTGCACCGTCGCATCGAGCGAGCGCCCGATCCGCCGGAACCGCCCGCGGTAACTGACCAAGAACTCGGTCGCCCCCGTTGCAAAGCCGGCGCGCAGGGTGTGGCGCTGAGCGTACGGCACTTTCCGGAACCCGTACCGCTCGAGAGTCATAAACCCGCCGAGGACCGCGCCGAGGTCTGTGCTGTAACTCCCCGTCGGCAAGGTGATCCGGCCGTGGCCCCAATCGAGGCCGTAGCGGTGGATGTCCGTCTTGGACGGCGGCCGTTGAAAGCGCCGCCGGTTCACCCTCGCGCCCACCCCACGGTCAAACACGTTGTCGCCGCGAGCATCGTAAAGGCGGGTGCGGCCCCCCCCCCGACGCGCGACGCGTTGATGAGCTGGTCCGAGCCACCCCCGCCGATGACGTGGACGGTAACGCGAGCACGTTGCCCTCGCACCACCGCCCGATCGGATCCGCCCCGCAGGTACAGGCGAATTTCTCGCGTCTCGTCCGGGTGAAAGGTCCGGCGGTAGTACGGGGTGACCGCCGCACGTGGCTCCTGCCCGTCCCACTCGGCAATAGTCACCTCCACGTCGCCGTTCGGCCGGTGCTCGATTTCCGCGAACTCGTCCACGTCGGTGGCGTAGATATCCACCTGCTTGGCGATAAGGCGGTAGTACGCGTCGGCTGCTTCGGGCAGCTTGTCGCGGCGGGCTTTCAAACTCTGGGTGATCCGCGCCCCGGTGGTCCGGTACGCGTGCGGTGGGAATCGCCGCACGGCGGCCTCGATCACCTCGTCGGTCAGCTCGCGCTGGATGACCGCCGCCACCGAATCCCACGTCTGTTGGTTCAACTCCGCCAACAGCTCGCGATCCACTTCCCACCCGTTGAAGGTGAGCCCCACGATACTGGGATAGCGCTCGCCGAAACCGATCTGAATCGGGCGCATCCGCCGCACCACCCACATCGTGAACCCGTCGAAATTGATGAACACCTGGTCGCGGTCTTCGGGAATCGGTCGCCAGGAGCGACACGCACCCCGCGGAAAGCTGGCCCAACGCCACTGCCCCAGGTGACGATCCTTATCCCCGACCACCATGTCCATCAGTCGGGCTTTCAAGAACGCCGGGGCATCGATCCGATCACACGGTGATGCCTCCAACCGCTCAAAAAAGCGTTCCGATCCGTTGATGAGCGTCGAGCCGCCGAAGCCCGGCGTGTTATGGGGCCCTTCGTCGGGCCGCTCCAGCAGCATGCCCGCCATGCCCGCATACGTGTCCCGAAACTCGCCCAGCTGCGCATCGTCGGGGATCACCACGAGGGTGTGTTTCGCGTGGAGAATGCCGGTCGCCTCGAGGAGCGGGTCGACGGCCAGCGCGCCAAACGGATGGAGCGAACTGATCTGGTCCTGGACGACGCCCTGGACGAACGTTCCGCGGAGTTGGGGGATGATGTGCCTGATGGGATTTTTGTCTATGGAGCGGACGACGTAGCGCCGACCGTCGTCCCCTTGGAAATGGAGCGAGGTCGTCTGCCCGTCTCCCCCCCGCCGTAACGGGGTCAGCCCGCCGCCCACGCTATCCAGGTTGAGCACGTCTACCTCAACTGAGGTAGTCCACAGGTTGCGATAATCCTTCCCCAGCAGGAACCGCTTGAACCCTCCGACGCGGTACTGCTCTCCCAGTACCAGCGTGTGGGTGCGCGCCCCTTTTGGTGGTGGCGAGGTGGCAACCTGTGCGCTGGAGCCGATCGGGTCGGCGGCCAGCGCCGTCATGAGAAGCAGGGGGCCCCACAGTAATCGAGTTGTAAACCACGTGCTCTCAGCCATAATGCCACCTCATGTGTGGATCGCACCGGTCAGGCGTTCGCAGAGGTGCGATGCGCCTTCTGTCATGTTGCACCTCCTAGTTGGGCAGCTAACAGCTTGAAAACGTCTCTAATCCAGATTTCGGAATAAGGACAGTTCCTTGTGACGAGATATGCCAGCTTCCCGTCGATGGCTCAGCGGGTCTCGTCGTCGGGCGGGCGTCCTACGGGGGCATCGTACGGCGGTGTCCTACGGGGCGTCTACTACGGCGGCGGGGCCAGCGTCGGCCACCGTCCAAGACGTGAGTATGTCGTCAAGTACAGCGCCTGGCTAGAGTACTCCCCAAAGCCAAGCCCCGAACGCCGCTGGGACGCTCGGGGCGGGCTTGTGTGCACCAAATTCGTGGCTTGCATACTAAGCCTGCGCAGCGTTAGGGCACTCTTAGCTCACCGCCGCAGGTCATAGATTTTCTGCAATCCTTGAGCGTCGCCTCAATTGGCGCGGCGGCGCGCAAGCGCAAACCACGTGAATGGCCAATGAAGACGCCGGGGATATCCACTGGCAACCCCAGCATGCTGAATATCTCGTCGCCGCCCGCTGCACTGTTCGCCACGATGCCCGCCACGGCCCCCGCCGCTTCGCCGGACTCACTGAGAAGCTTCAACTCTCCGTCCCCGTTGATGGTGTAAAGCTTGCCACCTTCGATGATTAGGGCGCCTAAATGTCCCCCGTAGGCCTCCGATAGGCCGACGTCGATAAAGATCGCCCGAGCATTGAAGCGTGTCCTTACATCGCCGGTAGTGTCCCTAAATTTGTGTAGAAGCTGAAGTCTGATTCAGAGGTGAGAGACACGGACCTCTGGACGGGGTGGAAGAAAAAGAGGAAGCTCCTCGGGAGAAGTAACAACCCGAGAATCCGATCGCTGTGAACGCAGTGATCAAGAAAAGGAGCTTCCTCTATGCAGGACGTTGGCGAAATGGTACCGGTGGCGCAAGAGGCCGTGCGTCAGGATTTGCGAGCGATGTTCCGCGGTGCGATCCGGGCGAGTCTGGAGCTGTTCTTGGAAGCGGAGTTGGAAGCGTTGGTGGGAGCGGAGTGGTACGCGCGCGTCGCGGGCCGTCGCGATCGCCGCAATGGCGCGTACACCCGCCGCTTGTTGACGAGCCTCGGCCAGATCGACGTGACGGTGCCGCGCTCACGGGAGAGTGGATCCACGGGCGAGGTGCTGGGCCGCTACCAGCGTCGGACGGCGGAGATCGACGACCTCTTGGCCAGTGCGTACGTGAACGGTGTGTCGCACCGAAAGGCGGGCGAGCTCACGGAGGCGTTGCTCGGAGAGCGGGTGTCGCGCTCGACCGTCAGCCGGGTGGCCAAGCGGCTGGATGCCGAGGTGGAGGCGCTGCAGCGGGCACCGATCGATGGCGAGCATCCCTATCTGTACCTGGACGCCACGTTTGTGGACGCGCGGTGGGCGCGAAAGGTCGAAAACGTCTCGGCGCTGGTGGCGTATGCCGTGGGACCGGATGGTCACCGGCAGCTGCTCGGCGTGTCGGTGGCGGCAGAGGAGTCGGAGGCGAGTTGGTCCGAGTTGTTGCAGCAGCTGACCGACCGCGGCCTCACGGGGGTGCAGTTAGTGATTGCGGATCAGCACGCGGGCCTGGCGGCCGCCGTGCGACGGTGGCTTCCGGAGGCCAAGCGGCAACGCTGTACGGTGCACCTGCAACGGAACGTGTTGACGAAAGCCCCGCAGCGGCTGCGGAAACGCCTCGCCCGCGAGGTGGCCAGCGTGTTTCGGGCTTCGAGTCTGGGCGATGCGCGGAAGCAGCTAGCTCGGCTGCAGACCCGGTGGAGCAAGCAACTCCCCGAAGCCATGGCCTGTCTGACGAGCGGGTTTGCGGGGGCGACCACGTTCTATGCGTTTCCGCCGTCGCACTGGAAGAAGCTTCGCACGACGAACGGGCTCGAGCGGTTGCACGGCGAAATCAAACGGCGCACCAAGGCGGTCGGTGCGTTTCCCGATCGGGCGAGCGCATTGCGATTGATCACTGCGGTGGCGTTGAAGGTGACTACAATCTGGGGTGAGCGGCGGTATGTCGACGTGTCGTTACTCGAGAACCAGGAGGTGCATCAAGCAGCGTGATGAACGTGCCGAGGAGCTTGCTCAAATACTTTTACACACAACTCGGGACTTGACCACATCGCCCTGGGTCGTTGTATGTCCCATAACAACTCGCTCCACTCCATGCCGCTTTAAAAGGTTTTCCAAATGCGTCAACTCGGTCTCTTCGCTATTGTTAGCCAGGCCTCGATACCACAGGGGTCCCTCAACATCGATCACAATTCCCCGCCGCAACCTGCGGAAGTTTGTCAGTTCTCTGTAAACTCGTTCATTGATTTGCTGGATACTAACCGAGGCATACTTGGGGCCGATTCCGCCGTGAACAAACAGGGTATGGTTAATCTTAATGACGGCGTTGTGCCCCAAAATCCACTTCCCGTATTCCCCTTTGGGTCCCATGGCGGCGCGGTGCTCAAAGTGTCCGAGTGGATGTTCCTCCTCCCACTTCGCTTTATAAGCCTCGTCGAACCGCGGGTTGCCTCCGGGCGGCGGCTTCCTGTACAGTTTCATGATATGCCGCATGTAGGACGCCTCTTGGAGATCCGCGGATTCTGCGCTCATGAAAGCGGCACACTCTCCGGGATGAACGTAGCGAATATCGCCATAAATATTCATGGCTTCGTGGTTGCCGATCATCGCGTGTATATAACCATTTGCATTCTCGGCCTGCGTTTCAAGTTTCATCAGCAGGTCCATTACCTTGCGGCTGTCTGCGCCTCGGTCGGGAACATCGCCAGTTTGCACGAGGTGAGTTTCCCCGCCGACCCAATCGTTGTTCTGGTCGATCAACCGGGTGAGGCGGAGAAGGGTTACGAACCGATCGTAGTCGCCATGAACGTCGCCGATGGTGACAATCCGTTCGACGTCACTCCACGTGTCCTGCGCCGGCTGGGCGTCCAGCGACGGAACCCCACTGACGAGCAATATCAGAATCACGAGAACAGGCCAGCCACTTTTCCACTTTTTGACCCCGAGTATCACACCCAAGACTGCGCCCTTAATGACCCGTGCAGTGTTGTTGGATTTGCTTTGCATTTTTCTTCCCTCCCAGTGGTGTGACGCGAAGGCTCTCAACGTGCTCGGTATCGCGGCCTAGCCCGCTCTGGGAAGTGTCCACGCGGGTCCCGCTACTGTCTCGTCGTCGGGCGGGCGTCCTACGGGGCGTCTACTGCGGCGGCGGGGCCAGCATCGGCCACCGTCCAAGACGTTTAGTATGCAGTCAGATACAGGGCCTCGCTAGTGCAGCAACTAGCTCATCTCCACTACCAACCTCCACCCTTACTCCCACTCTCTCCTCCTAAGGGGGGGAGAGATGGTAGTAGTTGGGCAACGCATCGTGGGACTCCCCGGTGCTCTCAGCGCGATAGCGTCAAGAAGTCGCCCCTTCGCCTAGCCGCCTGACGCCCCAAACCCTATTCTAGGACCGTCGCCAGCAGGGCCAAAACGCAGTGCCAGACCTTCTCGACCGCCTCAAGACCGCCCTCGCCGACCGCTATGCCATCCAGGAAGAGATCGGTGCTGGCGGGATGGCCACGGTCTACCTTGCCTAGGACTTGAAGCTCCACCGTAAGGTGGCTTTGAGACATGCGCGCGGGGGTTTTGCCTAGGTCCAGCCCCGGGGAATTTCCATCACTCGCGCGCCGGCCAACCGCACCAATGTCCGCCCATCCCCTGGCAGCTCGTTCCCGGGGAATAACAGATCGTCAATTCTGCATTGATTGGCTGGTCTCATTGTCGCCCAGCGGTCGTTGCGCGAATGGACGTACCGTACATGCTGTGAGCTCACCGGCGTAACCCTTGCGGCCCCGTGTACCCCGCTTCATATTCACGTGCTGGACGTTGGCCGATGCTGGCCCCGCTGCCGCAGTAGACGCCCCGTAGGACACCGAGCACGATGCCCCCATAGGACGCCCGCCCGACGACGAGACCTCTAGCAGGTTGCGGAAAAAGTCGGGTAATGGACGATAGCATCGCGAGCCGGAAGTTCCTATCGTAGAGGGACCTCGATGGGAGTGCCACGATGCGCGGGAACAAGACGAATCAGTCGGCGCTGTTCAGCTATATCAGTGCGGAGGATCGGGTGCCCTCCGACCATCCGTTGCGCGCCCTGCGGGCGCTGGTGGACCCGGTGTTAGCCCGGCTCTCGCCGCAGTTGGACCGGCTGTACGCGCGGCGGGGCCGGCCGTCGATTCCCCCGGAACATTTGTTACGCGCGTTATTGCTGCAGGTGGTGTATACGATCCGGAGCGAGCGGCAGCTGATGGAGCAGCTCGATTACAACATCCTGTACCGATGGTTTGTGGGGTTGAATCTGGACGACGCGGTGTGGGTGCCGACGGTCTTTACGAAGAATCGGACGCGGCTGGTCGAGGGGGGCATCGCGGATGCGTTTCTGGCCGAAGTGTTACAGGAGGCGGAGCGGCGGGCGTTGTTGTCGAATGAGCATTTCACCGTCGACGGGACCTTGCTGGACGCGTGGGCGAGTCAGAAGAGTTTTCAGCCGAAGGCCGGCACCCGCCCGCCAACGGACGATGATCCGGGGAATCCGAGCGTGACGTTTCGCCAGGAGAAACGGACGAATGCGACGCATGCGTCGCGGACGGACCCGGAGGCGCGGTTGACGCGGAAGAGTGGGGGGCAAGGCGCGCAATTGGCGTACTTGGCGAGTGTGTTGATGGATAATCGGCACGGGCTCGTGGTGGCGACCGACGTGACGCAGCCCGGCTACGAGGCGGAGTGTGCGAGTGCGCTGGCGATGGTGGGGAGCTTACCGCCGACGGCCCGGCGTCGGACGTTGGGGGCGGACAAGGGTTATGATCGGTGCGGGTTTGTCGACACGCTGCGGGCGTTGGGCTGGACGCCCCACGTCACGCCGAACGTGCACCGCACGCGGTTGCGGAGCGCGGTGGATGGCCGGACGACGCGCCATCCCAGCTATGCGATCAGTCAACGGCAGCGCAAAAAAGTGGAAGAGATCTACGGGTGGGGCAAGACGATTGGGTTGTTACGCAAACTCCGACATCGCGGGACCCCGCGGGTCGGGTGGGTGTTTACGTTCACGGCCGCGGTCTACAATCTGATGCGGATACGCACCCTGACCCTGGCCGGAGGCAGCCCCTGATGGGGCAGTGTGGGCCGCATTCGTCACGCCGACCGCACCGCGGGGGCGGTAATAGGGGACCGCACGCTGGTACACCGTCGTGTTACCCGGACAAACGCGGCCCACCATGAATTTTTCCGCAACCTGCTAGGAGCTTGTCTTACGCACTCTCCAAGTAACGGGCCGAGATGATCAAGGTGACCTCCCACATCACCCATGTGATCGTGGCCACGATGGTTCTGCACGCGGTGCCTGTTGGACTGGCCTGGGCGCAGGCGGCGCAGCAACCCAACATCGTGGTCGTGATGGTTGACAACATGGGGTACGGAGACGTTGGGGCCTATGGTGGTGGCGCCGTCCGAGGTGCGCCCACTCCCAACATCGACGCGCTCGCGGCCCAAGGCCTCCGGCTCACGAACTTCAACGTGGAGGTGGAGTGCACGCCGAGCCGATCGGCGTTCATGACCGGTCGGCTGCCGATTCGCTCGGGCACCACCCGCGCTCCCATCCTCGGCCTCCTCGGTAGAGGCGGCAGCGGACAACCACAGCCCTACGGGTTGACGCCGTGGGAGATCACCATGGCGGAGACGCTGACCGACGTCGGCTATCACACCGCCTTGTTCGGCAAATGGCATCTGGGGAACACCGAGGGCCGGTTCCCGAACGAGCAGGGGTTCGACGAATGGTGGGGGTATCCCAACAGCAGCCGCGAAGCGATGCATTCCTCCGATCCGTCGTTCGATCCCGAGGTCGCGCGACTCGCCTACCTCATGGAGGGATCCAAGGGAGAGAAAGCACACAACGTTGAGCAGTTCAATCTCGACAATCGGCCCCTCGTCGATGGGATGATCACCGAAAGATCTGTCGAGTACATCAAGAGGCGCGCCCGGTCCGGGCGGCCTTTCTTTCTCCTCACCGCTTTCTTCTCGCTCCATTTCCCGAGCTTACCACATCCCGATTTCAAGGGCCGCTCGGGCAACGGTGACTATGCTGATGCCACCATCGAGACCGACCATCACGTCGGTCAGGTACTCGCCGCCATCCGCGATGCCGGCATTGAAAACCGCACTCTTGTGATCTTCATCAGTGACAATGGAGCGCTCTTCGACCCTCGGCCCGGCGTCTACCACCAGACGTGGATCGGCAACAACGGCCCGTTCCGGGGCGAGCTGGGAACGACGCTGGAAGGTTCGGTCCGCACCATTGGGATCATCAAGTGGCCAGGGCAGATAGAAGCCGGGCGGGTGTCGAACAAGATTTTCGCTTTGCTCGATTTTTTCCCGACCATCGCCACCATTGCAGGCGCCAAAGTGCCTGGCGATCGACCGATCGATGGTGTGGATCAGACAGACTTCCTCTTCGGGACACAAGAGCATTCCAACCGCGAACACGTCATGTATTTCGTGGGCGACGAGTTGCGAGCTGTGAAATGGAGGAAATTCAAAGTCCACTTCAAGAAGCAGAATGCCCTGCTGGGCCCGATACAGGAACTGCGGGCACCCGAGGTCTACAATGTCGAGCGAGATCCGAGAGAAGAGTACAACATCGCGATGAGCGGTCTATGGGTGATGGAACCCATCACGCGATACATTCGCCAGTACACGGAAAGCCTGGAACGGTATCCCAACATAGGCACGGAGCCATGAACCGACGGCTGAGGGCTGATGGTTGACGGTTGAGCTGCGAACGAATCACCGCTTACCGCTTACCGACTTGAAGCTTCGCGCCTCGTCGGTGCTACCCTCCCCTTTATAACGCGCGACGTTGGGATAAGCATAGATCGGTCTGGTCCGGGTGACCTTGCCGTTCTCCACCCGGCTGGCAATCAAGCTGTCCGGGGCGGTGCCCTTCTCCACCCACTCGATGATGGGTGTCATCGGATCCATCCGATCGACGTTAGTGCCACCGCCACAGTGGAACATGCCGGGGACCATGAAGAGGCGAGCGGTCTCTCTTCCCGGGGCCCCCATCGTCTCGTACACCTCGTCGAAGTACTCCGCAGTCCGAAGGGGATTCGCGCCGGTGTCGGACCAGCCGTGGTAGACGATGAGCTTGCCACCGGCATCGGCAAGCGGTGTCAGGTCCGGGTCAACGGCATCCATGATCGAGCGGGTCAGGCTGAGCTTTGGGAGATCCCGGTCGATGTCGAAATCGCGCCAGGTCCGGTCGGGGTCGTCGTCCTCGAACGCCACGTAGCGGAGCCAGTCGATGAGTCGCTGCTCCATCATCGGGCGACCGGCGGGGATGATCTGTCCGTAAAGATTCACGTCTCTCGTGCTCATGAGGCGTGGATTCCAACCCGAAGCGAGCGTCGCCCCGGCCAAGGCCACCGGCGCCCGGCCTTTGATCTCCGCGCCGAGGGGAATGCCGGGATGGATTCTCTCACCGTTGACGATGAGTGGGCCGTAGAGTTCTCTCAGGCCCTCCATCTGGGGAGCAGTGAAGCACCGGTTATTGGCATTCTCGCCATCACACCTCGGCAGGTCTCGGGTGGGATCGAAGTCACACAGTCGGGGATCGTCGATGACGCCATCGACCAGGTCATCCAGCCCATCACATCTCTCGTACACCGCCGCGCTCAAGACCTCGAGCCGAGCAGGGGTCATCTGAATCTTCTCGAGCGCTTCCACCGCCTGCCGAAGCTTCAACAGGAGGCCGGTGAAATCGTGAACCGGTGCGCCCGCCACGATCCCGTCAAAGTCCGACGGAAAGCGCTGCGCACTCACGAGCGCCTGGCGCCCGCCGGTGGAGCAGCCGAGGAAATAGGAATATTCGGCAGGCTGCCCGTAGTAGACATTGATGATCTCCCTCGCGATCACCGCCGTCAGGTGCACCGCCCGAAATCCAAAATCCACCTCCGCTTGGAGGTTGTTGTACGCGAAGGTCGCGCCCTGCTGCAGGTACCGGTTATGGCCGGAGTCGGTGTACGCAGTCGCGAAGCCTTGCCGCACCGCGCCCTCTTGCCGCGGTAGGACGAAAGGATCCTCCGGCGGAAACCCAGCCCAGCCGCCACCACCGATCATCAAGAACCGGTCATTCCAGTCAGTAGGAAGATTGACGATGAACCGAATCTCGGGTCGGATGACTCCCAGCACGCGGCAATGCTCGGGCACCCCGTTCTTGCGAACGATGCGCGCGGAGAGGATGGAGTAGTCAGAGCTCGACAGGCTCAACAGAGATTGACACGACGTGCCTGGTTGAGGCGCACTTCGGGCCGCTGCGCTCGCGGGCAGCATGCTCGTGGCGAGCACCAGGCTCGAGAGCCACCGTGCGTGTCGAAGCACAACCACCATCATCGTATGTCTCCGTTGGATGGGCCGTGGGACGGAAAGGCGCTGCCGTGCCTGCAATGCGAGCGGGGTCTTCACTCTGGACTATATATTCTGTACTCTAATAAACTCTATCCTCTACTGTACTGCCGTAAGAATCCCATTCTCCACAATGGAATTGTAGTTGAACTGCCGCAGGGCCCCATCGACCCACTCTCCGGCGTTCATCGCCACCACCATGTTTAGGCTGGGAAAGATGCCGAGGAATTGGCCGCCGTAGCCAAGGCCACACGTCGCGTTGATGATCTCGCCGTTCACGTTGTATGCCTGATACCACCATTGATAGCCATAGGCCTTCGCGTAACGCGACCCACCGATTGGCAGGTGGGGTCGGATCGATTCGGTGATCCACTCTTCGGAGAGCACCCGCACCCCGTTCCAGACGCCGCCGTCGAGTGCGAGCTGACCCATCTTGGCCAGATCGCGAGCGGTGAGAAGCAGCCCACCGCCGGTGTGGCGCTGGCCGTTACTGGCGATCGACCACAAAGAGCGAGAGACCTGGAGATCGGCGAACAACGTCTCGTCGGCGAGCTCATCCACGTACTTCCCGCTGGCACTGTGAATGACCCCGCCCAGGAGTATCGACAGCCCGCTGTTATAGGAGGAGATCTGGCCTGGAGTCCCGGCTTGGTCCCGATCCAGCACGAACCCGATCCAATCAGGGCTTTGGTTCATCTGAATGGCAGAATTCCGGGGATCCGAGTACGAAATCGCTTCGTTCCAGTCGACGGCGGCGGACATGGTCAGCAGATGGCTGAGGTTGATCTGGTATTGGAGATCGACCCATTTCCTGCCTTCGTATTCGGGAAAGAAGGTGTAGACCAAGTCATCGAGGTCGACGAGCGCCTGATCGTAGACGATCCCGAAGAGCAGTGACGTGACGCTCTTGGTGATCGACTGCAGCAGGTGGAGGCGGTCGACGGTAATGCCGTAGAAGTACTCGCCCAATACGAGTCTTCCGTTTCTCGCAATGAGCAGCGCTTCCGCGCGCCCGTGCTCCCCTCGGAGAATGCCCTCGACCACGGATTCAATCAGCTGCTGATCGATGCCTTCGGCGGCGAGGGTGGATACGGCCCAACCGTCGTCCGTTTGGACTGGAGCCTGATAGGTGTAGTCGCGCTGGGCTTCTCCGTCATCGCCGAGTCGCGGCACCGCGAACCGGCGAAAGGCGGGGTTGTCCTTCTCGAGGACCAGGGGCCAGGAGATGTCCGGCGTGCTGAGCTGACCTACGAAGGCACGACGATCCTCCCGTATCACGCCCTCGAAGTCGAGGCCGATGTTGGTCGAGACCGTGATCGTCTGATCCTCGACCTCCACACTCGAGAGCGGCATATCCAAAACGCCCAGGTCCCGCAGATGCATCACCCCGATCAGGTTTCCAGTGGCCCCAGGGCGCAACTCGACCTCTACCCTGCTCTCCATGCCTTGAAAGTCGATGAATCCCTGCCAGATACCCAACAGGTCGGCATGTTGCTGCTCGGGCAACTCCGGTTGGAGAGGCGAGTCCTTTCCGCACCCGAGAAGAAGGCTGAGCGCGACAACGAAGCCGACGGGTGTCACGGTCCCCGAGACCCTGGTCGCTTTCGACCGGTGACGACTGACTGCTGACGGTTGATTGCTGATGGCTCAACTCCGACTGCTCCGACCTCTAATCATATGTTCGTCCTTGCGCAGAGTAAGGACGGGACCACCGAGGACGACGAAACGGGACAACGTACGTGGCTCTTTGCCATTCCGGAGGCGGCGGTGCGGGGAGACGTCGACCCGCTCTTTGGGCCCGAGCGTGTGCTGAATCTTCTAACCCGGACCCGTCGATGGACCGCGCCGGGTACTGCGGGTCAGGGATCGATACGCGCGGTTGCGCTGCCGGAGATGACCACGTTTCCATCCTGATTGGTCGTGCTCACCGAGAGGTCGACAAGAAATTGCCCATCCTCTTCGCGGAAGTTCTCTACGGTCGCCTTGGCCACCAGGGTATCGCCGGGCCAAACCTGGCTGGTGAATCGGACCCCGTACGTAACCAGACGGCCGTCGCCAACGTAATTGGTGAGCATCTTGCCGGTCATTCCCATGGTAAGCATGCCGTGTGCGAACACCGAGGGATACCCGGCAATCTGTGTTGTGTAGGCATCATCGGTATGCAGGGGGTTGTAGTCGCCTGAAGCGCCTGCGTATTGAACGATCTGTGTCCGCGTCAGATTCTCGACCACCAGTTCATCGTGCGTGTCACCCACATTCAGTTGATTCGCGTGAAGTACCATGGAGTCCTCCTATTGCTGTTCGACCGGACGCTCGGGTATGACGCCCACCAAACGCGCGGTGATGACCAACTCGCCATTCTGATCCCGATACTCGTCGATGAATTCGCGGAACAGAAGCTTTCCCGATCGCCGACCTTCCTTCTCCCACGTCTCGCCAGGGCGGGTGGTTACCGTAAGCGTGTCACCGGGCCGTACCTGGCGATGGTATTCGAAGTGCTGCTCGGCGTGCAGCATACCACTGCCAGGGGGCTCCTTTCCTTCCGCCAGACCGGTCGGCTCCTTACCCGAACCGAACCACCGTTTACCGACCTGGGGACGCAAGGGGTAGTCGGGGTCGAATTGGGCGCACGCCCGGGAAAAGGTGGGCGGGGCGATAATCCCGCCGGGCTCGGTATCCTTTGCATAGTCCGCATCGTGGTAAATACGGTTGGGATCACCGACGGCCCGTGCGAACATCATGATATGGCCTGCTTCCACGGGGAATTTGTACCCAGCCATGAATTCTCCTCTCGAGCGGTCGAGTAGCGGTCTCTCTGCTCGCAAAGTGTGACCTGGCAATCGCATTTTCGCCAGGAGGAAGGGTGGGTGCCCCTCCGTCCTTACGGACGGGTGCTCTAGCGGATACGTTTGCTCGCACGCCGGAGCGGAACTGAGCACGGAAGAGCTTCACCGGTTGCATTCGACACAACCGCGCCGGCCGCAGGTCATGTCCTAGCCGTTCAAGAATGAGGAGGAATCATGCTTCGTCGCCTCTCTGTAGTCCTCGCCTCCGTATGTCTCTTCACGGTGGTGCCCGTGACGGCATCGGGCCAAGAGATGGATGACCGTCTCACGCTCGACGTCTACCTCGAGTGGGAGGCCGTGCAGCAAGCTTTCTCCGGCGGGCCTGGGCCGCAGATCTCGCCCGATGGACGGCGGATCGTGTACACCCGTTACCGGATCGACAAGCTTCACGACGACTGGGTTGGTGATCTCTGGATCATGGACGCCGATGGCAGTCGGAGCCGCTTCCTCACCAAAGGCGGCGGTGCCGTGTGGTCACCCGACGGAACGCGTATCGCCTTCGGGCGGGCGGGGGAGCCACGCGGTGGGCAGATCTTCGTGCGGTGGATGGATGCCGAAGGCGCAGAATCGCAAATCACCCACGTGGACGGTGGGCCGGGCGCGCTGGCCTGGTCTCCCGACGGGCGGTCGATCGCGTTCTCGTTGAGCGTGCCACACCAGGAGCCGTGGGGTGACGTCGACATGCCGGCGCGGCCGAAAGGCGCCGAATGGACCGCCGAGCCCAAGATCGTGACGCGCTTGAGCTATCGACGCGACCACGTGGGCTACACCGACGAAGGATACCGGCACCTCTTCGTGGTTTCGGCCGACGGCGGGACGCCGCGACAGCTCACAGACGGTGAATGGAATCATAGCGGACCCGCGTGGTCGGCCGACGGTCGGCAGATATTCTTTTCGAGCCTCCGCATACCGGAGGCGGAGTGGGAATGGCGGGAGTCGGAGATCTACGCCGTCGATCTGCAGTCCGGATCGATCCGCCAGCTCACCAGGAGACACGGGCCCGACTTCAACCCCGTCGTGTCACCCAACGGCCGGTTGGTGGCATATGGGGGGTACGACTGGACCGACGATACCTACATCACGAGCAAGCTGTATGTCATGAACCTCGACGGGTCGAACCCCAGGGAGATTTCTGGCGACCTGGATCGATCGCCCCAGAACCTGACATGGGCGGCCGACAACAGCGGGATCTACTTCACCGCCGCCGACCAAGGGACAGCCAACCTCCACTTCGCTCCGGTCAACGGCTCCGGGCCGCGCCAGATCACCGAAGGGCCGCACACCTTGAGTCTGAATAGCATGACCGACGACGGGCTGGCCGTCGGGATTCGCACGACCGCTGAAGAGCCCGGCGATGTCGTGCGGTTCCGGGTCGGGAATCCGACCATCGAGCAGTTGACCGATGTAAACGGGGACGTGTTGGCCGGCAAGAAGCTCGGCGAGGTGGAGGAGATCTGGTACACATCGACCGATGGACTCCAGATTCAAGGGTGGATCGTCAAGCCACCGGACTTCGATCCGTCCCAGAAGTATCCCATGATGCTCTCGATCCACGGCGGCCCCCATGGGATGTTTGCGTTCGGGACCTCGTACATGTGGTTCGAGTGGCAGCACTATGCCGCCATGGGCTACGTCGTCCTCTTCACCAATCCGCGGGGCAGCTCGGGGTATGGCAGCGCGTTCGGCAACGAGATCAAGAACGCGTACCCGGGGAAAGACTACGACGACTTGATGAACGGGGTCGATGAAGTGATCCAACGCGGCTATGTCGACACCCAGAACATGTTCGTGTACGGCTGCAGCGGGGGTGGGGTGCTCACCGCCTGGGTGGTGGGTCACACCGATCGATTCGCCGCCGCGTCCTCGGAATGCCCGGTCACGAATTGGTTCTCGTTTGTCGGGACGACGGATGGTGCCGGATGGTACCGCAACTTCGCGAACTTGCCGTGGGACGATCCGTCGGAGCACATCCGGCGCTCCCCGCTGATGTACGCGGGCAACGTGACCACGCCCACGCTGTTGATCACCGGTGAACTGGACCTGCGAACGCCCATGGCGCAGACCGAGGAATACTACCAGGCGCTCAAGTTCCTGAAGGTCCCAACCGCGATGATCCGCTTGCAGGACGAGTGGCACGCCTATTGGGGCAAGCCCAGCAATTTCATGCGGACGCTGGCGTACCGCCGGAGCTGGTTCGAGAAGTACCTGACGAAGGAGCCGCCGGTTTTCTAGCAGGGTGCTGAAAAAGGTCGACGCGGCTGCCGCCGTGCCTGCCTTTTTAAACACCGTGCTTGGAGCTTCTCTTACTGCGGGTGCAACGCTTCGCCCTTCGCCGCCATATCTCGGAGGAGCGCGGGGGGCTCGAATCGGGCGCCAAACCGACTCGAGAGTTGGTCACACTCGGCGACGAATTCCGAGACACCGACGGTGTCGATCTGGCTGGCGGTACCTCCCCGCGAGGCGGGGAACGCCCAACCCATGACCGACCCAACGTCGGCATCTCGTGGATCGGTGACGACGTTTTCCTCGAGACACCGCGCGGTCTCCACCGACTGCACGTAGAGGAGGCGTTTGATGACCTCGTCGACATCGGGTTGCTCGTCGGCGAGGGGGAAGTGCTCCTTCAGTCCCCGCCACAGGTGCTTCTTCCCATCTTTGGGGTATTCGTAGAACCCTTTCCCGACTTTCTTCCCGATACGACTGAGCCCAACCATCAGCTCCGCAACATCATCGACGGGTGAAGGCTCGTACTCATCACCGAGGTCGTCCTTCGTTTGCTTCCGGATCTTGTGCATTAGCTCGATGGACACCTCATCCGCTAGGGCCAACGCACCGACCGGCATACCGGCCATGCGGCCCGCATTTTCGATGAGCGCCGGCGTGACCCCCTCCGCCAGCAGGGCGAGCCCTTCTCCGATGTAGGTGCCGAACACGCGACTGGTGTAGAAGCCGCGGCTGTCGTTCACCACGATGGGCGTCTTCTTGATCGCCTTGGCGAAGTCCAGCGCCTTGGCGAGCGTCTCATCGGATGTCTTCTCCCCGCGGATGAGCTCCACCAGGGGCATGCGATGCACCGGTGAGAAGAAGTGCATGCCGATGAATTTGCCGGGGCGGGCGCTGGCTTCGGCAAGTCCCGTGATGGGAAGCGTCGAGGTGTTCGATGCGAAGACTGCCGTCTCGGGGATGACCGCCTCCGCTTTCTTGGTCACATCGGCCTTCAGTTTTCGATCCTCGAAGACTGCTTCGATGACGAGATCACATCCCTCGAGGTCGGCGAAGTCCGTGGTGCACTGGATGCGGGCGGAAACGGCCCGGGCGTCTGACTCACTCATGCGGCCGCGCTGTACCTGTTTCTCGAGGATACCGGCCGAGTTCGCCTTCCCCTTTTCCGCTGCCTCCAGGCTGGTGTCGAGCAGCACCACATCGATTCCGGCCAGGGCGGTCACATGCGCGATCCCCGAGCCCATCATCCCCGCCCCCAGCATCCCCATCTTCTTGAACTCGGCCCGGGGAACGTCCTTGGGTCGCCGACCCAGCTTGTTCGCTTCGGTCATGGAGAAGAAGAAGCGAATGAGGTTGCTGGCTTCCTCAGTGAGAGCCGTCTTCGCAAAGTAGCGCCGCTCGATCTTCAGTCCGGTGTCGATGTCGACCTGGCACCCTTCAAAAACACAGGACAGAATGTTGAGCTGCGCGGGGTAGTTGCCGTGGGTCTTCTCGCGCACCATCGCGTTTGCGACGGTGAAGGTCTGGTTGCCTCTCGGGGATTGGACGGCACCGCCGGGAAGTCTGAACCCCTTCTGGTCCCAGGGTTTGACCACATTCTTCGGTCCCTCGGTGAGCAGCCACTGCTTCGCTTCGTCCAAGAGCCGGTCGGCGGGCACCACCGCGTCGACCAGACCGGTCTCCAGCGCCTTCTGTTGATCCAGCTCTTTCCCTTCGAGCATGAGGGGCAGGGCTTTCTCGATGCCGATTATTCGTGGGAGACGCTGAGTCCCGCCCGCTCCGGGAAGCAGGCCGACTCGAGACTCGGGGAGACCGATCTTCATGCGGGGCGCGTCGGCCGCGATCCGATGATGACATGCGAGACAGATCTCGTACCCACCACCCAGCGCATGCCCGTTGATTGCAGCCACGAAGGGCTTTTCCGATGTCTCCATCCGCCGGAAGAGCCCCTGGAACCGCTCACCCGATTCGTAGATGCTTTGGGCGTCCTTCCAAGTGCGCCGCATCTGTTCGAGGTCGGCGCCTACTACGAATTCTCTTCGGCTCGAGGTGACGATGACTCCCACGACACTCGCATCCCCGATGGCTTTATCAACCGCGGCACCGAACGCAGCGATGCTCTCCTCGTTCATGACGTTCATCGGCCGGTTGGTGACGTTCCAGCTGATGGTGGCAATTCCGTCTCCGTCTACTGAATAGTCAATCATGTATTGCTAAACCGTCTTTCTGTTGTCATGTGTATTCTCGGTGACCGGTTACCGGATAAGTGCCACAGGATCCAGGTCACCTAGGTGTCACAGGATGCAGGTCGGAGTGTCACAGGATCCAGGTCAGGAGTGTGGTTTATAGTATTTGAACGAAACACTAGTTCGGGGGTCAAGGTGCGTAAAAAGGCCGGACCGAGGAGCGACGTCGAAAGATGGTTGCCGCGGTTCGGCGGGGTGCCTCGCTGCGTGCGGTGGCGCGCCGGTTTCACGTGAGCCTCCAGACCGTGCAACGGTGGGTGCAGCGCGTCGGCGGCCAGCGGCTGGATCGAGTCGATTGGTCTGACCGGTCTCACCTCGCGCACACGATTCATCGCACGGAAGCGGCCGTAGAAGATGTCGTGCTGACGCTGCGGCGAGAGCTGCGTGACACGAGCGACCTGGGGGAGTACGGGGCCGCTGCCATCTACCGCGAGATGCGCGACCGTCACTATCGCAGCGTCCCCGCGGTGCGGACGATCGGCCGCATCCTGGCCCGGCACGGGGCGCTGGACGGTCGCCGGCGGATCCGTCGCCCCCCACCGCCCCGAGGCTGGTATCTGCCTGAGGTGGCCGCGGGCTGTGCGGAGCTGGACAGCTTTGACATCGTCGAAGGGTTGGTGATCAAGGGTGGCACCGAGGTCGAAGTGCTCAACGGCATCTCGCTGCACGGCGGATTGGTCGCGTCGTGGCCCGGTCCACCCGTCCGCGCCACCACTATCGTCGAGGCCCTGGTAACGCACTGGCGGCAGTTCGGGCTGCCAGCCTATGCACAGTTCGACAACGACACCCGGTTCCAGGGCGCGCATCAGTTCCCTGACACCGTCGGCCGTGTCACGCGCCTGTGTTTGAGTTTGGGGATCGTCCCCGTGTTCGCGCCGCCACGCGAGACCGGCTTCCAGGCGGCGGTAGAAAGCTACAACGGTCGGTGGCAGGCCAAGGTGTGGGCCCGTTTCCATCATCCCACCCGCGCGGCCCTGCAGGAGCGTTCGGATCGCTACGTGGCAGCAGTCCGCCGCCGTGCGGCACCGCGCCTGGAGGCCGCCCCGCCACGACGGACGTTTCCCGAAGAGTGGGCGTTGGACTTGCAGACCCGCCCGCGCGGCCGCTTGGTGTTCCTGCGGCGCATCAGCGAGCAGGGAACGGCCGAGCTGCTGGGGCATACCTGGCGGGTCGATCCGCGCTGGTCCCATCGTCTCGTGCGCGCCGAGGTCGATTTCGACGCCAACCGCATCCGCTTCTACGCGCTGCGGCGGCGCGAACCAGGGTCGCAGCCCCTGTTGCAGACCGTTCGCTATCGGTTTCCTCGTCATGGCTTTCAGGAATGATCGCCAATTCTCAATATGTCACGTGCGTACGCACTACCTGTCAAAGAAGCACGTCCCAAGTGACCTGCATCCTCTGACACTTGTCCGGTGAGAGGTGAGAAGTGAGAAGTGAGAAGGCCACCCTGCCCCACCCATGTGGGGTGAGAGGAGGGGCCCTCTCACTTCTCACCTCTCACTTCTCACCTTTTCTACTTACTCCTCGAATTCAGCGAAGTTCACAATCGTCCCACACGGCGCTCGTACCACAATCTCGCGGGAACCATAGAACGTCTTCCGCTCCGGCACCACGACGTCGCCGGCCTCGAGGGTCGGCTTGATCGCATTGAGGTCGCTGACGCGTATGAAGAAGTTCGTGGCCCCGAACTTCAACTCGGCAACCGCCGGAAGATCCTCCGCCAAGCTGGCGAGTGTTTGATACATCACCTCCACTCCACCCTGCGACACCGCGGCAAAAGCCATCCCGTCGTCTCCCGGAACGTCCATCGTCCGCTCGAAACCTAGAGCCTCCCAAAACCCCAAGCACGGCTCGATGCGGTCGACGGAGATCACCGGCGTCAGTGATTTCATGAGCATTTCCTCTTCCTGTGGCCAAACCGTGGTCGTAGCGATCATTAGCCCCACGGTCAGTAGCGAAACCTTCGATATGAGACCGAACATATCCCGAAACGAGCTCCGTGTAAAGGTGCAATCACTTGCGGGGTCGACAAGCTAGTATAATTTAGACTAGACGTCAATTGCACGACACAACACCTCGGCCGCGAGGTGGGGATGGGCCCTCTCACTTCTTCACTTCTCACTTCTCACACTTGTCATGTCTTCCCCCAATCCACCCCTCACCACACCCGACCTCGTCGTCCTCAGCTTATTGTCCGAACAGCCGATGCACGGCTATCAGGTCAACCAGACTCTCGAATACCGGGAGGTGCGGGACTGGGCGGGCATTTCACGTCCCCAGATCTATTACTCGCTGCGCAAGCTGGAGCGCCTCGAGCTGATCGCACCTGAAGAATCCAAGGAGAAGCTTGGCCCGGAACGGCAGACCTACCGCACCACGCCGTCGGGCCGGAAAGCTCTCTCCCAAGCCCTCGATCTTGCCCATTGGACGACCCAACGACCGCCACCGCCCTTTCTCACATGGCTAGCACTGTCGACACACGCCACGCCCGCGACGGTTGCGCGGCAGGTCGAGAGAAGACGCCGTTTTCTAGAATCCGAGGCCGCACGCGAACGCCTCACACTCGAGGCGGTGCGAGCGGAGCACGGCGAAATGGTGGTGGTGGCGGAACTTATGATCGGGCTGACGATTAGGCAGTTTGAGGGAGAGCTCGAGTGGTTGGAAGAAGTAGAGTCGAGGCTCGTGAGACGTGAGACGTCGGACGTACGACGGCCACCCCGCTCCACACCATGAACGGGGGAGGTGGGGGGCCGTCTTACGTCTTACGTCTTACGTCTCACGTCTCACGTCTCACCTCTCACGGAATCACACTCCGATAGCGACGCCCAGCCGAAACGTCACCAGATTCGTCTCGCTCCTGATCGGAACAAACGAGATCGATCCGTCGGGACTCTCGAGCAGGCTGCCCTCCCGGAGGTATGCCGTCTCGCCGTGGTAGGTCTTCTGGGCCGAGAAGTCGAGTGAGACGGGATGCTTCCCACGAGAGAGTCGCAGGAGCAAACCGCCACCGGCCGTCAGCGCCGTCGTGACGTCGTCGAAATTGGTACTGCTGGCAAATGCGCCTGCGTCGGCGGTGCCGCTCGCTGAAGACACGGTGGCGAAGTAGGAAAAACCGACGGTACCGTAGACGTACGGACGGAGCGGCCCCTGCCCCAACGTGAGTTGAGGCCCCACGCCGAGCGACCCGATGAGATTGTCGGTGTCCACGTCCACCATGACGCGTTGGATCGTGTTGCTCAGCGGCTGCCGCAATGTCTCGTGCCCGTACATGAGAACCGAGCCGTCGATACGAATTCCGACGGGGCCGCGCCGCGAGAGATTGATCACTCCGTACAGGTCGATGCCCCCACCCCAATCCACGAAGTCCTGAAACTCACCAACCGGACGTGCCAACACTCCACTTATTCCCAAGAGACTGCGACTCTGCGCGAAACTGCGACTCTGCGCGAAACTGCGATTCTGCGCGAAACTGCGATTCTGCGCGAAACTGCGATTCTGCGCCTCGGCTTCCGACGCGACCAGCGCCGCCATGGCCAAGGCGCTCGTCAAAAGTCTGATAACGGCTGATTTCTTCATTTGAGACCTCACGGTGATTAAATCGACTGCTTGCTCCCCACATAAAAGCAACAAGCGTGCCGAGCAACTGTCTTGATCGTAAGATATTTGATATCAACGTCTTACGTGGTACATAACTGATCCGATACATGACCGAATCGGCGAGGCCTCGTCCACCACAGGGGACAACCGGTCCAAACGACCCCTTGGTGGAGGTGCTAAATCACAGTTGTCCTGACCGGATCTTGCTATATTGGCCAAGTCGTGATGGGGATTGGGGTTACAGGACACCCCTAGGAGGCACGATGGCTACGGTGCTCATAATCGACGACGACCAGACCATGCGAGCCCTGATCGGGCTCGCGGTTGAGGAACTCGGTCACCAGCCAACTTACGCCCATGACGGCGAAGAGGGCGTGAACCTGATCTCCGCCCAACCCTACGACCTGGTCTTCATGGACCTGGTGATGCCGCACAAGAACGGCCTCATCGCCATCCAAGAGATCATGCAAGAGTTCCCCGCCACCAAGATCATCGCGATATCGCGGAAGGACACGGAGATGCTGGAGCGAGCTGAGGAGTACGGCGCGTTGATGACCATGGAGAAACCGCTCAAACCGCAGCAGGTTCAGGACGCCGTCGAGCATCTGCTTAGCAAACACAGACCCTCGCGCGGATGGGACGACGCTTCCAATATCTCCTGACGGGGCCACGCGGGCACGGTCAATACGCGGTGCGATCCAGCACGATCACTCCGTTGCTGACGACCATCAGGAGATCCTGAACGGCTCCGATATCCTCGGCCGGATTGCGTTCCATGACGATGAAATCGGCGTCGTGTCCGGCAACCAACGTCCCTGTATGATCTTCGACCCGTAACAACACCGCGGCAACAGCGGTCGCAGCCCGAATCGCCTCCATGGGCGTGAGGCCGATGTCCACCAGCTCGATCAACTCATGACTGAGACGCAACACGCTGCCCGGACCGTAGCCGGTATCGGTCGCCGCAACGATCGGCACGCCGATGCGGTACGCCGTAGCCGCCGTTTCGCGCACGCGTGGGAGCATATGCCGTCCTCGCACTTCGAGGAGGGGATTGTCGTAATCTCCCCCGGGCAACGTGAGATCTCGAACGACGGCGATCGTGGGAACGAGATAGGTGTTTCGCTCCTGCATCAACCGGAGCGTTTCCTCACTCAAATACGTCCCGTGCTCGATGCTCCGGACGCCGGCGAGCACGGCGGCGCGTCCACCCGTGTCGCCGTGGGCGTGAGCGGCGACCGGGATTCCGGCACTGCTGGCTTCCTCCACCAGCGCACGCAGGAGCGTCACGTCGTAGTACGGCTCTCGTGGGTCGGTATTCGGCAGCCCGGCCCGGGCGGTGGCGTTGGTCTTGATGAAATCCACGCCTCGCTCGATCATCGTCCGCGCAACGCGGCGTAGCGACGCGGCGTCTCTCACACCGGTTTCCATCAGATCGGCCAATGACGGATTGTCGATGAACAGCCCCTCGGCCGGTTCCGGCCGAACGTGATATCCTGCCGCCAGCAACTCGGGCGCGTCGATCCGCCCCTTCTTCGCCAGGTCACGCAGGCCGACATCGGCGAAGAACCCCGTTCCCATGCTCCGCGCCGTCGTCACACCCGACATGAGCGCGCGGCGCGCGGCCGCAAAGTTGTTGATGTGGACATGCGCGTCGATGAGGCCCGGCATCACATAGCGTCCACTGAGATCGACTCGGCGCCCATCCTGCGGCACAGCTCCCGTCCCAATCCGCGCGATCTTTCCATCAATCACCACAATGGTGGCGTTCGAGATCGGCTGGGCTCCCGTGCCGTCGATGACGGTGGCGCCCGTAAACACCAACGTTTCTTGGCGCACGTGCGGCGTTGCACCAAGCGAAACCAGCGCGAGGATGGTCGTGACCGTAACAAATCGGAGCCTGGGCTGGCGCATGCGAACCTCGACGAGAGTGATGTCCGACAAAGTACCAGACGGGCAAGCCGCTGGCGAGGCGACCCGCGGTGAGGATCTTTTCACACCTGGGCCTGTACGACAATCGGAAGAACTGTCGCGGATTGATCTTTTGAGCGCGGATGGTCAATCGGAAGAACGGCCGCGGATGATCTTCGAGCACGGATAGACCCCAGATGGTCAAAGGGAACGCGGTAAAACGAGTCCGCCCGCAATGCATGGTGACGGATGGTTGCCCCAGCGCACCGTACAAAAAGCGGAGAGAGTCGTTAGATTTGGCGCACAGCAATTCACGCGTATGGTAAGGACTCCCGCCAGGCTGCCCGGACGTCGCGTGCCGGGCATCACTCGACCCTCAGGACCGAGGCCGAAATCAGCTCACGAATGAACAGCACTGCGGCTCGCTCGACGGTTTTCTCAAAGTCGCTAACTCGCATTTTGCTCTGGACCGCGTCGTGTCTCTTGCCCTACGCCGAAATCAAGGCGGCGGCAGGACAACGGGACACCGTCAAGCTGGGCAATGTCGTGATAGCGGCGGTTGCCGACGGTCCCGCTGCAACGACATACACGTCCATGCGGGTGGACCTCGCCAAGATCGTGCGGCGGGACGCGGCTGTGGTGGCGGACCTCGTGCGGTTGATACCCACGGCTCACATCCAAACCAATTCACGCGGCGAAACCCTGGTCTACCTTCGCAACGCGGGCGACCGTCAGGTTGGCGTGTTCTTCGAGGGAGCGTTGCTCAATATCCCGTGGGACAACCGCGTCGACATGAGCTTGATCCCAGCGAGCGTCGTCGGGGGTGTCACGGTGGCCAAGGGCGTTCCACCGGTCGAGTACGGCACCAACGTGCTCGGGGGTGCGGTGAACCTCACCGCGCGAACGCTGAACACGGTCCGGTCACAAACCGAACTGTCGAGCCGAGTCGGAACGGAGGGACGTGTAGAGGGCAGCGCAACACATCGCGGTCGCTCCGGACGTGTTACCTACACCGGATCGGTCGCGTACACGAAGACGAACGAGGTTTCCATACCGTCGGGCGCGGATCTGCCGTTCAGCCAACCGGCTGGGAGCGGCACACGCACCAATACCGACGCCCGCGTGACAAACCTGTTCGCCAACGCTACCTACGATTTCGATCGCTCCCGCGTGGGCGTTTCGGTCCTACACGTGGACGCCGAGAAGGGCATTGCGCCCGAGAGCCATCTCGACCCCGCCGTGTCCCGCATTCGGTTCTGGCGCTACCCCGAGTGGCGCACCACGATGGCCATCGTGAATGGCGAGGGCAACGCTGGACGGAGCACGAGTTGGAAGGGAGCGGCATGGGTCAACGTCTTTTCTCAGGAGATCGAATCCTATCGGTCCGCCGCGTACCAAACGGTTGATGAGCGCCAAGACGACGATGATTTCACGGTGGGGACCCGCCTCACGCTGAGTCAGACGGTTGGTGCCGGGTTGGCCAAGCTGTCGTTCAACGGTTTGACATCGACGCACAGGCAGCGGGACGTCGAGTTGGACGCGTTTGGCAACCCGGATCCCGCCCAGGTCTTTCCGCGGCTCGAGTTTCAACAGCACATCATCAGCGTGGGTGCGGAGTACGGGTTCAATCCCAGTCTGCCCCTCACCATAACGATCGGCGCCAGCTTCGATGCGATGGTGACACCGAAGACCGGTGACAAACCCGACCGCGATGCGTCGGCTGATTACAGCGCAACGCTTGGCGCGATGTACGACGTGGGCGACGGCTGGTTCGTGCGCGGCGCGGTCGGTCGCAAGACGCGGTTCCCGACCATGCGTGAGCTATTTGGCGAAGCGCTCAACCGTTTCCTCTTGAACCCCAACCTCGACACCGAGTCGTCTGTACTCACCGAGATCGCCGTCGGCGTCAATGGCAACAATTTCAGCGGCGAACTCATCCCGTTCGGAACGTTCACCTCGGGGACCATCGATCAAGAGGCGGTGCTGTTGGCGGGTGAGACACGGCCGCGCCGCCAGCGTATCAACCTCCAGGGCAGCCGTGTGTTGGGCGTGGAAATCGTCGGAACGGTGGCGGTGACCGAGAAGATTACACTCGACGGTCATCTCACACTCATGGACATTCACGTGGAGCAGGCCGCGTCGGATGATCCAGACAAGCTGTCCGAGAAACCGGAGGCCATGGGCCGACTCGCGCTGACCTATTCGGGCGAGCAGGGGACGGGGTTCACGGTCGAAGGCGTGTACACGGGACGTGCCTATTCACTGAACGACAACGACCAGTTCGTTCCGCTCGAGACCTCCCTGACTTTCAACGTTCGCGTCAGCCAAAGAATCGATCTGTCGGCCCGATCCGTCGAGCTATTCGTCCGCGCGGACAACGTGACAGACGAAGTGGTGCTGCCACAACTGGGATTGCCGGCTCCGGGGAGGATGGTGTCGGGGGGGGTGAAGGTGGGGCTGTAGGCCCATCCCCCGACCCTTCCCCGGGGCAGTCGCTCCTCCCAACCCGACCCCACCCCGGGGCAGTCACCGCCCCCACACACGACCCGGGGCAGCCACCCTTCCCGACACCTCCTCCCGGGGCAGACCGAACCTCTCTCCCTGCTCTTGCTGCCCCCGTGCCCCCGTGCCCCCGTGCCCCCGTGCCCCTGTGCCCCTGTGCCCCTGGCCCCCTCTGCCCCCGTGCCCCTGTGCCCCTGTGCCCCTGGCCCCCTCTGCCCCCGTGCCCCCGTGCCCCCGTGCCCCCATGCCCCCGTGCCCCCGTGCCCCTCTGCCCCCGTGCCCCCGTCCCCCTGTGCCCCTTGCACCCCCATCCTCGACACCGGCATTATCCCCCATGCACCTCGACCCCGTCCTCGCCACCGTCATCGCCGTCTTCGGGCTGCTCCTCATCGCCGCCGCCTCGGCGATCGGGCTAAAACGTATTCATTTTTTATACCGTCGGCCTGGTGCTGGTTGGGCTGGCGCTCGGCGCGCTCCGACAACGGGTCGAGGCCCTCGAGGTTCTCGGGAGCTTCACCCTGTCGCCCGACCTCATCCTGTTTGTCTTTCTGCCCACCCTCATTTTCGAGTCGGCGTTCAACCTCGACGTTCGGCTGCTCTCGAGAAATCTGGCACCCGTGCTCACGTTGGCGGCGCCGGGTCTGCTGCTCTCGACCGGCATCGTCGGCGCGCTGATCAATTTTCTCACCCCGCTGACGTGGGGCCCCGCGCTGGTGTTCGGCGCGCTTATTTCCGCGACCGACCCGGTGGCGGTGATCGCGCTGTTCAAGGACGTCGGCGCCCCGAAACGGCTTGCGATCTTGGTCGAGGGCGAGAGCTTGTTCAACGACGCAACCGCCATCGTGTTGTTTACGATTCTCGTCGCCGTGGTAACAGCAGGCACGTTCAGCGGCGGTACGGTGGGAACCGGCATCGTCGATTTTGCGCGTGTGTTCGCCGGCGGGCTCGGCGTCGGAACGATCATCGGTTACTTGATGGTGCGGACCATCTCCCTGTCGGAAGACGAGCCGCTGGTGGAAGTGGCGCTCTCGACGGTCGTGGCGTATGCGGCATTCATTGCGGCCGAGCACTACCTCCGGGTTTCCGGGGTGATGGCCACGGTCGGAGCGGGCGTGGTGGTGGGCACTTTCGGATCCACGCGCTTCACACCCGAATTGAAGGCCTATCTGAGGCAGTTCTGGGAATACGCCGCGTTCGTAGCCAACGGCCTCATCCTCTTGTTGGTAGGTCTGAGTATCGATCTCGGCTCGCTGGGGCAGTTCGTCGGACCCATCGGTTGGGGGGTACTCGCGGTGTTGGTAGCCCGTGCCATCACCGTGTTTGGGCTCACACCGGTCATCAATCGGCTCCCGCACGCCGAGCCGGTGGACGGAAGGTATCAGACCATCATGTTCTGGGGTGGTCTGCGTGGTGCGGTCGCGCTGGCACTTGCTCTGAGTTTGCCCGAAGCGTTCCCGTTCCGCGATCTCATCGTAGCGCTTTCGATCGGCATCGTGTTGTTCACGCTGCTGGCGGGCGGCACGACGATGAAACCGCTGATCCGGATATTGAAACTCGATCGACCGGGTATCGTCGAGCGCATGGCGATGGCGCAGGGTACCCTCGCGGCCAAGCGCGAAGCGGTGGCGCGCATTGGTGCATTGGGTGAATCAGGGAATTTTTCCGCGCGCATCCTCAAGGAACTCACGGAAAACTATCAACGTGATTACGACTTAGCGGTAGAACAACTCGAGCATTTATGTGCGAACGAAGAGTTTCGCGCGACGTCGATGCGCCAGGTGCTGTTGACTCAAGCGCTCGCGGTCGAGCATCGCGCGTACTACGACATGTTCGATCGCGGAGAGATCTCCGAGGCGGTGTTGCACGAACTGAACCTCGGCGTCGATCTGGCGCGAGATCTGTTGAAACGCGGTGAGATATGCGACACGTTGCCGGTAGCCGATCCGCTCGAAGTGCGTGTGGCCGCCTGGTGGGTCGGCTTGTTGGAACGAATCGCACCTACGCATCAAGCCGTGCAACGACACCGACTGCGCGCGTTGGCGGCCAACTACGAGCGTGACAGTGCGATCTTGGCTGCGAGCCATGAAGTCGTCTCGGCTATTCGAGAGCTGGCGGAACTGAGCAATGTCGACGCGTCCGTGGTGGGAGAGTGTCGACTCGTGTACGAGACCCGCGCGAACAACGCGATGGAGCGCATCGACGGGATTGCAGAGCACTTTCCCGAGTATGCCAGCGCGGTGCAGGAACGTACGGCCAAACGGATCGCGCTCGACGCCGAGGCCGACGCCGTGGCCCGCCTCGCCACCGCCGGCAGCATCCCCGAGTCGGTGGCCAAGGAAGCACGTCGTCGCGTCGAAGAGGCCCAGCGGCAACTGGCCCGAAAACCCGTGGCTCCGATGGCGCCCGATCCGACCGAGCTGCTCCAGAAAGTCCCGTTCTTCAAGGACCTAAGCCCGGACGACTTTCAACGCGTCGCCCAGAGTCTCGTCCCCAAGACCGTCTTGGCGGGCGACAAGGTGATCGTCCAGGGAGAACGAGGCAAATCGCTGTTCCTGATCGCACGCGGCGTGGTAGCGGTGCTTGTCGACGCCGATGGATCGGGACCGCGGCGGATGGCATCCCTACACGCCGGTGACTTTTTCGGAGAAATGGCGCTGCTGAGCGCGGCACCACGAAACGCGACCGTCCAGGCCGTTACCGCGTGTCAGCTCTACGAGTTGGCCAAGCGGGACGTCGACGCCCTCTGCGAAGTCTGCACCGGAGTGCGCGACGCTCTCACCGAGGCCGCCAGGCAGCGAGAAGCCGCCACCAAGGCGGCCCGGCCGGCGAGGACGTCTTCGGCGTTCACCACATAGGAGATCGGCGTTGTCTTTCCCGTGGAGGCTGGTGATATTCCGCTCCACTCCGCACCCCTCCAGACGGGCAGACGGGCCCACTCCACCCGCCCCTCTCCCGACGGGCAGACGGGCAGACGGGCGGGTTGGTGAGTTGGTGGGAGACAGGGTTGCCAGGAATCCGAACGCCCGTCTGCCCGTCGGGGGGAAGGGCGGGGTGGGGCGGGCCCGTCTGCCCGTCGGGGGCGGGGCGGTGAAGGGCAACATGGCGGTATCGTCTAGGGGACTAGGACGCAGCCCTCTCAAGGCTGTAACACGGGTTCGAATCCCGTTACCGCTACTCCTCACATGCAATGCCCGTCCCCATCGTCCAGCGGTTAGGACGCCACTCTTTCAAGGTGGAGACAGGGGTTCGATTCCCCTTGGGGGCATGCCCCCCCCATCCCCCCGCCCCGGGAAGGAGTTTGGGAGGGAGGAGGCCCGCCCCACCCTAGCCCCGAGCGGAAGGGTCGCTCCTCCCTCCTCCCTCCTCCCTCCAAAACTCATCTCACGTAAACCCGATAGATCGCCACCTGCTCCGACGGAAAACTTGGGAACGGACCGAACTGTTTCGTCTCGATGTCGGCAATCTTGTCCACCACATCCATTCCATCGATCACACGACCGAACACCGCAAAACCCCATCGGCGTCGAATGTCATCCCTGTCGTAATCGAAATCGGGATTGTCACGAGCATTTACGAAGATTTCGGTCGTGGCGCTATGCGGGTCTTTCGATCGCGCCATGGCCACAGCACCACGCCGATTGGTCAGCCGGTTGCGTGATTCGTTTTCCACCGGCTCCACGTCCAGCCCCCTCACCTCTCCCTCCATGGACAGCACGCCAATTTGGATGACCGACTGGTTCACCACACGGTGGAAGAGCATTTCGTTGTAGAAACCCGCGCGGACGAGACCGAGAAAATTTGCCACCGTCTTCGGGGCACGGTCGGGCCGCAGTTCCAACGCGATGTCGCCAAGGCTGGTCGCGAGCACAACCACGGGGCGATCATCCTGCTCGGCGCCGGGGCGTGGACTGGACGCACTTGACGTCAACACGAGTAATCCAAGGCAGACTACTCTCAAGGCCTGCTTCACCGACCGGCTCCAGTCTGGGTGGGGAGGGAGGGGAAAAAAGGCCCACCGTCGGGAGGGGGGTGGGGGTCCGTGCTTTCCGTGCATTCCGTGGCTCATTACTTCCGACCCATGCTGTTGAACGCGAAAAAGACACGCCACAGATCACACATCTCAGGTGCGCCGTGAACTGGCTAGATCCGCCGACCCCCTATTATGTTGGGTTGACCGATAATTCGCCGCATCTCACCGGGTTTCCAATAGGATGGCGGAATGAAGAAGATCTCATATGTCTTGATATTGGCCGGGTTGACGTTGATTCCGTCGTTGGCGTTGATTCCATCGAGCGCCCACGCTCAGGCCGGGATCGCGATACACGTGGGCACACTCGGCGTCGGGGCCGACATCGCCACCTCATTTGGCCCCCGCATCGGGCTTCGGTCCGGGTTTAACTTCTTTCCAACCGACATCGATGTCACGGTGTCGGGTATCCCCTATCAGATCGACTTCGCTTCGCCGACGTTCACCGCGATGCTCGACCTCTATCTGCTGGGACCGCTTCGCCTGAGCGGCGGCGCCATCTATACCACCGACGACATCGTCCTCGCGGGTGAAATCACCGGTCCGGTCGACATCAGCGGTTCGACCTACAGTCCCGCCCAGATTGGTGTTATCACCGGCACCATCCTTACCAAGGAGCTATCGCCCTACGCGGGGATCGGTCTGGGAAATCCGGGCCGCAGCAGATTCGGGTTCTTCCTCGACCTCGGGGTCGCGTTCCACGGCACGCCGGGCTTCACATTGACGTCAGTCGGCGGATCCGCCAGTACGCTGTTGCAGTTCCAATCCGACCTCAATGCCGAGGCACAAAGCATCCAGGACGACCTCGCGAACATCACCGTCTATCCGGTGGTGACAATCGGGTTCTCTATTGGATTCTAGCAGGTTGCGGAAAAATTCATGGTGAGCCGCGTTTGTCCGGGTAACACGACGGTGTACCAGCGTGCGGTCCCCTATTACCGTCCCCGCGGTGCGGTCGGCGTGACGAATGCGGCCCACACTGCCCCATCAGGGGCTGCCTCCGGCCAGGGTCAGGGTGCGTATCCGCATCAGATTGTAGACCGCGGCCGTGAACGTAAACACCCACCCGACCCGCGGGGTCCCGCGATGTCGGAGTTTGCGTAACAACCCAATCGTCTTGCCCCACCCGTAGATCTCTTCCACTTTTTTGCGCTGCCGTTGACTGATCGCATAGCTGGGATGGCGCGTCGTCCGGCCATCCACCGCGCTCCGCAACCGCGTGCGGTGCACGTTCGGCGTGACGTGGGGCGTCCAGCCCAACGCCCGCAGCGTGTCGACAAACCCGCACCGATCATAACCCTTGTCCGCCCCCAACGTCCGACGCCGGGCCGTCGGCGGTAAGCTCCCCACCATCGCCAGCGCACTCGCACACTCCGCCTCGTAGCCGGGCTGCGTCACGTCGGTCGCCACCACGAGCCCGTGCCGATTATCCATCAACACACTCGCCAAGTACGCCAATTGCGCGCCTTGCCCCCCACTCTTCCGCGTCAACCGCGCCTCCGGGTCCGTCCGCGACGCATGCGTCGCATTCGTCCGTTTCTCCTGGCGAAACGTCACGCTCGGATTCCCCGGATCATCGTCCGTTGGCGGGCGGGTGCCGGCCTTCGGCTGAAAACTCTTCTGACTCGCCCACGCGTCCAGCAAGGTCCCGTCGACGGTGAAATGCTCATTCGACAACAACGCCCGCCGCTCCGCCTCCTGTAACACTTCGGCCAGAAACGCATCCGCGATGCCCCCCTCGACCAGCCGCGTCCGATTCTTCGTAAAGACCGTCGGCACCCACACCGCGTCGTCCAGATTCAACCCCACAAACCATCGGTACAGGATGTTGTAATCGAGCTGCTCCATCAGCTGCCGCTCGCTCCGGATCGTATACACCACCTGCAGCAATAACGCGCGTAACAAATGTTCCGGGGGAATCGACGGCCGGCCCCGCCGCGCGTACAGCCGGTCCAACTGCGGCGAGAGCCGGGCTAACACCGGGTCCACCAGCGCCCGCAGGGCGCGCAACGGATGGTCGGAGGGCACCCGATCCTCCGCACTGATATAGCTGAACAGCGCCGACTGATTCGTCTTGTTCCCGCGCATCGTGGCACTCCCATCGAGGTCCCTCTACGATAAGAACTTCCGGCTCGCGATGCTATCGTCCATTACCCGACTTTTTCCGCAACCTGCTAAGGTCTTCAGCGTCAGCAACTGCTCGGTACATTCCGTCCTCAGATGCCCAAAGCGACTACGCTCCCGGGCGCGCCATGCCTCGCGGAGGAAGACGCCCAGCAGCATCAGGCCGATGGCCCCGGCGAGAACGTAGATAGTCCACAGCAGCATTACTCGTCGAGCAATCCTCTGATTTTTTCCATCAGCTCTTCCATGTCAAACGGCTTGGTGACATAGTCATCTGCCCCGGCCTCTTTTCCCCAGAATTTGTCACTTTCCTGGGACTTGGCGGTCAGCATCAGAATGGGGATGGCACGCGTCTCGGCGTTTTCCTTCAATTCGCGGCATACCTGATAGCCGTTCATCGCAGGCATCATGATGTCCAGCAGGATGAGGTCCGGCTTTTCGTGAATGATCCGCTGCAAAGCCTCCTTGCCGTCCGCGGCGGTCTCGACCCCGAATCCTTCGAATTCGAGGCGCGACCTCAGGGTCGACACGAAGTCCAACTCATCGTCCGCAATGAATATCGTCCTATCCATTAGCCAGCTCCTCAACCAGGTTATCGACGGCTGCAACCAGCGCGTCCGGGTGCTCCGCCTCCTCCGGACAGGAGATTGTAGCGACCGTGAAGGGGCAGCGTTCCTCAAACGGCGCGAGAGCGCTTTCGATCCGCTCCCGCACGGAGTCTGCTCCCGCCTTCGGTGTGTCGCGCAAGAAAAGGATCATGTGTCCGTCCCCGTACTGAATTACGGCATCATGCATGCTGCGCCGGACGGCCTGTCGGATTTTTTTCTCTACGTCTTCCAGCATCTGCTTCCACTGCTCGACCGTACTCGCCTTTTTCAACGTCTTGAATTCGGCTTGCTTGAATGCAAGGACGATAAGGGAGAGCTGATTGCTCTGACTACACATTTTGAATTCGGTGTGCACGGCCTCCGACAGCAACGCCTCCATGCTGTAGACGGGTAAAGTGAAGCTAAACGTACTGCCCTTACCCAGCTCACTCTGCACCAAGATCTTCCCGCCGTGCAGTTCCACCAGGTCCTTTGCAATGGCCAGGCCAAGACCGGTGCCCTTCTCTCCTCCGCCGTCTGCCCGATCGACCTGCTGAAACCGCTCGAAGATGCGCGCCTGGTTCTCCTCGGCAATGCCAACTCCCGTATCGGATACCGAGATCTGGACGTCTTCAGGTCCGTTCTGGATGGCGATGGAGATCGTTCCGCCCTCCCCGGTGAACTTGAGCGCGTTCCCCACCAGGTTCGTGACGATCCGCACGACCTTCATCGGATCGCAATAGACCAGCCCGAGGTCCGGATCGTGCGACGTCATGAGCGCGATGCCTTTTTCTTTTGCCCTTGCTTTGGACGATTCGGTGACACTGCGAATCAGTGCAGGCATGTCGACTTGCGACTTCTCGAGGGAGACGCGTCCGGCTCGGATCGTCGACATGTCCAGCAGGTTGTTGACCATGCTTGCCAGCCGCTTCGCGTTGGTGTGGCCGGTGTGCAACTCGCCACGCGCCTCTTCACTGAGCGCCCCCCAAACGCCGGCCAACGCATTGGCGAGCACGTTGGAAATGGTTGCGAGCGGCGTACGGAGTTCATGGGAGACGTTTGCGATGAAATCGTCCTTGATTTGATTTGCCTGGCGCAGCTCCTCATTGATGCGCTTTGCTTCGGCCATGAGCCGCTTCCGCTCCGTGACATCCCGGAGCGTCGCCAGGTACGCATGGTCGCCGCGCCATTCCGTGTCGTCCAGGCGCATTTCGGCGACGCACTTGTCATCCTCCAAGCGCATAATCTCGAGCTCGGTGGTTTCTCCAGGCGCCAGAGGAAAGCCAAAGGGTTGATCCAACAGCTCCTCCTCCTCCCGGCCGAAGAGGGTTGCCGCAGCCGGATTGGCATAGAGGACTTCACCTTCCTTGTCCACGATCAGAATGCCATCTCTTGTCTTCTCAACGATGCTGCTGAAGTTGGCCTTCGTGACCTGCAGTTCCGTGGCCACGCTTCGCCGTTGATGGATCTCGGCCTCGAGGGATTTATCCACTTTCTTGAGTTGCTCGTCGGCGAGCCTCTGCTGGCTCATATCCTGCGCGACCGCGACAATCCCTTGCACCGCGCCGCCTTGGTCGCGCATCACCGAACCAGAAAACATGACCGGCACGCGCGTGCCATCCTTGGCGACGACGTTGGTGTCGACGCCCCGAATCATGTCGTCGAGACCCATTCGGTCGAAGAAGTGGCGCCGCTCGCGCCGGTCGGCCTCGAGGAAGAAGATGTCGTCTCCATCTTCAAACACGATGCCACCGGGCTGGCCGACCAGTTCGTCCCGCTCATAGCCAAGGAGTTTCATCCCGGCTCGGTTCACCCGCTGAATGACCCCTTCCGGACTGATTACCACGAGTGTCTCGGCCATCGATTCGATGATATTGTCCACATACGCCTTGGAGACCGTGGTCATCCGAAGGTCTTGCATCCGCTGCTCCAGCGCCGCATTGAGGACCTCCAACTGTACCTTTGAGCGTCCGCGCTCGATAGCGTACCGGATACTGCGCTTGAGGAAGTTCCCGTCGAGTTCCGCCTTGACCATGAAGTCCTGCGCGCCGCCCTGCATCGCATTCGCAGCCCTCTCGTCATCCTCGAGAAGCGTGAGCACGACAATCGGCACACTGCGCGCCGCACCACGGATCTTTGTGAACGTGTCCTCGGCACCGGAATCGGGGAGGGCGAGGTCGAGGAGTACTATGTCGACGCCACCGTTCCCGAGACGCTCAATGCCGATCGACAACCGATCCACCCAGTCCAGCTGGAAGGCCGTAGGCCCGCCGACGTCGGCGAGCATCTCCCGGATCAAACGCGCATCGCCCGGGTTGTCCTCGATCAGCAGGACGCGGATGGGTTGCGACTGGTCCTGTTTCGTCACGCGTGGACCCTCAATCCTGCGGCAGTTTGACGATCTGAACCCAGAAGCCCTCGACGGACCTTACCACCTCCATGAACTGCTCCAGGTCACCTGGTTTTGTAACATAGCAGTTCGCGTGCGAATCGTACGAGCTGATAATGTCTTCGTCCGCCTTCGAGCTGGTGAGAACCACCACGGGAATCCTCCGGAGGTCCGGATCGGCCTTGATCTCCGCCAACACCTCACGGCCGTCCTTCTTCGGGAGGTTCAGATCGAGCAGGACGACATCCGGGCGCGGCGCGTCCGCAAATTTTCCTTCCTTGCGCAGGAACGCCATGGCCTCGACGCCGTCGTTCGCAACGGAGAGGTTGTTACGCATCTTCCCCTCCTTCATGGCCTCCTTGGTCAGGCGTACGTCGCCGGGATTGTCTTCCACTAGCAGGATCTCGACTAGACTGCCGTCCGACTCACTACTCATGACTGTTTATCTCCTCGTTGATTGGCATGGTGAAAAAGAAGGTCGAGCCCTCATCGGGGAGCGACGTTACCCAAATCCGTCCCCCGTGGCGCTCGACGATCTTCTTACAGACCGCTAACCCGATGCCCGTGCCAGGGCGGTCTCCCTTTCCGTGTAGCCGCTGAAACACGACGAAGATCCGCTCGGCGTACTCCGGATCAATGCCGATCCCGTTATCGCGCACGGAGAACAACCAGTGTCCATCCTGCTGCTCCGCTCCGACATGGACGGTCAGCGGTTCGTCGCTCCGAAACTTGATGGCGTTGGCGATCAGATTCTGAAACAGCTGACCCAACTGTGTTCTGTCTCCCATGACGGTTGGGAGCCGGTCGTGCGTCACGAGCGCTTCGTTGTCCTCCACGAGCGCCTGCAAATTGACGAGTGTGCGATCGTAGACGGCCTCGCAATCCGTGGCCTCGAAATCCTTCGCGCGCGTACCCACCCGCGACAACGCCAACAGGTCATTGATCAAGCGCCGCATCCGAGCCGCCCCGTCGACCGCGAACGCGATGAACTCGTCGGCGTCAGCATCCAGTTTCCCCGTGTACCGCTTGGATAGGAGCTGAGTGTAACTCGCTACCATCCGCAGCGGTTCTTGCAAGTCATGCGACGCGACCCACGCGAACTGCTCCAGCTCGCCATTCGAACGCGCCAGTTCCTCGGTCTGCTGCTCCAGCTTTTCTTGCGTTCGCAGACGTTCCGTGATGTCTTGTGCAACACAGACTATCCCTTGAATATCGCCGGCGTCGTCGCGCATCACCGAGCCCGAGAGCGACACAGCCACGTGGCTGCCGTCCTTGGTCACTACGTTGGTATCGATCTTCCGAACGACGCCATTCGCCCCCGACTGGTCGAACAGGGACAGCACGTCGACCCCCTCCTCAAACACGTCCCCAGCCGACCGGCCAACCAGCTCAACGCGCTCGTACCCCAGCAGCCTGGTGGCCGCTTGGTTGACACGTTGAACGGATCCGTCGGGATCGACCACTATCAGCGTCTCGGCCATCGATTTGAGGATGTTATCGACGTATGACTTTGAAACGGTCGTACTGATGAGGTCTTCTCGTGTCTCGAGAAGCTGCGATCGTAGCTTTCGCGAGTGGGTGCTGCTCTGGAGCACATACAGACAGAAGAGCGCGACCAGCACGGAGAGACCGAAGAGATAGACCTTGACTTGCCTGCCGAGACCTCCGCTCGCACCGACAAGCTCGGATACGTTTGACAAGATCAGCGTTACCGTCAAGACAACGATGACGAGAATCGCGATCCACCAGAGGTGGCGATCACGACGCTCGATCTGACCAATGCTTGCGGGAGTGTGCTTAATTTTGGACCTCGACCGTCTTGAGCCCGCCCAACCCGGAGGCGATGATCAGGTAGTTGTTCTTGAAGGCGACGTGATTGACCGATTGAAGGTTGTCAAATTGGAGCTGGCCCAAGAGCGTAATCTGTTGTTGCTGCTCGCTGCCGGTTTGGTCGAAGGGTTGGCTCCCCTGCGCGACGTACACACCGGCTTCGCCGTTGGAGATGAACAGGAGATCATCGTCGACCGCCACCGCGTTGGTCACGACGACCGACGGATCGAGGCCGAGTGCGGCAGCATCGGGCAGCGGTACGGTTCCCACCACGGCTCCGGTGGTGACGCTCAGGATCTGGACCCCACCGGTGCCCGCCGCGATAAAGGCCTTTCCTCCGACCACTTCCACCGTGGACTTCGATTCGGGATGTCCGCGCCGGTAAACGGGTACTGACCCAGCAGCTGCAAGGTCTGCTCGTCATAGACGAAGATCTGACCCTGCAACCCCCCTCCCTGCACCACAACCACCTTGCCGTCGGCCACATCCACCCAGCGTGCGTCGAAGAGATCGATGGAGCCGGTGATGGTCATCGTGCTCTGATCGATCGCGGTCAGCGCCCCGGTGTTCCCCGAGGTGGCGTAGATGGTGGCGGCGGGAATCGCCACGCTCGTCGCGGCAAAGCTCGTGAGCGGCGTGCGTTGGTTGCCGTCCAGCACCAACTTCCCGGTGCGCATCGGCATCACCTCCAGCACCGCTGGGTACGCAAACGCGGGATCACCCGTTGCGGTGGCCACGTAGGCGTTCCCCCCGTCGATCGCCACCGAGTTGATGTCCGTATCGTTGAACAGCGCCTCCGACCTCAGTTTTGGTTGCGTCTTGTTGGAGATATTGAAGACGTCGATGCCGCCGAGGTATTGGGCCCCCCGCATGTTGTAGCTCACGGTCGCCCGGTCACCCCGCATGGCGATCGCCGTGGCCTGTAAGACTTGGCCGCCGATGGGATGATAGGGACATCGACGTCGAGGTACTGCACCCGCACGTCGAGCTGCGTCTCATCGTTGGTGATGGTGATGCGGTCATTGGACTGATTCCCCGGCTCATCGCCGGGCGCCACCGTTTCGCCGCACGACAGCTGCACGAACGTAAGCGCAGAGACGGTCAGTGTTTGTGTTATTCGCGTGATACTCATGGGGTGATCTCCCCCTTCAAATGTGCGGAAACGTCGCTTTCAACCTAGTCCCCTGGCAGGGCGGGAGCCGTGACCGAACTCACACCGGGCCAGGCACTTACGACACATGAGCCGGTGGCCTCAGCCCTAGTGGGATGGGCAAGAACCCATTGGGCTTTCGGCCTTGGCTTGTCGGACCAGAATCGGCAGTGTCCGCCGAGCCCGCTCTCGGGTGAGGCCGTCGCCAAACAGATCAAGACCAACAGGCGGTCGAGGGTCGTGGTGACGATGAATGTTGATATTCAGGGATGTGACTTACGTCCTAGCCGGTTCGGTGCCGGTAGTCTAGGATAGCGCTTGGATGAGCCGTTTAGCGGGATCATGCACCGGAGGAATCCATGTCGTTTGGCCGCGCACTTTTCCACACCTTGTTCATTGGCATTGCCCTTGGGACGGCGGTCCTCACCCCCGCCCATGCCCAGGACCGAGGCCGGGGCCAGAACAAGGCTAAGAAGGCCAAGGAAACGGTGTCGATAGAAGTCGCCATTTCCGCCACCCGCGAGGTGCTCACGGAGAAGGGCTTCGACGTCGTGCGGATCGAGCAGGAGGACGACTTCCAGATTGTGTACTATCGTCGGGGCAATCGCGGCCGCGGTCGTGGTGGCGGTCCGGTCGAACGGCTGGTCATCTGGTGGACGCCCGAGCGGGTCGAGGTGCGCGATGCACCGGATGAGATTCGTATCGGCATCGAGGTCAAGTTGGGAATCAGGATCATCCTCTGACGGTCGTTTCCGCAACCGCCTTCCAATGATCGCGGATATTCAATATTGGCGCGGCCGCACCTCCAACCCGATTCTGACGACTCTGTCCGGTACGTAGTAGCTGGTTTGTCCCGCACCAGTCTGGACGATCACATCCCGCCCGATATCCGATATCCAATATCCAAGATTCGAGATTGGATATTCAATATTGGATATTCGTTGTAACTAGTCCTACCGCCGTGGCATTGAGATTTCTACTCTTAGCTCGCCGGACAGCGCGTCGACGCTTCCCGCCATCTCGATGATCTCGACATAGCGTCCACGATAATTGCTGCTGGAGGGATAAAAACGCAGCGTCGCGTTGCCCAGCAATGAGTAGTACCCGATCCGGACGTTTTGAGAGCGCGGGGGAATGACGCACTCGCAGCGTATGGCTTCCGGGAGGTCCGCGTTGATCAACACAGACAAACTTTGGTCGGTTGGATTGCTGATGACGGGAGCGAACATTGCACGGTTGCGGGCCCTACCTACGATTCTCAACGTGACGTTGTCTTTGCCTTCGGCTCCTGCCGCGAAACCACTGTTGAATTCTCCGCCCAGGGGCTGGCCGTCGGACCGCACCGGCCGGATCAGTCGCCAAGATACGCGCGGCCGTCGTCCGTCGACGTGCGGCAATGTGTCTCGCTGGTTCGGCTGCAGCGTATCGGCGATCTGCCCGTTCACGAGCAGTTCGACGGGCTCGATGAGCGAGTTGATGACAAATGTGCTGGGTACGCCGGACGTTGTACCCTTGCCAATGAGGCCGATCCGGGACTGGATCCACGGGCCCACGACGAACACGACCACCGCGGCGGCGGCGATCATGACAATCTTGCGCCGATCCAACCACTGCTTTGAGCCCGGCTTGGTCCCTTTGGTCTCTTGCACCTCCGGCCGCAAAGGCGCGTGCGCCGGTGGTCTTTGGGGTTTTGCCTCTGGCCGTGGTTCGGGCGGCGTTGGTTCCGGCTTCGGCCGTTTTGTCGCCGGTGGTTGCGTGGGAGGGGGTTGATCGACCGCAACGGGCTCTTCCTTGGCCGGTGGCTCGACGGGTTCGGCCGGGGTCGCCCTGCTTGCTTGGTCGTGGAGCGACATCATGCCCAGAGTGTTGCCACCCATGCCGGTCGTGGGATCCCAGCCCTTTTCCTCCTCCGGTTCCACGGTCCTCACATCACTCGTGTACACGGTGCTGTCCGGGGGACGGATGTCTTCGCTCGGCTCCAGGTTGTCATCCATCGCCCAACCGCTTCCCTGAATCACCATTCCGTCCTTGGGGAAATCGTGGGACGAGAGTGAGTCGAGTGCCGAATAATCGGCCACGGTCTTTTCGTCGAGTGCGGCCACGACATCGGCTGCCGTCTGGTAGCGATCGTCGGGCTGTTTTTGCAGGAGGCGCACGATGACATCGGAGAGCCAGTCGGGTACCGTGGGGTCGACCTCCGATGGAATCGGAATCGGATCGGCCACGTGCTTCGACACGACCTCGTGCGCCGAATCGCCGTCGTAGGGTTTCCTACCCGTCACCATTTCGAAGAGCATCGCTCCGAACGAATAGAGATCGGAGCGACCGTCCAGCTTGTCCCCCAACGCCTGTTCGGGGCTCATGAAATACGGGGTCCCGACCGCGTGGCCGGTCTGCGTGAGGTTGGACGCCTTGTCCGAATCCACCGCCTTTGCGATACCAAAGTCCACTAGCAGCGCCCGGTGGGTCTTGGCATCGATCATCACGTTGTCGGGCTTGATATCTCGGTGGATCAGACCGACCTCGTGTGCGTGAGACAGCGCCTCCAATATCGGCTTCGCGACAGCAACCGTTTCAGCGGTGGTCATCTTTCCTTGGTGCCGCAGGACGTCCTGCACCGAGTCGCCTTCGATAAACGGCATCACGTAGTAGGCCAGATTCTCGGCGTCACCGACGAAGTGGATCGGCAAGATGGCTGGGTCGTTGAGCCGGGCGACGGTCCGCGCCTCGTGGGTGAACCGCTGGCGAGTGCCAGGGTTTGCGGCAATCTCGGGCATCAGGACCTTGGCGGCTAGCCGGCGCTCGAGATGGATATCCAGGACCTCGTACACCTCGGCGAACCCGCCCCGTCCCACGCATCCCTTTACGTCGTAGTTCGGCCCCATCGCCTTTTGGAGCCTACCATGGATGTCCTCGGGCTTGGGCTTGACGCCGATGGGTGCGGTCACCGCCTTGCTGGCTCGGAGCACGGCGGGGTCGATTCCCGGGTCGGTGGGAACGTCGGCTCCGCAGCTGGGACAGTGGAGTGCGTCTTCAGGAAGCTGGGCCCGGCATTTCGAACACGTGAGCATGAACTCGAAGGTATTCAATTGGAATTGGGAAGACCATAATCCACGTCACAAGAGTGGCCGGATCCTCGCTCGGCGGGACCGGCCGCCAGAGTCAGGCCAGCTCGAGATCGCTCAGCCCTGCGATCCGTTCGAAATCCCTGTCCGCGGTAAGGAGGAGGCAGTCGTGGCAGATGGCCGCCGCCGCGATCTGACAGTCAACCGTTGTCGCGGTCACCCCGTTTGAAGCACACGACCGATGGAGCCGAGCGGCGGCCACGTACTCCGAGCGCCCGAGTTCGAGCAGCGGGAACGGCTCCAGTACCTGGACCGCGCTGTTGAACGCGGTATCCAGGCGAAAGGCCTGGAGAATCTCCTGAAGGATGAGACCGGTCAGCACGAGGTTGCCGTTCGCTTCGAGGGCTGCCGCCAGCTTGCGCACCGCGGGATGATCGGCAGGACCGCGCTTGCGGAAGGAAAGAGACCATACCGATGTGTCGACGAGGATTCTCACCCGCGTCTCTTTCGCTCAGCTCTGTAGTCGTAGTTTGGATCCCACTCCAGCTTCTCGAACGCATCGAGCATCCGGCGCCTTTTTCGGCTCGCGACGTACTCCGCGAGCGCCTCGTTGACAGCGGCTCGCTTGCTGCGGTGCTTGCCCAGGCGCTTCGCCTCATCCACCAGCTTGTCGTCGAGGTCGAGGTTGGTAGCCAAGGTTGTTCCTTTCTTTTACACAATATACTACACATTTCATCACACAATATCAAGATGGGCAACTGGTAGTCATCCAGCGACCAACGGACCAAGAGTCGAATCCTACGTCTCACGTCTCACGTCTCACGTCTCACGTCTTACGTCTCCCGTCTCCCGTCTCCCGTCTCACGCCTCAGGGCCCGCGGACCCTTGACGCCCCAGGTCCCCGGTGATACATAGGTAACATAGGTATCGCCCAGGAGCAGCCCATGGGCAAACCGCACGACAGTCTCATCCCCGGCACGTTGAACGTGCTGATTCTCAAGGCCCTCACCCGAGGCCCTCTCCACGGTTACGCCATCAGCAAATGGATCCAGCAGACGAGTGAAGACGTGCTACGCGTCGAGGAGGGCGTGTTGTATCCGGCGTTGCACAAGCTCGAAAGAGAGAAATGGCTGAGGGCCGAGTGGGGCGTGAACGATACCGGGCGACGAGCGAAGTTTTATACGCTCACGCCGCTCGGGAAACGCAAGCTGCAGGCCGACGTCGCGCGTTGGAGGCGGTCGTCACAGGCGGTTTCGACCGTGCTCGACGCGGGGGAGGTGTAGCATGTCGCTCATGAAGGGCTTCAAACGATTGTTTCGGTGGCCAAATCCGGATGTGCGCCGAGACGTCGACACCGAACTGCGACTCCATATAGAAATGAAGACGCGTGACCTCATCGAGGCAGGGATCGATCCCGAGGCCGCGCGGAGCGAAGCACGTCGCCGGTTTGGAAGCCTGGGTTCCATTCGCCGGCACTGCAACAGCATTCAATCGGGGCACGCTCGCAACACCGCCCGACGAGAGTTCGTGGACGGGTTGTGGCAGGACATTCGGATCGGGATGCGCATGTTGCGCAAGAGCCCCGGCTTCACAACCGTCGCCGCGCTGTCGCTCGCGCTGGGCATTGGGGCTACCAGCACGATCTTCAGCGTGACGAATGCGATTCTGCTCCGCCCGCCCCCGTTCGAGGATCCCGAGCGCCTGGTTCGTGTCCGCGAGACCATCTTGCGGGGAGGGAGCAGCCTCGTCAGGATGGGAACCTTCCGCGCGTGGACGGAGCAGAATCAAGTGTTCGAGCAGATGGGAATGTACAGTGGCGGAGCTGGAGTTGAAAGAATGACTCTCCCCGGTGGTGACGGACCCGAACCAGTCAGGGTCCAGTTCATTGGCTCAAACATGTTTCGAGTACTGGGTGTGCAACCGATCGTGGGCCGCACGTTTCTGCCGGAAGACGGCAGGAATCTGAACGTCATTCTCAGCTATGATTTTTGGCGGCGCCGCTTCGGAGCCGACGAAAGCGTTCTCGGCCAGACACTGCCCGGTTCGAGCGCGGTAATCGTCGGAATCATGCCCCCCGACTTTCGGATCAATCCACGTGCCGATAAGGTCGAGGTCTGGGAAGCCGACGACGTCACGACCTATCTCCCCACCCTTCGCTGGATGAGCATCGTGGCGCGCCTCAAACCCGGTATTTCCATCGAGCAAGCCCAACGAGAGCTCGACGCCATTGCCCGCCGGCACGCGGCGGCGGAGCCCGCCAATGGCATGCCCCCCGGTCGGGTCGCGCACGTTGCACCCCAACGCCAATGGGTTACCGCCCAATACGCGAATCCACTGTATCTGCTTCTGGGCGCCGTCGGTTTCGTTCTCCTCATCGCCTGCTGCAACGTGGCCAACCTGCTCTTGGCTCGCGGCGCGGCACGGCAAACTGAGATCGCCATGCGTACCGCGCTCGGGGCCAGCAGGTGGCGCGTGATTCGCCAGCTGCTCACCGAAAGCGTGTTGCTTGCCTTGCTGGGTGGCTTGCTGGGTGTGCTGCTCGCCTTCGGCGGCATTGCAATGTTTTAACCCCTAACACGTCTCACGTCTTACGTCTTACGTCTTACGTCTTACGAGAGAACACATATCACCTGTCACTTGTCACCTGTCACCTAGCACCTGCAGTCCTACCGATCCAGCTCGTCATCAACAGGTTCCGGACTCCTAATTTTCCGTATCGCTGCGAGGTGCTCCCGGTACGAATCGGAGAACACATGCTTGCCGTCCGCGCCGGCCACAAAGAATAGGAACTCGGTAGACGGAGGATGCAAGACCGCGACGATGCTGGCGGTCGACGGTTGACCGATGGGGTGTGGTGGCAATCCGTCGTTGAGGTAGGTGTTGTACGGCGAGGGGGTTCTGTAGTCGCGGTTCTGGAGGCGGCGTCTGCTGCCCAAAGCGTATACGACCGTCGGATCGGCTTGCAGCCGCATGCCGCAGCGTAACCTGTTGAGGTATACGGACGCAACCAACGGGCGATCAGAGGCTTCGCGGGTTTCGCCCGATACGATCGATGCCAAGGTTACGAGTTCATCACGCGAGAATCCCATCGATTTCGCACCGCGCGACCACTCGAGACGCCAACGGGTTTCGAATTCCTCAACCATTCGTGTTACCAACTCGGCCGCAGAAATTCGAACCGGGACATAGTACGTTGCCGGGTAGAGATATCCTTCTAGCAGGTTGCGGAAAAAGTCGGGTAATGGACGATAGCATCGCGAGCCGGAAGTTCTTATCGTAGAGGGACCTCGATGGGAGTGCCACGATGCGCGGGAACAAGACGAATCAGTCGGCGCTGTTCAGCTATATCAGTGCGGAGGATCGGGTGCCCTCCGACCATCCGTTGCGCGCCCTGCGGGCGCTGGTGGACCCGGTGTTAGCCCGGCTCTCGCCGCAGTTGGACCGGCTGTACGCGCGGCGGGGCCGGCCGTCGATTCCCCCGGAACATTTGTTACGCGCGTTATTGCTGCAGGTGGTGTATACGATCCGGAGCGAGCGGCAGCTGATGGAGCAGCTCGATTACAACATCCTGTACCGATGGTTTGTGGGGTTGAATCTGGACGACGCGGTGTGGGTGCCGACGGTCTTTACGAAGAATCGGACGCGGCTGGTCGAGGGGGGCATCGCGGATGCGTTTCTGGCCGAAGTGTTACAGGAGGCGGAGCGGCGGGCGTTGTTGTCGAATGAGCATTTCACCGTCGACGGGACCTTGCTGGACGCGTGGGCGAGTCAGAAGAGTTTTCAGCCGAAGGCCGGCACCCGCCCGCCAACGGACGATGATCCGGGGAATCCGAGCGTGACGTTTCGCCAGGAGAAACGGACGAATGCGACGCATGCGTCGCGGACGGACCCGGAGGCGCGGTTGACGCGGAAGAGTGGGGGGCAAGGCGCGCAATTGGCGTACTTGGCGAGTGTGTTGATGGATAATCGGCACGGGCTCGTGGTGGCGACCGACGTGACGCAGCCCGGCTACGAGGCGGAGTGTGCGAGTGCGCTGGCGATGGTGGGGAGCTTACCGCCGACGGCCCGGCGTCGGACGTTGGGGGCGGACAAGGGTTATGATCGGTGCGGGTTTGTCGACACGCTGCGGGCGTTGGGCTGGACGCCCCACGTCACGCCGAACGTGCACCGCACGCGGTTGCGGAGCGCGGTGGATGGCCGGACGACGCGCCATCCCAGCTATGCGATCAGTCAACGGCAGCGCAAAAAAGTGGAAGAGATCTACGGGTGGGGCAAGACGATTGGGTTGTTACGCAAACTCCGACATCGCGGGACCCCGCGGGTCGGGTGGGTGTTTACGTTCACGGCCGCGGTCTACAATCTGATGCGGATACGCACCCTGACCCTGGCCGGAGGCAGCCCCTGATGGGGCAGTGTGGGCCGCATTCGTCACGCCGACCGCACCGCGGGGGCGGTAATAGGGGACCGCACGCTGGTACACCGTCGTGTTACCCGGACAAACGCGGCTCACCATGAATTTTTCCGCAACCTGCTAGAGTCTCACCGCGAGCACTCACGCGTGCGAGCAGTTGTGCTTGCGTTGTCGCCGCGATAAAACTGTCGCTGGACATGCCGAGCGCGCGCTCGACGGCAGCGGCGACCTCAATCAACATCGCGCCTTCGGGGACGATCACCTTGCCGAGCGACGGACCCCGTTGCAGGACCTGCAACAACTCGCCCAGCGGTATCGATTCCAGATAGTACACGCCCGGCACGACCGCGTCCGCGTGATTCATGTTCGCATAACGTCTAAACGCCGCAGCGTACTTGATCACACCTCGCACCGCGAGCGACTCCGCAATCGCCTCGATCGACGAGCCGGCGGGAATCACCACTTCGATCCGCTCGCCGCTTGGCGGTACCGTACACGCTGTAAACAGTAAAACTGCCAGTCCTACGCGGTATGGCATACACTTCCTCGGGTGTCTCATTACTGAACAGTTGCGGGGCTAACCCACGGTACGGTTGGGATTGGCTGAGGTCTGTGATGTACGTCGAAGGTGACAGAAAACGGTTCGATTAGCCACAGAGGACACAGAGAAAGATGGAGGGCACAGAGGAACTACTGTGTGGTTGAGCATCCCACAAAAAGCCGGGGTGGGTGGCTCGGGGCACCCTCTGTGACCTCTGTGGCAAAATGGGGTGGGCAAGGGTGGAAGAAAAAAGATTTCCCACCCTTCGATTAGCCACTGAGGACACAGAGAAAGATGGAGGGCACAGAGGAATTACTTTGTGGTTGAGCATCCCCGAAAAGCCGGGGTGGGTGGCTCGGGGCACGCTCTGTGACCTCTGTGGCAAAATGGGGTGGGGAAGGGTGGGAGAAAAAAAGATCTCCCACCCCATGTAATGAGCTACGAGTTACACCTCAACTACCGCGCCGTGTCGGCACGGTAATAGGCTCGCCTGGATCGGGCCGGATGCCGTGTTGGTTCAGGGTATCATACAACGCCGGCATCTTCGTCTCGACGACTTCGTTGATCTTCTCGACAACGCCTGGAAGCTGTTCCCACGACTGTTCGATCTGCCAAAGCTGATCGGCGGTGGGACGCATGGTGGACGCCTCGATGGAGAAAGCCGCCCCGGCTCCTCCTGCCGCACGCTGCAGGTCTTGTTGAAGCTGACGCAACTCGCTTCGCAGTGAATCGACCTGTTCCGACACCGATTCCGGTACGTCGTTGGCCTCACGGATCAACTGGCGCACGTCGTCGAGCTGTCGATTGAGACGCCGGATGGCGCGGCCGGCATCGTAATTGGGCTTGGCCAGTTGATATGCGCTCATCATTGCGCGTTGGCGCGCTTCGAGATCGACCCGCGAGATTTGGATCCGTGGGTCACCGCGGACATCGACAGCCGTCGTCTGCGTTTTGCCCGCGGCCTCGAGTCGGACCGTGTACGTTCCCGGAAGCACGGTCGGTCCTCTCGGTGCACGGGAACGGAATCCTCCTCCTCCACCCCCTTGGCCCGGTTCGGCTTCGTACGGGGGAGCCAGACGGAGATCCCACACCACTTGGTGTCCTCCAGCGCTCCCCGAACCTTCCAGCTCGCGGATAGTTTCTCCGCCGGTGTCCAGAATGGAAATCTTCACGCCATCATCTTCACGGTCACGTCGCTCCATGCCGGCGCGAGGTCCGTCTCCGTCTTGCTGCGTACCGGAAACGGTGTCCTCAGGACTAAGGTCGTCTCGCACGTAGTACCGAATGATCGCGCCCCGCGTCGGCTCCGGTGCCGCGAACACGGCGGGGGACCAGCCTTGCCGCCCATCGATGTTGTAGATGGTTGCCGTACGAACGGAGAAGAGATGTGCCGACGAGGCGAGTACCTGGTTGGTCAACTCCTCCAGCGGCGTAATGTCGGCCATGATCCATACGCCCCTGCCGTGCGTGCCAAGCACGAGATCGTTCTCTCGTGGGTGCACGACGATGTCGTCGACCGGGACGGTCGGCAGGTTGTTCTTGAGGCGTACCCAATGCTCTCCTCGATCGATGGAAAAGTACACGCCGATCTCGTTGCCCAGGAATAGCAGATTACGACTCCGTGGATGTTCGGTGATGACATTGACCGACCAGCCGTCCGGCAGCTCGTTCGTGATTGCACGCCAATTGCGACCGTAGTCTTCGCTGACGTACACGTATGCGGCGTAGTCGTCGTTCCTGTGACCGTCGAACGTTGCGTACACGGTGGCCTCGTCGAACCTCGACGGTAAGACCTTGGTGACGTAGGTCTTCTCCGGGAGGTTGCGCACACGGTCGGTGATGTCGTTCCACGTTGTGCCACCATCTCGAGTCAACTGTACGTTCCCGTCATCCGTACCCACATAGATCAAATCGGCGTTGAGCGGTGACTCCCCGATCGTTGTGATGTTGCCGTACGAAGAAATACCGTCATGTCGCGAGAGCATGCGATTTTCCCGCATCTCCATAATCTCCAACTCCGACCGATCGATCGCCTTTGTGAGATCGGGACTGATCTCCTGCCAGGTAGTGCCACGATCGGTGGACTTGAGGAGATGGTTACCGCCGTGGTAAATCGTGGAGGAATTGTGTGCCGAGATGACAATGGGCGCGTTCCAGTTAAAACGATAATTCCGCTTCTTGCCGTCTTCGTCAGGACGCGGAACCGCGCGGATCCGGCGCTTTTCCATCGCGTTCAAGTCGACCCGCCGGATGTTCCCACCTTGGGATTCGTTGAACATGATCGTCGGGTCGTTCGGGTCGATGACGTTGTAGAAACCGTCGCCGCCACCGACGTTGTACCAATCCCGGTTCCGAATTCCTTGATTGGATTGTGTGGCGCTCGGTGCGCACCACGACCCGTTGTCTTGCAATCCGCCGCACACGTGGTACGGCGACTCCATGTTCACACCGATTTGGTAGAACTGGGCGATTGGTAGGTTGCGCATCTGACGCCAGGTATCGGACCGGTCCCACGATGTTGACAGGCCGCCGTCGCTCCCCATGATCAAGTGATTGGAGTTGTTGGGATTGATCCACAGGGCGTGGTGGTCGGGGTGCAGTCCCACCGCCGCATCGGGCGTAAACGTGCGCCCGCCGTCGCTCGACCGGTACAAACGCGATCCGCCGAGGTAGATGCGATCCGGGTCGTTGGGATCAACGCGAATCTGGCTGTAATACATAGGACGATTGTTGGTAGTGCTGAGATGCTCCCACGTATCGCCACGATCCATCGAGCGGTAGACGCCGTTCTCTTGGTTTCCTTGTTGCTGTTGGGCTTGAGGCCCAGGCCCACGGCCGCCACGAAGATCGGCTTCGACGATCGCGAACACCATGTTGCCGTCCCCGCGATAGATATCGAGCCCAATGCGTCCCATGATTCCCTGTGGCAGGCCGTTGGTGAGTTCCCGCCAGGATTCTCCGCCGTCGGTCGTGCGATAGATGCCACTGCCGGGACCGCCGCCGTTGAAACCAAAGCCCGTGCGACGCCGCTGGTACATCGCGGCGAACAGCGTTTGTGGATCGCCGGGAGCCATCACCAAGTCGATGGCGCCGGTATTCTCGTCTACATAGAGGACTTTCTCCCAGCTCTGCCCGCCGTCGGTGGTGCGAAAGACGCCGCGATCTTCGTTGGCGCCCCACAAATGTCCCACCGCGGCCACGTACACCACCTCGTTGTTCGTCGGATTGATTCGAATGCGGGAAATGTGCTTGGTGTCGTCGAGACCCATGTGTTGCCAACTGCGACCCGCGTCCGTCGACCTGTAGACGCCGTTGCCCCACGGCGAGCTTTGCCGGTTCTGTGGTTCGCCGGTCCCGACCCAGATGAGGTTTGGGTTCGTCTGTGACAGTGTGATGTCACCGATCGACGACGTGGGTTGGGCGTCGAACAGCGACTCCCAGCTCGCACCGTTGCTCGTAGTGCGCCACACGCCACCCGTGGCGGTACCCACGTAGAACACGGCCGGATTGGATTCCAAGACCGCCAAGTCGGCCACGCGTCCACCCATGATCGTGGGCCCGATTCCGCGCCACTCCATGTTGGAAACGGCTGCCTGGATCCGTTCGTCTTGGGCCACGGCCGGTCCGGCCAGAACGATGGCGAGTGTTAAGGAAACTAGAGTTCTCGTGAGTCGCATGAGACAATCCTCGGGAAATGCCGCCGCGCGGCCGTGCGAGACAGTAACGAGTCTACGTAACTACCGGTCCGGGGGTTGGGAAGGGGCCGGCGTTGTGAATAGCCACGGAATCCACGGAACCCACGGACCCCCGCACCATCCCCCTCTTGTGTTTTTCACCCACGGCTCCGAGGAAATCTGTCGATCAGTATCGTTAGCATGCGAAGCACATAGAGAATCGTTGTAGAAAAAGAGACCAAAAAGAAGGGATGGGTCGGGTTCCGTGGGTTCCGTGGATTCCGTGGCCATCTACGGATAGTGCCGCCGCTCAAAGAATACCCCAGAACTGCCGATGCACGTCGATCGAGAATGTCCAGCGGCCGTCTCGCAGTCCGCGCGCTGTTTGAATTCTCAGGATGTCGAAGATGAAATGGGCGGCGACGCCGACCGACGGATAGAAGCCGCTGCGGCTGGGTGCGAACGGCGCGGATTGGTGTACGACGGCCACGTGGGCGAAGGGAGCCAGGGTGGCGCTGGGCGGGGAGCGGCCGAAGCGGCCCAAACCCACCGATGGAAACGGTATGGGAAACTGCCACTCCGCGTGTTGGGTCGCGCCGAATGCTCCGGTCAGTTCATGATACCCGTACCCGGGGGCGCTCAACGGCCCCCCGAGAAAGACGTATTCTTGGGCCGGGATATCCGGTGTGGCGGCTACAGCAGCCGCCGTGCTCGAGAATAGCAAGCGGTGAGTTCCGATTCGCCGTTCCATGTTCGCGGCGAAGAAGAACCGGCCGTAGTACGGTTGTGACGAGGCGATGGACGTGTCTTGCCCGCTGTAGAGTCCGGCGCGGAATTCGGCTTGCCAGCCGACCTCCATACCCCAAAACGCGGTTGATGCCGGGCGCACCATCCCGACGGACAATCTTCCCTGTCGCAACGACCACGCTGGTATCACGGGATCGAATGAACCAGTGAGCGAAGACGCGTTGATACTGAGTCGTTCTTGTCGCTCGTACGACGCGGTGAGATCCAGTTGCACACCGCCTACATCCACGAAACCGAGTGTTGCCCCGACCGCTCGAATCTCATAAGGATTCGTGAAGTCGCGTCCAAATGCGCCCGCCCCTACGCTGTTGCGCATCAGTGACGTTTCCTCTCGATCGCCCACGTCACGGTGCTCCCTTTCGGCGAACAATTCGAGCCGGGTGCGTGTCGACGGACGTGTCGTGACGGCGAACCGGCCTTTGACCGATTTGTCCGCTAAACCGATGCGGCCAACGAGTTCGATACTGCTTCCACTCCCGAGGCGCACCAATCCTCCCGCGCCGACCGCAATGCCTTCCACGCGATTCACCCGCACGAGGTCGGATATTCGTGCGGCCGACAGAGCGCCCCCACGTAGCTGCCTGCTGAGCGCGTCGACGCCGACGAGTTGTTGTGCCTGCCGCAATACGTGCCGCGCGTCTTCGTCGGTTGCGAATCGCACGTCTTCCGGTAACGAATCCACGATGCCGCCCTGGAAGGGATATTCCGCGAGGCGCTCCGGGGGCACGCGAACGAACTCCGCTCCGACAAACAAGTCCGGGTCGAGTCCCACGTTCAGGTCGTAGCAACACACTTCCCAACGTGCTCGGATGATGCCGCGCAAGGGAAAATTGAGCCAGGTGTGGCGGCGAACCACCTCGACCTCTTGGTGAGACGGAAGCCAGAACTCGTCGATGAGGGCATTCTCGAGGACAACCGACAAACGTTCGATGCGTTTATCCAAGAAAGCGTGACTCGTGAACGTGAGGGCCATGCGTGCGACCGCTCCAGTGTCCCGATCGAGGTACACGGCACCGATGACCCCGGCCTGCGACTGGTCTTGCGGTCGCACTTGCACTACGTAAACGTTGAGCACGCGTTCCGGAGACCGGAGGATGAGCGAATCGTTGATCGCGTACTCGTAGGTGGCAATACCGTGCGGAGAGAGCGGGTGAGGCACGTCGCGCACATCTCGACCGTCTCCCATCCGGATGAGATCGGGAAAATTGTTTTGTACAACGCCGAATCGATCCCGGTAGTAACTGATCTGCGCGGGAAGAACGAGGGTGTCTCGTTGGCCGATCAACCGTTGCTTGCTGAGCATCGGGGCCTTCCAATACAGTTGCACAACGAGCTGATCCACCTTGACCACCCGAGGTGGGTCGGGAAACCCCTTACCAAATTGCCCCAGAAATGTGAGATAGCCGTGGGCTTCCGCGGTGTAGTCAACGAGTCCGTTCTCGGCGAACCGGTGCGACCGTCGCTCGACGGCACGACGCACGAGGTTCATCGTCCGAGCATCGTTCCAACCGGTTTGCTGTGCCTGGGTGATATGCGGAGAAACGACGAGGCCGGTACCCGCGATGGCCAAGGCCAAAACGTCCCGGATCGCTCGACGCTGCGGAGTGTCGCGTTCCATGCTTCGCGCTCCAGTCCTTTCGTCGAGCCCAGCCGGATCGTGATCGAATGCGGAACACCGCATCCGGAAAAGGCCCCATCGCGGCGGAATTGGGGTGCCGTTTTCGGTTGAGGGGGATATGATAATAGATTATTGATGGCTTGTTGAGTTGGCCGGCTTTCCCCCATGGTCGCGGGCGTGCGGGGTCACGACTGCTAGCGCTTCGGGGCGCCCCGCTTCATAATGGAGCGCTCCGGTCGATGGGCCCCAAGAAAACGCAGGAGAGTCATGCGGATGACCGAAGACACGGTATTCGGCAAGATTATCAAGGGAGAGATCCCGGCTGATATCGTGTACCAAGACGAACTCGTCACCGCGTTTCGAGATGTGAATCCGCAGGCGCCGACGCACATTCTGATTGTCCCCAACAAGGCTATCCCAACGGCGGCGGACGTGACTCCGGATGATGAACAGACCTTGGGCAGGATGTTCATCGCCGCCGCAAAGCTCGCGGAGGACGAGGGCGTTGCCGCTGACGGATATCGATTGATCGTCAACTGCCGTGAAAACGGCGGTCAAGATGTTTTTCATCTACACATGCATCTATTGGGCGGGCGGCGGTTGGGGCGCATGCTGCAACGGCCGGGGTAGTGACGTGCGAGCCGATCGAGCACCAGTGTGACGAGTCATGACGAACAGCGAAGGAGCGACAAGGATGATCGATCAAGAATTGTTGGAGATACTCTGTTGTCCCAAAACGAAGGTCCCCGTGGAAATGCTTTCGGAGGACAAGCGTAAAGCGTTGAATGAGCGCATCGCGAAGGGAGAGGTAAAGAACGTGGAGGGGAAGAAGGTCGAGGCACCGTTGGAGGCGGGGCTCATCACCGAGGACCAAGAGACGATCTACCGCATCGACGATGACATTCCGATCATGCTCATCGACGAAGGAATTCCCGCCGGCCAAATCTCTTGAACGCTCTTCCGTATTCATAGGTCACCGAAGCGTTGGCGGGAGAAGATGGATCGCCGAGAGTTTTTGAAGATGACGGCGACCACCGGTATGACCGGGTTCGCCGCGTTACAGGGAATATCCTGCGCGACGACTAGTCACTTCGTCACCGACGATGGCGGCGGGGGATACGGACCTCTGGAGCAGGCCGGACCCGATTTCGAACTCCCCGCGGGTTTTCAATACAAAAAATTCGGCATGACCGGCTCGATCATGAGCGACGGCTTCCCAACCCCCGCCGCACACGACGGGATGGCCGCCTTCCCTATGCCAAACGGCAACATTCGTCTCATACGGAATCACGAAGTGGCGGGACGCCCCCTTGCGGCGCCGATCATTCAGCCGGTTTACGACGTGTTCACGGGTGGAGGTACCGTCTCCTTGGAAATCGATCCGACCACGCGCGAGGTCGTGCGTGACTTCGTGAGCTTGTCGGGCACGGCCGTGAACTGCGCCGGGTGTGCCACCCCGTGGGGGTCGTGGCTTACGTGTGAGGAAATCATCGTTGGAGGGGCCGTTGTTGGGCAGGAACACGGCTACATCTTTGAAGTACCAGTCAGCGCAGACGGACCCATCGAGCCCGTGCCGCTGAAAGCCATGGGTCGTTTCGTGCACGAAGCGGCCGCCGTGGATCCCACCACCGGCGTCGTGTATCTCACCGAAGACGCATTGCGCGCCGGTTTCTACCGCTTTTTGCCGGAACGCCCCTATCACAACGGAGAGCCGGCCGATCTGACTGCCGGTGGCGTGCTTCAGATGTTGGCCGTCGACGGTCGACCCAATCTCGATACCGACACGGGACAAGACGTCGGGCGGCCGATGCCGGCAAATTGGGTGACGATCTTCGCTCCCGATCCGGAAAATGCCGTCGAAGATCCCGGAGCCGTGTTTGAGCAGGGGTGGTTGCAGGGCGCCGCCGGATTTTCCCGTATCGAAGGATGCTTCTACGGCGAAGGGGGCGTCTACTTCAGCTGCACCAATGGTGGTACGGCCCACGCGGGCCAAATCTGGCATTACCGGCCCCGTGGTCCCGGCGATGGTGAGGTGACACTCCTGTTCGAGTCGCCGTCTCCGGACGTGCTGGACGGACCCGACAACCTGTGTGTGAGTCCGCGCGGTATGGTCTTGATCACCGAAGACGGGCGTGCCAGTAACTACGTGCGAATCCTGACGCCGAGCGGCAGGATCTTCGACTTTGCGCAAAACATTGCGAACCGTTCGGAGATTGCCGGACCGACCTTCAGTCCCGACGGACAAACGCTATTCTTGAACATTCAGCGCCCCGGCGCGACCTACGCGATCTGGGGACCCTGGGAACGCGGCGGGGTGTAAAAGCGAATATCCAATATCCAAGTTTCCATCTTCGATATTCAATATTGGATATTGGATATTCAAGATCGCGCTACCCCCCGGAGAACGTGAGCTCCGCGACAAACCCACGCGGGCCCCGGCGCAACAACGACGCGCTGAACAAGAGAACCAATCCGATCAGAGCAGCGATCTTGTACGCCGACGCGCCTTCGACGGTGAGCATGTCGAGCGCCACGATCGGAATATTTCCGAAGAAGGCGTTCACGCTGTAACCTAATGCCACCGATGTGCCGATGATGGCCATGGAGAACGTTACCGCGGCGCGTTTTCCGTGCAGTTGGGTGAGCACGCCGAACGTCGTGATGTTCGTTGCCGGCCCCGTGATGAGAAACGCGAGGGCCGCGCCGGGGGAGAGGCCAGCGAGTAGTAACACCGCCACGAGCGGCGTCGCCGCCGAAGCGCACACGTAGGTGGGCACACCCAACAACGCGAAGATCAACACGTCTACCCCGGCCGGGATCGCGGACAGTGGGGCTCCATCGAGAAACGGAGCGGCGAGGGCGGCGACCCCGAGTCCGGCGAGTATCCACGGTGCGGTGTCGTCGACCACGTCGCCCAAGCCCACACGAAACGCCTTGTTCACCCGTGCGCGCAGCCGATCACCGACCGGCGCCGAGTCAGTGTCCGTCACCGGGGCCTCGGACTGGTGCGACGAGATCACGCTTCCAACCAGGCGACCCACGAGCAATGCCACTACCGTGGCTCCGACGACTCGGATGGCGGTCATGTGCGGACCGAGCAAGGGGATCGAAAGGAATACTGCGTCCAATCCGAGTTCTGGTGTTGCCACCAAGAACGCGATGGCCGCCGCCGGTGGAACGCCCTTACCGATGAGCGACCGATATAGTGGAACGACTCCGCACGAACAAATCGGGAGGGGAAGTCCGAACGCAACCCCTCGGACGGCCTGCATTCCTGTCCCGCCTCTTGCCAACCACTCGATCGATGACGGTGGCATGAACACGCTGATGAACCCCGCCGCCAAAAAAGCGAGGAGGAGCGCCGGTGCGCTTTCCAACGACAGCTCGGTCAGCATGCCGATGACTTTCCCTTGCAAGCCGGCGTTGGCCGCTTCGGCACCCCGCAGGATGACCGCGAGCAGCGCCAGCGCAATCAGTGCGCCTACGCCCTCGCTTCGGCGCGAAGCAGCCGTGGTCGCCGTCTTCCCGTGGGTGTGGGCGTCCAGATGCGGTCTGAAGAAAACCACGTGGAGCAACGATCCGCCGACAAAGGCCTGAAACCACGCCACCGATCCGACCGCGATTTCGGCCCCAAGCGCCGGGCCGACATAATAACCGACTGTGGTTGCACCGGCCACGGCGGTGAGCGCAAGGCTGGCCATTACCGTCCCGAAGTGGGGGCGAAGCAGCCACCAAATCGCGAGTCCGACGGGAAGGCGGTGCAGCACGACGGCGGTGGGCAACTGGCCGCCCGCCTGTAAGGCGAGCCCGTCGCCGAGCGCTGCGCCGTCGACGAAAGCGTGGAGAAACAACCCCACCAGTCCCAAGATGAGTGCTGCGACGTGAGTGCCTTTCGCCGCTCGGTGGAACAGGTGTTCCGCGACGGTGGGACCGACGAACCCGGCGACGATGAACACGATCGCTATCCACCCTCCATGGACGATCGCTTCAGGGAGTACGCTCAGGATCACCAATCCGCTGATCGCGACAAACACGAAACCGTCCAGGATCGTGAGCGCGGTGCCGCTTCTGTGTGCGAATCGGTATGCCAACGGTCCGGTGACGAGAGCGGCGATGCTGGCCAGGAGCAGGGTCAAGAGGATCGTCTTTCGAGCGTGGAAGCACTGAGTCGTAAATGATAGTCGCTGTCGACAAGCTAATCATTCGTTCCTGGCCGGCCTCGTTTTGACACTTTTCTTTATACATTGAGTTGGGGGGTGAGGGGGTCCGTGGATTCCGTGGCTAACCTGGTGTGGGGCGGAAGGGCCCGCGATCATCTCTTCAATCGCATACCCGAGAATTCCGAGATGAACCTCTTTTTTTCGGAGCATGGATGACGTCCGAACCCACCATCGTTTCGTTACTCGCAAGCGCCACGGAGATCGTCAGCGTGCTGGATCTGCGTCACCGGCTCATCGGGCGGTCACACGAGTGCGATTACCCGACCGACGTAGCCACGCTTCCGGTGTTGTCGGCGCCGAAGGTGGATCCGAGTACCAGCTCGGGGGAGATCGATCGGCACGTGAGGGATGTCGTGCGTGACGGATTGAGCGTGTACGACATTCGTGTTGCCGAACTCGAGCGTCTCAAGCCGGACCTGATCGTCACACAGGATCAGTGTGAGGTGTGCGCAGTCTCCTTGACCGATGTCGAGGGCGCACTGTGCCAGGTAACGCTCAAGGACACCAAGATCTGCACGCTGCACCCGAACAATATCAGTGATGTCACTGCGGATTTTCAGAGGGTCGCCGATGCGAGCGGTGTGCCGGAGCGGGGTCGGGAGCTAGTCGATGCCTTTGCGAGGCGTCTCGCCGATATCGAGCAGCGTACGGCGGGAACGGCATCGCGCCCGCGGGTGGTCATGATCGAATGGGCGGACCCGGTGATGGTGGCAGGGGGTTGGATTCCCGAACTCGTGCGTGTTGCCGGTGGCGAGCCGGTGATTGTCGAATCACCCGAGGCGTTCAAAACGGTGGAGTGGTCCGAGATTGCGGCGGCCGATCCGGACGTCGTGGTCATACTCCCGTGCGGCTACGAATTATCCAAGACCCTCGGCGAACTCGATGACGAAGTGCTGGCGGCAGCGCTCGAGAGCATACCAGCGGTTCAACGGGGAAAATGTTTCGTCGCCGACGGCAATGCCTACTTCAACCGACCGGGACCTCGGCTTGCGGACAGCGCGGAGATACTCGGAGCGATATTGCATCCAGACCTGTTTCCCGATGCACTGGACCAGTACCGGGATTGTTTTGTGAAGTGGCCTTCGAACTGATGAGTTGGGATGCACAGGAGCACGGGTGCAGGGGAGGCAGCTGGGGCAGCAAGACGGATTAGGGGCACAAGGGCACAGGGCACAGGGCACAGGGGCACAGGGGCACAGGGGCAGCAGGGGGCAGCAAGGGGCAGCAGCCAATTTGCAATCTGAAATCTGAAATCCAGCGCCCTTCGTCGTCGATTTCGAGGCACTGGGAACCTGTGGCGCTGGACCGGACTATATTCTACGACCCATGCGAATAGTGCAAACAGCGTTACCCACGGTGCTTCTGTGTTGCGGTGTGGCGAGTCTGGCGGGACAGGCGCCGGCCGCCGACCCGGACGTGCCGGGTTCGCAGGTTCGCGTAGCGCTCGTCACGATCGGTCCTGGGTCGAACATCTGGGATCGTTTCGGACACAACGCGATCTGGATTCAAGATCCGGAACGCCGGATCAACCAGTTGTACAACTACGGCAGCTACGATTTCAATGCGGAGAACTTCGTTCTCCGGTTTATCCAAGGCCGGATGCTCTACATGTTGACCAGCGGCGGCCCGGATGTGGCGTTCCGGTATTATCGCGAACGGGTCAACCGCAGCGTTTGGGTGCAGGAGCTCAATCTCACTCCCGCGCAGCGAATCGAGTTGCGGGATTTCTTGCTGTGGAACGACCGGCCGGAAAACCAAGAATATCGCTACGACTACTACTACGATAACTGCTCCACTCGCGTTCGCGATGCGTTGGATCGGGTGCTGGGAGGCGTGATCCGACGCCAAACCGAGGACACGTCGGCCGGCACGACCTTGAGGTTTCACACGCGGCGTTTGACGACAAACAACGTGTGGTACTACACCGGTCTCATGATTGCGCTCGGCCCCATGGTAGACAAACCCATCACCGTGCGGGAGGAGATGTTCTTGCCCATGAGCTTGCGAGATCATCTTCGGGCGATCTCGGTGACCGGACCCGATGGAAGCCAAGAACCTCTTATTGCTTCGGAACGCACCGTCTTTGAGAGCACCAGGCCGCCATCCGACGAGGTCCCGCCGTCGTGGACGCTGGCGTATCTGGCCGTGGGGGTCGTACTGTCGGGGTTACTGTTCTGGTTGGCCGCTGCGGGAGCGAAAAGCAAATGGGGCCGCGTCGGGTTTGTAAGCGTGAGCACGGTGTGGATGCTTGTGGTTGGGGCACTTGGGGCCGTGTTGTTTGGACTGGTCGTGGCCACCGATCATGCGTCGGCGTATTGGAATGAGAATCTGTTCTTGTTCAATCCGCTTTCACTCGCGTTGGCCCTGACCGTGCCACTAGCCTCGCTCGGCGTACGCCGGGTCAACCGGCCGGTGGCCCTGCTTGCTGTGGCGGTCGCGGGCCTTTCAGCGTTGGGTTTCATCGCTCAGGTCCTGCCGGGCCTCGATCAAGTGAACGGAGAACTCTACGCGTTGGTGCTGCTGCCGAACGTCGCCGTGGGATTGGGTGTGTATCGGCTGGTGGGCGTGAGACGTGAGACGTGAGAGGATAAGTGCCACAGGATCCAGGTCACCTAGGTGTCACAGGATGCAGGTCGGAGTGTCACAGGATCCAGGTCAGGAGTGTGGTTTATAGTATTTGAACGAAACACTAGTTCGGGGGTCAAGGTGCGTAAAAAGGCCGGACCGAGGAGCGACGTCGAAAGATGGTTGCCGCGGTTCGGCGGGGTGCCTCGCTGCGTGCGGTGGCGCGCCGGTTTCACGTGAGCCTCCAGACCGTGCAACGGTGGGTGCAGCGCGTCGGCGGCCAGCGGCTGGATCGAGTCGATTGGTCTGACCGGTCTCACCTCGCGCACACGATTCATCGCACGGAAGCGGCCGTAGAAGATGTCGTGCTGACGCTGCGGCGAGAGCTGCGTGACACGAGCGACCTGGGGGAGTACGGGGCCGCTGCCATCTACCGCGAGATGCGCGACCGTCACTATCGCAGCGTCCCCGCGGTGCGGACGATCGGCCGCATCCTGGCCCGGCACGGCTGGTATCTGCCTGAGGTGGCCGCGGGCTGTGCGGAGCTGGACAGCTTTGACATCGTCGAAGGGTTGGTGATCAAGGGTGGCACCGAGGTCGAAGTGCTCAACGGCATCTCGCTGCACGGCGGATTGGTCGCGTCGTGGCCCGGTCCACCCGTCCGCGCCACCACTATCGTCGAGGCCCTGGTAACGCACTGGCGGCAGTTCGGGCTGCCAGCCTATGCACAGTTCGACAACGACACCCGGTTCCAGGGCGCGCATCAGTTCCCTGACACCGTCGGCCGTGTCACGCGCCTGTGTTTGAGTTTGGGGATCGTCCCCGTGTTCGCGCCGCCACGCGAGACCGGCTTCCAGGCGGCGGTAGAAAGCTACAACGGTCGGTGGCAGGCCAAGGTGTGGGCCCGTTTCCATCATCCCACCCGCGCGGCCCTGCAGGAGCGTTCGGATCGCTACGTGGCAGCAGTCCGCCGCCGTGCGGCACCGCGCCTGGAGGCCGCCCCGCCACGACGGACGTTTCCCGAAGAGTGGGCGTTGGACTTGCAGACCCGCCCGCGCGGCCGCTTGGTGTTCCTGCGGCGCATCAGCGAGCAGGGAACGGCCGAGCTGCTGGGGCATACCTGGCGGGTCGATCCGCGCTGGTCCCATCGTCTCGTGCGCGCCGAGGTCGATTTCGACGCCAACCGCATCCGCTTCTACGCGCTGCGGCGGCGCGAACCAGGGTCGCAGCCCCTGTTGCAGACCGTTCGCTATCGGTTTCCTCGTCATGGCTTTCAGGAATGATCGCCAATTCTCAATATGTCACGTGCGTACGCACTACCTGTCAAAGAAGCACGTCCCAAGTGACCTGCATCCTCTGACACTTGTCCCGTGAGACGTGAGTCGTGAGTCGTGAGTCGTGAGATGTGAGATGTGAGGCGCGAGTCGTTGCTGTCCCTCGCTGCCCCTCGCTGCCCTTAATGTCCCTTGATCCCCCTTGATGCCCCTCGATCCCCCTTGATGCCCCCGATCCGTCATGCTACCCCCGTGCCCCCGTGCCCCCGTGCCCCCGTGCATCTCTGCGTCTCTGAATCTCCCCCCACCATCCCTATCGCCCACCGGTACATGGCCCTTTCTTTAGAATCCGAATAAAACCGTCCCTCACGTGTACCTCTTGTAGCAAGCTCATTCGGCGAGGCCCCATATGAGCAATCTCTTTTTCGGTTTTCCCGCTGCATGGTTCACCGTCCCGGCAATCGTCGGCACCCTGTTTTTCTCGTTGCGAATGGCGTTGATGTTCATCGGTGGTGGAGACACGGGTCTCGACGCCGATGTGGACTTCGACGTCGACGCGGACGCCGGCGATTCGTCCGAGGCGTTCAAGCTGTTGTCGATTCAGAGCATCGCGGCGTTCTTGATGGGATTCGGGTGGGGTGGGCTCGGTGCGTTGCGTGGGGCGGGGTGGTCGTTGGTCATGAGCGGCGCGTTCGGGGTCGCTGCCGGTGCGGGCATGGTCTGGTTGTTGGGGAAGTTGTTGAGCCTCATCTTCCGGTTGCAGAGCAGCGGCAACGTATCGATCCAGCAGGCACTGGATATGGACGGCACGGTGTACACCGCGATTCCCGCTCATGGAAGTGGACGAGGCATGGTGCGTGTGGTTATCGACGAGCGCGAGCGCTTCTACAAGGCCGTCACGAATGGTGGGGGCTTGGCATCTAGCGAGCGGGTCCGTGTTCTCGAGGTCAATAACGACAACTCGGTAACGGTCGAAAGAGTGTAGATCTGATCCGAGTCTTAGATGGGAGCGGTTACTATGTTTGACTATCTATCGATGGTATTCGTGCAGGACCTTCCTCCTCTAGACACGTTCCCACTGATGTGGCTCGGACTCGGTGGGGCCGTTCTACTGTTGTTCCTGTTCTTCGTGATGTTCGTGGTGAAGCAGTACAAGCGGTGCCCGAGCAACAAGATTTTGGTCATCTACGGTAAGGTAGGTGTCAACAAGGCGTCGAAGTGCCTCCACGGCGGCGGCAAGTTCATCATCCCCCTCCTGCAAGATTACGCCTATCTGGGATTGGAGCCTCTGGTTATCGACATTCCGCTCGAAGGTGCACTGTCACTCAACAACATTCGTGTAAATGTGCCCTCGACGTTCACGGTCGGTATTTCGACCGATCCCGTGTTGATGAACAACGCGGCGGAGCGGTTGCTTCATCTGGACGATCGGAAGATCCGGGATCAGGCGCAGGATATCGTTCTCGGGCAGCTACGTCTGGTTATCGCAACCTTGTCGATCGAAGAGATCAACAAGGACCGCGAGAAGTTCATGTCGCTCATCAATGCCAACGTTGCCGAGGAAGTCAACAAAATCGGTCTCACGCTCATCAACGTGAACATTCGCGACATCACCGATGAGAGTGGATACATCGAGGCCATCGGTAAGCGGGCGGCGGCCGAGGCCATCAACCGCGCGCGGGTCGAGGTGGCGCAGCAAGATCGCGACGGAGCCAGCGGTACGGCGATGGCGGATCGGGAGAGGTCGGTCAGCGTCGCGCAGGAGGAGGCGACGGCGGCCACCGGTGAGAAAGACGCCGAGCAGAAGCGTCGTGTATCGGTGGCGGCGTTGGAGGCCGAATCCATCAAGGGTGAGGTGGAGTCGAAGCGGGACCATGAAATTGCCGCGGCGCAGCGCGCCGCCGAAACCGTAGCGGCCGAAAAAGAAGCCGAGCAGCGGCAGCGGGTCCAGGTGGCCGAGGCGGAGTCGACCGCGGTCGAGGGCGAAAACAAGTCGAACGCCGAGATCGCGGAGTCGAACGCCCGGTTGGCGGAGATTCGCGCCGAAGCAAAGCGAAAAGCCCAAGTTGCGGCCGCAGAAGCCCAGAGCGCGATTCTGATCGCCGAGCGCGAGCAGGAACTCGCGCGGCTGAGGAAGGAACAGCTGGCGAAGCAGGAGATCGAGAAGATCCGCATGGAGATCGCCGCCGACGCGACAGCGGAGAAGGCGCGGCGCGAAGCCAGAGGTGAAGCGGATGCCATTCTGGCGAAGTACACGGCCGAAGCCGAAGGAACCCGCAAGGTCCTGGAAGCAAAGGCGGAGGGTTACCGCCAGTTGATGGAGGCGTGTGCAGAGAATCCAGAGGTAGCGCCCACGCTCTTGATGATCGAACAGCTCCCAACGTTGGTCTCGGAGCAGGTCAAGGCGATCCAGAACCTGAAGATCGACAAGATCACCGTGTGGGACTCGGGTGGCAACGGCAACGGAAGCAATCGCGGTGCCACCGCAGACTTCCTCTCGGGACTCATCGGTTCGCTACCGGCGATGCACGAACTCGCCGAGCAAGCCGGTATCGAGTTGCCGTCGGTGCTGGGGCAGGTAAAGGCCGATTCGACCGCCGCCGTGAAAAAGGGGGTCGAAGTAAAAGCGGTAAAGCGGTAGTGAGACGTAAGAGGATAAGTGCCACAGGATCCAGGTCACCTAGGTGTCACAGGATGCAGGTCGGAGTGTCACAGGATCCAGGTCAGGAGTGTGGTTTATAGTATTTGAACGAAACACTAGTTCGGGGGTCAAGGTGCGTAAAAAGGCCGGACCGAGGAGCGACGTCGAAAGATGGTTGCCGCGGTTCGGCGGGGTGCCTCGCTGCGTGCGGTGGCGCGCCGGTTTCACGTGAGCCTCCAGACCGTGCAACGGTGGGTGCAGCGCGTCGGCGGCCAGCGGCTGGATCGAGTCGATTGGTCTGACCGGTCTCACCTCGCGCACACGATTCATCGCACGGAAGCGGCCGTAGAAGATGTCGTGCTGACGCTGCGGCGAGAGCTGCGTGACACGAGCGACCTGGGGGAGTACGGGGCCGCTGCCATCTACCGCGAGATGCGCGACCGTCACTATCGCAGCGTCCCCGCGGTGCGGACGATCGGCCGCATCCTGGCCCGGCACGGGGCGCTGGACGGTCGCCGGCGGATCCGTCGCCCCCCACCGCCCCGAGGCTGGTATCTGCCTGAGGTGGCCGCGGGCTGTGCGGAGCTGGACAGCTTTGACATCGTCGAAGGGTTGGTGATCAAGGGTGGCACCGAGGTCGAAGTGCTCAACGGCATCTCGCTGCACGGCGGATTGGTCGCGTCGTGGCCCGGTCCACCCGTCCGCGCCACCACTATCGTCGAGGCCCTGGTAACGCACTGGCGGCAGTTCGGGCTGCCAGCCTATGCACAGTTCGACAACGACACCCGGTTCCAGGGCGCGCATCAGTTCCCTGACACCGTCGGCCGTGTCACGCGCCTGTGTTTGAGTTTGGGGATCGTCCCCGTGTTCGCGCCGCCACGCGAGACCGGCTTCCAGGCGGCGGTAGAAAGCTACAACGGTCGGTGGCAGGCCAAGGTGTGGGCCCGTTTCCATCATCCCACCCGCGCGGCCCTGCAGGAGCGTTCGGATCGCTACGTGGCAGCAGTCCGCCGCCGTGCGGCACCGCGCCTGGAGGCCGCCCCGCCACGACGGACGTTTCCCGAAGAGTGGGCGTTGGACTTGCAGACCCGCCCGCGCGGCCGCTTGGTGTTCCTGCGGCGCATCAGCGAGCAGGGAACGGCCGAGCTGCTGGGGCATACCTGGCGGGTCGATCCGCGCTGGTCCCATCGTCTCGTGCGCGCCGAGGTCGATTTCGACGCCAACCGCATCCGCTTCTACGCGCTGCGGCGGCGCGAACCAGGGTCGCAGCCCCTGTTGCAGACCGTTCGCTATCGGTTTCCTCGTCATGGCTTTCAGGAATGATCGCCAATTCTCAATATGTCACGTGCGTACGCACTACCTGTCAAAGAAGCACGTCCCAAGTGACCTGCATCCTCTGACACTTGTCCCGTAAGACGTAAGACGTGAGACGTGAGAAGTGAGACGGCCGTCCAACTCCGCCCCATTGGGGTGAGGAAGGGGGCCGTCTTACGTCTTACGTCTCACGTCTTTGCGTCTTCACCTCACTTCCCCTCCGTATCCCACGCCGGCCGAATCTCACGTTGATCGTATCGACGAGCTTGGCGATGGCGCGATCGTGATCGGTTTCCAGATCTCCCTCCGCACTCTCTTCGAACATCGACAACTGGGACAGATCGCGCTCCTTGACGAGTTGTGACACGGCGACCCCGAGCAGCCTCGCGCTGGTGCGTCGGGCGCGACGGAGTCTTTTCAGGAGCTGTTGGGCGGTTTCGACGATTGGCCGGTCGGCCGATACCGGTTCGGGGAAGGTGTGGCCTGCTTGGCGGGTTTTGAAGTCGCTATCCCGCAGCTTCACCGTGACGGTGCGTGTCAAAAACCCTTGCCGACGCATGTCAGCCGCCACGTGAACGGCGAGCCGGAGTAGTTCTCGATTGAGGTCTTCGTCTTTGCTGAGGTCTTCAAAGAACGTTTCTTCGTGACTGATGGACTTGGAGCGGACATGGCCGTCGATGAGACCGCTGTCGATTCCGCGGATGCGGTTGTAGAGCCACCGTGCGGTTCGCTTACCGAACCAACCCTGCAAGACGTCGATGTCGCACGGCAAGGCATCCCGAACGGTGTGTAGCCCGTATTTCGCGAGCCGTTCTTGAAATTTGGGACCGATCATCGGAATGTCGGCTAGTTTGAGACCACTCACGAATGCGGCTTCCTCGCCCGGCGGTACGATATAGACGCCCAAGACCTCCCGATCGGGACGTCGCTTGGCTTCTTCGGCGGCGAGCTTGGCGATGAGACGCGACGTGCCGCCGCCGATCGACATGGTCAGCTTCGTTTTTTCGTGAACTCGTTGGCGGATACGAGCGGCGGTGTCGGCAAGGCTCTCGGTATAGAGCCGTTCGGTGCCGGTGAGATCGATGTAGAACTCGTCGATGCTCGCCGGCTCGACCACCGGTGAGAAGTCTTGGAGGGCCGCACGTATCTCGCGACTCTTTTGCGACAACATATCCCGCGGCACCGGAACGATCACCGCCTTGGGACACAACCGCAGGGCCTGGCCGGTGGGCATGGCGGAACGGACGCCGTATTTGCGGGTCTCGTACGATGCGGAGGTCACGACCCCGCGTTTGGAAGAGCCTCCGACGATGAGCAGGGGTTCCTTGCCCGCGCCATCGGGATCGGCAAGACGCGCAACCGCCACATAAAAGGCGTCGGCATCCGCCAAAAGAATCCGGCGCTGCCCAGCCGGTTGAACACGCTCGGTGGTAGGCATCACTCACGAAATGGGAAGGTTCCAACCAACCCTACACCCTACAACCTACACCCTATCTCTCTAAGCCTCCTCCTGCACGGCCCCGCTACTGGTCACGACGGTTTTTGCGCCGGTATCGTCCACAACCAGGACCATTCCCGAATCGTCGGGCCTCACGATTATGGCCACGCGCGCCGTTCCATCGGCCGCGTTGAGTTGAATACTCGGCATGTCGTTCCATGCGATGCCTACCGTCACACGCGTCTGGCCGGATCCGTCCAGGAATGTGCACGTCGGCGCCCCGGAGTCACGGTCACAGGCGAGCACGGCGCGGGGGTTGCCGTGGTGATCGACCAACTCGAAACGCGCTGCACGTAGGGTTTCTTGGCTCATAGCATCTCTCTTGTCGAACGCCATTTATCGGCACGCTCGGATGGATTGTTTCTCAACATCGAACTCGTCGTCGATGATATCACAAAACTCGTAATCGTGGCCGATTTTGATAGCCACGGAATCCACGGACCCCCGCCCCCCTCCCTGAATTTGGGTCCCCGCCCCCCACACGTGGATGGCCAACGCGAAGGAAGAGATCCGGCAGGAGGTTGGGGGAGGGGAGCCACAATCCGGGGGTGGGGCGGGGTTTCCGTGGTTTCCGTGGCTATCCTGGGGTAGGGTGGGATGGCTCTTAGTCGACCGAGGCCGGTGATGGATTACGGGAGGACAGGAATTGTCCTTTCACTCACTCACCCCGGAAGAACCAAGAAATTACCCCAGGGTGGGGCGGGGCTCGGTAACCTCTGGTTCCACTGTGGCTAAAAAAAGCGGCCCGCAGGTGCGGGCCGCTATGAGCTGGCTATTCTCAGTTCCTGCGCCGGCCGGAGCGCCGTGCCGGCGACGAGGAACCGCGGGATCCCGAACTGCGCCGGGCCGAACTGCGGCCACGGCTCGACGATCCGGAACTGCGCGTTGCTGAGCGGCCGCTGCTGCTTCTCCTCGGAGCCGATCGGGTGGTCCGTCGAGGACTGCTACGCTGCACACGCGAACCTGGCGAACTGCGCGACGTGGATCGCCGCGCGGATGTCCTCGAGCGTGTAGAAGAGGTACTCCGCTGGGGAGCGGCGCGCCTACCGCCGCTTGAGAACGGGCGTGCCTGACTCCGCGATCCCGAGCTGCGCGTTGGCGTGGCACGGCTACCCGAACTGCTCGTTGCCCGCGCCCGCGACGCTGTTCCGCGACGACTCGATGGCGCCGTCGCACGCTGTTGCGGAGCGGGTCGTGTGGATCGCTGCGCACGGCTCGTTGGCGTCGTCGTCGAGACTCGCGGACCCACGCGATATATTCGCTCGCCCGTGGCGCGCCTCCCGTTGGAGCCGGCCGTCGGCGAGCGCTGCGGTGCTGCGCGCCGGTTGCTTGGGGTCACCGGTGTGGCGCCTCGATCGGCCGTGCGCCGGGTCGTCCCCGGAGTGGCGGCTCGGGTCGTCGGCGTGCGCCGGGTCGTCCCCGGTGTTGCGGCTCGGGTCGTCGGCGTGCGCCGGCTGACCGCAGTGGATGCCCGTACCGGCCGTGCGCGAGTGGACGATGCCCGGCGGCTGGCACTGGCCAACGTTCCCGATGGACCGAGGCGGCGGTCGCGATAATTCGAGGCGACCACCGGCTGGCTGTTTCTGGTTGTGTACCGGCGGTTCACCCGCACCCCTGAGCCGCCGTAAAAGGCGTTGCGGCCGTAGTAATAGTTCGCTCCGTAGTAACCGCCGTATCCGTACCCGTATCCGTGTCTATATCCATATCCGTAGCCGAACCCGAAGAAGAAGGGATCCCAATACGGAGCGTAGTAGAACGGGTCATAGTAGAACGGATCGTAATAAAACGGATCGTACCAGTAGCCCGCCCCGTACCCATACCGATAGCGATGCAACGGCCACCCAGAGTACCGGGGACCACCGATGTGTAATCCGATGCGGACCCCGATGTCGTGGTGATCGTGGCGGCCGGAATAACCGGGCCGATAGTTGCGGTACGCATTGGTGTACGCCGACGGTGGGCTGAGGTAATAGGTGTCGGTGTCGTACACAAACGAACTGCTGCTAGCCATTCGCTGGGCAATTTGTGTCAACGGACCTTCGGCGTCGCCCGTGATCTCGTACTCGTCAAAGACACGATAGTCCCAATGATCCCCGCGGCTGAACTCGCTGTAGCGGAAGGGATCCGTAGAGAATGCGACATACACCGTCCCATATCCGACCTCTTCTACCGTCCGAATCGCGTCGTCGTTCTCCCGATCGCGTAGCTCGAAGTCGCGACCGCCCCGAATGAAGTCGTCTGTAAATGGATCTAGCGGGAATAAAACGCGGACGCGGCCTTCCGGATCGGCATGAAGCACCATGAGATGTCCGTCTTCTTCCGTTCGGACGTATACACGGATCTCTTCACCGAATTTCAGATGATCGTTGCTACTGAGCCAAATCTGCAGCGGTGGTTCCTGCTGGACGACCGGCGCTGAAGCGACGGTCAGGGTCGGCATCAATAACGCGAATAGAGCGACGGTTTGCATGGTACCTCTACCTCCTGAGGCCAATATTGGACGAGGCGCCTGCCTTTTGCAAACTCGAGATAGATGACGGACGGCGCGGTGTATCATCCTCTTGAGCCGGCGTCTGGCTCCTTATTCTAGCGAGTTGTGTGCCAGAACGTAAGTTATTGTGATATATATTGTTATGATGTACCTTGTGTGCGTGGATCGTCCCCTAATAAGGACGAGACTGTAGACCCAGGGAGAAACGTTGCTTTTTGGAACAGACGGGTCGACTGGACCCAACCATCGCAGTCGTCGTTAGGTCACACGTCGCCAAGTATGCAGTCCACAGATCACAGCGCGGATTCGGTTAACGTCGTAGATACAGAGGCAAGGGTGAGGTCGGCGAGTGAGGTTGTAGAGCGCCAGCAACGCACAGCCGAAGCGTTGGCCATTTCCAGGCTCCGGCGGCACATCTTCTTGTGCTGCGACCAGACCAAACCCAATTGTTGCGACCGTTCGCGTTCGTTGGAGGCGTGGGAGTATCTCAAGAGCCGTCTGGACGAATTGGGACTCGTGAAGCGGGGGGGCGTCTACCGAACCAAAGCGAACTGCTTGCGGATCTGCGAGGGCGGACCAATGGCTGTCGTGTACCCGGAGGGCGCTTGGTACCGTCAGTGCGATCCACCCGTGTTGGAGCGCATCATTCAAGAGCACTTGATCGGCGGGAAAGTGGTTGCCGATTACCTCGTTGTCGAACGACAGTTGTCGGGAGAGCCGGCGATACTCTCCCGCGATGAAGAGCAGGGGGACGGATGACGGAATCGCGAGGTGATTATTCACTGCTGACGACGGTGTCCGTCATGGTGTTGGCCGCCGTGGCGATCGCTGCAGCGCTGAGCTTCACCCGCCCGGTCATGGTGCCGTTTGTTCTGGCGATTTTCATCTCCTACCTCGTTGCTCCGGTCGTGGATTTCCTGCGCGTCCGGTTGCGGCTTCCCAGGGTAGTCGCTGTGGCCATCGCGCTGCTCGTTGCGGCGGGGCTATTCACGCTCGTAGGACTGCTGGTCACCACGTCGGCGCAGAACCTGCTGGATATCGACAATCTGCGTCTTTACCAGGAACGTATCGCCGACCTGACGACTCGGTTTTTCGGCGTTCTCGATCGACGCAACATCGATCTCGGCCAGGGCCAAATCATCCAAACGCTGAGCGACCCGGAATTCCTCCAAGACCTGCCCCTCCTCGAGGTGCTGCGGACAACCGCCGGCACGGCTCTGGGACTAGTAACAAATGGCGTGTTGGTGTTCATCTTCCTGATCTACCTGATGGTTGGACGGAACCCCAATCAATTCCGCGAAGGTTTCTACGCGCAGATCGATAGCAAGATCCGCAGCTACATCGTCATCAAGTTCATCACATCGGCCACGACGGGATTGCTGACCTGGCTCATTCTCGCGCTGTTTGGTCTGGAGCTCGCCCTCGTGTTCGGCGTCATGGCGTTCCTGCTGAATTTTATCCCTTCGATCGGCTCGGTGATTGCGACACTGCTGCCGCTTCCCATCGCCTTGATCCAGTATGACAGTGGTATCACGATCACTCTGGTCATTCTGCTGCCTGGCGCCGTGCAGTTCACGATCGGGAACATCGTGGAGCCCCTGGTGACAGGCGAGGGATTGGATCTCCACCCGGTGACAATTCTCTTGGCGCTCGTTTTCTGGGGCTTGTTGTGGGGTGTCGTTGGCATGCTGCTGGCCGCCCCGATAACGGCTGTGCTGCGAATCGTGCTGGGACGTCTCGAGATCACCCGGCCAGTGGCCGAGCTGCTTGCGGGGCGGTTACCGGCAAATCTCTCGACCGGGACGTACCCTGCCATGGCCAAGCGGGCGGCGGCGGGGGATTCGTGACTTGAGTAAGACGTGAGGCGTGAGACGTGGGACGTGGGACGTGAGACGTGGGACGTGAGACGTGAGACGTGAGACGTGAGAAGTGAGACGTGAGAGGATAAGTGCCACAGGATCCAGGTCACCTAGGTGTCACAGGATGCAGGTCGGAGTGTCACAGGATCCAGGTCAGGAGTGTGGTTTATAGTATTTGAACGAAACACTAGTTCGGGGGTCAAGGTGCGTAAAAAGGCCGGACCGAGGAGCGACGTCGAAAGATGGTTGCCGCGGTTCGGCGGGGTGCCTCGCTGCGTGCGGTGGCGCGCCGGTTTCACGTGAGCCTCCAGACCGTGCAACGGTGGGTGCAGCGCGTCGGCGGCCAGCGGCTGGATCGAGTCGATTGGTCTGACCGGTCTCACCTCGCGCACACGATTCATCGCACGGAAGCGGCCGTAGAAGATGTCGTGCTGACGCTGCGGCGAGAGCTGCGTGACACGAGCGACCTGGGGGAGTACGGGGCCGCTGCCATCTACCGCGAGATGCGCGACCGTCACTATCGCAGCGTCCCCGCGGTGCGGACGATCGGCCGCATCCTGGCCCGGCACGGGGCGCTGGACGGTCGCCGGCGGATCCGTCGCCCCCCACCGCCCCGAGGCTGGTATCTGCCTGAGGTGGCCGCGGGCTGTGCGGAGCTGGACAGCTTTGACATCGTCGAAGGGTTGGTGATCAAGGGTGGCACCGAGGTCGAAGTGCTCAACGGCATCTCGCTGCACGGCGGATTGGTCGCGTCGTGGCCCGGTCCACCCGTCCGCGCCACCACTATCGTCGAGGCCCTGGTAACGCACTGGCGGCAGTTCGGGCTGCCAGCCTATGCACAGTTCGACAACGACACCCGGTTCCAGGGCGCGCATCAGTTCCCTGACACCGTCGGCCGTGTCACGCGCCTGTGTTTGAGTTTGGGGATCGTCCCCGTGTTCGCGCCGCCACGCGAGACCGGCTTCCAGGCGGCGGTAGAAAGCTACAACGGTCGGTGGCAGGCCAAGGTGTGGGCCCGTTTCCATCATCCCACCCGCGCGGCCCTGCAGGAGCGTTCGGATCGCTACGTGGCAGCAGTCCGCCGCCGTGCGGCACCGCGCCTGGAGGCCGCCCCGCCACGACGGACGTTTCCCGAAGAGTGGGCGTTGGACTTGCAGACCCGCCCGCGCGGCCGCTTGGTGTTCCTGCGGCGCATCAGCGAGCAGGGAACGGCCGAGCTGCTGGGGCATACCTGGCGGGTCGATCCGCGCTGGTCCCATCGTCTCGTGCGCGCCGAGGTCGATTTCGACGCCAACCGCATCCGCTTCTACGCGCTGCGGCGGCGCGAACCAGGGTCGCAGCCCCTGTTGCAGACCGTTCGCTATCGGTTTCCTCGTCATGGCTTTCAGGAATGATCGCCAATTCTCAATATGTCACGTGCGTACGCACTACCTGTCAAAGAAGCACGTCCCAAGTGACCTGCATCCTCTGACACTTGTCCCGTGAGACGTGAGACGTGAGACGTGGGACGTGAGAAGTGAGAAGTGAGAGGTGAGAGGGGAAGGCACTTGCCCGCACCCATTTTTTCGATGATTGCCAACCCCAGGGCCGAACGCGGTGCTGGGGTTTTGTCTGCCCCTGCCCCTGCCCCTGCCCCTTTTGCCGATGGGGTGGGCGTGTCCGACGCTGCCTTGGAAGACATCCGGGCGTGGCCGGGGTATGCTCCGACTTCGTTGCACTCGCTCGATTTGGTGGCGGGCGAGGTTGGTGTGTCAGCGCTGTACTATAAGGACGAAGGCGAACGGTTTGCGGTAAAGAGTTTCAAGCCGTTCGGGGGCGGCTACGCAGTGGCGCGCATTCTTGCCCGTGCGGTTACGGAGTCGGGTCACACCGGCGTGGTCGACTCGAAGGAGTTGCTGTCGGGACGACACCGCGACACGATGGCTCGGGTGACCGTCGGGTGCGCAACCGACGGTAACCATGGCAGAGCCATAGCCTGGGCGGCACGCACCTTTGGGTGTCGGGCGGTCGTGTATCTCGCATCGCACGTGAGCCCCAAACGAGAGGAAGCGATCGCCGCGTTTGGAGCGAAAGTTGTCCGCACCGACGGAAATCACGACGACGCGGTGCGGCAGGCGGCTGCCGAGGCGCGAGCGCGGGGGTGGGACTTCGTTTCCCAAATGGCGACCGCCACCGATCCGCAAATCCCGAACGACATCCTGGTCGGTTACTCGGCATTGTTCGCCGAGGCTCGCGACCAAGTACGAGACCCTCCGACACATGTATTCGTCCAGTGTGGGGTTGGCGGCCTCGCGGCGGCGGGTGCGGCGTACCACGAGTTGGTGTGGGGGTCTGAGCGACCGGTGTTGATCGTTGTCGAGGCGGAGAACGCGGCAGGGGTTTATGAAAGTATCGCCGCCGGAGAGCGAACCTCGGTTACAGGGCCGCTCGAGACGCTGATGGGCGGATTGGCGGCCGGTGAAGTCTCGGAGGCGGCGTGGCCGCTACTCGAACGCGGGGCGGATTTCTGCATCACCATTCCCGACCAAGCGGCGGTGGACACCATGCGACTCCTCGCCACACAGCATCCCCCGATCGTCGGAGGCGAAGCGGGTGTGGCAGGACTGGCCGCTGCGCTGGCGGTGTGTCGCGACGACGACGCTCGCCGGCAACTCGGGTTGGACGCGGGATCTTCGATCTTCACGATAGGCACGGAAGGAGCCACCGATCCCGAATTGTATCAGCGGTTCCTGGGCGCCTCGGCAAAACGCTAACGCCAACATTTTGCGACGGAGGGTGTAGTTTGGGGGTCGGGGGTCGGGAGTCGGGGGTCGGGAATTGGTCGAGCTATGGGTGAGGTCTATGAACAGAACGGCGGTTTGGGCCGGCATCCTGGTGTTTGGTCTTGGGCGGGCGGCGGATGCCCAGATCGTATACGAGGTGAGTTTCCCCAACGCGGTGCATCACGAAGCGCTGATCACGGTGACGTTTACCGACTTGCCCGCGCAGCCGCTCGAGTTGCGCATGAGCCGTTCGTCACCAGGGCGGTATGCCCTGCACGAGTTCGCAAAGAACGTCTATTCGGTCCGCGCTGACGACGGGAACGGGTCTCCCTTGCAACTGGCTCGGCCGAACCCATACCAATGGGACGTTCCTGTGCACGACGGTACGGTCCGACTCACGTACACGTTGTTTGCCGATCGGGCGGACGGCACATACTCGCAGGTCGATGAGACACACGCACACCTCAACGCGCCGGCGACGTTCATGTGGGCGCGAGGGCTCGGTGACCGTCAGATTCGTGTGACCTTCGAGCCGGCGGACACGACCTGGCGCGTGGCCACTCAGCTCTTTCCTACCGACGATCCGATGACCTTCACGGCCCCCAACCTGTACTACTTCCTCGACAGCCCCATCGAGATCAGCAACTTCTCGCTTCGCCAGTGGGAGGTGTCCGCCGGCGGGGCCGCGCGCACGATTCGCCTGGCCATCCACCACGACGGCAGCGAGCAGGAAGTAGACGCGTATGTGGAAATGGTGCGGAAGGTCGTGGACGAAGAGATCGCGGTGTTTGGAGAGACGCCGGATTTTGACGGCGGCACTTACACCTTCATCGCCGATTACCTGCCCTGGGTTTCAGGCGACGGAATGGAGCATCGTAACTCCACGATTCTCAGCAGTACCGCTTCGTTGCGCAATTCGGCGCGTGGATTGCTGGGAACCGTCTCACACGAATTCTTCCACGCGTGGAACGTCGAACGAATCCGCCCCCGCTCGTTGGAACCGTTTGACTTTGAGCGGACCAACATGTCCGCGGAGCTTTGGTTCGCGGAAGGGTTCACGAGCTACTATACGCCCTTGTTCATTCGGCGAGCGGGCATCACGACCGTGTCCGACTATGCGCGCTCCATTTCCACAGGATTGAACGTCGTCATCAACGCGCCCGGCCGCCGTTTCTTCAGCCCGGTAGAGATGAGCATGCAGGCACCGTTCGTCGACGCCGCCACCGCCGTCGATCCCAACAATCGTGGGAATACGTTCATCTCGTATTACACATGGGGATCGGTGATCGCAGCGAATCTCGATCTGACGCTACGATCGCGCTTCCGCTTGACCTTGGACGGATACATGCGAACGGTGTGGGAGCGTTTCGGAAAGACCGAAATCCCATACACGGTGGACGATCTAGAAAACGTGCTAACGGAGCTTACTGGTGACGACGGGTTCGCAACCGATTTCTTTGCGCGTTTTGTGCGCGGCCGCGAAGTGCCGGACTATGAGGCGCTACTCGCCCATGCGGGACTGCTGTTGCGGACGGTAGACGCAACTCGTGCATGGATTGGTACCACAAACTTCCAATACCGAAATGGCGGGGCGCAGTTGACCTCCAGCCCGTCGATCGGAAGTCCGCTCTATGAGGCAGGTCTCTCCCGCGGGGATCGGATCGTGAGCCTCGGTGGTGTGACGCTCACCGAGGCGACGGTCCTGCGGGATATCCTGGCGGGGCACGGGCCGGGCCAGACCCTAGCAGGTTGCGGAAAAATTCATGGTGAGCCGCGTTTGTCCGGGTAACACGACGGTGTACCAGCGTGCGGTCCCCTATTACCGCCCCCGCGGTGCGGTCGGCGTGACGAATGCGGCCCACACTGCCCCATCAGGGGCTGCCTCCGGCCAGGGTCAGGGTGCGTATCCGCATCAGATTGTAGACCGCGGCCGTGAACGTAAACACCCACCCGACCCGCGGGGTCCCGCGATGTCGGAGTTTGCGTAACAACCCAATCGTCTTGCCCCACCCGTAGATCTCTTCCACTTTTTTGCGCTGCCGTTGACTGATCGCATAGCTGGGATGGCGCGTCGTCCGGCCATCCACCGCGCTCCGCAACCGCGTGCGGTGCACGTTCGGCGTGACGTGGGGCGTCCAGCCCAACGCCCGCAGCGTGTCGACAAACCCGCACCGATCATAACCCTTGTCCGCCCCCAACGTCCGACGCCGGGCCGTCGGCGGTAAGCTCCCCACCATCGCCAGCGCACTCGCACACTCCGCCTCGTAGCCGGGCTGCGTCACGTCGGTCGCCACCACGAGCCCGTGCCGATTATCCATCAACACACTCGCCAAGTACGCCAATTGCGCGCCTTGCCCCCCACTCTTCCGCGTCAACCGCGCCTCCGGGTCCGTCCGCGACGCATGCGTCGCATTCGTCCGTTTCTCCTGGCGAAACGTCACGCTCGGATTCCCCGGATCATCGTCCGTTGGCGGGCGGGTGCCGGCCTTCGGCTGAAAACTCTTCTGACTCGCCCACGCGTCCAGCAAGGTCCCGTCGACGGTGAAATGCTCATTCGACAACAACGCCCGCCGCTCCGCCTCCTGTAACACTTCGGCCAGAAACGCATCCGCGATGCCCCCCTCGACCAGCCGCGTCCGATTCTTCGTAAAGACCGTCGGCACCCACACCGCGTCGTCCAGATTCAACCCCACAAACCATCGGTACAGGATGTTGTAATCGAGCTGCTCCATCAGCTGCCGCTCGCTCCGGATCGTATACACCACCTGCAGCAATAACGCGCGTAACAAATGTTCCGGGGGAATCGACGGCCGGCCCCGCCGCGCGTACAGCCGGTCCAACTGCGGCGAGAGCCGGGCTAACACCGGGTCCACCAGCGCCCGCAGGGCGCGCAACGGATGGTCGGAGGGCACCCGATCCTCCGCACTGATATAGCTGAACAGCGCCGACTGATTCGTCTTGTTCCCGCGCATCGTGGCACTCCCATCGAGGTCCCTCTACGATAAGAACTTCCGGCTCGCGATGCTATCGTCCATTACCCGACTTTTTGATGGTGAGCCGCGTTTGTCCGGGTAACACGACGGTGTACCAGCGTGCGGTCCCCTATTACCGCCCCCGCGGTGCGGTCGGCGTGACGAATGCGGCCCACACTGCCCCATCAGGGGCTGCCTCCGGCCAGGGTCAGGGTGCGTATCCGCATCAGATTGTAGACCGCGGCCGTGAACGTAAACACCCACCCGACCCGCGGGGTCCCGCGATGTCGGAGTTTGCGTAACAACCCAATCGTCTTGCCCCACCCGTAGATCTCTTCCACTTTTTTGCGCTGCCGTTGACTGATCGCATAGCTGGGATGGCGCGTCGTCCGGCCATCCACCGCGCTCCGCAACCGCGTGCGGTGCACGTTCGGCGTGACGTGGGGCGTCCAGCCCAACGCCCGCAGCGTGTCGACAAACCCGCACCGATCATAACCCTTGTCCGCCCCCAACGTCCGACGCCGGGCCGTCGGCGGTAAGCTCCCCACCATCGCCAGCGCACTCGCACACTCCGCCTCGTAGCCGGGCTGCGTCACGTCGGTCGCCACCACGAGCCCGTGCCGATTATCCATCAACACACTCGCCAAGTACGCCAATTGCGCGCCTTGCCCCCCACTCTTCCGCGTCAACCGCGCCTCCGGGTCCGTCCGCGACGCATGCGTCGCATTCGTCCGTTTCTCCTGGCGAAACGTCACGCTCGGATTCCCCGGATCATCGTCCGTTGGCGGGCGGGTGCCGGCCTTCGGCTGAAAACTCTTCTGACTCGCCCACGCGTCCAGCAAGGTCCCGTCGACGGTGAAATGCTCATTCGACAACAACGCCCGCCGCTCCGCCTCCTGTAACACTTCGGCCAGAAACGCATCCGCGATGCCCCCCTCGACCAGCCGCGTCCGATTCTTCGTAAAGACCGTCGGCACCCACACCGCGTCGTCCAGATTCAACCCCACAAACCATCGGTACAGGATGTTGTAATCGAGCTGCTCCATCAGCTGCCGCTCGCTCCGGATCGTATACACCACCTGCAGCAATAACGCGCGTAACAAATGTTCCGGGGGAATCGACGGCCGGCCCCGCCGCGCGTACAGCCGGTCCAACTGCGGCGAGAGCCGGGCTAACACCGGGTCCACCAGCGCCCGCAGGGCGCGCAACGGATGGTCGGAGGGCACCCGATCCTCCGCACTGATATAGCTGAACAGCGCCGACTGATTCGTCTTGTTCCCGCGCATCGTGGCACTCCCATCGAGGTCCCTCTACGATAAGAACTTCCGGCTCGCGATGCTATCGTCCATTACCCGACTTTTTCCGCAACCTGCTAGAGGTTCTGTTCGAGCAGCGGGGTACAACCGAGACGGCGCAATTGACCTTTGCGGCGAACCCACAACTGGAGGTGGTCACCTACGAGATGGCCGGACGCGAGGTCACCGAGGAGATGCGTAACTTCCGAACCCAGTGGTTGGGAGCAAACTAGATATGAGTTCTTTCTCGATCGAGCGCCGGAATCTCGTCAAGACTCTTGCTGCAGGAGCGACCGCCGGATCGGTGTTGGGTTTGCTGAATCCGGTTCGCCGTGCTTTCGCGGAAGAGCTCGACCGGATCGATCTGGAGAACCACACCGCGGGGTCATTCGCTCAATTGCGGGCGGAGTACATGTTGGATCCGAACGTGACGTATTTGAATCACGCCTCGATCGGCACCATCCCTCACGCCGTGTTCGACGCGCGGTCACGTTATCTCGAGCTGTGCGAGCGCAATCCGTGGCTGTACATGTGGGGTGGCGAGTGGGAGCAGCCGAGGGAGGAGGTCCGGGCCAAGGCGGGTGAGTTCATCGGGTGTAAAGCGAGCGAAATCACCTTTACCCACAACACCACGGAGGCGTTTAGTCTCCTCGCTCACGGGCTTCCGTTGGGTGCGGGCGACGAGGTCGTCTTCAGCTCTCTGAACCACGACGGCGCGAGCGTGGGGTGGTTCCTCAACTCAGCAGCAAAGGGCTACCGGGTCAAGCGCTTCCAGTTTCCGATTGCCGACGTACCAGGCATGACGAAGGCGGACGTCCTCAACATCTATGACGAGCAGATCTCTTCGAACACCCGGGTGCTCGTGTTCCCGCACGTCGACAACATCATTGGCCTTCGACACCCGGTACGCGAGTTGGCCGCCTTGGCCCGTAGCCGAGGAGTGGAGTTCGTGGCGGTCGACTCGGCACAAACCGTGGGTATGCTTCCAGTGAATGTGAGGGAGATGGGTGTCGACGTGTTTGCGACCAGCCCACACAAATGGTTGCAGGCCCCGAAAGGGTTGGGGCTCACCTACGTGAGCGAAAAGATACGGCACATGGTGCGCCCGATGTGGGTCACCTGGGGTCAAACCCGCAACGGCTGGACCGATACCGGCCGCATTTTCGAGGACTACGGGACCAGAAATCTCGCCGAGGTCTTGACGCTGGGAGACGCGATCGACTTTCAACACAGATTGTCACCGAGCGAACGCGAGGCGCATCTTCGCGGCCTCTGGGAGTACACCCGCCGGCGGGCGATGGAGCATCCCCGCGCCGATTGGCGTTCATCCCATTCGTGGGAGTTGGGTGGATCGCTGTATGCCGTGGAGATTCGCGACCGGAACGTTGCGGACCTGTCGCGGTGGATGTTTCAGGAGCACGGGTTCGTCTTCCGGCCGTTCAGGTCTCAGGGCCTGAACACGGCGCGAATATCTCCCATCGTGTTCAATACCGAAGAGGATATCGAGCGGTTCATCGAGCTGGCAACGAGGTAGGCGAGTTGTCGATAAAGTCGGGTTGTCGATAGAGTCGGGTCGTCGATAGAGTCGGGTTGTCGATAAAGTCGGGTCGTCGATAGAGTCGGGTTGTCGATAAAGTCGGGTTGTCGATAAAGTCGGGTTGTCGATAGAGTCTGGTCGTCGATAGAGTCGGGCCGTCTATATAGATGAATACGATGTTGGGTTTCTGCGCCGGATCGCCGCACGCAGAAAAGCTGTGACCTGTGCCGGGTCATGGTGTGAGAAAAACGATCTCGACCCCTACAAACCTGGCCCGTACGACGTCACGTCGGCTGATCGGTCGGCCGTATCAGGATCTCGTTGACGTTGACGTGGTCCGGTTGCGAGAGGACGAACAGTATCGTTTCTGCCACGTCTTCAGAATCGAGAGCCCTCTTATCGCCCCAGTTCGCTTTGAATCCGTCGGCGGTTTCGCGATCGGTGATGTGCTGTGTCAGCTCGGTGGTCACGACCCCGGGCTCGATGTCGGTCACGCGGATCTTCTCCGTGGGTGACAGTTCCAATCGCAGGCCCTGGGAGATGGCCCGCACGGCAAATTTTGTGGCGCTGTAGATCGTTCCCGAGGGGAACGGTCGGCGCGCGGCCACCGACGAGACGTTGATGATGTGTCCCGAGCCCTGCTCGAGCATGCTGGGCAGTGTCGCCGCAATGCAGTGCAACACCCCCTTGATGTTCACGTCGATCATGCGATCCCACTCTTCCACCTTCAGTTTGCTGATGGGTGACAGTGGCATGACCCCGGCGTTGTTAACGAGAATGTCTATCCGTCCGAAGGCATCTCGCGCCTTCCGGGCCATTCCCTGTGTCGACATCGAATCGGTGACGTCGGTGGTCACGGCGAGGGCGGTGCCCCCGCTCTGCTCGATTCTCGAGGCCAAAGCCTCGAGTCGCTCCGCCCGCCGGGCCGCGAGCACCACCGTCGCGCCCGCCCGAGCGAGCAGCAGCGCCGTTGCCTCCCCAATCCCACTCGATGCCCCCGTGACGATGGCGACGTTGTCCTGCAACGAGCCCGGCATGCGTTTCCTTTCGCTATATGGTGGGACGGCGGATTTCAGATTGCAGATTTCAGATTGCAAATTTCAAATTGGGTGCTGCCACCTGATGCCTCCCGATGCCTCTTGATCCCCCTTGCCGCCTCTACTGCCCCCGTGCCCCCGTGCCCCCGTGCCCCCGTGCCCCCGTGCCCCTGTCCCCCTGTGCCCCTGTGCCCCCTGCTGCCCCCTGCTGCCCCCTGCTGCCCCTCGATGCCCCTTGATCCCCCCCGATGCCCCTCGATCCCCCCCAATCCCCCACCATCCTTCTCCCCCGCCAGCCGCACACTATAATTCATTAACGGACGTTCTCAAGGAAGACCACATGCCCCAAGCCGATTTCGATACACTGCCGGAAGATGCGCGGCTCTGGATTTTTGCCGCGGATCGGCCACTGGAAGAAGAGGAACGCGACCAGCTATTGGGGCGCGTCGACGCCTTTCTCGAGCAGTGGCGGGCTCATGGCGCGCCCCTGACCGCGTCGAGAGATTGGCGCTACGACCGCTTCCTCTTCATCGGCGTGGACGAGAAAGCCGCGGGTGTGTCCGGGTGTTCAATCGATGCCCTCGTGCGCGACATCAAGGCCCTGGAAGCCGAGTTGAATACCACGATGATCGATCATTCTCCGGTGATGTTCCGGGAGGGGGATGCCATTCGTCGGGTCTCCAGACAGGAGTTCGCCGAGCTTGCGGTAGGTGGAAGCGTGAGCACCGACACGCTTGTCTTCGATAACTCTTTGACGACGGTGGGGCAGGTGCGGGCCGGGGAGTGGGAGGTGCGGGCCGCGGATTCGTGGCACGGGAAGGCGTTTTTTCGTGAGACGTAGGACGTGAGACGTAAGACGGGAGACGTAAGACGGGAGACGTAAAACGGGAGACGTAAGACGGGAGAGAGCCGCCCCCAACCCCCATTTGGTGGGGAGGGGCCGGGTGGCCGTCTCACCTCTCACGTCTCACGTCTCACGTCTCACGTCTCACTGCAGCCGCACCACCCAATACCTCGGATTCAACGTCGTCGGCAGGGTCCCGTCGATGCCGTCGCGCAGCCTGAGCGCCATCGCGCCCCGTGCGCCGCCCGCCGTCACGACCGTGTAGAACGTACTCCCGCCGCGGACGTTGTTAGCGTCGGTGAACGCGCCCCAGCTCTGTGCGGTCGGTGTGAGGCTCAACGCCGGGATATATAGTTGGAATACGTCGAAGAGGTCCCAACTCGTCATCTGCAGTGCGGTGGCTAGGCCCGTTATCGCTCTCCCGTCCACGTACAACATGGCGGCCCACTGCACGAAGAGGTCGTCGAAATCGACGCCCACCAACGCCTCGACGTTGGCGCGCCCGCTGAGCAACGGGAACTTACTAATCCAGTCCTTCTCCAGTTGCGCGACACCGCCTGTGTATGTCGGACCGTATTGATCGAGGATCCAGCGGTGCATCGACCAGGAGGCCCCGTAGAAGAAGGCGGATGTGCACGGACCGTTGTAGCTGTAGAGCGAGCAGTCGTGCGGCGCGTTCGCCACCTTTCCCATCTTGAGATCCCAGCCGAAGTAGCGTCCCAGACGCGAGAAGCGCCCCGCGTACAATGCGTCGTTTACCCCGTTGGCGGTGATCTTGGCTTGGCCGTAATCTTGCCCCGGCATGTCGCCGCGTTGCGAGAAACCAAGCAACTCCTTGGCGAGGTCCGCCTGTCCCTCGGCTTCCCAGCTCGCCATGAAATTGCTCCCGCGCCTGCTTAGCTGGATGGTGTGAGTCACCTCGTGCGCGATGAGGGCGGGCATGTTGCCGACCACGCCCGAATTGGTATGCGCGAACAGGCCGGCGGCTGTGTTCCGCGGATCGGGCACGTAGCCGTAGAAGATCTCGCCCTGATTGCTCGATGCGCACGACAACGGGTCGAGAAGGTCCGTCGGGCTGACGAATCCCGCAGCGCCGACGCTGAACTTGTTTACCTCGATGGTGAGCACCATCCATATGCGCCCGCCGTTGTTGTCGATGTCCGTGGGCAGGTCGAAGTTCGCGATGAGCATGTCGTAGATGTCGTTGTCGAATGTGGTTTTGAACGATTCCAGATCCGCATCAGTGAACGGGTCGTCACCCGCAGGTACGTCGGAAGGATTCGTCAAGTCGACGGCGATGATCCCGTGATCACCGACCTTTTTCACCTCGACGGTGATGGGGGTGAAATTGGCGCACAGGTCCTGGGGCAGGGTCGCGATGTCGGGTACGTTGATCGTAAACTGTTGTCCGACGGTCGGAACGCCCGGCACGGCTAAGGCTGCAGCGCTCGATCGGATGGCCGGATGCATGGGCAGCCCGGCATTCTCGCGCTCCCACTGCCTGATGCGCAACTCGCTCGTTCGATACGCGTACTCTCTTTCCAACTCGTCTTGCTCAAGCGGCGTCAGCATACGGCCACGCGAACGGGTGCTCGACAACACGTCAGGGGTGGCCAACAGAGGTGCCGGAGACGAAGACGCGCCCGCCACGGCGGTGAGCGAAAACGGCATCAACGCATTCAGCTCTCGTGTGGCGCTCACGCCGACGAGATAACTGTCACCGCCCGTGGGATCCGGCAGGAAATTCAAACAGAAATCCGCCGGCGTCGCGAGAACTTGCTGCTCTCCCACCGCGATGCTCATCGTCGTGGCAGGGTTGAGCCGTTGATTGATCGGGCTCGATGTCTCGCCGAAAACCCCCACGGTGATGTTCACGTCGCGCGCCGGTTGACAGTCAAATGTCGGGAGCGTGACGGTAAGGGATGTGGTGCCGGCCATCGTAACCGTTGCGGACTGCCCGTCAACGGTCACCGTGTTGTTGCCAGGCGTCAGATCAAAGCCCGTTCCGGTCAGCGTCGCCGTTCCTCCTTCGACGAGGGGGTCGGGGGTCACGCTGGTGAACGAGAGGGTGGAGGCGGTGGCCGTGAACATGATCGGTGAGCCGGTGAGTCCGGCGGCGGTGGCTTCGGCTGTCTGTGTTCCGAGGCTCGGTCCGAGGGTCCAAGTAGTCGTGGCGACTCCGTCGAGACCGGTGTTGGCGTCGGTGGTTCCCTGCGAACCTCCTCCGCTCGTGACGGAGAACGTCACGGGCTGATTTGAAACAGCGTTGCCGAACTGATCTTCCACCTTCACCTCGATGGGGTTGGCCAGGGGCTGACTCACCAGCCCCGTTTGCATGTCGCCCCCAACCAGCGTGAGTGTCACCGGTACGTCGGGGTTCGCGGTTGCGGTGAAGTCTTGATTGATCGCGGCGTTCGATGTGACGCTGGCTCGCACGGTTTGGGTGCCGGAGGTGTTGCCGAGCGTCCAGTCGGTCGAGGCCCGGCCGCTCGCGTCTGTCGTCGCACTCGCGCTCGAGACGGTGCCGCCGCCCGCCGTCACGGCGAAGTTGACCGACACGCCACTCATCGCCGTGCCGCTTTGATCGTTGACCTGAACCACGAGCGAGGTGCCGAGGGCCGCCGCGACCGTAGCGGTTTGGCCGTCACCATCGACCTTCTGCATGGATGTCGCGACGGGGTCCGGGTCCGGAGTGCTGGTCGCTGTGCTCGATTTGCAAGCGGTGATGCCGATTGTGAGCGCGCCCCACAGGAGTACCTTGCCGTGCTTGCGGAACAGAGTCGTCATCAATATCCCCGCTGGGTGGTGGAGTGTTCAGTCATTTAATGATGCGGAGGGCCCGGAGGCGCCCCGTTCGCAGTCCAGAACTCTAAGGAATTCCATTATATGGACCTCAGGGCGGTGACGGGGGACACATCTTTCAGATGGATTCTTCGAGGTGTCCTCGTTGGTCCATGACGTATTCCCCGAGCACTACGGGAAAGAGTATGGGATGCACCGATGCGATCGAGCGCATCCAACGCTGGCCGTAGGCGAACGGCCATATTCTCCGGTCGGAGCCTCCTTCCTCCTCCCTCCTCCCTCCCAACCTACTACTTTCGATCCCATGATCGGCTTCCTCTCCGACCTTTGGCCCATTATCGTCGCCACGCTGACGATTCTGTTGACGGTGGTGACGTCGGCGCACGTCGTGCTCTACAAGCGGGATTCCCGGTCGGCCGTTGCCTGGGTGGGTATGGTGGTGCTCTTCCCCATCCTGGGTGCGGTGCTGTACGCCGTCTTTGGGATCAACAGGATTCGCCGTTTGGCTGCGGAACTCCGACAGGAGCGGTTGCGGCTGGAAGGGACCACCGCGGAGTTGCGCGTGCAGCGGCACAGCATCGAGCAAGTTCTCCCGGCCGCTGACGATCACTTGACGGCGCTCGGGCGGTTGGTAGACCGGGTGACGCACATTCCCGTCACCGCCGGAAACCACGTTCGTCCGCTGGTGAATGGAGACGTCGCCTATCCGGCGATGGTCGAGGCGATAAACGACGCCGAGCACACTGTCGCGTTGTGTACCTACATCTTCGATCACGATTCCGCGGGCGCCGCCTTTACCGACGCGCTCGAGCGGGCGGTGAAGCGGGGTGTCGAAGTCCGAGTGCTGATCGACGGGGCCGGTGCGCTGTACTCCCGGCGATCGATGACGAAGGAGTTGCAGAAGCGCAAAGTGCCGGTTGCAAAGTTTCTCCACTCGCTCATCCCCTGGAAGATGCCGTTTCTGAATCTCCGTTCACACCGCAAGATCCTGGTTGCCGATGGACGTATCGGGTTCACCGGGGGTATGAACATTCGAGATGCCCATTTGCTCGAGAACAATCCCCGTTCGCCGGTGCAAGACGTGCATTTCAGATTCGAAGGTCCGGTGGTTGGTCATCTCATGCACACTTTTGCGGAGGATTGGGCGTTTACCACGCGGGAAATTCTCGGTGGGCCAAACTGGTTTCCGGGGTTGGAATCTGAAGGTTCCGCTGCGGCGCGTGGCATCGTGGACGGTCCTGACGAAGACATCGACAAGCTGCGCTGGATACTCCTTGGCGCGCTCTCGCGGGCGCGAAGTCGCGTGCGTATCGTGACACCGTATTTTCTTCCGGACTCGGCGCTGATTACGTCATTGAACGTCGCGGCGCTGCGGGGCGTTGAGGTCGAAATCGTCCTGCCGCAGGTCAGCAACCTGAGCTTCGTAAAATGGGCATCAGACGCCGAGCTGTGGCAGGTCTTGGATCACGGTTGCCGTGTCTTTCATTCTCCGGCCCCGTTCGATCATTCCAAGATCATGTCGGTGGACGGAGCGTGGGTGTTGGTGGGGTCCGCGAACTGGGATCCGCGCAGCCTACGGCTGAACTTCGAGTTCAATGTCGAATGCTATGGAACCGACTTTGCCGCGCAGATCGATCGTTTGATCGACGAGAAAATCAGTCGATGCCGCGAAATACACAGCGAGGACCTCAACGCGCGGCCGTTTGTAGTGAAGCTTCGGGATGGTGTGGCGAGGTTGATGAAGCCGTATCTTTGAGGGAGGAGTTTTGGAGGGAGAAGGGGGGAGGCCTCCTCCCTCCCAGACTCCTCCCTTTACTACTTTCCTATCCGTGCTCGCAGTTCCGCCGGCAGGAGATCCCACACAAACGCCGCTCTGACACCACGCTGAGTCTGGAACGGGTCTCCACGAATCGGCGAGCGCACCGCGGCGTAGTGAATGGCGACCACGGTCCCATCGGAGAGAATGAGCGGGCCACCGCTTCCGCCACCGGTAGCCGATGCGGTGTGGATGATTTCGGTGCTGGTCGTGTCGCTGATGGCGCCGCGCGTCACAAGTGGTTGGATTTGCCGCCGGCGGCCCAACTCCCGCGCCAGGTCCACCGGTTCATCACCGATGCGGGCGAGAATCTCGTTGCGCTCGTCGTCGGCGACCCGGAACAGGAGATTGTGTACACCTGTGGGGTAGCCGATGAACGCGACCTGCTCGCCGGGTGAAACGAGACGATCTTCGGTCGAGAGAGTAAGGACAGGCGCGTCCAATTGCCTGACGGGGGCGCGCATCAATGCCAGATCCACCTCGTCCGTGGTGGATTCGACTCGCAATGGGTACGACCTCTCGCCGGGCGGGAAGTAGATGGCCAACGTGATGAATTCGGGTTGGACGTCGAACCCCTGCATCCGAAGGGTGAGGAGCGCATCGTCCTGAAGCCAGGGCTCCGCAACGTGTCGGTTGGTGAGTATCCATCCCGCCGAATCGATCAGAAACCCGGTCGCTGATCCCTGACGCTGCACGAGCGGGCCATCGCCGTCGAACGCAACTTCGGGGACGGGTAGCCCCTGACGGTTGAAGCGTGTGCGACCCATGCCCTGCGCGTCGATCCGATGTCGCAAGAATTCACCCGTGCGGTTGCTCGTGAACCCGTACGAATAGATGATGAGGCCCACGCCAGCACTCAATCGTGACGCCAGGTTCCGCGTGGAGGCGTTGCCGGCCGCCGCCGCCAGCTCGGCATCGCGCCGCTCGCGCGCCACATCCTCGATGGCGTCGAGCAGTGAATCGTAACGGACTTGAACGTCACTGAGATTCCGCTCGAGGTCGGCTCGAGTTCCCCGCTCCTCCTCAAGCGTCATGGCGAACTCGCCAAGTGCGTCTTTGAGGCCGTTCCGCTGACGCATCTGCCAGATTGCCACGCCAGACACGAGAGCGAGTAGAATCACGAGGCCGATGGTGTTGCTCAACGCTCGCCGCTTGTTGCCTTGCACCAAAGAAATGAAATCGCGGGTGCTCGGAAAACGACGCAGTAGATCGCTTGCCGTGTCTGACGCCCTGCCAAACCCTCGCGAGACGCGACCCAAGGTCTCGTGTGCCTGCGTGTCGGACAGGTCCAGCGTTGGGGTGATGACCGCCTCACTGTCCAATACGAACTGCGCCGACGGACCCCCCATCCCAAACTCGACAATGTCGCCCGGCTCGAGCACCTTTTCCAACACACGCTTTCGGTTGACGAAGGTCCCGTTCCGATTCGAGACATCGCGCAACACGTACCGGCCGTCGCGGAAGGTGATATACGCGTGCTCGGCGGACACGAGAACCTCGTCGCCTGAGAACCTCACGTCTTGGTTTTGTTTTCGACCGATCGTGTTTTCGCCTTCCAACAGCGGGGTGCTCGACCCCGACTTACTGCCAGTCACGAAAACCAGTTTTGCTCGCATGCCGCTGCACTCGTCGTTAAGAACTCTCGAGTGGAATGTGTGGTAGCGTGGTCTGATTAGCGAGGCCCCACATCACAGCCCCCTTCCGCCGCCCATCCCGGGGCAGCCGCTCCTCTCCGCCTTTCCACCCGGGGCAGCCGCTCCCCTCCACCGCACACCCCGGGGCAGCCGCCCCCCCTGCTCCGCACACCCCGGGGCAGCCCCCACCCAGCCACACCTACCCGGGGGCAGCCGCCCCTGTGCCCCTCTGCCTCTTGCTGCCCCCTGCTGCCCCTTGATGCCCCCTGTGCCCCCGTGCCCCCGTGCCCCCGTGCCCCCGTCCCCCCCGTCCCCCCCTCCCCCTGAAACTCCCCATCCCAGGCTCCGTATGCTTATAATAGGAATCAGGAACCACACTCAAACGGAAACCAGACAATGAGCACACGAAAGCGGCCATGGGGCGTCATCGCCGGCCCCATCATTTTCTTCGGGGGGTTGGCGATTTTCCTGGGCGTGCAGAAGGCCGGGGGAATCAAAGATCAGGTGGAGAACTGGGGTCACCAGCTCGAGCACTCCGCCCAACCCGTGGTCATGGACCTTCCCGTGTACGTCCCCTTCTTGGTGGGCGGAGACTGGCTGGGGCAGCTGAAGACGATCGTCGTCCAACGCGACCGCCCGGGCGGCGTCGACAGCTTGCGTCTCGTGGCTCGCATCAGCGACGACCACGACCTGAAACGGTTGGATGGTTGCGCGCTCCGACTCAAAATCTCGACGGGCAGCCTGCAAGCCCTTACGCATGCGCTGCGGTGCGTGTCGGAAACCAAGGACTTGATCTCGTTTGGCTACCTCAACGTCGAAAACACCAATATCCATGTTCCGGTGCTGGTACAGTTGGACGATCTCCCGTGCAACGAAGGTGGGATTCATCTCGGACCGTGTCGGCAGTTCCATGGGGACTTGCAAGTGGAGATGCGCGACCTTGCCGAGGAACTTCAGGGATCGGCAGAGGAGCTACGCGCAGAAGCTCGGCGGATCAGGAATGCCGTGCGCGTGGAGTTGAGGGATAAGGTGCGAGGGATTCGTTAGCCCTTCCGCCCCCCCCCGACCGCGGTTACCGGTTTTCGGTGACCGGTTACAGGGTTTAAGGGGAAGATCATTGACTTTGACAAAGGCCCCGGGGTTTTCGACCGGGGCTTTTCTGATCCTGGGTCCGGGTCTAGGGTTCATGATCGGTGACCGGTCACCGGTAACCGGTAACCGGTAACCGGTAACCGATCGAATTCGAGACTCTACCAGCCCGTTTCCGGGGCGTTGACCCCCGAAATCCTCCTCGCTACGTTGGAAGGCCCCGAAGGGCGGGATGGCGGTAATGCGGTAGGGCGGTACGTCGAGGATCCCCCCTCTCGGGTGGCGTGGTGGTTGTAGCTCAACTGGTTAGAGCGCCGGACTGTGGCTCCGGAGGTTGGGGGTTCAAGTCCCCTCAGCCACCCTGACGGTGAGAGGTGAGAAGTAAGAGGTGACAGGGCCAGTCATAGGATCGCCGTCGACCAGGTCCCTCTCACTTCTCACTGGTGGGGAAGGGTAGTTTGGTGGCATAGGCTCGTAGCTCAATTGGCAGAGCACCGGTCTCCAAAACCGGGGGTTGCAGGTTCGAGTCCTGCCGGGCCTGTGGCGAAAGGCGGTAAGGCGGTATGGCGCAAGGGCGGTAGCTATTTTGCTCGGTGCCTGCCGTCTCGTTGCTTACCGCCCGTCCGCCCTACCGCCTTTCGCTTCCGCCTGACGCGTTTCCCGACCTGCGTCGTTCGGCGATGCATTGACCCGCCGCCGAGCTAGTCGTCACATTGAGCGTTGAGTGGTCGCATTCGTGTGGGCCTGCCGCTTTTGAAGAAGGTGTTAAGAGAGCAATGGATAGTGCCCCTAGCGAGGGTCGGCTCGACCCCACTGCGTTGGAAGACTACCTGCGCGATGGTGCCGTGCGTATCCGCGGCTTGTTCACCAAGGAACAGATCGCCGATCTGACTCAAGGGATTGAGGAGAATCTGCGCGATCCCAGCCCCCTGGCACAGGTTGCCAGCGATCCCGACGACCCAGGCTGGTTCTTCGAGGATTTTTGCAACTGGCAGGCGATCGACGCCTATCGTCGATTGATCTTCGAGTCCGGCGTCGGTGAGGTAGCCGCCCAGCTGATGCAAAGCCACGAAGCGCGCCTGTACCACGACCACCTGCTGGTCAAGGAGCCGGGCACTCGCCAGCGCACGCCCTGGCATCAGGACCAGCCCTATTACAATGTCGACGGCCGGCAAAACGTCAGCATGTGGCTGCCTGTTGACCCGGTCCCCCGGGAGACGAGCCTGGATTTCGTGGCCGGTTCTCACCTTGGCCCATGGCTCATGCCGCGCACTTTCTTGACTAACGAAGCCAAGTGGTTCCCGGACGGCAGCCTGGCGGAGCTCCCGGATATAGAAGCCAATCGAGACGACTACGATATCATCGGGTCGGCGCTGGAACCCGGAGACGCCGTGTTCTTCAACATGCTGACCCTGCATGCGTCGTCCGGCGTTGGCGGCACAGGCCGGCGCCGCGCTTTCTCGGTGCGCTTCCTGGGCGATGACATGACCCATGCGCCGCGACGGTGGACGACCTCGCCGCCGTTCCCCGACCTCGAGAACGAGCTGGACGTGGGCGTCCCCATGCACCATCCGCTGTTCCCGTTGCTGAATCAGACCGGGTCTCCCAAGCTCTCCCGTTCTTGAGTTGGGGCGATGACGGTGGTGATGGATCGGCTGGGAGGATCTGGGTAACGCGCAATCGCAAGAGCACGGGAATCGGGCACCCTGCCACTGCCCAATAGCCTATCGGAGGCCGAAATTCTGGGACGGAGCACTGGCACAGTTCTTGCGTTTTCCCATGCCTATGCAGACAATTGGATCCACGTTTCAGGCACGCCACCGGAACGGCTTTACGCTGATCGAGCTGATGGTCGTCACGGTCATTATCGGCATCTTGGCTGCCATCGCCATCCCGAAGTTCTCCAGCACCAAGAACAAGGCCTACAACGCCGCCATGAAGTCTGACCTGCGCAACCTGGTTACAATTGAGGAAGAATACTTTTACGACAACACGACCTACACCACCGACAAGACCGCCGCTGGTCTGAACTACAATGAGTCGTCAGGTGTGACGGTGACGATCACCGTCACCGCGGGTCCGCCGGTTGGGTTCAGCGCCATATCGGTTCATACGTCTACCGCTTCGACGTGTGCGATCTACATTACCACCGCCCCAGTGGCTCCGGCCACCAACGACGGCGTGCCGAAGTGCACCTAGGCGAAAGGCGGTAAGGCGGTAGGGGCTCTGCTGGGTGCCTGCCGTCTCGTTGTTTACCGCCCGTCCGCCGTGCCGCCTTACCGCCCTCCGCCTGACTCGAGTATGCTGACCCCAGCGGACCGCGATCCGGTCGAGGGCGCCGACTCATGTTAGACGAAAGCACACTGCAGGAATTTTATCGGGACGTGCCGGCGGCGTATCTCGATCGATTCCGGCGCTTCCTGGGCACACACTCCCTAGCAGGTTGCGGAAAAAGTCGGGTAATGGACGATAGCATCGCGAGCCGGAAGTTCTTATCGTAGAGGGACCTCGATGGGAGTGCCACGATGCGCGGGAACAAGACGAATCAGTCGGCGCTGTTCAGCTATATCAGTGCGGAGGATCGGGTGCCCTCCGACCATCCGTTGCGCGCCCTGCGGGCGCTGGTGGACCCGGTGTTAGCCCGGCTCTCGCCGCAGTTGGACCGGCTGTACGCGCGGCGGGGCCGGCCGTCGATTCCCCCGGAACATTTGTTACGCGCGTTATTGCTGCAGGTGGTGTATACGATCCGGAGCGAGCGGCAGCTGATGGAGCAGCTCGATTACAACATCCTGTACCGATGGTTTGTGGGGTTGAATCTGGACGACGCGGTGTGGGTGCCGACGGTCTTTACGAAGAATCGGACGCGGCTGGTCGAGGGGGGCATCGCGGATGCGTTTCTGGCCGAAGTGTTACAGGAGGCGGAGCGGCGGGCGTTGTTGTCGAATGAGCATTTCACCGTCGACGGGACCTTGCTGGACGCGTGGGCGAGTCAGAAGAGTTTTCAGCCGAAGGCCGGCACCCGCCCGCCAACGGACGATGATCCGGGGAATCCGAGCGTGACGTTTCGCCAGGAGAAACGGACGAATGCGACGCATGCGTCGCGGACGGACCCGGAGGCGCGGTTGACGCGGAAGAGTGGGGGGCAAGGCGCGCAATTGGCGTACTTGGCGAGTGTGTTGATGGATAATCGGCACGGGCTCGTGGTGGCGACCGACGTGACGCAGCCCGGCTACGAGGCGGAGTGTGCGAGTGCGCTGGCGATGGTGGGGAGCTTACCGCCGACGGCCCGGCGTCGGACGTTGGGGGCGGACAAGGGTTATGATCGGTGCGGGTTTGTCGACACGCTGCGGGCGTTGGGCTGGACGCCCCACGTCACGCCGAACGTGCACCGCACGCGGTTGCGGAGCGCGGTGGATGGCCGGACGACGCGCCATCCCAGCTATGCGATCAGTCAACGGCAGCGCAAAAAAGTGGAAGAGATCTACGGGTGGGGCAAGACGATTGGGTTGTTACGCAAACTCCGACATCGCGGGACCCCGCGGGTCGGGTGGGTGTTTACGTTCACGGCCGCGGTCTACAATCTGATGCGGATACGCACCCTGACCCTGGCCGGAGGCAGCCCCTGATGGGGCAGTGTGGGCCGCATTCGTCACGCCGACCGCACCGCGGGGGCGGTAATAGGGGACCGCACGCTGGTACACCGTCGTGTTACCCGGACAAACGCGGCTCACCATGAATTTTTCCGCAACCTGCTAGAGCGCGTAAAGCTCGACCGCACGGAAGTGTCCTACTATGCCTGCGGCCGAGGCGCTCGGACTCTGCTCACCTTCTGCGGCGGCCACAGCACGCCCTACACCGCCTGGGAGACCATTGAAACCTATGAGAACGACCACCGGGTCGTGGTTCTCGACATCAGCGGCTTCGGCACCGTCGCCGCGCTTTCTCGCGGCATCAACCAGATCCTCGAGCGAGAAGGCATCGATCGCGTCGTCCTTCTGGGCACATCACTGGCCGGAATCATTGCCCAGATCTACCTCAAACACAACGTCGAACGCGTCGACGGCATGGTCCTGATCAACACCGCGGCCCTCAAGCCGGGTGGCGACAAGCCGGTCGCCCTGCTGATGACGAAGTTGATACCAGGCTTTATTCTCCGCGCCATGTTTAGGAAGAAGTTCCGCGCCTACTTCCGGCAAGCGTTGGCCGATCCGCGAGCCGCAGAGGGTGCGCGCTTCTGGCTCGCTCACCTCGACGAGATCATGGCCAACCACTTCACCAAGAAGAAGATGATCAACATACTGTCCGTAATGTTCGAATTCGCTCGTGAAGGCTACACGAGGGCGGACTTCGGAGGCTGGCAAGGCAGAGCTCTGGTCGTGGCCTCAGAGGACGACGCGGGCTTCAAGGACCTCGAGTGGCTCACCGCCAACCTGCCCAATGCCGAGTCTCACACCTTCCCCAAGGGACTCGGCCACCTGCCTCAGCTCGTGCACAAGGACAAGTTCGAGAGTCTGATCCGGGGTTTTCTGGGGCAACTCACCTGAGCGCAACTCGAGGGTGTCGACGATCCCTCGGGCCCTGGACCGTCGACGCCCTTGGGTATACGTTGGTGCCGAATGAAACTTCCTAAGCGATCCCCCGTGTGCTCAATCGTCTTCCCGGCGCTCGTTGGATCGCTTCATTGCCGGAGGGAGATGCCATGAGACGGGCCTTCCATAACGCGCTGCTGTTGACATGCTTCGGCGTCGCGTTCGTGAATACCGCCTACGCCCAGACCCCAGGGCCGCACCGGAGTTCGTTTCGGGGCGGGTACCGACATTAGCGGCGGGATTGCTTACGGCGGGCAGATCGACTACACCCTCTTCCAGGGCGCAAACGCTTTCGAATTGGGGTTGGCCTTTTTCGGCGGCTCCTTCTCGGAGACCAGTAACAACGGATTCAACGATTACCGCGAGGAGACCGACGTTTTGGTCTTGGGCGCGATTGCGAACTACCTGGTTCGGCACGCCATGGATACGCAAGGGCCGTACTTCGTGGCCGGAATCGGCGTAGGTGTCTTCTCGGTGGATTGGAGAGAGGAAAGCCCGACGGACGTATCGCTCGGTTTGCCGCTACCGGGTGGGGGCAGCTTCCAGGAAGAAGACGGCACTGCAGCGGGGGCGATCCTGAACTTCGGGATCGGTCACCGGTTTACGGAACAGATCGACCTCCGTGCTCAGGTGCCGACATTCCTCATTGGTAGCGGGGACCAGCGTGGCACCCAGGTCGTTCCGACCTTCACCCTCACGTTGGGCGTCGGATTCTGATCGCCCGAGTGCCGGCTCCTCCGCCCATCACCCCTTAGCGGCGTGCCACTCCTCCAAAATCTTCTTGTCCCGCTCGAGATTGAGCTGGACCTGGGCCTGGCGCTCTTGGGGCTGGGCCTTCAGCCATTCGAGCGTGTCATGTGCGGTGACGGCGATGGGCCGGTTGGTGAGGCCGGCGGCGACCGCGCGTCGCAGGCTGATGTGGCTGTAGCCGCGAATCGCGTCGAAGAGGGCGTACCAGAGTTGAAACTGCGCCTCGCGTTCCTTGAGGAACTCTTTGTCGATCCATGTGAACGATACGTCCGACGTGGTAACAGCCCGACAGCCGTAGAGCAGCTGGGCCATCGGCGTGTCGCCGAGGTGGGGACCCGCGCCGTTGTATACGCCGGCGGTGTCGCGTTCCACGAGGTGCACCATGAACTCGGACAGGTCTCGCACATCGATGTACTGCACCGGGTCATTTGGGTCTCCCGGTCCGATCACCTCGCCGCCGTGATCGATCCGGACCGGCCAATAGCTGAACCGATTGGTGAAATCCTCGGGACCGGCGACGACGTGGGGGCGCACGATGGTGCATTGTGGCCCGTAAACCTCCTGTGAAATCTGCTCGCATAGCACCTTGAGCGGGCCGTAGTACTGCTGCCAGTCCTCCCGCTCGGGTTCTTCCACCGGGAGGAGCGGTGAGTCCTCGTCGATTGCGTCCCGGTCTCCCTGATACACCGATCCGGTAGACGTGAACAGGTAGCGACCTACGTGGTCTTTCAACAGCTCACAGGAATCCCGCACATGTCGCGGCACGTACCCGGTGTTGTCGATGACCGCATCCCATTCCTTGCCCCGTAGTGAGTCCAGCGCCCCGTCGCGGTCTCCTACCAACTTCTCCACCTCCGGAAACAGATCTGGCTTGGACCGGCCGCGGTTGAAGATCGAGACCGTATGACCTCGATACAGAGCGTACCGAACTACATAGGGACCGATGAATCCCGTCCCACCCAAAACCAGGATTCGCATGGGCCGCACGGTTGGGGCGACGGGCAGTGTGATCGCGGCGGCCTTCTGGAGGGCGCCCCCGACAGTGACGGCGCCCAGGGCGCCGGCGGAAGTCTGTAGGAAATCGCGGCGGGTTGGGGACACGTTTCTCCTTGTGGTCTGGTGTGTGCAAACCGGAATCTGCGTTGAGGGAAACCACTTCTGCCGCGTCTCGAGAGTATCGCCATCGACGGGACGGTGCTGGCGTTTACGGCAGGCGCCACGGTCTTGGCGGCGCTGCTCTTCGGCATGGCGCCCGCCCTCAAGGCGACGAATCCCCACCTGGCCAACGCGCTCAGAGACCGCAGCAGCGAAGCCGGTGGGACCCGTGGCAACAAAATCCGCACGACATTGGTCGTGGCCGAAGTGGCCCTGTCGCTCGTGCTGCTCGTCGGTGCGGGGCTCATGCTGCGGAGCTTCTCCAATCTGCGGCAGGTCGAGCCCGGATTTGATCCGGAGAACCTGCTGACCTTTGGGGTCCCGTTGCCGCTCTTGAACCCGAAGTATGCCAATCCCAATGTCCGGGCGGACTTCTACGAGCGGTTACAACGGCGCATCGAGGGGTTGCCGGGCGTCCAAAGCGTGGGGGGCGTGGTGCCGTTGCCGTTAGCCGGTGGAGACCAGTTCCTGATCTATTCGTACGGGACGAGCGATGCCACGGAGGACGAGTGGACCCAGACCAAGGCCGACTACAAGGCGGTCCTCCCCGGGTACCTCGAGGCCATGGACGCCCAAATCGTGGCGGGCCGTCCCCTGTCGTCTGCTGACAACCAAGCGGACGCTCGACGGGTCGTCGTCATCGACGAAAAGTTGGCCGCGCGCGCGTGGCCCGCTGAAGATGCCCTTGGCAAGCAGCTCGATGTGCAGATCTTCGCGTTTGATACGTCTGGTATGAGAACCGTTCGGGTTCCCGCGGAGGTTGTGGGAGTCGTCGGTAACATTCGCGCCGAATCGTTGACCGACGAGGGCCGCGAGGCCGTCTACTTTCCTTTCCGATGGTTCCCGATGCTCCCGCTCAGCATGACGATCCGCACCGCCGGGAATCCACTGGCCTTGACGCCGCTCATCCGGCAGGAGCTCGAGGTGATGGATCCGGATTTGCCCATGGCGGACACCCGTCTCATGGGTGACTACCTCGGCGAGGCGGTCGCGCCGACGCGATTCACCCTGACGCTCATCAGCGTCTTCGCCGCCATGGCGCTCGTGCTCGCGTCCATCGGCCTGTATGGCGTGATCTCGTATTCGGTACGGCAGCGCACCAGGGAGATCGGCGTGCGCATCGCCTTCGGCGCCGACGAGAAAAACATCGTGCGCCTGGTGGTGGGGCGGGGGATGACGCTGGGGTTGGCCGGCGTGGGTGTCGGGCTCGTCGCGGCGTTCGCGTCGACCCGCGCCGTGTCGAGTCTCTTCTACGGAGTGTCGGCCATCGATCCGGTCACGTTCCTGGGCATCCCGTTGTTGCTCGTGGCGGTCACGGTCATCGCCAGTTACCTGCCGGCGCGGCGCGCAATGCGGGTGGATCCGGTGGAGGCCCTGCGCGACGAGTAAACGGAGCGATGCTAAATTCTAGATTCGTGATGCGAGATTGCAGGTTGGCTCGACGACTGGGTTTGTTCTCCGGCATCGGACGTGGCATCACCTCATTACGGAGAAGATCACGTGAGCGAACTGCAGGTTACAGCGACATGCAAGATCCACGATGGCAAGCTCGAAGCATTTCGCACGGTCGCCCAGGAGTGCATGAAGAGTGTCCGGGAGCGAGATGAGGGCACGCTGCAGTATGACTGGTTCTTCAACGACAATCAAACGGAGTGCTTGGTCCGCGAGCGGTACCGCGATTCCGACGCGGTGATGCAACACGCCGCGAACTTGGGGGACACGCTGGGTGAACTCTTGGCGGTTTGTGACCTTTCGGTGGAGGTCTTCGGAGAGCCGTCGGCGGAGTTGTTGAAGGTGACCGCAGAGATTCCTACGACGGTTTATAAGTTTTTTCAAGGAATCTAGCCGCGCGAAGCGGCTAGTAAGCCGTTGCGGCTCGATTGCGGCCTCAATTCATCGCGCAGATCGATCCGTGGGATTCCGCACTCCGTCCGCGATCTTCCGCGGCGTTACTTCCTGAACACAATCCGCCCATCCTTGATGACGACGCTGATGTTGCGGAGGTCCTTCATCTCCTTCAACGGATCGCCCTCGACCAGGATGAGGTGTGCCCGCTTGCCGACCTCGACGGTCCCGAACTCGGCATCCTTACCGAGCCATTTTGCCCCGTTGATGGTGGCGGACTGGATGACGGCGGCGTTCGGGACCCCCGCCTCAGCGTAGTATTCCATTTCGGTGAACAGGTTTAGGTTGTCGGTACCCGCAAGCAGCATCACGCCCATTTCGTACGCACGCCGGACGAACTGCTGCATGCGCTCGAAACCCTTCCGCCGACTGTCGAACTCATCCAGGCTGAGCGATGATCTCCGCCCATCTGGAACATCCGAGATGACCAGTGTGGCGTCGAGGGCAACGTTGCGATCGGCCATCTGTCTCATGAGGGCTTCGACCTCCGGGCTCTCGGGGTCGACGTCTCGCCAGTAACCCGTGCTTTGCCGGAAACGAATCAAAGTCATTTCTGTGGTCTCGTCGTGTCGGTACGTCTGCACGTCCGAGGGCAGGAAATCGCCGCTTCCATTCATCATGTGATTGAACCCATTGATGCCCGCGGTAACGGCCTCGCTCCAGCGGGTTCGCATCCGAATGTCGCCGGTGACCGGGAGGCCTTGCGCCCGTGCTTCCGCGACGACGGCACGCAACACATCGGCGGAGAGGAAATTGTACACCTTGATGGCATCGACCCCCTGAGCCTTGAGCGCGCGGACGAGCGCGGGGGCAGCCTCGGCGCTGGTGAGCGCGACATCCACCATCGGATGATAGCCGCGGCGACCGTCAATCAGCGGTCCCAGCGTGTAGATGTCAGGACCTTCGAGGATGCCCAGCGCAATTGCGTCTTTGAAATTCATGCTCTCGGAAATCGCAGCACCCGGATCACGCACCGAGGTCACGCCTCGTGTGAGGAGCCGTGCGCCAGCGAACGTCCAGTGGTGCCAGTAGTGATAGTGGTTGTCCATGAGACCGGGCAGGACCATCCTCCCAGCCGCATCCAGCACCGGGAGATCGGCAGGACCGGCGGCGGACCCCTGATCGCTCCGCACGGAGACAATCCGCCCGTCCCGGATCTCAATGGTTACGTTCTCAACGACGTCACTCCCGGTGCCGTCGAACAGCCGCGCGTTGGTGATGACCAGGCTCGGCTCGGCGAGGTCCGGTAGGATGAACGTGGCCTCGAATGGAATCGGGGCGATGTCACCGGAGTCCATATCGAGGCGATACAAACGCCGTCCCGCGCACAGGATAGCCGTCGTTCCATCGGGATGCAGCACCAGTTGTTTCTGGTCGTAGATACTGGAGAAAACGCGGCGGGCCGGGCCACCAGTTATGGGCTGAACCATTACACGGTCCATCCCGTTGTCGCGTTCGATGAACACGAAGGATTTCCCGTCAGCGGTCCACGCGACGCTGAACTCGTCGGCGGGCGTGTTCGTCAGCCGGGTGACCTCGAGACTGTCGATCCCCAACCGATAGAGATCCGAGGAGCCGTACCGGCCGTGGTTCAAGAGCACCTCACTCCCGTCAGGGGAAAAGGCGAACGACCATTCGTGCCAGTTTTCAGTAAATGTGAGCTGTTTCGCGTCTCCGCCGCCGATGGGGACGCGCCAGAGGTGCGCTACGTGCTGGCTGCGGTCGTGCAGGAAGAAGATCTCGCCACCGCGAGGAGCGTAGCCGATCTGACCTATGGTCCGCTCGGTGGAATAGATCGTTCTCGATCCGCCCGTCGCGAGGTTGTGCACCACCAACTCGGTTCTGCCCGGTCGCTGATGCGCGTAGGCCAAGAACTGCCCGTCCGGCGACCACGCAGGATGCGAGTCCCAGCTGGGCCCGTAGGTCACCTGGCGTGCCTGTCCTCCGCCAACCGGCACGAGCCAGATCTTCCCGAAGATCCCGACCGCGATCTGTGACCCGTCAGGCGACACCGCCGGGTCTTGGGCACCACGATCCACCGTAACCGTCCGCTGGAAACTCGCCAAAGTCGGGCAAGGGACCGTGATGAGCAGCAGAGGGATCAACGTCAGTGATATGGAGAGTTGGATTCTCATTGGTTGACTCTTTTCCTTGAGTTCCGCGGTCGATCTGGTCGTCCATGATGTCTTCAAAATGGGGCCGAAGCTTGGCGACAGCTAGAGGGCTCGTGGTGGGAAAGTGACAAGAGGGGCGGGCCGTTCTAGCCGAGTTGCTCTGTGCAGCATAGACTTGATCACACCACCAATGGTTGACGGGGGATCCATGGGCGAAAAGCCTACCATCGAGCCGAAACCGAACGGACCTCTCAAAGTGACAAATTGCCGTGTACTCAGAGGCTCGGTGGACGGGAAGGTGTACGAGGCCCCGGGCACGGTGTTTTTGTGCCGCTGCGGTGGATCGAGCAACAAGCCTTTTTGCGATGGCTCGCACGCCAAGAACGGGTTCTCAGATGCGAAGGACCCCAATGCTCTCCCAGACCGACGCGAGGAGTACGTCGGCGCCGGCATCACGGTCTTTGATAACCGCCGCGTCTGCTCGCATTCGGCGAAATGCACCGACAACCTCAAGTCTGTATTCAAGCTGGGTCAAGAGCCGTGGATCGATCCGGAGGGCGATGACGCGGCGAATGTCGCGGGAGCCGTACGCCAGTGTCCGTCGGGTGCGCTGAGCTACAGCATTGACGGTGTGGAGCACCGGGACAGAGACAGCGAACCGATGATTCTGATCGAACCGAACGGTCCATATACGATCGTCGGAGGCGCGGACCTCCAGAATGTAGAGTGGGGTTCGGGAGCGTCGCGCGAGCATTTCGACCTGTGCCGGTGTGGTAAGAGCCAGACCAAGCCCTTTTGTAGCGGAGCGCACTGGCACCATCCCTTCGACGAGCATGCGCCCCCGCCAACGGAGACCTAACGTCTACAGATGAGCGGCGCCGCAGAGCAGCACCACGATGGTGCCAAACACTCCCATCATGTCGGATAAGTCGCAGCGCGTTTTTTCTTTCGTCAACGTAGCAACAACGGCCCTCCCGGGAAATCCGTGGCGGCCGATGTCGTTGCTGTACTCGAATCGCTGTGCCTGACTAGTGCCCGGTGATACCGATCGTGAAGAGCAGCATCGTGTTGGTCGTGTTGCCAACTCCGGAGTCAAACGACTGGAACAAGAGATCCATGTTGGGCGTCAACGACACGCTTCCTAGCGCGATGTCGTAACCCAGTCCGAGTGTGCTGCCGAATCCCGCTTCCGTGCCGGTAACCGAAATCCCGGCTATGTCAGCCGACACTCGGACCATCGACACACCAAGCCCGCCCTTGAGGAAGAAGCTTCCCACCGGCGATGGATACAGCATGGCTGTGAACGTCGTGTTGCTCCGGACATTACCAATGCCGTTGCGTGAGCGTGTCCAGCCGTTGAACTCCACACCGAGCAACAACTTCTCACTCACCGTACCACCCAGACGAAGATAACCGGCACCCCCGCCCAGACGCGCGCCATCGAGGCTTTGCGCGGTGTTCACACCAGCACCGATACCACCGGAAATCCAGAAGCCGGCGCGGTTTTGCGCTTCCGCCGTTGATACCGCAAGCGCGGTCACCAACAGCACAGGAACAATCGATCGAAGGAGTCGCATTTTGTACCTCCACAGAAAAGGGAACTCCCATGTGTCCGTGGGCACATCGCCCTGAAGACGGACAGATCGTCCCGCTAAAGCTGGTAATTCGTCTCAGGAATGCTGTAAGACTGGTCACAGTTATTCCTATAGTGGTGACTTGCATCACAACCGTGTTTCAGACTGAATGATGTGGAGTGTGCTGTGGCTGGATCGGTTAGTTACCGGATTCGATGGCCGCCGCACGCGCTTCCAGGCGCTCCGCTTCATCGACGCGCGCCATCTTCCGAAGGAGCGCCGCGTAGTCGCCGAGAGTTTCGGCCACCTCCGCGGCGTCCGGTCCAAGCGCGCGCTCGCGTATCCCGAGGGAGCGCCGATACTTCGCTTCTGCTTCGGAATATCGTCCTTGATCCCGCTGAACGTTGCCCAACGCATTGAGCGTGTTCGCGATGCTCGGATGGTCGGGAACGAGGGTGGCTTCTTTGATCGCCAGCGCCCGCAGCAACAGCGGCACGGCCTGCTCGTAGCGTTCCAGCGCCCAATTGAGTTCTCCCAAGTTGTTGAGTATGGCGCCGGTACTGAGATGGTCGGGGCCCAAGGTCTGTTCGAAGATCTCTCTTGTACGCTGGTAAAGCGGTTCGGCGGCGGCATATTTCTCCTGCAACCAATACAGGGCGCCGAGGTTGTTGAGCGAGCCGGCCAGATCGGGGTGGTTGGGGTCCAACACGTTCTCCCGAATGGTGAGGGCACGCCGAAGAGGTGGTTCGGCCTCGTCGAGTTTCCGCTGCGACAGCAGCATGCCGCCGAGATTCGAGAGGCCGCGGGCCACTTCCTCGTGCATCGGCCCAAAGATCTCCTCGTTTATTGCTGTGAAACGCTCAAAGAGTGGTTGGGCTCTGCTGTATTGCGCCTGATCCCAGTGCAAGGCGGCGAGTCCGTTCACGGTCTCCGCCACGTCGGCATGCACCGGTCCGTAGGCCTCCTCCTCGATGGCCAGCGCTCGCACGAGAAGTGGTTCGGCCTCGTCGAAGTTCCCCACGGCGCGATGCAGGTTCGCCAGCTCCTTGAGGCTCCGGGCGACGTCCGGGTGATCCGCGCCAAGTTCGCGCTCCCGCAACGCCAGGGCCTGCTGCAAGAGCGGCCGTCCCTCGTCGAACAGCCCGAGGGCACGATACACGTACCCCATCGTTCCCATGAGCCGAGCTTGCACGACCGGTTGATCGGTGAGCTCGTCGCGAATTTGCGCCGCGCCCAGGTCCAGGATCTCGCGGGCGGTGATGCTGTTCCCGAGGGCTTCGCTGGGATTGGAGACCTCAAAGAGGCGGACTAGAAAGTCCGACACTTGGCGGGCCGCTTCCGCTTCCCGGGCTGTCTCGGTTTGCGCCCGTCTCGCTTGAACCATTCCCGCACTGGCCAAGGCGAGCCCCACCACGAGACTGGCGGCCACCAGCGTGCCTGCGGTTACGCCGACCTTGTTGCGGCGAACGAATTTGCTCATGCGGTACGTCGTGTTCGGCGGCCGCGCGAGGATCGGTTCGTAGTTGAGATGGCGTTGGATGTCCAAGGCAAGACCGTTTGCCGTCTCGTAACGGCGTTTCCGATCCTTGTCCATCGCCTTCATGATGATCCAGTCGAGGTCGCCGCGTAACTCCCGCTTGAGGGTGTTGGGATCAACGCGTCGCAGCCGCGCGATCATTTGAATCTCATGACCGAGTTGCGAGAAATACGTACTCGGCGTAGGGTGGTTCGTGTCTCGCAAAACCAGTTGAGCGATGAACGCCGGTATTCCTACCGCAGTCGGATCGAGTGGCAGCCGACCCACGAGCAGCTCGTACAGCATGACGCCGAGACTGTAGATGTCGGTTCGCGTGTCGACATCCAGTTGCGACATCTCGGCTTGTTCGGGGCTCATGTACGCCGGGGTGCCGATCGCCATGCCGTGCATCGTCACCAGCGTACGTTCGGTGAGTTGATAGCCCACGGCCTTGGCCACGCCGAAGTCGATCACCTTCGGAGTGGGCACGCCGTCCTGTTCCGTCACGAGCACACTGGATGGTTTGATGTCGCGATGGATCACGCCCTTCTGGTGGGCATGTTGCACCGCCTGGCATGCGGTGATGAACAGCTTCAATCGGTCGTCGATCGAGAGGTGATTGGCGTCGCAGTACTCGGTGAGCTTGACGCCGCGGACCAGCTCCATGACGAAGTAGGGGCGGCCCGTGTCCGTCTCGCCCGCATCGAGCACCTTGGCGATGTTGGGATGGTCCATGACGGCGAGGGCTTGCCGCTCGGCTTCGAAACGCGCCACGACCTCCTTCGTATCCATACCCGCCTTGATGATTTTGACCGCCACACGGCGGCGAACCGGCTTAGTTTGCTCGGCCTCGTACACGATTCCCATCCCGCCCTCACCAAGTACCTGGAGGATCTTGAATGGGCCGATACGCTCGGGGTGACTGGCTCCCGTGATGGGGGACCACCAATCGGACGTGGATGTGTCGGTCGAGGTCTTATCGTGGTCGGTCATTGGTGTCGTGCGTGGTCAAGAAAATACCCAGTCGTGTATCCGGCGATAACGTCGCGGCAAGGTGTCAATAAGATGACGGAAAGCCTCGAAAAAGTCACCAGGATTGCCGTGGCCCAACTTGCAACGTGAGAGGGCGGGAGCTATAAGAAGGGCGGCGAAGTGATGATGTTTTGCGTATCGTATTATTGCACTGTTGAAGTGAAATGTCTTTCCAAAAACCCGGAGAACCAGGAATGCATCGATTTTTCCTTGCCGTCGGAGTGGTAGGTCTGGCCGGCCTTGGGCTGGGCGTGGCCAACGCGCTGCCGTCCCGGTTCAAAGTCCAAGCTTCACCAACCAACGTCGACGTGCGGTGCGCGGGCGGCCGCGTCCAGGTAACCGTCGACCCGTGGCGCATGGCGGTGCAGCAAGACGCCGTCGGCGAGTGGGTATTGAACGCGAATGCCGAGTCGGCGACCATCGAAATCACCCCCAAGCGACCGGGGCAGAATAACTGGCCGTTCCAGGCCACGCGGCACAGGGGCGGCCGAGGTGAGGCGAATCGTGCGCGGGCAGCCAACATGAGGGCGAATCAGGGGGGTCGGCAGTTCGGGTATAACATCACATTGGTGTGCCAAGATGGAGACGAAACGCACACGGTCGTGATCGATCCGGACATCATCATTACCGTGAGATGAAGCGGGCTCGTGAGTAATCCTTCCCAAACGAATGGATTGTTCGCCCGCGTAGGTCTCAGGACCAAAGCGCAGCGCTCCTGGGCGATGTACGACTGGGCTAACTCCGCCATGGTCACGATCGTGGTGACCGCCGTGTACCCGGTCTTTTTCTCCTCATACGCTGCGGCTGGTATCTCAGGCGAGGCCGCCACATTTCGACACGGCATAGCGACCACCATTGGATTGGCCATTATTGCCGCGCTGGCCCCCTTACTCGGTGCCATGGCGGACCATACGGCGATGAAAAAGCGGATGCTCGGGACGTTCATGGGCATCGGAGTCGCCGCGGTCGTGATGATGTTCTTTATCGGCCAAGGGAATTGGCTTTTTGCCGCGGTTCTGTTCGTGCTCGCCAACATTGGTGCCAATGGAAGCTTCGTGTTTTACGACGCGCTGCTTCCCCATGTCGCTCCCACCGAAGAGTTGGACCGCGTATCCACCGCCGGGTACGCCATGGGCTACATCGGCGGTGGATTGCTGCTCGCCGCGTGTCTCGCGGTGATTCTCAATCCAGGATTGGTTGGCCTTCCCTCGGGGGACGATCTGTCGCCGTCGATGGGTTCGTTGCCGACTCGCTTGGCTTTTATCGCGGTGGGCGTTTGGTGGGTCGTGTTCGCGATCCCGCTTTTCCGCCACGTCCCCGAACCCGCGGTCAAAGCGCTGAGTGAAAAGGAACGACTTCAAGGGGCATTGCGGGCGGCGGTGTCGCGGCTGGGGCGTACGTTCCGGGAGCTACGCCGCTACCGCAATGCGTTCGTGATGCTGTTGGCCTTCTTGATCTACAACGATGGCATCGGAACCATCATCAGGATGGCGGGCATCTACGGTACCGAAATCGGCATCGAGCGGGGCGCGCTCATCGGAGCAATAGTTCTCGTTCAGTTCGTCGGCATTCCGTTTGCGTTCCTGTTCGGTGGGCTTGCCGGCTGGATCGGTACCAAACGCGCGATCTTCCTCGGTCTGACTGTGTACGCCGGAATCTCCATCGTGGGCTATTTCATGACCACGGCCACGCACTTTTTCATTCTCGCCATTTTGGTGGGTATGGTGCAGGGTGGCACGCAGGCGCTCAGCCGGTCTCTGTTTGGCAGCATGATCCCGCGGCACGAGTCGGGTGAGTTCTTCGGCCTCTTCGCCGTGTTCGAGAAGTTCGCGGGAATCGCCGGCCCCGCCGTCTTCAGCATCATGATCGCCACGACAGGATCGAGCCGCAACGCGATCCTCTCGATCATCGTGTTCTTCGTGGTAGGCGGGGCGTTGCTGCTTTTGGTGAATGTGGAGGAAGGGCAGAAGGCGGCGAGAGACGCCGAGCGAGCGGTGGCGGAAGAATAGATGTCAGATTCTAGCAGGTTGCGGAAAAATTCATGGTGAGCCGCGTTTGTCCGGGTAACACGACGGTGTACCAGCGTGCGGTCCCCTATTACCGCCCCCGCGGTGCGGTCGGCGTGACGAATGCGGCCCACACTGCCCCATCAGGGGCTGCCTCCGGCCAGGGTCAGGGTGCGTATCCGCATCAGATTGTAGACCGCGGCCGTGAACGTAAACACCCACCCGACCCGCGGGGTCCCGCGATGTCGGAGTTTGCGTAACAACCCAATCGTCTTGCCCCACCCGTAGATCTCTTCCACTTTTTTGCGCTGCCGTTGACTGATCGCATAGCTGGGATGGCGCGTCGTCCGGCCATCCACCGCGCTCCGCAACCGCGTGCGGTGCACGTTCGGCGTGACGTGGGGCGTCCAGCCCAACGCCCGCAGCGTGTCGACAAACCCGCACCGATCATAACCCTTGTCCGCCCCCAACGTCCGACGCCGGGCCGTCGGCGGTAAGCTCCCCACCATCGCCAGCGCACTCGCACACTCCGCCTCGTAGCCGGGCTGCGTCACGTCGGTCGCCACCACGAGCCCGTGCCGATTATCCATCAACACACTCGCCAAGTACGCCAATTGCGCGCCTTGCCCCCCACTCTTCCGCGTCAACCGCGCCTCCGGGTCCGTCCGCGACGCATGCGTCGCATTCGTCCGTTTCTCCTGGCGAAACGTCACGCTCGGATTCCCCGGATCATCGTCCGTTGGCGGGCGGGTGCCGGCCTTCGGCTGAAAACTCTTCTGACTCGCCCACGCGTCCAGCAAGGTCCCGTCGACGGTGAAATGCTCATTCGACAACAACGCCCGCCGCTCCGCCTCCTGTAACACTTCGGCCAGAAACGCATCCGCGATGCCCCCCTCGACCAGCCGCGTCCGATTCTTCGTAAAGACCGTCGGCACCCACACCGCGTCGTCCAGATTCAACCCCACAAACCATCGGTACAGGATGTTGTAATCGAGCTGCTCCATCAGCTGCCGCTCGCTCCGGATCGTATACACCACCTGCAGCAATAACGCGCGTAACAAATGTTCCGGGGGAATCGACGGCCGGCCCCGCCGCGCGTACAGCCGGTCCAACTGCGGCGAGAGCCGGGCTAACACCGGGTCCACCAGCGCCCGCAGGGCGCGCAACGGATGGTCGGAGGGCACCCGATCCTCCGCACTGATATAGCTGAACAGCGCCGACTGATTCGTCTTGTTCCCGCGCATCGTGGCACTCCCATCGAGGTCCCTCTACGATAAGAACTTCCGGCTCGCGATGCTATCGTCCATTACCCGACTTTTTCCGCAACCTGCTAGACTCCCTGGTGGAGCGTACTCTGGATCCCTCCCCAATGGTACGCCAGGAGGTGGCGGCCGTGTTTGGCCGGGCGGGCGATCTCGACGACGAGCAGCCGGTTCAGGTACTCACGAAACTGGCCACAGACAGCAGCGTACTCGTCCGTGCGCAGGCGCTGGCGTCCCTCATCCGCCTTGGCGTAACGGGACAGCGCAAGGTCTTCGAGGAGGCCTGCCGGGATCTGGATGAGGCGGACCTCGTGGCGCTGCGCGCCCGGTTGAGCAAAGACGGAACGCTCTACCAGATGCTCGAGATCATGAAGACCGACCGCGGCACGCAGAAGCGAGCCGATGCCGTGTACTTCCTCGCCCAAGCGGACCTCGAGCGGTATGCCGCCGACATCGCTCTCGCGCTGCAGGATCCGGCCAGCATGGTCCGCATCGAGGCGATCGAAGCGCTGCGCCTGCACGACGACCCCGCCATTCAGAAGGCAATCGAAGCACTGGGCAGCGACCCCGTGATGGAGGTGCGGGACGCTGTTCAGCGCCGACGACTGCGCTCGGTGTTGCCGCGCAAGCAGGCGTGATCGCATGCTCGCAGCCGTGCGGGTCCTCGAAATCCTCATCATCAGCTATTTCATCCTGTACAACACCATCAATCTTTTCCTCATGCTCGTGGCCTGGATCAAGGTGCGCTTCTTTCTCCGCCTCAAGGCCATTGGCACCTTGCAGAATCTCTACGACTCGAGTTCGACGCCGGACGTCTCGATCATCGTCCCCGCCTACAACGAGCAAGAAACCATCGTCGAGAGTGTCCGGGCGCTGATGAACCTGTACTACCCCCGCTACGAGATCGTCATTATCAACGACGGGTCAACCGACGGGACGCTCGAGGAGCTCAAGGCCGCCTTCTCTTTCGGCCGTCGGAAACTGGGGTACGAATCGGTGGTTCCCACCCGCCCCATTCGGGATTCCTACGAAGCGGCGCCTGCGGGAGATGTGACCCGCCTCATCCTCCTAGACAAGGAGAACGGCGGCAAAGCGGATGCCTTGAACGCCGGTCTCAACGCGGCGCTCGCCCCTTATGTGTGCTGCATCGATGCCGACTCGATCTTCGCACGCGACTCCCTCCTCGAGGTCATGCAACCCATGGTAGAGGATCCGGACGGGATTGCGGCGTGCGGTGGCCAAGTCGGCGTCGCCAACGGCTGCACCATCGAGGACGGCCGGATCATCGACGTCCGCCTGCCGGACAATTCGCTCGCCAGGTTTCAAGTCGTGGAGTATATGCGCTCGTTCACTGCGGGCCGAACCGCGCTGGTCACCTTGAACTCGCTGCTGATCCTTTCAGGGGTGTCGGCCGTGTTCCGGAAGAGCCTCTTGTTCGACGTCGGCGGCTTCTTGAGCGGTCGACTCACATCGCGCATTGTGAAGGAATACTGCGGGAGCAGCAAGGAGACCATCTGCGAAGACATGGAGATCATCGTGCGGCTGCAGCGGTATCTGCTGGAAAAAGAGATTCCCGCGAAAGTCCACTTCCTCCCCTATCCGATCACGCTGTCTCAGGTTCCGGAACGCGTCGTGGATTACGGGCGCCAGCGTGACCGTTGGTTCCGTGGCCTCGGCCAGGTGCTATTCTACCACCGCAAGATGCTGTTCAATCCTCGGTACCGGCAGGTGGGCCTCTTCGCCATGCCGTATCAGTTCCTATTCGAGTTTCTGGGGCCACTCGTGGAGGTCATGGGCTATGTCCTGCTTCCCCTCCTCTTCCTAGCTGGGATCGTGAGCACCGAGCACCTCCTGCTGTTCTTCGCCGTCTCGATTTTATACGGCACTCTGCTCTCGATTGGCGCCGTGTTGATGGGCCTCTGGACAGAAGGTCAGCTGGCAGATGGGCGCAACTCCGTTGCCCTGTTTCGTTATGGCGGCTTCGTGAACGCCCTCGTATTGGTGGGCTATGCGACCCTGTCTATGCTCGGGTATCGACAGATGCAGCTCTACTATCTGTGCAAGGGGTTTGTGGGATTCCTGAAGGGACGGCAAACGTGGGGGAAATTCAAGCGTGAAGGATTCTGAGGTTTCGAGACACCACGACCGAGGATCGTGGCTCGAGCGACGTCACGCCCCCGCCCTCCGCTGGTTCCTGACCCCAATGCTGCTGACGGGGTCGCTCGCAGCGCAATCGGCCCCTGACGTCGCTCCGTCCCAAGTGATTGTGCTGGCCGACTGGGGCATGTCGGATGTCTCGGAGATTGGCTACCTGCACGTCGGTGTGGCCCACGGGCACCGAGTAGAGACGCTGGCGGTCTATGACGTTCGAGACCGCAAGCCGGTGGTCCAATGGCCCAGCGAGGCGCAGCGCCGCACGCCGCTGCTGTCCGGGGGCGGGAGCGTGTTTCTGCTCGGGCATTTCGACCGGGGCAACACCAACCGCCTTGGTGGTTATTTCAACGGCTTCGCCAAGGCGCCGTCCACGTCGGCGGTGTCCATCGTCCGTGTGGCGGATGACGGCCCGGCCCTGGCCTATTCGTACGACAAAGCGGCTCGGAGCTTTGCCGGATTTTGGATCCATCTCTTTGAATCCAAGCGACATCCCACCGAACGGGTGTTCTTCGACGCCAGTCCGTTTACCCACCTCACGTTCGCCATCCGCGGCGAGCGCGGGGGGGAGGACCTGGCGCTGCACATTGCCGATCGCGCGTGGGAGCGGCGAGAAGGATCGCTTCCAATCGGAGACGTTGCATCGTTCCTCGCCGATGGACGGGTGGAGACGACGTGGCAGCGCGCGTGGGTTCCCCGTGACAAGTGGCCTCCCGGATTGAACTCACGAGAGCTGGCTAGCCTCGTCTTCATGACCAAGGGGGAAGGACGGGGGCGGGTATTCTTGAAGGACATCGCCTTCACGACGCACCCCGACGCCGAGATACCCACCGCCGCAGGCGCCGACGAGCCGGGCAGATCGTTGAGACAAGCGATGTGGCTCTGGGACACTCCAGCGGTGACGAGCGGTCCGGACGCGCGTCGACGCCTCGTGCAGTTTTGCCGCACCCAGGGGATCACCGATCTGTTCCTGCAACTGCCGTATGAGGCGGAGCGCGTCGACGAACGGTGGACGATCTCGTGGGATCGCGAACGCCTGCGCCCGCTCATCACCGAACTCCACGCCGCCGGGTTGATCGTGCATGCCTTGGACGGGGATCCGCGGTTTAGCCTCCCGGAATGGCATGGGCGGGTCCTCGCGACGATCCAAAGCGTTACCGAGTACAACCGGAAGAGCCTGCCCGCCGCGCGGTTCGACGGTATCCGATACGACATCGAGCCCTACCTCTTGCCCGGATTCGGTGGGGTGCGCCGCACGCAGATACTACAGCAGTACCTCTCGATCGTGGCCGCATCGCGAGCATTGGCGGCGCAGGCCGGTCTCGTGTACGGGGTCGACATTCCCGCGTGGTTTGACGAACGAAACGAGTTCTTCGAGCCGGTGGCAGACGTGGATGGGCGACCCGTGAGCGAACTGATCATCGACATCGTGGACAACGTGGGCATCATGGATTACCGAACGCAGGCATACGGCGCCGATGGGACGATCGCACATGCACAGAGCGAGCTGCGGTATGCGGCGAGCGTGGGGAAGCAAGTCTTTCTCGGTCTCGAGACCGTCGAGCTACCGGACGAGACGGATTTTGCGTTTAGCTCCGAGGGGTCGGGCGGCTCGCGGGTGGTCGTCGAGCAAATCGACGACGAGCGGGTGCGTGTCAGTTGGATCGCGGAGGAGGCGTGGGACCGGCAAGAGACGACGACGGGAATGGTAATCCTGAGGGAATCGCGGTCGACATACGTGCCATCGAACAAGATTTCGTTTGCCCGGTACGGCAGGAGTGAACTCGAGGGCGTGATCGAACAGACAGCATTGGAACTTCGACAGTTCGAGAGTCTCTATGGGTTCGCCATTCACTCCTACGAGAGCTACCGACCGTGGCTCGAAGGCCATCAGTGAGCTGCGCTGGCGCAGTGGCGTTCAGAAGCTTGCGCCCTCGGATGGCGCTGGCGGTGGTGGCGCTCACGCTCACCCCCGCGGCTTCCCTTCTGGGACGATCCGTCCAGCAAGACATCGGTGGCGGCGGACCTCCGCTGCGTTACACCGCGCGCGCGGGATTCAATTATCAGGACTTGAGCTTCGCGTCCAACGCTCAGGGCGCAAACATGCTGCTGAGCGTCGAGCGGATCAGAGCCTGGAGCGTTTGGGCGGGCTTCGACTACATCAACAAGTTCGATGACTCGGCTCCCGGTTTGCGGATGGGTGCGAGCTACTGGGCAGACAGGAGCACCGTCCTCACACTGAGTGTCGAGGTAGCGCCCGACCAAATCGTCGTCCCCCGCCAGGCATACACCGTCCAGATCAGCCGAACGATGCCCCACGGCCTCGTGCCCTCACTTGGCTACCGGTTTACCGACTACGCGACCGCGGATACCCACATGCTCATGCCAGAGGTTACCTGGTACTTTCACCGAGCGTACTGGCTCGTGCGATATTACCTGGCCTTCAGCGCGTTCGGGGACGAGAATGCAACCACCCACTCGGCCCTGACGCGCCTACATTGGAACGTGACCGATCCGGTCACCATCTCCGTCGGGTACGTTCGGGCCAATGAGAGTTTCGAATCAGGCAATCCGGCAGACCCGTTTGCGGGCTTCTCGGCGAACCACGCTCTCTTGGGAGTCGATTGGGACATTCGGAGCAACGTGGGAGTCGGCGCCACGTTCGACTACGAGAAACGCGACAACGGTTCCACGCTGCTGCGGTACGACATACGAACGTTCTACCGGTGGTAGCGGAACGGAATATCCAATATCCAATATCCAACACTCAATATTCAATATTGGATATTCAGTATTGGATATCGGATATTGGATATTCAGCGCTCCCACACTTCCTTTGCGGTCTCGCATATCACGCGCAGCTTCCGCTTCTGGTCCTCGATCGTGATGCGATTACCGATGACGGAAGTCGCGAAGCCGCACTGCGGGCTTAGCGCTAGGCGCTCCAGCGGCACCAACGCGCTGGCCTCCTCGATGCGCTGCTTCAGCTCCGTAGGGGTTTCCCGGCGAGGCGTCTTGGTGGTGACCAGGCCAAGCACCACAGTCTTGTCGCCGGGCACATCCTTCAACGGTTCAAATGAGCCGGAACGCTCATCATCGTATTCCAGCAGAAGACGCTGCGCTCGGATCCGCTGAAAGATGGGTTTGGCGATCAGGTTGTAACTGCCTTCGGTCAGCCACCGGCTGCCCTGGTTGCCCCGTCAGAGATGAAACCCGAAGGTGACCTCCGGAAAATCTCCGATAACCGCGTTATCCATTTCGATGCCCTGCCGCAGCCACCGGTCGAGTGCCCAACCTCGTGCTTCATAAAACGCGCGGGTCCGCGGATCGAGCAGGACCGGGTACTGTGGCGCATCAATCTGAATGTAGCGCGCACCCAACCGCACCAGCTCGGCTACTTCTTCCCGCAAGATGTCCACCACGTCGGCAAGAAAGTGGTCGAGCGTGGCATAGGCCGCTACCGATCGCTCGGGAGACCAGAAGTTGGCAAAGAGGCTTGGGCTGGGGAGAGTGACCTTCGGTGTACGCGACGTTCGCGCCTGGAGATAGGTGAATTCGTCAGCCGAGAGGAAGCGTCGGCGACGCAGCTTACTTACGACTCCGAGGGTCTTGGGACGCGCGCGTTTCCAGTCCCCGACGGACTTCTCCCCGTGCCACTCTCCCCAGAGAAATGCGTCGATATCCCACTCCCCGAACCCCTCGACCGCTTCCGTCATCTGGCTCTGGAACGACAACCGACGCATCTCACCGTCGGTGACGACTTCCAAACCGGCGTCCTCTTGAAGGGCAATCGCATCGTCCACCGCGCGATCCTCAACGGCCTTGAACTCCACATGGGTGATGTGATTGCCCTCGAGGTCTTCCCGCGCCGCGATAAGCTCAGATGTGCGAAGCAGGCTGCCGACGACGTCAGTGTGGGACGAGATCATCGTGAATATCGAATATCCAACATCCGATATCCAATATCCAAGCGATTGATATTCATCTCGGCTCGGATAGGTTTTTCTTGGCGGTTCGGATGCTGGTGACGAAAATGGCGATTAGTTCGTCGCATTCCCGGACGTTGGGCTCGACGTGGTCACCACTGACGAGCCGCATCCTCTGCGAGTAGCGCAACCAGACCTGTGACTCGCGCAGCTCTTTCAATCCCAGTTTCATCTTGTGAATGAAATCTCTTCGGGATTCAGCGCCCATGGCCTCCGCGTAGTTTGCAACCGGCGCCGTACAGCAACGCATCAGTTGGCCGGCGACGTGAGCACCGATTCGGTTGCCTGGCAGCCGCTGAACAACACAACTGACCGACACCGCCAAGTCCATGAGCCTGTCCTCGAGATCAAAACGCCGCCCCATCCCACCATTCTAGCTTCCTAGTTGAATATCCAATATTCCTTCTTATGCGCGTCGTGCCATTTCGTTGCGACGGAACAGCAGCTCGGAGAATAGCCAATCTTGGATATTGGATATCGGACATTGGATATTCGATATTCAATCCATCCCCAACAGCACCTTCAACACCCCCGGCGCCCGCGCCTGCTCAAACGCCGCCACCGCATCCAACAACGGATACCGCGCCTGAATCAGCGGCTCGACATCCACCCGCCCCTCGGCGAGCAGCCGAATCGCCGGAGGGAACGGCCCGCACCGCGATCCGACCAGCGTGATCTCATCCACGACCAGCGAGGACGCGTCAAACGACAACTCGCCGGCATATGTGCTTTTCATTATTAGTGTGCCACGAGGGCGCAGCCCCTTTCGGGCCAAGGCAAAACCGTCGGGGTTGCCTGTGCACTCCACGGCCACATCGAAAGCGCCCGTTGCCACCGAATCAGCGGAACCGGTAGGGATGTCACGGTCGGCCAACAGCCCGAGCTTCGCGCCATGACACCCCACGACCAGTAGCTTGCATCCGGTGAGCGCGAGTGTCTGCGCAATCAGTTGACCAAGCTTCCCGTCACCCACGACCAAGACGCGGTCGTTCGCGCTAACGGAGATCTGTTCCTGAATCTCGAGTGCAGCGGCCACTGGTTCCACAAACGTCGCGGCCTCGGTGGAAACCTCTTCAGGCACGACGTGCAGGTTTGCCGCCGGCAGCGTGAGATACTCGGCGAACGCCCCATCCCGATTCACGATGCCCAACACGGTGCGCCGCTCACAGTGCGTCGGACGTCCCTCGCGACACGTGCCGCAATCGCCGCACACGGCATTGATCTCACCCACCACCCGTTTTTCGACGAGGTGTTCCGGCCCAACGTCTACGACCCCAACGAACTCGTGCCCGAGGATTCCTTTATATGGGTAATAGCCACGAGTCAGCTCGATATCGGTGTTGCAGATACCGGCCACGAGCACACGCACCAGTACCTCGCCGTCGGGCGGCACCGGCACCGGCACGTCGTCCCGAACACGAAGCTTGCCATCCTCCAACCAGACTGCGCGCAAGTCCCCTCCGGGTGGAGTTTAAGGACGGGAGTCGGGGGTCGGGGGTCGGGAGTCGAATCGCAGCGGTGATGCGCGATCGGCACCCCCGACTCCCGAATCCCGACTCCCGACCCCCGGGGGGCGGTGTGGCCGGGGGCTAGATTCCCACGACGTCCGCGGCGGCCTCGCGGCCCTTGTCGTCCGTCACCCTTCGGAACTCGACGCGACTGCCCTCCGACAGCGACCTGCCGTTCTTGATCGCGGACCGGTGGACAAAGCAGTCTTTGCTCCCATCGTCGGGGGTGATAAATCCAAACCCCTTGGTCTCGTCGAACCACTTCACCTCCCCCACGCTGGTGGTGGCTTGCTTCGAGCGATCTGATCGCTGACGCCGCCGACCGGTACGGCCGCGATCGCGATCTCTGTCGCCGGGGGCGGGGGCGCTCTGGGTGGGTTTGACCCTCCCCAGGGCGGGCTTGGGCCGGGACGCTGTTGACGATTCAAACAGGGTTTTCAGGGACACGCCGGCGACCAGACCGACCGCGAACACCATGGCGACGTTCACGACACCCACGCTTTCGACGATGGAGGCCCAGGTCAAAAACGCCAATACTGCGGCTGCGGCAAGCACTATCGCTGCAAGGAGCTGCTTCTTATTCATCGAGTCTTCCACCCTATGGGTTCAAGGGCAAACGGCAAGCTCGCAACATAAGCACGGGGAGCGCCAGGGGAAGCCGGCCGGCCTCATTCGCCGGCTTGGCACCGAATCAATGCCAGCTTTTCCACGCGTGACATCCCTTTGATCTCCCGCTCCCGCCGCTGGGCATCGCCGCGCCCGCGACGGACCTCCTAGCAGGTTGCGGAAAAAGTCGGGTAATGGACGATAGCATCGCGAGCCGGAAGTTCTTATCGTAGAGGGACCTCGATGGGAGTGCCACGATGCGCGGGAACAAGACGAATCAGTCGGCGCTGTTCAGCTATATCAGTGCGGAGGATCGGGTGCCCTCCGACCATCCGTTGCGCGCCCTGCGGGCGCTGGTGGACCCGGTGTTAGCCCGGCTCTCGCCGCAGTTGGACCGGCTGTACGCGCGGCGGGGCCGGCCGTCGATTCCCCCGGAACATTTGTTACGCGCGTTATTGCTGCAGGTGGTGTATACGATCCGGAGCGAGCGGCAGCTGATGGAGCAGCTCGATTACAACATCCTGTACCGATGGTTTGTGGGGTTGAATCTGGACGACGCGGTGTGGGTGCCGACGGTCTTTACGAAGAATCGGACGCGGCTGGTCGAGGGGGGCATCGCGGATGCGTTTCTGGCCGAAGTGTTACAGGAGGCGGAGCGGCGGGCGTTGTTGTCGAATGAGCATTTCACCGTCGACGGGACCTTGCTGGACGCGTGGGCGAGTCAGAAGAGTTTTCAGCCGAAGGCCGGCACCCGCCCGCCAACGGACGATGATCCGGGGAATCCGAGCGTGACGTTTCGCCAGGAGAAACGGACGAATGCGACGCATGCGTCGCGGACGGACCCGGAGGCGCGGTTGACGCGGAAGAGTGGGGGGCAAGGCGCGCAATTGGCGTACTTGGCGAGTGTGTTGATGGATAATCGGCACGGGCTCGTGGTGGCGACCGACGTGACGCAGCCCGGCTACGAGGCGGAGTGTGCGAGTGCGCTGGCGATGGTGGGGAGCTTACCGCCGACGGCCCGGCGTCGGACGTTGGGGGCGGACAAGGGTTATGATCGGTGCGGGTTTGTCGACACGCTGCGGGCGTTGGGCTGGACGCCCCACGTCACGCCGAACGTGCACCGCACGCGGTTGCGGAGCGCGGTGGATGGCCGGACGACGCGCCATCCCAGCTATGCGATCAGTCAACGGCAGCGCAAAAAAGTGGAAGAGATCTACGGGTGGGGCAAGACGATTGGGTTGTTACGCAAACTCCGACATCGCGGGACCCCGCGGGTCGGGTGGGTGTTTACGTTCACGGCCGCGGTCTACAATCTGATGCGGATACGCACCCTGACCCTGGCCGGAGGCAGCCCCTGATGGGGCAGTGTGGGCCGCATTCGTCACGCCGACCGCACCGCGGGGGCGGTAATAGGGGACCGCACGCTGGTACACCGTCGTGTTACCCGGACAAACGCGGCTCACCATGAATTTTTCCGCAACCTGCTAGTAGACCACTCGCCGCGGACTGGACGTGCGGAAGAACTTGGCTCCGCGCGCACTACCCATGTGCTCCGCCAGGCGGCGCTCGAGGTCGCTCGTGATTCCGGTGTAGAGGCTGCCAGACTCGGCCTGGATGATATACACGGTCCAGACCCGGTCGTCAGAGCCCGTCAATCTGTTTCACTCCTGCTTGCCAAGCCGGGCTATAGACAACTAGCATGAGGAAATCTTATGAGGAAATCTATGGGGTCTTAAACACGTGCCTATCAAGGTACATTGGACCCACCACGGGCAAAACAAGAAGGAGCGTTTGTATGGCCTCGAGCAATCGTCTGAAAGGACTGGGATTGGGCGCCCTCGTCGTGCTAATCGCCGGCACCGCATTCGCGACCCTATCGAGCCGGGACGCCGGAGCCCTGGAGATCACCGTGTACAAGAGCCCCGCATGTGGGTGCTGCAGCAAGTGGATCGCCCACCTCGAGGCCAATGGTTTCAAGGTCGTCGCCCACGATAGGGAGGACATGACCTCGGTCAAGATCGAGAACGGTGTCCGCCGCGAGTTCAGCTCGTGTCACACCGCCGTGATCGATGGTTATGTGATCGAGGGACACGTTCCGGCGGAAGACATCCAACGTTTGTTGCAAGACCGTCCGGCCGTGGCGGGAATCGCCGTGCCCGGCATGCCCATCGGCTCACCGGGAATGGAGGGTCCCAACCCACAAGCGTACGACGTGGTGACCTTCGACGCCGTCGGTAATACAAACGTGTTCGCGAGTCACTGACCTTTTTTTGCCACAGAGGGCACCGAGAAAAAACCCCGAGCCTCCCCACACTTCTGAAGTTTGTTCCCTTGAAACTCACGGCAACAAGAGCACAGAAACCCAATACTGGTGGGTGGCTCGGGGAGTACCTCGGTGTCCTCTGTGGCTAGTTTTTTGGTGACAACGAAAAGGCGCGCCTCACGGCGCGCCATATGTATCGAGAGCAGAGCAAGGAGGAACTAGACGAAGCCCTTCGCTACGGATCGCATCACAACCCGTCACCTTTGGGGTCCCCGGGCGTACCAGGGCTTGCCAGGGCTTGCCATTGGTGACGGCAGTGACAGGCATCTGTTCAAGAGTCGTCCGACAAGCCGACTCCCCGCCCCGCAATACTCGCAAGTATACGCCCGGGCCCGCCGACGTCAAGCTCAGACGTTGTCCGCAAATTCGATTTCGACAGTGACGATCTCAAAGGCTCGCAAGGACACCTCGACACGCTCGGAGTGCGCGTCGAGCTTGCCGCGACGTTCTTCGAGAAGGTCGGTCGACCAAGCTGCCAACACACGTCCCCCGAGATGGAGTGATTCCACAACCGGCCGCGCAGTGAGATTGTATAACCTCACCACAAGCGTGTCGCGCATGTCGTGTTTCTTGATCGCGGAGACGCAGGTTCGGTGCGATTCCTTACGCAACAATCCCCTTCCTGGAATACAGCCGTCGAACACACCCTGAATCACGGGGGGCGGAGTGCGGTACCGCTGGCTTGCGCCTTTCACGTCCGCATCGATGTAATCGCCCGAGAACGACACTATAGCGTACCGGAAATGATGCCGGCCGTGGCATTGGGCATCCGGTGTGGCGAGCTGCGGGCCCACACGCGTGTACGCTCGTGTGGGAAAATCGTCTCGAGACAACCAACCCACCCCACGCAAGAACGTGAGCGCCATCCCCGTGCCGCCAGATTCGGTGCGAAACGGAGCGATTTCCGGCAAGCCACGGTTGATCACGGCCAGTCCGTGCGTGCCGTCCTGGACCAACGAGAACTCCTGTTGCGGGTACGTACCAGGCGGACTCTGGAGCCAATCAGCGGGACGCGGTTGATCTACCGGCCGATGGTTCTGGTAGAAATGGCCGTCCGATACGATGGTTTCCGTTTGGATCGGTGTCGGGAACCTCGCGCGCAACCGGTGATCCTTGACGCGATTGTCGAAGAACAGATCGACCTCAACGGATGAGCTGTTGAAGGCGAGCCCGACGCGTACCCGCACCGGGCAATCGATGGTCACCTCGCTGCGCGTGGTTCGATCAGCCTCGATTTCCGCCGGCAAACCGCAGAGAAAACGACGCCTCGAGCGCGGCACGCAGACCCGTGTCTTCAACGATCCGCACGCCGCCCTCAATGCCGGCGGAGGTCACGGTCAGCGAGTTTTCGCAAGGCGAGTAGTCGTACTCGTCTCCCACGTCCTCGGTATCCTCCAGCAGATTCAACCCGGCATAATCCGTGTCAGCAACCTTGTCATGGAGATCAAATGTCCCGTTACCATGCACCGTAACGCGGCAGAACTCGTTTTCCAAATCGTTACCCGTCACGCTCACCAACGCCATACCCGACACCCCATCACTGCCCGTCTGCCCGTCTGCCCGCCTGCCCGTCTGCCCGTATGCCCGCCGTCTGCCCGTCTGCCCGTCCGCCCGCCTGCCCGTCTGCCCGTCTGCCCGCCCGTCCTCCAGCACGAAATTCGCGTGCCCGACACCCGGCAGGTCTGATGCGACGAACTGGATTGTCACCAAGCAGTCGACGTCGGGTCCGGGAGGTGCACCGGAACTGGCCTCGAAGTGGGTCGCCAAAGCGTCGACCTGACGGTCGCCGAACAATTCGCTCGCGAAATCGAAGCCCCATGCACGTTTTACAAATCTGGCGCCGACAACCTCCAGCGGGACATGGTTTCCGGCTTCGTCCAGCAGTCGCAGCGTTTCGACGTCACCCACAAAGCCAGGCAACACGACGATTCGCTTTACGACTTCGGTTCGGACTTCCGGAAGCGGATTGAACACACTGATCACTGTTCGGTCGTCACCGTCCGGCTCTCGCGTCACGGGCGGCGCCATGGCCGTCAACTCGTGTCGCAATACCTGCTCGCCAGATTGAATCACCCCGTCGAAGCGAGGCACCATTTCACGGTGCACCGAATCGACGCTACACCCACAGATTGAATCGTGTGGATGATTTTGCAGCAACAACTTCCAACTTTGCTCGATCGTGCCGTCAGGATACGAACGGCCCAAGGCAAAATGTGCGTAAGTCGATAACGGCTCCGCGTAGGTGGCCAGCAAGTGTTGCGCCCTCTCGTTGTGCTGCTTCAGATACGTACGGGTCGACCAAACACCGGAAAGAATCCACTGCAGCCGCGCGCCGAGTAGTTCGCCACTGTACGTTCCCGTCGCAATGCCGGCGTCGCGCACCGCTTGCACGAACTCGGCCAAACCGGTGTGTTTGAATGCCGTCGCCGGAAAGACGTTACGCAGCGCCGCCAAGATCTCGGCCAGTTGCGGTTGCGGCGGGAGATGATCACATCCGTTGCTGAGCAGGAACACGTCGCCCCGCGACCGCTCCGCCATCTCTTCAAACAGACCGCGTACCTGTTCTACCGCGTAGTCGACATCCACCCTCCGGCGGGTACGCGCGTGCCGCGACTCGCGAAACCCCAGCTCGCCGCCGTTGCAGTATCCACGGTATTGATTGATCGCCAGCACGTCGCTCCCATCCGGCGCCGACCACTGATACTCGAGACCCAGCTCATCGATTTCGCCTCCGTTGCCCCGGGTGTACACAAAGGAGTCCATCCCCGCCAATCGGAGGATCTGCGGCAACTGGGCAATGTGGCCAAACGCATCCGGAACGTAGCCAACCCGTTGGACTGCTCCGAAAGGGCGCGCGACCTTGTGTCCAAGCAAGAGGTTTCGAACGGTGGCTTCGGCGCTTACCAAGAATTCGTCCGACAGCACGTACCACGGTCCTATCGACAGGGCGCGCGCCTGTACCTGCGCCCGAAGACGACTCTCATCGTCCGGACGAATCTCGAGGTAGTCTTCGAGAACGATGGCTTGACCATCGAGGACAAAATGTTCAAACGCCTCGTCGTTTTCCAATCTGTCGAGCACCTGCTGCACGACGGCGACGAGGTCAACGCGGAAGTGGTGGAACGGACGATACCATTCCCGATCCCAGTGGGTGTGCGAGACGACGTAGACCTCTTTGGGTGAACCCGCGGTCACCGCGACACGGCCGCGCTCTTGGCGCGTTCTTGGAGTCTTGGTGTCATGAGCTGTTCGCAAGTTTCGCCGAAACTCTCGAGCGGTCCGGACCAACGTAGCTCATCGACCGAGTCGCTGACCGGGGCGAGGACGTCGACCGTCGCAATACGACGAAAGAGAAGCGCCAGGTCGCGGTTGCCCGTCAATGTGCTCGCCAGTTTGGCCGCGCCGCGAACGGCGACATTCCAATCCTTCTCCGATGCGGGAATCTCTTCCAAATGCTCAAACCGAGCCAAGACGGTCGATGCCGACTTGGCGCCCCACCCGGGAAGTCCGGGATAACCGTCCGCCGTGTCGCCTACCAGTCCTAGATAATCCGGAATGGAAAGTGGCGACACACCAAAATTTTTTACAACTCCTTCCTCGTCCCGCAACTCGCGCTTTCGGCGATCGAGCTGCACTACCCGTGTGCCAACCACGCATTGGGAGAGGTCCTTGTCGGGCGTGCAGATCAACACCTGCTCGACGCGTTCATCGGCGGCGGCCATAGCTGCTCCAGCGCCGAGCCCATCGTCCGCCTCATACTCCTCCATCGCCCACACGACAACACCAAGGCCTCGCAGCGCATCCTCGAGCAACCCAAATTGTGAGAACAGTTGGGGTTCGATACCCGAACCGTCCTTGTAGTCCGGCCACAGATCGTTGCGAAACGATTCGATGACGTGATCGGTTGCGACCGCGACATGGGTAGCGCCGTGCTCCAACATGGCCAGTACCGAGCGCACCACTCCGGCGGCGGCGGCAACCTCCCGACCAGCATCGTTGATCTCGCTCGGCAGGGCGTAGTAGTGGCGAAACAGCTCGTACGTTCCGTCGACGAGGTGGACTTTCATGGGGAGAGTGTAGTGCAGTGAAGGGATTGGGGGGAGAGGGGAGATGGCACGGGCCGGAGCCTGCCCCGTTATGGCCACGGAAAGCACGGAAAGCACGGACCCCCACAGCACCCATCCATTTTGATGTTCCTCCCCACCCAACCTGTTACATCAACGGATCTGAAAACGACCAGTTGGCGTTGGGCAAGAGCAAAACAAGAGTCGGGATTGGGGTTGGGTTTCCGTGTTTTCCGTGTTTTCCGTGGCTAAGTGGGACGGGAGGGGGCTGGCCTTCTCACCTCTGCCCATTGACTCGCAAACGGGCAATCACACACCTTTCACGCCCGCAAAGTGCCCGGAGACGCGTATGAATCAGCGAAGAAGAGGACTTGTCCGTGCGTTAGGTCCGTGGATCGTGGTGTTCGGCCTGGGGGTCGGGGTCGGATTCTACGTCCGCGATCGCCAGCAGCACGAGCGTCTTCAGGACGCCATAGAGAACGCCCGCGAGGAGGTGGAGGAAGCGGGCGTTGAAGCGCTCGAGCGGGCGCGGCAGGCGGGGGCCGACCTCGGGGCCGGCGCCGAGGCCGCCGCGGAGAGCACCAAAGCCGCTTTCCGGCGGCTCCTTCGCGGCTCCGACGAGAACCGCTGAAGGGTCCTGGAACTCGCGAAAATGCCACCATATGGACAAATTCACCCGAACGGCCTACTAATCGAGTTGTCAGGGCGAACAAAAGTCCGGAATCGGCGGTAGGAGTAGACACCTAATGACGGACGGTAGAGTTATTTTCGAAAGTTGTGGATTGGAGGAATGAGAAAGGCGGCGTATCCTTTCGTGTAGTCAGTTGAAACGTACACGAGATCCGGTTGTGACGACCGGAGAAAGGACACGCCACCGATGTTGAGGATAATAGAGAATGCGTCTGAGAGCAAAGGGAACGGACTGTTCGCAGACCTGGACGAGCTTGCCAGAGAGGGAGCTCGGCGGATGCTGGTGAGTGCGTTGGACGCGGAAGTGACCGAGTATGTCGAGCGATATCGGATTGAGCGAGACGGAGAGGGCCGCGCCCTGGTGGTGCGCAATGGCAAAGCCCGTCCCCGCAAGGTGACGCTGGGTGCTGGTACGGTCACGGTGACCGCGCCACGGGTGCATGACCGTCGTATGCGGGCGCAGTTCACGAGCAAGATTTTGCCTCCCTATATGCGGCGGTCGCCGAAGGTGGCGGAGGTCTTGCCGGTGTTGTATCTGCGCGGTCTGTCGACGGGAGATTTTCGCGAGGCGTTGCCGATCTTGTTGGGTGAGGACGCATCAGGCTTGTCCCCGACGACGATCACGCGATTGACGGCGGCGTGGGAGGGGGAATACCAGGCGTTTCGCCAGCGTGATCTGCGTGATCGGGAGTATGTGTACGTCTGGGTCGACGGGATCCACTTCAACATTCGCCTCGAGGCCGACCGGCTGTGTACGCTGGTGATGCTGGGCGCCCGGGCGGATGGGACGAAAGAGCTGATCGCGGTGGAGGACGGCTATCGGGAGAGCACGGAGAGCTGGTTGGCGGTGTTGCGCGATCTGAAGCGTCGGGGGATGCGGGCCCCGGTGCTGGCGATTGGGGATGGCGCGTTGGGGTTCTGGGCAGCGGTGCGGGAGGTGTGGCCGGCGACGCGGCAGCAGCGCGACTGGGTGCACCGGATGGCCAACGTGTTGGACAAGCTTCCGAAACGTTTGCAGCCGGCGGCGAAGCGGGTGTTGCGCGAGATGATGTATGCGGAGTCGCGTGCGGAGGCCGAGGCGCTGGTCGAGCGTTTCGCCACCGCGTATGCGGCCAAGTATCCCAAGGCGGTCGCCTCGCTCACGCGGGACCAGGAGCACCTGTACAGCCATTTTGATTTTCCGGCCGAGCATTGGAAACATATCCGTTCGACGAACGTGATCGAGTCTGCCTTCGCGACGGTCCGGTTACGACAGCGCGTGACCAAGGGAGCGGGCTCGCGGAGCAAAGGGCTGACGATGGCGTTCAAGCTGTTGGAGATGGCGCAGCAACGTTGGCGGAAACTCAACGCTCCAGAACTTCTCCCCCTGGTGTTGGCAGGAGAACAATTCAAAGATGGTATGCAGGAAACTGACAAAGAGAACACGGATCGGAAGGTCGCCGCTTGATCACTCACCGATCCACAACATTTGACAATACCTCCGGACGGTACGACTTCGTGATCAGATGGAGGACCGGAGAACGGGGCCAACGGAAGGGCCAACGCGGACTCGCGTTGACCATTCTGCTCGTGCACACCCTCGCCATCTCGCTTGTACCGATCGTTCACGCGAGCACCGAATCGCTTGTCGGCAACCGCACGATCGAAGCACAGCATTCGAGCCAGTGCGTGCCCGTCCACAGTGAAAGCCGCTGCGCGCTGGTCGTTCACTCCGAGCGGAGCCAACCGGAGGCCCGCGTCTTTCCTCCCGCAACACCCTACCGCCGCTTGGCGGCGTCTTCGGACAGCCAATGCACGGGCCAGCAGAGCAACCCTTCCTGTAACGGCGAAAGAGCACCTCCCATCCAGTAACACCGTATCCACGAAGAGATGCGTTGGATTCTCGTCCGAACGGGCAGCAGGCAACGGACGAAACTGGTTTGGAGGTAGGTTTGCGAAAACTACAATGCTCAGGGTGCTTGCTCGGATTGGTGTTGGTTGCCGCTCCGGCCACGGCCCAACAGCCGACACGACAGGATTCGATCCTGATACAGCTACGGCAGCTCCTGCAGCGTGTCGATTCGCTGGAGCGTTTGGTGGCCGCGTTGCGAGCAGCCGGAGGCGATGCCGCCGAGCCCACGGACGAACTCGCCGCCCTTCGGGCCGCGGCGCGGGCGGCCGTTGGACCTGCAGCTCGATCGGACACTACCGGACCGCAAGCCAGCCGAACGCGCAATCTCCGCATCCTCAATCCAGAGATCAGCGTCACCGGAGACGTGGTCGGTAGCCATGCCTCCCCCGGTGGGGCGGCCAGCTCCACGGGCTTCACTCCCCGCGAGTTTGAATTTTCGTTCCAAGCCGCTCTCGACCCGTACACCCGTACCAAAATTTTCGTGACTCACGAGCAGGACTTCGAAATAGCCGGCTTTCCGGATCAAGCCGGCGAGGAGGATGCCGGCGGCTTCGAGATTGAAGAGGGCTACATGTATTGGGTAGGGCTTCCAGGGGGATTTGGAGCGAAGATCGGCAAGTTTCGTCAGGAGATCGGCCTCTACAATCGCTGGCACACACATGCGCTCTTTGAAATAGCCCGGCCGTTGGCGGCGGTCATGTTTCTGGGTCAAGACGGACTGATACAGACCGGCGTCGGCGTGACGCTCCCGAGCTTGACACTTGGGCGATCGACCGTGCAAGCCACGTTTGAAGCGGCAGCGGCGGCCAACGATGTCTTATTTAGGGAAGCGAACGGCATAACCTATCTCGGCCGGCTGCAGAACTTCTTCGACCTCGGCACGAGCTATTTCCAGATCGGGGCGACCGGCGTGGTCGGAGACAACGACGCCGGCGAAACCAGAGTACTCGGTCTCGACGCCTCGTTTCGATATACGCCACCCGGTCGGGCGCAAACGCGGGACTTTCAACTCAAGGGCGAGTGGTACTTTGCGGAAAGTCCCAACGTGATCGGGCAAATGTTGACGGGCGACGGGGGATACCTGCAGTCCAATCTACGCGTGAGCCGCCGCTGGATTCTTGGGACCCGGGCCGACTACGTGAACGGCTTTGGTACGTCACCGGACATTTTCCAATTCGTGCCCAGTGTTTCTTGGTGGCAGAGCGAATGGGTGCGACTGCGATTGCAGTACAATTATTTGAGACCGAACGGCGGGCCGGGCAATCACACGTTCCTTCTGCAAGCTGTGTGGGCCATGGGCCCCGACAAACACGAGAGCTACTAGAGATCATGAAGTACGAAAAATCACTCGTCTATATATCGACCCTGGCAATCGGCCTGTCGGTCGGTCCGGTGGCACGGGCGCAAGACCAGATCCGTGTCGTTGCCACCTTACCGACCTACGCGGCGATCGCCCGCGAGATCACCGGTGACCACGGCGACGTGCGTGCGATTGCGAGAGGTGATGAAGACGCGCACTTCGTCAGTCCCCGACCGAGTTTTGCGGCACTGCTACAGCGGGCCGACGTGTTTATCTCAACGGGGCTCGACTTGGAATTGTGGGTTCCGAGCCTACTCGATCGTGCCAACAATCAGAAGATCGTTGAGGGCGGACCGGGTCACGTTGTCGCCTATTCGGGCGTCAAGCTCCTCGACATTCCGGAGAACGTGTCACGGACCGGTGGCGACGTCCATGTATTCGGCAACCCACACATTCACACGGACCCGATCAATGCCGTTCTAGTTGCGCGCAACATCACTCGGGTACTGAAGCGGGTCGATCCGACCAATGCCGCCCTATACGACGAAAACAACCAGGCCTTTGAAGATCGTGTGATCCGCCGTCTCTTCGGAGATCGGATCGTCGAGTTGCTGGGAGCGGAGACACTGTTCGATCTGGCACGCAGCGGACAGTTCTGGGAGTTCGCCGGCGAACAGGAGTTTCAGGGCAAACCGCTCAGCGAATACGTCGGCGGTTGGCTCGGCGAAGCCGCGCCGTTCCGCAACCAAAGGATGGTATGCTACCACAAAAACTGGGCGTATTTCAGCGTGCGGTTTCAGATAGCCTGTGCCATGTATGTGGAACCGAAACCCGGCATTCCCGCATCGCCACGCCACGTCCGCAGCGTGATCGATTTCATCCGCTCCGATGATATTCCAGTCTTGTTTTCGGCAAATTATTTCAGCAGCACCCAAGTGGAGCGTGTCGCGTCGCGCACGGGAGCGGTGGCAGTCATCGTGCCCGAGCACGTAGCTGGTGAGGACGGCGTCGATGACTATTTCACTTTGGTCGACACTTGGGTGTCCCGTTTGAGTGCCGGCTTTGAGGGCCGGGTCTCAGGGACCGCTCGCGGACACCGATAGGAGCGACTAGTGCTCGAACTCATGTTGCCGGCCCTCGTGGCGTCTCTCGTGCTCCTGGGTCTTCACGGGTACCTCGGCATTCACATCATTGCCCGGGGTGTGATCTTCGTCGATCTCGCTCTGGCACAGGTCGCCGCAATGGGTTGGGCGGCGGCAAACCTCGGCCTCGCCAATTGGATCGGGGATCTCTTGGGTATCCCAGCGTCAGCGGCCGCCTACTCCGTCGGACTCGTTGCGACGTTGGTGGCCGCGGCTTTGTTCAGCATCAGCAGGATGGAACACGAGGTCATTCCTCAAGAGGCATTGATTGGAATCGTCTTCGTGGTAGCATCAGCCGGAACGATCCTCCTCGCTGCCCAGGCACCCCGCGGATCCGAACACGTAGAAGAACTCCTCACCGGGAGCCTCCTTTGGGTCACGTGGTCCGACATCGCCCGCCTCACGATCGTCTATGCCGGGATCGGCGTCGTACACTGGTTGTTCCGGGAGCGCTTCTTGACCATCTCGCTCGATCCGAACTCGGCGCGAGCCGATAAGCGATCGGTTGCCTGGTGGGATTTTCTGTTTTACGCGCTGTTCGGCCTGATGGTCACAATGTCCGTCGCCATCGTCGGTGTGTTGCTGGTGTTCAGTTTTTTGGTCGTGCCGGCCGTCATCGCTTTCCTCTTCACCAAACAGCCTGGCTACCTCCTCGCCATCGCGTGGACATCCGGCACGATTGCCACAATTCTGGGGTTGGTGGTCTCGTTCCAGGCCGACCTACCCACCGGACCGGTAGTAGTGGTCAGCTTCGCCCTGGTGCTCATCGCGGCTTTCATCGTACGCGCGTCGATGCGTAAGCAACCCCCGGTTACCGGTAACCGGTAACCGGTTATTTACTCCCCGACGCCGATGCCTCCCCACGGTTGGCTCCCTAAACGTGCGAGATCACCCTCGACACGAGACAGCACGGTTTCCTTGGCAAAGGCAGGATCTTCGTCGGGGTAGTCGGCGTTGTAGTGGAGGCCCCGGCTCTCCTTGCGAAGTAACGCGGAGTGAATGATGAGCGACGCTACCGTTGCGATGCTCCGCAACTCCAACAGGTCCGACGTCACCAAGTATTTCCAATAGTACTCGTTGATTTCTTCCTCCATCAACTCGTGTCGACGGAGGGCTCGCTTCAGTCGCCGGTCCGATCGCACGATACCCACGTAGTTCCACATATAGCGGCGCACCTCGTCCCAATCTTGAGAGACAACCACCGATTCGTCGCTGGCCACCGCATGGCCAACTTCCCAATCCTTCACGTCACTGTAATCCGGACGTTCCACATTTGATGCCGCTTCTCCAGCTCGGTGCGCAAAGACCAGACACTCCAGTAGCGAGTTCGACGCGAGACGGTTGGCGCCGTGTAGTCCCGTATAGGCTGTCTCGCCGACCGCGAAGAGCCCCGGTATGGTCGTACGGCCGTCGAGATCCGTCATGACGCCACCGCACGTATAGTGTGCGGCGGGCACGACCGGGATCGGCTCCGTCGTAATGTCAATACCGTATTCCAGACATCCGGCATGAATGTTCGGGAATCGCTCCTTGACGAACCCGGCGTCCAGATGGTAGACGTCGAGGTATACGTGATCGTCACCACTGGCCTTCATCTCGGTGTCAATCGCACGAGCGACGACATCACGTGGCGCAAGCTCTTTTGCCTCATGGTAATCCCCCATGAAAGGACGCCCCTTCAGATCGCGAAGGATTCCCCCCTCACCGCGCAATGCCTCGGAGATCAACATCCCCTTGGCGCTCGGGTAGTACAGGATGGTGGGATGGAACTGGAAGAACTCCATGTTGGCGACGCGCGCCCCCACACGATATCCCATGGCGATGCCGTCACCTGTGGAAACGTCTGGATTGGAGGTGTACAGGTACACCTTGCCGGCGCCTCCGGTTGCCAAGACCGTCACAGGGGCAAGAACCGTGTGTATCTCGCCGGTAGCCGTGTCGAGTGTGTAGACCCCTTTACAGCGGCGGTTATCTTCGTCGGGCGGGACGATGAGGTCGACGGCGGCATGGTTCTCCCACAACTCTACGTCTGGCAGCTCGCGCACGGTCTCGAGCAGCGTACGAATCATCTCCCGGCCGGTGGCGTCAGCGGCGTGCACGATGCGTCGCGCCGAGTGCCCGCCCTCTCTTCCCAGATCGAGTTCGTCCGGCCGGCCCTTGTGCGTCGTAAAGCGCGCGCCCAACTCTTGCAGCTCTTTGATACGCGCGGGGCCGTCGCGCACGCACATCTCGACGGCGTCGCGGCGGCAGAGGCCGCGACCGGCTGTAAGCGTATCCTCGATGTGGGCGGCGAAACTGTCTTGTTCGTCCGTTACCGACGCGACGCCACCCTGCGCATTTTGCGTCGCCGAGACCACCACTTCACGTTTCGACAAGAGGATGACCCGACCGCGTCCGGCCACCGCCCTGGCGAAGGTCAAACCCGCAACTCCGGTTCCAATGACGAGAAAGTCACACTCAACGCGCATAAGACTCCTCCCTCCTCCCTCCTCCCTCCTCCCTCCTCAAACCCGAACCCACCATTTGCCTTTTTCGCTTTTCCCCTCTACTCGGCGAAAATCCACCGCGTCGATATCGGCGCGCAATGCAGCGACGAGACGTTCTCCTTCCTGCCTCGTAATTTCACCCTGCAAGAATAGCACGGTTCCCTCGTCGCCTTGAAGTTCGACTTTGATCGGCCGTGTGTCGCCCACGTACTCTCGCAACTGTCGCTCCAGGTCCTTGGCAAATTCGAGTCGCTCCTGGTGTGTCGCCGGCTTTTTCTTTTTTTCGGCTCTCGCCTGCGCCTCTCGATGGGAACGCCACACACCGGTCACGGCAGGTAGTGTGAATGGGAGCCCCATGACGACGCCGAAGGTGAAGAAAAACCAAGGGGATTCGAACAGCGAGTCGGCGTCGAGGTTGGCCACGAGGGAACGCAGCACCCAGCCGAGACCCGCGACGACGACGGTCACGACGACGAGGTAGTAGATCGCCAATCCCCACCAACGCCATTTGACCACGAAAGCTCGTCCCATCCTGCTCCGCACAACCGTGTTGGCACCGAAAGAGCCCAACAGGCCACCGGCGAGGATCAGCATGGACAACCCGATAATGGGCATGAGTTCCAGAGAATCCATTTTTCCGCACTCTCGCAATCCGTCAGCTAATATAGCCGCCGTCCTGCAAAGCTGGATTCCACGCGCTGTACGTCATATCGTTAGGTCAACCTCCCGATGATCCACCGTATCGCCCCGTTCGTCCGCCGCGTTCACGACGGTCTCCGACAGACCGAACAGGTCTACATGGTTGTTGTCGCCGTGGTGATCGGCCTGCTCGGTGGGTTGTGCGCCGTGGGTTTCCGCGAACTCATTGGGCTATTGAACCGCTTGGCGTGGCATGAGGGCCAATACACCCTCGACTACCTCTCCGCCCTTCCTTTCTGGTGGAAAATCCTCACGCCGGCCGCCGGAGGGCTGATTGTCGGCCTGATCACCTACCGGTTCGCTAGAGAAGCGCGGGGACATGGCGTGCCCGAGGTCATGGAGGCGGTGGCGCTGCGCGGTGGGCGTTCCAAAAAGAGCTCCTCAGCCCCGACAGCTTTGCGCATTTGGTGGAGGAGAGGCATCGCCCCACGCTTGCGCGATTGGAGCGGGAGTTGAAACGGTCGCGGGAGTACTCCGACGACGATATCGCCGACCTGTACTCCTATGCCATCGTGCTTGGCGATACGGCCGCTGAGCGCCGCTGGCGCACCCGCTTGGTGAACGAAGCCCCAGAGCACAGAGTGGCCAAGGGAATCGGCCTCTCGGAGATCTTGCGCCAGGCGGCGCTGGATACGCCACCGGTGAGCGTGCTGAGTCAGCTCGATAGTCTCTGGGAAGAAGGCGGATTAGAACGCATTTTGCCCGTGGAGGCGTTCCGCATCGCCCTTCAAACGGACGACATCGACGCCATGGGCCGATGGCTGGATCGTCTCGAGAGGGCCACCCCTTCCAAAGTGGACGACTGGGTGACCGAATGGATAGTGGCAACCGCGGGAGGGGAAGCGAGTGTCCAGCGCATGGAGACGCTACTCGGTCAACTTGAAGAGCCAGGGCAGACAAACCGAGCACTTTACTGGACGGCAGACGAACAACTGCGCGATGCCGATCGCCGGCGTCAGGTTCTGGGTGGCCGCCTGGGGCAGGTCTTGACCGAGAAGGGCGAGATCGCTGACGGCCTCGAGTACCTGCGGCTGGCCTTGGACCGCGGGTGGAATGTGGATGTCTTCTCGCGCGCCGCAGAAATTTACTTGAATCTGGCAGATACCACCACGGCCTTCAAACTATTGGCTCGCATCGCCGTTGATTCATGGGCCGACACTGCCGTCGTCGATTCAATTGTCACCGCCGCTCAAGCCGCTATTGGCAGAGACCAATGGAAGACCATGGTTTCCGCTGCTCGTGCCACATTGGCCGAATACTACCTTGACGGAGCCTCGCCGTCGCGGTTCGTAACCCCGGACATACGGGTGCAAGATGGTGTCCGAACGTGGCACACTATCGGTGATCTCACGGCGGGGCACACAACCATTCTCGCGTTTTGGTCACGCCACGACCTCCATGCCCGGCAAGACATCAGCCGTCTGGGTGAAGCGTCTCGGCGGGCTGCAACACATGATGCAAGAGTGATCGCCCTCGTACAGGAACCGCCGTCCTCTGACTGGGACGCGTTTGTTGAAGCCAACCAGCTACAGTTTTCGGTCTACCACGACGTCACATCGGCCATGGTAAGGGAATTAGAGGTGTGGGGATATAAATATTTCGTGGTGGACGGTTCGGGCATGGTTCGGTTCTCGTACACCGACCTCGACAAGGCGTTGAACCAAGCCGCGGCGCTCCACTATGTAGAGATGCTACGGGCGGCCACCCCCTTCGTGTCCGAGGAGAGTGACCGCCTGCCCTAGATTCTACTGACCGGAACGCCGTTTAGCGCGGCGTTCCCAGATCGGTCCCCGAGAGGTCGTACTCCACAATCACCGGCACGGGATCGTGTTCGACCGCGTACAGCCGGCTGGCATCCTTGTCTACCGCGATCGACGCCGCGACGATTTCCAACTCCACGATGGCGTGCAAAGTCCCATCCCAATCAAAAACGTGAACCTGCGTGCCGAACATATCCCGGTCCATGGCTTCAGCAATGGTGCGGCCCGAGAAGAGCGCGAAGATGTAATCGCGTGACGCGGCCACGCCGGTGTACCCCAGCGGTGTGTGTTCTTTCTGAACGAACACGCCATCAGCGTTGGTGCTCTCGGGATCGGGAACGATCTCGAACGGGCTATCTGCCAGAGCGATGAGCGATCCGTCCGATCCAAATATTTCGAGCGTGGTGGCGAATCTGGACGCGAGCGCGATTCGGTCGTGACTGGGATGCGCCACAGCCGTGCTCTGATACATGTACTGCCGGAAAAGCGGGGGCAATTCGCCCCTCGCTTGCGGAATTGGCCCACGTTGGTCGACCAGCTTGCCACTCTGGTCGAACACCCCCAGACGTCCATCGGTGAAGAAACCGGTGCCAACGAATCCGTTGTCATTGGTGCGAACTAGTCCAAACAGCGTCCCGTTTGAAATCAAGTTGATGTTTCGTTCCCCCAGACGCTCCTCCGTGAAGAACTCGTCACGGAGGTCGACATAGTTCATGCGCCGCAGCCCGGCGTCGAAGATCCATAACTCGTTGGAACTCCCCGCGACCGGGTCAATGGACCAGGGATCCTGAAACTCGCCCGGTCCCCCACCCCGGTTCCCGAACGACCGAATATGCTTTCCAGTCGTTCGGTCGATGACGTGCAACGCCTTGTCCGCGGCAATGTCGATGACAACGAGTCGGGAGCCGATGGCCGCCATCGTGTATGGTATGGCCAATTGGTCGGACTCATTGAGTACGGTGCGCTGGGGCGTCATCACGTAGTCCAAGTACGCGGGCGCAAGCGCGGGCACGAGACCGCGATTGCTCGTTTCTTCCGGCAAATTCGTCGCGGCTCCAAAGCCGGCCAATCCTACCACGCTCACAAACGCGATGCTCCAGACCCGGGAATTATGCGTGAAATGTAGTTTCATGGTTCCGTCCCTACGGGCACACGCCCGTACAAGTAGATTCCCGGCGGTTGAACCTTCCCGTACAATACGACCCCAATGCGAACAGGCACGGCCCACCATCCGCGCATGCCTGGCTTATCCCGACACCCAGGGATCCCTTGGTCGCTCCCCCGGTGAACGCCACTGGCAGTGCCGTAAGCGCCGCCACCATTACGAACAGCTTCATCAGCTTTTTCATGTTGTCCCTCGTGTAAGAGTGTATTCCACAGGCTCCGTCATCCGACGGAGAGAGGTCGTAGATCAAAGCCGCTTAGTCTTGCCCCCCACTGGCAGCAATCCCGAAAGGCGGTATCCGCATGACGAACCCCACCGACCTCCTCCGGTCGCCGGACGTTTTGGGTGGCCGCTTCGTTGGTAATCGAGCAGGCCAGAACGGTGTGCGGGTTTTCTACGGGTGACATGGGTATCCGTCCTACCGGTAATCACGTTAAGATTGCACCGCCGTCGAACCGCCTGTCGAGCCCAACGGACACGGCTCGGGGTAGTCGGAGCGCCACCCACCCTTAGATGCATTGGGAGTGGCAAAGGTTACATGAGGAGTGTGTGGCCTGATGCGGTCTGACAAGATCTGACAGGATCTGACGAGATCTACTGTTGGGGTGAGAACGGTTTCGGACAGCTCGGCAACGGGACAACCGCCACCGGGCCGCAACCGCCACGGCGGTCTGGGTGGCCCGAGGCGTCAGGTCGACGAACTACGGGCCTATAACGCGGGCTCTTCTGCTTCGTTACGGCGCGCTGATGACGACCACACGCTTATCTCCACCCGGGCCAGTTTCGACCGAGGCTTTGGTGGCGCTGCCAACAGGTCGTCGATCGTTTCAACGGTCTCGGGCATCGCAGCAACCGCGAAGGAGCACGACAATGTCAGGGAGAAACAGGGCGAATCGGCCGCTGTCCATGCGCGCCGCGACATCGTCATCCCGCAAGCTGTGATGGAGGACGTGCGCCAGGTGTTTCAGAACGACGGTGCCGTGCCCGGCGCCTGGGGCCAGCCGCTTCATTCCCAACTGTCGGGCGCTATAGTGTCCAAGAGGAGGCTCGTTGCAGTCATGAGACTGGCAAGTTTGATCAAACGTTCCGCACACTTGAACTGGCAAGTAGTCACGTCGCGGCTGATGAGCGGAGCCGTTAGGTCGCATTGCGTCTGGCCACAGCGACCAAAATTGACTCCCGTGTTTGCGCGTCGAATGGCCCTCGCCGGGACGATCTGGGCGCTCTCCGCCTGCGGACCCGTGTCGAGTGGCGATCAGGCCGGCGCCGAGATCTTGACGGTGACCCTGCCGCGCCCCGATGCATCGGGGACCACCGTCGAACCGACCGTCGCTGTCGACCCGGACGATCCCGATCGCATCGTCGTCGTGGCGCAATATGGTACGGGCTACAACCGCGGCGGACTGCGGTTCTGGGGCTGGAGCTCACGAGATGGCGGTGGGTCGTGGACGAGTTCGGAAGTCGTACCTCGATCGGTGCAACGTGATCCGACAATGGCTGCCGATGCGTCGCTGTCCTTCGACCGCGATGGGCATGTGCTACTTGCGGGCCTGTACGGCGATGACATTTGGGATGGGGTCGAGGTTCCCAAAGCAGCGATTGCCCTCGCCGTATCGGAGGATGGCGGTAGGGTCTTTCGGCCGCGTGAGGTTTACGGTGAAGAGGTGGAATACTCGCCTACCCACTTCGTGGGGAGCGACAAGCCATGGATGATCGTCGACCACGGGCACGCCAGTCCTTACGAGGGGAGCGTCTACCTCGTGTGGACCCGGGTCATCGTGCGGCTGGACCCCGATCCTCCCGTCATCACACGCGCCCTGGTGCTCAGCTTCATGCGGCGGGATGGGAGCGTCATGTCCCAGCCCAACACAATCGCGAACGGCGGTCACGGCGCCCAGATAGCCGTGCGTCCCGATGGTACCGTGGATGTGGTGTGGCTGCAGGAGGACGAGACGTCGTCGAGTCAATCCAACCCGCACCTGGTGTACGCGTCCTCCTCGAACGGCGGATCCACGTTCTCTTCGCCGGTCACCCTGGCCAGCCTCTCCGGCACAACGCAGGTGTTCGATCTTCACACCTTGGCTACGGACACGGAGGGCCGGACACTTGCCTGCTGGCCTCGATCGAACACATCGGGCGACCCGGAGTCGGGCGTCTGGTGTGGCACGCTCCAGGCTGACGGGAGTTGGTCCGAGCCGTTTCACATTGGCGGTGGGGCCGGTGGTGTCATAGAAGCCTATCCGGCCGTGGCCGGAGCGATCGACGGGTGGTGGTTGCTCACCTATCAATCCGATTCCGCTGCCACCCGTGTGCTGCTTCGACGACTCGATTCGGCAGGTGAGGTTATCGCGCAAGACACGTTGACGGAGGTGACGCTCCCTGTGGCGAGGTTCTGTCCTGGCGCATCACTGCCCTGTCGCTCCGATCTTGATGTCTTCTTCCCGGGCGACTACGTGCAAGTCTCCTGCGCTGGCCACCGGCTTGCGGCGGCCTATGTGCTGCCCCGCCACGGCGATCCGGACCAGGGATCGGACGTTTGGGTTTCGGTAGTTGAGGAGTCCCCGTGACCGAACAGCGATTTCAGAATGCAGATTGCAAATTGCAGATCTCAGATTGCCCTTCCACCCCCCCGGTGCAGAGTCAAGAACGCCCCATCACGATCCCGGGACTCTTGGGAACTCCCGACCCATATAGATCAAACGCTCGGCTCTGTCACCAGCAACCGAAAACGCAATAACCTGTCCTCCTCCAATCAGCTCTACACGAAGTTGATTCTGCTCCCCGTCGTACACCTCGACGGCGCTCCACAGAAGGCCCATGGTGACTTCCAATTTCTCGTCCACCACCTGCCACTCCATCCGTCCCAGCTCAGAGTTCTCATAGACGCCCGCATACGCCGAGAGGGGATGCGGCAGCGTCTGGGATCGGCTGGCACGACGTGCTCGGCCCTGCGCGAGGCTCTCTCGCATCTGCGCAACGCGTTGTCGTGCACTCTCGAGCAGCTCTTGCTCATCCACGGGTTTCTCGAGCAATCGGTCGTACACGTAGTTCGCCACCGCATCCGCGAGGAAGGAACCCAGTCTGCCTTCGTTCACCAGCACGATGACGCCGATGTCGTGTTGTGGCATGAACGACATGTGTGATCGGAACGCTCCAAAAAAACTCCCAAACCGATGAATCAGCGTATCGCCCTCATAGGTTCCGAGATCCCAACCGAGCCCCCAACCGTGTCGATGGTACGTCGAGAAGTTGCGATCCTGGTCGACCTGCTTGCGATGGGTTTCGGCCACGACTTCGTCGGGGAACACCTGCCGACCGTCCACCCGCCCACCATTGATGTGTGCCTCGAGCCAGTTGGCGAGGTCGAGCACGGTCGTGAGATGGCCGCCCGCGGCATGCATGTTCCCGTCGTTTTTCGCATCGTACACCCGTCGAAATCCCTCCGGCTCCGCGCCATGAGCCATGGCAAGACGGTCGCGATCCGCACTCGACATGTAGGCCGTCGTGCTGCTCATGCCCAGCGGCTCGAAGATTTCGCGATCGAGCAGTTCCTTCCAGCCAACGTCTAGGGCCGCATCCATCGCGAGACCCGCCACGTTGTACCCGATGTTGCCGTACTGGAACTCGCGCCCCATCGACGCAGGTTGGTGCACGCTCAACAACTCGACGAGCTGTTCGTTGGTGTGTACACCGGTAAACGCCGTTCGAAAATCGACGGGTCCACGACCCGAGAGGCCGTGCGTGTGCGTCAGCAAATCTCGGAGCGTGATATCGTCAGCCGAGAAGGGTGGTGTGAGCCGCGCGTTGGGTAGGTAGCGACTGAAGCCGACATCGAGATCGAGTTCACCGCGGTGATGAAGGAGCGCCGCGGCAAACGCGGTGAATGCCTTGGTGGTCGACGCGATATAGAACAACGTCTGAGGCGTCACCGGCCGCTGAGTCTCGAGGTCGGCGTAGCCGAAACCCTTCGCGTAGGCGAGCTCACTGCCTTGCACTACGGCCACGGCCATGCCGGGCGCGAAGTCCAAGGCGAACAATTGCTCGATCATGGGTTCCAGCTCGGACGCCAACCGTCCGCCATCGTCGGTCTGACATGCCGCCGTGCCTGCGACCAACGATCCGAGTAGCACGAGCTCCAACACGGCATTACGACGCCGTATCATGGTCCGCGCTCCTGCCACAGGTGCCGGGCAAAGGCCTTAGGTCACGTGTTCGGCCCCTATCGTAACGACACCATATATGCAGCCGCTGCCGCCAAAGACGCGGCTGTTCTCACATGGTTCCAGCTGTTCCAACGCACGAGATAGTGCGTCCACAGTGCGGCGCCATCGGCACTCTCCGGGTCGACCTTGGCCAACCGACCATTGAGCGGCACGTTGAACGCGATGGTCACGAGGATAGTGCCAACCAGATAGAGCGCACTTCCGGTAATCAGGTATACCGCATGGGCCCCGTTCCAGCCCGTCAAAGCCAACACCGCCAGGACCAAGCATGCCACAGCCGTACCGAAGAAGGCCGCGAAGAACCAGGGGTTGAGCACCGTGACGTTGATGGCCTGCATGGCCGCGATCCCCTCCTTCGCCGGCAGCCGGCCGAGCGCACGCATCACGAAGGTGGAGAACGTAAAGAAGATGCCCGCGACCAGCCCGCACCCCAGCACGGCGGCGGGAGTCAGCAGGTCAGCGAGCATGTTCATCGTTCGGCCTCCCACACGAGCGACACCCTCACCTCAAGACCCCCAACACGACGTGTGACGGATACTGCGCCGACCGATAGACGGTCTGGGTGGCGGTCTGATAATCCGACGCTCGCGCAAGGTACGTGTCGACAAATGTCTGGGGATTCCGATCGTACGCGGGGAACCACGAACTCTGGACGTGCACCATGATCCGATGGCCGGCCTTGAACGTATGGTACCGGTCCCGCAGGTCGATGCGGATTGGTGTCACCTGGTTCGCCACCATCGCTTCGGGTTTCTCGAAACTGTTGCGGAACCGTCCCCGCATGATCTCGCCGGCCAGGTGCATTTGAAACCCTCCCATCGGGACATCGCACGACTCGGAATCGGGCGCGTCGTCGGGGTACACATCGATCAGCTTGACCACCCAGTCGGAGTCGGTGCCAGTGGTCGACACGAAGATCTCCGAGAGGATGGGACCCGCGATGGTGAGGTCTTCCTCGAGCACCTCCGATTGGTAGACCAGGACGTCGGATCGCGACGATGCAAACCGTTGGTCCTCGACTTTCCATAGGTGTCCCAGAGTCGTCCGCTCTTCCGCCGAAAACGGCACCGGCTGCGACGGATCGCTCACATAGCTGTCGCTCGTGCTGCCCTCGGCGGCGGTGGCTGCCGCAAACGCGAGGGTTCCGTTCGCCCGAAGATAGAGCTTGGTCGGCTCGATCCGGGCAGGCGGCCAGCGGTCGTACGTCCGCCACACATTCGTCCCGGTCTCGAAAACGACCGCCTCCGGGGCGCTCCAGTTCCCCTCGTCTTTGAGATGTTTACTGAAAAACGGAAACTGCACCTCGCGCTGGAAATGGAACGACGTCTTCGAATCGAATTCGATGCACCCTAGGTAGTCACCCTCCATGCTGCGCCATCCGCCGTGGAGCCACGGCCCCACGGTGAGGGTGCTCTGGTTTTCCTGGTTCTTGGCTTCGATGGTGTTGTAAATCGACATCGGTCCATAGAAATCTTCCGTGTCGAACCAGCCGGCGACGTTGAGGATGGGATGCCGGATGTCCTCGAGATGTTGGAGCGCATTTTGGCGTTGCCAGAACTCGTCATACGTCGGATGCTCGATGAAATCGCGCCAGGCGGGCACCTCATCGCCGAAGAACAGTTCGTCGATGCGGGACGCCGATCCCGCCGACAGGAAGAAGTCGTACCCGCTGTTGGTACCGTAGTCGAATTGCGCCGACCGCGTCTCCGTGGGTTGATCGCGTTGCCGGGCGTTCCTTGCCAGCCAGCTGAACGCGTACATCACGCGGAAGGCCCCGTTGTGGTGCCAGTCGTCTCCGATGAACATGTCCGAGGGCGACGCCTGTGGCGACGATGCCGCCAGCGCGGGATGGGGATCGATCATCCCCATCAGGGTCTGCCACCCTGAATAGGAAATCCCCCATTGCCCCACACGGCCGTTGTGGTTTGGGACGTGGGCGAGCAGCCACTCGATGGCGTCGTAGTTGTCCGTGCTCTCGTCGACCCGCGAGCCGTCCCGATAGAGGGGGCGGATCACCTCGAAGCCTCCCTCGGATCGAAATTTCCCCCGGACGTCCTGGAACGCAAAGATGTATCCGTCCAAGTCGAACTCCGGAGACGGCCCCAGTTGCTCTCGGTACTCATCCAATCCGTACGGAGGAATGGAGTAGGGAGTCCGATACAGCATGATCGGGTAGGTCTGGGTCGTGTCTCGAGGAGTATAGACGATGGTGAACAACTGTACGCCGTCCCGCATCGAAACCATCTGTTCCGTCTTCAAGTAATTCTCGCGCACGAAGGCGGCATGATCACCTTCGGTTGGTGAATCCGACGACGCGGTGCAGCCCCAGAGGATCGAGCTGACACCGAAGAGCGTCGGGATCAAGAAACCCGTTGGCTTACGCATGATGATATCTGCCTTGGTCGGCGGCCCGACCATCGGAGTAGAAGGAGCGCTCGTAGATCGCTAAGCTACCGGCCGAACGCGGACGTGGCGAGAGGGAGGGGGGAGGCGCGGCTGGGCGGCGACGCCCCTTGGGGCGTTTAAGCAAGTCTTTCTCGAAGCCTCGCCAAACCCCCGTAAACGGTCCATCTTAGCCCCATGCCTGAGATCACCGAGCGTCTCTCGACCGCCCTCGCCGACCGTTACAAAATCGAAAGCCCTCCGTGGACCACAAAGTGTTGAAGACCAAAGCGCTCATCCCTCTCGTGCTGACCATCGCCGCCTGCACGGGCGAGCGTCCTCCCAGCGTGCCTCTCCGGACGGGAACGCCCGAATCGGTCGGATTCTCAACCGAACGGCTCAGGAGGGTGGACGCCGCATTGAACCGATGGATCGAAGAAGGCCGGATCCCTGGCGCGGTCGGACTGGTCATTCGCAAGGGCACGATCGTCTACTACCGGGCGGCAGGTTTCGATGACCCGGACACCAAGGAACCCCTGGCCACGGATGACATCTTTCGCATCGCGTCGCAGAGCAAGGCCATCACCAGCGTCGCGGCCATGATGCTCTATGAAGAGGGCAAGTTTCTGCTGGACGACGCTGTCTCCAAGTTCATCCCGGCATTCGCAACCCAAAAGGTCCTGCAGAATTTTCGCGAGTCCGACACTTCGTATACGACGGTGCCGCTCGAGCGGCCGGTCACCGTCCGCCATCTCCTCACCCATACGGCCGGTCTCGGCTACCCGGCATTCGGACTCTCGGCCGGCACCATCTACACCAAGCGCGGCTTCCCCGCGGCACTCACGTGGGGATTCGATGAGCGTGGAGAGCGACTGGCGGACGTGGTGACTCGGCTTGCGGACGTGCCGCTGCTGCACCAACCGGGGGAGCAGTGGACGTACGGCTTCGGCGTCGACGTCCTCGGACGCCTGGTCGAGGTGTGGTCGGGCATGCCTCTCGACGAGTTCTTCCGTCAGAGGATATTCGACCCCCTCGGCATGGATGACACGTACTTCAATGTTCCCTCAACGAAGGCTGACCGACTCGTCAACTTCTTCCAAGTGGACTCGCTCGGTCGTCACACCAAACAATCAGCCCTCACCTTCCCCCACGGATTCGCACCGCTGCCGATGGACTATCCGCTGCGCGACCATACCTATTTCTCCGGCGGCGGTGGACTGTCCTCGACGATTCTCGACTACGGCGTCTTCCTGCAGATGCTCCTGAACGGCGGGGAGTACGACGGCACCCGACTCCTCAGCCGCAACACGATTCGGATGATGACGATGAACCAAATCGGCGACCTGAACGCCAGGCAGGACAAGTTCGGACTTGGCTTCTCGATCGTCACCGAGGAAGGCAGCTCACGGTACCCTTCACGGGCCGGCACCTACTGGTGGGGCGGGGCGCTCTCCACCAGATACTGGGTGGACCCCGTCGAAGAGCTGATCGTGGTCCTCTATCGACAAATGTGGGGTGGGCCGGCAACGGACGTGGACGACACGTTCAGAGTGCTGGTCTATCAGGCGCTGGTGGACGACGGGCGGTAGCGAAAGGCGGTAGGGCGGTAGGGCGGTAGGGAGGCTACCTGCGGCGGTTGTCGGAGACTGCGCGATACAAACCCCAAGTCAGCTTGCCGGCATGATCCCGAAGGGCGTCGAGCGTTCCCCAATCGTCATCTGAGAGGACGCCGAGGTCACGTCCAACCAGGAGCGCGTAGGCTAGTTCTGAGAGCGAACCTAGGCTGATATCCAAGAAACGACGAAACTCACCAGGCCCGCGTCGCCCCCGGAGCAGCGAACAACACACTCACACACATCTCGGCGTTGAGACGAACAACACCGTGGGACATGTACACCCACAACATCAACAGTGTAAACTGCAAAGATGCCTATATAAAGTGTCCCCATCCAAAGTCGGCAGCGCGCGTGGGTCCGGTCCCCGCATCGTCTCACTGAAACCAAGCAGGCCATCGGGCGTAGTCACCAATACAGACACATAGATACCTCATCATGTCCCTCGTCCGACCGCGAGCACTCCTGTTCATCACATTCGCATTCGCGATCACGTGTGGCTCGAGCCCAGTCGACGTCGCGCTAACCCCTGGGCTCACAGGGTTGGAGGCTCGGCTGGACGCTCCGCGTGCAACTCCAGATCCCAGCGATGTCAGCGGCTATCGTGGACAACGGGCGGATCGCGTGGTGGCGCGGGTTCGGTTATGCCGACGGCAATGCTGAGCTGCCGGCTAGCGATACGACCGGCTATCACCTTGCGTCACTCACAAAGACATTCGCCGCGATCATCCTCATGCAGCTAGTCGAAGCAGGTGAGGTCAGCCTCGACGATCCGATCGGTGAGTACCGCATCGATCTTCCCAACTCCGAGAACATCACCATTCGCCATCTGATGAAGGCTACGGTGGGCGCGTCAAGCAGGCGTCAAGGCGTTCCACGGGCTTCACGATAACGGCCCCCGAGCCAAAGCCCCGAACGTCGCTGGGACGCTCGGGGCCGATGGACGAGGGAACAATGCGCTAGAACCTGGCCGACGCGCCGACGCCCAAACGTCCGTCACGTTGCGGGCCGACGCTCACCAAGAGGCGGTCATGCTTGCCGCTACTTGCAATCACGTATCCGATGATGCCGCCCACGACACCAAGCACGACCGCACCGATGGCCGCTTTCTCCTCTGCCCCTAAGGCCCAGCAAAACCACCCGCTACAGGGCGAGTCGTTCCCCGATGCAAGCCCAATGGCCGCGCCGACCCCCGCACCAACCAGTAATCCGATGGCACCTCCCCTGAGACAAGGGTCCCACCTCCGGCACCACCCCGACTGAGGCCCTTGTCCCACTTGGCCTGGGTGGAATACGAGCACAGAGTTGGCAGCCGCAAACGCGGTTGTACGAACATCGCGTGTGGTGGACGCCCGCTGCTCTTGCGCCGTTGCGCTGGCGAGCGGCGCGAACGCGAGGATGGCAACGAGCATTGTGGCGTGACGCATGGCGTACTCCTGTGTGGCAACGCACCAAGCCTACCGTGGGCGCGTCAAGCAGGCGTCAAGGCGTTTACGGGCTTCACAATAAAGAAAACGGCCCCGAGCCAAAGCCCCGAACGCCGCTGGGACGCTCGGGGTTGATGGACGCAGGAACCACTCGTTAGAACCTCACTGACGCGCCAAGCCCGAACCGCCCGTCACGTTGTGGTGCGACCTGCAGGCGGAACCGGTCGGGTGGGACTTCCTGCCAGCGGTCGGTCTTGATCGCCGAGCCGATAAGTGCACCAAACAAGGCGCCCCCGGTTCCACCCACTAGACCGACCATCACGGCGACAACCTCGGGGCCAAAGTCGGGCCCTATACAGGAAAACCACCCTTGAGGTACGCATTCCGCATAACTCGCGTATCCGATGACCGCTCCCACAACCCCACCGAGGAGAAATCCGATCCCCGCGCCCGTGCCTGTATTCGTCCTTCGACCCTGACTCACATCGAGCCGTGTCACAAGGCTTGCAGGCACGGAGAGGGTGTCTCCATTGCTTTGGACAACGAGCGTGTCGGCCTTCCACGCCACGAATGTCCCTATGTGGTGTTCGGGCCGACCTCCCAGGCAGTTGCTGTAGGACGGCTGGCAGAAGTCACCTGTAACGCGCACTCGCGCACCCGGTCGAACTGTCACCTGGGCCGTCGCGCTGGTGAGCGGCACGAACGCGAGGACGGCAACAAGAGTTGTGGCGTGACGCATGACGTAGTCCTGTGTGGCAACGCACCAAGCCTACTGTGGGCGCGTCAACCAGGCGTCAAGGCGTTTACGGGCTGCACGGAAAGAAAACGGTCCCCAGACCAAAGCCCCGAACGCCGCTGGGACGCTCGGGGCATTACGCCGGAGGCCAGGATGAAAAGGGGGCGGCCCACGAAGGAACCGCCCCTGATTCTCTAACCGCAAACGAGGAGGGCAAACAAAAGTAACAGTGAATGTTCGCGCCTAAATCAAACTTCGTCATGCGCGGGAATTACTATCGTGACGGCGGGACTCCGAAAATCTCCACCCGGGCCGCTAACGGTCACCCACACCTTAGTGTCTCCGGGAGTGTGGATAGGAAAGTTGAACTGGCTATTCGCACTCCCCTGCCCATTCGTCTTCACGGTGAACGTCGTTATCTCGAGCCCGCCGCAAGCGTTCTCGACTTGATTTCCGATGATCGTGTAGTCGCCAGCAGTAACGCCCTTGAGCCACGCGCGAGAGCTGATGAGGGGCGTGCCTGGGTGCGGGCCCGCTTGTTCGTTGGTTAGCCGAGTAGCTTCAACGCCCGGTCCAAATCCTGTTCAGCAACGGCGATGGCGACCGCGGTCGTTGGGCCTTTGGCGTGTGCCGTTGCGTAGGCGTAGCGGACACCGATCGACTTGTCGGCCAGTTTCTCGATTTGTTTTGCCAGTGTACCAGGACGGTGCTTCACTTCGATGAAGATCACTTCTTCGACAGAAAACGAATATCCAGCTTTGGCAAGTGCCTTCTGTGCGAGGTCGCGGTTGGCAACGAGGAGCCGGATCAACCCGCTCGCCCCCTCCGCTTCCACCGCGCAAAGCGCGAGCAGGTTCACACCGCCGTGAGCCAAGTCCCGACACAGGCGAGCCAGCTCCCCGGTCTGATTGTCCAAGGTGAGGTTCAATTGAGTCGCTTTGGGCATATGGAGTCCTTTGGTAATCGCGATGGTCGGTGATGACCGCTACGGATTGACTGCCGCCGATAATCGTTTGAACGCGCATCGCTCTGTGGCCAGGGTCAGGGGAGTAATTTCGCGAGTCAGGTAAAGCGATCCGCGGCAGCTTTTCGATCTGCCATCGAGTCCTCAGGTGAGCGAGCGTATTAGACCTCATCGCGTCGTTGATGGCGGCATGCGATCCGATGTTCTCCCTCGTCTCCCCTTGTCAGGATACAGGAAGGAATTTGCTTTCCCCTATCCCAAGTATCGCCCTTGGTACTGGAGGCGTCCAGCCAGGGGGATCGGGAATGACGGGCAGAAGGAACACCTGCGGTCCTTGTTAAATCAGGAACCCAAACGAGAAGAGTTGCGAGACCTCGCCTAGCAGGTTGCGGAAAAAGTCGGGTAATGGACGATAGCATCGCGAGCCGGAAGTTCTTATCGTAGAGGGACCTCGATGGGAGTGCCACGATGCGCGGGAACAAGACGAATCAGTCGGCGCTGTTCAGCTATATCAGTGCGGAGGATCGGGTGCCCTCCGACCATCCGTTGCGCGCCCTGCGGGCGCTGGTGGACCCGGTGTTAGCCCGGCTCTCGCCGCAGTTGGACCGGCTGTACGCGCGGCGGGGCCGGCCGTCGATTCCCCCGGAACATTTGTTACGCGCGTTATTGCTGCAGGTGGTGTATACGATCCGGAGCGAGCGGCAGCTGATGGAGCAGCTCGATTACAACATCCTGTACCGATGGTTTGTGGGGTTGAATCTGGACGACGCGGTGTGGGTGCCGACGGTCTTTACGAAGAATCGGACGCGGCTGGTCGAGGGGGGCATCGCGGATGCGTTTCTGGCCGAAGTGTTACAGGAGGCGGAGCGGCGGGCGTTGTTGTCGAATGAGCATTTCACCGTCGACGGGACCTTGCTGGACGCGTGGGCGAGTCAGAAGAGTTTTCAGCCGAAGGCCGGCACCCGCCCGCCAACGGACGATGATCCGGGGAATCCGAGCGTGACGTTTCGCCAGGAGAAACGGACGAATGCGACGCATGCGTCGCGGACGGACCCGGAGGCGCGGTTGACGCGGAAGAGTGGGGGGCAAGGCGCGCAATTGGCGTACTTGGCGAGTGTGTTGATGGATAATCGGCACGGGCTCGTGGTGGCGACCGACGTGACGCAGCCCGGCTACGAGGCGGAGTGTGCGAGTGCGCTGGCGATGGTGGGGAGCTTACCGCCGACGGCCCGGCGTCGGACGTTGGGGGCGGACAAGGGTTATGATCGGTGCGGGTTTGTCGACACGCTGCGGGCGTTGGGCTGGACGCCCCACGTCACGCCGAACGTGCACCGCACGCGGTTGCGGAGCGCGGTGGATGGCCGGACGACGCGCCATCCCAGCTATGCGATCAGTCAACGGCAGCGCAAAAAAGTGGAAGAGATCTACGGGTGGGGCAAGACGATTGGGTTGTTACGCAAACTCCGACATCGCGGGACCCCGCGGGTCGGGTGGGTGTTTACGTTCACGGCCGCGGTCTACAATCTGATGCGGATACGCACCCTGACCCTGGCCGGAGGCAGCCCCTGATGGGGCAGTGTGGGCCGCATTCGTCACGCCGACCGCACCGCGGGGGCGGTAATAGGGGACCGCACGCTGGTACACCGTCGTGTTACCCGGACAAACGCGGCTCACCATGAATTTTTCCGCAACCTGCTAGACAGCCAAAGCCCCGAACGCCGCTGGGACGCTCGGGGCTGACGGACGCGAGACCTTCGGTCCTGCAGTGATCACCGCGGCTCGGAGTTCGGAGCCGTTAGCGGTTTGGAGCGCATAGGTCCCGACGACTGAATGTCAAACTGGTCGCTAGTCGCATCCGTGAGAGTGGCGGACGCGGCTACGAGCGTGTACCCATCCCCAACGCTGTTGATCGAAAGGTCACCAAAGCTCGCAACGCCTTCCTCCGCCTCGACCGGCGTCGTTCCGGACAGGCTGGCACCACTCGGGTTCGTACCGATAGCCATGGTGACGGCATCCGTTGCGTCGGTCACCACACTGCCTAGTGCGTCCCAAACTTGTACTTCAATCGCGGGCTGCATCGGTGCGCCAACGACGGCATCAGTCGGTTGTACCGTGAACGCCAACTGGGTCGCGACCTGACTGACATTAACCGTTGCCGTCCCGTTGACTCCATTGGTGGTCGCCGTAATGGTCACAGACCCGTTGGAAACGGCGGTCACCTGGCCGGACGAGCTGACCGTCGCGATACCCTCGCCGGACGACATCCAGGTAAACTTCTTGCCAGAAATCGTCTCCCCCACTCCGACGGCGTCGTCCAATACGGCTAGTGCGTTGGCGGCTTTCGCACTGGCGGTGAGCTGCACTGTATCGCCCCAGGGTTCTTGGACAGTGATTTGAAGGTAATCATTTCTACGCAGCCGCGTCCAGGCCGACGAAGTCGCGTCGCACTTGAGCCGGGCTGCGATAGTCGTACTTCTCTAGCATCCACTGCTCGTTGTACGTCCGCTTGAACTCGAGCAAGGCCAGGCGGAGCTCCTCGATCGTCTCGAAGCTCCGTACCCACAAGACGTTTTCCTTCAGCGTGCGGATGAAGCGCTCAGCGACACCGTTGCCTTCGGGCTCCCGCACGAAGCTCGGAGAGCTTTCGATGCCGAAGAACGCGACCTCCTGTTGGAAATCGTCGGCCAAATAGTTCGACCCGTGGTCGTGACGCAGCCGCAGCCCGCGGGCCACGCCTTCGCCGATGCCCCCGAAGCGTTCCCGGATGCCCTGGCGAATCGGCTCCAGGGCCTCGAAGCGGTTCCCGCGCTTGGCGGCATGGAGCCCGATGCACTCGGTCGCGCAGTGATCGACGGCCACGAAGACGAAGGCTGCCCCCTCGGCGACGGTCACGGTGGCCGTCATGTCCGTGCCCCACATCACGTCGGGCGCCTCGGTGGTGATGGTCCCGTCGTGCGCCTTTGGCCCGTGCGCGTGGCCCGCGCGCTGCGGGGCCTGGAGGCCGGACTCCCGCATCAACCGCCGCACCCGTTCCTGCGAGGTCCGAATCCCGTCGACCCGCAGCTTCGCCCAGGCCTTCCGGTACCCCTCGCCATGAAACGGCGAGGCTTCGAGCACCCGGCGAATGTGGGCCACCAGGACGTCGTCCGGGGCAGCGCCGATCGGCCCGCGGCGACGACACGGCGCAGGGGACCGTGTCGCCTGCCGCCGCGCATACACACTGGAGCGGGCGCGGTGCCACACGCGGCAGACCCGCTGCACGCCATACGCCCGACGGGTGGAGATCGACTGGGCGCCACTCATCGCGTCGACCTCCGCCGGGCCAAAGGGCCGCCGGCCTCCAGCTGATCCACCTTCGCGTACAGTAACTCGGTCTCCATCAGCAGCTCGCCGATCTTGGCCTGCAGCCGACGATGGTCTTCGTCCCGAGCATCCGGTGCGCGGCTCTTTAGGCCCGCCTGCCCCGCAGCCAGAAACTGAGCCCGCCAGTGCGACGCCCGCGCCGCCGTGATCCCCACCGCCCGCGACACCGACTCGAGATCCTCCCCGCGCAACAGACGCAGCACCACCTCACGCTTCCGCCCGGCCGAGAACCGACCCCCACGGCCGCGCCCGGCGGCCGCGCCGGTCGCCACCGATTCCTCAACGTGCTTCCTCATCTCGACACTCCTCCTGCGAGAACTCTCTCGCAATCAAGTGTCCAAGAAAACCCTAGGGCGCAGGAGCACTATCTCCCCAAGGGAGACGAGCGTGGCTTTTACAGGTGTCACCACCACGAAAGCCACGGTCGGCGTCCTCTTGCCTGGACGCACGGACTCCCCGCCGCAGGCAAGGACGGACATGGTGGAAAAGGCTACGAGGAAGACAGTGGAGCGCATGGGAGTCCTCCATTCTTAATGACACAATCCTCTTGTTTTCGTCGGTGCCTCAGCGGTCTCGTCGTCGGGCGGGCGTCCTACAGGGCGGCTACTACGGCGGCGGGGCCAGCATCGGCCACCGTCCAGGACGTGAACATGAAACGGGGTACACGGGGCCGCAAGAGTTGCAGCGGTGCGCCAGGGCCGTGGGCATTCGGAAGCTAGAAAATTGTCGGAATCAAATGGGGCGATTCAACCCAAACGAGAAGAGTTGCGAGACCTCGCCTAGACAGCCAAAGCCCCGAACGCCGCTGGGACGCTCGGGATGCAAGTTGGCCACGGTACGGGACGTCTTGGGGATCACCTCAAATACTAAGACCGGGATGAACGTGACCTAAAAACGGCTACGTTTCTCACGTCCCCGGGACGCAATTCACTGGAAAAAGATATTGTAACGACATATGAGTCCGCTGAACCAACTTTCGACAGCAGCTTAACGCTTGCTAATTCTTGCTCTAGACTGCGGATGCGACGTCTGACATAGGGAGGGGTTTCGGGTTCAAGTGCTACGTCGATACGCAAACCAGAGGATGCCAACGAGTCTGCGGCCTTGTTTTGATTCCATCGCTTTAGAAGGTTCATGTAGCTTGTGAATGCAATTCTTTTGTCAATCGCCTTGATCTGAGAACCGGCCACTGGTCCGGCCACTGGGGTTGTAGCCATCTGTGCAAGTTCTCGCTGCGTCGCTCTTTTGAAACTCCGAGTCTGTCCCCCTAGCAGCATTATAAGACCCAGTACGACTGCTACACCGCCGGAGACCACGCTCGCCAGTGCCACTTTGCCCAAGGCCGTGCGGCGGACGGTGGCTTTCGGTTCGGCCTGGTCGCGGACGTTCGTGGTCGCTTCCGCTTCCCCGGATGCGTCGGGACCCGCTTGCTCGGGCGCCGTGGGTTCCGGCCGCGTCGGCTCGGGCGTTGCGTACGGGACTACGCCTCGACTCGCATTGCGTCCGCCGGCATGACCCTCAAGGCCCGAAGCAGCGGCGCAGTGCAAGCGACGAGACCCACGAGGAGCATGGCACCGACACCTGGCAACACCGCGACGACGAACGCCGTCCCGGTGGAGATCCAAACGGAGTACCGATGATGGCCAAACAACGAGATGCCCTGTGTCGAGCCAATAAGAAAGGGTCCATGGAGTGATCAGAGTTGTGACGAAGTTCGGGACGCGGATAGGCGCGATCGTGACCGCGGCCGTCGCGTTGACTGGGTGCGGCGAGGAATCGCGGCGGCTAATCACGGTCGCGGACAGCGCAGGCGTCGAGATCGTCCTCAATTCGGTCGGGGCCGCGGCCGTTTCCGTGTTCGCCACCCTCGACAGCGTTCCTGGGCTGCGCCTCGGCTCCCTCGATGGACGGCCGGAGGAACAGTTTGGCACGGTCAGCGACGTGCTGCCTCTTGCAGACGGAGGTGTGGCCGTCCTGGACGGCCAGGCCGCCGAGATCCGCGTGTTCGATTCGGACGGAGCGTATCGGATGTCGCTCGGCTCGAAGGGACAAGGCCCCGGGGAGTTTCAGAACCCGATCAAGCTAGGGCTTCTGCCAGGCGACACGCTGGCCGTGTACGACGCGGGGCCGAAGCGAATCACCCGCTTCGGCCCGGACGGGGCGCTCGGGCGGATCACCACCCTCGTGGACACTCGCGCCCGGATCGTCGTAGCGGCGTTTCTTCCCGACGGAAGGCTCATCGGCCAGTCGCGCTGGCTCGCTCCCGGCGGAGCACCGCTCCCCGGACAGGAGCCCACATTCGTCCGCGACTCGGCGGTTCTGACGCTCTTCACGACCGACGGCGCGGTCGATGATACCGTCGATGTGGTGCCCGGCCGAGAGGCCATCATAAGCATTGAGAGGAGCGAGCGCTCCGTCTCAGTGTTCAAACGCTCGTCGGCCTTTGGAAGAACCAACGTGTTCACGGCTCATCCCGACGGGATTTGGTCTTCCGCCAATGATCGGTTTGAACTCCGCCTCCGCGACGCGGAGAGCGGCCGTCTCATGCGCATCGTACGCGCCCCGGGACTGGAGCAGCCGGTCACGGACGGGCTCGCGCGGGCCATCCACGATCGGGCTCTTGCCAAAGCAGAGACGGCCGACGACAGACGCTGGACGGAAGCGTGGTACGCTCTGTCCCCTCGACCCGAGACGCAGCCCGCGTACGACCTCCTCGCAGTGGACGACCGTGCGCGCCTTTGGGTGCGTGCATGGTCGACCCTCGACCTCGCCACGCGCTGGTGGGTGTTCGCCAGGGGCGGAGACCTCCTGGGCTCTGTCGACGTCCCGAGCGGAATGAAGATCACGTCCGTGCGCTGCGGATGGGTATGGGGCGTCGAGCATGACGCACTCGACGCAAGCTACGTGGTGCGCTACGCCCTGCGGGGCGTGGACGTCTGCTGATGGATGGGGCCGGTCTGCACTGGCCGCGTTGAACCGAAGCGCCTCGACGGGATCCGTCCTGGAAGCTCCGAAGCCGGCAGATAGGAGACGACGAGCGCACTGGCACTCAAGATGGCCGCGACGCTGCGAATGTGACCGCTGCAAATTGATATGTTGACGGGTAGGCTCCGTTCATAACATGGTTGTGAACCGGGAGCTTGCCACATGGCGCGATCGCGAACCGCCGGCTATCTCACCTGCACGCGGCCCGCCTCAAGAAGACTTTCCCGGAGCTGAGTGATGACACGGAAGATCAAGAAGGCAGGACTGATCGCGCTCACCGCCGCGGTGCTGGTCGTCCTCCGCGCCAGCCTGGGTGTCGCCGACGTCCAGGCGGACATGACCGGGACGTGGACGGTGACGTTCTCGCCGCCCAGTGGCGATCGCGACACGACTTGGGAGCTCGAGCAGCATGACGACGGGACGCTGACGGGCGAGATCGGATTACTACAAGGCTCGGCACCGGCGCATGATGGCTGGGTCGAGGATAAGGCATTCGGCTTCATCGTCACTCAGAACCGGCGGGGGCAGACGTTCGATATCGCGTATGAGGGCACGTTTACCGATAACGCGCTCAAGGGGAGCATCGAAGTAATCGGCTTGTTCTTCACGGCGGACTTTACCGGCCTTCGCGCCGCGAGCTAAAGAAGACGATCGATGACTTGCGATCTGCAAGGCGTCTTCGACGGGAAGTTGTTTCTCCCGGTTCAGCCAGCGCGGCTTTCAGAGTTATTTTCGAAAGTTGTGGATTGGAGGAATGAGAAAGGCGGCGTATCCTTTCGTGTAGTCAGTTGAAACGTACACGAGATCCGGTTGTGACGACCGGAGAAAGGACACGCCACCGATGTTGAGGATAATAGAGAATGCGTCTGAGAGCAAAGGGAACGGACTGTTCGCAGACCTGGACGAGCTTGCCAGAGAGGGAGCTCGGCGGATGCTGGTGAGTGCGTTGGACGCGGAAGTGACCGAGTATGTCGAGCGATATCGGATTGAGCGAGACGGAGAGGGCCGCGCCCTGGTGGTGCGCAATGGCAAAGCCCGTCCCCGCAAGGTGACGCTGGGTGCTGGTACGGTCACGGTGACCGCGCCACGGGTGCATGACCGTCGTATGCGGGCGCAGTTCACGAGCAAGATTTTGCCTCCCTATATGCGGCGGTCGCCGAAGGTGGCGGAGGTCTTGCCGGTGTTGTATCTGCGCGGTCTGTCGACGGGAGATTTTCGCGAGGCGTTGCCGATCTTGTTGGGTGAGGACGCATCAGGCTTGTCCCCGACGACGATCACGCGATTGACGGCGGCGTGGGAGGGGGAATACCAGGCGTTTCGCCAGCGTGATCTGCGTGATCGGGAGTATGTGTACGTCTGGGTCGACGGGATCCACTTCAACATTCGCCTCGAGGCCGACCGGCTGTGTACGCTGGTGATGCTGGGCGCCCGGGCGGATGGGACGAAAGAGCTGATCGCGGTGGAGGACGGCTATCGGGAGAGCACGGAGAGCTGGTTGGCGGTGTTGCGCGATCTGAAGCGTCGGGGGATGCGGGCCCCGGTGCTGGCGATTGGGGATGGCGCGTTGGGGTTCTGGGCAGCGGTGCGGGAGGTGTGGCCGGCGACGCGGCAGCAGCGCGACTGGGTGCACCGGATGGCCAACGTGTTGGACAAGCTTCCGAAACGTTTGCAGCCGGCGGCGAAGCGGGTGTTGCGCGAGATGATGTATGCGGAGTCGCGTGCGGAGGCCGAGGCGCTGGTCGAGCGTTTCGCCACCGCGTATGCGGCCAAGTATCCCAAGGCGGTCGCCTCGCTCACGCGGGACCAGGAGCACCTGTACAGCCATTTTGATTTTCCGGCCGAGCATTGGAAACATATCCGTTCGACGAACGTGATCGAGTCTGCCTTCGCGACGGTCCGGTTACGACAGCGCGTGACCAAGGGAGCGGGCTCGCGGAGCAAAGGGCTGACGATGGCGTTCAAGCTGTTGGAGATGGCGCAGCAACGTTGGCGGAAACTCAACGCTCCAGAACTTCTCCCCCTGGTGTTGGCAGGAGAACAATTCAAAGATGGTATGCAGGAAACTGACAAAGAGAACACGGATCGGAAGGTCGCCGCTTGATCACTCACCGATCCACAACATTTGACAATACCTCCGGCTTTCAGCCGCTCAAGAGTCTCGGGCATCGTTACCCCTTCGGGCGCATCAGCTCTTCGAAGGGTGGGTAGCCGTGCAAGGGGGCAAGCGCAGGATGGTTGTGGAAAAACCACCCGACAGGGTAACCCCGGACGAGTTCTCGGAGCTTCTCGACCGCTCCCGCTTGGTCGCCGAGGGCAGCCAAGACGAAGGCCTGCCACCGCAGCCGCGTCTGCGCAGCGAGCGTCGGGTAGCGCGCATCCTCCGCGTGGCCGAGTTGCTCCAGGAGCCGAAGGGCGACGGCCCGGTCTCCACGGTGTGCCGCGAGCAAGGCCAGAATGCCCAGCGTGTCCACCGGGAAGGGCGAGAAGGTCGGGAGCCCCAGCTCCCGGACGTAGGCCGCTGCCTCCGCGGTCCGCCCCGTCAGCTGATACGCCCCCAAGAGGACCGGAAGATCGAGACCCGCGAAGAAGTCCATCACCGGTGGTGGAGGCGAGTCGTTCGCATCAAGCCACTCGATGGCACGGTTGAGCACCTCACGAGCGTCAGCCTCGTGGGTATGCCAGAGGAGTTCGAGCCCGGCATAGATCATGATCCACCCAGCATTGACGGCCTCAAAAGTCCGCGAGGCGATCTCGTCGAGCCGGCCACCCAGCTCCTCCGTCGCACCCGTCGCAGCCAGACCCAGGATTTCTGCGAGTGCCAACCACCCGTCGTCGGGAAACAGCGTCCGGCCTTCCTGCGCCACGGTATGCTCCTCGTCGTAATTGCCCAACAGATGGTGCGCGTAACTCAGAGACCGCCAATAAAACGGCTCACCGATCATCGCGAGTGGCTGAGGATCGTAGTTGCCCAGGATCTCCACGGTTTCGCGAGGGCGATTCAACCACAGCGCGTCCGTGCCCGACTGACGGATCATCCACGGCTGAGGGGCCACCTGGATCAACCGCTTCGTGGCACGAGCCGCGGCCTGGAGATCGCCGTCGAGCTGTGCCCGGAACCATTCAGCGAACCCCCTGTCGTAGGCGGTCAGCGGCCCGGGTGATTGTTCCGCCAGGCGCAGGATGGAGTCCACCTCTCTCCACTCTCCGAGCAGGAAGTGCGCATTTGCTGCCTGCATCTGAGCACCGACATAGCTCGTGTCCAAAGACCATGCCGTACGCGCGTGCTCCTTCATCGCCTGCATGTCGCCACGACGAAAAGCAGCCCGCGAGGCGATCACTTCTCGATACGCCTCGTACTTTGGCGGCCGGCCGGTGCCGAGCACTTGCGGGGCGAACTCGCCACCCGATAGTTGGACCACCCCCGACATGATGCGCTGCCGGAGCAGCTCGATGGCCTGCATAGGATCGTCCCGCTCGCCCCGAATGGGATCGAGAGCGCCACGGAATGCCCCGTCCGTCACATCGATAATGTCCGCCTGGAAGTAGATGCTGTCGCGGCTGTGGTAATACGTCCCCGACACGAGGAGGCTCGCTCCCGCAGCGCGGGCAAACGCACGCAGCGCCCTCGCCGAATCGGCGGCGAAGGAGGGTGGCGTTTCGAGAACTTCAAGGACCTCGGTCTGTAAGAGGCCCCGGCGGACCCAATCCGCTGCGATGCTGCCCAGATGATCGAGTGACGCATCCGTGGTGCGATTCACGAACGGCGCAACGGCGACGCGATTGCTGACGAGACCCGAGCCGGCGTCACGCATGAGCGCCCACACCCCAAACGTCACGGCGGCCAGCACGACGACCAGCGCCGCCACCACCCCAACGACTCGGCGTCGTCGTCGACCCACGACCGTCGAGATCGGCTGCATTCCCGTCGGGGTCATCCCCCCACTCGGCGTCGCGAGCGCCTCGAGTTGCGGCAGCAACTCTTCGGCACCAGCTGCGCCAAGGCCGGTGGAACAGCCTGGCGATATTTCGTCACGGGCTCCGGCGGCTCGGTGAGATGGGCGGACAGCACCATCTGCGATGTCGTACCCGTGAACGGGGGCCGGCCGACCAACAACTCGTAGGCCAGGATGCCCACGGCGTAGATGTCCACCCGGTGATCGATGTTGGGTTCGGCGGACGCCTGTTCCGGGGCCATGTAGGCCGGGGTCCCGAGGGCGACACCGGCGGTGGTGAGCTTCTCCCGGCCGGTGGCCTCACTGACCGCCTTCGCGATGCCGAAGTCCGTCACCATCGCGTGCCTTTCCGAGAGCAGCACGTTATCGGGCTTGATGTCGCGGTGCACGACGCCGTGCTTGTGGGCCGACGCAAGGGCGTCGACGACCTCCCGCAGAATCTTCACCGCGTCGGCGATGGGTAGCTCTCCCTCGCGGGCGAGCTTCACGCGCAGTGACTCGCCCTCGATGTAGGGCATGACGTAATACAGGAAACCGTCCGCGTCGCCGGAGTCGTGTAACGGAAGGATGTGGGGGTGGGTCAGCCCCGCCGCGATCTCGATCTCGCGGAGAAACCGCTCGGGTCCCAACGTGGCCGCCAGCTCCGGCCGTAGCACTTTCACGGCCACCTTGCGGTGGTGTTTCAGGTCCTCCGCGAGGTAGACGGTGGCCATCCCGCCAGCGCCGATCTTTTCCTCGATGGCATAGCGGTCGGCTAGGGCGGTTTTGATACGGTCGAGAATGTCTGGCACTGCGTTTTGGCCCCGCTGGCGACGGTCCTAGAATACGGCCTTGGGTCTTGGACGGCCAGCCAGGGAGAGGATGAGCCCACGCAGTCCTGAATAAACATTCGTTCTTCCTTACAAGAAGGCGAGGAACTCGCACGCGCCCGACAGCCGCATGCTACCGCCCTACCGCCCTACCGCCAACAAAAAAACGCACCCTGCGGGTGCGTTTGTTGTCATGGGCCAGGAAGGAGTTGAACCTTCGACCTCACGCTTATCAGGCGGCTTCAAGAACTAGCCAATCACGACACCATGCCAGTTTTCCTAGACAGACCGCGTGATCTGCCAGGCTTCCGCGCTGTTAATGCTGGGATCTGCCGGCATCAATCGACACCGCAATCGACACCACGCAGCGGCTCGTTGGACCCTCCGCCCTCCGATGGCCAACCTGGGGTTTGCGCCCGCCCTGATGTGAATATTTCAGAGACGTTCGCATGGTGGACGCAAGGGACTTAAAAGCCAGCCAAACGACCTTGTGGGGAAGCGATACGACGCCGCCATGCGGGTTTTCGCTCCCTACGTGACCGTTTGATTCCCTCCGTGGCCGTGGTTTCTGTGACAGTTCTTGTGACAGTTACGCAGGCTGGCAAACAGCCGAGCAGTGGTACGAATCGTCCCGTACCCGGCATTCGAGCTACCGGGGACTGCCCGGGTACACTCATCCCACTGGCTGGACGCCTCCAGTACCACAGGCCATACTCGGGATGGGGAAAAGCAAATTCCTATTGAGAGCCCGAAACCATCGCCACTACCGCATCCTGGCTGTCCGTCGGCCCATCCTCACCGGCGTCCCTAGACACCGAACGCCGCGAAACACATAACAACACCCATAACACGCCGCGGCTTAGCCTGGTATTCCCCTAGTTCGGCGGACAGGTGAGTTAAGATCGTTTCTCCATGATGCGGGCATACTCCGCTGGTGGTAAGCCGTTGGTGTACGAATGGCGCCGGCGACGGTTGTAGAACCGCTCGATGTAGTCAAAGATGTCCGACCGGGCCTCGGCGCTGGTGCGATACCGGCGTCGGTTCACGCGTTCGCGTTTCAGTAAACCAAAGAAACTTTCCGCCACGGCATTGTCGTAACAACTGCCCACGTCGCTCATGCTGCTCACGATGCCGTGCTCAGCGAGGAACCGTTGATATTCCGCGCTGGTGTATTGTGTCCCGCGGTCCGAGTGCAGAATGACCGGGCAATCGCCGACCCGCTGCTATTGGGCCATGAGGACCGCCTGCATGACGAACTCGCGGGCCAGGCGATCGCTCATGGACCACCCAATGACGCGGCGGGTGCAGAGGTCGAGCACGACGGCGAGATACACCCACCCTTCGCCCGTCCGGATGTAGGTGATGTCACTCAACGGCCTCCTGTGCGCCGTGGCGTACAACGAGCCGCCAACTCCAAGGAAGAATCCATAGATGACAACCACCGAAGGTCTTGCCCGTGACGCCTTGCTCGGCATCGACGTTGCACTCCCGGACGGATCGACGGTCCGGTGCAAGGCGCTCCCCCTCGCGAAGTCGATCGAGTTCCTCGAGCTGATCGAGAAGTACACCGAGGGCAACATCGGGGCGTTGCGTCGGATCCTTCGCGAGTTCCCGAAGGCCGTCGAGGCAAACGGTGCCTTCGAAGCACTCACCCCGGGCGAGGTGATTGACGTGCTCATGCGTCTTTTAGGGGCCCGGCGGTCGACCACGACGCCGGCCGGGCCGATTGGGCGCTCAAGATCAGACGGTGAGCGAGGCGTTGCGTAGGCTGGTCGAGTGTGGCGTGCTCGAGGTGGGGCCACCGGACGGCAACGAGCGCACGTACCGACTCACCACCACCACACAGCAGTCATGATGGCACACGTATATGCGAAGTCGGTCCTGTTCCGTGAGGTGCGGCGGGAGGCGATCGCGAGCACGCTCGGCATTCCCGCGGCTTGGGTTGTGGAGGCGTTGAAGGGTCTGATCGAGGCGGACTACCTGGAGGTCAAGAAGACTGCGGAAGGTGGCGAGGAGTACCGCCCGAACATCTCGCACCCCGAGCTGGCGGGCTTGTTCTGAGTGATCGTCCGAGTCAGGTGGTGCTGAACAGAGAACTCGCCATCGAAGTCGACGTGGCCGACGCAACGATGTACCTGAGCCTGGGCTCGACCTCGACCTCGTGGCTACGGCCACCGGGCGCGAGGTGTCCGACGGATGTTCGATGTGTCTCGGGTGCGATCGCTGGCAATGGTTGATCGACGAGCTGCCACCCAAGGCTCAAGGTCACTGTAGCGATCGCCGGGACGCTCCACCATTGGGGAGAATGTATGGTCCGCATGACGACGCCAACAGGATTCGGCTGGTGCGATGATGGTGCATTTATCATACTCAAAATCTACTCAAACCCTGATTTATCGTGCAGTCGTGTTAGCACAACGCGGGTCCTTCCCAGCACTTTCAACATGGGTGCCGATCAGGGTCGACAATTCTCTAGTGACAGGGTTCTGAGGGGCTGTTCCCTTCCGTGTCTGGAGGCTCGAAAACGACGCCGGCAAAGCGCCATGAGGAGTGGCTCACACCCAAAGAAGTCGCCGAACAACTGGGTCTAACCACGCGATACCTCAGGGATCTCGAGGGAAAAGGACTGCCATCCCGGGGAGAACGTCAATCAAAGGAGTATCCGTGGAACCGCCTCTTGGCGTGGTTCATCGTGGCCCTCAAACGTCGGGAGCAAACGGGCCGTATGCCCGAATATCTCGACGCCGAGGAGGCGGTTTTCGAGCACGAACGTATGGCCGCCCAGACTGCAGCGTGGTGGCGCGTCAAGCATCCCGAGCTCTACGAGAAGCAGGGAACCGAGCCGCTGCGCAAGGCTGCGAAGGCGTACCTCGACGAGGCGCGGGCCAAGGTTGCCGCTGGGATCCTGCCCCCGCTGACTGTAAACACCGATCCATGGGAACACTACACGCGGGGGACGAGTGCCTCGACAGGATGGTGACACCCAGACGGGTTCGTCGATACGCTAGTCGAGGAGGGATGGATGGGAGGCTATTTCTTCGGTTCTGTCGGTTTGGTGTCGTCGTTTGGATCCGCTTCTCTGGCCTCCTTTGCACCGGTCTTCTTGGTCTTCGGGCGCGTCTTGTGTAGTGCCCGTAACTGAACCATCCGGCGGTCACCGAACGGCGTCAGAGTCCAATAGGTGGACTTGTCGTGTACACTTCGCTTCCTCTGACTCTCTTGGATCAGTCCGAGTGCTCGTAGCTGGATGAAGCAAGTCTCTATCTCGGGCGCCTCGAACCTGAATTTCCTAAGCTCTTTCCCTTTAAGATCGCCATCGTCACCGAACTGCTCTGTTGCGTAGCGAGTGAAGAACGTCATGAAGGTGGTACGAAGGGTTTCGTCCGTCGCTTCATTGATCATAGCGGGTGCCACGGCTGCGAAGATCTCATTCCACGACGGCTCCACTGTAGCGGTGTAGCCTTGATCCTGGTGATAGGGGTACGCGTCAAGTGCGGTGCGCGCCGTGAACTCAAGGCTGACCTCGAATGCGTCGTCACCCTGCATAAGTTCCTCAATACCTGGAGGAGGACCCGTGCGCTCCGCCTCTAATTGCCGCTCGAGGTCAGCGACGCGTTCCCGTAGAGCCAGAACATCTGTAAGTGTGGCCTTGGCCGGAACTTGGTCCGCACGGACCCATCCTGTTTGCGGATGCCGTTTTACAGCGGAGGTGAGACCCACGATGAGCCTGGCCTTGAGTTCTTCGGCTGTCGTCCAGTAGACACACGTGTGCCGTTTTTCGATCTTCGCGCGGAATTCTTGGAGCTTTTCCCACGAAGCGCCAGTGTCCGTCCGTTCCCTGGGCAAATTGTCAGGGCGCTCGTGAAGCAGCGATATGACGGGTTTTTTGCTGGCTAGCGCGTAGTCGTACTCTTTTTCCGTGTAACCGAGTCCTTCCTCATCTAGGGAACCATAGCGTCCGCCGACAATGACCACGTAGTAGTCAGAGGCGTCGATGACGTCGCTAATGAGTTGCCAGGCGGAATCATCCGCTGCAGGGAACAGCTCCATGCCAGCGGGCATGTGGTCGAGCTCCAGAACGGCCCTCAACGCCGCCTGTCGCTCGTCCTTGAGATCTGTGAATGTGGAGGATATGAAGACTTGGTAGCGTTTATCCATTCCCGCCTCGACTAATCGCTACTGCAGTTTCCGTTCGTACTTCTTCCGAACGGACCTGTTAATAAACTCGTTCAGCCCTTCCCCACGCTGAGCAAGGGACTTCATGTGATCGATGTTGGCGGATCCGGCACTCGCAGACGTATACAGGTACGCAGCCCCAGTACTGAAAACAACCGTGATGGAGTCGTCCCCTAACTCGTACGATTCGACACCAGAGTCACCGTCTAGATTTGCATAGCGTGGCATACCCACCTCCTGTAGCTGTGGCGTTGTTTATAAACGGCTCGGACCCATCAGAATGCGGCGTGATCATGAGGGGGTCCAGTGCCAGGAGGCCGCGCAGTCGGCGCTTGTTGTGGGCGGGACGCTTCGAGGTGTGATCGGTAAACAGTCCTAGCAGGTTGCGGAAAAAGTCGGGTAATGGACGATAGCATCGCGAGCCGGAAGTTCTTATCGTAGAGGGACCTCGATGGGAGTGCCACGATGCGCGGGAACAAGACGAATCAGTCGGCGCTGTTCAGCTATATCAGTGCGGAGGATCGGGTGCCCTCCGACCATCCGTTGCGCGCCCTGCGGGCGCTGGTGGACCCGGTGTTAGCCCGGCTCTCGCCGCAGTTGGACCGGCTGTACGCGCGGCGGGGCCGGCCGTCGATTCCCCCGGAACATTTGTTACGCGCGTTATTGCTGCAGGTGGTGTATACGATCCGGAGCGAGCGGCAGCTGATGGAGCAGCTCGATTACAACATCCTGTACCGATGGTTTGTGGGGTTGAATCTGGACGACGCGGTGTGGGTGCCGACGGTCTTTACGAAGAATCGGACGCGGCTGGTCGAGGGGGGCATCGCGGATGCGTTTCTGGCCGAAGTGTTACAGGAGGCGGAGCGGCGGGCGTTGTTGTCGAATGAGCATTTCACCGTCGACGGGACCTTGCTGGACGCGTGGGCGAGTCAGAAGAGTTTTCAGCCGAAGGCCGGCACCCGCCCGCCAACGGACGATGATCCGGGGAATCCGAGCGTGACGTTTCGCCAGGAGAAACGGACGAATGCGACGCATGCGTCGCGGACGGACCCGGAGGCGCGGTTGACGCGGAAGAGTGGGGGGCAAGGCGCGCAATTGGCGTACTTGGCGAGTGTGTTGATGGATAATCGGCACGGGCTCGTGGTGGCGACCGACGTGACGCAGCCCGGCTACGAGGCGGAGTGTGCGAGTGCGCTGGCGATGGTGGGGAGCTTACCGCCGACGGCCCGGCGTCGGACGTTGGGGGCGGACAAGGGTTATGATCGGTGCGGGTTTGTCGACACGCTGCGGGCGTTGGGCTGGACGCCCCACGTCACGCCGAACGTGCACCGCACGCGGTTGCGGAGCGCGGTGGATGGCCGGACGACGCGCCATCCCAGCTATGCGATCAGTCAACGGCAGCGCAAAAAAGTGGAAGAGATCTACGGGTGGGGCAAGACGATTGGGTTGTTACGCAAACTCCGACATCGCGGGACCCCGCGGGTCGGGTGGGTGTTTACGTTCACGGCCGCGGTCTACAATCTGATGCGGATACGCACCCTGACCCTGGCCGAAGGCAGCCCCTGATGGGGCAGTGTGGGCCGCATTCGTCACGCCGACCGCACCGCGGGGGCGGTAATAGGGGACCGCACGCTGGTACACCGTCGTGTTACCCGGACAAACGCGGCTCACCATGAATTTTTCCGCAACCTGCTAGACGGCCGTTTTTGAAGACAGACAGCACTGCTTAACGGAACGAGAGAACTTACCTCGCTGGACCAGAGGCGGGAAGGTTGTCGCGTTCTGACGATACGGTGTCGCGAACTGTCGGTCTGTTCACGATCGGTTGACCGTCGTGAATCATTTTGCTTTCGCGAATTGGTCGAGTGCGATAGCTGTCGTCTTGCCGAGCGCCATTGTCTCATCGATTGAGTCGGCAATCTTCCGCAGATGCCGGACACGCTCCTCAGGATCGACATTAGGCCGGTCATCATCCATCACTTGCCAGGGAGAGATTTTAATGAATGGGCCAGGGAGGAGTTGAACCTCCGACCTCACACTTATCAGACGGCTTCAAGATGTAGCCGATCACGACACCATGCCAGTTTTCCTAGACAGACCGCGTGATCTGCCAGACTTCCGCGCTGTTAATACTGGGATCTGCGGGCATCAACCGACACCGCAATCGACACCACCGGCACAGCCGCAATCCACGCTTCGAGTGAGGGAAGCGTGTTGGCGCAGCGTTTCTCCTCGCAAAGTGGTCGAGTGAGACACGTGTAACGTGGTGGTGAGTACAATGTTGCGGGTCGAGTATCGGCACGTATCTTGGTCGTTATACCCCCGGCATAACGCGCTCAGCGGGTGTGCTGCGCGGGTCCAAATACCAGTTACGCTGCTGCTTGGTTGTGAACCTCGAGTGGATCACCGTCGGCCGACCGCTACAGGCCGGTGCCGTGCTGAGCGTGCACAGTTGCCCATCAGAGGTTGTTTTTAATAGCGGTCAATCTGCGTCACTTCGCCACCGACTATCGTGACCACAAGCATCTCCATGTTGCCGACGTCGTACTGCCACTTTTCCACCGGCGGAACCTTGTCAAGATCGACAGATTTGTTTGCTGGTTCGCCGAGAATCGCGAAGACCATCCGTTTGGTCATTCCGACGAGTATGTCGCCCCGAGCGGCGGCCTCCCTAAACTCCTCGGGAAGCTCGGCGAGCGCGGCATCTCGCTCCAGCGCCGAGGCATCGATGATGGGGTTCAGCCACGCCGCCAGCTGCGCTGCGGTGAGATCCTCCATCTGGATGTTGCGGTCGAACCGCAGGTTGATGCGAGATCCTCCGGCTTGCCTTGCGCCACTCCCTGCAGTGGTTTCGACTTCCAGCAATTGATCACCCAAGGTACCGCGGCCACCCCCGTTCAGGTGGATCTCGATGTGTTTCCCCTTGAGCTTCACGTCGGTGACCATGACGGCCTCGTCTATGTCGATCCCAATACCGTGGTCCTTGATGCGGCGCGTGACCTCGCTTGGATTCCACGACCCGTCGAGCCTAAGATTGATACCGTCCTTCCACGCCGGAAAGGTCACCTTGGCAACCAGCGCTTTCGACATCAAGAGTTCGTCAAGAAACCTTTCGGCCTCCCTCTTGACATCACCCGAAAGACTCCCTTGTCCAAAGGCTGGTTCGGTGATGCCGACCGAGACGGTCACGGCAAGTGCGATAATCGCGATCCTCTTCATGGGACCTCCTTGTGGCTTTAGAGCAGTCTCGTCGTCGGGCAACGATACAGCCGCCGTCGGTACGCACCGTGCCGGTAACCGTTCCGGACGTGGCATCGCAGTCAGCCGTTTTGGGTGATGATGAAGCTACAACTGAGATTGGCATCATTCTGCGTCGCAGGTCACACTTCCGGAACACGACGCGGATACCGTTTTTCCTAGGGAAAACACGGCCTACTGGCCAGGAGTGGGAGTTATGGACTTCTGGCGAAAACGAGTAAGGCGGCAGCGCCTGCGATTGGGGGTGAACTCGGTGATTCGACCGCTGTATCACCGCGCGTGTTGGACTTTCGCGGTACTGCTAGTGATGCCTGCGCACGCATCGACCCAAGTGATCCCTGACTCCATCGCTGGATGTTATCAAATGACGATCGACGGCCAGCTTGAGTACGAGCTACCACCGCAGCAGTTCACTCTGATGTCGGAGATGGGAGCTAACGGGTTCGAAGCTGACGATTACCTCATCCGCCCGGTCACTGCATCGCCTGGTGGGCGGTACCGATGGGCGTATTGGCACCCAATGGGGCAAGACAGTGTTCTCATGATCTGGACCACTGGATTCACGGTCACCAGCGTGCATGTGGAGGCACGGGGTGATACGCTTCACGGAAGGATCGTTCAACGGGACGACGTTATTATCGAGGGTGAGCGAGATCCGGAGGCACGGGTCATCGTGGTTCGAAGTCAGTGCTGAAACCCCTGTGCGCAACTGTCGTTCCTTCCTTCCGGCCACGACTTGCTGCTATCAAGCGGCCTCTATTATATCGAAAGACCCTCCACCACTCCCGGACTGGCGAGTTCCGGCTGGTGAGGACCCAGCGCAAGCTCAGGCTTACGAGATACGCTCCACTGCCAACGAACGCGACGCCAAGCCACGGCCGCCACGCCGATACGAGATCGGCGAGGCCTAGCATGCCCAGGGCGGACGTCGGACCAAAAAGAGCAAAGCCAGACGCCAGCAACAGCGCGAATAGAAGGGATGGGCGAGGCTTCACCCAGTCGAGAAGCTTGGTCCACTCGAACGTCACTTTCCCTGTACCTCGCAGTGTGCATAGGTAAGGCCATGCCGCCTTACTCGTTTTCGCAAGAACTCCATTATTCCCACTTCGTGCCAGTATGCCGTATTCTTGACCCAGGTAGGGGGGCCCCGGAGTACGCAGGGAGTATTCCCGCCCAAAACACGCGGCCGCATCAGTCAGGGGCGATCGTGCTGGGGATGCGATCGTTGAAGAGGTGGCGATGCGGCGTGGAAATGATCTAACCCGGTTACAGCATCCCTTCTCTCTCCAAGACTCTGCGAATCGCCTCCGACCGAGCGAGAATGTCACCCGGCGGAAAGCGAATCTGTGTAAGGCCCAAGAGGTTGGAGAACTCGGTGCAACCCTCCTCGATGAGTATGATGGCTTTCTTGAAACCGCGGCGGCCTTGAAACAACCCAGCTTCGTGTATCACGTTTTCGCGGGCATGCGTAGATCCGTCTGCGTGCTCATCTTCACCGGTCATCACAAGAAACGCGAATCCGCTCGCGTCGAGCATCTGCTCAAGACGGGCAGTGGTCGGGAGACCGGCCGCCGATTCACGGTTGAACTCCTCGTACTCCAACCCTAGGCGGTCGACGATGAAGTCCTTGAGCTTGACCCACTCAGGCGACCGACCGTGCCCAAGGAAAATTCGGACGGGCTGCTGCTGCTGAGGTTCTGTTGACAGAGGTTCGAAATCGAGCCGCTTCTCCTCAAGCCGACCAATCAAACCTTCCAGAACCCCGATTGTTTGTGGGATGCCTCGGGAGAACCTATCCTGAACCTCGCTAGGGTGCATACCCATCCCCATGGGCCCTTTCCAGATCTCATGATACTGATACTCCAAAAATTCGGGAGACTCTGGTCCAAACACGTCGAGCACTGTGGCCCGAATGTCGGACTCTGCGGTCTCCTTCTCTGGCGAATCATATCGAGCATCTGAATCGGCAAGGGCACGCACCTGTTCAACCCGCCGCCTCAGCTTTCGAATGGCAGAATCGATTTCAGCCAGTGACCGAAATACCTGAGGCGCTGGAGTGGGCGGTTGTTGTCTCGGCATTAAACGAATCGGTCCCGTTGGATACAGTTCTTGCCTAACTCGTCCCGGCGGGAAACGGCGACAGTCCAATCTATCGTGATTCCAATGTTCGTCTCGTCAAGATCCATTCATGGTGTCTGGATTCAGCCGTCGAATGCCTCGTGGGTCGGACATGCCAAATCCCGGGCAAGGCCCGCTGCCCCGGTTCGGGGGGGGCCGACCGGAAACCTCACGGAAAGATCCAGATTTTTCCACGTTTCGAGAAAGATTCGGCGAGATTGCGGGAGGTTCGGGCGATCGTGTCACCTCCCTAGCAGATTTGTGCTCGACGGTCTGGCGACGGCAGCGCACGCAGACAACGTGGCCTGGGAGTGTCCTCGGCGTGTCTACACCCGTTGTGCGCTCGTTAGATCCATGACATACACTCAAAACGCGACACAGAGTCCGGCAGACCACGCTCTAGGCAAGGGCGGACGTAGGACGGCCGGGCTAGCGGGGCGCCCGGCAGTACTCATACCGCTGACGGTCGCCGGACTCTTCCGCCGGGTACCGGACGCCGCTCCCTCAGGTCCGTACCGCCTTGAAGTGGTCCACGGTACATGTACTTAGCATATCCCTAGCGCCGCTTGCAGCCTCCGACTTCATACTCATAAGGCGCTTGAGACGCGAGCGTAGCCATCTCCCGCCGTTGCCCTCTTGGCTAGACTTCCCTCATGGCAGCGACGCAAGCTCGATTCGAGCAACTCCCCTCAGCCGGCAGCAACGATTGGGCCGTGCAATTCCTCTCAGCCGGTTGCAAGGGCGAGCCGTGGGTCGTTCTGGAGCGTCTGCCGGGCGATCCGCAACTTCTTAGGCGGGATCTGTACGAAGACACCGATGGCTGGCTCTTCGGGGCGTGGTCTCACAGGATTCTGCACGCCCCTACCTATGACGTGTACGCCCCCGAGCAGGTTCAGCTCAGTATCGTCGAAGGGATCCGACAGTTTCCAGCCCGCCGTGCCGCTGAGTTCCAGACCTTCGAGCGTCCGATGTTGGAAGCGCGCGGCTGGCCGACCACCTTGTTCGATCAAACGGCTCCCTGTGCGCGTCTCGACACCGGGAATTTCAAATGGCCAGTACTACTGGTCGCTGCTGACCCGGACACCGGAAAACACCTCCTACTCGGCAGCGTCAGTTCGATGGACCTCCTTCTGCCTGGCCTGGTCCGCCGACCTGACGTACCGGTAGATGACGCCCTGGCACTCCTTGTCCTGCTCACCTGTCACGGCGACCCCGGTGTCGGGTTTGCCAAGTCGCCTTTCACACGGCCGCTCCATCCCAAGCGTTTCGAGCAAGTTCTTCCCGCCCTACGCGAGCGTTTAGCAGACAACGGGCACGAAGCCCCGCGAACCGAGCTCGCGCAACTTCTGTTGCAACACGTCCCGCACGTAATCGAAACCCTTCGACAGAACCCACCGGAACCACACAGGAGCCTGCACGCCGTTGCAAGAAGCCGCCTCGCCGAGGCTGTGTCCGATGAACTCCTCAGCCGGAGGCGCCGGGAAAGGCCAGAACCGTGGTGGAGTCAGCTCGACCAGCTTTCACCACCAGCGCGCCGGCTGTTCTTCAAGTCACTGTCCCCGGCACAGCGCGCCGAGTTGCGTGCCCGCTGCCAAGGTAGGAACACTGGCCGCAATCCTGCCACACGACGCCAACACATCTACAGGGCTAAGCAAAAACTCGGCAAGGTGTTACGTGCAGAAGACCCGTAGGGTGGTGTAAACGCTGCTGTCCAGTAGGGGTTGAGAGGCCCCGGGTGATGGTGGCCCGGGGCCTTTTGCCTTTAGACTCGCAGCATTTGAAAGGGGAGGTATCGTCGTGACCACCGAGAGCAGCGTCGCCATACCGGCCGTCGATTCTGGCTCGCCCACCGCGAGATGGCCCGCCCAAACGTGCAATGAAGGTCCGCGGCATTGCCCATTGGGGACCGCCGGGAGTCCGGTTGTGGGCTGGCTTAAGTCAATGGCCTGCTTCTGGAGTCGGTCGTGAGGAGCCAGCACCCGCGCTCCGCCCGTCCACGGCGCCACCGCGTGACGCAGGAAACGATCGATCAGATGGCGGCTCTGCGTCGGCAGGGGCTCACGTTCGAGCAAATCGGGGCGCGTGTGGGATGCTCCGAGCGCACGGCTCGGCGTTACACGGCCAAGGTGCAGCCTCAGCTCCACCTTCCGCAGGCCGAGCCGGAGCTCGACACCGACCCGCGGGTCCTCCGTGAGCGACTCACGTCCGAATTCCTACAGCTGCTGTACAATGACCGGCGACTGCGCTCTCTGACGGTGACGTGGCATAGGGTGGATGACAGCACACAGCAAGCAGTATACGGAGGGCCACCATCCATTCTCTTCCTCAGCGAAGCCGAGCGGCTGCTCCGGGAGCAACTGGACAGCGTGGGTCTTCTAGCTGTGCAGTTTCTTGCACGCGACAAGCGGTCCAAACTGCGCTTTCTACGAGAAGTAGTGGGACCGCTCTACCAGGACTACGCCCACTGGCATCAGTTCTCGCAGAACTTCGGCGAGACCGGTGAGAACTGGCGGCCGCCGCGGGAGCGTCCGGCGGAAGAAGTCAATGAGAACGACGTCGTGTGATTCGGAAGAGTGCGGCGTGACCGCCGATGACTTCCGCGCCAAGTGGCGCACCGAAGCCCAAGCGATGCGCCGGCGAAACGCCATCGTCCAGGGCGCAGCGTTGTGCGAAGAGATGCTGCGTGATTTTGAAGCTGTCGTGGCTCAAGAGGCCGAAGCGATGTTGAACCTTCAGCAGGCTGCCACGGAGTCAGGGTACTCAGCAGACTACCTCGGGCAGCTCATTCGCAAGGGTAGGATTCCCAATGCCGGCCACACCAACGCCCCAAAGATCCGGCGCTCGGACCTGCCGCGAAAGGCCACCGCCTTGCGCCCAACGGGACTTCCGTTCAGTCTTGTCGGTGCAACACCTGGGCAGATCGCGCGGGCTGTCGTGTCTTCTGACGAAGGAGAAACACGATGACCCCTGCGAAGAAACGGTGGAGTTATTCTGCCGGTGAGCGTGGCCGTAACCGGGTGCGGGCCTTTGAGCATCCGGACACCGGTCGCTTGTTCCTCGAGTTCAGTGAGGGTGGGAAGCGGAAGCGCGTGGCCTTAGGCCACCGCGACCGCGAGGCGGCGAAGGCCAAGTGTGAAGAACTCGCCACGGCACTACGCCGAGAGGAACGACCGGTGAGCGCGCCGACGCTCCAAACGCTCTTTGACATTTACGAAGGTGAGGTGACGACCGAGAAGGGGTCTAGCAAGCAAGCCCATGACCGCCGAGCGGCTGCGTTGTTTCTAGAGTTTTTTGCACCAGATCGCAAAGCCGCTACGCTCACGCGCCGAGATTGGGACGCGTTTATCCGATGGCGGCGCAAGCGTGGTGACGAGCGCCGCGGGCGTGCGCGGGGACGGCCCATACGGGCACGCATCATCGAGTATGATCTCAAGTACCTGCACGGTGTGCTGAATTGGGCGACCGCGGCCCGGCTGGTGGACCGCAACCCCTTAAAGGGGATGCCGTGGCCCAAGGAGCAGAGCCCCAATCGTCCGGTGCTGACGGACGCGGATTATCAGTCGATGTTGGCGGTTAGTCGTGCCGTGGACCCGCTCTTCGAGTTGGCGCTGGTATTGGCACACGAGACGGGACACCGCATCAACTCGATCCGTGTGCTCAGATGGTCAGATATGGATTTTGATCAGTGCACCATCCATTGGCGCGGCGAAAACGACAAGATTGGATTTGGGCACGAGACGCCGCTTGCACAGAAGGCTCTCGCAGCGCTACAACGTGCGCGTGCCACCCATGCGGCCATCGGTGATAGCTGGATCCTTCCCGCCCCGGGAGATCCGTCCAATCCGTGCTCACGGCATCTCTTGCGTGACTGGTGGCGGCGAGCTGAGGAACGGGCGGAAGTGCCACACGTCCGGGGCCGTGGGTGGCATGGTTTGCGGCGTAAGTTTGCGACTGAGTTGAAGCACGTGCCACTCAAGGATCTCTGCTTGCTGGGTGGCTGGAAGGAGCCCCAAACGGTCCTCAAGTGTTACCTGCAACCCGACGAGTCCACGATGCGGGACGCGATGGAACAGCGTGGTCGGCTGTTAGCGACCGGCCTCGTCGAAACCAATCGACACCGCGAATCGACACCACGGCCCGTTCTTGAGGTCAAAGAGAATTCCGCGTAGTGCTGCAACACTCGGCGGGATGGACAGTTGCGGTTGATGGGCCAGGGAGGAGTTGAACCTCCGACCTCACGCTTATCAGGCGTGCGCTCTAACCACCTGAGCTACTGGCCCCGTTGGAGTGTCGCAATGTAGACAACCGAGGGGTGCCGACCAAGGACCGGCTTCAGTCATTCCTACCCGTCCCAATCGGCACGACGTGGAGGGCTGGGACGACCAACGTCGTCGACCTCATACTCTTCGTACTCGTCCTCCCTGGAATCCTCGTCGTCAGACTCCTCTTCGCCCAACTCGTCTTGTTCGCCCTCAAGTTCTTCGTCTTCTTCGAAGTCCGATTCGTCGGACTCGCTGTCGACGGACTCGCTCACGGGCGAATCTTCCCACGCCAACATGATGAGCTCTCCTAGGCCCAAGTGAGTTGTCGCTAGACCGCCGCCTCCCCACCGGCCCGTGCAATCCTGCGACGCTGCACCGCTGTGAGCGAGCGTTTGCGCAACCGGATTGCCGCGGGCGTCATCTCTATTAACTCGTCGTCCTCGATGTATTCAAGGGCTAGCTCCAGGGTGATCTCGCGGGGCGGCTCGAGGCGGATCATCTCGTCCGCTGCCGTTGTTCGCATGTTGGTGAGCTTCTTTTCCTTAGTAATGTTGACTTCCATATCGCCGGGCCGCGAATTCTCGCCAACGATCATCCCCTCGTATACCGCTACTCCCGGGGAGACAAACATCGTGGCGCGTTCCTGCAAGTTGAATATGGCAAATCCCACCGATACCCCGGCACGGTCCGCCACGAGCACTCCACGGGTCCGTCCGGCGAGTGGGCCCGCCCAGGGACCGTAATCCATGAAGCGGTGGTGCATCACACCCTCTCCACGAGTATCAGTGAGGAACTCGCCGCGCAACCCAAACAGCCCACGGGCCGGGATGCGAGACCGCATCCTGACCCGCCCGTCACCCGTGTTTTTCATATCGAGCATCTCGCCCCGACGAGTCGCCACCTTCTCGATCACGATACCGACCATGTCCTCGGGCACGTCGATCGTCAAATCTTCGTACGGCTCCAACCGCTCGCCGTCGTCCGCGACCCTGGTGATCACGCGGGGCCGGCTCACCTGGAACTCGTAGCCCTCGCGGCGCATGATCTCCATCAGAATGCCCAGATGCAACTCGCCTCTCCCGGACACCATGAGTACGTCGGGCTTGTCGGTCTCCTCGACGCGGAGCGCGACGTTCCGATCCAACTCGTTGAACAGACGCTCGCGCACCTGACGTGAGGTTACGTATCGGCCGTCACGACCCGCAAACGGCGAGTTGTTGACCATGAAATCGACGGAGATCGTTGGCTCCTCCACGGCGATGCCGGCCAGCCGTTCGAGCCGACCCGGGTCCGTGAGCGTCTTGCCGATCTCGACGCCGGAGAGACCGGCCATCGCCACGATATCGCCCGCTTCCGCCTGTTCGATCTCGGTGCGCTGGATCCCCTCGAAACCGTAGAGATTGGTGACCCGGTCAGTGACCGCTTCGCTGGCACTCAACTCGCCCGGTTCGCCAAGCGGGAGCAGAGCGACGGTCTGACCCACCGACACGGTGCCGCGCTCGATCCGCCCGATGGCCAGCCTCCCGATGTAGGGCGAGTGGTCCACGGTGGACACCAGCATCTGAAACGGTCCATCTGGCTCGCAAAGCGGAGGGGGAACGTGTTGGAGGATCGCGTCGAATAGGGGTTCCAGGTCCGTGCCGCGGGTGTCTATGTCGGTTGACGCCACGCCGTCCTTGGCCGACACGTAGAGGAACGGGGCATCGAGCTGTTCCGTCGACGCCTCGAGGTCCATAAACAACTCCAATACCTCGTCGTGGACTTCGGCCGCCCGCGCGTCCGGTCGGTCGATCTTGTTGATAACGACGACTGGCTGGAGACCCAACCCCAACGCCTTGCGAGTGACAAACCGCGTCTGAGGCATGGGCCCTTCCGCGACGTCGACCAGCAGCAACACACCGTCGACCATGCGCAGGATCCGCTCTACTTCGCCACCAAAATCTGCGTGCCCGGGAGTGTCCACCAGATTGATCTTGGTGTCTCGCCACCGTACCGATGCGTTCTTGCTGAGGATGGTGATGCCACGCTCCCGCTCGAGTGGATTGGAGTCCATAACCCGCTCCTCCACTCGTTCGTTGGACCTGAACACGCCTGCCTGGCGCAGCATCTTATCTACCAACGTCGTCTTGCCATGATCGACGTGTGCGATGATCGCAATGTTACGAACGGACAACGCTATACCCTCTCCGGCTCGGCGCAGGTGTGCTCCTGCTCGATTTGCATCGTCACGTGCTGAATGCCCATGTCGGCGAGCCGACGCTGCGCCGTCTCCAATATCGTCTGGTTCAACTCTGGATCTTGCACGACCACGTGGCCGCTCATGGCCACCACGCCGCTCGTCACCGTCCAGACATGGAGATCGTGCACGTTGGTGACGCCGCGAATCCCGGAGAGCTGTTGTTGGACATCACTCAGCGAAATGTGTGCCGGGGTTCCTTCGAGCAACACATCCACACTCTCCCGCACCAGCCGCCACGCGCTCGTCAGAATAAGCAGCGCGATGACCACGGAGATGATCGCGTCGACCACAAACCATCCCGTGAAGAATATGATGGCCCCGGCCAGGATCGCGCCGATCGACCCCAGCAAATCGCTGATGATATGAAGGTATGCCCCTCGAACGTTGAGGGAATGCTGGTGACCCTCGTGGAGCAACCGCATCCCGACCAGATTCGCCACGAGACCTGCCGCAGCCACACCGAACAAAATGGCCGGCTGTACCTCAGGCGGTTGCCCCATGCGACGTACCGCCTCGACCACGATCGCTCCGGCGATCACGAAGAGGGTCGTGCCGTTGATCAACGCGGCCAGGATCTCGAGGCGGAGATAACCGTACGTCTTCTCCGGCGTCGCGGGCCGAAGTGCTATTCGCGCCACACACAGGGACAACCCGATCGCCGCCACGTCGGTCAGCATGTGACCGGCATCGGCGAGCAGGGCGAGTGAATTTGCCAGCACGCCGCCCACGATCTCGACCAGCATGAACACCGCCGTGATGGCCAAGACGGCTTTCAACGCCCGCCCGTGGGTGGCGGACAGGGCCGACCGATGGACGCACCCCACGGCCGGAGCGGCCCCCATACCTGTCGTCACACCCGTCCCCTCACCCGCCTCGGGTGACGGAAAGGTCGACTTGATGTAGCTTTCTCAGTACGTCCATGGACGAAGTTCCCCTACCCTCAATTCTGCTGCGTGGGCTCGCGATCGTCGGTTTGATCGTCGCCAACGCTTTCTTTGTTTCCGCCGAGTTTTCTCTAGTGGCGGCCCGCCGGGCCCGCATCCAGGAGCGTGCGGAGGCCGGAGACAAAAAAGCTAAGCAGGCACTGAGGGCGATACAATCGCTCGACCGCTCCATTGCCGCCACGCAACTCGGCATCACCTTGGCCAGTGTCGGACTTATCTGGATCGCGGAACCTGCCGTGGCCGCCCTGTTGCAGCGAGCCGTCGGCGGCGCGCAGGGTGTCGCTGCGGTGATCGCGTCCCACGCGTTCGCGGTAACCCTGACGTTCGTCGGGGTTGTCGCGCTGCAGGTCGTATTCGGCCAGTTCATTCCCAAAGCCATCGCCCTGAACCATCCAATCAACATCAGTCGTTGGGTGGCCGCCCCGTTGATGTTCTTCGCCTCGGTGACCGGACCACTGCTCTTCGTGCTGAACCGGACTACCACGAGGATCTTGCGCCTGGTGGGTCTGCGTCAGCTGTCCGAGGGAGACGAGATGTACGACCCGGAGGAGATCCTCACGCTGGTCGAGCGGAGCGCGAAATCGGGACACTTCGACACCCAGGACGTCCAACTCATCAAGGGGGTGCTCGAGTTTACGCAGAAGGCCGTGAGGGACGTGATGACACCCCGAACCGAAGTCATCGCTCTGGAGGCAAGCCTCACGGTAGAGGAGGCCGCTGTTCGAGTCGCCGAGGAAGGGCGATCACGTTACCCCGTGGTGCGTGAGTCGCTCGACGACATCATCGGCATCGTTCACGCCAAGCAGATTCTCTCGAATCTTCGCACCACCAAGTATCAGGAGATGGAAGAGATCATGCAGGACGCGCTTTTCGTGCCGGGTTCCCGCGAGATCGAAGATCTGCTGGCCGACATGCAGCGTCTCAAGCGTCATATGGCAATCGTGTTGGACGAATACGGAGGAACCGCTGGCATTGTGACGATGGAGGATCTCATCGAGGAGATCGTCGGTGAGATCGAGGACGAATACGACGAGCCCGACGTCGAGTTGGAACCCAGCGAGCACGCCACCACGCTGCCGGGAAGCATGGAAATCGACGAAGCGAACGAGCGATTCGGCTTCGAGATCAGCAGCGACCACTACACGACGGTCGGCGGCTATGTCTTCGGCGCCCTCGGCCGTCTGCCACGAGTCGACGACAGAGTCTCCGTCAAGAATGGCACGCTCGAGGTGATCGAGATGGACGACCGGCGTGTCGGCGTGCTTTGCATCCGGCCGGATCGCGACGTCGACGATGCTGCTCTAGTTAAATAGCCACGGAAAACTGGGGAAACGGTGACCGGTAACCGGTAACCGTTTTTTTGCGTGGCTATAGATCCCGGCGCCGGCGATTCGCCAATTCGATCGCAAGTTCCACGGCTTTCCGCATCGAAGACGGATCGGCCAGACCCTTCCCTGCGATGTCGAACGCGGTGCCGTGATCCGGCGACGTCCTGACAAACGGCAGTCCCAACGTCACGTTCACGGCACTACCGAACGCCGCCATCTTGATCGCGGTCATGCCCACGTCGTGGTACGGGGCAAGCACCGCATCGAACTCACCGCGTGACGCCCTGACGAACACGGTATCGGCCGGCAGCGGACCAGCGGCGCCGAGTCGTTGGGCCGCCGGTGCAAGCACGGTGTCATCTTCGTCACCGAGCAATCCGCCCTCGCCTGCGTGCGGATTGAGTGCACACACGGCGAGACGCGGCTCACCGATTCCGAACCACTCGCGTAAAGCACGGCGGGTGATCTCGCCCGTACGCACGATGAGCTCGGTCGTGAGCAGTTGCGGTACCCGGCTGAGTGGAACGTGTGTCGTAACGAGGACGACCCGCAGCGTCTCCGCCGCCAGCATCATTGCGACATCGACGTCGCCCGCGAGCGCCGCCAGCCACTCGGTGTGCCCGGGGTACCGATGTCCGGCGAGATGAAGAGCTTTTTTTTGGGCAGGAGCGGTAACGATAGCGTCGACTTCGCCGCCCTGGACAAGCTCGACCGCCTTTTCGATTGCCAGACCCGTCAGTCGTCCGGCGGTTTCTGGGGAGCAGGGAGCCGGGAGCGGGGAGCTGGTGTTTGGATCCGTGGACCTCCTCCCTCCTCCCTCCTCCCTCCTCCCTCCCATGCCCCCCACACCAATCCCTGCGGCGTATCCCACAACCAGCTCATCAGGCCCTATCACTACGAACTCCCCCCCAGGGGGCGGATCTCGAAGCACCGCTTGGACGATCTCGGGGCCGATGCCGCGGGGATCGCCGAGGGTGATGGCTACGCGAACCGACACGTACTAAAAGCGGATATCGATGTACGTCGCCTTCCTCAACTCGGCGACGTATTGCGCAACGCCATTCTCATCTGCAATCCTGAAACGCAGGTTGTCGCGCATTTCTTCGAAGGTATACTCACCCGCCGCGAGCAGCTCCCGGAAAAGGATCACGGCATACTGCTCGGTCGCCGCCGCCGGAAGCGTGATCGGCCCGAGAACGTCGCCCTGCTGCGCACCGTCGATCGCTTCCCTATAGACCGGCGGAAGTTTGGACTCATCCACGCGGTCGATAAAACTCGTTTCTTCCGAATGATGATAGGTCCGCAAGACGGAATCCAGCGTGACCCCGTCGCGCAACAATTGCGCGACCGTATCGGCGAGCGCCCGAGCCAACCGCCGGCTCGGCTCGGCAATCTCCGGCGCGATGAGAATGTGTCGCACCTGTACTTCAGCCGGCTCGGCGCGTCGCACCTGAATGATGTGAAAACCGAACGAGGTCCGTACCAGGTTGGATATCTGGCCGGGCCGGAGAGCAAACGCGGCGCGCTCGAACTGCCGCGCCAGATTGCTTCCCCGCCTGAACCACCCCAACTCTCCACCTTGGGGCGCCGAGCCGGGATCGTCCGAAAACTCCACCGCGAGAGCCGCGAAATCCTCACCCGCGCGGGCCCGGGCCAAGACCGAATCTCCACGCGCACGCGCGGCGACCAGCGCCACCGCGTCGGCCTCGGGCCTCACCACCACCTGCCGAAACGACACCAACGGTGGACGCAATTCCCCGGATTGTCGCTGCCGTTCCACCGCAATCTCGAAAACGTCGCGGAGCTCCTTTTCGGTCGGCGGAATCGGACGAATGGTGCCGTTGGCCTTCAGCATTTGGAGGAGTTGATCTTGGAGCATCCGCCGGCGTATGCCTCGAGCCAACCACAGACGGTACTCGTCGCCGGTTCCGAACCCCGCCCTTCGGATTTCGCGTTGAAAGTCTAATTCGGACACGAAGGCCTCGCGGATGGTCCGCATCTGCTCGTCGGCCTGACTCTCCACATCTTCCTCGACGGCGAAAATCATGGTATCGCGGTCGGCGGCCTGAATCAGAAGTTCTTCGACGATCAGCGTGTCCAGAATCATCCGCCTCAATTGGTCGAGGGTCGCGGAATCCGTGGGTAGCTCCGGGTTCTGAAGTCGAATCATCTGCAATTGCTCTGCGATACGCGACCTCGCTATCGGGGTCGACCCTACCACGGCAACCACCCCATCGATCAATTGGTATTGTTGTTCTTGCGCTGCGAGTGACGGTGCCGCGACAAATGCGCTCGCGAACACGACTCGTGCGGTCACAACACCGAAACGGCGACGTATTGTTGCGATCACGGTTGGTTCTGCTCCGCTGAAGGTTGTTGCGGACTCGCCGCAGCCGCACGCAGGCGCGCGGCGAGTTTCAAAGCCGCATCGATACCGGCCGGAATGATTTCCCACGAGACATCCCGACGAAGCCGTTCGGCCAAGAACGGCGGGGAGGGCCGTAGCGGGATGCGTCGAGCAGCGACCGCCTCGAAGTAAGCATCTACACGAATACGCGCGATGGTTTCGCGGTCGGCCGGGGTCGCGCCTAGCTTCGCCAGAGAGTCCGGCCACAACCCGATGATGTCCCACACGCCGAGGAGCCCATCCCGGTACTTACCCTCGATGACCGCATACAGACTGTCCGTCATCTCGACCCCCGCACTGTCCGCCTGTTCCCACAAGAGCTCCTGCAACACGAGTTGACGAGTGAAGTTAGTGATCTGATCGTCGGGAGCCATGAGGAGCTGCTCGTACGTGGTGGCGGGAATGTACAGCAACCACCGAGCGAATTGCCCGGTCGTAAACCGGCCGCCGCTGTAGGTCGCCAACACCCGCGAAGACTCCAAGGACCGGACGGGCGTCTCCGCAATCTCGCGTACCGTCGCCGCCGCGGTCGGACGTACTTCGACGGCCTTGGCTTCCAAGAGTTGCTCACCATACGCGGAATCGAGTGTAGAGGAGACTGCTTGCTGAAGATACGCCGTAAAAACCTCACGACCCGCTTCCAGCAACGGGCGATAGATTATGTGATACCCAAATTCCGTCTCGACGACTTCAGACACTTCGCCCGGAGCAAGAGCGTACGCCGCATTTTCGAAACGCGGAACAGTTTGCCCCCGCCTCACTACCCCAAGGGCGCCATTGTTCGCTCGTGCGGTCTCGTCTTCATTCTCCCTGTTGGCTTCTTCCCACGACGTGCCCGACATGAGGCCGTCGAGCAGTCGTAAGGCCAGCGCCAACTGCTGGCCCTTCTCTTCGGGGGTCGTCTCCGGAGTCACCCGCCGAAGAATGTGCGCAAGCAGGCGCACGTCACCGACCCGATAGGCGCTGTCAACGGCCTCCGGGGTCACCTGTTCTCGCTCGGCGAAGATCTCGCTGTGGAACACCGACAAGAGTGACTGGCGCTTCTCGAGCCACATGGACTCCAACACCATCGTGGTGTCCATGAGCGAATCGCCGGAGGCACTCCGCGCGGCAAGCACCGTCACATCTACCCAGTGCCGGGCCAGCTCGTCGGCGATCTCTTGGGTCAGAGGAAGCGGCTGCTCTCCCCCCAGCACCAGCAATTCCGCAAACCGCCGAACCGTGAGCTCACGATCGTCAACTCGCGCTACCACGTCGGGATGCGCGGTGAACGCGTCGCTCAGCGCCCCGCAACCGACTGTGGCAAGCAATCCCACAAACCATGGAAACGTCCGCATCCCTGCTGCTATCCTTCCGCGTCTACGTTTTCGTTCCAGCGCCAACCGACGCCGGAGCCGATGCTTCCAGCACCGAGTGAAACGCCCTGATGATCCCGTCCGTCACCCGCTGGCCGCCGAGGCGGGTTAGCCGCAATGAGAGCGGTTGCACCCGGCGCACCTCAGCCGAGAACTGCACCTCATCCAAGGCGGCGTTCAAACCTGCCATGCGGGGCTTGGCGTCCGGCCGGAACTTCAGCCGCGCCTCGTCACCTTGCACCACGACCGACTGCAACGCCAATCGGGCTCCCAGGATCCGCATCTCGAACACGGTGAGAAGCCGCTGAGCCTCGTCCGGCAAAGGACCAAACCGATCTCGAAGTTCCTCCCGGAGCTCCGAAATGTCATCGACTTCCGATGCCCGCGCCAGCCGGCGGTAGAAGTCCAACTTGGCGTCCTCATCGGTGATGAACTCCTCAGGAAAGTGCGCCGGACCGTCGAGGATCACCTCGGGCGGCGGGCTGGCCTGCGGCACTCCTTCACCTTTGAGCGCCGCCACGGTGTCGCCGAGCCAGCGCATATAGAGGTCGAAACCCACCGCGTGGGCGTGACCCGACTGTTGCACTCCCAAGAAGTTACCCGCGCCCCGTAGCTCGAGGTCCCGCATGGCCAGCAGATATCCGGATCCTAACTCCGTGTGATGTTCCAACAACTTCACCCGTCGTTCCGCGTCTGGATCCATGTTGTCGGGGGCGATGAGGTAGCAATATGCCCGCCGGTGACCCCGTCCAACCCGTCCCCGCAGCTGGTACAACTGCGCGAGACCGAACTGATCGGCCTGGTGGATGATCATCGTATTGGCGTTCGTGACGTCCAGCCCGGATTCGACGATCATGGTGGACACCAGAACCTGGACATCTCCGGTACCAAAGGCCCGCATCAATTCGTCCAACTCCCGATCCTTGATTTGCCCGTGGCCAACCTCCACACGCGCTCGTGGCGCGAGGCACCGAACGCGCTCCGCAACGGTCTCGATCGTCTCGATACGATTGTGCACGAAGAATACCTGCCCCCCACGATCCAGCTCGCGGGACATTGCCTCCATCAACAATTCGTCGTCCCAGGGTTCCACAAAGGTCAGTACGGGAGATCGATCGCGAGGTGGGGTCTGAATCATCGAGAGATCGCGAATGCCGGAGAGCGCCATATGCAACGTGCGGGGGATAGGCGACGCGGTCAGCGTCAAGACGTCGACCTCTAATCGGAGAGCTTTTAGTCGTTCCTTGTGCCTCACGCCAAACCGGTGCTCCTCATCCACGACCAGTAGCCCGAGATCGTGGAACTCGACGTCTTTGGACAACAAGCGGTGGGTGCCGATGACGATATCGACCTTACCGTCCTTCAACCCAACCAATACTTCCCGGTGTTCCGCCGCCGACCGAAAACGCGACAGCACCTCGATCCTCACGGGAAAATCCGCCAACCGATCGCCGAAGGTGCGGGCGTGCTGCTCGGCAAGAATGGTGGTTGGCACCAGCAAGGCGACTTGCTTCCCCGCCACGGCCGCCTTGAAGGCTGCGCGCACCGCGATCTCCGTTTTCCCATACCCAACGTCCCCGACCACCAACATGTCCATCGGCGTGGCAAGCTCCATCGCCATCTTCACCCGTTCGCTCGCGATGCGTTGGTCTGGAGTGTCTTCGTACAGGAACGACGACTCGAGTTCGGCCTGCCAACGCGAGTCCGGAGGGAATCCAAATCCAGGCGCAACCGAGCGCCGCGCGTACAGCTCCAACAGCTCCGCCGCCATTTTCTTGATGGCAGACTCGGTCTTCTTCCGCTGGCGCTTCCAGCGGGTACCTCCCAGGCGGTTGAGTTTCGGGGGCACGGCCGATTCGGCGTCGGCCGCAGTGCGATACCGCTCCAATTGGTCCAACTTGTAGAGCGGCACGTTGAGACGGTCACCACCCTCGTACTCGAGCACGGCGACCTCCACCGTTCCGGCATCCGTCGTGAGAGTTTCCGTGCCCCGGTAGATGCCGATCCCATAGTCGAGGTGAACCACGTAGTCTCCCGGCGCCATCGCGCCGGCCGCTGCCGTCACCATCGCCTGTTTGTAACGACGCGGACGTCGAATGCGGCGTGCGCGACGGAAAATCTCGTGATCGGTCAGGACGGTGAGGCCAGGCATGACGAAGCCTGCATGCAAAGCGCCGATTGCCAACGTTAAGTTCACCGGTAAGCGATCGTCGTGCGGCCCGGCCAATAATTCTTCAAGCCGCTCGAGCTGTCCTTCGTTGTCGCACAAAACCAACGTCGGCCCGGCGGCAATGATCGACGCCAGCCGTTTCATGGCTCGCTCGACGGGCTCGGGTCGGCTGAGCTGGAAATCGAACTCGTACGGCTGCCGCTCGAGTTGCAAGCGTGCAAACTCTCCGAGTTGCTGCTCCCACGAGAGCGGAGATACATGAAGCGCGCCACGTTCCGGGACATCCTCTCCCAATCGCCGCGCCACGTCGAGGTGGTGTTGCGCCTCCGACCACATGCGGCCGACTTCCTCCTGGCTCACACCCTGCTCGAGGAAGACGAGCGTGTCGGGAGGGAGAAGATCGAAGAGAGATTGACGAGTGTCGTCGGTACGTGAAGGATCCCGATCCCCGACCCCCGACTCCCGACTCCCGCGTCCCGCCGCCACCGGCAACACGGTGACGGACTTCGTCTCGGCTTCCGAGCGCTGCGTGTCGAGATCAAACGCACGAATCGAGATGATCTCATCGCCCCACCACTCGATACGCGTCGGCGCGGCCATGCCAAACCCGTATACATCGAGGATGCCTCCCCGCACGGCGAACTGCGCCACGTCGAGCACGGAGGGCCGGCGTTCGTAACCCATGCGTTCGAGGGTGTGGATGGCCTCGGCGGGTTTAGAGTCGTCGCCCACCGCCAATCGCAACTGCATCGACCGCACGGCGGCCGGCATCGCCGTAAGTTCGGCGGTTGCTCTCGTGGTGGTCACGACGACCGACACCTCGCCGTTGATCAGCGCCTCGACGGTCTCGACCCGCTCGCCGGCAATCTCGAAGTGCGGTTCTTCTTCTCCAAACGCCTCGCGCTGAGGGTAGAGTCGGACCCGGCTTTCCAGCAAAACCGACAGATCCGCCAGCCAGCGTTCAGCCTCCGACGGCCCCGGCGCGACAATGAGAAAGCTGCGTTGAGGAAGATGTTGGACGAGCGACGCGAGCAATACGGGAACGCTGCCCCCAGGCAATCCCCCGACGCCGATAGCCGCTCCGCGAGTCGGCAGCGCGTCGACGAAGCTTCGGAAGCGGGGTAACCCGTGGAATGCGCGGACTAAATGCGGGAGCATTATGGTTCTCGACGCGCCGCCCCGCCGGCCGAACTGAGGCCAAACTCAAGCAACGCCACCGCCACAGCCAAGATCAACAACGCACCGGTCAGATCGGCTCGGCGTGCGCCTCGGAACAACTCCCGATCGAGGCCCCGCGCGCTCAAGACCTGCACATCGCCGCCCAACGTCGCGACGACCATACGCGATTCCGCCTGCTGCAACACCGTCTCTCGAGGATCCTGATTCACCTCGAGCGCTCCAATCGTGTCGACCATGGATCCTTCGAGGAAATACACGCCGCGCTCGACCGGCGCGACGACCCGCCGGTTGCCTGGAATCGGAACGGCGGTACCGTCCACCAACAAGTTACGTGCTCCGGCAGGAACCTCGGCCACCTCGCCCGGAAGTGCCGATACGATCCACGCCGGTGCGGCCCCGATTCGGTTCACCAGAAAGTCGAGGAAGGGGACAAAGGCAGCGCTCACCGGCAGCGACGACCACTCGGCGTCCATGCGGCTGGCGACGAGAATGACGTTGCCGTCGCGCACGAGCCATGGTTCGTCAGCGACTCGTCCCAAGACGATCCCGTCGCCCTCCAACTCACGCCGCCGATACACCACACTTCCCACCGCCGGCCCCACCGTCCCCGTCACTTCCCACTCGCCATCCACGACCGGACCAAACTGCCAAGAGATCCCTCGCGCGTCCAAGCGTCGGTTGAGCGCTCCAATCAGCGCCGGATCGGTCGGCGGGAACACCACACTCACACCGGTCGCGACATCGTCAGAAAAGAAAATGTCGGCGCCGTCCCGAACCCGTCCCGATTGATACAGCACCGCAAGCGCTTCGCCAATGAAGGCCCCTGCACCTTCGCTGAACGACACCGCACCCGGCGACGCGATCCGAATGGCAAGTGCACGCCTGTCGTCGGCTCGCAACTCATCGGGATCCAGTTGGACGGTCGCGACAAACCACCCGCTCTCGGCAAGGGTCCCGGAGAGCACCACGTGGTCGTCGCGCTCCCCTATCGAACGGGCGACGTCGCGGTCGCCCATCGTGAGCCGCACGGCCGTGGGCGTAGAATCGGAGCCGCCCAACGATGCGATGACCTCCCCCGAGGGCGACCATACAGCCGGTTGCACACGTGCGGAATCGATGCCGCGATTCAACTCCAGGGTCTTGGGCGTCCACACCAGAACTCTCCGCACCCCCTCCCCCTCCACCCCGCCCTCCCCGGCGTCGGCAGAAAAAGCGGTGGCCTGCAAATCACTCAGCACCACCACCTCATGCGAGGGCGACGGGTCATCGGCCATCGCCAGCGATACTGCACGAATAGCATCCGACAGATCGAGGCGAATCGGCCAAGCGGAAAGTGTATCCAAGACGGCCCGAGCCTCGGGGATGGACGCTCGGCGCGGCAAACCGTCAGCGAGCATCAACCAGAGACGATCGTCGTCACCCGTCCGATCGAGCACCCGCCTCGCTTGATCAACCAACGCATCGAGAACGCGCTGGCCATCGACAACCGCGCCCGACGAGAGCGAATTGTCGACCAGCAGCCCCAACGCCGACGGTTCGTGTAATCCACCGAAAGGCACACGGGCAATCGGTCGGGACATCGCGAGTGCAATCAGCAGGATGAGAAAGGTCCTCAACAGCAGCAGCAAGAGATTGCGAAGCTTCAGCCGGCGCGAATGCCGGCGTTCGGTCTCGCTGAGATATCTCACGGCCGGAAACGGCACGACCGGGGGAAGCCGGCGGGCGAGCAAGTGCAACAATGGAGGGATCGCGGTCGCAAGAAGACCAAACAGCGCTAGCGGCTGGAGAAAACCTATCATCCCAGCCTTGCCCGGCGGGCGGTTGCCTGACGCAACACGTACCCGAACGGCGAATCAGTCAACACGTGGTGGTATGCAATGCCGCTGCGACGGCACTGAGTCCGCCAGGCCTCGATCGCGCGCCGAACGGTTTCATTGTATGCCGCTCGCAGATCGCGTGGCCGCGCCGATACCACATCCCCCGACTCCAGATCCTCAAAACGTGCTTCCGGCGGTCCCTCGAGAAACAGCTCGGAAGGATCCATCACGTGGAAGACCAGCACCTGGTGACCGCGGTGCCGCAAGTATTGCATCGCCAGTAAGGCTAGGTCGCGGTCAAACAGGAGATCGGAAATGAAGACCACCAACCCACGCCGGCGGAGCATGCCCGTCACGCGGCGCAGCGCATCTTCCGCCGCCGTGCCACGACCGGCCTCCAGGTTGTGAACGGCGGTGAGGAGCGTCCACCACTGCTGTCGCCTCGCTCGCGCGGGAACCAACGACCGGACCTTTTCGTCAAACCCGATGAAGCCAGTCGCGTCGCGTTGGCGTAGGAACACAAGGGCGAGCGCCGCGGCCAGCCGTTTGGCATACGCCAACTTCGTCAGCCGGCGCTCCATTCCCGACCAGTTCATCGAGGCGCTCGCATCGAGCACAATCATGCTGCGGAGATTGGTTTCTTCCTCATACTGCTTGACGAACAGCTTGTCGGACCGCGCCAGCATCCGCCAGTCGACATACCGCAGCTCGTCCCCCGCCTCGTAAGGCCGATGCTCGGCAAACTCCACCGAAAACCCCCGAAAAGGCGACGTGTGAAGACCTGCGAGAAAACCCTCAACCACCCCCTGCGCCACAATCTCGAGACCGCCCAGCCGGGCCACCTCGAACGGGTCGAGCAAATCGATTCGGCTAGCGCTGGCCATAGGGTGCGGAACGTAGTCGGCCCGGATAAGCCTGGCAAACTGTCACCGTCCGGAGACACCGGACGACGCCTAGAGAGTCAGTTAAACCGTTGTATTGCAACAGTTTAACGCGATTGCCCTGCCCTGGCATAGGGCGTGCTCCTAATCGGCGGTAGTTAGACGTGCCGGGCCGACCACTCGCTGACTGGTCCGCCGGCAGGAAACAGCGAAAAAGGATGTTGGATGTTGAAGTCTCTGACTCTCGCAGTGTTGTTGATACCCGCCCCCGCCCCCGCCCCGAGCGATTCGATGCACCTCAGCGGACATCCTGCGGCGCGTCCGACGGGGTCTCGTATGTCGTCCGTCGAGTTGTGGACCGAGCCAGGAGGCGTGCTCCAGGCAAACGACCAGGTGCGTGTCTATTTTCGCTCGGAGTTCAACGCATATGTGACCGTTGTTCGCGTCGATACCGACGGACGCATGCAGGTGCTGTTCCCGGGCACGCCGTGGCGCAACAACTGGATCCGGGCCGCGCGGGACTACGAGGTGAAGCCCGGACCCGAGCGTTATTCGTTTTTGGTGGACGATTATCCAGGGCAGGGATTCCTGCTCGCGGTCGCCAGTGCCGCCCCGTTTCGGTACGACGATCTGATTGCGGGTGAGCAATGGGATTACCGCTCCCTCGGCAAGGGTGGGTGGATCGAGGGGGATCCGTACGAGGCCTTGATGCACCTCATCGACGACATTGTGCCGGGCAGCAGCGCTAGATACGACTATGACGTGCTGCCCTACGACGTCGAACGGGCCCACGATTATCCCCGTTTTTTGTGCTACGACTGTCACGCTCACGCGGCGTATCCCACGTGGAACCCGTACGACCAGGCGTGCCGGCGGGTGCGGCTCATCATCTACAACGACCCGTACTACTACCCGACCAGGATCATGCGGGATACCCGAGTGGTTTTCACCCGGCCCCTCCGCATCGAGCCACGCTTCGTGTTCGAACACCGCCAACCCGGACGGCCCTACATCGAGCAGACCCTCCGCCGGCGACCGAACGAGCCCGAGGCCAGCGGCCGGGTGAGGGGCGGGGGCGGCCCGACGGAGACGCATGCGGACCTCTACGGACGGTAGGGCGGTAGCTCCGCCCCACCACCCCCAAGCCGGGGGTGGGGCGGGGAGTACCGCTGGGACGCCTCTGCGCTATCTTCTCTCCTCGCGAAAAACTGATGCAACTGGAGTAGTCATGCGAAAAATCGCCTTCATAGGCGTTTTACTGAGTGCCCCCCAAGCGGTGCTGGCGCAGAACGGCGTGACGCACGCTGTCAGCTCGATCACTGCTGAAGATTTCATCAGACGGGTCGGGGTGATCGCCCACGATTCCATGCGTGGTCGGGACACGCCGAGCCGTGGGCTCAATATGACCGCGCAGTACATTGCCGACGAATTCCGGCGGATGGGGCTGTCACCCGGTGCCCCCAACGGCTCCTTCATTCAGGAATACCCGTTGATCCGCGAGCGCGTCGATATCGGCGGGTCGAGCGTCGCCATCGAGGGCGGACGGACACTGCGTTTCGGCCCGGACGCTTCGCTGCTTTCGGGGGGCCCGACCAACCGGAGGGGAGTGTCCGGCCCCACGGTGGTCGTGACCGGACGGCCCGGTAACCCACGAGCGGTTGCCGACCTCGACGTGGCCGGCGCGGTGGTGGTGGTCGTGTCTTCGGCTTCGAGACGATGGTCCCAGCGCGACCTCTTTCCGTTGTTGCGGCAACGGCCCGCCGCCGTGATAACCGTGCATGACGGCTCCGACGCGGAGTGGCGTTCCGTCGTCGACGGCATGAACCGGGTTTCCTTACGGACCGGATGGAGTGAACGAATTTCGACCCCGCCGTCCCTCGCGGTTCGGGTAGAGGCAATCGAGCGTGTGCTGGCGGCACAGGGATTCGACCTGTCGTCCGCGCTCCGGCGAACCAGCCGCCGGGTATCGTCGCGACGCCTATCGAATCTCACGCTCACGATCAACGTGGAATACGAAACGGTCGAAGAGACGACGGCTCCCAACGTTGTGGCCGTGCTCGAGGGAAGCGATCCCATGTTGCGGGACGAGTACATCGCGTTCAGCGGCCACATAGATCATGTCGGCGTGCGGAATCCTGTGGAAGGCGACAGCATCTTCAACGGTGCTGACGACGATGCGTCCGGCACGATCGCGGTTTTGGAGGCCGCCGAAGCGTTTGCGACTTTGCATCCCCGGCCCCGCCGCTCGTTGATGTTTGTTCTCGTCAGCGGCGAGGAAAAAGGACTGTGGGGCAGCGAGTACTTCGCCGAGCACCCACCCGTGTCGATGGACCAGATCGTGGCCAACTTGAACTCCGACATGGTCGGTCGGAACTGGAAGGACACTATCGCCGTCATCGGCAAGGAGCACTCCGACCTCGGTGAGACACTGAACCGGGTCAACGCACGCCATCCGGAACTCGGGATGACGGCCATCGACGACATCTGGCCAGGCCAGCGTTTCTACTTCCGGTCGGATCACTACAACTTCGCGCGTAAAGGTGTGCCGATTCTATTTTTCTTCAACGGGACACACGACGACTATCATCGTCCGAGCGACGAGGTGGAAAAAATCGACGGAGAAAAGGCCGCCCGGATCGTGAAGCTGCTGTTCTACCTCGGTCTCGACATCGCGAACGCCGACCAGCGGCCTCGCTGGTATCCGGAGAGCTACCGGCAGATCGTGACGGGGGGGAACTAGGACGGAGGGGGATCGAGGGGGATCAGGGGGCATCAGGGGGCATCAGGGGGCATCAAGGGGCATCAACCCTAAGACAACACATGCCCCTCGATGCCCCTTGATGCCCCTCGATCCCCCTCGATCCCTTCCCGTCCGTCCTTCCGTCCTTCCATCATTATATTCCCCCCATGCATCAACAGCACGTTCGCAACTTTTGCATTGTCGCGCACATCGACCACGGGAAATCCACACTCGCCGACCGTTTGATCGAGGCGACCGGAGCCCTAGCGCAGCGTCGCATGCGCGCACAGGTGCTGGATACCATGGATCTCGAACGGGAACGTGGTATTACCATCAAGCTCAACGCCGTTCGCATGACGTACACACGGGACGACACGGCGTACGAACTGAACCTCATCGACACGCCGGGACATGTGGACTTCACGTACGAAGTTTCCCGGTCGCTCGCCGCGTGCGAGGGCGCCGTGCTTGTCGTGGATGCCACGCAGGGCATTGAAGCCCAAACGATTAGCAACCTCTTTCTCGCGATGGATGCCGGTCTGGACATCATTCCGGTGCTCAACAAGATCGACCTACCGGCGGCCGAGCCCGAGCGTCGCGCGAAGGAGTTAGAGGATCTCATCGGGATGACACACGACGAGATCTTGAACGTATCGGCAAAGGAGGGAACCGGCATCGATGCGTTGCTTGCTGCGATCGTCGAGCGCGTGCCGGCGCCGGACGGAGATACCAACGGGCCGCTTCGCGCGTTGATCTTTGACTCGTACTACGACCGATACCGCGGCGCCGTGCCGAGCATTCGTGTGGTCGATGGGACGATTGAGGCGGGTATGGAGATCGCGTTTGGTTCGCATCCCGAGGATCGCTACGAGGTTGCCGAGGTCGGTTACCTGCGGCTCGGGCGGCACAAGGTCGACGTGCTGCGCGCTGGCGAAGTAGGATACTTCGTGGCCAACGTGCGGGGAGTCCAAGAAACGCGCGTCGGTGATACCGTGCTCGACGCGAACAACCCGTCATCGACGCTCCTTCCCGGGTACCGCGACATACACTCCATGGTTTTTGCCGGGCTGTATCCCACCGAGAGCGTCAGGTTTGAAGAGCTACGCGACGCCCTCGAGAAGTTGCAACTAAACGACGCCGCGCTTCATTATGAGCCAGAGACCTCGGTTGCGTTGGGGTTCGGATTTCGTTGCGGCTTCCTCGGCCTCCTGCACTTGGACATCGTGCGCGAGCGGCTCGAGCGCGAGTTCAACCTGGAGCTCATCACCACGGTTCCGAACGTGGAGTACATGGTGTATTTCACCAACGGCGAACAAGACGCCATCGAGAATCCGACCAAGATGCCCGCGGGGCCGCACGTCGACCGGGTGGAGGAGCCGTATGTGAAAGCCCGAATCACGACGCCGTCCGAATACATCGGTGGGATCATGGAATTGGGGCAGGAGCGGCGCGGCACCTATATCGGGATGGAGTACGTCGACACCGAGCGAGTACAATTCGAATGGGAATTTCCGCTAGCCGAAATCATTCTCGACTTTTACGATCGGTTGAAAACGATTACACGTGGTTACGCGAGCATGGACTACGATTTCGACGGTTACCGAGCCAGCAACCTCGTCAAACTCGACATGCTGATCAACGGCGACGCCATCGACGCATTCAGCGTGATCATTCATGGAGACAAGGCGCACGAATGGGGACGAAAGTTAGCCGGTAAGTTGCGCGAGTTGATTCCGCGCCAGCTTTTCGAAGTCACCATTCAGGCGGCCATCGGAAACAAGATCGTCTCGCGGGAAACCATCAAGGCGCTACGCAAAAACGTCACCGCCAAATGCTACGGTGGCGATATCACCCGTAAGCGGAAGTTGCTCGAGAAACAGAAAGAAGGAAAACGGCGGATGAAACAAGTCGGCACGGTGGAAATCCCGCAGGAGGCGTTTCTGGCGGTCTTGAAAGTTGAATAGCTTGCAAGCGCCTGCTCAGTCACAGGTTCGTATGAGGGATTTGATTGCAGATTGCAGATTGCAGGTTGCAGATTGATTCCTCTTGATGCCCCATCATGCCCCTTGATCCCTCTTGATGCCCCCCTGCCTCTGCGGCACCTCTGCCCCCCTGCCCCTGTGCCCCGTGGAGTAGGGGGGACGGGAGCCCCATGCGCCTAATCGTCGGCGTCGATTTGGGCGGCACGAACATCGTCGTGGGCACCGTCTCCGAAGACGGGGAGCGAGTCGTCGGAGTCAAGCGCCGGCGGACCCCCGTGGCCCAGGGCCCCGACATGGTGGTGAAGCACATTGTCGGTGCGGTGCACGAGTCCATCAGCCAGGCGAAAGCGGCATGGGGTTCGCAGGTCGAGGTGATCGGTGTTGGCATCGGTTCACCCGGACCGATCGACACCAAGAACGGGGTCGTGGTCACCAGCCCGAACCTGGGTTGGACCGACGTGCCACTCCGCCAGCTGGTGAGCGAAATCGTCGAACTGCCTGCAACGCTCGAGAATGACGCCAATTGTGCCGTGCTGGGCGAGTGCTGGCGCGGCGCCGCCAAAGGTGCGCAAGTGGTAGTTGGGATTACGATCGGTACGGGCGTGGGAGGCGGCTTCGTGCTGGACGGCAAGATATTCCATGGAGCGTCGGACGTGGCCGGGGAATTTGGCCACATGACCATCGACTCCACCGGTCGCCGGTGCGTGTGCGGCAACTACGGTTGTCTCGAAGCGTACGCGTCGGGTCCAGCCATCGCGAAGCGGGCCGTCGAGAGCATCGAGGCCGGCGCCACCTCCAGCCTCGTAACGTACGTCGATGGTGATCTCTCTCGTATCACCGCCGAAGAGGTGTATCAGGCGGCGAACGAGGGCGACGACCTCGCACAGGAAGTAGTGCGGGACACCGCACGTCTCCTCGGCGCCGGGATCGCCAATCTTGTCAACATTTGCAATCCGGAGATGGTGGTCGTGTGTGGCGGCGTGACCACCGCGGGAGAAAGACTCTTCCGGCCGCTGCGGGAGGAAGTTGCGCGGCGCGCGTTTCGGCCGGCTGCGGACGCGTGTCGCATCGTCCCGGGTGAACTCCCTGGCACGGCGGGCGTATTGGGCGCGGTTGCGTCGTTCAAGCTGCAAACGACGGGCTCCACATGAATCGACTCGGGGTGGTGGGCACCATGGTCTGGGATACCATCCACGGCCGCGAACCCCAATCGGAACCAATCGAGGAGTGGGGGGGCATCGCCTATGCGCTGGCCGCATTGGAGGCGTCGCTGCCCGAGGAATGGGAGCTGGTCCCCTTAATAAAGGTAGGGAAAGACCTCGCCCCAGAAGCCAACACCTTTCTAAACCGGCTCACTCGCCGCTCGGCCGCCGATCGTTTTGTTGAGGTCCCCGAACCCAACAACCGAGTGACACTCCGGTACGAGTCGGACAACCGGCGTGCCGAGCGACTCAGCGGCGGCGTTTCCCCCTGGACCTGGGACCAACTCGGGCCGATGATTCGAGACGTCGATGCGCTGTACCTCAACTTCATATCGGGCTTCGAGATGGATCTCGAGACGGCCCGTTACCTGCGCCACGCGTTCCCAGGCCCAATCTACGCCGACCTGCACAGCCTCTTTCTGGGAATCGCCAGCGACGGGTTGCGACTCCCGCAAGCGGTACGGGAGTCCGACCTCTGGATGTCCTGCTTCGACGTCGTGCAAATCAACGAAGACGAGCTAGCTTTACTCGGGCCCGATCCGATGGAGGTGGCCGCACGCGCGTTGTCGGCCGGGGTCCGGATGCTCGTCGTCACGGTCGGGGCCGAAGGGGCGGTGTATTTCACTTCGCCGCCATTCACTTTCTCCAGCCTGCGGGAAGTGCACCGTGCGGCCGGCCCGATTCAGACCACTCGGATTCCGGTCGAGCGCGTGCTGGAGGTCGGCGATCCCACCGGATGTGGCGATGTATTCGGCGGAACGCTTGTCGGTCAACTAGTCCGCGGTGTCAACGTCGAGACCGCCATTGAAAAGGCCAACGCTTTCGCGCGGCGGAATCTGACCATCCGGGGAGCAACGAACCTGCATTACCATCTTCGGGGAGAGATCGCCCCAACATGACTCGGGTGGTAGAAGTTCCGGTGCAATTCGACCATCACACGTTCGATCAGTTTGCCGATGCTTTCGGCGGGCCCCCGGACGAGCGTTTGCTATTCGACGCCCACGCGACCAAGTGGGGATCGCCCTACGGTCTGGTTGGCCTGCTGGCCGCGGGCCAGTGGCTGCAGGAGCAACAGCAAACGAAGCCACTCCTCACCATCCCCAACGACCGGGATGTGGCCCATTACTGGGCGAGGGCCGGATTTTTTCGCAATGCTGAGGACCTGTTCGAGTTACACGGTAAGGTTCCCCATGTATCGACATCGGGGAGCTCCGACGTGTTACTCGAAGTGACCCCGGTGCGCGCCGCCGCCGATGTTCACGGGGTGGTCGACCGTATTCAGGATCCCGCGGCGGCGATCCTGCGCGAACTGGGCCTCGCGGCCCAGGCCACCATGGGTTTCGCCATGGCGCTTTCCGAAGCTTGTCAGAATATTGTAGAGCACGCCGGCACCGGGGGCTGGGTCGCGGTGCAGACCTATCACTGGCGCCGTCGACTGGGACGACGAGTGGCGGTCATCGCCGTCGCAGACGCGGGAGTGGGGTTCCGTTCCTCACTCGAGTCGACTCAAGCACAGCGTGTGGGCGACCGTTGGAGTGATGCGGCGGCGCTCGAGGCGGCCATCTTCCAGGGCGTCAGTCGATTTCGCGATCCGGGTCGCGGCCAGGGTCTCTTGGGAATGCGACGTTATGTCGATCGATGGGCCGGCAAGCTGAGCCTCCGCAGCGGTACCGCGAGGTTATCGATAGTTCCAACATGGGACGACGATGTTCCCATGTCCGACGGGCTGCCGGCGTTTCCGGGCAGCCAAGTGCAGATGATCATTCCGGCAAAACAGACGAATTGAACGGCATGCCATTTATTGACCTGCGAACCATTCTCCGTGAGACGGTGTCCGCCATGTACGGCGACCTGGTCACCCGCCCCACTGGCCACGCCGTGCGATGCGGCGTCGAACAGGTACTCGCGGAGTACGAGGGTGACCAGGTTGCGGTGATCGATTTCACAAGCGTTCGGTTGCTCGACCTGTCGTGTGCGGACGAGATCGTCGCAAAGCTCTTATTGCAGCATGGCCGCAGCCGTCCATTTCTGTTGCGCGGCATCAGCGAGGATCATCAAGACGTGTTGGAACCGGTTCTCGAGCGGCACGGGCTCGCTGCCGTCGCGCAAGATCGCACGGGCAAGCTGCGTCTCCTGGGCAAGATCGGCCACCGGGTACATGTGGTCTTCACGATGCTCGCCGACAGGGGGTCTGCGGAGGTGGAGGATGTCGCCGATCACCTGTCTGTCCCAACCGCCACTGCACGAGAGGTTTGCGATGAGCTACTCGAACGGCGCCTGGTAATGGCCGACGCCGCGGGTAGTCAGGTCATCTCACTAGCATGAAACAGCCCGAACCCGGTCTCTCCACGCGGGCCATCCACGGCTCGTTTGTTCGTCGCGCCTCTCAGTCACCGATCAATACGCCTGTCTATCAGAGTTCTACTTTCGTCAATCAAGTGGGTTCGTCGGACGAGGTGCTGTACACGCGGTACGGCAACAATCCCAACCAAACCGCCATCGCGAAGCGGCTGGCCGCTTTGGAAGGCGCGGACGCCGCGATATTTCTCGCCAGCGGCATGGGGGCCACCGCCCTCGCCCACTTGGCTGTGCTCCAACCCGGCGACCACCTCCTGGCAACGAATTGGGTGTACGGGGGGACGAGAGTACTGTTTACCCGCGAGTTGAGCCGGCTCGGCATTGACGTCACATTCGTCGATCCGTCGTCCGCCCGAGAATGGCGCAACCGGATGACAAAGCGTACGCGCGCCATCTTCGTGGAAACACCAACCAATCCACTGGCGCGGGTTCTCGACCTCGCGCCTCTGGCCAAGCTGTGTCAGGTCGAGGGGATGGTGCTCATCGTCGATTCGACGTTTGCCACGCCGATGAACTTTCGTCCAATCGAACACGGCGCCGACATAATCATTCACAGCGCTACGAAATATCTGAACGGTCATTCAGACGTTATCGCGGGCGCCGTCGTCTCCAATAACGACGTCATCGAGGTGGTCCGAGGCCTGCTCAAGGCCTGGGGGCAGTCTATCGACCCGCACGCCGCGTGGCTGATCGACCGCGGGATGAAGACACTCGCCATCCGGATGGCCGAGCACAACCGCAATGCGCTAGCGTTTGCGCGATGGGCGGCTGAACATCCTCGGATTGGCGCGGTACATTATCCAGGGCTCGAGCAGCACCCCGACCACGAGTTGGCGTGTGAAATGCTCGATGGGTTCGGTGGGATCGTGGGACTGCAACTCGACGGCGGGCCGGCGGTTTCGGAACGGGTCCTGCGTCGGCTCCGCCTGGCAAGCCACGCGCCGAGTTTGGGCGGGGTGGAAACGCTGGTTTCGGAGCCGCGCGTCACTTCCCACGCCGTGTCGACCGCGAAGGAACGCAAGGCGCAGGGGTTTCCGGACGGCTTCATCCGGGTCAGCGTCGGCATCGAAGACGTCGCGGACTTGATTGCCGACTTCAAACGCGCGTTGTCAGGAACGTAGGATGCGAGCGTGATCAAATTCGTCGGTGTGTCCATGGCTTTCCCCAGCGGCTCGCTGGCGCTGCGCGATGTGTCACTGCACGTCGCCAAGGGCGAATTTGTCTTTCTCACCGGACACTCGGGCGCAGGTAAGTCCACTGTGCTCAAACTGGTATACGCCGAGCATTTGCCGACGCAGGGCGAGGTCCGGATTTCGGGATTCAATACCGCAAAGCTGAATCGCCGGGAGGTGTCGCGCATGCGGCGTCGCCTCGGCATCGTCTTTCAAGACTTCCGGCTGCTCGAAGACCGAACGGCGGAAGAGAACATCGCGTTTGCCCTCGAGGCCACAGGAACCAAGCGGAGTGTCATCGCGCCGAAGGTGATGCGCGTGCTCGCGCAGGTCGGATTGGCCGCCAAGGCACACCAATTCCCCAGTGAATTGTCCGGTGGCGAGCAGCAGCGCGTGGGCATCGCGCGCGCGCTCGTCAACAATCCGTTCGTTCTGCTCGCCGACGAGCCGACCGGGAACCTCGACAAGCGGGCAACGCGCGGCGTGTTTCGCTTGCTACGCGATATCAACGCGAACGGCACCGCAGTGATCATGGCCACCCACAATCTGGACGTGGTACGCCACGCGAACTACCGAACGGTCGAGCTTCAGGGAGGTGCGCTGGTTTTCGACTCCGGGGTCGACCAACAAATCGCCACGGAGGGAACGGCGTGAGACTCGCTTTCCGCGAGGCGCTGCTCGCCTTCCGCCGCTGGCCGGCGCTCTCGATGCTCTCGGTGACGACCATCGCGTTCGCCCTCTTCGTCGCGAGTTTGTACGGACTCGTAGTGCTCAACTTGCATCGCACGCTGGAGAGTATCGAAGAGCGGGTCGAAATCGTGCTGTACGTAACGCGAGGCACACCGATCGAGGTCATCACGCTGGCGCTGGGAGACATCGAAGCATTCCCGGAGGTCGCACAGGCCACGTTTGTCACCGCCGAGGAAGCGTTGCAGCGGGCCCAAGCGGAACTCGTGGAGTTTCAAGGAATCTTCGGTGAATTCGAGACCAATCCGCTCCCCGCGTCGATCGAAGTAAATCTGCTGCCAGGATTCCGCCAGACCGAATCCGTCGCGGCCGTGGCGGAGCGCCTAACAGGATTTGTGTTTGCCGAGGACGTGCAGTACGGCTACGAGTGGGTGGCAAAGTTGGACCGATTGAGAAACATCGGTGCCTTTGTGGGACTCATGATCGGAGGCGCGTTTGCGATCGCGTCGATCATCATCATCGGGACGACGATTCGCATGGCGGTCATGCAGCGTAGCCGAGAAATCAGCATCATGCGATTGGTGGGGGCAACCGACGGCTTCATTCGGAGCCCGTTCCTACTCGAGGGATGCATCAAGGGGGCACTCGGCGGTTTCGCGGCCTTGGGACTCTGCTACGCGGCATACACCGCCATACATCGATTGCTCTTCGAAGCCGAATTCTTCGACCTGGCCCAAATGTCGCTCGTGGTGGCGTTCGGAACCGCCTTGGGACTCTTGGCCAGCGCGACTAGCGTTGGCAGACACCTGCGGCAAGTGTGAGAGCGGCGCTTGTGTTGGTGTGCATGCTAACGGCGTTCCCGCAAGCCGCCGTTGCACAGCGACGGAATATCGACCGTCAGATTCGAGAGAATCAGACTAGGCTCGATTCCATCAGGCAAGAACGCGAAGATCTCGAGGCGCAACAGCAACGCCTCTTGGGCCAGGCGCGCAACATTTCGTCTGACATCGCCAATCTCAATCGCCAACAAACGTCCACCAGGGGCATCGTCAACGAACTCGATCGACAACTGGGAGCGCTGAACTCCCAGCTGGACACGCTGACGCTGGAACTCATCCTCGTCGAAGACGCAGTGGCCGAGAAGGAGGCGATCCTCGAACGGCGCGCGGTGGCTATCCACAAGCGCGGGTCCCTGTGGGCCTTCGAGGTGCTGCTGGCCGCAGAGAGCTTTGGCGATCTCCTGAGCCGCTATAAGTACTTGTACACGGCGAGTCGCCAGGACCGATCGCTGGTGAACGAGATCACGACACTGCGCAATCGCATCTCGGCCAATCGGCGAGACCTGGTCACCGTACAGACCCTGGCCGCGTCCCAACGCACAGAGCGGAACAGAGAACTCGACCGCTACGTGAGCCTCGAACGGGAGCGCCAACGCGCGCTCTCCGTGGCCAGGCAAGGTGAACAGCGCGCCGCCGCCCGCATCACCGAGCTCGAAGCCGACGCGCTCCGCCTCGACGAAACGATCGCGGCATTGGTGCGGGCCCGTGGGACCACCAGGCTGACAGTGGCTACCATCGAGGAAGGCGATCTTGGCAGGCTGGACTGGCCGATCGACGGCCAACTCGTGTATCGGTTCGGTCAGGAGCCCTTTCGGGACAATACGACCATTGCCCGTGAGGGCATCGGCATCCGTGCAGCGGCGGGAACGCCCGTCAAAGCCGTCCGCACCGGCATCGTCGCCCAGGTCGGCCCGTTCGGGACGTTCGGGCAGATCGTCATTCTGGACCACGGTGCTGGTTATTGGACGCTCTACACCCAACTCTCTAGCATCATGGTGTCAGCGGGCGACCTCGCAAACCAAGGGCAGATAATTGGCCGGACAGGTGGCGCCAACACCGACGAAGGCCCACACCTCGGATTCCAGATCCGGCAGCTGCTCCCGAACAGCCCACGTTCGGTCCCGCTCGATCCGCTGAACTGGCTGAGGCGACGGTAGTGCCCTGCCCCGCCCCAACGTCAGGGAGGAGGGAGGAAGCAACCTCACCTCCTCCCCCGACCCCAGGGAGGAGTTTGGGAGGGAGGAGGCCCAGCCACCCTTCCGCCTGGGGTGTTGGGCAGGGGGACCTCCTCCCTCCTCCCGCCCAAACTCCTCCCTCCCAATGCAATAGTTTCAACCATCGTGAGACTCAAATCACCCAATTGGCGCGCCAAACGTCACCGCATGGTGCGGCACGACTTGCAGCGACGCGGAATAACCAACCCGCGCATACTGGCCGCCATGGCGTCCGTACCACGAGAGGCATTCGTCTCCACCACACTCCAGCGACGGGCTTACTCCGACCGGCCGCTGCCCATCGGAGACGGTCAAACCATCTCGCAACCATATATGGTTGCGCTGATGACAGCCGAATCCGCCATAACCCGAACGAGTTGCGTTCTCCAAATCGGAACCGGGAGTGGTTATCAGACCGCGGTACTCGCCAAGATCGCATCCCACGTGTGGACAATTGAGCGTGTGAGCCGACTGGTCGCGTCAGCGTCTGATCGTTTCCGGCGACTGGGCATCACGAACGTTTCGTGCATCGAAGGGGATGGTGCGTTGGGCCACCCACGCGACAGGCCCTACGACGCGATCTTGGTAACGGCCGCCGCCCCGTGGCCACCGCCGGGGTTGCTGGATCAATTGGCCACTGGTGGTCGCCTCGTCATTCCGATCGGCGACCTCGCCGGACAGCGCCTCACGATCTATGAAAAAACCGTCGGGGGCGTATTCGCGCGGGCATCGACCTCTTGCCGTTTTGTTCCGCTCGTTTCGCCCCACGCCTTCGACACATAGACGTGGAGTTCTTGGGAGTACCTACGCAGGCCCTGCGCCCGAGCGCGGCACCCAGATCTTCACAAGACGCCGAGTCATGTTACTTCTCACCGCTCCAGTGGTTATTTTCCGGGCCACACCACGTCAGAAACCTCGAGAGCTACGTATGGCTGCCAATACATATGCCAACACTCGGTCGGAACTCGCACCCGGACTGGAACCTCTAGAGACCGTCCACCGCAACTTGTCACCGCCGGCGCTGTATGAGGCGGCGATTCGGGCGGAAGAGGGCCAGATGGCTCGTGGAGGGGCGTTCTGCGCGATAACGACGCCACACACCGGCCGATCGCCCAACGACAAGTTTGTGGTGCGGGAGCCGAGCGCCGAGGCCGACGTCTGGTGGGGCAACGTCAACCAACCCCTTTCGCCGGAGCATTGGGCGGTTCTCCGAGCCGATGTCGTGTCGTATTTGAGGCATCGGCCACTGTACGTTCAGGATTTGTTCGCTGGGGCCGATCCCACCCATCGCGTGCCCGTACGGTTCATTTCCACCAACGCGTGGCATGCGGCCTTCGTCCACAACATGTTCATCCGTCCTCGAGCGGAAGATCTGCGTGGCTTTGAACCCGGGTTCACCGTACTGCACGCACCGGAACTCGAAGCCGATCCCGATCGTCACGGTACTCGTAGCACCACGGCCGTAGCCATAAACTTCGCCGAGCGGACGGTGCTCATCGCCGGCACGCGCTACGCCGGCGAAATGAAGAAGTCGATGTTCACCATTTTGAACTACTTGTACCCCAAGCAGGGCATCCTCTCCATGCATTGCTCGGCCAATGTCGGGCCAGATGGTGACGTCGCGGTTTTCTTCGGCCTCTCGGGTACCGGCAAGACGACGCTGTCCGCCGAACCTACCCGCGGCTTGATTGGCGACGACGAGCATGGTTGGAGCGATGACGGTGTCTTCAATTTCGAAGCTGGCTGCTACGCCAAGGTGATTCGGCTGTCGCCTGAAAGGGAGCCGGAGATTTACGCGACGACCGAGCGGTTCGGTACGATAATGGAAAACGTCGTGGTGGATCCGGATACGCGCGTCATCGATCTCGACGATGACTCGATCACCGAGAACACCCGCGCATCCTACCCCATTCACTTCATTCCCAACCATGTGCCCAGTGGTTATGGCGGACATCCACACAACGTCATCTTCTTGACGGCAGATGCGTTTGGCGTGTTGCCGCCAATCAGCAAGCTGACGGCTGATCAGGCGATGTATCACTTCCTATCGGGTTACACCGCCAAGGTGGCAGGCACGGAGCGCGGGGTGAACGAGCCCCAAGCCACATTCAGTGCATGTTTTGGGGCGCCGTTCCTCCCCCTTCCCCCCGGTGACTATGCGAAGATGCTCGGCGAACGTTTGGCGACGCACGGTGCCCAATGTTGGCTGGTGAACACTGGATGGACGGGGGGACCATACGGTCAGGGAGAACGCATGTCACTTACCCACACACGCACGCTGCTGCGCGCGGCGCTCGACGGAAGCCTGCGCGTGGTGGAGACACGCACCGATCCCGTATTCGGCATCTCCGTCCCAACGCACGTCGCCAACGTTCCCACCAAGGTGTTGACGCCGCGTGATACGTGGAGCAACCCGGGCGCGTACGATTCGCAAGCGCTTCAACTCGCCAAAATGTTCCGGGAGAACTTCGTGAAGTTCGAGGAACAGGTCTCTGTCGCCGTCCGCCAGGCAGGCCCCATCATCTGAAGGGATGGTTCGTACGACCGGATTCAAAGTCATCCGTGACTCGCTCTGGAACAACATTCAAATAGATTCGCGGGCGCTCGAAGTACTCGACAGTGAGCCACTGCAGCGCCTGCGTTACATCAGACAGCTCGGACACGCGTTCCTAGTCTATCCGACCGCCAACCACACTCGTTTCGAGCATGCCGTCGGCACGTATCACCTCGCCGGGCGAGCGCTCTCGCTCCTCGGCGATCGCGGCGAGCTCGAAAGCATTCCGGCTGAAGAGCGAGCCCTGGTCCCACTGGCCGGATTGGTACACGACGTCGGGCACTATCCCTTTTCTCATGCGTTGGAAGAGGCCGGGCTACCTTCGCACGAGGACCTTGCCTCGATACACTTCGCGCATCCGTCGCTCAAGTCGGCACTCCAAAACACCGGGTTTGAGGACGTCGAGGCGCGTTTGCATGTCCTCATTACCGGCAGCAGCAACACACCCCTCCAGGGCCTCATCTCGGGGTCGCTGGATCTCGACAAACTCGAATACCTCTCCCGCGATGCCCGGATGTGCGGGGTGCCATACGGGGCAGTCGACGTCGATCGATTACTTCACGCCATCACGGTGGTGGAGCACGAAGGGTCGCGCGAAGTCGGGATCAGAGAAAAAGGCATCAGCGCGCTCGAATCGCTGTTGTTCGCACGGTATCAGATGTACCGCAACGTGTACTGGCACCACGCCGTTCGTAGCGCCACAGCCATGTTCAAGCGTTTGGTACGAACCGCGCTTGCCCACGGCGACCTCACGGTCGAAGCAGTGGCACACAGCACCGACGAAGATTTGATGCAACGCCTTCGCGAAGGGCCAGACAACGATATCGCAACTCGGTTGCGCCAACGCAGGCTCTACAAACGTCTCGTGGACATCGCCGGCGAAGAAGTGCCGGAAGGCGCCGGAGATTGGGTCGCAGAATGCCCGGACCTCGTCGAGCAGGTGGAGAACAGACTGGCCACAAGCTTGAAACTGCGACCCGGTGAGTTGTTACTCGACTTCCCAGCCAAGGCCAAGATGATCGAAGCAGACATGCCACTGCTCAGAAAAGACGGATCCGTCGAGCCGCTTGGAACGCCCGACGCCACCGCACGACTTGGCATTCACCGGATAGCCGATGAGTTGCACGCGCTGGCCCGACGTTTGAGGGTTTTTGCCGCGACCTCTCGACCTCTGGATCCGCAACGGATCCTCGGATTGGTCGAGCGAAAAAAAAACGAGGTCGAAGACGACCTCGCGAGCGACAGACTCTAGTCGGGGATCGATTTACGCTTCGTCTTCCGTCATGTTCGGCGTCCCACCCGCATCAGCCAGCAACCCTGCGAGCGCACGGTAGTAGCGCGAGTCCTCTCCCCGTTGAGCATCGTCCATCACCTTGGCGCACACCTCGAGCGCATACAGGAGCGGGCCAAGGTGCTCGGCTGCAACTTTGCCGACGGCCTCCGAATTCGGCCCGCGGCGAGAGCCGGGGTCCGGGTCGGTCACGCTCCGTCGACAGGGCCGTCTACACGAATGACGATCACCGTCACGTTGTCCAGGCCTCCTCGACGATTCGCCTCGTCCACGAGGTCGTCCGCCAACTGCTGAGGCGCGGCAATCCTCGTCATCATTTCACCGAGATCGTCATCCTCGATCATCCCCGTGAGGCCGTCCGACGCCAGGAGATAGACATCTCCCGTCTGCAGCGCTCCCGTGTACACGTCCGGAGTGACATCCACGTTTGCCCCAACACAGCGCGTGATCACGTTGTTGTACGGGTGGGTGCGCGCTTCCTCCGGGCTCAAGTACCCGGCATCGACCTGCTCCTGGACGTAGGAATGATCTTTCGTGAGCTGTAAGAGAGCACCTTCACGCAGTACATACGCCCGGCTGTCGCCGACTTGCCCGATCAGGTAGTTCCCGCCGAGAATAACCATCGCAGTGGCGGTGGTCCCCATCCCCCTCTTGTCTTGCTCACTCAGCGTGCGCTGAAAAATGGCGGAGTTGGCCTCGATGATTGAAGTGCGAATCCGGTCGGAAGCTTCTTGATCTGTGCTGATGGAAATGTCCCCTAACTCCCGAGCAATGATCCGCACCGCCATCTCACTCGCCACTTCGCCAGCCGCATGGCCGCCCATGCCATCCGCCACGATGAAGACACCCCGATCGGGCACCATGAGGTAGTTGTCCTCATTACCTGATCGGATGACGCCGACGTCGGTGCGACCAGCGCACGTTATGGGCAATTTCTGAGGCAAATTAGTGAGGGACTAGTTGAGTGTAGGAGCTGGACAAGGTGATTTCACAACGCGGATTCATGCGCCCGGACGGGCCCGAGAGCACTCCCATGGATTTCCGGATCATGCCTGCTCCTTGGGCGGTATGATCACACCGAGCACTTCGGTGCCGCCTCCTTTTTGAGCAGTATCATCCTTGGTCGATTCGAATACCACGCTGACCTCCCCAAAACGAATCACGGCCCCAGGAGCGATTGGAGCCTCCCCGGACACACGGTCCCCGTCCAAGAACGTCCCGTTGGTGGAATCCAGATCGACCACCACCCAGATCCCCTCGCGGAGCTGGACCTTGGCGTGGGCCGAAGAGACGCTCGAATCCGGCACCACCACGTCGTTGTATTCGGCGCGCCCAACGTTAACGATCGGAACCCGAATGGGAAACCGATGGCCTTTGAGCTGTCCCTTCCGCACGATGAGGTTCGCGAGGAGTCCACGAGCCGGGCCGGGGGACGCGGGGGCGGTGGGGGCAGCTGCCGCCGCCGGAGGCTGCCTGGAGGGCGGCACAGGGCTCGGTGGTGCGGCCGGCGCCGTCCCCTGCGGCGGGGCCGCCGGCGCCGGCGGGGGTGGAGGTGGGGGCGCCGCTGGTACACGGTGCAGCGTGTCGCCAAGCCGGGATTGGGCCCCGGCCGGCGCACCTCGAAGAGGCGAGGCCGCCGGCGGTGGAGGTGCCGCTGGCTGTGCAGGTGCCGTCGGCCGTGTTGGTGCCGTCGGCTGTGCAGGTGCCGTCGCCTGTGCGGGCGCCGTCGGCCGTGTTGGTGCCGCCGGCTGCGGAGGTGCCGCCGCCACGGATCCGGGGGTGGGAGGTCCCAGGTCCGCCGGTATACCGTGCAGGGTGTCGCCCAGCCGGTATTCGGCCCCGGCCGGCGCACCTCGAGTGGGCTTGGTCGTACGCGGCTCCGGATCGGTAGCGACGTCCGCATAGAAACGGAACTCATGGTCTCCAACCCGCACCACGTCGGCTCGCGCGAGAAGCCGTTGGCCGGCGATTCGCTCGCCATTGACGAAGGTCCCGTTGGAACTGAGGTCGGCCACGACGTAGCCCTTGGACGTTGCGAGGATTTCGGTGTGGCGGCGTGAGACCCTCTTTTGCGGAATGACGATGTCGCAGCTCGCCTCCCGACCAAAGACGATCGACGGCCCATCGATCATATATTCCCGACCATCCGTAAGGCTCACCAAGGACCTCCCGTACCCGTCGTGGCTTTCCCCTCCTTCTTGGCAGGCCTTCCGGCCAGCTTCCGGAGGTCCGCGATGTCGTCGGCACTTACGAATTGCGTGCTGCCGCTACGACCCTCATCCACAAAGGTGAGTTCCCGACCGCCAACCGCGATTTTGTCACCATGAAGGAGGGGCGCGGGCTGAGGTCCCAGCTGGACGCCGTTGATGAAGACTGCTGCTTCCTCCGATGCCCGTCGGACCCCGTCCGTGGTCACCATGAGGACCGCATGCTGCGGTGCCAGATCGGCGCGTCGAGCACCAGAAATGACGACGCGTCACTACCAATCACCGCCTCGCCCGACGGGATCTTGTGACGGTCACCGTCGAGTTCTAAGTAAGACATTAGATGTCGCTATTGAACCCTACGAAGGGGGTTTCCAAACTTAGCGGGGCCCCTCTTTCGGTGCAACCGACTGCGCGACGAGAGTGCGATCTCTAAGTGGAATTGACACAACAACTTAGCTACGCACGCCCGCTCCACCCCCATCGGCGATCAGACCATTTGCCTCGCTCCGGTCTTCCGCACCTTTCAGCCAGCGCCAAAACACCATCGAGCCAAAACCCACCGTCAGATACGACAGGACCAGCCGCCACAGCAGGATATACGACGGTGCAAGTTCCCGCGGCACATAGATCGACATCACGGCGACGGAGAGGATTTCGGCCAGGCCGGAGCCCCCGGGCGTCGGAGCGAAATACAACAGGAACGTAATGAGGGTCTGAAGCAACAAGACGTCGAAGAAATTCACCTGAATGTCGAGCATGCGGAGCACCACGTACCCGGCCAAGAGCTTGTTGGCGTGCGCCAGCGCAGAGGCCGGGACGGCGGCTGCGAGCGCCAGCCAGCCCCGACCGCGGAAAAACGCCACAATACAGTCGTGGGAACGATCTACGCCCTCCCTCATGGCTTCGACCCGATGGGCCATTTGCTTGTTGCCCCGCGCCTCCAACCAGCCAACCACCAGGCGTCCAAGACGTTTGGCATATTTCGGGAAAATAAAAAAGAACAGCATCACAAGGCCGATGCCGACAAAGCCGCCCAGACTGATCTTGAACAGATCAAAAAGTGTAAAGCTCTGCCCGAGGATTCCGTGTTGTTCGAGCGAGCGACCGGCCCCCATGAAAATCGCGAATGGCCCGGCAATCGCAAAAAAAACCACGGTCGCGACAAAGGTCATCAAGCTCGAGATCATGGCCTCGGGAATGGGCGTGCCGTAGCGCTTGAGCGTGTAGATCATCATCGGGCCGCCGCCGGTCTGACTCGGCGTCAGAAAACTTGCCCAGGCCGTTAGTCCACCTGCGAGCAGTGACCCCTTCAACGAGACGCCGGGATGCACGTGGCGCGTGAGGATCCAGAGCCGAAACCCACCCCCAAACCAGTCCATCGACGCCAGCGCCACCCCCACAAGTACCCATCCCCATTTCAGAGACGTCATCGTGGACAGGAAGAAGTCGAAGTTGTTCCCGTAGAACAGGAGGGCGCCGAACACGACCAGGGACAGCGCCGCGAAGATCTCGAGGCCGTGTCTCAAGACGCGTGTGGAAACTAGTCTGGCCATTTCAATCGCAACCTACGCCCGGTCGGTGCGGACCGTCAACGAGAGACGTGGCCCCATGCTCGGCCCTTTCGCCCCGGGTTACTTTCCACGTCATGCCAAAAAGCATCGTGGTCCGCAACGCCAGGCAGAACAATCTCAAGGGTTTCACGGTTTCGTTTCCGCGGCGGCGGCTCACGGTGGTCACCGGCCCGTCCGGATCGGGTAAGAGTTCTCTAGCGTTTGACACGCTCTACGCCGAGGGACAACGCCGGTATGTCGAGTCGTTGTCCACCTACGCCAAGCAATTCCTCGAGCGGATGCCCAAGCCGAACATCGACGGACTCGAGGGTATTTCGCCGGCGGTCGCTATCGAGCAAAAAAACCCGACGACATCGAGCCGTTCTACGGTTGGCACCGCTACCGAGATCTACGACTATCTGCGGTTGCTTTGGGCGCGGATCGGTCGACCGCATTGTACATCGTGCGGCGAACGTGTGGTGAGCGAATCTCCCAGTACCGCAACGGAGCAGCTCATCGCCGAATTCGGTGGTCGGCATATACTCATCACCTTCCCGTTGCCGCGCTCCGAGCACCCGGATCACGATCTCCTTTTGGAGAATCTCATGGCGATGGGGTTCGTGCGCATCATGGCCGACGCCGCGGTGCATCGCCTCGAAGAACTCCCATCCAACGTACGTCTCGACTCGGCAGACGTTTCAGTCATCGTTGACAGAGTGAAGGCGACCCCGGCGATGCGCAGTCGCATTGCAGACTCCCTGGGGGTGGCGTTCGCCGAGGGCGATGGGGTTGCTGAAACGGTCAGCGATGAAACCCTACGGCGGTTCTCCCAGCGACCACGGTGCATCGCCTGCGGCAAGCCAGGCGTGGTGCTCTCGCCGAACCTTTTTTCGTTCAACAACCCCCGGGGCGCCTGTGACACTTGCAGCGGCTTCGGCGCGGTGCTCGAATATAATGAGTCGCTCATAGTTCCCAATGCAGACCGCACACTCGCCGAAGGGGCGATCGATCCCTGGACCAAGCCGCGCTACGTCGGTCGACGCCGCCTCTTGCGTGAGGTCGCTACCAAACAACGCATACCTTTCGACAAACCGTGGAAGAGTCTGAGTGCAGGTCACAAGCAACTCCTCTTAGAAGGTGTGTTCGGTCGCTTCCAAGGCCTCTTGCCGTTTCTTCGCGCGCTCGAGCGCAAGCGCTACAAGCAATACATCAGGGTATTCCTCCGCCAGTACCAGAAAGCACGCACGTGCCCCTCATGCAACGGCCGCCGCCTGCAACTCGAAGCGGAGACGGTGCGGATTGGCGACCAATCAATTGGCGGAATCGCTGAGGCGACACCGGGAGCGGTACTCGCCTGGCTCAGCAGCCTCGATCTGACACCGTTCGACCGCAGCATCGCCGACCCCATTTTCAAAGAATTGATTGCGCGACTGACGTTCATGGAAGACGTCGGCTTGGGATACCTCACGCTTTCTCGTCAAACACGCACATTGTCCGGCGGAGAGGCACAACGCATCGCGCTGGCCAACGCGCTCGGCGCTCGACTCGTCGACACGCTCTACGTCCTCGACGAACCGTCCATCGGCTTGCACCCGCGCGACATCGACCGGCTCGTGGGATTGCTCGAACGCTTGCGCGACGCGGGAAATACCGTTGTGGTCGTGGAACACGATCCCGCCACGATGGGCGCGGCTGACCACATGGTCGAATTGGGACCAGGAAGCGGAGCGTCAGGCGGAGAACTGGTCTTCGCGGGTCCAATGGCGGATGCCGCGTCGGCGGGCACCTTGACCGGCGCGTATTTGTCAGGGGAGAAAACTATACCGGTTCCCGGTGCACGGCGGCATGCAGGGCCAAGATGGCTCACGATACAGGGAGCCTCACTCCACAATCTCCACCAAGTCGACGCCGCAATTCCCCTCGGGACCCTTACGGTGGTTACCGGCGTTTCCGGATCGGGGAAGTCGACTCTGGTGCACGACGTCCTGTATCGCCAGCTGGCACTCCGCCTCAAGGGAGCACACGGAGCTAAGCAACATCTCGGCGAAGCCGTGGGCGCCGTGAAAGAGATTAGCGGGTTCGAAGCGTTGAACGACGTCGTGTTGATGGACCAATCGCCCATCGGCCGTTCACCCCGTTCGAACCCGATCACGTACGTGAAAGCGTTCGACGAGATACGCCAACTCTTCGCCGCCCAACCCTTGTCTCGCGCTCGGGGATATTCACCCACCACGTTCAGCTTCAACGCGGTACAGGGGGGTCGATGCACCGAGTGCGAAGGCGCCGGCCACCTGCAGATCGAAATGGTGTTTCTGGCCGACGTGTTCGTTCCGTGCGACGCGTGCGGTGGGACGCGATTCGATCGCGAGGTGCTCGACATTCGCATCAAGGGACTCTCGATTCACGAGGTCCTCCAGCTCACCGTCGATGAGGCAATCCAGCGTTTTCGCCACCAAGCCAAACTGGGTCGGACGCTGTGGCACCTGCAGCAGGTGGGACTCGGGTATCTCCGCCTCGGCCAGCCGGCTACCACACTGTCCGGCGGCGAAGCACAACGACTCAAGATCGCGCGGCAGCTGGCAAGCGTGACCCGCAAGAAGGAACGACGTCTGTACATTCTTGACGAGCCCACCACCGGGCTGCACTTGGACGATGTTCGAACGCTGCTGCGAGTGCTCGACCGGCTGGTCGACGCGGGGCACACCGTCGTGGTCATCGAACATCACATCGACGTCATCAAGCGAGCCGATTGGATCATCGATATGGGTCCTGAGGGAGGAGACGCCGGCGGTCGAATCGTTGCCCAAGGCAACCCGGAAGAGGTGGCGACCACGAACACCCACACGGCTCGGTACTTGAAGCAAGCACTCGATGTTTCGCCTGAAAGCGCCGTGAAAAGCGGTAAGGCGCCAAAGGAGATTCTCAAAATCCATTGACCGCTGCAGTCGCCGGTACAATCTTACTCCCCATGCGCTACTTCATTGCTTGCTTATTCCTGTTGTTCCCCACCGCATCCGCCTTCGCCCAAGATCAAGATACTGCCCGTTCGAGTCCGTCCTACCGACTCCGCCCCGGCGACGTCCTCGTCATCACCGTGTGGGGACAGGAAGCGTATTCGGGCGAGTTCAAGGTGGACGAAACCGGCCGCGTTCCATATCCGTTCTGGGAGAGATCGACACGCGCGACAAGACCTTGACACAGATTCGGGAGGAGATCGGGGCTGGGTTGCAACGGATCTTCAACGATCCGTTCGTCACGGTCACCCCACAGTTCAGCATCGCGGTGCTGGGCGAGGTTCTTAACCCCGGATTGTTCCCCGTGGACCCGACGCTCACGGTGCTCGACATCGTGGCGATGGCGGGGGGTCCCAGTCGGAACGGGAACATCAACAAGATCCGACTCCTGCGTGGGGGCAGACCTTGGATCTGCGCTTCGAACCGGACCGCGTCGGCGCTCTCACGCTGCAGCAGGTCGGACTCCGCTCGGGCGATCAGATCATGATAGCTCGGCGCGGCTTCACCGGAGACGACCTGCGGACGTTGCTGACCGTCGTCCAGATTGGGCTGTCCGTAGCGATACTCATCAACGTGAACAGGTGACCGATCGCTTGAAAGTACCGGATGCGCTGATTAGACTCGATTCCCGTCCGCGGAACACCTAGCGGACCGGTCCCGAGTAGCTCAGTTGGTAGAGCAGACGGCTGTTAACCGTCGGGTCGGGGGTTCGAGTCCCTCCTCGGGAGCCGTTTTTTCGGGCGCGAACTACAGCGCCTCGATAGTTAACGCGAAGCCCCGGAGGGTGACCCCTTTGGGGCTTCGTCGTATCTAGCCATTTTTCAAGCAGTTACGCGCCTTCCTACATGCTGCTCGATTCTCCAGTTCGCAAATTCAACTTGGGGTGCCGCATGCAACCAGGGGGGTTGCGCGCGCCCACCCCAGGTTTTCGTTTACGGATTCTCCGATTCTCCGTTTTACATCCCGCGTTGTTTAACAGCCTTTTTCACCTTGGGCCCCCAAGTTCGACATTTCCTAACTCGCGCCGGTAGGTATCCAGCGGAAGCCGGGCCACGGGGGTCCGGCTGATCACCAGACAGCGGCAGCGGCCGTAAGACGGAGCCCGTTGTGGGTGCCGACGACATCGCCCTCGTGCGGTGTCGAGCGGACTCCAACGGCTCATGACGACCGTTCCGCCCGTCCGGCATCCACGAGTGATTGGTCACGCCCCCCCCTACGAAAATCTCCCTATCGCCGGACCGAGCAGGTTCGGCACGTGGAGTGACGAAAGGATGCCAACTGTAGTAAGATATTAGGCAGGCCTGAGCCGAAGGCTGCTGGCACAGCCCGACTGGCGAGCAGTAGAGTCTAGCAGGTTGCGGAAAAATTCATGGTGGGCCGCGTTTGTCCGGGTAACACGACGGTGTACCAGCGTGCGGTCCCCTATTACCGCCCCCGCGGTGCGGTCGGCGTGACGAATGCGGCCCACACTGCCCCATCAGGGGCTGCCTCCGGCCAGGGTCAGGGTGCGTATCCGCATCAGATTGTAGACCGCGGCCGTAAACGTAAACACCCACCCGACCCGCGGGGTCCCGCGATGTCGGAGTTTGCGTAACAACCCAATCGTCTTGCCCCACCCGTAGATCTCTTCCACTTTTTTGCGCTGCCGTTGACTGATCGCATAGCTGGGATGGCGCGTCGTCCGGCCATCCACCGCGCTCCGCAACCGCGTGCGGTGCACGTTCGGCGTGACGTGGGGCGTCCAGCCCAACGCCCGCAGCGTGTCGACAAACCCGCACCGATCATAACCCTTGTCCGCCCCCAACGTCCGACGCCGGGCCGTCGGCGGTAAGCTCCCCACCATCGCCAGCGCACTCGCACACTCCGCCTCGTAGCCGGGCTGCGTCACGTCGGTCGCCACCACGAGCCCGTGCCGATTATCCATCAACACACTCGCCAAGTACGCCAATTGCGCGCCTTGCCCCCCACTCTTCCGCGTCAACCGCGCCTCCGGGTCCGTCCGCGACGCATGCGTCGCATTCGTCCGTTTCTCCTGGCGAAACGTCACGCTCGGATTCCCCGGATCATCGTCCGTTGGCGGGCGGGTGCCGGCCTTCGGCTGAAAACTCTTCTGACTCGCCCACGCGTCCAGCAAGGTCCCGTCGACGGTGAAATGCTCATTCGACAACAACGCCCGCCGCTCCGCCTCCTGTAACACTTCGGCCAGAAACGCATCCGCGATGCCCCCCTCGACCAGCCGCGTCCGATTCTTCGTAAAGACCGTCGGCACCCACACCGCGTCGTCCAGATTCAACCCCACAAACCATCGGTACAAGATGTTGTAATCGAGCTGCTCCATCAGCTGCCGCTCGCTCCGGATCGTATACACCACCTGCAGCAATAACGCGCGTAACAAATGTTCCGGGGGAATCGACGGCCGGCCCCGCCGCGCGTACAGCCGGTCCAACTGCGGCGAGAGCCGGGCTAACACCGGGTCCACCAGCGCCCGCAGGGCGCGCAACGGATGGTCGGAGGGCACCCGATCCTCCGCACTGATATAGCTGAACAGCGCCGACTGATTCGTCTTGTTCCCGCGCATCGTGGCACTCCCATCGAGGTCCCTCTACGATAAGAACTTCCGGCTCGCGATGCTATCGTCCATTACCCGACTTTTTCCGCAACCTGCTAAAACTCGGCGAGAGGAGAACATGGTTGACGGCACATCCCACTCGGCACGGTCCACACCAATAACATCCAAAGCTCCAAATACTCGGCGCCATGTCGAGCCGGCACAGGCGGAAAGGCGATGGCCATGAGAACTATTTCACGGCCGAAAATCATCGGCGCAATCTCGCCGCCTCCATACGCTCAATCGAGCCCGCCTAAGCCTGATGTCGAAGGAGCGCAGTCCCCTCCAGCAGCGCACAGGGACGATTCTCTCGCTACCAATCCATCGGGGGGGCTGATTACCGAAGACCATCCCCCCAAGCGCCGCCGTGGCGGCTCGGGGCGTGCAGGCGTCTTCGCCGTCGCCGCCTGTCTGGCCTGGCTCGCCTGGCCGACCGCAGCCTTCGCGCAGGCTATAGGCGTGTATTCCATTGCGAGCAATAACGTGGTCGACGCCTCGGAGAAGTGGGCCGGCTTCACCATCACCGGCGGCACGGGTACGGAAAGCGGCGTGACTGTCACGGTGAACGTCAACGGCACACAGGTGGGGACCGCAACCTCGGACGCCAGTGGAAATTGGGTGGTGAACGTGGAGGGCGATGCGAGCTTCGTTACCACGACCGTAAGCGGCCAATACGCCGAAGCGACGCGCGGGACTCCTGGCAGCCTTGATTTCCTACTGCATCAGAGGTCCTTTACCCCGAATCTGAAGCTGCCGCTGGTGGTGAACGCCGTTACGGGCGACGACATCGTCAACAACGGCACTTTCGACATCAAAGGCAACACAGGCACGATCGGCCTGGTGCCCGTCCGTTTGAACCTCGGCGGTCTTATTTTGACCACCACCTCGGAGCAGGACGACGGTACTTGGGTGAGGATCGTGCGGGAGAGCGATACCAACTACAGTCATGAACTGAGCGTGTCGCTTTCGGTGACGGCGACAAAGACCGGCTATACTGAAAGTGATACGGACATTGCTTCCTACGTGGCTTCCAGTCTGCTGACGGGACTGAGGATAGATCAGAGCACGGGTGACATCAGCGGCACCCCGACGACCGTCAACAGCAGCAAGCAGACGTCGAGGGTGACGGTCACCGACGACGGCGGCAACACCGCCGAGGAGTACATCGAATTTCCGGAGGTGGTGGCGGACACGCTGACGGTGGCCTTGGACGCCATCACGGGAGACGACTACCTAAATTACTCGGAGTTCTCCGGCGGGGATTTCGATATCACCGGCAACACGGGTACGACCAGCGGCGCGAGTGTCACTGTGACCATCACCGGTGTGGACCCCGGTGGGAACGCAACCCCCCAAGGGACGCTGACCGCCACCTCGAACGCCAGCGGCGATTGGGTGGCGACCGTGCCGCGCTCAGCGGCCTACATTGTGGCGAATGCCGTTTTGACGGTTTCGGTGACGGCCACCAAGACCAATTATACCGACGCCCCGTCGGTCAGCCGGACGCTGACGGTGGATTTGACGGCGCCGACGGTGAGTTACACGGCGCCATCGAATCTGGAGGTAGACGTGGCGATCACGGCGATAGATCCGAGCACGAACGATACGGATATCGTCTCCTACGCGATTCGCAGCGGTTCCCTGCCGCGGGGATTGTCGTTGAATGGCAGGACAGGTGTGATCAGCGGCACGCCGACGACGGGCGACCTCAACACGCAGAGGGTGGTGGTGCTGGCCACCGACGACGCCGGCAACAACGGCCCGGCGACGATCGACTTCCCGCCGGTGGTCGGGCCTGAACCCGGTGTGACGGTCTTTCCGCAGCCGACCCTGGAAGTACCGGAGGGCCGCTCGGCCGGCTACACGGTGGTGCTCAACACCCAGCCGACGCATGACGTCACGATCAACGTGGGCTGGGTGTCCGGGAGCGACACGGACCTGACGCCGAACCCGACCACGTTGACCTTCACACCCGCAAACTGGAATGCGGAGCAGACGGTGACAGTCTCGGCGGCCGAGGACGCCGACGGTACGGTTGGCATTCGCAGCTTTTCACACAACGTGTCCAGCACCGACAGCATCTATGGCAGCATTGGGGCTCCCGCCCTCAGAGCAGTTGAGGCCGACAACGACCCGATCGGGGTGACGATCTGGCCGCAGGTACTGAGGATGCCGGACGGCGGATCGCGGGAATACAAAGTGGTGCTCAACACCCAGCCGACGGACGATGTCACGATCACGGTGACGCGGGACCAGGGGGGTGACGACGACCTGACGGCGGTCCCGGGTACGTTGATCTTCACGGAGGCAACCTGGTATACGCCGCAGACGGTAACGGTCTCGGCGGCCGAGGACGACGACCAGGTGAACGGCGTCGCGATCTTCAGCCACAGCGTGTCGAGCAACGACGAGAACTACTCCGACGACGAAATCACAATCGCTTCGGTAAGGGTGACCGAGGACGAGACCAGACCGAGGGTAGAGATTCAGACGGAGGCGTCGGCTACGGTGGTGGGCGGCGCCTTCGAGGTGACGATCACCTTCTCCGAACCAGTGACGGGCTTTGAGCTTGAAGATATCCGAGTCACTAATGGAACGGCTTCGAACTTTATCGAAATCTCGCCGCAGGAGTACACGGCGACGATCACGCCCGAAGGGATCGGTGAAGTGAGGGTGGAGGTCCCCGAGGAGGTGGCCGAGGACGGGGCCGGCAACGGCAACCGGGCGGCGGAGCCTCTGGTGATCGAGGCGGATCTGGAGCGGCCGGAGGTAACGATCGAAGGGCCGACGGAGCCGGTGGGAATGGCGGGGTTCGAAGTGACGATCATCTTCTCCGAACCAGTGACGGGCTTTGAGCTTGAAGATATCCGAGTCACTAATGGAACGGCTTCGAACTTTATCGAAATCTCGCCGCAGGAGTACACAGCGACGATCACGCCCGAAGGGATCGGTGAAGTGAGGGTGGAGGTCCCCGAGGAGGTGGCCGAGGACGGGGCCGGCAACGGCAACCGGGCGGCGGAGCCTCTGGTGATCGAGGCGGATCTGGAGCGGCCGGAGGTAACGATCGAAGGGTCGACGGAGCCGGTGGGAATGGCGGGGTTCGAAGTGACGATCATCTTCTCCGAACCAGTGACGGGCTTTGAGCTTGAAGATATCCGAGTCACTAATGGAACGGCTTCGAACTTTATCGAAATCTCGCCGCAGGAGTACACAGCGACGATCACGCCCGAAGGGATCGGTGAAGTGAGGGTGGAGGTCCTCGAGGAGGTGGCCGAGGACGGGGCCGGCAACGGCAACCAGGCGGCGGCGGAGCCTCTGGTGATCGAGGCGGATCTGGAGCGGCCGGAGGTAACGATCGAAGGACCGACGGAGCCGGTGGGAATGGCGGGGTTCGAAGTGACGATCACCTTCTCCGAACCAGTGACGGGCTTTGAGCTTGAAGATATCCGAGTCACTAATGGAACGGCTTCGAACTTTATCGAAATCTCGCCGCAGGAGTACACGGCGACGATCACGCCCGAAGGGATCGGTGAAGTGAGGGTGGAGGTCCCCGAGGAGGTGGCCGAGGACGGGGCCGGCAACGGCAACCAGGCGGCGGAGGCCTTCGAATTGGAGACGAAGCGGGCGGTGAGCTACCAGGAGGAGAGCTACACGGCGAGGGAAGGTGGAGAGACGGTGACGGTGACGGTGAAGCTGAGCCAGGGCTGGGACGAGGAGCTGGTGATCCCGATCCGGGTGAGGCGGCCGGAGACGACGGAAGTCGCCGACTATACCCTAGATGGTTTGGAGGAGTGGAATGCCCAGGAGGGCACTGGCCTGCTGACCTTTCCAGCCGAGGAAACGGGACAGACGTTCACGATAGAGGCCAACCATGACGGGGACGGGGACGACGAGACGGTGGAGCTGGGATTTGGGGAACTGCCGGAGATAGTACTGGCAGGGGAGCCGGGCGTGGCGACAGTGACGCTGGAGGACAAAGGACTGGTGGAGCTGAAGGTGAGCTTTGGGCAGGCGGAGTACCAGATTAGGGAAGGCCAGCAGGCCGACATCGAGGTGAAGGTGGCGCCGACGGCGGATCGGCGGGTGGAAGTACCGCTGGTGGTGGCGCCTAAAGGAGGGGCCACTGACGAGGACTACAGTGGAGTGCCGGCGAAGGTGATCTTTGAGGAAGGCGAGAGTGAGGGGACGATTTCCGTCGAGGTGCTGGCGGATGAAGTGAACGATCCTGGGGAGGGGGTTGTACTGAGCTTTGGAGAGTTGCCGGAGGCGGTGAGTGCGGGCGATCCTTCCTCGACGCAGGTGCAGTTCAGGCAGCAGCGGACGGCGGAGCAGTTCTCACAAACGCTGGAGGTGATGTTGGCGGTGATCGCGCGCACGATGGGGGAGAGCGCGCAGACGGCCATCGAGGGTCGCTTTGAGCGGCATCGGCAGTGGAGTCGGCTGGGGGCAGCCGGAGGAGCGGTGCCGACAGCGCAGCCGGGAAGCGACAATAGCGCCACGGGTCTGGGTGAGGGAGAATCGCAGCGGATAGACAGCGAGAGCCTCGAGGGCGCCGGCAGGAGAAGAGCCGAAGGCCCGGTAGTGCCGAGCGCTGGGGGCGCGGCCGGGGCCCGAGCAGCGATGGGATCGAGTGGGGAGTCGGGAGACCGGGAAAGTGGCGTGCAGGGAGCGTGGCTGCAGAACGTCTCGCTGGGTGGATTGGCGGGCCTGTTCGGCTACGGCCAGGGCTATGCGGGCGTCTCGACCGGCTCCGGCATGGGGCCGAGTGGGACTGGCCCGACTGTCGGGTTGGGAGGGCAGCCAGGTTACGGTCAGAATCGATTCCAGGGTTCGGGGACCAGGGACTCGTCGCTGAGATCGGGATCGGGCGAGTACTCGGGGATGAGGAATCGAGAGCTCAACCTTGCGGGAGTGTCCTTTGAGCTGCCCTTGGCAGGACAGCAGAAGGGGACGAGCAGGAGCTGGGTGCCAGCGTTATGGGGGCAGGGGGACCTGACGCGCTTCAACGGGAACTTGACGCGGCTCGGGATGAGCTATCGAGGAGGTCTCGAGGCCGCCCATGTAGGTCTAGACCTCTATGCCAACGACAAGGTGCTGGCCGGGCTGTCGTTCATGCGCAGCTGGGGGAACATGGATTACAGCGACGATGGGATCGATGGGGTGTTGGGGAGTCGCATGAACACCTTTCATCCCTATCTGTACTGGCAGCCGACGGAGCGGGTGAGCGTGTGGGGCATGGGAGGCTTGGGACGAGGGCGAGTGGACGTCAACGAGCCGGGGAGGAATCACAACTTCGGGGCCGAATTCCGGATGTTCTCGGGAGGAGTGAGGACGGTGCTATCGAGGCGGGGCAGCAATGAGGTGGGGCTGCGGGCGGACGCCTTCTCGGCGCAACTGGGGACCGAAGCCTCCGAAGACATCGCGAAGGTGCGAGGCGAGGCCCACCGGGCGCGGTTGATGCTGGAGTGGGTGCACACCAAGCAGCTGTCAGCGGGGCGGTCACTGAGCCTGAAGGTGGAGGCCGGCGGGCGGTTCGACGGGGGCGATGCGGAACGGGGCAGCGGCGCGGAAACAGGATTCCGTCTGGGGTATCTGGATGCGAACAGTGGACTGGACGTGGCCATGCTCGGCCGGGTGCTGGTGGTGCATGAAAGCGACTACCGGGACTGGGGAGTGGGCGTGCAAGCGAGCTGGGACCCGGGCGAGAAGCAGCGCGGGTTCCGGGCGTCGGTGACCTCCACGCGGGGCCAGGATGGAGGCGGTCGAACGACGCTATGGAACAACGCTAATACGGTCACGCGCCCGCCGGGGATGGGTGCAATGGGAATGAGCTCCCAGAGCCGGATGGAAAGCGAGGTGGCCTACGGCGGCCTGAAGACGCTGGGCTTACCGGATCTGCTGACGCCCTATAGCCGGCTGCGATGGGCCGGACAGGGCCGGGAGCTGGCCTGGGGGACCGCTTGGAGCCTGCCTCCACGCTCGCAGCTGGCGCTGCCATTGATGTTGGAATTGGAAGCCGTAAGGCGGGAGACCGGAACGGGTCCGGCCGATCTAGGGGTGCTGGTGCGAATGTCGATCCCCTTCTGAGGAACTGACCCCGAGCAGTGGGTCAACCCCCTGCCCGTCCCTACGAGCGGCCCGCCGTCAGCACCAGGGTGAACCGCGTCCGGAACGACGATCCGGATATACTGGCTCCCAGGTCGGACGTGGAGCTCTTTTGACGTGAAGGGAGGAAACGCGCTCAACAACGCTTCCGCCTCGAATTTGCTGGATCGGAAAAGAAGAAATCGGCGACAATCGCACTTCCGCCTCTACGAGACGGTCCGGATTTCGTAAATTATTCAAATACAAGGGTTATTCTCCAGGGCCTAACGGTGAGTGGTTATGAAGAGGGTTGCGCAAGGGGAGTCCTTCAATAACCATCCCAGGGCCGTGGAGCGAAATGCTCTGCGGCCCTCTTTCCATCCCCGCAACAGAACGGTTCAACCCGCGTTGGTTTGGCAACGCCTTCCAGAATTCAGCCGACAGATTGGAGCGGGCCACAGAGTTCACAGAGATAGTTGGTGGGCACAGAGGAAGCTGAATGGCCGATCGGCTAACTGGAGGAATCATCGGAGCCGCCATAGAGGTCCATCGGGAACTCGGGCCAGGGTTGCTCGAATCTATCTACGAGACTGCATTGTGTCGGGAGCTAGATGTCCGGGAACTCCCGTTTCGCCGGCAGGTACCCGTAGAAGTGATATACAAGGGAACGGTCATTAAAGGGCAACGCATTGACCTTGTCGTTCAGGAACGTGTTGTAGTTGAGATAAAATCCCTGCAGGTCCTTCCGTCGGTGGTAGTGGCGCAAATACTCTCCTATCTGAGAGCATCAAATCTCAAGATAGGATTAATCATCAACTTCGGCACCGCGCGGTTGGTCGACGGCGTCAAGCGAATCTCTCTGTGACCTCCATCTTTCTCGGTGCCCTCTGTGGCGAAAAGAAAAACGCCCAACCACCGGCTGGGCGTTTTCACTCCTGTAGCCTACGACTGTTCCCTGCTCCCTGCTCCCTGTTCCCTCCTAAGACCCGATCTTGATCTGCCGCGGCTTCGCCGTGGCGGGCTTGGGTAGGGTGACCGTCAGGATCCCATCCGAGAACTTGGCCGAGACCTTGTCGGCATCGACACCGCGCGGCAGGCTGAAGCTCCGCTGGAACCGTCCATACCGCCTCTCGAGAACATGACCACCCGAATCGGCCTTTCCTTCCTCGCGCTCTTCTTTCTTCTCACCACTCAGGGAAAGAACCCCGTTCTCGATGGTGATGGACACGTCGTCCTGGGTGAGACCCGGCAGTTCCGCACCCACGATGAACTCGTTGTCGGTCTCCCGGACATCGACCGCCGGCGACCAGGCCGTCAGCGTCGGCGCTCCGAATGTGGTGCCGAACAAACGGTCGAACTCCCGTCCGACATCGAAAACATCCCAACCGACTCGAGCGGCCGGGGTCAACCTGTTGCGCTTCATTACGGGAAACATCTGTTCCCTCCAAATTTTATGGGCTTCTCCGGCGGCGGATTCGCCACCGCACTCGATCAGTCACATATGCAACGGTGATGCCAAGCAGAAGCTGCTAAAATAGCAGTGAAAAGACCAACTTGCGGCCCACCTGAGCCAATTTGGCAGCCAGAGGAGCGTTCGATGTGCCAGGCTGGCTTTGACTACGCCAATTCCTCGACGGACTCCCGAATGTCCCTCAGGCATTGCTCCATTCGATCTCGATGCGTGCGGAACGACAGCACGCAAATGCGGAGCACGAATCGGCCTGCGAGGGTCGTCGCGGTGAGGTAGACGTTGCGGCGTGCATTGACGGCGTCGAGCAGTTGGTGGTTGAGCGTGTTGACCTCTTCGACCGTGAGCCCGGGTGGGCCGAGTCGGAACACCACCAGCGAGAGTCGCGGCTCAGCGACGATTTCCATGTCGGGGATGGTTCTCAGTTCGTCCGCGGCCCAGGCGGTGAGATCGAGCTTCTCATCCAGGCTCGCTCTGAACGTTTCGATCCCATACATCTTGATGGGCAACCAGACACGAAGCCCCCTGAAGTCTCGAGACAGTTCGGGCGACACTTCGCAGAAATCGATCAACTCCGCATCGTCCTGCATACGAGGCATGTAATCGGCACTGGTGGCGTGCGCGCGCCGAAGGGCAGCGGCGTCGCGTACGAGCAGCGACCCAATACCGTAGGGGAGAAACAGTCCCTTGTGCGGATCGAGCACGACGGAGTCGGCTCGCTCGATTCCCCGCATGACCGCGCGCCCTCGCTGCGTCAGCACAAAAAAACCACCGTACGCGGCATCGATGTGCAGCCAGAGCTTTTCTCGCACGGCGAAGTCGGCGACGGCGTTGAGGTCGTCAATGGCACCGGTGTTCGTCGTGCCCGCACTTGCTACCACCATGAACGGCTCGAATCCGGCACCGCGATCCTCGTTGACACGTTGCTGCAAGGCGTCCAAACGCATCTCGAAGTGCTCGTTGCTCGGAATTTCTCGAACGTTCTCTTTCGGGAACCCCGCCAGGACCGCCGCCTTGTGGACTGAGTGATGCGTTTGGTCGGAGGTGTAGATGGTCCCCCCGAGAAAATTGTCCGGCAGGCGCTCTTTCCTTGCGGTCACCATCGCCGTGAAATTTGCGAGCGATCCGCCGCTCGTGAGAATGCCGCCAGCGTCGGCGGGGTACCCGACAATCTCACAAAACCATCGCACCACATTGACCTCGAGCTGTACCAAACCGGGCGCCCCGACCCACACCCCGGTGTATCGATTCACGGCGTTGGCGATGTAATCGGCGACCGCCGAGGCAAACACGCCACCCCCCGGGATGTACGCCAGATACCCGGGGCCGGTAGTGTTGAAAGACACGGGAATGGCTTGCTCGAACAGCAGATCCAATAACCTGGTCAGGCCGGTCCCCGTTTCGGGGAGAGACTCGGAAAGCCTGCGTGCGAGAGCCGCGCCGTCTTCCGAATACATGGCGGGTTGCTTCGGCAGCGACACAATGTGGTCGACCACCCGTTCCGTGGCCTGATCGACCATCGCTCGCATCTCTTCTGCTGTCGGTTCGAGCGGGTACACCGAATCGGGCATTCTATTCGTCCTGCGTTTTTGTCTGGGGGCGCCGGCAAAAGATAGCCACAGAGGGCACCGAGTTCACAGAGCTTCGAAACCACCTAACCCGACCCAACAGCCTCGAACCCAAAAACCACTCTGTGTGCTCGGTGCCCTCTGTGGCAAAAAAACGCGCAAGGCTACATCATTTAAGGATACTGTCATCTAATTCGGAGACCGACCAGCATGTGTCGTATTCTCAGCTTCCTCGTCGTTTTTGTCGGATGGAGTTCGACAGCCGGATCCGCCCAGGTCGATCCGCAGCGGCCGTTTGGGACGTTGCGGGAACAGGCCGCGGTGCGGCAGGCGTGGTTGCGCGAGCGCCTCGAGACCAACTTGCCCAAGGTTATGCGCGATCAGGGCGTGGACATGTGGATCATCCCGATGCGCGAGTACAACGAAGATCCCGTGTTTCGGGCACTCGTGTCTCCTACGACGCTGGCGGCCCGCCGCCGTACCATCTACGTCTTCTTCGACCGCGGCGCGGAAGGAGTGGAGCGATTGGCGCTTGGCGGATCATCCCAAGACGGTCTCTACGAGGCCATCCGCGACACCGAGGCCGCGCCCGACGGACGGCCGCGGGAATTGTGGGGCAGCGCGCAATGGGACTTGCTGGCGCGCATCGTGCGCGAACGCGACCCCCGCCGCATCGCCGTCAACATCGCGTACGAGCACAACTTCGCGGACGGACTCAGTGCCGGGGAATGGCAACAAATGCGTGAGGCACTTGGGGACCAACTGGCTGCACGAATCGTGCATAAGCCGCGGCTTGCGATCGATTATTTGGCCCTACGGGTTCCCAGCATGACGCAGGTGTACCGCAGGATGCAGCTCGTTGTTCACGATATCATCACTACCGCATTCTCCAATCAAGTCATTTCTCCCGGCGTCACCACGACCGGCGACGTGGCGTGGTGGATGCGGCAACGGGTCAACGATCTCGGACTGGGGAGCTGGTTTCAGCCGTCGGTGAACCTCCAACGGCGTGACGGCGAACAGGTCACACAGATAATTCAACGTGGCGACCTACTACACTGTGACTTCGGCATCGTGGCACTCGGACTCGCGACGGACACACAACACATGGCCTACGTGTTGCGAGAAGGGGAATCGGATGCGCCGGAGGGACTGCGTCGCGCGTTGGCCAACACCAACAGGTTGCAAGACATTTTACTCGAGGAAATGCGCGTGGGGCGCTCAGGAAACCAGGTGCTCGACGCCGTGCTCGGCAAAATGCGTGCAGAGGGATTGAATGGAACGATGTACACACACCCCATCGGCGACCACGGTCACGGCGCCGGCCCCCTGATCGGCTTGTGGGACCGACAGGACCGCGTTCCCGGACGGGGTGACGTGCCCGTGCTTGCCAACATGTGGTTTTCGACCGAGATGCAGGTCACAACGCCCGTGCCCGAGTGGGACGGTCAGCCGGTGCGCATGATGCAAGAGGAAGAGGCCGAAGTGACGGCGGACGGTACGGTGCGCTGGGTGCTGCGGCGGCAAACGGAATTGCACCTTATAAGGTGAGCGGGGAGCGGGGAGCAGGGAGCGATACATTAGTATTGTTTCTGTCACCGCTCCTTGGCCCTAATGCCGGCTCCCTGCTCCCTGCTCCTGAGTAAGACATGGCAACCATCACCATCCACGACCTCCCAACGCCGGCGCTACTACTCGATATCGACCGGCTCGCGCGAAACCTCGAGTGGATGGCTAACCGTGCCAAGGAATTGGGCGTGTTGCTCCGGCCGCACATCAAGACGCACAAGTGCATCGAGATCGCACAGCGGCAGCGGGAGCTGGGCGCAACCGGCATCACGGTTTCCACGCTCTATGAGGCGCGTGTGTTCGCCGACCACGGATTCCAGGACATTACCTGGGCTTTTCCGGTGATACCGAGTCGTGTTCCCGACGTCTTGGACCTGGCCGAACGGATTGAGCTGCGAGTCGTCGTCGATACCACGGCGGCCGTCGCTGCCCTCGACGCCACCGGCCAACCGTTGCGCGTGCTCCTGAAAGTGGACTGCGGTTACCATCGCGTTGGAGTCGATCCACTGAGCGATCAGGCCATACGGGTGGCCGAGGCCATTGCCGAGTCCTCGTCCCTACACTTCAGCGGCATTTTGTCGCATTCCGGTCACGCATACAACACAAGGAATGCATTGCAGACAGCCGAAATCGCCGAGCAAGAGCGCATGGTGATGGTCCGCTTCAGCGAGCGACTGCGAGGCAGAGGTATCGAAACCCCGACAGTCAGCGTAGGCTCCACGCCGGCGGCGCGGGCCGTGCGTCACCTGGATGGAGTAACGGAAATGCGGCCCGGCAACTACGCGCTGTTCGACTACACGCAGGTTACATTGGAAACGTGTACGGCGGCGGAATGCGCGGTTACGGTGCTGTCGAGCGTCGCGTCCTCGCAACCGAACGGTGACCACGCCATCCTCGACGCGGGCGCTCTTGCGCTGTCGAAAGATCCCGGACCGGGCTCGCCCCACCCGCAGACCATGGGTGAACTTTACCGGGATTACGAAGCTGGAACGCTCGACCCCGACATGAGGCTCATCGCGCTGAGCCAGGAGCACGGTCGATTGAACCAAACATTGCCGGTGGGCGAACGGGTACGCATCTTGCCAAATCATTCCTGCCTCACCGTGGCCGAGTTCCATGAGTGCCATGTGGTGCGAGGAACGGAAGTCGTGGATCGGTGGAAGATTTGGAGTGGAAGGGATTAATCGGGGGTCGGGGGGTGTGGGTGGGGATGTGGGGTTTGAGTTTTCACGCTGATTAAGTCTCGTCGGCTGATTCGGGAGTTAACATATGTTGCGAGTGTTTGGTTTTTGGCTTGTCATGACAGTCGCCGCGGTCGCTCAATCCGGCGACATCGATCCGGTGGGTACTTATGAGTTCAGCACGTTTGCGAACAACCAAACGCTCACGGGTACCATCACGATTTCCAAAATCGAAACAGGCTGGTCGGCATTGTTCGAGTCACCGAGCGGTCAGCTGCCCCCGATGACGACCACATCCGTGAAGGTGGAGGGAAAGAACGTGACGTTGACGATCCCGTTCGGAGACGTCGGCGAGATCCTGATTGAAATCACCCTCGATGGCGACGACCTCACCGGCCGGTGGGTCTTAGGCATGGATTCGGGTGAGCTGACCGGAAAACGGATCAACCAGTAGCCCGTGGCCAATGGCTACTGGCCACTTACTGAGCATCCCCTCCTCATCGTTCTAGCGAAGCGAGTGCTCACACTCTCTACGGGTTCGCCGAATATCCGAGCTGACCTCATATAAAGTGTTATTCTACAATAGCTTATGGTGAGCGATACCCTTTCGGTTAGGGGTCTCTTACATTTCTAATCGATGAGTTTGCATCCCCTCTACGGTCACCAGACGCTGATGACCCGGCTGACCGGCACGATCGCCGCCGGCCGGTTTCCACAGTCGGTTCTCCTGGCCGGACCCATCGGCGTGGGCAAACAACGGATCGCCCTCCGGCTGGCCGAGCTACTGTTCTGTCACGATGAGGGCACGGAGCCGGGGCCGGACAACCGCGACTCGAGGCAGGTTCGACGACTGGGGCATCCGGATCTTCATTGGTTCATCCCCCTACCTCAAAAGCGCCGGTCTGTCAGCGCCGACAAGCAGATCGAAGAGGCCCAGGAAGCCCTGGCCGAGGTGATCGAGGAACGGCGTCAAAACCCCATCTATTCGCCGATGGACGGCCAGTCGAGCCATCGGGTTGCGTCCGCGCGCCTGTTACAGCGCATAGCCAGGGTGACCCCGTTTCAGGCCAAACGAAAGGTGATTGTCCTGGGAGATGCCGACCGCCTCGTCGTCCAGGAGTCCAGTCAGGAAGCTGCCAACGCCCTCCTGAAGGTGCTGGAGGAACCGCCCCGAGACACGACGCTTTTGCTGACTTCGTCCCGGCCGGAGGCACTTCTGCCCACCATTCGCTCGCGGCTTGCGACCGTGCGAGTGGGGCGATTGACCGACGCCGAGGTACAGAAATTGCTCGTTACTGAAGTGGGCATGAAGCCTGAGAGCGCGGAGCGAATCGCCGTTTTGGCTGAGGGATCGGTGGCAAACGCCCTCTCTGCCCGTGACGGTGCGGACGCAGGCAGCCGCGCCGCAAAGCGCTTTCTGGCAGCTCTCCGCCGGGGCCCGGAAGCCTGGGTGGGAGAGGCGTTGTTACAACCCCCCTGGGGCGCCCGAGGCGAATTCAGCGCGATGCTCGACGGGTTGGCCGTGCAGCTCCGAACCGAGCTACGCACCGGGGCAGAAAGAGATAAACCTTTTGTTGGCAACTACTTAAAGGCATTGAGTTTGGTCGAGGAGCACCGAGCGAGCACCCAGAGGAACGTGAATCCTCAACTGTCGATGGCCGTGCTAGCGTCCGGTCTCGGTGACACCCTATGAAGCTTTCGCACGTAGATGACGATGGTCGACCCAAAATGGTGGATGTGGGATCAAAACCGGAGACCGCCCGGCGAGCCGTGGCAGAGGGCAGAATACGCTTGTCGCCGGAAGCGTTTGAGGCACTGGCCGGGAACATCAACCCAAAGGGGGATGTTCTGAGCATTGCCGAACTGGCGGGGACCACGGGCGCCAAGCGAACGGCGGATCTCATCCCGCTGTGCCACCCGATTGTCCTCGATCATGTGGACGTGTCGGCAACGCCCGATCCGGCACTGCCGGGCGTTCACGTGGTAGCATCGGCTAGCAGCGTGGGGCGGACGGGGGTCGAGATGGAAGCGTTGACCGCGGTCACGGTGGCTTTGCTCACGGTGTACGACATGGTCAAGGCGGCAGGACACGATTTGGAAGTGCATGACGTTCGTTTGCTGGAAAAGTCGGGTGGCAAGAGTGGGGTGTGGAAGCGGAATGAATACCAACAGCGCCGCGACGGCGTGGAGACATAGATGACTGATTTGCAGCTTGAGACCTACGGTCTCGTGAACCGATTATCGCTCACTCAACGATTAGCCATTCGGGGGTTGGCGTTTCTGGGTTGCGCAGCGTTCCTGGCCGCCCTGCTCGGTGCCACGCGTCGTACAGACGACGTGTCGAACGAAGTCTTCACAGGGACTGTGACTCTGGCAGGTCTTCGCCTGCCGGAAGTGGTATTGGATTCGGTCGTAGCCGAAGCGCCCGCTCGCGAGCTGAGACGGGCACAGACCGTTCTCGAATACTCTGCTCGTTTCAACTTGGACGGCGATCTTGCGGCGCTGATCTACGATATCGCGCTGCACGAGAGGATCGATCCGGAACTGGGGTTCCGTGTCGTGCACGCCGAAAGTCGATTCAATCCTCGCGCCATCAGCTCCGCCGGCGCGCTCGGCCTCGCCCAGGTCATGCCCCATACGGCCAGAATGTTCGTACCCGACCTCACGGACGAGGAGCTGTTCGACGCCGAGGTGAATCTCAGAATTGGTTTCCGGTTCTTGGGCCAGATGCTGGAGAAGTATTCGGGTGACCTCTCACTCGCACTATTGGCCTACAACCGTGGCCCCACCCGATTGCAAGAACTGCTGGCGGGCGGTCTCGATCCGCGCAATGGATACGCAAGTTCGGTGCTGGAAGGGTATTTGCCGAACGACGGAGACCAACTGCGGTAGGTCCTACCCCTGCGAAAGCCGCTACCGCCTGACGCGCAGTCGCTGTCCAACTTTGATGTTGGTTGCGCTGGGCCGCATGTCGTTCCACCGTCGAAGTTCAGTCAGCGTCACACCGTATCGTTGTGACACGATCCAAAGCGTGTCGCCCCTCCGCACGGTGTGACGACCGCTCGGCGGAACGGCGGCACGCGCTATCGGGCGCGCACGACGGACGGCCCCACCCATGGGGATGACGAGCCGCTGTCCGATTCGCATCCGCCGCGGCCGCACCCGTGGGTTGGCCACCCGTAACGCGCTCAATCCTACGCCGTATCGTTCCGCGATCTCGCCCATCGTCTCACCCCGCCGCACCTTGTGCTGGAGGAAGTGCACGCGCTCGGACGGCGGTAACTGGGCGTACTCCTGCGCGACACGGTTACCCGACCCCCTGGGAACGCGCACGACAACCTGCTCGCCGGGCGGAGTGGCACCTCGATAGTATTGCGGATTCAATTCGCGAATGGCGCGGATGGTGGTGTCGGCGAGACTGGCGATGACATCCAGACCGGTCTGATCGGCGACCGTGATTTCATCGAACACCAGCGGCTCCAACGCCGGTATGCTGTCGAATCCATAACCCACCGGATCCGTCGCCACCATCGTGGCCGCAATCAGCTTGGGTACGTAGTCGCGCGTCTCGCGGCGGATCCAGCGCTTATCCGCCAGCACGAAGAAGGTCGAGTCAGATCCCACCTCCTCGTTCAATCGTCGCAAACCACGGGACACACGAGTAGCGCCGCCGTTGTACGCGGCAGCGGCCAAGTACCAAGATTTGAATTCGTCCTGGAGATCGGAAAGGTGGCGAGCTGCGGCGTCGGTGGCCTTGAACGGATCACGCCGCTCGTCCACCCAACCGTCTATGCGCAGGCCATACTGCCGGCCGGTGCTCCGGATGAACTGCCACATGCCGATCGCGTAGGCTCGGGACACGGCGGTATTGGAGTAGCCGCTCTCGATCAACGCGAGATAGATCAAGTCTTCAGGAAGATCGTACCGGCGCAGGACGTTTCGAATCATCCCGTCATATCGAGCCAGCCGACCCAACCAGATGTTGAATCGGGCGCGAGACTCATCCAAGAAGAAATCCACGTAGTATCTCACGCGATCGCGGCCCGCAAACTCCTCGATGTTCAATGAGGAAACGTGGCTGCTCGCGGTGCCACCGCGGGCACTGGTCGGATCGTACAGACCTACCACGGGCACCACCCCGCTAACGTGGTCGGCCCCCTTACCGAGGCTTCTGAATTGCAGCTCGTGGAGGGCCTGGAGCGCGCGCTCATCGGCCGAGGAGTCGTCCAACGCGATCCAGGGAGTCCTTGGGAGGAGGACCTGAGGGCTCTGGGGACCCTGGGTGACCACCACGGCCTCGGGAGCCGCCTCGGGCTGCGAGACGATTTCAGACCGCCCAGCGCAACCGGACAACGCAAGCGCCGCCAGGATCGCGGTCCGTTCCATACCCTGATGCGTGGTAAGTCTCATGTTCACAACGCGATAGTGCCTTTCCGACGGGTCCCTATAACATAATCAATATGGACCAGCCGGGGGTCTCGGCTGGTGATGTAGGTCACACCCCTCCCGACGACCTCGCCACACCCAGGAACCGATTTGTTGCATTCAGGACCGCTAGCGCTGCCCCCTTGGGCTCATCGTCATCTACCAGGTACGATCCCACCAATCGGCGTTTGCCGCCCCCCAAACGGGCCCACAGCGAGGCGATGACGACCGTGGCATCGAACGCTTTCACGACCCTCGCCCCTACGAGTTGGAATATCCGCTCAGTTTCACTGGCCGCCCGGTGAATAGCGTCCACGGTGGCCAGGGCCGCACACCTCACATCGCCACCGGCAGCCTCGGAGCAGTTTGCGGTACCGACAAACATCAGATCCGGCTGCCGCCCAAGTATGACCTTGGCCTGCCGGCCCTTGGACGTATTCTCGAACTCGAGGCCGATGAACTTGAGACGATTGCGGCGGTCCGACATAGCAGTTTCTTGGATACCCATGGTCGCTTCTCGTTATCCGCTGCTTGTTGGGGGTGGCATCCGGGGGGCTAGTCGTCGGCGTCGAACCGGACCTCGAGCTGGGCACGAGAGCGGTTTTCCGGCGCGTGTAGCACGTCCACGTCGAGGCGGGCAACGCCCGCCTCATCGATGAAGACGCTGACCAGCAGACTGCGTCCGTCGTCGAGTTTGATCCGGAGTTGCCGGCAGTCTGAACGAATGTTCACGTCGTCGACTGAGTGGCCGAGCAACTGATCGACGGCTTCGGTGATGCGGCGCAGGTCCTGCACAGAAGTAATCGCGAGTGAAGGCATGGGCGGACCTAGGGTGTGTGTTGGGCCAGGACCTCTCGCAGTTCGTCGTCCTGAATACGCTCAGCCAGGGCAAACAACGAGGTTTTCGATCCGGACTCGAGCGGGTACGTGGCCCAAAAAGCGCTGGACTTCCGATCGCCGTGGTAACAACGGAAGGAGAGGGTGAGCTGCCAGAGTCTCTCGTCCGGCCGCCGCTCTGCGGCAGCCTGCACATGCCACACTTCGTCTTCGATGTCGATCACTCTCCACGCCATGGATGCGGCCTCGATTTCTGGGAAATCAGGGAAGCGCCGCGAATATTGCCCAGCTATAGGACGTGGTCAAGAGGGCCAGAGACCCAGCGCTTTCAAATCGCTCAAACGGTCCACATCTCTCAGCACCGGCAACAACGCAGGCGTAATGCGCATTTTGTCGCACGCCGCCCGCGTGGCATCCAACACCTCTTCCGTACCCCATGGCATGGCCTGAAACAGCTCCGGCAGCGGACGCGCCAACCCAATGAGGTAGTATCCTCCATCGTCTGCAGGACCCAACACAACTTCGGTCGCGCGGAGCGCGTTTCCCGCGCTCTCGATCACGGCGGCGTCGACGTCGGGCGCGTCCGCTCCAACCGCAATGGCCGGCTCGCGGGGGTGGATTACAAAGTGTGCGGCAAACGCGCGAGTCAGCCGCGCGCCGAGATCGCCGTCCGGTTGGGCTTCAAAACGGAGATCTCCCAGCCACGCACGCATCTCCTCTTCGGCGTCGGCGGGTTCGTACCACACCGTAATCGACGATACGCCGGCGATCTGGTCCACCACGCGCGATCCCAAAGTCCGGTAGACTTCGAGTGCCGCATCGGGGCCTACGTCGGCTGCCAATCGGGTCTTTACCTGTCCCGATCGGGGAGCTCTGGCGAAAAAGAGGACGTGATTCACGCGGGCTGGGGACACCTGGTGCAGTAGGGCGGTAGGGCGGTAGGGCGGTAGGGCGGTAGGGCGGTAGGGGCTTGTCATCGATAACGTTCCTCTACCGCCATACCGCCATTCGCTTTGGGGCATGGTTAGTTCTGCGGTGTGAACATACTCCAATAGGCCTCGAGGTCGAAACCTACCGGATCGACATCGTAATACCGTCCACGGACGAAGTGCCCGGTGGAGGGAAAGTACGGAGGTGAGTTGGTGAATGCACACTGGTCGTACCCATACCGTTTCGAGTACCCGCGGCCACTTGTGAGTCCGACGGCGCCACGCACGCGCTGAATGATTCCGCCCGTGAGGTAGATGCAGCCACGGCCCGTCGCCCTGCCTTCGCAGGGTTGCGCATTGCTCGATCCACCGCTGTAATTGTCTACGGTAAAGATGTCCAACGCGAGCACGACCCCGTGGATGAACTCATCGGATGTATCGTCGTAGGTTCGGTAGCTCGTGCCACTCCACGCCCTCACAGGTGCATTGATGGCGTTGTCGGAAATCACGATATCGTCCGCACTGAACATTCCGAGAATGTCCGCACAGGTACCCGCTACCGGGTCCGTCTCATACACGATATCGTCCGCAATGATGATGTCGTTCGTGGCAGCGAGCGTGACCTGTCCGCGGAGGCTTCCGCTGACAGCCACCTTTCCATCGACGTAGATCACGCCCTTGAACGACGGGTTGAGCTGCCGGCTGAGCGGGAACAAGTACGCCGCGTCGGCACGCAAACCTGCGAGGTTCGGATCCACCGGTCCGCCCCATGGCAACCATTGCCCGTTGCCATCATTCGCTACGAATGTGCCGCCCACCCCGCCGTTCAGCTCGTCGGCCCCGCCGAGGTAGCAGCGCCGTGTCCCACTCCTCATGGCGTCGCGCCAGTCGTCCGCGGTGTTGGGGTTCGGGTGGTCGTTGGCCACCCGGAACACGGACTGGTACGGCACCCCCTCCCAGTGACCGCAGTTCAAGGAGTTGCGCATGTAACTCGATCCGTAGTTGCTCGGGAGGTCCGCCACCACCCAGCGGCCGCCGTTGCTGGTATTGTTGGCGGCTCGATACACTCGGATGAACCCCTCATTGTCTCCGGTGGCCTCACCATCACCATTCAGATCAACGGCGACGAATTCGATCCGCATCGTGGCGCGTCCGCTCCCTCCGGCGCCGGAACTCGAAAAGCGTGTGCCACCCGCAGACGCTTGGGTGGCGAGCTTGGTGAGATCGGCCGTTGGAGGCATATCGATAGGCGGTGCATTTTCGGTGTACCCCTGCGCAAAGGTGCCGTATTGTGGGGTTGGCACGATCCCGGCGGTCGTCACTGTTCCCAGGAACGTCGCTCCAGAAGCGTAGATCTTAATGTCACTGTTGGAGTGTATCGGGCCCTGAATCTGGTCTCCTCCACCGAACGAGATATTCGACGGCTCGACGTCGGTGAAGTACGCATACTTGGAGAAGCTCTCCTGTATCACTTCGCCACGCCGAATGACCTTGTTGCCGAAAGCGTCCTCAACAATGGTCAGCACGCTCCCGAACACACCATACTGACCGGACGTGATTCCGGTGGGGCCAACATAGGTGGATCGGGTGACATCGGGAATGATGTTGCCGTACGCGTCGGTGACCTCGGTGTTGGCCTCGACGGTGATGTATCCATCGTCCGGGTAGGCGATTCCCCCGAGATTGAGTGTCGACCGGATTTCCTCTAGTGCCGCATCCGCCGCCGCAACCAGCACGTTTTGGCGATCGTTGTATCGGTTGATGAGCGCGGCGTTGTGCGACACGACCGCCGTCACAACAGATAGTGTGCCGACCGCAAACACGATCATCATCACCAGGAACAAGGCGACGCCTCGTTCGTTGTTTACTGGCTCGAATATCTTCATGGTGCCTCCATTAGACGTCTTCAAACGCTGCTATTGTGCGATGGCCGGCCCTGCTTGCACTTGACCCGACAACGCCGGCGTGCAGTCTTGGGCTGCCAAGGCATACCAATACACCTCGCCGGGAATCACATCACCGTCGGCATAGGTGTAGTTCGCCTCCCCTGAGGGAATACTGAGCAAGGGATTACCCCAATCCAGGGTCGCGCCCTCTCGGCGATAGATCGCGTAACGTACGACGTCACGCTCGCCACCGGTTTCGTCCACGGCCGGCGTCCACGTGAGGGTTACGGGATCTCCCGGATTACCGCCGGCCACCGCTGAAAAAGCGCTACCCAAGATGGGAACGTCGCCGCAGGCAGGGCGAGTCGTAACGCCGGCGTTGGGCAGGTGTATCAATCGAGTGATCGCGCGCCGGTACTCCTCGGCCCCAGTGCGGCCGTTTGTAGCGGTGAACTGCACCCTCACCGCCCGAAGACTGTCGATCAATGCCGATTCGGCGGTATCCGCCGGCGACCCCTGGCGAGGTGCGACATGAGCCAACGGCAACTGGGAAGACGGGAGTACCTCGATTGCCGTTGTGCCGGTTCCGGTGGACACAAGTCGGATGAACTGGAAAAACGGCTGCCCCTCTGTCTGCAGCAGGTTACGCGCGACCATTTCGGGTGCCCCGCGGTTCCCCACGCGAAACAGCGCGTAATCATCTCCCCGGCCTGTCAGTGAGTCCGGCCGAAAGTAAAACACGATGGTCTCGGCGGGACTGTTGACGCCGCCCGTCAGGTAATCGGTCGTCGGGTACACGAACCCGCTGTTGGGAACGGTGATCGGTTGCGCCGCTCTCAGGGCAGTGACTTCCCCCGCAGGCACATCCGGATCGTAAAAGACGGCGAACGGATCATTCGCGACGTTAGTCGCGTAATCCCCGTTGAACGCGATGACATCCTGGTCCGCATAGACGATGAAGGGTTGAATCGCCGGAACGTTCGATCCGACCGTTCGAAGATCACCTTGTAAGGTGTTGACGGCGTAACGCAGATTCTGCAAAACCGTCATCCGATCGACGCCGGTCGTGAACGCGCGGTTCTGTGAGCGAAATACGCTCAACGCACTTCCTGTAATGATGCCAAACACCAGCATGGCAATCAGAAGCTCAACGAGCGTCAGACCCCTATTACCCAGTCGATTGGCGCGCCTCATGGCGCCCCCACCGTCACCGATCGCGTAACCGGTTGCTCCAACCCCGGTGCGCCCACCGTGACCGTAATTCTCTTGAAGTCCTGACTCGAACCGCCGACGTGCACGATGTAGGTTTCCCGCGTCACACCGGTGAGCGTCGGGAACCCGGACTCGGTTCCGGAGTATTTTGCTTCGAGCTGATCGTAATCCGGATCCATGGCAATCAACTGAACTCGATCGTCCGCGAGCTCGATAGCGGTTGCGCGCCAGTCGCTCTCCGCGACTAGCCGCACGAACCGGACTGTGGTCGTTGCCATTCCGAGCACTACCAGCATGAGCACGCCAGCCGCAACGATCAACTCGATTAACGTGAATCCTCGTTGGTCTCGCACTAGAAGCCTCTGACCCAACCTGTCGGTCCATACCGATACGTGGAGGTACGACCAGTGGCCCGATCGATCAGTAACAATCGCGTGTCTTGGGGGTGGCCGCCAAAGTCGGCCTCGCGTTTTGTCGTGAGATAGAAGCTGCCAGTTTCGCTCGCGCTCCCGTTGCGTCGGTAGATGACCGCTCGGCGACCGTCCACGATCTTGGTGAAACTGATGGTACGGGGGCCCTCTGGATGCAGTGGCGCCGATCCGCGACCGAACAAGATCCTCTCGCCCAACACAACCCGCCGCAGCCGCTCGCCGCTGTCGACCCCATTGTCGTTATTCAGGTCCTCGTGGAGAAACAGCATGTTGGCGGTTTCGTCGAACGAGACAATCACATTGTGCTGCCCGGTGACGGCGAGGCGCTGGGCGGCCCACATGGTGGAGCCAACCGTTTGCATGGCGCCCATCGATCGGTATCTGGAGAGGTCGATCCGCGGGAGGGCCAGCGTCGTGAGCACGCTTATCACCACGACGACGGTCAGCATCTCGACCAACGTGAAGCCGCTCGAGCCGGCTCGCGCGCGGTCGTGGTGGTGCTGCTTCATCTCGGATACGAATGTGAAACAGGAAGACGACGGGTCCAGGCGTCCGTGTGTGGCATAGCGGCCTCCGCTGATAGAGGCCAGCGGTTTGCACGCGGGCCTCGACCAAGAGATGTCGCTGGTGGCCCGGCCAACTTGGCGAACAAGGCGTTCGCGGTAGTCCCGTAGCTCTGCGTCTCCGCCTTTCGACGGATTTGCTCTGAGTCAGCGTAGAAAAACCGAAGCTGGCGTCCTAGACCGGATCAACATCCCCCGACCTAGCGCCGCAAACACAAGCTAGGACTGCGGCCAGGCCAGCGCCGTGATAACAATCACACTACGCCAAACGACCTAGAGCGGCAAGCTCCTAAGCCGCCTTGGCTCGGTCTAGCTCGTGCATGATCGATGGGAGTTTCCCCCCCACGGGCAAAAGGTCGAACTCGAGAACGTCCATCGGGCAGACGTCGATGCAGATACCGCACTGAATGCAGCTCGAGTTGCGGTTGTCGAAGGGAAGCCCGCTCTTGGCGAACGCCATCACGTCCACCCCGACCTGGCAGTAGCGGCTGCACATGGTGCACGAGATGCATTTGTCGTTTGCTGTAATGCGGAGCCGACCGTACCAGCGAGCAAGGACTTGATTGAAGGCGGCCAGCGGACACCAATAGCGACACCACACCTTCCCGCCGAAGAACGGATACATGGCGATTGGTATGGTCGCGATCAGCCAGAAGTCTACGAGATATTGGTACGACGCCATCCACACATTGTCGGCTCGTGTGTTGAACATGCCGACCGTGATGATGGTCGCCAGCGTTGCGCCTGCCAGGAGCACGCCCCCCTGAAATTCCCACGAACGGCTGCGTTTGCCCTTGGGAGCAAGATGACGCCACCGATCTCCCCACGTTTCGGCCAAGCCGCCACACCCACAGATCCAAGTGCAGAAACGTTTCCCGTGTCGCCGCGCCGCCAACGGGATGGCGACGGACGTCAGCAGGATGCCGGCGGTAATGAAGGAATACATGACCAACTTCGGATCCCCGTCGCCCCACCAATTGAACCAGCTGATGGACAACGGCCAAGGCTGGGACAATCCCCACACTCTCCAGGAATTTTCCACGGCCAACGCGTGCACGCCAACGACGTTCGCGAGCAGGAAAAATCCAACCTGGAAGCTCGTCAGTGAGATATAGCGCCACTTCTGATATCGGGGATTGCGCGCGATGCCCGTCCACCGCACGAATGCCTGGTATCCAAATCCGGCAAAGACCAGCGTATAGAGGAGACTGTACAGATATCCCTGCTGGAACCACAGCGTTCCGAAAATGTCCTGCTGCGCTCGCTCGTTGAACATCCAGGTGAACGGTGAAAAGGCAACACGGAACATTGCTCCCACCACGCCTGCAAAACTCTCCTGCGACCAAAACGTCGTGTACGGCCAGGCGTACGGTGTTTGGGGAAACTTCTTCAGCGCGTACAAGCTGTAAGCGAACACGAACATCCCGACGAGCGCCGCCCACCGTTTGGGATGCCAGTCTCCTTCCAACCGCACGCCGACACGTCGGAAAAACGGAACAGGAAGATCCGATCCGATCATCTCGAAAACGACGTCGTTGGGAACGGTCTGCTCGACACCGCCACCGTTCTTGAACGTCACTGACCGATCGTCGAAGCCGACCAACTTGGTCGACAGATGCAGATCGAGCCGCTCGGCTGCCCGCGCGGCCAAAAGCGCTTCGACATTGCGCTTGCGGGGGAACGTCAACTCGTCGTCGATGGTGACCACCGTGACATCGTTATTGACACACAACGCAAGCGCCGCCTCGGCGGCAACGTCACCACCACCGTAGATGAGTATCCGCTTGCCGTCGTGCTCGCTCGGATCGCTGAGACTATGGTGGAGTTTGCCGGGATGTTCTTGCTCGCCGGGTACGCCGGCCTTGCGCGGGTTGCCGGATTTACCCAACGCGAGAATTACCCGCCTGGTGCGATAACCGGTACGATTGGTTTTGACAACAAAGTGTCCCCGGGTCTTCGTGACATCGACGACCTTCTCATGTTCGTTGACTTTGAGCCCCGCTTCTCGCACTTGCGCGGGCCACCGTTCGAGCAGCTCCTCGCGGGTGCACTCCTCGAACCACATCGAGCTTCTATTCGGGAGTCCCTCGGGCTCGGCAAAGAGCACCTTGCCCTTATACATGTCGATGACGGTCGTCGCGATGCGCTCGGATTCGAGTGCTTGGTAACGCATGCCCAACTCGTGCGCCCGCATCGCGGCGGCGAGACCCGACGCCCCGGCGCCGACGATGACCACGTCGAGCAGCTCCGGATCGCTCTGAGAAGGCGCTCCCAACTCGGCGTGCAACCGGTTGATGACGTCGACCCCCTCGTTGAGGCCGAGTTTGATGAGCGGCGTGCCCCCGACGTCGCCCATGAGGTACAGGCCGGCAACGGTGCTCTCCCCGTTCTCCCTCACCAGCGGGAGATCGGGGTAGGACGGGTCGGGCTGCTTCTTAGAAAGAAGGGTGGTCAGCCAGTCAGACAGCTTCATGGTTGTTTAAGGTGCAACGAGTGGGATACCAGCGCCATATGCGGTAGAACCCCCGGTTGGGAGCGGCAGTTCCAAGAAAGGCGGTAAGGCGGTAGGGCGGTAGGTAGGGCTTCCTTGCTGGGGGAACTGCTGTTGCGATAACGACGGGGTGCATCTTCCAGCGGAGAACGCCATACTTCTTTCGAGCCGATCGTCAGTTGGCATGGCTGCCGTCGATCGCGGACGCCATGCCCCTAAGATGCCTATCCGCCAGATGGAATGAACGGAGGAGCATGGCATGCCCGGAGCAACCACAGATAGCCAGGCCGTCTCGCTCTTCTTTGCGTTCCCTGATGGGGTCTATCACTACGTCTGCGCAGAGTGCACAGCCCTGTGCTGCCGCGGGGACGGCTTCGGCGGCAGCCTCGAGCGGGAGATGCGGACGCTGCTGGAGATCTATCCAGCCCTTGGCAGCGTTTCCACCAGCCGGGAAGCCGATCAAGTCAGTATCACAACGCCTACCGGCAAGTGCTTTTTCCTCGACGCCGACAACCTCTGCCGTATTGAAAAAGAGCACGGAAAGGCCACCAAGCCGGGGGTTTGTGTGCTCTTTCCCTTCAACGTGTTCACAAGGATCGGAGCCGCTGTTGCCGTCAGCCCGCACTTCCTGTGTCCCCTGCGTTTGCAGGCCCCACCACGGCCCGGGACCGTCGAGGGTACACACGCATTCCTTGAAACCGCCATCCGTGACAGCCGAATGCTGGATCCAACATTCGTGAAGTCGTTTCTAACACCTGCCCGTTTACACCCGGATCTCAGCCCGCGAGCCGTACTGGCGCGGGAATCGACCTTCCGGGATGCGTGTTCCCAGGCCCTCGACCATGCCCGCTTCGGCACCACGCTGAACGATGCGTCCACCGATCGTGTGGCGCTGGATTCCCGCGTGGATCGTGGAACTCGGCTTCTCGGCCTGGATCCGCCCTCCCGCCCCCCCGCCCGCGACGCCATCGACGACTTGTTGCTGGCGCTGGCATCCCCCCTCCGGCTTGACCTGCTCAGCTTGAGCTCGGAAGGAATGCTCGGGGCGCTGGCGTTGGCCGAGCGCATTCTGCGACACACACGCGCACTGTCGCCTGAGGAGCCTTCCCTACAAGGAGCACACCAGGTTCTGAGCGGGCTTTTCCCCGTGCTGCGCCTATTGGCTCGTGGTGACGAACCCGTCGAAATATCCAGAGCCGCCAGCCTGAAGGCGCCACCGTTCGGCGTTCCCGAGCTAGTCTTCGCCGCCCATCGCTTCTGGAGTGCATTCAAAAGCACCCCGCAGACCCTCACAGTCCTCGAGCAGTCGGTTCCACCCACCCTGAGTCCCTCAGATCGTACCGTGCTCTTCAACAGCTTGGGAACCCAGATGGACCAGGTGATCCTGAAGCGCGGGAGGAAGCGGAGATAAGACACGTGCGATGACTGAGTCCGTGGGAAACCGATTCACGCAAGCTCTCGCGGTGGCGGCTGCGCGTCTCGGCATCACCGGCGATGATGCACCGATCACACTCGCGCGACGGTTTGGGATCGCAGGATTCGCAGCACGTCACTGGCCGGAAGGTGAACACCTCGCGAAGGTCAGGGGCGAGGTTCTAGCGCGGCGGCTCTCCGAACGCGTGCTGATGGAGAAAGCGGGGGCAATCTCGTCCGTTCTGACAGAGGGCGGCATCCCACACTTTTTCGTGAAGGGCGTGATCGTTGCAAGGTGGCTCTACGAGCCGGGCGATCGACACTTCGTGGATCTGGACCTTTGCGTACCCCGCGAAGCGCGTGACGCCGCGGTCGAGGACCTCGAGGCCGCTGATTATCGGATCCTGCCACCGAACAGTCAGAGCGGGCCGGAGGAGCTGACCCCGGGTATCATCTTGATCAAGAAAGACGCCCGCTCGCCGATGGAATCCGTGAACGTTGACATCCGCTGGGGCATCGAGCCCCTCGATCACCTCCTTCCCCGCCCCAACCATCCGTTTCCGGACTCACTGTGGGACGGCGTCACACGCGTCAATGCCCTTCCCGCGCCCTCCCCGGAGCACCACGCCGCGCTCATCCTGTATCACCTCGTGCACCACGATCTGCTTCACATAAGGAGCTTGCTCGATTTCGTGCTCCTGAGGCAGCACCTCTCGCCGGATGCTGCCGGCGAGATCGAGTCGATGCTGGACGACATCGGCATTTTGCGAGCCGGGCGCGCTGTGTGCGCCGCGCTGCAACGCGACCTCGGGCTCGACCCGTTGCCGAACATGGGATCGGCCCCGAGCGATTGGCGCGGGCGGCGGCTCGCTACACATCTCGAACTCGACCGGTGGCTGACCTGGGCCGGTGCGGCCACCGCGCAGGAGCACAGGGCTATCACACCGCGCCGGATCGCGCGCCGAATGCTACTCCTCGATCGCATGGGCTCCGCCCGACATCTCCTCACCGACGCAGTGTGGCCACCGCGGGCCTTCCTCCGCTGGCGTTGGCCCCAGGCGAGATCGCCGATCGTTGCCCGCGCCAAGCACCTCGCGGCCGTGGCTCGGAAGACGCTGACGCGATGACGCCACGGCGCTCCCCACTGCGCGACGGACTGGCCGGATTTCCTGGGTTGTGACCGATCCCACCGCTCAATCGGGGCCAATGTGCGAGCTTTGATTGCTACCCCGAGGTGGCATGAAACTGATTGAGACGCGGAACGGTATCTGCTTGCCATGTAATGACTTATATTCCACTCCTGGATCGCCAAGTGGAGCGTGATCGCCAGAGAGAGGAGCCACTGATGGGACGGACACGCGCAGTGATGCCTCGTGCGAGGACGGAGGAGCTGGTGGTTGAAGAACTGCCGGAAGAAACCCTCGTGTACGACTTGAAGCGTCACACGGCCCATTGTCTGAATGGCCCAGCTGCCGTCGTCTGGCGGCACAGCGACGGGCGAACCTCCACCACGCAACTGGCCAGGATTCTGGCAGAGGAGTCAGAGCTACCGCAGGATGAGGGAATCGTGCGGTTCGCCCTGAACCGGCTGCAGAAGGCGAAGCTGCTGGAGGAGGGGACCAACATTCCAACGGTGGCAGCGGGACACTCGCGACGCGAGTTGGTGAAGCGACTGGCCGTCGGTGGACTCGCGATGCTGTTGCCGGTCGTCGCGACGATGACCTCCCCCACGGCGGCCATGGCACAATCGACGACAACCAAGAAGGCCTGCCGACAGGGTTGTGTCGGACTCGGCCTTCCGTGCAGCAACAAGCCCGGCACGACCTGCATCGTAGTCAATCCGAAAAAGGGCCGGTGTAGATGTAAATGAGGTAATGAGCACGCGCCGATTGTGCCGCAATCTCGACTCTATCGCCAGGCAGGTAGATCCGCAGACAGGTAGACTCGTCAAGTAAGCACGGCCGCCGACCGTCCCATGCCGTCGGTCCTCTTTCCTCCGCCCTTCCGTCGTTCCATCCTTCCGCCCTACCGATTTACCGGCTTACCGACAGCGGAGACCGGGACATGTTCCCCGCGCCCAACCGCCCGCAAGGATCTCAGTCGGATCAGCGTCGGTACCTGTGTCAGAAAGTGCGCCGTCCGCAAGACGCATTCCCACAGCTGAAACGGCCAGCGGGGCAGTCCGTTAAACGGCCCTCCGACGCCCACCGTTGCCTGAATGGGATTGGGCCAACGGAGGCGAAGCGCTCTCAGCAGTTGGGCGGGATGCACGAAGGAATACGCCATCGACGGGCTGTCCATGTAGTGCTCGTCGATCGACCACTGGCTTAGCACTGCCGGACGGAGCCATCCGGGCAGGAGTCGGGCCCTCTCTGCCATTGGCGTGCCGTCCAGGCACGCCCCCAGCAGCCCGTGTGCCAGGCACACGGCGGATGCTACCCAATCCGCACGCCGCCGATCTCCCCGCAGCAAATACTCCCAATCAAAATCCTTGGGCAAATACTCGAGAACAACGGCGATGTCACACAACCACAGGGCGCGATACGCGCCATGGCGCAGCATGTGTATGCACATGTATCGGAGATGGTCTTCGGGTCCCAATGTCCGCACGTCGATCTCACCCAGCGATACCAGCTGGGAACGCTCGTAGACATCATCCAGCGAAGGGCGGTGGAGCTCGGGCAGACCCTTGTGCAAATCGACCACCACCGTCCCGGCCGCGGGAGCGGCTAGTGCAGCCACCGCGACCGCATGCTGTTCCGGCCGAACACACAGGTCGATGTCTCCATAAGGTCGCAGCCCGCGCTCGGGGTAGAGTCGAGCGACTGCCCATCCCTTGACCAGCAGTGGCTCCACGCCGGCCGAACGAAGGAGCGTGATGGCCTGGACGATTCGGGGCTCCTGGCGGCGAGCCTGGAGAGTGTACAGGCGGTACGCCTGCCGAAGTTCGTGGGCAGCGGCGGAGGTGCGTAACTCGGACGACCGCACCCGCCACCACCCGAGGCTCGCCGCTCCCGTGCCGAGCAGCAGGGGTGTGACCTCGATGAGGGCGGCGGGCGAGAGAGGCGGGGGCGGGGGCGCGGGGGAAGCGCGCCAGGCGCCGGCGAGGACCGATGCTACCAGCTTGCCGAGTCGTCGGGGGTCGTTGTCAGGGTGCGGATCCAGATACGACGATCTCACTACACGTATCTCACCACCCCAAGCTCAATCATTTCGGCTTCCTCCCGCGCTTCAGGATCACCTGGTCCATCTGGGTTCCCAGACTGTTGAAGAGCACGGTACGATCTGAGGGGCTCAGGGTGGGTGGAACCGACTGCTCGAGGGCCGTGAGAGTCTGCGGGGTGCTCTTGAATGCACTCCAGAAGCGATGGGCGGTGAAGACCAGCTCGGGAACGCCGAACTCTGACGATTTCAGGTTGGCGGCTCGGCGGATTTCAAGGGGTTCGTCACCACGAGCCAATAGGCACAGCACGGGGAAAAGACCGCTCAGAACATCGTAGGCTCCCTGTAAGGAAGGCGCCTCAGGCGACAGTGCGCGTGTGTGTCGCAGAATGCGCTCTGCCAACGCCAGCGCCCCAAGCATTCCTTCCGAGCTCAGGCTGAGCAGGCCAAGCCGGAGGGGGGATGCCAGCGCCAACAACAAGTCGTCGATGGCGTCCCGGGCGGTGGGGCGGGAGGGCGGATCCAGGCCGAGAAGCCGAGTTCCACGATCCACGCGGGAATCCAGCGCCGCGCGATCGGCGGAAGCATCGTTCAGCGTGGTGCCGAAGCGGGCATGGTCGAGGGCCTGGGAACACGCATCCCGGAAGGTCGATTCCCGCGCCAGTACGGCTCGCGGGCTGAGATCCGGGTGTAAACGGGCAGGTGTTAGAAACGACTTCACGAATGTTGGATCCAGCATTCGGCTGTCACGGATGGCGGTTTCAAGGAATGCGTGTGTACCCTCGACGGTCCCGGGCCGTGGTGGGGCCTGCAAACGCAGGGGACACAGGAAGTGCGGGCTGACGGCAACAGCGGCTCCGATCCTTGTGAACACGTTGAAGGGAAAGAGCACACAAACCCCCGGCTTGGTGGCCTTTCCGTGCTCTTTTTCAATACGGCAGAGGTTGTCGGCGTCGAGGAAAAAGCACTTGCCGGTAGGCGTTGTGATACTGACTTGATCGGCTTCCCGGCTGGTGGAAACGCTGCCAAGGGCTGGATAGATCTCCAGCAGCGTCCGCATCTCCCGCTCGAGGCTGCCGCCGAAGCCGTCCCCGCGGCAGCACAGGGCTGTGCACTCTGCGCAGACGTAGTGATAGACCCCATCAGGGAACGCAAAGAAGAGCGAGACGGCCTGATTATCCGTGGTTCGTTCGGGCACGCCCCGCTCCTCCGTTCATTCCATCTGGCGGTTGGGCATCCCTGCCCATGCAGGCTGTGCATGCTCCCGAACAGAGGTGCTCCCAGCGGTCCAAGGGGAAAGTCCGCTCGACGTTCACCCGATCGGGGTTAACAACCACATTTTTTTCGTGCCTGCTTGTTACGCCTGCATACGCCATTGCAACAACTTCTATTGGTGCAATTTTTGCCGTTTTTGCTACGGCATGGGATGCAATTCGGTTGCCCCAAACAACTCGAAGGGCACGATGCTTGTGCCGCCGCACGTGGCGCGACGATCGTTTCGATCACCGGTAGGAGGAGCGCGATCCCTGCTGCTCGTCGCAGGGTTCGTAGCACTTCCCGCCGCGAGTATTGGGCCCTATCTGCCGGCAGTGTCACCGGCTCAGTCAGCAAATGCGCCCTGCTCAAACGGTCCAGCGCCATCCACACCACCGCCTCGTCGGCCGGGGTTACTGATTGCTCCTCCAGCAGCGCGGCCACCTCGGCCATGCTCGTTTGTCCATCGCAATGCCGCCAGACCAGGGCGGCCGTGCGATTCAGGCACCGGGCCCTGTGGCGCTTCAGGTCGTATACCAGGGTTTCGTCGTGTAGCTCTTCGACCACCAGCTCGTCTTGCCTCGCGCGGGGCATCGGCACTCTCGTCGTGTCCATATCGACCTCACTCCAAATCGGTGGCGCGTCTCGACACTACCACCATTGATTCAACAAGCACAAGCCACCACTCGTCCCGAGCTACCGTCTAGCGAGAGTCTGCCCGCCCGATCCGATAACCGGCCTAAGAGGACTTCAGCGATTTCGTCCGCCTCCCCGCGCGCCCCCTTTATCACCGTCGCCCCGGCCGTGGCCGAACGCAGCGTCGCGAAGGCCCGCTCCGGATCGCGTCTGGCCGAGACGGTGTGGGCCAAGAGTTCCATCACCGCCCGCCCCGGCGAAAGCGAGCGCGGTCGCCACCGCGCACCCTCCCGGTAGCTTGTCGCGACAACCAAACCTACCGGGAGCGGCTTGACACCGGTTGTCCCCCCCAGAGCTTCCGGGAGCATCTTCTTCGGGCGTCCACCCCCGTTCTCCCGCACCGACAAAGGCTTCGGATAGGGATGCACCCGACCACGCTCATCAAAAACGGCGTATTCGTCCGAGTAATACGTCGCCCCTGCTTCCACCAACGCCTTCACCAGGGTCGACTTGCCCCTCATGGTACGCCCCGGGATGACGATTGCGCTGCCACGCCAGCCCACGACGCCGGCATGGACAAACACTCTGCTGCGGGCCTTTTCCGCGACGTATAGCTGCAGGTGCCCTTCGAGGGCTTCCAGTACCTGGTCCGTGTCTTTCCCACGTGCCAGCGTTACCGCGTCCGCATACAGAATGTTGAAACGGCGAACGTTAGAGCCGACCTTGGTTCCGCTGACTATCAGCGAATACAAACATCCGACGCGGGGCCCGCGAGCCGGCTTGGCATGCGGTGGAAGCACTCCTTCAATCCGATCCATGATCTCCGGGCTACTCACCCGGATCCCAATGCGTAGGCCGTAGGAGACGAACGCGATCCCTGCCACCCACCCGAGGCGGTCTATCTTCTTCATTCAGGTGGACCCCGGAACCAACGCCATCTCGTCGACGTGCCACATCTGCGATTGAGATCCCCTGTGTTGTCTCATTGGCAATTGCTGCTATGCCCCCAAGTTAATCTCGCTGATCGAGCGGATTCCTTCGGTGAGCCCGAGCACAAAGGTGCCTCCTTTGCTGTAGGAGAGCTCAACCCACCCGCGAATGATGGGCCGATCACAGCGCCGTTTGGGAACCGCAAGGTACTGTAAGTCAATGTATTATAACAACTTAAGCAAGATTAACAAGTGGATTCCGGCCGAGCAGCCGGGCGCGACACATTGGACGCAACGGTCGGGGGTGTGCGCGCATCTTATTCTGCAAGATCCGTTGGGTGCTTGAAACACCCTGGAGGCCCCAACGCTCTTGCGTTGTACGAGCGAAACGAAATCCGTTTTTTGACGGATAGCAGGCGATTGGGCTCCTTGCCGCCGGTAAGGACCTCGCTGGAGGGGCGAGGCGGGACCCACGCAAAGCCCGGCCCACATCCCTGCTACTTCAACGAGTCAACCCCTCACCCACCCTCATCATCCTGCGATGCCCGTCCGGCGGTGAGCAAACGCTCTGCAAAATCGAGTCGTTCCTGCATGTCGGCCAACTGAGCGCGCGTGTCGTTGAGATCATCACGCAGCGCATCGACGGCCGGCCCCAATTCCGCGTCGCCCGCCCCCATCTCCAACTCTCTTCTCTTGAGCTTCAAACGGAGAATCAAACCCAGAGCCGCGACACCGCCGAAGACGCCGAACACCACACTAAAGATCTGCGCTTCGAACGGCCCCATGATGCCTCCTCGGTGGCCGATCCATCCGACCAGTGCATATCGAATCGAGATGACCGGGGTGGGTCTCGAACCCACGACCTACGGATTAAAAGTCCGTTGCTCTGCCAGCTGAGCTACCCGGTCGGGTGGAGAAAACATCGCCAGGGACCGACAGCGACACAAGCGGGTTCGTGTGTTTCTCCACAACCACGTGAAACTCATAGGGAAAACTCGTCATTTTCATAGGGGGCAGCGATTACAAAAAGCTTGTTCTCCCAGTAGAAACACTTACTTTGGTGTGCAATTGGGGCTGGCTTTCGTCGACGAAGATCACTCATTCCTCGAGGGGGAAATGGCCGCTAAACGAAAGAAGAAAGCCAAGAAGAAGGCGACCAAGCGTAAGGGCGCAAAGCGGAAAGCGACCAAACGCAAGGCCACCAAGCGCAAGGCCACCAAGCGCAAAGCAACCAAGCGCAAGGCCACTAAGCGCAAGGCCACGAAACGCAAGGGCGCCAAAAAGAAGAAAAAGGCGACCAAGCGTAAGGCCACCAAGCGCAAGGCGAAGAAAAAGAAGGCCACCAAGCGCAAGGCGAAGAAAAAGAAGGCCACCAAGCGCAAGGCGAAGAAAAAGAAGGCAACCAAGCGCAAGGCGAAGAAAAAGAAGGCAACCAAGCGCAAGGCGAAGAAAAAGAAGGCAACCAAGCGCAAGGCGGCTAAGAAGAAGCCCGCGAAGAAGAAGGCCAAGAAGAAGTCCAAGCGTAAGCCGAACGCGGCCTTCATGAGACCATTGCAGCCGGATGCTTTACTGGCGGCCGTGGTGGGCAGCAAGCCGCTGCCGCGGACCGAGGTCACGAAGCAGCTTTGGCACTACATTCGCAAGAATGGACTGCAGGACAGCGTCAATCGCCGCATGATCAATGCGGATGCTAACCTGAAGGCCGTATTCAACGGCAAGTCTCAGGTCAGCATGTTTGAAATGACGAAGCTGGTGTCCCGCCATATGGCGTAGGCGGGACCCTTCCTCGTTGTACAGCAGTACCGTTGTTCCAGCCCCGGAACCGTGAGGGGGCACGGCGCGCTCGTCGGCCCCCAACGGCCCCCCATACCGGCAGATCTGTCAACGAAAAAGCTTTAATTGCGAGACGGGTGTAAACGAGCGGCGGTGATGGGGCGTGAGACCGTTCGTATCAATGGCCGCGATGTGTTCCCGCGTGCCATACCCCATGTTCTGTTCCCAACCGAACGCCGGAAATCGACTCCCTAGCAAGACCATCAGACGGTCCCTGGCCTCTTTGGCAATCACCGAGGCGGCCGCGATGGAGAGACACGTGGCGTCGCCCTTGACGATCGCTTCGTGCTCACAGCGAAGTTCCGGAAAGGGCTTGCCGTCGACCAACACGTGATCCGGCGATGGAGAGAGCAGCGAGAGTGCGCGCCGCATCGCAAGCGCGGTGGCGCGCAAAATGTTCAGGCGGTCGATCTCTCGGGGAGACGCGGCGCCGACGCCCCACGCCAACGCCGTACAACGAATAACGCCCGCCACGCGATGGCGTTGGCGAGCGGTCATTTGTTTGGAGTCCCGCAGCCCTTCGATATCGGTCGTGTCGTTCGCAAAGACGACTGCTGCGGCTACGACCGGACCGGCGAGGGGGCCTCTTCCGACTTCATCCAGACCGGCAACATGGCGGATCCCCTTTGCCCACAGCGCGCTCTCGCGCGCCAGCGTCGGGGTGTCCACCTAGGGATCTCGACGTTCCCGGATACGGGCCGCCTTCCCGGAGAGCTTGCGCAGGTAATACAGCTTGGCACGGCGAATGCGGCCGCGGCGGACGACGTCGATGCCCGACAAACTCGGGGAATGCAGCGGGAAGATCCGCTCCACGCCGACACCGGAAGACACCTTCCGTAGTGTGAACGTCTCGCTGATCCCGCCACCACGCCGCCCAATACAGACACCCTCAAACGCCTGAAGCCTTTCCTTTTCTCCCTCGCGAACGCGAACCTGAACGCGCACGGTGTCGCCCGGACCGAAGTCGGGAATGTCAGTGCGCAGACCCTCGCGTTCGATAGTCGCTAACCTCTTCATGATCTTACCCTCTTGGCTCGGCCTCATCCGGCCGGTGTTCAGCCACAAAACGTGCCCACAAATCCGGGCGCCGCTCCTCCGTCAATCGCTCTGCTTCGGCTCGACGCCACGCCTCGATCTTCGCGTGGTCGCCCGCCTGAAGAACTTCGGGAACTCGCTGCCCCCGAAAAGCCGCCGGCCGAGTATAACTCGGCGGACTCACGAGCCCGTCGTAGTACGAGTCCGTGGCAGCAGACTCGTGGTCACCCAACGCACCCGGCAACAGCCTCACAACCGCGTCGATCACACACAACGCGGCCATCTCACCGCCGGACAACACAAACTCCCCTATGGCCACCTCCTCGTCCGCCCGGCTCGCAACCCGCTCATCCACGTCTTTGTAATGTCCGCACAGCAGGGTCAACGCTTCACCGACACTGTACCGTACCGCGTCGTCGTGTGTAAACAGCTGCCCCCGTGCCGAAAGCAACACGACCGGCGGCTTTGGCGCCATGTCGTCGAGCGCCTCGTAGAACGGCTCGGGTTTCAACACCATTCCAGCGCCGCCGCCGTAGGGCGCGTCGTCGACCGTTCGGTGAGGATCGTGCGTGTAGTTCCGCAAGTCCACCAACCGAACATCGTACAACCCGGCTGACGCGGCCCGACCCAAGATGCTGGTCTGTAGTGGTCCCCGAAACAATTCCGGGAACAGTGTGACCACGTTCACCTGCAACATCTACACCTCCAACAAACCGAGCGGCAATACAACTTCAATGCGTCTGTTCTCTCGGTCGAGGCGTTTCACTATCGGATCGCGAAACGGAATCAAGTGTTCCTTTCCGTCACGCTCGACCACCAAGACACTTCCACCCGGTACTCCGACGATTTCCCTGACAATACCGATTGTCACACCGTTCTCGACGACGTGCGACCCTGGGATCTCGTGGAGATACATCTCTCCCTGTTCAGGGGCCCGCAACTCGCTTCGATCCGCACCCAGCGTCACCGCCCCCCACGACTCGAGCACCATGCGGTCGGCGATGCCCTCGAACGATACGAGCCAATTACGCTGATACGGCCGCGCTCGGTGTATCACCACCTCGACGCCCGTCGCCCGCCCCTCATCGTCCACCGGCACCAACACTCTTCCGGGAACAAATACGGCATCGGGCTCGTCCGTCAGGGGGAAAATCACCGCTTCGCCCTTGAGCCCGTGTGGTTTGCGGAAGCGCGCTACCGCGAGGTAGGTCGCCTCCTCCATCGCGTCGTTACTCGTCCTTTGCCTCGGCTTCGGCCTCGGCCGGCGCCTTGTCCGAGGTCGCGGCGGCCGCGGCAAACACGCCGGCCTTCTTGAACAACGAACGCACCGTGTCGGACGGTGTCGCACCGCGTGACATCCAATCCCGCGCCTTCTCTGCGTTCACCTCGATGGTGACAGGCTCGGTGCGTGGATTGTAGTGGCCTAATGTCTCAATGAACCTTCCGTCACGTGGCGCTGCCTTGTCCGTCACCACGATCCGGTACATCGGTTGGTGCCTGCGACCCGTACGGCGCAAACGAATTCGTGTTGCCATGTCTGCTTCCTCGCGATTCCCCGCTAACTGAGCTTGCCCATTGCTTGCATCATTTTTTTCATCTGCCCAAACTGCTTCACCAACTGGTTTACTTCCTGAACCGAGCGTCCCGCGCCCCGCGCAATCCGGACCCGTCGGGATCCGTTCAAGATATCAGGCCTCCGCCGCTCGGCCGGCGTCATCGACAACACGATCGCCTCGAAGTGCGTCATCCGCTTGTCATCGATCTTGGCGGCCTTTAGCATCTTCGAATCCACACCCGGCAACATTCCCAACACACCCTTGAGCGGCCCCATTTTCTGAATCTGCTGCATCGCGGTCAGAAAATCTTCGAGATCCAAACCGCGCTTCGAAAACGCCTTCTTTGCGAGACGTTCGGAATCCTCTGGGTCGACGGCGTCTTGCACCCGCTCCACCAACCCAACCACATCCCCCTTTTGCAGGATGCGTCCCGCCATGCGCACCGGATCGAACTGCTCGAGAGCGTCCAACCGCTCGCCAACGCCCACAAATTTGATCGGCGCTCCGGTAACGCCGTGAATCGAAAGCGCCGCCCCACCCCGTGCATCGCCGTCCAGCTTCGTCAGAACCACACCGGTGATCCCGACAGCATCGTTGAACCCCTTGGCGATCCGGACGGCGTCCTGTCCTGTCATGCCGTCGGCGACAAGCAGCACCTCGAGCGGTGTAACGGCCGACTTCAGCCGCTCCAACTCGCTCATCATCTCTTCGTCGATCTGCAAGCGTCCGGCCGTATCGACGATTACCGTGCGCGCGCGGGCTTTCTCCGACGCCGCGATACCCGCCCGCACCAATCCGACCACGTCCTTTTCGTCCGGGCCCTCGTACTCCTCGGGTCCGAACACCTCCACCCCTGCCCGTTCACCCAGTTGCCGTAGTTGGTCCTCGGCGGCCGGGCGATACACGTCGGCCGCTACGAGAAAGGGCGCCTTCTGCTCCTTCTTCAGCCGCGCCGCTAGCTTCGCCGCCGACGTGGTCTTGCCCGACCCCTGCAGCCCCACCATCAGCACAACGGTGGGTCCAACGCCGGCAAACGTCAGGGGCGCCGCCTCTTCCCCCAGCAGGGTCACCAGCTCGTCGTGAACGAACTTCACGAGCTGCTGTCCCGGACTGACCGCCTTCCCAACCGTGATGCCCACTGCCTTCTCGCGAAGACGTTGGACGAACTCACGGGTCAGCTCGTAACTCACGTCGGCTTCGAGGAGTACCCGTCGGATCTCTCGGAGGCCCTCTTTGACCTGGTCTTCGGTCAGGACCCCACGACTCGAAAGACCCTTGAGAACGCCGGTCAGCCTCTCTGACAGGGCCGAAAACATATAGCCTGTAAGTGTACACCGGGGATGGGTTTGGCGCCACGGGATTTTGGGACGGACGGATGGAAAGACGGAAAGACGGAAAGACGGAAGGTACGACGGCGCAGCGGCAGAGGACGTTCCGTCATTCCGTCATTCCGTCCGCCGGCTGAGGTCTAGCCTCTCCCCCTCCGTCTGGGCGATCAGCGTCGTGCCGGTCAAATCGCCGGTGATGTTGACCGACGTGCGCAGCATGTCGAGGATCCGATCCACACCCAGAATGAGCGCGATACCTGTCTCCGGAACTCCGGCCTGCACCAGGACGATCGTGAGCGTAATGATACCGGCGCTGGGCACTCCAGCCGCGCCGATCGATGCCAATGTCGCCGTGAGGACGACGGTGAGCTGCGCGCCGATGCTGAGGTCGATCCCAAAAACCTGGGCGATGAACATCACGGCGACGCCCTGGTACAGAGCTGTGCCGTCCATATTCACGGTCGCTCCCAACGGGAGGACAAAGCTCGCTATCCTGTTCGAGACGCCCAGATTCTCCTCGGCGACCTGTATCGAGACCGGGAGGGTGGCGCTCGAGCTGGACGTCGAGAACCCGAGTAGTTGCGCGCTGCGGATACGGCGGAAGAACTCCACGGGATTGAGTCGGGCCAGAAACTTCAGTATGAGGGAAAACGTACCGAAAGCGTGCAGCAAGAGACCCAACACCACGGTGCCGGAATACCACAGCAGGCTCTGCAGAATCTCGAAGCCGAACCGAGCTGTCACCGCCGCAAGCAACACGAAAACGGCGTAGGGGGCCAACACCATGATCCAGTGGATGAGCTGCATCGAGATGTCGTTTACGCCCTGGAAGAACCCGAGGACGGCCTTGCGCCGATCCTCACGGATCGTGGTGGCGGCGATGCCGAAGAGGATGCTGAACAGGATCAGCGGGAGCATCTCGGAGTTGGCGGCCGCGCTGATCGGGTTGCGCGGAATCATGTTCAGCAGCAAGTCCACGACGCCGGGCGTCTGCTGCGCCAAGTCGATCCGACTCGCCGCCTGACCGCCATACTCGGCAAGGAGCGCCTGCTGCGATGCGTCGCTCAGGCCGCGACCGGGCTTGATTACATTCGAGAGGATCAGACCGATGCTCACCGCCACCGAGGTGGTGATGATGTAGTACGCTACCGTTTTTCCACCGACCCGGCCGACCGAGCGCAGATCGCCCAGGCTCGCGGCTCCGACGACCAGACTGGCCACGACGAGGGGGATGACGATCATCGTAATGAGCCGTATCCAGCCGATGCCGAAGTTCTCGATGGTAGCCAGGACGTTGCCGCCAAACTCCCAGCCCGTGAGATTCACTCCGATACCGACCACCGCGCCGGCAATGAGTCCAATGGAAATCTTGGTGTATAGTTTCATGCTCGATCCGTCTGAGAGCCGCCCCGCGGCCTACGTGAGCCCGCGAGCGTGAGTTCCGAACTGTCCCTGTTCAACGCCGCCGTCACCATTGTGTTCGGGGCGCTTGCCGGCGGTTTGACCAACGCCGTGGCCATCTGGATGCTGTTCCATCCGTATACCCCGCGCGGCCTGGGGCGTTTGAAGCTTCAAGGAGCGATCCCAAAAAACAAGGCCCGCTTGGCAAAGACGATCGGTCGGACCGTGGGAGAGCGGCTCATCACGGTTGATGATCTGGCGGACCAGCTGGCCGCTCCCGAGTTGCGGGCCGCTTTCGACAAGGCCATCCGCGGCTTCCTATCCAACCTGCTCGAGAACGAGCGCGGGTCGTTCAGAGACGAGATGCCCCCTGCGATTCTTGCCGAAATCGAGGCAGCGCTGGGACAAATCGCCCCGAAAATCGCCGACCAGCTGACCGAGTTCGCCAAGACCGAAGAGTTCAACGAAGCGGTCGCCGGCTTCCTCACGCGTGTCGGCGAAGATCTCGGCGACCGCCCCCTCTCCGATTTCCTCAGCGAGGAACGCCGCGCCGCTATTCGGAAGCGTATCGAAGAGTGGGTTGGCGAGGCGGTGATGAATCCCGAGTTGGAAAATACAATTAGCCAGTGGCTGGACCGCCAACTCGTGCGGCTATCGGGCGATCAGACGCCTCTGCTCGATCGCCTTCCAAAACCGCTGGTTTCGGTGGTCGAGAAGGAAATAGCCGGCTACCTCCCCGTGGCGCTGGATCGCATCAGCGCTGCACTGCGCGACCCGAACACGCGCACCAGTATCCAGAACTCCCTCCACGATCTCTTCGAGCGCTTCGTCAAGAATCTGCTCATTCACGAGCGCATTGTTGCACGGCTGGTCGTCACCGAGAAGACGATTGCACGGTTGCTCGACAATTTCGAGCGGGACGGCGCCGATCAGTTCGGCAAGCTGTTGGACGAGCCTGAAATGCGATCGCAGGTTTCCAAGAGCGTGAATGACGCCGTGGTAAAGTTCTTACGGCGTCCACTATCGGAGCATTTTGCGTCTCTCGGTCCCGCACGGCTCGAGGGCATCAAGGAGACGGCTGCGAAACAGATCACCGCGGCGCTGCGCGACTCGGCAACCCGTGCGTATGTCACCGAGAAGGTCGACAGCGCGCTTCGGCGGGCCGAGAAAAATACGGTCGGCGAGGTTCTCAAGAAGATCCCCCCAAAAGACGCCGCCGAATGGACATCCGCCACCGTGGCGTCGGACCGGGTTCGAACATGGATCGAGGAGGGCGCACGCGCAGCGCTGAACGCGTTACTGGAAAAACCGATCGGTCGTCCGGCAGATCAACTTCCCGAGGGAAGCATCGATCGACTCATCACCGCACTTTCATCCATTCTCTGGAAATGGATTCAGGAACAAATCCCAGAGGTCGTGGCCCAAGTGGATATTCAAACGATGGTCGAGGAAAAGGTCGCCGGGTTTTCCCTCGAGCGCACCGAGCAAATCATCCGAGGAACCACGGAGCGCGAATTACAACTCATCGTGCGGCTGGGGTATGTGTTGGGGGCCGTGGTGGGTGCGACGGCGTATGTGGTGTCGGTGTTGTTGGGGTGACGTGAGACGTGAGAGGTGAGACGTGAGACGTGAGACGGCCCCTCACAACCCCCCGGGGGAGCGGTGAAGGGCCGTCTTACGTCTAACGGGATAAGTGCCACAGGATCCAGGTCACCTAGGTGTCACAGGATGCAGGTCGGAGTGTCACAGGATCCAGGTCAGGAGTGTGGTTTATAGTATTTGAACGAAACACTAGTTCGGGGGTCAAGGTGCGTAAAAAGGCCGGACCGAGGAGCGACGTCGAAAGATGGTTGCCGCGGTTCGGCGGGGTGCCTCGCTGCGTGCGGTGGCGCGCCGGTTTCACGTGAGCCTCCAGACCGTGCAACGGTGGGTGCAGCGCGTCGGCGGCCAGCGGCTGGATCGAGTCGATTGGTCTGACCGGTCTCACCTCGCGCACACGATTCATCGCACGGAAGCGGCCGTAGAAGATGTCGTGCTGACGCTGCGGCGAGAGCTGCGTGACACGAGCGACCTGGGGGAGTACGGGGCCGCTGCCATCTACCGCGAGATGCGCGACCGTCACTATCGCAGCGTCCCCGCGGTGCGGACGATCGGCCGCATCCTGGCCCGGCACGGGGCGCTGGACGGTCGCCGGCGGATCCGTCGCCCCCCACCGCCCCGAGGCTGGTATCTGCCTGAGGTGGCCGCGGGCTGTGCGGAGCTGGACAGCTTTGACATCGTCGAAGGGTTGGTGATCAAGGGTGGCACCGAGGTCGAAGTGCTCAACGGCATCTCGCTGCACGGCGGATTGGTCGCGTCGTGGCCCGGTCCACCCGTCCGCGCCACCACTATCGTCGAGGCCCTGGTAACGCACTGGCGGCAGTTCGGGCTGCCAGCCTATGCACAGTTCGACAACGACACCCGGTTCCAGGGCGCGCATCAGTTCCCTGACACCGTCGGCCGTGTCACGCGCCTGTGTTTGAGTTTGGGGATCGTCCCCGTGTTCGCGCCGCCACGCGAGACCGGCTTCCAGGCGGCGGTAGAAAGCTACAACGGTCGGTGGCAGGCCAAGGTGTGGGCCCGTTTCCATCATCCCACCCGCGCGGCCCTGCAGGAGCGTTCGGATCGCTACGTGGCAGCAGTCCGCCGCCGTGCGGCACCGCGCCTGGAGGCCGCCCCGCCACGACGGACGTTTCCCGAAGAGTGGGCGTTGGACTTGCAGACCCGCCCGCGCGGCCGCTTGGTGTTCCTGCGGCGCATCAGCGAGCAGGGAACGGCCGAGCTGCTGGGGCATACCTGGCGGGTCGATCCGCGCTGGTCCCATCGTCTCGTGCGCGCCGAGGTCGATTTCGACGCCAACCGCATCCGCTTCTACGCGCTGCGGCGGCGCGAACCAGGGTCGCAGCCCCTGTTGCAGACCGTTCGCTATCGGTTTCCTCGTCATGGCTTTCAGGAATGATCGCCAATTCTCAATATGTCACGTGCGTACGCACTACCTGTCAAAGAAGCACGTCCCAAGTGACCTGCATCCTCTGACACTTGTCCTCTTACGTCTCACGTCTCACGTCTCACCTCTCTACCACGACTGGCGGCCTTTCCCACCCCCGCCACCCCGCCGGCGCATCGAGCATCACCACAGCCGGTCGGCCCCCTACTTCGGTTTTCCGCAGGGCGCGTTGGCGACCGGCTCGAACCCCGCTATTCCATTCGCGCCCGACGACCGTCGTAAATCGTCGAAACGCTTGTTGCGAGTCCCACACCGACCACCACACCAGTGCGTGGTCACCGTCCGTTGCGAAGACCCCGTAGCGATCTCCCCCCCAACCACGGGCCGCCGCCGCTGCCGTCGACTCGCTACCGGTCAATTCCGTGACGAGCACCTGGATCTCGAGTTGTCCCAGCCCATCGTCGTGTACCAAACCGTCGGTCGTGGTAAAGCGTAGCGAAACCGGCGCGTCGCCAGACTTGTATCGTTCCGGATCGAGAATGTGTTCTGTCGATTGTGGGAGTCGAGAACCGTACGGCATCGTGCCGGGATATTCTTGCCCGAACCAACGCACAAAGTCTGCCCCGCCCAGATAGGGGAAGATCAAGGTTTCTTTTAAGATCAACGGTGCAGAACTGAAAATCGGCATGATATCCTGCTGGGCCCTTACCGACTGTCGGTATTGTTGCCAGAAATCCGGCATCGCGTTGAAATCTGCATCCGGCATCATGGCGATCAGTGACGCCACGATGCCCTGCCCTTCCATAACGGCCTGGGCGGCGACCCGACGGTCGTTGTCGCCTTGGGTGGAAAGAATCGAGTCGAGTGGTACGTATTGGGCTTGAAGCGCGTGAACCAACTCGTGCGCGACGATCAACCGCACCTCGAGCTGGGCAGCTCCGGCAACGACATATAGCGAATCGGTAATCGGATCGTAGAAGCCGGCGATCTGCTCGGTATACAGATCGAGAAAGAGCTTTTGCATATCGAGCGTGTCGGGAATCAACCCGAAGAGCTTGTAAGCGAGCGAGGTGCGCGCCAACTCTTCGGGTGGTAGTTCGGTCTCGAGCTTATGAATGAGGTACTCGTATACCTGCTCGCGAGTCCGCACCGCAATGTTCGGTGGGTACTTGAACTTCAAACCGAGGGCTTCTTCCACGCCCGGTGTCAGCTCCGCTGCGAGCGCCTGAACTTCATCGTGCCACTGCTCACCCTGGGCGCCGCACGCGAGGGTCGACGCCGCCAGGAGGGTCATCGCAAAAACTCTCATGCGGGAAAGATACACCGAGTGCGGGAGAAGGTCCCGGGGGGGGGAGGCGTGAGACGTAGGTCGTGAGACGTGAGAGGTGAGACGTCAGAGGATAAGTGCCACAGGATCCAGGTCACCTAGGTGTCACAGGATGCAGGTCGGAGTGTCACAGGATCCAGGTCAGGAGTGTGGTTTATAGTATTTGAACGAAACACTAGTTCGGGGGTCAAGGTGCGTAAAAAGGCCGGACCGAGGAGCGACGTCGAAAGATGGTTGCCGCGGTTCGGCGGGGTGCCTCGCTGCGTGCGGTGGCGCGCCGGTTTCACGTGAGCCTCCAGACCGTGCAACGGTGGGTGCAGCGCGTCGGCGGCCAGCGGCTGGATCGAGTCGATTGGTCTGACCGGTCTCACCTCGCGCACACGATTCATCGCACGGAAGCGGCCGTAGAAGATGTCGTGCTGACGCTGCGGCGAGAGCTGCGTGACACGAGCGACCTGGGGGAGTACGGGGCCGCTGCCATCTACCGCGAGATGCGCGACCGTCACTATCGCAGCGTCCCCGCGGTGCGGACGATCGGCCGCATCCTGGCCCGGCACGGGGCGCTGGACGGTCGCCGGCGGATCCGTCGCCCCCCACCGCCCCGAGGCTGGTATCTGCCTGAGGTGGCCGCGGGCTGTGCGGAGCTGGACAGCTTTGACATCGTCGAAGGGTTGGTGATCAAGGGTGGCACCGAGGTCGAAGTGCTCAACGGCATCTCGCTGCACGGCGGATTGGTCGCGTCGTGGCCCGGTCCACCCGTCCGCGCCACCACTATCGTCGAGGCCCTGGTAACGCACTGGCGGCAGTTCGGGCTGCCAGCCTATGCACAGTTCGACAACGACACCCGGTTCCAGGGCGCGCATCAGTTCCCTGACACCGTCGGCCGTGTCACGCGCCTGTGTTTGAGTTTGGGGATCGTCCCCGTGTTCGCGCCGCCACGCGAGACCGGCTTCCAGGCGGCGGTAGAAAGCTACAACGGTCGGTGGCAGGCCAAGGTGTGGGCCCGTTTCCATCATCCCACCCGCGCGGCCCTGCAGGAGCGTTCGGATCGCTACGTGGCAGCAGTCCGCCGCCGTGCGGCACCGCGCCTGGAGGCCGCCCCGCCACGACGGACGTTTCCCGAAGAGTGGGCGTTGGACTTGCAGACCCGCCCGCGCGGCCGCTTGGTGTTCCTGCGGCGCATCAGCGAGCAGGGAACGGCCGAGCTGCTGGGGCATACCTGGCGGGTCGATCCGCGCTGGTCCCATCGTCTCGTGCGCGCCGAGGTCGATTTCGACGCCAACCGCATCCGCTTCTACGCGCTGCGGCGGCGCGAACCAGGGTCGCAGCCCCTGTTGCAGACCGTTCGCTATCGGTTTCCTCGTCATGGCTTTCAGGAATGATCGCCAATTCTCAATATGTCACGTGCGTACGCACTACCTGTCAAAGAAGCACGTCCCAAGTGACCTGCATCCTCTGACACTTGTCCCGTGAGACGTCAGACGTGAGACGTGAGAAGTGAGAGGAGGGCCCGTCTGCCCGTCGGGGGGTTCGGGGGGGGTGAAGGGGCCCGTCTGCCCATCGGGGGGTTCGGGGGGGAGGTGAAGGGGCCCGTCTGCCCATCGGGGGGTTCGGGGGGGGGTGAAGGGGCCCGTCTGCCCGTCGGGGGGGTGGTGGTGGGCGGGGATCTCACCGCCGACGAAGCAACCGCACGTCGCCGTTGAACGACTCGAGCACCATGGTGGCGCTCCCGTCGCCCAGGGTAAAGTCGACGCGGTGACCGCGCGCTCCCCGCAGCATCACCGGGAACTGCGTCTCAAAATCTCCCTGGTAGTTGGCAACGCTCACAGTGGCGTTGGTGCCTTCCGGGATCGACACGGTCACTTCCCCATTGTGCGTGGACAACCGATAGCGACCTCTGTCGTGGACGGGGGCGTCGAAGGTGATAGCGCCCGCAACCGTGCGTGCGGTAACCTGTCGCGAGTCGACATTCACCAATGAGACATCCCCGTTGACCGTTTCGGCCGTTACTTCGCCTGTGACGTCATGGACCCAGAGGTCGCCCGAACTCGAGGACGCCTCGATCCGCCCGCGCGCATTCTCTATGCGAACGTTGTCAGTGGTTGAGTGCGCGTACACAACCCCGTCACCGCCGTGGATCACTATGGCGCCCCCGGACGTTTCGACTGAGATGTCTCCCGTCGTCCCTGTCACGGTCATTTCGGTGTCGACGCCGGAAAGCTCGATGTCCAAATAGGCCGGCACCGTAACGTCGAACTCCACCGCGTCGACAGACCCCCACCCCCTCTGCCTGTCTACACCTCTCCGTCTTCGACGCCCGGTACGATCGTCGAATCTACGACTCGCGGACGGCCGCACCCGAAGGACCGACCCCGACAGCTGAGCGTCGATGCGTAGTCCATTCGCGGGGGTGGCGACGATTCTGACCGCATCCCGCCGCCATGTCGTGACGTTAATCTCGCCCTCCCGGTTTCGGAGATCGAGACGCATACCGCGCTCAACGGAAAGCGTCGTGTCGGTGGATTGTACGAGGGCCGCTAACGTTAGGGCCCCGGTCAGGATAGTGCTGAACATGCTCTACTTTCGCGTCTATTCATCACACGCTACAGCGAACTGGATCTGGCAGTGGCGTGCTGTAATAGCGTCATTTTTTGCCGCATCGTCTGCTCGAGATGGCTCAGCAAGTAGTCACTTCGTGGAGCCGTCCGCAGCGCTTCGAGCGACCGTTCGATCGCACGATCGATGATCGCAAGGTTTTCTGTGAGAACGGCGATCGTTTCCCGGTCGAGGAACTCTCGCCGTGCCTCGAGCACCAGTGTGAGATCCGCAACCGCTTGGTCGTACCTCGTTGCTCCGATGGACGCAAAGGCAGCGTCGGTCGCCACACTCACCACGGCGGACTCAACCGGCAAACCCGTCGCGCCGGGATCGGCCGCGAACCGCTGGATCATCATCGCTCCACCACCCGAAAGAACGATCAGGGCCACGCTCGCCGCGATGAGCTGCGGAACGGAGATGGGCACGCGCCGTGACCGCCACGGTATCAACCCGACGATCGGCTTCCGATCGCGCGGCACGGAACGGGTCGCACCGATTCGCTGGGCGACGCCATCCCAAATCGACTGCACATGGGGTGGCACTCGATCGTCTACGGCCTGGCCGTGGATTTTCACCCGGCGAAGGCCCTCGAGCGTGCTCGCCAATTCCTGATCCTCGGCGAGCCGCTCTTCCAGCAACGCGCGCTCAGCCGGACTCATCTCGTCATCGAGATAATCGGAAAGTCTGTCGATCCACTTGTCGGTCATCGTGTCGTCCTAACGGTCGAGATGCTTGCGCAAGGTCATCCGCGCCCGGTGCAACTGCGCTTTCGACGTACCACTCGTCACGTTCAGCATCTCGGCAATCTCATGATGTTTGTAACCTTCCACGTCGTGGAGAACGAATACCCGGCGCGCTCCGCTCGGCAGATGTTCTATGGCGGCTTCGAAATCGATGTTCAGGGTCTCATCCCGCCCCCGAGTCGGTGTCCGAGCGAGTGGCTCGTCGGAATCCGTGAACCGATCGCGTTGCACTCCAAGCTTCTGTCGCTTGCCCAGGATGAGGTTGATCGCCACTCGGTGAAGCCAAGTTCCGAACGCCGATTCGCCACGGAACGTGTCGAGTTTTTCCCACGCACGAACGAACACATCCTGTGTCGCCTCGTCCGCGTCGTCCGATCCCAACATCCGCCGCGCCAAGCCGTGAATCCGCGCCACATGCGTGCGGTACAAGCGCTCGAACGCTTGCCCATCGCCACTCGCCGCCAGCGTGGCGTCAACCGCGTCCGCATCGGACGATGTGGTACCGACGTCTCTTCGCAGCGCTGTCACTCCCGGGCCGGTAAAATACATGCACTCAATTGGATAGCCATCTTGCGAGAAAGGTTGAACCCAGAGCCGATTCCGCGCCACCCAAACGCCGCCATCGAACCTACTGAAGAATCCTATAAGCGTATACATTACAATAACTTATGTAGCTTTGACGGCGACGGGTATTAGCCACAGAGGGCACCGAGACAGCCTCGAGTCACACCTCCCCCACTTTTTGTGGTTTCCCCTCCCACCAGCCCCGCGCAGGGAAAAGACTCAAGTGGATAGAGTGGGAGAGGGGAAAAACCCACAGGGGCCGAGCGGGGATCCGCTCCGTGTGGTCGAAGAATTCTCTGTGCCCTCTGTGGCAGAATACACCGGGACGCTCTACAAACCGTTGAGGTACCGAACGTACCAATCAACGACCGCATCACCAAACACGAATACGGTTGCCGCCGCGGCGGCAAGGAACACGCCGAAGGGCACCAGACGATCCTTCTTGCCGAGGTTGAGCGGTATGAATATCAGTGTGCCGAGCAATGCGCCGCCGAAGATGGTGAGCAATACGCCCTTCCATCCCACGAAGGCACCAACCATCGCCATCATTTTTATATCGCCGCCACCCATCGCTTCTTTTGCAAACGCCTTCTTTCCGGCCCACGCGACAAACAGCAGCAATCCGAATCCGATGGCGGCCCCTAGGAACGCCATCCCGAACCCGGCGAGGCCACCCGCGAGACTCAACAACAACCCGATGATCAGGCCGCCCCAGGTGTACTCATCGGGAATGATGTAGTGTTTCCCATCCGTGATGCCAATGCCCAAGAGGATGGTACCGAAGATGGCGGCGCTCGCTGCGGTTACGCCGAGACCGTAGTACCAAAAAGACACAGCCCAGATCACGCCGACCAGAATTTCGACCAGAGGGTATAGCCAGGATATCGATTCGCCACAGTGCCTGCACTTGCCGCGGAGGGCAAACCATGAATAGACCGGTATGTTGTCGCGCCACCCAACCATGTGGCCGCACTTGGGACATTTCGATCGCGGTCGGATCAGCGACTCATCGATCGGGAGACGCACGATGCAAACGTTGAGGAAGCTGCCGAACATGAGTCCGAACACGCCTGCGAAGAACCCCCAAAAGGCGTTAGCCATTACGCACGACCTCGTGAAGAACGATTCCAGTTGCCACAACAACGTTCAGCGAATCCACGTTTCGCGCAATGGGCACGCCAACCGTTTCTGTTGCCAATTGCTCGAGCTCGGAACCAATTCCCGCACCCTCATTTCCAACAATCAACGCCAATCGATCCGGTCGTGTGAGCCCCGCGATCTCCCGGCCCGCGGTCGAGGTGGCCCACAACGTCATATGCTCGTCATCGAGCCACCTAGCGAATTCCGCCAGACTCAACGGCACCGTCGGAAGACGAAAGCTCACACCCATCGCCGCACGTAACACCTTCGGGTGCGTCAATCGGGCGTTCCCCGGAAGTAGAATGACGCCCCCTGCACCCAGCGCATAGGCCGTTCGCAAAAGTGCGCCTACATTGCCGGGGTCCTGTACGGCATCGAGAACGAGAACAGGTTTGCTCGCACCGACGGACAGATCGGCCAATTGCCATTCCGGAGGCTGTACAACCGCTACGATCCCCTGAGGAGTATCTGTGTCGGCGATATCGGACAGATCGTGATCGTTCACCTCTTCGATCGGCACCCCGGCGTGTCGCAGATCGTCGAGCAGCGCCACGCCTCGCTCAGACCGGCCGAGAGCCGGACTGACGGCGGCTCCTTTGAAGGCCAATTCGGCTCCCAAAGCCTCTTCTGTGAGGCGCACACCCTCCACGACCGCGAGTGGTTGGCGGCGGCGGGCGTTGCGCCGCTGTAGATTTCGAATCAACGTCACCAGAGTCTGTGCCATGAGCAACGAGGGGTGGACGGAATCAAATGTCGCAAGTAGTGGTCGCACCGACAATGACGGAACCGTTGGATAAAATCAACAATCTCTTCCCGATCGCCTTGACCATCGCCGGCTCGGACTCCGGAGGCGGGGCGGGAATCCAAGCCGACCTCAAGACCTTTCACCAATACGGCGTGTACGGCACGAGCGTCGTGGTGGCGGTGACGGCGCAAAACACCAAGAGAGTGACTGCGGTACACGAGATCCCGGTTGACGTCGTCACCAGCCAAATGGCAGCGCTGGCCGAAGACCTCCCTCCACATGCCACAAAAACCGGCATGCTGGCCAGCCCTGAACTCGTCGAAGCGGTGGCGAGCAATATTCGGCGCTTCGAATTTTCGAGATTGGTGATAGATCCGGTCATCGTGGCGACGTCGGGCGATCGACTCCTGTCAGTGGAAGCGGAGCGAACGCTGGTCGAGCAACTCGTACCACTCGCCACCATCGTCACGCCCAATCTTCACGAAGCAGCGGCATTGACCGGCCACCCGGTGACGACCATCGACGACATGGAAGGTGCAGGCCGCAAGTTACTCGACATGGGAACCCAAGCCGTGCTCATTAAGGGCGGACATCTGGAGAAGAGCGACGAGATCGTCGACGTTCTTGTCACTCGAGCAGACACACGTCACTTTGTACATCCGCGGCTCGAGAGCAGTTCAACGCACGGCACCGGCTGTACCCTGAGCGCGGCGATTACCGCAGAACTCGCTCGCGGCACCCATCTCGCATCTGCGGTGGAGCACGCAATCGATTTCGTGCACCGTGCAATCGAACAGGCACCCCCGATCGGAAACGGAAACGGCCCGTTGAATCATTTCGTGGCAGCACACGTGCAGACCGTGCGGGACTCGTCTCATGGCGCCTAAGCAAAAACCCGACGCGGCATCAAATGCTGCGCCACGCAGCAACGTCGCTGACCGCGGTGTCTTCTGCAACCGGACGTTGAACCTTCGTTCGATCGCGGCCATCGGCTACGACATGGACTACACGCTCGTGCATTACAACGTGGACGAGTGGGAGCGACGGGCGTACGAACATCTTCAGCAGAAGTTGGTCGATCAGGGGTGGCCCTTGTCCGATCTCCGGTTCGATCCGACGGCCGTCGTTCGCGGACTCATCATCGACACCGAATTGGGCAACATCGTCAAGGCGAACCGATTTGGTTACATCAAGCAGGCTCGTCACGGAACCGTCCCGATGGATTTCGCGGTGCAGCGGAGGTTGTATGGCCGAACCACCGTCGACCTGGCGGAGCGGCGTTGGGTGTTTCTCAACACGCTGTTCTCGTTGTCCGAGGCCTGTATGTATAGCCAACTCGTCGACCTGTTGGATGACGGTATTCTGCCGCGAGTCCTGAGTCACGACGATCTCTACGATGTCATAAGGACCTCCCTAGACGAAACGCACATGGAGGGTATCCTCAAGACCGAGATCATCGCCGATCCCGAGCGCTTTGTCGAACTGGATCCGGATCTACCGCTGACCCTCATGGACCAACGGCACGCCGGCAAGAAGGTTCTTCTGATCACCAACTCGGAGTGGTCGTACACGAGAGCGATGATGGAATATGCTTTCGATCGTTATCTGCCCGGGGGCACGACCTGGCGGGATCTGTTCGATTTAGTCATCGTGTCGGCGCGCAAACCTGCCTTTTTCTCCACAGACCATCCGTTTTTTGAAGTGACCAACGAAGAGGGTTTGCTCAAGCCCGTGGTGGGGGGGCCCCAAGATGGTGGTATGTACCTGGGCGGGAATGCTGCCGGAGTCGAAAAGCATCTCGGTATTTCCGGCGACGGCATCCTCTACGTAGGCGACCACCTCTTTAGCGACGTTCATGTAACCAAGAACCTCCTGCGCTGGCGTACCGGTTTGATCGTTCGCGAATTAGAGGCGGAGATTGCCGCAACGGAGGCGTTCGACAAGCGAGACCGTCGGTTGGCAACGCTGATGGAGGAGAAAGTGCAATTGGAGCACGAACAAAGCCGACTCCGTTTGTCGTTACAGCGGAAACGCCGGCGCTACGGGCCACAACCGAAAGACGCCGTCAAAAGCATCGAGTCGAAGCTCTCCGAACTGCGCTCCAGGCTCATGACGTTGGACAAGAAGATCTCGCCGCTCGCGCAAGCGGCGGCGGGCGTCGGCAATCGTCGCTGGGGTCCGTTGATGAGAGCCGGAAACGACAAGAGTCACATGGCGCGTCAAATCGAACGACACGCGGATATCTACATGTCGCGCGTCTCGAACATGATGCAGGGTACACCATTTGCGTATTTCAGGTCACCCAAGGGAAGCTTGCCGCACGATCGCAAAAGGCGGTAAGGGGGTAGGGCGGAAAGTCGGAAGGACGGTAGGATCGTTACCCCAACCCCCGACCCCCGAATCCCGACTCCCGCGGGCGGCGGGAGGGGCCGGGCTAGTGTCCCGCCGCTCCCGAGTCGGCAGCCCGGAAGTCCGGGGCGCCAAGCCGATCGCCTGTGGCCGGGTCGATCATGATGGAGGCGGTTTGGCCCTGCCGGCCCCGCACGCTCACGACGTGCCCCATGGCCCGAAGCCGGCTCAGCGTCTCGGCGCGGATGCCTCCGGCCTCGATCCGCACGACGTCGGGAAGCCACTGGTGATGTATCCGACGCGCGTCCACGGCCTCCTGAATGTTCATGCCGAAATCGACCACGTTTAGAATCACCTGCATGACGCTGTTGATGATCGTCCGCCCGCCGGGGCTACCGACGACCGCGACCAGTGCGCCGTCTTTTGCGACGATCGACGGCGTCATACTGGAAAGCATTCGCTGCTCGGGGCGCGCCAGGTTCGGTTCGGTCCCGATCAAGCCGGCCGGAGTGGTGAGTCCCCGCCGCGGGTTGAAATCACCCATCTCGTTATTGAGAAAGAAACCGGCTCCGGGAACGACGATCTTCGAGCCGTACCCGTACTCGAGGGTGTAGGTAACCGACACCGCCATCCCGTTTCGATCGACCACCGAGTAGTGGGTGGTCTCTTCGCTCTCGTAGGGCAACTCGATATCCGAGGGAGCGGAGACACCGGCCATGGAACCGTTGATGCGGCCGCGCAGCTCGGTCGCATACGCCTTGCTCGTGAGACGCTCGATGGGGACGTCGACGAAATCCATGTCGGCGAGCAGTCGTGCGCGGTCTTGGTACGCGAGTCGCATCGCCTCGACGAGGTGATGGACGTAGTCGGCCGAATTGTGTCCCATCGATTTCAGGTCGAACCCCTCGAGCAGATTGAGCATCTCAACGAGGGCAACTCCTCCACTGCTGGGGGGAGGCATGCTGATGATGTCATAACCCCGGTACGTTCCGCGGATCGGACGGCGTTCCTTCGCTTGGTATTTTGCCAAATCCTCTTCCGTAATCAGGCCGCCCCCGCGTCGCATCTCGTCGGCAAGCAAACGAGCAGTTTCACCTCGGTAAAAACCGTCGTGCCCTTGTCGCATGATGCGTTCGAGCGTGCGGGAGAGATCGGGTTGCCGCCACACTTCTCCGGCGGCGTAAGGGCGGCCTCCGTCCGACAGCACATCCACCATGGCTTGGTTGAAGAACCTCTCGAGGCCTTCGGAGGGGTAGAGTCCCGGCTGCGGGTACCGCGCTACGAGGCTGGCAAACTCTCGCGCGAGACCCTGGGTGAGGACGATTCCCTCGGCGGCCAAATCCACCGCCGGCGCCACCAACTCTTCCCAGGACTTGCTTCCATACGACGCATGAGCCTTGGCGAACCCGGCTACCGTACCTGGGACGCCGACGGCAGTGTGGCTGTCGTGGTGGATGGTGCTGGAGTACTCGGCGTTCTCGTCGAGAAACATTTCGGGGTTAGCAGCAAGTGGTGCTTTTTCACGAAAGTCGATCGCGGTAGCCCTACCGTCGGGGAACCGAATAACCATGAACCCACCCCCGCCGATGTTACCCGCGGAAGGATGCGTCACCGCGAGCGCGAATCCGGTCGCGATGGCCGCGTCGACGGCGTTGCCGCCGGCACGGAGCACGGCGCGACCCACCTGGCTTGCGCGCCGCTCGACCGACACGACCATGCCGTTCGGCGACCGCGCGGGGGGTCGGGACTCGACGTGCTCGAACGCAACAGTCTCGGGAGTCGGCCCAGTGCCGCCACATCCGGCGACCGCGATCGCAAGCGCGACGGGATAAACGAATGGAGATGGAATGAGACGTTTCAGCGATTCAAACATGACATGCCCCCGTTACAGATTCTTCACGACTCCGCGCACCAGTGTCTTCAAACGTTCGCTCATTCGCTCGCCGGCCGCCAGAACCTCTTCGTGAGTCAAGGTTTTGGCCAAGTTCCCGGCCGCCGCATTGGTGATCGTCGAGATGCCGAGCACTCGCAATCCTCGAGCCCTTGCCGCGATCACTTCGGGCACGGTGGACATGCCCACGGCGTCGGCGCCGAGCCGGGCGAGCATTCGTATCTCGGCCGGGGTCTCATAGTTGGGCCCGAGCACACCCGCGTACACACCCTCCTCCAGCGCGATCTCGTGTTCGAGAGCGACGTTACGGGCCCGCTCGCGCAACGCGAGATCGTACGGCTCGCACATGTCCGGGAATGTTTCTTCACCTTCGGGCACGGGGCCGAGCAGCGGATTGCGCCACATATAGTTGATGTGATCGGCAATCAACATCAACAACGGCGGTTCAAACGTCGGGCGGATCCCACCCGCAGCGTTGGTCACGATCAGCGTCTCGACACCGAGATCGGCAAACGTGCGGACCGGGTAGGCAACAGTTTCCGGCGAAAGACCTTCGTAAAGATGAAAACGCCCGCTCTGCATGACGACCGGCACACCGACGAGCGAGCCGACAATCAGCTCACCGCCGTGCCCGGCGACGCCGGTTGCAGGAAATCCCGGGATCTCGGAGTATGGAATCTTGTTGGCGTCATCCACGGCCGAACCGAGTCCGCCCAATCCCGACCCGAGCACGATTGCCACCTTGGGCGACGTTCCCCCAAAGCGCGATCTCAGAACCTCCGCCGCAGACGCCTTGCCGCTCACGGCTCGCGCACGTCGGACGTCGCCCTCTCACCTCTCACTTCTCACCTCTCCCCTCTCACGTCTCACGACACCAGCATCCCCGCCAAGCTCGCCGACATGAACGCCGCCAAGTTGCCCCCTATCATTGCTCTGAACCCAAGCCGCGAGAGATCTGCTCGGCGGCGGGGGGCGATGCCACCGATGCCGCCGATCTGAATCGCGATGGATGGAATGTTCGCGAATCCCAGCAACGCGTACGTGGCGATGACGGTGCCACGTGGCGAGAGCGTGCCGGCGGTCTCGAGAATGCCGGCCAATTGCAAGTAGGCAACGAACTCCGTGGCCACCACCTTCACACCCATGAGGCTACCGACGATCCCAGCATCGGCCCAGGACAACCCCATCAACCATGCTAGGGGCGCCAGGACCCAACCGAACAATCGCTCGAGTGTTAGGCCCTCGGCTCCCACCAGACTGCCCGCCCATCCCACACCGAAATTCACGAGCGCCAACAACGCGACGAACGCGAGCAGCATGGCTCCGACATTGAGCGCGAGTTGCATACCCTGCGATGCTCCGGCGGCCGCGGCATCGATCACATTGGCTTCGGCGCGATCGACAACCACCTTCACGCTCTTCGCCGTTTCCGGATGTGCAGATTCGGGAACGAGGAGCTTCGAAATCACCAAGGCGGCCGGCGCATTCATGACGCTTGCGGTGAGAAGGTGTCCGGCGATATCGGGAAAGTAGGGTGACAGCATGCCCACATAGGCCGCCATCACACCGCCCGCGATCGTGGCAAAACCACCAACCATCACGGTGTTCAATTCCGACCGCGTGAGCCGTTCGATGAACGGCTTGATCATGAGCGGCGCTTCGGTCATACCCACAAAAATGTTGCCCGCCACAGACAGGGTTTCGGCCCCTGACGTACGCATGGACCGTTGCATGATCCACGCGACCCCACGCACCAGACGTTGCATGATACCGAGGTAGTAGAGCACCGACGTGAGTGCGGAAAAGAAAATGATTGTCGGGAGCACGGAGAACGCGAAGTATGCGCCAGTGTTCGCCCACGCGCCCCCGGTCTCCAGTAATGACATGTCCGACGGGCTGCCGACAGGACTGCCGACCGGAACGTTGTTGCGCACCAAATTCCCGAAGATGAAACGGGCTCCATGCTCGGTAAAAGCCAGCAACTGGGCAAACACGGTGTTGGCGCCATCGAACAACGCTTGGCCCACGCCTGTTTTGAGCACCAGGAACCCGAATACCACCTGCAACGCAACGCCAAAACCCACGAGCCGCCAACTCACCTTGCTGCGGTCGGAAGACATGCTCCATGCGATTCCGACCATGACGGCGATGCCAACGATTCCCATGCCTCGTTGGAGCAACGGCGTGTCGAGCACTTCCTGCGCCACCAGCGGCGCCACGGCTTGCTGCACGATCCAGAGTCCGGTCATTTGATGTCCTGAAGTTCCTCTCCGATCCGAGCCACCATTGCAACCTTCTCCTCGTCAGGCAAGAAAGCGCTTTCAAACGCGTTCAAGATCAGTCGATCGATTTCCTCACGAGAAAAATTGCATTCGGTGTGGGCCAGCCAGTATTCGTCCGTGAGCGAGACCCCGTCCATCAGCGGTCCGTCGGTGTTGAGCGTGACCACACACCCTTTGTCGAAGTAACGACGGACAGGATGTTGGCTAATCGAGTCGACGACCCGGGTGTGGACATTTGAAGACAGACACACTTCGATCGGGATGCGTTGCTCGGCCACGTAATCTTCCAACTTGGGGTCCTCCAGCAAACGTGTGCCGTGTCCGAGCCGTTGTGCACCGCACACGTGCAAGGCCTGTCGAATCGAATCGGGCCCGTCACCCTCACCCGCATGACAAGTGCAACCCAGGCCATGTCGCAGCGCGATACGGAACGCCTCAGCGTGTTCTTGTGCCGGATACCCCAGCTCTGCACCGGCGAGGTCAAAGCCCACGACACCTTCATCTCGATAGTCGGCGGCCATCCGGGCAAGATCACTCGATACCGAAGGCGCCATGGTCCGGAGGGCCGTGATGATGACCGAAACTCGTATGCCGGTCTCGCTCGCGCCACGGGCCAGGCCGGCCAAGGGAGCCTCGAAAGCCCGTTCCAGGCTCATCGCCGGCGTGTGTAACACGGGACAGTAACGAACCTCGACATACCGGACATTCTCGTCGGCCTTGTCCAACACAAACTCATAGGCCACGCGTTCGAGCGCGGTCGGAGTTTGTAACAGCGAAACCGCATATCGAAAACGTTCGAGATATTCCTCGAGGTTGGCCGCGTTGCTGACCAGCATCGCCTCCGCAACGCCGTCCGGATCTTCGGCTGGCGGTGTCAGGCCGGCCTCACGGGCCAATTCGATGAGCGTTGTCGGTCGGAGGCCACCGTCCAAATGCACATGCAGTTCGGCCTTTGGCAACCGTCGGATGAGATCCTTGGGGAACGTCAAGACTACCGCTCTTCGGTGGCACGCCCGCCGGACACCACTCGCACGATCATGCCTTCCGCCACGACCGTGTCTGGAGGAAGACGCCGCCCGACACCGTCGGTGAGATAACCCGATTTTCCGGGGGGCGTCTCGCTCAGCGAAGGATCGAGCGCGGCGACGGCGGCCGCGACGGTTTTGTCGGCGGAAACCACGACGGCCTGTTCGTTGACAAAAATCCTGACCTCACGGGTCATCGATCAAGGCGGAAGCGGGTGACAGACGTTATTGCTACCGGCTGTGGGAGTCGCCCCAGATAGTTGGCCAATGCGTCCACCGCAAGAAGATCGACGCCCTCGACCTCACGGGCCCCTGCCAGCATGTCGAAGCCGGCCCCACCCGATGCCAAGAAATCACTCACAGCCAAAGTGTACGTTTGGTTTTCTCGAAGTCTTCGGTCGTTCGGAAGCCTCACACGTCGCACACGATCACCGACCCGTCGACGGGGATCGTACCAAACCGTCATGCCGGCTACGTGCACATCCGGCGTCCCGTCCACCAACGCGTGCTCGAGCATTGAGAGGATAACGTCACCGGTCACGGTCATGCGGACGACGGTTTGCGATCGGGGTTGGACTTGCGACAACCGCCCGTACGTGACGACCCCGGCGGGTAGCCCCGTAAGCACCCGGCTGGTCGCTACCACAGCCAGCTCTGTTCGTGCGCCGTTTCGATACGCGTCCGCCACTAACCTCCCCAGCGCCGACGCGCCACCCGGCTGCGGATTGAGAGGGACCCTCAGCCGGGCGACCGTTCGGTTGGCTATGCGGGCGGCCTCTGTGCGATACCGCGCCAGTACATTTTCGAGCGTCTGATCAGACCGGATCCCTTCCAACCACGCATTCTGCAGGGCTACACGGATCGTGCTACGGCCGCTGCCCAGCGTGACGAAGTCTACCAGCCCGATTTGCGCCCCGTCGGTGCCGGCTTGTACCACATGTATCCCGTTCACGAGGGAGGAGAGGACCCTGTCTCCATGAATGTCTCCAACGATGAGATCGACTGCGTTGGGCTCGAGTTGTTGGGCCAAATCGATGAGTTCACTCTGGCACGCATCGCGGTCGCACGTGGCGTTGGCGTGCGCAACGACAACGACGTAGTCGGGTTGGGTGTTGCGCACGGTCCGAAGAACTCGGGTCACCGCAGCTGCCGGATCCGAAAAAATCAGGCCCGCAATGTTGGCCGGTTGCACGGTGGCAACGCCGCTCGGCGCGGTCACGCCGATCACGGCGATCCGCAGGCCGCTGCGCTCGATCATGGTCCACTCTTCGGCCCAATCAGGGCGGGCACGCCGGTCGGTCAGCTCGAGGTTGGCTGCGAGCCACGGATACGACGATTGGCGCGCGCGTTCGCTGAGCGTGTCTGCCCCCCACGTGAACTCAGCTTCGCCAAACGCGACGGCGTCGTATCCGATGGCGTTCAGCACATCGACCATCGGTCGTCCGAAGAACGCGTTTGAGACAATGCCGCCGCTCAAGTGATCGCCCGCGTCGAGACGGATGACCGCGCAGTTGCACCCCGCGTCCAACGAGTCCATCCACGCTTTCAACGCCACCGCACCACCGACGGCGCGGCCTCCCGACCACATTGTGGTACGCGGCTCGATTCTGCCACGAAGAGCGCTCGTTACCAAGACCCTCAGCATCGTACGTTCGCGCGCGTTCGCCGATGGCGCAAATAGCTCGCGCAGCGCCGCGACGGCCTCGGCTGGCGCGATCCTCCAATTGGCATTGAAATAGGAAGCCGAGTCGAGTACGCCCCTCTGCGCGACGTCGGCGAGCAGAAGATCGCGCAGGCGTTCGTCGCTTACCGCCACAACCGGGAGTCTCGCGGGCATCGGGTAGCCACCGCCGCCCACCCGCCGAAAACTGCTCAGCGCAAGCGTGAACGTGTCCCTATTCGTTACCAGACGTCCGTTGTACACCATCTGTCGAATGCGAGAACCAACGGGCCGCGTGACATCGATGACGTAATTCAGGCCGCTGACGATGTCGAAATCCTGTCCCCGAAAACCCGGATCGACATTCGCGCGACCACCTCGGCCGGTCTTGAAGTACTCTGCCGATCGCTCGAGAAAGTCCCGCAGCGTCCCACCGTCAATGCGTACTGACACGGGTGTGCTCTCATCGGGATAGAGACCCAACATGTCGCGCCGCCGCACCTGTCCCGGTCCGAAGGAAACCCCGAGATTGAACGCCGGCGTGGCCGACAGCTGCGCGCCGACACTACGACGCTGCACTTCGTTGATGAGATCGATAGCCGGGGTATCTCCGGCCCGCGCAAACCGCGCCGACCAGCGCTCCGTGACCTCGGCCACCGGCGCGTTGGCCCACGCCTGCACGACATTGTGCGACCCGCCGAGGCGCCGCGTAAGACCGGTATGAGGCGGAACCCCGTCGAGCGAGATCTCTTCGCTGGTAATCCGAACGACGCGAAACGGTCGCGACTCGCCCAGCCGCACCAACATGATCCGAGCGATGGCGACGCCGCGCGTTAGCGGACGAGGCTGCATGAAGTGCACGCCGTTCACGGTGATATTCACGACATTGCGATGAGAGTGGCCGAGTACGACGAGATCGGGTTTGACCGGCAACTCGGCGAATCTCGCTGCGACGTTCTCCTCGCCAACGCCCGTCGGGTCATAGGAAGACGGTTCGCCCAGGCCGCTGTGTACGACAACCACTTTCAGCTCGGCGCCCGCGGCGACCAACTCGTCCATGGTCTGTTGGGCCTCCGGCATGATCGGTCGAACGACGTACCGCCCAGTGAGCTGCGGTCGGTTCCACACCATGGCGGCAGGCGTCGTGAAGCCCGCAATGCCGACAGATACACCACGCCGATTCACTACGATCACATCCCCAAAGGCACGCCGGGCGTTGACCTCGCTGGTGTAAACGTTCGCCGCCAGCACGGGGAACGCCGCACCGTTCATGATTGCACCAAACGTTTCGAGACCAAAGTCGAAGTCGTGGTCGCCCAAGGCAAACGCGTCATACCGCAGCACGTTCATGGCGTCGATCACCGGATGGCCGCGCAGTGCGGACTCGGTGGCAAAATAGGTCGAAAAGGGATCGCCCTGCAGGAGTCCGCCGGCATCCACCAGCACGACACCACCCGGGACGCTGCGTCGGAGAGAATCGACCACTGTGGCAACGCGCGTGAGCCCCCATGGCGCTTCGGTATCCCTCACGTAATCCCAGTGCATCGCACGGCCGTGAATGTCCGTGGTGGCCACGACGACGACGCTCACGGTGTCCTGCGCCGACGCACCCGCGGCGGACAGGACAGCGAGGGTCGATCCAATAACGAAGCGAGTCAAGACGCTGTTCATGTCAAGGCTACACCGTTTCGCAAACATCAGCGTGTCGTGCGGGGTCTGCGACGAGCTCGCTCAACGTCGTCTGGTCCCTATCGAGGCATCGCGCCAGTGCCAACGCCGACGAAGTACCGATGCGCGTAGCACCGGCTGCCAACATGTCCAGCGCCGCAGCACAATCACGAACCCCTCCCGCAGCCTTCACGCCACACGCTTCTCCAACCACAAACCGCAATAGGGCAACTGCCTCGCTGGTCGCGCCGCCGGCCGGGTGGAAGCCCGTGGACGTCTTCACGAACCCCGCCCCAGCGCGCTTGGCCACCAACGCTCCTTGAACAATCTGCAACGGCGTGAGCGCCGCCGTCTCCACAATCACCTTCACCGTCCGACCGGCCGCCGCTTCCACGACTCCGCGGATGTCATCTTCGGCGTAACTCCATTCCCCCTCTATCATCTGCTCGATGGGAGCCACCATGTCGATTTCGCGCGCCCCAGCCTCGACAACCGCTCTCGTTTCTCGCGCTTTCTCCTGTGATGTCATTGCACCAAGCGGGAAGGCGACGACGCTCGCCACGCGGACGTGGCTGTCGCCGAGTCGATCGGCGCACAGCCGCACCCACGATCCGTTCACGCAAACGGCGGCGAAATCCCATTCCAGCGCTTGATCACAAAGCCGCTCGATTTCGGACTTGTTGACGTTGGCACGAAGCAGCGTGTGATCGACACAGCGCGCGAAGCGCGCGGGAGCAGGGAGCAGGGAGCCACGAGCCGGCATCCCGGCACCACCCGGCCCGATCCGTTCACGCTCCCGGAAGTCGGCCAGGACGGCGCAGGCGAGGTCACCTCGTTCAATGTCGTTCATAGTAACGCCTTCACTCCTCACTCCTCCTCCCTCCTCCCTCCTCCCTGTCACCCGCTCGCCCCCCAATCGACGGAACATTGCCGCGCTGTGGTCTCCAGGCTGGCTTTCGGACACAGCCATCAATACCGCCACGGCTGACGCGAGGTAAAAACGGCCGTGTGCCGCCGCGCGGCCGCCAGCAAATCGGGCTTCGAGAAAAGCTTGATCAACACCGCCCCGAAGATGAATCCCGACAGGTGCGCCATGAACGCGACTCCGCCGCCCGACTGCACCCCCGCCAGAGACGGCAGCGATCCCATGAACTGGAACGCAGCCCAAAACAGCAGCATGAGGTAGGCCGGTAACCTGAGCCGTGTGATAAAGAACCCGAAGAAGATGATGGTATGGACCGTCACCCTCGGGTAGAGCACGAGGTACGCACCCATGATCCCGCTGATGGCGCCTGAGGCTCCCACCAGCGGCAGCGGTGACGACGGGTCCGTGAGGATTTGTCCCAGCGCCGCAAGCACGCCGCACACCAGGTAGAAGACCACAAAGCGGCCATGCCCCATGGCGTCCTCGATGTTGTTTCCAAACAGCCAGAGAAACCACATGTTGCCGATGAGGTGGAACCATCCGCCATGAAGGAACACCGACGACACGACCGTGAACCAGGCCGCGTCCGGGGCCCCAGCACAGAGTGTGAGCGGACCTCGAGGGGTCATCACGGGTTGCACGGCGTTCTGGAGCAGACGGGCCGGGATGACCCCCAGCTCGCACACCGATTCAGACAGGCGAGGCTCGGCGCCCCCACCTTGGAAAACCAACCAGATGAGTGATGTGACGCCGATGATCACCAGGGTGACCACCGGCGTCAGCACGGTCGGATTGTCGTCTTTGTACGGGAACACCAGAAAAACCTAGGGCTCGCCTAAGTGCAAGTCAATCATACAAATGGACGCTTTGTGGTCGATTTCGGCCGCTCATCGGCTGTCAATTTGGCAGTGTTTTATGGTATACACCTTGCTCTTGCGACCAGTGGGTTATTCTACGCATCTAACAATTCGTGAAGGAGTCGGGCTGATGTCACAGAAGGTGATCGGAATCGATCTAGGGACCACGAACTCGGTTGTCGCCGTCATGGAAGGGGGCGATCCGGTCGTGATTCCCAACTCCGAGGGGGGCCGCACCACGCCGTCCGTGGTGGCCTTCACCAAGGATGGCGAGCGCCTGGTGGGCCAGGTGGCCAAGCGCCAGGCCGTAACCAACCCGCAGAACACCGTGTTCTCGATCAAGCGGTTCATGGGTCGCCGCATGAATGAGATTCCCGAGGAGGCCAGCCGGGTCCCATACCCGGTGACGTCCGGCCAGCACGATCTGGCCGTCGTGGAGATCCAAGGAAAGAAGTACACGCCGCCCGAGATCTCGGCCATGGTGCTGCAGAAGATGAAACAGACCGCGGAGGACTTCCTCGGTCACTCGGTGGAAAAGGCCGTGATTACGGTGCCGGCGTACTTCAACGATTCACAGCGCCAGGCCACGAAGGACGCGGGGAAGATCGCCGGGCTCGACGTGCAGCGGATCATCAACGAGCCGACGGCAGCTGCGCTGGCCTACGGCATGGACAAAAAGAAGGACGAGACGATCGCAGTGTTCGATCTGGGTGGTGGGACCTATGACATCTCGATCCTCGAGTTGGCCGAGGGTGTGTTCGAGGTCAAGAGCACGAACGGTGACACCCATCTGGGTGGCGACGATTTCGATCAGAAGGTCATCAGCTGGTTGGTCACGGAGTTCAAGAAGGATCAGGGCATCGACCTATCGCAGGATCCCATGGCACTGCAGCGTCTCAAGGAAGCCGCTGAGAAAGCGAAGATGGAGCTGTCGACCACACAGCAGACGGAGATCAATCTTCCGTTCGTCACGGCGGATCAGTCGGGCCCCAAGCACCTCAACATGACGTTGACGCGCGCGAAGTTCGAGCAGCTTGTCGACGACTTGATACAGCGCACGAGGGCACCGATGGAGAAGGCGTTGGCGGACGCGGGGCTGAAGGCGTCGAACATCGACGAAGTGATCCTGGTCGGCGGATCCACCCGTATTCCCAAGATTCAGGACATCGTCAAGGACTTCTTCGGGAAAGAGCCCAACAGGGGTGTAAACCCGGACGAGGTGGTGGGCATCGGTGCCGCGATTCAGGGCGGCGTGCTGGCCGGCGACGTGAAGGATATGTTGCTGCTCGACGTGACGCCGCTGTCGCTCGGGATCGAGACGCTCGGCGGAGTGACGACGGTCCTGATTCAGCGCAACACGACGATTCCGACCAAGAAAGCGGAAGTCTTCTCTACCGCCGAAGACAACCAGACGACGGTGGAGATCCACGTGTTGCAGGGCGAGCGGGAGATGGCGGTGGACAACCGCACCATCGGGCGGTTCCAGCTAACCGGTATACCACCCGCACCACGTGGCGTCCCGCAGGTGGAGGTCACGTTCGACATCGACGCGAACGGAATCCTGCACGTCTCTGCGAAAGACAAAGCGACCGGCAAGGAGCAAAAGATCCGCATCGAGGCTTCGAGCGGACTTTCGGACGCCGAAATCGACCAGATGGTGAAAGACGCGGAAGGCCACGCCGACGACGACAAGGCACGGCGTAGCAGCATTGAGCAGCGCAACCGTCTCGATGCCACGGTCTACGACGTCGAGAAGAACAGCAAGGAGTGGGCTGACCGACTAGATCAGGCCACGAAGGATCGATTGACTGCAGCGCTCGATGGAGCGAAGCAGGCGCTCAAGACCGGTGAGGATTCCGGAATCGAGAAGGCACTCGAGGAGCTCTCGCAGGCGTATTCTGCGGCCGGAGCCTCCATGTACGAGGCGCAAGCCGAGTCCGCGTCAGAGTCGGCGGAGGGTACCGCTGATGAGACCGCCGGCGCGGGCGCCGGCGCGACGACCGAGGGAGATGAAGATGTCGTGGAAGCGGATTACGAGATCGTTGACGACTCGAAATCCTGACCGCATTGTGTAGAACACCCGAACCGAATGGGGGGATAGGTTGGAACACTACCCCCCCATTTCGGGGTTATTACGGTGAAACCTTTATTGTGAGTAAGAACTTCGAATGACACGCACACGAGATTGGATGAAATTCGCGTTCCTGGTCGGCGTCACGATCGTGCTCGCCGGCGCCTTTGCGATGGCGGTCAACGCTCCACGCGTCACCGAGGCGCAGCAGGGCCGCCCCGTTCTCTTGAACACGGCCCCACCGCCGTCGATACCGGCTGCTCAGCCTGCGGCCCAGTTGGGTGACGCGTTCGCCGCGGTTGTCGAAGCGGTCAGACCTGCGGTCGTCTTTATTCGATCCGAGGCGCGGGCCCAAACGACGCGGCGCGATACGCCGTTCGACAACTTCTTCCGGGATCCTCGCAACCCCAACGCCGATCCGCAACCGCGGCAGGGCAGCGGTAGCGGTTTTATCATCTCGGAGGACGGCTACATCATCACGAACAACCACGTCGTGGAGGGGGCAACGCGGCTTACGGTGAAGCTGCTGGACCGACGCACGTTCCAGGCTGAGATCGTGGGCAGAGACCCGAACACCGACGTGGCTATCATCAAGATCGACGCAACCGACCTCACAGCCGTTTCCCTCGGCGATTCGGAAGCGGTGAGGATCGGCGAGTGGGCATTGGCAATCGGTAATCCGCTGGGCGAGCAGTTCTCATTCACGGTCACCGCCGGTATCGTCAGCGCGAAGGGCCGAGGACTCCGCGGACTCCAGCGAGAACAACTCTACAGCATCCAAGATTTCATCCAAACCGATGCGGCCATCAATCCGGGTAACTCCGGCGGCCCGCTCGTCAACATCCACGGGCAGGTCATCGGTGTGAATTCCGCCATCGCGAGCCAGACGGGCACCTACACCGGGTACGGGTTCGCCATCCCCATCAATCTTGCCCGGACCGTGAGCGAGCAGCTCATTGCGACCGGAAAAGTCACGCGCGCCATCCTTGGGGTTTCGATCAGAAAGGTCACGGCTGAGGACGCGGAGTACGTCGGGCTCGACTCAATCTTCGGTGTCGTCATCCAAGATTACTCGGACGACATCGACAGCCCGGCGGAGCGCGCAGGCCTCGAGGCCGGCGACGTCATCATCGAGCTGGACGGCGAGCATGTGAGCTACGTCGCCGAGCTGCAGCAAGACATCGGATTCAGAAAACCAGGCGAACGAGTTCAAGTCACCGTGGCACGTCGCGGCGGCGAACGCAGGACACTTACGGTTACGCTCGGTGAAGCGGAATCCGGCGGACCAACGCAGGCAGCACGAGCCGCCGAGCCCGACCCGCGCACCGCGGCCCATGTGGACGAGCGACTCGGCGTCGCCCTCGAGGAGCTCAGCGCCAACGAGCTGGAGAGGAATGGCCTCCCGCGCCGCTACGCCGGCCTTCGCGTGGAACGTATCGACCCCGAGGGCCCCGCCTACAGTTTTCTCATACGTGGGGAGATTATTACGCACGTCGAGGGCGAGCGTGTGAGAACCGAAGACGAGTTGGCGGCGGCACTCGAGCCGATTCGTCCCGGCCAGATCATCTCGGTTCGGACCGCCATTTTCGTGTCAGGATCTCCCGCCCGCACGAGAACGGTGCGGTTTAGGGTGAGACGGGATTGACGTTAGACGTGAGACGTGAGACGTAAGAAGTGAGAAGTGAGAAGTGTGAGGGGAGAAGGGAGAGACGTGAGACATAGGCTGGACGTGAGCAGTATGCCCCAAAAAAAGGCCCCCGAACGACTGGGGGCCTTTTTTCTTTGTGTTTTTTTTCGACTCACGATTTGATGACTCACGTCTTACGTCTGACGTCTCACGTCTCACGTCAATACACCCACGCACCCAACAGCGTCATCAGCGCCAGGATTACCACGGCCGCCAACACCAGCGGCGCGGTGAAGATCGCGGTGTAGATCTTCGAGTCCGGTTTGAGGTGCATGTAGAACATCACCACGAGCGCAAACTTGCCGGCGGAGAGGGTCAACAGAATGGGGGCCAGCAGGATCGTTTCCCTGATCGCCGGAATGTAGAAGATGGCCACCTCGATGACGGTTATGCCCGTGAGGATCGCGGCTATCGAGAGATAGACCTTGGTACCCGGGTGCGCGTGTGCTTTGTCCTGTCCCTCGTTGCTCATGCGGCAGGTCCGCGTTGAATCAAGTAGACCACGGTAAAGATCACGATCCACACCACGTCGACAAAGTGCCAATAAAGACCGGCAATCTCCACATTCATCGACTTTTCCGATCCAAGCTTGTTGCGGAAGGCGAGGATCAGGAGCGTTGCAAGCCAGATCACGCCAACCAGCACGTGTAATCCGTGGCAACCGGTCAGCACGAAGAACGTCGATCCGAACAAATTGGTCGATATCGTCAGCCCTTCGTGGACGAACGCCGTGAACTCAACAGCCTGGAATCCGAGGAAGGTCGCGCCCAAGCCGGCGGTCGCGGCAAGCCACACCTTCGCATACAGGTTGTCACCGCGCTGGACTGCGGCCAGCGCGAGCACCATGGCCAGGCTCGACATCAGCAAGACGAATGTGCTGACCGACGTCAGCGGAATGTTGAGTATCTCCTGGGGCGTCGGACCGACGACGCTCTTGCCTTCATACGCCAGGTATGTCGCTATCAACGTACCGAACAGCAGGCACTCCGAACCGATAAAGGTCCAGAACGCGATCTTGCGCGTATCCTGTCCCGTGCTCGTGTAGTGAGCGGTAGCCACGGTACTCATATCACATCTCGAAGGGCTCGAACGCCCACTTGAACACGCCGATGGCCAGGACGGCCCCACCCGCAGCGGCAAGCCACAATGAGTGTGTCAGTGCGCCCGTGAAGAAAACGACGATCCCTACGGCGGCCACGACGGGCCAGTACGATCCCCCGGGAACGTGTATCGGCTCAGGTGGCACGTCGGGCACCTCGGTCATGCCGCCGACCGTCCACAGTGGAATACGGCTGCTCACTTCTGGGATCACCGAGAAGTTATAGACGGGTGGGGGGGACGACATCGCCCACTCCAGCGTTGCCGCGCCCCAGGGATTCTTGCCGGCCTTTTCGCCGTGTTTCGATGAGTACCAAATGTTCGCGATGAGCACGAGGGTCGAAAAGCCTATGATCAGCGCACCGATCGTAGCGGCGAGATTCATCCCACCGAGTCCCAGCTCAGCCGGGTACGTGTATACCCTTCTCGGCATTCCGAGCATGCCAATGAGGTGCATTGGAAAGAAGGTCAGGTTCATTCCGATGAACACCAACCAAAAGTGCAGCTTGCCCAGCCGCTCATCCAACAGTCGCCCAAACACCTTCGGCCACCAGTAGTAGATCGCGCCGAAGATTCCCATGAAACCACCGCCAAACAACACATAGTGGAAGTGTGCGACGACGAAGTAGGTATCGGTCTGTTGTAAGTCGGTGGGGGGAGACGCGTGCATGACACCGGAAATCCCGCCGATCGTGAACAGCATGATGAATGCGAGCGAAAACAACATCGGTGTCGTGAGCCGTATCTGGCCGCCCCACAGCGTGGCGATCCAATTGAAGATCTTCACACCCGTCGGGATCGCGATCAGCATCGTGACGGCACTGAAGTACGAATCGGCTACGGCGCCCATGCCGGTCGAAAACATGTGGTGACTCCACACACCCCATCCGATCGTGCCGATGAGAACACCCGAGTAAACGATCACAGGATATCCGAACAGCGGTTTCCGCGAGAAGGTCGGGAGAATCTCCGACACCATTCCCATGGTGGGAAGGATGAGGATATACACCTCCGGATGCCCGAACAACCAAAAGAGGTGTTGCCACAGGAGGAGGTTTCCACCTGCCGCGGGATCATAGAAACGGGCGCCGAACGTCCGGTCGAACATCAAGAACACCAACGCCACCGTGATCACGGGGAAGGCCGTGACCACGATGAACTGCGTGACGAAGCTCATCCACGTGAAAACCGGCATCCGCATGAGCTTCATGCCGGGCGCGCGCATGTTGATGATCGTGGCAATGAAGTTGAAGCCGGCCGCCAGCGACGCGATACCGAGGATCTGGAGGCCCATGGCCCAAAAGTCGATGCCCATCCCCGGGGAGTACTGCCTGGCGGTCAGGTTGGCGTACCCAAACCACCCTCCATCCGGCGCCGCACCGACCAGGAAACTCGCGTTGAGGAACAGACCGCCAAGCAAGAACACCCAATAGCTGAACGCGTTGAGGCGTGGAAACGCCACGTCACGGGCGCCGATCTGCAGCGGGATGATGAAGTTGAAGAACGCGGCAGACAGCGGCATCATGGCCAGGAACACCATCGTCGTGCCGTGCATCGTAAACAATTCGTTGAACGCCTGTGCCCCGATGAAATCGTTGTCAGGCCTCATGAGCTGCCAACGCATCAACATCGCCTCGAGACCGCCGATCAACAGGAAGGCAAACGCGGTGACACCGTATAGGATGCCAATCCGTTTGTGATCCGTGGTGATGATCCAACTCCAGAGGCGTGAGCCAGCCCTGGCGGCGTCGAGCGTTGCGGCAGCAGTTCCCATCGATCTATCTCAAACTCTGCAGATAGGCGACGAGCGAGTTGATTTCGGCCTCTGACAACCCGATGGTCGGCATGAGGCTCCCTGGCTTCAGCGCGACTGGGTCGCGCAACCACGCCGCTAGGTTCTCCGCCGTGTTGTCGAGGATCCCTCCAGCAATCCTCGAGCGGCTGCCGATGTGATCGAGATTCGGCCCCAAAACACCGAAAGACACGCTCTGAATGGCGTGACAGGCAATGCAGGAGTTGGAGGCCGGTGATCGCACGGCACGGAACGCTGCAAGGCCCTGTTGCTGGAGAGGCGTCATGGTTGCTTCAGCCGCCGGGGGGCTGCCCTGGTCGACAACCCAAGCGGCAAAGTCGTCGGGTGCATGCACGAACGCCCTAAAACGCATGTTGGCGTGAGACGCACCACAATACTCGGCACACTGACCCAAGAATTCCCCAACCGAATCCGGGGTGAATACCAGACGGTTGGTTTGCCCCATCAACATGTCACGCTTGCCGGCAAGCCGCGGCAGCCAGAAGCTGTGAATGACGTCTGCCGAGGTGAGTTGCAATTCGACGGGCCGACCCTGCGGGAGGTGGAGGTCGTTCGCCGTGACGATGCCGTACTCCGGATAGCGAAACTCCCACCACCACTGGTGTCCGACGACTTCGACCTGTAACGCGTTGCTGGTGTCGATGCCGGCGTCCTTCCAGATCACCTGGATGGTGGGCACCGCGATGAAGACGATGATCATCGCCGGGGCTAGGGTCCAGGCAATCTCCAACGCCGTATGGCCATGGATCGGCTTGGGATCCGCCTGTCCGGGACGGGCACGGAACCGGATGATCACATATATCAAACCCACTTCCACCACGACAAAGACGGCAACACCCCACCAAAAGATCAACGCGAACAGACCGCTGAGGTCCGATCCGAACTCCGAGGCCGCAGAAAAGGTGGATTGGGGAAACGGACCCTGGCACCCCGCGAGGCCGATCAACACGGTCACGGAGACCAGCACAGCGAGCGGTTTCGCCCGGCGGGCGCCGCGCCGATCCAGGTTCATGCGTCTGGTGCGGTCCTGATTTATCGAGAGATGTTCGAACTACGTTGCCGATGAATACCGAACAGCGCCCTAACCGAGGAGCGCCCAGCAAATGGTAGCACGGGGTGCCAGCGGGGTCAACGATTGTGGGGGGGGTAGGGTGTAGGGTGTAGGGGGTAGGGGGTAGGGGGTAGGGGGTAGGGGGTAGGGGGTAGGGGGTAGGGGGTAGGGCCCCACCCCCTACCCCCTACACCCTACAACCTACAAACAAAAAACGTCACCTCCCACGGTGCAGCCGAACGTCTCCGCTTATCGTCTTCAGAGAAAGCGATCGACCGCCCTCTCCAATGGTGCCGCTGATCCTCCCGCCGATCCATCGGTTCCGGCGACTTGTAATCGTGACCGGGAAGTCCGAGTCCATGTCACCCGACAACGATTCGAACTCAAACTCGGTATTGAGTGACTCGGGAAAAGAAATCGTGATGTCGCCGCTGACGGTGTGGAACGCGAGATCTCCTCTCCAATCGGCCCTGCCCATTGCAACGTCGATGGACCCGCTGACGGTAACCGCATCGGCCAAATCACTCGTGGACACGTAGATGTCTCCGCTGACCGTGCGAGCTAGCACGAACGAGTCCAGACCCTCCGCCTCGACATTGCCTGAAATGGTGCGGCCGGTGAAAAGCACGCCGCTCGGCACGCGAACTTCGAAGTCCACGTCTACGTCCACGTCGTCGATATCCACGTTGTGGTGCCAGCCGCCAGGCTCGCACTCGTACGGCTCGCTCCGCCGGTGCCGGCGCCGCCGCCCCGGATAGACCGCACAGATGGTCACGCCCTCATCGTCTTCGACTACCTCAAACTGTACCTCGTCGAAATTCCGGCGGCGCCCCCGCTTGACTGCAACCACCTCTACCCGGCTACCCGAGGTCGCGACCGCCCGGATATCGCCTGTGATGCCCTTTATCTCGATGTGGTCACCCTGGTCGATCTGACCGCTCCATTCAAAACGGTCGTCCTGGGCCTCCAGGGCCGGGACTGTCACAACCAGCGCCACCCCCATCGCCGCTAGACTAACCCGCGATCTCATATGTCCTCTCCTTCGCCTGATATCGATATTCGGCCGCTCGTGGATTCTGCGGCGCGACCCGTCATTGCTTAGATCAACTAGAAGCCGGGAAGGTTGGAACGTGAGACGTGAGACGTGAGACGTGAGACGTGAGACGTGAGAGGGGAGAGGGGAGAGGGGAGAGGGGAGCGGGGAGCAGGGAGCGGTCGCCTTTAGGGCCTGCTCCCTGCTCCCTGCTCTCTGCTCCCCGCCCAGTCCGCCCCGGTCGGATGCTGGAACAGTCGCAAGCCGAACTCCGGCAGCAACGCGATGATGTGATCGAGAATGTCAGCTTGGATTCCTTCGTAGGCCACCCACGCCGTGTCTTTACTGAAGACGTACAGCTCGATCGGCAAACCCTGCGGCGTCGGAGCGAGCTGCCGCACGAGCAGGGTGCGATCCTGGTGAATCTTTGGGTGATTGCGCAGGTAATTCTCGATGTACGAACGGAGCGTGCCGACGTTGGTGAGGCGGCGCCAATTGACTGCCTGCGTCTCGCCACCCACTGACTTGTTGAATGCTTCGAGTTCGGCCTGCTTTTTCTCGATGTAATCGCGCAGCAGCGTGAAGCGCTTGAAACGATCCACCTCCTCGGCCGTTAGGAAACGGATCGAGCTTTTGTCGATGTAGATCGCGCGCTTGATGCGTCGCGCACCCGACTCCGACATGCCCCGCCAGTTCTTGAACGACTCTTCGATGAATTTGGACGTAGGGATGGTCGTGATCGTGTTGTCAAAATTCTGGATTTTGACGGTATGCAGGGCGACGTCGATCACGTCGCCGTCGGCGTTGAACTTGGGCATCTCGATCCAATCGCCCACGCGGATCATGTCGTTGCTGGCGATTTGCACGCTGGCGACGAGCGAAAGGATCGTGTCCTTGAACACCAGCATGACAATGGCGGTCATCGCGCCGATCCCGCTCACGAAGATGAGCGGGTTCTTGTTCATGAGAGTCGCCAAGACCACCACCGCACCCAGCACGTAGACGACGATCTTGATGACCTGCAGATATCCCTTGATCGGGCGGCTCTTCGAGACTTCGTACTCTTGGTAGACGTCGTTTGCCGCCGAAATGAACCCTCCCACGGCAAACACGACCACCGCCACCATGAACGCCGCCGCAACGTGTTGGACACCTTGCACGATTCCGACGGACGCGCCAGGAACAAATTGGACACCGAAGTACACCACGACCGCGGGAACCACGTGCGACAGCCGCTCGAACACGCGATGCTGAAGCAGCACGTCATCCCACCGGTACCGGCTGCGCTTGATGACGAGCAACACCAATTTCAGCAGGCGTCGCCGAGCGATGAGGTCCGCGAGATACGCCACCAGAACCACGGCGACGGCGGTCAACGCCGTGGCGGCGGTCGGATGGGCCGCCAGCCAGTTCAGCGCCATGTCGATCGGACCGACAGCGGCGTTGGTGTCTGCGGGCGCTTGAATCTGGAACATGGCTTTATTGAATTTTCATCATGGTTGCGACGCAAAGCTACCGAATTACCACATTCTAAGGCAACATGGGCTATTTTCCGCGCGGGGCTGAATCACCAACAGAAGGAGGGGAAATGGGGATCGCACGTGACGTGCTGTTGTGGGGTTCGCAGAACCGGTTGATCGAGAGCCAGCTCCGTCGGCTCTGGTTCGTGAAGAAGGCCGTCTCCCGATTCATGCCCGGCGAAACCATCGAATCGGCCCTAGCGGTATCGGAGGCTCTCAAGGCCAAGAACATCACGACGATCGTCACCTGCTTGGGCGAAAACGTCTCATCGATGGATGAAGCCAAGTCCGCGACGCTGCACTACATCGACGTGATCGACAAGATCGAGTCCCTCCCCATCGACACCCATGTCTCGGTCAAGCTCACCCAACTCGGGCTCGATCTCGATGTTGCAGAGGCGGTGCGCAACCTCGAGACGATTACCGAACACGCGTCGAGCGCGGGGAATACGGTTTGGGTGGACATGGAAGCGTCCAATTACATCGACGCTACCATAAAAGCCTTCCGGACCGTGCGAGCCAAACACGAGAACGTCGGTTTGTGTCTCCAAGCCTATTTGCACCGCACGCCGAAGGACCTGGAAGATCTGTTGTCGATCGGAGCGGCGATCCGACTCGTGAAAGGAGCTTATCAAGAACCGGCGAGTGTCGCCCTACCGCGCAAAAGCGACGTCGATGCCGCCTTTCTCAGCCTCGGCACACGTCTCGCTGAAAACCCACCGACAGGATCGGGAATCAAACACGGCATCGCGACCCACGATCTCGCCATCATCGACAAGATGAGTCGGACGGGCTCCGAAGGACGGTGGGGGGTCGACGCGTATGAAGTGTTGATGTTGTACGGCATTCGCAGGGCGGATCAGGTTCGCTTGTCCGCCGCGGGCGTTCCGATGCGGGTACTCATCAGCTATGGGGAAGCGTGGTTTGCATGGTACATGCGGCGACTCGCCGAACGTCCGGCCAACGTCGGATTCCTATTGCGCAGTATGTTCTACCGGTGAGTCCAAAGGGGAAATAGGCACGGGAAGCAAGGTTTCAGGTGTCAGAGGGTTCAAGCCCTGAAACCTGACACCTGTAACCTGTCACCGTTTCGTTCGCAAGTGGCCGGATCGCCGTTCGGGATCTGGTCTTAAGCGAGACCGATTGGTATGATTGACGAATGATTGAAGAGGCCATCGAGCAGCTGCAGTCCGAGGTGGAGACACTCCACCACGAACTGAATGTCACCCTTCCCGCGGCCCTGGAAAAGGCCATCGCGCTGGGCGACCTCAAGGAGAACGGCGACTACCACGCTGCGCTCGAGCGCCAGCGGTTTGTCCAGGCGCGGCTCGGTCACCTCACCTCACGCCTCACCAAGTTGTCGCAAATCGACAAGAGCAAGATCCCGGCCGATCGGGTGGGCTTGGGATCCAAAGTCGTCGTACGCGACATGGACACCAAAAAGGAAGAAACGTTCGAGTTGATCATCCCCGACATCGAGGACATCGACGACGGACAGATTTCCGTTGCGTCACCGCTCGGCAGCGCGCTCGTGGAAAAGAAGGTGGGACAAGTGGCGGAGGCGCGGCTGCCGTTTGGAAATCGGAAACTCAAGATCCTGAAGCTGCAAACGCTTCATGATCTGGCTCGAGAGAGTTTGGACGAGTAGAAGCGAGTCTAGCAGGTTGCGGAAAAAGTCGGGTAATGGACGATAGCATCGCGAGCCGGAAGTTCTTATCGTAGAGGGACCTCGATGGGAGTGCCACGATGCGCGGGAACAAGACGAATCAGTCGGCGCTGTTCAGCTATATCAGTGCGGAGGATCGGGTGCCCTCCGACCATCCGTTGCGCGCCCTGCGGGCGCTGGTGGACCCGGTGTTAGCCCGGCTCTCGCCGCAGTTGGACCGGCTGTACGCGCGGCGGGGCCGGCCGTCGATTCCCCCGGAACATTTGTTACGCGCGTTATTGCTGCAGGTGGTGTATACGATCCGGAGCGAGCGGCAGCTGATGGAGCAGCTCGATTACAACATCCTGTACCGATGGTTTGTGGGGTTGAATCTGGACGACGCGGTGTGGGTGCCGACGGTCTTTACGAAGAATCGGACGCGGCTGGTCGAGGGGGGCATCGCGGATGCGTTTCTGGCCGAAGTGTTACAGGAGGCGGAGCGGCGGGCGTTGTTGTCGAATGAGCATTTCACCGTCGACGGGACCTTGCTGGACGCGTGGGCGAGTCAGAAGAGTTTTCAGCCGAAGGCCGGCACCCGCCCGCCAACGGACGATGATCCGGGGAATCCGAGCGTGACGTTTCGCCAGGAGAAACGGACGAATGCGACGCATGCGTCGCGGACGGACCCGGAGGCGCGGTTGACGCGGAAGAGTGGGGGGCAAGGCGCGCAATTGGCGTACTTGGCGAGTGTGTTGATGGATAATCGGCACGGGCTCGTGGTGGCGACCGACGTGACGCAGCCCGGCTACGAGGCGGAGTGTGCGAGTGCGCTGGCGATGGTGGGGAGCTTACCGCCGACGGCCCGGCGTCGGACGTTGGGGGCGGACAAGGGTTATGATCGGTGCGGGTTTGTCGACACGCTGCGGGCGTTGGGCTGGACGCCCCACGTCACGCCGAACGTGCACCGCACGCGGTTGCGGAGCGCGGTGGATGGCCGGACGACGCGCCATCCCAGCTATGCGATCAGTCAACGGCAGCGCAAAAAAGTGGAAGAGATCTACGGGTGGGGCAAGACGATTGGGTTGTTACGCAAACTCCGACATCGCGGGACCCCGCGGGTCGGGTGGGTGTTTACGTTCACGGCCGCGGTCTACAATCTGATGCGGATACGCACCCTGACCCTGGCCGGAGGCAGCCCCTGATGGGGCAGTGTGGGCCGCATTCGTCACGCCGACCGCACCGCGGGGGCGGTAATAGGGGACCGCACGCTGGTACACCGTCGTGTTACCCGGACAAACGCGGCTCACCATCAATTTTTCCGCAACCTGCTAGAAACCGAAGGCGATCCCAGCCCTGGCTAGACTCATCTGAATCGGAACGTCTGAAGAACCAACCTTTCGATCGATTCTCTGGAACTCATACTCAACGTGGAAGCGAAACCGCTTGTTCGCCGTGCCAATCCCGACCCCGAGTTGAAACTCAAACGCCAAATCGGCGCTGCCGCCACCTGAGAAGCGAGGGTCGGCCAGATAGGCGCCGCGTACCCACACGTCGGCAAGCCGGTTGATTTGGTTCTCCGACAACACGCCGATGCGGATGATGCCAACCTCCTGGGTCGCGAACTCGGGGTTCACGAAGCGCCTGCCACCACCGACCTCGAGCGCCAACAAATCACTCACGGCGAAACTCACCCGAACGTCCACCTGTCGGAATTGGTAACTGGCACCACCCGAGTCGGGGGTAACGTCGGCCTGGTAGCCACGCGCGTCCAGGCGGAACCGTCCGATGCGAAGCTCGAGACCGGCGCCACCACCCTGCCCTGTGGACGAGCGCCCATCCCGCACCTCTTGGTACGTCAGACTAATTCCGTCGAAGCTGAAACGGATGGTTTGCGCGAGACTCGCACCCGGAGCGCAGAGCGCCGCGACGACTAGTAGTGGAATGGCGCGCATCATTGGGACCTCGCAACGAGCGGCACGACGGTGAGCTGTACTTGCATGCGTCGCACTTCGTTCTCTGTAGCAATTCGAGCATTCTCCTGGGCGATCTGTTGCCGCAGCAGTTCGTTGTAGCGGATGTTGGCAGGAACCGGCCGCGGGTCGGGTTTCCTCAGACTCATGATGAAACCCGTGAGCAACACCGCGGCACTCACGCCGGCAATCTCTTCCCGAGGTGGGCTGCCGAGCCCGGTGTTCTCCAGCGCCAACGACGCTGCGGACGCGATCGCCGTGTAGATCGAAGCCAAACCGAGCGGTCGCCAGTTGCGGCCCGGATACTCCAATTCCTCTTGGAACTCGTAGCCGACGAGGCTCGACACGTGCTCCAAGGTATCCACCGCACCGTGGAGAATCTCAACCATGATCTGAGAGGCATATTGCTCGGGACGGGCAAAAGCCTCGACGACTAGCTGGTACTGTCCCGGCGGCACGGGGCTGCCGTCCTCGAGAACGGGTGACCACAAGACACCACCAACCCCCGCGACCGACAACGAATCGACGGGAATATCCAAACCACTGCCAACGGCACGTACCCGAACGTCGGCGGGCTGGCTCACATCGAACCGCAGCGGTACCATGCCCTGCCCGGCAATAAACGACGCGCTGTCGATGCCTACTTTGCGGACGACGAGTACTTGGCCCAACGCTGTGGCGTACATCTGAATTATTGAAGGTGACACGCGCTGCGCATCCGGCTCCCGATCCGGATCGAGGCTGATCAGGTTCCGGAACGATTCGACAGCTTCTTCAGTGGAACCTAAGGCGGCATACATGAAGCCAAGCATTTCGTAGGCCTCAACCAACTCACCACCGTTGAGCTGTTGGCCCAGTGCGCGTTGTGCCAACTGAATGGAGGTTTGATAGTCGAGATCCTCGTACGCTTGGCGAGCCTGGACGAGCGCGGCGTTCTCTTGGGCCGCCGCCTGGAGGGGCAGCATGACCAACGTCACGATAAAGAACGTCAATCGCTTCATCACGTCAGCCTCCGCATGTTAGCGTAACTCTGTGGCCCACCGTTTCGTCGACGGCCACGCGCAGGGTATCCACCCGATCCTGGCAACCCTGCCGGACGATGCGAACGACGTGCTGCCCCGCGGCCACTCTGTGGCCGATCAATGGCGTCCGTCCCACGCTGACCTCATCGATATATACGTTTCCAAAATTGCCCAACACGTTCACGGAGATGGCACCAAACTGGGGCTGGGGTTGGATCTCCCGAGGCGGCGTGCGGTCTCGTCGCTCGTTCCTGCGCCGTTCGGCGGCGAGCTGAAGCCGGGCTCGGGCAAGGGTGTCTTGCACGGCAGAGTCCCGAGCGGCATTGGAGGCGGCAATGCTGTCCCTCGCCGCGGCAGCGGCTGCAGTACTGTCCGCCCTAGCAGTTGAGTCGATCACCGCTTGCGCCGCCGCCAACTGCGATTCTTGCGGATCGTCGACGGCCCGACCGTCTTGCCCGGGCACCGGCAAGCCAAATTGCTCCAGCATCCCTTCTTGCCACGCCCAGTACCCGGTCCCACCCGTTGCGACCAACAGCGCCGAAAACACCGCCGCCAAGCCCAAACGCCGCTTCTTGGGCGGCTTGGGTGTGATGATCGTGGGACCGGTCATCGGCGTGATGGTCGTCGGGGCATCGGGCGATACGATCTCGCCGCTGGGACCCGTGACACCCGACATGGCCCTAATGCGACGCCGGTGGGGCATCACCGCCGACGCGAAGTCTTCCATCGTCGCGAACCGGTTTTCGGGTTCTTTGGCGAGCGCTTTGTGCAACGCGGTGGCAAGGTACGCCGGACAGTCGGGACGGAGTTCTCCGATCGACGGCGGCTCTTCAAAGATGTGTTTGTAGATGATGGTGTGAACCGCTTGATCGATGAACGGCATGCGGCCGGTGACCATTTGGAATCCGACGACGGCCAACGAATATTGGTCCGAACGTCCGTCGACATTCTGTCCTTTGGCTTGTTCGGGACTCATGTAAAACGGCGTGCCGATGACCTGCCCCGTTGCCGTCAACTGGGTCGCCGAACGCATCGCCTTGGAGATACCGAAGTCGGCCAACATCGCCCGCCCGTCGTGATCGAGCATGATGTTGCCGGGCTTGATGTCGCGGTGCACCACGTCTCGTGAGTGGGCATGCCCCAACGCGCGCGATGCCTCCCAGAGACACTCCTGGGCCTGCTCGATGCCCAGCGCGCCCCTCGCCAACACCTGCTCCAACGACTCGCCCGAAACGAATTTCATGACGAAGAAGTGCAGATCGCCCGCACTCTCGACCGCAAAGATCGGAATGATGTTGGGATGATCCAGCTTGGCCGCCGTGCGCGCCTCGCGTTGAAACCGTCCGACGAGATTCTCGTCGTGCGACACCTCCGGCGGCAGGACCTTGATTGCCACCGGACGTTCGAGCGTGAGATCTTCGGCGAAGAACACCGCACCCATACCGCCCCTCCCGACCATCTTGCCGATCTTGTACCGCCCCTCGAGGGTCTGCGTGAGTTGCGTCGTCAGCTCCTCGGGCCGCTCGAGCGTGCGCGCCCCCGCCCCCGTGCCGGGATCTGACAGGTCCGCACCACACTCGAGACAGAACTTGCTGTCTTCCGGGACGGGGTTATTACAGTTGGTGCAATTCATGAGCGTCAGCGATTGGTCTTGAAGCCGACCGGCACACGCAATTGTGACTTTGCCAATGGCATCTCTGGAAGCTCGGCCTGCGACATATCAGGGATCGCAACGACGTCCACGGACGTCAACGTATACTCGGTCGGCACGCCGGCAAAATCGACCACCACCAAGAAATAGTCAGCCGCGTCGAGCGGCACGACTACTTCGTCGGTGGCGCCGCCGATGTTGCTGAATCCCATCAGCGTCAGCGCCGCAGGGAGATCGTCGCGTAGTACGTAGATGTCGAGGTCGGCCTCAGGCTCCACCGCATCGACGTCGAACGTGACGCTCCGCCCGTCCGCGCCCACCGTGAAACGGAACCAGTCGATGTCGTGTGGGTTGTCGATGGTCAATGTCCGTGACACGTCCAACGGTAACTGAGGCGCCACGTCACACCAATCGTTTTCCTCGAACGCGTCGGGTGGCAGAGCGGAACGGTAGAGCGGCAGCAACGCCATCTCGTAGGCGCCGGGGGTGGAATACGCAGTGAGCATATCGTATTGGCCAGCTGGGAGATCCTTGAGCGCTACCACGACGGAGTCGGCCAGCTGTTGGGGCGGGGCAAAGGGAATCCCCTGGCAGGCATACAGACTGGGCCCGATGGACCACGAACCCGGACCGAGGCCGAAGTCAGGTGTTGCACCGTCCCAGAAGAGCGAGTCGGTGAAGAACACGACATAAGTCCCCGCGCCTACCGAACTCGAGCGGATGAGGATCGTGCGATCCCCTGGCGAAGCTTGAGTGAAGCGATACCAGTCGGTGCGCAAGCTGTCATCACGGTCCCGCTGTTCGAACGCCAGCGCCGGATTCCGGATAATCCGGTCGAGAGCTCCGAAATCCCACGGGATGGTGTCGTTGGGTTCGTAGATGTCCCGCTGCACGACTACGAGGGTGTCGAGACCCGTAGCCAAGCCCTCCACGCCAAGCACGAGGGCCTGTGTGAAGACCGGCGTCGGCGGGGGGACCCAGACAGTGAGGCGCCCGAAACGGTTGGGCTCGTCCGGCTCATCGGGCCGGTAGCTCTTGATGGGGGTTTCGACTCCCCCGAGCGAGACCAGAAGGAACGGCTCGGGGTTCAGCCCGGCGCCGAAAATGGTCGCGGTGTCGCCAAAGCGCAGCAGACGGGGACGAACGCTGTCGATCTCGATGAGATCGTGAATGCGAACTAGCTGATCGGCCGATAGGGCCTCTGCGAACTCCACGGCCTCGGCCGTGATCTCCGCGGTGCCAACGCTGACCGTGACCATGTCGCCGGCCGCGTTGACCGTGGCGATCAGAGGGTCACTCGTCGAGAAAACGACCTCGGCGTTCTCGAGCGGGTTGCCGCTCGCGTCCACCACCTGCGCGCTCAAGCCCCACAACTCGCCGCGTAGCAACTCGGGAATCGGGTCCATCACAACCTGCAGCTGCTCGCTGCGCTCAGTGGGGTAAACGCACGCAAACGTGGCCCCTGCGCCGAGGACCAATCCAAAACCGAGGGTCCTGCCGAACCGAAGCATACCCATTTATTTGCCTAATCTATTGTAGTATAACGACTTACGCCATCATCGAGACTTCCACGCGGCGCAGCCGTGCCGCGCCCGATTCCCAGACTTGATTGTTCGCTCCGGAGCAGCTTTTCCGCGTGGATCTAAATCACACAATAGGGCGCCCAATGCTCACAAATTTCCCCACCCTTCCACCCCCTGCAGGCGGAAAGGCGGTAGGGCGGTACGGCGGTAGCCACCACCACCCCCCAAGGGCACGGAACAAATCCGCCCGCTGGGCCATCTAAACTCCAGGCGGTTTTTCGCGTAGTACTCAGCAACCAGTTTTCGGCCGGGAGTGACCATGATCAAGCTGCGTGGCATCAGCCGCACGTTTGGGCGCGGCGAGGAGCGAACTGAGGCGTTACGACTGGTCGATCTGGACGTCGCCGAAGGGGAGTTCCTGACGGTGATGGGTCCGTCGGGGTGCGGCAAATCGACGCTGCTGAGCGTGGTAGGCATGCTGGACGGTGCTTGGAAAGGCGAATACCACTTTCTCGATCACTCGGTTCACAGGTTGAAGCTCAAGCGGCGGATCGACCTGAACCGCGAGTATATGGGGTTTGTCTTCCAGCAATACCACTTGATCGACTCCGTGACCGTGTACGAGAACCTCGAGCTTCCACTATCGTATCGGAAGATCCCATCACGCGAGCGTGCACAGATGGTGGAGGCGATTTTGGAACGCTTCGAGATTGCCGACAAAAAGAAGCTCTACCCAAGCAGCCTGTCAGGTGGAGTGCAGCAGCTCGTAGGCGTCGCGCGAGCGCTGGTCGCAAAACCAAGAATCATTCTGGCCGACGAGCCCACCGGCAACCTGCACTCGGCGCAGGCGCGCGAGATCATGGAATTGTTTCAGGAACTCAACCGCGCCGGCACGACCATCATGCAGGTGACCCACTCAGACACCAATGCCGCGTTCGGAACGAGAACGGTCGAGATGCTCGACGGGGGTACGCTCAAGAATTAACGCCGATGCGCCCCGTCAGTCTTGGCTAGGTCGTGACCGCGGGTTACGATTCCCACCATGGCCCAGGAGGAACACCAGCTCAAGATCCAGCGGACCGCCCGATACGCCACAGTAGGAGACGACCACAACGCGCTGTCGCAGGTTTGGTTCGTCTGCCACGGTTACGGGCAACTGGCCCGTGAGTTCATCCACCACTTCGAGGTGCTCGACGACGGAACGCGTTACATCGTAGCCCCCGAGGGACTCTCACGCTTCTATCGCGATGGAACCCAGAGTGAGGTTGGCGCGTCGTGGATGACCCGTGAAGCCCGACTCAACGAGATTGACGATTACGTGGGTTACCTCGATGCGTTGTACACACACGTGTTCGAGCGAATAGACCGCGACGCCGTCGAGGTTTTCATTCTCGGTTTTTCGCAGGGTGTTGCGACAGCGGCCCGGTGGGTGGCGCACGGAACGGTTCACGCAGAACACTTGATTTTGTGGGCCGCGCTGGTGCCGCCCGAGTTTCAGTCCCGCGAGGGGTTCCGACGGTTGCGCGCGTTGCAATTGACGTTGGTGTGCGGATCGCGGGACACCTATCTGTCAAGTGAACATCTAGGCGAACAGCGGTCACGTTTGGAGCATCACGGCGTCAGCCCGCGCGAAATGGCATTCGAGGGAGGCCACCGATTGGATCGCGAAACGCTGATCGAGATTGCAACTGGGCGTAAGCCCACCGGCGGCTAGTCCACCTGTCCCGTCTATCCTGTCCAAAAACTTCTGCGTCCTCTGCGGTCCGTGGTGCATATGATGGGCGGCCGGGCGAAGAAAACAATCACCGCACGACCTCGGCTGCCGCCACGTCGCCCTTTTTCAGCAGCCCGTTAGATTCGTGACCGCACGAACACGAAGTACAGCAACAAAACCACCGCCAACATCCACATTCCCCAACGCACTTCGTTCGGCTTCCCTCCAAGCGACTTTATGACTGGGTACGTGATCAGTCCGAGCGCGATCCCGTCGGCGATTGAATAGAAGAATGGAATGCCGATGATCGTCAAGAAGGCTGGCACGCCTTCGGTGTAGTCACGCCAGTCGATTCTCGTCACGTTGCGGATCATCATGGCGCCCACCAACACGAGGGCGGGAGCCGTTATCGGTGGGTAGCTCCCGACCATGGCGATGATGGGATAGAAGAAAAGCGCGACCATGAACAGTGCGGCAACGGCGAGCGCCGTCAGTCCGGTCTTGCCGCCGTGTTCGACGCCGGCGGCGCTCTCGACATAGCTGGTCACCGTACTGGTGCCGAGCGCGGCACCCGCGACGGTACCGAACGCGTCGGCGAGCATTGCGCGTTCGGCCCGAGGCAGCTTACCGTTTTTCATGAGTCCCGCTTGTTCGCCAACCCCGATCAACGTTCCCATCGTGTCGAACACATCCATGAAGAGAAATATGATCACGATCGGAATCATGGACGCAGAAACGGCGGTCATCAAATCCATTTGGAACAAGGTTGGGCTGAGCGCCGGTGGCAGTGCGACGATACCCCGCGCGGGAGTGAATTGTGTTACGAGAAGCGATTCGGTCACGACGTTCGAGCTCGCGACGGCGTCGGGTAGTAACGGGAGTAGCGATCGAAACAGGAGGGCGACCCCGAGCGAGCTCGCCATTCCTATGACGATCGATCCGGTCACCTTCCTGGCATGCAGCACCGTGGCAACGACGAAACCGGTGAGAAATACGATGACGTCCGGAGACGCGAGGTGCGGGTTCATCGCCACTGCGGTTCCCGGATTGGGGAGTACCAGCTGGGCATTGCGGAGTCCGATGAACGCGATGAACAAGCCGATGCCCACCGCGATGCCGTACTTCAAGTTCGGACTCACCGCGTCCATCAGCTTCTCCCGCAGGCCGACGAGCGACACAACGAGGAACACCACCCCAGCCACGAACACGGCACCAAGTGCGGCCGCCCAGGGTTCGCGGGCGCCCGTGGCCGCGGCCGCGGGAATCGCGGTAAAGACGAAGAAAAAGTTCTGACCCATCCCCGGCGCCAGCGCGATGGGATACCGGGCGGCCAACGCCATTGCCGTAGTGGCCAGCGCTGCCGCAAGACACGTCGCGGTCATGACGGCGCCAAAATCCATTCCTGTCGGAGCGTCAAACATCGCTCCGGACAACACGGCGGGTTGCACGAAGATGATGTACGCCATCGTCAAGAAGGTCGTGACCCCGGCGACCAGCTCGGTGCGGACCGACGTGTTGTTTTCGGAAAGACGGAAAAAGCGGGAGAGTATCGACACGAGTAGAAAAGGGGTCAGGTTACAGGTTACAGGTGCCGGTTACCGGTCACCGGTCAGGAGATCGGCCGCTCCGCCCCGGCAAGATAGATGGCGTTGAACAGGAACTTGAAAGTGCCGTGCGGCTGCCCGCGTCGAATCACTTCCGGGCCGAACATGTAGAGATGGCCGTCGCCCACCCGAGCTTCCACCATTGTCACGCCGTTCTCCAACACCTCTTGGCCCCACGCCCACCCGCTCCGCAGGGGCTGCGGTGTATCGAACCACGCGAGCGGCATGACGCCGTCAGCCGCGGTCGCGCCCAGGTCGAACACGGGGCTGTTGTTGAAGTGGACATCGACATGCTCGCCGATACCCCAGGCGACCGGGCGGGTGTTGTCCACGCGAACTCGTAGGATGGATCCCGGAACGTAGTGCTGTTCTCTCGGCAGCGGACGGTTGTCTTCATCAACTTTGTGATCGGTAACCGGGAGGTCCAGATGGTACCCCAGACTCGTGGAGGTGCCGATCGTGACGACCGTTCCGCCTTGCTCCAAGAATCGCCGCAACTGCGGAACCGTGGTGTCCACGCTGACACGACCCAGGCGGCCGCGGAATTCGGCGGGAATGGTCAGCGGATCCACCTCGCCGCCGGAACTCCCTCCCCCTCCCCCTCCCCCTCTTCCACCACCTCCGCCGATCGCGGGTATGCCCCCCGACGGGAAGACCAACACATCAAACCGATCGCGCAAGTTGCTCTCGTTCAATGACGGCGGATACACCACTTCGAACGGAAACTCAAATTGCTCGAGAAGCCACCTCGCCCAACCAGAGGGCATGGAGCCACCATATTGGTCCCACAGACCCACTCGAACACTACGCATCTGCATCATGTCGCGGGCCGGCGCCTCTGCCACGCCGTGGAAATCCAAACCCAACTCCTGCGCCATCACCTGCAGGTCACCCGTCACACCTGAACCATTGGGGATGTACACCGTGCCGGCTGGCCACGTCTCGCCGCCAGCGGCAAACGGACTTGTCAGCCAAAACACTTCCCGGCCACGGGCCAACAACCGGTTGGTGGCAACGAATCCGTCGTTGGGCGCATGACTCAACAAAAAGCCGGCCGACCCGCTCGCGGACGCCACCGTTCCAGGCCTTACGCTCGCCAGGCCCTTGATCTCTTCGAAGGGACCATCGAACCCGTCGAGTATCCGGTCGAAGTCGACATTCATCTGATACGCGAGCGTCCAACCCGTATTGTCGTACGGCGAGACCGGCGGGCCGCCCGGGTACGCAAAGTCGTTGGGGTGATCTTGCGGCTCGAACATATCGCGCACAAACGGCCGGAAGGCTTGCGCCGCTTTGACTATGTACGATCCAGACGGATATTGCGTGCCCGCAACTTCAAATTGGCGGGTGGCTTGGTGTATCGTGACGCCGTTCTTGATCAGCGTATTCACAAATTTGGTCGCCGTCGAAAAATCGTCCTGCGCCGACGACAGGATGTATCCTCTAGGGTCGCGCTGATCGGGGTCACGCATCATGTCGGCGTATCGCGCCGGCAAGGGGTTCCCTCCCCGGCCAGATTGCGAGCCTGGTTGCGCTCCTCCCTCCTCCAGCACCGCAACCATTATGGCGTCGAGCATCTTGGGGTGGACGGTCCAGTGGTCGCGGTTGCCGCGCTCGATAGAATTCCGGCCCATGCGATAGATGTTGTATAGCAACGTCTCACGGTATCGAGATGCGTAATCCATCACCGCACGGTTTGCGGTCATCGAATAATCAATCGATTGACGGAAGTGCCACGTTTGCGGCCCGATGGGGTATGCCAAATCATTTTTTGGCAGCTGCTTGTCGAGAATGAACGGAATCTCCACCGGCGTTGGGTTGCCGATCGTCTCCGTCAACAACCCAATCATGTTGTGGAAGTACGGTGTCGTTCTGAGGCCCCCGTTCCACCACGTGGAGTAGCTCGCCCCGGAACGCATCGTGGTTCCCGGCTTCCCCTCGGCCAGGAACCTCGAATGCATGGCCGCGCCGACCATTTCGATGCCGAGCGGCACCATCGGGTCGAAGTTGTAGTTGAACGGATCGCGGAACGGCGGCGCGAACATGACGGTGCCGGCCGGGCCGGTCTGGTGGTGATTATAAATGATTTGCGGAAACCATTCCCGATACGCGATCCGGTTCATGTTTTCCGTTTCCGGCTGGGCCGACATGTAGAAGTCGCGATTGTTGTCGTGACCCACGTACTTGTGATACAGCACGGGAATCCCCAACGTCGAACGCTTTTCGGGAACGGGATTGCGCATGTACCAGTTGGAGACCAGCTCCATGCCGTCTGGATTGGCGTGCACGGCGAGCAGAACGACGTCATTCAGGAACCGCATGGTCTCCTCGTCGGTCCGGCTGACCATCTGGTACACCCACTCCATGAGTTGATGCGCACCGAGCACCTCGGTGGCATGCAACCCACCGTCGATCCAGATGACGGCCTTCCCTTCCCGCGCCAGGGCGCGCGCCTCCTCTTCAGAAACGCCCTCTGCCAACGCGAGCCGCCGAGATATTTCTTGGTAGCGACCGAGATGCGCGTGATTCTCGGGTGACGTAATGATCGCCATCAGCTGCGGGCGCCCCTCCGCGGTACGTCCAATTTCCTCGAGCACCATCCGGGGCGATTCCTGCGCTAGCTTCGCCCAATAAGCTTGCAGCTGCGTGAACGTGGCGAGGTGATAGTCATCTCCGATGTCGAAGCCGAATTGTTCTTGGTGGGTCGTTATGCGCTGCGCGCGAATCGGCGACGCCATGATCGAAAGCGCGACGAGCACACTTGAGAACGCGAGCATGGAGCGACAACAAACCTTCATGAGACCACCTCGTGGGACAGAAAACTGGTCAAACGTACTACTGAGGGGATGCTTACCATAGCCCGAAGGTCCGCTCTTAGCCACAGAGGACAAAGAGGATGTCGCGCGACTCTGATCCCGGCGGTGGATTGCCGCGCCGGTCTCGCTGATTCACCGCGGAGCACGCAGAGTTCGCAGAGGTCTTCTGGGGTTCATTCACTCCGTTCAGCTCTGCGCGCTCAGCGGGCTCTGGGGTGAAGAAGTCCCGCGACCATCGTGTTGTCTTCTCTCTTTTTCTCTGTGGCAAGAAAGCCTTGGGTCGGGTGGGCTCAGCCAACTCTGATGTCTATGGCCAACAAACCGCTGGATGCCTAGGAGTGCCGGCCGGTGTAATACCGACCGGCACCGGGGTGGGAGTTAGTTTGACGTCGACAACAACTGCAACCAACCACGCGAGCGCCGATCTACCGAACCGTGGTTACGTGCCGGAAAACATCTGAAGCCAACCCCTCGACCGCAGGGGCGCCGCCTGTCCCCCACCGGCCGCCGCCAGGGCTCGGGCCACGGCGCACTGGCTGTATTGAATCACGTCGCCCGGCTCCGACTGGAGCTGAGCGCCGGTGATGACGGCGCCGGTGATCTGCACGTCGCCTTTCATCTGGACTTCGCCTTTGACGAGCACTAGCCCGTAAAAGTGGAAGTCGCCCTCGATGGTCAGCTCGCCATCCACGAGGAGGATCCCCTGCCCGCCGCCCACACCGGGCTTGAGGGTCAGCTGTCCGGGGCGGTGAATGATCGGGAAATAGTCGAAGCAGGGGCTGGACGGGTCCTCGGGCGCACCCCAATTCTTCCAGGGCGCGGTGTCGCATTCCCCCGAGGCCACGGACGGTTGGATTTGCCCCGTGGCCACATCGGCACTCGGGATCACGATGTTGGCCATCGCCACGAGATCGTCGTAGTTGAGAGCCCCCCACTCGAACACGTTTGTATTGTCGATCGTGGGATCCTCCACGAGAGGCGGAGCACCGTCCAGGGTGCCCCCGGGTTCGACGACCACCAGCTCATCGTCTTGCCATTCGATCCCCGCTTTGTCCTCGAGCGGACTGGAACAAGCAGCGCCCCATCCTGTGGGAATCCTGTCCCGGCCGTCGATGGTGACGCCGTTTTTCAGCACCGCCTGTCCGCCACCACCACCACCTCGAGCGGCGGCGCTAATGTCGATATCCAGGGACCCCATCTTCGCGAACGACCCCAGCCGTTGCCGCGCACTCCCCCGAGTGCTAGCTCCGGTGATGTCCACCAAGTACAAACTCTGATTCAGCCGCGTGACGGTTCCGGTGTAACTTCCCGCGCCGGCCACAGCCGCCCCGGTGATCGCGGCCGCTTCCGCGATAGCGAGCGCGTTCCACCCACCGCTATTGAAGTCTGCGATCGTCTCGCTCAAGCCAATTTCCGCCACCGCGAACGCCTGAGCCATCGCTCCGGTGTTTTGTGCCTGGCGGGTTTCGAGCCGGGCGGAGGTCGTCACGCCGATCAACAGGCCCCCGATCACGACGATGGCAATGATCGCTAACAGCAAAGCGATTCCGCGTTCGTTGTCTATATGCTTGTTCATTTCGCTATACCTCCGCGATTAGAATCGTGCGTTGTTTCGAAGCGTCACGCGCGTGACGATCGAATCCTGCAAATACCCTACTCCGCTCACTTGCTGCGTCGAGCGGCCTCGCACCGTCAACCCGATCGAGGCGATACCAGTTGTCAAGGCCGGTGGTGCTCCGGCGGCGTCGAAGTAGGAGAATGACAAACCGTTGGCGGTGAGGGGCCCCACCAGCTCACGAAGGGAATCCCACGTACCGTTCCGGGCAGCCGTGCGACGACCCAACCAGTAGTCGGCGCCCACGAGGTAGAGGGAAAGTTCTTCGACTTGAAATCCGCGCAGGGGAGATCCCACGGTCATGCCAACGGTGGCTGCCGCGTTGCCTCCCGAAGCGGCGCCGATCAAAACGCGGAGCGTGCTGCCCGCGCTCCCATCAGACGGACAGACCCCGGCCGCCGACGACTCCAACCCGCCGATCAACCAGACGTCGTCGGTCCGAATCGTCGGGTCGCCTTCCTGCCACATGAGGATGGAATCTAGAGCGGCGTCTGGACCGCGCACACCGAAGACCAGATCCCCCCGCACGGTGAATTGCACTTGCCCAGCGGCCTCGAACGGGATCTCGCACAGGATTCCCGTCCAACGCATCGCGCGGAATCGCAACAATGTCGACTGTGATTGCAGAATGTCGCCCTCGGCAGCGTCGAGCTCGCGCACCATGTTGCTCAGGTACAGCGCAGCAGCACGGGTCGTCTGTTGGAGATCGATCCGTTGAAATTGCGTGCTGGTGGTTCGCTGGGTGGCCAGCATCGACTGGTATAGCGCACCGAGGATGATTCCCATCAACCCAAGCACGACGACAAGTTCGACGAGGGTGAAACCTCGTCGGTTTACAGAACGCATGAGATAGATGTGCCCAAGGTATCGACGCGAGTAACACCTGGGCGCGACGGGTAAGCAACCAGCACTTCCACACGCTGCGCGTTTCCACCGAACATTGGCGCGACGCTCCAAGCAACGTTATAAATCCCCCCGCGGGTTTCCGAGCCCGCGGTCAGCGCGGCGCATGGCGTGCTTTGCGCGGTCTCGAGGCGTTCCTGAGCGTAGAAGCTCGCTGTCGCCATTCGTTCTCCCATGCCCAAGAGGCGAGTGAGGCCTGCGGTAACACCCAACATCCCAAGCACGCCGATCGTGAACAGCGTCATCGCGATCGTGAGTTCGATGAGTGTAAAGCCGCGGTCACCCCTCACCATTGCGACCTCCCCAGCGGCGAGGTTTCGAGAATGGCATCGTATCCTTCCTTTGTGAACGTCATCGTGATCCAGGCGGCGCTGAAGGCAATTCCCTGTGGAGTGAAGAGGATCGAGTCGCCCGTCGATGTGAACACCACACCGAAGCGGCTGGACAGATTGTCGATGATTCCAATAGTGTCTTCGCCGGCCCCCGCGAGTTTGCAGGCCGTGACCCACACCCGCGACGCGGCCGCGTCGATGTGCAACACCGACTCACAGCCGCGCTGCACCGCGATAGAGCGCGCACCGGCAAGTTGTGTAGTGACATTCACTCGCGCCTGCCGAACGTTCTCGTGGCTCACCCACTCTCGAAAGCGAGGCGCGCCAAGAGCCGCGACGACGCCCACGATGACAATAACGGTCAAAACCTCGAGGAGGGTGAATCCGCGATTCAAGCGTCCTCCCACAAAAAAGATGTGCGCGCCAGGTCGGCTGACTTGGCGCGCCTAAATCTACACCGCCAAGCTAGACCCGAAGAGCGCTGTGGACCGTGATCCCGGGTCCAACCCCATTGTGTCCAACATCACAATCGCCGGAGATTCCCAACCCGTCTGCCTCTCAGACATGGACAGATGTCGCAGTGTATCGTAGCTTGGCGTTGCGTATGGAGAATCCAACACTCGTCATTTCGAACCCGCCCCACGAGGACATCGACCCCGCCCTCGCGGCGCCGTGCTTTGGGCTTTCCCCCGCCGAAGTGCGAATGAAGGCGAACTATCCCATCCCGGAGATCTGGCTCGCCGACAGCGTCGGAGGCACCGTCGATCCGACGGTCGATGTTTTGCGCACGGCCGGTCTCAACGTCGTGGCTGTTCCGGGCGAGAAGCTGGCAAAGATCCCGCCGCAAACGTCGGTCAAATCCTTTGCCTTCACCGACGCGGGATTGACACTCAACGTTGAAGATTCACAAGTCGAGCTCTCGTCGGACGGTACGGCCGTAGCGGTTTTTTGTCAGCCGCGACCGGGAAGCATCGGGGGAAGCGGCCTGGGCTCCAATCCTCTCACCGAGGGGCTGCGGCAGCGGAAGAGCGGCGTGTTCCTGGCGCGCGACAGCTTGATGGGGTTTGGTGGCGGGAAGAGCAGCATGTCCGAAGAGGAGGAGGATTCAGGCGCAAGCCCTTTCCTGGACATCTACGTGCCTAGTGGAACTGAGGGCAGTCCGCTACGACTCTCGGTCATGCAGAACGAAGTGGACTTTTCGGGGCTCGGGGATCTGCAGTTGCCGCGCGCGAACGACAATATGGTGATGTTCGTTGCCGAGTTCGAAAGCAAGCTACCCGCGGTGCGCGTGGATCGCCGATTGGAAGACATGCAACCACGCGCGCGCGCCATGGTGAGCCAGCGAGCGGCCATCTCCGGAGTGCGAAAAGGGTTCTCGTTCGCCACCGCCGCCCTCTCGCAATTGGTCGAGTCGATCTCGCCGGACCTCAAGGACATGAATCAGTTTGAGCTGGCCTCGAGGCTCGCTTACCTCACCACCCAGTAGCGCTCGACCGACCATCGGACCGACGCGGTTGTTCGCCCCCAATCCCGGCTAGTCTAACCCACGCCGAGCTGCACTCGCTGATATACCAGATCCGCGGTATTTTTGTTTGAACCGTGCTCGGGAGCATGTACCATGTGGAAGCACGCACTGAGGTGTGCCAGCGTTGCTTGGCTCGCAGCAACTGTGCCCGGAGCGGCGGTTGCGGCTTCGCTGTGGCAGGACCCAGCGGTCGGCACCACAACGCAGTCCGCTGCCATCGCAAGGTTTGCTCGGCGGATTGCCACCGATGTAGAACAAGACGATGTCGGAGCCATCACCGCGGGCGTGTTCATCGGCGGTGAAATCGTGTGGGCCCAAGGATTCGGACGGGCCGACCGTGACGGACAAATCGCTGCCGACGCCAACACGATCTACCGGGTCGGGTCCATCTCCAAATCGTTCACCGCCCTGCTCATGGCTCAACTCGCCGCCCGCACCGGGCTCGACATCGACAGACCGCTGAGCGATTACCTACCGGAGGCCAAGAGGCTGGCGGGCGGCCCCGACACCCTGGCCGCCGTGACGCTGCGACGGCTGGCCAGCCACACGGCCGGTCTGATCCGAGAACCGGAGTTGCCGAGAGCCGCGGCCGGTCCGATCGCCCTGTGGGAGGACAAGATCGTCGCGTCGATACCAACGACCGCTTTTCTCGCCGGGCCCGGCGAACGGTACTCGTATTCCAATATCGGATTCGGGATGCTTGGATTGGCGATCTCCCGCGCGGCCCGGAGACCGTTCATGGATCTCGTCACCGAATACATCGTCGAGCCGCTCGAGATGAAGCAAACGGTGTTCGTCATGACACCCGAGCTCTACCCCCACCTCGCCGTGGGATACTCGACGTCGGGCGACGGCACGATTAGCTCCGCTTTTCCGGCTCTCGAGCATTGGGGACGCGGGTACAAGGTGCCCAACGGCGGGATCTACTCCACCGTTGGCGACCTGGCCACGTTTGCCGGCGCGATCATGGGCACATCGGCGGTGGAAATCCTGCCGGCGGAATGGCGGCGTGAGATGATGAGTGTGCAAACGCCCGAAAGCCCAACCGCGGGTTACGGACTCGGACTCGCCCTGCGCACGGGAGAGAGCGGCGTGCGGCTGGTAGGCCACGGAGGTGGCGTGGCCGGATACAACGCCTATCTGGTATTCGACCCAACGAGCAAGGTAGGAGTGGTGTTGTTACGAAATTACAATCGCGGTAATACTAATCTGGGCCGTTCGGCGGACATGCTATTGGAAGAATTGGTGCAACAGGGGATGGGACGGCGCGAGTGAACGCGCCGGGCGTTATCGCGACGTACCGATCGCGGCTCCCGCTCGAGGCGGGGGTACCGGCCGTCACGCTGCATGAGGGTGGGACGCCGCTTGTCGAAGCGCCGCGCCTCGCCGACGCGCTTGGTCTTTCCTGCCGCTTGCTCCTGAAGCTCGAGGGGCTCAACCCCACCGGATCGTTCAAGGATCGCGGGATGACCGTTGCGGTCTCCAAGGCAGCGGCCGAGGGATCTCGGGCAATCATCTGCGCCTCCACTGGGAACACCTCGGCTTCGGCCGCCGCATACGCGGCGCGGGCGGGTTTGGACGCCTACGTCATCATCCCGCAAGGCAACGTCGCGTCGGGCAAGCTGTCGCAGGCCGTGGTACACGGCGCCAAGATCGCGGCCATCGACGGAAACTTCGATCGGGCTTTCGCGTTGGTGGCCGAACTCGCGCAGACCGAGCCGATCGCGATCGTGAATTCGATCAACCCGTATCGCATCCACGGTCAAAAGACTGCGGCGTTTGAGATTTGTGACGAACTTGGCGCCGCTCCGGATTATCATTTCCTCCCGGTCGGCAACGCCGGAAACATCACCGCATATTGGATGGGCTACCGAGAGTACTGCGAGAGCGGGGTGATCGAGGCGAAGCCCAAGATGATGGGGATACAGGCAGCGGGTGCCGCACCCATCGTCTTGGGGCGGCCCGTGTCCAATCCCGAAACGGTGGCCACGGCCATCCGCATCGGCAATCCGGCGAGCTGGCAGCCGGCACTGGCGGCCCGCGACGAGTCGGGCGGCGCCATCGATGCGGTCACCGACCAAGAAATCCTCGATGCGTACCGCCTGCTGGCAGCCACCGAGGGCGTCTTCGCCGAGCCGGCGTCGGCGGCTGCGGTGGCGGGTCTCAAGAAGATCCAAGCCGCTAACGGTCTGGCGGCACCTTCTATTATTGTTTGTACGTTGACCGGGCACGGACTCAAGGATCCCTCGATCGCAATGGAAGTGTGTCCCGGACCGAAAGAAACACCCGCTGATCTCAACGCCGTTCGAAAGGTATTGGACCTGTGACCGCAGAAGGACCCGTCCGAATCGCCGTCTGCGAGGGCGCCGTGGGGATGAGCCCCGGAGATGACAACTGGCGCGCGTTGGTAGCCGACACGAAGGACACAAAAGCCGACATGTTTTTGCTGAACGAGATGCCGTTCGGTCCCTGGCTGGCCGCCAGCAATGAACCACAGTTCGACGATCTCGTCGCCGTCCAGCGGCTACACGAAAAGGGCCTGGAGATGTACGGCGAACTCGGGGTACAGACCGTCATCGGCAGCCACCCCATATTCGAAGAGGGTCACAGCGTCATTCAGGGTTTCGTCTGGGAGCGAAAATCGGGCGTCACGCCGGCGCACACCAAGCAATTCTTCCCGAACGAAGAAGGCTGGTACGAAACTCAATGGTTCGACCGCGGGGAACCTTCCTTTGAAGTCGTCGAGGTGGGTGGACTCAACGTCGGCTTTCTCATCTGCACCGACATCATGTTCAACGAGTGGGCGCGATACTACGGGCGCGAGGGTGCGGATCTCATCGTGGTGCCCCGTGCGACGCCCGTTGCCACGCTGCACCGTTGGCAAACAGCGATCCAGATGGCTGCGGTGGTGTCCGGATGCTACGTGGCCAGTTCGAACCGTGCGGGCGAAGAAGAGGGTCTGACGTTCGGAGGACTGGGATGGATCGTGGACCCGTCGGGCGTCGTGATCGCCGAAACATCCGCGGACCAACCCGTGGTTGCCGCCGACCTTTACCGCTCGGTTGCTACGCACGCCAAGCGAGAGTATCCGTGTTACGTCGACGACTCGCCGCCGGTTGAGGCGGAGACGCTCTCTGACGGACTCTAGCAGGTTGCGGAAAAATTGATGGTGAGCCGCGTTTGTCCGGGTAACACGACGGTGTACCAGCGTGCGGTCCCCTATTACCGCCCCCGCGGTGCGGTCGGCGTGACGAATGCGGCCCACACTGCCCCATCAGGGGCTGCCTCCGGCCAGGGTCAGGGTGCGTATCCGCATCAGATTGTAGACCGCGGCCGTGAACGTAAACACCCACCCGACCCGCGGGGTCCCGCGATGTCGGAGTTTGCGTAACAACCCAATCGTCTTGCCCCACCCGTAGATCTCTTCCACTTTTTTGCGCTGCCGTTGACTGATCGCATAGCTGGGATGGCGCGTCGTCCGGCCATCCACCGCGCTCCGCAACCGCGTGCGGTGCACGTTCGGCGTGACGTGGGGCGTCCAGCCCAACGCCCGCAGCGTGTCGACAAACCCGCACCGATCATAACCCTTGTCCGCCCCCAACGTCCGACGCCGGGCCGTCGGCGGTAAGCTCCCCACCATCGCCAGCGCACTCGCACACTCCGCCTCGTAGCCGGGCTGCGTCACGTCGGTCGCCACCACGAGCCCGTGCCGATTATCCATCAACACACTCGCCAAGTACGCCAATTGCGCGCCTTGCCCCCCACTCTTCCGCGTCAACCGCGCCTCCGGGTCCGTCCGCGACGCATGCGTCGCATTCGTCCGTTTCTCCTGGCGAAACGTCACGCTCGGATTCCCCGGATCATCGTCCGTTGGCGGGCGGGTGCCGGCCTTCGGCTGAAAACTCTTCTGACTCGCCCACGCGTCCAGCAAGGTCCCGTCGACGGTGAAATGCTCATTCGACAACAACGCCCGCCGCTCCGCCTCCTGTAACACTTCGGCCAGAAACGCATCCGCGATGCCCCCCTCGACCAGCCGCGTCCGATTCTTCGTAAAGACCGTCGGCACCCACACCGCGTCGTCCAGATTCAACCCCACAAACCATCGGTACAGGATGTTGTAATCGAGCTGCTCCATCAGCTGCCGCTCGCTCCGGATCGTATACACCACCTGCAGCAATAACGCGCGTAACAAATGTTCCGGGGGAATCGACGGCCGGCCCCGCCGCGCGTACAGCCGGTCCAACTGCGGCGAGAGCCGGGCTAACACCGGGTCCACCAGCGCCCGCAGGGCGCGCAACGGATGGTCGGAGGGCACCCGATCCTCCGCACTGATATAGCTGAACAGCGCCGACTGATTCGTCTTGTTCCCGCGCATCGTGGCACTCCCATCGAGGTCCCTCTACGATAAGAACTTCCGGCTCGCGATGCTATCGTCCATTACCCGACTTTTTCCGCAACCTGCTAGTTCACAGGCCGCCGGCGCAGCGCCAACGCCGCTCTTCTACCTGGGGTCCACCTACTCAAAGACCGCGTTAAGCAGGCCGGCTTTGCCCTGGGGCCGACCCAAAACCATCTCTGAGTACTCTGTGGCCTCTGTGGCCAACTATGGCGACGGTGTGAGATAGCCACGGAATCCACGGAAACCACGGACCCCCGCACCACCCAACGATGCTTGTTTCCCCACCCACCCCCTTGGCAATGGTACTGGAGCGGGCAGGGGGTTGGGAGGGGAAAACCAAGCGAGCAGGGTTGCGGGGTGGGGTTTCCGTGGATTCCGTGGCTATTAATAGTCGGCGGTGGGCAGTAAAGAGTGGACAGTGGGTCGGTCCACGCACTACAATCGACCCTGCCTACTGACTATCGTCGGTTCTTGACCAGAGATTATCCCGTGAAACCAACACTCAGCGACCGCGAGCTTCTGGAAAAGTTGGTGAGCTTCGACTCGGTCAGCCGTAACAGCAACCTTCCCATCGCAGATTTCATGGCCGATTACGTCGACCGGCCCGGCGTGCGGGTACAACGGAACCCGTCCGCGGACGGCGAGAAGACCAATCTCGTCATCTGCTTTGGACCCGAAGGCGAGGAATCGCGGCGGGGCCTCGTGTTGTCGGGACACATGGACGTGGTACCGGCCGATGAAGATGATTGGCGCTCCGACCCGTTTGCCCTGACCGAGCGGGACGATACGCTAGTCGGGCGCGGCGCCAGCGACATGAAAGGGGTTTCTTGCGATCGCCGCCAACGCGGCTGCCCGGATCGATCCAACCAAGTTGCTCCATCCGCTCGTATTCATCTTCACGTACGACGAGGAAATCGGTACCGTGGGCGCGAAGAGGTTTGCGGATACCTGGCCCGACGCCGAGGTCTTGCCCAAAGCCACCATCATCGGCGAGCCCACTTCGCTGAACGCCATCCGTATGCACAAAGGACACATGGCGATCAGGCTGGTGGTGGAAGGGACCCCGGCCCACAGCGGATATCCTCACCTGGGGCGCAGCGCGATCGAGCCGATTGGGCGCATGATCGTGGCACTGACCGACCTGCGCACGCAACTCGCTAGCGAGTACCCCCCAAACCGCGAACATTTTCCCGAGGTCCCCTTCGTCCCGCTGAATATCGCGCAGGTCTCGGGCGGTTCTGCGATCAATGTGGTGCCGGATCTTTGCGAATTGAACGTCGGGTTCCGCCTTCTGCCGGAAATGGAGAGTGGCCCGCTGCTCGAGCGCGTTCGCGAAACGATACAGGACGCGCTCGGCGATACGCAGTACAGCTGGGAAGTTCGGTACGAGAGCCCGCCGATGTTGCTCCGCGAAGACGCCCAGGTCTACCGCACGCTGTGCCGGCACATCGGCCAAGAAGACACGCACAGCGTCTCCTATTCCACGGATGCTGGTTGGTTACAGACCATGGGGTTTGAATGTGTGATCTGGGGACCCGGGTCGATTGAGGTGGCACACAAACCGAACGAGTCGATGCCGATCGACCAACTCGAACGCGGGGCGCAGCTCGTTTCCGAGATCATCGCAAAACAGTGCCTGTCACCGGAATGACCACCCGGTGAGCCCGCAACAAGTATTTCAGGGCGACTGGACTTGGACAGGCGAGTCGTTCGCATCCGACGTACAGATCGCCGTCGACGAGCTTGGCAAGATCATGGACGTCGGTCCTCTCGGGCTCAAACCGACCAAGCGTTTCCCGCAACACGCGTTGCTTCCAGGATTCGTGAACGCGCACTCTCACGCGTTTCAACGTGGACTTCGCGGCAAAGGGGAATCTTTTCCGGAAGGCGCCGGGAGCTTCTGGACGTGGCGGGAAGCCATGTACCGCCTAGTCCAAGAAATCGATTCGGATGCTTTCTACCGACTTTGCCTGCAGGCGTTTCGCGAGATGCGAGCGGCGGGGATCACGACGGTCGGAGAGTTTCACTATTTCCATCATTCGGGCGACGCCTCCGACTACGCCTTCGACGAGCTGGTGTTGCGTGCGGCGGCGGCCGTCGGAATCCGAATCGTGCTGTTGAACGCGTTCTACAAAACCGGAAGGATCGGCCAGCCGTTGAGTGCTGCTCAACAGCGTTTTCGCACGGAGTCACCCGAAGCGTACTGGGAACAACTGGATCGGCTGCGCGACAAACTCGACGGCAATACTCAGACTCTCGGGACGGTAGTGCATAGTATCCGTGCCGCAAAGCCCGACGACATCGCCGCATTGCACCTCGAGTCGGTCAAACGCTCCCTCCCGTTTCATGTCCATGTCGCAGAGCAGCGAAAGGAAATCGAAGACTCGATTACCTCGTACGGCCAGCTGCCGATGGCATTGTTGCAGGGCGTGTTGAGTGGGTGCGCTAATGTCACGGCGATTCACTGTACGCACACTGACCAGCAGGACATGGAACAGTTTCTCGATGCCGGCGGACGAATCTGCGTCTGCCCGCTGACCGAAGCCAACCTCGGCGACGGGATACCGGCGCTTCCAGGGCACCATGACGTCGACGGCCGGATCGCCCTGGGTACCGACTCCAACGTGCGGATCTGTATGACCGAGGAGATGCGGTGGCTCGAGTACGGCCAGCGCCTCGTCAACGAGGCACGCGGCGTCCACACCGATGCACGGGGTGAGAGTGCGCCCGCGCTGCTCCGGATCGCGACGGAGAACGGCGCCGCATCGCTTGGCATCGAGGCGGGCCGGCTTGCCCCGGGCACGTTTGCCGACCTCGTGGCCGTCGACCTCGCCGCGCCCAGCCTACGTGGCTGTGACGAGACCACGCTGTTGGAAAGCTTCATCTTCGGCTCCGGGAACGAGGCGATTGCGGGGACTTGTGTTGGGGGGATTTGGGAGAGTCGTGAGACGTGAGACGTTGGACGTGAGACGTGAGACGTGAGACGTTGGACGTGAGACGTGAGACGTGAGACGTGGGGCGTGAGACGTTTAGACGTGAGAAGTGAGAGGTGAGAAGGATGCCCCTTGATGCCCCCTGATGCCCCTCGATACCCCCTCTAACTCTCTATCAACAAAAAACTTACCGCCATACCGCCGGACCGCCGGGCAGGGAGAGCGGGGCCGTTGAGTGAAGCGCAAGACTACTTCCTCCGCCTGAACGTCCTCGGGGCTCCCGCCCCGGTGCCGGGAGAAGAACCCAACGCCTGGTACCGTCAGGTGAGTCCGGCATTCTTCACGAGCATGGGCATTCCGCTGTTGCAGGGCCGAAGTTTCTCGGAAAGCGATACGCCGGACACACCGGGTGTGGTGATCGTCAATCGCGCATTGGCTCGGCTGCTGTTCGACGAGGGGGAAGACGCCGTTGGTCGACGTCTCAGCGGTGTGTCCGGCAGTTGGGGGCCGATGGGTCTAGTGTTGAATACGGAAACTGAAATCGTCGGTGTCGTCGACGACGTGCAATACGGGAATCTGCGAACCAGTAGCGCACCTTCGCTGTACTTTCCCCACTCACAGGCGCCGTTCCGCCTCATGACAATCACCGCTCAGACCACCGGAGATCCGGCCAATCTGGTTCGCGCGGTGCGGAGCGAAGTGACGGGCGTAGACCCCAATCTCCCCATGAGCAACATCACGACGATGCAGGGCGCGTTCGATCGTTCTATCGCTAGAGATCGATTCGCGATGTTCCTGGTGGGATTGTTTGGCACCTTGGCGCTGCTGCTGGCATCTGTGGGTGTCTATGGCGTGCTGTCGTACCAGGTGGCACAACGCACGAACGAACTGGGGATCCGCATTGCACTGGGCGCGAGCCAACGCACCGTGTTGACCTACGTGCTCCGGCAATCGATAACCTTGATCGCCATCGGCGTGGGCGGTGGGATCGCCGGTGCCCTCCTACTGACGCGCGTAATGGCAAGCCAGCTCTACGGGGTGACGGCCCACGATCCGGTCACGTTCGTTTCCGCGACCCTCGTGTTGAGTGCCGTTGCGTTACTAGCCAGTTATGTTCCGGCGGCCCGTGCAACGAAAGTCGATCCGATTACCGCTCTCAAGGCGGAGTCGATAGCCACGGAATACACGGAAACCACGGACCCCCACCCAACCCTTCGGAACTTTGCTCTCCCGCCCCCTCCCACCTAGGTGCTTGGTGAGTAAAAAGACCGGGGTGGAGTGGGGTAAACAATAGTTAGAGAGGAGGCGGGGAACCTGATCCAGGGGGACGGGTAGGGTTTCCGTGCTTTCCGTGTATTCCGTGGCTCCCTAAAATCGACCGGATATGCCTCGCGTCTGCTTTTTCGCTCTCTCCATCCCACTCGTGCTCGCATCGCCCGCGCTCGGGCAATCGGCAGGGGAGATCGACCGTGTATTCCGCGCCTACTGGCAGGCCACCAATCCGGGCGAGGCGGCCGCTGCCACACAGCGCATCATCGATTCGGGCGCGCCGTTCGACGAGGTATGGGCCAGGCTCCGGTCGGGCAAAGCACGTGACGACGACGTCCCCACCGGACGACTCGACCTCACCCGACGCAACTCGGACGGACTCGAACACCCGTACACGATCCTCGTACCCGACGATTACGATCCACAAACTCGCTATCAGGTGCGGGTTTTCTTGCACGGAGGAATTGCGCGACCGGGCTGGGAGTCCGGCGGGTCGTGGTGGCGCAACTACGACGCGCGGAAACGGAACGACGCCATCTCCGTTTTTCCAGCTTCGTGGAACGAGTCGATGTGGTGGAGCGCCCGCCAGGTCGAAAACCTGGACGGCATACTCGATCACCTGAAGCGCACCTACAACGTCAATGAGAACCGGGTGTACCTGTTCGGCATATCCGACGGTGGATCGGGCGCGTACTTCCACGCCTTCCGCGCCGCGACCCCGTGGGCGGCTTTCCTTGCCTTCATTGGCCATCCCGCCGTCATCGGGAACCCGCGGTTGGTGGGTGACGAGCACATGTTCGTCGCCAATTTGACGAACCGACCGTTCTACCTCGTCAACGGAGAAATCGACCGATTGTATCCAGTGCGTTTGGTCGAGCCCTTCGTCGCGTTGTTCCGTAAAGCAGGCACGGAGGTCGTGTTTCGACCGCAGGCGGGTTCGGGGCATAATGTGAGATGGTGGCCGTCCGAGGCCGCCAACATCGACGCGTTCATCGAGGCCAATCCACGACGACCGCTTCCAAACCGTCTGACGTGGGAGACGGAACGCACCGACCGATCAAACCGACACCATTGGCTGCTGATCACGGAACTCGGTGCGGTCGACGGCGAGAGCGTCCTCGACGATTTCAACACGCTGCCACAGACAACTGGGGAAGTGTTTGCGTTTTTTCGCTCAAGCCCGGCCGGCCGGGTCGAGGTCACCCATCGGAACAACACCGTCACCGTCCGAACCGAAGGCGTACGTCGGTACAAACTTCTGCTGTCGCCCGACCAATTCGACTTCGATCGCCCGATACGCGTAATCACAAACGGTCGAGAGTCGTTCAACGGCGTGGTATCCCGCAACGTCGCGACGTTGTTGCGGTGGGCTGCGCGTGACAACGATCGCACGATGCTCTTTGGTGCCGAACTCGAGATTGACCTGAACCGCTAGGTTTCAGGTTTCAGGTGTCAGGTTATCGGTTACCGGTTACCGGTTACCGATCACCGGTCACCGGTGATCGGGAAGCCGATGTCTGGCAACCATAGCGGATAACTGACACGTCATCCCCACACCCCTACACCCTACACCCTAAACCCTACACCCTACATAATCCCATACGCCAACATCGCATCGGCCACCTTTTTGAAGCCTGCCACGTTGGCGCCTTTGACGTAGTTGACGCGCCCGTTCACGGAGCCGTATTCCACGCACTGTTCGTGAATCCGGCGCATGATCTCCTGTAACTGCCGGTCGACCTCGTCCCTTGACCACGACATGCGCATGGAGTTCTGCGACATTTCCAGACCCGAGATCGATACGCCCCCCGCGTTGGCCGCCTTACCGGGACCGAACAACGTATGCGCGTCTTCGAACATGGTCGACCCGGCATGCGTCGTCGGCATATTGGCCCCTTCGGATACGAGCTTGCACCCGTTGTCGATGAGCGTCTGCGCATCCCCGTTGTCGAGTTCGTTCTGGGTTGCGCACGGGAAGGCCATGTCACAAGGAACGATCCACGGCTTCTTGCCGGGACAATAGGTAGAACCGTACTCCCTGGCGTAATCTTCGAGACTGCCGCTCCGATTTTCCTTGAGATCGATGATATATGCCAATTGCTCGAGGTTAAGACCATCGGGCTCGTGAATGAATCCACCGCGATCCGACAGGGTAAGGACCTTCGCGCCCATCTCTATGAGCTTCTGGACTGCGTAAGTCGCGACGTTGCCCGAACCGGAGATCACGGCGGTCTTTCCTTCGACGATTTCCCCCGCATCGGCCAACATCTCGCGTGCGAAGTACGCCGCACCGTAACCTGTGGCTTCCGTTCGAATCTGACTTCCTCCGAACGCCAGGCCCTTTCCCGTAATCATGCCCGTGAACCTGTTGCTCAAGCGCTTGTATTGGCCAAACAGGTAGCTGACCTCGCGCGCACCCACGCCGATATCCCCCGCTGGAACGTCGACGTGCTCGCCGATGTGGCGGTACAGCTCGGTCATGAATGAATGACAAAACCGCATGACCTCGCTCTCGCTCTTGCCTTTGGGATTGAAATCGGATCCGCCCTTCGCACCACCCATCGGGAGGGTCGTGAGGCTGTTCTTGAACACCTGCTCGAATCCTAGGAACTTCAGGATGCTGAGATTAACTGATTTGTCGAAACGCAAACCACCTTTGTACGGACCAATTGCATTGTTGTACTGCACTCGGTATCCACGGTTGACCCGTACGTTGCCGTCGTCGTCCTCCCACGACACGCGGAACATGACGGAACGGTCCGGCTCGGTCATGCGCTCCAGGATGCGCGCCTTTGCGTACTTGGGGTTTTCGTTGATGAAGGGGAGAACTTTTTCCGCCACTTCACGCACGGCTTGGTGGAATTCTTTTTCACCAGGGTTCCGGCGGACGAGCCCGGCCATAAACTGATCCATTTCCAGTGCCATTCTCACTCCAGAGATGTTGAATCTCGTCCGTTAGGCAGGGGGCTTTGCAGAGTCCAATCTGTCCAACGGCCTTCAAGGATAGTCGGTCCTTCGCGTTTCACAAGTGGCTCTCGTCACTCGACTTAGAAGCCCCGCATGAAGTGTTCATTAAGGTCAGCTCGACGGCTCCGTCCGCGAAGTGCGCGCCCTCTGAGTGGATTCACGCTGCTCCGTTCCCCAGCCTTGACCGCGCACCGGATTTCGGTGACAGAGTTAACGGCAAGCGGTTAGCGGGCGCAGCCGGATCACCCCTTCGGCAACGGGAGCCCTGGCCCGGTTCGTTCGGTGAGGGTATTCTATGTCGTACCGCCACCACCACATCCAACCTCAGACCGACTCCATGACCGATGGAGCGGAGGCTGACAGACCCTGAGCACCCACCGAACCATCTCCCCGCGGCGGGGAGTATCGCCCACAACTGAGAGCACATCGGCAACGTCATGGACACCATAACCCACGACATTCTTCTGGTTGGTGGTGGCGGGGCCGGACTCCGAGCGGCTATCGCGGTCGCGCAGGCCAATCCGGAACTGAGGGTTGGGGTCGTATCGAAGGTCTACCCGATGCGCAGCCATACCGTCTCCGCCGAGGGCGGCGCCGCGGCGGTCATCAAATCCAACGACAGTCTGGACGACCACGCCTACGACACCATCAGCGGGGCCGATTGGCTCTGCGACCAAGACGCGGTGGAGGCCTTCGTCAACGAGGCACCAGACGAGTTGTTGCAGCTGGAGCATTGGGGTTGTCCCTGGAGTCGGGAGCCCGACGGGCATGTCGCCGTCAGACCGTTCGGCGGCATGAAAACCCAGCGCACCTGGTTCGCCGCCGACAAAACGGGCTTCCATATGCTACACGCCCTCTTCCAGACCTCGCTGAAGTTCCAGCCGATTACCCGTCACGACGAATGGTTCGTTACCAAACTCTTGGTGGACGACCGTCAATGCCGGGGAGTTGTGGCGCTGGAGTTGGCGTCGGGTGAGGTCCATGCCATTCTGGCCAAGGCCGTGATCCTCTGCACCGGTGGCGGCGGCAAGGTCTTCCCGTTCACCACCAACGCAAACATCAAGACGGGAGACGGAATGGCGCTGGCCTATCGCGCCGGCGTAGCACTGAAGGATATGGAGTTTGTGCAGTACCACCCAACCGGCCTCCCGTTCACCGGCATTCTCGTCACGGAAGCGGCCCGCGCCGAGGGTGGCGTGTTGATCAACAAGGACGGATACCGTTACCTGCAGGATTATGATCTGGGCAAGCCGGAACCCAAACCGGTGTTACGGTCCATGGAACTGGGTCCGCGCGACCGGCTATCCCAGGCCTTTGTAAAGGAAATGGAAAAGGGCCGCACCGTCGAGACCCCGCACGGGCACGTGGTGCACTTGGATGTACGACACCTCGGAAAGCAAGTTATCAATTCGAAGATTCCATTTGTCCGCGAGTTGTGCTTGAAATATGAGAAAATCGATCCGGTCGACCAGTTGATTCCCGTGCGTCCGGTCGTTCACTACATGATGGGTGGGGTGCACACCGACATCCACGGGGCGACGCCGGTGGTGGGCCTCTATGCAGCGGGAGAGGTGGCGTGTGTGAGCATCAACGGCGCCAACCGCCTCGGATCCAACTCCCTCACGGAGTTGTTGGTTTTCGGCGCTCGCGCGGGAAAAGCGGCGGCAGATTACGCATCCACTCAGGCAGACCCTTCCAGTGGAGTCTTGAGCCAAGCGCTTGACGAAGAGCATCGCCTACGCAGCCAGTTTCTCGAGAAGACCGGTGGCAGCGAGCGGATCTCCGACTTGAGATCGACGATGCAAGATGCGATGGAAGCGGGCGCCGGCATCTATCGTAACGAGAGCGGGCTCAACGCGGCCATCGCCACGATCCACGAATTGCAGGAGCGGTTCCGCGATGTGACCTTGGACGATCCAAGTCGGACGTTCAATACAGAACTCGTGGCCTGTCTCGAACTGGAGAACACGCTGGATTTCGCTGAAACCATTCTGCACTCGGCCGTCCAGCGACAGGAGTCTCGTGGAGCCCATCAGCGAACGGATTATCCTGAACGCGACAACGACAAATTCTTGGCGCACTCCTTGGCCTACCGGTCCGGCAACGGAGCGCCCAGGATCGACTATCTCCCTGTCACCATAACGCGTTGGCCTCCCGGCGAGCGCATCTACGGACGGTGAGCGCACATGGCTGAAACTGTCCAACTGCAGGTGTACCGTTACCGTCCGGAGAGTGATCCGGAGCCGTCATGGGACACGTTCGAGGTGCCGTTGCACTCGGAATGGATGATCCTCGACGCGCTCAACTACATCAAGGATCAGCTCGACGGCAGTCTGTCCTATCGGTGGGCGTGTCGGATGGGCGTATGCGGAAGCTGCGGGATGATAGTCAACGGCCAGCCGGTGCTGACATGTGCCACGTATTTGGAATCGCTGCTCCCCGGGCCAATCCGGGTGGAGCCATTACAGGGATTTCCCGTCATTCGCGATCTCGTCGGAGATATCACTGATTTTCTGGACAAACTCACGCGTGTAAAGCCGTGGATCGTGCGCGCCGAGGAGAAACCCTTGGCGGACGGCGAGTACCTGCAGACTCCTGAGCAATTGAGCGAGTACAAGCAATACAGCATGTGCATCAATTGTATGCTTTGCTACTCGGCCTGTCCGATTTATGCACTTGATCCCGAATTCATCGGACCAGCCGCGATCGCATTGGCTCAGCGCTACAACATGGACTCTCGAGATGAGGCCGATCAAGAACGGATGGACGTCCTCTCACAACACGAAGGTATCTGGGCCTGCACGTTCGTGGGAGAATGTACCGAGGTTTGTCCGAAAAACGTTGATCCGGCTGGAGCAATCCAGCGGTACAAAGTGACCGCTACTACGGACTGGTTCAAATCGCTCTTGTTGCCATGGGCAAAGCGGTGAACCCCCACTACAAGACCTACCACCCTCGGTGGTACCGGCCGCGGATGCCGATCTTCTGGTGGTTGCGAAAACTTCCCTACATAAAGTTCATCGCTCGGGAGTTCACGAGTGTTGCCGTCGGCTACGCCGCCATCTTGCTCTTGATCCAAGCGCGGGCGCTGGGCCAAGGGGAAGAGGCTTATGACCATTTCTCGAGCTGGCTACAGTCTCCACCCGTCGTATGGTTCCACGTTGTCGTCTTGCTGGTCGTATTGTTCCATACCGTCACCTGGCTGAACCTTGCACCGCAAGCGTTGGTCGCACGCGTCAGAGGACGGCGAGTGCGGGACGTGGTGGTGCTCCTCGCACACTACGCAGCGTGGTTGGTCGTATCGGGACTGATCGCGTGGCGACTGCTCGGATAACCATGCGACGATCGAGAGAGCCATTCCTGTGGGCGCTGTTCAGCAGCGGTGGAATGATCTCCGCCCTGTTCCTTCCGGCGCTAATCTTTCTGTTGTGGGTTGCATACCCGTTGGGGTGGGCCGAAGTGGCGTCGTATGACCAGTTGGCCGGATGGGTCGGGAACCCCCTGGTGCGCCTCGTGCTCTTCGGGTTCATCACGGTGTTCCTTTTTCATTGGGCGCACCGCTTCCGCTACACACTCTACGACGGGTTGCAACTCTACCACCTCAACAAGCTGATCGCTGTTATAACCTACGGTTTAGCAACCGCGATGTCGCTGGTGACGGCCTATGTGCTCTTGGGTATATAACTGACGGAGACCGAGTTGCGGGGGACCGCCACCTCCGTAGGGCCGTCAGGAAGGAGGCAGCCATGTTCAACCTCAAGCCACTCTCTGAAGAGGGCACGAAGGCCGCGTTGGAAAAAGCGCTGCGTTACCGTCTGCTCAATGAGCCCCGCGAAGCCGAGAGCATTTGCCGAGATATCATCGAAGTCGATCCGAAAAACCACGAAGCGCTGACCACCTTGATACTCGCGTTGACCGACCAGCTGACCACCAAAGGCGCGAAATGCGGTGACGCGGCCCGGTCGCTGTTACCCCGCCTGGAGGATGAATACGAGGAGGCGTATTACAGCGGCATTATCTGCGAGCGCCGTGCCAAAGCGCACCTCGGCCGCCAGAACCCCGGTTCGGGTTTCGTGGCGCACGATCTTCTGCACGATGCCATGGAGTGGTACGAAAAGGCCGAGAAGCACCGGCCCGCTGGCAACGACGATGCCATTCTGCGATGGAACACGTGCGCTCGACTCATCATGGAGACCGAGCACATCCGTCCCCATCCGGAGGACGACTTTCAACCGATGTTGGAATAGGAATTAGCTGTCACGGACCAATCGAATGATCGGCCACGGATTGATCTTTATCGGACACGGATCCGCCCCACCCATTGGGAGACAAAGCGTCGTCGAGCGGTGAACATACCGGGATGAGCGGAGTGTCAATTATAGTGAGTGGAGAGTGGTAGGCACGTCCCAAACTGAGAGTTACCTTGTTTAGTATGTTCTGGTTGTTTCTCACCGCCATTATCATCGTCAAGAGCCCCCTCGGAAAGGCCATGGCGGATCGATTGACCGGCCGCACGCCGGACGGGCGCACTCTGTCGGACGAAGACGTCGAGATGCTCCACCACCTCGAAGACCGCGTCATGGACCTGGAGGAGCGCCTCGAATTCGCCGAGCGGCTAATCCAGCAGCAGAAAGAGCGGGAGAGGCTGAGGGCGGGGGGGTGAGTGATTCTAGCAGGTTGCGGAAAAATTCATGGTGAGCCGCGTTTGTCCGGGTAACACGACGGTGTACCAGCGTGCGGTCCCCTATTACCGCCCCCGCGGTGCGGTCGGCGTGACGAATGCGGCCCACACTGCCCCATCAGGGGCTGCCTCCGGCCAGGGTCAGGGTGCGTATCCGCATCAGATTGTAGACCGCGGCCGTGAACGTAAACACCCACCCGACCCGCGGGGTCCCGCGATGTCGGAGTTTGCGTAACAACCCAATCGTCTTGCCCCACCCGTAGATCTCTTCCACTTTTTTGCGCTGCCGTTGACTGATCGCATAGCTGGGATGGCGCGTCGTCCGGCCATCCACCGCGCTCCGCAACCGCGTGCGGTGCACGTTCGGCGTGACGTGGGGCGTCCAGCCCAACGCCCGCAGCGTGTCGACAAACCCGCACCGATCATAACCCTTGTCCGCCCCCAACGTCCGACGCCGGGCCGTCGGCGGTAAGCTCCCCACCATCGCCAGCGCACTCGCACACTCCGCCTCGTAGCCGGGCTGCGTCACGTCGGTCGCCACCACGAGCCCGTGCCGATTATCCATCAACACACTCGCCAAGTACGCCAATTGCGCGCCTTGCCCCCCACTCTTCCGCGTCAACCGCGCCTCCGGGTCCGTCCGCGACGCATGCGTCGCATTCGTCCGTTTCTCCTGGCGAAACGTCACGCTCGGATTCCCCGGATCATCGTCCGTTGGCGGGCGGGTGCCGGCCTTCGGCTGAAAACTCTTCTGACTCGCCCACGCGTCCAGCAAGGTCCCGTCGACGGTGAAATGCTCATTCGACAACAACGCCCGCCGCTCCGCCTCCTGTAACACTTCGGCCAGAAACGCATCCGCGATGCCCCCCTCGACCAGCCGCGTCCGATTCTTCGTAAAGACCGTCGGCACCCACACCGCGTCGTCCAGATTCAACCCCACAAACCATCGGTACAGGATGTTGTAATCGAGCTGCTCCATCAGCTGCCGCTCGCTCCGGATCGTATACACCACCTGCAGCAATAACGCGCGTAACAAATGTTCCGGGGGAATCGACGGCCGGCCCCGCCGCGCGTACAGCCGGTCCAACTGCGGCGAGAGCCGGGCTAACACCGGGTCCACCAGCGCCCGCAGGGCGCGCAACGGATGGTCGGAGGGCACCCGATCCTCCGCACTGATATAGCTGAACAGCGCCGACTGATTCGTCTTGTTCCCGCGCATCGTGGCACTCCCATCGAGGTCCCTCTACGATAAGAACTTCCGGCTCGCGATGCTATCGTCCATTACCCGACTTTTTCCGCAACCTGCTAGATTCCTAGATTCTCGAATCTAGATTTGGTCCCCCCCTAAACCCTGACGGGCAGTCGGGCCCCCTTCTCACTTCTCACGTCTCACGTCTCACGTCTCACGTCAAACGTCTCACCTCTCACGTCTCACCTCTTTCTCACCACCCACGTCGTCATGGCTCGCTGCCCCTGCACCACCGTCGTCTTGATGGGATCCAACAACTCCCCACCCAACTCGTCGGTCAGATTCAGCAGCATTGCTTCATCCACCAAGAAACGATCGCTTCCATCCGGCAATCTGTGACGTCGACCCTCGATCGACTGGATCTTGTCTTCGATTCCGATCGACGACGCGAGTCGGCAGAAAAACAAGCCGCGGGGCGCAAGCACGCGCCACACCTCGCTCAACATACCGTGGAAGTGACCATCGTCTCTCGCGAAGTGGAGCACGGCGTTGCACAGCACGACGTCGAACTCGGCGTCGGGAAACGGTAGCGCGTCGACTGCCCGAATCTGAAAGTTGTCAGGCGGTAAATCCGGAGCGAGTTCGGCGGCCACGTTTCGAACGGCTTGAATGGCATCGGCGGAACCGTCAACGCCGAATACGGTGAACCCGCTCCGCATCAGATAGACCAAGTTCCGCCCATCCCCGCACCCGGCATCCAACACGGTCATGTCCGAAGTAATTCGGCCCTTTTGGATTTGGTCGAACAGGTAGATATCGATGTTGCCGAAATGCTCGCGAAGCTCGCTTGGACTGAAAGACACATAATCTTCATACCGCGCATCATACATCTGCTCCCTCACAAACTCGAGCGCGTCGTCGGGAACGTCCTTCGTGGCGAGCCCTTTCTCCTGCGCCACGACCGCCACCTCGGCTGCGATCTGCGCCGACACGGCGCGGATTTGGGTTAACGGAGGATAGATAGATCCCCGTGAGAGGGTCTCCTCGGTGACCATGTTCGCAAGGACACGTCCGGCGGTGAGGAACATGTCGTCGGTCACGAACTTCGCGCCGGCGGCAACTACACCCAGGCCAAGACCCGGAAAGATGTACGCGTTATTGCCTTGACCCGGGACAAAGGTCTTGCCGTCCAGCTCGACTGGATCAAACGGACTGCCACTCGCAAACACCGCCCGGCCGTCGGACCACCGATAGGCCTGCTCGGCGGTGCACTCCGACCTCGACGTGGGGTTCGACAGCGCGCACACGACCGGCCGCTCGTGTGCGGCCGATACGGTTTTGACGACCTCTTCCGTGAAGGTCGCCGGCTGACCAGACATGCCAATCAGCGTACTCGGCTTCAGGGCTCGACACACTGTCGGGAGATCGGGAAGAAACTCGTGGTCGTGTGCAAACGGTATCTTGTGATCGGCGCTATCCGTCCGGCTCTTCACAACGAGCCCTTTAGAATCGACGAACCAAATGCGGCGGTACGCTTCCTCCTCGGCCATCCCCTCCTGTACCATGGCGCAGACGATGAGGTGTGCGATGCCGGTTGCGGCGCTGCCGGCACCCAAGAACACGATTGTCTCCTCGCTCAGCGGGCGTCCGGTAATGCGCGCCGCGGAGAACAGTCCCGCAAGTGTGACGGCCGCGGTACCCTGAATGTCGTCGTTGAACGTGCAAACCCGATCGCGATACTTCTCCAGCAGGTTTACAGCGTTACTCGTTGCGAAGTCCTCGAACTGCACCACAGCGCCGGGAAACACTTCCTGAACGCCAATCATGAATTCCTCGACGAGGTCTTCATATTCTTGGCCGCGAAGGCGGGGCTGACTCAGACCGAGATACAACGCGTCGTTCCTTAGCTGCTCGTTCTCGGTTCCCACATCGAGCATCACGGGCAAACAACGGGACGGATGGATCCCCGCACACGCCGTATAAAGCGAAAGCTTGCCGATGGGGATGCCCATCCCGTTTGCGCCGAGGTCACCAAGCCCGAGTATGCGCTCGCCGTCGGTGACGACGACAACGGCGATGTCCCGCTCCGGCCAGTTGCTCAACACTTCCTGCACTCGCCCGCGGTCTTGCGCGGTCACGTAGAGGCCCCGCGGACGGCGAAAGATGTGGGCGAACTTCTGACACGCCTCGCCGACGGTCGGCGTGTAGATGATCGGCAGCATCTCCTCGATGTTGTCGATGACTGTCCGATAGAATGCGGTCTGATTCCGATCCTGCAAACCGATCAGGAAGATGTACTTGTCGAGATCCCCCCCCTTGCGTCGAAAATTCTCGAGGATCCTCCCTTCCTGCTCCTCCTGTGTGAACACGCGGGGCGGCAACAGCCCTCGGATATTGAGCTTGTCACGTTCCTCCTCGGTGAACCCGGTGCCCTTGTTCCACCGAGGATCGTAGATGAAATCGATGCCGGAGCGGGGTCTTCGCCTCCGCGTTCCCCTCCTGTTTTCGTCTGCGGTCACTTGAAACTCTCGTGAAAAGATAGGGAGTAGGTTGTAGGGTGTAGGGTGTAAGGGTGTGGGATCGGTGCTCACACCCTACACCCTACAACCTACTCCCTACTCCCTACTCCCCACCCATCACCCAATCCCAATGCTCTCCCGCTCGCTCCACGACGGCGCCGACATGCTCGTCCAGCAGCAGCCCCCGCTCCACGAGCGAGCGTGCGGCGTCTTCGGCGGCTCGCAAGTAATCGTCCCTGTCGCGATATAACATCTCGATGCTTGGCCGCGGGTCGCCGCTGCGTCGCCGCTCTAGTTCCGTCGCGGAGAGCCGTATATAGGTTCCGATGAAACCGGTGAGCGCGTCCGTCCCGCCGGGAAATCCCGTACGAAGGTTCCACGGGGCGTATGTCGCGAGGGGTGCGAGGATTTCCACGGTCGGCACACCTCCCCGCTCGTTGCCAAATCGATCCACCTGCGGGACCATCACCGGGAATCGCTTGCCGAGCTCGGGTGGTTGGATGTCGACTATACCTTGCTGCCACCGTGGGCCGTAGTTCGCCCGATACGCATCGTGCGCCACCTTTGGAAAGTCCAAACCCGTCAGCTCGGGAAACTCAACCTGTTCGAGGGGAACGAGCGTGCCCGCGGCGACCTTGGGATACATACTGGGCGGCGGACTGCTGACGTCCCACACCCAATCGATCATCTGCACGAGCAGTGCGCGGATCGTGTACTGAAAATTGAGCGGGTTGCCACGAAACGCGTTCGTGTTCGGAAGGCGACTGTTATCCGGCGGCGGGAAGCGCCCCAAAAAATGTTGTCCAGACGCCAGATGGTACACGCGCTCGTTGGGATACAGCGCTATGTCCTCTCCATTCACGGTCGTGTGGATTAGCGACGCCGCCCTTCCCCAATACTCGTAACCAGTATTCGTGTAAAAGATTTTGGGAACATGGGCGTCGTCGTGTTGGCGTGCGAAGAGTCCATCGATATCTCCCGTTTCAGGATCTGTCTGAGTCCGGCTCGCAAACGGGAAAATGTCTGTCGGATAGAAAAACGCGGAGTACGGATGCGCGTCGCGCGACGGCTGGGCAAACCGATGGTTGAAGCTGCCACGGCCCGCGCCGGCGGTGTGTGCGATGATGCCGTCGTACACCGGGCGGTTTTGCTCGTCGGTGTTGAATCCCTGATAAACGAAATGTCTCAGAAACCGCCCGGTCTGTGAGATCCCGATCGCAATGCCCCGATCGACCGGAAATAATCGGTCTTCGCCGTACTTTGCATACGACATCATGTCGCGGATGATGGCCAGACCGAGCCCGACGACGGCCGGTTGCTCCGCCACGTACACCATCTCGTAGATCTTTCCGGCCTCGAACCCTCTTTCAATGTAGATACTCGTCGAGTCGAACACGACGCTGTCGGCTTCGAGCCGGGCGAAGCTCCATTCCGACTTTAGGATCACTTGCCGCGGCGCCATGCGGCCGTCGCGTACGGTCAGCACGTTGTCGGCGTGTGCGGTGTCGGCAACTGGATAGGCGATCTGCGTGCGGTGACCAAGTCCGAGCGTCTTCGTCGCGCGGTCCACCGTCCAATCGCTCCGGACAAGCCCTCGAATGGCCTCTCCCGCCTCGGTCGCGACAGGCAGATGGGATTTCAGGATGTGTTCTTGGTCGGGCACGTCATGCTGCCATCCCACCCAAATCATCGTGAGCCCCTGCCGCATCAACAACCCGTCGCCAAAGTGCTCTGCCAGCTCGGGATTGCGCGATCTGCCGGCGCCGTTGAAGTACGATAGGCTGGCCTTGCCTCCTCGGTTGCTCACCTCGAGGAGCGCCGTTCTGGCGCTGCTACTGTGGTCCTTGGGCTGCAACACCACGAAGTTTGCCCACGCCTCGACCAATCCGTCGGCGTTGCGAGGCGCCTTGTCGAGATCCACGATCCTGGCGTTCATCGGGTTCGCCGGATCGAACACAAAGAACACGCGTCCTACGATTTTCTCGTACGCGCCGACGCCGCCGAACGCGCGACCTCCCAAAACGTCCACACGTTCGTCGATGACGATCCGGAGAACCTCCGCCCACATGCTGGTGGGGGTCAGGAGGCCAAGGACGACAAACAAAAGACCAATGCGGTGCATGACCACGTGATTAGCGATTTTGTACGGGCCTGTCAAACGTCTACCGCCGTACCGCCTGGGGAGGGTGGAAGCGGGGTGGGGTACCGCCCTATCGCCTGTGGACTGTGAGGTGTGGGAGGGCCTTATGTTAGGTCCTGAAACTCGCTGATCTCAAACAGGGCCTCGTCGTTGCGGAAGCTACGGCTGAAGTCAATGTCGATATCGGTAGGATATCCGAAGGTCTCGTCGTACCGAATCGCGATCACCGAGGCACTTTCGGTGATGGCCTCTTGAATGACGTCGAACATCTCGTCGATCGTCAGGAAAGTGCCTATGACGGGCTCCGCAACCGGAGTCTGGGAGTCCGGCTCGGTTACTGTGTCTATCGTGTCGCCGCGAACGGTTATGCGAACTGGGACAAAGGTAACCCCACAGAAGAAACAACGACGCTGAGACCTCATGCTGTAATCGGCAATCGCGGCAGCGTCCCACCGCGCCCTGTTCTCATCGAGCGTGTCCTGAAGATCCCCCGTCTCGGAGGTGAAGATCACACAACCGGTGAGGACCGGCAGCAGCGCTACAAGAGCCTTCTTTCCCATCCCGAAGTATCACAAATCGCGCACCGCTGCGCTACCGGGGGGAGCCGGGCAACTCAGTTGAATTGAGGTTGGGCGGCCGCAATTCGGTTGCTCCCCTCGTGCCTCGCGTCTTGCAGTGCCGCGCTGGCGGCCTCGAGCAGCGCTTCGGGGGCCTCCGCGGTTTCCGGAACCGAGGCCACACCGAACGAGCACGTGAGGAGGTGCTCCTCGCCTGCCCAGTCAAACACAGACTCGCTGACGGCAATCCTGACCCGTTCGGCCACCTCGAAGGCGTGATGGAAAGGAGTGTCAGGCAGGAAAAGCGCGAAATCCTCATCGCCGACGCGCGCAGGCAGATCGTAGTCCCTCAGGCTCTTCCGGAAGACGCGCGTTACATGCTTGATGGCGGCCGTAACCGCCGGCTGCGTCAAGTTGTTGAGCTGGTCTACATTCACGCTCAACAGGGAACACGGCCCCAGAGAGTGTTCCCGCACTGCCTGGTCGAGGGCTCGTTTGTTGGGTTGCCCCGTCAGCTCATCCGTCATCGTCCGGTGTTTGGCGGCGTACAGATCGACCGTGCGACTCATGATAGGACCAGCGTCGTCGACCAACCGTTGCACCCGCTTGCTCTCCTTTGCGTCGATGCCCTCGCGCCCACAGAACACCACGAGTGCGCCAACTCCTTGGGGGCCGTCACTTAGCGAATAGACGACCGCGCGGTCTTCCCGTTCACGCCGATTCTGTCGACGCGTGCCGAACACCTCACCACCTTCCGCAGCCGCGGTGATGTTGCCCATACACGCGCGGCCCACCACCGAAGTCGGGGCGATGCTCAAACGCACCAGTCGGCGGTCCGCCCCCGCCGACACGGCCACGACCGATGCCCCTGCGGACAGCGGATCTCGCGTCACGACCGCCGTGGGAAATCCGGTGATCCGCCTGCCCGCCTCGCAGAGTGCCCCGCCGATGCCTTCCACCGTTTCGGGGGTAAGCCAGTCCGGAGTCGCGCGTGGCAACGGCTCGACCTCCCCGCTCTTACGGCCGGCCGCAAACTCCGCCAACATGCGGCGGATATCGGCCAACGCCATCCGCATGCCGTGGTCGTCCACCGGATCGGTGAACAACACCGCCCCGCCCAGGCGGCCGTCCCCAAACGCCACGATCACGCCGTCTTTGGTGATGATGTGCTCGCGGCATTCGGCGAGTACGAGGGACGCGAGCATCACGGTGCGCTGAACCAACCGAGGAGGCGGAGGGGGATTGCTCTTGGACCACACAGGGTCGCCGTCCTGAGCCACGACGCACGCGGCCTGTGCGCCGTGCGCGCGGCGGATCAGCTCGACCAAGTGTTGTATGTCCGCTGGAAGGGACTCGAGACCCTCAAAGGGTCGACGACGGTGCCGCACCCAGGCGAATCCCGCTGCACCCAGCACCATGCCCCCGGCGGCGACCGCCAGGAGAGTTGCGATGGTGCTCATGAACCTCCTCCACTATTGTGGTGCTGCACCGCTCAAGGGGGGCCGAAAGGGCGGACCCCGGGCGACGGCACGTACCGGGCTCGCTAATCATGACCCCAGAGAATGAATCCGTCAAATCGACCCTCGCCACCTCACCCGTCAACCCATATTTTTAGGCGACTTTCAGCCCCGAGCTACGCCCTTGGCCGAACCTTTCCACCGCCTCCAAACAACCGTTGACGACAGTTACCGTCCAATCCAGGAACCAGGGAGCGAAGGCACGAGTCGCATCTTCCAGGCCATGGAAGTGGATTCCCTGTGACCACCGGGTCCTCCGTTCACGACTTCAAGACGTTCGTCCTCTCCTTCCATTCGGTCATCGCCATCGAGACGGTCGAGGAAGATCGGGCGGACGATCTCGTCAGACGCGTAGCAGCCGAGTTGAACATGCCGGTGTTCGATTGGTCCGTGACGCAGGGTCTGGTCAAACTTCCCGGTACCCAGTCGATACACGGCACGAGCGAGCCGCTCGGCGTGGTACGACACATCGAAGACCTCACCATCAGGGGCATCTTTCACCTGAAAGATTTTGCCAAGCACCTCAACAATGCGGCGGTCGCCCGGAAATTTCGGGAGGTCGCCCAGAGTTTTTCTCGCAAACTCTCTACGATCGTGTTGACGAGCCCCAAGTTCGATCTGCCAAGCGACATCGAACACAGGGTGGTTCACTTCAACCTCGAGCTTCCGGACGCGGACGAAATCGAAAGAGCCATCCGTCCGGTGATTCAGTCACTGGTTCAGGCACGCGAGGCGGCGTTCGAGTTGAGCCAGGCCGATTTCAAGCAACTCGTAATGGCATTGAGCGGTATGACGTTGAACCAGGCTCGGCAGATCATCGCGTACGCAGCGCTTCATGACGGCAAGCTCGGCCCGGATGACGTTGCGCGGGTCATCGAACGCAAGGCGCAAATCATTCGAGACGGTGGGTTGCTGGAGTACTTTCCGGCGCAGGACAACCGCTACGACCTGGGTGGGTTCGCCAATCTCAAAGCCTGGCTTGCGCGGGCCAAGGTTGGATTCTCGCCCGAAGCGGCGGCGCTCAACCTGCACCCGCCCCGCGGCATTCTCATCGTCGGCGTGCAGGGGTGTGGCAAGTCCCTCGCGGCCAAGGCCATCGCTCGCGAGTGGAAACTCCCGCTGCTCAAGCTCGACGCCGGACGCTTGTTCGACAAATACATCGGCGAATCCGAAAAGAACTTCCGCAAGGCGATCGCGATGGCCGAGTCGATGGCGCCGGCGGTATTGTGGATCGACGAATTGGAGAAGGCGATGCCGGGCGGAACCGGCGAGTCGCAAGACGGCGGGCTGAGCAAACGCCTCTTCGGAGCCTTTCTCACATGGTTGCAGGAGAAGCAACACGCCGTGTTCGTCGTAGCGACGGCCAATGATCTCTTCAACACACCGCCCGAGTTACTTCGGAAGGGTCGATTCGACGAGATTTTCTTCGTGGACTTGCCCACCGAGACCGAAAGACGCTCGATCTTTTGGATTCATCTCAAGCTCAGGAAACAATCGCCGGACAAGTTCGACATCGACGGCCTCATCGCTGCAACAGAAGGCTTCAGCGGCGCGGAGATCGAGCAGGCTGTAATCGCGTCTTTGTACCGCGCCCTATACCAGAAGAAGCCGCTCGACACCGAACTCATCCTCCAGGAGCTGAAAGAAACGGTGCCGTTGTCGGTGTCGCGGGCGGAGGACATAACGCGCCTGCGCGAGACGGCCAAGGGGAGGTTTGTGAACGTAAACTAAGGCACCCGGAACCTGGCCAGTCTTTCGTGGAGGAGGTATCCTTGTGCCGAGGCATTGTACGTGAGACGTGAGACGTGAGACGTGAGACGTTTTTGGGGGCGGAAGGGTGGCCGTCTCACCTCTCACGTCTCACGTTCATAAAGGGACACCACCATGACAAACTTTTCTCATTTCCGTTCCCACATCGGCACCGATCTTGACAAGTTCTTCAAGTCTACGGTGTTTCAGGGAGAGGGTTTGCTGGTGGGAATCAACTGTCTGGAAGCCGGACAGTCGCAACCAGAACACGTTCACGGCAATCAAGACAAGTTCTACTACGTCGTCGAGGGTCACGGGCAGTTCGTAGTGGGGGAAGAAACGCGCCCTGCCGGAACAGGCATGGTTGTATTTGCGCCGGCCGGCGTCAGTCATGGTGTGAGCAACAATGGCAGCGCTAAGTTGGTACTGCTGGTCGGAATTTCACAGGACCGTGGGTCAACGGTTTCGACAACAATCACTAGGAGACGATTGATGCGAACGAAACGGGTGCGGAAGTCGGCCAAGCGTGCAGTGCGCAAGGCGAAGAAAAAGGTCAAACGGGTTCGTAAAGCGGCGGGCCGGGCAAAGCGGAAGACGACGAAGGCAGCAAAACGTGCCAAGAAGAAGGCCACCAAGACGTTAAAACGCGCCAAGAAGGCCGCCAAGCGGGTGCGCAAGGCGGTGAAGCGCGGTACCACCAAGGCGAAGGCAACGGCCAAGCGCACCAAGCGCGCCCTCGGCTCGGCGAGGAAGAAAGCGGCCAAAACCGCCAAGCGGGCCCGTAGGGCTATAAAACGGATAAAGAGAAAGCGGTAACAAAAGAAGGGCGGCGAAGGCCGCCCGTTTTCCGTTATCGCAACAACAACGAGTGCTTGGTCACCACCTCCATGTAGCTGAAAAAACCGCCGGCTCCATACTCATCCACGAAGCTGTCCATGGTCTGGAGGAGTTGGGTGCTGTAATACCCCGGCACGGCCTGCGGGTGGCGACGACGGAACCCACCGGCGAAGAAGCTCCGGATGATCACGCTGCGTGCGTTACGCGGAAGCCCCGCAACGTTCTCGGCAAATCTTTTGAAGCCTCGGCCACCCATGAGATAGAACTCGACGTTCGATGTGTAGAACGCCGACACCTCCTGGCCAATTTCGCCGAGGTATTCGCCCACGGCCTCGACTGCTTGCCTTCCGGCCAGGTCCCCGACTACCGGAACGATCAGATTACGCTCTTGCATCGACTTCACAAATTGGAAGCTCGCCTCGTCTGCAAGATAGTTCGCCAGCTTGCCGGTCAGGTCGGTCTCCAACACGAGCTGCCGTAAGTTGGGATAGTATGGTTGGGGAGTTCTGCCGAACGAATTGAAGCGAAGGCCCAATCCGGCATTGATGAACGCGTCGTGGAATCGGCGGATCGTTTCGAAATCCGAGTCACTCACTGGCAATCCAAACCCACGGATACGCTCCTCGATTGCCGCGCGGTTCGTGGAAACGACCTCACGCTCCGACGACCGCCCGTCGATGTACGACACGAGATCGTCGATCGGCCGCTCGCGCCACTCGGACGGATTGGAGGGAGGCGGGCGCCCGAACAGCATAGACATATACTCGATGCGGGTTTCGGAAAGCTCGAACGATGCCTTGTACAAAAAATGTTGTAGCAGGTTATCGCGCCGGATGTCGATCATGAACGCGATGTTCGGATGGATCTGTGCGATGTACGAGAAATTCTTACCCGGACCGACGCCGAGGTACGCGCCACCTGTGATTCCCATCTCGCGCATCTTGCCCAACACGTGCAGGTATGACCGCTCGTTTGATATCAGGTTGTCGGTGTCAAAGAACCCACCAGGCTCTGAAAACCGCTCGATCAGCCGCGCAAAATCGGATTGCGCTACCGCCTGTACGACCGACGTTTTCGCATTCGACCGACGCTCGGTGGCCTGGCCGGTGCACGCAGCCATCGCGATCACCAGCGCGGCACTGAATATCCAATATCGGATATTCAATATTGGATATTCTGCAAGGTTACGCTTGCGAGCCGTCATTGACCCCCGATTCGCCCTCCCAACCGGCCGAGGTGAGTATCTCCAAACGCCGTTGCGTACTTGAGACCGTAACCCAGCGCCCTGTCGAAACCGATGTGGCCGGTCCAGATCAAGGCCAACAGCACCGCCAGAGGCACGTCGGCGAACACGCCCACGGCACCAAGCACCACCGGCGAGATGTAGGCGTGCACTAGGTTGTACGCCACTGCCCCCACGCGCGGTCCCGCAAAATATCCCAGCATGAACAGATCGGGAGTCAGAAACAGCACCACGAACATCAACCACCCCCCCGCGTGGTGGTAGTACAGCATTACGGAAACGGCTGCTACCGCTACCCCTTCTATCCGTAGCACCCCTCGAACCGACCCCTGCACCGCTGTCATTTCGCTTACCCCCGGATTGTTTCGGATTGGCCTGCCACGCCATAAAAGGTGTCAGGTGTCAGGGTGTAAGAATCTGACACCTGAAACCTGGAACCTGAAACCTCGTTTCCCCCGATCGGGTGTGAGTCAGACTCGCTTGCGTTATCGTTCCACAAGCTAGAGCCGATGAGTCAGCCGGGTCCATAGCTGGGCTGCGGTTAAATTACGAAAAATCGATCATCCCTGCGGACGCGGTTGCGATGAACCCGGACGACGTCACCCAAGATCCCCCCAAATACCCGCCGTCGGACCGGCCGCGGCCCAAGCGCAGATGGCGGTTCGAAAATCCGAACTCACCCGGACCCCTCCTTCGCCCGCGATTGGTCACGTGGGTATCCGTCATCGTATTGGTGGGAGTATTGGGTGGGTTATGGGTTCGGGGAGGCGCCGAAGCGCGTGCGCGCACCCGCGTGTTCCGCGGCGCCGTCGAGGCCGATCTGGCCCGGCTCGAGGCAGTCCAGAACGCCTACTTCGCCGAGCGAGGGCGGTTTGCGTCGCTTGACGAACTCGGTACCCGGTATATCTCCTCCCAGGGGGTACGCGTCCGAATACATCGAGCCGATAGCACCGGCTGGACTGCCAGCGCCTGGCACCTGCTCACATCGAGAATCTGTGTGAGGCGGGCCGCGGAGCCGGAGCCCATCTGCCGGTGACCTGTTTGGGAGTCAGTTTGGTGGCAAGGGTAGGTTGGCGGTGACCGGTCACCGGTTACCGGTAACCGCGTTTCTTCGCCGGGAACCGTCCGTCCGTCCGGACGGTTAATCCTGCAGAGCAATACGCCAGTATCCTCACCGCATAGGAGGACCGATGTTCAAGTCTTTTTCGAGGTCCGCTGCCGTCGCCATCGGGCTGGCTGTCGTCGTGGCTGCCTGCGGTTCGTCGGATGGCGGCGACGCGGGCGATGCCGCCGTTTCCGTGACACCACCGGATACGTCCGGCGCCGCGATCTGGGCACACATTCATGAGGCGAATTACTCGACGGACTGGGAGCTCTGGCCGGAGAAGGGGCGGCTGTACAGGGGTACGCAGCCGCACGGCGCCTTGCTCACGACCTATCTCAACGACATCGCGTTTGAGGCGCTCACGAGCGGTGCGGCCTCGATGCCGGCTGGCGCGGTGATCGTGAAAGAGAATTACATGCCGGACAGCACGCTGGCGGCGGTCACAACGATGTTCAAGGTTGCAGGGTACAACGCCGACCACAACGATTGGTTCTTTACGAAACACCTAGCAAGCGGGGTCCTCGACAAGATGCCGAATGGCATGGACATGGAGGGTCGGCTTCCCGGGTGCCAGAACTGTCACCTCGGCGTGCGGGCCAATGATTACTTGTTTACGGGTCAACTTGGTGGACAATAGCGATCGATCCGTAGAAGCTTGGCAAGAGGGCGGCCCATCAAGCCGCCCTTTTTTTACTCAGCTACGGGAATGAAATAGCCACGGAATCCACGGAACCCACGGACCCCCGCCCCCCTGTTTGCGTTCTCCCTTCCCTACCCCAACAATTGTGTGTTTCCCCGTGTTGTCTGAAAGGGACCAGGTCGAGAATCCAGGCTTTGACGAAACGGAAAAAAATAACAAGGGAGGGAATGATGGGGGTTTCCGTGCTTTCCGTGGATTCCGTGGCTAACGGGAGGCGCGCGGACGCCTCAAGCGCTCTCCCGCTGTCCTACGCCAACTCCGCCGCAAAACGCCCAAGCTCCGCCACCAGCTTCCCCTTGACAAGCTCTTCGCTGGCCGAGTGACCGGCACACACAAAGTGCATCTGGGATCCAGGTAGATGTTGATGCAACTTGTAGGCGTCTCGCGCGAGACAAATGACGTCGTAGCGGCCGTGTACGATCGAGGTGGGGATGTCCACTAGAACAGAAGCGTTGTCGAGAATGTAATTGTCGGGAAGAAAGCACCGGCCTGCCATGTAATGCGCCTCGATGGGTGCGAGCGAACGATAGTTGTAATGCTCTAGCATGGCATCGAGATCAAGCGAAGCAGGATCGAGTTTGATCAGCGACAATTCGTAGCGTGCCCATTCGTAACAAAACCGCTCACGGACGTCCTCATCGTCCGACTGCATCTGCTCGAGATAGAAACCCGCCACATCGTTTCGTCGATCGGCGGGAACTTGCTCAATGAATCGATCCCATACCTCAGGGTACCATCCCGCCACACCGCCATCGATGAAGTGATTGATACTCGCGTTGTCGGCCAGAAAAATGCCGCGCACCAGCAATCCTAGCACACGTCCCGGATGGCGAATGGCATAGACGAGAGAAAGGGTCGAGCCCCACGACCCACCGAACACCAATAGGTTGTCGAAGCCGAAGGCATCGAGCAGCTGGTTCATGTCGTCTACCAGCGCATCGGTGTGGTTTGACTCGAGACTGGCAAACGGTTTGCTGCGTCCCGAACCACGTTGTTCGAAGAGTAAAACGTCGAACACGTCGGGATCGAAAAACGCTTTATCGTCTTCGCTGAACCCGGCGCCTGGACCGCCGTGCACGAATAGCACCGGCAGTCCGTCCGGTCGACCGTAACGCTCGTAGTACAGACGGTGGCCGTCCGATACCTCGAAGTGCCCCTTATCGTACGGTGGGAAAGTCTGCGACTCCGTCACACGCGCCCCCAAATGTCACCCACGGTGAAGCCTTCCGGAAATGGATCTTCGGCGTCGATCACATATTCGGCGAATCCCGTGATCCACGCACGGCCGCTCAATGTCGGCACCACGGCATCGTAATCACCGACTTTCGCCTTCCGTATGAGCCGCCCGGTGAAGAGCGTTCCCAATACGCTTTCGTGACAAAAGTCTTCGTTCAAACCAAGCTGGCCTTTCGCGTGCAACACCGCCATCTTCGCGCATGTGCCGGTGCCGCAAGGCGACCGATCGAGGGCACCGCCCCACGTGTGGGGCTTGTCCCACTCGCCGGTACCGGTGGAAACCACCACGGCGTTCTTACGGTGCGCGTCGGGATGCGTCGCCGGTCCAGAGATTTGGCTTATGGAGGGTCCGGTGATGTCGGGATTTTCGGGGTGCACGACCGGGAGTTGCTCGACCGCCGCGGCCCGGATCATTTCTCCCAACCGCGCAATCTCCCTTCCCTCCTCCGGAACCAGCTCCACGCCGAGGGCCTCGGCGTCGGCGATGACGTAGAACATTCCACCCCATCCCACATCGACTCGAACCGGGCCGAGTGTCGGAACGTCCACGGTGGCGTCGAGGTGAACGGCAAACGCCGGGACGTTTTCAAACGTGACGTTTGTGACCTTGCCGTTCGACACGTCGGCTCGGACGGGAATCAATCCCGCGGGCGCCTCGAGCGTCAGTTCCGTCACGGGCTCTTGCACGGGCACCATGCCTGTCTCGATCAAGACGGTGGTGACACAGATCGTGTTGGTTCCGGACATCGCCGGGTATTCGGTCTGCTCCATGATCACGAATCCCGCGTCGGCCTTGGGATTGGTGGTCGGCAGGATCACGTTGCAACACATGGCCGGATAACCGCGCGGTTCTCTCAACATTCGTTTGCGCAGGCCGTCGGCATGCCGCTCGAGATACTGCATCTTCTCGAACATCGTCTCGCCTGGCACATCTGAGACGCCATTGGTGATCACGCGTCCCGGTTCACCACAGGCGTGAGCGTCGACGGCGGTGAGGGTGTTGGCGAGGTGCATGATTGGTGGGTTATAGGGTGTAGGGTGTCGGGTGTCGGGTGTCGGGTTACCGGTTACCGGTTACCGGTTACCGGTTACCGGTTACCGGTTACCGATCTGGAAACTTACCAGATCGCACGCCGTTGTGACGATGCAACTCTTTCATGTAGCGAAGACGTTACTATTTGGCCATGGCTCCCAACGTCAAGACGGTGCTTGGCCGCGACAAGCAGATGCGGCGGCTCATGAAAAACCTGGGTGCGGCCCCCATCGGTGAGCGGCCGCTATTCGATGCGTTGGTGCGGGCGATCATCTCGCAGATGATGTCGGTCCACGCGGCGAGGGCGATCCGGGAACGCCTCGATTCGCGCATCGGGCTCGATCCTGAACGGCTGTCCCGGGTACGGCGGACGACACTTCGGAACGTTGGTCTTTCCAACACCAAGAGCGATTGCATGCGAACGGTCGCCAAGCTGGTCGTGCGCGGCGAGTTCGACGATCTGCCGCGGCTCTCGGACGACGAGGTGTATGAGCGCTTGACCGAGATCAAAGGCATCGGTCGGTGGACGGCGCAAATGGTGATGATCTTTTCGCTGGGACGTCCGGACATCTGGCCCGTGGGCGACGTCGGGATTCAACGGGCGGTATCAAAACTCTATTCCGTTCCCGTGGAGGAGCTGGAAGACTTCGGCAATCGGTTCAAGCCGTTTCGGAGTTACGCGGCCTGGTACCTCTGGCGGGCGCTCGACTGAACCGCTCGAGTGCAGGGGCGGGGGATCAACCAGGCGAGCTCCGCTCCCTCATCTCTTCCTCGGTGAGACCGTAGAGTGGCGGCGTGTCCACGCCGAGTACTCCCAGCATCACGTAAATCTGGGCCCGGTGGTGTACCTCGTGCTCTACCATGGCCCGGAGCCACTTCCAGGCCGTCATCGGGATCCCGGCGGGTGTGGTGCACTTCCGATTCAGCGCTTCTTGGTCTAAGCCGCCAAAGATCTCCATAGACTCGGCGTGCCGGTCGCTCATGTACGCCGTGACGGCATCGTATCCGTCGGCCAGGTCGCGCCCGTGGCCGGGGTAGACGCTTGGGTTTCCCTGCACGTTCTCGGCGAACATGTACCGCTCGGTGGCGGCGAGATGCCGGATGAGATCCCCAAACGTGTACTTGCCTTCGTGGTGGGTCCACTCGATGCGATCGGGGGGGATGCACGCGACGACCCGCATCGTGCGCCCGCGGATGTTCTCGTAGTATTTGAGGAACCCCTCGATCGTTTGGATCTCCATTCTACCTCCGTTTCGCAAAGGTGTCGGGCGTCGGGTGTCGGGCCTAAGGACTCTGACACCTGGACCCTGGACCCTGGACCCTGGAACCTGAAACCTAGTTCCCCGGCATTCGAACCTATCCTCATGCGAATTGCGGGTCGGCAGTGGACCTGGTAGCGGAACCGACGGGGGGCGCGGCATGTGCCGTAGAAGCGTTACCTTTTCCGGACCCGCGACCGTGGCGGAATTGGTATACGCGCAGGATTTAGGATCCTGTGGGGAAACCCGTGGGAGTTCGAGTCTCCCCGGTCGCATCTTTCAGCGAGACAGGCCTTTACGTGAGCCCGTCATTTCCCAAAATTCGCGTTCCCCTGCCGACTGCGATGGAATTGTGATGCGGCGAAGCAGGCTGATCCGGCAGAGCGGATCGACGTGATTGTTGTGGTTTCTTTCCCAACACCGAGCGCGGCCAGCTTTGCTACACCCTCAGCAAGGTCACTTTCGGTTGCGATCGCATATCGCTGATAGATGGTCTCGGTCTCATGTCCTACCAACTGCATGCCACGGATCGTGAGACACCTGCGCGTTCCAGATTTCTCACGGCGGTGCGACGAAAATCGTGGGGGATCTTCCCAATGAGACCCGCTTTCCGACAGGCCACTCTCCAAGCGTGTCGAAAGTCCCGAATCGGCCAGAGCGCTACTGACCGCCTACCGCCACCACCTTCACCCCGCCTAATCCCGCGGCGATGATCAGGAGGTCGTTGTCGAGCTCGACGTGATTGACTGACTGGAGATCGTCAAACACCAGACGGCCGAGCATCGTGATCTGCTGCGGGTCGGTGCACCCCGTATCCTTGAACACCTGCGAGCCGCGTGCGACCCACACACCGGCCTCCCCATTGGAGATGAACATGAGATCTTTCGCGACCGTGACCGCGTTCGTCACGACGACCGAGGGATCCAGCCCGAGCGACGCCGGATCCGGCCGCGGGACCGAGCCGACGATCTGCCCGTTATCCAGGCACACGATCTGCACACCCTCGGGCCCGGCGCCAATGAACGCCTTCCCGCCCGCGATTTCTGCCGTCGACTTCGACTCCGGCACGTCCGCGCCGGGGAACGGGAAAGTGTTGAGGAGGTTCATCGATCCGCCGGGGAACTCACCTTCAGCGAATACCGAGATCCGCCCTGGGGTCCCCTGTGCGACAACCACCCGCTTGCCATCCTGGTCCCACGCAGCCCAACGCGCATCGTCCAGGGGAAACTGGCCGAGCAGGCTGAAGGATTGCTTATCGAAGGCGAACACATGTCCGTTGTCTCCGGACGTCGCGTAGATCTCGTTGCTGGTCTGCAGGGAGCCGGTCGCTGCGAAGCTGGTGAGCGGGACTCGCAGGTTGTCCTGCAGCGTGAACTTGTCGTTCACGAGCTTCAGCCGCTCGAAGACGGCCGGAAACGGGAAGCCCGCTGCATCCGTAGCTTCGGCGGCGTACACGTATGTATCGTCCCACGAAAGGGCACTGATGTCCGAGTCGTTGAAGGTTGCCGACGCATCGATGTGGGGGTTGGATTTGAGCTCCGTGATCCAGTCAACTGCACCCAGTCGCGGTGCGCCACGCATGTTGTAGCTCACCATTGCCTTGTCGGCTCCCACGATCGCGACGGAGGTCGCTTGGACCACCGCTCCATCGACCGTCGGAGGGAGCACCTCAGCGATGAGCGTAAGCGTGACGGCTCTAGATGCGGCAGTGTACGCTATCTGTGTTGTCGCGATCTGTGCTGTCGCGGGGGGCTCGATCGTGACGGGCGTATTCGGACGGCTCACACGCCCCCCCAGTGCTCCAACATCGTTCGTTATGTCGATGCGGTCGTTCGATTCATTCGGTGGGTCCACCGGTCCGAGGACGCTTTCTTCGCCGCACGACACGGCGACAAGCGCGATCGCCCACACCGCGAGCGGCCAGGCGCCAGCTCGCCGACGGATCCCTGCCGCTGTCTTGCCATAACCGCGCGATCTGAGCGCATCGTTCCGCCGGGGGCGTGGCAACCTCTGCACATACATGTCAGTAGCTCTGATCATCGTCGGGGACCGGCTAGCCTCTCCTCGTGTCAGTCTCAGTTTACGTCGCTCACCACGAACCGACCGTGTCGCTCACCACGAATCGACCGTGAGGTATCGCACAATTTCTCCTTAGGGACGGAAACGAGGGCCGGGCTTTGGGCGCATACATCCTCGGACGGACGCAACCACACGCAGAAAACTGGTATTCGCACGGCTGCTTGAGAGGCGTCTGGGAACACAGGTCACGAGCGCGACCGGATCCTTACGACTGTGATGCGATTGTGATGGGAACAAACGACACTAGTCCGGCAGGGGCCGCGGATTTAGGATCCTGTGGGGTCTCCCCGTGGGAGTTCGAGTCTCCCCGGTCGCATTTCACCACCCTTCCCAACACCGCACCAGTAGGACAGTCGGACAGTCGGACGGTCGGACAGAAAAGGGCGGTAGGCCGGTACGGCGGTAGCACACTCACCCTGCCGCGGATGCCTGCTGGAAATGACGAAAGCCGGAGATCGTAATCTCCGGCTCTCAGGCGCAGCGAACTTGCCACGCGACTCGCATTCGTATCTGCAGCATAAAGAACTGCACGGCTGCGGTCAATGACGCGGCGGTGCTGGCGGTGGGATTCGACGCGGCGTGCGATCGAGCGTCGCTTGCTCGACCGTCTCGCCATCAAAAAGAGAAAACCAAGGAGCAGTATTTGCTCCCCGGCCTCATGACGTAGCGGAACTGCTGTCGATTCACACTCGGTTCTAAGAACTAATGGTCCAACGGATGCCGAGTCAATGGTGCGGCGGTGCTGGCGGTGGGATTCGACGCGGCGTGCGATCGAGCGTCGAACGACGCGAGTTCGCACAGAGCGGACGCGAGCGGGGCGGTAGGGAGGAGCGGGCGTCAACCCACAAGGGCATTCGCCCGGCCGAGTGTGAAACGACCGCGTCTACCAATTCCGCCACGCCAGCACCAACCGATTGGCGAACAACAGGCAGGACTGAAGAACCGAAACGCGACAAACACACGCGGACTACCGAGCCGCAGGGCTAGGATACCCAAAGCGGTCGATTCTCGTCTCACCGGTTTATCGCGATTGTAATCGATTTATTGCGGATTCAGCGCAGTGGCTAATCGTCCTTCGTGTTGCAGTCCCGCCCTGAAGGGCGCGCTCGGCCATGAAGCGCGTCCTTACAGGACGCACCGGGGCCGAGCCCGGGCTCGTCAGCCCGGGACTCCCCAACAAAGCGCATTGCACCGCATCTTACCGCTGATCACGGTTTGGACCGCCGCTCGCGAGATTGACGACGGCTCAAGCCGCCGCTCGGCCATCTGTCGGTAAACCGACGTTAGGGAGTTGGTCGCTTCAGCGACAGTCAGTTGGCCGAGCCGCGGGTTTACCCGTGGTAACAACCGGAGCGTTGGGTGACTGACAGTATCGACCGCCTCACCGCAGCCCTGGCCGACCGCTACGCCATCCAGGAAGAACTCGGCGCGGGCGGCATGGCCACGGTCTATCTCGCCGAGGACCTGAAACACCACCGCAAGGTGGCGGTGAAAGTGCTACGGCCCGAGCTGGCCGCGACGTTGGGACCCGAGCGGTTTCTCCGCGAGATCGACGTAGCGGCCCAACTGCATCACCCACACATACTGCCGCTGTACGACTCGGGTGAGGCCGACGGATTCCTCTACTACGTCATGCCGTACGAGCGGGGCCAGTCGCTGCGTGAGAAGCTGGTGAAGGAAGGCGAGCTGCCCGTCACCGAGGCTGGGGCAATCTGAGCTCTGCAATCTGCAGTCAAGAATCTGAAATCGCTTGTGCTTCGGAGCGCAGGAACCTCATCACCGAACCCCTCTTCGAACGCCAAACTCCTTGATAATGATACTATAATCTAGTATCATTCTCTGTGACGAGGAAACCGCTCAGTGCCCGGCACAAGCGCACCCTCGCCGCGATCTTTGACACGCCGGTCCGGTCGGATTTGGAGTGGGCACGTGTCGAGAGGTTGCTCCGAGCACTCGGCGCCGATGTGTCAGAGAGAAGAGGATCACGCGTCCGAATAGCGTTGGGCGACATCAGAGCGGTTTTTCATCGCCCACATCCTCGGAAGGAAATGGACAAAGGGTCTTTGCGCTCGATGAAGGAATTCCTGACCCGGGGAGGAGTGACCCCATGAACACCATGACGTACAAGGGCTACATCGGACAAGTGACGCTCGATGAAGAGGCAGCCGTTTTTCATGGTCAGGTCATGAACACGAGGGACGTCATCACCTTTCAAGGACGAACGGTGAGAGAACTTCGGAAGGCCCTGAAGGACTCCATTGAGGCTTATCTCGAGTTCTGTGCCGAGCGGGGTGAGGACCCTGACAAACCGTTGTCTGGAAAGTTTGTCGTGCGCATCAGCCCGGCGTTGCACCGCGAGGTTACCATCGCTGCCGTGCGCGAGGGAAAGAGTCTGAACAAATGGGTTGCAGAGCGTTTGGAAAAGCCGTTTATCGAACCGGGATCTTAGATCTCCAGTGTGAAACCCCAAACGCTTTCTCGCCATCACGGTAGACTGCCGATATCTTAGGCCCTCATGGCCAACACCTTCGACCGCCTCAAAACCGCGCTCGCCGACCGCTATGCCATCCAAGAGGAACTCGGCGCGGGCGGCATGGCCACGGTCTACCTCGCCGAGGACCTGAAACACCACCGCAAGGTGGCGGTGAAAGTGTTGCGCCCGGAATTAGCAGCGGTCTTGGGGGCCGAGCGGTTCGTCAAGGAAATAGAAACAACCGCCAATCTCCAACACTCCCACATTCTCCCGCTCTTCGACTCGGGCGAGGCCGATTCTTTCCTGTACTACGTCATGCCGTTCATCGACGGCGAGACGCTCCGCGACAAGCTGAACCGCGAGACCCAACTCGGCATCGAGGAAGCAGTCCCGCCGCACGGCCAGGTCGATGTGCGGAAGGCCGCACCTGCACTGGGTCTCGCTCCCGCCGATCTTCGGATGAAAACCACCTATCGGGTGCCGGAGATCTGGCTTGCCGACCCGGATCGTGGGGAGGTCGAGCGTGGCGCGGTGACACTGCGCGAGGCCGGTCTCAACGTCCATGTCGTCAGCGGTGACCAGTTGCTCGACGTACCGCGGCAGGGCGCGGTGATATCCTTTGCGTTCACGGCGGATCAGTTCGAGGCAGCCTTGGGCGTTGCCACCGCAACGCTCGCCTACGACGAGCAGGTGTTCGCGGTGTTTCATACGCCGGGCCTTCCAAGTGACGCCAGGCCGAGCGGCGTCCTTGGCGCCCGAACGAGTGCAGCCCTAGGGGTGCTGGGTACGGAGGGGCAGCCGGGAGACCCCGCGTTCTTCGACATCTATCGCTCCGGCGAAGGCGAGGTGATGCGCCTCTGGATGGTTGAGGATGGGGTGGACTTCTCCGGGCTGGGAGACCGGATGATACCGAGTCAGGCCGGCAACATGCGGAGGTTCGTCGCTGAGTGGGAGAGTCGGTTCCAACGCGCCACGGTCGACCGGCGACTCGTGAACCTTCCACTCCGACAGCCAATGACATCGGCCTCGAAGCCGGCACTGGAACAGCGCAAAGGCTTCTCCTTCGCGAGCTGGGGACTCTCGGAGCTGCTCGATAACATCGCGCCCGACCTGCATGACACCGGGCAGGCCGATTTCTCGTCTCGGCTTGTCTATCTCACGACGAGGTAGGCGGCGGAAGAACGAGTGATTTCAGATTGCAGATTCTAGCAGGTTGCGGAAAAAGTCGGGTAATGGACGATAGCATCGCGAGCCGGAAGTTCTTATCGTAGAGGGACCTCGATGGGAGTGCCACGATGCGCGGGAACAAGACGAATCAGTCGGCGCTGTTCAGCTATATCAGTGCGGAGGATCGGGTGCCCTCCGACCATCCGTTGCGCGCCCTGCGGGCGCTGGTGGACCCGGTGTTAGCCCGGCTCTCGCCGCAGTTGGACCGGCTGTACGCGCGGCGGGGCCGGCCGTCGATTCCCCCGGAACATTTGTTACGCGCGTTATTGCTGCAGGTGGTGTATACGATCCGGAGCGAGCGGCAGCTGATGGAGCAGCTCGATTACAACATCCTGTACCGATGGTTTGTGGGGTTGAATCTGGACGACGCGGTGTGGGTGCCGACGGTCTTTACGAAGAATCGGACGCGGCTGGTCGAGGGGGGCATCGCGGATGCGTTTCTGGCCGAAGTGTTACAGGAGGCGGAGCGGCGGGCGTTGTTGTCGAATGAGCATTTCACCGTCGACGGGACCTTGCTGGACGCGTGGGCGAGTCAGAAGAGTTTTCAGCCGAAGGCCGGCACCCGCCCGCCAACGGACGATGATCCGGGGAATCCGAGCGTGACGTTTCGCCAGGAGAAACGGACGAATGCGACGCATGCGTCGCGGACGGACCCGGAGGCGCGGTTGACGCGGAAGAGTGGGGGGCAAGGCGCGCAATTGGCGTACTTGGCGAGTGTGTTGATGGATAATCGGCACGGGCTCGTGGTGGCGACCGACGTGACGCAGCCCGGCTACGAGGCGGAGTGTGCGAGTGCGCTGGCGATGGTGGGGAGCTTACCGCCGACGGCCCGGCGTCGGACGTTGGGGGCGGACAAGGGTTATGATCGGTGCGGGTTTGTCGACACGCTGCGGGCGTTGGGCTGGACGCCCCACGTCACGCCGAACGTGCACCGCACGCGGTTGCGGAGCGCGGTGGATGGCCGGACGACGCGCCATCCCAGCTATGCGATCAGTCAACGGCAGCGCAAAAAAGTGGAAGAGATCTACGGGTGGGGCAAGACGATTGGGTTGTTACGCAAACTCCGACATCGCGGGACCCCGCGGGTCGGGTGGGTGTTTACGTTTACGGCCGCGGTCTACAATCTGATGCGGATACGCACCCTGACCCTGGCCGGAGGCAGCCCCTGATGGGGCAGTGTGGGCCGCATTCGTCACGCCGACCGCACCGCGGGGGCGGTAATAGGGGACCGCACGCTGGTACACCGTCGTGTTACCCGGACAAACGCGGCTCACCATGAATTTTTCCGCAACCTGCTAGAATCTAGAATCCCTAGGGTTTCCGGGATTCACGACGATCTCGCGGCGTCCTTGGTGACGTATCTCACTGCAATACGCAAGAGATCGACGCAGTTTGCATGGGTCGGCGGGCCCCATGGCAGGCCAGCCGCGAACGGGAATCAACGCTCCAACGGACCCTCGGCGGCACAAACGGTATAAAAACGGTATAAAAAAGGACGGTCACACCGTCCTTTTTTATTGCCCCCTCGTCCCCTCTTCAGGCTGCTTTTTCCCGTGCTAGTGTCAGAAACGCATCGATCAGGGAGTCATTGGGGTCAAATCCAAGCACACGGACCGGATCGGCGACGAAATTCGACATCGCGTTGATATCGTACACATACAGCTGTCCGTCGCGCTCACTTTGCAGGTACTCTACCCCACCGGCATCCAGCGACACCGCAGCCGCTATCCACTCGACCGCCGCGACCATCTCTGCAGGAGGATCGTGCCGCGCCACGCTGAGACCGTTCTCGTGAGATCCGCTTTCGGAAATCGTCAATTCGGGACCATCGATGATTCGGCACGCGTCGGCGGGACAGAGATTGAAACCCCGCTCGGGAGCGACCTCGACCCTGAGAGCGTACAGGAATTTGCCACCCACAGTTTCCACGCGTGTGATCCTCCCATCCTGGGGGCCGTGATACTCCTGTAGCAGGGAGATTCCGTCGGCGCCGGAAGACATCTTTCCCCCTGAACCGCCGCGCGGAGTTCTTCCTCGGTATCGAAGCGGGTGATGCCGGCTCCGGTCCCCCCCGCATTTGGCTTCACGAGAACTGGAAACTCCAGGTGCTTCGCCGCGGTGAGTAGCTGCGAGTCACACCTCGTGACCAGCGTACGAGGTGTCGCTATGCCCAGACTCTGCAACAGATCGTGCTGCCTGGCCTTGCTGATTTCGTAGCCAAAGGCTCGCGAACCGTTGAACACAGGAACGCCGCGCCGCTCGAGGTAGGCGAGAAGTTTCTGCGTATAGGGAATCGCATGCGCGAGACCACGGTCGGCGGCCGATGAACTCATCCGGTTCACAAATAACGAAGTCGGCTCGGCGCGTACGTTGCCGGCGTCGAAGGACCCATTCTCCGGTTTGGCGGCTTGATACGGGACTCTACGCTCGTCCAGTCGCGCAAAAAGTCCGGTGAACCACTCGGGGTGCTCGTAATAGATGGTAATGGGCTGCATCACTCTCGATCTTTTCTCCCCACCACAGCCCCAAAACAAAAACCCGCTTCGGAAGGCCGTCGCGGGGTACGTTGGGTGTCTCGAATCAGTAAGTGGTAATGTCAGATTCTACACAACAGTCTCCTCGCGTCGCGTGTGCAACAGGTACACTCGCAACACCGTTGACCAGAAACTGTCGATTGCATCGATAACGTCATTAGATCCATTTCCCAGAGGGCCGTTCGGCCTCCCTGTGCTAACATAACGCATTTGCACGGAAAATGTTCCCGGCGGCGCAGGTCAAGCCCCACCCCGCTGGTCCGCCGGGGCCAAGGGCAGCCCCTCACTGCGGGCAACCACAAGTGACGCCGTGAGATCGCCGGTCACGTTGGTGGACGTCCGCGCCATCCCCAGAATCGGCTCGACTCCAAAAATCAAGGCGATCGCCTCTCCGGGCACTCCGACCGTCACGAGCATGACGACGATGAGGGGAATCGATCCGCTCGGGATACCCGCGGCGCTGACCGCCGTCAACACCGTGAGCACGACGACGAGGGCCTGCGTGGCCAGGCTCAGGGGAACGCCGAACGCCTGCGCGAGGAACACGACCGTGATGGCCTCGAAGAATGCCGTCCCGTTCATGTTGAGCGTCGCGCCAAGCGGCAACACGAAGCCGGCGACTTCACGGGGAACGCCTAATTCCTTCTCGGCCGTGTCCATGGTCATCGGAAGCGTCGCGCTCGAGCTGGCCGTCGCGAACGCCGTCACCAGCGGCAGCCGAGTCTTGCGGTAGAAAGTGAGCGGGTTTACGCCTCCCCAAAACTTTACGACGAGCGCCAACAACCCAAATTGGTAGACGATCAACCCGATAAGCACAGCTCCGGCATACAAGCCCATGGGCGCGATGAGATCCAGGCCGAACTGTGCCGTGACCGCAAAAGCCAACCCTGCAACACCGATCGGAGCGAGGCGCATCGCGAAGTGGATCATGACCATTACCGCTCGGGCTACACCGTCCAGCACTTCCAGCACGGGCTTGGCATACCGGTCAGGAACCTGCATCAGTGCGATCGCGAAGATGAGGGTAAACACGATGAACGCGAGCAGGTTCCCCTCCGCCGCCGCCGTGACCGGGTTGGTCGGGATGATGTCGAGGAACGTGTTGACGCCCACGTCGCTCCCCGCCGCCGCCACGGTCTGCGATGCTTGAGGGGCAAACGTGTCAAGCAACGTCGTGCGCAGCTCGCCCGAGATGGCGTCGCCGGGTCGGAGCAGGTTGACGAGCACGAGACCCAACGTCGCGGCGACGGTCGTGCTCCCCACAAAGAACGCGAGCGTCTTGATCCCCATCGAACCGAGCCGCCGCGGATCGCCGAGTCCGGCAACACCGAGCACCAGCGTCGCAAACACGAGCGGGACCACAACCATGAGAAGAAGACGGAGGAAGATCTGCCCGACCGGACGCGCCAGGTAGTTCGTCACCCACTCCACGGCCGCGGTTCCACCCCAGAAAAAACCGGCTGCCAGCCCGGCAACGGTGCCGATCAGCAGTCCGATCAATATTTGCGTGTGGAGTGGAATCTTGGACATGGCCCTATGCAGGCGTCAGCGGTACCCGATAGCGATGGTCGAACGGTGTGACGAAATCCAACCCCATCTTAGCGTACACGGTCACCGGAATGCCAATGTCTGCCAGAAACAGCGCACCGGTTCGCTCGGCGTTCAAACCGGTCTTTGGGAGGGCGAGCGTCAGCGTCCACTCCGGCCGCGCGGCAACTCCCAGCGCTTCTCCGGTCGTCGAATCAACGCCGGACGGCACATCCATTGAAAGGATAGGGGCGGCGTTGGCATTCGCCCATTCGATCATCTCGCCCGCCATGCCCCGAAGGGCTCCGGACAAGCTGTAACCAATCACCGCGTCGACGATCAGGTCCATGCGTCTGGCGTCGAGGTCGTCCAATCGCAATTCCCGGCCGGGGGTGGCCTGATAGACCTGGTGCTGAAAACGGGTCACCTCGGAGAGCCGCGCCGGATTCGACAGCACGAGCGTCACCCTGCCCCGCCGGTTTGCCAAGTGCCGAGCGGCGCAGATGCCCCCGCCGCCGTTGCCACCGGTCCCGGCCAGCACCACGATATCCGAGTTGCGCCAACCGCTCCCTAACGCTTCAATGGATTGCAGCGCCAGATTTCGGCCGGCGTTCTCCATCATCTGCCAGAGATTGGGACCGGTCTCCTCCACCGCGATGCGGTCTACTTCCCGCATCTGATCGGTCGTGATCGCGGGGACGGAGATTCCCGTGTCGGTGACGAACCTTTCGATACGTGTCGGCACGGGTTGTTCGAATAAAACGTCAGTGCGGGTGTGTCATGTCGCCGGGTCTCACCGCCGTGTCGAATTCCTCGGCTGAAAGATACCCCAGCCCCAAGGCCGCCTCCTTGAGCGTCGTCCCTTCCTTGTCCGCCTTCTTGGCGATCTCTCCGGCCTTGTCGTAGCCGATCTTGGGCGTCAGTGCCGTCACGAGCATCAAGGAATTCTTCACGTGCTCGGCGATGCGTGCCTCGTTGGCTTCGAGACCGTCCACGAGGAAACGCCGGAAATCTACACACGCGTCGCCCAAAATTTTCGCTGAATGAATAAAGTTGTGAACGATGACCGGCTTGAAAACATTCAGCTCAAAATTTCCCTGCGAGCCCGCAATCGCGATGGCCATGTCGTTCCCCATGACCTGCACCGCGACCATCGTCATGGCTTCGCACTGTGTGGGGTTCACCTTGCCCGGCATGATCGAGGAGCCCGGTTCGTTGGCCGGAAGAATCAATTCGCCGAGACCCGAACGCGGCCCCGAAGCCGCCCACCGAATGTCGTTGGCGATCTTCATCAGCGAGCAGGCCAGCACGCGCAACGTGCCCGCCGCCATGACCATCGCGTCGTGCGCCGCGAGCGCCGCGAACTTGTTTGGTGCAGATACGAAGGGCAACCCCGTCAGCTCGGCGATCTTCGCGGAGCATTTCTCACCAAAACCCGCCGGCGCGTTGAGACCGGTACCAACAGCCGTACCGCCGATTGCCAGCTCGTACAGTTCGGGCAACGCCCGCTCGATGCGCTGAATGTCGGCGTCGAGCTGCGCGACGAAACCCGAGAACTCCTGACCCAAGGTGAGCGGCACGGCGTCCTGTAGATGGGTACGCCCGATTTTTACGATGTCCTCGAACTCACTTTGTCTCGCCGCCAGCGCATTCCGCAGCTCGGTAATCGCCGGAAGTGTGTGTTCTTTCAGCACGGTGGCAGACGCGACGTGCATGGCGGTGGGGAACGTATCGTTCGACGACTGCGAGAGATTCACGTGATCGTTGGGGTGAATGGGGTCCTTGCTGCCCAACGGTCCACCCGCCAACTCGATGGCCCGGTTCGCGATCACCTCGTTGGCGTTCATGTTGCTCTGCGTGCCGCTCCCCGTCTGCCACACGTGCAGGGGGAAGTGATCGTCGAGTTTTCCATCGATGACCTCGTCCGCCGCTTGGACGAGCAAACCCGTCCTCTCGTCGTCCAGCTTGCCAAACTCGTTGTTGGCCAACGCGGCCGCTTTTTTCAGTACGCCGAACGCGCGGACGACCTCGATGGGGATGATGTCGTTGCCGATCGAGAAGTGGATGAGCGACCGGGCGGTCTGCGCACCCCAGTACCGATCGGCGGGCACCTCGATCTCGCCCATGCTGTCAGTTTCGACGCGAGTCTGTTGTGTATCGGTAGCCATTTGGCTGGTTTGCTCCGCTAACAGGGTAAGCGAACCGTTGTTAGGGTGTAGGGTGTGGGGTGTAGGGTGTGCGGTTTGCGCCGCGGCGGCGGCTACACCCTACACCCTACACCCTACCCTGTTACCGCCATGCCCCTTGGAGGCTGCTCAAGGCGGCGCCGGAAGTCAATCCTGGCTGCGGATTGCGTCCCCACACCTCCCAATTTGCCACAGAGGGCACAGAGGCTTCTCCCCGAGCCCCACCCCCCAACATCTTTTTGTTTGGTCGTCTCGGCACCGGCCGTCCGATGAGGTGACACAAAAGTTCGTGGAGTGGGTGGCTCGGGGTTCCCTCTGTGTCCTCTGTGGCCACAACGAGGCGCCGGCCTCGCAGCTCGGAGTCCGGTGTTTACCACACGTTACGGGTAGGTTGTAGGCGGTGGGGTGCCGGAACGTAAGACCCTACACCCTACACCCCACACCCTACCCCCGTTATCGCGCTCTCACGGCGTCTGCTTCCGCCTCCGTCCCAACCAGCCTCCCGGTAGTCAACTCGAGCACGATTCGATCCGCATCGTAGATTTCGTCCAAAGCTTCGAGAATCGCACGGGCATCGACGGTCACCGATCGGTTGAAGTCTGGTACGTAGATGAATTCGCCCGGCAGGCTCTCGATGTTGCCGTCGAAGACCACACCGACCACTTCCAGATCGGTATTGAGTACGGGCGAGCCGGAATTACCGCCGATGATGTCGACGGTGGAAACGAAGTTCATGGGAGTGGACAGATCGAACGTGGCCGGCGGATTCAGCCAACGCTCCGGCAAGGTCCACTCGGTATCCGCGCCATACGAGTGGTAGTGGTCGTACAACCCGTAAAACGTCGTATACACGGGCGCCCGTGTGCCGTTGTACTCGTAGCTCTTCACGACGCCGTCGGCGATGCGCAGCGAGAAGGTCGCGTCGGGCGGAATGGACGTTCCGTATACGCCGAAGCGGGCGCGGCCCAACAGAGAGGCCAACTCGCCCTCCTGCTCGACCAAAGCCGGAAACCGTCCCTGATATGCGCCGAAGCGCTGCAGGAAAGCGGTGACCATCCGGACGGCGGGATCGGTCATGGTGAGCGTGCTCAACGCCTGGACCGCACTCGCGGAGTCGGTGAGCGCCGACTGCGAAACGATGGCCTCCGCGGCCTCTTTCGGCGAACGTCCGCGCAAGATCCCGGAGACTGCCGGGTCGTCGTCGCCCAAGTGACGCTGCATGTCACTCAAACGCGCCGCGAGCAGATGCACCTGCATCGCACGTGGCTGTTCGGCCACACCCTTCAACTGCTCTTCGACGCCTGCGAGGGCAGCGGGCGGCGCGCCGGCCGCAGTTCCCTGAACGTATTGGAAACCAAAGACGCCGCGCAGCAAGATCGACGAAGTAAAGTTGGGGCTGCCCAGCGCCAAGAAGGCGCCGTAATCGTCGGCCAGCTCGAGCTTCTGTTCCTGAATGTCCGCCATTCGGTCGAACAGATCACCGTACTGCTGTTGCAGCCCCGGGTTGCTCTCGATCCGCGTGCGGAACTTGCGCTCGGCATCTCTCCTGCGCGCGATCGTCATCGGATCCTGCAGTCCCTTGACGATCCCGCCGTATGCTTTCTCGGAGTTCAACAAGCTGAAGATCGTGTTGCGAAGATCGATCGCGTCGCCGGCCTCCGGATCCTCGTCGTAAAAAGCCTGCAACGCCGCTGCACGACTGCCGTACAACTCCAGAATGGCCTTATCACCCACCGCGCCGCGGTACTCGAGTTGCGACACGGTCTGTAGACGGCTGGTCGAGCCCGGGTTGCCAATGATGAACACCGCGTCACCCTCTTCGACACCTTTTTCACTCCACTCGAAATGGTGGTCGGGTTGAAGCGGTTGGTCGTCATCGTCGTACACGCGGAAGAACGATATATCCAACGCGTAGCGCGGATAGGTGAAGTTGTCCGGATCGCCGCCAAAGAACCCCATCTGGAGCTCCGGGGCCATCACCAGCTTGATGTTCGAGTAACGCTTGAAGACGTAGGCCGACGTCTTGGCGCCGTTCCACAACGAGACCACCTCGACTTCGATACCGGCCTCCTCTGTGCGCCACTCTTCCGTAATCCGGGTGGTAATCTGCTCGCTCACTGTCTCCCGCGCCGCCGCGCGCGCCTCGTCCGAAAACGCAGCCGCCAGCGCCGCATCCACTTCCGCCGACACATCCACGATGTCGATGAGCTGATCGGCATAGAAGTCGTCAACGTGCCGTTCTTCCGCCAAGGACGGCGCATAAAAGCCATTGTCCAGCAATTTTTCGCCTTCCTGCGACACCGCCACGACACTCTCGCGCGCACAGTGATGGTTGGTCATCACCAAGCCGCTGGGTGAAACGAACGACGCCGAACAATTCGATAACCGCAGGGCACCCAGGCGTGCGTGCTCGAACCACGCCTCATCCGGAACGAAGTTGTATTCCTCGCGGAAGTAGTCGAGCGGCGGATACTCGAACGTCCACATCTTCCCGTTGTCGAAGCGACCCGCCGGAACCGTCAACTCCGGTACCTCTCTGAGCGGCGTCGGTATCGGTGGCGGTTCCGGTATCACCGGCTGCACGCCGTCGGCCGGAATCGGCGGCGGCGGACTCGGTTGGGGTTCGGTTACCGGGGGACTCGCAGAAGGCCCACAACTCAGCATGAGAAACATGAGCGAGGAGCCAGCCACCAAACGCAACGACAAAACTGTGGATGATTTCATTAAGAAACTCTGGTTAGTCGGTCAACAGGTATGAGACGCCAGATTTCAGGCGACGGACCCAGAGATGGAACAGACCAAGCACCTGACACCTGACACCTAAAACCTACACCCTACACCCTACACCCTACACCCTGACTACCGCATATCATAAACATAATTATTCAAATGCTGGATCGTATACGCCTGCTCGCGCACCTGATAGGCGAGTATGTCGCCCGTCGTGATGATGCCACACAATCCGCTATCGTCCATGACCGGTAGGTGACGGATCCGCTTCTCGGTCATCAGAACGGTCAATTCCTCCAGCTTCGCATCGGGCGGGCAGTAGACCACCGGCGCGGTCATCACGTGCTGCAAGGGAGTGGATGCCGGGTCGCGTTGCTCGGCGACGACACGTCTCAAGACGTCACGCTCCGTGAAAATCCCGGCCATCCGGTCATTCTCGGTGACGACGATGCCGCCAATACCTCGTTCGTTCATGATCCTGGAGGCGGTGAGGACCGACTCTGCTGAGACGAGAGATACGACGGACGTGCCCTTTTTGGTGAGGATATCCTGAACGGTAGCCATGGCCGCTGACCTCCAGCGCAGGGGGATTCCTGATTTTACCCCCTGGTCCCGGCGCTGACTAGTCGTACGGGGCAGTTAGGATTCCAAATCCAGAGTCTAGCAGGTTGCGGAAAAATTCATGGTGAGCCGCGTTTGTCCGGGTAACACGACGGTGTACCAGCGTGCGGTCCCCTATTACCGCCCCCGCGGTGCGGTCGGCGTGACGAATGCGGCCCACACTGCCCCATCAGGGGCTGCCTTCGGCCAGGGTCAGGGTGCGTATCCGCATCAGATTGTAGACCGCGGCCGTGAACGTAAACACCCACCCGACCCGCGGGGTCCCGCGATGTCGGAGTTTGCGTAACAACCCAATCGTCTTGCCCCACCCGTAGATCTCTTCCACTTTTTTGCGCTGCCGTTGACTGATCGCATAGCTGGGATGGCGCGTCGTCCGGCCATCCACCGCGCTCCGCAACCGCGTGCGGTGCACGTTCGGCGTGACGTGGGGCGTCCAGCCCAACGCCCGCAGCGTGTCGACAAACCCGCACCGATCATAACCCTTGTCCGCCCCCAACGTCCGACGCCGGGCCGTCGGCGGTAAGCTCCCCACCATCGCCAGCGCACTCGCACACTCCGCCTCGTAGCCGGGCTGCGTCACGTCGGTCGCCACCACGAGCCCGTGCCGATTATCCATCAACACACTCGCCAAGTACGCCAATTGCGCGCCTTGCCCCCCACTCTTCCGCGTCAACCGCGCCTCCGGGTCCGTCCGCGACGCATGCGTCGCATTCGTCCGTTTCTCCTGGCGAAACGTCACGCTCGGATTCCCCGGATCATCGTCCGTTGGCGGGCGGGTGCCGGCCTTCGGCTGAAAACTCTTCTGACTCGCCCACGCGTCCAGCAAGGTCCCGTCGACGGTGAAATGCTCATTCGACAACAACGCCCGCCGCTCCGCCTCCTGTAACACTTCGGCCAGAAACGCATCCGCGATGCCCCCCTCGACCAGCCGCGTCCGATTCTTCGTAAAGACCGTCGGCACCCACACCGCGTCGTCCAGATTCAACCCCACAAACCATCGGTACAGGATGTTGTAATCGAGCTGCTCCATCAGCTGCCGCTCGCTCCGGATCGTATACACCACCTGCAGCAATAACGCGCGTAACAAATGTTCCGGGGGAATCGACGGCCGGCCCCGCCGCGCGTACAGCCGGTCCAACTGCGGCGAGAGCCGGGCTAACACCGGGTCCACCAGCGCCCGCAGGGCGCGCAACGGATGGTCGGAGGGCACCCGATCCTCCGCACTGATATAGCTGAACAGCGCCGACTGATTCGTCTTGTTCCCGCGCATCGTGGCACTCCCATCGAGGTCCCTCTACGATAAGAACTTCCGGCTCGCGATGCTATCGTCCATTACCCGACTTTTTCCGCAACCTGCTAGATGAATATCCAATATCGAATATTGAATATCGAATCTTGGATATTGGATATTGGATATTCGTTGTGTCGTTCTACTCCTCCTCGTCGTACGTGGGCACCGGAAGTCCCCGCAGACGGCGAAGCTCCTGATGCTGTTCGCGGATTTTCTTCATGATCAGATCGACGACTTCTTGGAAGGTGTCCTTGCTTCGCGGCTTGTCGAGAAACTCCGAGTAATCGAGCGGCTCGCCGTACGACACATACACATGCTTGAAGAATCGGGGGAAGTACGAACCGATCGGCAGCACTTCCTCCATACCGTCGATGGCGACCGGGATGACTTTGGGGCGTGCCGACAGGACGATCATACCGGCTCCCAGGCGTCCGGGACCTACTTCCGCCCCCCGCATGCGCGTCCCCTCCGGGAACATCGTCATCACCCCCCGCGGGAACACCTTGATCATCCGCCGCAACGCCTGCAGGTCACGACGCCCCTCACGAATGGGGATGCACTTGTGCACGTCGGAGAACCATGCAAGGAACGGATTTTTGTAGTAGTTCTCGACGGCGGCTGGATTCCACGGGACGAGATAGGGTTTCAAGAGTGATTGAGGAAAGAAACACATCGTCCCCACCAGAAAGCTGTCGATCATCGTCTGATGGTTTGACAGCAACAGCGTGTTTCGGTCGTATCCGACATGATGCCGGCCGATCACCGTCGTACGGTTGAAGACCCTGAACAGCACCCATAACAGGGCAACCATGACGTTGGGGGCGACGTAAGTCATGATCGGAAGGAGGCGCTTGAAGATTCGACCACGCCGCGGCGGCTCCACCTCGGGCCCGGGGCCACCCTCCCCCGATAAGGTTGTTGATGGCTTCATGACCCTGTGACGCTCATCTGCGAAGACGAGCTATTGCGTTCCCGCAGTGGCAATCTGAACGGCCTCCCGCTTACGCCAGTCGTCTAAGAAGCGTTCGACCCCCACGTCGGTGAGCGGATGCTTCATACACTGTTGCAACACCTTGAACGGAACCGTCGCAATGTCGGCTCCGGCCTTTGCCGCCTCGATTATGTGTCTCGGGTGGCGAATGGACGCCGCGAGAATCTGGGTCTCGATCTCAGGATCCATGCTGAACACCTCGGAAATGTCCTGAATCAGGTCCATCCCGGGCTCCGAAATATCGTCGAGCCGTCCCACAAACGGCGAAACGATGAACGCACCTGCTCGCGCCGCGAGCAGTGCCTGATTGGCATTGAAACACAGCGTGACGTTCGTGCGAATGCCCTCGCGCTTGAGCCAAGCCGTTGCCTTCAACCCCTCGATCGTCGACGGCACCTTGACGATGACGTTGGGATGCCACGCGGCAAACCCCATTCCCTCCTTCACCATTCCACCGGCATCCTCGGAAACCGTCTCGGCACTGATCGGACCGTCCACCAGGCTGGCAATTTTTCTCACCGTCTCTTCGAAATCGGCGCCCTCCTCGCGCGCCATGAGCGTGGGGTTGGTCGTCACACCGCTCAACACACCCCAGCTGGCCGCTTCCTCGATCTCCTGAAGATTTGCGGTGTCCAGATAGATCTTCACGATGCCTCCGAAGGTCTCACGATAACGTTGGAAGGGCTTGGTGCAGGAGAACCTACCGCCGGACGAAGCGTGAAGCTACCGGTGCCGTCGCCTCTTGAAGGGGAAAAACCTACCGTCTATATTCCCTGGTGAGACTAGTTGCAAGTGATTCTCATTCTCAACTAAATGCGCCCGCTCACCGCCAAGCTACGGTGCAATGGGCCCAGCAAAATCTCCATGAAAAACATCCCAAATCTCCCGAAATTCGTGCGCAGCAGTGTCGCCGCACTCAGCGTTTGCGCCGCGCTCGGATGCGCCGGTGCCGATTCCACTCAGATCGTCAATGTCTACTCCACACGGCACTATGGCGCGATGGAGCCCATGTACGCCGGCTTCACGGCGGAGACGGGCATACAGGTCCGTATTTCTCAAGGCGACTTGCACTCCCTGCTCGAGCGGTTGAAGGCCGAGGGCGAACAGACCGTGGCCGACGCTTTCTTTGCCGTGGATGCGGGCGGCTTGTGGCTCGCCGCGGAAGAGGGCCTGCTGCAATCGCTCACCTCCCCCGTGATCGAGCGGAACATTCCCGAAGACCTGCGGGATTCGCAAAATCGCTTCTTTGCGTTGAGCCAGCGCGTGCGCTCGATCGCCTACGTGCCGGGCCGCGTGGACCCCGCGGAAATCTCGACGTACGAAACGCTGGCGGACAGCAAGTGGCGCGGGCGGCTGTGCCTGCGGCCCGCCACCAACGTGTACACACAATCTCTCATCGCGAGCCTCATTGTCGCACACGGAGAGGCACGGACGGAAGAGATCGTGCGCGGCTGGGTTGCCAACGATCCGGAGTACATCGACAGCGACACGCGGATCCTCCAAACGGTGGCAGCCGGTGGATGCGACGTCGGAATCACCAATCATTATTACCTGGGACGCCTCCTCAGGGACGATCCCGACTTCCCGGTGAGAATGTTGTGGGCGAATCAGGACGGCCGTGGTGTCCACCGCAACGTGTCGGGCATCGGGGTCACCGCTGCAGCGGCGAACCCCGGGAACGCGATCAAGCTCATCGAGTGGTTGAGTGGCCACGCCGGACAGGCGGCTGACGACAACGGGCTACCCGGTAGCAACCTCGAGTTTCCGGTGAACCCGGAGGTCGCACCGAATTCGATCATCAGTGATTTCGGCGAGTGGAAGGCCGACCCGATGGCGCTCGGTGAATTCGGCAAATACCAAGCCGACGCCGTGAGACTCTTGCAGCGAGCCGGTTACCGGTAACCGGTAACCGGCCGAAGCATTTCCATGTCGCTCAACCAATCCGTACGCCGACTGAGGTGGTCCATCGTTCCCGGATTGATCGCCGCACTGGTCGCGGTCCCGATGGTACTCCTCGTCGGACGATTGATGAACCCCACGGGCGAAGTGTGGGCTCAACTGTGGTCCACCATCCTTCCCGAGATGATCCGCAACACCTTGGTACTGATGCTAGGGGTCGGTGTCATCACGTTTGCCTTGGGCTCGGGATTGGCTTGGCTGGTCACCGCGTACCGCTTTCCAGGGTCGCGCGTCTTCGATTGGGCACTCATCTTGCCGCTCGCCATGCCGACGTACGTGATGGGATTCGTCTACATGGCCACGTTCGACTTCGCGGGACCGGTACAAACCACGCTGCGTAATTGGTTCGGGAGCGGACTCGTCCTCCCCAACATTCGCTCGGGTGGTGGCGCCATCATGGTGATGGGATTGACGCTGTACCCGTATGTCTACTTTCTCGCGCGTGCGGCTTTTCGAGAACAGTCTTCATCGACGTTCGACGCCGCGCGTGCCATGGGATACAGCCGCTTCCAAACGTTTTTCAAGCTCGTGTTGCCATTGGCGCGTCCCTCGCTCGTGGCGGGGGTCACGTTGGCTCTGCTCGAGGCCATGACCGACTTCGCCACGGTCCGCTTCTTCAACTTCCGGACGATGAGTGAAGGTGTGGTGCATGTGTGGCAGGGCATGATGAACCGCGACGCCGCCATCGAATTGTCCGCGGTGTTTCTCCTGTTCGCGCTCGCGGTCGTGATCGTCGAACGGGTGTTGCGCGGGAGGTCTCGGTATTACCAATCCGGCCGGCGCTCGCGTCAGATCGCTCGCGTCGAGCTAGCGGGATGGCGTAGGTGGACAGCTACAATCGTATGTACCGCTATTTTCGTCGCCGCGTTCGCGCTCCCCGCCGTGCGCCTGATCTTGTGGACGCTGGGTGACCTGACGCAGCCGGCGACCGCCAGCGCATTAAGGACAGTCTACGCGGCATACGTGCTCCGCACACTGGCCCTGGCCACCACCGCGGCGTTCGTTGCCGTGCTACTCGCCCTCGTGCTCGCACAGGGGGCGCGCTTCAGTCGAGGATCAGTGGGACGGGCGACGAGGCGTCTGGCAACCATGGGTTACGCACTACCCGGTGCGGTCGCCGCCGCCGGCGCGTTGATAACGGTTGCGGCGATCGATCGGATCGTGGCGGGCGTTTCACAAACCCTGTTCGGTGTGAGCCCTGGATTGCTGCTCACCGGTTCGATCGCGGGGTTGGTGTATGCGTACGTCGTGCGCTTCATGGCCGTGGCATACAACAGCGTCGAGTCGAGCATGGACAAGGTGACCCCACACATGGAGATGGCGGCTCAAACACTTGGCGCGAGTCCGGCTCGCATCATGTGGCGCGTGCATCTCCCACTGGTGAAGGTCGGCATGGCCGCCGGTGCGGCTCTCGTGTTCGTGGATGTGATGAAGGAACTGCCCGCGACGATATTGCTGGCTCCTTTTGGGATGGAAACGCTGGCGATGTGGACATACCTGCTAGCGGCCGAGTCGCTCTGGGAGTCCGCGGCGCTACCGTCGCTCACGATCGTGCTCGTAGGGTTGATACCAGTCATGCTGTTGATGCGCGTGGGACGCATGACGACCGCCGAGCCACGGGCCGAAGGATGACCGAGACTGTCCTGTCTCTGGCAAACGTCGAGAAGCGGTACGGCGACGTGCTGGCGGCCGTCGACGTAACCTTCGACGTCCGGCAGGGCGAACTATTGGTTCTCCTGGGTCCGAGCGGGTGCGGCAAGTCGACGCTGTTGCGTCTCATCAGCGGCCTCGAGGAGCCCGACCGTGGACGCATCACCGGCAACGGACGTGTGTTGAGCGACACGGGTTTGCTCGTCCCACCGGAACAGCGTCAAATCAGTCTTGGTTTTCAGGACAACGCGCTCTTCCCGCACATGACGGTTCGCGACAACGTGTCGTTCGGATTGTCAAAGCACCACTCCGGCGTGCAGGCGCGAGTGGTCGCGGATGCGCTCAACATGGTGCAACTCGGCGATGTAGGTCACAGGTACCCGCACGAGCTTTCCGGCGGCCAGCAGCAACGTGTGGCCCTTGCCAGGGCACTCGCTCCGCAACCAAAACTCGTCCTGTTGGACGAGCCGTTCTCCGATCTCGACCGGACATTGCGCATCGAGCTCCGTGAGGAGGTGCGCGCGGTTCTCAAGGCCAACAGAACATCGGCTATTCTCGTCACCCATGATCAAGAAGAGGCATTGGCCGTGGGAGACCGGATCGCCGTACAACGCGCCGGACGCATCGAGCAGATCGGCGCTCCCGAAGAGCTGTTCAGCACGCCTCGTTCGCGCTTCGTCGCCGAATTCATTGGAGAGACGGACTTCATCCACGGCGAAATTACCGCCGACGGCATTCAAACGGAACTCGGAGTTCTCGATCAGTCGAACGGAGCACCTGTCGGTACACCCGTCGACATCGCCATCCGTGCCGACGACGTCGCCATCACTGCTGATCCAAACGGCACGGGCAGGATCATGTCACGAATATTCACCGGTACCCAGAACGTATACCGAGTCCGACTGGAATCGGGACAGACCGTGCGCAGCCTCCAGGCCCACACAGTCGTCCTTGCAGAGGGCACGTCCGTACGGGTTCGTGCAGAGCCGGGGCATGATCTGGCGTGGTTTGTATCGGGAGTCGGGGGTCGGGAGTCGGGGGTAGGTAGGGTGTGGTAGGCACGACGACGACATCCTGGCCACACCCACACCCGCACCCGACTCCCGACTCCCGACTCCCGACCCCCGACCCCCGTCATCCAACACCTACTCCGCCAACACCTCCCGAAACTCCTCGGCAGTCCCAAACCTCTCCTCCGGCTTCCACCCCAGCGACCTGCACACCGCCGCATCAATATGGGCAGGGACTTCCGGCCGGAAGTCACGCGCCTTGGGCGTTTCGTCGTTGAGGCGCCGCACGATGACGGCGTCTGGATGTGCCGGTCTAAAAGGTGGGGCGCCTATCAACATTTCGAATATCACGCAGCCGAGGCTGTAGATGTCTGTGCGCGCGTCGAGTTGGAAGCGGCCCATGGCTTGCTCGGGGCTCATGTACGTGGGCGTGCCTAACACTTCGCCCGGAGTGGTGAGACGATCGTCCATCGATGCCTTGATGGCGACGGCCACACCGAAATCGGTTACCATGGCGTGGCCGTCCGAAAACATGATGTTGTCGGGTTTGATGTCGCGATGAATCAGTCCGCGGCTGTGGGCGTAGACGAGCGCATCGGCAATCTCGTGTCCGATCTCGACCGCCTCACGCACCTCGAGTCGTCCGCTCTTTCCGAGCCGTTGGCGGAGGGAGGCGTCGGGCAGGTACGGCATGACGAGAAACGGCATGCCGTCCACTTCGCCTTCCGCAATCATCGGGACGATGTGCCGATGCTCGAGGTGTCCGCCGACCGCCACCTCCCGCTCGAAGCGCTCCCGCATGATACGGCTCGACACGGATCGACTGAGAACCTTCAGCGCGACCTGGCCGCCACTCGATAGATCTTCCGCGAGGAAAACGGTAGCCATACCGCCTTTGCCGATCACACGCTCGACGCGGTATCGATCCGCGAGGCCGTCACGGACGACGTCAATCAACTCTTTTCTTGGCGGCATGGCGGGAATATAGGTTCCCGGTCTTAGAGTCGTCACCCGGGGCGTAGCCCCAACCAGCGGAGACTTGCGGGCGCTTGCGCCGTAGCCACTCCATCTATCTCTGTGCCCTCTGTGGCAATTGATCCCAGACTCACCACCCAAGCAGCTGGCGGATAACCACCGCAACGCCCGCGGCGGCCGAGACCGTCAACACCAGACTCAGGTGGCGGGCCCTGGAACCAAACCGGGAACGATCAGTACTAAGAGCGGTGCTCCAACCACACCTGGTCCGAAACCGACGGAACCCTGTAGGGTGACGAATGGTAAAGACGTTACGTGTCGAAACATCCATCAGAACGATGACAAAAGCGTCGCGCCGGGGCCAACAGAGGCCCCTGTCGCAACCGACGCCACGGCGATAGCATCCACAGGTCACCACTCATCCATCAGAGGTGTATCATGCGTTCGATTCCACTGACACTCGTTGCGCTTTCTCTGGCCCTGCCGGCGGTAGCGCAGGACACCGACCGTGCGGTTGCGGGCGGCGGCCGGTTGGCCGCGGGATGGATGGCCCGCACCGATCGCGGCCAGAATTTCGACAACATCCGATTAGTCGAGAAAGGCGGTGGATGGGACATCACCGTCGGCCCAGGCGTAACACTCTACCGTGAAAACGACATGGCGACCGGCAGCTACACGATCTCGGCCACCATCGAACAGCTCAGCTCCAAAGGGCACGGGCACGGGACCGGACTCATCTTCGGCGGCAAAGACATGCAGGCCGACGGTCAGGTCTACAGCTATTTTCTCGTGCGAGGGGATGGGAGCTACATCATCAAGACCCGTACCGGCAGCTCGACCGCGGGGGTCCGTGGCTGGACCAAAAACGCGGCCATCAACGAGTCAGAACTCGCGAACGTGACCAATGAGGTCACCGTCCGCGTGACGAGTAGTGACGTGATTTTCATGGTGAACGGAACCGAAGTCGACCGGGTTCCGGTTGCCGATCTCTACACCGATGGTATCGTCGGTCTACGGTTGAATCACAACCTCGACATGCACATCGACAACTTCACGATCGAAAAGTGAGCAGGGAGCGGTGTGCCGGGAGCCGGCCACCCCACCCCCTACAGACTTGGTCGCGGGGGCAGGGTGGCCCACTCCCCGCTCCCTGCTCCCTTAGTTAGGTCCCCGACACCAGTACCGGCACGTTGCTATCAGCTGTGCCGCCGTTACCCAACCGACCGTTACCGCCCCGTCCCCAACAAAACGCTGCACCGCTTCCCGTGATTGCACACATGTGGTCGTCGACGGCGCTGCCAATATCGGGCAGGGTCCAACCGCCCGTTACCATCACCGGCACCAAGCTGGGCGTCATGGAGCCGTCACCGAGTTGCCCAAAGGCGTTGTCCCCCCAACAGTACACCGTCCCCGAGCTAGATGCACAAGTAGCGTCAGACCCGGTGCTGATTCCGTCCAATCCCGAGAGCCCGGCGACCGACACCGGTATGTTGCTCGCTGTCGTGGACCCGTCGCCGAGTTGTCCGAAGGGGTTGGAACCCCAACATTCACCCGTTCCGGCCAGTGTGACGGCGCACGTGAACACCCTGCCCAAGGAAATGTATCCGTAGGTCCCCCCGCCGGAGACCGCAACGGGCGCGAGTCGTGGCATATTCGTACCGTCCCCTAGTTGTCCCCCCCCGTTGTCGCCCCAACAATAGGCCAAGTTAGTCCCGGATTCGATGCCACAGCTGTGAACCGCGATTGAGGGACCCGTGCCCAGGCTCATCGACTTGAACGTGGTAACCACCGTTACCCCCACTGGTACAGGGCTGCCCGTCGTCAACCCGTCTCCGAGCTGCCCCTCGAGTCCCCGGCCCCAGCAGTATCCGTTACCTAGAGTCGTCACCGCGCACGTGTGGTCTCTGCCGGCGCTGATCTGCACCAACATGCCCGTACTCCCTGAAACGAGGACCGGTGCGTTCTGGTCGGCGTTTGCGCCGCCATCGCCAAGCTGACCGAACGAATCCTTACCCCAGCAGTAACCGTCATTGGTGAACGTGATGCCGCAGGTGTGCTCGCCGCCGGCGCTGATCTGCTGGAACGACAGACCACCGGTCACGGCAACCGGAACGTTGGTCTCGGTCACAACGGCGGGATCGCCAATTTGTCCGTTGTTGTTACTGCCCCAGCAGTACGCCGCGCCCGTCGCAGTGATGGCGCACGCGTGGGCCCCACCGGCACTGATCGCTTCGAACTGACGCGTGGAGCAGTTTATGATGATCTCTGAATCGGCCAAAGCCATGAAGTCCGCCCCGCTGCACGTGACGGGTGAGATAATGGTGAGGTCCACCTTGAGTTCGTTGGGCATGTCTCCGTCGGAGTCGGTTGTGCTGACGTACGCCCCGACACCACGTGTCGGTGCATTCGCAAAGGACAACCCGCTCATCACGTACGGCGATGCACTACCCAGATCGGTGATCGTAAACTGGACGTCGGTCGGGTTGTAGCCCGTGAAGCTCATGTTGATGAACCTCACGAACGACCCGAAAGATGGAAAACTCGGTGTTCCGTTCCATTCAAGTAGCACGTGGTCAAATTGTATGTCGCGGGCATTGAGTCCGCCCACGGCTAGCCTATTCCCGTTTCCGGTAATTGTGGCAGTCGCCACTGAGAACTTGGTCAGGTCGCTGTGAGCAAACACGTCGCTGTTTAGTGTGACGAGGCCGGTAGTGTTGCTTATCGAAATGTTCGCAAAATGGGAGGCCATGACGCCCATCCCAATGCCGGGGTTCTCGAAGAAAACTGTCTGAGGTCCCGTGCCATTGAACTCCACCGTGTGCGATCCGCCAGCGTGGAAGCTCTCTATGCTGTTCGTGCCGGTCTGAGTGAAATCCCCACCGACTCTGATGGTGCCGCCGGTCAACATCGCGTCTGTGCTCCCGCCACCGAATGTCACGTTGCCCGTCACATTCAACTCGTCGCCGAAATCCGCCATGCTGAACACAGCTGCATCTTGCGTCGCAAAATTACCAGAGACGTTTACGCCTCCGCCCGTACCGACGTAGATATCACCGTTGTTGGCGATGGTCAGGTTGCTGTTGGCCTGGAGAATCCTTCCTGTCCCACCCACGTTGATCATTCCGTCGTCGATGACGGAGACATTTCCTGTAACCGTCACCGTGGCAATGCTCAGCGGCGTCAAGTCGAACACGCCGGAGCCGGACACCACGAACGTGCCGCCAAACGTCATCGACCCGTCGGCCTCCGTCTGGCCAGTCACTTCGACGTTGTTGTATGGCGTTAGTGCGCTGGGCACGATCTGTGGGCCCGTCCCCTGGAAGACCACCGTCCCCACGTTCACCGTGCCCGTCGGATTGAGTACCCCACCCACCTTGACCGTCCCAAGCGGCATGTTGATGGTGCCACCGGTGATGATGTCGCCTGGAACGTCGATCGTCCCAGCACCCATCAGGACGGCCGAAACGCCCTGCATGTACGTCCCCCCACCGGTGAGAGCGACCGTGCCGGTCTGCACGTCAATGATGCCCGCGCCGGTGTTGTTGACATTGGCGCCAAGCGATACCACCCCGGTCCCAACGCTGCGTGTCAACCCGCCACTGTTGACGAGGGACGGTGTTGCGCCCCCGAGGGTGAACTGCAAGGCAACATCACCTTGGATATCGATCGTGCCTACGGCGGCGTTCGTGATGACGCTGCCGTTTCCGGATAGAACGTCACCGAGGGTCCATACCACCGCACCGCCGCCGTTTGTGAAGGCGCGTCCATCCAACGTCTTCGATCCGCCGCTAAGCGTCGCGGCGCCCGTTGCCTCGAGCCATGTCGAGCCGATCCCCGTCATCGTGCCACCCGTCCAGTCCAGGGTCGTCGACACGCGGAACTGGCCGGCGCCGCCGAGCGTGCCGGCGCTCATCGTCAACCCGGTCGTGGTCGCGGGGGTAACGATGTTCTCGAAGTTGACCGTGCCACCCGTGATGTGCGTCGAGGTGCCGGTCACGGCGTACGTGCCGTTCACGGTGGCGGTGCCCGCCGCGAACTCCACAATGCCGTCTCCGGACACCGACGAAGTGGCATCCAGCGTAGACGTGCCGCCGTTGAACTTGAGGGTGCCCGGTGTCGCCACTAACACGGTCCCACTCAACGTGCTGTTCCCCGTCAAGTCGACCGTGCCCGCCGTCACGCTCAATGTCCCCGTAGCCGCCAGCGTGATCGTAGTCGGTGTGTGGGTGCCACCGCCAAAGCCGAGCGTCGCTCCGCTCGCGACCGTGAACGTGCCGCCGCCACCCGAGCCGCCGGCGTTCAATTGCAACGTGCCGGTCTGGACGTCTGCGGTTGCGAGATTGTCGCACCGGTTGCTCAACGTGACCGCGCCCGTCCCAACCGTGCGCATGAAAGACCCATTGTTGCTGAACGACCCCCCACCGACGCCCTGAGTGAACTGGACGTCACCCTGGACATCGAACGTGCCGCCAATGCTGTTGAAGATCGCCGAGGAGCCGACAGCATCGATGTCACCCGCGACCCAGGTTGCAGTGCCGAAGTTTTCCAGCACGCGACCGCCACTCAGTGTCTTCGCGCCACCACCCAGCGTCGCCGTCCCGGCGGCGGTGATACTCAGCCTCCCAGTTCCATCGATGGCGCCACCGGTCCAGTTGAATGTGCCGCTCACCGACATCCCGGACGCCCCGGCCAACATCGAGCCGCTCAGATCGACGACGCCGTTCGTGCCTACGGTTGAGACGGCGCCGCTGAGCGTCAGCGAGTTGGTGGCAATGGTAAGTGTCTGCGTGCCTGTGGTAGCGCCCAACGCGAGCATGTCGATCGCGGCGTCGACGTCGAGATTCACGGTATACGTCCCGGCGAGATCGATGATGACCGTGCTTCCGGCGCTCGGTACGAACCCGAGATCCCAATTGGTCGCAACGCTCCAGTTTCCGCCGCCGGTGTTGAGCCAGCGGAACGTGACCACCTGAGCCGTGGCGACAAACGTCACAGACGCGTTTCCCGCCGCGGGAACGGTGGCGGTAGCCTGCATCGCCCCAGGCACCAACCCAAGCGTCCAAGTGACCTGAGCCACCCCCTGCGCGTCCGTGAACACCGACGTAGCCGACAGCGAACCGTTGCCCGCCGCGACGCCGAATACCACCTCAACACCTTCAACCGGGAGAGCGTCACTCGCCGTAACTATCACTACGAGTGGTTGCGGCAACGCGGCGCCGATGCCGCCGGTTTGGTCATCGCCACCGGTAATGGTGATAGCCGACGGCGGCGGCTGTACCATCACGGTGGCGGTGTCCGTAGGTCCGGTGAGCAACGTAGCCGCTACCAGTGCGGGCCCGCGCACGGTGCCCGCGACAAATGCCCCCGATTCGTCGTCGGGGAAGCTACCGGCCGCCGGATCGACAGAGCTCCATTTGATGGGCGTGCCCGGAATGGGATCTCCTATCGCATCCAAGGCATCCGCCGCCAAGGTGACGGTCTCGCCAAAAAGGGCGCTTTCGGCCGTCGTCGTGATCTGCACCGCCGCGGCATTGGACCCCGTACCCGTGTACACGAGCACTATCTCGGCCACCGCCGGATCGCTCGCCGACGCCGACGCGGTGACGATCGTTGGTCCGCCGCGGAACACCGTATCCTGCGCGGCGTTTATCAACTGCATCTCGAGGAAAAACTGCTCGGACGTACTCAGGAGCGTGACGTTGATCGCCAGGTCTACCGAGTCCTGACCCGGTACGAGATCGAAGACAGTATCCTTCGCGACCGTGACGGAGTCTGCCCGCAACAGAAAAACGCGAAGCCGCTCGACGGGGACCAGCGCCGCCGCGCTGCTCTCAAAAACAGGAACGATGGCGAGACCACCAACCAACTCGTCCGGCCCGGTTCCGTCTTTACATGACACGAACAGGAGCGAGACGAAGAAAACGCCGGCGCGGGCTCGCCGTGAGAGAATCGTGCGCTTCAAACCGTCAACGCATCAGCTCGATGTGAAGCGCAGCCCGGAATCCGGTAAGACCTATACCTGCGCCTGACTGTTGAACGGAACCGGTCAGACCATCCACGTGCACCACGACGGCGACGTTCTGCCTGGCGCGGGCGCGCCAGTCGGCGCCGACTCGAAGCGATTGTCCCAACTTTTGAAGCGATCTGTTCACTTCATCCGGCGCAGCGGCCGAATGGCGGAACTCGAAACGCGGGACGAGACTCGATGTGACGCCGACAGGTATGGTGACCTCACCGCCCACACCGAGTAGGTTACCGCGCGGCAGAAGCGCCGCACCGGTTATCGTCTGCTCGATCCGTGGGTCGCCGCGGAAAACATCGAACGCGTAGACCGTGATCTGGGTCGATCCTAGCAGGTTGCGGAAAAATTGATGGTGAGCCGCGTTTGTCCGGGTAACACGACGGTGTACCAGCGTGCGGTCCCCTATTACCGCCCCCGCGGTGCGGTCGGCGTGACGAATGCGGCCCACACTGCCCCATCAGGGGCTGCCTCCGGCCAGGGTCAGGGTGCGTATCCGCATCAGATTGTAGACCGCGGCCGTGAACGTAAACACCCACCCGACCCGCGGGGTCCCGCGATGTCGGAGTTTGCGTAACAACCCAATCGTCTTGCCCCACCCGTAGATCTCTTCCACTTTTTTGCGCTGCCGTTGACTGATCGCATAGCTGGGATGGCGCGTCGTCCGGCCATCCACCGCGCTCCGCAACCGCGTGCGGTGCACGTTCGGCGTGACGTGGGGCGTCCAGCCCAACGCCCGCAGCGTGTCGACAAACCCGCACCGATCATAACCCTTGTCCGCCCCCAACGTCCGACGCCGGGCCGTCGGCGGTAAGCTCCCCACCATCGCCAGCGCACTCGCACACTCCGCCTCGTAGCCGGGCTGCGTCACGTCGGTCGCCACCACGAGCCCGTGCCGATTATCCATCAACACACTCGCCAAGTACGCCAATTGCGCGCCTTGCCCCCCACTCTTCCGCGTCAACCGCGCCTCCGGGTCCGTCCGCGACGCATGCGTCGCATTCGTCCGTTTCTCCTGGCGAAACGTCACGCTCGGATTCCCCGGATCATCGTCCGTTGGCGGGCGGGTGCCGGCCTTCGGCTGAAAACTCTTCTGACTCGCCCACGCGTCCAGCAAGGTCCCGTCGACGGTGAAATGCTCATTCGACAACAACGCCCGCCGCTCCGCCTCCTGTAACACTTCGGCCAGAAACGCATCCGCGATGCCCCCCTCGACCAGCCGCGTCCGATTCTTCGTAAAGACCGTCGGCACCCACACCGCGTCGTCCAGATTCAACCCCACAAACCATCGGTACAGGATGTTGTAATCGAGCTGCTCCATCAGCTGCCGCTCGCTCCGGATCGTATACACCACCTGCAGCAATAACGCGCGTAACAAATGTTCCGGGGGAATCGACGGCCGGCCCCGCCGCGCGTACAGCCGGTCCAACTGCGGCGAGAGCCGGGCTAACACCGGGTCCACCAGCGCCCGCAGGGCGCGCAACGGATGGTCGGAGGGCACCCGATCCTCCGCACTGATATAGCTGAACAGCGCCGACTGATTCGTCTTGTTCCCGCGCATCGTGGCACTCCCATCGAGGTCCCTCTACGATAAGAACTTCCGGCTCGCGATGCTATCGTCCATTACCCGACTTTTTCCGCAACCTGCTAGACCGTGATTGACGGAAGCATAGCCGACCAGGCGGTTGCCCACACCGTTCTGGGTGACCCCGCTGATGTCATCCTTCGCACGGCGGGCAAGGATGCCGGCCAATCGGATGTAGGTTCTGCGCGCGATGGGACCTTCGATGCCGGTCCGCAATCGTAACTCGGCACCGGGTCGAAGATTGCCCGGCTGACCTTGTACCGGCTGGTATGTCAGCGACCGCTTGTATGTCGCACCGAAGCCGACCGCCATGCGCCCTAACGGCACAGCGCCGGCAAAGCCACCGCCAACGCTACCACCGGTGCCGAAGTTCGACGTCGAGAAACCAATGACGTCGCTCGAGATAGCACCGAGAATGGAAAGCTCTTCGAACGCCACCGTCGTCACACCGGTCGGAACCGATCCGGTGAACAACGCTACCAGCTTTCCCGGCACGACGTTCACGCTCAGGCGAGCCTCGGTGTCCAACACACCCGACACGGACTGGTTGGCCAACTGCGTCGGATCCGATGACGTCAGATTGACGGTCGCGTAGCCGGTCGACAATGCAATGTTGCCGAATCGTCCGAGCTGGTACGTGATCGACACCGGCACCGTGAACTCTGAGACCTTCTTGAAGGGCAACCCCGCATCGAAGCTATAGCTCTCGAACAAGGTCGACACGCGAACGTCGAGGTCACCTTGGGCCATCACCGCCGTTGGCACCGCGAACAACGCGAGCGTCAAAAATCGCGTGGTCTTCATCATGGTAATTTGAAGATGATCCGCACGATGCCCGATACGGTTGCGCTCGTGCCGGTGGCTGTCGGGGTCGGCGACGGCGTCGCGATATTCGTCGTGGTAGAACTCTGACCGCCGTCCTGACCGCCGGCGGTGTTTTGCTCCGCCTGCGTAGCTGCGATGTCCACCACGACGCTCGCCACCGCGCTCAAGACCGGATCTCCCGGACCGAGCGGCTCGGTGACGGTCGTCTGGGAAACCGTCGTCACTTGATTCGCAGATGCGCCCTCGACTGCGGGGGCGGCCGCGGCCGCCTCGTATTGTGTCCGCGCCATTTCGAAGCCGGGATCCGCCTGTACCGCGTTGGAAAAGTGCAACGCCGCGGTCGAGTAGTCTCCGATGTCTTCGGCCAGCAGCCCATTGGAGTAGGAGAGAAAGGCCGTGAGATTGTTCGTGCCGTTCTCGAGAATGCGCTGCCGCTCCGCCTGAGAGAGTTGGTACCCCAACTGTGAGGCAATCCCGACCACTAACGCTTTCTCCATGCGGAGCAGGTCGCGAAGACGTCCGGTCGTGGCCTCGGGTCCCGTGACTTGCCCATCACCCAACACCACCGTGGCTTCGAGTCGCACATCGCCTCGTGCGGGAATGTTGGCGATGCCTTGCACCATTCTGCCCGCCCGCACCATTCGCCCAACACGTGCTGCGGTCGCCGGATCGAGACGCCCAGTTTGGGATCTTTGCAACTCCTGCAACAGGGCGCCGATCTGCAAACGCTCCACCAACGTGAATCGTTGGAGCAATGACAGATCCGAAATGAGTATTTGCGCCAGCCCTCGACCCAACGGCGCGTACGTGGAGTCTCCCACGATGGTCAACGGGAGTACGGCGATGGCGTTGATATTGGCCGGTTGTGCGGTCAGTTCCTGCTCTCGCGCGAGGGCGTCACGCGCTAGCGTCGTTGAACGCGCGCGTCGCGCCAGCATCTCACGCGCTCGTACGGCGGGGGTGCCTCGTGCATCGGCGTGCGCTGCGACAAACGCCGCGTACGTGGCGATGGCCCGGTCGTGGTCGCCCGATTGCTCGAGACACTGGCCAATCACCAGAGGTCCGAGTGCGTCGCCGGGGCGAAGGTCTCCTCCACGACGCGAAACGACGGTGGCGCTATCGCAACGACCCGCAGCGAAAAGCGCCGCGCCGAAACGCAACAGTAATCTCCCGTCGTTGGGTTTGTCCGCGATTTGCGCTGCCAGCTCGGGTATTTCCTGGGGCGATACCTCGGACGCACCTCCCGGAAAGCACGCCGACGCAATGACTACCAAAGCCAGAGCGGCCAAGCCTTGGCGCGAGGCCTGGGTACCCAGGGGGAAGGAGAGGGGAGGGATTGAAAGAAAGAATTGACCATCAGCGTCCCTTATCAGCTGCGAACCGTGAACTTGGCCCACGAAACCAGGGAGCGTAAGAGCCCCCCACCAGTTCGGGCTTTGAGAGCCGAAATCCCGGCCCTTGGGTCGTTCAGGTCTGCTGGAGGATGTCTCGCATTCGCCGGCACTGATCTTCTATGATCCGAATCGCCTCGACGGTCTCATGGTCTAGGGGTGGTTCCCGCAATAAGAGCAACTGAGCTTCGTCGAGCAGCGCCGAAAGGGGGTTGGCAAGATCGTGTCTGAGCCTGCGGAGGCGCTCGTCGGCCGCGCCGCCATCGCTCATTCCGCCATGAGGGAGCGGTAGAGGTCTCGGATGTGGTGATCGCGCAGATCCCGGACAGAGTCCCAAAGATCGGGTTCAGTGGCCCCGAAGAAGATCTCGGCCGTGGCCAGGGCGTCCTGGACTTCTCCCGCCCCGAACAGGAGCCGGCCCCGCCACGATCCGTCTTCGGCCCTCCGAACCACCAACCGCAATGCGACACTCTCCTCGCCGTAGCGAAGGGGAGCGAGATCGTGCATGACGGGGTCGTCCGGGTCCGGCCGATTGTAACCTGGGACTGAATTTGCGGGCATTCGGATCTTCCGGGAAGTTTGCTAAATATAATGTTGCCTGTGACTTACGCAACAGTGAGCGAGTACTAACCATCAATCTCGTCTACGGATTGCGGCCCACAGAGGTTCGGCGGCTCGATCTTTGCCTCTTTCTACTATAAGGGCGATCGGACCGGCTACATAATTGAGGGCAGCGGGTCGGCCGAGAACGTGACCAGAAAGAGGACAGCCGTGGCGAGCCCGGCTGGCCAGCGGCTGGCCGGGATAGGTCGATGCGGTTCCAAGACGGACGGGTGGGCAATTCTGCCCCGTCCCAAAAGGAGAATGAGACCGGCCCAGATCCACCAACCCCCGAACTCGAATCCCAGGATCAGCAGCGCATACCACATCAATCTTCCGATGATGGCCTGGTGCTTACCCACCAGAGCATAGACGATGTGACCACCATCTAACTGACCTAGTGGCAACAAGTTAAGCATCGTTACGAATAGGCCGAACCACCCTGCCAAGGCGATGGGATGGAGTTCGACCGTTCCCTCGCCCACGAGCCAGGATCTCGTCACCGACATGAGAATCGAATCGCCGAGGTAGAAGGGCTGGTTGCCGAAGTAGATCAGCTGTCGTGATTCACCCTGCACCCCCGCCATGACTTGAGAATTCAAGAGGCCGACAATCAAGACGGCGAGGGCGACAACCAACCCGAGCCAGGGGCCCGCCGCACCCACGTCCATCAGTTGCCGCCGATCGACGATTGGACTGCGGAGCCGAATGAACGCTCCAAAAGTCCCGATGAAGTTGAGTTGCGGAGGCGCGGGGAGAAAATACGGCAGTGATGCGTTGATGTGATAGCGACGCGCGACCACGTAATGCCCCATTTCGTGCGCCAGGAGAATGCCCATCAACGCCGCGGCAAACCCCAGACCCGGCATGGAGGCGCCGATCCACTCCTTTGCCGCCTGCAACAAGACCGCGAGATTGGGGCTGTCCGCCAGACCAAATGTCAGGGTCGGCACCGTGAGAATCGTTCCCGCCCCCCACACGGTCGCGAACGTGGCGAGGAACAGCGCCACGTGTATTACCCACCGCTCCCGGGGAGACGGTGTGAGGGCCCGGATGAGCACGACACGGTTCGGACCTTCCGCAGGCGACCAGTAATACGTCCCCGGCCACGCACGAAGCGCCTCTCGTAACTCGGGCGTGTCCCGGCTGTAGTCGGGGGCAATGACGGCATCCACCACCTCCCTATCGAGGGCGGTGGTGATGCGCCAAAAGCTGAAAAACGGGGAGATCTGCTTCAGGGGCACTCTTGACTGGTCCCAGGGCAAACTCTATTTTGAGGAGCTTTCACTTCACCGAGAAACCCCGTACCGAAGCCTCCAGGCATCACATCTCGCACGGCCCCGTCGAGGGTTGCGTAGCGTTTGTCATACCTCACCAAGGAAGTTGTCGGAACCATGGAGTCCCCCCACCGTGGACATCACTGAACTCAAGCAGAAATCCGTCGCAGAGTTACATGCGATGGCCGAAGAATTGAACATCACTAACTACTCAGGTCTACGCAAGCAAGATCTGATCTTCCGAATCGAGCAATCGTTGCTCGATTCGGACACAGTTCTTCGTGGCGAAGGCGTATTGGAAATCCTTCCCGAGGGATACGGGTTTTTGCGCAGCCAAGACTGGAATTATTTGTACGGGCCCGACGACATTTATGTGAGTCCGAGCCAAATCAAGCGGTTCGACTTGCGCACGGGGGACACAGTGGCGGGGCAGGTTCGTCCACCGAAGGAAGGGGAGCGGTACCTCGCGCTGCTGAAGGTCGAAAGTGTCAACTTCGGAGACCCGGACGCTGCCAAACATCGCATCGCATTCGACAACCTCAAGCCACGCTATCCCAACCGCCGGATTCATCTCGAACGAAAAGACGGAGACATCTCCTGCCGTGTCATCGATCTGTTATCGCCGATCGGGTTTGGACAGCGCGGTTTGATTGTCGCTCCACCAAAGGCCGGAAAGACCATTCTGCTTCAGAAAATCGCCAACGCCATTCACGAGAGCACACCCGAGGCCACGCTCATCGTCCTCCTGATCGATGAGCGACCAGAGGAGGTGACGGACATGGAGGAAAACGTCGACGCTGAAGTGATTGCATCGACGTTTGACGAGCCCGCGGACCGTCACGTTCAGGTGGCTGACATGGTACTGGAAAAAGCACGCCGGCTCGTGGAGCACAAGAAGGATGTCGTGATTCTCCTCGACTCGATTACGCGTCTGGCTCGTGCCCACAATGTCGTTATTCCACATTCAGGAAAGATTCTGTCAGGTGGTGTGGATGCCAATGCCCTGCAAAAACCGAAGCGATTCTTCGGCGCGGCACGCAATATCGACGACGGCGGGTCTTTGACGATCATCGCAACCGCGCTTATCGAGACCGGCAGCCGCATGGACGAAGTGATTTTCGAGGAGTTCAAGGGCACCGGCAACATGGAGCTGGTACTCGACCGGCGCATTTCCGACCGCCGCATCTACCCCGCCATCGACGTACAAAAAAGCTCCACTCGCAAAGAAGAGCTCCTCCTCGATCCAGAAGAACTCAACAAGACGTATCTCTTGCGCAACTTCCTCGCCGACATGCCAACGGTCGAGGCCATCGAGTTCCTGCTCGAGCGCATGAAACGCGCAAAGACCAACAAGGAGTTCTTCGCGACGATGCAACAAGGGTAATCGTCGGTGGCCCCCTCAACTGCAGCACTTCCCGACGACGGTAGACTCCTGGCGATCGATTGGGGTGAAAAGCGCATCGGACTCGCGATCTCAGACACCGCTCAACACCATGCGTATCCGCTGGGAAACCTCACCCGCCGGCAGGGAAAGCGATTTCCGCTCAAGCAACTCACGGAATTTCTCGATCAGCGCGCGCCTGTGGGCGTGGTGTTCAGCCTGCCGTTGGACGAATCTGGCGCGGAAGGTCCCCCGGCGAGGCGGGCACGAGTGGAAGGCGAGTTGGTGCGAGACAAGACCGGCTTGCCGGTTGCGTTCTTCGACGAGCGAATGACCACGGCACGAGCGCTTGGCGCCATCCGCGACCTCGGTGGCAGTACGGACGGTCGCAAGGCCGAGGTGGATCAGCTCGCCGCCACCGTGTTGTTGCAGACGTATCTAGACGGGCATCGATGAAACGATTTGCCTCTGTGTTGCCGGCGCTCGTGTTGATGGCGTGCTCGCAGCCGTCCGAATCGGGCGAGAGCGTTCGCCTCACGATTCCCCGGGGATCGACGGTATCGGCCGTGTCCGATTCCCTGAGCGCTCGGGGCATCATTGGTTCGGTGCGGTGGTTTCGTCTGTACACGAAGCTCGTCGGTTACGAACGATCCATTCAAGCCGGTGTGTACGACCTCCCACTTCAGGCGAGGTCAAGCAAGGTATTACGCACTCTGGTAGCCGGTCGGACGGCTCAGGATCGGCTGGTGGTCCCCGAGGGACTCATGCTCGCCGAGATCGCCGAGATCGCCGAATCGCGACTTGGGATACCGGAGCAGGCCTTCATCGCCGCGGCGCACGACAGCGGCTTGGTGGCAGGCGTGGGAGCCAAGGAACCCACGCTCGAGGGATATCTCTATCCAAACACGTATCACGTGTCGGTGGGCGCGTCCGCCCTGGACGTGGTCAGGCAAATGGTGTCGCAGTTCAAGCTGCGTTGGCGACCCGCCTGGGACGCACGACTCGACACCCTGCAATTGACTCGAGATCAGGCGATCACACTCGCCTCGATCATCGAGGGCGAGGCTCAACATCCCATTGACCTTCGATACGTGTCGTCGGTCTATCACAACCGCCTGGCGCGGGGAATGCGTCTCGAAGCCGATCCGACAGTCATCTATGCTCTTGGAACCCGGCGTCGGTTGTTCGAACGAGACTATCGAACCCCTTCGCGGTACAACACCTATCTGATCGACGGTCTCCCACCGCATCCGATAGCACAACCATCCGCGGCAACCATAGAAGCGGCGCTCTATCCACGCGAGAGTGACTTTCTGTTCTTTGTGGCCGGACCGGGCGGGCGACACATTTTTTCTCGCACCTATCGCGAACACATCGCCGCCATCCGGCAGATACGTGATCGCTAAGGAAGCTGCTACATCAAGACAGGGCCGCATCCAGGGCATCGCGAATTCGGCGCGTGGCACGTTCGATATCGGCCGCACCGAAGATGGCACTAATGATCGCAACACCTCGAGCGCCGGCCGAGACGACGTCGGATACATTCTCTTCGTCGATGCCGCCGATGCCGATGACCGGGACCCCTTCGGGCGCCAGGCTACGCAGGGTGCGAAACCCGTCCGCGCCCAGGGGGGCGCCGGCGTCGGCCTTGCTCGTGGTGTGGGCAAACGGACCGAGACTCCAATAGTGCGCCGGAGCATCGGCGGCCTCGTGTGCCTCGGTGTGACTGCCCACCGAAAGACCCACGCGGAGCCTCGACGGCACGATCGCCCGCACACGCCCCGGCGGAAGGTCGGCAGCACCGAGATGCACTCCGTGAGCGCCGGCTGCCAGGGCCACATCGAGGCGATCGTTGACGTAGACGGGAACCTCGACGATGCGCATGATCTGCTCGGTGGTACGAAACAGCTCTGCGGCGTTACTGTGTTTGACTCTGATTTGAACGGCGGTTGCCCCGCCACCCACTGCGGCGCGGCAAGCGTCCAGGACGTCCTGCCCCTCATAGAGCTCCGGGGCGGTCACAGCGATCAGACGGTAATCAGGAGGCACAACTAAATATTATGGGTGTGCGGGGAATTCGTGGAGCCACAGCGGTTGAGGCAGACGTGAGAGAGCTTATTCTCGAGGCCACAAAAGAGCTGCTCGTGGCGCTTGTCCAAGAAAACGATGTTGCCGTGGACGACATCGCGAGCTTAATGTTTACGATGACCCCCGACCTCCAAAGCGTCTATCCGGCGCAGGCGGCGAGGTGCCTCGGGTGGACACAAACGCCGCTGTTGGGTGCGGCGGAGACCAGCGTCCCCGGTGGTCTCCCTCGATGCATCCGCGTCTTGATGCACGTCAACACCGATCGCACCGCGGCGGACATCAAGCACGTGTACTTGCACGCAGCTCAGACCTTGCGTCCGGAGGCGTGATGGAGACGATTGTCGTATCTCCACGAGGGGCAAGACGCTGGCGGCGCGGTCACCCGTGGATCTACCGCTCGGACATCGAGCCGTCCAATGCGCACCCGGGCGTCGTACGGGCCGAAGACACCAACGGAACCTATCTCGGACAGGCGCTCTGGAGTCCACCTTCGGAAATCAGCCTGCGTTTTCTCACGACGGAAGAATCTCCGGTCGGCGGCGAGTGGTGGCACGATCGGCTGGCCGAGGCGCTTGGCCTGCGTGATCCGGAGAACTTGGACGCGACGGGCTATCGTATCGTACACGCTGAGGGGGATGGGCTGCCATCGTTGATCGTGGACAAGTACGGCGACATCGTTGTAGTGCAACTGCTGTCAGCGGGGCTCGAAGCGGTCCGAGATCACGTGCTGAGTGCCATCGACGAGATCGTGAAACCGAAATCGATACTCCTGCGAAACGATGCCTCGGTGCGACGACACGAGGATCTGCCTCTCACGGTCGACGAAATACGTGGCCCTATTCCTGAATTCGTGGAGGCACGCGAGGGAGCGGTGCGTTACTGGGTGGCCCCGCATACCGGTCAAAAGACCGGCTGCTTTCTCGATCAGCGCGAGAATCGGATCCGCATGGGCCGACACGCGTACGGGCGCGCGCTCGATCTGTTTACCTACCAGGGACTGTTCGCCCTCCAGATGGCCAAACCCGCCGAGAGTGTGGTCGCCGTCGATTCCAGTGCCACTGCGCTCGAGGTCGGAGTCAAGAATGCCGAGTTGAACGGGGTGCAGAACATCGAGTGGGTGGAGGCAAACGTCTTCGACCTGCTACGCGAGTACGAACGGGAGGGGCGGCAATTCGACACGATCGTGCTCGATCCACCGGCGTTTGCCCGACAGCGATCCGCGATCGATCGCGCGTTGCGGGGATACAAGGAAATCAACCTCCGAGCGATGCGCATCTTGGCGCCGAAAGGCACAATCTTCTCGGCTTCGTGTTCCTTCCACATCGGAAGGGACCGTTTCTTCGAGATGCTCATTTCTGCAGCGTCGGACAGCGGCCGACGCCTCGTCCTCGAGCAAACGACAAGCCAGAGCCGCGATCATCCCAGCATCCTCACCGTTCCCGAAACCGGGTATCTGAAAGCCGCACTGCTACGGGCGGTGGATTGACGGCGGGCGGGCAGACGGGCGGGCGGGCGGACGGGCAGACGGGCGGACGGGCAGGCGGGCAGACGGGCAGACGGGCAGACGGGCAGACGGGCAGACGGGCAGACGGGCAGACGGGCAGACGGGCAGACGATCCGGGCATTACATCCACCAACTCACTACGTCAACGAGTGTGCCCGTCCGACCGTCGTGCGGGGTGGAGAGTGGGGTGGGCCCGTCGGGAGGGGACGGGGGTGGTGCGGTCCCGTCGGGGAGGGGAGAGGCGGAAGGGTTGACCGTCCCACTGGCGATCGCGAGGTTGACGGTGTGCAGACCAGCCCCCAATCCGACGGTCCGCGGCGTAGGACTCAATCGCTGCGCCACGAGTACGAGGAATTCATCCTACAGCGGATCGAGGAGTACAAGGAGCAACTCTCGCGTGCGGAGCTGCTGAGTCTGGGGGACGAGGCGGTCCGCGAACTCGATGCGGGGCCGCAGGGCCAGTTGGTGCTCACTGAAGTGCTCATGCTCGATCACGTCGATCGAATCATCAAGCGACGGCTGCGGCTTCCTGGCTTCCGCCGCTGGCGCGAGCGCCACCTCAAGTTGCGGCGCGCGCAGCAGTCGCCGATACATTGGGGGCTCCCTACTGACACTCCACTGGCCGGCTTGGCGAGGGGCCTCGGGCATGGGGCACTTGCGCTGGTCGTCGGCGCGAGGGCGGCACCGGCGGGTTTCCTGCTTGCGGCTCACGACGCCAATGTGCTGCTGATCGATCAAGATATCGCCGGTATCGAGTCCAACGAGAGCCGCGCGGCGACTGAGGCGTTGGGCCATAACTTCCAAGCACTCGTGATCAGCCTCGGCAGTTGGTTTCCCGACGTGACCCCAAACCTCGTCGTGATCGATCCGTTGCTGATCGCGTCGCTCGACAAGGCGATAGCGTCGACGCTCGTCGGGATCCTCAAGGCGCAAACCGCTCCGGGCGGCGTGCACCTGGTGCTCCCTGTCATCGTCGAGAAAGATCCTATTCCCAAGGAAGTGTGGTATCGGCATTACGAGGGGTGGGAGGTGGACTCGTCGGCGCTGGTGGACCGTCCCCATTGGATCCTCGCAACGCAGCCTTAATGCCGACTTGACCCCCTAAACGTCGCGGGGCCGGCAAAGCGGCCGGCCCCCGTGCAACGTACTGTACTAACCTGCAGCGTCAGCCTAGCGGCGACGCTTCGGCCGCGTAGCGGCCTTCTTCGCGGTCTTACGACGACGCTTGGTGGCCTTCTTCTTCGTGGCCTTCCTGCGCTTGGTCGCCTTACGCTTTGTGGCCTTGCGCTTCGTCGCCTTCTTGCGCTTGGTCGCTTTCTTGCGCTTGGTCGCCTTTTTGCGCTTGGTCGCCTTCTTGCGCTTGGTCGCCTTCTTGCGCTTGGTCGCCTTGCGCTTCGTCGCCTTGCGCTTGGTGGCCTTGCGCTTCGTGGCCTTGCGCTTCGTGGCCTTACGCTTCGTGGCCTTACGCTTCGTGGCCTTTCTGCGCTTGGTCGCCTTGCGCTTGGTGGCCTTTTTGGCCCTTCGCTTAGCTGCCATGAAAAGTCCTCCCGGGAAGAATGGGTCGATCCGTCCGAATTAGACAGACCTCAGGTTGTGCGGCGACTGACGCCGCGAACCACTCGTACGTGCTCGAGCTTGAGTGGAAGCCTCAATCCGCGATCGGCTTGCATGACTTGATGTCCGGTATCCTCTCGCTGATTCGTAGAGTTCAGTTGTTGGTTTGGAAATCGAAAAGAGGGGAACCAAAATGGCGCCGTCGGAAAGGAAAGCCGGCGCTGCCTCAAATTTGAGACATCGTATGGAATCGCAATTTTGTTTGTAGCGTCGAGGCCGCTTCATCTATTTAATTTTCCGGTCGGCGCCAAATCGAAGCGAATATTATACATACCTTCAAAACGCGCAATACTTTTTTCAGATTCGGCAACAGCCGTTGCCGACCGGCGTCCGGTTTTTTTCACAACCAAACGCGTGAAGCGAGCGAATAATTCCACTACGAGTCCGTGATCGAGCATCGATCCGTTCCCAAAAAGTTTTCCGACGCCGCGCGATCAGCGTTGTCAACATCGTCGCGTGACCGTCCCAACGTAGAGTGTTTGATTCGTGCGTCTGTGAGCAAAATCACCAATCACCCGCGTACTTCGTGCCGTTTCGGACCCGCCGATTATATTATCCGGCACTATTTCAACGACCTTTCCGCGAGTAGTGATGCGCGCAATCCAGAAATTAGAGCGGGCTCCCGGCCTGACGCTCACCGACATTCCCAAGCCTAACTGCGGGCTCACCGATGTTGTGATACAGGTGCATCACGCCGGTGTCTGCGGCACGGATCTTCATATTGCGGATTGGGACGAATGGGCCCAAAGTCGCATCAAACCTCCAATTGTCGTCGGACACGAATTCGCCGGTGAGATCGTCGAAATCGGCCAAGATGTGGGCGACGCTTTCCACATCGGGCAGCGCGTCACGGCGGAGGGACACATCGTATCGGGACACACGAGACAAGGCCGAACGGGGCAAGGACACGTGTGCCCCAGCACCCGGATTATCGGCGTCGATCGCGACGGAGCATTCGCCGAATTCATCGCGATGCCGGCATCGAACGTGATGCCGCTCGGCGATATCTCCACCGTCATGGGCGCCATCATGGATCCGATGGGCAACGCGTTTCACACGGTGCTGACCGCCGACATCCCTGGAAGCTCGGTTCTCGTGCTCGGCTGCGGACCCATCGGCTGTTTTGCTGTCGGTGTGGCCCGGGCGGCCGGTGCGGCGCGCGTCTGCGCCGCCGATCTCAATCCCCGACGGCTCGAGCTCGCCGCCGTGATGGGCGCCCACGTGTGCATCGATGTGACGACCGAAGACGTCGTCGACCGCGTGATGGACGAGACCAAATCCGAAGGAATCGACGTCGTGTGCGAGATGTCCGGCCACCCCATCGCCATTCGCCAAGCGCTGGAATGCGCGCGCCCAGGCGGACGTGTGCAGCTCCTAGGAATCCCGCACCACGAAATCCCGATCCGCCTGGCCGACGACGTCATCTTCAAGGGCCTCACGTTGTACGGCGTTGTCGGACGGAAGATGTTCGAGACGTGGTATCAGATGCGATCATTCATCGAGTCCGAGCTCTTCGACCCCTCCCCTGTCATCACCCACACCTTCCCGATGGAGCAAATCGACGACGCGCTCGGCGCCATTCGATCGGGCGAGGCAGGTAAGGTGATCCTCGAAATCGGAGGAAGCGCATGAACGCCACGATGGAACAACGGCTGCGCGACGAGCTGGACCAGTTTCGCCAAAGCGGGGTGTACAAGCGGCTCAATCATCTCGACTCTCCGCAAGCGCCCCGTGTCACGATGGAGGGACGCGGTGAGGTCATCATTCTGTCGAGTAACAACTATCTCGGCCTGAGCAACGAACCCTCGGTGGTCCAGGCAGGCAAAGACGCACTCGATCGCTTCGGCGCCGGCACGGCCAGCGTACGCTTTATCTGCGGTACCTTCATCATTCACCGCGAGCTGGAGCGCGAGCTCGCCGACTTCGTCGGCACCGAATCGTCGCTCTCATTCGTGTCGTGCTGGAATGCCAATGAGGGGCTGTTCACGACACTCGCCGGCCCGGACGACATCGTGATCTCCGACCGCTTGAACCACGCATCTATCATCGATGCCATGCGACTCGCCAAGGCGATCGGGAAGTGTCAAACGGCGGTATACGAGCACTCCGACCTCGACGACCTCAAGGCAAAACTGGAGGCCACGCAAGACAAGCGTACGCGCTTTGTGGTCACCGACGGCCTCTTCTCGATGGAGGGCGACGTCGCGAAGTTGGCCGATATCGTGCAGCTGGCGCGGCAGTACGACGCCGCGGTGGTGGTCGACGATTCCCACGCCACCGGAGTGTTGGGAGCGACCGGCCGCGGAACCGCCGAGCATGTCGGGGTGCTCGGTGAGGTGGATATCATCACGTCGACGCTGGGAAAGGCGCTCGGCGGAGCCGCGGGTGGATTCACAGCCTCCTCGGAGGCCCTCATCGACTACCTCACCCAGCGGGCCCGCCCCCAGCTGTTCTCCAACGCCCTTCCATCCACGGTGGCCGGTAGTGCTCTGGAGGCGGTCAGATTCCTGCGAGACCACCCTGAGCGGGTGGCCACCCTGCATGAGAACACGCGGTACTTTCGAGAGCAGCTCCTGGCCTTGGGCTTCAAACCCCTCGAGGGCAACACCCCCATCATCCCAGTCATCCTGGGGGAAACCGCCAAGGCTATCGAGATGAGCAACCTCCTCTTGGACGAGGGGGTCTTCGTCACCGGATTCGGATTCCCCGTCGTCCCGAAGGGCGAGGCCCGGGTCCGATGCCAGATTTCGGCAGCCCACACCCGAGCCGACATGGACCAGGCTCTCGAGGCATTCGTCAAGGTCGGAACTCGGCTGAAGTTGATCTAGATCACTGCCTGGACCTCAACCTTCAAGTAATTTCACGGTTCCAGCCCCTAAATGGCCCATTTTCAACGCTATACGGGATTTTGGGGGTGGATTTTTGGTTCGCAGTCCCTATTTTGTTGGTCCCCGTGCGTGACGGCTAACCCGTTGGAGGCTAAACAGATGCGATATCGACACGGAATTCTGCTGGCCACCCTGCTTCTAGCAGCTCAGGCAATTCCGGTGGCTGCCCAAGATCGATCCTGGCAGAAAAAGTGGTACTGGGGAGCGCAGGCGGGCGCCTATCTGTTCAGCGCCGGTGGCAGCCAGGTCGGTTTTTCGGCTGGGGGCCACTGGTTCATCACGGCCGGACGCTCGGCCCTCTATTTGGCGTTCGACCAGCTCTACTTCGACGCAATCCCCCAACTGCAGCTCAGCACGGGACAACTGGTCAACTTCGGCAGCGGGCAGCGGATGCAAGCGACGGTATACGCGGTCCCGACGGACGGAAAGCTCCAGATATTCCTCGGGGGTGGTTTCGCCCTCCATCGAATCACGGACGCTCAGCTGAATCCGCCGTTCACCTCGGGGCTGGATGTCGCGGCCTTGGAGCGCGCCTCCACCAAGGCGTTCCTCGTGTTGAGTGGTGGAGCGCAGACAAGGTTCCTGAACCGATGGGCGTTTTTCGGGCAATACCAGTTCATGCCGGCCACCGATGACTTCGTCATTCGAAGCCAGCAGCACGTAGTGAACGTCGGATTGCGATATCAGCTTACCCACGCTGAGGAGGTCGTCACGGCCGAACGGTAGGTCAGCCGGGTCGGGACAGCCAAGGCGAGTCGCGCTCGAAAAAGCGCAGCTCCCAATCGGCGGCCTGAGAGACACCGATACGTACCCCAGACCCCACCTTCCTTTTGGGAGGTGGGGTTCCTCTTTTCACGACGATCAGCGCGTCATCGAGAGGGACCCGATTGAATGCCGAGCTGATCCCGAGCGCCTGGGTCAGCCGGCCGGGTCCCGAACACAACAGCCGGTGGTTCTGCTGCTTACGACGGCGGGACATCGTCGCTGAACCCTCCATCGGCTCGAGGGCGCGCACCAACACCGCTGCCGGATATTCCTCGCGCTCAGTCACGACGTTGAAGCACCAGTGGATCCCATAAGCGCGGTAGACGTAGGCCGTGCCTGGAGGACCGTACATGGGGTCGGTCCTCGCCGTCCGACGCCAATTGGCGGAGTGTGACGCGGGGTCATGGGGACCGAGATATGCTTCGACCTCGACAATTCGGCCGGTGGTCCGTGTTCGGCGAACGTTGGTCTCGATCACGCAGCCCAAAAGATCGCGCGCGACACAAACCGTGTCGCGCGCGTAGAATTTCATCGGCAGGACGGATTCTCTATTCGTCTTGACCTTCTCCCCGCACCGCGCGCGACAACGCCTCGGTCATCCGCTTGAAGATCCCGCCCCCGCCCCTGCCCCTGCCCCCGCCTTTGTCGTCCTCCGGCTCCGCTCGCTTGGCAACGAACGCCCCAGACGCCTGCGTCTCGCGCGACGACCTCGCACCGGGTCGATCCGCCACTTCCTGCGAGGCTTCGCGCCTCGACGGTGCGGGTTTCCGGTCACCGGATCGCGCCGTGGTCGCTCGATACCGGTTGTCACCTCTTCCGCGACCAGGCGCGGCCCGACTGGGGCTCCGAGATTTGGCGTCCCCGTCATTCGAACCCGCTGGATCCGGATCGCTCACGCGCTTGCCGCGTCGCGGCCGGCCACCTGTTCGAGGCGTGCGCCGCTCGGAGGTGGTCGTCTTCTCTGCGCCACCCCTCGCATCGCTCTTCGACGGTTCGTCGGGGATTCGGACCTCGCTCCGGTCCACGGTGGGTTTTCTCCCCCGGCTCGACCCTCTGCCCCGAACCGAGCGCCGGCCCGTTGGCTTGGCGCGTGGGAGCACTGGCGGTATTTCCGGATCCGGTTCGGAAACCGCCGGCTGCGGTGTCGGCGGTTTGCTACTTTTACCACGAGAGCTGCCCCTACCCGTCACCGCTCTGCGCGCCGGCCGAGCGTCCGACGCGGGCTTCTCGTCGCCGGCCGTCGGGCTCCCAACTTCCTCGGCCCCCGGGGCGGGGGCGGGGGCGGGGGCGGGCACCTCCACTGATGCCGCCGCGGGCGCCGCATCGTCCTCTCTGGGAGCGGCCCGTCGACCGCCCCGACCTCTCGGCGAACGTTTGGAGACTTTCCGTTCCGGCGCGGCTGCCACAGGATCTTCGATCGCGACCGCGGTATCCGGCTCCGCATCGGCTTTCTTTGCCCGCGGACGGGCGGTCCGCTTCCGCTTTGCTTGACGAGCGGGCGGCCCCTCTTCGGGAGATGGCTCGGGTTTCGTCGACGCGTCTGGATTCAACGTGAGCTTGTATGCCCTGCCCGCTTTGACCAGATCGATCAAGCTGGCGTCGTGAGCCTGGCGCAACATGCGGTTGAAGCGCCTGGGCTCGAAGATGGGATCGCTTCCGTCGCTTGCCGCTTCTTTCATTCGCTCGCGCACCTTCGAACCCTCGATGGGATTTCCTGCTACGGCTTCGAGATCCACGAGAACTTGCTTGAGCAGCGCGAATCCATCGGCGAGCGCCAACCCGCCGCCGGCAGCTGCCCGCTCCACTTTGCTGCGCGGGGGCCGCGACCGTTCTGTAGACGGCTCTTCCTTGCCCGGTGTGGCGGGCCCCGACGCCCTGTCCAGGGGCACGTTGGCGTCGGGTCCCACAGCGATCTCGTACTGACCGCTCTCGAGTTTCTCGAGCGTGAGTAAGTTCCGACGGCCCGCCTCCATCACGAACTTCGAGAACCGATTGTAACCGGCGTCTTTTTCATCGAAGTGCGGATCGATCTGCTGCATGACCTGTTTGAGCCGATCGGACCGCATGGTATCTCCGCTCTCCATCATTCGCACCACAGCTTCGACCACGAGCTCCCACGGATCGCGCCGCCGTACTACGACATCGCTTTCTGGCTCCAGACCGGTGAGCTCATTGTAGCTGTAGTATTCGTCGCAATTCTGCACCAGCAGATCGCTGGCGGATTCTCTGATCCCGACACCGATGACCCACTTGCCGTACTCTTTGAGCTTGAGCACCAAACTGGAGAAGTCGCTATCACCGGAGAGCAAAATGAACGTGCTGATCTCGGGTCTGGTGAACACCAGCTCGAGCGCATCGATCGCCAACCGAATGTCTGTTGCGTTTTTCTTGTTCGATCCAAACGCGGGCGCGAAGATCAGGTCGATCGACGCTTCCGAGAGTGGAGCAATGTATTGCGGGTAACGCCGCCAGTCGGCGTACGCGCGCTGCACGGCCACTTTGCCCTTGATGACCTCGGAGTTGAGAAGTTCACGCAACTGGTGCTGGAGATCTGACCTGATCCCCAGGGTCACGTTGTCGAAGTCGATCAGTAGAGCTGCGTTTCCTGCGGCAGTGCGTCTGTCAAATTGTTCGGGCGATGCCGCACGCCCAATTGGGTTTTCGTTCACGTAGGACTCATCTCGAGTCGCACCAACTCCGCCAGTTCCACTCGTTTCACCTTCCCACTCCCGGTCATCGGAAAGCTATCGAAGAAACGGACGATGTCAGGGACTTTGTAATCGGCGATCTGGTCACGGGCAAATTCTTTCAAATCATCGCCTGTGACAATAGCGCCTTCGACCGGGACGACGCCGGCACCTATGAGTTCCCCGAAAATCTCGTTGGGAATCCCAAACGCGCAGACATCGTCGACGCCAGGATGCGTGCGGAGGATGTCCTCCACCTCGCGCGGATAAATGTTGTAGCCGCCACGAATGATCATGTCTTTGCGGCGGCCGACGATCGTGACAAACCCGTTCTCATCCGTGACGGCAAGGTCTCCGGTGAGAAAATATCCTTCGGGTGTGAACGACCGTTCGGTCTCCGACGGCATGCGGTAATATCCCGCCATGACGTTGGGTCCCTTCACCGCGAGCTCGCCCGCAGCCTCAGGTCCGTGGAGGGCTTTGGTCTTCATGTCGACAACCTTCAAGTCGACGCCCTCGATCGGCCGGCCGACGGTGGTGTCGCGCGCGTCCGGAGGATCTCCGAAGCGCGTGATCGTTACCGTCGGTCCCGTTTCTGTCAGGCCGTAGGCGATCTGCACGTCATTCCACTGCCGAACCCGTCGCACCAAGTCCGCGGAGACCGGGCTCCCGGCTACGATGCCGGTTCGAACAGTGGAGAGGTCCCGGCTCTCGAACGATGCATCGCGCATCAGGAGCTGGAACATGGTCGGTACCCCGTGACAGATGGAGACCCCTTCTCGCTCGATCGCGTCCAATACCGCAGTGGACTCGAACCGCTCGAGCAGCACGATCGTCGCGCCGATGACCAACGTGGAGATGGCGATGTGCGCCCCGAACACCGTGGTCAACGGAACGGCGCAGATGACCACTTCACTGTCAGTGGGCGCGAGGGCCTCCATGGCCCGGATCGCCGTCAACACCAGGTTCCGGTGCGTCAGCACGACCCCCTTCGGCTTTCCCATGGTGCCCGAGGTGTAGATGATCGCCAACGGAGCCGCGGTAGGGTCCAGATCCTCGACCGCAAGCGGGGTTCGGCGACCGCCAGAGACGAGGTCGCGGAAGCGAAAGACCCGGTCGTCGTACCAGCGATCCTCATCGCCGACCGTGATGAGAAATTGAAGATCGGGTAGGTCCGTGATGAGTTCCTCGAACGCTTCAATCGGATCGAGATCCTCCGCGACCACCAACACGCTCGCTTCGGCGTGCCGCAACTGGTACTTGAGTTCGTGGTCGCTCACGGAGGGATCGATGGGGACGATGACCGCCCCCAAACGGGAGACCGCCAACAGGCAAATCACCCACTCGGGCCGGTTGGCGAGTTGGACCGCAACCGCGTCGCCCGGGCCAATGCCGAACTCGCTGAGCGCAGCTTGAAGCGCCCTGGCTTCCTGGTCCACCTGGCCATACGTCATTCGCCGCGCCCCAAATATGAGGCATTCCCGATTGGGGCTCTTCTCCGCCTGCTGCGCGAAGATCTCGGCTAGGTGATAGGTCGCCAAATCTCCTCTGTCACAAGGATGCTAACGCTTAACAATAGCGGACCCTCCCCTCACCACCACCCCACCCCGCACCCATCCTGGCGGGCAGACGGGCCCACCCTGCCCCGCCCCCCTTCCCGACGGGCAGACGGGCCCACCACGCCCTTCCCCCTTCCCCCGACGGGCAGACGGGCCCACCACGCCCTTCCCCCTTCCCCCGACGGGCAGACGGGCCCACCACGCCCTTCCCCCTTCCCCCGACGGGCAGACGGGCCCACCCCACCCTCTCCCCCATCCCGATGGGCGGACGGGAATACGGGCGCGTCGGTGAAAAGCCCGTCTGCCCGCCGGGAGGAGGGGGGAGGGGGGTGGGCCCGTCTGCCCGTCCGGGGGGGGCGGGGGCGGGGGCGGGGAGCTAAAGTCGCGAGATCTGTGCGAGCGTGTCCTGACCGTAGAACATCTTGATGTACTTTGCCTGTGCAGGCGTCAAGCGCCGCACGGCCCAGGCGAGATGAACAAAATGCGGCTCGTGGGGCAACGTGCGTGGGTACATCCCGCACTCTTCTGGCAGCCGATTGCCCTTGCGCGTGTTGCACGTCGAACAGGACGTGGTAACGTTTGACCAATCGTTCGTGCCGCCACGCGAGAGGGGAACAAGGTGGTCGCGGGTAAGACACTCCCGCTCCCGGAACTGACCGGCGGACCGATGGCAGTACTGGCAGCGATACCGGTCCCGCGCAAAGAGGAACGTGTTGGTAACCTGGCGACGGAACTTTCGAGGAACGTGCACGAACCGAACGAGCCGAATGACGGTCGGCCGAGGAATGGTCAGATGCTCGCTATGGAAGCACCGTCCCTTGTCGGCCTCGACGATTTCGGCTTTGCCGTCGATGACCAAGCGTAAGGCCCGCCGAACCGGAACCAGAGTCAGCGGCTCAAAGGACGTGTTGAGTGCCAGACAACGTGCTTGCAGCACCATAAGACACAAAGCCCGCCGCTTGGATCAAAAGGGCGGGTCCGAATCGGGGTCGTAGGTATACTATCAAACGCCGTAAGCTATTGCAAGACCACAGCTTCTGGCTTCACCTTGAAACACCGGCCCTATGCGCATATGCTGACGCGTGACGAACTGAGAACGCAGATCGAGCTGCATGTCGAGGGCCGCCTGGCACTCGAGGATCTGGCCGCATGGGCGGAGGACGTCTTTCGGGAAGAGGATTTCGAGAAACCGTTTGCGGACCAGATTTCGGATCTGCTCGCAATTATTCGCGATGCGGTCGATCCCCACCGCTTTCGATGGGAGGAACCGGACTTCGGCGAGATGTTGGGCGATCTCAAAGACTAGTGCCGTTCCAACTTAATGCGACTACGTACACGATCCCTCGTACGAGCGCGGTTGGGCCACGAGGGTCGCTCCAGGTCGTTTGTGGAGTCAAGTTGGAACGGTACTAGGATTTAGCTGGCAAACAGGGTTTCTAGCGCGTCGAGCTGCGCATCGACCGAGGCCTTCGACGTTCCCCCTACGGTACGTCGTCGCTCCACGGAATCTTCGAACGATCCCAACCGCCCGAGAATACCGGGTAACATCTCGTGGATCTGCTTCGCGCGGTCGCTTGGGACTTCCCGCAACTGGACCCCTAGGGTTTCGGCCTCACGTACGAGCTGCCCCGTCAAACCGTGGGCTTCACGAAACGGTATGCCGGCAATGGCGAGTTCGTCTGCGATGTCCGTCGCGAGCAGGGTCTCCCGCAACACCGATCGCATCCGATCCGGGACCGGCTCCATCGTTGCGACAGCGCCTCGCACCGCCGGCAGCGTGACCAACATGGTATCGACCGCGTCGAATAGTAGTGTCTTGTCCTCTTGGAGATCTTTGGAGTACCCGGCCGGCAATGCGCGCATCGTTCCGAGCATCGCCACCAGGTTACCGAGCGTGCGGGCCGCCTTGGCTCGAGCAAGCTCGAAGACGTCAGGGTTACGCTTCTGGGGAAGCAAGCTCGAACCGGTAGAGAAGGCGTCACTCAACCGAACGAATCCATATTCAGTGGAAGAGTAGGTGACCAACTCACCGCCGAGCCGTGAGACGTGTGTCGCTAGCAACGTCGCCGCGAATATCATCTCTGCCACAAAGTCACGATCGCCGGTGGCGTCGAGGGCGTTCTGGGATATGGTGCGAAAACCGAGTAGCTCGCACAACAGGTCACGATTCACCGCCACACCGGATCCCGCGAGCGCGCCCGATCCCAGGGGCAGCACCGCCACGCGCTGCGCGATTTCTTCCAACCGCTCCCGATCGCGCACGAGCGGCCACGCGTGAGCGGCCATCACATGCGCCCAACGCACCGGCTGCGCTTGTTGTCCGTGCGTATATCCCGGAAGCAACATGTCCACGCCGCCGCGTCCCTGCCCCACGAGTGCCGTGCCGAGGGCCGCGATCTGCTCGTCCAGCGCCTCGATCGCATCGAGACACCACAAACGCAGGTCGGTGACGGCCTGGTCGTTGCGCGAGCGCCCGGTGTGGAGCTTTCCTGCAACGTCGCCCACTTCTTCGTACAGCAGGCGCTCGACCAGCGTGTGGATGTCCTCGTCCGTGGCGTCGATCTCTCCGCCGTCGGCTAGACGCTCGCCAACCCGGTCGAGACCGTCGTGCAAGGCGGTACGTTCATCCGGGTTGAGCACGGACGCCTCGTGCAACGCCGTCACCCACGCCTTACTCCCACGAATGTCTTGCATCCATAGGCGCCGATCGATGGGAAGACTGTCGTTCAACGCAGCGAGCGCTTGGTCGGGTGGCGTACGAAAACGCCCGCCCCACATGTGGTGCGAGGCGGACGAAGATTCGTCGTGCTTGGAGTCGCGATCGCGCGTCACACCAGTGCGTTCTCCTGAATCTTGCGTAGTTCCGAGGCCAGTCGCTCTTGCAAACTGTACAACCTGATGAAGGCGCCTGCGTCGGCTTGATTGTACACGTTGTCGGCCTCAAACGTAACATGTGCGGCCGAATAGAGACTGAATGGGCTCTGGCGCGACCGTACCATCGCGCTGCCTTTGAACAAGCGTAACTCGATGTCGCCCGTCACACGTTGCTGGGTGCTCGCAAACAAGGCATCCATCGCCTCGCGCTCGCCGGTCCACCACCGGCCTTCGTAAAGCATGTCCGCATATCGCGGCGCTAACTGATCCTTCAAGCTGAGCGTCCGCCGATCGAGCACGATCTGTTCGAGCTCGCGATGAGCGGCACGCAATATCGTGCCGGCCGGCGTCTCGTACACACCGCGAGACTTCATGCCCACGAGGCGGTCTTCCACTATATCCGCGCGGCCGATGCCGTGAGCACCCGCCACGGCGTTGAGGTGCTCGATGAGAGCCACCGGTCCCAGCGGAACGCCATCGACGGAAACCGGCTCCCCCTGCACGAACTCGATGCGCACGTCCTGCGGCGTGTCGGGCGCATCGCTCGGGTCGCTCGTCATCAAGAATAGGTCTGCGGGTGCTGGATTCGAGAGGTCCTCGAGTACGCCGCCCTCGTGCGAACAATGCCACAGGTTGCGATCGCGCGAGTACGATTTCTCCAGCGACACGTCCACCTCGATACCCTGGTCTGCCAGGTAACGCAGTAGGTCCGCGCGCCCGGTGAAGCTCCACTCTCTCCACGGGGCGATGATGCCCATCTCGGGTGCGAGAATCCCATAATTCAACTCGAATCGGACCTGATCGTTCCCCTTGCCGGTGCACCCGTGTGCCAACATTTCGGCATTGGCCTCTTTTGCGATCGCCACCTGCGCCGCGGCAATCACCGGCCGCGCCATGGCCGTCCCAAGCAGGTACTGACGGGCGTAGATCGCGCCCGACTTGATCGTGGGAAACACAAAGTCGCGAACGAACTCTTCCCTGAGATCCTTCACCACGCACCCAACCGCTCCCGAACGCTTGGCCTTTTCCTCTATACCGTCCAGTTCACCCGCGCCCTGGCCCACGTCGGCCGCAAAGCACAGGACTCGTGCATCGTAGGTCTCCTTCAACCAGGGCACGATCGCCGAGGTATCGAGTCCGCCGGAATACGCCAAAACCACCAATGGGCCCATCGTCTCACTCGCTGAATGCAAAATTATGCGTCTAAGTGAATAAAAATACGACACCCAGGCAGGCTGTCAACTCTGTATTCCGGCCAACTCGTTCAGCCGGCGGGTCACTCGGGCCCTGGCCGCTTCACTGCGGGTGATGAGGAGGAGGGTGTCGTCTCCGGCGATGGTCCCCAACAGGTCGTCCCAAGAGGCGTGGTCGAGCGAGCCTCCGAGGGCTTCGGCGCTCCCCGGGGGGGTTCGGACGACAGCCAGCGGGCCGACACCGTCGATGCTGAGGAGTAGGGTTGGGGCCAGCTGCGCGACCGGCGGGAAGGGAGCCAGGTGGTCGGCGGGAACCGCATAAAATGAACCGCCGGCCGGGTCGGTGACCTTGGCCAGGCCGAGGTCGCGCAGGTCCCGAGAGAGGGTGGCCTGGGTCACCTGGATCCCCTCGTCTTTGAGGATCTCCCGCAGTCGTCCCTGGTTCTGGACCCGCTCGCGTTGCACGAGACGAATGATGGTGGCGTGTCGTTGGGCTTTCATTTTGATCGTAGCAGGGTGATGTGTCGTCTCTTCAATGTCGCACGCGCGCGTCGTGCACGCATCTGCCCGCCACATAGGTCAGCAAGATGTCATCGCCGACCGTATCGACGATACAGTCCGCCAGCCGCCCGGGACTGGACAGCGCGTCGGGGGTTAGGCGCACGACACAGAGGTCGGCCCATTTCCCAGGGTCCAGAGAGCCGATTTCCCCTTCCATATTCAGCGCGCGTGCCCCCTCGAACGTGGCGAGACAGACGACGTCCTCGGCATTGAGCCCGCCACGGTCGCGAACATGCCGCATCTCGCGAAACAAGTCCAGCGATCCCACGCTGGCGACGGAATCGGTACCAATGCCCAGCGAGACTCCGGCGTCGTGAAACTGGGCAATCGGGGGAAACCCGTGTCCGTGCCGCAGATTGGACTCCGGACACAGAGCGACCCGACACCCACGGTCCGCCAACAACCCCGCATCTTCCGGTCCCGCCTGAACCGCGTGTATCGCCAGGAGGTCTGGCCCGAGCACCCCCAACTCATCCAAAAAGGAAATAGGCGAGCGGGAGGTCTCCAACGCCGGGATGCCGCGTTTGGCCCAAGCATGGGCGAACGGCCCCTCTCTTCCGGTAACCAACTCGACCTCCGCGTGTGACTCCGCGATATGGACGGCCACCGGCAAGCGGTTGGCCCGCGCAAACTCGACCGTCCGTTGATAGAGCGGGCGACTGACCGTGTACGGTGCGTGAGGCGACACACCGACCGTGACCGAAGCTCCAGCGCGGTCGATCAGCTCGCTGACGGTGCGCTCCAGCAGGGCGATAGACCCTTCGGCATCGTTGGGGTGCGGACCAAACACTTCGTGGTAGACAGCACCCCGCCCTCCCAACTCGGTCAGCGCATCGACCACCGATCCGCTGTCGCCCGTCTCGGCAACGGCCGTGATACCCCAGCGCCACGCGTCGCGCACGCCTTGTCGGGCAGCGCGTCGAAAATCGTTTGGAGGCAACTCTTGTTTGGCACGTCGGACATGCTGGATCCATTCGAAGAAGTCGTCTTCTTCGATGCTCCCACCCAGTGTGGTCAACTCCAAGTGCGTGTGGAGATTGACCAACCCAGGCAGCACGATCGCATCCGGCAGGTGCACCGTGGCCGCGTTCTCGGGATGGGGCACATCGGTGGCGGGCCCGACTGCTGCTATGCGGCCACCTTCATCAATAAGAACGGCCCCGTTGAGAATGGCGGGGCCGGACACCGGGTAGACGGCGCTCGTGATGAGCTTCAGCTGATCAGTGCCCGGCCCCACCATGGTGAGCCTGTACACTCCATCCTCCGGGAGGTCCCATGGCCGAGCTGGAGACCGGGAACGAGAATGGATCCGGATGATACGGGCACGGCTCAGTCGGCTCGGTGCCGGGAACGTACCATTCTTGATAGCGCTCGCGGATGGGGCAGAACCGGGTGGTGAGGAAGCCGGTGAACTTGTCCACTTGCCGCGTAATGAGCGTTCCGGGTCGTCTCCACAAGGTGGAGTCTGGAGTGGCGCGTCGCGAGTAAACCTCGTTCATATAGTCCGCCCACGCAGGCGCGGCGAGGCCTCCTCCCGTCGCGACATCCATGATGCGCTGCGGCGCATCGAACCCCATCCACACGCCCGTGACCAACTCCGGCGTGAATCCGATAAACCAGACGTCTTTCCTGTCGTTCGTCGTGCCCGTCTTGCCGCCGGCGGCGATCCTCCGTGGGAATCTTCCACGATTTCGTACGGCCCCCCAAGCCGTGCCGTTCCCAACGTTCACGACCTCCTGCATCATGCTGTTCATGAGCCAAGCGTGCTCGACGTCCATGATCCGCTCGGTCCGCACTTGCGGTTGCCACAGGATGTTGCCCTCGGCGTCTTCGACCCTCAAGATGCCGATAGGCGCCGCGTGGACGCCGAGTGTCGCAAAGGCCGTGTACGCTGACACCATCTCGATAGGATAGACGACCCCACCACCGATGGCCGTAGAGGGAACGTGTGGAATGTTGGACGAGAGTTTGAACCGCAACGCCTCGCCAACGAAGGTGTTCACGCCCAACTCCAGTCCCAACTGAATCGCGATGAGATTGCGCGACGTGCGCAATCCTTGCCGCAAGGTCATCGGGCCCCGGTAATCACCCTCGAAGTTCCGTGGCTCCCACGGCTGGCCGGTCGCGGGCTGGAAGATGCTGATGGGCTGATCGACGATGATGTGACTCGCCGGACGCTGCGCGCGAATTGCGGCGGAGTACACGAACGGCTTGAACGTCGAACCCGGCTGCCGGAGTGCCTGGGTCGCGCGGTTGTACTTGGATTCTTGGTAGTTTCTCCCCCCCACCATCGCCCGCACGTACCCGTTCTGAGCTTCCATCGTGATCAGCGCGCCTTGAAGGTACGGCATTCGATCTGACTCAGACACGCCACCGAGGCTGTCCTGGATGTGCTGATAGGATGGATGCGGAAACTCGAGGATCGGGAAGCTTGGATCGCCAGGCCGAAGATTCCCGGCCTCTATTTCACGAAGCCGGTTTTCGAGCGCGCGCTCCGCCGCCTGCTGCATCTTGAGATCGAGCGTCGTATAAACGTGAAAGCCCTGATCGAACAGATCGTCACCGAACCTGTCGTAGAGTTGCTTGCGCACCCACTCCACGAAATACTCACCGACGTCGATGAAGTCTTCGCGCGAACTCACCTCGATCGGATACGCCTTCCACCGCTCGGTCTCCTCTGTCGTGAGGTAGCCCTGATCCCGCATAGAGTTGAGAACCGTGTTGCGATGGAGCAATGCCTTCTCGGGATTGCGCCGCGGCTCGTAGGCATTCGGCGCCGGTCCCAGTGAAGCGATGAGGGCCGCCTCTGCGACGTTCACCTGCGAGGACGACTTTCCGAAATAGCGGCGAGCGGCCTCCTCGACGCCTTTGATCCGGCCGCCGAGAAAGATTTGATTGAGGTACAACTCCAGAATGCGCGGCTTGGGATATGTACGCTCCAGCTCGAGGGCTATCTGTATTTCCCGGAGCTTCCGCTGGATGGTCCGCTCCGCCATCGGGAGCTTCTCCGTGAACACGTTCCGGGCGAGCTGCATGGTGATCGTAGACCCACCGTGTAGCGTGCGCCCGAGAACCAGGTTGCGGAACTGGCGGATGAAGCCTCGCAGATCGTATCCAGGGTGCGTGAAAAACCGTCGGTCTTCGGCCGCCAGAAAAGCCGCCGGAAGAGCAGGAGCCATTTCTTCCAGCGCCACGATGGTGCGCGTTTCCCCGAAGTCCCGAATCAACTGACCATCGGCGGCGTAAAACTTCGCCGACTGCTCGGGCTGCCAACCCTCGAGATAGCTGATGGAGGGGCAAGACATGCCGGCGCACGCCCGGGTCCACGAGCCAACGGCTACTCCCAGGCCGAGCCCCATCACGGCAAAGAAGCTGAAACCCACGTTTCGGCGGGTTTCCGGCTTGCGCCACATCGCGATCAGAGGCTTTACGGGCGATACCATGAGTCTTTCAACCTAGTGAGAACCTGATTGGGTTGCCAGCGGTTCTCAGGCTTCGTAACCTTCGCCGCGATGGCCACTTTACTCGAAGAACTCACTTGGCGTGGCATGATCCACGACGTGACGCCCGGCCTGGACGCGCGCCTCGCCAAGGGACCGATCACAGGGTACGGCGGGTTCGATCCGACGGCCAAGAGCCTCCAGATCGGCAACCTGGTACTCGTCATGCTCCTCGCCCACGTGCAGCGGGCCGGAGGCACCCCCATCGTGCTCGTCGGGGGCGGCACCGGGCTGATCGGCGATCCCAGCGGCAAGGACTCCGAGCGGCCGTTGCTCAATGATGCTGAGGTCGAGGCGAATGTTGGCAGACAACGGTCCCAACTCGAGCGTTTCCTGGAGTTCTCTGGGCCGAACGCCGCCAAAATGGTCAACAACGCCGATTGGCTATGCTCGCTGGGACTGCTCGAGTTTCTACGCGATACCGGGAAGCACTTCACCGTTTCGCTCATGTTGCAAAAGGAATCGGTCAAGACGCGGCTGGAGTCCGGAATATCGTTTACGGAATTCACCTACATGCTGCTCCAGGGATACGACTTCCTTCATTTATACCGTACTCACGGCTGCGAGTTGCAGCTTGGCGGGAGCGACCAGTGGGGGAATATCACGGCTGGCACGGAACTGATCAGGCGGATCGACGGCGGCGCGGCACACGCGCTCTGTGCTCCGCTGATCACGACGTCGAGTGGAGCCAAATTCGGCAAGACAGCGGGGAGCGCCGTATGGTTGGCTCCGGAGATGACGTCTGCCTATAGTTTCTACCAGTTCTGGATCAACGCCGACGACCGGGACGTCGAGTCGTACCTCAAGATTCTGACCTTCAAGTCCCGCGACGACATCGCGGGCCTGTTAGCGGAACACCAAGCAGATCCCGGTGCGCGGATTCCTCATCGCGCACTGGCGAAGGATCTCACGGAAAGAATTCACGGCAAAGACACGGAATCCCGCGTAGCGTCGGCATCACAGGTGTTTTTCAACCGACAAAGCATCGAAACAATCAAGTCCGCTTCCGTTGAAGTGTGGGAAACGCTGGAAGCCGAACTGCCCTCGTGGACCTTCAACCGCGACGATCTACCGTCGACGGTTGTCGATCTCATCGCCGCCGCCGGCCTGACGGATTCCAAAGGCGACGCGAGACGACAACTGCAGCAGGGCGGCGTGTACATCAACGGCGAGCGGGCCGACAGTGAGGCAACCGTCGCCGATTACTCGCTGCTTGCGGATCGCTATCTCTGGTTACGGAGGGGGAAGAAGAAGGATGTGATTGTCAAAGTGACGGAAGGACGTGAGACGTGGAGACGTGAGACGTAAGACGTAAGACGGCCACCCGGCACACCATGAACGGGGGGGGGCGGGGAGCCGTCCCACGTCTCACGTCTCACGTCCTTCTACCCGCTGGCAAGTATCCCCGCAACTCGTTCCATCTCCTCTACTGTATTGTAACAATGCGGTGACAACCGAATCGCTCCTTCGCGCATCGAGCACACCACGTTCGCCTCGTTCAGCCTTTGAAACGCGCCGTTCAGATCCCTCGGCACAATACACACAATCGCGGAGTCTTTGTCGGGATCGGTGGGAGACGTGATGTCGAACCGACCAGTATCGGCCAGACGCAACAAGGGCTCCCTCAACAACCGTGTGTACGCGGCAATGTTCTCGACACCCAACCCCATGAGCATCGTGAGGCTTTCGGTCATTCCGAAGAAATCCTGATACGGCAATGTGATCATTTCGAACCGGCGGCCATCGGAATGAAAGTTCGGGTTGTAGTCCGTGAGCTTGGTGAAATCATCGGTGTCTTCGAACGACATCCACCCGCAAACCAACGGCTCGATGACTTCTAGCAATTCACTCCGTACGTACACGAATCCGGATCCCCATGGAGACAGCAACCATTTCTGCCCACCCGTGGCCAAGATGTCCACCGGTGTCTCGCGTATGTCGAGCGGACATTGCCCCAGGCCCTGAATCGCATCCACCACCAGAAACACGTGGTGTTCGCGACACGCCTCTGACAGCCGCTTCAGGTCGGCCCGGTAACCGTTGGAAAACTGGACGAAGGAAATAGCGAGCACCCGAACACGCGGATCTGCCAGTCGCTCCAACAAATACTCTTCGTTCGGCCAGCCCTCGGACGTGTTGGGCGCAAATTCGACATCCACCCCCTTATCGCGCAACAGGAGCCACGGATAGACGTTGGCGGGAAACTCTTTGTCTGGAAGGAGTACTATGTCGCCTTTGCGGATTGGCAACGCACGCGCTGCAAGAGTCAAACCCCAACTCGTGTTCGTCGCCAAGCCGATCTCGGCCACGTCTGCATGAATGAGCCTGGCGGCCGTGGCCCTGGCATCTCGTAAGATCTGCTCCAGGTCGCTGTCAGGAAGAAGGTAGGGGGCGGTGCGTCGCGCGGTGAACGCATCGAGACGGCTCCGTGTACGCTCAGGAATCGGTCCAATGCTCGCGTTGTTCAAATACGTCGTTTCGGCGGTCCACGGGAATTCCTTCTCCCGTAGTTCCCGAAAACGCCTCCGCAAACCGTCACTCAACGCGGAGGCAACTGTCGTTTCGGCCATGCGACTTCACCCCTCCTCACGAGCTCTCATCGCCAGAAAGGTAACGGCGATGCCACAGGACAGTCTCTTCCGGTCATTCGTGAACCAGCTTCATGGACTCAAGGCAATCGCACTCCACGGCGGTGCCGGCGTCGAAGACGATATCGTAGTAACGTGGCGTTTCGTACCAATCGATGCTCTCAAAGCGGGTCATGCCAGTTCCGGGCCCCACTCGCCGTCGTACAACTCCTGATAGCGGCCTCCGGCGATGACGAGATCTTCGTGCCGTCCCCACTCGGCTACCAAACCGCCATCGAGTACCGCGATGCGGTCGGCGCCCAAAACGGTCGACAGGCGATGCGCTACGATCAACACCGTACGGTTCTGCATCAATCGAGTGATTGCCCGTTGTACCTGACGCTCCGATTGTGAATCGAGCGCGGACGTCGCCTCGTCGAGAATAAGGATCGGGGGATCGCGGAGCAACGCCCGCGCCACCGCGATTCGCTGCCGTTGTCCACCCGACAACAGCGTTCCACGCTCCCCGATGCGTGTGTCGTATCCCTGGGACAGCTGTTCGATGAACTCGTGCGCGTGCGCGGCTTTGGCTGCCTCCACGATGGCATTGCGGTCGACGTTCTCACCGTACGCGATATTGGCGTGCACCGAATCGTTGAAGATGATGGTCTCCTGTGCCACCACCCCCAGGGCGTTGCGCAGTGACTGCCGGCCGTAGGCGGTGGTCGGGATTCCATCGAGCAGAACTTCCCCGCGCGTCGGGTCGATGAAACGCGGCAGCAAGTCCACAAGGGTCGATTTTCCGGTGCCCGACGCCCCGACGATGGCAACCACCTGACCACTCCGTACGGTCAGATTCACCCCCTTGAGCACCCAATCGGGCTCATCATACGCAAACCACACGTCGCGAAACTCGATCGTGTCACGCAGCCCGGGAAACGTTCGTACAGGCGGCAAGTCCACGTCGTCGAGAGGCCGATCGATAATCTCAAACACCCTCTTTGCCCCCGCAAGCGCCTGTTCGGCAAACACCGGGAACTGCACCACGTGCTTGACGGGTGACAACAAGCGGAGCGCAACTGCGAGGTAGGCAATCACCAATTCGGGCCGCACAGCCTGCCCGCCTACCGTCAACCACGTTCCGGCCAGCAGCAGGATCACGAGCACGGTCGCCGCGAGGGTCTCACTCAAGGGACTCGGAAGCGCGGCAAGACGGTGCGCCCGAAGCAACGATCGCACGAACCGGTCGAGCGCGGCACCGAACCGCCGTCGTTCATACCCCTCGGCCGCGTACGTTTTCACTTCTCTAGCGCCACGCAGCGTCTCGTTCAACTGCACGGTAAGTTCCCCTCTCGACTCGACCGCGTCTCCAAACTGCCGCCTCACGCCAGCGAGGATTGGTTTGAAAATCAAAGCGATCACGGGTGCCACCAGCAGCATGAGCAGCGTGAGCCGCCACGACAGCGAAAAGAGAATCGCCACGTACACAATCACCATGACACCTTGACGCACTACCGATCGAAGCATCTCGCTGAAAAACAGCGATGTTTGATCGACATCCGACAGCATGCGGCTAATCAATTGGCCGGATTTCGTCCGTTGGAAAAACCCAAGACTCATTCCCTGGAGGTGAAAGAAGAACTGCCGTCGCAGATCGCGCGTCACACTTTCCTGCACGTACACGCCGAGGTATACCGACGACACCCCACCGATGTTCTTTGCCACCGTGGCACCGAGAATGACCAGCGCGATGTTTCGTAAAGCCACGAGGTTGCTGTCACCGAGAATCCAACTACCGACCGCCAAGTCGATGACCCGCTCAACCCCCGTAGGCGCGTCAGGCACTGCCGCGCCCACGTCGAACAACACTCGCAGTAACGGAATCAAGAGGGCGAACGTGAACCCATCGAGCATGGACGCGAAGCTCGCCGCGACCACGCTCCCAACGAAAGGCCAACGATACGGTCGCAAATATTCGAGAAGCCGCCCGTAGCGGCGCATGTCAGCGCCCTCTGCGCGGCGTCAAGAGAGCGATGGGCGAGATCATTTCTTCGGGCGTTACCCCGCCGTGAAGAAACGCCCCGCGATAGCGCGCCTGGTACTCTCTGAGCTTGGTGGGATACACAAAGAACCGGTCCCCGGTAGCGAGGAGCATACGCACACCGAGTCGGCGGGCCGGCAGACCCCAGGCAGGAAGATCTTTCACGAGGATCGCCGAGTCCTTGCGTTCTGCGCGCAGATCTTCACCCATCTTGTATCGGAGATTCGCGGATGCGTCGCGTTTGGCGAAGACCGTAGCGGGCGTGTGGCAATGGATGGACCCATGATCCGTCGTCAACAAAACCGACACGCGACGCCGCTCTGCTTCTCGCAATGCTTGGAACAGCGACGATGTCCGGAACCACGTGCGTGTCAGATTCCGCAGCGACGAAGCATTCTTCGCCACTTCATAGAGAATCGCGTGTTCTCCACGTCCATGTGTGAGTTGATCGACAAAATTGAACACGAGAGCAGTCACACCACCGCCAGCGAGGTGCGCCGGGAGCCGCTTGAGCATTTCGGTTCCCTCGCCCGTCGTCGATAGCTTTTCATACTGCACCGGCATGTCGGCGCCCGTGAGATCTCTTAGTTGCTCCCTTAAGAGGTCTTCCTCGTGCGCGTTGAGGCTCTCGTCGTCACGGCTCCCCCACCATTGCGGATACCGCTCGGCGATCTCCACGGGGAACAACCCGCTAAAGATCGCGTTGCGCGAATAGGGTGTGGCCGTGGGTACAATACCGAAATAGTAGGAGACCTCGATGTCGAAGAACTCCGCGATCAACGGCTTGAGTAGTTCCCACTGGTCGAGTCGCAGACAGTCGACGACTACCAGCAACGCCTGACCTTCGGCCTTGAGTATCGGAACAAGAAACTCTTCGCCCACATCTACCGAGAGCGGCGGGCGATCGGATTTGGAGTCGGCGAGCCAGCGTTGGTAGTTCGCCTTGATAAAATCCGCGAAGTCTTCGTGCAAACTCGACTGGAGTGTGCTCAGCGCGTCGCGCAAACCGGACTCGTCTCCAGTAGAAAGGCGGACCTCCCATTCAGCAAGCTCGGCAACGAGTTCGATCCACTCCCGCCATCCCAACTCCGCCGATCGGCGCTGTTCCAGCTCCCGAAATCGTTGGACAAAATCTTGGGCCATCCGTTGGCGTCTGATCTGTGCACCTTCGATCAGCCGCGTGATAGCGCTCAGCACCTGCCGGGGATTGACCGGTTTCACGAGATAATCGTCCATCTCAACACCAATCGCTTCGCGCATCGTTCCAGCTTCTTCGCTCTTCGTAATCATCACGAGCGGAACGGCGGCATCGATCGCTCGAATCTCAGAAACCAACTCCAAGCCGCGTTTTCCGGGCATCTGCTCGTCGAGCAAGACGACCCCATAAGGCTGTCGCTGCAGCAACGCAATAGCGTCATCGCCGTGTGCTGTGCACTCGACGTCGTAGCCTTGCTCCTCCAGGAAGAGCACGTGGGCTGCCAGCGACTCCACCTCGTCGTCGACCCAGAGAACCGTCTTTGGTCGTGCCATAGGGCGAAACTTACTAGGGGCGAGCCACCCACAGCAACGTAGCAGGTGGCAACTGTCAAGAATATCCAATATCGAATATTGAATATTGAATATCCGATGTTCATTCTTGGATATTGGATATTGGATATTGGATATTCTTGTATTCATGAGCGACGCTTTCTCCAGGCAGGAAACATTCCTCGCCGAAACCCTAGGCACCGCCATGCGCGGGCCCAGAAGGAACGGATTGTTCGCCGTGTGGCTCGTCTTACGGTGCTGTGGTGACCTGCTCCCACCGAACCGAGTCGCCGAGCGGGGGCACAGTCGTCGAGTGGACGGACTGGAGCGCCGCCTACATGGGCTTTCCCTTCCGGGGCCCCTTCGGCGGGCCCTCACGGGCGCGCTGCAACAGCTCCGCGAGGGGACCCCTGCCGCAGCCGGCATCGCGCTCCAGCAACTGGTGGCGCCGGTAGATGAAACGCTGGGCGCCACATCCGGAAAGGCGATCGCCCGCGCTGCAGAGCTGGCGAGAGCACGGGTGCGGAATGCGGCGAAGCAGTAGATATTCCACGCTATGGCAACGCCGCACCGCATGGAGCGAATCTCCCTAGCCCGCCTCATTCAGCGGATGGACTCCCAAGAATCGGGGAAGCCCGCCGAGGATACCGTCCCTACCGGCTTTCCCTCCATCGATCTTGTTCTCGGTGGAGGGATACGGCAGCGGGACCTCGTTGTGTTGGGCGGAGACGTGGGCTCCGGAAAATCCGCCCTGGCGCTTGGCATCGCGTTACGATCGGCGTCGGCAGACGTCCCCGTGGTGTTTTTCTCGGGCGAGATGGACGAGGACCGCATTTTCGAGCGGGCCATGGCCATCGAAGGCCGGACCCAAGTCGATCTGATTCGCAAAGCCGAGATCTCGGAGGAAACCCGATCGGCGGTTGGGGCCGTGGCTCTGAAGCTGCAGAATCTGCCGCTTTACATCCAACCCCTCGTGGGACGCCAGTTCGACGACGCGCTGGCCTCGGCGTGGCAACACAAGCCACAGCTCATTGTCGTGGACTACCTCCAACTCCTGCCGGCCCCCTCGGACAAGCCCACCCAAGAAGAGGACAGCGCCGCCGCGTTGCGCGCCTTGAAGGCCCTGGCGCTCGAACGCGACGTCGCATGTCTCCTCGTGGCTCAACTCCCCTTGCACCAAGCCGGCCGACCCGATCCCCGACCGACGTTGGACGACTTCGGAACACTCGGGTCGGTCAAGCAACACGCCGACATCGTGCTCGGACTATTTCGCGAGGAGATGTATAACCCGGGTGGGGGGGTCGAGGGAGCGGCAGAGCTCATCATCGCCAAGAACCGTAACGGACCGACGGGCTTTGTGGATCTTTACTTCCATCATCGCTGGATGAGGTTCGAGGACATGTTGGATCCTGAGTAATGCTCGGTCAAATCCAGACCCACCCCCCTCATCGAACCCGGTATATTTCACGGCGGTAATCCAACCAGTGGGCACGATGGCCGGTCACAGCAAGTGGAGCCAGATCAAACGCAAGAAGGCCGTGCTCGATGCGAAGCGCGGCGCGCGGTTTACGCGATTGATCCGCGAGATCACGGTAGCGGCACGCGCCGGCGGAGGCGACCCCGACGGCAATCCGAGACTCCGGCTCGCCATCGAGACCGCCAAGAGCCAGAACATGCCGCACGAAAACATCGACCGTGGCATCAAGAAAGGCACCGGCGAGCTCGAGGGCGTCAACTACGAAGAAGCGACCTATGAAGGATATGGTGCCGGTGGCGCGGCAATCCTGGTCGAGGTCACGACCGACAACCTCAACCGGACGGTGGCGGAGATCCGGCATGCATTCTCGAGGCACGGCGGCAACCTCGGGGCCCCAAACTCCGTCGCGTGGATGTTCGATCGCCGGGGACAGCTCTATTTGGACGCATCGACGCTCGATGAAGACACCGCCCTGGACGCAGCGCTCGACGCTGGCGCCGAAGACATGGTCACGGATGGCGATCAGTACATCGTGACCACCGATCCGACCTCGCTACACAGCGTTCGCGCAAGCCTCATCGGCGCCGGCCTGAAGCTGGACGATGCCGAGATCGGCAGGATCCCCAAAAGCACCGTTCAGGTCGCGGGCAAAGATGCGGAAAAGCTCTTGAAACTCATGGCGGCCTTAGACGACAACGACGACGTATCCAAAGTGTTCAGCAACTTCGATATCGACGCGGAAACACTCGCGGCGGCGGGAGAGTGACACAGAGGGTACTCGGTGTCGACCCCGGTACGGCGGTGACCGGATACGGCATCGTCGAGCCGGCAAATGGGGCGCCGGGTCATCTGGTCGAATGCGGAGTGATTCGCACGAATCCCAAAGGCGAGCTGTGGCACCGCCTCGACTCTCTCCACGACGGCATCGCACAACTCATCGAAACGCACCGCCCCGACACGTTGGCGTTGGAGAACATCTTCTACGCCAAGAACGTACGAACGACGATAGTTCTCGGACACGCGCGTGGGGTCATCCTACTGGCGGCCGTCCAGGCGGGAATCGACATCGTGGAATTCCCGCCCGCCACGGTCAAGAAAACCATTTCCGGAATGGGCCACGCGGGAAAATCTCAAGTGGGGTACATGGTTCAACGTCTCCTCAACCTGCGTGAGCCACCCACGCCGAATGATGCGGCGGACGGAGTGGCGGTCGCGCTGACCTTCCTGTTGACGAGGAGACCATGATCGCCGGTGTTCGGGGCACCGTTACCGCCCGCTCGGGTGATCTCGTCACGATCGCGACGGCCGGCGGCGTCAGCTATGAAATGGCTGTCCCCGTGAGCTTCCTGGGGCGGCTCCCACCCGCCGGGAGTGAGGTGCATCTCCATACGATGCTCGTCGTGCGGGAAGACGGTTGGGCGCTATTTGGATTCGAGACCGCCGATGAGCGAATCGTCTTTCAACGATTGCTTGGCGCCAGCGGCGTGGGTCCGCGCCTCGCACTGAGTCTCCTGTCAGCATTGGGAAGAGACCGCGTCGTCCGAGCAATCAAGGAGGCCGATCTCGCTGCACTGTGCACCGTGTCAGGCGTAGGCAAGAAGAAGGCCGAGCGCATGGTACTGGAACTGAGCGATCGGATGGGCGACCTTGAGGTGACGGGTGATCCGACGAGTACGGATACCGTCGGCAATCAAGCGACGAAAGCGCTCGTGAGCCTGGGTTACGGACAGATGGAAGCGGACGGCGCCGTCCGTTCGGTTTTGGCAGCGAATGGAACCTCCGACACCGGGGAAATCGTTCGCAGTGCGTTAGAACTTCTCGCAAGGGGACAATGAAATCGGCAGAGTGGGTCTGTACCAAGTGCGGTACGACGAATCGTACGCTCATCGAAGCCAAGAACACGAATGGCACGGACCGCTGCATTACGTGCCACCAGAAACACACAATTTCGCGCGGTGAGCGACCCGTGCGTTGGGAAGCGGCTCCTGCAAAGTGACTAGACCCACGATAACGACGCCTGAGGTCCTTCCTGACGAGAGCGTGAACGAAACTTCACTGCGCCCGTCACACCTAGCAGAGTTCATCGGCCAAGAGCAGGTTCGTGAGAGCCTGCAGATTTACATCGACGCCGCCAAGAAACGCGACGACCCGCTCGACCACACTCTGTTCTACGGCCCTCCTGGTTTGGGCAAGACGACACTTGCCACGCTCGTTGCCCGGGAAATGGGCGTGAGTGTCCGGACGACCAGCGGTCCCGTCATCGAGAAAGCCGGCGACCTCGTCGGGCTGCTTACCTCGTTGAAGCGCCGCGACGTGCTTTTCATCGACGAAATCCATCGCCTGCGGCCGGTGCTCGAAGAATTCCTCTACCCCGCCATGGAAGACTTTCACGTCGACGTACGCATAGCAGACGGGCCAAACGCGCAAACCGTGCCACTCCGCTTGGAACCCTTCACGCTGATCGGCGCGTCGACGCGGTATGGCATGCTGACTCCGCCGATGCGCGCCAGGTTCGGGATCATCGAACGCATCGGCTACTATCCCGCGGAAGAATTGGAACGCATCGTCGCCCGCTCGGCCGCCATCCTCGAAGTGGAGATCGAGGAGGCAGGTGTTGTCGAGCTCGCCAAGCGGAGTCGCGGCACGCCGCGGGTCGCCAACCGGTTGTTGCGTCGCGTTCGCGATTTTGCGCAAGTCAAGGCCGACGGTGTCATCAGTCGTAGTGTCGCCGAAGATGCACTGCGACGATTGAACGTGGACGAGTACGGTCTCGACGACATGGACGTGCGTGTCCTAAGAACGCTCATCGACAAGTTCGACGGCGGTCCGGTTGGCCTCAACAACATTGCCGTGGCCGTCGGTGAGGACGCCGGTACGCTCGAAGAGGTCTACGAGCCGTTTCTGGTGCAACAAGGGTTCTTGAACCGTACGCCACGGGGTCGGGCCGCGACGTCCGCGGCGTATCGGCACCTTGGTCTCGCGCCACCCACCAGGGGGGAGCAGGCATCCATTTTCGGGGAGTGATCGGGGAGTGATGAGGGAAATGGAGCGGGGAGCGGGGCTCCCGATTGCCGCGGCATGAAGCGGATGTTGCCCTCCCTCTCCACCGCAGCCTTCGATTACGAGTGCCCGCAAGAACTCATCGCCCAGCATCCCTGTTCGGATCGCGCGGCAAGCCGCTTACTGCATCTGGATCGGGTGTCGGGCACCGCCGTACACAAGCATTTTGCCAACCTCATCGAGCTGCTCGACCCCGGCGACGTGCTGGTGATCAACACCAGTAGGGTCATCAACGCGCGGCTCCAGGGGATTAGGCAAAACGGCGCACCCGCTGAAGTGTTGCTCGTGCACCCCGACACCGACGACACCTGGATTGCCATGGTGCACCCAGGTGGAAAATTGAAGGTCGGACGCACCGTTCGTTTCGACGATGCGGCGGAGTTGGAGATAACCGGGGTCATCGGCGGCGGCCTGCGCCGGGTGCGTCTCACCGGGCTCGATTGGGGGGAGTTGATGGACAAGTACGGTGCCGTGCCCTTGCCACCTTACATCGCGCGCGGCCCGGAACGCAATGACCAGGAACGCTACCAAACGGTGTACGCTCGAGAAGACGGAAGCGTCGCCGCCCCCACAGCGGGGTTGCACTTCACGGCTGACCTCCTCGGGCACATCAAGCAACGCGGTGTACACGTCAACGAAGTCGTCCTCCATGTCGGACCGGGTACCTTCAAACCAGTCGGTGTGGACGACCCCGCAGAGCACATCATGCACGCCGAGTGGTACAGTGTATCACAGGAAACTGCAAAGACCGTGAATGCGGCACGCGAGGCCGGTCGGCGCGTATGGGCCGTGGGAACGACCGTTGCGCGTGTGTTGGAAACGGTCGGACGGGACGGGACGATGCGGCCCGGGGAGGGCTGGACCAAACTGTTCATCTATCCACCCTACGACTTTCACATAGTGGACGGACTGATCACCAACTTTCACCTGCCGCGCTCGACCCTGTTGATGCTGGTGGCCGCCTTTGCCGGGGTAGACAACGTCTTGTCCGCGTACCGCAACGCCGTGGCGGAACGGTATCGATTGTACAGCTACGGCGATGCCATGGTGGTGGTGTAATGTTCGAATTCCGAGTCGAGGGTGAAGACGGGGCCGCGCGTACTGGCACACTCACACTTCCACACGGCACCGTGCAAACCCCCATGTTTATGCCGGTCGGAACCCAGGGAACGGTTCGCACCCTCTCGCCCGCCGACCTCGAAGCAGTGAACGCACAGATGGTGTTGAGCAACACCTATCATCTCCACGTGCGGCCCGGGGAACATGTGGTGGCCGACCTAGGAGGGCTGCACGGATTCATGGCGTGGGATGGCCCGCTGCTGACCGATTCCGGAGGATTTCAGATCTTCTCGCTGGAAAGCGCTCGTAAGGTGGACGAAGACGGCGTGACGTTCCGTTCGCATGTCGACGGTGGCGAGCGTCATATCTCTCCGGAGCGCGCCATGGAGATCCAGTGGACGTTGGGGCCCGACGTGGCGATGGCGTTCGATCACGTGGTTCCCGGAGACGTCGCGTACAAAGTCGCCGAGGACGCGCTCGAGCGGACCGGCAGATGGCTGGAGCGGTGCCGCGTGCGTCACGAGGAATTGGGCCGAGACCGACCAGACCATCAGACCATCTGGCCGATTGCGCAGGGGGCGAGGTATCTCGACCTCCGCACGAGAGCACTCGAGCAAATCGCGGCGCTGGGGGACTGGACCGGTATCGCCATCGGCGGCCTCGCCGTCGGGGAGGGTCGTGAGACGATGTACGAGGTGCTCGAAGCGGTGGAAACATCTCTCCCCCGGGGCCTTCCACGTTATCTTATGGGCGTAGGGTTTCCGGAGGATTTGTTGGGCGCCGTGGCGCGCGGCATGGATCTCTTCGACTGCGTCGCACCCACGCGCAACGGTCGCAACGGGTCGGCGTTTACGCCGGACGGACCGATCAATATCCGCAACGCTACCTACAGGACCGACCCGGCACCCCTGGACGCAACCTGTGAGTGTGAGACGTGCACCGTGTACACCCGGGGTTACCTGCGACACCTGTTTATGGCGGACGAACTGTTGGGTCTCCGGTTATTGTCCTTGCACAACGTGAGGTTTCTCATCCGTCTCGCCGAAGATGCGGGGCAGCATATCAGCGCAGGGACATTCACCTCGTGGCATCGGGAATGGATCGAGCGCTATAACCGTCGAGGGACATCGTGACAACTTTGTGGTCTTTGCTTTTCGCTTTTCAGGAAACGGCGCAACAGCAGCGCCCCCCAGGCAGCAGCTTCTTTTTGCTGCAGATGCTGCTCATCTTCGCGATCATCTACTTCTTCATGATTCGACCGAAGGTGAAACGAGAACGCCAGCATCGCGAGCATGTGACACAACTGAAAAAGGGAGATGAGGTCGTCACCGCGGGCGGTATCGTGGGAGAAATCATTCATCTCAAAGACGATCGTGTCACCATCAAGAGCGGCGAATCACGATTCGTCGTCATGCGTGACCGAATCGCGGACATTCCGTCCAAGAAAAAAGAAGAATCGACCTAGTGGCGTTGCGCTCCATCCACCTGTTGGGGTCACCGACGCTGCGGCAACGCTCCGACGAAGTGGAGTCCGTCGACGATGAAGTACGCACGCTCGTACAAGATCTGTTCGATACGATGTACGCGGCTGAAGGAATCGGCCTGGCCGCGAATCAGGTGGGATTGGCCCGACGCGTAGCAGTTGTTCAAGTGGGAGACCATCCCGAGTTGGTGCTGATCAATCCGGAAGTGCTCGAGAAGGAAGGCAAAGAAAAGGACGAGGAAGGGTGCCTGTCCATTCCCGACATGTTCGGTGACGTCGACCGTGCGCAACGAATCGTCGTTGAGACGACCAATCTCGAAGGAGAGCGAGAGCGGCACGAGCTCACCGACCTCTTTGCTCGGGCGGTGCAACACGAGATCGACCACCTGAACGGCATCCTATTCCTCGACCATCTGAGCCCGCTCAAACGCCATATGCTGCAGAAAAAGTGGAAAAAATCGCGCAAAGGACAGGGATACATCAAGGAAGTGACTCCGGCAGAGACGTCGGGGTCATGAGGATCGCGTTCTTTGGCACACCCGACTTCGCGGTGCCGTCGCTTCGTGCCCTGGTCGGTGAAGGATTCGACGTCCGTGTGGTCGTGACGCAACCCGACAAACCACAGGGCCGCACTCGCTCGACGATGATTCCGCCTGCCATCAAACGGGTCGCCCTGGAAGAGGAACTCCAAGTCTTACAACCGGCTCGTCCAGACGAGCCGGATTTTCTGGACCAATTCGAGGCGATCGCACCTGACATCGGTGTGGTGGTGGCGTACGGACACATCCTCCGGCCCGCGTTGCTGCCAATTCCCCAGCACGGGTTTGTGAATGTCCACGCTTCCCTGTTGCCGGCGCTCCGCGGAGCAGCACCCATCCAACACGCCATTCTCCGCGGGCTCACAGAAACCGGAATCTCCATCATCCGGTTAGAGGCGGGACTCGATTCGGGACCTGTCTTGCAACGTGTTCCCACGCCCGTCGCCGAAGACGAGACGTTTGGTGAGCTATCGGTACGCATGGCGGAGTTGGGCGCGCTAGCACTGGTCCAGGCCCTGGAGTTGATCCAGCTGGGTGAGGCCGAGTTCGAGCCCCAAGACCACAGTCAAGCCACGATAGCCCCCAAGATCACCCGAGACACCGCACACATCGATTGGAGCGACGAGGCCGAGACTATCGCACGGCTGGTGCGGGCCATGGATCCGTATCCCGGCGCTTGGACCCAATTGGACGGGACCCAGATCAAGCTCTTCGGACCGATGGGGGCCGATCGGACGTTTTCAGACGCTCCACCGGGCGAAGTCATCGACACGCGCCCCGCATTCGTGGTTGCCACGGGCCAGGGCGCACTGCAATTCCTCGACGTGCAGCCGGCCGGCAAGAGACGGATGGCGACAACTGAATGGCTGCGGGGGCGCGGTACGACGGTGGGCCATCGATTCGAGTGAGCACCACGCTTCCGCGCCTGCACGCCATTACCGACAACAACATCCTCGCGCTTGCCGACCTGACCGACCGCGCCAAGGCGATCGGCCGGTCGCCGAACGTCGCGCTGCACGCTCGCGCCCAGGGCGCTCCGGGCCGCCGATTGACTGAGTCTGCGGCACTCTTGCTGGACGCCGCTTCCGCCACCGGTGCCCGGTTGTTTGTGAACGACCGGGCCGACGTCGCGCTGTTGGTCGACGCGCACGGCGTGCACCTGCCCGCGGGCGGCTTGGCGGTTTCCAAGGTCCGCAACCTCATCGGGCCCGACCGCTGGATAGGCCGGTCGACACACAGCCCCGCAGACGCGCTGCGGGCGTCAGAGGAAGGGGCCGACTACGTCTTCTTGGGTCCTATCTGGGAAACCCCGTCTCACCCGGGACGCCCAGCCATAGGGCTCGACGCCATCGAGCGGGCGCAGCCGGCGCGCATCATCGCGATCGGGGGAGTCACCACCGGCCGCGCGGAGGCCTGTCTGGACGCGGGGGCGTACGGCATCGCGGCGATTTCGTCGCTATGGCTGGCTCCCGACCCCGGTGCGGTAGCGGCCGAGATGCTGCTATTATTAAGGAACATGTGAATTATGACTGCATCGATCAAAGTCACCGTCAACGGCGACAAGAGGGAGTTTGACTCCGGTAGTCGCTTGGAAGACCTGTTACGGGTCCTCGAGCTCGACCCGCGCATGGTGGTGGTCGAGCACAACCGCGTCATCGTTCGCCGCCCGCAACTCCGAACCACTCCACTCGAGGACGGAGACAGTGTCGAGCTCGTCCACTTCGTGGGTGGCGGCTGAAACCGCCCCGGGATCGAGACCAATGACTACAACGGTTGCTGCCCAAACCGACTTACCGCTGACCATCGCGGGCCGCACATTCCGGTCGCGCTTGATGGTCGGGACCGGCAAATACGCCGACAACCAAACCATGGTGGAGGCGATCGACGCGTCAGGTGCGGAAATCGTTACCGTGGCCGTCCGGCGGGTGGACCTCGACCGGTCTCAAGAGGAGGGTATCCTCTATCATCTCGAGCCCGAACGCTACTTCCTATTGGCGAACACCGCCGGGTGTTACACCGCGGACGAAGCGATCCGCTACGCTCGACTGGGCCGCGAGGCTGGCTTCAACGAGTTCGTAAAACTCGAGGTCATCGGGGATAGCGAAACCCTGATGCCTGACACCGCGGGGTTGATCGAAGCGGCGACGATCTTGGCCAAGGAGGGCTTCCAGATCATGGCGTACACCAACGACGACTTGGTGACCGCGTTGCGATTGGAGGAGGCGGGATGTGCCGCCGTGATGCCACTGGCGTCCCCCATCGGAAGCGGCCTTGGTCTCCTGAACCCGTACCACATTCGCATCATCAAGCAGCGGCTCTCGGTACCGGTCATCGTCGACGCGGGAGTCGGCACCGCATCCGATGCGTGCGTGACGATGGAACAGGGCGTGGACGGCATCCTCATGAACACGGCGATTGCGCAGGCCAACGATCCGGTGGCAATGGCTCGCGCGATGCGATCGGGCGTTGACGCCGGGCGCTGGGCGTACCTGGCCGGGCGCATGGCCCGTCGGGAAATCGCCGTACCCTCGAGTCCCACCACCGGTCTCCTGGACTGACCGTGGCCTCGGGTACGGGGCCGCGGGGGGCAGCTCTCGACATTCTGCGGGCCGTACGCACCGGCGAGACCTTCGATCGCGCGCTCGATGACTCGATCACAGAGCTTTCCGACGCGGACCGCAGGCTCGCCCATGAGATTGCGGCTGGGGTGCTGCGAGAACGACTGGGCCTCGATCGTCGGATAACCGCCGCGTTGACGCAGCCAAAGAAACCTCTACCGGAGGATTTGCGGGACGTCCTTCGCATCGGCGCGTACCAACTCTCACACCTCGATCGTGTACCATCCTATGCGGCCGTCCAAAGCTCGGTGGATTTGGCGAAAGCCACGTGCGGCACGAGTTTCGCACCGCTGGTTAACGCGGTCTTACGAAAAGTTTCCGAGCGGCCCGACGCTGAAACCGTTGCAGGTCCGCCAACGCCGGAGAATCTGGCCAAGCGTTTCTCTCATCCCACGTGGTTGGTACATCGTTGGCTCGAAAATTACGGAGTGAAGAAAACAGAACACTTGCTGCGACACAACAACTCGCGCCCGCCGCTGGTCATCCAACCGGCGCTCTGGGCGGTCGAGAAGTTGGCGGGGGCTCTGCAATCGGCCGACATCCGTCATACGCCCCACGCTTCGGGCTTCGGTTTTACGATTATCGATACCAAGGTGGAATCATTACCCGGATACCGAGACGGCGGCTTCATCGTGCAAGATCCCGTGCAGCGCCGGTTACTCGATTTCGTGACCGAATCGAGCACGTCAACGCGGGCTTGGGACGCGTGTGCCGCTCCTGGGGGCAAAGCGATCTCGCTCAGTCGTTCGTGCTCGGTCCTGGCGTCGGATTGGTCGCTGCGTCGCCTCGGCCGTTTGCGGGACAACCTGAAGCGCGCCGCGCCGAACGTGCGGCAGCTGGCCGCGGACGCCCGACATCCACCCCTCGCGATCGAAACCATGGACCTCGTGCTGGTGGACGCCCCCTGTAGCGCGACCGGCACCATGGCGCGACACCCAGACGCCCGATGGCGACTCGAAGAGTCACAAATCCACGTGTTGGCACACCGCCAAGCGGAAATCTTGGCCGGCGTTGCCTCCATCGTGAAAACCGGCGCCGTGCTCGGCTACCTCACTTGCTCCCTCGAGCCCGAGGAGAACGAGCGGCAAGTCGATCGATTCTTGAAACAGCACCCAAACTACCGACGAGATGACCCAGACCTGGTTTTGCTTCCCGGCGCGAATGCGGGCGACGGTGGGTTCGCGGCGCGATTGAGGCGAGCGGCATGAAAGTACGCCGACACACTTCCTCCGGCCGCAAGCGGCGTGTCGGACTCGGGTGGTTCAAACCCGGAGCCTGGCTGGCGGCGCTGTCGCACGGTCACGACCGCAGGCTGTTTGTGGGCGCTTTCCTCGTATTCCTGGTCGCGGGATACTTCGTCGCCGCGTTGCTATTGTTTCCTGCACCGTTCTTTGTCGAGGCACGCACCGTACCCAACGTGATCGGCCTGCCGCAATCCGACGCCCGGGAGGCACTGCTCGCCGAGGGTCTGCTGGCCGGAGACGCCGAAACCCTCAGCCATCCCAGCGCGTCTTTTGGCAATGTCGTATGGCAGGACCCGCCCTCGGGGGTCGTCGTGCCTGAAGGCTCGTCGGTCCAGCTCTCGGTCAGCCAGGGGCCGCAGCAGATTCCGGTGCCGGACGTCGCAAACTACACCGGAGAGCTTGCCAGGCTGCTCATAGAATCAGCAGGGCTGATAGCCGTGATCGACAGCGTGCAGACGCCGCTTCCCCGCGGGGAGATCGAAAACACCCGTCCACGAGCGGGGGTGGCTCTCCGACCGGGTGACGCCGTGCGGGTGCTGGTGTCCATCGGCCCCGCCACGCTGGTGATGCCGGATTTGTTGGGCATGACTTTGGAGCAGGCTCAGGATACCTTGGAGGCTCTGGACCTGGTGATGGGCACGTTTTTCCCGGCCCTTTCCCGAGCGCAGGTCGAGGGAGCGATCTTTCAGCAACAACCGCCAGGAGGCACCCTCACGGCCCCGGGCACCAACGTCACCGGCTGGTACGTCAGGAGGAGAGAGCAGTAATGGCAAACCCCGTTCGCATCGCCCCGAGCGTGCTGAGCGCCGATCTCGGCCGGCTGGCGGACGAAGTTCAGATGTTGACGGACGGGGGCGCCGATTGGATACATGTCGACGTCATGGATGGACGGTTCGTCTCCAATCTGACCTTCGGCGCGCCCGTGATTGAGGCGCTTCGGGGTCTCACGGATCTGCCGCTGGACGTCCACCTGATGGTCGTGGAACCAGAGCAGTACATTGAACCGTTTGCTCAAGCAGGAGCCTCGGTGTTCACGTTTCATCCGGAGGCGACGATCCACGTGCAGCGTCACCTGGCGGCAGTCCGGGAGAACGGAATGCGAGCCGGGCTGGCCCTGAACCCGGGGACGCCGATCTCGATGGCCGGTGAAGTAATGGACGACCTCGATTTGTTGCTGATCATGAGCGTGAACCCCGGTTTCGCGGGCCAATCGTATATTGGCAGTGCGACGGACAAGATCCACCGCGCGCGGCTCTTGCTCGATCACCACGGGAGTAGCGCATTTCTGGAAGTAGACGGGGGTATTACACCGGACACCATAGTGGCAGCGCACGGTGCCGGTGCGGACACGTTCGTAGCGGGCTTAGCGATTTTCTCGGCGCCCGATCCCGCTGCGCGGATCGGCGAGCTACGTGATCGCTGCAAAGAAGGGGTATCAGTATGAGCAAGAATTCCTCGCGGGGACAATGGATCGCGGTGGGTATCATCATGACGCTGCTGGTTGGAGCGCTCGGGATCGGCATGCTTCTCACCGAAGACATCGCCCAGGTTCGGCCGGTGATGAAGGCCCCCGACTTCAACGCCGTGAACCTCGACACAGGCGATAGCGTGACGCTCGCCGATTATCGCGGCGAAGTAGTGCTACTGAACTTGTGGGCAACTTGGTGTGGGCCCTGCCGCTGGGAGATGCCCTCGATGGAACGCCTCTACCAGGAGTTGGGTCCGGCCGGTCTCAAGATCGTCGCGGTGAGCGTGGACCAGGTGAGCGGCGACGAAGTGCTGGATTTTGCCAACGAACTGGGACTCACTTTCGACGTGCTACACGACCGCAGCGGGCAGGTAGAAATCGACTACCAAACGACCGGTCTGCCCGAAACGGTAATCTTGGATCGTGACGGCATGATCGTGCACAAGTCGATCGGGCCGGTCGAGTGGGATGAGCCGGTACAGCGGGAGCGATTCCGGCGGCTGTTGGGGATTGCCGAGACGGACGAGAGTTCGCCCGACGAGACCGACGCGGCAACACCGACCCAGGCAGGTGAATCGGGAGGCTGATGCAGTTCGACATCAAGTCCGCCGTAGTCGCCAATTGGCCCATCAAGATTACCGCACTCGCGTTGGCGGCGGTCCTGTGGGCCGCCCTGTCCGCCGAGCAACCCACCGCCCAGCTCATTCCCGTTCGACTCGACATTCGGATCCCCGACGACCGTATCCTTGCTCAGGCATTGCCTCAAGTACAGGCGCGCGTGGGCGGACCTCCGCGAGAGTTGATCAAGCTCTACACCAACCCACCCGTGCTCACCAAAGTGGTGACCGATTCCACGATCGGAGCCTCGATCACGATCGATCTATCGCCGCAAGACGTGATCTTGCCGCCGGACGCCGGAGTGACTCTACAGGAAATCGTGCCCCAACGGCTCGTGGTGCAGCTGGGCGACGTACGCCGTCGATCCGTTCCTGTTTATTCGCGTGGCATCGTTAGAGCCGCGTCGGGGTTCGTTCTCCTCGGGCCGGTCAGGATCGTTCCTGAGAGCGTTACGGTGATCGGGGCTCAAGCGCCGGTGAATAGGCTCGGCAGGCTGTACACGATACCATTGGATCTCCCCGACGTGCGACGCACATTACGCCGCAACGTCGACATCGACACGACAGCGCTCGGGCTGGTGACGCTCTCGCAATCGCAAGTTGAAATCGAAGTGCGCGTCGATCAGATCACGCAGCGCACCATTGGAGGCGTCCCCGTGGTCATCGGCGGCGGCGTGTGGGGCAGCGTGCCGTCCACCGTCGCGGTAACGGTTCACGGACCGGCAGCCAGGCTTTCGACACTCAATCGCGACAGTCTCCTCGTGACGGCTCCAGCAGCCGCTGCCGAGGGAGACATGCTCGAGCTCAGCGTGCGTCCGCCCACCGGCCTCACGGCCACCGTGGCTCCGGACTCGGTACAGGCACAACGCATCATCCAATGAGCGACGTCGTTCTCGGAATCGAAACGTCGTGTGACGAGACGTCAGCCGCCGTGCTGGTCGCCGACCGCGCCAAAGCGGAGTTGGCGAGTCTCGTCATCCTGTCTCAAGACATTCACAAGGTTTTTGGAGGCGTCGTTCCTGAGTTGGCCAGCCGCGCACATCTCCGTGCGATAGGACCTGTCGTAGACCGCGCGTTGACCGAGGCCGGCGTTCCATTGAGCGCCGTGGACGCGGTGGCGGTCACCGCGGGGCCCGGCTTGGTGGGCGCACTGCTCGTCGGTGTGTGTTTCGCCAAGGGCCTGGCCGCGGCAGGAGACCGGCGTCTCATCGGGGTCCACCATCTCGAGGGACACCTGTTTGCCCCGACGCTGGAGGACCCGGATCTCAAACCACCGTTTGTGGCGCTGATCGTGTCTGGAGGACACACGGTACTCCTCGATGTCCCCGAGTGGGGCCGTTACATCTTGCTGGGACAGACGCGAGACGATGCCGCCGGCGAAGCGTTCGACAAGGTGGCCAAGCTCCTCGGACTCGGTTACCCCGGTGGACCGATCATCGAAAAGCTGGCGGCGACGGGAACCGATCGTTTTGCCTTTCCGCGTCCCATGAAGGATGACGGATTTGATTTTTCGTTTAGCGGCTTGAAAACGGCGGTGCTCTATGCCGCCAAAGAGCGCAAAGACCTGGAGCCCGACCGTGCGGACATGGCGGCCTCCTTCCAAGCAGCGGCATTCGATGTCTTGACCAACAAGGTCTTGATGGCCCTCGACCGAACGGGTTATCACACCGTGGTCCTTGGGGGTGGTGTGGCTTGCAACCAAACACTCTCTCGACGGGTGTCCGAGGCCATCGGGGACAAGGCACGGTTGGCGGTTGCACAGCCTCGACTGAACACCGACAACGCGGCGATGATTGCCCGAGCGGGGTGGTTTCATCTCGCACAGGGCCATGAGAGCGACTCATACCTCGAAGCGAATCCACGCATGGCGTGGCCCGGACTGGAGCAGGACCGCGAACTCTTTCCCACAACGACCAAGCCATGACCACTTACCCGCTAATCTTCAATGTTTTTTCTCTCGAGATCACGGGCTACGGCCTGATGTTGATGGTGGCGTTCCTCACCGGCGGATGGGCGATCCAACGAGAACTTCGGCGGCGTGGTCTGAACGAAGATTACGCATCGGACATCGTAGTCGCCGCCGTGATCGGGGGAATCGTAGGCGCCAAGATCTGGTACGTCGTCCTGACCCGCGATCCGGGCGCTCTCATGTCGCGGAGTGGTTTGGTGTGGTACGGGGGTTTCATCGGTGGAACGGCCGCGGTCTATTTGAACGGGCTGCGGAAACGCATCCCCACGCGCGTCACGTGCGACCTCGTCGCACCGGCCTTGGCGGTCGGGTACGCGATGGGCCGTGTCGGATGTTTCTTGGTACAGGATGACTACGGCGTTCCCACGAGCCTGCCTTGGGGTATGAGATTCCCGGAGGGGTTACCACCATCGACCGCCCTGCAGCTGAACTCCAATTACGGCATACCCATCCCCGAAGGTGTCAATCCATTGGAAGCGATGGCAGTGCACCCGACCCAGTTGTACGAGACCGCGGCGATGTTGTTGGCTTTCTGGGTGCTGTGGCGGCTTCGTACGCACGCTCATGGGACCGGTTGGCTGTTTGGCGCATATCTCTTGTTTGCCGGTACCGAACGGTTCTTGATCGAGTTCATCAGGGCCAAAGACGACAGATTTCTTGGAGCCTTCACGGTCGCTCAACTCACCAGTATCGTCATCGCGATCGTCGGCGTGCTGTTGATGGCTCGATGGACCAAACACGAAGAGGTCGCCATCCCGAGCAACTCGTTCCTTGTGGAATCGGCCCGAACCTAGCCTTGACGGGCTGGTGTCGGCCTGTTCTATTGAGAAGCTATGAAAATAAACGTCTACTCGCACCACCAGCACCACGGTCATAGCCACCCGCATCGCGGGGAGGCCGGCTGAAGGTGTGAGTTGACGAAAGTTCGATCGACGATACAAGCACTGATTCACGCCGGCCCCTCGAGGTCGGCGTTGTTGTTTTCATGATCTGACAGCACCTTCCTCGCGGGTTCCGGCCAAAACCATACGGAACTCGATTATGTCCACAACCAAGACAAACACCATACTGCGCTTGGGGTTACCCAAGGGTCGAATGGAGCGCGGTGTCCTTGCGCTCCTAGCCGGGGCGGGCATCCGGGTGACGCCCTCGGAGCGGAATTATCGGCCCACGATCTCGCTCGAGTGCGCTGAGACGAAATTTCTCAAGCCGCAAAACGTTGTCGAAATGCTCTCCCTCGGCAGTCGTGACGTTGGGTTTGCCGGTGCGGATTGGGTTCGTGAGATGAACGCCGACGTGGTGGAGCTCCTGGACACGGGTCTCGACCCCGTCAATGTCGTTGCCGCCGCCCCGGCATCGTTGCTGGATCAGGGCGAGTTGCCGAATCGGTTGGTCGTGGTGGCGTCGGAATACGAGCGGCTCACGCGCGAATGGATCGACCGGCGACAACTGCAAGCCAAGTTCGTGCGTTCATACGGTGCGACGGAGGTCTTCCCTCCTGAAGACGCCGATGTGATCGTCGATAACACCGCGACGGGAAGCACACTGCGCGCCAATGGGCTCGAAGTGCTGGAGACGCTCGAACGGTCATCAACCCGTTTATACGCCAGCCCCCAGGCAATGCGAGTCCGCGAAAAGAGTCGTCGGATCGAAGATCTCCGTCTCGTTTTGACCAGCGTCCTCGAAGCGCGGCGACGCGTGCTGGTGGAGGTCAATGCGCCAGCCGAACGGCTCGACGCGGTCGTCGCGCAGTTGCCGTGCATGCGCGAAGCGACCGTCGCTCCCCTCTTCGGTAACAGTGGGTACGCCGTGAAAGCCGCCGTGCCGCGCGACCGCCTTCCGGAGATCATTCCCGCCGTCAAGGCCGCAGGTGGCAGTGATATCGTGGTCACGACGCCATCCCAGATCGTACCGTGACGACACAACGAATTGTCCCACCGACAGACGTTCCCGTGGAGCCCTACGCGAGACCGGTCCTCAACGGACCAAACATCCTGCGGCTTGATGGAAACGAAGGCAACCAGCCGTCACCAGATCTCATCACTGAGCTGAGTCGCTTGGAAACCGCGGCGTTGCGTGAGTATCCTGACACGAGCGCGTTGCAGTCGGAAATTGCCTCCTGGATTGATGTCGATCCCGAGCAGGTGGTCGTGACAGCGGGCGCCGACGATGCACTCGATCGAGTTTGCCGAGCGTTTGTCCGGAGAACAAGCCAGATTGTCCTGCCGATCCCCGCGTTCGAAATGCTGTATCGCTTCGCGGCGTTGGCGAGAGGCGAAGTGATTACGGTGCCCTGGCGGGAACAGTATCCGGTAGACGAAGTCATTGACGCGATCGACTCCTCAACGTCATTGGTCGTGATGGTCACCCCAAACAATCCGACCGGTCAGGTGGCCTCTGTCGAAGACCTGACGCGGGTCGCACGGGCCGCGGCGGAGTCGATCGTGTTGTTGGATCACGCCTACGTCGAGTACGCCGACGAGGACCTCACGCCCACCGCCCTGCAATTCGACAACGTGGTGGTCGTCCGCACATTCTCAAAGGCTTGGGGACTGGCGGGTTGCCGGGTGGGTTACGCCGTGACTTCACCCGAAGTGGCGGCGGTACTGCAAAACGCCGGCAACCCGTACCCAGTGTCGGCGCTTTCGCTCGCGGTGGCCAGGGCACAACTGCGACGCGGCACTGGATCACTTACAGAACACGTCGCGCGAATCAAAACCGAACGCGAACGCTTGGCGGCCTACCTGCCCCGCCTCGGTCTATCCGCGGCCGAGTCACAGGGCAACTTCCTGCTAGTGAACTTCGGCGGTCGCGTAGGTTTCGCCTACGCCGCGCTGGCGTTTTCAGGAATCGCCGTGAGATACTTTCCGCACCGCCCGGAAATCGCCGATGCGCTGCGCATATCGCTTCCGGGAAACGAGGCGTGTTTCAAGCGACTGATTGCCGCTCTCGAGCTTGCCGTTTCACCACAAGCTCTCCTCTTCGACATGGACGGTGTGCTGGCCGACGTCAAGGAATCGTACCGTCGGTGCATCGTCGAAACAGCACGATCGTTCGGATTGGAAATCACACGGAACGATCTCCAAGAGGCGATTCACGCCGGGGATGCCAACAACGATTGGATACTGACGCACCGCCTGCTGCGCAACGGTGGTGTCGATGTTTCTCTCGAGTCGGTCACAGCGAAATACCAAGCACTCTATCTCGGCACCGGGTCGACGGGCGGACTACGCGAACAAGAGCGCCTCCTCATCCCGCGCACGTGGCTCCAGCGTTTCGCCAAGCGCGTGAAGCTCGGCATCGTCACCGGTCGGCCACGCAGCGAAGCCGAATGGTTCCTCGACCGAGTGGGTATTCGGTCGCTGTTCGACTCGGTCGTGTGCCTCGAGGACGCGGCGCTCAAGCCAGATCCGGCTCCCGTACGTCTGGCCGTCGAGCAGATGGAGGTAGAGCGCGCGTGGATGTTTGGAGACACGCCGGATGACGTCCGAGCAGCGAGTTCAGCTGGCGTTCTCCCCATCGGCGTTGTCGCGCCGGGTGATGATACCCGGGCCGTGGCTTCTCTCGAAGCTGCTGGGGCCATCACCGTTCTCGCCAGTGTCACTGCCGTGGAGGATTTGCTCAAATGACATCTCGTCAAGCACAGCTCGAACGTAGCACTCGTGAGACTTCGTTGGCTGTCAACCTAACTATCGATGGACGGGGCAACGCGGAGATCGATACCGGTGTTGGCTTCCTCGACCACTTACTGCAGAGCCTGGCGTTCCACGCTCGGTGGGATATCACGCTGTCGTGCAAAGGGGACCTCCAGGTAGACGATCATCACACCGCAGAGGACTGTGCCATTGCCATCGGGATGGCGATCGATCGCGCACTGTCAGAGCGCAAGGGTATCTCCCGTTTTGGATCTGCGTACGCACCTCTGGACGAGGCGTTGGCCCGTGCGGTTGTTGACGTATCCGGTCGACCGTTTGCAGACATCGACTTGGGTCTGCAACGCGACGCCCTCGGCGACCTCTCGTGTGAAAACGTCCCCCATGTGCTCAGCTCGCTCGCGACGGCGGCGCGCATCGCCCTTCACGTGGATGTCCTCAAGGGAACGAACGACCACCATCGCGCCGAGGCGGCGTTCAAGGCCACCGCCCTCGCACTTCGGTGCGCGATGAGCCCATCGACATTCGAGGACATTCCGTCAATCAAGGGTACGCTCGGAGAGAAGCCCTGATGCGCATCGTGGTTATCGACTCCGGGGTCGCCAATCTGGCGTCGGTTCTCAGTGCATTTCGTGCCCTCGACGTCGAGGCAGTGGTGACGCGGTCGGCGGCGGCGGTGCGCAAGGCGACACATGTCGTGCTGCCGGGGGTGGGGACGTTTGGAGCCGGCATGGAAACATTGCGCCAGGGATCGCTCGACCGTGCGATTGCAGCTGTGCATCTGGAAGGCAGGCCCCTTCTCGCTATCTGCCTTGGCATGCAACTCCTTGGCGAGGAGAGCGCCGAGAATCCCGGTGTGGACGGCCTGGGCATCGTACCGGGACGCTTTGAGCCGCTGCCATCGGATGTACGCGTGCCGCACCTCGGGTGGAACGGTGTCGAACCTCCAGAGGGAGAAAGTGTCTTCGCACGAGGGGAGGCAGCATTCGCAAACTCCTACGGCCTCACCGCCGCGCCCGCAGGCTGGGACGTCGCATGGACGACCCATGGCATACGCGTCGTGTCGGGACTCGCACAGGGGAGAACCGTGGCGTGCCAATTTCACCCCGAGCTTTCGAGCCAGTACGGGCTTGCGCTGCTTCGTCGGTGGCTCAGCAACGAGCGCGTCGTGAATAAGGCGGTGGACGCGGCGGAAACCAGCCTACTACCACGCATCGTTCCATGTCTCGACATCAAAGATGGCCGTGTGGTCAAAGGCATCAATTTTCAAGACCTTCGGGATGCGGGCGACCCCGTCGCACAGGCTGCGCGCTACGAGTGCGACGGCGCGGACGAGATCGTCATGCTCGATGTAGCCGCCTCACCCGACAACAGCAACACCCAACTCGAGGTTGTTCGTCGCGTCCGCAACAGCGTGCATATCCCGCTGACGGTGGGCGGCGGTGTGCGCACCGTCGATGATGCTCGACGGCTGCTCGCCGCCGGGGCAGACAAGGTGAGCGTGAATACCGCAGCGGTCTCTAATCCTTCTCTCTTGACGCAAATGGCAAACGCTTTCGGACGCCAGTGTGTGGTCCTCGCCATCGACGCCCGACGGGCGGGACCAGCGTGGGAAGTGCTGGTGTTGGGAGGGCGCGAAACGAGGGAGTTGGACGCACTGCAGTGGGCGCGGGAAGGCGTAGACCGTGGAGCCGGAGAGATCTTACTAACCAGTTGGGATCGTGACGGCACCCAGGATGGTTGCGATCTCGAGCTCCTCACCGCCATGCGCCACACGGTCTCGGTGCCAGTAATCGCGTCCGGAGGCATCGGCACTCCTCGTGACGTCGCCGCGGCGTTCGGTGCCGGTGCCGATGCCGTGCTCGCTGCCTCCGTGTTCCACGATCGACGGGAGACGGTCACAGGCATCAAGAATTTTCTCGCAGCCCAAGGACTGCAGGTGCGACAATGATCATACCCAGCATCGACATCATGAACGGGCGGGTCGTCCAGCTCCGGCAGGGGCGCGAGCTCGTTCTCGAGGGTGGCGATCCGTTGGAGAAACTCGAGCAGTTTGCCGTGGTGGGTGAAGTTGCGGTTGTAGATCTCGACGCAGCCATGGACCGTGGCGCGAATACGGATCTGATCCGAAAGATGGTGCGGCGTGCGCCGTGTCGTGTCGGTGGCGGCATACGTACCATCGAAACCGCACGCATGTGGCTCGACGCCGGGGCAACGGGCATCGTCGTGGGGACGGCTGCATCGGTCCAGTTCTGCTCGCAGTTTCCCCGGGAGCGCGTTGTCGCTGCGGTCGACAGTTTGCGCGGTGCGGTCGTAGTGGACGGGTGGAAAACGCGCACTGCGCACGAGCCAATCGCCCGCATAGCCGAACTGGCACCGGCGGTCGGTGGGTTTCTGCTGACGCAAGTGGAACGGGAGGGAGAGATGTCGGGTTTTGATCTGTCGCTGGTGGAACGCGCGGTACGGGCGGCGGGTGACGCCCGGATCACCGCAGCCGGCGGAATACATACGGCAGAGCAGATTGCGTCGCTCGCCCGCATCGGCGCCGACGCTCAGGTCGGCATGGCGTTGTACACGGATCGCCTCACACTCGGCGACGCGTTCGCCGCTCTGGCAACCAAGGCCGTTGAGGGAAACACTTGGCCCACCGTGGTGTGCGACTCTTCGGGTGAAACGCTCGGACTTGTCTGGAGCACGCGTGCATCACTCGCCCAAGCCGTCAACGAACGTCGCGGAATCTATTGGTCTCGATCGCGCAACGAGATTTGGCGCAAGGGCGCCACATCGGGATGCACGCAAGAGTTGCTTCGAGTGGATCTCGACTGTGACAACGACGCGCTTCGGTTCACGGTCAGACAGCACGGCTCAGGGTTTTGTCACACCGAGCGACGAAGCTGTTGGCCCACGCAGTTTTCTCTCTCTTCGCTCGAGCGGGTCATCGCTGATCGGCGGGCCCGTCCGGCACCGCAATCCGGCACGTCAAAGCTCTTGAGAGATTCGGCGCTTCTCGAAGCGAAACTCCTCGAGGAAATTGTCGAATTGGTACGGGCCGAAACCGAGGCTGAAGCAGTCCATGAGGTCGCCGACGTATTGTATTTCACACTTGTCGCCGCTGCTCGAAACGGTGTTACCATCGACTCGGTCTTGCACGAGCTCGAGCGCCGTCACCGCCGGGTGTCGCGCCGGCCCATGACGGCGAGCAACCGAGCGTCCGTACAATGAAATTGACTCGGCGTTCCGCTACCGAACTCGCCCAGCGGAGTCAACGAATCTCCGACCGCGTGTTGCAGCAAGTAACCGAGATCATTGATGGCGTCAAGGAGCGAGGCGAGGAAGCGCTCCTCGACTATAGCAGAAGCCTCGACGGGCGTACGCCGGACGAGCCGCTGTACCTGACGCAGAAAGAAATGCAACGTTTCGCCGACCAAATGAAACCGGGCGACAGAGAGCGTCTCGAACGCATTGCAGGACGCATCGAGTCATTTGCTGTGGCGCAGCGCGATGCGCTGGCAAACATCAGCGTGCCCGTGCCCGGTGGAACGGCCGGTCACTCGATCGAGCCGCTGGAACGCGCAGGATGCTACGCCCCGGGCGGTCGCTATCCTCTTCCCTCGTCCGCCTTGATGACCGTCGTGCCTGCGCGCGTCGCCGGCGTGGAGAGCATTTGGGTGGCGAGTCCGCGCCCGGCGGCAATCACGATCGCCGCGGCGCGTATTGCCGGCGCGCACGGTTTTCTCGCCGCGGGCGGAGCCCACGCGATAGCAGCGCTTGCGTACGGCGTCGGGCCCATCCCCCCCAGCGACATCGTGGTGGGACCGGGCAATGCCTATGTAACGGCAGCCAAGCTCGCGATTGCGCGCGATGTTGCCGTCGACATGCCCGCCGGCCCATCCGAACTCGTGGTCGTCGCCGACAGATCGTCAGATCTCGCAGTGGTCGCCGCCGATCTCCTCGCTCAGGCCGAACACGATCCGCGTGCCTTGCCGGTTCTGATCGCCACGAGCGAAGCAGTCGTCGATGGTGTGGAGGCCGAACTCGCAGTGCAGCTACGCGACCTGCCCACCGGGGACATCGCACGGGCCGCGCTCAAGCGCGGCGGTGTGGTTCTCTGCGAAGATCGACAAGCAATCGCCGACGCGTGCAATGCCATCGCGCCGGAACACGTGCAGCTCTCCATCGAGGACCCGAACAGGCTGTTGCCACTGCTGCGACATTATGGGGCCGCGTTCATCGGTGAACTCACGGGAGAGGTGTTTGGTGACTATGGAGCGGGACCCAATCACGTGCTCCCAACGGGGCAAACGTCCAGACAAAAAGCGGGGCTTTCTGTGTTCAACTTTCTCCGCATCCGCACATGGATGCGCGGCGCCGACGCCCGACCCGATGATGAATTTATTCAAGACGTCGTGTGGCTGGCCCGCCAAGAAGGCCTCGAAGCGCACGCGAGGGCAGCCGAAATGCGAAGCGGTCGGACTACCGCGCCGGCATTTCCTCAGGCACGTGGCCGTTGAGAATCACGACCGCCGCCGCCGATCGATTGGAGTGCGTCAACGACACGAGGGCTTCGTGAACATTGATCGCCGTGGCCGCGGTCGCGGCGCGACCGTGGAACTTGAGCGTGGGACTGCCGTCACTGTTCAGTAACACTTCGGTGTCGCGCCAACCAACTCCACGAGCGTTTCCAGCCCGCTGCAGAGCTTTGTACGCCGCTTCTTTTGCCGCCAACCTCGCAGCGATGTGCTGGGCGGGCCTGGGCTGACCCAAGCAATATGCACGTTCGCTCGGGGTCAGGAGACGAGTGATCGCGCGCTCACCGTGCCGTTTGAGGAGCGCGTCAACCCGCTCGATGTCGATCAAATCCACCCCGACTCCGACTGCTTGCACCCCACGGTTTACGGGAACGCTTGGCTCGATCATGGCGATGGAGAACGTAGCGCTTGCCACAGCCCAATCAACCATGCCGGCGTATTGAAAACACCACCCCACACCAAACCAGCCCACACCGCCACACTCGCCCCGACGGTACCCACCACGTAGACCGGCCAGAGCGATTTACGCCAACGGGAGATTTCATCGCCAACCGCCCTCCATGCGTCGAGTTCGCTGGCAACCCCGTCTTCCAACAGCATCCACGCCTCTTCGAGACGACGCGCCGCCGTGAGTTGAGATCGTTGCCAGGCGTCCAGCGCCGGGCGATCGGTGGCCATGGCGTCCATCAAGCCGGCGCTGTGCCGCTCGATCTCGTCAAGCGCTGGAATGAGCTCCGCGCCGGCCGAGCCGAGGCGCGCTCCAATCGCCCGGCGTTCCACCTCATCGATGTTCATTCGGCGGCTCAGCCGCGCGGGCATGCGCACCGCGGCAGCCTCCGCCTCCAGATGCGCCGACAACCGTTCTACGAGACTGTCCGCGATTGGGCCAACGGTCTCTTCCCATGCCCCTAGCCACCCGTCACGCCCGAGAGACGCGATGGCCGCTACACGCTCGTCGTGGGTGGCCAGCCGCCGGGCTTCACCACCCATTTCGATGACCTTGGTGACGAGACGGTACCGGTGCGTTTCGAGCGAGAAGCCGCTAATATCGCGTCCTGTGCCAGTGATCAGCTTTCCAAGAGACGGACCGAGCTCGGGAATGCGGAGAGGGATGAGCAACTTTGCGCTATTCAAAGATGGCACCAAGCACACGTTCCGTATCCAACAGGTCCTCGAACACCACATATGCTCCGGCGGCGTCCAACTCGTACGCTCGGTAGGAGCCGGTCGCCACGGCGATTGCCCGTGCACCGACTGCTGCTCCACATGTCACGTCCGCAGGTGTATCGCCGATGATTACGATCTCCTCGCCGGTAGGGGTCTTCCCAACGAGGTCCGCAGCACGCGCGGCGGCGATGGCGGGCAGCTCACCGCGCTCGGTGGCATCAGACCCGAAACCGCCAACGCGGAAACGATCGAACGCCATGCCGACCGAGGCCAGCTTGAGCCGCGCGCCCGCGGCGATATTTCCGGTCAACAATCCCAACACCGCATCGTCACGACGCTCGATCGAATCGAGCAACTGCCACACGCCTGGAAAGACATGTGGGGTCCGCTTACCGCTGGTCAGCTCGCCTTTCAGTATTTCGACATAGCGATCGCACACCGCCTGCACGTGCGCTGCGCTTTCGGCATGCGGATTCCCGGAAGCGCACAGCAGTTCGTGTACGATCTGCGGATCGGTTTTGCCATCGAATCGAAACCCTTCCATTGGCACCGTCAACCCCATCTCGGCCAACAGTGCCGTTCGGATGGCGCTACGCCCCGCACCATCTGTCCACAGCAACGTTCCGTCGATGTCGAAGAGAACCAACTTCATGGGTAGGTGTCGAACCAGCTTCGAGGTTTCAGTTAGAGAGACCGTTTCCGGTCGCGTCCGTCGGTATCAGCGGTACTCCCGCCTTTTCCGCACAAGATCGGCATCGAGCCACGCCTTTCATCGAGCACATGAGACAAACTAACGTACCGCAATCCTCACACGGGTAACCTTCCGAGGCGCGCTCCTCGTTGCCGCAGGCGCGGCAAACCATACCATCGGTTTCTGTTCCCATAAGTCAACCGTCCAGATCGTACGTCTTAATCTTCTTGATGAGCGTGGCACGGGAAATGCCAAGATCTCTCGCGGTGTGCGTTCGATTGCCGTCGTGGTGTCGCAGCGCCAGCGCGATCTGCCGCCGCACGACGTCCTTGATCGAAAGCACCTCGTACTTCGATTCCGTCGGCGCAACGTTCCGCCGGATCTCGACAGGCAGGTGCTCGAGGCCGACTTGCGATCGACCATGGGCCAATATGAGGGCCCGCTCCAATACGTTGCGCATCTCCCGTACATTACCTGGCCAACCGTACCCCACGAGGCGGTCCAGGGCCATCGTTTCGAACCCGGGCTGGGTGCCAGGAGGACCCTTCCACAAGTCGGCGAGCAATCGCTCCAACAAGGCCAGACGGTCTTCTTGGGTTCGCTCACGGACTGGAGGTAGATGGATCGGGAGAACATTGAGACGATAGAACAAATCGTCCCGAAACGTGCCCGCTTCGACCGCCTGCGCAAGATCCGCCGCCGTCGCGGCAATGAGTCTCACGTTTACCGATATCTCCCGTGTGCCGCCAACCCGACGAAACGACTTCGACTCGAGAACGCCCAGGAGCTTCGGCTGCAGCTCGGGGGTCAAGTCGCCGATGGAGTCCAGCAAAACGGTTCCACGATCGGCCAGCTCGAACAAACCAGGCTTGGACGTCCCACCGTCCTGCCCAGGTTCCCTTTCGGCACCGAACAGCTCACTGCTCAAAAAGGTCGCCTCCAGGCTCCCGCAGTTCACATCGACAAACGGCTCCCTCGCACGGTTCGACAGGGCGTGGATCATGCGGGCGATGTAGCCCTTGCCCGTTCCGCTCTCGCCGGTGATCAGCGCCGTGGTATCATCGCTGGACGCCAGAAGGTCCATCTGGCGGGCGATCTCCTTCATTTGCGGCGACGATCCGACCGACGCCAAATCGACATCCGGATTCGTTCGGGCGAGCAGCATGCCTACGCCGCGCCGCATCCGGACTTTGTCTCGCACACGATCTACGGAGAGCACGAGGTGCGGCATATCAACCGGCTTCGTGAGAAAATTCTCGGCACCGAGTTGCATCGCCTGCACCGCGGTCTCAACGTCGCCGTGACCCGTCAGGACAATCACAGCCGCGTTATGCTCCCTCAGGCGCTCCAGGACTTCGAAACCGGACATGCCCGGAAGGTGCAAGTCCAAGAGAACGACTTCCGGGGTGTACTGTTGATACCGGTCGAGCGCCGCCTCGCCGGACACCTCGGTGAAGACCTGGTAGCCTGAACGCTCGAGGTACGTCCCAACGGACCGCAGAATTGCTGGGTCGTCGTCGATCAACAGTAAGGATTTGTCCATGCGTCCTGCCGAACGGTGAACCCTAAGTTAGCCTCATTGGGCTGGGACCAAAACCGACAACCCTCTGTCCACAACCGTCGCCGAAAATGGGGTGTGCCCCCCGATCTCACCGTCCAGTTGGACCAGGCGGTGGGGGTGCGCTTCGACTTTCACGTCCCGCCCCCGAAATCGGCGAATGGCGACGCCGTCGACTCGCTGTCGGAACATTCGCCAGAGGATACCGACAGATTGCCACAGGCCTCTTGCCTTTAGTACCACGACGTCCAACTGGCCATCGTCCAACGCGATGCCGGGCGCAATGCTCAGAATGGGTGGGATGAACTGGGGACAGTTTGCGATCATGATCGATGTGGCTTCCACATCGTGGACTTCACCGTCCACGCTCACGCGGTACGGCACGGGCGCGGCATCGAGGACCAGCTTGTACCCGCGCGCGACATACGCCGCAAACCCCCAGCGCCGCTTCGCGGCCCCTGACGTGCGGGCCATTAATTCCGCATCGAAGCCGGACCCGCACGCGACCGAGAAATACTGCGCGCCGTCGCTGTTCTCGAATCGACCCAAATCGATAGCACGTGGTCGGCCACGGGCAATCACCCAGGCGGCCTTCGCCGGGTTGCGCGGGAGCCGGAGATTGCCCGCCAAGAGGTTGCCCGTACCGCCCGGGATCAACCCGACGGGAATGTCACGACCCACAATACCGGCGACGGCTTGCATGACCGTCCCATCACCGCCGTAGACCGCCACGGCATCGACGTCGTTATCCGCGCCTTGTCTCGCCACACGGGCCGCGTCACCGTGTCCCGTCGTTTCCGCCAACTCCACGCTACATCCTTGGCGCTTCAACACGGCGAGAACGATTTCGGTAACTGCCTTGCGCGTACGGGCAGCAGCGGGATTGGTAATGAGGAGAACGCGTCGCACTAGTAACGCTTTTCCCAGAGCATATCCAAGCCGAACTGCGAGCGGTTGAGGTGCGCCCCTCCCCCGGTCAACGTGCAGGCATTGACCGGGTCACTGCTCGCCGCGAAATGCCAGTTGGGACTGAGCCGATACTCCAAGCTCGCGGCAAAGTTGCTGGTGAGACCACGCTGTTGCTGATGGCAGATGCGCGGGCTCAACGTCACAAACGTTCTTTCGCTCAGCTGCCACCCCAACGCGATCTCGGTGCCCGATAATCCCTGGGTGGGAGGCCGGATACGGACGTAGTCGAGCGGCAACCCCAGACCGGATATCAGCGGGTTCACGATCTGGTTCGAGAACGCGCCCAAAATCGCCGAACCCAGATACGCGACTTCCGCACCGCCTAGCGCTTCGACGCTGGGCGCATTGAACAACAAGTACGAGATGATTTCATCTGGCGGCAGCTCGGGGCGTACGTCGCTCGTCAACGTGATGATGGGTGAATACAGCGTTCCGCCGACATTGACGAAGACCACGATGTCCTGGTTCCTCGTCGTGCGCACGTGATACCGCGCGTTGATGTCCACGTCTGCATTGAGGTCAGGTGTGCCAAAGTACTGCACCTGACCACCTGTGACGTCGAATTCCCGCACCACCAATTCCGCAACACCCCAACCGCGGCCGAGAGGTAACCGATAGGTACCCCGAGGCGTCATCAAGCTCCCGTCGAGCCGGTAGCGGTCAGCCACCTTCCCGAGAATCATTTGACCGGTGAGCTGAATGTCGGCCTCGTTGGAAAGCAAGCGAACATTGGGCCCTATCTGCAACACCAATGAGTCGATCCGCAGGCTATCGAGCAAACGGTTCTCTAAAGCTCGTGCCAGGCCCTCCTCACGAACGAAATCGGCGTCGAGCAGCGATGCGTACAGTGTGTCTTCGAGATTGACGATTTGCTTTTCGACGAGGTCCGCAAAATAGAGGTCCCCCTTTTCGACGGTTCCCGCCCCTGTAAGGGTCGCTCCATACAGCGGTCCCTTTAGCTCGAACTCTCCCGATGTCGTCAGCGTGAGTACCTCCGGCACATCGATCAGCCGGAAGTCGTTCACAACAATTCCCAGATCGAGAATCGGACGCGTCAGTTCCTCGAGTCGAACAAACCCGTCGAACTCCGCATGTCCGTCACCGCTCTGAAACCCCAACTTCTCGATGCGAATCGTATCGCCGGACAGAGCGAGTTGGGCATCGATTTCGCTGTAGGTTACGCCCAATCCGGTGAAGTTGGCTCCGCCCTGCTCGATCGCCGCGGTTCCGCGGAGTTGGGGTTCACGCCAGGATCCCGTTATGCCCACGTCGAGATCGAGCCGCCCTACACCGTCAGTCACCCTAAGGGTCAACAACGCGGCGAGCGACAGGTCGATCGCCTCACCCGCAGCATTGATGGCGAGTTGTCCGGGAAGCTGGCGTTCATCCGCGCCCTCGAGAGCGAGATCCACAGGCAGATCGAAATCGAGCGCCAGGATTTGTTCGCCCAGACGCCAGCCGGCTGCATCGCCGGTCAGCCGTCGATCCACATAGGCGGCGGTCGCTTCCAACGTCATGGGAATTTTGATCGAGCCGAAGCGACCGTCGCTCCATTGGAGTGAGACACGCCAGGTTGGATCGGTTGCCGAACCCGACAAGGAAATGTTCCCACCAACCGCGCCGCCCACGGCGTTTGGATCGAGCTGCACGAGTCCCCACGCGTCGGCCAACGGCAGCCCGACCATTTCTCCTGTCAGCCTTCCGGGTGATCCGCCGCGGGGAACCCTGCCGCGAAGCTCCAGCCTCGCTCTGCCGTCTTCGCTCGCGACTGTCACGCTGTCGAGATCGTATCCGGTCTCCCGTAGGGTGATGACGGCTCCGGGTTCGAGGAACCAGCGGTGCGTTGGAAGGAGAAGACCCATGAAATCGATGGGGACCGAGGTTGCGTCCGGCTCGACGCGCATTCTGCCCCGGGCGGTCCACGATCCGTCGAGACCGATGCGCGCGTGCGCTTGCCACACGGCCTCGTTGCGACGCCCGTGGAGATCGAGCGCCAAGTCGGAATAGGCAAACCGACCTACGTTCAGCGAATCCACCTTGCCATCGATCGTCATCCGACCATTGGCCGTGGTTGGCCACGTAAATCTCAGATCCAATCCCTCGACGGTGCCTCCGCTCGAGCTGGCCGCCGGCACGTCGAGGATGCCCGAAGCCTCGAACGCGTCGAGCGAACCAGAGATCGTCGCGTCGGCCCGCAAGCCACCCGCTAATCGCGTCAACAGACTATCTCGATTGAAGGCCGAGAGACGATCGCGCAACAGGGACTCGATGGTTCCCAGCGAATCCACGACCGCTTCAAACGCCAACGTGTCGGAGTGCGCGGCGTCCAACCCCAAACCACCATCCGCATGCGCATACAGTGACGGTCCCCACACTTCGAACCCATCCAATTGGACCGTATGGTCGGCGAAGCGCATCACACCTGTCAAACTGTCGAACGGAGATTCCGCAACGAACGACGTGTCAATCGCAAATGTCAGAGCACCGCTGAGCCCTAAACCGCTATCCGATACCACCTCGCCGGACATCCGGCCGTACAGTTCGGTGAGGGGTGCCGAGAATTGGAGCCGTTGCACGTCGAGGTTCTCAAACGAGGTTACGAGATGCCGCACCCCCCTCGTTTGGGGCAAGAGCGTGAGAACGCCTTCGGCAACAATGCGCCCGGACGACCCACCCACCGTTGTTTGGAAGCGCAGCGAATCGGCATAGCCGCTCAGAGAGAGCTCCCCGCCAAACACGCCGCGCTCGAGAACACGGGGATATGAGCGGTGGATACCGGCAAAGTTCAACGAATCCAAATTCAGTTCTGCCCACACACCGACCGTGTCCGTCCTACTATCGAGTCGCACCCAGCCACGCGCAACACTTTCCGGGAGCCCACCATCTCGGTGACGGATGGTTCCGCCGAATAACACATCGCGCCAGGAACCGACCAAGTTCCCCGTGAGCGCAAGCTGACCCAGGAGGTCGACAGTCGGAAGGAGTCGATGCACGGTCGAAAGCGCGATGTCCGACGAGTCGATCCGAAAACCGTCGAATCTGATGCCGTCGCCGAGCGCGAGCGTACCAGCTCCGCGCACGTGGGTCTCCGGGTCGCCCACAACCAAACTGTCTCGAAACCAAACATCGAGCTGCGTGTCGAGCGAGTCACTCGGTCCGCTGAGCACGAGATTGCCAGACACGCGGCCGGAAAACGGGATGGTATCGACCATCGGGCGGAGGTAGTCGAGAGTCAGAGATTCGAACGCCAGCTCGGTATCGCGCAGAGTCCATCCCTGACCCTTGTGCACGGTAATGGTCAAGCGCCCGGAAACCCCGCCACGTCCGTCGGGCTCGTCGAGGCGTAACCGCTCGAGGCCGACACGAATGTGATCGGGATCGAGTGAGTGGATCGACACCCTCCCACTCCCCTCCAGTCCCCACGGCAGTCCGTCCACGAACGGCCGCGCATCGTCGACCGCCAAACGATCGGCATCCAAGTCGAGCGCGAGCAACAGCGGACCTTCCGACCAGTTGAGGACGCCGTGCAACTCGGTTTCCGTCCCCGGCAATTCAAGCCGAGACAGATTAAGCGCAATCGAATCACCGTCGATGTCGAGTGTTCCGCTCAGCGAGCGAATGTCCAACGCCGGATCCGAAAAGCGTGCCGAAAGTTCGTCGATGACAAAGTGCAGGGGATTCTCACCTTCGAACGGTGACGAGATACGTGCATACGAAATGGCGGCGTCGAGGTCATCAACCCGCCGGACGCGCATCAACCCATTGGGTGTCGGTTCGGTGTCAATCGTTGTATCGGCCGTGGCATCGATCGGTGTTCGAATCACGACCGACCCATCTCGGATTTCGACATCACGGAAGGCCACGAGTGGTTTCCGCCCGCCGCCCGAATCGGTGGAGTCGCCCGAACCGCCTAGTCCCAATACCTCCTCGTAGTTGAGGCGACCGCTGGGCAGTCTGATGACGTTGATTTGCGGTGCAACCAACACGACACGTTCAAACGCGATACGGGCCGTCAAGAGATCGAGAATGCGATACCGAAGCGACACTTCCGGCAAGCGAGCCAAGAGCGTGCCGTCCTCACCTCGGATCACGACATCGTGCGCCTCAAAACCCGCTGTAAATGTGCCGGTGACCTCGCCCACTTCCGCGGTGCCTCGCACCACCTGATTCAATAGGGCAACACCGAAACGCGCCACGACCTCCCTGCCCGCGTCGGTGCGGAGACCGACATTCATTGCGCCGAGTGCGGTTCCGGCTACCGAGGCGGTCAACAACCAAGCCGTGGCGCCGGTGCGAAAAATCACTAAAACGCCTGCCCGATAGAGAAGTTCAATCTAAAATCTTTCAGCAACCCAGTTCGCGCTCGGTTGAATTCGTCCAATTCCGTTTCGAGATCGGTGCACGTCAGCTCTTCGGGCCTGAACGCGCACGTCCGTGTCAGCAAGGCCCCCCTTTCGGGCCCATAAGGATTGTACGCCATATCGAGCCTCACGGGTCCCAACGGCGTGAACACCCGGACACCCGCACCCGGCGTAATGCGGAATCCAGGATCGTCGGCATCGCTGCCCCCGCCGACCCTACCGGCGTCTATAAATAACACACCCCCCAGACGGCCCGACTGCGTCATGGGAAACCGGTATTCCACGTTGCCAACGAGGATCCGATTTCCGCCGGTCGGAGATGCCCTGATGTCTTCTTCGACCCTATCAAAGACGACCTGGTCTCCGTCCCTGCTAAACAAGCTGTCGATTTCGTGCACGTAGACCAACGGCCCCAGCTCGTTCTGGCGAAATCCCCGCACGCTGCTCGCTCCACCACCGTAAAAGCGTTCCTCCGGGGGCACGAACTGAATGTCTTGCGGGGTGAGGGAAAAATCCGGCGACCGGATCGAACCCCATCGTACACGCCATGCAAATACACCTCGCCGCCCGACGGGATGATAGGATGCCAACTCGGCGAGGCCTTTGGCAAACTCGATGTCGGGATCGGACCCTGTCGCCGACGACGCCAATCGGCCCTCCACCGTGAGCACGGTGCCGCGTGATGGGTTGACCGGCGAATTCGTCCGGTCCCGGACAACCAGAAGTCCCGCCATCGCCTTCACCCGCCTCTCGCTGAAGATCTGCGTGTCTTCCTCTCGGCACACATTGAGGATCGAGCAAAAGACGGCCTCGTCCGCCTGGGTACTGCCATAGGATAAGGAATAGGAGAGTGTGATCGGAATATCCCACTTCGTTTGCTGGGTGAGCGACAGATCGAATCCAACGGCTTGGCGGATATATGCCTGGAACTCACTGAAACGCTCGCCAGAGACGGTCAGGGTTGCGCTCCGCCTCGGCGACAAGACGGTCGGAAACCGCAACGCGGCCGAGAGATTGTAGTTCAGAGCCAGACGAGGGGTTCCCGCATCGCCCCGCAACGCCGGGCAGAGGCTCTCCTCCAGATCGGCGTCGAACGGTTCTCCGGTCCCGATCTTTGAGAACCCTGCTGTAACCGCCAGGCTTCGGCCTCCACCAAGAAAGTTGCGCCCAGTCCACGACGCAAGCGTGCGGAAACAATCGTTCGTCCCGTAACCACCCCCCATGCGAACGCTGTGCAACCTGCCTCGCGAAACCTGCACCGTGACCGTCACCAGCGAGTCGTCGGGGCCGCTGGGCATTGAATCCGAGAGTCGCACGTCCACGAAGTCGAACACGCCCATGCGATAGAGCTCTTGCTGGCTCTCATACAACGCCGCCTGATTGAAACGCTCACCGGGCCGAAAACGGAGCGTCTCATGTACGAGCGTGGGGTCGAGATCTGGAGGTCCGATGACTTCGATGCTATCGATCCGCGCCGCCGGACCCGGATCAACGAGGAACTCCACCTGTGCCGTTTTGTCGGCGTACTGTACCGAGAATCCCCGGTAGACGGTGGGGAACGGAAATCCACGATTCCGTAAGGCTAGTTGAATCGAATCGGTGGAGACGACCAGGCGTCCCTGATCGAACGGGTCTCCCTCATGAAGGGGAAGGTCCCGGATGAGCTGCGCCGGCGGGATGATGCCCTCGGTCCCAGTTACACTCAACGAAGTGACCCGTACCGGCTCCCCTTCGGTGATCATGAATCGCACGTCGACGTGGTCCCGGCCGCGCACAACGACAGTGTCCACCCTGGCATCGATGTATCCCGTCAGCCGGTACAACACGAGTAAGCGGAGAACGTCGCGTCGAAACTCGGTTTCGTCGAAGGCGGGGCGCCGGCCCCATCCCACCCACCGGGTCAGGAGAAATCGAGCCAGCCACGCCGATTCGGTCGTCTCGATCGATGCGCGAAGCGTAAAGTCATCTATGGCGCGATTGCCTTCTATGCCGACGTGACGCACCGTCGGCGGGGGGTCGCCATTCTGTGCAGTGAGGGGGGCTGACGCCGCCCAGAGCATCGTGGTACCAATCCAAAAAGCTTTGATGCTGCCCCCAGACCCAGGATGCGGACAAAAAAGCCCCCGTGAGACGGCCGGAGGGGCAAGTACTCGACGCGATTTCGGGCACGCGAGTCTTCTAACCCATTCATTTTTAACAACTTCGGATGGCATGTCAATGGTGGCCTGGGCGGGGACGGGATGCCCGCGCTACCTTCCCCGCATGACCATCTACACCAAGACCGGGGACAGTGGCGAGACCGGTCTCTTTGGAGGCGGCCGCGTGCCCAAGGATGACATCCGCGTCACCGCGTACGGGGAAGTCGACGAACTGAACGCGGCGATCGGCGCGGCGCTGGCGTGCGAGCCGAGTGACTTCGAGGCCTTGCTGCTGCAATCGATTCAACGAGATCTGTTTTCCATTGGGGGACAGTTGGCTACGCCCGATCCGGCAAAGGTTGCGCGCGCGCTCGAAAAGGCTGAATTGGTCGATAGCCGCATCGACGAGTTGGAAGCCGTCATCGACCGCGCAGACCGGGAACTCGCGCCCCTCAAGGCTTTCGTTCTTCCGGGTGGCACGCCGAAAGCCGCTTTGTTACATCAAGCCCGGACGGTCTGCCGCCGAGCGGAGCGCAGGGTCGTCGCGCTCGCGCGCGAACAAGACGTCCCATCCATTGTCGTTGTGTATCTAAATCGGTTATCCGATGTGTTGTTCACGCTCGCGCGGCTTGCCAATCACCGGGCCGGCTCGAACGATAGGATCTGGTAATGGCCACCCACCGTTTTTGTCAACTCGATGTGTTCGCCGACACACCGCTGGCAGGCAATCCGCTCGCGGTGTTTCCCGACGGCGATGGGTTTTCCGACGACGTGATGCAAGCGCTCGCGCGCGAAATGAATCTGTCGGAAACTGCGTTTGTCACTGACTCCGATCGGGCAACGAAGCGTGTGCGGTTTTTTACACCCACCGCGGAGCTTCCTCTCGCAGGACATCCGACAATCGGGACGTGGTGGTTGCTGGCAGAGTTGGGAATATTGGAGGTTCCGAGGGACGGCACGGTGCGGCTCACGCAGGAGACCGGAGCCGGAGTGTTACCGGTAGATCTCGATCTCTCCGACGGGGCTCCGACGCGAGTAGCGATGACGCAACCGCTGCCCGAGTTCGGCCCTCTCGTTACTGATCCGGCACATTTGGGTAACGTCCTCGGTGGCGACGAACATACCGTAGCAGAACACCCGGCGGCCCAGGTCGTCGCCACCGCCCTGCCGCAACTCATGGTTCCGATCTCCACGCTCGAAACCTTGCAGGGACTCCCATCCGGCGGCATGGGAGCAAACCTGGCAACGTATCTTCGCGAGCTCGGTACGGATTGCGCGATGTGTTACACGACCGATACCGTCGATCCAAACGCAACAGTACACTGTCGCATGTTCGCGCCGGGGCTCGGCGTGCCCGAAGATCCGGCCACCGGGAGTGCGGCAGGCGCCCTGGCATCGTACCTCGTGTGGCACGGGATCGTCACTCCGCATGACGGCGTAGGAAGGGTCATCGTGGAGCAGGGGCTCGAGATCGGACGCCCGAGCACCATTCACGCGGAGATTGCCGTCGGCAATGGGAGCGAAATCAATGAGGTGCGAGTAGGTGGGCAGGCCGTAACCATCATCTCCGGTCAGGTGACGTTATAACAACCACCACCATTCCGGTTGCGCTCGGCGACGCGGCGTACGACATCTTGCTCGGCAGAGGCGTGTTGTCCGACCTCGCCACCACCGTGGCAGATACTTGTCCGGCCGCGTCCTACGTCGTCATCTCCGATTCAAACGTTGGGCCGCTGTACGCCGAACAAGTCGTCAACCGCATCAGCGACGTCGCGCCAACCCACCTGATCACCTTCCCGGCCGGTGAGCGTCACAAGACCCGCAAGACGTGGAGCACCCTAACCGATCAAATGCTCGATGCGGGCGTCGGCCGTGACGGTGCCGTCATCGCCGTGGGCGGCGGGGTTGTCGGCGACATCGCGGGGTTCGTCGCCGCGACCTACATGCGGGGCATCCCGTACGTGCAGGTGCCTACGACGCTGCTCGCCATGATCGACAGCTCGATCGGCGGGAAGACCGGCGTGGACACGCGAGCCGGAAAAAACTTGGTTGGAGCGTTCCACCAACCGAAGCTCGTGCTCGCAGATATTGCCGTGCTCGAGACATTACCCGCGAATGAATTCAAGGCCGGTATCGCCGAGGCAATCAAGCACGGCGCGATAGCCGACGCCGCTTATCTCACCCGACTGATGGATCAACACCGCGAGATTTTCGAGCACCAGAGCGAGGCGGTCACGGCTTTGGTCGAGGGAAGCATTGCGGTCAAGGCAGCAGTCGTGACGAACGACGAACGCGAGCAAGGACGCCGCGCCGTGTTGAACTTCGGTCACACGATCGGACATGCCGTGGAGGCAGCCAGCAGCTACCAGTTGTTGCACGGCGAAGGCATTGCTATCGGCATGGCGATCGAGACGCAGCTCGGCGCAAACCTCGGCGTGACCGACACCGATACCAGCCGCAACCTCCGTTCGACACTCGAGCGGTTTGGCCTTTCATTCTCATTGCCCAAGAACGTTTCCGTCGAAGACGTGTTGAATGCGATGCGCCACGACAAGAAAACCCGCAACCACATACTCCGCTTCACGTTGCTCAAACGCTTGGGCGAAATCGCTCGTCCGGAGGACGGTGGTTGGACTCACCCGGTCGCCTATGCGGAGGTCGGCAAAACGCTCCACCGGAGTTCCTAGCTGGAACGATCTGTACCAGGAAGCGACACTACTAATAATCAACATTTCCACAACCCTTATGGTGACAACCACTTAACAGCTTTCAGCGATCAAATCGACTCTTTTCGCCTACCGATACGTGGATAAAAACCGGAAACGCTTTCACTTCAATGGGTTGGAGTGTGGAAAACACAAATTTTCTTGACGGTCTTGAAGCGGTTCTTTAAATTGCGCGCCGCTCGAGTTTGGCCGACCCGGAATCGTCGATTCCATTCCCAAACAAAAAGCGAAGCCCTTCAACGGGAGCGGATATGGCCCAGCTCAAATCGAGCAAATCCAAAGCATTTTTCCGAACCGGCGTATCCGGCGCATTTGATCAGTACCTGCAGGACATCCAGAAACTCCCCCTCATCAAAGAACGCAAGGAAGAACGACGCTTGGCTCGCCTCGCACAGAAAGGCGACCGCGATGCAGCGGAACGCCTGGTGACGGCGAATCTTCGCTTCGTGATTTCATACGTAAAGAAGTATCAGGGGCACGGACTGGATCTCTCGGAGCTCGTTGCCATCGGCAACGAGGGTCTTTTGAGAGCCGTGAAGAAGTTCGACCCCGATCAGGGAGTGAAATTCATCTCCTACGCCGTGTGGTGGGTGCGACAGGCTGTACTAAAGGCGCTCGCGGAGCAAACCAGAAGCGTGCGTATTCCGCTGAATCAGAACAGCCAGCTGATCCGCATGGTACGGGCCCAGACATACCTGACGCAGGAACTGGGACGGGAGCCGACCGACAACGAAGTGGCGAGGGCCCTCGACGACTCGGTGGGGAATGTCCGCAACGCCCGGAGAATGACGGCGGCGGAGCTGTCGCTCGACGCACCCATCGACCGGTCCGACAAAGACGCCGCAACGTTCGGCGAGCGGTTCGCCGGCCATGATGGTTACGAGATCGAGCAAGGAACCGATGGCCGCCTCATGCGAGAGTTCATCGACCGCATCTTCGAAAGGTACCTCACCCCGCGAGAGCGCAAGATCCTCTACTTGTATTACGGACTCGAGGAAGGCTCCGAGGGAATGACGCTCGAAAAGATCGGCTCTTTGATGGGTGTAACGCGCGAACGCATTCGCCAGATTCGCGAGCGCGCGTTCGAAAAGCTGCGCGAGTGCCCGCAGGGCAAGGCCTTGATGGGCTTTTGGCGCGCGGCCTGATCATAACCGACCCCAGGAAAACTTGGCCCGGGCAACCGCCCGGGCTTTTTTTTTGGTTCTTCCGGCATCTCCGGGGAAGGCCGTGTGGGAGTGGCGCCCGTAGCGTCGATTGTATGGCCACGGAAACCACGGAAACCCCGCCCCACACCCGGACTGTGGTTCCCCTCCCCCAACCTCTTGCCGGATTTTTTCCTTCGCGTTTGCGATCCACATGGTGGGGGGGTGGGGAACCCAAATTCAGGGAGGGGGCGGGGTTTCCGTGTTTTCCGTGGATTCCGTGGCTCATCTGGGGTGGGGTTGGATGGATCTTCGTCAACCGAGGCCGTCGTTGTCCCTTCAATCACTTACCACCCAATCCTCGGAAGAACCCTTGTTGCCTGCCGCACAATTCCCTCGCTCCCCGCCTCCCCTGCCTCCCCTGCCTACTACCCACTGCCCACTAGCACTATCTTTCACGTCGCGACCATGTCAGCAATCGAACTGCCGTTGTTTCCTCTTCCGATCGTGGTGTTCCCCGGCACGCCACAGCCCTTGCACATTTTCGAACCCCGGTACCGCCAACTGTTGGACGACTGCCTCGCAGGCGATCACCGGTTTGGGCTGACGGTCATTCAAGGGAAGAAACTGGGGGACCACACACCCCAGCCCGGCGATGTGGGGTGTATTGCGCGTATCACCTCACACGACAAACTCTCTGACGGACGATCCAACGTGCTCACCGTTGGGGAAGGCCGTTTCGTCTTGAACGGCTTGATTGACCGTAACCGTATGTATTTCGTCGGATTGATCGAGCCGTTCCGCGATACCGCCGATCACGATCAGCAACTGCCCGACGCTGCCGAACGATTGAGGACGGCGTTCACGGAATTCATCATGGCCTTTCACGAAATCGACCCGCGCACTGAGGAACCGCTCGAGCTTCCGCGAGATCCGGAACAACTTTCTTTCCACGTTGCCGCGGCGCTGCCCGTGGATCTCGATACCAAAGTGAGTCTCCTGCGTCTCACGTCGACCAGAGCTCGATTGGACCAGTTGAGACGACTCACCAAAGCAACGTCCACAAGCCGCTCGGCAAAGCGTAACGGAAAGCTCAAACGCAATCCGGCGGTGTCTGCAGAATGACAATCCCCCCAATCGCGATTCGCGCAGTTGCCGCCGTTGTGGGCGACAAGTGGTTGCGACAGGCGACCTCGGAACTCGACACGTACGCAACCGACGCGCTACCGACACGCCGGTCGCGGCCGGGGGCGGTCGTCCTACCTGGAAGTCCAGAAGAGGTGGTCGAGGTGGTTGGTATCCTTTCCCACCACGGCATACCTTTTGTTCCCCGCGGAGCGGGAACGGGCCTGTCGGGCGGTGCCCTTGCGTCTCACGATGCCGTCTGTATCGCCTTGACCCGACTCAATCGTATTCACACGGTGGACCCCGTCAACCGGTTTGCGATTGTCGAGCCCGGTGTCGTCAATGTGAGACTCTCGGAGGCGGCAGCCAGCTACGGCTTGCATTACGCCCCCGACCCCTCGAGCCAGGCGGCATGCACGATCGGGGGGAACGTCGCGGAGAACGCCGGTGGCCCCCATTGCCTCAAATACGGTGTCACATCCAACCACATCCTCCAACTCGAAGTGGTCCTGGCAGACGGCGAGGTAGCAGTGCTGGGTTCGCGGAGCGGCGAAGCGTGGGGAGCCGACTTAGTGGGACTCTTCGTTGGCAGCGAGGGCATGTTCGGCATCGCCACGCGTATCACGGTTCGCCTCACGCCCATTCCTCGATCCATCCAAACGTTATTGGCTGATTTCGGATCGGTGCGGGCGGCCGGCGAGGCGGTATCCGCCATCATCGCATCGGGCACCGTGCCGGCGGCCCTCGAAATGATGGACCAAGGATGCGTAGCGGCGGTGGAGGCATCGATCTACGCCGCCGGATATCCAACAGATGCGGCCGCGGTGTTGCTGGTGGAGGTTGACGGCCGCGACGAGGCTTCAGTTGCCGCCGAGGCCGACGATATCCAACAAGTCCTGCGCGATCGAGGCGCACGTTCGATTCGCGTCGCGACGGAAGCCAAAGAACGCGCTCGTTTGTGGCAAGGAAGGAAAAAGGCGTTCGGCGCTCTAGGCCGCATCAGTCCGGACCTCGTCGTACAAGACGCCGTGGTTCCGCGCTCCAAACTGCCCGATGTGTTGGAGGAGATCGCGGACATCGGCGACCGCTATGGCGTTTCAGTGACAAACGTGTTTCACGCCGGCGACGGCAACCTTCATCCCAACATCATCTTCGACCGCCGCGACCACGCCCAGTTGAGCAAAGTCGAAGCCGCCTCGGCTGCCATCATGAAGGCCTGCATAGATGTCGGTGGGTCTATTACTGGCGAGCACGGTGTGGGTATCGACAAACTGCGCTACATGACTTCGTTGTTCGATCCGGATACGCTCGCGGCCATGCGTGCCACGAGACGAGTGTTCGACCCCCAGGAACTCGCGAATCCCGGCAAGGTCGTGCCCGTGCATTCGTGCCGCGAATGGTGGGCGGCGTCATCAACTAGATTCTCGGGGGTCGTGGCGTGAACGAGCACCATCGCTTTGAGGTCATTGCATGTCCAAAACCGATTTGAGCATCGAACAGCGTCTACGCGTGTTGATGGGCCCGGAGGTGCTTATCGACCGCGATGACAGTGGACATCCGGTCGTCGCGCCTCGCACGACGGACGCGTGCGGCTTGGTATTGGAAATGGCAAACGCCGAAGGATGGCGCGTGCGTTTGGTGGGGAACGGCACTTGGAGCAATCAAGAGGGTCCTGCCGATCTCACCTTGTCGTCGAGTGGCTTGGCCGATGTCGAGGAGGTGCGCGCATCGGACTTGGTCGCAACCGTCCAGGCCGGTGTCGATCGCGAAACACTCCGACTGGCCCTCGCCGACGAGGGAGCGTGGTGGCCCGTTGACCCGCCGGGTGCGCGACGGACGATAGGATCGGTCGTCGCAACGGCCACGTCGGGACCCATGCGCTCCGGATTCGGCGGCATACGCGACCACGTTTTGGGGCTCACCGTGGTGACAGCCAACGGTCGCGTCGTCAAGAGCGGCGGTCGGGTCGTAAAGAACGTGGCCGGGTTCGATCTCACGAAACTCGCAACCGGGAGCTTCGGTGCGTTCGGATTCATCACGCGTGTGCATCTTCGGCTGCGTACGATTCCGCGAGCCGACCTGACGCTGGTTACCGAGGGTGGTCGCGACGCGCTGATCCAAACGGCGCAAGAGATTCTCGCCGCGGGATTCACGCCTCCAGCCATCGAGCTCATGTCACCCGCCGTCGGGGGCCGCAATCAATGGCTACTTGCCGTGCGACTCATCGGATCCGATCCCGCGGTGGCGGCCGATCGCTCCGGGGTGAAGGGAGCAGGAACGGCGACTTGGCTCGAGCACACCCCACCCGACGCTGCGGACTTTTGGCATGCAGCATCCGTCCATCCGGTGCAGCATCCTGTGACCATTCGCATGGGGACCGTCATCACCGATCTCGACCGGGCGTTAGATCTCGTCGCTCACCACCTCGATGACGAATCGATTACCGCCAGCATCGCGGCGGGAGTGGTTCGGTGGAGTGGAGCCGCTCCTGCCGATCGACTGCAACTGTTGAGACACAACGCAGCGCAAGTCGAGATGCCGATAACCATCGAGCGCGCACCGTGGAGTGTACGCAACGCGCTGGGCCATTTTGGCGCCTATCGTGAAGGTGTGAGCCGGCTCATGGGATCGCTGCGCAACACGTTCGATCCCAACCATACGTTAGCGACCACCCTTGGGGCCGAGACGTGACTGACTTCATCGCCGGCTTGGATCCCTGCGTGCATTGCGGATTCTGCTTGCAGGCTTGTCCGACGTATGTGGCCACCGGCGATGAAGCGGACAGCCCCCGTGGTCGCATCGTCTTGATGCAGGCTGCGGCCCGGGGAGATCTGCCGATCTCCAACAAAGAACTCGCCTTCCACATCGATCGATGTCTTGGGTGCCGAGCCTGCGAACCTGCTTGCCCATCCGGAGTCGAATACGGCCCGGCACTGGAGTACACCCGTGACGAGTTGGCGAAGGCCCACGGGGTGCCGTGGCTCACACGGCTCATCCTCGCGGTCATGTCCGAGCCGCGGTTGCGGCGCCCCGCGCTGAGGACGAGTCGGCTGTTGCGACCTATCGCGCGGCGCCTCGCCGGCCCTTCGCGCTTGGGCTTTTCGTTTGGCATGTTGGCGGCGACGAAGATGATGTTGGACGGGAAGACGGAAGGACGGAACGACGGTAAGACGGAAGGAGATGGGAGGGAGGTACCGCCCTACCGCCCTACCGCCCTACCGCCCACCGCGGCCGTGTTTCGAGGTTGCATCATGGACGATCTTTTTTCCCATGTTCACGATGCAACCGAGCGAACACTCCGGGTGAACGAGCTCACTCTCGTTTCGGTACCGCGACAAGGCTGTTGCGGCGCGCTGCATGCGCACGCGGGCTTACTCGATCGTACCCGCGTGCTGGCGCGGCGAAACATCATGGCATTCCGGCAACACGCAGACGCCACCATCGTCGTAAATGCCGCCGGGTGCGGAGCGATGCTCAAAGATTACGGAAAACTGCTACAGGGCGATCCCATCGAGCAGGAGGCAAAGGCCTTTGCGAGTCAGGTGCAAGACGTCACCGAGGTGCTCGCGGCTCGCGGACCGCGGAGGGGTGCGGCAGTTCGGATGACGGTGGCGGTCGACCCACCATGTCACTTGCAACACGCACAGCGCGTGATCGACGAACCCCTCAAGATGTTACAAGCGATTCCGGAATTGGAGGTGTGTACTCCGGCTGGCGCGGCGCAGTGTTGTGGCAGCGCCGGTGTGTACTCCGTTGTGGAGCCCGAATTGTCCCAGCAAGTTCTCTCGCCCAAGCTCGCGTCCCTCGAAGCGATCGGGGCCGACGCCATTGCCACCGCTAATCCGGGCTGTGTCATGCAGATCGGAGCGGGTACCCTGGCGTCTGGCCGCAGCGTTCCCGTGATCCACCCCATCGAGTTGTTGGATCTGTCGTATAGGAAAGCCGGCTATTACGGCAACGGCAGCGATTCGTAATGCGCGGTGCTACATTTCAACCACCATGGAGAGTACTCAGTCCGTTTCGGCGCCGTATGTGGTAGCAGATGACGAAATCAGCCAGCTGGCGGCCGAGGCTGCTCTCGCCGGTGCGATCGTGGCAGAGGACAACGTGGGCGTCATTGACGTCACCGGCCACGGAGTCATTCCCTGCCTGCAGGGCCTGGTGACGAACGACGTCGAGGGCGCGGGTGACGGCGCATTCCTTTACGCGGCCTTGCTGACTCAGAAGGGCATGGTCGTCTGCGACATGTGGGTGGCGCGTCACGGCAGCCACGCGTGGCTCACGGTTCCCGCACGAGGTTCGGAGCCGCTGTTCGCGGCATTCAAGCGGTTCCTGCCCCCGAGACTAGCCCGGGCTACCGACCACACCAACGAGTTCGCAGTTCTCAGGATCGCTGGACCGGAGGCGGTGGACATCGCCGGCCGGGCAGGAATCGGCGTCCCGGAACCCGGCGTGAGCGGCGACACCGTGGTTGGTGGAGCGGCTTGTATTGTCTCTCGGCCAACCCATCCGGCGCCATTCGGTTTACAGGTTCAATTGGCCCGGGGCAACCTCCCGTCGATACTCGAGTCATTGCGCAGCGCGGGTGCCGTCGTTTCGGACCCGGCGGCCCTGGAATTGACTCGGATCCTGACGGGATGGCCTCGTCTGGGTGCCGAGATCGATGACAAGACACTGCCACAGGAAGTGCGTTTCGACGAAAACAACGGCGTGTCGTACACCAAAGGTTGCTACAATGGACAGGAAACCGTAGCGCGTGTGCATTTCCGAGGCCGTGTCAACAAACAGTTGATGGGTGTGATCTGGGACGGGAAACCCGACCCGGTCAATCCAGCGATCTTTCAAGATGACAAGGCGATTGGACGAGTGAGCAGCGTGGCATGGCTTCCTCCTTTCGAGCAATACATCGGCCTCGCTATTGTCAAGCGCCAGGCCGACACCGATCGACTCATCACCGCCGCGGGCGCAGCAGCCGTCATTACCTCCGTTCCCTTCGAGTTGGAGCCGTGACCGGCAGCGCGACCTCCGTCACGTGACCAATCGTCGAGATTTCCTTACTTCGGTAGCCGCGGCGAGCGGGTCGGCGTCCCTCTTCCGACGGAGGCCTTCAGCTCCTAGCGTCGACGCCACATCGACTGTCTTCTACGCCCACCCCGTCGGTGAAACGACGTTGGTTCGATTCGTCATCCAAGACGCAGACGCACCTGCTGGTAGAATTCGCGTGTACGACCAAAGCGGGCGCCGTTTACTCGGCACCGCGGGGGCCCTGGGCGTTGCGGGCAAACTCTTCGGTGAACTGTGGCTATCGCTGCGCGGGGAGACACGTGTTGTCAGCCAACTGGAGATGCCAGGCCTGGCACGACCGCTTCGCACTCCACACCGCCTGACTCCCCAACCGCGATGGACCCTGCACTGGGTTACCGTCGTCGACCCCCACGAACTTATCCAACTACTGGACAACCTTCCCGTGTGGCGGCGCTACGCAGCGTTGAGAACGCTCAGCGCTTTGAAGGTGTCGGGCAATCCTTTCCCAACAGAAAATCGATCGCCGGAAACGCTCGATCACATTGTGTTCCTGCGGGAGGCCCACCCCGCACTGAGACTGGAGCGCGAGTTCGGCATTCCTACATCTTCGTTTGCCGTCGCGGACGCACAGTTACTCAAGATGCGCGCCAGTCCGCTCGCCCTTTTCGGTGTCGAGATTACGCACGCTGCCCTGCTTGACGACGAACCCGGACCTGTGTTTCACACTTTGCAAGGTCGTGATGACTCTTCGATAATCGCGGCGTCGCTCCCCCCACGAAGTACCGCCAACCAACTGGGGTTTTTCGACGGCGGTGATGTGATGGCCCGTAGGGTGGAGCGATGGCTCACTGAAACCCCTGCTCTGATTGCGCCCTCGTATGGCACCACCACGGCTATGGTGATTCAAAGCACGGTCGACGATCAGCTCGGGCGGATGGCGCAATCGGTTGTCGAGTGGAATTCCCGATACGCCTTTCCTCACATTACGATTGGCACCCCCGAAGATTTTTTCAATGAGGCGAGCCGGATGGCACTGTCCGGTGATACAACGCTCCGAGCGTCACCGTCTCAACGCCGTCGACCCGTACCTTCGTCCGCGGAGCTCCAACGGATAGGGCGCGCTCGCCAAGCGCAACGCGCGGCGCACGTCGAGCAACTCCTCGCACCTCTCAATGGGGTGTTGGGTTCGCGCGAGCCCGGCATCAGCGGCCTCGCCGAGCATCTCGACGTCGCACTCGATGGAACCTTGGTACTCAATCCGTCCCCGATACCGCGAACCGACCTCATAACGATGCCGGACGGTTCTGAACAACTGGCGACCGACGTCCCGGCGCTCGGATACGCTTACGTGCTTGGCCGGTCGTCGTCCGCACCGCAACCTTACGTCCAGCTCGGCACACACAGTGTGTTCGGTCAGTACTTGACGGTCCGGTTGGATCCACAGACCGGAGCGATCTCCTCCCTCTACCACAGGCCGACCGAGCGGGAGTGGGTCCGTTTGGAAACGCCGGGGTTGAACGCATACAAGGGGGCCGTGCTCGAACGTGTTACCAGACTTCGTCTTCCCGAAATCGGTATGCGCCTCATCGCCGAACGTAGAACGGATCGAGGCCTGTTGACGACCACCATCACGGGCTACGAGTCGTTACCGTGGATTGATGTCACGAACGAGCTGGACAGCAACGGCGGCGACACCGTCCAATACGACTATTTTTTCGACGTCGACCAACCCCACATTACTTGGGAAACACCGGCGGGTTTCGAGGAATCGGAGGCACCACTCGGGCCGGCGGTGCATTTACGATGGCTCCGCCTCGAGTCTGCCGACAGTTGGCAAATTCTCTTCCGTGGCTTGGACGCCCCGTACACCGCGTGTGACGCGACCGGGCACTTGGTCAGTCTCGCAACAATCGGATGCTCCCGTTATCGCCTCAAGGTAGAATCTCCGTACGCGCCTCTGGACGAGCCGTGGCACTTCGGATGGAACACAGACCCCTTCGTGGTGGCTCCGGTTGCGGCGGGTGGTGGTTCAGGACGGCTCCCACGTTTTGGCAGTATGATGACGGTCGATCAACCGGGAATTGCGATGCTGGGCGTGAAGCAGGCGGACAATAAGGACGGCGCCGTGGTGTACGTCCAAGAACTCCTTGGAGTATCGCGCGACGTCAGGCTTTCCGCCGGCATTCTCGGTTTTCGCGGTGTACGGCTCGTCGACGCGCTAGAACGTCACCTTGCGGAACTTCCCGTGACCTCAGAGCCGTCTGTTACGCTTTCGCTCCCCGCTCACGGTGTCCTCGTTGTGCGATTGATCGACCTCTTTGTTCGAGGGGCTTGATACATCGACTCGATCTAGGGTATATCTCTTCTATGACCGACAGAGCTCAAACGCTTGGCGAACTAAAGAAAACCGAATGGGGCAATCCGGCCCGGCACGGGCGCTCCGTCAAGGAAGAGATGCGTCAGAATCTCACGTGTATGATCGAGGAAGGACACGAGCCATTTGCCGGTATCGTCGGGTTCGAAGACACGGTCCTTCCGCAGCTCACAAATGCAATTCTCTCGCGCCACAATTTCGTCTTGCTGGGACTACGCGGACAGGCAAAGAGCAGAATACTACGCACGTTGGTGGGGTTGCTCGACGAGGAAATGCCGATCATCGCCGGCAGCGAGATCAACGACAATCCTTTTGTTCCAATTTCAAAATATGGCCGCCAGCTCATCGAAGAACGCGGTGATGATACCCCGATCGATTGGGTGTCGCGCGAGCAGCGATACGTAGAAAAGCTTGCTACCCCCGACGTCACGATCGCAGATATCATCGGCGATGTCGATCCGATCAAAGCTGCCCGCGGCGGCCATCTGCTGTCTGACGAACTCACCATCCACTACGGACTCCTCCCGCGTGGGAATCGCGGGATCTTCGCGATCAACGAGTTGCCCGATTTGGCGGGAAAGATCCAGGTCGGTCTCTTCAACATCCTGGAGGAAGGCGACATTCAAATAAAGGGATACCCGATTCGCCTTCCGCTCGACATCCTCATGGTTTTTTCGGCCAACCCAGAAGATTACACCGCTCGGGGAAAGATCATTACGCCACTCAAAGATCGTTTGGGCTCCGAGATAACGACGCACTATCCGGCTTCGCTCGAGCTGGGTCTCCAGGTCACCCGACAAGAAGCGTGGACCGAGCGCGACGGTCGTCAGATTGACATCCCTCTGTTCATTTTCGAGATCGTCGAACGTGTCGCCTTCGAGGCGCGCGCGGACAAGCGAGTGGACCGCCGGTCGGGGGTCAGCCAACGATTGCCGATCAGCCTGCTCGAGACGGTCATTTCGAACGCTGAACGCCGTGCCATCGTCACAAAAGAACGCCGAGTGGTGCCTCGCGTGACCGACGTCCATGCGGCGTTGCCGGCAATTACGGGCAAGCTCGAGTTGGAGTACGAGGGCGAGTTGCAAGGCGCCGAGAAGATCGCCATGGATATCGTAAAGCGGGCAACCGGCGCAACGTTCGACAATCACCTCGGCGCCATCGATTGCGAGGAAATCATTGCGTGGTTCGACGAGGGCGGCGCGCTGAAGATTTCCCGCGACGAGCGGGCCGATGTTTGCCTCAAGGGGTTTGGTGTCGTACCGGGGCTGTTCGATATCATCGAGAGCGCCGGCGTAGCTCCCAAGAAGGACCCTGCCACCGTCGTGGCCGCAAGCGAGTTGGTCCTTGAAGGGTTGGTAGCGAGGAAGCGCATATCGAGTACAGAAGACATTGGGTACGCCCGAGCGGCAGCCGACACACCACCGTCATTTGGATCTGACGGAGGGACAACCAACCTCTTCACATAACGCGGCCTTGGGCGTCATCACCGTCTCCCGGCAATACGCCTCCGGCGGTTCCGTCATTGCGAAGATGGTGGCGGAGCGATTGGGCTGGACTATCGTCGACGACGCATTCGTCGATCGTGTCGCCGAACGCGTCGGGCTGCCACGCGAGGAAGTCGCCCAACGAGAAGAGCGCGTGGCAAGCCTCATCGAACGGCTTGCGAACACACTCGCCGTGTCGTCCCCTGAACTCTTCCTCGCCACGAGCGACATCTCAGTGGAATCCCGTCAATCATCGGACAATATCGTGCGGATGACCGAGGCCGTCATTCAAGAAGCAGCCGACCACGGGAACGTCGTGCTCGTCGGACGGGGATCCCAAGCGAAACTCGACCATCGCGACGACACGCTGCACGCGAGAGTAGTGGCGCCACGGGACGCGCGCATCCGTGCCGCTTGTAAACGTTTGAATGTCGAAACGAGGGAAGCGGAGCGCATTGTCGACACGAAAGACAACGAACGCAAGGACTATGTGCGAATCCATTACCAACGGAACTGGGACGACGCAGCGAATTACCACATCGTTGTAAACTCGGCTCTAATGTCCTATGAGGGCGCCGTAGACCTCATCGTCGAAGCGGCAAGAAAAGTCTGCCGGTAGGCCGTTAACTGGTAGCGCGAATTTCCGGCGCCAGGCGCAGCGCTAGCAACATCAATCCCGCACAAATCACGCCGGCAACCGACAACCATGCGGCAGGGCTCCAGCGTTCGGCCACCGTCCCCGCCAGCAGTAGTCCAACCGGCATCAAACCCAAAAAGGCCAGCGAGTACACCGACATGACACGACCGCGAAAGTCATCTCGCGCCAGCGATTGCAGCAACGTGTTGGTCGTTGCCGTATGCACTACTTGGAAAAACCCCGTCAGCATCAGCAGCACGAGTAACAGCGGGAAGGATCGGGCCAGCCCCAGCAGCGATACGCACACGCCAAATGTCGGTGCGGCAATCGTGATCACCCGGCCTTTCGGAATGCTTCGTCCCAGAGTTGCAAGGCCAAGGGCCGCGACCACAGCTCCGAACGCCGCTGCGGACACCATCCAGCCAAATTCCACCGAACCAAGTCCCAGCACGTTTCGCGCGATTACCGGAAGCAACACATAGAAAGGGAACCCAAAAACGCTGGCGACCGCGATCATCATGAGGAGAGTCCGCATGCGGCGGTCCTTAGCGACATACGCAAGTCCGGCCCCCACTGTGGATCGAGCCGACGTCGCGGACGCGACAGCAGGACTCGTTGCCAAGCGCATCATCACCAACGCAAAGATGAGCGCAAGGTAGGACACGCCGTTGATCAAAAAACACGCACCGACGCCGACTGTGCCGATTATTAATCCGGCCACACCCGGCCCAATGATGCGAGAACTGTTAAATGACGCTGAGTTGAGCGCGACAGCGCTCATCAGATCCGGCTTTCCCACAAGATCCACCAGGAACGCCTGCCGGCTGGGTATGTCAAACGCCGCCGCGGTACCGAGTAGCGTCGATGCTATCATGACGTGAGTCAGCGACACCACGTCGGCGAGGACCACGGTCGCCAGCAACAGCGCGATGATCATGGCCGACGTCTGTGTCACGAACAACACCCGACGTTTTGGGAACCGGTCGGCAACCACACCACCCAAGAGAGAGAGGACCATGATCGGAACCGTGCCGAGTGTCGCAACCATCCCCACCCAGAACGGCGAATCGGTCAAGAGGAGCACGAGCCATGGTTGCGCCACCGAGTGCATCGACCAACCCACGAGGGAAACGAGGTGGCCCGCAAAATACAGTCGGAAGTTGCGGTGTCCTAGCGCGCCAAAACGGCGCTGTGACAGGGTATTGTGGGAAGCGTCCGATGAATCCGGCTCTACGACATTCTCCTCAGGCATCGCGAGAACTATCACTGAAACCGGGCGCTTCAACAAGTGCGGCGGTTGTCATGGTCCGGGCGGGACTCGCATAACGTCCCAACAGCCTTATCTTACAGCATGCGGTATACCACGTATTCCAAGTTCATCCCCGGGTTGGCCGACGCCGTCAACTTGCAAGAATTGATGGACCAGCTGGGCGATTTCCTGCTGCAATCCGGGTTCGCCGGAGGGATGTACCATTCCCCCTACTGGGGAGAGTTCGGCGACGAAGAGAACGACCGCTCGATGGACGCCCTACGGCAAGCGATCATGGACGCGCTCACACAGTCAGACAAGCTCACACCCGAGATGCTGCAGGTACTGCGCGGCGAATCGACCGGCGACGAGAGACGTGATCAACAAATCCAGCAGGATCTGGCCGAATTGATCGATCAAATCATCCAACGTTTGATCGACGAGGGATACCTCACGACGGACCAATCGCCCGACATGCCTGAGGGGTACCAAGAAGCCCTGGGCCCCGGCGGGCAGGCACACTCAGCTGCACGACAGGTCAACTTCAACCTGACGGACAAGGGAATCGATTTCCTCGGCTATCGGGCGCTCAAACATCTACTCGGGAGCATCGGCAAATCGAGCTTCGGCAGCCACGACACGGCGCACTTGTCGACCGGAATCGAAGCTAACGCAGCATCCAAACCATACGAGTTCGGCGATTCGTTCAACATCGATGTGAACGCGACGCTGTCCAACGCGATTGCGCGCAGTGGTCTCGAGTTTCCCATCGATATCGACTACCCCGATCTGATGGTGCACCAATCAGAATACCGCTCGAGCGCCGCGACGGTACTCATGCTCGACTGTTCGCACTCGATGATCCTGTATGGCGAGGATCGTTTTACGCCCGCCAAACGCGTCGCGCTCGCGCTGACGCATCTCATTCGAACGCAGTTTCCGGGCGACTCACTTCGTGTCGTGCTGTTCCACGACTCCGCGGAGGAAATTCCGCTGTCGCGCCTGGCACATGCCCAGGTGGGACCATATCACACGAACACGGCCGAGGGACTGAAGCTGGCCCGTCGTCTGCTGTTGGCGCAGAAGAAAGACATGCGCCAGATCATCATGATCACCGACGGCAAACCCTCCGCGCTGACGTTGCCCGATGGCCGGATCTACGTGAACTCGATGGGACTCGACCCGAGGATCCTACGTAAGACGTTCGCCGAAGTCGCACAGTGCAAGCGTTCCGGCATCATGATCAACACGTTCATGCTCGCCCGTGAGCACTCCCTCGTCCGATTCGTCAAGAAAGTGTGCGAGATCTCACGCGGTAAGGCGTACTTTGCCAACACGGTAACGTTGGGGCAGTACATCTTGATGGATTTCATGCGGAGGAAGACTAGAAAAATCTGACGGGCAGACGGGCAGGCGGGCAGACGGACGGGCAGATCAACGGCTTTCTAGCTTCGCGAATCGAGTCAACTCTTTCTTGCCATCGACTCGTACAGGCGCCAGGTCAACCTTCCAGCATCGTCACTCAGTGATTCGATGGACTTCCATTCATCGTCGGAGAGATATTCCAGCTCGCGTGCCATGATGAACGCGTAGGACAACTCCGACAGTGACCCCAATGCGATGTCCAGATATCGTCGGAACTCACGTGGACCTCGTTTCGCAGAACCTTCGGCAATGTTGAGGGGCGCAGACATAGCCGCACGACGAATCTGAGATGTGAGCCCATAGAGTTCGGATTGCGGAAAGTTGGTGGTGATCTTGTACACCGCCAGCACCAGTTCATGACATGCCCGCCAGGCGTCAAGGCGTCGGTAGGGTTTCATGAGATGAAGGTACAAACCCTCGAGAAGAGTGTTGCACCATCCTACCGCACATTGTGGCTAATTCATTCGAGCTCGACCATCAATCGCCTCACCGTCGCGCCCGTCCGCCCGTCTGCCCGTCTGCCCGTCTGCCCGCCTGTTCGGAATCTCCGGCGTCACATACCGCACCCCCTTTGCAGCCGCGTCGAACCGGTCGTGATCACCCTCGTCATCACCCAGGATCGCCACGGTGTGGGTAACCACATCGCCGGCCTGGATCTCGATATCGAACTCGAGCAGCTGACGTCGGTCGAACAAACCGTCGTAGCTAATCCGCAGGCGGTGCTGCCCAGGTGGAAGACGGAATCGAGCCAGCAGCAGCTCAGCTGGTAGGATGGACCAGTTGCGCGTATCGGCACGCTCAGTCGCCACAGCAAGGGCACGGGACGCAACTCGGCCGAGGAATCCACCAACGTCACCGGCCGCGTCCTCGCCGGCCGCCTCCGCCGCCGTAACGGCCGCTTCCTTGAGCAATCCGCGCGCCACCATACGAAGCATGATGGTGGGCTTGGTTTCCTCGAAGTCGCGCACGGCGATGGCGGACAAATCCTGAAGCAACGCCGGCGTAAACGACCGTTCGTCGTTCACCGACACCCGCACGTCACCGGCGAGCTGGGCGTCGAGCCGGTACGATGGCCAAGCGAGCGTAATGAGTTCCAGTCCAACCGCCGAACCCGCCGTTGCAATGATTACACCGTCTTCGTGAGTCGGGAATTCGGTTCCTTCTCGCGATAACGCGTTCATCACGATCAAGGTGCGAATGAGCACTGCCGCCGCCGCGACAACCGCCGATTCAGCATTACCGTGAAGAACAGAATCTTTTTCCTCCGCAAGAACTGGTATGTAAACTTTCTGTTCGGCGCGATGGGCAATGAAACCGTTCTCGATCAAGACCACCAACTCGCCGGATTCGCCCGAGGCCTCCTCCAACTCCACTCCGTCGAGGTACGTCGTCGTCGTCTGCTCTGCAACATCATCGAAGCCGAGGCTTGTGGCCACCCGTACGATGTCTTTAACCACGGGTTGCGGCGGAGCGACTCCGAATCGTTCATCGTATTCCTCGTAGGCCGCCAACGACTGACGCAACGAAACCATTGCGTCGTTGTCCTCTCCCGCCGCCCACTGCAGCATCCCCGCCAGATACTGCACCGCCGCAGGGTTTGTAAAGCTTCGTCGCGGATTGTCGTTCGCGTACCGTCGGAGCAACGCGTTCGCCTTGCGGGCTTCGACCAGCGCCTCATCCACGTCACCGAGCTGCAAGTAGTTCATCATGCCGTAGTGGTGGATCATCGACCATTCCAACGCGGAAGGGTAATAATCCAATACGTTGTCGCTCACGACGAACGCCGCGATGTTCTGCGTGATACTCTTGGTATATCGCTCCTCAGCCAGGCGATCTGCTTCCTGCAATGCCGCGTTGCTCTCCTCGAAACGGCCTAGCCGATGCAAGAAGAGACCCGTGCTGAGCTGGCGGATGAGGGCGTCTTTCGGCCCGCTTTCCAGCAGCGGAACCAACGCGGTCGAATCCCCGAGCGTCAGGTAGTGCCGCAGCGCGGCATCGTGTGACGGAAGCGAACGGCCGTAGAACGGCGACTCGGGTGGGACCGGCGGCACCGGGTGGCTCGGCCCGCAACCCTGCAGAAGCAGGCCGACAACGAGAATGAACGACCGCCCCCGCCCCACAACAGCCTTCCCGGTCATTGCGGTGACCTGTCCCCTCTCTCTCGGATTTACCGTCGAGTCCGGCTTCGTTCGACGAACTTCTTGATCCGGTGCTGGCCGATCCACACACGCTCGTTGGATTCCAAGTCGGTCAGATTGAGATCGATCTGGTAGTAAATGACCTCACGATTCCCTTCAACGTCCTCGATCGAGGTGATCTCTCCGACAAGAATGAAATCGGCACCGAGCTCATTCCGCATCCTCGCCCGCGTCTCCGCCGACGCGTTTTGCTGTTGGTCTTCCCGCTCCTCACGGATCTGTGAGCGCTGTTCCCGATCGGCGACGACCCTTGTAAGGCCGGTCCGCAGAAAAGCGGCTTCCATGTCACGCAAGAACGTGTTGACCGCAACGTGCTCTGTGGTCCGGTTGCGGACCGATCCAAAGATGACGGCCGGGACATCGCCGTTATTCCCCTGCATGAAACGTCGCGCCCAGGGGAAATTCATGGCGTCGTCGATCAACGCATCCGCCACCAAACGCGAGTCGGTGTCGTTCCAGAAACCCGACAGATCGATCGTGGTCTCCGGCTCGATACGGGTTACCCGTGTTCCATGGCTGCAGCCCACCACCACCGCGGCGACGGCCAGCGCAGCAAACGAGCGAGGTATCTCAGTATTGGCAAACATCGCAACGCAACTCCCTGAATGAATTCACGTCCATAGCCACCCCAACAATCTCGGAAGAACGCCTCCAAGGGCAAGCGCAGAATGGCCGATTCTCCCGAGCCGTATCAAGCAAGAACCGGGCCTCACGTGGAATCCTCGGGTTTTTTGGCTCACACCCGCAGATCCGCGCAGCGGCCGCGGACTGACTCGAGCGTGGTCTAGGGGTCGGGATGGCCTAAAATGGTGACAGCTCGGGCGGACGGGCAGGCGGGCGGGCGGGCAGACGGGCAGACGGGCAGACGGGCGGGCGGGCGTCGGGAAGCTCACACCGTCGGACCCGTCTGCCCGTCGGGCGGGAGTGGGTGGCTGAGTGTTCCCGTCGGGTGGGAGTGGGTGGCCGGGTGGGCCCGTCGGGTGGGAGCGGGAGGCCGGGTGGGCCCGTCGGGCGGGAGTGGGTGGCCGGGTGGGCCCGTCGGGCGGGAGTGGGTGGCCGGGTGGGCCCGTCGGGTGGGAGCGGGAGGCCGGGTGGCCCCGTCGGGCGGGAGTGGGTGGCCGGGTGGGCCCGTCGGGTGGGAGCGGGAGGCCGGGTGGGCCCGTCGGGCGGGAGTGGGTGGCCGGGTGGGCCCGTCGGGCGGTAGGGGTGGGGCGAGGGGGCCCGTCGGGTGAAGGGAGGGGTGGGGTGAGGGCCCGTCATTCGTCCCCCGAGGGTCCGTAAACCCCAGGCACCCGCAAACCGGCCTCCCGCAGCAAGAGCGTCAGCTGGCCGCGGCGGTGGATCTCGTGACAGACAAGTACGAAGAGGGTCTTACCCCGCGGCCATTGCTCCCCATACACCTCGTCGTCCACGACCAATGTCCCATCAAACCAACTGCCCTCGACCGCGGTGCGAAGCGAATCGACTGCCCGCCGATACGCGGCGCTGATGTCGCGAACGGTCGGCGGCACCGGCGTCTCATTGGTCGGTCCGTCTATGTCGAGACCTGTGTGCTTGGCGATCTCTCGCACGGCGGCAACGATATGCCAAGGCAGCTCTCCCGCCGTTCGGGAGCGCTCGTGGGCACGGTAGCTCAGAGCGTCGTCCGTCAGTGCCTCCAGGACGCGAGCGGTCGATTCCGACTCAGCCCGCGACACATCGAGGAGATCGGCTACGGTGGTGAACATTCTGGTTATCCGGTTACGGGGTTAGGTCTAAACTCTCAACATCCTAAGCCTAGTTCCGGCAACCGGTAACCGGTAACCGGTGACCGGTGACCTCCCGCCCGCCTCGACTTGCCATTCCGCCCAATCTATCTTCCACCTGCAGCCATCGATTCGCCCAAGTAGAGTCACCGTGTTCGAGAACGTATTCGAGACCGTCAACTCGGGCTTTGCACAAGCCCTTTATGAGGAGTTTCTTCGCGATCCTTCCTCTGTTCCGCCTGAGTGGAGAGTCCTTTTCGAAAGCGGAGTGAGGGGCGAAGCGCCCCAGCCCCCACCGACAGACCCAACCGCTAACCATCGGGAAACGGCACCTCCTGCCTCCCCTGCCCCCCCTGCCTCCACCCAACCCCTCAGGGGACCGGCGCTACGCCTTCTGAAGAACATGGAAGCGAGCCTCGGGATTCCCACCGCCACCTCGTTCCGTGACATCCGCGTGTCGTTTCTCTGGGACGTACGCAAGGCATTCAACCAGCAACTCAAAGCGCGGCGGATGAAACTCTCCTTCACTCATCTCATCGGGTGGGCGATCGTGCTGGCCGCGAAGAAATTTCCGTCGATGTTGCACGCGGTGGTCGACAAAGACGGCGCGCCGCATCGTTTCGACCCGAACGGCGTCAATCTTGGGCTCGCCGTGGACGTGGAACGCAAGGATGGCAGCCGCGGGCTCATGGTACCCGTCATCAAGAACGCGGATGCGATGACGTTCGGAGATTTTCACGAGGAATACGAGCGCTTGGTGGCTGGAGCGAGAAACAGCAAGCTGCTTCCCGACGCCTATCAAGGCGCGACGATTACGCTCACCAACCCCGGGACCATCGGCACCGCGGCATCGGTGCCGAGGTTGATGATCGGCCAAGGGTCGATCATCGCCACCGGCGCGATCAGCAGCGACCGGGATGTGCGAATCATGACGATGACCAGCACGTACGATCACCGCATCATTCAGGGCGCCGAATCTGGGATGTTCTTGCAGTGGATCGATCGCACACTGCAGGGTGAAGAAGGTTTCTACGACAGCATCGCGACTGACCTCGGAATCGCGTTGCCTAGCGCGGCGCCGGCGCCGGTGGATTCCGACGGGGTCGCCACGGGCGAGATCTCGCACGCCATGCTGTATCACGTGGCTGCGGCGATGTCGATCGTGAAAGCACACCGGACACACGGATATCTGGCGGCCCGCCTGGATCCGTTGGGCAGCGACCCGGTGGGCGACCCAGCCCTCGATCCGGAACCGCTCGGCCTGACCCCGGAGATCATGCGAGGCATTCCCGCCGACGTTCTCCGTGTGTACGTAGAGGGCAACACGCTGTGGGAAGCCCTGCCCGAGCTTCGCAAGACGTACTGCGGTGCGATCGCCTACGAAATCGAGCACATCGCAAGCCACGACGAGCGCGTGTGGCTTCGTCGGGTGATCGAGTCGGGACAGCATCGTCAGCAACTCACGCAGGAGGAGCGTCTTGGCCTGCTGAACCTCCTCATCTGGGTGGAGGGAGTCGAGACGTTCCTGCACCGGTCGTACCTCGGGCACAAGCGGTTCGGCATCGAGGGTCTCGACATGCTCGTGCCAATGTTACAGGCCGTGATTCAGAACGCCGCGGATCACGATACGGAAGAAGTCGTCATCGGCATGGCGCACCGCGGCCGACTAAACGTCTTGGTCCACATTCTGGGGGTGTCTTACGAGACGCTCCTCGCCGAATTCGAGGGAGGACGACAGGTCGAGGAGACCCTGGCGCCCCAAGGAGGCACCGGCGACGTGAAGTACCACCACGGCGCTCGTGGACAGTTCCAGAGCGGAGATGGGAGGACACTGACCGTTTCTCTCATGCCAAATCCCAGCCACCTGGAAGCGGTGAACCCCGCCGTCGAAGGATATGCACGCGCTGTGCAAACGATTCGAGTCGACGCAACGGTGACACACGACCACGACCGCTGCTTGCCGATCTTAATTCACGGCGATGCCGCATTCGCCGCTCAGGGTGTTGTGGCCGAAACTTTCAACTTGACCAACTTGCGAGGGTACGACACTGGCGGAACCTTGCACATCATCGCCAACAATCAAATCGGCTTTACGACCCGCCCGGCGGATAGTCGTTCAACCGACTTCGCCAGTGACCTGTCGAAGGGGTTCGACGTTCCGATCGTCCATGTGAATGCCGACGACCCCGAAGCCTGCATCGCCGCCGTGCGACTCGGCATGATGTACCGCGCAAGATATCACCGCGATTGCCTCATCAACCTGGTCGGCTACAGACGTCACGGTCACAATGAGGGGGATGAACCGCGATACACACAACCTCTCATGTACCAGCGGATCGACAGCCATCCGACGGTCAAACAGATCTACGGCGACGCGCTCGAGTCTCAAGGTGTCGTCACCCGGGAGGAGATCGACGCGCTCATCGAGACCCACCAAAACCAGCTCATCGAAACGCAACAACGCCTCCAAGCCGACGCCAGCGAGGCTGACGCAGGCGAAGAACCGGTGCGGATCAGCGGTATGTTCGAAATCGAAGCGGAGCCAGACACCACGGTCTCGGCCGAGGCATTGCGTGACGCCAACGACCAGTTACTGCTGGTCCCCGACGACTTCACCATCAACGCAAAGTTGAAACGCCAACTGGAGCGGAGACGCAAGGCATTCACCGATGGAAAGATCGATTGGGGTCACGCCGAAACCCTTGCGTTGGCGTCTTTGCTGATAGATGGAGTTCCCCTACGGTTCACAGGGCAAGACACCGAGCGCGGAACATTCTCTCAGCGCCATCTCATGCTGCACGACTCGGCGACCGGCGAAGAGTACGCACCTGTCCAACACCTTCCTGAAGCCACCGCCTCGTTGGAGCTGCACAATAGCCCACTGTCCGAATATGCGGCGATGGGTTTCGAGTATGGCTATTGCCTACGCGCGCCGAAGGCGCTGGTCATTTGGGAAGCACAATTCGGCGACTTCGTAAACGGTGCACAAGTGATCATCGACCAATTCATTGTCGCAGGCCTGGCGAAGTGGGGACAGACAACACGGCTCGTGCTACTCTTGCCGCACGGACTCGAAGGCCAGGGGCCGGAACACTCCAGCGCTCGCGTCGAGCGCTTTCTCGCGCTGGGTGCGGAAGGGAACATTCGCGTCGCGAATTGCTCAAACCCGGCCCAGTATTTTCATCTACTGCGCAGACAGGCACTACACAAAGAGCCGCGGCCGCTCGTGTTGATGACACCAAAGAGCTTGCTGAGACACCCGGCGGCTACCGCAGCGGCGCAAGATCTGGCTGACGGATTTTTCCACCACGTGCTCGACGACTCCACGCTGACGGGATCGCGCGCCGACGTCCGACGGTTGGTGCTGTGCTCCGGAAAGGTCTACTACGACATTATCGGCCATTCAAAGCGACCCGAGGCGCACCACGTGGCAGTGGGCCGGGTCGAAATGCTCTACCCGTTCCCTCAACAGGATGTCATGGATCTCTTGCACGCCTACCCGGGTTTGAGCGAGGTGGTTTGGGTGCAAGAGGAGCCGAGCAACTTCGGGGCCCGAAAGTGGATAGTGCCCCAGACCGCTGAAATCCTTCCGGAAGGCGTCGCCATTCGCCACATCTCCCGTCTGGAGCGGTCCAGCCCCGCCGAGGGATACCCGGCCGCACACAAACAGGAACAAGAGCGCATCGTCACAGAGGCACTGGCATGAATCGGCGCCTCCGTGCTGGATGAAACCTGACGGGTTGTCACCCTCGTATATTTATTGAATGGAATTCACAATTCTCCGGTATACGGTTTTTGGCGTGCTCGTCTTGGCGACCGCGGCTGCCGTCGGGTCGTGGGCCGTCCGCACCCGCCGCATCAGCCCGTTCAGCAAATGGGCCAACTTCATCAGACGATCCACCGATCCAATCCTGAAACCCATCGAAGGAAAGATCCTCCAGCGAGGCGGCAATCCACAAACCGCGGAGTGGTGGTTGTTGGGCGGAACGATCGTTGGTGGCATTGTGGCCATCACGATGGCCGAGTGGTTGGTCAACCAATTCCGCATCATGTCGATCGCCGGACAACGCGGCCCCGGAACGGTCATCCGCTTGGTGCTTTATTACGCAGGCCGTATCGTTTCTTTTGCCATTGTGATTCGCGTCATCGGATCGTGGTTCGGCGCCGCCCGACACAACCGCCTCATGCGGCCGGTGTACCTTCTCACGGATTGGATCGTGGAGCCGTTGCGGAAAATCATCCCACCTTTTGGAATGATCGACGTTACGCCGCTCGTGGCCTGGTTTCTGATTCAGATTTTGATTGGAATGTTCCTCTAGTGCCGTTCGGAATTCCAGGGTATGCGATTGAAGAGACGATCCGGGGCCCTTCCGCCCACCCCAGGTTAGCCACGGAATCCACCCGACACGGTGACCGGTGACCGGTGACCGGTTAACCGATTCCGGCAACAAGCACCTCTGACCTGACACCGCTAACCGGTAACCGATAACCGGTTTTCCGTGGTTTCCGTGGCCATTGGGACTGGTGGAGGGGCAAAACTAAGTTGGAACGGCATTAGTTGACACGACCTTCTGCGGTCCACTTCTACGTTCAACCACGCGCCGCCAAAACCGAAGTCGTCGGCCGGCACGGAGACGCGATCAAAATTCGCGTGAAGGCGCCGCCCGTCGACGGCGCGGCCAACGAGGAGCTCATTCGGTTTCTCGCAAAACGCTTCAAGGTACCCCGAAGGTCGGTGGAGCTGGTGTCGGGATCTTCCAGCCGGAAAAAACAAATTGCCATCCAGGGCATGACTCCCAATGAGATCATGGAATCGCTCCTAGGAGATGGTTAATCTCGAGCGCACCCCCCACGACCAAACACCTACTGGCCACTGGTTACTGCTTACTGGTTCCTGGCCACTGACAACTGACACCCAGTAGCGCTGGCGCAGCGGAAGATATAGATTGCAGCACTGACAATTGAAGTCGTGGTGAGTTGCGGCATATTGCGGCCACGTTAAACAACGCGCTAAAACGCCCCACCCTCGGCGCTTTTGGTGTCGGGGGCTTTGTATTTGAGGCCCACGATGGACGAAAACGGAATCACAAAAAAACTGCGACAGGCCCTGGAACGCCGGATTCTGGTATTGGACGGCGCGATGGGCACCATGATCCAGTCGTACGAGCTCGACGAACGCGACTTTCGCGGCGAGCGGTTCCGCGAACACTCGGCGCCGCTCAAGGGAAACAATGATCTTCTCTCGTTGACTCGTCCCGATATCATTGCGGCCATCCATCGCGCATTTCTCGAAGCCGGTTCCGACATCGTCGAAACCAATACCTTCACGGCGACGCGAGTTGGCATGGCCGATTACGCCGTCGAAGACGCGGTCTACGACATCAACGTCGAGTCTGCAAAGATCGCCCGAGCGGTAGCCGACGAGTTCACGGCAAGGGACCCGGACAAACCACGTTTTGTCGCCGGTAGCGTCGGTCCAACCAACCGCACCGCTTCCATGTCGCCGGACGTGAATGACCCCAGCTTTCGCAACATCACGTTCGACGAACTCGCTGGCGCCTATGAGGAGCAGGTGAAGGGTCTGCTGGACGGCGGCGTGGATTTGTTGCTGGTGGAAACCATATTCGACACGCTCAACGCCAAGGCTGCTCTGTTCGCCATCGGCAACGTGTTCGCCGCGAAGGGGGTCAGCCGACCGGTCATGGTGTCCGGGACAATCACCGACGCCAGCGGCCGCACCCTTTCCGGACAAACGCCCGAAGCGTTCTGGAACTCCGTCGAACACGGCAATCTCCTGTCCGTCGGGCTCAACTGCGCGCTCGGGGCCGACCAACTCCGACCGCATCTCGAAGAGATCGCGACGGTCGCGGACACGTTTGTCAGCTGCCACCCCAACGCTGGGTTGCCGAACGAATTCGGAGAATACGACGAGACCGCCGAACACATGTCGTCCGTGATCCGCGAATTTGCCGACAGCGGGTTCGTAAACATCGTAGGAGGATGTTGCGGGACAACGCCGGAGCACATCCAGGCGATCGCTGCCGCCGTAGATGGAGTTGAGCCGCGGTCCATCCCGACGATCGAGACCCAATGCCGTCTGAGCGGTCTCGAGCCGTTCAACATCGGTCCCAACTCGCTATTCGCAAATGTCGGCGAGCGCACGAACGTCACCGGTTCCGCCAAATTCGCCAAGCTCATCAAGGAAGAGGATTACGAAGCGGCACTCGACGTGGCCCGTCAACAAGTAGCCAATGGGGCCCAAATCATCGACGTGAACATGGATGAGGGTCTGTTGGACTCTCAAGCCGCGATGGTTCGTTTCCTCCGCCTCATCGCCGCGGAACCGGACATCAGCCGCGTCCCCATCATGATCGACTCGTCCAAGTGGGAGGTCATCGAAGAAGGGCTCAAGTGCATCCAGGGCAAGGGCGTCGTCAATTCCATCAGTATGAAGGAGGGCGAGGAGCCGTTCGTGGAAAAGGCGCGCCTCATTCGTCGATATGGTGCGGCCGCAGTCGTCATGGCGTTCGACGAGCAGGGCCAAGCCGACACCATCGAACGGAAAGTTGCGATTTGCGAACGGTCGTACCGGATCTTAACCGAGGACGTCGGATTCCCACCCGAGGACATCATCTTCGATCCGAACATTTTCGCCGTCGCCACCGGCATAGAAGAGCACAACAGCTACGCCCTGGCATATATCGAGGCGTGTCGATTGATCAAGAAACGCCTCCCGCACGCACTCATCAGCGGCGGCGTGAGCAACGTGTCGTTCAGCTTTCGAGGCAGCAACGCGATTCGCGAGGCGATGCACTCCGCATTCCTCTACCATGCCATCCGTGCTGGGATGGACATGGGCATCGTCAACGCTGGCACCCTCACGGTGTACGACGACATTCCGGAGGAGCTGCTCAAGGCGGTCGAAGACGTCATCCTCAACCGTCGCGACGATGCCACCGAAGGCCTCACCGCGCTGGCGGACAGATATAAGGGAAGGACCGCCAAACAAGAGCAGGACCTCTCCTGGCGGGAAGAGCCCGTTCAGCAGCGCATGGAGCACGCGCTCGTACACGGCATCGCCGAGTACATCGAAGCGGACACCGAAGAAGCTCGGCAGGCGTACGACCGACCCCTGCAAGTCATTGAGGGGCCACTGATGGACGGGATGAACGTTGTAGGCGACCTGTTCGGTTCGGGCAAGATGTTCCTACCCCAGGTAGTCAAGAGCGCGCGGGTCATGAAGAAAGCCGTCGCGTATCTGGAGCCTTTCATCGAAAAGGAAAAAGCAAGAACCGGCGACGTCCGTAAGACCAACGGAAAAGTGTTGCTCGCCACCGTCAAAGGCGACGTTCACGACATTGGCAAGAACATCGTGGGAGTCGTGTTGCAGTGCAACAATTACGAAGTCATTGATCTCGGAGTCATGGTGCCGAGCGACAAGATTCTGTCGACGGCCAAAGACAACGAGGTCGACATTATCGGGTTGAGCGGTCTCATCACGCCGTCGTTGGACGAGATGGTACACGTCGCCAAGGAAATGGAACGGTTGGAATTCAGCACCCCGCTGCTTATCGGCGGAGCGACGACTTCGCGGGTGCACACTGCCGTGAAGATCGAAGAACAGTACGGCGGTCCTACTATTCACGTGCTCGACGCCTCACGCGGTGTGGGAGTGGTCGGAAGCCTTCTCAATCCAAATCGGCGCGACGACTTCGTCTCCACCCATAGAGACGAGTACGCCAAGCTCCGGGCCTCCCACGCCGACCGGCGGGCAAAGAGCAAGATCATCTCGATCGAGAATGCGCGCAAACGAAAGATGCAGTTGGATTGGTCGAGTTACACGCCGCCGACCCCGTCCACAATTGGCCGGCAAGTCTTTGAGGATTATCCACTCGACGAACTCGTTGACCGCATCGACTGGACGCCGTTTTTCAAGACCTGGGAATTGCAAGGAAAGTATCCGGCGATTCTCGACGACCCGACGGTGGGTGAGCAGGCTCGCACGTTGTTCGACGATGCAAGGGAGCTGCTCGACCGCATCCTGTGCGACGGGCTAATACAAGCGAACGGGGTTATCGGCATTTTCCCCGCAAACACGATCGATCACGACGATATTGCGCTGTACACCACCGATAGCCGCGACGAAATTCTCTCCGTGTCCCGCGGCCTGCGTCAACAAATCGACAAGCCACCCGGGCGACCCAATAGCTGCCTTGCCGATTTTGTCGCTCCTCGGGAGAGCGGCCTCGCGGATTTCCTCGGTGCGTTCGTCGTTACGGCAGGCATCGGACTGGCGGAGCTGTGCGCGCAATTCGAGGAGCAACATGACGACTACAACAGTATCTTGGCGAAGGCGATCGCCGACAGGCTGGCGGAAGCGTTTGCCGAACGGATGCACGAAAGAGTGCGCCGAGAGTTTTGGGGGTACGAGTCGGGTGACCAGCTGGGTAACGATGATTTGGTCGCAGAGAGATACCGCGGTATTCGGCCGGCACCTGGATACCCCGCCTGCCCCGATCACAGCGAAAAGCCTGCACTGTTTTCTTTGTTGGACGCGCAGTCGAGCACCGGAGTCACACTGACCGAACACTTTGCCATGCTCCCTGCAGCAGCGGTAAGCGGCTGGTATTTCTCGCACCCCGAATCGCACTATTTCGGCCTTGGGAAAATTGGCCGCGACCAGGTGCGAAGCTACGCCGACCGCAAGGGGATTGACCTCGCACAGATGGAGCGCTGGTTGTCACCCAACTTGGCGTACGAGCCGGACGGAGAGACATCGTGACGACCACGTTGCGTTCCCTTGTGGAAGACGGGCGGGTCCACGTGATCGATGGCGCCATGGGAACCGTGTTGTACAACCGTGGCCAGTTCGTCAACGTGTGTTACGACGAGTTGAATCTCAAAGAACCAGACCTGATCCAAAGTGTCCACGCGGAATACGTGGCCAGCGGAGCCGAGATTCTCGAGACCAACACCTTTGGCGCGAATCCGGTCAAGCTGTCGAGCTTCGGACTCGAGGATAAAACCGAAGAGATCAACACCGCCGCGGTTTCACTCGCCCGTGCCGCGGCAAACGGACGTGCGCTCGTGACCGGCGCGATAGGACCTCTCGGTATTCGTATCGAACCGTTCGGGCCGACTGCCCGTCACGAAGCGAGTGATTTCTTTGCGCGTCAGGTCGCGGGCTTGCTCGCCGGCGGCGTCGACGGATTCGTCCTCGAGACGTTCGCGGATATCGACGAACTCCTAGCGGCGTTTCTCGCGGTGCGCAGCGCCTCTGACCTTCCGATCATCGCCCAAATGACGATTGGCGAAAACGGAAACACTTCCTACGGTACATCGGCCGAGACCATTGGTGAACGCCTCACGGAATGGGGCGCGGATGTGATTGGCCTGAATTGTTCCGTCGGACCGGCCATCATGCTGGACGGGGTCGAGCAGATCGCCGGTGTGACCGATCGTCCGCTATCGGCCCAACCCAACGCCGGCTCCCCGCGGTCCGTCGGCGACCGCCAGATCTACCTGGCAAGCCCCGAGTACATGGCACAGTACGCACGGCGCATGATCGATGCAGGAGCACGCTTCGTCGGTGGATGCTGTGGCACGACCCCGGAGCACATCAAGCTGATCCACGATCATGTGGCGAGCCTGCAGCCGCGCGTATCACAAGTAACCGTCGAGGAATCGGTGAGCGACGACGATGCTTCCGAGCCGGTCGCCCTCGCAGATCGGTCACGACTCGGCGCCAAGCTCGCTCACGGCCAGTGGGTTGCCAACGTCGAGATCCCTCCAGGTCTGGGATGGAAGCCCGATGAAATGCTGGAGCGCGCCAAAACCCTGAAGAGGGCGGGGGTCGATTCCATCAGCATCCTCGACAGCCCGAGGGCCCATAGTCGGATGGGAGTCATTCCAGCTGCCTTGATCATTCAGCGCGAGGTGGACATCGAGACGGTTGTGCACTACACCTGCCGAGACCGAAACATGCTCGGCATGATCAACGATCTACTGGGGGGCGCAGCCGCTGGGTTGCGCAACATCCTCATCGTGAGCGGAGATCCGCCCACAATGGGTCCGTATCCAGATGCCACCGCGGTATTCGACATCGATAGCATCGGACTCACCAACGTCGTAAATCGACTCAATCACGGGCTCGATCCGGGCGGTAGTTCCATTGGCGAGCCGACGCGCTACGTTATCGGCGTCGCAGCGAACCACAGCGCCGTCGATCTCAACCGTGAGATCGAGCGCTTCTTATGGAAGGCGGACGCCGGGGCAAATTTCGCAGTCACACAACCCGTGTTCGACGCGACTCAACTCGAGACATTTATCCGACAGACGGATGTGTCGCGCGTACCGCTGCTCGCCGGAATCTGGCCGCTAGCGTCGTTACGGAATGCCGAGTTTCTCGCAAACGAAGTTCCCGGGGTCTCGGTACCCGATTCCGTCGTTCAGCGCATGGAGGCAGCGCAACACGGCGGACGAGAGGCCGCCGAGGCGGAGGGATTGCGGATCGCCCTCGAGATATTCGAAGCGATTAGAGAAATGGTGCAGGGAGTGCACATCAGCGCACCGTCAGGCGATCTTCATGTGGTGGCCAAGCTTTTGCAGGCGATGCAGGCCACGCGGTAGACGCCTTTCAGGCTTCGAGAGCGTCCATGATGCGCCCGTAGCGCTTATCGACGCCCTTGAAACCGAGGTTGCTCAAATAGATTTTGTTCGCGCCCACGTCCCGCAGGGCGTTGATGGTCCGCACACAGATGTCTTCCGCAGAATCACCCGCTTCGAATTCGCGTGTAACCTCCTCGGCTGGCACCGGAAAAAAGTTGCCTAGTTGCGACAACGTCTTTGCTTTGGCACTGCGGTACAAAAAGACACCGAACACCCCAGGGTAGGGAACGTCGCGCCGTCTCGCTTCATCGAGGAACAGGTCTACTTGTCGGATGCTGTGGTGCGACACTATCTGCGTCAGATAAAACTCACCCGTGAAGTCGTCATCAAGGAGAAAATCCACCTGCTGTGATGCATCGCGGTGCGGATTTGCCCATCCCCCCAACGCCAGGGTGGGAATCTGCTTGCGAATTAATGCCCGAAGGTCCTTCGCGTGGGGAACGCAACGTGGCGGGCCGACCGACTTATCTCCGCCAAGCACCGTCAACGCATCAAACCCCCTCGATGCAGCTCGCTTGGCATACATCAGGCAGTACTCGAGCGAGTGTTTGCAGGTGAGAAAAGGCACGACGCGACCCGGCCGAACGTCGCCGGCGAGATTGGCCGCGAGATGTCCGAGATTTTCTTCTTCCGAGGATCCCACTGCGTTGTCAGTGAGAAAAAGGAAGGTATCCTGGCGCACGAGCCGCTGAATCGAGTGGTACATGTCGATCCAGACATCCATGCTGTCAGCGTAGGACAGCCCGCTTCGCGGGGGTCGAAGCTCGACCGTGCTCAGCGGACCGTCGGCACGCAATCGGCTGAGGAGCAGGCTTTGGTCGGTTTGGCTCAACACTGACATTCTTCCCGCGTTTGCATGTTCCGCGAAATCTCGTCCGGAACCGCTATATTAGCTCAAATGCACGTCAACCCAAAGACACCCGACAACAGCGCCGTCGTCGTAGCAATTATCCTAGGTGTCGTCGCGGCTGGCGTCGATCTCGCCGCCGGGTCACCCCAAGTCGCCCCCGCACTGATCGTCGTGTTCGCATTCCTGTTGAGCCTCACCTATCCACGCAAAGCCTGGTTGTGGGCTGTGCTCACGGCAATGTTCGTCCCGCTAGCCAACACCCTCGTGGTGGAACTGGGCTATCCGCATTTTCGAAGACCGGAAAGCGTCTATCTCAGCTATCTGGCGTTTGTCCCCGCGTTCATCGGTGCCTACTCGGCGACATTTCTCCGCCGCTATTCGGCTAAGCAAGAGCAGAAGCAACGAGAATCGAAGTAGGCGCCCGGCCCCACCCTGCCACCCCCTGACTTGTCCCTTCAATCACTCACCCCCGAAGTTCCCGGAAGAGCCTCCGTCCTCGGAATCCAGGGCAGTAAACACCAGGCTCGCATTTATCCCACCGAAACCGAATGAGTTGGACATGACGGCCCTGAGCCTTCCCGGACGTCCAGCGTGGGGAACGTAGTCGAGATCGCACGCGTCTTCCGGCTCGTCGAGATTCAGCGTCGGCGGTATCCAGTGCCGCGTCATCGCCAAACAGCAAACGGCCGCTTCGATGGCCCCCGACGCCCCCAAGGCGTGCGCATAATATGGTTTGGTTCCGCTCACTGGAACCTGATACGCCCGTTCGCCAAGGACGTCACGTATAGCAATGGTCTCACTGCTGTCATTTAGACGCGTCGAAGACGCGTGTGCGTTTATGTAGTCGATCGTCGAAGCCGATAGGCCGGCGCTGCTCAACGCCTGCGTCATGGCGCGAGCCGCCTGCTTTCCGTCCGGCCGCGGCGCCGTCATGTGGTACGCATCGCTGGTCGTGCCGTAACCCCGTAGCTTGGCATAGATGCGCGCGCCACGCGCCACCGCGTGGCCCTCTTCCTCGAGTACAAGCACGCACGCGCCCTCGCCCATGACAAAACCGTCGCGATCGCGATCGAAGGGACGACAGGCACGTCCCGGCTCGTTATTTCTCTTGCTGAGGGCGCGAATGATCGAGAACGCGCCGAACGATAACGGGGCCAATGGAGCTTCCACCCCGCCCGCGATGGCGACGTCAGCGACTCCGTCGCGTATCAGGCGCCAACCATCGCCAAGGGCAATTGCGCCGGAAGCGCAACTCATCGCATTTGTCGAGTTGGGACCGGTGAAGCCCAGGTCGATGGCAATCTGACAACTGGCCGCACCTGCGAATGTCGTCACGGCTACGCGAGGATCTACCGAGCGTACACCGTCGGAGAGGAAATTGGCGAGCTGCTTTTCGGCTTCGGAAATGCCGCCCAGCGCCGATCCCATCTGGACGGCCCCACGCTCGGGATTCACGGCGGATGGGTCCAGTTGGGCATCCTCAACTGCAAGTCGCGCGGCAGCGAGGGCGAACTGGCTGTACCGATCGAGCCGCCTGGCCTCGCGGGCGTCCAGATAATCTCCCGCGTCGAAGTCGTCAACTTGGGCCGCGATGCGACTCCGGAACGGAGAGGCGTCGAAGCGAGTGAGACGCCGAATACCGGATTCTCGCGATTGCAGACCTCTCCACAGACCTTCGACACCTATGCCCACAGCCGTGATCGGGCCGAGCCCGGTGATGACAACCGTCCGCCCGATGGAGGTTTCCGTCATCGTCGCGCCGCCTGTGCCTGGGCTTCTCCGGCCACGCCGGCAATCGTGCGCCGCGCAATCGCGCTGATGAAGCCCGGGCCAATAACCGCACTTGCCGCCAATCTACCGATCAATGGCCACCGCGGCCCCTCCCACTCGTGCACGACTCGGATGAGCGTTTGCGCGCCGCGGGCCTCAAACTCCCACCGCACAGCCATTCGACTGGTGATGCCTTCGACGTGCTCATAGTACACCGCCGGCGCATCAGCGTCGTGCCACATCTTTGAAACCCACCACGTTGGATAGTCCATGATCCCGAACGAACGCCACGCCGCCATCTCCACCACACCCGTCGCAAAGTCTTGCCGCTGGCGGAACCGTACCCAACGGTAGTGAGGCAAGATCTCCGGCCAGCGCTCGACGTCGGCACCGACTCTGAAACACACGCCCACCGGTGCCGACGCGAGGTGTTCGTCGACTCGCAACACTAGCGCGTCACCTTCAACAGGGTACGAGCCGGTCCGGGGATCACTAGGGCGGCGACCGGCCTCGCGTCTCCCACAACTTGGACAAAACGGTCCGCAAACGGCTTCGCCGCCCGTAATCCTGTCACAGCAAAGTGGCGCAGCGTGGGCCGCGAAAGCCCAACCTCGATGATTCGCTGTAGCGCGCGCGTTTGCCTCACCATCGATCGCAATCTCCGGTCGTACTCCCTCAGATCCGCGGCGCGGCTACGTGCACTCCGCACCGCACGCACAATGATCGGCGTGGCCAACTCGGCCGATCGAAACGCGCGATACAGCCCCTGGCCGGTGAGCGGATCGAAGTACCCGGACGCGTCACCCACCAGTAACGCTCCGTCGGTTATCGCGCGGCGCATCGGCCAATCGAACGGCCCGCTCGCCCACGGCCCACTCACGATGTCGGGCCGCGCATCCCATTCGAAGGGGGCCCGGGTGAAGACGTGACGAAAAAACCCGACGGGATCAGAAGCCACTTCGCGCCCGTATCGACGCGACAAGACGACGACCGTCCCATTCCATAGCGGCTGGTCAGCGTGGACCGGGGCCAACCCCACCGTGCCGTTCCGCGCGAAGAACAACGCTCCTCCGTCTCGCGACGGACCCGTTCCACGAAGGCGACACGTGAGCGACACCTTACGAAGACGCGGTTGCCGACGCACCAACCCCAAAAGCCTTGCAACAATCGATCGCAACCCGTCTGCGCCCACCAGCAGATGGGCGGTCCACGCGGTCCGGCGACCGTCACGGTCGACGGCTTCGACCACGGTCCGGTGTGACGCCGCGCGCGCCCGCGACACCGAAAGTCCGACGAGCTTGGTTCGCTCATGAACTCTGGCCCCTCTGTCACGAGCCGCTTGCAACAACGCGTGATCGAGGGCGGCACGAGACACACCCATGCCATATTCAGTTCCGCCGGCAAAACGTCCGGATGCTCGTGCGCCGGAGTCGGTTAGTAGGTCCCAACCGGCCAGGCGGACCGGATGGCACTTCTCAACAACATCCAGCAACCCGAGACGTGTCAGCGCAGTCACGCCACCAGGATTGATGCATTCGCCACACGGCTTGGTGCGGGGAAACTCCGCGCGATCGAGCAGCACGACGTCTATGCCCTCGAGCGCCAACAGTCCGGCCAGCGAGCTTCCGGCTGGCCCTCCCCCTACGATGATCACGTCGGCTTCAGCCGTCAGATTGGGTCGAAAACCCATCGACCGCACGATCATGACGGCTTCCCAATCAGAGCAAGGCGATACGGAAAGTGGCGATGGACCCGGACATTCCGCAAACCGGCTCGCTCTCCAACGCCGTGCAACTCTCGCACTGTGAATGATCGCAACACGGAAACCGGGCCATCATGACGCGTATAGGGATCTCTGCGCCACACCGTGGCGGCGAGGACACGAGCGCCGACATAGTTGATAGGGTGTCGCTCGAGATCATTGATGATGACCGCACAGGACGCCACACGCGCCAGCTCGGCGACGAACCGATGCGCACGTGAATCATCCAAATGGTGGAGCGTCATAGAACTGATCGCCACATCAAACGTGTTGCAGGCAAAAGGCAGTTCCATTCCGTCAGCAGCAAGCACGCGTATGGAAGGTTCTGCGCGACAACGGTTGCGCGCTTGACGCGCAATCACCGAACGCAGATCGACCGCGCAGATGTCAACGACGCGGCCACGTTTCGTAGCCCACCGGGCGACGGCTTTGGGAATGTCTCCTGCGCCCGTACCTACATCCAACACCCGGACGGCCGCTGCGGCCGGCAACCACTTGGCAAGGTGCGCGAGCACAACGCGGACACCGCCGAGCCAGCGATTTACCCTCACGAGGTGATCAAGCGTCACGTCCAGCTGCTCGGGGTCGTGTTCCGCAGCGTCTAGACGCTCTCTGGCACTCAGCCGCGAGGATAAATCCATGGGTTAGGTCAGCAGCCTGGGTGGACTACGTTGGCTCCGACTCGGCCGTTTTGGCGAAAAAGACCACCGTCGCCTGCTGCCCACCCGCATTGTAATTCTCCAACACACGTTGGCGCACATAGCCGCTGCGTTCCAAGAACCGAATGCCGGGATCGTGGTGCGATACCAAAGCGCTATGAAACTTCCGAGCGCCACATTGTGCGGCCCATGATTCGTACCCCGCCAACACCTGTTTGCCCAACCCCGCCCCACGGTGCTCCGGATCGATCAGCAGCATTCCCATCGTCCACTCTCCGTCGGCGGGAAAATCGACGAGTGCGTCGAGCATGCCGACCAAGGAATCTGTCGAATCGAACACCCCGATGACTCGTTTGTCATCCACGGACTTGGTCGGCGGCCCCGCGACGAAGGCACGCTTCGCCTCGTCGTCCGCCGGAGAGACCCCTGTGGCCATCTCGAAGTAATCGGCTGTGCGCATGAACAGAGATTGAACATCCGCGATATCGGGAGGTTCGAGCAGTCGCGTATTATATTTGCCCTGTGGTCCTAGACTGGTGAGCCTCATGAGGAAAATATAGGGGCACGGTCGGACAGTCGGACAGTGGGACGGTTCACCGGCACTATGAGAACCGTCCGAACTGACCAATATCTGTCCGACTGTCCGACTGAGATACCATGCGTAAACTTGCCGCCATTGTAACCCCCCTCGTCCTCTGGCACTGCGCCGGATCGGACCTCGTGCGGATCAGTCACGTACGTGTCGCCGGCCCGATACAAGGGTCGTACGCGCCAGTCGAGTTCGACGTACGCTGGAACAACTCGTTTCGCGATTCGGTCAACTGGGATGCTGCCTGGATCTTCGTCAAATACCGGATAGAAAAAGGACCGTGGCAGCACGCGACATTATCGAAACTCTCGCAGCATTCGGCGGTGGGCGACGACCGGGGCATCTCGGCAACCATACAATCTCAAGACGGCTTGGGGGCGTTCGTCTACCGCGCAACACCAGGTAATGGACGAGTCGATTGGAGAAACCTTCGGCTACGATGGAACTATGGCGAGGACGGAGTACCCGACGGGAGTGAGGTAGACGTGCGGGTGTTTGGGATTGAGATGGTGTACATCCCGGGTGGCCCGTTCGCCGTCGGAGATGGCGAACGCAGTGAGGTACACGGCCATCTTCACGGACTGATGCCCGGCCTGCCGTACATGGTGACGAGCGAAGATCCCCTGACGCTTGGTGGACAGGTTATCGGGCGAGTCAGTAGTAACAACGGTTATGGAATGGACGCGTCCTTTACGGACGACTTCGATGAGAACTCCACCGTCACTCTGCCAAGCCGGTACCCCAAAGGATCAACACCGTTTTTTGTGATGAAGTACGAGCTGACACAGGGTGCGTACGCTGCCTTTCTCAACACACTGAGCGATCAACAGATACTCGCGAGAAACCCAGCCGCCGAAGTTACCGAGGCCCGGCCGGGCATTCAACGCTACACCGTCACCGCCGTTGCTCCGTTTTCGGCAACCATCGAGAACCGGCCAATGCATTATCTGGCTTGGATGGATGCCGCGGCTTTCGCCGACTGGGCGGCTCTACGACCGATGACGGAGCTCGAATTCGAAAAAGCCGCGCGTGGCTCGATTCCCCCGCAGTCCGGCGAGTACGCTTGGGGTACGGACGACATCTACGGCCGGCGATACGCGCTCACCAACGCCGGTACGCAGCACGAGCAAGTGGCCAACCCGGGCGTCCAGACCGGCAACGCGTCATATGCGAACACGACGGGCGGGCCCTCGTGGTGCTGGTCCTGCCTAGGTGGGCCCCTGGCCGCCGGGGCGTTCCGCTCCGACGGCGCGACGAGAGAAGAGTCCGGCGCGTCGTACTACGGCGTACTGCACCTGAGTGGGAATCTCGTTGAGCGAACAGTCACCATAGGAAACGCAGCAGGGCGGCGGTTCGACGGCCAACACGGCGACGGCCGGTTGAATGACGCCGGAAGAGCTGCTGGGCCTGAAGTGTCGCGTTGGCCCGGATCGAGCAACACCGGCGCAGCGTCGCAGATCATCGGCGCTGTTGGCACGGGCCTTCGTGGAGGGAGTTGGGCGAGCCCGGCGCGGAATCTACGTATCTCGGACCGCGAGTTTGCGGCAACACCGGACAATTCTCGCCAGCCAACGTTCGGGTATCGGTTCGTGCGCACGGCAGTCACGCGTTAGCCACAGAGGTCACCGAGTTAGATGGAGGACACAGAGTCCTACTTTGTTCTTTTTTAGCTATGCAGAGACGCCTCCCGCTCCCACCTACCAAAAAAAATCAAGAGGGGGTGGGTCTCTGTGATCTCCATAACGCTCTGTGCCCTCTGTGGCTAACAACCGCGCTTGCCTTTCAACTTTGCTATAGACTGCCGCGCCGTGTCTTGAATATTCGTCCAGGCACTCTGCACGTGGCGGGCCTCGGTACTCGTCTGGCCAACGACAAACCGTAGAGCGAATTTCTCGTGGATGCGGATGTGCGTGAGATAGAGTTTGCCGCTGTCGTTGAGCGCGTGTAGCAGGCGTTCGTTGAGCGCATCGAGCGAATTCTCCGCAACGCCAGCAGGACGAAACCGAAAGCACAATAGACTCAGCACGGGGTCTCTCAGTAACTCAAAATCATCGGCACCATCGATGTCATGGGCGAGGTTCTGCGCCATGGCGATGTGCGACCGAATCAAGCGTCGTAAGCCTTCGACCCCGTAGCTCCGGATCACGAACCACAACTTTAGGGCACGGAAACGGCGACCCAACGGGACGCCCCAGTCGCGGTAGTTTCTGACCGAGTCCCCTTCGCGGGTCTTTAGGTATTCCGGGAGGACCGCGAACACTCGTACAAACTCGTCCGGGTCGCGGACATAAAACGCGCTGCAATCAAAATTCGTAAACAACCATTTGTGCGGATTGAACACAAAACTGTCCATCAACTCGGCCCCGTCGATCATCCACCGCATTTCCGGCAACACCAACGCGCTTCCCGCCCACGCGGCGTCGACGTGAAGCCACACACCATGTTTGCGGCAAATCTCTCCTGTGGCCCGGACGGAATCGAACCCCGACAAACCCGTCGTCCCGACCGTTGCTACCACACATGCGGGCCTGGCGCCGGCAGCCACATCCGCCTCGATGGCCGCCGCCAGCGCGTCCGGCACCATGGCAAAGTCATCTCCAACAGGAATCGGCCGGAGATTCGCCTTGCCGATTCCCGCGATCTTCACTGCTTTCTCGACCGACGAATGGGCTTCCGCCGAACAGTACGCCGTCAGGGTCCCCGCGTCGGTCGCTCCGGTCTCATTGATGGAAAACGACGACGCGCGCTCTCGGCCGGCCAGGATCGCGCAGAGGGTGGCGGTGCTGGCCGTGTCCTGAATCGACCCGACAAACCCCTCCGGAAGGCCGATCATCCGGCACAGCCACTCCAGCACTCGCTCCTCCAACTCGGCGGCGGCCGGAGAGGTCTCCCACATCATGCACTGGGCCGCCAGAGTGGCCGTGAGCATCTCCGCCAGTACCGAGGGCCGGCTACTATTGGCCTGGAAGTAGGCGAAGAAGCTGGGGTGCTGCCAGTGGGTCATTCCGGGCACCACAATCGACCGAAAATCGGCCAGGATGTCTTCCATCGGTTCCGACGCCTCGGGCGGTTCGGGCGGCAGCTGGGCCGCTATTTCTCCGGGAAGCACCTGGGCCCTTACCGGCAGTTCCTCGACGCGATCGAGGTAATCCGCCATCCAATCGACCAAATCGTGGGCATGGCGGCGGAAATCGGCTGACTCCATGAAGATAAAAAAGGCGGTGGGGCGGTCGGGCGGTAGGGCGGACGGGCAGACGGGCAGGCGGACCTGTGCGCCCGTCTGACCGTCGGGTGGTGTGGTGAGGGGGGGAAGCCCGTCGGGAGGGGCGGGGGGCGGGGCGGGCCCGTTTGGAGGGGACGGGGGCTGGGAGGGCCCGTCGGGGGGCGGTGGAGAGGGGGGACGGGTCATTTGACCTTGCTGGAGGTAAGATCGAGGCCTTACTCTAGTAGCAGGCCGAGATTCCCTCGGAGCGCGAACTTTGCGCCGATCCTTGGGGTTTTATATTTATACAGGGTTGATTGAATGCTCCCGGCGCGGTGCGGCCATACGGATGAACTGGAGATTCGTACATGAAGCATCGAAGACTCATAATGGTCGCCCTTCTCGGATTCGTGGGATTCATTTCGGGGGGGTGGTTCTTCCAGGGATCCGACAGCCAGGCCAATAACGCTCGGCAGCGGGCTCGCATCTTTGAATCCGTTCTGAAATACGTCTCGGAGTATTACGTCGACACGCTCGATGCGGCTCAGTTGTACGACATGGCAATCGAAGGCATGCTGGACCAGCTCAAAGACCCCTATACCTCCTTCTTGCAACAGACAGGCTTCGAGGAGCTGAGCATCAGCACGACTGGCAACTATGGTGGGGTCGGGCTGCGAATCGACTCGCGGGACGGATGGATCCAGGTGGTCGCTCCGATCGCGGACTCGCCGGGCGAACGGGCCGGTTTGGTCTCGGGCGATCAGATCATCGAGGTGGAGAGCCAGTCCACCCAGGGCTGGAGTACTCAAAAAGCTGCCAGCCTCCTGCGGGGCGAGCCCGGAACGGACGTGGCCATTACCGTCCGCCGCGCCGGCTTCGCCGATTCGTTGCGTTTCACCCTCACGCGAGGCGAAATCCACGTCAACTCGGTCGAAGGCACGAAGATGGTCGCGCCTACGATCGGCTACCTCCACTTGACCACGGTCAGCCGCCAATCGACATCGGAGGTGCGTGAGGCCGTCTCACAACTTCGGTCTGAAGGCGCCAGAGGCATCATTCTCGACCTGCGGGTGAATCCAGGCGGGATTCTCGAGGAAGGCGTCGCCCTGGCGGACCTGTTCCTCGAACGAGGGCAGGTCATCGTGAACACGAAGGGGCGCGCGCGCGGCGCGACAGCCACGTACGTTGCCGAACAGGGGCAAAGCTGGCCCGACCTGCCAATCGTCGTTCTGGTCAACCGATCCACGGCAAGCGCCGCGGAAATTCTCTCTGGTGCACTCCAGGATCACGACCGCGCGATCGTGGTTGGGTCGCCGACATTCGGCAAAGGCGTGGCGTACCTCTTGATTCCGCTCACCGACAACGAAGCGGTGACGGTGACCTCGTCCCGTTGGTATACACCGAGTGGACGCTCGATACAGCGGGGCGTCTCGGGTTCACGAGCCCTTGCCATTAGGCCGAGGGTGACCGCGCCCGACTCAATGGATGTGGCCGAGGGCGAACAAGAGTTTCTCACTGATTCGGGTCGCCGGCTCGACGCAGGCAACGGTGGCATTCAACCCGACATCCTGCATCCACGTGACACGCTTACCGACGGAGAGCAGTACTTCTTCCGGGTTATCGGCCAACAACTTCCCGATTACCGGAACGTGCTGACCCGTTACGCGCTCGAGCTCAAGGGCCAAGGGGCCGTAACCTCGCCGGACTTCGAGGTGACGAGCGGGATGCTCTCCACCATCCTGCAGAGCATACGGGCTGCCGGTATCGAGATGCCGGACTCGACGTTCGAGGGTGGCCGCGCGTTTGTGGCCGATCAGTTCGGATTGGAGTTGACCCGCTACACCTTCGGTCGTGAGGCAGAATTGACACGCTCGAATTTGAGCGATAACCAGATCCGCAAGGCCATCGAATTGCTCGAGCAAGCGGAGTCCCCGGAAGCGTTATTGGCACTCGCCAGTAACAACTGATTTCCATAGTAGTGGCGTCAAAAAACCCCGGGTCACGGCCCGGGGGTTTTTGTTGTCCTCATCTCCAACGGATTCCCTGACATGACTCTGACACTCAGCGCGTACAGGTATAGGGTGTAGGTTGTAGGGTGTAGGGTATATGGAGCGGGAACCCTGTTCACTACACCCTACAACCTAAAACCTACTGAAGCATCCCCGCCTGCCGCCCCACATACTCCGCCACCTCACGGTGCGTAGCAAACCACACGTCACCCTTGGCACGCATGTGGTCGATCAACTCCTCGAGTATGACGATCCTCGATCGATGACCGATGTAGTGCGGGTGCATCGTGAGTGAAAACATCGTGCCCTCTTCATACGCCAAGTCGAACTCATCGATGTACACCTGGAGCACTTCACGGGGATTGCTGTATCGGTTGCCAAGCGGATTGAAATAGACAGCGTCGTCCAGAATCCACTCCACCGGAAGCTCGATCATTCCGGTAGCCTCACCGCCGGCCAAGAGCTCGTAGGGACGCTCGTCTGCCATGAGCGAGCTGTCGTACAAGAAATCGAGTTCACGAAGGATGTCGAGCGTGTTGGAGCTGAAATTCCACGACGGGGCGCGGTAACCCACCGGTCGCTCGCCTGCCACTTCTGCGAGATAATCGATCGCCCGGACCAATAACTCGCGTTCTTCGGTTGCCTCCAAGGAAGAGTTCATCTCGTGAATCCACCCGTGGATGGCAAATTCGTGGTGGCCGGCACGCTTGATGACATCGGCCATCTGCGGGTTCAGCCTGAGGCTCACGGCAGGGATAAAGAAAGAAGCGGGAATCTCGTAGCGATCGATGAGATCCACGACGCGCCCCAAGCCGACGCGAGCACCGTATTGTCCCTGCGACAGCGCTCCGATCGTGGGAGATCCGAACCTGAGAGAAATCGTTTCGTTGTCCACGTCGAACGAAAGCAGCACCGCGACGCGGGCTCCATTCGGCCAACTCTGCGGCTGCAGGTTCCGACCCGCCCGCACTCGGTTGACGGTCTCCACTACCTCCTCCCAGGACCACTGCCAGCCGGGGGTCACGGCCTCTTGACCGCCTCCGGGAGCAGGTCGGCAAGCTCCCGATGAAAGCATGAGAATCACGCCGAGTGAGAAGCAAGCTTGCCGTCGCATCTTCATGTCCCAACTCCCGAGAAAGGCAGATGCATAATGTCCACCCGTCGGACGGGTTGCCGGTAGAGGCAAGGGGGCTCTCCGTGTCGTTTGACAATGCAGGGATTGGAACTTCATTTCTACATATGCCACAGGAGTGAGAATGCCACCAACCACCGCTACAACCGTGGATCATCCGATCCCCAACTTCATCGAGGGAAGCTGGATTGCTTCTTCGGGAACCGATACTCTTCCGGTCGAGGACCCGACGACCCGCGACGTCCTCCGGCGGGTGCCGCTTTCGACCCCGGCGGACGTGGACGCCGCTGTTCGGGCGGCCAAGACAGCGTTTCCGGGCTGGCGTGCCACTCCGGCGGTCGACCGGGCACGTGTTCTTTTTCGGTTGAAGGCTCTACTCGAGCAAAACCTCGACGCTCTGAGCGAGAGCCTCACGCGCGAGCACGGCAAGCCCGTCGCCGAAGCAAAAGGTGAGATCCGACGGGGGATCGAGAACGTCGAGCACGCGTGTGGGATTCCCACGTTGATGTTGGGATCGACCTTGGAAGACGTTGCGCCCGGGGTGGACTGCGAGACCATACGACAGCCTTTGGGTGTATTCGCCGGCATCACCCCGTACAACTTCCCCGTCATGATCCCGCTGTGGTTCTGGCCGTACGCGGTCGCGACGGGCAACACCTATGTTTTGAAGCCTTCCGAGCAAGACCCAATCACCCACCAGCGGATCGTGGATCTTGCGGCCGAGGCGGGCCTGCCCCCGGGGGTACTCAACGTGGTGCACGGAGACCGCGATGTGGCGAATGCGCTCTTGGAACACCCCGACATTGCGGGCATTTCGTTCGTGGGCTCGAGCCCGGTGGCGCGATCCATTTACGCAACGGCCGCGGCATCCGGCAAGCGAGTACAGGCGTTGGGCGGCGCCAAGAATCACATGGTGGTTTTTCCGGACGCCGACTACGACTACGTCACCGACGCCGTGACGTCGTCCATCTTTGGGTCGTCGGGGCAACGATGTTTGGCAGGCAGCGTCGTGGTTGGGATCGACGATGCCTACGCATCGATCCGGGACCGGGTCGTCGACAAAGCGTCGGCTCTCCGCCTCGGCAGCGGTCTCGACCCGAACGTCGACATGGGACCGGTGATCTCAGCCAAACATGCCGAGCGAGTACGAGGCTTCATCGACTCGGGGACCGCCGAAGGTGCTAAACTCCTCCTGGACGGTCGCTATGCATCCGTCAGCGCGTATCCAGACGGACACTGGGTGGGTCCAACCGTGTTCGATGAGGTCAAAGGCGACATGGGTGTGGGTCGTGAAGAAATTTTCGGACCGGTGCTCAGCTTTGCGCACGTAGGGTCTCTCGACGAAGCGCTTGCCCTGATGCACACCAATCAGTACGGGAACGCGACGTCCATCTTCACGACCAGCGGTCGCACCGCGCGAGAGTTCCGCTACCACGCCGGCATCAGCATGATCGGCGTAAACATCGGTGTGGCGGCTCCCATGGCGTTCTTTCCGTTTGGGGGTTCGCGGGGATCGTTTTATGGAGACCTCAAGGCGCAAGGACACGACGCCATAGAATTCTTTACCGACAAACGCGTCGTCATCTCGAGATGGTAAGGAGAAGCATATCATGACAGGTTTGAAAACATCGACCGGAACCGACACCGCCGCCGTAGTGGCCGATTACCAGAAATATCTCTTTCATTGCGCCCCTCCCTACTACACCGATCCCCTCGTCTTCGTGGAGGGTCAGGGATCACGGGTCATCGATTCGGAAGGTCGCGAGTTTCTCGATTTCTTCTGCGGTATCTTGACGACCGGCATTGGCCACTGTCATCCCGAAGTGGTCGAGCGGATCCGAGAGCAAGTCGGCACCCTAGGACACGTTTCCACGCTGTACCTGAGCGAGAACTACGTCGAGATGGCCAAGCGGCTGGCGGCCATCGCACCGGGAAAACTCAACAGATCGTTCTTCACCAACAGTGGAACCGAGGCCATCGAGACCGCGGTGATGGTCGCGTGCATGTACACGGGGCGAACCGAGATCATCGCCCTCCGTCACGGCTATTCGGGCCGCAGCGTGCTGGCGACAAACCTCACGGGGCACGCCCCCTGGCGCCCCCTGGCTAGCGGGGTTCCCGGAATCAAACACGCCGTTTCTCCGTATCCGTATCGCTGCCCGTTCAAGTCTCCGTGTGACGAGAGTTGCGTAGACAAATTCGGCGATGACCTCGAAGATGTGATCAAGACGACGACAAACGGCCAGCCCGCTGCGTTCATCGCCGAGACGATTCAAGGCGTCGGTGGTTACATCGTTCCGCCACCGGGCTATTTCCAACGCGCCGCAGAAATCATTCGCAGTTGCGGGGGCTTGTTCATTTGCGACGAAGTGCAAGCAGGATTCGGCCGTACCGGTGGAAAGTGGTTCGGGATCGAGCACTGGGACGTCGAGCCGGATATCATGGTGATGGCGAAGACCATTGCCAACGGATTCCCGCTCGGTGCGACCATCACACGCGACGAAATCGCCGAGGCTTGGACCGCGAAGACCATCTCGACGTTCGGCGGCAATCCAGTCGCTATGGCCGCCGGCATCGCGACCAACGACGTGATGGTGCAAGAAGATACGCCCGCCCGGTCGGCGGTGAGAGGTGAGCAGTTCCGCAAGGGTCTCGCAACCCTTCAACAGGAGCACGCATGGATCGGTGAGGTGCGGGGCATGGGCCTGATGCAGGCGTTGGAGCTGGTCGAAGATCGGACAACCAAGCAGCCGAGTCCGGCAAAGGCCAAAGCGTTGCTCCAAGCAGCCAAGGAAGAGGGAATCCTCTTGGGCGTGGGCGGCCTGCAGGGCAACGTTATCCGCATGGGTCCCTCAATGCTCGTTACCGAAGAAGAGGTTGTGGAGGGTCTGGACCGACTCGGCCGCGCGTGTGCACGTGTGGCGGCGTGATGATCCTGGGGCTTCCGTGGACATCCTGGCTCCTGCTGGTGGTAGCCGTGGGGCTCGGTCTCGCGATCGAGTTCCGCTTCTTCCGTAACCAAAGACGGAATCACCGGCGCAACTAACGCGTGACGTCTCCGACGATCGTCGTCGTCCTCGTGGCGTACGGACTGGTCCTGATCGCCATCGGACTCTGGAGCCGGCGTGAATCCCGCAGCGTCGCCGGCTACTTCGTTGCCGGAAAGAATCTCCCCTCCTGGGTCATTGCGTTCAGCACCAATACCACCGGAGAAAGCGCGTGGCTGCTCCTGGGTCTCACCGGGATGGGCTATGCCGTGGGCATCCACGCGCTGTGGATCGTGCTCGGTGAGGTGCTTGGCGTAACGTTGAGTTGGGTACTGGTCGCACTCCCCTTCAAGGAGTACACCGACCGGTACGACGCAATCACCGTCCCCGACTATCTCGAGGCCCGTTTTCGCGACACTCGACACGTTTTCCGGTTTGTCAGCCTGATCATCATCCTCAGCATGGTGACCGCCTACACAGCGGCACAACTCACCGTCATTGGAAAGGTGTTTGACGCATTCCTCGCCACCGGATACGCCACAGGCGTCATTATCGGCACGGTGATCATTTTGTATTACACATCGGTCGGCGGGTTCAAGGCCGTGGCGTACAGCGATCTCCTCCAGGGCGTGCTCATGTTCCTCGGCCTGTTGATCCTGCCGATTGTCGGTTTTGTTGCCGCGGGAGGCTGGGGTGCCGTGATGAGCGGCATCTTCGCGGAGAACCCTGCCCTGCTGAAGCCTATGGGGGAATTCGGCTGGTCGGTATCGGGCGTCGTGAGCGCCGTGGGGTTCGTGGCGATCGGATTTGCGTTCCTCGGGGCGCCTCAGCTCCTGACGAGGTTCATGGCCGCTCGAAACCGCCAAGAGATCGTCACTGGAAGCCTCATCGCGGTAATCTGTATCATCTTCTTCGATGTCGGCGCAGTCTTCGCGGGCATTGCCGGCCGTCATCTGTTTCCCGGCCTCGCGGATCCGGAAACCATTCTTCCCATGATGAGTGCGGAACTCTTTCCTCCAATCTTCACCGGAATCTTCTTGGTCATCGTCCTGGCCGCATCCATGTCGACCGTAGATTCGTTGCTGATCCTCGCGTCGTCGGCCGTCGTTCGCGACATCATGCAAAAAGTATTCAAGCCGGATGTCTCAGAAGTGCAACTCTCGTTATTCGCCAAGCTCACAACCGTGATCATCGGTGCTGCAGCTTTCGTCTTCGCGATCAGCGAGCCCAGGGTAATCTTCTGGTTCGTACTTTTCGCATGGTCCGGCCTGGCATCGGCCTTCGCGCCTGTCGTGTTGTGTTCGCTATTTTGGAAACGCACCACACGTGCCGGCGCAGTTGCCGGCATGATTGCTGGATTCTTCACGGCCGTCATTTGGGCCACTGTGTTGAAGGAACGGTTCTATGACTTGTACGAGATGATCCCCGGATTTGCGGTTGGCTTCGGCACCACCGTTGCGGTCAGCCTCTTGACGGAACCACCCGAGGGAGCAGCAGAAGAGTGCGACGACGTTCGCGCAACAGTGAGAGCGGGATCGCAATGAGCACGACGGGGACACATCGATGACCACAGAGCCGGGTCGAAACGTCGGCCTGGAGCTACTCAGAGCGACGGAGGCCGCCGCGCTGGCCGCCGCCCGTTGGGTAGGCCGGGGTGACAAGGAGGCAGGAGACCAGGCGGCGGTCGATGCCATGCGCGTGCTGCTCGGGACGGTGCACATGGAGGGCGTCATCGTCATCGGTGAGGGCGAGAAAGACCGCGCTCCGATGCTGTACCTCGGCGAGAAGGTGGGCAACGGGGAGGGACTCCCGACCGACGTGGCGGTCGACCCCGTAGAAGGCACAAACCTCCTGGCGAAGGGGCTCCCCAATTCGATCGCCATCGTGGGGCTCGCGCCCCGGGGTGCCATGGCGCAGTTCGGCACCTCGTTCTACATGGACAAGATCGCGGTTGGACCCGAGGCCGCCGGCCAGATCGACCTCGATGCCTCCGTCACCGATAACCTGAAGGCGGTGGCCTGGGCCAAGGGAGGACGCGTCGAGGAGTTGACGGTCGTCGTGCTCGATCGGCCACGAAATGAGGACAAGATCGAGGCGGCGCGCCAGATAGGTGCCCGGGTGCGACTCATTTCAGATGGCGACGTGGCGCCTTCCGTGATGACCGCGCTCCCGAGAACCGGGATTGACGTCGTGTTGGGAATCGGAGGCACGCCCGAGGGAATCCTCACCGCGTGCGCCATGCACGGCCTCGGCGGCGAGATTCAAGGGCGCTTGGCCCCTCAGTCGGAGAAGGAGCTGGAACGCATCGAGGAGGAGGGGATCTCCCGGCTCAAGCTTTCACATCGCGAGTTGGTGGTCGGCGATGACATCTTTTTCGCCGCCACGGGCATCACGCAGGGCGACTTCTTGCGTGGTGTCAAATACACCGGCGATGGCGCAGTCACCCACTCTCTCGTCACCCGCTCCCGCTCGGGAACTTGGCGGGTGATCGAGTCACACCATCGTTGGGAGAAACTGGAGCCAATCAGTACGATACCATATCGAGCGTAACAGTTGAGAAGCAGCAAACAGCTCCCAACCTTGACGCCGCCTGCACCAGCCGGTCGATTCTCGACTGTCCCTTTGCCGTAAGGAAACCCGTGCACCCCTCTCACAGACTCCCGCTCCTGGCGCTAGCTGCCGTTTCGGCTCTCACGTGGACAGTGCCATCCGGACTGGTCGGGCAGACGCGTCAGCCCACGCCAATCCGACAGTCGACCCTGATCCGCGAGACCGCTACCACACGCCCGTTGACCTTGCGCGACGCATCCCGCGAAGACCGGTGGATGGGTGTCGGCGTCAGAGACGTGCGTTGGGCTCCCAACGGATCGGTGGTGTACTTCCGGTGGAATCGCCGTCCCCAATCCGACGACCTCGAAGACGGCGACCCATGGTTCCGCACCGATCGCTCTGGAGGGTGGGTGGAACAGGTCCCGATAGATGAGTTGAACGACATTCCGGGATCGACGGTCGCGTCGAGTCCCGACTCGAAGCGTGCCACCTGGATCCGGGAGGGCAGCGTGTACCTGTTCGACCGGGATGCAGAGCCGACGACGCGACTGGTCGTCTCCCTCGACCGGCCGGCGCGAGGTGCCCGCATGACACGCGATGGCCAGTCCATCGACTTCGAAGTGGGCGAGTCACTCTATCGATACCAGATCTCCGACGGGGCCTTGATCGTTCTCGCTACCCGAACCCACGTCACGGACGACGCGAAGACGGAGGCCGCTGTATGGCTGGCGGAACAGCAGCGAGAGTTGTTGCAGCGCATTCGCCGCCAGGACGAGCAGCGGGAGCAGGCCGCCGCGCTGGACCGAGTTGCGACTCATCCCCGTCCGCAACCGATTCCCGTTTCGACGCCGGCCACCATCGACGCCATCCAACTTTCTCCCAACGGCCAATACATAACGTTCCGCGCTCGCACCCAAGACTCGCAGCGGCCGCCGACACAGTACGTGGACTTTGTCGATGAATCCGGATATTCCCGCGTGCGCGACGCCCGGTCCAAGGTGGGCGAGCCCCGGGACGTGGTGAGGATGGGGATCGTGCGGTTCGATCCCACCGTCCCCGCCGAGAGCGTCGTGGTGCGCTGGATCGACCTGGCCGAGGCGGGGGAGGAGCGCACGGTTCCCCACGGTCCTTATTGGAATCTCGAGGAAACCCGCGCGGTGGTGCAGTTCCTGGGCGAGGACGACCACGACCTGTGGTTGGCCGAGGTGAACGTCGAGACGGGACGCGTCCGGGTGCTCACCCACGATCACGACGACGCATGGATCGGCGGTCCGCCCATACAGAGCAACTACCTGCAGCCCGCGCTGCTCGAGTGGCTGCCGGGAGACCAATTCGTATTCGCGTCGGAGCGGAGCGGCTGGAGTCACCTTTATCTAATGGAGGCGGACGGTTCCATCGTTCCCCTCACGCAGGGCGCGTGGGAGGTGCGCGGGGCGGCGCTTTCGCGGGACCGGACCACCTGGCTCTTGCAGGCGAGCCGTGAGCATCCGGCAGACGATCACCTTTACCTGATGCCGGCTGCGGGAGGCGATTTGGTGCGCCTCACCGAGAAGCCAGGACGTCACGTGGGATGGCTCTCGCCCGACGGCACCCAGCTCGCCGTGCTGTACGGCGAGACCTTGCAGATGCCGGACCTCTTCGTGCGTCGCACCAGACCCTCGGCGGAGCCGCATCGCATCACCGTGAGCGGCACGGACGCGTACTATGAGCATTCGTTGGTCCGCCCCGAGATCGTTTCGTTCACGCATCCCGACGGAGGGCCGCTGTGGGGCTCGCTATTCAAGCCGGTGCAACCCGCCGCCGAACGCGCCGCCGTTGGCGCCGAACGCCCCGCCGTTCTGCACATTCACGGCGGCGGGTACCGCCAGTTTGCCCATCGAGGATGGACGGTATACGGGTGGGCGCTGCACCTCGGTCTGATCAATTATCTCCTGCAGCAGGGCTACACCGTCCTCGACTTCGATTACCGGGGGGGCGCGGGGTTTGGACGCGACTATCGCACTGACATCGCCCGCTCGATGGGGATCAAGGATGCGGACGGCGCTGCAGCGGCGGCCAGCTACCTCGTGCGGGAGCACGGGATCGACTCGACCCGCATCGGGATCTACGGCGTGTCGTACGGGGGGTTCCTCACACTGATGGCCCAGTTTCGGTATCCCGGGGTGTTCGCCGCCGGCATCGCTCGGGCAGCCGTAACCGACTGGGCCCACTACAGCGACGGATGGACGAGCCGTGTACTGGGTGTACCGCATGAGGATCCCGAGGCGTATCGCCGCTCGAGTCCCATTTACTACGCAGACGGGTTGCGGGATCACCTCTTGATCACGCACGGGCTGGTGGACAACAACGTCCACTTTCAGGATGCTGCGCGCCTCGTGCAGCGGCTGATCGAGCTGGGGAAGGATTTCGAGGTGATGTATTACCCCGCGGAACCCCACACCATCCAAACCGAGGCCAGTCGCTTCGACTACGTGCGGCGGGCGACGGCGTTCTTCGACCGTCATCTGCGTCGTGCGTCACGGTGAGCGCAAAGGTATTGGTCGGAATCAACGCAACTGCGGCTCCGCATTGAATGGCAGCCCATTTTCGACCGCCACGCTCGCCGCCAGCAACTCCGTATCCTGCAACCGTGCGCCGGTGAGTTGAATACCCAGCGGCAGGCCTTGGCCGTCCAGCGCGGTCGGTAGGGTGAGCGTCGGTAGGCCCGTGTAAGTCCAGATCAGATTCATCCGAGGGTCACCCGTGGAATCAATCCCGCGCGGCGCTGCCCCCGGCGCCGATGGCGACATCACGACATCCCATTCATCCAGTAGATGGTCCAGTGCCGCGTTCGTCCGTTTCCGGTGTGATGTGATTCCTTTCAGTTGCTCATGCGTCACCGTCTGCCCGAACTCAATCAGCTGCCGCATCTTTCGTGGATATTGCTCGCCGTATTGACGGAAAAGTTCTAGCAGGTTGCGGAAAAAGTCGGGTAATGGACGATAGCATCGCGAGCCGGAAGTTCTTATCGTAGAGGGACCTCGATGGGAGTGCCACGATGCGCGGGAACAAGACGAATCAGTCGGCGCTGTTCAGCTATATCAGTGCGGAGGATCGGGTGCCCTCCGACCATCCGTTGCGCGCCCTGCGGGCGCTGGTGGACCCGGTGTTAGCCCGGCTCTCGCCGCAGTTGGACCGGCTGTACGCGCGGCGGGGCCGGCCGTCGATTCCCCCGGAACATTTGTTACGCGCGTTATTGCTGCAGGTGGTGTATACGATCCGGAGCGAGCGGCAGCTGATGGAGCAGCTCGATTACAACATCCTGTACCGATGGTTTGTGGGGTTGAATCTGGACGACGCGGTGTGGGTGCCGACGGTCTTTACGAAGAATCGGACGCGGCTGGTCGAGGGGGGCATCGCGGATGCGTTTCTGGCCGAAGTGTTACAGGAGGCGGAGCGGCGGGCGTTGTTGTCGAATGAGCATTTCACCGTCGACGGGACCTTGCTGGACGCGTGGGCGAGTCAGAAGAGTTTTCAGCCGAAGGCCGGCACCCGCCCGCCAACGGACGATGATCCGGGGAATCCGAGCGTGACGTTTCGCCAGGAGAAACGGACGAATGCGACGCATGCGTCGCGGACGGACCCGGAGGCGCGGTTGACGCGGAAGAGTGGGGGGCAAGGCGCGCAATTGGCGTACTTGGCGAGTGTGTTGATGGATAATCGGCACGGGCTCGTGGTGGCGACCGACGTGACGCAGCCCGGCTACGAGGCGGAGTGTGCGAGTGCGCTGGCGATGGTGGGGAGCTTACCGCCGACGGCCCGGCGTCGGACGTTGGGGGCGGACAAGGGTTATGATCGGTGCGGGTTTGTCGACACGCTGCGGGCGTTGGGCTGGACGCCCCACGTCACGCCGAACGTGCACCGCACGCGGTTGCGGAGCGCGGTGGATGGCCGGACGACGCGCCATCCCAGCTATGCGATCAGTCAACGGCAGCGCAAAAAAGTGGAAGAGATCTACGGGTGGGGCAAGACGATTGGGTTGTTACGCAAACTCCGACATCGCGGGACCCCGCGGGTCGGGTGGGTGTTTACGTTCACGGCCGCGGTCTACAATCTGATGCGGATACGCACCCTGACCCTGGCCGGAGGCAGCCCCTGATGGGGCAGTGTGGGCCGCATTCGTCACGCCGACCGCACCGCGGGGGCGGTAATAGGGGACCGCACGCTGGTACACCGTCGTGTTACCCGGACAAACGCGGCTCACCATCAATTTTTCCGCAACCTGCTAGATGGGATTGCGCCACCTCCGCCGCCACCAGCGTGTTGTGATTCTCGTACGCATCGCGCACGGAGCTTGGCAATGAAACCTGGCATACCTCATGTCCCGCAGCCCGTAACCGCTCCGCGGTGGCGCGCACGGCGTTCACCATGTCCGGATCTGGCCGCTCGCACAGCATGTCCTCCACCACCGCAATCCGAAGCGCGCTGGGCAACGCCGCCGTCGGTTCGTCGGTTAATGCCGCAAATGCCAGCTGCGCATCGACCGCGCCTGCCGTGAAATAACCGACTGTATCCACGCTCGGTGAAAACGGAAAAACACCCTCGACGGGTAGGCGCCCATACGTCGGCTTGAATCCCACGACGCCACAATACGACGCCGGCCGATTGATCGATCCTATGGTTTGGGAACCCAGCGCCAACCGCACCATGCCGCACGCCACCGCCGCCGCCGACCCGCTGCTCGACCCACCGGGCGTATGTCCCAGGTGCCACGGATTGCGCGTCGGTCCCGGATCAAAGTACGCGAACGTCGTGGTCACCGACTTCGATGCCACATACGCACCGCGCGCCAGCAACATCTCGACGATCGTTGCGTTCCCCGCTGCAGGCTTAGCGGAAATAAACGCCGCATTGCAACGCGTCGGCACACCGGCCACGTCGATAATGTCCTTCACGGCCACCGACCAACCTGATAACGGTCCCGAACATGCACGTGCGGCACGCCCCCGCCCCCGCGCCGTCGCCGCATCCCAATCCACCAGCGCGCAGACCTTCGGTTCCCACCGCTCGATCGCGGCCAGCTCTGATCCAAGGACGTCTTTCACTTAGGTTCCGCGTTAGAGGGTTTTGAGGTCTTGGCCAAGGTGCGCGTACCTTGGCTGCGGTACTGTTTCGTACCGTTCGAGCTTCAGGGACTCGAGTAGGAAGGATAAGTGAAGCGTATTCGCAGGTTTGTCTAGTGTCGCTGTCATCGAGTAACGGACCAATTCCCACCCGCCTTCCGCTCCCGTTGCCCCAGTATCATTTTCCCGACGTATCCCATCCATCGGAGAATCGCCATGCGTTGCACCCGACGACTGTTGCTGTTTGTGCTCACGCTGATCTTGGCAGGGACGACCGGTCTGGCGGCACAGGTCAACGGCGCCCCCGATCGGCGCCCCGGTGAGGGCGAGGGGCCGTTCGAACGGCTGATCATTCGCGGGGTCTATGTGATCGATGGAACCGGCGCTCCGCCCATGGGTCCGGCGGATATCGTCATCGAGGGCAACCGGATCGAGTCGATCAGCGTCGTCGGGACACCGAACGTGCCTATCGACGAAGATGAACGCCCGACCGGCGCGACCCGTGTCATCGATGCCGAGGGATCCTTTGTGCTCCCGGGCTTCGTCAATTTGCACGCGCACGCCGGAGATTCGCGAAAAGCGCCGGATGCCGAGTACACCTACAAACTGTGGTTGGCAAACGGGGTTACTACCGTCCGCGGCGTCGCGCTCGGCGAGATGGACTGGGCCATAAACGAGCAGGAGCGGAGTGCGCGCAACGAGATCGTCGCTCCCCGGATCTTCAACTATCACGGGCCCGGCTCCGGCAGGGAATGGAACGAGGATGGCCGCAGTATCCGGACTCCCGAGGACGCGCGAGATTGGGTGCAATACGCAGCCGGCAAAGGCATAGACGGCATGAAGCTCGGATCCTACCGGCCCGAGATCATGGCCGCGTTGCTGGATGAAGCGAAACAGCACGGCCTGGGATCAACCGCCCACCTCGCACAGACCGGCGTGGCCCAGATGAACGCAATCGACGCCGCCCGCTTGGGGCTGGGCACTGTGACTCATTTCTATGGCATCTTCGAAGCCCTCTACAAGGACCACGACGTTCAGCCCTGGCCCCCGGAATTCATCTATAACGAGGAACAGCACCGCTTCAGCCAGGTGGCCAATCAGTGGAACCTGATACACGAGCAGGGGAGCGAAGAGTGGAGTGCGCTTCTCGAGGAGCTACTCGCGCTGAACACGATTCTCGACCCGACCATGGTGGCGTACCTCGCGAGCCGCGACGTCATGCGCGCCCGCAACGCCGATTGGCATGAAAAGTACACGTTGCCGTCTCTGTGGGATTTCTATACCGCCAGTCGCACCGATCACGGGTCATACTATTACGACTGGACGCCGTGGGAGGAAAATGCGTGGAAACAGTTCTACCGGCAGTGGATGGCGTTTCTGGACGACTACAAAGACATGGGTGGTCGCGTCACTGTGAGCGATGACGCCGCGTACATATACAACCTCTGGGGATTCGGGGTCATCGTGGAGATGGAGTTGTTGCAGGAAGCCGGCTTCCACCCACTGGAGGTGTTCCGGGGCGCGACGATGCACGGCGCCCAGGCGTTGTTCGAGCCGAAGGATGAGGAAATCCAGTTCGGTGTGCTCCGTGAAGGAATGCTAGCGGATCTCGTGATCGTCGATGAGAACCCGGTCAAAAACATCAAGATGCTGTATGGGACCGGCTGGGACCGCCTGAATGACGACACCGGACAGGTGGAGCGGATCGGCGGCATCCGATACACGATCAAGGACGGAATCGTGTACGATGCGAAACAACTGTTGGCGGACGTGGCTCGCATGGTCGAACGGCAGCGGGCGGAGCGAGGCGTGAGTGACGGAAGCGACGGCGGGCGCTGAGCCGCCGTTACTGTCGAATGGCCGTCGCTTGATGTAGGTAGGTGTCGTCCGTCAACTGCTCCAACATGAAATCGGCGAGATCGGCCCGGGGAACCTTGGCTCCAATGCCGTGAGTGACCTCGGGCCCGACGCGGTAGCTGCCCGTGTGCGGGTCGTTCGTCAACAACGACGGACGCACGATAATCCAATCCAACTCGCTCCCTTGAATGAGCTCCTCTTGCCGCTCTTTGTCGTCGAGGTTGACGAAGAGCCGCATGAGAGATCGCGCCAACCACCCAGCCTTTTTCTTGCTGTCGCCTGTGCCTAGCCCGGTGACCGCGACGAGCCGACGAACCCTATGTTCTCTCATTCCTGCGATGATGTTCTCGGTCGCTTCTGAGGAAACCCGGGATGACTTGAGTTTCTCTCCCACCGCGCAGATGACCGCGTCCGCGCCCTCGATCGCCTGCGCCACGCTTTCCCGCGAGCGGACGTCCCCGATCACGACCGTGAGACGATCGTGACGCAGCGGGAACGTCTCCGGCGTCCGGACGAATGCCGTGACCTGGTGCTCCTGCACCAGGGCCCGCTCCACCAGGAACAGCCCGGTTTGCCCCGACGCTCCGAATATTGCTACGTGCATTCAACGTCCTCGTGTCTTGGACGCAACCGTAAAGAATGCAGCATTTTGAGCCAAGTCGCAACTGAGGTCGCGGCACCGCCCCCGACACCCCACCTCGGCCTGCCGCGGCCGGCTCACCGAACACCCGGAACGCGAGTGGGCACGCGTGGCTGGGAGGTCGGAAGACATACCACGAAAGGTGCCACGGCGCTTCCCGGGGCGACAGGGCATGTAGGGTACGAAATCAGCCCAGTCGCTCGTTCATTGGCAAACCAAGGGATCCTTTCGAGGGCCCCAGCGGTTAAAGAGTACGGGTTCTCTCACCCATTTCCCGGTGGCGCGACACTTATGAGACGACATGCTGTCGCCTGGTTTGCTTCCCTTTGGCTCTGCGTCGCATGTGGCGACATACCACCGCAGAATACCCCACCGGACCCATTGTCCCTCGAGGACCAGATCTTGTTGCCGCCGGGGTTCCACATCGAAGTCTGGGCGGACAACCTCGTGCGGCCTCGTTCGCTTGCGCTGGGCGATAGCGGCACGGTTTTCGTCGGCACGTACTTCTTCACCAAAGGCGCCACGAGTCCGATCTACGCTTTGCGTGACACCGACAACGACAATAGAGTCGACCGAATATGGGAGATCCGCAACAACTTCGGGACCCCGAACGGCATCGACTTTCATGATGGAACGCTGTATGTCGTCGACGAGCACCGTGTGTTGCGCCTACCAAACATCGAAGCCTCGCTGGACAATCCAACATTCGAACAGATTTACAGTGGCCTTCCGTCGCGCCTCTCCACCGACTCCGCCACGAACGTCGGCCATTGGTGGCGTTATCTAGTCTACGGCCCCGACGACAAACTCTACATCACGGTGGGAACACGTTGGTCGCTCTTGGCGGGAGCCCATTCAGCGAACGACATCGACGATGATCCTCAGTACTCGACCATCGTCCGCATGAATCCGGACGGAACCGATTTCGAGATTTTCGCCGATGGTGTCCGCAACTCCGTGGGTTTGGCATTCCATCCTACGAGCGACGAACTTTGGTTCACCGACAACGGGCCGAGCTGGCCGTTTGCGGACTCGCGGTTTTACGACATACCTCCCGACGAACTCAACCGCGCTGCAGAACCAGGGATGCACTTCGGTTTCCCCTATGTTCACGGCAATCTGCCAGATTGGGTCAGCGGCAACTCAGCGCCCGACGCTACAATGCCACCAGCGCACGAGTTCCTCGCCCACTCGGCGACGCTTGGTCTTGAGTTTTATACCGGATCGGCGTTTCCGCTGGAGTATCACAACCAAATCTTCGTGGCGGAACACGGCACAGAGGCAACGACGCCGGCGCCCCTGGAGAAACTGCACGGGGACCGTCTCTCCGTGATCAAGCTCGATGACGACGGCAACGTGTTGAGCTACGAGGTCTTTGCCGACGGATTTCGGCGCGGCTCGAATCGCGATTACACCCGCCGCCCAGTCGACCTACTCGTAATGCCCGACGGTTCCCTGCTCGTGTCCGACGATCAGGCGTGGGTGATTTACAGGATTTGGTATGAATAGAGTGTAGGTTGTAGGGTGTAGGGTGTAGGGTGTAGGTGAATGATTCCAAGCACACGATGCTCGTCCACCAATCCGACGCGATCACTACACCCTACACCCTACAACCTATCCAAATACCTCTCCGGTGCGTTCAGAAAATCCTTCATGAGTTGTACGTTTTCCAATTCCTCGTATCGCACTTCTTGAATCGGCGCGCGGTCGCAACTCAAGATCTGGGCTTCCGGAAAGGCCAAAATGATCGGTGAGTGGGTTGCGATGATGAACTGACAATCTTTCTTCACCATCTCTTTGAGCAGAGAGAGAAGCGCCAATTGTCGCAAGGGGGACAATGGCATCTCGGGTTCGTCCAACAAGTACAGCCCGTTCGGAACGAGTCTTTGTTGAAAGAGCTTGAGAAAACTTTCGCCATGCGACTGCGCGTCGAGACCCTCTCCGTACCGTCGCTCGAGATCGCCAATCGTGGAAGCGTGGGGCATCTTGGCGAGCTGTTTCGCTAGCTCGGATCTGCCTTCATAAGTGGAATCGATGAGGTCTATCTGCGTGGCCGCTTCGGCACGCAGGCGCGAGATTCGCTTCGCATATCCAAAAAAATCTTCGGCTCGAAGGAAAAACCCTCGGTGGGTTCGTTTGTGCCACGATTGCGACAACGCATCGGCCAAACGACGCACCTCTTCCAACGTCCCGTCCGTTGTCACTCCATCACTCCCAACCGTGACCGCTCCGACACTACACGCAACCGCCTCGAGGAGGGTCGACTTGCCCGAGCCGTTCTCGCCGACCAATAAGGTTACGGGAGCCGTGAACTCCAGCAGATCCAACGTGCGGACGATGGGGACGGAAAAGGGAAACGAATCTGGTCGGCCGCGAGATTTCTTGAGAGCAATGGATCTCAGGTGGATCATGTGACGGGAGTCGGGGGTCGGGGGTCGGGTTTCGGGACTACGCTATCGCCGTGCACGAACGCGCCCCTGATCACTACAACCTACACCTTACACCCGACTCCCTATTCCCCCGTATGCCCAAACCCACCTTCGCCGCGCGCCGTTTCCGGCAACTCGTCCACTTCCACTAGCTCGACCGGCGGTACCGGCATCACGATCATCTGCGCTATGCGCATGCCGCGCTTCACGGTAAAGGGCTCGGCGCCGTGATTGATCATCGGGACCTTCACCTCACCGCGATAGTCGGAATCGATAGTCCCCGGCGTGTTCGCCAACGAAACGCCATGCTTGACGGCCAGGCCCGAGCGCGGCCGGACCTGTGCTTCGTATCCCGGGGGGAGCGCCATGAAGAACCCGCAGGGGATCAACGCCCGCTCGCCCGGCCCGAGCACCACCTCGCCCTCGACGGCCGCCGCTAGATCCATCCCCGCAGAACCGTGGGTCTCGTAGCTCGGTAATGGTAGATCCCGGCATTCGGCACGGCGCTTGATCGAAACGGTGACGTGCTGCATGGCGGTGGATAATATGACAGGAACCGGGGAGTGGGTAGTCGGGAGGTTGAGGAGCAGGAAGCCGGGAGAGAGCGTGCATTACTCACCGCAGAGACCGCCGAGGGCGCAGAGATGATTGGAGTGAATGACGTCCAACAATAATCTCTGCGTTCTCCGCGTGCTCTGCGGTGAAATTCTCTCGCCCGGCCGCCGATTGGTGCACTGCAGACCGCGGACCATCTATAAGGTCACCGAGGGCCACAAAGCCAAACCCGTCCATTCCAAAACTCTTAGATTATACATGTGCTCTCTGTGTGCTCTGTGCCCTCTGTGGCTAGTTCCTGCTGACCTACATGGCCACCGGCTATATCTACGCCCTGATCAATCCCTCGCTCGAGGGTTTGGTCAAGATCGGCAAGACCACCCGTGACCCCACCGATCGGGTGAGGGAACTCTCGGCCAGCACCGCTGCCCCCACACCGTTTGTTCTGGCGTACGACGTTTACGTCGAAGACTGCACCGCCGCCGAAACGTATCTACACGCGCTACTGGAGCGACGGGGATATCGCGTGTCCGACAACAGGGAGTTCTTCAACGCTCCGCTGAAGGAGGTCATCAAGACGATGCTGGAGGTGGAGCAGCCGCCAGGCGTCGAACCGCCGATGCCACCCCCGGCTCGTGGTATATCGACACGCGAGTGGGACGACATCCTCGATGAGGCACAAGCCTACTACCATGGTGAGGGCGAAACGATTGAGGACAAGCGGGAGGCGTTCAAACTTTTCACCCAAGCCGCTCGCATGGGCGTGCCCGATGCGTTCTACGCGTTGGGAATCATGTACCGTGACGGTGAAGGCTGCGACCAAAGCACCAAGGAGGCACTCGAACAGTTCAAGAAAGGCGTTGGCAACGGAAGTGACGAGTGCCACGCCGAGATGGCCCTCTTGTTCATGCGTGAGGGCCATGTCGAAAACTCGCGCAAGTGCTGGGCAAAGTATTTCCGTAGCGACAGCTTTGCCGGCGGGTTGAGCGGACACGAGGCAGCGTACGGGCACGCCTACATCACCGAGGCGTTCGACGCCGACGTGGAACTCGACCACCGGGATGCCCTGGGACCATATGCCGATCAAATTATCGGCCTGGCGGATGCCGCCATCCTCGAGGCTGCGCCGGATGCCCGGTCTACGCTCAAACGCCGGCGGCGCCTGATCAAGAAAGTGCTGGGTCGTGGAAGTTTTTTGACGCTGTGATGCCGGATTTCCGGTGGCCGATATCGTTTTGCACGACTTGGCGCGGGCCGGTGGGACAAATCACGATGAAACAGGGGGAGGGTATCGGCACGTAAGGGATGCAGAGGTTCGAGAGCCCCGGGGGCGAGTTCCTGGAGGCTGGTTTTCCTGATGAGGAGGCAACATGACGCAGGACGTAGATGAAGAAGTTCAGATCGAAGAGGAAGTGCAGACGGAAGAGCACGAGGTCAAAGGTGAGGGGCTGATCGCCAAGATCAAGGAGCTGATACACGAAGGCAACATCACCCGCATCATCATCAAGAACGATGAGGGGCGGACGCTGATAGAGATCCCCTTGACCATCGGCGTCGTAGGAATCGCCTTGGCACCGGTCTTAGCCGCCGTGGGCGCCATTGGGGCCCTGGCGGCCGATCTCACCATCGTGGTCGAAAAGAAGGGCGATTGACGGCGGGGCGGTACCACCGTCCAAGCGCTTCGAGGTCTGCTCAAAAAACCTGACGAATCTGTCAATCCCCACCTCGCCCCGAGGTGGGGGGGGTCCGTCCTATGCAGCTTCCGATCTGACCATCTCTTCCAAACACAAACGTGGGCAGATACTCTGGTTGATATAATCGAGAAGACCGGTGGCCAGGCCCCGAATGCTCGCCTCGATCCCCGGATCGTTGATCCGGCCTTCCGCATCGAAGAACCCTTGGACACCCGCCACCGACACGGGTCCGGGCAACACAATCCCGCCGACATGCGATGCCACGCAGCGAAGATGCTCGAGGGCCTTGATGGCACCGATTCGACCCGCCGCAACTCCAAGAAGGGCGATCGGCTTACCCGCCAGCACGGAGGGAAAGCCCATGTTCTCGATGGTCAGCTTGATGACACTGGAAAACGTGCCGTGGTACTCCGGTGTCGCCAAGACCACGCCCGTGGCTTCTTTGATCCGAGATTGAAGCTCTTCGGCTCGGGAGTCGCCGGCCGGCATGCCGGGAAGTGACAGATTCAACTCCGCCGGATCAATCACGTCCACCCTCACTCCACGTTCCTCGAACTCGTCTTCCAGATACGCCACCGCCTTGGACGTGAAGTTCTCAGGCCGTACACTGCCCTTCACGATGGCAATACGAATGCCGCGTTCAGATTCGCTCATGAAACCTCCCCAACAGGAAAAACAGACCACCAGCTCCTTCGCGATCAGCCCGCGGATGATACGGGTGATCCCGGGAGCGTGCTCGACCCGCTCGGCCATCTCCAACGCAGGCAAGCCACGTTCACCGGGCCTGCGAAGAGCCGACACCATAACTCCTTTTATAACACCATTTACGTCACCAGGATCGATAGGCTGAGCCACTGTGACGTTCGTCGCTGCACGAAATCTGCGTCGGTGGTACCGTTTCCACATCATTGGGCCATATCTTGTAGGTCTCGGATTGCATCCCTGCGAGGAGTCGTGACCAAGCGACGGACAACACTGCCGGCCGATATGACAGACATGGATCGGACGCCGGGCCGGCCCGAATCGAAAGCAACCGAGGCGTATACCGAAGAAGATTGGGACGACGCGTCCTACGCGTTGTTGGCGGAGCGTAAGGACCCTGAGCACTGTCCGGGTTGCGGCTTGACCGGTTTTTACGGACCAAGGGCCCGCGACGACACCCCCAAGTTCCGCGAGTGTCGGTTCTGCGGATTCTATCAGCAAGTGGGCCAACAACCCTCTCGCCGGCGCCCCGTCGCTCACGCTTGCGACGAGTGGCCCGAAGTGGCCGGTGCCCCATATGTATGGTGGATCAACCTCGACGAGCGTTGGTACCATTGCACCTTCTGCGACACCCGGGCGGCCGTCGAGACGACCAACGTTTTTGCCAAGGGTAGCGGAATCGTTGCCCCGTCGGACGACCCTAGCCACCCGTGGTGGCACGTTCCTCAGGATCAGTCCTACTCCTTCTACTACGAATATTGGGAGCAGTGGCCCGCCACAAAGGGCCGAGTGGTGTTCTAGACCATTTTTTGCCACAGAGTTCACAGAGAACAACCCCGAGCCACCCCGCTCTGGAATTTGTTTTTGAATTCCCCACCATAAGAAAAAGAAATTCAGTATCGGGCTGGGTGACTCGGGGTGTTCCTCTGTGAACTCTGTGGCTAACCGGGTAGGGTAGCGGGGCCGCTGACACGCCGGGGAATAAACCTGGGCACGCGCCGACTGTACGCGGCGTATTCCTCGCCGAATCGATCGCGCAATTCTCTTTCCTCGAAAAAGGTCAGGGCGTAGAAACCCGGCACCATCACACCGGCGATCACGTAAATGGCCAGGTAGTTACTGAAAAACGCAACCGCCAGGATACCGAAAAACATGCCTATGTACCTCGGGTGGCGAACTCGGCCGTAGATCCCGGCCGTGATCAGCTTTCCCGTCTCCGGCTGTGGAACCAACTCCGGCACACCAACCAGAGTCCGGAATTTCAAGTGCTTGCGGCATTGGAGTTCGATCGCAGCGGCAATGAGGTAGAATATGCCCGCTAGAGCCACCAGCACGTAATTCGTTCCGTACTCGGTCTCGAGCCAGACGTCTCTGGCCAACACCAGTACGGTTGCGACGGCCACGAGCATGGCGGGCACCACCGTGTAAGTGATCTTGGGACCTTGCCGGCGCCAGAAACCGATAAACGGGTGAATCACGAACCAAAAGCCGAAGCCGGGAATGAAAGTCGCACCGACGAGCAAAGCGACGAAGTAACGCGCGATGTTCATGCGGCGCCGCGCCTCATGTGTGTTTTGACCGATCGAACAGTCGGGCAAGCAACTTCCGGAGTTCCTTCATGCCGCCTTTGCCCAGGGCTTTCTTGAATTCAGCCTGAACCTCTTCCGTCGAGCGCTCCGCCGCCTCGGCCAGCGACTGTCCCAGCACGGTGTACGTGGCGAGTTTGGCTCGTCGATCGGTGGGATCCGGCCGAAGAACGAGATATCCCAACTCCTGGAATTCCCGCACCAGCTGACCCATAGCCTGTTTCGTCATCCCGGCCCGGCGAGCGAGCTCGGTGATCCGGGTCCCGTTCTCGTCCATGTTGCGCATCAGAGCGAGGTGCGAAACCCGAACCGTCGCGTGCCCAGCGACCTGGATCTTCTGTACCGTCCGATCGTTGAACGCCCGAGCACAGAACCCGAGAAGCGCTCCCGTGTCGGACCGGCGTCGGTCGTCGACGCCATCGGGCGCCTTTTTTTTCTTCTTCTTAACCAATGCGACCCCTTGGCCAACCGGCCCTCTCTGACACTCGGCCTGAGATAGAAAACCTACCTTACGGTACCGAGGCGGGCCAGCCGGCCTCCCGCCCCCCGAGTGCGTTCACGACGGAGACACAATAATGTTATGTGAAACCACGCTTGCTATTGACCGTAGGGCTAGACAACCCTAGCTTGCTTGACTCGCCACGATGAAATCACGGAGAACTGTCTTTAGATGCGAATGACCTACCGACTCAACCAGCCTACGCCGACCCCTCGTCTGTGGGGTATCCGGGCGTTCACTGGGACGCGTGTGCCCGCGAACACGGGTAGCGGTGAGGTCACCGCCGATTCGCAGGCAGGGAGGGCAGCACCCTAAGAGGTATTGGATTGACTCGATTGATCCGGCCTTCCGGGTGCTGATGGATGCACTCGGAAGGCCGTTTTCTTTTGGGCGATGAAACAATGACCACGCACGAATACAATCGAGATCAAGAGATCGTAACACGATACACCGACCAGCCGACCAGAATGCCGGCCGATCTGCGGACGCAGATCGAGGCCTCGTGGGGGAGCGAGCCGATACAGCTCTATGCTCTCACCGACCTCGACGCGTCGATGCGGATAAGCCGGCAGTGGGTGGCCCTCGGCCCGACCCGCGTCGCCATCGCAAAGGCGCGCGACGGTGAAGGTTGGGATATCTACAGTTTCGAGCGCTCGCGCGTTCAACAAGTCCGCGATGCCCCTGGGCTGAGCGCCAACGTCTTGTCGTTCCTTGGAGCGCCCGATGAGCCGGCACTTGCGGTGTTGCGTTACACGCATCGGCAGCAACGGGCGATGGAGAACATCAAGTTCGTCCTTCGCGAGCAGATTGACGGCCGCGCGGTGGTCTCTGACGATGCCGACCTGGAGTACGCCGCGAGCGTCGCTGGTCCGGTCAAGGAAGCCCAAGCGTTGGTGGCGGGTAATCGCCTGGCGGTGATTTGGCGCTTGCTCGCGTACCTCAAACCGTATCGCCGCCGGGTGGCAGCGGGTATGGGCGCTGCGACCGTGATAACGCTCGTAAGCTTGGTGCCGCCGTACCTCGCCGGGTATCTGATCGACAGCGTCGTGCGTCCAGTGCAGGACGGTACGCTGACAGTGGGCGCCGGCGCTACGGTCGCATGGATTGCGGTATCCGCGATGGCCGTCGTGTACCTGGTGCGCCAAGCGAGCGCGTTGGTTCGCCTGCGCATGATGTCGATACTAGGCGAGTTGGTCGCGCGGGACCTGAGGAGAGACCTGTTCGAGCATTTGCAGTCGCTCAGCTTGAGTTTCTTCTCGCGCAAGAAGACGGGCAGTTTGATCACCCGGGTGACTTCGGACACGGACAGGTTGTGGGAGTTCTTGGCATTCGGTGTCGTGGACGTGTCGTTGTCTGTGGTCATGCTGCTGCGACTCGGTACAGTGTTGATCAGCCTCGATTGGAAACTAGTGCTGATCATGACGATTCCGGTGCCGGTGCTCTGTTGGATGATCTTTTTGCACGGTGAGCGGATGGGTCAGCTCTTTCTCCGCGCGTGGAGGAAGTGGTCCAGGGTCACGGACGTGCTCTCGGACACGATCCCGGGAATGCGTGTGGTGAAGGCGTTCAACCAGGAGAGCCGCGAGAAGGCACGGTTCAACGAGAGAAACGTGGACGTGACCGGCGAAATCAACCGGATTCACCATGCGTGGACGACGTTCTGGCCGAGCCTCATGCTCGCGGTGCACGCCACGACGGTGCTCGTCTGGGTGTTTGCTGTACCGAGGTTGTTGGGCACGACTGGCGCAGACGCGACACTGTCTGCCGGTGTCTTCGTGTCGTTCTTGTTGTACACGACGATGTTCATCGGGCCGATCGAAATCATCGGCCAGATGGCCCGGACAATGAACCGCGCGACGAGCTCGGCGCACCGCGTGTTCGAAGTGTTGGACACTGAGCCCGAAATCGTCGATGCACCGCATCCGATCCGGTGGGAACCGGTCCACGGACGGGTGACGTTCGAAAACGTGACCTTTGGTTACGACGGTGTTCGTCAGGTCATTCGCGGAATGAGCTTTGATGTTGCTGAGGGTGACATGATCGGGCTCGTGGGTCCGTCGGGCGGAGGAAAGACTACGGTGATCAACTTGGTCGCCAGGTTCTACGACGCAACCGGGGGCACGATCCGCATCGATGGCGTGGACATCACGAAGATCGATTCTGGCCATTACCGCGAGCAGGTCGGAATGGTTCTTCAGGATCCGTACCTGTTTCACGGAACCGTACTCGAGAACATCCGATATGGTCTTCCGGAAGCGAAGCTCGAGGAAGTGGTTGATGCGGCGCGGGCAGCAAATGCGCACGACTTCGTTTGCGACCTTCCTCATGGGTACGACACGGTTGTGGGCGAACGCGGACAGACCCTCTCCGGAGGTGAACGTCAGCGCGTATCGATTGCGCGGGCCATTCTGCACGATCCGCGCATCCTCATCCTTGATGAGGCAACGAGCAGCGTCGACACAGAAACGGAACGGAACATTCAAGAGGCGCTGGATCGGCTGATTGCCGGCCGAACCGTGTTCGCGATCGCGCACCGCCTCTCGACGTTGCGCCGAGCAACGAGACTGCTCGTGATCAAGAGCGGGCGGATCGTTGAAGCGGGAACACACCGTGAGTTATTGGCGCAAGCCGATGGTGTATATAGACGACTACACGACATGCAGCGTGAACTGCAGGTCGGAGCTTAATCAGAAAGGAGGCACATCATGAAACCGACCGTTTACGCACCTTGTGTGGAGTTCGTGCTGCAACAACCAGAACTCCGGTTGGAGCATCGGATCGACGGACAGTTGTGGGCCGTCAGGGCCAACGAGGAGCACGCTGTGTCTGCGCGGCGTTGCTTCCCCTGGTCAGAGCCCGTCCGCTTTGTCTCCCTGCGTGACAAGGACGACAAGGAAGTGGCGTTGATCCGGCAGGCCGAGCATCTCGACGACGCCTCGCGCGAGGTGTTGGAGCAGGCGCTCATCGAGGCCGCGTTCGTTCTTCACGTCGTGAAAATCTACGAGGTGGAGGAAGAAGTCGAAATCCGAACGTGGAAGGTCGACACCAAGCAAGGTGCACGAACTTTCCAAACCCGCCTGGACGACTGGCCGCGCGAGTTGCCGGGCGGGGGACTGTTGATCCGCGACGTTGCCGGCGATCTGTACCACATCGCGGACCGCGAAGCGCTCGATGACAAGAGCAAGAAGTTGTTGTGGGCGTTCGCGGATTGAGTGTCGGGGAGGCCGTCAGGTGTGTCACACCTGACGGCCTGCAGTAGGGCCCCGCTGCAGTCGGAACGCCTCCCTTGCCGATTCGACCGTAGTAACGTTTCCTTTACCTCTATGTCACTGATTTCGAAGATCCGTACCGTCTTCACGCTCGGCAGAGGCGTGACCACGGGGCTATCCGAGGAGGCGGCGGGGAAAGATCCGATCGCCCTTTTCGGGCACTGGTTCGAAGACGCAAAGCGTTCGGGCATCCTGTTGCCGGAAACGATGGCGCTCGCCACCGCCAAGAGAGACGGATCACCCGCGGCAAGAATGGTTCTTCTCAAGGATTTTGACGAACGTGGGTTCGTCTTCTATACCAACTACACCAGCCGAAAGGCGGAAGAGTTAGACGAAAACTCCAGTGCCGCCTTGCTCTTCCACTGGCCCATCCTCGAACGTCAGGTGCGGATCCAGGGGTCGGCGGTGAGAGTTCCACCTGAGGAGTCCGCCGCCTATTTCGAGTCGCGGTCTCGAGGGAGCCAGATCGGAGCTTGGGCCTCGAAGCAAAGCGCGTCGCTACCGCAACGGGAGGTACTCGAGGAACGGTTCCGCAAATACGAGCGCAAGTTCAGCGGTGCGAAGGTTCCTTCGCCGGAGTTCTGGGGTGGCTATCGCTTGGCGCCTCGGGTCATCGAGTTCTGGCAGGGACGCTTGAATCGGTTGCACGACAGAGTGCTCTACGAGAAGGACGGCGATGGGTGGGAGTGTTCGAGGCTCTACCCCTGACGGGGAGTGAGAAGTGAGAAGTGAGAAGGCCACCCCCGTCCCCCTTTGGGTTGGGGGTGGGGTGGCCCTCTCACCTCTCACCTCTCACCTCTCACCTCTCACTCCCTTGACACCCCTTCACTTTTCCCCTCTCACCATCAAGCGTTTTGTGACGTTTTCATGCACCGCTGGTCCAAGTTGGCTACGCACGGGTGGTGACGTATCTTCGGTGGAGCGCGACCCAAACCGGATCGGAGCACGGCCGTTGCCGACTAATTTCCGCTTATCCAGAACGATGACCTTGTGGCTCGCGTGCGCACTGTTGAGCTGCAACATCGTGGCGGCCCAAGCGCCGCCACGCGTGATCCTCATGATTTCGGACGGAGCCGGCGTGGAGCATTGGACGTTGGCCAAGTTTGCCCGACCCGATCTCGCTGTCGGCGAGTTCGGTGTTGCCGGGCTCGTCGATACGAGGGGGGCAAACCACATTGTCACTGGGAGCGCCGCGGGCGCCACGGCGTTGGCGATCGGTGTGCGAACGTTTTTTGGCGCGATCGGTGTCGGTCCCGATAGCACTACGCGTCAAACCGTGCTGGAGCTGGCAAAGTCGCGCGGCATGGCAACCGGTGTCGTAACGACGACCTGGGTCGTCGACGCCACACCGGCGGCGTTTGCGTCACACGTGCCCAACCGCGGGTCGCTGATAGACATCTTCAGGCAGATGACGCAGTTACCCGTGGACGTAATCCTTGGCGGCGGCAACGGACTATTCGATTTCGCTCTCCGCCGCGACTCGATCGATCTGCGCCCGGCAAGGGAAGGATACACATACATCGAGACCGCGGAACAACTAGATCAAATCGACACGCAACAGGTTACCTCGCTGCTTGGCATGTTCGCCCGCAGCGACATGGCCCGTGCACCTGAACGGTCTCCCCGACTCACCGACATGATGACGACGGCGCTCGCCGTGCTCGATCGAAATCCAAAGGGTTTCTTCCTCATGGTGGAGAACGAGGGATCCGACACCGAGGCGCACGGCAACGTGTCACGCGACGTGTTGGTGGCGGAGATGTTGGATTTCGACGATGCAGTGCGGGTCGCACTCGATTACCAAGCAGATCACCCCGAAACGCTGATTGTCGTCACGGCGGACCACGAAACCGGGGGGCTCGGTCTGACCCCCGACGCGGAGCGAAACGCGGTGTTGGAATACGCCACCCGCGATCACACCGCCGCGTTGGTACCCCTCTTCGCAACAGGACCCGGCGCGTCACAATTCGGAGGGCTCAAGGAGAACTGGGAGATTGGCCAACTGCTGCTCGACGCGGTGAGACGATAGGCGGGCAGGAGGGCAGACGGGAAGAAGGGCAGATCGATTTGAGTCGATTTGTCTTAATGATGCCCGTCTGCCCGTCTGCCCGCCTGCCCGTCTGACAGCATTGTTCACGACGCTTGGCCTCTAACCGTGGTTAGCCGTCCGTCCGGCCGGCTGTCCGACCGTCCGACTTCTTATACACCACCCCACCCTTCATCACGAACTGCACATCCTCCATCACCCGAATGTTTTCGAGTGGATTGCCCGGCACGGCAATGAAATCCGCCAGGAAACCCTCCGCAATCTGGCCTCGATCCTCAAAGCCCATGAGGTCGGCAGCCGCCGTCGTCGCCGCGCGTAGCGCACCGATTGGCGACATACCCAAATCCACCAACACGCCGAACTCTTTGGCGTTGTCCCCGTGGGGGAACACCCCGGCGTCCGTTCCGAACGCGATTTGGACGCCTTCCCGAATCGCCTTCCGAAGACTGGCCCGCGCCAGTGGCAGCACGTATTCGGCTTTCCGTCGGATAGGCATTGGAAGGGCGTCGAGATCGATGACATCGACGAGGTAGGTCGTGGGGACGAGGTAGGTACCGTGCTCGCGCATCAAGCGGATCGACTCATCCGTCAGGATGGATCCGTGCTCGATCGAACCGACACCCGCTCGGATGGCCGCGTTGATCCCTTCCGTCCCGTGCGCATGGGCGGCTACGTGCATTCCGTGCCGCGCGGCCTCCTCGACGATGGTACGCATTTCTTCATCAGAAAATTGTTGCGCGCCCACCGGGCCTTCGAATGACAACACGCCGGCAGTAGCACAAATCTTGATGAATCTCGCGCCGTGCTTCACCTGATATCGTAGCGCCCGCAGCACGCCGCCGGTGCCGTCACCGACGCCGTCGCGAAAATCCGTCTCCACGACTCCCGGCGCGAACCCGGTGACGTCACAGTGCCCACCGGTGATGCCGAGCGAGTTGGCCCCCGGAAAAATGTGCGGCCCCTCGACGAGGTCGTCGTCGATCGCGTGCATCAAGGCCACGCCCGGAAATCCGCTCATATCCCGCACTGTGGTGAAGCCCGCCATCAAGGTACGCTTCGCATTTCGTGCAGCGCGGAGCGCCGCGTCGGCGGCCGTCTGGCGTGTTGTGCGATTCGTCCAGTCACCCTCGAGGTCGTAGGCAAAGTGGGTGTGGAGGTCGGTTAGCCCCGGCACCAATGTCACGTCGCCAAGGTCGATGACCTCCGCGTCCCGCGGAACGCTCCCACCAACCCGCACGATCCGCCCACCCTCTACGACAACAACCGCGTTCGACACGACGCGCCCCGCCGCCACATCGAGCATCCTGTCGGCACGGACGACCCTGGTCTGGGCGCCCGCCGCCGCAGGAAATACGCCAAGCGTGAGAAGCGCGAAGACGGAGATGCATGTTCTCTTTCGAATCATGGAAGACCTCGTGTGTTCGAGAGTTGTGAAAAGAGCCAAGCTGGAAAAACAGGTGACAGGTTACAGGTGCCAGGTCTTCGTCGCCCAAATCGGGTGCCGGGTCACCGGTCATCGGTCACCGGTCACCGGTCACCGGTCACCGTGCTTTACTAATTGCGCCGTAACACCATACCATGCAGGTCTTCTGTGAACCGACCACGCTGTATCGCCACCCCGCCGTTCACGAAAACCCAGTCAACCCCCTCCGAGAGTTGATGAGGATCCACATACGTCGCACGGTCGGTGATGTCTTCGAAGTCGAACACCACGATGTCCGCAACCGCCCCCGCGCGAATGACACCACGGTTCGGCATGCTGAAGACAGTGGTCGGCAGCGAGGTCATGCTACGAATGGCCGTGGCGAGGTCGACAACTCCGTCTTCACGGACGTACTTGCGAATCTTGCGTGGGTACGTCCCATAAAAGCGCGGATGGGGCACGCCCCGCCCCATCGGTATGAGTCCGCCGTCCGAGCTCGTCATGGTCCATGGCTGTCGCATGAGCGTGGCAATGTCGTCGTCGTCCATGTTGAACGACACGAGGCCCGCACCGCCGGTTTGCACGAGTTCGAGAGCGAGGTCGGCCGGCCCTATGCCCCGCTCGCGCGCGATGTCGCCCATCGTGCGGCCCTCGAGCGATGGATCGGCCTGGTGTCGTGAAATCTGCAGCCGATCCGCTCCCCCACGGCGATCCAAATTCTCAACGACGTCGGCTCGTACGCGCGCCCGGGTGTCTGGATTGATAAGCCGTTCGGCGAAAACTGCCCTCCCCCCTACCTGCGCCCAGCGCGGCACCAGCGCCCCCTGGATACTCGTCCCGGACGCCTCGTAAGGATACTGGTCCGCATACACCCGCAGCCCTTCTCCTCGCGCTCGTTCGATGTGCTCCACAATCGTGCGCGACTCGCCCCACACACGGGGCCCCAACGCCTTCACGTGTGTCACCACGCCCGTGATGTCCGCCTCGCGTGCTATTCGTATGACTTCATCGACCGCACCGATCACGCCGATGTTGTAATCCGCTTCGTCACGGATGTGGCTCGCGTACACACCGGAGTATTCCGCCGCCACCTTGGCGAGTGCGATGATTTCTTCTGTCTGCGCATAGCTTCCCGGTGCGTAGTACAACCCGCTGGAGAGGCCGAACGCGCCGGCCTCCATGCCGCGACGCACCAACGTTTCCATCTCTCCCAGCTGCGCGGCGGTCGGAGCCCTGTCCTCCATCCCCAATACGGCCCGTCGCACGGATCCGTGCGGTACGAGCAGCGCCACATTCAGCCCCAAACCGTGTTCCAGAAGATTGCGCCGCTGCCGCTCCAGGTCGACGGGTCCGCCGCCGTCGGGATTGACGATGACGGTCGTGATCCCCTGCGCCAGTAGCGGCCGGGCGTGGCTCAACTCCTCGCTCGCGAGCCCCCCGCCCGCGTGCGAGTGCACGTCGATGAACCCGGGGCTGACGTAGAGACCGGACGCATCCACCACGAGGGCTGCCGTGGCCTCGGAAAGCTCGCCGATGGCAACAATGCGGTCGCCTTGGATGGCAATCACCGTCACTACCCCGGGGTTACCCAGCCCGTCAAGCACGATCCCGCCGCGAATCAGGACGTCGTACTGGGCCGCCGCTGGCGCCGCCCCCGCCCCCGGCAGGGTCACGGCGAGGAAAAAGACCATCTCGAATTTCAGTGGGACCTCCGTTGGATTGGCGTCGTGGGAAAATGGCTGAAGGACGGAAGGACGGTAAGGCGAAAGACGGAAGGACGGAAAGACAGAAAGGCGGAATGTCCTCGCTCAGGAGACAACGCTTCCTGCCCCTTGATGCCTCTCGATGCCCCTCACTGCCCCTTGCTGCCCCCGTCCCCCCGTGCCCCTGCCCCCGTGCCCCCGTCCCTCTTCGGACCCGCTCCTTTCCCCCACACGCCTGCATCCAAGGGATCCGGTGAGCGCCCCACCAGACACTTTCCACGCCCTGAGCCGTAATGAGAGTCCGGCGAGCGACCCTCAAACCGCCTGTCCGCTTGTGGGATCACCCATCCCACAAGCGGACTCGCAAACGCGACTCACACGCCCGGCTCGATAGCGCGTAAAGCTTTGTAGTAAAATGTTTTATCTGACTGGACGGATTGCGGCACGTTCTCTGCGTTGCAACACAACACCAGCACAGCCGTGTCACATCATTAGAGGAACTAGGATGGATATCCCCCGAGAAAAAAAGAGAAGCCCTAAGAAGTACATTCTCAGCGGGCTCGCCATCGCCGCGGTGGGCGTGACCACGGTGGGGCTTTCCCGGCTCAAACCGGCCGCCCCGCGCGTCGATCGCGCGGCCATCTGGTTTGGCCATGTGGAACAGGGCGAGCTGGTTCGTCAGGTCCGGGGGCCCGGAACGTTGGTCCCCGAGGGCATGCGTTTCGTGTCCGCCCTGAACTCGGGGCGCGTCGAAGAGAAGCTGCGCTTTCCCGGCGACACGGTTTCGTCCGAGACGGTCATTCTGCGGATGACCAATCCCGACATCGAGTTGCAGGCCCTTGCCGCCGAGCAGTCGCTCTCGCAGGCAGAGGCCAGCTTGATCGGTCTGAAATCCGGCCTCCAGAACGGGCGTCTGGCCCAACAGGGCGTGGTCGCCAGCATCAGAACGCAATACCTCGCTGCCCAGCGGGCGATCAGGCAGAACGAAGAGCTAGAGGAACAGAACCTCATCTCTGAGTCCGACGTGCAAGCATCCCGCGAGCTGGCCGTCGAGCTGGAGGCGCGGTGGGAGATCGAAAAGGACCGGCTCGAGATCATGACCGAGTCGATGCAGGAACAGCTGGACGTGGAGCACAGGCAAATCCAGCGGTTGCAGGAGATGCGGGATTTCCGACGCCGTCAGCTGGCCCAGATGAACGTGCCGGCCGGCGCGGACGGGATCATTCGCGAGCTACCTCTCGAAGCCGGTGAGTGGGTGAATTCAGGGCAGCGCCTGGCGGTAGTCGTGCAACCGGGCCGCCTCCGGGCGGATCTCCGGATTCCAGAGACGCAGGTCCAGGACGTCGTGGTCGGGCAGGTTGCTTTCATCGACACGCGGACCGACACGATTCCGGGCCGGGTGCAGCACATCGACCCGGCAGCCGTGAACGGCACCGTGCGCGTCGAGGTGCGGCTCGTGGTTGACAAGTTGCCCCCGAGCGCACGTCCCGACCTGAGTGTCGACGGGACGGTCGAGATCGCGCGCCTCGCCGACGTCCTTCACATGGGACGCCCGGCATTCGGCTCGGCCCGGCAAAAGATCGGCATTTTTCGGCTCGTTCCGGGTACGAGTGAGGCGGTTCGCGTGACCGTGCAGTTGGGCGTGAGTTCGGTCAACGAAGTCGAGGTGCAGAGCGGGTTGAGCGTGGGCGACTCGGTGATCCTGTCGGACATGGCGCGGTGGGACGCTTTCGACCGTGTAAGGTTGCGGTAGCCATGAAACCTTTGGGCTTGGCGGACGTACTAGAAAGCACGGAAATTGCGAAATGCCGGCGTGTTGCTAGCCTGGCTGCCAGGCGAGGTTCTCGCCGGAGGGGACGAGTCGGGTCCACGCTAAGCCCGAAGCAGCACGCCGCATATCTTTTCGATATTTAGAGAGAAAGCAGTCGTTTAACGGAACAGAGCCGACGTCAGGCAGGGCGGCTCGAACCCTAAAGGAGTGAGACGTAAATGGATGCTTCCGCTAAGCCATTGATCGAGCTCGACGGCATCACCAAGGTGTTTTACACCGATGAGGTCGAGACCCACGCGTTGTCCGGGATTCACCTGAGCATCCAGCCAGGTGAGTACGTCGCTATTGCCGGGCCATCGGGCTGCGGTAAGACCACCTTGCTCTCCATTCTGGGCTTGTTGGATTCCCCGACCGAGGGCAAGTACCTGTTGGACGGCGAGGCGGCGGTGGGACTCACGGCTTCCCAGCGTGCCTACATTCGGAATCGGCAAATCGGGTTCATCTTCCAGGCATTCAACCTGATCGGCGATCTCACGGTTTATGAGAATGTCGAATTGCCGCTGACGTATCGCGGGATGCCCGGCGCCGAGCGCAAGAAGCGCGTGCACGACGCGTTGGAGAAGGTCGGCATGGCACATCGGATCAAGCACTACCCGTCACAGCTCTCCGGCGGTCAGCAGCAGCGGGTAGCGGTGGCACGGGCCGTGTCCGGTGACCCCCTGCTCCTGCTTGCGGACGAGCCGACTGGAAACCTCGACTCGACCAACGGCGAGGCCGTGATGGATTTGATGCGCGAGTTGCACTCGGAGGGCGCGACGATCATCATGGTGACGCACGATCCGCGCTATGCCCATTGCGCGGAACGCTCGATCCACCTCTTCGACGGCCGGGTCGTCGAAGAGAACGCCGGCGCCCCCCAGTAAAGGGGCGCACACGATCCAGTGGGAACGGCGCCCTCCCGTTTTGGGGGGGCGCCGTTTTTGCTTGGCGAAACCCGGCTTACCTCGAAGCCTCGTCCCGGTCGCAATCGTGAAGGGTCGGCAGTATGTTTTGTGCCGGCCGTCGGGGGGGAGGCACGAGATGACTCGACCTCACCCCGTAACAACCTCTTGGCCGCAAGGGTCTCTCAATGATCAAGCTGAGAAATCTCGAGAAATATTATGAATCGGGCGCCGGCCGCACCTACGTCTTGCGCCAGATCAACGTGGAGGTTGACGAGGGTGAGTTCATCACCATCATGGGCCCGTCGGGAGCCGGCAAGACGACGCTGCTGAGCATCCTCGGGATGCTGGATGGAGCGTGGAACGGGGAGTATTGGCTGTATGACAATCCTGTCCACGAGTTGAAGACGAAACACCGCAACGAGCTTCACAAGCGCTACATCGGATTTGTTTTCCAGCAGTACCACCTACTCGACAACTTGACGGTCTACGAGAACCTCGACATCCCTCTCTCTTATCGAAACGTCAAACGTTCCGAACGAGCCGCGATCGTGGCAGACTCTCTCGATCGATTTCATATCGTCGGCAAGAAGGATCTGTATCCCAGCCAGCTCTCGGGGGGCCAGCAGCAGCTCGTCGCGGTTGCCCGCGCGGTCATCGCGGATCCCAAACTCATCCTTGCGGACGAACCGACCGGAAATCTGCACACGACGCAGGGGCGCGAAATCATGGAGCTGTTCAAGCGCCTGAATTCCGAAGGAACGACGATCATTCAGGTTACACACTCCGAGGCAAACGCGGCCTACGGAAATCGGATTGTCGACCTCTTGGATGGTTGGGTCGTGGAGAAGGAGTAAGACGTGAGACGTGAGAGGTGAGACGGCCCCGCCCTTCCTCCCCCAGGGTGGAGCGGGGCCGTCTTACGTCTCACGTCTCACGTCTCAAGACAACCGGAGGTGGGATGCGCACACCCATCGTCATGGTCATCGCCCTGTGCCTCATTACGGGCAACCGAACGGTGTCGGCCCAAGCCCGGCTCTCACTCGATTGGCAGGCGGTGGCCGAGAAGATCGTCGAGCGGATGGCGTTGGAACCCGACGAACGGGTCTTGTTCGTCGCACACCCGGGCATGTTCGACGAATTGATTCCGCACCTGCGATACGCCGTGGTGAACGCCGGCGCCATCGACGTTGGCGTGACGGACGTGGGTACGGCACCGGGGCCCGGAAGGTGGGATGCTCAGTTGTTGGAACGCGCACACCATGACTCTCGAGCGGCGTACCGGCAGATGTTCCGCGCCGTCGACGCGTCGGTGATGTTGCCCGGTGCGTACACCGGTCACGCCGCTTACGCAGCAATCCAAGATCTGTTGGGGGAAGGACGGGGTCGAACGATACACTTTCACTGGCTCGAGGGCGGGAGCGCCATTGCAATCCCCGGCCAACCCCTTCCCCCCCTCACCACCATCGACTCCGTGTTTCAACACGCACTGCTCGACACGGACTACAGTGCATTGGCAGACGCGCAACAGCAGTTCGAGCACGCCATGCGCAACGCCGAGGTCCGCGTGACTACGCCGGCCGGCACCGATCTGCGTTTCAGAATAGGATCGCGCCCGGTGAACAAACAGAACGGCGATGCGTCCAGATCCCGCGCCGAAGCCGGACTCATTCTGATCGATCGAGAGATCGAGTTGCCCGCCGGCGCGATCCGCGTTGCACCGGTAGAGGAAACGGTACATGGCACCATCGTGTTTCCGCCGTCGCAGTGGGACGGGCGGCCGGTCCGAGCACTGACACTGCGCATCGAAGCGGGGCTGGTGGTTGACGTGACCGCCGCGTCCGGCGTGGAGCACGCCGAGAGAGAAATGCGAGCGGCAGGAAAGTCGGGCCGCCGGTTCAGGGAATTCGCACTCGGGTTCAATCCCCTACTGGCCGTACCGCAGCGTTTCCCCTGGATACCGTACTACGGGTACGGCGCGGGGGTCGTTCGCCTGTCCTTGGGCGACAACTCGGAGCTCGGTGGAAACGTGACCGGCGGGTACGTCCGCTGGAATTTCTTCGTGGATGCAACCGTCACCGTGGGTAGTGACGTGTGGGTCCGCGATGGAAGGCTGCTTGAGCCCACCACTCCCCGCCCCTCCCGGCGGTAAGCCGGTACCACTTCCACCCCCTGCCGCCCTTCCGCCCTTCCGCCCTCCCTGAAACCTCCTACCGCGCCGTCCCGTAAGTCCCATATACTCACGTTTAACGAAAAAATGAGATTCCATGGCTAAGAGCGAATTTCTGGGGGAGTTCGAGCAGATCGTCCTGCTGGTCGTGGCCCGGCTCGAGGGGGAGGCCTACGGGATGGCCATCCGGCAGGAGATCGAGGGCCGAACCAGCCACGACGTGGCCATCGGGTCGGTCTACTCGGCGCTGGATCGCATGGAGAAGAAGGGTCTCCTGGCCTCTGAGGTCGGCCATCCAACCCCGGAGCGGGGTGGTCGGGCCAAGCGTTATTACCGTCTTCGTCGTCCGGGAGTCATCGCGCTGACCCGGTCGCGCGAGACCTATGCCAAGCTCTGGGAGGGGTTCGAGCTGGACCAGGAGGTCTACGGCCCATGACTTCGCGCCCGCCTCGGCTGGCCGAATTGCTGCTGTCGGCCTTGCTCCCGCCTCGTTACCGCGATCAGCAGCTCGGCGACCTGGGTGAGGAATTCTCCGCCCGTCGGGCCCGACGGGGACTTCTCCATGCCTGGTGGTGGTATTGGAGGCAAATGATCCGGTCGCTGGGACCCAACACCGCCCTACGCATTCGCAACCCACGACGCACACGAAAGTCGAGAAGCAATGGCATGGAAACGCTGCTACAGGATCTCCGCTACGGCATCCGGGGCATGAGAAGGAGTCCCGCTTTCGCGGTAGTCTCGACGATAACGTTGGCACTCGCCATCGGGGTGAACACCGCGATCTTCAGTATGGTGAACGTGGTGCTTTTCGCGGATCTGCCGATGGAACATCCCGAAACGACCACGATCATCACGTCGACCAATCACCAGCTTGGCGTCGAGCGCGGCGCGTTCACCCTCAGGCAATACCTGGCGTATCGAGACAACAACGAGAGTTTCTCCGAACTCGCCGCATGGGCAAGCAACCAGTGGATTCTCACGGGTGGCGACGAACCGCTCCGTGTAAATGGATTCAGCTCCTCCACGAACTTCATGCGTGCGTGGGATATCCTGCCCGTTACCGGTCGCATGTTTTTGGAAGGCGAGGACCAACCCGGCGCGCCGAAGGTCGCGATCCTGAGTCACGGTTTTTGGACGCGGCAGTTTGGCGCGCGCCCGGCGGTGGTGGGATCGACACTTCGACTCGACGGAATCGAGCACACGGTCGTGGGAATCATGCCGTCAAAGATGGAGTTTGCCCAGCTCTCAGAAGTCGAGCTATGGGTTCCGCTGAGCACAGACCGCACCGAGGAATCCATCGACGAACGAACACTGTCCCTCACCGGGCGATTGATGCCCGGGGTCACCGCCGAAGATGCTGACCGCGACATTACGGCGATCGGCGCAGGTTTCGCCGAGGAGTTGCCGGCTCAATACGCCGGATGGGAGCCTCGAGTCCTCCTGACAAGGGAAAATCTTCTCGATGGAGACGGCGAGCTGATACTGCTGATGCTCACGATGGCCGTAGGGTTCGTGCTCCTCATTGCGTGCGCCAACGTGGCAAACATGCTCCTGGCCCGCGGCACGGCGCGTGGACGTGAGATAGCCGTGCGGTCGGCGTTGGGTGCGATCCGCATCCGCCTGGTTCGTCAGATGCTCACCGAGAGCTTTGTCATTGGTGCCGCGGCGTCCGTGATCGGCTTGGCTCTTTCGCGGGGCCTGATGAAGGCGTTGGTATGGATCAGCGAGGGACAAGAAGGCTTCTTCTCGATGGCGAAACTCGACACAAACGTGTTGCTGTTCACCTTGATCGTGACGATGGTGACACCGCTGGCATTCGGTCTGCTGCCGGCCATGAGCGCATCCCGTGCCGATGTCGGTGACGCGCTCAAGGAGGGAACCTCGCGGTCCGGCGGTCGGAAGGGGAACCGGACACGGGGATTCCTCGTCGGCACGCAGATATCCCTCGCCTTCATGCTCATGGTGGCCGCCGGCCTCGCGGCTCGATCCGTCATCGCCATGCAGCAACGGGAATTGGGGTTCGACGCCACCGGCCTGCTCACCATGCGAGTTATCCTTCCCGAGACGAAGTATGGGGAAGGGGAAGATCGGCAGCAGTTCTTCAAGCAAATGTTGCAAGCGGTGGAAGGACTGCCGGCCGTGGAGGGAGTTGCCCTGACCAGTTCTCGACCAATCGTCGAGCCATTGTCGATGCGCTCATTCGGGATCGAAGGGCAACCCACGTCGGACGACTCGGACCGGCCGTCTGCCGGTATTTCGATCGTGAGTCCCGGGTACTTGGATGTGGTACGCATGCCGTTGATCGGCGGTCGCAGTTTTTTTGACGAGCGACACCGAGCAATCGTATAGCGTCGCCATGATCAGTCGGGAGACGGAGCGGCGGTACTGGAACGGGCAGGACCCGATCGGCCAGCGTTTCAAATTCGTGACCGGCACTGCGGTGGAGTGGATTCGCGTCGTCGGCGTGGTGAGTGATTTTGCGAGCACTGACCGCGACGAGCTGCCTGAGCCTGCCATCTACCTCCCCGTTGCGCAAAACACGCCAGCCAACACCGCCGTGCTAGTGCGCACCGCGGGTGATCCATTGGGTCTCGCAGGTCCCGTCCGCAGTCAGGTATGGGCGATTGACCCTGATCAACCGATTGACGACGTCAAAACCATGGAGCAGGCGCTTCACGACGAAATGGTCGGCGATCATGCCTTTATCATGCTCTTCACGACGTTCGCCCTGTTCGCCCTGGTGATGGCCAGCATCGGGATCTACGGTGTCATGTCCTACGCCGTATCGCAGCGCACCAGCGAGATCAGTATCAGAATGGCGTTGGGTGCCAAGACCAGTAGCGTCCGAATGATGGTGCTCGGACAGGGTGGCAGGCTCATCGTTATCGGCAGCGTGATAGGGTTGATCGGTGCCCTTGGGATTGCCCGCCTGCTGACGAGTCTGCTCGTCGGGATCAGCACTGTCGATCCGGTCACGTTCATCGGCGTGCCCGCGGTGCTGATCGCCGTCGGTCTGATTGCCAACTATCTCCCGGCGCGCCGGGCGACGCGGATTGATCCGATGACGGCGCTTAGGGTTGAGTAGGGGTTAGGGATTGGGGTGTAGGGTGTAGGGTGTGGGGGGTCGGGGGTCGGGGGTCGGGGGTCGGGGGTCGGGGTGCGGGGGTCGGGGTGCGGGGGTCGGGGTCCGGGGTCCGGGGTCCGGGCCGATCCTGCGCTGGGGTTTTAGTCTGTGAACTAGAGCTGCCTAGCGGTTGGCGTCGAAGCTTTCTGCTCGGCGCGCTGCATTGATGGAATCCCACTTTGCGCGGCCCAGTTCATTCGCCTCGAGGCTCAAGATGGTCATCAGGTTTTCCCACGCGAGGGCGCGTAGACCTTCGTCCTGCGCGGCCGCTTCCTCGACTGTCGGTGTGATAGGCATGGTATCTGCTTGGGTGGCGGCCCCGGCGAGCCTGGCGTCGATTGCCGACGACAGCCCGATCATCAAGAAGCAGGCGCACACTATGGCGCTTAGGGTCCCCGGCCGCGAGACGGCAGTCCGCTCCACGTCGGCTTGCTCGTTGTCCGTCGACAATTCCAAAATCTGATCCGCCATGCTTGAATCCCTGTAGAGTGTACGACGCCCGCAGATGCGTGCCTGCCGGAATTATCGGCGGCGGAAGAGATGATACTTGAGTAGCGGTCAAAGTGTCGTGACTGCGGTCACATGGCCGAGGAATGTCGTGACGGAGGTCACACACCGGAAGGAATGGGCGCAGAGGCCAGAGACGTGAGACGTGAGACGTGAGACGTGGAGACGTGAGACGTGAGACGTGAGACGTGAGACGTGAGACGCGAAACGTGAAACGTGGAGACGTACGGCTGCCCTTCTAACTTCTAACTTCTAACTTTTAACTTCTAACTTCTAACTTCTCACTTCTCACTTCTCACTTCTCCCGTCTCAAACGTCAAGATCCTCCAACTCATCCTGCAACAGCCGCCGCTCGTCATTGGACAGCCGGACATCGATGTCGGCCTCTCCACCGACGGCGCCCGCAGCGGCCACCCGGTGGGCTCGGTGCAGATGACGGACCAATAGGGTGGCGCCAACCGCGATGAGCGCACCCGGCAGGACATAACCCAAAAGGTTGAAGCCCTCGGGACGCATCATCAGATACTCTTCGCCGTTCTCGGTCACGTACGCCCGGATGATCTCCTCGGCGGTCCATCCGGCGGTGGCTTGCTCGACCATGGTCGCGTGGTGACGCGGCCAGAAGTCGCAGCTGAAATCGACCATGCGACACACGTAGACCGTGTGTAAACAGCCGCACGTGCAGCGCACCTGCTCCTCGACCCCGATAATGAAAGGGTCGTTGTCATACGGGGTCGTGAAGAGTTGGCCGCTGACCGGTACGAACTTTTGTCCGTCGCCGATTGGTGCGCCTTCCATCCGGTCGTGAGGGTCCTGGCGGACACCCCCCCCTCGTCGCGGGGATCGTGCCCCGAGCGACAACGCGGTGGCCGAGGAAGTCATCGCCGCCGTTAGAAAACCTCGTCGGCTCGTTGGTGCTGCTCTCATTTCAAGCTCCTGGTCCGCGCAGGGCGGCGCGTACCTTGATAATGAATTAAAGGCACGACTTCACTCCCCACAAGCGACTCCCGCCTGTTCCCTATCTATCCGGCTAGTATTCCTTACACCCGTAGGCGATTCCGGTGGGAAAAGGCGAATTTTTGGGCAAATTCGAACAGATCGTGATCTTGGCGCTGCTGCGGCTGGGAGAAGACAGATACGGCATAACGTCCGCCGCGAACTCGAGCCGACTGCCGGCCGAGACGTCACGTTCGGCACGGTCTACGGCACGCTGGACCGACTCGAAGAGAAGGGCTTCGTCACCTCGCACCACGCCGATCCCGAGCCGGTGGCCCGCCCCTATTCCACGGTCGAGCCCGAAGGCGAGTTGGCCCTGCCCACGACATGATGAGCCGGATGTGGAACGGAGCGGCCCTCGCCACGGACAAGGGCGCCAATCGATGAGCCCGCCCCTCGCAGACTGGATCTCTACGAGGCTCGCACCGCGCCATCCACGCAACGATGCTCTTGGCGAGACAGCGAACAGAGGTTTCAGATGACAGCTATCGTTGACGTTATTGTGCAGCCCTGGCCGTGGTACGTGGCTGGACCGCTTATCGGCTTGATCGTACCGCTTCTTCTTCTTCTTGGCGGCAAGCAGTTTGGAGTCTCCGAGAATCTACGCCACATCTGCGCCGCCACTCTTCCTACAAAACTCAAGTTCTTCAAGTACGACTGGAAGAAAAAAGGGCTGTGGAACTTGACCTTTGCGCTCGGAATCGTATTGGGCGGTTTCCTTGCCTCGACGATACTCCAGGGTCCAGACGCGGCGGTTGGTATTGCCGAGGCGACAAAGTCTGAGCTCCAGACGTTGGGTTATCTCCGACTTCACGGGCCTGGTTCCAAATGAAATCTTCAGCTGGTCCGGACTCCTGAGCCTTCCCGGTGTTGTTCTCATCATTGGCGGCGGTTTTTTCGTGGGTTTTGGAGCTCGATACGCTGGGGGATGCACATCCGGACACGCCATCTCCGGTTTAGCCAACATGCAGTTACCGTCCCTCCTCGCAGTTGTCGGGTTCTTCGTGGGTGGCCTTATAGTCACCTATTTCATTCTGCCTTTCATTCTGTGAGACCGCACGCCGCATGACGCCATCAAGCATTGAACATCAATCTCCGATTCACGACGCAGGCGATATTCCCCCAGACATTGACGGCAAGGGCATCGAGACCGAGCCAGGCTTGCTGACCTACCTTGGCCTCGGTGTTGGGCTCGGTATCGTTTTCACCAAATCCGAGGTGATCTCTTGGTTTCGGATTCAGGAGATGTTTCGTTTTGACAGCTTTCACATGTATGGAATCATCGGCACGGCGGTGGCGGTCGCAGCTTTGTCGGTGCTCATGATCAAGAGATTGGGTCTTACAACGGTTCGAGGGGACGAGATACGAATCCCACCTAAGGAGTTTGGTCGGAGGGGTTCTCGGTATTGGATTGGCGGAACCTTCTTTGGATTTGGGTGGGCGCTACTGGGGGCATGCCCAGGTCCGATCTTCGCGCTGATCGGCAACGGGATCACGGTCATCATAGTCGCCCTAGCGAGTGCTGTGATGGGAACTTGGGTCTACGGTCTCCTGCGCGCGCGTCTACCGCACAACTAGGAAAGAAGCTCCGGGCTCCTGCTCGTCAGTTTGTTGCCAGTTATCTGCAGGCTCGCAGGGCTGCCCAAATCGATCCGATGGGTGGTGTTGAGAGCGGAGTAAGAGACAAACCTACTTGCTCTCAACACCTTCGCGGTTATGCGTTACCGTGTTCGGGCCGCGACGCTCACGCCATCTGTGTCACCCAGGCGGGCAATTAACCCCCAACCTCCGAACGCCTCGGATACGGCAAACACCAATTCGTTCTCGCCCTCGCGCAGACTCAAGTAGATCGCGTCGTTGTCGACGGTCATGGCACCCAGATACCTGAGCGAACGCGACCTATAGGTGTTGTTGCCCGTAAACAGCAACTGCCCGTTGAGGAAAAGACTGGCGCGATCGCTAAAGCCGTAGTTCAGTTTCGCCGTTTGAGCCCGGTCGGAATGGATAATTACGCGGGCGAACACCATCCCCTGCCTCGAGCCCGGTGGAAACCTCCTATGTGCCGCAATGTTGAGCCGACCGGTCGAATCCGTCTGCACTACGCGCCAACCACTTGCCGTCATGATGCCTTGATCGAGCCTTTCGACCAGGCCGCGGGTAGCCGGCACTGCCGGAGACAAGGACCACTCTCCGATGATCCCCGTTGAACTCGATGGAGCGACATCCTTCACCCAGCTTACCGGACCTTCATCCACACGAACGGAAACGTTGGCGAAGGCCGTCGGATAGATCTCGGTCGTCTGCGCGCCAGGAAAGTTTGCAGTGAGACCGACCCGGCCCGGACCCGGACCTCGTCGCAAGTGGTGTACGACGATCACCGGCGTTTCCATGTCCGACACGTAGACGTCCATGCGAGAACCGGCGATCACCAACTTCACATGGATCCATTCGTTACGCGGGATAGTGACGGGCGCGTTGTACTCCGAGTAGAGCTGCCACGCCGAAATACCATTGTAGACGGGTGTGTATTGAACGGCATCGAACCGGCCGGTCTGATGCGGCCGTAGATAAAACTCCTCGTAGCCGACCGGCGCGGTTTCACGAGATCGAAACACGACTCCAACGAAAGACCGGTGGCCGGTTGTGGCCGTAGGCGGTAACGGTCGGGCTATTCGTTGTGTACCTGCTCCAGCTGCGTCAAGACCTCGCCGTTTAGGACCACTCGGAACCGTGTAGGCCCATCCACCTCATCCGATACTTTCTCGAGTTCGTGGCCACCCGTTCCCAGGATGAGAAGGCGCCCGTCGCTGAGCGGGGTCACGCGGCGCATGCGGCCGTCCAGGTCCATGTAGAGCCCTGCGTCTTCGACGTAGAGACGGATTTCCGCAAATGGGCCGGTTCCGCGGTACGTACCAGCGAACTGCTCCAACACCTCAATAGGCACCTCCTTTGCCTGAGGCAAGCTGCCAGGCTCTACCCAGCGGTTGTATTTCCGCAGCGCCTTCTGGAGACGGTCGTGCGGGAGTGCATGTGCAGTAAGACCGTCGCGGCCCGTCATCGTCTCGGCGGCTACCATGGCATTGAGGATCGCCTCCTCTGTCGCCTCCACGGTCGCTTCGAAGAGCGGGTTCATATTGGGATTGGGCAGCATATCGAGGCTGGCCGTCGGGCGCTCGTGCCACGCCCCCCGGTTGCCAGTAGAGAACGCGATGAAGATGTCACCGGAACCATTCCCGCCTAATCCGCCGAGGCGGCCGATGGCGAGAGGGACCCGCTCTGCTAGGCGCTGCAGTTGTGGCGGCAGTAACGGCGCATCCGTCGCGACCACGACGATAATTGATCCACGCGTGATTGCATCGTAGTTCGGGAGGAGGTCGGGAATCTCCTTTCCTACGGGTACGCCCGCCACGGTGAAGCGGCTGCGACCGCCGTAGTTGGCCTGGACAAGGACACCGACCGTGTGCCCACTTCCTGTGAGGCGGGACGCCGTCCCGATCCCACCCTTGAACTGGTGCGCCATCATTCCCGTACCGCCGCCGACGTTGCCCTCGGCTACCGGACCGCCCCGCGCGTTGTTTAGCGCCTCGAATGCGTGGGCCCGTGTGACGTGCTGGCCGAGGATGTCGTTCAAGACATCGTAGGTCTCGGCAACCACCGGGTACGTATACCATAGGCCGCCGTCGGGGCTGGCGTTGTTACCGGTCGAATCCATCCATGCGATGACGGCATCGCGGACGACGCCGACGCTGAATGTGTTCGTGATCATGATGGGTGTCTCGAGAAAGCCGGACTCCTCGATCCAGTGGATGCCTGTCATCTCACCGTTCCCGTTGAGCGCATATGTTGCTGCGAAGACAGGGTCAAAGCGCCGGCCGCGCGGGAGGATCGCTGTCACGCCCGTCCGAACCGGCCCTTCTCCTTTGACCAGAGGACCATCACCACGAACGATATTGACGTGACCGACCTCGATGCCGCGCACATCGGTGATGGCATTGAGGGGGCCAGGGACGCCCTCGAACGGGATGCCTAGATCGCGGCCTCGTACGTTTTGCCCTATCGCGGTAGACGGCGCAAGCAATCCGACGAACACTAGCAGCAGAACCACCTTGGCAATATGCATTCTGTTCATGTCTAGAATCCTATTCTGTCTACTGGCCTCGGGACGATGAAGCTCAAACTCACTGCTTGACGATCTCTCCACCCTTCATGACGAAACTAACTCGCTCGAGCAGGGTGGGGTCTGACAGAGGGTCGCCCGGCACCGCGATGATGTCGGCTAGTAGGCCAGGCGCCACCGCGCCAATCCTGTCGCTCCAGCCGAGCAGATCGGCTGCATTTCGCGTCGCGGTGAGTATGGCATCCATGGGCGACATGCCCCAGGCAATGTAGTCGCGAAACTGCTTCGCGTTCTCCCCGTGAGGGATCACGCCAGCATCGGTGCCGAAGGCGATCTCGACCGAGTGCTTTCTCGCCAGCTTGAACGCCGCCTCGTGCCCCGCAACGATCTTGCCCAGCTTGTCAACGATGATCTGCGGATACCCCCATCCCGGCGCTCGCTCCAGGAACCAGCGATCCTCATACGAGTCCTTCACCAGATACGTGCCGCGCTCTGCCATCATGCGGGCGCCCTCTTCGTCGAGGAAAGTCCCGTGTTCGATCGACGCGACGCCCGCTCGCACCGCACGCTTGATCCCTTCCGCGCCGTGCGCATGGGCGGCCACCCGGCGTCCCCACATGCGCGCTTCGTCCACCGCCGCGTCGAGCTCTTCCTGCGTGTAGAGCGCGGCGTCGACACTCTCCTCTTCCGACATTGCGCCGGCCGTCGCCATCACTTTGATGACATCAGCACCATACTTGACCTCGTGCCGAATCATCTTGCGGATGTCGCCCGTCCCGTCCGCCACGCCGGAGAGCTCGTTGAGGCTGAGGTAGGGTGAATATCCATTGACGTCGCTGTGACCGCCCGTCGCCCCGATGGCCATCGTGGCGGCCACGATGCGCGGACCAGGAATATCGCCCCGATCGATAGCGTTGCGCAGGCTGACGTCGACGAACGACGGTGCGCCCAGGTCCCGGATCGTCGTGAATCCTGCCTCCAAGGTTGCGCGGGCGTATGTCGGCGCCATGATGGCGGCATCGACGAAGGATCGGCGGCCGGCTTCGACGGCGACGCCGGGGGCAGACGCGATGTGCGTATGACAGTCAATCAAGCCGGGGAGCACGGTGGCATGCGAAAGGTCGATCACCTGGGCGCCGTTAGGGATCGGCGTGTTCGAACCGACAGCAACAATCCGTTCGCCCTCGATCACGATCACGATATTAGAAACCGCCGGCCCCCCGCGGCCGTCAATCAAGCGGCCAGCCTTGATCGCAATCGTCTCCGGCGGATTGTCCGGCGCACTCCTTTGTGCGCCGACCGAGGCGGACATAGCCAGCAAAGCGACGCACAGAGTTGTCTTCAGAGTCATAGGCATCATTGCATCTTCTTTTCAGTGTCGATGGGCCACCTAACGTTCTTCGTTGAGCGGCGGCCGTAACCTTTAATGATAGCACTTCACACTTGATATCAAGCCATCGGTACCCCTAGGCCTTCCTACGAGCGAGCCAATAATCCACGGACATTCGATCCTCCGAGGCCGGCATGGTCAACACAAAGAGTAGCAGCGCCGTCCGAGGAATGACATGCGTGTGAAACTGGTACAACGGCTCCGCAAGTAAGTGGCCGAATGTTACGATAATCAAAACGCCACCGAGCCCAAGAAGCGCTGGACGCGTCCACAGTCCGACTAGGAGCAATGCCCCTGCCACGAACTCCACGAACGGAACGACGGTCCCTGTCGCCCACAGAGACCAGGTCGGCAGAAAGGTGTCGGCGTAGGGCCCAACGAACCAGCGGCGAGCATGCTCGGCGGGGCCAAGCGTGAATAACTTCCACTGGCCGGCCATGAAGAAGATCAGACCGAGAATGACTCGAGCGATGAAAATAGCCCAGCTACGGTTGTGGATCTGACTGAGGTTCATTTGAGCGGTGGGTCCCTTGTGCGGATTTGTGACGTGGCCTAACCCATCTGCCCGTAAGCCGCGACGCTATCCCTTACCATCCGCAAAGATGGCCAACGGTCACAGGTCTCGCCAGGCGGATGTGTCGCAGCCCCGGCTAAGGACGCCGGTATACCTGCCCCGCTTGATCACGAAACGCACTCGCTCGATCGCTCCGAAGGCGGTTCGCACCCTCAAGGGTAACCAGCAACGCGGCGGAATCAGCTCAACCTTCAGGTTCGAGGAGCGTTTCATAATGTTGCGACCGTGCGTCGAACCGTGCGAGGACCGCTTGCGCTTGCTGCGGTACATGGGACACCTCGTAATCGTCTCCCATGAATCCGCGAACGGCGTCGAGTGAGTCGAACCACATGATCGTGACGAACTCGACCTCATCTTCCAGTGTACGGCGCAACAGATGAGCCCCACGATAACCAGCGATTTTCCTCGCCGCGATTGCTGGGAGGACCTCCGTCGTCACGATGCGTTCGTAGGCGTCAGCGTTGTCGAGCGTCGTCCACCCATGCCAGAATCGACTAATCACTCCGGACCTCTCCTATACTTGCGATGTTATCGTCGGCGTGCTTACGGTCATGCCCGCGATGTGGCGTGCATAAGCGAGCTCGGCATTTCGCGCCCACTCCGGCTTGCACTGGCCTTGTTCCCCGGTTGCTCACCCGGGCTAGCGCCAGTAACCGAATTCTTGCTCGAAGCACGCCCCATCCAGGTCGGCTGTCTTCTCCTGAAAATAGGCTTGTGCCTCTGTAATCGCTCGATTGTAGACGCTCGGACCGATTTCCTTCAGGAAGTAATCGAGTAGCAAACCGGCTTTGAGATCGCCGATCTCTTGGTCCATATGCTCTTCGAAGTAGCGCCTTATCGATGTGATCGATTGCTTCTTAGCTTCCGGTGAGATCGTTATCGCCAAAGAAATCTCCCCTTGCCGTACATGTGACCTCAGATAGCGTATTGGAGCCGCCAACGGCCCAGAGCTCATCGGGCCGATCCGTGTCAATCGGTTGGTTTCTGTGTAATCCGTGGCTCCTCACCGCCACGTTGCGAGTATGACGCCCATTACGACGGCGTAAACTAGCTGATAGCCAACATCGATGAGGTAAGTCGACAACGGTTTCTCTGAGAACATATGGGCAGTCAGCCCCAGGGTGGCGAGAAACCCAATCCATACGAGGAGGCCGAGAAAGGCCCCCTGAGAAACCGTCGACACGCCCGCGTAGGAAGCGAGGACCGCGAGAACAAAGGCCATCACGACATAGCAGAACAATGACACGACGAAGGCGCGGCCGGCCGTCTTTCGCATCTGCTCGACCTTCTCTTCCGAGTATCCGTGGGCCTTTACCCAGAGTTTGTGAAACAACAGCGGTGAGTACCAAAGTGCACCAATGAAGACGGTGGCCAGCGCCGCAACGCCAACGGCTAGGTAGTTGATTTGGAAGTCAAGCATAAGACCTCTGGGGTTATCGAGAGTTTGACGCCCCTCCCTCGAGCACCTCGACTATGAGTTGGGCCAGCCTCACCTCCAACCTGCGCTCCGACGCACAAGGTACCGCATTGCCGCTTACAGCTCGAGGCTTCGCCGTGCCATCAACCGTCGTCACGACCATGGTGCCGCCTTCGGCCTCTGTCAGGCGGGTGATAACCAACAGGGTCACACTGTATTGGTCGGCATTCGGCGGGCCCATGCCCCGACCGCAGTCCAGGTATCGCGACAGCCGCTTGCCCTCAATCCGACGCGCCCGATAACCCGGATTCCCAAAGGTCCGCTGCCCAGGATCCGACAGGACCACCGGGATTTCCAGGCGATCGTACACCTCGGCAAGCACCCGCCAAACCGATTCCACCGGCGCGGCCACAAGGCGCGCAACCCCCCGACTGTCGTTGAGAATCTCCACTGGTTGGCCCCCGAGCTCGACCCGCGTCATCGTCGTGGGCTCCATTGATGTGGTCGCCGGACCGGACGACGCACAGGCGCTGACGACAACCGCCGATAGCGTCACCGCGAGCACTAGCGGGAACCCCGGCGTCTCGGCGAGCGCAGCTTTTCCGCCGTGACTACCAGTGCTAATCATGGGTTGGCACCTCCACACTTGTCCCGGCCGCAAGCGCCAGGCTCCTAACGAGGGTCAAATAGAAACCGGCTCATTGTGGCGATAACCGTATCCGGCCGGTGGATAGAAAAGAAATGGGTCGTCTCGGCGAGCGCTAGCTGCGGCGCGACCACTATTAGTTCTCTTTTCCCTCGACGGCTACGATGTTGCTGTCCGCCACCTGGTGACGCAGCTCCTTTAGTGGCTGATATTCCGGATCATCAAGAAACTGGCGTATGGCGTCCGTGTTCGGGAAGCGAAGCAGAACGAGCCGTTTCGGGGTCCATGCTCCCTCAATCACCTCGTGACGTCCACCTCTCGCCAAGTACTCGCCGCCGTGCTTCTCGATGAGCGGCGGCACTGCACGCTTGTACGCCTCGTACTTCTCAGCATCCTTGACGTCTATGTCCACGATCAGGTATGCGGCCATGGTTGCTCTCCTCGACTTTCGTCGCTAGACCCCTCACACAACCGATATCATGTTCGCGATTGCCGCCTACACTTGCGGTCGTCGTTCCCGCGACAGGTTCTCTGGTCCACTGAAAATGACGACCAGTACGCTGACCAGAGAGATGAGTCCGACGAACACCAGGAAGGTGCGCTGCTCACCAGTGGCTTCAGGAAGCAGCGGTAGCACCCCGAAGGCGAGGTTGGCGAATACGTGCGTCAGGATGGCTAGCAGAACGCTGCGGGTGTTGTTGTAAACCCACGTGATCAAGATCGTAACCGCGATGACCCAGATCATGAACACGAGGAAGGACATGTCCAGGGGCACGCCCATGCCGCCAAGGTAGCCCGGAAAGTGCCAAAGTCCCCACATGACACCTAGCAGGTTGCGGAAAAATTCATGGTGAGCCGCGTTTGTCCGGGTAACACGACGGTGTACCAGCGTGCGGTCCCCTATTACCGCCCCCGCGGTGCGGTCGGCGTGACGAATGCGGCCCACACTGCCCCATCAGGGGCTGCCTCCGGCCAGGGTCAGGGTGCGTATCCGCATCAGATTGTAGACCGCGGCCGTAAACGTAAACACCCACCCGACCCGCGGGGTCCCGCGATGTCGGAGTTTGCGTAACAACCCAATCGTCTTGCCCCACCCGTAGATCTCTTCCACTTTTTTGCGCTGCCGTTGACTGATCGCATAGCTGGGATGGCGCGTCGTCCGGCCATCCACCGCGCTCCGCAACCGCGTGCGGTGCACGTTCGGCGTGACGTGGGGCGTCCAGCCCAACGCCCGCAGCGTGTCGACAAACCCGCACCGATCATAACCCTTGTCCGCCCCCAACGTCCGACGCCGGGCCGTCGGCGGTAAGCTCCCCACCATCGCCAGCGCACTCGCACACTCCGCCTCGTAGCCGGGCTGCGTCACGTCGGTCGCCACCACGAGCCCGTGCCGATTATCCATCAACACACTCGCCAAGTACGCCAATTGCGCGCCTTGCCCCCCACTCTTCCGCGTCAACCGCGCCTCCGGGTCCGTCCGCGACGCATGCGTCGCATTCGTCCGTTTCTCCTGGCGAAACGTCACGCTCGGATTCCCCGGATCATCGTCCGTTGGCGGGCGGGTGCCGGCCTTCGGCTGAAAACTCTTCTGACTCGCCCACGCGTCCAGCAAGGTCCCGTCGACGGTGAAATGCTCATTCGACAACAACGCCCGCCGCTCCGCCTCCTGTAACACTTCGGCCAGAAACGCATCCGCGATGCCCCCCTCGACCAGCCGCGTCCGATTCTTCGTAAAGACCGTCGGCACCCACACCGCGTCGTCCAGATTCAACCCCACAAACCATCGGTACAGGATGTTGTAATCGAGCTGCTCCATCAGCTGCCGCTCGCTCCGGATCGTATACACCACCTGCAGCAATAACGCGCGTAACAAATGTTCCGGGGGAATCGACGGCCGGCCCCGCCGCGCGTACAGCCGGTCCAACTGCGGCGAGAGCCGGGCTAACACCGGGTCCACCAGCGCCCGCAGGGCGCGCAACGGATGGTCGGAGGGCACCCGATCCTCCGCACTGATATAGCTGAACAGCGCCGACTGATTCGTCTTGTTCCCGCGCATCGTGGCACTCCCATCGAGGTCCCTCTACGATAAGAACTTCCGGCTCGCGATGCTATCGTCCATTACCCGACTTTTTCCGCAACCTGCTAGAACGAGGCTCGCCGTCAGCGCGTTGTAACGTTGTTGCAGTCTGGGGAGCGCGAAACCACGCCATCCAATCTCCTCTCCGGTCATAAGGACAAGGAGAATCGGGATCCTCGGCAGAATGGAGGCGGGGTCGATGGTCGGAAACCGACCCGAGGTGATAACGATGGCTGCGACAGCAACAGCCGGTACGAGGAGCAGTGCGATCAGATACCACTGCAACCGCACGCGCCACTTCACAAGCTGTAAGAGCAGCGCTCGGACAGCATCTTTCCCTTTCGCCAGTCCCGTGACCAAAAGTGCCGCCACGGCCGGGCCGATCACTCCAAGGAGAGCGAGCGCTTCAATCCCGGTCGCGACGGCGGCGGCCATCGCTCCCGAGATAAGGAACAGGGCAATAGCGTAGAAGGCTGCCAGCTGGTGGTCTTTGAGCCAAGAGGCTGCTCTGCTCATGTGTGCTCTCTTTTGAAACGCCTCACCGCCGATTAGCGCCCAAAAAGATCGAGAATCGTGCGTAGACATGTGGGACACCCCACTCGTCGCGGTGGATCGTCACCTGAACGGCTTGCGGGGTCGGTGCCACGACCGCCGAGCCCGATTTGCTGGCAGGGGCGACGGGCCAGACGGTCAGGAGCAGTATGGGGAGGGTGAGTCGCTTGTTCATGGCTCTCCTGCGGACTGTTGAGGTCTACGCCGGCTGTCGATTCCCTACGGACGTTACGGAAGGTTAACGATCCCGACCGCCTAATTCGGAAGCCTTATAGGTGTTAGGGGAATCCGCCGGCGGGGGCACACTCCCACGCGCCGGCGCCGCCTTCCGCCAACAGCGCCGTAACACCATCCAGCAGCTCTCGCTGGCCCACGAACCCTCGATTGAAGTACAACGCAATCGCAGCGTCGCATTCAGGTACGAACCACACACCCGCCGTGTGCCCGATAAACAGACCACCATGCCCGATTAGTGTGAAGCCGTTTCGCACCATCCGCACGAGGCCCAAACCGTATCCGTTATCCGCCTCGGAGGCCGAATCGCTGCGACCTGCGATTCCCAGAGGAGGTGTCGGCTGGAACTCGGTCATGACCCCGAGGGACGAGGCTGACAGTAGACTCCCCCGCATGAGGCTGCCGATGAATCGGAGTGCCTCGGCAGCCGGTGCCGCGATGCCACCTGCACCCCATTCGACCGGAGACCGATCGAGGCGAGTCGTAGCTCCTAGCAGGTTGCGGAAAAAGTCGGGTAATGGACGATAGCATCGCGAGCCGGAAGTTCTTATCGTAGAGGGACCTCGATGGGAGTGCCACGATGCGCGGGAACAAGACGAATCAGTCGGCGCTGTTCAGCTATATCAGTGCGGAGGATCGGGTGCCCTCCGACCATCCGTTGCGCGCCCTGCGGGCGCTGGTGGACCCGGTGTTAGCCCGGCTCTCGCCGCAGTTGGACCGGCTGTACGCGCGGCGGGGCCGGCCGTCGATTCCCCCGGAACATTTGTTACGCGCGTTATTGCTGCAGGTGGTGTATACGATCCGGAGCGAGCGGCAGCTGATGGAGCAGCTCGATTACAACATCTTGTACCGATGGTTTGTGGGGTTGAATCTGGACGACGCGGTGTGGGTGCCGACGGTCTTTACGAAGAATCGGACGCGGCTGGTCGAGGGGGGCATCGCGGATGCGTTTCTGGCCGAAGTGTTACAGGAGGCGGAGCGGCGGGCGTTGTTGTCGAATGAGCATTTCACCGTCGACGGGACCTTGCTGGACGCGTGGGCGAGTCAGAAGAGTTTTCAGCCGAAGGCCGGCACCCGCCCGCCAACGGACGATGATCCGGGGAATCCGAGCGTGACGTTTCGCCAGGAGAAACGGACGAATGCGACGCATGCGTCGCGGACGGACCCGGAGGCGCGGTTGACGCGGAAGAGTGGGGGGCAAGGCGCGCAATTGGCGTACTTGGCGAGTGTGTTGATGGATAATCGGCACGGGCTCGTGGTGGCGACCGACGTGACGCAGCCCGGCTACGAGGCGGAGTGTGCGAGTGCGCTGGCGATGGTGGGGAGCTTACCGCCGACGGCCCGGCGTCGGACGTTGGGGGCGGACAAGGGTTATGATCGGTGCGGGTTTGTCGACACGCTGCGGGCGTTGGGCTGGACGCCCCACGTCACGCCGAACGTGCACCGCACGCGGTTGCGGAGCGCGGTGGATGGCCGGACGACGCGCCATCCCAGCTATGCGATCAGTCAACGGCAGCGCAAAAAAGTGGAAGAGATCTACGGGTGGGGCAAGACGATTGGGTTGTTACGCAAACTCCGACATCGCGGGACCCCGCGGGTCGGGTGGGTGTTTACGTTCACGGCCGCGGTCTACAATCTGATGCGGATACGCACCCTGACCCTGGCCGGAGGCAGCCCCTGATGGGGCAGTGTGGGCCGCATTCGTCACGCCGACCGCACCGCGGGGGCGGTAATAGGGGACCGCACGCTGGTACACCGTCGTGTTACCCGGACAAACGCGGCTCACCATGAATTTTTCCGCAACCTGCTAGTGAGCCAAACATCTCGGAATGCGCCCATCCCTCCACCGGGCCCATGAATCCAGGGGTGAGTTCGCTCGCCCCGTCCTCATGCCATGCGAGCCAGGTCCGGTTGATCCCGAGGGGCGCATAGACGTAGAGACGGTAGGCTTCGGCCAGCGTGAGGCCGGACGCGCGTTCGATGACGACACCGAGGAGGTAATAGTTGGTGCTGCTATAGGACCAGTCCGTCCCGGGATCAAACCAGTGTCCGAAGCGGCCCGCGAGCTCCAATAGCTCGGCCTCACTCCACGATTTCCTCACAAGCTCCACCATCTCCTCACGATCCGGCCGGTAGTAGATGTAGCTGTAGAAGTCCTTGAGGCCCGACGTGTGTCCGAGAAGCTGGCGGAGAGAGATCTCTTGGGCTCGGGGAAAGTCAGGGAGCCATCGCTCCAACGAGTCGTCGAGCGAAAGGAGGCCTTGCTCGGCAAGACGCATGAGGACTACAGCGGTGTAGATCTTGGAGACGCTCCCCAGAAAGAACGGCTGATCGCTCGACAGGCGCCGCACACCCTCTAGGTCGACATGCCCGACCGACAGCAGGATCGCCGGCCCTTCTCCAACCTGCACTCCCAGGATCGCGCCCGGCGCCTCCGCCTCGATGCGGGCCCTCTCCAACAGATCGAGCAGCTGGGTCTCTTGGCAATCCGCCGGCGTGACTCCGGCACCGGTGATCCCAAGGAGAACGCCGACTAGCTTCGACCGATGCCGGCTCAAAGTGAAGAGCTTCCTAACGCTTTGTCATGTTCAAATTGCAGATTCATTGTCTTTGCCATGGAAACCCTTAAATGAGTCCTTAGGCAACACATTACAATTGCATTTACGCCTTCATGATTATATGGAGCGTAGATTGCATCAGCCAAATCTTTAATGGACATAAGAATAGAGCCTTACGAGAGGATGGCTCGAGACGCGCCATACAGGATGAGTGCGCCAAGCGCGAAGGCCCCGAACGCATATAGGCGCAGGTGGCGGATTGCCAACTGGGATCGCCCATTTACCAAATCGATGATGCCACTTCCACGGGATAAGGAAAAGTCCCACTGCGGTAATGGTGATGAGCCATCCAAACCATTTGAACAGATCCGGATACCCACATCGAAGGAGAGAAGATGACTATCGCTACACCAGCAACCAGGCGCGATGTCTGTTCTGAGTAATGCGTCAGCGCCGAACTTGCAAAGCGCTTGAGGAAACGTTCGGCAAGCAGCGGTTTGATAACAATCACTGCGGCCAATGCGATTAGACAAAGGCCAAAGGTCACCACGACGATGCCCGAGAGTAACTTCATGACACAATGAACCTCAACCTCACGCCGTGTACCCACCGTCAACGACAAGGGTGGTGCCGTTGACGTACGACGATTCGTCGGAGGCAAGGTACAGAATCGCCTCCGCGATCTCACTTGGTTCTGCGAAACGTTTGAGTGGAGCTGCGCTTATCGGTGCGTTCCACTCCTCAGACGACGAGATTTCGGGCCACATCGAAGTGCCGTGCCACATTGGTGTCTTGACACCTCCTGGAGCTACCGAATTAATGCGAATGTTTTCATTCCGCTTTGAGCACTCAAGGGCTGCGGTTTTGGAGAACTGAATAACCGCCGCTTTGCTGGCACAGTAGGCGACCGCTCCAGGGCTCGCCTTGATTCCTGAGGCTGAGGACACGTTGACAATGCTCCCTTTGCCCCGGTGTTGCATCGACTTGATTCCAGCCGACGTGCCCAGGAAAACCGAATCGAAGTTAACTGCGATAACGTGCCGCCACTCCGCGAGTGTCATGTCCGTGATCGGTTTGCTGAACGAGATGCCTGCGCAGTTGACCAGAATGTCCAAGTAACCTCCCTCACTGTGGATACGACCGATTGTGGTCGTCCACTCGGTCTCGGAAGTCACGTCGAATGCGTAGCTACGCGCGTTGCCACCCGCTTCTTCAATGGCAGAAACAGTGTCCGCCGCTCTGCTCTCGTCGATATCGGCAACAGCTACCGATGCCCCTTCTTTGGCAAAGCGAATTGCCGTGGCTCTGCCGATGCCCGAGGCGCCGCCCGTGACGAGGGCCACCATGCCTTTGAACCGAATACCGCGTTCGTCGGTTGTGGATGTCATTACTTGGAATGCCGCCTTGAGTGCAGCCAACGCCGCCTGCAACACGGTGCACTTGACAGAACACTTCTTATTGGTGTTAAGCCGGACGTCATCGCGATGCCCTTTGTCTCCGAGGCGGAATCTTGCGACCCGTCTCGAGTTTGTTCCGGACCTCCCGTACGACCCGGGACGCCAACTGATCATGATGCGCTTCAACAAACGCTCGAACGGCCGCCGCATCTCGCACCGCCAATTCCCGCAGCGCCCACGACAGGGCCTTGACCACCATTTCATCTCGGTCGTCTACCAATAGCTCACAAACCCTCAACGTGCGTCTGCGTCCCCCCATCCGCCCTGCGCCTTCACGTTCAAGGGCACGGTGCTGACCAACGCCGCACGCCGCCACCACCGATCCGACGAACGCGCCCACCGACCAATCACGCCGTCACTGATTTGATCGGCCCGCCACGCCCGACCCGCTACATAACACGCGAACACATCAACTGCGCCCCAGCTGGTAAGCGTCGCACCCAGACGTTTCAGATGCGTACTCCGGACCTTGGATGGCGCTGTTGGGTGGTACAGGATCAACTCATATGCCACGACATGGGCGCCCGGAGCCTTCGTCTCCAATAGTTGACAGGCGAGGTCGATGATTGCGGTGCCGGCTTCTCCCTTGAGCGCACGAGAAACCTCCCGTCGTACCTGTCGCAACGCTTGCGCATTATGCGACGGGAGCGCGCGGAGCCTCCCGGCAATTTCCGTCGCGATCACCGCTTTTGCCGTTGATTGGTTCATTGACGTTTTCGACCCAGTCAGACCATGCCGACACTCACCGTGGCCCCGCTCGTACCGCCCTACCGCCATACCGCCGTACCGCCCTTGGATAGCGGTCGCCGAGGGCCGTCTTGAGGCGGCCCTTGATCTCGGTCATCGAGCAAAGATGGGGGCTCTGTGAGAGTTTGGCGAGATACCGACCAGGTCGGGGTGCTGGCCGCGTATGTGTACACCCAGCCGCGCACCGCCGGGGGCTTCGTGGCGGTGCGCGGCGGCATGTAGGGGCGACGCATGCGTCGCCCATACATGTTACCGCTACATGCTACCGCTGGTAGCTTGCGCCCAATTCCACACGCAGGATGCCGGACCCCATCGCGGCCGGGAGCCGAGTGGAACTAGTGACGACGTAATGCGGCGCCGACTGCGTCACGTTCAGGGTCGCCGTGCCCGCTGCCTCTCCGTCCAGAGGCTTCAGCTCCACCACGAAAGTCGGGTGCGACCCGCTCTCCGTCTCGACCGTGGCCGTACCGGTCACAGCGATCTTCATCGGTCGCGTCTTCTGCATCTGTGCGTCGAAGATACGGATGGTTGTTTGGTATTCCTCGGCGAGCGGAAGTCCGGCCAGCACGATATCGGTGCCCGCACCGTCCGCAAAGACAGGAGCCGTGAGCGCGGCCTGCACCGGCACCGTCTGGCCCATGCCCCCGACTTCGCCCACGATTTCGGTGTCGCTGAACCGCAGTTGAATCGACGCCATCCCACCCGCAGCACGGCGCAATGGCCGGAGCGACGTGCGATCCACCTCGAGAGAGTCGACGCCACCGCCCATTGGTGACTCGAGGACATCGATGATGCGCCACACCGCCCGGCCCTCGAGTTCGCCGGCTTCGATCGTCCTGGTCATCGCGAGGCCAATCTCCTGGCCTCCGAATTCGACCGTGAGGTTGTACTCGAGCACCTGGGGCTCAATGACGCCGCCATCGGACGTCGGAAGCGGTGCCACAGCGGCGTCATCGGCCACGTCCGTCTCCGGCAGCTCGACCGTGTTCACGTCTACCGTCAACTTGGCCAAGGTGCTCGAGATGTCGGCCGGCATGTCTTCCTGCACCCGTCCACCCAGATGCGGCGCCAAGAAGCGTTCCATGGCAGCGGCAACAGCCAATCGATTCTCCCGCCCCGCAAACCCGTGGCCTTCGTTTTCGGCCAGCATGTATCCGACGGGCCGCCCGAGATCGCGAAGGGCAACGACGATCTGTTCTGACTCGAATTGGTTCACGCGGGGATCGTTGGCACCCTGGATGACCAACAGCGGAGCACGGATTTTATCGGCAGAGAACAACGGTGATTGCGCCTTGAGTCGCTCTGCGTCCGCCGGATCATTCTGGTCGCCCAAACGAGTATCAAACATCTTCTTGACCGGCGCCCAGTACGGGGGGATGGAGTTGAGCAGCGTAATGAGATTCGACGGGCCGACGTACGAGATCCCTACCGCGTAGACCTCGGGAGTGAACGCCAGCCCGGCAAGGGTTGCATACCCTCCGTAGGAGCCACCAAAGATGCCGACTTTCGTGGGATCGACGATGCCCTCATCGATGAGATGCTGCACGCCATCGGTGATATCGTGCTGCATCGCGCCCGTACCCCATTCCTTGTTCCCTGCATTGAGGAACCGCTTCCCGTATCCGGTGGAACCGCGGAAGTTCGGCTGCAACACGGCGTAGCCACGATTCGCGAAGTACTGCGCGTAACTATTGTAGCCCCACGCATCACGCGCCCACGGGCCACCGTGCGGGAGAATGACCACCGGCAGGTTACGGGGTTCCACGCCTTTCGGCAGAGTCAGATACGCGGGTATCTCGAGTCCATCCCGTGCCGTGTAGCGAATCGGCCGCATTGGCGCGAGGTGTTCAATCGGCAGTTCGGGTCGGGAGCGATACAACAGTTCCACGTCACCGGTGTCTCGATCATATAGGTAGGTCGATCCGGGATCCACGTCACGGGCGACGCGCACCAGCAACGTTCGCTCGTCGGCGGTCGAAGACCCGAAGGAAATCTCCCCTTCCGGTAGTTTCGAGCGGAGGACCTCGAGATCTCGCCGTACCGCGTCGGTCTTCGGGTAGATACGCACACGATCGCCGACATAGAACGTCGCCTGTAGCTCACCTGTCACATCGGAAAACGCGGCGCCGCCCAGATCCACTTTGTTTTCCGGATCGGACTCCACGAATGTTTCTTCTCCAGTCGCCGGATCGAGCAGAATGAGCCGGCTCAGGTTTACGTCCGCGCCCTTGTCCGTCGTCATGTACACTTGGCGGCCGTTCTTGTGAAAGCGGATCGGCCCGCACGTTTCCTCGTTGCTACAGGTGTACACCTCCTTCAGCATATCGCCGTCTCTACGCAAGATCTGTGTTCCACCGTCCGGCCCCAATCGGACGGCCAGGCGAACGGTGCCGTCATTGTCCGTCAGCCACCCCGCGACATTCTCGTCGTTGCGGATGATCAGTTCACGTTCGCCGGTATTGATGTCGATGCGATACACGTCGTGCAGTTGAGGGTTGCGATCGTTCAACCCCACGATAATCTGGCCCGGCGTCGCTCTTGGCACCGCATAGATGGCGGCACGGATATTCTCGTATGGCGTGAGATCGCGCGCCAGCGGGACGCCCGTGGCCATCTCCGCGGGGGCCGCGGGGTCCACGGCATAGACGCGAAAGTTCTCGTTGCCGCCACGGTCCTGTACGAAGAGCACGTACCGGGCGTCGTGCGTCCAGAAATAGCCGGCCACCGGCCGCGACGTGTCCGCGGTGAGTGGTCTGGCGTCGTCAAACGCAGCATCGACCCTCTTCACCCAAATGTTCCTGACTCCCCGGTACGGCTTGACGAACGTTATGAACTGGCCGTCGGGGGAGATCTGACCACCAGAAATCTCCGGATCGCCGAAGAACAGCTCGCGGTCCACGAGCGGCGCCTGCTGGGCCAGCACTGGCGCAGCCACGGCGAGGAGAATGAAAGTGATAACCAGACGGGCGTTGCGAATCATGAAGACACCTCGGGCAGGGATAGACGGGAAAGATGGCTAATGGGGCTGGCCGGACCAAGAGGCCGGGCGGTGAGCGGTGGGCCGTGGGGCCATGAGTGGTGGGTCGTGAGACGTGAGACGTGAGACGGGGGACGTGAGCCGTACCCCTCCTCGATCTAGCGGTCGATTACGCCGGTCAGCCAGCGGACGACGTTGATACAGAACTGTGCATCTTGGAACGCACGCGGGTGGTTCATGCCCATCGGATTCCGATTCGGGCCGCTGAGCTGGGCCGAGCACATGGCTGCCTCGCCTAGGAACACCACCCGGCCCCGGTCCCACTCGCGAGCGGCGCCATGCACCCAGCCGCCGACCGAGAAGCCCGGCCAGTCGGCCCTCGAGCCAGTCTGAAACGTTTGTCGCGTGCTGATGCGGGCAACCGCGTAGGGTCCGAAGGTCAACAACGGTTGCCATCCCGGTGTGACTTGGAAGGCCTGTCCGGTGAACGTCAGGACGCTGTCCACGGTCTCACCCGGAGCACGTCCCCTCGAGATGGCGTGGGCATGTAGCGTGCCGTCGGCCTTGCGGAACACGTCAGGCCCACCGGGAACGCCGTCAACGTACGCATCGATCATGACGACACCGAAGACCGCTCCCAAGTCACGGGCGGCACCCGCGATTGGCGCGTGATCTGCAAACAGCAGCAACCGTCCTCCACCGCGCACCCACTCCATCAGTGTGCGCATTTCGTCCTTGGTAAACGCCGACGGATGGGGGTAACTCCAGTCGCTCTGGTTCTCCTCGGCGAGCGCATTGGCAACAACCAGCAAGTCACAGTCCACCAACGTCTCATCGGCGAAAGGGCTCGTGAACCGGGTCACCGTATAGCCGTCACTGCGCAGTAATTCGGCAAAAGGTTTGTAGCGCCCTTCAGCCGTGTGGAAGTTGTAATGCGCCTCATCGATGCACACTTGCGGTCCCACACCCAAAGCAAAAGCCGGGTTTGGGTTGTCGAAGCGAAACGACTCGTCGCTAACCTGTTGTGCCGCTACGGCAATCGGTACCAGGGTCAGGATGGCAGACAGGTAAATGTGTTTCATAAGTCGAGTACCCATTGCTTCTTCCTTCGCGTCCTCGCACCTCCTACTATATAAAGGAAAGGCAAAATGGAATGCATGCTCAGGAGAGGTACTTCTCCTCGATCACTCCCCGGTGATGGATCTCATGCCCCGCGAGAATGAAGGGGAAAACTCGAATGACAAAGTCCATGCCGCTCGCCTTCACCGAACGCATCCACTCATCCTCGTCGAACGAGTCGAATAACGCCAAGGTTGCCGCCCGGGTCGTGCGATATTCGCGCACGATGTCTTCGATGGATCGCACGCCGTAGCGAGAATTCTCGACGTAGGGATTCTGTTCGAACGACGGCAGATCGGCCGGTTCGTTGCGCGCACCGCACATCACCCGATAACTGAACGTCCGCTCGACATCGATAACATGCCCCACCACTTCCTTCACCGACCACTTGTCCGGAGCATACCGGTAATCGAGACGGCGCGGCTCGAGGCCCAGCAGGAACCCCGCGGTGCTCTCGAGCTGCTCTTCCAGAAGTTCTAGCAGGTCGCCGGTTGGGACCCGGTCGATGTACATGAAGTAATACTCGTTGCACTCCGACGGCTCGGGGCGCCCCAACACGATGCGGTTTGCCATCGCCGCTACCTCAATTCCGAAGAAACCTCAAGGTTAGAACGCGGGCCCCGCGAAGCACAACCTTCGGACGTTTTTCTGCCATTGTACCCAGACAAATTTCCCCTCGCACCACCCTTCCCCAGGGAGGAGGGAGGAGGGAGGAGGGGGTCCGCGGTATCTAACAGGTTGCGGAAAAAGTCGGGTAATGGACGATAGCATCGCGAGCCGGAAGTTCTTATCGTAGAGGGACCTCGATGGGAGTGCCACGATGCGCGGGAACAAGACGAATCAGTCGGCGCTGTTCAGCTATATCAGTGCGGAGGATCGGGTGCCCTCCGACCATCCGTTGCGCGCCCTGCGGGCGCTGGTGGACCCGGTGTTAGCCCGGCTCTCGCCGCAGTTGGACCGGCTGTACGCGCGGCGGGGCCGGCCGTCGATTCCCCCGGAACATTTGTTACGCGCGTTATTGCTGCAGGTGGTGTATACGATCCGGAGCGAGCGGCAGCTGATGGAGCAGCTCGATTACAACATCCTGTACCGATGGTTTGTGGGGTTGAATCTGGACGACGCGGTGTGGGTGCCGACGGTCTTTACGAAGAATCGGACGCGGCTGGTCGAGGGGGGCATCGCGGATGCGTTTCTGGCCGAAGTGTTACAGGAGGCGGAGCGGCGGGCGTTGTTGTCGAATGAGCATTTCACCGTCGACGGGACCTTGCTGGACGCGTGGGCGAGTCAGAAGAGTTTTCAGCCGAAGGCCGGCACCCGCCCGCCAACGGACGATGATCCGGGGAATCCGAGCGTGACGTTTCGCCAGGAGAAACGGACGAATGCGACGCATGCGTCGCGGACGGACCCGGAGGCGCGGTTGACGCGGAAGAGTGGGGGGCAAGGCGCGCAATTGGCGTACTTGGCGAGTGTGTTGATGGATAATCGGCACGGGCTCGTGGTGGCGACCGACGTGACGCAGCCCGGCTACGAGGCGGAGTGTGCGAGTGCGCTGGCGATGGTGGGGAGCTTACCGCCGACGGCCCGGCGTCGGACGTTGGGGGCGGACAAGGGTTATGATCGGTGCGGGTTTGTCGACACGCTGCGGGCGTTGGGCTGGACGCCCCACGTCACGCCGAACGTGCACCGCACGCGGTTGCGGAGCGCGGTGGATGGCCGGACGACGCGCCATCCCAGCTATGCGATCAGTCAACGGCAGCGCAAAAAAGTGGAAGAGATCTACGGGTGGGGCAAGACGATTGGGTTGTTACGCAAACTCCGACATCGCGGGACCCCGCGGGTCGGGTGGGTGTTTACGTTCACGGCCGCGGTCTACAATCTGATGCGGATACGCACCCTGACCCTGGCCGGAGGCAGCCCCTGATGGGGCAGTGTGGGCCGCATTCGTCACGCCGACCGCACCGCGGGGGCGGTAATAGGGGACCGCACGCTGGTACACCGTCGTGTTACCCGGACAAACGCGGCTCACCATCAATTTTTCCGCAACCTGCTAAAGCCTTAGCGTCATCCGTGACCTCCAGCTCAGGACGTGCGTGACCAGCAAATGGAGATAGCGACCGAACTTGCCTTTTACACGCCGTCGCGCCAGATGGGAGCTCAGACGGGTGCGTTTCTCGTTCGCACCGTCGGCGATCCCAGAGCCATCGTCCCCGCGTTACGAGACCGCATCTTTGGCGTGCATCCCGACCTTCCCGTGATCAGCACCATTCCGATGATCGAACGCATGGGCGACTCCATCGGCGGCCAGCGCTATCGCGCGCGGTTGATAGTCGTCTTCGCCGCGCTCGCTGGTTTGCTCGCGTTCATGGGTATCTACGGAATTACGATACGCTCCGTCGCACGGCGCACGCAGGAGATGGGAATCCGCGTCGCCTTGGGAGCAGAGCGGTTGCAGGTCATGCGGCTGGTGCTCCATCAGGGGGCAGGGCTCGCCGCCGCGGGAGCGGCGCTAGGAGTACTCGTCTCGTTGTTCACGGGCCGTTTGCTCGAAAGTCTGCTCTTTGGCGTGTCCGTATCCGACCCGTTGACGCTGCTCGGGATCGCCGTGCTCGTCACCGGGGCGTCGGTGGCTGCGAGTCTTCCACCCTCTTACCGTGCGACGCGGGTGGATCCGATGGTGGCGTTGCGAACGGAATAAGCACAATCGCTGCATCCCCGGGCACGACGCCCTTATCGCCTTCAGGCCCCATCTTCCGTTCGCTTCTCATACGCGTGGATGGCAGGAAGAAGAGCGTCCTTCATCTCCAACACGGTCCCGTAACGCTCTGATAGTTCCCAAGCAAGACTCTTCTCCAACACGCCGGCCAGGCCCAATGATTCGACTGACGCGTCCGTCCCCTTTAACCGCTCGTGCAGTTGTTTCATGATCAACTGGTGCACCACGTAGCCGTGTAGCTCGAGGGTTCCGGTGAGCGACTCCAGGCCCATGACCCCCATGGAGTAAATGTCGGCACGCGCGTCGACCTTGTCTCCCAAGAACTGCTCGGGCGCCATGTATCCCAACGTTCCCATCACCCCTCCGGTGGTCGTCGCGCTCTTCGGATCGAGGAATGAACCTTCGCGCACCTTGGCCAATCCGAAATCCAAGATTTTCACCTGCACGCCGGTGACACCGTCGCGACTCACCGAGACGTTGTCCGGCTTCAGGTCGCGGTGGATCACACCCGCCTCGTGGGCCGTCTGCATTCCGTCGATGAACTGTCCAAACAGGTCCGCCGCCTGCGGTGGAGGCAGGACACCGCCCTGCCGCGCGATCTCCTCACCCCACGTCACCCCGCGCACCAATTCCATGACCAGATAAGCCCCGTCTCCCCGAAGCTCGCCGAAGTCGTACACCCGGATGATGTGGGGGTCGATCAGCTGGGCCGACACTTTGGCTTCCCGAGCAAAGCGCCGCTTCGCGGATGTGTCTCCAAAGAGGGCTCCTATCATCACCTTTACCGCCACGGTTCGATTGAGGCGCAGGTCGCTTGCCTCGTAAACAGCACCCATCCCACCCATCCCCAGGAGACGCTCCAGCCGGTACCGGTCGTCGACAGTCCGCTCTACAGGAAGCTTCATTTCCAGCGTCGCACCGTCGTCGGGACATGTCGTGTCGTCGCGGTCGTAGCATCGGTCGCACGCGGGACATTGCTTCAAGAGGTTGACTTCCTGCTCGCTCAAGCGGCCCAACACCTCATGCTGCGCTTTTCGCTCACGACCGACGGCCTCGCGCAGGGACAGCACCTCGTAGACTGCCCCCACCTGCGAACCGATGGTCTGAAGTAACATCCGATCGCGCGGCGTGTACGGCTCCTCTGATCTTTTTCCTCCCATCATGAGCAAACCGACGAGCGTCTGGTCCACTCCGAGAATGGGTGCGATGAGCTCAATACCTATTCTATCGATCCATTCCTGCTCCTCGGGCCGGCACGATGGCCGAAGACGATCCCAGCGGTTCGGTCTCCCGTCGTCTTCGAGACGGGTGAGCAGGCCCGAGTCCAGCGAGATCAGGGCCCGCGTACCTGTGCTTCCTGAGGAGTAACCGACGACGAATTTCTTCTCCCGGTCGTTGCGAAACAGGATCACCGTGCGATCTACGTGGAGCGCGGCGTCGATACGGGCGTTCACCAACCGGGCGATCTCCCGGATGGAATTCAGCTTCTTGATCGAGTCCGCCAACTCGATGAGGATCTGCTCCCGGTCGTAGGCCTCGCGGAAAAACCTTCGGTCCATGGCATCTCGCACTGGCTTCCGATACCTGAGGAGCAACGCGCCTAGCCCGAAGACGGCCAGGTTGGCCCCGGCCGACCCGCGGAAGAGCAGTTCGCCCACTGTCGCTTCCGGATGAGTGAGGACGGTCCATGTGAGCCAGACGACCGGCAGGGCCATCACACCCTGGAGCACCGCCTTGGCCAACATGTACCTGAGGCCCATGCGGACCACCAGGTGGATCCCCATCACGCGGTGCCGGATGATTGCGTATCCGAGTGCGATGGGCATGGTGATCAGAAGCGTATTGGCGCCCACTTTCATGGTAGTGACGAATTGCTTTGTGGCGTCGCTTGCGCCTGCGAGTGTCGTTCCGAGATCCGCGACGGCGGCGATGGCGATGGGCACGGTAGAGCTCATCATCCCCACGGCCACCCAGCGTATCCGGCACCGCTGATCCCCCTCCGGCAACCGCCGGTAGTTCCGGGTGGTCACGGTGATGCTTGCGATCACGGCCACTATGAGAAACGACGTTTCCGTGAACGGGCTGAGTGCAAAGTGAATGCGGAGCCACCAATAGTTGTCGTACACGAATGCAACGACCGTAACAGGGTCGAAGCTCTGTAGCACGTTCACGGCGGTTCGAGGGACCCAGATGAGCCAAGCCGCGATCAACAGTCCGCTGGAGAACCAGCGCCAAGCCCCCTCTTCCTTCCGGAGCACGGGGAACCCGGCAAAAAAGCGGTACCCAAAGACGAGATAGAGAGGGAAGACCGATCCAAGGAGCAACTGTCCGGTCAGCGCAAAGTTCTGCACCGTGCCGTCGTAGGGGCGGGACGATTCCCACAACAAGAAGAGCGCCAGAAGCATCGAGCCAAAGAAACCGGAACGCGTAACTTGCTCGTGAGGTTTTGCCAGAGCGATGAGGATACCGACGAGGGCAAACGCGAGCGCGTCGATGAGATAGATGACGATCCATGGGCGGTACGAAGGGTCGTGCACCACCTGCTGCGTAAGAGCAACTTCCAGCGTGGATCCGTCGCGCTCGACACTGACGGTGTACGCGCTCCCGGGAGGGGCGTGACGGAGCATCCAGCTGGATCCGATGACCCCGAGCCGCGTGTCACCGTCTAACGCCAGAATTCGGTCTCCCGGTTGCAATCGCCCGGCCGCAGGCCCGTTCGGTTGCACCTCCCGGACGACCCAGGCGTCATCGCGCAGCGCCGCCGACCAACCCACTTCCCGGGCGGCGTCGCCGTGCCAGAAAGAGCTCACGGCCTGGAGGATGAAGATCACGGAGAAGGCCGCGGCTGCGCCGATGGCGGACCAACTAAACCCGGTGAGCCGCCAGGGGGGCGGTCCTTCAATAGCGCGCTGCGACATCGCGAGGCCCCTTGGTGTATCGGTGCGTACGGACGGCGCTCCCAGTCTAGCCCCTGCCCAGGTACCCGCGCAACGGAATGCTCAGCGTGAAAGCACCTCTTGCGGTCCGACGGCCCGACGGGCCATAGTAGTTTTTCTGTCTCCCAATACCTCCACTGCGGAGTGCCTAATGAGCGACGACCCAAACTATCAAACGAAGACCTACGACCAGATCGCCAATGAGGTGCAAACGGGTGACATCTTCTTATTCCATGGCACCTCGAAGGAGAGGAAGTGGATCGAGTGGGCCACTGGTAGCTTGTTTTCGCACGTGGGCATGGTCGCCCTTCATCCCAAGAACAAGAAGCCGATGATCTGGGAATGCGGACCCAACCCGATAACCTGGGATCCGGAGTCCGGGGACAAACACGGAGGCGCTCAGTGCGGGTGGCTCAAGGATACGCTTACGCTCATGGCGTCCCACGAGTACGGCGACGCGCCTTACTGGCGGCAGCTGGACGTGGAGCGCGGCAAAGCCTTCGAGGACGCGGTGATTCACGTCATTTCCGACCTCGAGGGGACCCCGTTTCCCGATACGCTAAAAATGATCGAGGAGTTCCTCGAGGGCCAGATCCATATCGAAGCACCCCAAGACAACCTTTTCTGTGCCGAACTCGTCGCTTTGACGTACCAGAAGATGGGGCTGCTCCCACCGAAGGACCCGCCGGACAACTGGTACGATCCCAAACGATTCAGTGAGGAATACGACAAGTTGCCCATGATCAAGGGCAAGTTGGGTACGACCTATCAGGTGGACATGGGCGTCTAATGGGAGCGGGAGGCGGGGAGCAGGAGGCGGAGCGCGGGTTACCGTCTCCGCACCCGCGCTCCAATCGCCTCCACGATCGCTAATCCAAAGCTTTAGCGTCATCCGCGGCGGTCATCTGCGGCCGCGAGGTCGAGGACTTCGAGAATCGCCGCACCAGCCGTTGTCATCAGTGACTCATCCAACCGGGCGAGGGGCCCTTTGATCAACCGACGGTTGTCGATCGCCCGGAGCTGGTCAACGAGAAGATCCGAATCACTCTGCAACTGATCGGTTGCGAAGATTCGAATGCGGAGCGGCGCCGCGTCGTCGATGAGTTTGGTCGTGAGCGGGACCACCAGGGTCGACGGATGATCGACATCGAGCAGGGCCTGGGATTGCACCACCAACACCGGACGGGTCTTGCCGGGCTCGGTCCCTCGCCGAGGATTGAGATCGGCCAGCCAGATTTCGCCCCTGTTAGGCATCCGGATCGTGTTCGATCGCCTCGAACTCAGCGTTCACCCGCATGCTTTCGTCACGCACCTTGCGAGATGCGTTCGCGAGGCAGTCGGCCCGCAGCCGAGCATCGGTTTCGCGGTTCATCGCCTGAATGGCTCGTCGGATATACTCCGCCCGCGAAATGGCCAACGCTTCGGCGCAGCGGCCGCTTCGCTCCAGTACGGCGTCCGTCAGGCTGAGTGAAATAGTTCGCATAACAAACCCCACTATATTAGATAACGATATGTAATAACAGTATCTAATCTATATATTTTTGCAAGTGGATGATTGTTAAGTCATTAGAAGACAACGCGTTGTGCGGTCCACCCGACCTACGGGAGGGGTTGGGAGTAAGGAAGGATGGAGGACTCTCCCCGCACACCGCCCTTCCCCAGGGAAGAGGGAGGAGGGGGATCCGCGATATCCAAAGCTTTAGCGTCATCCGCGGCCGGGGAGTCGCGCCCTGATGAGGGCGCGCTCGGCAGGAAGGCATTGCCCTAAAGGGCGCGTTGGCCAGTGCGAAACGGCGGGGTGGGGATCGGTGTCCGATAAAGGTTTAACGTCATCCGCGGCTTCAACGCCCTCTATGCTGCGAGGGCAGCGTGTGGAACCCTTCGTCTTCGAAGTCCCGATCCAGGGCAAGCGCCTGTTGCATGCCCTCCTCCTCCATGAACTCGAAGCTCACACAATCGACGAGGCTCAGTTGCCGACGATTCCGTGCGACGAGGCGGGCAAATCCGCGTCGATGAAGCGTCTCGGTCACCCAGCGGACTGTGACGACCGGTAGCAATCGATCAACGAGATCGCGAATGGGGGCGAGCCCGAAGCGGTGTTGCAGCAGCGCCGCTGACTCGACCACTACATAATTCGTCGTGAGCAGCGACCGACCCTTCCGCAACAGTTGCTCGAACGATCGCAGGACCGCCCGATGATCCTCTTCCGTTTCGACGAGGAGGGCATACACCGCCGACGTGTCGACAAAGACGCTCATGCTCGGTAGGCGTCGGCGAGAGCGGCGTCATGATCTCTCGCCACCGTCGATCGTCCAGCGGGATCACGGTATGCTCCGCAAATGGCAACCGCTTCCCTCACTCGCTCTGTTCGCCTCGACGGACCTAGTTCACTGGCCAGCCGGTCATCCACGCAGCGACGCACCGCCTCCGACATGGATACCCCCTGGCGGCGAGCCCACCGTTTGAGCTGCCGATGCTGCTCCTCTGTAAGCTGGATCTGGGTTCTGATCATGATGTAATTCTAATACCACTATTACATCATGTCAATTACATCGGTCTGCGAGCACGACCTGTCGTTGTTTCCGTCGCTGAGAGCGACGGCTCGGCTGATGTCGCTAAAAGCGACTTTGGACTGGTGGGGCGTTTAAGACCGGTCTCTCGATGAGATAACAATGCGCGCCGCGGGGGGTGTCTCCGAAAAGTTATTTTCTTCGCGTCCTCCTGGTAACCATCCAGGAATCACCTCCGTCGGATGTTGCCGATGTTGGTTCCGGATGTATTGGCTAACGGCCGATACTGCCCGCGGACTGACCGATTCGACATCGTATCCCTTGGCCCAGCGCAGCGTTCGACCATTTTCTGGAAGGCCCCGCCTTCCTGCTAGAACGGCACTCGCTCCCTTGAGTCGCTGAAGCAACTTCGGTAGTTGGGTCGTTTGATGCATCCGGACGAGGACGTGGACGTGCGTCTGGAGGATTCCCAGATCCAGTATTCGGGCTCGCTCCTGGCGACACGTTATCGGAAAGAGGTGCGCAAGAAACTGAGCTGACGGGAGGTCGATAAGCCGCGCACGCTCTCTGGTCGTCCAGCAGATATGAGCAAAGATCCGGTCGCGCATGCATGAAATTTGCAAGGTAGCTGAAACCGAGCACCACCCAAAAAACGCTACCCGAATCATTTTGTCGCCACCTGGCATTCAAACTGACGTCACGTCGCTCTTAGCGACATCAGCCGAGCCGCGACTTTCATGTCGCGAGATCGGCGTGCCCCCAACTCAGCGTCATTCGTGGCAGTCATCCGCGGCAGTCATCCGGGGCCCTTGACTCCCCATCCCCCACCCCATCGATTGCACGCGAACCCTCCCACGAGGTATCCGGTGCCCCGCAACTCGACCTTCCAACACAGCCTTGTGCTGGTGGCTACCCTCTCGACCACCTTCACATCTCTCAACGCCCACGCACAAAATTTCGTGGTGGCCGAGACCACTATTAATGAATTGCAGAAAGCGATGGCGGCCGGCCGGGTCACCGCCGTGCAGCTCGTCGACGGATTCTTTGCCAGAATAGAAGCGTACGACCGGGCTGGTCCCAAGCTCAACGCGATGATTCGATTGAACCCCAACGCCCGGGCGGAAGCGGAACAGTTGGATCGAGAGCGCGCCTTCAACGGCCCGCGTGGGCCACTGCACGGTATCCCCATCATCCTCAAGGACAATTACGACACGTTCGACATGCACACCGCCGCGGCATCGATTGCATTGGCGGGCCTCGTTCCCCCTGACGACGGTTTTCAAGTACGAAAACTTCGCGAAGCCGGAGCAATCATCATCGGCAAGGCCAACATGCACGAGTTGGCGATGGGTATCACGACGATCAGCTCGCTCGGCGGACAAACGCTCAACCCCTACGACCTCACCCGCTACCCGGGTGGATCGAGCGGAGGGACCGGCGCGGGCATCGCCGCGAGCTTTGCCGCTGTTGGATGGGGGAGCGATACGTGCGGTTCCATTCGCATCCCCTCGTCGCAGAACAACCTCTTCGGCCTGCGCGCGACGAAAGGCCTATCGAGCATCGACGGCATCGTTCCACTCTCTCACACACAGGACGTCGGCGGACCGATGGCCCGGACGGCAACGGATCTCGCCATCGCGCTGGATGCGACTATAGGCCCGGATCCGGCCGATCCGGCGACAGACATCCTCGCAGAACGCCAACTGCCGAGATTCGTTGAGTCATTGGACGCCAATGCGTTGCGCGGTGCGCGACTTGGCGTGCTGATCGGCGCGTTCGGCGCGGCGCCCGAAGACCGCGAGATGGCCAGAGTGGTGCGACACGCCATTGACGAGATGGAAGACGCCGGCGCGACGATCGTCGATAGCCTCGAGATTCCGAACCTGGACTCACTCACTCGCAGAGCGGCCGTCATCAACTTCGAGTTCAAATTCGACTTTATCGATTATCTCGCCGCAACACCAGGGGCGCCGGTGAGTTCGATTCGCGAGATTCGCGACGGTGGACTACACCACACCGCCCTGACAAACCGGTTCCGTAGGAGAGATTCTGTTGCCGTTCGTAACGGTGACGATTACCAAGCTGCGATTGCCGGGCGGGGCGACGTCCGCAACGCACTCGTCGCCGCGCTCGAAGAACAGCAACTCGACGCGTTGATCTATCCGACCATGCGTCGCAAAGCCGCGCGCATCGGCGATCCGCAGCCTGGGTCGAACTGCCTGTTGAGTGCAACATCCGGCTTGCCGGCGCTCACCGTACCCGCCGGATTCACCAACGATGGGTTGCCCGTTGGACTCGAGTTGCTGGGAGCGACCCTGAGCGATGCGCGCTTGTTGTCACTCGGTTTCGCGTTCGAGCAGGCCACCGATCACCGTCGTCCGCCCTCGACCACTCCACCGCTGGAGAATGGTCGCGCACCGGAGCGCATCACTTTCGACGTGCGCGCCGGTGGCGCAGGAGCAAGCGCCGAGGCACGATTCGTGTTCGACATCACCACCAACGCCCTGGTGTACGAGCTGGTCGTCTCCGGAGTGGCAGCCAACGACATATATGCTGTTGCCATTCACCTCGCCGACGAAGGAAGAGACGGTGCGATGGTACGGCGACTTTCACCGCAAGGCACCGCCACCGCATCCGGTCAATTCAGTCTAACCCTGCCCGAACGCGAAGCGCTGTTGGAGAATCGCTTGTACTTGGTTGTGTATACGAGGCAACATCCGACGGGTGCGGCGCGCGGGCGCTTGGTGCTACCCACTCGTTGAGAAGGCAAGAGATTTCAGATTGCAGAATGCAGATTGCAGGTTTCAGATCGGCGGACGGGTCCCCAGCGCCCGTCTTCTCCAAGTCAGTGGTCTGCAATCTAGCAGGTTGCGGAAAAATTCATGGTGAGCCGCGTTTGTCCGGGTAACACGACGGTGTACCAGCGTGCGGTCCCCTATTACCGCCCCCGCGGTGCGGTCGGCGTGACGAATGCGGCCCACACTGCCCCATCAGGGGCTGCCTCCGGCCAGGGTCAGGGTGCGTATCCGCATCAGATTGTAGACCGCGGCCGTGAACGTAAACACCCACCCGACCCGCGGGGTCCCGCGATGTCGGAGTTTGCGTAACAACCCAATCGTCTTGCCCCACCCGTAGATCTCTTCCACTTTTTTGCGCTGCCGTTGACTGATCGCATAGCTGGGATGGCGCGTCGTCCGGCCATCCACCGCGCTCCGCAACCGCGTGCGGTGCACGTTCGGCGTGACGTGGGGCGTCCAGCCCAACGCCCGCAGCGTGTCGACAAACCCGCACCGATCATAACCCTTGTCCGCCCCCAACGTCCGACGCCGGGCCGTCGGCGGTAAGCTCCCCACCATCGCCAGCGCACTCGCACACTCCGCCTCGTAGCCGGGCTGCGTCACGTCGGTCGCCACCACGAGCCCGTGCCGATTATCCATCAACACACTCGCCAAGTACGCCAATTGCGCGCCTTGCCCCCCACTCTTCCGCGTCAACCGCGCCTCCGGGTCCGTCCGCGACGCATGCGTCGCATTCGTCCGTTTCTCCTGGCGAAACGTCACGCTCGGATTCCCCGGATCATCGTCCGTTGGCGGGCGGGTGCCGGCCTTCGGCTGAAAACTCTTCTGACTCGCCCACGCGTCCAGCAAGGTCCCGTCGACGGTGAAATGCTCATTCGACAACAACGCCCGCCGCTCCGCCTCCTGTAACACTTCGGCCAGAAACGCATCCGCGATGCCCCCCTCGACCAGCCGCGTCCGATTCTTCGTAAAGACCGTCGGCACCCACACCGCGTCGTCCAGATTCAACCCCACAAACCATCGGTACAGGATGTTGTAATCGAGCTGCTCCATCAGCTGCCGCTCGCTCCGGATCGTATACACCACCTGCAGCAATAACGCGCGTAACAAATGTTCCGGGGGAATCGACGGCCGGCCCCGCCGCGCGTACAGCCGGTCCAACTGCGGCGAGAGCCGGGCTAACACCGGGTCCACCAGCGCCCGCAGGGCGCGCAACGGATGGTCGGAGGGCACCCGATCCTCCGCACTGATATAGCTGAACAGCGCCGACTGATTCGTCTTGTTCCCGCGCATCGTGGCACTCCCATCGAGGTCCCTCTACGATAAGAACTTCCGGCTCGCGATGCTATCGTCCATTACCCGACTTTTTCCGCAACCTGCTAGAGTCGAGAATCTAGCAGGTTGCGGAAAAATTGATGGTGGGCCGCGTTTGTCCGGGTAACACGACGGTGTACCAGCGTGCGGTCCCCTATTACCGCCCCCGCGGTGCGGTCGGCGTGACGAATGCGGCCCACACTGCCCCATCAGGGGCTGCCTCCGGCCAGGGTCAGGGTGCGTATCCGCATCAGATTGTAGACCGCGGCCGTGAACGTAAACACCCACCCGACCCGCGGGGTCCCGCGATGTCGGAGTTTGCGTAACAACCCAATCGTCTTGCCCCACCCGTAGATCTCTTCCACTTTTTTGCGCTGCCGTTGACTGATCGCATAGCTGGGATGGCGCGTCGTCCGGCCATCCACCGCGCTCCGCAACCGCGTGCGGTGCACGTTCGGCGTGACGTGGGGCGTCCAGCCCAACGCCCGCAGCGTGTCGACAAACCCGCACCGATCATAACCCTTGTCCGCCCCCAACGTCCGACGCCGGGCCGTCGGCGGTAAGCTCCCCACCATCGCCAGCGCACTCGCACACTCCGCCTCGTAGCCGGGCTGCGTCACGTCGGTCGCCACCACGAGCCCGTGCCGATTATCCATCAACACACTCGCCAAGTACGCCAATTGCGCGCCTTGCCCCCCACTCTTCCGCGTCAACCGCGCCTCCGGGTCCGTCCGCGACGCATGCGTCGCATTCGTCCGTTTCTCCTGGCGAAACGTCACGCTCGGATTCCCCGGATCATCGTCCGTTGGCGGGCGGGTGCCGGCCTTCGGCTGAAAACTCTTCTGACTCGCCCACGCGTCCAGCAAGGTCCCGTCGACGGTGAAATGCTCATTCGACAACAACGCCCGCCGCTCCGCCTCCTGTAACACTTCGGCCAGAAACGCATCCGCGATGCCCCCCTCGACCAGCCGCGTCCGATTCTTCGTAAAGACCGTCGGCACCCACACCGCGTCGTCCAGATTCAACCCCACAAACCATCGGTACAAGATGTTGTAATCGAGCTGCTCCATCAGCTGCCGCTCGCTCCGGATCGTATACACCACCTGCAGCAATAACGCGCGTAACAAATGTTCCGGGGGAATCGACGGCCGGCCCCGCCGCGCGTACAGCCGGTCCAACTGCGGCGAGAGCCGGGCTAACACCGGGTCCACCAGCGCCCGCAGGGCGCGCAACGGATGGTCGGAGGGCACCCGATCCTCCGCACTGATATAGCTGAACAGCGCCGACTGATTCGTCTTGTTCCCGCGCATCGTGGCACTCCCATCGAGGTCCCTCTACGATAAGAACTTCCGGCTCGCGATGCTATCGTCCATTACCCGACTTTTTCCGCAACCTGCTAGAATCTGACATCGCGGGGCTGTGCCCCTGTGCCCCTCTGCGCCTCTGCCCCTCTGCCCCTCTGCCCCTCTGCCCCTCTGCCCCTCTGCCCCAAGGGGGATCAAGGGATCCAGCAAACCACGCCCATTCCACCCACAGCACAACCATCGTAAGTCATTGTCTTACAACGGGATAAATAGTCAGCTTCGCGACCCGATTTCGGTAAACGGTCCGGGACAGTATTGTTCGTCATTATCCCTTGCCGGAACATTGCGATGAGAGTGTCATCCTTCGGTATCCTGAGCATCGCTTTGGCCCTGGCGACGCCCATCACGGCCCAGACCAGCAAACAGGGCACATGGACCGGAACGCTCAACCTTGCGACGGGTCCGAAATTCGAAGTTGAGTTTATGGTGCAAGGCGAAGGCGAGTCGTTGCAGATCGCCATGAAGACAGTCAACGGCCCGCCGCAGTCCGTGACCGACGTGGAGCTTTCCGACAAAGCGATGTCTTTTACGTGGGGAGCATTTACCTGCTCGCTCGAACGAAAGGGCGACGCAAGGTACGAGGGAGAGTGCAGCGGGGCTGACGACGCGCAATTGGCGCTCGAGGCTCCAGCCGGACCATCTACGACTAGTCGAGATGTTGTGACTAGGGAACAGCTCCTAGAAACCCAACAGACGACCGTGTTCGAGGCACTGCGTCAGCTTCGCCCGCGGTGGCTGCGCACCCGCGGGAGAGTGCGACAAGAGGGGAACGTCACAGTGAACGTCTACATGGGGGGTCAGCGCATGGGCCCTGTCGAGTTCCTGACTACAATCGACCCCAATCCGTCGCCGAGATTCGGTTTTACACGGCATCTGAAGCCACCACGCTCTTTGGCACCGGCAACATGGCCGGCGTGATTGCGCTAACCCGACGCTAGCAGTCGACCGACAACAACCTTCCTTACCGGAGCTCAAGATGAGAGTGTCATCCCTCGGTATCCTCGGCATCGCTCTGGGCCTTGCCACGCCCGCTACAGCCCAGACCGTCAAAGAAGGCACATGGACCGGAACCCTCGACTTGACGAACGGTCCAGAAATAAAAGTTGAGTTTACGGTGCAAGGCGAGGGCGAGTCGTTACAAATCGTCATGAAGGCAGTCAACGGCCCACCGCAGCCCGTGACCGACGTGGAGCTTTCCGACAAAGCGTTGTCTTTTACTTGGGGAGCATTTACCTGCTCGCTCGAGCGAAAGGGCGATTCAAAGTACGAGGGAGAGTGCGGTGGGGCTGCCGACGCGCAACTGGCGCTCGAGGCTCCAAGCGGAAGATCCTCGAGTGTTCAAGATTTTTTGACTGGGGAACAGCTTGTGGAAACCGAAATGACAACCGTGTTCGAGGCCCTGCGTCAGCTTCGCCCGCGGTGGCTGCGCCCCCGTGCGGGCTCGTCAAGGACGTCAGGGCAACGTAACGAGGTGAACGTCTACGTGGGCGGTACGCTAATGGGCACCGTGGATTTCCTGCGTACCCTCGATCCCCGGAACGTCGCCGAGGTTCGGGTTTACTCGGCAACCGATGCCACCACGCTCTTTGGCACCGGCAACATGGGCGGCGCGATTGCGATAACCCGACGCTAAGGGTCGACCGATAACAACATTCCTTACCGGAGCATCGAGATGAGAGTGTCATCCTTCGGTATCCTGGGCATCGCTTTGGGCCTTGCCACGCCCGCCACAGCTCAGACCGTCAAACAAGGCACATGGACCGGCACCCTCGACCTTTCGAACGGTCCAGAAATCAAAGTTGAGTTTACTGTACAAGGCGAAGGCGAGTCGTTACAAATCGTCATGAAGGCCGTCAACGGCCCACCGCAGCCAGTGACCGACGTGGAGCTTTCCGACAAGGGGATGTCTTTTACGTGGGGAGCATTTACCTGCTCGCTCGAGCGAAAGGACGACGAAAGGTACGACGGAGAGTGCGGAGGGGCTGCCGAAGCACAATTGTCGCTCGAAGCTCCAACCGGACGATCATCGAGTGTTCGAGATGTTCTGACTGGGGAGGAGCTTGTGGAAACCGAACAGCCGACCGTGTACGAGGCCCTGCGTCAGCTTCGCCCGCGATGGCTGCGCCCCCGAGGGCGTGGGTTAAGGATGTCAGGCGCAGTTGACGTGGTGAGCGTCTACATGGGGAATCAGCGCATGGGCAGTGTGGATTTCCTGCGTTCACTCCCTCCCCGGGCCGTCGGCGAGCTTCGGCTTTACACGGCAGCCGAAGCCACCACGATCTTTGGCACGGGCAACATGGGCGGCGCGATTGCAATAACCCGACGCTGAGAGTCGGCCGACAACAACCTTCCTTACCGGAGCTTAGGATGAGAGTGTCATCCCTCGGTATCCTGGGCGTCGCTCTGGGCCTCGCCACGCCTGCCACAGCCCAGAACGTCAAAGAAGGCACATGGACCGGAACCCTCGACCTTATGAACGGTCCAGAAATCCAAGTTGAGTTTACGGTGGAAGGCAAGGGCGATTCGTTACAAATCGTCATGAAGGCCATCGACGGCCCGCCGCAACCCGTGACCGACGTGGAGCTTTCCGACAAAGCCATGTCTTTTACGTGGGGAGCATTTACCTGCTCGCTCGAGCTAAAGGACGACTCCAAGTACGACGGAGAGTGCGGGGGGGCTGCCGACGCGCAAGTGTCGCTCGAGGCTCCAACCGGACGATCATCGACTAGTCAAGATGTTGTGACCGGGGAACAGCTTGTGGAAACCGAACAGCCGACCTTGTTACAGGCCCTGCAGCAGCTTCGCCCGTGGTGGCTGCGCCCCCGCGGGGTAAGGAATTTGGGGGGGGATGTCGGCGTGAGCATCTACATAGGGAATCAGCCCATCACTGTGGACATTCTGCGTGGACTCAATCCCAAAACAGTCCGCGAGGTTCGGCGGTACACGTCATCCGAAGCCACCACGATCTTTGGCACGGGCCACATGGGCGGCGTGATTGTGATAACCCAACGCTGAGGGTCGACCGACAACCGGGAGTGGCGACCTCGCACGACGCCATCACGGCGGGCCACGGTTCCTCGTTGCCCTATTCGGGCCGCAGCGCCTCGATCCCCTTTTCTCTTTCTCGAGCCTTCGCAGGGCGATGTAGCCGCGGTTGACGTTTCCGATTCCGTAACTCTCGTCGTTTATGCTCTATGCAATATACCGATACTTCATGGGCTCGGTCGCCGAGGAGGCACCCTAATGAATGAGGACCGGACGGAAGTCGCGTTACTGCTCCCGGTGAAATCGACCGTCTTTCTCATCCTGTTGGCGTTGGCCGAGGAGCCCAGGCATGGCTATGGCATCATGCTGGACGTCAAGCAACGCTCCGACGGTGCGGTGAATTTGGGAACCAGCCACCTCTACCGACATCTCAAGCGCCTTCTCGACGACGCACTCGTGGAGGAGGTTGCCGCGGAGACGGCCAATGACGATTCGCGGCGCCGATATTACGGGTTCACGGAGTTCGGCCGGGAACTGGTACAGGCGGAAAGCACGCGGCTCAAGAGTTTGGTTGAACAGTCCCAGCAACTGGGCTTCGTAAAGTGAGCATCTACGATCGGATGCTGCTGGTTTACCCTCGGGCGTTCCGCAGTCGCTTCGCAGGTGACATGGGGGAGACGTTTGCGCAAGCCGCCCGCGAGGCGCGCCGCAAGGGGATGGTCCACCTGTTGCGTTTCTGGATGGCAACCGTCTACGAGGTCACAGTGTTCGCCGCTGCGGAGTGGAGGGACCTCGTCCGTGCGCGTCTTCGGCCGTCGTCGCGGTCGCACGGACCGTTGCCGCCGTCGAGAGGAACCAGCCGTGCGCGTAGCAGGCTCCGACTGACCCTCGTTCACGACATGCAGTACGCTGTTCGTGCGTTACTTCGTCGGCCATTGTTCGCGATAGCCGCCGTCTCGACGCTTGGGCTGGGCATCGGCGCAAACACCGCAGTGTTCAGTGTGGTGCACGGGATCATGTGGAAGCCGCTTTCGTATTCACAGCCCGAGGAGCTGATTGCGGTCTGGACCAACAACACCATGAGTCTTCCTAGGCAAATCGACGAGTGCTTCACGGCCGCGCCGGCCCCGGCCGCCAGGCCACCCAGTACCCAAGATACGGAGCGGCGTGTGCAACGTGCTCGTGGTGCTCACGTCGGTTTCGGCTCCATCGTCCACCTAACGCCGTGCAAGCCAGATACAAAATCGGTGCCGAAAGCGAGCGATGGCGTCAGAAAACCAGAATCCGCGGATACCTCCCCAGTGAATACGCGCGTTACGGAGGAGACGGCGGCGTCGGCAGTGAACGCGTAGGGGTTCGGCGTGGTGAGCTCCGCAGTGGCCGCTTCGCCTTGCGCGTTTCGCACCTCACCCCAGACCTGTGCCATCCCCTCCGTAAGCTGCTGTGGCGTCGGCCCGGTGACGGTGCGCTCGACCCGCCACTTCAGATACCGCTGCACCAGCCCGATCCGAAACGCCCACTGTATCAGCCGTATCAGGTGGGCCTTCCGGGCTCGCGTGGGATGCATTGTACGGTATACCGTTATGTCCGGTATGCCAGTCGAGTAATACGCGGTGCTGACATCGCCCCACGGGATCGACAAACCAAAACGGGTCTTGTCCGAGAATGGGACATCGCGCAAAAGGCTGCCCATGGGCACCTCCACGATCTGCCCGCCTCGCCGCACTAGATTGGGATACCCCATGCTTTCCACAACACCCTTGGCGGTGCCCTGGGTGATACTACGCGTGGTGCGGAATGCCAGCTCCAGTGTTGTGGGTCGATCGATGCACGATGCAAGTCGAGCGGCCAGACAATCCGTGGGCACCACGTCAAAGCCGACGCCGGGAAGAATGATGACTCCGGCGTTTCGCGCGTTTTCGTCCAGCGTGTGCAGCGACTCGAAGACACGAATTTCGCCCGTGATATCGAGATAGTGCGCGCCCGTCTTCAGACACCCATCTACCATTGGCCCGCTGGTGGCCGAGTAAGGGCCGGCGCAATGCAGCACAAGCGTCATGCCCTCCAATCCGCTCGTCACGAGATCCGGATTTTCGAGACCGAATGCACGATGTTCGAGTCCGAGTTCCTTGGCCAGGCTCGATACCGTTTCGCTGCGCCGGCCGGCCAACACCGGGGTCATCCCCCGAGCGACGGCCTCTCGCGCAATCAGTTTGCCGGTGTATCCGTACGCGCCGTAGATCATCCATCGCCCGTTCACGCGAAGAGCATAACGCGCCGGCTTCTAAGCGCCAGTGGCACCGCCCCATTCGTGTGCCGCCGGACTTCGGTCGACGATGGCCTCGAGTGAGTGCAGCCCAGTAGTTACACGACCTTCGGCTCCATCCGCTGGGTGACCCTCATCCACCCCCCTACCAAGTTGCCGGGCACGAGTAGCGTCAAGAAAACGAGATGGTACCACACCGGCAACAACTCCCAATACGATATTTCGGTAGGGACACCGATCCCGAGTTGAAGGATTCCCAGCGCAAGCGTGTGTTGGAACGCGCTGCGCTTTGCAACGAGCGCCGTGAGATAGCCCGCGGCGATGGACAGCACCACGCTCCACGCGATGTACGTCAACAACATTGGAACATGAAACATCGGCTCGCCCTGCTCGATGATGGCGGGAAACGCCGCCGCCAATCCTGCGTTGCCCGATACCCACAAGACGCCCCAAAGTGTCGCGCCCGCCGCTACGGAAACGATGCTGCGAAACATGGTGCCTGCTCTCCGATGAAGTGAACCCGCCGTCGCTTGGCATTGACGGACGGACATTATGTGATATTTTTATCACATATGCAAGGCCAACGATCGGATGCCGACCTCGACCCCGTGTGGCGGGCACTCGCTAACCCGTTACGGAGAAACATCTTAGACCTACTCCAACAGGGGCCTCAAACGACCAGCGAGTTGGCCGCCGAGTTTCCACAGCTCTCCCGGTTTGCGGTAATGCAACACCTAGGAGTATTGGCCAAAGGCGATCTGGTGGCGTCCCGTCGATCCGGACGGAAGCGGTACCACTATCTCAACCCCGTACCGATACAGCAGATCTATCATCGGTGGGTGAGTCAGTATCAACAACCGTGGGCGGAATCCCTCATCGCACTCAAGGGAGAACTCGAGCGAGGCGATTCCCACGAACGCGGAACCTCACAGGCGGGATAAGCGAACAGGAGCGACGATGCCGGAACCACAGCCGTTGGAAGATCACGTTTTATCGATCGAGATCAACGCACCGGTGCAGACAGTGTGGGACGAAATCACGAAACTTGGAAAAATCCAGCGCGCGCTCTACAACACCGTGCTGGAGGCCGATCTCGTGCCCGGCGGCAGGCTACGCTACTACAGCCCAAACAAAAAGCGTGTATTCATCGTCGGCGAGGTGGTAGAGGTCTCACCACCCATCAGGTTCTCACACACCTACAGGTTCACCCAAAAACCCGAGCCGCCCACTCTCGTCACATGGGAGCTGGAAGAAACCATCAGTGGCTGTCGCGTCACGCTCACCCACAGCGGCTGGACCACCGAGCACAAGGCACCCGAAAAATCCCACGCCGGTTGGAAGGAAATCCTGGGCCTGCTCAAGTCCGAGATCGAAACCGGCGACATTCCCTTCAAGATGAAGCTGATCTACGGGTTGATGGGCGCCATGCTCTTCATGCTCCCGAAATCGACCAAAATCGAAGAGGTAAATCGCAAAGGCTGGTAACCTCTAACCAGGTCACAGTTCGGCGAGGAGTTGACGCCAAGCGGCTCGCTCCGCGGACGGACGAAACGCGGGTCGCAGCTCGCGGCATCGTCGTCTTAGGTCGGCTAGAAAATGACCGTCCTGCTCGACACGATCGAGTAGTCCAGCCAAGGAAGCGGTGTCGCCTACGGGGAAGTATGCGGGATAGTCCCGCCCAAGTAGTCCCACAGAACCATCGATGCGGCTGGCAATGACGGGCACACCGCACACAATGGCCTCCGATATGACGTTGGCTCCGCCCTCCGAACGCGACGTTACAACAAGCACACGTGAGCGGGCCAGTAGCCGCAACGCCGTCTTCTTTGGTTGACTGCCCATCCATCGGTATCGTGAATTCCGCTGCGATTCGCGACGCGCCCGGCGCTCCATGTCCGCGCTGAGCGCTCCACCGGCGTGAACTACTTGGATGTGCGATGAGCGAGGCAACCGGCGAGCGGCGTACGCGGTTCGTAGAGGATCCTTCACCGAGCGGAGATGACCAACGACACACACTTCAAAAACACCGGCTCTCGGTTTGGTGGGGCCCGCCGGCGGAATGGCCGACTGACGGATCACTCGAACTTTGCGGTGGAGTGCCCTCGGTACGGTTCGGCGAGCAAGGGGCTGCAGCACCACCAACCGAGTTGCCGATCTCATGGACTCCGATACGGCAGGGTTCTCGGGTCCATCCGCGTACAGGTCGGTACCGGCAAGCAGTAGGACAATTGGCCCCCGCCCCCGGGGATGGCGCGAGCGGAAGGCCTCAACAGCCGCGTGGCTCTTACGGGCGTGGACGGCGACCAGCAAGTCGCATCGAGTTGCGCCCAAATGCCTTCCGACAGAGACCTCGTGACCGATCTCTCGAAGTAGCGTGGCCCACCGGGTCGCGGTCGCGCGGTTTCCGTTCCGTGCGCCGCGTCCGGCCGGTGTGACGATGCGGATCTTCAATCGTGGAGAGCGCAGGTGCGGAACCCGGCCAACACGTCACGTCGATGCGGTTCGTAGAAATTTCTGTATGTGCTGCTCAGCAGGCGACCGCGGGTAGCCCAGCAGCCGCCCCGCAAGACCTTCCGCGTGTGAAACCACGGTGCCGAGTATTCCTTATAAGGATCGGGTGAGAATCCAGGGTATGGCCCGAAATCGGAGCTGGTCCACTCCCAAACGTTGCCCAACATCTGACGGCACCCCATTCTGCTGTCGCCGGCACTGCAAGCCCCGACATCTACACAGCCCAAGGCCGCAGAGTCCAGGTTGGCCCGCGACGCGTCCGGTGAAACATCTCCGAACGGGAATCGGCGTTTCTCCGTTACTCCATTGGGCGTCAGTGTCGCAGCCGCCTCCCACTCAGCCTCGGTAGGCAAGCGGCGGTTGGCCCACCTGCAGTAGGCACTGGCTTCGTGCCAGCTGACGTGAATCACAGGCTTGTGCTGCTCGAGCTCGACCCACCGGTCGAAGACCCTGCGTTCCCAACCTCCGGGTGCCTGACGCCGCCAGTAGATCGGATGCTCCGCCGCTTCACGTTCATGCCACTCCCAGCCCTCCGTAGTCCAGAGATCCTGTCGGGCATAACCACCGTTGTCGACAAACGCCGCAAACTCCCCTTGCGATACCGGCGCCTTGGCAATACCGAACGGATCCAACCGAACCTCATGCTCCCACTTCTCGTTGTCGAATGCGAACCGTCCGTCGTCTTTGGCCCCGAGCAGGAACTCGCCACCGGCCAGCCGGACATCGCCGATGCACGGTCCTCCTTCGGGAAACCCGTCCGGAGTCATGCTGCTGAGAGACGGTGCTGCATATCCGTGGGTCTGGCGTGTATAGGTGAACGCCTCCGCGTGCATGTCTTCGTGGTGAACAGCGTATCTCGCGTGGTACAGCAAGTCAGGCGTTGGCTCGCGCGCAGCCAAAGCCTTGAGTATGGCGTCCTTCACACGGCTCACGTAGTCCAGCGTTTCCTGCCGAATCGGGAGTGGCAGATCCCACCTCGTATCGTGCGCAATGGCCATGGAATCCCATAGCGCGTCACTCTCGTTTCGGATCGGTGGTCTACCTAGCACATGACACAGCACCCATTTCTCCTGAAACCATGCAACGTGCCCGATCTCCCACAGCAGCGGGTTGACGATGTCGAGCTTTGCGCCCATGAGCTGCGCATCGCTCAGGTCGGCGATGAGATCCAGTGTACGCTGTCGCGCGTCACTCACCCAATTGGCAAGTTCTTCTACGCTCGGGTTGCCCATCGTCTGGTCGATCATTTCGGTCGCTAACGTTTTCGAATGCAACGGTAGTTTGGCTGATGCGGTTGCTGCGATGTCTCGCCACCGCCTAAATGGAGCCCTGAGACACACGGAAATCAAGCAGCCGGGCCGATAGCCTCACCGCGACCAGCAGCAGGCAAGACGACGCACATTACCTCTCACGTAATTGTCTCACCCTCCCTGGGCTACAAAATTGCGGTACGGCTAACAAGAACGGGAGCGTACCGGTGAAAAAGACAATCAAGATTGCATTAATTATCTTGGCGGCCACCTCAATCGCCTCCGAGGTGTGGGCTCAGGCCCTTCTGTTTATTGGGGGCTTGGTGCTTAGAGGGGAGACTACTCTCGACGGGGCCCGGGGTTCGGGATCCGGGGTCCGCGTTTAGCGCGGGGAGATCCGTTTGGACCCGCAGACCCACGGAGCCGCAACCGGACCCCGGATCCCGGATCCCGCGGGGGTTGGAAGTGGTGGTGCGGCTACCCCTCGCCTCCCACCTCCCAAGAGTACGCGCTCAGATACCGGATCGTGGCCTCGTGTTCGGTGAGTTGGAACGCAAGGATGTCGCCCTGAGTGATGATCCCGCAAACCCCCTGGTGGTCCAGGACGGGCAGGTGACGGATACGGTCCCGCGTCATCACACCGATACACTCGTTCAGGGGAGTGTCAGGCCGGCAAGTCGCAACCGGTGAGGTCATGACCTCCCCTACGGTCGTTGCAGCCGAATCGCGCGGTTCGGCAACCACCCGGCGCATTACATCGCGCTCCGTGAAGATTCCGACCATGCTGCCGTCAGCGGTAACGACGAGGCCACCAATTTTCCGTTCGTTCATCAATCTGGCGGCCACTTGAACGGACTCGGACGCGTCAATCGAGATGACGTCCTTTCCCTTGTTGCGGAGGATTTCCTGCACGGTGGTCATGGCGCTGCTCCTGCGGCGGATGTTTACATCGTACTGCGCAAGCCTTGAGAGCGCCAGGAGCCACTGATGACGCTAAAGCTTTAAGAACACGGATCCCCCCACCCTACCCCGTTAGAGCGGACCCCGGGCGCGAGCCCGGGGTTCATGTCAAAGTCAGTTCTCGCAGCTAGGCTATCTGTCGCGGAGACCGACCGCTGCCTCCCCTCCCTCCCCTGCCTCCCCTGCCTCCCCTGCTCCTACCCCTCGTACATCACCTTCCCGCCAACGACCGTCCGCGCCACCGCAATGTCCTTGAGGGTGGCAGGATCCACGTCATGCGGATCCTCAGCCAGCATCACGAAATCGGCGAGCTTGCCTGCGGTGATCGAGCCCTTGAGATTCTCCTCGAAAGAGGCATGCGCGCCGTTCATCGTGCAGATCCTGAGAGCCTGGTCGACGGTGATGCGTTGGTTGGGACCCCACTCGTGTCCACGGAAATCGGTGCGGGTCACCATGCTTTGCAACGCCATGAGAGGCTCGTACGGACCGGGCATGTAATCCGACGCCGGCGCGACGGGAATGCCGTAATCCACGAACGACTTGTGCGCAAACATCCAGCGCACCTTGTCCTCGCCGTACTCCCCCCACTTGTCGCCGTGATAGTAGACGTACGTGTAGAACGGCGTCGGAATCGCTCCTACGGCTTTGATCCTGCGGAGTAGATCGGGGTTCACCAACGTGCAGTGCTCGATGCGATACCGAGGATCTTGCCGCGGCCACCGTTGCTGCGCGCGCTCGTAAGCATTGAGGACGAGATCGATCGTCACGTCACCGTTGGCGTGGATCCCTATTTGCCAGCCGTTGCGGTGCGCGTCCTCCACCGCTTCGTGAATCTCTTCCTGAGTCATCGTGGCAATCCCGTAATCATCCGGCCTACCGACATAGGGCGTGCTCATGCGCATGGTGCGTTCGGATGCCGAACCATCCGCTCCGTACTTCACGCCGCCGATGCGAAGCCACTCGTCGCCAAAACCGCTGCGTATTTCTGAGTCGCGAAGCGAGTCATAGAGGCCACCACTGGGGAACAAATACATACGGAACCGCATCTCGCCCGCGCGATACGCGTCCTGGAGCGCCATGAGCGAGGAGGGACCGCCGCCGGTTTGATGCACCGACGTTAGCCCGGCTTTGGTCATCTGCTCCGAGATGAACTTGATCCCTGCCTGGTTCGTCTCTCGCGTCACGGGATCGCGCATCCCCACGTCCTCGAAAACACCTAGCGCCCGCTCGGCCACCTTGCCGGTCAACGCGCCATTCTCGCGATAGAACTTTCCACCGCGTGGATCTGGTGTTTCGGCCGTCACGCCCGCCAGCTCAAAAGCCACGCTGTTGTACACACCGGTGTGGCCACCGCGATGGCCCACGCTCGCCGCGTGATCGGAAACGGCCTCGTCCAGGTCGCGGCGGGTCACCGGGCGATCGAGCTTCGTGTCGTCATACATGTATCCGGTGACCCAATACCCTGGAGGCGTTTCGGCGGCCTTCTTGCGCAGGGCGGCCTTGACCTGTTGCACGGTGCTGAGGTTCACATTCACACCAGTCAACTCGCGCACTCCGCTAGGGTGGCAGTGCGCGTCGATAAACCCCGGCACAACCGTCATCCCCGCCGCGTCGATTACATGTGTGTCGGACGCAATGAGATTTCTGATATCTCCGGTACTGCCGACCGCTACGAACCGACCGTGTTTGACGGCAAACGCTTCCGCACGCGGGGGGGCCTCGTCGATGGTGTACACGCGTGCGTTGAGAACCACGAGATCGCGCAGCGGCTCCTGTTGGATCCGACCCCACGGTGTCGCACGCGCATCCCCAGTCCAACGACTCTTGTCCACCGCAAGCGCTGCGCCCATTACCGCGCTGGTCTCCAGGAACTCCCGGCGAGTGTACGGCATGTTTCCTCCGACAGATTCGAGAATCTAGCAGGTTGCGGAAAAAGTCGGGTAATGGACGATAGCATCGCGAGCCGGAAGTTCTTATCGTAGAGGGACCTCGATGGGAGTGCCACGATGCGCGGGAACAAGACGAATCAGTCGGCGCTGTTCAGCTATATCAGTGCGGAGGATCGGGTGCCCTCCGACCATCCGTTGCGCGCCCTGCGGGCGCTGGTGGACCCGGTGTTAGCCCGGCTCTCGCCGCAGTTGGACCGGCTGTACGCGCGGCGGGGCCGGCCGTCGATTCCCCCGGAACATTTGTTACGCGCGTTATTGCTGCAGGTGGTGTATACGATCCGGAGCGAGCGGCAGCTGATGGAGCAGCTCGATTACAACATCCTGTACCGATGGTTTGTGGGGTTGAATCTGGACGACGCGGTGTGGGTGCCGACGGTCTTTACGAAGAATCGGACGCGGCTGGTCGAGGGGGGCATCGCGGATGCGTTTCTGGCCGAAGTGTTACAGGAGGCGGAGCGGCGGGCGTTGTTGTCGAATGAGCATTTCACCGTCGACGGGACCTTGCTGGACGCGTGGGCGAGTCAGAAGAGTTTTCAGCCGAAGGCCGGCACCCGCCCGCCAACGGACGATGATCCGGGGAATCCGAGCGTGACGTTTCGCCAGGAGAAACGGACGAATGCGACGCATGCGTCGCGGACGGACCCGGAGGCGCGGTTGACGCGGAAGAGTGGGGGGCAAGGCGCGCAATTGGCGTACTTGGCGAGTGTGTTGATGGATAATCGGCACGGGCTCGTGGTGGCGACCGACGTGACGCAGCCCGGCTACGAGGCGGAGTGTGCGAGTGCGCTGGCGATGGTGGGGAGCTTACCGCCGACGGCCCGGCGTCGGACGTTGGGGGCGGACAAGGGTTATGATCGGTGCGGGTTTGTCGACACGCTGCGGGCGTTGGGCTGGACGCCCCACGTCACGCCGAACGTGCACCGCACGCGGTTGCGGAGCGCGGTGGATGGCCGGACGACGCGCCATCCCAGCTATGCGATCAGTCAACGGCAGCGCAAAAAAGTGGAAGAGATCTACGGGTGGGGCAAGACGATTGGGTTGTTACGCAAACTCCGACATCGCGGGACCCCGCGGGTCGGGTGGGTGTTTACGTTTACGGCCGCGGTCTACAATCTGATGCGGATACGCACCCTGACCCTGGCCGGAGGCAGCCCCTGATGGGGCAGTGTGGGCCGCATTCGTCACGCCGACCGCACCGCGGGGGCGGTAATAGGGGACCGCACGCTGGTACACCGTCGTGTTACCCGGACAAACGCGGCCCACCATGAAATTTTCCGCAACCTGCTAGATAGAATCTGAGATCTCTTCCCCTTGTCTCTACGACCTCCGGCGCCTCAGCTGTGTGTGCCTCTCTCTTCTGCGGCCCCCTTGATCAGATAATGCGGGGCCGACGAGCGTCAAGGGTCCTCGGACGAGGCATGCGCCGTTGTGCGCGGTGTGACGGGATCAGCCGAGCGAAACGCAGGGCGCACCAAGACCACGGCGGCCGCCAAGCGCCCGGCCCAACCAACGCCTGCTCCTGTTACGACTCCAACGAGTCCGAACCGGCTAAGACCCACGGCAACAGCCGCGGCCAGCGCCGTAGTGATCCAACCCGACACGCTGAACCAACCCAGCTCTCGAGTTTGGGCCAGAGCACTTACGGCGGCCGAGGCAGGGCTGTACAACAGCCGGATCATGCCTACGAGAACGATGGCCAAAACCAGAGCCGGCGGCGCCTGGTATTTGCCGCCATAAAGCGCCTCCACCAGTGGACCCCCGACGACGAGCAGCACGGCTCCACCGGCCAAGCCCAACGTCAAGGCGATCCAAACCTCACTCTGTATCAGCCGCGCCCACTCCTCCGGATCACTCGCCCGGCCAAGGCGAGGCATCAACGCGTAGCCAATGCCGTCCGATAGTAACCGATATGGTGAGCCAGCAACGGTGGCCACAACGCCAAACGTCGCGACGTCCTCCAGCGACAGGACGCGGCCAGCTACCAGACGTTCCATCTGACTCAACACGAGCACCGATGCAAACATGCCAGCGAACGCGAACGCCTTAGCCCAAACGTCGGGCGCCCTAACTGCGGCCGGCTTTTCAGCCGACGTCGGCATGCCATACATTACCGCTCCGACAACGACCGCCACGCCGTGCCCCAAGACCATCACGAAGGCGGCAATACGCCAGTCTCGATCGGCCAAGAGCCATACAAGGACCACACCCGCCCCGTACGCGACGGATGGAGCCTGTGTCACGAGTTGCGAACGATGGAGACGGAGCGCCGCACGCTCCGCAGCGGCGTACAAGCGGGCCAATGCCGCGACGACACAACCCGCTGCAAGCAAAGCGGCGATCGGGATGGGAAAATCGTACAGCACCGCCGTCCCAACGCCGAGCGCCGCGGCAACGGCTCCGGCGGCAAGCAGAACTCGTCGTTGTGTGTCGCCCGTCGGTGGCAGCTCCCGGCGCACGACAAGGTTGTCGAGTCCCAATGGAGCCAATCCAACACCGACAGTCAGTATCGATTGAAACAAGATGAGACGGCCAAAGTCCTGACGCGCCAGAATGCCGGCGAGCAAGAGGTTGCCGCCCATCACGGCGATACCGCCCCCCCCGATCCACACGGACGACATCACCGATTGAGAGCGACGCACAGCGCCCAGGGCACGCCAAAAATGAGGGGTCATTGCTCGGTAACGGCTTTTCGCCTTGCGGGTGTTCGACGCGTCACCACACGGTCGAGCAACGCGGCTAATTGCCGAGCCATACGCTCCCGTGTTAACCCGGCGAGCTTCTGTGGGTCCCGACGTGCCTGGCAAACGTCGCCCTACCAGAGCTGCTCGAGAAAACAGGCCATCGGCGCGGCATCGGCCGTCGCGAACGCCTTGCCCAAGCCCATCTCCGCGAGGAGATCCCGAGTGTTGGTGAGGTCGTCACCCACCGCCAAGATGGGGCGACCAGCACGGAGATACTCGAACGTCTTGGATCGAATGGTGTTTCCCGGAACTGGAAGATAAAGGACGTCGGCGCCGAGCATTTGCTCGATCGCTTCGCGATGCGGCACTAACGGACGGATCGACACTCTTATGAATTGTCGCAACAAATCCAGCTCACGTCGCATCGTTCTGTCAACAGGACCCAATTGCACGAAATGCATGTCCTTTACCACCCGTGGTGCCTTGTCCGCAAGGACACCAACGGCGAGTCGAAGGCCGCTCAGATTGGTCGATTGAATTCCGCGGTGGAAGAGCATCCCCGTATGTACTACCAAGAACCTTCCATCCGACTGTGCAGCCTCGAGGCCCTTGAAATCAGCCTCGTCGAAACCGTTCATGATTGTCTCTATCGGCAGGGTGGCAGGCGAGACCAACGCACGAATCTCGCGGCGCCATTCGTCTTGCGTCACGACAGCAACACTGGCGTGGACGAGGATCCGCTTCTCGAGCGCTCGCTCGAGCCGCCCAGCAAGCTTCGCTCGACGTGGGAGGAAGTGCGCGTCGGCCCAAGGATCGCGGAAGTCTACGACGTGCGGGACGTGCCACGCACGTGCGATGAGCCACCCAACCACGGCCGCGGAGGGAGTGGGAATCGTGGACATCACGACGTCGCTACGATCGTGGTGCCTGCGGGTTAGTGCCCACAGCAGTCCAAAAGGCACCCAAAGGATCTTCGCGTCCGGAATCAACCACGCTCGGGGATCCCAGGGCCCGACGCGCTTGCCGGAAGGCCCGGCCATGTCCGCTTCGGGCTTGAATTTCCCACCCAGCAGCCGGCGTAGTCGCATCACGGTTAGAAACAACTTTGGAGCCGGCGTGCGGTGTACCTGAATGCCCCGAAGGTCGTCGAGTCGGGACGAGTCGAGTGGTGCCAGGCCCGCGACTCTGGTGGTCAGCACCGATACATTCCATCCAAAGTGCCCCAGGTATTTGGCAAATTTCGCGACCCGTTTGACCGATGGTCCGCCGACGGGCGGAAAGTCGTGCGTGATGAGCAACACGCGATTCGCTGAGACCATCCCAGATTCCGGTTCGCTAGGCGCGCCCGACCCTCACTCGTCGAGGGGGTTTCTCTAGCTGCACCCCGACGGGGGCGACGACATCACCGCCTACATGAAGAGATCTAGCTTTGCTCATAGTCGGTTTTGTGCTCGTGCGGAAAAGGCTCAGGCGAAATATCCACATTCAAGAAAGGGCAAAGCGTCTCCCACCCATCACCGGCCGTTATGTCCATGACGAGCAGCCTATCGCCAGGAATCTCTGCCTGAACGCGTGCATTGTGTTCCAGGAACTTTTTTTTGTACAGGAACTCTTCAGCAACGGTAGAACCGTATACGCAGCTGCGAACACGTGCACGAAACCGGTCGTGGTCATTGAGGCCCCTACCCCTTCGCAGCAACGACCGCACGGCTCGTGACACAAGACGTTTTGGACTACGGCCACCGAGTCGATACCGCCGGTTCATATGCACTTCGACACTTCGCCACCACTCATCCACATCTCGAGTGGTCAGAATAGCCTGGCATTTCGGGTATGCGTCGAGTAGTTCACGGTAGAAAAAAGCACTCGGCAAATCCGTAACAGCATCCACATCATCGTAGCGACGAAAATTAGGATGCGTCGTTGTTCCTTCCAAGATGTCATTCAACCGAATACGGTCATAGTGGATGCACTTGAGACCAATCATCGTGAGTGCATGATGCAGCGAAGTGGTTCCGGTCTTGCTTAACCCGACACCTAGGAATTTCACTATCTGATCTCTCGTCGCTGGGCAGCGCTGCCCACGCGACCTCGGGTTTACGATGAAACGCATTGTAGCACTTTTCATGCCGACGAGCACCTCAACCCCAGGTCCGAGCGGTTTCTACACGGTCTGAGCCGCGCATGGGACCGGAGATAGTGCCCAATCCTCGCACCTGACCGATCCCGTGGCCCTGGCGAGTGGCACAACCGTCAGAGACGAAGGGGTCATCCAATCGTCCGCGGTGGACAACGGCGTCTGTGTGTGGCCCGAAGTAGCCGATCAGATCAGAACCTCGGCGAACCGCGTCGGGAGCATTGCCAAGGTCCGATCGGGCGGGGCCTCTTGACCAGATCATGTAGCCGGAGTCGCGTCTAATGGTGGATTCCTCGCGGGCCATAGATGGACGCGCCAACAAGCACTCGGTCTCGAGAACCGCGCACCTCGCCCGGACGAGTTGGAAGAAACGAAAGCGCAGGTGGCGCTCGGCCTCTCGACCGGATTGGTTTAAGCGCCCGCGAATTACGCCGAGACCGACGACGTGATCGGGCTGGCCAACGTCACAGCGCGCTACGGAGGCATCTACGTCTCACGCATGCGGAACGAAACCACGGGTGTTCCACCTGGCAGGCGCGACACAAGACGGTGAGCAATGCAATCGACGGATTCATGGCCATTGCCCGCCGCTACGGATTCAAACGAAGCACGTCTCTCGCCAGCTCCGCAAGACGATCCGCAAGACCATGCAGTTCCCGCGTTTTCTTTTTGGAGACCCCCGTGTAAATGGCTCTGGCCAGGGCGTACGCGCCACCCATAATGCTTGCGGCTGCGATGATGGCAACCGGCGGGCCACCGATCCCCATGAGTACGCCAAAAGCAGCCGACCCGCCGCCCCCGCCAGCGCCACCCATTATTCCCCCGAACAACCCACCGGCCCATTTGCCGATCTTCTCTTCTACACGTATACGTGTCTGACCCGCTCGAACCGTCACCAAGACATGCACGTCCCGACCTTCGCCCAGCGTTTTCGTGGCTTGCCAGGTGAGTGACCGACCGAACGTATTGATGGTTCCGATATCCCGCAGCGTAATGCGAATCTCCTCTACGAGGAGGGGAAAATCCGCTTCAGGTAATTCTGCGTCCACGATCCGCTCGAACGCTATCGTCGTCGGTGCGCCCAAGAACCTGGACGCGGTCGGCTGCAAGGGTGGACGCTCGAGTGCACTCGCCGCTTCCCGAACCTGCCTCGCTGGAATGCCGACTTCGGCACCGATGCGTGCCACGCCTCCCAGAGAAAGCGCTCCCGGTTCCGTGAGCGGAGCGGCCGCCTCTTCGTCCGCCGCGCGCTTGAGTATTTCCTTGGCCTCCGTGGGCCGGTACCTGCGGCCACCAGACGAGTCTAGCGCGTCCGCGAACTCGCCTGGAGTCTCGAATCGGTGCCTCGTGCGTAACGCCAAGGCTCGCACAAGCGCCTGTTCGACTGACCCCGGCATGGCGTCGAGCTTGGTGCGGTGGTTTGGCGGCGCATCGACAAGCCGGAGCAACTCCACGCAGTCGTCCGTCACCCATATCCCCGGTGGTTCGCCGATCACCATTTCATAAAAGACCGCAGCCAGGCTATACACGTCCGTCTTGGCGTCCAGATCCGTGGTGCCCGCAGCCTGCTCGGGACTCATATAGCCAGGTGTACCGAGCGGAAAGCCGGTGCGGGTAAGATGTTCTGGACCAGCCGTGCTTACGGCTTTGGCGATACCAAAGTCCGCCACGACCGGGTGTCCCTGGGAGAAGAGGATATTTTCCGGTTTGATATCGCGGTGCACCACGCCGTTTCGGTGCGCATACCCGAGAGCGTCGGCCACTTGTTTCACAAGGGGTATTGCGATCGTGTGATCCAAACGCTTTTCCCTAATCAGCCGATCGCGCAATGATTCACCGTCCACGAACGGCATCACATAATAGAGGAAACCTTCCTTTTCGCCTGGGTCGATGAGCATCAAGACGTGGGGGTGCTGCAACCTGGCGGCGATCTCGATCTCACGGAGAAACCGATCCGTTCCCAAAGACGCCGCCAGGTCCGGGCGAAGCACTTTCACGGCCACGTTACGACCATGTTTGACATCGTTGGCCAAATACACCGTGGCCATTCCACCCCGCCCGATCTCGCGCTTGAGATCATAATGCCCGGCCAGCGACTTCTTGAGGGTCTCGGGAACTTCAGTCATGATCATGGACTTTATCGAAAAACGTACATCTTAGTTGCTAAAGTTTATTACAGTGCCGTTCAATGCTATTTTCCTGTAATGCACCTTTTCATCGCTAACAGTTTGAAAGGACTCAAACACATAGGGCAGTCCTCTGCTCCCATTCATGGAATTTCCGTCCGTAAAGTTGAAATGAAGATGTGGTCCTGTCGAATTGCCGGAATTACCCAGTAATCCAATCACCTGCCCCTTTCGAACCTCATCCCCTAATTTGAATCGGTGGCTTCCGGGTATAAGGTGTGCATAATGAACATATTGATCCTCTCCTACCTTAATGGAAAGATAGTTCCCAGCGACTGTCGCTGCATTCATGGTGTAATTTGTTATTATCTCCCCCGAGGCCTGAGGAACATTTTCGGAAATGTCGTCCTTGATGCCGCTAACAATCCCATCCACGACTGCGAACAATTCCTGACCATAGCTATAAAACATTTCATTGGTGAGAACCGTCGGTAAAGGAATGGGGAGAATAATGTTTCTCTCATCAACAATCTGAAAATCCATCCCATACCTTTGTGGAATACGTGTCGCGCCTTCTCTAGTCAGTACATATTGATGACTGGTCTCATAATCCCCCGGACCATTCCCTACTCTCCATCTACTACCTCGGAGCGGGGCCCCAAAAACAATAGGCGCCCGCCTGTCTACACCCACATAATAATTTTCAAGCACCATGTCTTGATCGTTAGGAAATGGGCGACGCCAAACTTCGATGTAGGGGCTATAATCAAAGGTGAAGCGATGTTTGAACCTGTCTGGAAACGAATCGGCGTTCTCCAAAGCAATCCAAAACAGGAGGATTCCTGTATGTCCACTTTTTATGGTTTGTTTTGAGTCTGCTTCTACTGGCGCGATGTTAGCTCTGAATTTGTAGTTATCTTCTAAGTCTGCCTTATCGTATCGAAGCAAACTCGCATCATTCTTTCCAAAAACATCAACTTGCTTCAATACCAAATCCACATGACTTCTATTGGACAAAAGCAAATGGTAGGAGGCATACCATTTTCCATCCGTCCCTTTAATGGGTGTTGGAGCATTAGACTGCTCAATATGGATGGGGACATCGTGATAGCTGCGTACCTCAGGCTGCCTGTTATTGTGACTTATCACTTTATAAGATGAAAGCATCATCACTGCTAAAAGGATCATCGCATTGTTCATCTTCCTTCGCTCCGTATGTGCATTGAAGACCTGTTGGTTCACTCGGCAGGCTGAATCGGCATAGGATCAAGCCGAATCTCGGGATGGTTCACGAGGTCGTAGTTGAGAAACACGCCCCATACGACTTTCAGGGCGTGGTCAGCATGCCGCCTCCGGCGGCTATTCCCAGATGCAGACAGATCGCGAGGTCATTTAGTCAATTTTTCGTGCTCGCAGCAACCCACCTACCACCAGTTCCGTGACTCTGCCGTTCTCGCGAACGAATTCTACGGGAGAGCCGTCTGCGCGTATGAAGAACGCCGTGTCCGATTCCGGCATCAACTCCAGGGTCTGCGATGCGTTCGGCGGCGTAGCCACCAGCTTGCCGTCGACGTATGAGACCTCCACGACCTGGTCGCCCTCAAGCATGTACTTACCGACCAGCGCATCGTATTGGGCCGGCTCGAGCGTGACGACCACTTTCTCGACGGGTGCCATGCCGTCCCAACCATACTCCTCAAAGATCGTGATGAGAAGCTCCTGAGCGAGTCGCCCACCGGCGTCGGAATTGGTCATTACCACCACACCCATGCCCCCTTCGATGAACGCCGTGAGCTGACATTGGAAACCCGCATTGGAGCCCCCGTGACCAAAGCGCTTTCCGCCCTCTGTCATCATTGGCCCAAGGCCGTGGTTGTTCATCCCCGGTTGTAGCATTTGCCACGTCATGTCCTGCGACAACACACGCCCCTCGCCGACGTAAGCGCGCTGCACCTCCATCGCGTACTTCGCCAGATCTGTCGGCGTCGTCCACAGGCCCGCCGCAGCCATTTCCGGATAGATGTGCCAATCGCCGTCCCACTTCGACCCATCACCTCGGTACGCCGATGCCGCTTGGGCGTGTCGGCTCTCGGCGAGCGGCTGCTCATAGGTGCTGTTTGTCATGCCGAGGGGTCCGAGTACCGTTTCAGCCATGAGCTGGGGGAACGGCTTGCCGGCGACGTCGCTCATCATGAGTTGCATCACCGTGTACCCACCACCCGAGTACCGCCAACTCTCGCCCGGCTCTTTCCATACCCGGATGGGATCGGTGTTGCCTTCTCCGTCGAGGACTGCAACGGTAGATGGCACGGTTTCGTCACGCTCGTAGCCTGGGAAACCCCACACGGTAGTGCCGGCCGAGTGGTTGACCAAACCTTGCAGCGTCACCTTGTGTACCGTCGTGAATTCATTGTCGGGAATCTGCCAGCTCGTGAGCTTCTCGTTCACGTTCTGGTCGAGATCGAGACGTGCTTCTTCTACAAACTTGAGCGCTGCCATGGCGGTGACCGGTTTACTGATTGATGCGGCCTGGAACATCGTCTCCGTGCTAACCGGGATGTTGCGCTCCTTGTCGGCGAAACCATACCCTTTTGCCCATTCGATCTCACCATCGTTGATTACCGCAACGCTCACACCGGGAACGTTCAACTGTTCCATGCGCTCCAAAAGGGTGACCGTGGGAAGGGATTCTCCCCGAATGACCAGAGCGGGGATAAGGGCCTTTTCGATGTTTGCAATGTGCTCATCGACGGACACACCAGAGCTACATGCGGTGATGACGAGAAGGGCGAGCGGTAGTCGTTTTGTAAGTGCCCAGTCGAGTGGGATAGCCACGGAACCCACGCTTAGTGCTCCCCTTCGCCCCGCTTCATCAGGTTCATGTGGAAGGAAGCCTGCTCCAGCCCCCCTTCACCCTCGCCCCAGGAGATCCGCCCGTTGCCGTCGGCATCACGGCCGCTGACGATCGCCTGGGTCATCGCCTGGATCTCGTTCGCGAGTTCCGCAGCGGCGGCCTGGTCCTCGCTGGCCTTCACTTTGGCGCACAGATCGATCACTTGGCGCGCCCACTCCACCACATTCTTGGCACTAGTTTCGACGTGGTTGGCGTGCGCCTTGACGTTGTCGGACGCATCACCGGAATTTGCCGCCAGACCAATGTGGGTTGCCGCACCCGTGGCTGCCTTGACGACCCCATATCCCTTCCCGGGACCGTTTGCTTCGACACTGGGATCGAGCGCGTTTACCACATGCCCGATGTGAGCTTTGATTGCATCGAGGCTACCCGAGGCGGCCGCGAGGGCCGCATGCCGGGCGGCGATCTCCGCCTCCACGACCGCGGTCGGCAAGAGTCCCGCTTGATCGGGAGTATCCCGCCAGCCGTCGGCCACGTGTCCCATGTGGGCGTGCGCGGCTTGGGCCACGAGGTCACCGCCGAAAGCAAAGAGACCGATCGAAGCGAGCAAAACGGGGAAACGGATGTTTGGAAATCTCATGATGTTTCCTCCAGCGAAAACGGCGACGGTGGCGCTGCAAAACGCCATTTCGGAAGGACGGCACGGTGCCTCATGCATGCCCCTCTGAGACTCATAACTTCGTGAGAAGGTACCGGGCGGCGGCGGCGGCGGTAAGAGGTTTAGCAGGGTGCTGAAAAAGGCACAGGCGGCGGTAGCCGAGGGGCGGTAGCCGAGGGGCGGTAGCCGAGGGGCGGTAGCCGAGGGGCGGTAGCCGAGGGGCGGTAGCCGAGGGGCGGTAGCCGAGGGGCGGTAGCCGAGGGGCGGTAGCCGAGGGGCGGTAGCCGAGGGGCGGTAGCCGAGGGGCGGTAGCCGAGGGGAGCGGGCGCCGGACGCGTTGGACGCCGGGGCGCTCGGTCCGGGACTCACCATACGGAAACCGTGCTGGTTCGGGGGCTTATGTCCCGGCCGGGCGCCCCGGCGTCCCGGCGTCCTCAGCCCGCTCCCCTCGGCTACCGCCGCATCGCCCTTTTTCAGCACCCCGTTAGAACCTGTTCATCGGTCCCGGGTATCAGCCCCTCAACCGGCACTTCCCCTCTCGCATCGGGATCGTATGCAGACTCGCTTATTGTATCTCCCGGCTGTCGCTTTGCTACAGCTCGGGTGCCAGGAACCCCCACCACCACAAGAGTTCACCGCGAATGTAGTGGAGGTAACCGCGAGCGACGGTATCACGCTTGCAGACACCTACTACGCAGCGCAGGAGCCAGGGCCCGGAATCATGTTGTTCCACATGTGCAATAGCGATCGAACCGGCTGGGCACCAAACAGCAGCGAGACTCGCCGAACAAGGCTTCCACGTGCTCACTCTCGCCTTCCGCGGGTTTGGCGACAGCGGCGGTGAAGAATTCCCAAACGTGTCAAGCCTGGCCGAGGCTATGGAGATTTCGCGTAATGATTGGATGGGCAATGTAGAGGCGGGATATCAATTCTTTTTGAGTCAAGAAGGGGTTGATGGCGGGCGCATTGGTGCAGGCGGCGCAAGCTGCGGCATGTTCGTCGCCGCCGAGTTTGCCAGAACCCACCGGGAAGTGGAGACGATCGTGTTGTTGAGCGGTCCCGTAAACGACACACAAATGGATTATTTCCGCGATGCGTCGAGCGTGCCGATCTTTGGCGCGGCCAGCGAAGACGACGGCCAGGCACTCGACTTCCTAACAGGTTGCGGAAAAATTCATGGTGGGCCGCGTTTGTCCGGGTAACACGACGGTGTACCAGCGTGCGGTCCCCTATTACCGCCCCCGCGGTGCGGTCGGCGTGACGAATGCGGCCCACACTGCCCCATCAGGGGCTGCCTCCGGCCAGGGTCAGGGTGCGTATCCGCATCAGATTGTAGACCGCGGCCGTAAACGTAAACACCCACCCGACCCGCGGGGTCCCGCGATGTCGGAGTTTGCGTAACAACCCAATCGTCTTGCCCCACCCGTAGATCTCTTCCACTTTTTTGCGCTGCCGTTGACTGATCGCATAGCTGGGATGGCGCGTCGTCCGGCCATCCACCGCGCTCCGCAACCGCGTGCGGTGCACGTTCGGCGTGACGTGGGGCGTCCAGCCCAACGCCCGCAGCGTGTCGACAAACCCGCACCGATCATAACCCTTGTCCGCCCCCAACGTCCGACGCCGGGCCGTCGGCGGTAAGCTCCCCACCATCGCCAGCGCACTCGCACACTCCGCCTCGTAGCCGGGCTGCGTCACGTCGGTCGCCACCACGAGCCCGTGCCGATTATCCATCAACACACTCGCCAAGTACGCCAATTGCGCGCCTTGCCCCCCACTCTTCCGCGTCAACCGCGCCTCCGGGTCCGTCCGCGACGCATGCGTCGCATTCGTCCGTTTCTCCTGGCGAAACGTCACGCTCGGATTCCCCGGATCATCGTCCGTTGGCGGGCGGGTGCCGGCCTTCGGCTGAAAACTCTTCTGACTCGCCCACGCGTCCAGCAAGGTCCCGTCGACGGTGAAATGCTCATTCGACAACAACGCCCGCCGCTCCGCCTCCTGTAACACTTCGGCCAGAAACGCATCCGCGATGCCCCCCTCGACCAGCCGCGTCCGATTCTTCGTAAAGACCGTCGGCACCCACACCGCGTCGTCCAGATTCAACCCCACAAACCATCGGTACAGGATGTTGTAATCGAGCTGCTCCATCAGCTGCCGCTCGCTCCGGATCGTATACACCACCTGCAGCAATAACGCGCGTAACAAATGTTCCGGGGGAATCGACGGCCGGCCCCGCCGCGCGTACAGCCGGTCCAACTGCGGCGAGAGCCGGGCTAACACCGGGTCCACCAGCGCCCGCAGGGCGCGCAACGGATGGTCGGAGGGCACCCGATCCTCCGCACTGATATAGCTGAACAGCGCCGACTGATTCGTCTTGTTCCCGCGCATCGTGGCACTCCCATCGAGGTCCCTCTACGATAAGAACTTCCGGCTCGCGATGCTATCGTCCATTACCCGACTTTTTCCGCAACCTGCTAAGAGACGTATTCGCTGCGTCTGCAAATCCTCATTCCACCCTTCTCGAATTCAAGCGGGCCGGGCACGGTAACGCGACGGGGTTCGACCCGCGTCCACGAGGATCATCCGCGGCAGATCACCCGTCGATGGGCGGCTCGGCCATCTGTCGCTACAACGACGTTTGAAATACACCAAAAAGCCGGAGAGACATTCCCTCCGGCTTTCAAGCGTAGCGAACTGGCTACGCGATCCCGCAAATCGTATTGGCAAGCTAGGGTCCGTCGACTTTCGAGTCAATGGTGCGGCGGTGCTGGCGGTCGGATTCGAACCGACATAGGCACGTGCCCAACGATTTGCGGGATCGTTGCGTTTACCAATTTCGCCACGCCAGCACCTGTCAACAGCGAATGATTGGTACCCAACGGGAAAAACGCGTTACCTCGCAGTCGTCGTCGAACCGCCCACCACGATAAGATCTTCTCGCCCAGCGACATCACCAATTTGTCGCAACCTGTTACCTGATTATTGCCATACCAGGTGCCTCCTGGTGGTGCTCGTCGGAATTGCCACGTGAAGGCCGCGAGGGATGGCTGAAAGACGGAAGGACGGAAAGAACGAAGATGGAACTTACTAGTTCGATCCGCGTCCACGAGGATCATCGGCGGCAGATCACCCATTCGATCGCTGAAGCAAGGACAAATCCCACTCACTTCTCACTTCTCACGTCTCACATCTCACGTCTCACCGATCAAGCCGCGGATCCACAATGATCTTTAGGGACTCCTTCCCCTCCACCATCATCTCAAACCCACGCTGAATCTCACCCAGCGGTAACGTATGTGTAACGAGCTGATCCATGTCGGCGCGACCAGATGCGATGACCCCCAACGCTTCCTCTAGGTCTCGCGGCGCAGCGCCGTAAGTGCTCGTGAGCGTCGTGTCGTTGCGCCAGAACACGTCGTCGAACGAGACGGACAACTCCACGTCCGGGCCCATCGGCGCAAAGAAGAGAATCGTTCCACCGCGATCGACCGACGCGAACGCCTGATCGATAGCCGGACGCGCACCAGTGGTCGCAATCACGAAATCCACGCCGCCGCCGAGCGCGTCGCGGACGAGCTCCGGAACGTTGTCGCGCGCGTCAAACACGGCGTCGGCGCCGAGCCTCTCGGCAACCGCGCGCCGCGCCGGCTCAGGATCGGTCATGAACACCTTCGCCGCGCCACGAACACGTGCCGCGAATAAGTGCAGGCATCCCGACACGCCGGAGCCGAGGATGAGCACTTTACTTCCCTCACCCACGGCGATCTTTCGCTGACCGCGCAGTGCACACGCGAACGGCTCGACACAACTGGCTGCGTTGTCCGACACGCTGTCGGGAACCCTCAACGTTCCTCGATCGACATTCACCGCAGGCACGCGAATGAAATCGGCGAAGCCGCCGGGGTCCCAATTCGTCGTGCGTATCAGCTCGCACATGGTCTCACGACCACTCCGGCAGTAGTCGCACTCGAAACAGGGGACGTGGTGTGTCGAAACGATCCGGTCGCCCTCTGCAAAACCGGATACACCGGTTCCCGCTTGGACGACCGTGCCCGCCACTTCGTGACCGAGCACAAGGGGCGCACGTGGCAGACGATACCACTCGAGGAGGTCGCTGCCACAAATACCGCTGGCGTGTACGTACAACAAGAGTTCGCCCTCCCCTATTGAAGGAAGAGGGCGAGTCTCGAGTCTCAAGTCGCGGTTGTTGTACCACACCGCAACGCGGTTGTCAGCCGGCAACGCCATGAGTGCTAGGCGGGTTGTGTCGCGCCGGCGTGCTTCAACTCCTGGAGCATGTCGTTGGCCTCTGTGGGGCTCGCACCGTCGTGCACAATCGCGCGGACCGAGCGAATCATGGGAACGGGATAATCCGATTGCCACACGTTGCGCCCCATATCCACACCAACGGCACCCTGCTGAATGGCCATGTGGACCAAGTTCAGCGCGTCGAGATCAGTTTCGAGCTTGGGACCACCGGCAATCACGGTCGGTATCGGACACGACGCCGTGACCTTCTCGAATTCGTCGCAATAATACGTCTTCACGAAGTGCGCACCCAACTCGGCGACGATGCGGCAACAAAGACCCAGGTAACGCGCGTCGCGCTTCTCGAGTTCCTTGCCGACGGCGGTCACGCCGAGTACCGGCATCCCGAATTCGATACTCTCATCGACGAGCATTGCGAGGTTGGCCAGCGTTTGATGCTCGTAGGCACTCCCGACGAACACCGAGATGGCCACCGCGGCGGCATTGACACGTACCGCGTCGGCAACAGAGGTCGTGATGGTTTCGTTGGCGAGGTTCTCCCCTACGATGCTCGAGCCGCCAGAAACACGCAGCACGATCGGAAGATCCTCGGCCGGCGAGATGCAATTCCGCAACACGCCACGCGTGATCATCAGCGCGTCGGCGTACGGAAGCAACGGCTCGACGGTCTCGCCGGGTTTCTCCAGCTTGCTGATCGGTCCAAGAAAATAGCCGTGATCCACCGCAAGCATGACGGTGCGGTTGTCCGCCGGCTTGATGATGCGGTTCAGTCTATTCTGCAAACCCCAGTCCATGGTCGCTCCGTTATCGAGTTAAGGTCCGAAATGTAGCCGGATTAGCGCGCCGCCGTCGACCCAAGTGCTGGATGAAATAGCCACGGAATCCACGGAAACCACGGAAACCCCACCCAACCCACCGACTACTTGTTTTCCCCACCCCACTCCCGTTTGTCGATCCTGACGCCGGCGAGCAAAACGGGGGCGGAGGGGGGACCCAAATTTCCGGGGGTGGTGAGAGGGTCCGTGGTTTCCGTGGATTCCGTGGCTAATGGGGGTTGTGCGGAAGGGATACAACAAAAATTACACACCACCCGCGCGATAGGGACCGAGCAAAGTCTCGAGAGCATCACCGATGGCCTCCCTCGCCGTACCCTCACGGTGAATGGCCCAGTTGATGAGGGCGCCCCCGGCTATCGCATCCACGGCAACGGAAAGCCGGTCGGTATCGCACTCCCGTAGCTCGCCCGCGGCAATCGCCTCATCCAACAGCTCGACGATCCCCTGACGATTCGCGAGCGCTGTTGTGAGGGCGAGCTCATGGAAATCCGGATCCGTCAAATCGATCTGCAGGAACGCCAGATGGTTGGATAGCTCCTCCGGCGTTGGAGCCATTGTGGCCAGATCCTCCAGACCACGCGCGAGAGCTTCGAGCGACGAGCTGGTCTCGCGGCGCGCGGCCGCGAAACGCGACTCAGGCGCGTCTACTCCCATCCCACGACCGGCCACGGCGAGCATCAGGCCCCGCTTGGATCCGAACCGCTGTACCAAGGTCGCAGGAGCTAGGCCGGCCTCCTGACCCACCTCGGCTAGCGTGAATCCGTTGGGACCTTCCCGCGAAATGACGCGTTTGGCGGCTTCGATGATCTCGGCGTCGGACGCCAGCCGGGGTCTGGGTGACATGGGGTTGAATATAAACGTCCATTCATTTATAATCAATGGCACTCAGCGGAGAGTCCCATGACATCAAAACCTTTAGAAGGAAAGATCGCGGTGGTGGCGGGCGCGACCCGTGGCGCTGGTCGCGGTATCGCGTGCGAGCTCGGCGAGGCTGGAGCGACCGTGTATTGCACCGGCCGGAGCGTCCGCGGCAGGCCGGCTTCCGGCACGAACCGTCCGGAGACCATCGAGGAGACAGCCGAACTGGTCACGCGGCGCGGTGGGGTCGGAATCCACGTGCAAGTCGATCATACCGTACCCGATCAGGTCGAAGCGCTCTTCGAGCGGATCAAGTCCGAACAACCCGGGATCGACATCCTGATCAACGACGTCTGGGGTGGCGACGCACTGACCGAGTGGGGCAAGACGTTGTGGCAACACTCGCTCGACAAGGGATTGCTCATGATCGAGCGCGCGGTACACTCGCACATCATCACCAGTCATTTCGGTGTCCCATTGATGCTCGATCGCCCGAGTGGCCTGATCGTGGAGATCACCGACGGAAATTTCTACGGCTACCGGGGGAACTTCTTCTACGATTTCGTGAAGACATCCGTCATCCGGCTCGCGTTTTCGATGGCTCGCGAACTGCGCAAGACGAATGTCAGCGCCGTCGCGGTGACGCCCGGGTTTCTTCGTTCGGAGGAGATGCTGGAGCATTTCGGGGTTACCGAGGCGAACTGGCAAGACGGTGCGAAAAAAGACGCGAACTTCATCATGTCGGAGACACCGTTTTTCGTCGGCCGCGCCGTCGCCGCGTTGGCGGCTGATCCGAACATATCAGAGAAAACCGGTCGAGTATTCAGCTCCTGGGATCTATCCGACGAGTACGGTTTCACGGATGTCGACGGCGGGCAACCTCACTGGGGGAGACACTTCGAGAAAACGTACGGGCGCCGGATCAAGAACTGCGACGATCCGTTCTACGAGTATTGGTTCGACAACCCCATGGAGGCCGTGTTGGGAGATTGGCCGTGACGACCAGGATTGCCTCCGGGAACGCAACAATGGAAGAGGGGGTCTTCCGATCTCAATGCCCTTCGGTTCGATTACCAAGGCTATGACTGGGTCGGTTAACGTCTCGCTGAGGTGGACACATGCGCCGTTACTATTTTCGCTCGTGTGGTTGGGCGGGGTCGTCGCGTGCCAGCCATCCTCTTCCCAACTCACCGAGTCGCACCGCAGCGCGATCGAAGACAGCGTGCGGCAGTTTCTGACCGAGTTCGCCGACCAGACCAGCACCGGCGGTCTCACCGCCCTCATCCCGTATTATGCGAACGACCCCGGGTTTCACTGGATGGAGAACGGAGCCTTTTCGTACCCTTCATACGATTCAGTCACGGCCACATTGAGGCGGATGGCTCCGACAATCGCAGAGCGCCGCTTCGAGTTCGAGGAACTGAGGGTTGTTGCATTGGCTCCGGGCGCTGCATCACTCAGCATGTTGTTTCGGCAATTCTTCACCGACACGTCCGGCTTCGCGTTTGATTTCGGTGGTGCGATGACGCTCATTGCGGTTCACCGAGACGACGGCTGGAAGTTGATCAGCGGGCACGTATCTGCGCCGCTACCAACCCGTCGATAAGTCGCGAAGTCTGACTGAAGGCCATCGCCGCCCGATCGGGACCCGTGGCGAGACGCGGCATCCCACACCAGACAACCCGCTACTTCACTCGTCCAGCGGACCCCCTAACCAATTGATAGCACGTGATTTAGAATATCCAAACGCCGGGCACGACGAGTTGCGGCGCAAGCAAGTATTTTCAGATATCATCACCGATCGATATAAATGACGAAGACCAACCACGCCCCCCGCATCCTCATCGCCGACGACCAGTCGGACGTCCTCCAGGCGTTGCGTCTCCTTCTCAAGGGAGAGGGCATGACCGCCGACACGGTCTCCTCCCCCTCCGAGGTGATGGGGGCGGTCGAGAAGATCGAGTACGACCTGATCCTCATCGACATGAACTACACACGGGACACAACCTCGGGACAGGAGGGGCTCAACCTCCTGGAGAAGATCCAAACGATGGACGGCACGCTCCCGATCGTCGTGATGACCGCCTGGGGCAGCGTGGAGGGTGCCGTCGAGGCGATGCGCCACGGTGCCAAGGACTACGTCGAGAAGCCTTGGGACGACGGGCGTATCCTCGCAACGATCCTGACGCAAATGGAGTTGGGTCGCGCACTGCGCAAGAGCCAGCGGCTCGAAGACGAGAACCGCCGGCTGAAACAAGACGGGTTGCCTCACATGATTGCAGGCTCCAAGGTGATGCAACCGGTGCTACAACTCATGGAGCGCGTCGCGCCCTCCGACGCGAACGTCCTGATCACCGGAGAGCACGGTACTGGAAAAGAAGTCACGGCCCAGTGGCTTCACGCCGCGTCTGCACGCGCCAACAATGCCCTCGTAACCGTGAACGCGGGTGGACTCTCGGAAGGTGTGTTCGAGAGCGAGGTGTTCGGGCACGTGCGTGGTGCGTTTACCGACGCGAAGAGCGATCGCGTGGGATGCTTCGAATTGGCGGACGGCGGCACGTTGTTCATGGATGAAATCGCCAATGTCGGGATGAAAGAACAGGCCAAGTTGCTACGTGTGATCGAGACAGGCGAGCTGCAACGCGTCGGTTCTTCAAAGATGCGTCGCGTCGACGTCCGTATGATTTCGGCTACTAACACAGAGATTCCCAAGGAAGTTGAAGAAGGACGGTTTCGTGAAGATCTGCTGTACCGATTGAACACGGTCGAGATTCAATTGCCGGCGTTGCGTGAACGTCGCGAAGACATTCCCGCACTGGCGGCATACTTCCTTGACAGGTTGTCCAGTCGGTACAGGAAGGGACTCGAGTTCGACGCCAGCGCCATGCAAGCGCTCTCCAACCATTCCTGGCCCGGCAACATTCGAGAGCTTGCGCATGTGGTCGAACGTTCCATTCTCATGGCGGCAAACGACAAGATCACCGCCGCCGACCTCGGATTACGTGGACGTAGCGAGACCGGATCGGGCCTCGAGGCGATGACCATCGACGACGCCGAGCGATATCTGATCGAAAAGGCGCTGGACCGATCTGATGGCCACGTGAGCGACGCCGCCGACGCCCTTGGCCTGAGTCGCTCGGCACTCTACAGGCGCCTGCAACGCCACGGTATAAATGCCGACAAGGACTGAGCGGGACCACCAAGCCCTCAGCCACGATCTACAGATCTTCGGGTTGGCACTTGTGTCGGGACTGCCCGCCGTCTTGATCGCACTCTTCCTGCTCTGGAACGGGGACCATACCGCCCGAGTCCAGTGGACGCTGACCGTTCTAATGGGCTCGGCGTGGTTTGGATTTGCCTTCATGTTGCGTCACCAAGTCGTTCGACCGCTTCAGACGATTTCCAACATGCTCGCCGCGCTCCACGAAGGAGATTACTCCATTCGAGCCCGACAGTACCGGGGGAACGACGCCCTCAGCCTCGCGATGATCGAAGCAAATACACTGGGCGAAACACTCCGACGACAGAGGCTCGATGCAGTGGAGGCGAGTGCGCTCTTGTCGAAGGTGATGCAGGAAATCGATGTGGCGGCGTTCACCTTCGACGAGGGCGGAACCCTCAAGTCTGTCAACCGTGGGGGAGAGCGGCTCCTGGGCAGATCGGCCGGCGAGATCATCGGAAAGAACGCCGCCAATCTCGGCCTACAACCATGTCTCGAAGGCGATACCCCGCGACTCCTGGAACATGCGTTTGCGGGTGAAGGCGGTCGCTGGGAGCTGCGGCGTAGCGTATTCCGCGAGAGCGGCCTGCCACATCACCTTGTGGTACTGTCCGACCTCACGCGGGCATTGCGCCAAGAGGAACGGCAGGCGTGGCAACGACTCGTTCAGGTGCTGCGTCACGAGATCAACAACTCGCTCGCTCCCATCCAGTCGCTCTCGGGGACGATGCGGAGGATCATCACTCGCAGGCCGCGACCCCACGACTGGGAGGACGACCTGAGCCAGGGTCTCGGGATCATTGCCGAACGGTCAGGGGCATTGAGCCGCTTCATGGCCTCCTACGCCCAACTGACCCACCTGCCGAAACCCACGCTCGGACCCCTGGACGTCGAGACCTGGGTCCGACGTGTGGCGGGCCTCGAGACCCGACTCAAGGTGGAAGTGGAGACCGGTCCAGCCGCCTCAATAGCCGCCGATGGCGACCAACTCGACCAACTGCTGATCAACCTGGTCCGGAACGGTGTCGACGCCGCGGTCGAGACGGGCGGAGGCGTCCGCGTGGTGTGGAGCCGTGCCAAGGGCATGGACAGCTTCATCGAAATTTGCGTCCAGGACGACGGACCCGGTCTCACCAACACCGACAACCTCTTCGTGCCGTTCTTCACCACCAAGCCACAGGGTTCGGGCATCGGCCTGGTCCTTTCGCGCCAGATCGCGGAGGCACACGGGGGCAGTCTGGTGCTGGTAAATCGGATCGGCGCCACGGGTTGCGAGGCCCGCCTCAGGCTGCCGGCCTAGCCCCTCCTCCCTGGGATGTGGGGAAGGGAGGGACCCCTAACCTCCACCGACACAAAGAGATATGTTATCGCTTCGGGCTCTGTGTTTTCGAAAAGCCAGTTTGTGACCTATCTCATCTGGGGGCCCCGGAAGCCGACATATTTTGTGGTCCCTGTGTAAGGAATACCTGACGCATGCCGAAGTTTCGGTTCCTGGGTCACCAGGGATTTACGATGATAGAGATGGCAACCAGCATGGTGGTGGCCGGGATCGTCACGACCGTGGCGGTGGTGACGCTCGGTCCCGCCGTGGAACACGCCAAGGTCCGTTCTGCCGCCAACGCGATGGCGGGTGACTTCCAATACGCACAGGCCCTCGCGGTCCGCCACCGGCGTCCCATCTCCGTGGTCGTTGATTCCGAGGGCATGCAGATCGTCATTCGAGACCGCGATCAGATTACCAATGTCTATCGAACGAGGCCCATGGGATCCGATTCCGATTTTTCTCTCGATCAGCTGTCCACGACCGGCTCCTCGGTAGAGTTCTTCATCAACGGCGTGGCGGGATCGACGATTACCGTGACCTTGGGTTTGCGAGGATTCAGCCGGCAGGTCCGAGTGAGCCGCGCCGGCCAAATCCGTGTCCGTCGACCGTAGCTCTCCCGATGGTGGACTTACGGTGAACTCCCGAGGTGTTTCGCTCATAGAGGTGATGGTCGCCCTCACTATCCTCAGCTCCGTGTTGGTGGCGCTGGGGGGGCTCATGTTCCAGGTGGGACGCTACACCCGGACATCGGCACGGGCCACCTATCAGGCCGCGGCGCTGCAAGAGGGGGCCGCTTATTTGCAGTCGCTGCCTTGGACGAACATCGACGGCGCAGCGGGCTGCACCACCGAGTCGACCGGAATGCTCGAGTACGGTCGCTGCATATCGGTCGCTGATACGGGACGCACGAAGTTTGTGACGCTGATCGTATCACCCACCGGTCCCTTCCTTGGCGCGCCCGACACCGTGGTTGTCGTGCGTTATGCACCTCGAGGGGCTCCCCCTTTTCGATGATGCAGAACACGCGGGGCTTCACCCTCGCCGAGCTGCTCATAGCGACCGTCGTCATGGCGGTTCTTGGGGTTGCGCTGACCCGCATCCTCATCAATGACTCCCGCTTCGTGAGTAAAGTCGAAGCGATGATGAACGCACGCCAAGCGGCGCGCGCCGCAATGAATGTCATGGGAACCGAACTGCAAATGGTTTCCGGAGGCGGATTGATCGAAGCCACCCGCACCCGCATCCGGGTGCGCGCTCCATACGCATTCGGTACGTTATGCGACCGTCGATGGAACGGCAGTCGCTGGATCCGATATGCGGTCTTGGCGCCCACTGATTCACTATGGTACACGTATGCCCGGGCGAACGGGTTGGCATGGCGCGACCGGTCAGGTGATTACACGTTCATGGGCGTCGGCGGGGTTCGGCCCGCGCCGGACGGGCGAAGAAATTTCTGCTCCGACTCGAACATCCGGCTTCCCGATGCCACATACGACGGCCAATTCATCCAGATGCGCATCACCAACGACACGCTAGCTGTTGGCGACCCGTTCTACCTATACCAGGGCGTTCGCTACCGTTTTTCGACTTCCGTGGATATTCCTGGGCGGATCGGCCTCTGGCGGCGGCGGGGCGGAGATTCGTGGTACGAGATGTTCGCACCTTTCGACGAAGCATCGGGGTTCCGTTTCTACGTCGCGAACGGCGACTCGTCGTTGGTGGCCCCGCCTGCCGATCTTGCAACGGTCACCGGGCTAGAGCTTCGCCTGGTAGGTGCGAGCGAAGTCACGCCCATGGGAAGCGCAGCACCCCAGGCGTTTGAAATCCGAACGCGGATGAATTTCCTCAACCGTCGCTAGTGGCCATGTTGAATGATCGAGGCTTCGCACTTCCGATCACGATCTTCTTGATCGCCATCCTGACGTTGATGCTGGGGTCGTCGTTCAACCGCGCCGCAACGGAAAGCCAGATCGCCGCCGGCAGCAAATGGAGCGTGAACGCGCTGTTGGTGGCACAAGCCGGTCTGGAAAAGTACTTCGGCCAGGATTTTGCGGCGGTCGACCGCCCGTTGTCGGCAGACTCCACGCGCGTCGACGTGTCAGGCGGGTGGGCATGGGTGGTCCCAGAGGTCCTCATCACGCCCGCCGACACGATGCGCCCTTTTCGCTACCTCATCCGGTCAACTGGATACGTGGAGGATCCAAGCCAAGCTGGGGACGCGCTGGCCCGTCACACCGTCGCTCAGTTTGCTGACTGGCAGCAGGCTTGGCTCGACGCACCCAGCGCCGCCCTCATCGCCGCCAACGGCCTCGACATCGAATCCCCGGCTAACAGGATCGTCGTGGACGGGCGGGATCAGCCCAACTCGCTGTGCGCTGGCGATCCGCTGGTGCCGGACGGCTTTGGTGCTCGGCTTCCCGCCAGCGGAAATAGCGATCTCCAGCGGGCTATCTTCCTTGGCACACCGTCACTGCAAGCGCTCGACACGCGGGAGAGCGTCGCCCGACTCGTCAACATCGATTGGGAGGCGATCCGGGCGGGCAGAGTCATCCATGAATACACCTCGCCACAAAACGGGCTCACCGGCGACTTCCCGTCTCAGTTCGTCGCCGGCAACTACACGGAGTGGCCCGACAATTTCTCCGGCGAAGGGCTGTTGATCGTGACGGGCAATCTCGAGGTCCACAGCAACAGGGACTATTGGTATTGGCGGGGTGTCATCTTAGTGGGGGGAGCGGCCGAAATCGAAGCCGACGAGGTGCTTATCGAAGGCACCGTGATGTCAGGTCTCAACTACCTCACGGGTGACAGCCCCACGAATGATGACAGTGATTTCAGAGGCGATGACAGCTTCCTCCTTCGCTTCGACTCGTGCAACATCCGAAAAAGCCTCCGGTCCGTGAAGGGTTTCTCTCCGCTCGAGAACACCTGGATGGACAACTGGGCAACGTTCTAACCCCCTCCCTCCCCCTCTCCCCCCCCACACCCTAGGGAGGAGTTTGGGAGGGAGGAGGCCACCCCGCCCCGCCGCCCCGGGGGGCGGGGCGGGGCCTCCTCCCTCCTCCCTCCTCCCTGGGGAGGAACTGAGGGTGGGGGGGGCCTGCTAGCCGTCCGAGCAAATCAATGCCATAATCCCACGCCAACGAACATTCGGGGAGATCATGCCAAACGACGAATCTGCCGGTGCCCGCGCCGGCGAGGCACCGTACATACCGGCTTCCACCAGTCTACCCGAGATCACTATCAAGGCGGTGGTCCTCGGTGTGTTGCTGGCGATCGCTCTCGCTGCGGCGAATGCGTACCTCGGTCTATTCGCCGGTATCACCGTATCGGCCTCGATCCCGGCGGCCGTCATTTCCATGGCCATTCTGCGGTTGTTTCGCGAATCGAACATTCTCGAGAACAACATCGTCCAGACTGCGGCATCCGCCGGGGAGAGCCTGGCCGCGGGTGTGATCTTCACGATTCCCGCAATGATCCTTCTCGAGGCATGGACCGAGTTCAACTACCTGCAGACCACCCTCATCGCCGCCCTGGGCGGGACGATGGGGGTGCTTTTCACAATCCCGCTGCGGCGCGCCCTGATCGTCGACGAGCCGCTGCGTTTTCCCGAAGGCGTCGCGACGGCTGAGGTCCTGAAGGTTGGCAATACCGGCGGAGCAGGTATCAAGTACATCGCGTGGGCAGCCTTGATCGGAGCTCTGTTCAAGTTCGGCGACACCGGATTGAAACTCTGGGGCGGCGTCCTCGAGAAGGCGCAATACGTGGGTGGATCGATCGTGTACATCGGCACCAACCTCTCGCCGGCGCTGGTCGGCGTGGGATACATCGTCGGGCTCAACATCGCCGCACTGATCTTCATCGGCGGGGCCATGAATTGGCTGGTGGCCATCCCGATCGTGGCGGTCGTACAGGGCATACCGACCGGAGCGACGGACGCCGTCGATGCGGCCGGCCAGCTTTGGTCGACCCAAACCCGGTACATCGGTGTCGGAGCCATGGTGATTGGGGGGCTGTGGGCGCTGATATCCGTACGTAAGAGCCTCGTTCGCGGCATCTCCGCCGGGATCGAAGCCTACCGCCGAATGAAGCAGGGTGTCGAAGCGACCGACCGCACGGAGCGAGACACACCCATGCAGTGGGTGGGGGTCGCGTTGATTGCGTCGGTCGTCCCGCTCTTCCTTCTGTTCGCCGGATTCACGGACAACATCGGCGTCAGTTTGCTCATGGCGGTCGTGATGTTGGTCGCCGGTTTTCTGTTTTCCGCCGTGGCCGGCTACATGGCCGGACTCGTCGGCTCGTCCAACAATCCCATCTCGGGCGTGACGATCGCGACGGTTCTCACAGCGTCGCTGCTTCTGGTTGCCTTGTTGGGCACCCAAAGCCTTGTCGGACCGGCGGCCGCAATCCTGATCGGTGCGACGGTTGCCTGTGCCGCTGCGATAGCCGGCGACAACATGCAGGACCTCAAGGCCGGCCGCATCGTGGGCGCCACTCCGTACAAACAGCAGATCATGCAGCTCGTGGGCGTGATTGCTGCGGCGTTCGTCATGGCGCCGGTACTCACGTTGCTCCTCAAGGCGTACGGTATCGGCATCGCAACCGCAACGCACCCCAATCCGCTGACGGCCCCACAGGCCACGCTCATGGCCGCGGTCGCAGATGGCGTCTTCCATGGAGGGTTGCCTTGGGCAATGATCGTCACCGGCATGTTGGTTGCCATTGCCGTGATCGTACTCGACGAAACCCTCAAAGCCCAAAACAGAAGCTTCCGCACGCCCGTGCTCGCGGTGGCCGTGGGCATCTACCTCCCGTTCGAACTCTCGGTCGCCATCTTCCTCGGCGGGCTGATCGCTTGGGCCGTCAATCGGCATCAAGACAAGGCCACCGCAGCGGCGCCGCCAGAGCGGCGGGAAAGCTTGAAGGTGGCGGCGGAGACCGGCGATCGTAACGGGCTGCTCTTCGCGGCAGGAGCGATTACCGGCGAAGCGTTGGTCGGCATCTTGCTTGCCATACCGATTGTGGTGGCAGGTAACGCCAATGTCTTGGCCTTCTGGGGCGACCACACCGGCGCGCATTACCCCGGCGTCATTCTGTTGGCCGTGGTCATGTTCTTGCTTTACCGGGTTGGCATCGCTCCGATGCGCGACGCCGCAGCGCGGTGATTCTGAGAGCCAGGTGTTCGCAATGAGGTGTCTGACAAAACTGTTGAAGCAGTTCAGGTAGCGGGATTCGAGGAGCGAGGAGCGAGGGGCGGCTTGGAGGGCAGCGAGGGGCAGGGGATACCGCCCTACCGCCCTACCGCCTTACCGCCTTTCGTGCTAATGCACGGCGGCGCGGTCGAGAAGTTGCTGCAACTCGACGTCGGATAGGATGTCGAGACCTGTGTCTTCGTCCGGGACGTAGCCGAGATACCGTCGCGGGCGGCGGTGGTCGAGACAAGTAAACTGCAGGATCGGCTTGTGCACCTTCGGATTCAAATACTCCGAGGTCCGGCCGTGGCTAATCAGTTCGGCGCGCCACTGCGCTCCGTTAGCATCAACAAAATCACGCATGTCGTAATGCCAAATTGTAAACCCCGGTGCTGAAGATAACGCTGGACTGAGAAACCTACAGACGCCGCGACGAGTGTTGATATCTTGGTGATGGTCGCCGGCGACTTTAGTTCACAGTACCAACAGGCAATGGGCTCATGAATAGCGCATCGTTGACGTTTCTCGAAAAATTATTGGATACTCCGGGCCCATCCGGCTTCGAAACCGGCGCGGCGCGAGTGTGGCGTACGGAGGCCGAAGGGTTCGCCAAGGAAGTGTCCACCGATGTGAAGGGCAACTCACAGGCTGCCGTAAACCCCGAGGGCTCTCCGCGCGTAATGTTCGCCGGGCACATCGACGAAATCGGTCTCATGATCGTTCACGTGGACGATAATGGCTTTCTCTTCTTCTCGGTCATTGGTGGCTGGGACTCGCAGGTTTTGGTCGGACAGCGCGTCACCATCGCGAGTCGCAACGGCCCGGTGGCAGGCGTGATCGGGAAGAAGGCCATTCATCTTATCAAGAAGGAAGATCGAGACAAGGTCTCGAAGGTAAGTGACCTGTGGATCGACATCGGCGCCAAGTCCAAGGCCGAGGCGTTGGATCGAGTGCGGGTTGGCGACCCCGCGGTGTTGAACGCCACGATGGAAAAATTTCCCAGCGGCCGTATCGCTTCGCGAAGCATCGATAACCGCATTGGCGCATTCGTTGTGCTCGAGGCATTGCGCATTCTGGCAAAGGAGCCGCCGGGCGCCGCGGTGTTCGCCGTTGCCACCGTACAAGAAGAGATTTCGTGGACCGGGGGAGGCGCCCGCACGAGTGCCACGTCTCTCGATCCGTCGGTAGCCCTAGTGGTCGACGTCACCCATGCCACCGACCATCCCGATGTCGAGAAAAAGGAGCACGGAGATTTCAAGTTGGGTGGCGGGCCGGTTCTATCTCGTGGGTCGGCCGTCAACGAAGGTGTGTTCGATCTGCTCGTTCAAACGGCAGAGGACGAAACGATCCCGTACGCCATCGCGGCGGCGCCGGGGTACACCGGGACGGATGCCGATTCGATCCACACCGCCCACCGCGGTATCGCCACGGGATTGGTGTCGGTCCCGAATCGCTATATGCACAGCCCCAACGAGATGGTGGACCTGCAAGATCTGGACAATGCCGCGAAGCTGTTGGCCGGATTCGCCAGGCGCCTCACGCAAGAAACCAGTTTCGTACCCGCGTAACAGCCCTACACCACCTGTTTGGCACAGAGCGCAGAGTTCTGCAATTCATCGCTGGGTTCTCTGTGGCTATCGGAGGGGGTGGGGTGTAGGAGAAGAATCCGATTATCTTTCTAGGCCCATTTTCGAAGCGTTTCAAATGTCGTTCGTACAACCACGCGTGTTGCTTCTTACCATGTTCGTCGCCCACGCCACGGTCGGAACAGCGGTGGGGCAGCGCCCGTCTGGTGCATCGGACCGTATCATCAGGCACGTCAACTTCCTCGCCGACGACGACCGTGAGGGCCGAGGTGTCGGTACGGCTGGGCTCGACGCCGCCGCGATGTACATCGCAGACCACTTCGCAGAAATCGGCTTGGCGGGCGGGACCGTCGACGGGTTTCTACAGCGCTTCACGATTTCGCCGACAGCACCGGCGGCCGCCCACACGGGCATCGGTGGTGCCGTGGTCGCAAACGTGGTGGGGATCGTCCCGGGTCGCGGGCCACTGCGGACTCAGGCCGTGGTCGTCGGAGCACACTACGATCATTTGGGTTACGGTGAGTTTGGCAGCCTCGACGCCGATAGCGTGCGGGTGATCCACAACGGCGCGGACGACAACGCGTCCGGCACCGCGGCATTGATCGAAGTGGCGAGGCAACTGCACGCGCGCACTGCAGAGGACGTGCGCTCGATTATCTTCGTCGCTTTCACCGCGGAGGAGGCCGGACTGATCGGGTCCAACTACTATGTGAAGAACCCGGTCGTCTCCAATGACTCGACCTTCGCCATGTTGAACATGGACATGGTGGGTTACCTCACCGATGATCGCCTCATAGCGTTCGGTGCCGAAACAGCGGCGGAGTTTGTTTCGCTGCTCGAGGCAACCAACTTGGATCATCGCTTTCGTCTTGCTGCGTCGGGTAACGGCTATGGTCGCAGCGACCAACAGTCGTTCTTCATCCAGAAGATCCCCGTGCTGCATTTTTTCACCGGAACACACGAGAACTACCATCGCACGACCGATGACGCCGAGTTGGTCAACGCCGATGGTGTTGCGCGAGTGGCCTCTTTTGTATCCGACATGGCGTGGAGCCTTGCAACCCGCACCGCACCGCTGACGTTCGTGGACGCGCCACCGCCGCCAACGGTTACGTCGGGGGGATACGGTGCGTATCTCGGGACCATTCCCGACATGTCGGATTCCCCGGGCGGCGTGCGACTGAGTGGTGTCCGGTCGGGCGGCCCAGCAGACCGAGCAGGTATCCGGGCCGGTGACATCATCGTCCAGATCGCCCAGTTCGAGGTTTCGGACCTCTATGCGATGACCGAAGCACTGCAAGCACTCGAGCCCGGAGACACCGTGACGATCAAGGTCCGCCGAGACGACCGGGTTATCGAGATCGAAGCCACGTTGGGACGGCGCGGTGGGTGACACCAAGCTGAGGGCGGAATCAATCGCCAAGACGCTACACGGTGCGTTCTGTCGCGACGTTCCCCGGCAAGAGTTGTTGCAATTGGCAGCCGAGAGGATTCGTCAAACCGGTACACCGTACACGTCGGTGTACATGTACATGGTCGACGACAGCGGCGATATGTTGAAGCTCGAAGCGTTTGACGGCCGGCCGACCGATTTCACCGAGATCCCGGTCGGACAGGGCGTTTGCGGGAGAGCGGTGGCCAAGAAGACCGATTTGAACGTGCCTGATGTGTGCGCGGCCGAAGAGTATCTCGAGTGCAGCGTCGACACCCGCTCGGAGCTCGTGGTGCTAATCCGGCGTCATGAAGAAATTCTTGGTCAAATCGATATCGACAGCGACGTCCTAGACGGTTTCGACGAGCCCGAGGTCGGGGCCGTGCGGGTAGTGGCTGATGCTCTCGCGGCCCTCCTCTAGTACATATTCACGATGAATGAGTCGTCTGCACTGGTCGTCGAGGAACACGTATGTGTCAATGGAGTCGAACTGTTTACCCGCACCGTCGGTGATGGACCCGATGTCATCGTCATGCACGGCGGACCCGGTGCCCAGCACGACTATCTCCTGCCGCAGTTCGACGCGCTCGCCCAAGGTCGCAGGCTGCGATACTACGACCAACGAGGCGGCGGAAAATCTCAAGTGAGTCGCGACACCGAGGTCGGATGGCGTGAGCAGGCCGCTGATCTCGACGCGTTGATTTCACATTGGAGCACGGAGCCGGCCACCCTCCTCGGATACTCGTGGGGTGGATTGCTCGCACAGCTCTTCGCCACCGAGCATCCTGAGCGGGTGGGTCGCCTGGCCTTGGTGTCGGCGGCACCCGTGCACGCGGGGGCCCGGCGTGAATTCCAACAACGCTTATCCGAACGGATGGCGGCGCCCGAAATCGTTCGCGCCAGGGACGAACTCCGGCAATCCGGTCTGCGCGAAAGTGATCCGGAGGCATATCGTAAGCGCGCATTCGAGTTGTCGGTAGCGGGATATTTCGCTCACCCGGCGAGAGCGCGTGGACTCACACCTTTTCGCGTCACCGGCCGCACGCAGCAAGCGGTCTGGAGCAGTGTGAGCGATTACGACATTCGCGACAAACTAGCGTCATTGTCTGTTCCGGCTTTGGTGTTGCACGGCCAGCACGACGCGATCTCTGTATCATCCGCGGAGGAGACGGCATCGCTCCTCGGTGCGGAGCTCGTCGTCTTCGAACACTCGGGCCACGTTCCGTACGTGGAGGAACCACACAAGTTCGTGGCGGCGCTGGACGCGTTTCTACCTCGAAATCCATGAGCCGTACCCACCCGTTCGACATGGTGTTTGCGGAACTCGCGGGGACCTCTTTCCCCCACATCCGCGAAGAGGCTCCGGACGCAAGCGTCGATCTGGCTACGCTGACGAGGCTGCCAACGGCGCAACGACTCCTTCGTGACCTGGGATCACCCGAACTGGCCGAGGCGGATCCACAGGCCGTAACCGAGTATCTCGCGTTGCTCTTTGTCGCGTACCGCTATTGGGCTGCGGGCGAGCACACGCTTTCGGTGGACAGAGACAAACTCGAGGCGGCAATCGATGGCGGGTCGACCAACATACCAGTCCTCGAACACGACGCCTGTTACCTCGTATTTCCCGAGCGTTGGTACTGGGCCAGGATTGGTGACAACCAGCCCCACGAACCACTCGATGGGTTGTTTGTGGTGCGTGCGAAGTCGCAAGCGGAACTGACAGTTGCCGCAATTCTCGGACTGCGCCCGGGCCGGGACGGATTCTCCCAAATCACGGTCACCGGAGGCGCGGACGACGTGGCCGCAGCGGCAAGTGACACGCGAGACCCCCCTTTTGCCCCTATAATGGATGGAGGCGCACAAGCGGGGTTCAAGTCGGTGACCACAGAGGGCGAACTGCTACAACTGTCCCACCTCGCGCTGATATCGGCGGGTGAGTAGCTTCACTTTATCACCATGAGCAGCAAGAACGAAGTCGCCCGGATCCTCGACCAGATTTCCGCGTGTCTCGAGTTGAAGGGGGAAAACGCGTTTCGGGTTCGAGCATATCAAACCGCAGCCCGTGCGGTTGCCGGTTTCGCAGACGATCTCGCTGAAGCCGCGACCAGTGGGAAACTCGCCGAGCTGAGGGGCATCGGCCCCGCCACCCTCCAAATCGTCGTCGAGGTGCTGGCCAAGGGCCGCAGCACGGTGCTCGACGAACTCCGCCGGGATATACCTGCCGGGCTAGTTGACATGATGCAAATCTCCGGGCTTGGCGTCGCAAAGATCCGCCAAATACACGAGAGTCTCGGGATTAAGACTTTATCGCAGTTGGAAGAGGCCGCCCGCGACGGCCGTCTCGCAAGCTTGCCGCGCTTTGGTCGGAAGATGGCGCAGAAAGTCCTGCGGAGTCTCAAGTTCCTCAAGCACGTTGGTGAGTTTCGCCTGTTCCACCACGCCCGCACCGAGGCGCAGGCGCTGCTCCCCACAATGAGGCAACTCCCGGGTGTTGCACGCGCGGAGATCGTCGGAGACATTCGCAGACGCCGAGAGATCATCGAGAACATGGAGTTTCTCGTCGAGCTCGATGGGCCGTGGGACTCGGTGGCCAGCCGATTGGATTCTCTCGTTGACGTCACGGAGGTCACCAGCGAAACGGAGGGGATGACCACCATCAAGTTCGCCAGCGGGTCGGTCGCCAGCCTGTGCGCGGGTCGGCCGGACGAGATGGGGTTTCACCTGGTGCAAACGACGGGGAGCGTCGAGCACCTCGATGCCCTCGCCCAACGTGCGGAATCACTCGGACTCTCATGGACGGCCGCCGGGATCACGTCGAACGCAACCAAGATTCGCTGCACCACGGAGGAGGACGTCTACGCCGCATTGGACCTCGAGTGGATTCCTCCGGAGCTCCGGGAGGGCCAAAATGAGATCGAGGCAGCTGCAGAGGGCAAGTTGCCGCTGCTAGTCGAGCCCGGAGATATACGCGGATTCCTCCATTGTCACAGCAACTATTCCGACGGGACAAGTACGGTGCGAGACTGGGCCCTTGCCGCACAAGAGGCCGGCTACGAGTACCTCGGCATCACCGACCACAGCGAGGCCGCGCGCTACGCCGGAGGTCTATTTCGCGACAAGATTCAGGATCAGCATGACGAGATCGATCGTGCGAATGCCGATGTAGACAACGTCACGGTTCTCAAAGGCATCGAGGTCGATATTCTGCAGGACGGCAGCTTGGATTACACTCCGGAGATTCGCTCGTCGTTTGATTTCATCATCGCGTCGCTTCACAACGGATACGGTCAGGATCGCGACGTCATGACGAAACGCATTTTGCGTGCCATGGACGACCCCAATATGGCCATCTTCGGCCATCCAAGCGGAAGGTTGCTTCTCTCGCGCGACCCATACCCCATGGATTTCGACGCCGTGTTCCAGAAGGCAGCCGAACGAGGAATCGCCATCGAGATCAATGCGGATCCGCAACGCCTCGATTTGGATTGGCGATTGGTGCGGCGCGCAGTTAGCAAAGGCGTCACCATCTCCATCGGAGCCGATGCGCACAACGTGGCCGGAATGATCAACATGGAACTCGGCATCGGGATCGCACGGAAAGGGTGGCTTTCGCCACACGACGTGCTCAACGCCCGTCCGCTCCGGGAATTTATGCAACATGTTGCCCGGCGTCGCGAAAATTGAACGCAGATGAGTTGCCAAAATTTAACGCGGATGAATCGCCCAAATTGAGCGTCGATGACAGGAAGCCCCGCACACGGGCGATCATTCGGAAACTCAAAAAGCGTTTCCCGGACGCGAAGTGTTCGCTCACGTTTCGATCTCCGTTACAGCTTCTGGTCGCGACGATTCTGAGCGCACAGTGCACTGACGTGCGCGTCAACATCGTGGTCAAGGATCTCTTCAAGCGCTACAAAACAGCCAGGGATTACGCCGAAGCCGATCCGGAGGAGCTTTCCGACATCATCAGGTCGACGGGATTTTTCCGCAACAAGACAAAATCGATTCTCGGTATGGCACAGAGCCTCCTCGAAAAACACAAGGGGAAAGTCCCCCGTACGCTGGAAGAACTGACGCAACTCCCCGGCGTTGGAAGAAAGACCGCGAATGTCGTGTTGGGAAATGCCTTTGGGATCGACGAAGGTGTGGTCGTGGATACGCACGTCACTCGAATCTCGAACCGATTGAAGCTCACGAAACACAAAGACGCGGTGAAAATCGAGCGGGATCTCATGCGCTTGGTTCCTCGATCCGACTGGACGCTCTTTCCACACCTGATGATCCAACATGGGCGCGCGATCTGTCAGGCGCGCAAGCCCCGGTGTGAGGAATGTCCGATCAACACACTTTGTCCATCTTCGGCCGTCTGACCCTCTGAGAGGAAATCTTGAGAGTCGACCTAGCCCTCTTGTGCGACTACGCCCTTATCGACCAATACGGCAAGCTCTCCGTCTTGGGAATCTTTGAGCACATTTGGGTGCAACGGTTCCCGGTCATGCATCCCCGCCTGCACCTCGTAATGCGCTTGAAGGGTCGCCGAACCGAACTCGGGGAGCACAAAGTGCGCATACGTCTCACCGACGAAGACGAGCACGAGATCATCACCGGTGACGGCGCCGTGAGCTTCTCCGAGCCCCCTGCCGGGGTGACGGAGGTCGAGGCGGGCACCGTCCTGGTCTTCGACGTGCCGTTGGAACACGCGGGGTCATACGGCTTTGAGATAACTGTAGACGACGAAATAGCGGCTTTGGTACCCCTCACGGTAGGCATTGCGCCCACCCAACCCGCAGCGGAACAGGGCGAGTCGGTTTGACCCCTTCCACGGTTTTGTCGAATCCTCACACCAGGATGTGGCCGACGATCGTGCGATGATCATGTTGGAAAAACACCGTTGGATCGTCGCGACGCTCGTGATCGTTTTGGTGGGGTTGTCGTTTCGCATCAACGGATACCCGCTCCTCGAACCCGACGAGGGTCGGAATGCGGAGATCGCTCGCGAGATGGCGGTCTCCAACAACTACTTGATCCCCCGCCTCAACGGTCTCCCATACGTCGACAAACCCGTCCTCTATTTCGCCGTCGACGCAATCAGCATGAAAATACTCGGCACCTCCGAACTCGCGGCTCGGTTGCCCTCGCTGCTCTTTACGTTGGCCACGCTCACTCTGGTGTGGTGGTTCGGAACCAAAACCCTCGGCGCCATTGGCGGTGCCGTCGCGGCGGCGGCGGCGGGAGCCGCGCCCCTCACACTCGCTTTCGCACGCACCGTGATCTTCGACAGCGCCCTCACCTTCTTTGTGGCGCTGTCGATCATTGGTTTCTATCTCGCCGCGGAGATTCCACGCAGAAAGAGCGAGTCGACGGAAAAGGAACGCGCCGCCTGGATGACGGTCCTCGGTTGGGTCGGCCTTGCCCTCGCCGTGCTGACCAAAGGTCCCATCGGCCTTGCGCTGCCGCTTATGGTCGTGCTCCCCTACCTCGGTTGGCGCAAACGGGTGGACGCACTGTGGGATCCGGTTGCGGTCCTCGTTTTCGTTGCCATCGTCTTGCCGTGGATTTTCGCGATGTCACGAGAAGTACCGGATTTTCTCGAGTACGCGTTGGTAACCGAAACGTTCAAGAGGCTGACCACGGATGAGTTCTATCGTACCGGGCCCTTATGGTACTTCGTGCCGATCATTCTTGCCGGGTCGCTGCCGTGGTCGGTGGTCGCACTGTCTGGTTGGAAGCACGGGCGCCCCCGGCGCGACGTGGGCGGTTCGTGGGATCGTCGCGTAGTGCTGATGCTCCTGTGGATCGTCGTGCCGTTCGTGTTCTTCTCGTTATCGCAGTCGAAACGGCCTCACTATGTCCTTCCACTGATCCCACCAATCGGTCTGCTGGTCGGGCTGCTTTGGCGCGAGGGACGGCCACACGGTACGCGCGGAGGTGGCGCAGCACTGGTCGCTTGCGGGATCATCGTCTTCTTGGCGCCAACAATCGTCGGTGCGCTGCTCGATGTGGACACCGCGGTGGGCGCCGCCATCCCGGGCACGGCGCGTGCACTGGGCGCCGTTTGCTTGCTGTCTGGCGTTGCGGGTCTCGTTTTTTCGCACAGACGAGACATCGCGCTGTTCGCGCTGAGCGTCCCCGTCGTCGCGATTCCATTCGTGAGCGTGAGACTCATGAACGCTATCGGCAACGATCGGTCGGCACGCGACTTGGCTGCTGCGGTTGAGCAAGTCATGACCGAGCGCACGGAAATTGTCGCTATTCAGGCCTATCCACTGTCGCTGCCGTTCTACCTCGGCCGTGACTTCCGCCTTGCTACCACAGACGGCTCGGAACTCACCAGCAATTACATCGTCCGCTCGTACTCACGCCTGCTTGGGGTACCCGGGTCCCCGTTACGGCCGGCCGACTGGTGGCTCGACGCACTCGCAGATTGCCGGCCGCCCCGCGTGTTTGTGGTTCGGACCGATAACGCGACCGCGCGTGGCCTCTTGGAAAGTCGGCTTCCCCTCATAGCCAGCAACCGCAAGGTGGCCGCCTACGGTCCCTGCGGCGGCACGCGCCTCGCCGTCAATCCGCTGCGGCGAACGCCCGGCGTCCGTTGAAGTAGGCTACGCATCATGTGCGGCATCTACGGAATGATTTCGCTGACCCAACATCCACTCAAACGGGCGGATTTGCTCGAACGCATGGGAGCGAGCCTCCGGCACCGGGGCCCCGACCACTCTGGGGCCTTCCGGTCGACGCACGCGGCAATCGGCGTGGAGCGATTGAACATCATCGACCACCGGCCCGAGGCCAACCAACCCTTCTCTAGTCCATCCCAAAACGCCTGGTTTGCGTGTAACGGGGAGATCTACAACGCAACGGCGTTGCGGAGAAGATTCCCACGCTATGCGTTTCGATCGCGCTGCGATGTTGAAGCGCTAGTTCCCCTGTTCGATACACACGGCATCTCAGGCCTCGATGACGTGGACGGGATGTTCGCTCTCGCGGTGTGGCACGAACCGACACGATCTCTTACCCTGGCCCGTGACCGAGCCGGCGAAAAACCACTGTTCTACATGAAGGTCGAAGGCGAAATGTGGTTTGCGTCCGAGATCCAAGCGCTTTTGCAGCATCCAAAGCTGTGTAGAGAGTTGAACCACGCTGCGCTCTATGAGTACCTCACCTTTGGGTATGTCCGCGAACCGCACACCCCGTTTCAAAACGTCTGCAAGGTGCCCGCCGGCACAAGCGTCACGTTTCGTTGCGCGGCCGCGGCACGCACACGTGGGATCGCAGTCCCCGAGGTGCCGGCTCCAAAGACCATGACGGACGCCTCACAGCAGTTGCGAGATCTCCTAGTCCACGCCGTCGAGAAGCAGATGGCCGCTGACGTTCCGATAGGCGTGTACACGAGCGGTGGTATCGACTCGGCGTTCATCGCGGCTGCGGCAACCAAATCATCCTCGTATCCAATTCACACGTTTACGGCTTCCTTTGCAAACCCACGGTACGATGAAGGAGTGCACGCGCGTCGCTTGAGTCGGGACCTCAAGACCCGACATGTCGAGACCCGCATCGACGAACCCCTATTAAAGGAAGCGTTTCAGACAGTCTTCTCGCGGATGGCCGAGCCGCTGGCCGACCCCGCCTTGCTGCCAACATATCTACTCGCGCGTTCGGCGAGGGAGCATGTCGGCGTTGTGCTGACGGGAGAAGGCGCGGATGAATTGTTCGGCGGCTATCCCACATACCTCGGTCACCGCGCCGCCGATGGGTACGCTGCCTTACCACGTTTTGTGCGACGCGCCACCGAGAGCGTGTTGTTCGCCGTTCCGGCAACGGAAAGTCCCGTTCCCTTTTCGCTGCTGGCGCAGCGATTTACGGACTACGCGGGCACCGCGTGGCTCGATCGTCACATTGGTTGGTTCGGAACTGGACTCTTCCCGTACTTGACCGAGGAGGCCCAAGCATCCGTCCGCGAAGCCCTGCCGGCCATCGCCACCTCCGATCCCGCCACCGCCGCCATGCGATTCGACTACCTCACCTATTTACGCGACGGTTTACTCGTCAAGCTCGACCGCGCGGGCATGATGGTCTCCCTGGAGTCGCGGGCACCATTCCTCGACCCGTACGTCACAGCATTCGCTGGAAGCGTCCCGCCATCGCTCTCCCATCGAGGCCTGCGTGGAAAAAGCGTGCTCAGAAACGCTGCGGCGCCGATCGTGCCTCGTTGGGTCATGAGGCGGCGCAAACGCGGATTGAGCGTACCCGTGGCTGGATGGATCAATGGCGGAATGCGCGCGCGAGTTGACCAACTCCTCGACCCGGATCGAATACGCAGGCAGGGGGTGTTGTCCACCATGCCGATCGACCAATTTTTGTCAGACCATCGGGCGGGCCGGGCGAACCACGCGCGTGCCTTGTGGCCAATTATCGTGCTGCAATGCTGGCTCGAACATTGGGCTCCAGGAGAGGTGTCGTGATGACGCGAGAAGAAGCTCTTGCTCTGATGCACGAGTACACGGAGACGGAAAACCTCAGACGACATATGTATTGCGTCGAAACGGCGATGAAAGCGTATGCCCGGCACTTCGACGAGGACGAAGAAGACTGGGGCCTGGTGGGGCTGCTGCACGACTTCGACTACGAGAAATACCCGAATAAGGACCACTCCCCAACGGACGAACATCCATCGTTCGGGGTCAATCTGCTGCGAGAGCGCGGCGTCGGAGACGCGATCTGTAATGCGATCCTAGGACACGCGGCATACTGCAACGTGCCCCGCGAATCGCAAATGGCGAAAACGCTGTTTGCTGTGGACGAACTCTGTGGTTTCTTGGTGGCCTGCGCCCTGGTGAGGCCCGACAAGAGCCTGAACGACCTTCAAATCAAGAGCGTCAAGAAAAAGCTGAAGGACAAAGGGTTCGCCAGAGGAGTCAACCGAGATGACATCCGTCAAGGGGCGGAGGAGCTTGGCGTCACTTTGGAGGAACACGTTCAGTTCATGATCGATGCCCTGCGCGCCGAGCAGGAGAAATTCGGGCTCGGGGCGGGGTGACCAAACCCACGGATTCTGGAGTTCGGGAGGAACGACCCCTTGCCAGGGGTCAACGCGGCTTTCATCCTGGACGTAGGATGAATGTAAAAGAATCGGTGCTGGCGACCCGGGCCAAAGCTGGGGATCAGGAGGCCTTCGGCGAGCTGGTCGAGCGATACGCCGGCCAGGCCCGCCGGGTGGCCAGAGCCGTGCTGGGAGACCCGGACGACGGCGACGATGCCGCCCAGGACGCGTTCCTGTCGGCCCTGAGGCACCTCGACCGGTACGATCCGAATCGGCCCTTTGGGCCCTGGCTCATGCGGATCGTGGCCAACGCCGCCGCGGATCGCCGGCGGAGGCGAAAGGTCCGCGCCGCCGACGAGCTGTCCGAATCGACGACAGGTAGAGGTCCAGGACCGGACGTCGAGACCGACCAACGAGCCTTCCAGAAAGCGTTTCGGGACGCTCTGGCTGGGTTGCCCCAGCGCCAGCGGATGGCGGTAACGCTCTTCGACGTCGAGGGATACTCCCACGCGGAGATCGCCGAGATCCTAGGCATTCCCCAGGGGACGGTGCGTTCCGACGTGTTTCACGCGCGTCGACGACTACGGACCGCACTGGCCTCCTGGCAGCACCATTGGAAGGAGGAAGTTGTATGAGAACCTCACCATTCGATCACCGGCCTTTGCGGGACCTCGGCAGAACTTTGCGCGAGGTGCTGGAGGCGGGTGACGACCGGGCCTTTGTTGCCCGGGTCATGGGGGAGGTCCGGACGCTGGATGTCCGGCGGCTTCGCGGTGACTGGTGGAGGGTCCTCGGGGCCTGGGCGCGGCCTGGGCTCGTGGTAGCAGCAGCGGCAGCGCTGGCAGCATTGGCCGTTGGATTGACTCTCGCAACAGCACCCACCGCACCCGTACAGCAGGCGACGGCCGAGGAGGCGCTTCGGGCGGCCACCGAGGCCTCGGTGCTGACTGTGGCGGCGGATCCGCCTGATGTCGGGTTCATCCTGGCTGCGTTCCCGGAGCGCTAACGGAAGGCACGAGGCAGATGTCTTTCAATCGTTGGGACGCATTCGATGAATAGATCGAAGGTGGCGGCCGGTGGTCTTTTGGCAGCGGTGTTTGTGACCGGCCTCATCGTCGGCAACGCGGGTTCGGCCGCGATAGCCGATCGCGACCGGAAAGAGAAGCGGCCCCCACGAACACCGTACATAGAGACGCTTCAGGAGCGGCTCGGTCTATCGCCAGACCAACGGGACAAGATCGAGATTGTGCTAGAGGAGTTCAGCACGATCTGGCATACGACCACACGTGAGCTGCGAGAAGAAGAACGACGGAGAATCCAGGAAATTCGCGGAGATGCCCGCTCCAAGATCATCTCGTGGCTAGATAGCGGCCAGGCCGAAGAGTACCGGCAAATGTTCGCCCACACCGACAGCGTCCGAGCCGCACGAGCTGGCCGACACCAAAGGTAAACAATCCACGTAAAGCAAAGATAGCGTCCGAGCCGCGCGGGCTAGCCGACGCCAAAGGTAAACCACATAGGCAAAGCAGAGATGATGAACAGAAACATGCTACCGGCGATCGCTTTTGCCGTCGCTCTCTCGTTGGGTTCCGTTGCGGAGCCCGTCGCATCCCAAGTTCCGACTGTGACGTTGGACGAAGCCATGAGTCTCGCAATGCAATACAGCCCCGCCATCATTCAGGCTGAGGGTGATATCCGAGTCGCGCAGGCGTCGAAGCGAGAGTCCATCAGCGATTGGTTGCCGCGGATCAGCGGCAGCTCGGGTTGGAGCATCAACTCGACGGACCGGCTCGACCAGCAAAACCAGATCACGGTTTCGGCGCCGTCGACGAAATTTATCAACGGATCGCTGAGCGCCAGTTATACCGTCTTCGACGGATTCCGACGTAACGCCCAGTCGAAAGCCAGAGGGGCAGACCTCACGAACGCAGAGGCCAACTACACGTCGCAAGAATTTCAGATCGCGTTGCAGACGAAACAGGCGTTCTTCAACGCCCTGGCGGCCGATGAACTCGTGCGGGTATCGGAGACACGGATCGCACGCGCCGTGCGTCAACTTCAAACGACACGTGACCGGCTCGCCGCGGGCAGTGCGATCCGTTCCGACACGTTGCAATCGTTCGTCGAGTGGGCGAACGCGCGCCTACAACTCATCAATAGTCAGACCGAACGGGCCACCGCTTCAGCCAACCTTGCACGCTTGATCGGTTTTGACGGCGACGTGCGGGCAGTTGGCGACGAATCGATCGCGTTCAGGGTGGATCTCGACACGGCCGCCCTCCGTGCGGAGGCGCTCACCGATGGACCATCGATGGAACAGATCGTAGCGGCCGCCCGGTCGGCGGACGCACAAGTGGGCGTGACACGCGCCGCGTATTTCCCGTCGGTGACGGCTTCATACAGCCGCTCGTTGGCCGGCCAGGATTTGGACAACCTGCGTGGCAGCTGGTCGGGCAGGGTGGGTCTCAGCTGGCAGATCTTCCAGGGTTTCAACCGCGAGACCGGTGTGGCTCGGTCAGCCGCGGCGCAGGACGCCGCCCACGCGCGTATCGCAGACACCCGCCGCCAGGTGAACGCACAGCTCACACAGCAGTTCGCGTCGTTACAATCGGCCGCCATCCGCACTCAGATCGCCGAGGCGAGTCTGGCCGCGGCGACCGAAGACCTTCGGGTGCAGCAGGAACGGTACCGCCTCGGCGCGGCCACCATCCTGGAGGTGATGCAGTCACAGATCAACGTCGATCAGGCTGAGGTCGATGGGGTGCAGGCGCGGCTGGACTACTTGCTGGCAAAGGCGGAGATCGAAGCGATCGTGGGGCGCACGATATGACGGGGACGGGGACGGCACCGGCGCCGGACTTTCGGTCTGGCGACGTCCCGCCAGAGGACGTGATCATTCTGACGCACGACCTCCATCGGAACTACCAGCTCGGCAGCGAAGTGGTGCGGGCACTACGCGGTGTAGACGTGCAAATCCAGCGTAACGAGTTTACGGCGATCATGGGGCCGTCCGGTTCGGGAAAATCGACGCTCATGAATCTGTTGGGGTGTCTCGATACGCCGACCCAGGGCGAGTACTGGCTGAACGGCCAGAAGGTGAGCGAGCTGAACGACGACGAGCTCGCGCGAATTCGCAACAAGGAAATTGGTTTCGTCTTTCAGACTTTCAACCTGCTGCCGCGGGCCACGGCGCTACACAACGTGGAGCTGCCCTTGATCTATGGCGGCGTACACGCCAAAGAACGGCTGGAGCGGGCCAAGGTCGCATTGGAGAAGGTAGGTCTGTCGGATCGGATGCTCCATCGCCCCAACGAGTTGTCGGGCGGACAGCGCCAGCGTGTCGCCATCGCGCGCGCCCTGGTAAACGATCCAAGTATCGTCCTGGCGGACGAGCCGACAGGAAACCTCGATAGCGTGACGAGCGAAGAGATCATGAGCGTGATGGAAGACTTGCACGACGCAGGTCAGACGATCGTCCTCATCACGCACGAACCACACATCGCGGCGCACGCGAACAGACAGATACATCTTCTCGACGGCCTGATCGAGCGGGACATCGAAACCAAGAAAGCACTTGCATGAAATATTCACGCTCGCTTCGGCGATCCGCACCACTGCTGAGTCTCGCGCTTGTTGCGGGATGCGAAGAAGAGGTCGAACCGCCAATCTACCAGATCGTTCCCGTAATGACACAAGACATCGTCGTCTCGGTGAGCGCGGAAGGCACGACCGAGCCGATCAAGACCATCGATGTGAAATCGAAGGCGTCGGGCGAGATCATCGACGTGCGGGTTGAGACCGGAGACCTCGTCGGTCGCGGCCATCTCTTGGTGTCGGTGGACCCGCGTATTCCACGCAACGCCGTCGTTCAGGCCCAAGCCGAGCTCGGGGTCGCTCGGGCCCAGCTCGGCAACGCCGAATCGCGATCACAGCGTGCCAAAGCCCTCTTTGAGACCGGGTCCATCACAGAGCAAGAATACGAAAACGCGAATCTTCAACGCGCCAACGCCAACGCCCAGCTCGTACGCGCGCAGCGTTCACTCGAGGACGCCCGGATCTCCTTTGAGGACACCGAAGTGCGGGCGCCGTCCAAGGGAGTCATCCTCGAGCGCACCGTGGAGATCGGAACGGTCATCTCGTCGGCGACGCGGGAGGTGGGCGGTGGCTCCGTTCTGCTACGCATGGCGAACCTCGACACGGTCCAGATTCGCGCGCTGGTAGACGAAACGGACATCGGAAAGATCAACCGGGGATTCGACGTTACGATCACCGTAGATGCGTATCCCCATCGGCCTTTCCGCGGCAACGTACTCAAAATCGAGCCTCAGGCGTTGGAACAGCAAAATACGACAATGTTCGCGGTGCTGATCCGCATTCCCAACCAGGGGGGATTGCTGCGCCCAGGCATGAACGCCGACGTCGAGATCCACGTCGGAGAGCGAGACCAAGTGCTGGCCATTCCAAACGCGGCATTGCGAACGCAACGCGATATCGCATCTGCGGCGAGCGTGCTCGGGATCGAAATGAGCGACGTGGAACAGCAATTGGCGGCGGCGCGCGGGGCACCGGGCGCCGAGCGCCGCCCCACGTCGGGAGGCTCCACCGCGGCCAGCAACGCCGGGTCAGACAATACAATCCAATTCCGGGACCGCACCATCGAACTTCCCGCCGGGCTGACACGCAAACAGGTGCAGCCCATTTTGGACAAGATGCAGAGGGGTGGCTTTCGATCCATATCGGATGAAGAGCGCTCCATCCTCCAACGTGTGATGCGAGCCGGCGGTGGCGGCCGCGCGGGAGGTGGTCAGCGTGCATTTGCCGGTGGCGGCGGTCAAGGGGGCCCACCTCTTGGCCAGCGCCCGAGATCGCGCCGGAGCAATTTTCAGTTTGGGGGAGAGTTCATCGTATTTGTCATAACCGACACCGGGCCCCAGGCCCGGCCGATCCGCACGGGTCTCACCGATCTCAATTTCGCCCAAGTAGTGTCGGGACTCAGTCCCGACGAAAAGGTCTTGATTCTGCCGAGTGCGAGCTTGGTGCAATCCCAGCGGGAGTTCCAAGATCGCATACGGCGCTTTACTAGTGGTGGACTGGGACTCGGGAACTCGCGAGGAAGACGCCGCTAGTGGTCACCGGAGAAATCGTTCAAGTCGCTTTCGCGTCTATTATCGCAAACAAACTGCGGGCGTTTCTCACGATGCTCGGCATCGTCATCGGTGTGGCGGCGGTCATCACCATGGTTGCGTTGGGAACCGGCGCCCAACGCGCGGTTGAGGAGCGCATTCAAGCTCTCGGAACCGACATACTCACGCTTTACGCGGGGCAGTCGTTCCGCCGAGGCGTAGCCCGAGACAACCGAATCAGCCTCACGACCGACGACGCCGACGCGTTACGGCGCGACGGATATGCGCTCAAGGCCGTGGTGCCCGAGTTGTCGCGCAACCAGCAGGTAAAATACGGTACTCGCAACATCAACGTCAGCGTCGTGGGTTCCACGGCCGATTTCGATGAAGTCAACAACTACGACATAGAAGCAGGCAAGATGTTCACCCATGGCGACGACGAGTCACGTCGTCGGGTCGCCGTAATCGGGCAAGGTGTGCCCGCCATGCTAGACGCCAACGGCGCCGCGATGATCGGACAGCAGGTTTCGATTCGCGGCATCCCGTTCGACATCGTGGGGATCTTCGCCGAAAAAGGCAGCGAAGGCTTTTCCAACCGCGACGAGCAAATTCTCATTCCGCTCCAGACCGGCCGGTTCCGTGTCTTTGGCACCGACCGACTGCGGTCGATCAACGTCCAGATCGTCCATCCCGACTCGATGACGGTCGCCATGATTGGCATCGAACGGGTGCTGCGGCGTGAACACGGCATCCAGCCGGGTGGAGCGAACGACTTCCAAATGCTCAACCGAGCCGAGTTCTTGAGCACAGCGCAGGAAACGACCCAGACGTTCACGTTCCTCCTCGCCGGGATCGCCGCAGTGAGTCTCGTGGTGGGTGGGATCGGAATCATGAACATCATGCTGGTGTCCGTCACCGAGCGAACACGCGAGATCGGGGTACGCAAAGCACTGGGGGCCACCCGGCGTAACATCATGCTGCAGTTTCTTGTCGAGGCGGTGGCCTTGTGCATGCTTGGCGGCTTGGTAGGCATCCTGGCAGGATCGGGTGGCGCGTACGCACTCGCACGTCTCCAGGGGTGGCCCACCATCATTTCGCCACAAGCCGTGGGAATGGCGTTCGTATTCAGTGCTGCCGTCGGAATCTTTTTTGGGCTGTGGCCCGCGCGACGTGCATCGATGTTGGATCCGATCGAAGCGCTGCGGTACGAGTAAAGAGGAGGGAAGACGCTCTCCGTCCGAGTGCCGGCATCAACGTCCAACTTGGGCGCCGGTTTCGACTTCCTGGCGTTGGCGCTCGACCTCTGGCTGGATGTTCGCCTCACCCCCGGAAGTGGCGAGCCGCAATATTCCGGGGCCGTGGCCGATTTGCGGGCGGAAACCGACATCGTCTACACGCACCTGGTTGCCGCCGGCACGGCGCGGGAACACCAACTGTGCGTTCACTCAGATATCCCGATGGGCCGGGGCTTGGGTTCTTCCGCGGCCGGCCGCGTCGCGTCTCTGGCCTTGGAGCAGATCGCTCGGGGTTTTGCGGTTGACAAGGACGAGATTTTTTCGGCTGCCGCCCGCAAGGAAGGACATCCGGACAACGCGGGTGCTGCCGTGTACGGCGGCCTGGTTCTCGCCGCCGCAACACCTACGCCCGTGACCGTACACGGTGACATCGGGGTGGCTTTTGCGGTTCCGAACCGCCCCGTTGAAACGGAGGCGGCACGCGCCATGCTGCCGCAGAGCGTCGAGCGACACGTGGTGGCGGAACAGGCCGCTCGTGCCGCAGCGTTGGTGCGCGGACTCGAAAGGGGCGATCCAGCGTTGATCGGCTACGGCATGCTGGATCAGCTGGCCGTACCGTATCGTAAACATCTGATTCCTGGATTCGACGAGGCCGCGAGGGCGGGCCGCGACGCCGGAGGGTGGGGCGTCACAATTTCTGGGTCGGGATCGACGCTCGTGGCACTCTCACCAAAAGACGTCGTGGGTGAGGTGGCCAACGCCATGGTGGATGCGCTTTCGCGGAACGACAATCCGGCGGTACCTCTCACACCCGCCATAAGTGCCACCGGGTTGACCATCGGGGGGACTGAAGGACGGAAAGACTGAAAGACGGAATGAGTTGATTGGGCAAGCGCGAAGTCATTCGAGAGGCTCAGGCGTCTCCTTCACCGCGGTCAGCATCTCCTGGGTCAACCGGACTTCCATCCTCGCCTCCGATTTCGTGTAAAGTGGGCGGATCGCTCAAGCCCGCTTCGCCGCGGTCCCGGGACGGCGCGGCCTCATATCCAGGACATTGTATCACCGGCGTGCGTGGGTACTTCGGGTAATTCGGATCGCCCAGTGACCGCCCACAGAGCACAAAGTTCGAACCGTGTTTGTTACCAACGGTTCGTCCCAGGCAACACGTTGCACAAAGCCCAAACGACGACTCACGCAAGACCATGAGGCGCAAAAGCTGGCGTCGCGCCCGCGTCATCGCAAGGTTAAATTCCCGATATGAGCCAAATTACCTGCACGCGCTGCGAACGTACCGACGAGCAGCTGCCGGCGCCCCCCCTGCCCACGGGCCTCGGGGCACGGATCTACGACGGCGTGTGTCGGAACTGCTGGCAGGATTGGTTGAAGGAGCAGACGGCCATCATCAACCACTATGGTTTGAACCTGCTCGATCCGAAAGCCAAGCAGTTTCTCACGCAAAAGACGGAGGAGTTCTTTTTTGGGGAAAACCCCGATTAAACCCGTCGAGAAAGTGCGTATTTCGCTGGAGGTAAACGGCGAGCCTACCGAAGCCTGGTTTGCACCACACAAGACTTTGTTGGAGGTCCTCCGGGAAGATCTCGGACTGACCGGCACGAAGCACGGGTGCGAACTTGGCGAGTGCGGGACGTGCGCCGTCTTGGTGGACGGACAGCCGGTTCTCTCGTGCCTCCTGCTGGGAATGGCCTGCGAAGGGCGCTCCGTGGAAACAGTGGAAGGAATGGCGAACGGCCCCGCGCTCCATCCGCTACAGGAAACCTTCGCAGATTTGGGAGCGGCTCAATGCGGCTACTGCACCCCAGGATTTCTCTTGACAGCGGCAGCGCTCGTCCGCGAAAACCCGTCGCCGTCGCGGGAAGACATCAAGCAGGCCTTGGCCGGCAACCTCTGTCGATGCACCGGATACATCAAGATCTACGAGGCGGTCGAGTTGGCCGCCGCGCGCCTGCGCGGCGAATCAGCCGAGCCCAGCGATGAGGTGCTCTATGGGCAGCGATAACGGCGACCAACTGCGCGTTGTCGGTCGCGCCCTGCGCAAGGTGGATGCGGTAGACAAGGTCACCGGGCAAACGCAGTTCGCCGACGACCTTTACTTGCCGCGAATGCTCCTTTGCAAGATCCTGCGCAGCCCGCACCCGCACGCTCGCGTCCTGCGCGTCGACACGTCGCGCGCCGAGGCGCGGGACGGCGTCCACGCCGTGCTAGTCGGCACGGATTTGCCGATACCGTTCGGCATTCTTCCGGTCAGTCAGGACGAGCACGCCCTGACCCTCGATACTGCCCGATTCATCGGCGATCCCGTGGCCGCCGTCGCAGCCGTGTCGGAGGAGGTGGCGACCGTGGCCCTGGATGACATCGACGTCGAGTACGAACAACTCGACGCGATTGGATCAATTGAACAGGCGATTGCCAATCCGGAACCCCGTATCCACGACTACGGCGACAGTGGCAATCTCCACAAGCTCGTTAGCCTCGAGTTCGGTAACGTCGAGGAGGGATTCGAGGAGGCCGATCTCGTGCGTGAGGATCTGTTCTTCTACGCCGGAAACACACACCTCCCAATGGAGCAACACGCCGCGGTCGCCGTGTATTCGGCCGACCATAAGCTGACGTTGTGGAGTGCCACGCAAACCCCACACTACGTCCACCGAGCTCTCGCCAAGGTGTTGGAGATGCCGGCATCGCGCATCCGCGTCATTGCGTGCCCCAACGGTGGTGGCTTTGGCGGAAAAAGCGATCCGTTCAGCCACGAAATTGTCGTCGCCAAGTTCGCGATGATGACCGGACGGCCGGTGAAGGTCACGCTGACACGCGAGGAAGTGTTCTACTGTCACCGCGGACGCCACCCGACGCTCATGTGGGCGAAGACCGGTGTGACGCGGGACGGACACATCACGGCGATGCACTTTCGCACCGCGCTCGATGGTGGGGGATATGGGTCGTACGGTGTTGCGAGCACGTATTACACCGGTGCATTACAAACTGTCACCTATCAGGTCGATCGCTACAAGTTCGAGGGAGCGCGGGCGTTCACCAACAAACCCCCGTGTGGCCCGAAACGCGGCCACGGAACACCGCAGCCCCGGTTTGCTTTCGAAGTGCAGATAGACAAACTGGCCGAACAGTTGGACATCGATCCGGCAGAAATGCGGCTCCGGCACATCGTCCCGGCCAATTCCCTCACAGCGAATTTCTTGCGCGTGGGATCCATCGGTTTGGGAGCATGCATCAAGAAGGTCGTCGACGGGTCGGAGTGGGAGGACAAGTTTCGCAAGCTGCCTGACGGACGCGGCGTGGGACTGGCATGTTCGAGCTACCTCAGCGGCGCCGGCCTACCGATCTATTGGAACAACATGCCGCACTCCGGCGTCCAGCTGAAATGTGATCGCGGTGGGGGCGTCACGGTGTTCTGCGGTTCAACCGAGATCGGGCAGGGATCCGATTCCATCTTGGCGTACATCGTAGCCGAGGTACTCGGCGTGGACCCGTTCGACATTCGCGTCGTCACAGGGGACACCGACCTCACACCGGTCGACCTCGGTAGCTACTCCAGCCGCGTCACGCTCATGTCCGGCAACGCTGCGCTCCAAGCCGCGGAACGCGCGCGTGACATGATCGCCCCCGAAGTGGCAAAGAAGCTCGACGTTCCAGCCGATCGGTTGGTGTTTGCAGATTTGCGCGTGTTTGACGCTCAAGACCCCGAACGTGGAATGAGTTTCGCCGAGGCCGTGCAAACTGCCGAAGGGGCTCTTGGTACGATTGGGACGGTCGGGTCGTATGCCCCGCCCAAGAATGTCGGCCGGTATCGTGGTGCAGGCGTTGGGCCGTCTCCCGCGTACTCGTACAGTGCGGCTGTCGCGGAGGTCGAGGTCGACGTGAGCTCTGGGATCGTCACCGTGCCGAGGATTTGGCTGGCGCACGACATCGGCCAGTGTATCAACCCCACAGCCGTGATAGGACAGGTTGAGGGCAGCGTGTATATGGGACTCGGTGAAGCCCTTATGGAAGACATGGCATATCGCGAAAACCGCCGCGTCATCCACAAGGCTCCGAGCATGCTCGAGTACAAGAGCCCCACCACACTCGAGATGTGCGACGTCGTCACCTACCTGGTCACGGACCCCGACCCAAACGGACCCTTCGGTGCAAAGGAAGCCGGCCAGGGGCCCCTGCTACCCGTGATGCCTGCCATCGCCAACGCTGTGTACGACGCCGTGGGTGTGCGGATCGACGAGGTGCCCATCACGCCGGAGCGAGTGCACTTTGCCCTGAGACAGAAAGCCAAGGGCAAGGAGCCTCGTTACGGTCCTTCGTCCTTCCCGGCCATCGAGTGGCCCGAACCGATCTTTGTGCCGACGCCCCGTGACGGGGGAGACGGAAAGGCCTTGTCCACAGAGGCGGCAAACGCCGGGACGACGACGACCCCGCCCGAGAGGCAGCACTAATGCTACGACTACCCGACTTCACGTACTTGCAGCCCAAGTCGCTAGACGACGCGCTGCGAATGAAGGAGGACGCGGGACCGGAGGGGATGTACGTCGCGGGTGGTACAGATCTCTATCCCAACATGAAGCGGCGTCATCAGGAACCCAAGACGGTCATCTCTCTCGCGGCGATCGAGGCGTTACACACCGTTACCTCGGAATCAGGCGGGCCCGCGGTGCTTGGTTCCGGCCTGACGCTGACGGAAATCGAGAAGCATCCGGCGATTCGGAGCAACTATCCCGTCGTCGCGCGCGCCGCCGAATTGATAGCGACACCACTTCTGCGCAACATGGGCACCCTCGGCGGGAATCTCTGCCTTGATACGCGCTGCAACTACTACAACCAAAGCTACGAATGGCGTAAGTGCATTGACTTCTGCATGAAGAAGGACGGCGAGATCTGCTGGGTGGCACCGAGCAGCCCTAGATGCTGGGCTGTATCTTCGACAGACCTCGCACCGGTGATGGTTGCCCTCGATGCGGAGTTGACGCTCGTGGCACCGTCGGGAGAGCGACGGGTTCCAGCCGCCCGCTTCTATCACGACGACGGCATCAACTACCTCACCAAGCAACCGGACGAGATCCTCACGGACGTCAGGCTTCCGGCCGCAAACGGATGGGACGCCACGTACTGGAAGTTGCGTCGCCGAGGGTCGTTTGATTTTCCGGTCCTGGGTATCGCCGCCTGGATCGCCTGGGATAAAACGACCGTGCGTGACGCACGGATTGTCCTCGGCGGTGTGGCGAGCCTCCCAAAGGTGATGGATGAGGCGCGTGACGCCCTCCTCGGAACGGATTTGAACGACGACGCCATCGCGGAGGCTGCTCAGGCGGCATTCAAGCCGTCGAAGCCGATGGACAACACCGACTTTGGTTTGGCGTGGCGCAAGCAGATGACGCGACAATACGTCAAAGGCGCGCTCGAGGAACTTCGAGCTAGAAGGCAAGAATCGTAATGCAAAAGGCGATACGCCCCGTCGTCCTCATAGCGTTCGGACTCGCAATCGGGATGTGGTTTGCGCGATCTGAGCCGGCACCGCTGATACCCGGCACTCTCGACACCATGTACGGTTTGGGAGAGGTCGTTGCGGACTTCGAGTTTACGACGCTCGACGGTGAGACCCAGCAACTGAGCCAATTCGCCGGCGGATCGCCCGTCTTGCTGGTGCTGCGCGACGCGCTGTGCCCGGTGTCGCGACGATACGGTCATCGTACCGCGCGGCTGGAACGCGAGTTTGGCGAGCGGGGCGTTCACTTTTTATACATCAATATCAGCCCCCTCGACAACACCGAAGACATGAGACAAGACGTTGAAAGATATGGGTTTACAAGCTCGTACACGGACGACCACGATTGGGAGATCACCCGATCCCTCAAGGCCCTGACAACCGCCGAGGTCTTTTTGCTGGACGGTGCCGGACGGGTGCGATATCGTGGTGCCATCGACGACCAGTACGGAATCCGCTTTACCAAACCGGAGCCACGCCGGCATTACCTTCGTAATGCCGTCAACCAACTGCTGGACGGCGAGAGGATCGAGACGCCGGGTACCCTTGCTGAGAGTTGTTATCTGGCCCAGGACGTACAGAAGATAGAGCACCACCACGACTGAGATCTGCAAGGAGCGTTGGAATGCAAAATCGGGTGCCCGTACTCGTCGGCCTCGCGGCCCTTGGAATCGGCGCGTTTGCCTTCGTCGCCAGAGCCGGCGAGAAAATCACCTATCACGACCAAATCAGCCGCATCGTTCAGCAGAAATGCCAGACCTGCCACCGTCAGAATGGCGTGGGTCCGTTTCCGTTCGAGACGTATGAGGAAGTGTACGCTCGCCGAGGAATGATCCGGTACGTGATCGAGAACAACATCATGCCGCCTTGGTTTGCGGACAGTATTGGTCACTGGTCGAACGATCGAAGCCTGACGGACGGGCAACGCGACACCATGCTCACGTGGATCGAGCGGGGCGCGCCGGCGGGGAATCCCAACGATACGCCCGACCCCAGGACCTATGCCGAAGGATGGCTGCTGGGCGAGCCAGATCACGTTGTGCAATTGTCCGAGCCGTTTCCCGTCCCTGCCGAGGGGATCGTCGACTACAAGTACATGTACGTGAAGACGGAATTTCCGGAGGACAGGTGGGTCACGGCGATGGAGATCTTACCAACGAACCGCAGCCTCGTCCACCACGTCCTGATTACCATCGAGCCCCCGGGCCGAAAGAGAGGACGCCGCGCGGAACCGGGAGAGCCAGTTTTCCAGAGCGGATTGGAAAGCTACTACTCGGTGTACGTACCGGGCTTCCAGGGCAATAGCTATCCCGAGGGATCGGCAAAGCTGTTGCCGGCAGGCGCGCACCTGAAATTTCAGGTGCATTACACCCCGAACGGCGTCGCGGCCGATGACCAGACAAGACTCGGCTTCCACTTCGCCGACGGACCGCCCGAGCGCATAGTCGAGACGGCATCTGCGTACAACACCCGATTCAAGATTCCGGCGGGCGACCCCCGCTTCGTAGCCGACGGCGCCTACACGTTCGAGCGCGCTGGAACGCTGCTGTCGCTGCTCCCACATCTACATTTGCGCGGTACCGCGTTCCGGTTCGACCTCATATACCCGGACGGTCGAGAAGTACCGGTCCTCAACGTCCCGCGGTACGATTTCAACTGGCAGTTGACCTACCATTTCGAAGAACCGCTACAAGTGCCGGCCGGTGCCAAGCTCAAGGCGACAGCCTGGTGGGACAACAGCGAAGGCAACCCGTTCAATCCGGATCCGTCTGTCACGGTGAGATGGGGAGACCAAACCTTTGAGGAAATGATGATTGGCTACTTCGACTGGATTGCCGATGACGAGCCTACATCGGCGGTCACGGGATCGAGTCAGTAACAACGCATCTCGTAAGAAGTGAGAAGTAAGAAGTGAGAAGGCCTCCCCCGCCCCTTCCCTGGAAGGTGGGGGGCCGTCTCACTTCTCACGTCTCACGCCTATCAAACGAGCAGCGCGTCCAACTCCTTTATCGCCTCGTCCAACACATCGGCGATCTTTTGCCGTTTGTCGGCATCGTCCCGCAAGCGCCACGATGCACGATACACCTGGCTCACCAATTTGCCGACGGCGCGATTCACGTCGGGCATCGGATTGCCCATGAACCGGTCGATCATCTCGTCGAGACGATCGAAGATGTCTTCCACATTAGACTTGTTTTCGTCCAGAAACGCGCGCCCCTCATCGGTGATGGAATACACCTTCTTTCCGTCTCGTTCTTCACTCTCAACGAGGCCTTCATCATCGAGCCATTGCAGGGTCGGGTACACCGTGCCCGGTGACGGCTTGTAACAACCCTGGGTTTGCTCCTCGAGCGCCTTCATCACCTCGTAGCCGTGCATCGGTTTGTCTTTGAGAAGATTCAGAATCACGTACTTCATGTCGCCGGACCCGAACCACTGCCGGCGCCGGCGATGTCTCCCGCCGCGGCCGCCACCCCAGGCAAAATCGAACGGGTCGCAGCCGAACCAAAATTCTCCTCTTGTCATGCTGTCCTCCATGGTCCACGATATATCGCCACGATAGGTCGATACGACCGAAGTGGGGAGTTGGTCTGAGGGAGGGGGCAGGCGGCAGCACGAACCACGCGGCGCAATCAGGCCGTCCGGAAATTGAAAAGCGGGGCGACCGTGTGTGGCCGCCCCGCTTGCGTTAGCTAGCCAATCCGGCTGGCTATCGCTGCTGGTCCCAATTCCAGTCGTACCGTCGCATCGTGTGGTCTTGGCGCTCGGGAACCGTGTACGATACCGTCATGCGATTTCGGTCGCGCATGACCTCGAGGTTGATGATCTCACCTTCTTCGTAGGATCTGAGGATTCGCAGCGCTCGGGACGGGGTACGTGGGTCACGCCCGTCGATATTCAAAATGACGTCTCCCGCTTGGAGAGCCATCTCATCGTGTTCCGGTGGAGCAATGACCAGGAGTCCCTCCGTCGTGCCGAAATACCTGCCCAGGTCTTCGCTGAGTCTCACCAGCTCGATGTCAGACCAGGGGTCACTCATTAGAGAGAACACCTGGAATCCTCTGTCGCCCGGATTGCCGAAAATCCGCACATCCGGGACCGGGGAAATGTTGATTCTGGGCGGGCGCACCACGTCGAACCCGCGTCCGTCAAACGATCGAAACCACTCCCCTGGTTCGCCAAGCGTCACCACGGTGCTCTGCGTCTGACCGTCACGCTGGTACCCGACCGTGACCTCGTCTCCGGGATCCTTCTCGGCGATCAAGTCGATCAACTTTCTGGCCGGCTCCGATTCGTTCCGGCCGGCGGCCGGGTATCGGCCGGCCAACCGTTCGCCGTCGAAGGACGTGACAATATCGCCGTCCTGCAGTCCGGCTTCGTCGGCAGCCTCTCCCTCGTTAACCGACTGTAAAAGCGCACCGATGTCGTCGGTCGCCGGATCCGCCTCCGTCTGGACGAACACTCCGAGCTGGGCGCGGTTGGTCGAGAAGGTCACCAACCCTCTGAAGAAGCGATTGCCGCCACGCAGATCGCCAAGCTCCCGCTCGAGCTGGCGCATTTCGTCGCGCAGATCGCCTAGGCGGCGCTCGATTTCACGACGTTGCTCCCGCTCCTGGGCCACGATCGGCATCACGCCGAATCCAAGCACCAGCGCAGTGACGGCCAATAAGAATTTCTGCTTTGTCATCTCATTCAACTCCTCTACCGCCGGCCCGGCGTGTCAAAACCCGATGAGGGTTACCGGCCGGGCGTGTACGTTCACTAAAACATCCATCAAGTCGACGCGCTCCTGCCACAAAACCATCATCCTATCTCTGGGCAGGCGTCGCAGCCGTGCTTCTTCGAATCGCATGTCCAGCAATTCGAGACGGTCTTCCAAGGCAGCTACGGCACCAAGCGTGCGCCCGTTGAGCACGCGAGTCTCGGGCCGCATGCTGCGCAGCGCCTCTTCCAGCATCTGTGCCTCGGAAACCAACTCCGCGAGCGGATCCGGCTCCTGTGCGGCGGGAGTAACCAACCCACCAACGCCAATCGCGAGGGCAACGGAGGCGGCCGCAGCGGCCGCCAACCAACCGCCAAACCGGCGCCTCGCCCTGGCGCGCTCCGTCATGATCTGGTCGCTAATGGCCGACCAACGATCACGTGGCGGATTGACGCTGGGGAGCGCTTTCAGCGCCGCGACGCGCTGGTGCAGCAGCTCCAACTCATGGCAGCACTCATCACACTCATCCAAGTGGCGCAGCGCCGCCTGGGAGCCCTGACCATCTCTGATGGCCAACAGCTCGTTCATTGTGCAGTGAATCAGCATACCGCCTCCTCACCCAGCCATTTACGCAGGCGTGCGTGAGCACGCGAAAGCTGGGATTTCGAAAAACTCACACTCTTCCCCATCAGCTCGGCAATGTCTTCGTGCGTGTATCCCTCGACGTCGTGCAGCCATACCACTGCCCTCGAGGTATCCGACAATCGTTGCAAGACCGACTCCAAATCGATTCGAAGACTCACATCTCCAGATTTCGTCGCCGGTGCCGAGTCCTCGAACAGCTCGTCCGTGTCGCGGTACTTTGCTCGGCGGATCTTCATCAGCGCCTTGCTCGCCGCGATCCGCTTGATCCACGCTGTCAGGCTGCCGGGGCCGGCCCCCCGGAAGCTCACCATGCTGCGGCAGACCTCCAGAAACGTCTCCTGAAACACGTCCTCCGCGTCTTCCGCGGACCGGCAAATCCGCCTGGCCATGCCGTAGACGGTGCCATGATAGGCCCGATAAACGCCTTCTAAGGCATTGATATCGCCAGCTTTAGCTTGCTGGATGGCTATGTCGTCGATCGCAGCGATCAAAACGTTCGTCATGTCAGGAGTATAGATGTCCAATCGTCCTAGGTGGTCGCAGCCGGGGTGCCGGGGCTAGGGTGGCTAGGCTGGATACACGGGAGTCGGGGTTCGGGTTTCGGGAGTCGGGGCTCGAGTGTCAGCGAGGCTCAACCGGCGGCATGGTCGCGAGACCTCGACTCCCGACTCCCGACCCCCGATCCCCGGTTACCGGCTGAGATGCTTGTACAACACCCGTATCATCCGGTACGCAGCAGGGTATTCGTCAACCTCAAAGCCAACCGTCGTAGCATCGACCCGATCGACGCTCGGGATGCCCTCGGCTATGTCCGCCCACAAGGCGTTGGCGTAGCGCAATTCGACTCGAAACGGCGCCGTAGCGGCCGGGCGGCCGCCCCGTCGGCTTCGCAAGGCGTCCGCCACGCCACGGCGAATCGCAGCCTGCGCGGAGTCTGGTGACAGGGTCCGCACCGCCCGATTCCAGATACCGGCTTTGACCGCGGCACCGCCGACTCCGGGAACGAGTCCACGTATCTCTTCGACCGCCATGGAGTCGCCCGCCACGAACACCACCGGTACGCCGTACCAGGCCGCGTAGAGTGCGTTCATTCCGCCCTCCCCTACGGAGACACCATTGACCCGCAGATCTGCGGTACGGCCCGATCCGGTGTGGGCGAGGAATCCGCCTTGCTGCCCCGCCTTTGCGTGGTAGCCGATGAACACGACGGCGGAGAACGATGCGTCCAGGCCCTGCACCATGCCGTATGGTTTGAGGTCGCCACGGAGCAGGACGACCCGCGGGTCGAGGCGATCCTGCAGCAGGTTGTCGTGACCGCCGTGCGCGTCGTTCACCACCACGCGTGTGGCGCCGGCGTCGAACGCCCCCTGGATTGCCGCGTTCACTTCCGCGGTCATCAGTTGCCTGCCGAGCGGGTCGTCGGTGGCGCTCAGGCCGGCGATGCCCTCCATGTCGGCGGAGATGTAGACTTGGTGTTGGGCTGCCGCTGACGTTGCTGGCAAAAAGGCGGCGACTATGAGAATGACGGTACGCATGGCAAGTAGATGTAGGTTGTAGGGTGTAGGGTGTAGGGTGTAGGGTGTGGAATGATTCACTACACCCTACACCCTACAACCTACACCACCCTACCCAACAACGATGTTAATCAGCCGCCCCGGCACGAAAATCACCTTCTTGATTTCGCTGCCGTCGACGTGCTTCCGTACACCCTCGTCTTCGACAGCGAGCTTCAGGGCGTCGTCCTGCGAGATGGCTGCCGCGACTGCAATGCGGGCTCGGACACGTCCGTTGACCTGCACGACGAGTTGTATTTCCTCTTCGGCCGCGAGCGCCTCGTCGAACTCCGGCCACCGAGCATCAAAAACGCTCTCCGCATATCCCAGCCGCTCCCAGCATTCCTCCGAGAAATGAGGTGCGAACGGCGCAAGCAGGATCACCAGCGGGTTCAACGCCTCGGCGTTGAGGGCACTCGTTCCGATTTCGGCGGTGCGGCTCCTCAGGGTATTGAGGTACTCCATCAATGCCGATATCGCGGTGTTGTAACGAAGTCCCTCGATGTCGTCGGTTACCTTGCGAATCGTCTGATGGAGTTTTCGGACTACCGCCGGATCGGGCGACCTGCTATTTGGCGATAAATCCCCGACGGCGATCCAGATTTTTTCCAGGAATCGGCGGATTCCCGAGATACCCTCGGAGCGGAAATCCCCACCTTCTAGATAGGGCCCGAGGAACATCAGATACATCCTGAAGGTGTCCGCACCCCAACGGTTGATGTAGTCGTCCGGGATGACCACGTTGCCACGCGACTTGGACATCTTGGAGCCATCACGAACGATCGTTCCGTGTGCGCGGAAGCGTCGATACGGCTCGTCGAATGGCAGGTGACCCAAATCGTGCAACGCCATCGTGATGAACCGGGAGTACATGAGGTGTAACACGGCGTGTTCGTTGCCGCCGATATACTGTGACACCGGAAGCCAGCGTTTGGTCATTTCCGGATCAAACGCCCGATCCGAGAAATCTGTCGACGGATACCGGAGGAAGTACCAAGCCGAATCCAAGAAGGTATCGGAGACGTCCGTTTCGCGCCGCGCGCTCGCCCCGCATTCTGGACACTCGACGTGATACCACTCTTTCAGGCGGGCCAACGGCGACACACCACTCTCGTCCGGCTGAAAATCTTCCGTATCCGGCAACACAACTGGAAGATCTTCCTCGGGGACCGGCACCGTGCCACATTTGTCACAGTAGATGATTGGGATCGGTGGTCCCCAATAGCGTTGCCGAGAAACACACCAGTCGTGCAGCCGGTACTGCGTTTTGTGGTTTGCCGTTCCTTGTTGTTCCAACCAGTCGGTGATTGTCTTGGCGGCTTCCCGGCAGGGCACACCATCAAACCGCCCGCTGTTCACGAGTTTTCCATCCCAGGTAACGGTTGGCAGCTCGAGCGGCTCACCGTCCGGGCCGCGTGCGTCGGGCTCTACGACCTTGATTGCTGGAAGATCGAACTTCCGTGCAAACGCAAAGTCGCGCTCGTCGTGTCCGGGGACGGCCATGATTGCCCCCGTGCCGTACTCCATGAGCACATAGTTCGCAATCCAAATCGGAATGTCTTCGCCGGTAGCGGGGTTGCGCGCGTAGGATCCGGTGAACACACCGGTCTTTTCCTTATCCCCAACCTTTCGTGAAACGATGTCCATCTCCGCCGTCTGACGTCGGTACGTTTCGACGTCGTTTCGCTGCTCGGCGGCGGTCAGCGTTTCGACGAGCGGATGCTCAGGCGCCAAAACGACCCACGTGGCGCCAAAGACCGTGTCGGGCCTGGTGGTGAAGACCCGAATCGATTGACCGGTGGGAGTAGCAAACTCGAGTTCAGCTCCCTCCGAGCGGCCAATCCAGTTTGTCTGCATGAGTCGAGTCGACTCGGACCAATCGAGCGACTGGAGCGTATCCAGCAGTCGCTGGGCATAGTCGGTGATCGTGAAGAACCACTGTTCGAGGAAACGCGGGTGGACCTTTACCTCGGGGTGGCGTTCACAGTAGCCGTCGATGACCTGCTCGTTGGCCAACACGGTCTTGCACTCGGGGCACCAGTTCACCGGAGCCGACTTCCTTACGGCGAGCCCCGCCTTGAACAACTGAACAAAGATCCACTGGGTCCACTTGTAGTACGCCGGATCGGTGGTTGAGAGTTCGTGCCCCCAATCAATCATCAACCCGATTCGCTTCAACTGTTCACGGAACCGCTCGATGTTCCGGGGAATGAGTTTGCCTGGATGCGTGTTGATCTTCAGGGCATAGTTCTCGGAGTGAATACCGAACGCATCGAATCCGAGCGGTTCGAAAACTTCATATCCCTGCAACCGTCGGGTGCGGCCGTGAATGTCGCTCCCGACGAACGCGAAGACGTTTCCCACGTGAAGGCCCTCTGCCGACGGATAGGGGAACATCATGAGGTTGAAATAGGGCCGCTCCGCAGCGTCGAGGTCGGCGGCGTTGGTCTGCCGCTCGTCCCACCGCGCGCGCCATTTGGACTCGATAGCCCGCGGATCGTAGGCCTCCGGTGCTCGAACCGTATCATTCATGGTGGCGGTAATCTAAGACAGCTTGCTCCCCATGAAAGCCTTCCGTAGGTTTGCCGTTCATGCCCGGGTCCGCCTCGAAACTCCAAAGAACCGTGCTCCTCATCGGTGCCCCCGCCGCCGTGGTGGTGATCGGACTGATTACCGGTATCACAACTCGAAACACCACGATCGAGATGGAGCAGAGCATTTCCGATCGGTTAATCGCCGACGCGCTCCGCGTCTCCACCGTCCTGGTGCAGTATCTGAACGAGCGCCGTAGCGACGTGGAATTGCTGGCCCAGCTGCCCGCACTGGTGGACGCCGCTCGAGCGGCCGGCGACGAGGTTGACCGGAGAGGAATCGCGAGGCTCTCACTCGACCGATTGGAACGTCAGTTCGAGGCTAACCGGGCCATCGGCGGGTATCCCGAGCTACGGGCGTTTCTCTCGGAATTCAGGGACCAAACGGACTTCGCGGCGATCTTTTTCACCGAGCGCAATGGATTCAATGTCGAGACCACGAACCAGATGTCAGATTTCGTGCAATCCGACGAAGACTGGTGGCAGCGTGCAATGGCCGACGGGTCGTTCCAGGCCGATCCGGCACGCGAGGAAATCGCCGGGCTCGTCGCCTTGGAATACTCGGTGGCGATTATCGACCCAGGTAACGGGACCCCAGTTGGCGTCATCAAGGGCGTCATCGACCTCTCCCCGCTGGCCAGCCTTCTGAATGGAGGCGGCGAGGATTTCGCTCTCAGAGTCGAGGTAGTCGATTCACTTGGACGCCTGGTGGTGTCACCGGACGCCAATTTGTTGCTGCAGGCTTCGAGCGATATCGATGCCATCCCGTTGACCGATAGCGCTGAAGTCGTCGAGGCGACGGCGACCGATGGCTTCAGCGAGTTGGTGGCTTCGGTGCCAGCTGAGAACGGTCGGTGGTGGATACTGGCCCGAGAATTGACCCTTACGGCCAGGGCCCCGGCGGCCGCCGCGCGGAATTCGGCCTACGTCACCGGCGCCGTGATGATCGCCTTGTCACTCACCGTGCTGCTGACTGTGGCCAGCTGGTTGGATAACCGCGTCACGAAGCCCGTCCAGGCCGCCGGCGCGATTGCGCAACGCATCGCCCAGGGTGACCTGACCATTGAAGCCGTTGTGGAGGGTGGACGTGACGATGAAGTGGACGATCTCATCAATTCTGTGAACCAAATGGTGCGGACGCTCACCACGCTCGTGGGGGCCATTCACACATCGGCTGACGACGCAGCGGCCATGGCGGAGCAGATTTCTGCGAGCACCGAACAGATGTCTGCGTCAACACAGGAGATGTCGAAGACCTGTCAGCATTTGTCCGACTTGGCGGCGGAACAAGCCAGCCTGATCCAGATCGCGTCGTCGGATACCAAGCGCATACTCGAGATTACTTCGACACTCGCGGACGGCACTCGCACCGCCGCCACGCGTAACTCGGCCCTGCAAACCGTGGCGGAACACCACAAGAGCCTGTTGCTCAAGAGCGGTGATGACCTTACGCGTTTGTCCGCCGACATTGCCAAGGGCACCGAGGACGCACTCGCCCTTTCCGAGATGTCTCAAGAAATACAAAAGTTTGTCGGACAGTCCAAGTCCGTCGCCAACCAGACGAACATGTTGTCTCTCAATGCGTCCATCGAGGCAGCTCGAGCCGGAGCGACGGGAGGTGAGGGGCGCGGATTTGCCGTCGTGGCCGACGAAGTTCGCAAACTGGCGACGCAAGCGGCCCGTTCGGCAACCATGACTTCGGAAACCGTGGCCAAGGTATTAACCAACGTAGAACGAACCCGGACCCGGTTCGAAGGCATAGCAGCCGGGAGCGAAGCCGTTCAGGAAATCGCTCAGTCGGCTGCGCGAGGATTGGCAGAAGTTGCCGAAGCTGCGTCCGGCAACAAGGCCTGGACTGACGAGACGTCTGGAGCCGCCGAAAAGGCGAAGCGGTTCGTGCAGGACATCTCGGCACAACTGAGCGACATCTCCAGCCGAACCGAGGCGTTCCTCGCGGCCGCAGAGGAAATCGCCGCTTCAGCCCAACAACAGACGGCGTCTACGCAGGAGATTGCCGCGTCAGCGGCGAGATTGGCGGAAGTGGCCGAACGCCTTACCGGGGATGTGAGTTCCTTCCGTCTACGCCGAGTCGCCCCACCGGCGGTTTCTGGCGCGGCGAGCGCGCCGCCAGCCTAACCCCCGTTACCCAACCTCACGAGCCGCACCTCGAGCACGTCCGGTAAATTCCTCAATTTCGACAGCAGCGCCGCCGCTGGCAGTTGATCCACACCCACCGCCGCGAGGGCATCGCCGGAGCGCTCGTCGCGCGCCTGGTAATAGAACCCGATGTTCACATTATCCTCCCCAAGCACCGTGCCCACCCGCCCGATCACGCCGGGCACGTCACGGTTCTTGATAATCAGCACATCTCCAACGGAGGGTATGTCGACGGTGTAATTGTCAATCCGGATGACGCTCTCCTGGTCACCGGCCAGGGCTCCAACAACAGTGGCTGTACGGTCAGGAGTCTCCACCGTCACACCGACGGTCGTTTCGTAACCGGGGGCGGGCTTGCCGAACCGCCGGTGGACGGAGATTTCTCGCTCATCGGCAATCATTGCTGCGTTGATCAGGCTCACGGCGTCGATGCCACTGGAGCGTAGCACTCCTTCGAGCGCCGCAAGCATCACTGGTTTCGGCGCACCGTCATCGCGACCGCCGTAATCGACTTCCACCGCTTGTATGGGTCCATCGGCCAATACGGCAGCGACGCGACCGATCTGCTTGGCGAGGTCGAGCGCAGGGCGGGATCGCGCCAGTACCTCGCTGGAGACGCCGGGAACGTTGACGGCTCCGCCCACGTCGCCGGTGCGCAACGCGTCGCGCACCGATCGACTGATCTCTACCGACACCCGCACCTGGGCTTCTTGAGTGGATGCCGCAAGGTGGGGAGTCAGAATGATTTTCTCCGAGCTCCGGAGCGGCGAATCTGCCGCTAGCGGCTCAGGATCGAACACGTCGAGGGCGGCCCCGGCAAGCTTGCCTGTCTCCACCGCGTCGAACAGCGCCTGGTTGTCGATCAAGCCGCCACGCGCCGTGTTGATGAGAACCGCACTTGGTTTCATCAACGCCAGCCGCTCGGCGTTGAGCAGGCCACGCGTCTGATCGTTGATCGGAGCGTGGAGAGAAATAACATCGGCCCAACTCAGCAGCTTCTCGAGCGATACGAGCTGCACACCGAACTGCTTGGCCCGTGCACTCGCGAGCATCGGATCATATGCCACGACGCCCATGCCGAACGCCTGGGCAATTCCCGCGACGTGCGCACCGATGCGTCCCAGGCCGACCAAACCGAGCACTTTCCCGCGAAGTTCGCTCCCACCAAACGTTTTTCTGTCCCACTCCCCACGCCGCATGCTGGCCGACGCCCACGGGACTCGCCGCACCAGCGCCAACAGCAGGGCGAACGCGTGTTCGGCGGCGCTCACGGTGTTGGCGCCGGGTGCATTGATCACCGCGATACCGCGGTGCGTCGCCGCCCGCACGTCGATGTTGTCAACCCCGATACCGGCGCGCCCCACTACTCGCAGCAATGGAGCGCTGCCGAGGAGATCTTCGGTAACACGTGTAGCCGACCGGACCAATAAGGCGTGTGCTCGAGACAACTCCTCGGGAAGCCGATCCGGAGCACCCACCGTGGACACGACTTTGAAGTCGTTTTCCTGGCGCAGCAAATCCAGCCCCTGCTCGTCAATATTGTCGGCAACCACGACGACGAACGTCACGCGATAGTCTCCTCCAACACTTTCAACAATTCCTGAAGCTCGGCAACCGTATGGTCTCCCATGTGGCCGATCCGAATGGTGGTTTTCTTCAACTCGCCGTACCCCGTCGCAATGGTCCAATCTCGATCGGCCAGCAATTGTCGAATGTGCCGACCATTCTGTCCGCCCCCCAGGCGCAGGCACGAGACGGTCCAGCTCCGACGATCACTTTCGGGCAGATAACGCATGCCAAGAGACTTGCCGCGCTCATCGACCCACGTCTCCACGGTTTCTAACATCTCCTTGTGCCGGTCCCACCGGGCCTCGATGCCGCCACTCAGCTTGATGCGCTCGAGCTGCACCTCGAGCGCGTACAACAGCGAGATCGCCGGCGTGTTGGTCGGTTGATGGTTCTCCGCCGCATCGGCAAACACCACGAGATCTAGGTATCCGCCTCGCTCGGGTACCGTATTCGCACGCTCCAGCATGCGCTCCGAATGAGCCCCGAGCGCCAACCCCGGAGGCAGCGCCAGCGCCTTTTGTGAACCAGTCAGCACGAAGTCGAGTTTCCACTTATCCGTTTCGACGGGTACCCCTGCCATCGATGTCACGGCGTCGACCAGTAGCATGACATCATCGAACTCGTGTACGACCTCAGCGAGCTGCTCCAGGGGCGCAAGAGCGCCGGTCGAGGTCTCCGAGTGCACGAGGGTCACGGCGTCCGCCTCACTGCGGATCATCGCGTCGCGCAGCATGTCCGGTTCCACGGTCTGTCCCAACGCGACTTCCAAAGTCACTACGTCCCGCCCGCACGCCTGTGCGATCGCGGCGAAACGCTTCCCAAAAGCGCCGGTGACCAGCGAGAGGACCCTGCTTCGAACGCCGGATCGAATCGCCATCTCCATGAACGCCGTCGCGGAACACGTCCCGATGAAAGGGCGCCCCGCGGTGCGGAATAAGGACTGTAAAGGTTGCTCGAGGCCAGCGAGTAGGTCGGTCATCGCGCTGCCTCGGTGGGCAATCATCGGACGCGTCAACGCGGCTAAGACGTCCGGATGGACCTCGGTGGGGCCTGGGAGGAAAAAGCGGCCGAACGATGTCGTCATGTAGCCATCTTTCCGGAGAATCTCCTCATGTCATCGACAAATCCGAGCCAAAAACTTAGCAACGCACCCTGAAAAAGGGAAAATACTCAGCCCTTCTGTCCGCGCCGATTTTCGCGGATTCGATATACCAACCGGCGCCGGAGCAACCATCTCACACCAAAGGCGTCACGTGTTCCCAACCAGAGCCGTTTCCAGGGGCCGTACTTGCTTTGGCCCGACCGCCGGGGCCGGTGGGTGACACCGATCTCGATCACGTCTTCACCGCCTCGCCGAAGGAGGGTGGGCAGGAAACGGTGCATGCCTTGAAACATCGGAATCCGACCGAGCGCCGCGCGGGGCATGACCTTCAGGGAGCATCCCGTGTCCTTCACGTGGTCACCGGTGATCCAATCCCGCCCCAGATTGGCCACACGGCTCTGGAGGTGCTTCCAGCGGCCATCCGCGCGTTGCATCCGGTAACCGATGGCCGCCGTCGCTGAACTCGACGCACGCAGCGCCTGCAGCAGCCGAAGACCGTCGGCCGGGTCATTCTGGCCGTCGGCGTCCATCGTGAGGACGAATTGACCGCGCGCCACCTCGAACCCGGCAGCAAGAGCGGCGCTCTGGCCGGCGTGTGATTCCAGGCTGACTACGCGAAGTTCATCGCAGTCGTGGCTCAAGCGATCCAGCTCTTCGAACGAACCGTCTGTCGATCCGTCGTCAACCACCAAGATCTCATGCGCCAATTCCGCAAACACCGCTTCGATCTCGTTGAGGAGTGGCCCGAGGTTGGCGCGTTCGTTGAATGCGGGGACGACAATCGAAAGGACGGGAGCGACTGCGTTCACAGCAGGTCGGCTTCTCGCTCCAATCTCATTTCGTCTAGTAATTGGGCCAATTCACTCCGGGCCCCGTCGATGTGGGGCGAATCGGGAAAGGTATCCACGAGGCGGCGTAGCTCCACCAGCGCCTTGCCTCGATCTTTCATGCGGCTTCGGTAGAGGTCGACGAGGCGTAACGCATAACCGATCTTCTGTGATTCGTGGCGCGTCAGATCCCGGGCTTCGGTCAACAGTCGCGCGGCTCCGGCCGAATCGTCGAGATGATCGACCAGCAGTTGAGCCAAACGGGATCTTGCTTCGACGTCGGAGGGATCGGATCGAATCTCTCGGCGGTAGGCAGACGCCGCGTCTTTGTATCGGCCCTGAACAGCCATCGTTTCAATCGCCGAGTAGCCCTTCGGAGCCGGAGTCGAGGATCCCGACTGCGCCCCGAGAAGGGCCAGCAAAGCATTGGCCGAGGGTGCGGCCGCCACCTTTAGCACCAAGAACAAAACCCCCACGAGCACGCCAAGGGCCACACCCGCCAGCACGATGAACATCCCCAGGCCGACCCCAATCGCCCACAGTAGCGCACCACCGATCAGGAGTACGAGGGCCATAAAGGCGGCGTAGCGGACGGCTACGGACTCAGGTTGGTTGTCGGATCGTCCCATGAAGACTTGGGCTCAACGTAGAGGCGGTGAAGGCGCCAAGCAAGTTGACGCTCACAGCGCGTCCGGTTAAATCCCGAGACCCGCGCAGGTTAGCTTCCCTGGAGGAGGTACATCATGTCTGATTCGCTCTCGCGCCGTGATTTCTTTGGCGCCGCCACCGGAATGGCCGCAGGAGCGACCCTGGGTGCCCCGTTCCGCGGGAACGGCGGCTTTCCGGCCGTGCACACCCGCAGCGCCGTCGGGAACGTCGCGGTGGCGTCTGCAAACGGTCTTCGAGGAGTCGAGTTAGCCGGGGGACTCATTGGCGAGGGTATGGATACGCTGGATGCCGCCATCGAGGGCGTGAAGATCCAAGAGCTCGATCCAGAGGACCCCTCGGTTGGGTACGGCGGTCTTCCAAACGAAGCAGGAGTGGTCCAGCTGGATGCTTCGTGCATGCACGGTCCCACCAAACGAGCCGGAGCCGTTGGAGCGCTCGAGGGAATCAAGACCCCGAGTGTGGTCGCAAAGTACGTTCTCATGTACACCGACCACATCATGCTGGTTGGCGAGGGCGCCAAGAAATTTGCGCTCTCGTACGGCTTCAAAGAGGAAGATCTGATGACCGACGCAACCCGCGAACGCTGGCTTCGCTGGCGCGCCAATCGCGGGCGCGACGATGACTGGATCAACGTCACAGACGATGAGAGAATGATCCCGCGCCAAACTGGCACGATCAACATGAACATCGTGAACGCAAGCGGAGATATTTCGTCGGTGACCACGACCAGCGGTCTTGCGTGGAAGATTCCCGGACGCGTGGGAGACTCTCCGATCATTGGCGCCGGTCAGTATACCGATAATGACATCGGTGCAGCCGGATCGACCGGCCGCGGCGAAGCCAACATCATGGTGTGCGGAGCTTTCTTGACGGTCGACAACATGCGGAGGGGAAAGAGCCCGACCGATGCAGCGCTCGAGACGTTGCGGCGTGTGGTCGCCACGACCGAGGGGCGGCTGTTGGACGGGCGGGGACGGCCAACGTTTGGCCTCACCTTTTACGCCGTCAACAAGAACGGACAGTTTGGCGCCGGCACGATTTGGTCCGGTGGACAGTACGCGGCGTACGACGGTACCACGGCGGCACTTCACGACATCTCCTACCTGTACGAGCGGGATTAATTGCGGCCGATTCTCCTGGCAGCACTGCTGCTTTTCATAGGAAACAGCGCCTACGGTCAGACCCCCGGCGGAAGCGGCGGGGATCTGGATGCCGATTATTGGTTTGACATCTTTTATCCAAAAATCTTTTACACACCCGTCGAGGGACTGACGGGCGGGGCGTATTACGCCTTTGTCCAGCCGCTCCGTATCAGTGACTACGGCAGCCCACCGCCGTACAGAATCTCAATCTCACTCGACGGGCAGCTCTCGACTTCGGGAAGCCGGTTTTTCAAGTTGGAGGTCCGCGCGCCGGGGCTCGCGAACGGATGGCGATTCAGCTCGAGACTGGTGGCACGCCGGCGCGCAAAGGCTAATTACTTCGGGCTTGGCAACGCGACGGTTTTCGACAAGGACAACGTCACCGATGCCCAGCCTGACTTTTACCGGGCAATCAGAACGCAATACATCCTTCGGGCGGACGCACAACGGGACGTGGTCGGACCGCTGCGTGTGGTTGGCGGTGTGAAGTTCGAACGTTGGCGGATAGCGCCACCCGATGGACCGAGCCTCATCGCCATCGATCTGGCCAATCAGGCCACTCCGACGATCGGCGTCGGGACAAACGACGTTTCCGTTCGCCTTGGTCTCATGGTCGATACGCGTGATGACGAAGTGGCACCTACGAGGGGGTTTGTCGTCGAAGCAGGCGTGGGGATTGCCGACGCTGACGTCGCCGGCGATCTCACCTACACCCGTACCACAGCTACGGTTCAGGGCTTTTGGTCACCTTCGCCTCTGCTGGTGCTTGGGGCGCGTGGCGTGGGACAGGTCATGGGAGGCACGCGCCGGTTTGGAGCCTATTACGTCATCGAAGGAGCGACCCGTTTTTACGACGGCCTGGGTGGCGCTTCCACCCATCGAGCCCTACCGGGAAACAGATTCTTGGGCCGTGACAAGCTCTTTGGAAACTTCGAGGCCCGCTACACTCTGTCAGCCATCCCCACGCTCTACCGCATTAGCCTAGTTGGGTTCTTTGACGCCGGCCGGGTCTTCGAGACAGAAGATTTTCGAATCACGACCGAAGATCTCCACGTGGGTGGCGGTGGTGGGTTGATCTTTCAACTCGGAAGGACGGGGGTCGCCGGGTTCACGCTGGGGCTCGGACCCGACGGCGTGGAAGCAGATTTTCATTCGAGGTGGACGTTTTGACGTGAGACGTGAGACGTGAGACGTGAGATGTGAGACGTGAGAGGGCCCCGCCCAACCCCCCGGGTAGTGGGAAGGGCCGTCTTACGTCTCACGGGACAAGTGTCAGAGGATGCAGGTCACTTGGGACGTGCTTCTTTGACAGGTAGTGCGTACGCACGTGACATATTGAGAATTGGCGATCATTCCTGAAAGCCATGACGAGGAAACCGATAGCGAACGGTCTGCAACAGGGGCTGCGACCCTGGTTCGCGCCGCCGCAGCGCGTAGAAGCGGATGCGGTTGGCGTCGAAATCGACCTCGGCGCGCACGAGACGATGGGACCAGCGCGGATCGACCCGCCAGGTATGCCCCAGCAGCTCGGCCGTTCCCTGCTCGCTGATGCGCCGCAGGAACACCAAGCGGCCGCGCGGGCGGGTCTGCAAGTCCAACGCCCACTCTTCGGGAAACGTCCGTCGTGGCGGGGCGGCCTCCAGGCGCGGTGCCGCACGGCGGCGGACTGCTGCCACGTAGCGATCCGAACGCTCCTGCAGGGCCGCGCGGGTGGGATGATGGAAACGGGCCCACACCTTGGCCTGCCACCGACCGTTGTAGCTTTCTACCGCCGCCTGGAAGCCGGTCTCGCGTGGCGGCGCGAACACGGGGACGATCCCCAAACTCAAACACAGGCGCGTGACACGGCCGACGGTGTCAGGGAACTGATGCGCGCCCTGGAACCGGGTGTCGTTGTCGAACTGTGCATAGGCTGGCAGCCCGAACTGCCGCCAGTGCGTTACCAGGGCCTCGACGATAGTGGTGGCGCGGACGGGTGGACCGGGCCACGACGCGACCAATCCGCCGTGCAGCGAGATGCCGTTGAGCACTTCGACCTCGGTGCCACCCTTGATCACCAACCCTTCGACGATGTCAAAGCTGTCCAGCTCCGCACAGCCCGCGGCCACCTCAGGCAGATACCAGCCTCGGGGCGGTGGGGGGCGACGGATCCGCCGGCGACCGTCCAGCGCCCCGTGCCGGGCCAGGATGCGGCCGATCGTCCGCACCGCGGGGACGCTGCGATAGTGACGGTCGCGCATCTCGCGGTAGATGGCAGCGGCCCCGTACTCCCCCAGGTCGCTCGTGTCACGCAGCTCTCGCCGCAGCGTCAGCACGACATCTTCTACGGCCGCTTCCGTGCGATGAATCGTGTGCGCGAGGTGAGACCGGTCAGACCAATCGACTCGATCCAGCCGCTGGCCGCCGACGCGCTGCACCCACCGTTGCACGGTCTGGAGGCTCACGTGAAACCGGCGCGCCACCGCACGCAGCGAGGCACCCCGCCGAACCGCGGCAACCATCTTTCGACGTCGCTCCTCGGTCCGGCCTTTTTACGCACCTTGACCCCCGAACTAGTGTTTCGTTCAAATACTATAAACCACACTCCTGACCTGGATCCTGTGACACTCCGACCTGCATCCTGTGACACCTAGCAGGTTGCGGAAAAATTCATGGTGAGCCGCGTTTGTCCGGGTAACACGACGGTGTACCAGCGTGCGGTCCCCTATTACCGCCCCCGCGGTGCGGTCGGCGTGACGAATGCGGCCCACACTGCCCCATCAGGGGCTGCCTCCGGCCAGGGTCAGGGTGCGTATCCGCATCAGATTGTAGACCGCGGCCGTAAACGTAAACACCCACCCGACCCGCGGGGTCCCGCGATGTCGGAGTTTGCGTAACAACCCAATCGTCTTGCCCCACCCGTAGATCTCTTCCACTTTTTTGCGCTGCCGTTGACTGATCGCATAGCTGGGATGGCGCGTCGTCCGGCCATCCACCGCGCTCCGCAACCGCGTGCGGTGCACGTTCGGCGTGACGTGGGGCGTCCAGCCCAACGCCCGCAGCGTGTCGACAAACCCGCACCGATCATAACCCTTGTCCGCCCCCAACGTCCGACGCCGGGCCGTCGGCGGTAAGCTCCCCACCATCGCCAGCGCACTCGCACACTCCGCCTCGTAGCCGGGCTGCGTCACGTCGGTCGCCACCACGAGCCCGTGCCGATTATCCATCAACACACTCGCCAAGTACGCCAATTGCGCGCCTTGCCCCCCACTCTTCCGCGTCAACCGCGCCTCCGGGTCCGTCCGCGACGCATGCGTCGCATTCGTCCGTTTCTCCTGGCGAAACGTCACGCTCGGATTCCCCGGATCATCGTCCGTTGGCGGGCGGGTGCCGGCCTTCGGCTGAAAACTCTTCTGACTCGCCCACGCGTCCAGCAAGGTCCCGTCGACGGTGAAATGCTCATTCGACAACAACGCCCGCCGCTCCGCCTCCTGTAACACTTCGGCCAGAAACGCATCCGCGATGCCCCCCTCGACCAGCCGCGTCCGATTCTTCGTAAAGACCGTCGGCACCCACACCGCGTCGTCCAGATTCAACCCCACAAACCATCGGTACAGGATGTTGTAATCGAGCTGCTCCATCAGCTGCCGCTCGCTCCGGATCGTATACACCACCTGCAGCAATAACGCGCGTAACAAATGTTCCGGGGGAATCGACGGCCGGCCCCGCCGCGCGTACAGCCGGTCCAACTGCGGCGAGAGCCGGGCTAACACCGGGTCCACCAGCGCCCGCAGGGCGCGCAACGGATGGTCGGAGGGCACCCGATCCTCCGCACTGATATAGCTGAACAGCGCCGACTGATTCGTCTTGTTCCCGCGCATCGTGGCACTCCCATCGAGGTCCCTCTACGATAAGAACTTCCGGCTCGCGATGCTATCGTCCATTACCCGACTTTTTCCGCAACCTGCTAGGTGACCTGGATCCTGTGGCACTTATCCTCTTACGTCTCACTTCTCACATCCCACGGCATTGACACACCGTGACACAGGCGGGTTATACTTGGCGAGTGATGTCTCACACCGCCGAAACGTCAGCCAAGCCTCGACGCCGCAACCCGAAGAACACTCGCGAGCGCCTGGTGCGCGCCGCCCTTGATCTATTCACCACTCAGGGGTATCACGCGAGCACCACCCCTCAAGTGGCGCGTCGCGCCGGAGTGGCGGAAGGCACGATCTATCGTCACTTCACGAGTAAGGAACAACTGCTCAACGAGATCTATCGGGGTGCCGTGCGAATGTTCACCCAAATCATAGAGCGGACGCCCGCCCGATCCTCATGCCGGACCCGGATGAACGAGATTGCCGACGCATGGGGTCGGGTGGCGCACGACGACCCACCGCTGGTCAAGCTCGTATTCGTATCCCCGCCGGCAGGCCTGCTGGACGACAAGAGCCGCGAAACGTTCGAACAGCTGCGAGTGGAGTTGGAGAAAGTCGTCGCCTCAGGAAAGGCCTCCGGAGAGATTCGTCCCGGGCCGGCGTACCTTTGGACCGACGTCTGGCTTCAGTTGGTGCGACTCATGTTGGAACGGGTTGCCACACAGGAGTGGGCAGCCCAGCATTCTGCCCCGAAGCAAGTCATCGACAGCGCGTGGGACGCCGTCGCGACCGCGGCATCGGCTAAGGTGAACGAGGCGTCACCTCAGGCGTCAGCGGCGGGACTTCGCGTTGGGCGATAATCGCACCCACCATCGTCACTGAGCCGTCCAGCACCAATCCCCAACCCGTCCAGAACGGCGGTAACCTAGACATCGGTCTGAGATGTCTTAATGTAAAGTCGATTTTTCCTCGAGGATCACACCGATGACAGCAGCGAACGGTCCGACACAACGCGATGCCTGGGGCACGCGCGCCGGATTCCTCCTTGCGGCCGTTGGATCCGCCGTGGGCCTCGGAAACATGTGGCGGTTTTCGTACGTCGCCGCCGAAGGCGGTGGCGCGGCGTTCGTGTTGCTGTACCTCGGCTTTGTCGCGCTCATCGGCATACCCCTCATGACCGCCGAGCTCGTCGTGGGACGGATGACGCAGGTGGCCCCGATCGAGGCCATAAGGCGCCTGGGTGGACCGCGCTGGGCCCCTCTTGGCGCCCTTTTCGCCTTCTGCGGCCTCGTGATCCTTTCGTATTACTCGGTCATCGCCGGTTGGACCATGCGGTACTCGGTGGACGCGCTCCGCGGAGCGATGCCCGAGGATGGGCTGGGCTATTTCAATTCAGTGGGCACCGGCATTCCGGCAGTCGTCACGCACCTGCTGTTCATGGCCATCACTGTCGCGATCGTGCTGCGCGGCATCCAGAAAGGGCTCGAGCGCACCGCCCTGATTTTGATGCCGATGTTGTTCATCCTGCTGGTCGGGCTCGCGGTGTGGGCGGCGACGTTGTCCGGCGGCGGAGCCGGCTACGCCTACTACCTCCGCCCCAGGCTGAGCGAGCTGCTCGACCCGGCCATCATCACCGATGCAGCGGGACAGGCGTTCTTTTCGCTGAGCCTCGGGATGGGCGCGCTCATGACGTACGCATCGTACCTCAAGTCAAAAGAGAACTTGGCGAGGGAGGCCGTCACGATCGCGGCGTCCGATTTCGGCGTCGCGTTTCTGGCGGGCCTGTTCATCTTCCCCATCATTTTCCACTTCAATCTCGTCGACAAGATTGGCTTGGGTGGCGAATTGAATACCGACACTACCGTAGGCACGTTGTTCATCGCCATGCCCGAGGCCGTGCAGGGTTTGGGAAGCATGGGGAACCTGGTAATAGCCGCGTTCTTCATCATGTTGTTCTTTGCAGCGCTGACGTCGGCCATATCGTTGTTGGAGGTGGTGGTGAGCGCATCGATCGACGGCTTGAGATGGTCGCGTCAGAAGGCCACCCTGATAGCAGGCGCCGTTATCGCAGCGCTGGGCATTCCAACCGCGTTCAACCTCAATATCCTCGATGTGGGTGACAAGCTGGTTGGCACGGTCTTGCTCATGGTTGGCGGCTTCTTCACCGCCATTCTGGTCGGCTACAAGATCCTACCAGAGGCGGAACAGGAACTCTCGGACGGACTCGGCAATCCGAAGCTCATCAATGCGTGGAAGTTCTTTGTGAGGTATGTGATTCCGCCGGTACTCGCGGTTGTGTTGGTATTTTCGACTCCGAAGCTCGTTACCGCGATTAAGACGTTGTTTGGGATGTAGACGTGAGACGTGAGACGTAAGACGTCTTACGTCTTACGTTTTGCGAGCAAACACCCCTTCCAGCGCCGACTCCGGCACCGGCATATTCTCATCCCTACTTCGCAACGCCTCCTCCGCCCCTCGTTGAACCTCCTCGGCCACCTCCGCCTCGGCCTGCTCCAGTGTCGCCGCGGGTGTACCGGTCTGTTTGAGATATTCTTCGAACAACCCTATCGGGTCTCGACGGCCCCAATGGACGAACATCTCGGCAGGAATGAGCTCGCGCGCCTCGCGCTCGTCATGCGTCGCGTGACCACCCATGCGGAAGGTCTCCGCCGTGAGCATCACCGGTCCGTCGCCGGCGCGACACCGATCCGCGGCCAGCTTGGTGGCGGCGAAAGCATCGAGCACGTTGTTTCCGTCGAACGACCAGCCCGCCATGCCATACGCCTCGTGAAGTTCCTCGAATGACCCAGGAAGATGGTGAACACCTACCGCCGTGCCCAGAGCGATCTGGTTATTCTGAATGACGAAGATCACCGGCAGACGTTTGACGGCAGCAAAGTTGAAGGCTTCGTGCGTGGGTCCCGATTTTACCGAGCCGTCGCCGACCCATGTGAGAGCCACCCCGTCCTCGCCACGCAATCGAAACGACAGGGCCAGGCCAAGCGTGACAGCCGGGACGTTGCCGATGTTCGAAATCGGCGGGAGGATCCGTTTGTCGAGAGATCCAACGTGCCCATCGCGGCCCCGCGATGGCGAGTCGGCCGTTGCCAGATACCCCCGGAGCATATCGGCGATCGACATCCCCATCTCGCAACAGGCCCCGGCATTACGGATCATTGGAGCGACGATATCCACGTCGCGGTTCAATGCGTGCACTGGGCCAACGGTGACGGCTTCCTCTCCCGTACCGAGCCAAGCCTTTGAGATCACACCCTGCTTGACCCAGCGATTGAGCATCACGTCGTGCAGCCGCGTCCGGACCATCCCCTTGTACAGATCATGCAGGTCCTCGGCCGTGAGGGCATCGGTGATGGCCTTGCGTTCGGGATCACGTGCCCACGTCTCGACGAACAGCCGCACCAACTCGGGGTCCGGTTGCCACTCGACGTATTCCGGGGGGTCGAACGCCGGGAACCTTTTCATGGTTTTAAAGTTTCATCACTCGTAGATTTCCAGTGAATATCATGACGACCCCGAGCAGGAGCAAGCAGATGATCAACCGAGGTAGTGTGGCACTAGCATTGACCGTCGGCTGGGTCGTGACCGCTTGCCAGCCGACCGGCGGGGATTCTGCAACAGATTTTTCTTCCGACTCGCCGCCGCAGGTCATCGCCGACTCCCTTATTGGCCTCTGGATCGAAGCGCTCGGCGGCATGGACACCTACAGTGAGTTTCAAGCCGCATCGTACACGATTACGACGATCATCTTCGACACGCTTTCGGGCCGCGTAAAGCGAGCGCGTCCGCGATATGTGTGGATCAAGAAGACCCCACGCGGCCAGGCGACGCGTGTGGAGAGGTGGGAAGGTAACGACCTCATCATTCAGGGATTTAACGGCCAAGACCATTGGGCCACGGTGAACGACGTGGCGCTTTCCGAAGGAGAGAAAGACTGGGACGAGGTGCGTTACGTCGCCGGTGATCTCTTCTACTGGCCAGGCCTGCCGTACAAGCTTCGCGATGACGGCGTCTTTCTGCACTATCGAGGCCTGGTCTCTCGGCCCGGTGTCGAGATGCGAACCGACCCAACTGCCGCGGAAACAGAAACACCCAACACATATCACACAGTCGGCGTGACCTTTGGGGAGGATGTGGGCGACCATCAGGACGTCTGGCAGTACTTCTTCAAGCCCGGGGAGATCTTCCCAACGGAGGTCACGTACATCGAAGCAGGAAGAGAAAATATCAACCGCGTTATCTGGGGTGATACGGAGATGACCGGCGCGTCGAATTATCCGGTGGTTGAGCGTCGAGATTGGATTACGGAATCGGGCAAACGGACCAAGGCGCTGGTGGTGTCGGATTTTGTTGTGAATCCGGAGATCAGCAAGGCGATGTTCGAGAGGTGAGACGTAAGACGTGAGAGGACAAGTGTCAGAGGATGCAGGTCACTTGGGACGTGCTTCTTTGACAGGTAGTGCGTACGCACGTGACATATTGAGAATTGGCGATCATTCCTGAAAGCCATGACGAGGAAACCGATAGCGAACGGTCTGCAACAGGGGCTGCGACCCTGGTTCGCGCCGCCGCAGCGCGTAGAAGCGGATGCGGTTGGCGTCGAAATCGACCTCGGCGCGCACGAGACGATGGGACCAGCGCGGATCGACCCGCCAGGTATGCCCCAGCAGCTCGGCCGTTCCCTGCTCGCTGATGCGCCGCAGGAACACCAAGCGGCCGCGCGGGCGGGTCTGCAAGTCCAACGCCCACTCTTCGGGAAACGTCCGTCGTGGCGGGGCGGCCTCCAGGCGCGGTGCCGCACGGCGGCGGACTGCTGCCACGTAGCGATCCGAACGCTCCTGCAGGGCCGCGCGGGTGGGATGATGGAAACGGGCCCACACCTTGGCCTGCCACCGACCGTTGTAGCTTTCTACCGCCGCCTGGAAGCCGGTCTCGCGTGGCGGCGCGAACACGGGGACGATCCCCAAACTCAAACACAGGCGCGTGACACGGCCGACGGTGTCAGGGAACTGATGCGCGCCCTGGAACCGGGTGTCGTTGTCGAACTGTGCATAGGCTGGCAGCCCGAACTGCCGCCAGTGCGTTACCAGGGCCTCGACGATAGTGGTGGCGCGGACGGGTGGACCGGGCCACGACGCGACCAATCCGCCGTGCAGCGAGATGCCGTTGAGCACTTCGACCTCGGTGCCACCCTTGATCACCAACCCTTCGACGATGTCAAAGCTGTCCAGCTCCGCACAGCCCGCGGCCACCTCAGGCAGATACCAGCCTCGGGGCGGTGGGGGGCGACGGATCCGCCGGCGACCGTCCAGCGCCCCGTGCCGGGCCAGGATGCGGCCGATCGTCCGCACCGCGGGGACGCTGCGATAGTGACGGTCGCGCATCTCGCGGTAGATGGCAGCGGCCCCGTACTCCCCCAGGTCGCTCGTGTCACGCAGCTCTCGCCGCAGCGTCAGCACGACATCTTCTACGGCCGCTTCCGTGCGATGAATCGTGTGCGCGAGGTGAGACCGGTCAGACCAATCGACTCGATCCAGCCGCTGGCCGCCGACGCGCTGCACCCACCGTTGCACGGTCTGGAGGCTCACGTGAAACCGGCGCGCCACCGCACGCAGCGAGGCACCCCGCCGAACCGCGGCAACCATCTTTCGACGTCGCTCCTCGGTCCGGCCTTTTTACGCACCTTGACCCCCGAACTAGTGTTTCGTTCAAATACTATAAACCACACTCCTGACCTGGATCCTGTGACACTCCGACCTGCATCCTGTGACACCTAGGTGACCTGGATCCTGTGGCACTTATCCCGTGAGACGTAAGACGTGAGACGGCCCCACATCCCCTCCACCCCGGGGGGGGGGGGCGGGGCCGTCTTACGTCTTACGTCTTACGTCTTACGTCTCACGTCTCACGTCTCACGTCTCACGTCTCACGTCTCACGTCTCACGTCTCACTCCCTGCCGATACCAGAGGTAGAACAGCACGCCAATCCCTATCATCATGATCCACGCACTGCCCACCTTCATGACGACTCCCGCCAACTGTTGGTCGTCGATGGCAGACGTGCCGGGAATGGGCGGCGCCAACTCGTATGATGCGTACACGGGGAACTTCGCATACAGCATGATCATCGCTGGGGGCCGGATCAGCAGACCGTTGAAACCGAGATAGCCTATCTTCAACAGGAACGAAAACTTCGGTCTCTCTGGCAGTGGCGCCACGATCGGCCACCAAAAGACCACGCCGCTGGCCAACCACACCATGTCAAGCGTAAACGATCCCAGTTGAGAGCCCATGAGCAGATCCACAACGGACGGCCAGTGACTCAATGTCATAACAACGTTGAAGACGAAGAAGGCTACGAGCGGTTGGGTTAGACCCTCAATCCATCGAAAGACTTTCGGGTGATCGCGGAGCGTCAGGAACGTGGCGTCAGGAAGGCCCGCGAGAAAAAGCGGGGGTGCCACCAACGCGATGAGCAGAAATTGTAAGACGTGTACGCTGGCGAGATACGACGCCCCGAGTGGTCCGAGTGGCCAGTCCAGGGCCCCCCACAACACCAGCACGCCCGCCGCGAACAGAGACGAACGCCGTAAGTCGACGGTTGAATTGACGCGTCGTACATAACGCACGTACACAACCGTGACCGCCAAAACGAATAGCCACACCCCGAGATACGGCTGCCACGTCCAACTCCACGCTACGCTCTGCGACGAACACCACCACCGCATGGGCGATCCTCAGACTTTCGGCACGGAAGCTGGTTTTTAACGCAGGCCGGCTAGTGCGGCGCCAAAGTCTTTAGCGGTAGCGTACCGGGCGTCCGGGCTCACGTCCATTGCCTTGGTGAGCACTTCCTCCAACTGCGGAGGAAGGTCCGACCGGTGCTTGCCGATGGGCGTTGGCGAGCCGCGGAGGCGAGCAATCATCATTTCCTGGGCAGAACGACCCTCGAACGGGAGCTTGCCTGTGAACATTTCGTAGGCGAGGATTGCGAGTGAGTACACGTCGCTCCGCGCGTCGGTTTCCTTGCCGCGCACTTGTTCCGGGCTCATGAACTCGGGTGTGCCTAGGACAATCCCCGTCGCGGTGAGTTTCTTCATGGCGGCGGAGCCACGCGCCTTGGCCAGTCCAAAGTCCATCACGACCGCGCGTTCCGGGCTGCTGTCCGTAACGATCATCACGTTTTCGGGTTTCAAGTCGCGATGAACGATTTGAAGACCGTGGGCGTGGTGCAAACCATCACACATCTGTGTGAGGAACGGAATGGACATTTCGAGAGACATCGGACCGACCTTGGCTTCACGGTCGGACAGTAACTCGCCATTGAGATAGGGCATCACCAAGTAGATGAGACCACCCTCGGTTTCCCCCAATCGCATGATGTGGCACACGTTCGGGTGGTTCAACCGCATCGCGAGTCCGGCCTCACGGCGAAGCCTTTGCATGGCGGTCTCATCGGCCAGCAGTTTCGGCGTCAGGACTTTGACAGCAACCGATGTCCCGGTGCTGAGTTCACGGGCCTCGTAGACGTACGCCATACCGCCCTCGCCCAACCGGCGCAGAACCTGATACCGACCATCGATGATTTGGTCCTTCAGCGTCGCGGCGTCATCTGATCTCGCCCCTCGCGCGCGTTTGACCGCCGAGCGAACCAAGGTCCCCGACACGCTCGGGTCGTCGCCGCCCGTTTTCTTTGCCGGCGCACCACCTGCGATGTCAACGAGCGGATTGCCGTCGCGTGGACAGAATCGCGCATCGCCTTCGTAGACGGTTTGGCAGCGTGTACAACGTCGTCTCATTGATGCACCCTGTTCCGACCCGATTGTTTGGCGCGGTAGAGCGCGCTGTCAGCACGTTGGATCATCGCTTCTGCCGATACCTCTTCATCTTCGTCGAGGGTCGCGACACCAATCGATATGGTGGTAAACAGCGGGTCGCCGACTTCGGAAAAATCAAACTTCTCCGCTCGGCCACGTAATCGTTCTGCGAATATCGTACCGCCTTCGAGATCCGTGTCCGGTAATATGACGGTAAACTCTTCACCGCCATAGCGAGCAACGATATCCACCGACCGCGCCTCTTGACGTAAAATGTCACCCAACTTCCGCAGCACCGTATCGCCTACCAGGTGACCACGGGTGTCGTTGATCTTCTTGAACCAGTCGAGATCGATCATCAAGACCGATACTTTATGCCGGTAGCGTCGGGCACGTGCGAGTTCGGGTTCCAATCGATCGAGCATAGCCCGGCGGTTGACGCACCCCGTCAGAGGATCGGTGTTCGCCAGAAACTGGAATCGCTCGCGATCGGACTTTGCGGCCTCGAGATCGTAAGCACGCTCTACCGCATTGAGCGCAGCGCTGATCACGGCCTCTGCGAAAGACGCGTCCGCGGATTTCAGCGGTGCGTCACCGACAGTGCTCCGTAGGAAGAAAACGCCCGCCGCCTCACCCCGGAGAGAGAATGGTAATACGATGGACGAGCGGGTGGGGACCACCACCCCGTCACTTTCCCATTTTTTCCGCACCTCTTCATACAACGGATCGGTATGTACGTCCTCGATGATCACCGTGCGCTGCGCTTCCAGCGCCTCCTGCAGCTCTGGGTACTTGGCGAGAGAGATCTCCAAATTCCGAAGCATGGGATTTTCCGCCGCGGCTACTACCACACCAGTCTCGGACCCCGGTTGCGCAGACACCATCGAGCACTTCGACAGCCGCAGTGCCCGTGCAACCCGACGCGTCAGGATGTGATAGATCTCATCGGGCTTTAGCGAGTCGGTGACCTCATAGAGAATGTCGACCATCTCGCCTCGTGACCGTGCCTCCTCGCGGACCCGTCGAAGCTCCTCCGACTCCTTGAGCCTCGCATCGACGCGCGCCAATAATTCCCGCACCCGAAACGGCTTGGCGATGTAATCGGTGGCTCCGAGGTTCAAGGATTTTACCGTGGCTTCCTCGGGAGACATCGACGAGAGCATGAGGATGGGGATGTCTTTCCACTGGTCCTCGGATTTGAGCCGCTCGAGAAGTTGCAAGCCGTCGATTCTCGGCATCATGATGTCCAGCAACATGAGGTCGGGCGACTCGACCTCCATCCGCTCGAGCAGGTCGTCGCCGTTGGCCAACGACACCACGTCGTATCCCTTGTCCTTGAGGATCCAGCTGAGAGTCTGGAGAAGGGCTTCGTCGTCATCGACGACAAAAATCTTGGCGACTTTACTCATGAGACCGGCTACTCCACGGCCTCGAGGGCGGCGATCAGCGCGGCGTCGATGTTACCACCAGTGACCATCAGTACGGTGGGTCCGTCGGATCGCAGCGCGCCGCTTCTGACGGCCGCCGTGGTCGCGGCCCCCGACGGCTCGGCGACGATGCCCACCTCTTGAAACAGCCATTGGGCCGCCTCGACGATTGCCGTGTCCGTGACGGTCAGGGATTGAGCCCGCTTCTTCATGTGCTCGAAGGTCAGCCGGCCGACCGATAGCGGTAACAAGCCGTCGGCGACGCTCCTGGTGCTCTCCAGACGCACCGGTCCGCCATGGCGAAGCGCCGCCTCGTAGCCTGCGGCTCCTTGGGGCTCTACGGCGGTGATCGCCGTCTCGGGCCTGAGGGCCTGGAGGGCGGTCGAAATGCCCGCGCAGAGCCCGCCACCGCCCACCGGAACCACTACGTGAGCCACGTTGGGCAGGTCCTCGACGATTTCGAGTCCCACCGTACCCTGTCCGGCAATAACGTCGGGGTGATCGAACGGGGGAATGACCGCCAGGCCCTCGGCTTCAATGATTTCGTTGGCCTTGTCCAGCCTATGTTCCGAGGTGGTTCCGGCCAGCACGATCTCGCCACCCCACCGCTTTACCCCCTCGATCTTGGCGGCTGGAGTCGTTTCGGGCATCACGATGACAGCCCGGACGCCCATGCGATTGGCCGCAAACGCCACGGCCTGCCCGTGATTCCCGCTGGAATATGTGATCACCCCAGCGCTCCGGCGCTCCTCCGGCAATCGGCGCACGGCGGTCCAGGCGCCACGCAGCTTGAAAGCACCGGAGGGCTGCTGGTTCTCGAGCTTGAGGTGGACCGGATGGCCGGCGAGATCGGAGAGCGCGGGCACCGGCTGTAGAGAGGTGCGCACGGCCACTCCCTCCAGCCCACGGGCAGCTTCCCGAATATCGTCGATGGTCACGTGAGCCACGGCTGGCTCTGGCACCATGTTCAAGGGGACTCCAACGCGTTCAAGGGATGGCGCGAAAGTAGGAAAGACATCGCGCCGTCGCAAGCGGGCAGCGCACCGGCGCTCGTAGCCTCAAACGTCCAGTTCTCGCTGGTCACGCCCTCCGGAAACCACCGTGGCTTCGTCGGTATCGACATCTTCGTTGACGACCCGGGCCACGTCGACAACGGTGTCTCCGGAATCGAGGTTCATCACCTTGACGCCCTGCGTATTGCGACCGATGACGCGGATGCCGTCAACCGGCACACGGATGATCACGCCGTGACGCGTAATCATCATCAACTCATCCTGTGGCAACACTTCCTTCAAGGCCACAATCGACCCGGTTTTCTCCGTGCGCTTCAACGTGATGATCCCTTTTCCGCCGCGCCGCTGCACGCGATAATCGGCCACCTTGGAACGCTTGCCCATCCCGTTCTCACTCACGACCAACAATGTCGCATCACGCCGCAGCACGACCATCCCGATGACACGGTCGTCTTTCTCCAGCTGAATCCCGCGCACGCCGGCAGCCGTACGGCCCATCTCGCGCACGTCGGTCTCGTTGAAACGAATGCTCATCCCATTTTTCGTCGCGAGTACGATGTCGTTGTTCCCATCGGTGACGAGCACCTCCATCAGTTCATCGCTCGGCTCGATCTTGATCGCATTGATGCCGGTCGAACGTGGGTTACCGTACGCGGACAACACGGTCTTCTTTACGATCCCGTTCCTGGTGGCGAATACCAGATAATGGGAATCCGAAAAGCCGCGCACCGATTGGAACCCAGCGATTCGCTCGGTGGACCGAATACCGATCAGATTGACGATTGGCCGGCCACGTGCGGCCCGGCCGGCCTGGGGAACGTCGTACACCTTGAGCCAATACACCCTGCCGTCGGCCGTGAAGAACAGCACGTAGTCGTGCGTGGACGCCACAAACAGGTGCTCGACCCAATCATCTTCCTTGGTCCCCATGCCGTTCAACCCACGGCCACCACGCCGCTGCCGGCGATACGTGGATACGGGTATGCGCTTAATGTATCCGGACCGCGAAATGGTGATGACCATATCTTCTTCGGCGATGAGATCTTCGATCGTGAAATCGCCTTGGTCGGCCACGATCTCCGTGCGGCGATCGTCACCAAACTTCTCCACCATCTCGGCGAGCTCTTTCTTTAGGATACCCATGCGCTTCGGCTTCGATGCCAGGATGCCCTTTAACGCTTTGATGAGCGCGCGAAGCTCTTTCAATTCCCCTTCCAACTTGTCGATCTCGAGTGCGGTGAGTCGCGCCAGGCGCATGTTCAGAATCGCCTCGCTCTGCTTCTCCGACAGCTCGAACCGCTCGCGCAACGCGGCGTCCGCCGTCGCCGTGTCTTCCGACTTCCGGATGATCTTGATGACCTCGTCGATGTTGTCGACGGCGACCTTGAGACCTTCGAGGATGTGTTCTCTGGCCTCGGCCTGATCGAGATCGCACTGCGTGCGCCGCGTGATCACCACGTGCCGGTGATCGATGTAAGGCTGGAGAATCTCCTTGAGGTTCAGCTCACGGGGTTGGCCGTCCACAAGCGCCAGCATGATCGCACCGAACGTGACCTGCATCTGCGTGCGTTTGTACAACTGGTTGAGGACGACGGACGGATTGGCATCTCGTTTCAACTCGATGACCATCCGCATCCCGTCCCTGTCGGACTCGTCCCGCAAATCCGAGATGTCGGTGATCTTTTTGGCCCGTACCATATCGGCGATTTGCTCGATCAGACGCGACTTGTTGACCTGGAACGGAATCTCCGTAACGACGATCTGCTCTTTACCACCCTGCTTCTCCTCGACCACCGCCCGCGCACGTACGGAGATGCGCCCGCGACCCGTGTCGTAGCACTCGTTGATCCCCTCGCTTCCGTAGATGATCCCACCGGTTGGAAAATCCGGGCCCAAGATGAACTTGCGCAGGTCGGCAATCTCGCACTTCGGGTTGTCGACGAGATGAGTGATGGCCTCGACCACTTCGCCAAGGTTGTGCGGTGGCACGTTGGTGGCCATTCCCACCGCGATACCGGATGATCCGTTGATGAGGAGGTTGGGAAGTTTCGACGGAAGGACAGTCGGTTCTTCCAACCGATCGTCGAAGTTGGGAGTAAAACTAACCGTATTCTTGTCGATGTCCTGCAGCAGCTGGAGCGCAACCTGGGTCAACCGCGCTTCGGTGTACCGATAGGCGGCTGCGCTGTCGCCGTCGACCGACCCGAAATTGCCCTGCCCGTCGACCAGTGGGTACCGCAGCGAGAACTGCTGTACCATACGAACCATCGAATCGTACACGGCCGAGTCGCCGTGCGGGTGGTACTTGCCGAGTACGTCACCGACGACCGTGGCTGATTTTTTGTAGGGACGGCCGGGAATGAGTCCCAACTCGTTCATGGCGTAGAGAATCCGACGGTGGACCGGTTTTAGTCCGTCACGCACATCGGGTAATGCGCGAGACACGATGACGCTCATCGAGTAGTCGATGAAAGACTCCCGCATCTCGTCCTCGATGAGACGAGGCAGAATACGCTCGCGCTGTGTTGGTGTGGTCATGCTAGCCTGAGAAATGAGACGCGGGAAAAACGGAGTCCGGGACCCCGAAAGTGGGCATTGAAACCTACCTCAAGCAGGAGTCAAAATCAACGGCTTGTTGGTTCGTAATTCATTGGGGGATAAGAAGTTAGAAGATGGCTAGATGGTCGCGAGGGCGGACCGTCCGCGGCTGGTTGAAAGGGGCCACAGGGGCACGGGGGCACGGGGGCACAGGGGCACAGGGGCACGGGGGCACGGGGGCACGGGGGCACGGGGGCACGGGGGCACAGGGGCACGGGGGCACGGGGGCACGGGGGCACGGGGGCACAGGGGCACAGGGCACAGGGGCACAGGGGCACGGGGGCACGGGGGCACGGGGGCGGCAAGAAGGGCATCGAGGGGCAGGAGTGGGCAGCGATGGGCAGCAACAAAACCCGCCCCGGGGGAGAGGTGCGCGGCGGGGCTGCCCCGTGTTGCGAATGGCGGGGATGGGCTGCCCCAGGAAGGGATGCGTGGTATGCGGTTGGGCCGCCCCGTGTTGGGAATGGCGGGGATGGGCTGCCCCAGGAAGGGATGCGGGTGCGCGGTTGGGCTGCCCCGTGTTGGGAATGGCGGGGATGGGCTGCCCCAGGAAGGGATGCGGGGTGTGCGGTTGGGCTGCTCCGGGGGAGGGTTGGGAAGGGCGTACTCTACTGTTCCCGCAACGCCGACATCGGATCGGCCCGGCTTGCCGGAACGCCGGCACGTAGGTGGCCGCCACCGCCACGACGCTCAGGATCGCGGCTACCGACGCGAACACCGTCACGTCGCCCCCGTTCACCTCGAAGAGCATGCCCTCAACGAACCGTCCGAGCACTCGAGTCAGCACGAGTCCAAGGGGCAGGCCGGCGAGGACGAGCTTCAGGCCGTCGCGCAACACCTGCTTGCGGACACGGACGCTCGATGCACCGAGGGCCACGCGAATGGCCAGTTCTCGCAAGCGTTCCCGCACCGCATAGGACATGACGCCAAAGATACCGACCGCCGAGACAGGGGCAGCGGTGCCGTGGTTGCGAAGGGCCTGCCCCCGGGAGGCGGGGTGTGCGGTGGGGCTGCCCCAGGGGAGGGGTCGGGTTGGGGACTGCCCCGGGAAGGGAGGTGGGGGTGGCGCTCCTACGACACCGCGGGCAAGGGAGACGCGTCGATCGTCTTTGCCACAGCGCTCGTCACCCGCCGCTTTTCCGGCCCGCTTTCAAACAGCACGTACAGTGCTGGAGTTACCGTGAGGACGAACAGCGTTGAGCTCAAGAGCCCGCCGATCAGGGCGTAGCCTAGCGCGTTCCAGATATTCGCGTCGACGTAATCGGAGAACACCACCAACGGCAGCAATCCCAACACGGTGGTCGCGCTCGTCATCAGAATCGGTCGAACCCGCTCGAGCGTGCCGCGCACGACGGCATCCATCAGTAGCATGCCGTTTTTTCGTCGCAATTGATTGACGTGATCGACCAAGAGGATGGCGTTGTTGACTACGATACCTCCCATCATGATCACACCGACATACGCCTCGCGTGTAAAGCTGGCGCCGGTGTAGAAGAACATCAGGAAAACACCGATCAACGCCATCGGTACCGTGAGCAACACACAGATCGGTTGTCGCATGGACTCAAAGAGCGCGGCCGTGACCATGAAAACCAGTACGAGCGACACGCCGAGAACGATGTAGATCTGCGCCCGCTCGTCGTCGGACCAACTCCAGGTCTGTTGTCCTTCGATGCGGTAGCCGTCCGGCAACTCGGTACTCGCGATCACCGCGTCGCGGTATCGATCACCCAGCTTGCGCGGCCCGCGGAATTCGTAGCGCACCGATCGTCGGTATTGCTGGTCTTCTCGTTCGATGACGTTGAGCACATCGCGCTGGGTGATCACAGCAATGTCGGCGAGCCGCACGTCGCCGTCCGAAGACGTGACCAAGGTCTCCGCCAGCTCGAGGACGTCGAGTTCGCGGTACCCCTCCATTTTTACCTCAAAGCCCAGCTCCTCACCACCTACACGAATCTGTCCAGGGCTGGTTCGCCCCCCGACCGCTGCCCGAACCTGATTGACCACCTCTCTGACTGTGAGTTCGTGCATGGCCAACCGTTCGCGATCCAGCTGCACTACCACTTCGCTGGCTTTTTCGCTTCCCCACCACCGGCCGCCCGCGTTCGTGTCGACCTCTCGCACGCGGGAGAACCGTTCGAGGCGACGCTTCATACCTTCTGCGATTTCACGTACACGTTCGTAGTTATAGCCAAAAATGCGAATCGTATAGTTTGGGGGACTACCGCCACCACCGTAAAAAGACGGACCGTACCCATATACCCGCACGTCGGCGCCGCCGAACTGATAGCTATACGCCATCATCTGCTCTTTAATGGCAACCGGGATTTGCGTCTGTTCGATACTCTTAGGGAATGTGATACGAATTCTCGCCCGCTGCTGAAAGACTGAGGTGACGAACTTCTCCACCTCCGGCGTCTGAAGCAACTTGCCTTCGAAGAAGCGCGCCAATCCATCCGTCCGTTCCATCTCCTGACCTCGGGGGAGTGAGATACGGATGTCGATGTACGAATCCCCGCTGAAGAAGCCACCCCAAATGATCCCGCGCGTGACATACTTGTCGAACAAGTGCCAAGATCCGTAGAACGCACCAAGTGCAATAACGATCGTAAACCATGGGTGCCTCGTAGTCAGCCCGACCATACTACCGTAAGCGCGGACGTAGATCGGCTTGCGGGCTGCCGCGTTACCCGTGTCGGCCGAGATGGCGCCCAGCACTCGAGCGCCCAAAGACGGAATGAACGTAAAGGCCACGAACAGGCTGGCCAATAGGCTCATGCCGACCACAACCGCCAACGGCACGTAAAAGACGCGTAACTCACCTTGCAAATACACAAATGGAATGAACACGATGAGTGTGGTGAGAGTCGCAGCGAGAATGGGCAGCACCACCTCACGCGCACCCTTGAACGCAGCAACCTCCGGATCGTCACCAGCCCGCCGCCTGCGGTACACGTTCTCCAAAACGACGATGGCGTTGTCCACGATCAGCCCGAAGCCCATGGCCAGTCCCATGAGCGTGAGCACGTTGAGCGTGTAGCCACCGAAGTAAATGAGGTTCAGCGCAATCAGGACCGAAAAACCGATCGTCGCAAAGATGATCGCCGCCGAGCGGAACGACTGGAGGAAAAGCAACAGTACGGAGAAAATCACCAACGCCGCCACAATGGCACGCTCGCGCAGATCAGTGAGCTGCGTCTTGATCTCCTCGCTTTCGTCGTCGTCGAGAATCAAACGCGTCCCCGGAGGGTGCATTTGCTCGATGCCTGCCAGTCGCGCTTTTACGCGGTCGGCCACCTCAATACTGTTCGTGCCGTGCTCCTTGATCACGACGAACTGAACGGCGGGCATGCCGTCGATACGGTAGTGAAACGTGTAATCCTCGTAGGTGTCCCGCACCTTCGCGATATCGGAGACCCGAACGAGTCGTCCCTGATCGCTCAAGACGATGAGGTTGCGAACTTCATCAATCGTTTCGGCCCGTTGGCGAACGGCCAGCGTGCGCAGCATCCCCCCGTCGTACACGGCTCCTGCCTCGGATACCTGCTCCATCTCCATCACCCGCTGGCCCACCGCCGCAGCAGTCAAGCCAAGAGCACGCAGCTCGTTCTGATCGAACTCCAATTCCAACAGGCGATCTCTGCCACCAAAAGCGTCCACGGTGGCAACACCCTCTACTTGTAGAACCTCCGGAGCTATCACGTCGTCGAGGTGGGCACGGAGAGCTTCCAACGTATAGGGTGCGGTAAGGGTGTAGGTGAGCAGCGGACTGTACTGGTCGTCAAATTCTTCGGGGATATACGGTTCCACCTCTGGACCGGCGACTCCGACCGGCAATTCCTCCTCCAATACCGCAAGCCGTTCGGACAACTCCAGACGCGCGAAATCCATGTCGGTATCGCGATCGAACTCCACCGTGATCTCCGCGACACCCATGCCCTGTTCTTCTTCCGACCGAGACCGAATCTTGTCCACGCCCCGCACTTGTTGAATGACCGCTTCCAGTGGTGACGTGACGAAGGCTTCGGTCGCTTCGGGAGAAGCCCCACGCCAGCGGGCGCTCACCGTCAGCTGCGGCAAAGCTGTTTCGGGCATCAACTCGATCGGAATGTTGCGCCACGCCGCGTAACCAAGCAGCGCCACCGCGATGTATCCCATGGAGACGGCTACCGGACGTTTGATCGCCAGCTTGATCATGGTTTCCCCTCCGCCGGAGCCGGTGTGCCGCGCACCGTTTCGGACGAACCCGCTGCCTCCACTGCCCCCCCTGCCTTTGCTACCGTACCTCCCATCCCAACCATCTTTCTGAACCTGACCCGCCCCTCTTCAATGAGGTCGTACGCCACCGGCACGACCACGAGTGTCAGTGCGGTAGCGCTAATCAACCCACCGATCACCGCGATCGCCAACGGAGCGCGAAGGTCGGACCCGCGACCCAGCCCCAACGCCATCGGCAGCAACCCGAGCACGGTGGTCACGGTCGTCATCACGATGGGTCGCAGGCGCACGCGGCCAGCCCGGAGTATTGCGTCGCGCAGTGCGCTGCCCTGCGCCCGCATCTGGTTGATGAAGTCCACTTTGATGATGGCGTCGTTGACCACGATGCCGACTAGGATCACCATCCCAATCAAGCTCATCGTGTTGAGGCCGGCGCCTGCAATCCAGAGCGAGACGGCGGCACCGATCGTGGCTAGCGGGACACTTAACAGGATGGTGAAGGGGTGGACAAAGGACTCGAACTGCGCCGCCAGGATCATGTATACGAGGATCAACGCCAAGCCGAAGGCAAACGCCAGATCGCGGAAGCTCTGAGCTCGCTCCTCGTTCTCGCCGCCGATGTCCCAGCGCAATCCGCGCGGCGGCGGATTCGCTGCAACCGCGGCCGTCACGTCATTCAACGCGCGATCCAAGCCACCCGAGGCAACGTCGGCGTACACGGAGACTATGCGAGACTGATCCAAACGCCGCACTTCCGCGGGCCCAACCGTCTCGCGCGTCTCGATGAGTTCGCGAAGTGGTACGCCGTTCAACTCCAACACATTCAGCGTCGCGAGAGCACGACGGTCTGCTTCCGGCAACCGCACCAAGATCGGGATCTTTTGATCGAAGTCGACGAACTCCGTGGGAGACTCACCGCGCATGAAGCGTTCCACCGTCTGAACGATCTCCCCCGGCGCGATATTGTAGGCCGCAGCGCGCTCGCGATTGACATCGATCAGAATCTCTGGTTGCCCATGCTCGGTCGAGAGCCGAACATTGGTGAGCGTTGGCACGGCGGAAAGTTGTTGACTCAGCTCCTGTGCGTAGATGAAGGACTCATCGATGTCGTCTCCGCGCACCCGTACGGCGAGATCGGCTTCCCCACCACCCAGCAATCTCCCCAACGCGGTGGCCTGGCCTGTTTCCACCGCGAGCGTGCGAGGCGGAAACGACGCAATCGTTTCACTCAAGGCGGCCAAGGTGGCCGCCGTACTGGCACCCTCCTCGAGCCGCACGTCGATGACGGCAGTATTCAGGCCACTTTCATCCTCCTCGACGCCGGCAATCGCCTCTTGCCTGCCCACTCGTGTAAACGCGGCCGCCACGTGTGGGGCATCTAGAAAAGCCTCTTCGAGTCTAGCCGCGATCCTGGCGGTCTCTTCGATGGGTGTGCCGCGCTCGAGGTTGAGTCGCGCCTGAAACGAACCCTGATCGACCTCCGGAAGTACACCGCGATCTAGTGTCCATCCCAACGCCACACCGCCACCGAGGATGATCACGCAGGCCGCAACGACGCGCGCGCGATGATCGAGCGCAGATTCGAGAACACCGTGATACCACTCGGCGAAGGCGCCGAATACCCGGTCGAACGCGCTCAAGAACGGGGTGGCTACGAAGAGAATGAAGGTGGATAGAGCGCGAAGACCGCTGCCGGCGGTGTTCTTGATCACCCTCCCAAACTCCACAATCGCGTTCTTGGCACCGCGCCCGGCTTTCTTCGCCCACCGTAGTCGACCGGTAATCTCGGCGGCCTCATCGACGATCGGTACCGACGATCCATCGCCACCCCATCGCGCGGCCATCGTAGGCAGCAGCGTCAACGCCACCACCAAGCTGGCGATCAGCGCGAAAGCCACTGCGAACGAGAGTGCACCAAACAACTGTCCGGCCACGCCCTCGACGTAGATGATCGGGCCGAACACGCTGATCGTCGTCAGGGTCGACGCCGCAATCGCGCCTTGCACTTCCTCCGCACCTGCCGCCGCCGCTGCCAATGGAGACTTGCCCAGCTCTCGGTGTCGGAAGATGTTCTCCAACACGACGATCGAATTGTCCACCAGCATGCCGACGCCCAATGCCAGACCACCGAGACTCATGATGTTGAGAGACACACCGGCAAGGTCCAAAAGCGAGAACGACGCTACAACCGAGATCGGAATCGCGAGGGCGATCGCAACTGGATATCGCGCGTCACGTAGGAAGAAGAACAACACCAAGAAAGCCAGCACGCCTCCGATCAGGAGGGCCTGCACGACGCTGGCGATCGCGTCAGAAATGAAATCCGCTTGGCTGGTCGCGACATCGAGTTCGATTTCGGGATACTCGACACGTAGCTGATTCAAGACCTTGTCGACCCTCTCCGCGACACGCACTGTGTTGGCACCGGATTCCTTGAACAGCAGCAAACCAACCGCGGCGTGCCCGTTGTAACGGGCGATGGACTCTCGCTCCTTGAACCCGTCGGTCACCATGGCGACATCCCGGAGTCGCACCACACCACTTACGGTGGTCGTGTCACCGCGGGTCAGCGGCACCGCTGCAATCTCCTCGATGTCCTGAAATTCACCGATGGTGCGCAACGCGTAGCGAGTTCGACCCCGACGAATCGTGCCTCCCGGGGCGCTCTCGTTCGCGGACTCGATCGCCGTTATGACCTGGTCGATCCCGATCTGATAGGCTTGAAGCAGCGCGGGATTGATCTCGACGTGGATCTCCCGCTCCAATCCACCCGCCACCGCCGCCTGCGCAATACCGTCAATCTGCTCCAGCCGGCGTTTGAAGACCTCCTCCGCGAGGTCCTTGAGCGCCCACAAGTTTTCATCACCCGACACACTGATCGCGATGATCGGTTCCGAGGTCGGATCGGTACGCAGAACGACAGGTCGTTCAGACTGTTCGGGAAGTTGGTCTCGTAGATTGTCCAGCTGTTCGCGGACGTTGAGCACCGCAAAATCCATGTTGGTGCCCCACGCGAACCGCAGCATGACCAGCGAGACACCTTCGCGCGACACACTCTCGACTTTTTCCACTCCTGGCACCGAGCTGACGCGCTGCTCGATCCGTTCCGTTACGAAGCGTTCGACTTCGCGTGGCGCAACGTCCGGGTAGCTCGTGTACACGACGAGACGTGGGTACGAAATGTCGGGGAGTAGATCGATCGGCAGGCGCTCGAACGAGATGACGCCGAGCAGCGCGATGGCGAAGAACAACATCGCCACCGCGACGGGACGTTTGATCGAACCGCGCGAAAGTGACACTCAGCGTTCCTACTGCCGCACGTCGATCGGCTCGCCGACCTGCTCTTCGAGATTCACAACTGCAATCGCGAAATTGTACTCGGCCTCCAGCAGTTGTCGCTCCTCACCAGACGCTCGATCGATAATTTGCTGGAGCGTAATGAACGGCATGCTCGCCGCGCCCAGACGAAACTGCTCGCGGGCCAAATCGAGCTGTCGCCGGCTGAGATCTGTAGCACGGCGTTGAATCAACAATCCGTTGTAGGTGTTCTGGAGTTGTATGAACGCCGAACGCACTGCCTGCTCGACCGCTAACGTCGTTTCCCGATACGTTTCCTCGGCCGAGCGCGCAGTAGCATCCGCTTGGGCGATCGCGTTCGAACGCTGGAAGCCGTTGAAGATGGGGAAACTGAAGTCTATACCAAAGCCGAATCCGTAGTCGCGAGGATTGAACTGTCCGAAGGCGGAGTAACCTTGCTCCTGCAACGAACGTTGGTATCCACCATTTATACTAATCGTTGGAAGCCATTGCCCTCGTGCGCCGCCGGCCCGCTGCCCCGCCGCGGCGGCACGGGCGTCGGCTTGATTCACGGTTGGACTGATTTGCAACGATCTGCTAACCAGCAACTGTACGTCGAGAACGGACGGGTCGAACGGTTCCGGCAAACTTCCTACGGGCTCGAAGTCGAGCGATTCATCCAAGATCCCCAACTCTTGAAGCACTCGCAGGCGCGCTACCCCAGCCTCGCCGCCGACCCGCTCCAGGGCCTGTTCCTGACGGGCCACATCGACCTGCGCGCCGAGCACGTCCACCTGGTCGGTGCTCCCCACCCGAAAAAGCCGCTCGTTCGCCGTGAGCCGTTCTTGGGCAGAACCGAGGAGCTGCTCCTCCACGACGATCGATCGCTGCTGACGAATAGCGTCGTAAAAGAGTCGCTTTACTTGGGCATCCACCTGAATACCGGCTGCTTCTACCCCGTCGTCGGCGGCCTCAACCTCGTAGCGCACCGCGCGAAGGTCTTTGATGTTTTGCAAGCCGTCGAAGATGGTCACACTCGCCTGAATGTTCTGCGTGGCCGAGCTACTCAAAAACGTGGAAGGCTCCGGCAACGATACCGATCGTCCGAAATCATCGGTTCCCGTCACTATCGTCCGGCGGTTGCCGTTCCAACCCATGCTCGCCGTTATGTTCGGCAAGAGTGTACCGTAGCCCCGACGCAGGTTGGAGCCCGCAGCATTCCGGTCCAGTATCGCGCGTCGATACTCGGGGTTGCGCTCCCTCGCGATCTCGAGTGCGTCGGCTAACGACATCTTGGGCCGCTCGCCCTGCGCGAACAACGGACTCGTAACGCAGGCCAGAAGGCCGGTCAGGATGATTCTCGTCTTCATGTCAACTTGTCCCTTCAGCTCTTAACGCGGCCGGCCGCCCTGTGCGCGGCGCGGGTTGTCGTCGAGCCGGACCACGGCATCGTGAATCAACGTGTTGTGCCCGTCGATCAGCACGACCTGACCGGGCTCCAACATTTCGGTATCCGGATTGTCGACGATCTCGACGAGCGAATCGTTCTCCAGGCCCGTGGTCACGTAGTTCCACTTTGCCAATCCGCGGCGTTCGTCGCCCTCGTAGACGAAAAGCATTGTGCGTCGGTCGCGCTCCAACACCGCGCTCTTCGGTACGAGAATCCGGTCTGGAAAGCGGCGCGCCTCGAGGGAGACACGAGCGTACATGCCGGGCAAGACCCGGGAGTCGGGGTTGGACATACGAACGGTCACGCGCGCGGTGCGCGAATCGGTGTCGATGACGGGATTGATCGTCTCGATGTGCCCGACGAACGTCTCACCTGGGAAGGCCGCGAACGCGACCCGTGCGACGCGGCCGGCCGCGAGAAGACCAATTTCCGCTTCGAGCACCCGGACCTCGACCTTGATGGGGTCGATGTCCACTATGGTCATCAATTCATCACCCACACGCACGCGGTGACCTTGGCTGACCAGGAGGTTGGCGACACGGCCGCTGAACGGCGCACCAACTCTGGCCCGAGTTAGCTGCAGCCGCGCCTGCTCGAGCGCCACCTGGGCACGGTCCAAGCCGGACTGAGCCCTGGCCACACGTTCCCGCTCGGCCCGAACTTCGGGATCTTCGATCTGATCGTCGAAGAGTGTCCGCTGGCGATAGTCCGCATCGGCTTGGGCCAAGCCCGCTTCGGCGTCGCGAACCTGAAACGCCAAGTCCACTGTGTCCAACGCAACAAGCAATTGGCCCGACCGCACAAATTGATTTTCCTGAACCGGAATGCGTTGGGCCGTCCCCTCGACCTGAGTTAGCACCTTGCTCTCGAGCCAGGCCGCCGCCTCACCCGCCGCGGTCACCGAGATCACGAGCGTATCCCGCGCCACCTCTGCACCCCCCACCGGGATGGCCACGTCGGTGCCGAACGTGCTCGTGGCGGAGACTTCGGGTAAATCGCCCCGATCCTCACCACCTTCTTCGTCGTTGGTATTGCCCCGAATTCGGAGGTAGATACCCGAACCCAAGAGTACGATGACCGCAAACGCGAGAGAGGGACCAAAAAATCTTCTGGCAGCACTCATAAGGAGAACTCATGGATCGGGACGGCGACCACAAAGGTCGAAGGCTCTCTAAAGAAAATGCACATACGTGCCAGTCAAATACCCCCGCATCCCAACGGTTGGTTTCGTCGCCCAACCGGAGCAATCACACCACTAGCAGGTTGCGGAAAAATTGATGGTGAGCCGCGTTTGTCCGGGTAACACGACGGTGTACCAGCGTGCGGTCCCCTATTACCGCCCCCGCGGTGCGGTCGGCGTGACGAATGCGGCCCACACTGCCCCATCAGGGGCTGCCTCCGGCCAGGGTCAGGGTGCGTATCCGCATCAGATTGTAGACCGCGGCCGTGAACGTAAACACCCACCCGACCCGCGGGGTCCCGCGATGTCGGAGTTTGCGTAACAACCCAATCGTCTTGCCCCACCCGTAGATCTCTTCCACTTTTTTGCGCTGCCGTTGACTGATCGCATAGCTGGGATGGCGCGTCGTCCGGCCATCCACCGCGCTCCGCAACCGCGTGCGGTGCACGTTCGGCGTGACGTGGGGCGTCCAGCCCAACGCCCGCAGCGTGTCGACAAACCCGCACCGATCATAACCCTTGTCCGCCCCCAACGTCCGACGCCGGGCCGTCGGCGGTAAGCTCCCCACCATCGCCAGCGCACTCGCACACTCCGCCTCGTAGCCGGGCTGCGTCACGTCGGTCGCCACCACGAGCCCGTGCCGATTATCCATCAACACACTCGCCAAGTACGCCAATTGCGCGCCTTGCCCCCCACTCTTCCGCGTCAACCGCGCCTCCGGGTCCGTCCGCGACGCATGCGTCGCATTCGTCCGTTTCTCCTGGCGAAACGTCACGCTCGGATTCCCCGGATCATCGTCCGTTGGCGGGCGGGTGCCGGCCTTCGGCTGAAAACTCTTCTGACTCGCCCACGCGTCCAGCAAGGTCCCGTCGACGGTGAAATGCTCATTCGACAACAACGCCCGCCGCTCCGCCTCCTGTAACACTTCGGCCAGAAACGCATCCGCGATGCCCCCCTCGACCAGCCGCGTCCGATTCTTCGTAAAGACCGTCGGCACCCACACCGCGTCGTCCAGATTCAACCCCACAAACCATCGGTACAGGATGTTGTAATCGAGCTGCTCCATCAGCTGCCGCTCGCTCCGGATCGTATACACCACCTGCAGCAATAACGCGCGTAACAAATGTTCCGGGGGAATCGACGGCCGGCCCCGCCGCGCGTACAGCCGGTCCAACTGCGGCGAGAGCCGGGCTAACACCGGGTCCACCAGCGCCCGCAGGGCGCGCAACGGATGGTCGGAGGGCACCCGATCCTCCGCACTGATATAGCTGAACAGCGCCGACTGATTCGTCTTGTTCCCGCGCATCGTGGCACTCCCATCGAGGTCCCTCTACGATAAGAACTTCCGGCTCGCGATGCTATCGTCCATTACCCGACTTTTTCCGCAACCTGCTAGAATCTCGAATCTCGAATCGATCACTCTCCGTCCGCAGTCTCGCCCAGCGGGTGCACCATCAACTCGTCTCGTATTTCCGGGTGTACCGTCCACAGGTAGTAACCCATCCCCAGCGCGGCGATCAGGTTGCCCACGGCCACGTTGGACCACGCGAGCCTACCCAGCAGTGGCGCAGCCATGGTTGCCACTACGATGTAGAACCCGACCTCGAAGATCGCGAAGAGTACGACGATCAAGAACAGGGTGGACGGAAATTTTTCCACGACGGTCGCAAGCGCCGCCGCGATCATGCCGATCAGCGCAAAAAGCACCACGTGTAACATCGTATACGCAATAACCGTCGGGAAGTCGACTTCCACCAGCGCCGGATCGCGGAGGCCCCAAAACACCGCCGAGCCCAACATCGACGGCGTGTAGAACGGATTCCCGCCGATCACGTCGACCAGAAAGAACCACACCGCCACGGCTCCCGCGCCGACCAATCCCGCGACAAAGCCCTCTCGCAATATGCGTGCGAACATTGGTAGTCCCCGTTGTAGACCTGGCCCACACCAACGTCAATATGATGAACTCGGCCCTGCGTGAGAAGTACTACGTGGGACGCGAGAGGTGAGACGTGAGACGGCCCCACATCCCCTCCCCCGGAGGGGCGGGGCGGGGCCGTCTCACGTCTCACCTCTCACGTCTCACGCTTCATTCTCCCAGCACGTAGGAAAAAATCAACGGCACCACGATCGTCGCGTCGGAATTGATCATGTACTTCGGCGTGTCGACGTCCAGCTTGGACCAGGTGATCTTCTCGTTCGGCACCGCCCCGGAGTACGAACCATACGAGGTGATACTGTCGCCGATTTGCGCGAAGTATGCCCAGTACGGAACTTTTCGCTTGAGGTCCTGGATAATGAGCGGGACCACGCAGATTGGAAAATCACCGGCGATGCCGCCACCGATCTGAAAAAACCCAACCGGCGTCGACTGTTCCACGTGTTGTAGATACCAATCCACCAGCGCCTGCATCTGCTCGGTACCGGTACGCACGGCGGTGTGCCCGTTCAACTGTCCTTGGATGACGCGCGCGGTGAAGATGTTTCCCAGCGTCGAGTCCTCCCAACCCGGCGTGAAGATGGGAAGGTTCATCTCCTTGGCGGCCAAAACCCAGGAGTTTTCAGCCGGCACCTGAAAGTGCTGCTCGAGTTCCGCATGGTCGAGCAAGTCGTATACGTGCTCCCACGGAAACTTGCCTTCGCCGCGCTCTTCGGCATCCTTCCACAGCCGGCCGAGTATATCCTCCGTGTGTCGCATCACCGACTCGGGAATACACGTGTCGGTCACGCGATTGAATCCTTTATCACGCAGGTCTAGCTCGTCTTGCGGACTAAGATCCTTGTAATGAGGGATGAGAACATACTCTTTATTTGCAAACAGGTTGAAGATGTCTTCTTCCAAATTTGCTCCGGTCGCGCAGATGGCGTGCACCTTCCCGGCGCGTATCATCTTCGCCATCGAGATGCCGAGCTCAGCCGAACTCATGGCGCCCGCCACGGTCAAGAACATTTCGCCGCCGTCGTCGAGCAGCTTCTTCCACCCCTCGGCGGCCGCCACCGTCTCGCGGGCATTGAAGTGCTTGAAATGCTCTCCCATGAACGAGCTGACTGTGCTCATCTGTCTTTCCCTTGTTCGAGTCCTTGGACCCGCCGCTTCGTAATGAAACGTCAGGCACCACATCGGGAAAGGTTTCAGGTTACAGGTGTCAGGTTACAGGTGTCAGGTTACAGGTGTTCGGTGCTAGATTCGGCTACGCGGTCACCGGTTACCGGTTACCGGTTACCGGTCACCGATCCTGCCGAGCAACGGAGAAAGCCATGTATCGTGGAACGATGATTTGTCTAGTGGCCCTAGCTTTTCCGGCCGACCTCGCCGCGCAGAACGCGACCATCGATCGACAGGTGGAGCGTCACGCCGCAGAGATAATTGAGTTGCGCCACCAGATCCATCAAAATCCCGAGCTGGGTAACCGGGAGTTTGAAACGGCGCGCATAGTGGCCGATCACCTCCTCTCACTTGGGATGGAAGTACAGACCGGCATCGCCCACACCGGCGTCGTAGGCTTGCTGCACGGCGGCCGTCCGGGTCCGGTCGTAGCGGTGCGGGCAGACATGTACGCTCTCCCGGTGACCGAAGACACCCCCTATCCCTTCAAATCGCTCGTGCGAACAACGTACCTCGGTCAAGAAGTGGACGTGAGCCACGCGTGCGGGCACGATATTCACACTTCGGTGCAGCTGGGAGTCGCGTCGGTCCTCGCTGCCATGAGAGATCAGATACCGGGGACGATCAAATTCATCTTTCAACCCGCCGAGGAAGGACCCCCGCCGGGCGAAGAAGGCGGGGCCGACGTGATGGTCCGTGAGGGCGTGCTCGAGAACCCGCGTCCCATCGCAATATTCGGTCTACACACTTTTGCGGAAATGGAACTCGGTAAGGTCGGGTACACCGAAGGTCCGGCACTGGCGGCCGTCGATCACTTTCGTATCACCGTCAAAGGCAAGCAGTCGCACGGCGCCCACCCCGACCTCGGTGTGGACCCCATCGTCTTGGCATCCCAAGCCGTCATGGCTTTCCAAACCATTCGCTCTCGAAACCTTTCGCCGCTCGAGCCAAGCGTCGTCACGGTCGGCATCGTGCGCGGGGGGACCCGGTTCAACATCATTCCAGACGAGGTCCACCTCGAGGGAACGGTCCGCACTTACAACCCCGATGTGCGCGACATCATCGAACGCCGCATGGATGAGATCCTCGGCGGTATCACGGCCGCCGGAGGGGGCAGCTACGAGTTGGACTACGACCGTGGCACGCCCGCGACCATCAACGACGTGACGTTGACACGTCAAATGGCGCCGACGCTGGAACGCGTGATCGGGTTGGATAAGGTGGAGATGATCGATCCCACCATGGGCGGCGAAGACTTCGCCTATTTTGCAAACGAGGTTCCGGGATTCTTCTTCCGGCTTGGCATGGTTGCGCCGGGAATCAACTCAGGGGGACACCACACGCCGAACTTCCAAGCCGACGACGGTTCGATTCCGATCGGCATGCGGGCAATGGCAAACCTGTTGATCGACTTCCTGGAGATGCAGGCGACAAACTCGATCAATTAGCAGGCTGCTGAAAAAAGCCACAAGGCGGCGGCAGCCGAGGGGCGGTAGCCGAGGGGAGCGGGCTGAGGACGCCGGGACGCCGGGACGCCGGGGCGCCCGGCCGGGACATAAGCCCCCGAACCAGCACGGTTTCCGTATGGTGGGTCCCGGACCGAGCGCCCCGGCGTCCAACGCATCCGGCGCCCGCTCCCCTCGGCTACCGCCCCTCGGCTGCCGCCGCGTCGGCCTTTTTCAGCACCCTGTTAGAGAATCGCGGCTTTGATTCTCTCGATCTGAGCCAAGTGCACGAGGTCGTGTGCCGCGACGAGCTCAACGGTACGCCAAAGACTCTCGGCGCCACGCTCCGTGTGCTGCCCCACGCGCTCCCGCTGCTCCTCGGTCAACGTCCGCAAGAGCCGCAGATTGCTCTCGCGCATGATACCAATTTGCGCGAGGGCGGCCTTTAGGTCCGCCTCCCGATACCGGAACGTGCCGGCCCACCCGTCCGGATCGAAACCACTGATCGCGGGCTCGTCGTCACCAAGAATGGTTCGGTACCTGTACCCGTACACAATCTCGATGTCGGCAAGGTGTTGCACGACCTCGATGACCGACCACTTGCCCGATCTCTCGGGGGTCCGCAGCTGGGCGTCGTCGAGGCCCTCGATCGCACGCCCCAGCGATTCGACAAACTGGGCCTGCACCTCCAGGGGATCGCGCCCGTCCAGGAGGTCCAGAAGCCCACGGACGTAGCGTTCGACGCTCGCGCCGGCCGCGCCGGCGGGGTTGGAAACAGACATTCGATAGAATTAAGGGGTCGGCCCGCGTTCAAGCCGCGCTTGGAGAGTCCGCCACCGGCTTGCGCACGCCGTTTCTGAACCGATGCGCCACGCGGAAGCCGAGAATCCCGAGCCTTTCGGACCAACGCCGTTTCGGCCGATCGGCCGCGGACATTTGCGTCGTGAACTCGGAGTCGACGGCCCGCATGAAACCACCAATGGACTGGAAGCGCATCTGCGGATTGACCGACATCGCCTTCGCCACGGCCAGCGAAATGCCGCCCGGTACCGTCCGCACCAACTCGTCGATACGCGGAACCGGCTTCGTGAATCGGTGCGCGATCATGGCCTGATCGGAATCCCCCGCGAAGGGTGCCCGGCCGGTGAGCATCTCGTACAACACGCAGGCCAAGCTGTAGAGGTCGCTGCGCTGGTCTAGATGATCTCCGGTTGCCTGCTCCGGACTTACATACGCCGGAGTTCCACCCGACGAATCGACCGTGGCGCGCCACGGACGACCCTGTACATGCTGCGCGCGTGCAATTCCGAAATCGGCCAGAACCGCGTGTCCGGCCGACATCAGCACGTTCTCGGGCTTGATGTCGCAGTGCACCAACCCTCCCTCGTGAGCGTGCTCCAAGGCCTCAGCCAGATCGCTGACGATGGAAAGCGCTTCGTGCACCGAAAGCCGCTTCTTCCTATTGAGGAGATCACGCAGGGAGCCCTCTTTGAGGTAGGGCATCACGTAGTACAGCGTTCCGCCCACCTCGCCGGAGTCGATCAGCGGCAAGACGTGCGGATGTTGCAACTGCGCGGTGACGCGAATCTCTCGTGAGAACTGACGCTCCCCAACGTCTTCGGTCACTTCAGGCGACAGCGCCTTTATGGCGACCTGACGCCCGTGCTTTACGTCCCGGGCGAGAAAGACCGTGCCCATCCCACCGCGTCCCAACACGCGGTCGAAGATGTATCGGTCGGACAGGGCCGCCTGGAATTGAGCGTCAGCAAGCTTCGTCATGGTATTCCCTACGGAGCAATCGCCGTGCCAGATTCAACTGCCTCATAACATTATATATGACAACGGTTTACAGATTCTTCCATATTGGTTCCAAACTCTGCGACGGCCATTGCTGAGATCTTCGTCCCAAGACCGGACACTTTTTGAGATCCGCTCCATCTGATACGAAACGCACATGTTCAATCGATGCTCACGGGCATCGCTCAGTCGCAAACATTTTTCCGTTGATTGGGACATCCCTGAAGATCATATCGATGCCACTCGCGATCTTGACTATATTTCGTCGGCCGCCGTGCGGTCGCCATTCCCCTTAACTCGTTGGCACGACCCGAAGGATTGAAGCGATGCTCAGCAAACCAATTCAGGATGCACTCAACGAGCAGATCAAGCGTGAAGTTTTTTCGGCGCACTCGTACCTGGCCATGACCGCGTACTTCGAACATGCCAACTTCCCGGGTTTCGCGAAGTGGACGCGCCTTCAGTACGAAGAAGAGATCGCTCATGGAATGAGGCTGTTCGATTTCATACACGCCCGCCGCGGCCGCGCGGCGGCGTACGGCATCGATCCCCCATCTGACGATTTCTCGTCACCGCTCGACGTGTTCGAAAAGGCGCTACAGCAGGAGATGAACGTGACGGGTCACATCAACGAGTTGTATGAATTGGCCCTAAAAGAAAAGGATTACGCCACACAAGTCGAGTTACAGTGGTTCATCACCGAGCAGATCGAAGAGGAGAGGCTCTTCGACGAGGTCATTCAGACGCTCAAGCTGGCGGGTGACAACCGGGCCGCGCTGCTCTTGCTCGACCGGCAGCTAGGTGCGCGTAAGGTGGATCAGGCGCCTGAACCGGCCTAGCCGTCATCGGTGGCCTGGGTCGATGTATCGCTCGGCCAAAAAAAGGTTCATCCGGCATTTCCGGGGAAGGCCGCGTGACAGTACCGCCCGTAGCGCTGAATTGAATAGCCACAGAAAGCACGGAAACCACGGACCCCCGCACCCCTCCCTGAATTTGGGTTCCCCTCCCCCCAACCACGTGGATTCCCAACGCCGAGGACGAACAGCAGGAGGTTGGGGGAGGGGAACCACAATCCGGGTGTGGGGCGGGGTTTCCGTGCTTTCCGTGCTTTCCGTGGCTATTCAATCGTCGCTACGGCCCACTCCCACAGGGCCCTCCCGTGAAATTACCCGATGAATCTTTTAGCCCTCACACGCACCCCTCCTGTCCCAGCACGTAAAAGCAGAGGCCCTGAGCGGCGTCACAATAGAAGTTCGTCACGCGATATTGGCGATCGAAGTACCAGCGAAAGGCGGCTCTTGTGGTTTCGCGCCAAGCGAGGGCTTCATCGCGAGCGTCCTGCTTCATGCCGCCGATGTGTTGAGGAATCGCAACTCGCACGAGTGGACCGGAAGGAGGATCCGAGCTCAGGAGCCGTGGCCGCCCGGCTTCTTCCGCGCGCGCGTTGACCACCGGCGCGGTACGGGCGCCTTCGGGCTCCGGCCGCAGATGTCCGGCAATGACGCTCTTGGCCAGTTGCGAGTCGAGCTCCCACCGAAGCACGCACCGGTCGGTGCCGAGCACGGCCAGTTCGCTTTTGTTGTCGGTGCCGTACATGTTCTCGACGTACCGGTCGGCCTGCACACCGAGGCGGTTGAAGTTGAGATGGGCGTTGGTGGCCTCGAGGGGATCAAAGGTCCAGTGCATGACGTCGATGCCCTGCAGCATGACGCGCTCGCGCTGATAAAGCTTCATGGTCCGTCCCAGGCCCGCGCCGCGGTAGGCGGGCGCCACGGCGAGCATTTGCGACCAGTGGATCGGTCGGCGATCGCGAATTCCTGCCATTCCCAATACGAACCCGACAAGACGTCGCTCGTCAAAGGCTCCGACGAGGACGCCCCCGGCCTCTTGGGCGACGATCATGAGGACATTCCGCGGAATGCACCCCGTGAACTCTTGTCCCCAGGTGTCCCGCTGCAGCTGGATGCACGCCTCGTAGTCCTCGACTCCGACGAGTGGCCGAATCGTGACCCGGGAGGTCAGATCGGACCGGCCCTTCGTTTCAACGGATTCCACGCTCGCCTCCCGGTACATAGAAGCAGGTGTCAGGTGTCGGTTTCTTGAGAGGGAGGGGGGAGGAAGGAGGAGGGAGGAGGCCCCCCTCTCCCCCATGGGCGGAGGGGTGTGGCGGCCTCCTCCCTCCCAAACTCCTCCCTCCCAAACTCTTAACTCCTCCCTCCCAAACTCCTTAACTCCTCCCTGAAACCTGAAACGTGAGCCCTGAAACTATCGCGCATCAAAGGATTCCCAATCCGACCAGCAGGACCGACACAACCGCGATCGGAATGATAAACCGCACGAACGGCATCCACGCGATGTTGACGTTGACGCGTCCGCTCCCGGCATTGGTTTCCTCGCGGAAGCTCGTCCAACCCCACACGAAAGCCACATACAGCGAGATCAAGAGGCCGCCGATCGCAAGCATGTAGTTCCCGGTGACGTGATCGACTATGCCGAAAATATCACGGCCAAAGATCTGGATGTGGGACCACGGTCCTTGCGAGAGGATGATCGGAACCGACAGGACGAAGATGACAATCGCGGTTATCACCGCGGATTTCTTCCGCTCGATGTGTAGCGAATCGCTCACGGTGGCCGCGAGGACCTCGAACAGGGCGATCGCCGAGGTCAGCCCCGCGAGGATCAGGAGAAAGAAGAATGCCGTGCCAAAAAACTGGCCGGCCGGCATCTGCTCGAACAGATTCGGCATCGTCACGAACAGGAGACTCGGACCAGAATTGGGGGCGATCCCGAAGGCGAACAGCGCAGGGAAAATGACGAGGCCGGCGACGAACGCCACGGCGGTGTCGAAACCCACCACCAGGGCGGCGTTCCCCGGCACGTCGGTCTTGTGCCGGTCCAGATAGCTCCCGAATCCGAACGCACCTGCCATCCCGATCCCAATGGAAAAAAACGCCTGTCCCAGCGCTGCTACCACGGCGTCTCCGGTGAGCTTCGAGAAATCGGGCTTGAGATACCACGCGAGCCCCTCGCCGGCGCCGGGAAACGTCAACGAGCGCACCATGAGCAGCAGCAGAATCACAAAGAGGGCCGGCATGGCGAACACCGCTACCCGCTCGACCCCCTTTAACAGCCCCCGCGCCACGAGAACCGTCAATACCACCATCAGCAACAGAGTGTATCCCAGTACCGGTAGGGGTCGGCTGACAAATCCGTCATAGGCCGATTGGATCTGTTCCGTCGAACTTCCGGATAACTGTCCGGTGGCGATCATGACGAAATACCCGATGATCCACGCGATGAGCATGACGTAGTACGCCTGGATGAGAAGCGCGGTGAGCACGCCTACCCACCCGATGAGATTCCAGGGGCTCCGCGCCTTTCCCGTCAGCTTCATCATCCCGGCAATGGGCGACAGCTGGCTCTTGCGTCCTAAGCTTATCTCGGCCGTCATCAGCGGAATGCCAATCAGGATCGCAAACGCGGCATACACGATGAGAAACGCCGCCCCGCCATTCTGACCGGTGACGTACGGGAACCGCCAGATGTTTCCGAGCCCAACGGCGAATCCCGCCGTGGCCATGATGAATCCGAACCGACTGGCAAACCGTTCTCGCGCCATGCTAGCGTCCTCTCTCGGTGTTGAGTTGTGCTAGGGAAACGTACGAGCCGATCAGAATACAGCCCGGTTGAAAATTGAGTGTCCCATCAGCGACTGCATGAGCGCGCTCCGCGAGCGTCCCACCAGCGCAATAGGCCCCGACCATTGATCCTGAGGGGGAGCGTTCGCTTGCTCCCCCGTCACGACGATCATGACCTTGTTGAAGTCCACCCGCATCGTGAGAGGCTCGCGGTTGCGGACCTCTCCGATGCGCTCGACGCGATCCATGTTCGGCGTGGCGAGCCACGCCACGTACGTCACCGCCGCACCGCTGATCACGGTGTCAGGGAGCCCCTGAACGAGGATGGTCATGTCGTGATACACGTGCCCCGTGACCGACATTGCGAGGCCAAACGGAGACCAGGTAGGTGTCAGCTCGACCATGCCGCACGCCGGGGCAAAGGCCGTCGCCGGGCCGAGCGCGAAGCGCTGCAGCTCGGGGATGGTCAGGTTGGCGCGGTGGAGCAAGGGCTCGCACGGTGGCGCCACCTGGGCCGAAGCGGCGCCGGACGTGGTAACGCCGATCGCCGCAACGAGGCTTGCGCAACGCATGACTATTCCTCCTGTACCAGCCTGCCTGGCGGTCGATCCCAATCTTGGACACTCGAGATGTTGGGCATCCCCCAGTCATTGCCGTTCCACCCGTCGAACCCATCCAGCCGGAACACGTGCACTCCCGTGGTAAAGTCACTGGCCACGATGAGTCCGTCCGCGTTGCGCACGTCGATGCCCCAGGCCCCGTTGAATCCCGTATTGCCGGCGCCCATCGTCCGTGGATCCAGTCCCTGCCGCTCGGGTCCGTGATACGTGTCGAAATAACCTACCGTCGTTGGGTTTTCGGGGTCGCGCATGTTGAACACGTAGACGCCGTCTTCGAACGAGGAGACGAACACGTAGGGCCACCGCATCTCGTGGTTGTGGGTGAAGCCCTTCCAGTTAGCGGTCCAGACGCTGAGTTCCTCGGAGATCGTCTGCACCTCGCCGGACAGTCCTGCCCGGAGATCGTAAAGTCGGACGGGCGAATAGAGATACTCGGTCTGCCCCACCGCGTACCGACCGTCGGGGGTTACGCTCAATGTGTGTGCCAACTGCACGCCCGGCACGCCCACGATGGACGTGATCAATACCGGCTCTTCGGGGCTCGTGACGTTATAGACGTAATACCCGTTGTAACCGGCGCCGTAGGCCCGGTCCTGGTGGCTCTCGGGGTCGTAGGCCACGTAGAAGTCGTGGTATCCCTGGAGGGGTCCGTACGGGCTGGGTGCCGGCGCCGAAGACGGCCACGGCATGCGGCCGATAAGTCCGTACGCCGTGTCGCCGGCCACCATGTTGGCCATGTCGTAGACGTTGGCATGCGGTCCGCTCGTCGTGGCGAAGAGCAGCGGTCGGCCGTCGGAGTGTTTGTACATGAAGATGTTGTGAAACCCGCCCGGCGTGTCGGTTGCGCGGATCCTCCCCACTTCCTTCACCGTCGAGGTATCCGGCAGCCCCGTCACATCGAATACGATTGCGCCGAGATCCACATCCGGCCCCCCCGGTGCGAACTGGACCGACTGGACCAGATAATACCGTCCCTCGTGTTTGAAGTACTTCGGATCCATCGCGCCCAACCCGTTGTGGAGCTCGGCGTTCTCGATCCGCCATTCGTACATGACATGGGCATTCTCCGGGTCCGCCACACTGATGATGTCGAACCCGTAGGTCGGCTTCATGATCCGGCTCACGTAGACATAGGGGCGAGACAATTCTTGCTCGATCTCGACGTCGGAGCGGCTGAACGCCGGCCCCGCGGCTAACGGAACGTGTGAGATTCGCTGCACGTTGGGAGTGTTCGACGGCTTCGGCGCTTCTTGGCCCATCGCCGGTGTCGCGCCGACGGCGCCGATCAGTCCCACGGTGGGCAGGGCCCACCATTTCAACCAGCTTTTCGATCTCCTGCTCATGCTCGTATCCTTTCTAGTTGTTGCATCGCTTCTGCGGCACCACGGTTCGCGTTTGAGACTACTGAATCAAAACGGTCCGCGGAGGCCGGTCCCAGTCCTGAACGCTCGAGATATTGGGCATTCCCCACTCGTCGCCGTTCCATCCGTCGAATCCGTCGAGGTGGAACATGTGCAACCCGGTGGCGAAGTCGGTGGTCACGATGAGGCCGTCGGCGTTGCGGACGTCGACCCCGAACGAGCCGTTGAAGGGTGTTGGCCCCGGGCCCATCACCCGCGGATCGAAGCCTTGCCGTTCGGGTCCGTCATACGTGTCAAACCACGCCACCGTGGAGGGGTTCGTGGGATCACGCATGTTGAAGACGTACAATCCATCCTCGTAGGACGAGACAAATACATAAGGCCATCGCAGCTCATGATTGTGGGAGATGCCCTTCCAGTTGGCCGTCCAGATCCCAATCTCTTCGGATATGGTTTGTACGTCGCCGCCAAGGCCAGGTTGTAGGTCGAACAGCCGTACCGGCGAATAGAGATACTCGGTTTGGGTGACCGCATACCGTCCGTCCGGCGAGGCGCTTATCGTGTGCGCGACGTCCACCCCCGGCACGCCGACCACCGAGGTCACCAAGGTCGGGTCTTCCGGACCGGTGATGTCGTAGACGTAGTATCCGTTGTAGCCGGCGCCGTACACTTTGTCCTGCCCCGTGGCTATATCGAACGCAGCATAGAAGTCGTGATACCCCTGCAGGGAGGCCCAGCCCCAGTACGCCACGGTGCGACCCTCCACCGGCCAGGGGATGTGGGCGATCAATCCCTGTGCACTATCGCCTCGGAGGAACGCGGCCATGTCGTAGATATTTCCGTGGGGCCCGTTGGTGGTGGTGATCAGGAGCGGCCGCCCGTCGGAGTGCTTGTACATGAAAATGTTGTGAAAGCCTCCCGGGGTGTCCGGCGCCCGGATTCGCCCCACTTCCCGAACCGTCGATGGGTCGGGCAGGCCGGTCACATCGAAGACTACGGCACCGAGATCGAGATCGGGTCCACCGGGGGCGAACTGGACAGACTGCACCAGGTAATAGCGGCCGTCGTGCTTGAAGTACTTCGGGTCCATGGCCCCCAGGCCGTTGTGTAGCTCGACGTCTTCGATGCGCCAAGCGTAGATGCGTTCGGGGTTCGCGGGGTCGGCCACGTTGATGATGTCAAACCCAATCGTTGGCTTCAAGGCGCGACTCACATACACATAGGGTCGCGACAAATCCTGTTCGATCTCGACGTCCGTGTGGCTGAGGACCCTCCCGTCATCAAGCGGCATGTGAGAGAGTCGCTTAAGGTTCGAGGTGCCTTGCTGCTTTGGTGTATTCTGGGCGTCGGCGACTCCGGTGAGGCAGGTGATGCAGACCCCAACCATCAGACCCTTCCATCCAGCGTTTTTCAGGAGCCACGTCATTGTTCGACCTCCAAAGTGTTGTCGGTTCACGCTATCGACGAGCCTTCAGTTGGGCACGACGACGAACTTGCCCATCATGCCTGCTTCGAGGTGCTCCGCGATGTGGCAGTGCATCATCCAGGTTCCGGGGTTCGACGCCTCGAGCAAAATGTCAACGGTCGAGCCGACCGGGATCAATGAGGTGTCTTTCCACACCAAGTTGCGGTTGGGTACGCCGTCCTTCGACAGCACGAGGAACCGCTGCCCGTGAAAATGGATGGGGTGGTTCATCGGATGAAAGGCATCGGGATCGTTCCGAAGGCGGATTTTCACGACATCGCCACGTGTGAATGTCCATAGGATATCCATATTCTCATCGTCGGTGGCTATGTCGCGCAAGATCCAGCGTACCTCTCTGGTAGTCGAGATCCAGTTCATGGTCGGCATCGCATCGGTGAATTCCACCGGCGGCCGGTACACGGTGTCGATGCTGATGAATTGCATAACCAATATGGGAAGACCACGGATATCGACGGTGAGCAACAACTCGTGGTCCACCGGCCGGCCGAAATGCGAACGGAAGCGCTCCAACTCGGTGCCCAGCACGGCGTCTTCTCGCAGCACCGCGAACTCGGCGGTGTGGTTCGGGCTGGCGGGCGCGTCCGTCACCTCTATCGTGCCCAGGACGTCGACCGCCGGATAGAACTCACCGCGTACGTGGTCCACCGCCTGGACGTGGTTGCCGAGGGTGTACTCGCCTGGCTCTGCGAAGTGGACTTCCACCACATATCGCTCCGCCGGCGCGATTACGACACTCTCGACCATCATCTCGCGTTCGTACTTCGACACGTCCGAGGCGATGAGTTTGATGGGAGCGCCGCCGAACGAGAGGTTGTACGTTCGCGCGTTGGCCACGTTGGTAATGTAGAATCGGACAACGTCCCCCTTGTTCACGGACACGCCATAGTCGTCTTCACCGTTGACCAGGAGTACGTTTCCAAACCGCCCCATGATGGTGAAGTTGCTGTACTGCTTTCCAAACGGCATGTGCTGATCGTTGTCGATCAACATGTCATCCAAGACGAGAAACTCCTCGCGGTTGACCGGATTGTCGTAGTCTTCCCGCGGTGACCGCACGAGCATATTGCCGTAGAGCCCAAGATCCTGCTGAATGTCTTCCCGGATGTGCGGGTGGTACCAGTAGATCCCCGGGTCCGGGAAGGTGACCTGGTACCAGAATGTCTCCCCCAGCCCCACGGGATCCTGCGTCACGCCAGGCACGCCGTCGAATCGGTTGTCCAGCCGGAGCCCGTGCCAGTGTACGGTTGTGGGAAGCTCGATGTTGTTGGTGAACTTCACATGGATCGTGACGCCCTTGGGCACCCGGATGAGCGGTCCAGGGTATTGCCCGTTGTAGCCGTACATGACGAAAGTCTTGCCGCCGAGCTCGCGCTTCACGATCATCGCCTCCAGCACGAGCGTGTCACCCTCCGACAGGTCGTGAAGCTCACGGGGCCGGGCTGGCGGGATCGCGTCCGTGTCGAGCCCCTCGCCGGGCAGAAAGGGATCGGTCCGCGGCAGCACACCGCGCAGTCCCGGAAGGACGGGATTCTTGATCATTGGCACGATCATCGCTCCGCTTGGCCGGACGCTGTCCCCCAATGACATCATCATCTGCATTGGGTTCCAGCGCCCCGTCTGCGCCGTGTCCTGCTGCGCAGCCACGGAATGTGTCAGGACGGCCGTAACGATCCCGCCGAAAACGAGCGGGCGGATCTTCCCCTTCATGGGGTAATGATGGGGTCCAGAACGCGAAGTTGCGAGCCCGGGCGTTCACATGACAGCAATAATGCGGTCCTGCGGATCAAAGCTGTGGGATCGGTCAATCGTCCCCAAACCGGCTCAAGGGGGTGGACGGGGTCAAGTGTCCTTGATCTAATCGGTAACTAGAAATAACCTTTAGCTGTAAATAAGACTTATCAGGGCGCGAACGTCGTGCTTTATTCACCGCAGAGCACGCTGAGACCGCAGAGATTGTTCCGGGATGTCATTGACCCTACTCATCATCTCTGCGTTCTTGGCGGTCTCTGCGGTGATTATTTCCTCGCCCGGCTGCCCTTCGAGGTTTGGCCGAGGCCGCATGACACGGGGGAACCATGGCAGGTGAGCAGCCGGACATCATCATCATTGGCGCGGGCATCATCGGGGCCGCGCTTGCGTTCGAGGCGTCAAAGAAGGGGCGGAAAACTCTCAACATCGACAAGCTGCCGGCCGCCGGCTACGGCTCCACCGGCAACACCTGCGGGGTCATCCGAACCCACTACTCCACGTGGGACGGGACGGCGATCGCCTACGAGAACTACTTCTACTGGAAGAACTGGCAGGAATATCTCGAAGTGGAAGACGAACGGGGCGCAGCCACGTTCACTCATTCCGGCATGGTCATTATTCGAACCAAGGGGCAGGATCTGAGCCGGCACCTCGAGTTGCACGATGACTTGGGCATTCCCTACGAGGTGTGGGATCTGGAGACCCTGAAGCGGAAAGCTCCACAGTTCGACGACCATTCGTATTGGCCCCCGTCACGTCCGGGGGACGAGCAGTTCGACCGGCCGCCGGACGAGAAGATTCTGGGTGCGATTTACCTGTCCGCCGCCGGCTACGTGACCGACCCGCAGCTTTCGGTGCATAATCTCCAGCGGGCGGCGGAAGCCAAAGGCGCGCGATTCCGGTTCAACGAGGAGGTGGTGGAGATTCGGAGGAAGGGAGGACGCGTGGCCGGCGTAACGCTAAAGGGCGGCGAGCAGATCGACTGCCCGGTCGTTGTCAACGTGGCGGGTCCTCACTCTTTCGTGATCAACCGGATGGCGGGCGTCGAAGACGAGATGCGGATCAAGACCCGGGCGTTGCGGCATGAGGTGCACTTCGTGCCGGCGCCGGCCGAGTACGATCCCGAGCACGGGGGATACATGACGTCGGATGACGATATCGGAGGGTACTTTCGCCCGGAGGTGGGGAATTTGATTCTGATCGGCAGTCAGGATCCCGAGTGCGATCCCAAAGAATGGGTCGAAGACCCGGACCACTTCAATCGACAAGTGACGCGCGAGCAATGGCAAGCCCAGGTCTATCGGCTCGCGAAACGGTTACCGAGCCTCCCGATTCCGAACGAGCCCAAGGGCATCGCAGATCTGTACGATGTGTCAGACGACTGGATCCCGATCTACGACAAGTCCAGTCTGGATGGCTTTTATATGGCCGTGGGCACCAGCGGCAACCAATACAAGAACGGGCCGGTAGTCGGTCAGCTCATGACGGAGCTGATTGACGCCTGTGAGCAGGGGCACGATCACGACAAAGATCCGGTCGCGTTGAAGACCTGCTACACCGGCGTCACGCTGAACATTGGGTTCTATTCGCGTCTCAGAGAGATCAATCGCGGCAGCAGCTTTTCCGTGCTTGGCTAGCGAGGCCATTTCCTCGATCATGTCGTCGGTCATCGGGCTCGGCATCCCCTGCTGACGCCTTGAGTGCTCGCCGAAGCGCTTATCCGAAAACGACTTAAGGGTACCGCCGGACCACCATGCGCGTTACGTTCGTCTCGGTCAATTCTACTGACAAGGCAAGGCTATCTATGGTTACCGATCCGGCCAAGCCGAGGCCCAACCGTGTTTAAGCCGGTTCGAACGCGCCGGACGTTCGAGGAAGCCGTAGCCCAGATCGCCGAGGTGGTGCAGGCCGGGATCTGCAGGTGGGGGACCGCTTGCCGTCCGAGCGCGACCTGGCCGAGCTGATGCAGATCAGCCGGCCGACGGTGCGCGAAGCGGTCAAGGTCCTGTCGGATTCCGGGGTGATAGACGTCCGCCCGGGGCCGGGTGGCGGCATGTTCGTGAAGTCGGACGTGGTCCCGCTGGGCTTGCTCGACCAGCGCTCCCAGATGCGGACCAGCGAAGTCTCGGCGGTGCTGGAGGCGCGGAGGCTGCTGGAGCCCCGAGTCGCACAGCTCGCCGCGCTGTACGGGGCGGAAGCCGATTTTGAGGCTCTACAACAGACCATCGATCGGCAGCGGCAGGCCGGGGGGGACCACAACCGCGCGCTCACGCTCGATACCCGTTTCCACCTACAGATGGCGCGAGCGACCAAGAATCCCACCGTGGTCAGAATGATGCGCACGCTGCTCAACCAACTCGAGATCGCTCGGGACATGACACTGCGCTTTACGCCCGAGGAGCCCAGCCTCGCGGTCGAGATTCATGAGCGGACCCTGGCAGCGATCATGAGCGGCGATGCGCAGCGCATCGAGGTTGCGATGGACGAGCACCTGAGTTTCCTCGAACGGATCTGGGAGGAAGAGAGCGGACGCGCCCGCCTCAGGAAGATCCCGGATTTCTTGCTGCCCCACGCCGAGCGCGCCCTCCCCACCACGGGATAGCCCTCGCAATTGCAGCTCTTTTACTCTTCGCTTCACTTCGACGTTTCTTGCGCCGATATTCACGAGGAGTCCTCATTCACATGACAATATCCCGTCTATCCTGTCCAAAAACCTCTGCGTCCTCCGCGGTCTTATAGTTGGTCCGCGGTCTGCGGCGCATCAATGGCCGGCCGGCCGGGTGGGGAAAATATCACCGCAGAGACTGCCGAGGGCAGAGATGATTAGGGTTTCTCTGCGCGCTCTGCGGTGAATACATTGCCGCAATTACGACCCAGAGTACTAGTGTTGCACGTCGAACATGTACCAGGAGATGTAGAATCATGATCAGATCCACCGCAGTATTGCTAGTCGCAACCGCGTCACTCGGATTCGTCTCACAAGGAGCTGCCCAGGAGACATTGGCAATCCGTTGCGGCCGTCTCATCGATGGACGCTCCGACACACCGGTCAGTAACGTCGTGATCGTGGTTCGCGGGGATCGCATCGTGGAGATCGGGCCGCGCCCCGACGTGCCACGCGGGGCTAGGAGGATCGACCTGAGCAGGGGGACGTGCCTGCCCGGACTGATGGATCTGCACGCACACATCTTGCTCAATCCAAGCGCAGCCGTGCAGAACGACCTGAGTCGGTCCAGTGCCGACCGCGCCCTTGACGGACTGCGCAACGCTCAGAAGATGCTCCACGCGGGATTCACCACCCTCCGCGACCCCGGGGACTTCGACGCGTACTACGCCTCGGTAGCGGTACGGGATGCCATTGCGGCCGGCAGCTTCGAGGGCCCGCGCCTGTTTGTGGCGCCCCACACTCTGAGCATCACCGGCGGCCACGGCGACATCAACAATCTCGCGCCGGACCTCGATATCATGATCCCGACCAGAATCGTGAACGGGCCGGACGAGATGCGAAAGACGATCCGCGAACAAGTGAAATACGGAGCCGACTGGATCAAACTCATGGCCACGGGCGGTGTCATGTCGGCCGGCGACGATCCCAATCTCACCGCCTTCACGGTAGAGGAGCTGCGTGCCGCCGTCGATGAAACGCACCGTCACGGCAAGCGCATCACCGTCCACGCGATCGGTACGGCGGGCATCAAGGACGCCGTACGCGCGGGAGTGAACTCCGTCGAGCACGGCATTCTCATCGATGACGAGGGCATTGAGCTCATGAAGGAAAGAGGGACGTGGCTCATCCCGACCGTCTACGTCCTGAACTACATCCTGGAAGAAGGTGAGAACCTCGGCTACGCCGAGGAGAGCATCGCCAAGGCCCGGGCGTTGGTGGTGGAACGCAACCGGAGGATCGGCAGGGCCTTCGCCGCGGGCGTCAAGATCGCGTATGGGTCAGACACGATCTTTCCTCACGAATTTTCGGCGCGCGAGTTCTCCGCGATGGTGGCCCTAGGCCTGTCAACGATGGACGCTATCCGCGCCGCGACGGCCAACGCCGCCGAAGTGTTGGGGATTGAGAACGACGTGGGAACGTTGGTGCCGGGAATGATGGCGGACATCGTCGGGGTGCTGGGCAATCCCCTGGACGACATCTCGATCCTCGAAGACGTCAAGTTCGTGATGAAGGGCGGCAGTATCGTGAAGAACGATGTGCCCCGCACCTGAACAAGATGACTATTCCCGCTGAAGGCGCTTCGGCCCCCACACCAGGACTACTGCGAGCGCGACCACCACCAAGATGATCACACCAAGCCCTTCGGGGCTGGTCCAACTTTGTGTCGTCTCCTGCACGGGCTGGAAAAGGTTAGTCGAGAAGTTCGCCATGGTGTGGACGAGGATAGCTGCGAAGACGACGCCCCCCACGTTGACGTGGACCCACGTAATGATGATGGCCATCGCAAACACGGAGATCGCCCAGGGCCAGAACGGGATCTGGCTTTGGGGGGAACCCGGAATTATGAAAAGGGGGAGGTGCCAACACACCCAGAAGAACCCAATCACCAGGCTGGCATTGAGGGCGTTCGACCGATAGAGCAGACGTGGCAGGGCATACCCCCGCCACCCAAACTCCTCACCGAACGGTCCCCCGAGGAAGTACATGAAGACGGTCAGACCCAGGAGGTTGAGTGGACGAGTGAACGCCTCGAAGGACACGCCGGACCCTGCGGTGAGGAGCGCGACGATCCGGATTGCCGGGAAGATGAGCAGGGCTACGAGGAACCATTTCATCCCAATCCTGACGCGCCATCCACTCTTCCACAAAGCGGCGGCCCCGCTCCGTCCCTGCCGTTGCCACGTGAGAACGAAGGCCGCGAAGAACGGTCCGAACACCCCGAGCAGAACGAGGGCGAGCAGCGCCGGCGGTGCTGCCGCCAGGAGATCCTCGGTTGTCCCCGTCACCGGCGGTTGGTTTCGGGCGAACAAGTACGCCGTGAACCAGAACGCCCATGAGAAGGCATAGGTCAGGGCGAAATAGTCCCAGGGAAAGGGGCCTGGCTGCTGTACGTCTCGCTCGTCATTCATTTCAAGTTCCTCGGCGTTCAAACATGCTTGGCTACTTCCGCGCCCGGCCGCCCAATGATGCACCGCAGACCGCGGACGAACTATCGATGCGCGGAGGTCGCAGAGGTCGTGTATTATTCACCGCAGAGCACGCAGAGAACGCAGAGATTGTTCTGGGAGGTCATTCACTCCAATCATCTCTGCGCCCTCGGCGGTCTCTGCGGTGATTATTTTCCGCCGCCGCGGCCTCTTGTGAGGACTACGTCCCGCACAGTATGCTCCTCGAACGGCGGCTCCGATAGATGCCGCAACACCAAACGTCTGTAGTTCTTCAACAAGTCGAATCGCTTGGTAGAAGGAGGAGATATGAGATCGTGGTTGCAGACGGCGCTCGTGGCGGTCGGCCTGCTGATCGTGGTGCCCGCCGCCTTTGGGCAAGAGCGACCGCAGGACAGGAAACGCTTTATCGACCCCGATGTGGCTCTGTCGGACGATCCGCGTTGGGTTCCGGTGTCTCCTGTACCGCGGGGGCCCGAGGGCACGATGGTGTTGCGAGGAGGTCGCATCTTCGACGGCAGCGGTGCGCAGGCTCGAAGTGCAACGCTGGTCATCGAGCGCAACAAAATCAAAGAGATTCTTCCGGCGAGCTCCACCGCCTGGCCGAATGATGCACGCGTGATCGATGTGGACGGCATGACGATCATGCCGGGGATGGTCGATCTGCATACTCATCTCAGCTACAGCAACTTCACCACTACAACGACGAGGCACAGCGACCCAGTGGACGCGACACTGCGTGCAGCAGAGCGACTTCGCTATTTCATCGAAGCCGGCATCACGAGCGTGCGTGATGTTGCATCACACGGCGACGTGCCGTTTCGCCTCAAGGAATGGGTGGCGCAGAATCGCATCAACGGGCCGCGCGTGTTCGCGGTGGGGCAATTGATCACTGCGACGGGAGGGCACGGCGCAGAGGGCCTTCGCCCCGGGACGCCACTCTGGGGCGCGGTCATTGAAGCGTCCGGGCCGCAGGAATGGCGCGAAGCCGTGCGCGAACTCTTCAAGCGCGGGTCCGACGCCGTCAAAATAGCGAGCCACTTCAGCAAAGATGAGGTTCGAGCCGCGGTGGAGGAGGCCCACGCGTTGGGCATCAAAGTCACCTGCGACTGCGAAACCTTTTACATCCCGTGGGCCATCGAAGCGGGCGTCGACATGATCGAGCACCCGCTACCACGGAGCGACGCAGCGTACAGCATGATGGCGCAGCGTGGGATTGAGGCGGACCCTACCATGACCATCGTGCAACTCGTGTGGGATCTCTCGGGAGGATACTACGGCTCGACGTCACGCCGCTTCTCGTGGAACCCCGAATTCACGCGCGGCGTCACGCGTCGCATGAGGGAGGCAGGGATCAAAATGGGGGTGGGGTTAGATCTCGTCTTTGATTTCTACCGCCTCCTCCCCGAGCCCCTCATCCGCGAGCTGGAATATTTCGTGGAGGTCGGTTACTCGGTGCCGGAGGCCCTCGTGGCGGCCACGAAAACCAGCGCGGAGCTTCTCAACATGGGCGAGAAACTCGGCACGCTGGAACCCGGCAAGCTTGCTGACGTCGTGGTCGTACAGGGCCGACCCGATCAGAACCTGCGAGATCTGGAGAACATCGAGATGGTGATCCGCGACGGATGGTTGGTGGTCCGGGAAGGGCAGGCGTTGATGCCGCCGCGCATGACTGGACAATGGCCGAGCCGGCCACAAACAGGAGGACAGTGAGATGGGATGCGGGCAGCGGTCCACAGCCATCACACTTAGCCATCGATTGGGATTCCCGGTTGTCATGGCAATGCTGATCGCACTGGTTGTGGAAGACGGAGCCGCGCAGGAGTCCAGGCGCGAGCGAATGTACCAAGCCTACCTCGACCTCCCGAGCTTGATCGAGGGTGGGGAGATAACGGCGCACTGGTTATCGGATGGCGTTCGTTTCTGGTACGCCGTGCGATCCGCCGATTCGATCGATGTGTACCTGGTCGATCCGCCAGCAAACTCCAAGACGGCATTCTTCGACAGCGGTCGACTCCGCCGGGCGCTGGCCACGACGTTGGGTCACGTACCGTCACACGCGGGTGTGCCCTTTGAAACATTTACGCTGGAGGACGACGATCGTACGGTGCAATTCACGCTCGAGGGCCGGGAGTACCGACTGGACCGCTCGAGCTATGACATCACGCCGGTGCCGCCCATGGCGCCGCGGCAACGCGATTGGATCACGCCTCGGAGAGTGCGGGAGAGCTTCCCAGAAACAGATCCCGATGTGTACGAGATTCCCTCGCCGGATGGGCGTTGGTTTCTGGGAGAGAAGGAGCACAATCTATATCTGCGGTCGACATTCGACGGACGCGAAGAGCCTCTCACCACAGACGGCAAGAAAGACCAGGCGTGGGAGGTGGCCAGCGGGCGGCTCAACCTCGTGGTGGGGGAAGCCCAATGGTCTCCGGACAGTCGGAAGGTCATTGCGTTTTGGTCGGACAATCGTGGCGTGCCGTGGTTCCCAATCGTCCACTGGCTCAAGCCCACCGAAGAAGTGGAATGGCAGCACTTCACCAAAGCGGGCCAGGCCTTACCGCAGACGGAACTCCATGTCATCGACGTGTTGTCGAAGCGCCGCGTGCAGATCGACATCGGTGAAGACCTCGATCAGTATTTCTCCGTCATCGGATGGATGCCCGACGGTACGGAAGTATTGTTTCTCCGCATGAACCGTACGTTCCAGCGACTCGATGTAATGGCGGCCGATCCTGAGACAGGCGAATCGCGAATCATTCTCACCGAAACCCAGCCGACGTTCATCAAAGGGATCGCGAGCAATCCCGGTTGGACCAACCTCTTTACCCTGCTGCCGGAATCTGGACAGTTCTTGTGGACCTCGGAGCGCGACGGCTGGGATCACCTCTACCTCTACGACTTGCAGGGCAACCTGATCAGACGACTCACCGAAGGCTCGTGGCCGGTACTCAGGGTGCTGGCGGTGGACGAGCAAAACGGATGGGTCTACTTCACTGGACACGCCGAGGCACGTGTGTACGACACGCACGTGTATCGGGTTGGGCTGGACGGAAAGGGGTTGAAGCGGCTGACCGAAGCGGAGGGCCAACATGCGGCGGAGCTTTCACCGTCCAAGAGTTACTTCTTGGATCGCCATTCGAGCCTGAACCGCCCACCTCGGGTGGATTTGCGCTCGGCTGACGGAGAACTGCTCCGGACGTTGGCGCAGGCGGACATCAGCGAGTTGGAGGCGGTGGGATGGGACCCGCCCGAAGAGTTCGTGGTGAAGGCGGCGGACGGTACCACGGACCTGTGGGGAGTCATCTACAAGCCGTTCGACTTCGATCCCACCAAGAAATATCCGGTGATCGATTTCCTCTACAACGGTCCCCAGACGACGATGGTTCAGCGGACCTTCGTGACAACAAGTTGGCTCGACTACGCACCGCACGCGCTGACGCAACTGGGCTACATCGTTTTCAGCGTGGACGGCCGGGGAACCACGGAGCGTGGGAAGGCCTTCCAGGATGTGGTCTACAAAAATTTCGGGCGGAACGAGATTCCCGATCACGTGGCCACGCTCAGGCAACTGGCGCGCCAGCGGCCGTACATGGATCTCAACCGGGTAGGGATCTATGGAGGCTCGTGGGGTGGTTACATGACGATACGGGCGATGGTATTGGCGCCGGACGTGTATCGCGCCGGCGTCGCGACGTATCCGGTTGGAGACCTCTACCATTGGGCGAGTCCCATCGAGCCGTACATGGGTCTGCCACAGGAGAACAGTGCAGAATACGAGTACGGGTCGAGTTTACGGCTGGCCGACAAGATCACGGGCAACTTGATGCTCGTGCATGGGACGAGCGACGTGAACGCTCATTTTGGCGCGACGCTGCAGATGGTGGAGGCACTCACGCGAGCCGAGAAGCCGTACGATCTCGTGATCTTCCCGGAAGCAAACCACGGTTATCAAGGAGGGCCTCGGCGGTACTGGCAGAGGGCTATTCGACGTCATTTCGAGGAGCATTTGCGGCCGAATCGGGAAGGGGATCCTACCGCCGGCAACTAGTGAGCCAGGACGTCGTCGGCAAGATCAGAGAAGAAGGATTCCAGCGTTTGGCAATTGACATCATCACTCAAGGACGATCCAGCCATGGCTACCGAATCGCGAAGGGAATTCCTGAGCACTAGCGTGGCCGCAGGCGTCGGCCTAGCCGGTCTGCGGCTGCAAACTGCAAGGCGGTTGGAATCCCCTTACGGGGGCGCCAGAGCGGTGACGCAAGACCGTGTACAGTCCGGCATCCGGATCGTAGAAGGCGTGCCGTCCGGAGTCGTGTCTCCAGCCAAATACCGCATCCGGGAGCAACTCGACGTGCTCAGCCCGATGCGCGATGGTGTACGCTTGGCGATGGACCTGGTTCGCCCGGACAGTGACCAGGCGTTTCCGGTGGTGCTGATCCGGACTCCGTATGACAAGGTTTCCCAACGCGCACCAGCCCAAGTCACGGATCTGGCTCGCCGAGGATACTTGGTTGCCATTCAGGATTGTCGGGGCCGGTTCAACTCTGACGGTGCGTTTGACCCGTACCGGCAGGAGCATCACGACGGGTTTGACACGGTTGAGTGGATTGCCAAACAGTCCTGGTGTGATGGCAACATCGGCATGATTGGCGGTTCCTATGTCGGGCAAACACAGTGGTTCGCCGCATCGGGCGCACCACGAGCGCTGAAGGCTATCGTGCCGACGGTTTCCCCGCCCGGACATCCCTTCACCAATGAGCCCTTCTATGGCGGCGCGTTGCTGCTGGCCATGGTTGAATGGTTGGTGGCCATGGGTAGGCGCAGTTCACAGTTGCCTGGACTCGAAGGAATTTTGACCGAGCATCAGGACTATTTCGAGCCCATGCCAGTTGCGACCATGGATGAAGCTGCTGGTATGGCGAGTCCGTGGTGGGACGAATGGGTCGGCCACGCCAAGTACGACGCATTCTGGGAATCGTGCGCGTACGAGCAGTACTGGTCCAGGATGACCGTGCCCGCCCTCAATATTACCGGTTGGTGGGATATGAACTTCATTGGATCGCCGCGCAATTTCGTTGGCATGCGAAGGGAGGGAGCCACGAGGGACGCTCGAGAAGGCCAGCGTCTGGTGATCGGCCCATGGCCACACTGGGTCAACCGCCAGCACGAGCTCAGCGGCGTGGATTTTGGCCCCAACGCCCTGGTCGATCTCAACGGCTACACGCTGCGGTTCTTTGATCGCTGGTTACGCGGCAAGCAGGATAACGGGTTGGACAACGACCCCCGCGTGCATGTATTCGTCATCGGCGCCGACCAGTGGTGGGAAGCCGACAGCTGGCCGCTTCCGGGCACGCGGCCGACGCCGCTCTACCTGCATAGCGGGGGGAACGCCAACTCCCACCAGGGTGACGGCACCGTCTCGTTTCACGAACCTGGAGACGAACCTCACGATGTCTACGTGTCGGATCCCTTGGACCCGGTCACGTTCCCCTGGAGTCTGCATGAAGGCCCGGTTGATGACCGGCCGGCCAGTGGTCGCTCGGACGTGCTGTGTTATACCTCTGATCCACTGTCAACCGCGATCGATGTGGCGGGCCCGGTGGCCGGGATCTTGTACGCATCGTCCAGCGCCGCTGATTGTGACTGGCACGTCCGGCTCGTCGACGTCCACCCGGATGGTACAGCCCGGTTTCTCTGTCACGGTGTGCTGCGTGCCCGTTTCAGGGAAGGGTACGACAGGACCGTTTTTCTCACTCCGGACGAGATCACACGGTTCGACATCGATATGACGGCCGCAGGGGTTCGCTTCCTGCCCGGACATCGCATCCGGGTCGAGATTGCCTCGAGCTGGTTTCCTCGCTTCGATCGTAATCCGCAAACCAACGCAGAAAACTGGATGACGGATGAAAGGCCCCCGTTGAAAGCTCGGCAGATCGTCAAGCATGATCGTCGGTATCCATCTCATGTTCTGCTGCCGTTGATTCTCGATGCACCAACATAGGGGGGGCAGGAAATGCAACTATTATCCCCTTGGGTTACCAGCGATGAACAAGACGTTGCACACGGGAAGTCGTGAGGACGCAGTGGCTCACGTACATCAAAGGGTAACGGCATGACACACGCTCACCATCATCCATGGCACTCCACGGTCCTCCGGCGTTTCCCTGTACCGACCGCAGTGTTGGTGATCGTCGCGTGCGCGATGCCGCACGCGCTTCGCGGACAAGATGTTCAAGAGTTGACGGCCGAAGCCGCTGAGGCGCTCGCCGATCAACATTTTCTAATCGCCCCCGAGGCCGGTGGGGCGGCCGTGGTCACCGTTGTGAAAGACGGAGAGATTCTGTGGACTGGGGGATATGGGCCCGCCAATTCACAGACCGGCCGGCCGGTCGATCCAGCGACGACCCTCTTTCGCATCGGTTCCGTCACGAAAGTGTTCACGTCGATCGTGGCGCTCCAGCTCATCGAGCGGGGCGTGATTGATCCGCTCGCCAACGTCAACACCTACCTCGCCAACGTCGGTGTCGAGATCGACGACCGGTTCGACGAGCCGGTCACCATGGCCGATCTCCTGTCGTTGCATGCGGGCAGGTTCGAATGGACCTACAACTACTACTACCCTGTGTTCGACGATGAAGAACCAGGAGTGCCCGCCGAGGAACTCAGCCGGCGTCTGTGGCGCACGAAGGAGCCGGGCGGCGTCAGCGCGTACGACAACAACGGGGTCGGGCTGATCGGCTACATCGCCGCGGCGGCCACCGGAAAGTCCTATCGCGATCTGGTCGGGGAGGGGATCTTCGAGCCCTTGGGAATGACGCACTCGGTGGCCGGCGTTCCCCGCAACCGAGTGCAGGACATGGTCGGTTGCCAGGACGAGAATCCTGAGACGGCGTACCGGAGCTGCCCATACTCGCTCATCGTCGCGGCGCTGCGTCCCTCGGGCGGGATGACAGTGACCGGCGGCGACATGGGACGATTCATGCTCGCGCTGCTAGCCGGTGGTCATCTGGGCGACACTCACATCTTGTCACCCGGTGCGTTTGCGGAGTTCACGGACTTCGCCTCCAACAAAATCGATCCACGCCTGCCCGCGTTCGGGAGGCTGATCTACGAATCGTATCTGGGAGGCCGGCGAGCCATTGGACACGACGGCGGCGTCGGAAAATTTCAAGCAACGATGCGACTCTTCCCCGAATCCGCCGTGGGGATCTTCGTGGCTGTGCAAGCAGGGCTGGATTGGGTGAACCGCGGGACAACACCGAACGGCATAAGCGACCTGAGGACTCCCGATCAACCGGCGCCAACGGCAGAGTTACTCCTGCTTATCGGCGCCCGGACGGCGTTCGAACGCGACTTCGTCAGTCGCTTCGTCCCGCCTGCTTCGCCAGCGATCGTGAAGCAGCCGGTTCCGGGAACGCAACCAGTTGAGCGTCATGCTTTGGCGGGGCGGTACTGGATGCCGCTCTTCAAGGGCAAGCGTGCACTGCGGGATCGCATCGTCGACCGGCTCCAGCCCGCGATCACCGTCTCGGTAGCTGGGGACGACGGGATCCGTGTCTCCGGTGGCACGAGTGACACCGCTACAACCCTTGCTCTAATTGATGGAAGCTACCGGCAGGCGGGCCTCAATTACTTCGAGCATGAAGAGTACTCCGCCGGCATCATCTTCGGTGTGTTGGATGACGGTGTGTACGCGAACCGAATCGATGGAGCGGCCTACACGTTTCTCGAAAAAATACCGTGGCACTATCGCCCGTCGGCTACGATCTATCCACTTCCTGTCGCGCTCTTATTCCTGCTCACGGGTGTCATCTACTGGTATCTGTGCCGCAGGAACCCTGCGAAGCGGCGCGCCGCAATGGCCGCGACGGTGGGCGCCGCTCTGGTGGCGGTTGGCGTCTTGGCGGAGCTCGAATTCGTCATCACCCATCTGTACCACCGCGGCAACGTGCTGTTTGCCGTAAGCTGGCGCACGGCTCTCCATCTCGGTCTGGTCGGGCTCATTGCCCTGCCGATCCTGGTCACGCGAAACTGGCGGGCGTTGATGGTTACCGAGGAAGGCCGGTTCAAGTGGGCGGAGGGCAGTTACACCGCAGCACTCGGCGTCGTTGCCGTCGCAGTGGTTGGGTTGTGTGCGTACTGGGGGTTGGTGGGGAATTTCGTCAGATAACTAATATCCGGTGACCGGTGACCGGCAACCGGTCTTCCACCACACCCCAACCCTACTACCGGACTCGGCTAAACCGGTACGTCACCCCGGAAAGTAATCCGCGCCAGCCGTCGCCCTCGAACTGAAACCTGAGCAACGGGCTGACATCTGTCAGGAACGTGTCGTTTCCCTGGTACTTCAAGGGAAGTGGCTGCGGTCCCATCCCGGCGAGCGCCAACCGGCCGTTCTGAACGATGAACTCGACGTTCACCGCGGGTGAGGTGAACCTGCCGACGTATTTTGCCAGCTCCGATTCACTCAGCGTCATGTCGGCTAGCTTACGCGGCCCCAGACCCAGCGCGGCCCGCGCGATATCGAATCCCAACACGAAGAACGACGGACCGGCGGACGGATTGGTGTTGGTGGCCGTAGCCACGATCAGGTCGTGGTCGGGATAATACATGAGCAGGGCCGAGCCTCCGTCGATCTCACCTCCGTGACCGACCAGTCGCAGTCCATCGATTTCGTCCGCGAGTAACCCGTATCCGTACGTTGTCTGCCAGCCGTCGTTGAGGCGAGCCGGCGTCGTCATTCGGCGGTGCGAATCCCGGTTCACCGCGCGGTGTGCGTCGAATGCGCGTTGCCAGGTGATGAGATCGAGCACGGTTGAGCAGAGGGCGCCGGCCGAATAGGGCACGGTCATGTCTATCACGTTGGCTCTCACCAGACCGTCCCTGCCTGCCGAGTACGTACTGGCCTTGTGTGGGACGACGGCTCGAGTGTCGCAATAGGACGAATTCACCATTCCGAGCGGTTGGAAGAACGTGTGCTCCAGATACTCAGCATACGACTGGCCGGAGAGCTGCTCCACGATCACCCCCGCCAGATAGAACGGAGAATTGGTATAGTGCCAGTTCTCCCCGGGAGAGAAATCCGGCGAATGGTTTTTGAACAGACCGATCATCTGCTCGTGGGAGAGATCGAGGCGGAAGGTGCTGTCGGCAAGCCCCAGCTCGGTGTAATTCTTGACCCCCGCCGTATGGGTGAGCATCTGGTGTACCGTGAAAGCCCGCCCACGTGTGGGATAATTGGGGAAGAACTTGGTGACCTCGTCGTCGAGGCTGAGCTTCCCTTGTTCGACGTGACGCATGATGGCGGCGGCGGTGAATTGTTTCGTGAGCGAGCCCACGCGGTAGATCGTCTCGGCCGTAGCAGGCACGCGGTGCTCGAGGTTGGCATATCCGTAGCCTTTGGCCAGGATCATGTCGCGCCCTTGCGCCACGGCAATCGAAACCCCGGCCCGGTACCCGGATTCGATGTAACCGGCGACTAAGGAGTCGATGGCCGCGATGGTAGCGCCGCGGTGAGGCGCCTGGCCCGGCAGCTCCCGAACGGAAATAGCGAGTGCCAGCGCTACGGTGAGGAAGCCTGCGACGCAGTACCGTGTCACGCCGTTCCCCCGTCTGTTCTGTGTCATGTCAAACTCTTCATCTGAATGTGTAGACAGGTGAGAAGTAAGAAGTGAGAAGTAAGAGGGCCCCGCCCGAATACATAGCTCAGTTGAGTGGGATCTCAACCCGAGCAGGGACCCAGGATTCCGCGTCATGATGGGTGTCCCTATACTACCACCTCATGAACAGCATGGGGTACCGGGACCGAGTGGGCCTTCGACGCATGCTCGCCATCGCGGTTGCCACCTGTGGTGTCGCACCGGTGGCCGAGGCCCAGGTCCGCGCGAGTGAGCGCGCCACGGTCTCTCAGACCATCGACGGGACGGTTATCGAGATCGACTACGCCAGGCCCAGGCTCCGAGGCCGGACCAGCTTCGGGGGAGTCGTTCACTGGGGCGAGATGTGGACGCCGGGGGCCAACTGGGCGACCACGCTTCGGGCGAGCCGGGACGTGAGGCTCGAGGGTCACCTCGTCCCAGCCGGCGAATATTCCGTGTGGTTCGTGCCGACACCCGACCAGTACACCGTGTACCTGCATTGGGAGCCGCGGTTGTATCACCTGCAGCGGCCGGACCCCGTCGACATGTTCCTGGCTGTTCAGGTGACGCCATCTTCGGGACCAGCCGCGGAGCTACTTACCTTCAGCTTCCCCGAGACTCGGCGGGACGGGGCCACGCTTCAGTTCAAGTGGGGAACAATCCGCCTCTCGCTCCGCATCGACGTGGATCCCAGTGCGACGGCCCGTCCGACACTCACCCGGGAGGAGACGGCGCCGTATGAGGGGGAGTACACGGCGTGGGTGTACGGTGAGACCGGCGACTCCACGCGTATGGACCAACGCCTGTTCCATCAGGACGGTAGACTCAAGGGCGAGTTTTCCGTTGGATCGCGCACCTTCGAGCTGATCCCCATTGGCGAGCATCAGTTCCTCTTCGAGTTGCACGACGAACGGGGTCCCTTCGATGTCGAGCTGGATGGACCGGTGGTGTTCACTCTTGATGGTTCAGGCCAGGCGATCGGCTTCCGGATGCGGGGGATCGAGCAGCCGCTCTGGATGCGCGGTGTGCGGGTCCGGTGACAGACACACTCGAGGTGACTTTGACGAGGTCGGCCTCCGAGGCATATACTTGCACTGTGTTTCGCTGCCTATACGATACCTGGCTGCGGCAAACTACGTTAGGAGGCTCCATGAGTCGCGATCGTGTTCGAGCATCGAGTGTTTCACTCATAATTCTGATCGGCCTTCTCGCCGGCACTACGGCGGCTCGGGGCCAGCAAACGGATTCCTCCAGCAACGTGCTGCTCGAGGGATCGGCATTGCCGTGGACCGACGCCGGCGACGGGATCAAGCGCGCACTACTCTACGGAAACGCGCAGGAGCCGGGACAGCCCTTCGCCTTTCGGCTGATGGTACCCGACGGTTTTGAGATGGGGCCACACACCCACCCCGTTGCCGAGCACATGACGGTGATCTCGGGCAAATTTTTCGTCGGGGTCGGCAGAACCTTGGACCGGCACGCGGCGAAGGAGTTTGGCCCGGGCAGCTACGTAGTCATCGGGGCGGATGTGCCCGCCTACATGTGGGCGGTTGGGGAGACGGTTGTTCAGATCCACGGCATCGGACCGCTCCAGACCATTTGGATCCAAGACGAATAGCGAGTCGCCTGCCTCGCCCGTGGCAGCGGCGGCAGGCTATCCTCCCTCCGGGACCCGGACAAAGTCGGCCAGGCCCGTGACGTTCATCTCCGCCACCTTCCCCGCGGCGTCCAATGTGAAACGCACCAGGCCCCCTCCGCGAATGCGGTCGCGAAACGTGGCCCGAAACGTGTCGTAATGCCAATGCTCCAGGTCCCCTACGAACGCCTGTCCGTTACGCATCACGAGGTGGCCATCTTGGTATGACACCTCGGCCGTTCCGTATAAACTGTCGGGGTCGACATAGGTGCCGGCATAGGCGGCGAGGGCGAGGGACGGTGACGTTCCGCGAACCCTGGATTCTTCCCGCTTCTCGAGCTGCTGTGCACTCTGCTCCTCGCCTGCTCGGAAAATCGCGAGAAACTCCGAGCTCCAGTCCCGCGTGGCATCCCCCAGCATGAGATCGATGAGCCGATACGCGAAGCCGATGTGGGCGATCGACTGATTCATGTTCGTCAGGATCACCGTCCCGAGGTTCTCCTCCGGCACCAGGAGCATGAGGGCGCTCATCCCGTCGATGTTGCCGCCGTGGAGAACGACCATTCGGTCGCGGTAGTCCAGCAGAAACCAGCCCAGGCCGTACGCCAAGAGATGGCTGGCCGGACTCATCATCCCCCAGAAGCCTTCGCGGCGAATGACCATCTGGGGCGTGTGCATCTCCTTCACCGCGCCCGCACTGATGAGTTGTTCCTCCCCGGACTTGCCGCTCGCGAGCATGAGGCGTACCCACTGCGCCATGTCGACGACGTTGGAGTTGATGGAGCCGGCGGCGGCCATGTTATCGATGTTCCGCCACTCTACAGGCACGATTCGGCCGTCGATGTTGGCGTGGGGGGAGGCCACGTTGTCGAGATACCGGAGGTCATTGATCGACGTGTTGCTCATCTTCATGCCTAACGGCACGAGCATGCGCTGCTTCACGAATTCGTCCCAGGTGTGTCCCGAGATCTCTTCGATGACGGCACCAGCGGTCAAGAACATGAAGTTGTGGTAGCCGAACTCGGATCGGAAACTCTCCTGCTTCCCGAGGAACCGCACGCGCCGCACGAGTTCATGTCGGGAAGTTGTCTGGCCCAACCAGGAGTTGTCATCTCTCGAGAGCCCAGACCGGTGCGTGAGGAGGTCCCGGATAGTCAACTCCCGGGTCACGTAGGAATCGGACGTCTGGAAGGTCGGGAGGTGGTCGGTGACCTTGTCGTCCCACTTCACGAGCCCATCGTCGATCAGCATGGCAATGCCGGCCGAAGTAAAGGTCTTGGAGTTTGACCCGATGGCGAACACCGTTCTCTCGTCGACCATGTCCGTGCTGCCCAGACGGCGCACGCCGTAACCCTTGGAGAAGATGATGGCGTCATCTTTGATAACGGAGATCGCCAGCCCCGGCACTTCCCATGCCGCCAAGTTTTTTTCGATGTAGGCATCCAGTTCCCTAAGGGGTCCTTGTTGCGCATATGCACTGCCTCCGGTCGTTACCAAGAAGAGGAGCGCAATTACCCCGCGAGCAGTCCAGCTTGATTTCATGTTCGGATCTCCGTATGTCGAAACGTCGACGTTGCGACGGCTGCTTCGCACTGCAACCGAGTGTGTGATCAGCAGTCCTGTGACGCGCGCTTGAGAACCTGCTTGTCGATCTTCCCCACCGCCAGCATGGGAAGCTCGGCGCGCGTGAAGAATCGCTTGGGCACCTTATAGTTGGCTAGGTGGTCCTTGCAATGTGCCCGCAGCTCATCCTCCGTGACGGATTGATCCGGCTCCAGCAAGACGTAGGCGTGGCCCACCTCCTGATACAGCTGGTCCGGCACACCAATCACGGCCGCCATCGCAACGGACGGCAGTTGTTCCAGGGTCAACTCGATCTCGCGTGGGTAGACATTGTAGCCACCGGATTTGAACATCTCCGACAGTCGACCGACGAGCTCGATGTTCCCGTCTTCCCGCCAAAAGCCTGTGTCACCGGTCCGTAACCAGCCGTCCTCGGTGAACGCACCGTCGGTGGCCCCCGGGCGGTTCCAGTAACCGAGCATCATAAGCTCGCCATAGAACTGCAACTCTCCGGATTCGCCCACTCCACACACTTCATCGGATTCATTCACGATTCGGCAGGGGCAGCGGGGATCGGGTTTGCCCACCGTTTCGGCGAGGACGTCGAGACTCGCCTCCGGCTCCGTGTAGGTCGTGTGCGCCGACGTCTCGGTCATGCCATAGGCGGCCATCAGCCGGGCTCCGGTTTGCTGCAATCTGACGATCCCATCGCGAGGCATCGCAGCTCCCCCCCACAGTACCAGCTCTACGCTGGAAAAGTTTTGCAGCTCGAACTCGGGATGCGCGAGCTGGAGTTGCAGCATCGTGGGGACTCCGCCCCAGAGGGTGCACTGCTCCTCTTTGACGGCCGCCAACGTCGCACCTGGATCGAAGCGCTCGTGAAACACGACCTTGCCGCCCTTGACGAGCGTAGTAGCGCAGGTATCCGCCACGCTTGCGACGTGGTTGATGGGGAAACTGGTGACGATAATCGGGTTGGCGACTTTGAAATGCAGGGTCTGAATGGTGGCACCGTAGGTCAGCCCGTAATGGGAAAGCATCGCGCCCTTCGGCTTGCCCGTGGTGCCGGAGGTGTACACGATCAGTGCTAGGTCCATTCGCTCCACCGCCCGGCAGGCGGCCTCATACTCGACCCCAGAAGCTCGCTCGGCTCGCCGGACGAACTCCTCGAACGGCGGTGCACCATCGATGGAGCCAGAGATTGCTATGACGGTTTCGAGCTGCGGGTTTTCCGCTTTCAACGCCGCGATATCCGGCGCGTACTGCCGGCCTTCGAACTCCGCCAGCGCGAAGAGCAGCCGCGGCTTGCTGTCGCCGACGACATGGCGGAACTCATCCAGGCGATATTTGGGGTTCAGGCCCACCCAGACGGCGCCGATGCCGGTTGTCGCGAGGAAGACCACCCAAAACTCGGTTCGTGGTGTGCACAGCATGGCCACCCGATCACCCTTCCCGATCCCGCTGGCCAGTAGCGCCCTCGCGCAAGCATCGATACGACGCTTCAGCTCCGCGTACGTGACACGGTCTCCCTGGAACACCACGGCTTCCGCATCAGGAGTCTCCGCGGCGTACTTGTCCACGTAATCGCCGATCCGTGTGAGCACGTCGAGATCCGTATCCCCCCCAACTCGCTCCTGGTTATTCATCTACCAAGCCTCTCTTGGGAGAGCTCCACCACTTCTTGCCGGATGATCGTTTCCACCCGTAATCCATCAATGGGCTTGGTTGACGGAGAGCCCTCCCACCCCATCCCAGATGAGCCACGGAAAGCACGGAAACCACGGACCCCCGCACCCTCCCTGAATTTACGTTCCCCACCCCCCACCATGTGGATCGCCAACGCCGAGGATGAAAACCAGCAGTAGGTTGGGGGAGGGGAACCACAATCCGGGTGTGGGGCCGGGTTTCCGTGCTTTCCGTGCTTTCCGTGGCTATTCAATCAGCGCTACGGGCGCCACTCCCACGCGGCCGTCTCCGGAAATGCCGGATGAGGCAAACGTAATATCCATCGCCCCGCGAGATCTGTTCGGTAGTTGTTGACAGACGTCGATCTCGCCGCAAAGCTTTTTAGAGAACCTCAGTCTGGAGATCGACGATGAACCGCCGCGAATTCGTTGGCACTGCAGCCGTCGCGACCGCTACTCGACCAGCCGTCCTGCCCTTTCGCGCGATCGCCAGCCACCCCAATGCGAATGACCCGAAACCCCTCAAACCCGATCGAGCCCGCCTCCGGGCTACCGCCGAGCACGCGATGGTATCGACCTCGCACCCATTTGCGACCGAGGCGGCCGTGGCCGCGCTCAAAAAGGGCGGGAACGCGGTCGACGCTTACCTCACCGCGGCGCTGACGCAATGCGTGCTGGAGCCGGTTATGACCACGCTGGGCGGGGGTCTGGGTGTCAACTTCTATGAAACCACGTCGGGCCGCGTCTTTCTCGCGGGGGGAAGCTTCTCCGACCCGGAGGCGGAGGTCGGCGACTTCTCGGCCCACGATTTCACGACCGGCCGGACGGTTATGGTGCCCGGGTACGTCGCTGGGGTGTACGCCGCTTCCCAGCGCTTTGGGCGATTGTCGTGGGAAGAACTCTTCGAGCCAGCCATCCATTATGCCCGAGAGGGCTTCGTCATCGACCACTTGCTCTGGGGCTGGACCTTAGAGTACCGCCGCTGGATAGGGCGTTACCCCGAGGGACGAGAGATCTGGTTCCCGCAGGGACACTTTCTGAGCGTGGGTGACGTCCTGCGGCAACCGAAGCTGGCAACGACGCTCGAGCGGATTCGAGACGAAGGTCCTGAGTATTTCTACAGAGGCGAGTGGAGCCGCAATTTCGTCGAGGCGGTGCGCGCTCGCGGAAGTCGGATCACCCGGGATGACATGACGAGGGTGCTCGAGAGCGGTCCGGGGTACGTGGTCGATACCTCGATCCCGCGCGGCCAATACCGGGAATACGAGGTCGTGGGCGCGGGACATGCGATGATCGTGTTCGCGCTGAACCTCGTGGAGGCGGGCGACCTCCGGTCTCGCGGGCGCCCCACTGACAACGCCGACGTCCTCTACTACCTGATCCGCATCGTGCAGGAGGCCTGGCACACCGGTATGCTGTACGGTCCCGATACCCACGACGCACTCACTTCAAAAGAATATGCCCGTCAGGTCTGGAAGGTGATCGAGGGCGGCCCCCCACGTCCCTATAAAGGAATCAGCGCCGGAACTTGCGCCATCACCGTCGTCGATGAGGACGGCAACGTGGCGTGTGGCACCCACTCGAGCTCCTCATCCCCGTACGGGACCGGCATCGTGGTCGACGGTGTGGTTATCAATCGCGTCATCTACCACCGGAAGGCAACGCTGCCCGCCGGCGTCACGACGAGCTTTATGCTGTTCAAGGACGGCAAGCCGGCGTGGATCGTCGGCTCGCCAAGCCGATCCTTCTTCTCTACCGTACTCCAGAACACGGTCAACGCGATCGAATTCGGCATGGATCCCTGGGAATCCGTCAATCAGCCGCTCTTCGGGGCGCCGGGGCCGGAGTATCCCGGAGAGGAGATCGAGACCTCCTTCCCAGAGACCCATCTCGCCGCCCTCGAGGAGCGCGGGATGGAGATCATGCCGGTGGGGCCCTGGGAGATTCACATGGGAAGTTGCCAGGCGATCCTCATCGACCGCGAGGCAGGGCACATCCATGGGGTCGCTGATCCGAGGCGTTTGGGCATGGCAAAAGGCTACTGACCCGCGAGAGGCGTGTTCACTTGACCATCCGCTGCTCGGGCGCCAACATCGGAGACGACACACGGTTGTGTCGAACACCACCCCCGAAATCCGAGTGAAAGCCATGACCATGAATCGGAGAGAATTTCTCGGCACGGCCGCCGCGCTCGGCGCCACCACCGCTGTCGCTCCAGCCAATGTTGCCGGGGCGGGCAAGGATACGATCCTCCAAGGTTCCCGTTTGATTGTGGACGGCCTCGACACTTCGACTATCAACGAGGAGTTTCTCGGGGTGCTGCGCGCGGGCGGCGTCCACTGCATGCACACGAGCCGAGGGGATTTTACGACGTACGGAGACCTCCATGGCTTCGTCGATAAGCACGGCGACGCCGTGACGGTGGCGACCACGGTGCGTGAGATCCGCCAGGCAAAGCGTGAAGGCAAGATCGCGTTCATATGTGGATCGCAGGAGGCGAACGGTCTGGAGGAACTGCTCACCAAGGACCCGAGCGGAACCCATGCGCCGATCGTGTCGGCACTGCGGGCCTTCTATGAGCTGGGCCTTCGGTGTCAGGGGATCTGCTATAACGTGACCAACATCTTCGGTGGCGGATGCCTCGACCCACGCGTACCACTCACCCGATCCGGGCGGCGGTTGGTGGAGGAAATTCACAAGCTGAACATCATTCTGGATGTCGGCGGACACACTGGGGAGCAAACGAGCCTGGACGCCATCGAGATGTCTCGTGGAGTGACTGTGGTGTGTACCCACACCAACATGGCCGCCCTCAACCCCAACCCGCGCGCCATCTCCGATCGGCTCGCGGAGGCCATCGCCGGCACGGGCGGCGTCATCGGGATCACCGCCATCAGTGACTTCCAGATGCGCCACGCCGGCAATGCCAAGGCGCACGGCGTTCAAAGTCCCCAGGCCACGCTCGACGTCCACTTGGATCAGTACGACCACCTCAAGCGACTGGTGGGAGAGGACCACATCGGTCTGGGGCCGGATTTCATCTGGGGGTGGGGAGATGGCTACGTGCACAAGGCGGAAGACTCGCTCACGTTCCCACCAGAGGCGATGAGCAAGAACCCCGTCACGACCAAGGACTTCGAGGATATCTCGAAGTTGCCAAACCTCATCCGAGGCTTCCAAGAACGGGGCTGGTCGGAGCGGGAGCTAGACAGGGTGCTGGGCGCGAATTGGCTGCGGGTGTACGAGCGCATCTGGGGTGCGTAACGCGCGGCGGGGTCGCAGCCGATGCGTTCTCCGCTCTGTCCTCCAATTCTTTTGTCTAGCGTTTGCTTTTAGTATGCCTCCGCAAGACCGTTCAATAACTTTGGGGCGCCTCCCTGGAACGTTCCGGTTTTGGGGTCTATGGTGATGACCACGACGATTCCAGAGCCCGCTCCTACGCTTTCCAGCGGCATGATTTCCTGTCCCATCCGGACGACGGCTTCCAGCAGATCTTCGGAGAACTGTCCTGTCACTACGGTCTGCTTGTACCGCTCGGACGCAGAGCGGAGGTCTGCTCTTGAAATTCCCGGCACTCCGAACTTTATCGCGTCTAGGGCCTCCTGAGGGTTCATGCCGAAGTCGAGGATGTTGATGAGATCCTGAAGGGTCTCTTCGTGAAGGCCGTACCCGATCGAGCTGGCGGCCAGCACGGGCTTGCCGCCTTTCATGACAATCAGCGGGTTTGTCGGGTCAGGGAGCCGCCTTCCCGGCCCGATCTCGTCGATGAGTTTCTGCTGGAGGGCACCGCTTGTTGAGGTAGAGACACCGTCGACAAAATTGTGGACACCGCCATTGATCGTGTGAAGGACAGCCGCGACGTTGCCAGCTTCATCCGCTGCCACCACGGCGGCCGAGTGGCCTGTTTTGTTCCGGATCTGGAAAAGATCTTGATTCATGGGCCCCCAGCCTCCCATTGCTTTGAGCTTCGCCCAGATGAGCTCGGCCGTCTCTTTCTTCAGGCGCGACTCAGGTGAGAAGTCGATACCGGGAAAAAACTGCTGGAGAGTTTCGGGAGGCGTCGGGATGTCGTTCATCTGGTGATCGTTCATATAGTAGCTCGTCCGGCTGATCTGGATGAGCCAGTAGAGCGCTTCGGCTGATGCCGTGTAATGGCCGAGTTTGGGGATGTCGGCGATCTCAGCCAGGTGGAGGGCTTCGAGTATGTTGATGCCTCCGGAGCTAGGGGCGCCGAGCGTGTAGACGTCGTAGTCGCGGTAGACAGAGTGGTAGGGCTGAGACCAAATCGCGTCGTATGCTTCAAGGTCTTCGAGGGTCATCTTGCCGCCTTCTTTACGGACGGATTCGACGAGTCTCTTTCCCCACTCTCCCGTGTACATGTACTCTGCTCCCTGAGAGGCAACATTTTTCAGCGTTTCGGCCAACTGGGGTTGCCTGAAGAGGTCTCCCGGCTGATGCAGCTCGCCGTTTTCCTTGGTGAAGATCTCTCTCATTTGTGGGGTCCGGGTTATGGCACTTTCGTATCCCTTCATCACCGATGCGGTGAATGGAGCGAGCTCAACGCCTTGCTCAGCGAAGTAAATGGAAGGCGTGAAAAGCTCTTTAAAGGGAAGTTTCCCGAACCGGTCGTGGGTAGCCTGTAATCCTGCCATGTAGCCGGGTACCAGTACAGAACGGCCAGCCTCTGAGGCGGAGATTACAGTTCCCAGGCTCGTCTGTGAAGGTACGGAGAGGGGATCGGTTTCTTCCCGGAGCGTGTTCCAACCTGCGTGCAGGTAGTGGACGCTGCCGGTCTCCGCTTCGTAATAAACCATGGTCCAGATTCCGGCATAGCTGATGATGAGCCCGGCGTTGAGGGCGATCTGGGCCAGCGAGGTGACGATGGCCGCGTCTGCAGCGCTTCCTCCCTGTTTGAGGGCCTCGAGTCCAGCCCGGACAGCGAGGGCCGACCCTGTTCCGGAAACGATCCCCCTCTGTCCCTCTGCGAGTATCTTGGGCTGATTGGAGGACGTTTCTAACCGGGTGTACTCCTCCAGCTCTCCCTCAGGCCAGCTGGCCGGGGAGAGATCGATTTTCTCGACTGGCTTCCTCTCACATCCGGAGAGGATGAAGAGAAGAACGGTCAGCGGGATGCAGCTTGATTTGAGTTTCATTGCGGATCTCCAATCCTTTGCCTTGCTAACGGATGTTCGTCGTCGTTCAGAACCGCGCACCGCTCACCCACTCACGACTCACAACTCAACCGTCACGTCCGCACATCAGCGAAGGATCCTCGGCGGTCTCACCTCCGGTGCTTTCAGCTCATAGTGAATGAGCGGCTCTGCGCCCAACAGATGCTCAACGAAGTAGTTCCACCGGCGCTTCAGGAAGTAGAGTTCGCTCGTGAAGTAGTGCGTGCGACCGGGCAGGAAGAGAAAGTCAAAGCTCTTTCCCGCGTCGACGAGCGCATCGATGAATTGAAACGCCGCGGCGGGGGGCGCGTTCTCGTCCAGATCCCCGACGCCCAGTAGGAGGCGGCCGTTCAACCTGTGAGCGTTCGCGGAGGCACTCGTCTTCCACAGGTAGCCCGGCCGGTCCGTCGGCGACGATTGTGTAGTCCGGCCGTATTCGTAGTCGGGCATGCCTAAGTATTTCGGGAACCCCGAGTACATGGCGGGCCAGTCGTAGCTCCCCGCCGTGGACACCGCGACCTTGTAGAAATCTCCGTGGAGCAGGATCGCCATCGCCGACCCATACCCGCCGAAGGAGTGCCCGGTCACGCCGACGCGGTCCAGATCGAGATAGGGACGGCTCCTGGCAATCTCTTTGATGGCCACGACGTGATGCTCGATGCCCCACCGGTCGAGCTTGCCGTAGGGCATGTCGTGAAACGGCTTCGAGCGACCGGGCGTGCCCGGCCCGTCCACGACCACCACCGCGAACCCCAACTCGGCGAGACTCTGATTGCCCGCGGCAAATCCGCCGAAGATGCCTTCCGCGAAGAAGTTGGGCACGGCCTTCGTCTGCGGTCCCGCATAGATGTGCTCGACAACCGGATAGGAGCGCGATGGGTCGAAGTCGATCGGCGTGTAGAGGACGCCGTACATGTCTGTCGTGCCATCGGCGGCTTTGGCGGTGACGATTTCGGGTGGCTTCCAGTCGATCTCTTCGAGCCCCGAGATGTCTGCGCGCTCTAGCACCGCGACCACGGATCCATCCTGGGCCTTTCGCACCACCGAGACCGGCGGTTCTGACACCGTCGAATAGGTTTCGACCAGAAACTTGCCGCTTGGCGAGAAGGGCGCCTCGGTGGGCACGCCAAAGATCACCGAGAAAGTGGACACCGGCGGAGCGCTCAGTTCGTGATCGGCGTCCTCCGGCGTCAGCAGCGTGAGATTTCCGCCGTCGAAGTCGACACGATAGAGGTGTCGATAGTAAGGATGTCGGCCCGGCTCGCGTCCGCCCGCCGTGAAATAGATCCGTCGATCCCGCTCGTCGACGTGGAGCACGTTCCACACCACCCACTCACCCCGAGTGATCTGGTTCTTCAGCGCACCCGTGGCCACATCGTACAGATACAGATGCCCCCAGCCGTCGCGTTCGGAATACCAGATGGCTTCGGCACCGTCGCTCACCACCATGACGTTCGAGCGTGAATAGATCCATTGTCCGAAGTCGAGGAAGGTGCTGGAGCTTTCTTCGAATACAACTCGAGCGATCCCGGTGTGTAAGTCGACGGCCATGAGGGCGGCGCGGGCGCTGGAGCCGTTCTGTGCGGTGAAGAACGCCGTGCTTGCATCTCGCGTCCAGTAGACTGACGACGGATCGATACCCAGTGCGTTCGGGTCGTCGCGGTCTCCCGGCAGGCGAATGAGCGTCTGCGCGCCGGATTCGACCTCAATGATGAAGAGGTCCGCTCGGCTCTTCTCCGGCTCACCCGCGAGGCGCATGCGGATGGGATGAACGATGGGGCGGAAGCTGCCGTCCGCGGGAGCGGGCTCCCAGTAGTAGTACTCGCGAAGCTCCCGCTCATCGAGCCGCTGGGCGATCAGCGTGCGGGAATCCGGACCCCACAGGACGCCCACCGGTGGCAGGGTCAGACCGGTCCGCTTCTGGGTGATGTTCATGAGGTTCGCGTCCGGCATTGCCCCGTAACTGAAGAAGCGGGCGCCGTCTCTCGTCAGCGGCCGCTCGTTACCGGTCTCGAGGTCGCGGATCCACAGATTGTAATCCTTCCGGAAGACGGCCTTACTGCCATCCGGCGAGACGAGAGCGGTGCGATCGGCTGCGGGAAGATGCGACTGGCTGCATCGTCCGTCTTTCACGCCGCAGGTGACCAGGCTCGTTCCATGCGTGAAGGAGATCGAGCGCCCGTCGGCGGAAAAGGTGAAGGTAGTGAAGGGCAGGGCACGGGGCCTGACTTCCTCGCCGAGTAGCTCGCTCAGTCCCGCGGCCACCCGCTCGTGGTCGAACGCGGGTTTCTTCTTGCCCGACTTCGCTTCGACCACCACGAACTCCGTTCCCTCGGCGGTGTCCCGGCGGTACCAGAACTGGTCGTCATTACCGATCCAGTTCGGCGTGACCTTTATGTTCTTGATGCGACCCGCCAGGTTCTGTGGCAAGAACCGCTCGGCGCGCGCATAATCGGCCTCCGTGAGCACCCTCGTGGTAATGCTTGCTTCCTGCGCGGAAACGGATGCCGGCAGTCCAAGCGCTACTAGGGTGAGTATGGCGGCGGTACGGCTTTCTTGTCGTGTGATCATTCGAAATACCTGTCAAAAGGAGGTTCTACACTTCCCAAGCTCCGGTTGCCGACCATATACTTGGCGGCGTACTCGTGCGATTCGGAGAACTTGTCATGCCGGAGCCTGCCCGGCAACAGGAGATCGTTTTGTCGAGACCGTTCCAACCTCGGTCAGCGGTTGTCGGTGTCGCAGCCTTCGTCGTGTTGATGGCAGCCGCCGCCTGCGCGCCGGCCACGGACTCCCTGGGCGGCGGTAAACCGGTAAACGGTCTCTTGCTGCGCGGTGGCTGGCTGTTCGACCCCATCGCCGGTCAGATGCTCCGCAATACGGGCCTCGTGGTGGAGGCCGGTCGGATCATGGAGGTGGGCACCGACCTCAGAGGCCGCGATCTGTCAGGGGCTGAAATCATCGAGCTCTCCGAGACCGAATACGTCCTCCCCGGGTTGATCGACATGCACGGTCACTACGATGTGATGCTGGTGTCGGGACGCCGCGTTGACGACGTCGTGGTGAACCCCGTCGTGTATCTGGCCAATGGTGTGACCGCGACGTTCACTGCGGGCGAGTTCGGCCCCGAAGCGGTGCGGGAGCTCAGGCAACGAATCGATCGCGGCGAGCAGATCGGGCCGCGAATTTTCAACGCCGGTCCGAAGTTCGGGACCGCGTCACCACGCTGGAATCCCAACGTAACACCGGATGAGGTCAAGGAGCTCGTCGACTACTGGGTGGATCAGGGTGTCAAAGGGTTCAAGGCCTACGGTATTCGGCGCGACCAGCTGCAAGCGCTCATCGAACAGGCCCATGAGCATGGACTCACCGTGACCGGACATCTAATGGGCGTCGACGACATTAATCCCAAAGAAGCTGTCTTGATGGGAATCGACCGGATCGAGCATTACATGGGCGGCGACGCGTTCGACCCAGACAGACCTGCATACGAGTCCATGCCCGATGTGGATCCTGACACGCCCGAGTTCCGCAACATCTTGAGTCTCTTCCTCGAACATCGCGTCTTTTTCAATCCTACGATCACCCGCTTCTCATACCTCGCGCGCGGCCCCGACGAGACGGATCGGCTGTGGGAATATTGGTTCGACGAGCGGGAGTTCCTCGCGCCCTACATGCAGGAAAAGGTGCGAAGCCGGTCGCTACGAGCTCGGCTAGAGCCATGGAACAGGATTCCTGGTGTCAAGCGGCGGGTGATTAGGGCGTTCTACGACGCCGGAGGGAGCGACTTGATCACGTTGGGAACCGACAACCCATCGACCGGCGAATACCTGCCGGGATTTGACGCGCACCGTGAGCTGGAAAACTTCGTGTTGGCTGGCATCCCGCCGGCGGCGGCGCTCAAGTTCGGCACCATCAACGGAGCCCGAGCCCTCAACGTCGCCGAGCGACTCGGGTCGATTGAAGTCGGCAAGTGGGCTGATCTGTTCGTCGTCGCCGGGAATCCGCTCGACGACATCCGCAACACCCGCAACATCAAATTCGTGATGAAGGCCGGGCGTATTTACGATCCGCAGCAACTCTTTGCGTCGGTCAAGGGGAAGTTGGGGCCGACCGGCCCGGAAGACGAAGCTAACTGGTGACGGTCAACTTGACACGGGTCAAACGGATCGGTACATCACAGATCTAGCTTACCATAAGTGTAGCCCACGCGGTAGCCTTCGCGGACCGCATTGGTTACTCCCCGCCCGCGAGAACACGAACGGAGGCCAGTATGAAACTCACTCGTCGGTGTTCATCCGGACTTATCGCGCTGGCTTTGGCGGTAGCTCTGGGCGTCATTCCCCACTCGGTCCAAGGCCAGCGGCTCCGCACGGTAACTGGTCGAGTGACGGGCCAGACTTCAGGCGCTGCTATCGCCGGGGTTGTGGTCGCGGTGGTTGGAACCAACGTCCAAACCGTGACCGCTAACGACGGTAGCTACAGCGTGACCGTTCCCAGGGGAAGCAACCGATTGGCTGTACGGGCCATAGGGTATCGGGCGGTGGAGATTACCCTCTCCGTGGGACAAAACTCCATCGACGTTGTGTTGGAGCCCGACGCCTTTCGGCTCGACGAAATCGTCGTGACCGGACGGGCTACGGGGGTGGCTCGGCGCAACCAGGCCAGCGCAGTGGTACGTGTCGATGCCGCGGAACTCGTGAGGGTGTCGAACGCCAGCCTGGAGCAGTCACTCCAAGGCAAGGTCCCCGGCGCCGTCATCCGAAGCAACTCACCGGCTCCGGGAGGTGGGGCGACGGTCAGCTTAAGGGGGGTAACCTCGATCATTGGCAACAACTCCCCCCTGTACGTGGTGGACGGTCTCATCGTGAGCGACGCCATCACGCAGCCGGCGGTCAACACGATCACGGGTGCCTTCCCGGACGGCCGGTTCACCACGACCCAAGGGAACGCGGTCAATCGGATCGCCGACCTCAATCCCGACGACATCGCATCCGTTGAGGTTTTGAAAGGCGCGTCAGCGGCGGCGATTTACGGATCGAAGGCGGCGGGCGGCGTGATCATTATCACCACCAAGCGTGGCCAGCAGGGCGCCCCCCGGTTCCACCTCCGGCAGCAATTCGGGACGTCACAGGTCACGCGGAAGGTAGGATTCCGCGTATTCGACAGTCTCGCGGAGGCCGAGTCGGTCTATACCAATGCTGGCGATTTTTGGACCGGAGAGGTCTTTGATCACGAGGATCTCCTCGTGGGCGGAACGCCGCTCAGCTACGAAACGTCGGCCGATGTCTCCGGCGGCACGAGCGACATGCTGTATTACGCCTCGGTCTTGGTGCGCCACGATGGCGGCGTCATCGAGAACTCGTTTGCCGATAAGCAGGCGGTTCGGTTCAACCTCGACAAATTCGTGGGCGATCGTCTCTCATTCTCCATGGGCACGCAGTTCATTCGAACCGAGAGTGACCGCGGCATTCACCAGAACGAGAACACGGGGAACACGATGTACGGGTCGTTGACGGGGACGCCCACCTTCATCGACCTTCGGCAGCGAGCGGATGGCACCTTTCCGATCAATCCTTACTCGGGTAGTAATCCGTTCGAGACGGTGGAGAAGGTCAAAAACAACGAGGCCGTTTGGCGTTTCGTCGGCACCGGCACCGTCAACCTGGATGTCATTCAGGCGGCGCAGCATCGGCTCCGCATCACTGCGGTCGGCGGCGTGGATTGGTTCCAACAGAAGAATGACGTCTTCGCGCCGCCCGATGTTCAATTCGAGCCCAACGACGGCTTGCCGGGAACGATTGTCATATCGCAGGCCGAAAACCTGAACATCAATGTGAATGTGTTCGGCGTCCATACGTACGACGGGGCGAATTTCCGCCTCACGTCGTCGTTGGGTGCGCAGTACGAATCCGTTGACTACGACATCAACCGGAATCGAGGCCAAAACCTGGTGGGCGGGCTCCGCAACGTGAGTGCCGGAACGGTCCAGAACAGTCTGCAGCAGCTGCTCCGAACCGAGGATTTCGGTTTCTTCCTCCAGGAAGAGGTGCTGTTCAGGGATCGGCTGTTCTTGACAGCTGGCATCCGGGGTGACCAAAGCAGCAGCAACGCCGACGACCAGAAGATCTCCTGGTATCCCAAAGCGGCCGCATCGTACCGGTTCCCCCTCGAGACGGACTTCGTGGAGGACCTCAAGGTGCGGGTCGCGTATGGTCAATCGGGGAACCAGCCTCGTTACGCACAAAAGTTCACCGTGCTCGTTCCGGGTAACGTGACCGGGGTGGGTACATATCAGATTCAGGGAAGCACGGCTGCTTCGGACCTTCGGCCAGAGCGCCAGGCGGAGATTGAAGGGGGTGTCGACGTCACGCTGTTCGGTGGCAACGTGCGACTCGAGGCGACCGTCTACGAGAAGCGGATCACCGACCTCCTGCTGAGCCGAACGCTTCCCCCCTCGAGCGGATTCGGCTCCCTCGTGAGCAACGGCGGGAAGATGCGCACCCGCGGCTTCGAAGCCTCCCTCATCACAAACCTCTTCAGCGGCGGCACGTTTGAGTGGCAATCGCAACTCAACTTCTCAACTTGGCGGTGCACGATTCTGGAGCTCCCCGGTGGTGAGTTTCGTCCAGGGGGGTTTGGTTCTTCGTTTGGCGAGCGTCGCCTCGCGGAAGGTGAGTCCTGCACCCAGGTCATCGGCAGCGATACGTTGGTCACTGGACCGACGAAGATTGGCGACGACCGGCCGGACTTCACCCTGGGGTGGTCGAACACGCTGCGGCGTGGCCCGTTGAATTTCTATACGCTGCTCGATTGGCAGAAGGGTGGCCGCATGATGAACTTCAACGAATGGCTCATCGATGCCTTTGCGAACTCAGACGACTACCTCGTCGGCAAAGGCGACGACATGAGCGGGCAGGATCGATTTACAACGTGGGCCGGCGGGCAATCGGACGTGTACCAACAAGATGCCTCATACCTGAAGCTCCGTGAAGCATCGCTATCCTACGAGCTTCCCATTGGCTGGGTTCGGTCGTGGTGGGGCGGCGCCGAGTCAGTGCGGTTGACCGTCCGCGGTCGGAACCTATTCACGATCACCCCGTTTGGTGACGGGGAACCGGAGAACAACCAGACGCCAACGGGAACGAACCCCAACAACGGCGGGCCGGCCGGCCTGTCGCGGTGGGAACTGTGGGCATACCCACCAACGCGTAGCATCTGGTTTTCCATCGACCTTGGTTTCTAACCATGCGCACCCCAAAGAGGTATCCAATGAGACGATTCTCAAACTATCTCGCGGTGGCGCTGGTCCTTTTCGCTGTCAGTGCCTGCAAAGACTTGACGGTACCCAACCTCAACGGCGGAGCCATCGAGCAAGTCAGGAGTGACGCCACGCGAGTGGACATGCAAACGGCGGTGCAGGGACTCCACGCCTCGTCCCGGCTGTTCCTCGACTGGTATGTACGGTTGGGGGGACACATCGGGCGGGAGGGGTACGCTCTCGATGCGGTGAACCAGGAGTTTGTGGTCCCACTGCTGACAGGCACGCTCGATCCAAGCCGGTTTTACGTCACTTTCATGTACAACCCGCGGTTCATCACCATTCGTCTGGCCAACGAGATCCTGAACGGGATCGACTTGACCGATGCGTTCTCAGATGCCGAGAAAGAGGTGATCCGCGGTTTCGCCAAGCTGATTCAAGGCAACGAATACCTGACCGCCATTAGCGTTTTCGATGACAGCGGCCTGGCAATCGATGTGAATCAGCCGCCCGGGAGCGCGACGCTACCGCCCATTGTGGGCAAGGCTGCCGTTTACACGCACATCGCGACGTTGCTCAACGAAGCGGTCGGGCACCTCAGTGCGGGCGGCGTCACCGTTCCGTTCACCCTCACTCCCGGTTGGGCGAGCTTCAACTCGCCGGCTGCCCTGGCCACCGTGGCGTCAGCACTGCTGGCTCGCGCGGAAATCTACCGGGATGGGTGGGCCGCGGCGTTAACCGCACTGGGCAACTCCTTCATTGATGAGACTGGGGATTTGGCCGCGGGTGTGTACCACAGCTACTCGACGGCCTCGGGTGACACCCCGAACCTGCTCTTCGACCCGAACCGAGAGAGGAGCCACGGACACGAAACCGCGGTGGCGGATGCGCAGCTTCGTTCCAACGGAGATCCGGATCTGCGCCTCAGTCAAAAGCAAGTGGTGTCCGACCTCCGTACTATTCTTGGAATCGATGTGACGTATCAGTTTACGGTGTACAACGGGCCGACCGATGACGTTCCGGTCATCAAAAACGAGGAGCTGGTTCTCCTGCGGGCAGAAGCCAACCTTGGCCTGGGCACCCCGGCGGGAATCGATGCGGCGCTCCCGGACATCAACGCCGTGCGCACGGCGAGCGGTGGACTCGATCCGATCGCTCTCGCCGCCTGGCAAGGCTTGACGGCCACCCAGCGGCTCGACGAGTTGTTGTACAACAAGCGCTATTCGTTGATGTGGGAAGGAACCCACCGTTGGGCCGACATGCGTCACTACGGTCGCCTAGCCAGTTTGCCCCGTGCGCTTGCAGGGCATATCGTGTGGCCCTACTTCCCGCTGCCCTCCAACGAATGCATCCCACGGGATCCGGAGCCAGCAGGATGTGCCGTGCCGACGGCGGTGCAGTGACCTGATACCGGACGGCGTAACCGACAACCTCCAGACAGGCGGTCTTGCCCAGGCCGCCTGTTTCTTTTTCGGTCCTCCCGTAATCCATCAACGTCCTCAGTAGACAAAGAGCTATCCCGCCCTCGCCTCAGTTGAGCCACGGAATCCACGGAATCCACGGACCCCCGCCCCGGTCCCTGACTTTGGGTTCCCCACCCCACCCCCATCTGGATCGCCACTGCAGAGGAAGAAATCCGGCAAGAGGTTGGGGGAGGGGAACCACAATCCGGGTGTGGGGCGGGGTTTCCGTGGGTTCCGTGGATTCCGTGGCTATTCAAATCGGCCTACGAGCGCCACTCTCCCACGCTTCCTTGCCCGCAAATACCGGATAAACCTTTTTTCCGGCACTGCCTCTAGACGGCAAGCCAGGCTGCCGGCATTCGCCACCATCGCGATCCTGAGACAGCCGTTACCGCTCACCCACCGTGCCGCGAACCGCGTCCAAGAGCTTGACCGGGTCGTAGCCGATCCCGTCTTTGAACACGATCGAAACGTTTTGAATGTCACTCGGATGCCGCACAGGGTCGCCCCGGATCACCACGAGATCGGCGAGTTTGCCGCGGGTGACCGTCCCGAGACGATCCAACTCTCCCAGCAGTTGAGCGCCATTCGCAGTCATGATCTGAATGACCTGTTCCGGCGCCAACCCTGCCTCGACGAGCAATTCGTAGTTGCGCTGATCAGCGAACCCCGGAAGGGCGCCGCCGTAGCCCGTGGGATCGGCACCGGCGACCAGCATGCCGCCTGACTCGACGAACATCCGCTCGAACGCCAGTGCTTTCCTGAAGTACTCGCGCCAACCCGGGAGTTCCGCGGCATCAACCTGACGGCGAATGTCGAGGTACAGATTGCGCACATTAGGGGCCATCATCTCGAGGACGCGCGGTTTTTTGGTGGGCCGACCGGGGACGAACAGCTCCCACACGGCGAGGGTGGAAGTCATGGAGACTCCGTGCTCCACCATTTCCGTGACGACCGCCTTCGCCCGATCACTCGAAACGTCGGCCGCGTCCCCGACCCGAGTGATGCTGCTCGATAGGCTTTCGGGACAAACGTCCGCCGTCTTTTGCGGATCGAAATCCGTAGCAGTCAACAGACCGTGCTCGATGTTATCCATTCCGAGATCGACCGCTTCTCGATAGGTAATGGAACAGAGGTGCCCGGTTACCTTCATCCCATGCTTGTGTGCCTCGTCGATGACGGCGCTGAGCATCGCGCGGGTGATCTGGGTGTACACCTTGATCCATGTCGCGCCCTCTTCGGCCCAGTACGCTACCACCCGTCTCGCCGCCTCCTGAGACGCGACCTCGTGCATCCCCACTAGGCGAAGGACCTCCTCGGGACCCGGTCCGATGATGTACGGTCCCGTGACATGCATACGCGGTCCCGGGACCTCGCCGCGCTCGATGGCGCCCTTGAGGTTCAACTCGGCATACGGAGACGTGCTTCCTGTGGTGCGAATTGTGGTAACTCCGCCCGCCAGGTACATCCGCGGCGCACTGTATTGAAGCTGAACCGGGGTCGGACTGCCGCCGACGATGTACCACGTGTGATTGTGGAGGCCCACGATCCCCGGAATGACGGTGTGCCCTTGCAGACCGAGAACTCGTACGCCACGGGGAATCCGAACGGACTCGGTGAGGCCGACCTCCGTGATTCGGCCGTTGTCGATGAGGATCGTCTGGTCGCCGACGGCCGGTGTACCGGTCCCATCGATCAGCTGCACATGCGTGAGGGCCACCACGGGCGCGTCCACGCTCACGTAGGATCGGACCTCAGGGGACAACGAAGACGCCTGCCCGAGCACCGGTGTGGGAAGGAGCAGCAAGAGCGCTGCGACGCCAAAGTGGGAGCCTTTGAACCCAGATCTCATTTTCGCCTCCCGGCGTGAGCTCGTAGTGGAATCTCTTAGGGAAGAGGGAGGAGGGAGGAGGGAGGAGGGAGGAGGGAGGAGGGAGGAGGGAGGAGGGAGGAGGCCCTGCCCCGCACCCCCGTGGGGAGCCGGGTGGGGCCTCCTCCCTCCCAAACTCCTCCCTCCCAAACTCTTCTCTCCTCCCTCCCAAACTCCTCTGCCGCCTATTGAATGAGCCTCCCGGGCGCGCGATCCCAATCTTGCACGCTCGAAATGTTCGGCATGCCCCAGTCTTCACCGTTCCAGCCGTCAAAGCCGTCCAGCCGGAAAATCCACACCCCCGTGGTGAAGTCACTCGCCACGATGAGCCCGTCGGCGTTCCGCACGTCGACACCCCAGGCCCCGTTGAAACCGGTGGTACCGGGGGCCCACGTCCTGGTGTCGAGACCCCGCTTGCTCGGCCCGGGTTGCGTATCGAAATGTCCCACGGTCGACGGATTCTTCGGATCACGCATGTTGAATACATAGAGACCGTCGTCGAAGGCCGACACGAACACGTACGGCCACCGCATCTCGTGGTTGTGCGTGAACCCACGCCAGTTGGCCGTCCACACCGCAATCTCTTCCGAGATGGTCTGCACCTCTCCCGACAGTCCGGGCTGCAGGTCGTAGATGCGCACGGGCGAGTAGAGGTATTCGGTTTGGCCCACCGCGTACTTCCCATCGGGCGTCGCCTGAAATGTGTGTGCGATCTCCACACCCGGCACGCCCAAGATCGACGTCACGAGCGAGGGCTGCTCGGGTTGGCTGATGTCGAACACGTAATACCCGTTATACCCCGACCCGTAGAACTTGTCCTGGCCGGTTCCCGGATCGTAGGCGACATAGAGATCGTGGTAGCCCCGCGCCTCATCCCCGCGCATGACCGGCGTCGGCTGCGGTATGCGGCCGATCAGTCCGTAGTCGGCGTCGCCCTCCAGGAATCTACCCATGTCATACACGTTGACGTGCGGACCGCCCGTCGTGGTGAACAACAAAACGCGCCCGTCGGAGTGCTTGTAGGCGAAGATGTTGTGGAATCCCATTGGCGTGTCGGGGGCGTAAATACGACCGACCTCCTTCACGGTCGACACGTCGGGCAGTCCGGTCACATCGAACACAATGGCCCCCATGTCCGAGTCAGGCCCACCTTGGAAAAATTGGAATGACTGAATCAGGTAATAACGTCCATCGAGCTTAAAGTATTTGTTATCCATACCGCCGAGCCCTTGATGCAGCTCTGCGTTCTCGATGCGCCACTCGTAAATGACCTTCGCGTTGCCCGGATCGGAGATGTCGATGATGTCGAAGCCGAACTCCGGATTGAGAATGCGGCCGGCGTACAGATAGGGCCGCGACAGCTCTTGTTCGATCTCTACATCCGAGCGACTCAGCGCCGGACCTTCCGCGAGGGGCACGTGAGCGACCACCTGCATGTTCGACGTTCCGCGTGGCTTCGGCGCCTGTTGGGCATCAATCGGGGCCGCCGCCAACAGCATGACTAGCGTTAGCCCGGGTCCAACATGACACCGACCCGTTGTTGAGTGACCTTGTTGCTTCATGGTTTGCTCCCAGCGCATGAACAAGTCACGGAAATACTTCACGGATTCCAAGGTGTCAAGGATCCCGGCTAAGCCCGCTCCCAGAAACACGTCGACCGCGATCCGTACCGCGTTCTGCTATATATAGATTTCTGCGTGCAGATGTGGCTATATCGTGAAATTCTGATCGGAGGATGACGCAATGACTCGCTGGTCCCTGCATGGCCGACTGGGACACCGCCCCATGAAGCGGGGGTCGGTTGGCCTCTTCGCTGTCCTCGTAGCAGCCTCGATGGCTCCGGTATCGCTCTCGTCTCAGCAGCAGTCATACGATCTGCTGATCGTCGGCGGTCGCATCGTCGACGGAACGGGTGCGCCCTCTTACCTGGCGGATCTGGCCGTTCGAGATGGAAAAATCGCCGCTATCGGTCGGTTGCGCGACGCCACGGCAGGGCGGGTGATTGATGCTCGGGGTATGGTCGTCGCGCCTGGATTCGTGGACATGATGGGGCAGACCGCTGCGCCGTTTCTCCGTGACCCCGAGGCCGGGTTCAATCTTTTGACCCAAGGCATCACGACCATCAACGCGGGGGAAGGAGGATCGGACGCGCCGCTGGGGGATGCCGACGCCGGACGTGCCGGGTGGCGGACGATGCGCGAGTTCTTCGCAAAGCTCGAGGACGTGGGACTCCCCATGAATGTGGCCCAAACCGTGGGACACACCCAACTGCGTTCGATCGTTATAGGCGACGTCGACCGTCAAGCGACTCCGGCCGAACTCGAGCGGATGAAGGAAATGGTCCGGGAGGCTATGGAGGCCGGAGCCATCGGACTGTCGACCTCACTCATCTATCCGCCGGCCATCTACGCCTCTGAAGCCGAGATTACCGCCCTGGCTGCCGTCGCCGGTCAGTATGGCGGGCGCTACTACACGCATATGCGCAACGAGGGCGACCGACTGCTCGAGGCCATCGACGAAGCCCTGCGCATCGGGAAAGCGGCGCAAACGGCGGTGCACATCTATCACTTGAAAGCCGCCGGTCAGGCCAACTGGGGAAAGATGGATCTCGCCCTCGCCCGCATCGCAGCCGCGCGGAGGGATGGCCAGGACGTCGCGGTCGATATCTATCCGTATGTCAACAACGGCCTTTTCATCCAATCCATCATCCACCCGCGTCACTCTGCGGCCGGTCGCGAGGACCTAATGGCGCGACTCGCCGATCCAGCAATCCGTGCGGAGATGCGCCGCGAACTGGAGGAGCTGTCGGGTTGGGAGAACTGGTACGCCCACGCCGGGAAAGACTGGGACCGTATCGTCCTTGCAAACATCGGGCATCCCGACTATGACGACCACGATGGAATGACGGTGCACGCCATTGCCCAGGCGACCCAGAAAGATCCATGGGATGTCTTCTTCGAGATCGCACAGTCCGAGGCGTTCGCCATGCCGCAGACGATGTCGCGGGCGAACAAGATCAAGGCCATGCAAGCACCGTTTACGTCGTTCGACACCGACGTAGGTCCGGCGGGCGGGTCGGAGATTGCCTCCCACCCGCGGGGCTACGGTTCTTTTCCGCGCGTGTTGGCGCTATACGTCCGTGACCTTGGCGCGCTGTCGCTCGAACAGGCGGTACACAAGTTGAGCGCCGCGGGCGCCAATGAAATCATGGCGCTCGACCGGGGACGACTCGCTGCTGGTTTGGCTGCCGATATCGTCGTGTTCGATGCCACCACGATTCGCGATCGAGCCACGTTCGCCCAGCCAGGGCTACCCTCAGAGGGAGTCCGATTGGTCATCGTGAACAGAGAGATCGTCCTGCAAGACGGTCACCAGACCGCAGCGACGCCGGGCAGGGTGCTTCGCGGCCCGGGGTGGCGGTCTGATCGGTAGCGGTCTTCTTTGCTGGATTCGGCTACTCGGTGACCGATGACCGGTGACCGGTGACCGGTAACCGGTAACCGTGGATCCGTGGCTATCCCCTTCGTCTTAGTTAGGAATAACGGGCAGCTCAACGTAAGAGGCCCGCTCCCCTCCCCGGTGAATCGCGATCGTCGGCACGATGTTGTCCGACGCGTTGGGCCGGTTTGACGGTGACAGTTTTGGGTGCAACTCGAAAATCGGCCAATCGGCCGTCGCGATGCTCAAGCGAATCCGGTGACCGGCCTTGAACACCCATGAGGTCGGATGCAGATCGGTTACGACCTCGACGACTGCACCATCGGCGAACACCCGGTCCGTGTAATCGGCCTCTCGGTAGCCGTGCCACGGGAGGTCGGGCAGTATGTCGATCCCGGGGTTGTTCGGGATCATCTCGTCGTTGTCCACCAGCGTGGCGAAGCCGGCCCGGTGATAGTAGTCGGTGACCAGAACCGATTCGCCGTTCTCGTCCACGTCCTCCAGGTAAAAGAAGAAGTCCCCGTAGTCGGCGGTGGACGAGGCCCACACGTGGACGATGGGGTGGCCGGTGACCTCGGTGGCTTCGGTCAAGGGCTCACTCGTATAGGTGAGCACTTGTTTGTCCATTTCGGTCCGGTAGGGCAGCGTCTCAGCAACGCCGAACATCTGCTGTCGGCTTCTGCCGAACGACTTGGCTCCGAAGGACGGCTTGCCGATGACTTTGTTGATGTCCGAGATATCCGTTGCGTCCAAGGCCGGAGCCCACGACGAATTGTGGGTGAAGTCGCCGGTGTGATCGTCGCTGCCGGCGGCCGGGGCGCGATCGCCCAGCCCATGTGCCTCGGACAAGTAGAATTTCGTCCGCTGCTCTCTCTCCAGCGGCCACGCGTCTTCGCTCCGCCACCCTTCACCGTTCATCACGTAAATCAGCACCGACGGTTCCTCGTCGATACCATTGTCGACACCTTTGAGCCAGCGATCGTACCATCGGAGGTGCTCGTTGAGGTAGGGCTCGCTGAAGATGTTTACCGCGGCGTGATCCGCTCCCATTCCGGCGGCCGCCGCCGGTGAGATACCCTGGTGGTAGACGGGCCAGACCACCACGCGCGACGGATTGGTGTTCTTCAGCGTCGCGTACAACTCGAGCGAGGAACGGGTGAACGCGTCCCACCACCCGGCGTAGTTGTAGATCGCCACCCCGGACTCGGCGATGTCTTCCAGCCAGGCGAAGCTCAGGTCCGGCGCGGTGAGGCCGTCTCCGGTTCGGGGGCTGTCCCAGAACGGCTGGGACTGGAGCACGCGATCCGCGTCGTACGTGCCGGGAGCCCCGTCCGGGTGAGCGTGGTGCTCCATGACGGCCTTGTAGTAGTAGTGGTGCTGCCGGGCGGTGCCGTCGGGGTACTGCGGGGGATCGAGCTCGTCGACGGGCCACGGGTAATCGTCATCGAACCAGCCGTCGCCGTCTTGATCCACTGGAATCTCGTCTGCTAGCTCGCCGTCACCGTCTTCATCGACGACGGGTGGAGCCGGGGGCAACGGGAACTGGCCGAACATCTGGTTCCGATTGATCGCGTACGTCATGGCGGTCCACGTCTGCATCATGGCATAGCTGTAGATGCCACCGGGGCGCATCAGGAAGCCGTCCCACCCGGCGTGAATGGGGATGATGGCCTTGAGGGCTTTTGGCTTCATGGACGCCGACGCGAGCTGCGACCACCCGACGTAGCTTCCCCCGTTCATTCCGACGTTGCCATCGCTCCATTCCTGCGCTGCGATCCAGTCGATGATCTCCTTGGAGTCGTGGCGCATCTCGTCGTTCATGATGTTGTTCCACCCGAACGACGCCCCGGTGCCGCGCATGTCCGCAGCCACATACGCGTAACCGCGACTGACGAAGAACTCGAACAGGCCGAGCGGTACGGTACCCGAGGCGGGGTCGATAAAGGTCCTATGGTACGGGGTATACGAAAAGATCACCGGAAAGGCCGTCGCCGGCTCGCCTTCACCCTCATACCCAGCGGGCAGAAACACGTCGACCGCGATCCGTACCCCGTCCCGCATGGTCAGGAAGGAAGCAGACCGCTCGTGCGTGGTCCACTCAACCGGACTGGTGCCCTCGGATTGGAAGGGAGCGGTCTCTACCGCGGGCGGTGCGTCACAGCCCGTCAGGGAAAACGCCAATACTCCAGCCATCGTCGCGGGGAAGAATGCCACCGATTTCATGGTTGTCACCTCGTAGAATCGTTACGCACCACCCGGCCGCCCTTCATGACGAAGTCGACGGTCTGGACGGTGGTCGTTATCATATCCGCCTGCACCCTGCTGGATATCGGGAAAGATGGGTCCCACCGAGTCAGTGTCTAGGGTGCGCTAAATACCGCCGGCCTTTCCGGCACGGCGCGGGCCGGTGCTCGCGCTCATCCTGCCAGTTTGTGGATCACGCCACACTTGCTGATACGAACCCATATGGAAATCGTACGGCGGGAGCGGCCTCAGTTTCGCCCCAAGTTTGGCAAGGTTCCGTAACACGTCCTCGGGAATGCGCGCCTCGATTGCGATCGTATAGTCAGCTTCAATCGGAAGCATGCGTGGCAAGACGGCAGCGTCGTACGGATCGTTGTCGTAGTCGAGTACGTTGGACAGCATCTGAGGCACGGTGCAATGCACGTTGCCAGGCGAACCCATCGAAAGCCACGGGCGACCGTCTCTCATGACGATCGTATTGCTCATGACGGAACGCATCCGGCTGCCAGGCAATCCAAGCCAGCCTGCGATCGCAGCATCCATGCTGAATTGGACGTGACTCCCGGTCATCGGCACGCCGCCGACCACCATGCCCGGGAGTCCACCGGACTGTAGCGTGTGCATCATTTGCACCCAGTTCCCGTCCGCGTCCACGCAGGAGAGCTCACAGCTCCCGGATGGTTGCGGCGGCTGTTGCTGGATACTGCCGGTCGCCCACCCAAACGCTTGCAGCTGCGAGCGGGCAGTGGAAAGCTCCACATGCCGAGTCAGATCGACACCGGACTTCGGCCTGGACTTTCGCAGGATCTCAGCCAGGCTGGCGTGATAGTCGTCTGACATCCAGACGTCCGACGGAACGCCGAAGAACTCGGGATCGTGCAGATGCCCCAGCTCCATATGGGCGCGCCGCAGGGCATGACCCATGTAGTACAGGCTCTCGGCCGACTCGGTGTAGTGGCCCAACGATGCAACGTCCAAGTGACGCAGCATCCCTAGCACAAGGCAACAGTAGAGACCTTGGCGTTCAGGAGGGGCAGTCTGAACGATCTCGTATTCTCGATGCCGATAGCGTAGCGGCTCGGTCCAGCGCGGTGGATGGGCTGAAAGATCGCCGAGTTCGATGTCCCAGCCGAGCTCATTCGCAATTTTCACGAACTCCTGGGCCCACGCGCCCTTGGTGAAATACTCGGGTCCTTCATCGGCCAGCTTCCGCAGCGTAGCTGCGAGGGCGGGGTTGCGGAACGTCTCGCCGACCGATGGCGTAAACCCATTGGGCGCGAACAGGCTCCGCATGGCGGGGAAATACGTGTTGCCTGCAAGCTCGAACTCCATCACCGCACGCTGGAATTCGTCCACCGGGAAGCCGTCCTCGGCCAACGGAATGGAGGGTTCGACCAGCGAGCGCCACGGCTTCGTGCCGAATCGGGTATGCATCGCTTCCATGCCCGGCATGAAGCCGGGAATGCAGGCCATCGGGGCACCCGCCGCCACACCGCCCAGACCCGGCGGATAGGGACGGAACGGGGGAAGGTCCGGATGGAGCGTGCCCATGCTGTTGAGTTGGTAGGTCGCGCGTGACTTGGCATCCCAGTAGAGCCAGCTCACCGTGCCGGTGTGGTTGGTCATCTCCGGCTGGACGGTGGCCTGGGCAATCGAGCCCGCCACAGTTGCATCCACTGCATTGCCGCCGGCGCCCAGCACGTCGAGCATGGTCTGGGTCACGATCGGGCTCTGACTGCTGGCCACGGCGCGCTTTCCGCGGACGACTTCTTTGGGTCCCTGTCTCGCCAAATCGGCGCACTGGAGCTGGCCGGCGAGCGCGTCAGTCGTTGCGGCCCGCGCTGAGTCCAGTCCGCCGATACCCGCAGCCGCCAATCCCACGCCGGCCGTCTTGATGAATTCGCGTCTTTCGGTGGTCATGAAGGATCTCCGCTGAATGAGTCGTGGCGAAAAAAATCGGAGGAATACAAACTTCGGGATCACGCTCGACGGCGAAAGCCTTCGGTGCCCGACCGCCCAGCGTGAATGCCCCGAGGACACAACGCAATACTGAACAGGAGAATCAGATTCGTCAACCGAAAGCCGGCCCCATCCTTCCACTTCTGACCTTGCGGGCTAACTTGCGGAAGAGAGCTGCCGGCTCAGAGGAACGATCAATGAAAAGCGAACACGATACCATCATCATCGGCGCCGGGATCATTGGCTGCTGTTTAGCCTACGAGCTGAGCAAGAAGGGCTACCACACGGTGAACGTCGATTTCCAGCCCACAGCCGGAGCGGGATCCACCGGCAACTCCTGCGGCAATGTACGCTTCTACTATTCAACGCGGGACGGTGTTGCCTTCGCATACGAGGGCGCCTGGTACTGGCACAACTGGGCTGAGTATTTAGGCGTGGCCGACCCGCGTGGGCTGGCGAGATACCATAATACCGGCTCGGTGCTCGTCAAGAACAGCGTCATCGAATGGCGGAAGATCAAGGAGCATTTCGACGCCGTTGGTGTCACCTACGAGGACTGGGATCTGGCCACGCTACAGCGAAAGGTCCCCATCGGCGATTTCCATGAATTCCATCCGCCCCGGCGACCCGACGATCCCCTCTTCTATGAGCCCCCCACCGACTGGCTCGACGGAGCTCTCTACACGCCCGAGTCCGGGTATGTGGGGGATCCCTTGCTAGCGACACAGAACGTCGAGTGTGCGGCTCGCGGCCGCGGTGCGCAGTTCAGGTACAACGTGCGGGTGACCGGCATTCGCCGAGAAGGCGGCAGGGTGCTCGGCGTCACGCTGGACAACGGCGAGGAGCTTGATGCCCTCATCGTGGTCAACGTCAGCGGGCCACACTCCTTCAAGATCACGGAAATGGCGGGGTTGGCGGGCTGTAATGCCATCCAGACCAGGGCACTTCGACACGAGGTGCACGTGGTCCCGCCGCCGCCTGGTCACCGCCCGGAGGAGGAGGGCTACCACATGAACGATGCTGACATCGGGGCCTACTATCGACCAGAGGCGGGTAATCGCATTCTCGCGGGCAGCGTGGACCCCGCGTGCGACCCCAAGGAGTGGGTGGACCCCGATGACTTCGACCGTGAGGTGAGCGAAGATCAGTGGAAGGCACAGGTTTGTCGACTCGCTCGCCGCATCCCGGAGTTGCCGGTTCCCTGCCAGCCAACGGGCGTGGTCGACCTGTATGACGTGAGTGATGACTGGATTCCCATCTACGACAAATCAGACTTGGCTGGCTTCTACCAGGCCATCGGTACCAGCGGGAATCAGTTCAAGACCGCGCCGGTGGCAGGCGCAATGATGGCCGAGCTTATCGACCAGGTGGAGCACGGGTACGACCACGACGCGTCCCCCCTCCAGTATACGCTACCCCACGTCGGAAACACCATCGACACCCGTCTGTTTCACCGCAACCGGGAGATCAACCGGGACAGCAGTTTCTCCGTCATGGGCTGACGATCGCCGCTCCAAACTTCCCAAGAAAGGACGCTCTCCCGTCACCGAGTACCGGAAACCGGCAAGATGATATGCGAGGCGTTGTCGCCGGAGTGATGGACGACGTTGTCCGCGATCACCCACTCGGTTTCGTCGTAGTTGCGCCCGCCGGTATTCAAGTTGCGATCAAATGACGGGAAATCGCTGCTCGTCACTTGCACTCGCAGCCGGTGGCCCGGCCGGAAGTAGTAGGCGATGTCGTTGAGCATGACGGGCACACGGTACACCTGACCTTCTGCCATGAAAACCTGTTTGTCGCGGCCCTCACGATACCGCGCACGGATGAACCCGACGCGGACATTTACGGGTTTGCCATCAGGGGCCACGTCCACCAGCTTGACGCTGAAGTCGGTATCTCTTGCCGATGAGGATACGTACAACACGGCGTCGATACTCCCTTCGATCTCGAGGCCCTGATCGAAGGGTTCGGACGTGTAGACAAGCACATCATTGCGCGCGCTGGTGGGCCGCTGATCCATGTAAGGTGCGGATCCGATACCGGACGAGTAGGGCCCGCCCGCGCTCGGGACGGGGGAGGCGGGATCGTAGGTGAAGCGGTCCGCTGGCTCGCTGCGAGGTTCCGCGCGGGAGAGAGTGCCATCGCCGAAGTGACTGTTGGCTCGGCCGCCGCTATGAAGAAAAAACTTCGTCATCGTCACACCACGAGGCGGCCATTGATCGCTCGCGCGCCATTCGTTGCGAACCATCATGTAGTACTGTACCGTGGGCCAGTCTTCGACGCCCCGGTCATCGCCCTCGAGCCATTGGCGGAACCAATCGAGATAGAGGGAGAAGTGGCCAAAGCGAGGATCGCCGAGCTCCAACTCACCCATGCGGTGGTTCTCCGTGACGCTCTCTGACGCACAGTGTTGAGCTGGTGCCACGATAATTCGCTGGTTGTCGCGCGCCGTCTGCGAGATGGCCGTGCGCTGGTGGAGCGAGCGGATGTAAAAAGCGGGCCGCGCCGTGAAGTCACCCCAAGTCTCGACGTAAAGGGCCGGCGCCGAGATGGGCTCGTCATCGCGCACGTAGTCGAACTGATCCCACCAGGGGTCGGTTACGTCATTCTGGTGAGCGAGGAAGTCGCGCCAGTCGGTTGGTAGACCACCCGCTTTGTGGAGCATATCGAAAACAGGGAGCGTCCAGTAGAGTCGGTCCCAGTCGGCGTCCGGAACCTTGGGCGCCGGATCGAAGTACTGGCGGAGCTTCAGAAACTCCTCGCGGCTCAGGCCCGCAGGCGGACGATAGTAGGTCTTGTGAAGAGTGAGGTGGTGCCAGAGCATGACGCCGGAGAGATGCACACCACCGCTGGTAAAGTCATGCGCAAGCCCATAGAAACCGCCGGCCTGACCGATGGCGGTGGCACCGGCTTGGGGGATCATGGCAGCCAACCCCGGCGGCTGTGATGGCGCCAGGTAAAGCTGGTTTTCACCCTGATAGGAACAACCGTACGTCCCCACCTTGCCGTTCGACCACGGTTGTTTTGTGATCCATTCAATCGTGTCGTAGCCGTCCACTCGATAGTTCTTGTTGAGGATGTACATCCCCTCAGACTCATGCTTGCCGCGCGTGTCCTGCACCACGACCGCGAACCCATGTCCGGCAAAGAAGGCGACCGCCTTACCCTGAATGCCGGCACCGGCCGGCCCCAGCGCGTCCCACGAGTCTTTGTTGTAGGGAGTACGGACCAAGACGGTGCCCAACGGCCGGTTCACGCCTTGGGGGAAGTAGAGGTCGGTGGAAAGCCTGACACCATCGCGCATGGGCACGAAATGGCTGCGCTCGACTCGGAACTCGTGGTGCGGGGTGGGCGGCTCGATTCTACCGGGATGGGGCTCGCGGTATTGCGCCGCCGCCGCCTGGGCCAGAAGCCCAGTCATGACGAATACAAGCGAATAATCTCCATAACGAATGCCGAGGTAACGCATCGATCTAATCCGGTAGCACGGGGAGCGTGAGGTGCGACGGCCGCTCAGCATCGCGCCATATGGTCACCACCGGTCGTGGACTCTCGGGGATGACCCAGATGACGCCTTCGTCGGACGTGGCGATGGTCACGCGGATCCGATGCCCGGCATCGAATCGGTTCGACGCCGGTTCGAGCGCGAAGCGTATCTCGACGGGCTTCTCCGTGAGTGGCGCGGCGGTTTCGACGTCCTTGGCGAGAGAGCTGTTCCACGGCGTGTTGTTGGTGGAGTACGGTGGCTCCCACAGTGTACGGTGCGAAGCGCGAATGAACTCTTGGGAGACCAGCGTCGAGTATCCGTTCCGATCCACTTCCTCCAGGTAGACGGCCAGCGATGGGTCTTTTGATGTGGACGAGACATAAAGCGTCACCACCGGGAATCCGGCGAAGACGACATCATCCTCCAAGGGCGCGGTGGTAAAGGTCAGGGCCTTGGCATCGTTGGGCGCCAGATCGGCATACTCGATCGGGCCGGCACCGGTCGCGTCGTGCAGGCGCGTGTGATTGCCGGTGGTCAGACTATAGTCCGCAGTGTAGTCGTCGGACCCTCCACGTTGCGGTTTCTCAATCGCCAGGAGGCCGTCATTGATTGACGCCACGCTCCCGGAAGTCCCGTCAGCGAAATAAAAGTTGGTCTCGACGGCTTCGGGTGGAGGAAACGTTTCGGCGGTGCGCCATTCCCAGTTGGACTTGTCTTGCATCACCGCGTAGGTGACTTTCGGCTCGTCGTTGATGCCGTTTTCGATGCCCTTCAGCCAGAAATCAAACCAACGCACGGCTTCGATCGCAATCAGGCTCGCATGCGCGTCCTCACGCGGATCGTTTGGTTCGCCAGGGCCGTGGGACCACGGGCCAACGGTGAGACGGGTAGGCACCGTCAAGTTGTAGAGGTACAACAGCCGCTCGTTGGGGGCGGGATCTTGCCAGCCGTCCCAGAGGTAGGTTGGCACGCCGGATTGATTGATGGCGTCGAGGAATCGTTTGGTGACGTCGAACGACTCCTCGGGTTGCGGCCACGTGGCAGCGGCCAGCTGCTCGCGCAGCGCGTCATGGTGCTCCAGTGCCAAATCGAGCGAGTCGGCGTAGAAGAGGGTGTTGAGGATCTCGTCGATGGTTTCGAGCCCGAGCTCCGCCGCCGCCGCCTTGACGGTGGGATGCTGGAGGATGCCGTCGACATATCCGCTGAACGAAGCCGAGCCGTGCCCGGCCCGAGCCTCATCGCGAAGCGCTCCATCGACGTCTTCGTCGACACGCGCCGCACCCACCACTCGTTTACCCTCGATGGTCTGACCCCATGTCGACCCGGTTTGGCCTTGGTCTTTCACCTCGGAGAGGCCAACCAACGTTTGTCGCATGGTGAGGGCCGCCCCCTTGTTGTACACGCCGTTCGTGCGGAGGATGCGGTAGAGGTCTGGAAAGTTCGCCACGGACGGAAAGATTGCGGCGAGCGGCTCCGGGTTGCCCATGGCGGCGATGAGCTGAATGATTCCCGGCCACGACGCACCGAACATTCCGACTTTGTCCGTACTCCAGGACTGTTGGGCGGCCCACTCGATGACCTCGCGCATGTCTTCGATTTCCAAGCCCATGAGTGAGGTCTGAACGCCGAACGAACCCCCCGTCCCACGGCTGTCCATCGTCATCACGACGTAACCGAAGCGCAAGAGCTGACGGGTAATGCCATAGGGTTCGATCAACGGAGCACCGTCGTCGCCCGGTGCGATCACGCCGGCGGAGGTGAAGAGGCTCCCGTCTTCGAGTTCCCGCCCACGCCAATACCGCGTGACATACAGAGCTACCGGCAGCGGCTCGCTCGCAAGCTCGCCATCGATCGCGGGCCGGAAGATGTCGACCCCGATGCGCGTGCCGTCTCGAACCGGTATGTACACGGATTGGCGAACAAAGCTATCGAAGCGGGGCTCCGAATAGCCGTGGTACTCCCCGAACGAGGAAACCGGTTCTCTCGGACCGCATCCCGTCGAGAGCGCCACCAGTGCCACAGTAGCAACAATACGTAGAATCATCTTTCTGTCCCTTGGTCGTATCCGCAAAAGGCTGCCACGGATGACGCTAAAGCTTTGGGACACGGATCCCCCTCCTCCCTCCTCCCTCATGAAGATGGCTCACCGTGAGCGACGATAAAGCCGCCCCCCGGATGCCAGGTGCTCCATGCGGCCGTCTGCCATCGGGTTCACGAAGGTGAGGACCAGCTGACCTGTAAAGGGATTGTCGTCAGCCTGCGGTGGCAGCACGACGGCGAATGCGTGCCCGCCCACGGGCTTGAGGGTCAGAACCGGGCCTCGCTCGGTAGACGAACTGTCGTAGATTTTGAACTTTGCGGTCGATGCCATGCCCAAGTCGCCGTCTTTTTCCACGACCTCGTGCTTGAGGGCGATATTCTCGTACGTTCCAACGTATTTCCTCGGATCGTAATCGATATCGACGATCGGACGCTTCTCGATGGAGAGAGGCTCAACACCGGCAATCGGCCGCACCCAGTCGTTCATCAGTTCACGGATGACGACCATACCGTGCGCGGTGTTTGTGAGAACGGAAACCGCGAGATTCTGCTCTGGATAGACCGCGAACCAGGAGATGATTCCCGGTCCCCCACCGCCGTGCTGCACACCGCCGCCCTCGCCGAGCATCCACCCCAAACCAAACGCCGCCACCGCTCCGCCGCCTTGGAATTCGGCCGTCTTCGTGCGCATGGCGTTGGCGCTCGACCGTGACAGGATCCGGGTCCCGTTCAGGCCAACTCCATTACCCATGTGGGCCGCACCGAAGGTGACGAGGTCGCTTGCCGACATCATCGCGCTTGCGCCTGCCGGCGCGTAGCTCATGGGCAAGAAGGCAAACGACGTGCGATCGAGCTGATTGGTCTGTGGGTTCAGGTGATGGCCCACGCTCGCGCGGTGAAGCAGCGCGTCTTCTGGTAGGACGATGGCATGATTCATCTCCAGGGGCTGAAAGATCCGTTCCTTTACTTGATCGTACCAACTCTCACCCCGGATCTTCTGCGCCAGATATCCCGCGATGACCACGGCCGTGTTGCAGTACGAGCAGTCCTTCCCGGGATCGTGGATCTGACCCATCTCGGCGAAGCGTGGAATGGCCTTTTCGATGATCTCATCATCGTGACCGAAATCGGGCAGGATCTCGCCGTCGATGCCGCTCGTATGATTGAGCAGCATCTTCACGGTCATGGCCCTGGTGGCGGCTCGGTCCTTCACTCTGAACTCGGGCAGATACTCGACCACCGGCGCGTCGAGTTCCACCAACCCGTCGTCCACGAGCTGCATCACGATGGTGGTGTTGAAGATCTTGGTGATGGACCCGATGTGCATGACCGTGTCGGGGGTCATCTCCACACCAGTCACGTTGTTCACCACACCTGCGGCCGCGGTCGTTATCCTATCCCTGTGGAAAATCGCCGCGCTCGCTCCCGCCACATTGTAGCGCTTGATGGCCTCTTCGAGCTGCGCCTGCATATCGGAGACGGCAAGTGACGGTGCTGCGGGATACGATGCCGCTCTGGCTTCAGAAACGAAGAACGTACCTCGAGCGGTTGACGCGATGACGGCGCCGGCGGCGGCGACCGTGGCGGACTTGATGAAATCGCGTCGGGTGGCCTTGGTAGTCATGGATCGTCCTCTTGGGATGTCGAGAAGTGATGCTCTCGTCTACGAAATGCTCGTCACTGAAGTCGGGCGTACTTGGGCAAGAGATCCTTCATCGCCTGAGCAAGGATGTCGAGTCCCAGATCAATTTCGTCTGTTGTAACGATGAGCGGCGGAGCCAGTCGAAACACACCTCCCATGCCGGGGAACTGAACGATATTCATGTTCAACCCCAGCTCGAAACAACGGCGGGACACGGCGTCGCCAAATTCCGGCACTGGCTTCTTGGTTTGTCGGTCCGCCACAAGCTCCACGCCAAGCAGAAGACCGCGGCCCCGGACGTCGCCAATGCACTCATGCTGCTCTTGTAATTGATGTAACCCCTTCTTGAGGTACGCCCCCATTTCGGCGGCGCGCTCCGTTAGTCGGTCTCGTTGAATGATCTCCAAGACCTTGACTCCGACTGCGGCGGGAAGTGGATCCGATACATGGGTGGTATAGAAGATAAAACCACGCTCATGGCACTTCTCCTCGATCTCATCGCTGGTGATCGTCGCCGCCAACGGCAAACCTGCTCCCAATGTTTTCGAGAGCGTGAGAATGTCGGGCACCACACCGTCCCGCTCGAATGCAAACAGATCACCGGTGCGGCCTAGGCCGGTCTGGGCTTCGTCGAGAATCAAGAGCATACCGCGCTCTTCACATTTGCTCTTGAGCTTGGCCAGATAACCCACCGGCAGTTCGAGAATGCCCCCTGAGCTCAGAATTGGCTCCACAATCGCGGCCGCGTAGGCGCCGACCGACTGACGGTCCACCATGTCAAAGCCCATATCGAGCATATCGAGTTCGTAGGTGTCGCCGGCCCATTCCGGCCGACGGAAGGGATTCGGCGTCGGCAGCGCCATGACACCGGGCATGGCGGGGCCATACCCCGTGCGGCCGGCGGAATAGCTGCTCGCAACTGCCGCACCGGTCATGCCATGCCACGATGCGTCGAGGCCAACCACTTCAAAACCGCCCGTATAGAGTTTCGCCATCCGTAGGGCCGCTTCGTTCGATTCGGCCCCGGTACTCAACAGGAGAACCTTGTTCAACTTGTCTGGTAACACGTCGGCCAAGGCGCTACACATCTCCGCTACAGGCGGCGACAACATACCGCTGAACAAATGAATCAGTGTCTCACTGGTGGACTTGATGGTTTCGACGATGTCAGGATGGCAGTGCCCGAGGATTCCACTCATCTGACCCGAAGTGAAATCCAGGATGGCGCGTCCCGTTTCATCATACACAAACGATCCCTCGGTCCTGACAGCGAGCGAGGATAAAAACTCACCGCCGTATCGAACTGCGTGATCGGAGATCGCCTGGTGCAATGTCCGATAACGCTCGTCGACGTCACGGGTGTCTTTGAAAGGCAAACTCATCAGCAAGACCCCCTTACATGCGGCGGAGCTCGATCCAGTGGGCCAGGGCGTTGCCGATGCGATTGTCGGGAAGGGAAATACCGATCAACGCACCGTTGAGCACGTCACCGCGTTTCTTGACTTCCAGCCGGAGATTGTACGATCGCCGGTTGACGTCCTCGGTACCGATGTCCCCGGCAAAAAAACCTCGGAGAAAGCCGTCGCTGAACCGAGCGTCGTTCAGGAGTGTCCAGGGTTGCGGGCCGAGTCGGACGTGGACCGCCCCAGATTCCCGGACCGCGACGACAACCGGCAGGGTGCCCTCGTATGTGACGACCTCACCGGTCCAGACGCCGGTTAGCTCCGGCATCGGCGTGAAGGCGGGTCCCGGCGGTAGCCGCATTCCACGCATCGTGGTCCCCCCGCCATTGACGATGATGGTGGACGCTGTTCCCCGTAGTTCGAAGGAGACCCGCACGCCCGGCGCGAGCGCGATGATGAATGCATCGTTACCCTGGTAGGTCAGGGGAGAGTTGCCCTCCGGGGATTCGATCATCAACCCCCGGTTCCCCTCGAACACCCGGAATTGCATATCGCCGAGATCATAGGTCCCGAGGTACCGACTTCGCGCGGCCGTCGATATTGCTACCTCGCGCCCTCCGGGTTCCTCGGTGGGCGAGTCGACTTTGTCGGGGACCAGAGCGGCGAGGATTTGGTTCGCGGTCTCACCGGGTGCCGAACTGGAGGCATTGCCGAGTACCACGATCACGGCATTCTCGGACGGCAGGAGGATGAGGGTGGTGGACACACCACCCATGCCGCCGCCATGCCGCACCGTCCGCAGACCCTTCTCATTGCGTCCGGTTGACCACCCGATACCGTATCCGCTGCTCTCTCCCGTGTTGACCGTCGCCGTTGCCATTTCGTCGATGGCGGCATCGCTGATAATCGATCTCTGGTCGCTCAGGTGATTCTTCAGGTGAAACATGCCGAAGCGGACGAGGTCGTGCGCGCTGCTGAATACCGCGGACGCCCCGGGGTGATCGAAGTCGTAAAACGGGATCGGGGACCCGTCCGCTGCGTAACGCGTTGCGGCGAACGCTTCGAGGCCCTTGCCGATGTGCACCGACGTGCGCGTGAGCCCCAACGGGAGGAACACTTCCTCGCGCATGAAGTCGGGATAGCTCTTTCCCGACGTGCGCTCGATGACGTAATCGAGGATGCCGAAGCCCAAATTCGAATACTGATACCGCTCACCAGGGGCGGTGACGAGGTTGGCGTAGCGGCGGATGGTCTCGTCCATCGCCGGGCGCCAATACGGCTCGTCCTCGTAGAAGAACTGGTAGTGAAGTGGCAGCCCCGAGGTGTGATTCGCGACGTGTCGCACCGTCGCCGCTGACGCATCGAACGCTCGGCCGTGGAGCTTCGCGTTGCCGAGGTAGTCGCCAATGGGACGGTCGAGGTCGACGAGACCCTGCTCCACCAACACCATCAAACCGGTCGCGGTGATGGGTTTGGAGATCGACGCGAGGGAGTACATGGTGTGCTCGGTAGCCGGAATCCTCTTCTCCCGGTTGGCCCATCCGAATCCGGCTTCCCAGATGATCTGCCCGTCTTTTGCAACCGCTACCGCAATTGAAGGTAAGCCCCGTTCCGCGAGCTTGCGCTCGATATTGGCGCTGATTTGCTCGAACTGCGCCTCGGCCGGCGTGGCGTGCAACAACACCGTGCACGCCAGGATACTCAGCTGAGCGGCGCGTTTCCATACAGACGTCATCGCTTGACTCCAATCAGACGTAGGCCTTGTCGGTCCCTGGGCGCACGGTTCCGGCTCTTCTTGCGACGTGCGTGGCGCGTGCTCATGAGAAGAATCGCTCGTGTGTAGCGTCATCGTCAAGACTACCGCCCCTCGGCTGCCGCCACATCGCCCTTTTTCAGCACCATGCTAGACCGTTCTCCACTCAGCCCTGCCGAAGGCCTTCGAGAGCCACTTCGGTACCCACTCCCCCCTCCTTGGCACGCCGATAGACATGGTGTGCAGATGCCACGTCCTCCATGGCGATCCCCAACGACTTGAACACGGTGACGTCGTCCGGGCCTTGCCGCCCCGGGATTGCGCCCAACAACACATTGCCAAGCTCGCCCAGGATGTGGTCGTCTCCGATAGCGCCCTCCTCTTTGGGGATGAGGAAATCTCCCGCCTCGGCGAGTGCCGACTCGCGAGAGTCGACGAAGAGGCGTGAGCGTGCGACCGTGTCCGTATCGAGCTCGCGCGTCGACGGCGTGTATGCCCCCACGGCATTGATGTGAGCGCCTGGCGCAACCCACTCGCTCCTCACCACGGGCTCGCCCGACGAGGTGACCGCGCAGATGAGGTCGGCGCCGCGGACCGCCTCTTCGGACGTCGTCGTCGCCTCCACCGGGATGCCATGGCGGCGCGCCGCCTCGTCCGCAAACCCGTCGCGGTGGGCCTTGGTCGGGCTGTAGACGCGCACGCGAGCGATCGGCCGTGCACACACCATGGCTTCCAGGTGCGACCGAGCTTGCACACCCGACCCGAGAATGGCGAGGTCGCTGGCGTCCTCTCGGGCAAGGCTCTTCGTCGCTGCTCCCGACGCCGCCGCCGTCCTGATGGCGGTGATCTCGCCTGCGTCCACGATGGCCAGCGGGATCCCGTGATCGGGATCGAACGCCATGACCAAGCCCTGAATGGACTCGTAAACGGTCCCCTCATTGCCGGGAAAGATGCCAATCACTTTGAGGCCGAGAGCCTTGGGCTCCTGCATGTATCCAGGCATGGTGAGCAGGCTGCCGACCCCGTCCGGGAGGGACATACCGCCGCGGAGCGGATTCAAGCCCTTGCCTTGGCTAATGGCCTTCATGACCTCTCCCATGAGCGAGATACACTCGTCCATCGGGAGAACGCGTCTGACTTCTGCTTGGGTGAGAATCAGTGTCACTTTTGTCTCCGAGGTTATTTGTACTGGCATCCTCCAACCCGACGGACATCTCGAGCGGCTCGCCGTAGAAGTCCGAGCCCATGCCGATGTGATCGATGCCCGCGACCGCCCGAATGTGATCGATATGATCGGCCACGTCCACCACGGTACCGCGCGGTTTCGGGTAACGCCGCACCCAGGCCGCCAGTCGCCGGTCGATCTCCGCCTCGTCGTCCAGCTCCGCGCGAAGACGTTCCGCCACCGAGTCGCGGCGCGCTGCCCACGCCGGGCCACCCCGGGAGACGTAGGTCGCGATGAAGTTCACCATCACCACACCCCCGTTCTGCGGCAGCAACCCGAGCACCTCGTCCGGAACGTTCCGTGGGTGGCTGTTGATGGCTCGTGCACTGGAGTGGGAGAAGATCACAGGCGCCCGGCTCACCCGCAGCGCGTCCTTCATCGTTTCGGCGCTGACGTGCGACAGGTCGACAAACATTCCCAGCCGGTTCATCTCACGGACGATCTCTTCACCACGCTCGGTCAGCCCATGGTGCCGATGGAAGTCCGTCGCCGCGTCCGCCCACTCCAGCGTAGCGAAGTGGGTGAGCGTCATGTACCGAACGCCGCTGGGTCGTAGCGGTAGTGATCGGGCGGCTCAAGGCTGAGCGCACCGTCTCCCAGCCGGCTGTTGGCTCGACCGTTACCATGGAAGTAAAACGGCGTGTACTGGGTACGGCGAAGCGGCCATTCCGACTCGTCTCGCCATGTGTTCTCACCCATCACGAAGATGCGGACGGGTGGGAGGGTGTCTAATCCGTTGTCGTCTCCCTTGAGCCAATAATCGAACCATCGGCGTTGGACCGCGGCGAGACCGATCAGCGCGTCGGGACCGAAGTCGATACGTCCCCATTGGCGCCGCGAGTTGACCCCGTGTCCCCACGGTCCGATGAGGAGGTGCTGCCAGCGGCGCACCTCGGGGTCTTCGGCATGCTTCGTTAGGTTGATGAAGTTCTCGGTGGTTCCCACCAGGACGTCGTCATACCAGCCGCTGATGTGCAGGGCCGGCGCGGTCGTCTCGAGCAGCTTCTCTTGATAGAGCTGCTGACGCCAATAGTCGTCCAACGTCGGGTGATCGAGCCAGTCGTGCCACGCCTCGAGATGACGGCCAAAGAAGAGGTCCATGTCGCGCAGTAGGCGGATATGGAATGACGCCTCCAGGTCGTGTTGCGACAGGTCTTGCAGCGTGTGACCCGAAATCAACACGAGCCAATTGACGCTGGACGGCATGATCGTCCCGTACCGGTAAGGGATGTTCCCAGCGGATCCGGCGGTGTCACGATCGGGATCATCGCGGCGAGGTGCGGGTTGTTGAGGCCAGCGGCATACACCTGGGTCCAACCCAGATAGGATGTCTTTTCGTTCCGATCATCATTGAGACTCCACAAGCTCTTTGAGGGCGATCAGCTCGCGGTCGAACCGGGGCTGGTTGAGCTCATAGCCCTGCCGCTCCATCTCGGCGAGCCGCTGTGCGGTCACCCTCCAGGCCTCTTCCCGCGACACCAGCGTTTCGGAGGTCACCCGTGTGCGGCCGTCCTGCTCGGTCAGCGTCCACGTGGCGAACCCTAAGAGCGTGCCCTCGGGGCCCGGGAGGTAGAGCTTGATCGTGCGCCGCTGATTGGGGACGAGCTCGGCGTTCTTCGCCAGAAAGACGATCGTCTCGGGGTCCGCCGGATCGAACGCGGCCTGCACTTCGCCGACGGCGCCCGGCTTCCCTGAGTGGTGTCGCATCGAGAGCCCCTGCTTCCACTGGCTCGGATCGACGATATACGGCCAGATGACAGAGGCGGGGCGGTCTATCGTCACCGCGCTGTGGGTGATGAGGTCGGCCGCCTTCCGCGGACTGTGATCCTGAGCGGCCGTTACCGACGGTGCGGCCACGAGCAGGAGCAACGCTAGCGTTCTCTTCATAGCGAGCCCAGTTCCTTTTCTTTCGTCGTCGATCCCCAAACCTCTAGTCGCGACGATGCTTGACCTCTCCCCCAATCATCACCAGACGAGGGTTGCCCAGGGCGTCGAAGGACACCAAAGGGTCACCATCGATCACTTGCAAGTCTGCCAGTTTCCCTTCTTCGAGGGTGCCAAGATCCTGCTCCTGACCCAGAACCATGGCACCGTTGCGGATCGCGGCCGTGATCGTCTCCAGGCGCGACATGCCCAAGTCGACGAAATATTGCATCTCTTCGAAGTCCATCTGCGGATACTTCGTAACCTCATGCTTCATTGCCTTCTTGAAGATTTCCTCGTGCAACTCCAGGGTCCATCCCCGGGTCTCCACCAGCTCCTGGAGCGTCGCCGGCCTTTGAGGCAATTCATAGAGCGCGCGATAGATGGCAAGCGTCGGAACGAGGTGGATGCCTCGTTCGGCGACGAGAGCGAGTACGTCGTCCGGGATATCGTTCACATGCTCGATGCATTGAACGCCGGCCAACACGGCGCCGAGTGCGAGTCAGGCGCCCGGCGACCGGTCTCAAGCGCAGCTGGGGCCGGCACCCGGCGCTGCCCACCCATCTACTTCTGGGCATCAGTCGACACGGCCGCCCCGCGGTCGGGCCGCAGGTGGGTCTCGAAGTACCGCCGCACATATCGCTCGGCGAACTGCGCACCCGCTCCGGTATACCCGTGTCCTTGCTCTGGCAGCACCATCACGTCGAACAGCTTCCCCGCCCGTATGAACGCGTCGGCCTGGCGGAACACATGCCCCATCAAATGCGCTCCATCGTTCGAGCCGACGATCATCAGCAACTTCCCCTTCAGTCTATCCGCGAACCGCATGTTCGAGGCGTAGGCGTAGCCGGAGGAGTTCTCCTGCGGTGTCAGCATATAAGGTTCGGTGGGCCAATATGTTGCCTCGAGATCGGCCAGAGGCGCCGAGGCCACACCCACCTGGTAGACCTCCGGGGCGAGCAACAGCGCCCGAATGGCGAAGTACCCGCCCCAGGAGTGCCCCCAGACCCCCACCCTGGTGCTGTCCATGTATGGCCGCTCACGGACGAGTTGCTTGACCACTGCGGCATGGTCCGGGATTTCATTCCGCCCGTGACCGAGATACACGACGTCCTGGAAGGCCTTGCCCCGCCCTGGCGTTCCCCTCGCGTCGACCACGAAGGTGATGTAGCCGAGTTGAGCCCATGCCTGCGCCCTGATTCCCCAGAAGTTGTTGAGCGAGAAGAGCCGCGGGACGGCGGTCGTCTGATCCCCGGGGTAAAAGACCTCGATCACCGGATACCTTTTCTGGGGATCGAAGTCAAACGGTTTGAACAGGACCCCGTACAAGTCGGTGGTGTCGTCAGCCGCCTTCACCACGAAGCGTTCGATCGGTTGGCGACGCAGCGCATCCAGCCCGCTCGTGTCGGCGACCTCGAGAATGCGGACGCGCTGCCCGTCCGCTCGGCGAAGCTCCACGACTGGCGGCCGGTCGATGTCGGAGTGCGTGTCCAGATAATGCGACCGCGAGGGAGTGAACTGGATCGCGTGTTGCCCCGGCGCGTCGGTGAGACGGGCGCCCCCTTTTCCGTCGAGGCCGACCCGGTGCAGGTGGGTATCGTACGGTCTCTGCGGGTCACTCCGCGCGGTGAAATAGACGACACCCGACTCCTTGTCGACCGCGACCACCTCGTGGACGGGAAACTCCCCCGCCGTGAGCCGGCGCACCAGTTCGCCGTCCAGACCGTACAGGTACATATGGCGCCACCCATCCCGTTCCGAGAGCCAGAGCAGCTGGCCCCGCTCCCACAAAGGAGTAAACACCCGCGACGGCCAATCGGTGTACCCCTCGACAAAGGTCTTGGAGGTTTCCGTCAGCATCACCCGCGACCGTCCGGTGGTGGGCTCGGCCACCATCAGATCCACACGCCTGAAATCCCGGCTCACGCGGAAAAAGAGCAGCTCGCTCCCATCCGGCCGCCATCCGATCAAGTTGAGATACTGGTCCGGCTCGTGCCCGATGTCGACGCGAACTGCCTCCTTGGAGGTGATGTCCACCACATACAGCTCCATTTGCTGAATGGCACCGCCGGCGATGGGATTGACCTCCCACTGCACCTCTTCTTCCGGGTTTAACCAGTGAACCAGCGGCTGAACCCGGACCCTGCGGGTGTCGATCTTCATGGCAGCCAGCCGCAACCCGTCGGGCGACCACTTGGCGGTCGAGGGCCGGATGCCCCACCACCCGCCGACAATCCATTCATCACGGGCCACGCCGTCCCGGGTGAGCTGGAGCAGGCGGCCGTCCCGACCCGACCGGAGCCACAGATTGTGATCCTTGTGGGTCACGAACCAGCGGCCGTCCGGCGAGGGGACTTCCATCACGGGGAGGCCCCCGCCCTCCGGGCTGACTCGTCGCGGCATCGTGCGATCCCGTTCGGCGGCGGTCGGCGCCGGCAGGGCGTCGACCTGGTACGTCGCGAGATTCAACACGAACGGCCGGCCTTCCACGGTGAACTTCGCCGCCTTGCCGCCTTCCTCGAAGGTGAACTCGTCGAACGGCAACCCCCGGTAGGCTGGCTCGTGTCCCAGCAACGGCGTGAGCGCCGCCCGCACGCGCGCGACGTCGAATAGGGGAACCTTGGTGTCCGCCTGCAGGTCGACCCGGTAGATGACTGTGTTGTCGGGGGCTCCCGTCGCGTACCAGAAGCCGGTCCCGTCCGCTATCCATTCAGGCTGCACCATCGCGCCCTTGATCAGCGAACGAAACTCCCAATAGCGCTCATACGTCGCTTCACGCGCCGAATCCCGCGACTGTGACCAGGCAGCGCTCGGGCCGAACTGCAGGCTGGCCGTCGCGATGACGGCAAGTATGTGGGGTCTCCTCATGTGCACCTCCCGAAGCAGTCAATACTGGTGTCGGTCAAATGATGTCTTGTGGGAGCCGGCCCATTGGTGTTCAAGGACTTGTCCGAGCCTTCGCTGCGATGTACTCGTCCACCCGGCGTTGGAGGACGGTGAACGGCAAAGGGCCACTACCCAGGATGACCTGGTGAAACGCCCGGAGGTCGAACCGAGGCCCCAGCTCACGCTCCGCCCGTCGCCGCCACTCCCGAATCTTGATCATGCCCATTCGATAACCGAGCGCTTGAGCTGGGATGTCGCAGCAATAGCGCAGCGTCTCGGAGGCGAGCTCGGCTTCAGACATCAGGGAATTTTCTCGCATATACTGGATGGCCCGCTCGCGGGACCACCCGAACAGGTTCATGCCGGTGTCCAGCACCAGCCGCACGGCAGCGAACAGCTCCATAGCGCGCCGCCCGTACCAGTCATAGGGATCGGCGTAACCGCCGAGTTCGCGCGCCAGATCGGCCGCGTACTCAGCCCATCCTTCACCGTAAACCGTGCTGGAATAGTGTTGCCGCAACGGATGGAGGTGTTTCAGCTGCTCGCGGACCAGCGCGCCCTGGAAGTGGTGTCCGGGGAGCAGCTCTTGGTAGGCGAGGCCCTCGTACCACACCTGGGACTTGTCGCCCAGGTTCGACCCGTTGAAGAAGTACACCCCCGTCGAGTCGCTGGCAGTTGGTCCGCGGTAGAAGCCGAACGTCATACCGCCCTTGAGCGCGGGATCGAGCCGACGAACATCGTACCGGGCCGCCGGAAGCGTCGCAAACGCCTTGTCTAATTGCGGAGCCAACCGCCCTACATATCCAAGCATCCGCTGCCGAATGTCCTCCGGGGACTTCGGCACGAACCGGGCGTCACTTCGAAGTAGCTGGTGAAAAGCCGCTTTGTCACCCGTGTACCCTAGGGCTAGCCGGATGGAGTCCATCTCAGCATTGAGGCGGGCGACCTCCTTGAGCCCGATCCGATGCACCTCCTCGGCATCCATTTCCAGTGTGAGCGACCGAGCTACGCGATGCCGGTAGTAGTCTTCTCCACCGATGTATTGCGAGAGGCCAACTTGATCGGATGCCTGCACCGTGTAGGCGCCGGCGAGATATTGCCCAAGGCGGTCGAGCGCGGGATTGACGTGCTCCGCAATCTCAAAGTGGACCTGGTCCTGAAACCGTGTAGCGGCTGCTCCGTCGATGGATCCCAGACGATTCGGGTCGACGGTAAACAGGCTCTGGGCGGGATCCCGTCGGAAGCCTTGGATGAAAGGAACCACGACGGCCAATTCGTGCCGTGACATCACCACCCCACGACCAACCTGCCGCCGCAGGTGCCCGGCTGCTTCTTCAATGAGTCGTGGGTATTGGGCCAGGAGGTCTAGGTAGGCATCCAGATCATCGGCATTCCGGAATCGGTGGCTGGTGAAAACCCGGTGAACCCCGGGAAGGACCGAGGCGTAGGGAGTGACCGGGAACCTCAGCCAGTGAAAACGGGCACCGTCCACCGTTCCCTGCAGCCGCCAGCGCAAGACGGCGAGGAGATTACGCCCCTCCGCATTGAGCCGTGCCTCCTTCATTCCCTGGAGTTGCTCGAGCACTTCCCTCGCGAAGGCGGCCTCCTTTTCGACGTCCGCGGCTGAGACCGACGGAAGCCGGTGTATCGGCAAACCGTAGCGCAGCCGCAAACCAATGCTCCGCTCCAGGGTGCGCTGCCAGACCTCGTCAGCGATCGCTGCCAGCCGCGCGGAGTCACTTGCCGGAGAGATGATCTGGTCCTGAGGAGGTCTCCGATCCGGCGTCTGGCTCTGCGCCGCAGGAGTCCCTCCATACAGCACGGCAACGATGATGCTGCAGATCCAGATGCACCGGAAAATGCTTTGCATCGAAACACTCCTACCGATGGATCGTCTCGGCGCGCGAGCGCTGAACGGCGGTGTGGACCTATCTCAGCACCGACCGATGGCTGTTCACCAGGCGCCAGCGGCCCGTCCGGACTTCCTTCCGGTCCCACGTGATGGTGACGCTCGATGCTGCGTCCAACCCGGGCTGCATCAATTCCACCAGCCGACCCGGAGGGATCACTCCTGCGCCCACATATCTCTTTCGACATTCGGACGGAGTCAGTTGGGGTGTGGCTTGAGGTACTGCTCGAAGTATTTGACCGTTCCCTCGACCTTGAACTCCGCGCTTCGCCCGATCGTGCCGTGGAATTGGTTTGGTAAGAGCATGACGTCATGTTGCTTGCCCGCTCTCACCAATGATTCGGCCATCCGGATCACGTCCCGGAACGTGGAGTGATCTGACGTGTTCCCCACCATGAGCAGCCTGCCCTCGATCTTGTCCGCGAGATCGAACGGCGAGGCGAAGCTGTATGCCGCTTTGTTCTGTTGCGGCATGCCCAGGTAGGGTTCGTATAGCATGCCGGCGTACGGGTCGAAGCCGGGTACCGATACCACCCCCACCCGATAGAGTTCAGGGTCTTGGGCAAGGGCCCGGAACGCGAAGTGCCCGCCCCAGGACGCGCCGTACACTCCCACGCGGTCGAGGTCCAAATACGGCCGTTCGGTCCCGAGTTGCCTGATGGCGGCTGCGTGATCGGCAATTTCGTGACGACCCCAGTTGGCGTACACCACATCGTGGAACGCCTTGGAGCGTTCGGGCGTGCCTCGCGCGTCCACCGAAACGACGATGTACCCCAGGTGCGGCAACGCCCGGTACAGGTTCGCGCTGTGGATGGCGCCCCCACGGGCTTGGCTGGGCGCGCCGAAGTCCCGTCTGACCCAAACGGTCTGTGGGCCAGCGTAGATGTACTCGACCACCGGATATCGTCGGCTGCCATCGAAATCGAAGGGCTTGTGCATCACGCCCCAGAGGTCGGTCTCTCCGTCCGCAGCCTTCACCACGAACTCCTCGGGCGGTGTCCACCCCACCGCTCTCAGCTCATCGATGTTCGCTCGGGCGAGTGTCTGAAGGAGCGCCCCGTCGGCCGAGCGAAGTTCGGTGGTCGGGGGGCGGTCTAGACTCGAGTGGGTGTCCACGAAGTACTGCTTGGAGGGTGAGAAGTGTACCTGATGCTGCCCGTCCCCTTCGGTAAGCCGCTCGAAGCCGCTCCCGTCGAGGGAGACCCGATAGAGGTGAGTGTCGTACAACCGGGGCTCCGCATGAGCGGTGAAGTAGGCCCAGTTGTTCTCCAGATCGACGGCTACGACGTCGAGTACGGGGAAGTCGCCCGTCGTGAGCTGCCTAATGAGGTTGCCCTGGAGGTCGTAAAGGTAGAGATGGTTCCACCCGTCCCGCTCGGACTCCCAGATGAAGCGTTTCCCATCCGGCAACAGGGTGAGGCCTTCCTGACCCGAATAGATGACCTCGTGCTGGATCTTCACGAAGGTGGGCGAGGTCTCGGTTAGCAGAACGCGTGTCTCACCGGTCTCCGGATCTGCCGCGAGGATGTCGACCCTGTGGAAATCTCGGCTGAAGCGGCTCATGATGAGCTCAGAGCCGTCCTGCGTCCACTCAATGACGGTGATGTACTGGTCCCTCTCCTCCCCCACGTCGATCGGGACGGCCTGTTTTGATAGGATGTCGATCACATAAGGCTCGGTACGCCGCAGCAGCCCTCCGGCTTTGGTCATCGGGTACCAGTCCACCTCCTCGTTCCTTTTGAGCCAATGGATTTGGGGCACCTGGGTCATTCCGCGGCCGTCGAACTTGAACACGGCCAATCGCAGTCCACTCGGTGACCACGCGTTCCATTTCACCGTTTCTACGTCCCAGCTGTAGCCCCTGATTCCGTCCGTGGTGAGCGCTTCTTCGCGGCCGTCGTACGTGTTCCGCAGCCAGATGTTGTGATCCTTGACCGACGCAAGCCACTGGCCGTCAGGCGACAGACTTTCAGGCGCCTCCTGGATACCTCCGAGGAGATAGGCCTCTTTGCGGAACATCCGCGGGGTCATTCGATCCCGCTCCCCAATCACGTGCGGGCCCCAGCCCGGCGCCGGGGGCGGGAGCCGTTCCACAGAATAGCTGGCGAGATCCAGAACGAAGTCCTGGCTCTCGAGAGTGAACCGGACTCGCTCACCGCCTCCGACGAAGGCGAAGTGATCGAAGGGGAGGCCGGAATACGGGGGCGCGTGGCCCAGTGCGGTTGCCAACGCTCGACGCAGCCGCACTGTGTCAAACAGAGGCTCCTTGGTGTTAGCGGTCGGGTCGACCTTGTAGATCACCGTTTGGTCGGGAGATCCCGCAGCATACCAAAAGCTGTTGCCGTCCATCATCCAATTCGCTGTGACCGCGCCGCCTTTGACGAGGGTGCCGAACTCCAGATATCGCCGATACACCTCCTGACGTTGGGATTGTCCCGGGACCTGCGCTTCCGCGTATCCATGGAGGCTTGCAGCAGCGATGAAACAAAGTGCTACGAGTCGGACCGCTGGGGACAGGGTCACGGCGAATTGCGGCATGCCGGAATCTCTATCCGGCCCCGAGACGACGATCGGCGTCGGTTCGCAGGGATCATGTCAACGGTCGATATCGACCACGGGGAACTTGGTGTGCTCTCAACGTGCGCTCCGCAGTACGTGTCGTGTGAACGTCACAGGTTCGAGTTGCTATCGCGCTCGCTATCCGGCAAGAAGAAACAGCGCTGGGTTCCATAGTTCCCACCTCCGACCGGAAAGAGCGTTCCCGGCGGCGGCACCAATGGCAGATCGTACCGCACCCAGTCGTACAGGTGGTGGGACTCGAGAAAGAGCTCGGCCCGACGCTCATAGATGATCTGATCCATGATCTCGGCGGGATCCGTGCTGCTGAAGGTCGGAAGCGGCGGATTAGTCCGACCGTGCAGGACGTTGATGATGCCTACTGCGCTCGGTAGGTCGCCCGCGGCGAGGGCGGCCTCCGCGATGATGAGCTGTGCCTCCTCCCACGTCGCAATCGCTATCGGGCTGTCCTCCGAGGGGTACTTCGTTTGAAGCCACACCAGCGTGATGGCGTTCTGCCCGACGGTGCCGGTGTTCATAACCGGCACACGCGGGTCGGGCGTGCCCTGAAAGGCAAAGTCGCGATACACCTCGCCCACTGTCATTAGAGCAGAGCGGTTGTTGAGGACGAACACTCGGTTTTCCCGGCGCGGATCGATGCCCGAGGCGGTGGCGTATTTGACGAAATCGATCGGTACTGAGGTGGCGTCCGCGGCCGCGTCCGGGAGGTTGCCGAGGTTGAGTCGCGTGCGTGCCCGACCGACGCGGCTCATGTTAAGGATCTCGTCGTTGCCCGCCGTCTGCGCGCTACCGATCGCGCTCGTGAACTTCGCCTCGGCGAGACTAAACAGCTCATTCTTGGTGAGCTCGGGGCCGACATCCAACGCAGCCGTGCACATGGACTCGCCCATGAGGAGAAGGACGTAGGCGGAGTACGCCTGGGCAGTACCGATCAGGTCGGTCCGATTGCTCACCTCCGCGTCGGTCCACTGTTCGAGATGGCTGAGCAGTTCCTCGGCCTGCCAGCGGGTAGCGGAGAGGGCACCGAAGGCGCCGGTTCCGAAGATCGGGCACCTTCCGGTGTTGATGGAGGACGCCGGGGTCATATCTCGGCGGTCGACCTGCCACAACGTGTTTCCAAAAGACGCATTGGAAAACTCATCGGCCAGCAGTGCGCCACTGACAACCGCACCGGAAAAGGCACAGTCGAAATCGGCAACCACGCCGTCGATCAGGATTTGCACGTTCTCCGGGACAAAGGCTTCCTCCACCAGGACCTGACTCGGTAGATCCACATCGAGGAGCTGCTCGCAGGCACTGCCGGCAAGCACCACCAGTGACAGGGCCCCGGTGCGGAGGGCACGGGTAACCGGGCCTCCCGGACGATCGCGTCTGCGTTCAACGGACATGGCGTTGCTCCCTTGCTTTCAAAAAGTCAGCCGCATCGTCACCCGGAATTGCACCGGCTGCGGCATGGTCGCTTGTTCCGACACCGATAACTCGCCGAACGTGCCGGGAACCTCGGATTCCGGATCCAGACCGGTCCAATCTGTCCATGTGGCGAGGTTACGACCGGTCACGGTGATGCTTCCGCGCGTCCCGCCAACGAATCGCATCCAGCTCCCGGGGAGGTCCAAGCTCGCCGACAGCTCGCGGAGCTTCGCGAAGGCCGCGTCGTTGATGAAGCCATCAACGAGCCGCAGCTGGCTGCCCTGTTGGACGTAGCCAATCCGTTCCGGGGCAAAATTTTCGGGGGATACGTTCTCTTCACATAACCGGATCACGGTACAACGTGCCCAGTCGTTCACGTCGAAACGCTTGTAGTCGAGCTTGAAATCCAGCAGTGCGTACAGCCGCAATCGCCTGAACAGCGTGACCGTCGAGCCGACGGCGCCCTCGTAGCGTGGTGTGGACTGCCCGAGGAAGATGTCAGGTGCCTCAGCACATGGCACGGCCGCCCCACCATTCTCCGGGCCGCCGTCACACATCAGATTTACCGCCTGGCCCCCGGCGTCCAGCTCGGCGCTGACGATCCGCTGACCAAAGAATCCCGCCACGGGAAAGCCCTCCTGGTGACGCTGTGCTCTCGGGAAGGTCCCGACCACCGTCGGCGGCAGCCCGCCCAGATCCAGAATCTCGTTCGAGTTGGTCGAGGCGCTGAGGGTCAGCTCCCAGCCGAGCTTGGGGCCGTCGATGATGATGCCGTTCACCTGAAGCTCGGTGCCTCGGTTGCGGATCTTCCCGATGTTCACGAATTGAGTGCCCTGGAACCCGGAGGAGACCGGGATAGGGCGGCCCAGGATGGCGTCTCTCCGGGTCTGGCGAAAATAGGTAAAATCGAGGCTCAGCCGATCGCTAAACATGCTGGCCTCGAACCCCGCTTCGAACTCTTCGCCCCGCTCGGGTTTCAGGTCCGGGTTACCGATAGCCTGCGGGGTGAGCGCAGCTCGGTTGTCGGGACCCACGATCGGTTGGAGCGTGCGCAGGGCGGCGAAGGCGTCCGGTTGCTGTCCGGTCGCGCCGAAGGCCGCCCGCACTCTGAACGCGTCGACGAAGTCGATGCCCCAGAAGGGCTCGTCGCTCATGACCCAGGCGGCGCTGAACTTCGGATAGGCGACGAGATCGAAGTTCTCGCCGAATGCGCTGTTGTCATCGGCTCGGACGGCGCCGATGAGAAAGAGCCGATCACGCCACGAGAACTGCTGCTGGAAGAAGACTCCGGCCGTGACATTCTCGATAAAGTCATCGCTGCCGGTCCGAACGGCGGTCGCGCCAATCGTCTGGAGGCCGGGGGCCGGGAATTCCCTCCCACTCGCAAAAGTGAGCTGCAGGAACTTGCGGTAGTACTGCCCGCCGACGGTGGACTTCGACGCCAGGGCTGGGCTGAGATTCGCCGAAACGGTTGCATTGTAGTCAATCGTCGTCGTCGTGACGTCCCGGATCGAGAGCGCCTTTTGCCCCAGCGCCTGCGTGGGCGAAAAGAATTGCGCCTGCTCCGGTGTCATACGCTGCGTAATGGACTGGTTATTCTCGCTCACCAGGTCCACCCCTGCCGTCAAACGGTGGGAGAACCAGCTTCCGACGCGGTGGTTCGCCTGCACGCTCGTCGTGACGTGTGTGAGGTCCTGAAAAATGTCATTCACGGCGACGTACACCTCGTGCGGGGCAAAGAGGAATCCCCGATTTGGCGTGTCTTTGAGCGCGGGAAAGCCGAAAATCGCGTCAAAGATCGGGCTGCTCCCTTCCTCGAGCTGAATATTCCGCTTCGAGGTTATGAATCCGGTGCTCACGTTGAGGTCAAACGTCTCTCTTGGGGAGAACGCGAGATTCATTCGCGCGCTGAAGCTGTCCAGGCTATTGTCTCGATCCACACCATCGTCGCTGAGCAAGCCGGCAGAGGCGAAGTATCTGGTGGTCGATGAGCCACCGGACACGCTCATCCGGTACCGCTGGTAACGCCCGGTCCGCCAAATGGGGGTTCCGCGCTCCGTCTCCGCTTGCGCGACGTTGAATTGGATGACGTTGCCGGAGGCATCAAACCCGAAGTTCGTGGGTAGCCGCCCTTCCGGATTCCTGAATGAGTTGGTGCCCTGTTCGACGGTGAAGGAGATCTCGGGGCGATCCCTGGCGCGCCCTTTCCTGGTAATGATCTGGATGACCCCGTTTGATGCTTCCGTCCCATACAGCGTCGCGGCCGCCGGACCTTTGATGACTTCGATCGATTCAATGTCGTCGGGAACGATGTCGTTGAGCCGCGAGCCGGTTCGGGCCCCCTGTTGATTCGGCCCGGAAAACGGCTCGTTGTCCACCCGGATGCCGTCCACGTACACCAGCGGCTGCGTGCTCAAGGAGAGACTGTTTCGTCCACGAATGCTCACCTTGGCGCCGCCTCCGGCATGTCCGCTGTTAGAGGTGATCAGGACACCCGGTACTCGGCCGTTAATCAGCCGCACCACGTCAGGGACGGCGACGTCCTGCAGCACCTCGGCTACGTCGATCCTCGTCACACTATTGCCCACCGCCCGCTTCTGCATGGCACCAACCGTGCCGGTGACCACGATCTCGTCCAGGTTGATCGCTGCCCGCTGCAGAACGATGCGGACGTCGGTTGCACCCACGCCCACCACCTGGCTCACGAGGCGGTATCCGATGTAGGTGGCCCGCAGTGTGACTTCGGTGACCGCGACGCCACGGATCTCAAACTGGCCGCTGGCGTCGGTCCGCGCGCCGAGGGAGGTACCCTCGACAGTGACCTGCGCGTCGGCAATCGGGTTGCCAAGATTGTCGACGACCGTCCCGGAAATCGTGCGCACCTGAATGAGCTCCGGAATGAGCAGTTCCGTTGACGATGTCGGTCGCAACCGCAGCATATTGCCGGTGTCCCACCGCACTGCCAGGTGTCGGTACCTCTGATCGCCGCGAAGGAACTCGCGGGAACGGCCTGCGTCCGGCCTGCGAAAGACGAGGATCTGCCCTTTCACTTCCGTGTACCGGTACACTGTCGTCACGAGGAGGGAATCGAGGGCTTCCCGTACCGTCAGCGCTCCGCACTCGCAGCTGACCCGGCGATTGTCCTCCGCAACGAGGCTCGGGCTGAATGCGACGTTGACGCCTGAGCGCTTGGTCAATTCGGTAAGGGCATCAGGCAACGGGCGGTGGAATACGGTGAGCCGCGCGGGACGATCGAGCGCCGAGAGGTCTTCCTCTTCCCCCAAGTTTCGGGCTACAGTCTCTTGGGCGGACGATAGCGAGGGCGCCAACGCCAGCACCGTCGCTGTCACAGCCGTGCGTACGATTATAAGCATGGAATCGCTACCTCCCCCACAAAGATTCATCACGACGTTGGTCGCCTCTCGCATCGTAGGCCTTCCCTCTATGGCCGATCGATCCTGACGGCTCCATTGTTCTGCGAGCAGCGAGCCTCGGCTACGGTGCAGACGACGCGCAGCACGTCATCGAGAGTCCAGTCGGAAAACCAGGCCGTGATGGTTCGTTTGGCAAGCGTCGGGTCCGCGATCTCAATGCGGACGTCGTACAACCGGGCGATCTCCCGTGCAGCTTGCTCGAGTGGTGTGGCTTGGAACGCAAGCTTGGGGGTCTGCGACTTGCGTCACCGGAAGCAAGGCACCGTTGAGCACTTCGACGGTCTGGCCGGCCGTGACCTCGGTGCGTCCCCCACCAGCTGCTACTTCTACGCGGCCTTCCAAGACAACGAGATGCAGATCCTCGTTCTCGGCCGCGAGATCAAACCGGGTACCGAGCACCGTCACCTCACCAGCGCTCGTCTGAATCCGAAACGGCCGCTCGGTATCTCGGGCCACGGCGAAGAACGCTCGACCCTTGAGGAAGACCCCGCGGCCGCCAGCACGCTCGAGCAGCCGCATCCGGCTGCCAGGGGCAAGTCGCACGACGCTGCCATCACGCAGGTTGACTGTGGTCGAGCCGGATTGATCCGCGATAAACTGCTCGGCTCCCGGCCCCGGTCTGACCTCGCTGATCGCCACGCCGAGAACCACTATCGCTGCGGCCGCGGCAACCCACCTGCGCCGCCAGACCGGCCGACGCTCGGGACGCGCGCGGATGCGCTTCTGTATCTCCAATGGCACCTCTTCTGACCTCGCCCGAAGTTGCGCGAGCGTGGGCGCCGGGCCTGCGTCTACGGCCTCGCGGACTCGACCCGCCAACGCCAACACGCGAACTAGGTCCTGGTACTTTGCTTCGTTCCTCGAGGACTCCCGCCTCCAGGCTTGCACCCGCTGTTCCTCCTCCGGTGTGGCTTCGCCTTTGAGCGCGCGAGACAGTAGCTCGTCAATGGGGCTATGAAATTAGGTCAGACATGTATCCTGTCTCATCAACAGATAAGGAGCCGAACATCGCTCGATGGCCAGACTGGGTCTTGTGTGTACGGTACGGATGGCCCTGCGATTTCTACTATCCGCAGTCCATGAGCAGCGGCGCCCTGGGTTTAGGGAGCCTAGCAGGTTGCGGAAAAAGTCGGGTAATGGACGATAGCATCGCGAGCCGGAAGTTCTTATCGTAGAGGGACCTCGATGGGAGTGCCACGATGCGCGGGAACAAGACGAATCAGTCGGCGCTGTTCAGCTATATCAGTGCGGAGGATCGGGTGCCCTCCGACCATCCGTTGCGCGCCCTGCGGGCGCTGGTGGACCCGGTGTTAGCCCGGCTCTCGCCGCAGTTGGACCGGCTGTACGCGCGGCGGGGCCGGCCGTCGATTCCCCCGGAACATTTGTTACGCGCGTTATTGCTGCAGGTGGTGTATACGATCCGGAGCGAGCGGCAGCTGATGGAGCAGCTCGATTACAACATCCTGTACCGATGGTTTGTGGGGTTGAATCTGGACGACGCGGTGTGGGTGCCGACGGTCTTTACGAAGAATCGGACGCGGCTGGTCGAGGGGGGCATCGCGGATGCGTTTCTGGCCGAAGTGTTACAGGAGGCGGAGCGGCGGGCGTTGTTGTCGAATGAGCATTTCACCGTCGACGGGACCTTGCTGGACGCGTGGGCGAGTCAGAAGAGTTTTCAGCCGAAGGCCGGCACCCGCCCGCCAACGGACGATGATCCGGGGAATCCGAGCGTGACGTTTCGCCAGGAGAAACGGACGAATGCGACGCATGCGTCGCGGACGGACCCGGAGGCGCGGTTGACGCGGAAGAGTGGGGGGCAAGGCGCGCAATTGGCGTACTTGGCGAGTGTGTTGATGGATAATCGGCACGGGCTCGTGGTGGCGACCGACGTGACGCAGCCCGGCTACGAGGCGGAGTGTGCGAGTGCGCTGGCGATGGTGGGGAGCTTACCGCCGACGGCCCGGCGTCGGACGTTGGGGGCGGACAAGGGTTATGATCGGTGCGGGTTTGTCGACACGCTGCGGGCGTTGGGCTGGACGCCCCACGTCACGCCGAACGTGCACCGCACGCGGTTGCGGAGCGCGGTGGATGGCCGGACGACGCGCCATCCCAGCTATGCGATCAGTCAACGGCAGCGCAAAAAAGTGGAAGAGATCTACGGGTGGGGCAAGACGATTGGGTTGTTACGCAAACTCCGACATCGCGGGACCCCGCGGGTCGGGTGGGTGTTTACGTTCACGGCCGCGGTCTACAATCTGATGCGGATACGCACCCTGACCCTGGCCGGAGGCAGCCCCTGATGGGGCAGTGTGGGCCGCATTCGTCACGCCGACCGCACCGCGGGGGCGGTAATAGGGGACCGCACGCTGGTACACCGTCGTGTTACCCGGACAAACGCGGCCCACCATGAATTTTTCCGCAACCTGCTAGAGACTTACGTGGGCCGGCCGAGTCGAGCCGTATGACTGAAAGGGTTTAGAGATGCGCTTGCAGGGCCCGTCGGAGCTGTGCCAAAGCGGCGGTCACTTGGTTCGCCACGGTCTGAGGCGACGTCCCCATCACATCCGCGGCCTGTCGGTGAGAGAGTTTCTGGAGATGAACGAGAACGAAGGCTTCGCGCCGGCGCTCGGGTAGCTCCTGAATCGCGCGCCGCACAGCGGCTCGGAGTTGCTTGTGCTCGAGCAGCTCCAAGGGAGTCGGGAATGCCACCACGCCGCTGGCTTCCCGCTCCGCAGACCACCGCTCTCGAACCTCGGCCTTTCGGTACTCGTCGATAACGAGATTGCGCGCGATCTGATACAGGTAGGTAATCACAGACCGTGTCGGGCGTAGCTCCGATCGGCACAGCCAGAGTCGAAGGAAGGCCTGTTGGGCAACGTCCTTGGCAAGGTCGACGTTGCGCACTCGCGTCGACACATAGTAGACCAGGGCATCCCAATGCTGGCTGATAAACTCGTCGAACGCGGCCGAGTCACCGGCGCCAATGCGCTCCACCAGAGCGGTCGCACGTTCTGGCGAGACGGAATTGCTGGCTTCGCCGATGGGCTTTAGCGGGATTGGAGCACTGCCCCAAGTCCGCCTCTTGCCAAGCCGGGAATGATGCAACGTCATGCCGGCCAATATAGCCCGAGTTTTCCGGAGCGCGACTGCGCGCAAGACCGAACGAGCTGGTGTTACGAGGCCATGATAGCCAGCGGGATCCCGTGATCGGGATCGAACGCCATGACCAAGCCCTGAATGGACTCGTAGACGGTCCCCTCATTGCCGGGAAAGACGCCAATCACCTTGAGGCCGAGAGCTTTTGGCTCCTGCACGTACCCTGGCATAGTGAGCAGGCTGCCGACCCCGTCGGGAAGGGACATGCCGCCGCGGAGCGGATTCAAGCCCTTGCCTTCGCTAAGGGCCTTCAGGACCTCTCCCATGAGCGAGATACACTCGTCCATCGGGAGAACGCGTCTGATTCTGCTTGGGTGAGAATCAGTGTCACGTCTGTGCTCCGGGGCTATGGGCGACACCACACTGGACCGTCGCCGCGTCCGCCTTGCGGGATTACCGCAGTGAGAAAAAGAACTCGACTTTACAGGACGGCGTTACCGGTGGAGTTGTCATTGATAGCTCACCGATCCGCCCTATTATATGAATAGCACTGTGCCACACGGTCGAGCGAGCCGCAGGCGTACCCGCGAGGAACGCCGCTTGGCTCGCGGCCGCAATACGACTCCACATTCTCGAGGATCCTCCGATGCGAATTTGTCACCTTGCGGGCTCGATTGTCGTCGCTGCCATTGTCTTGGTCACCGGGGCCGCTGACGCTCAGGTCACCCGACTCGAGATCGATCGCCGCGAGCTCTTCGCAGACGGGCGTTCGTTTGGGAACGTGGGTCCGTACGAGAAGCTCACGGGCAGGATCCACCTCGAGGTGGATCCGGACGACCCGGCTAATCAGCGGGTGACCGACCTCCAACTGGCGCCGCGAAATGCCGACGGCATGGTCGAAGTCACCACCGACTTCTTCCTGCTCAAGCCGGTGGATCCCGCACGGGGCAACCGGAGGATCCTCTACGACGTGAACAACCGCGGCAACAAGATCGCGATGGGTACGTTCAATGGCGCCGGTGGGAACGACCCCACGACGCTGGACGATGCGGGGAACGGCTTCCTGCTCCGACAGGGATACGCCGTCCTCTGGTGCGGCTGGAGCAGCGACGTCAAGGCGGGCGACGCTCGTCTCACGATCGAGGTACCGGTCGCCCGGAACCTCGACGGGACGGCCATCACCGGAAAGATCTACAACGAGATCGAGATCAGTGTCGGGCAGCTTTACCGACGGAACGTGTTGGGTGAGGATGTCTCCACGAGCCAGATGGTGCGCAGTTACCCCTTGGTATGGGGGTATCACAAGGTCTACACCCCCGTGAGCCTCGACAACCGGTACGCCACGCTGACCAAACGGGAGCGCCGATCCGACCCACCGATCGAGATTCCGAGAGACCGCTGGGCCTTCGCCCGCTGGGAAGATGGGCGGGCCATTCCCGACTCGACACAGGTCTATCTCGAGGAAGGCCTCCAGAGCGGGTGGCTCTACGATCTGGTCTACGAGGGGAAAGATCCTCGCGTCGCGGGGCTCGGCTTCGTCGCGGTGCGGGACGTGGCCTCGTTCTTTCGGTACCAGCTCACGGATGCCGGCGGTGCCGTCAATCCCCTGGCGAGATCGATCGACCACGCGCTGGCGTACGGCGGCTCTCAATCCGGGCGGTTCCTCCACCACTTCGTCTATGAAGGCTTCAATGCAGATCCCGAAGGCCGGCAGGTCTTTGACGGTCTGTTCATTCACGTGGGTGGGGGCGGCAAGGGCATCTTCAACTATCGCTTCGCCCAGAATACGCGGCATGGCAGCCATCACGAGGAGTTGCTCTATCCCTCGGATTTCTTCCCCTTCACCTCGGTGCCGCAGAAGGATCCGGTCACGGGCCAGCGCGGCAGCATGCTGGACCGAGCTCGCGCACTCGGTGTCGTGCCCAAGATTTTTTTCACCCAATCCGCGACCGAGTATTGGTCACGGGCCGGCTCGTTGATCCACACGGACGTTACAGGCACGCGCGACGTGGACCCGGACCCGAATGTGCGGATCTATCTGCACAACGGCGTCCCCCACAACTCGATGACCGGGGGTTTTCTTCAGAATCCGATCAACCGGCTCCGCTCGAGTCGGCTGTCGCCGGCGCTCTTGGTCGCTCTCGATCGCTGGGCGACGTTGGGGATCGACCCGCCGCCCAGCCGATACCCCAAGATCGCCGATGGCACCTTGGTCAACATCGACCGGTTCCGGGAGCTGTTCCCCATCATCCCCGGAGCCGGCATTCCCGATGCGTACTACCGGCCGTTTCGTGTGGATCCGGGTCCTCGCTGGTACACCGAGGGCATTGCCGACCACGTCCCTCCCAAAGTGGGGCGACCGTTTCAGGCACTCGTGCCGGCGGTGGACCAGGATGGTAACGAGTTGGGAGGAATCCGGTTGCCGGACGTCGCGGTCCCGCTCGCTACCTATACGGGTTGGAACATACGGGCGGAGGCATGGGGCGCCGCAGGCATGCTCACGCGCTGGATGGGTTCCTCTCTCCCTTTCCCGAAGACGCCGGAGGAGCGGCGCCGGACCGGCGATCCGCGGCTTTCGGTGCTCGAGCGGTATCCGACGCGGGACGTCTATCTCACGCTAGTCCTCGAGGCAGCGCTCAAACTCGAGCGGGAGGGATTCCTGCTCGCAGAGGACGTGGTCTCAATCGTCCGCCAGGCGGCGGAACGGACCCTGTGGGAGACCGGAAGGTAGCGGTGCTACCGGGCCGCTCGTGCCGTTCCAACTTGTTTCGCCAAGTACGGTTGTCAAAAGCCCTTCGCCAGTCCGTTGTAGGCCTGCGGCGTCGCTCCGGAGAGCAGGCCGGTTTCGGGATCTCGCCAGATGTTGATCCACCAGCCGAATCGAGATTGAATCTGCGCCTTCGGTACCAGTTCCGCAGCCAGCCCTCTCGACCGGAGCCCGTCAATCACATCCTGCGAGAAATCGTTTTCCGGGTAGGACAAACGAAACGGCGCTGTGAACTGCGGTGCATCCAGCGCGACCTGAGGGTCATTGCCGTAGTCGAGGATGTTTACGAGAACCAGCAGGCTGTTTATGTGTAAGCCCGCTCCGACACTGCTTCCGGCAAGGACGAATTCTCCGTCCTTCGTGACCAGGAGAGGATTGGTTGGATCGGGAAGCCGGACGCCGGGACCCACTCGGCTGATCAGATCCTGCTGGAAGCACGCCGCATCTGGAATCGAGATGCCGTCGACCAGGATGCCGGTGCCACCCCAGAGTACTGTGTTGATGGTGTGAGTCAATGCGACGACGTTGCCATCGCGATCCACCGCCACGACCGCGTCAGAGTGTCCCCCGCTCGCTGCCTCCGCGAAGCTGGCTTGCGCCCGCTCGTGCTCCGCCGCCGCTTCCCGTTTCAGGTTGTCCCACGCCGGCGTCTGCATAAGGTCCCACCAGAACTCGGCCGTCTCCTTTCGGATACGGGCGGAATGGGAGAAATCGATCTCCGGATACTTGCGCGTGAGCCAACTCGCCGGGATGCCGACACCGCCTCCCGGCGGTCCCATGAGGTGGCTCAGGCGGCTGGCTTCCGTGATCCAATAGAGCACATCCGCGGACTCCCAATAGGGCGGGGATGAAGGGATACCGACATGCTCGAGAAGGTTCATTGCCTCGAGCGTCTTGGTCCCACCAAAATTCGGTGGACCGGTTCCCAAGATGTCGTACTCCCGGTAGGTGGTCCGGATCGGCTCGTCCCAAATCACCTCGTACGCTGCTAGGTCATCCAGCGTCATCTTGCCGCCGTCGTTGCGTACAGCCTCGACGAAATGCCTCGCCCAGTCGCCCCGATATATGTACTCGGCGCCCTGTACGGAAACCTTCCGCAGCGTGTTTGCGAGCTCGGGCTGTCTGAACCAATCTCCCTCGTCGTAGAACTCGCCGTTTTCCCCCGTGAACACTCCCTTGGTCGCGGGCAGACGGCCGAGGATTTCTTTCCGAGAATCGATGAACCGGGCCAGAAACGCCGGCACCGCAAAGCCGCTGTCGGCGAAGAAGAGCGCAGGTTCGAACAGGGTGGCGAACGGGAGCTTGCCAAACCGGTCGTGTGCCGCCTGCACACCAGCAAAGAATCCCGGCACGAACGCGGTCCGACCGCTCGGCACGGAACAGGCGGGAATCGTCGCTGGGTCGCTTTCGTTCTTCACGGTGCTGAACATCGCGTTCAAGGTGTGCACCGTCCCATCCCCCGCGTCGCGGTAGATCATGTTCATCATGCCGCCGTAGCTCACATACGACCCCGCCACCAGCGCGATCTGCGCCAGAGCGGTGGTGAGGGCAGCGTCCACGGCGCTTCCCCCCTGCTTGAGTGCTTCGAGCCCCGCCCGGATCGCCAGGGCGCTGGTCGTTCCAGTGATCATTGCGGTATCGGCTTCGGCCAGCGTCTTGAGTTGGCTTCCGAATTCGGACATGGCCGTGTACTTCTCTAACTCGCCCTCGGGCCAGCTAGCCGGAGAAAGATCGGCCTCGCTTCCGGGCGAACAGCCGCCGAGGAGGAAGACGAGCGCCGGTGCAAGCACGGTTAGTCTTGATGTTCGTGTCACTGTCGTCTCCCTAGCTTGCTTGGCGCACGTTAGCCGGCGCCGGAAGTCATAGGTTGAGGCGGATTCAGTATCCTAGCGCGCGGCCGTTGAAGAAGCGCGTCGTTCCTCCTTGCAGCTTGCCGGTCAGCGGGTCGATGCGGATCCCGACCCAATACCCGCGCCAGCTGCTGGCACCGGCCGGCACGATCTGCAAGTCCTGACCCATGGCCCGCACTGCGGCGACGAGGTCATCGGCGAACTTGCCTTCGGGAATCGCTTGTTTAGTCGTTTCCGTTAGCATGCCATGCGGCCGAAGGAACTGCGCGGTATCGCCGGCAGTCTTCGGATCCATCCCGAAATCGAGGACGTTCAGCACGCTTTGGAGTGTGACCTCGTGCAGCCCGACACCGATGCTGCTCGAGGCGAGGACGGGTCTGCCATCCCGCAACACGATCAACGGGTCCGTTGGATCGGCGAGGCGGTTTCCGGGTCCAGCCTCTCGTATCGTGAGCTGTTGGAATTTAGCCGCGTCCGTGATGGGCACTCCGTCGATATTGATGCCCGTCGCGCCCCACAATCCCGTGTTGATGGTGTGTAGGACAGCTGCGACGTTCCCCTCCTCGTCCACAGCGACCACTGCATCCGAATGGTCGGGACCGTCTGTCCACCCAACGGCCTGCTCATTGACGCGCGTCCATGCCGGTTCCTGCATCTTCGTCCACAGACGACGTGCGGTCTCCTTGGTCAAGCGGGATTCGGGCGACAGATCGATGTCCCCGAGATGCTGGGAGAGCAGCTCGCGAGGAACTTGACGCATGGGCATGATGGATGTGCCCATCACGTCCGCTACCCGGGCGATTCGGATGAGTCGTGCGAGCGCCTCAGCCGAAGTGGTGTAGTGTCCTTGGTCCGATACCTCGGCGGCCTCGGCGAGGTTGAGCGCTTCGATGATATTCAGTCCGCCGTGATTCGGGAGACCGAGTGTGTACACGTCGTACCCGTGATAGGTTGTGTGAGCGGGCTCGCTCCAGGTCACCTCGTAGTCCCGCAGATCTTCGAGGGTGATTTTTCCGCCCTCGCACTGCACCGCGTCGGCTAACTTTTGGGCCCACTCGCCGGTGTACATGTAGGACGCGCCCTCGGCCGCCACTCGGCGCAAGGTCTCCGCCAGCTTCGGCTGTCGGTAGAGATCGCCTTGGGCGTACAGTTCGCCGTTCTCATTCGTAAAGATCTCGCGCGTGGCGGGGAGCCGCATCAACACATCTTTGCGTCCGGCCATCATGCCGGCGAACACGGCATTGAGCACGAAGCCGCTATCGGCGAAGTAGATCGCGGGCTGGAACAGGGCCTCGAACGGAAGACGGCCAAACCGATCGTGCGCGGCCTGGACGCCGGCCATGAAGCCAGGAATCAGCGCCGTCCTTCCACTAGGGCTGTCGTCCCCAGGGATCGACGCCGGATCGTCTTCGCCCTTCACCGTGTTCCAGGCGGCGTTCATCGCGTGCACCTCGCCGGTCGCCGCCTCGTAATACACCATCGTCATGAACCCGGCGTGGCTCACGCAACAGCTCGCCATCATGACGATGTCGGCGAGCGCGTGGGTCATTGCGGCGTCAACGGCGCTGCCCCCTTGCTTCAGCGCCTCGAGCCCAGATCGCACCGCGAGCGCCGAAGACGTTCCTGCGATCATAGCGCTCGAGCCCTCCGCGAGGGGAATTGGCTCTCCCCATGCGCCATCGTGCTTGCTGAACTCCTCTAGCTCGCCCACCGGCCAGGTGGCCGGGGAGAGGTCGACGTCTTGCCCGACTCGTTGGCAAGCCCACGTCGATGTTGAAAGTAGAATGACCACAACCTGGGAAGAACGCTTGGTTTTCATAATCGGCTTCCTATCGCGGTTGTCCCGGTTTCCACCCAATACTTAATGATTACGGTCTCTATAGCAGTAACGCCAACGGGGTGCAAGACCCGATGTAGTTGGTTCCCGGCGTCATGGCATCTCCCCGAATCGAGCGGCGAGGACACGGTCCACGAGGTCGTGCAATCGGCTCGATCCGGGGTGGGGATACGGTTCGGATGCTAGGGGTGAGGGTCAGTACTTGTCGTAAGGAATGGCAGTACCCCGTGCTTGGAGATCGGCGGCCACCTTCTCCATCTCACCCATTGCTCGCAGGAGATTCAGGCCGGCGATCTTCTTGACGTCCATATCGCTGTAACGGCGCTGGAGTAGCTCCGCGAATAGGTTGGGGTATTTGCTCGCGTCCCCCAGGCCCACCGACATGACCTCGGGCTCGTTCGTCCCCGTGTAGAAGTCGGAGCCGATCCCGATGTGGTCAATGCCCGCCACTCGGCGAATGTGGTCAATGTGATCGGCGACATCCGCTACGGTCCCGCGGGGTCGTGGATTGCGCCGTTCCCACTCCTCAAGACGGCGCGAGATTGTGGTGTCGTCGTCCAACTCGACTCGCAGCGCCTCCGCCACCGAGTCACGCCGTGCTTCCCAGGCGGGTCCGTCAGGTGGGATGAACGTCGCAATGAAATTGACCATCACTACGCCGCCGTTGTCGGGCATGAGCCTCAGCACATCGTCAGGGACGTTTCGAGGATGGCTGTTAATCGCCTTGGCGCTCGAGTGGGAGAAGATCACCGGAGCCCGACTCACCCGAATGGCGTCCTTCATCGTCTGAGGGCTGACGTGGGAGATATCGACGAACATTCCGAGCCGGTTCATTTCTCGGATGATCCGTTCGCCGTGCTCGGTGAGCCCTCCGTGCCGGGGGTGATCGGTTGCAGCATCCGCCCAGTCGAGCGTCGCCCAGTGGGTCAGGGTCAGATACCGAACGCCGAGCTTGCGGAACATCCGCAGAGCCGACATTGAGCCCTGGATGCTGTGCCCTCCCTCGAATCCAATCAACGACGCGATCTTCCCTTCCCGGTGGATCCGAACGATGTCGTCGGCGGTCCTGGCAAACTCGAGGTGCTCAGGATACCGGGCGACAATCTGATGCACCAGATCGATTGAGCGCAACGCATGCCGTAGCGAGGTTCCCGTCCGCATGGAGTCGACATCGACGTACGCAGACCAGAACTGTGCGCCAATCCCTCCCAGGCGAAGGCGTGGGAAATCTGCGGCCAAGTTTGGTTGTGCCATCCTCAGATCTACTCGAGACTCATCTCCGGCCAACTTTTCTTGGATGCTATATACGAGATCATTGTGCGTATCGACAAACGGAACCTCGCCGAGCAGCACACGGGCTCGCGCGAACAAAGCCGAGTCTGGGGGCACCCAGCGATCCTGCGACTGAGCGACTGAGGGAACAGCCGTGAGGATGGCCGTGGAAACGATAAGTTGCAATCGCATGGCACTGCTTACCTCCGCGTGAGTAGAAACTTGCGGCAAGGCCCACGAACCCGCCGAATGTCGCGATCTGATCGGTCATGCCGCAGCAAAGCTATGGCCTCCAGCAAGGCTCCGCGAGTGGTCAAGGTGATCAACGTCTTCGATTGTCTGACCATAAAAGCCCAGTTGTGGCGCATGACATCGCCCATGGGAGTGGCCATAGATGGCGGCGCGGTCGATATCGATATACTTGTATCACTCGGCCAGCTGCCTCGAGGCGGCCAGGGTTTTGTTGGATCGGCGCACCAGCAATGATGAGAGGAGTGGATATCATGGCCAGATTTCCTCGGAGCGTGTCCTCTGGGTCGCGGGCCTGTTTGGCCGTCGCGGCGTTGTTCACCGGGTCGGTTACCGCCTGTGTTCGCACGCCGTCTCCCGACCAGCCATCGCCACGCTCCGCCCTCGCTGCATCCTCAGAAAGCTCTCGTCTTCTGCAGAGAATCGTGGACGACTATTGGGCGGAGGCGAGCCAGGCGGAGGACATTCCGGACATCTCGTTCGCAAAAGTCCAAGCGGAAGTGACGGCAGCGCGATCGCGGTTACGGCGTCTAAATGCCGTGAACACCGCGGAGCTGTCGCACGACGAGTGGGTGACGCTCGAGGTGCTGCGATGGGAGGCCCGGGAGGATATTGCGGCCGTCGATCTGTATTGGTATTCGTCACCGATCATGCCCGCGCGTTCGCCGCTGCGCGGTGCCAGAGTGCGGCTCGCCGCCAAACAGTTCGAGTTCCGTGACGATCTCGACCGCCACTTGGAAGCACTAGAGGATTACGCAGCCCTACTCCACGCCATGCGAGACAAGGTAAGCAACCGAGCGGAGCGCGGGATCGTCCTTCCGGCCGAACAGATCGACCGCGTTCTCGCCTACCTTCGCTCGGTCATTCAGCAACCGGACGCGAGCATGTTTGCGGTCCCCCGGACGCGGCTCGAGCGGTTTTCCGCTTCCGAGATCGATGACTTCGAGCGCCGCGTGGCGGATCGCATCACCTCGTCGATCAATCCCGCCGCCCAAGCGCTCGTTCGATACGTAGACGAAGAGATCCGGCCACTCGCCCCCGCGGCGGTCGGCATCGGTCGGTATCCCGGTGGGAAGGAGGCTTATCGGACCCTCGTCAAGTTGCAGACGACCCTGGAAGTCACGCCCGAAGAAGTGCACGCCATCGGGTTGAGAGCCGTTGCCGACATCAACGCGCAGATGGAAGCAATCCGCGATCAACTTGGGTTTCAAGGCACCAAGGCCGAGTTTCATGATCGTCTGCGGAAGGATCCGCGCTTCTACGTGAACACGCCCGAGGCCTTCGGCCAGCGACTCCTCGAATTCGACGCGCGGCTCCGGCCGCACCTCGACGACTACTTCCTGCGGCGCCCGCGGACGCCTCACTCGGTGCAACGTCTGGATCCTTCGCTGGAAGCGTCGATGACCTACGGGTTCTATCAGTGGGTAACCGAAGCCGACTCGACCGGTTACTACAACTACAACGGCTCGAAACTGGACCAGCGTTCGTTGTTGTCGGGCGCGGGGCTCACCTATCACGAGCTGATGCCCGGGCACCATTTCCAGATCGGCCTGCAGCGAGAACACCCAGACTTGCCCGAGTTTCGACGGCGCATCTACTACGCCGGCTATGGGGAGGGTTGGGGTGAGTACAGCTCCTCGGTGGTGGCCCGAGAAATGGGGATGTACAATGATCCGTACGATCTCTACGGGCGGCTGGTCTTTGACATGTTCTTCGCAGTTCGTCTCGTGGTTGATACCGGCATGAATTACTACAGCTGGTCTCGTCGGCAGGCCATGGAGTACATGGGCGAACACACCATGGAATCGGACGTGCAGATCGATTCGGAGACTATTCGGTACTCGATGCGATCACCCGCCCAGGCCCTAGCCTATCGGATGGGCCGTGAGACGATCGTTGACCTCCGAGCGAAAGCTGAACGGGCATTGGGCGAACGATTCGACGTGCGTAGATTTCACGAGGCGATTCTTGGTAGCGGCCCCATGCCTCTCGCCGTTCTCGAGCAACACATCGACTGGTTCATCAAGCAGGAGTTAGGAGGTTCGAAGGGCGCGCGGTAGCCGGCGAGAATCGCTGGCTCCCCCTATTGATTGGTGGACGAGCAGGAAAAAGCGATAACGGACTGATGAATTGAACAAACGACCGAGGCGAGCTATGGACAGGCAAACAATGAACCGACGAGAGTTTCTGGCAGCTGGCGCCAGCGGAGCGGCCGCGATTAGACTTGCGGCGATGCCGGGAGCGGCAGCACCGCAAGGCACGCCGTCAACATACCAGGGCGGCTGGACTCCCCCAAGCGATGATGAACGGCTTGCCCTGATTGCCGAAGCAAAGTTCGGGCCCAAAAAGCCGGCCTCGGGGAATTCGGGAATGGTTATCACCTCTCACCCACTGGTCAGCCGAATCGCCGCCGACATTCTGCGTCTTGGCGGCAACGCCGCTGACGCCTACATGGCAGCAGCGCTCAGCCAGACGGTTCTCGAGCCGCATATGACGACCATTACCGGATTTTTCGGTCTGACCTATTACGACGCCGCGAGAAACTCGGTGCGGTCCATTGACGGCATCGCCAATGTTCCCTTCAAAGCGCTGCCCTACTCACCTGTTCATATGAGTGACGGGCGCAGCGCCGTCGTACCGGGCTGGTGGGCAGGGTTTGAGCTCGCGCTTGAGACGTTTGGGTCGATGCCAAAATCGGTGCTGATGCAACCGGCCATTCACTATGCGCGCACCGGTTATGAGGCACATCCCTTTTTGTGGGGCGAAATCTTCGCGATGGTTGGGTCGGTCGGTCGGACGGAACAGGGCCGTGAAATCTATATGCCGGACGGTTACCTGCCGCAGCCAGGCACGCGTATTGTTATGCAGCGAGCCGCCGACACGCTTGAGCGCCTTCGGGACGAGGGCAACGACTACTTCTATCACGGCGAATTCGCACAGAACTTTTGTGAGGTTGTACGGGCGAACAAGGGCGTCGTAACACCGGAAGATTTTGCGGCGTATGAGGCAAGACTGACGGAACCTGCGAGGGGTACGTATCGGGACATAGACCTTTATGGCTCGCCGTTGCCGGGCGGCGGCGGCATGGTCTTGATGCTCAACATGCTGGAGCTCATCGATATTCAGAGACTCGGCCCGCCGACAGACAGTGCTGTAACGCTCTATAAGATGTTGCAGATCACTGCGGAAGGGCGCCGTGAGCGGAGTCGATGGCGACAGGCAGATTCGCACGAATATCCGTCCGAAGTGCTGCTATCCAAGGAGTACGCGGAAATGCGCCTGCGCACGATGGAAGCCGAGGATATCGTGCAGAGATCGACTAAGATGCATGAGGACAGCAACCACATAGCCGTGGTCGACGCCGATGGCAATGTGGCCACCGGCCTGCATACATCGGGTGCTCTACCGTGGCGAAACGGCCTGTTTGTCGATGGCATCAGCATTTCGGCGTCCGGCTTTTTCGGCGACAAGCCAAGAGGCGGACATCGTCAGCGATCGACAATATCTGAGAACATGTTCTTCAAGAACGGCAGACCTGCTCTGGCATGCGGCTCACCCAGTGTTGGCCTGGCGGAGAATGTCGTTCAGAACGTCGTCAACATTTTTGACTTCGGGATTCCGATCGCCGAAGCCGTCAATCGCCCGCGCTTTGGAGGTGGATCCTATGATTTGCCGGGATACACGATGATCGAATCGGACATGAATCCAGCCGGTCGGGTGCTTGCCGAAAAGAAGGGCGCGAAACTGGACGTAGTCAATCCATGGAACTGGCACCACGGATCATTCGACGGCATATTCATTGACGAGAACGGAAGACGTCACGCTTGCGGAGACCCACGACGAAACGCGATGGCGATGACGGCATGAGCCGTCAGACAGAGGTCACGAGATCCCCGGCCTGCTATACGCCCTCTGCTTTACTGTTATGCTGGCGACAAGCCATTCGATCCTACCTAGTGCACCCAGCGCATTGGGCCCGGGGGGATCCCCTCGTTCTTCTTCGCGGCACGCACCATTGCGCGGACGTCTTCGAGGAGCGCTTGCGCGTCGTAGGCGATTCCGTCCTTGATGGTCCACCTCACGCCGCCGTAACGCTCCACGTTCCCCGTCGTATCGTTGAGGCGTATAGCCCCGGTACCGTAGAAGACCTTCAGATTGTGACGCGGATTCCCGTCGACGATCACCAGATCCGCCTTCTTGCCAACCGCGATGGTGCCGGTCTGATCGGCTAGGCCCAGAAGCTCCGCGCCGTTCAGCGTCGCCGCCCGTATGACCTCGAGGGCGCTGAAGCCCGCCTCCTGCAGCAGCTCGAATTCACGGATGTAGCAGAAGCCGTAGAGACAGAGGGCGTAGCCTGCGTCTTCCCCCACGGTGACGCGACCGCCCCTGTTCTTGTACTCGTTAACGAAAAGCATGCCGAGGCGGTAATCCTCCTGCCCAGCCGCCTCGTCCCGGCTGGTCCAGTCGAACCAGAACGACCCGTGCACCGTGCGACTTGGTCGGAAGAACTCCCATTGCCAGGGCATGGTGTACTCATCGTGCCATTCGGCCCGCCGGGCCGCCATCACGTCACGCGTGGCGGATTTTACGGCGAACGTCGGCGATATCGTGAAGTCGAGGTCCAGAAGCTCGTTCATCACCGCATTCCAGTGGTCGCTGAACGGAGGCGCCGCTTGCGCCCAAATGCGCGCCGCACCCTGGAACCGGTGTTGCTCGTCATCATAGTTGTGGTAGACAGGGTAGCGCTGGATGTGGCGATCGGTAAACAAGGCCTCCGGCAAACCGTACCAGAAATGCTCCATCGAGCCCAGCCCCCAGCGTGCCGTATTCAAAACCGTGGCCTGCGGTGTAAAGATCTGGGCATGGTGCATTGTGGTCTGCATGTTTTGGGCCCTGGCCTCTTTGATTGCCTCCTCGATCAACTCCGCCCGACCGCTGTGTAATTTCAGGCCGACCGCGCCCGCCTCCTTCACGGCCCGCACCCAGGTGCGAGCCTCCTCTGATGTGCTCACCTTGCTCATCGGAGATCTAAACGGGACCATCGCGTAGGGTTGGACGTCCGGTCCCTCGATCTCTCCGGCGGCGATCCGCTGGCCCTGGTCCACGGTCCACCGCAAACCCCGTAAGGACCCCACGATGCGAACCGTCGTGACACCGTGAGCGAGCCAGAGCTTGTAGATGTAGCTCATTTCATAATTCGGAACCGAGAACGGCCCCAAATGGGCATGCGTGCTCACGAAGCCGGGAGTCACGTACATACCGGTCGCGTCGATTTCCATATCTCCACCGGCCGGACGGGCGCGTTCGTTTCCGGGTAGCCCTTGCACCCCAACCGAATAGATCGCCGCGATCCGGTCGCCCTCGACAACCAGGTCGTAGGGCCCTTCGGGCGGAGCGCCGGTGCCGTCAATGATGGTTCGCCCCGTATAACCAGCCTCGCGAAAGGCCCCTGCCCACGCTCGGCAGAGTTGTCATACGTTGGATACGGTATCTCGGGAAGCCCGGAAAACACCAAGCTCGGGTACTCCTCCCCTGGAAGGGTAGCTTCCTGTGCCGCCTGCTGCCGCTTCTCGAAGGCGGCCCTCGCCGCATTAAGATCGGTCTCCGCCTGGGCCGTTGCCGACCCGTAGCCCGACAGCAAACTCACTACTACCAAGAGGGGGACCCCGTGTCGAGCCGTCATCATCGACCTCCCTGTGGTGTGATGTGTGAATCGAGAATCGAGCGCTCGGCGAGACCTCCGTGGCTGGAAGGCTACCCGACCGGTGGGCGGCGCTGCCACACGTTGAGCTTCGCCTCCAAAGCGCGCCCAAGAGCCAGGATCTTCCCCTCCTCGAAGAGCCGCCCGTGCAACGCGACGTTCTGGGTGATGGTGTGCTTCGCGGCATCCGAACCCGGCGCCGGCAACGTACCCAGACTTCGCGTGGCACTCTGCGTGAATCCGACCCGCAAGGTCAGTCCCGGGTGCCCCGTGAAGTTCGTAATCACGATGAGGTCGAACGAACCGTAGGTCGGACCGAAGAGGGCGTCCACGCGACCGAACATCTCGTGCATGATCTGCATGACATGGCGCCGAAGCTGCTCGATTCGCAGGTAGTCCACCGCCGACAGCAGGCGCGCCTGGCGCCACCCGTTGGGCCACGCGTCCTGGTTACCAAGCACGTCATCCCGATCGGAGAGGGTCAGATCCTCAAACACCATCGCTGCTTCCACGTAGAGATTGGGGATCAACGCGCTGTACGGCAGGTCCGGCAGCTCGATCGGCACGAGCTCGACTCCGAGCGATGCGAGCGCTTCGAGTGCCTGACGGTGTGCCGCGCTGGCGGGGACCATGGACCCCGGCCCGAAGCCGACTTCCTCGAACCAATGCGGCGAATAGCCGACCTTGAGCCGCCTGATGTCGATGTCGGCGCCGTATTCGAAGCCCATATCAATGGAGCACGCAGAAGTGGGATCCGGCCCGTTGATCGCGGCCAAAACCAGGGCGGCGTCTTCCACCACTCGGCAGAGGGGCCCGATCCGCTCGAGGCTGGGTGTCAGTGGCATCCCACCCTTGACCGGAATCCGTCCGAAGGTCGGACGCAGCCCCACGACGCCACACCGATCCGCAGGATTCAGAATCGAGCACAAGCTGTCGGTACCGATCGAGAAAGAGCAAAGACCCGCCGCCGTGGCCGACCCCGAGCCCGTGCTGGATCCTCCGGCGGCCTCCGCCGGGTTCCAGGGATTGCGGCAGGTGCCCCCGTACCAAGTCGCACCGTGTGCTAATTCCGCGGTGGCCGTTTTGCCGAGGAGCACGGCCCCTGCCTCACGGAGCATCTCCACGATTGTTGCGTCTTCTGCTGGCACCCGCTCCTTGAAGAGCAGCGAGCCCCACGTCGTGGGCACGCCCGCCGTGTCGATCACATCCTTCATTCCGTATGGAACGCCGTGCAATGGTCCGCGATAGGTCCCGGCGGCAAGCTCCCGGTCGCGCGCGCGCGCCTCGGCACGGGCCAGTTCCGGCGTCACCGTGATGTAGCAATACAGCGCGCCCGCAATCCGCTCGATTCGACGCAAATAAATGTCGGTCAGCCGCTCGCTGGTCAGCCGGCCCGTGCGGATCCACTGCGCCTGCGCGATCACGGGCGCGTATGCAATATCGGTGTCATCTCCGGGCACGGGCCCTGCATCCCAGTCCGCAAGTCGGACATCGTTCGGTTGCGGCGGATACGAGACCCCCGGAAGCCGCGGGTCGAATATCACGCCTGGCTGTAGATGGCGGGGCCACTCCACCTGTCGGACGGCTTGGACGGACTCCACTTGGTTTTGGATAGTGGCTATCAGTCGCTGGCGCTCCTCCGACGTGAATTGCAAAGCGTGGAGCTTCTCGGCCTCTGCGATGGTCGCTTCGGTGATCGCCGAACCCTGGATCGGAGACGGCGCCCTGACCGGTGCGCCGGGAGCCGAAACCAAGCTCTGTGCGTTCGCTTCCGGTGTGCCCAGCGCGCCGGCAAAGGCCGTGAGACCAATGCACTCGAGGAACTTGCGTCGATCGGGCGCGGTACCTCGTTCGGCATCGCGACCATCGCGCTCAAAAATCCGCTCTTTGTCTGACATGGCTGTAGCTCCTTGACTCTCTGGCGCTGGGGCACCTGTCTAATCACCCAATGAGTTGCGGAGTTCCTAGGGCAGTTACTACCGGTCCCAGTCGGCAGCGCTGAATCGAGAGCCCAACACCAAGTCATCGACGAGAAAGTCGGACATGCGCCGGAAGGCCCGGGACGCTTCACACCCCTTCCGCGTGCCCGGTGCGTCGGGGATCGCCACACGCACGATAGGTCCCGCTCGCCTGGTCAATCACGATCCCCTCCCAACTTCCGAGGTACATGTACCAGGGACTCACCCGGTTGAGCGACAAGCCACGGTCCTCCAATTCCTCGCCCATCCGCTCGTAGAGATCCGCTTCGATCAGGAAGCCCCCGTCTCGCCAGCGTCCGAATCGCGGACGATGCGTCGACTCCTCGGGCGAAATCCCGAAATCGAGGACGTTGACGGTATTCTGGAGGATGTTGGCCACCAAGCTTACGCTCGGGGAGCCCGACGCCACCACCGGCTTCCCGGCTTTGAGTACCATGGTGGGTGCCACGTACGCCGAAGCACGGTCTCCGGGTTTGGGCTTGACTCGAAAGAAGTGCCCGCCCGATGAGGTGATGCTCACGCCTTCCACGAAGAGCCCGGCGCTCCAGCCAGCCGCCATCGTAGAGTGCAGTATGGTCGCCACGTTACCCTGGCTGTCGGCGGCGGTGACGTGACAGCTGCCCGGCGTTGGTGTTTGCGCCTGAGCGCGGACCGGCGCCATCTGCAGCAACTCGAAACGCATGCGTGCGTAGTCTTTCGACAGGATAACATCGAGCGGAACGTGATGGCTGGCCGGGTCGGTCTGGTTCGCACCTGCCTCCATCACCTCGTGCGCGATGCGGATCATCTGATAGGCTGTATCCGGGGACTCGCTGGGTGCGCCGAGACGTTGCAGGTCCAGGAACTCGATCATGTGGAGGGCTTCGATGATATGCGTGCCTCCGTTGTCGGGCGGCGGGGACCCGACGAGTTCGTAGGCTCGATAACTGCCTCGAGCCGGTTCCACCCATCGTACTTGATAACGCTCGAAATCCTCGGGCGTGATCACTCCGTTGTGCGCCTGGACGACATCGGAGAATTTTCGTGCGTATTCGCCACGCCAGTACCCCTTCCCCTCGGAGACCAGGCGTTCGAGGGTGCGGGCGGCCTTCGTCTGCTTGAGCGTCGCTCCTGGGGGCAACAGCGAACCCTCGGGCATGTAGATCTCACGCCCCTCCGGGTAACGGCCAATCCGGTTGAGCGCACTAAACATCGATGCGTACAGGAAGGGATGGATCTCGAAACCGTCTCGTGCGTAGTGGATTGCAGCCGCCGCGATTTCGGACTTGGGCTTGGAGCCATGGCGCTCCAGGGACGCCTCGAAGCCAGGCCACCATCCGGGCACGCCCGGCCCCCTGCCCGTTTGCAGGTCGGCACCCGTGAACCCCGGCAGCCCGGCCAGCGGCATATTCAAACCGCCGTTCACGTACGTGATTTTCCCCGTGGCCGCTTCGTAGTAGAGCATGCTGAGGACGCCGTTGATCGTGGTCATGTGGGGTTCGACCACCGTTTGAGTCAGGGACGTCGCAAGGGCAGCGTCACACGCGTTCCCACCAGCTTTGAGGATGTCGACGCCCGCTCTCGTTGCGTACGGATGCGAGCAAATGACCATTCCTCGCCCGCTCGTGGCGGGAGGCTTTCGTCCCAGCCTTGGTTTCGCGATGTCGTCGGGTAGCGAGCGTGACTCAGAGATTGTGGATTCGGAAAAAGCGGGCGTCACTCCCACGCCGGCGGCGGCCACTGCCGCGCCGGTGGCTTTGAGAAAGTCTCGTCGCCTTGGGCTCATCGGTTCCTCGCGGAAGATGGTACTCCAATAAGTTATCCTCGCTATGTACCGTGCGAGGATACCACGTGTCAAGTAACAGCTTGCTTCCTCGTCCTCGCCTACCTGCCCGGCTGCCGTCGCGACGTTCCATCCGTGCCAAACCTCGTCGTGCGTCGACCCCGAGGCCCTCTCCGTTAACGCGTATCGGATCGCCCTGGGGTCGGGCGCTGCTGTACTTGACAACGGGACGAAAAGCGGTTATGCGGATACAAGGATTTTCTTCATGTTTTGGGAGGCTCTTATGAAGTCACAGTTGTTGTCCTTGCTCACGGCCGCCGGGCGAGGCCTAATCTCCGGATTCGCGACGTCTGGCTGCCTTCGATCCGGCAGCTTGGCGATCGGCATCTTCCTTTTCCTCGGGTCGCCGGTGGTGGCGCAGAACACCGTCTCTGGACGGGTGGTGAGGGCGGGCGCCCAAGACCCGATCGTCGGGGCCCAGGTGATCCTCGAAGGCACCAATCGGACGACGGTCACGGATGCGGAGGGACGATTCACCTTCAACAATGTGACCGGCCCGGAGGTGGCGATCCTGGTTCAGGGGATCGGATTCCGCTCCGTCACGGCGCGACGGGCCACCGTAAGCGGCCCTGAGTTCCGCATTGTCCTCACCGAACTCGCGATCAACCTCGATGAGATCGTGGTCACCGGCACCGCGGGAGCAGTGCAAAAGCGCTCCCTCGGGAACACGTTGGCCAAGATCGACGTCGAAGACCTTCAGACCATCGCCCCCGTATCGACTATGCAGCAGATGCTGCAAGGCCGCGCCGCCGGGGTGGTCATGCAGCCCGCGTCGGGCATGGTGGGGAGTGGAGGGCGAATCCGCATCCGCGGGGTCAACAGCCTCTCGCTGCAGAACGAGCCGTTGATCTACGTGGATGGGGTGCGCGTTGACAACTCCCTGCGCACCGGGATCGCTGGCGGGTCGTTCGGGAATGGCTACTGGCAGGCCATGAGTCGATTCAACGATCTCAACATGGAAGAGGTCGAGAGCTTAGAGATCATCAAGGGCCCGGCGGCGGCGACGCTGTACGGGACCGAGGCCTCCAACGGAGTGATCCAGATCATCACGAAGAAGGGCCGCGTGGGGCGGCCGCGGGTCAACCTCTCCGTCCAGCAGGGTGTCAACTTCGTAGCTGACCCCGAGGGTCGCTTCCCGACCTATTACTTGCGACGCACTGACGGTTCGCTCCAGTCCACCAGCATCGTCGCCGACGAAGCCTCACGGGGGAGGCACTTGTTTCAGAATGGCCACGTCCAGCGCTACAGCCTCAACGTGAGCGGGGGGAGCGAGAGCGCCCAGTACTACGTGTCCGGCGGGTACGAAAACGAGTTGGGCGTGTTTGCGCCCAACGAGGGCGAACGCTTGCGCCTCCAGGGCAACGTCACGAGCCACATCAGCGAGAAGTTGGACATCGGACTGAACCTGAGTTATCAAACCGGCCGGACCGATCTCAACCAAGAGGGCAGTGGGCCGCTGGGCTCGGTCTGGTTTCCATGTGGCTCAGAACTCTGTATAGACGAGGATGGGTTTCAGATCTGGGACAGGCCGGGCGTTGTGCCCCCGGAGGTGTCACAGGGAGTTCAATCATTCTTCGAGAACCTGGACCGGTTCATCGGCGGCGTGCAAGTCAACTTCCGACCCTGGAGCTGGTTCACGCACAAGCTGACCATCGGCCTGGATCAGGTTGTCCAGGATCAGAACCTTGTCTTTGAGCGCAACAACGACCCACGGATCCAGTCGGCCTTCGGATCCCTTGCGGACGGCGCCCGCACCATTCTCAGTAACCAGACCACCACCAACACGGTGGATTATAGCGCCACGGTGGGATTCGACCTGACGAGCGCCATCGGGTCCCAGACGTCGGTCGGACTGCAGTACTTCCGGCAGTTCATACAGTTTCAGAACCTGTTCGGGCTCGGATTCCCAGCTCCCGGGGTAACGGCGCTGTCCGCGACCGCCACGCGGACCTCCTCAGGTTCCTTTGGCGAGAGCGTCACGTTGGGAAGCTTCGTTCAGCAGACCTTCAGCCTGAACAACCGTCTCTTCATCACGGCCGCCGTCCGAGCCGACGACAACAGCGCCTTCGGCCAGGACTTCAACCTGGTGACGTACCCCAAATTCAGCCTTGCCTGGGTGGCGAGCGAGGAGCCGTTTTGGCCGTTGCCGTTCGTCAACGCGTTCCGGGTGCGCGGAGCCTACGGCGAATCAGGCAAGCAGCCTGTCAATTTTGCCGCACTGCGGGTCTTCCAGCCCCAGACGTCGCCAGGTGACGTTCCGGGCGTGAGACCGCAAGCGCTTGGCAATGAGGCCCTCGGGCCGGAGCGGGGGCAGGAGATCGAGGTGGGGTTCGAATCCAGCATGTTCAACGACCGGGTAAGCATCGATTTCACCTACTACAACAAGAAAACGAACGACGTGATTCTCAATCGAGGCGTGGCCCCCTCGCTGGGCTTTCCGGGCAGTCAGCCCGTCAATATCGGGCAGGTCACCAACCGCGGGATCGAGTTGCTGTTGCACGGGGTGCCGGTGGCCACGGAGAATGTGACGCTGGATCTGGGTCTCAACCTGTCGACGAACAAGAACCGCATCACCGACATGGGCGACCTCCCCACGATCGGAGCCGGGGCCACCCAGCGTCATCGGGAGGGCTTCCCGGTTGCTTCGTTCTTCGGCCGGCAGGTACTGAGCGCCGATGTCTCCGAGGATGCGAGTGGAAACATCGTCATCACAAATGCGATGTGCGACGGCGGCCTCGGTGCAGGCACCGGCACGGAGACGTTGAACGCCACGCCCGGTGGTGATCCGGTTCCTTGCGCTGGGGCTCCCGATGTGTTCCTGGGCGGGCCCACGCCCACGCTCGAAGGCGCATTCACGACCAATCTGATCCTGTTCAACCGCCTGACCCTCTACGGCCTCGTCGATTTCCAGACGGGCCACCTTTGGTTTGACTGGACGAACACCGCTCAGTGCGCGGCGCAAAAAAAGTGCGGCATCAATCACCTCGCCGAACTGGCGATGGCGGACCCGGTGCTTGCCGCGGCCTTCTCGTTGCCAGGCATCAATCACCAGGGGGTGCATCCCGACCGCAGCTACGCGCGACTTCGGCAGCTTTCGGCGTCGTACGAGTTTCCCCAATCCCTGGCACAGCGATTCGGCGCCGGGTCGCTCAATTTTACCCTCTCGGCTCGCAATCTGTGGCTCCTATGGACCCGGAGCTATGAGGGTGTCGAGCCAGACGTCGGGACCGTCTCCAACGGTGGAGCAGCGGGGAACACCTACTACATCAACTTCATTCCCACGCCGCAGGCCGTGCAATTGACGGCCTCGCTACGCGTAGGGTTCTAGGGGGGAGGCCGACTCATGACGTTCAAACAAATGCATCGAGGCTTCCGGCAGACAGGTGCTGTGAAAACCGGGCTGGTTTTTTTGACCGCACTATCCGTCGCGTGCGACCCGGGCAAGCTGCTCGAAGTGGACGCGCCGACCCAGATCCTCGAAGAGTCCCTGAACGATCCGACCCTGGCGGACCTGCTCGTAAATAGCATGCAAGGCACGTTCTACTGCGCGCTCGGATCGTACACGGTGTTGGGAACGGAGATCACCGACCTTCTCACTTTCACGGGTGCCTCCGTCCCCAGGGGATGGGTGGATGCTCGCAATCTCCGCGGCGGTATCGGTTTTGTGGGTCAGTACGGGCCCGGCCCCTGCGACACGAATACTGAACTCGGTTCGTACTCGGCGCTGCAGTTAACCCGCGCGTACGCGGACGACCTGCTTGCCAAACTCAATGGCTGGACCGACGAAGAGGTGGCCGTGGCCGGCAACCGCACCGAGTTCATCGCCACCACTGCCGCCTACTCCGGCTTGTCCACCAACCTCATCGGCGAGGGGTTCTGTACCGCCGCGTTTGACCTGGGTCCTGAGATCCGGGTCGCCGACGTGTTCACGCGCGCGGAGGGCAAGTTCACCGAGGCCATCGCCGCCGCGCAGACCGTCGGGAACACCGACCTCCTGAATTTGGCCCACCTCGGACGAGCCCGGGTTCGTCTGAACCTCGGTCGGGCCGCCGATGCGGCGACCGACGCGGCGCTGGTGCCAGCTGGCTTTCTCTACAATTCCCAGCAGTCAGCCGCTTCCACCTTTCAATACAACATCGTCTACTACCAGGCGGCCTTTCTGCAAAATACGTCGGTCCGCGAGCCGTTCGGCATGATGCGGCGGCACGACCAGACCACGGCCACCAATGTGACGGGAACGGTTCCCTTTAGCGGTTGGACGTTTGGAGGTATGGCGGACCCGCGCATGGGCGTCGTTGGCGGCGGGACGCCGCGGGAAGTATGGCTCTCGACCAAGTACGCGTCGTTGGCGGATCCCCTTCCGATCGCCAGGTACGAGGAGGCGGTTCTGATCATCGCCGAGGCTGAGCACGCAGCCGGCAACCTCGCGACCGCGGTCACCCGCATCAACGAGCTGCACACGGCGGCCGGATTACCGGATTTCGTAAGCACCGACGCGGTTGCGATTCTAGATCACATCATCGAGGAGCGGAAGCGTGAGCTCTTTCTCGAGTCGCACGCACTCGGGGATTGGCTTCGCTACAACCTGCCGTTCCTGCCGGCGGCGGGTTCACCCTACGAGGGATCGGGGTTGGAGTTCTACGGCACCACGACCTGCATGCCATTGCCGGAGAACGAGCGGGTCAACAACCCGAACGTGGCGGACGCGCCGACTGACGACCAGCTGCAGCGCTAGCATTAAGGGAATCGTAGTTCCTTAATTTATCCGTTGCGACGCATCGAGCGAGCGATTCCGTAAGTGCCGATCGAAAAAACGAAGGCATCGCTTGTAGTAGTCGACGTTCGTGTCGAAGCGGCGCCAACTGTGCGGCTCACCGGGATAAACCATGTAGTCGAATTCCTTCCCGGCTTTGATGAGCCCTTTGACCAAACGGTCTACGTGCACAGGCGCGACATTGATATCCTCGGTTCCCATGAGAATGAGCAGGGGCGCTCTGAGGTCACCGATGTTGGTGATGGGATTCCGCTCGCGCTGAAGGTCTTTCGCCTCTCGCGGATTCCCGAATCTGATCGAGAAGTAGGGGTCGAACCGGGCCACGTCCGGGTCCCACCCCATCGGCGCCCCGGCAATGCCGGCCGCAAACGCATCGGGATTGTGGACCAGTGTCTGGACCGCGAGATACCCCGAGTAGCTGTGTCCCTGGACCCCTATCCCGCGCGGATCCACGAAGGGCAGGCTGGCAAGATATTCCGCCGCAGCCTCTAGATCATCTGATTGCTGGCCGCCAGCGTCGTGGTAAAGCCCCTTGGCATACGTGTCGCCATAGCCATCGCTTCCTCGCGGGTCCACAACCAGGACCACATACCCATTATTCACCATGAAATTGAAAAAGGAGCTGGGACGCGCCAAGAGCGCTCGCTGACCCCAACCGCCGTACATGTTCACGATGGCGGGATGCCGGCGGCTCCGGTCGAGGTCCTTGCGCGTCACCAGGACGGCGGGAACCATGACGCCGTCGTCACTCGGGAACGTGACCGCCTCCACGTGTGGCACGTCCTCGTCGGCGAGTCCATCGGGACGGGAGTTGTACAACTCGGTCGGCTCACCGCCGGCCACGTCCACGAGAACCAGTGACGAGAGCTGGCCGGGGCCCGTGAACTCGAACGCGATCCTCTCTCCGTCGGGGGAGACGGCTTCAACCGCATACACACCCGGCGTCTCGGCGAGCCGGACCGCTGGCCTTCCTCGCGTGGGGATAATCCACGGCGTTCGCTGCTGCAAGTGACCGCGGCTGGTAATGGCGAGGAGATCGTTCCCATTCGGCAGCCACTGTTGTGTATAGACTTCGTACTCGCCGTCGGTGATCTGCTTCACCTCCCGGCCGTCGAGGTCGGAGATGTAGATATGCCTCCATCCTGTCCGGTTGGAAATGAACGTGATCTGTCTGCTGTCCGGAGACCACGACACCTTGAACGAGGGACTGATGTTGTGATCGACCCACTTCTCGTCGGTATCGACCCAGATCGACCGAACCCACTCGCCCGACGCACTGGCCACCATCAGCTCCTTGCGGAGAAATCCATCGCCCAAGTGGGAGATAGCCAGGTATTCGGCGTCTGGAGACCAGTCGAGGCTCAGCATCCCCACCCAGTCGTCCTCAGGAATGATCCAGCTGGTGCGGCCGCCGTCCACCGACGCCACCCCCACCTGCCAGCCGTTCTGGATAGGAGAAAGGAAAGCAATCTTTTTGCTGTCCGGCGACCATAGGGGCCACTGTAGCAAACGCCCGAAGCGGCCCCCCGTGCTACCGGAAAGAAAACCCTGTCCGTGGGTCACTCGGCGAGGGCTACCGCCCTCCACCGCTTGTACCCAGATGTCACCGTCCCGGATAAAGCTGATCAGACGGCGGTCCGGAGAAAGCTCGACAAGGTCGCCAAGAAGTTCCGCACTGAGGAGCAATTCGCGCTCACCATCGCGCGGCGATACGCCCACGATGTTCTTTCCTTCGGTCAGAAAAAGCCGCTGCGCATCGCCCGACCACCTCAGGCCTTTGGCGCCCGGATAATATCGACCGGTGCTGGTCGTGGTGTTGATTTCCGTGTCCTCACGCGCACTGGAGAAAAGCGTCGTGGTGTGCTGGTCACCGACGGCATAGAGGTAAAGATCGGCCCCGGTGAGGCCGGCCGCCGTGTAGGCGAGATATTGGCCATCGGGTGACCACGCCGCGTCTCCCGGTGTCTTCTCGCGGAGATACGTCCTCGGGTCGGAGAGCCCCTGCGCCATGACGCCGCTCCGTGCCGAGGCGAGAACGGCGGCGAGAAAGACGACGAACCGCACGGTAAAAAAGCGGCTGGGCAGGTGGGGCTTCATGCGAGGGACCTCCTCACGGATTTGTGATCATGGTCTTGGCCGGTTCGCAGTCCTCACGGGTCGGTGCCGCATCCGGTGCCAGGCGGAGCGTCAAGCGCGTGTACATGATGATGGCACGACGGTTACCCGTTAGCGGCGGAGGAGCGCGGTGGCCCGGGGCACCGGGAAGACTGGGTTCTCGGGCGGGTCGCCGCTCACGCTGGAGCCCGAGATGCTTCGCAGCAGGAAGAAAATGCCGGCGGCAGCCCCAATGACACCAACGACGATCGCGATTTTGGCTCCAGTGGACAGGGCCGAAGTCTCGACTTGTGGGAAGAACGGCGCTCGGGAACCCCCAAAATCGATCGCCAACGGCGAGGAAAATAACGGCGAGACGGCTGACTCGGGTCGAAGCAGTGAAGGAAGCCGTGAGGCGGCAACCGCAACCCCCACGCCGGCCGGAAGGCTGTCCGAAACTCGGGTATGCCGAACCGGAGCCGCTTGCTGTGCACATGTCGGGGCTGGTACGGCCAAGAGCATCGCTGTGATGGATGAAACTGCGAGGACCAACCGCACCATGGGCTCACCTCCTGGGTGCCATCGAGCCGGCTGGCGTGAAGTTGCACGGCACCCCAGTCCGGCGCAAGAGCGGCGGCGGAGGGCGGAAGATAGAGGAATAGAATTCATCCTCTCGCCAATTAGCGCCCCATGACGCTATCGCGCGAGCTGGAAATACATGCGGGCCGCCGGCCGTGGATCCGGGTAGACTCGAGCGGCGTCGTCACCGCTGTATACGACGCCGTTCTTCATCACATAGACGACCGATCGCGTGTTCCGAATGTTCACCAGAGGATTGTCGCGGAGCACAACCAGATCGGCCAGCTTGCCCATCTCGATCGACCCGAGCGCGTGATCCAGTCCGGTGTGTCGCGCCCCGTTGATGGTGGCGATTTGAATCGATTCCATCGGGCTGAAGCCGCCCTGGGTGAACAGCTCCATCTCCCAGTGCGCATCGAGTCCCAGCATCTGCCCATGGGCGCCGAGCTGGATCCGCACGCCCGCGTCGTGCAGCCGCTTGAGGTTGGCGGCGAGCTTGGGTGAGAACTGATCGTCGGGCCAGAAGTGCGTCGAACGCCGGGTGCGGGCGATGAGCTCGTCGCGTGTCGCGAAGTTCAGGAGCTTCGGGTTTTCCCACAACCGTTCCGACAGGTAAAAGAACGATTCACCCGACGGGCCGTCCAGCGTCACCACCAGGGTGGGAGTAATCCCCGTCTCGGCGGCCGCGTGGATACGCACCACGTCTTCGAAGAGCGGGGTGTATCCCATGCCATGCGCGATGCCCGTCGCGCCATCGATCAGGCGGGTGAGGTTGCTCTGGGCATCGCCGCCCGGTTCCACCACCAGGTTCACACCCTCTTCCCGGGCGGCTGTGGCCAGCATGTGACGGACCTTGCGCGTACGGGTGAGGTAGTCCTTGAGCGCGGTGGCCCCGTGCGCCTTGTTGAAGCGCACGTGTTCGCGGGCGTCATCGAGTGACTGAATCGATCGATACTGCTTTGGCCGGAATTCTCGTGCTCCGTAGATGAGCGAGCCCACCGTGAAGAGCCGGGGTCCCGTCATCGATCCCTGCCGGAGCATGTCCGACACCCAGGCGTCCTTCCGATTGGAGCCCGCCACTTCGTACATGGTGGTCACGCCGTGCGCGAGGGCCGCGTGCAGCCGGGCGATTCGCTGTTGCACGACATTGAGGGCGGAAATGCTGCTGTTGTAGTGGGCGTGCACGTCGACGATCCCGGGCATCACGGTATGGCCGGGAAGGTCGTAGACCTTGGCGTCCGATGGGATTGGGACGGCGGGCCCGATTGCCTCGATCCGATTCCGGCGCACGAGCAGGGTGGCGTTCTCCATCACGTCGCGGCCGGCGTTCATGGTAATCACCCGAACACCCCGAAACGCGACCGTCGATGAAGGGACCTCGACCTCGAACGGCAGAGAGACGTCGGTTCCGTGCGCGGTGCTCCCGCCGGCCAGGACATCGTTCAGGGATTTCTCGTAGAACTCGCTGCCCCGCGACCAGTAGAGCGTGTCGCTCCCGGCCGCCCACGAGATGAAGAGACCGTCTGCTTCGGCGTCGACCCGCTGCCTGAAACCCTGCTTGTCCTCCGCACTGACCATGAGCGTCTTTCCCACAAAATCGAACGGAGTGACGTACGTGCGGCTGTATTCGTGGAACGCGATCCATCGCGCGTCGGGCGACACCGCAACCCCGACGGCGTGAGGGAATCGATAGAGCGTCATCTCATCCAGACCATCGAGCCGAATTTTCTTCAACATCAACGTGTCGCCCACGAACTCGTCGAAGTAGACTCGATCACCATGCGGGTCGAACGACGTCATGGGTGGATACCTGGCTCGCCGGTTCGCGCTCCAGGCAACGTCTGTCACCTTCTGCTCTTTCCCATCCGGCCCGATTACTACCAGCGCGAACTCGGTTTGTCCTTCGAGGCGTCCGCCCATCCGGAGCGCGCCCGCCCCGCGGACAAACGCGACCGACCGACCGTCGGGTGATACGGATAACGCTCCGTACTGAGTCGGCGTGGATGTCAACTTCCGCGGACGGCCCTCGGGAAGCGGGAGGGCGTAGATCGCCCCCATCTCATCGTCGCTCCACGACGCGTAGTAGAGCGTTCGAGTCGATGGGTGGTACGCGGGACTGGTTTCGTGTGCCGCCGACCTCGTGAGGTTACGGACCTCGTTCCCGGACTTCAGGTATAGATCTCCCAGCGTTTCAAACAGGATCCCCTCATCGGTGCGCTGAGCCCAACGATGCGCCCGCGTTTGCGTCGGCCCCTCGGGAATCGGTACCGGGAACAGAATCGTTTTGTCGAGTTCCCGATGCACTCGAGCCCGGAAGGGGATGGTACGTATGTCTCTCGACTCCACGTTGACGGCGCGGATCTTTCCCCCGATGGCAACGAGCACCTCCGCCCCGCTCGGATGCCAGGCCATCGTCGAGTACGATCCGTGATGATAGACCTTGTACGCTTGCCGATCCCGGTCGAGCGGGACCAGCACCCGCTCCTGGCGCGTCTCCAAGTCGTGGATGATGAGCTGGGACTGGAGATCGTCCCGGTGCACGTATGCCAGGTATCGGCCATCGGGCGAGAGGGCCGGATTCATGGCACCCCCCGGGCGGTCCAGGTACACCTCGACCGTTCCCGTGCGCAGATCATACGTCTTGATTTGGGCTCCACTCGCGTACAGGTCGCCGTCGTTGTGCTCGTAGAACAATTTTTGACGGGCCGCATGCTCCCGAAACACGTTAGCTGGCCGAAACACGCCCAGGTCGAGCAGCTCCTGTTTGCTGCCGCGCACATGAAACTGATAGGCCTTGTTGCGAGAGCCGTCCGTCAGGACGGCGGCGTAGAGGTGGCGGCCGTCTGCAGACCAGGTGCCCCGAAACACCACCAGGTCGCTCTTCGAGACATTCTCGAGATCTCCGGTGGCCCGATCCAAAACCCAGAGATCATCACTCCCGCTCCGATCCGACGTGAACGCGATTTGCGTCCCATCAGGACTGTATTGCGGAAACATGTTCCACGAGCGCCCCGTGGTGAGCGCCGTCGCGTCTCCACCCCGGACCGGCATCTGGTAGATGTGTCCCAAGAGATCGAACACGATCGTCTGGCCATCGGGCGACACGTCCAGACTGATCCAGGTGCCCTCGGTCGCCATATAGTCCAAGATCGTGGTTTCCGGAGCGTGAGAACGCTCGACGTCCCACTCCTGACTCCACGCGCCGGCCGGCAGCGCGAGCGCACATGCGGCCAGGGTCTTGCTGATGCGGGGGAAACTCAATGTCGACACGTGGTGCCTCCTGAGCCTGGAGTGATAAGTCTGAGCAAGGCTTCGCAACCGAAAGCCGGCCGGGCCCGCGCCGTCACCAAGGACTAAGGTTTAGGTATGATTCTGTATCATATTGATGTCAAGGCTCATATAGGCATCGTCCGAAGGCCGGGTCGCACGATCCGGAATGTACCACAGCTGAGGGAAAACTCATGACACGAGCCGCACGCCGCCCACTGCAAATCCTGCTGATGACCATCGGCTGCACTCTGGGTATGGCCGCCCTGGGCGCCGATCGCTGGACGATTATCGACGCCGGCCACCTGGTGGACGTCACGAACAAGCGGGTCCTCGCCGACCAACAGATTCTGCTGAAGAACGACCGCATCGAAGCCATTGGAGACAAGGTCGACGCACCGCCGGGCGCGCAGCGCATCGATTTGAGTGACGCATACGTACTTCCCGGGCTGATGGACATGCATGTCCATGTGTTTGCCACCTACAACGAGAAGAGCCGGCTCGAGGCAGTGGTGACACAGTCGAGCGCCGACAACGCGCTGATCGGCCTGAAAAACCTGCAGAAGCTGCTGCGCTCCGGTTTCACCACGGTGCGCATGCCTGGGGACAAGGATCAGAAATTTGCGGCCATCTCCATCCGCAATGCGATCAACCGCGGGGATTTCGAAGGCCCCAGAATGTTCGTTGCCCCGCATTTCATGGGGCCGCTCGGCGGCCATGGTGACCTCAATTCCGTGTCAGCGGATTGGGAAGACAAGATCGTCGGCCAGGTCATTCCCGCCGGCACCGCGGGCATGCAGGATGCGGTACGCCGCGAAATCAAATTCGGTGCCGACTGGATCAAGATCATGGCCACCGGCGGCGTCATGTCGCAGTTCGACGATCCCAACGCGCAGGCATTCAGTGACGAGGAGTTCCAGGCATTGGCGGACGAGGCGCATCGGCACGGGAAGAAAATCACCGCCCACGCCCACGGGAATGCCGGTGCATACGCGGCCGTGAAAGCGGGCTTCGACTGCATCGAGCACGGCACCATGATTAACCAGGTGACCATCGATCTCATGGTGCAGAACGGAACCTATCTGGTGCCTACGCTCTACGTGCTGGACTGGATACTGGCTCAGGGCCCGAGCGGTGGCATTTCGGCGAACAACTACGCAAAAGCATTAGAAGTCTCCAAGACCCACAAGAAAGCTCTGCGGGCCGCCTATGAAGCTGGTGTGAAAATTGCCCTCGGCTCCGATCCGGTGTATCCTCACGAAGAAGCGATCCGGGAATTCGCCGCTATGGTCGATGCAGGCATTGCCCCCTGGGATGTACTGCGGGCCGGCACCATCAACGCCGCCGCCCTCTTGGAAATCGAAGATGACCTCGGCAGTCTCGAGGCCGGGAAGATAGCGGATATCGTTGCCGTGCCGGGTAGTCCCGTGAATGACATCGAGCAGATAGAAGACGTGTTCTTCGTCATGAAGGAAGGCCGGGTGATATACCACGAGCGCTGAGCCGGAGCGAAGGACCGTGAAGCGCATCTGCGTCCTTGCCGGCTCCAGCCCGGGCAGGCGACCACGAGGCATCCAACGGGCCGCCGTCGTGCTGGGGTTGCTGCTCGGATTCCCCATCCCGGGCCGCGCCGTGCAGGAGCAGTGGTCGCCCCCCGACTCGGCGCTCCTAGCGCAGGCCAAGGCCTTGCTCGACGCCGTGCCCCTGGTGGACGGTCACAACGATTTACCCAGCCGGCTGCAGGAGCAGGTGGACGGAGACCTCTCGCGCGTGGACTTGAGCCAGCCGCAGCCGGGGCTCCCGGCGGATCTTCCCCGTCTTCGCGAGGGCCGCGTGGCGGCGCAGTTCTGGGCGGCGCATCCGAGGGTGTCTCCCGAGGAGGCGAGTGACGCGCTGCGCAACGCGGTTCGGTCGATCGATCTGACCCGTCGGTTGATCGATCGGTATCCCGACCTCGAGCTGGCGCGCAGCGCGGATGACGTCGAGCGAATCGCCGGCCAAGGGCGAATCGCTTCGTTGATCGCCGTGGAGGGCGGTCTCGCGATCGCCAACTCCCTGGCCGCCCTCAGGATGTTTTACAGCCTGGGCGTGCGATACATGACGCTGGTGCACAATCGCACCACGGATTGGGCGGATTCCGACCAGGACTACCCGAGGCATCAGGGTCTCACGACGTTCGGCGAAGCGGTGGTCCGGGAGATGAACCGTCTCGGCATGTTGGTGGACCTCTCTCACGCGAGCCCCGACGCCGCCAGGGACGCGTTCCGCGTGACTCGGGCGCCGGTCATCTATTCCCATTCCAACGTGCGAGCGGTGAACCCACACCCGCGCAACGTAACCGATCACGAGTTGCGTCTCCTGGCGAAGAACGGCGGTGTCATCATGGTAAACTTCATCGCGGGGTTCGTCCCGGGGACCGCCGCGGCGTGGCGTGAGCGGTGCCGATCAGCGGGCAGGAATGAGTGTGTGGCACTGGGTCGCTCCGGCGACGAGCCCGTGTGGAGCGCCAGGCGAGATTCGGTGGCTGAGGCCCTACGCGCGGAACTGCCGGACGACGCGGAGATCGCTCGCCGACTGGCCGAATGGACACGTCGGAACCCGGCTCCTCGAGGCACGGTGTCCGACGTGGCGGATCACATCAATCACATCCGCCGAGCGGCGGGCATCGACCATATCGGCATTGGATCGGACTTCTACGACGCGGGCGGCCCGTCGATGGCGGAGGGACTGGATGACGTGCGTGCGTTTCCGAACCTCTTTGCCGAGCTGCTCCGGAGGGGATATTCGGAGGACGATCTCAAGAAGATCGCTGGCGGGAACGTGCTCCGCGTCATGCATGAGGCAGAGCGGGTAGCGGCGGAACTGCAGCGGGAGAGGAGCTAGTCGGGCGCCGCGGTAGGCTGCCTGGGTTCGTCAAGCTCTCAATCGAGTTGATCCCTCCGCGACAAAAGAGATCCCTCTCATGGGGATTGCACAAGCACAACCCTGTCCCGACACCGGCTCCGGAGACCAGGCACGGCGGTCGCTCGGTTGACACGACTAAACCCCTCCGTACTTTGGTCCGTCTGGCGCTCCCGTCACGCCCGCGCCGGCTTCCCGCAACCGTTCCTCGCCCCAACGCGGTCCGGACTCGGAGGAATGCTATGATCGCTCAATCGCGTACTCGTGTGGTGCCGATACTCGCGACCGCCTTGATCACGCTGTTAGCGGGGTGCGTGCCGAGTCCCGAGCACGAGCTGCCGATCACCCAGATCCGACGAGCGGAGACCAGCAGCGACGAACGGCTGATCGACGCCCTGCAAGCGTTCATCCCGGAGGTCATGCGGGCCAAACGCACACCCGGTCTCAACATCGCGCTCGCCCGCCGCGGCAACGTCATCTGGGAAGCGGGATTCGGCTACGCCGACCTCGCAGAGCAGCGGGCGATGACGCCCACCACGGTGTTCCGATCCGGATCGATGGGGAAAACCTACGTGGCGACCGCCATCATGCAGCTGGTCGAAAAGGGGGTGATGCGGCTCGACGATCCGATCAACAAGCACCTCGACTTCGAAGTCACGAATCCGCTGGGCGATCGTGACATCACCGTCGAAGATCTGCTCACGCATCGCACGGGTCTTGCCAGCAACGCGGCACACAGCGAGTTCGCGCTCCCACCACCGCTGGGCGAACATCTCAAAGCTCGCTATGCCGAAGAGACGTTCCCTCCCTACCGAAGCAGGGCGACCAAGCACTGGAGCGCCAAGGTCGGCGAGCGGTTCCAGTATTCCAACTTCGGAATGGCCACCTTGGGCTATCTGGTCGAGGTCACCAATCCCGACGGACTATCGTTCCCCGACTATGTGCAGCGGTCCATCATGGATCCGCTGGGGATGACGTCGAGCATGTACCCGTGGATTCAGGACTCGATCCACGTTCGGGCCGACATCTACGAGCGTTTCTCGACGGGATACGCGAGCATTGGAGATGTCCAGATCCCAACCCCCGCCATCTACTTCGCCGACTACCCGGCGGGCAACGTCGTTTCCATCCCGGGAGATCACATCAAGCTGCTCTTGGCGTACTTGAACGACGGAACCTACAACGGATATCAACTGCTCCAGCCCGAGACGATAAAACTCATGCTAACCCCGCAGGTCGAGGGCTTTGGCGGAACAGTGCAAATTGGCCTCACGTGGATGCTGGGGGATGTCGGGGAGACAGACTTTAGCTTCGGCCACGGCGGCGCGCACATGTACGGGTGGCACAACGATTTTCAAGCCTATCCCGAGCTCGAATTTGCAGTGGCGGTGGCGACCAACCACTGGCGCCTGCCCTCGGCTGCCATCGACCGCGAGTACGTTTTGATCGAAGACTTCATCGTCAATTGGCTGCAGCAGCGGAATGCGACACAGGAGCCCGATCGCTCGCTCGCCTCCTGGACGTGGAAGACATCCTATGTGATGGGGCTCATCGTCGCAGAGAACCTCACGGCTCGCTTGGGAATCCGCAGCCCCCTGACTCCGGAGATGGTCGACGCGATGATAGCCAGCGCCAAGGTCGGAACCGCCCCCGCCCACGGCGAAGCCGGCTGGGACGCGGACGGCTTCCGTGCGGGCGTCGCCGATATACTCAGCGTCGAGATGACCCCGGAGGCGATGCGCGCCTTCGTGGAGTCGGATCGGCTCCAGGTGAGCCGCGAAGAGCTCGAACAGATTGCACGGGAGCTGGGAAGTCGAGGAACGCGGGTGGTGGGAGGCCCGGGGAGCTGAGAGATCTGTATACAACACGCTGGGGTAAACCTGCCATGGTAATCGAGTTCCTCACAGTCAAGCGGGATCCGATGAGATGCTCAGCACATCCAACCTGCTGCAAACTTGAGGCACGTATGTTGAGCGCCACTCGCTGGCTATGGCTGGCGACCGCGCTGGGTTACACCGGGACGGTCGCCGCGCAGACGGGTGACTGGCGAAGCCAGCTCTCCCAGCCAGAGCATGAGGTGAGAACGCTGGTCGACGTCAAGGTACCCATGCGCGACGGGGTCGAGCTGTCGGCGGATGTCTACCTGCCCAAGGCGCCGGGCCGCTGGCCGGTCATCCTGAAGCGGACTCCATACGGCAATCAGCGCGGCGGCGAGATCCGCACGGGCACCTACTTCGCGCAGCGCGGCTACGCGGTCGTGATCCAAGACAACCGTGGCCGTCATGACTCGGACGGCGAGTGGTACGCGTGGTTCGATGACATCGATGACGGTTACGACACCGTGGAATGGACCGGCACGCAACCGTGGTCCAACGGAAGGGTTGGGATGGTCGGAGGATCATATCTCGGCCTGGTCCAGTGGTGGGCTGCGGCCGGTGGCTCGTCCTATCTGAAGGCGATCGTTCCCTTCTCGGCACACGCGGACATCTACTTTTACGGCATGAATTACCGCGGTGGCGCCTTCAAGTTGCGTGGAAATCTGCCCTGGGCCCTGGGCACCAGCGCCCGCACGATGCAGGCCGCGCTCAACCTGGAGAGCGGGAACTCGGGAAGCGGCCCCTACGATTGGGCGGCTCTGTTGCGGCACTTGCCGATCCTCACGGCCGACTCCGTGGCCACGGGGCGGCCGATCGACTTCTATCGCGACTGGATTCGCCACTCCAGCTACGACGACTACTGGAAGGAGATCAGCAACTACGGAAAGTATCAGAACATGGATTTGCCGATACTCCAGATCGGCGGGTGGTTCGACGTGCACGCGGTATCCATGATTGCCAACGTCGAGGGCATCCAGCAGCATGGGACCGAGCTGGCGCGCAAGCATCAGAAACTGGTGATGGGGCCGTGGGTGCACGCCGCGCCGCAACGGCGGATCGGCGATCGGGATTTCGGCCTCGAGTCGGTGATCGATTTCAATGAGCTGCAACTACGCTGGATGGACCATTGGCTCAAGGAAATCGACAACGGCGCAGATCAGGAGCCGCCGCTCAAGCTGTTCACCATGGGGATCAACCGGTGGCAGGCGGCCGAGCGCTGGCCGCTGCCCGAGACCGAATGGACGCGCTTTTACCTTCGCAGCAACGGTCGAGCGAATTCCCTGGTGGGCGACGGGCGCCTCATGCGAGAAAAGCCGGTGAAGAGTGAACGGCCCGACACCTACACGTACAATCCCGAAGATCCGGTGCCCACGCTGGGAGATCTCCCGTGGGACGACCGGCCCATCGACTATCGTCCGATCGAGCGCCGGGACGATGTCCTCGTCTACACGAGCGATCCGCTGGCCGAGAAGCTGGAGGTGACCGGCCCCGTCCAGGCCCGGATCTACGGCAGCAGTTCGGCTACGGATACGGACTGGACGGTGCGACTGCTGGATGTCTATCCGGACGGTCGGAGCATCAACGTCTGCGACGGCATCCTGCGTGGCCGGTTTCGCGAGCCGGCGGCCATCAGAACGGCCGTGCCGGCGCCGGGGCAATTCGAGCACCCCCGGCTCATGGAGCCCGGGGAAGTCTACGAGTTCACCATCGAGGTGGGCGTCACCAGCATCGTGTTCCTCGAGGGGCACCGCATCCGGATCGAGGTCTCGAGCAGCAACTTCCCGCGTTTCGATCGGAACCTGAACAACGGCGGCGAGCTGGGTATCGATCCCCGCATCGTGATCGCGAACCAGACGGTGTATCACGAGCCCCGATACCCTTCTTATATCGAGCTGCCGGTGATCCCCCGGTAAAGCGCAGGCCCCACTTGGGGCTTGTTGAGTTTTGCCCACCCGGTAATTGTCCGTGCCCGCACCGCAAGCACAGGTGGTCGCGAAGGTTCCCGACCCGACCCGGAACGACGGGCGCCGCGCCTTCATCGCGGCGGGGTTGGGATGGGGCCTGGATGGCGTGACGTGGATGATGTACTCGTTCGCCTTGACGGTCGTGCTTCCCGTGTTGGGGATTTCCAAGACCGAGGCGGGCTGGATCACGGCAGCGAGCATCGTCGCCTCGGCCGTCGGCGGGGTCGTCTGCGGCACACTGGCCGACCGGTTCGGTCGCGTGCGGGTGCTCACCTGGGTGATCCTCGGCTACAGCCTCTTCACGGGTCTCACCGCGACCTCGCAGAACCTGGAGCAATTCCTGCTCTGGCGGGTGCTCGAAGGGTTCGCCTTCGGCGGAGAGTGGGCCGTGGGAGCCGCGCTGGTCGCGGAGTACGCCAGCCCCGGCCGGCGGGGCCGGGTGCTCGCGTTCGTGCAGAGTTGTTATGCGATCGGCTGGGCCGTGTCCACGCTGCTCTACCTCGTCATCTTCTCGCTCGCGCCCGCCGAGGTGGCCTGGCGGTACCTGTTCCTTGTTGGGGTGACCCCGGCTCTCGCAGCGTATGTGATCCGCCGCACCACCCGCGACCGTATCACGGTGACCGCTGGGCAAGCGCGTGTCCGCCTCGCCGAACTGTTCGCTCGGGGGCAGGCGCGGACGACCGTGCTGGCGACGCTCCTCGGCATCGGGATTCAGGGGATCTATTATTCCGTCTTCATCTTCCTGCCTCTGTTCCTCGAGTCCGAACGGGGCTTCTCGATCGTCGAGACGGCGACCTACACGTGGATCGTTATCATCGGCTCGTTCCTCGGCTACGTCTCGTCCGGCTTCCTCCATGACGCCATCGGCCGCCGGCCGACCTTCACGTTCTTCTTCATGGGATCGGCGGCGAACATCGCACTCTTCGTGTTGTCGCCGATCGCTCGTCCGGAGATCGGCTACCCGATGAGCTTCCTTTTGGGATTCTTCGCATCGGGACAGGCTGGCGGTATGGGTGCCTACCTCGCCGAGCTTTTCCCCACGCGGATCCGCGCGTCCGGGCAGGGCTTCGCGTATAATGTCGGCCGTGGCTTGGCCGCCTTCGGGCCGCTCACGATCGGCCGACTCGCCGACGGCATCGGCTTCGGCCCGGCCGTACTGTGGGTAGGCGGGATTGCGAGCCTCCTCGCCACGATCGCGGTATGGTCTCTGCCGGAGACCCGGGACCGAGACATCCTCACCGATGTCCAACCACGACCTCCGCTGCGAGGACACTGACGCGCGCATGAAGGCCCCCGCGATGGCAGGCAAGGAGCGGCTAAGCTATCGGGTCGCGATCGATACCGGTGGGACATTCACCGACGTGGCCGTGGCCCGTCCGGACGGCGGTATGTTCGTCTGGAAGGTTCCCTCTCAGCCGGAGGCCCCCGATGACGCAGTGGTTGAGGGGCTCACCGAAGCGCTCGGGCTGGTGGGCGCCAAGCCCCAAGACGTCGGACGGTTCGTGCACGGCATGACGGTCGCGACCAACGCGCTTCTCACGCGGACGGGCGCGCGCGTCGGACTGGTCACCACGGCGGGGTTCCGCGACATCCTCGGCATCGGGCGGCAGACCCGGCCCAGCATCTATGATCTCCAGGCGCGCCGGCCGAGCCCGCTTGTCTCGCGGGCGCATACATGGGAGGTCGCCGAGCGCATCGCCGCAGACGGCACGGTGATTCAGCCGCTCGACGAGGGCGAGCTTCGTCGCCTCGAGGCTAGCATCCGACGAGCCGGGTGCGAGGTGGTGGTGGTGTCGTTCCTCAACGCCTATGTCAACCCGATACACGAGCGGCGCTGCGCGGCGCTGCTGGAGGAGGTGAACGTGGCGCCGCGCGTCTTCGCGGCAACGGGCGCTTGCGCGGAGATGCGCGAGTTCGAGCGCACCTCGACCGCCGTGCTGAATGCCTACGTCCAGCCCGCGATCGCGACATACGTCGAGCGGTTGGACCGGCGCGTGATGGACTTGGGTCTCGGAACTCGACTCTGGATCATGCAGTCCAACGGAGGTCTGCTCGGCGCCAGAAGCGCGTGCGAGGAATGCGTGCGCACCATTCTTTCAGGTCCAGCCGGCGGGGTGATGGGCGCTGCGCATTGGGCCCGGACGCTCGGATTGACGAACGTTGTGAGCTTCGACATGGGGGGCACGAGCACGGATATCGCCCTGGTCAGAAACGGCGTTCCCGACACGATGACCAGCGGAGAGGTCGAAGGCTACGCGCTCCAGCTGCCGGCGGTGGGCGTGCATACCATCGGAGCGGGCGGAGGATCGGTGGTCTGGCGCGATCCGGGGGGTGGCTTGCGGGTCGGCCCGGCGAGCGCCGGCGCGGATCCGGGACCGGTGTGCTACCCGCGAGGAGGATCCAAGCTGACCGTCACGGACGCCCACCTGCTCCTCGGCCGGCTGGGGCGCCAGTTGCTGGACGGCCGACTCGTGCTCGACCGACAGAGCAGTCGCCGAGTACTGGCCACCTGCGCCAGAGACTTCGGCATGCTCCCCGACGAGACGGCGGCGGGAATCATTCGGGTGATTACCGCCACGATGGCCCGCGGCGTTCGCAAGGTCAGCGTCGAGCGCGGCATCGACATCCGTGACTGCTGGCTGATCGCTTTCGGCGGTGCCGGTCCGCTGCACGCCGGCGACCTGATCCGCGAGCTCGGCATGCGGGGGGCGGTCGTGCCTCCCCACCCCGGCATCGCCTCCGCGATTGGGATGCTCGAGGCGGCGGTACGGCACGATTTCGCAGCCAATGTGGCCGATCCGACGGCGGATCCAAACGAAATCGCCCGAGTCACGCCGATCGTCGACGAGCTCACCAAGAAGGCGTTCGCCTTCATGCGCGACGAAGAAGGTCTCCCACACGAGCGCATCGTGGTCGAGCAGCTCGTGGACGCGAGATATTGGGGTCAGAGTTACGAGCTGACCATCCCATGGTGCGCCGACATCGGTGTGCTCCGCTCGGCATTCGACGCCGCCCACGACGAGCGGTATGGGTACGCGGATCCTCACGCGGTGCTGGAGCTCGTAACGGCGCGCGTGACGGCGAGTGCGCACCTTCCGGCGGCTCCGGCGCCCGAGCGGCTCGGGGGAGGCCCCCCACCTGAGCCGTCTACTCGACGCGAGGTGTACGTCGACGGGCGGTGGCGGGAGACACCGGTTTACAGACGCGAGCGGATTCCCGCGCGGTGCGAATTGGAGGGCCCGCTCGTCATTGAGCAGCTGGACAGTACCGTTATGGCGTTACCGGGCCAGCTGTGTTGCCACGATGAACGCGGATTCCTCCATATCCGCGAAGCGACGTCATGAGTCACGGTACCCCTACACCGGCCTTGGACCCGGTGAGCTTGGAGATCGCGCGCAACCGGCTGGAGTCGGTAGCCGAGGAGGTGGGCACGGCGCTCATCCGAACGTCATATTCGCCCAACATCAAGGACCGCCGAGATTGCTCGGCGGGCATCTACACGCGTGAAGGCGAGCTGGTCGCACAGGCGGAGCACATTCCATTGCATCTCGGGCTCATGCCGACTCTCGTCAGGCAAGTGCTGCGGACCGCGGACATCGACTCCCTCGCCCCGGGGGACGCCTTGATCACCAATGACCCATACCTGGGCGGTTCTCACCTGCCGGACGCGTGCGTCATGACCCCCGTGCACGTCGGTGACCGGGTGGTGGCGGTAGTGGCGAATCTGGCCCACCACGTGGACATCGGCGGGATAGCTCCCGGGTCCATGGCGGCGCACTCGACCGAAATCTTCCAGGAGGGTGTGCGCATCCCGCCCGTGCTCCTCGTGCGACGCGGCCTCCTACGCGAAGATCTTCTGCGACTGCTGTTGGCCAACGTCCGGACGGCCGACAAGACCCGGGGCGACCTGATGGCGCAGGTGGCCGCGAACCGGCTGGGCGCCCGACGGATCTCCGAGATCGTCGAGCAGTGGGGCACGGATCACTTTCGCACGGCTTGCGATGCTCTTCTCGCCTATGCGGAGCGCCGCACGCGGGCGGCGCTGGCAGCCCTGCCCGACGGATCAGGCCGATTCACCGACTTTCTGGAGCACACCGGCAACGAAGCGTGTGACATCCCGATCACCGCCACAGTCGAGAAAAAGGGAGATGGCATCACCATCGACCTTCGCGAGACAGCGGACCAGGTCGCCGGTGCGATCAACTGCTCACACGCGATCGCCGAGTCGTGCGCGGCATACGTGGTGAAAGCGATCGCCGACCCGACACTCCCGTCCAACGCGGGGCTCATGCGGCCCATCGAGGTTCTCACCCGCCCTGGAAGCCTGGTGCACGCCGAGTTCCCGGCCGCCGTGGCCAATGGGAACATTCAGACGGCGCAGCGCATCGTGGACGTGCTCTTCGGGGCGCTCGAGCAGATCATTCCCGAACGCGTGCCCGCTGCGTCCTGCGGTAGCATGAGTATCGTGACGATCGGGGGGTTCGACCCTCGCGTGAAACGCTACTACTCGTACGTCGAGACGTACGGCGGCGGCCAAGGCGCCCTGCCCGCGATGGACGGCGCCGACGGCGTGCATACCCATATGACCAACACGCGCAACACGCCATGTGAGGTGATCGAGCAGGAGTACCCGCTGCGAGTCCTGCGTTACGCGCTGGCCGAGGGCACTGCTGGGGGAGGGCGATTTCGCGGTGGCCACGGGTTGGTGCGCGAGCTCGAGTTGACGGCGGGGCGCGCCACAGCCGTGGTCGGGACCGCACGGACCGAGCGGCGTCCCTGGGGTTTGGCTGGAGGCGCGCCGGGCGCCCGGGCCAGCGTGCGTCTCCGCTGCGGGGACGTCGAGCGGCGCCTGGAATCGCTGAGCCGGCTCGACCTCACCGCCGCCGACATGCTGATCATCCAGACCGCGGGCGGCGGGGGTTACGGCCCTCCCGGGCAACGCTCCGCAGCAGCGCTGGCGCACGACGCTGCGCAAGGACTGAGCGCCGACAAGTCCGCGGTGCCACTGACCAGCGGGTCGCCGTGAGGGACGAACCCCGGAACACGACGGTTGGGCCGACCGGAGAGGACCGCATAAAGCCGCACTGCCGCCGATCCGCCGCGAGCTCGTGCGGCTCGAGCGACGTGCCGCTGCGGTACCCGTCGAACGTTTGGGCATGGAGATAGAATGAGGCTACAGCGTTATACTCCACGAGGTTGGCCACGTACAGTCGGACCAGCTCGCCGACCTCGACCTTGAGTGGGTGGCGGTGACAAAACCCCGCTACGCCGTTCCACGCCCGAAACGGGCAGGAGGTGAATCATGAGACGCGCGTCGCGACATTGCGGAACGACGGCCGCACCCTCTTCCATCGACCGAGCGGTCGGTGCACCGGTGACCCTCCCGCGTGGAGCGACGCTCGGAGTGCTCACCGTGCTGGGCCTGCGGGCCTTGATGCCGATCGTTCTGCTCGCGACATGTACCCCTTCGGTCGATCTCTCCCCCGCCAACTGGCCTGCTGACGAGCTGGAGCAGTACTGGGAGCTGACCGCGACCGGCGATCGCCCCCATCCCCTGGCGGAAGGGGAAGCCGGGGTCGTCACCGGAACCAGCGGCGCGCTGGCCGTGCGCGCCGGCCTCGAGGCATTGAAGCAGGGCGGGAGCGCGGTTGACGCCGTCTTGACCACTTCGCTCGCCCAGATCGCCCTCGCCGCTGGGTCATGGGTGAGCTACGCCGGATTCATGACGATGGTCTACTACGAGGCGGAGACCGGACAGGTCCACGCCATGAACGCCGGCTTCAATACCGTGCGCGACGAACACGATCCGCTGTCCATCCCGTCCATGGGCGAGGCGTCAGGGCGTAGCGTCTTCGTATCGGGATTCATGGCCGGCGTCCAGGCCGCCCACGACCGGTTCGGCCGGCTTCCCTTCGCCTCGCTGTTTGCGCCCGCCATTTTCGTCGCCGAGGAGGGCTTCGCGCTCGGGCCGCGGGTGGCCGGTGTAATCGCGAATTGGGAGCGCGTGCTGCGTCGGCTCCCGGAGACCGCAACCCAGTACACCAAGGATGATGGAAGCCTCCTGAGTGTCGGCGACCATTTCGCGCAGCCGCAACTGGCCATGACCCTTCGGAGGATTGCGTCCGAGGGCGCCGCGTACATGTACGAGGGGGAATGGGCGAGCAAGTTCGTGGAGGCAGTGCGCAAGGAAGGCGGGAAGATGACGCTGAAGGACCTGGCGGCGTATCGGGTCCGGTGGGATTCTCCGGTTAGAACGTCGTATCACGACTTCGAAGTCTTCGCTCCGGGTCCACCGAACTCGGGAGGGACGGCCATCCTGGAGGCCCTGAACATTCTCGAACGCGCCCAACTCAAACAGCTCTGGCATTACAGCCAGTCACCGGAGGCGCTGTATTGGCTAGTCCAGATCGCGCGCGTGGCGGAGGTGACGGACCCGCGGATCGAACAAGCGCGGCCACTCGCCCTGCTCAAACAGCGGGTCGGTCTCGAGGAGTTCTCGCCGGAGATCAGACTCGAGAAACAGACCGCGCGTCTCCTGTGGGATGCAATGCAGGAACCGGTGTGGCGCACGATACGCGACGAAGCCCACCAGGTCGCGCTGGTGCGAGAGGAGATCATGCAGGGCCTCATCCGGACTTCACGAGGCGCCGCGAGCCACCGGGACATTCTGACGCGGTGGTAGCCGTTGACGAGGATGGGAACGTGGCGGCTGTGGTTCATACCATCAACAGCGGACTGTGGGGCGACGGCATGCTGGTGGACGGCATCTCGATCCCCAACGCGGCCTCGTTTCAACAAGAACTGATCGCGAAGATCGGACCCGGGACGCGGCTCCCCGATCCGACGCATCCGGTGATCGTGCTGCGGGACGGGAAGCCGGTGCTCGCGAGCGCCACCATCGGTGGCGGGCTCCACGAAGCCACGCTTCAATGCCTCCACAACGCCCTCGACTTCGGTATGAACCCGAAGGAAGCGCTGGAGGCACCGCAATTCGGCACCGCTCCCCTGCAGCCGACCTTGTCGTACCAGCAGGGAACCCTGGCCGGACAGTTCCCCGATGAGCTGCTGACAGCGGTACGCGCCCTGGGACAGGAGATCGTCGTCCTTCCGCCCGAAGAAGCTGCTCTGGTTCCCGGCTACTGGATTGCGGTCAGCATCGATGCGGCCACCGGCGTGCGCCGCGCTGCAACCTCGCCTGGGAATACAGGGGTCGCGCTGGGCCACTGAGGGCCTCCGCTGCCGCGATCGAGCGCGCCGGCGTGCCTCCCCATCATCTTTTCTAGTACCCGAGAGCCCGGCCCGTCCCGAATCTGGAAACCGCCCCGAAGTACGGCCCCCCGGGCGTATCGATCCTCAGGTTTACGACAAACCCGACCCCAAATCCGGCTTGCTGTCGCGGCACCTCGTCTACCTCCAGGCCCAGTTCCCGTGCCTGCGCCAGAAGCGTGGGGTCGAATTCTCCCTCGAGCACGCGTTCCTGATCAGGCACGCCCTCCAAACTGAACCCAGGGTTCAAGAACGATGGTGCGTCATTGGCCGTCTTGGGATCGTAGCCGTAGTCCAGGGTGTTGACCAAAACCTTGACCGTCTCGTGGAACAGCCCAGAGCCGATGGAGCTCATGGCGACAATCGGTTTTCCATCGCTCATGACGATCAACGGTAGGGTGCCGGCGAAGACCTTGTGGCCTGGTTCCGTATTGGCGATGCGGCGCTGTTGGAAAGACGCGGCATCCGGAATGGAGATGCCATCGACGAATATTCCGGTCTCGCCCCATAACACTGTATTGATACTGTGCAGGATGGCTACCACGTTGCCCCACTGATCCGCTGCCACCACCGCGGCCGAGTGCCGCGGCCCTCCACCATTGCTGGCAAGGATTGGGAACGTCCCATCCCGTAGTTGCTGCCAGTATTCCTGCCCCTTGGCCTTATCGAGCCAATGCTCCCTCGGAACAGCGGGCACGGTACGTTCGACCATACCCTCCGCCACCGCACTGGTGGCGCGGATGATCTTGTGAAACCAGTAGAATACATCCGCGGATTCAGTGTAATGACCTCGGGCGGTAAGATCTGCAGCTTCCAGCAGGTTGAGTGCGCCTAGCAGGCGGAACGCTTCATGGAACGCATAGACATCATAACCGTGGTAGCTGAGGTGGGCGGGTTCATCCCACTCCACCTCATACCGTGCTAGATCCTCCACGGTCATTTTGCCACCATCTGCCTGCACGGCGGCCACGAACTTTTTGGCCCACGGCCCCCGGTAGATGTAGTCAATCCCCTGTTCGGCGACATGGCGGAGCGTTTCCGCCAACGCGGGCTGACGGAACAAATCGCCCACCTGGTAGAACTCGCCATTGCCTTTGGTAAAGACCGCCTTCGTTTCCGGCAACCGTGACAGAATGTCCGTGCTGCGTTCTACGCCCCCCGCCACCAATCCCGGATTCAGTACAAATCCGCCCTCGGCTATCCGAATTGCGGGCTGGAAAATGGCGTCGAACGGCAACTTGCCGAAACGCCCGTGGGCAGCTGCCACACCAGCCATGAAGCCCGGCACGAATGCCGTGCGACCGCTTGGGGTAGGTTTGTCCTTCTTCGGATCGACGAACGACGCGGTCGGAATGGTGAGCGGGTCATCCTCTCCCAGCACGCTGTTGAAGTTGGCGTTCATGCTGTAGAGCTTGTCAGTCTCCGCTTCGTAGTAAACCATGTTCAGGATACCGGCGTAACTGATGGCGGCGCCGGCGGTCTCCGCAATCTGCGCCAGCGAGGTGGTCAGCCCGGCATCGACGGCGGTGCCCCCTTCCCTCAGCATCTGGAGACCGGCGGCCACGGCCTTCCCCCCGCTGGTGCCCACCACTATGGCCGCGCGACCCTCGCCCAATGGCTTGGGCACACCGCGATCGGTATCGGTGTACTGCTCCCAGTCCGTCTGTTCGACATTGTCGACACTGCACGCAACCAATACGATCGACCAACAAAGGAGAAGTGTTCGTTTCATGACCATCATCTCGCTTCATGTCATCGAGGTAACTCGCTTCGCCGACCTAAACCTCTGGTAGACTTGGAGTGACGAATACTTCAAGGGAACGCCAGAGAAAGGAGGCCACCGATGCCAAGGATGCCACACCTTGCCCGGCCAGGGCAAGAGGTCAAAGAAATCGAAGACGCGGGGCGAGGCTGACGTCGTCAACCGCGAGGACTTCCAACGTCCTCTCGCTTATGCCCGCCACTTCCCGTACCTTTTCTCCGCCATGTCACGCCAAATCACAAGACTGAAGCTCGCCTTCGCTGCCTGCCTTCTGGCCGCGCCGGCCGCGGCTCAGGAGACCATCGCCCTCCGCTGCGGGAGGGTCATCGATGGCCAGAGTGCCGCTGCGACGTCCCATGTGACGATCCTCGTTCGCGACGGCCGAATCGTTGCCCTCGAACGGGAGGGCCGAGTCCCCGACGGCGCCCGCGTCGTCGAACTCACCGACCGGACCTGTCTCCCGGGAATGATCGACCTCCATGCGCATCTCGTCTCCCGCAACCGATACGCTCCCCTCACGGTGTCGAGCGCCGCCAAAGCCCTGGACGCGCTGCGCAGCGCCCAGATCCTGCTTCGGTCTGGTTTCACCACCATCCGGACGCTCGGCGAGCCGGACGCCTACTACATTGACGCCGATGTGCGGGACGCCATCGCCCGGGGAGACTTCGAGGGTCCCCGGATGTTCGTGGCTCCGCATATGCTCTCCTCCACCGGTGGACACGGAGACCGGGGCGAGCTGGCTCCGGACCTCGATATCGAGTTACCGGCCCGCGTGGTCGACGGTCCCGATGCGCTCCGAAAGGCGGTTCGAACCGAAATCAAGGGAGGCGCGGATTGGATCAAGGCGGCCGCTACCGGCGGGGTGATGTCGGCGAGTGACGATCCGCGCACGACCGCCTTCACCAACGAGGAGCTCCACGCTCTCGTCGACGAGACGCACCGCCACGGCAAGAAGATCACCGTGCATGCCATCGGCACCGCCGGAATCAAGGCCGCGGTCAGAGCGGGCGTGGACAATGTCGAGCACGGCATCCTGATCGACGAGGAGGGCATCGCGCTCATGAAGGAAAAGGGCACGTGGCTCGTCCCCACGATCTACGTGCTGAACTACGTGGTGAACGAAGGGCCCCGCCTGGGTTACCGGCCCGAGAGCATCGCCAAGGGTCGGGCCCTTATAAAGGAGAGGGACGCGCGCATTCGGGCCGCGTTCGCGGCGGGCGTCAAAGTCGGCTTCGGCTCCGACAACATCTTCCCCCACCAAGACTCAGCGCGTGAGTTCGCCGAGATGGTACGTTTGGGTCTGAGTCCAATGGAGGCGATCCGATCAGCCACCGGTAACGCCGCCCAACTGTTGGGGATCCAAAACGACGTGGGCACCCTCGAGATGGGAAAGATCGCCGATATCATCGCGGTCGACGGGAATCCCCTCGACGACATCCGGATCTTGGAGCAGGTGCCTTTCGTGTTGCAGGGAGGAAAGGTCGTGCACGACGAAGGTGGAAGGGCCGGATCGATCCTGATCCCGACCCAATAGCCCCGTCGGCCGAAGTGATTGTTCTGCGGCACGATCGACAGACGCTGCCCCTTGGCCCGCACGGCGTCCAGGACGTCGTCCGCGAAGTCCATCCGTTCCTTTGATGTATCCGAGGCTGTCCCAGTATGGGTCGCCCGGAGGATGGGACATGACGTCTTCGTAATCCGTAGGCGGGGCGCTGGTCTTCTTGAGGATGTCGATCGTGGGAAGGCTCCACAGGAGCTCCGCGTAATCTACTTTCGGAAGCACTGGCTCCGGGTTGAAGTAATCCACCGTGCGGAGAAACTTTTCCCGCGGTGTTCCCGGAGGCGGGCGATAGTAGATTTTGCTGCCACGCTCTCGGAACCATCCCACGATGGCGGCAAGCTCCATCGCCCCTCCATCCGTGACGCCGAAGTACCGGTATTCCGTGGGACCAGCCCCCTGCGGAATCATTGCCCTCAGCGCGGGATGTTGGAGTCTGGCCTGTTGATACTGGACCTCGCCCAAGTAGGAGCACCCGTACGTGCCGACCTTGCCGGTCGACCAAGGCTGTTTGGCAAGCCAGTCAACGGCGTCGTACCCGTCGCGCGTATCATCCGCAGCCATGACGTACTCGCCCTCGGATTCGAACTTGCCCCTCGTATCTTGCACGGCGACGATATACCCCTGGCCTGCCAACGCATACGTTCCCGGCCACGCTCGCTGATAGAACAACTTCTTATTGTAGGGCGTGCGAAGGAGGATCACCGGCAGCCTGTCCCCCCTGCCGATTGGGAAATACAGATCGGTCGAGAGCCGAACCCCGTCTCTCATTGGCACAAACACGCTCCGCTCCACTCGGACTTCGTATTGGGGGTCCGGAGGAGGGATGCCCCCCTCCTGAATCACCACTTGGCTGGCGAGACCGGCCAGAGCAGAAGCAAAGTTGCATACCACCCGCTCATACGACCTCCAATACTTGTTTGACCGTGCGGCGAGCTTCGGTGATGGCGGCCGTTACCGCCGGACGGGCTGCGATCGCCGGGGAATCGGGATGAAGGGTGGCTCTTCGGGCTGGTCGCCGGCCGAGCTGGAGCCCGCGATCTTTCGCAGCAGGAAGAAGATGCCGACGGCACCCGCAATGACACCAGCGACGATCGCGATTTTGGCCCCAGTGGACAGCTCCGAGGTCTCGACTTGTGGGAGGAATGGCGCGCGCGGACCACCAAGATCGATCGCCCACCGCGAGGAGAATAACGGCGAGACGGCTGGCTCGGGTCGAAGCAGTGAGGGAAGCCTTGAGGTCGCAACCGCAGCCCTCACGCCGGCCGGAAGGTTGTCCGAAACTCGGGTATGCCGAACCGGAGCCGCTGGCTGTGCACATGTCGGGGCTGGTACGGCCAAGAGCATCGCTGTGATGGATGAAACTGCGAGGACCAACCGTACCATGGGGTCACCTCCTGGGGGTTCCATCGAGCCGGCTGGCGTGAAGTTGCACAGCACCGCAGTCCGGCGCAAGAGCGGTGGCGGAGGACGGAAGATAGCTCCCGATGGTGGGCGGCGAGGGTTAACACGCGGCAGTCACGGTAGTCGAAGCGACAGTGGGATCAGGGCCGGGCGAACCCCGCAGGGCCACATACGAATGCCCTCAGGCCCTGCACTCCCACATCTTCCTGTAGGGAAGTCCTGAGACTCGCCTCCAAGTCCGCAAACCGACCATGGTTTGCCGCTCTTCGCACACGTCGTCCAGATCCGAATCACCGGAGTGAGGGCAGCGAACCCAATGGTCGCTCCGTAGACCCGTCCCGCCCGATTGTCCGGCTCCAACACGGGTTGTCGGTCCGTCCGAACAACACGTTCTCGCCCCACCGATGGTGCACCCACAGACAAGGCGCCCGCCTCCAGAAGGAGGCAGACGCCTTTCAGATTTCCGTCGCGATCAAGCTATGCCGAGGCCGCTAACCCCTGTTCGTGTCCACGTCATCGTTGTTTTCGTACTCGATAGGCGGCAGCGGCATGCACGTCGTGGTGCCGTAGAGGCCACCGCCCGGCCCCGGATACGACGCGCCCACAGCCGGCACGAACGGGAGATTCAGGCGCAGCATGTCGTACAGCCGTTGGCCCTCGAGGAACAGCTCCCGGGTACGCTCCTGGATCAGGTGGTCACTGATCCCCGTGGCGTCCGTGGCCAAGAGCCCGGTCGGGGGCAGGCCCGCGTCCGCGTGGAGCTGATCGAAGATGTCGATAGCCGTCTGCCCGCCCTGGACCTCGGCGATGATCAACTGCGCCTCCTCCCAGCTCGCAAACCGGATGGGATCGGTCAGGTTCAGGTACTTGAGGGCCGACCAGTTGGCCCGCGGCAGTGGGTCGAGCTGCACGGCGGTCCGTGGATCCAGCACACCCTGCCAGTCCAGATCCCGATACGCCACGGCCACGAACGTGTTCTGGTGCCTCCACATCTGGGCGGAAACCGTGTTGTAGCGGTAGATGCTGGCCGTCGAGTGCGTGGTGCTCATGGCAAACCCAGCCGGCACCATGCCGGCATCGGCTGCGGCGCCACCCGTGTCGCCCAGATTGAGCTTGAGCCTGGCGCTGCCCACGTACGCCGCATTCACCGTTTCACTGGTACCGTTCGCAATCGCCTTAGCAAAGTTGGCAACGCCCAGGGCGAACACCTCGGCCGGCGTGAGCTCCGGGCCCTCGTCGATAGCCGCCGAGCAGAAGCCTTCTCCCAGCATGACATAGCCGAAGCCGGCGTAGAGCGCCGCCGTTCCTATGAGCTCCGACCGGCTGCCGGGAACCTCGGCGTCGGTCCAACCCTCCAGGCTGGTCACCAGTAAGTCCGCAAACCACCGAGCTTCCTGGACGGGTCGGTAGACACCCAGCCCGGTCCCCGGGGTAGTGGTGGGGTTGCAGGGCGAAAGGCCGTACACCCCGTCGTGACCCAGTCCGTCTTCCAGTTGGCGCGCATCGTACGACGCCCGGGTCACTTCGGACCCCTGGTAGTCGAGCACGTCGCCGATTTCTCCCGAGGTCACGATGTACGCCCCCAGAGCGCAATCGAACGTCCCGATCATGCTGTTGATGAGATCGGGAGCCTTCGCAGGATCATCCAGCGTGCTCGCGATGATCTGAGTCGGCGCGCTCACGTCGAGCAGCTCGTTCAGATCGCATGCTCCGAGGCAGAGAACGAGCGCCGGGAGACTCCAGGCCAGCGCTTGGCGCCGGCAGATGTGTCGCAATCTCATGATGGCCCCCCTAGAAGCCGATTCGTAACGACACCACAAACTGTCGGTTCAGAGGTGTTGGCACGAAGTTGATGTAGTACTGCTGCGCCAGGCTGCCGTCCGGTGAATTGGCTCCGTTGCTGCTAGAGATGTCAGGATCGCCAGTGCCGAACTTGTCCCGGTTCCAGAGCATCCACAGGTTCCGCGCCGACAGCGTGATGTTCGCGGACGAGGCCCCGAACAAGTATCTGACCCATGACTGGGGCAGGCTATAGGACGCCGAGAGCTGACGGATGCGCGCGAAGCTCCGGTCGGGATGCTGCGCCGCACCGAAGTGGAAGAAGGTCCAATTGGCTGCCCGGAGCGGATGCGCCATCGCCGAATCGGCGAGCTGGTTCGTGGCGCACGAGAGCCTCGACGCGCAGTTCCCGCCGATGTTCCAGTCGAACACCCAGACGTTGACCTGATAATCGATCATGCCGTAGACGGTCAGCCGGTTGAACAAGGTCAGGTTGGTGGTGAAGGCTCCCTCCCATTCCGGTGTGGGCCGGCCGTGATAGAGGTCGGGCGCGGTGGCGCAATCCACCGGCGGTCCCCCTTGCTCCAGACCGTCGCGCCCCGTGCCGCCATCGCACATCACGTTGGTCACAATGGGCGCCCCGGTGGTGGGGTCGGCCGCGACGTCGGCCTGGATCACCCTCCGCCCAAAAAAGCCCAGAATGGGAAAGCCCTCACGGGCCTGCTGCGACACGATGTTGAGCGGCGGAACGCCCCCCATGTCGGTGATCTCGTTGCTGTTCTGGGCCGCCGTGAGGCTCAGCTCGAGCCGGACGTCGCGGGTCTCGATCGGCACGCCGGTAACGGCCAACTCGATCCCTGTGTTCTTGACCTCCCCGATGTTGACCGGCTGGGACCCGGGAAAGCCCGCCGACGGCGGAATGCTTCGATTCAGGATGACGTCGCTAGTGGTTTTGTTGTAGTAGTTGAAATCGATCCCGAGCCGGTCGTTGAACAGACCCGCCTCGAAACCGACCTCGATCTCTTCACTACGTTCGGGGCCCAGATCCGGGTTGCCCACCGACAGGGGTCGGACGCCCGCCACGTCTCCCGGCGCGGTATACGGCTGGAAGACGCGGAGCGCGGCGAAGCTGATCGGCTGCTTGCCGGACTGGCCATAAGCGCCGCGGAGCCGGAAGGTGTTGATGAACGAGAGGGGCCAGAACGGCTCTTCGCTCATGACCCACGCCGCGCCGAACTTGGGATAGGTGACCAGGTCGAAGTCCTCACCAAAGGCGCTGTTGTCATCCGCCCGAATCGCAGCGGTCACATAGAGACGGTCGTTCAGGCTGAACTGTTGCTGCACGTAGGTGCCGACCGTGATGTTCTCGGAGAAGGTTCCGGTGGCGATGTTGACCGCGCCGGCGTTCACGGCGGTCACGCCGGGGCCCGGAAACTGCTCGCCCCTCACCTGGTTGAACTCGATGTACTGCCGGTAGTACTGGACTCCGACGGACGTCTTGGATCTCACGCGGTCCGTCACGTCGAAGTTGACGCTTCCCGCGTAGTCGATCGTGTTGATCTGGGAGGTGCGGTTGTCTAGAATACGCAAGCCGAGCGCTTCCGCGCCCAGCTTCGCCAGAATGTCTGGATCCGTCTGCCGCTCGGTGATGATGTTCCCCTCGGTCGTTCCGTAGTCGGCGCCCACGGTGAGCCGGTGGGAGAACCAGCTCCAGGGCTCGTGCCTGATCGTCACTCCCCCGGTGAACCGGTCCACGTTGTCGGCGACGATCTTCGCCGCCCGATATTGGTCTGGAGTCATCCGATTTCCGAAACCCCGCCCGTCCGCTCCCCGGCTGGCGTCATTGACAATGTCCGGAAACATGACATGGGCCACGCCCGCGCCACCCTGTTGGAACCAGGTGAGGGCGTAGTCCGTCTTGGCTGCCGAATAACCCAGGTTGGCAGTCACTTGCAGCTGCGGGGACACGACTGCCGTGAGGTTGGTCCGAAGGCGGAACCGCTCCAACGCACTGGGCTGGACGGTGCCGCTCTCCTCCTCCCACCCGGCGCCAAGGAAATACTGCAGTTCGTCGCTGCCGCCGGTGACGTCGACGCCGTACCGCTGGATGTGCCCCGTCGTGAAGATGGGGGTCCCGTTCAAGGATTCGTTCCGCGCCGCATTGAAGCCGCAGGGGGAAGGAGCGCCTGGAAGCGCGCAATCGGCCGATTGGTGGAAGGACCCGTCGGCCAGGCGCTGCCACAGGGTGGGCATCCGGCTCCCGGGATTGGGAACCCAGTTGGCACCCTGCTGCAGCGACACGTTCACCCGCGGCCTCCCTACCCTGCCGCGCTTGGTGATGATCTGAATCACCCCGTTCGAGGCCTCGGTGCCATATAGGGTGGCCGCCGCAGAACCCTTGATGATCTCGATGCTCTCGATGTCCTGCACCGGAATGTCGTTGAGCCGGTGGGCGCCTTGCCAATACGTGCTACTCGCGGCGATGCCGCGATCCGAGTTGTCCACCCGAACGCCGTCGACATAGATCAGGGGCTCGTTGTTGAGGGAAAGGCTGTTCACGCCCCGAATCCGGATTTGCCCCCCTTCGCCCGCGCCACCACCCGACGGCCGGATGTGGACGCTGGGCGCCTGAGCCTTGAGCGCCGAGAACATGTCTGAAGTCGGAGCGATCGCCTGAAGCTCGGCCGCCGCAACCTTGGCCACCGTGTTGCCGACCGCGCGACGCTGCGTCTCCCCCGCCGTCCCCGTTACCACAATCTCATCGAGGTTGATGATGAGCTCCGCAAGGACCAGCCGGATGTCGGTGGCCCCAACGCTGACCGATAGGGTGACCGCGCGGTAGCCGATCAGCTGTGCGCCGAGTGACACACGGACGCCGGTCACGTTCTCGATGCGGAACCGTCCCGCGGCATCGGTCTCGTCAAACAGGCCGGTGGCCCCCACGAATACGCGCACGCCCGGCAGCGGCTGCTGGCTGCGGGCGCCCACCACCACCCCGGCAACGACATTTTGCGCGGTAGCCTGGTCCACAGCGCCCACCGTGATCGCCAACAGCGCGACCGCGATGGAGGATAACTTACACGTGTGTGTCATGTTCCTCTCCTTAAGGTTACGAGGAGCGTCCTGGGGATACGAGCAGCGAGCGCGATCCCGCGCATTTGTCACCTTACTCCTGGGCCAGGGTTTGTCAAGAGGCCATCGACGCCGCGGAGGAAGGTGCCGTCGTCACGTCGTTCATGTACCGGTTGAACTTCGCCTGCGTGGGGTGAGAAGTTCGTGGGGCCACCACGAAAGCGGGCGGACGGATCACGATGGAGGACATGGTCGAGTATGACGTCGAGTGGTCGGACCCAGTACGCTTCATCTATCGGGGCCGTGAGATACTCGGCTCCCCGCCTCCCAACGACGGAGGTCTCGTCATCGGCTACAATCTCAATGTCTTGGAGATTTTCGACCTGAAAAGCAGCGGGTCGTACATGGAGTCGGCCCGAACTCTCGAGCCCATGACGCGGGTCTTTGGTCGTGTGCAGAGCGAGGTCGTAGCGGGTGGCAGAGCCGGCCAACCGCCGACCGCTTTCATCCGCGATCCGCTCGACTACAACATCCCGTCCGATGTATGACTATAGATGTATGACTGTATTTAAGGAATACGGACAGTTCGTAATGAGTGCCGCACCTCTGCATTACCGGTGATCACGTCTCGGACTCCTCGGGAATCCACACTCCGTATCCACCGATCCCTTTGGGCGGACATCTCCCTCCTTCCCGAACCAGATTTAACTTGACAAGACGCGAAGAAGCGCCATGATCGTGGATGTCCGCCGACGTGGGCCACGGGTCGGCTCGGGAAGGATCCGCGTAGGGGCACGGCCCCCGCCCTACGCCGGCCGCAGTGAGTGTGGGGCGCCGGAGAGGATGAAGCAATGGACCTCGAGCTGGACTTTGCGCGCAGTCAGTTTCCCGATCAGTGCTGGGAGTGGACATACGTCGAGAACGGCGGTGGCAGTTACGCCCCCAAAGCGGTCATCGATCGCATGACCGATTTCATGACCGAGACCTATGTGCAGCCCAACCAGGCGTTCGAGCCCTCGATCCGGGGCACCGAACGGATTTCGGCGGGCCATCGCTTCGTCGCGAGCCTGATCAACGCGGACGAGGACGAGATCGTCATGGGCCAGTCGACCCGGTCCCAACTCTATGTGCTCGCCCACGCGCTGCGTCCGCTGTTCAAGCCGGGCGACGAGGTCATCGTCACCAACATCGACCACGAGGGCAACATCGGCTGGTGGCGCCGCTACGCCGAGGACGGGGTGGTCGTCAAGGAATGGAGAGTCGAACCGGAGACGGCGACGCTTCGGATCGAGGACCTGGAGGAACTGGTTACCGAGAAAACCAGGCTGGTCGCCGTAGTCCACTGCTCCAACGTCACCGGCGGCATCAACGACGTCGCCCGCATCACCCGCATGGCCCACGACGCGGGCGCCATGATCTGCGTCGACGCGGTCGCCTTCGCCGCCCACCGGCCCATCGACGTGAAGGCGCTCGACGTCGATTTCTACGCCTTGAGCTTCTACAAGTTCTACGGTCCCCATGCGGCGGTGCTCTACGCGAAGCGGGAGCGCATCGTCGGGGTCGAGAACCAGAACTTCTTTTTCCGCGACGACGTCCCGCGCCGGATCAACCCGGGTGGCCCCAACTACGAGACGACCGCCGCACTGGTGGGCTTGGGAGAGTACTTCAACGCCCTCTACCAACGGCACTTCCCGACGCCCGAGAACGACCTCCACGCCCGAGCACGAGCAGTCTTCGGGCTCTTCGCGGACCAAGAGGCGCGTCTCGCCACCCGCTTCCTCGACTTCCTCAACGCGAAAAAGGGTGTGCGCCTAGTCGGCCCCAACACGGCCGATATGGCGCTGCGTGCCCCCACGTTTTCGTTCCTGGTCGACGGCCGTCGGTCGGCCGAGTTCCAGCCGCTGCTCGCCCGCGACAAGATCGCTATCAAGAGCGGCAACTACGGAAACTACCGGATCATGGAGGCGCTCGGCATTGACGTCGAGGACGGCACGGTCAGGGTCAGCATGGTCCACTACAACACGCTGGACGAGGTCGACCGCCTGATCGAGGCCCTGGACCGGGTAATCTAGGACAAAGCACGCTACCATGCTCAAAACTCCTAAACGCTTGGCGATGGGAGCAGTCCTGGTCGGAGCGATGGGAGCAGTCCTCATCGGACTGTTGGTTGCGGGCGGTCAGGCCAACGGACAATCTCTCAAGAAGATCACGTTCATCACCAACTACTCATACTCTGGCAGGTATGTTCCCATATTCGTGGGTGTTGAGAAGGGCATCTTCGAGGAGGCGGGGTTCGATGTGTCGGTTCAGCCATCTCAAGGCAGCGCTTTCGCGGCCACGGCGGTGGGCGGCGGAAAGGCGGATTACGGCTTGGGAAACCCAGCTGGGGTGGTGCGAACCATACTCATGGGCGCCAAGGTGAAGATCTTCGGGGCGTTCGCCGATGGCACGACGGTCGGGTTGGCCGCAACCAAACCTTATCCGAAGCTCGAGCAGGTCCTAGGCAAGACCGTCGGCACTTCGCTCAGGGATGGCACACGGGTCGTCCTGCCTCTGCTCTTGGAAGAGCATAACCTCGACCCATCCAAAGTGACCTGGATAAATGCCGACCCTGCCACCTATGCGCACCTTCTTGTGAGCGGGAGGGTCGATTTCATATCCGCCACCATCGACGGCGACATGCCACGGCTCGAGCAGTTCGCAGCGGAGCAGGGCAAGAAGGTCCATTTCCATCCTTTCTTCGAGTGGGGATACGACATGTCCTTTGGCTATGCGTTCATCACGTCCGCCAAGCGCCTCGAGGAGAATCCGGAAGAGGTCAAGACCTTCGCCGCGGCACTGGTCAAGTCGGTAGAATGGGCGATGGCCAACCCGGAGGAGGGTGCACGAATCATGGTCAAGCTCAATCCGGGGCTCGATCTCGACCTGGTCCGTACCCAGTGGAAGCGGTCCATTCCGACGTTCAACACGGACTTCGTGAAGAAACATGGGTACGGGGCCCTCACAAGAGAGCGGGTGCAGAATCTGATCGACTTCGTCAAGAAGACGCAAAGCATCGAAGGCCCGATCACCCCTGATGAGGTGTATGCTCACGGCTTCTTCACCCAGTGAATCGCCATGAGCGGACCCCACCGTCAGGATGAGGAGCTTTGGCGCTCCGCAGTCTTGCCGCGACGATGGGGCCGCCGACGTCTTTCGAGCACCCTGAGTCTCAACCCGGATGTTGAACCATTCTAGGTCAAAGACGTGATCTCAGATTCGAATACACACGCCGTCGAATTCGAAAACGTCTCGAAATCGTTCAAGACGACGATTGCAATCGAAGACCTGTCATTCCACGTCCGCGAGCGGGAGTTCTTCGCCCTCGTGGGCCCAAGCGGCTGTGGGAAGACCACGGCATTGCGGATCATGGCCGGACTGTTGTCGCCGACGAAAGGAAGGGTCTCCGTACGGGGTCAGGAGGTGAACGGACCGGTCAAGGACCTCAGTATGGTGTTCCAATCCCCGGTATTGCTGCCATGGCGGACCACGCTCCAAAACATCTTTTTCGTCGCTGAGATGCGCGGAGAGAACCCCCGTCCCTATCGGAAGAGGGCGTTGGATCTCATCGAGCTTGCCGGTCTCCAGGGCTTCGAGAACAGCTACCCGCACCAGCTCTCCGGCGGGATGCGGCAGCGGGTGTCCATCTGCCGGGCGCTCCTGCTCGAGCCCCCCCTTCTGCTGATGGACGAGCCCTTCGGTGCACTGGACGTCATGACCCGGGAGCGAATGGATTTCGAGTTGCAGAAGATCTGGACGGCCACTCAAAATACGGCGGTGTTAGTGACCCATAGCATCTCGGAGGCGGTTCTGCTCGCCGACAGAATTGTGGTGATGACGGGCCGCCCGGGCCAGGTCAAGGCGGTCATCGAGGTGGACCTGCCACGGCCGCGGGACAAACAGACCTTCAGCGACCCGCGATGCGTGGCGCTGGGCGAAGCCGTTCGCGATCAAATCGGCGACACGGAGGATGAGCAGAACACTAGGGTTACAGCGTTATGAACAAATCCGGGGAAAGGATTCGCGCTTTCGCGGGACCGATCGTTTTCTTCGTCTCTCTCGTCGGCGTCTGGCAGTTCGTGTGCCAAACCTTCGATGTCCCGGAGTACGTGCTCCCGGCGCCCACCGTTATCCTGGAGGAGTTCTGGCGGACCGCCATGCTGCAAATGCAAAAGATCAGCGAGACTGCGGTGACGACAATATTGGGGCTTTCGATTGCCCTTGTATCAACCGTCCTGCTTGCGCTCGGTGTCGTCTATATCACTGGACTCAAGGCAATCGTGCTTCCGTTGCTTGCAATCATCAACAGCACTCCGAAGATCGCGTTCGCTCCCCTTTTTGTGATTTGGTTCGGCCTGGATGCTGCGCCTAAAGTATGGATGGCATTCCTTCTCTCCGCGTACCCGCTTTTCGTCAATTCGCTCACCGGGCTGAGCGAAATCGAGCCCGACATTCTCGATCTTTCCAAAATCGCAGGGGGAACCAAATGGCGTATCTTTACGAAGGTACGCCTGATGAACGCGTTCCCCTATATCACCGACGCGCTCAAGGTGGCTTTCCCGCTGGCCCTCGTCGGCTCCATTGTTGGCGAGTTCATCAGTGGCAACAGGGGCGTTGGAAATCTGATACTCACAGGCCAGTTCAACCTAAATACTGCTCTCGTGTTCGCGTCCCTACTATCCGTCACCATTTTCACCCTGGTCGGCATCGTCGCCATCGTTGTAGTCGAGAACCTGTTTCTCGACTGGCGCCCATCGGCGCGCCGCGGATAGTAGATCGCAATGCGGGGCCGGTTTCTTGGTTCGCGGAGGTGGATATGACCAAGGAACTGGCTTTTGAGGTTACCGAGTTTCGGGAGCGTGTTCAGGCTGTCCAGGAGCAACTACACGCCAAGGGCATGGATGCGCTCCTCGTTCATACGCCGGAGAATATTTACTACCTGAGCGGCCATCATACGCCTGGATACTACGCTTACCAATGCTTGGTCGTTCCCTCGGTTGGCGAACCAACACTACTGACACGGACCGGTGAGGATGCCAACGCGTTCGCCTATAGTTGGCTTTCTTCTACTGCCACCTACGATGATGGTGACGATCTGGCAGATGCGACACTGCGCTATCTTTCGGAATATGACTTGAGAAATGATGCTATCGTGGGTTGTGAGTTGAAGTCATGGTTTCTCACGTCGGAAGTCTACCTATCGCTCCGCGAGCGGGCGAAGGCGTTTGTTCTGGTCGCCGGCGACGGGATCGTGGAGAGTCTCAGGGTCATCAAGTCCCCAGCGGAGATCCGCTACATTCGAAGCGCCGTCACGATCGCCGAAGCGGGAATGGCCGCGGCGATCACCTCCGTCAAAGAAGGCAAGACCGACAACGATCTCGCCGCCGATATTCACCACGCGATGATTTCGGCGGGCGGTGAGTATCCTTCGATGGGTCCCTTCGTGGCCGTTGGGCGACGATCGGGAATCATGCACGGGATATGGGGAAGACACGTCATAAAACGGGGCGATGCCATAACATTCGAGATTGGCGGCGTTTTTCAAAGGTACAACGGTGCATTGATGCGAACCGTTTCCGTGGGAAAACCCGCTGTGGAGCTGATCGCCAGGGCAGACGCCGCCCAAGCGGCGAACCTGGCCGTCATCGAGCACATTCACCCCGGCGCCATGACCGCCGACATTCATAGAGCGGCGGCGAGAACCCTGGAGGATCACGGTTTCGGCGGAGCGCGCAAGGGGCGGCGCTGCGGCTATTCAATGGGCATCGCATTCGCACCCGATTGGGGTGAGGGCCACATTGCCAGTATCATCGACACCCCGAACATCAGGCTCAGGCCGGGAATGGTATTCCACTTGCCGCTGACTCTGCGTGACTACCGGAAAGGAGTCGGTGCGGGGTCTAGCGAGACGGTCCTGGTAACCGAAAGTGACAAGGACGTGCTGACGTCATTCGACCGTCGCCTGTTTGTCGTCGAGTAGTCACTCCAACGGTTGGTCAACTTCTTGCCGAAAAGGACGGGCAGAATGTCTGAAGAAGTCCATCGCATCGGGCTGCTTGTCCCCTCCAGGGACGGCGTCACGGAAATGGATTTTAAGAACCTATTGCCGCGAGACGTGTCGTTCCATACGGGACGAATGTACGTGAGCGATGCCATCCCACGCGGGGTCCCGGCGCTCGATGCGATCGTCGACCAAATCGAGCAGGCGATCAAGATCATCGAGCAGGTGGATCCGGAGTTGATCGTCTTCGCCTGCACAAGCGGCAGCTTCTATCGGGGCATCGGGTGGGACGATCGGATCGCTAGCCGCATCACGGGAGCATCGGGCGTGCCTGCCGTCGTGACCACCACGGCGGTCGTGGACGCGCTGCATTCGCTCGAAGCCCGCAGGATCTTCATGGTCACGCCCTATCGAGAAGAAATCAATCAGTTGGAAGTAGAGTTTCTCAGTGACAGCGGTATCGAGGTCTCAGGATGTGCGAATTTTCACTTCGAAAGGAGTAGAGATATCCCCCACTGTATGCCAAGCGAGATCATCGCGCGCGTGCGCGCCCACCACGAGGCCATACTGCCGCAAGACGCCTTGCTTATCAGCTGTACCGCTTTTCGCGGGACCGATACGATCTCGCGGCTCGAGGCGGAACTGAATATTCCCGTCGTCACATCGAATGCCGCCACGGTCTGGACGGTGCTGCACCGGCTTGGATTGGCGACAACCGGCATTCCTGGTGGCCGTCTGTTCGAACTGCCCCCTAGGAAATGGACCGCGGTGGCGGGCACCTGACGGGGGCGCGAGTGATGGCTGCAACGCCCCCGGGCTCAGCCGCGACGGCGGTGAGCGAGGAAAGGCTGTGGCGCCGGCACATGGAGATGGCGAAGATCGGCGCCACTCCCGGCGGGGGCTGTGACCGTCCGGCGTTGAGCCCCGCGGACGCCGAGGCGCGCTCGCTCTTCATCGGCTGGGCGCGCGAGCGCGGTTTCGACTGCTCCACCGACGCGATCGGCAACCTTTTCGTCCGCCGCCCCGGTCGCGACTCGGACGCGGCGCCGGTGATGACGGGCTCGCACCTCGACACCCAGCCCAAGGGCGGGCGCTTCGACGGCATTTTCGGCTGCCTCGCCGGACTTGAAGTGCTGGAAGCGGTGGCGGACGCAGGGCTCAAGACCCGGCGGTCCCTCGATGCCGTCGTGTGGACGAACGAGGAGGGGAGCCGATTCGTCCCCGGTTGCCTGGGCTCCGAGTGTTTCGTCCACCCGGCTCGCCTCGACGCGCGCCTCGCGGTCCGAGACACCGACGGCATCGCCCTCGCCGACGCGCTGGACGCGGTGCGCGCCGCCATGCCGCCGCTCAGCCCCCGTGCCCTCGGGCGTCCGGTCGCGGCCTTCGTCGAGGCCCACATCGAGCAGGGCCCCATCCTCGAGGCCGAGGGCAGGACCATCGGGGTCGTGACGGCAATCGCGGGAGCGCGGCGCTTTCGCGTTGAAGTTGTGGGCGAGCCCGCGCATTCAGGCACTACGCCCCGGGCCCGGCGCAAGGACGCTTTCGTCGCCATGGTGCGGATGGCGAACGCGCTTCACCAGATGTTCCACGATCCCGCCGACGAGGTACGGTTCACGATCGGCCGGTTGCTGGTCGAGCCCAACTCGCCCTTCGTGGTCCCCGCGCGGGTGACCTTCTTCATCGACTTCCGCAGCCCGGAGCAGGAGGTGCTCGATCGCCTCGGACCCGAAGTCGAGCGATTGTGCAGGGAGAATGCCGGTCCGTGCGCAGTGACCGTGACCGAGATCAAGAAGGCACCAGTGCGCTGCTGTGCCCCTGAAGTTCCCGAGGCGGTCGAGCGGGCCGCGGAGCGCCTCGGCTACTCCCACAGGCGCATGGTTTCGGGCGCCGGCCACGATACCCGGAACGTCATCGGCTACTGCCCAGCGGGAATGATTTTCGTCCCGTGCGAGCGCGGCATCAGTCACGCCGAGACCGAGAACGCCAAGCCATCGGACCTTGCCGCCGGGGCCCGGGTGCTGGCCGCGGTGATGGTGGAGTTCGCTGACAGGTGACGCGAAGCCCGCGTGGGGGTTATGGATTGCACCGTACTTTAGCCGATAGCCGCGATGGCCTCGACTTCAACGAACAATTCAGGCTTCACCAGGGCTTTGACGATGACCGTGGAGCTTGCCGGCTGGGCATCCGCGGGAAAGACCTTCGCCCGCTCCTCTGCGTAGATTTTGTAGTCGTTCTCCCGGACGAGGAAGCAGGTGATCTTCATCACGTCCGCCATCGTCGCGCCTGCCGCCTTCAAGGTCGCTTCGAGGTTCGCGAATGTGCGTTGGGTCTGCTCGCGGACGCCGCCTTCAACGACCCCACGTTCATTCGTGCCGATCTGGCCGGACACGAAGATGAGGTTGCCGAGCTTGGTTGCGGGCGCGAAACCCGCGGGCTTGCGGTCAAGATCAGGAACGATCATCTCTTTGGCCATGTGGACTTCTCCCCACGAGGAGCGATGCTCCTCGTGATTTCATTGTCGGGCTAGGGTTTGGACACGTCGGCCGACTTTCGTTGTTCGAGCCTCTCAGCCTCTCGCCAATTAGCGCCGACCGCCGCTATCGCGCGAGCTGGAAATACATGCGGGCCGCCGGCCGTGGATCCGGGTAGACTCGTGCGGCGTCGTCACCGCTGTACACGACGCCGTTTCTTCATCACGAAGACGACCGATCGCGTGTTCCGAATGTTCACCAGAGGATTGTCGCGGAGCACGATCGAACTGGGCAAAGCGCACGGATTGGCCTCCCTGGGGATCAGCAAGGGCGACCCGGTCATGGTCATGCTTCCGAACTGCGCCGAATTCATCCTCATCTGGTTCGCCCTGGCGAAGGTGGGTGTATTGGAAGCTCAAACCTCGCGGCCTCTATTTCTACAACGGCTCCAAGCTCGACGAGGGCCAAGCGAAAATTGCTCAGCGCATCCATCCCTCTTGATTGACGGCAATCAACGGGTCAGAACCCGCGACTAGTAGCCAAGGACGTACCCGTTGAAGTACTGCGACACCCCGCCTTCTATCACCCCGGTTTCCGGATCGATCCTGATCCCGACCCAATAGCCCCGTCGGCCGTAATGATTGTTCTGCGGCACGATCGACAGACGTTGCCCCTTGGCCCGCACGGCGTCCAGGACGTCGTCCGCGAAGTCCCCCTTGGGGACCTGCTGATTGAAGACGCCCTCGGGAGTCGCGTCGGCTTGCCAGAACTGCGGCGTGTCCACGGCGTCCTTCGGGCTCATGCCGAAGTCGAGCACGTTGATCATGTTTTGGACGGTAGCCGGAGCCAGCCAGGACCCCACCACGCACGACGCCATGACGGGCTTGCCATCCTTGAGGACGATCAAGGGGTTGGTCGGGTCGGGCAGTCGCACACCGGGTCCCACGGTGTTGACCAGTTCCTGGTCGAACGCCAAGGTGTTCGCAACGGACACCCCATCGACGAACATGCCCTCGCCCCAGGTGAGGGCGTTGATGGTATGCAGGACAGCGGCCACATTCCCTTCGGAATCCACGGCCAGCGCGCAGTCGGAGCCCGTGGGCTTCTCCTTCATCAAGCCCTCCTCGATGCGCTTCAAGAAGTCTTGGGCGGCCCTCTGCGACTCGGCCGTGCGAAGCAGTGCCCGAGTGGCTTCCTGCTCGAGCTTGGCCCAATTTGGCGACTGTATCTCCTTCCACAGGCGGGCGGCTGTCTCTTGCTTGACGCGCCCCTCGAGTGAGAGATCGACTCCCGGCAGGTGTGTTGCCAAGATCTCGGGAGGCACGCGGCCTCGGGACAGGGGTTGGACCACGCCTGCCACCTGACTGAGCCGCATCAGCTTATAAAGGGCGTCGGGCGACGTGGTGTAGTGGCCGTGTTCGGTCACGCCCGCTTCCTCGACCAGATTGAGCATCTCCAAGGTGCTCACGCCGCCGAAGTTAGGCGGCGCCAGCGTGTAGACCTCGTAATCCCCGTACGTCGTGTGCAGCGGGTCGGTCCACATCACCTCGTAGTTCTCCAGGTCCGCCAACGTCATCTTGCCGCCCTCCCGCGCCAGGACCTCGACGAATTTCTTGGCCCATTCCCCCCGATACATGTAGTCCGGGCCCTCGGCCGCCATTCGCTTCAAGGTCTCGGCCAGTCGCGGTTGCCTGAAGAGGTCGCCCTCCGTGTAAAACTCGCCGTTCTCATCGGTGAATATCTCTTTGCTCTCAGGCCAGCGGGAGAGCGCATCACGGCGCAGGTTGATCATCCCGGCCAGCCGCGACTGCATCGCGAAGCCCTGTTCGGCGAAGTAGATGGCAGGCTCGAAGAGCGTGGCAAAGGGAAGCCGTCCGAAACGCTGGTGCGCTGCCGCGAAGCCGCGCATCTGGCCGGGGACCGGCGTGGCGCGTCCACTGACCGTGCCGAGGCCGGGGATCGAGAGCGGGTCGTCCTCGCCTCGAACCGTGTTCCAGGCCGCGTTCAGGGTGTGGATCTGCCCGGTGGCGGCCTCGTAGTACACCATGGTGGTGAAGCCGGCATAGGTGACGCCGTACCCTCCCTGCACGGTGACCTGCGCTAATGAAGTGGTCAACGCGGCGTCCATGGCGCTGCCGCCTTGTTTAAGCGCTTCGAGACCGGAGCGGACCGCCAGCGCTCCCTGAATTCCGGCGATCATGCCCTGCTTGCCGTGGCCCTCGAGGTGCGGCTGGTAAAAGACGTTGTGGAGCTGGGTGAAGCGCTCCATCTCTCCTTCCGGCCAATCAGCTGGGGAGAGGCTGACGTCGCGGCCGTACTCGGCGCAGCCCCACCACAGTGCGGTCAGACATGCGACCAGACCCAGTCCCCAAGCGGCGGTACGTTGCATCGGTGGTGCCTCCTTCAATGCGCTGCGCGATCGAGCGCGTCCAGGACGGTACGGGTCACCGGCTCCACATCCTCGAAGCCTCGTAGCACCTTTGATCGTGGCGGCATCCGCCGCCCCTTTCCCATCTATGAAGGTGCAGATCCTGCATGGGGTCGTCCACCCCCCTGCCGACCGCTCGCCAGCAGGACGGAGCCCGCGCCATCGCCCCTCCATCCGTGACGCCGAAGTACCGGTATTCCGTGGGACCAGCCCCCTGCGGAATCATCGCCCTCAGCGCAGGATGTTGAAGTCTGGCCTGTTGATACTGGACCTCGCCCAAGAAGATCAATGTAAACAGGACAGTGAAGCTTATGATGTGTGATTATATGGGAATCTATGATAGCAATTCTAGCAGGTTGCGGAAAAATTCATGGTGAGCCGCGTTTGTCCGGGTAACACGACGGTGTACCAGCGTGCGGTCCCCTATTACCGCCCCCGCGGTGCGGTCGGCGTGACGAATGCGGCCCACACTGCCCCATCAGGGGCTGCCTCCGGCCAGGGTCAGGGTGCGTATCCGCATCAGATTGTAGACCGCGGCCGTGAACGTAAACACCCACCCGACCCGCGGGGTCCCGCGATGTCGGAGTTTGCGTAACAACCCAATCGTCTTGCCCCACCCGTAGATCTCTTCCACTTTTTTGCGCTGCCGTTGACTGATCGCATAGCTGGGATGGCGCGTCGTCCGGCCATCCACCGCGCTCCGCAACCGCGTGCGGTGCACGTTCGGCGTGACGTGGGGCGTCCAGCCCAACGCCCGCAGCGTGTCGACAAACCCGCACCGATCATAACCCTTGTCCGCCCCCAACGTCCGACGCCGGGCCGTCGGCGGTAAGCTCCCCACCATCGCCAGCGCACTCGCACACTCCGCCTCGTAGCCGGGCTGCGTCACGTCGGTCGCCACCACGAGCCCGTGCCGATTATCCATCAACACACTCGCCAAGTACGCCAATTGCGCGCCTTGCCCCCCACTCTTCCGCGTCAACCGCGCCTCCGGGTCCGTCCGCGACGCATGCGTCGCATTCGTCCGTTTCTCCTGGCGAAACGTCACGCTCGGATTCCCCGGATCATCGTCCGTTGGCGGGCGGGTGCCGGCCTTCGGCTGAAAACTCTTCTGACTCGCCCACGCGTCCAGCAAGGTCCCGTCGACGGTGAAATGCTCATTCGACAACAACGCCCGCCGCTCCGCCTCCTGTAACACTTCGGCCAGAAACGCATCCGCGATGCCCCCCTCGACCAGCCGCGTCCGATTCTTCGTAAAGACCGTCGGCACCCACACCGCGTCGTCCAGATTCAACCCCACAAACCATCGGTACAAGATGTTGTAATCGAGCTGCTCCATCAGCTGCCGCTCGCTCCGGATCGTATACACCACCTGCAGCAATAACGCGCGTAACAAATGTTCCGGGGGAATCGACGGCCGGCCCCGCCGCGCGTACAGCCGGTCCAACTGCGGCGAGAGCCGGGCTAACACCGGGTCCACCAGCGCCCGCAGGGCGCGCAACGGATGGTCGGAGGGCACCCGATCCTCCGCACTGATATAGCTGAACAGCGCCGACTGATTCGTCTTGTTCCCGCGCATCGTGGCACTCCCATCGAGGTCCCTCTACGATAAGAACTTCCGGCTCGCGATGCTATCGTCCATTACCCGACTTTTTCCGCAACCTGCTAGAGTTAGACGAGTGCCTCGGCGTGACTGCTGGCCGGGCAGACGGCTCTGTCGAGACTGTCCCCGACACCGATGTCCTGGATCCTGGAGCCGTGGACGAGGTAAACGCACCCGCACCAGCGCCTCAGGAACTAGGACGATTGTCGCGTCAACTGCGTCGGATCATAGGACGCTCCTGTCTTCCACAGACGTAGCGTGAGCGCGGCGATCTTGCGGGCGAGCGTCAGGCGTGCCAACTCCGGGCGCAGCCCGCGGGCCACTAAGGCTTGGTAAAAGTCCTGGAGCGGACCAGGCCGCGATGCGGCAGCGGTCGCCGCACCTTTGAACACGTCCTTCAGTACGCGGTTGTGATTGCGATTGAGTCCCCGGGTCAGCGGGGCGCGGCGGCGCCGGACCGGCTGGCCCGCCACGAACGTATGATCGGCACTGGACCAGGTCACCACGGCCAGCCCCGCGTAGGCCCACAGATTCCGTTTGGTGCGAAAGCGCCAGGGCGTTCCCATCGTGGCCAGGAGCAGCGCGACCCGCACGGGTCCGTAGAACGGGATTGCCCCCAGTACGGACCACGCCGGATCGCGCTTGCCCTCGGCGATCATCGCGCCCTTCGCCTTGGGACGCAGCGCGCGCAGCACATCGAGTTCGGCGTAGAGCACCTCGGCCCGGAACCGCACCCCGCGCTCGGGGAGTTGCTCGAGCCACTGCACACGGGCCTTGGTTTGATACACGCCCGTGCCGGGGGTCGGAATCGCGCGGGCGCGGAACAGCGCTTTGATCCGGAGCATCACGCGGGTGCTGTCTTCGACCAGGTTTCGGTAGGTGCGGGTGAGTTCCTTCAGGTCGGCGCGATGCGCACTGCCGTGATAGACCGGACGCAGCCCGCCCAACCGCAGCAACTCGGACAGCCGGTCGGCATCGACCTGATCGCCCTTGTTGCCCTGGCGGGCCACCTGACGCGGATCACAGACGACGACGCGATCGGCGAGCGGCGCGACCAGATCGTGCAACCACTGCGACTGCGTTCCCACCTCGAAGGCGACGTGCCGCGCCCCTCTCATGCCACGAAGGAACTCGACGAGCGACGGCCCGTGCGTCTCCAGGACGCTCCGGGCGAGCACCCGCCCGCTGTCATCCCGCACCGAGGCCACCGTGGTTGCCTGATGGACGTCAAACCCCACATACTTCGTCGTGAGTTTCATGAGAGCCGCTCCTTGTTGTGGTCCTTGGGTCTTGGTCGACTCCATGGTAGCAACAAGGGGCGTGCTTTCAATATGCGTTAGACGGACACATCTTGCTATGTGAGGTCTCATGTCTAGAGTCGCTTCGTTAGTAAGGAATCATCGTTTTGAGTATCTGACTGCCCGACAGCAGCTTGCGCGGCTATGGCATACGCTGTGGCTCCGAGTGGCAGCGCGGGTGAAGACCGGGACGGCGGCAATGCTGAAGTGGGCGCAACGAAACGAAGCGGACATCTGGCTGGCGGTGGCGCTGCTGTTGGTAGTGATCTTGGTCTATATCCTCATGACTGACCCGCACCATGGAAAGTAGGTCGATGAAAGCGACGGGGCATAACACGCTGTTGCACCCGACGGTCCGCTTCGCGGCCCGCGGGTGAACAGCAAATCCGTTAGGCCGTACTGGCATTGTGAAGCCGGCAAATCTCATCAAGCGTTTGACGTCCGTATGCTGGCCAGCGGTCACGCCGCCGCTGATGGGCGGAGCCGTGAGAACGCATGGACAATCCTCTTGATAGGGGCCGAGAAATGAACGTGATGGAACTGTGGCGATTTCCGATCAAGTCCATGCTAGGAGAGCAGGTTTCCGAAGTTCAGGTCGGGCCATTGGGCTTCGAGGGCGACAGGCGGCGAGCCGTGATCGACGTGGATTCTGACGTTTCACTTAGCGCTAAGCGCTACGCAGAACTTCTTCGTTGCCGGTGCAGGACCACTGGTGACACAGTGAGCATAGAGTTCGCGGATGGCGATAACCTGGACGCCGATTCATCACGAGCGGCGGAGAAACTGTCCGCTCTGTTGGATCGACGGGTCATGGTGCAGGCGGTCCGCGAGGGAAGCGCGGTAAGGCACGAGTTTCCGACTGAAATCGCCACAGGATCCGGCGCTCCCTACCTGCATGAACCGGGCCTCGATGCGTATTTTGACCGGGCTCCTCTCCATCTGCTCACGACAGCTACCTTGGCCGAGTTAGGGCGGTTGAAGCCTGCTTCTTCGTTCGCAGCCGCCCGATTCCGTCCCAACATCCTCGTCGGGGTGGATCTCGTCGGGTTTGTCGAAGATGATTGGGTTGGGAGGACCCTGCGTGTGGCATCGGTGGAGTTCGAGGTCATCAATCGCAAGCCGCGGTGCGTGATGACGACCTGTGCGCAAGGGGATCTGCAAAAGGACCAAGACGTTCTCCGAACCGTGGCCCATTCCAATGGCGGGAATGCCGGGATTGAACTCAGAACCGCCGACACCGCAGTGATACGTGTGGGTGACGCAGTGACCGTCTCGAGCTAGGTCGATATGCGTTCCAACAAGCGATTGCGGTATGCCCCTTGATAAAGCGGCCATCGCGGCTCTCATGTTCCTGTGTGTCGGCGAGCCACAGGAAAGCGTGTCCTTTGCGACCCAGGACGGGGGAGTTGTCTACGCGGACGTGTACGGAACCGGCGACCGCGGCGTGGTGCTGGCGCACGGCGGGCTGTTCACGAAGGAGAGTTGGACGACGCAGGCGCAAGCACTGGCGTCGGCCGGCTTCCGCGTTACGGCCATCGATTTCCGAGGACGCGGCCAGTCCCGGGGTGGACCGCAGTCCACGTCTCGTGACGGCGGAGTCCAGTTCGATGTGCTGGCCGCGGTCCGATACCTGCATGAGACCGGCGCAAAGACGGTCTCGGTCGTCGGCGCCAGCTTCGGCGGCTGGGCGGCGGCCCAAGCGGCGGTGGAGGCGCCACCCGGCGGCATCGACCGCATTGTGCTGCTGGCACACTCCGGAATCGAGGAGCCAGAGCGGATGCAGGGTCGGAAACTGTTCATCACGAGTCGAGGCGACACCACCGGCAGCGGCACTCTACGACTTCCGGGGATTCGCGAGCAGTACGAGCAAGCACCGGGCCCAAAGGAGCTCGTGGTCCTCGACGGGTCGGCCCACGCGCAGTTTGTTTTTGAGACGTCACAGGGTGAGCGACTCATGACTGAGATCTTGCGATTCCTCTCCGAGCGCTAAGCCGCTGTAACGCTTCAGCAACCATGCGCTACACGTGAGACGCATTCAAACGAGGGGATACGAATGAATCCAACAGAATTGGATGACTTTGGAAACAGATATGCGGAAGCTTGGTGCAGCAAGAACCCCGATAATGTCGCGGCCTTCTTTTCTGAAGAAGGTTCATTGAGCGTCAACGATGGTGAACCGGCTGTAGCGCGAAAATCTATTGCAGAAGTAGCGCATGGCTTCATGACCGATTTCCCTGACATGGTGGTGGCCAAGGACAAAGTGGTTCATCAATCGGATGGCACAGAATTCCACTGGACGCTGACGGGTACGAACACTGGACCGGGCGGTACAGGTAACCGCGTTCGGTTCAGCGGGTATGAGGAATGGCAAATCAGCGCCGACGGACTCATAGCGGAATCGAAAGGCCACTTCGATAATGCCGAGTATGAATACCAGCTAGAGCACGGGGTCAGCGACTAATTACGGCGCCGTTCAGCTCGCACCGTTAGCTCGACTGTGAAAATTGCATGTTCCTAATCCTCTTCAGTATGTGTTTGGTGGCGACGCTGGTGGTAGCACCACGGCAAATGCGCGCACTGCGCGTAGCTGGGGTGAGCTCACCGGGTGCAGGTGCCATACTGCCGACGGTGCTCCTTTCTGGCATCGCGGTAGGTGTGGGCACCCTGCTGGCGCCGGAAGTTGGGTTGCACGCACCGTTTTTCGAGGCCGTCGTCGGTGGTACATCTATTGCGCCGGCCTTGGCGGATCAACTTCCGATGGGTGTGCTGTTTGGCGTGATCGCGACCGCCGGTGCCCTCGCGCTATACTATGGATTGTTCCGCGGCCAGCTCGACCCGGCGGACGTATTGCGCATGGAGCGGGCTCGCCTGCAGGTCGGCATGGTGGCACGGGTGCTGCAAGGCGGGATCGTGGAGGAGGTCATCTTTCGTTGGGGTGCATTGGCGCTGTTTGCGTGGTTGGGAAGTGCCCTTGGCGCGGGATCGACGTTGGGGATGTGGTTTGGCATTATCATGGCGGGACTGGTGTTCGGCCTCGCGCATTTGCCGGGTGCGGTTGCCTTGGGCATGCGTCGCTCCGGGGCTTTGTTCGGAACGGCAGTGGTTGTAAATCTGTGGCTTGGTATCATCTGTGGCTGGTTGGTATGGCGCTACGGGTTGCTCGCTGCCATGCTGGCACATGGCCTAGTCCACGTGCTGTGGTCGCCGTTGGACCACGAGCTATTTCGTCGACTGGAAGCGAGAAGCCAAGCCGCCGCAGCTGATAGGCAGAGCCTTTAGGCAGCGTTCAATCCAGAATCGGTCCAGCGGAGGTCATATATGGCAAGCATGGACGGCAAGGTCGCTCTGATCACAGGAGCGGGCAGCGGAATTGGACGGGCCACGGCCAAGGCCTTCGCAGGCAAGGGCGCCAAGGTGGTCCTCGCGGCTCGGCGAGAGGACGAGTTGGCTGCGCTCGCCGCCGAGATCGAGGGGGGCGGTGGGCAGGCGACTTATGTGAGGACGGACGTCTCGATTGCGAGCGACGTCAAGGGTATGGTCGACCATGCGGTCCAGGCCTTCGGGCGCCTCGACTTCGGCGTGAATAACGCGGGGATCGAAGGGGAGTTTCCCGCGATCACGGACTTGACTGAGGAGCAGTGGGACCAGGTCCTCGACACCAACTTGAAAGGGACCTTTCTCTGCATCAAGTACGAGGCTCGGGCGATGCTAGAGGGAGCACACGGTGGAGCGATCGTAAACGTCGGCTCCGTCAACTCGTTCCTCGGGTTTGGTGGAGGCTCGGCGTATGCCGCTTCGAAACATGGCCAAGTGGGGCTAACGACCAGCGTGTCTGCCGAGCTGGCACCACAAGGAATCAGGGTCAACATCGTCTGCCCCGGACTCATCGACACGCCCATGCATCATCGAGTGCGCGGCATCGTAGGGGACGAGGCGGTTGAGAACCTCCTACAAAGACGAGTCCACCAGAAACGCACCGGCCGGCCCAAGGAGATCGCGGAATCTATCGTTTTCCTTTGCTCGGAGGAGGCGAGTTATATCACGGGCACCACGCTGACGCCTGACGGTGGCTTCACGATGACCCTCTAGCAGATCATGAACGTTCGCATTGCTCCACTTTGCAAGCAGCCGTTGGGTGTCATTGAAATGCCCACGCTCACCTTGCTACTCTTCGTGCCCATCGTCGCCATGGTGGGCCTTGTATCCGGGTGCGCGCCCGTTTCTGACCTCGAGACCGAAGCCGCGGAACTACGCAGACTTCATCAACTCGTCCTCGAAGCCCACCGAACGGGAGACGTCGACAGCTGGATGGCAGTGGAAGGCTCCGAGTACGTCTCGGCGAACCAAGGAACGATAACCTTCCCGACCGCCTCCGACCGCAGAGCTGGGCGCGAGCCCTACCTCAGTTCTACTACGTTCACCGTCTACCGCGATCTCCAGCCGCCAGTGGTACGGGTCTCTGCGGATGGCAATCTCGGATGGCTCATCGCTGAAGTGGAGGTACGAGGGACTCAGACGGTGGACGATGTCGAGACGTCGGTTGACGCGATCTGGGCGTGGATCGAGCTGTACGAGAAACAGTCGGGCACGTGGAGACTGATCGGGAATGTGTCGAACCGTCGGCCTTGAGTTGCGTAAGGGCGGGCCGCCTAGCCAGCATGGTAGCAGCAAGAGCGTGCTTTCAATATGCGTTAGGCAGATCTCACGATGAGTCTTGAGGCATATGGCTGGAATGAGGCGTGGACAGAACGCCTGGCGGCGGTTGACTGTGGTCGTGGCATGGTAGCGCGAGTGCTTTCAGAACATCGAGAGCTGTACCGAGTTCACACTGGTACCGCGGATCTGCCGGCCCGGGTTTCTGGTCGGTTCCGCCATGATGCTTCGAGTGTTGCCGACCTCCCCGCCGTTGGCGATTGGGTGGTGATAGAGCACAGTGGTGCAGGCAACGATGCTCTTATTCAGGTCGTCTTGCCACGCATGTCGAAGTTTTCTCGGAAGGCAGCCGGGAAGCGCACTGACGAGCAAATCGTCGGGGCGAACGTGGACACCGTGTGGATCATGTCCGCCTTTGACTCTGATCTGAACCCGGCCCGGCTCGAGAGGTATGTCACTCTGGCTTGGGAGAGCGGAGCGTCTCCCGTAGTGGTACTGACCAAAGCCGACCTCACGGAAGGGTCAGAGACGATCGTTGCGGACCTGACGGCAAGACTAGTTGGGGTTCCCATCCACACCGTGAGCGCATTGGATGGTGCGGGGCTTGAAACGCTTGACGGATACCTGGCGCCGGGTGAGACGATTGCGTTGCTCGGGCCATCTGGCGTTGGAAAGTCGACCCTGATCAACCGCCTTGCTGGGCGCGAAATCATGCGGACGGCCTCAGTTCGCGCGAGCGATGGTAAGGGACGTCATACGACGACGCACAGGCAGCTGGTGCTCCTTCCCTCAGGTGCACTGCTCCTGGATACGCCTGGTATGCGCGAGCTTCAGCTTTGGAGTGCCGATGAGTCGCTCGAGCGGAGCTTTGCGGACATCGATGCAATCGCTGCTGGATGTCGGTTTGCAGACTGCCGTCACGAATCAGAACCGGGCTGTGCAGTGCACGCGGCTGTTGAGAGTGGCGAACTCGCTCCAGGGCGCCTCGAGAACTTTCAAAAACTCAAGAGGGAACTGGCCTATTTCGAGCGAAAGCAAGACGTCCGAGCGCAACTAGAGGAGAAGCAGCGGTGGAAGGAGCTAACCAAGGAGTATCGGCGCAGGTTCAAGGGCCGGACGTAAGGAGAGTAGACCATGTCAAAGATCATGTGCTTGCTCGTGCTTGGTGTTTTCCTGACGGCAACCCTCCAGGCACAACGGCCCCCTGTCTTCACCGATCCCGACAGGGCTGAGGAGGTGAAGGCGACTGCATCTACCGTCGCACAGATGTTCCGAGAGTATTGGGAACGGCAGCACATGCCTGGGTTCGCCTATGGCGTCGTGCTCGACGGGGAACTGGTCTATTCGGGCTCCTTCGGATTTGCGAACCTCGACGAAAGGATCCCGGCAGACACGAGATCCCTTTTCCGCATCGCCTCGATGAGCAAGAGTTTCACCGCTCTCGCCATTTTGCAGCTGCGGGATGCAGGGAAGCTAAGCCTCGATGACCCAGCATCGAAGTACCTCCCCGAGATGAAGACGTTGACCTACCTCACGACCGATGCTCCGGAGATCACGATTCGCCACTTGATGACCCACTCCGCCGGATTCCCGGAGGACAACCCGTGGGGCGACCGGCAGCTCGCCGACGCCGACGAGGAGCTGATGGCCCTCATCGCGGGCGGGGTCTCCTTCTCCAATGTACCGGGCGTCGCATACGAATACAGCAATCTCGGGTTTGCCCTGCTGGGACAGATCGTCCAGGTCGTCTCGGGGATGGATTTTCAGGAATACACAGCGGAGCACATCTTCCAGCCGCTCGGCATGAACAGTACGGTGTGGGAGTACGAACGAGCGCCCGCGGAGCGGCTCGCGCTCGGCTACGACTGGGTCGACGAGTCGTGGATCAACATTCCGCTCGAACATCACGGCGCGTTCGGAGCGATGGGCGGGCTCTTCACCTCAATCGAAAACTTCGCAACGTACGTTGCGCTGCACCTTGCAGCCTGGCCGCCCCGAAGCGATGCAGATGATGGGCCGTTGCAGCGCAGCTCGTTGCGGGAGATGCATCACCCGTGGCGGTTTGCTTCGCTGAATCCCGGCCTTGGTGAACCGAACGGTCGTACGTGCCCGTCAGCGAGAGCCTATGCCTACGGATTGAGCTGGACGAGAGATTGCGACGGAAAGGTGATGATCGCACACAGCGGTGGGCTACCCGGCTTCGGGAGCAATTGGACGATGATGCCCGACTATGGACTTGCAGTGATGTCGTTCGACAATCGCACGTCTGGGGCACCAGTACACGCAATATGGCGGTGCTCGACACCATCCTCGCGTTGACGGGACTCGAACCGCGTCAATTACCTGTTTCCGACATTCTCGCGCAGAGGAAGAACCAACTGGCAGCCATCCTGCCGGGCTGGGAAGGAGCCGAGGACTCAGGCCTGTTTGCCGAGAATTTCTTCATGGACAATCGCTGGAAAGACGTCTTCGAGAGAACAAAAGAACTGTATGAGGAAGCGGGCGAGATTAGGAGCATCGGCAAGATGACGCCCCTGAATCAATTACGCGGCATCTTCGTGCTCGAGGGGAAGAAGAAGAATATTGAAGTTCTCTTCACGCTGACGCCGGAGAAGAACCCGTTGATACAGCAGGTGAGAATGAGGAACGTAGAGCGATAGCGAGACGTTAGGAGTTAGCCTTGAGGAGGGATGATGTCGCCAGAAACCGGCGACTTCGTGGTTCGGCTGGCCACTGTGGAGGATGTTCCGCGGTTGGAGCGGCTTGTGGAACTATCGATTCGGCAACTTGCGCCAGGATACTATGACGACCGCCAGATCGAGAGCTCCCTTCAACAGCTTTACGGCGTGGACACGCAACTGGTGCGGGACGGGACGTATTACGTCGTGGAGTGTCAACGCCAGGTCGTTGGCTGTGGTGGTTGGAGTCGTCGGCTCACACCGTTCGGTGGTGACAGTGCTGGCGAGATTCGCGATGCGGGATTGCGCACGCCGGGCCAGGACCCTGCGGTCATCCGCGCCTTTTTTGTACATCCCGATTGGACACGCCGAGGTTTGGGGCGCAAGATTCTAGAGACTTGTGAGACGGCCGCGCAACAGGCAGGCTATGACCGCTTTGAGCTCACGTCGACGCTCATGGGTTTGGCCCTCTACGATGCGTGCGGATATCGTGAGATCCGACCGGTCGACGTCACCTTGCGTGACGGTCAGGTCCTGCCGCACGTGCTGATGGGGAAACCTTGAGCGTATCAGGACTGTTCAACATGTGTAGCCAGCTGCCTGGCAAGCCCATGCAGCTCGTTTTCAAAGAGAAGGTCGTTGTATTGTAAAGCTAAGGTGCTTTGAAGGGGGACCTAGGCGTCTAGTCACGATCATGATGCTCACCGGAACTGCGCTTTCGCCGGGCGTGGGGCGTGCGCAAATGCCTGCAACGGTCGATGCCGACCCAAAAATGCCCACCCAAGAAGGCTTCGACACCGATCGAGCGATCTTTTGGAAGGCTCCCAACTTTGTTCCCCTTAGAAATCCGGAGTGGCGATCGCTGGGTGATGCCCGTCGCGGCAAGGTGACGAGGCGCGGTACTACTCGTATGCGCGGGTTATAGCGGAAGACAGAGCGGTTCTCGACTCGTTTCAAGGACGGCGGATGTTGGTGTTTCTTGACCCGTCTTCGCATGTCCTGTCATCATTCTACGTTGATGCCGATAACATGCGGTGGGACGATGACGTTCTCCGAATGACCAATGGCCAGTATATCGAGGGTAGCGTCCTGTACGATTCCGATGGCAGCCGGGCAGAGGCCGTTAGGCCACTTCAGATTTTCACGCGATGGTATGGGTTTGCGTTGACGTTCCCCGATACGGAGATCTACGGCGACGGGCGATGAGCCGGTCGATGAGACCAGCGCCGCAACAAGCAATCCTCCGGTTTCTTGCCAATTCTGGTGTCCCGGGCGATCCTTGAGGGGTCGCCCGCACGTGATGGGCAGGTCCGTAAGACGGCCGCCGCGTGTAGCCCTACAATTCGCCGCATCCCACCCCAAGCGCAATCCGATGAGGAGAGAGTCATGAGAACGCGTGTAAGAGTCATGCTTGCCACCTTCGCCGTGTGGACCATATCAGGATGGGTAGTCACAGGGATTACAGGCGGCGGATCCGTGGAAGCCCAGGGGCTAGAAGGCACGCAAAAAGCTGTGCTGGTGACCGGGGCCAGCTCGGGGATAGGTAGGACAATCACGGAGACCCTCGCGGCCAGGGGGTACTTCGTCTACGCCGGTGCACGGAGCGAGGAAGATCTCAGAGACTTGAACCAAATCGAGAACGTTCAGTCGATTCGACTGGACGTGACCAAGCAGGACGAGATCGACGCGGCGGTGAACCAGGTCGAGCAGGCGGGCCGGGGCCTATACGGCCTGGTAAACAACGCAGGCGTCGCCGTGATCGCGCCACTGATCGAAGCTGAGGAGGAAGACCTTCACTTTCAGTTCGACGTGAATGTGTTAGGTCCATACCGCATCACGAAGGCGTTCGCACCACTTATTATGGAGGCACGAGGTCGCATTACGACGATCGGCTCGGTTAGCGGGATCGTAGCCGGCATGCTCAGTGGACCGTATGCTATGAGCAAGCACGCGATGGAAGCGTACGCCGATGCGCTAGCGGCGGAAATGGAGCGCTTTGGAGTGGGCGTTAGTCTGGTGGAGCCGGGCCGCTACCGATCGAGCATGTCCGCAAACGTTCTGCGGCGGATGCGGGAGAGAAATCAGACTGGCGAGGGCTCTCTTTTCGAAGCGGAGATTCGAGGCCTGATCGCGTGGGCTTCGGGGGACGAGTCGCGATTCCCGGAACCGGTCGACGTGGCGGAAGCCGTGATGCACGCGATGTTCGATGAGAATCCCAAGCGGCGGTACCTGGTGGTCCCCAGCCAGGCCCAAGCGCGGGGCGCGATCCAGAGAGCCATTGAGAAGGTGGTAGAACTCAACGAGAGACATCAGTTCAGCTTCGATCGTGACACCCTGATAACGATGCTGGACGCGGCATTAGCCAGATGACAATGTCAGCGAACCACCTTCTACTGAATTCGGCTTCCGACGTCGCTTGCTCTCGCAGATCCATCGGGTCGAGAGAGGATGTGACATGAGCTTTCATGCAAAAGCCACGTTCCAACTGAAATCATGGGACGAGAAGCCGTACGACGAGATGGAGGGCGGACCCAAGCTCACCCGCGCAACCGTGGCCAAATCATTCAGCGGCGATATCGTAGGAGATGGGACCGTCGAGTATTTGATGATCTATCGTGAAGATGGCTCAGCGAGCTTCGTGGGCCTCGAGCGTGTGGTGGGCAGTATCGGAGATCGACAGGGCAGCTTCGTTCTCCAGCACAGTGGCAGCTTCGAGGGGGGTACCGCCACGGCCACATGGTTTGTGGTAGCGGGATCGGGCACCGGAGATCTTCGTGGATTGCGGGGCGAGGGTGGTTTCGCCTCGGCGCACGCAGATGAGTATGCTATCACCCTCGACTATGATTTCGAGTGACTAGGCCGACACCGATCGCGTGTTCTCTGTCGCCCGAAGAATTGAGAGCGCGGCACGACTCGCTGCTGCCCGGCTTGGTTGAGCGCGCGACTGATAGGTCTCGTCTGCCCCACGGATTTCGGTGGCGGTTTTCACCGGATGCGCAGATCTTGCCGGATATTGCGGCTGTCATCGACGCCGAGCGACAGTGCTGTCGGTTTCTGCATTTTCAGGTCACGGTGGAGGCGGACGGGGGTCCGGTGTGGCTGGACGTGACCGGTCCGGACGGCACTACTGACCTCTTGGCTCAGCTTGTCGCGGAGCGGTGACGCTTCGCGACGGACCCGGAGCCGGCACAGGGTAGCCAGGGTTGCCAGGGTTGTGTGACGATGAAACGGGTGCTCGTGATTGGTTGCGGTGGTTCTGGCAAGTCTACGTTTTCATGCGAACTCGGAAAGCGAACGGACCTGCCGGTCGTTCATCTCGATCTGCTGTACTGGAATCCGGGCTGGGTGAAAACGCCTAAGGAACAATGGGAGCGGGTGGTAATGGCCGCGCTCGCCAACGATCGTTGGGTCATGGATGGGAATTATGGCGGCACGCTGCCGCTGAGGTTGGAGGCATGCGATACCGTGGTGTATCTCGATATGTCGCGGTGGATTTGCCTGGCGCGCGTGGTGCGCCGTCGTGCGCAAGCTGGGTGGCAGCGGCGGCCCGACTTGGCTCCTGGTTGCCGGGAACGGTTGACATGGGAGTTTCTCGTTTGGATTTGGAACTATCACCGTTTACGAAGACCCAAGATTCTGAATCGACTCAACCAACTGCAATCGTCGAAGGCGATTTATGTATTGGAGTCGGCGGCTGACGTCCGCCAGTTCTTGCTTGGGCTGGAGTGAGGACGACGCCGGAAGAAGCGATAGGAGGCGTGCGCTAAGGAGGTGCCCGATAGTCCAAATGGAGTTGGTCCTGAAAGCTGATTAGCCCGCTGGTGCCGAGGGAGCGTTCGGTTGCGGTTTTGCCCCGGGACGGTACTATCGGGGGACCGATCTCACCTGTCGGACGCGTCCGGCGCGCCACGGTGGACCAAGAAGCGAGGTAAAAGCACAATGCCCCGATTAAGACCTCTATATCTGATTGCCATTGCAGCGGTGCTGGGCCCCGATCCTGCCGCAGCGCAAAGCGCAGCAACCGATTATCGCGACGAGTTCATGCATCACTTCCGGCAGTCGACCCGCAAGATCATCATGCTCGCGGATGCCATGCCGGAGGAGTTGTACATGTGGAGTCCCGGGCCGGGAGTGTTGCCGGTGGGACAGGTGTACATGCACATTGCCCGGTACAACTATATGTATCCTGAGACGGCCCTCGGCATCGCGGCTCCTGCGGCAATTGACGTAGCCAATCTCGAGAGCATTACGGAAAAGGCGGAAATCACCAAACTGCTGCGACAATCGGTTGAGCACGTGCGGCTGCACGTGTCTCGCATGACCACTGAAGATCTGACACGACCGACGACCCTGTATCGCCGTCGGATTGCCGGCTGGGCCGTGCTGTTCCAACTGCTGGCGCACATGAACGAGCACGTCGGACAGTCGGTTTCGTACGCTCGAATGAACGGCATTGTTCCCCCCTGGTCCATGTGAAACTCGTTGCCGTTAGCGTCGGCCTTCCCCGAGAAGTTCTCTGGAAGGGCGAAAGTGTCACCACCTCAATATTCAAGTCGCCGGTCGACGGACCTGTGGCCCTTAGACGTCACAATCTCGAAGGAGACCAGCAGTCCGATCTCTCCGTCCATGGCGGTCCGACCAAAGCCGTCTACGTGTATCCGTCCGAACACTACGAGTTTTGGAAGCGTGAGCTGCCCGATACCGACCTTCCATGGGGCAGCTTCGGCGAAAATCTTTCCGTTGCCGGTTTGGACGAGGACAACGTGTGCGTCGGTGATGAATTTCGGGTCGGGACGGCGAGGGTGGTAGTGACCGAGCCGCGGATGCCGTGTGTCAAGCTTGCCATTCGATTTGGTCGGGCGGACATGCTGAAGCGATTTCTGAAGAGTCAACGCACCGGTTTCTACTTCGGTGTTGTCGAGGAGGGAAGCCTGCAGGCCAACGACAAACTAGAGCTCCTGGCTAGACACCCCGATGGATTGGTGATCTCTGACGTGACTCGGCTGTACACCACGGAGCGTTCGAATGTGGACTTGCTGCGCAAGGCCGTTGGGGTCGCGGCCCTGCCGGAGAGTTGGACCAGTTACTTCGCACACCAGCTGCAGAAGCTGGAACGCTAACCGTCTACGCTGCGGGTTCGGTCGCAGCGGTTGTTGCGTCTGCGCGGACCGCAAAAGCACAAGGAGAACTCGATGAATCCAGAGATGGTGGCCATGCGTCTGATCCACATCGGATTCGGCGTGTTCTGGGCTGGCGCGATCTTCTTCATTGTGCTGTTCTTGGAGCCGAGCGTCAGGGCGGCCGGGCCGGACGGGGCGCGTGTCATGCAGGGACTGCAACAGCGGAAGCTGCTAACCATTCTGCCGGCCGCTGCGGCCCTGACGATTCTCTCTGGCATCGCATTGTACTGGCGGGTGTCGGTAGGATTCAACGGCGACTGGATGGCATCGCCTGTCGGAACCAGCCTCACGATAGGGGCGGTGGCGTCGATCGCCGCCTTTGTCATTGGGATCTTCGTCATGCGCGCGTCCACGCTTCGCGCTGGGCGGCTTGCAGCAAAAGCGCAGCAATCCGAAGGCGACGCCAACGCGGCCTTGATGGGTGAGGTGCAGGCGTTGCGGATCCGCGCGAGAACGAGCGCGCGGTGGGTCGCGGCTCTACTCGCCGTAGCGGTGGCAACGATGGCGATTGCTCGGTATCTGTAGCCGAGCGCAACGACCTTGCCGATCGGTAGGATATGAACCTGGACTTCTCCGGCCAAACCGCCTTGGTTACCGGCGCATCACGAGGGATCGGTGAGGCGATTGCCCGGAATCTCGCGAACTGCGGCGCTGAACTGGTTGTCACCTCGACGAAGCCAACCGATCGCGATGATCTCGTAGGTCGATTTGGCGTGCCGACGCGGTTTTTTGACGTGGACTTTACGGACGAACAAAGCACTGCGGCTTTCCTCACCAAGATTGGTGCACTGGAGCGCGTGGACGTATGTGTGAACAACGCAGGAACCACGCGACATACGGCAATAGAGGACGCCACCCGCGACGACTGGGACGTGACGACGAGCGTGAATCTCCGAGCACCCTTCTTTGTCATCAAAGCGGTCGCCGAGCTGATGAAACGCACCAAGTACGGTCGTATCGTCAACATCTCGTCGATTTGGGGTCACATAGGGCGCACGAAACGATCCGTGTATGGAGCGACCAAGTATGGCTTGCGGGGAATATCGATCGGGGCCGCTGTGGACCTGGCACCTTGGAACATTCTCATCAACACGGTTTCACCGGGATTCACGTTGACCGATATGGTGCGTCAAAGTTACCCGCAAGAGGAACGAGAGAGGCTCGAGGCTCTCGTTCCGCTCGGCCGCTTGGCGCAGCCCGAAGAAGTGGCCACGGCTGTGCTCTTTTTGGCAAGCAATCTCAATACCTACATCACCGGTCAGTCTCTCGTTGTTGACGGCGGCTATTCCATCGTTTAGCTAGCACGCGAAGGAAGGGTCTCAGGATGTGAGTCCGACGCCTCGAATCTCGGTTCTCCTCCCAATCCGGAACGCCGCCGGAACACTCGACGCGGCGTTCGGTTCACTGGCGGCGCAGACCTTTTCGGATTTCGAGATCATTGCCGTCGACGATGGATCGGATGACGACACGCCGCGCTCGCTAGCCGATTGGGTTTCACGCGACCGGCGAATCCGAAGCCACCGCACTCCCCCTCTGGGCATCGTTTCCGCTCTCAACACGGCTGCCGGTGCGGCCCGTGGTGAGCTGTTGGCTCGCATGGACGCCGATGATGTGTCCGTGTCGACGCGGTTGGAACGGCAACTGGCCATCATGGACGCGCAACCGCACTTGGTTGCTTGTGGAACGAGAGTGCGTTATGTGCCGCGCGATGCCGTTCGTGATGGAGCGCTGCGATACGAACGTTGGGTCAACAGCGTCGTCACGCCGGAAGACATGCAGCGAGACCTTTTCGTCGAATGTCCAATCCCACACCCCAGTCTCGTCATGAGGCGCAGTGCGTTCGAGCTAGTCGGTGGATATCGTGAGATGGGGTGGCCTGAGGATTACGATTTGCTACTCAGGTTGTGGGAGGCGGGGTATGGATTCGGGAAAGTGCCCGAGGTTCTGCTGGAGTGGCGCGAGCGACCCGGCCGGCTATCGCGCACCGATTCGAGGTATTCGGAAGACGCGTTTCGGCGCTGCAAGGTTCATTTCCTCAGACTCCGGATCGCGGAGCGTCCGGTCGTGGTTTGGGGTGCTGGGCCGGTTGGGAAGGCTTTCGCCCGGGTCCTTAAGCACGAAGGACACAAGGTGACCGCGTTCGTAGATCTCGACCCTCGCAAAATCGGTCAGACGATTCACGGCGCTCCGGTCGTTCCACCTGCAGCGATCGACAGATATGAGGAGGCCTTCGTCGTGGCGGCGGTCGGCTCTGCTGATGCGCGTGACGAGATTCGCCATTCGCTCCGTGCGGCGGGGTTCAAGGAGCCCGAGGATTGCTGTGCGGTGGCCTGATTCGCCAAAATGATCGGGTTTCCGGCGGAGACTAACCCCTTGCCGAAGCTGTTCCCCGCGGGCTATTCCTCAATCAATGCCGTCTCGTTGATCTCCGATTGCAAGCAGGAGGGGGTGGATGATTCCCCAGAACATTCGAAACACATCGGACGACAAAACGGCGGGGGTCGTCAGGCTCTTGTTGGCCATGATCTTCGTCATGACGGGTGTGATGAAGCTGGTCGTGCCGCTGCTCGGCGAGGCATGGTCCGGGCAGCTGCTGGCGGCCAACCTACCGTTTTATTCTCTGACGCGCTGGACGGTGCCGTTTGTTGAAATCGGTGTCGGTGTCGCTCTCACTGTTGGCATTCATGCTCGCTTGGCGAGCATCATCGTCATGGGCATCATGGTGCCGGCAACATATGTGCATCTCGTGGTCGACGACCCGACGCTGTTTCCCTTGCAGCCAAGCGAGCCGGTTATACCGCTCATCGTCTTCCTGATGAGCGCGTACATAGTGTGGCGTGGAGCAGGGGCCTGGAGTGCCGACCTGAGGGCGATGGCGAGAAGGTCGAAGACCTTTGAATGACGGAGGCCAAACATGAGCGGTGACGCTGTGGCGGGCCACTACACCGTCCCGGGATTGGCAGAGCGGATTCTCGAGGGGCTCGAGGCGACCGGCAAGGATCTCGCGAACCTCACGCCGAGTGACCTTGCACCGGTTGACGCATTTCATATCCGTGGCAGGGAAGCGACGGAGGAGCTGGCGCAACTGGCGGTTGCTGAGAGCGGGATCGAGGTGCTGGACGTTGGATGTGGGATAGGAGGATCGAGCCGTTTTCTTGCGTCCGCGTTTGATTGTCACGTCACCGGGCTCGATCTGACTGAAGAGTACTGCGCGGTAGCAACGATGCTTTCGGAACGAGTCGGCTTGGCGGCGCGCACAGAGTTCCAATGTGCTAGCGCGCTGGAGATGCCGTTTCCGGATAAGAGTTTCGACCTGGTGTGGACCGAGCACATGCAGATGAACATTCGTGACAAGGACGGGCTTTTTTCGGAGATCGCGCGGGTGCTGAAGTACGGTGGTAGATTTGCCTTTCACGACATCTTTGGCGGCCCAGGCGGCGTACCGCACTTCCCGGTCCCCTGGGCTGGAGACGGATCCATAAGCTTCCTCATGGATCCCGAGGAGCTACGTCTGATCTTGCAGTCACTCGAGCTGCGATCTCTACAGTGGGTAGACGTTACGGAAGAATCGTTAATGTGGTTTGGGAAAAACTTCGCGACGGCCGGTGAGCAGGGGCCTTCACCCCTCGGAATCAACCTCCTCATGGAAGACGCGGATCTCAAAATCCAGAACGTCGCTCGAAATCTCAAAGCGCAGCGGATCGTTGTCATCCAAGCGGTGATGGAGAAGGGCGACGTGCCTTGAACCTAGGTCCTAACGGCGCTCCAACATGCTTCTTCCCGGAGGTCTTGGACCGATGTCCAAGGTTCAATCGATCCGGCTCGTGATCTTGCTAGCAGCCGTCGTCGCTGCGCCCACGCATGCGCAGCAGACGGATCCAGCCACTCGTCTGCAGTGGTACGACAACCACGTGGCCATGACCGGGCAGTCGATGTTCAAGAATCTGCCCTGGCAGTTTCTTGGGCCCACCAACATCAGCGGGAGAATGACCGACATCGCTGTTGTGGAGCCACGCGGTGGATCGTACACCATCTACGCCGCCGGTGCCACGGGCGGTGTTTGGAAAACGGTCAATGAAGGGACGACCTGGCTCCCGGTTTTTGAACAGGGCCCGTCGACCTCAATCGGTGACGTCACTGTCGACCCGTCCAACCCCAACACGGTGTGGGTGGGGACGGGAGAGGCCAATATCTTCCGGAGCTCTCACGCGGGTGCCGGCGTGTTCAAATCCACGGACGGTGGGGAGACATGGGAACACATGGGGCTCACTGGGACGCACACGATTCCTCGGATAGTGGTCCATCCGACGAACTCGAATGTCGTCTACGTAGCCGCTTCCGGCCACGAGTGGACGAGCAACAGCGAGCGCGGCGTCTATAAAACCACGAACGGTGGCGAGAGTTGGGAGAAGATTCTCTACCTCAACGATATGACCGGCGCCATTGACCTGGTCATGGATCCATCGGATCCCAACACACTGTATGCTGCGACGTGGCAGCGCGTGCGCGAGAAGTGGAACGATCCACGAAACGAATCGCACTACACGGGGAGCGGCATCTACAAGACCACCGACGGAGGAACCCATTGGGAGGAGATCAACGACGGTCTTCCCGAGGCACGGTACCGCGGCCGCATTGGTATCGATGTTTCTCGATCGAACCCCACCGTGATCTACGCGTTCGTCGACAACTATGAGGCCGCGCGCCCCGCTCCCAAAGCAGAAAAGGACGCGTACGGCCGGCCCCGTGGTCCCGTCATCAAAGGTGCGACTCTATACCGCTCGAGCAACGGTGGGCAATCCTGGCGCCGAGTGAGCGAAGAGAACGACTACATGGAGCGACTCGGCGGAACCTACGGTTGGGTGTTCGGTCAGATACGGGCCGACCCGAACATGGTTGACCGTGTGTACGTGATGGGCTTGGCGCTCAACGTCTCGGACGATGGTGGCAAGACATTCCGCCGTCTGCCCGGAATGCACGGCGACCACCACGGCCTGTGGATCGACCCGGAGAATTCGAGTTACCTCATCAATGTGAACGATGGCGGTATCGACATCTCCTATGACGCCGGCGAGCACTGGAAGAACATGAACGACAACCTACCGTTGGTTCAGTTCTTCAACGTCAATTACGACATGGACGAGCCGTTCCGCGTATACGGCTCGATCCAGGATCACGGCAGCCGCAGCGGCCTCGTGGATCTGAGTCGCGGCCGTCACGACATTCCTGCCGTACAGTACGAGCGTGCTCCCGGTGGTGAAGGGAGCCAACATGCAATCGACCCTACGGACCCGAACGTCGTCTACTCGTCCGGATTCTACGGCTCTCTATCGCGTACCCGCTTGGACACGGAAGAAAGAGTGAACATCGTACCTCTGCCGGATGACGGTGAGCCCAAGCTGCGTGGTCAGTGGTTGGCGCCGTTCATTATTTCTCCGCACAATCCACGCGTGCTCTACCACGGGATGAATAAGTTGTTCAGGTCGATGGATCGAGGTGACAAATGGGAGACACTTAGTCCGGATCTCACCGGTAACAATACCGACGAGCTGGGCGACATTCCCTACCAAACGCTCATGTCGATCTCGGAATCGCCGCTCACATTCGGACTCATTTATGTGGGTACCGATGATGGACATGTGTGGAGTACTCACGATAGCGGCGAGAATTGGGAACAGATCGAGCGAGGGATTCTCAGGAAGAAGTTCATCCCACGGATCGTTGCGTCGGCTTACGACGAGGCAACCGTGTACATGACACAAAACGGCAGGCGCGATGACGACTTCACGGCGTACGTTTGGAAATCTACCGACTACGGGAAGACATGGCGTAGCATCACCAACAATATCCCTCTGGGTCCCGTAAACGTCATCAGGGAGGATCCAAAGAAGGAGGACGTGCTGTACGTCGGCACGGACATCAGCGTGTATGTGTCAATCAACGGCGGTCGGAGCTGGCAGGTACTGTCGAACGACCTGCCCAGCACATTTGTGCACGACCTGGTCATCCATCCGCGTGACGACATCATGGTAGCTGCGACAGAGGGTCGTGGGATGTATGCGATGGACGTACGCCCGATACAGCAAATGACACCAGCGGTGATCGCCAAGACGGCGCATCTTTTCGATCCGGAGTCGGTTGACCTGCCTGAGGGCGGAGGGGTAGGTGGTGGCAGTGGCCGCCGGCCACCCAGCGCCGCGGTGCAGTACTACCTCGACTCGCCGGGCTCGGTGACGATTCTGGTGAAGGACGCCTCCGGGAAGATCGTCGGCGACCTGAAGGGCAGTGGTGATGCGGGTTTCAATATGGTGGTGTGGGATCTGGCGCGACCCGAGGAGCCGTCGGGTGGCGGTGATGGCGACGGTGACGGACCTCGCGAAGGTCCCGCCTTGGTTGGGTCTGGCAGCTATACGGTGGAGTTGACCGTGGGGTCGGAGACATTAGAGGGAACCATCGAGGTAAGGCGATAGACGCTCTTGTTATGGAACCACGCATGGATGTGCTGACGCGACGGCGTTTGGGATTTCTTGTCGGTCTATTCATTTACCTTGGCGCGCTTTGGCTACTGTGGGACACGCGCATCATCTATCCTCTGAAGATTCTTGTGGTGTTTCTCCACGAGGTGAGTCACGGCATCGCGGCTGTGGCCACCGGGGGATCGATCTCCGGTATCCAGATTTCGTCTAACCAGGGTGGTGTGTGTCAATGCGGCGGCGGCATTCGGTTTGTCACCCTAACGGCCGGGTACTTGGGAAGTCTATCGTGGGGCGTGGCGATGCTACTGGTTGTGCGGGCGAAGAGAATATGGCATTTGGTAACGCTCGTTGGCCTTGGTGTGCTGGTTTTGACCGTGTCGCTGGTGTACATCGACGGCGCTTTTGGCATGACCTTTGGGCTCTTGTTGGGATTAGCACTGCTCGGCATCGCCAAGTACCTTCCCTCGGAAATCCAAACGATCACCCTGACAGTGATGGGCCTGACGAGTTGCCTCTATGCGGTTTGGGACATCAAGAGCGATGTGATCGATCGGCCCGGCATCCGATCGGATGCGAGCATGCTCGCCGACCTGACGGGTGTGCCGACAGTTTTGTGGGGCGTATTATGGATCGGCATAGCGCTTGCGGTTTGCTGGTGGCTGCTCAGGCGTACGTTTAGGTATGCGTTGTGACGCAGTAACGCGCGGAGGTTGAGATGATCGAAGGAGGAACGCCTACGATCTATGTGTCGGACATGGATCGAGCGGTAACGTTCTATACTGAAGTTCTCGGATTGCGACTCATCTCACGTCATGGCGATGACTGGGCTTCAGTGGATGCTGGGAAGGGATTGACGCTGGGGCTACATCCGGCCGCCGAGCGCATGGGCGCACCGGGAACTCTAGCAGGTTGCGGAAAAAGTCGGGTAATGGACGATAGCATCGCGAGCCGGAAGTTCTTATCGTAGAGGGACCTCGATGGGAGTGCCACGATGCGCGGGAACAAGACGAATCAGTCGGCGCTGTTCAGCTATATCAGTGCGGAGGATCGGGTGCCCTCCGACCATCCGTTGCGCGCCCTGCGGGCGCTGGTGGACCCGGTGTTAGCCCGGCTCTCGCCGCAGTTGGACCGGCTGTACGCGCGGCGGGGCCGGCCGTCGATTCCCCCGGAACATTTGTTACGCGCGTTATTGCTGCAGGTGGTGTATACGATCCGGAGCGAGCGGCAGCTGATGGAGCAGCTCGATTACAACATCTTGTACCGATGGTTTGTGGGGTTGAATCTGGACGACGCGGTGTGGGTGCCGACGGTCTTTACGAAGAATCGGACGCGGCTGGTCGAGGGGGGCATCGCGGATGCGTTTCTGGCCGAAGTGTTACAGGAGGCGGAGCGGCGGGCGTTGTTGTCGAATGAGCATTTCACCGTCGACGGGACCTTGCTGGACGCGTGGGCGAGTCAGAAGAGTTTTCAGCCGAAGGCCGGCACCCGCCCGCCAACGGACGATGATCCGGGGAATCCGAGCGTGACGTTTCGCCAGGAGAAACGGACGAATGCGACGCATGCGTCGCGGACGGACCCGGAGGCGCGGTTGACGCGGAAGAGTGGGGGGCAAGGCGCGCAATTGGCGTACTTGGCGAGTGTGTTGATGGATAATCGGCACGGGCTCGTGGTGGCGACCGACGTGACGCAGCCCGGCTACGAGGCGGAGTGTGCGAGTGCGCTGGCGATGGTGGGGAGCTTACCGCCGACGGCCCGGCGTCGGACGTTGGGGGCGGACAAGGGTTATGATCGGTGCGGGTTTGTCGACACGCTGCGGGCGTTGGGCTGGACGCCCCACGTCACGCCGAACGTGCACCGCACGCGGTTGCGGAGCGCGGTGGATGGCCGGACGACGCGCCATCCCAGCTATGCGATCAGTCAACGGCAGCGCAAAAAAGTGGAAGAGATCTACGGGTGGGGCAAGACGATTGGGTTGTTACGCAAACTCCGACATCGCGGGACCCCGCGGGTCGGGTGGGTGTTTACGTTCACGGCCGCGGTCTACAATCTGATGCGGATACGCACCCTGACCCTGGCCGGAGGCAGCCCCTGATGGGGCAGTGTGGGCCGCATTCGTCACGCCGACCGCACCGCGGGGGCGGTAATAGGGGACCGCACGCTGGTACACCGTCGTGTTACCCGGACAAACGCGGCTCACCATCAATTTTTCCGCAACCTGCTAGGCCCCCTCGCAGAACCAGAAGAAGCGTCAGGCCGGCTCCGTGCCGAGTCTCAGATAGAACTATGGTTCGCCTCGCGCGACCAACGACGCTTGCATGTGTTCCGTCGGATCGGGAGACGAATTGAGGTGAATGATGCCGAAGAAGACTGCCCGGCGTACCCGGAAGCACCGGAAGTCGCCCTCAAAAAAGGTGGGGCTGATTGCCAGGGAAAAGAACGCCGACCAATCAGCGCAGACGAAGTCTGCCCTTGACAATCGCTTTCATAGAACGAATTGAGGTGAATGATGCCGAAGAAGACTGCCCGGCGTACCCGGAAGCACCGGAAGTCGCCCTCAAAAAAGGTGGGGCTGATTGCCAGGGAAAAGAACGCCGACCAATCAGCGCAGACGAAGTCTGCCCTTGACAATCGCTTTCATAGAACGGCTCTGCCCATCAGCTGCGGCGTGACCACTTGCCCGCTTACGGACGCCGAAGGTTTGACCAAACTTGCCAGCTTCACAATACAATGACGTTCCTTTTGAAAACGAGCGCCGCCAGCTGCATGGGCTTGATACTCATGAAGGCCTCCTCCAAGACATACTAGATCAGTGTCTGAGGCCAATCGTTCAACCGAGGAGGAGACCATCATGAGATTCTACACTCAGCAACACCGATACTACTGTGGCATCGATCTGCACGCGCGCTCCATCTACCTCTGCGTCATGGATCAGGCGGGCGAGATTCTCCTGCACCGCAACATGCGTGCGAATCCAAACTCCTTCCTCAAAGCTGTCGCCCCCTACCGTGAAGATCTAGTGGTCTCGGTCGAATGCATGTTCACCTGGTACTGGCTGGCCGACCTCTGCAGGAGAGAGAAGATCGCCTTCGTTTTAGGCCATGCGCTCTACATGAAAGCCATCCACGGCGGTAAAGCCAAGAACGACCGCATTGACGCCTTGAAGATCGCCACCCTGCTGCGCGGTGGCATGATCCCCCAGGCCTACGTCTACCCGCCCGAGATGCGCGCCACCCGCGACCTGCTGAGACGCCGCCTCCACTTCAGGCGTAAACGCTCCGAGCTCTTGGCCCACATCCAGAACACCAACAGCCAGTACAACCTGCCCGAGTTCGCGAAGCAGCTTACGTATGCGAGCAACCGGAGCGGTGTGGTAGAACGCTTCGCTGACCCCAGTGTCCAGAAGACCATTGAGGTCGATCTCGCCTTGCTTGCCTATTACGACCAGATGCTCAGGGAGCTCGAGTACTTCATCCTGCGCACCGCCAAGGATCACGATCACAACACGCTGTATCGTCTCCGCACGGTGCCGGGGATCGGCAAGATCCTCTCTCTAGTGATGCTCTATGAGATCCACGACATCAACCGCTTCGCTCGACCGCAGGAACTGGCCTCGTATGCCCGACTGGTCAAGTGTGCCAGGGAATCCGCCGGCAAGATCAGCGGTACGGGTGGGAGGAAGATCGGCAACGTGCACTTGAAGTGGGCGTTCTCGGAGGCGGCGGTGGGTTTCTTGAGAAAGAACCCCGATGGCAAGAGGTACTATGCGAGGCTCGAGCGGAAGCACGGCAAGGGCAAGGCGCTGACGGTGCTGGCACACAAGCTCGCCCGGGCGGTCTACTACATCTGGAAGAAGGACACGGTATTCGACCAAGAAAAGTTCTTGGCCACATAGCAACGGAGGGAAGTGGGCGAGCCCGACGTCTAACTCGTCCGTAGGGGTGGAGTCCTCAACGACGTGCTCACACCTGCGTGTGGCATTGACCACGAAGCCGAGCCTGTCAGGGACAGCGATGCCCGGAACCCCGGCGCTTGATTGGACGCCCACTTCCGCTCCAGCACCATCGATGCAGCGACGAGTATGTTCTGCCCCTCACCCGAGCCTGGAGCTAACTGACCATGCCAGCAATGGATGAGGTCGGCGTTTGAGGAGGACGGTACGAGGGCACAGATGAATTTCTAGGCCGCAGGGAACGATCGGTTCTTCCCTGCATCCCAGAGCCTCGATAGGTGTTTGGTGCAGAACATCTGCACCGACTTTGAAATGAAAGTCAGAACCGCTCGATGCTGACGCCGCCTATTTGACGGGGGCACACCCCACCCCGTGTTGTCGAACTGCGTGCGCTTGACAGAGGAGACCTTATAGGTGTTAGACGGCGCCCTAGCTGTGAGTCGCGCTGCTAGCTATGATTTCGAGTAGCACCGGGGGCGGGAGTCCGGGGTGCCGAGTTTGGGTTAGAATCCAGCTTCGAGCACTGGCGGGACAATAAAAAGCGAGTCAAGTAATCAACTTGGCTCGCTTTGGTGCGGGATGAGATCCCGCGCTCGGCGCCTTCGGCGAATCGTCCTTAAAGGACGAAGGGCGCCTTCTCAAGGCGCGTCGCGTAGCGCCGAGCGAGCGTTCTTAACGCTCGAACACGCAGGTGCCTTTGCAGTTTGAAACGGTGCCACGCCCGTTGTCGTACAATAGGGTGTGATGACCGGACCCATCAGCGCCGAGTTTCTGACCCTCCAGCAACACCTCGCCGGCCGCTACTCGATCGAGCGCGAGCTCGGTCGCGGTGGCATGGGGATCGTGTTGCTCGCACGGGATGTGGCGCTCGACCGCCTGGTGGCGATCAAACTGCTCCCACCTGAGCTGGCGGCCAACCACGAGTTTCGCGACCGCTTCCTGCGCGAGGCGCGCACGGCGGCGGGTCTGTCACACCCCAACATCGTGCCCATCCACACGGTCGAAGAGCATGACGACCTGGTGTTTTTTGCGATGGGGTACGTGGACGGCGAAACGCTGGCGGAGCGGGTGCACCGTGCCGGACTGCTCCCATCGCGCCTGGCCATGAAGATTCTCCAGGAAGTCGCCTGGGCGTTGGCATACGCCCACGAGCGAGGCGTGATCCATCGGGACATCAAGCCCGACAACATCATGATCGAGCACGGCACCGACCGCGCGCTCGTCACCGACTTCGGAATCGCGGTCGGCAAGTGGGACATCGATAGCGGTACCGGCGAGGTGATAGGTACGGCGCGCTACATGAGTCCCGAACAAGCATGCGGCGAGGCGGTGGACAGACGGAGCGACCTCTACTCCCTGGGCGCCACCCTCTTCTACGGGCTCACCGGCCGACCGCCGTTCCAGGGGCGCAACCTGCCGGCGATTATCTCCCAGCAGGTGGCACGGCCGGCACCGTCCGTGGTGTCGGTGAGGCCCGAAGTCCCTGCACGGCTCGCCGAAGTCGTCGACCGCTGTCTCCAAAAATCGGCCGACGACCGGTTCGAAACCGGAGACGACGTGGCCCGTGCCGTCGGCCACGCCCTCGGCCGTGATTTTCGGGCCCCTCCATTGATCCGGAGTTTTGTGCGCAACGCGCAGGTCACCACCATGGTCGTCAACGCAGTGGGCGTGCCGATCGTGATCGTCTGGCGCCCCATCCTCGTTTTCCAGTTGGTCGGTGTGGTACGGCGACTCCTCCGGGAAGGCTACACGTTCGACGACGTGCGGGAGGCCCTGCTCTCGGAGGCGAAGATCCAGCAGGAGGAAGCCGAAGTGATGCGGCAGCGGCGCTGGCTCAGAAGGCTGGACAGCGAGTGGCATCGCATCTGGGCCGGCGAGTTTGGACGCTGGTTCTTCCGCGTGTCGGGCACGGGGATCAAAGCACCGGAGCGTCCCGCGTTACCCTCGTCCGACGCCACGGAATTCGTACTGGGACGCTCGACGCTTGCGGCCTATCGAGCGTTGCCCGATGACACTCGTCGCCAGGTGCCGGGCATTCCCCGGATCGTGGAGCAGATGGAACGGCGCGCTGACGCCCTGCGCGGCCAGGGCGACACCGGGGAACGCCTCGGCGAGACCGTGGCGCTGCTGGAGAATCTCCGAATCGCGATGCTCAAGCTTCAGGCCGGCATGAGCACCGTCGACGACCTCACGCAGTACCTCGATCAGGCCAAGGCCATCGGGGAAGAGGTCGACCGCCAGCTCGAAGCCAAGCAGGAAGTCGAGGACGCCCTGCGAGGGGGATGAGCGCCGTTGCTAACCCGTCAGCGGGATCCTCCTTCCGTTGTTCGCGGGATGAGATCCCGCGCTCGGCGCCTTCGGCGAATCGTCCTTAAAGGACGAAGGGCGCTTCTCAAGGCGTGTCGCGCAGCGCCGAGCGAGCGTTCTCAACGATCGAACACGGGGGGCGGTGGGAGCCTCTTCTTACAACGCCGAAAAAGGTGTCTCGCCGCCGTTGTTCGCGGGTTGAGATCCCGCGCTAGGCGCCTTCGGCAGCCGTCCTTAAAAAGGAGAGGGCGCCTTCTCAAGGCGTGTCGCGCAGCGCCGAGCGAGCGTTCTCAACGCTCGAACACGTGGGGCGGTGGGGGCCACGTCGCCTTACGTTAACCGAATTGTGAGGAATACGTTACGAAATGGCCAGGGGCAGAATTGAACTGCCGACACACGGATTTTCAGTCCGTTGCTCTACCAACTGAGCTACCTGGCCGAAGGACGAGAATTATAAGCCGGTTTACACCTCGCGCAAATCCTGAGCGTCATGCATCTTTGACGCCGGTGCGCCGGTGCCGCCCCGGCCGATTCATCACTAATCTGCGGGAGGAATGGACATGTCGGTCATGTCGCGTGGAGTCACCGGAAACTTACTCTCACTCACCCTGAGCGTCCTGCTGGTTGTCGTCTTGGTCGCTCCCTCAACCGCCCAGCAGATGGGCCGCGTCGAGGGCACCGTCGTTCAGGCCGACAATGGCGAACCGATCGGCGGTGTGCAGGTCACGTTGGTCGGCACGAACATCGCGACCCTCACGGGCACAGACGGCTCCTTCGTGCTCCAGCGGGTTCCAGCGGGTCAGTACACGTTGTTTGTCCGCTGGCTCGGCTTCCAGCCACACCAGGAAACCGTAACCGTTGCTGCCGGCGCCACCCAGCGTGCAGACGTCCGTCTCCAGCCACAGACCATCTCCCTCGGCGAGGTCATCGTATTGGCGGCGTCCCGCACGCCGGAGCGGGTGGTCGAGGCTCCGGCCGCCATCGCGGTAGTGGACCCCATCACGCTGCGGGACCAGTCGATCACCGGACAAGCCCCAACCGCTCTGATGTACGTGCCGGGCGTAGACGTGGTACAGAGCGGCGTCAACGACTTCAATGTCAACGCCCGCGGATTCAACTCGTCACTGAACCGGCGGATCCTCGTGCTGCAGGACGGGCGCGACCTGGCCATCGCCTTCCTCGGCTCGCAGGAATGGAACGGTATGTCCCTCCCGCTCGAGGACATCGGACGCCTGGAGATGGTGCGGGGACCCGGCTCGGCGCTGTACGGCGCCAACGCCTTCTCGGGCGTCATCAACATCACCACCCCCACCGCGCGCGACGTGGTCGGTACCAAGGTCAGCGTGGGCGGCGGCGAGCTGACCACGCTCCGGGGGGACGTCCGCCACGCCGGCGTGAGCACTGATGGCCGCTTTGGATATCGCTTCAACCTCGGTTACTACAACAGTGACTCGTACTCGCGGTCGCGTACTGCGCTCGATGGGAGTGACGTTATCAGTGAGTACAACGACATCGCCGATGTCCCGCTGCTGCCCGGGACCACGGCCGGAGCGGTCAGTTGCACCGGCGTTGCCGACTGTCTGTCCACAGAGGTCCGGCCCCTGCTCGGGCAGAGCGCAGATCCCACGACCGGCGTCGCCGCCGGCGACATCGACGAACTGCGGAACGTTTACGGATCGGGGCGCTTCGATTACTACGCGGACAACGGCTCGTTGTTCTCCGTCGAAGGTGGCGCCGCCAAGGTGGAGAACGAGCTGTTCGTCACCGGCATCGGCCGCGTCCAGGTGGAGAAGGCGTTGAAGCCCTGGGCACGTGCTTCCTGGGCTGCTGACAACTATAACCTGATGGCATGGTACACCGGCCGAAACTCCCTCGAACCGCAACACTCTTTGAGTTCCGGCATCTCCCTCGAGGAACGCTCGTCGATCTTCCACTTCGAAGGCCAATACAATCGAGCTTTCGCCGACGACAGGGCCCGTGTCGTCCTCGGTGCTTCCTTGCGCAATTACCTGGTCGACACCGAAGGCACGTTGATGAACCTGCTCAACGACGACCGCAACGACAACTACTACTCCGCATACGGTCAGCTCGAGTACAGGCCGATACACAAGGTGCGGTTCGTCGCGGCGGCCCGGGTCGACGAGATCGATATCGACGGAACGTCGATCGCTACCCAGTTTTCCCCGAAGGGCGCCATCGTCGTGCTGCCGCATCCGGACCATGCGATTCGGATGAGCGTCAACCGGGCATTTCAAACCCCGAATTACTCAGAGTTTTTCCTGCAGGTTCCGGCCGGCCAACCGACGGCCAGCCCCGCCGCTCTGGAAGCCGGTCTCGAGGGATATTTCGCAACCCTGACCGACCCTGCCCAGGTGGGCCCGGCCCTGGCGGCGGCTTTCCAAGCGATGAACCTCCCGACCGACCTGTCCTGGGACTTTAGCGCGCAAACCCAGGTGTTGGCGCTCGGGAACGAGAATCTCGACGTCGAGAAGGTGACGGGGTGAGAGCTTGGTTACAAAGGAACCGTCGCCGACAATGCGTACGTGAGCGTCGACCTCTTCTTCAACCGCCTGAGCAATTTCGTCACCGACCTGCTACCGGGCGTAAACCAAGCCCAGTACCCGTCGTTCGATATCACGGCCGATGGTGTTGGCGCCACGCTCGCGGCAATCGACGCCGTGCTGGCCGCGGCCGGGCCGGCCGCCGCTGCTTTGCGCGCCGCACTCTTGAACCAGCTGCAACCTGGATACGCCGCATTGGTCGCCAGCGCCGTCGGCACACCGGCACTGGCCACCCTTCCCGATGGGTCCCGCGCCATCGTGGTGTCGTATGCCAACGCGGGTAAGGTTGACGAGGTGGGAGTCGAGATCGGCGTGGGTTATGGGTTTACGCCAGAATTCCGCGGGGATGTGTCGTACACCTATTTTAACTTCGACATCAAGGACGCGGGCTTCCAGCAAATCGTACCCAACACGACTCGCCACAAGGGCAACGTTTCACTCACGTATACCGGCGTGCAGGGATTCGATGCCAGCGTCAAGGCACGTCTCACCGAGGCGTACGACTGGGCCGCCGGTGTGTTCCAAGGTAAGATCCCGTCGAGCCAGACAATCAATCTCAGCGCGGGGTACCGCGTCAATAACTTCGTGCGCTTCTATGGGATGGTGACGAACTTGCTCGACCAAGACCGCTTCCAACTCTACGGCGGATCGGTGATCGGACGCCGCGTTCTGGGCGGCGTGACGGCCACGTTCTAACAGGTTGCGGAAAAAGTCGGGTAATGGACGATAGCATCGCGAGCCGGAAGTTCTTATCGTAGAGGGACCTCGATGGGAGTGCCACGATGCGCGGGAACAAGACGAATCAGTCGGCGCTGTTCAGCTATATCAGTGCGGAGGATCGGGTGCCCTCCGACCATCCGTTGCGCGCCCTGCGGGCGCTGGTGGACCCGGTGTTAGCCCGGCTCTCGCCGCAGTTGGACCGGCTGTACGCGCGGCGGGGCCGGCCGTCGATTCCCCCGGAACATTTGTTACGCGCGTTATTGCTGCAGGTGGTGTATACGATCCGGAGCGAGCGGCAGCTGATGGAGCAGCTCGATTACAACATCCTGTACCGATGGTTTGTGGGGTTGAATCTGGACGACGCGGTGTGGGTGCCGACGGTCTTTACGAAGAATCGGACGCGGCTGGTCGAGGGGGGCATCGCGGATGCGTTTCTGGCCGAAGTGTTACAGGAGGCGGAGCGGCGGGCGTTGTTGTCGAATGAGCATTTCACCGTCGACGGGACCTTGCTGGACGCGTGGGCGAGTCAGAAGAGTTTTCAGCCGAAGGCCGGCACCCGCCCGCCAACGGACGATGATCCGGGGAATCCGAGCGTGACGTTTCGCCAGGAGAAACGGACGAATGCGACGCATGCGTCGCGGACGGACCCGGAGGCGCGGTTGACGCGGAAGAGTGGGGGGCAAGGCGCGCAATTGGCGTACTTGGCGAGTGTGTTGATGGATAATCGGCACGGGCTCGTGGTGGCGACCGACGTGACGCAGCCCGGCTACGAGGCGGAGTGTGCGAGTGCGCTGGCGATGGTGGGGAGCTTACCGCCGACGGCCCGGCGTCGGACGTTGGGGGCGGACAAGGGTTATGATCGGTGCGGGTTTGTCGACACGCTGCGGGCGTTGGGCTGGACGCCCCACGTCACGCCGAACGTGCACCGCACGCGGTTGCGGAGCGCGGTGGATGGCCGGACGACGCGCCATCCCAGCTATGCGATCAGTCAACGGCAGCGCAAAAAAGTGGAAGAGATCTACGGGTGGGGCAAGACGATTGGGTTGTTACGCAAACTCCGACATCGCGGGACCCCGCGGGTCGGGTGGGTGTTTACGTTCACGGCCGCGGTCTACAATCTGATGCGGATACGCACCCTGACCCTGGCCGAAGGCAGCCCCTGATGGGGCAGTGTGGGCCGCATTCGTCACGCCGACCGCACCGCGGGGGCGGTAATAGGGGACCGCACGCTGGTACACCGTCGTGTTACCCGGACAAACGCGGCCCACCATGAATTTTTCCGCAACCTGCTAAGCCTTCCACTCGCCGGAAGGCGCTCCAACTCGGGCGCGTGGGTGAGTCGAGCCTCGATGACCCCATGCGCCCGTCGGGCGTCTTTTTTCTGACCTTCCAGACCCCGGGAAACCGCGCCATGGACGATCCACCGTCGGTCACGCCAATCGACACGCGACAGGTCTACTCCGGCCGTCTGCTGAAAATCGACGTGGAGACGGTTCGCAGCCCCGCTGGTCAGACCTTTGAGCTCGAAATAATCCGGCACCCGGGGGCTGCCGCGGTGGTACCTCTACTGTCAGATCCGACAGGCCCGGATCCACAGATCCTGCTGTTGAGACAATACCGCCATGCGGCTAGCGGGGTCATTTGGGAAATTCCGGCCGGTGTGCTCGAGCCGGGTGAGGTGCCTGAAGACCGCGCGCGCCGAGAGTTGCGGGAAGAGACCGGCGCCACGGCAGACGATATCAGGCTCCTCACGAGCATTTACACGACCCCGGGGTTCACCGACGAGCGGATCTATCTCTACCTCGCCACCGGGCTCTCTGTCGAAAACCAAAGCCTGGAGGCCGACGAGCTGATCGAGGTGGCCGCCCGCCCATTTTCCACTGTCATGGAAATGATTCGGGACGGGGAGATCGTGGACGGAAAGACCATCGTAGCGCTTCTATACGTGGCCGGGTTTGTCCTCGGCCACTGAATACGTCCCAATCGAGAGACACACAATCCCCATTCCGGGACGCTCACCCGTTTCAGGGAGTCGAGTTTATACGCTGATATGACAACAACTTAGGTCATTCTAGAGATCAGTGTTGGCACGGTACGGTTCCTGCGTGTAACGCTCGCGGCCGTGACAGACGACACACCCGGTTGACCGAACGCCCGAGGCGGGGAGTCATCTGGGCTTGGTGTTTCTGGAGGGATACACCAGGAGGAACTATGACAGCTGTAGTCCAGCCCACGCTCGGGGTACAACCCCGATCCAAACCATCCCGTTTTGGAACGCTCACCGATTCCGAGGTGGTTGCGGCACACCTTGCCGGCGACCCGCTGGCATTCGAGCAGTTGGTAAGCCGATACCAGCGGCGATTGATCAACTTTGTTTTCCGTACGATTGGTGACCGCGAGCGGGGTGAAGACCTGATACAGGAGGTCTTCATTCGCGTGCATCGGCATCTGCACCGGTTCGACCAGTCAAAGAAATTCTCAACGTGGATTTACACGATCGCGTCAAACCTGGCGAAGAACGAGCTTCGCAACCGAAGCCGGAACCCCCTCGTTCTGTTCCAAACCATCAAGAAAAACTGGGAGGCCGATCATCGCCCACTTCAGTTTGAAGATCACCGAAATCGTCCCGACGACCTCTACCGCAAACGCCATCTACGCGATCTGGTAGAGTGGACTGTGAACCAGCTACCCGAACACCACAAGGTGGTGTTCGTCTTGCGAGAGCTCGAGGGCAAGACCTACGAGGAAATCGCTGATATCACCCACTGCAATCTCGGAACCGTGAAGAGCCGTCTCAACCGGGCTCGGAACCGATTCGCCCAGGTGATAGAACCTCTTCTTGACTGAATGACCCGGGGCGGGCACCCTACCCTTCGCCCGCCCCCGGGGGACCCCTTCGACATAACAGAGGCCGGAACATCGCCGGGTGCCTGGCGGTAGTACTCTTGCCAACCAACCAAGCTTGTAAAAATGCGTTGTTCTGAATTCTTGCGTCGGTACTCCGATTTTCGAGATGAGGCCATCAACGACCCACACGGGCGGCGGCGGTTCATCCTGCACATGTCCGGTTGTCCCCGGTGCGCCCGGTACCACGAGGTCATCAGCCGGGGCGTGGCACTACTGCGCTCGTCCGCCGAGATCGAGCCGTCGGCGAGCTTCCGTCCGAGTCTGGCTCGACGCCTCGCCGCGGCCATCCTCCACCCCGACCCGTTGTTTGCGGTCCCCGTGCGTCTCGTCGGCTCCCTGGTCCTGGCAGCATCGGTGGCAATCATAGTGGTGGAGGGAGTAATGCGAGACACCCGCGAGGTCGAGCCGCTCCAACCAGAACGTCCCGTACCGATGGTGCAGGCTCATCCCCGGCCACCGTTCGTTACATTCGGCGACCTAGAAGCGCCCGGCGCATTCGTCATGCCTCAGTGGACCACGGACGACTATGCACAGCGGGCGTCGCACACGTTCGTCATCTTGACGAGCTTGGCCGACCCCGAGTAGCGGCGCGCACTTTCCTCCCGAAAGCGGCTCTGATAGTTTCCGCCGACTATGTCGGCGGTTGACTATTCGTCTGTTCGACAGGCGATTCAGCGTGGCAACCTCGCACCGGTGTATTATCTCGCCGGTGAGGAGGACATCCTCAAGGACGAGCTCGTTAGCGCGATCGTCGATGCGGCCGTGGATCCGGCATCCCGTGATTTCAATGTCGACATCCGTGGCGCCGACGACCTGAACGGCCAGAGCCTGCACACGCTCCTCGAAACACCTCCAATGCTTGCCGGGCGCCGCGTCGCCGTGGTGCGCGGCATCGAGCGATGGCGCAAGAACTCTAAGATCTGGTCGGTGCTCTTCGACTACCTTAGCCACCCGTCTCCCACAATGATTCTGATCCTCATTGGCGCAAACACACCCGACGCGAGTATCGCGAAGAACGCGACCCTAGTGTCGGTTGACGCTCCGGATGCAGACGGTTTGCGCGAGTGGGCGATCGCCAGGGCCACCGGCTGGGGTATGAAGCTCGAGCCCGAGGCGGCCGCACACTTGATTCGCGCGGTGGTAGGGAGCCTTTCGATGACGGCCAGCGAAGTAGACAAGCTTGGCGCGTCGCTGGATACCGGCGCGGCCATCGGTGTAGCAGAAATAGAGCAGTTCGTGGGCGTTCAGCACGGTGAGACACTGACCGACTGGATCGACGCTGTCACGCGGCGCGAGCTTCCCCGCGCCATCAAACTGTTGGATGTGGTGCTGCCCCAGCCCGGGATGACCGCGGTCAAGATGCTCAACGCCATGGGCACAACCCTGCTCGGCTCTCGACTTGCGCGGGCGCTTGCCGACCAAGGCAAGAATGAACGACAAGTGAAGGACGGGCTCTGGCGCTATCTAAAGAGTGCCCGCCCGCGCGGCCTCGGAAGATATGGCGAGGAGGTCGAAAGGTGGACTGCGGCGGCCAAGCGCTGGAGCACCAAGGACCTCGACGCCGCGTTGACGCTGATGCACGAGGCGGACGAACTGCTCAAGTCGACGACACTGAGCGACCCTAGAGCCACTATGACCACTTTGTTGTTACGTTTCGGGTCCGCGAAGGAGGCTGTATGATCCGGCGGTTGATATTTGGCTTGAGCCTTTCGGTGGCACCGTTGACCGCCCAGCAGCAGGGTGCGGCCCCTCAAGATTCGCTCATGCGCGAAGTCATTCGGCTCGCAACTGAAGGGCAAACCGATTCTGCAAAGGCTCTCATCGACACGCAGTTGAGCAGGCTCTCCCCGTTCAGTGAGGCCTACCCGCACGTGCTTTTCACCGCCGGGCTCGTGAGCGACACGGCGGAGACGGCCGAGCAGTATTTCCGTCGGGTCAGCATCGAGTACTCCGACTCACCCTGGGCCGCCCGGTCGCTGTTGCGGCTGGCGCAACTCGCCTTCGCCGATGGTGATCTCAGCGATGCTCGTCGTTACACCGACCGCATATTGTTGGACTATCCGACTAGTCCGGTCAGCGCCGAAGCGGCGTTTTGGGCCGGACGTGCCGAGTTCGATCTCAACAACCCGACCGCCGGCTGCCAATACATGGCACAGGCACAGAGCCAGTCTAGCGAGAACATCGAGTTGGGGAATCGCGCCGTGTTTTATCTCCAGCGATGCGCCGACGTTTTCGCAGCACAGCGAGCCGATACTGTTAACGCCGACAGCGCGGTCGCGGAAACACCAGATCCAGGAACGACCGTATTTGCTGTCCAAGTTGCGGCCATCAGAACCGCATCCGCGGCCGACGCCGCCATGCAGTCTCTGCGCGCTCAGGGATATTCGCCACGTGTGCTTCGTGAAGACGGGTTCTTCAAGGTGCGTGTCGGCCATTTCACCAGCCGCAGTGATGCCGACGATCTTGCGCGTCAACTGACGCGGCGTCTCGGAGATGGGCCATTCGTCGTGGAAGAACACCAGTGACCCAACGATCGTCAAAGGAAACCTCACCGTCTGACACGCCGCTGATCCGTCAATACCGGGAAATAAAGTCGCAACACACCAATGCGATCCTCTTTTTTCGCATGGGTGATTTCTATGAGATGTTTTTCGATGACGCCAAGCTGGCGTCGCGCGAGCTAGGCCTCACACTCACGAGCCGCAACAACGGAGCCGCGGCAAACGTTCCACTCGCCGGGTTCCCGGTCAAGGCCGCAACCCGCTATGTCCGCCGATTGGTCGAACGGGGATACCGCGTTGCCATTTGCGAGCAAGTGGAAGATCCACGTACCGCAAAGGGAATCGTCAAGCGTGCGGTGATCGAAACTCTCACGCCGGGTGCCGTCTTCTCGGACGATCTACTCGACGACCACCGGAACAACTTCTTGGTGGCCGTGCTGCCCGGCGAGCCATCGGGCGTCGCGGCTCTCGACGTCTCCACCGGCGAGCTGTTTCTCGAGTCCGTCAATCTGCCCGACTTGGCCGCGACCATCGATCGATACAACCCCAGGGAGATGGTGATTCCCGAGGATGCCGAACTCCCCGACCTCGGTGATGAGATCATGGTGACACAGCGCACCGCATGGGAGTTCGATGCGCACGCCGCTCAGGATGACCTAATGCAACGTTTTCACTTGGCGAGTTTGGACGGTCTCGGTATTGAATCGTCGGACACACCTGCTCTTGCGGCCGTGGGTGCGTTGCTCAGGTACGCTGGTGAATTGCAACCGAACGGCTTACCACAGATCACGCGGCCCACGGTGTTGCGTTCCGACGGAACCATGACTCTCGACGCGATGACCCGACGCAACCTCGAACTGGTGGACCCGCTACGTGACGACGATGCCGGGAACACCGTCTACGACCTTCTCAACACCACCAAAACCCCAATGGGCGGCCGGTTACTGCGACAGTGGTTGCTCGCTCCATTAACCCACGCCGCCCACATCGAGGCACGACATGACGCCGTCGAGGTGCTCTTCGACGATCAGCGCGGCCGCTGCAGAGTGCAGGACGGACTGGACGGCGTCCGCGACATCGAACGACTCGCAAGCCGTGCCGCAGCCCACCGAGCGTCACCACGGGACCTGGGCGGCCTGCGAGATTCACTGGCGCGGATGCCCGACGTGAAAAACGCTCTCGACACACTCGCCGGCCGCGACCGCAGCAACGAGTTGGATCGGATTGCCGATGCGTTCGACTTGCTCGCCGACCTACACGAGCAACTCGACACGACGCTTGTCGAACGACCGCCGGCCAACATTGGTGATAGCGATGCCATCCGCCCTGGCGCAGACGCCGCATTGGATGAGGCGCGCGGTCTGCGCGACGGTGGAAAACAATTCATTGCCGGACTGCAGGCGCGTGAACGCGAGTGCACCGGCATACCGTCGCTCAAGGTCGGTTTCAATCGCGTCTTCGGCTATTACATCGAAGTCACAAAAACTCATCGGGACGCTGTCCCCGAGGAGTACGAGCGCCGGCAAACACTCACCAACGCCGAACGGTATGTTACTCCGGAGTTAAAAGAGTACGAGGCTCGTGTCCTGGGCGCGGAGGAGCAAGCCATCGAGCGCGAGAGGGCGATCATCGAAGGTGTGTGCGCAGCCGTCCACCAGCGCTTGGATCGCGTCCAGCGAACCGCGGGGCTGATGGCGGAGTTGGACGTCCTCACCAGTTTCGCACACACCGCGGCAACGCACGATTATGTGCGACCCGCGATGAACGACACGATGACGTTGACGATCAAGCAATGTCGCCATCCGGTCGTCGAGCGGATGCTTCCGCCCGGGAAGTTCATCCCCAACGACATACACCTCGACGAGTCCGAACGGGTCATGTTGCTCACTGGACCCAACATGGCGGGCAAGTCGACAGTCCTGCGTCAGGTGGGCCTCTGCGTGGTGCTCGCACAAGTCGGCTCGTTCGTGCCTGCAGAGTCGGCCACCATCGGCGTTGTCGATCGGGTGTTCACCCGCGTCGGCGCGAGCGATAATCTCGGGCGCGGACAGTCGACGTTCATGGTGGAAATGAGCGAAGTGAGCGCCATCCTTCACGGAGCGACATCTCGCAGTCTGGCGTTACTGGATGAGATCGGTCGCGGCACGTCTACGTACGACGGTGTGGCGATTGCCTGGGCCGTGACCGAGCATCTGCACGGCAACGTTGGCGCGAAGACCATTTTTGCAACGCATTACCACGAATTGACCCAGCTCACGGAGGAGTTGCAACACGCTTGCAATTTCAACGTGGCCGTGCGGGAGATCGGTGACGACATCGTTTTCCTTCACCAGCTCTCGCCCGGTGGCTCCGACAGGTCGTACGGCATCCACGTCGGTCGCCTTGCGGGTTTGCCCGAATCGGTGGTAAGCCGCGCCCGTGAGATCCTCGCACTCCTCGAGTCGGGCCATCACGTCGCCGGACAAACGCCACCGCCCGCGTCCGACGAGCGCCAACTTGCACTGTTTGACACAGAAGACCCCATCTTGCAACAGTTGAGGGCGTTGGATATCAACCAGCTGACGCCTATCGAGGCGCTCGGACAACTGGCGGAGTTCAAACGCCGTGCGGAGGAGCGGTGAAAGCTAGCGGGGCGCTATTGTTGGCATCGATGCTGCTGGCGGCATGCCAGCGTGAAGAATCCCCTGGGCAACCCGGCGAACAAATCCGGGGATTCGAGCCGCCCGTGGCCAGCAACCCCGAGCCACCCGTAGAGTATCCGGCGGCGTTGTTCGAGCAACAGATCGAAGGCGTTGTGCTACTACGGCTCTTTGTGACCGAGACCGGGACGATCCTTCCCGAGTCGACGCGCATCGAAGAGAGCAGCGGATTTCCCGCACTCGACTCGGCAGCGTTACGGAGTGTTGACCTACTCAGCTTTGCGCCCGCGCGGCGTGACGGCTCGCCTGTCGCGACGGCGTTCGTACAACCGATACACTTCAGGCATCCCGACCTCGCCACCGCGGGAGAGAACGAATGAACACCCCGCAATCCGCCGGCTATGGCGACGTGCTCACCACCGTTGGCAACACTCCATTGATCCGCCTCAACAAGGTGACCGAAGGAATTCGCGTGCCGATCTACGGTAAGGCGGAGTTCTTCAATCCGGGCGGTTCGTTGAAGGATCGCATCGGTCTCACCATCATCGAGACGGCAGAACGTAGCGGCAGCTTGAAGCCGGGTGGAGTCGTCGTCGAGGGTACCTCGGGGAACACCGGCGTCGGGTTGGCTATCGCCGCCGCGCTCAAGGGTTATCGCTGCATCTTTACCATGCCGGACAAGATGTCCGACGAGAAGGTTCGGCTGCTTCGTGCGTACGGCGCCGACGTCGTCATCACGCCGACTGCTGTACCCGCAAAACATCCAGACAACTATGTCATGAAGGCCAAGTCGATCGCCGAGAACACCCCGAACGCTATTCTCGCCAACCAGTTTTACAACGACGCGAACCCCGAAGCACACTACAAGACCACGGGGCCGGAAATCTGGGAGCAAACCGATGGTAAGATCACACATTTCGTTGCGTCCGCGGGAACGGGTGGCACATTGAGCGGGGCCGGGCGCTTTCTCAAAGAACAGAACCCCGACATCAAGATCATTGCGGGCGACCCCGAAGGTTCCATCTACAGTCATTACAGTCGCACGAAAGAACTGACGACTGGTCATCCCTACAAGGTCGAGGGTATAGGCGGTGACAAGATTCCGGACACGCTCCATTTCCAGTACATCGACGACTGGGTGACCGTGTCCGATCCTGACTCGTTCAAGATGGCTCGCCGATTGGCGCGCGAAGAAGGCTTGTTCGTCGGCGGTTCTTCCGGTCTCAACGTACACGTATGTCTAAAGGTCGCGCATAAGTTGAAGCGCGACCCCAATGCGTTGATCGTTACGATTCTCGCCGACACCGGCGAGCGATATCTCTCGAAGATTTACAACGACGATTGGATGCGGGAGAACCAGATGCTCGAGCCCGAACGCGTGTCCGTTGGTACGCTGCTCGACCTCAAATCTGACGACGCACCTGAACTCGTAACGGTTGCACCATCGGCGACTCTGCGACAGGCGCTCAATCTCATGAGTTCGTACAACGTCTCCCAGCTACCGGTTGTGGATGATGGAGAGAACGTCGGCTCCATCGCCGAAGGAGTGCTCATGGCACAGGCCGTCGCCGAACCGGGGTCACTGGCTCGGCCGGTGCGCGAGGTCATGGAAGATCCATTCCCGGTTGTGGACATCGACGCGCCGCTCGAGCACGTTTCAGCCTTATTGTCGAGAGAAAATCCCGCCGCTTTGGTACAGCGAGACGGTGGGTTGGAAGGCATCATCACACGCTACGATGTGCTCCACCAGGTTGCAGGAATCCGGTGACTACGAACCGGTAATCGATTGATGGCATACTACCTTCTCTCAGCAGAGACCACGTTTTCCGCCGCGCACACCCTTCCGGACGTGCACCTCTGCGAACAGCTGCACGGACACAACTGGCGCGTCCGGCTGACCGTTCGCGTCGAGGAAGACGGGATCGGGCCGCACGGCATGGGTCTCGACTTTCGTGAAATTGAAAACGTCGTGAAAAACACGGTCGCCGGATTCGACCACCAATATCTCAACGACCTGGAGCCGTTCAAGGAACACCTGCCGTCCGCGGAGCGGGTGGTTCAGATCATCTACGAATCCGCCCGCGATCGACTGCACAAGGTGGCCCCCCACGCTTCGGTGCAAGAAGTTGGGCTGTGGGAGCTACCCGAGTACCGCGTCGTGTACCGGCCGTGACCCATCGCGTGACCGTTTTGACCGGCGGATCGACGCCGGAACGCGACGTTGCTCTTGCTGGAAGCGCACAGGTCGTAGCAGCACTCCGCCAAGACGGACACACCGTTTCCGTCGTCGATACCGTTTCCGGCGCTCTCTCTGCATCCGAGGAGGCGAATCTGTTGACGGGCGTGGTCGACCGCGAACCGCCGACGCCGCTCGAGTTGGAGGCTCTGCGGCTAAAGGAATTGGGTCCACTACTCGCAGAAATTGCCGAGATCAAAGAGGCTGACATCGTCTTTCTAGTACTGCACGGGCGGCAAGGAGAAGGTGGAGAAATCCAGGCGCTGCTAGATCTGGCCGGGGTACCGTACACTGGGAGCGATGCGCTCGGTAGCGGCGTCGCCATGGCAAAGGACATTGCAAAGCGCCTGATGCGTCAGGCCGGTATTCGCACGCCCGACTGGGTAATGTGGCCGGCCTCGACAAAGACCATTGATGCCCTCGGGTGGCCTCTCATCGTCAAACCGTCCCGAGTAGGCTCCACGATCGGTCTGAGTGTTGTGGACACTGAGAACGATCTAACGTCGGCCGTCGAGCACGCGAAGATGTACGATGACGACGTCATGATCGAACAGCTCATCCGCGGACGGGAGCTCACGGTGGGCGTGCTCGGAGACGAAGCATTGGTCGTTGGCGAGATCATCCCGAAACACGATATTTTCGATTACGAGTGTAAATACACACCTGGGATGACACAGGAGATCTTTCCGGCGGACTTGCCCACGAAGACGACCGCTGCGATACAGGCCAGCGCCGCCGAGACACACCGCGTATTGAAACTACGGGACATGTCACGCGTCGACTTCATATTATCGCCCGAGGGCAACCTGCACTGCCTCGAAGCGAATACGTTACCGGGTCTCACCAGCACGAGCCTCCTTCCTCAATCGGCGGAGGCCGCCGGCATCGATTTCCGACAGTTGTGCACGACACTCTGCGATCTCGCTGTGGATCGCGGTCGGGGAACAAAGGCCAGATCGAGGGGATTCTAAGAGTAGATGCAGCCACGTTCGCCTTTTTCCGTCACCCCGTGGGTATTGCGACTCCTCGTCGCGAACGCCTTGGTGTATCTGCTAACCATCACGGTGTTTACCGGTCGTTGGTTCTTCGAGTGGTTCGCGTTTAGCCCCACTCTCATCTTGCAGCAGCCGTGGACCGCAGTGACGTACATATTCTTGCACGGCGGTTTTTTCCATCTTGCCTTCAACATGCTGATGCTCTTTTTCTTTGGGCGAGACGTCGAAGACTGGATGGGAGGCACCGCCTTTGTGCGGTACTACCTGTTGTGTGGTTTGGGTGGTGCGGCAGCGTCCTTCGCGTTCCTGCCCATCGCACCGGTCAACATGGTGCTCGGCGCCAGCGGCGCCGTGTTCGGTGTTGCCCTTGCTTTCGCCGTGCGGTGGCCGGATGCGAAGATTTTCATCTTCCCGCTGCCGGTGCCGATCAAGGCCAAATGGCTTGTCATCGGTTTGGTGTCGCTCGATCTGCTAGCCGGCCTGAGTCGGGCAAACGACGGTATAGCGCACTTCGCGCACCTGGGTGGCTTTCTTGTTGGTCTCGGCTACTTGCGATTCGGTAACATCCTGCAGCGTCGGACTCCCGTGACAATTCACCGCGAGCGGGTGCGGGTACTCGCTCATCCAACCGCCCGGGCCGAAGAAGAAGAAAAAGATGTACAGCAGCCGAAGCTTCCTCATCGCACCGGTCCGCCCGACGATGAGTTAGACCGAGTGCTCGACAAGATCTCGGCCACGGGTCTGGAGAGCCTCACTGCAAACGAGCGGAAACTGCTCGACGAAATGAGCCAGCGTCTCCGCAAACGGTAGTTCGAGTTGGCCTCGAGTCGGCCGGCTCCTTGCTGACCGTATTCCACCGCCGCAAATTACTCCCCTCCGATGCTCATAGACTTGGTTCCGAGTTTTCTCGAGGCGGTATCGGCGTCGGATCCGATCGACGGATATCGACGCTACTACGCAGAGCATCAACCGGTGCTCTCGGCGTACTGGCACAATTACATCCTCGACCCCGACAGCTCGCAGGCACGAGAAGTCATCCGCCGTGCCTCTACCGCCCGCCGCAGCGACCTACTGACGCTGCTGGATCGGGTCGACATCAAGTCCATCGCGGCAGAGACCCTAGCGCGATGCGAAGAGCTACTGCGAGTGGACCGACCGGTCAACCTGTACTTGATGGTGGGTGTGGGCGGAGCAAACGCCGGCGAGTTGGTGGTCAAGGGTCGAGGAATTGCCTTTCTCTGTCTCGAGCACTTCACTGGCCAACCAAATCCGGAAACCTACGGCCTCGGACTGTCGCCCAGCCTGATGCCCCTGTGGATCGCTCACGAGATCGCACACACCGTTCGTTACACCTCGCCTACCAGCAAGAGCGAACTCGCCCGAATTATCAAGGAGGCTGGTGGAGAATACGATTACTGGAAGAGCGGCAGCCGGGCGACCCTGAGGGAAATGCTCGTCAACGAGGGGCTCGCCGTCGCCGCGTCGCGCGGGATAGCTCCGGGATTCGCGGACTCTCAGTATTTGGGGTACGCCAACCGGCAGTACCGCCGCCTCCGAGAACTCGAAGCTTTTCTGCGCCGCTCCATCGTCGACGAGCTGCATCGCACCGGTATCGGCTACCGCCTTCGGTACCTCGCCGGCGGGACGGGCCGATCGTCGAGACAACTGGCCGGACGGACGCTCCCCGAACGTTCGGGCTATTACTTGGGATACCGTATGGTCGAGAGCTATGTCGAACGCTTTGGCATTGCCGACGCCTTGCGCGCCTCGGCCGAAGAGTGTCTCGACGTCGACCGCGAAACCCTGGAGGCACAGTCTGCATGACCCCCCGCAAGCCGAAGCAAGACGAGCGCCGACGTGACGTCGCCCTGCGCGAGCTCCTCGACGAGTTGATAGACCATGTGCGGAACGTGGCGACCAATGCGACTGTGATGCCGCGAGCCGATCTCGAGTATGCTCAAGATCGCCTGGAATGGCTGGCTGACGAAATCTGGCAGAAAGTGACCGAGCACCGGAACGTCGGGTAGTCTACTTCCCGACACAGAACGACGAGAACACCCGATCGAGAACATCGTCCACTGTCACCACTCCGACGATGGCCTCTAGTGCGCCCACGGCCGCACGCAAATGGATCGCCGCCACGGCCCCCTCTATGCCGGAGGCTCGCGCTTCGCGAAACGCAACTGTTTCTTCGAGTGCGTGCGCCAGAGCCGCTCGGTGACGCTCGCGGGTAACCAACGGTTCGACATCCGCACGGCTGCTCAAAACCGCGAACGCAAAGCGCGCCATCTCCGTACGCAATTCCGGAAGGCCCTCACCCGAAAGCGCCGACGTGACGATGCCCTCCTGTCCCGCGGAAGTAGGGGTTAGATCGGTTTTGGTCCGTACCACCACGACCTTTTCCTCGAACTGCTCCAAGAATTCGCGTTCGCCGGCTCGTAGATCCTCACCCGCTTCGGCACAGTACAGAACCAGATCGGCACCGTCCAAATAGCGCCTGCTCACTTCCACCCCAATTCGCTCAATCTGGTCGTCTGTCGAACGCAGGCCGGCAGTGTCGACGAGATTAAACGGAAACCCGTCACAGCTGATCGGAGCTTCGATGGCATCCCGTGTCGTGCCCGGTACATCCGTCACAATTGCGCGGTCGCGACCGACGAGGGCGTTAAAGAGCGAGGACTTGCCGGTGTTGGGACGCCCCGCGATGACGACCAGAGCACCCTCTCGCAATCGCTCGCCCTCAGCCGCGGTACGCGACAGATTTTCCAAAGCACCACATAACTCGTCTACGGCGGTGTTGATGCGCTCGGGTGGCACCGGTCCGCTGTCCTCCTCCGGAAAATCAATCTCGTACGAGATGAGGGCTTCGAGATCCAACACCTGATTTCTCAACTTCTCAATCCGTGCCGAGAGACCACGGTCCAGTTGGCCAAGTGCAGCCCGCCGCTGCGCCGGTGCCGTCGCGTCAATCAGGTCTCCAACCGCCTCGGCCTGGAGCAAGTCCAATTTCCCGTTCAGAACGGCGCGCCGGGTAAATTCACCCGCCGACGCGAGACGTGCTCCCGCGGCAAGCAGCGCGGCTAGTGTTTCGGTGGGAACCAGTACCCCTCCATGCGTCGATATCTCGACCATGTCTTCACCGCTGTACGAGTGTGGTGCCGGGAACGCCACGCACAGCGCATCGTCGATCACGTCGCGGGTCGTTGGATGGACAACACGGGTTCGCGTCGCCCGCCGATCGCGCTCCGGGCGAAACGGGTCGAGTACCCGAGCCGCGACGTCGAAGGCACCTTTACCAGAAACACGTATCATGGCGATGGCGGATCGACCCGCTGGCGTCGATATCGCGGCTATCACATCACTGAGCATGGAGTAAAGCTAGGTCCAGTACTGCGGTGCCGGGAGCACGCCTACTCTTTCTTGCGGGCCCGGCGGAGTCGCTCCTGCGCAACGAACCACTGCTGCGGAATGCTGACGAAGTTGCTCGTCGCGTAGTAGAGATTGAGTCCCGAAGAAAACTGCAGGAACATTAGCGTGAACACGACCGGCATGACATAGACCATCATCTTGGTCTGTGGGTTCGGTGGCACGCCCATCTGGCCAATCTTCGAAAGCAAGAACATCGATCCGCCCATCAGAAGCGGCACGATATAGAGCGGGTCGGCTAGAGAGAGATCCGGCAGCCATAAAAATGGCACGCCGCGGAATTCGATCGTGTTGAGGAAGACGAAAAAGAGCGTAAACAGAATTGGCATCTGCAGTATTATCGGTAAACAGCCGCCAAGCGGGTTTGCCCCGTGCTGCTTGTACAACTTCATCATTTCTTGCTGCAGCTTGGCTTTGTCGTTCTTGTACCGCTCCTGGAGAGCACGCATTTCCGGTTGCAGGGCCTGCATGGCCATCTGGGAACGCATCGCCTTTTGATTCAACGGCCACAGCGCGAGACGTATCGCAACACCGAACACTATGAGCACCCAGCCGTATCCAAGCCTCAGCGTCTCGTGTAACCACAGCAGGATCCGAACAACGAGGTTCGCCAGGGGGCCGATGATCGGTCGGAGTATCCACCCGTAGGGATTCACGTTCTCCAGTTCGTGGCCGATGCCGGACAGGCGACGATACTCCTGGGGCCCGATATAGACCGAAAAGCCAAAACTCCCGGCCGGCACGGGAAGGGAGGCCAAGGTGTTGACCTCGGTCGCCACCGAGATATCGCGTGGGCGGAATCTGCCCAGAAGCCCCCTTGTCCGCGCCGTCGTCCGCGGACCACCGGTAAGAGCCACACCGCCAAACCGAGGCTGGCCCTCGTCAATTGCGAGGATTGCCGCGAGGAAGTACTTCGACTTGATCGCCACCCATTCAAAGGGCCCGGCCAACGGCCGTGGCTCGCCGAAGTCGAGTGACGTAAACTTGACCTTGTCCGTTTTACGGTTCTTCGCGGTGACCACCGCGAACGAGCGGAAGTCCACGATCGAGTCGGAATCAGTGGAGCGGAGGCGGGGTCCTATCCCAACGAGAACCAGGCTCGAGCCCGATATGCCGTCGTACTCTCCGCGCACTTGGAAGAGATACTCGTCTGGCAGGAACGAGTACGTGATTCGCACGGTGACCGGCCCACGGTGGGCCACCCACGTGAGGGACGCTCCGCCAGGCCCAACATCCACCCGTTGCGCCGACGGCTCGAATTGCCAGTCGGCGAGTGACACGGTGTCGCTGCCGAACACGAGCCTGTAGGTGAGAAATGACGAAGGGTCGGGTATCATCTGGGCCACGCCGGCGTCGCCCCCCACAAAGGAGGCGTACTCGAGCAACTCGGCACCCGTCAGCCGCGCGCCGCGCGGCGAAAAGGAAAACCGGTAGAGGTCAGATGCCACGACGACTGGTGCCATCGCCACGGGGTCCGGTGCGGCTGGCTCCGGGGTCGGTAACTCATCCCGGACCGGAGGGGCGACGGGGAGCGCACGAGTCACGTCACTAACGTTGGGCGTCTCCACGGAATCGGCAGAGGCCACTTCTGTGGTCTCAACCGGCGGCGGTGGCGGGAAGATCAGCGACGGTAGAATCAGCACGATCAGGATGAGCGAGATCGCGAGCAGTGTGCGGCGGTCCATTACGATTGCATGGTCACGGGACGGGGTCGTAGCCGCCCTGTGAGAACGGGTGGCAGCGACTGATTCGGCGAACGCCCAACCAACAACCCCTAAAGGCACCATATTTCCGGACTGCCTCCAGCGTGTACATCGAGCAGGAGGGAACGTGAAGACAGGGGGATGGGAATGGGGATGCCATGAGCTGGTACAGTTTGATGAAGCCCGCCACCACGGCTCGAGGGATTCGCGTCATTGAGAAATCGACTGCAGCCATTGATCCAAATCCCCGATCAGTTCCTCTGAAGCGGCCTGGTACACCGCTGGACGCGCCCGGACCACTAAATCTACGGCCGTGAGGTTCGGAAGGATTCGGCGTCGTGAGCATTCACGCAGGCTGCGCCGAACGCGGTTGCGGGCCACGGCGGAGGCACCGAACTTCGGCACGATGACACCCAATCGAGGATGACCCAAATCGTTCGACCGCCACGAAATTTCCAAACGGGGGGTTCGGCGATGGCGGCCATCCTGTTGCACCGCCTTGAGATCTGACCCGTGCGAAATCCGCCAACTCCGGGGGAGCCCCTCGGACGTCAGCTTCCTCCATGCTTCGAAGGCAGGGACACTGCCAACTTCTTGCGGCCCTTCTTCCGGCGGCTATTCAATATGTCGCGGCCCCAACGCGTCTTCATGCGGGCGCGGAAGCCGTGCTTGTTGATGCGCCGTCTGTTACGGGGCCTATATGTCGGTTTCATCTAATACCATCAATCGAGCCGGGAAAGCTAGTGGTCCAGTGGGCTTGGGGTCAAGGTTGACTTTTCCACACACGGGAAATACAATCGTACGCCCCCATTAAACACCGTCCACCGTTTTTCTGTTTGCAAATGGAGCTGTCAGCCAAAGAGACCTGGGCGCGGTTACTCGACGAAGCGCGTCTGGAGCTGCCCGAGGCGACCATGCGCACGTGGCTGGAACCCGCTGAGCCCGTGGCGCTGGATGAGGGTCGCCTCATCGTGAGTTCGCCGGATCAGTTTGCTGTGGAGTGGAACGAGTCAAAGCACTCACAGCTCCTGTCGCGGCTCGCTTCGCGTACATTCGGAGCACCCCTCGACATCGTCTTCCAAGTGCAGGCTGAGCGCACCGAGCGGCCGCAAATGGACTTTTTCGTGGCCCCGCTCCCCGGTAGCGACGGCGATCCGGTCTCTATGGCCACGCCACTCAATCAGCGATACACGTTCAAGACGTTCGTGATCGGAAAGTCCAACGAGCTGGCGGCGGCCGCCGCCCACGCCGCGTCTGAGGCACCAGGCAAGACATACAACCCGCTGTTTATCTACGGGGCGACCGGGCTGGGCAAGACCCATCTGATGCAGGCTATCGCGCACGCACTAATCGAGCGCAATCCCAGCAGCCGAGTGGTGTACTTGGGGGCGGAGCAGTTCATCAACGAGGTCATTGAGAGCATCCACGGCCGGACGATGCCGGAATTCCGGCGGCGGTATCGGAGCGACACGGACATCTTCCTCGTCGACGACATCCATTTCCTCGAGGGCAAGGAAATGACACAGGAGGAGTTCTTTCACACCTTCAATGCGCTGCACGAAGCTGGAAAGCAGATTGTCGTAACCTCCGATCGGCCGCCCAACGACATTCCCGGCCTCGAATCCCGTTTGGTGAGTCGTTTTGAGTGGGGCATGGTGGCCGACATCGGCCAGCCCGACCTCGAACACCGGATCGCCATTCTGCAAAAAAAAGCCGAGCAAGAACACCTCGAGCTGACGATACCCGACGACGTCTTGCGATTTATTGCGGAGCACGTACGCAGCTCGGTACGGGAACTCGAAGGATGCATCATCAAGCTCCTCTTGTTCGCCTCGCTCAAACATCGTGAGGTCACCGTTGATCTCGCCCGGGAGGCGTTATCGGACAAGATTCGACAAGGAGACGGTACAGCCTCCGAGACTCCGACCGCAGCACCAACCGTCGACCGCGTGCAGGTGGTGGTGGCGCGACGCTGGGGCGTGACGCCGGAGGGACTCCGTTCCAAGTCGCGCACGAAGACACTCACCATTCCGCGACAGATCGCGATGTTTATTGCGCGGGACTTACTTGGAATGCAACTGGTTGAGATTGGACAGGCCTTTGGTGGTCGTGACCATTCCACGGTGATTCACAGCGTTGGTAAGGTCGAACATCAGATGCGCCGGGATCGCCAGTTCCGGGAGCGGATAGAACTCGCGAGGCGTGAATTATCCGCACCGTAATACACATGTGTGGGGTTTCCGAGTGGTAACCCCGTGGGAACGTGAATGCAGTTGGCTGTTGTCCCCACACAATCCCCGGCAGCTAACACACAACCAACACTGCCGAAGCGCGAATAACTAGTTAAACCAAGGAGTTACGGAGCTTCTCCAGATTTCCAGAAACCCTACTACTACTACTAGTTTCTTATATAGTATAAGAGATAGTTATCTATTATCCACGTTGCGTAGTTGGGGAACGACATGAAGTTCACAATCACTCGAGAGCAGCTTCAAGAGGGACTCATCGCAGTGGCGTCGAGTGTCCCGACCCGGACGACGCTTCCGGTGCTCGCGAATATTCTTGTCGAAGCTACAGCGGAAGGCGTTCGCCTGTCCGGAACTGATTTGGATATAGCTGTAAGCACCGTGGTGCCTGCGGATGTGGAAACCGATGGTGCGGTGACTCTTCCGGCCAAGAAGCTCGTAGAGATCGTCCGTGAGCTCCCGAGCGCGGCGATAAGTTTCGTGGCTGTGGGTGAGCAGCGCGTCACGATGGAGTGTGGTCCGTCAAAGTTTAAGCTGCTGGGAATAGCCCGTGACGAATTTCCTGGTTTTCCAACGGTTTCGTTCGACAAATCCTGGAAAATGACGTCGCACGATATCCAGAATCTCATCACTCATGTGGCGTTTGCGGCGTCCACCGAAGAAAGCCGTCCCATTCTCAATGGTGTTTTGTGGGAGATGCGGGAAGATCGGATGCGCATGGTGGCGACCAACGGACACCGGTTGGCGAAGATGGATATTCCCGTGTCTGGCGGATCGGCCGCCGTGGATTTGATCGTGCCTCCAAAAGCCTTAGAGCAAATCCGGCGGTTGTTTGGCCCCGCAGACGACATCGAAGTGGCCCGCAGCGACAATCACTTGGGCTTTCGATCGGGCAACACGCTCGTGTTCACACGATTGATCGAGGGACCCTATCCCAACTACGAACAGGTCATTCCCCGGGATAACGACAAGACGGCGACGATTGATCGGCTGGCCCTGGCCTCTGCCATCCGCCGTGTCGGTGTCGTGGCGAGCGACCAGACGCACCGGGTGTGTCTTTCGTTCAGCGGGGGGACGCTGAAGTTTTCCGTAAACACCCCGGATCTCGGGGAAGCCCAGGATGAGATTCAGGCCACGTATGACGGTGAACCGCTGGAAATCGGCTTCAACGCAACCTATGTGTTGGAGCTGCTGAAGGTCATGCCGACTGATGAGGTACGCTTCACGTTGAAGGCACCTGAGCGGGCCGCCACGCTGGAGCCGGTCGGTTGGGACGATCCTGCGTCGTATCTCTGCCTGGTGATGCCGCTGCGGCTAGTCGATTAAGGCCGTTGTGCGGCCTTAGCGATTAAGGGTCAAGGGGTTTGTCGCGACAAAAGTCGCACTGAGCTGTTGAAACACCAGGCTATTGTTGCGGGACACAGCCGACGTAACTGATGTAATCCGCCGCGTTCCTCCGATCGACAACCCGAAGTGAAATCGATCGATGCGAATGTTTGATCCGAGATCGAGGGAACCCAGGAGGATGACGGGTAAGCCGGTGGGTAACGCAACCCGCGCGCCTGCACGATGGGCGAAATCGAATCCAGACTGACCGGGCGCCGATCTCTCCGCTGCGAGGGTTTCCCAAGCCACCTGTACCATCGATGTCGTTAGCTGCGCCGCTCCGACGGTGGTTATGGGGAGTTTTGCCAGGCGCACGGATGGACGACCGATGTTGCGTATCGCAAGCCCCAGTTGGACACGCACGCTCGGCACGAAAATCATACCCAAATCTGCACCATAGCTCTTAGTGGAATCTTGGCTGTAACGCGATGCGGCCACCCCAAGCGTACCACCGCGGAAGCGAACGCCGAGCCCCGAACGGAAAATGCCGACGGCTGACTCTCCCTCGAAGCGGTTCCGTTGATACCCGAACGAGACTCCTCTCGAGTTGAAGCCCAGCGAGTACTGCTCGACCCGTGTCCCACCACCGGTCCGTAGGACCGTGAACTCGCCGAACAAAGACGCTTCGGGGACCAGGGCGAGACCGGCTGGGTTGACCCACAGCGCCCGTGCATCGGCGACGTTGGTGAGGAAGAGATAATCTCGCGACCGAACCGTAATGCCTTGAGAAAGGGCGGTGTTAGCGTGGAGGCTTACGAGCCCCGCAACCAGCAGACTAGTCCGGATCATGTTAGTGAAGCACTCTCACGGTATCGATTTGATGTTGGCGTACAGGTGTCATCCCGAGGTCGTCGACTTCCATTTGTGCCACCAGGTCGTCTTCGCTTACTGAACCGACAAAACGTCCGTTTCGCGCGAAATAGGATCGACCCGTGGCAGTCCCCTCTCCCCGCAGGGAGAAAGGCCGTCCAAACTGATTGCCTACTCCGTCCACTTGATAGACCTTCACCCAGTCGATGGGGATTACCATGCCGCCCTCGGCATCGTTCCACTCGCCGCTCCGGTATGTGGTTTGGACTTGGAACGTCAACAGGGCTCCCCCTTCGGTCCGGTCGAATTCGACCGAATCGACCCAGCTTCGTGAGGGCATCAAACCCCCCGTGGGGAGGACGGGGAAAATATCGGTCGTCCGTACCGCCAGCGCCTCCAATAAAGGCGACACAGCCTGCTTCCTGTTCAACGCAGACCAGCGTCCGGTCGGGGATAGCAGCGCAGTGTACGTCGATCCACTCACTGCGGCTATCTCCCTCGGGGCTATGTTCCGCGCCGATGCGGCCAGGACGGTGTCGATCGTGAACGAAACAGCGAGTCCGGAATCGACCTCGGTGATGACGGCGGTGAGCTGGTAATGGAAAAACATGCTGTCGCTATGCGTGATGCCCGCGACGTCTCGGTCGACCCATCGATGTGAACTCGACAGATACGAGGTCACCGAAGGTCCGAACCTGACGTCAGGCGGCGGGGCCGGCGGTACATCGGCGGTTTCCTGCCTCGGGCCCGACGCGATGCAGCCGGCGAGCCACGGCAGGGTCGTCGCCCACCACATCGACTGTTGCATGTTTCGTCTCCAGCGGCTGGGGCAACACGGTCGCTCTGGGTTTCCTTTGCGGCGTGGACGGTCGTGTTGTTCCTGCCCGGAAGAGAGTTTGGTGGAGCCGTAAGCCGAGTTCTGTTCGCCCGTGCAAACGGGCGGATGGTCATCTATCTGCGACGACAGTCGCCTGCCGCCTGGAGCGGCCTACCCGCGGCTCAAGTGGTTCGGGCCGAACCTCGCCGCCTATTTGGCCTTGCTCCGATTGGGGGTTACCGTGCCACGACTGTTACCAGTCGCGCGGTGGGCTCTTACCCCGCCGTTTCACCCTTACCCGTTTCCGGGCGGTTTGTTTTCTGTGGCCCTGTCCGTCGCCTTCCGGCGCCCAGGCGTTACCTGGCAATCTGCCCTACGGAGCTCGGACTTTCCTCGAGCCATCTGTTACACGATGGCCCGCGACCATCACGCTCCACCAAACTCTTGTCCGGTCTAAAGATAGCGGTTCCCGTTCGCTGACTCTAGAGCGCCGTAGCGTTCAATGGGTGTCTAGCGGTTGAGCGTGGTTGGTGTGGGTTTGAGGGATCGTTGAACGACCTTGAATATGATGCGCGCCCTCGTGACAGAGAGGTCGGTCGTGACAGAGAGGTCGGTCGTGACAGAGAGGTCGGTCGTGACAGAGAGGTCGGTCGTGACAGAGAGGTCGGTGTGAGCATCTATCCCCGGGTCGGCACAGTTGCTACAGTTCTCGATGCCGCCGAGCGCACGCGCATCGACGCTGCCACCGGCGACTACGTTGCCACCGTTCACGCCCGGAGTGTGAGAGAGGCGATTGGCGCGGTGCGTGGGCGGCAGGTCAGTGCCGTCCTCGTGTCGCCGCGCTGCGTGTCCCTACGGGACATGGGTGAAGTGGCACGACTCGCCCGGGAGTTCCCCGGCGTACCAATGGTTGCCGTGCTCTCTCACCACGACGCGAAGTGCAGCGAGCGCCTCTTGCAGCTCGGACTGTCGGGGGTTCAGACGATGGTTGACTTGAGTCGGCGGGACGGGTGGAGCCGGCTCCGATCGTTCGTCGGACGCCAAATGACCCCGATGGCATCTCACCTGCTGTCGTCTATTTGCAACGCGCTGGACAGGCCCACACCCGGTACCAAACGATTCTTCGAATCCTTGGTGGTACTGGCACCGAGAACGACCAATGCGCGTCTGCTGTGCAAGCGGCTCAACGTCTGTGCTAGCACGTTCACGTCGAGGTTCTTTCGCTCCGATTTGCCGTCTCCCAAACGATATCTCTCGGCCATGCGGTTGGTGCACGCCGCTGCACTACTCCAGGTACGGGGCCTGTCTATCGGCGATGTAGCGAACCGGCTGGATTTTTCCTCGCCGCAGAGCTTCAGCCGGCATATGAAGGCGGTGACAGGCATGACCGGCGGGGAGTTCCGCGAGCGGGTCTCGTTTCGTGTAGCGCTCAACGACTTCGCGTCCCACCTGATCCTGCCCTACCGGGCAAAGTTCCGAACCTTCCATCCATTTTGAATTGGGATGGCCGGCCCGGACAGCCCTGGTGAGGAGTGGCGCCCGGTGGGCAGGATCAGACGTGCTCTGCGCCCGAGTTGTGCGGATCCGCCACCGAAAAGCGGGCAATGCTCCCCCGAACCCGCTCGGCTAGCTCGGCGAGTTGACCGCTTATCGCTTTGAGATCGCCAATCGCGATCTGCTGTGTGGCCATTGCCGAAGCGGCTCCATCGGCCTGTTTTGCTGATGTCGAGCTGACACTTGCAACGTTGGCCATCCTTTCCGCTAACCCGGCCATGCGCTTCGCTTGTGTCTCTGAAATCTCAGCCGTAGCGTCGGCCAGATCCTTGATCCGAGATATGCCCCGCTGCAGATCACTCAAACCGACCTGGGCTTGATCGGCAACCTCGCTCACGTCGCGCACTTTCTCTTCCTCGGACGTCATAGCGTGCGTTACCGCATCCACGCTGGTCAGCACGTCGCCTATCAGTTCGGTGACCTCTCGCGCTGATCCAGAGGCCTCAGCGGCAAGGGAGCGCACCTCCTCGGCGACGGTAGCAAATCCCTCTCCAGCTTCCTCGCTGTGTGCGGCCTCAATCGCGGCGTTGAGGGCTAGTACATGTGTTTGCCGGGCGATCCGCGAGATCGTGCGCGCAAACGAGCCAACGCGATCGGACATTCCACTCAGCTCGTGGACCGATTCCGCCGTGTGGCGAACATCTTCGCCGATCGCGACCAGCACTTCACCGGCTCGTTCGACGCTCGAACGACTGTGCTCGGCAGCCACCGCGAGGGTGCGCGCATCCGCGGCCACGCTGTCGGCTCGGTTACTGAGCGTACCGGCTTCAGCGGCGGCTTTGGTGCTTTGCTCACGGCCCTCTTCGGCCAGCTCCCGCTGCTGAGCCATTCCTCGTGCCAGTTCCGCCGATGTCGTTGCTACGGATCTGCTCGAGTCGAGCACGCCGGCCGCGGCTTGCGACAAGACCTCTGCGAGAACGACCACTTCGTCCATCTCGCGCTGCACGGCGTCGATCGTTCCGGAAGTCTCGTCGACCATTCGGTTGAACGAGGTTTCCAGAAAGCCGAGCTCGTCGTGGACACCGGCAGGTGCCCGGACGACCAACGAACCCGCCTCTGCCTGACGCATCACGACCCGGGTGACGCGAATACGCTCGAACAGAGAAGCGGGCAAGCGGCGAAGCGTGATCGCGACGAGAAAGAAGATTGCCGACTCGAGGAATACGCCAGCCGGCACGTCGGTAAACCCAACTGTCGGTGTCGCGAGAAGCGCGCCGTGCACCGAGGCTGCCACCACGTAGCAGATTGCCGAGGCGGCCGCCAGCACCACGCCAACCCAGCGGCCTTCGCTAAACGTGTAGGGAAGGGTGGCTACCAAGAAGCCAACCACCACGCCGCCGGGACCGGCGAGTGCAACGAACGCTCCCACGATGAGAAGGTCCGTGACCGCCAGGCAGTAGACCAACCACCAACGATACGTCCCCGTCCGATCAATCGTAATCACGGCGAGATTTGCGGCAAACGCGAGCGCCGTGACCACGATCAAGGCGACCACCGGAACAGTCGCGGGATCTATCCACTTCAAGAGCAGCAGGAGACCGAGCCCGGCAGCGATGATTGCCCACCGGCGACTGATGCTGCTCGAGACAGTGGCCGCGTCTTTGAGGCGCTGCTCCTCGCGATCGGCAGCGGAAGACTCCGCTGTCCACGAGCGAAACTTGGCCTCGATAGACGAGCGCGGTGCCCCGGAGTGAGTTGGATCCTTCGTCAAGGGTACACCGGCTCTAAAGGGGCTCCACGATGCTCAACCCGCTGCCAAAGGCTCGACCCCCAGGTCCCGAATGGAGGCCATGGTCAAGACCGGGTAGCCTGCTTCTTCAATCGCCTCCCGGCCACCTTCCATTCGATCGACGACCCCCAGGACCCCTAACACGCCGCCGCCGGCCTCCTCGAGCAGTCCGACGGCGGTCAACGCCGAAGCTCCGGTCGTGATCACGTCTTCGACGACCACCACATTATCCCCTCCAGAGAAACAACCCTCAATCCGCCGACGGGCGCCATGCCCCTTGGACTGCTTCCGGACGGAGAAGGCATCCATGACAGGGGGCGTGCGCAGGCTTGCTGCCGATATGGCGTAGGCCACGGGATCTGCCCCGAGCGTCAGCCCTCCGACAGCACTGGGATGCCACTGGGCCGAGGAAATCATTGCAACTCCAATCGTACCAATGGCTTCAAGGCCATCAGCCGACATCGTCGTCAGACGGGCATCGACGTAATAATTAGACTTCTTGCCAGATGAGAGCGTGAAATCTCCGAGTTGGAGCGAACGTTCCTTGAGCAGCGAGACGAGCGTCCCGCGGTCAGGACTTCCTGGGGAAACCACGTAAATTATAGTAGTAGTAAATACTACTACTCCTTTCCGAGGATCGACTTGAACACGCCGAGCAACCCCCCTCTTTCCGCATCTTGGCTGTTTGCTGCGGCTCTGGCCACTCCCTCGGCATATTCTTCCACCGTAGTCGGCCGTTTGCTGGGCTCATGGGCCAACCCAGCCATCACGGCCTTTTCCAGGGCATTGGAGAATTTTAGCCCCTTTGCGGCTTGGTTGAGCGGACGCGGCTCTGCGGTAAGGAGCTGCTGGAACAATTCTCGCGGGGATCGCCCATCATATGGATGGAGGTCAGTCAGGAGATGGTAGATAATGGTTGCCAGACTGTAGATGTCCGCCGAGGGCCCAACGAGTTCGCCCGAAAGCGCCTCGGGGGCCACATATTGCAGGGTGCCCACAAAGAATCCCGTCCGAGTGAGCCGCTGCGCCGGATCGGCCTGGGCGTCTCGAGCTATCCCGAAGTCCAGCAACATGACGTGTTGTGTTTCGGGATCGTAAACGATGTTTTCGGGCTTCAAATCCCGATGAATGATGCCCGATGCATGAGCGGCTCCCAGCGCACCGGCAAGCTGGGTGAGAATATGTGCCACCAGCTGGGGCTCGAGCCGGCCGCTGCGTTTGAGAAAGTCTGAGAGAGGCTCGCCCTTTGCCCACTCGAGCGCGAGGTAATAAAGTCCGTCTTCCTCGCCAAAGTCGTAGGTTTTGACGACACTTGCATGGTGGACTCTGGCACCGTATTCGGACTCGCGGAGAAACCGCGTCCTCGCGTTCTCGTCGCTGCGGAGGCGAGGCTTGAGAATTTTAACGGCGCAGATTCCCCGTTCATGGTGTTCGGCGCGGTACACCATCGCGGTACCGCCTTCACCAACGGGCTGGTTGAGTTGGTAGCCGGCGACGTTCCGTCCGGAGAGGTTTTCTTTTGCCATAAGGGGTCGGCGAAAGTAATCCTTGATTTTGAAGTTCGGCAAGTTTAAAAGGGAAACGCGGAGATTTGATCGCGTCATGGACGGCGCTTGGGGGAGCAGGTTGAACGAGGTTGTTTCAATCCGGCAGAGGATCGTGGGTCCGATCGGCGTCGTGGTCGGGCTGTTGGCCACGTGTGTTTCTGCCGCCGCCCAAGAGATGGACCACGGCGGATCGGGATGGCCTGGGCCTTGGCATGCCTCGATTGGTTTGGCCGCGCGCGTGTTGTCGGATTCCGTAGCAATGGCTGACGTACTTGCCGCCGCCGAGTCGGAACTAGCCCTCGGCCGGCCCGAGAGCGCTCTGGAACTCCTTTCTCGCCATCTCTTGCCGGACTCGATGGCTGAGGGTGCCCCCTTGGCCGTGTATGCGGCCTCGCAATATGCGGTGGGGTCTTTTCTCGAGGCGGGTAACGTGTTCGACTTGGCGGCAGACCACGCCACTGGACTGCGCCGAGGAACGTTGCGCGCGCGCGCGGCTCGGTCGTTCGAGCGCGCGGGGGTTTTGGGCAGGGCCGCCAAATTGTATCGCCACGCCGCATCGGATTTTCCTGACGCAGCGGGTTGGATGGCCCTACGCGAGGCCGCGATCATCAGAGATGAAGCACGTGCGCTCGAGTTGCTTGGGTCTATGCCCGAGGCGGCTCGCCAGCTGGCAGCAACCGTGCGAGCCGGGTGGTTGCAGAGGGCAGGTGATGACGCCGGTGCTTCGGAGGTACTCGCCGGGGTGGGTCAGTACGCCGCTGCGGGCCTGCTCGCCCGCAACGCTGGTGAGGGCGAGCGGGCGCGGGAGCTGGTGTACCAAGCGGTAGGCGTGAGGGAGCCTGAGCAAGCCCTGAGTGGGGTGGAGGCTGCCCTGTCTGATTTTCGTCCGGCGAACGCAGACGAGCATACCGCTGTAGCGCAAGCCATCCTCAGGTACGGCCGGCGGGTCGAGGCAGTGCCGCACTCGGCGGCTGCGGTGGTGGCGTCCGACTCGGCGCTGGCCACTCTGCTTTTTCACGGCGAGGTCACCGAGGCAAGCGGCAATCGTTGGGGGGCGCTCCGCATTTACCAAAAAGCTGCCAAACGCGATGGCGCCGAAGCCGCCGAAGCGAGCTACCGGCTCGCCCGCACTCACGTGCGCTTGGGCCAGCGTACGAGAGCTGTTCAAGACCTCCGTGCGTTCCTCGACGAGTACGCGGAACATCCGCGAGCCCCGGCGGCGATGTTCTTGTTGGGAGATATTAGGCAGGACCAACGGAGGGTACGCGCAGCCGATAGCATCTTTCGGGCTCTGAACGAAAGATGGCCCGCGGACCGTTTTGCTTCGGACGCACGCTCGAGGCTCGGGGCCCGCGCGCTGGTACGCGGAGATCTCGAGGCGGCGACCGCCATATTTCGCGACGAGGTTGAGCAGAATGGCTCGCGGTCGCGCGCTGCCCAGTACCAGATAGCACGTCTCGCCCGCGACGCGGGTGATACAGCTTCGGCGCTGGAGGAGTGGACGAAGTTGGCCCGGCGCGATTCCATCGGATACTACGGGACGATGGCGCGACACGCGGCCGGCCTCCCTGTTCCTATTTTTGCTCCCAGGCCCACGACCGTGCCGTCAGCCCGTGTCAAAAAGGAGCTTGCGGTGCTCGACTTGCTCCGAGCGGCCGAATTGACCGACGAAGCGGCCGCGTTGATGAGCTACCTGGGCGACCCGGATCACTGGGAGGTTGCGGAGCTGATGGACGTCGCCGAGGGACTAATCGCTCGGGGGCAGGCTAGGTCTGCGGTAGCCGTTGGGTGGCGAATTGTCGGCCTTCATCGACTAAACGATCCGCGGGTACTCCGCATCATCTTCCCCTGGCCGAATCGCGATCTTATCGAGCGAGAAGCTGCCGAGTTCAACATCGACCCGTTCTTGCTCGTTGCCTTGGTTCGCCAAGAGTCTGCGTTTGACGCCGATGCGACGTCGCGCGCTGGAGCCCGCGGCATGATGCAGCTAATGCCGGCCACCGCGCGGGGACTAGCTCGCCAGATGCGGATCGACTGGAGCAACACATTCCTCGGGGTTGCCGACGCCAATGTACATCTCGGGGCGGCGCATCTGGCCCAAATACTCAAGCAGTACGACGACGAGCTCGTGCTCGCTCTTGCGGCGTACAACGCGGGTGGCTCGCGCGTTCGGCGCTGGCGTAGGTTTCCCGAGGCGCGGGCCGGTGACTGGTTCCTGTTCACTGAACGGATCCCCTTCCGCGAAACTCGGGGTTACGTCCGGACGCTTATCAGAAACCGCGATCTCTACCGTGCTCTCTACGGTGAGAGTATCCACCCGTGAGCAGCAGCGCCCTTCGGCGCACCATCCACCTCAGCACTGCATTTCTGGTCTTGGTCGGGGAATACGTTGGCTGGGGGACCACCCGTGTTTGGCTCTCGGGATTCGCAGCGGCAGCGATCTTCGTTGAGTTTTTGCGACTTCGGAACGCGACATTTGGTGGCGTGCTATCACGAGCGGTGCCGGTCTTCCGTCCTGTAGAATCTCGCAAACCCAGCGGCGCCTTTTGGTTGCTGCTAGGGTACGTTGGCGCGGCGTGGGTTCCGGCGCCCGGCGCAGCCGCAGGAATTCTCGTCGGTGCTGTCGCCGACCCGTCGGCGTCGGTAGTTGGCGGCCGTTGGGGGGGTGGCGAGCCCAAGAGCTGGGTCGGTTCGCTCGCGGCATTGGCGGCATCCTTAGGAGTGTTGACCCTCCTCGGATTCTCGCTGCTTGCGATCACTGCCGCGTCGGCCGCCGCCGCCGCCGCGGAACGGTGGTCACGGCCGTTGGACGACAACCTCGTTGTCGCCCCGGCAGTCGCCGCGGTTGTTTGGTTGTTGAACTGAGCGCTGCCGGTTCCGGATCGTCCAGCGCCGTATTTCTATACCCGACTTCGTGTTACGAGCTCGTGCGCGTACGCCGGTTGCGCTGCACGGAATCGCGGTTCTCACAGCGTCATATTCAACGCTTGACAGGTTGGCGTTCGTCGCACCAGAATGCCAGGGTTGATTTCGTGGAAGATCGGCAACGCACCGGAACACCGACTACTTGGAGGAGGAGCACGAGATGTCGAAAGGGAAGGTGAAGTGGTTCAACGACGCCAAGGGTTATGGGTTCATTGAGCAAGAGAGTGGCGGCGACGACGTGTTTGTTCATTTTTCCGCCATTCAGATGGACGGGTTCAAAACCCTCACCGAGGGACAGGATGTAGAGTTCGAGGTTGAGACGGGTGACAAAGGCCTTCACGCCGCGAACGTACAGCGCCCGGGCTGAAGCCATACTCAGCATCCCGGTCAGAAACCCCGCCGGTTTACCGGTGGGGTTTTTTGTATACTCCTTCCCATCATGGTGAATCTTCCCAGACCTCAGCTCTTTCTCGTCGACGGGTACGCGATCATCTACCGGGCGTTCTTCGCGATGATCGCACGCCCCTTGACCACGGGACGAGGCGAGAACACATCTGCCGCGTGGGGCGTGTCGAACTTCCTGTTACGGATTCGGGAGAAGTACCATCCCGAATATCTCGCGTGGGTTCACGACGCCGGGTCTTCATTCCGCAAAGAGCTGTATCCGGAATACAAAGCCACGCGTGAGAAACTGGACGAAGAGTTGCAGGACACCTTTGACCGCTCGGTCGAACGTATCCAACAGTTGTTGGCAGCATTTCACATTCCACTCGTGACCGTGCAGGGCTATGAAGCAGACGACGTCATTGGCACGTTGGCCACCACGGCGAGTGAGGCCGGCGTTCACTCCGTGATTGTCTCCGGCGACAAGGACTTTTACCAACTCATCGCACCGGCGATTTCGCTGCTCAATCCCGGCCGCGGCGGCCCCGCCGCCGTTCAGGAAGAACTTGTCACGGTCGAAAATGCCACGACCCGTTTGGGTGTACCTCCGGACAAGGTGATCGACTACCTGGCTATGGTCGGCGACTCTTCGGATAACGTTCCGGGCGTCAAGGGTATCGGTGACAAGACCGCACGGCAGCTCATCGAGGACTTCGGCAACCTCGACGAAATTCTCGGGCGGGCGGCTGACGTAAAGGGCAAGCGAGCTCGCGAAGCATTGCAGAGAGAACCGGAGGCGGCAAAATTGAGTCGTGATTTGGTCACCATCCTCTGCGACGTGCCGGTAGAGCTTGATCTCGACGCATTTCGATCTCAGAGTGGCGAACCCGCCGCCTTACGAACGCTGTTTACGGAACTCGAATTCCATACGTTGATCGACAAGGTCGGCGGCCCGATATCTGAACCGCGCCGTGTTACATGCACCACCGTCTCATCGAACGCCGAAATCGGAGAGTTGGCTGAGCAAGCGTGTCGATCGAAAATGATCGCCATCAGTACGCAGGGTCCATTTGGTGATGCCCGTGGTGCCGGACTAGACGGACTCGCGGTTTCTGTCGACGGAGATCGCGCCTGGTATGTGCCGCTGCAGCACCGGGCACCAGACGGTGACCTACTCAACGATACCGCCCCCTTCAACGCTCCACCGTTCACGGATGCGGTAATGACCAAGCTGAAGGAGGTGCTGGAGGATCCCAAGGTGGCGAAGGCCGGCCACAACCTAAAACGCGATTGGCTTCGCTTACGGACGGCGGGTGTGGAGCTGCAAGGCATCCAGTACGACTCGATGCTCGCGAGCTTTCTGTTGGATCCAGGAAAACGTTCTCACGCACTCAGCGCTCTCTGCGTCGAACACCTCGGCCTACCCATTCCGGCCTACGCCGAGATCGTGGGGAAAGGAAAATCGGAGCGGCCGTTTGCTGAAATCCCGGTCAGCGACGCGGGTGAGTACGCGGGACAATATGCCGCCGCCGTCCGCGCGCTGCGCAGCCATTTTGCTCCACAGCTCGCGTCGACCGGTCTACAAAGGTTGCTCGAAGAAATCGAGATCCCGCTGATCGGTGTGCTGGTCGAGATGGAATGGCAGGGGATCACATTGGACGCAGAGCGGCTCGCCGAATTGTCGCACGTTTTTCGGGGTGAACTTCAGTCCTTGGAGCAGAGCATTTACAAAGAGGCAGGCGCCGACTTCAACATCAACAGCACGCCGCAGCTTCGTCATATCCTCTTCGAAAAGCTACAGCTTCCGGTCATCAAGAAAACAAAGACGGGGGCATCGACCGATGCGGACGTCTTGGCGCAACTTGCTGGGATGGGGTTTGAATTACCGAAGGCGCTCCTAGAATATCGTGAGGTGACCAAGTTACGTTCCACGTACGTGGACGCCCTGCCGCGCAGTATCAATCCGACCACCAAGCGCGTCCACACGAGCTTCCACCAAACCGGCGCAGCGACCGGACGTCTCTCTTCCTCCGACCCCAATCTGCAGAACATTCCCATTCGTACACAGCGCGGTGGTGAGATCAGGCGTTGTTTCGTCCCCGCGAAGGGGTGTGTGTTCATCGCGGCGGACTACTCTCAAATCGAACTTCGGGTACTTGCTCACTTGTCGGACGACAGGGCGTTCCTCGACGCCTTCGAATCCGGCGGCGACATTCATAAGGAAACGGCCGCGATCATCTTCGACGTGGACGTCAGTGACGTGACCGGAGACATGCGCGCGCGAGCAAAGACCATCAACTTTGCCACGATCTACGGTCAAGGGCCCTTTGCGTTGGCCCGGCAACTCGACATATCGCAGGACGAGGCCAAGGATTTCATTGCGAAGTATTTCGAGCGCTTCGCAGGAGTGCGCACTTTCCTCGACGGCACGATTGCACGTGCGCGCGAGATCGGTTTCGTGGAAACACTCTTTGGCCGCCGACGCTACATCCCGGAATTGAAGGATAAGAGTTTCAACGTGCGATCATTTGGTGAACGCACAGCCATGAACTCGCCAATCCAAGGCTCTGCCGCAGATCTCATTAAGATCGCCATGATCAATCTGCGCCGTGCGTTGGAGGAGGTCGACCGCGGAGCCGCGATGCTGCTCCAGGTGCATGACGAGCTGGTGCTGGAAGCACCAACGGCCCACGCCGATGAAATAGCTCGGATAGTGCGCCGTGAGATGGTCGCCGCAGGTTCGTTGAAAGTGCCACTAGTCGTCGATGTAGGCGTCGGGCCGAATTGGTTGGAAGCGAAACAATGAGCGAGATGTTGGAATTTGCGAAACGCCGGGAAGGCATGATCCATGCGCTCGACGGCGGTTTGTGGTTGCATCGCCACAAACATGACGGCGAGGCGATGGCCCATCTGGTCTCTTCCGATAAACAGCTGCTTCTGCAAGCGGGCGAACGGCTCGGCATGCGTGCTGAGTGGCTGCAGTACAAGCCGCTCAAAGACCCGCGCACGGCCACAAGAGTCGACGCTTGGCATTGGGATCTGCGGGGTGGGTCGTTAGATGTTGGGCTTCGCCTAGTGTCGAGAAAGTGAGGTAGGGCGGAGGCGCGGTAGTGCGGAGGCGATTGACTTATTCGATGGCTCGCTCAGGTTCGGCAGGCAATCGTACACCCGGCCACCAATTCCACCGACCGGCGATGTGCATCACCGCTGGCACGAGCACCATGCGTATCAGCGTGACATCCAGCAAGACCGCGACGGCCAGACCGAACCCCACCATCTGTGCGGCAAGCGTCCGTGAGAACGCGAACGTGCCAAAGACGATGATCATGATGGCCGCGGCGCTGGTAATCACGGACGCGGTCACGCTCAATCCCTCCATCGTTGCCAAATCGTTCTTGTGAGTGCGATCGAAGGCTTCCTTCATGCGTGATAGCAGGAAGACTTCGTAATCCATGCTCAAGCCGAAGACCAATGCAAACACGAGCACGGGCGTAACGACGTACACGGCTTCGGTCGCCCCGGACAGCCCAAACAACCCCGCGCCGATCCCGTCTTGAAATACCAACACCAACAGTCCGAACGCCCCGGCGACGGACATGGAATTCATCACGACGGCCTTGATCGAGACCAATATCGACCGAAAAGCGATCAGCAACATGATGGCCGTTATGCCCAGCACGAGACCGATCACGGTTGGGAGCTGCTCGAGCAGATCGTCCTGTAAATCGAGGCTCGACGCGCTAAACCCTCCCACCAGGATCTCAACTGAGTCCAACCCTCGTATGCCGCCGTCCACGAGGCCGCGAAGCCGACGCACCATATCCATTCCACCTGTAAATGAGGTGGTGTCCGCGAGCGTCACGTCCATGAGCACCGTTCGACCATCCGGCGACACATACGTGTCAAAGAACTCAGGGTATCGCTTGCGCGCTCGATCGAGATCGCCGTACAGCCCGAGGTAGGCGAGCCGGGACATGCCGGGCCGAATGTTGACCGGGCCGCGCACGTTGGAGACACGCGGGTCGGCGAGTATTGAGTCGGAGAGCCGGCGGAGGCCGTTCAAATACGTCGAACTGACTAGCCGGTCTGGTGACCGGAGCGTAACGCGAACCGGAAGCAACGCGCCGCGCGATCCGATCTCGCTCTCGATGAGCTCAGCCCCCACCGTCGATTCGGTGCCGCTCGGAAACCAGCCTCTTGTCGGGAGACCGATGTTGATGTGGATCAACGGCCAGGTGATGATTGCCACAACGGCCAAGCCGGTGGTCAACGCTCGCCAGGGATGGTGGGACAACCAACGCGCCCATCGCTCCCACGCCGTCGGTTTGTGGTACCACGCGAGGCGCCGGGCCAGCCAGTTGGGCCAATCGATGGTCCGGCCCATGATGGCGAGCGTTGCGGGAAGTAGAGTGAGTGCGAGCAAAACCGCTAGCGAGACAACGAGCAGTCCGCCGATGCCGACCGACCGAGTCTCGATGATCGGCGTGAGAAGGAGAGTTCCAAATCCGACGATTACCGTGAGGCCGCTGGTGATCACCGCCCGTCCGGCGGTCAAGACCGTGCGTATCGCAGCCTCTTTGGGACTGTGGCCACGGTTCATCTCCTCCCGGAAACGAGTGACGATAAGCAGCGAGTAGTCGATTCCGACTGCCAGCCCTATCATCGTCACGATGGTGAGCACGAAAACGGACATTTCGTGAAAGGAGCTGGCTACGTGCACCGCAGCGAGGGAACAGGTGATCGCGAAGACACCTACCACTATTGGCAGGACAGCCGCTACCAGGGCTCCAAATGCGAGAACCAACACTCCTCCGGCAGGGATGAGCGAGATTAGCTCGTTTCGCTTGGCGTCTTCGGAGGTCACTGCGCGACCGTCGAAGTCGAGCGCGGGTCTACCGGTGACGAACACGTCGTAACCCTCTGCGCCAGGAAGCCGAGCGAGCGTACGATTGAGGCGCGTTCGAAAGCCGGGTGTGAGATGGCCGGGGCTCGACGCAAGGTCGCTGCGGATCGTTGCCAGGAACACGGTCGTTCGCTTATCGTCGCTGACCATCGACGGGTCGGGGGCCGTAAAATAGGAAATGGCCTGATCTATGTACGGCTCCGCCTCAGCGGTCCGGGCGAGCGTCTCGACGATATTACGGTAAGGCTGGCTGTCTACAGGAATTGGGCCCGAAACCACGACCGCCATGAAGCTGACAATGGTGCGGTCGAAGCTGTCCAACATGATCTGGGTGACCTGGTGGCCCTCGGTCGGCCGCAATGATCGCCCCTCGGTGCGGAGGACCTCGTCAACGCGGGCCGCCCGAGGTATGGCGAAAGCGGCCACGAGACCCCAGAACGCGATTATCAGAAACCGAAATCGGACGACGACGCGCGCCACGGCTGTCAAAAGGGAACCTCCACTCGACCTGACCAAAATATCCGAGGCCCAATCGGTCTTTTCCAGTGACCGCAGGCACCGCGCGGCTCTGCAAAAGCGTGAATCATAGATAAAGTAAGGGTCCCGAGGCCAGCCACGCTTGGTGGCGAATAGTCCAGCGGCATGGAATATTGCAACGATGCGCCGAATCCTGCTCCTCACAATCTTCCTGGTCGTCACGGCAATCGCATTCAACCTCGGGAGAAGCGTCCCGGCGCGCGATGACGTCGCCGTGGACACTACGACGTTGGACATGGGTGGGAGTGTGGAGTCGCCGTCGAGACGATCCGAGGAGGTGCGTAAGGCTGCGTTGCGGGCGATTGCCGGACAGGACACCTATCTGTCGGCAATCTTGGTCGATTCGGATTCGATTCTCCGGCGCTGGGTTGATCGCGAGCGCCAGCCTCTTCTGGTCTATTTCGAACCGGCCGTCGTTCCGGGGTACACCGCGGCGATCGGACGCGCGGTGCGAGACGCCTTCAGCCGGTGGCGCCGTGTCGGCGGGATTCCGGTTCGATTCGAATTCGTCCGCAGGCCGGACAACGCCGACGTGACGGTGCTTTGGATCAAGGCGTTCGCAATGCAGCGAGCAGGTCAGGCGGACCTCGTTTGGCGGAGTGACGGTCATTTGCAGAGCGGAACCCTCACGCTCGCCACCCATTCTCATTTGGCACGGCCGCTCACGGTCGGGGCCATCGAAACCGTGGCCCTTCACGAGATCGGTCATTTGCTCGGCCTCGGTCACTCAGATCAACCCAGAGACGTGATGTATCCGACCACTTCGGTGCACGACCTCACTAGCCGGGATCGCCGTACGGCCATGCTGCTGTATTCGCTTCCGCCAGGATCGCTCAAGGGCCCCCGCCCCCGCCCCCGCTCCCGGAACCGCTAACCCCTGGGCATGACGTATCTCCTCGCGATCCTTTTTGTCGTACAAACACATCCCGTGGCGCAAATCGATAGCATCGTTCGGGACGGCATTCGCCAGGGAGCATACCCAGGTGCGGTGGTGATGATTGGGATGGCGGACACCGTGCTTCTGGCAAAGGGCTACGGCCGCCTCACCTGGTCGGACACGGCTGCAACGCCATCGCCCGACTCGACCCTCTACGACTTGGCATCCCTGACAAAAGTCATCGCGACGACTCCGGCGGTCATGCTCCTTTACGAGCGAGATCTCATTCAGCTCGACCGTCCCGTCAATGAATACCTCCCTGCATTCGTGGGGGATGGAAAAGACGCCGTTACGGTTCGCGATCTGTTGAATCATACATCCGGCCTGCGGGCGTTTCTGCCACTGAATACCCTTACAGACAACGCCGCCGACGCGCGCGCAGCGGTGATGTCGGAGCCTTTGCGGTGGCGACCGGGAAGCCGCGTTGTATACAGCGACCTCAACGCGATGCTTCTCGGTTGGTTGGTGGAAGCCGTTTCCGAAACATCGTTGGATGTTTTTGTGAGGCGCGAGTTGTATACACCATTGGGTCTCTCGCAAACGCGTTATAACCTTCCCCGCGAACACCGCACCCGCGCCGCGCCGATCAACGTTTGGCGCGGCCACCCGATTCGCGGCGTCATACACGATCAAAACGCCGCCCGCTTGGACGGAGTATCGGGACACGCAGGATTGTACAGCACCGGACGAGAACTTGGCCGAATCGCACGGTGGCATCTCGCACGTGGCTCGATCGGAAACGCAACCCGCTTACTCACGGCGGCAACGGTGGAGACATTCACGCGGCCAGGACCCGGGAACCGCGCGCTTGGATGGGAGACAAACGACACGACCACAAGCGCGAACACCGGGAGCCTGTTGTCTCCTGAAGCCTACGGGCATGGTGGTTTTACTGGAACCTCGATTTGGATTGATCCGTCTCGCAACCTCTTTGTGGTGCTGTTGACCAATCGCGTGTATGCTCCACGGACGCGACGTTCGATATCGCGGCTGAAAGCAGTGCGCGGAAGGCTGGCCGACGCGGCCGTTCGTTTGCAGGAACGATCGTGTCGTCTCTTGGATGCGCTCGGTGGAACGCCGCGCTGTTGAGGAAGAAGTCCCGTCCATTATCTATGATGCCGAGTGCGCGTTCTGCTGCCGGTGGGCGTCGCGGTTCAAGACATGGGGCGCCGACCGCATTGAGCTGTTGCCGTTACAAGACGCGCGCGCGGCGGCCATGACCGGCAAATCCGTCGCTGAGCTCGAGAGAGCGATGCACTTGGTGCAACCGGATAGCACCGTGTTTGAAGGTGCCAATGCGGTGCGAGAGATCCTGAGATATACTGCCTGGGGATGGCTGCCACGCGCGCTGTTTCATTTGCCGGGGGCGATGTTGCTGGCCGATCGGGTCTACGCATGGGGCGCCCTCCGTCGTCGACGAATTGGATGCGGCGGAGAACATTGCATGGTCTCCATCGACTTGGCGGGGAAGAAGAAGTAGATTTCCGAAGCAGCCACGTGGAGATGGGCATGATCGATGCGGATGCAGTACGCAAAGCGCTGAGACAGGTGAAGGATCCGGAGATCGGCTTGGGCATCGTCGATCTCGGCCTCGTGTACGACATCGAGGTAGACGACGGAAACGTCCATATCAAAATGACTCTTACCTCACCGGGTTGTCCTGTCGGTCCGCAAATCATGGAAGAGGTAGATCAGACCGCCCGTATGTTGGACGGCGTCACGAATGTCGAAGTGGAATTGGTGTGGGAACCGTTCTGGACGCCCGAGAGAATCGATCCGAAGGTTCGCTCGTTCTTGGGGCATTGATCTCGTTACTTCTTGCTCCCCCCAACGCTGTTTACGGCTTCCAGCACTGCAGAGGGGCCGAGAGCATCACACTGCCAACGCTTTACCGCCGGAATCTTTTTCAACTCTTTGGCATTAGTCGGCGCTGCTACGGCAATCGCCTGTAGCGTCCCGTTTGGACAAAGGACACCGACCTCGATCCCCAGGTCTACGGCAGCCCGTTTTCGGAGGGCCTTGAGCCGTTCCACCCGCTGCTGTGCCGTCCGCGAGACTTTCGGACGCTTGGATCGCTGGACCTTCGGATACTTCTCGGCAGGAGTGTCCAAGCCTTTTTGCACCGCCTGAATTAATTCGTCGCCATAACGCCGCGCCGACGCGGTTGGCACACCACTCAACGACCGAAGCCGCCTCATGGTCGTGGGCGCCGACCGAGCGAGCGCTACGAGTGCTTCGTTGCCCAACACCCGAAACGGTGCACGGTCGAGGCTCGCCGCTTTTTCCTCCCGCCACGCGTGCACCGCTTTTAGTACTGCGAGCGACTTGGCTGGGAGGGTCTTCGCAGTCTTGACGCGAAGGAACGCTTGCCCGTTATCGCCGTTGGACGTCCAACGAATGGACTCCAATCGTTTGAATTCCTCCTGGGCCCATGCCAGGCGTCCTTCCTTCTCCAAACGCCCGCGAAGTTCGTCACGCAGCGCAAGGAGATATGCGGTGTCCGACGCCGCATAGGAGATCATCTCGGCGGTGAGAGGCCGTCTCGACCAGTCGGCCCGCTGCATTTTCTTGTTTACCTTGACGCCAAAATACTTCTCCAACAGGGGACCCAGTCCTACTGACGGCTCACCCAAGAGTTGCGCAGTGATCCGCGTGTCGAATAAGCGCTTCGCGCGAAAACCATAGTCCCGGTCCAGGACCCGCAAGTCGTAGTCTGCGTCGTGAAAAACAACTTCGACGCCGGGATCCGACAGCAGCCGGCCGACAGGTTTGAGGTCGCTCACCGCCAGCGGATCCACGAGCGCGGTACTCGATTCAGAGCTGATCTGAATGAGATAAATTCGATCGACGTACCGGTGGTAGGACGCCGCTTCGGTGTCGAGAGCGACGCGATCCTGCTCCTGCAGGTCACCGACGAATGCCTCGAGCGCGGCGTCGTCGGCGAGCAGAAGCGGGTCTTTGGATGCTGCAGGCTTGCCCATAACTCATCGAAACATGGCACACCGAACGGCCGTGCGGGAGGCCTTTACCAACTAGTCAACAGAGTTTTCTACATTTTCACATTCTTTGTGGAAATCCTCTATCACGTTGAAATGAAGTGACTTATGGCAATGACCTAGCATTGAATGACCGTACACTAACGCGACACTGCTACGATAGTAACGGTTCGTGCTTTGGAATTGGTGGTGTCTAGCAATTACCGCTAGGCCGATTCATCAAGATGAGATGTGGCCACGATCTTGGTACTATTTGCTTCCCGCGACTTCAACCGGCTCAGTTACCGCTTACTCCGCAAACTCTGCCAGCATCTCGTCAATCGTGCGGCTGTGATGCATTGAGCAGAACTTCGGTCCGCACATGGCACAGAACTCGGCGCTCTTGAAATACTCCGCCGGGAGAGCCTCGTCGTGATATTCACGCGCCCGTTCGGGGTCGAGTGATAACCTGAACTGCTCGTTCCAGTCGAACGCGTAGCGGGCCCGGGAGAGCGCATCATCCCGGTCGCGCGAATGTGGGCGGCCACGTGCAACGTCTGCCGCGTGGGCGGCGATCTTGTATGCAATCACACCCTCTCGCACGTCGTCCGCGTTCGGGAGCCCGAGGTGTTCTTTGGGGGTCACATAACACAGCATGTCGGCGCCATGCCACCCTATCAACGCTGCACCAATGGCACTCGTGATGTGGTCGTATCCAGGCGCGATGTCGGTGACCAGCGGCCCGAGAGTGTAGAAGGGCGCTTCGGAGCAAATATCCTTTTCCTTGCGGACGTTCATTTCGATTTGGTCCAGCGGAACGTGGCCCGGGCCCTCGACCATCACCTGCACATCTCTTTCCCAGGCTCGCCTGGTGAGTTCACCGAGTGTCTCCAACTCGGCAAATTGTGCCTTGTCGCTTGCATCGGCGATCGAGCCAGGTCGGAGCGAGTCACCCAGTGACACGGTTACATCGTATTTTCGCAGGATCTCCAGGAGCTCATCGAAGTGCTCGTACAACGGGTTTTGCTTGCGATGAGTCATCATCCAAACCGCATGTAACGACCCACCGCGACTCACGATGCCGGTCACCCGTCCGTGCACCAACGGAAGGTGCTCTAGCAAGATGCCTGCGTGGATCGTCATGTAATCCACGCCCTGCTGAGCTTGCTTTTCGATGACGTCCAGCATGTCCTGAATGGTCAGGTCGGTGACCTGTTCGACCCCCAGCACCGCCTCGTAGATCGGTACTGTGCCGACGGGAACCGTTGAATGCGCGATGATCGCCTCACGGGTCGCATCCAAGTCGGCTCCGGTCGACAAGTCCATGACCGTGTCGGCACCGAAACGCACCGCGACCCGGAGCTTCTCGACTTCCTCCTCAATGCTCGAAGTGATGGCAGAATTGCCGATGTTGGCGTTGATCTTGACCGTTGCCACTTTGCCGATAGCCATCGGTTCGAGTTTTCCGGCCAAGTGATGGACGTTGGCGGGTAGGGTCAGTCGGCCGCGTGCGATCTCCTCACGAACGAGCTCCGGCTGGAGATCTTCTCGCTCGGCGACGAACTGCATCGCGTCGGTGATCTCGCCCTGACGGGCGTGATACATCTGGGTGGGGCAAGCTTGCTTGATCATTGGGACTTCCTCCGCCGGTATCAACCGGATCAGGTTCAAAGGGTGTAATCTCAGCCCGCTGGCTCTGGGCACCCCCGTCTTCGAGTCTGTGTTGGGAAATCTAACGGGGAAGTCGTGGCGGTCGCTATGGGCTCTTGCGCCGGACCCAACCGTCGAAAACCTTTGACGACACGGCACCTTCACTGCGAGTTCGACATGAGCATTCGTTACGGCTTCTTGATCATCCTGTTTGCGATGGGCATCGCCGGTTCCTTAGACGCGCAATCGGGGCAAACTGTCGTGGTGCGGGGCGGAATCTCTTCGACGGGGTTGGCGACCAGTTCGTCCCAAATACCGGCCTCGTTATTCGAGCGGGAAAATTTTTTGACGTCGGTGCCCGGCTAGACGGTGCGGATCTCGCATCGGCTCGAGTGATTGAGTTGAACGACGACGAGTATATCGTACCAGGTTTCTTCGACCTCCACGCTCACTACGCCATCGATCTATTTGGACGAGGGCGGGTGGACGAGCGCACCGCCTATCCGGCTCTCTTTCTCGCCAACGGCGTCACATCCACATTTCCCGCTGGTGAGATGGAGCCTGTTGCGATGCGGGATCTGCGGATGCGCATTGACCGTGGCGATGCGGTTGGTCCGAGGATCTTCAACTCCGGTCCGTACTTCGGCTCGTCACGTCCCGGATGGGACCGCAACACGACCACGGATCAGATTTACGCAGACGTGGACTATTGGGTTTCCCAGGGAGCCCGGGGATTCAAGGCGAAGGGCATACAGCCACTACAGCTGCAAGCGCTCATCGAACGCGCCCACATGCACGGGGTCACCGTTACCGGGCACCTCGGGTCCGGCTTTCGCGGTACCGTCAATCCCAAGGACGCCATTCTCATGGGCATCGACCGTATCGAGCATTTTCTGGGCGGCGACGGCATGCCTGCGGAACGACCGGCCTACTCGTCTCTCGAGAATCTCGAAACCGACACGCGTGAGTTCGCCGAGACCGCAAAGATGTACATCAGGCACAACGTGTTCTTCAATGCAACCCTGTCGGCATTCGGATACTACGGTGAGCGAGACCCCGACGTCTACACGTACTTCGCTGATGAAAAGAGTTTTCTCACTCCGTACATGCAGGGAATTATCGCGCGCCGTGAACCGCGTCCCGTGATTGAACAGTTCGAAAAGATCTACTGGGTAAAGCGTAAAACCATCAAGGCGTTTTACGACGCGGGCGGAGGGCATCTCATCACGCTTGGAACCGATCACCCAAGTTGGGGAGAGTACTTTTCCGGTTTCTCGATCCATCGCGAGTTGCTGTCGTTTGCGTTGGCCGGCATCCCGCCGGCAGACGTGATCAGGTTTGCTACGCGCAACGCTGCGCGTGCGCTCGGCGTTGGTGACAAACTCGGAACGATCGAGTCGGGCAAGCTGGCCGATCTGGTGGTCGTGCACGGCAATCCACTGGCGGATATTCGTAACACGCGGCGTGTACGTTTGGTCATGAAAAGCGGACGAGTCTACGACCCGGCCGAGTTGTTAGCGTCGGTCATGGGTGCCATAGGTCCCCGAAACGCGGCCGAGGAGGTGGAGTGGATGCCGCAGGGCCGACCAGTGGGAAGGCGCAGTCGGTAGCTCGATGTTGCCTGCCCCTTTCTTTGTGCGTGCGTTTCTCTGGCGCACGTTCGTGATCTGGTCGGTGCTGAAATTGGTTGTTACCGCCGGTGCGCGCGGCACAGAACCGGGCTTACCACTGCTTGACGCACTTCAACTGACATCTGTTGGAATGCTTGCGATGATTGGGGTGGTGTGTGCCGTGATCCTCATAGACGCCCGCAGGCGCAACGAGTTGCTTTTCCTCGGCAACATGGGTGTGGCGCGTTTCACGATTGGCGCGTTGGCAGCGACACCCGTGCTGATCGCCGAAACCCTCTTGATCGTGGTGCTGTGATCGCCACGGCGCGGCTGGCGGCCGAGGGTATCGGGAAGTCTTTTGGAACCCGACAAGTGCTCAACTCTGCATCGCTGTGGGTTTATCCAGGTTCTGTTACCGCGTTGATCGGTCGCAACGGCCAGGGGAAATCGACCCTGTTCAAGATCGCTGCGGGTCTCATGCGACCGGACTATGGAATGATTCGGATGGAAGAGGACCGGTTTGTGAGAGTGCGGCAAGCGGACATGGCCCGCCGAGGTATGTTCTTCCTCCCGGAGCAAGGACGTTCCCTGCTCTGCCGCTCCTTTACGATACGTGACCATCTTCGCGCCACCGAGTACCATTTTGGCGGCGACAACATCGACCGCGCGGTGCAACTGCTCCGGATAGGCGACTTTCTGGATCGGCTCCCGCACACGTTATCGGGCGGCGAACGGCGCCGGGCGGAGCTGGCAATGGCCGTCGCGCGTGGGCCCAGCTGTCTGCTCGCCGATGAGCCGTTCCTCGGCATCGTGCCGACAGATAGGGAATTCCTAACCGAGCTCTTCAAGGATCTGTCGCGCGACGGCTGTGCTGTTGCCATCACCGGCCACGAAGTGCAGTCGCTGTTCGACACGGCGGATGATGTCGTGTGGATGACCAGCGGCACCACACATCCATTGGGCACACCCGCCGAAGCCCGGGAGCACGATCAGTTTGTAAGAGAGTATTTAGGTATTGAAGCACTGAGGTAGAGGAGGTTCGATCATTGATGCACCACAGCCCACGTTTTTTGGAAATTGCCGCTGAAGCCAAGTCACGTGTACAGCAGCGCGATGTGCCGGCGGTAAAGGCGATGTTGGATACCGACCGGCGTTTTTGTCTCGTCGACGTGCGCGAAGACAACGAGTGGCATGCCGGGCATCTTCCCGGCGCCATTCACCTCGGCAAGGGGATCATCGAACGGGACATCGAGACGACGATTCCGGACTTGAACACCGAAATCGTGCTGTATTGTGGTGGGGGGTATCGTTCGGCGTTAGCGGCGGACCACTTACAGCAGATGGGGTATATCAACGTGTGGTCGATGGATGGTGGCTTCAGGGGATGGTGCGAAGCGGAATATCCGATTGAACAAGATTGATTGCGAGCCAGACAAGTGAATCAGAGAACACATCGCCTGCGATTGGCCGGCTGCTTGCTCATCCTCACCGGATGTGCCGGGCAAGACGCGGATGCCGAGGTGCAAACCGTCGCGATCGACGCGGTGGAAATGCTTGGCGACTTGGCATTCCTGGCACACGACTCGCTCGAGGGGCGACTCGTCGGGTCGAATGGGAACCGTATCGCCCGGGAGTATATCGCGGAGAGGTTTGCTCGACTTCAACTTGTCACGTTTGGCGATTCCTATTTGCGGCCGTTTGTCGTCTCCAGCGATGTGAAAGAGGTGCAGGGCGTCAACGTCGTTGGCTACATAGAGGGCTCTTCCAAAGCTGACCAGTTCATCGTGATCACGGCCCACTACGATCATCTCGGCGTGCGAAACGGAGAGATATTCAATGGGGCCGACGACAACGGATCGGGAACGGCGGCGCTTATGGCCCTGGCGGCCTACTTTGCTGATCACGAACCTCGGCATTCGATCATATTCGCGGCCCTCGATGCCGAGGAAGGGGGCATCAAGGGAGCACGGGCTTTTGTGGACCAGCCGCCGGTTCCTTTGGAACAGATTGTTGTCAATCTGAACATGGACATGATCAGTCACAACGATCGTGAGCTGTACGTGGTCGGCACGCATCACTACCCGTTCCTCATGCCATTTGTCGAGCGAGTGGTAGACAGTGTAGACGTTGAGTTGCCATTCGGTCACGATCGCCCGGAACTCGGTAATGACGACTGGACCAGCGAGTCAGATCATGCGCCGTTCCACCGCAATGGGATCCCGTTCCTGTATTTCGGCGTCGACGATCACCCCGATTATCATCGACCGACCGATGTGTTCCGAAGCATCAATCCCGACTTCTACGAAAAAGCTGCTAATGCCATCCTGCGAGTGACTCTAGCAGGTTGCGGAAAAATTGATGGTGAGCCGCGTTTGTCCGGGTAACACGACGGTGTACCAGCGTGCGGTCCCCTATTACCGCCCCCGCGGTGCGGTCGGCGTGACGAATGCGGCCCACACTGCCCCATCAGGGGCTGCCTCCGGCCAGGGTCAGGGTGCGTATCCGCATCAGATTGTAGACCGCGGCCGTGAACGTAAACACCCACCCGACCCGCGGGGTCCCGCGATGTCGGAGTTTGCGTAACAACCCAATCGTCTTGCCCCACCCGTAGATCTCTTCCACTTTTTTGCGCTGCCGTTGACTGATCGCATAGCTGGGATGGCGCGTCGTCCGGCCATCCACCGCGCTCCGCAACCGCGTGCGGTGCACGTTCGGCGTGACGTGGGGCGTCCAGCCCAACGCCCGCAGCGTGTCGACAAACCCGCACCGATCATAACCCTTGTCCGCCCCCAACGTCCGTCGCCGGGCCGTCGGCGGTAAGCTCCCCACCATCGCCAGCGCACTCGCACACTCCGCCTCGTAGCCGGGCTGCGTCACGTCGGTCGCCACCACGAGCCCGTGCCGATTATCCATCAACACACTCGCCAAGTACGCCAATTGCGCGCCTTGCCCCCCACTCTTCCGCGTCAACCGCGCCTCCGGGTCCGTCCGCGACGCATGCGTCGCATTCGTCCGTTTCTCCTGGCGAAACGTCACGCTCGGATTCCCCGGATCATCGTCCGTTGGCGGGCGGGTGCCGGCCTTCGGCTGAAAACTCTTCTGACTCGCCCACGCGTCCAGCAAGGTCCCGTCGACGGTGAAATGCTCATTCGACAACAACGCCCGCCGCTCCGCCTCCTGTAACACTTCGGCCAGAAACGCATCCGCGATGCCCCCCTCGACCAGCCGCGTCCGATTCTTCGTAAAGACCGTCGGCACCCACACCGCGTCGTCCAGATTCAACCCCACAAACCATCGGTACAGGATGTTGTAATCGAGCTGCTCCATCAGCTGCCGCTCGCTCCGGATCGTATACACCACCTGCAGCAATAACGCGCGTAACAAATGTTCCGGGGGAATCGACGGCCGGCCCCGCCGCGCGTACAGCCGGTCCAACTGCGGCGAGAGCCGGGCTAACACCGGGTCCACCAGCGCCCGCAGGGCGCGCAACGGATGGTCGGAGGGCACCCGATCCTCCGCACTGATATAGCTGAACAGCGCCGACTGATTCGTCTTGTTCCCGCGCATCGTGGCACTCCCATCGAGGTCCCTCTACGATAAGAACTTCCGGCTCGCGATGCTATCGTCCATTACCCGACTTTTTCCGCAACCTGCTAGAGTTGGACAGGAATTTGGAACCAGTGATCGCCAATCGCCGGTAGCGAGGAGTGGACGCTTGAAGGCTAGCAATAAACGCTGCACGTGGCCTGGCTCGGATGAACTCATGGTCGCATACCACGACAATGAGTGGGGTGTTCCGTTGCACGACGACAGGACGCTTTTTGAATTCCTCATTCTCGATGGATTTCAAGCGGGGCTGAGCTGGCGCACGATTCTCAACAAGCGGGAAAACTTTCGCGCCGCGTTCGACGGGTTCGACGTAGAACGGATCGCGCGGTACAGAAAACCGAAGATTGAGCGGTTGCTCAAGGATGCTGGGATCGTGCGGAACCGGATGAAGGTTGAAGCGACCGTGGCAAACGCCAAGGCCTTCTTGAAGGCGCAAGAGGAGCACGGATCGTTCGACAGCTACATCTGGCAATTCGTAGCCGGTACGCCAAAGCAGAATCGCTGGCGGAGCATGAAACAAATTCCGGCGAGCACGCCCGCGTCGGATCGGATGTGTAAGGATCTAAAGGATCGAGGTTTCAAGTTTGTAGGCACGACAATCTGCTACGCTTTCATGCAGGCGGCCGGCATGGTGAACGATCACGTGGTGACGTGCTTTCGATACGATCAGCTGAAGCGAAAGAGGTGATGACGGAGCTGAAGTTCCACGTAGCAGAAGCCGACGGAGATGTTTCGGCCATATTGTCGATGCCGGATCATGCTAGGTGGGTGTACTTGTTCGGACACGGAGCGGGCGCAGGAATGCGGCACGCCTTCATGGAGCGAGTGTGTCATCAGTTGACTGATCAAGGAATCGGCACCTTTCGGTACCAGTTTCCCCATATGGAACACGGGAAAAGGCGCCCCGACACCCACCGGGTGCTCCACGGCACGGTCCGCGCTGCGGCAACAGCGGCCAGAGAAGCCGCTCCTGACGCACGACTCGTTGCAGGCGGAAAATCTATGGGTGGCAGAATGACGTCGCTGGTTCAGGCGTCTACGCCGTTACCGGATGTGGCTGGCCTGATCTTTCTCGGTTTCCCGCTCCATGCTCCAAACAAACCGAGCATTGAGCGAGGGGATCACCTCCGAGACGTGGCCGTACCGATGTTGTTCTTGCAAGGCACCCGAGACTCCCTTGCCGATCTGACGCTGCTCGAGCCGGTAGTGACCGCGCTCGGCGGGCGTGCCACGATGCACATCGTGGACGGCGGGGACCACTCGTTCAAAATCTTGAAGAGATCCGGCCGTACCGACGACGAGGTGTTCGACGAGCTGGCCGACACGATCCACACCTGGATTGACGGCATCGACTAACTGTCGGTGGGCATTTCCCATTCGTCCAACGTCTTGGGCCAGTCGTCCTTCAGTAGTCGTGAGATGGCCCGATCGGCGAGGAGTTTACCTCCCGTCTGACATTTGGCACAGTAGTTCACTTCGTTTTCGACGTAGACAATCCGCTGCACCGGTGCGCCGCACACCGGGCACGGTTGTCGAAACTTGCCGTGGACCGCCATGTCGTCCCGAAAGGCCGTAACTTTGTCGGGGAATCCATCGCCCAACTCTCTTCGCAAGAGGTCAATCCACCGGGAGAGCGTCGCGATAGTTTTGGCGTGGAGGCGTTCGATCTCCTTGTCAGTCAATTGGCGGGTTCGTTTGAGCGGAGACAACTGAGCGGTGTGGAGAATCTCGTCCGAGTAGGCGTTACCGATTCCGCTGAACAGGCGCGGGTTGGTCAACGCGCGTTTGAGAGTGTGATTCTCTTTGGTCAGCGCGCCGCGAAATGCGTCCAGGCTCGATTCCATGACCTCGAGCCCTCCCGGATCGTGCTCGTGAAGGCCCGTCTCTCCTCGAACGACGTACAGTGAAGCACGTTTTTTGGGGCTGGCTTCTGTGACCAGCAGTGTTCCGTCAACAAAGTCAAAAGCGGCGAGCCCAACCTTCTTTGGAATGGCCTGGCCTCGGGGTTTCCAACGCAATCGGCCTGCGATCATCAGGTGGAGCACCAAAAAAAACTCATTGTCAAAACAAAAAACGATGCGCTTTCCGAGACGTCGGATCGAATGGACGGGCTTGCCTGCGATGCTGGCGACAGGCGGATCCACCGACCGCAACAAGAAGGGACTCGTGATACGTACCTTCTCGAGGACGGCACCGCCGACGTAGCGTTCCAGCGCTTCAATGTAAATTGTGACGTCGGGTAGTTCGGGCATCTGGATCCGGTTATGAACTGGCTGGGGCGAACGTGGTAATTAAGTTAGTCAGACGTGAATGATGTACGGGGGCACGGGGGCACGGGGGCACGGGGGCACGGGGGCACACGTACGGCTGGACCGCCGCGTCCGTCCGACTGTCTGACTGTCCGACTGTCCGACCAAAGATGCTCCATCTTAGTGACGACGACTCTAGCAGGTTGCGGAAAAAGTCGGGTAATGGACGATAGCATCGCGAGCCGGAAGTTCTTATCGTAGAGGGACCTCGATGGGAGTGCCACGATGCGCGGGAACAAGACGAATCAGTCGGCGCTGTTCAGCTATATCAGTGCGGAGGATCGGGTGCCCTCCGACCATCCGTTGCGCGCCCTGCGGGCGCTGGTGGACCCGGTGTTAGCCCGGCTCTCGCCGCAGTTGGACCGGCTGTACGCGCGGCGGGGCCGGCCGTCGATTCCCCCGGAACATTTGTTACGCGCGTTATTGCTGCAGGTGGTGTATACGATCCGGAGCGAGCGGCAGCTGATGGAGCAGCTCGATTACAACATCCTGTACCGATGGTTTGTGGGGTTGAATCTGGACGACGCGGTGTGGGTGCCGACGGTCTTTACGAAGAATCGGACGCGGCTGGTCGAGGGGGGCATCGCGGATGCGTTTCTGGCCGAAGTGTTACAGGAGGCGGAGCGGCGGGCGTTGTTGTCGAATGAGCATTTCACCGTCGACGGGACCTTGCTGGACGCGTGGGCGAGTCAGAAGAGTTTTCAGCCGAAGGCCGGCACCCGCCCGCCAACGGACGATGATCCGGGGAATCCGAGCGTGACGTTTCGCCAGGAGAAACGGACGAATGCGACGCATGCGTCGCGGACGGACCCGGAGGCGCGGTTGACGCGGAAGAGTGGGGGGCAAGGCGCGCAATTGGCGTACTTGGCGAGTGTGTTGATGGATAATCGGCACGGGCTCGTGGTGGCGACCGACGTGACGCAGCCCGGCTACGAGGCGGAGTGTGCGAGTGCGCTGGCGATGGTGGGGAGCTTACCGCCGACGGCCCGGCGTCGGACGTTGGGGGCGGACAAGGGTTATGATCGGTGCGGGTTTGTCGACACGCTGCGGGCGTTGGGCTGGACGCCCCACGTCACGCCGAACGTGCACCGCACGCGGTTGCGGAGCGCGGTGGATGGCCGGACGACGCGCCATCCCAGCTATGCGATCAGTCAACGGCAGCGCAAAAAAGTGGAAGAGATCTACGGGTGGGGCAAGACGATTGGGTTGTTACGCAAACTCCGACATCGCGGGACCCCGCGGGTCGGGTGGGTGTTTACGTTCACGGCCGCGGTCTACAATCTGATGCGGATACGCACCCTGACCCTGGCCGAAGGCAGCCCCTGATGGGGCAGTGTGGGCCGCATTCGTCACGCCGACCGCACCGCGGGGGCGGTAATAGGGGACCGCACGCTGGTACACCGTCGTGTTACCCGGACAAACGCGGCCCACCATGAATTTTTCCGCAACCTGCTAGATTGCAGATTGCAGATTTTTGATTTCGCCATTACGGCTCCCGGCAAATTGCCTTCGGTTCATTCGGACTGTGGGACCGTCGGACAGTCGGACAGTCGGATCGAGTATCGAATCAGATCTGCAATCTAGCAGGTTGCGGAAAAAGTCGGGTAATGGACGATAGCATCGCGAGCCGGAAGTTCTTATCGTAGAGGGACCTCGATGGGAGTGCCACGATGCGCGGGAACAAGACGAATCAGTCGGCGCTGTTCAGCTATATCAGTGCGGAGGATCGGGTGCCCTCCGACCATCCGTTGCGCGCCCTGCGGGCGCTGGTGGACCCGGTGTTAGCCCGGCTCTCGCCGCAGTTGGACCGGCTGTACGCGCGGCGGGGCCGGCCGTCGATTCCCCCGGAACATTTGTTACGCGCGTTATTGCTGCAGGTGGTGTATACGATCCGGAGCGAGCGGCAGCTGATGGAGCAGCTCGATTACAACATCTTGTACCGATGGTTTGTGGGGTTGAATCTGGACGACGCGGTGTGGGTGCCGACGGTCTTTACGAAGAATCGGACGCGGCTGGTCGAGGGGGGCATCGCGGATGCGTTTCTGGCCGAAGTGTTACAGGAGGCGGAGCGGCGGGCGTTGTTGTCGAATGAGCATTTCACCGTCGACGGGACCTTGCTGGACGCGTGGGCGAGTCAGAAGAGTTTTCAGCCGAAGGCCGGCACCCGCCCGCCAACGGACGATGATCCGGGGAATCCGAGCGTGACGTTTCGCCAGGAGAAACGGACGAATGCGACGCATGCGTCGCGGACGGACCCGGAGGCGCGGTTGACGCGGAAGAGTGGGGGGCAAGGCGCGCAATTGGCGTACTTGGCGAGTGTGTTGATGGATAATCGGCACGGGCTCGTGGTGGCGACCGACGTGACGCAGCCCGGCTACGAGGCGGAGTGTGCGAGTGCGCTGGCGATGGTGGGGAGCTTACCGCCGACGGCCCGGCGTCGGACGTTGGGGGCGGACAAGGGTTATGATCGGTGCGGGTTTGTCGACACGCTGCGGGCGTTGGGCTGGACGCCCCACGTCACGCCGAACGTGCACCGCACGCGGTTGCGGAGCGCGGTGGATGGCCGGACGACGCGCCATCCCAGCTATGCGATCAGTCAACGGCAGCGCAAAAAAGTGGAAGAGATCTACGGGTGGGGCAAGACGATTGGGTTGTTACGCAAACTCCGACATCGCGGGACCCCGCGGGTCGGGTGGGTGTTTACGTTCACGGCCGCGGTCTACAATCTGATGCGGATACGCACCCTGACCCTGGCCGGAGGCAGCCCCTGATGGGGCAGTGTGGGCCGCATTCGTCACGCCGACCGCACCGCGGGGGCGGTAATAGGGGACCGCACGCTGGTACACCGTCGTGTTACCCGGACAAACGCGGCTCACCATGAATTTTTCCGCAACCTGCTAGTACACGCACTGCAAGCGATCAACGCTGCGCGGGAGGCCGGTGACATCGAAGACTCGGCGGAGATCGACCGCCGGTTCGACCGCCCGTCCACACGGCTGGCGGTCTATGGGTCCCTGGCGCCAGGCAAGTCGAACCACGAGATCATCAAAGATATCGCCGGCACGTGGAACCCGGGTTTTGTGCGCGGCGATTTGCTCCGTAAAGGCTGGGGAACGCACGTCGGCTTTCCTGGGATGACCTGGGATCCAAAATCAAGAAACCGCATCAACGTACAGGTGTTCACGTCAGAGGATCTTCCCGAGCATTGGGATCGACTGGACGATTTCGAAGGAAAGGACTACCTGAGGATCTTGGTGCCGGTCGAGAGTCTGGCAGATGCTCCGATTGTTGCAAACATTTACCGAGTTCGGCGAACAGCTAACGGGAACGGTTAGCGCTGCACCATCAGTGTTCAATCCGGGCGCGGGGCACTGGCGAGAGATCTCGATCGACGCTTTCGTTCAGCGGCCAGTTTGCTGCAGCTCTACCGTGAATGGATCGGGTGCGCCTCGCGGTTAAATTCTACCGGTTCGTGGCGTGGTGTGGGCTCACCGTACAAACCGACCTCGGCGTAATGCTTGTTCCATTCCTCGCGAAGACAGAACGGATCCAAAGCTGCGGCTCTGTCCACGATCAAGACGCCGTCAAGGTGATCAATTTCGTGTTGCAGCAATTCCGCCAGTGGACCTTCGGCCTCGACGAGCTGTTGTTCCCCATGATCGTCCATGTAATTCACTTTGATCCGATAGGCACGCTGCACCTGCACCATCAGATCGGGGAACGAGAAGCAACTGTCCCACACCATAAAGTCTTCGGTGCCCACGTCGACGATCACTGGGTTGAGCAGGAGCCACGGTTCGTCGATCTCGATGTGGATCATCCGCATCGGGGCCCCGATCTGAGGTGCAGCAAGCCCGCGACCCATTCCATGGCGAGCCTTCAGATCCCTCAACGTTTCGTTGAGGTCAGCCGCCACCAGGCGCACCGCCGGAGACCGGTGGTTGGTAACCGGCTCGCTGCGCATGCGCAGAATGGGGTCACCCAGTAGGCGAATTCGGTGTATTGTCATTTCCGGACCCCCTAGGGCTCCAAAAGTGGACCACCAATCTAGGGACGATGCATGATTGCGGCCACAATACTTTCCGCCGGCGACTCCGCTCGAATGGGCTATCCTAAGGCCCTGTTGGAGTTTAGGGGTCGCACATTCCTCGAAAGCATCCTCGATGCCAGCGCCGCACTCGGCATTCAGCGGCGCATCGTGGTTCTCGGTCCCAGCGGCGATAAGATATTGAAAAACCACGACTTACATGATGTCACAGTCGTCTGGACCCAGGAGTTCGAGGCCGGTCCAATAGGGTCGATCCGATCCGCCATCCGAGAAATCCAGCCCCATCCCGTGGACGGACTCCTGGTCTGGCCAGTGGATATGCCCCACGTGGCTATCGCCACTGTCGAGACGCTGCTCGATGGGTTCAGAGCTGGCCGCTCCGCGATCGCCGTGCCGACGTTCGAGGGCAAAGGGGGCCACCCGGTGATCTTCGGGCGGACGACCTTTGAGGAGCTGCTCGACACCCCGGATGGGGATGGGGCCAAGGCGGTCGTGCGCGCGGACCCCGGTCGGGTTCTCAAAGTCGAAGTTGACGATCCTGCCGTAGTCCAGGATCTCAACACGCCGAGTGAATATCAGACGATGAAGCGGCGCGAAGACGAGGTCAACGGGTTTTAGTCGGCGATGGGTATCGTGCCGGTGTCTGCCCCCGGCAACCCCGTAATCCTCAACTTCATCACGTATTGCACGTCCAGGTCGTCTCGCCACACCCCGTAAACGTTATTCGCGACAAAGCGAACGGGCTGGAAGCGGTCAGGCATGTTGAGCGTCCCTAAGAAGCGACCGCTTGAGTCGAAGACATCCCAGTTTGGCGATCCCATCCCCAGCTGGGGATTGAAGTCCGCGATCTGCTGCTCACTCAGCTCACTGGGCACCACCATGTGTTGCACCCAGACGCTCCCGATCGGCCCCTGCAGGAACTGGGCGTACGCCGGCAAGTACTCGCCGAATGACATTCTCTGTTCCACGAATTGCAATGCCTGGGGAGGAAGCCCCATTGACTGGAAAAGACGCTTCATCGCCGTCTTTATGACTTCGATGTCCCGCTCGGTGACGGGAGCCACCTCGAACGGCTTGGCGATGATTCTCGCGAGCGACCCGGCTTCGTAGAGTCCAATGCGATATTCGTCGTTGACCCCGTGCCAGACTCCCCCCCCACTAGCCAGCGACCACATGGGCTCAGGGGAGAACAACTTCATTTCGGGGGCGCCGCCGCTGAATGAGATCGTCCCGCCCGATCGGAATCGCAGCAGCGTATCGACCGCGACTCCCTCGGCGTTCCGCACGGCAACCATGTCCATGGTGTCCGGCGACTGACCCGGCTCGAAGGCCAGCCGGCGCACCTGGTTGACGATCTCTCCTGTCTGAGTCGCTTCCCACTTGAAGGGAACGCCTTGCTCGAGCCGCAGGAGGAAGCTTCCCGCCATGGTGCCGTCGGTGGTGTAGCGGTTGACCCGCCGATTGCCGATGTCCGGAACGTAGAGCGTGTCCCCCGCACCAGCGAGAATGGGGCCCGCACCAAGCTGTATTTGCCCGGGCCCGCCTCCCTTGCTGCCGAAGGACAGCTGAAGAACCCCCGACTGATCGAAGGCCCTGACCAAGGACGCTTGCGTGTCCAGGACGTAGATCAACCCATCGGCGGTGACCGCAATGCCGCTGATGGATCCGAACATGTAGTCAGGGTCGCCATCGGCAGTTCCGATCCGGAGTGCCTCCTCCACGTCCCAGCCGCTGTTCACGTTCCACACGCCCTCGGCGGGATTCTCGACCATGGTCACCCCGGCGCTATCGGTCACGGTCCCCGCCCAATCGATCGAGTCGCCGCCGGAGCAAGCTCCCAGAGCGAAGCTCGCCAGGAGGACGGCAGACCGAAGACTCACTCTCTTCATTGTTCCTCCAAAGAGGTTGGATTTGAAAATGCGCATCTTGAATTAGGGACGTTTTTCCGGGGTCGACAACCCGGTTCTCAGTGAACGGTCATTAGATCTCTCCCAGCGGCCGACGCCGGACTCTTGATGAGCTGTAAGTCGTTTAATTACAACTGGTTAAAGAATACAGATAGGAGTTTGCAAACAAAATCGTTAAATTAGTTGCAATATTACGTCAATCCGCTTAGGATACTTGTCCCTATGGAATACATGACACCCGGCCTGGCCGGCCAAAAGGGCCTCCGAGGAGAGATCATCCTCGAGACCAAGAAGTCTCAACCCATTACCGCTAAAGAACTTGCGGATATATTTGGGGTCTCGGCAAACGCGGTGCGGCGGCACCTCAAGGAGCTCGAGGCAGAGGGGTTGATTGTCTACGGTCGCGAACAACGAGGTACGGGGGCGCCGACCTATGCCTACCGGCTGAGCACCGACGGTGAGGCGCTATTCCCCAATCAGTACGAGCTGGCCCTGACCAGACTGATCGGACACGTCGTTGACCACGAAGGGCGAGACGCCGCGATCGCCGTGGTTGAGGAACAGTACGCCGACATGCGGCGCCGATTGGTGGCCGTCGACAAGTCGACGCCGTTCGACCGATTGAAGAACGTGGCCAGCGTCATGGAAGAGGCAGGTTTCATGGCGGAGTCGTCGGAGACGGACGGTGGGGCGCGGCTGTCCATCCACAACTGCGTGTTGCACGCCGTGGCGAGCTGCCTGCCCGAAGTCTGCGATACCGAACTGCAGTTCCTGCAGGACGCGCTTGGCGCTCGGGTGGAGCGTCGCACACACATCATGGCTGGATGCAATGCCTGTGAGTACTCCATCGAGTTCGATGGTGGACTCGGAAACGGAGCCTGAGGAAGTGACTCTGATCGAGACGCAAGTAGACCAACCCTACAAATACGGATGGGTGACGGACATCGACGCCGACACCATACCGCAAGGGTTGAACGAAGACATCATCCGCATGATTTCGGAAAAGAAGCAAGAACCCGAGTTCATGTTGGCGTGGCGGCTCAAGGCCTATCGCCATTGGCTCGAGATGGTCGGGCCCACGTGGCCGAATGTCACCTATCCACCCATCGACTATCAGGCGATTACCTACTACTCCGCCCCGAAGTCCAAGAAAAAGCTTGCAAGCCTCGACGAGGTCGATCCGGAGGTACTCCGGACGTTTGAAAAACTCGGCATACCGTTGCTGGAGCAGAAAATGCTTTCGGGCGTTGCGGTGGACGCTGTGTTCGACAGCGTTTCGGTGGCGACGACATTCAAGGATACGCTTGCCGAGTACGGAGTCATTTTCTGCCCGTTCTCAGAGGCGGTGCGCGACCATCCCGAGCTGATCGAGAGGTATCTGGGATCGGTTGTGCCATACAACGACAACTTCTTCGCCGCACTCAATTCCGCGGTCTTCTCGGACGGCTCGTTCTGTTACATACCGAAGGGCGTGCGCTGTCCGCTGGAGCTGTCTACGTATTTTCGCATGAATTCGGCTGGAACTGGGCAATTCGAGCGGACGCTGATCATAGCGGACGAGGGTGCCTATGTGAGCTACCTAGAAGGTTGCTCGGCCCCGATGCGCGACGAAAACCAGCTTCACGCTGCGGTGGTCGAGCTGGTGGCGCTCGAGAAGGCGCAGATCAAGTACTCGACTGTGCAGAACTGGTATCCCGGCGACAAAGATGGGAAGGGCGGCGTTTTCAATTTTGTCACCAAGCGTGGTAAGTGCGCCGGACACAACTCCAAGATCTCGTGGACGCAGGTCGAGACGGGCTCTGCGATCACGTGGAAGTATCCCAGCTGCATTCTCCAAGGTGACAACACCGTCGGTGAGTTCTACTCGGTCGCGGTGACCAACAATCACCAGCAGGCGGACACCGGCACGAAGATGATTCACATCGGCAAGAACACCCGCAGCACCATCATCTCGAAGGGCATCTCCGCAGGCAAGAGCCAGAACACGTATCGGGGGCAGGTGAAGATCATGAAGGGCGCTCACAACGCCCGGAACTATTCCCAGTGCGACTCGATGTTGATCGGCGACCAATGCGGAGCCCACACGTTCCCGTACATCGATGTGCGCAACAGCTCGGCGACCATGGAGCACGAGGCGACCACATCCAAGGTGGGCGAGGATCAAATATTCTATTGCCAGCAGCGCGGGCTGGACCCCGAAGACGCGGTGTCGATGATCGTCAACGGATTCTGCAAAGAAGTATTTCGCGAATTGCCAATGGAGTTTGCCGTAGAAGCGCAAAAACTCCTCGGCATCAGTCTGGAAGGAAGCGTCGGTTAGAAGCCGCGGCGCTGCTGACAAGCCCCTGGGAGCCAATTGAAGATGTTAGAGATAAAGAATCTGCATGCGACCGCCGAAGGTCAGGAAATCCTTCACGGCGTCGATCTGACTGTAAACGCTGGCGAAGTTCATGCCATCATGGGCCCGAACGGTTCGGGTAAGAGCACGCTCGCCCAGGTACTCGCGGGGCACCCGGCCTACGAGGTGACCCAGGGCAGTGTGACGTACATGGGCAAGGATCTCCTCGAGATGGCGCCCGAGGAAAGGGCATGGGACGGCGTATTCCTGGCTTTCCAGTACCCGGTCGCGATTCGGGGCATCACCAATGCCTACTTCCTCCGATCCGCGGTGAACTCCATCAGAAAGCGGCGGGGTGAAGAAGAGCTCGACATGATGGACTTCATCGAGATCCTGGAAGAAAAGCTCAAGGTGATTGGGTGGGATGACAGCCTAATGAATCGTCCCGTGAACGACGGTTTTTCCGGTGGGGAAAAGAAGCGAAACGAGATTCTCCAATTGGCCGTCTTGGAACCCAAGCTGGCTGTGCTGGATGAAACCGATTCCGGCTTGGATATCGACGCGCTGAAGATTGTCGCCGACGCGGTGAACAAACTGCGTCGTCCCGACAACGCGACCGTGGTTGTGACGCACTATCAGCGTCTCCTCGAATACATCATCCCAGATTATGTACACGTCCTGGCCGGCGGACGCATCGTGAAATCGGGCGGCAAGGAGTTGGCGCTCGAGCTCGAAGAAAAAGGTTACGATTGGCTGCGACCCGAGGCGGCATAAAGATGACCGGGATCCAACAGGGTGACACCGGGCAGCTCCTCGGCCAGTTCGAAACGTTTACCTCCAACGGCGCATCGTCGGCGCCGGCCTGGCTCAAGCGCAAGCGAGAGCAAGCCATCGAGCGGTTTGCCGAGCTCGGATTTCCAACCACCAGACAAGAGAAGTGGCGGTTCACGAGCGTCAGGCCCGTTACGGAACATGCCTTCACGCTCTCCGCCGAGACTGCCACGTTAGTTCCGGAACAGCTTGATCCGTTCTTTCTTCCTATTACAGGCGGTATCAGGCTGGTCTTCGTGAACGGCGCTTTCGCGGAGGGGCTCTCGTCAATTCCCGAGTTGGCCGAGGGCGTTGTGGTCTGTCCCCTGTCGGCTGCCCTCGATGAGCATGGCGAACTCGTAGAAGAGCACCTTGGCAGGTACGCGCCGATCGATGACAATCCCTTTGCCGCTCTCAACACGGCGTTCGCCAGCGATGGGCTTTTCGTACACGTACCGGCCGATACCAAGGTCGACCAGCTGCTAGAGGTGGTGTACTTCACCACGGGTGGTGATGAACCGACCATGTCTCATCCGAGGAATCTCGTAGTCTTGGAGCGGGGTGCTTCAATCCGGTTGATTGAAACGTACGCGGGAGTGTCCGGGCGCCCCTACCTGACGAATGCCGTCACCGAGATCGTGGTGGGAGACAACGCACGGGCGGATTGTTATCGGATTCAGCGCGAGGGCGATCAAGCATACCATTTAGCCACCACACACTCCAGGCAGGCCCGCGACACCAAGTATTCGCAGACACCAATTGTGTTTGGCGCCGCTCTCTCACGGCACGATATCTGGATGGCGATGGCTGGCGAGGGTGGAGAGGGAACCCTGAACGGCCTCTACCTTGCCGACGGTCGGCAGCACGTGGACCACAACACGGTCATCGAGCACGCCGTGCCTCACTGTGACAGCCACGAGTATTTCAACGGCATCCTCGCGGGCCAGTCACGCGCGGTTTTCAACGGCCGGATCATCGTTCGGCGCGGGGCGCAGAAGACCGACTCCAAGCAGACGAACAACAACCTGTTGCTGTCGGAAAACGCGAGGGCCGACAGCCAACCGCAACTCGAGATCTACGCCGACGATGTGCGGTGCACACACGGCGCGACCCTGGGTCCATTGGATGACAACGCGCTGTTCTACATCCAGAGCAGGGGTATGTCGGCGGAGAACGCTCGGAGCCTGCTCACATACGGCTTCGGCGTCGAGATTCTCGATCGGGTGAACATTCCCGAGCTGAGGGAGCAGATTGACTCGCTCGTGCGGGCGCGACTTGCCGCTGCGGAGCGCGGGCGCGGGAGGATGTGAGCATGCCACCGCTTCTCACGAAGGATGAGCCGTCGTCTTTGACCGGTTTCGACGTCGAGCGGATCCGGCGCGATTTTCCCATTCTCCATCGCACGGTCAATGACATGCCGCTAGTGTATCTCGATAACGCCGCGACAGCGCAGAAGCCGCAGCCGGTTATCGACGCAATCCAGCAATTCTATTCCGATGAGAACGCCAACATTCATCGTGGCGTCCACTACCTGAGCGAGCACGCCACCGCCGCGTACGAGGAGGTCAGAGAGAAGGCACGAAAATTTCTCGGAGCCGGCGAAGTGCGAGAGGTCGTGTTCGTTCGCGGAACCACCGATGCGATCAATCTGGTGGCGTCGGGATATCTCCGTCCTCGCCTCAAAGAGGGTGACGAGATCCTGGTGTCGCAGATGGAACATCACTCGAACATTGTCCCTTGGCAGCTGGTGTGCGAGGAGCGCGGGGCCACGGTAAAGATGATTCCGATGTCGGAGACCGGCGAGCTTGTTCTCGACGAGCTCGACGGACTACTGAACGAGCGGACGCGTCTCGTTGCCGTTGGGCATGTGTCCAACGCGCTGGGTACGGTGAATCCGATCCGGCAACTGGTGGACGCGGCGCACGCGTGTGATGTGCCGGTGCTGGTGGATGGTGCTCAGGCGGCTCCGCACATGGCGATCGATGTGACTGCGCTGGGATGTGACTTCTACTGTTTGTCGGGTCACAAGATGTTTGGGCCCATGGGTATCGGCCTGCTCTATGGACGGGCGGAGCTCCTCGAGGCCATGACTCCCTATCAGGGGGGTGGGGACATGATTCGGGCGGTGAGTTTTGAGGGTACGACGTTCGCGCCGATTCCGTCAAAGTTTGAAGCGGGAACCCCGAATGTAGCCGGGGCGGTTGGTCTCGGTGCGACCATGGATTACTTGGCGTCACTGGATTGGGATGCAGTTACCGCCCATGAGGAGGAGGTGCTCCAGTACGCTATTGAGTCGATCGGTTCGGTACCGGACGTCAAGCTGTTCGGAACGGCCAAGGCTCGGACTGGGGTTGTATCGTTCCTGATGGATGGTGTGCATGCGCACGACGTTGGCACGATCGTTGACCAAGACGGCGTGGCCATTCGGACCGGACACCACTGCGCCCAGCCCGTTATGGATTTCTATGGCGTCACGGCAACCGCGCGCGCGTCTTTTGCGCTGTACAATACGAAGGACGAGGTCGATAAGCTGGTGACCGCCTTGCATCGAGTTGGCGACGTGTTCGGCTGATGTCAGATCTGAGAGAGCTCTACCAGCAGATCATTCTCGATCACAATCGGGCGCCACGCAATTTCAAGGAAGTCGATGACGCTACCGGCGTGGCGAACGGAGACAACCCCCTCTGCGGCGACAAGCTCAAACTCTATCTAAGAGTGAAGGACGATGTCATCGAGGACATCGGATTCCAGGGTTCAGGGTGCGCTATCTCGAAGGCGTCCGCTTCTCTGATGACGTGGACGGTGAAGGGCAAAACGGTCCAGGAGGCCGAGGAATTATTCGCCGATTTTCATAGCATGATCATGGGCAAGGATGTCATCACCGATCGCAAACCGCTGGGCAAGCTCGCCGCGTTCTCGGGAGTACGAGAGTTCCCGGCGAGAGTAAAGTGTGCCACCCTGTCATGGCACACGTTGCGAGCTGCCCTGAGTGACGCCGTGTCTACGGTGTCAACCGAGTAATCTGCACATTCGCGTAACCAGGCCAACGGAGCCAATGGAATTCCAACGGGTCGCTGAAGAGAAGGACCTAGGCGAGAGTCAGCTCATGTCGGTTGAACTCGCCAACGGCGAGCCTGTGTGCCTCGTCCGAGTTGACGGCGACGTGTTTGCCTTCGTTGACCGGTGCACGCACGCAGAGTATCCCCTCTCTGAGGGCTCCCTTGGTCCGGATTACCATCTCGAGTGTGCGCTTCACGGTGCCGTATTCGACGTGCGGGACGGAAGCGTGCAGTCCCTGCCTGCGGAAGAGCCGCTGAGGACTTACGAGGTCAAAGTAGAGGCTGGAGGGATCTGGGTGCGAGCGAAGTAAACGAGTCGTTCAGATCATCGTTCTGCGACAATGATCCGCGATATCGTTGATCTCCTTTCTCGGTAACGATCCTATCAGGGCGCGAGTGCCGCCGCCTTGCTTCCACATGACGATCTGGTAGCCGCGAGAGGACCAAGCTACCAGTGTGTCCCCTTGTTCGACGAGCATGTCCAACACGTTCCCCACCGGCACCATCAAGTACGTCAAGTCCTGCCCCCCGATCTCATACTCAACAGCTACGCCCTGAACACCACCCAAGTATGCCAAGCGCCCGCCCCGGAGGTTGGCCGCTGGGATGTTGGGCACATCAACGGTGTAGTTCACTTGGGATTCGAACCACGATCTGAGCGAAGCCGGTTGATCGGTTTTCATGACGCCGGCGCCCGTGACCTGGTTCAGCGCGATATCGACCCACGACTCCGCTTGCTGCTGCGCCGGTGGGTTGGTCGGCACCGCCAGCCAGATGGCCAGGGCCGCGGCGGCCGACAAGAACGCACCGCCCGAGGCTGCCGCGATCAAATCCCATCGAATACCTCGGCGCTTTTCGGCAAAGTGCTCTCCGGCGATGCCGGCAAAAACCCTGTCTCTGAGGTGCTGGGGAGCGCGTTGGGTGTCCGTGATCTGACGCAAGCGAGCTAGCAAGCGCAGGTCGATTGGGCTCAGGTCCCCTTGTTCTTTGTCGTCTTTGTCGAGTTTCATGATTGTCCAGGCTTCTTTACGATCTTACCGCTAACTACACGGCTGAGAAATATCCCATCGACGACTCCTCAGTGGGGACCGTCCTCTGGCACTCTGGCGAATCGTGTTCCGACGTGAAAAGTTCCGTGCCGTTCTCGAAAGCAATGGCCGGCATCAGACTAGGAAACGGTCACAGGGCCAAGAGAGTTCCACCGATCGTTCCGCGCCAAGTTTTCCTGGCGGAGATTCGATTAATTCCCGGGCACGGCCCCGATCGGGGTTGCCCTCGACGTGCATGGAGACGAGGATGATGGATAGTTGTTTGTGCAACTACTAAAACATTTTGCTTGAGCGGTCTTCGGTGTCGTGGTGGTGGGAAATCGGTGCTACTTTTCGTGGCTACGGTAGCGAATTAACCGAGGGGATCTAGCGTGATTGCCGGGCAGTTTGACGTAATCGTCGTGGGAGGAGGACACGCGGGCACCGAGGCGGCGACCGCCGCGGCACGGATGGGCTCTCAGGTCCTCCTCGTGACCTCCGCGCTTGAGACGATTGGCCAGATGTCGTGTAATCCGGCGATCGGCGGCGTGGCGAAGGGTACCGTGGTGCGCGAGGTTGACGCGTTTGGCGGTGTCATGGGGAGGGCGGCCGATCTGGCGACGATCCAATTCCGAATGCTCAATCGGTCGAAGGGGCCGGCGGTGTGGTCTCCCCGGGCGCAATGCGATCGCGGCCTGTATCGGCGTGCCGTCCGATCGCTGCTGGAGCAGCAGGAAACGCTGCACATCGTCCAGGGTACGGTCGCTTCACTGTCAATTGCCGGAAGCTGCGTGACGGGTGTGGTGACTCAAGATGGACGCATTTTCCAGGGCAAATGCGTGGTTGTCACGGCTGGAACCTTTCTGCGCGGACGGATCCATATCGGGCTCAAGACTCGGATTGCAGCGGGGCGGGCGGGAGACGCAGCGGTGGTGGATATTGCCGAGCAGCTGGAGGCACTGGGTCTTCAGGTTGAGCGGTTCAAGACGGGGACCCCACCCAGGGTGGACGGTCGATCGGTTGATTTCTCGCGGCTCGAGCGTCAAGACGGTGACTCCGAGTCGTACAGGTTCGGTCAATTTGTTCGAGAGGCTCGCCCTCGTCAGGTTCCGTGTTGGATCACGTCGGCCGGAGAGGACGTGAAGGCCATCGTACGCGATCGGATCGAGGAGTCGGCGTTGTATGGTGGTGCGCTGGCAGGAAAGGGTCCCCGATACTGCCCCTCGATTGAAGACAAGATCGTCAAGTTCCCCGACGCGGAGCGGCATCAAATCTTCCTTGAGCCGGAGGGACTGGACACGTCGGAACTGTACGTGAACGGGCTTTCGACGTCGCTTCCGATAGACGCGCAAACGTCGTTCCTGCATGCAGTTCCGGGACTTGAGCACGCCAGAATGACCCGACCGGGTTATGCCATCGAGTATGACTACTATCCTCCCCAGCAGCTCACCCCGTGGCTCGAGGTAAAGGCCCTAGAGGGGCTATTCTTCGCTGGTCAGATCAACGGCACGACGGGGTACGAGGAGGCCGCCGGCCAGGGCGTTGTGGCCGGAATCAACGCGGCTCGCAAGTGCCAGGGGGACGAACCGGTCGTGCTTGGGAGAGACGCCGGCTATGTAGGCGTTCTCGTAGACGACTTGGTGACGCGCGGAGTGGACGAACCCTACCGTTTGTTCACTTCACGTTCGGAGTATCGACTACTACTCCGCCAAGATAACGCCTTGAAGAGACTCGGACCGCTGGCGACAGAGCTTGGAATGCTGACGGGCGAGGAGCGAGAGACCCTGAAGCGCCGCATTGAAGAAGAGGAGAAGTTGCTGACGTGTGCTGCCGACACGGCGCTGACGCCGAATGAGGTCAATCCATACCTGAAGCGTTCCAACGAGCGCCAAGTTGTTGAAAAACAACGTATTAGCGAAATTGTCAAGAGGCCAAAGCTAAACCTAAAAGAGCTATTCGAGTGCTCCGGGTCGCCGATTCCTGACGCGGCTGACGAATCTTGGCTGTCGGCGCAGATTGAGATGAAGTATGTCGGCTACTTGGCCCGGGAACGAGAAGCGGCGAGAAGATTGGCAGAGCTGGCGGATTTCCACCTGCCTGCAGACCTGGACTATGACGGCATTCAGAGCATGAGTACGGAGGCCAGGCAGAAGCTTGGCCAGGTGCAGCCGGAATCACTCGCTCAGGCTGGCAGAATTCCCGGGGTCTCTCCCAGCGACCTGCAAAATCTTGTACTTGAGGTATTGAAACGACAAAGAGCCGCCTGAGGCAAGGTTCGAATCGGGCTCGAGCCCCGGCACCGATGTAGCGATAACAAAAGGCCAGTGTCCTTGTCTTGTTTCACGTGAAACGCCGCTAGACCAGGCCGGTAGTTTCACGTGAAACACCTTCCAGCGAGGAGCGATTCAGCCGATCGGATTTCATTACGGCGCCAAGATGCAGCCACATAGGATCTTTGCCACAAAAGTGCTTTACTCGCCGCGATTTGTATCTTATATTCTCCTCGTCTCAAATCCCACGCTGATTCCAGCATATATATTGTATAAGCTAATTAAAATCAAATAGTTAAACGATAATGGGCCTTGTCGTAGCAATTGCCAACCAAAAAGGTGGTGTCGGAAAGACGACCACCGCGGTAAACCTGGCTGCGTCTCTCGCGGCGGCCGAGCGTCGCACCCTCCTTGTCGACGCCGATCCGCAGGCCAATGCGACGAGTGGTGTCGGCATCGATCATCACGTGCCTGATCTGTCTCTCTACGATGCCCTCTTGGGCGAGCGGGCTCTGCGAGACGTGCTCCGAAGAAGGATCAACCTCCCCGCGCTCGATGTCATTCCCGCGACGCAGGACCTCGTTGGTGCCGAGATAGAGTTGGTAAACCGATCGGGGCGCGAGACGGCGATGCGCGAAGCGCTCGCCGATTTGCGCGACGACTACGATTTTGTCTTGATTGATTGTCCGCCGTCGCTTGGATTGCTCACACTCAACATGCTCACTGCGGCGGACGCGGTTTTGATTCCCATTCAGTGTGAGTACTACGCGTTGGAGGGTCTTTCCCAACTGTTGAACACGATCAAACTCGTGCAACAGAACTTTAATGCCGATCTCGCCATCATAGGTGTTCTGCTCACGATGTACGACGCGCGCCTGAACCTTTCCAAACAGGTAGCCAACGAAGCAAGGGAGTACTTTGGCGGTCAGGTGTTCGACACGATGGTGCCGCGTAACGTACGCATCGCCGAAGCGCCGAGTTTTGGAAAGCCGATACTGCTGTATGACATTCAGTCCGTCGGTGCGAAGAGTTACTTGGCTCTCGCACAAGAATTCATCCAAACTTGCGAAACCAACACGACCAAAGAGTCAACCGTTGGCAAAGCACCACAGATTCTTGCCTAATGGAAAAAGCACGCCGTCGCCTCGGTCGCGGACTTGAAGCGCTGCTCGGACCCACGTCGGTGGCCGAAGCACGTGCAAGCGGTTCGTTGACGCAACTTCAACTCAGTTCCGTCCGTCCGAACCCCTATCAACCTCGGCACGCCTTCGATGAGAAAGCTCTCGATGAGTTGAAGAACTCAATGGATCAGGTCGGTCTATTGCAGCCCGTCATCGTTCGCCCGACGGGCAATCACAGTTTTGAGCTGATCGCCGGTGAGCGCCGTTGTCGAGCTGCAGAAGCGCTGGGGTGGGAAGCTATCGATGGGGTCATCCGGGAGGTCGACGACCGCACGCTGCTGACGCTGGCGTTGGTGGAGAACCTCCAGCGCGATGCCCTGTCGCCGATCGACGAAGCACGCGGTTACCAGCGCATGATTGATGAATTCGAGGTATCGCAGGGCGCGGTGGGCGAACTCGTGGGACGAGATCGTTCGACCGTGGCAAATGCGCTGCGGCTGCTACGATTACCGGAAGATGTTCAAGACCTCGTCCATGCCGGGAAGCTCACGACGGGTCATGCGCGTGCCCTACTGCAAGTGAGTGATCAGCGCACCGTTCCTTTGTTGGCCGAACGCATCCTCTCCGATCAGCTTTCCGTACGTGAAGCCGAGGCCCTGACACGCAGCAAGAAACGAAGCAAGCGACGACCGAGATACTCGCGCAACGACTCGCCGCAATATGCGCAGATCCGGCGGGTCGAAGATGCGTTACGGGCAAAGCTCGGCACGGATGTATTTGTCGCAATGCGGGGCAAGAGCAGCGGTCGCGTGACGATCAATTTCTACTCCAACGACGATCTCACGCGCATTCTGGAACTCGTACTAGGAGAACCTTTTGACGGATGAGTAAGCGGCGACCGACCGTGACGATTTCCATCCACTGGGAGGGAGATCCGGAGTCCCAACTCTATCGCCTGCCGGCGTGGCTCTTCAAGACGTTGGCGGTGGGCAGTGTTGTATTCGTCGTCCTCGTGGGTATCTCCGCCGTCTTGTACACCCCGATCGTCCGAACCGCTGTCCGCGTCCCTGGCCTGAATGCCGAAATTGTCCGTCTCACCGAAGAAAACAATCAGGTGCTGACGTTGGCCTCCACGCTGCAAGACCTAGAGCAACGTTACGATCAGATCCGCACGGTGCTAGGAGCGGAAGTCGGTCTGGAGCCGCCGACAGCCGAACGGCCTCACGGCCTGGTGGTTCTCGAAGCGCTGGTCGCCAAGACCCCGGGCGCGGCCCGGAAATACGGAGACCCCGGCCCTTCCTTGCCCGTCTATTGGCCCATCGATTCCCTAGTACATGGAGGAGTCACCCGGGGGTTCTCGGCCGCGGGCGACCGAGGTGAGCCCCACCACGGCGTCGATGTGGCGGTGCCGCGTGGCACGCGGATACGGGCGGCTGGTGGTGGTACCGTGGCCCAAGCGGGATTCGACCCCGAATACGGATTGTTTGTCTTGATTGACCACCCGGCCGGGTATCGGACGATGTATGGTCATACGTCACGGCTTTTGGTTTCTGCCGGAAGTAGCGTTGACGCGGGCGAGGTCATCGCCCTTTCAGGGAACACCGGGAGATCTACCGCGCCTCACTTGCATTTCGAAAAGAGAAGGGGTGACCTTTTGCTCGATCCACGAGCGAACATTGGAGAGGATTCATAGAATGGCGAGGAAGGACGATCGGAAACCAGCTCCAGCCGCCAACAGAGAACCTGGCCTGTCGGTCGTCGCTTGCGGGATGAGTATCACCGGCCACCTCGACACCAACGGCGTCGTAAAAGTGGAAGGGAAAGTGACCGGCAGCATTCGGGCCGAACGCCAAGTACTGGTCGCCAAAGGCGGCGTGATCGACGGGGACATTCTAACGCGCGAGGCCGTCATCGGAGGAGAAGTGCACGGTGGGATCTACGCGGACGAGCGAGTCGAAGTGCAGGCCACTTCCCTAATCAACGGCGACATCACGACGAAGCGGATTCTCCTGCAAGAGGGCGGTGAGGTCAACGGGCATGTCCGAATGGAAGATCCCAAGGCGTTGAGCCGCAAGAACGAGCGCCTAGAAGAGACCGAGTCCGATTCCGTGAACAGCAGTCACCATGCCGAGCCGCCCCGGCACGAGGACCCACAACAATCCGCGAACGGTGGTCAGAATGCCGAGCCGCCACAGCACGAAGACCCACAACAAGTAGAATCGAAAGAGGAGCAGGGGGCGCGCGCGAGTTCGACCTGGCAGCCACCGGTCCGTCAAGGGATTCACAACCCCTAAACCGATGCGTCAGCTGCCACGACTTATCAACTGAGTACCTATAAAACATTGATTTTAAGACGTTTAAGTGTCATGACCGGGGGCGCCGCGCGGCGCCCGTTTCGTTTGATGTGTCTATGATGTATTCATAGTGTCGCCTTAGTGTAGCCAACAAATTGAGAGTAATGGGATCATCCAGCTCAGCTGATCTCGCGCCATTGGTGGCCTACCTCGACCAGTTTCTCTCCGTTTCAGAGATCCCCGATCCGGGGGCCATGAACGGTTTGCAGGTCGAAGCCGATGGTCCAATATCCCGCATTGCCGCGGCGGTCGATGCCTGCCAGGCGACAGTCGATGCTGCTGCCATCTCACATGCAGACCTTCTCTTGGTTCACCACGGACTGTTTTGGGGTGACACCCAACCAGTTACTGGTCGGCACCGTCGGCGACTCAAAAAAATGTTCGACAACGATATCGCTCTCTATAGCGCCCACATCCCTTTGGACTGCCATCCTGAGGTAGGAAATAACGCTGTCTTGTCGCAACGACTCGGACTGGGCGACATGAGACCGTTCGGCGACTATCACGGAACCGCGATCGGCCTGATGGGCACGCTGTCCGAGTCGAGAGACACGTTAGTTGCCCGTCTGACGGAGATATTGGGTGGCACACCTCATTTGATCCCCGGGGGACCTGCGGTGGTTAAGAACGTGGGAGTGGTCACGGGTGGAGGGGGGTCGATGATCGGTCAAGCTCGCGACGCAGGGATCGACACGTTCATCACGGGAGAAGGAAACCACCATACGCACTTCGACGCAGAAGAGTGGGGCATCAACGTGATTTACGGCGGCCACTACGCCACGGAAACATTCGGGGTGCAGGCTCTGGCCGGGCACGTCGAACGGAAGTTTGGCATTCCGTGGGAGTTTATCGATCACCCCACCGGTCTGTAATCGCGGCGTTTCTACTTTAGCGGGACGACAAAACTCACCGTGAGCGTCTCGGCCGTGGCGGGTGAGACGCTGCAGAAGCAGAGCTGCCCGATCAGCTTCTTTACTCCAAGAACTTCTGCTTCGTCGATCTTCGGAACCTCGGTATAAGTGATCTCGAATGTCTGGCCCGAGATGATACGATGCGTCACGGGGCGGCCTTGAAGTCGCTTGTGTGGATCTACCCGAGAGAGACCGTCACGTATTCGGTCTTGAATGTCGCTGAGCCGTTTCCTGAGTTCGGGGTCGGTTACCGTGTCGAGCATGCTTCACCACCGCCGTCGTGGGACCGGGCGATTTCCGCGTTGCGTCGCATGCCCTTGGCGCCGGGCCGCTCCATGGCCGTCCAGCCGTAGCGATCCTCAAAATCTGCGTCGCTCAGCCGCAGGATCTCGTCTAGCTGCAAATCTGCAAGCGCTGGGTCCTGTTCCAAAACTGGATCCGCCGCCGGTGTCGCGAACTTGTGGTTCCAGGGGCAAACGTCCTGGCAGATATCGCATCCGAAGATCCACCCGTCCATCTGGCTGCGCAGGGCCTCGTCGATCTCACCCCGATACTCGATGGTCAGGTACGAGATGCACCGGCGACTGTCGAGCACCCACTCGTCGAGGAACGCATCAGTCGGGCAGGCATCGAGACACCTTCTACATGTACCGCAATGATCGGTTTCAAAAGCTGGATCGACCGCTATGTCCGCGTTTGTGAGAATGGCGGCGATGAAAAAAAAGGACCCTCGACTTGGATCGATGAGCATGGTGTTCTTGCCGATCCATCCGAGGCCGGCACGCTGGGCGAGCTCTCGCTCGGGAACAGGCCCCGCGTCGACGAATGCGCGGGCCACAGTGCCGTCGCCGCCCAATCGGATCACGTCTTCCGCCAGCCGCTCGAGAGGCCCGCGCAATGCATTGTGATAGTCTCTCCCCCGTGCGTACTTGGCAATCTTGCCACGCGAGTGATTGGTCGGAGGATCGGGGCTGTAGTAATTGCGGGTAAGCAGGATTGCTCGCGTTGCGCCTGGGACGATGTTCTTGGGCTCGAGACGCTTCGCCGCTTGGCGGTGCATGTAACCCATGGTGCCGGCGAGTCCTCGGTCCAGCCAATTCCTGAACTGCTGGGTATGCGGGGTGGAGGACAGGTCGGTGATCCCGCAACTGTCGAAGCCAGATTCGCGCGCCTTGCTCTTCACAAGAGAAGCGCGTTGCTGCTCATTCACAGACGCATCAGCTTCCGTCGCCATCGGGCGAAACGAATCACGTCGTCGAGCGGAGGCACGGCATCTTCGTCACCATAGGCCGTGTACATCCGCCAGCGAGTGTACGTTCTCGGTGGCACTGGAAGAAAAGGGGGGCTACGGTACCAGTTTCGGGCGCGGAAAGACCAGACCAGCTTGATCAGATCTAGGGTGAGACGCGGGTTGATCGCCGCACGCACGGTCAATCCGACTGCCAGCGTTAACCAACCACTCTGACTCTTGGACGTGCCGCCATGAACGTCTTCGTGCAAATCCTCTCCATCGCCGGTGCGGGCCTCATCCTGCTTGGCTTCTTCTGTCTGCAGCGGGGCTGGTGGAAAAGTCATGGGTGATTGTACCTATGGGCCAACCTCATCGGGGCCCTGTTGCTCACGGTGGTTGCCGTCCACGATCGCCGGGCGGGCTTCATCGTCCTGGAAGCCATTTGGACTCTCATGAGCCTCTGGGGTCTGGTCAGGCCCCCAACGCCTCCTACTCCACTCCGTCAACCCGCGCACCCGTGAGGTTCGCGACGGTGCAGTAAATCTAACGCCCGACATGGTCTACGGCTGGTCCTAGACGCGCAGCTCGTCGCGGAAGGCCATGGCGTTCTGAATTTCCTGCAAATAAGCCGCTAGCTCGCTGGCTTTTCGGCCGGCGTCCCAGCCGAGTTCGTGAGCGGCGAGCTCCACCACTTCGGGTGCCTCGGGTACTGCGTGGCCGAGGACCTCGTAGAAGAGACGAGTCCGCCGCATTAGGAGGTCTGACAAGGTGATGGCCATTTCCCGGCGGATTGCGTGAACCAATTGGGCGCGAATCGCCGGATGCCCAGCCACAATGGGCCTTGCGAGATCGGGATCGGATTGAGCGATGTTGAGGACTGCTGCGGATTCTGTTCCGTACGCGCGCACGAGATGTATGGCGGTTTCCCGGTTAAAACCCTCTCTGGCTATCTCTTCCGTGAGCACGTCCAGGTCCCGAGTCGCACCTCCCGGGAGCGGCCGTGTATCTGTGGGGCGCGCCCTACCGGTTTCCGCCCGTCGATAGCTCGCAAACTGTCTTCGATGACGTTTACCGTTTCCTCGGCTACTGCTCGGTAAGTGGTGAGTTTCCCGCCGACGACCGAGACAACCCCGGAATCGCTGACCAGAATCCGGTGCTCGCGTGAAACGGCTCCCGGGTCCTTCGCTTCCGGAGACGCCACCATGGGTCGAATCCCCGCCCACGTCGACACGACGTCCGCGGGCTGCAGCCGTGCCTCGGGAAATAGCGCGTTGGCCGACCGTAGGAGATAGATGACGTCGTCGGCGGTTGCCCGGACCATATCCGGATCTGTCAGATCGTCGGTATCAGTGGTGCCGATATACGCAAGTTCTCCCCAGGGGATGACGAACATGACGCGCCCGTCCAACGGTGAGGTCATGGCGATGGCCTCGTTGTTTCCGATCCGATTTCGGGCTACGGCCAGGTGTACACCTTTTGTTTTGCGGAGCACCGGGGCCGAATTTCCGTCTTTGGCGCGTAGCTCGTCCGACCACGGACCGGTCGCGTTCACGACAACCTTGGCCCTAATCGTGTAACTTGCATTGGTGACGCGATCCGTGGCGCGGACGCGCCGGACGCGTCCGTCGGCGGGCTCAAAGTCGTCCACGACGACGTAGTTCACGACGAGCGCGCCATGTTCATGGGCGCTACGGACATTGGCCAGGGTGAGCCGTGCGTCGTCACATTGGGCGTCGTAGTAGCGCCCACCGCCCTTCAGGCCCCGGTCCCGGAGGTGGGGTTCGGCACGTTGGATTCGCCGCTTGCCCAGCATACGATGCCTTCGCACATTTCTGAAGACCGCCAGGATGTCATACAGCATCAGGCCGGCCGCAAGCTTCCACCAGGAGAGTCGTCCACCCTCGTGGATAGGGAAGATGAACGAACGCGGCCAGACGAGGTGGGGTGCAATGCGGAGCAGGGTTCGGCGCTCCCGGCTGGCTTCGAAGACGAGTCGAAGGTTGCCCATTTCGAGGTAGCGGAGACCACCGTGGATCAGTCGCGACGAACGGCCGCTAGTTCCGCCACCGAAGTCACCCTTGTCGACGAGCGCGGTGCGGAACCCGCGCATGGCGGCGTCCCGGGCGATCCCGGCCCCGTTGATACCGGCACCGATGATCAGTAGATCAACGGGGTCGGCGGCCATGGCCGCAAGGTTCTCCGTCCGAGTTGCTTGAGAAAAGGGGGAGTCCACGCGCACGTCAGCTCAGGAACAAGACCAGCGGCCTAGCACGTGGTTTAGCTGGCATCAGCGGCTGCTTCGGCCCGGCGCTCATGTACTGGATATCGCCTGTGGGAACGGGCGTCACGCCATAGCAGCTGCCGAGCTGGGTGCTGACGTCGTGGCTATCGACGGTGACCGCGATCGGATCGACGCGGGTCACATCCGGGCGGCGCAGCGAGGTTTGAACATCACGTGGGAGTGTGCGGACCTCACGACACTGCCCCTTCCTGAGAAGGCGTTCGACGTCGTCATGGGGTTCAATTACCTCGACCGTAGCCGGATGGAGGATTTCAAACAGGCGTTGAAACCGGGCGGTCACTTGATTTACGAAACCTTTCTCGAAGGCCAGGGTGAGTTTGGATGGGGTCCGAATTCCCCAGGTCACCTCTTGAAGATGGGCGAGCTCATCTCTCTCGTGGAACCATTCAAAGTACTGTTCGCCCGCGAGGTCCTCGAAGCGCTCGACTCGCGCTCGGCCGCACTCGCAAGCGTCGTTGCCATGCGTCGCGAATGATGGCTCTCCCAACACGCCGGCCACAAGGGTCAGTACCTTTTTCCAAATGAACTCGTTTCGAAACGGACTGCGTGTCGCTGTGGTCGGTGGCTGCAGAAGTCCGTTCTGTAAGGCGGGTACCCTCCTCAAAGACATTCCGGCCGTCGAACTCGCTCGCCGGACAACGATCGAACTCGTACACCGAATGAACCTCGATGGAGATTTGGTGGACGAAATGTATTTCGGCCAGGTCGTCCCGAGCGTGTTGACCCCAAACGTGGCTCGTGAAGTGAGTCTGTTGCCGCAATTCCCGGCGAGCATTCCGGCCGCGTCCGTCAATCGGGCATGCGCGTCGGCAAACTCTGCGATCGCGCAAGGCGCCGACCAAATCGCACGAGGGCATGCGCACGTCGTTATTTCGGGCGGGGTGGAGAGCTTATCGAACGTTCCTATTCTTCATTCGAAGCAGTTCAGCGAAACACTCGTCGCGTTGAGCAAGGCAAAGTCTCTCACTCAACGCCTGAAGCTGATTGCGGGCATTCGCCCCAAGCACCTCGTCCCGGTGACGCCCGCGATTGCCGAGCCGTCGACAGGCGAGACGATGGGTCAGTCGGCCGAAAAGATGGCGAAAGAAAATGGGATTCAGCGAGAGTACCAGGATACCTTCGCGTTGCGCAGCCATCGACTGGCTGCTGCGGGCACGGAGGACGGGCGGCTCACGGCCGAAATTGCGCCACTGTTTCCGCCAAAAGGCGACCCGATCTCAAGCGACAACGGGATTCGCACCGATAGCACGCTCGATCGAATGGCTCAACTGAAACCGATTTTCGATCGCAAATACGGCTCAGTCACCGCCGCAAATTCATCTCCGCTGACGGACGGGGCGTCGGCGGTTCTACTGATGAGTGAGGACGCAGCGAAATCTCTCGGGTACTCACCGCTCGCATTTATTCGCTCGTACGCGGTGGCAGCGTTGGATCCCGGCGATCAGCTCTTGATGGGACCGGCCTATGCCGTGCCAAAAGCCCTCGACAGGGCCGGAATCACTTGGCGCGAATTGGGGCTCGTGGAGATGCACGAAGCCTTTGCCGCACAGGTCCTATCCAACATTCAGGCATTCGAATCGAAGCAGTGGGCTCGAGAGCGACTTGGTCGAACCGATCCCATCGGGGAAGTCAACCGCGACACGCTCAACGTCATGGGTGGGTCCATCGCCATTGGACACCCGTTTGGGGCAACGGGCGGACGGATAACGCTCACGCTCGCCAACGAGATGGTGCGACGCGACGTTCAGTTTGGGCTCATCTCTGTTTGCGCTCAGGGCGGAATGGGGTTTGCCATGGTCTTGGAGCGACGCTGATGACGGCGTTCACGACGGACGTTCAAGACGGTGTCGCCCGTCTGTTGTTCGACCTGCCAGGAGAACCGATCAACAAAATCGCCGCCAGTGTGCGAGATGAGTTGGACCCGTTGCTCAATCAGCTGCGCGGTGACCGCTATGTCAAAGCCGTAGTGTTGATGTCGGCAAAGCCCGACACGTTCATCGCCGGAGCAGATATCGACGAGTTTGTTCGATTGCGATCGAGCGACGAAGCTCTGCAGTTGATACGCTCCGGACAACAACTCGTGAACCGGTTCGAACAATTGGACAAGCCGGTGGTTGCTGCAATTCACGGAGCGTGTCTGGGAGCCGGCCTCGAGACTGTGTTGGCTTGCGCGTACCGCGTGGCTACGGATCATCGCAAGACTCAACTGGGACTCCCTGAGGTCGGTCTCGGAATAATCCCTGCGGCAGGCGGCTGCCAACGTTTGCCCCGGCTCATCGGCGTGCCGGCAGCGTTGCGGATTATCCTTGCCCCACCAGGGAGGTTTGTGCCGGCGCGCACAGCCCACCGACTCGGTATCGTGGACGAGTTGGTTCACCCGTCGATGCTCGAACAGATCGCCGTTAGGGCAGCATTGAAGCTGGCCGATGGTTGGAAACCCCGACGTTCGCATGGTGGCGGTTTGGCGGCGGCGTTCTTGCGAAAAACGCCCATCGGACGCTGGGCGGTGTTTTCCAAAGCGGCAAAGGAAGTGAAAAAAAGGACCGGCGGCTATTACCCCGCTCCGATGGCGGCACTCGATGCGGTCCAGCACGGACTTACACACGGCATCGAGGCCGGTTTGGATCGCGAAGCGAGACATTTTGCCGAACTCGGCGTCGGTGACGTGTCACGTAAGCTCGTTCAGATTTTTTTCGCCGACACAGCTTTGCGAAAGGACCCGGGTGTCGGTGGCCCTGTTCCCGTAGCGAAAGGGATCAAGAATCTGGTTGTGGCAGGGGCGGGCTTCATGGGAGCGGCAATCGGCGGAACGGCCGCGTTGCGGGCCGGCGTGGACGTTCGGCTCCGAGATACCAACCTCGAGCGCGTGAGCAACGGAATGCGGGTGGCGCGCACAATTGTTCGGGAACGGCTCAAGCGTAAACGCATAACGCGGTATGAGCACCGCCGCATCGATGCACTCTTGTCGGGTGGGACGGACTGGGCTGGTCTGGGGCGCGCGGACCTCGTTATCGAGGCGGTCTTTGAGGATCTAGATGTAAAGCAACAAGTGTTCCGGGAATTGGAAGCTGTGGTTTCCGAATCCTGTATCCTGGCCTCCAATACGAGTACGATCCCGATCGCGCGGATTGCGGAGGCCACTCGGAACCCCGGGCGCGTCATTGGCATGCATTTCTTTTCGCCGGTCCAGAAAATGCCACTGTTGGAGATCATCGTCACCGATAAGACCGAACCATGGGCGACCGTGACCTCGGTGAATTTCGGACGCAGAATGGGAAAGACGGTGATCGTCGTGCGCGACCATCCAGGTTTTTGGGTAAACCGGATTCTCAGCCCCTATCTCAACGAAGCCGGTCGGATGGTAAAGGAGGGTGTTCCGATCGAGGACATCGATCGCTGCATGAAGCACTTTGGTTTTCCCGTTGGCCCGATTACTCTGCTCGACGAAATTGGCCTCGACGTCGCACAGAAGGCATCCATCGTGATGCACGCGGCGTACGGAGACCGATTGATGCCGATCGACGGCTTGGGTCGCATGATCGATGAGGGGCGGCTCGGCCGAAAAACCAAGCGTGGATTCTACCGCTACGTTAGAGGAAAACGGAAAGAAGTCGATCGTTCGGTCTACACGGTAATTGGCTTCGATCCGCGTCCCGTACCCAACGCCGATATCGAAAAACGGCTCGTCTATGCGATGTTGAACGAGGCGGCACGGGCTGTCGAAGAAGGGATCGTGCGGTCGCCTCGTGACGGCGACATCGGTGCGGTTTATGGAATCGGTTATCCGCCCTTCAGAGGTGGTCCGCTGCGGCAATTGGATGATGTGGGCGCGGCGCGCATCGTGGACACCCTGGAGCGACTGGCGCAGGCGTATGGCAATCGGTTTGCGCCCGCTCCGGTGTTGCAGCAGATGGCCAAATCCAATTTGCGTTTCTACCCGACAAAGACCATTGGCTAATGTGGCATTCATCATGATCTGCGTGTTAAAGGAGGCACTCTCGAAAAAGTGATGCCGGACGTGTCGCTGGGGGGGTACTTCGAGAAACACTCCAGGCCACCAGCGTTCGAAGGGTCCGATGGCGCTTCGTACTCAGTCGATGTGTATATCGAGGAGGATAAGACGGCGAACATGCCGTTCGCGGCCGCCCTGATCTTTGTTCGTTGGTCTCCCGATGGTACTCAGCCCGTCGGTCATCTCGAAACCAACTTTTTGGTTCATGCGGACCTCAGGCTGGAAGCGAAGGCCGCGATCCACGAGCTGACGCTCCACGAGGTCAAAGAACACCTAGAAAAGCTCATTGAACGACACAAGGAGTTGCCAGACTGGTAGAGCGTAGACATGGAATCGTCCTTTCCATTGCCGGGGGGTTGTATCGGGTGTTCAGCAACGACAAGACGCTGGACGCATCACTCCGCGGTCGAATGAAGCGGGGCCACAAGATGCGTGTTCTGGTGGGTGACGATGTGTTACTCGACGAACACCCCGATGGCTCTGTCACCATAGAAGAGATCAAGGAACGCCGAACCGTTCTGAAAAGACGTACGCCCGGGAAGACGCGTGGGACGCGGACCGTTGCGGCCAACGTCGATCAAGTAATCGTAGTCGGTGCTGCTGATCGTCCACCTTGGGACCCGCAGTTGATGGACAGGTTCCTGGTCGTGGCAGAGGCCAATGGCTTATCGGCGACGGTTGTGGTGAACAAGGCCGATCTGTCAAAGGAGGCGGAATCCCTCGGCGAAGCGTACCGAGCCGCCGGTTACGAAGTCCTCGTCACCAGCGTTCCAAACGGTTCAGGCATCGATAGGCTGAGGCGTCAACTCACTGGACGAATCTCCCTTCTGACCGGCGCAACCGGAGTTGGAAAGTCCAGTTTGCTCAACGCCGTACAACCTGGGTTGTCTCTACGGACCGGCGAAGTGAGTCGGCGTAGTGGCTCTGGACGTCACACCACCACCGCTGCCGAAATGCATCCGCTCAACGACGGCGGTTTCGTCGTTGACACCCCGGGATTGAGGGATATCGGGTTGTGGGCGGTCGATTCCATGGAGCTAGGCGCGGCATTTCCGGAATTCGCCGAGTGGATTCCAAGCTGTCGCTTTGACAACTGCCGGCACGTGGAAGAGCCGGGGTGCGCTGTTTCGGATGCCGCAGCGCGCGGTGAGATTAGCCAAACCCGGCTCGCTTCGTATCGGAGATTACTCGAAGAAGCGAAGCAGGCGGCAAGGCATTGGGAGTAGGGGGTGTTCTTAGGGTGTAGGGTGTAGGGTGTCGAGTTGGCGAGGATCCGACGACCTAGCAACTAGAATCACTACACCCTACACCCTACAACCTACAACCTACCCCTACTCCCTAAGCGATCCCCGTCCCGTTCGGCACCCCGTCCTCGGGCTGCAGCAAGACGACGTCCGTCTCCGAAACCATGGCGCCAAGCACTAGGACCTCAGATGTGTAATCTGCAACTCGTCGCGGCGGAAAATTGAGAACAGCCACCACCTGTCGGCCAACCAGCTTATGCGTTTCGTAGCGTTCCGTCAGTTGGGCGCTAGATTGCTTGACGCCAGAATCCCCAAAATCGATTATGAGCTGCAAGGAGGGTTTCCGGGCGTTGGGGTGTTTCTGCGCAGCGATAATCGTCCCCACACGGATATCAAAACTCTGGAACTCTTGAAAGGTCGGCATGGCTGACGGATCTCTCTCTCCTCTGGTCGCCCCGTTCAAAGGGGAGCGGTACCGTAATGCCGAACGGTCGAGCGAAATGGTCGCGCCGCCGTACGACGTGATTTCTCCAGCACAGCGAAGAATTTATCGGGAGCGGAGTGAGCACAACATCGTGCGCTTGACTCTCCCGGGCGGGAACGGGGATCGATACACGCACGCGGCCACGATCTTGCGGTCGTGGCGCGACCAGGATGTTCTGATTCAAGATCCCGATCCGGCGGTTTATGTCGTGAGGCAGGAATTTGAGACTCCGGACGGAGATGCCCGAGTGAGGACCGGCGTAATTGGTGCGGTCGCGGTTGAGCCGTACGATCGAGCAAGGGTACGACCTCACGAGAAAACGCACAAAGGTCCGAAGGACGACCGTCTGGCGCTCATGCAGAGCACGCGTGCGATGTTCGAGGCACTGCTGATGATGTCCCGAGACCGGAGCGGCGAGCTTCGCAAACAATTGCAGATCGCGACTTCGACCCAGCCGGACGTGCAGGCCTCGCTCGAGGGCGTTGGGATCTCGCTCTGGCGCGTATCCGGGCCGGCGGGAGAAGAGATTGCGCAGGCTGCCGCCGCCGACGGCTCGCTCTATATCGCCGACGGTCATCACCGATACGAGACCGCCGAGATCTACCGCTCTGAGCATCCCGAGGCTGATCGCACCTTGGGGCTGATCGTGCCATTGGGGGATGCGGGGCTGGAAGTGCTTCCCACACACCGGATCATCCATGGCGAATCGGTGGATCAGTCGGAGCTGCTGGTACAGATAACGGACTGGTTCGACCTAACCACATTGGCTTCGGCCCATGACGCGGAGGCCCACCTGAAGGGGGGAATCGAGGACACGAGATGTGTCGTGTACCTTCCCGGTCCGAATTTCTTGGGTCTTCGTCTAAGGGAAGGAGCGGATCTCTCGACCCTGCCATTTGCGGGCCAGGAAACGGTAATGGCGCTCGATGTCGCCAAGATAGACCATCTAATTGTTGATGTGATTGTCGGGCTCGCCGGAGCGAAGGCGAACGTCGGCTACTGCCCGTCGATCAAAATGGTAATGCAGCGTGTCTATTCTGAGGGGGCATCGGCAGCCGTTCTGATAAACCCAACCGGGGTGGAGCAGGTCCTGGCGGTGGCCGATGCGGGCGCATTCATGCCCCAGAAGTCGACTTATTTTGCTCCGAAAGTGCCCAGCGGCCTGGTGATTCTGAGCTGGTGAGTCCCGTCCCGGCCCCTGCCCCCGCTCCCGCCCGGCCGCCCCCGGGGTCCGGGCCCCGGGTCCCGTTTCGCCAAGTGTCACGGTGGCATTGGGCGCCATTGGCCCTGCATATTTAAGCTCGTGCTAGGGAGACCCATGCGATCACGCGACAAGATTCTGACCAACCTCGAGAATATTTACCGCGAGGCATACGACCGGGCCCAGCAGGCCGAGGACGCCGGCCGGATGATCGATCTCGATTCGTCGTACCAGCGCGAGCAGCTTTTGCTCGAGGTATTGATGGATATCCGGGATTCCATTCAAGCCATCGGTGATGCACCCAACGAGAAATCCGCGCTCAAGAAGCTCCAGGCGTTGAGGAAGCTGACGAAGTTGCGCTGACCGATTATTTTTTCGATATATGACAGACATACACACCCCCCCCAGAACTCAGCGCCCGGCATCGCAAAAGCTCACCAAAGTAGATCTACTCGATATCTACCGGTTGATGCTGCTCTCTCGACTTCTCGACGACGAGGAGATCAAGCTCAAGCGTCAAAATAAGATTTTCTTTCAAATATCCGGTGCGGGACACGAAGCGATCTGCGCGGTGGCTGGGAAAGTGTTGAAGCCGACGTACGATTGGTTCTACCTATACTACCGGGACCGCGCGCTTTGCTTGGCCCTCGGCATGACGCCGACGGAAATGTTGCTTGCGGCGGTTGCGGCTGCGGACGACCCTTGCTCTCAAGGCAGGCAGATGGCGTCGCATTGGGGCCAAAAAGCGCTGCATATAGCAAACTCATCGAGTCCCACAGGTACGCAGTATCTAAACGCCGTCGGTGCTGCCGAGGCGTGGCTGCGCTATGACCGGATTGAGGACATCCCCGATCGCGACGAGATGATCAAGAGTGACGAAGTCATCTATGTGAGTTCGGGAGAAGGCGCCACCAGCGAAGGGGAGTTTTGGGAAGCCATGAATACGGCAAGCAACCTCAAGCTTCCCGTGTTGTTCATGATCGAGGACAACGAGTTTGCGATCTCGGTGCCAGTAGAAATCCAAACCGCTGGGGCATCGGTGTCCAAGCTCGTGTCCACTTTTCCCGATCTTTACATCGAGGAAGTGGACGGGTGTGATCCCATCGCGTCGTATGACGCAGTGTCGCGTGCGGCCGCGCATTGCCGAGCGCGAAAGGGTCCTGCGCTCGTGCACGCGCATGTGATACGACCCTATTCCCATTCTTTATCGGATGACGAACGCGTCTACAAATCGCCGGCTGAACGCGACGAGGAAGTACGCCGCGATCCACTCACAACGTTTCCTGCGCGCCTAATAGCGGAGGGAATCGCGACCGAGGTCGAAATCGAAAAGATCAAGCAAGAAACGGGGGAAGAAGTGCAACTCGCCACCGATTTGGCGTTGGCGTCTCCCCAGCCCTCCGTGGAAACACTATATCATCACGTCTATTCGGAATCGGTCGATCCGACTGGGGAACAGTTTGACACCGAGGAAGATCCTCAGTTCAGCGGGAATCCGACGACGATGGTTGATCTGTTGAACCAATGTTTGCGTGATGAAATGGCCCGAGATCCTCATATGATCATATTCGGGCAAGATGTGGCCGATGTCTCCCGCGATCAACACATCGATGATGTGAAAGGAAAAGGGGGAGTCTTCAAGGTTACCTGGGGGTTGCAGAGGGAATTCGGTAGAGATCGGGTATACAATTCCCCGCTTGCCGAGGCTAACATCGTCGGGAGGGCGATCGGTCTCGCCACGCGAGGCATCAAACCGGTAATCGAGATTCAATTCTTCGATTACATCTGGCCCGCCTATCATCAGATACGCAACGAACTAGCCACATTGCGTTGGCGAAGCCACGGAGATTTCAGTTGTCCCGTGGTGGTGCGCGTGACATACGGCGGATACCTCAAGGGCGGTGGCATTTATCACTCGCAGACCGGCGCAGCGGTCTACACGAGTATTCCGGGCTTGCGTGTCGTCTGCCCGTCGACCGCGCTCGATGCAAACGGGCTGTTGCGCACCGCCATCCGTTGCGACGATCCGGTAATCTTTCTCGAGCACAAACATTTGTATCGTCAGACGTACAACAAGGCACCGAATCCTGGTCCCAATTTCATGCTTCCTTTTGGCAAGGCCCGGACGGTACGTGAGGGCACGGATCTCACAGTCATCACGTATGGGGCGGTTGTCCAGCGCTCACTCGTAGCGGCCAAGAAACTTGGCGAAGAGGAAGGCGTCAGCGTTGAAGTCATCGATCTCCGCTCATTGAATCCGGTGGATTGGGAGGCGATCGGAGAGTCGGTTCGTAAGACCAGCCGTGTGCTCGTGGCATACGAAGACTCGCTCTCCTGGGGTTACGGGGCGGAAATTGTAGCGCGGATAGCGGACGATCACTTCAGTTGGCTCGACGCACCGGTACGTCGATTGGCAGCGACCGACACGTTCGTTGCCTATTCGCCGGAGTTGGAGAACGAGATCTTACCGCAGACAGAAGACGTGGAAGCGGCGATGAGGGAGCTGCTGGCGTTTTAGGGATTGAAGGGAGAGGGATTGAGGGGAGAGGGCCACCCCCTCCTTCCCCCGTACTTTTTGGGGACGGGTGGAGGGGCCCTCTCCCCTCAATCCCTCAATCCCTCTCCCCTCAAGGACTCGGCGTCGACCTACCGATAGCTTCTTTGATCTCGCCGGCCGCTTCGATCGCGGCATTCACGTCGATTGACAGCGCCTTGGCTTGCTGCGTCACCATCGTGAGATTGTCCAACACGGCGCCGACGCCCGCCGAGCGCAGTCGCAACAAGTCGAAACGCATGTTTTGAATCGCAAGTGCACACGACTCAAACTGGGCATCGACCTTCGCGCGGCGTTCCCAGAGATCGGAGAGTGTTTGCTGCTGGCGTCGCATGAGATCCAATCGGCGCTCGCTCTCCGGACCGGGTCCCTGCGCTTCGAGGTCTACGATTCGGCGATCCAGGCTGTCGAGTGCGGCTTGGTCGACGTCCCCCTCCATTTGGTTCAACGTCCGACCTAGTTCGATCGCGCGATTCATGAGCGAGTCTACCGTCGGGACGATCTCCGGCAACAATTTTTTCTCGGACTCGGGCAAACGCTCCACCATCTGCATGATGGCTTGACGGTCGCTTTGGATCTGCCGCATTTGCCCGGCAAACTTGCCGTAGTCGTCTGTGCTCACATCCTGCGCAGCGGAAGCCGACCCTTGAGGCAGCCTCTGCTTGCCGGCCTTCTTCTTCGACTTAGGTGCTTCGATGGCGTCCGCGGCCGGAGGCCGGTTAATAACGTCTCGCCAACTGTATCCGGTTGTCCAGAGCTTGCCGTAACTCGAAGCCATCCCGATTCCCCAAGGAATGGCGCAGAACAGGAACCAAGGGTTGTCGATTCCGGTCAGCAGGTTCAACATCATCAGACTACCGTTCACCGACACATACGAGGCAAACCCGCTGCGGAAATCGCGTACTATCTTCGGCTCGCCGGATTCGGTGCCCTTGGCGGGCTGGGTGCTTGGTTTTTCCCGTCGCGCCGGTCGCTGCCCCCGACGATGTTGTACGGCCCGGTCGCGCGGTCGGCGCCTGGCTGGAACCGGGCGGTCTTCATCCCACTCACGCCAGGGTCGTTCGCTTCGGCGTCTGGCATCAGAGGACTTGGGGCGTAAGGTCGAAGAACGCGACGGCTTCCGGTACGGCACTGAGGTGCGGCTTTCGAGAGCCCGACGCAACGCATCGGCCGTGGCCCAGCGGTTCTCCGGGTCCTTCTCGAGACACCTCATGACCGTCGCGGCCAATTCCTCCGGACACTCCGGTCGGCCCACGAGAATGTCCGGGGGCGGTTCGGTGATTTGCTTCATGAGAATGCCGGGAACCGTCGGAGCTTTGAACGGCACCTGGCCGATCAGCATTTCGTAGGCGACGACGCCGAGCGCATAGAGATCGCTGCGAGCGTCGACCGCTCGCTCTCCCGCGGCTTGTTCCGGGCTCATGTACGTTGGTGTGCCGATAGCGACGCCGGTGCCAGTCAAGGTACCGCCGCCTACGTCTGAGAGAGCTTTGGCAATTCCGAAATCCGTTACCATGACCCGACGCCGTGTGCCGTCCAACAACACGTTGTCCGGCTTGATGTCACGGTGGATGATACCCATCGTGTGGGCGAGTCCCAGCGCGTCCGCGGTTTCCTTCATGATGCGGCGGACTTCTTCGATTGGGAGCTTGCCCCGGCGCTTGAGTCTCGCACCCAAAGATTCGCCGTCGACGAAGCCCATCACGAAATAGACCAACCCGTCCGCTTCGCCTACCCCGTGGATGGGAACGATATGAGGATGAGAAAGGCGAGCCGCGGTCTGAGCCTCACGGGTGAAGCGCTCCCGGATCTCCTCACGGTAAGCCAGTTCGGGAGGCAACACCTTGATGGCGACGCGGCGCTTCAGCTTGAGGTCCCGGGCCACGTACACCACACCCATGCCCCCCCGCCCGATCTCACCCTCGACGGTGTAATCATCCTTTAGGGCATCGGCTAGTCGTGCAGCAAGCGATGGGGTTTCCGCCATCAGACTCCTACTCGAACCTTGCGGTGTGGGGATGGTCCCACGGGGAACTGTGCAAAGAATAGACCATACCGCAGTCCGCCGGCCAAGTGCGCCAGATTGCTGATGATATGGCATCGGGTGTCAAGTGTCCGTAGATTACTCGGGCTATTTCACTCTGGCAACCGGCCTCAGCTACAGGCTCGTCGACATCAATGCACACGTTCGTTGATGAACAAGGCAGACGTTGGACCGCAGAGCGCATAGGGCGTACGTCCGGAATCGTCAATTCCCGGGCCGACGGCGGGTCTCTCCCCGAGCCGGCCGACATAGTCCGGTTTACCTGCCAGTCCGACACGAATGAGGAGGAGCGCGAGACCACCATAAAAGCCGGTATCCTCATGCACTCGAGCGACGCGGATCTCATCCCCTACCTCGAGGCGGCGCGAAAGATACGACGCCGGTAGAAAACCCTTGGCTGCCATTTTGGCAGTCTTCTCAATCACAACCAACGCCTGGTGTCAGGAACACCGCCGTTCAGGCGGTGTTTGTTGCTTTAGGGCTACTCTCCGGCGGCACGATCGGTGCTGCATTCCCAGGGAGTAACCGAGTGAACCAGATTCAAGATTGGTGAGCGAGCAAGCCATGGAGCGACTACAACTGCCTGTGCTCCCACTTCGGGAGTTGGTGCTTTTTCCGGGCGTGACGGCTCCCGTGGGAGCGGGTCGGCCCGGCACACTTCGAGCGATTGAGGCGGCGCTGAAAACGGAGGACCGACTGATCTTCGCCGTGTCTCAGCGGGAGAACGTCGAAACAGTCGACCCCGAGATTCTGCACACGATAGGAACCGTGGCCAAGATCGGCCAGGTTCAACGGGGATTGGGAGGAATCCAATTGCTGTTGCACGGTGAGTATCGGGGCACGGTCCTCCAATACAACAGGACGAAGGATCACATCTCGGCAATCGTGCAACAAGCGCATGACCTCCCGCCCGTGGATCCCGACGACGCGGCGTTCGCGGCGTTGTTCAAGGAACTGCAGGAGCGCGCGGCGGAACTTGGCGAAAAGACGGGTATCTCCGCGGACATCGTCGAGCAAGTCCTCCAGACGGTGAGTGACGCCGGCGCGTTAGCCGACGTCGTAGGTGGCTATCTGGATATCTCGCCGAAAGAACGTCAAGCGATGCTCGAGACCTTGGGCGTGGAGGAAAGATTGCGCCGGGTATTGATTCACGTACAACGTCAGATAGAGCTGCTCGACGCGCAGCAAGACATCAAGTCGCAGGTCCAGGAGGAGATTGGTAATCGTCAGCGAGAGATTTTCCTGAGAGAGCAGCTCAAAGCGATTCGCAAAGAGCTGGGTGAAGAAGAGTCCGAGAACGAAATCGACGAGCTTCGCGATCAATTGCAAAAACTGGAGCTTCCGAAGGAAGCGCGTAAGGAGGTCGATCGTGAGCTGTCACGGCTTGCACGGTCGTCTTCCGATTCAATGGAAGCCCAAGTGATCCGAACCTATTTGGAAACGATCGCAGAGTTGCCGTGGAACGAACGCAGCAAAGATCATTTGGATTTGAAAGAAGCGGCGAAGATTCTCGATGAAGACCATTACGGCTTGCAGGACGTGAAAGATCGTGTTCTCGAGTTTCTCGCCGTACGTAAACTGCGCGAATCAAAGGGCGACTCGACGAACGACGAAGATGTACAAGCGCAGGGTAACGAGGACGACAAGCAACCAAAGGGTCCCATTCTATTGTTTGTCGGACCGCCGGGCGTTGGCAAGACATCCATCGGCAAGTCGATTGCGCGTGCGATGGGAAGAAAGTACATACGCATCTCCCTCGGCGGAGCGCGAGACGAGGCTGACATCCGCGGGCACCGTCGAACGTACGTGGGCGCGATGCTCGGGAGGTTGATGCAGGGCATGAAGACGGTGGGGACGAAAAACCCGGTCTTTCTTCTCGACGAGGTCGACAAACTCGGCGTGTCGTATCAAGGAAACCCGGCGTTGGCCTTGCTCGAGGTGCTCGATCCCGAACAGAACGACGCGTTTACGGATCACTACCTCGGCGTACCGTTCGACTTGTCCGAAGTCCTGTTTGTTGCGACAGCGAACTTCATTCAGAGCATCCCGAGTCCGCTGTTGGACCGGATGGAGGTCGTGGATTTCTCCGGTTATACCGAAGCAGAGAAGTCTGCGATTGCGCGGCGCTATTTGCTCCCCCGTCAATTGACGGGAGCAGGACTCGACCCCGACCAGTTGGTATTCGGCGACGAGGCGCTTTCCAAGTTGATATCCGGCTATACGCGCGAAGCAGGCGTGCGCCAACTCGAGCGGGAACTCGGGAAGGTGGCTCGCAAGGTGGCTCGAAGAATCGAAGCGGGGCAAGTGAGCCATTTCGAGTTGAAGCAGGACGAGATCAGCGATCTGATTGGCCGACCGAGGGTACATCCGGAAAGAGCCTTTGGCGAAGATCAGATCGGGGTGAGTACGGGCATGTACTACACCCCTGTGGGCGGTGACATCATGTTCGTGGAGGTCTCTATCATGAACGGTCGCGGCGAGTTGGTGCTAACCGGGCAGTTGGGCGACGTGATGAAAGAATCCGCGCAAGCCGCGCTGACCTACGCAAAATCCCACGCGGATGAATTGGGAATCGACGTGAGCGACCTGAAGGACAGGGACATCCATATTCACGTGCCGGCCGGCGCGATACCCAAAGATGGTCCGTCAGCAGGCGTTACCATGGCAGCCGCCTTGGTAAGCAGTCTCTCCGGTATCCCGATTCGGCACGACGTGGCGATGACCGGAGAGATCACCATTTCAGGCCGCGTGCTGCCGATCGGCGGCGTAAAGGAGAAGATTCTCGGGGCCTGCCGAGCCGGAATTACCGATGTGATTCTCCCGAGGGAAAACCTCGCCGATCTGGAAGACCTGACCGAGGAAGAGCGAAAAGGAATCAACGTCCATCCGGCATCGGATCTGGATGAGGTGCTCGACGCCGCGTTGCGCCGGTCCGATCGATATCCCGGGCCAACAAAGCGCGGGCCGACACAGGATTTTGTCACCACGCTGAGCTGAACCCAAGAGCGCGTGACGGGCGTTTGACCGAGGCGCCCGCCGCGCAGCAATGTCCTGCCGTCGTAGGCCAGAACACGGCCAAACAATCAAGAATCTATTGCGATCCAGCCATATTGAGTTTAGTAGTAGTAGTAGCTACTTCTCATGATAGATATCGATCTCACTCCGTTTGGCTTCACACCAACCGAAAATCTCGCGTACGGTGCCTTGCTGGATTTGGGGCCGTCCAGCGGGTACGCGGTGGCCAAGGAGCTTAGTATTGCTCGGGCAAATGCCTATCAGGCGCTGAACGGACTCGTTGCCAAGGGCGCCGCGGTCACCACGGCGGACGCACCCCGGAGATTTCGGGCCGAACGCCCCGACGCCATTCTTGCCCGAGTCATCGGCCTCGAAGCTCAGAAACTTGATGCTCTCGAGGCACAGGTCCAAACGTCCGGTGGTCAGGATGGGCCCGCATTGGTGGAGGTTCAGGGAAAACGTGCGCTTCTCGACGTCGCCCTTCGGACTCTGGCCAGGGAGCCCGATGAGGTCATTTGCATTGGTGCAACCGATCTGTTGGTTGCGTTGGGGCCTGCCTGGCGGCGACGGGCCTTGGATTCCCGACTGAGCTCGGTTTGGCTGATTGGAGATGACTCCGGCGACCTGCCCGTTTCGACACGCGGGGGCATCGACCCCACTAGATCCGAAGAGCTATTCGGCGGGCCGGTCTTCTTGTTGCTCGCCGGCGAGGTCGCGGTTATCGCCCGAGTTGAAGATGCCGATCTCTCGGGCTATTGGACAAGTGATATGACGATTGTTGGTGCTGTGCGTGGCTTGGCGGCACACCTGGCTCGATGACATCGTAAGTTACCAACTAATAGGTAGGTTGGTTTACTGTATTACACGAACTCTAGATCGAGTCCTGCCAGTTTCGCGATGTGAGCAAGGCGGAAAGTGACATCTACCCTTCGCGAATCGGCGGTCTTGTCGTTTGTCTCCAGTGGAAACGCAAACCCTACCAGGCCGGATGAGCTCTTGGGAAATGTCCTCAAACTCTTCCCTTTCCAGATCCCGTCGTCGTCGCAGTCATTCAGGAACCGGGTCAGCGCCCTTTGTGCGGAAGCCGACGCCTCCAGGGCATTGAGTCGGGCCAGCAGTTCCATCCAGTGCAGTGCAAATGGTAGGTCCTTGGGCCGACCCGCAGAGTCGTTTTGCATCGGGTCCCCAAGGATCTGGGTGGTTGGCGCAAATCTCTTATTCCCCACCATGATCACAAATGCCTTTTTGGGCGCCGGCTGCGTGAGGAACTGCACCAACCGTTCGATGAAGTCGGCCCGCTCCCGCTGCAGGTTTGGCATGTACGCGATGAGGGCGACCGAGTAGAGGCTGGGTGGATGGGCCTCCGGATGGAGAATGTACCTGGCGCCCTTCTTGATGATTGGTTTTTGGGTGAGGTCGCTACGCAGGAAATGCGACAGAGCGTTTGCAACCCGCTGCGCCGCGCCCCGCACCCGGGGATCCTCGATCCGGCCGGCGTGAGTCAATGCGGCGGTTGAAGCCTCGTGCATTTCTCCCCTGGCCCAATCGACGACGTCAGGATTCGCTTTGGCAGATTTTCGGTACTCGAAGAGGAGTTTTGGGTCGTCGTCTCGCGACAGAAGACGGAAAAAGAGCCGATTGGCCAGCTGGAATGCTCGGTCCGATGGGCTAACGCCCATCTCGAGGAGCCGCCGGTATTGAGAGACCGTTCCTATGTCCTTTATGTCCAACGACTTAGACGGGCCAACGCCAAGGATGTTCGATCCCCACACGCCGGTAGGTCGTTGCTTCCTTGTGATCTGGGTGACCCCCTTGTAATGCGACACCTTCTCCCTCAGGGTCGCAATCTCCTCGTCGTCGACGGCTTCGGCCGGCATGATATCGGTCAGGAGTCGCAGTCGGATCGGCGGGGACGCGTGAGTCCGCAGCCAAGTCACCGGCACTCGGTGTGAGGTAGGGAGTTGCAGTGGTTCTCCTCGGGATCTGACGGCGCAGAGGCAAAAACGCCCGAAAACTTACCGATTTTGCGGGGAGTCGGTAAGAGGGGATTTATCTACCGATTTCGCAGTCGGTCGGCGGCGGTGCGAAACTCGGACTCTTCGTTCCAGACAGGAAATTCAGGCGTTCCGGCCACGTGCCAGGCAAGGCGGATCAAGGCTGATACCTGTTGCAAGAGTCCGTCGTAGTTGAAATCGGGCCGATAATCGTCGGACGGCTGGTGGTACCGGTCGGACATGAAGCTTGCGTGCCGAGCTCGGCCCCAGTCCGGCGGCCGATCGGTAAAGTCCACCCCGGGGACCAGCGAAAGCACGGGAACGCCGGCGCGCGCGAAGGGGAAATGGTCAGACCGGTAGAAGCGGCCGCTTTCGGGACTCGGGTCGGGCGCCAATCGCAGGCCGTCGGCACGGGCCACCTCCTCCGCCACCGCAAGCAAGCTGGATTCTTCGGCACCCAGCATGACCATATCCCGGGTGCCTCCCCAGAGGTTTGCCCGGTCGATGTTCACGACTGCCGCAGTTTGCGCGAGGGGTACGGGAGGAGATTTGACAAGAGCCTTCGCTCCAAGCAGCCCGGACTCCTCGGCCGTCGTTGCAGCGAAGTAGATGGATCGGAGCGGGGTTGGTCCCGCCCGCGCGAGCGCGGTTGCCGACGCAATCAGGGCAGCGACCCCCGACGCGTTGTCTTGCGCCCCATTGTAGATCGAATCCTCGCCGACGGGCAGCCCGATGCCGCGATGATCGTAGTGTGCGGTGAGCACAACGGCCTGTTCTTCTCCGGCGGCGTCGCTTTCCAACCGCCCGATCACGTTCACCGATTCGAATCGTCGGACCCGACTTGCGATGTCGACGATGACGTGTGCGTTCATGGGAATGGGGCGAAAGTCCCTGCGCGCGGCGCGCCGCATCATCATGTCGTAGTCGATGCCGGCGCCGCGCACGATTTGTCGGGCGGCCTGCTCAGTAACCCACGCTCCGAACTGAAGCGTCTGCGGGCCTTCGCCTTCGATACGCACCTGTTCTCCCGACCATGAATTCCGCACAACCGTCCACGAGTAGGTCGCGCTTCGGTCAGTGTGTATCAAAATCACGCCGACGGCACCCAATCGGGCAGCCTGTTCGATTTTGTAGGTCCAACGGCCGTAGTACGTCATTTCTGGTCCGTTGAACAAGGACGAATCCTCGATGCCTGGATCGTTGACGAGCATCAACAGGACCTTGCCGGCAAGGGGCATCATTTTGAAATCGTCCCAGGTCCACTCCGCCGCTTCGATGCCATAGCCAACGAACACCAACTCTCCGTCGGCGATGACCGCTGCGCCTGGACCGACCGGCCACGCAACAAAGTCGTCCAGGTACTGGAGCGCCGCCGTCCGCTGAGCGACGCCTACGACCAGGGAGGGTGACAACGTCAGTCCAACGAGTTGGAGGCGCTGGAAAAATGTTCCGTCGGGTGCCCCGGGGGCGAGGCCCGCTGCTTCAAACTGAGCTCTGATGTAATGCGCTGCTACGTCTGCACCACGGGAACCGGGCGCGCGCCCCTCCAGGAGATCGTCGGCGAGAAATTTTATGTGAGCGTCGAGTTGATTGGAGGTAGGCGTAGCTAGGGCACGCTGCAGCGCCATGGTGTCGGGAATGGTTTGGGCAGCCATCGGCGCGGCACATGCCCCGAGGGCAGACACGGCGATTCCGCAACGGATGCCACTCTGGATCACGCGCAACCTCAGGCAGGTCCGATCGGGCATCTTACTAACGTAATGGGTCCAGGATGTGTCCGAAGCGCCTCGCTCGTCATGACCAGCGTCCTTCCGTCCAGGAAATCTACGGCCTCGCCCACAGGCTCCGAGGCCCCGAAGAAGCAGGGATCGCCCTCTTGCACGAGGGCCCCGCCCACGAGTTTATAGAAGAAAAGCTCAGTGTATGATCGCACGACGACTCGGTCGCCGCTCGGTGAAAAGGCAGCGCCCGTGACCCATGGTGCCGTGAGTCGCAACTCCGAAATGCCCGCGTCGTTCTTGGGGCGCAAAACCAACTCGGCGGTGAAGAGTTCGTCTGGTTTTAGCGCATACGCTTGGATGGGACTCCCCTGGCCCTTGCTCACGAGGAGGATTTCCCCATTTGGTCCGACGGCCATTGCTTCGACGTCGTGCGGCCCGTTCTCGTATCGGAAGTCGACCCTTCTCGCCGGCTGCGTATTTTGGTCGCGTGGTCTGTCGGCTGACACGTTGGGTTCCGGAACGATATATATCGACACGCTGTCGCGTCTCCGGAAATTGTCGCCGGTATCGGCGATGTAGAGACATTTGCCGGCTCGCTCCGGGCACGGGCCCAGCGCAATGTCCTCCCAGTCAATATTGGTAGCTCCACGGACGCGAAACGTGGCGAGGACATCGCCTTGCTGGTTGACCGCGTAGAGTCGGTTCTCGTCGCCCGAGTCGTTGTGGGTCCAGAGAATGCCGCTCTGGCGACGGCTGACGGCGACCCCGGAGCTTTCGCGGATCGAGGTGGGCAGTTCGCCCACTTGTTCGCGCAACTCCGCTATCACCCGTGGTCGGTCGCCAGTGGACGATGGTTTGCATGCGGACAGCGCCCCCGATACGAGAAGCGTCAACCACAAGGAGGCCAGAGACTTACGCGTATCAAGCATGAGCACAATCAAGGTAGCTCAGCGCTTGCCCACCGGCGAGCGTCCGGCGATGTTTCTCCATGGACCAAGGCCCAGATAGGCCTGTCGGACTGTCCGGGCGCGTCTTTTTTTTGACCGAAGATCCGGACCTGGTCCGGCGGCAGCTTGACGGCGAAGATCTCCCGTTTCCCAACGATTTCAAGCTCCGGGATGACATCTCTACGGACGAGATCACGCCCGCGTACATCTGCTACTACTATGATGAGAGGTTGGCCGAGTTTCCGTACTTGGGACTGAAGTGCGGCGACGAGCTGCCCGTCATACCGGGAAGTGTCAAGGCGGGCGGTTTTGTGTGCTCGGTCAGCGGGAAGAGGCGCGGTAAGGGTTCGTCGCGCGAGGCGTCACCCTACGCCGAGATGGGTGCCGGGATCAAGTTGGTGATCGCGGAGAGTATCGAGCGCATCTATCGGGAGAACTGTCAGAACCTCGGCGTCCTCACGAGCACGGATTTCTCTCTCATCGATCGTGTGCGCAACGGTGAAGAGATCCCGCTGAGTGTGTTCACGGACGGCGAAGGGGAAATCACCCGCGGGGTCATCGAGCACGGCGGACTGTTCCAGTACAACGTCGCACGGCGCGAAGGCACGATACGTGTGCCTACGATCTCGACGCCGGCCAGGCCCATGAATCTCGCTGAGAAGATCCTCGCACGGCATTGGGTGACCGATCTCGCGGGCGGTGCGATCGGCGTTCCACATGTCCGTCCCGGTGACGAAGGTTTCGTGCGCACGGACATCCGGTTCAGTCACGAGTACGTTACCCCCATGGCGGCGGGCTTTTGGGAGCAAAAAGTTGGCGCTGATGAAAAGATCGTCGACCCGGGGTCGGTGTTCCTTTTCCGCGATCACCTGACCTTCTTAGAACTTGCGATGACGGACGAGCGTAAAGCCGCAGGATTGCTCGACGTCGCGCTCGAGTTGAAGAAGAAGCAAGAAGAATTCGCCGACAAGCAGGGTGTAAAGCTGTATGGCGAGCTTCCACGCATCGGCCGCAACGCAGTCCCTCGCGGCTCTGAGGCCATTTGTCACTCGAAGATCCTCGAGCAACACGCACTGCCGGGCCACCTGATCATCGGTAGTGATTCTCACACTCCGCACGCGGGTGCCGTAGGGTCGATCGCGTTCGGCGTTGGGACGACGGCGATTTTCAATTCTTGGCTCACCAAAGACGTACGCGTCAAGGTCCCGCCGTCAGTTCTGATTCGCGTCAAAGGTAGAAGGCCGTCTCATGTCACGGCGAAGGACTTCATGTTGCACATCCTGCGTCATCCGTATGTCCGCAATGGCCACGCCATCGGAAAGATCGTCGAGTATGCTGGGGAGGCCGTTCAGGAGCTCTCGGTGGACGAGCGTGCAACGATGACAAACATGGCGGCTGAGGTGGGTGCGTTTACTGGGGTCGTTCCGCCGGATGAAAAGGTGGTAGAGTTCCTTGCGCGCGAACGAGGCATGACCCCCGACGAGGTTCGTCCGCTCTTCGAGGGTCTGCATTCGGATGAAGATGCAGACTACGAAGAGATCATCGATGTCGACGCCGCCGACCTGGAACCGATGGTTGCGCTTCCCGGCGACCCAGGGAACGGCATGTTCATTCGTGAGTTGGGCGATCGGGTGAAGGTGGATGTTGCGTATGCGGGGTCGTGTACCGCCGGCAAGAAGTCGGACATGGATATGTACGCGCAAGTGTTTCAAGACGCAGTGGACAGGGGACTGGGCGTGCATGAGTCCGTCGAGTGCTTCATTCAGTGCGGTTCTCAAGAGGTAAAGCGTTACTGCAAAGAAGTGGGCTATTTGGATGTGTTCGAAAAGGTAGGCGCGCAATTCATCGAGCCGTCGTGTGGGGCCTGTATCAACGCCGGACCCGGCGTGTCGTACGATACGGAAACCGTCACGATCAGCGCGATCAACCGAAACTTCCCCGGGCGTTCCGGACCCGGACAGCTATATCTCGCCAGTCCCTACACGACGGCCGCCAGTGCCATTGCGGGTTATATCTGCGAGTGGGAGCCCGGCAAGATCCGTGAATCGGCGGGCGTTTGAGTTTTAACCGCAGAGTACGCTGAGAACGCAGAGCCGAGCCGCACCACCCCCAAACTCTTGTTGTTTCCACCCCCATCCCCAAACGAAATTTGCGGCTCTTCCTAGACCAGCAGCCACGACCTTGCGTGGGCGTCGATACAAAAAAAACGTTTGGGCGCGATTGGGAAAACAAAATCCTGAGTGTGGCGGGGCTCTGCGGTCTCTGCGTACTCTGCGGTGATAATCCGGCCGACTATTTTTGAATTCGTGGCGGCAATTGCGGCGGTGCCAAGGTCGATGCGCCGTTGGGGAGAAAAGCTGCAGCCGGATAGCGGCCGCTGGCATTCCATAAGACCCAATCGGTGAGCCCGACATCGTACGTTGCGTTGATTTGGGCGCGGATCTCCTCGGGGCCGTGACGCACGCGGCGGATGGAAAATGACTGCAGCCATGGCCGAATGCGAGCGGCGTTAGGAATTCTTTCGTTCCGTTTCACTCCGTCCGCCAGCGCCCTGCTCACAACTTCGTACGGCTCGGCGTTGGGGAACTTGAGACCGTACGCGCCGCGGTAGTAGTGGCTGGGATACACCATCGGAAGTACCACGTCGGCCAGGACCGACACATCCTCCCAATATTGCCCGATCCCCATGTCGGACGTAGCCGAGGTCGTGAGTCCAAACACGTCGACGGTGAGGGGAACCCCAAGGTCTTTCAAATGGTCTCGAACTTTGCCCAGATTGGTCGCAATGGCGTAGCGGCGAGACTGACCGTCCCGGCGCGCGGGGAAGATGGCGCTCGCGAGCCCTTTCGGTTTTTCGTCGGGAAAGCGGATGTAGTCGAGTTGAATCTCGGCGAACCCCATAAGCACGGCTTCACGTGCGATATCGGCCGCGTAAAGCCACACCGAGTCGCGATAGGCGTCCACCCAATGATCTCCAAATCGATCCTTCCACAAGCCGCCATCCACATGGTTCACCGCCCATTCGGGCTTGCCGTTAGCGAGTAACGGGTCTTTCGCAACGACAATCCGGGCAACAGGATGGATGCCACGTTGTTGCAATAAGGCCAGGCGCTGTCGTACGTCCCGTGCGCGCACGAGACCGTTCGCTCCAATCGCTATCGCTGTAGGCACGCTCGAGTGATACGTGAGATAGCCGGTTCCGTCTTTTACGTCGATGACAAACGAGTTGACCTCCGTGGTGTCGGCTAACCGCACGAGGTCATAGAATCGCCTTCCGCCGAATACCCAGGCGTTGAGATACAGACCGCGCACCACGGCCGGTGCCTCCCCTACGGGCGGTGGCGGCAGATCGATCGGTTGCAGGCTTGGCGGGATGACATCGTCCAGGTAGTCCGGACGATGCTCGTCACGCCAAATCCCGCGCCACGGATGGCTGCTGAAGATATGTTGTGATGCGAAGGTGGTGATCCCATTCGCAGCCAGTGGTGCTTCGCCGTCCGGCGGAGCCGGTAAATGGATGGGTGGCAGGCCCATCGACACGATGTGGGCGAGATAGTCGGGAGGCTCGGCATCGCGCAGCACCGCCAGTAACAACCGAGCTCCCGCAGGCTGCTGCGAGGCGAGAGGCGAAGAGCCAACGACCAACCCACTCAGGACGAGCAGGTACAGAGACCGAGAAGACATGACGCTATGGCGTGCTCGTGTCTCGAAGAGCTTTGAGGGCGTTGAAGAACAGGGGATAAGTACCGATGCTCTGTGCCCGATACTGAGGCCTGAATCCAAACATCACGATACGACCCTCACCAACGTGGGCTTCCACCATCGCGGCCTTTCCACTGAGTCGCTCGGGATGTAGCACCCAGCCGGACAAGAGAATGCTGTCTGGGTTGACGGGATAGCGCGCGATCGCACGAAGAGTGTTCGTTTCCACGAATTCGAATGCAGGTGAGCGTTGGAACCACACCGCGGCTGGTGACGACATGTTTTCGGTCACCGAGTGTGTGGTGTCGAGGTCTAGGCGGAACACGGTGCCTGGAGCGTAGAACTCTTGCGAATCGAAATTCTCGAGCGCATTCCGAACCGGCAGATCGAACATCTCTATGGCGAAGTTGGACGCCTCGTTGAACACCACTAACGTACCGCCACCCTCGACATATCTCTTCAGAGACTCTACTCCACCATTACCAATCCCGCCGGCGAACGCCTCGGGATACACGCTGGATTCAAGCCCCCGCACGATACTCTGTCCATCCATGTCGGGGATGACGATGGCGTCGTAACCCGCCAACTCACCTGCACGCACCGCGGCGTCTTGGACGGACTCATAAGGAATATCCCACGTGTCGAAGATCCAGCGCGTCCACCCTTCATCCATTGAAGCCGCATAGCTCTTGTAGAGTCCGACGAGTCCACCCTCGTTGCTTTCGCGGCTCAGTCGCTCGTAGCGATACGGGAATGCCGGCGGCGTCACCGGGTCGGACAGTGGAGCATCGAACGGCTCCACAATTTCCGAAACGACCACATCGAACAGGAGTGGAAGTGTGTGTGCGGTGACGTCGTAGGGGGCGCGCGGTGGTCCGCCGGGGTATTGACGGAGATCGGGATACTCCTGCCGTTCGAGCAACGCTTTGGCGAAGGAAGCGTACGGCTGTCGCAACGCAACGACGTATGTCCCTGCCGGGTGGCTCTTGCCATCAGCCACGAAGTCGCCTTCTGCGAGGCGTACTTCGACCATCCCTCGCTGGAAGACTTGCAGCAGGGCATTGAGTCCTATTTGGTTCGGTTGGTCCGCTGGGATGACGTAGGCGTACGGCCATCCTTCCCATCCCGCAACTGCGCGCTCACCAATCTCGAGGAAGTTCGACAACCAGATATCGCGATTGGTGGCGGCGTAGCTCAGCAAGGCAATTGCACCTGCCGACTGATAGTCGATGATGTCCGATAGGCGCCACACGCCTCCCGGCCACGGGTCGATGAAATTCCACGACGACTTTTGCGCATCGAATCCCCGCCCACCCTGCAGCATCTCGAAGGATACCTCGATTGGCGTCGCCAGCCTTGCGCTTGCAGTCTCCGACAGAATGCGTACACCAGCGTGGTGATGTTGGTATGAGCGCGCCGGTGTCCAGGCGTCGTATGTCGCGTTGACCACGATCCCCTGCTTGCCCTGTCCGGTGAGTTCCCACGCCATGTGCGTTCCGAGTGTGTTGTACCCTTGAACGATCAACGGATCGACATTGGGCTCGATGGGGTCGAGGAACGGCGGCAGGAAAAACCGTGCGCCGTTCGATCCCATCTGATGGATATCGTGAACGATCTGCGGATGCCAGTAGTTGTGCAGGCTGTCGATGGTGAGTTGGGTCTCGACCTGTGTAAAGGCGTACCAATCACGGTTGTTATCGTGACCGACGTAATGATGATACAGCTCGGGCGGGCGCGATCCCTCGGCCGGCGTGTCGAGCGTTTCGTTGTACCAGCGACTGACGATCGTCACACCATCGGGATTGAGAGAGGGCACCAACAACAGCACAGTCTTGTCGAGGATCGCGTTGATTTTGGGACTTGATTCGGTCGCGAGTCGGTGCGCGATGACCGCGGGCGAGAGATGGCCACCGACTTCGGTGGAATGTATGCTCGACGTGATGAGTACGATCGTCTTACCATCGGCGAGCAACCGTTCGCGCTCCACGTCCGAGTCGATCAGACGAGGATCGGCGAGTCTTAGATTGATCGTGCGAATCTCGTCGAGTCGCGCCAGGTTCTCGGCACTGGAGATGACCAGCGCAACGAAGGGTGTGCCGAGCGTCGTCTTACCGAGTTCGCGGTACTCCACACGATCGCTGGCGCTGGCGAGCTGTTGATAGTATTCGACCAACACCGGCCACTCTACGAGTTTTCGGTCGGTTCCCGGGACGAACCCCAGGACCGTCTCGGGGGCCGGGACGACTTGCGCCGCCAACGGCATCGCCGCCAGCAGCGCAAGACCCAACGAAAGGTAGATTCGCCGTTTGTGAGACTGCACCGTCACTCCATTAGTTGATTCGTCTCAACTCTACTCGTCGATTCTCCGCGCGGCCAGCCGATGTGGCGTTCGTTGCGATCGGCTGGTCTGGGCCATACCCCCGAGAATCCATCTGGCTCAGTGGAACGCCCTGCTGAACTAAATATGCCCGCACGGCCTCGGCACGGCCACGGGACAGGCGCGTGTTGAGATCGTACCCACCCGAAGCATCCGTGTGCCCGCCGATCTCAATCCGGACATCCGGATTACCCAGCAGCGAGACCGCGACCACGTTGAGCACCGCGTAGGAAGTCTGCGTGAGTCGCGAGCTACCCGACGCGAAGTTCACGCCCTGTAAGACCAGCGGTTGCTCCCGACCCGTCGCTTCGTCCACCGCAAACAGTACCGGGCAGCCTACGCTGTCGACCGTCGTGCCGGCAGCCGTGCTCGGGCAGCGGTCGATCCTGTCGACCACCCCGTCGAGGTCTGTGTCCGTGTCGGGTTCGCAACCGACTTCGTTCACCATCGTGTTGGGGGGCGTGTCCGGGCATTCGTCCAAGTGATCGAAGACCCCGTCGCCGTCCTGATCGAGGGGGCAACCCAACTCGTCAACCGTCACGCCCAACGGCGTGCCGGTGCACTGATCGATTCCGTCGAGCACGCCGTCGGAGTCTTCGTCAGACGGGCAACCGTTTGTGTCGACGATCGCGCCCGTCGGCGTGTCGGGGCACTGATCGATGCCGTCGAACACGGTGTCGCTGTCCTGATCGGTTGGGCAACCGTTGTCGTCCGCAATGGCGCCGGCCGGCGTGTCGGGACAAATATCGATCCCATTGAGCACACCGTCGGCATCGGAGTCCGAAGGACATCCCTGTGCGTCCACGTCCGCCCCGCCGGGTGTATCGGGGCACTGGTCCAAACCGTTGAGGACGCCGTCCGTATCGCCATCGCTTGGACAACCAGCCTTGTCGACTGTGGCGCCTTGGGGTGTAGCTGGGCAGTCGTCGCGACTGTTCCGAACGGTGTCGAAGTCGTCGTCACGAGCGGTGCCACCAAAACTGTAGATCGACAGTCCGGCGGTGGCGCTGATATTAATGGAACTGCCGCCGGCCAAAGGCCCGTTCGAGCTGGGCACGTACGTGGCGCGCCCTTCGACTCTGAAAGCGGCTCGCGAGCCCAACGTCAGCCGGGGACCCATGACGAAGTGGAATCCGTTGTCTGTGAATTCCTGGGCGGCCCGGTAAAAGAGTCTTTCATATCCCAGTCCGATGGACCATGCGCTCCCCCCCAGTGGGGCGTGCGCGAAGAGGGTGCCGCCGACGCGGGTCGCCGTCACCCTGCCCGCTGGCCCGCCGGTAGTTGTCTCGGTGTAGTCGCCTGAGGCTTCCAGGGAGAGCAGGCGGCTGAGGAAGATGCCCAGCCGACCCCCGGCCCCGAACTCGTTGCCGAAGCCAAGGTCTGAATTGTCGAACTTGGTGAAGACCCCATAGGTACCCAGTTCGATCTGGGTCCCCTTGCCCACCTGGGCTGCCGTGGGGGTCGCAGTCAGGACTAGCATGGCGGCGGCGCTCAACGCGCCAACAATACGGTGTAGCTTCGGAGCCGACATCAGGATTACCTCCATGATCAATCCGACCGAGCCCTCGCGGGAGATTCTGCCTCGGTCCACCAAGTCTAATGCTTTTGAGTACTTCCGGTGCTCTAGAATGCCACGAAAACCGTGGGCTATCAGTGATGGGAGTCACCCCTGACGGGCGGAATGACGGAAGGTCGGAAGGGCGGAATGGAGTGGGTCGGAAAGGGGAGAAGGGAGAGGTGAGAAGTGAGAGGGCCACCCCTTCTCCCCACCGGATCGGGGATGACGGGGGGTGGCCCTCTCACCTCTCACCTCTCACCTCTCCCTTCTCCCCTCAGCCTCCCTGCTCTCCTCTTCCGTCGACCAGGGCGGAGGCGTCTTCGAGTTTCTTGGCCACATCCCCCAGTTTTTCTGCATTGCTGGTGAGATTCCGTACCGAACGGTGCTGACGGCTGAGCGTATCGGAGATGGCTTTGGCGTCCGCCGCCGCCCGTTCCGCCGCCTCCTTGGCGTCGGCGAGAATCCCCTGGGCCTGATCCGCCAGCTCGATGTTCTGGCGAGGCAAGTCACTCAACCGGCGGCCCAGGCGACGGGTGATTTCGGCTGCTTCGGCAATGTGCTCGAGCTCGCCACCCCAAGTTTCCGAGTCCTGAGAGAGGTCGCCGAGTCGGGTGCCGATTTCCTCCATCAACTTGGCCGAAACGTCAATGACCTTGCGGGTTTTTTGTGCGCTCTTGGCGATGCTTCGCGCGGCTCTCGCGCTCTCATCAGCCAGGAGCCGTACCTCGTCGGCAACAACCGCGAAGCCGCGTCCGTGAGTACCCGCGCGCGCCGCCTCGATGGTGGCATTGAGTGCCAAGAGATTGGTTTGGTTTGCGATGTTTGCAATGGTTTCAGAAAACCCCTCCACCTCGATTGCTGCCTCGCGCAGCCGCGCGACCTCGGCTGCACCGACTTCGAGGGTTTCTGCAATTCGCGTCAACCCACTCACGGCTGCGCCGCTGGATGCGTGCAACTGGCCCGCGGTTTCCGACATCTCCTCCATGGCCTTTTGGGTCTTGCCCGCTACGTCCGTCGCTTTCTGGATTCCATCGACTAGGAGGACCAGCGCATCAGCGGTTTCGGTTACCTTCGCCGCCGCACCATCGGCCTCGCTCAAAGCTTTGCGTGCTCTGACGGAAGCAAACTGGTACGCATGGCTGAGGTCGTCACAGCTCGTGTGCAGTTCCGACAAGTTCCGGGCCGCTACCTCCGAGGTTTGCGCCATCGGCAACAGCGCCTCTCGCAATGCCACCGAGAGGGCGAGTTGGGGCGCGAGCAAATTCAATAGATCCGCATCGGCTTGGCGGTACGCCTGGCTGTTGGAGTGACGCACGCTCCAGAGTCCCACGAGACGAGGCCCCTGACAGAGAGGAACGAGAATTTCTGCCCCTTCTTTTTCGCCGGTGGGCACCACCGACTCCTTCTGGAGCACGCTGCTGCCGACAACCGGCCTGAGAGACTCGACCGCTTTGCTCGTGAGACCGATGCCAGCATCGAACCTCAGGGCCTCGCTCGTGGCGGTATCTGCGATCAGCTCCATCTCGTTGCTGCCTTGATCGTATCGCGCAAACCCCATGTGCTCCCATGGAACGAGTTTTTTGGTGATCTCTTGGATCTGTGCGAAGCTCCGCTCGATGCTGGTGTCAGCCGAAACGGCCTTCGCTAGTCTGCCGACCATTAGGAGTGCATCGGCGTGGACGGCGCGGGCCAACACGAAATGGATCAAGACCGTCGACACGAGCATCGCCACGGTTAACACGACCGCGTCGAGTGTGGTTACAGGGGCCCTGGCCAGCCGCGTCCAACCGAGTGCCAGTGCGGCCGACATCAGCGCGGTGATGCCGTCCCACCGCAAAGGGAGCCTCCAGTCGATGTGGCCTACTCGGGACAGTACGATCTCGAGATAGAACAGGGTGTTCGCCAAAACTGCGAGCGCGGCCACCGCGATGGCGATCGGTCCCACGTTGTCGAGTGTTATCGCGCTCCGTCCGAGAGCGCCGCCCGCCAGGGAATAGATCAGCCCGACGATTCCGGTGGCGGTGACGATGTGGCTGACGTTCGAACGGACTTGTTCGATAGAGAGTCGTCGGAAAAACAGGTCGCCGCTGGCCGTGCCGATCGCAGCAATGAGCACGGCGAACGGCCACCCCCTGAGGAAGAGGGCGATCCATACCACGGCCAAGATCATGGAGGAGAACCCCTGCCCGGGAAGCGGTATCCCGAAGCGTCGGGTAAGGGCCGCGGCCGCAAGCAGCACCACGAATTCGAGGGCGAAGCTACCTTGCTGAACGTTGACAGACGCAGTGAGACTTGCCACGGCCGCGATGAGGAGGAGGAGGCTCCCTCCCTGGACGACGGCGCGGACGCGTGGAGCCCCGTTGCGGCTGTATATTCCGGTCACGGAAGTCTCGAGTTTGTGTGTGGTAGCGGCGGGAATGTCGCCCAGACGGCTCAAATGTGCAAGACTTCATTGGAGTTACGCTAATTGACTGAACAGACAGTCAATAGTCTTACAGATCCAATGTTATCCGCCCCAAACCAGGAGCGAATTGATGCACGTAGGCATCCAATATTGCGTGGTTTGAAACTACGGTCCGCGGGCCACCAGTTTGGCGGCCGAAGTCAAGGAGGCCTATCCCGATGCCGAGGTCAACCTGATCGAGTCGTCCGGGGGTCTCTTTGAGGTGACGGTAGATGGTGAACTGGTGTTTTCCAAGCAAAAGCTCGGGCGTCACGCAAAGGACGGTGAGGTGATGCGATTGATGGTCGAGCACCTGTCGGACTGACCAGCACGTGCGCCTAGCCATTTCGACGGGTGGTGGGGACGCCCCCGGACTCAACGCGGTAATCCGGGCGGCCGTAATGTCCGGGATCCGCCGGGGGTGGGAGGTCGTCGGGGTTGAGAAGGGATTTGGCGGTTTGTTGGGCGAGGGAGAGGTGGTTCCCTTGGGGCGCCGCGAAGTGCTTGGAATAACTCGGCTGGGCGGAACCATTCTGGGGACGACAAACCGGGGCAATCCGTTTCGATGGCCGTGCCAACGGGAGGATGGGTCGTGGGTGGAGATCGATCGGTCCGACGAGGTGATAGAGGAGTTTCGGCGACGGGGGCTAGGTGCCCTCATCATGGTCGGTGGTGACGGGAGCCTGCGAATCGCATACGAGCTTTGGAAGAAAGGGCTGCCTGTCGTTGGTGTTCCCAAGACGATCGACAACGACGTTGGGGGCACGTTGGTCACATTTGGATTCGATACAGCCGTTGCGACGGCAACGGATGCGATCGATAAGGTGCGCTCGACCGCGCAGAGTCATAGCAGGGTGATGGTAGTGGAGTTGATGGGGCGCTACGCGGGTTGGATTGCTCTGTACTCCGGGCTCGCAGGCGACGCGGACGTCATTCTCATTCCGGAGATTCCTTTTGACATCGACAAGGTGTGCGACAAGATTCGCGAGCTGGAATCTTCGGGGCGGCACTACAGCATTGTGGTCGTGGCGGAGGGAGCGGCGCCGAAGTCGGGTGAGATGTCGGTGCGAGAACGCGCGGGCGTGGGAACGGTCGAGCGTCTCGGTGGCATCGGCGACAGGGTTTCTGCGTGGATAGAACAGCGCACGGGTAAGGAAACGCGCTCGGTGACCCTCGGGCATCTGCAGCGTGGTGGTACCCCAACGACCTTCGACCGCTTGCTCGCATTGCGTTTCGGAGCAGAAGCGATACGCGCCGTAGCGACCGAGACCTTCGGGATCATGGTGTCTTATCAGCCCCCCACATTGACCACCTTGCCGTTGGATGAGGTGCTGGGCAAGCCGAAGCCTGTCCCACTCGATGGTGACGTGATTTGTACGGCGCGCGAGCTGGGCGTCGCATTGGGAGACTGATGATCCTCTGTCCACCGCCAGCTTCTTCGTGACTCCAGTCCATCCGATTCGCGACCATTATCTCCCGCCCGATCGGGAGGCGTTCCGTCACGCCGAACCCACCACCGGACGGATTATCGTCATTGCGCCGACACGGGCAGCATGCGAGACGATCGAACTCGCGATGCATTTACATGTCGATACGGTTCTCGACCGCGAACACGGTGACGAGATACGTGACCTGGCGCGCCGGCGGGTTGGGTTTGGGATCGTGGCGGGCACAGGCACGGGGAAGACGCTCGCCATTCGTTCCATCGCCGAGGAGACCGTCGGACAGCCGCTTACAGTTGGTGTCGTGAACCGCGAGCGCGAAGCCACCCCAGAAACGCCCTCGTGGAACGTTGTCATTGTCACCACCGGCATAGCGCGGCGTTGGTTTCAGAATGACTTGATCTTTCCACAAGACACATTAGTGGTAGACGAGATTCATCAGACATCGGCAGAGCTGGAGCTGTGCCTCGCACTCGGCAAGCGCGTGGGTTGTCGCTTCATCTGGCTGTCGGCAACGGTGGACCCGACATTTTACGGGCGCTATCTCGACTCGAGCACCGTTCTCGAGACCAGCGTTTTCGATCCCAATCTCGCAGCAAGTGTCACGACGCACCTCCGCGAGCCGCTCAGGTTCTTGGATGAGGAGTTCATTCGAAGGATAAAGCGGGAAGAGCGTGGCGTGGCGGTGTTCTTGCCAACGCGCGCGGAGGTGGAGGACGTAGCAGAGCAAATCGGCGATCGTTGGCGCGATTTGCACACCGCGTTCTATCACGGTGGACAGCCCATTCGAGTGATCAAACCGTTCTTGGAAGGGGAGCCCGCGAAACCGTTCTTGCTTTCGATGACCGCCGCGGGTCAATCAGCGCTCAACGTCCAGGGGTTGGACACAGTGGTGATCCACGACGCGCAGTTTGCGAACGTCATTGAGCGTGGCAGAAATGTGCTCACGCGCCGCTACCTCGGCGCAAATGAACTATTGCAGATGGCGGGACGGGTACATGGCCGCGTGTCGAATGGCGAAGTCTATATTCTCACGGACCGCGGTTTGGACTTTGACAGGTTGCAACCCACACCGCCAGACTTTCAGCTTGCCGGCGATTCTGAGCGGGTGGCACTGACCGCCGCTGCCTTGGGTGTCGACCTCACCGAGCTGGACCTTCCCGTTCCACTCGACAGAGAAGCCTACCGAACGGCTGCGGCTCGATTGTCGGAGCGCGGAATAGTACACGCCGATCGGCTGACGCAGTATGGACGCGACGTCGAGGCCATGCCGGTGGATCGGCCGTGGGGAGAGCTTCTCGTTCGGGCGGGTGCGGATCTGATCCCATTCCTCGCCGCGGCGTCCAACGTCGACTCATTGTACCGCATGACACGCGAGGACTGCGACTTGCGTGGATTAATCGTCAGCGAGAGCGATCATCTCACGTCATACAATGTGTACGCCGAAGCCGTGAACGAGCACGGATATCTCGGCGAAGTATTTGGCTTGCCTCGGCACCTCTTCCTTGACTCACTGGAGGAATGGGCCGAAGTGCGAGGTGTGTTGATCAAGACAATCGAAGACATGGCGTTGGGCACGGCGTCTGTATACCGCACGTTGGAAGTGCCTCTTCCCGAGAATCTCCCTTACGCGACATCGAAGGTGTTGAAACGATTTCGCCATCTCATCGCTGAGATGATGCCGTTCGACCTCATCATCGACGAGCAGTTGCCCGATGGCGAACGCGCCAAAGTATCGCGTGGGTCGATGTGCGGCTCGTGGGGCGCGGTTGCCGGAACCCTACGATACTTCGCCTCACGCTCAGGTGCGCCACGCGCCGCAATCGAAGGAACCAGCCTCCCTCTGTCGCTCATCAAACGGTTTGCCCGACGAGCACCGCCTACGGTGGAGTACCGGCGCATGCGTCGATATGGGGGATTGTTTGCTGTGCGCAGCACCGAATACTTCGGTTTCGAGCTCGACCGCGATCGTGAAGCGCTGATCGGCAATTTTCCTGAAGAGTTGGCCAAGAGTGCGCGCCACGCGTTGACGGTTGCCCTGAACGCGGGCGTTACCGACCATCCTGATCAACGCCGGATCAGACGCGCGCACGATCAGCTCGGTGAGTACTGGCGCCGGTCCGGCGGAACGTTGCCGGAGGCGGATCCCCAACGGACACATGAGTTGGTAGAACAACAGTTACAGAGCGTCGACAGTCACGAACAGTTTCTCGAGACACCCCTCGACCTCGACGCGTCGGAGATCGTTCCCCGGAAAGCCCGCCTCGAGTTGGATGCGCTTCCGAAATCAGCCATGGTGTATGGCGATCGAGTGCCGCTGGATTACGAAATCGAGAACGGTGAAGGGGTCGTGCGGATGCGGATTCGGGAGGGTCAAGCGCGACGGTTGCGCCCCAAGGACCTCCCGGACGTCGATCGCCCGCTACGCTTTACCGTGGTAAGGGGCAAGCGGACGACCGTGCGAGCGTCCGATCTGGAGACGCTGCACCGGGCCCTGGCGTCCTTACCCCGCCGCAAGGAACGCCATCGTCACGATCGGAAACACGGGCGGCGGCGGCGCCACTAGTCGATCCGCTCGGCTAGGGACAAGACCCCGAGCCACGCCGCGGCGTACGCGTTCTGGATTACCTCCATGTCGCCTCCCGAGGCCACCTGAAACGCCATCCCCTGGACGATGGCTGCCAGCAACCACCCCAAATGCTCGGCCGGAATGGTGGGTTTCATTCCCGCACGAGCGAGCAGCTGCTCGGCCGAGTGGGTGATTCTGCTCCGGAATTCCCGAGAAGCATCGTTGACCACTTGGTCAATTTCTCTCTCGGCCAGCGCAACGAGTGACGTCCATGCCCTCAAAGCGCCAGATTGGGCCTCCCGCTTGAGAACATCCCACGTCCTGTCGATCGCGTCCTGCGGATTTGATGAGTCGAAAGCCTGTATCCAGACGGCCTGGCGAGCAGCTGCCATGCGCTGCACGACCTCGACCAGCAACTGTCTCTTGTTCCGGAAGTGATAGTTTACCAATCCTTTAGCGCACCTTGCCTCACGTGCGACAGCGTCCACCGTAAGGGTGTGAGCGCCGCGACGCATTAGCAGCGCCTCAGTCGCGTCCAGAATCGCCTTGCGGGTAGCCTCTCTCGATCGTGCCATTGATATCACTGACTGGTTGAACAGTCAATATAGCATTGCGACGGAACCCAACAAGGCAGGCTTACCTCACTGAATAGACAGCTTGTTGAGCCTCAATTCATCAAAGGAAACATGAAACCTTAGAGGGGGGTCAGGCGTATCCCTTACGTATCCGGAAAGCTCGAGCTATGAACGACATTGACTCACAGCCCTCACTGGCTGCAGTTTTTTCACCGGCTGCAGTTTTTTCACCGTTGGCGAAGGCGGTTCTGGATTCGTTCAACGAAGGTGTCGTCGTCTTCGATCCCGACGGCCGGCTAGCGTACGCCAACTGTCACGCTCAGATGATTCTACGGTCGCTTGGCAACGGGACCGTGGTAGACGCCGAGACCCTGATGCCGAAGCTTGCGAGGCTGGGTGGGCGGGTCGCGCCGCTTCGCGTAGGATCGTTGACGGTCGGGGAGGCGGTCTACCTACCGGCGGAGCACGGGCCGAGCTCACTGGTTGACCGCGAGCGCCAAGCAATCGAGGACACACTCGAGAAGACCGGCTGGCGCTTGGCTGAGTCGGCGCGGCTGCTTGGCATATCGCGCACCACCCTGTGGCGGCGCTTGAAGAAGTACGGTCTGGATCGGGACCGCCGTGGCAACTGGGAACGGAGCACGTAACTTCTTTCCGCCCAATCCGTACGGTTGGTAGCCGAACTCACCGAACCCACAAACATGACGCACTCCCTCGTGGCGCTGGCCCTCAGCGTTCTCAATCAGGCCCCGGACACCGTGACGTTTGCGGATGCGGCGACCGAAGCATTCATCGTTCAGGCCCAAGGCCGCCACGCGTATCTGGACTCTCTAATACGGGATTACTCAGCCACGGTACTGACGCGGATCGATGTGGGCTTCGGCCGGAGTAGGTTCGCACGCGTGCCGCCAATCATGGCACACGAGACGGCGGCGAACATTACCTGGTCGCTTCCCAACAACCTCAAGGTCGACGTCTTGGGTGAGCGGGCAGCGTCGCCGTTTCCCAACGCCGACATCGAGGCGGAGTTCGATCGGCCGTGGTTCATACCACGCAGTCTGGGCGATAGCATCCGTATGGTCGACGACGAGATTCCCACGACGGCGGCGTTACACCCGCTGGCGCCGGGCGCCGAACAATTCTACCGCTATGCGATCACAGATTCGCTGACGATGGTTTTACCGGGGCGTACCGTTCACGCCGTCGGCGTTCGCGTCGAGCCCAAGGAGCTGGGTCCTTCGCTCATAGCCGGCAACATGTGGTTCGACTCCGATACGTACGAAGTCGTGCGACTTACGTTCGTCTTTATCGGTAACTATACGTGGGTGAGCCCAGACGGCCCAACGGCGGACGATAGCTCGACCGCACGCCGCGGCAACGTTTGGGCGCAGCGCGTTGCCAAGCTCGAAGCGGACCTGGAGTATGCGTTGTACGATCGGCTGTACTGGATGCCGTATCGGCAGCTGTTGCAACTCACCGTTGACATACCGTGGTTTTTGAACCTGAAGATTCCCGTCCGGTTCCTCACTACGTTCTCCGAGTACGAGGTCAACCAATCGGTCTTGCCGATGTTCGAGGTGGCACTCGACAGCACGCTGGAGGGGGCCGACGTCGGCGAACGCTGGCGGCGACGACGGGGAATGCGTTGTCGGGACGGTGCGAGATCCGCGGTTCGGTGCAACGCCGAGACCGGATACGTCCACGCAGGCCCCAGGCCAGACGGCGGGCAGTGGGAAATACACTATCCCCCGCGCGACTCACTGCGTGCGTACGACGAGTGGGAAGACGATCTTCAATTGGACTTGACGCCCGAAGACGAGCAGCGTCTGAAGGAGTCCATCGCCACGCTCGGCGAGCTGCAGGAACAGCTGCCGGCGAGTTGGGTGGGGCGAATGTCGAACCATTTCGCGTTCGAAAGTTTTTCCGACATTTTTCGGTTCAATCGGGTGCAAGGTGTATCGCTCGGTGGGGGGTATCAGGTACGACCCGGTCCTGCGTTTACGACTTTACTCGGAACGGCCCGTTACGGTTTCGCCGACCAGCGGGTGACCGGCGGCCTAACGTGGCGTCGGGATGCACCGGGCGGTCGGTTGAACGTTGAGGCGTTCCACGACGTTCGCGAGGTCGAGCCGTGGACCAAGGGGTTGGGTTTCGGCGGCTCGGTCAACGCCATCTTCGCTGGCAACGACTACGCGGACTACTATCTCGCCACGGGTGGTGGTATCTCGTTTTCGAGCTACGGTCGCAAACTTCTCAGGAACGCCGAGTTCGGTATTTACTTCGAACAGCAGCGAAGCATGATCACCGAGGCGTCGTCGGGAATCAACGACCAGCTCGGCGGCAGCGGCACCTTTCCATTCAACACACCAGTCGCCGAAGGCGATTTCGTCCGCGCGTTTGCGACGCGACGCTCGTTCGCCGGCCCCGTCGAATTGGCTCAGGGAGTCGAAGGGCTGTTCGGTGCGGATGTCGCCTCCACCCGGATCTGGGGATCGGCGCGGCTGCCGTTTACGGTGCTGGATCGCACCGGTGAGTGGAATTTCCGGGTCGGCGGACTGGCCGGCGACATGGTGCCACAGATGCTCTACCGGGTCGGTGGACCGCAGACGGTGCGCGGCTTCGACTACGGCGAGCGGCGCGGCGACGCGTTCTGGTCGGCACAGCTGGACTTCGGCCTGAGAAAAGGCGGCTTTATCTCGCCCGTGATCTTCGGCGACATCGGGGACGCGACATTCTCCGGTTTTGATCCGTTGATTGGCATCGGCGGCGGGGTATCGCTGTTGGAAGGGTTCATCCGGTTGAACGTCTCGAAGGGGCTCGAGCCAGACCGGGCTTTGAGATTTGATCTGCTGTTTCAAGCACCGAGATAGGACGGAAAGACGGAAGGACGGAAAGCCCCACCACCCCCCAAAACCTTCATTCCGTCGTTCCGCCCTTCCGTCATTCCGTCCTTCGGCTCTTCCGAATGCCGCTGTAGGCGTCTACGTTTTCTCGGCATGACAGTGAAACCCTTTATAATAGATGAATACGTTAGGTGGTCCGACGTCGACAATGCCGGCATCATCTTTTACGGTGCGTACGTCCGCTTCTTCGAGATTGCGGAGATGGAGTTGTTTCGGGCGGCCGGCATTCCATATGTAGAGGTGTTCGACCGCTTCGACATCTGGTTGCCGAGGGCCCACTTGGATTGTGATTTCATGTATCCGCCACGTCTGGACGATCGGCTGAGGGTTGCCGCATATGTCAGCCGATTCGGGAACAGCTCCATTCGATTGAACTTTGACGTGTTGCATTTGAAGTCGCGACAGATGGCCGCCGCCGCACACGAAGTCCTCGTCGTCACCGATCGCAGCGCGATGAAGGCCCGTCCGATCCCAGAAGATCTGAGGACATCTCTCTCTCAGTTCAGTCTGGGTGAGGAAGCCGCACGGCGGTACCTCCTCGAGTTTGAGGGAAACGGGTCGTGAAAGCCCGATGGGTGCTGTTGGCCAGCGTCGTGGGCTGCGTGGCCGGCGCACCGGTGGAAGAAGACGCAGTCGACGAGAGTTTCCAAGAAGAAGAAGTCGTCCCCGTGGATCTCACAATGCCTGAGTATCCCGCGGCGCAGGCCGGCCGTGTCGTAGCGCAGACCGTTTCGCAAGTTCCCGAGAACGAGCTTCTCGGAAACTGGCCTGCCGAGGTGGGAAGCTGTCAGGAGCCTTCGGTGATTCAAATCGTTGCACGGAATGACAGCGTGGGTGTGATAGTGTTTATCGGCCCGTCGGCTTCGATCGTCGGTGAATACGACGTGTACAAGGGAGGGTCCGATGTGCCCGATACGTTGACCGCGCGGGTCGCCTTACAATTGTACGGCTCACGGACGCGGTCGAGGGGGCTTCGCGGTGTGGGCGGTGCTGTCGAGGTACTGCGGGCCGATTCGGTTGTGGTGGGGCGGCTGGCGGTTCAGCTCACGGAGGACCGATCCCACGATACGGTCCTGATGGCCGCGTCGTTCCATGGACCGCTGGGGTACGCGCCCGAATCCTGGTGCCAGGTGTTCGGGTCGGGGCCGGGCGAATCCACGCCACCTCGCACAAGTCCTCAGCGGCGTTAGATTAAAGACCCCATGGAACAGACGTATTTCCGAAAAGGTCTTGGCCTCAAGCAGGAGGTGGCGGGCGCGCTATCGGCTGATTACCACAGCCGGCTGGTGGATCGTGTCCGGGAGCAGAACAACGAGATATCGGCTGGTGGCCTGACCTTCAAGCTGGCCCAGGAATTCGGCTTCTGCTACGGAGTCGATCGAGCGGTCGATTACGCCTATCAGGTCGACACGAAATTTCCGAACAAACGCGTCTTTCTGGTGGGTGAGATCATCCACAATCCCCACGTGAATGCCAAGCTCGAAGCAATGGGCATTACCATTCTCCTCCCTGGCTCGGATGGCAAGTTCGACTTCGCCGGCGTCGACGACGACGATGTCGTGATCATTCCCGCGTTTGGTGTCACCGTGCAGGATCTGGAGCGCCTGCGTGACATCGGTTGCGTGCTCGTGGACACTACGTGCGGATCCGTGTTGAACGTGTGGAAGCGAGTCGAGAAGTACGCCAAGGAGGGTTTCACCGCGCTGATTCACGGCAAGTATTTTCACGAGGAGTCGAAGGCAACGGCGAGCCAAGTGACGCGGTATCCCGGCGGCAAGTATCTCATTGTCCGCAACATGGATGAGGCGTTGATCGTCTGCCGGTTCATCGAAGAGGGTGGAGACCCCGCGAGCATCGAAAAGCGCTTCCAGCACGCGGTGTCGCAGGGGTTTTCGGCGAGCGCCGACCTGGACCACATCGGGGTCGCAAATCAGACGACGATGTTGGCGAACGAGTCGTTGGTGATTGCGGCGCGGGTGCGGGAATCGATGATCGCCCGTTTCGGCGATGAAAAACTCGCAGAACATTTTCAGAGCTTTGACACAATCTGTTCCGCGACTCAGGAGCGGCAGGATGCGGTTTTAGAATTGATCGAGCAGCCGCTCGACGCCATGATCGTGATTGGTGGGTATAACTCCAGCAATACGAACAACCTCGCGAAGATTTGTTCCGACCGGACCACCACGTATCACATCAACGACGCCGACTGTATCGACCCCGAGCGCGGAACGATTCGCCACAAACCGGTTGGGTCGGACAGCGAGGTCGTCGTAGAAGACTGGCTGTCGCAAGCCAAGATGACTGTGGCGATTACTGCCGGGGCGTCCACACCGAACAACAAGATCGGCGAGGCCATCGAGAGGGCGATGCGGACGAGGGGGGAGGAGGTGGTGAGACGTGAGACGTGAGACGTGAGAGGTGAGACGGGGGACGTGAGACGGGAGAAGTGAGACGGGAGAAGTGAGAGGGGAGAGGGACAAATGAGAGAGTTGGAGACTATGGGCGGCCGGGGGCCGCCTTTTTTGTGGAGGTGTTGATGGTTTACGCGTTTTTTGGGTAATGGTCGCGTTGTATTGGATGGAGGGGAGGCGGCTTGTGTCAGTACTCTCTTTGCATGGCCGAGCGGTTGTTGTCGCGAATGCGGCGAGTCATGCGTGCGAGGCGTTACAGCAGGCGGACGGAACGTGCGTATCTGGGGTGGGCGAAGCGATTTGTGCAATTCCACCGGTTGCGTCATCCTGAAGAAAAGGGAGACGCCGAGGTAGAGCAGTATCTATCGAGTCTCGCCGTCCATGGGCATGTGAGTGTTGCTACACAGAATCAGGCTGCGGCCGCGCTGATGTTCTTGTACCGCAAGGTTCTCGGTCGGGATCTTGCGCGCCCGATCCACATAATACACGCCCGGGGTGGGCGTTCGCTGCCCGTGGTGTTGACGGGTGGCGAGGTACGGGCGGTGTGCGGCAGGCTCGAGGGGGTTTACCGACTTGTAGCCCGGCTGCTTTACGGAAGTGGTCTTCGGCTATTGGAGTGTTTGACGCTACGGGTGAAGGACATCGACCTCGTGCGACTGGAGATACGGGTTCGGCGGGGAAAGGGGGAGCGGGATCGGATCACGATGTTCCCCGAGAGGTTGATTGAGGACCTGCAGGCGCACCTGGGTCGGGTTCGGCAGCGTCACGAGCGCGATTCGGCGGCTGGTCACGGGGGCGTGTCGCTGCCGGGGGCTCTCGGCGCGAAGCTGCCGGGGGCGAGTCGCGACTGGGTGTGGCAGTTTGTATTTCCCGCGTCGCGGTTGTACCGAGACCGCCGTACGGCCGAGCGCCGGCGTCATCACCTCCACGAATCGGCGGTACAGCGCGCCGTTCGGGAGGCGGTTCGCCGATCCTGATCTCGAAACGGGCAACCTGCCACACATTCCGGCACTCATTTGCGACCCATCTCCTGGAGTCGGGGCAAAACATTCGTACGGTGCAGGAGCTGCTGGGTCACCGCGACGTCCGGACCACGATGATCTATACCCACGTGTTGAACCGCGGGCGCGTGAGTGTAAGGAGTCCTTTGGACATTCTCGAGGGTTCATAGCTGGTTGGCGGCCGCTTCCTCGGGGTGCTTTGCAATGATAAGGCGCATTAGGTGGCGAGCGATTATGCGGCGAGCCTCGCTGGATCCTAATAGCGGACAGGGTGTTCAGCGGAGTAGTTTTGAGGATATTGACCGGCGCCCGCTCACGGGCTGTAAAAACACGGGCTACTAGCCAGGAGTAGGAGTTATGGAGTTCTGGCGAAAACGAGTTAGATGGCGTGTACGTAGCCGCTGGACCCAAGGCCGATGAATGCCAAGCGAGATTCCTGAGTTCGGCACGGTGAACCCGGCTATCGGCGTGGTCCCTCGGTCGGCGGCCTACGCTCTGGTGACGGATTCCGGTGGCCGTTTCCTCGTTGTGCGCGCTGCGCGGGGGCTCTTCCTCCCCGGGGGAGGCGCTGAGGCCGACGAGTCCGTTGAATCAACAGTGATTCGAGAGGTACTCGAAGAAGCGGGGATCGAGGTCGTCATCGATCGACATGTTGGAAGGGCCATCCAACACTTTGTGACTGAAGAAGCGCAATACCGGATGACCGCCGATTTCTTTACAGCGTCCGTGATAAGAGAAAGCCCAGAACCTGGAGAGCACCGTGTCCTGTGGTTGCGTGCCGGTGAACTGCCAGGCCAACTCTATCACGAATGCCACGAATGGGCCGTTCGTCGAGCCACGAATGGGGACGCCATCTAACACCTATAAGGTCTCCTCTGTCAAGCGCACGCAGTTCGACAACACGGGGTGGGGTGTGCCCCCGTCAAATAGGCGGCGTCAGCATCGAGCGGTTCTGACTTTCATTTCAAAGTCGGTGCAGATGTTCTGCACCAAACACCTATCGAGGCTCTGGGATGCAGGGAAGAACCGATCGTTCCCTGCGGCCTAGAAATTCATCTGTGCCCTCGTACCGTCCTCCTCAAACGCCGACCTCATCCATTGCTGGCATGGTCAGTTAGCTCCAGGCTCGGGTGAGGGGCAGAACATACTCGTCGCTGCATCGATGGTGCTGGAGCGGAAGTGGGCGTCCAATCAAGCGCCGGGGTTCCGGGCATCGCTGTCCCTGACAGGCTCGGCTTCGTGGTCAATGCCACACGCAGGTGTGAGCACGTCGTTGAGGACTCCACCCCTACGGACGAGTTAGACGTCGGGCTCGCCCACTTCCCTCCGTTGCTATGTGGCCAAGAACTTTTCTTGGTCGAATACCGTGTCCTTCTTCCAGATGTAGTAGACCGCCCGGGCGAGCTTGTGTGCCAGCACCGTCAGCGCCTTGCCCTTGCCGTGCTTCCGCTCGAGCCTCGCATAGTACCTCTTGCCATCGGGGTTCTTTCTCAAGAAACCCACCGCCGCCTCCGAGAACGCCCACTTCAAGTGCACGTTGCCGATCTTCCTCCCACCCGTACCGCTGATCTTGCCGGCGGATTCCCTGGCACACTTGACCAGTCGGGCATACGAGGCCAGTTCCTGCGGTCGAGCGAAGCGGTTGATGTCGTGGATCTCATAGAGCATCACTAGAGAGAGGATCTTGCCGATCCCCGGCACCGTGCGGAGACGATACAGCGTGTTGTGATCGTGATCCTTGGCGGTGCGCAGGATGAAGTACTCGAGCTCCCTGAGCATCTGGTCGTAATAGGCAAGCAAGGCGAGATCGACCTCAATGGTCTTCTGGACACTGGGGTCAGCGAAGCGTTCTACCACACCGCTCCGGTTGCTCGCATACGTAAGCTGCTTCGCGAACTCGGGCAGGTTGTACTGGCTGTTGGTGTTCTGGATGTGGGCCAAGAGCTCGGAGCGTTTACGCCTGAAGTGGAGGCGGCGTCTCAGCAGGTCGCGGGTGGCGCGCATCTCGGGCGGGTAGACGTAGGCCTGGGGGATCATGCCACCGCGCAGCAGGGTGGCGATCTTCAAGGCGTCAATGCGGTCGTTCTTGGCTTTACCGCCGTGGATGGCTTTCATGTAGAGCGCATGGCCTAAAACGAAGGCGATCTTCTCTCTCCTGCAGAGGTCGGCCAGCCAGTACCAGGTGAACATGCATTCGACCGAGACCACTAGATCTTCACGGTAGGGGGCGACAGCTTTGAGGAAGGAGTTTGGATTCGCACGCATGTTGCGGTGCAGGAGAATCTCGCCCGCCTGATCCATGACGCAGAGGTAGATGGAGCGCGCGTGCAGATCGATGCCACAGTAGTATCGGTGTTGCTGAGTGTAGAATCTCATGATGGTCTCCTCCTCGGTTGAACGATTGGCCTCAGACACTGATCTAGTATGTCTTGGAGGAGGCCTTCATGAGTATCACGCCAATGCACCGGACGGGCGCCCTAGTTTCAAAGGAAGCGTTGATTTGTGCGGTCCCCAACATCAAAATGCGATTGATCACTCGGGTGCCTCAGGCCGAGTCGCCCGCAGGTGATTGGCAGATCGTTAGGCTGCGCAGCTACCGATCATGGATATTGCCGACTTAGTTCTCCGATACCTCCAGCTCCTTTTGAGTTGGCCCGTCATCGCACTGGCACTCGGCCTGACGGGGATGAAGCTCTTCAAGGACCCGTTCTCCGACTTCCCTACAGACGCCTAGATCCGTCCCTCCCGGCCCCATTCGGCAAGGGCCGTACATTCTAGCCAAGGGTCTGCCAACCACTCGTCGGGTTACGCCCTTGGTGAGGCGGATTTTGGGACGGGTTCCAGGGGTGTATGCAGGGACTTCCGGGGCAACGCGTTCACCGATCGCCAGGCCTACAGTGACGCTAAGTTACCTGGGGAGACTACTGTGGCCTCATAGGAAACTACGACCCAGCGACTGAAAATCCGTGTGTCGGCAGTTCAATTCTGCCCCTGGCCATTCTCCTCGAACTCGTTTGCCCACCGTTACATGGGAGCAGTTTCTTCATTTTTCGTGAATGCAGCGAGCTTCGCCGCTCCGTCGCGTAAGTCGGCTTCGGCGACAATCCGTGACGGCGCTCGCACGGATCACCTGTGGCGCGGAGGTTTTCTAGCGACTTTAGTTGATTACACCGTCGCTACGGAGGTTGACGAGTAGTGCAAACGTTTCGCCCGCGTCCGTGCTTCGGAAGATGTCGTAACCCTCGGCAGCGGCATAAACGATGTTGGGATCCGAGGGGGCGAACTCGATATCGTTGATGCGCTTGGTTGAATTCAGCACCTGGACGTGGCTCACCAGGCCGTCAGTTGAACGATACACCATGCCGTTTTGCTCGAACAACACGAGGTTGCGATCGGCCGGCGATACACGCACGACCCCGTTGGCCGGTAGGGACAGGGTACTCCAGGTCGCTCCGCCGTCTACGGACTTGAGGATCTGAAAACTGTCACGCTCGTTGGCGTAGATGATGTCGCCGTCGGCGGAGAGATCGAAGTTGGTGATTAACAGATTTGCAATTGTCAGGCCGAACCCGCTCCAACTGCGCCCGCCGTCCGTACTCTTCAGGAAGCCAAGGTTGTCGCTCAAGTTCGCGTGGTTGAAGGCGAAGGTCGTGAAGGTCGTACTCGCCACGCGCGCCCGCAGATGCCAGTAGCCGTTGCGGTCGGCTCCGGCCGGTGTAGCGGCGGCCGTCCAGGTCATGCCCTCGTCCGTCGAGCGCAGAATGCCGCCGGCGAAGTGCTGGCCGGCGAGGCTCGAGAAGGTCGCCTCGCCGCCCTCGATGCCAAGGATGACGACGGCGGAATTGCTGGGATCGAACAGCACCGACACGGCACGTGAGTTGCTCAGACCGCAGTTGGAGCGGGCCCACGTGAGGCCGCCGTCGGTGCTGCGATAGACTCCCGCGATGGCGCTGGGGAAATCTCCCCCCACGGGGCCTGGCGAATCCAGCGTCGCGGCAATTACCAAAAACGGGTTTGTCGGCGAGACGGCGATATCCCAGACCTCCGGGTAGCCGAAGTCGCTGTGCCGGATACCTTGGCGAAGACGCTGCCAGGTAGCGCCGCCGTCCGTGGTCTTGACGATGCCGTTGCGCTCCGTGCCGACGTACACCGTGTTTGCGTCGGAGGGGTCCACTGCAAGGGAACGGAAGACCTGGTCGAAGTCCGCACCGCTCGGCGCCGTCGGGCCCGATATGATGGCGTCGCCGTTGCCGATCGCGTTAGCGCACGAATCCTGTTGGTCGGTGTCGGGGGCATCTGGGCTGCCCGGGGGTCCGGAACAGCTCACGAGCAGTGCGAGAGCCACTGCCGCCAACAACCATCCCTGCTCTCGAATGCCCTCCTTCATATCCCCGTGCTGGCCGCCCATTGGCGCTCCGGCCCCTCCGTTCCGGGTTGTGAAACGCAATATGGGGATGGCGGAAGTATGTAGCCAGGCGCCGCTGGGGCAATGAACTCCAACTCATATTGGAGAGGGAGCCCCGAGGTCGCCGTGACCACCCTCTTGGTCGGGCGCGAGGTCATTGCGCGGAGGTGTGGCGGACGGTGAACGCGCGCCGGCGAACGACGGATACAGGTGAAGCTAATCGAACTCTGCGATGACCGGAGCGTGATCGGAGGGCTTCTTGCCCTTGCGTTCGTCCCGGTCGATGCGCGCTGCGGTGCATCGACGAGCCATCGATGGGGTGGCAAATATGTGATCGATCCGCAGCCCATCCCCTTTGGGGAATCCAAGCATGCGATAATCCCACCAAGAATAGACACCGCCCTCGGGATGGTGCTTGCGAAACACGTCCTCGAGTCCCCAATCAGCTATGTCCGCGAGTGCCGCCCGAGCGTCGGCGTGGCACAAGACGCTCTCGCTCCATTTCTCCGGATTGGCGGCGTCGGAATCGTCCGGTACAACGTTGAAATCACCACATAACACGAGGTCGTCGTTTGGTGAAGCGTCTCGCGCCAGCAGGTCGCGCAAGCGCTTCATCCACGTGAGCTTGTATTCGTAATTCTCGGTGCCGACCGCCTTGCCGTTGGGAAAATAACCGTTGACGATCCGCACTCCCGCGACGTCGGCCTGAATCAGCCGCGCTTGAGCATCGTCGACGTCATCTCCTATGCCGCGCACGACGTTGGTTGCTTCATACCGACTCAATATCGCAACACCGTTGTATGTTTTTTGGCCGTATACCTGCGCACGATAACCCGCCGATTCGACCGTGACTTGCGGAAAGTCTTCTTCCGTGACCTTCAGCTCCTGAAGACACATTACATCTGGTTGCTCTCGATCGAGAAACCTCAGCAGGCGCTCTTCGCGAGCCCGAATGGAGTTGACGTTCCACGTGGCGATTTTCATGACTTAAACGTAAGACGTGAGACGTAAGACGTGAGACGGGCCCCCCCCGACCCCACGGGGTGGAGAGGGGTCGTCTCACGTCTCACCTCTCACGTCTCACGATCTAGCAGGTTGCGGAAAAATTGATGGTGAGCCGCGTTTGTCCGGGTAACACGACGGTGTACCAGCGTGCGGTCCCCTATTACCGCCCCCGCGGTGCGGTCGGCGTGACGAATGCGGCCCACACTGCCCCATCAGGGGCTGCCTCCGGCCAGGGTCAGGGTGCGTATCCGCATCAGATTGTAGACCGCGGCCGTGAACGTAAACACCCACCCGACCCGCGGGGTCCCGCGATGTCGGAGTTTGCGTAACAACCCAATCGTCTTGCCCCACCCGTAGATCTCTTCCACTTTTTTGCGCTGCCGTTGACTGATCGCATAGCTGGGATGGCGCGTCGTCCGGCCATCCACCGCGCTCCGCAACCGCGTGCGGTGCACGTTCGGCGTGACGTGGGGCGTCCAGCCCAACGCCCGCAGCGTGTCGACAAACCCGCACCGATCATAACCCTTGTCCGCCCCCAACGTCCGACGCCGGGCCGTCGGCGGTAAGCTCCCCACCATCGCCAGCGCACTCGCACACTCCGCCTCGTAGCCGGGCTGCGTCACGTCGGTCGCCACCACGAGCCCGTGCCGATTATCCATCAACACACTCGCCAAGTACGCCAATTGCGCGCCTTGCCCCCCACTCTTCCGCGTCAACCGCGCCTCCGGGTCCGTCCGCGACGCATGCGTCGCATTCGTCCGTTTCTCCTGGCGAAACGTCACGCTCGGATTCCCCGGATCATCGTCCGTTGGCGGGCGGGTGCCGGCCTTCGGCTGAAAACTCTTCTGACTCGCCCACGCGTCCAGCAAGGTCCCGTCGACGGTGAAATGCTCATTCGACAACAACGCCCGCCGCTCCGCCTCCTGTAACACTTCGGCCAGAAACGCATCCGCGATGCCCCCCTCGACCAGCCGCGTCCGATTCTTCGTAAAGACCGTCGGCACCCACACCGCGTCGTCCAGATTCAACCCCACAAACCATCGGTACAAGATGTTGTAATCGAGCTGCTCCATCAGCTGCCGCTCGCTCCGGATCGTATACACCACCTGCAGCAATAACGCGCGTAACAAATGTTCCGGGGGAATCGACGGCCGGCCCCGCCGCGCGTACAGCCGGTCCAACTGCGGCGAGAGCCGGGCTAACACCGGGTCCACCAGCGCCCGCAGGGCGCGCAACGGATGGTCGGAGGGCACCCGATCCTCCGCACTGATATAGCTGAACAGCGCCGACTGATTCGTCTTGTTCCCGCGCATCGTGGCACTCCCATCGAGGTCCCTCTACGATAAGAACTTCCGGCTCGCGATGCTATCGTCCATTACCCGACTTTTTCCGCAACCTGCTAGAGAACTCCGCTCCGTCGATGGCGGCCAGGTCGTCTGCGCTCAATTCGAGGGCATCCGCGGTGAGCGAGTCGAGCGCGTGTTCGACGGTGCGGCCCGCGGCGAGTACGATGACGTTGGGTCCCTGTGCCATCACCCAGGCCTCGACCACGGCGTGCGATGACGCATTTTGTCGCTTCGCCATCGGGGCGACGACGGAGTGCGTGGGAAGCTTCTTGTTGAGCCGCCCTCCCCCTACCGGGCTGTAGGCGAGAAACCCGATACCGCGGTCGGCGCAGTGACGCACCACGCCGCTGTCGATGGCTTCGCGGAAAAACGGATTGAGGCGGTTCTGGACCGAAACGACTTGGATGATTGCGCCGGCTTCCTCGATCTGTTCGACCGTCACGTTTGACAATCCGATCCACTTGATCTTTCCCTCTTCCTGTAGTCGAGCGAGGGCGCCGACGCTATCGGCCCACGGGACTCGAGGATCCGGCGCGTGGAATTGGAAAAGATCGATGCACTCGACACCCAATGCTTCGAGAGAACGCTCGCAGGCTTGCTTCAGGTGTTCCGGGCGGCCGTCCCGCTCCCAGCGTCCCTCCGGCCGAGTCATGCCTCCCTTCGTTGCAACGACGATATCGTCACGCGAGCCAGTCCATGAACTGAGCGCCCGTGCAAAGAGCCTTTCGTTATGTCCGTAGTCGTTTTGATCCAGGCAGTAAACGTCGGCCGTGTCGAGAAGTGCTACGCCGGCGTCCAAGACCGAGTGAATGACCCGGATCCCGACATCGTCATCGGGGCGGCCTTGAATCGAAAGCGGCATACCGCCAAAACTGATCGCCGTAACGTCTCGAGCCCCCGGGCCCAACGACCGTTGTTGCATCCCCGCTCCTTACCGGTGATTGCCGTTCCAACGTCCACGGTGCTCCACAATCAATCGAGTGCTGCGGTTGCGCGTGAAATAGCTCCAAGCCCACTGAAATACGACCAACACGCGATTGCGGAATTGAATCAAGAACAGCAAATGGATGAAAAGCCAAAGTACCCAAGCCAACCAACCAGAGAACCGCAACTTTCCGAAATCCGCAACCGCCGCACTGCGACCAATCGTTGCCAGGGTACCCCTGTCGACGTAACGAAACGGTGCCGTTTCCCGTCCTCGTAGCTGGTTGCCGATTCGCTTGGCTGCGTACCGCCCCTGTTGCATCGCAACGGGCGCCACGCCCGGTAGCGGGTTTCCCGTTTGATGCGAGAAGTTCGCCAAGTCGCCGATGACCATGATTTCCGGATGATTGGGAACCGTGAGATCGGGATTCACCAGCACACGTCCTGCTTTGTCGACTTCTGCGCCGGCGCTACGTCGCAGGAGCTGCCCGAGCGGCGACGCCTTGACGCCTGCCGCCCACAAGACGCACCGCGTCGGAATCGTTACCTGGCTGGTCGCTGTCTCGATGGTGACGGCGTCGGATTGAACGTCTTTGACGTATGATTGGAGCCGCGTTGTTACGCCGAGGCGTTCCAGAGACTTGAGGGCCTTGGCGGACAGATCTTCGGGGAAATTAGGCAGGACACGGTCTCCTGCTTCCATAAGAAGGATCTGCGATTCAGCGGGATCAATGGCGCGAAACTCGTGCTTGAGCGTGTCGTTCGCCAATTCCCCGAGCGCTCCCGCCAACTCAACGCCCGTCGGGCCCGCGCCGACGACGACAAAGTTCAACCAGGCGCGACGACGCGTTGGGTCGGGTTCCCGCTCTGCCGCTTCGAAAGCGTACAGCACGTTGCGACGCATCTCCAAAGCGTCTTCCATCGTCTTCAGTCCGGGGGCGTTGGCACCCCACCCGTCGTGGCCGAAGTAATCGTGACCCACTCCCGTCGCCACGATCAGCGTGTCGTAAGTGACGGTGTCGCCGTCGGCGAGCACGGCTTGGCGTTGTGCCACGTCCACGTCGACCACGTCACCCATGAGCACCCTGACCCGTTTTTTTCCGCGCAGCACCTCTCGGAGTGGCGACGAGATGTTGCTGGGCGAGAGACCGCCGGTGGCTACCTGATACAGCAGCGGTTGGAACAGGTGGAAGTTGCGCCGGTCGAGCAGCGTTACCGCTACGGCCGACCGGGCCAGCGATCGTGCGGCGTAGAGCCCGCCGAAGCCGCCGCCAATGATGACGACCCGATGGCGTTGGGAATCGGTCCGTCCTCCCCAGATGACATCGGGCGATTCGGTTTTAGTGGCCAAGATCGTCTTAAATCCCTCTGTTATAACGGGTTATGCAATTTGACGCCGCGTTGGCATCGACGTTGCGTACCAAACTATCAAAACGCCTGAGGCTTAGCAGCCGAATGGCGAGAAAGTGAAGATCTCGTCCGATTCAGGCAATTGAGCCGCTGCCTACCTTTGGCGGTTCTTCCCCCTCGAGCGGCCCTGTGTCTTGGCGCCCAGCCAATTCACGGGGCCGTATGTTTCGGGCTACTTTTAAGCGTTGGGAGTTGGACAGGGTGTAGTTTCCTTCAGCCGAAGCCGGAGCGCACATGAGCGGATTTCGTCTGTCTGTTGTTGCGGGATTGGCGGTACTGACCGGGGTGGCATGCGCCGGGGATGGAACGGGTTTGGAGTTTGTGAGTGCATGCGCCGGGGATGGAACGGGTTTGGCGTTCGTGAGTGGGGTGGATCGAGTGACGTTGTCCGGCGACGTCCAACCGATTCTCACGAGCAACTGCGCGCTTTCCAATTGTCACGCGGGCACGAATCCACAGCAAGGGATGAATCTGAGTGCGGAGCAGACCTTTGCGAACGTCGTGAACGTGTGCGCGATGGAGTTGTCGACGATGAACCGAGTGATGCCCGGCCAGCCCGACAACAGCTATCTGGTCCACAAAGTGCAAGGCACGCACCTGGACGTGGGTGGAAGCGGTTTCCAGATGCCGCTGGGTCGGTTGCCGCTCACGCAGATGGAAATCGATCTCATTCGCGCATGGATAGCAGCTGGGGCACAACCGGACTAGTCTCATTACAATCCTGCTTTTCAAGGAGATCGCATGAACCATTACAAGTTTGTTGCTGTCGTTGTTCTCGTATATGGCTTGTTGCGACCGGGTGTACTGTCGGCCGAGAGGGAACCCTATCTTGCCATTCGGACGGGGCAGAAGTGTTCCGCTTGCCATGTCAACCACACCGGGGGAGGTATGCGGAATGATTTCGGCGCGGTGTATGCGGGCGCTACGCTCCCAATGAGCGCCAAGGGTTTTCAGTTTCAGAATCGCGCCCTGAACGATTTCATCAAGATGGGTGCCGATTTTCGAATGACGGGTTCGGTGCTCCTGTCCGGCCCGACGTCGCGGGACGCCGCTCCTCAGACCTCGTTGAACATCAATCGCGCCAACTTGTATGTCGAAGCGAAGCTCATCAGTGACAAACTGACCCTGTATTTCGACCAGACCCTTGCGCCCGGCGGCGCGACATCGCGCGAGTTCTTCGCGCTCGTGGATGTTCCGGAGATCGGTGGCTACGCCAAGGTTGGCACGTTTTTCCTGCCTTCCGGCCTGCGTCTATTGGACGACGAGGAGTTCATTCGGAGGCAAACGGGGTTTACGATGCTCGCGCCGGACCAGGGTGTCGAGGTGGGCATCGAGCCGGGCCCGTTCTCGATCCAGGCTTCGGTGACAAATGGGAACCGGGGTGCGGCCGAGAACAACAGCGGTAAACAGTTCACCGGAACGGCGGCCTGGATCAGCCGGCGGGTGCGTTTCGGGGCTTCCGCGTCGCGCAACACGCAAGACACGTTGCACACCGATATCATCGGCGGGTTTGGGGGAGTGCAGGTGGGTCAATTGTCCCTATTGGGTGAGGTCGATTACGTCCAAGGCGCCAGCGTCGAAGGGACAGATGTGGACGAGCTGGTGGTGTATGGAGAAGGAGATTTCCTGATCCGCCAGGGGGTGAACGCGAAAGTCACCTACGGATTTCACGACCGCAACGTCGACCGACCGGAGGACAAGAGGACCCGGGCTCGGTTTGGCTTGGAAGTATTTCCGTTTCCTTATTTTCAGATATCGGGCTTCTATCTGGTGAGAGACGACATTCCGGAGAACCGCCAGCTGGCACTCCCACAGCGTGACGAGGTTTTTATCGAGCTGCATCTCATGTTTTGAAGTGACGCCGGTAGTCCGTCGGGGCTAGCGGTTTTTCCCCAGTAGACCAAACGCGCACGCTAGTACATTTTAAGGGCGCTTTCCCAACTCTGGACCAATCATGCACACGGGGGGAGGGTCATCCCGACCCCTGATACAGGAGTGCCTGGGCGATGAGCGGTGACATTCAAGTACCGATTCCGGTAAACGAACCGGTCCTGCCCTACACACCGGGTAGTCCGGAGAAGAAGGAGCTGAAGGAAAAACTCGACTCGATGGCCGGGGACGAGATCGAGATCCCAGCGATCATAGGTGGGAAAGAGATCTACAGCGGCGACCTGGTCGACGCGACAATGCCGCATCGTCACCGGCACAGATTGGGCCGGTGGCATCGAGCCGGCCGTGAACTTGTTGAGGAAGCCATCAAAGCCGCCGCCGACGCCCGAGAGGAGTGGTCGCGATGGGATTGGGTCGATCGCGCCGCTGTTTTTCTGAAGGCTGCGGATCTGCTTGCCACGACGTGGCGCTCCACGCTCAACGCGGCCACCATGATGTGTCAGAGCAAGACCGCGCACCAAGCGGAAATAGACGCGGCAGCAGAGCTCATCGACTTTTACCGGTTCAATGTCCACTTCGCTGAGCGACTGTACGAAGAACAACCGTTATCGCCCGCGGGTATGTGGAACCGGGTCGAGTATCGGCCCCTCGAAGGATTCGTGTTGGCGGTCACCCCGTTCAACTTTACGTCCATCGCCGGCAACCTGCCGACAGCGCCCGCGATTATGGGTAACACCTCCATTTGGAAGTGCGCGTCGTCCACCGTGTACACCGGCTATTACCTCATGAAGTTGTTCGAAGCGGCCGGATTACCGCCGGGCGTCGTCAACTTCGTGCCTGCGAGCGGATCGACGATCAGTGACGTCGCTTTGAATCATCCGAGCCTTGCGGGGATTCACTTTACCGGATCGACACAAGTTTTCCAGACCATGTGGCGCACCGTTGGCGCCAACATCGGCGACTATAAGTCGTACCCGCGTGTCGTAGGCGAGACGGGTGGCAAGAATTTCATTATCGCGCACCCGAGCGCGGATCTCGACGCGTTGCTCACGGCGATCATCCGGGGTGGTTTCGAGTACCAGGGGCAAAAATGTAGTGCTGTGTCACGCGTGTATGTCCCAAAGAGCATGTGGAGCACATTACAGGACGGGCTGGTATCGGCTGTTGAAAACATTGCAATGGGTGACCCCGCCGATTTCCGCAACTTCATGTGTGCGGTTATCGACCGTGCTGCGTACACAAGCATTACGGAGTACATCGAGTCCGCACGCGAGTCCGGCAGCGCCAAAATCATCGCGGGCGGAGAAGCAGACGACTCGGAGGGTTACTATATCAAGCCTACGATCATCCAGGCGAGCACTCCCGACTTCCGCACTATGTGCGAGGAGATATTCGGCCCGGTCGTCACTGTTTATGTGTACGACGACCGCAAGTGGCAGGATACCCTCGAGTTGATCGACGGCACCTCGCCGTACGCGCTCACCGGGGCAGTGTTCGCGAACGACCGCGCGGCCGTACGACAAGCCAACCGGGCGCTGCGGCACTCGGCCGGCAACTTCTATGTCAATGACAAACCGACCGGCGCCGTGGTGGGCCAGCAGCCTTTCGGTGGCGGACGAGCCAGTGGCACAAACGACAAAGCCGGCTCCATGCTGAACCTCATGCGCTGGGTGTCGGCCCGGACGATCAAGGAACTCTCGGTCTCGCCGACCGATTATCGCTACCCGTTCATGGGCGAACGGTAGTCCTCAATATGCGAGGCTGCGGTCGCTTCCCGACGGCACCCTTGGGCGTTCGCTCCGAACGCCGGGAACCCGAAACCAGAAAATTGTGACGTGGGCACTTGACTCACGGCCGAGAATACCGAAACTTGCGGCGTCTCTGGCCTGTAAGTCGCTGTGGCAGTTGGGTCTATCGGTCTAATCGAGAGGATCGCGTCAAGCGCGTTGGCGCGAAAAACCAATCATCTAAAAGCTTGGAAGCACCTATGAAGCGAAGGATACTGAATCCGCTGCTGGGCGCGGCGGTCGTTGGAGGGGCAATCCTCGGATGCGAACCGAGCAGCATTACGGCCGCCCGTGAGCAACTTGCCCGAGGAACGCCAGACACGATCGGCTATGTGGTCCCGCTGGTCGACACAAGCTTTTCTGTCAGCGAGTTCCTGGACAACGCCGACATTGTCAGCACACCCGACGGCCTCTTGAGCCTCAGGGTGCAAACCGAGGACGTTCAATTTGACTTTGCCGACGTGTTGGCGTCGGCAGCGATCACAACGAGCGTCGGTTTCCCATCACCAGGCATGAAGGCACCGGGCGATCTGCGCGATACGCTCCGGTTTAGCACGCCCGCCGGCTCGCAGGTGGTTGGCGCAACGATGAGCTCAGGCTCGGTAACGCGAACCATCACCAACGGCACGACGTGCGACGCCACTGTTACCGTTTCCCTGGTCGACTCGCTGACCAATACGGTCGTGGCCGGCTTTGCCACGAACGTGCTGCTGACGGCTGGAAGCTCGACGTTGGAGACCGTGAATCTCAACGGCTCCTCGTTTGTCCAGTTCGTAGAGATCGACCCGACGGCAAACTTGACGTCGTGCGGCGCGCCCGGGGGAAACGTTTCGGCGAGTCTCAGCTTCACCCAGGCGACGCTGACTTCAGTCGATCTCGACAACTTGAGCGAGAGCTTCACGGTCGAGGAGGCAGAAGAACTGCAGCGTTCGGATTTCGAGTTCGACGAACTGGATTCCTTGATCAACCAGTCCACGCTCAATTCAGCCACCATCGACATGACGGTGACGAACACCGCCGATGCTCCCGTCGTCTTGAATAATGTCACGATTGGTGCGGTGCAAATAGACACGGTAACCGGCCAACTGATGCGCGACGGCGGCGGGAACTTGATTTTCGAAACCGATGGTGCGGGAAACCCGATCCAAGTGCCAATCGCTGATCCTGGTCAAACGACTCTGTCGGTGCCGCGCAACGGTTCGGCGAACGTGACTGCCGCGGCCGCGGCATTGGTTGACCGTGTGACACATATACTCTTGGATGCTGACAGCCTACGAGTGGCGTTTGTGGCGTCGGGAACCGCTGAATCCAATGACGGTTCGTCGGGCCGAATCTTGATAGGTGACATGGTGGACGTGCAGTACAGCGTGGTCGTTGGTCTCGATTTCACCATCCCACTCACAGGAGTCCAATTCAATGTCGACAACACCGTTACAAACGGTGTGGGACTCGATACCGCCGAGATCGACGACATCGAAGACCGTCTCGTGAGCATCGCTGGCGTTGCCCGTGCGGAGAATTTCACGGCCTTCGGCATCGAGGTCACCGCGGCGTTTGCTCCGGATTCGTTGGATCCGGCGGTCGACGTGTTCACGCAACCTGGAGGATTCCAACTCACTCCAATCACCGTGAGTGCCCCGGCGGTTGACGCCGCGGGGATTCCGCAGGGGTCGGTCATCGACTCGGTGGGCATCAGCATCACGGCGCCGGAGGCGCGAGTGCTTCTGGGCGACAAGTTTACCGCGGGAATTCGAATACGACTTCTCCCCGGTACGGGTGGGAACGGACGCGGTGCGATCCGACCGGGCGATCGAATTGATATCAGTGCGGCAGCCACCATCTTGATCGAGCGGGGGGGCCAATGATGCGTCGCATAATACTAGCCGTCGCGGTCCTCTGTGTTTCGACGACGGACCTGTCGGCCCAGTTGGTGCCGGAGAATTCGCCGCCGGCGCGCGTGGATATCGGATACCGGCGGGCATCGTCCTTCCGGGTCGATCCGTTCCGGCACGTCATGATTCCGCATTGGGGATTTGTGTTCTCCGTTGGCGGAACAGGCGAGAACTCGGTCTTGAATTTCGCCGATGGCGGCGCGTTGACGTTCCTCGACGACAACGACGAGATCCTCCCGGGCGACATCATCGACATCATTGGACTCATCCCGGCCGGCAAGGGTGTGCGCGTCGCAGGCCAGGCCGAGGGTGGTTTCTACCTTGGCGGGCCGTTTGGCAGACACTTTTCGCTGGGCTTTTCGGCCCAGACGAGGGCATACGGTTCGGGATTGATTTCCGACGAATTGGCGGGCCTCGTCCGTGACGGCAATCTGACACGGACTCAATTCGACATCGCGGGTTCCGGCGGCATCGGATTGGCCACGGCCGAGCTTGGCGCCCATACCGTATTGCGGTTTGGCCCGCTGGGCACTGAAGACGGTATGCATCTGTCGCTGGGGATCGGTGGGCGGCTTGTGCGCGCAGGGGCCTATGGTCAGGTGCGGCCCCAGGTAGGCAGCAGCACGGTCTTTCGAGCCGGTGCGGACAGTATCGTCGCCGACCTCGCGTTCGAGATGTTCGAAACACCGATCAACGCCGTCGACGATTTCTTCGACAATTTCAATAGCGCACCGAGTAGCGTGGTTGGCGATTTCTTGATCCGGATGGACTGGCCCACCAACGGATTTTCATTCGAGGCGATGTTCGCCAACCTCGGCAGCGTGACTGTTTCCAACGTGGAGCGTAGTACCGCCGGCTTGATCGTGGCGACCGCGGACCCGCTTTTCTCGGGTGAGTTGGCCGATTCCATCGACGCGATGGACTTCGTGTTTATCGATTCCGTCGATGTGGACGTGAAGCTACCGCAGATCATTCGGTTCAGCGCGGGCGCATGGGCAAACGCCATCCTGCAGCTCGACGTGGCTGCCACGCTGCCAGTCAACGGTGATTTCGCGACGCCACTCACGATGGACCTCGGGACCACCTGGCGGTTCGTCCGGACCCTACCGCTCCGAGCCGGTTTGATTCTGGGCGGGCATCAGGGATTGGGCTATTCCGGCGGCATTGCGATCGAGGGGCGCAACGTGTTTTTCCAAGTGGCGGGACAATCGTTGGGTGGCTTCTTCAAAAATGCCAAGGGGGCCGGAGCGCGAGTCGACTTCGGCATATTCTTCTGACCCATGAGGTGGCCGGTCATCCCTTGGGAACGGCGCCACCACTCCGTATTATTGTGAGGCCCCTGTATCGGCACGGCCGGTCAGGGGTCGCTTTTCGCCACAACGCCTTTTCAATACCATTACCGTGATCAGACTCCGAGCGACAATTGCAACGCTTGCCGGGTGCGTTCTGACTCCCCTGTTGGCGGCATGCAACCAGGGCGGGGATTTGGAAGGCGGATCACTCGTCGTGGCTCGTGAGACAGAGGCGAACGAACATTTTCTGACCAACCTGCGGCAGCTCACCTTCGTCGGCCAAAATGCAGAAGCTTATTTTTCCTCAGACGACACCCGCCTCATCTTTCAACGCACCGGTGACGCCGAGTCGTGCGACCAGCAGTATACGATCAAGGTCGATGGCAGCGGTATGCAACGCATCTCGAACGGATTGGGGCGTACCACCTGCGGATATTACTACCAGCGCGATGAACGCATCCTCTATTCGAGTACGTTCCACGCCGGCGAGGCTTGCCCGACACCGCCCGACTTTTCGCAGGGATATGTTTGGCCGCTGAGCGACTTTGATGTTTACACGGCCTTACCGAACGGAGACGATCTTCAACGCCTCACCACCGAACCGGGCTACGATGCCGAGGCCACACTTTCTCCCAATGGCGAGATGATCGTCTTCACCTCGACGCGAGACGGCGATCTGGACATCTACAAGATGAATATCGATGGATCGAATGTGCAACGGCTCACGAACAGGTTGGGGTATGACGGGGGGCCGTTCTTCTCTTCAGACGGATCGAAAATCGTTTACCGGGGCGGGTACCCGGAGACTTCGGAGGAAGAGGCAGACTACACTCGACTCTTGAGTCAGAACCTCGTCAGACCGAGCCGGATGGAAATCTGGGTGATGAACGCCGATGGTTCCGGCAAGCAACAAGTCACGCATCTTGGGGGGGCGAACTTTGCTCCCTTCTTTCATCCGGATGGAAACCGGATCATCTTTGCTTCGAATCATCACGTTATCAGAGAGGATCCGCGGTCGCGAAATTTTGACTTGTTCTTGGTGGATCTGGACGGTGAGCACCTCCGGCGAATCACCTATTCGGATGTATTCGACGGTTTTCCCATGTTTTCGTCGGACGGAACGAAACTCGTATTCGCATCGAACCGTTATGGGAGCGAAGAGGGCGACACGAACATATTTATTGCGGATTGGGTAGAAGATTGACTCCGCCAGGGGGGACAACGTTGACGAAACCTGATGGAACGAGCGATCAACAGGCCGTAGCACCGAAGTCCCCTGCACAAACGGCATGGGAGTGGGTCAAGTCTCTCATCCTTGCGTTGATGATCTGGTTCGTGTTGACCAGCCTCCTGGTCCAGGCGTTCCGTATACCATCGGGGAGCATGGAAAACACGTTGCTCGTGGGAGATTTCCTCTTCGTCAACAAGGCACTGTACGGAGCTGAACTGCCGATTGTTGGCAAACGGCTGCCGGCGTTCCGGGAACCGCGGCGAGAGGAGATCGTGGTGTTCGATTCGGTTGAAGACCCCCGGATAAGCGTCGTAAAGAGGATTGTCGGGGTGCCCGGGGACACCATTGCAATGGAAGACAACGTACTCATCCGCAATGGCGAGCGGATTGAGGAAAAGTTCGCGGTACGCAGCAATCCCGGCGATCCGCGTGATCCGCGAATGCGGGGCTGGCAAGCGAAGTATCTGACAGACAACCAGGATCTACGGTCGTATCGGCCGACGCTCAAGAACTGGGGTCCTCTCGTTGTTCCGCCTGATTCGTTCTTGGTAATGGGCGACAATCGCGACAACTCCTATGATGGACGCTACTGGGGTTTCTTGGGTCGTGACCGGATCCGTGGGAAGCCGCTTTTTGTGTACTACAGTTACGACAAACACGGTGTATTCCCCCTCCCATTTCTGACGGCGGTTCGCTGGAGTCGGGTCTTCTTCCGTCCTAACTGATGGCTAAAGCGCAAAAACCCGAGAGCGCTCGCGAGCGCACGATGAGTTGGATCCGATCGATTGCGGTCGCTTTGGTGCTTTGGTTTGTGCTGCGAACGCTCTTGGTGGGCGCGTTCCACATCACGTCGGGCAGCATGGAAAACGCACTGCTGATCGGCGACGTGCTGTTTGTGAACAAGGCCCTCTACGGGGCGGAACTCCCTTTGATCAACAAACGCCTGCCGGGGTTTCGCGCGCCGAGACGCCTAGACATAGTCGTGTTCGAGTCAGCGGAAGAACCCGGACTGATGGTTGTCAAACGTCTGGTTGGGATTCCCGGAGATACCATCTTGATGCGCGACAACTTTGTGGTCGTAAACGGTGAACCGCTCGGGGAACCGTACGTCGTGAGGTCGGACGAGACGATGGATCCGGCCGACCCGAAGATGGGTTGGCAACGTCGATATTTGGCGGGGCAGACAGCACAGGGATACAGGCCTACGCTCAAGAACTGGGGTCCGATAGTCGTACCCCAGGACTCCTTTTTGGCCATGGGCGACAATCGAGACGCATCCTATGACAGTCGATACTGGGGCTTCCTTGGACGCGACCGGATACGCGGTAGGGCAATGATCGTTTACTTCAGCTACGACAAAACCGGTATCCTGCCGCTTCCAATCATCACCGCCATTCGCTGGAGACGGCTGCTTCATCTATTGCGGTGATTAAATCGGGTGTCGGGAGTCGGGTGTAGGACGCAAGGGAAAGATCTAACAGGTTGCGGAAAAAGTCGGGTAATGGACGATAGCATCGCGAGCCGGAAGTTCTTATCGTAGAGGGACCTCGATGGGAGTGCCACGATGCGCGGGAACAAGACGAATCAGTCGGCGCTGTTCAGCTATATCAGTGCGGAGGATCGGGTGCCCTCCGACCATCCGTTGCGCGCCCTGCGGGCGCTGGTGGACCCGGTGTTAGCCCGGCTCTCGCCGCAGTTGGACCGGCTGTACGCGCGGCGGGGCCGGCCGTCGATTCCCCCGGAACATTTGTTACGCGCGTTATTGCTGCAGGTGGTGTATACGATCCGGAGCGAGCGGCAGCTGATGGAGCAGCTCGATTACAACATCCTGTACCGATGGTTTGTGGGGTTGAATCTGGACGACGCGGTGTGGGTGCCGACGGTCTTTACGAAGAATCGGACGCGGCTGGTCGAGGGGGGCATCGCGGATGCGTTTCTGGCCGAAGTGTTACAGGAGGCGGAGCGGCGGGCGTTGTTGTCGAATGAGCATTTCACCGTCGACGGGACCTTGCTGGACGCGTGGGCGAGTCAGAAGAGTTTTCAGCCGAAGGCCGGCACCCGCCCGCCAACGGACGATGATCCGGGGAATCCGAGCGTGACGTTTCGCCAGGAGAAACGGACGAATGCGACGCATGCGTCGCGGACGGACCCGGAGGCGCGGTTGACGCGGAAGAGTGGGGGGCAAGGCGCGCAATTGGCGTACTTGGCGAGTGTGTTGATGGATAATCGGCACGGGCTCGTGGTGGCGACCGACGTGACGCAGCCCGGCTACGAGGCGGAGTGTGCGAGTGCGCTGGCGATGGTGGGGAGCTTACCGCCGACGGCCCGGCGTCGGACGTTGGGGGCGGACAAGGGTTATGATCGGTGCGGGTTTGTCGACACGCTGCGGGCGTTGGGCTGGACGCCCCACGTCACGCCGAACGTGCACCGCACGCGGTTGCGGAGCGCGGTGGATGGCCGGACGACGCGCCATCCCAGCTATGCGATCAGTCAACGGCAGCGCAAAAAAGTGGAAGAGATCTACGGGTGGGGCAAGACGATTGGGTTGTTACGCAAACTCCGACATCGCGGGACCCCGCGGGTCGGGTGGGTGTTTACGTTCACGGCCGCGGTCTACAATCTGATGCGGATACGCACCCTGACCCTGGCCGAAGGCAGCCCCTGATGGGGCAGTGTGGGCCGCATTCGTCACGCCGACCGCACCGCGGGGGCGGTAATAGGGGACCGCACGCTGGTACACCGTCGTGTTACCCGGACAAACGCGGCCCACCATGAATTTTTCCGCAACCTGCTAAAACGAAACCCCGCTAACTGGTTGGAGTTGCGGGGTCTTTTTTTTCTGCTATCCAATTCTGATTACCCGACGCCCGACGCCCGACGCCCGACAACCTATCCTACGACTTATACCTATACGTAATCCGACCCCGCGTGAGATCGTACGGTGAGAGATCCACCGAGACGCGATCACCACGGAGGATGCGGATGTAATGCTTTCTCATCTTGCCGGACACGTAGGCAAGCACCTCATGACCATTTTCTAGTTCGACTCGGAAGGTAGTGTTGGGGAGTACTTCCTTCACCGTGCCCATCATCTGAATGGCGTCACCAGCCACGCGTCATCACTCTCCTAGACTGTCAATTCAGGATGGGAGGGTTGGGTAACGTTACGCGGAACGTAGACCGCCCGCCGACTGCAATTGGTACACTGCAGCGTGACCTGCCGATGGCGGTCCCATCGGGCGCTGGACACGCGCCGCCTGGGGGTCCGCTGGATGTCACCACTGCCGCAGCTCGGGCACGCCAATTCTTCGTGATCTCGGTCTGCCAAGATCAACTGTAACGCTTCGTCGGCCCGGAATTCCTTGATACCGCGACGTCCCACTGGCCCTCCCGGATTTAGGGGGATTCTCAATGTATCTCGGTTGAAACGACTTGACCAGAGCGGTACCGAGGGTCACTCTCTCATTAGACCCCCCCCTTCGTGGAGACTTTTGATGGCGCATCCTCCTGACGGGTACGTACCCGTCGCCAATGTAGAAGTGACCGCGGTGATGCCCCAAGCCGCCGGATTCCGATTGCAGGGAGTTGGAGCGGACCGCGCAGACTACCTGATGGAAATGCATCTGGACATGCCCATAGACCAGCGCACCCGGGTGGTGTTGGGCGAGATGCTATCGCAATCCGAATGGGTCGTGTATCGTCGGGCTCAGGAGCCGTTGAAGAAGCAGAAGCGGCGCAAACCTGCAAGGTCGGAATCTTCGCAGAGCTGACCCTCCCCTTCGGGAGCGGTGCCGTCACTCGTTCCCGATCAGCAGCCGGAAGGTCTCTGCACGAACCGCAATGACCGCCACATATGTAACTCGTTTATGGACATTGAGTTACGGATGTTTTTTGCGCTTCCGAGCCGCACTTGACGTAGCGGCTCGGACTTCTTAGGTTGCCGCTCCCCAACCCAACCGCGTGAGGAGTATCGATGGCACCACAGCTGGGTGGTCATCAAATCTCGGCCTTGCTCGAGAGTCTGCCTGGGATCGCGAGTGTTCTCAGGAGCCCGGTGGCAGACGCCATCGTGAGCATGATCCGTGCAGGAGCGGGTTTGGGAGATTTCCACGAGTCGGATGCGATCGAACTCGTGCAGTATGCGGTGCGCCGTGGGCTGCTGGGATCCGCGGAAGGTGAGGAGTTGCTGGGGCAGATAAAGGGCGTCGGGAAAAAGAGCCGGGGAAAAACTCGGGTAAAGAAAGCCACCAAACCGGCGGCGGCATCGAGACGGCCAGGCACGGTAAGAAAAAAATCGGCCCCCGCCGCCACGAAGACCGTCAAAAAGGTCACCACCAAAAAGGCCACCAAGAGGGTAAAGAAGAAGGCCGTCAAGTCGGCCGCGAAGAAGGTAAAAAAGAAGCGCTAGGTGCGCAGTCCCTGAATCAGTCCCCGCAAATGCTCCGCTGCGCGAGCCAGCTCGCTGGCTTGTGCGGCGATCTCCTCGGTCGAGGCAGTTTGTTCTTCGGCAGCGGCCGAGACTTCGTCACTCGATGCGGCCTGCGCTTGAGCCGCGTCGTACAGACCCCGCATCAGCTTCTTTATTTGGCCCACTGTTTTCAGGTTGGTCTGTGCTGCCCGCTCAACCACCTGCGCCTCGCGCTGCACGTCGGCGGCGGCTGTAGTGATTTCTTGGAGTGCCAACGCTGCGCCTTGGGCCACCGTCTCAATTCCGCCAACCTGTCGCCGGCCATCCTCCATGGTTGCCGTGACGTGAGCAACCTGTTGTAGAACTTCTTTGATGGTGTTAGTCGCTGAGTCGGCCGCTCCCGCGCTGGAATCGGCAAGCTGCCGCACCTCATCGGCGACCACCGCGAATCCGAGTCCGCCTTCGCCAGCACGTGCCGCTTCGATAGCGGCGTTCAATGCGAGAAGGTTTGTCTGTGAGGATACCTGTTTGATCCGGTCGACAAATTCATCGATGGATGCCGAGAGCGCAGCCAGTTGTTCGACCTGCTGTGCACTCGTCTGCACCACGCTGCCCAAGTCGAGCAATGTCGTGCCTGCGGCACTAACGTCCTCACGGTGACGGACGGCCAGCCGGTGGATGCGACTACCGACGTCGGCGACCTTGCCGGCAACCTCTGCGTTACGCTGAACCGCGTCCTGCAACGTTTCCGTGGCCGTTTCGCCTTCGTGAAGCGAGTTGACCTGCGCTTTGGCTTCCTGTGACATCTCTACCATCGCCGTCGAGACCAGCCCACCGGATGCCGCAAGTTGTTCGCTCATCGCCGATAGATCACCAGCCGCCGCGAGGATGCGCTCGCTTTGCTGCGATACTTCGATGACGAGTGATCGGAGATGGGTGCCGATCTGTGTCATCGCCGTTCCCAGGTCTTCGAGCTCCCGTGGCATGGAACCAAGTTCGACAGGACGCAGATTGCCGGTCCCCAACCGATGGGCGAAGTTTGCCAGTCTCGCGAGCGGAAGACCCATCGACTGCACGGTGGCGAGCATGATCGCCGTTCCGATCATCACGGCAAGCGCCAGGACGAGCCACATCGTTATCTCGCGGTCGCGGGTCATACTGACGAGGACGTTACCGGTGGCTTCCGATGTCGATGCCTGTCGCGCCGTGAAATCGCGGAGATAGGTGATCAGTGTTGCGGCCAGCGCGCGCGCCGAATCGGCGGCCTGAACGGCTGCAGGGAGTTGGCCGAATCCGACATCATGTAGCGCATGCACGTAGGCGTACCATGTCTCTACCTGCGCGTGCGTGTCTGCGATGCGATTGACGGTTATCCGATCTTCTTCCGCCAATCCGGTGATGGAGCGTAGCCGCCGCTGACTCTCGTAAGCAAATTCTCCGGCATCAGCAAATTGAAGGCGCACATCGACGGCTGGGTCGGAAAGGTATTGCTCGGCTGCGCGAATCTGGTCAAAAAGCGCCGCGGCCAGCGCGCCGCTTTCCTGCGCGAGCTGTGTGTTGAGTTGAAGTTCTTCCGAGACGGTTCGGCTTACACGTCGGAGAGCGGCGATTCCAGAAATAGCGATAATCGCAATTCCAAGAACCAGCGCTCCTTCGCCGACGATGACGCGCAGGCGCAGCGTGTTGAGACGGCGGTACCTGCTCATTGACCCGCTGCTGTAACCAGACGTCCGCCGGTAACGACGCCGATAACCACGTCCTTCGACTCAACGTCGCCGTTCAGGTCGAAGGTGATGGTCCCGGTCACGCCCTCGAATGGCAAGATGTCACCACCCACGCGAGACAGATAGTTCTGGACGCTGGATCGCTCGGGCCCAACCTCCTCGATTGCTTGTGCAAGCAAATGAATGATGTCGTAGGCGCCGGCACCCCTATGGTCGGGAAGCTGGTTTGAGAAGGCGGAGCGATAGGAGCGCACGAACTCACTGTTGCGATCGCCAGGTTGATCCGGCAAGTAGGCGCTCGAAATCAACATACCCTCGGCAGTCACCGATTCTTCGATTCCCACCATTTCATCACCACCCATGAGTTGGGTGTTCAAACCGACGGTGTCCAACGTGGCCCTAATCCTCTCTCGACTATGGCTCGTACCAGCGATCAAGAGGACGTCCGCACCTCCTTGTCGGCGTACTCGCTCCAAGAACGGTGCAAAACTCGGAACGTTGTCGATGTACGGATCTTCGGAGACGATGGTCCCGCCCAGGTCCAAAAAAACCGATGCGAACGTCGAGCGTATCCCACGGCCGTAGTCGTCGTTTTGGTAAAGAATGGCTGCACGGTCGGCTCCGAGTTGTCTGCGGGCCCACTCAGCCAGACGTGTTCCGTGCAGGTGGTCGGACGGACAGACGCGGAACGTGTATGGTCCGGCGTCCGTGATGAGTGGGCTCGAGGCAGATGGGGAGATTTGCACGAGCGGATTTTGGCCGTCGCGGTAGACTGGCGCGGCGGCCAGCGTCGTGCTGCTCGAGAGGTGGCCCACCACCGCAACGACACCCTGGTTGTTGTAGAAGTGCCTAGCCACGCGCGCCGCAATCTCAGTGTCCGCGCTGTCGTCTACCACCAGTAGTCGGAGAGGTCGGCCCGCGATCCCACCGCGCGCGTTGACCTCGCGGACCGCCAGCTGGGCGGCCTGTCGCATCGAGACGCCGCGACTTTCAGAAAAGGGACCCGTCAGGCCAATGAGAATGGGAGCATCGCGCGCACAGCCGGCAAGCACCAGCAGTGCGGTTCCCAGTGCAAAAAGATCGCCGAGTATCTTTTTCGACACGTTTTTTCTCGTCGCTGAGATGTGAGCGCGCTACGTTAGTGTGCCGCCGCGCCTAAAGCAATCTGCTCACCCGAGAGCTACCCGCAACCCGCACTCGTGCCACGAGGGGAGTGGTGGCGGGCCGATCGTCGAGTAAATTGTGTGGAGATGTCGAACCCAATCCTTCATTTTGCCGAAGCGCTGCGACGGTTACTGAACGCCCCGACGCCGGAAGCCTTCGAGCATGCTTGGCACGCGGCGGGACTGAGCGATCTGGGTTGGCAAGCACTTCATAGGGCGTGGCGCCACGATGAGCACTACGGCGAACCGGTGCTCGACGAGGTGGACGGTCTGCTCCTGCGGCTGCTGGCTCGACTCCCTAAGTTGGCCCGCCCCACCACCGACGCCGCTCTCAGGGTGAGGACCTTCCGGACGTCGGAAGTCGAAAGGATGCAGCACGCCGCCGCAGCGGCCCTTGTGGCACAACGCTATGGTGTTGCCGGATTGTGCACGGTTCTCGAAGACGAAGCCGCTCCGCTCGCGCGACGATATTTCTCGTTTTTTTCGCTCGCGGAGCGCCACCCGCCGAGGCAGTGGCCTCTGTTCGAAAACTTCCTCGTGCCTGACGCCCATCACGCCTTCACGGGTGCCGCCGCTGAGACGGCTCGTTTCTATCCGTCCGAGGGTGCCGCCGCCAAACTCGTCGCACTGTTTGACGACATCCGCGGCGACCTGCATCTGCGGAGCTTCCTCAGCCCCCGTATTCTCGGGTCGCTGTTCGTCCTGAACGACCTCAAAACGTTGCCGTTCTTGAGGGGTCTGCTGACCTCCGGATACACCCACCGGGAGCCCGATTATTGTGAGGTTATTCAGGCGCTCGTCATGGTGCGCCGCTTCACGGGAATGGTCGAGCCCAGTGTGAAATTTGGGGCAACCCGCGGAACGGAGGTCGAGTACAGGCTCGACCGTGCCGAATGTCTGTTCGATGAAAGACGGGACAGGCTTCACCCGGTAATGGTCATATAGACGTGAGATGTGAGACGTGAGAGGATAAGTGCCACAGGATCCAGGTCACCTAGGTGTCACAGGATGCAGGTCGGAGTGTCACAGGATCCAGGTCAGGAGTGTGGTTTATAGTATTTGAACGAAACACTAGTTCGGGGGTCAAGGTGCGTAAAAAGGCCGGACCGAGGAGCGACGTCGAAAGATGGTTGCCGCGGTTCGGCGGGGTGCCTCGCTGCGTGCGGTGGCGCGCCGGTTTCACGTGAGCCTCCAGACCGTGCAACGGTGGGTGCAGCGCGTCGGCGGCCAGCGGCTGGATCGAGTCGATTGGTCTGACCGGTCTCACCTCGCGCACACGATTCATCGCACGGAAGCGGCCGTAGAAGATGTCGTGCTGACGCTGCGGCGAGAGCTGCGTGACACGAGCGACCTGGGGGAGTACGGGGCCGCTGCCATCTACCGCGAGATGCGCGACCGTCACTATCGCAGCGTCCCCGCGGTGCGGACGATCGGCCGCATCCTGGCCCGGCACGGGGCGCTGGACGGTCGCCGGCGGATCCGTCGCCCCCCACCGCCCCGAGGCTGGTATCTGCCTGAGGTGGCCGCGGGCTGTGCGGAGCTGGACAGCTTTGACATCGTCGAAGGGTTGGTGATCAAGGGTGGCACCGAGGTCGAAGTGCTCAACGGCATCTCGCTGCACGGCGGATTGGTCGCGTCGTGGCCCGGTCCACCCGTCCGCGCCACCACTATCGTCGAGGCCCTGGTAACGCACTGGCGGCAGTTCGGGCTGCCAGCCTATGCACAGTTCGACAACGACACCCGGTTCCAGGGCGCGCATCAGTTCCCTGACACCGTCGGCCGTGTCACGCGCCTGTGTTTGAGTTTGGGGATCGTCCCCGTGTTCGCGCCGCCACGCGAGACCGGCTTCCAGGCGGCGGTAGAAAGCTACAACGGTCGGTGGCAGGCCAAGGTGTGGGCCCGTTTCCATCATCCCACCCGCGCGGCCCTGCAGGAGCGTTCGGATCGCTACGTGGCAGCAGTCCGCCGCCGTGCGGCACCGCGCCTGGAGGCCGCCCCGCCACGACGGACGTTTCCCGAAGAGTGGGCGTTGGACTTGCAGACCCGCCCGCGCGGCCGCTTGGTGTTCCTGCGGCGCATCAGCGAGCAGGGAACGGCCGAGCTGCTGGGGCATACCTGGCGGGTCGATCCGCGCTGGTCCCATCGTCTCGTGCGCGCCGAGGTCGATTTCGACGCCAACCGCATCCGCTTCTACGCGCTGCGGCGGCGCGAACCAGGGTCGCAGCCCCTGTTGCAGACCGTTCGCTATCGGTTTCCTCGTCATGGCTTTCAGGAATGATCGCCAATTCTCAATATGTCACGTGCGTACGCACTACCTGTCAAAGAAGCACGTCCCAAGTGACCTGCATCCTCTGACACTTGTCCCGTGAGACGTAAGACGGCCCCCTCATCCCCCCTAGGGAGCTGGGCCGGGCCGTCTCACGTCTCACCTCTCACCTTATGATACGGCGGAAGATCGTCACGCTCGATCCGGGGCCGATACTATCAAGCACGATCTGCTGACCTCGAGCGTCAAACAGACCCGTCCAGATCAAGGTTGAATCAGATACCTCCAGAGAGTCGGGCGTCCAGTCGAACTCGATTTCCCGGGAACGCCGTTCCCATTTGCCAAACACGCGAGATCCGCCGGGGCGTATTCGGTGCGATGCATCCCCACTTCTCGATAGGAAGAGTTCCATCTGGCTGCTGTCGGGAAGGTCGGCGATCCAGCGGGCTTCAATCGGTCGGGCCAAGGGGTTCTGCTCGGTCATCGTGATCGTGACATTGTCTTCGTCTTCGATAAGCAGCTTTTCAAGTGAGAATCTGTACCGCAAGCCGAACTGGAAAGTCGGCACGAATGCCTCAGTCGAGTCGTGGAATCGGTGGAAGACGTGGTGCAGCATGTGGCTCAGCGCGGTATCGCCGTAGATGATCAAGTTGCGAGGTGTCAGCGCATAATCGACCGGATAATTTCGGGCGTTGTCGCTGACGACCAGCATGGTATCGCTGAAGAAATCAAACCAAAGCGGAAGACCATTCACCTTCGCGCCGACCCAGCGCTTGAGGATCCGGGTCTGCACACTGTCCCGGTCTCGACCGGAGTCTCGTCTTTGCGCCACTAACGGAGTCGGCGTCACAACGAGCAGGAACACGAGAAGAGCCTTCATGCTTGTACCATGCGCACGGCCGGCATTCTAGGCAAGTGAGCCCGTCCGATTACCAGGCGAGCCCCACCGCCACTCCAATTGATAACCCGAGTTCATCCTGCAGATTGCGAGAGCCAGGAACCAACGGGCGAGGCCCGGCAAAGTACTCGTAGCTGATGGCGGGTTCGGCAAACCAACCGCTGGTCGAAACCCAGCGAAATCCGAATAGCAACCCGACGCCCAGGTAGAGATGATCTCGGCGCCCCCGCAGCAGCTGCGTCGTCAGGAACTGTCGCTGGGCCTGCGTGTTGTCGGCTTGTAGCCAGACCCCGTCTACGCGTCCCCCGACCACGACGCCCGCCGCTTCGGCCGTGCCGAGATATTTCCGGATGCCGACACCCGGCCCGCCACCGTATATCTTGATTCCGTCCTCTTGGGAGTACACGCCTACGCCGCCGATTTCGAGCGTCGTCGTTCGCCCGATATTGAACTCGACGCCGGCGGTGCCTACGCCCAGTATCAATCCGAGGGGCTGGACGAACACAAATCGTTGTGGTACTTCACGTAAGCCCTGGGCCAGGAGGGATTGAGGTGTCACGAGCAAGGCCAAACCCAGCAGCATCTTGTTCCTCATTGCACACCTTCGCGAGGTCGACATTGTCCCCAGCTTGCAAGGTCCGTACCTGTACCGTCGAGGTGCCGGAGAAATGAAGTTAGCTTTCTCATCACGATGGCTGCTTTACCGGTGACAGCACGGACGACTCAGACGTTTGCCGATCGTGGCGAGGCGCTCGGACATTTTTTTTCGCGTGCCGGCGACGCCCCGCGGTTCGTTGCCTACGACGACGAGGTCGGGTGTCCGTTGGAGAATGCGCTGGCGGTGCTCGAGTGGACCGGCGCGGTTGGCCTCCTGGCTGACGAGGACCTCATTCATGCTGCCCGCCTGAGCGGTGAGACTGCCGCGGCCATGGTCGAGCGGCGGCGGGAAGGCCGCCGGGTGTTCGTCTACATGGGTCCGCGGATGGACGCACCGCCGGCAGATCCGTACGAGGGTTCGCTGCTGTACGACGAACCCGGTGTCCGAGCGTACGAGTTTGCACAGCGCGCTCACGCCCTGGCCCACTTCATTCGCGCGACCCAAGCGGTGGGCGCGGTAATTTCGATATTGTCGAAGCGCGCCCCCGAACTGCGCCACGTAAAGCGCTGGCTCGGGGGTTTGCTACAGGAACCGGATCGCGCCGGTTCGAACAAGCTGTTGAGCGGATGGTTTGCGACAACAGGCGGCGGAGCGTTGTTTGCGCCGGTTGAAGAGAGCGAGCCGTATGTGTACGAGGAGATGTCTAGTGAGTGAGAGGTGAGAAGTGAGAGGGCCCCGCCGTCCCCCCGGGGGGGTTGGGTGGGGCCTTCTCACCTCTCACTTCTTACTTCTCACCCCCTTGCACGAGCCGAGTTACTGACATTCCACAACTTCCACATTAGGTGGATAAGGAGTCCAACTCGTTGTGTTTTCGGGGTTTTCCCATCCACATTTTTTACACATGAAAACGGCGTAAACCGAAGATACGTCGGCACTTGCGTGATTTTGGACCGCTCCTAAATTGAACGTCGACGGCACTCAGGAGAAGGGCGGGACTCGGTCCCGAAGACGCTCTGGGTGACGAGTCCAAGCAGAAAAATTCCGGGGAGGTCGTCTATTAACCAAGGGCTTAGGCGGCCAGAGATCCGGGTGGTCACTTTCGCTTGGGCAGGTGAGGCCAGTCGCGTGTCTCACCCACACCGAAGTGGCGCCTCGGTGTGCTGTGCGAACGGTCGGTCCGCGACCCGACCTGATCGTAGCGCTTGCACGAGTGAACCTTGAGGCCCTGGCCGGGCCGCTTGGGGATGGAGGCCGGAGCTCTTGACAGCCCTACCGCGATGTAACAGTCCCGGCGGCGTCAAGAAGAAGAACAGAGGGAGGAATCCCCTGACTCCGGATAGCTCGCGCGTAGACGGCCGATGATTCCTTTGGGGATTGTCGGCCGTCTTTTTTTGTCGGCGACGTTCTGCCGTGTAATGCATTGATTGGGTGATGCTCGTGGGTCGCGAATGGCATACGGTTACGCATGTGGTACGTTATGCCGACCGGTAAGCAAGCGTCGCAAGAGGCCGCAACTCGAGACATTCGTGATCGTCTGGCGGCCATCCGGTGTGCGGCTACGCTCATCAGGCGATACGGAGTGGGGGCACTAGATCGCCAATTGGGCCGTGTCATCCAGGAGCAACTAGAGTTCGCTGAGATGGTGTTGGCGCACCCAGGTCGCTTTCCGCTCCCCACTCCCCGCTCTCTTCTAAAGTGATTCCGGCAACACCCCCGTCTGCTCGTACTGAAATGCCATCGCTTTGAGACGGGCCACACGTAGAGCCATGGGTGGATGGGTCGCGAGCATGTCCGCAATGAACCCTTGTTTGTGTGTCAGACGGCGACCAAGGGGATCGGCGATGCAAAGGTGCGCGGTCCCTCGGCGGATCGCTTTGGTAGCCGGCTTCGCGTCTTCGATTTTTCGAAGGGCGCCAGCGAGAGCTGCCGGGTTCCGTGTGAATTGTGCACCCGACGCGTCTGCGAGCAGCTCGCGCTTGCGACTGACTCCCAGGGCGAGGAGTCGCGAGAGGAGCGGGGCCACCAGTAAGGTGAGGAGCCAGGCAACGAGGACGATCATGCCAAGGCCACCTTTCTTGCCGCCGCGACCTCCTGTCTTAGCACGTCCACCCACACGCAGCGAGCGCCAGGCCGCGTCCGACATTAGCGCGATCACGCCGATCAGGGCCGCGAGCAATGTCATCAGCTTCACGTCGTGATTCTTGATGTGGGCCATCTCATGCGCAATTACGCCTTGCAGTTCGTCGCGGTTGAGTGTGTCGAGCAAGCCCTCCGTGACTGCAACATGAGATGCCGCCTCGTCGTTACCCGTGGCGAAGGCATTGGGATCCTTGTCCGGCACGATCCATATCTTGGGCCGCGGCAGTCCGGACGCGATCGACATCTCCTCTACGACATTGACGAGCATCTGTTCCTCTTGCCGCTTCGGAGCCACCAGTTCCCGGGCGCCGGTCGCCCAGAGAACTTTTCTCGGGCCGGTGCGGCGCGCATACCATACCGTCCCGAACGCGAGGACGGTTGCGCCGATTCCAATCCAGGGAATGGTGTGGTGGTATTGTTCCGGGTCGAGCTCTGCAGTGAGTAGGTAGAACGCCAGGTCGCCGCCAAATCCGATCCAAGCAAAGAAAAGCAAGAAAATCGTGACGACGACAATCGACCGGCGGCGGTTGAGGCGCTGCTGCTCGAATAGATTTGCGTTACTCACAGGCCTTACGTCATGGAGAGATCGACGTTCGGCACCTCCCGATCCGTTTCGTCGGTGATTTCCCACAACTCGACCGCAATGGCTTTAGCAAATCCCGTTAGGAGGCTCCAGGGGAATTGTTGTTGAAGCACATTGTAGGATGTTGCGATGTCGTTGTAGTGCTGCCGCGCAAACGCAACGCGGTTTTCGGTTGATGTCAGCTCTTCCTGTAGCTGGCCGACGTTGCCGGTTGCCTTAAGATCGGGATATCGCTCGACGACGACGTTGAGGCGAGAGAGCGCGCTGCTGAGATTTGCTTCAGCTTGCGCGAGAGCTTGGACGCCTCCTGTTGGGAGTGTGTCCGCTTGGATCTTTACGGCCTGGTTCCTGGCCGAGATCACGGCCTCGAGTGTTCCCTTTTCGAATTCCATCGCGCCTTTGACCGCGTTGACCAAATTGGGAATGAGGTCGTGCCGGCGCTTCAGCTGCACGTCGATCTGCTTCCAACCGTTGAGTGTTTGCCCCTTTAGACCGATGAGTCGGTTGAACGCCGTGATGGCCCAAACGACCATAGCGACAAGGATAATCACGAAGACGTAAGTCATCTCACGCTCCCGTAACAGTGGACGAAAAAGTTGGAAATGGACGGCGTCCCACATGAGAGCGGACGGCGACGCTCAACAATATGATTCTCGCTGGGGCTGCCGCGATGTGATATAGATACCCGCGAGACGGTCGTTTATTCATCGCTCATCACTAGCCGATTCACCGCAAGACGGACCGCGTCTGCGATGTCCTGGCTCTGCCCGATGTATCTAGCGAGAGGATGACCCTCGTGAACGTGGAGTTCCAATCCTCTTACGACAGACACGCGGTGCCACTTCGTGCTGGCGAACCCCTTGCCGCTTTCGGCCGGCCGGTCGCTTGACTCGCCGAGTCGCGCCCAAGCATGAATGGCTCTCCCGGCTCGCCCCCGGGCGGCCTCGGGGTTCGCAATCGAGAGCCGACTGGGCGGGATCACACCGGACCCGAGGGCGGACGCCACGCGCCGCTCGACGATATCACCCATGTGCTCTTCGAGTTCGGTGCCGATCCGGGAAAGCGGAACGCCTTCCATTTGACGCAACTTGATCAGCAAAATTTGAAGGAGGTGTTTGTACGAGTACGTTGCGGACGTCCCGCGGCCTTCAGGAGGAGCCATCAGGCCTTGGGCTACGTAATAGCGAATCGTACGATCGCTCGGTCGCGTCTTCGCCGCCGCGTTTGTCGGGCGCACACCGGACGCCTCGAGAAGCGCCCCGGCCACGGAGGCCAGGTCGTGAAGATTCCAGGGAGCGAGTTGGCGGTATTGGCGGAGGGCGAGGAGCGGGTCTTTTGGCGCTTCGTTTGGCATGAAGCAGTATTATGCCGACCTTGCGACAGCACCACCCCCAAACCGGTCCGGCTATCGCCCTCGCAGGGCGCGTAGTCGTTCGGCCACTCGGTCGTTGTTCGGACGCAGTTCGAGTGTTCGCTCATATGAACGAATTGCCGCCGCGGTGTCGGCCACCTGCTCGTACAAGCGCCCGAGCGAACCGGCAATGGCGGAAGAGCGGGGGTAGAAATCCGCGTTCAGTTCGTAAATAGCGATCGCATCCTGGAATCGGCCTTGAGCCGCGAGCTCTTCCGCCAGCGTATTCGTCTCCCATTCTCCGAAGTCGTACACGCCCGCCAAGCCGGACGACTCTCGCAGTCGTTTGTACGTTGCCACCGCCGAGTCGGCTCCGTCCCGGTCGAGGACGGAACTCAACACGTTTCTCAGCAGGACGGGTTTGGCCAGGCCTCGATGGCAAGTCTTGCACTCGATTTGCTGAGGGGGGTCGTCGCGCTCGGGCATGAGTGGAAATACCTGACTGTTGAGGTTGGCTACCAACCGGAGCATGAAACGTGCCTTTCTCTTGTCGGGATCGTCATCCTTGTGGAACTCAACCCCTTCGAAGGAAATGCCGTCTCCGCCGACATGGCAGTACTGGCATCGCACGCCCAAGGCAAACGAAAAATCACGCATGACCCTCAGGAGGCTATCGCGCGAGATGTCGGTCGGAAGGATCCGCAGGTTTTGGAACTCGTCCGGAATCTGCGCGGAGATCGGTACGGCGAGTATTGCGAGGAGCAAAGACGCGCAGACGCTTGCGCGAAAGGCGAGTCGGTCGGTACGGACCTCGTTTGCTGCCAAAAGTCTAGCCATCAATCGGGCACCTGTGTAGGAGAACTACGGACGATACCGTCGGTGCGGAGCATTAGGGTCAGCGCCGTGTGCGGGCTTTGTCAGCAAATGGTCAAGGAACCGTTACCCGCGTTCTTGAGCCACTACCCGCATATCACTGGTACAGAGATTCTGGTCGGACAAACGACGTTTACTGTATGAAGATCGGCTTTACCCTCGTAGAGATTGCGATTGTCATCGTGATTGTTGGAATGCTCACGGCGTTGGGAACTCCCCGGCTAGGCAAGGTGTTGGACCGGTTGGCGGTTGACCGCTCCGTGCATGAGACGATCGCCTTTTATCGATCGGCACGATTCGCCGCCATCGTCGGTGGGAGGCCCGTGCGAATCGAGTTTTCGGCAGATTCGCTGGTTGGTGTGTTCGAAGGGCAGCCCGACACGGTGTTCATGTGGGCGGCAGGGCCAGCCGTGCATGCCGTCTCGCTCACGGTATCGCGGTCTGCGGTTCGAATCAGCGCAACGGGGCTGGGCTATGGTGCGGCCAACACCAAGCTGGTGTTTCGGCGGCGGACAGTGGCGGACTCATTGGCCACGTCGCGCCTAGGGAGGGTCCGCCGAATTCGGTAGCTCACATGCAACCATTCATGTGGCGGATGCATCTAACTCAGTGAAGGCAGGAACAGAGAACGAGTTCTGCAGGAGAGGATCAAATGATGGTAGTCGCGGGTATTCGGATGAAGAGGGCACGAAGGAGAGCTTCGCCCGAAACAGCAACAGCGCCAAGGTTGGTGGCAATGATGGCCCGCGGCGAGCGTGGGGGTCACAGTTTGAAACCCACGATCTACTTGCCGAGCGGGGTCAGTCCGAAAGCCTGACGCTCGTTGAAATAGATTGTGGCCGTGCGCGGCGTTTGACGGCGGCGTCGTCCGGCCACTCCAGCCCGGGGTGCTTCGGCCCCCCGGGTTTTTCTTTTTCGTGAGACGTGAGACGTGAGACGTGAGACGTGAGACGGCCCTGCCCCCCAACCCATTGGGTGGCGGTGGGTGGCCGTCTCACGTCTTACATCTCACGATCCTCCACGAACGAGACCGCGACCCTTTCCGGGATCAACCCAGCCTCCGCCGCCCTTCCCAATAATTCCGTCATTGCCTTCCGCCCGCGCTCTCCGTAATCCACCGTTAGATCGTTGACATACATACCGACGAACGTGTCGGCTTTGGCGTCGTCCAAACCGCGCGAGAATTGTAGCGCGTAGGCGAGGGCCTCTTCCCGATGTTCCAGGCCCGTGGTGATGCTCGCGCGCAGATCGTGAGACACCGCGTTGATGAGCTCGTCGCCCAGATCGCGACGAACGACGTTGCAGCCGAGCGGGAGGGGCAATCCCCCCGTTTCTTCGAACCACCAAGCACCTTCGTCGAGCCAAAGTTGAAGGCCGCGATCTTGGTACGTCAGCTGACCTTCGTGAATCAATAGGCCAGCGTCGACGTCTCCGCTTTCCACGCTCTCCTCGATTTGGTCGAACGGCACCACGACCGCTTTGAAGTCGGGTTGAAAGAGACGGAGGACCAGGTAGGCGGTGGTGAGGTCTCCCGGCACCGCGATACTCTTTCCCGCAATGGCCGCGCGGACGTCTGGCGGTCTCGGCGTTCGGGCAACCAATCGTGGACCGTACTCGCGATCGCCCATGGACGCGCCGTGCGGAAGGATGGCGTAGGTATCCGACAGGTGCGCGTAGGCATGTACCGAGACAGCCGTTACTTCGAGTTCGGCTTTGAGCGCTCGCTTGTTGAGTGTCTCGATGTCCGCGAGTTCGTGCACGTATTCACGATCGCCGGTGTCGATCATGTTGCTTGCCAACGCCCAGAACATGAAAGCGTCGTCGGAATCCGGGCTATGAGCTACATGAATTGTGGGCATCAGTTGTTCACTCCGCGCGCTTGCCGCGCGGCGGTCAGGAAAGCCTCGATAGCCGGATCGTGTGCGGCATACTCGGGTTTCTGTAACGCTATCTCCGTGTCGTAGACGTCGAGAAAGTCGCGGTAGGCCTGTTGTTGTCCTTCAGCGTTGTCCGTAAGCTGCGCAATGGTAAAATCCAGCATCACCCCGAGAAGATGATCCGGGTTTGTGGCGCGGATCGAGTCCAGCTCCGCTCGTGCAGCCGCGAACCCTCCGGTGAGCGAGTGTATCAACCCCACGTGATATCTAGAATCGCCATCCTGGCGCGGTAGCATCGAATACGCCGCCAACGCCATCGGTTGGAATTGTTCGACTTGTGCCGTGTCCCCATTTTCCGCAGCCTGGACGATGCGATCGAATAAGCGGTCGGCTCGCTCCCTCGGAGTCAACTGGCTGATGTCTGGAGCGGGTGTCGATGAACTGGGTTGCAGTGCGGGTGGCTCCCGGCTGAACACTTGCGTGGCGATGTATCCGATGCCGAGCGTACCGATCGCACCTACCGCGATCCATGCCGGCAGGGTTGACCGAGCGACCCGTGGGCGCGCAGCGCCCAGGGGCGCGCCGCATAGGTGACAGAACCGTACGCCGGTGGGAAGCGCGATCTGGCATGAAGGACACGTTGGCGGCGCGAGCGATGCTCCGCACTCACCGCAGAACTTGCCGCTAGCATCGCCACCGCACTTGGGACACCGTATCGCACCCTGTGACATGAACCTCTATTGCTCGTGGGCAGGGAATGTACACCGGTCGGCACCTCAGAATAAACGCTCCGAATGCTCCGATTTTCGGGATCGATTCGGGACCCCGAGGCCTTGCGGGAAGTTTTTCCGACCCGTGCGCTAGCGTGCCAATAGGCGCGGCATTACTGTAGCCAACATGACCCCGCGTTCGACCGACAATTCCGGTCTGCCCAAGCCGAAACACTTCGATCCGCCCCTGTCGGCCATCAAGGCTCGACAGATGGGAGAGCTGGCTCGAGGTGATGATCGGTGGGACGTATTGCTCGAGTCGGTTCGTGACGATGACGTGAACGGCCTGCGGGGGCGCATTCATTTCGTCAGCGGCAACACTCATCGCCTTTCAGGGTGGATTTTCCTCGAGTGGGCCGAGCGCGACATCGACTCCCGGTTCAGCGAGTTCTCGGCGCACGAGCTGTGGAGCCTCCTGGACTCCTTGTTCTAGATTCGCCCCAAGAGCCTTCTGGATTTGCAAAAGTAGCTCGATAACTCCTTCATCGGAGCAATTTCCTTCTACTTTTGAGCCCAGAAGCGCGACGATCGTGTAAATTGAGCACAAAATCGTTGATATCGGGTCAGTTTCTGGGTAAAGTTCGGTGTGCCACGTGCTCGATGCCTCGTCGGGGAGACGAAACCGTGGCGAACCGATGAATTTCCGGCCACAAATCGAATAAATCCAAGGAGAGTCCCGTGTCCCCCAAGCCCCTCACGTTCGACTCGGTAGTGAAACCAACACTGACGCCCGAGGCTCTGAACACCAGTGGTGCCACGGCGGAGGACATCGAGCAGCTCGCTGATCGCTTCGAGGTGGACTCGCTGAGGCTGCAGTTCACCGACGTAACCGGCATCAACAAGAACGTCGAAGTTCCCAAGAGCCAATTCGCGAAAGCGCTCGCCGGCGACATTCTCTTTGACGGGTCGTCCATCGAGGGCTTCGTGCGCATTGAAGAGAGCGACATGTTGCTGAAGGCCGATCTGGAGACCTTCCGGATTCTTCCGTACGACGACGAGGGTGGCCGTGTTGCTCGCTTGATTTGCGATATCTACAACGCCGACAACACACCCTTTGCGGGTTGTCCCCGCCTCGCCTTGAAGCGTCAAGTCGAGCAGGCCGCCGCGCTTGGCTATGAGATGATGGCCGGCTGCGAGGCGGAGTTTTTTCTGTTCCAAGTGGACGAGAACGGCGAGGCGTCGCTGGACACACACGACATGGGTGGCTATTTCGATCTTGCGCCGGTGGACAAGGCCGAACCGTTGCGCCGTTTGATCATCAACGATCTGGAAATGCTTGGGTTCGAGGTCGAGGCCGGCCACCACGAAGTAGCTCACGGACAGCACGAGATCGACTTCAAGTACGCCGACGCCATCAAGACGGCGGACAATTTGGCGACCTTCAAGTTTGTCGTGCGGAACGTGGCGTACCGACATGGGTTCCTGGCGACGTTCATGCCGAAGCCGATCCAGGGAGCGAACGGCTCGGGTATGCACACGCATCAGTCACTCTTCCGCGGAGACACCAACGCGTTCTTCGCGCAGAACACCGAGTGGCAGCTGTCGACCGTTGCGTTGAGCTACATCGCCGGCTTGCTGAAGCATGCGCGTGGCATGGTAGCGGTGACCAATCCGTTGGTCAACAGCTTCAAGCGTCTGGTGCCGGGTTACGAAGCGCCAACCAACGTGGCATGGAGCATGCGGAACCGGTCGCCGTTGATCCGGATTCCGGAGAAGCGTGGACAGAGCACTCGGTGCGAGTTGCGCATGCCGGATCCATCGGCCAATCCCTACCTCGCGTTGGCAGTACAATTGGCAGCCGGGATCGACGGTATCAAGCAAGAGTTGACCCCGCCGGATCCGGTCAACAAGAACATGTTCACGATGAGTCATCGCGAACGGCGCAAGCACCGCATCGACGAGCTGCCGCGTGATTTGCACGAGGCACTCGATGCCCTCGAGAAGGACGAAGTCATAAGGGACGCCCTGGGAGTGCACATTTACGAACGGTTCATGGAAGCCAAGCGGCAAGAGTGGTTGGAGTACTCCGCGAGCGTGAGCAACTGGGAGATCGAGCGGTTCTTGGGTCAGTATTAACGACCGTAAGAGGTGAGAAGTGAGAGGGCCCGGCCCAACCCCGGGGCGGGAAGGGTGGCCCTCTCACTTCTTCACATCTCCCCTCTCACCGTTCTCAGTTGTCGATGTGATCTAAGTCCTTCCGTTTCTGTACCGACCTCCCCTTTTTACAGCGATGCGATTTACGCCCTTCTGGTTGGTGATGATGGCCACCATGCCCGGAACCGTGTGGGCCCAGGTGCCCACAGCCGCGTCCGGGCCGGTCATCGACACCATCGTCGTGATAACTCAAAATGTGTTCGGTACCGAGGAGGCCGGGAGCAACCTGCTCTTTCGGATCGCCAACGCGATTCGTTTCACCACACGCACCAGCGTAGTGCGTCGTGAGTTGTTATTCGAACAAGGTGAAGTGTACGACTCCGCCACAGTTGCGGAGTCGGAGCGCAATCTCCGCGCCTTCGGCATCTTTCGTGACGCGGTCATTGATTCATCGACGGTAGATGGCAAACTGGTCGTGACGGTGCGAACGTTTGACGGTTGGAGCACACAGATCAACGTCAACGGTGGGTTCACTGCGGGCACATTCACATGGGCGGTTGAATTGGCCGAACAAAACTTTGGCGGGACGGCGACACTGGTGGACGTCAGCTACCGCAAGGAGCCCGATCGAACCGCTACGCGAGTTGGAACCCGTCTGCGCCGTGCGTTCTCCTCCAGCATCGCGGCGAACGGCTTCTACGAGAGTTTGTCGGACGGGAAGCGGGGTGTGTGGGCGGTGGGCTCGCCATACCGCGCGTTCGGCGACCGACATTCGATCGAGGTTAGAGGGGAGCGGGCGGATCATCGGGTGCTACAATTCGTGACCCGGAGTGCGATTGACCAGGACACGGTGGAGTTCAACAGACGCGCGTTCGTCAATCGCGTTGAAGTATCCGTTGCCCCAATAGCAACCACCGGCCGCTATGTTCGAACCGGTATATCGGCGCAGGTCAGGAGAGAGGAGTTCGTGCCGTGGAGCGACAGAGATCTGGCGTTTCCCGATACCATCACAGGGACGGTCGGTTTCTTTGCCGAGTACCGTCAAGCAAATTTCAAGGTCGTTACACACTACAACGGGTTCGCTAAGGCCGAGGACCTCGACCTCAGCGCGACCGTGCGATTCACGGCTTGGATTGCTCCATCAGCATTTGGCTACGAGCGATCCGGTGTTGGTCCACGCTTAAGAGCCGCGGCAGGTGCGTCGCTTCCGTTTGGATTCCTGCGTGGCAGTCTACTTGCCGGGGGATTGTTTACATCGGCGGGCCTCGACTCCGGCCGCGTCGTGGTGTCGATGACGTTGGGTTCGCAGTTCTTCAATCGTCAGGCCACGTTCTTGAACCTCCAAGGGGGGATGATGGAGCGTCCAACCCCCGGACTCGAGTTTGACTTGGGACATGGTCGCGGGCCGCGATCGTTTGGTCCGCATTCATTCACCGGCGACCGCGCCGTGTGGGGGACGTTCGAGCATCGAGTTTTTCTGGTCGACGAGTTCTTGGGGCTGCTTGGTTTGGGGGCCGCGACATTCATCGACTATGGCGGCGCGTGGTTCGACGGAATCGAGCCACAGTTCGGGGGTAACGTGGGCTTCGGTCTGCGGCTTGGCGCCACACGCGCCACCGGCATCAACGTCGGACGGTTTGACCTCGGGTATCGATTCGGGGAAGGCTGGTCTGGCAACCGGTGGGCGTTCAGCATCGGAAGGGGATTCCTGTTTTAGAGGGGCAGGGAGCAGGGAGCAGGCCACCCATCCACCACCCCGGGGCGTGTCGGAAAGGCCTGCTCCCCGCTCCCCTGCTCCCTGCTCCCTGCTCCCTGCTACTGAACCACCGTTACACTCCCCGTCGGTAACGGATTCAAGGCCGTAATAGTGCGTGGGTCCGTCGGCCCACCGTCACCGAACGCGTCGCCGTACGGCTTCAACTGAAACGGAACGGCGGACATCGATCCCTCGCCTTGGTCGAACGCAGGCTCGATCGAGATCACGTGCATCCACATGCTGTCTCCCGTCACCGCGTCGTCTCCGTTGAAATCAAACGGAATGGTCGCCATCGGTGCCGGGTTGCCGTTGAGTGCCACGAAATCACTTCCCGGGAAAGGAGGACCAGCCGACAAGTCACCGGGTGTGCCCGAGAACGGTCCGGCCGCGTCGCTATCCCGGCCGGACAAGACTCCGTCGGTTCCGGGCGTGAACTTGCCGTACGAGAATGCCATTTGATTGGCCGTTCCGGGAGCGTAAACCACCCACCCTTCGTACACCCACCCGGCGTTGAGCAGTGGGAGTGTCACCGTGGCGGAGGGTGCACCGCCTGGTGCGGGCGGATTGAGGAGCCAGATACCGGCATCGTTGTCGTCGTCGGTCGCCGTCGTTGGCGTTAGGAGGACGTGAGTTCCGGGACTCGTGGCAAAGTCCGCCGTGGGGTCGACGCTCACAAAACCCAACGATGTGAGTGTGGCAGCGCCATCTACAATCGCGCCAGCCAGCAGTTTTTGGTCGGACGGTGCGGGGTCGGAGTCGCCGGGTGGCTCAACGGTGAGGACGAACATTTGCGGATCGTCGATCGGGCTCGTGAAGGTGTGCTGGCCGTTGGCTGCCAGCGTAAAGGTTCCGGTCGATTGGGGCATGCCCGCCTGGTCGATCACCCAGCCTTCGTACGTTCCCTCGCTCAACGTTTCCAGATTGGTGAAGGTGACGTTGAGCATGACGTCAGGGTCGGTCGGATCGTCTCCACACGCTGCGCATAAAAACAACGTGGTCATCAATAACAAGGTGCTTTTCGGCATGGTTCTCTCCACGTGAATTGCTGTGAGAGAACTTTGTGTTGGAGTCGTTGTGTATTGAAGTAGGCGAAAGCCTTCCTTAGAACATTCTCATGATCTTCTAAGGTTCGCATCCGATCGCGGCAGCCAAAGTGTGAACGAGCTTCCTTGTGCCGATGCACTACTCACGTCGATGCGTCCACCCTGCAGCTCTGCAAGCACCTTGGCAATGGTGAGGCCGAGTCCGGCGCCACCGAGGGCGCGAGATCGAGAAGGATCTCCGCGGTAAAATCGATCGAAGATTTTTCCCATCTGCTCGGGAAGGATTCCAATGCCGGTGTCCTTAACCGACGCGGAGACCATGGTGTCACTTTGTTCGGTGGTGAACCGGACCGAACCCGAGGGTGTGTATCGTACGGCGTTTGAAGCGAGGTTGAGCAGTACTTGTCTGGTGCGATTGACATCGCCCACCGCGAGCAAGGGGCCCTCGGCCACGCCGCTCACGGTAATCTCCTTGCCATTCGCCATGGCGTGCGTAATCTCCTCCACCTCGTGGACCACCTCCGTCAAGTCGAACTCCTCACGGTCGACCGAGAGCTGGCGATTCTCACCGCGCGCGATAACCAGCAAATCGTCCGCCATCTTCGTAGTCCGATCGACTTCACGTTGAATCGCGCTCAACGCTTCTTGAATTTCGTGATCCGTGCGCTGCTCTCCGAGGCACCATTGCACACGCGCGCGTATATGCGTCAGCGGAGTACGGAGCTCGTGGCTGGCATCGGCCGTAAACGATTCGAGCGTGCGGTGGGCGTGCTCAACCCGATCGAGCATTCTGTTGATAGTGGTGGCCAACTCCGTGACGTCCTGTTGCCCCGTGGGCGTTGGTATGCGGTGGCTCAGGTCCGCCGGGATGATTCGGGCCATGGCGTCGGCCACTCCTTGCAGCGGTACCAAGGTGTCGGCTACCGAACGACGGGCACCGCCCCGCGATGCCAGAGCCGCGAGTGGCAACAGCAGCACTGCCCCCGCCGCCAGCGCGCCGAAGCCGAGCAGAAACGGCCCTCGGCTTCCCACCACGTAGATGTCGAACTCTCCGACTGACCGATGGAGTATCCGGTATCGCCCCCTGGCACGATCCGACAACGCCTCCAATACCTCGCGCCGCATCTCGTCGCGTGTGGTGGCGGTTATCTCCCCCAACCGTTTAGCGGGCATCGTGGGTGAGAGATAGTACATGGTTGGAACGCCGTCGGCCGCGGTAGTCGTCCGAGTAATGGCGAAACGTTCTCCCATGCCCACCAGCTGATCGGCGAGCATGGCAGGTCCTACGCTGTCCGGCGCTCCCGACGGGTCCGCGTACATGCCGAGGAGCGAATTGACGAGGTCGGAGGACTGTTCCAGCGACCGACGCAGACCGATTTCCGATATTCCGGCGAACACCATCATGACCAGCGCCATGTAGCTCGCGAGCGTGATCCAGGTGATGCGGCTGAATCGGCGCATCAGCTCGGTGCTCAGACGGGGCTCTTTCATGTCGCCTCCAATCGGTATCCGACACCCCTCACGGTTTGGATCAGCGTCGGCTGATCCTTCACCGCGAGTTTTTTGCGGAGGTAATTGATGTAGACGTCGACGACATTCGTCTCAGTATCGAATTGATAATTCCACACCGCTTCTGCAATTCGTGACCGCGATACGGTTCGCCCGGCGTTTCGAAGGAGAAATTCGAGTAATGAAAACTCACGAGGAGTCAAGTCGATGCGGTGCCCATTCCTGGTGACCTCTCTCTTTATTGGATCGAGGGACAGATCGCCTGCCGAGAGCGAGACATCTCCGTGGCGCAGTTCGGCGCGTCGTACCAGTGCATGCACCCGGGCCATGAGCTCCGCGAGGTCGAACGGCTTAGACAGATAGTCGTCCGCCCCGAGGTCCAGTCCGCGAACGCGGGAATCCACTTCGTCACGGGCCGTCAATATCAAGACCGGAGTGTGAACACTACGCTGCCGCAACTCTTGCACGACACTAAAGCCGTCCAGACCGGGCAACATCAGATCGAGGACGATGCAATCGTAGCTTCGTCGGAGCGCCCGATCGAGCGCCCGATCTCCCGATTCGCACTCGTCGACCGCACACCCCTCTTCCCGAAACGCTTTCTTGAGGAATCCTCGGAGGTTTTTGTCGTCTTCGACCAGCAGGATCTGCATACTGTAAAGTAGAAAGCCCAACCGAAGCTGGGCAACGTTCAAATCATCTTATTAGAAAAGTCTAATGCGCGCACTACTTCCTGAAATCCAATTTGACGCCACGCTGCGTCAACATTGTTTCCATCGAGGCCTTGTCCGCTGCCTTCATATAGGCCTCCTCCGGGTCCACCAGCTTTTTGTCGACCAAGTCACACAAGGATTCATTCAACGAGATCATACCGAGCTTCTTGTTGGTCTGAATGGTCGACATGAGTTGGAATGTTTTGCCTTCGCGGATGAGATTCGACACGGCAGGATTCGTGATGAGGATTTCACGGGCTGGAACCCGCCCGCCGCCGTTTTTCTTGAGGAGCACCTGGCAGACTACTCCTTTGAGAGATTCCGAGAGCATGACGCGAATCTGATCCTGTTGATCGGCCGGGAACTGGTCGATGATCCTGTCGATGGTACTCACGGCAGTGGTCGTGTGCAACGTTCCAAATACGAGGTGGCCGGTTTCCGCTGTCTCGATCGCAATGGCCACGGTTTCCAAGTCACGCATCTCCCCGATCAAAACGATGTCGGGATCTTCGCGCAATGCCGCACGCAGTGCTCGCTTGAATGATTGCGTGTGAGATCCCACCTGGCGTTGCGTCACAATACACTTCTTGTTCTTGTGAACGAACTCGATCGGGTCTTCGATGGTGAGAATGTGGTCGGTGCGCGTGCTGTTGATGAGATCGATCATGCCTGCGAGCGTGGTGGACTTGCCGCTTCCGGTCGGGCCCGTCACCAACACCAGGCCCTTGGTGAGATAACACAGCTGCTGAACCTCCGGGGTCACGCCGAGTTGATCGACTGTCATGATCTCGGTTGGGATCACCCGGAATACCGCCGCCGGACCCTTGCGGTCGCGCAGTGCGTTTACGCGGAAACGCGCGACATCGATCATCTCGTATGCAAAATCAGTGTCGTTCGTATCAGTGTATTCTTGCTTATTCCGATCCGGCATGATCGCGACGACCATGTCCTCGATGTCGTCGCGGCTCAGGTTGCTCTGATCCGGCATCGGCAGAAGCTCGCCGTGCGTGCGTACCGTCGGCGGCAAGTCCACACGAAGGTGGAGGTCGGACGAATCCGATTCGACCAGATATCGCAGCAAATCTTGAATCCGCCCCTCGGCGCCTGCCGACCCCACGCTGGCACGTTGGGGAGCGGGCGCGTCATCGTCCAGCGACGGCACCACGGCAGCTGCGGGTGTCTCCATGAGGAGCGCCTCGGCGGGAACGGAAATCGCGGCAGTCGACCGACGAGGCTTTGCAGGCGACAGCACGACCGTCACGCTGTCGCCTACACGATCGATCTCCCCATCGACACGGTGGTTGTCGAGCAGATATCCGAATGTGAGACGTCCCTCACGGCTGTCGAGCTCGGGCTGCAGGGACTCCGGAATGATTTCCCTGACGAGAGTGAGAATTTTCGGCGTGTTGATTGGATCCTTCGTCACCGGGTGCCGCCCGCTCTCGATCGCCAACACCACCTGTTTGCCCGTCTCCAGGACCACAGCCTCTGCGTCCTTGTCGAACATCACGTTCAAGAACCTATCTAGGACGGCCATGCTCACCTTTTGGGCAGATCGGGTGTGGTGTGATGGTGGAACTTCGCCAATGTACGCCCTGGGGACGGGGGCGGCTACCACGTCGGAGAGCCTTGCTACCTCGGGTCAGATAGCACTGCGCGCTCCAGGCCGTTCAACAACGCCTCGTCGAGCGGATAATCGGTAAGCCGATGTAGCGGGCACCACACGACCTCCCTGACTTCTTCGGCCGCCTCTAGGGTCTCGCTCGTTGCGGTGAATCGAAACATGAGATCGTGGTGGAGATGCGTCGGCTCGCGTCGGTTCGCCGGAATCAGGTGGACGTCCACGGCCGCGAGTACCGGTGTGGAGTCGTTGGCCACGAGCACACCGGTTTCCTCCCGCACCTCTCTGACGGCCGTCGTAACGACATCGGGGTCTGACTTGTCCACGTGGCCGCCCGGCTGCAGCCAGGCCTGAAGGCGCCGGTGAAACACCAAGAGCACACTGTTTCCGTTCGGGGACAGTACCAGGCCGCTGGCTGTGATGTGCCCGGGGGCGTAGTGCTTGCGATCGAAAGGAGTCTCCGTCCCTTGCAGGAGCTCCAGGGTTTGACGTCGGGATCGCGCCTCCCTCTCGCCGGCCGGAGAGAAGGACTCGACCCACTCGATGGTGTTGTCCCGTCGTTGGTCTGGGGTGGGTGGCTGGCCACCGTCTGATGTCATGGGCGAAAATAACCCGAACAAAGCCGGGCCGGTAGTGGGAATCCGGGCCGTGGAGATCGGTGTACTCCCAAAGAGACATGATTGGACCGCGGCGCATCCGCCACGATGGCGTAACTCATTTGTATGAAATGACTTAGGACGTTGTCATCGCTTTGGCATCTTTCCTGCTTCAACAAATGGCTGCCGCAGGGCTCTTCATGGTGACGGCGTCCGAGCGGCATGGAACAGAATCGGCGTCTCGGAGTGTGGACATGTTCTTGGAATCAAATCGGTTGCGGCCAACGATCTATGCGGAGCACCCGCCTCTATTGGAACGTGCATGCAAGGAAGACCGGGCCGCAGGGCTCGTCACAAGCGTGGCGGAGGTTCCGGGCCATCGGGCAAATCAAGCGTTCCGAGCTGGCCGCATCGGCTTGACGGGCAATCGTCCAACTCGACAGGTCCCCAACTGACCGGGGTAAGCAATAGTCGTCGGTGGCAGCTCCCAACCGACGTTTCCATATATCGTTTTCGGGCCCGTCCGGGTGGGCGGGCCTTCTTGCCGCTTCGCCGGACATTTGAGCGGTTGCATCCGTATCTCTTTGGCAAGCAGGAACTCCCGTAACGGGATTTGGGAGTCGCTTGGTCGGATAGCCAGTGAGGGATCGATGAGATCAATTGCCATCACCTGCGCCACCTGTGTGACGTTGACCGGTGCCGCCGCCGCCCAGCAGGACGGAATCCCCGAAAGGATCGAGAGGGGGAGCACGGGCATCGGGTCTCGCGTGAGCTTCTTCTTGACTGGCGGATCTTCACTCCGATCCGGCATCGAGGTGGGGTACTCGAGAGTGGGACGATCGGAGCAACAGACCTTCGTGGGCGATCCGATGTTTGGCAGCGGGTTCGTGAACACCACGAGTAGCACCCGCCTGTATCACGCCACCATCGTGGCACGTCGGCAGTGGCCCGCCCTCAATCGCAATGTGAGCTTCTACGCGGTCGGCGGAACCGGGATTTACCTTGGTCAAACGTCAACTGAACGCTTCCTGTACGATGCAGATGCCCGAGCATTGGGACGCAACATGAAAGTCGGCACACACGATTGGGCGTTCGGAGCGAATGTAGGTGCCGGAATTGAACTAAAACGTGTAGGTTGGCCTGGTGCGATTGATCTCGACGCGCGTTTTCATGTTCTCCCTTTTTCGGGGCAATCCGGTCCGCGGACGTTGCTGACGTTTTCGGCTGGATTGAATTTCTTCTAGTGCCGTTCCAACTTAATGCGACTATGTATACGATCCCTGGTACGAGCGCGCTGAACCATGGGGCTCGCCCCGGACCGCCGGAATCGATTTGGAACAGCATTTGGAGAGACAAGTTGGAACGGTACTAGTGCCGTTCCAACTTAGTGCGACCACGTACACGATCCCTCGGTACGAGCGCGGTGGGCCACGGGGCTCGCCGCGGACCGTTTTCGGAATCAAGTTGGATCGGTACTAGCGATTTGAACGCGAACACCGTCCGATCCAAGCCCCGGTACAGACCCTACAGAGTATTGGGGTTTGGCTGCGGGCTTTTTTTTGTTGCTGGCTGTGGTGCGGACGACGCACCAGTTGAAGGCCCCCTATTCTTTCCCAGCACCCCCCACGAGAGTTACGAGTTTGCAATTCGCGAGGCGGGACTCGAGCAGACGGCGTTGGGTTACGAGTGGATCACGGCCGGCCGATATGCGCTGACCCGTGCTCTCACCGTGCAGCCACCCTATGAGGAAGTGGGCTACATCGATCCTCTGGAAGCAGGGGCGATGGGTTATCGCGTAACCGCGGAGCGCGGTCAGCTGGTGCGCATCGAGGTAGAAATGGAAAGCGACGAACCGAGTCGCGTGTTTCTCGACCTGTTCAGAGTGGTCGACGATACGCTGCGTCCGCATCGCCGTGAGGCGTATGCCGATAGTACCGAACAGAGCCTCGAGTTCTTTGTGCGCCGTGGTGGTGATTATGTGGTGCGCGTGCAACCGGAGTTGCTTCGCGGCGGCCGGTACCGGGTAACGATTGCTAAAGGAGCCTCGCTGGCCTTTCCCGTGGAAGGGTTGGACGTCAGTGCGATTCGAAGTGTGTTCGGCGATGCGCGCGACAGGGGCCGGAGAGAGCACCACGGAGTCGACATTTTTGCCCCGCGGGGCACGCCTGTGCTGGCCGCAACGGACGGTCGGGTACGTTCGACGAGAATCGGCGGTCTCGGCGGCAAGGTCGTTTGGCTACGTGACGACTATGGCCAATCACTCTACTACGCCCATCTCGACAGCCAGGTGGTCCGTCGCAATCAGATCGTCCGTCGCGGTGACACGATTGGCTTTGTCGGCAACACCGGCAACGCGCGCACTACACCTCCGCATCTCCACTTCGGCATATACAGTCGCGGGCCGTACGATCCGACTCCCTCCTTGAACCCTCTTCGTTCGGCCCCGCCCCGCGTATTGGCCGATACGAGCAACGTCGGTGGTTGGGCACGCACCACGGTCGCCGGCTTGCGTGTGCGCACCTCACCAGTCCGTCGCGGGACTGTAGTGAGCGAGCTTGCGAGAAACACCCCCATGTTGGTCCTCGGCGGCACGTCGAGTTGGTATCGTGTTTTGCTACCTGACGGCGCGATGGGATTCGTTGACGCACGCTCGGTCGAACCGGCGGGCCAGCCACTGCGCAGCACCGCGCTGGCGGAGGGCGGCGTGTTACTCGAGAGCCCTACAGTCACGGCAGCGGTGCGCGATCGGTTTGCGCCGGGCTCGGAAGTCTCAGTCTTGGGAGAATTCGGTCCGTTTTTGTTCGTGCGCGGTGTGAACGGCCCGGCGGGTTGGCTGCTGCTGGACTGAGCGCGTCTCTAGATTTTCACCGTTTCTCTGATAAACGCTCGATGATCGGAATCGCTGCCTCTAGCGCGGCGACATGCGACGCGTCCAACGTCAATATTCGCTCCGTCAGCCCTCTTAGGCGTAACTGCCTTCCCCGCTCGAGAACCCGACGTCCCTTTTGCGTGGCCCTAATCCGGGCGACGCGTTTGTCGTCGTCGTCGGACTCCCTCATCACGAGCCCCTGGTGCTCTAGTCCTCTTACCAGATGGGTCATCGTCGGTGGTCGAACCTGCTCGATGCTCGCCAGCTGACCGAGTGTTTGAGGCCCGGCGAATACCACGACCGAGAGGGCGGACAGACGAGCCGGGCTCAGCCCGGTGGCTTCGTCGGTCCGCCGTAAGTGGCGCAGGAGGTGGATCGCCGCCGAATGCAGCCTGTCGGCGATGGCGTAAGGGGTATGCGCGGGGGCGGGGACGGGGGTAGCGCGTGCGGGCATCGGAACATAATTTAGTTAGACTAACTAAATAATGCCAGGGGACCCTCATGAACGCGGACGAGATTTTCGAAGCTATAAAGTCGGGCGACGCCGACCGGGTGAGTGCCCTGGTGGCCGGAGATTCCTCACTGGCCACGGCCAGGAACGAGCAGGGCGTCTCGGTCGTCATGTGGGCTTTGTATAACCAGCGCCGGGATTTGGCGGAGGTCGTCTCGGCGGCCAAGCCGTCCTTGGACATCCTGGAAGCCACGGCGATGGGGCGTATCGCGGAGTTGGGCGAGTTGGTGGCTGAGCACCCGGCCAGAGTCGGCGAGCGTTCGCCTGATGGGTTCACCCCCCTTCATCTCGCGGCATTTTTCGGCCAACCGGCGGCCGTCAAATGGCTACTCGAGCGGGGCGCGGATCCAAATGCCGTGGCAGAGAACCCCACGATGGTCCAACCCCTGCATAGCGCGGTTGCGAGCGGGTTAACCGAGAGCGTTGTCGCGTTGATTGACGGTGGTGCGGACGTGAATGCCACGCAGCAAGCTGGTTGGACGCCGCTGCAGGCGGCGGCGATGCACAACAGGCTCGAGATGGTTCGTTCGCTGCTTGCAGCCGGAGCCGATGTGGCGCAGCAGGCCGACGACGGCAAGACTGCCATCGGTCTGGCCGAGGCCGCAGGACACAACGAGATGGTCAGACTCCTCAACGAAGGTGCGGCGTAGCGCGTTTGACTTCGCGTTCGGGCTTCCGTATTGTGACGCTGTCCACCGTTTGCAATTCTTCAACAGCGCCGACCGATCCTTTATGAATCCCGAACCTCCGCTGGGGATGCCGCTCCGCACATCACAATTGGTTGCGACGCACGATACAGCCAACGTCGTGACACGCGTCAAGGTCGCGTTGTTCAAGAGCTTCGAGTTGGTGCTCGTGGTGATTTTGGTGGGGAGTCTCCTCTTCATCAACTCCTTTGTCGTCCACAAGTATGCGTTTCTGCTGTTTTACTTCATACCGGTGTTGCTGGCTGGGTTTTATTTGAGCGCTCGCCACGCGGTCACAACAGCGGTGCTGGCATCGGGGTTCGTCGTGTACTTCACGCTGCTGGACCCGTTCGGGGTCCGCGTTGCCGACGAGACACTCAATTTCTGGAACCTCCTCATCTGGGCGTGCTTTCTCACACTGACCGGCGCCATCGTGGGCAAGCTTCAGGACAAGAACCGCCATCGTGCCAGCCAGCTTCGTGACGCGTATCTCGGCAATATCCAAATTTTGATCAAGTATCTGGAGACCGCTGACGCCTACACCAAGAGTCACTCAGAGCGCGTGGCGGCCGTGTCGTCCGTGCTTGCCCGACGCATGGGTCTTTCTTCCGCTGAGGTCCAGAACGTCTGGTCCGCGGCTCTGCTTCACGATATCGGCAAGATCGAGGTGATGGAGCTTGTTCGCAAAGAAGCTCCACAGGATGAGCACGAAAAGGCGCAGGTCGATGCGCACACCGAGTTGGGGGCACAGCTCATTCTCACCACCGGAACGGTTCTGAACGACGTCATTCCCTTGATCCTCGATCACCACACGCCGTACGAAAACGGCGGAGACTCCATCCCTCTTGGCGCTCGGATCATCACCGTGGCGGACACGTATGACGCGGTTCTTACCGACCGACCGTATCGCGCGGGGCGTTTGCATTGGCAAGCGGTGGAAATCCTGGAGGGCGGAGCGGGCCGGCAGTTCGATCCAAAAGTGGTGGCAGCATTGAAGGACTCCGAGGCGCAAGTCGTCGACGTGTATAAGGAGATGGCCGCCACATCCTCGGGGTAGTTGACCTTCCGGAAGCACTTAGCAGGTTGCGGAAAAAGTCGGGTAATGGACGATAGCATCGCGAGCCGGAAGTTCTTATCGTAGAGGGACCTCGATGGGAGTGCCACGATGCGCGGGAACAAGACGAATCAGTCGGCGCTGTTCAGCTATATCAGTGCGGAGGATCGGGTGCCCTCCGACCATCCGTTGCGCGCCCTGCGGGCGCTGGTGGACCCGGTGTTAGCCCGGCTCTCGCCGCAGTTGGACCGGCTGTACGCGCGGCGGGGCCGGCCGTCGATTCCCCCGGAACATTTGTTACGCGCGTTATTGCTGCAGGTGGTGTATACGATCCGGAGCGAGCGGCAGCTGATGGAGCAGCTCGATTACAACATCCTGTACCGATGGTTTGTGGGGTTGAATCTGGACGACGCGGTGTGGGTGCCGACGGTCTTTACGAAGAATCGGACGCGGCTGGTCGAGGGGGGCATCGCGGATGCGTTTCTGGCCGAAGTGTTACAGGAGGCGGAGCGGCGGGCGTTGTTGTCGAATGAGCATTTCACCGTCGACGGGACCTTGCTGGACGCGTGGGCGAGTCAGAAGAGTTTTCAGCCGAAGGCCGGCACCCGCCCGCCAACGGACGATGATCCGGGGAATCCGAGCGTGACGTTTCGCCAGGAGAAACGGACGAATGCGACGCATGCGTCGCGGACGGACCCGGAGGCGCGGTTGACGCGGAAGAGTGGGGGGCAAGGCGCGCAATTGGCGTACTTGGCGAGTGTGTTGATGGATAATCGGCACGGGCTCGTGGTGGCGACCGACGTGACGCAGCCCGGCTACGAGGCGGAGTGTGCGAGTGCGCTGGCGATGGTGGGGAGCTTACCGCCGACGGCCCGGCGACGGACGTTGGGGGCGGACAAGGGTTATGATCGGTGCGGGTTTGTCGACACGCTGCGGGCGTTGGGCTGGACGCCCCACGTCACGCCGAACGTGCACCGCACGCGGTTGCGGAGCGCGGTGGATGGCCGGACGACGCGCCATCCCAGCTATGCGATCAGTCAACGGCAGCGCAAAAAAGTGGAAGAGATCTACGGGTGGGGCAAGACGATTGGGTTGTTACGCAAACTCCGACATCGCGGGACCCCGCGGGTCGGGTGGGTGTTTACGTTCACGGCCGCGGTCTACAATCTGATGCGGATACGCACCCTGACCCTGGCCGGAGGCAGCCCCTGATGGGGCAGTGTGGGCCGCATTCGTCACGCCGACCGCACCGCGGGGGCGGTAATAGGGGACCGCACGCTGGTACACCGTCGTGTTACCCGGACAAACGCGGCTCACCATCAATTTTTCCGCAACCTGTTAGTAGTCGTGTAACCTTGGTCTCGCTTGTTTTAGCGAAACCGGCTGGGTCGCTTCGGCGGCGGCCTTGCGGAACGTCGACTCAGGTCGTGCAGCGCCGATTATCCCTTGTCGAGAATTCAAATGCGTGTAATACAACCATGGTCGACGCGTTCCTTCGGACAGTCGTGCATTGCCTGTTTTGTTGGGAGCCTGACGTTTGCTCCGCTCGCAAGTGCCCAGACGTCTCTTGCGCGGGAGCAGCAAAGATGGCGCACGACGGTGCGGCTTTCGCCCACGCTAGCACGGCCTCTTTTCACGCAGCCATCCTCCTTGCCCACGGAGATGGCAACGTGGCCGTCTAAGGATCGGGAACCACGGTTTCCCACCGGCAAAAACCGCGCTGGTCGGGTACCTGTCATGACGAATTATTTTTATCGCGGCCTGTCCTACGGAAGCGATGCGGTGTTCAGCCCCCTCACCGTGCTTCTCAACAAGGGATTGAGCCCGCTCCAGTTCAGCAACCGTTCGAGGAAGTTGTCGGACTACCGTTACGCAGCGGGCGCGAGCAACGTGTGGTACACCGTCACGCACCCGCGGGAGACGCTCTCCGACATCGGAATGCGAAGGTGGATCACCACGGAAGTATTTCCACTCAACTTCAACTTCAGCGGAGGGAAGTGGTGGCCCAACTATTGGGAACATTTTATCGGCGGTGGCGCATCGTACACCGGTCTTCGGGAGTGGTTCGAGATGAGGGGCACGCCACTTCCCAGATTGTGGGCCGGGCTGACAACCATGTCGGCCGCCTTCTTGAACGAGGTCGTAGAAAACACGGGGGAGTTTCGCACCGCCCCGGACCATCTTACGGATCTGCTGATTTTTGACATCGGCGGCGTGATGGCGTTCAATCTCGACTTCCTCAACCGCTTCTTCAGCCGTACGATGAATGTGGCCGACTGGTCGCCTCAAGCGTCCTTCACTCCGACCGGCGAGGTGCACAACAACGGGCAGTACATGGCATATCACGTGTTGCTGCCCTTTATCGACCGGGTGTCGGTCTTTTGGCGGATGGGGTTTGGCGGCCAGATTGGATTCGGGTACCGACTCAACGATCAGGACGGAATCTCCTTTGGTTTTGGAAAGGAGACCTCGCGGCGTATCGTGCAGGACGCCCGGACTCGCGAGTTCACGATATCCATGGAATGGGCTATGGGGGTGTACTACGACCGCAACAACTCGTTGTTGGCGTCTTTGATCGTGAGCCAGCTCGAGAAGGACTTCATCGTGTTGAACGTGTATCCCGGCGTTTTGCCCATAGCCAATGGAGAGTTGGGGCTGTGGACGGTGTTCGACCAAGATCTGAACCCCACGTTCGGCCTGAGCTTCAGACGACTGATGGGGGTCGGATGGGGCCTGAGCTTGTAAGAGCCGGGGAATATTGACGCACGCTCAAACTGCCGTCATGTTGTCCCACTCGACTGAGTGAGGTTAACAATGGAAGAGCGGCGTTGGCACAAGGCCTACGACGAAGGTGTTCCGGCTTCTCTGGACTATGAGGAACTCACGCTTCCCGGCATACTCGACCGCGCGGCGTCGCGGTTCGGAGCCCGGCCGGCGCTCTCCTTTCAGAACACTACGCTCACGTACTTGCAACTCAAAGATGACGTCGATCGTTTAGCTACAGCGCTTGCCGAGCTCGGCGTCACCAAAGGGACGCGAGTAGCGATTCAAGCGCCGAATCTCCCACAAACGGTCATCGCGATCTTTGCCACCTTGCGGCTCGGTGGCATCACGGTGCTAACCAACCCGCTCTACACGCCTCCGGAAATTGAGCATCAGTGGAACGATGCGGGCGCCACGGTGGCGATACTGATGGACTTTCTCTATGCCGGCCGGGTGAGCGGGATACGCGACAAGCTTGGCATAGAGCACTACGTTATTGCATCGATTCCAGAATATCTCCGCTTCCCGCTCAACTTTCTCGCACCGCTCAAGCTCAAAAAGGCGAGTCCCCCGATGATTGCGAAGGTGCCCGAATCGTCAAGCGTGCACCATTTCCGCAAGCTCATCCGTCGCACATCACCCAAGCCTCCGGCTGTCGATATAGACATGGAGGACGTGGCCCTGCTGCAATACACCGGAGGCACGACGGGGGTGTCAAAGGGGGCCATGCTGACGCACAACAACCTGTCGAGCAATGCGCAGCAGGTTGGCTACTGGGCGGCAGATCTGGTTCCGGGACAAGAAACGTGGCTGGGATGTCTTCCGTATTTCCATATCTATGGAATAACGATTTCCATGTTGATCCCTATGTTCATGGGTGGGCACATTGTTCTCATTCCTAACCCACGCGACATCGGGGCAATGATCAAGAACGTCTTGAAGCACAGGGTGACCGTGTTACCCGCCGTGCCTGCGATGTACAACGCCATCAACCAATACCCGGGCGTGGATCAGCTCGACCTTTCCAGCATCAAGCTCTGCAACTCGGGTTCGGCTCCGCTACCCGTTGAGGTGCTCGAGGATTTCGAGGAGTTGACCGGCGCGACGATTTCGGAGGGTTATGGTCTCACGGAAACCTCGCCGGTTGCGACTTGCAATCCGTTCTATTCCATGCGCAAAAAGGGGAGCGTTGGCGTGCCGGTGCCCGACACCGATATGAAGATCGTGGATATCGATGACGGCGTCACGGAAAAAGGGATCGGTGAAGAGGGTGAGCTCCTCATCCGCGGCCGCCAAATCATGAAGGGCTACTGGAACAAGCCGGAGGCAACGGCAGAGGTCATCAAGGACGGGTGGCTGTACACTGGTGATCTCGCGACGATGGACGAAGATGGCTTTTTCTGGATCGTGGGTCGCAAGAAGGACATGATTCTCTGCAGCGGTTACAACGTGTATCCCGACGAGGTCGATCGCGTGTTGATGGCGCACCCCGCTGTTCTCGAGGCCGCCACGATCGGTATTCCCGATGAAAAACGCGGAGAGACGGTTAAGTCGTTTGTCGTGTTGAAGCCCGGCGCAACCGCGTCTGCCGATGATCTAGTCGCCCACTGTCGAGAAAATCTCGCGGCTTACAAGATTCCCCGGCTCGTCGAATTTCGCGACGGTCTTCCCAAGAGCACAGTGTTGAAGATCCTGCGCCGCGAGCTGCGCGACGAGGAAATGGCCAAGGTCGCGGCTGCTGGATAGTCGATCGTGAGGTTGAGAACCGCGTGGGGAGTGGCGATCTTCTTTCGCCTGTCAGGCGCCGTAGCCAAGTGGTAAGGCGGAGGTCTGCAAAACCTCTATTCGGCAGTTCGAATCTGCCCGGCGCCTCTCTCCGCACCCAGAAACCCTTCCCCGGCGGTAAGGCGGTAACTCAATCTGGCTTCAGAGCCGTCATCATGACGGCTTTGACTCCGTAAGCCTCGGCCGAGTTCTGCGTCGATTCCTTGCGGAACCGGAACCGCGGAACCACAGCCGACCGGACCCGGGTGAAACCGCTCTCCTCGAGCAAGCGGAACATCTCTCCTTCCAGGAGAGCCCCACCGATTCAGCTGGCCCAGAGTTTGGGATCGTTGACTATCGATTGGGACAGCTGCTTCGCGCTGACGATGTCGGTGATCGAGATTCGACCACCCGGCTTCAGGACGCGAACCATCTCCTCGATGACCTTGCGATTGCGGAACGAAAGGTTGATGACGCCGTTGGAGATGACGACGTCGACCGACGCGTCGGGGAGCGGTATCTCCTCCATGCGTCCTTCGTGGCACTCCATGGACGTGCCAGTGGCCGCGGCGTGAGCTTGAGCCTTGAGACACATGGCGGGGTTGAGATCGACACCCATGACTTTGCCGTTCGGAGCGACACCCCATGAAGAGATTATCGCGTCGAGTCCGGCCCCGCTACCGAGATCGAGCACGGTCTCCCCCGGTTGCAGGTTGCTACGCTCGTGCGGGTTGCCGACGCCCGCGAAAGATTAGACAGCGCCGGCCGGCGCGCGATCCAGCCACTCGGGGTCATAACCGAAGAGTTCGGCAGCGTCGCGCCCGTGAAAGAAATGAAACTCGCCGTTGGGATTCTCGGCGATTTCCTGGTACATGCGGATGATCTCGCCCTTGAGATCAGCCTCCAGAGATTCCTGGGTGTCTGCCGCAAGTGTCATCTACAGATTTCCTTGGGGGGTTCAAGCGTCTTCTACCACGAGGCTCTGGTGGCAGGAATCGCAATGCAAGGCGAATACGTCATGTCTGCCACATCTTCCTCCCGGCAGGCTCGACCGCAAGGGCTGACTGCATTTTGGGCAGCCGAGCGGAATGGTGTCGGTGGCGATGGCCTCGCGAATGGCGGCCGCATCCTCTGCCGAGAAGTGTCCCTTGATCGACCGATCAGCCGACATCGTCATCACGACCTCCTTGGTGCGGTGCCCGCTCTCAATCTACATCATCCGTTTGATGATGCGCTCTGCTTGCTCGGACGTGACTCCAAGTGACCGCAACGCCAGCGGACCCCCTTCGTCCAGCACCGGCTCCAGTTCGTGAAGGGCGGGTGTGTCCTTTTTCTGGAAAAAGAGGCCAGTGTATATCGTGTCACCCCATTCCATGGCCTTCTCGCAAGCACTCTTCCAATCCGTGGGATCGTGTGCTTCGTCTTCTAAGCGTTTCACTCGCTCTTTGAAAAACGGAAAGTCGTTGTCGTGATTGAACGTCACGCAGGGGCTGAACACGTCCAAGATACTGAACCCGGTGTGTTGCACGGCCTGCTTGATCAACTCGGTGAGGTGTTTCGGATCGCCGGAGAACCCTCGCGCCACGAACGTTGCTCCGTTCATGATGGCCGAGGTAATCGGGTTCATGGGTCGCTCGACGCTACCGAACGGCGTACTCTTTGTTTTCATTCCCACGGTGCTGGTCGGTGATATCTGCCCGGTCGTGAGGCCGTATATCTGGTTGTTCATCACCAGGTAGGTGATGTCGACGTTGCGTCGGGCGGTGTGCGTGAAGTGATTACCGCCAATGCCGTACCCGTCGCCGTCGCCGCCGGTGGCGATGACGGTGAGCTCGTGATTGGCCAACTGCGCGCCGGTGGCCACAGCCAAAGAGCGGCCGTGAAGGGTGTGCATTCCGTACGCATGGATATACCCGGGCAAGTTCGACGAACATCCGATACCGCTTACGGTGAGGATTCTGTGTGGTTGCAGACCCAACTCCACGCATGCCTTTTGGAGGCTGCGTAGCACTCCGAAGTCGCCGCAACCCACGCACCAATCCGGATCGACCTTTCCCTTGAAGTCCTTGAGAGTGAGTTGGACGGTTGGTGGTTGGATTACTCCTGCGCCCATGATATCCTCGTCAAACCGTGAGTTCGTGGACCGGTACGTAGCGGTCCGTCTTTTCGGCGATCAATTCTTGCACCCCATCAACGATGTGATGCGGCATGAACGGCTCTCCGTCGTACTTGCGAATGTGACCGTCGGCCGTGAGCCCGGTTTCACTCCGCAAGTAGCGATAGAACTGTCCGGAATAGTTGTTCTCGACAATGACGGTACGCTTGGATTGAGATAGCGCTTCCATAATGGCGCCGGCATGCAGCGGAACGATCCACTTGATGTGGAGGTGACTCGCGGTCACGTCCTTTGCTGCGAGTTGTTGAATGGCTTCCGTAATCACGCCCCACGTCGAACCGAAGCTTACGAGAGTCACATCGGCGTTGGGTGACCCTTCCAGTTGCGGCGCTGCAATTTGATTGACCACGTCGCGCATCTTTCGCGCGCGCTTCTCCACCATCTGCCGCCGCTTTTGCGGATTCGTGAACTCGTCGCTGATCAAGACACCGTCCTCGTCGTGCTCGTCGGTGGCCACCACGTGCACGTGGCCCGCGAGGCCCGGCACCGCGCGCGGTGAAACACCCGATTCCGTATCGAGGTAACGCCGGTAGCCGTCTTTCGCCGACGGTTCGGTGATCAACTCGCCACGGTCGATCGTTGGCTGCATGTCGATGGCGTCGGGATCTACCGAGAATGTCCCCTCGGAGATGAGGAGATCAGACAGCACGATGCCCGGGCACTGGCCTTTTTCACACAGATTGAACAACTCCGGCATGGTGTTGACCGCGTCGAGCGCGTCGCGTGGCGCGACGATAAACCGCTCGAAATCCCCTTGGCTTGCGCCGAGCACTTGCCAGAGGTCGCCCTGTTCGGTCTTGGTTGGCACACCAGTAGATGGCCCCGCCCGCTGTACGTTGATGAATACGGCGGGGATCTCCATCATCGCCGCGCTTCCGATGGCTTCGGTCATGAGTGCGAATCCACCTCCGGACGTTGCGCACAGGGCTCGGCATCCCGTGTGCGCTGCACCGATAGTCATGTTGGCGACGGCGATCTCGTCTTCCACTTGCCGTACCATGATTCCAAGTTCGCGACCGTTCTTGGCCATCCAGTGCAGCACGCCGGTAGCAGGACTCATCGGATACGCGCAGTAGAACTTGACGCCCGCGGCCGCACCTCCCATTGCCAACGCGTCGTTGCCGGTCCACACGGCCAGCGGCTTGGGGCCCGTCGGTATGGCGGTGGGGAACGGCTCGAACTGGCTGCTCGCGTGCTCGAATCCTTTGCGAGCCACACCGACATTTTCGTCCACTACGTCCTGACCCTTGCGTGTGAATTGGAGCGTCAACGCATCCTCGAGTACTCCAAAATCCAATCCAAGCAGGCTCGCAATCACGCCGAGCGACACGGTGTTTTGCACGAGCTTGTTTCGGTTGTTGTCGGTCAGTTCGGTGATTGGCATCGGGCACAGGTATACGCCATGCGGTGCTTCGCCTGGCTTGATCGTGTCACTATTGAAGACGACCCGTGCGCCGGTGCCCAAGACGCCGAGGTGCCGGTTCATCGTGTCCTGATTGAGACACACGAGGAGGTCGATGCGGTCGCCGTGATTGTGAATCGGTCGATCGCTCAACCGCAGGGTGAGGAAGATGTGGCCCCCTCGGATGATGGACTGATAGGCGTTGTAAGCTTGTAGGTGGAGGCCGCGACGCACGATGATACGGGCCAGGACGTTGCCGGGTGTCGCAATTCCTTGCCCTGCCGCGCCGCCGATGCTCAGCGCGAGATCGAATCCGTCCGCAGCCATCCTATGGCTCCTTCACGAAGGTAAGATTATGATCATACGCCTCCGGGAAGTGGTCCGGTAGAGGTCATCCGAAGCCCTCAGGGAGAGTCGCGTGAGGACTGGCGTTCCAATCATCGACGTCGACGCACTGATCAGCGACCACGGCGAGCCTCAGAAAGCCGCCGCCGTAGCCTTAATCGACGGTGCGTGTTGCGCTTGGGGGTTTTTTCAAGTTGTGAACCACGGGATATCTGACGCATTGATAGATCGTGTTTGGGAGGAGACGCACCACTTCTTTGCCCTTCCACGCGACGTGAAGTTGGCTGCGTCCCGAACCAGGGAGAATCCTCGGGGTTACTACGACCGGGAGCTCACCAAGAACGCGCGCGACCTCAAGGAAGTATTTGATTTTGCGGCACTCCCATTCCCCGACCTTCCCGACGATCATCCCAAGAACCAAGCGGCGGTCGATGGAAGCAATCAATGGCCCGACAGGGTGCCCGATTTCAAACAGACGATGCTCGAGTACTTCAGGGCGTGTGAGCTACTCGGCTTGCAACTGCTCGAGGGAATGTGCCTGGCTCTGGGAATGCCGGGAGATGCGTTGCGCAGGCACTTTACACCCGAGCACACCAGTTTTGTCCGTCTGAACTACTATCCGTTGGACGATCCCTTGGAGCCGACTGCCGCGACCGAAGTCACCGACCTGGGCGACATGGCGTTGCACCACCACACCGATGCAGGTGCGCTCACCGTTCTTCTTCAGGATGACGTGGGTGGCCTCCAGGTGCTCGCGAACGATGAGTGGTATGATGTCGAGCCGGTAGAAGGAGCGATCGTTATCAACGTGGGCGACGTGATGCAGGTATGGTCCAACGATCGCTTTGTGGCCGCGCTCCACCGAGTCCGCCCCATCCTCGATCGAGCACGGTACAGTATTCCTTTCTTTTTCAACCCGTCCTACGATACAGATTACGCGCCGTTACCCAGTGTCATCGAGGATGGACCCAAGTACCGCACTATGAATTGGGGTGACTTCCGGCGAGCGCGTACCGACGGGGACTTTGCGGATTACGGCAAGGAGATTCAGATTGCGGATTTCCGCATCGGACCTCCGTAAGGAGGCCCGATGCGAGCGTCGACCTACTGCTCCAATGGGGTGTCGGTGTTGAAAATGTCTACGGCGATCAACCAAGAACCGTCTTCCTGTTTGCGGCGGATGTCGATGTACTTGCCTGTTTCCTGCACCCGCTCCATGCCCTCGATCTCGAGCGTCAAGCTGTACGTTCCTCTGACGAACGCGAGATCGCCGCGTCCGTCGATCTCGGCCGGGTTCAGCGTGAGTCCGGACGAGGGCGGGAACGCTGCGAAAAAGGCCTCGATGGCCGCTCGACCCTGAACCGCGGGGCCGTTTGGCGGCATCAACACCCCGTCCTCGGTGTAGAGTGCGGCCACACCACCCCAGTCGTCGGCATTCGCGGCCGCTGCAAACGATTCCACCCTTTCCTCGATGGCTGCGATATCCGCGTCAGAAAGGGATGCAGCGCCGCCGGCACAGGCGGCGACCGAAATCGCCAGCGCGGCTAGAACGGGCAGCTTAGTCATGAACTTCATGGGAGTCTCCCGAAGAGTACGAGTTGGGAAGCTAGCGGTGGGACGTCACGCGTCAATTGCTTGGTGACACCACGCTCTACGTAAACCGCGGCTTGTACGGGTCCAGGCTGCCGTAGGGGTCCGGCCACGGCAGCTCGTACCCCAGTTCGTACGCGGCGTGCCTGGTCCAGTAGGGGTCCCACAGATGCGCTCGGGCCAGCACGCAGAGATCGGCGCGCCCCGCAGCGAGGATGGTGTTCACGTCCTCGTACGATGAGATGTTGCCGACCGCCATGGTGTAGATGCCGGCGTCGTGGCGAATGCGATCGCTGAAGGGCGTCTGGAATTGCCGTCCGTAGACGGGTTTGGCATATGACACCGTCTGTCCTGCCGAAACGTCGGTGATATCGCAGTCGTGTTGCTTGAGCAACTTCGCCACGTTGACCGCGTCCTCGGGTTGCATGCCTCCCGGCGCCCAATCCACCGCGGAAATACGGACGGACATGGGTTTCTCCGCGGGCCACACTTCTCGCACCGCGTCGAACACCTCGAGGGGGAAACGCATGCGGTTTTCGAGCGAGCCGCCGTATTCATCATCGCGCGTGTTGGTCAACGGAGAGATGAAGCACGCTAGCAAATACCCATGAGCGAAGTGCAGTTCGACGATGTCGAAGCCCGCCTCATCGACTCGACGGGCGGCACTGACAAAATCGTCACGGACTTTGTCCATGTCGCTCCGATCCATCTCTCTCGGCACCTGGCTGTGCTCGAAGTACGGAATCGGCGAGGGCGAGATAATCGGCCAATTCCCCTCCTCGAGCGGCTCGTCCATGCCGTCCCAGGCCAAGCGTGTCGATCCCTTGCGGCCGGCGTGTCCAAGCTGCATGCCGATCTTTGCGTAGCTGTTCTCATGCACGAAATCGACGACCCGCTTCCACGGCTCGACATGCTCCTGTGTGTACATGCCGGCACAGCCCCGTGTGATGCGTCCCTCCTCGCTGACGTCGGTCATCTCGGTGAAGATGAGTCCCGCACCTCCGATGGCCCGGCTACCGATGTGAACCATGTGCCACTCGTTGGGCATCCCGTCCTCGGCGATGTACTGGCACATAGGAGACACGACGACGCGGTTCACCAACAGCATCTCACGAAGGCGGAACGGGGTGAACAACGGTGGAGGCGGGTTGGTGACCGAGATCTCGACGCCGCTCTGCACTGTTGCCTTTTCCGCGAACCACGCGTCGACAGAGCGGATAAAATCCGCGTCGCGCAAGCGTAGGTTTTCGTACGTGATGCGGAAGCTGCGCGTGAGGAGATTGAACGCAAACTGGATGGGCTCCATGTCGATGTAGCGCTCGGTGTCCTCGAACCACTGGAGACTCACCTGCGCCGCTCGTTGCAAGCTCTCGACCTCCGGCCGCCGCTCGGCTTCGTAGGCCGCGAGCGCCGACGAAACGTCCTTTCGGGCGTTTAACTCCTTCGCCAACGATATGGCGTCCTCCAGGGCGAGTTTCGTTCCCGAGCCAATCGAGAAGTGAGCGGTGTGCACGGAGTCGCCGATCAAAACGATGTTGTCGTGATACCAGTGTTCGTTCCTTATGGTGGGGAATTGTCTCCAGACCGAGAGGTTCTTCTGGAGCTTATGTCCGTCTAGCTCGTCCGCAAACAGTTCCTCGCAGAAGGCGACGGTCTCATCTTCGTCGGCGTCGGCCAACCCGGCGGCCTGCCATGTTTTCTCGGTTGCCTCAACGATGAAGGTCGACTGCCCTTCCTCGTATCGATACGCGTGCACTCTCCACAACCCATGCTCGTTCCACTTGAAATAGAAGGTGAAGGCTGGAAACACGCGGGTCGTGCCGAGCCACACAAAACGGTTGGAGCGCCAGTCGATGCTGGGCTTGAACTTATCCTCGAATATGCCACGGATCGTGCTGTTGACTCCGTCGGCAGCCAGGATGAGATCGGCATCTGAATATGGGGCGAGATCACTGACCTCGTGATCGAAAATCAATTCGACACCGAGCTCTTCGCAGCGTTGGCTGAGAATCGTGAGTAGCGTAGCGCGAGACATGCCGCTGAATCCGTGACCGCTCGAGGTTACGGTGTTGCCGTTGTAGTGGATGTCGATGTCGTCCCAATGAGCAAAATGCTCGGTGATCCTCCCATAGGTTGCTGGATCGGCCTCTGCGACGTTCTCGAGCGCCTGGTCGGAAAACACGACACCGAACCCGAACGTGTGGTCGGGGCGGTTGCGGTCGATCACCGTGATGTCGTGTTTTGGATCGGCCTTCTTCATCAGGATGGCAAGAAAAAGACCTGCCGGTCCCGCACCTACACTGACGATCCTCACCTAGTCCGACTCCTGCTGCTTGTGTTGTTTGATGAGCTGACCCGCGATAATGAGTTGCTGTATCTCGGTTGCACCCTCATAGATCCGCAGCGATCTCACCGCCCGATAGAGCCGATCCACCGGGTTGTCCGCCAGCACGCCGCGGCCCCCAAGGATCTGGACGGCGTCGTCGACAATCCGTTGCGCGGCCTCCGTCGCAAAGGCTTTGGCCATGGCCGCCTCCAACGTTACCCGTTCGGCACCGTTGTCTTTCTCCCAGGCCGCGCGGTACACCAACAGGCGCGCGGCCACGAGGTCGGTGCCCATGCGTGCGAGTTTCTGTTGGATGAGCTGAAACTCGGCGAGTTGATTGCCGAATTGTGTACGCCTCGTTGCGTGGGATAGCGCCTCGTGTAACGCGCGATCGGCCATCCCGCACGCAGCCGCGCCGACCGTCGCGCGAAGGCGATCGAGTGTGGCCATGCCGAGCTTGAAGCCCTCGCCTTCGGAACCGACGAGATTGCCCTTGGGAACCCTGCAATCCACCAGGGCGATGTCGCCTAACGGATGCGGTGCGCTCATGACGAGGGGTCGCACGAATTCGAGGCCGGAGGTATCGGCGGGTACTACGAAACAGGAGATGCCTCTACTGCCCTTCGACTTGTCGGTAGACGCGAACATGGTGTAGAAGTCGGCGATCCCGGCGTTGGAAATGAGGGTCTTCTGTCCATTCAGCACGTAATGGTCGCCGTCGCGCTGCGCCGAGGTGGTCATGGACGCCACATCCGATCCTGCGTCGGGTTCGGTCATCGCGAAAGCGGCCATGGCCTCGCCGCTCATGGCGGGATCTAACCAGCGCTGCTTTTGCTCCTTACTCCCCGCAAGCGCAATCGGCGTGCAACCGAGGGCCTGAAGCGCAAAGATTGCATCGGCGAGGGGGGAGCCGTAGGCCAAAGCCTCTCGAATGAGGGCGCACGATCGGAAATCCTGTTGTTGGATCGCTTCGTACCAACCCCCACGGCCCAGCACGGACAGAATCTCTCGAGCCTGCTTGCGCGCCGCTTCGTCGTCATCGGGGTCGGGAAGTGCGGCGATCTCATCCGCAACGAGACTCCCGAGCTTCGCCGTGAGATCGACGTGCTTTGGATCGAGAAAGGTCCGTACAGGATGAGGATCGGGTAGCGGTCGGCTCATCCGAACTTTGTATCGCGTTTGGCCTGAAAAGCCTGGAACGCCTCGCGGAAGTTGGGGTCCTCCATACACAGGGCCTGTGCCTCCGCCTCCGCTTGAAGCGCACCCTCCAAGTCGAGCGATGCCTCTCGGTTGAGCGACTGTTTTGTCACTCCCAGCGCGTATGATGGACCCTTGGCCAACTGCTCGGCGAACGTGCGTGCCTCGCCAAGGACGGCTTCGGTTGACACGACACGGTTGTAGAGACCGATCTCATAGGCTCTTTGCGGGTCGATAAAACCACCGGTCATCAACATTTCAGTCGCGCGGCCAAAACCGACGATGCGAGGGAGGAGCCAGGCGATGCCCATGTCTGCGCCGGACAGTCCCACCTTGGTAAAGAGAAAAGCGATCTTGGCTTTATCAGACGCGATACGTACGTCGCACGCAGCGGCGATCACGGCGCCGGCGCCCGCCACGGTACCGTTGAGTGCACCGACAATGAGACGGCGGCACTGACGGATGGCGAGAATCAAATCGCATGTCATATGCGTAAACTCGAGAAGGCCTTCGCTGTCCCGATCGAACAGCGCGCCGATGATATCGTTGACGTCGCCGCCGGAGCAAAAAGCGCGACCGGCTCCAGTGATTACGATCGCGCGGACGCCCGGCTCGGTATCGAGTGTTCGGAAGGTATCACGCAGCTCTGCGTAGACGTCGAACGTCAACGCGTTGAGTCTCTCGGGGCGGTTGAGCGTGATTGTTGCAACGGAAGTTTCCGTATCGTGTTCGTACAGGAACGTCTTTGGTGTTACCGCCATCGGTGTTCTCCCCCGCAGGGAATTGAGTGACTATGTATTAGCCGGGAGGCAGTACGGCCGTTGCCTCGACTTCGATTAGGGCGTTCTCATCCATGAGGCGGCTCACCTCTACCAAAGCCATCGCCGGATAGTGTCGCCCCATCCGCTCCCGATACAACTCTCCGATCGGCTTCATGTTGGCCACATATGCTTGAATGTCGGTGACATAAATCGTCATACGGCCAAGGTGGTGCGATTCGCCACCGGCCTCGCGCACCACCGTGAGCACTCTATCGAGAACGATGCCGAACTGTTCGACGATACTTGTCGCCGTCACGGTGCCCGACGCATCTTGGGCGGCCTGTCCCGCAACAAAAAGCACGCGCCCATTTGGAGGGCCCACCAGTCCGTTGTTCCAGCCCTTGGGAGCACCCAAGGACTCCGGGTTGACGATCTGGAAAGTCATGCGAGTAATGCTCCCCCGTCGAGTACGATTGCCTGTCCGTTGATTCCCATGGCTAGCTCGTCACAGAGCGAGAGTACGGCGTGGGCTACCTCATCGGGTTGAAACAAACGATGCTGTGGCGTTGTGCCGAGTATGCCCTGTAATGCATCCTCTTGCGTGACTCCGGTCTTCTCCACGATTCGGTCGATGGTTTGTACGGTCATATCTGTGTCCACGAACCCCGGACAGACGGCATTGACGGTGACTCCCTTCTGGGCGACCTCCAACGCGACGCATCGAGTAAGGCCGATGACCGCGTGCTTCGACGCCGAATAGGCCGCGGTGTATTGCAACCCCGTAAGTCCTGCAACCGAGGCGACGTTCACCACCCGTCCCCACTGGCGTTCGACCATGCCTGGCAAGAACGCCTGGATGCAGAGGAACACACCAGTCGCGTTGACCGCAAGCACCGCTTTCCAGTCGTCGAGCGTGGTTTTGTGAATCGGAGCGGACAAAGCGATCCCGGCGTTGTTGACGAGGATATCCACGTTGCCGAGGTGCTCCGCGGCTGCGGTGGCAAGATTCCGAATGCTGTTGGGGTCACTTACGTCACACGGGACGGCCCAGGCGCGATGGCCGTCGACGGTGAGCGCCGAGGCTACTCCCTCGATGTCGCTCTCTGTTCGTGAGGCCACGACCACCGACGCTCCGGCTTCGGCGAGCGCACGCGCCACTGCTGCTCCGATGCCCCGGCCTCCACCGGTTATGACCGCTGTTTTGTTCTCAAGCCTCATATGCCCTGATCGCTTCCTCGAGGATCGAACCGAGAATGTCGACGGTTTGCTTCCCTTCTGCAATGCTTGCATTGGCCGGGTAACCAAAATACGCGCGCGCCCCATCCGCCTCCTCGAACGTCTCGAGCCCGGCACGGATCGCGTCCGACAGCGAGGACGGGTTGGACGGCAGCCCTTTTCGAATGTCCTCTCGTACGAGCTCCGGTCGTTCCGCCAAAACGACCGATGTCTCGTACTGTCCCGCGTGACACGCTCCGCTCTTGAACTCGTCCGTCAGACGCGTGGCCCAGGGTTTTTTTGAAATATCGGGGAAGACGATCTTCAAGAGGTTCTCGTCGCGTGCTGATGCTACGGCCGTGTCGATGGCCGAGATGTTTGCAGGATCCAGATGAGAGTTAGCCACGGCGAGGATGCGGATTCCTTGTCGCGTCAGATTGCGCGCGATACTCATCAGCACTGCCGTCACTGTGTCGGGATCCAACGAGCACGTTCCGGGAAAAGACGCCGCGAACGGCGCAGCCGTATAGCTGATCGACGGAAGGATCAACACACAGTACCCCCGCGTATCCAGCCTCTCCGCTGCGGAGCGAGCCATGGCCTCGGATATGATGACGTCCGTGCTCAACGGCAGGTGCGGGCCGTGCGCCTCTACTGCTCCCACCGGAAGAATCGCGACGGCTCTCACGAGATCGAAGTCCTGGACTTCCTCCCATGTCATTTCTGCAAGGTACGATACCGGCATGGTCCTCGTGCTCGTTCAGTTTCCGATCGGCGGTTGACGCCCGTTCCAGCGGGCGTGTATCATCTCAAGTTATGACCTTTCAGCCCCCCGAGCAGTTCAACATTGCCAGCCATTTTCTCGACGCCCGCGTTGAGGAGGGAAGAGGAGATCGGACTGCTCTCCTGACCGATCAACGGAATCTCACGTATCGAGAAGTTCAAACGTTGGCTAATCGCTTTGGCGGCGTGTTGCGCAGCGCCGGCGTCGAGGCGGAGCAGCGGGTCATCATCGCGCTTCCCGACGGGGCGGAGTTTGTCGCTGCACTGTTCGGCACACTGAAGATTGGTGCGGTGGTAGTGATGGTCAACCCGCATCTAGAGGCCGATGCCATCGAGTATTTCTTCGCCTATACCCGGGCCACGGTTGCCGTTGTCCATCGGGATACGAAAGAGGCATTTCAAGAAGCAGCCAAGAACGCTCCCCACCTCAAGAGCATGCTCGTGGTGGGAGATCCAGGCATTGATCATGAGCTGTCGCAAGCCTCCGAGGCACTGGAGAACTTCCCCTCCCACCGGGACGACGCCGCGATTTGGCTCTTTTCAGGCGGTACTACCGGGAATCCGAAGGCCGTCGTGCAAACCCACTGCTCGTTTGCGAATACGACCGAGTGTTACGGGAAAGGGGTCATTGGTTACACCCAGCGTGACATCACTTTGTCGGTGCCGAAGCTGTATTTCGGTTACGCCACGGGATCAAATCTGTTCTTTCCCTTTTCGGTCGGTGCGGCGGTGGCTTTGTTCCCCGAACAGTGCACCGCAGACGTTCTCTTCGAGAAGATAGCGAAGTTCAAGCCAACGATTTTGATCAACGTGCCAACGATGATCAATCATATGGTAGGCCACGCGTCGGCGGATCGAGCGGAGGTTTCGAGTCTGCGGTTGGCAACGTCGGCGGGCGAGGCGTTGCCGGTGGAGTTGCATACCCGGTGGAAGGAAACGTTTGGCGTCGAGTTGCTGGACGGCCTTGGAACCGCCGAGATGTGGCACATCTTCATATCGAATCGCCCGGGTGGGGTCAGGCCCGGTACGATGGGCACCACGGTGCCCGGGTTCGACGTGCGTGTGTGCGATGATGACGGTAAAGAGCTGCCAAACGGCAAAGTGGGCTGGTTGTGGGTACGAGGCAATTCACGTGCGATCGGCTACTGGCAGCAGATGGAGAAGACCAAGGAGGCCTTTCGCGGGGAGTGGTACGTGTCCGGCGATATGATCAGTCGCGACGACGATGGCTACTACACGTATTGCGGACGCGCCGACGACATGTTGAAGGTTTCGGGCAAGTGGTTATCACCGCAGGAAGTGGAGAATTGTTTGTTGGAGCACCCAGCGGTTGCGGAAGTTGCAGTGGTAGGAGTGGTCGATCAAAACGGATTGACTAAGCCGCACGCTTTCGTGATCACGCGCAAGCAGACTCCAGAGTTGGCGCAAGAGCTGCAAGACTATGTAAAGGGACACTTGGAACCCTACAAATATCCGCGACGCGTTGCGTTCATGGAAGAACTTCCACGAACACACCTCGGCAAGATCGATCGCGGCCGGCTCCGCAAGTTGTAAGCTACGCCAGAAAACGCGTGGGCGACGACACCGTTTGGAGAATTTCTCGCAGCACTTCCATCGCGTCAGATAATTGGCGATCCGAGAGATACGGTGCGGGCCCGATGCGGAGAACGTCGCCACGGTAATCGGTAGCTACCCCTTGTTCCCGTAAGAGACGACTTATTTCTTTGGCGTTTTTCGAGTGCAGGCTGAGAAACCCACCGATTGCATCAAGGTCAACCGATCTGTCGCGGGTGATGATCTGCCGGTCGGCGTCTAGCGCATCGAACGATCGAGCGAGAAGCTCGATCTGATGTTGGCTCACCTCGCGTAAGAGAGCAGGGGTGAGATTCCATTCCTCGAAGAAATCGAACACCTCCGCGGCGCGGTAGTGGCTCGTGGGATCATACGTCGCGCCGGCGAAGCGCGCATGACCGGTTCCGTATTTTACCTTGCTGTCAGCGGCATCGCTCAGGGTTACGAATTCCGCGAACCAACCCGTTATAACCGGCCGCATCTTCGTGTTCGGAGGCACTCTCAGGAAACAATTGCCTTCGCCAAGCTGGCAGTATTTGTACCCACCGCCGACGATGAAAGCGCCATCCAGTTCTTGTTGCTCGACCGAGAACGGCACGACGTTCAGGGCGTGGTACGCGTCGACCACTAGCTCGGTGCCCGCTTGTCGGCAGGCGGCCGACACCGCGCCGAGGTTTGGTACTATCTGCGCATTGTGAAATAACACCGAGGATACCAGGGCGGCTGCAGTGCGGTCGTTCAGCGATTGCATCACACGTTCCGCCAATGTACCAGCCGGTAGGCTCGGTACTTTGACGACCTCGACGCCTTCTTCGGCCAGCCGGTCGAGCTGTCTGCGGATGGTGTGGAATTCACCGTCGGTTGTCACGAGGCGAGGGCGGTCCTTGAGCGGCAGGCCGGAGAGCAGTCTCACTACCAGCTCGTGCGTGTTCTGGCCTAGCGCCAGCTCACCGCCGTCGTCGTCGAGCAGTCTGCGGTAACCACGGCGCACTCTTTCGGCGGCTTCAAAGGCACGGTCCCATTTCTCGTCGACGAACTCCGCCGCGTCGCGCCAAGCCTGTTGTTGTCCCTCGAACCCCCGGTCCGGCCAGGCCTGATGCGAGTGTCCGGTGAGCAACAGCCGGTCGGCAACGCGAAACTTACTGTACTGGGAGGCTAACCGATTCGGCGTGCCGTACAGTTCGTCGGGTTTGATCACCTTACTACAGATCGGCGCGGATGGCCCAGAGGTCGGGGAATGCAGGCTTGAACAACGTCGACACTAAGTAGGCCACCCCGGAGGTGCCGCCAGTCCCTACCTTCATCCCGATCGTGCGTTCGGTCATCTTCACGTGGCGATAGCGCCACTCCTGAAACCCCTCGTCGAGGTCCACGAGTCTCTCATTGAGCTGGGCGATCACTGGATTGTCGCGGTAGATATCGATCAGGATCTTCTGGACGTCGGTCGAAGTGGGGTTTGGCTGCGTGTAGTCCCGCTCCAACAGTTCTTGCGGAATGTCGTATTCTTCACGGGCCAGGTAACTCAAAAAGACATCCCATATTCCAGGCGCGCGATAACGCGCTTCCAGTTGCTCTCGTGCCGGCGAGCCCTCTTTGAATGTATCCAGATGGGTTGCACGCTTGATCCCGAGTGCGAACTCCAATTCGCGAAACTGATACGACTGGAGGCCACTAGCGGACTCGAGCCTCTCACGAAAGCTCAAGAATTCCAACGGCGTCATCGTTTCGAGAATGTCGAGCTGCGCGACTTGGATTTTGAGGATGGTGAGAAGGCGCTTGAGCTTGTGCAATGCCGGCAGGGTATCGTTTCGCTCCAACAGGACGCGTATGTGGTCGACCTCGTGGAGCATTTGTTTGAACCACAGCTCGTACACCTGATGCACAATGATGAACAACATCTCGTCGTGTTCGGGTTTCTCAGAAACGGGCGCCTGAAGCGACAACAGTTGGTCTAGCTTCAGGTAACCCGAGTAATTCAATGACATGGCGATCCGGTGGCCTGGATGGAAACCGCTCCAAGATGTACGGAGCGGATGCCGTCACGGTCGGCGACGGTGTGTCGTCAAGGACGGTTTGTGTACCGCATTACAGTATAGTGTGATGCGTTGTATTCACCAGACAGGAGCACTTGCCTAATGTCCGTCCGAGGTCTCAGGCTTGAATTTGAGCTTCGACCCTTAGCCCCAGTTTCTTGATCCTCGAGGCGAGCGTCGTCGGTTTCACGCCGAGCAGTTCCGCAGCCCCATCTGTTCCATAAATCTTCCAGTTGGTTTGGGCGAGCGCGGAGCGAATGTTGTCACGCTCGCGCTGCCGCATTTCGACCTCTGGAATCACGGTTCCCTCGTGATGTTCGCCAGAACGCCCTTTTTCTCTTGAAGACGCTTCGACTTCGACGGCGTCAGGGAGGTCGAAGCGCAGCGTGCGTCCGCGAGACCTAATGACGGCACGTTCGATGACATTCTGTAGCTCTCGGACGTTACCTGGCCAGTCATAGGCTTGCAGCTCTCGAACATGACCTTCGGTAAGTGGGGATGTCGGACTGTTCAATCGCCGGACGGCCGTCTCGAGAAAATGCGACGCTAAAGCGGCGATGTCCTGCCGGCGATGACGCAGCGGGATTACCTCGACTGGAAAAACGTTCAAGCGATAGTAGAGGTCACGTCGAAACGTCCCTGCATCGACCTCCTGCTTGAGATCTCGGTTCGTCGCCGCAAGGACGCGCACGTCGACCTTGCGCGTCCGCTCTTGTCCAATTCGCTCGTACTCGCCATCTTGCAGTACGCGCAGAAGTTTGGACTGCATGGCCAGTGGGATCTCGCCGATTTCATCCAGGAACAACGTCCCGCCGTCCGCTAGCTCGAAGCGTCCCGCGCGGTCTCGCACGGCGCCCGTGAACGCCCCCTTCACGTGACCGAAAAATTCACTCTCAAATAGCTCATGGGGTATGGAGCCGCAGTTGACCTTGATGAGGGGTTTGTCTTTCCTCCGGCTGGCCGCGTGTATGGCCCGCGCCACCAACTCTTTTCCCGTGCCCGTCTCTCCAACTATCAGGACGTTCGCGTCGGTCGGGGCGACCATGTTGATTGCCTCGATGACATTGTCGATTCCTGTGGACGTACCGATGATCTCTTCGAAGTTGTGGTGTGTCTTGATCTCCTCTTGAAGGTACTGGTTGTCGGCTTGCAGCCGATCGCGCAAGTGCTCGACCTCCGACAATGCATGCCGCAATTTCTCCGCCGTCTCCATGCGCACCTTGACCTCTTCCTGCAGCTCTGCGTGCGCGTCGCGAAGGGCGTCCTCTGCCTTCTTGAGTTCAGTAATCTCCTGTCCGTAGCCGATCACATGTGTGACGGAGTCGTCGGGGCCCATCACCGGGCTGAATGTGCGTACGTAGTACCGTCGACGGTTTGACCTATCGAGCCAGATCTCCTGGAACGAAACCACCTCTCGCTGGGCGACGCATCGTTCGATTACTTCCTGTCGCCTGTTGGCGATTTCCATTGGGTAGCCGCGTTCGCGACAGTATTCGTGATGCGTTTTTCCGATAACCCACTGGCGAACGGCCGCGTCTTTGATACCCGAAGGCGTATTGAACAAGAACCGGCCGTCTGTGTCGAATATCCCGATCTCGGCGGGGATGTTGTCGAGCAGTCGTCGGTATTGCTCGAGTTCCTGAATCGTGTCGGCATTGGGGGTTTTCCTGGGGCTCACGAGCTGTCCTCCCACTTGGGTGAGGTCTCGAATCATGAACGAAAGTTCGTTATTTGTCCAACGATTTGTCGTTATCACGAAATTTCGCTGCTCAGCGGCCGGTGAGTTGAGACATCTCAAGTCGTTAAATACCAGACAGTTAGACGTATTGGCCACCATGGCATGCCGAATGCCTTAGGACGGTGCGACAAAGCAGGTTGACAGTCGACACTGAATGGAGGTGGACCAATGACAGGCACGAAGGCATTGAGACTCGAACGCACCCCGCAGCAGACCGCCGAGCTGCAGACGACTCATATGAAAGCGGCGGTGATTCGAAAGTTCGGAGACTTCGACGTGCTTCGAACCGAAGACGTTCCCATCCCCGAGGTGCAACCGGGGCATGTGTTGATCAAGGTGCTGACGGCGGGCGTAAATCGGTTTGACCACTACATCCGTGAGGGCTCGGTCGCTCCCGAACTGGCTTTCCCGCACGTGCTGGGCACCGATGCCGCCGGCGAGGTCGCTGCACTCGGAGACGGTGTCACCGGATTTGAACTGGGCGAGCGCGTGATTCCCAGCCCGGGCTTTCCGCTCGATGAAGCCGACTACGACATCAGCCCAGCTGCAGCCGCGGCCAGTTTCACGCTACCCGGGTTGGGTATCTGGGGCACGTACGCCCAGTACATCGAGGTCCCGGCGCGATTCGTGGTGAAAGACGACACCGGTCTCGAGCCGCAACTCGTAGCAACCCTTCCGGTGGTGCTGGCGACGGCGACTCGGGCGGTGAAGAAGGTCGGGGGAGTAAAGGCGGGCGATAAGGTGTTGGTACAGGCCGGCGCCTCCGGATCCGGCAGCATGATGATCCAGGTTGCCAAGGCCCTCGGTGCGGAGGTCGCCACGACGGTTCGCAGCGATGCCAAGGCTCGGTTCGCAAAGCAAGCCGGTGCAGATCTCGTGATCAACACGCGGGATGAAGACTTCGTCGAGCGGGTTAAGGAATGGACGAACGGCCTGGGTGCCGACGTCGTTATCGACAATCTAGGCGGCGACGTGCTGCCAAAGAGTATCGACGCGGCGAAGCCACTCGGTGTTGTGGTGGTGTTCGGCTTCACGGCGGGCACCGAGACCACGCTCAACGTTCAGAACATTTTCTTTGCTCAGAAGACGCTCCGCGGGTCGATGGCCAGCGATGCCGACGACCTCGAGTGGGGTCTCGAGCAGGTCAAGGCCGGTCGCATCAAGCCGCTGCTCGACCGTGCGCTCCCATTGAGTGAAGCAGCGAACGCACACCGGCTCATCGCTAACAATGAAATCGCCGACAACGTCGTGTTGTTGCCCTGGGCCCGATAGGCACGAGGTTCCAGGTTTCAGGTGCCAGGTTCTCTAAACCCATGACACCTGAACGTATGGCGCAATAATCTTTGACTAGTCTGACTAGATTGACTATGTTTTGGGATGGGTAAGTGGTATTCGATCTACGAGGCAAAGGCCAAGTTCTCCGAGATCATCCGTAAGGTGCGCGAGGGGCAGACCGTGACGGTGTCGTATTACGGCGAGCCGGTTGCCGAGGTGAGGCCCATCGCGCCGGCCGGCGCTGGACTCGAAGACCGGGTGCGGCGGTTGGAGGATCGTGGTGTCGTGGTCCGACCGGCCGCGCGCGAGGGTAGGCTTCGTCCCCTTGTGCGCAGACCCGGCGCGCTCGAGCGGTTCTTGGCCGATCGCGACGCATGAGGGCTGCCTACGTCGACACGTCGTGCCTCGTGGCGATTGCGTTTGGCGAAAAGGGAGCGGCATCGTTGGGTCGCCGTTTGGAGGGGTTCGACGAACTGTTCTCGTCGAATCTTCTCGAGGCCGAGTTCCGGGCGTCGCTCGTGCGGGAAGACGGCGACGACACCACTGACCTGTTGAGCTGGTTCACGTGGGTTCTTCCCGACCAGCCGCTGAGTCGGGAACTTGGCGAAGTGCTCGCTGCCGGGTATTTGCGAGGCGCCGATCTATGGCACGTCGGATGTGCTGTCTTTTTGGCCGGCGGCAAGCCAAGTGAATTGCACTTCATTACACTCGACGATCGGCAGCGCGCAGTTGCCGAGCAATTGGGGTTCTCGACCTAGGGGCGGTGTGCGACCGGTGCGTCGCTCTCTACCGTCTTACCGCCCTACCGCCCTACCGCCTTACCGCCTTACCGCCTTACGAGTCACGCTGTCACCCTCATCCATCCGTACCGGGTGTTGTTTGGCTCGATCGCCAACGCTTCGTACGTCTCCCTGAGTCTGGACATGTTGTCACCCGAGAACTCATCAAACTCGAGGAGGGTCTTCAGGTCGTCTGACATGCGCGATTCGTAGTCATCTGGAACGGGGCGATACGAACTTGTGTTCGTGGCCGGGATTCCGTACAACTTGGCCGACGTCAACCCCAAGATCTTCCGTTTTGCCGACTCGGTGAGTTCCGGGTAACCGTACCGTTCGCGCATCGGCTCTGGGATCTGGAATCGCCACAGGGCTTCGATCTGCCATTGCGGCGAGCCGTACCACACGGAATCCGATCCGAATACGATGCGGTCCTCGCCCATGAACTTCATGAGCTGGCCCATGATGTGCGCGGCCACGGTCGGGTAAGTCACGACCGACGACGCCCACGTCGTACCGATCTCCGCGTAGCAGTTCGGTAGATCCCGAACGAGCTGCGCGTACTCGGTTGTCCAGGCTATATCCGGTACTCCTTCGCGGAGCGTCCCCGATCGAATCTCATCCAGCGTGTCGGCCAATAGAAAGCTCGGTTGGATGCACGCGTGGTAGCTGATGAAGTTGAGGTTGGGCCAGTCGCGCGCCGCTTTCGGCAGGTCACCGGGGTGGCCGCGCAGCGGATCGGGTGGACCAGGCGCGAGCCCTTTGTGGACGCAGATGTTGTTGAAACCCGGCTTCTGGTTTCGGATGCGTTCGAAGTTCTGTTGGATCAGTTCGAACGTCGGATAGGCCACCTCTTCGTCGTCGTGCCTCCATTGTTGCATCAAGCTGTTGGGATCGGTGTCCACCTTGGCGGCGTTCGAGATGTTGTAGCCCTTCCACGAGTCCGGTTGGTTCCGATCGATCTGCTCCTGGATGTACTCCAGGTTGCCTCTGCCGACGTAAAGCAAGCCGTGGCAGAGCATGCGCGTGGAGCCGGAGATCTCGTTTATAAAGTTCCGGCCGGCTGCCGTCTGCGCCGCGGTGAGGATCTCGGACTCCTGCGCCTCTTGGGCATTCCTCGGGGCTCGCGGTGTTTCTCCCCCCACCCGCACAATCGAGGCCGTCACGTTGCTCAATAACCCGACCGTGACTTGGCTATCCAGGTATACGTCCTTGATGAACTGCGTGATGTGGGCGTAGGCGGGATCCAGCGGGAGACCGACCAGCGCGGGGTTCCAATTGCTCCAGGTTTCGCCTAACTCGTCGAGCTGCCCCTTCGGGTTGAAGGGGTTGCTCTCGAATCGCGGCGCCGCCGAGGGGCCTTGGGCGACTGCGCGTAACCCGAGGGGCGACGGCATGCTCCCACGGACGAAATGCAGCTGGTCGTCGAACACGAAGAGATTCTTGGGCGCGCCGGCTTGCGCGTACGCCGCCGGTTCGTACATCTCGTTCGGGCTCACGCTGAACATTTCCCCGAACTCCTCGTTCATCGCGAGGAAAGCCGCGGCCATGCCGCCCGAGCTGGCCAAGAACTGACGCCGGGTGACGCCGAGCTTCTTGCTGGCGGTGTCGGTAAGCTCCTCGATGCGTGATTCAACCCGTTTTTGTTTCTCGGTTTGCGGTACCGGCATGTACTCGCCGTTCGAGATCATCCGCGTTGGGATGGGGGAGCGGAGCGGCTCGGCCACGTCCGCGCGTTTGCACTTGGCGACCTGCTCGTGGTCGAGCAGTCCGTAGTCGTCATCCCAGATGCGATCAGTCTCGTTCCACTTGTCAACATCCATGGTTTCCTCCTAGCGGGCCCTATGCTCCATCAGCCCGATTCGCCGTTCGCCCTATAGCTGTTTTCTCCCGCTATCGCCTCACCGCCGTACCACCTCCCGCTTTACTCCCGCAACACGTACTTCCTCAACATGCGAGGACCCACCTCCGCCCCGTACACGTTGCCCGCGGCATCTGCCGCGACGCCCTCCGCGGCGGAAGTTCCTGACCCATCGGGGTCGGGCTCGGGGTCCGGGATGAAAGCCGTCACCCAACCGTCACGCGCACTCCCGATGTAGATACCACGCCTCCATCCTGGGTGCGCCGACCATGTGGCGTTCGACTCCGAGTCGGCTGCATACAGGATGTCGTTTTGATCAATGAAAAGCCCGCTGGGCCGACCAAACTGTGTCCAAGTTGCGAGGTGGCTTCCCTCTTGGTCAAAGATCTGGATCCGGCTGTTCCCCCGGTCACCGACGAACAGCCGGCCTTGGGAATCCATGGCAAGAGCATGAGGATCGCGGAACTCGCCGTCCTCCGCGCCCGTTTGGCCCCACTCCTTGATGTACCTTCCCTCGCTCGAGAACTTGACGATGCGGTTGTTGCCGCCGGCGTCATGTCCGTCGGCGACGAAAATGTCACCGTTTGGTGCCACGAGCACATCCGATGGTTTCCTGAACGTGTCCGCGCCGTCTCCGGCCACTCCCTTCTTGCCGAGTGTCATCAATAGCTCGCCGGTCGGACTGAACTTGAGGATCTCGTGTCCCCTGCCCGCGGGTTGCTCTCCAAACCCCACCGCGTCGGTCACCCACACGTTTCCTTCTCGGTCCACGTGCATCCCGTGAGGCCACAGGATCATCCCGGCGCCAAAGCTTCGCAGCAGGTTGCCGTCGGAATCGAACAGCAGGATCGGATCGACATCGTCCTTGCCGTCGCAGCTGTTCTCCCCACATCGTTCACCGACCCAAATGTTGCCGTCCGCGGCCGGATACACCGCGCTGGTTGCACCCCACGTCCTACCATCGGGGAGCTTTCCCCAAATCCCTTGAACGGTGGCGTAGGGATTGGATGCGTCCACGTTCGGAGTGGAGGCGCACGCGCCTACGATCGACGCGATCGTGATTACCGTCAGCAAGGATCCCACTCGATTTGGACGTGACATCACCGTCCTCCGTCAAGAAGAAAAGTTCAAATTTCGAGACTATTCCGCCGCCTCCGCCGTGACCTTCTCCGTGGCGCTCCGCTCCACGAGTTGTCGAAGCGCCCGATACGCCAGCCACCCGAGGCCGGCGAGCGCCGCAATCGCCAGCAGCCATCCGATGACGCTCGCCACGAAGGCCACACTGAAGGCCGGCCACCGAAATTGATACTGAGCCAAGACGGATCCACGATCGGTCATCCAATGCCAGCCAGTGTGCGCCACCAACGCGGACAACACAATGGTGCCGATTCGTTCACGTTCCTTCAAGGCAAAGCGGTACAGCCACTCGAGTGCCGGGACGAGCAATACGAGCGCGAAGAGCTGTCCCAGTTCGACGCCGACGTTGAATGAAAGAAGCGACGTCAGCACCTGAGATCCGCCGAACTGCAAAGTTTCCCGAAGTGCGAACGAGAAACCGAACCCGTGTACAAGACCGAACGCGAACGTGATCATCCACCGGCGGCGCAGGCTCGCGCCGATGACATTCTCGAGCGCCATGTAGACGATGGACGCTGCAATCAGCGTTTCGACGAGCGGCGGAAACCACAGGGCGTTGGGCGCCAGGCCGAATGCCGACGCGATCAACGTGATAGAGTGCGCCACAGTGAAGGCGGTGATAATCAGAACGAGTGCGCCAAGCTTGCGAAACGGAATCACCAGGCAAAGCAGGAACAGCAGATGGTCGATGCCGTCGAGAATGTGGAAGAACCCCAACTTCACAAACCGCAATGCGGCCTGGTGCCAACGCGGGTCGAGCCGGACGGTGCCAGGGTGGCCCGTGTACTCGTAGGCGCGAACGGCGCCGCCGGGCGGGAGGAAGCGAAGAACGGTGACCACGCGCAGCGCCAGGCGTTCGAGACCGGGGTCAATCGAGAAGTCCGATTGGGACGATGCGATCGGATACTCCAACAACACGTCGAGCAGCGCCTGTTCCCAGTACAACTCCGTGTCATCGGGCAGCCGCGGACCGGTCACATGCGCGAGCGCCTCCTCGAAACTGCGGAAGGCCCGGTTTGAGGGGATCGATGCTCGGACCGCGACGATCTCCGGTCTGCCGAGGTCCGTATCGCCTTCGAACAACCGCATTTCGTTGCCGATCCACAGCATGGCGGCGTTGCGCAGCTCGGAATCGGCCCGACCGATGTCCAGGTAACCCGGTCCGCGCAAGGGAAACTCCATATCACGCATGGCACGGAGCGGTACGCGCACCAATACGCGCAGCCGCTGTCCGCCCGGCTTCACGAAAGCCTGAATCGTGATGTCGTTCGGTATCTCATGGGCTGGTGATCGCGATGGCAGCAACAGGACCGCCGCTGCCAGCGCAATCACGACTCTCGGGTTCCAGCTCGGCATGCTATGTTGCTCCCTACGGCCCGCCAATTTGGCGCTGTGTGTGCAAGTGTGAGCCTTTGGAGGGCACTCGGCAAGGGTAACCGAAAGGGCTCTTACCGGATCACTACACGGCAACTAGAATGGGGCTGCGGCCCATGTGGGATGCGCTCGCTCCGACACCGGACGAAGACAATGAACAGGATGCAGAATCTTCCCATTGGCGTGACCCTCGTCGCGATCGCGATCGGGTCGGCTGGCTGCCAAAGTCAATCCGAGGACTCGGGCGGAGTGCAGGCGCCGAGGTTCGAAGTCGACCCGCTCTGGCCGAAACCGCTACCCAACCACTGGGTCCTGGGCTCGGCGGTCGGCGTGACGGTCGATTCCGAAGACCACATCTGGATCGTTCACCGGGGCAACGGGAACGAGAGGACCGAGTTGGGGGCGTCCACCGACCCGCCCACCGGCGAGTGTTGCCTTCCCGCTCCCAACGTTCTGGAATTCGATCAAGAGGGGAACCTCCTCAACTCGTGGGGAGGTCCGGGTGACGGGTACGACTGGCCGGCGTCAAACCACGGTATCACCGTGGATCACATGGACAATCTCTGGATCGGCGGCAACGGCGGAAGCGATGCCCACATTCTCAAGTTCGCGCAGGATGGCACATTTTTGGCCCAGTTCGGAACTCCGGGCGCCAACGCCGGGAGTCACGATACGGAAAACTTCGGAGGGGTCGCCAAGATCGCGTTCGATGCGAGCGCCAACGAGGCCTACATTGCAGACGGTTACCGCAATAGGCGCGTGGCCGTGATCGACATGAATACGGGCGAGTTAAAGAGGGTTTGGGGCGCGTACGGCAACGACCCCGACGACACAAGCCTTGGTGGGTACAACCCGGACGATCCGCCTGCCCAACAGTTCCGCACACCCGTACACTGCGCCGAACCCACGGATGACGGATTCGTGTACGTATGTGACCGCCCGAACGACCGCGTTCAGGTATTCCAAAAGGACGGCACGTTCGTGAGCGAGGTGTTTATCGCGACGCAAACGCTCGGCGACGGATCGACATGGGATATTGCGTTCTCAAAGGATCCGGAGCAGAAGTTCATCTATCTCGCCGATGGGAAGAACATGAAGGTCTACATCATCGAGCGCGAGACGATGGAAGTTTTGACGAGCTTTGGAGACGGCGGCCGCCAGCCCGGTCTGTTCTTCGCGGTGCACAGTATCGCCACCGACTCGGACGGCAACATCTACACGACGGAGACTTACGAGGGAAAGCGTGTCCAGAAATTCGTCTACATGGGCCTCGGTCCGGTGGCGGCGGAGAATCAGGGAGCGCCGTGGCCGCGCCGGTAACGCCGATAGTAGGGGCGACGCATGCGTCGCCCTTGCTTTGCAAATACGCCGCCAACCCGACCTACGCGTAGCCCATCCACAGGAGAACCGACATGAACAAAACGGGATTGTTGATCGCCGCCATACCGCTGGCCTTGCTGACCTCGTGCGCTGGCGAGGACACCTCCATGAGTTTTTTCCTCACGAGCGAAGGTCCGGGCAATGGGGCCGCGCTCGGCGGACTTGCTGGAGCTGACCGGTACTGCCAATCGCTGGCAGAGGGCGTGGAAGCCGGTGAAAAGACGTGGCACGCGTACCTCAGCACCACCGCCTCTGACGGTCAGCCGGCGGTGAACGGCCGTGACCGTATCGGCTCGGGTCCTTGGTACAACGCGAGCGAGGTCATGATCGCCGAGAGCGTCGACAACCTGCACAGCGAGGACAACAACCTGACGAAGGAGACCCAGCTCGACGAGAAGGGCGAGATGGTGAACGGTCGGGGAGACGATCCGAACCGACACGACATCCTGACCGGTTCGCAGCTGGACGGCACCGCCTTTTCAGGCGACGAGGATACGACGTGTGGGAACTGGGCGAGCAGTGGCGAGGGCAGTGCTCGGGTCGGTCACCACGATCGCCAGGGGGGAGGGCAGAATCCTACGTCGTGGAATTCGGCGCATGGTTCGAGGGGGTGTGGACAGGAAGATCTACAGGGAACGGGGGGTAACGGGCTTTTCTACTGTTTCGCTCTTTGAGGGGAGAGGGAGTGAGGGGAGAGGGCCCCTCCATTCCTCCCCGAAAATCTGGGGGAAGGGGGTGGCCCTCTCCCCTCACTCCCTCTCCCCTCTCCCCTTCTCAATGAGAATCCCCCGCAGCACCTCCTTGTTTGCGCTGAGTTCTTCTTGACCGGCCGGTAACTCGTTCAATTCGAAGATGTACGCAAGTACGTCGGCGTACTGTTGTGGGGTGAGGCCGCCCGGGCTGTCCTGTGGCATCGTCGTAGCCATCAATTCGTACAACATGCTGAGCGGCGCCCCAGCCCAAGTTTGGATCAGGACTTCGGTGAACCAGTCCGGTAGGTGGCACTCCGAACAGACGTCCTTGGCCACCTTCTCTCCGCGCCGCGCTTGTTCCACGGTATAGACGCCGTCCAAGGTCGATTGCTGTTCGCGATTCGATCCGGATTGGGCCGCGGCTGGGTGAGCAAACATCGTTAGGAGGCCCGCCACGACGAGCGATTCGAATTTCAGCAAGGTCATTCGTACCCGGTCAATCGTCGGTCCCGATGTCTCCGCCGCTTCCGGGCTCGTCGGAGCTTGGCAGCTTGACTCCGGCCGCGCTGGCCATGCCAAGGATGCCGGGGAGGTTCAGTGAATCGGCTAGTCCGGACGGCACGACCATGAGCGAGCCGCGTTTCACGATGCTTTCGTACAACATGTTCATCGCACGGAGGTTGAGCGCTACCGGATTGTCCTGGTAATTCTTCGCCGCCTCGACGAATTTGTCCGCAATTTGGGTTTCCGCGGTGCCGAGGATGATACGGGCTTGGCGCTCGCGCTCGGCTTGCGCCTGCCGGGACATGGCCTCCTCGAGAGCCTTGGGGATGATGACGTCGCGAATCTCGACCGACTGAATCTGAATTCCCCAATCATGCATCTTCTCGTCGAGAATCTGTTGCAGGTTGCGACCCAGCTCCTTGCGCGATTGGATCAGCTCGGCAAGATCGTGCTTACCGATGGCGTCCCGCAATGCCGTTTGAGCGGCCAACACGACGGCTTGGTGGTAGTGCTGTACTTCGAGTGCAGCGCGCTCGGCGTCGTAAACAATCCAGAACGCGATAGCATCGACGTTCACCGGAACGGTGTCTTTCGTCAGACAGGACTCGGCGCCGAAGTCGGTCGTGCGGATGCGTTGATCGATGTGGTAGGTAATGCGATCGAGCACCGGAATGATGAAAAACGGACCGGGGCCGCGGAGGCCGCGATACCTGCCCAGCCGCAGCACGACGGCCTTTTCCCACTGGTCGGCGAACTTGATGGACGAACCGACTAGGGTAGCCACGAGCCCGCCCAGAGCGGGCGCAACCCATCCAAGTGCCGCAAGCGGCGTTAATAAGACTCCCCCGGCTACCGCAGCGCCTGCAACGATTCCTGAGAGAACCGCCGGAAATGGGTACCGGGTGTCGTTGGGTGAGTCAACCGGCATACCGGCCCCCTTTTGTGTGATCGGCACGAGTGGGAACTGCGTGCCGGATGCGTATCGAGTCATGACTACCTCTTTCCAGATTTCGAGCTGCCAGGCGGCTGCGATTCGCTAAGTGTTTCGACGAATTCTTCGAGCGTGAATCCCAACTTGCCGATTCGAGCTAGCACGTCACCACAGAGCGATGCGAGGGCCGCGTGCCGCTCGATTTCGTTCTTATCAGCCGGCTTCAGCCCTACGAACGTTCCGTCTCCGGTTCTGCGCACGACCCCAAGCATTTCGAGTTGCTTATACGCTCGTGCCACCGTATCCGGGTGTATTCCCAAATCGATCGCGCATTGGCGGACCGTCGGCAGTCGTTGACCCGGATCCAGTGTGCCCTCCGCCACCTCGAGCCACACGTGATCGGCGATTTGTCGATAGAGCGGAACGTCGCTGCTTGTGTCGAGAGTAACGGCGAGCTGGCGGACCTCTCCTGCTCGCGATGGGTCGGGCACGATTCAACCTCGAGGCTTGATATCGAAGAATACCGACCCGGCATCTACGCGGCCAGAGCACGCCGATAAGACCAAACGGACGGGCGGTTACAGGATCGAGCCGATGATGTCCCTAGCGCTTGTTAATCTTCTAGGGCGGCAACGGCGATCGTGAGGATTCCGATCGCCGTAATCAACCACATCCCGTTCTGGGGCGACGTCTAGCCTGAGTTGCCACCAGAGAGGACGCCAAGTACCACTAAGCCGATCATCAAAACCAGGCCAATAAGAACCGCCTTGGTTGCCAACTGGTGTCTCCCGGGTACGGCTTGCTGCGTCAACCTCACGGCCTGCCGAACATCCAGTGGGCTCACGTGCGGGTGGTCAGCCTGATAGGCATTGATGACGTCGACGAGGTGCCCGCTGAGTTCCTGCGCCTCAGGGGACGGCGGTGCTGGAATGTACATGATCGAGTTCTCCAGTTGGGACTCTCACAAACCTACGTTATGCTCTTTAGCGTATAGTAAACGTCATGGGGTGGGATCTCGTCCTCGACGTCTCCGAACGGTCGGTTGAAATGTTTGAGCGGTCAACTTGGCGGTCCGTTGCCTGACGGTATCACACGTAGCACCCGCATTCGCGGCACACTGCTCGGCACTGCCGTTGGTGACGCGCTCGGACTCCCCGCCGAAGGAATCTCTCGGCGCCGGGCGCGAAGACTGTTCAAAGGCCGCTGGCGTCATCGCCTCATCCTGAACCGCGGCATGATCAGCGATGACACGGAGCACACCCTTTTTGTCGCTCAGAGCCTCATCGCACACGCGAATTCGATCGAACGGTTTCAGCGGCGGCTGGCGTGGACGCTCCGCTGGTGGCTCGTCTCTCTGCCCGCAGGAGTCGGCTTTGCAACGTTGCGGGCAATCTTGCGACTGTGGATCGGGTACCGACCCGCTCTGAGTGGAGTAAGGTCGGCAGGCAACGGTCCTGCGATGCGTGTGGCGCCGATAGGAGCGTTGTTTGCCGAGTCACCAAGTCGACTGGACGAATTCGTAGCCGCGGCTACCCGCATCACACATACCGACTGCCGCGCGTTGACGGGTGCAAAGGCCATTGCCCTGGTGGTGGCGTGGATCGTCAGAGAAGATTTAACGAAAAGACCGGATATCGACGATTTCGTGAGCTTGCTCCTGACCGCGGGCCCGAACGATTCAGAATGGCGCGAGTTGTTAGAAGCAATCGGAAAAGCGCATCGACAGCATGACAGCGTCGAAAAGTTCGCCGCCGACCTGGGTCTGCAGGCCGGCGTAACGGGCTATGTGTACCACACCGTGCCGGTCGCCGCGTATGCATGGTTTCGCCATTTCGGAAACTTCGAGCAGACGTTGACGTCCGTTCTGGAGTGTGGCGGCGACACGGACACAACCGGCGCGATAGTTGGAGCGTTGGCCGGTGCCGTCGTTGGCGACGAGGATATTCCGCGCCGGTGGATCGATGGCATCGCGGATTGGCCGCGGGGGCGAAAGCTTCTGCTCGCCGTCGCCGACCGACTTGCCGAGGTCGGTATGGGCGGACAGTTGGTTATGCCGGTCCGATATTTTTGGCCCGTGGTGCCATTGCGAAATCTCTTCTTCTTGTTTGTCGTTCTGTTTCACGGCCTTCGGCGGTTGGCGCCGCCGTATTGATCCTGCCGTCCAACGCTTGTTTAGTTAGCCACAGAGATCACAGAGGCTCTATCACGGAGAAACAAAAGAAGTTTTCTCCGTGTCCTCTGTGCGCTCTGTGGCTAGTCTTTATCAATGGTGCCGGGGTCGCGCAACATTCGTCTACCAAGACGTTGTCAGCGACCGTCGTAATGTAAGATGTTCCAACCAGCAACACGCTCCCCCACGGTGTAGTTTGTCCCTAGTGCCTCGAGCATTGCGGGTGTCCACCGATCTGTATTGCCGGGAGGCATGTTTGCAGGGTCGAACGGCAATACAACGACGGGATAGGTGCCGGTCGCCAAATCTTCAACGAAGGGGCTCTCGTCCCACAAACCCCGGATGGCCAGGCTGGAAATGATGAACGGGTGAATTGCCGACCGGCGTCCGCACGCACGGGCCAATCCTGGGTTCTCGATGGGTACGATCTCTTGATCGGGTGGAATCGCCTCGCAAAGCGCCGGTAGCGACGCACGGGTCTCCGACAATGCCGCGACGTTGATGAACAAGGCGACGGCGACTCCTATGCCGGCACCCAGGATCTGCGCTGCTAACGCGAAGGAAACGAAAAGTGGAACTGCTCGCCGACTCGGCGCTACCAGCCAGCTGCCGAGCCACGGTCCGATCCACAGCAGCGTCGCAAACGCCCAATCGATGAAGTAGTTGCTGCTCGATCCTTCTCGCGCCGCCGCCAACAGCCAAACACTGCTTGCGACGAAGTACCACCACCGAAGATCACTTCGCTCTTGCCGTTCGTTCCGAGCCAACCAGATAGCCAATACAATGAAAACACACCATGGGACAACAAAAGACGCAAACTGCTCCACGAGCTGGCCAACACTATAGGTGCCGACCGTATAGGTGATGAGGTGGCGCCATGCCTCCGGGCCAAAAACCCAGTGCATGAGCGTCACTCCAACGAGCGCCGTAGGTAGGACGCCACCGAGGAAGGGGATTAGGCGATTGCGGTGGTATCGTGCAAGCCACACAGCGCCGACTAGCGGAAACAGAACCTGCGTATGCTTGGCAAAACACGCGAGTGCCAATGCCACGCCCGCAACCGCCGCTGTCCTTGCGCGATGTGGGGCGTGGAGCATGTACAACCCGACGAGCGTCAAAGCCACGGCGGGCAACTCTACACGAAACTGGCCTGCCGCGTGCAATACGCCAAAGCTCGCGGCAGAAAGTCCAACGACCGCGATCGCCGCCGATGGGCCGGCGCCCGCTGCCTTGACCCACCGGTACAACACCAATACTGACACGATCAGCGAAATCAACGTGCCGAGTCGCGCTACGGCCAATGGTGGAAGACCGATCGCCGCCACCAAACGCACCAGTGCAAAGACGAGCGGCGGGTAATTCAGAACACGCAACGGGGCTTCGTCGAGGGACGGATACAGCACACCGGTCTCTCGCCAACTCAACAAATGGTCGTACATCTCGCCGGCGGTGTATCCGCTATCGAACGGAGTGGTCCACAACGACACCGCCCATACGCCGACTACGAGGGCGAGCCACGCGAGCGGCCCATATGTCCCTAACAGATTGGCTTTGTCGGTTACGGGGCTTCCGTGCATACGGTCGGTTGTCGCGATACGAGAGCGACGTAACGTAACCGATCGAGGGCGGTACGGGCTAACCCGACACCGTCGCCGCGGTTTCTCAGCGTTCGATCTCCTGCGTCGCGCTTGCGGCCGGCGAAATTCGCGGTCATGTTAGCTGCCCGCCGTTCAACACGATTTTTGTCACTCCTTGCCTAGACAGACCGTCTCCTACCAAGCGTGCCCCTTTTCGGCCTTGGAGAAGATCCGCTCGTACGGCAACGCGTCCAAGTCCACGATCTTACCATCGCGTATCACCGTGTTGATCGCTCGGATGTTGCCGATGTCGTCCAAAGGATTCTCATCCAGGATCAACACGTCGGCGTACTTGCCGACTTCCAACGTCCCCAACTCGTCCAACATTTTGCTCGCGATGGCGCCGTTTTTCGTCACCGCGACGATGGCTTCCATCGGCGTCATGCCGAGCTCGACCAGACCCTCGGTCGCGATCACGCTGCCGATGCCGAACGACTGGTTCTGCCACTTGGCGGTACGGCGGAACTCGGGCGCCGGGCCCAGGTAGTTGTCGGTGCCGATGGTGATGATGCATCCGTCTGCGATCAACTTTTCAGCGTTCTTGCGGCGAATCTCCGTTCCCTCACCGCGTGCGCGCTGCTCCGCGCGCAACTCCGCTGAGGTCTTCTCGCGCCCCTCTTGCTGGCGTCCTTCCTCTTCCTCCTCCGCTTCGTCCTTCCGGCGCTTGTCCTGCTGTTTGAGGTGACGTTGCCACGCCTCGCCCGCGATCGTATTGGAGAGCATGGCGCACACGATGCGCCGCTCCACGATCATATTGACGAGCTCGTCGGACATCTCCGTGGACTGTGCCTCGGGATGTTGAATGAGGTCGAGACCCGCGAGAACCGACAAACGCAGCCCCTCACCACTCGTCGAATGCGTCTCGGCCACCAAACCGCGCTTCTGGGTCTCTTCCACCAGAACCCGTTGCGCCCGCGGCGAGAACCCGATCATGATGGGGTTGGAGAAGTGACCGGTGCCGCCGTACTTGATGAAGTCCGGCCCGAGGTCCAGATACTTGTTGATGGCAACGCGGAGCTCCTCAGGCTCCATCTCCATCAACTCCTCCCCACTGCCCAGCGTGATGAAGTCGTTGAACTGTTCCTGGAACAGGGTGAGCCCTATTTGACGCCGTACGGAAAAGCTGATCGAATACGGACCACCCCACCCTACGATGTTTCCGGCTACCAGCATGCGGGGACCGACGGTGTCACCGCGGGCGATGGCGTCGCGAATCTGCATCAGAGGCAGGAGGGAGCCGTAGCTGTCACGCACTGTAGTGAAGCCGTGTTTGAGCTGCATCTGCGCGGCTTCGAGCGTCAGGTTCGCGTTGTAATGCTCGTACCGTACGATGGTCTCGCCGGCGCCGTACAACGAAAGGTGAACGTTGCTGTCGATGAACCCGGGGGTCACGTACTTCCCGCTCCCGTCGATGACGTTGGCGCCGGGCGGCACGTCCACGCCAGATCGCGGCCCCACGGCCGTGATGCGGTTCCCTGAGATGACGATCGTGCCATCCTCGATGGGTGGACCACCATTACCGTCGATGATCGTGGCCCCGACGATGGCCGTGACGTCCTGGCTGGCCGCAAGAGCCGGAAACACGGCCAAGAAGAACACCCCGAGGACGGTGGAAAGCGAGAGTCGGAGGACAAGTCGACGCGCCATGGTGTTGCTCCTGCTGCGGGTCGGTCGAGTGAAGTTTTCCTGGCGCAAAGATAGGGGCCGGTTCGCGGGTGAGCGAGGGCCGTGGTAGGCAGGTCAGTCGATCTCTACCACGATTTTTCCGAATCCTGAGTTGGATTCCATGTGCGAGTGAGCAACGGCGACTTCACTGAATGGGAAGATCCGGTCGATCACTGGCTCGACCCTCTTGTCCGCCAAGAGGGGAAGGACCTGCTCGCGGAACGACGACGTGATATGCGACTTCTCTTCAGTCGACCGCGATCGCAAGACCGTACCCTCTATGCTGAGCCGCCGGCGGAGGAGTACCGCCAGGTTCACGTCGGCCTTGGGTCCGGCGGTGATACCCACAAGCACGAGACGTCCGCGCAACGCCAACGAATCGAGGGTGGCGGGAAACATCGAACCGCCAACCAAATCAACCGCGGCGTTGGCGCCGTCACCCGTGATGCGCCGCACCGTGGGCACCAACTCGTCCGCGGTTGAGTCGATCGCCTCGTCCAGTCCAAGTTCCATGGCCCGCTCGAGCTTGCTGGCGGTCCGGCTCGTGCCGATGCAACGCGCGTGTCGCGCCTTGATTAGCTGGAGGGCAGCGGTTCCAACACCACTGCCCACCGCATGGACGAGTACCCACTCGCCGTCGGTAACCGCGATTCGCTCGAGCGCGTCGTGGGCGGTGATGAACACTTCGGGAATCGCCGCCGCTTCGACGATCGAGTAGGCATTGGGTATCGTAATCGCGTGGTCGGCGGGCGTGATGAGGAACTCCGCGTAGGAACCGCCGCCGACGATTCCCATAACCCGATCGTCTACCGACAGGCCCTCGACATTAGCGCCCACTGCATCGACGACGCCTGCGTATTCCAAGCCTGGAATGTCTGCCGGCGAGCCGGGAGGCGCCGGATACATTCCCCGGCGTTGGAGTATGTCGGCCCGATTTATCCCAAATGCGCCTATGCGCACGCGGATATCATCGGGACTGGGGTCCGGCACCGGGGCGTTCTTTATCCGAACGACTTCCGGCCCGCCGGTCTCTTCTAAGACGACCGCTCGCAAATCAGATCCGCTCGATCATGAGGTCGGCGTCGCGACGAGACGGTGGTTTCCGGTGTCACGCATGGGATTCCTCCGGGCATGAGCTGTGAGTCCCCGCACAATGTGCGGGTTGTGAAAAGGATATGCCCAAGACCGGCGCTCGACTAGGTTGACGTTCTGGCCGGATGTGGCTCGGGAGCCTATCTTCGCACGCCGTCATGCCGCCGCCCGGCCTCTTCACCAGGTCCATTCGAACCGACGGGAACCGGACATGCACACCGACAATGAACAAACGGGCTATCCCGAGTATCGCTCGCACTATAGACCACGGACTCGCGACGGTTGGATAGCCGTCGTGCTGTTCTTGGCGCTCTTTGCACTCACCCAACCGCCCTTCGTGCACGGCCTGGCCAATCGGATCGCCCCGTGGATCCTCGGGCTGCCGTTCCTCTACGCATACCTGCTTGTGATCTACTTCGCCCTGATCGCCGTGTTGATCTGGGCGCAACGGCGGGGTGTATAGATGGCAGCCTGGGTCGTAGCTACAGGACTCATCTTTGCGTACGTGCTGGTCACGATCGTCTTGGGCATCGTTGCGAACCGCAAGATGACGGTCGACTTGGAAGACTTCATGCTGTACGGACGCAAGGCGGGGTTCGTCGTCTTGTACCTCACGATCGTCGCCACGTATCACTCCGCCTTCGCGTTCTTGGGATCGGGTGGGTTCTTCTACACGCATGGTATTGGCTTCTGGGACGCGGGCGCGTGGACAGTCTTGGTCGGCGCAATCACTTACGTACTCGGCAGTAGGATTTGGGCGCTCGGCAAGCGATTCGGGTACTTCACGCCTGCGGACATGTTGGCGGATTTCTACGAAAGCGAGGCGGTGCGTGTGGTCGTCGCGATCGTCTCGGTGCTGTTTAGTATCCTCTATATACAGGTGCAGGCAAAGGGACTCGGCTACATCCTGTCGGTGGCCTCCGGCGGTAGGATTTCACTCGCGTTGGGGACGTTCATCTTGTTGGTGGTGGCGGCCGCCTATCTCATGGCGGGGGGGCTGCGAGCAGTCTATTGGACCGACGTGGTGCAGGGAGTGTGGATGTACGTGGCGGTTTGGGTGGGCGCATTGGTGCTGACGTACAAACTCTTCGGCGGCCCGCTGGCGTTGTGGCGTCGCGTAGCCGAGGAGCGTCCCGATCTGCTGACGGTTCCAGGGCCTCACGGCTTTTTCGCGCCGGGAATGTGGTTCGGCCTGATGGTGGTGTTTTCGTTCGGGATCGTATTCCAGCCACACATCATGATTCGCTACTACACCGCGGCGTCAGCGAAGACAATCAAATGGCTTGGCGCGACCACGCCACTGTTTTTGATGACGCTGTACATCCCCGCCGTCCTGGTTGGATTGGGTGGTGCGTTGGCGATGCCGGACCTCGAGATTGCAGATCGTGTGTTTCCGGAAATGTTGTTCAGCAACGTCCCCGCCTGGCTCACCGGGATCATCCTGGCGGGAGCGACGGCCGCTGCAATGTCCACATTGGATTCTATTCTTCATTCCAATATGACGGTGTTGACTCGGGACGTTTATCAACGCTACATCGTGCCGCGCGCGACGCCGGGTCACTACATACTCGTGGGTCGACTGATCGTGCTTGTGTTGCTCGGCGTGGGTTTCGTGTTGTCGATCACGACGTTCCAACTTCTGGTCGTGCTGGTAGCGCTTTCGGGCGCCGGTGCGTTGCAACTCATGCCCGCAATTCTTGGCGTGATCTTCCCGACACGCCGCTTGTTGACTCGGACCGGAGTGCTGACAGGTATCGGTGCTGGACTGGCAACGCTGTATGTCACGTTGAGCATGCCGGGGGTGGACTTGGTATTCGGTAACGCGACTGCACATCCGCTCGGGTTGCACGCAGGCGTCTGGTCCGTCTTGATCAATTTCGTCGTGACGATTGGCGTATCACACTTCACGCGCCCGCCGTCTCCGGAAACGGTGTGGCGCGTTCACGGAGAAATCGAAAGTTTCGTATACGGCAACGGGCCCGGCACATGAGCGCTCGCTGTGTTGTCGGTGACGGACTTCGTGGTGATAGACAACGATCGAGAGCGGCTAGAATCAGTCCGGGCCTCAACGGCTCACAGCCGTAGGGGTCGTGGACCGGGCGAACGGCGTTCTGCACGATGGACGGGGGCCCGAATCCCGCCAGCTGGATGCCCACTGCAAAGCCCATCCACCCCCCAGCCTCATCGCAGCCCCAGACCGCTAAGACGTTGTAAATAAAAGCTATAGGCACGATACAGCACTTGGCGTTGCTGGATCGCGCCCACGGCGAAACCGCGAAATGACACGCCCATCGCTCCAAATCCCACATCCAGCATGGGACCCGCCTGGTTGACTCCGGGGGTACCTACGGTGCCATATATCACAGCAGAGACCCGGCACCGGCTCCCATATTTGCGGGCCACGGCCGGGTTTGGAGGCCTCGAAGCATGCAGTGTCCTCGTTGTAACGCCGGACAGATCTCAGATCTCGACAATCAGTGCCCGGAGTGCGCGTTCTCCTTGTTGCGCGGGAAGAAGGTTTCCACCGACGTCTCCGCGGAGGTCGAGCGGGGCATCCGGCGGGCGTTCCGGCCCGAGTTTCGGATCGAGGGCCTGCTGGGGCGCGGTGGCATGTCGCTGGTGTATCTGGCCCACGAGGTGGAACTGAACCGCTTCGTGGCGCTCAAGGTGCTGCCGCTGCAGCTGTCGCTTGGAACGGATGCTGCCGAGCGGTTCAAACGCGAGGCGAAGATAGCGGCTTCGCTAGACCATCCCCACATCGTACCAGTTCACCAAATCGGCAGTCGTTCCACATTTCTGTGGTTCACGATGAAGTTCGTGAAAGGCCAATCACTCGTGGAGCTCCTTGCGGACCGCGGTCCGCTCGATTTGGTGAAGTGCCTTGGATTCGTGGGGCAGATCGCCAGTGCCTTGCACTATGCACACGACCGCGGAGTCGTTCACCGCGACGTGAAGCCGGCCAACGTCATGATCGACGAGAACGGTTGGGCGCTGGTGTGCGACTTTGGTGTTGCGAAGGCGTTTGGCGCGGTGTCGCTGACGCAAACTGGCGGGACCATGGGCACGCCGTCGCACATGTCGCCGGAACAGCTCTACGGTCAACCGCTCAGTGGTCGATCGGACCAGTACTCGCTGGCAATCATGACGTACCAGTTGCTGGCAGGAAAACCGCCTTTCACGGGCGATTCTCTCGGCGAGGTTCTGAGGCAGCACTGCCTCGAGCCGCCGCCACGCCTGTCTGACCACCGGCCCGAGATTCCCGGACATGTTTCCGACGCGTTGATCCGTGCCATGAGCAAGAAGCCGGATGACCGTTTCGAGAGCGTTTTGGATTTTGTCGTTGCGCTCGGTGGGCGAAGGCTCGCTGCACCGGTTGAGAATACGGATCGTTCGGATCTTCTGGAGACGACCACGCCCATCAGTACCTGGCGATTTGGGCGCCGCAGCCGCTTGCGCCCAAGCCACCTCCCGCTCGTAGCGGCGTTCGGAGGGGTGCTGTTCGCGGTCGCGGTTGGGTTGGCCTCGGTGGTGGCACCTCTGCCTCGGGACTCATTGGCGCAAACGCCGGCCAGGGCCGGCTTGGACGGGCCGTCGCCGGATCCAACTGCACGATCTGATCTCTTCATCGGCGTGCCGGTCGGCGTTGCGAACGATTCGTCGCCGGCAGACTCGACGTCCGGCGCGTTGGCAGCTGCGCGCAGCGACTCCGGTTCCGTCGAGACGCTGTCAAGAGTCGTGGCGGAGGATGTGCAACCCACCCCCACCGTGGCACGCCCACGGCGGACTCCACGACGGACTCCACGGCAGACTCCACAACGGACTGCACAACAGACTCCACAACGGACCCCTGACAGCGCCGCCGCGCCGCCTCCGCGCCGCGCGGTTCCGGATCCGCGTGTTGAAATCCGACGAGTCGTGCAGAACCTCGAGCGAGCGATTGAGTCTCGGGATGTGAGTCGATTCCGTGCGGTCCACCGAAACTTGACGGACCAAGATCAATCGGCCTGGGACAGGTTCTTTCAATCACTCCAGACGCTCGACGTCACGTTCACCATCCGAGATCTCGAGGTGGCCGGCGATTCGGCCAGCGCGACGGTGGCGCAGACGCTCGAGTATCAGGAGAAGGATGGTAACGCCGCGCAAAACGCCAGCGAGCTACGGGTCACATTTGAAAAATCAAGGTCTGGTTGGCGCGTGACGTCAATCAAGAACCAATAAGCTTCACAATCCCAACAATTGCGACGCATTGCCTCCCAAGATTTGGGCGCGCACCTCGTCGCCAACGTCCAGTTGGTTGAGACTCTCCACCATTCTCTCGAGACTACCGATTTGGTGCGGGTAATCGCTCCCGGCCAAGATGTGGTCGGCGCCCGCGAAATCGATGGCCAGCTGTAACGCGTTCGGGTCGAAGTTGACCGTGTCGTAGTAAAAGTTCTTCAAGAACTCGCTTGGCGGGCGGCTGAGGTGTTCGCGACAGGACTCGAATGCGTAGTAGCCGCGGTCGAGTCGCTCAGCGAGAAAGGGAATGGCTCCTCCGAGGTGTGCCGACACCCATCGGATTCTCGGAAATTGCTCCACGGTGCCGCTGAAAACCAAACTGGCGGTGGCAAGGGTCGTATCGAAGAGAAACCCTACCAGGGGCATCAACCAGTATTCGATCATGGCCTCGACGCCCACAGGATATGTTGGGTGAATGTAGATAACAGCGTCGAGGTCGCTTGCGCGCTCGTAGAGCGGCCAGAAGCGGCGGTCGCTCAACGCGATCCCGTTCACATTGCTATAGACCATGACGCCTCTGAAACCCAAATCGGTGATGGCTCTGTCCAACTCCTTGACCGAGGCGTCGGGATCGTTCAGGGGGAGCGTGGCCAAGGAAGTAAAGTGGCCGGGTCGCTCATCGACGATTTTGGCCAGGCAATCGTTGACCAACTGTGCCAGCGAGACCGACCGCTCTGGTGTTTCGACGACCGTTCCGGGCGCGGTAAACGTTATCACTTGTTTGTCGACGCCAATGTCATCGAGTACCTGTTGCCGTACCTCGATGTCCCGGTGGCCCGGTACGACAATATTCACGTCTCCGGGTGAATGCAGGACCGGGTTATCGTCATCATCAAACGTCACGGTAAATTCACTGGAGCCGGCCTGGAGTTCCCTGATATACTCAGGCGGGTAGTAGTGATTATGAAAGTCCACAATCGTCATCGCTAATCCTTTGTATGCTCTTTCCGTAGCCAGATATAGTAGACGGGTAAGCCAAGGAGGACCAAGGACAGGCCTTCAAGGCTGTCACCGGGATTGATCACGACTTGGTTGGCGACGATCGCGAGTGATGAGAGCACAAAGATCGCCGGCAGCACAGGGTATCCCCATATTTGATAGCCACGCTCCACATCTTTCCTGCGTCTCAACAGCACGAGGCCGGCCGCCATCAGTGCAAAGAAGATCCACTCGGTGTAGATGACTCGAGTGAATAGATCACGGAACGTTCCGGTAGCTACGAGGATCGAGGCCCACACGGCCTGCAACACGATTGCCCGGTGCGGTGTTCGGTATTCCGGATGAACGTCACCGATCCATCGGAACAACAGGCCATCCCGGGCCATCGAGTAGTACACGCGAGGGCCCGAGAGGATGATTCCACTTAGCGCGCCGAAGCTGGAGAACATTACGATGCCGGACATGACCGCTCCACCGCCGAAGCCGATCAAGACATCGGCCGCGTCGGCCGCTACGCGCGTCGAAGACGCGACCGTGTCGAGCGGGAGAATGTAGAGGTACACGACATTCATCGCGATGTAACTTACCGTGACGATCATCGTTCCGATAACCAAAGCTCGCGGAATCGTCCGTCGCGGGTTGATAGTTTCCTCGGAGTTGTAGGTGACCATGTGCCATCCGCCAAACGCGAACAATCCGGCCACCAAAGCGGTGGCAAACTGACTCACGGTGAATCCATCGGTCGCGTCGGAGCTTGGCACGAAGTGTTCGGGCACGTGTGAACCGAGGGCAAAACCCACGAGGATGATGAGAAGGATCGCAATGAGCTTGCCGAGCGTAAACAAGGCTTGAAGTGTGCTCCCCTGCTTCACGCCGATGTAGTTGATGGCGGATAGGATCAAGATGACGACTATCGCGATGACTTTGACCCCGAGATCACCGATAGGGATGAAGTACGAGGTGTACCTGGCGAAGACGACGCCGACCACGGCGATGATGCCGGAGTGCATGCTCCAGAACATGGCCCATCCCCAGAGAAACCCCACCGGCGGGCCATATGCCTCTTTCAGATAGACGTACACGCCTCCGGCTTGGGTGAATGTCGACGCCAACTCGGCGCACACCAACGCGCCGATGAGCGTGAGTACACCGCTAACGAGCCAAACGAGGAGGACCCCTCCGATGGAGGGCACCTGCCCCGTGATCTCCGACGGCTGGACGAAGATGGATGCGCCGATGATCGTGCCCACGACCATGGCGGTCGCGTGTGGCAGTCGAATGGCCTGTCGCAGCTCGGGCGTGCTCCCGGTGGTCATTTCGAGTGGCGATCGTCTGGCACGGGTGATTCTGGGTTTCGCGGAGCGTGACAACATACGGGTCGATGGAGCCAGCGGCTAGGTGTCGGCGGCCCGCTGGCCCGATCTGGTCCTCGTCGTATCTTGCACCTGGCCGTCGCGGTGGACCCACACCCCCAGGGCGGAAAAGGAGGGACGGATGCATGAGCTCCTGAACAGAAACGTCTTCCTCATCAAGGAGCACGTCGGTGTGTTCAAGGCCGCCAACAACTTCGATATCCACGATCCCGCTACGGGCGAGATCATCATGCTGTGCCGTGAAGACAACCTCGGCGCCGTGACGAAGATGCTCAGATTCACTGACTACAAGCGCATGACGCCTTTTGATATCAAAGTGACGACCCCTGAGGGTCAGCAACTGGTTCGGCTAACCAGAGGAACGACATTCATACGGTCGCGGGTGACCGTAGTGGATGGAAAAGACCAGTTGGTTGGAGGATTTAAACAGAAACTCATGTCAATCGGCGGGAAGTTTGATGTACTAGACGAAAACGACCAGATCCTTTGTAGTCTGCAGGGTAATTGGACCGGTTGGGATTTTCGCTTCATTGCGGGCAACAGCGAGTTCGCCCACGTGACCAAGAAGTGGTCGGGCATAGGTAAAGAGTTTTTTACCAGCGCTGACAATTACGTCCTACACATTTCGGATGCGGTCCCTCCGGACAACCGGGTGCGCCTGCTCATTCTCTCCGCCGTGTTGTGCATCGATATGGTGCTCAAGGAGTGATGTTGTGCGGATAGCGGTGATTGGGACGGGTGGCATCGGCGCATATTTGGGTCGTCTGGCCGCGATGGACGAGGTCGTGTTCATCGCCAGGGGCACGCACTTGGAAGCCCTCGATCCTAATTGAGGACGACATGACACGCATCATTATCCTCGCAGCATTGACCGTCTCGTTCATAATCGGTTTCGCCGACGGAATAACCGGTTTCATGATGGTCGCGGCGTTGGGTACGGGCTTCATGGCGGCACGGTCCGGCCTCGCCGCGCTGCTCGGTGCCGGCATTTTAATTTTCGCGTATTGGACGGCTGTCTCCGATAATGTACGGTACGATGGAACCAAGCCCGTGGGAATATTCCGGCGCGCGGTGGCCTATATGGTTGATCTGTCGATTGCGTTTGCGGTCCTGCCGCCGATCTTAGCGGTCCCCCTCTTGATGGCAGAGTCTTCGTTGACGGGTAGTTTCGCTTGGGAGTTCAACCGAACCGACCTGGTACCCACCGATGTATTGGTTGGGATGCCAGTGCTGGTACTTTCGATCGTGTTGATCAACCTCTACTTTGCGTACCCGCTCGCCCGAGGCACACAGACGCCGGGTTGCCGCCTGCTCGGTTTCGTGATTATCGACTTCGGGGAGGAGAATCGAGTGCCGCTGGGCCGCGCGGTGATGCGTTCATTTCTCGCTTTCCTGGGTGCTGTGGGATTCTTCATAACCATACCCCTCGCTCTCTGGTCGAGGCAGCCGGGCATGCTGTGGTTTGACGAGATCATGGACACGAGAGCGGCAAAGCTGACGCCGGGCGACTGACAGGTGGTGGTGATCTGTACCGGCGAACGGTGTTCGGCGTCACATCGCGCTAACGAAATGCCGACGAATTTACGTCGATTAGTCTCGAGACTGTTACGCAAAGGAAGTGGTGTTTGGAGCACCCACGTTTGAAAATCGCACTCGTCACCGACTGGTATTTTCCACGGTTCGGCGGTCTCGAGTTGCACCTCCGCGACGTAGCGCTTGCGCTCGTTGCTCGCGGACACGAGGTGCACATCGTAACGGGCATTCGTGGCGACGAGGAACTGGACCAACTTCGGATCCACCGTCTGAACGTCCCGAACTTTCCCCTATACGGGTTTGTCTACACACCAGGTGCGTACCGGAGGATCAAGGAAATTCTACAGCGGGAGGCGTTCGACGTCATTCACGTTCACGTGAGCTACCTCTCACCCACCGCATTCCTTGGTGCGTACCTCGGCCAGAAGATGGGGCTACCCACTGTCGTCACTTTTCACTCATTCATTGGCCGGTTCCGCCGGGTGCTGGCGTTATTGAATCTGCTCTTTAGATGGTCGAGCTGGCCGGTAGCGTTCTCGGCTGTCAGCGGCGCTGTGGCATCCCACATCCGTCCGCTGCTCGGGCACCGCACCCTTCCTCTGTTGCCGAATGGAGTGGATGCAACCGACTGGAGAGTCACGCCCGTTGCGCGAGATGCAAATGATATGCACGTCGTTTCGGTGATGAGATTGAAAGTGAGAAAACGTCCGCGTGCTCTACTCAAGATCATTCGTCAGGTTCGCGATCGGTTGCCGGGCGACATGGGTTTTCGTGTGACGATCATCGGTGACGGGCCTGAACGCGGGGCGGTTGAGAAGCTCATTGCACGCTTCGGATTGGGTGATTGCGTCAGTGTGCTGGGATTCCAGACGCGCAATGCCATTCGGGATGTGTTTGCCTCTGCTGACATTTTTGTACTCCCAACAGTGCTCGAATCTTTTGGCATCGCCGCGTTGGAGGCTCGATCGGCGGGTCTACCCGTGGTTGCCAGGGCACAGACCGGTATAAGCGAATTCATCCACCATGGCGAGGAAGGGTTGTTGGCGAAGTCGGACGGTGAGATGGTCGAGCTGCTTATGCAACTGATCATGGACACCGACCTGCGCGCCTCCATGGCGAAGCACAATCGTGGAACGCCCGGACCGGCGACGAGCTGGAGCGACGTAATCGACCGGCACGTGGCGCTGTATCAACGGGCGCGTGAAGTGATTCCGATGACGTTCGGCGATCATGTTGTGGCGGACGGCGAATCAAGAGTGGTAGTGGAATCGCTCGAGGCCGACACGGATCAGGCGTCCTCCGCCAGACGGGTGCCTCCAACCGACTGATCCTTTCCGCGTCGAAAGGTCTGCACCAGGATGTAGATATACCCAGTGCCAGCGAGCGGAATCAGGTAGCAGAGGTGCTGGATGAGAGCGAGTCCAAGTGCTTGTTCAGGCGTAGTACCCACGTATTGGTAGACGAAAAAAACTGTGGCCTCGTACACCCCGAGGTTGCCCGGCACGATACCGACCATTGTGACGATACCCACCGAGATCAGCACCAACAGTACGCTCCAAAGTGGCAGCTCTAAGCCAAAGCTTTGCTGAACGGCAAAAATGGCGGTCGCCTCCGCACCTTTCATCGCCAGTGCCAGGCCGAGCCCCGCGCCGAAAACCTTGAAACTGCGCAGCGCCTCCAAGTGGTGCGCCCAGCGCGATCCAAAGTGGAGTGTTCGCCGGCTGAGTGACGCCTTGGCGTCGTCCAGCGGCTTGACGGGCTCACGGTGACGATGGGCGAACCATAGCAGCGCGACGAGAAGCGTCAGCACTACTGAAACCAGCAACAAGATTCCCTGTCGTAACCAAGGAGGAATTGGAATCAGGAGGGCCACCACCAGCAGCACCGAAAGCTTTGCGAGTCCTTCGGCGAGCTGATCTAACGCGAGAACCGACAATCCTACAGCATGGCCGACCCTGCAGCGCCTAGCGAGGAGGAGCACTCCCGACGCTTGCCCGATCAAGTAGGGAACGGCATTCGAGACCATCGCCATCAAAGCAACCGTCTCGAACATGCGTGCATATCTCACCTTCTGGTTGTGAGGAAGGAACACGCTCCATTGCTTGGCCCACAGGGCGATGATGGAGAGGTTGAATGCCACCGCCAGGGCCAGCCAGCGCAGCTGAACGCGCCGAACCTCCTGCCAGACCCGAGCCCAGTCGACACGGTTGAATACGAGGATGATTAGAGAGGTAGCGACGATGGACGCGACCAACCACATCCATCTCCGGCGAACAACACGTTTGTGGGACATCAGTCCACAAACTCTTTCATTTGTGAAAACTTTGCGTTGCTGGCTTTGAAGAGTCGCAGCGCTGATCGTAGCCGTGCCAATGCGTTGTCGCCCGTGTTGAATCGGCAGTCCCACCGGAGATTGGTTTGTGTCAGATCTACAAACTCCCAAGGATGTACGAACAGAACCACCGGTTCTGAAAGAGCGCGCAGCCAGGGATCGCGTATCCACTCGGGAAGTCGAAGCACCGACGATGTTACGGAAGTCGGAACCCGGACGAGGTTGGTTTGTGCCGATCGCGTGTAGTATCCGAGTTTGTACCTCGCTTGTGACGAATCCAACGCAAATCCTTGGTCTTCGAGCAACCGGAGATACCTGTCAGGAAACTGCAGATACGGGGCACGAAAAGAGCGAATAACGTCGAATTTTCGTAGCGCTGCGGTGGATTCTTCCAGCTCGCGTCGCGCAGTGCTTTCATCCATACTCGCGAAGGATTGATGTGTGTGTCCGTGACAAGCGAGCTCGTGGCCTGTTGCCAGAACTCGCTCTACGACCTCCGGAAACTCGGTTGCGACGACACCGGTCGTAAACACCGTCCCTTGGACGTTCTCCTCGTCGAGGAGCTTGAGCAGTCGAGGCATCCCTTCGAGAACGCCACGAAATGTCTCCAGGTACGGAGGGCAATCCTGCTCGAGGTCGACAGTGAGGTAGACGTTCAACGAGCTTTGTTTCGCCGAGCCATAGACGGATCATCTCCGAAAGCACAAAAAACCCGCGAGGGGCGGGCGCCTGACTATCTAATCTGTCGGAGTCGAGATAGCCAAGCAAGTGAGGCTCACCCCTTGACGGGGTTCCTGGACGATGTGGTATTCCACCGTGCTTCAAGACCACGCCTCTCTTCCCCGACGAGCTCGATGACGGAGTGGTTCCTCGTGCGCCATCGAGGCCTGATCCTGGCGTCGGTATTCCTTTCACTATTCCTCTGGAAACTTCCCCTCCACACTCAGGACGGTCCGAATCATCGCGTGGTTGCTGCGACCCTTGCTCGACTTTCTACGAGTCCGGTAGAAGAGTCGGTCTACCGTAGCCAGTTGGGGCCATTTCACACCAACACGCTCTTCCATTTGATCTACTTGCCTGCAACCCGCGTGCTTTCACCGGCGACTTACGAGAAATTGTTCGTGGGCGTGTGTCTGCTCTTGATACCGATCGCGTATCGCTTTTTCTTGTCGGTCTGGGCTCCTCGCATGGGAGCATCTTGGGTCATTGCGTTGCCGCTTTGGTTTCATCCGTTGTTCATCACCGGGATGTACAATTTTCTGGCAAGTGTGCCAGTTGCTTTGGTAGCGCTGGCGCTCATGCGGCAAGGCATCGCATCCGGACGTATGATCCACCTGATCTGGTTTGTTCTGTGTAGCTGGATAGCCTTCCTCGCTCATCCTTTTCCATTTCTTATTTTGGTGCCGGCCCTGTTGGTCTTGGCGGTAACGCAGTGGCCGAGCCACAGCCGGATGATATACGGGTACGGAGCCGTGACGCTGGCATTTCTGGTGGCGGGGTTCTTGATTCCGTTGTTGTCGGCCGGTGTTGGTGTTGCCCACCCCTACGTGTTCAAGGCGTGGCCGGAGCTGCTTGGCGGACTATTCGTTTACAGCGTGGTTGGGTATTCGATTACGCATCTTGCCTTTCTGGCCCCTTTCTTCCTGATGCTGCTTGGTTTGATGGTGTACTCCGCCAAGACCGGTCGGCCACAAGACAAGATTCTTTGGATGTTGTTGCTCCTCGGGTACTTTGTGTTTCCGAACGAGGGCGGCGGTGGAGCGCATCTCAACGAGCGATTCCTCCCCTTCGTTTGGTTATTCCTGCCGGCTGGGATCGTGTTGCAGAGTGCAAAGTTGCGTTACGCTCAGTACTTGAGTGTAGTCACAATGGCGATCATGGCGTTGGGGACGTTCACGGGCATGCGCCGGATCGACGATACCGTATCAGATGCGCAGGCCGTCATGGAGTTCCTGCCGGACGGCGCCCGGTTGTACCCCATCAACTTCGATCCCCATGGTCCGGCGATTAACTATTCGAGCTTGATGCACTTGTGGGCGGTGTATGACCACGAGAAGACAATATTCTCACCGTACATGTTTGCCTACATGGATCTGATGCCGCTGTCGCGGCGGGAGGCGGCGTCTGAGACCTATTTCCCGGCAACCGCGGAAAACCTTCCAGAGCGTATCGCCAAGGGACGGATATGCGACCCGACAGACGCTGTCGAGACCGTGCCATGCGAAGCGCGGCGCAACCAGGGACTACAGCGAATCATTCGTGCCGCCGAGTTTTACGATTACTGGTTGGTCTACCGTCCGCCGCCTGATTTCCGTGGCATGATCGAGTCCGCATCGGGTGTTGTCCTCGTAGCTCAGGAAGGCGACGTCTTACTGTGGCGGAACAAGAACGCACATCCGTTCGAACCGCCTCTATGAAGCTGGAGCAATGGCTCAACGAGCGCCGAACGGGGCTAGCCGCGTCGTGGAAGTCTATTGTGCTTATCTCCCTGCATTTATTTGCACTCAACGGCGTGTTCGTCTTCCGGTTCCCCACCATGCAGGAATCCATCGAGCGGCGCGAGGCCTGGGCCGAGGGAACGTTCAGCGGCAGTACAGCAGATTACGTGAGGCTGTATTTCACGTCCGTCGTTGAGCGTAACTACTACGAGTGGACGACGGCGGTTTTGGGAAAAACCTTGGAAGAGGACTATCCGGTTTTTGAAGAGAACCAAGCGGAGCTCGAGACATTGATGTCTGAGGCTCCGCGCCTTCGCGCGCCGTACCGCGAGGTGTTTTTCGAATATCCGCCGGTCCTGATGTTTCCGATACTGGTTGCACGAATTCCGTCCGAGACGTTTTGGGGATTCACTCGTGTCTTGGCTCTTGTAATATCATTGGCGTATCTGGCATGTCTCTGGGTGGCTTACCGACTTTGGCAGCACCTACCGGCGGAGCGGCGTTTGTCGTGGCCCACGGTATTGCTACTCTCGTTGGCGGGGATCATTGCACTGGGACAGATCTACGTTACGCGGCTCGATGTGTTCCCCAGTTTGGTCGTATTGCTGGCTATTTGGAAGTTTCTGGAACGCCGCTGGCTGTTGAGCGCGGTCTGGGTGGCAGTCGGCGTGTTGACCAAAGGATACGCGATCGTCCTCGCTCCGGTGTTTTGGTTGGTGCTGTGGCGGCAAGGGAAATATCGTGCGTTGGCCGTCGCAACAGCGACGGTCGTTACGATCCTTCTCTTGACCAACATCTGGTTGGGTTGGATTACGGACGGCGCGTATTGGGAGTCATTTCGTTTTCACGCGGCTCGCGGTTTGCAAATCGAGAGCATGTATGCGTTGGTTCCATATGTTGGCAATCTGCTATTTGACGTGCCGATCAACGTATACGTCGAGAACAATTCGTGGAATATCGAGATGGTGAACGGTGGCGGTTGGTTGTTAACGGCCAGCACCATACTTCCCGTCGTCGGCATGATGGCGCTGTGTTTCATGTTTTGGAGGTTGATTCGGGCGCGGGGCGCCCACAATGTGACTCCGTTGCTGGTGGTCCGCACCGCGACCCTATTCGTCTTCTTGTTCATTTTGACATTCAAAGTATTCTCACCGCAGTTTTTGATCTGGCTCACGCCGCTTTTGTATTTGGTCGGCCCCCTGCACAGCAAGGCTTTCTTTGCCACCTTCCTTGGGGTGATGTTGCTGACCCAAATGATCTGGCCGAGTCTCTATTGGCTATTGGAGGAGGCACATCCCGTTGGGGTGCTGATGTTGCTAGCCCGGAACGCTGGATTGATTACCCTATTCGCATGGCTTGCAAGGGATTCATGGCAACAGGGGGGGCCTGGGCCGCTCCGGACGGCGTAACAATCGCGATGCGCGGGGTGTCCTTCATCAGGCCTGTGAGACGTGGGCCCGATGACGTCGCGGGCGGTGGCGCTCGCTGCGACGAAGCGGATCATGTTGGTCGCTGGATTAACGGTATGAGGAGCCCGGTGAAGTCGTGGATTCGGGTCACAGGGTCATACACGTCGTGACGGGGTTTTTTTCGCCTGTCAACCGGTTAACCATAAGCACCACATGAAATTCTTCCTGCTTTGCGTATTGCCAGCGTTGTTTGCCCCGATTCCTGCCTTCGGTCAAGCATCCGTTGGCGTGTCCACCTTGGACCCCGTCTACCGCGACATCGAGAAGTTGGTAGCTCACGGGTTGATTGACGTCGTCATCTGGGGGCAGCGGCCGTTCTCGCGTTTGGAAATCGCCCGCATGACCGGCGACGCCCGAGGGAATCTATCCGGCCTGGAGAAACGGATCGTCGTTGCAAGTACGAGCGACCGCGGACGCGCGGCCGCGACTCGTCTTGCATACTTGACATCTATTGTCGAGTCGTTGGAGGTCACGTATCACCGTGAATTAGTACAGCTGGGTTTGGCCGAGCCCCGAGAAGGGTCAATCTTTCGGCCAATTGAGAGCGTGGAGATCGGTTACTTGTTTGCCGACACCCCGTCGCGCGGCGTTCCGTTCAACGGCGTTGGGCTCATCGACATAGAGATCAATCCATTGGTGCAGTACCGCGAAGGACGGCGGGTCGTCGACGGCAATAACGTCTTCTTAGAGACTTACCATCAGTTTCAGGCTTCGAAACACGTTGCCCTTGCATTCCGGCCCCGCGTTCAACTGGCGTATGCTCGCGGCCAGCAACCCAATATCAACGGAGCCTTTGTTCAGGAGCTGTATGGTACGATTTCGTTCAAGAACATCGAGATTCAAATTGGGCGGAGCAATCTTTTTTTCGGACAGGGGACCCATTCCGGAATGCTGCTGTCAAATAATCCGCGCGGATTGGATATGGTAAGGATATCTAACGTCCGGCCTTTTGTGATGCCCTGGATTTTTGGATTCCTTGGAGCGAACAAAATCACTTTTTTTCTGTCGGACCTCGGACCTGAGCAGAACTTTCCGCACCCGTATCTAGCTGGTTATAAGTGGAGTATCCAACCAACTCGTTTCTTGGAATTGGGCGCAAGCATTGTCGTCGAGGGTGGAGGAGAGGGGAGTCCTTCCGGCTCATTTGGTGATCGTGTTCTAGATTTGTTTCCGATCGGGCGTGTTCTGGCAATCAGAAACATCTCGATCAGCAACAAGCAAGGAGGTGTGGATGGGCGCTTGCGGATTACATCAGCCGGCGGCTTGGAGCTGTACGCTGAGGCGATTTTCAACGACTCACGTAGTGCGTTCTCTAGTCCGCGCGGGTTATTCATCGATGAGGGGGGCTACGTATTCGGAATCCACTTTCCACGATTGGTAGATATGGGACGGGGGGACCTTCGCGTGGAATATCGACGGACCGGACCTGATTATTACACGCATGGGCAGTTTATCACCGGCTGGACGCTGGAGCAATTAGCCCTGGGAGATAACCTCGGGCCCGATGCCAAGGGCACCTACGTGACGTCGCGTTGGGACATCGGCCGGCGAAACAGACTATCCCTCCGCGCAGCGATCGAATTGCGACGGAACGACCGGTACAGGGCCGTAGAACCTGCTCGGCACTTTATAAAGATCCAGGATAATCCTGACGAATCTCGCCTGCGTTTCGTAGCTTCCTGGTATCATTTGGTCCCGCAGCGCAGGTTGGAGTTTGAGGCTAGAGCCGGCTTCGAGAGGACGCAGAACTGGAGCTTTGCCGAGGGTAGTACGAGGAATAACTTGCTGGTGGAGATCCTGATGAAGTTCATAATTCCGGATTAACAAATTTTCCGGTCTGAACGCTGCCGGGACAAATCCCTACGCTGGAAGGCCCATGTGCCGTCGGGCCAGAGATCACAGCCGGATCTAGCCGTGGGGGTTAACTCATTGAACTTTGACTGCTTAGCGCGCCCGGCGAGGACCATGGTGTTGGGCGCGCCGAGTCGTCTACTGGCTCGCTAGGAGCAAAGATGTCGGATTGGTTGCCGCCTGAGCAACGCGTTGTCATTACCGGAATGGGCGCCGTCACGCCCAACGGTCTGGACATGGCCAGCACGTGGGCAGGTGTCCGAGATGGCAAATCCGGGATCCGCCGGATCACACTCTTTGACGTTTCCGACTATCGGGTGAAGATCGCCGGAGAGGCCCACGGGTTCGATCCCCTCAACTACATGAGTAGGAAAGAAGCGCGTCGCTCCGATCGGTTTGTCCAATTCACGATGGCGGCGGCGGATGAGGCTGTGAAGCATTCACGGCTGGACACGAGTCAAAACCCCGACGAGATGGGGGTGTACATTGGCTGTGGGGCAGGGGGTATCGAAACCTATCAAGCACAACAGGCTATTCTCAGCGCGCGTGGCCCGCGTCTCGTAAGCCCCCTGCTCATCCCCATGGTTGTTACGGATTCTGCCGCTGTCCAAGTGGGAATCCGCCTCGGGGTCAGAGGGCCGAACCTCGGAATGTCTTCCGCATGCTCAACCAGCCTGGATGCGGTTGGCCTGGCGATGGAAACAATACGGCGCGGCGACGCCCAGGTCATGATCGCCGGAGGCGCGGAGGCCGCGGTGAACTCATTTGGTATCAGCGGCTTCGATCAGCTGAATGCGCTGTCCAGGCGTAACGACGACCCGAAGCGCGCATCGCGGCCTTTTGATCGCGGACGAGATGGCTTTGTCTTGAGTGAAGGAGCGGTGGTGTTGGTGTTGGAGAGCCTGACCCACGCGCGCCTGCGGAACGTAGAACCACTCACCGAATTACGTTCGTACGCGGCAACGTCGGACGCGAGACACCTCACTGCACCGGATGTGCAAGGGACGGGAGGAGCCCGCTGCATGACGCGGGCGTTGACGAAGGCTTGCATGACACCCGAGCACGTGGACTACATCAACGCTCACGCGACGGCTACTCCGGTGGGCGATCCCATTGAGGTCCACGGGATCAAGGCAGCGATGGGAGACTATGCTGAAAAGGTTGCCGTGAGCAGCACGAAGAGCGTCACTGGTCATCTGCTAGGGGCGGCCGGCGCGCTTGCCATTGCCGTGACCGGAGCGGCGCTTCGTGAAGGTCGCTTGCCACCGACCATCAATCTCACCGATCCGGATCCTGACTGTGGTCTCGCCCATGTGGCCAATACCTCACGGGAGGCCGACGCGCAGGTAGCGCTCGTGCCGAGCTATGGATTCGGGGGCCACAATAGTTGTGTGGTGGTGACCCGGTTCCATGAATAGACCACATCCAGCGCTCGGTCTCCTCTGCGCGCTCATTCTCTTCTTCGTGCCTGCAATGGGAGTGAAGGCACAAACGGTGCGGCAGAATCTCGATGGTCGTATTGTCCGGGCAGAGGAGTTGCACTACGAATTTCGCGCCGCCGAATCGCTGGAGGTGTACGAGCGGATCGTGGAGGGAGAGCCGGAGAATTACGAGGCTCTTTGGAAGGCGGCGCGTGAGACCGTGGTGATGGGTCTGCTTGCGCATGGGTCGGAAATAGAAAACCGGTGGTTCATGAAGGCCGAGGAATATGCCCGTCGCGCCACGGAAGTCGAGGCTGACGGGATCGACGGTCTCTATTGGCTCACATCGAGCAAGGGCCTCCGGGCGGTTCAGACCAACGCACTCGACGCCTCTCGGCTGGGAACGGAGGTCTACAAGCTGGCGCACCGTATCTTGGAAATGGACTCGTTGCACGCCGGTGCGCACCATTCACTAGGTGTGCTCAATTACGAGGTCCAGAAGCTCAGCCGTTTCGAACGGTTCATCGCGACCCGGATTCTCGGGAATCGCGCATTTCGCCTCACGAGTTGGGAAGATGCGGGGCGCTACCTCAAACGCGCCGTTGCCCTCGAACCGGATTTTCTCTTATATCACTTTGATCTCGGTAAGATGTACTTCGAGCGCAAGCAAATGACATTGGCTCGCCAAGCGTTCCAACGCGTGTTGGAATTGCCCCGCATTCATCCACCCGACCAAGGGTTCCAGGAGGTGGCTGAGAGGTTGCTGGCCCGGACCTATTAGCTACGACGGACAGCTTGAAACCTTCCATGATCTTCGAGTGCAACCGATCGAGGCCGATGCAACCGGCAGGGGTGTGAAGTGCTAGAAATCGCTCCGGTAAAAGCGAGCAAAGACTGGACGCTCTTCGAACGAATCCCCGAGATGTTGCACGGTAGGAGCTCGTACTTCGTACCGTCCTTTCCTGGAAGCGTATCTCGAATACGGAAGCCAACCCACCCTTTTCACAGCCACGGCGAGATCTATCCGTTCATAGCCCGTGACGCCGGTCGGCCTGTAGGGCGCATCGCCGGGATCATCAACAAGACGCACAATGAATACCACCAGGACGCCATTGGGTTTTTCGGGTTCTTCGACTTCATCGACGATACCGAGGTCGCGAAGCTCCTTTTCGATGCGGCCGAGGAGGAAGTTGCACGCCACGGTCGCGAAACCATGAGAGGACCGTACAATCCGACGCAGAACGACGAGTGCGGGTTGCTCGTCGCCGGGTTCGATTCGCATCCGTTCGTGCTGATGCCATACAACCCTGAGTACTACCTCGCCGCGTACGACACTCTGGGTCTGCAAAAAGCTCGCGATCTGTATGCGTTCCTTATGGATGACGACACGACGACGCTGGAGCGGACGGAGCGAATTGTTGAGAGGGTAAAGCGAAAGACACAGATTGCCATTCGCAGTGTGAACCTTTCGAACTTTCGGCAGGAGCTCGAGATCATCGAGTATCTCTTCAACACGACATTGGTGCGCGAGTGGGGCTTCATGCCGACAACCATGAAGGATCTCGAGTTTGCCGCCCGTGATCTAAAGGCAATCCTCGATCCGGATATGGTGCTGATCGCCGAGCGAGGCGGCGAACCGGTGGGTTTTTCGTTGATTATACCGAACGTCAATGAGCTGATGGTCAAGGCGGCAAAATCTCGAGGGTGGCTGCGACTATTGCGGCTCGCGTGGTATGTAAAAACCCAACACCCAACGACCGCGCGATTGGCGGTGATGGGGGTGCTGCCCGAGTTTCGCAACAAGGGGATCGCGCCGGTGTTCTACTTTGAATCTCTGCGACGTGGAAAGCGAAAGTACGTTGGTGGAGAAATCTCGTGGGTTCAGGATATCAACGAGGAGATCACGAAGACGGCGGCGCTCATGAAGGTGGAGCGCTACAAGACATATCGTATTTATGAAAAGCCAATATTAGTGTGATCGTGATGTAACCACATGTGGATCTCGAAGCGACTCGATCTCACTTGGACGGATTTTGCAATGGGTCTGGGGGGGTGCCTAACCCCCGGGAGACTGGATGTGACCGCTCAGGCAGTCGAACGCATTTGGTCACCAGATGGCGATGCCATCGCTTGCCTGTCGATTCGGAGTGGCTTCGATTTGCTCCTGTCGGTCTGCGCGTTCCCCGCGGGCAGCGAGATCATCTTCTCTGCTTTAACGATCAGTGACATGCCGCGCATCGTCGAGCATCACGGCTTGGTACCCGTGCCCGTCGACATCGATCGCGATACAACCAGGCCACTGCTCGACGAGTTGCGCGAGACCATGGGAGAACGTACCAAGGCCGTCGTGATTACGCATTTGTACGGTGCCCGGCTGGACATTGAAGTAATTGTGGATCTCTGCCGGGCAAAAGGCGTACTCCTCATCGAGGACTGTGCTCAGGCGTTCGGGGGTCGGGGTTATACCGGCCACCCCGCGTCGGATGTGACGATGTTCAGCTTCGGGCCCATCAAGAACGCAACGGCGCTGGGTGGCGGGCTACTGTGTGTGCGGGATCCGGCGCTCCGCAATGGCATGCGGGCGCGGCAACGGGATTATCCGGTCCTCCCGACGAGCGCGTACGCAATACGGTTGCTAAAGTACGCGCTGCTACATTTCATCTCTGGTCGCCTGTTGTACGGAGCCTTGTCGCGGTTCGTCCGTGTTCTGGGACTCGACCACGATCGCATGATTCATCGTTTAACCAGAAGTTTCAGCGGTCCCAGTTTCTTTGACCGGATTCGCCGCCGCCCGTGCACCGCATTGCTTCGGTTATTGTCCCGGCGGCTCCGACAAGATCAGTCGCGGCTCGACCAACGGACGCGCGACGGTGGAAGACTGGTAGAATTGCTGCCGGATGACGTGGTGAGCCCGGCGGGGCGCGTGCGTCCCCACCACTACTGGGTTTTCCCCATACTCGTGCGAGACCCACCGTTCGTGATCAGCGCGCTCCGCGCCGCAGGGTTTGACGCGACAGCGGGTCGGAGTTTTGACGTTGTGACAACTGCGGGAGGAGATACCGCCCAGGCGAGCGAGGTGCTCGCGCACACGGTGTTCCTGCCTTTCTATCCCGCGTTGCCGTCCGGTGAGTGGACCAGGATGGCGGCGATCGTGACCCGCAGTGTCGGCGAGGCAGTCAGTGCACCCGTTGCTGCGGTGCCTCATGGGGAATCAAGCTTCCGGGATTGAGAATCCCCGTCGGATCCAGCGACGCCTTGAGTCCCCTGAGTGATGCTAGGCCGGTTGGCGAGAGCTCGCGTTCGATCCACGGCTGATGCTCCTGTCCGACCGCATGATGGTGCGAAAGCGCGCCGCCTTGCTGCATGATCGCCTCGGTCGCAGCGGTCTTGATCGCGGTAAATTGTTCCATCATTTCTCTTGGAGTTGAGTTTTCTCGGGACCGCACACCGATGGTAAAGTACAAACACGCGCCGGTCTCGTAGAGGTGAGAGAGATGTGCGCCGACAAAACCCTTGAACCCGGTGACCTTGGCGAATGTGTCTCTTATGACGTCACCAACCGACCTATAAAGCAGGATGAGGTTGGACCACGTCGTGGACGTCTCGAACGCATCCGCAATGAGGCCGTAATCCATCATATAGTCGCGCAGATAGGGAATGTCGTAGCGCGATTCGCTCCAGGCGTCTCCCGCATCGGTGCCGAGATCGAACGCTCGGTGTTTTCGAAAGATCCGCAATATCTCACTGCGGAGTTGCAGGGTTCTCTTGCGAGTACCCTCAAAAGCCACGACGAGTGTAGCTGGGTGTCTGTAACCGCGGACCTGCAACAATCGCTTTGCGGGACCCTGGATGATTTTCTTGAATCCGCTCGCGGGGTACTTCGCGGCGAAGATGAGTTCCGTTTCTGCCTCATCGCTCAGACGAGCCAAGCTAGGCATCAAGTCTCGAAGCACGCACTCGTGCAAGGCGCGGAAACCGTCGAGAAAAGAGGGAAAGAGCAGCAGCCGATACTCTTCGAACTCCGGAATCGGGTGCACGCGCATGGTTGCCTGCGTGATGATTCCGAGCACACCCTCCGAGCCGAGGACGATACGATTCAGGTCCGGACCGTTCGAGGCGGCGGGGAGCGGCTTGGTCGTGATTGTTCCGCGGGGAGTCACCATACGCAGCGCAACCAGCATGTCTTCGATCTTGCCGTATGCGTTTGATTGCGTGCCGGCCGACCGGGTTGCGAGCCAACCGCCCAACGTCGAGTACTGGAAGGAGTCCGGGTGATGCCCGAGTGAAAATCCGTGCTCGTTCAGCAATTGCTCTAACTGTGGGCCAAAGAGTCCAGCCTCCAATTCCGCGGTCCTGGATTCCTTGTCGAGGCTGAGTAATCGGCTCATCAGACGCGTGTCGAGCGTGACTACCAACCGCTCTTCGTTCGGCAGAGGCTCGATACAACCGACGATGTTCGTACCGCCTCCGAATGGGATGAGGATGACGTCGTGCTCGACGGCAAGCTGCACGATGGCTTCGACGTCCTTATGTGAGCGGGGATAGACAACCAAATCGGGCGGGTGATCGACGATGCCGGCGCGCAGCCGAATGAGATCCCGGTAGCTCCGCCCGTAGCTGTGCGCTATTCGGTCGTCGTCATCGTCACGGATCTGATCGTCCCCGAGGATCTTCGCGACCGCGCCTTCGAACTCGGCATCGGTTCGGCGTTCCGGTAAGACGACGGCATCGCGACTGACCTGACTTGCCCGGGAGGCGTCGTGTGGAAGCTCGGCGGTCCTGCAAATCCATGGCCAGAAATCAGGCCGCCGGTGCATGTCGTATTGGATTCCTTCGGGGCCCCACCCGTACCATTTGTGCCGGTAGGACTCATCTTTTAAGTCGTGAAGGTCCTGCACGGGTCTGATCTTCCCTCAGGCGACGGGTTCGTCGAAGTATGTTACGCACGCGCCCGTGACGAGAGGTGACACAAAATCGCTCGAAAACTGGGAATTGTCGTGCATCTGCGGCGTCGACCGGAGTACGCCAGCCGGCTTGCGATTGTCTGATCGAATTGTTCGACGGATGTCGGCAAGAATTCTGTCGTGGCTCATCGATATTCCACTTTCGTCAGCGGCGCCGTTTGAAAACACAATCCAAGCGGATTGGTCGGATCGTGGAGCTCGCTTGGGTGGGGCGGCGGCTCCCTCACGTGTCGGCAACATCTGGGGAGATGGAATAAACGGTTCTTCCAACGAGACGACGGCTGGGGTGTGACCGTTTCCGCCATTTGCTTCGAGATTACGAACCATGTGCCTTCCGGCGAGGATCAGCTTAGCATCGGTGCGGCGCGCCGCGTCGAATACAGGGCCGGCGGATAGATGTGGGTCGAGCGGGATTGGCACCAACCCCGCTCGCTGCAGGCCTAAATACGCCAATCCCCACTCGAGCGTGCTTTCGCTGTAGATCACGACACGATCGCCGGCTTGAAGTCCCTTCTTGGCCAACTGTGCGTGGACGTGCGCAGCGGCGTCCAGGAGTTGGCGGTAGCTATACCGAATCCACGTGCGTTCATCCTTACTACGGATCTGTGTCGCCGTGCGTTCGCCAAATGCGGTCGCGGCACGTTCGAACAAATCGTATACGCACGACGCGTTTCCAACATGCTGTAGCGCCGTACGCTGGTTTGCGTTCCGCGGGCCGTTCTTGGAGTTCGCCATCCGCTGGAGCCCCGGTACATGCCGCTCCACGATGTACTCCCGCCAATCGATTCGCGTTACATCGAAGGGGAATAGCGCTTGGTCGGCCGGACCCAGCGACGCGTATAGCTCTTGGGTGTTCGCCGTGAGGAAACGCGCGTTGTGCGAAGTGTAGAATCCGTAATACTCAGCGAGTAGTCGCAATCGCTCGAAGACGCGTAATCTCTGATTTATGCGCCGCGCGCGCTCATTGAATCCGAAACGCCTGTCCAAGTCGCGCATGAGTCGTGCCTGCCGGATTTGGCGGGACAATTTTCGCTTGAATTCACCCCCGGAGATCCATTTGCATAGTGTGGGCGTGCGGGTCCTGCCGTCACGGTCACGAGCCGGCCAACGGGAGTACGCGTCCTGCACGAACTTCGAGAGATCAGTCAACTGGAGCGGGTTCAGCTCGCTGCTACTGATCTGGTAAACCCGGCAATGATCGGCGGCGCCGGCGGGTGGCATGGACGCGAGTGCCGCGTTCACCACCATGTCGCATGGAATCAAGTCGAGGGTCGTGTCCGATCGTCCGACGAATTCGGGCAGATTGCCCTTGCCCGCTTCAGTGATGACCGGATCGGCCATCCGCATGCCGTCAATCCAACCGGGCACGGGCTCTTCAAAACTGCCTTCGATGATTGACGGTCGGAGGACCGTCAGCGGAACCCCTCCGCGTTCTCGAACGACTAGTTGCTCGCCGAGAGCTTTTGTGAACGGGTAGGTGTCGGACCACCCGTGCGATTGGGCCATCCGTCTGCCGAGATCGACCACAGCACGGTCGGCGAACACCTGACGCATGCGGTTGATCCTGTCGGATGGAAGAAGCGCGCGATATTCATCGCCCAAGACTTCATCGTCCCGATCGCCGTCAGCCACGGACGCGCGGATCGACGCACACTCGTCAAGCATGGACGACACGGCACTGTCCAAGTCGAACACGGGGGCCAATCCATTGATGACCGTGGCCACCGTATGCCCCAGCGGAAGCACCTCTTCTTCGACGTCGCCCTCGCGGTTGCCGTTTGCATAACACGTCGAGATGTGTAACAACGGTATGTCACCGGCGTCTTTGGCGAATTGCAGGAGCCGCCCGGGACCCAGGGTGTTCACTTGTAGGGCGTGGTCGAGCTGTTCCCCGAACGAACACGCGGCAGCGCTGTTGATGATGCAGGTGACGTTGCCGGACAATTGAGCGTATATCGCCGGGGTGAGTCCAAGACGATCTTCTGCGAGATCGCCCTCGATCCCCACGATCTTGTCCCTTATCAACTGGGTGAAGCGCTCGCCCTGGGTCCGCCGGAGGTAGTCGAAGATGGATGAGTTGAGGACCTCGCGTTCCAGCCGTTCAGCCGCCCGCGCCGCCCGCCCGGGGCGGACCAACAGGTAGAGCCTTTCGACGTCCGGGACGGCTCGGAGGATTTTCTCTAGAACCGCCCTCGCGAGAAAACCTGTTGCCCCGGTCAACAATATGCTCTGACTGCGGAGACCCTCGACAACGGATGTGGCTCGGATCTTCTGTGGCATCGGGCTCTGGTTTGGGTAACGGGTGTTGAGCAATCAAGCTTAACTCCACTGACACGATATTCAAACTCGCTGGGCCCCTATGATACCGTGCGACTGACAGTTACGACTCATTCGGGGCCGGCTGACAGCGGATGGCGGCGGTGCTCAAGGTCGGACCCCGCCGATTCGGCCGCCCTGGATGGGGCAAAGAATCAGGGCCGATCGGTGCCCGGTCCCGGACCGCCCAGCCGCGTGGACGGTGGCCCGCCGATGTAGATTTTCGGTCCATCCACCCGAACCGCTGGTGCCAGTGTCCGAGCGAACCATTGCGGCATTTGACTTTGACGGAACGCTGACGACCAAAGACACGAGTCTCCCCTTTGTGTTGTTCGTCTTGGGTCGATGGAAGAGCTGGCGGAAAATTCTGTTCCTCGTCCCCTTGTTTGGCGTAGATTTCCTATTGGCCGTCTGGAGGGAAAGGCTCGCGCCCAAGAAGCGCGGCCACGTCCTTGGCGGCATCCGCGGTCGGTGGGAAAACAACGTTCATGAGCGTTTTTTGCGCCATTGTTTCTCGGGCATGATGCGGGACGAGCTTCGACGGAGGGGGGGGGAATTCGCGGAACTCGAGATTGCAAAGTTCCTGCGCCCCGCTGGTCTAGAGCGATTGAGTTGGCATAAAGCGCAGGGCCATTGCTGCGTCTTGATCAGCGGCTCTGTCGACGCATATCTCGATCCGTGGGGAAAAAAGGTCGGTTTCGATCATGTGCTGGTTACGGAGCTGGAGACAGATGCATCAGATGCCGTCACCGGCAGGTTCTCGACGGAACCGTGTTGGGGCAGTGCAAAGGTGCGGAGACTCTTGAATCAATTCGGCCCACGCGAGGGGTACACGTTATATGTGTATGGCGACAGCGCGGGCGATCGAGATCTCATCGCGATAGCCGATCACGGATTCTTGGTTCGAGGTGATTTCGAACTTGTCGAAGTGTAGGCCGTAATGGTGGGATGTTCGAGATATGCCAAGGGCCGGCTCTAGGGCCGGCCCTTTTGACATGATGCCGTGTGCCGTGGCTGTTTACAACACCCTGCTCCTAACACGGAAATCGATGTTGTCTTTGACCCAGTTCCACAGGTTCTCATCGAGTGCCGGGTCGATATTGGGTTCCATCTGTTCCTTCCACCCCACCATGACCTCGTGGTCGACGGTCCACATGCGGACGCGCCGCCTGGTGATGTCTCTCTCCCACGACACCGAAACGGTCGGCGTGGCGTACAGCAACCGCACCGTTACGCTGCGGGAGAGGTACTCCAACGGCGCTAGGTCGATCGTCGAGTAACGGCTGTCGTCACCGGGACGAGCGGCGACGTCGGGAATGCCGTCACTGAACACGACGATGTTCAGTGGCGCGAGCACCAACCCCTGCCGCTTGACCAGTGTCGCAACGCGGTCAAAGAATGCGTTGAAGTCCGTGAATCCGTCCTGAGATGGAAACTGCGCGTGCAATACCGCAGCTATCTCTTCGGGACTCTTGTCGCGGAACGCGTGGATCGGCTGGAAGGATTTGGTTTCACCCGGCTTCTCACCACCAACCGTACCAACGAACACCGCCGACGGCACGGAGAGCTCACCAAGTCCGTTGAGGTGGCCGTATAAGTAATGCGAGGCAAACTCGAGCGCGTCGTTGTAGTTGCCTGTCGATTCAAACGAACCACTCACGTCGAAGCCGATGACGAGGGTCGACCTCGGACGCCGCGGACTGTCTTCGACGGGGGAGCACGCGCTGACTGCCGCCACGACCAACGCGCCGGCCACGACTGGCCGTACCCAAGCGGGCGCCTTCATCGAACCGCCTCGCTTTGAAGCCGAACAGCAGGTTGGCTCTGCACTTTTGCCTTCTTGCCGCCGAGGCTTGGCGTGCTGGCCAGGACCTCGTCGAGGCTGTTGAACGGCAAGCTGAACATCGGCCGCGACGTGATCGTGACCACGGCGAAGTTCACGGCAGCCGCGAGCAGTTGAAGCACCGGCAAGGATATCAACTCAAACACCTTGCGGGCCTCGGCCTGGAACCACGCGCTCTCTGCTTTGAGGGCGGTGATCGGGCCGTGCAAGTTGTCGATTGACGCTTCTCGGGCATCCACTGCCAGCCCGTCGTGCTTCACCGTCTCCCGGCCGAGGATTGCGAGCAGAGCCGGCGTGCCAAAGCGGCCGAAGAGGAACCAGGTCATCCCGCGCACGCCAACCCACCCGAACGCGGCCAGTGACAACACCGCCCATATGCCGAGTTGCATGCTTCCACCGGTTTGCTGCGCGATCCACGGGGTCAGGGCGTCGATCATCTCCCGATACAGGAACATGACTTCGAAGAAAATCACCGACAGCTCGACCAGCGTCATCTGAACAATCACACCGATGGCGCGCTTCTGTATGGCATCACCAAGCACCTGGATGCAGGCAAAGCTTCCGAGGATCAAGAAGAAGAGGAACACCCACAGAATCGGGGTCAGAAAACGGGGATCCGGCTCGAACCCGGTAATACCCGCCAGCACCTCGGTCATCGTCGGCCGCAGCGTGTACGTGAAGATCAACGCTTCGACTACCGACCAGAACATCAGGGCGAGGAACGCAACCCAGGGAACGCCGGGCTTGAAATAGTTGCGCGACGTCCAGTCGAGAAAATTGAGCGGTGACTGGAAGGCGTTCTTGAGCATCGCCAAGCCGAGGCGGATTAGGCCCTTGACCCAACCAACCAGTACGACGCCGATGCGAACCATGCCCGCCCAGAAGAACCATATGGTCCTTCCTGCATCCCACCACGCCGTGAGCATCGCAGTGAGAAAACCACCGCGCGCAGAACGAAACGGTAGGGTGTACAGCGAAACCATCGTGCACCAAATCGCTGCGATGATCAGCAGCATCGGCATCATCACCAACGCGCGCTTGAGCACAATTTCCCACCCCGAACCACCGTACCATGCGAAGTTGATCATGGCCGTGTGCCAAGCGGGAATCCATGAGATTGGCGTGGACAGCAACTCGGCGGCTCCACTCCATTCATCAGGTACGAGGTTTTGTGTTGCCTGTAACATTCGGCGACTCCTTCAAGGGATCAAAGCCCGTTGAACGGTACGCACCGGACTCGGCCTGCCCGCTTCCGGCAACGGATGCAGCAAGGGTGGGCTTCGGCGCCGCTGGATGAAATGACTTGAATCACATGTGAGAGATCACCCACATGTGGAAAATTTGTGGGCTCGGTGACCAGAAATAACGCGCCAACCGCCGTAACCGCCATGCAGGTAATGACTTACACGCCCATCAAGAGGATGGTCTCAGATGTCTAGATTCCAGTCGATTTGTCGGTAAGTGCTTGAGGGGCAACGGGATAAGGATGTTGGCGCGAACTTGTCACGGCTCCCGAGTTGGCCACCTGAAGGTTTCCGTTTTGGCTGAGACGCTGATGCGTGGTAGCGGCGCCACCCGTACGAGCAACCGGCGCGCCGTGCGCGAGAGGAGGCCGCGACGCCGCACCACAGTCGTATCGTTGTCGCCCTTGAGCCAGTCGAAGACCTCGTCCACGTCCTCGTCAGACAGTGTTTGCACGTTCACGGTAACGTCGTAGTAGAATCTCCCTTCGTCGTCGGGGAGGAGACCGAACTCGTAAACGGACGCGAGTTTGCGGCGCAACGCGATTTCGCTAGAGATTTCCTCACGTGTGTCGGCGCCGTCGAACACGAAGCTCTCGCGCACGGGATCGTACAGTACGACGTACTCCAAGTAGTATTGGTCGACCACTGGATCAAACCAGTTCGAGCGCGTGCTACGCAGCTCAATCTCATACTCGATGTATAAAGGAAACCCGGAGCGCATGGCGTTCAGGAACCGCGTGTCCGAAAGGAGCCCGGTCACTTCCACGGTCACCCGGGGCACGTCCTGGGCGGTACGAAGCCGCGCAACTACGTCGACTTCTTGCGCCGACGCATTGGCGGTGAGAGTGATACAGCAACCGAGGGTGGCTGCTACGCGCACTAGCACGCGTGGCTCACTGAACGACTCCGTGTTGGTGGTAACGGCTCGCGAGTCAAAACCGTCGATGAATTCTTAACGAAAACTTGAGCGATTCTCCTGCTGTGAGCGCTTTGGCGCCGTACACGCCGAAGCTGCCGAATTCGATTCCAGCGCCGATGTCCGCATCGAGTTGACCGGGCCCGTCATCGATTTCCTGAATCCAACCCGTGCCGGCGTTTCCGAACAGCACGATGGTTGGTCCGTCCAGCCAATACCAATCATCCCAATCCCACAGAGACTGGTCGTCGCGTCGTTCACTTACGTGTCTACCACGGTATCGGCGAGACCGCGTGTTGAACGACAAGTGCCCGCGGTATTCGGCCTGAAACAGGACAATGCGGTCGCACATTCCAGGGCGGGCGAGGTCGGGTAGCGTTGCGTTACAGGCGAGGTGTCGAAAATCAAAGCCGGGCATTGGATCGGGTCCGCCGAGCGACAAGCGTCTTTGGATCGGTAAAGGATCGTTGTCCCCCACTATTCCCGCGCCGACCGCGCGAAGGCTCAACTGCCCGTTCCAACCGATGCGTTCGTAACGTCTCAAGTCGACGAACAACCGGTCGTAGGTATAGCCGGCCGCTGGTAACGCAGTACGTATGGTGGTCGGGAGGACCTGCTGCACTACGTCATCGCTCATGCCGCGCTCCCACTCGGCCGACAGAAACCAGCCCGACCGGTGTGATCCGCGATAAGGACGAGAATCCCACTCGATGCGCGACGTAAACGTGGTGAAGGTTCCTTCGTCGACTCCGGGATTGGGGCGCCAGATGTCGGCCCGCTGGAACGGCGTCCAGGGGTCCCTTTCCACCGCTGACATATCTTCGTTTCTGGCTATTTCGCCCACGATGGTGAGATCGCTGGTAGGCTCGATACGGATGAATCCCATGAATCCGCGGCGGAAGAAATAGTCACGATAGTCGCGATGCCAGAGCAGCGAGCCCAAGCCAATTTCGTCGTCATCAAGCTGCCAATCCTCTATGGGAACGACGACGTCGTAACCCCTCCCACCGAGCGTGATCGGCGAGTCGAAGATGGTCCACTCGGCCCCGACGGTGAAACCGAGATCTTCCCTGTTGTTCTCGAAATCGCCGGCGGTGCGGAGGATCGCGAGACCCTCGATGCGCAAATGTGTCGATCCAAACGTGCGCCACTCGATGCGGGGTCCGAAGTGAATCGGAAGCCCCTCGACTCGATTGTACGTTCCGCCCGTCGACAGGACGAGCGACGCGTCGGCATCGGTAAATCCGCGGCGGCGACGCGACCGGCGTGTACGTCTGATGGGACCTCGCAACACCAATTCGTCGCCGGCTTGCCGTACCGAAACCCGTGAGCCATACACTCGTGTGTTTCCGTCTACACGGGCGCGATCGAGTCCTGTGATCGACCCGCCGATGACGAGCACTTCGCCCTGAATGACAGCCGTTCGCGACAGCCTGAGGTCCGAGTTGATGACAACGAGGTCCCCGCGAATCACGCCGGACACGCGCACTGGCCCGTTGTAAACCGCCACGTCTCCTCTGATCACCTCATCTGACGAGACCGAGAACGTGCCGAAGCTGCGTATCGTCGCCCTGTCGTTGAAGAAGTCGATGGCCTCCCGTGCTACGCGTGAGCTGGCGTCAAGTTGCGCGCCCCGTTCAACGACGATCACGGTGTCCTGTGTCGCCTGAATTTGGACCGGCCACGCCGCCGCTACACACAGCGCGAGCAAGATTTGGCGTTTCATCGACCCTCTACTTCTGTTGACCCACCGCAATCGACGACGTCCGTTTGGTACGTGAAGTCCTCCGGAAATGGTCCGGTCCTACCCGGCTGCACCGGCAGGCACGAGATCGTTACAGGGGTTTCCAGCCAGACTCTCAGTAGTGGAGAGGAGAGGGGCAGCGGGTGCGACCGAGTCACATTCAAGGAAACGTCAATCCGGTGACCAAATAAGTGCATCGAACGGCTGCCGCCGGCCGTCACGGCAACGCTCGCCAGCCACCCTGGCGGATGATGGGTGACATACGTGAGCATCAGAGCGATCGCATATGCGACCGCGATCACTTTGACAGCAGTTCTCGACATTCAAACCTCCGGAGTGGGGACCCGACTTCTCGAGGTGCGAATGTCTCAAAGGCACGTGCCGTACCAGCTCAGTCAGATGATCGTAAATCATTTGTATGAATGGCCTTACGGAATTGGATCACGCCGCGTTCCAGCCGAATTCCGCGTCACTTGGACACGGGTGTGTCCTTTGTGTCGATGCCCAGCCGGCGCATGCGCCTATACAGGTTGGCCCGATCGGTTTTCAGGTGTCGCGCCGCTTGGGCCACGTTGGCGTCGGCTTGTTGGAGAGCGTCCGCAATGAGGCTTTTCTCGACGGACTGGAGTGCATCTGAGAGGCTTCCGGACGATTGCAGTGAGGTGGATGGCACCCGCGGCGCTGGCCCGCCGACCGCGTCGTGAACGTCCGCGGCTCCGATTTCACGATTCGAAGTGATGATGGCGAGACGTTCGACGATGTTGGCCAGCTCGCGCACGTTTCCGGGCCAGATGTGGTCGGCCATTCGGCGCATCGCGTCCGAAGTGAAGGTCGCCACCGGCCGGCCGGAGCGTTCGCTAACCTGGGCCGCAAAATGAGCGACAAGCGGTGGTATATCCTGGCTGCGCACGCGAAGCGGCGGCACGTGAATTGGGAACACGTTCAACCGGTAGAAAAGGTCCTCGCGAAAATTTCCCCGTGTGACCATGTCACTCAGATCTTGATTGGTGGCCGCGACAATACGGACGTCGACACGGATCTCCTTTTCACCTCCCACGCGTTCCAGGGTGCCCGTCTCGAGCACGCGGAGCAATTTGGCCTGGGCATCGCCGTCCAGGTCACCGATTTCGTCGAGAAAGAGCGTGCCGCCGTGCGCCAATTCGAACTTACCGTGCCGTCGGTTGGTGGCGCCCGTGAAAGCTCCCCGTTCGTGTCCGAACATTTCACTTTCAATCAACTCACGGGGGATCGCGGCGCAGTTCACACTGACAAGCTTGCGGTGCCTTCGCGCACTCTGATCGTGAATCGCTCTCGCGACCAGCTCCTTTCCAGTTCCCGACTCGCCGGTAATCAAGACGCGTGACGGCGTCGCAGCGACCTGGGTGATGAGCGCGCGTACGGTTTCGATCTCCTCACTTGTGCCGATGATGGAACGATTTTTCCTGAGTGCCGTGCGCAGTTCGCTGTTTTCCGCCCGGGTCTTTGCCAGTTCGGTCGCGGCCTTGATGGTGACCAGCACGCTTTCGGGTGCGAGAGGCTTTTCGAGAAACTGAAAGGCTCCGAGTTGCGTTGCACGCACGGCGTCATGTAATGAGGCCTTTCCGCTCATCATGATCACGACGACATCGGGGCGTTCACGCTGCAAGATTTCGAGCGTAGCGATTCCGTCGGGTCCCGGGGGCATGATGAGGTCCAGGAGTACAACGGCTGGATCGAACGAGCTAACGACGTCCGGCGCCTCGGTCCCCTGACCCACGTCTCGCACCTCGTACTCGTCTTGCTCGAGCAGGGCGGTGAGCATGCGCCGAATGTTTGGCTCGTCGTCGACGATAAGGACACGCGAGTTCATGGCGATGCGGGCAAGTCGATCGTGAAGGTGGCGCCACCACCGGGCGTGTCGCTCACCGTCACCGTACCCCCGTGCACCTCGACCGTTTGCTTTACGATAGCGAGTCCCAATCCCGTACCGGCCTCTTTTGTGGTGAAGTAGGGCGCAAAGATTTGCTCGCGCGCGTCAAGGGTGATGCCGGGGCCGTGATCGGCGATTGCGAGCTGAATGTGCCCGTCGCGCTGGCGTGCGTTGATGTCGAGAGCTTCACCACCGGATGCTTCCACCGCGTTGCGCAATAGGTTTTGCACCGCCCGGCGGAGCGGCTCGTAGTGACCGTGCACCACGAGATTCGCATCATCCGATCGGTTGATGCGGATCTCGTCCGGAACCGTTGCGGGAATAACGCTATCCAAGAGTTGTCCGAGGTCGATGTCTGCCGCTGGTCCTTCGGGCAGACGTCCGAACTCGGAAAACTCTCTGGCCATCTGTTCGAGCCGGCGATTCTCTTCTCGGAGAACCTCGATGGCGGTCTCGTGCTCGAGCGAACTGTCTCGATTCCTGTCCAACTGGTCGAAGGCGAGGCGTGTGGATGTCAGAGGCCCGCGGATTTCATGTGCTACCCGTCGCGCTACCTCTCGGAACGCTACGAGTCTTTCCTTTTCCAACTCTTGCTGCCGCGCTGCCTCCAACGCGGTTGACATCTCGCGAAGGGCGTTCTGCAAGGATTCGAACTCCGGAGCGCTTCGATTGGCCGCCCGCTCGGGAAGTGGGGTGCGTTGCTCGATACGCCGCACCCAACCCGTCAGCTCTTCGATGGGCGCCGATAAATAGCGCGACCAACGCCGGGCAAGCTGGAGCGACACGCCGATCAGCACCAGAGCCGCCAATAGGGTCACGAGAGCGAGCCCGCCGGCTGCGTACCGGCGTAGGGCCTCGGCGCGGCGGGCCAACGTGGTTCCGCGGGTAATGGTTTTCGTATGATCTCTTAGAGCCGTCCGTCCGCCCTCGCCGAGACTGGTGGTGTCGATCGCGTCGATCAGTACCCGACCGCTTGCGGCGACTTCGTCAAATGCTGCGCGTGGGCCGGCGAACCCCCCGGTCGACCAAACCTGAAGGGCAAGCACGATCAGTGCGGCGCCAAGTGGTACCGTCCCGAGAACCGCGAGACCGAGGAACAGCCGTTGTCTGAAGGCGAGACGCATGACCGGAAAGATACCGATCCAGCTGTGTTGTGTCTATTCGACACAACCATTTTGGATTCTAGGTTTGGACATTTCGGCGTCCCTTGCGAGGTGCGAGCCCACGAGGATACACTCTCCAAGCTCCGAAGCTCTCCGTCCCCGAAAGTTCATGTTCAGTTCAACTGGTCGACACTCGACCGTTGGAGGATTTACGTCGATGAGTGCCTTTCCTAGCGACAACCGACGTAGCCCACGACGGCTGATCGCGGACCGCCGCCTGTCGACGCAGCGCCGGGCGAGCGCGGGCCGCCGTGAATCTCAACGTCGCGCGACCGCGGAGACGGGGGACGTTCAGCGGCGCTCTCTACCACACCGCCGTAGCGATACCGATCGCCGTCAGGACAACAAGCGGGTCGTCAAGAACATGGAGAGCGCGCTCCTGGCGCAGCCTGGGATCGAGCTCGACCACCGGAAGATCCCCGTGGCCCAGATGGCGGAGGCTCTGCCGCTCGAGGCCATGCAGCGCCGGGCCGTGGCTGAGAGGGCCCAGAAGCGTGAAATGGTCTTCCGCAGGGTGGAAGTAACCCCGGCCGAGAACATCCACCGGGTCACCGTGACCGTCATCATGGAGCGGGACGGGCAGGAGCTTTCAGCCTGGGAGAACGCCGGAGACGGCGACAAGATCCGTTTCGTGGCGGCAGCGCGGGCCACCGTATCGATTTTGGAAGGATCGCTCATCGATGGGACGATTGACGTGGCGGGCGCTCAGCTGGTCGATGCGTTCGACACGCGCTTGGCATTCGTCGGCATACACGTTTTGCAAGGTCGTGAGGCAGTGCTACATGTGGGGGCGTGTGAGGTTAAGGGGAGCGTGGAGCAGGCGGGCGCGCTGGCCGTTCTGGACGCCACCAACCGCTGGCTGACCTCGCCACAGTAAACGAGTTGGATGGCGCAAGCGGCTAAACAAATTTTGGAAGATCGGAGCTAACGTACCGGCGAGACGCACGTGTTCTCGCCGGTACGCCTACCAGTCGCCCGTTACTCGAACTTGATCAATACGGGCTGTCCTTCCTTGACCGACAGCTTGGCAGCCTCCCGAAACGTGCGCTGCTTGTCATCGAGGTTTGTCCCCTCCTCGATCATGAGTTGGCTCCGGTCGGCCTCCTCCACGGGCGTGTCGGGGCCGGCGCATGTTACGCGGATGAACATGGGCGTGTAAATCGAAAACGTGATTACCGCCACGACCATGTTCAGGAAGGTCCGCTGTGTCTCGACCCGAGCTACGCCGTTGGGGCACCGGGATGCGGTTTCGACAGTCTCTGGGGGGACCAGGCCGAACACCCAGGCCGATGCCCAGGGCTTTTCGAGGGTCTGCGTTCCCGGCGGGAGTCCGGTCTCTATGGTCGCGTGGAAGCACCCTGAGAGCGCCACGACGGCGCCGAGAAGCGCGGCGGAACGAGAGATTACCATGAATGACCTCCGTCTAGACGGGCGTGAATGGACCTGCGTCAGCAGTGACCTAGCAAGATGCTATGGTGAGGCAATTCTGTCATCGCTGGCTTATTGCTCGACCAGTCGATACATCTTTCCGTACCCTACGTCCTAGACCAGTGCGCTGCGAGCGCTGATGAGCTGAGATGGCATCCTTACTCGAGCGTCTACAGGAAGCATTAAGGCCCGAATACGACGTCCGGCACGAGCTGGCTACCGGAGGGATGGGGATCGTTTACCTGGCACGTCACCTTGGGCTCGATCGCCGCGTGGCCATCAAGGTACTGGCGCCGGAGCTGGCGAGCGCCGCGGCCGCACAACGTTTTATGCGCGAAGCTCGCATTCTGGCGAGCCTGAGCCACTCTCATGTCGTTCCCATTCACCACGTCGGAGAGGCCGACGGTCTCTTCTACTACGTGATGGATTACATCGACGGAGAGACGCTGGCGGACGCGTTGCGTCGCGGACCCATGAGCGTCGAGGAGGTCGTCAAGTTGGGGCGCGATCTTCTCGACGCGCTCGAGGCCGTGCACGATCGTGGCGTGGTCCACCGTGACATCAAGCCGGCAAACATTTTCCTCAGTGGCAAGCGGGCCCTGCTCGGCGATTTCGGCATCGCGAAACAAGACTCCGGATCAGACCAAACCCTGACGCAAGCAGGGGCGGTGATCGGTACACCCTCCTATATGCCGCCCGAGCAGACGTCCGGGGAAACCGTCACCGAACGGACCGACATCTATGCGGTGGCCTTGGTGTTGTACGAAGCGCTGACGGGTCGTCAGTGGAGGGTGGTTCCCGATCCTCACGATGCGCCGTGGGCGGGCGTTCCGATTGGTGTGGCGCGGGTCCTGCGCGGCGCGCTGGCATTTGTTCCGGCCGATCGGTGGCCGAATGCAACGACGTTCCGCCACAAGTTGTGGGGCACGCGGGTGCGCCGGTATCAGTGGCGCACGGCCGCACTGACTGCGGCGGGGATCGTCGTGGGTGGGGCGCTCGTGTGGGTGATTCTCACGTTGCTGACCCCTTCCCCGGTTCCTGGAGCGCTCGTAGTGAGGGTCGAGCCGTTTCAGCGAGTCGGTGCCGACCCTCTTCGGCTGACAGAATCGATTACTGCGTTCGTCGTCCGCAGCCTGGGCGGAAGTACGGATTTCCAGGTGTGTGAGCCGAACAGGTCGTGCAAGAACGCCACTGTAACTCTGCACGGGACAGTGACTGTATCGGGTTCGTTGCTGTCGGTGACTGTCCAGACCGAGGACCTGTTTGGGTTGCGTCCGCAGAGGTACGCCAGTTGGGAAGGACCTACTAGCCAACGGCGGGCTGGCGCCGATGCGGTTGCCTTCGACGTCCTCTACACTTTGTGGAGTCAGAGTAGCCCGCTTGCCAAGTGGCTGCCGCTCGGGGCTCTCCCCCAAGGAAACACGTCGGGCTTCAACCGCTTCATCGCAGCAGAGCGTCTGTTCAGCGAAGCCCGTTGGGCCGAGGCTCGCGATGCGTATGCTGCTGCTGCCGAAGGGGAATCCGGGTGCTGGTTGTGTTCGTGGCGCATAGGAGAGATCGACCGGCAACATCCGGGGGCAGGGGTGGATGCTGTGCACATGCAACGGGTTCTCGACAACCGAGAACTCTTTCCTCCTCCTTATCAGCCGCTCATCGGGTTTGAAACACTCGAAGCGACGAATGAGCGCCTCGATATCCTTAGGACGGCAGCGGCACAGTGGCCCCACTTTTACTACTTGCACTACCGGTTGGGTGAAGAGCTGTTCAATCGTGGGCCGCTCGTGGGACAACCACGTTCGGAAGCCATACTGCACTTGGCAGAGGCGTTGGCCCGCCGACCCGGCTTCGCTCCGGCGTTGGTGCACCTCGCGTGGGCTGCCATCGCCGAGGGAGATCAGGAGATCGCTGAGCGCGCCCTCGACGATCTCGAAGACCTCCCGACCCCCACCGATCCCGCATCGCTAGCCTACGGACTCGTCATCCCAATAGGATTTGCCTACCGATTCCTCGGAGGCGACGCCGGCAACGACGAGGCCGAGTCTGCCCTCGGAATTGAAGGGATCGATTTGCTCCCCCAGGCGGCTGCCGGAGCGAGGCTGATGCCGGGTTTTGATGCTCCCAACGGTGCGATTGATTTCGGAAGGATGTTCGAAGCCGAGGCCCAGGGGAGGGTGCATTGGCGATTGGCCGGGTTGATGGGGCAAATGTTCGGATACTTGGCGATGGGCCGGTTGGATTCGGCCCGCGTCCACGTGCGCGAGATTGACGGTCTGGGACAGCTCGGCGATGATTTTCGTCTCTTTGCTGCACAACTCGAGGCGTTTTTGATGCTGTTCGATGAAGAGGCAGCAGGTCTCGACAGGAATGACGTTGTGGACAGGCTGCAACGTTTTGTTCATGAGGACGCTGCGAGCTCGCTGGGTTTGAGGAGACGTGCTGCGTGGACGCTCTCGTTGCTGTACCGCCAAGCCGGCGCAGATTCGGCGGCGGACAGTATGACGGAGTTGGCGGGTAGCCAATCCGATCCACTAGCCATTCTACTCGACGCCCACCGTTCGGCCGCGGACGACGATTTTGCGGATGCGCTAAGGCGCGCGGACCCTCTCAAGCAGTGGCAGCGAGCGAGGTCGGTATCGGAGGCCCTAGTAGGACCGTTCTTCCGGACGGTGCTGCACCTGCTGCGGGCGGAGTGGGAGGCCGAGAGGAGCAACTTTTTGGCCGCTCGCGGCGAACTGCTCTGGCACCAAGGTTATGATCAAGCAGGGTTGCCCTTGAGAGAGCCGCGTGTTGAAGAAGTGGACTGGGCGTTCGGCACGCTGGCGCGCTGGCGCCGCGCTGAGGTGATCGAGCAAATCGCAAGCGACGACCCGGAGCTGTGCCATATATACGATGACATCGTGCGGCTCTGGTCAGAAGGCGATGCTGTCCACGCCGCGCGCGCCGAAACCGCGCGACGAAAACTCGGCGAACTCAACTGCGAAGCCATCACCCGCTGATCGAATGCATCACGTGTCTTCAAAAAGAAGCCTAGCGCAATGATCGAATGCCGCGTTTTGGGTCCTGTTGAGCTGACCGTAGACGGCGAGGCGCCCCACCGCGATCTGCTCCACAAGAAAAACCTCGCTCTCTTGGTTTATCTCGCGCTATCGCCCGCCCAATCACGCACACGAGAGCAATTGATGGTGCTCCTGTGGGGGGACAAAGACGAAAAGAGCGCTCGCCAGTCTTTGCGCGAAGCCATTCGCGTCATCAAGCGCAGGGCCGGTGATGACACAATCGACGCGGGACCGGATCAAGTGCGTCTCGCAGAGGGTACCGTGCAGTTGGACTCCGATGAACTCGCCCGGCTATGGAAGACTGGCTCCAATCAAGAAGCCGCCTGTTTGATGCGCGGTGAATTCCTCGAAGGATTTTCCGTTCCGGGCTCCGTCGACTTTGATCAGTGGATCACAACCGAGCGGATGGCCTGGGCCCACACGGTGTTGCAGGTCAGGGTGGCAGCGGCAAGAGGATTGATGGACGCCGGACGGATCGCGGAGGCGTTGGATATCGCCAACAAGACTCTTGCCTCGGAGCCGGGTGCCGACGCCGCGGTGCAAGTCGTTATCCCATGCATGGCGCTCGCCGGCGATCGGGCGGGCGCGTTGGCGCAGTTCGATGCGTTCAGGCAGAAATTGGCGGCGCTCGACGCAGAACCGGACCAAGTATCACAGAAATTGGCCGACCGCGTTCGCCGCGAACGGCAGTGGCAGGTGGCGGAACCCGTCGTCGCAAAGAGTGGCGCGGAAACCCGCCGAGCCCCGCTGATCGGCCGCAGCGAGCATTTGCAACGTTTGGCGCGAGCGTGGTCGTCGTCACGCGGCCAGCGCGCCCCGGGCCTGGCGCTGATCGAAGGCGATCCTGGTGTGGGTCGCACGCGTCTCGCGGAGGAGTTTCTCGCGAGGGCGCGTCTCGATGGCGCGATCTGCATAACCACAAGGGCGGTTTCGGCCGACCGCTCGGATCGGTGGAGTGGAATCATCCAGCTCGCCGGATCCGGATTGGCCGACACGCCAGGGGCGGCCAGTGCCGATCCGAAGGTGGTGGCGATTCTTGCGGCGCACAGCGAAGAGTGGGCGAATCGCTTCCCCGGGGCTCGGTCGGACGCGCCGATTGGCGATCTGGGCAAAGCCTATCGGGATGTCCTCCGCGGAGTTTGCAGCGAGCAAGACGTGGTGCTCTTCGTGGACGATGCCCACCGGCTCGATTCCGAGTCGCTGCAGGCCTTGCTCGCAGCGCTTCGGGACCTGTCCGACGGGTCGCTTTTTGTCGTGATCAGCGCGGTTGAGCGGTCGCAATGCGTGGAGATCGATGAGATGAGGTCCAGAATCGGGCGCGATTTTGGGGGCGATTGCCTGCGGCTGGAGCCGCTCAATATGGACCAAATGCGATCCCTGGCCGAATGGGGCATGCCCGAATACGAGCCGGAGCAACTCGACCGGCTCGCTCGTCGACTCGCGACGGATTCCGGCGGGCTTCCGCTATTGGCCGTCGAACTACTTCATGCGGTGGCCGTCGGTCTCGACTTGGGCCGGAACAGTCCGGATTGGCCCCAGCCGCTCCGCACGCTGGATCACACGCTGCCAGCCGACCTCCCTGAGGCCGTGGTGGGGGCGATTCGCGTGGGATTTCGCCGGCTGAGCAAGCCCGCCCAAGAAGTACTGATGGCTGCCGCCGTGCTCGGCGAGCGGGTGTCAGCTGACCAGCTGGCTACAGCCCCGGATGTCGATGCCGAGCGATTTCCTGCGGCATTGGAGGAGTTGGAGTGGGAGCGGTGGATAACTGCAGAGCCAAGGGGGTATTCCCTGTTGGCTAGGATAGTGCGGGACGTCATCTTGCGAGACATGATAACCGCCGGCAAGCAGGCCCACATCGAGGAGGCGGCTGGTGCGCGTAGGGGCCGTTAGCGCTACATTTAACTCGACATCGATCCCCTGAGCCGTGTCACGTGGTTCTCCCCGACCGGCCCGGGCTCGATCGATATGAGAGCCGCGAGCGGCGGCAGATTTTTTTAAAGGCCGAAATACCTTTTAGCATGTCGAAAATCCACCGTCTTTTCTAGCGGCGGGTCACTCCGTGGCCCGACGGCCTTATTCGTGATTAATGGAGTGGTGATTAGGTGAGCAACAGCGAAAGTGTCGGAGTTCTAGAAGTCCTTGGCAACGGTGCAGCATTCATTCGTCGCAAGGAAGCGAGTTACACTCCCGGCAAGCGTGACGTCTATGTCGGACCGAAGCTAGTCCGGAGGTACCACCTACGAACCGGTGACGAAATAGTAGGCACGGTCGGCAAGCGACCGCGGAATGGCAAGAGTGCACCACTCGCGCAGTTGGATTTGGTGAACGGCAGGTCTCCCGAATCACTCGGCCATCGGCCGGTTTTCAAAGATCTCGGCGCTCAGCATCCCAAAGACCAACTCACCCTCGAATGTGGCCGCACCTACCGTGGCCGACCCGATGAAACCAACCGAGTCATCGATCTCCTTTGTCCATTCGGCAAGGGACAACGTGCTCTGATCGTCGCGCCGCCGAAGGCTGGCAAGACCACGATCTTGCAAGCGGTGGCCGAGGGCGTCGCAACTAACTATCCCGAGTGCGCCTTGTATATCGTGTTGGTCGACGAGCGACCCGAGGAAGTGACCGAGATGGAATCCGCAGGATTCGGTGAGGTGGTCGCGTCGAGTTTCGATCATCCCCCGTCGCGCCACGTTGCGGTGGCAGAGATGTGCCTGCAGCGTGCGCGGCGACGAGTCGAGATGGGCGAAGACGTGGTGATCATTTTGGATTCGATTACTAGGCTGGCCCGCGCGCACAACACGGTTGAAGAGGGAAGTGGACGGACTTTGTCGGGAGGCCTCGACGCGACCTCGATGGAGAAGCCAAAGCGGTTCCTCGGCAGCGCCCGTAACATCGATCCCTCCCGGGGTGGCGGTTCACTCAGCATCATTGCTACTGCGTTGGTGGATACGGGGTCGAAGATGGATCAGGTGATTTTCGAGGAGTTCAAGGGGACGGGAAATAGCGAGTTGCTCTTGAGTCGCGAGCTGGCCGACCGCCGCGTCTATCCGGCTATCGATTTACTCGGCAGCGCGACACGACGCGAGGAGCTGCTGTTATCGGATGACGCGTTGGCTGCGTCCCGCGTGACGAGGCGTGAGTTGAGCTCGGCGACCCCCGTCGACGCCATGAACCGGCTGCTGAGCGACATGAAGGCGACAAAAACCAACGAAGAGTTTGTCAATTTGGTTGTCGCGCGAAGCCGATGATTCCCCACGCCCCCCTCCACCCCGGCGGTAAGCGGTAAGGCCGTAAGGCGGTAGGCGGTAACAGCAGTATTTGGAGATTACACTCGTCCCGTTTAGTTTTCTGCTACGTCCAAAGTGACAAAGATCAACGATCGGCAACCGCCGATCGCGAGCGGAGCGAACTCGAGGCCTGGCCGCCTGCCAGGCCTCGCCGCTTTTTAATAGTGCAAAAAGCTCTGAAACTTGAAGGACCACTCGGTGCCGCCGATGTCAGGCGACCACACGTCGATGTTGGCTACGAGCATGTTGCGACCGGTGATGTGTAGAGCCACGCCCGGCGTGAACAACCACCCACCCGCTTGGGCCGCGTCGGTATCAGGGTCAGCCCAACTTAGTCGAGCCAGCGGCTCGATCGCTGTAAACCGATCGGATCCGGTAACGGGGAATCGGTAGCTCACCACCGCCTGCGCGGCGACGAAGGTGGAAGGATCTCCAGACGCGTCCAAGTTGCGCCAGTTCTGACCTGAAATGACGCCTGCCTGGACGTGTAGCTCATCCCCGTAATTGCCGATCTCGACATCGCCACCGTACGCGGCCGCGTATTCGTTACCCGTGGTGGCGTCCAGATAATCGTGAACACCAACGTTGGCGGCTACTCGCACGTCGGGCGTGGCCTGCACCACTACACGCCCCGTGTACGACTTGCTGCCGTTCTCATCGCTGATGTTTGCTCCGGTCCCGTTGGTGATAGAGAAGCGATACTCCACTTTGTCGCTCGGCCGTCCGTCGACGAACACGCCCACGTCACGGTCCGAGTAGCCGAGTTTCTCGCTCAACTGGCTCCACGAACAGACGCCGCCGGGCCCCGCGCAAGCGTCGACACCGTCGATCTTGCCCGTTTGCTCGATCAGCATGATCTGAGTCGTGCTGTATAGCCCGAAGATGTCGAATGGCCGTTTGGCTTGACCGAACGACAACCGGAACGCCGGATCGAGACTGAGTCGAAGGTAGGCGTCTTTGAGTGTGATGGTTCCCTCCCCGAAATCCGGCTGGATCCGCCCGTCGACCAGGTCGTTGATGGTGACGTGCGCGGTCATCCGTGCGCGGCGGATCAGGAATTCCGAGCCCCGTGCTCCGTCGACCGACGATGTGCGGAACTGAGAGTGGACTCGCCCGGTGAGAATGATCTCTGCCGCGCGCGAGGTGATCCGTACCTGGGCAGCCAAGGACGCCGGCGCCCACAGGGCGAGCGCAATCAGGGTCGGTGGAATAGCGAGTTTGAGCGAAGTGATCATTAATGCCGTGTCATGAGTACGGGAGCGGTTTGTGACGATTGCCGGCTACCTGGGCGTTACCAAGCGTGCGTGACAAGAAAAGGCCACCAGGTATCAAATTGGTAGTGGCATTGTCACAATTGTGTCACACTGCGCCCGGATCTCCCGGCGCATCGGACTCTTCGGGTGGTACATGTGGAACGTCTCGAGCGCTCGGGAGCGGTTCGTCGCCCGTTGGCTCCGGAGCGAGTTGCACCACGTTGGGCTCGAGGAAAGCCTCTTCCTGCAGCGCTGGCAGTCCGAGGGATTGCTCGAAGGGTGAAACGTACGCGGCGGCCTGGCCCGCGGTTTCCGTCGCTGCGACAAACGGCTTGAAGAGGCGACCGGCAACGTTGTCCAGCTTCCCTCTCTCGGAGACGAACACGAAGATTGCACACATCACGATGCTGAAGAAGATGACCGCGTACACGGTTCCCTGCACGAGCTCGCCATCGGCTAGCCCCATCTGGATGGGCAGCGACGCCAGCACGGCAGCCGCGAGTCCTTTGGGAATGAGCGCGGTCATGAGCATCGCGTCGCGCCGCGGCACGGATCTGGGTGCAAGGAGCCGCACCATGATGGATCGGCCGAAAATGGCAATGACGGAAACAATTAATCCTACGGCAACCGTCCGCAGATCCGAAAACGTGATCGAGATGCCCAAGAAGACGAAGAAAAACGTCTTCACCAGAAAAACCGCCTCCGCGAAAAACGTTCGTTCGACGTCGGAGAACCCAGCAAGCCGGAAACTGATGAGCTTGCCGAGAATCTGCTGTGGGATGTTGGGGAGGTTGGCCACACCAATGCCGAACGAGAGCGCCGCGATCGCGCCGCTGTAACCCCAAAGCTCCGTCAAGCCAAAAAGAATCAACACATACGCGATGGTGGTGAATACGGTGTTCGGTATCTGCCGAATTTTCGGCAGCACCGCAGACCAAATGAACGCTCCGGCGCCTCCGATGAGTGCCGCGACGAGGAAGGACGCTGCCACATCCCCAATCATTACCCCCGCCGAGATGTCCCCTCCGGATTGAAGGCCTCGGATCAACCCAAGGCTGAGCACGACGGCTAAGACATCAGTGAGCGCCGATTCCAACAAAAGAATGGTGCTCGCTCGATCGGTCACCTTCAGAATACGTATCAGCGGTACCACGACTGCGGACGATGTCCCGCCGAGAATCATCCCAATCAGCAGCGCGGTGAGCGGCTCGATCGGCAATAGGAAATCGGCGACGAGCATCACGAGCAACACCGTCAACACGAACGTCGCGATCGAAATGACCAGCGTGTCACGTGCCGACTTCTTGAGATCCTTCACGTTGAGATGAAGGCCGCCCTCGAAAAGGATCACAACCAGCGCCAGCGTCGTGAATACCGGCCCGACCTTCCCGAAATCCGCGGGCGTGACCACGTTCAGCAACGGCCCGATCACGATGCCGGCCAGCATCAAGATCAAAACGTCGGGGACTTTGGTGCGTTCGAAGAATCCGGTCAGGAAATGACCGGCAAAGACCAGGAGGCCGATACTGAGGATGGTGATTTCCACAGTGGCAAGACTACAGCCAGAGGGGAGAGGGGGGAAGTGCTGGGGGTGAGACGTGAGAGGTGAGACGTAAGACGGTCCCTCACCCCTCCCCGCGGGAGGCAGGGAGGGGCCGTCTCACGACTCACGTCTTACGTTTCACGTGTCACCTTATTTGCGCGCTCGCTCCGAAAACGAACTGCACACCGGCCGGAAACTCCTGTCCCGAGATCGGAAACCGAAACCCCACTTCGGGCCAAACCGGTCCTGTCCGCACCGCACCCGTGAACTGCAACGTAGCAATACGCCGGCGCGATGCGGTGAGGACGCCGTCCACCCTGCGTCTCTCGCCTCTGAACCCGTCGAATGTGGCCTTGAGGAAGGTATCAGGCGTGGGGTTCAACCCGGCTTCGCCGAGGAAGACGAACTCGTTGCCCGGATCGATGAACCGCTCGGAATTCTCCAACCGGACTCGATAACCCAGCCAAAGAATCGCGTATGCAGGAGCGGGCCAAAAGGAGTGGCCGACTTCGCCGTACGCCTCGATGTCCCATTGTCCTTCGCCCAACGGTATCAACTGCGCGTCGATGGGAGATTCGCCGATCGGTGCCTTGGCCCCGGCACGAATCGAGATTGGCGTCCGTCCACCAAACAGCCTTGTGATGTTCCACCGCAGCCAGGCCCGGATGTCGCCGAATCCCGTCTTGCGGAGGCTCTGAACGTCGTCTGTGAAGGTCAGGTCGAAGTATGGGGCCTGAACCCCAAAGTCCAGGTTGGAATGCAAACCTACGACGACTTCCGTGAAGAGCGCCTTGGCGTCCGAAACCCCGTTGGCATTGAGGAACGGTCGGCGCACTCCGAGCACGTCGTAGCGCTCATCGGTCTCTTGGACGAACAAGACACTCTTGACCCACACTTTGCCGGGAGCGCCCTGAGTCCATTGTGCCGATACGGGAAACGAAAGCGTGAGGAGCGCTGCGAGAGCCAAGCCCGTGAAGAGTCTCATGTTGACGCTGTTTCCTCGGCGCGAAGACAAGGTTACTTGATGATTCGTGTTTCCGGTTTGAACGCACCCCACGCGAACCAGAAGTGATTGCCGTGGACGATTTCCGTTAGCTGTTTGCCGACAAGCGGCCCGGCGGTGGCGCGACCGAGAATGTTCCACGTCGATCCCGTCTCGCGATCCGTGAATTGTCCGTCGCCGGCCGGCTCAAACCGCAGCATGCGGCCGTCGAGGCGGCGGTCGAATACGCCACTCGATCCCACATCACGTCCTCTCGCGACCCTCGAGTTATCTACCGCGCTAGCCGTGCCCGGCGCCCAAAACGCCACCACGGGCGTGCCGCCAACTTGCTCGGCGATGACGCGTTTTTTTCGGAGTGCCGCAAAAGAAAAAGCGACGCTTTCACCGTCGATCTCCACGGCGGCAACGCGCTCCATGGCCGGAAGCCGGCTGTCGGGGCGACCAAAGAAGAATTGACGCCAGGGTCCATCGCCGCGATCGTAATATTCGTATGGATTCCTGCCGTAGTTCCGCCCGAGGCCGGTGTCGCGCGACAGTACCTGGCCCTCGGGGAAGTTTTCTTTGAACGTCTTCCAGCTGACGAGCGGCGATGCGATGAAAGTGAGCTTCCTGCCGGCATACTCACCAACGATTCCTTCGCCGACCGCTTGCTGCCACCACGTTTCGGTTTGGCGGTCGTACATGATGAGATCGGAGTGCCGTAACCGTCCCGTTGTGCCGAAGTCGAGCAATCTCCCGTCGAATCGACGATCAAACGAAATCGCCGTGTTGCACAGTGGGCAATACGTCACCGTCACGGGTGTTTGGCCGACTATATCGTTGACGATCTCGTGCTGGATGAGAATCTGCAGCGGGTATGCCTTCGCGACGCCGTCCTTGTTGACCAGCACCACCGGCTCGCGATCGTCGAGCCAGCGGTCGGCGTCTCGGGCATTGATGAACTTCGGTCGATCGATGGATCGGATACCGTCTTTGGGCGGTCCGCCGGAGACGATTTCCTCGAGTGGTACCGTGTGTTTGCTGAAATCGGTCTTGAACTCCACCCGGTCGGCGACCGATTGGCCGAGGGCGGGCGCCGCGAGTGACACGGTGAAGGCGGCGGTCAGGGCCGCGATGCGGCTGGGGGCGTAGTGCCGTTTCATAGTGACTGAGTAACGGTTTGGCGCCCCGGAGAGTTCCGCTCCTACGTCATGCAGCTCGGCTCCGTCGCTTGGCCAAGAAGCCATCGATGCTGAAGTCGCCGCCGCCGTACGCGGCGATGACGAGAAAGACAAATGCGTACACAAGGGGCAGCTCGCCTCGATTCGCCCACCACCAAAACTCACCGCTGCGAGCGGCGTGCATCCACCAGTAGGTCACGGCCATCTCGCCGGAAATGATGAACGCCGCCGGGCGGTGATAGAAGCCCAAGACCACCATGGCCCCCAGGAAGAACTCGATCGTTCCGGCCACGCCCCACCTGCTCATGAGATCCATATCGCGATCCCAACCGAACCAGCCGAACAGCTTCTGACCTCCATGCGACCAGTCCACCAGACCAACCATGATCCGCATCGCGTTCAGGGCCACCGGCTGGAGCTTCGTGAGAAAACCGTTCATCGTGTCGTCTCCTCGTTTCGTTGACACGCTAGTTGGGACGCCCGGGAATCGGCGTGTGGTTCCACGACGTGCACTATGTCGACGACGTGCGTCCCATTGTGAATGCGTGTGTCTGTGATTGTGCTGGAGAGGAGCCGTTCAGCGGAGGGGCTACCGGCTCGTTCTCGTCACAGCCTGCATGAGCGAGACACCGCCCACACAAATGAAGCCTACACCGAACAGCAGAACCAGGCCACTTGGCAACACGTCGCTTCGCATGGCCTCCATCGCCCCGGCCGCGAGAAACGCGAACCCGGCGAGAAATTCAACGAACGCCGGCGCCGCCACAGGCAGGCGGTACGCGGCGGTTCGCCAGGAGTGATCGGCGGCATCGGCGATGTCGTACTTTGGCGTTCGAAGGAACGGCGTCCGGTGTCCCGCCAGGCCACGGAAGACCGCCAGTGTCTGGCTCAATGCGATTCCAGCGCCGAGAATCATAATGGCTGGCACGAGGAAGAGTCGCTTGCCCCAGCGACCGCCACGCGTTTCGGCCGTCACACCATAGAAGAACGCCAACGACGCCATCGCGAATGTCAGGAGAATGCCGTCCACGGCGAGCACCCAACGCGCAGCAAGCGAGTCTGCGGTCAATCCGATCGCGAGACCTGCAAACGTAACGAGAGCCAACAACGGATACGTGAAATGCGTCAATAGGTGCCACGTGGCCTCTCGCTTGACGTTTCGAGGAAGCCGTGCGCGCAAAATCGTCGGAAGCAGCTTGCGAGCTGCTTGCGCACCGCCCTGTGCCCAGCGCTGTTGTTGCTGCCGGTACGCCGCAATCTCGACGGGCAATTCGGCCGGCACGGCAACGTCATCGCGGTACACAAATCGCCACCCACTCAATTGTGCCCGATAGGAGAGATCCAGATCCTCCGTCAACGTGTCAGCCTGCCAGCCGCCGCCGTCGCGAATGGCCTCCTTGCGCCAAACACCCGCCGTGCCGTTGAAGTTGAAGAAGAATCCTTTCGCCGCACGTACACCGTGCTCCAGCGTGAAGTGGGCATCGAGTTGAAGAGCCTGCGTCTGCGTGAGTAGCGAATGATCCTCATTGATGTGGCTCCATCGCGCCTGAACCATTCCGACATCGGCGCGGTCGAACTCGGCGACGATCTGCAACAAGAAATCGGGATGCGGAATGAAGTCCGCGTCGAAGATCGCGATGAGATCACCAGAGGCGCTTGCCAGTCCGTCCGCCAACGCCCCCGCCTTGAACCCCGTTCGCGTCATCCGGCGAATGTGATGTATATGAATGCCGCCTTGACGCAGCTCGCTGACCACGCGTGTCACCACCTCGGAGGTGGAGTCCGTGGAGTCGTCCAACACCTGCACCTCGAGCAAGTCCTTGGGATAATCGAGCGCCGCCAACGCGCGGATCGCGCGCTCGGCTACATACAGCTCGTTGTACAGCGGCAACTGCACCGTCACCAACGGCCACTGTTTGGGTGCGCGTACCGCTCGGCGTTTGAAACGCTGACGTACCAGGCGGCGGTATTCGCGGGCCAGGTACAGACGATGCAGACCGAAGGCTGACAGGAGAATCGAAGCGCCGACATGCAGGGCGATTAGAACGAGGATGTTGCTACCTCCACCGTTGTTGACGTGAGACGTAAGAGGTGAGACGTGAGAGGGCCCCACCCCGCACCCCCATGGGTGTGGTGCAAGGTGGCCTTCTCACGTCTCACTTCTCACCTCTTACGTCTTACGTCTCGCGTCTCACCTCTCACACCTTTGCCAGCCAACTCCCGCCGTCTACGACGATAATCGAACCTGTTATCCATGATCCCGCCGGACCGGCCAGGTACACAACCATGTTCCCGATATCTTGCGGTGTCCCGAGGCGCTTGAGCGGAATCTGGTCTTTCAAGCGGTCGTCTATGCTCACCGTGTCCTGATGTTCGTCCGGGGACGTGAACGCCTTGCGTACGCCTTCCGTTAGAATCGGCCCCGGGGCGATCGCGTTCACCGTGATGTTGTCACCGGCCCATTCTACTGCCAGGGTGCGGGTCAAGGCGTCTACGCCGGCCTTGGCCGCGGTGGCGTGCGCCATGAGGGGCCACCCCCGGTAGTGAAGCGTCATGGACGTCGAAATGATCTTTCCGCCGCCCTGTTCCTTCATCGCCGGGTAGACCGATTGGCTTCCGAAAAAGGTTCCGAACAAGTCGGTTTCGACCACAGCCCGCCACCCATTGGGAGTTAAACCCGCCGAGGGGGCGTAGAAGTTCCCCGCGGCGTTGTTGACCATGACGTCGATTCTGCCCAGGCGATTCAGTGTCTCAGCCACCATCGCTTTGACGGAGTCCGGATCCCGAACATTTACCTGCACTCCCACGGCTCGACCACCCATTCCGCCGAGCTCGGCGACCGCCGGGTCCAGGTGCTCCGCGTTTCGGCTTGCGACGGCCACGTCGGCCCCGTAGCGGGCTAGCTCCTTGGCAATTCCGAATCCAATGCCGGTGCCCCCGCCGGTGATGAGCGCGACCTGCCCCTCGAGTAAGTTCTCCTGAAAAATCACTGGTCCTCCTTACTTGTGACGGGCGGACTAAGGGCGGTAAGGCGGTAGTTCTGCATCTCGGGCGGTCTTGCTCCGTGCCCCCGTGCCCCTGTGCCCCTGTGCCCCTGTGCCCCGTCCGTCACTGCCTCCACGGTCTACACGGTGCAAGTGGACTAGGTTTCCGTCGCGCCGCCGCAACTCGATCCCGCTCCTGCCGTACACCCAAAACAATGCGGTCCAACTGCAATTTCACGGCGCCGTAACTGCTCGATATCGAAATCGAATATGGTGTGCGGTGCGTCATCCGTCATTTCAAGTTCGAGCATCTGATTGAAGTCGCAGTCGTAGAGCTGTCCGTCCCACCCGACCGACAAGGTGTTGCGGCACATGACCCCTCGGGCGGCTCCTGGATTGAAGGAGTTGACCAGCCTGGTCATGTACGTTTCCAAGTTTTCGCTTTCCTCGAGCCATTCCAAGAATCGTGAGATGGGCATGTTGGTGATCGTGTACAAATCGTTGAATACGATCTCGTACCGTTGCTTCAACTCTCGGTGCCACTCGCGCTCCATGCTCTGCTGGTTGCCCGGGAGGAATGCGCCAACGGGATTGGTCACGAGGTTGAGGCGAAGCCCGCTGTCCGGCTTGCCGTATCCTACTTCGTTGAGCCGCCGTAGGGCTTCTAGGGATTCGTCGAATACGCCATCGCCACGCTGTGCATTGGTGAGCTTGGCTCGATAATGCGGGAGTGAACAGAAGATCTCTACTTTGTGATCGGCGAAAAAGGCGGGCAACGCTGCGTAGTTTGGGAGCAGTAGGACCGTGAGGTTGCAACGATCCATCACGTGCTTGCCCATAGCCCGCGCGCGTTGGACCAAGTATCGAAAATCTGGATGCAGCTCCGGCGCTCCTCCGGTGATGTCGATAGTGGGTATGTCCGTCGTGTTCAGGACCTCGAGGCATTTCTCGAGGACATCACGCGGCATAACTTCGGTGCGGTCGGGTCCGGCGTCGACGTGACAATGGCGGCAGGTCTGATTGCACTTCTTGCCGACGTTGATCTGGAGGATATCGACACCGGTGGCGCGGAGTGGATAGAGGCTCGATTGTGCGAGAGATGTCTCGAACGACCTCGCGAGTGGAACGGTGGCGAGGGTCGCCCGCTGCTCGGCGCCGGAGGCCAACGGCGCGTTTTGCTTTGCAAGCGTGGGTAGGACTCGTCCCATGCTACATTCCGAGCTGTTTGACCTTGTTCCGCATCTGCACGCCATGTACCAGCGAGGCTCCGCCGCGGATAGCCGAAGCAACATGAACCGCCTCGGTCATCTGTTCGGTATCGGCACCCTTTTCCAGACAGGACTCGGAGAACGCATCGATGCAATACGGACATTGGACGGCGTGCGAGACTGCCAAGGCGATGAGCGCTTTCTCGCGTTCGCTGAGTGCGCCCTCGGCGAACACGGCGGAGTACCACGCATTGAACTTTTGCCACAGCGGCCCGGCTTCCTCGCCCATTTCGGAAAACCGCGCGAGGTCCTTGGCATTGTAGTAGTGGTCCGTCATGGTGACTCCGGCGCGTAAGGATGTAACCAATGCAACGTGAACCGTTGTCGATCGGTTCCTGACACTGAGGGATCGCCTGGTGGGGCTCCGACCATGAGCGCATATGGCCCGCCGACGACCCAGACATCAGATTGAGACATGCGAATCAGTAAGGTATACGACGTCTTGGCCCCCGTGTATGGGCGCGTGATACCGGGGCTCTATGAGCTCGTGACGTCGCGTGCCGCCCAGCGCCTATCCGCCGGGGCCCCCACCACGATCCTCGAGGTTGGTGTCGGCCCGGGGCATTTCCTCTGCGCCGTGGGCAGCCGCAACAAATCGGCGATGACCGTTGGAATCGACCTCTCCATGGGCATGCTCAATCAATCGAGGCGCGCACTCAAGAAAGGCAATGTCCCGGCCGAACTGGTATTGGGAGACGCTGTGCGACTCCCATTTCGCGACGGCTTGTTTGAAGGCGTCGTGACGTCGTTTCTGCTCGATCTATTTCGACCAGAGCAAATCCCCGATGCCCTACGAGAGATGTGTCGCGTGCTGGCACCCGGTGGTCGGATCGTCGTAGCGACTCTACAGTTTTCGAATCCCGTCTTGCGCCAACTGGGGCTCCTGGCATACCGATTCCTGCCGGGCGTAGCGAAGCGTATTCAGCCGATGGACTTTCGTGAGTTCTTGGAAGGTACTGGACTGCGGGTTCTGCAGGACGAGCAGATCCCCGCCGCCGCCGGGACGAGATTGTTGACGCTGGTGAAAGTGGTCGGGTGATTCTTAGGGAGGAGGGAGGAGGAGCAGCGCGTATCAAGGCATCGAGAGGCATCAAGGGGCATCAGGCTTCGATCCAGGATCGGGTAGGGTGCTACCGCCGTACCGCCGTTACCGCCGTACCGCCGTCAGCGTCGCATCGCCCCGACCCAACGTTTGACATCACTGGTGTATCCGGGGAACACGGAGCTCAATTCCGTAGTACCGAGGTGGCCAACCAGCACTTCTGCGAAGAGGTCTCGAAAGTCGGTGGTGACGGTCAGGTCCCTACCGTCTTCGCGCCGCTCCGGGGCAAGCGTCGGCCAGATCCCGTGCACCTTACCACCGTTGGCGTTTCCTCCTAGCACCAGCATTGCGGTTGCGCGGCCGTGGTCGGTGCCGCGGGTACCGTTCTCTTGTACGGTCCGGCCGAACTCGCTCATGGTGAGCACGACCACATCGGCCATCCTGGAGCCGAGGTCCTGGGCAAAGGCGGTGAGTGTCGTACCAAAATCGCGCAACCTTCCGGCGAGTTGTCCTCGAGCGGCGCCCTGGTTGATGTGAGTGTCCCAGCCTCCGACACTTGCGAACCCAATTTCGAGTCCGACGTCAGCCTTGACGAGTTGCGCCAACTGACGCATTTGGCGGGCGAATCCGCTGTTGGGATACTGTGCCCCGTGGTCGGGTTCGATCGCGGCCGGGTTTGTCGCCTCGAGCATGCGAATGGCTTCGAATCCTTCTTCGGCGGACGAGGCGACGAGCCCTGAAGCCGAACCCCCGTACAACTCCTCGAACGCTGACGCCACGCGATCCTGTGTGCTTCTCCCAGCCCGAATGCCGAAGGTCCGAAGGTTGTCGATCGCGAGTGCCGGCGATGTCCCACGGAGGACGTGTGGCAGTTGGGATCCCATCGCCACGCCCCGGAACGGGGTGTGCCGGTGATCGCGGGCATGCGCCATGTATCGGTTGAGCCAGCCGTCTCTGGTGGACCTGATGCCCGGTGTGCCCGACTCCATGAAATCTTGCGCGTCGAAGTGGCTACGCGAGGAATTGGGCGATCCAACGGCGTGTACGATGGCGAGACTACCATCGCGATAGAACGGCAACAGGGGAGACAGCGTCGGATGCAGACCGAAATAACCGTCGAGATCTACCGCCCCGTCCGGTTTGCCTGGCTGCGGCACCGCTATGCCCGGCCGAGCTTCGTAGTAAGTACGATCTCCGTGGGGCACGATCATGTTGAGCCCGTCGACAGCGCCGCGTTGAAAAACGCAAATGAGAGACTTGCGGGAGTTTGCCGGACCGCCGGGGCGTCGCACCGCGAACGCCGCGCGGGTCAGGAAGATCGGATCCAGGCCGAGGCTCACGAGCGCCAGGCCGCCGCCTTTGACAAAAACTCTCCGATCTATCGCTTGATCTTTCATACTTCCTCCCTGCGCTATTGCCGCTGGAACTCGGGGCTGCCGAGCGCGTAACCGATGAGCATGGCCCGCGCCTGCCGCCGATTGGCGGTCTGCGCAGCCTGTTCTTCCATGACGCGAAGGGTGTTCGGGCTTGCGGTTCCGTTCAGAAGCGCTTCGTTCACGAGTGCGACCAAGTCGTGGGTTTCGTGGTTCAGGCCTACGACTCGGTCGGGATCGACCGCCGCACCTGGAACGCGACCCGCGGCAAACGCGAGGGCGATGTTCAGGCGGTTGAGTAATGCTCCGGCATTGACCCACGACTCCTGGGTCTCGGGATATCCGTTGGGGGCCTCGTGCGCGTAGAGCGGTTGGCCCAGCCGTGCGACCAGTCCCGCGAGTCCGGGCGTTGTGTCAGGGGTTGCCCCGACCGCCCGCAAAGCGCTCACAACGAACTCCAGAGGGGTTTTCGTCTTAGCACCCCGGACGTCGGGGTCCCAGAACTCTGGTGAGGCTATGATTGCGCGGAGCACTTCCTTGATATCCCCGTCGCTGCTTGCCCAGGCTCGCCCACCCGCCTCGACGCATCCATCGGGCGGATCGTCGCTGACGAAACGCATGCACAGTTTGCGGCTGATATGTCGCATCGTTGACGGATGACTCGCCAGCATGTGTAAGAGCTCCAGGCCTTCGTCGATCCCGGCGGGGGAAAACGTGCGGCCGACAACCGTCTTTGCCGTTTCGTCGTGGGCCCACGCGTTGAAGACGAACTTGGCGCCGCGTTGCTCGGGTCGATTGGTGCTCCATCCCGAGAGGATGCGCGCCACGTTGATGACGTCGTCCTGCGTATATCCGCCATCTACGCCAAGCGTGTGTAGCTCGAGTAGCTCGCGGGCGTAATTCTCGTTCAATCCCCGGGAAAGCCGTTGGCGCGCCTGATCCAACCGGCGCTCCATCTGACGCATCCGATCGTCTTGTCCCCGCGCGCTCCTGCTGTTCCGCACTCCGCGCAGGCGCCGCTCCATTCGTGCCAATTGCGGAGGAGTCGATCCAGGTGCCACCGACTGTGCGTTGTCCAAATAGATGAGCATGGCCGGGCTCTTCGCCGTCGCCACCAGCAGATCCTCGAATCGGCCGAGGGCGTTCCGTCGGATTACCTCCTCTATATAGTGGGGCGTGAGATATCGCAGCGGCCCTTTGCGCACAGAGACGTTGAAATGATTGGTCCAGAAATCGACCATCACCTCGTAGAGTTGGTGCTCCGAGATGACGGCCCGAGTGACGGTCAGCTGCTGGAACTGTCCCGTAAGCCGGCGGAGCCGACTGAGCTGCCGCGGCCGTCGTGCCGGACGGTCGGCGGCGTCCATCGTTTGTGTACTGTCACGCATGGCCAATTGGCGCTGCCGTCGCTCTCGCTGTTGGCGGTAGAAGACATCGGCGAGATCGTCGTTGGTGAGCTTCACGATCTCGAACCCGGACAACCGGGTCTCGAGTCGCTCGTCCGCGATTGTTTCCGGCCGGAGCTGTTGCTCGATCCAACGATCGACGCCAAGCGCCACCACCCGGTCGACGTCTCCGGGCCGCGGGCCATACGTGAGGCGGTTCAGGGCGTGCAACGCCAGCGCCCGCTCGGTGGAATCGCCTGCCGGCGGGGTCGTTGGTCGCGTCGTCTCGCGGTCGGGCGAAGGTGCCCCCACGACGAGAACCGCCGCTGCCATTCCGATGAGCGTCCGCACGTTCGTTCTGCCTCCTAATCGGGTAAGTGGTTTGACGCTCCGCCGGGACCGTTGTTAGGCCCGCTCCGTTACCCGCCCCTTCAGGCTTGGGGATGCCGCCGCGGGATGTCCAATAGGTGGTCGAGTCCAGGGTGGAACCCTCGGGCGATTGACAAGCCCTGCACCGCCAAAACATCTTCCCAGCCCCCCCAAAAAGGAGGTGGTTCGCGTGCGCGTTTACCCAGGAGATGCAATCCGGAACGTGGCCGTGGTTGGCCACGGTGGAAGCGGCAAGACCTCTCTTGTTGACGCCCTCGCCTTCGTGTCAGGCAGCAGTAAGCGACACGGTTCCGTTCCTGACGGGACAGCCCTCACAGACTACACCCCAGATGAAATCGAACGGAAATATTCGATCAACCTCGGGCTGGCCTATGCCGAGTGGCGGGATACGAAGATCAATCTGATCGATACGCCGGGCTATCTCGACTTCATGGGCGACGCAGCGGCGGGTATATACGCCGCCGATGCGGCGCTCCTCGTGCTCAGTGCCACCGCCGGCGTCGAGGTTGGAACCGAAAAGGTATGGGACTTCGCCACTGAGCGTGGTATTCCACGGATGTTTTTTGTGTCCATGATGGACAAGGAACATGCCAATTTCGAATCGGTGTTCGAGGACATTCGCGACCATATCACGCCCAAGATCGTTCCCGTCGAGATTCCCATCGAGGAAGGCCCTGAGTTCCACGGGATCATCAACCTGTTTTCGAAGAAGTGCCACATGTACAAGAAAGGCACCAAGACGGGCGAGTACGACGAAGTCGATATCCCTGAGGAGTATCAAGCGACCGTCGACAAATACTCCGAGGTGCTCGCCGAGAACGTCGCGGAGGTCGATGACGAACTGATCGAGCGTTACCTCGAAGGTGAAGAGATCACCATGGAAGAGTCGCTCGCCGCGACGAAGAAGGGAATGGCTGAGGGTAAGATCTTCCCCCTCCTGTGCGGCTCGGCGCCGCTCACGTACGGCACGCAGGCCCTCCTCACGAAATTGAAGGAACTCGTACCGGCGCCGACCGAGATCGCACCGCGCGAAGGTCAAAAGTGGGGCTCAGCCGATCCGGTCGAAATCGTTGCTAGAGACGACGGTCCGTTTGTCGCACAGGTATTCAAGACCGTTTCCGAACCCCACGTGGGCGATGTGACGTTGTTTCGCGTATGGTCCGGGACCGTTTCGAATGGCGCCGAGGCGTGGAACGCGCCACGCGATACGGTCGAGAAACTGAATCACCTCTCCATAGCGCAGGGCAAGGAGCGTGATGAAGTGACCCGGCTGAGCGCCGGTGACATCGGTGTGGTCGCCAAGTTGAAGAACACGCACACGAACGACACGCTTTCCACTTCTTCCTCGCCCATCGTGCTCCCGAAGATTCCATTCCCCGAGCCGATCATCGTCATGGCGGTGAGTGTGGCCAAGCGCGGTGAGGAGGACAAACTCGGTGTGGGACTCCACAAGCTGCATGAAGAGGACCCCACCTTCCATCACGAGTTTAACGCAGAGTTGCGGCAGACGTTGGTTCGGGGCCGCGGCGAGCGGCACCTGCAGGTGATCATCGATCGTCTCGACCGGAAGTTCGGTGTCAAGGCGGTGCTGACCAAGCCTGGCATCGCGTACCGTGAGACCTTCAAGAGCAAGGGTGAAGGACAGGGCAAGCACAAAAAACAAAGTGGTGGCCGTGGACAATACGGTGACTGCTGGATTCGCATTGCACCGCTACAAGGGGGTAAGGGATACGAGTTCGAGGACAAGATCGTCGGCGGCGCGATCCCAGGGAAATACGTTCTGGCGGTGAACAAAGGCGTGCAAGAGGCCGCGGCGCGCGGAGTGGTGGCAGGTTACCCCGTGGTGGACTTCAAGGTGCAGTGCTACGACGGAAGCCATCACTCGGTAGACAGTAGCGAGCAAGCCTACAAAATGGCCGGCATTCTCGCCTTCCGAAACGTCGCGACTCAGTGCAAACCGGTCTTGCTAGAGCCGATTGTAGAGGTGGATGTGTGGACCCCAGAGGATGCCCTCGGCGACGTGATGGGGGACTTGTCGGGTCGTCGCGGCAAAATACTTGGATCCGAGCCGGACGGTCGTCTCACGAAAATCAAAGCGCATGTTCCCGAGGCGGAGTTGTACAAGTACTCCACGCAACTCCATTCGTTGACCAGCGGCCGTGGGACGTTTGGCTGGAAGTTCTTCAGCTACGAGCAAGTTCCGCCCGACATTGCGAAGGAGATTGCGACGGAGAAGGAGAAGGAAAAGGAAAACGGAAAGTAGGTTGTAGGGTGTAGGTTGTAGGGTGTAGGGTGTGGCACATAAAAACTACACCCTACACCCTACACCCCATTTCCTATTCCCTTCTCGTTCCCACCAGTCGTTCGAGATCCTCGGGCGCCCGTGGCAACATTGCGGTGAGCACCTCGCTGCCGGTCGCGGTCACCAGCACATCATCTTCAGTAAATACCGATATTCCCCGGTCGTGGTTGTAGTACCACGGCTCGACCGTGAAGATCATTCCCTGTTCGAGGGTGGCGTCGCGGATGTTGGGATCGCCGACCGCGAGACCGATGTGATGCCCGAAGAAAAACCCGGCTTGCATGTAAGGCCTCTCGTTCTCGGGAATCGATGCTTCCGCTAGAGCTTGTAGTTCGCCCAGCGTGATTCCCGGCCGCACGTTCGTGATGATCACATCTGATACGGTGGTAACCATCCGAAGAAGATCGCGTTGGTCGTCAGTAAATCTTCCTGACACAGGGAACGTGCGCCCGACGTCGCTAGAGTAATAATCGAGTTCACACCCAACATCGAAGATCACCAAATCGCCGTCGCGCATGGCGCGGCTCCGGCGATCGTAGTGCGCGGCGAGAATCCGCCACGGCCAGAGCGAATTGGGACCTGACTTGATGATCGATGAGAACGCCAATCGTTGACTCCCACCCCTCTTGCATGCCGCCTCGAATTCGCCCTCGAGCGCGCGTTCCGTAACGCCATCGGCGATGCGCCCGGCGGACTCCATGATGGCGTGTGCGGTGAGTTGAGCGTTTCTCCGTAGCAATGCAATCTCTGCTGCGGATTTGATCATCCGAAGGCGCGCGATTTCGTCGTAGGCGTTGGCCAGGTCGATGGTGGCATGAGTGGCCTGCAGGTGATGGACGAAAGCGGTAGCGTGAGTCAGCGATCGTGTTGGATGCGTGCGGACGATGGATGACGGATCGGGTCCGCCAATGTTGACTCGTATCGTCCGCCCGTCCTGGACGAGCCCGGCGATATACCCGTCCAAATCCGCAAGGGGCCGGACCTGAGTGATGCCGCTCCGCGAAGCGAGCTCCCGATCGTCGGCCAGGGATCGTCCAGGGAAGTGATTGGGACGGGACGAGTTTTCGAAACGCTCATCACGGCGCGGCGTGAAGACGATGACCAAGCCCTCTTCGGCGTCGACGGCCAGCATCGACCGCGGCAGTTCGAGACCGGTGAAATAAAGGAAATCGTTTTCCTGCCGAAAGGTGCTTCCCGGCGTGGCCCCGTCCGCGCTCGGTGCGAGATACACACCGCCACCGGTTTGCTGCAGTTGGGCGATCATGGCCCGGCGTCGCAAACGAAACTCGACCGGCGCAAAGGGGAGATCGGTCCATTCAAAAAACCGCTGCTCTGGGGCGCGGTCGCGGACGCCTTGAGCGGGAAGAGAAGCTACCGGCAAAATGACGGCTGTAGCCAGCAACGCGATGGAGATTCGTTGTTTCATATGGAAGGCTCAGTTGACATCGGATTGGCAATCATCGCATCCAGACTACCCGCGGGGAAGGCGGGAGGTTGCGTTCGAGGGCATTCTCGGACCATTTACAGCGAAGGGTAGCGGCATGATGCCATCCCGCGGGATGGTCACGGCTTCAAATCAGCGTGGAGGACTCGATGGTTAGACGGTTTGTCGTGTCGGCGATGTTTGTACTGCCGGCTCTCGTCAGCGGTGTCACGGCGCAGCAAGTGGGGCCCAAGAATGGGTCACTTGTCATCGTGGGAGGGGCAATGCGGGATCAAGCCATCGTCGCGAAATTCATTGAATTGGCCGGTGGTCCGAACGAGCCGATCGTGATCATCCCGACGGCGGGCGGTGGGGACGACGACGATTATGGTCAAGATTGCGGCTGCCTGCGTCAGTTCCGGGCCGCAGGAGCGAAGAATCTCACCGTGCTCCACACCTACGACCGCAACGAAGCCCAAACGGGCACGTTTGTCCAACCCATCCGTGAGGCCAAGGGTGTGTGGTTCGCGGGCGGAAGACAATGGCGCCTTGCCGATTCGTATCTCAACACGAGGACACACGAGGAGCTGTGGGCTCTGTTGAATCGAGGCGGTGTAATTGGCGGATCGTCCGCCGGCGCCACCATTCAGGGATCCTATCTTGCCCGTGGTGACACCCGAACGAACACAATCATGATGGGAGACCATGAACAGGGTTTGGCGTTCGTGAAAAACGTTGCCATCGATCAACACCTCTTACGTCGCAATCGGCAGTTCGACCTGTTGGAGATCACGGCCGCGCGGCCGGATCTTTTGGGCATCGGCATAGACGAGAACACTGCGATCGTGATACAGGGGGACGAATTCGAAATCATCGGCGAGAGCTATGTCGTCATCTACGACAACCAAAAACAGATTGATTCCGGCGGAGACTTTTACTTCCTCGGTGCCGGCGACCGGTTCAACCTCGCAACGCGTGAAGCGTACCGCGGCGAGCGCAACCTCGATAGAGTGGTGGAACGGCAGTGAGACGTAAGAGGTGAGAGGTGAGAAGTGAGACGTGAGACGGCCACCACCCTTCCCATCCAACCGGGGTGGGGTGGGGCCCTCTCACCTCTTACGTCTCACTCTCTGCCACACCTCAAACGTGTAGTCGTACGCGTTCTTCGCATCCGCCGAGTGGCGCTCTGCGCTAATGCATTCCCATTCTTCGTCACGAAACTCCGGAAATCGCACGTCGCCTTCGATCTCGGCGTGCACCCGTGTGAGAAACATCTTCTCGGCCCGCGGGATTGCGTGTTTGTAAATCTCACCGCCACCAATTACGAAGATCTCAACCTGGCCGTCAGGTTCGTACGAATCCTGAACGGCAACATGAAGCGCCTCCTCTAACGATGAAGCCACGGTGACATCCGGGTCGTCGATGACGGTGTTGCGTGTGATCACAATGGTGCGGCGATTTGGAAGCGTCCGACCAATGGAGTCGAACGTCTTGCGACCCATCACGAGGGTGTGACCGGTCGTCAGATCCTTGAAGTGCTTGAGATCGGCAGGAAGATGCCAAGGGATGTCCTGACCGCGTCCGATGATGTCGTTTTCGGAACGGGCCGCGACGATGGAAAGTGTCATACCGCTATGGGAGCCGGTATTCTCGGATGCGGGTCGTATCCCTCCAACGTGAGATCTTCGAACGTGAAATCGGCGAGCGCCGCGATCGCCGGATTGAGCCGCATCGTCGGGAGTGGGCGTGGCTCTCTGCTCAACTGTAGTCGGACCTGTTCGACGTGATTGTTGTAGATGTGTGCGTCTCCGAAAGTGTGGATGAATTCGCTGGCTTCGAGTCCGGTGATCTGAGCCACCATCACGGTCAGCAACGCGTACGACGCGATGTTGAACGGAACACCGAGAAACAAATCGGCGCTCCGCTGATAGAGCTGGCACGAAAGCCGGCCGTCATTCACATAAAACTGAAATAGGACATGACATGGGGCGAGCGCCATCTTGCCGAGGTCGGCGACGTTCCATGCGGAGACGATGAGTCGGCGCGAAATCGGGTTGCTCCGGATCTCGTCGACCACACGCTCGATCTGGTCGATGTGCTCTCCGTTCGGTGCGGGCCAGGAGCGCCATTGGTAGCCGTAGACGGGTCCGAGGTTCCCGTGCTCGTCCGCCCATTCGTCCCAGATGCCGACGCCGTGCTGGTTGAGGTATGCGGTGTTCGTGTCCCCTCTGAGGAACCAGAGCAGTTCGTAGATGATCGACTTGAGATGCAGCTTTTTCGTGGTGACGACCGGGAATCCCTTCTGGAGGTCGAAACGCATCTGGTGCCCGAACACACTCAACGTTCCTGTGCCCGTTCGGTCCTCTTTGGGAGTACCGTGTTCCAGAACGTGCCTAAGCAAATCGAGATATTGCTTCATTGTCTAGCTACCGGTCATCGGAAGCGGAGTAGGTTGTAGGGTGTATGGGAACTGCTCGTCCACACCCTACACCCTATGACCTACAACCTACTCTCCATTCGCCTTTCGCCCTAGCAGCTTGAAATAGCCCTTAACCAGAGTATTGCTAGGTGCAATGACCGCGGCCGTCGCTACCGTCCGGTACACGTCGCCACGGGTAATTTTGACTTTGTGGGAAGGGTCGAGAAGCTTGGTGTCCCGCGCTGCGTGGCGGAGTGTCTTGACGGCAAAGTATAATGACGTCAGGCAGAACAGTCTCACGCGATACTCGCTGCGTGGAAGACAGGTACAATAATCCAGAGCGTCCCGCAGATGGTTACTAGCCTTGTGAATCAACACGCGCATGGCCTCGCGCCCGGGATTGTGGAGTTGCCCCGGTTGGATGCCGACCTGGTCTAATAGCTCTTGCGGGACGAAGCTCCAGCCGCGACGCCGATCGTCGGCTACGTCTTTGACGATGTTGGTGAGCTGCAGCCCCGAGCCAAAGCTGGTGGCAAGTGGCTTGAGATTGGCATAGTGACGGGGGGTCACCGCAAGACGCACCGTCCCGAACAAGTCCGTCAACAAATGTCCGACCGTCCCCGCCACGAAATAGCAATAGCGGTCGAGATCCTCCACCGTATCCAGTGTTCGCGGTTTTTCTGAACTCCCCTCGCGATATTGCGCTGCATATTTCGCCATCCCGGAGCACATCTCTTGAACCCAGGGTTGGATGGCGCTGCGTTGAAAGCTGGGCAACCGGCGGAACTCCATGAGCACGACATCAGCTTGGTGGGCGAGCTCCTCTTCGTCGGTGCGGGGATCGGCGAAACGTGAGGCGATCGGTCCGGCGTCTGGTCCCTCCTCGTCGAGGCATGTCCGCAAGTGACTAAGGAGTTTCTCTTTGTCCGATCCTGAGAGATCGGCCGCGTCTTCGATCGTGTCGGCGATACGACACAAGAGGTACGCTAACAAGACAGGATACTCCAGGTCCGCCGGAAGGAGGCGGATGCAGAGCGCGAAGGTGCGCGACACCTTTGGCAGCATGTCACTGCAGTAGGCGCGACCGGCCGCGATTCCCGGGCCCGAGGGCCGTCTGCGCGGAGCGGTTGGAAGATCCGGTCGTTCCGTCGAGGTGCGCGCGCCGGCGTTGGCGTTAACCACCGAAACGCCCTCTTACTCCGTCGAGAATGCGGAGAAGGATCGCTTCGCCGTCGTGGCCGGGCGGGACCATCACCTCACGGGCGCGAGGCGAGAGCGATGGATCGACGACTCGCCGGTACACCGCTTCCGCTGAGAGCTGGTATCCAAGAGGTCCCACTGGATCGATCCAGAATCTCAAGAGAATCTCCCTCTCGGGATGAGCCACTTCTCTGTCGGCCGAGCGCTCGGACATCACGTTGAACCACTGCGTCTCGATGTATCCGTCCAGCACGCTTGCTACTCGGACGGAGAGGCCTTCCTCGACGCTGAGCCGCTCCAGCTCGGCGATCAGCTCCGCCATTTCGATCAGAAGCGTATCACGCGTATCGAGGCTTTGCTCAAGATTACGTCGTTCGAACTCCCCCGTCCAATCACTCTGATCGACTCGGACGGTATCGACAAACGCCTGGTACAGTGGTCGGAACGGTGGGCGAACGGTCCCAGCCGATGCGCAAGAGGTCGTCACCAGCGCTACGAGCGTGATGGCAGCCGAGGCGACGCTAGAGTCCGAGATTCGACTCGGTCGGCGGGTCTGTTGAGTAATCGTAAAACCCCTTTCCGGATTTTTTTCCGTACCACCCAGCCAGCACCATTCGCTTCAACAGTGGCGGTGGTGCGTACCGTCTCTCACGATACTCGTCGAACATGATCTCCGCGATCTTATAGGTCGTATCGAGTCCGACGAAGTCCAACAGGGTGAAGGGACCCATCGGATACCCAGTTCCCAGAACCATTCCCTTGTCGATATCGGTAGTGGACCCGACGCCCTGTTCCACGGCACGTATCGCGTCGATGAGGTACGGTACCAGGAGCAGATTCACGATAAATCCCGAGTTATCCTTGGCCGCGATCGGCTCCTTGTGCAACGCACGGGCAAACGACATTGCGCTTTTGAATGACTCGTCGCTAGTGGTCACCGTGCGGACGACCTCCACCAGCTTCATCAGTGGAACTGGGTTGAAGAAATGGAGTCCCACAAACTGGTCGGCCCGTTTCGTCACGGCCGCCATGGCGGCAATGGTGAGACTCGATGTGTTTGAAGCGAAAATTGTATGGTCGGGACAGAGGTCGTCGAGTTCTTTCCACAACGCGTTCTTTAGTTCGAGGTCTTCCGTAATCGCCTCCACGATGATGTCGCACTCCTTCAGATCGGCGACGTCCGTCGTGAAGGTGAGACGGCCAAGCGTGGCGTCGCGATCGTCGGATGACATTTTTTCTTTCTCGACGAACCTGGCCAACGATTTTTCAATGGCGGCCTTACCCTTGTCGTTGAATTCACGCGTGACGTCTCGTACGATGGTGGTGTGACCGGTGCTGACAGCGACCTGCGCGATCCCTCTTCCCATCAGACCGCAGCCCAAGACACCGACGGTTTTTATTTCCGACATGATTGTTCCTAGTTAGAGTTTGTTATGGTCATGCCGTAGTGCGCCTGGCTAGAAGACGGAAAGACGGAAAGACGGAAGGACGGAAGGACGGAAGGCGGTAACCCTGCGTCCCCTCACAGCGATGCCCCTTGCTGCCCCTTGATGCCTCCTGATGCCCCTTGATGCCTCCTGAGACCCTGCGCCCCCTGCCCCTGTGCCCCCCGGCCCCCGTCCCTCTCCTCCCCCCCCTCACTTCCCCCAATTCTTCCCAATCTCCTTGATCTCCGCAGTCAATTTTTTCACAAAGTCTTCCGGCTGCTTCTTTGGTGTTGGCTTGGGCACGCTGATCTCGCCTCGCTGCAACCGGTCCAACACTTGTTCCATGGCCACCTGCACCCGGTCGATCTGCGCGCGGTTGCTCCGTGCGATGGCGACGCCAGCCGCTGCACCTATGACCACGGGGATGACTGCAACGCCCGTGGCGACACCGAGCACTACACCGATCGTGGTGAAAGTCGCCCCAGCCGTGAAGAACACGGCACCGCCCGCGACGCGTTCGGTTCGAGTGTTGGAAAGGTCGGCGATGAGCGTCACGTGACAATAACCCTCTTCCAACTCCTGAACTCGTCCGAGAATCTCTTTCGCCCGGGCGAGTGCGTAGTGATGGCCACCCACTCCCACGCCCCGCTTGATGGAGGCAACCCAATCCTTCCGCGCTTCCCACGACGTACCCTGGGGGTAACGCCGCTTCACGATGAGCGTCTCGTGTTCGGTCATCCAGTGGGAGAGTGCGTCCGCCACGCTAACCTGGGTGCCAGGAACAGTGCGTTCGGCCGAAAGGCGTTTCGGCCCAGCGAGGCTAACCAGCAACCCCCGATCTTGCGCGGTTACTTCACGCGCGCGTTCCTCGAGCAGCGCCTGTTGCAAATAGCGCGTCGGAATGCCGACTTCTTTCCCGAGCTCGAGAATGTCTTGCTCGGTAAGCTGGTCTCCGATATCGCGCGTCTTGGTTTGCAACTCGGCGGCGCGATGGATAATTCGCTCTAATGCCTCGCGGCTGATACGATCGTTCGACGGTACGAGATCCTTGCCCATCAATTCGCCGGCTAGAAAGCTTCGACTAGGACCGCGGCCCCCTGACCCCCGCCGATACACGCCGTTCCGAGCCCGTACCTCTTCCCCGCGAGACGCAGCGCGTGGAGCAAGTGCAAGGTGATGCGCGTTCCGGATGATGCCAGCGGGTGCCCGATGGCAATGGCGCCGCCGTGGACGTTGGTCTTTTCCGGGTCGAGTCCCAGTTCGCGCTCTACGGCCAGATATTGTGCTGCGAACGCTTCGTTCACTTCGACCAAATCGACGTCATCGAGCGACATGCCCGCCTTTTCCAACGCCTTTCGCGAGGCGGGCGCAGGTCCGATGCCCATGTACTTTGGTTCCACCCCGGCCACCGCCCATGCAACGAGGCGTCCAAGGGGCTCTACCCCTCGCTCGGCGGCAAACTCTTCGCTCGCGATGACCACTGCAGCCGCACCGTCGCAAATGCCCGACGCATTACCTGCAGTGACGACGCCGTCCTTTTTGAAGTAGGACGGCAGGTTTCTGAGCACCTCGAGGTTGGTGTCGGGCCGCATGTGCTCGTCGGATCGCCAATCGTCGGTGTTCTTCGTCTTGCGGTTTTTTATCGGAACCGGAATCACCTCGTTCTGGAAAACACAATCCGCCCACGCCTTCGCCGCGCGCTGCTGGCTTCGTACCGCCACCTCGTCGACGTCGGAACGACTCAGTTCATATTTGTCTGCGAGGTTCTCCGCCGTTTCCGCCATCGAAAAGCCGCATTGAGGATCTGACAACGCCTCCCACAACGAGTCTTCGAATTGCGAAACGGGTCCCAAGCGTAAACCCCAACGGGCGCCACGAACCACGTGAGGTGCTTGGCTCATCGATTCGGCGCCGCCGGCAAGCACGACGTTTGACTCATCGAGCAGGATTTGCTGGGCGCCTTGGATGATGGATTCGAACCCCGAACCGCAGAGACGATTCACGGTCACCGCCGGCGTCTCGATCGGCAGCCCTGATTGCAGACCGACGTGCCGCGCGAGATAGATGGCGTCGGCCGATGTCTGTTGCGCGTTGCCGAAGACGACGTGATCGAAGTCCCCGGCCTCGACGCCCGAGCGCTCCACGGCGTGCTTTGAGGCAATGGTACCGAGCTGGGTTGCTGAAAGGTTCTTCAAGGTGCCTCCGAAGTCGCCATACCCGGTACGAACTCCGGAGAGAAACACCACGTCCTTGTTTTTACCCTGGGTTTTCATGGGATCTCTTTCTTTGCAAATCGGCGGATGGTGCTAGGCGCAGGGTCCGTGCCTCGGGCCGAGGCTGTAACCTAACCATTGGCGCCAGTCGCACGTGAGGGGCTTTCGGAGACGTGCCGTGCGATCCAGCTTCCCACCTCCTCGCTGGTGGCCGTGCCACCGAGATCGGGGGTCGTCACTCCCCCCGCAAGCGCTGCAGCGACGGCCTCCCGAACGAGACCGGCCGCCCCGTCGATCCCGAGTTGCTCGAGCATGAGGGCGCCCGTGAGGATGGTTGCCATCGGATTGGCCTCCCCGGTGCCCGCAAGACCCGGCGCCGATCCGTGGACGGGCTCGAACAAGCCTGGCCGTCCCGGGTGGAGGTTGGCGCTCGCCGCCAGGCCGAGTCCTCCGACCAACTCCGCTCCGAGGTCCGAGAGAATATCTCCAAATAGGTTATTGGTCACTATGACATCGAATCGCTCGGGATCCCGCACCAACTCCATCGCGAGGGCGTCGACGTAGCGGTGCTCCGAATCGATCTGGGGAAACTCCGCACCCACCTTTTCCAACAAACGCCCCCAAAGTCGGTGCGCCGGGATCGCATTCGACTTGTCACTCATGGTGACGCGACACTTGCCGTTCGCCGCCGCCCACTCGAAAGCCGCCCTGAGGATCCGTTCGATTTTCGGGGCCGAGTGCACGCCTTCCACGATGTGTTCCTCGTCGGGCTCACCGACATTGGCGGATGAACCCCGGCCGAGGTAACTGCCCTCGGTGTTCTCGCGAAAGATGACGAAATCGATGGCCCACTCCCCCGCACCGCCCACGACGGGCGGACGGGCAGACGGGCGGACGGGACCACCGCCCGCACTTCCTCGAACCGCCCGTCTACCCGTCTGCCCGTCCGCCCGCCCGCCCGTCTGCCCGTCTGCCCGTCTTCTAAGTGGGCACAAATCTGGATGCAGCAACGTGCAAGGCCGAAAGTTGATGTAGAGGTCGAGTCGGAACCTCAGTCCCAAGAGGATGTCACGCGCGTGTTCGTTGCCGGGCACATGCGGATCGCCGAGCGCGCCGAGGAATATCGCATCCACGTCATCCCGGAGATGTTCGTAGACTTTGTCGGAAAGAGTCTCGCCGGTGTCGAGGTAATGGCTCGCCCCGTGCGGCAGATGCTCCCACACCATTGCTACTCCGTGCCGCTCGGCGGCGGCCTCGATGATGGGAATAGCGGTGGCGACGACTTCGGGCCCGATGCCGTCGCCTCCGATGACGGCGACCAGGATGCGGCGATCCAACGAATTACGTTCCTGTTGGGTCGCCGCAGGTGAGGCAGTACCGCCAACCGGCTTCGAGCTCGGATCCACACGAAGCACACTCAATCGTCCGGAGGTCTCGTCCGCAAAACGGGCAGAACTTGACCACGCGGCCGCTCGGAAGTTGTTCGCCACAATACGCACACGCCTTGCCGGCGAACGGGACGCCTTCCACGAGCGGCGTCGTGATGTCGGGCTCGTCCTCAACCGCCGGCATTTTGGCTGTGGTGAGATCGAGGACGTCCGGGCCCGGCGCGAAGGGGCTGCGCTCTTGGTGGGAAAGCTCCTGTTGCGCGTCCTGGTCGTCTTCGGCATCACCGGGAGGCGCATATGCTTCCTGCGCCTCGGTGACCGTCCGAACCGCGCCCGCGTTCAGGTAGATTCTCGCGGCCGCATACTCCCGAAACGCGCCCGGGTTTGGATTGATCGACCGAGCCTCCTCGGCCAAGGCATCCTGCACCTCCGGTGGGTCGAGTGAAGCGAAGCCACCGTCACCTGCCAAGAAACGCAACACCGCCATCTCATAGTCTTCACCGGTGTCGAAGCCCAGGGCGGACCGATGGTGTCTATACGGCAGTATGCTCTGATAAATCTCCGAAATCTGAATCGGCTGTTTGAGACGATCCGGGTCCGATTCCGAAAGCACGTCAATCAGATGTCTGAAGAGACGTTCGACCTCGTCTATCGCCGCCACATTACCTCCACTCGTCAGTCCAACGATCGTAGAGCACGGGTGTCACGCCGGAGTTCGTCAGCAGCTCGATGCCGCTCGGATCACGGTAAGCCGCGCGGTAGAATACGTGAGTCACTCCCGAATTCATCATTAGTTTGGCGCACATCACACAAGGGCTATTGGTCACGAAAACCACTTTGTCTTTCACCGCACCAGGCGCCTTGACCAGGGCATTCACCTCGGAGTGAATGCAACCGCAATTTCCGGGGACCGTCGAGTCGCATCGGTTGGGCAAGCCCTTGGCGTTTCCGTTGTAACCAATCGCGAGCACATTCTCCAATTTCGCATCGGTCACAACGGTCCCAACCTGCAGCCGCGAGCAGGTGGATCGCTTTGCGAGCTCCTCCGCCATTCTCATGTAGACCTCGTACAGCGGTATACGTGATGTGTCTGGGGTAGCGCCGTCGTCAGCCTGGTTGACGGGGTGCGTGTTCGCCGGTACTTGGTCTTTGCACGTGGTCATGCGGGTGTCGGTTGATCTCCGGCGAGTCGTTCGAGGTCGTTGTCGGGATTGTATCCCGAGAACTTGCCTTTTGATTGCTGTTGCGCAAGCCACGATCCGAGCTCGGAAGCCGCAAGGCCGTCGCTGGCGATCTGATCGCCGGCGGCGCGAACCGCAAGGTGGTCCGCGTATTCATTTTTCACGTGACCGGCGTGACCTCGCAGCCACTGCCATGCGACGTCGCGGTGTCGGGTGACACGCCGCAGTTCCTGCCACAGTTCGAGGTTCTCCACGGCCCCTCCTTTGCGTTTCCACCCTTGGCGCTCCCAGTTGAACACCCACTCGGTGATGCCTTTGACGAGGTACTGCGAGTCGGAGTAGTACCTCACATGGCTGGATCCGGCGAGCAGCTTCAGGAGTTCGATGGCGCCGGTGAGTGCCATTCGGTTGTTCGTCGTACTCGGAGCGCAAAGAAAAAAATCCCGCCGCGTCGGGGTTCCGTCGGCGGTGAACTCGATCAAGGCGCCCGCGCCTCCGGGGCTGGGACCTTCGTTTTGGTTACCGAGGCAACTCTCGTCGGCGTGAATCACCGCCAGCGAGGATTCCGGCGGAGCGAGATTCCCTGGCGTCCTCCGAAGTCCAGTGTTCACCGCTCGAAGTCTTCCGGGTAATAACGCACCCCCTTGAAGACGACGAACTCGACGGCTTTCGTGTTCGCGACGTCTTCCAACGGATCGCCCCTCAAGACGACAAAATCGGCAACGGACCCTGCCTCTATCGTGCCGATCGAATCCGCCGCGAGCAGCACGGCGGCGTCACGGGTCGCTGCGAGCAGCACATCCCGTGGAGAGAGTCCAGCTCTAGCCAATTGCGCGAGTTCGGCGTGCAAGCCGGCGCCGGGCGCCATGAGTGTCTCCGGGGCATTGCTGCCCGCTGCGATGACTCCGCCCGCGGTACGAAAGCGGCGTACGAACAGGTCTTGCCGCGGCCGGGCACGGCGGAACGTCGTAAAATCCCGGCCTGTCAGACGGGCTTCGCGAACAAGGCGTGCAACGTTCCAACCGTTGCGGATCGATTCGGGCACAGGCGAGAGATCCAGCGAGTTGATGTAGCTCTGATCACGGAGCTGTGAAAAGGCCTCGTGGTAGTGCAGGGTCGGAATGATCACGACTCCCGCGTCGGCGAGCGCTCTTGCGGTGCGGTCGAGCCTTGCGGAATCGAGCGTGGTCCATCCTTGGAGCACCATCTTTCGTCCAGCGTAGAAATTGGTGTGTGCACGGAAGTACGCACTCGGGTTTGTCACCGATGCTTCGACGATTCCGGTCAGATGTTCTATGGCCATCACACCAGCACTGGCCGCGGTGATGGCGTCGATCCGTCCGAGGTTGCCTGCGACCGGTACTATTAGGGAGTTGGCCTCGTCCATCAGGGGCCCGAGCAACGCGCTCGTCATCTTCGGCGAGATGATCGCGTGCGTGGCGTCCACGAGCACGAGTTCGTCTATCGCCCTGCGTGCCTCGGTGGGGGTGCTGACACCAATGGCCGGGGGAGTCGCCGGGGCCGCATCGATCGCAGCACCGGAGATGTAGAGCCGTGGTGACAGCATCGATCCTAGCAGTGCGTCGTCGCGCAGCGCCACCACGCTGTCCTGCTCTCCGCCCGCACCACGCACGGAGGTTATGCCATGAGCCAAGAAGGGGGCCATCATCCAACGCTCCACGTGCGCGTGCGCATCGATGAGACCGGGAATGAGCCAGCGACCGTCAACACGCCGAATGTCGGCGCCCCGTGGAATGGCCACCACATCGGGCGGACCCGCTGCTTCGATGTGTCCGTCTGAAACGATGACGATCGCGTCGAAGATGGGAGGTACGCCCGTTCCGTTCCAGAGTGTACCACCCGCGTACACCACCTTGCCGGCCCCTGATTCACATGCGCCCGTTGTGACTAGCAGCACATACGCGAATGCTACGACGCGCTTATGAATTAATGAGCGAAGAGTCATACACTGGCCCGGTGGCCCTGTGGATTGCGTGGGAGTGTAAACAGCGCTGTTGATGCCCTGCTACGATGCTCCGGGGTGCTATAGGTTGCCCCGGAAGAAGCGTGGCGCAAGAGGCAGCATGACCGCGATTCCCGTTTGTGGGCGAAAACGCCGCAACGTCCCATTTTCTCTGGCTTGACAGTGCTTGACCGCTGACTTTAGGTTGACGTGTTATCCCAAAGTGGCAGTTGGGTTTACGCTGCTGTAACCACGATGCCCCGGGTACCATGCAAAATCGCAAAGTGGCATTTGCTGCTTCCCTCACACTCCTCCTCTTGCTTCCGCAAGCTGCTTCGGCTCAGACTGTTGCATCGCTTCAGGTCGCGCCGCTGACCCTGGAAGTTGGCGTGGGGGAAAGCGCGAGTCTGCTGGTTACCGCGTACGATAACCGGGGAAACGTCGTTCCAGCTGCCCAGTTTTCATGGTCGTCGATTGGGCCCAACGTGGCGCGGGTAGATTTCAGCCCGGCTACCCCCAACATAGCCACTGTGGTCGGTATCTCCGTGGGGGCCACTCGCGTGAGCGTTCAGGTTGGCTCCATCCAGGAATTTGTCACCGTGAGCGTGACGCGGGGATGCGGCGTGCCAGGTACGGGCGACCCGACGCAGCTCCAGGTTCTCCCAAACCCCATCCAGCTTCTCTTGACCGAGTCGATGACGCTCGAGACGCGCTTTGTGCGCGCGGACGGCGCCCCCGCGGCGTGCCGCCGCGTGGCATGGAGGTCGCTGCGCCCCGAGGTGGCCAATGTCGACGGGCAGGGCCAGGTCGTCGGCATTACCGAAGGTAGTGGCGTTATCGAGGCGAACGCCGGCCCGGGCCTCGTGGATCGGGTGATCGTAAACGTTACGACAGAGGAATTCCGGTTTCGTCGGGACCTGCTCTCATTGCCGCCGACCGAGTCGGAATCGTTGGTTGTCGTCGTCCCGTCGCAAAACAACCGGCCGATCACGAATTCAGAACTTCAGTGGGCGACGACAAACCCCAACGTGGCGTTCGTGTCGACAAATGGCGTGGTCACCGGCGTAACGGCAGGAGCCACCGAAGTGATCGCTCGGGGTTTTGGGACTGTCGTCCGCATGCCGGTCATCGTGCACCGACCGGTGTCGTACCTGGAGGTTTTGCCGCGACCCGATGAAGGACCGGTTCTCATCCCGTTGAACGGTTCACTCGTTTTCGACGTGCAGATGTTGGATCGAGACGAAGTGGTAATCGAGGAGGCCCGCCCGTCGTGGATCATCGAGGATCGGACCGTCATCTCCATCGATCGTGCGACGGCCCGCGTAACTGGTCGCAAGATGGGCACCACCAGATTGATCGCACGCGGTCGCGGTGTTGAAGCGACCTGGACCATCGAGGTGAAGGGTCCGAACATTGCGATCGGCAAGCAGCATGTGGGGTTGAGCAAGGGAGGGCAGGCGTCTCTCGACGCGTCGTTCTTGGACGACGCCGGCAACGATTTGGGCGACGCCAGCAATCTCACGTGGACTTCTATTGCTCCTAATGTCGCGACCGTCGACGCCAACGGCACGGTGATGGCCGTCGGTTTCGGCACCGCTCAAATAGTCGCCGCTTCGGTATGGGGCAAGGCCGACACGACCAACGTGTACGTGCGAGGCCGGATCCTGTTCACCGGCTACAATGCAGAGAGCCAGCCGGATCTCTACGCGTTCGATCCCGATTCAGTGATGGTGATTGGGCAGATTACGGATGACGCGTGGAGCGAGACCTACGCGAGTTTCTCTCCCGACGGCTCACGCATCGCATACGTTACGAACTCCACCGGCAGTGAACCCGGCGTTCAAACCATGAAGATCGTCGTGACGAACGCGGACGGTTCCAATCGAGTGCGACTGACCTCCACGCCCGATTCGATCTGGGAGGACTGGCCGGCCTGGACGCCCGACGGGAGCCAAATCGTCTACAGCAGCGGCGGAGATATCTTCATTATCAATGTCGACGGCACCGATCCGCGCCAGCTCACGTCCGGACCGACGCGAGACAATCAGCCCGCGGTGTCGCCGGACGGCTCGAAGATCGCGTACCAGGTCAACACCGACATTTACACCATGACGATCGACGGACAACAGCAACGGCCGGTGGGGGAGACTTCGGAGCTCGAGACGATGCCGGGTTGGTTCCCGGACGGGCGATTGGCCTACGTGAGTCAGCGGGGCAGCCGGCGCAACCAGATTCAGGTCGTCCTGAGCGTGGATCTCGATATCGGCACGCCAGGTCAGATCACTCCCGCCGATGTCTCGGTGTGGGGGTACTCCATCTCCCCTGACGGAAACACGGTTGCGTTTACTGTGCAGGCCCGCGGAAGAAACGCGGTTCGGAGGATGTTCCTCATGCCACTTTCCGGGGCCAACGCCGGCGTTCCCACAGAAGTGCTAGCTGTTCCGCCGGTTGTGCAATTCTTCTTCCCATCCTTCAAGCGATAACGCCAATCGATCTATGAAAGCGCTGGTGTTGCACGGGCACGGCGATACATCGATGCTCGGGCTGGCCGACGTGCCGGCTCCGGAGATTTCCGCCCCCGGCGACGTTCGGATTGCGCTGCGGGCCGGCGCGCTGAACCACCTGGATCTCTTTACCTTGGAGGGAATACCGGGCTTGAAGCTCGACTTCCCGCACATTCTCGGTGGTGACGGTGCAGGCGTCGTGGAATCCGTCGGTGAGGAGGTGACTCGATTTCAACCCGGTGACCGCGTGCTGTTCAATCCCGGCATATCGTGCTACAACTGCGAACAATGTCTCGCGGGGGAGCACTCGCTTTGCCTCGAGTATCGCCTCGTTGGCGAACACCTGCCGGGCACCATCGCGGAGTATATCGTCCTTCCCCATCAAAACGTCGCGATCGTGCCAACGCCACCCGATCCGCATCCGCCGATCTCGTGGGCCGAGGCCGCGGGGTATTCTTTGGCGACGTTGACAGCATGGCGGATGCTGCACACGCGCGCGCGGTTACAAGCCGGAGAAGTCGTGTTGATCTGGGGCATCGGAGGTGGCGTGTCGAGCGTCGCGCTTTCAATTGCAAAGGTTCTCGGGGCCTTTGTCATCGTCACGTCGTCGAGCGATGAAAAACTCGCCGTCGCTGGTGACATGGGCGCAGATGTCATGTTGAACCACAACGCAGTCGATGTGGCTCGTGAAGTGCGAAACGTCACGCACAAACGTGGGGCGGACGTCGTGGTCGACAACGTTGGCGAGGCGACCTGGGAGCATTCCTTGAGATCCCTTGGCAAGGCTGGCCGCCTCGTGACGTGTGGTGGCACCACCGGCCCGATGGTTGTGTCGGACGTCCGCAGGATTTTCTGGAATCAGCACACGATCATGGGTTCTACGATGGGGAACGCGAAGGACTACATGCAGATCATCGAGTTGTTGGGAGAGGGAAAGCTCAGAACGCGAGTCGATTCCACTTTTCCGTTGGAGCGGGGCGTCGAAGCCTTCGAACGACTGCGCGCCGGAAAGCAGATGGGGAAGATTGTGATTGAGGTGAGAAGTGAGAAGTGAGAGGGCCCGGCCCCTCCTCCCCCCTCGGGGCGGGGTGGGGCCGTCTCACTTCTCACCCCTCACTTCTCACCTCTCATACCGTTCCAGCCACTCCAAGTCGTCCTCGTCCGTCATCACTGCGTACAGCACACCGTCGCCAAACCCGACGAGCCGACGGCCCGCGGGGAGCCGCACTTGCTTCACCAACTCGCCCCGGTCACCGAATACGTCGAAGAGAGCGCGCTCTTCGTCGTGCCGCTGGTAGCGCTGAACCCAAATTTGTCCGTCCGGTGTGGCTCGGACTCCGCTGACGGGGAACGGCGGCTTGTAATCGGGGAATTCGATCTCGTCGATCTCGGGACGCGGCATTTCAAGCGTCCGGCCGCCGGCGCGTCCGCCGCCACCCGTCACGAACATCCCGTGTTGGTTTGCTTGCCCGTCGGCCCAGGCTTCTTTCTCGGCCCGGTTGATACGAATCGGATCGTATTCGATCGTCGGACCAGCAGTGGATACTCCGTTTCGATACCAATCCATCCGATACGTCGTCGCCCGCGCCACCGCGACACCGCCGTCCGGCACTGCGGCCCAGGCATCCCCCGGCGAGAAGGGCCGCTGCCGGAACCCGGCCAAAGAGATCCGGCCCGACCGGCCGGTGCTCAAGCTGATATTCCCACCGCCAAGACTCACAGGTGACGGTGAGTAGACCATTCCCACGGTGTCGGTTACGTCGGTGGCTGGATCCCATCGCATGATGGGGAGCGAGTCGGGAGGCGTCGAAGCCGCACCACCGCCCCGGGCCATGCGCATGCCACCGCTGGCCGAGTAGAACAGCCGCCCCTGACCGTCCGCGGCCGAGGGTCGAACGAGCCCGGTGGGGATCATCATGGGCCAGCTCTCCATATCCAGTTTGCCGTCGGGAGCGATTCGGGTGAGACGCAGGTTGGCCAGGTCGAGTAGCAACGTGTAGTCGTCCGGCAATGCCACCAGTTCACCGGGTGACTGGTACTCGCCCGGCCCCGCACCGACTCGACCGATCTCGCGCATCGAGCCGGTCGTAAAGTCGATGAAGCTGACGTGCTTTTCGGTACGGTCTGCGATGAGGATCCGTCCATCGCTGAGTTCCCGCAGGCCCGATACGCGGGTGAACGGTTCGGGAAAAGAAGCCTCCGCTCGGTCGATTATCTGGATCTGAACCTGGCCCGCGGCTTGCCCCGGGGTGATGACCGCGGCCGCCAGGCAGACGGCACCGAGGATCGACCCAAAGCTCGTTGTGTGCATAGGTGGTTGTTCTCTGTGGAGGTGATTGGTAGCTGTCTGTGGGATGCGCCGACCAGTAAAATCGTCGCCAATTCACTTTTACTATTTATTACGTAGATAGTAATAAGCCATTCCCCGCCAGCGGCTAGCCGGTCAAGGGAAGGGTTCTGCCCGACCCTGGCTCCCGTAAAGCGGAGAGGTTTGGGGCAGCGAGGGGTAGCAGGGGGCAGCAACAAAACCTGCCCCGTGTGGGGTGGTTGTCGGGGCGGCCTGCCCCGGGATGAGTGGTTGGGTGGGTGGCTGCCCCAGCGTCGGGAGGTGTGTAGGGGGGTGCCCCGGGTTGCGTGGCGGGGTGGGGTCGCAACCTTTCTGGTACCAGAGGCATCTAGCAGGTTGCGGAAAAAGTCGGGTAATGGACGATAGCATCGCGAGCCGGAAGTTCTTATCGTAGAGGGACCTCGATGGGAGTGCCACGATGCGCGGGAACAAGACGAATCAGTCGGCGCTGTTCAGCTATATCAGTGCGGAGGATCGGGTGCCCTCCGACCATCCGTTGCGCGCCCTGCGGGCGCTGGTGGACCCGGTGTTAGCCCGGCTCTCGCCGCAGTTGGACCGGCTGTACGCGCGGCGGGGCCGGCCGTCGATTCCCCCGGAACATTTGTTACGCGCGTTATTGCTGCAGGTGGTGTATACGATCCGGAGCGAGCGGCAGCTGATGGAGCAGCTCGATTACAACATCCTGTACCGATGGTTTGTGGGGTTGAATCTGGACGACGCGGTGTGGGTGCCGACGGTCTTTACGAAGAATCGGACGCGGCTGGTCGAGGGGGGCATCGCGGATGCGTTTCTGGCCGAAGTGTTACAGGAGGCGGAGCGGCGGGCGTTGTTGTCGAATGAGCATTTCACCGTCGACGGGACCTTGCTGGACGCGTGGGCGAGTCAGAAGAGTTTTCAGCCGAAGGCCGGCACCCGCCCGCCAACGGACGATGATCCGGGGAATCCGAGCGTGACGTTTCGCCAGGAGAAACGGACGAATGCGACGCATGCGTCGCGGACGGACCCGGAGGCGCGGTTGACGCGGAAGAGTGGGGGGCAAGGCGCGCAATTGGCGTACTTGGCGAGTGTGTTGATGGATAATCGGCACGGGCTCGTGGTGGCGACCGACGTGACGCAGCCCGGCTACGAGGCGGAGTGTGCGAGTGCGCTGGCGATGGTGGGGAGCTTACCGCCGACGGCCCGGCGACGGACGTTGGGGGCGGACAAGGGTTATGATCGGTGCGGGTTTGTCGACACGCTGCGGGCGTTGGGCTGGACGCCCCACGTCACGCCGAACGTGCACCGCACGCGGTTGCGGAGCGCGGTGGATGGCCGGACGACGCGCCATCCCAGCTATGCGATCAGTCAACGGCAGCGCAAAAAAGTGGAAGAGATCTACGGGTGGGGCAAGACGATTGGGTTGTTACGCAAACTCCGACATCGCGGGACCCCGCGGGTCGGGTGGGTGTTTACGTTCACGGCCGCGGTCTACAATCTGATGCGGATACGCACCCTGACCCTGGCCGGAGGCAGCCCCTGATGGGGCAGTGTGGGCCGCATTCGTCACGCCGACCGCACCGCGGGGGCGGTAATAGGGGACCGCACGCTGGTACACCGTCGTGTTACCCGGACAAACGCGGCTCACCATGAATTTTTCCGCAACCTGCTAGATTCTAGCAGGTTGCGGAAAAAGTCGGGTAATGGACGATAGCATCGCGAGCCGGAAGTTCTTATCGTAGAGGGACCTCGATGGGAGTGCCACGATGCGCGGGAACAAGACGAATCAGTCGGCGCTGTTCAGCTATATCAGTGCGGAGGATCGGGTGCCCTCCGACCATCCGTTGCGCGCCCTGCGGGCGCTGGTGGACCCGGTGTTAGCCCGGCTCTCGCCGCAGTTGGACCGGCTGTACGCGCGGCGGGGCCGGCCGTCGATTCCCCCGGAACATTTGTTACGCGCGTTATTGCTGCAGGTGGTGTATACGATCCGGAGCGAGCGGCAGCTGATGGAGCAGCTCGATTACAACATCTTGTACCGATGGTTTGTGGGGTTGAATCTGGACGACGCGGTGTGGGTGCCGACGGTCTTTACGAAGAATCGGACGCGGCTGGTCGAGGGGGGCATCGCGGATGCGTTTCTGGCCGAAGTGTTACAGGAGGCGGAGCGGCGGGCGTTGTTGTCGAATGAGCATTTCACCGTCGACGGGACCTTGCTGGACGCGTGGGCGAGTCAGAAGAGTTTTCAGCCGAAGGCCGGCACCCGCCCGCCAACGGACGATGATCCGGGGAATCCGAGCGTGACGTTTCGCCAGGAGAAACGGACGAATGCGACGCATGCGTCGCGGACGGACCCGGAGGCGCGGTTGACGCGGAAGAGTGGGGGGCAAGGCGCGCAATTGGCGTACTTGGCGAGTGTGTTGATGGATAATCGGCACGGGCTCGTGGTGGCGACCGACGTGACGCAGCCCGGCTACGAGGCGGAGTGTGCGAGTGCGCTGGCGATGGTGGGGAGCTTACCGCCGACGGCCCGGCGTCGGACGTTGGGGGCGGACAAGGGTTATGATCGGTGCGGGTTTGTCGACACGCTGCGGGCGTTGGGCTGGACGCCCCACGTCACGCCGAACGTGCACCGCACGCGGTTGCGGAGCGCGGTGGATGGCCGGACGACGCGCCATCCCAGCTATGCGATCAGTCAACGGCAGCGCAAAAAAGTGGAAGAGATCTACGGGTGGGGCAAGACGATTGGGTTGTTACGCAAACTCCGACATCGCGGGACCCCGCGGGTCGGGTGGGTGTTTACGTTCACGGCCGCGGTCTACAATCTGATGCGGATACGCACCCTGACCCTGGCCGGAGGCAGCCCCTGATGGGGCAGTGTGGGCCGCATTCGTCACGCCGACCGCACCGCGGGGGCGGTAATAGGGGACCGCACGCTGGTACACCGTCGTGTTACCCGGACAAACGCGGCTCACCATGAATTTTTCCGCAACCTGCTAGAATCTCGAATCGAACGCTCTCTTCCCGCTCGGCTGAAACACATACCGAAACGTCGGGCACCCGGCGACGACCCCCGGACAGTAATAGCTGAGCAACTCCACCTTGGCGTAACGCGACTCGGCGGTGCGCACCACGTACACATGGCCGTTCGGCTCGAGTAAATGTGACAACATGCTGTAGGTGTACCAGCGGTCGATCGCCGTGTTCACCGTGTCACGGCCGAAGGTGGATTCGACGTAACCGGTGGCGGGAGCTTCGCTGACCGTTTCGAATTCGGACACCCCCAGGTCAACGACCCCGGCTGCGGGCACGATCGTAAACCTGCGAAACGCCAGATCCCATCCCACGGTGTCCGGAGGGACGACAGGCGAGGCACGGTCGAAATCGAAAAAGTGCCACGCGACCTCGTCGTGTGCGTCGATGGTCACCGTGTCGTAAACCACTGACGTCAACGTGGTATCCATCGGTTGGGGAAGTGTCGGTGGGAACTCCAAGGCCTCTCGCGGCGCCATCGACGACACCAGCAAAAAGCCGATGACGATCACGAAAACCACGAAACCGGAGATGAGGACAATGTGTGCGGTGGCAATTCCGCGTGAGTTTGTCATAGTGGGAATCTACAGATCATATCCCCCTGTGGGGGGTAGGGCCGTCTCACGTCTCACGTCTCACGTCACACCTCTCACGTCCAAGTGGCGAGGGTGCGGTTATGAGACGGAAAAGCTAACGGCGTAGTCGACAGACGACTACGGGCGTGCCCACTGCCCCGTGCCCCCGTGCCCCCGTGCCCCCGTGCCCCAGTACCCCTTGCCGTTCGCCGAGTTGTTGTGGATTGTTGCAGTTGCATGACGACATCGACACTGAAGCACGAGTGGCCTGATGCCCGCGTGGTAAAGTTCCGGCAGGCTGCCTTCGTATATCTCCACGTTGCCATTCTGTATGAGGCGGCGGCGTACGTGATGATGGGCCCCGGGTTGCTCCCCTCACGGTTTGGTTCTCCTTGGATGTGGCTCGCGGCGGGGGTCGTCGTCGCAGGGATCGTATTCTTTGGGCTGTACCGGCTCCGAAACGTTTGGGTTGCGCGAATCGTGTGGGGGCTGCACGGCCTTCGGCTGCCGGTCTTGATTCGGGGGGCGTTTTTTGCCGCCCCGGACGTCATCACGCCACCGAGTTTTTATCTCACGGCGATCGTCGTGGTCATGATCAACCTGTGGATGCTCGCCAGGGCGGGGTGGGACCTGTGAGCTTTCGGACGTACAACCAAATCGAGGGCGAAGATCGTTCGCAGTTACTGGCCCAGGTTATCAGGCAACGCGAACGAGTCGGTCGCAGGCTCGAATCGGTGGACCGCGTCGTGGCGGTGATGAGTGGGAAGGGTGGAGTGGGCAAGAGTTTCGTAGCGGCCGCGTTGGCCAGGGGGGTGGTGTCGCGGCCAGGCAACGAGGTGGGCGTGCTGGACGCCGATCTCCGCAGCCCCACCGTGGCGGGTCTCCTCGGGGCGGCAGGGCCGCTGCGGGTGACCGATGACGGAGTGGAGCCGGCAATCGTCGAAAGTGGCGTGCGGGTCGTATCGACGAGCTTGTTGCTGGATGACGATCAGCCCCTGCGCTGGAAGGAACCGGCGGAAGCTCGGTTTGTGTGGCGGGGGACCTTGGAGTCCGGTGCGTTGCGGGAGTTCCTGAGCGACGTGATATGGGGTTCTCTGGGGTTGCTGTTGGTGGACTTGCCTCCGGGTGCGGATGGTGGGGTCGATCTTGTGGAGCTTGTCCCTAATCTCACAGGCGCCTTGGTGGTTACCATTCCGAGCGAGGAGTCGCGACAGTCCGTCGCTCGAACGATGCGGTCGGCGTCAGAGGCGGGCGTCAGGTTGCTTGGAATCGTGGAAAACATGAGCGGCCACCGCTGCGACGACTGCGGTGTCGTAACGCCGCTGTTCGACGGGTCGGCCGGCCGCGATTTGTCCGCCGCTTTCGGGGTGCCGCTGCTGGCAAGAATCCCGTTTTCGAGCGGATCGGGGGATCCAGCGATTTGGGATGGGTTGGTTGAGGGTTTCCTAGCAGGTTGCGGAAAAAGTCGGGTAATGGACGATAGCATCGCGAGCCGGAAGTTCTTATCGTAGAGGGACCTCGATGGGAGTGCCACGATGCGCGGGAACAAGACGAATCAGTCGGCGCTGTTCAGCTATATCAGTGCGGAGGATCGGGTGCCCTCCGACCATCCGTTGCGCGCCCTGCGGGCGCTGGTGGACCCGGTGTTAGCCCGGCTCTCGCCGCAGTTGGACCGGCTGTACGCGCGGCGGGGCCGGCCGTCGATTCCCCCGGAACATTTGTTACGCGCGTTATTGCTGCAGGTGGTGTATACGATCCGGAGCGAGCGGCAGCTGATGGAGCAGCTCGATTACAACATCTTGTACCGATGGTTTGTGGGGTTGAATCTGGACGACGCGGTGTGGGTGCCGACGGTCTTTACGAAGAATCGGACGCGGCTGGTCGAGGGGGGCATCGCGGATGCGTTTCTGGCCGAAGTGTTACAGGAGGCGGAGCGGCGGGCGTTGTTGTCGAATGAGCATTTCACCGTCGACGGGACCTTGCTGGACGCGTGGGCGAGTCAGAAGAGTTTTCAGCCGAAGGCCGGCACCCGCCCGCCAACGGACGATGATCCGGGGAATCCGAGCGTGACGTTTCGCCAGGAGAAACGGACGAATGCGACGCATGCGTCGCGGACGGACCCGGAGGCGCGGTTGACGCGGAAGAGTGGGGGGCAAGGCGCGCAATTGGCGTACTTGGCGAGTGTGTTGATGGATAATCGGCACGGGCTCGTGGTGGCGACCGACGTGACGCAGCCCGGCTACGAGGCGGAGTGTGCGAGTGCGCTGGCGATGGTGGGGAGCTTACCGCCGACGGCCCGGCGTCGGACGTTGGGGGCGGACAAGGGTTATGATCGGTGCGGGTTTGTCGACACGCTGCGGGCGTTGGGCTGGACGCCCCACGTCACGCCGAACGTGCACCGCACGCGGTTGCGGAGCGCGGTGGATGGCCGGACGACGCGCCATCCCAGCTATGCGATCAGTCAACGGCAGCGCAAAAAAGTGGAAGAGATCTACGGGTGGGGCAAGACGATTGGGTTGTTACGCAAACTCCGACATCGCGGGACCCCGCGGGTCGGGTGGGTGTTTACGTTCACGGCCGCGGTCTACAATCTGATGCGGATACGCACCCTGACCCTGGCCGGAGGCAGCCCCTGATGGGGCAGTGTGGGCCGCATTCGTCACGCCGACCGCACCGCGGGGGCGGTAATAGGGGACCGCACGCTGGTACACCGTCGTGTTACCCGGACAAACGCGGCTCACCATGAATTTTTCCGCAACCTGCTAGGAGTCTTGCCGTGAAGTTTCTGTGCGTGGACTGCGACCAGCAAATGACCTTTGCCGAGCGGCAGGAGCCGGGTGACGGGACCTTTGGGGCCTCGTTCACCTGCCCGAGCTGCGGGCACAAGGTGGCGATGCTGGCCAACCCCATGGAGACGCAGCTCGTGGGTGCACTCGGGGTCCAAATCGGAGGACGCACACTGGACGAGCAGCCCATGGAGCTGACCCGCAGCTCGATGATCGGGAGCGAGGGCGCTTTCGACGACTCTCAGAGGGAAGGCTCGACGGGTGTGCGGTGGAGCCCCGAAAGCGATGAGCGGCTTGCCCGGGTGCCGAAGTTTGTTCGCGGAATGGTCAAGAAGATTTACGTCGAGTGGGCCAGCGAGCGGGGAATCGCGGAAATCACTCCGTCGGTGATGGACGAGGCCCGGACCGATCTCGGGTTGGAAGGGATGTAGGTGTCGGAAACCGAGGGGCGTACGATCACCGGTCTGCGCGTGCAGATCGATCGAAGTCTCTGCGTCGGGTTTGGCGATTGTGTGTCCGAAGCCCCTGAAGTGTTTCGCCTGGACGAAGAAGACGTGGCGATATTCGGCTCCGACCCGGACTCGGTGGAGCGCAAAAAGCTGCTGCGGGCGTGCGAGGTTTGCCCAGTCGATGCGCTCACGGTCTGGGACACGGACGGCAGTCAACTCGTGCCCTGAAATGGTCCCTTGACAGGGGGCCCGGGTGATATATACTCGCGCGTAAATTTGGGCCGTCGAGCCAGTGCAATAGAGTTTTGAAGGGTATGTTTTTCTTGAGTGACCAAGCGGTAAGATTGTGTAACCACATGGGTCAAAGGCGGGGGTATGTACCGTGAAGTGCTCGTTCCTGTGGATAACTCCCAATGCTCAGATTGGGCCGTCGGCCGCGCTATCGAGCTGTGCTCGAAATCCGGAGGCCGCATCACCGGCAACCACGTGTACGCGGCGCGGCTTCATGACGTCCGGTTTCGCCAGCTAGAAACCGGCTTGCCGGCGCAGTTTCAAACTCCCGAAGAAATCAAACGCCAGCGCAAGGTTCACGACAAGCTGATAGAGAAGGGTCTTCAGCTGATTTCGGACTCCTTCCTGGATCGGGTCGAGACGCAATGCGCCGATGCGAGTATCCCACTGCGGCGCCAGCTCCTCGAGGGAATCAACTTTGAGGAGATCATCAACGAGGTGAACCGGGGGGAGGGCCAGCTGCCCAGTCTAATCGGTTTCGACCCCAATATCGCCGCGAATTACGATGGCGGAGAGCGGGTCCGCTCCGACGTCAAGTTGGGAACCGACGGCCGCATCATCGCTGAGGACGAAGACCAAGCGGAGAAGCTCGCGGGGGCGTCCGGACGACTGTACGACCTCGTGGTCATGGGGGCGCACGGCATCGGCCGGCAGCCCTACTCACAGGTCGGTGGGGTCGTGGCTCGGGCGGCGAGGCGAATTGAAAAGGACATGCTCATTGTCCGCGACGGCCGGTCGCTCATGGGCGGCAAGTTCATGGTTTGCGTGGACGGATCGGCGTACAGTTACAAGACGATGCGTACCGCGCTCGAACTCGCCAGCGAGTACCAAGCGACACTGTACGTGTGCAGCGCGTTCGACGTGGAGTATCATCACGACGTCTTCAACAACATCAAAGACGTGCTTTCCGAGAAGGCATCCAAGGTCTTCAAGTTCGAAGAACAGGAGGAGCTACACAACAACATCATCGACAAGGGACTACTCAAGCTTTGCCAGGCAAATATCAGGCGAGCCGAGGTGATGGCACAGGAGTTCCCCGATGTCGAGGTGAAGACGCAGATTCTCATTGGCAAACCGTTCCAAGTCATTCTCCAGTGGGCCGAAGAGATCGAGCCGACGCTCTTGGTGGTTGGCCGGCACGGCTCGCACCGTGTGGACGGCACGGATTTGGGATCGCAAGCCGAGAATCTATTGCGACTGACTGCATGCAATTTGTTGATCACCGGAACCGTCGACATCAAACCCGAGGACATTCCCTGGATCGAAGAAGACGGTGAAGAGGGGATCCCCTGGGCGCCTGATGCCGAGGTGCGCATTCAGCGCGTACCGCCGTTCGCGCAGGGTATCGCGCGACGTGCCGTCGAGGAATTCACGATGGAGCACGGCGCAGATCTGGTAACCAACAAGTGGCTCGATCAGGCAATTCAAAAACTGTTGCCAACGCACATGCAGCTGCTCATGGGGATCGGTGACGCGGAAGAAATGGCGCGCGCCGAGATTAAGGCCGAGGAACTGATGGCCAAGACGGTGGTGATGGGAAGTGAGGAAGACGCCGAGGTTCAGGGAGCAACGGTGGATGTTACGTGCCCGGTCACCAGTCATATCACGACACGCGAGCGGACGACGGCGGATCCCCCGGTTTGGACGGTCGAGGCGTTCGCGCGTCTCAAGCCCGTGCCCCTCATCGCGCGACCGTTGGCGCGCAATGCCGTCGAGAAGTTCGCTCGCAATCATGAGATATGGCGCGTCACGACGTTGGTGATGGACGAGAACAAGCAGGCGATGATCGAAGCCGACGAGTTCGACGCCGAAACGATGATGGGCATGTTCCGCGAGTTGCGGGCCAAGCAGATTCGCGCCGATGCCGAGGGGACGGGAGGCGATGCGCTTTCGGCGGAGATGCGTCAATTCATCGAGGAAGCGAAGGCGTCCGGCGTCACGAGGTGTCCCATACGCGATATAGAGGAAAAGGCTTCTGCGTGTCCCGTTGACTTCAAAACCGTGTCAGCCGCGGACGCCAAAGCTGCCGTCGAGCAGTTCCTGGAGCAGGAGGCGAGTGACTAGGGACGGAGACGTGCTATCCCCTAATGGGCTCGTAACGAATCGAATGACCTCGCTCGCGGCCCTGGGAGACGCGCCGGCCGGCGCTTGGCAGACGGGCGACTATGTGCCTCACGTGGTCGCCTGGAATTTGACGCGCCGCTGCAATCTCGAGTGTGCGCACTGCTACATCTCAGCGGGTCCTTCCGAAAGCGCGGAAGACGAGCTTTCCACCGATGAGTGCCGCCGCATAACGGACGAGATACTATCACTTAATCCGAAACCCATGTTCATCCTGTCTGGCGGGGAGCCTCTGCTGCGCGAGGATCTCACCGACATCGCATCGTACGCCGCAACCCGCGGAGCGACTGTGGTCGTTGGTACGAACGGGACCCTGCTGACCTCGGAGAAAATCCAGGAGTTGATGGACGCCGGCGTAACGGGCGTTGCGGTGAGCGTCGAATCGCTTGACGCGAAGTATCACGATCGCTTTCGGCGGGGACATGGTTCGCTCGCATCGACCCTGTCCGCGATCGATCGGCTGGGCGAGCAAGGTCTCGATTTCGTCGTCCAGACCGCAATCACCAAGGGAAACCGGCGTGAGGTGCCCCAACTCGTCGCGTGGGCCGCCGCCAAAGGTGCCGTATCGTTCAACGCGTACTTCCTGGTTGCCACCGGCCGCGGCGCGACGATGGCGGATCTGTCCCCCCAAGAATACGAAGAGTCGCTATGCGAGTTGGTGGATCTGCACGTGACATACATGGGACGAACGATGGTTCGTGCCAAGTGCGCGCCCCAGTTCATACGTTTGGTGCACGAGCGCGCGCCGGATTCACCCGTCCTCAACTACGCGACGCGTTGCCCGTGTGGAGTGCACTACAGCCGCGTGACACCCGATGGAAAACTCACGGCGTGCCCGTATATGCCCGTGCCGGCGGGAGATCTGCGCGAGACGAACTTTGCCGACATCTGGAACTCGTCCGATCTGTTTCAGGAGCTGCGTCGGGGATCGCTGGGAGGAAAATGCGGGCGTTGCGAGTACAGAGCCATTTGCGGTGGTTGCCGCGCGCGCGCCTACGGCTCGAGCGGCGACTACCTTGCTGAGGACTCATCCTGCGCTTACGAGCCGGACGAGGACCGTCCACTCATTGAATCGCGTGCGGTGAGTTATGGCGTGGCGGTCGATGGAGAGTTACCCTGGTCCGCTGAAGCGCAGGCGCGGATTCAACGCATCCCCTCGTTTGTACGTGGTGTCGTGGTGAAGCGGATCGAGGACTACGCACGAAAAGAGGGTCACATCGAGGTCACCGCCGACCTCATGCGAAAGGTTCGTCGCAACATGCCGATAGATTTCTCAAAACGTCTGCCATTCTTCTCACGCGATGATTGACGCCCTAGCGCTGTCTCATGCCGCAGCCGACGTTGCGCAGTACGGCGATTTCCCGGGGATCGGGAGCCGCGGCGCAGTGTGGATCGCTGCCCAGCTCCATCTGATGTTCGCGGCGTTTGTGCTGGGCGTACCGATGTTCGCTGTGATCACCGAACTCATCGGTATCGTGGCGAAGGACTCCCGATACGACAAGCTCTCCAAAGAGTTCACCCGGCTCTTGGTGTTCGCGTACAGCGCGACCGCGCTGTGGGGTGGCGTGTTGTTGTTCTTGATGACGACGCTGTACCCCGCGTTCTGGGGTCACATGGCGAACATTTTCCATCTGTCCATGTGGTTTTACGCCGGCCTTTTCTTCGTCGAGTCGTTTACGCTATACCTCTATTACTACGGTTGGGACAGGTGGAAGCTCGGCCGTGCGAAGTGGGGACATTTGGGGCTCGGCCTGCTGCTGAACGTGTGGGGCACCACCGTCATGTTCATCGCCAACGGCTGGTTGACCTACATGATGTCTCCGCCTGAAGGCACGACGGTCGCCGGTCTTCCGGAAGGCGTCGGACTATGGAACGCCATCGCTAACGCCACGTGGATCCCGATCAACGTTCACCGTCTCATAGCGAATGCGGTGTTCGGTGGGGCGATCGTCGCCGCGTACGCTGCCTACCGGTTCCTATCAGCCGAGACGGATGAAGAGCGTGCTCACTACGATTGGATGGGCTACGTCGGGACGTTCATTGCCATCGCAACGTTCATCGTCCTGCCCTTCGCGGGGTACTACCTGGGGCGCGAGATCTACGAGTACAACCAACAGATGGGCATCACGATGATGGGCGGATTCATGAGTTGGCTGTGGATCGTCCAAGCCATTCTCATCGGCGTGCTATTCCTGTCGGCCAATTACTATCTCTGGACAGGGATGGGGCGAATCCCCGGGGCTGAACGATTCATGCCTTATACGAAGTGGATGCTGCTGGTCCTGATAATCTGTTGGATCGTATGGGGTACTCCCAACACGATGATTGCCAGCCGAAACGAGTTTGCGGCGATGGGCGGAAGCCGACACCCGTTCCTCGGTGTGCTCGGCTTGATGAGTGGTAAGAACACGGCCGTCAATTTCATGATTCTGACGACTTTCCTTTCCTTCTTGATGTATAGGAGGGCGAACAAGATCCCGACGGTCTCCTGGGCCAAGACCGGGACGCTGGTGCAGGGGGCCATGTTTGCGTTATCGGGTGGCGCGGTGTTGGTCATCGGTATTTGGGGATACTTCGTACCGACGATCGTACGTATCAATATGAGCGTCTATCAGGTGTTTGCGGTGCTCGCCTGTATTATCGGTGTCACCGTGATAGATGTACTGCTCGTACGCGGTGCCGACTCCCGTGGCGAGATACGATGGGGCCAGATGCCGGAGCGTTCGCAGTACGCGATCTTCGTGCTCGCCATTACGTTTACCTGGCTCATGGGCCTCATGGGATTCGCCCGAAGCGGCATCAGGCAGCACTGGCACGTGTGGGAAGTCATGCGCGATTCGAGCGACTATGCCGCCACGCCGGCCTTGGGATACGCAGCCAACATGATCAGCGTCTGCGTTGTCATCTTCCTTGGTATGGTCGCGTTCATTTTCTGGCTTGGGGGCCTTGCCGAGAAGAGTATGTCGAAATCGAAGGCGGCCTCGCCGCTGACCCCGCATAACCAACCCGCAGCACGCGCGGAGTAGCGCTATGTGGAAGACGAATCTCAAGGTGCTGCTGACCGGCGCGATCGTGATAGGATTCTACACGACCGTGGCGCAGATCATCCCACAGCTCGAATCCGCGGTTCCCGAAGTGCTCGATCTCAGTGCCGGCGCCACCCCGGAAGTGTTGGTCCCGGCAGGCGAAGGGCTGTTTGAGGGCGCGGGCGGGTGTACCGCGTGTCATGGACTCGGAACCCGCGCTCCGAATCTGCGTACTGATCATGCGGGCCAAGGCACGATCGGCGCGAGATGTGGCGACCGAAAACCAGGGATGGACTGCAAGGCGTACCTCTACGAGTCCCTCACGCAGCCCACCGCGTTCCTGGTGGATGGATTCACCGGGATCATGCCCGACGCGCGACGCCAGATGGCCGACGACCAGCTTTGGGCTATTGTGGCGTACCTGCAGAGCCAGGGGGGCGACGTCACCGTGACGGACGCTGATATTCAGGGTGGAGGTGGGGCGGCAGCGCCGGCACCCGCTCCTGCCGCGCCGGCCTCGTTCAGCGCGAACACGGATCCGATGCAACTCCTCGCCGTCAATGCCTGCATCGGCTGCCACGGAATCAATGGCACGGAGATTCCCATCGGGCCATCGTTTGACGGCATCGGGGCTCGCCTCACCGCGGACCAAATTCGACGCGCCATCCTAGATCCCAACGCGGAGGTGGGTGAGGGGTATATCGCGGGACTAATGCCTCCGGATTTCGGAGCGAAGTTGTCGGCTCAGCAGCTCGAAGCAATAGTCCAATTCCTGTCAGGACGGCGATGATGCAAAGAATCTTCGGCTGGATGAAACATCCGTTCGGTCAAGCCGTCGCTCTCGTGGCTGGTTCGTTCCTGTTCTTCAAGTACGGGATTCCGCTTTTTCCAGGCAGCGCACCCGTCCCGAACAGCGTCATCTTTCAATACACGCTGATCGCCTTGGTGGGCGTCCTGATCTTCGTGAGCGAGAACGAGGAGCGTTGGGAGCGGTTCAAGCAGCCAATCCACGCCACGTTGGTGGATGCGGACAAACGCGCGTTGCGCGGTGCGTTGCTGGCCGCGATTCCGATTGTCGTCGGGGTCACCACGTTCAACATGGCGCGCCCCAAAGTCGGGTCTACCGGCCAGCTGCGGGCCATTCACCCGGCGCCGCCTGCAACCATCACGTTCGGCGAAAAGAATCTCGAGCTAGCCGGCCTGGAGAACCCTCTGCGCGCGCGCGGCTCCATGGAAGAGCATTACCTGGAGGGAAGGCGGGTCTACTATCAGAATTGCCTGTCTTGTCACGGTGATCTGTTGGACGGGCAAGGGCACTTCGGCCACGGTTTCAACCCGACACCGCTGGCGTTCGAGGCGGGCACGATCGATCAACTCCAGGAGAGTTTTTTGTTCTGGCGGATCGCGAAGGGCGGTCTCGGCCTGCCACCTGAGGGAACCCCGTGGAACTCGGCGATGCCGGTGTGGGAGGATTTCCTCACCGAAGACGAGATCTGGGCGGTCATCATCTTTTTGTACGAGCAAGCAGGGCTGGAGCCAAGGACATGGGAGGAAGAAGGAGGAGCGCCATGACGGGCCATAAGGGAGGAGGGAGGAGGGAGGAGGGGGGAGTCTTCCCGCGCTCGGTCTTCCTGCTCCTGGCGGGGGCGGTCCTCCTCCCTCCTCCCTCCTCCCTGGCGGGGCAGGATGCGGAGCGGGGAAAAGTCCTCTACGTCAAATGGTGCACCGGGTGTCACGGAGATACCGGGGCCGGCGACGGCGAGGCGGCCGCGTACATGCTGCCTCGACCGCGCGACTTTACAGGGGCGGTGTACCAGATTCGCACGACGGCGAGTGGAGAGCTGCCAACCGACGCCGATCTGCGGAATGTGATCGACAATGGGATGCCAGGAACGGCCATGCCGGGATGGAGCGATCGGTTGAGCGCCGGACAGCGTGACGACGTCATCGCCTACATAAAGACGTTCTCCAGGTTCTTCGATGGCGCGGAGCCAGAGCCAATCAGTATGGGTCGTCAGCCGGGGCGTCCGTCCGAGGAGGATCTCGCTGAGGCGCGGCGCCTGTTCGTGGAGGAACTACAGTGCTCGGACTGTCATGGCATGCAGGGGCGCGGCGACGGCACATCGGCGCGCGAGCTCACCGATGACTGGGGGTTCCCGATTCGTGCGACGGACCTCACGAGAAATTGGAATTTCAACGGCGGCGGGACGGTCGAAGACATATACACGCGGATGCGCACGGGTCTGGATGGAACGCCGATGCCTTCTCAGAGCGATGCGGTAGACGCGGGTGTCCTTAGTGACGAAGACCTTTGGCGGGTAGCCCAGTACGTCCGGAGCCTCTCGCCGGACGATCTTCCGCAGGGGCGGGACGTGGTCCGGGCCGCCCTGTTTGAAGGGCCGTTGCCCTCGGGTCCCGACGACTCTCTATGGGCCGATGTGGAGCCATACTACATCCCGATGGTCGGTCAGATTACTATCAAGCCACGCTGGTTTGCGCCCTCGGTGGACGGGATCTGGGTACAGGCCGCGCACGACAACCAGAATCTGGCGGTGAAGCTCAGCTGGAGTGATGCCACCCAAAGCCCCGATCCGGACTGGGATCCGTTTTTCCAGGGTATCGTCCGGACGCTGGCCGCCGCGGATGAGCCGCATGTCACCGAGCAGGGTCCGGACCGGGTCGCCGTGCAGTTTCCGCTCGAGCCCCCGGAAGGCATCCAGCTGCCGTTTTTCTTGGGTGGGGATGTTCAACAGCCGGTCTACATGTGGCAGTGGAGCAGCGCACCGGATCAAGTGCAGGAGGGGACGGCCGTGGGGTTGGGGACGTTTGCGGCGAACCCTGGGTCGCGCGAGGTGACTCACACGGCGACATTCTCGGACGGTCGCTGGCAGGTGCAGTTCATGCGGGCTTTGGCCGCCTCGGATCCGAGCCTCGGCGTTTCGTTCACGCCAGGCGAGCCGTTGCCAATGGCGTTTTATGCCGCTGACGGTACCGACGGTGAGGACACCTTGCGCGGTGCTGTCAGCGCGTGGTATGCAATCTATTTGGATGTGCCAACACCGCCTCGCGTGTTTGTGGCACCAATCGTCGCTGTCGTGCTGACGGCCGGACTCGGTTTCGGCATCGTGTGGCGTGCGCAGCGACGCGAACGCGGGGCATAGAAAGTTCTTATTTGGAGGAAAGATGCGACGTCTCGGCGTAGTCTCGTGTTTGTTTGCGTTTCTCGCGTGCGGTGGTAGTGATAGTGGATCGGGTGATGGTGGTGGCAGCGGAGCAGCCGCGGATGCTCCGCTTGGTAGTGCCAGCATCAGCGGCATGGTCATGTTCACGGGAGACGTGCCCGCCAATCCGGTTATCGATATGGCAGAGGAGGCAGTGTGTGCCGCGAGGTACAGTGAGGGGCCTACGGATCCGGTCGTGTCTGTCACCGATGGACATCTGGCAAACGTTTTCATACGCGTGGTGGGTGGTTTGCCGGATGGTCCGTACCCGATGCCCAGTGGGCCCGCGCAGGTAAATCAGGATGGTTGCCTCTACTCTCCTCGGGTACTTGGCATGGTGGTGGGGCAGGAATTGGAGATCACCAACAGCGACTCGACTGCACACAACATCAAGGCGGTCCCGACCGAAAGTCGTGGGTTTAACGTCAGCCAGCCTCGGCCGATGGTCACGACGCGAAGGGGGTTCGCCTCACCCGAGATCATGGTGCCGCTAGAGTGCAGTATGCACGGTTGGATGAACGCCTATGTCGGTGTGGTGGAGCATCCCTACTTCGCCACATCTGGCGCGGATGGGTCGTTCACGATCAGCGGTCTCCCCGCGGGGACTTATCAGGTTGAGGCCTGGCACGAAACGTTGGGTACGCAGTCGGGCGAAGCCACGGTGGCGGCTAACGGCTCGGCGAGTCTGAACTTTACCTTCGGCGGTTGAGGAGAAATCCAGCATGAGTTGGATCCTACCATCCAGCGCCTCGACCTTTGCGGGCGAGATCGATTTTCTCTATTACCTGATCTTGGTAATTACCGGTATCGCATTCGTGGTGGTTGAGGTGGGGCTGATCGTGTTCCTGATCAAGTACCGGGCTCGTCCGGGACGCAAAGCCGAGTACATAGTTGGAAATACCAAGGCCGAGATCATCTGGACGACCGTGCCTGCGGTCACGCTTGTGATCATTGGCCTGATGAGTGGCGGTGTCTGGAATACCATCAAGGGACGGAACAGCGTGCCGGCCGATGCGATCCCGTATGGATTGCACGCTCAGCAGTTCGAGTGGAACATCACGTACCGCGGTCCGGACGGGCAGTTGGGGACGGCCGACGACTTTACGGTCAGAAACCAGTTGCACATTCCCGTGAACAAACCCGTCGTGATGCAAATGACGGCCGAGGATGTGATCCACTCATTTTTCGTCCCTGCGTTTCGCGTGAAGCAGGATGCGATGCCGGGTATGACGATCAATGTGTGGTTTCAGGCTACGGAGACCGGCCAGTATGAGATCGCCTGTGCCGAGCTGTGCGGTTTGGGGCACTACCGGATGCGGGCGATGGTCACCGTACACACGGTGGACGATTACCAGCAATGGCTCGCCGGCCAGGCGGCGGCGGCCGACGAGTAACGCGAGGGTTTAGCGAACACTTCCATCTGAGGAAAAACAATGGCGACTTCCGCGGTTTCTTTGGAACCCGCAGCGCACGTGGAAGCCCACGAGCAATCGTTCCTGCGTAAGTACATTTTCTCCACCGATCACAAGATCATCGGTATTCAGTTCCTACTGATGAGCTTCATTTTCCTCTTGTTCGGTGGGTTGATGGCGATGATGATCCGCTGGCAGCTCGGTTTTCCGGACCGGCCCCTTCCGGGTGGCCAGTTGCTTCCGGAGACGATGGCGCCGGGCGGGATCTTGCTCCCGGAGTTTTACAACTCGCTGGTCACGATGCACGGCACGATTATGGTGTTCTTCGCCATCATGCCGCTGCTCGTTGGGGTGTTCGGGAATTACTTGATTCCGCTGAAGATCGGCGCGCCCGACATGGCATTTCCGCGGCTCAATATGGCGTCGTTCTGGATTGCGTTTCCCGCCGGAATCTTGATGATGGCGGGATTTTTCGTGGAGGGTGGTCATTCCGCCGCCGGGTGGACCGTGTATGCGCCACTCAGTGCCAACCCCGAATGGACCGGCGTTTATGGCGGACAGCAAATCTGGCTGCTGAGTATTGCGATTCTCGGATTGGCATCGATTCTGGGTGCGACCAACTACATCGCCACGATAGTGAACCTCCGCGCTCCCGGCATGACCTGGTTCAGGCTCCCGCTCTCGATTTGGGCGCTTTTCATCACGGCCATCCTGGTGCTGCTCGCCATCCCGATTCTTTCGGGCGCGGCGATCATGCTGTTCTTCGATCAAACCATTGGCACCCACTTCTTCGACTTTACCGATGGTGGCCAGCCGATTTTGTGGCAGCACTTGTTCTGGTATTTCGGACACCCGGAGGTGTATATCCTCATCGTTCCGGCGATGGGGATGGTGTCGGACATCATCGCGAACGGATCGCGCAAGCCCGTGTTTGGCTATCACTCGATGGTCTTCGCCATCATCGGCATCGCTTTTCTCGGGTGGGTCGTTTGGGGACACCACATGTTCCAGAGCGGCATGAATCCGACGTTGGGCATGACGTTCATGATTTCCACGATGCTCATCGCCGTGCCCTCCGCGATAAAGGTATTCAATTGGATGGGAACCATGTGGCGAGGGAACATTAGGTTACACGTCCCGATGCTCCACGCCGTAGCGTTTGTTGCGATGTTCGTCATTGGTGGTTTGAGCGGCATCTTCATGGCGGCCACACCGGTGGATATCTACATCCACGACACATACTTCATCGTTGCGCACATCCACTACGTGCTGTTCGGTGGCAGCCTGTTCGCGATCTTTGCCGCAGTCACGTACTGGTATCCGAAGATGTTCGGCCGGCTGATGAGTCCTCGGCTCGGGAAGATTCACTTTTGGCTAACGTTCGTGTTGTACAATTTGGTTTTCTTCCCGATGCACAACCTCGGTGTGTACGGGCACATGCGAAGGATCTACGATCCATCGCAGTACGAGTTTCTCCAGCCGTTGGCACCCCTGAATACGTTCATCACCGTGAGCGCGCTGTTGTTGCTGACGGTGCAAATACCGTTTGTGGTGGCTTTCATCGGGGGCTGGTTCAAGGGCAAGAAGGCGGGAGAAAACCCGTGGGACGCCAACGGCCTCGAGTGGACGGTGCCGTCGCCGCCTCCCCACGGGAATTTCGCCCAAGTCCCGATTGTGTACAGAGGGCCGTACGAGTACAGCTCCCCGCTAGTGGAGGAAGATTTCCTCCTGCAAACGCGCAAACTCGATTCTGACGTCGAACCGGCCGCCGCCGGCTGATAGGAGAAACGACGAAATATGGCTCACCCCGCCTTGATGAGTCCGCCGGCTCGACGCGAGATCGGCTCGGATGTTTACAGCGAGAAACTGGGCATGTGGATCTTCCTGGGGTCGGAAGTGATGTTCTTCACGGCCCTGATTGGATCGTACATCATTCTACGGTTTGGCAGTCCCGAGCATTGGAGCGCGCCGGGTGCCATCCTCAACGTGCCGGTAACCGCCATCAATACGTTTCTGCTCATCTGCAGCAGCGTCACGATGGTGAAAGCGTTTGCCGCCATTCAAGATGGCGACCAGAAGGGTCTCAGGATGTACCTCGTAGCGACCGTCATCATCGGCGCAGCTTTTGTCGGGGTGCAGGCCTTCGAGTACATACAACTCGTAGGTGAGGGGTTCCTGCCCTCCGGTTACGCAGCCGGGAGTCATCTTGCGGCTGAAGCGGCAGAGGGCCACCTTCCGGCTTCCATCGGCGTGTATGGCTCCTCTTTCTACACCATGACCGGCTTTCACGGGTTCCACGTTTCGATGGGTGTGATTTGCATGATGTTCGTGACGTGGAAGGCGTACCGAGGTGCGTATACAAAAGAAGACCACCGCGGTGTCGAAGTGATCGGGCTCTACTGGCATTTCGTCGATCTCGTCTGGATCATCCTGTTCACCATCGTCTACCTCGTCTAGGAGTTAGGCAAACCATGACAGACGGACAGTCGCACGCACACCCGAACTACTGGACGATCTGGGCGTACCTCCTGGTTCTCACCGTCGTGGAATTGGGTATTGCGTTTCTTCCGTGGTCGAAGGAAGTGCAAATCCTCGTTCTGTTGTTCTTGGCAATTTGGAAAGCATTGCTGGTCGCCCTCTTTTTCATGCATCTAAAGTGGGAGGGCAATCGGATGAGGATCTTCGCCATTGCGCCTCTGCCGCTGACCATCATCGTCATAGTAGCAGTCCTCACGGAGTTCGTTTGGTAAAGATTTCTTTATATCTCGAGTTGGCCAAACCCGGCATCGTAGTGATGGTGATGCTCACTGCGGGTGCCGGGTTTTGGCTCGCGGGCCCGGAACTCAGCCAAGCGATCGTTCTGTTTCACGTATTGATGGGGACGGTGCTGGTCGCGTCGGGAACGAACGCGTTGAACCAAGTGGCCGAACGTGAAGACGACGCGCTGATGAAGCGGACGCGGGGGCGGCCGCTTCCCACAAGGCGGCTGGGTGTGGCTTCGGCAGGCGCGTTTGCCTGGATAACGGGGATTGCGGGAATTGCATATTTCGGAGTTTTCGTCAACTCGCTCACAGCGATCATCGCAACCGCGACGTTGGTCTCCTATGTGTTCGTGTACACACCGTTGAAAAAACGCACGTCCGTGTCGACGCTTATTGGGGCTGTGCCGGGTGCGTTACCCATCGTGGGTGGTTGGGCGGCGGCGCGTGGTACGCTGAGCGGTGAGGCGTGGATTCTGTTCTGGATTCTCTTCCTTTGGCAACTTCCGCACTTTTTGGCACTCGCATGGATGTACCGAGACGACTACGCGCGGGCTGGTTTCAAGATGTTGAGCGTGGGCGATTCTGACGGACGCATGACCTTCGGGCACTCGACCCTCTACGCTGCGGCCCTGCTGCCGGTTAGTTTGGCCCCCACCATCGTCGGAATCGCCGGGACGGTCTACTTCATCGGCGCCCTCGCGCTCTCCAGCCTATTCCTTTACACGAGCTTCTTGGCCGTGCGGAAGTGTACGATGGAGCGCGCACGGCGGGTCTTCAAACTTTCGTTGGCGTATCTGCCCGCCCTCCTGATCCTCATGGTCTTGGGAATATGATCGGCTTTCACCGGCTTCTCATCGCTACGGCCATTTTCTTTTGCGCAGGCCTCGGCGTGTGGATGCTGTCGGCGTATTGGGGCAACGGGAGCGTGGCGATGTTGGTGTTGGGGATCTCGTTCGGGATCGCCGCTCTTGGGCTGAGCTACTATCTGCGGAATCTGGAGCGTTTTCTAAAGCGCTGAGTAACTGCGGGCGGCAGGTTTTAAGCCACAGAGGACACGGAGGTCACAGAGTTTTGTGACCTTTTCCTTTGTTATGCAAACGCTGTGCGCTCTGTGAGCTCTGTGGCCGATTTTTGGCTTGACGTTGCTTTGACGGCTCCGGTATAGCCTGGTAGCGAGCCAGGACAAGGAGTCTCCGATGATCAAGAGGAATGCGCAGTGGCCCCTCGCACGAAGTGTCGCCATGGTTCTCCGAGTGACATTTGCCGTCTCGTGCACGACGTGGCAAAGGCAGCCCTTTCCCGCTGCTGCGATCGTAAACGACGAACACCCTTCCAAAATGCGTGTCACACTACACAACCGAGTTCGTGTAGAAATTGATAGCCCTAGAATCGAGGGTGACAGCCTCGTAGGGGGTCAGATCGTGGGCGGCGGAGGTCGTCGGCGAAGAGTGGCGGTGGCGTTGGGCGATATTCGGTTTGTCGAGACGCGAGTGGTCGATGCGGGTAGGACGACGCTCGTGCTCGTGGGCGTCGGCTTGACGGCTGTCGTAATCGCCGCCGCGGCGGCTGTAGCCCAAGACGACCCGCCGCCACGGCGCACGAGTGGAACAGGCGATTATATCTCGTGTCCCCTGGTTTACAGTTGGGACGGGCAGCAGTGGCGACTGGATTCGGGAACATTCGGCGGTGCAATCACCCGGGGCGCGGCTCGGATGGACGTCGACAATCTCGCCTACGCGACGGCCTCAGAGGGGCAACTCCGTCTCAAGCTGGCCAACGAACTCAACGAGACCGACCACGTGAACGCCCTCTCGGTCCTGATCGTCGACCACGATCCAGATGTGAGCGTTGCGCCTGACCGCGACGGGACGGTCCATGCTCTCGGTCGGCTTCAACAGCCAATCAGCGCAGTGGACGATCAGGGCCGCGACGTTCTGGACCGTGTTGCGACTCCTGACGACATCAATTGGGAGTCCAAGCTCATGTTGCGCGACCCCGGCAATCCCGCCCATATCCGCGACGGTCTGGTGCTGACTTTTGCGCGGCACGACGATCGGTCCCAAGCAAGACTGGTCATCGACGGGCGTAACACGCCTTGGGCGGCCCACATGGTGGGGCAACTCGTCGAGGCGCATGGGAGTGCTACGGCGGCTTGGTACGATTCCTTAAATACGCAACCGCAATTCCTTCAGACGTTCGGATCGATGGCCGCCCGCACCGGATTTCTTGCGGTGTCCGTTCTCACCAGCCAGGGATGGGCTCACCAGGGTTATCTGTGGGAAGCAGGCCCGGAGATTGTAAAGCGTCAGGTCTTTCCGATCGATCTCTCAGCCGTCCGAGGCGACACGGTCCGAATCCGCTTGGAGTCCGCCCCTTCGTTTTGGCTGATCGATCACGTCGCGCTGGATGAGTCGGCCGAAAGCGCTCTCGAAGTCCGCGAAGTTCGGGCGAGCCGCGCAGTCGATCCCATGGGTCGGGATGTGGCGGAATTGTTGGCGACCGTGGACGACAAAGAGTTCGTCATGGAAACTGGCGATTATGCGTTCTTGGATTTCAAGGTCCCACCTCTTCAAGCCGGCAAGGCAAGGAGCTTTCTCGTCCGGTCGGCCGGTTGGTATCGAATCCACACTATGGAGACAGAACCTCCGGATCGGATCATGTTGTCACGTTTGGCGAACGAGCGCGACGCAGCATCTCGGATCACGGTCGAAAGAATGAACGCGACCTTGCGCGCGCTCAGCGGGGGGCAGCAATGACCGGGCGTGAGGTCTGGATAACCGGCTTGGGTGCCGTGTCGGCGGTGGGAGTGGGCTTGGGTCCGATGCGTGCCGCCTTACGAGATGGCGCGACCGGTGTCGAATGTGACGCGGAATTGGATGAGGCCGTAGGACGCGTACCGAACCTGCCTGTTGATCGCCGTGCACGACGCCTCGACCGAACCGCGAAAATGTTTTTGGCTGCCGCGCTCGAGGCATGGAGTCATGCCGGACTGACGGACGCTGCCCTCGACAGGACCCGTTGCGGTGTGATCGAAGGATCGTCCTTGGGGCCAATGGCGGAGTTGTTGGAAACTCACCGGAATCTCGTGCTCGAGCCACGCGCACGAGTTGGTCCCACAGCACTCATTCGCTTTATGACCGGCGCCGGTGGGGCGGCCTTCTCACAGCATCGAGAGATCAAGGGGCCCGTGTTCCATGTGTCGGCGGGCTCCGTGTCGGCAACGTGGGCCATCGGAGAGGCCTATCACAAAATCGCCACGGGACTTGCAGACGTTGTGGTTGCGGGTGGTGCTGAGAGCCCGTTGCAATCCGAGGTGGTTAGAAACTTCAGGGCAGCAGGTGTGTTGACGGACGAAGCGGTGTGCCGGCCGTTCGATAGGCGACGCTCCGGGACTGTGCTCGGCGAAGGCGCTGGTGCGTTGGTGCTCGAGGAGGCAAATCACGCGCGTCGGCGTGGCGCCGCGCCGCTCGCGGCAGTCACCGGGTATGGATTGGCGACCGAGGCGTTTTCAATGGTCTCACCGGAACCGGAGGGCAGTGGTGTTGCGTGTGCCGCGCGTCAGGCGCTCGCGACCGGCGACGGCCGACCCGTGGATTGGATCAAGACGCATGGTACCGGAACGCCGTCTAATGATGCGGCAGAGTGTAATGGCCTGGCCGCGGTATTCGAAGACGATTTCTCTCGTATTCCATTAACCAGTCTCAAGCCGACGTTTGGGCATTGTCTGGGCGCGTGCGGAGCAGTAGAGGGTGTAGCCGCCGTCTTGGCTCTCCACGAGGGTTTCATCCCGCCCACGATCGGGTTTGAGCAGGCGGACTGCAACCTGCCGGCCAATACGGTTCAGCGAGTATGCGAGAAAAGTGATGCCCGGCGCATCCTGCTTCTTGCAGAGAGCTTCGGGGGTCGCTGTGCGGCGTTGTCAATTGAGAAACCTTTCTAATAGGGTCCCGATGGGGACTAGCCACAGAGGACACAGAGGTCACGGAGTCTTGTGGCCATTTCCATTGTTTCTTTTTCTTTTTGAAAAGTACGAAATCCCTCTAGCAGGTTGCGGAAAAAGTCGGGTAATTGACGATAGCATCGCGAGCCGGAAGTTCCTATCGTAGAGGGACCTCGATGGGAGTGCCACGATGCGCGGGAACAAGACGAATCAGTCGGCGCTGTTCAGCTATATCAGTGCGGAGGATCGGGTGCCCTCCGACCATCCGTTGCGCGCCCTGCGGGCGCTGGTGGACCCGGTGTTAGCCCGGCTCTCGCCGCAGTTGGACCGGCTGTACGCGCGGCGGGGCCGGCCGTCGATTCCCCCGGAACATTTGTTACGCGCGTTATTGCTGCAGGTGGTGTATACGATCCGGAGCGAGCGGCAGCTGATGGAGCAGCTCGATTACAACATCCTGTACCGATGGTTTGTGGGGTTGAATCTGGACGACGCGGTGTGGGTGCCGACGGTCTTTACGAAGAATCGGACGCGGCTGGTCGAGGGGGGCATCGCGGATGCGTTTCTGGCCGAAGTGTTACAGGAGGCGGAGCGGCGGGCGTTGTTGTCGAATGAGCATTTCACCGTCGACGGGACTTTGCTGGACGCGTGGGCGAGTCAGAAGAGTTTTCAGCCGAAGGCCGGCACCCGCCCGCCAACGGACGATGATCCGGGGAATCCGAGCGTGACGTTTCGCCAGGAGAAACGGACGAATGCGACGCATGCGTCGCGGACGGACCCGGAGGCGCGGTTGACGCGGAAGAGTGGGGGGCAAGGCGCGCAATTGGCGTACTTGGCGAGTGTGTTGATGGATAATCGGCACGGGCTCGTGGTGGCGACCGACGTGACGCAGCCCGGCTACGAGGCGGAGTGTGCGAGTGCGCTGGCGATGGTGGGGAGCTTACCGCCGACGGCCCGGCGTCGGACGTTGGGGGCGGACAAGGGTTATGATCGGTGCGGGTTTGTCGACACGCTGCGGGCGTTGGGCTGGACGCCCCACGTCACGCCGAACGTGCACCGCACGCGGTTGCGGAGCGCGGTGGATGGCCGGACGACGCGCCATCCCAGCTATGCGATCAGTCAACGGCAGCGCAAAAAAGTGGAAGAGATCTACGGGTGGGGCAAGACGATTGGGTTGTTACGCAAACTCCGACATCGCGGGACCCCGCGGGTCGGGTGGGTGTTTACGTTCACGGCCGCGGTCTACAATCTGATGCGGATACGCACCCTGACCCTGGCCGGAGGCAGCCCCTGATGGGGCAGTGTGGGCCGCATTCGTCACGCCGACCGCACCGCGGGGGCGGTAATAGGGGACCGCACGCTGGTACACCGTCGTGTTACCCGGACAAACGCGGCTCACCATGAATTTTTCCGCAACCTGCTAGAGTGGAGGCGAGAAGAACATTCACCGCAGACCGCCGAGGGCGCAGAGATGATTGGGGTGAATGACCTCCCAGAACCAGCTCTGCGTTCTCTGCGTGCTCTGCGGTGAATAGGGCTCTATGGCGTCTAACCTTCCGCTGGTCGCTTCGAAACGGCTAACGCGAGCGCAAGCGCGGATACTCCCACCGCGACGCCGGCCAACGCGAGCGCTGCCCAGCCCGTGACGGTAGTGGTGCCCACGATTTGCACCGTGGGAGCCGCGCCGTCGCCGGAGGCGCGTTCGAAGGCCACTTCAGTTCCGGTCGCCCGGGTGAGATGAACCGGAAAGACGAGGTCCTGTTTGCGGGAGTCGGCCGGAAGTCGTCCGAAGAACGCAAACTCCAGAAACTCGCCTCGCAGCAGTTCCCCACCAGACCACTCGATGATCTGAGGCGTCGTGTCGCTGGCGAGTGCGTGTGTGACCTCCCACCCATCCAACGGCTCGACGCCCAGGACCATGATCGCCTCCGGTACCCTGAGCCGCACACCGACAAAGGCCGTGTCGGTTTGGTTGATGGCCCGAAGGGCGAATCGTTCCCACGCAGCCGGCTTCACCGTGGCCGGATGGAGGTCGACCTGGGCCTGGGCCGAGGTCGAGAAGGTTGCCAAAAATGCGAGGCCGGCGAGCGAGAGTTTGGGCGGAGTCGGATGCATGGGGCTCTTGGGCTGAGGAGGGATGGAATGTAAATGGAGAGGGCCGTTGGGTGTAGGCGGTGACCGGTGACCGGTGACCGGTCACCGCTGGATTGGAAACTCATCATCCCGTATGCCCGTAGGGTTGCCGTCGTCATCAGCCACTAACTGCCCGGTAGGCCAAATGGACCAGCTTCGCCAGGATCTGCGTTACGCGTTCCGAACCCTTCTGGCACGACCCGGTTTCACCGCGGTCGTGATCGTCACGCTGGGCCTCGGCATCGGCACCAACAGCGCCATCTTCACGCTCGTCAACGCGATCATGTTCAAGCCGCTGCCCGTGCACGCTCCGGAGGAGCTAGTCAACATCTACGGCTCGGCGACCGATCGCTCTCAGTTCAATTCCGTGTCTCACCCAGATTTGATCGAGTTGGAGGAGCTGACCGATCTGTTCACCGAGGTCGTTGGCTACAGCGGCTTGATGGCCAACCTCACCGGTCCGGACAACGGCGAGCTGGTGTTCGGTGAGTACGTAACCGCCAACTACTTTCCGGGACTCGGTGTCACACCGCAGCTCGGACGCGGTTTTGTCGCCGAGGAGGGAGTGGTAGGAGGTTCGGATCCGGTAACCGTGATCAGCTCGAGGTTGTGGCGCCGATGGTTTGACTCGTCGCCTGACGTTGTTGGGCAGGAAGTGAAGATCAACGGCGTAACACTGACCATCGTCGGCGTGGCGCCGGACGACTTCCACGGCGTGCTGGTGCGAGGGGTGTCGCTCGATGTGTGGATCCCCCTGGCCATGCGACCTGTGCTCCTGCCCGCGTACTCCTCCATGGATCGCCGTGATAATCGGTGGGTCACCGTCAAAGCCCGGCTGCAACCGGAAGCTTCGATTGACCGCGTGCGAGCCGCCTTGGCCACGTTGAGCCGCAACCTCGAGAAAGCATATCCCAAGACACACACCGATAGGCAGTTCGTCGTGCTCCCGATGACGGACGTGTATATCCATCCCGAAGGTGACAAGTTCATTGCGTCCGGGTCCATGTTTCTGATGGGCGCCGTGGGCCTCGTGCTGCTCATCGCGTGTGCAAATGTGGCAAATCTCCTGCTCGCTCGTGCTCTCGGAAGACGACGAGAAATTGCCGTGCGACTCGCCTTGGGCGCCGGCCGGCGGAGATTGGTGCAACAGCTCCTGATCGAAAGCGTCGTCTTGGCCGGTGCGGGCGGCATCGTCGGTCTCACCCTTGCATATTGGCTGGCCGCCTTGGTGTTGGCGTTCAATCCACCGTTCCCGATTGCCATCTCACTCGATTTTGCTCTCGACCTGCGCGTCGTCCTGTTTACCGGCGGTGTGGCGATGTTGACGGGAGTGTTGTTTGGGCTGATCCCGGCTCTTCAAGCGACAAATCCCGCGCTGATACCGGCGTTGAAAGATCACGAACTCGAAGGTGGCTCCGGCAAGTTGCGGTTTCGCAATGCGCTGTTGCTCCCTCAAGTCGCGTTGTCGCTGCTCCTCTTGATTGTGGCGGTTCTGTTTGGACGAAGCGTCCAAAACGCCAGTTCGGTCGAGCTCGGCTTCGACGAAGAACGGACAGGTTTCGTTACGGTCCAGCTGCGCGACCAGTCCGGCTACGACGCCGAGCGTGCCAAGCTTTTTTGGGAGGAGTTCGTGCAACGGGCCCGGAGCTTATCTGGCGTGCGTACGGTGGCGATCTCAAGCTGGATTCCGCTCGGGACCCTGTTCTCCGAGCAGTACACGAGTGTCCATACCGAGGACGAAACAGGTCGGCGAGCGTTGGGGCGTGTGACGCTTGGACAGATCGGTACGGAATACTTCGAAACTTTTGGGATTGCCGTACGGGGTAGGACCTTCACGGAGCTCGATATCGCGAACGCTGCTTCGGTCGCTATCGTAAGTGAGGCCGCCGGGCGCCGGCTATGGCCCGACGACAATCCGATCGGAAAGCGCTTGCGGACCCGGGGAGAGGATGGCCCCGAGTACGAGGTGGTCGGTATCGCCGCCAACGCCAAGGTCCGATCGCTGGGCGAAGACCCTCAGCCGTTCGTTTATCTGCCGATAGAGTCCTACACCCGCATGTTGCACCTGGTAGCCAGCGCGTCCCAGGATCCCCTGGCCGTCGTGGCTGCGTTGCGTGACCAAGTCAGACAGCTCGACGAAGACATCGCCGTTTTTCAATCGGTCACGATGGGCGAGCACCTGTCCCTGATGTTATTCCCGTTCCGCATGGCCGCCGCGGTTTCGGCTGCGCTCGGATTGGTGGCGCTGACACTCGCCGGTGTAGGACTCTATGGCGTCGTCTCATACGGCGTCGCCCGTCGCACGCGTGAGATGGGTTTGCGCATGGCGCTGGGAGCGGACGCTCGTGATGTCGTGCGACTCGTGGTGGGTGAAGGGATGCGTGTCGTCATCGTGGGAATGGTTGTCGGTATCGCGTTGGCATTCGGCGCAACGCGCCTGTTGTCGAGCGTGCTCTTCGGTATCAGTGCGAGCGACCCGTTTTCGTTCACGATGACACCGGCCGTGCTGGCAGCCGTGGCGCTAGCCGCCCACTTTTTCCCAGCGCGCCGCGCAACGAGAGTGGATCCGGTGACGGCGCTTCGGAGTGATTAGAAAAGTAGGGTGTAGGGTGTAGGGTGTAGTTATTCCGAAATCGTGAAAAAAGTGGCCGCCATCAATTGGGCCGCCATCCTATATTGAGTCCGAATCTGAAACCCGACACCCGACACCCGACACCCGACACCCGACACCCGACACCCGATACCCGACACCCTACACCCTACACCCTACACCCTACACCCTACAACCTACAATCTACATCTTGAATCCCACGCTCCTCCGAGGTCTTCTGTCATCGGCGCTGGTGGTCCAGTATTCGGTGCTTCCCTCGGCATCACTGAGCGTGATTTGATCGGTCTTCCCGGCTCGCTCCTTCGGAAGGATGACCATCCCTGCGCCGAGCGCGATTGCCGACGCTGCTAGCGTTGCAACCAACACGCCGAGTTTTGCGACGGGTAGCATCGTGTCGGCAAACGCGAGCTCCCCGATAAAGATGGCCATCGTAAAACCGATTCCCCCAGCGGCGCCGACGACGAACATGCCTCCCCACGTCACGCCGGGCGGAAGCATGGCCAGGCCGAGGCGCGTGGATATCCAACTGACTCCCACGATGCCGAGGGGCTTACCGACTACCAATCCCAGCATCACGCCCAGGAATACGCCCATCGACATCGTGCTTCCGAGCTCCACTCCGCCGATGCTCACGCCGGCGTTCGCCAGGGCGAAGAGTGGCATGATGCCAAAGGCCACGTACGGGTGCAGCTTGGCCTCGATGCGCTTTGCCGGCGACAACGCTTCCTTGTGCGCGCGGGCGAGCCGGCCCAACGGCTCGAGCAACTCGTCGTCATCGTGTTTTGGACGATGTAAGAGCAGCTGAAAGTCGTCGAGCGCCCGTTGCGCGGCTCGTAAGAATCCTTCTTTGCCGTACCAGGGCCTGACCGGTGTCATGAGCCCGATGATGACGCCGGCGATAGTGGGATGCACTCCGAACTGCAGCATTCCCGCCCACAACACGATCCCCGGAAAGACGAAGAGGAAGCCCGGACGGATTCCGATCCTATGGAGAAAAAAGAGGCCGGAAAATCCGACGGCGATCCACAGCAAGGCGGACGCATCGATGCCCGCGGAATAGAAAACCGCGATGACGACAATGGCTCCTATGTCATCCACGATCGCGAGGGCCAGCAGGAGAACGCGCAGCGTCGCCGGCACGCGGCTTCCGAGCAAAGTGAGGATCCCAACGGCGAACGCGATATCGGTTGCCATGGGCACACCCCAGCCTGCCTGTCCGGGGCCCGACATGTTCAAAGAGAGAAATAGAAGTGCGGGTACAACCATGCCACCGAACGCCGCTGCGAGGGGAAGGGCGGCGCGTTTTAGTTCGGATAGGGCACCCTCGAACAACTCTCGCTTGATTTCCAATCCGACGACCAAGAAGAAGATCGCCATCAAGAAATCGCTGATCCAAAAATGCAGGTCGCGGTCGAAGACCCAGTTGCCCAATCCTATGCTGAATGGCGTGTGCCACAGATCGTGATAACTATCGGCCCACGGCGAGTTGGCCCACACCAGTGCGACTATGGCCGCTCCGAGCAACACCAATCCGCTGCTCGCCTGGATGTGCATGAACCGCTCGACCGGCTGGACGACCGACTGGGCGATGCGTCGTGCCTTTGGCCAGGCTTCCGGCGGTGGCGGAGTGACTTGATCGGACGTCGAACTCATTGGGGCGGTTTTTCCCGTGGTGTCTTTGGTGTCGGACAGTGGTGTTTGGGGGGCTAAAACTAGACGAAGCGCGGAGCTATACAAGGGCGGAGCGGCTCAACCCCACGCGTTGCAGGATGTCGGCGAATCGCGGGTGGGACCGCACGGGGTCCCAAATGGCGTCCACTTTCAAATAGGCCAGCCAGCCGGCTTTTTGATCGACCGCCTTGTCGAGCCAGTCGATCGCCTGGTCGAGATTGCCAAGCGCGCCGTGCACCATCGCAATATCCGCCAACGAGACGTATTCACCCGCATCATCCGATGCGATGGCCTCGAGGTCGGCCAAGATCACTTCGGCCTCCTTTGTTCGACCAGCAGTCGCCAGGATCGTTGCCAAGGCGGCCCGACGTTGGGGGGTGTGGCCCATCATCTCGATAGCGTGTTCCGCTTCGTGCAGTGCATCGTCGTACAACCCGAGGTGCAAGAACGACCAGCCCAACAGATAGTGGGCCGGCGGGAAGTTCGGATCCATCTCGTGGGTCTTCTGGAGATGCTCGGCGGCCTCGTCGAATCTCTTCGCCCAATAGTACTGTGCTTTACAGGTCTGAAGGGCGATTGTGCGGTGCTATGAGATCGCCGCGGTGTTGGAGCAACTGGCAAGAGAAGCGACAGACGGATCGAGCGACCCAATATACGTAAGTGCCTACTACTTACCGTCATGCAGCCTGACGGATATAGTATGCACACTCCGGCGTATGGTTGTCATGCACAGTGATTGACGGTTCAGATCTCTTTGAGCGCCTCAAGGCGCCCCTCTCCGATCACTACGAGCTCGAGCGGGAACTCGGTGCCGGCGGCATGGCCATCGTGTTCCTCGCGCGCGACGTCAAGCACGACCGCGAGGTGGCCCTAAAGGTATTCCGCCCGGAGTTGGCGTCTTCGCTGGGCTCCGAGCGTTTTCTTCGCGAGATCAAAATCGCGGCCAAGCTGAGCCACCCGCACATTCTTCCTTTATACGACTCCGGCGAGGTGGACGGTTTTCTGTACTACACGATGCCGCTCGTCGAGGGGGAGTCGCTGGCGGACCGCATAGAGCGCGAGCAGATGCTCCCCCTGGACGACGCGTTGCAGATTACGCGTGAGGTTGCCGACGCGCTGAACTACGCGCACGCACGCGGCCTGGTTCACCGGGATATTAAGCCGGACAACCTCATGCTCACCGGCGGGCACGCGGTTGTCACGGACTTTGGGATCGCTCGGGCGGTGAGCGCAGCCGGCGGCGACAGGCTCACCCAGACCGGTATGGCCGTGGGGACGCCCCTGTACATGAGCCCGGAGCAGGCGGTGGCGGTCGAGGAAATCGACGGTCGCAGCGACATCTACGCTCTTGGGTGCGTGCTGTACGAAATGGTCGCGGGCACGCCGCCGTTTACGGGGCCGACGCCGCAGGCGGTGATGGCGCGTCACTCCATCGACCACGTGCCGAGTCCGGCGATCATCCGCGACACCATCTCGCCGGAACTCGAAGACGTCATCATGTGCGCCCTGGCAAAGGCGCCGGCCGACCGGTTCCGGACGGCGGGCGACTTCGCCGAGGCGTTGAAGGTCATCCACACGGGCACGGGCACGATGCCACGTATGTCGGTGTCGGTGGCGCGGCCCTCGAGGGTGACGCGGACGACGCTCACGACGCCATTGCCGTTCTCCCCGCGCCGGATGACGACCGGGCGGTCGCTCGCGGTGGGTTCGGTGGCCGCACTCGTCATCGGCCTCGCGGTGTACCAGTTTGGCTTCAGGAATTCGGGTTCGCCCGTTGCGACGGGTCCCGCGGCGAGCAGCATCGCGGTGCTGTATTTCGAGGACCTCAGTGGCGACGGCGAATTCGGTTTTGTGGCAGACGGTGTTACCGAGGGATTGATCCGTCAGTTGTCTCGCGTGCAGGGCTTGGACGTCATCTCGCGGAACGGCGTTGCGCCGTATCGCGGAACCGACGTGACGCCCGACAGCATTGGCCGTGCCCTGGAAGTCGGTAGCGTTATTAGGGGAACCGTGGAGCCGGAGGGCGATGATCTGCGTGTGTCGGCGCAGCTCCTCGAAGGGAGCAGCGGGGCGTCGATCAAACGGGCGAGTTTCGTCTTGCCAGCTACAGATCTCCTAGCGGTGATGGATTCGGCGGCTCAGAGCGTTTCGCGGCTTTTGCGTGAGTGGATTGGCGAGGAGGTGCGGGTCCGAGGACAACGCATGGCGACGACGAGCGACGACGCGTGGGCTCTCGTGGCCCGCGCCGAACGGACGCGCAAGAACGCCGAACGCCACCTTGCGGGCCACGATATCCCCGCCGCGTATCAAGCGTTTCTGGTGTCCGACTCACTACTGAACGGTGCTGAAGGAGCCGATCCCGCTTGGATAGAGCCGGCGGTGTTGCGCGGGCGCATCGCATATCAGCTCGCGCGGCTCGAGTTTAGCAGCCCACGGGAAGCCGCGGGCTGGGTGGACACGGGAATGGATCATGCAGCACGGGCACTTGGGATCGACCCCAATTATCCGGAAGCCATTGAGTTGCGCGGCACGTTGCGCCTCCTCCTCTGGTATCTCCGGGTGACTCCCGATCGGGAGGAGGCCGAGGCTCTGTTCAACAATGCCCGGGAGGATTTGGAGAATGCGGTCGAAGCGGACCCGACATTGGCACGGGCACACAACACGCTGAGCAATGTCTACGCCAACATTGGCGACGCCGCCTCAGAGGTCCTCGCGGCAAGGCGTGCGTACGAGGAAGATGCGTACCTCACGTTCGCACCGGAGATCTTGTGGCGGTTGTATTCCGGGTATTACGACCTCCAGCAACCGATGCAAGCGCAAGGCTGGTGTGATGAAGGGGGCCGGCGGTTTCCGACGGATCACCGATTCGTGCAATGCCAGCTTTGGCTCATGACGACGAACGCTGCCCAGCCTGATGTAGATGCAGCACGGCAGTTGCTGGATGTGGTGGACAGTTTGGCGCCAAACTATTGGAAACACGAAGCACGCATGCTGGTGGGAGGGATCACGGGACTAGCCGGAGACCGGACGACGGGCAGACTTCAGCCCTTCCGCTCAGGGCAGCTGCCGGGTGTGGAGACCCGCCGTTGGGCAGTGCCGGCTCGAGCGGGTTCATGAGGTTTGCCCGGGCCATGCGTGACCGCCTGGTCTCCTTGGTCGGGCCGGAACCGCTCCATGCGAGACGGCGCCGCATCAACCGCTTGCAAGGCGGGGGGGCTCCCTTTTTCAGCCGATTCCAGTGGGCGTTACCGGCGAAGATGGAGAGGGTGGGGGAGACCGACAATCAGCGTGCACGGTTAGGTGAGGCAGTACCCAACGCGCCCGCTGTATCCGTGACGGACGCGGAAGGAAATCCTGTAAAGGGCGCGCTGGTGTCATTTGCTGGGGACGGAACGATTGTGGGTCCGGCGAGTCCAGCAGCCTTCAGCGATAAGGACGGAATCGCATCGCTCTTGTCGTGGACACTCACGTCGTTAGGGCAGAGTCAGCTGACTGCGAGTGGCTTCGGTATTGCGGACCCCGACGATGAAGCTCGCAACGGGCCGCTGGTGGGATTCGACCCGTTCACACCGATTCCAGGCGATCCGCCTGCCGGGAGCAATCCGGACGGTGGCGATGCAGTGGACCTAGAAACTGGGATGTTGGTGTTCACGGCGGAGATACACTCGATTCTCATTTACGGGCCGTCGATGCTCGCCCCCACCACGTTCAGACCAGAAAATGAGCAGACGATGGCGGAGGCCGAGGGATTCACGGTCACGGTTTTGAATGCAACCCCCTGGGGCAATACGACGACCGCCGAATTCGCCTCGTACAGCGCCATTGTGTTTGGTGACCGGGGTGGTGGGGCGGTGCTCGGTGCGGCTGAGGCCAACAAGGCCGTGTGGTCGGCTGCGATCGCTGGGCCGGTGATCATCAGCGCCCTCAATCCGCAGATCCACCAGTGCGACTTGGCTCAGCCGAACTGCCTTACCGAGTTCCCACAACCGGGAGGCACCATTGTAAACCAGCCTGAGGCCGTCACGCTCATCAAGAACGCAATCAACTTTGCGGCGAGCGGGGCCGGGACGGGTGCTTACATCAGTCTCGACGGCCATTTTGCGGGGGCCCCGGAAAATACGCCGCTGACGTTCCTCAGCGAAATCGGCGCGTTCCAGGTCGTCGGCCTCGCTGGGCTCACAGACATTATCGACGTCGTCGCCCCGACGCACTCCGCGATGGATAATCTGACCAACGCCGGCCTTTCCGGTTGGTTCGCGTCAGCCCACCAGTTCATTCAGGCTTTCCCAGCGTCCTACACGGTGTTGGCGGAGAGTGATCGAAACGTTGGGACGGTGGAGGTACCAGACTTACAGACTCTGGCGGTCATCATCGCCTGTTCGCCGGTTGTCGAGGTAACGGTTTGCGTGGTACCGTCCGGGGGCGGCGGTGAACCCTCACCGGACGCCTCGTTTGATGTTGCGGGCGGACAGAGTTCGAGCTTGTCCAAGATCAAGGTTCCCGACAATATTCGGTGACGTTGGTGACCTGGTAGTTTGATGGGGCCTCGAGTGATTTGCGCTCGGGGCCCTATTTCAGTCGCGATGCCAAAGCTCCGCATTGAAGGTCTACCTGCGATGCCTTCTACCGCCATTCGTTGTCGGCGCCGATCATGTGGAGTAATTTTCTACGCCAACGCAAACGATCAAGGACTGGACATGCCCACCGCAGCGCGATTCCCCCGGCGGTCCCGCCCCGCACATCACTTCCGCCCGGCCACCTCGCTTCTCACGCTATCTTCATCCAAGTTTCAACGGAGGTAGCGAGCCGTGCCGAGTACCGCGCGCATCGGACCCGAGATCATCAGATTCCTCAAACAACTCAAGAAAAACAACAACCGCGAGTGGTTCCAAAAGAACAAAGACCGCTACGAGCACGACGTGCGCGAGCCGCTGTTGAAATTCATCGAAGCATTCGGCCCCGCGCCTCGCGAAGATCAGCCCGCACTTCGTGGCCGACGCGTGACGGGTTGGTCAAAGCTCTCCAAAGGGCAGAGCGGTCACGTGCGATCCGAGTGGGAGCCGGCCATCTCCGGGATGAATGACGTATCCAGGGCGCGCCCCGCGCCCCTAAATCATCGCAAAACACCTTGATCCCGGATGCCATGGCCGCTCGTGGCGTGGAGGAGAGCTTTACCTCGATGGGAATGAGTTTCTCCCCGGTGTCGATCACGAAATCACTTCGCTTCCCGCGGAGGTTCTCCAGAAGTAGACCTGTGGCTCCCTTCCCTGGTGCACGGCGGTCCACCCCCGCCCACCCCGCAGCCCGGCGGTCCCGCCCCTCCCATCCTTACCCGGCGGTGCACCCTCGGCTCACGTCTCACGTCTCACGCTATCTGCCAGCGGTCGTCGACACTCAGGCTTCGTCGGTAGTGCGCAAGTTTGACCCGTGGACAAAGTTGCACTCCTACCCGCCGGACCTCTAACGGTGAGCGCAGCCCGCGCGGTCCAGCTCGGAGACCCCGAGGTGCGGCGGCGTGCAGTCGCGGCGCTACAGCTCGGGATTCTTGTCTCAGTTCTGTCCTTAGGCGTGGAGCAGATTAGCAAGCCTCGGCCGGCACAACGACGAAGCCGGCTACCGTGAAGTGGCGATCCACGGCGAGGGCGTCGCGGATGCCACGTTCGGTCATCACTGTGAAGCTCACGGCGTCGGTGAACGAGAAGTCCTGATCGTCATAGCGCTCGAGCCAATCTCGCTGCGCGCGCGTCTCGTGGTCGGGCGTGCTGGTCAGCACCACATGCGGTTCCCGCCCGACCTCGCGGAGGAACGCGAGCGCCGCCGCGCGATGGATCCGATGGAGAAGCAACGCGTGCGTCTCTGCGACCACGAGGTTCGTGGTAACAATCCGCTGGCCCCGCTGCACCGCCTCGTGCAGCGCGCGCGCGACCGCTGGGTGCGCCGGATCCTCGGGGTCGGCGAGCGGGAACCAGCCGCTGGTGTCCACGAACAACTCAGGGACCACCCGTCTCCTCGCTCGGCGACTTCCAGGGACGCTCGCTCGCTCTCCGCCAGGAAACCGGTCGTGCTCCCGCGCCACGTCGTAACCAGCAGACGACCGGCGCGGGTAGCCGGCGGCGATGCCGATAATGCGAAGGGCCGGGTGCGCCGCCGGGTCGGTGAGCTGGCGCTCGAGAGCCCCGAGCCCCTGGCGCAGCACGTCGGACTTGGTTGCATCCAGCTGGGCCGTCAGACGCTCGAGCCGCGCGCGCTCCGCTGAGTCGAGATACACCTGGACCGGCTCGCCGACGCCCCGGCGTCGTTTATCATGACGCTTCATCATGATATCATGATACCTTTCCTGTGTTGTGACGTCAATAGCCGGCCTCGATCGGAAGGCCCGGGACCGGTCACTTCCGCCCGGCGGTACCACCCCTCACACCTCCCCTCCTCGGCGGTACGGCGGTAACAAGGCGTGTATCTCTGCCCCTGTGCCCCGGGGTAACGGGAGCTGTGTGTCGCCTGCGTCTGGAGTCCGTCGCGCATTTCGACCACCTGCCGTGCCCGCCTGCAGGGAGCAGCGGTCGTCGACCCTCAGGGTTCGTCGATCTTCTTGATGCCAAGGTCGGACGGAGGCAAGAAGCCGATATCGGCTAGGGCACGCAGGATGATCCAACCTCTGAAATATGGACTGTCGAACCCGTACCCCGTTCCGCCCTCCGCCTTCAGCAAGCGACCGACCTCGACCAGCGCAGCGGCACTGTTCGTTGCACTACCTACTGCCGAGCGAAAAACGCTCGAGCGTGACCTTGGTTGTTAGACCATCGGTACTCGCCGCAACCGCCCGCAACACGTTTTGTTGGCGCGGAGTCAATTGCTCCAGGAACGCCAGAGGTCGCTAGGAACTTTGTAAATACACAGTTGAATTACTGTGATCTTAGTAACTTCAATAACGTAAAGTAGGCCTGCAATTTTGCATTTGAAATGCATAATTGGAGGGAGGTTGCCGGCCACCGGCGGCCAGCTTCCAGCCAGCAGCTCGGCAGCTATCACACCGTCAGCTCCACCCCGCCCAGTTATACCGCAGAGCACGCTGAGAACGCAGAGTTTGCTCTGGGAGGTCATTTACCCATCATCTCTGCGCCCTCGGCGGTCTCCGCGGTGATTGTCTTCCTCGCCCGGCCGCACATTGATGCACCGCTGACCAGCCATAAGCACGCGGCGTCCGCCGAGCCCCCATCCCCGCCCATGTTTTTTGTTTTTTGGGTTTTCGTGGGGCAAGAACAAAGACAACCGGGGGCGGGATCGGGGCTCTGCGGACTCGGCGCTCTCTGCGGTTAATCGCGGCGAGGGGTGGCTCAACCCAGAAACTGGCAGCAGGTCGCCCATGGCAATCGGTCGCAGCCGGGATCCGGTGCCAACTTGCGTCGCAACCCACTTCCGACGTATTAGAAACCTTCCATCGAGCATTCATCCCGCCAGGATCGCACATGTCCAACACCGTTCATCTCCGACCCGAGCTGTTGCAGTTTCTCAAACAACTCAAGAAAAACAACAACCGCGAGTGGTTCCAAAAGAACAAAGACCGCTACGAGCACCACGTGCGGGAGCCGTTGTTGAAATTCATCGAAGCATTCGGCCCACGACTCCATAAGATCAGTCCGCAGTTTGTGGCCAACCCCAGCAAGGTCGGCGGCTCGCTGTTTCGCATTCACCGCGACACACGCTTCGCGCGCGACAAGAGTCCGTACAAGACCCACGTGGGAGTGCAGTTCCGCCACGAGCGCGCCAAAGACGTTCACGCACCCGGCTTCTACCTGCACATTGAACCCGAAGGCGTTTTTGTAGGAGTAGGCCTCTGGCATCCCGACGCCGACACGTTGGGATTGATCCGTGAAACCATTGTCGACGATCCGGCGGCGTGGAAACGTGCCAAGTCCGGCAAAGCGTTCAAAGAGCACTTCGACCTGGCGGGCGACTCCCTCAAACGAGCGCCAAAAGGCTACGCCCCCGACCACCCCCTGATCGAGGACCTAAGAAGGAAAGACTTTATCGCCGTCTCGGAGTGGGAAACCAGTTGGATCACCAGCCCCGATTTCCTCGATCGGTTCACCAAACAATGCCAGGTGGCGAGGCCTTTCATGGCCTACTTGACTAAGGCTTGTGGCCTGAAGTTCTGACCCCGCACCGCGGTATTCAGACTGCCCCCGTGCCCCCGTGCCCCTGTGCCCCTGTGCCCCTGTGCCCCTGTGCCCCTGTGCCCCCGTGCCCCCGTGCCCCCGTGCCCCCGTGCCCCTCTGCCCCGGGGTAGCGGGGCGGTGCAGGGCAATTATCTTCCGCCGCCATGAAGACACTCATCCCCCCCCAATTCTGGAAGAGCTTCGGCCCCGGCCTCATGTGGGCTGCCGCGGCCATTGGGGTCTCGCACCTGCACCAGTCCACCCGCGCGGGCGCGTCGGCCGGGTTCGCGCTGACCGGCATCGTGCTGCTCGCAATCATTCTCAAGTATCCGTTCTTCGAGTTTGGCCCGCGCTACGCGGCGGCAACCGGCCAGAGCCTGGTCGAGGGGTACCGACGGATCGGCAACTGGGCGCTATGGCTCTACTTCATCCTCACGCTCTTTACGTCGGTCATCGTCTACATGGCGGTCATCCTGTTCACGGGATTCCTGCTCCAGTTTGCGCTCGGGCTGACGATGCCCCAATGGGTCTCGGGTGCCGTTGTGTACGTCGCGTGTGCTGCCGTGCTCTGGGTCGGGCGGTTTCGCGTGTTCGATCAGGTAGTGAAGGGCATTCTGGTGGTGCTCGCGATCTCGACCGTTGTTGCTGCGGCGGTGACACTGCCGCGGGCGGACTTTTCGACGCTCGCCCTGTGGCCCCGGATCGGTGACAATGGGGTCGTGTCGCTGGCGTTCATTCTCGCGTTGGCAGGCTGGATGCCGTCTGCCATCGACACCGCGGTGTGGAGCTCGCTCTGGACATTGGCGAAAAACCGAGACTCGGGAGTGACCGCCAGCGTTCGAGCCGCCCGGTTGGACTTTGAGATCGCCTATGTCGGTGCCGGCCTCCTGGCGTTTGCATTCCTGCTCCTGGGAGCCACCGTGATGTTCGGCGCAGGGCAGGAGTTCAGCCCGCAGGGCACCGTGTTCAGCACCCAGTTGGTCGACCTCTACACCACGACGCTCGGCGCGTGGACGCGTCCGATCGTCCTCGTCGCGGTTCTTACGACGATGCTCTCCACATCGATTGTCGTCATCGATGGTTTCCCCCGAGGCCTCGAGCGGTGCGTGCAAAATCTCCGCACGCCCAAGGACCAGCCCGTGGTCGGTGGCGCAGAAGGGGGTCGCGCCTATTGGATCTCTATCATTGCGTTGGGATTCGCGTCGGTGTTGATGATGGGCCTCTTCATCGGCAACCTGGCGACGATGGTGGACTTCGCGACGATCTTTACGTTCATCACCGCGCCCGTTCTGGGATATCTGAACCTGCGCGCCGTAACGTCGGACGACGTACCTCCAGAACACCGTCCCGGACCCAAGATGCTCGCCTGGAGCTACGTGGGCTTAGCGTCGCTGGGCGGCATGGCGGTGGTGTATGTGGTGTCGCGGTTTTGACCCCGCCCCACCGCCCCCCATTCCCCTCCCAAACTCCTCCCTGGGGTTGGGTGGGTTTTCCGGGTGTTTGGCGATTAGGTTTCAGCTCCAAACAACAAAAGGAGAGAAGATGAGTCGGTTGTTGCGGCGTTGCCTTTTTGTTGCGTGCGTGGGTGGGGTGGTTTCGGGGTGTGCTTTAGAGGGTCGCAGGGCTGTGAAGTCCTCCGATTTGCGGGGCTGGGTTTTATCCGAGCCGCTGCCGAAGGTGGACTTTACCCTCGAATCGATGGACGGTGGTGACTATGCGTTCCTCGAAGAAACAGAGGGGCTCGTGACGTTGCTGTTCTTCGGGTACACGCACTGTCCCGACATATGTCCCCTGCACATGGCGAACATCAGCGCCGTCTTGAAAAAACTCTCTCCAAGGGTGGCAAATCAAATCAAAGTCGTGTTCGTCACAACCGATCCGGAGAGAGACACACCGGAGCGAATGCGGGAGTGGCTCGCGAACTTCAACCCTAGGTTCGTCGGCTTGCGCGGTACGCTCGAAGAGGTCAACGCAATTCAGGCCGCGATCGGACTCGGTCCCGCGCACCGTGAGAAGATGCCATCTATGGACGGCTACGGCATGGCGCATGCAGCGCAGGTATTGGCATACACCACGGACAATCAAGTCCACGTCATGTATGCATTCGGGACCCGCCAAGAAGATTGGGCGCATGACCTACCGATCCTCGTGAAGGCCCCCTCCCAACCCCGCCGCCCGAGGGAGGAGGGAGGAGTTTGAGAGGGAGGAGGCCACCCCACCCTTCCGACCGGGGGCGGGGTGGGGCCTCCTCCCTCCTCCCTCCCAAACTCCTACCTGGGGTTTGGGGAGGGGGGCGGGGTTGACCTGGTGGTGCTCGGCGCAAGGTCTGCCGTGGACGTGGACGTGGCGACCCTATCCGGGTGTGTGGTTGCTCGTTGCTGCGGTGGTGGGGTTGTACCTGTGGGTCAACGGCAAGCTCGATCCGGGTGACAGGGTCACGAAACGCGATAAGCGTTTTTTCTTTCTCGGCGTTCTCTCGATATGGATTGCGGCTGATTGGCCGGTTGGGGCGCTCGGTGCGGGATACCTCCTCAGCGTGCACCAGGCGCAGTTTGTGTTGTTCACCATGGTCGCGCCTCCACTTCTGCTTTTAGGGACCTCTTCCGCTTTTTGGCGTCGAGTGCTCCGGTCGCAACGCATGAAGCGCATTGCGGCGACCGTGACGCGTCCAGTTGTCATGCTGGTAACGTTCAACGCCCTGGTTGTAGCCACACATTTTCCGGAAGTCGTGGATGGGTGGATGCGAACCCAGCTGGGTTCATTCGCGCTGGATCTGTCGTGGATCGTCGCCGGCTTTGCGCTGTGGTGGCCGGTGATAAATCTGGTCCCGGAGATGAACGGACTATCGTATCCCGGCCGCTTTGGTTATCTCCTCGCTGCGATCATCTTGCCGGCGGCCCCGGCGGCATTCCTTATTTTCGCGACCTATCCGCTTTATGAGCTATATGAGCTAGCGCCACCAATCGGGCAATTGACGGCGGGAGACGATCAGCTCATCGGTGGGTTGATCATGAAACTCGGCAGCGCGGTCAGTGTGTTCACGGGCGCAACAATTCTTTTCTTCAAGTGGCACTCGTCGGAAGAGCCAACCGGATCCGTGGTGCTGAAAGAAAATCTTCCACAACCGACGTTGCGCCGCCGGATTTAATCTCGAGAAACGGCAACCTACGGCTCCCCCCTAGCCCCAGGGAGGAGTTTGGGAGGGAGGAGGGAGGAGGCTTCTGGGCCTCCCCGGTTTGGTGGACACCGAGTTAGTAGACGTCCATCATACTGTGGGAGGTTTGTTATGGTCAAGAAACGACGGCGGTATACGCGGGAGTTCAAGCTGGAAGCCGTCAGGCTGGCGTTAGAATCGGAGCGTCCGCTGGCGGAGGTCGCGCGGGAGTTGGGCATTGCCCCGAATGTGTTACACCGGTGGAAGCAGCAGCTGGAGACGCGGGATCCGGCGACGGCCTTCCCGGGGCATGGGAAGCGGGCGGGGCCGGAAGATGAAGTCTGGCAGCTGCGTCGGGAACTCGAGCAGGTGAAACAGGAGCGGGATTTCTTAAAAAAAGCGGCGGTGGATTCAGCAGGTCATTGCAACACCCTGTATTATTTCACCGATTTGGAGGGTGTTGTTCATGGCACGGTTAGGACGTCCTGGCCTTTCCGCGACCCAGAAGGCGGAGTTGTGGCGACGTTGGAAAAAGGGAGAGTCGCTGAGTGATATTGGTCGCGCGCTCGGCAAGCATGCGGGATCGGTGTTTGGTGTACTGAAGACAAACGGAGGTATATGCCCAGCGCGTCGGCGGCGCTCGCGCCTTGCGCTGACGATGGCCGAAAGAGAAGAGATCTCGCGTGGCCTCGCGGCGGATCGTCCCATGCGGCAGATTGCCGCAACGATTGGTCGATCGCCATCAACGGTGAGTCGCGAGATCGCGCGGCATGGCGGCTGGAACGGGTACCGTGCGGCCGATGCCGACACGGCGGCCTGGGAGCGGGCCCGTCGTCCCAAACGCTGTCGGCTGGCGCAGCACGTGCGACTGCAGCGGATCGTTGCCGAGAAACTGCGTCTTGATTGGTCGCCGGAGCAGATAGCGGGCTGGCTGCGGCGGACCTTTCCCCATGACGAGACCATGCGGGTGTCGCACGAGACCATTTATCGGAGTTTGTTTGTCCAGGCGCGTGGGGTCCTGAAACGCGAGTTGATCAAGCATCTGCGATCGCACCGCGTGATGCGGCACGCGAAGAACGCCACCACGAAAGGGCAACCTCGGGGCCAGATCATCGATGGCGTCTCCATCCGCGACCGCCCCGCATCGGTGGAAGACCGTGCAATCCCTGGGCATTGGGAAGGCGACCTGATCGCTGGGTCGAAGAACACCCATATTGCCACACTCGTGGAACGCCAATCCCGATTTACCATGCTGGTCAAAGTGGATGGCAAGGACTCCGAAACCGTCGTATCAGCACTCAGCAAACACGTCAAGAAACTACCGTCCGAACTCCGGCGGTCCTTAACCTGGGATCGGGGCATGGAGCTGGCCCAACACAAGCGATTTACGGTCGCCACTAATTTGCGAGTCTACTTTTGTGATCCACAGAGCCCTTGGCAGCGCGGGACGAACGAAAACACGAACCGCTTATTGCGTCAGTATTTTCCGAAGGGTACTGATTTATCCGTTCACTCTCAGGCAGATCTCAATGCTGTAGCATTACGTCTAAATCAACGACCTAGAAAAACATTGAAGTTCTGTACGCCAGCAGATAAACTGCACTCGAATGTTGCGATGACTGATTGAACTCAAAGCAGCGTTCTTCGCGCGGGAGTCGCCGTGAAGTACGCGTGTATCGCGTCGCACCGGCGGCGGTTTCCGGTGACGATGATGTGTCGGGTGTTGGGGGTGAGTCGGTCGGGCTTTTATGCGGCCCAGACGCGCCCGCTCAGCCCCCGGACGCGGCAGGACCAGCGACTTCTGTTGGAGATTCGCACGATTCATCGCGCGAGCAAGCAACGCTATGGCAGCCCTCGGGTGCACGCGGAGCTGCACGGGCGGGGCGTGCCGTGTGGGAAGACCCGGGTGGAGCGCCTCATGCGCCGCGATGGCTTGCGCGCCAAGAAACGGCGCCGGTTCCGGGTGACCACGGAGTCGGACCATGCCTACGCGCCAGCGCCCAATGTCCTGGCCCGCCAGTTTGGCGTGGAGCGTCGGTGCGCCGCGCGGGTGTGGGCCGCAGATCTGACGTATCTCCCCACGCGGGAGGGGTGGCTGTATCTCGCGGTGATTCTGGATGTCGGCACCCGGCGGGTCGTGGGCTGGGCGGCGCAGTCCTCGTTACAGCACGATATCACGCTGGCGGCGCTCGACATGGCGCTGGCGCGCGAGGGCGGTGGGGGCGGCCTGCACCATTCGGATCGGGGCGTGCAATACGCGTGTCGCCCCTACCGCGATCGCTTGGCCGCGCATGGCATTGCGGTCAGCATGAGTCGGCGGGGCAACTGTTGGGATAACGCCGTCGTCGAGAGTTTCATGGCCACGCTGAAATGGGAATTAGTCGCCGACGCCAACTGGCTCACCCGACGCCACGCGGCCCGCTCGCTGTTTGAGTATCTCGAGCTTTGGTACAATCGGCAGCGTCGGCATTCGAGTCTCGGGTATCGGACACCGGTCGAGTACGCCGTGCTACTCGCCCAGACACAGCAGGCAGCGTAAACTGTATGTCCATCAAACCGGGGGAAGACCATTCCCCGCTCCACTCCCCAATTTCCAGGGAGGAGTTTGGGAGGGAGGAGCGAGGAGGCTTCCCCGCTCCACTCCCCACTCCCCAGGGAGGAGTTTGGGAGGGAGGAGCGAGGAGGCTTCCCCGCTCCACTCCCCAATCCCCAGGGAGGAGTTTGGGAGGGAGGAGCGAGGAGGCCCCGCCCCGCCCCCCGGGTCGGAAGGGTGGAGGGTGGCCTCCTCCCTCCCAAACCCCTCCCTCCCAAACTCCTCCCTCCTCCCTCCTCCCTCCTCCCTGGGGAAGGGGAGAAGGGGTGGAGTGGAAGCCTCACCGTGGATAGCTTGTAGATCGAATCCGGAATTACTATGGAGGCAATAAATGCGCTGGTCGACATGTTCGGTCGCCATTGCGAGTGTTTTCCTTTTGGGGTGCGAGGCTCCCGAGCTGACCCGCAAACAGCGCGCCGTCGACGAACAGACTGTACAAAACCTTATCACCGCATGGGCGACCGCACTGAATAACAGAGAGTTGGAGGCCCTGCCGGCAATGTACGTGAATTCGCCGGATCTTTCGGTTCTCTGGATTGAAGGCAACACGGCGAGCGGTCCCGAAGAGTTCGCCCAGATGATGCAGGACTTTTACGTGCGTGCGGAGTTCATGAACTTCGCGCTGCAGAGCCCGAAGGTGGATGTACTGACGGCCACTGTTGCGCTCGTGACGTTCAGGCACTCGATGGACATCCGGTGGTTCGATACACGGCGCGACGTGTGGGGCGGTCACGGCACTCTGGTGCTGACAAAAGACCCGGTGGATGAGCGATGGAGAATCCTCCGGCAGCATGTTTTTCCCTAAATCTTCCACGGACCCCTTCATCTCTGCGCCCTCCGCGGTCTTATAGTTGGTCCGCGGTCTGCGGTGCATCAATAGGGCGGCCGGGCGGGGAAAATATCACCGCAGAGACCGCCGAGGGGGCAGAGATGATTAGGGTGAATGACCTCCCAGAACAATCTCTGCGTTCTCTGCGTGCTCTGCATTCTCCGCGCGCTCCGCATTGTCTGCGCGCTCTGCGGTGAATACGTCACCGTTCGGCCTTCGGGCAGGGTGTTCGCCGCCGACTCAGGGCGCAACCTAGTGGTCGTGCGTGAGAGTGAGGCCACCGCTTGTGTAACTTGTGCAAAAGGGAGTTGCGTTATATTCTTTTTCGACTTGCCATCCGGAGAACCGGCGAATTTCGGGTTCCTACCTGAGTTCCGACGATTACGCTGATCGAGCGCATCGGCTTTACACCGACGGCCGTTACGACGACGCGCTCAACGTCCTACGAGACGCCATCGAGATCTTTCCCCAGGCCGCGGAGCTACACGTGGGGCTGGCGTATGCCCGCCTTGCGCGCGACGAGGTTGCCTGGGCGCTGCGTTCGTTCAATGAAGCGCTTGCCCTCGAGCCGAACAACGAAGATGGACTCGCGGGGTTGGGCGAAGTGCTCCTGAAGGTCGGTCAGCGTACCAGAGCGTTCCGCTGTTTCGACGCCATCATCGCGCTCGGGTTTCGCGAAGACCAAGACCTCATGCTACAGGTGGGAAGAGCCCTCTTTCGCGAGGGTGCATTCGACCGGGCGAGAGATTTCTTTGAGCTCGTTCTCGTTGCGCACCCCGATTCCGGAGAGGCCGCTGCATGTCTGGGGTACGCCGCCCACCGGCTCGCCGACGACGAGGGTTCGATTCGATGGCTGTCGCGGGCACTCGAGCTGGAGCCCGGAGATTCGGAGTCTCGCATCTATCTGGGCAACGTGTTTTACGATAGGGGGGATTTCGACGGGGCCTTGGAACACTTCGATCAGACGCATCCCCAAGATCATTTTGAAGAACTCGCCCTCTGGCGGTACGTCGCGCTGAAGAAATCAATGTATCGTCTGAGCGCCGAGGATCCGGCGCTCAGTCCCTGGGTCGAGCGACTCAAAGAGTTCGCCGCCACGATGAGTTCGGATGACCAAGTACTCGCCGAGATCGAGGCAAAGTTGCCCGATGGCACGTTCGTCGACCCACGTCAGTTGGATTTCTTTGCCGCCCATCTGTCACTCCCGCACGCCATGCTGCAACGGCGCGGTGCGGCCGAGATTCACAACGTCACAATGAGCGACGGCGCTGCCTACCGCGGCACGTGGGAGCAGATCGTGCTGCAGATACTCAAAGACGACATGCAGTGGCTTGGCGGATCACTTGCCAAGTACATGCAGGAAGTGGCTCGCCGCAGCACAAAGCAAACCGGCATCGACGTGCCGTCCAACGACGCGGAGAGCTTCATTCGCGGTATCGCGCAGGCCGGCCTGCTGCGCATCTCGACCTGACGAACACCCACGATAACGGTTGTTGAATGTCACTAACGGCAAAAGTCGTGAGGCGTGTGCTCTCCAACGGCCTGACCCTTCTGGTCGAACGGGACGACTCCGCACCGGTCGTCGCTTCCGTGGCGCATGTCAAGGCTGGCTATTTCGACGAGCCGGATAACTGGGTTGGCATCTCGCATGTGCTGGAGCACATGTACTTCAAAGGAACTCCCAGGCGGCCGGCAGGCGATTTGGCCGGTGAAACGCAGCGGCTCGGCGGGTACCTCAACGCAGGCACCATTTACGACAAGACTGTCTACTACACCGTGCTTCCGGCGGCTGAAGGTACGCTGGAGCAGGCGATCGACCTGCAAGCCGATGCACTCATGCACGCGGCAATCGACCCGGATGAGTTGGCTCGCGAACTGGAAGTCATTATTCAAGAGGCCAATCGGAAGCTGGACACGCCGTCCGCGGTTGCTGGAGAAACGCTGTACGAGCTGTTGTACTCGCAGCACCGGATTCGTCGCTGGCGCATCGGCACGGAGAAGGGTCTGCGGTCGCTTACACCCGACGATTTACGGTCGTATTACCGAACGCGATACACCCCGGAGCGCACCATCGTCGCGCTCGTAGGGGCGCTCGACGTGGAACGCGCATTGGACGTGGCCAGCGAAACGTATGCGGGTTGGACCACCGACGCTCCGCATGACGATCCCGCACCCCGGGAGACGAACCCGCCGCCGCCGTCGATGCGAGTGCTGCGCGGCGATGTCGTGCGTCCACGAGCGGTCGTGGGTTGGCGCTCGGTTCACGAGTTGCACCCCTCGGCCACGGCGTTGGATTTCGCCGCGTCGATCCTAGGGTCCGGACGGGGTTCGTGGCTGTCGCGAGCCGTGCGAGCACCCGGGCTCGCCGGTAGTGCCCGCGCGTTTCATCAGACGATGTCCGAGGTTGGTGTTTTCAATCTGACGTTGGAAGGCGATGCGTCAACGATCGACGACGCCGTCAGCCGCAGCCTAGACCTCGTTGCACAGCTGGCCGCGTCGGGGCCCAGCGATGAGGACATGCAACGGGTGCGTGCAATGATGACCGTGCGTTGGTCGCACCGCGTCGAATCGATGGACGGTCGTGCCAGCTTGTGGGCCGACGCCGAGGCTCTCGGCGAGTACGCGCTAGCAGACGAATTCTATCGCCGCATGCTCGAGGTCACCGCCACGGAGGTTCAGGAAGCGGCCCACGAGTTCCTGTCGCCAAGCGAGCCCGCGGCAGTCATGTACGGTGGACCGGGTTTCGAGACCAGCTTCGAACGGCAAGCGTGGCCTCCTCGAGGCCCCGAGAGTGTCTCTTTGGCGGACATCGCGGTGCCGCCACTGCCCGACTCCCCCACAGGGCCGATAGACGGGCCGGTGACCACGGTTGGGAACGTGGTTCATGTGGCACTGGAGGGCGCTGATTTACTGGTGCGGTCAAAACCCGGATCGGGTTTAGTCTTTGTCGCGGCGTACGTGCAGGGTCTTCGAGCGGGCGAGACCTCCGAGACCGCCGGCTTGTCTGCTCTGCTGGTCCGTGCGGCCCTTCGCGGGGCCGGAGGGCTGGACGCGGAGCAATTGGCGCTCGCGGCCGAACGTTTGGGTGGCGCAATCGGCGCCTCAGCGTCGGCCGACGCCGTGGGTTGGGGGTTGTCTGTGCGACCGGAAGCCGCTCGAGAGGCAGCCCGCTTGTTATACACCGTCGCGAGCGCGCCACGTCTGGACGCGGACGGGCTTGCTATCGAACGGTCGCTGCAGGCCAGCGACGCAGCATGGCGGCGCGACGACATGTTTGGGTATCCCATTCAACAGGCGCTTGCGCTGGCCTTGCCTGAATCGGCCTATGGGCTTCCAGCGTTGGGCACGCCCACCACCGTCCCCAATCTAGGCGATGAAATGGTCCGTGAGTGGGCGGACGTCCTACGTGCCGGCCGCATCACGGTGGTCGCCGTGGGAGACCTCTCCAACGACGAGCTGATCGACAGCCTCTCTGTCTTCGGGACGTGGGCGAGCAAGCGGAGCAGCTCGACACCCATCCCCGTCGGTGCTTGGCAGGCGGGACGCGATCGTGAAACACGTGAGAAGGCACAGTCTGCGATCGCGATGGCCTTTCCAGGTCCGTCATACCAGTCGCCGGATCGATTTCCCCTCATCATCGCCGGATCGCTGTTGAGTGGCCTCGCGGGATCACTATTTCGCGAGCTGCGTGATGCTCGCTCCTTGGCGTACACGGTAGCGGCTATGCCGTGGTTGAAACGAAGCACGGGAGCGATGCTCACCTACATCGCCACGTCGCCGAGTAGGGAGGAGGAAGCGCGGGAGGCGATGTTGAAAAAACTGGCAGACACGGGTGTGGACGACATACCGGACGAAGAGATCGAGCGCGCTCGAAATTACGCCGCCGGCGCGTTGCAGCTTCGGCTACAGAGTAGCGGGGCCCTGGCGGGCGAAATTCTCGATGCATGGATCCACGGCGACCTCGAATCGCTGCCCCATCTCGCCGACCAATTGCGTGCGGTCACCGCCGCCGACGTTCGTAGGGTTGCTGCGCAAGTCTTTCGAGCGGATGAGCGGGCGGAGTTTGTCGTGGTAGGAAGTGAGAAGTAAGACGGGAGCCGTGAGACGTGAGACGTGAGACGTGAGACGTGAGAGGTGAGAGGTGAGAAGTGAGAAGGGGACCCGTCCGCCCGTCGGGGGGTTCGGGGGGTGGAAGGGGCCCGTCTGCCCGTCGGGGGGTTGTGGGGGGGGGTGGAAGGGGCCCGTCGGGGAGGGCGGAGTTGGGCGGGGGCCCGCCTGGGAAGGGAGCGGCGGCAGGGTCAGAACATCGACATCGCTAAAAAAGAACGAAGATTGTCGTTGGTGATACGGAGCCGCTCGCACAGTAGCCGCACCACCGACCAGAGGATCTTGTATGCCAGATCGCGGTTGAAGTCCATGAGCATTTCAAAGTCTGCGCGTGTGATGGTCACGAGCTTGCAGTCGATGTTGGCGATCGCGTCGGTGGATCGTTCGGATCGGTCGAACACCGCCATCTCGCCGAAACAGGCGCCCTGTTTCAAGACGGTGAGAGCTTCTTCGCCGGAGCCCGGCACATCTCTGGAAATGCGCACTTCGCCTTCTGATACGATGTACAATCGATTTCCGGGGTCACCTTCTTTGAAAATCTTCTGTCCGAACTTGAACGACTGTTCCGAGCAGATTTCAGCGACGGCGGCGATCTCCTTTTCTTCGAGGTCGGCGAAAAGCTGTGCGTTCTTCAGGAGATTGAGATCCATTTTCGGCCCTTCTGAGGCGGGATCGCCCAATTGCCGCAAGCTACTGATGGGCCGATAGCCGGGCAAGCAGTGTGGCGGTGCAAGGCGCTCTGGTGCCTGCTTCGCAGGGGCGGAGGCGTGTGATCAACGCCACGTGCGACGGGAGCAGTAGTGGTGTATGCTGTATACGACTCCACACGAGAGGGTTGGTGTCCGTGGGCAACAAATCAATGGTTCGGGCGACGTGGTCGGTGTTACGGTGTTTGTTGGTACTAGTGGTAGGCCTCGTGCCCTCCGGGAAAGCTACGGCACAGGATTTCATCCCGCCCGGTGGAGCGGCCGAGGGCTCAAAAACCCAACTCGGCCTGTTCGGATTCAGTACCCGGTTGGGTTGGGATTTCGAAGCCGACGGTGCCGGCATCGTCAGTTTGGGGGTCGATCTGGGAAATCTGGGCTCCAGCCGCTTGCGGATGCGACCGTCTGTTGAAATCGGGTTTGCGGGGGACATCGACATCTATGTGGTCAACGCTGAGCTGCTCTACCGTTTCACGCCCGACACCGAGAAGGCGGTGCCGTACGTCGGCCTTGGTCTGGCGCTTGCCGGCCGCGACGATTGTGAGTTCGCGCTGCAGAGCTGTCCTGAAGTGTGGCTCCAATTCGCCCTCGGTTTTGAGCTGACGTTCCGGGACAACATGAACTGGATATTCGAGTACCATGGAGAGGACGCGTTGAGTCGCCACCGACTGTTCTTTGGGTTGACGAGTCGGAGGGGTGGTTGACCACTGATCCGAAGCGCTGTGTGCGGTTGGATTGGTCGGGAACGGGGCTGAAGTTCCGGGGCGGTGGTACGCACCCCGACACTCCCTCCATCGAAATCGACGGAGACAACGACAGTGCGCCGGGACCAATGCTCACGTTGTTGCTGGCGGTTGCCGGGTGTACTTCGGTCGACGTCCTGTTGATTCTGGAAAAAATGCGGGTCCAGTTGGCAAGCTTGAGCGTCGAAGCGGAAGGAATACGCCGCGACGAGGATCCCCGTCGCTACGACGCCATTCACTTTCGGTATCGCATCTCCGGTGAAGGGCTCGACGATGCGAAAGCCCAGCGGGCGGTGAGTTTATCCGTAGAGAAGTACTGCTCGGTCATGCACACGCTCGCCCCAGAGTTGGCTATCAGCTATGAAATCGAGGTTGACGGTAGCGCCTGATTTTTATCGTCGAATTGGTTGTTGGGGGGGCAAGACTCCCCGCGTGCGTAGGGTTTCTTGGGAGGGTTGGATCGTGTTTGATGTCAGTTGCCGGCCGTTACAGGATCGCTGTTCCGAATGACCGGCCGGCAGTAGACCTCGCCCAATCGCCGCACCTCTGCCAGCTCGTCCTCCGTCAAAGCGTCGTACCGGTCGGAGAGGTACTCCATCGTATCGTTGAACCAATCTTTTTGGTGTTGATCGCTGGCTTCGAGGACTCCGCAGCGGAGTATATGGCTAAACAGCTCGTCTCTGGCTTGGTCGAATCCACTGAGGGGTGCTTCAGGTCGCTTCCCGGGTTTGCCACTAGACATTCGAATGTTGTCTCCTTTCGGTGATGGCTCGAATACAGCCTCCAAGTCTATGCGTGCTCTCCGTCCGTTTCAAGGCCGGGTGGCTGCGATATCCTGAGCCGTTGCCACGCCGCGGTCTCGAGGCGATTACATTCTTATGGTCGGTACGTCTGAATGGACCCCTAGCTGCTTCTGGCGGGTCGGATAACACGGAGATTGGCTATGTCGCACGATCAAACGTACGGTGATGGGCGGGCCGGCCGCCTCTTGGCATTATTGAAAGCACTAGCGGCGCGTATCGAGGCTCTCGAGGCCCATGACGACCTGAGCGCTGCTGGTCCGGAGCTGATAAGACTCATGGGGGACGCTCGCAGCGAACTTTTTCACTATGAGGTGCGGAGCACGTACGATTCCCCCGAGATTGCTGAATCACGGAGGATCGTCGAGCAGGCGAGGACGGCGGCCGATCAACTGGATCTAGCCAACGGCGACGAATTGGAGTTTCGAGATTCGGAGGAAGACCTACGATGGCTGGAATGAAGGGGTTTTATATCGGGGTTGGCGCGCTGGCGGTCGGCGGCGCCGGCGTGTTGTTCGTGGCAATGGGGGGTGGAGCCACAGCGGTGCCCACGGGGCCGATCGACATGGCCGGCATCGAGGCCGCGCGTGATTGGGAGGGGTATGTGGTCGGCAATGCAGATGCCCCCGTCGAAATCATCGAGTACGCTGATTTCGAGTGTTCTGCGTGTCGCGGGTGGTGGGTATTGACCGGCCACGATGTGAAGCGACGTTTGGTTGCGAGCGGACGCGCGCGTTTTTCGTTCCGGGATTTCGCCGTGCACCAGAACTCGGTTCAGGCGCATCACGCGGCGGCGTGCGCAGACGAACAGGGCATGTTTGAGCAAATGCACGACAAGCTGTTCGACACGCAGCAAAGGTGGGCAGGGCGTGCAGGAGTGGAGAGCCGATTCTACGACTACGCCCAGGAAATCGGTATCGATCTCGCGCGATACGATGAGTGCATGGGTGAGGGCAGATACCGCGCCCGGATTCAGGCCAGCAGAGATAATGGCGCGGGCATGGGCGTGACCAGCACCCCAACCGTGTTCGTGGGCGGTACCAAGTACGGGCCCCTGAGGTACGACCAGATAAAGGCCATCGTCGACAGTTTGGCCCCAGTTGACAGTCAGTGACGTGTCGAGCAGGTGAGGCACCGCGTTACATTTGCTCCGGATTGGTGCGGCGCTTTCTCCTCCGTTAAATCCTTTCCCTCGCTGTGGCCTCGGTCCCCATCATGACCGCACCACTCCTCCACGCGCGTGAGATTTCGCGGCGGTTCGGTTACCGCCAGATCTTCAGACATGTCTCGCTATCGCTACAATCGGGGGACGTCCTGGCGCTCGTGGGACCGAACGGCGCGGGAAAGACAACGCTGTTGCGTGTCCTAGCGGGGTTGCTCAAACCCACGGATGGCAGCGTTGATCGTCGTGGGACGGTTGGGCTCGTAGCGCACCATACGATGACGTACGATGCTCTCACCGCGCGGGAAAATCTCACGTTTGCCGGTCGGCTGTGGGGCATCGACGATCAAAGCCGAATTGACGCGCTGCTCGATCAAATCGGCCTGGCGAAGTGGGGGGAGCAGCGAACGGAAACCTTCAGCAGAGGCATGGCCCAACGCTTGGCCATTGCCCGCGCACTAATTCACGATCCCGAGATTCTTCTTCTGGATGAACCACTGAACAGCCTCGACGAGCCAGGCACCCGGGTGGTTCTCGAGGTGATGGGTGAGCTGGCCAGCCGGGGCCGGGCCATGGTGGTCGTCACGCATCAATTCGAGCGTATCGCAACGGTCGCCACGAGCGTCGGCTATTTGATAGGCGGCACCCTCGATGGCCCGGAGCCGGTCGATGGATCCGCCGCGGACGCTGTTTCGGCCAAGTACAGGAGACTGTTGGCCGATGCGTGACTACGCTCGGGCGGTGTTCGCGATCATCGCGAAGGACGCGACCGTGGAGTGGAGGACCAAGACGGCGTTTTTGTCCGCCCTCGTCTTCGCGGTGCTCGTACTCTCGATTTTGTTCTTTGCGCGTGACCCGACGGCCGTGAGTTCGCTCGATATCGCGCCTGGAGCGCTGTGGGTGACGTTCACGTTCGCCGCAATGCTGGGACTCAATCGCGCTTTCCTTTTGGAGCGCGAGAACAGCGCTATGGATGGTCTCCTGCTGACGCCGGTCCCTCGATCGGCGATTTTCGTAGGCAAGATGGGCGGGAATCTACTTTTTGTAGCGCTCGTAGAGACGATCAGCATCCCCCTGTTCGTCTTGTTCTACGACGTTTCGTTGTGGGCGCAACTCCCACAATTGATCGCCGTGACCGCCATGGCGACCGTGGCGTTTGTAGCGGTAGGGACGTTGTTGAGTGCGATGGTTGTGCGCACGCGATTTGCAGAGCTCATGCTGCCCGTGCTATTGCTCCCGTTTCTCATTCCCCCTGTCGTAGGAGCTGTACAGGTGACGGCGCGGGTGCTCGCCGGGCGTCCCTTGAGCGAGATGATGGGCTGGCTTAAGTTGCTTGCCGCATTCGATATTGCGTTCTGTGTTCTGTCGGTTCTTTTGTTCGAGGCAACGTTGGACGAATGACGCGTCGAGACAAGGCCCTCGGGTTGGCCCGTAAGGGCCAGATCGTGACGCTCGTAGGATTACTAGCGCTCGCCGGTGTCTTCATCCGCGCGCTGATGTTCACACCCATCGATCGCTTGCAGGGGCCGGCCCAGAAGATTCTCTACATGCACGCCCCTGCTGGAATCACCGCGCTGATGGCCTATGCGGTGTGTGGAATCCTCAGCATTGTCTATCTGGGACTTCGCGATCGCCGGCTCGACCGTGCCGCAGCCGCCTCGGCCGAAGTAGGGGTCGTGTTGTCCGTGATACTGCTCATTACCGGTCCGTTGTGGGGCAAACCGATATGGGGCACGCCGTGGACGTGGGACGCGCGCCTCACTTCCACCCTGTTCATTTTCCTATTGTTTGTTGGCTATTTGATCATGCGTGACGCGGTGATCGATCCGGATCAGCGCGCCCGCTTCTCATCGGTCATCGGTATCTTGGGTCTCGCGCTGGTTCCGTTCATACATCTCACGGTCTATCTCTTCCGCACGTTGCATCCCGAGCCCACGCTCATCAAACCCAGCGCACCGTCGATGCCCGGGGTGATGTTGGTTACGATGTTGTCATCGATCGGTGTTTTTGTGCTGTTGTATGTGGGCTTCGTGGTACAGCGATACGCGGTGGCCGACCTTCAGGACCTACGAGACGAGGAGATGTTGCGTGACTCCTGATAATGGGGGATACATGGTCGCCGCGTACATCGTGGTCGTCGTCGTGGCCGTGGCGTACGCTGCTTCGTTGTTTTGGAGAGTGCGGAAGCTGCGGTAGGTGAGAGGTGAGAAGTAAGAAGTGAGAAGGCCCCCCAGCCCACCGGGACAGCGGGGAGTATCAGGAATTTTGTGTTTGTGAGCCATACTATGTACCTGCACTTTGGAGGCACGTATGGCGCGACACAAACGGTCGATCCCCCCGGAGTTGGTGGACCAACTGCTCGATGGCATCGACCCCCAGAAGGTCTTTGAATCAGACGGGCTCGTTGACGAGCTGAAGCGGGCGTTGGCTGAGCGGATTCTGGACGCCGAGATGGACGTGCATCTCGGCGGTGAGGAGGAGCACGCTCGAGGGAACCACCGTAACGGCCACAGCAAGAAGACGGTCCTGACCGACTCGAGCGCTCTCGAACTTTCAATTCCCCGCGACCGTCATGGCCGGTTTGCGCCCCAATTCATCGAGAAGTACCGACGTCGGTTCCCCGGCTTCGACGAGAAGATCATCGCGTTGTACGCCCGCGGCATGAGTACGCGCGACATCCAAGCTCACGTCCGGGAACTCTATGGCTTGGAGATTTCTCCCGACCTGGTCTCCGCGGTCACCGATTCGGTACTTGACGAGGTCAAGGCGTGGCAGAGCCGGCCGCTGGAGAGCGTCTACGCCGTTGTCTATTTCGACGCGCTGCGCGTGAAGATCCGCGACGAGGGGACGGTGCGCAACAAGGCCGTCTATCTGGCGATCGGCATTCGGTGTTCGGGCTACAAGGAGATCCTGGGGCTGTGGATCGAGCAGACCGAGGGCGCGAAGTTCTGGCTCAAGGTCATGACGGAGCTGCGCACCCGTGGCACCCAGGACATCCTGGTAGCCGTCGTGGACGGACTCCGAGGCTTTCCGGAGGCCATCGAGTCGGTGTTCCCCAACGCTCGCGTCCAGACGTGCATCGTGCACCTGATTCGCCACTCCCTGCAGTTTGCCGGGTGGAAGGAGCGCAAACCGCTAGCGGCAGCCCTCAAACAGATCTACCGCGCCGACACCGCGGAGGCGGCCCTTCACCAACTCGAGGAATTCGAGCAGGGCCCCTGGGGTCGCAAGTATCCGACCGTCGCGCAGAGTTGGCGGCGGCAATGGGAGCAGGTGATTCCGTTTCTTGCATTCGCCCCTGAGATCCGGAAGATCATCTACACGACCAACGCGATCGAGAGTCTACACAGCCAGGTCCGCAAGTCGGTACGCACCCGCGGGCACTTCCCTAGCGATCAAGCCGCTACGAAGCTAATCTGGCTCGTATTACGAAACATCGAAGCTACGTGGAAACGCCCACCGGTATCATGGGCGAAAGCTCGAAGCCAGTTCGCCATACTTTTCGGCGACCGTTTCAAGATTACTGACTGATGGAGAGGCTCACACACAAAATTTCCTACACGCCCGGACAGCGGGGAAGGGTGGCCCTCTCACTTCTCACTTCTCACGTCTTACGTCTCACCTCTCACGTCTCACTTTCTTCTTTCGGCAACAACACCTTTCCCCACACCAACGCTGCAGCGGCGCCGCCAAGCAACGGGCCAATCCAGAAAGCGCCTTGACCCACCCATTCGCCTGCTACGGCCGCCGGGCCGAAAGCGCGCGCGGGGTTCATCGCCGCACCGGTGAGCGGGCCGCCGACCAGAATGTCGAACAGGAGCACCAACCCGATGCCGAATCCACCGATGCCACTCGGCGCTTCGGATGACACCGCCGTACCAAAGACTGCCGATACCAAGAAGAATGTCAGAATGGCCTCGATGAGAATCGCTTGGATGAGATTGACGTCACCGGCGATTCGTGGGGTCCCGTATCCGGAAATCTCTCCCGCCACAGCCGGAAGGAGCTCCTTGATCAGCAGTGCGGCAACAACCGCCGCGATGAGCTGGGTAAGGACATATAACCCGGCATCTTTGGCTTCGATTTTGTTGGTGAGCCAAAGCCCGAGGGTGACAGCAGGGTTGAAGTGGGCTCCGGAGATGCGCATCAGCGCCGTCACCATCACCGCCAGGACCGTTGCGTGTGCGAGCGCGACACCGGGCAACCCAAGCGCAGCCGATGCCTCATTCACCACCACGGATCCGCCTCCGATGAAAACAAGACCAAATGTTCCGATGAACTCAGCGGTAAGAGGTCGGACCTTTGCGTTCATGGAGATCTCCCTTAGGGTTGTGAGTCCCTGAGAATCAGCCTTCGTCGGATTCGACTGTGGTATACCGGCCCCGGTAGTGAAGCAGCGGTGCCCGGTCGAAAATCTGCCCTTTCGTTACGGTGCCGAAGAAGACCGTGTGATCACCGGCTTGGTGGGAGCCCCAAAGCGCGCACATGATGTGCGCAACAACTCCTTCCAGTAGCGGAAATCCAGTGTCGCTTCCGAACTCGACTTTGGCAAAGGGGTCACCGGAGCTGTCTGCAAAGATCCTGGAAATTCGTTCCTGATCGGATGCGAGAACGTTGAGAGCGAACCCCCGGCCTGCCTCGACGGCGGCGTGGAACTTGGCGTTTCGGTCCACGCAGAGCAATAGAAGCGGAGGATCGAGTGATACGGCCGCCACCGCGCTAGCGGTCATTCCCGACCGCTCACCACCAGCGTCGAGGGTGGTAGCCACCGTTACCCCGGTTGCAAAACGACCCAGCAGCGACTTGAACCCGTGAGAGTCGGTTGGCTGGATCATTGCGTCCTTTTTTTTACGACCGTCTATCATAGGGCTTCTGTCGTCACCTGAGCATCCAAAACCACACAATGACGGTTGCCACGATAGCACCCGTCCCCGTACAGGCAAGGTTCACCGCGTCGTTCGTACACCAAGTCCATCGTCCTCCGCTCTCGACCTGCACAGTGGCGCCGAGGAGCGAATCGACATGCATGCCCACCACTCCCCCGATCACTCCCGCAACCAGCGCTGCCGGTGGCAGTCCCACGGCCAGGCCAGCGAGGGCCATGAGGGCCGCCCCCGCCACGCCGCCGGCGGTGCCCAGCAGCGTCACGCCACCCGACGTTCCTCTTTTCACCCGTTGGCCTGTCGTGATCAACCGTGGCGAGGCCGATGAGCGGGCACCGATCTCGGTGGCCCACGTGTCGGCTTGTGCGGCCGCCAGGGCCCCCGTGAGAGCCGCCCAGCCGATGACGGGCGCCGTCGAGATCGCCAGGGCCCCGGCGGCCGCCCAGAGCCCGTTCGCGGCTACCTGTAGGCCGTCTCGTGTACTTCCCTTGCCGTCATCCGCAAGGAAACCCGACCGTTCCGACCAGCGCGACAAGACGCTGCCCGAGACGACGAAGAGGCCGAGCATCACGCCACCTGCGACGCCGCTCCCAGCCATTACCGTAGCTCCCACGAGAACCGCCGCAGCGGCTCCTCCCCAGGTAAGCCACCCGAGGCGTTGAGCCGCAACGGCGAGGGTGCCGGCGACCGTTATGGCCGCCAAGGGTGTCATTCGCTGTCGGAGCCGCCCGTGAGGTCGAGACTCTCGAGGATGCGCTGCTTCAGATCCCCCGGGGCGGTTTGGCCGCTGGCTTTGAGGTTCACGAAACGACAGAACGCTTCTTCGAACTCGTACACGTTCATGCACTTGGCGCAGATTCTCAGATGGTTCTGCACGGCGGCGTCGACTTCCGGCGTGAGCTCGCCGTCTATCAGTTCGTGCAAATGTCTGGCCGCCTGTTGGCAATCTATCTCGTGAACGCTCGAGGTCATCGGACGCTCCGCTTGATGTAGCCCGCCTCCACCGCGTAGTCGTAGAGCACACGTTGCAAGGCCTGGCGCGCGCGAAACAGGCGTGATTTTACGGTGCCGACGGGCACCTTCATGATCTCGGCGATCTCTGCATAGCTTAGATCGGCTATGTCGCTCAACACGACGCATTCGCGGAACTCTTCCGGAAGCTGGTCGATCGCCCGAAGGACTTCCTCATCCACGTCTTGTCGAAAAACCGACCCTCGGGATCGACTTCTTGAACGTCGTGAAAGACCGTGAATTGCTCGAACTCGGCGACATCCACCGTGGGACCACGATGTTTTTCGCGGCGGTATTCGTTGATGAACGTGTGACGGAGAATCGTGAGCAACCAGGCGCGAACGTTGGTGCCTTGCTTGTATTGATGCCAGGCGCGATACGCCTTGAGCATCGTTTCCTGGGTAAGATCGTCGGCCTGGGTGGGATCACCCGAGAGCCGAAGCGCTACGCGATACACCGTATCCAAATACGGTATCGCCTCCTTCTCAAAGGCCGCCTTCTTGTCGTCAGGAGCCGATGCCATTATGGCAGATTTCCTCACCGATTAGGACCGCAACCGGGCGTACGATCGTGCACCACTCCGGTCCGCGCAATGGGGACTTGCTGTTAGACAGGCCACGTTCACCGGTTAGCTTTAGTGCGGTCCTGAGTTCCCTGGGGGGCCCTCCCCAGCTCCGTCGCCAACTGCCCAAGCTACCCGCGTCTAGCTAATTGAATCAATCCGCGTATAGCTAACGGTAATCAGTTGAAAGCCCAATGCATCCAATTATCGCTCTCTCTGTACTAGAGGCCGTGCGCGCCTTCGACTTGGCACCGGGGGATGCTCCCGACGACCCGCACGCGGGTCAAGAAGCCGTCAAGCTTGGCAGGACGACGAGTGTGGCGGTCCAGATAGAGAGATATCGGTCGATGGTAAGCCGGGGGGAGGCGTTGGCCGGTGAGGAGCTGGGCGCACTCTTCACGTTGGTGTCGCGCAGACCGGACGCCGATTGGGTGTTTGCGGACGCGGGCTGTCGCGCCGGTCGGCATGCGGCGAAGCAGACCCCACGTTTCCTCAGAATCCTCTACTGGGGATTGCCCTCGGGAATGCGAGAATGGCTGGGGCACCGATTGATCCGCGGGGCGGCGGCTCGGGTCTTCGAGCTGGACGTTGGCCTCGACGGCAAAGGCGCGGTGGCGTCCGATGGCTGCGGCGCGCACGGGGTGCCGGGGGGGCGGCCGTGTGGGGTGTACGGGTCTGCATTGGCCGAGTTGTTCCGCACGTTCACCACGTTCGACGGTGCGTACTTTCGGAACGCCTGTCGTGCCCGGGGGTCGCTCAGTTGTCGATGGAGCACAACTCAACAACAAGAGGACTAGCATGTCTTTGTTTTCGAGGGTCGATCTCACGGCCGTTGGCCCGGCGCTCGAAGCCCATGCCGTAGATGGGTGGTTGTTGTTCGACTTCCACGGCATCAACCCCATCGTGAAGCGCGTCGTTGGCTACGGCGGCATGGCGAGCCGCCGGTTATTCGTCTGGCTTCCCAAAGACGGCTCGCCGGTGGCGCTGGCCCATCGCATCGAGTTGCAAGGCATGGAGGGGTTCCCGGGTGAGGTCAAGCCGTACGCCGCATGGCAGGAGCTGCATCAACTCCTCGGCGAGATCGTAAAGGGAAAAAAAGTAGCCATGGAGGTCTCGCCGGATGACGCGGTCCCTTACCTCGATCGCGTGCCTGCAGGGGTCGTCGAGCTGGTGCAGCGTCTGGGTGGAACGGTGGTGCCTTCCGCCACCCTCGTATCGCTGTTTGCCGCACGTTGGTCGTCGGCGGAACTCCAGGGCCACCGCGCCTCCGCCGAAAAGCTCGCGGACATCGCTCGCACCACTATTGCGGAGGTGGTGGCACAGGTTGGGAGGGCGCGCGAGGCGGCTGTCCAACGTCGAGTGCTACAGGCGATGGAGGGTGCCGGTTTGATGACGGATCATCCTCCGATCGTGGCGTTTGGTCCGAACGCGGCGAACCCGCACTACGAGCCGTACGATGGTACTGATGCAGAACTCAGAGACGGTGACGTGGTGCTCGTCGACCTATGGGGTGGCCCAACACTCGAGTCGGTGTTTGCCGATCAGACGTGGATGGGATTTGCGGGCGTGTCGCCGCCCGACGACGTGCTGCACGCGTGGACGGCTACGCGTGACGCCCGCGACGCGGTGCTAACATACCTGGAACGTGCGGTTGCCGAAGGACGTAGTGTGACGGGAGCCGATCTCGACGACGTGGCGCGGAGCCACATCACGAAGGAAGGGTTCGGTGACGCATTCCTCCATCGTACGGGTCACTCGATTGACATCGACCTGCACGGCTCGGGACCACATCTCGACAACTTCGAAACCAACGACGTTCGAGAGATACTATCCGGCACCGGGTTTTCGGTGGAGCCGGGTATCTATCTCGAAGGTCGCTTCGGGATCAGAAGTGAGATCAACGTCTACATGGACGACAGCGGACCGCTTGCGACACCGGTTGAGCGCCAACAGAATCTGATTACTCTGACGTGAGACGTGAGACGTGAGACGTGAGACGGCCACCCCTCCCCACCCCGGGGGGTCGGGCGGGGCCGTCTTACGTCTCACGTCTTACGTCTCTCACCTCTCAGACGTAAACCAGGCCAAAGCGACCAGCGCCATCCACACCGCCGTTCCAGCGGCGACGTGCATGGCGCGCCAGTGTGGCTGCAAGAGACTGAACATCATGCCGGCCGCTACGGCGATCTGTAGCCACGTGACCCCCAATGCCACGATGGCCGCCTTTTGAATCGGTGCCGAGACTGGGGCCTTTCGTCGCACAACGGCGACGACGATACCCGTCAGGTGGAGCGTGAGCGCGTACGCTACGAGCCGGTGGAACCAATGAATGTGGCTGAGGCCGCCGTTCGCCTGGGTCGGAAACAGCTCTCCGCTGCATAGCGGAAATCCCAGACAGGCGGCGGACGCACCGCTGTTGGCGGTCAGGCCTCCCATCAGCACGGCCAAACCGCCGAGACCGAGGGCCACCAACGCGCTGCGCCGCAAGCGCAGCGGGGCCGGTCCCGGGTCGGGGACATAGGTTCCGGCGCGGAACCCGACAACCATCAAGACCGCGACCATGGCCATCGCGGTTCCGAGATGCAAAATGACGGTCGCTGGGGGCAACTCCAACCACACGGTGACAGCACCGAGAAGCACCTGAATGACGAGCAAGACGACTGCTAACACGGCGGGACGCAGCGCTCCGCCCCGGCCGCTCACCCCGGCATGGTTGCGGCGGGCGTACGCCAACGCCACGACTCCAACCACCAAGAGACTCACGACGAGGGCGACGAGGCGATGCGACCATTCGATGAACGTTGCGGTGTCGGATAGGGGTGGGATGAGGCGTCCGTTACAGAGAGGCCAGCTGTCACCGCACCCCATACCCGATCCGGTGATGCGAACCCATCCGCCGAGTACGATGAGAAGGTATGATGCTCCGCTCGCGCCAAATGCGAGTAGTCGTATTTGGTTCATGGCGGATAAGGATCGTCAGGCCTTCATCGCCGGGCAACTGGTAGCCGTGAATTCGGATGATGCGCGGTAATGCGGATGATGCGCGGTAATGCGGATGATGCGCGGTAATGCGGATGATGCCCGGTGAAGAATGCCGGCGTGCTATCTTGCGAGGCGATGGCTTTGACCGAACCAACCTGGGACGGCTACGCCGAAAAGGCGTTGGCTGAAGATGACGCCCATCGGGATGTGACCACCGGTCTCCTTGGGGACAGGGCGCGGCGGCCGGCGGTCGGGCGGTTCCGCGCCGAGGGTGATTTCGTAGTAGCTGGTCTGCCGCTCGTGGAATCGGTGTTTCGAGCGGTGGACGGTTCCACGGTGGTGGCGAGGGTTGTCGCCGAAGGAGACTCGGCCGGGCCACAGTCCGTCATCGCGGAAGTCCGGGGGCCCGGTGGCGCACTGCTTTCCGGCGAACGCGTCGCGCTGAATTTCTTGCAACGGCTCAGCGGGATCGCTACCACCACTCGCCGGGCCGTCGACGCGGTGGCAGGTACCGGTGCCGTCATCACGGACACGCGCAAGACGACGCCGGGAATCCGAGAACTCGAGAAATACGCGGTGCGTGTCGGTGGTGGGCAGAACCACCGGACATCTCTTGCTGACGCCGTCCTGTGGAAGGACAACCATTGGCAGCTACTAGGGGACGACAACGGCGAGCTGCGCGAGTTGCTACGCCGGGTTCCTACCGGCTTACCGGTGTGTGTCGAAGTGGAGAACGACCACCAGTTGGAGACGGCCTTGGCCGCCGGGGTCGATTGGATTCTGGCGGACAATCAAACGCCCGAAACCATCGCCCTGTGGTCACGCCGCGTGGGCCCCGACGTGATCATAGAGGCTTCCGGCGGAATCACACCCGACAACGCGCGACCGTTTGCCGAAGCCGGCGCGCAACGAATCTCCATCGGAGCGCTGACATCCGCCCCGCGAATAGTCTCGATAAGCTTTGAACTCAATATCCAATAACCAATATCCAATATCCAGAATTGAATATTCAATATTCGATATTCAGTATTCTCGGTTATGTCCTCACTCTGACCATCAGCCCTAATCCCACTATGAAAAACAAAATGTTCGGCGCCCACGCCGCCCATGCCGGTGGCAACAACCCGCCCGTGCCGATCGCCTGCGACAGCTGGACCAAGAGGAGAAACCCGATCGTCGTCGCGAGTCCGATACCGACTCCAACGGCTCCACTCGCGCGCGGCGACGTCATGGCGAGCGGTGCGCTGAAAATAGCGATAACGATGCACGTGAACGGAACGGCGATCTTGAGTTCTTGTCCAACGCGAAGCTTTCTGCCGTCTCCGCCCGAGCGCTCGAGGGCGTCGATGTAGCGGCCAAGTGTCGCGTAGTCCATCTCTTCGGGCCGTGCCGGCTCCGCAAGAAGCGTTGCTGGTTCTTCCGAAAAGATTCTCGCGCGTAGCGAATCGAATTCGAACGTCAACGCCGCATCATCGCCGGCGAGGACGCGGAGGTGTCCTTTCCCGAGCGTCCAACGCGCTAACGAATCCGAATAATGGCCTCGCCGGGTTTGCACGAGGAGCGTCGGGTACTCCGGACCCGTTCCTTCACGCTCCATCTGCAGATCGCGGATCATCCGTTGCCCCTCGTCGATCGACGACACCACGTACACCCAACCCTCCTCGGCGCGATACACGAAGTTGAATCTGCGAGAGCCTTGCTGCCGCTCGCGCTGACCGAGAAGCTCCATCTGGCGTCGGGTCGATGTGGGAGCAACCTCGCCCACCCAAAGCGCCAACCCGGTCACTACGGTCGCGGCAAACAACAGAGGGACGATCACACGGTGAAAGCTGCGTCCCGATGCCTTAGTTGCGGTCAACTCGGAATGCCGGCTGAACGATCCGACACTGAACACCGTTGCGAACAGAACAGCCGCAGGCAGAACCAACTGCAGATTCGCGGGAAAACTGTACAGATAGCTGAGCGCAATGTCTCGCGGCGGGAGGCCCTGCATCAAAAGCTCGTTTAGCTGATCGGTGACGTTGATGACGATGACGAACAGGGGGAAACCAAGAGCGGTGGATAGGAAAATCTTGCTCCACTCCCACAGCAGGTGGCGGTCGAGAAGGCCGAATCTCATGGTGTCGGATGACGATTTGGGAGCGTGGGGTGGAAAAGGTTAAACCCCGCACGCCAGGCGGACGTAAGTGTGACAGGCGTTGACCCCCGTCGCCGAATGTGAAATAGCGCCGCGAGCCCTAAAAGGCTGAAGATGATGTTCGGAGCCCACATCGCCAAGCCAGCGGAAACCTTGAGTTGATTGGCCAGCGACTCACCGGCAATGAGCCCCACATAGTAAATGGAGAACACACCCAGGCTCACGCCGATCACGAGGCCCACGCCGGCGCGTGGGAACCACATCGCCACAGGTACACCGACGAGCACGAACACCAGTGACGCGGTTGCCATGGCGTACTTCTTGTGTAACTCCACGAGATAATTTGCAGCGCGTATGCGCGCGCTTCGTGCACGATCGTGTAGTGACTTGGCTGACCTCGCGTCGGTAGGACGGACACCCGAAGTGTACGCCACGCGTGGCGGTCCGTCGGATTGTCGGCCGTTGGTCACAGTGGACGTAGTATCGGGAGGGGGAGCATCCTCTTGTGCCTCTGCGGCCGTTGGAGCGAGCCACTCCGCAAGGTTGTCCAGAGCACGACAGTACATGCCGGTCGTCGACTCCAACCCGGTCGAGTCGATCGGAACGGGCGCCAAACCCACCAGTCCACGGAGGCTGTTCAACTCGATGCTCGCGGCGCGTCGCTCCGCGAACAACATTTCGCGCTGGGCCGCGACGATGACCGAGTCCATTTCGCAGACGCTCATCTCTCGGTCGCCCTTGAATTGATTTCCTTCGCTGCGGCTGAAATGTCCGCCGATGCCCGCGACGCGAATGATCTGCTGACGGAAATTCATGACCTGAAATTGACGGGGATCCTGACGGCTGGTCTCGTGCATCGTCCCGTCGTGCAGCGTGAGATAGAGGTCACGTTGATCCGTTCCGAACCCCATGGTACCGCTGTCGGCGTATATGGTCCGCTTCCGTGTTTGATTGGTGAGGTCGAAGATCGTAACGTCTCGCATCTGGTAGGTCGCTGGGTCGATGCGGTTCGCTCGAAGGAAAAAGCGGTCGCGCTGCACCTCGTTGATGACTTGTTCTTCCAGCGCGAACGTGGGTTTGGTCCGGCTGATGTCTGCCAGCAGGATCTTGAGACGGTGGTTGGACCGTGGCAGCACCTGGTCGCTGAAAAGAAACGCCAGTACTGTCATGAAGAGGCCGCCCAGCACCAGGGGGCGCATCAAGCGGCCGAGTGATATGCCGGCGGCCCGGAGGGCCGTCAGCTCGTTCTCGGCCGCCAATCGACTCAGGGTGTATAAGACGGCGACCAGTACCGCCATAGGCATGGTCATCGCAATGACGAACGGGACCGAGAGTGCAAACACCTCAGCAATTACCGACCAGGGCAGTCCTTTCCCCACCAGGTTTGGGAGCCGCTTGGCGACCTGGTTCAGGATCATGATGCCCGTACACGCCGATAACGCGAATACGAACGGAACCAGGTGTTGCCTGATGAGGTATTTGCTGAGAATCGTCACTTGTGAAGTCGCATAACTCTTTATATGTAAACGGTTTGGAGCTCGGGTGAGGGAACTCGAGCCGCCGCGTACTATGGGGTACCCCCCGGTCGCCTCGAAAGTGTCGTGGCCCCCCCTGCCCCTGTGCGTGTCCCTGGCCGTGTTGTATGGGGCTTTGTTGCTTCCCGGGACCGCCCAGGGCCAGATGCCGGGTCTGGGCGTCCGATTCCATCTCATCACTGACACGATACAAGTGGAGCCGCTTCCGGCGCTACGGCCAGGCGGCTTGTGGGACCGCCTCTCGACGCCCCAACAGGTGGTCCAGCGTTGGGTTGACGAGACTCGCGCTTTGATCGAGCGGAACCGGTTGCTCCGCAGGCGCCGCCGGCTGCTGGCGGCACTGGGTCGGTCCCCGACCGTCGCTGCGGTGCCGGGTCCGGCGGAACAGGGCGTGGACACGACGGCGGTCGTCGCGCCCGGGTTTCGGGCCCTGTCGCAGTACGCCGATTTGAACATCGAGCTGGACGCCCGCCTCGAGAGTCGACTCGACCGGCTGCGAAATCTCAACTGTACGGCCGCTGATATCTCGAACCCGGCTTCAGGTTGTCAGGGAGGCTTTCCCACGCCGGTGCTGGACCAGCAGTTCGCACTCCGGGCGGGTGGAGTCATCGCCGAGCGGCTGCACGTCAACGTGGACTTCGACAGCCAGCGTGAATTTAGCGCCAACAACAAGATCAACGTGTGGTACCAGGGGCTCGAGGATGATATCCTCCGCCGCGTGGAGGTCGGAAACCTCGACGTGCAACTCCCCACGTCGCGATTCATCAAGTCGACGATTCCGCAGAACTCATTCGGGATTCAGGCGGAAGCTCAACTCGGCCCACTGGAATTTCGCTCGATCCTCGCGCAACAAAAGGGATCGTCGGTCCGGGCCCGCGCGTTTACGGTAGGCGACGAAGCACAACAGATCGTCCATCGGGAGTCGCGCGACGTCGAGTTCGAGGACAGTCGGTTTTACTTCATCGTCAAGCCGTTTCTGCTCCCCGCGTACCCGAACATCGATGTGTTGAACATCGTCCCCGAGGCTCTACCCGCGACGCTGCAGGTCGCACAGATTCGCGTGTACCGTTTGCGGGCACAGAGCGGTCAGATCGGTATCAATCCGAGCCTGCGCGGCATCGAAGCCGTCGCGGTGCGTGACGACAGCCCTCAGCGCGTCGGTCCGTTCTTTTGGGATCTGCTGATCGAGGGCCAGGACTACTATCTCGATCCGTCGGGCACGTGGTTCGGGCTTCAAAACCGTGTCGGACCCGATGAGTTTCTCGCGGTTTCTTACGTTACGCTGGCAGGCGACACGGTCGGGACTTTCCCCTCGGTTACCGGACCGGCAGACGAGTTATTTCTCATTCACGAGCCTCGCCGGGGTCCCGAAGTGCCCACGTTTCTTCACGAGATGCGAAATTTCTATCGCATCGGTGGGGGGATAACCCGTTCCACGGTCGATCTCAGCCTGGTGGTCAAGAACTCCGAGCGGCCGCTGAACGGTGTGGGGACGTATCTCAGCCGGTTGGGACTGGCGACCTTGACGGATCCGAGTTTGATCGACGAGTTCAATCGCGTGTTTCCACGCGAACGGGATCCCAACGGAGGGGCGCCGTTACGGGATCTCTTTGTCGTGTTCCCACATCTGCAGCCCTTTGCCGACGATACGAGACTGGAGGTAGGGGAGCGTAACGACTCGATCTACCGGACGCCGACGTTTCTGCGCAATACCGAGGGGCCCGCTCCGCGTTTTCAGTTTCTCTGGGACTATCAGGCCTCAGGGTCGGGCGATCGGTCGCGTCTCAGTCTTGGGGCGCTGCAGATTCGCAGCGGCAGCGAACAAATCCGGATAGGCAATCGCGACCTCGTGCGCGGGCGGGATTACGAGATATCGTACGACCTAGGTGTGGTAACATTTCTCAATCCGGACTCGCTGTTCGCCGGTCCTACCCGGGTGCAAGTGCGCTTTGAGCAGAATCAATTGTTCGATGTGGCTCCCAGCAACGTGTTCGGATTGCAGAGCACTTACCATTTCGGTTCGCGCGGTCGGATCGACGCGATCACGTTGTTCCAGCGAGAACGTACCGTCTTCACGCGGCCGAGTCTTGGCTTTGAACCTCAAGCCATGTTCCTCGGTGGGCTCAGCACCGAACTCCAGTTTCGCGCTGACGGGCTCACCCGCGTCCTCGATGCGCTGCCCCTGATCAAGACAAACGTTCCGTCGATGCTGGAGATCAGTGGCGAGATCGCCGTGTCTCGTCCCAACCCCAACCTCACCGGCCAAGCGTACATCGAGGAATTCGAGGCGGTGCGGTCGACGCGCATCGGTCTGGACGAACAAAAGTTCCAACTCGGCAGCCGGCCGCTATCCGGCAGGGGCGTCCCCGTATCGCATCTCGACGCGCTGGGCGAGTTCAATACCAGCGACGCCGTGACCTTCATCTGGCAAAACGCCATCGAGAAGGCCGACGGCGAGCCTTTTGAGGTCGGACCACAGGAAATCGATTCGAGCATTGTGTTGACCGGCGCGTCGCGCCCAAAAGAGACGTTGCTGTGGATGACGTTGAAGCCCGACACGGTGGGTGGTGGGCCCGACCCGAACACGGGAGCCCCGCGTTGGATTCGCCCGCTGCGGCCGGGCCCGCGTTGGCGCAGCATCACACAGCCGCTGGACCGATCTGGGTTGGGGGTGGACTTGTCACGCGTGGAGTTTCTCGAGTTTTGGGTTCTGGAGGAAACGGCGCCGGCGATGGTCCAAGCGGCGATTCTTGTTTTTGATTTCGGGACCATCATGGAAGACGCCGTGGCATTCGGTCCCGATTCGTTCCGCGTAGTCGGCAACGATACGATTTTTTCGGGCTTTCAACAGATCGGCTCGGGGGTTCTGAATTCTGAGAAAGATCCGTTTACCAATCTGTTCAACGCCTCGGTCGACGACCAGGGCATTCACGGTGACCTCCTTCCGTCGGTGTTCAACATCACGGCCGGCCGAACGCTCACCAACTTCCCAACGTGCGAGCGTGTGTTTACCGGTGTCACCACACCGGCGTTTCCGCGGGGCGACCTCTCCGCCCGCTGCACCCGCAACAATGGTTTTGTCGACTCGGAAGATTTGAGCGGTGACAACCGGCTCGATCTCTCGCTCGGCGTCGTTCAGGAGGATGTTGTGCGGCACGTGGTGCGATTGGGCGATCCGCAACGGGTGGTGCGCCCGGGGAGGGGATTCGGGCCGTCGGAGGTGGATGGCGTTGCGCGGCAGTGGAAGTTGTATCGCGTTCCGTTTCGCCAGGATACCGTGCTGATCGGCTCGCCCGACTTGCGCCGCATCCGTGCGGTCCGGATCACGATGGTCGTGCCCGACCTTCCCGGTTCAGACCTGGAAGTTTCGGTGGCGTTGGCGCGGTTGACGTTGGTGGGAGCGCCATGGTTGAAGCGCGCCGCCACGCCGATCGCCGGCATCGACGGTCTCCAGGGCGAGCCACACGGCGAGGTCATCGCGTCCGTCATATCCACCGCTGATCAGGAGGATCTGGGGTACGTGTCGCCACCGGGCGTGATCGATGAGGCCGAACGTGAGGGCGCACAGTTTGCGTTCGGATCACAGCAGATCAACGAACGATCTCTGCGTTTGATTGCCCGTGATTTGCGATTGAACGAGAGAGCTGAGGCGTTCGTTCGGTTTACGGACGTGGCTGACAAGAATTTTCTGCAGTACCGCAAGCTCCGGGTGTGGGCGAGGGGGCGCGGCTCCGGCTGGGAGGCCGGGGATTTGGAGTTCTTCATCAAGGTCGGAAGTGACGAGGAAAACTTTTATCTCTATAGAACTCCTGCACGCACGGTCGATTGGGAGCCGGAGGTGGTGGTCGATCTCGATCGCTGGCTCACGCTTCGAGCGGAGGTGGAGAACGCTTGGCTCGGCGGTCAACAACCGTCGGGATTTCTCGAATGCAATGCCGGCGATCCGGAGGCGTTCGTGAGGTGCGACGGTCCGTACTTGATCCAAGTCAAAGATCCTGCCGTACGCCCCCCGAACCTCGCGCGTGTGTCCGAAGTGGCGGTCGGCATTCTTCGCTTGAGGGAATCCGTCGTCATCCCCGAAGCGGAGCTGTGGGTCGACGACATCCGCTTGAGCGACGTCGTCGGCGACGTTGGACTTGCCAGCGCGGTCGAGGCCCGGCTTACCGCTGCTGACTTTGCCGAGGTGGATATTATGTATACGAACACCGACGATCGGTTCCGCCTCATCGATCAAGCTCCTGACTACCTCGCTGACGCGCAGACGGCCATCGGTTCGACCATACGGGCCGACAAATTGCTTCCGGAATCGTGGGGAATGAGCATTCCCTTCTCGATGCGGTATCAGCGTCTCGAGACTGATCCCTTTTATGTGCAACGAAGCGATGTTCGGGCTGACGAACTGCGCAATTTGCGGACGCCCCGAAACTCATCCACTTCGTATCAGCTGGCCATACGTCGCTCGCGTCGCGGAAATAGTTTCGCCGAGAGACTCCTGGTCGATCCTGTTACTTTTGCCGCGTCGCGTTTGGATGCGAGCAACGTGTCGGAGTTGAGCACGGCGACCGTCAGCAACCGACAGGTCCAGGCCGAGTACGACAACCGTCCAGCGCCCAAAACCGCTCCGGCCGTACCGCGTTTTCTGGTTCGACTCGTCGAGGACCTACCTTCATGGATACGAGATAGCGAATTCGGAAGAGGGTTGAGAACATCCCGGGTGCGATGGAATCCGTATCAGATTCGGGTTCGTTCAGAGTTTACCAACAACCTGACTGAACGCCGCACGTTCCGTGTGCCGGTCCTACTTCCGGATGACGCGACCGAACAGCCGTTGCGCAGCGTGGTCCACACCTGGCGCAATACGGTGGGGGCCGACCTGCGTCCGTTTTCTTCGCTGGGTTTGCGCGTGGACTACGCCAGCACGCGCGATATACAGGATTACGGTGACTCGACACAGGTTGGAAGGTTGTTAAACGACGAGCGAGGAACGTTTGCTGGCCGGGATGTCGGGTTCGAGCGTGGCAGAACGGTTGCAACACGGCTCACGACGACACCCGTGATCAACAGTTGGCTGCGGCCGCGGCTTAGCTTTACCAGTAACTATGTATTTCATCGAGACCCAAACGGCCGCGTAGCGGTTCAAGTGCCGACGGACTCCGGTCCGACGTTCCGTGTTCCGGAGGCGTTGTCGAACGCGCGAGATCGGCTCATGGGAGCTACCGTCGATCTCCGAAGATTCGTCGAAAGCTTGATTGGCGCCTCGAGCGGAGTCGCGCGCGTAGTGAGCGGGTTGGTTCCGGCCGACGTGTCGTTTCGCACGGCGAGAAGCTCGACGTTCGATCGCATTCCGTTTGAGCCGTCGTTCCGTTACCAACTCGGGTTCGGTGGGACCAACGAGTTTCGCGAACAAGATGGCGTCCTGGCGACGTCCGCGGTCGAATCCAACGAGTGGACCGTGTCTGGTGGGTCGAGGCTTCCTCTCGGATTCGATGTCCGTCTGAACTATCGCGAAACTCGAGCCAACACCTGGGCGAAGCGCGGCGATTCGCAGACGCAGATCGAGCAGCGGTTCCGGCAGTGGCCGTCGGGATCGGTGTCTTGGGTGTATACGCCCCCGGCGGGATTGCGGAATTTGTTGTCCAGCGTCACGGCCCGGACCCGCTACCGACGTACCGACGCCTCTAGCTTCCAGCCTGGGGCGTTGGGCCTGCCCGGGCAGGGAACCCAGGGTGGTGCGAACAGTACCAACGGAGTGTTCACCGAAGCCACATCTTCGAATTTCACACCTACGGTTACGTTGACATGGGCGGCCGGTGTGGTGAGTCGGGTGGAATACTTCCGCTTTCAGAGCGATGTCACGACGTCCGGCAACCTCACCGTGAACGACGTGCAACGGATAGGAGCCAGTCTCAATTTTTCGTTCCGCGCGCCGCAATGGCTTGTTCGGCTGCCCAGCGAAATGCGGACGGCACTTATGGCGAGTGCGACGAATGACGATGTTTGTCTGAGACGGGGGGAAAGCACGGAATGTGTTCCAGTATCCGAGAGTCGCCGCCAGCAGGTAGACCTCCGCCTGGACACGGCGTTTCCTCCGAGCATGCGAGGTGGAGTGAGTCTGTCCTACGTATTGACCGAAGAGTTACATACCTCCAGCAAGTTCTCACAGATGGTGCTCACGGTGTTCTTGGATATCAACTTCTTGGCGAGTCAGGTGCGATGATGAGATTACTCTCCGCTGCCGTCACCATTGGTCTGCTCCTCGGTTGCAGTAGCGGTGGAGAAGCAGCGCTGCAGTTCGACGGCGTTGCCGCTCTCGCGTACGTAGAGGTGCAGATGAACTTTGGGAATCGCATTCCCAACACCGAAGCACATCAACGCACCGGTGACTGGATACTCGCGCATCTGCGGTCCCGCGCCGACTCGGTCTTTGTCCAGGAATTCGACCATGTGACGGGCGACGGAGATACGCTCCATCTGCGGAATTTCATCGGCAAGTTCCGGCCCGACGTAGCCGAGCGCATTCTGTTCGTCGCTCATTGGGATTCCAGACCCATTGCGGAGAAGGAAACAAACTTGGGCCGGCGGAGACTGCCCACGCCGGGAGCCAACGACGGCGCCTCGGGCGTGGCGGTGCTCATGGGGGTGGCCGACGACCTGCAACGCGAGCCGCCGGCCTTCGGCGTCGACCTACTGTTCGTCGACGGCGAAGACTATGGAGATTTTGGGACCGACCGGGACGTGCTGCTCGGGTCGCGCTATTTCGCGGACAACCTGCCGGAAGACTATCAACCACTCTATGCCGTGGTGTTCGACATGGTCGGCGGTACCAACCTGAGGCTGGCGCAAGAGGGATACTCGAGGGACGGGGCACCCGAGGTCGTGGATCGCGTCTGGCGAACCGCCCGCGACGCGGGCTTCGGCAACATTTTTCGGTCCGAGATGGGGACTTGGGTGACCGACGACCACATCCCGCTTCAGCGAGCCGGCATCCGTGCGATCGACGTCATCGGCTGGCCGTACGAGCATCATCACACCACCGACGATACCCTCGACAAGGTGAGCGCTCGCGCCCTCGCGATCGTCGGCAGCGTGGCATTGGCTCTGGTTCGCTGACCGGTCGCAACAGGCTGGTACAACGCGCAATGGCATGATTGCGGATGGCCTGGGCCTCCCGGCCACTTTGGCTCATGGCTACCAAGGACGACACCAGGGCGGCTCTGTTGCTCCTCGCACTCGCCCTTGCCGGCGCCTTCATCCGGATTCTCGGCCTGGGTGGGGCGAGTCCCGGCGAGATCGGTTATCGTGGAGGGGGAGATGAGCGGCCGAGCCGCGACTCGGTGTCGGCGGTGGCTTCGCGACTTGCCAAACCGCTCGGGACCGGAGAGCGCATCGACCTGGATCGGGCCGATGCAAACGAGTTGGTGAGATTGCCCCGTATCGGACCGGGGCTGGCGGCGCGCATCCTCGCGGATCGGGAGAGCGCGGGTCCATTCGGGTCGCTGGAGGGTCTTTCCCGTGTGTCTGGGGTGGGTCCGGGGCTAGTGGAGGCGATTCGTCCATACGCCACTTTCTCCGGGAGGGGTCGATCCGGTCAATCCCCAGCAAAAATGGCCGCAAAGGTGAGCTTGAACACAGCGACGGCGGAACAACTGGAACAACTTCCGGGGATCGGTCCGGCTAGGGCATTGGCGATCGTCGAAGACCGGCGTCGCAACGGTCACTACGGGGCGATTGAAGACTTGGCTCGCGTGCGAGGCATTGGCGCGGCCACGATTTCAAAGCTCCAGAGTCTGGTCACAGTGCGCTAGATTATCTTGACAGCGTAGGGGGGTCACGTACTTTACCACGTTGTTGCATAAGGATTTAAGGTGCTTCGTTCTTCTCATTTTCCCAGTCCTCTAGCAGGTTGCGGAAAAATTCATGGTGAGCCGCGTTTGTCCGGGTAACACGACGGTGTACCAGCGTGCGGTCCCCTATTACCGCCCCCGCGGTGCGGTCGGCGTGACGAATGCGGCCCACACTGCCCCATCAGGGGCTGCCTCCGGCCAGGGTCAGGGTGCGTATCCGCATCAGATTGTAGACCGCGGCCGTGAACGTAAACACCCACCCGACCCGCGGGGTCCCGCGATGTCGGAGTTTGCGTAACAACCCAATCGTCTTGCCCCACCCGTAGATCTCTTCCACTTTTTTGCGCTGCCGTTGACTGATCGCATAGCTGGGATGGCGCGTCGTCCGGCCATCCACCGCGCTCCGCAACCGCGTGCGGTGCACGTTCGGCGTGACGTGGGGCGTCCAGCCCAACGCCCGCAGCGTGTCGACAAACCCGCACCGATCATAACCCTTGTCCGCCCCCAACGTCCGACGCCGGGCCGTCGGCGGTAAGCTCCCCACCATCGCCAGCGCACTCGCACACTCCGCCTCGTAGCCGGGCTGCGTCACGTCGGTCGCCACCACGAGCCCGTGCCGATTATCCATCAACACACTCGCCAAGTACGCCAATTGCGCGCCTTGCCCCCCACTCTTCCGCGTCAACCGCGCCTCCGGGTCCGTCCGCGACGCATGCGTCGCATTCGTCCGTTTCTCCTGGCGAAACGTCACGCTCGGATTCCCCGGATCATCGTCCGTTGGCGGGCGGGTGCCGGCCTTCGGCTGAAAACTCTTCTGACTCGCCCACGCGTCCAGCAAGGTCCCGTCGACGGTGAAATGCTCATTCGACAACAACGCCCGCCGCTCCGCCTCCTGTAACACTTCGGCCAGAAACGCATCCGCGATGCCCCCCTCGACCAGCCGCGTCCGATTCTTCGTAAAGACCGTCGGCACCCACACCGCGTCGTCCAGATTCAACCCCACAAACCATCGGTACAAGATGTTGTAATCGAGCTGCTCCATCAGCTGCCGCTCGCTCCGGATCGTATACACCACCTGCAGCAATAACGCGCGTAACAAATGTTCCGGGGGAATCGACGGCCGGCCCCGCCGCGCGTACAGCCGGTCCAACTGCGGCGAGAGCCGGGCTAACACCGGGTCCACCAGCGCCCGCAGGGCGCGCAACGGATGGTCGGAGGGCACCCGATCCTCCGCACTGATATAGCTGAACAGCGCCGACTGATTCGTCTTGTTCCCGCGCATCGTGGCACTCCCATCGAGGTCCCTCTACGATAAGAACTTCCGGCTCGCGATGCTATCGTCCATTACCCGACTTTTTCCGCAACCTGCTAGAACATTATGGCGACGTCCGTAGCTGCTGCGACGCGAATAGGCGATCTGCTCGTTGGTGAGGGTCTGATTACCAAAGATCAACTCGATCAGGCGCTCACGGAGCAGCGCGGTACGGGTATGCGGCTCGGCTATGTGCTGGTAAAGATGGGGTTCGTCCAGGAGCTGGAGATCACCAAGATGCTGGCTCGTCAGTATCGAGTGCCGGCGGTGGATCTGGGCAAGTTCAAGGTGGACGAGAAGATCGTGAAGCTGGTGCCGTCAGACGTGGCCCTCAAGCACAGCATCCTCCCCCTCAAGCGCGAAGGCCGCAGCCTGACCGTCGCCATGGCAGAGCCGGGCAACGTCCAGGTGATGGACGATCTCAAGTTCATTACGCGGTGCGATATCGTCCCGGTGATCGCGGGCGAGTACACGTTACGGACCGCGATCGAGAGGTACTACGAGAAGACCGACGCTCAGCTCGCGAGCCTTCTCGAGGGCATGGACGAAGATGACCTCGAGATCATGGAGGAGGAGGACGAGGATGAGGGGGCAGCGTCGATCGCCGATGACGCGCCGGTCGTCAAGCTCATTAATGGTCTTTTGTCGGATGCCGTGAGGCGGGGGGTGAGCGACATCCACATCGAACCGTTCGAACACGAGCTACGCATTCGCTACCGTATCGACGGGTCGCTTCAGGAGGTCATGAAGCCGCCGATCAAGCTGAAGGCCGCGTTGACCAGCCGCGTTAAGATCATGTCGAACCTGAACATCGCCGAGCGGCGGGTTCCGCAGGACGGTCGTATCAAGATCAAGGTCGGCAAGAAGGTGATCGATTTTCGTGTGTCTACGTTGCCGGTGATCTTTGGCGAGAAGATCGTGATGCGGATCCTGGACAAGAGCAACCTGACGCTGGATCTGCAATCGTTCGGTTTTGAGCCCCAGGCCGAGAAGGACTTGATGTCGGCGATTATGAATCCTTACGGGATGGTGCTGGTGACTGGCCCAACGGGTTCGGGAAAGACGACGACGTTGTATTCGGCGTTATCGCAGGTCAATAACATCGATGTGAACATCATGACGGCCGAAGATCCGGTTGAGTACAATATTTTTGGAATCAATCAGGTCTTGGTTCGTAACGAGATCGGTATGACGTTCGCGGCAGCGCTCAAAGCGTTCCTGCGGCAAGATCCCAATATCATCATGGTTGGAGAGATTCGTGACCTCGAGACTGGCAGCATCGCCATCAAGGCCGCGTTGACAGGACACTTGGTGTTATCCACGCTGCACACCAACGACGCCCCCTCCACGGTTACTCGTATGATCGATATGGGCATTGAGCCATTCAACGTATCGAGCGCGGTCAACTTGATCGTGGCCCAGCGGCTGATTCGACGCATATGTAAGGGATGCAAGACGGCCATCGAGTATACGTCGGATGAATTGTCGGTTCTCGGGATGAAAGAAGAGGAGGTTGCGGACATCACATTCTACAAAGGCGTCGGGTGCGACGAATGTGAGGGGTCGGGTTACCGCGGTCGTGCCGGGTTGTACGAGGTTATGGCGCTCTCTCCCGCGCTACGTCGTTTGATTTTGCAAGGCGCCTCGACGGCGGATTTGCAAGACCAGGCGGTCGAAGATGGCATGCTCACGCTCCGCATGGACGGTATAATGAAGCTCCGCAAGGGTGTTACGTCGCTCGAAGAAGTGGTCAAGGAAACAGCAGGCTAACGAGAGGAATGGCATGACAGAAACAGCGGCAGCGCCGGCCCAGCGGGAGAAGCGGCTCAACCTCCGGTCTCTCCTCGAGGAGATGATCGAGCGAAACGCTTCGGATCTGCACATCACGGCGGGCGAATGTCCGAAACTCCGCATTGACGGTGACATCATCAACTCTTCGGAGTACCAATCGCCCCTCTCGCCCAAGGATACCTTGCAGATAGCGTACTCCGTGTTGACCGAAGATCAAAAAAAAGGTTCGAGATGGATGACGAACTCGATTTTTCGTTCGGTATCCAGGATCTCTCGCGCTTTCGCGGTAACTGCTTCAAGCAGCGTGGCTGTACCGCAGTCGTCATTCGGCAAATTCCGATTCTTATCAAGACGTTCGAAGATCTCGGACTTGCGCCGGTGATGGCAGAGCTTGCCAAACGGCCCCGTGGTTTGGTATTGGTAACTGGCCCGACGGGCTCGGGTAAGTCGACCACGCTTGCCGCGATGATCGATCGGATCAATCGCGAGCGACGCGGGCATATCATCACCGTGGAGGATCCGATCGAGTTCGTGCACCGGCACCAAGGTTGCATCATCAATCAACGCGAGATCGGCACGGACACGAAGTCGTTCTCCACGGCACTGAAATACGCACTTCGCCAAGATCCGGACGTCGTCCTCATCGGGGAGATGCGGGATCTCGAGACGATCTCAGCTGCGCTCACCATTGCCGAGACAGGACACTTGGCGTTTGCCACATTGCACACGAACTCCGCCGCGGAAACCATCAACCGTATCATCGATGTCTTCCCAGCTCACCAGCAATCACAGGTTCGTGCTCAGCTGGCCTTTGTGTTGGAGGGGGTGGTCACGCAGATCTTACTTCAGAAGGCAGGAGGAAGAGGACGGGTGATGGCGGCGGAAATCATGATGTGCACACCCGCAATCCGGTCCCTCATTCGTGACGACAAGGTTCACCAAATCCTGTCTCAGATGCAGGCAGGCAAGAAATTTGGCATGCTGACAATGACAGACGCACTGTACACACTATACTTGCAGCGCGAGATAACCATGGAAGAGGCGCTACGAGTGGCGCCTGATCAGAACGAATTTCTACGGGCAATCGGGGAGCCGGTACCTGGAGATCCCGCATCGAGCCGACGCTAGAGAGGTAGGAGAGCAATATGCCTGTGTTCGAGTACACCGCCCAGACCGCGACTGGCGAAGAACAAACAGCGACCATCGACCTTCCGAGTAAGGACGAGGTCATTGCGCATCTTCGTCAGAAGCGGATGCGGGTCGTCCGGGTGCGCGAGACGAAAAAGGCCAGACGCAAGGCCAAGGTGCCAACTCGCGACATCGTGATCTTTACCCGTCAGTTCGCCACAATGATCAACTCCGGTCTGCCGCTCGTGCAGGCGCTGGACATTCTTGCGCGCCAGTCCGACAACCCGGCGCTGTCGGACGTGACCAAGCAGGTGGTGTACGACGTGGAGTCGGGTAATACGCTCGCGGACGCGTTATCGAAGCACAAGAACGCGTTCAGCGATCTCTTCGTCAACATGGTCGCCGCCGGTGAGGCCGGCGGTATCCTGGACACGATCTTGCTGCGACTCGCCGTCTTCTTGGAGAAAAACGACGCGATCGTTCGCAAGGTGAAGGGCGCCATGATCTATCCGGCCGTGATTTTCTCGGTCGCGGGGATCGCGATTGTCATCCTGCTGATTTTCGTGATTCCTACGTTCCAAGTAATGTTCGCCTCGGTAAATATGGAGCTTCCGCTACCCACCAAGATCGTCATCGGCATGAGCGACATCCTCCAAGGGTTCTGGTGGGCGATCGGCGGTGGGGTAGCGGCCTTCGTATTCGGTCTCAAGCGGTGGTACGCCACGGATTACGGGAACCTATTCCTGGACAGGCTGATGCTGAACGCGCCTGTGCTCGGCGATTTGCTACGTAAGTCGGCCGTATCGCGTTTTACGCGCACACTCGGCACGCTCATTTCGTCTGGTGTTTCGATCCTCGAGGGGTTGGAAATCACGGCTCGTACAGCGGGAAACCGTGTGATTCACGACGCGGTCATGCAGTCCCGCGGCTCGATCGCCGGTGGTGAGACGATTGCGGATCCGCTCACCAAGTCGGGCGTGTTCCCCCCGATGGTGACATCGATGATCGCGGTTGGTGAAGCCACCGGTGGCTTGGATCAGATGTTGACCAAAATCGCAGACTTTTACGACGATGAAGTTGACGCCGCCGTCGGCGCGCTCCTCTCCCTCATGGAACCGGTCATGATCGTGGTGCTCGGTGTCGTGGTCGGTGGTATGATCGTTGCGATGTACCTACCGATCTTCGAGATGATCAACTCGGTGGAGGGCTAAGCGGGTATACAAGGAACCACTGCCACGGATTGATCGTTTGAGCGCGGATTTATTCGGGATCGGGTCCGTTTGCGGCTCGTTCACGGAACTGTCCGTGTCCCAAAAAGATCAATCCGTGGCAGTGGTTCCTTATATGTGGCAGTAGTTCCTCATATCACGACTTCCTCGGCCGGCTCACGCATGTTGTATCGGGAAGCCATCGTGAAACCGTACGCGCCGGCGTTCGCTATCAAGAGAACATCACCTTCCTCAGTAGGTGGCAGTAGGTGGTCGACGCCGAAACGATCGCTGGTCTCGCAGATCGGGCCAACGACCGTAGCCACTTGCGTCGCCTTCTGGTCGAGACGCGACAGATTGACGATGCGATGATAGGCGCCGTAGAGCGCGGGGCGAATGAGCGAATTCATCCCAGTGCTGACGCCGACGTATCGTACACTCCCCTTTCCCTTGATTTGCGTCACGCGCGCCAGCAGCACACCGCACTGAGCTACGAGGAACCGACCCGGCTCGAGCCAAAGGGCCATGTTCGGATTCAAGGCCTTCACCGGCGCCAAGCTCGCGTCGATCGCCTGGAGGTCCAGGGCCGACTGATCCGGTCGCTCGGGGACGCCGAGTCCGCCTCCGAGGTTTAGCGTGTGCACGTCGGGAAACGGCTGGGCAGTTTCTGCCAGCAGCGCCCCCGTTTGGCTCCAATGGTCCAGCGTGAGAATTCCGCTGCCGGAATGCGCGTGGAGACCCACGACTGTGGCGCCCGCGTCCTCTGCGAGACCACGCAGCTCGTCGATTTCGCCGAGTGGCACGCCGAACTTGGACTGGTAACCGGCTGTGTGGACCTTTTCGTGATGCCCGCGGCCCTGACCCAGATCGACGCGCACGAAGATCGCCTTGTCGCGAAACAGGTTCGGCCAGTGCATTAGCGGGTGGAGGTTGTCCAACGTGACCCAAACACCGGCGTCGAGCGCGAACGCGTATTCATCGCGCGGCGCAAAATTTGGCGTGAAAAGGATGTCGTGGCGGTCGATATCTGGAAACAGCGAGAGCACTCGCTCGACTTCGCTGCGCGATACACACTCCAAACCAACGCCACCATTTCGAACGCACTCGAGAATCCGGGGGTTGGAGTTGGCCTTCATAGCATAAAAAAGGTGATCCACCGCCTGCAGGCCGCGTAGCTGCGCCAGCGCTTTGTCTACGCTCTCGATATCGTACACGTACGCCGAGTCCCGATCCTCGGCGATCGCGAGGAGCGCATCCCGTTTCTCCTGCCACCAAGGTACTTCTACGACTCCGCCCGATGGTCGGCCACCCTGTACCTGCTCCCATGTTGGACCGAACGCTTCGCTTGGAGCGCGAGTACGAACCACTAGAGCGTGCAGCCGTTCCACGAGACGATCAGCGCTGGGTTCGTCGACGACGAACGTGATGTTCAAATCGCTGGCCGCTTGAGACACGAGGTGGACCTGCTGTTCTTGAAAGGCCTCCAACGCCGGTCCCAACTGATGCAGGATGGCGCGAATGTGTCGCCCGACAAGACTCACCGCCGCACACGGTGCGATGACTTGCGCTTTGCATATCGCGTTGAGGTCGTCGAGCAAGCCAGTCAATGGGACGGACGCCAAGCTGTTGGCGTCGGCGTCCAGCGACACGGTGACGTTGGTCTCCGACGTGGCGACCAGATCAATCGAAAGGCGGTGTCTGGCAAAGCAGAGAAACGCTTCCGCTAGGAACCCTACCTGTTGCCACATGCCCAACGTTTCCATCGAGATCAGCACGGCGGCGCGCTTCACCGAAATCGCCTTGACGGTGGGTTGGCCCTCATCCGGAAGGGCCGAAATGACCGTGCCCTCTTGCTGTGGATGAAACGTGCTGCGGATGTGAATGGGAACTCGGTGGCGTTTGACGGCGGGAATGCAGCGAGCATGCAGCACGCCGCTCCCGGTGGTGGCGATTTCCTGCGCCTCCGAATAGTCCAGCGTACGGAGCAGCCTGGCTGACGGAACGATGCGCGGATCGGCGCTGAACATGCCGGGTACGTCGGTCCAGATCTCCAGTCGTGCGGCCTCCAGCCCGGCGGCGAAGTATGCCGCTGATGTATCGGAGCCTCCTCGGCCGAACAGCACTGTCTCACCATTCTCATCGGCGGCGATGAAACCTTGAGTTATGATGACGCCTGGCTCCTTGCTCAACCGTGCACACATTTCCGGATTTGGCTCGCTCTCACATTCCGCCGACAGGATATTGGAGTGGGGTGATGCGTCCTTCTGTGGCTTGCTCCTTAGCACCGTACGGGCGTCGATCCAACTGACCTCGATGCCTTGTCCTTCGAGGAATGCCGCGCCGAGCAGCGTGGCCAAGAGTTCGCCGGTTGCGAGGACTCTCGCCTGCAGCCGCGGCGAGTACTCACCGACGAGCGAGATCCCCGCGGCCAGCCGATCGAGCTCAGCCAAGTACCGTTCGAGTTGATCAGTGAACGGCACCTGCAGATCGCTCGCCAGCGCCTCGTGTCGCTCACGGATCGCTCGGATGATTGGCTCATGGTTGTCGTCCACCGCGTCTCGGAGAAGCGTTTCGAGCTGATCCGAGACTCCGCTCAACGCCGAGCACACCAAAACGGGACGAAAGCCTTCATTGGCACGTCTCTGGATGACGTCGGCGATGATTCGCCACATGGCGGCCGAAGACACACTCGTGCCCCCAAACTTCATCACGACCCAGGGCGAGTTCTGACGCAGATGCATGGTATTAGAGGTACAAGGCTAGGACAGTTCTATAGTAATCCGCATCGAGCCGGCGATGAAGTGGAGTGGTACCGGCGGTGGGTCGCTGGGGCAATGTCCAGAGCGCGACGCGAAGGAAAACTATGCGCTCGCTACCCGCCACGCGGCTGGCCCTCGGCGTGGCGACGGACCGATCGGTCGCCGATCCGGCTGGGATCGGAGTCGCCCCCATGCTTGGCATTCAGAACGGGCCTGACCGGCTCCCGGCCGTCGACTCGCCCGCCGGAGACGGTTTGTGATGAGTGGGCCTGCGTGGTCTGGGATATGAAAATCGCCGCGAACCAGGCGGCGCTCAGGGTCCTCAATAGCATTTTATGTATGTAAAACGTCGGTGCGACGTTTGTGATGCGTTTCCATCCACGGCGGCGTCGAACTGCCCTAACTGGTCGCGGGACGCCCAAAATAACCAGGCCTGCCGAACCGCGATGTGACGTAGGTTCACGCGCTACGAGTCCCCCACCGCGACCTTCGGTGACAGGGATTGTTGCGTTTTGCGAGGGTATTACCAAATAATGGGGCTATGAACGCACCAAAAAGTCTCGCAAAGGGCGAGAAGAGTGAGAAGAGTGGGCTGAAGGACGAAGCCCCGGTGCCGACGGCCGCTGCTCTGCTGCGGTGGGTGTATGTCGGGCGGGTCAGTGTGGCGACAGCGATCTTCGTCGCGGCGGCGTTCTATTTCACGGCAACGCCTCGGATTTGGTTTCTGATCGTCACCTTGGCCCTGGTGCTGAGTTTGGTGGTCACCGGGGCTTCCTTCTTCCACACGCACGTCCGAGGGGTCCCTCCTACCGAGACATTCCTCTACATCCAAACTCTGTTCGACCTGGGCCTGGCGACCGCGGTGGTGCACGTCACCGGAGGTGGGGAGAGCAATTTCGCGTCGCTCTATATCGTCGTGATCGCAGTGAGTTCGGTGTGGATGCCGATCGCGTCGAGTCTGCTCATGACGATTCTCGCAGCCGCGCTCTATGTGGCCGACGTGTTTTTTGGAAACCCGGTACAGCTCTCGGTGGCGCTGTGGCTCCAAGTGGGTCTGTTCGTCGTGGTGGCCCTGGCCATCAGCTACCTGGCGAGCCGGGTTCGGATTGTGGGAGCGGCCAGATCGGTTCTCGAGCAAGAGGTCAAACGATTACGCCTCGAGGCCTCGGATATTCTACAGCAACTCGTCGCGGGTGTCGTTACCGTAGACGGTGACGGGAGGCTCGCCTTTGCCAACCCGGCTGCCGAGCAGTTGCTCGGATTCGTCAGCGAGACACACTTGGGACGTCCGTTTCTGGAGTTCCTCGGCGGGGTTTCGGCCGAACTGGCTCGCGGAATCGTGACGGCCCAGCGCGATCGCCGGCGTCGTATGCGTCTCACGGGTAAGGTGTTTTCCGAGGGACGCACATTTCCGATAGGCGTTACGACCACGTTGCACGAATCGAGAGAAGACGATCTTGGGTCGGTCACGGCAATCTTCTCGGACATTTCGGACCAAATCCGACTCCAGGACCTGAACCGGCGTGCCGAGCGCTTGGAGGCGGTGGCAGAGCTGTCGGCATCACTCGCACACGAGATCAAGAATCCGTTGGCGTCGATCCGGTCGTCGGTCGAACAGCTTGGTGAGTCCGTCCAAGCCGACGAGGACGACAGATTTCTGGCGCAGCTGGTCGTCCGAGAGAGCGACCGGTTGAGTAGGCTGCTCACCGACTTTTTGGATTTCTCGCGTGTCCATGTTGGGGAACCGCATCCCGTCGATCTCGAGGCCATCGCCAGAGCGGCGATAGCCGTCGTCCGGGAGCATCCGGATTGTCCCGACGATGCCGATGTGACGGTCCGAGGTCGTTGTGCGCCAATTGTGGGCGATGAGGATCTGCTTCACCGGGTGGTGCTGAACCTGGTGCTGAACGCCATGCAGGCCTCAGAAGGGAAGGCATCGGTCACGGTCGAGCTTCGTGATGTGCGGGCGTCCGACGTGCCAGGCGGCGTGTCTCGGGGCGCATGCGTACTCCTCGAGATTTCCGATACCGGCCCGGGCATACCTCAGGAGCTGCGCGACAAACTCTTCGATCCGTTCGTGACAGGCCGCCAGGGCGGCACTGGCCTCGGACTCTCGGTTGTACAGCGCGCCGTGGCCGTCCACCGCGGACTCCTGTTTCTCGATACCGAAACGGACAGCGGCACGACGTTTAGCATCTATCTCCCCAAGACAGAGCCGAGCGAGGCAGCCGCATGAGTGAGAACCAACCGTCCATTCTGATCATCGATGACGAGTCGGGCATCCTCGACTCGTTGCGGATCTTACTCAGGAAGTCAGGATTCGTGGTCGCGACGGCCCAAGGGGGGAGTGCGGCACTGGAGGCGATCGAGACCCAAGCGCCGCAGATAGTGTTGACGGATGTCCGCATGCCACAGGTGGGTGGTTTGGACATCCTCCACGCGGCGCACGAGCGAGATCCGGAAACGCCGGTCATTCTGATGACGGCGCAGGCCTCGCTACAGACGGCGATTCAGGCCGTCAACGACGGCGCCTTTTACTACATTCAGAAGCCGTTTTCCAACGACGATCTGGTGGCGATCTGCAGGCGAGCCGCTGAATACCGTCAATTGCGGTCCGAAAACAAACAACTCAAGAATGAGATCCGTCGTCGCGACCGGTCGGTTGTGATGAAGCCGATCGGCAAGGCTCGGTGTTTTGTCGACCTGTTGGAGCTAGCAGAGCAGGTTGCTCCCACCGACTCCACCGTGCTGATCGAAGGAGATAGCGGCACAGGTAAGGAGGTGATCGCGAGGTACATCCACGAACTCTCGCTGCGCAGCGAAGGGTTGTTTCTGTCAATCAATTGTGGCGCGTTGCCGGAGGGCCTGCTGGAGTCCGAGCTGTTTGGCCACGTCAAAGGATCTTTCACGGGGGCGGTGCGGGACAAGGAAGGCCTCTTTGCGGCTGCGCGGGGTGGCAGCTTTTTCTTGGACGAGATCGGCGAGACCACTCCGTCGACGCAAGTGAAGCTGCTTCGCGTTCTACAAGAACGTGAGGTTCTTCCGGTAGGTGGCACGGCGGCGATTCCGGTCGATGTGCGAGTAATTGCAGCGACCAACCGCAATCTGGAGGAGGAGTTACGCCGTGGCCAATTTCGGTCGGATCTGTTTTACCGCCTCAACGTGTTCGCCCTCCATCTGCCCAAGTTGAACGAACGGCGGGAAGACATACCCCTCCTAGCCGAATCGTTTCTGAACCGTATCGGGGAAGATCGCGGTCAGGACGCACCGACGCTGTCGCAGGACGCTCTCGACGCGATCATGGCGTACGACTGGCCCGGCAACGTTCGTGAACTGGAAAATGCCTTGGAGCACGCCGCGATTCTGACTCGCGATCGGGACATCGGTCTCGAGGTGCTTCCGAGTCGTATCACGGAGCCGAAAACCCAGCCGCTGGTTGAGGAGCGAGCCGTCTCCAACCCCACCCTCGATGCCATCGAGCGGGCTTACATCATGTGGGTGCTACAGGCGGAGAGTGGAAACAAGACACGTACGGCCGAGGTGTTGGGCATCGATCCGTCGACGCTGTATCGCAAGCTCGCTCGGTATGACTCAGACTCAGAGTAGCGCTCCGATCATTCGAGGCGCGCTCCAACGCAAATGGGTACCGCTGTCGTGGTGGGAGCGATATCTGCCACGCGGAATGGGTCAGTCGCGTATTGCCATCGAGGAGCGCCAATCATGAACATTCCGACCGATTGGAACGATCTGATCGTGACGGCGGTGGTACCGGTGTACAACGAGGAGACGACCGTGAAGGCGGTCATTGAGCGCCTCCAGGAGGTTCCGCTGCGGATTGAGATCGTTGCCGTCAACGACGGCTCCAGCGACGGGACCGGCAAGGTGCTCGATGCCCTTCATGCAGACGGCCGCATCCAACACGTCATTCATCAGCCAAAGAATCTTGGCAAAGGTGCCGCCCTGCGTGCCGGAATCGACGTGGCGACCGGCCACATCATCGTGTTTCAAGATGCCGACTTGGAGTACGATCCGACCGAGTTCCCGACGTTGCTCGATCCGATCCGCGTGGGAAAGGCTGACGCGGTGTACGGTTCGCGTTTTCAAGGTGGGCCCCGGCGAGTGCTGTACTTCTGGCACTCGATAGGGAATCAATTCCTCACGCTGATGTCGAACATGCTCACCGACCTCAACCTCACGGACATGGAGACGTGCTATAAGCTAGTTCGGGCGGATTTGCTCAAGTCACTTCCGCTGGTGTCGAATCGCTTCGGCATCGAGGTCGAATTGACGGCCCGTCTGGCAAAAGCGAAGGCGAGGATATGGGAGCTGCCTATCAGTTATGCCGGCCGCACCTATGACGAAGGGAAAAAGATCGACTGGCGCGACGGCGTGGCGGCGTTTTGGCACATCATCCGTTTTAACCTCCTTTCTTCCAATCGAAGACGCATTCGGTGAAGCTTTTCGCGTTTGCCGGTCGGGGGTGAGATGAGCCGGCATCGCGGCCATCACGAACTCTGGCCGGGACTGCTCGCGCTCGGCGTATTCGCGGTGGCGCTGTGGGCGCAACCCCATGCGTTCGTGGGAGTGTTCTACGACGACGGCATCTATGTCACGCTCGCCAAAGCGTTAGCCGAAGGTGAGGGGTTCCGGTATGTCCACCTGCGCGGCGCACCGTCCGGGGTGCACTTCCCGGTTCTCTATCCGGCGACGTTGAGTCTGCTCTGGCGTCTCTGGCCGGTCTTCCCGCAAAACGTGACGCTGTTCCAACTGTTCGACTCGGCAGCATTCGGCGTGGCGGCTTTTTTGGTGGCGCTTCACGCGCGGCGCTGGGCAGTTGCTCCCCTCGCACAGTATGTCGCCCTTCCGATGGCGTTTCTGGCATTTCCCCTCCTCACCATCGTGGGCGTGCGTTTCTCAGAGCCGTTGTTTCTCATGTTGCTCGCTGGAGCGATCGTGGCTGCCGACAGGTCGGAGGTCGGCCGGGCGCGTGGCGCGCTGGCCGGTGTGTTGGCCGGACTCGCCGCTCTCACCCGGAGCATTGGGGTAGCGGCGGTTGTTGGCATACCGGTGGCGCTGTGGTTGCGCCGCCAGCGAACCGGTGCGATCTCCGCTTTCATTGCCGCGATCGCGACGGCAGCCCCCTGGTTCATTTGGATCGGCGGGCAGGCCGACGCCGTGGATCCACGCATCGCATCCAATTATGGAACGTATCTCGCCGGAGCGGGCCAGGTGGGCTTCGTGGACATCCTCCGGGGCATCGACCTGCGTGTGTTCGCTCCACTCGCCAGACTCAGCCTGCCGGCAGCTCCGGCGTTCATCAGCCTGCCGCTGGCCGGGCTCATCATGGCGTCGGTTTTCTGGGGAGCCGTCACGGTCGCGCCTCGAGTACCCGCGCTCGTCACGACGCTCGGTGTTTACCTCGCCGTCGTTACGATGTGGCCGGTGGCGCCGGATCGATTCATTTGGATCGTGCTGCCTTGGATGGTTCTCCTCGCGGTCGCGGGATCGATGGCCGCGTGGCGGAAGGGACGGTGGGGACGCCTGGCCGTAGGCCTGTTGGCGGTGGCGGTGGCCCTTGGATATCCGCGTCGGGAAATCGCGTCGCTCGTCGGGCGTCAGTTCACCGGGACTGCCGAGGGTATTACGGAGCCGTTCACTGTGCTCGTACCCGCCATTCAGGCCGAAGTCGAGGCCGATGCGGTCGTGGCTAGCGAGGACGAAGCACTGATCTACCTGTATACCGGGCGTCATGCCGTGCCGAGCTACCTCTTCACTTGGAGTGACCGTTCGACTACGCCGCTACCTCCGGACACCACGCTGAGTTTCTATTGCGCTTCCGGCGTGACACACATCGCCCTCTCCGGTCCGCAAGCACCAGGGGCGCCCATGGTGCGACACCTTGAGCAACGCTCCGACTCCACCGTGTCGTTGCTGTTCCAGATAACGAATGGCCCCGCTTTGTACCGGTTCCAATGTCCTGGTTGAGCGTGCGCCGTGCGGCGCTCATTGTGGGCGGCGTTGCGTGCCTCGTGTTCGTCAACGCGACCCAAAACGAATGGGCCGTCGACGACACGCCTTTGGTTCGTGCCAACCCGGCCGCGCACTCAATAGGCGGTGCGCTGCGGGCCGTGTTTTCGCCTTACTGGCCGGCAACTCCCACCGAACCCTCTGCCGGTTTGTACCGCCCCCTCGTCGTGGTGTCGTATGCGATCGACTGGGTTGTCTCCGGTGGACGCGCGGGGTGGTTTCACCTGACGAACATACTGTTGCATGGCGTGGCGTCCGCCCTCGTGGTGCTCGTCGCGGCGATGTGGCTTCCACCGCTGGGCGCACTGGCTGCAGGGCTGGTGTTCGCCATACACCCGATCCATGTCGAGGCAGTGGCGAACGTGGTGGGGCGTGCGGAGATCATGGTGGGGCTAGGGCTGCTCGCCGCCGTGCTTGCGGCGCGTAAGTACCGTCGTGCCGAAACCCCATCTCATGCGCGGTTTTGGTTGGTCGCCACGCTGGGTGCGGTCTTGTGCGCGCTCTTATCAAAGGAAAACGCGGTTGTGGGTATCGTTTTCCTTGCGCTCGATCACGTGCTCGATCGAGAACAGCCCCGTCGACCAATGGGCGAACTGTACGTAACGGTAGCCGCGCTCACGCTGGGATGGTTCTTCGTGTGGCGCGGGGTTGCCGGCTCGTACGTCACGGCCACATCGGCCGCCAACTTCCGAGGCCTGACAGCTATGGGTCGCTTGGCCACCGCGTTGCCCGTCCAACTGGACGTGATTCGACTGCTCTCGTGGCCGCTACAACTCTCGCACGACTACAACCCGTTGGTCGTTCCCCAGCGCACAGAATTCGGTGGTCTGGCTTTGTTGGGGTTGCTCAGCGCGGGAGCCTGTCTGACTCTCGGCGTGGCTTGCCTCAAGCGGGCTCCGGCAATCGCGTTCGGGATTCTCGCCGGCGTGGCGAGCTACGCGCCGACGTCGAACCTGCTCTTCGGCTCGGGTATCGCGCTCGCAGAGCGCACCCTGTATTTGGCCGGGTTGGCCCCGGCACTCTCCATAGGGTGGCTGCTGGTTTGGTCTCAACGGTTTCGTGAAAAGCGCGTTGCCATTCTAGCCGCCGCGGCACTGGCCGTCGTGTATACCGGTCGGACCGTGACGCGGACACCGTTCTGGAGGGATACTCGGACTACGGTCATCGAAGGGGTCATCGAGCACCCCGAAAGCTTTCGCAACCATATCCGAGTGGGGCGGATCAGTGAGTTGACGGGGGATTCCACACGAGCGTTGGCCGAGTACTTGGTGGCGGGCGAGCTTTTCGATCGGGAACCGATGATTGCGACTCTCAGCGTGCCCTTGGCGATCGGGATGGGCCGGTACCCCGTGGCCGTCCGCGAGGCGCAACGAGCGACCAGCTTGTGGCCGAATCAACCCGGCCTTGTCCGTCTCTTGGTCGACGCGTACTCCGCCGCAGGATACCCCGACTCGGCGGCGGCGGTCGCCGAAACGCTTTTGCGGGAGACTCCTCGGTCGCGAGCGGCAGCTTGGCTTCATCTGGATGTTCTCCGGCGTGGCGCCGCGCCGCCCTGGCGGCTGGCAGTGGCCCAAGCTCGGCTCGATTGGCTGAGTTTCAACTTGGCGGCGGCCTCCCGAGGTCTCGACTCACTGCCGGCGATCCTTCCCTTGGGGGTGGCCGATCCGGCGTTCTGCCTGGAGCTCGAAACCCTTTGGCCCGGGATTGATGCACTCCGGCCGGCGGTTGGGACGACGCTCGAGGCGAACCCGGTGGTTGCCGGAGCGGCGTGTGACCTTCCCGGAGCTCCCAGGTAGCCCGGCGCCCCGAATTTAAGCCGAAAATAGGCAACCTGTCTGAGTATTGCGACTGTCCGTACGCCTTGCAAAATGAGTGTTAGGGGTCGGACGCTACGGGGGTTTCACGGCCATGCGCGATCCATTAAGTCGTTGTTATAAAGCCGTTTATGGGTTTGGGTCGAAATGAGGCATGGAGATTGCACTTCCGCAGTTCACCGTTTCTGTTTTTGCGCCAACACTGAAGTTTGGTGTTGGGGTTTTTCCCTGAGGAGGAAGTCCCATGTTGAATCGCAAGGGTTTCACGCTGATCGAGTTGCTGATCGTCGTTGTGATCATCGGCATCTTGGCAGCCATCGCCATTCCGAAGTTCTCCAATACCAAGGAGAAGGCCTACATGGCCGCCATGAAGTCGGATCTGCGCAACCTGGTTACAGCTGAGGAAGCGTTCTTCGCCGACAACACCACGTACACGACCGACAAGACCGCCGCGGCCACCGGTATGAACTTTACCGAGTCGGCGGGTGTGACGGTCACGGTCGTCGTTACCGCGGGCCCCCCGGTGTCGTACAACGGCATCGCAGTCCACACGGGTACGGGCGAGACTTGCGCCATCTACATCAACGAGGCGCCAGCGGCACCCGCGACGAACGAAGGCGAGCCTAAGTGCACCTAATGCACTAGCGCCGATGCGGTTTTCCGGGGTGAGTCGCGGCAGGTGTGCGCGGCATCACCCCGGGCGCCGTTCCAGTGGTCTTACTTCCACGACAACTCTACCTACTATAGCGGCGCGATTCCCTCGGCCGTTCTCACGCACGATCCGTCGACCGGTGTGACCCTCTCATTGCTGGATGTTTCAGACACGGGCTGGGCCGGAACCGCGGCGCACCTGGGTACGGCCAAGACGTGGACCATCTTCGTCGGTACTGCACCGCCCTTGGCGCCAGAGGCGGCCTGTAGCTAGAGCCACCCGCGGTTTCCGTCGTATCGTCAGCGATCAAAAAGAAATGCTACTGAGCGCGTCATCTTGATGACGGTGGTGCTGCCGCGCCCCCATATGTTGCGGTGGTTGTCGAACTGGGAGGATCGCGGTGCAGCCGAACAATGAAAAGCACGGCCTCACGATCATCGAGGTGATGGTCGCTATCACCATTCTGACGGTGGGGGCGTTGGCCGTGAGTTCCGCCGCCGCTGCCCTGACCCGATTGATTGGCGAAGGGGCGAGATACGCGTCGGCTGCAACGATCGGCAGAGCGACGCTCGAGTCGTTGCTGCCGGTCGCATGTGATGGAAGTGCGAGCGGCGATTCGCTCGTTGGCGCGTTCCGTTTGGATTGGTCGATTCGGACGCGAGGGTCGGTCTCGGACCTGGCGGTAGTGGTCTCGGCACCAACGGCCACGTGGCGCAAAGACACCATCTTCACCGCGCGGACCTGTCTCCTATGAGAGGCCACGGGTTCACACTGGTAGAGCTGCTGACCGCCCTTGTTCTGTTTGGTACTGTAGCGACCGGGGCGATGAGCCTCTTGATGGCGGGTCAGCGCATTTATCGCCGCCAAACGAGTCTAATGGACGCAAACGCCACCGAACGGGCGGCGGCGCACATTCTCACTTCGGAGCTTCGCAGCCTCGATCCCGGCGCGGTGTCTGGAGGGGATTTGTTGAGTGCGTCGACCGGGTCGATCACCTATCGCGCGCTGCGAAACCTCTACGTCACCTGTGCGGCTCCGTCGGCTTCGCGCTCGACTGTGCTCTTGCACGGTGACTATTTGGGCTCGCGGCCTCTCGATCCACTGGTTGATTCGGTCCTACTGTTTGCAGACGGGGACCAGACGAAGTCGGAAGACGATCGTTGGTTGCACGCCGATCTGCGCAGGGTCGAGAAAGGACGTCGGTGTCCGGATGGCGGCGCCGGCGTACTAGTCCATTTGGCGGGACTTTCACGACGTGAGTTGGGACTCGTTCTGGTGGGGGCGCCCGCGCGAGGTGCGTCGCTTTGGGAGATCAAAGGTTATCCGGACTCGAGGGGTGATTGGTGGGTCGGGATGCGGCGCTACAGCAAAGCCTCCAACAGATGGCCTCCCATTCAACCGCTCCTCGGACCGATCGCACCGTGGGGGCTCGCATTCCGATACTTCGACCCCAACGGCGCGCCAACCCGAGCGCCCGATCGAGTTGCAGCTATCGAAATTGCGGTGGCCGTTGCCCCGGGACGGGTGGCGCCACCCCACGCGACCGTCATGGCGGACCGGTGGGTGACCATGCGCGTGACGTTGCGGAACGCACTACGTCGACAGAGCCGGCGCTGACGATGGCAATCCACTCCCGCGAACGCGGCGTTGCGCTGCCGATCGTCATTTTTGTCCTCGCGATGCTCGCCGGCCTGGTGACCGCCGCCTTTTGGGGCGGCGTGTTGGACCATCGGACCGGACGGGCCGCTCTCGAGCTACAGCAGGCCTTGGGTCTGGCCGAGACCGCGGTCACCGATCCGCTTGCCAACTGGGACGCCGGCCGCTACACCGCGTTGCCTGTGGGGAGGGCGGTCGCCGACACCGTCAGATGGGAGTCGGGCACGATCAAATCCGTGACCAGTGTCAGGCGGCTTGGGGTAGGGCTCTTTCTCATAGGAGCCGACGGCCTCGGACGTTCAGGCGGGGTCGCCCGTGCGGGCGTCCTCGTTCGACTCGAGCCCTGGGGCACGCCGGCGGCAGCGCCGCTGCTGGTGAACGGGCCAGTGAATGTCGGGCCGCTAGCCGAGGTGAGGGTTGGCGCACCCAGCTTCGTACGGGGGTGTACGTCACCGCGCGAAAGCGATCCCGATACGAAATTCGGTTTCGGCTCGCGCACCCCCCCCGAGCCGGAGGACTTCTCGAAGTGGGTTGCGCGAGCCAACAAGCAGGTTGCTCCCGGCCGATATGTCGATATCGGGCCTGTCCTCCAGGGGGGCGTCTGCCACGCCGCCGAGTTCAGGAATTGGGGCGATCCAGCCGCCGATTCGGGTTGTGGAAACTACCGCCCGGTGGTGTATGTCCCGGGCGACCTGACACTGTTGGGGGGCTCGGGCCAAGGGGTGTTGGTGGTTGGAGGCGATCTCGACATCCGTGGCGCGTTCTCGTTTGCTGGGTTGATTCTGGTGGGTGGATCGTTTCGGGCCACCATCGGTGCCCCCCGAATCGAGGGAGCGGTTCAGGCCGGTTTGTTGGGAGAGGGTGCCGTTCGATTGGGTGGCCGCGCCTTGGTGGTCTACTCCCCATGCGCCCTGAATATGGCCCTCCTGGCGTCCGGGCGGCCGGTCCCGATCGTTTCCCGAGGATGGTTTTACGGACTAGAGTGACGTAAGTCACTATCCGTTAAGCACTTGTGGCGATTGTTTAAAGTAGGTTAGAGCTTGACAAAGAAATCGGGTCCTAATACTGTAGGAGCCCCGTACGGCCAGTTATCTCCTTACGCTATGGGAACATATGGCACTTTTTGGGCTCGGAGGGCGGAAATCGACCGTAGGGTTGGACATCGGCAGCGGCCTCATCAAGGTCGTGATCATCGATCATGGTGGCGGTGAGCCGGAACTCTCGCGTGTTGCCACGACCCCTGTGTTGGCGGATGCCATAGTCGAGGGCGAGGTGATGAACCCGGCGGTTATATCCGAGGCCATAAGGGGGTTGTTCACCGGCATCAAGCAGAAGCGGGTTGTGGTTGCGGTGGGCGGTCGTGATGTAATCGTGAAAAAAATCCAAGTCGACCGTATGAAGGAAAGTGATGCGGCGGAGGTCGTACGCTGGGAGGCGCAGCAACACGTGCCCTTCGATATCGAAGGAGTTGAGCTGGACTTTCAGGTGCTCGATCCAGACGGTGACGGGCTTCAGATGGACGTATTGCTCGTGGCGGCAAAGCGCGAGCTGGTTGAGACGAAGGTGACGTTGTTGGCGGACGCGGGACTGCAACCCGAAAAGGTGGAAGTAGATGCGTTTGCGTTGCACAACGCGTTTGAGTTGAGTTACCCGGAAGCGATGTTGGGTGTCGTGGCTCTGGCGAACATCGGCCACGAGGTTACCAACGTCAACATTCTCCAAGACGGTATCCCGCTTCTCTCTCGGGATCTGAGCGTTGGAACGAAAAAATTCCGCGAGGATCTACAGCGCGATTTGGGGATGTCGTCCGAAGACGCGGAACACATCCTTTCGTCTGGAGAGCCGCGACCCGAATTGTCGCAATACGTGACCAGTCGTGGAGACGAGATCGCTCTTGGTGTGGAGCGCGCGGCGGCCTTTTTGCAGGCGGCGTCGCGTGAGACGTCGGGCGTTCAAAGCATGTACATTTCCGGTGGCGGCTCGAGGGTACATGGAATGGCCGAAGCGCTGAGCAGTCGGCTGGGCGTTCCGGTGGAGGTCGCCAACCCGCTGCAGCGGTTGCGCGTGAAAGACGGCGTGTTTGATACCGTGGAAGTGGACCAACTTGCCCCGCTACTCATGCAGGGTATCGGGTTGGCTCTGCGGACGCGAGCTGGGAGGCATAGCGGCATGAGAATCACAATCAATCTCCTTCCCGGAGCGAAGAAGAGGAAAACCGGGAGAGGGGGGGGCGGTCTTAGGCTCCCTGATTTCTCCGCCCTGGCTGGTCAGATCAAGGACCCTCTCCTCATCGGGGCGGTGGGTCTATGGGTGGTCGGCATCAGCCTGATAGGATGGGTGTGGTACACCCAGACGAACTTGCTCAACGGCCTCCAGCCCTCATTACTGGAAGCCCGAAGCGAGGCGCGTCGATTCGAGCAAATGATTGCTCAAAAAACGCGGCAGCAAGTGTTGCGCGACTCGCTCGTGTTGGAACTGGACGCCATCCGCGCGATTGACGGCGACCGCTTTGTGTGGCCGCACATAATGGAAGAGGTGACCAGGGCGCTACCGGATTTCACTTGGCTCGTAGCGTTGGACGCCGTCACGGTGCAAGATCAAATCCTCGAGGACGGTAGCGTGGTCGCCGCTGCCACTCAGTTCACAATCGACGGACGCTCATCCAACATTCAGTCCTTCACGCGATTCATGACACGGCTGCAGGATTCGCCGTGGTTCACAGACATCCGCACCTCGGGGACCAATACGGTCATCGAGTCGGAGCGGACGGTCAGGGCCTTTCAAATAACGGGAACGTTTCAGATGGCGGATTCCGCGTTCATTCGTACGCGGCGGGTTACCGAGATGTTCATCGAGGGGGGCTGACCATGGCGATGACCCAAAAAGAGAGGACACAGCTCCTCGGGCTCTTGATCGCGATGGGTCTGGCCGCGCCGATCGGTTTTTGGGTGTATTGGCGGACGCCGAAGGTCGAAGAGACGAGCCAGATGCAATTTCAGATCGACTCGCTCCGGGCCAGGATTGACACCGCGCGCTCGGATTTGGCGGAGGGTACGCTCGAACAGCTCCGCGCCACGGTCGAGCAGTTCGAAGGTGCTCTCGATGTGATGCGGGATCTGGTTCCCGCCCAGAGCGAAGTGGTGAGCCTCATCGATAGCGTCGCGAGTCGTGCGCAGCGTCGCCGTGTCCAGCTGATTAGTATCAACGAGTTGCCATCCGAGCTCGTACCGCCGTTTCGGGTGATTCGCAACCAGGTCACCGTCTTGGGTCCGTTCGACGAGGTAGGTGAATTCCTTTCCGACATTGCTTCCCTGCGCCGGGTCATGGTTCCCTATGGTGTATCCCTTCAGGTGGCGCAGCCAACCGACCTCCAGGGTGTTCTCGTCGAGGAAGGACGGACGTATCTCAGGGTCACGTTCAGTATCAGAACTTTCGTGAAGGCTACTCCCGATGTCATCGCTGAGGCTCTTGGTGAAACGTCCTAACAAGCGTGGCTGGGCCGGCGGGCTGGCCCTGCTCGTCGCATGCGGAGGTGGTGATGTTTCACCGCCACCGGCCGGAGGCGCGTCCGATCCAGCAACGTCTGGTGCGGACCTCACGCAGGACACGACAGTCACGGTCGAGCCGATCGAACTGTCGAGAGAAGTGTTCACATATCGAGCGGCGGCGCGAGATCCGTTCCGTTCTCTCGTGGGAAGCGGTCTCGAGCTGCGGCCTTTTCTCGAAGACCTCCGCCTGACATCAATCCTCTACGATGCGCGGTATCCCGGGAGAAGCGTGGCCGTGCTCCGGGACGTGACCCAGGGTGAGCGCTACGAGGTTCGGACAGACGATGAGGTTGGCCGGCTCCGGGTAGCGGAGATCCGGGAACACGAAGTGGTTCTCACAATTGAAGAATTTGGCGTACCGCGGCAGGTAATGATAACGCTCCGCCGACGCCGGGGGGATGGTAATTCATGAAGCGCTCTTGGGTTACAGCTGCAGTTGGAATGGCGATAGCGGTAACGCCGCTCCCGGCGGACGGTCCGGGTGATGTCACGGCAATCAGCGTCTTACCGAGCCCGGGTAGCGCGGTAGTGGTTGTGGACGTCGAGGGAGCCGTCAATGTCAGGGATTTCACTTTGGAGAACCCTGCGCGCCTCGTCATAGACGTCGAGGGCGCCCGCCTCATGGTGCCGGGAGTGGTGTACGACGGCGCCAACCGCGGCGGGATCGTGCACGTCCGGTACTCGCAGTTCCGGCCCGACGTCGTGCGCATTGTTCTCGAGTTGGAGTCGCTGCGTAACTACCAACTCGAGTACATCGACAACACGATCCGCATCGTTTTGAGCACCGATCACGAATTCACCGCGTGGTCTTCGGGGACGTTACCATCCACGGTCGCGGGAGCACCCATCGTCGTGCCGGCGACCGCACCGATCTTCGACGCGCCGGCCCTCCAGCAGTCCGGACAAGACCGCATCACGGTCACGTGGGACTCGGCGTCGATGGCCGACGTCATGGCCGGGTTCGCCGAGTTCAGTGGTCGGTCGATCCTACTGGGCCGCAATGTCGATGCAATCATTTGGGCGGAGATCAAAGATCAGCCCTGGGACATCGCGCTCAGGGAGATACTCGACATCAACGGTCTTCAAGCAGAGGAGGATGAGGGAACCGGAATCATTCGGATCGTCAATCCTGCCGAGCTGGCGGCCCGCGACTCGCTGGAACCGAAACAGACCGTGATCATGTCCCTGAACTTCAAGCGCGTTTCGGGGATTGAAGACGTCTTGACGCAAACCATCGGCGCGCGCGGCACGGTCGTGTCGGACTCGCTGAGCAACCAGATCATCATCACCGACATCGCGAGCCGCATTGAAGAAGACACGATACTGGTCAGGGAGCTGGATATACCCACGCCCCAGGTGTCGATTCAGGCGAAGCTGATATTCGTCGATCGCACCGACATCGAGCAATTGGGCGTCCGATACGACCTTGGTAACGACGAACAGTTCTTCAATCGATTGGTGCAGCGGGGCGATCCCAGCACCCTCATCGGTGTGGACACGAACGGCGACGGCATCAACGATGCGTTGATTGCAGAGGAAACGTTCTCTGAGAACGTGAACATCATCGATCTTGGCGGCAATTCGCTTTCAGCTATCGGGAACGCCGCCGCCACAGTTCCGGGCTCGGCGTTGGAACTCATCTTCTCGACCGCGATCGGTAACTTCAACCTCACGGCGTTCGTCGAAGCGTTGCAAGAGGTGCAGCTGGCCGATTTGCAAGCGGAGCCGCTGATTACGACGGCAGACAATACCGAAGCGCAGATTCTCGTTGGTGAGCGCACGCCAATCCGTGTGATCGACGCGAGTGCGCAAACCACGGGAGACGGAGCCGGCGGACCCGTTGCGACCATCCGATTTGAAGAAACCGGTATTCGACTCCGTGTTACGCCCCACGTCACCAATACCGATCAAGTGTTGATGCGAGTCGCCGTGGAGAACTCCTCGGTCCGCGAGGCGCCGTCCGACATTGGTTTCACGCTGCAAACTCAGAACGCCAACAACGAGATCTTGGTCAACGACGGCGAAACGATGGTCGTGGCCGGACTAGCTGTGACTCAAGTCACGGTGGCGAAGAGCGGAATCCCTTTTCTTGTAGACCTACCGATACTCGGACGAATTTTTGGGTTCACCTCGCGGCGGGAGCAACGACGCGACCTGCTCATCTTGGTGACACCAAACATCGTGTACAATCCGATTGTCGACGGGCGATAATCGGCGATACACGATAGCACTCTTTTGGGAACCGCTATGCAGCAACGCTACATAAAGCGAGCATTACTCGGTTGCTTGTCTGCCGCCATTTGGTGGGGGTGTAATGAAAATGTAGGCGTCTCGGGAGAATTGGATGTCAACCCACCGAACGTCCTCATCACATTGCCGGATACGTTCGTCAACGCTACCGCTGGGCTCCAGTTCAACGTCAGTGCGGCCGACAACATTTCGCTCTTGACCGTTGGATGGAGCGTTACCGGCGCCGTGACTTTCGACACCGTCGTCACCTTTACCGAGACCACGCCGAGTTTTTCCGAAGACGTTACGATTTTTGGGTTCACCAGTGGAACCTTTGAAATTACCGCGACCGCCACCGACGGCTCCGGCAACGAAGCCACCCCCGACACCGCCACCGCCAGAGTCTTCGATCTTCAACTGGCCGCGTTCGTCTTGCCGGATCCTGCGGGGCCACTCCAAGCGGCGCGGGTGGGCGGCGTGGTCCGTGTACAATTACAGGCGACCAACTCCGACGGCTTGAGCAAGATTACGCTCGACGGCGTCGCGTTCCGCGGCAGCTCGGTCCTTGGTACCGACACGGTGGTCCAGCGATTCGAACCAAAAATTGTTGACGACCTCATCGGCGTGACCGATACGTTGATCATCCGCGACTTGATCGCGACAGAGGGAGACCTCACGGTCGAGCTCGCGACACTGCGGGGGGTGGTGGAGGACGCGCGAGGGAACGTCGACACGGCGTTTGTGCAAATTCAGCTGACCTCGGGTCCGGAGTTGACCGTGACGAGTCCGTCCGACAGCGCACAAGTCGCCCCGGGGTTCAACGTGGGCGTGGAGATCCTCGCCGAAGGCATGTTGCTGGCCGAAGTCGGTTTCTTGACGACCGGAATCGTGATTGCAGGCGACACGAGCTTCTTCGTTATCGGATCGCAACCCGATACGACCTCCGAGAGCTTTATCCTAGCGATTCCTGCCGGGACCGCCCCGGGGTTCATAACGCTGTTCCCCGTGGGTCAAGATTCTGCTGGAAACCTGGGGACGGGGTTCCCGATCACGATCGAGGTCGTGGCCGCAGGCGGTGTACTTGATACAGAACCACCGTTGATATTGGATAGCATTCCGCTTCGGGCTGAAGTCGACGATCAGGTCTTGATCAAAGGCACCGATCTCGGCGGTATTACACGTCTCGGGTACATCGTGTCCACTTTGGCGGGTGCGGTGGTGAGCGGTGACTCGACCACGTTTGGCGGAACAAACACAAACGAAGAAGTCAGATACCTAATGCGGCTCGACACCGTTATCGCGACGTTCCCCACACAATACGTGGTGACGACGTTTGGGCTCGACGGTGCGGCGAACCGCGGCGCCAATTCGGTGGACGGATTGACGTCGCTTGTGGCGCCGGGTCAGGCCGACACCGTCACCGTCGTTGCCGGACGGACCAAAGTACTGCCCACCGGCGGTGCTGTCGCAGACGGTATCGTGAACCGGAATCTCGGGACCGCCGGTGAAATCTATCTCACGAATGTCGCGCTGGACCAGCTCGAGGTGTTCGACATCGCCACCCGCTCCTTCGGAACAGCGATTCCGATCGGCGCCCAGCCGGTGGGTATCGCCCTCTGGCCGAGCGACACGTTGGGTGCCAACGCCAACATCGTAATGGTGGCCAACTCGGGCGGTACGAACATCTCAATTGTAAATGTAGCGGGTGGCTTCGAGACACGCCGTCACGCGCTGCCGAACTTCATCATCCATACGGTTGAAACCGCACTCGACGAAGAAACCGCGCAAATCATCGAGAGCGTCATACGGTATGATTTCTCGGATCGTCCGCAATACATCGGCGCCACGTGCCGGCCCACTGCCGGGCTCACCACGTGTGCAGCCGACAGTATCTACGCGGTCTATTCCACGACGCCGACGGCGGCCCAGCCGATCCCCTTACCGAATCGCGGGTCGATGCGCTGGGAGAACCTCACGGCCTGCGACGTCGCGCTGGGCAAAGATTGCTTTGGTGCTGACGGCATCATCCTCAGCGGTGACGAACCAGACTCGGCGCAGTCACACTTCTTCTTTGAGCATGCGCAGATTCCGCCGTCGAACCTGTCCGACACGCTTCGCGTGTTTGCAGAGCGGTCCGGCGTCTCGGAGATCCTACTCTATGCGGAGCAGGGGATCACGATCGACCTCTTTCAGTTGGCGTTTGGAGACACGACGTATGTCCGGAACTCCGGCAACTTCACGCACTCCTTCGTCGGTGAAGGCGGCGACGTCGGGAACCAATTCGCTCGGGTACTCTCGTACGACGGCAACGTGCCGATCAGGGAGGTGTCCAGAACGTTGCTGATTATCGACACCACGATCGTCTCGATCGGCCCACCGACGGTGTTCACGATCGACACAACAGCGGTCGTGTTCGGTCCCTCGTTTATCGACGACGGCGTGTCACGGGGAACCCAGGTCACCGACTTTGTCACGAACACCGCGATGCCGATCTTGTCGATCGGCACGAATTTCAATGGGCTGACCAACCTGGTACGACGGACGGATTCCATCTACGTGGTCGATGAGTTCCTGCGTCTCGTTGGAACGATCGACATTGCAAGCAGCAATTACGGGATGGATCTGAACTTCGACCACGCTTTTGCGGCGACGGCCGGGGGAACGCCGGGCGCCGGTGGTGGCGCGGGCGATCCGGATGACCGCATTTTGTTTGCCGCAACGGACAATCCGGAGATCGTGGCATACGACACGTGGTTCTATGGTGAGATTGAAAGCATACCGATTCGTGATCCGATCATCGGACCGCTACGGATGGCCGAGCTGCCCAGCGGCGAGCAGTTCTTGGTCGGGGTGACGGCCTTTGGCGTGGTGACGGTGCAGTTGCCGCCGGTCGCGAATATCTTCCCGTCGCCGTCGCAGTAGTGGACGACAAAGATCGATAGCAAGTTGCAAGCAGCTGTGAAACAACGAAGCCCGGCACTGCCGGGCTTTGTTGTTGTGAGAAGTGAGAAGTGAGACGGGAGACGTGGGAGGGCCTCAAGCCTCCACCGCCGGTGGGAGGGTGGGGGTGGCCTTCTCACCTCTCACTTCTTACTTCTCACGTCTCACTTCTCACTGGACCCCGACGTCGAGGATTGCGTGATCCGATTCACCACGGCAGGCGAGTCTCACGGCAAGGCTCTCGTTGCGATCCTCGAAGGGATCCCGGCGGGGTTGCCGCTCGTCACGGAAGACGTCAACCGCGATCTGAAGCGGCGCATGCAGGGGTACGGGCGCGGCGGCCGTATGAAGATCGAATCCGACGCGGTCGAGTTCATCAGCGGCGTACGTGCCGGCGAAACCCTCGGCTCGCCCATCGCGTTACACATCGCCAACAAGGATTGGGACAACTGGGCCGACGTGATGGATCCGGCCCCCAACCCGGGCGGAGACCTCGCCCGCCGGCGCCGGCTTACGCGGCCACGACCGGGCCACGCCGACATGGTGGGCGTGTTGAAATACGACCGGGCGGACGCCCGTGACATTCTCGAGCGGGCGAGCGCTCGCGAAACCGCCGCTCGTGTTGCCTGCGGCGCCGTGTGCCGAAAGCTGCTTGCCGAATTCGGCGTCGAGATCGGGAGTCACGTCGTCGAGTTGGGATCGGTGAAAGCGGACGTGCCCGACCCACTACCGACGCCCCTCAACGACGCGGCGGACCTGTCAGACACGCGTTGCCTCGATCCAAACGCCACCGCGTCGATGAAAAAGGAAATCGACGCCGCGAAAGCAGAAGGCGATACGCTGGGCGGCATCGTGGAAGTCATTGCGCGCGGCGTCATCGTCGGTTTGGGATCGCACGTGTCGTGGGATCGGAAGCTCGACGGCCGGCTCGCGGGTGCGCTCATGTCCATTCCGGCAGCCAAGGGCGTAGAGATCGGACTTGGGTTCGACGTCGCGCGCCGCAGAGGATCTGAAGCACACGATGAGATCGGCTGGGATGGTCCGGCGATCACCGGTGGCGTCCTCCGCTCATCCAACCGCGCGGGCGGCGTCGAGGGCGGAATCACCACCGGCCAACCCCTCGTGATTCGCGTCGCCAAGAAACCGATCGCGACGCTCATGCGGCCGCTCGACACCGTCAACATCGAGACCGGCGAAGTGGCCAAGGCGCAGTCGGAACGATCCGATGTCACTGCAGTTCCAGCCATTGGGGTGATCGCCGAAGCGATGGTGGCGCTCGTCTTGGCGGATGCCTTTGCGGAGAAACTCGGAGGCGACACGCTGCAAGACCTCCGCACAGCTCACGACGCCTATGTCCAGCGGGTGCAGCAGCGCTGGGATGATCTTCGGGGCAGCGGTGATCAATGAGCTCCGGGCATCTGATTCTCGTAGGGCTGCCCGGGGCCGGCAAGTCCACCGTAGGTCCGCTCATCGGCGCGGCGTTGGGTGTAGAGTTCGTCGACGTAGACACTCTTATAGAGGAAAGGATTGGCACTCCGGTCGCGACGATATTCAAGGACCACGGTGAGGAAGCATTCCGAGCCCACGAACGGGCGTTTATGGCGGACCTCGTGTCCGGTGGGGCCCCAATGGTGATTGCTCCGGGCGGCGGCTGGATTGTCCAGGACAAGGCACTGGAGTCGGTGGCCGGACGGGCTCTGACGGTGTACCTCGAGTCGACCCCGGCGACAGCGGCCGTGCGGGCCCGCAATGGGCCCGTGAGGCCACTTCTGGGGCCCGACCCAGCCGGATGGGAGGAGAGGCTCGGGGAACTGTATCAGGAGCGCCAGCGCTACTATTCGGCGTGTGATATCACGGTGGCGACCGACGGCCTGTCGGCAGCGGAGGTGGCCCAGCGGGTAGCCGAACTTGCGCGAATCAAAGGAGGGTTTTAATAATGCCCGCCCGGCCCACGGCTGGCGTAGCTGGTGATGATTACCTAAGTTGTTGAAAGGAAACGCTTTACACGAACGGCCTAGACGAGGGAGCAGCCCTCGCTAGGCCGTCGGACCTTGGAAAACCAGGAACCTGCGATCCGCGACACCCGATGGTTGAACGGGTGTTGAAGACGGCATGCGATGAGTGCTGCTGGCCGGCGCAGGGCCGGAGATATGAAGGATATGGCAAAGGAAAAAGGCGCGCTGGTGGTGGTAGAGTCACCGGCGAAGGCGAGAACAATTGGGAAGTATCTCGGGAAGAACTTCACGGTGAAGGCGACCGTGGGTCACCTACGGGACTTGCCGCAACGCGAGCTGGGTGTCGACGTCGACAACGGCTTTGCGCCGAAGTACGTCACGATTCGTGGCAAGGGAAAAACCCTCGCTGAGTTGAAGAAGGTGGCGAAGCGATCCTCCGACGTCTTCTTGGCGACGGACCCGGATCGCGAAGGCGAAGCGATCGCTTGGCACGTTGCCGATCAACTGGGCGACGGCTCGAAGATCCGCCGGGTGTTGTTCCACGAGATCACCAAAGAGGCCGTCGCGGAGGCGATGGAGAATCCCATTGCCATCGACACCCGCAAGGTGGAGGCCCAACAGGCGCGCCGGATTCTCGACCGGCTGGTGGGTTACAAAGCGAGCCCCTTGTTGTGGAAGTCGGTCAAGACCGGTCTGTCGGCCGGCCGCGTCCAGACGGTCGCGCTGCGACTGCTCGTCGAGCGCGAAGGGGAAATCGAAAAGTTCAAGCCGAAAGAATATTGGTCGATCGAAGTGCAGTTGGAGGCCAAGAAGAAGCAGTTCATGGCGAAGCTCCACAAGATCGATGGTGTCAATCCCGAACTGAAGTCCGAGAAGGCGGCGAAACAGGTAGTGGATGCCGTGAGCGACGTGCCGTTCGTCGTGTCCAAAGTGCTACGGCGCGAACGTCGCAAGAGACCAGCCGCCCCATTCACCACGAGCACCATGCAGCAGGAGGCGTCCAAACGTCTCGGGTTCTCCGCCCAGCGCACAATGCGTACGGCGCAGCAGTTGTATGAGGGCATCGAGTTGGAGGAAGAGGGCGCGGTGGGTTTGATCACGTACATGCGAACCGACTCCACCCGGGTAGGCTCGGCGGCGATCGACCACGTGCGCGAGTTCATCGAGAAGAACTACAAAGCTGAGTATCTACCGGCGAAACCGAACACGTACAAGTCGAAGAACGTTCGCTCGCAAGACGCGCACGAAGCGGTCCGCCCCACCGACGTCGAGCGCAAGCCCGAGGCGATCAAGAAAGCGCTGACCGCCGATCAGTATAAGCTGTACCGTCTCATCTGGCTGCGTTTTGTTGCGTCTCAGATGACCCCCCTGGTGTACGATACGACAACCATCGACTTCGAGGTGGACAAGTACTTGTTCCGTGCCACCGGATCACTCGTGAAGTTCGACGGCTTTCAGGTGCTCTACCGTGAAACGAAAGAGGTGGAGGAGGGCCAGGATCCGGAGGATCTTGCTCCCGTTCCGGCGTTGCGAAAGGGTGACAAGGTGGACGTGCTGGAGGTCACGCCGAACCAGCACTTCACCGAGCCGCCTCCACGCTTCAGTGAAGCGAGCCTGGTCAAGGAGTTGGAGCGTCTTGGCATAGGTAGGCCGAGTACCTACAGCACCATCATCTCGACGTTGCGTAATCGCGACTACGTGAATGTTACCGATCGGCGCTTCACGCCGACCTCGCTCGGTCGGACCGTGGCGAAGGTCATGGTCTCACGCTTTCCCGATATCTTCAACGTCCAGTTCACGTCGGGCATGGAAGAAGAACTCGACAAGATCGAAGAAGGGAAGCTTGGGTGGCAGACCGTGCTGACGGATTTCTACACGCCGTTCTCCAAGGATCTCGAGAACATCGACGTCGAAGCGATGATCCGCGAGGCGCACGATCTGGATGGCTTGGAAAAAGAGCGATGCGAGAACTGCGGCAGTGCATTGACCGTCAAGAGCGGCCGTTTTGGCCCGTTCATCGCGTGCACCACCTACCCGGAGTGCAAGTTCACGCGTCCCATCAAGAAGGACCGGCCGCCGGACCGCCCCACGGACGAGAAGTGCGACGAGTGCGGTTCGCCGATGGTAATCAAAACCGGCCGGTATGGTGAATTCCTGGCCTGCACCACGTACCCGGACTGCAAACACACTCGGCCCGTTCCGCTGGGCGTCAAGTGTCCGGTCTGTGTAGTCGGCGACCTCACCCAACGCCGCACGAGGCGCGGCAGGGTTTTTTATGGTTGCATTCGCTATCCGGATTGCGAGTACTCCACCTGGTATGAGCCGTTGCCAGAGGAGTGTCTCAAGTGCAAGAAAACTGGAGTCGCGCGCCGATCGTCGAAGGCGCGGGGCGAGTATCGGCGATGCATGCACTGCGAACACGAATTCGACGTGGAGGAGCCAGTAACGGCCGGCGCCGACACGTGAACGCTGCTGTAGTGGGAGGTGGCCTCGCCGGGTGCGAGGCGGCGTGGTCGCTCGCCGAGTCGGGGGTCACAGTCACCCTGTATGAAATGCGTCCCAAGGTGGACACGCCCGCCCACCAAACCGATGGCCTGGCCGAACTCGTTTGCACTAATTCCTTCAAATCGGTGGAAACCAGCAACGCGCACGGACTGTTGAAGGCGGAACTGCGTCGGTTGGGCAGTCTCTTGATGCGGGTGGCGGAAGAAACACGCGTTCCGGCGGGTGCGGCCCTCGCCGTCGACCGCGCGCTGTTCAGTGAAAGCGTCACCAAGGCCATTCGGTCGCACCCCAACATCGAAGTCGTGTGTGAGGAAATCACGACGCTGCCCTCGCCCGGGATTGTCGCAACCGGCCCACTCACGTCCGACCGCTTGGCGGCCGCCATTCAGAAACGGCTCGGCGCGTCGCACCTGGCGTTCTTCGATTCCATCGCGCCGATTGTCTCGGCGGACTCTCTGGATGAAACCGTGCTGTACCGCCTGTCGCGGTATGGCAAAGGGGGTGGTGAGGACTACCTCAATGCACCCTTCGACCGAGATCGCTATTATGCGTTCATCGAGGCGATCGTAGCTGCGGACCAGTACGAGGGACACGACTTCGACAAGATCGCATATTTCGAGGGTTGCCTCCCGGTGGAAGAGATGGCTCGCCGGGGGCCGGACACATTGAGGTTCGGACCGATGAAGCCGGTGGGCTTGCCGGACCCGCGCACCGGGCGGGAACCCTACGCCGTCATGCAACTTCGATCGGAGAATCGAGCGGGCCAAATGTGGAATATGGTCGGATTTCAGACCCGCATGCGCACCGGCGAACAACGAGCAGTGTTCCGCATGATTCCGGGTTTGGAGAACGCGGAGATGCTTCGGTGGGGTAGCGTGCACCGCAATACATATCTCAACACGCCGGCCGTACTCTCACCGCACCTGTCGGCGCGGGACGACGATCGTCTGTTGTTCGCCGGCCAGCTCGTGGGTGTCGAAGGGTACACGGAGTCACTCGCGTGCGGCCTGCTGTGCGGGATCAATCTCGCCCGCATCCTCGGTGGCGCCGAGCCCCTTGTCCCACCCGAGGACACGATGCTGGGCAGTCTGATGCGATACGTGCGTGGCGCCGATCCAAAGAAATTTCAGCCGATGAACGCCAACTTCGGTCTGCTCCCGCCGCTGCCGAACAAGGTCCGCGACAAAAGAAAGAAGCGCGAGTCGCTCGCGACGCGGGCGCTCGAGGCGATGGCAGAGTTCGCAGCGCGGTTGAGCGTCGTGCCGACGTGATGGACACGGGTACCGTACAGCGACCGGAGTGTGAAGCGTTCATCGCGTATCTCACGCACGAACGGAACGATTCGGAGCATACGGTCAAGGCCTATCAGCGCGACCTCGACACGTTCCAGGATTTTTGTGACGATTACTTTGGCGGAGCCGGCGGGTGGACGTGGGAGTCGGTAGACCGACTGACCATAAGAAGCTTCATGGGAGAGTTGACGCGCGGCGGTCTCACGAAACGATCGGTCTCACGTGCGGTTTCGACGCTGCGATCTTTCTACCGGTTTCTCAACGAGCGATACGATCTGTCGGTGAACCCCGCCGCCGCGCTCCGATTACCCAAGCTCGAAAAGCGACTGCCGGCGGTACTCGATCGACGGCAAGTCGAGGACCTGTTCCAGCTCGCCGAGCTGCGTGCGTCAGAAAACGACTTCGGCAGCTTGCGCGATCTCACGATGTTGGAATTCTTCTATAGCACCGGGATGCGTCTCGCGGAGCTGTCGGGTCTCAACGTGACCGACGTCGACATCGTGAGCGAGCAGGTCAAGGTGCGTGGCAAGGGACGTAAGGAGCGTATTCTCCCGCTGGGCAGTCGCGCACTCAGCGCCCTGCGGCGATATCTACCCGTGTGGGAGGAGCGGCTCGTGGGCCCCGCCCGTGGCGGGCGTGCCGAGCGGCCGCTATTTCTGTCAACCCGAGGCAGACGTCTGTCATCTCGGGGAGTGCAGTACATCGTGCGAAAGTTTCTGGACTCGCTGGGCGGCGACGCCGCGCTCAAGGTGCACAGCCTGCGGCACAGCTTCGCCACGCATTTGCTCGACGCGGGCGCGGACCTGCGGGCAGTTCAGGAGTTGCTCGGGCATGCATCGCTCAGCACGACACAGGTGTATACTCATACGAGCGTGGAGCGGCTGAAAAAGGTGTACGATCAGGCGCATCCGAGGGCCTAGGAGGGAGACGTGAGACGTGAGACGTGAGACGTGAAACGGCCCACATCCCATCCCCCGGGGGGGGGGGGCGGGGCCGTCTCACGTCTCACCTCTCACGTCTCACGACCTTGAACCCAAACCCTGGCGACATGGACTCCGGACAAATCACTCACAGCACAACGATCCTCTGCGTCCGCAAGGACGGTAAGACCTCGATGGGTGGCGACGGACAGGTCACCGTCGGCGAGACGGTCATGAAGAGCAAAGCCAACAAGGTGCGTTCCGTGGCCGACGGCAAGGTGTTGGCGGGCTTTGCCGGAGCCGCCGCGGATGCGTTTACGTTGTTCGAGCGTTTTGAGGAAAAGCTGAAGCGTTATCCGGAGAATCTGCCGAGGGCGGCTGTCGAGTTGGCGAAAGATTGGCGCAGCGATCGCGTGTTGCGCCGGCTCGAGGCGCTGCTCGCGTTGGCAGACCGGGATCACTCTTTCGTCGTGAGTGGGAGTGGGGAGCTGATCGAACCCGACGACGGCGTGTTGGCGATCGGGTCGGGTGGAAACTACGCGTTGGCCGCCGCAAGGGCGCTGGTTCGACACTCGGATTTTTCTGCTCGCGAAATAGTCGAAAAGAGTTTGCAGATAGCAGGTGAAATCTGCGTATATACCAATGACAATTTGACGATCATGGATATCTGATCGAGGTGATGGAGTGTTACATAGATGAGTGACTCGACGGAACAAGCCAAGGCCGTAGTTCCTGCGGCGGAGCAGGCGTCGGCCGAGGGACCGCAACCGTGGCTCGAGGAGCTGACGCCGCGGCAGATAGTCGCCGAGTTGGACCGATACATCGTTGGCCAGAATGAAGCGAAGAAGGCAGTGGCCATCGCGATACGAAACCGCTGGCGGCGCGCGCAGGCTCCGGAAGATATCCGAGACGAGATCCTCCCTAACAACATCATTATGATCGGGCCGACCGGAGTGGGAAAGACAGAGATCGCGCGCCGGCTCGCCCGATTGTCTGGTGCGCCTTTCATCAAAGTCGAAGCATCGAAGTTCACTGAGGTCGGATACGTGGGCCGCGACGTGGAGTCCATGGTGCGCGATCTCGTAGACGCCGCAATCAACATGGTGCGCAGCGAACGAGAGGACGAGGTGTTTCCCACCGCGGAGGATCGGGTGGAGGAACGCATTCTCGATCTCTTGCTTCCGCCGCAGGCACCCCAGGCAACACCCGCCCCGAAGCCGCAGCCGTCCCAGGAGTCTTCACCCCAGCCGTCCGACGAAAGCGGCACCGACGTGCGGCCGTTGTTTGTCGTGTCGTCCGGCGGAGAAGTCGAGGCTACAGACATTAGCTCGGAGACCGCCGAGGCCGAAGCGGCGAGGCACAAAAGAACACGCGAAAAGCTGCGGCAGCTGTTGCGCGACGGGAAACTCGAGGATCGCGAGATCGAAGTCGAGGTGACACAGCAGGGATTTCCCGTGCTCGAGCTGATGCAGCCGCCTTTTGGCATGGAGGGCCCCGATACCAACCTGACCGACATGTTGCAAGACATGCTGCCCAAGAAGACCAAGAATCGTATCGTGAAGGTGTCGGAGGCTCGACGGATCCTGCTCGACGAAGAACTCAAGAAACTGGTCGAGATGGAAGACGTCATCAACGAGGCGCTCGACCGGGTGGAGAACCACGGCATGATCTTCATCGACGAGCTCGACAAGGTGGCTGGCGAGCGCTCGCAGTCGGGCCCGGATATCTCACGCGAAGGGGTGCAACGCGACCTGTTACCGATCGTGGAGGGCTCGACGGTGCAGACACGCCACGGATACGTGCGCACCGACCACGTCCTGTTCATCGCCGCGGGTGCGTTCCATGTGTCGAAGGTTTCGGATCTGATTCCCGAGATGCAGGGGCGGTTTCCCATTCGGGTCGAATTGAAGACGCTCACGCAAGCCGACTTCGTTAGCATCATGACGGAGCCGGAGAACGCGCTCACGAAGCAGTATCAAGCGCTCTGCGCGTCGGAGGGCGCTGAGCTGACCTTCACCGAGCCTGGAATCGAAGAGATCGCGCGCATCGCAATGACCGTCAACGACCGGCTCGAGAACATCGGTGCCCGCCGGCTCCACACGGTCATGACCACCCTACTCGACGACGTCCTGTTCGACCTGCCGGACGTGCCCGAGAAAAAGATCGTGTTCGACGCACCGGAGGTCCGCGAGCGGCTCATGAAAATCGTCGAGGATCAGGACCTGAGAAACTACATTCTCTAGCGATTGTGAGCCTTTACACGCCCCCTCTTCGGCGCTAGACTCTTCCCTCCGAACCTGTCATTTTGACCCTCCACGACTGCGGAACATGCCGAAAAGGGACTTTTTGGCGGTCACCGACCTCTCCAAGACCGAGATCTTGGACCTCTTTCGGTGTGCGGCGGAGTTGAAAGCAGGGGGAGGTTCGTCCCAACCCCTCGCCGGCCGGACGCTGGCGATGATCTTTACGAAGAGCAGTACGAGAACCCGGGTGTCCTTCGAGGTGGGGATGTACCAACTCGGGGGGCATGCGCTGTTTCTCTCGTCTCGCGACATCCAGTTGGGACGCGGAGAGCCGATCAAGGACACGGCCCGAGTGATGTCGCGTTATGTGGACGGCATCATGATCCGGACCTTTGCACATAGTGATGTGGAGGAACTGGCCGCCCACGCCACGGTACCGGTCATCAATGGCCTCACGGATCTGCTGCACCCCTGCCAAGTCCTCACGGACATGTTCACGGTGCAGGAGACTATCGGCGACCTCGAGCACCGCGTTGTCGCGTGGATCGGCGACGGCAACAACATGGCGAACTCCTGGTTGAACGCGGCCGCGACGATGGGCTTCGAATTGCGATTAGCGTGTCCGGAGGGATACGATCCGGATCGCGACATCCTGGCGGCCGCCGAGGAGAAAACCAAGGTGACCGTCACACGGGATTTGCACGAGGCCGTGCGCGGGTCTCACGTCGTGAACACCGACGTGTGGGCGTCGATGGGTCAAGAAGGTGAGTCCGAGGTCCGCGGCAAGGCGTTCGAAGGGTTCACTGTCGACCGCAAGCTAATGGAGTCGGCCGACGCTGACGCAATCTTCCTTCACTGCTTGCCGGCCCACCGTGGCGAAGAGGTCGAAGAGGAAGTTTTTGAGGGTCCGCAATCGCGCGTATTCGATCAGGCCGAAAATCGTCTGCATGTTCAAAAGGCTTTAATGGCGAAACTCTTGGGGTGAAAGGGAAAGACCAATGAGCGGGAAACGGACACCGTTCTATAATCTCCACAAGTCGTTGAATGCAAAGATGACTGACTTCGCCGGCTTCGAGATGCCGGTGCAGTATCCCAGTGGTATCACGAAGGAACACGAAGCCGTGCGCAGCGGTGTGGGTGTGTTCGATGTCTCGCATATGGGAGAGTTCGAGATCACTGGTCCCGACCGCAACGCGTTTGCACAGCGCGTAACCTGCAACGACGTGGGCGCGATGGTGGACGGTCAGGCGCAATACTCGGCCATACTCACGGAAAAGGGCACGTTCGTCGATGACTGTGTGGTGTACCGGTTCGACGACAAGATCATGATGGTGGTCAATGCGGGCAACATAGAGAAGGACTGGGAAGTTATCGTCGGAAAGAAATTAGGCATCAACGTTCGGCTCCGTAACATAAGCGACACCGTGGGCTTGCTTGCCGTGCAAGGCCCCAAAGCCGAAGGTCTGCTTCAGTCGATTACGAAGACCAACCTGTCGCAAATCAAGTATTTCCACTTCAACACCGGTAGGGTCGGTGGCGTGGACTGCTTCATCTCCCGTACCGGTTATACCGGCGAGGACGGTTTCGAGTTGTACTTCCGGTCGGCAGACGCCGAAATCTTGGGAAGCACGCTCATCGGTCACGGTCGGGGAGAGCCGATCGGTCTTGGAGCGAGAGACTCGCTCCGCCTCGAGGCCGGGTACGCCCTGTACGGCAGCGACATCGACGACACCGTGAACCCCTATGAAGCCGGGCTCGGGTGGATCGTGAAGCTGGACAAGGGCGCGCCCTTTACGGGTCGGGCGGCGTTGGAGGCCGTGAAGAAGCAGGGAGCAAAACGCCGACTCGTGGGCTTCAAAGCAACCGAGAAGGGCTCCATTCCCCGTCACGGTTACGACGTGTATCTCAAGGGTACGAAGGTGGATATCGTGCGCAGCGGTGGTTTCGGGCCCAGCGTGGGTGAAGCCATCGGCACGACGTACTTGCCACTGCACTCGGTCGATCCGGGTACAGAGATCGAGATCGATTGCCGCGGCAAGAGGGTCAAAGTCGAGGTGGTCAAGATGCCGTTCTACAAGGACGGAAGCGTCAAGAAAGGCTGACCGCACCGCGCGCGCGGACGTCATGTCGGTACGACTTGCGGTGCTCACCATTTCCGACCTCGGCGCCGCCGGGGAACGGGCCGACACGTCCGGCGACCTGATCGTGGCCTGGGCGGGCGAGCACGGGTTTGACATTGCCGCGCGAGAGATCGTCCCCGACGAAAGCGATCGCATCGCATTGCACCTCTGCCGCTGGGCCGATGAGGCCACCGCCGACGTCATCCTCACAACGGGCGGCACCGGACTTGGCCCGCGCGACGTGACACCGGAAGCCACGCAAGCGGTGATAGATCGCGCCGCGCCGGGTATCGCCGAAGCAATCCGGGCTGCGGGGTATGCCCAGCATCCCCGCGCGGCGCTCTCGCGCGGCCTGGCGGGCACGCGCGGCGCGGCCCTCATCGTCAACCTCCCGGGAAGCCCGTCCGGAGTGACAGACGGTCTCGCGGTGCTCGGGCCACTCGTCGAACACGCCGTGCAGTTGCTCACCAACCAACCGACGGACCACTGATGGCCGACACGGTTCTGATCACCATGGACGACCTCGAGGCCGCGGTGCGCGTGAACGCGAAGCTGGAGGCCGATGGTGAAAAGACGGTGTTGGTGTCGGCCATGGACGACGTGCCCGGTGCGGTCAAAGGCGCGAATCCCGACGTCATCATTCTCACCGGCGCACTGCACGAACGTCCCGCGCGAGCATTGATTCGACTGGCACGCGATCATTCGATCTCTACGCTCGGCTTGCTGGAAGAGACCGAGCCCGATCCGCCCAAAATCGCGCACCAGTTACGCCTCACCGGTTGGCTCGTCAAACCGGTGGAGGTCGAACAGGTCGTCGCCACGGCACACCGTCTGATCGAAAGACGACGGTTACAGGAACGCACCGGAATCCTGGGAGAGAGCGGCGCCGTGCAGGAGATGCTCGTGAAGATCGAGCAGATGGCCCCGGTGTCGTCCACCGTATTGATCGAGGGAGAGTCGGGTACCGGCAAGGAGTTGGCGGCGCAGGCGCTGCACGAGCTCTCTCCGCGACGAGACGGTCCGTTCATCGCGGTGAACGGTTCGGCACTGGTCGAGACACTGCTCGAGTCGGAGTTGTTCGGTCACGAGAAGGGATCGTTCACCGGGGCCGCTGAGCGACGACTCGGGCGGTTTGAGTTGGCTGACGGCGGCACGCTCTTCCTCGACGAGGTGGGCGAGATGGCGCCCGCAACCCAGGTCAAGCTGCTCCGTGTGTTGGAGAACCGGAAGTTTTTCCGCGTCGGCGGCACCGAGCCGATACACACCGACGTTCGAGTCGTGGCCGCCAGTAACCGCAGGCTCAAAGAGAGGGTCGCGCTGGGAGAGTTTCGCGAGGATCTGTTCTTCCGACTCAACGTATTGTCGATCCACCTGCCGCCGTTGCGCGAGCGGCGCGACGATATCCCGATTCTCGTGCGGCAATTCGTCAAGGAATTCAGCGAGGAGCACAACAAACCGTTCCGCGGCATCACTCCCGACGCGATGCAATTGCTCGTGAGCGCGCACTGGCCGGGCAACGTCCGCCAGTTGCGCAACCTGATCGAATCGATGGTGGTGCTCGCACCAGGGCAGGAGATTCGAGCCAGCGACATCCCCGCTGACATTCGTGAGGAAGGCACGCGGCTGCTGCCGATGCGCATGCCGGGCGTCGCGGCCAAACCGGCCGGCAACGAGCTGGAATTCATTTTCCGGAGCCTGGTGGACTTGAAGTTGAAGATGGAAGAACTCAGCCGTCGGATGGACGAGCAATCGACGCGCACCGGCGAGGCCATCGAAGTCGGAACCGGTGCCACGTTCCACACGACGGAGCCCGTGACCGCCATCGATCTGTCGCCCTACTCCGACGCCGAAGACGCCGACGTGATCGAGACGGTGCTCTACAAGTCCGGTATGACCATGGTGGACGTCGAGAAAGCGGCGATCGAAGGCGCGCTACAGGAAAACGACGGCAATCGGCGCAAAGCCGCCGAGGCGTTGGGAATCGGTGAGCGGACCCTGTACAGGAAGATCAAGGAGTATGGCCTGGGGTGAGAGAGGTGAGAGGTGAGAAGTGAGAGGCCCCCCCCACCCCCCCCCCCCGGGGCGGAGTTGGGCCCTCTCCCTTCTCACCTCTCACTTCTCACTCCCACCTCCTTGCTTTTTGGGCTTCTGGGCCGGTAAGTCACGGTGAATCATTGAGTTGAAAAGTTTTTGCCCATTGACACTCGGACAGGGTCACCGCATGATAGCTCAGCTCTTGCAGCAGTAATCGCCGCTCAGCCAGACGAACGACCACGTGCAGTTTGAAATCAACCCGGACAAGTGTGTAGCCTGTCTCGCCTGTGTCCGGGTGTGTCCGGTGGAGGCGGTTGCGGTCGCGGAGACCGACGTCGAAATCATCGACGAGGCGTGCATTCGCTGCGAGGCCTGCGTACCGGCATGCCCGCACGCGGCGATCGATGTGCGGGGCGACTTCGGTCGGGCGCTGGAGTTGGTGGTGGCGGGCGATGCCGTTCTGATTCTCAGCGTCGAAGCTGAGGTACTTGGAACGGCGTGGTCAGCGCCCTAGGCCACGGGTTCTGCTAGGCCGGAGTAGCTGCCTTTTCCTCCGCTCCCTCCTGAGGCCTGGCCGTCAGTAACCTTTCCGCGAAATCGATCCGCTCGTGGAGCTCCGCCTGCAGATCGTGCATGGCCGTACGGAGCTCTTCGGTGTTCTGACCGGCCTCGATCTTCGCCTGGTGCAGGCGATATCGGAGGATCATCCCGATTCCGATGAGGAACGAGGGAAAAACGATGAAGAGATTTGGTTCAATTCCCATGATGGCCTCGGGCTGTGTTCGAACAACCGTACGGGCCAGTAGGATGGGTGTTTCGAGCAGGGGTTATGAGGCCGGGGCCTGGTCCAGCACCTCGCGCACCCGGGTGAGCAACTCGTTCGGCATCCACGGTTTCTGCATGAATGGCACGCTGGGGTCCATGTTCGCCGTCTTCTTCAGCTCTTCGGCGTTGTACCCGCTCACGAAGAGGAATTTGCTGGTCGGGTGGTCTCCTTGCACCGCGTGATACAACTCCGACCCGTTCATCTTGGGCATCATCACGTCGGAGATGACGAGGCCGACGTTATCGTGGTTCTCCTGATACACCTGTAACCCCTCTTCGCCGTCGGGCGCGAGCAACACCCGGTACCCCCACCGCTCCAGCACCCGCTTCGCCGCGCGGCGCACGGGCTCCTCGTCTTCTACCACCAAGATCGTCTCGGTGCCACCGGTGACGCTCCTGGTGGTCTCGGCCGGCACAAACGGGACGACCTTCTGTGTAGTGGCCGGGAAGTACACCTGCACGGTGGTTCCCCTGTTAGGCTCGCTCTGCACGTCCACGAAACCGCCATGCTGCTTCATCAAACCGTAGATCATCGGCATGCCGAGCCCGGTGCCGTGGCCCGCTTCCTTGGTGGTGAAGAACGGCTCGAAGATCTTGTCGCGCACGTCGGGAGCCATGCCCACGCCGGAATCGGTGGCGCTAACACGCACGTACTGGCCGGGGGTGCCCCACCCGTGCCGAGCCCGGTGCGACGCGTCCAACCGAGCGTGCCGCGCCTCGAGACGCAACACGCCGCCGTGCGGCATCGCATCGCGAGCGTTGGTTGCAAGATTCACCACGATCTGTTCCACCGCCCCGGGGTCGGCCTGCACCTGGGGCAGCGCCAGGTCGTTCTCCACCTGGATGTCGATCGTTTCGGGAAGCAGTCTCCGCAACGTTGCCACGAGGTCCTGCAACAGTGCGCCGAGATCCACGGGCTGCGGCGGGAACTGCACCTTGCGGCTAAAACTCAGCAGGCGCTTGATCATCGCACCGCCGCGCCGCGCCGCCGCCTCCAACTCGCCAAGATCGGTGCGTGTCGCCTCGGCGTCTTCGGGCAGCGACGAGCCGATCAGCGCCGCGTTGGCCAAGATCACCGTGAGCAGGTTGTTGAAATCGTGCGCCATCCCGCCAGTGAGCTGTCCTACCAGCTCCATCTTCTGCGCGTGACGCAACTGCCCCTCCAACGCCCGCTGCTCGCTCACGTCCTTGGCGAACATCTCGTAGCACTCGAGGTGGCCCCCGGAATCGCGTACTAGACGCCCACTCAGCGAGACCGTGACGAGTATGTCGCTCTTGGTGCGCCACTTGGTTTCGAATTCTTGGATCCGGTCGGCGACACGGTGCTCCTCCACGAGTGCCGCGCGAATCTCGTGGTCGGCGTACACGTCGTCGGAAACGTTGACCGCCATCAAGTCTTCTTCGGAGTCGTAACCCAGCATCCGTACGAGGGCCGGATTCACCATGAGGAACCGGCCGTCGACTGTGGCGCGGTAGATGCCGTAACCGGCGTGCTCCACGAGCGCGCGGTAGTCGGCCGCCGCCTGCCGCTCTGACCGTATCGTTTTGCGGATCTCGGTGATGTCCTGCGCGTTCCCCAACACGTGCGGCACGCCGTCCGGACCATTCACCACCGCGTTCTGGTAGAGCCACAACTGTTCGCTGCCCTGCTTGGTGAGCACGCGAAACACGCCGCTGGCCGATCCGTCGTCGATCAGTCGCTTGAGGTATTCGGGAAAGAGTTCACGCACGCTGGCGGCGAGCAATCGCTCGAAGGGCTGGCCCACTAACTCGGCCGGGTCGTAACCCAATGCCGCCGCCGCCGCCGGGTTCACCGTGAGTAGCGTGCCGTCCAACGCATACGTGCACATGTAACCCAAACCGTGTTCGAACAACTCCCGGTACCACAGGTCGCTGGCACCGAGGTCGAGGTCGCGTCGGTACGGCTTCGAGTCGTTGTCGTTCGGCATCCCCACGCCCGGATAAAAGGGTGACCGGCCGGAGGGAAGCTCCGGCGGCACGGTATACACCGTCCTTAAGTCTGTGTTATCAAAGCACGTATGACTGTGATGCTTGGCACAAACGGGGCCCCATGAGTAGGATGGCCCTACAACCAGATGCGCCGAAAGGCGAGAAGGTTAGTGAGGTTTACTACTATGTCTTTAGTAGTAAACCGGCACAATCATTGGGAGTCCCGGTTCTGGAGGATCCTCGCCTGGTGGACGTGGAAGCTCGCCACCAGGATGCCCCCGGAGAGCACGAAATTGGCCAGTGTGAGGCCCGAGATGGGCGTCGGGAGCGGTTCCCCTGCAAACACACGATCGGGGAGCTGGAAGATGGGGAGCATCACTGAGAGGACGAGGAGCAGGATGTTGAGCGAGCTTTCCGCCAGCCCGACGTAGGGCCCCGCCTTGGGCCGAACCCGGGACACCACGCCGCACCCGAGGGCGAAGGCGTAGTACAGATACCGCAGCCCGGGGTCGGCCAGGGCCGATACCCTGATCGGGAAGCTCAGGAACACGTCAACGAGAAAGAACAGAGGAGTGGCGAGATAGTAGGCCTGAATGAGCCGGGGGCCGGGCGGTAGACTGGGGGTGGTGTCGGTCACGGTGATCGGAACCTGTGGGCGGGCCGTGGGCCCGCCCGCCTGGCATCGGTCAATCGGGGATAAAGCCGAGCACCAGCCGATACGAGATCGCCTCGCTGGCCGAACCGAAGGTCGAGACCTTGAAGTACATGATCTGCCCCTGTGTCACCGAGAGCGTGAGGGCTTCGTTGCCAGCCACTTCTTGGAGGTCCTGATCCGAACGCTCGATTGACTCATTGTACTCGCCGTCGTCGAAGGCCTCGAGCACCAGATCGCCTTCGGCGGCACGGGTGGCCAACGTGAGCATGCCCGCCCGGTCGGCCCGGAGGGCGAACCAATCCCAATGGTCACCGCTGGACGGATCGAGCATGTCGTTCAAGGGGTCCTGACCGAAGGCGATGTTTCTGGCGGTGCTGGGAGCACCGTCCGGGTCGGCCGGCTGTTCCAGCTCGGCAAAGCCCAGCCAGGAGGCCCCGATCCGGAAGCTCGACGTGCCGGAGCTGAAGGGCTCGACCCTGATGTAGTAGGTTCCCGCCCGGGGGAGGGTCACCGCGAACTGCTCGGCGCCGGCGTCACCGCCGAGGTCCTGGTCGGACCTTCCGTCGGGGAGGTTTTGCCCGTCGGCGTCGGTTACGGCCAACACCAGGTCGCTCTCGTCGGTTGCCCGGATCACCACGGTGAGGATGCCCGCCGACTCGGCCAGGAACTGGTACGAGGCCACCGCCCCGGTGGTGGTCATTCCCTTGGAGATCCGGCCTAGGGGGAGTCCCTGCGCGTGGAGGTCTCGGGTGGTGGCGCCCTGCAACCCTACGATGGCGGCGGCCACGACCGCTGTCCGGATCAACCTGCCCAACGTGTTCATAGATGGCTCCTCTCGGTGGGCCCCTGACGATCCATTCTAAACTCGCGTTCAATAACATAGGGAGAAGGCCCGAGTCGCGGTGACAGAGCGCACAGGTGCTGGGAACCCATTGGTGAAAAAGTTCGCGATCGGTTGTGACCTAGTCGATCTTCGACGTGTCCGACGGACGGTCGTGTCAGGTAGGGATGCCAACGATGCAACAACACACGTCGTCGCGCTGCCGATTTGGACGCTTACCCGCTTGCGGTCGAATGGATTACGGCCGTGCTGTCATTTTGGCGGTTGCACTTCAATCGCACGTGCGCCCGCTGGTGGCCCAATGTACCGGCGGTTATCTTCCGAAGGACTAATCAACGCGGCAGAGGCCGGTCAAAAATGGTCGATGCCATCCACGATCCCTGTGACGACGGGCAGTTGAACGTCGCCGCTGTCTCTGTCTCGCTCCTGTCGTAGTAGGCAAAACACTCGTTCAGCGACGGCGCGTGGTGGTCCGCGCCGACCGGAAACCGTTCACGACCGAGATAAGGACGCGTGAGAGCAACGTCTCGCGCCTGAGCGATCAGGAACGTCCGAGGAGAGGTTCTATCGGGTCAGCAGAAAAGGGCTAACAATGACATCACTGGCGCTTCAAAAGAGCTATGTCCCGGGAGCAGAGGCCGACGCACGCCGTTTCAAGGTGTTTACGCGGCGGCACATCGATCAGATTCCGCAACTTGCACGTCTGTCGGCGAGCGATATCACCGCGATGAAGGCGGTGGCTGCGGTGTTGCCGTTCCGCGTCAACAACTACGTGGTCGATGAGTTGATCGATTGGTCGCGTATTCCCGACGACCCCATGTTCCAGCTCACGTTTCCCCAACCGGCCATGCTGAACAGCGACGACTTCGGACGCATGTACAGCTTGATAGCCGGTGAAGCGTCTGAAGACGCTATTCAAGCCGAGGCACGTCGCATTCAGCGCACGTTGAACCCGCATCCCGCAGGGCAGATGGATTTGAACGTGCCACACCTGAACGGCGAACCGATGCGTGGGGTGCAGCACAAGTATCGCGAGACGTTGTTGTTCTTCCCCGAGGCGGGACAGACTTGTCACGCATACTGCACGTACTGCTTTCGCTGGGCGCAATTCGTCGGTGACGACGAATACAAATTTGCCAATAGAGAAACGGCGTCGCTCGTACAGTATCTCAAAGCGCACCCCGAAGTCACCAGTGTGCTACTCACTGGTGGCGATCCGATGGTGATGAAGACGACGTTGCTGCGACGTTACGTCGAGCCGCTTTTGCAACCGTCTCTCGATCACATCGAGAGCATTCGCATTGGCACCAAGGCGCCCGCCTACTGGCCGTACCGGTTCGTTACCGATTCTGACGCAGACGACTTGCTACGATTGTTCCAGCGGGTGGCGGACGCCGGTCGCCACATTGCGGTGATGATCCATTACAGTCACCCCCGCGAACTCGAGACGACCATCGCGCAGGAAGCCGTTCGAAGAATACAGTCGGCGGGTGCGACCGTGCGGTGCCAGGCGCCGCTGATCGGTCACGTGAACGACGACGCCGACGTGTGGGCCGAGTTGTGGAGCCGCCAGGTGCGCCTCGGCGCGGTGCCATATTACATGTTCGTCGAGCGCGACACCGGACCGAAGCGGTACTTCGAGGTCCCACTTGCGAGAGCACTCGACATCTTCAACGAAGCGTATTCGCGCGTTTCCGGTTTGGGACGCACGGTGCGCGGCCCGTCGATGTCGGCCACGCCCGGCAAAGTACTTGTAGACGGCACCGCTACGATCAATGGTGAAGAAGTGTTCGTCTTGAAGTTTCTGCAGGCACGCGACGTGGACCTGGTGGGAAAGACGTTCTTCGCAAAGTACGACGCGTCCGCAAAGTGGCTCGACGATCTGGAGCCGGCCTTCGGGGAGGAAAAGTTCTTCTTCGAGAAAGCAAACGAGCCGGTGGCGAAACCCAGGTCGAGATGGATTTCGAGATCCGGTTTGTTTTCATTGAGGTCTTGATCAGCGACCGAACGGATTATCAGGCAGTCGACCGAACGGAGCCAGTGGGACGTTTGGATTGCGTGGGTGAGATACCGCCGGTCCATGTCGACGGGCGCGGGCGCGCACGCCCCGCCGTTGACCGCCAGGAGAAGCCACCAGGCGATGGACCTCAGCGGTGTCTTGGCTCGGGGTCTATTTCGGGGGGCCGGACGCTCCGGTCTGCGAGACCCTCCATCGTCCGCGAACCCGGCGGATCGCCACGTCGCCTCCAGTGAGTTTTTGAAAAGTCTCGGGATCATAGGTGACCTTCTGTACACGAATCTCCGTCGGACTGATCCAACGGAGATTCGCCGGCCCCCAAGCGTCGGGCGTGACCACCACCGGGTCGCCCGCGGGCTCGAGGCTCCACTCCAGCACCACCACATTCTCGGTGACTCTCCAGATCTGGATCGCGTTGGGGTTGTAACGTGACTCCAGATCTTCAGAGGCCGTGGCGAAGCGCCCGCCATCGGGGGACACGATCGGCAACGCGTGGATGCGCACGAGGTCGCCCGAGGCATGGCTCACCAGCAGGTATCCGGTTCCTTCGTTCAGATGGGCATGTACGACGTGGTGGCCGACCGCGGGAAGGAACTCGCGGTACGTGTACAAGACGGCGTCCACATCGACCGAATCGCTGTCGACAAACGTTTTGCGCCCGCCGCCCGAAAGGCGAATGGTGAGGGTCTTGGCGTTTCTCGAGACCCATCGGGGTGCCCGACGGATCTGGTATCGTTCGACGGCTCTGCCGCACTGATATGTCCTGTCGATGTTACGACAGATCGGGCCGAGATCGACTCGTGGTGGTGGGGTAGCCAGCGGTGGGGCGGGGGCCGGAACCGGATCGGCAGCCGGGGACTCAACGCCGCCGCCACACGCGGCGACGAGGGCACATACCAATAGACGGATCGCGGGTCGAGCGTTCACAAGTTGAGATTATCCCCGGACACCGCTCCCCGCCACCACACCCCCCGACGGGCCCCTTCCCTGCCACCACACCCCCCGACGGGCCCCTTCCCTGCCACCACACCCCCCGACGGGCCCCCTCCCCGCACCACTCCACCCGACGGTCGGACGGCCACACTGGCTGCTGAATCGTCTACCCCTCCGCCCGTCTGCCCGCCTGCCCGTCTGCCCGCCTGCCCGTCGTCACACCACCGTAGCGCACGGCTCCGGCGGGTGGTCTAGAATCTCGGCGAGCACCAACAGGCCACGTTCGAGCAAGGCGCGCGTGGGCACCGATCCCAAGGTGATGCGCACGGCGTAGGGTGGAGGGGCGCGACCGGCAACGAAGCTTTCGGCGGGAGAAACCAACACGCCTCGCATCCGGGCCTGGGATACGAAGTCATCAGTACACCACGGATCGGGCAGGGTGAGCCATCCATGTTGGGCTTTGTTGTGCGCGTCATAACCAAATCGGCCGAGTACCGCGTGCGCCATCTTCTGTCTCTCGGCAATCTCCGCACGCTTCCACCAAGGCAATACATTGTTTGTTATTCTACACATTGAATGGACTAATGAATGCATACAAATGAGCCCGCGGCACGCTCGAACTCCCTGCCGCAGGTGGCGTGGGGCGCCCTGGTGCTCATCTGGGGAAGCACCTGGCTAGGCGTTCGCATCGGGCTGGAGGATCTCCCGCCGCTCACGTTCGCGGGGATTCGGTTCCTGGTGGCGTCGGTGGTGTTGTTCGCGGTGTTATGGGCCCGTGGGACGCGGTTGCCGCGACGTCGGTCGGACTGGGTGCTCGTCGGAGTCACGGCCGTACTCGGTTTTGCTGTGAGTTACTCGGCCCAGTTCTGGGGGATGCAATTCGTACCGTCGGGTTTGGCGGCGGTGATCTTCGCGACGGTTCCACTCTTCACCATGGTCTTTGCCCATTTCGCTTTGCCGAGCGAACCCATGCGGCCGACGGTGCTCGCCGGCGTGCTGCTGGGCTTGGTGGGAGTGGCGGTCATCTTTTCTGACCAATTGGCGGCGGCTGATCCGATGGCCGCTTGGGGCGCGGCGGGGTTTCTCCTTGGAGCGGCGTCGTACTCGGCGGCGCAGGTCATCACCAAGGCGCGGGCGGGTCATCTCGATCCAATGCTGCTCGCTGCATTGCAGATGGCAATCGCCAGCGGGTTGCTGATGGGTCTCGGTACCGCGCTCGAGGGGAACCCTTTCCGGATCGTGTGGACCGGCCGCGCCGTGTTGGCGTTGGTCTACCTGGCGCTGGTTGGGTCGGCGCTGGGATTTTTCCTTTTCTATTGGTTGCTCCGCCGGATGGAAGTGACCAAGACCCTGACGATGATGCTGTTGCATCCACCGGTGGCGATCGTGCTCGGGTGGCTCGTGTTGGGTGAGACGCTGGGGTGGCGGGTGTTTGTGGGTACGGCAGGCATCATAGCGGGCCTTTCGCTAATCCTGACACCAAAGCGCACCCGCGATCGTGCGGAAGCCTCCGAGCCGGACCTCAATGGAGTATTCGGCCCCCCGCCACGCGTGCGGGTCGGGTGCGGGTGACGAGGAGGAGTGCATGACAACAGCTACCGAAGCGAGCACCACCGTGATGATCGCACACACCGAGGCCGACGTGCGGGCATGCTATCCGGTTATAGCCCAGCTCAGGCCGCATCTCGACGCAGAGCGTTTCGTCGAACAGGTATATCGCCAGGAGAAGCAAGGGTATCGCCTTGCATATCTGACGGTGGGTCCGACCGTCCATGCCGTGGCCGGGTTCCGCATGGCGGAGTCGTTGGCGTGGGGCCGGTACCTCTACGTGGACGATCTCGTGACCGAGGCGAGCGAGCGGTCGCGTGGGTACGGCACGGTGTTGCTCGATTGGATCATTGGGCACGCCAAGACTGCCAACTGCGAGCAGGTGCATCTCGACTCCGGCGTCCATCGGCATGCCGCCCATCGGTTTTACCTGCGCAAAGGAATGGATATTGTCTCCCATCACTTTGCGATCGTGCCGTGATGGGTCGGGACGCACAGACGAACTATTTCCACGTCGACGCGTTTGCGATGCAGCCGTTCGAGGGCAACCCCGCCGGTGTGTGCTTGGTGGATGAACCGGCGGACGCCGAGTGGATGCAGCGCATCGCCAACGAGGTCAACCTCTCCGAGACCGCCTTTGTGAACGGCAAGGCGAACGGTTTCGACCTCCGCTGGTTCACACCGACCGCCGAGGTGCCGCTGTGCGGGCATGCAACCCTCGCGGCCGCCCATGTATTATGGGAGACCCAACGGGTGCCGTTGGACAGCGAGATTCGCTTTGACACGTGCGGCGGCATGCTCATCTCTCGCCGCTCGAACCAGCTAATCCAGGTAGACCTGCCTGCACGTCCGGTGCGGGAGGCAATCGTGCCGGACGACGTGTTGCAGGCACTCGGCGTGAGCCCGCGGTTTCGAGGCCGGACCGACGATCACGGTCTGGGCGCTGTCGACTACCTCGTCGAGGTGGAAACCGAGGTCGAGGTCAGGGGTGTGACCCCGGACTTTCGCCGGCTTCGCGAGGTGCCGGGCGGCGTGATTGTAACCGCCTCAGGGTCGTCCAACGAGTACGATATCGTGTCGCGCTATTTCGCTCCGTGGTGGGGAGTGGACGAAGATCCGGTGACGGGCGCCGCGCATTGTGCGCTGCTTCCCTACTGGTGCGATCGGTTGGGGAAGAAGCAGCTCACGGCGTTTCAGGCCTCACGCCGCGGTGGTGTGGTGCACGGGCGATTGTCCGGCGACCGCGTTCTTCTTTCGGGTGGTGCGGTGACGGTCGGTCGCGGTCGTTTGACGGTGTGACGTGAGCGGTTCTCGCACTCGCGACGTAGTCCCGAGGAGCGACGTTCACGCGGGGGTGTGAGAAAGACGGGCAGACGGGTAGACGGGTAGACGATCCAGCTGCCTGGGTGCCCGTCCGACCGTCGGGTGGTGTGGTGCGGGGAGTGGGCCCGTCGGGAGGGGCAAGGGGCGGTGCGGTCCCGTCGGGAGAGGGAGGGAGCGGTGGGTGTTGGTGTGTGATGCGGATTGTCTTGCGGGCCATGGTCTCGTTCTACAGAACGCTCCCGGAAAGTTCAATATCCGAGTTTTTCCCGGTCGTCCTCTTCCTCCCAGGCGAGTCGCATGTCGAACAGGCTGTCTTCGATCATGCCGGCGAGTTCCTCGGCGGCGTCGCGATCGCGGCGGCGGAACTTGAGGCGGACTCGCCCCAATCGGCTTCCCGGAAACTTGCTGAACAGCTCGATATTCCGAACTTGCAGTGTCAGAGAGGTGCCGTACCAGCGGCGGCGAAACTCGGCAGAGGAGATATCTTCGAGTGGGACGTTGACTTCGTTGGTCCGCTTGAACTTGCCGAGGATCACGTCACGCGTTTCCAGCTGCAAGGTGAGGCGATCTTCGTAGAGGGTCATGACGCCTTCGGTCTCGGTCACCGTTGCGTCGGGGTCGTGCACCTTGAACGGTACGGTGTCCATCAGTTGCTGCCCTCGTCGGCCACGTAGACGCGCTCCATGACGATCGGATTGACCGGTGCCTGAAAACTTCCTTGTCGGGTTGTCGGTACCTGAACCAACGCGTCGAGGACGTCCATCCCTTCGGTGATGTGGCCGAACACCGCATAGCCCCATCCACGCACTGTCTTCTCGGTGAAGTCGAAGCTCGGATTGTCCGCGACGTTGATAAAGAATTGATACGTGGCAGTGTGTGGATTGGTGATTCGAGCCATGGCTAATGCGCCCCGGACGTTCTTCAGGCCATTATCGGCTTCGTTGAACACCGGTGATGCGTTTGGGACGGTCCGTTGCTGCCGGTCGGCGGTGTACAGACCGGCCTGCACCAAACGCGGCTCGACGCGGTGGAAAATCAATCCGTCGTAGAACTTCCCGCGGACGTACCGCAGGAAATTGTCTACGCTTTCCGGTGCCCGCTCGCGGTCGAGCTCCATGACGAGGCGCCCCATCGTCGTTTCCATGATGACGGTAGGTGTCATGTCCGGGACGGCCGTGTGTGGAGCTCCCTGGGACTCGCTGCCGTCGCCCGGCGCGCAGCCGGTGGCAATCAGTGCAAGCACGATGGGCACCGTGCGTCGGTAGATGACCTTCATGTGGAGCACGTCCTCGTCGCTTTGGGTGAACCACCGAAAACTAGGGGCGGAGGGCCCGACCAACCAGTAGCCTGTCGCGGTCCCACGACAGAGAGGGAACCGGAAGGTGGGATTTGGCCCTATAACATTAGGGTAGGGTGTGCCTCCACTGGTTGTCACGGCTCGGGTCCGGAAATAGGTTCCGGGTCCACTTATTGGAATGGAGATCGTTGGGTGAAGTCGATTATCCGTCGTCTGCCGTCCCATCAGCTTCGAGCGGTTTTGCTCGGTTGCGCGCTTTTTGCGCATGGCACTGCGTTCGCGCAAACACAGCCACAGCGCCTGTTCGTCGTATTGTCCGTCGACCAGATGCGTTTCGATTTTCTCGAGCGCTTTGGCCACCTCTACAAAGGCGGCTTGGCCCGGCTCTTGGAGGAGGGCGCGGTGTACAGCGACGCTCACCAAGATCACTTCTTCACGTCCACTGCCGCGGGGCACGCCACGATCTCGACAGGAGTCTTTCCGAGTCGCAGCGGTATTGTTGCCAACAGTTGGTGGGATCGCAAAAGGGGCGAATCGGTGTACGCCGTCGGCGATCGGGACTCTCCCATCGTTGGACGGCCCGATCTTTCTGGACGATCACCCGTCAAAATGAAGCGAGATGCGCTGGGCGATTGGTTGAAGCGAGAGTCTCGCAAGAGCAAAGTGTTTTCAGTGGCACTCAAAGACCGATCCGCCATCCTCATGGGTGGCGAGCGACCCGACGGAGTGTACTGGTACGATTCCGACGCCGGTCGCTTCATCACGTCCGAGTATTACCTCGATGACGTTCCCGAGTGGGTTCGTGAATTCAACGACGCCAAATTGGCGGACGGGTATTTTGATATGGCTTGGACTCGTCTGCTTCCGGAAGGAGCGTACGGTGCTTCGCGGGAGGACAGCTTTGCCTTCGAGCACGATGGGATAGATGTTACGTTCCCACACCGCTTTGACATCCCCGTCGAGAGTGATGGAGAGGAAGCCGCGGATGCGCCGCAATCTCGGTATCCGCGGCGATTCTATTCCGAGCTGAAGCGGACCCCGTTCGCCGACGAGTTGGCATTCGCGTTCGTCGAGCGAATGATTGTCAGTGAACAGCTGGGTACAGACAACGTGCCGGATCTATTGTTTGTGGGCGCGTCGGCGGCCGATTACATCGGGCATCGGTATGGCCCGTTGAGTCAGGAGATTCAGGACTATTACTTGCGTCTAGATCAGATGCTGGATGGGTTCCTGGACTTTCTCGATGCAACTGTTGGCGGGGGACGTTTCACGTTGGTGTTGACGTCCGACCACGGCGTGTTGCCGATACCCGAGGGGTTGGCGCGCCAGGGGATAGACGCCAAGCGAATCAACAGGCTCGAGCGGCAGGAGATCGTGGTCCCGCCGCTGACGGAGGTTTTGGCCGAGTTCGGGCTCACCGAGAAGTTGGCAGGCGTATCGGTGTCGCCCTACGGCGTGACGATGCGGTTTGACGGCGTGTCGAAACGGGACAGGCGATCGGTGCGGCGCGCCATGGCCGAGAGGCTGCGTGATTCCGAGTTTGTGGCGGACGCGGTTGCGTATGATGATGTCCGCGAGGAGACCAATGATCCGTTTCGGCAACTCTACCTGAGAAGCTTTCACCCGGACCGCGCGCCTGACATCGTTGTTCGGTACAAGGAACACTATCTGTTCCGCATGGAGGACCGAGGGACGACCCACGAGACACCGTACGCCTACGACTCACACGTTCCCGTGTTGTTTTGGGGACCGGGGCTAGCGGCGGCGTCGTACAATCGGCGAATAGCCACGGTAGACATCGCCCCGACGATTGCAGCGCTGTTGGGAATCGAAACGCCCGACGATTTGGATGGCGCACCCCTAGAGGAGTTGGTGCACTGAGCTGCACCTCGCCTACCCGAAGAACGCCCCAAACATACCTTGGAGACCCACGGCGAGGATGATGAAGATGCCCGTCGGAATGACGTACTTGATCCAGTAATACCACAACTTGCCAACGGGCCGTCCCTCATTGCCTTCATTCACCGCATCGAGGGCCCTGCGGAGTCCGACTACCCACGCGAGCGCGATGAGCGCAAGCGCGCTCCCCACCGGTTGCATCGTCGAGCCCCAGAAAAGATCACTGGTGAGTGCGAAGTCGATGCTCACCATTGCGACCGTCCCTAGAATGAGCGTGGTGCCACAGAAGACAAAGGCAGCGTTTCGCCGCTTCCAACCGAAGACATCGACCGCCGACGTGACGAGCACCTCGATCCCTGCCACGACCGACAGGAACGCAACGAAGAACAGGAGGCCGAAGAACAACGCACCGAAGAATGAACCGGCTTGCATCTGACCGAAGATGCTCGGAACCGTTACGAACGTAAGCGGAGGTCCACTTTCCAGGTCGAGTCCAAACACCACGGCAGCGGGAACGATTACCAACCCCGCTAGGATGGATGCCGCGGTTTCACCGAGTCCCACCGAAATCGCACTGGTTTTCAAGTTTGTGGTGCTTGGTAGGTAACTCGCGTAGGTAAGGAGAAATGTTCCACCCAAGCCCAAAGAGAAAAACACCTGACCGAGCGCTGCGGTGACCACCGCCGGGTTGATCCGCGCGAAATCGGGAGAGAAATAGAATCGTAATCCCTCGCCGACCCCAGGGAGCGTCAACGTTCGAACGATCAAGACCAGCATGAGAATAAACAACAGCGGCATACCGACTTTGCTGATGCGCTCGATGCCGTCTCGAATCCCCAGGGTGAGCACGGCTGCAGCCATCGCGAGCACAATTCCCGTCATGACGAACTGTCCGGCGAATCCGGCGAGCAAGTCGTCGAAGAAGGCGGACGGCTGGATGGTGTCGATCTTTGCGGTGACGGACACGAGGAAATACCGCAGTACCCAACCCACGATCACCGTGTAGTACGACAGAGCCATGAAGATCGTAACGAAGAGTGCCCAGCCAATGGACCGGCCCATCGGCATCCCGATGGATGTAAACGCACCCATCGGCCCCCGGCGTGTCATCCGGCCGAGCGCGAGTTCGGCCATGAACGCCGGAATACCGAACAGCACCAACACGAGCAGGTAGATGAGCACAAACGCGCCACCGCCAAAGGCAGCGGCCATGTACGGAAACCGCCAAACGTTGCCCAAGCCAACGGCAACAGCCAAGAGCGCCATCACGACGCCAAAGCCGGAGGAGAAGTGCTGGCGTGGAGCTTGGTCGTTCAACCGGGGACGTCTCCTCGGAGGATGGTTGCAAGGGTAGTGAGGTCAATATTGCCTCCCGACACGATGCAAACGATCTTGCCGCTGCCGGCGTCTCCGGTCAACGCAACGGCGACGGCGGCGGCGCCGGCACCTTCGGCAACCACGTGGTTGCGCTCGGCGATTGTTCGAATTGCGGTGGCGATACGCTCGACCGACGTCACGAGCGAGCCGCTCAAGAGCTGGGACGCGAGTGGCCACATCTCGGAGAGCATGCTCTTGCCTCCGATTCCGTCGATGAACGTCTGTTGGCGGTCGATTTCTGTCGCCTCTCCGAGCTCAAGCGAGGCGGCGAACGGCGCAGCCGTTTCCACCTCACAGGCGAACACTTTTGTGCGTGGCCTTTGCTCTCTCATGACGGATGCGATACCGCAACTGAGTCCGCCGCCTCCGTACGGAGCGAGCACGGTGTCCACGTCGGGCAGGTCCTCGAGAATCTCGAGCCCTATCGTGCCGTTCCCCGCGATGACATCCGGATCGCTCACCGGGTGTACAAAAACCGCATCGAGACCGGGGTAATGGTGTGTCACGATCACGCGCCACCACTCGTCGTACGGCACCTTGATGATGCGTGCGCCGAGTCGCTCGATTGCGTCGAGTTTGGTTTGTGGTGCCTTGTCGGGAACGACCACATGACACGGCACACCCAAGTGCCTGGCGTTCCACGCGACACCTTGTGCCGCGTTGCCCGCGCTGGCCGTGTAGACACCTTTGCTCAAGGCAGCGCGCTTTTGCTTGAGCAACGCGTTACCGGCGCCGCGGATCTTGAATGAACCGATGGGTTGGAGGTTTTCTAGCTTCAGGTAAATGTCCGCCGCAGTGTCGACGTTGAGTCGTACCAGTGGGGTGCGCGTGGCTTTTCCCGCGATGCGGTTGCGAGCTGCTAGCACCTCGGCCAGCGGGACGGGCTCAAGCGGTGGCATGCTTGAATCCCCCGAGATCCACTGTCGTGCCGACGCCCTCGGCTTCGGCGCGTTTGTACACATAGTCGGCGGCGGCCAAATCTTCCACGGCCAAGCCGAGCGATTTGAAAAGTGTGATCTCGTCTGGGGATTCGCGTCCGGACAGTTTCCCGAGGAGGATGTCGCCGATCTCTCCGACGATGTGGTCGTCGTCGATGGCGCCTTCCTTTTTTGGGAAGAGAAAATCTCCCGCCTCGTTGAGGGCGGATTCCAAGCGATCTACAAACAGACGCGATCGTACGACCGCGTCGGTATCGAGTTCGCGCGTGAAGCGCACGCTCGAGCCAACAGCATTGATGTGCGAGCCGGATGCAATCCACTCGCCCAGCAAAATTGGTTCGCGGGCGGAAGTGGTGGTGCAGATGATATCGGCGCCGTTCACCGCAGCCTGCGCCGACGAGGCGGCGGTCACGTCGATGCCATGGTGCACACGCGCCTCGGTGACAAACCGCTCCAGTCGCGCCGGATTGGGGCTGTAGACGCGGACCCTATCGATATTTCGCACCACGCGCATCGCCTCGAGGTGCGTTTTCGCCTGAACCCCCGATCCGAGGATCGCGAGATCGCTGGCGTCCTCTCTGGCCAGAAGGCGGGTGGCTACGCCGGTCGCCGCGGCGGTACGTATGGCCGTGATCTCGCTTGCATCGAGGATGGCCACCGGGAAGCCGTGTTCCACTTCAAACAGCACGACCACGCCTTGGTGCGAGTCGAAATCCGTTCCGTGGTTTCCTGGGAATACCGAAACGACCTTCAGTCCGAACGTGTGCGGCTGCTCCATGTAGCCCGGCATCATGCCGAGGATACCAAGGTCGTTTGGCAAGCGAATCCCGTTTCGCAGCGGGTTGATGGCGTCGTCGCGTCCGAGGGTCATGAGCGCCTCCGCCATCAGTTCGACGCAGGCGTCCATGGGCAGGAGCTTTCGAACGTCGGTCGGGGAAAGTACGCGAGTCGGCATAGGTACGCTCCTTTGGTGAGCAGGGAGTATGCCTCGACTTCGGGGGGAGTGTCAAACGGACCCGTGGATTATCTTGTCAGAACGCAGATGTTCTAATTGTCAGATAGCAGATCTTCGAGGCCATCGATTACTTGGAGGATTTCAGTGAAGAAACACTCTTCGTCGTGGCTTGCCGCCGCACTGCTCGTCGCAGCACTCTTGGGGCCGACGCCTCGGCTTGCCGCACAGGCGGATGAAGAAAAAGTCGTGATGCAGGTAGTGCACGACCTGTTCGATGGAATGCGCGAGAAAGACGCAAACAAGATTCGTGGAGTCTTTGCCGAAGGGGCGCGGTTGGGTCGTGTAGGTCGGGACGGAGCAGTGAGCTACACGGCGGCCGAACAATTCGCTATGACCATCGGCAGCATCGAGGCCAGCCTCGACGAACGAATATGGGATTGGGAGATTCGCATCGACGGCAACGTGGCACAGGTCTGGACCAAGTATGACATCCTAATTGACAGCAACTTCAGCCACTGCGGCATCGACGCGTTCCAACTGTTCAATCTCGACGGAGAGTGGAGGATAGTTCATCTGGCCGATACCCAGCGCACCGGTCCTGATTGCTGGAGGTATCCGGGGAACTAGCGAGACGTGAGACGTGAGACGTGAGACGTAAAGAAGCGAGAAGTGAGAGGGCCACCCCGCGTCACTCCCCTTTCTCGCCTCGGACGTCTTACGTCTTACGTCTCACGTCTCACGCCCCACCAGCTTCTCATACGCCCCGTAGTCTCCTTCACTGAAACACACAAACCTCACCAACTCGACCGACCCGGGGCTCTGCAACCACTTCGTCACCGTGGTCACGGCCACCTTGGCGGCCTTGCCAACGGGGTATCCGTACACGCCGGTACTGATCGACGGAAACGCGATTGATGTCACGCCGTGCTCAGACGCAAGCGTCAGTGAATTGCGGTAGCAGTTTGCGAGTCGCTCGGCTTCATCGCGCGTGCCGCCGTTCCACACGGGCCCAACCGTGTGAATCACATGTTTCGCCCGTAATTCGTATCCGGCGGTGATGCGGGCTTCGCCGGTGGGACACCCTCCGAGGGTGCGGCACTCTTCCACCAGCGCCGGGCCGGCCGCACGGTGGATCGCGCCGTCGACGCCTCCGCCGCCCAGCAGCGTGTTGTTGGCCGCGTTGACGATGGCGTCGACGTCTTGCTGTGTGATGTCGCTCTGAACGATCTCGATCATGTCCTGGCTCGTGAGGCTGCTCTGTAGTATGCGAACGTTCGGCAAAACGGGGTAGTGGGAACGTCCGCCGAGCCCTACTCTGGTTTCCAGAGGCCGATGATGTTCCCCTCCGGAGCAGCGATCCAAGCGAAGCTTCCCTGACCAGGGAGGGTCACGGGCTCGACGAGCCTTTTGCCTCCTAGCTCCGCGGCTTTCGTCAGATAGGCCTCGAGATCATCCACCTGCACGTACACGGTCACATAGTTCCCCCACTCGGCAGCAGCGAGTTCCGTGATGTGTCCCCCGATGGAGCCTTCGCCGCCCGTAGTGATCACCATCCCAGCGTCGGGTGCGGGGATTTCCCAATCGAAGAGGTTCGCGAAGAACTCCCTTGTCTGCGGGCCGTTGTGACAGCCAATCTCGAAATAAACAACTGGATTGCTTGGCATATTCAACTCCGATGTGAGGAACCCCTTATTTCGCGTATCCCTCCGGCACCGTCTTCGTGCCGTAATCTCTCCGTCCGATAGCGCCAGAAATGAACGCTCCGTCCGAGACGTTGTTCAAAACTTTGGGCAGCAGCTTCTTGATCATACGATCCCAGCCGTGGTTCATCGAGAAACGCCACCATCTGTTGATGGCTTCGATTCCGGTCTGGTGCAGGGTGAGTCGCGTACCCTGCTCGTGCGGCTCCAAGGTCCACGTGAGCGTCATGGGCGGATGTTTACCCTTGGTCTTGTGCACCGAGACCCAGGTGTAGACCAGCTTCTTGGGCCGATCGACCTCGAGCACCTCGCACTCGGTGACGCCCGTGAACCCGGTGAGCGGCATTTTGTCCACGTGGAAGTTGAATTTCCTGCCCTCGATGGGTTCGAAGTTGTTGGGCATGAGCCACTCCGCCACCGCGTACTTGTCCGTGAGGGCGATCCACACGTCGTCGGGCGGATGCGGAAAGAAGGCTTCTTTTGTCAGATCCATCATGACGGTCTCCGCTTCAGGTAGTCGTTGAGCGCTTCAAATTTCTCGTTCCAGAATCGGTCAAAGAAAGCCACCCAATCGGCGACCTCCCGGAGGGGCTGGGGGCGGACCTGATAAAACCGTCTCCGGCCTTCCCGGCGGTCCTGCACCAACCCCGCCTGGCGTAGGATCGCGAGGTGCTGGGAGATCGCCGACTGGGTCGTGTCAAAAGGCCGCGCGAGTTCTGAGGCCCCCATCTCGCCCTCCAGCAACATTAGGAGGAGATCGCGGCGGGTCGGGTCGGCGATGGCGTGAAAAACCGTCGTGGCGGCAGCTATTCGAGGCACGGGTACAATATATTAGCGATTGCTAAATAATAAAGCCTTGTCTTCCCATGGAACGCCTATACACTTGCGGGGACTTGGTTTAGCCATGGATCAGCTGCTCAGAGACATCCGCCACGCCGCCCGGGCGCTCGCCGCGATTCCCACGTTCGCGGTCATCGCCGTCGTAGTGTTGTCGCTCGGGATTGGCATGACCGCGGCGATGTTCAGCATCGTGCGCGGCGTGATTCTGCGCGGTCTCCCGTTTGAAAACGCACCCAGGATCATGGCGCTAGCGGTCAACAATCCGCTGGAAGGGCCGACGCGTCTGGGCGTCTTGCTGCACGATTATTACGACTGGGGCGAACGCCAAACGTCGTTCGAACGGCTCGCCGCGTATCGTCTCGCCCAGGTGACCCTGAGTGGTGGAGCGGGCGTGGCCGAGACGTTCTTCGGAGCGACCGTCACGGCCAATACTTTCGGTCTACTCGCTGTGGTCCCGATGCTCGGCCGCGACTTCGAACCCGACGACGGCTTGCCCGGAGCGGCTCGCGTGGCACTGATCGGCGCTGCGATGTGGCGTGATCGCTTTGAAAGTGACCCGGCCATCGTCGGACAAATGATCCGGGTGAACAGCGAGCCGACGACGATCATCGGCGTCATGCCGGAGCGATTCGAATTTCCGGTGAACCAAGACGTGTGGTTGCCGTCGCGCCAGAGCGTTCTGGAGCTGGAACGCAGTGATGGTGGCAGTTGGAGGGTGTTCGGTTTGTTGAAGGAGGAGGTGCCGCTCCGCCAGGCGCGTGCCGAATTCTCGAGCATCGCTGCGCAGCTCGCCGCTGAACATCCGGAGACCAACACCGGCATTGGGGTGATCATCAACCCGTTTGTCACCGAGGTCATTGGGTATCAGGCTCCAGGGTTCTTCTACACCATGCTCGGCGCCGTCTCGCTGGTCCTCGTGGTTGCGTGCGCCAACGTTGCAAACCTGTTGTTGGTCAGGGCGGCGGTGCGAGGGCGTGAGGTTGCGATCCGCAATGCGTTGGGCGCGAGCCGCCGTCGCATTATCCGACTCCTCTTGGTCGAGTCGACGCTGCTCGCGTCCGTCGGTGCGATACTCGGCATCGGTGTGGCGTTATTGGGCGTAAAGCTCTTCAACCAGGCAATCAACGCCGCACCATTCGGCATGCCGTTCTGGTTCGACATACGGATCGATCCAGGAGTGCTCGTTTTCGTTGTGCTGCTCGCGATGGCTGCAAGCATCCTGTCGGGTCTGCTACCGGCCGTCCGTGCCTCCGGAGCCGATTTGAACAACGTTCTGAAGGACGAGTCTCGCGCGGCGTCCGGTCTTCGTATCGGCAGGGTCAGTCGCTCGCTGGTCATGGCGGAGATCGCCCTCTCGTGCACTCTACTGATCGGTGCGGGGTTGATGATCAAGAGCGTTATGAACGCCAACCATCTCGATTTCGGTCTCGCGACGGACGACGTGTTTGTCGGTCAGGTGACGATTCCCGAAGCAGACTATCCGGATCCGGCGAGCCGGGTCCGGTTGTTCAACCGCATCCTCGATGGTCTGCGTGGCAAACCGGGTGTGCGAATCGCTGCCCTGTCGAACGGCCTTCCGGTACTGGGGTCCGGAAACGTCACGATCGCAATCGAGGGTGAGGTGTACACTGCCGCGCGAGACTATCCGCGAACTCGATTCGGCGCATTCACGCCGGGCTATCTGGACGCGCTGGGAACCGGCGTACTCCGGGGTAGATCATTCACGCAACAGGACGACGCGGATGCGGCCCCTGTCGCGATCGTGAACGAAACGTTCGTGCAGCGATTCTATACCGGAGACAATCCCATCGGCCGGCGGCTACGTATTCGAGAAAACCAGATCCTGGGTCCGCTCGTGACCATCGTGGGCGTCTTGCCCGACTGGTACCTGGACCGGGAGGCGGCCCCGTTTACGCCGGACGCGATCTTCGTACCGATGGCTCAGCGCGGTGCCGCATCGGCCAACGTGGTGATCCGTGCAACGGGCGATCCATTGGGGCTCGCCTCGATCGTGCGAGAGGAGCTGGCGGCGATCGACCGCGACCTGCCGCTGAGCATACCGTCCACGCTCGGCGCGCAGATCCGAGAGTCCAACCGTTTCCCGCAAATCTTCGGGACGGTGTTTGCGGTGTTTGGGGTCGTGGCACTCATCATGGCCGCGGTCGGCATTTACGGCGTCATGGCGTTCACCGTTCGACAACGCACACACGAAGTCGGTTTGCGCATTGCGCTTGGATCGAGCCCCCGAGCCGTGCTGCGTCTCATGCTACGGCAGGGTCTCGTTCAACTGGTAGTGGGTTTGGTGGTTGGGTTACTCCTGGCGTCGGCGGTGGGTCGCCTGTTGAGTATCGCGCTGTTCGACGTGCACCCCGTGGATCCGCCGGTATTCGTCGCCGTGGCAGGCGTGCTGTTGGTCGTGGGACTCGTTGCATCGTTCATCCCGGCACGATGGGCAACGAAAGTAGATCCGATGGTGGCGATGAGAGAATAGACGGGACCGCACCGCACCCCGCTCCCTCCCGACGGGCCCCTTCCCCACACTGCCACTCCCCGACGGTCAGACGGGCGCACCGCCTGCTGGCATCGTCCGCCCATCCGCCCGTCTGCCCGTCTGCCCGTCTGCCCGCCCGCCCGCCCGCCCGCCCGCCCGCCCGTCCGCCCGTCTACCCTATACTGACCATGCGGTCGATTGCCGCCTTGGCCCTGAGACGGATGTCGTCCGGTACGGTAATGACATGCTGGTCGTGTAACAGGGCGTCTCGCAACCCTTCCAGCGTGATGGTTTTCATGTATGCACACACGGCAGCCGGGTCGGCGGGAATGAAGTTCTTGTCCGGTGCCATCTTTTTCATGCGGTGAAGAATCCCGACCTCGGTGGCTACGATGAACGTGTCCGCAGGGCTCGATTCTGCAAAACGGATCATTCCCTCGGTGGATGTGATGTGCACTGTATCTGCGTCCACGTCGCCAAGACCGATTTCATAAATCAGTTGGCCGGCGCAGCCGCACTCGGGATGCACGAGAACCTGGCTTTTGGGATGCTCGCGGAGCTGGGCGTTCACGGTGCCGGAGTGGATTTCCTTGTGCACGTGGCACTCGCCCATCCATACCTCCACCCTGCGGTTCGGCCGCAGGCGCCTGATGTGCGCTCCCAGGAAAAAGTCCGGCAGGAAGAGGATGCCGCGGTCTTCGGGAATGGCGTCGATGATGGCCACGACGTTTCCACTCGTGCAGCAGTAATCGAGCTCGGCTTTCACCTCGGCCGTCGTATTGACGTATCCCACGGCGAGGTAGTCCGGATATTCGGCCTTCCAACGCCGCACGTCTTCTGCGGTGATGCTCGCGGCCAGGGAGCAGCCCGCTCGGAGGTCGGGCAGAAGGACCCGCTGCTCCGGCGAGAGGATCGCCGCGGTCTCGGCCATGAAGTGCACGCCGCAGAACGCGATCACGTCCGCCTCGGTCTCGGCCGCCTGCCGCGAGAGGCCCAGTGAGTCTCCCACGTAATCCGCGATGTCTTGCACCTCGGGGCGCTGGTAGTTATGTGCCAGAATGACCGCATTCCGAGTTCGGGTTAACTCCCGGATCTCATCGTGCAGCTCCGCGATGCGGCTGGCGGTCAGGACCCGGTTCTCGAGGACTGGCAGGGACAGCGTCATTAGAGGAATTTAGCCGAAGCTCCGCCCGATTGAAGGGTTTGGGGTCGTGATCCGCCTCACGCCTCCGGACCCCCGGGTTGCCTAACTTGTCGGTGGAAACGACCGATTATTGGTCGTGCGTGTTTTAGATCGTCGCTGCAGTGTGGAGGTGTTTCATGACCAGTCCGCAATCGGTTCGCTGCCCGAAGCACGGGTATTACTACCAGCCGGGTCGGGAGCAGGGGTGCGCCAAGTGCCTGGAGGAGCTCGCGATCGAACCGGCGGCCGTCAGAGCGCCGTCGAGCAGCCGTTTGCCTATAACCGGGCTCATTTGGTTGCTGGTTCTTGGCGGTTTGGGCTGGGGGGGATATCGGTTTTTCCTTTCGATGGGCGACAAAGGCGGCGAACTGTACGCCGAAGTCGTGGAGGTCGAGAGCCGGATCAATCCGGCGGTGGTGCGGGGTCCTCTTCAGGAGCTGGAAAACCTGGTCTATGCGGGCGTGTAGGAAATTTTGTGTGTGAGCCTCTCCATCAGTCAGTAATCTTGAAACGGTCGCCGAAAAGTATGGCGAACTGGCTTCGAGCTTTCGCCCATGATACCGGTGGGCGTTTCCACGTAGCTTCGATGTTTCGTAATACGAGCCAGATTAGCTTCGTAGCGGCTTGATCGCTAGGGAAGTGCCCGCGGGTGCGTACCGACTTGCGGACCTGGCTGTGTAGACTCTCGATCGCGTTGGTCGTGTAGATGATCTTCCGGATCTCAGGGGCGAATGCAAGAAACGGAATCACCTGCTCCCATTGCCGCCGCCAACTCTGCGCGACGGTCGGATACTTGCGACCCCAGGGGCCCTGCTCGAATTCCTCGAGTTGGTGAAGGGCCGCCTCCGCGGTGTCGGCGCGGTAGATCTGTTTGAGGGCTGCCGCTAGCGGTTTGCGCTCCTTCCACCCGGCAAACTGCAGGGAGTGGCGAATCAGGTGCACGATGCACGTCTGGACGCGAGCGTTGGGGAACACCGACTCGATGGCCTCCGGAAAGCCTCGGAGTCCGTCCACGACGGCTACCAGGATGTCCTGGGTGCCACGGGTGCGCAGCTCCGTCATGACCTTGAGCCAGAACTTCGCGCCCTCGGTCTGCTCGATCCACAGCCCCAGGATCTCCTTGTAGCCCGAACACCGAATGCCGATCGCCAGATAGACGGCCTTGTTGCGCACCGTCCCCTCGTCGCGGATCTTCACGCGCAGCGCGTCGAAATAGACAACGGCGTAGACGCTCTCCAGCGGCCGGCTCTGCCACGCCTTGACCTCGTCAAGTACCGAATCGGTGACCGCGGAGACCAGGTCGGGAGAAATCTCCAAGCCATAGAGTTCCCGGACGTGAGCTTGGATGTCGCGCGTACTCATGCCGCGGGCGTACAACGCGATGATCTTCTCGTCGAAGCCGGGGAACCGACGTCGGTACTTCTCGATGAATTGGGGCGCAAACCGGCCATGACGGTCGCGGGGAATTGAAAGTTCGAGAGCGCTCGAGTCGGTCAGGACCGTCTTCTTGCTGTGGCCGTTACGGTGGTTCCCTCGAGCGTGCTCCTCCTCACCGCCGAGATGCACGTCCATCTCGGCGTCCAGAATCCGCTCAGCCAACGCCCGCTTCAGCTCGTCAACGAGCCCGTCTGATTCAAAGACCTTCTGGGGGTCGATGCCATCGAGCAGTTGGTCCACCAACTCCGGGGGGATCGACCGTTTGTGTCGCGCCATACGTGCCTCCAAAGTGCAGGTACATAGTATGGCTCACAAACACAAAATTCCTGATACTCCCGTCTATGCCGAGGAGATCGATCCCTACTCTCAGGGGTCTCGCATCCAGCGGGCCTCCATGATGCTATACTCGGCCGTGATGCGTAGATCCTCGCGCCTTCTGGCAACGCGACACGGTAAGGCGATCATCGGCTTCGGCAATACCGCCTCCCAATCTGAGGACGTGGGGTATTCCACGATCAACATGGACTATGTGCGGCGGGAGTGGGAGAGGGTTCGGGCCGAGGTTTTCCACGAGGCCGACTGGTTCAAGACTGCCAGGCGCTAGTCCGCGCCCTCCTGCATCCAAGTGCCTTCCTGGATCAGCTCGGTGCAAACGTCGTGTGCCGAACGGCCAGCGGCCTCGGCCGCGAAGTTGACCATCACCCGGTGACGTAGCACGGACAGCGCGACGTTCTTGAGATCGTCGAAGTCGGCCATTGGCCGGCCATCCAACGCGGCCCGGGCTTTTGCCCCTAGCACCATGTACTGGGACGCCCGTGGTCCAGCTCCCCAATCCACGTATTCGTTCACCAAGGTCGGGGAGTCGTCCGAGTTCGGTCGGGTCATTCGGGCCAATCGCACCGCCGCGCGCACTATCGTTTTGGGTGCTGGAATCCGGCGCACCAAGTGCTGCATCGAGATGAGATCCGGTCCGTCGAGCACCGTGGTGACGTCGGGCGTGTCCTCACCGGTCGTCTCCTCGACGATTTCCTCTTCTTCATCGGCGTTGGGATATTCGACCCGCAACTCGAACATGAAACGGTCAAGTTGGGCCTCCGGCAGCGGATACGTGCCCTCTTGTTCGATCGGGTTCTGCGTGGAGAGCACAAAAAATGGCTCAGGCAGGTGATGGGTGGTTCCCGCTGCCGTCACCTCGTGTTCCTGCATGGCCTGTAGCAGCGCGGCTTGGGTCTTGGGCGGCGTGCGGTTGATCTCGTCCGCCAGCACGACATTGGCGAAAACGGGGCCGTGTACGAACCGAAACGCCCGTTTGCCGGTCGTGAGGTCCTCTTCGATGATCTCCGTGCCGGTAATGTCGCCAGGCATGAGATCGGGCGTGAACTGGATCCGCGAGAATTTCAGGTCGAGGGTCTCGGCCAACGTCGAGACCATGAGGGTCTTAGCAAGACCCGGGACACCAACGAGAAGCGTATGTCCCTGCGAGAGTATGGCGGTGAGGATGCCCTCGAGCACCTCTTTCTGACCCACGATCCGCCGACCGACCTGCTCGAGGAGTTTCGCCTTGGCGTCGGCCAGCTGGCCGAGGAGCTCCACGTCGGTGTTTTGGATGGCTGGTTCAGCTGTCAAAATCGTCCCTCGAATCGGTGGGCAGCGCGGTATCAAAGTTACGCCGAAACGCGATGTTGTGTTGTGGTTCCGCATACCTGAAGAAGGCGTGAATCGTACCCCGCAAGCGGGCTTTCGGCCACCCTTCGTTGCTTGCGAAATTTTTCACAAGCGATAAATTTCGGGTCGGGAGGTGAAGCTCACGCACGCGAAAGGCGACCGTCCTGGCGAAGGATATAAGCTCATCGGCCTGGGCGGGACATTCGCCGGGGCAGTCGTTCTGTTCACCTTTGGCGGCCTGTGGCTCGATCGGTGGCTCAGCCTCACCCCCCTGTTCACGTTGGTGGGGACCGGCGTCGGAGCGGTTCTGGGGTTCCTGAACGTGTACTGGAAGATCCAGGCCGACATCGACGAGCAGCGAAGCAGAAAGCCCGAACAGAAGGGTCCCAGCTGAAACTCGGAATGATCGGGACCGCTCTCACGGCGGGCGTAACGGGGACGCTCTGGGTGTTCTGGGGCCCGCAGGCAATCGTGCCCGGCTTGGTCTTCGGAGCCCTGGCCACGTTGATTCAGTTCGCCGCGATCAAAGCGGTAAGGCCGGCGTGGGAAGCCGAGTTTAGTGTCTTCGTAAGCCGGTGGGGACTGGGGATGGGATTGCGACTCGTGGGAGTGCTCTTGTTCCTGGCGGCCGTGTTGGTGAATCGGGAATTGTTCCCGCCCGTTCCAACGGCATTCGCGTACCTAGGGGTACTGATCCCCCTGCTTTTCATGGAGCTGCGTTTTCTCAAGTGATGCAAGAGCCTCTGGACATCGGCGAGATCGTGCTTCATCACGCGGCGGATGCGTATTCCATCGGCATCGAGCCGTATTTCATGTTCGAGTGGCACCGGCTCGACGCGCTGCAGTTCGGACCGTTCAACCTCACGCCTTCCCGACACGTCATTTTCATGGTCATCGCTGCGATTCTGGTGTTTCTGACCATGCGGATGGCGGGACAGAAACTCCAAAAACAACGCGCGAGCGAGAACGCGCCGAAAGGTTTCGCGAACGCCATCGAGGCGATGGTGTTGTTTGTGCGGAACGACATCGCGATCGCGAACATCGGTCATGACGGTGCGAAGTTCGCTCCGCTGATCATGACGCTGTTCTTCTTCATTCTGTGCATGAACCTGCTGGGGCTGATCCCGCACGGAGCGACGGCGACCGGTAACCTCGCGGTCACCGCCGGCCTGGCCGTTATCGCGGTACTGGTCATCGAGATCAGCGGTTTCTTGAAACTGGGCGCGGCGGGGTACATGCGGACTATTTTCCCAAAGGTTCCGGGGCTCTCGGGAGCTGGAGCAGTCGCCATGTCGATCTTCATGGCTCCTATCGAGATCATTGGCAAGCTGGTCAAGCCCTTTGCACTGTGTGTCCGTTTGTTCGGCAACATGACCGCTGGACACTTTGTGATTTTGTCCCTTTTGGGGATCATCTTTCTATTTGGACAGCTTCCGTTTTGGAATTGGGGAATCGGCGTCATCACGGCGGCTCTCGTGCTGGCAATCATGATGTTGGAGCTGTTCGTGGGGTTGCTGCAGGCCTACGTATTCGCCCTGTTGACGGCGGTGTTTATCGGATTGATGCAGCATGAGCATTGATGGTGAGACGTGAGATGGCCCTACCCATCCCCTAGGGGGTGGAGCGGTGGCCCTCTCACGTCTCACGAACTAGCGTCGGTGCCGCGTCTCGCACCGGCAGATCGTACTCGGCCGAATGGCCGATGAAGCCCGCTGGTCTTTTGGGACCGTTGGCGGGTTACCGCTGAGACGCCGTTTTGGGAGAGACGGCGTTCGAGGTGGGAGGCGCACACCACCTGACATCTCCCAGACGACTGAGGAAGGTCTGACATGATCGACATCATGATGTTGCTTCAGGAGGCCATGACCGAGACCGAGGCGATGGTCGCGGCGGCCAAGAACACCAACGCACTGTTGGGCGCGGGCATCGGCCTGGGTTTGGCCGTCATCGGTGCGGGCATCGGCCTGGGTAAGATTGGCGGACAGACGGCGGAGGCGATCGCGCGGCAGCCCGAAGTCGGTGCAGAGATCCGTGGTGCGTCGATTCTTTTTGCGGTGCTCCTAGAGGGCGTGACCATCATTGCCCTCGTGTTTGCGCTGCTGTTCAAACTGGTCGGGTAACCGGGTGTCATGCACATGACGTTGCTCGCTCTCCTCCAGGAGGCGGAAGAGCACGGGCCCAGTTCGCCGTTTGAACCGGAGTTCGGGCTCATCTTCTGGACCTGGCTGATTTTCATTGCGTTGTTCTTCGTGCTCAAGAAATACGCCTGGCCGCCGATCGTCGCCGCCACGGAGGAACGCGAGCGGAAGATCGCGCACCAGTTGGAGGAAGCGGAACGCATGAACGCCGAATCCCAAGCGGCTTTGGAGGAACACAAGCAGCTGCTTGCAGGTGCGAAAGATCAGGCATCGGCGCTCATTGGCGAGGCCAAGGTCGTGGCCGAGAAAGAGCGCGATGGATTGCTGGCGAAGACGCGGCAAGAGCAAGAGCAGATGTTGGACCGGGCCAAACGAGAGATCGCAGCGGAGCGTGACAAAGCCGTCGCCGAGTTGCGGCAAGAGGCGGTTGATCTCTCCCTGGCGGCGGCATCGCGCCTGATCGATTCCAACTTGGACGACGCGGCAAACCGCAAGCTCGTGGTGGATTACCTCGCTTCTCTGGAGCCGAGTAAGTGAGAGAGACCACCATCGCGCGGAACTACGCCGAAGCCCTCTTTCAGCTCGGCGAGCGGACCAACGAGTCGGAACGCTTTGGCGAGCTGATCGAGGGTGTTGGTGGGGCGATTGAGGCGGATGAGTCCATCCGTGTCGTTCTCGAATCGCCCAACGTAACCAAGGCCGCAAAACAAGAGCTCTTGGCCCGAGCGTTGAAGAACCGGGCGCCCGATTCGTTCATCCGGTTTCTCAAGGCGGTCATCAAAAGGGGCCGGCAGGGGGTCATTCCTGCCATCGCTCGGCAGTATCTGGAGCTACTGGATGTGAAGTTCGATCGTGTGCACGCGAGCGTCGCGATGGCTCGCACGCCGGACCGGGAGCTCCAGGACGCGGTGCGGAAGAGCTTGTCGGAGGTTCTCGGCAAGGAAGTCATCACCCACTATCGCGAAGACCCAGGAATTCTCGGCGGCGTGATCATTCGCGTCGGAGATCGAGTGATGGACGGCTCGCTGCGCCGCCGACTCAAGGTGTTGCGGAGGCAGATGTTGGCTGGGTGATGCTGGGCGGGCAAGATCAACTAAGGGCGATCGGGGTAATTCCTGGTCGTCCTTTTTTTTCGTGAGACGTGAGACGTGAGACGGCCACCCAACCCTCGCCGGGGAGGTGAGAGGGGCCGTCTCACGTCTCACTTCTTGCGTCTCACCCTTCTGGCTAGGTTTTCGGACAACGCCCAGACACCAATTTCCAGAGGGACGCTAAAACCGCCATGACAACCAGAGTGGGATTCATCGGATTGGGTGCGATCGGTCGGCCGATGGCCAAGCACATCGCGAATGCGTTTTCGACCGTCGTGTGGAATCGAACACGGGAGCGGGCGGAGTCGTTCGCCGCGGAGACGGGAGCGACCGTTGGAGCATCGCCCCGCGAGGTTGTCGAATCGACGGACGCGGTGGTGACGTGTCTTCCGACGTCGGCGACGGTGCTGGAAATCATCGAGGCGGTCGGCGATGCGTGGCGGGCCGGGCAGATCTTGGTGGACGCGACCTCGGGCGACCCCGCGGGGTCGCGCGAAGCCGCCGCATTGTTGTCCAAGTTCGGTGTGGGTTTCGTAGACGCACCGGTCAGCGGCGGCACCTCGCGTGCCGAGATCGGCAAGCTCACCGTCATGCTGGGCGGTGAGGAACCGTGGGTGGGCCGCGCAAGAGAGATCGTGGCGCCCTACGCGGGCAAGGTTGAGCACGTCGGTCCTGTCGGTGCGGCCCACGCACTCAAGGCCGTGAACCAAGCGCTCCTGGCGGTCAATATTCAAGCGGCCGGCGAAGGGTTGGCGGCACTCGTGAAGTTGGGTGTGAAAGGCGACGTTGCTCTGGATGTCATCAACGCTTCGAGCGGGCGCTCCAACGTCACGGAGAATCTCTTTCCCGAGCGAGTGACGAGCCGCGCGTGGTTGAGGACGTTTCGGCTGGCGCTATTGGACAAAGACCTCGGTGTCGCGTTGAAAGTGTTGGACGACAACGGTGTGGCGAGCGGAGTCATTCGGACAGCACGGGAAGCGTTCGCGGAGGGGCGCAAGGCGCTGGGCGAAGAGGCGGATCACGTAGAGTTGGTAAGAGAGATCGAGAAGGCGGCGGGCGTGGAGATCAAATAGTGAGAGGTGAGAAGGGCCAACCCCACCCCGAAGGGGAGGAGGGGCCGGGCCCTCTCACCTCTCACTTCTCACTTCTCACTTCCCATCAGATACGCTTCCTTGTTTGGCTTCATCGGCCGCAGCAACCATTCCGGTCGCCGCAACCCACCCGGTCCCGGTGCGGGCCGAGTCTTCGCCATCCATTCCTTGTAGATCTCGTGCGACTTCGCCGTATCGACCGAGATGTCGCCTTCGCGATCCTCAGCATGCGCGCGTTCCAACCGCACGCGCTGGTGCCAGGCATGCGCGCCGCTGATGGGATCGGGTTGGACGGGGAACGTGAGGTTTTGGTGCACACCGCTGTCGTGCCACCACACCAATTGGGAGTCGCGGTCGTCCGACTTGAACGGAGACACGCCTTGTTCGCGTCGCATGAGAAACACCGTTCCGTCCTGTTGAATCGACACTTTGGCGGACGACCAGCGTGAGTTGCCCCCGGAATCCTGTAGCCGCCACCGTCCCATGTGATGCGAGCAGGCGACTACGCCGGGGCGGATCCCCTCAGTGACCCAAGTGCGCAATACGTAATAACCGATGTGGGTGTTCACGCGGAGGAGATCGTTGGTGTCAACGCCGAGGCGGTTGGCATCGTCGGGATTGATCCATAGCGGATTCGAGTGGGCAATTTCGTTCAGCCACTTTGCGCTGTTGCTCCGGGTGTGGATCAACACCGGGAGCCGGAACGTTGGTATGAGACAAAACTCATTGTTTGCCGGGTCCAAGCGGCTCTGCGCTACGTGACTGGTGGCGTGCGTCGGTATGGCGTACTCTCCCCAGCCCCACGCCTCCAGCGTGTCTGAATACAGCTCCAACTTTCTGCTTGGGGTAGGAAATCCCTGCCGGATGGTGCCGTCGATCTGCACACCGACCTTGGCACCGCTCTGGTTCGCGACGACACCGGTTGCCGGATCGACCCGCAGTCCAGGGCTCTCCACGATTTCTGTCTCGTGAGTCTGGTAGATGTCGCTCTCGATCTCGAACGCACCCACACGTCGCATGTACTCCAGTGGCGACATGTTCTCTTTGGCCGCGGCTTCGGGAAGGCCCGGCACCGAGTTTTCGAAAATCCAGCGATAATACTCGTCGATCGATATCTTTTTGCCTGGTTCGTATGGCGATTCGAAGTGTTGCCGAATGCCGAGCGACCCATCGGGATCGATGCGCCACGACAGTTCGATCCAAAACTCGTTTTCCTCCCAGACCTCACCCGGGTTGACGTCACGCGTGTCCTCGACGGGTCGCCCCATCCGATCGCGAAAAACTCGCAACACCGGCTGCCGGAATCCTATCCACTTGGACGCGTGGGTTTCGTACGAGTGCAAGTCATGCCGCTCGCTTCCCAGTCCCACCGGCAGCACATAATCCGCAAACCAGGCCGTTTCGCTCCACACCGGTGTGAGGGCGGTGTGACACTCCACGAGCGCTTCGTTCTTGAGAACCTCGATCCAGGTAAATCCGTCGGGGTTGGTCCACACCGGGTTGTAGACACGGGTGAAGTACACGGCGAGCTTCCCGCGGCCTTCCTTAAGAAAATGCGGCAGCAAGAAAGACATTTCGAAGAACGCCAGCGGGAATTCTTTGGGCCAACTGAGTTCGTTCCACTCCCCGGTGGCTGGTGGTGTCGTGTGCGCTTTGGGAATGAACTTATTGAACGCGTTCGGATTGGTTCCGCCTTTGGTAGCGACGCTTCCCGTCAGCACGTTCAAGAAGAACAGCGCCCGAGCCGTCATCCACCCGTGCAGATTGCCTGCCGCGGCGGCACGCCAGTTATGGGCCGAAAACGCCTCGCCAGCGCCGCCGATGATATGTGCGACCTCGATGATAGTGTCAGCCGGTACGCCCGACTCGGATTCGGCAAACTCCGGTGTGTACTCTGCGTAAGTTTCCTTGAGGCGAACAAGAAACCTTTCGAAAACGAGTTCGTCGTCGGGATACCGGGCCCGCATGAATGCTCCCCAGTTTACCCAGCGACGAACGAAGTCGCGATTGATCAGATCTTCGTGAAGGAGCACATTGGCGATCGCGAGCAGCACCGCCGGCTCGCTTCCGGGTAACGTGGGCAACCAGTGATCGGCGTGCGTGGCCGTGTTCGACAGGCGGGGGTCGAGGACGATGACCTTGGCGCCGTCACGCTTGCCCTCGAGAATGCGCTGTGCGTGCGGGTTGAAGTAGTGGCCACTCTCGAGATGCGCGCTGATGAGGAGTATGGCCTTGGCGTTTGCATAATCCGGACTCGGCCGGTCGATCCCCATCCAGAAGGCGTAGCCACAGCGTGCACCAGCTGAACAGATATTGGTGTGAGAGTTGTGGCCGTCCACGCCCCAAGCGGCGAGTACGCGGTTTGCATATCCGTCCTCGCCGGGCCGGCCCACATGGTACATGATCTCGTTCTTTCGGTCTTCGACGATGGCGTTTCGAAGCCGACCCGCGAGGTCGTCTAGTGCGTCGTCCCACGACACACGCTCCCAGTTTCCTTCACCCCGTGGCCCCACCCGCTTCAACGGATAGAGAATGCGCTCCGGGTCGTGTATTTGGTTGAGAGTGGCTGGTCCCTTGGCACAGTTGCGGCCGCGGCTTCCCGGATGCAGCGGGTTACCTTCAAATTTGCGCACGACACCGGTTTCCTGATCGACGTACGCGAGCAATCCGCAAGCCGATTCGCAGTTGAAGCAACTGGTGGGCACAATGGTGTAGGTACGCTCCTCGCGATTGGGCCAGTCGCGTGACTCGTACTCTGTCCAACTGTCCCAGGCCTCGCGTGGCGGGTACGCGGTGAGTCCGGGTTGCATGGGGGGGGCTAGGTCCGCGGGATGTTGGGACTTGGTTGCATCGTCTGGGTTCACGTGACTCCTCTAGTTAATAGTGAATCGTGAGACGTAAGACGTGAGACGTAAGACGTGAGAAGGCCCAACGCAAACACCCCGGGGGCAAAGGGCGTGGCCCTCTCACGTCTCACCTCTCACGATTCACGTCTCACGTCAAGACACCGGAACCGACTGTCCGGCCATGACAAACGCGTGCTCGTATAGAAACAGTCCGACCAGGGCGAGCGCGGCCGCCACTGGCATCGTGACTCCCGTCGACAAAAGAATCGCCGGGACCGCGGCGCCGACAATGAGCGACCCCCACAACAGCAAAGCGTAGCGGCCCTTGATCAACATGTGCGCAGCCGCCGCAGCGTTGTTGGATCCATGGTGCGCAGCCACTTCGCCGGCAAGCGTTCCCAAGAGATGGAGCACCAAGCCGGCCAGAAGGATGTTCGAAAGCAGATCGGTGACGGCCGGCGTGGTTGTTATGAACTCTGTCAACAGCAGGAGTGATCCAGCCCCGGCAATCAACATTTGAAACGCCAGTGCAGGCCCCACTAGGGGGCTTTGCCACAGATCTCGTGCTTCACACTGGGCAAACAAGAATGCGGTATAGACCGCGGTCAAAAACGCGAGCACGGCCGTCGCCCAAAGAACCAGGTCGGAAGCGCCGCGCCCGGTGAACTCGAGCAACAGCCAGGCGCCGAGTAGCATGCCGAACCCGGTGATGATGTACGCGCCGCGCGTGAGCCAAGATCGCCACTGCGGCTTGAACAGGATAAACCAGAACCGCTCGGGTCGTTTGAGGTCCGCGATGAGCAACACGCCGGTTGCGCCAAGCGCGACCATGGCCACGACCGGGGCCACAATGGAAAGTAGTGAATCCCCGGGGCCGCTTCCGAACAACATCAACAGTGCGGCGACGAGCGCCGAACCGGCGGCCACCGATTTCGTCCACAGGTAACCCGAAACTTTGGCTCCCCACGGGATGGCATGGTGCACGTCGTATGCCACCCGCGCTTTGGACATGCGTGAGCGTGGTGACCGGCCATTACCGTTCGTCGGGCTTCTCAGCAGTGACCAAACGCTGAAGTCCGCCGAGTAATCTTTCGCCGTTCCTGTTTGTCTCTCGCTCCACATGTACGCGTCCTCGTGTGCCGCGGCGAGTGGTTCGAGGGTTGCGGCGTGTGCGCCGACATAGAACGCCTTGGGCCGTGTGTTCTGCTCGGGGCGCCGGGTGGTCACCGGTGTCGATCCGAGGTAGCGGCTCACCCGCGATGACGGATCGTCCATGTCGCCGAACACGAGCGCCTCAACGGGACACACGACGACGCAAGCCGGCAAAAGACCTTTGTCGATGCGATGAGCGCAGAAGTGGCACTTCGCGACAGTGTTCTCGGTCGGGTCCACGTGAATCGCATCGTAGGGACAGGCCTGCATGCATGCTTTGCAGCCGATACAACGGTCGTGTGCGATATCCACGATGCCGTCCGCCCGCTGGTACATAGCGTTCACCGGGCAGATGTGTACGCATGGTGGATCTGCGCAATGGTTGCAGCGAAGCACGGCGAAGTGGCGACGTACGTTTGGGAATCGACCGACCTCCACCGCCTTCACCCACGTCCGGTGCACGCCGAGGGGGACATCATTCTCGGACTTGCACGCCGTACTGCACGCGTGGCATCCAATGCACTTGGTCTGGTCAATGACCCACGCGTAATTCATGGGCCGGATATTGGCCGAAATCAGCGGTAATGTCTAGGAGGGGAGGCAGGGGAGGCAGGGGAGGCAGGGGCGGCAGGAGAGGGAGGGGCGGCAGGAGAGGCAGCAAATGTAGAAATCTGCCTCTCCTGTTCCTCTGCCTCCTCTGCGTTTAGAACTCGACCGTGGGCGCCTCCGCAGCCGACTCGTCAGCTTCGAAATAAGCGTGCGCCGATGCCCCGATGGCTTTCGCGGTCAACGTGGCAGGAAACCGCCGGATGTACCCGTTGTGGGCACGCACCGCGCTGTTGTAATCCTGTCTCGCCGTGGCGATGCGGTTCTCGGTGCCCTCCAATTGATCCTGGAGCGCCCGGAAATTTTCGTTCGATCTCAGCTCGGGATAGGCCTCGGAGATGACCAGCAGCCGGCCGAGGGCGGATTGCAATCCCTGATTGGCCTGGCCCATCTGTTCGATGTCACCACTCTGGATCGCCCCTCCCAAACGCGACCGGGCGTCCGCGATGGCCGTGAAGACCTCTTGTTCTTGTTCTGCAAATCCGCGGACAGTCCTGACCAGATTCGGAATGAGGTCGTGTCGGCGCTGAAGCTGTACTTCGATCTGGCTCTTGAACGCCTCCACTTGCTCGTCGAGATTCTGGATCCGATTATAGCCGCAGCCTGTCAAAGATAGAACCACGAGTCCGATCAGCATTTTCTTCATATGTGTGCTCCTATCCCTGCGCCGGCGAATCGCCACCGGTTGCCGGCTGGGCTGATTGTGCAGCGGCCAACTCCTCAAAACGATCGACGAAATCAGCGAGTTTTTCGAGTTCGTCAACGTAGCGCGCTCCGACCTCGTCGTATGGCTTGAGTGCTTGCACCGTGCGACCCGCGATCTTATCCACGACCCAATCGAACGCGGTTTCGTCGAGCCCTGCGGCTTCCGATGCCATCTTCACGAGAGTCGCGGGGTTCTCGGAGGGAGTTCCTCCGGTCAAGCGAACGGTTCCCCGCATCAAGACGAAGAACGTACGTGCGGAATCGATCAGCAGCCTGGTGAGCGCTTTTCCGTCGGGCGCCACCGCGGCATACTCCGCGCGCAACTGTAGGAGCTTGCCACGGATCTCACGCTCTAACTCGTGGCGCAAGTGTGCTCGGGTCGTCGTGAGACCGTCAAACGGATTCGCCCCGCGCAGCAGCTCGTGTGCTTCGCGCATGTCTTCGATCTCGATCGGAAAGACATCGGTCGATGCGCGCCACTCCCGCTTGGTGAAAATGAGCGGGGCAGGGAAACGGCGCTTCACCCAATCGGCGATGGACCGCTCGATAGGGCGTAACGCTCCGGTCGAAGCGTCTTGGACGATGAGTAACAAATTCACGTCGCTGTGTCCGGGACCGAAACCGCCGCGCACGGCGGACCCGAACATGATCAACGAACGCAAGTTGTCGCCGAGGACGTTAGCAATTTGGTCTGCAAACTCTTGGGCCTGCTCACGCTTTTTTTTCGCCATCTAGAAGCTCCCTCCTGCTCCGCCGCCGCCGAATCCGCCACCTCCGCCAAAGCCGCCGCCTCCGCCGAAACCCCCAAACCCACCACCACCGAAGCCGCCGCCGCCCCACCCGCCGTGTCGATGTCGCCCACCGCTCATGAGCATCGACAACAAGAACAACTGGCCCATGCCTCCACCCATGTGCCCGTATCGCCCCCGGCCGCGGGAGCCGGCCGACAAGATCAGAATCAACATCAGCAATACAAAGAGCCCGCTGAGCGGAAAGCGCCTGCGCGATCGCTGTGCGGGGCGTTGCTGGGGTGGAGCGCGTCCCGTCAGCGCAAATTGGAACTCGGTGGCGTAGGCTTCGGCGAGCAGCCGTACACCCACCACCAGCCCGGCCGAAAAGTCTGAGGCTTGCACCGACGCCCGCCCGATCGCGTCACGAATGCGTCCCGCACGCGAATCGGTGATAAAACCCTCGGCCCCGATCCCGGTGGAGATGAAGAGATCCGAATTGCCGTCTCCAGGCCTCCGTCCGGGCTTCAACAGGAGAATCACGCCGGCATTCCGAGCGGGATCGCCGGCGTCACCCATGCCGCCGACTCCCCATTTCCGCCCGATGTCCCGTGCCACTTCCATCGGCTCCCGACCATCGAGGTCTCGGAGCGTGACGACGACGATCTCGCCGCGTGATTTCCGGCGCACCTCGTCGATGATGACACTCATCATCCGCTCGTCGCGGTCGTGGATTACGTCGGCGAAGTCGTTCACGAAACCGACGGGGTTCGGGATCTGGCTCTGGAGTGCCGCCAGGGTTATCAGCCATATCATGCCTAATAGTAACCGGGCGTCGGGGTGGGGAGGCTCGGCTCTCACTAGACGGGGAAATGGTGACGCCTACCGGTCGATTTGGCCCTATCGGCGGCCACAAGCAGGCATCCAGCGCTCACATCGACGGAAGCCCGCTACCTGAAACCTGGTGGTGCGGTGGGGCGGGGCCGCGTACCTTTCGCGCGACGTTCGGAAATCGTGAGGATGCACTTTGCGTTTTTCTCTGAGAATCCTGTTGGTCGGCCTCGGCGTCTCACCGAGTCCGATTTCGGGTCAAATCACTTCGGCGCTACGATTCGATTCGTTCTTCAGCGAACCGGCGGCCGATGACCGCCGCGTATACGCCATCGCGCCGGCGGCATGGTGGAACGACGCGACCGATGTCACCCTAGCGTTTCGCACTCGGAGTTATCACGGGCGCAATGACAGAATTACGGTGTGGCTGAGTCGGGGGTTTTCAGGACTCGAGCACGCCACCGTCGGCGATGGGGTGGACGGGTATATCAAGTGGGAGAATCCCTCGCTGTTGAGCAGCAACGATGCAACGCAGTCGTTGGAGCTGTGGTCTCAGGACGGCACGTTCGGAGCGCGAATCGTCTTTGCAGAAATCCACCGCGGTGCCGCATCCTTCTCCGGCTCGCGTTACAGCGCCTGGTCCGCGCAATGGGTGGCCACGAGAGAAACCAACTTTCTGGAACCCACGTTGTGGGAGAATGCAGGAACGGTTGAAGCCGGACGACTCGACGACGTCCGGTTTAACGTGTGGAACGGCGAGTGGCGGGTACGGTTGGACTATCGCGCCGGACTGACATATTCGAAACCGGCTGGTAGGACGATGGACCCGAAGCCGTTCGTTCGCATCACGGCGAGTGGAAGTCTCCGCAAACCGATCGGGCCGTTCGCACTGGGTGTTCGGGCTTTCGGAGGGGCTTACTTGGCCGACGATCCGCCGGTGTTGCAACGGCGAATTCCTTTGGACGGAGCGGATCCGTACGAAACGCTGGGGAATCCGCTCGTTCGCACACAGGGAGCGCCCCTTGCGGGTAGCGATGTCGTGTACCACTCGCCGGGCAACGGTAACTTGCGGGGCTTCCGCCCCGGCATTGGTGGTCGGTGGATGGTCGGTGGTACCCTCGAGTTGGAAAAAGTCGTCATCAGAAGGACAAACGGGGTGTTTCGCAGCGCGTCGATCGTCGGGTTCGGTGACGGTGCGGTCGTCGATGCGATGGCCGTCGTCTCGAATTTCGGAAATGGGGCAACGCCGGTGTCGGATGCAGGTATCGGAGCCCGTTTGGGCTTGCGCATCGGCGACATCGCCTTTCCCATTCGGGTGGAGTTTCCTTTTTTTGTCTCCGAGCCGGACCTTGCACACGAGCGCATTCCTGGCAGCGAGAGAGTGGGTTTCCGTTGGCTGATCAGCTTCCAGCCGATTTTTTGAACCGCGATAGCGGAGACCGGCGGGAGTTCCTGCGAACGACCGTCGGACGCGTGATGAGTGAGATCGGCCGTCACGCGGAGAAGCGTGTTGTTCAGAAACGGTATATGCGCCCCCCGGGTGCGCTGGACGAGGTCGCTTTCCTCCCCGCATGTACTCGGTGCGGTGATTGCTTCCCGGTATGTCCAGTGCACGCGATTGTGAAGGTGCCCACGTCGGGTGGGCTTGCCGCGGGCACGCCGATGATAGACGCTAAACTCCAGCCGTGCATCGTGTGCGAGGACATGCCTTGTGCGCAGGCGTGTCCGACCGGGGCGTTGACCGTGCCCGACGCCGGATGGTCCGGATACCACATGGCGAGCCTCGAGTTGATTTCGGAGCGTTGCATCGCCTTCGACGGCACCGAATGCGGAGTGTGCGCGGACGCCTGTCCCGTGGGCACCGAGGCCTTGGCTCTCGACGACGGAGGCCGACCGATCATTCGACCGGAAAGTTGCGTCGGTTGCGGGTTGTGCGTCCGGGCATGTGTGACGACGCCGTCCTCGCTCGCCCTACACTACTGAGCCGGCAGATAGAGAAAACAATGAAACTACCGCATCGCGTTGAAAAACCGTGGGGCCACGAGTTGATCTGGGCAAAGACGGATCGCTACGTCGGCAAGATCCTCCACATCGACCCTGGCCATCTGTTGAGCCTACAGTACCACGAAGAAAAAGACGAAACGATTTATGTACTTGGCGGCGAAATCGTGTTTCGAGTGCAGATCGACGGCGTATTGACGGAACAGCGGATGCAAGAGGGAGAACGGTACCACATTACGGCAGGGACCGTTCATCAGATGGAGGCGATCGTGTCGAGCGACCTCCTCGAAGTCTCCACCCCCGAGCTGGACGACGTTGTTCGACTCGAGGATCGTTACGGGAGGGCGTAGGTGAAGGTCGTCATTCCTGTTGCCGGTAAGGGCACCCGTCTCCTTCCGCTCACCAATCACGTACCAAAGCCATTACTGCGTGTTGCCGGCCGGCCCGTCATGGACTATGTGATCGACAAGTTGGACGGTCTCGATGTCGAAGAACTCATATTCATCACTGGCCATCTGAAGGATCAAGTCGAAGCGCACGTGATGGAGCACTACGACGTGCCCTCGCGCTTCGTCGAGCAAGTGGTCCAAGACGGCACAGCCGGAGCGATCAATCTGGCGAAGCCGTACGTGGACGGGCCCGTGTTGATTATTTTCGTCGATACCCTGTTCGATGCCGACCTCACACTGGTCAACCGCATCGATGCCGACGGCATCATGTGGGTGAAGGAAGTCGAAGACTATCAGCGGTTCGGCGTGGTCGTCACCGACGATCAGGGAAACATGATCCGCATCGTGGAGAAGCCGTCCGAGCCGATATCGAAACTGGCCAATATCGGTCTGTATTACGTGCGGGACTGGAAGTTGCTGTTCGGCGGCATTGAGCACACCCTGGCCCGGCCGCAAAACAAGGGCGAGTGGTATCTCACCGACGCGTTTCAATATATGATCGATCAGGGAAGCAAAATAAAAACCGCGGAAGTGGGGGGGTGGTACGATTGCGGCAAAGTGGAAACGTTGCTGGAGACCAATCGACATTTGTTGGAGAACGGAAGGGCGCTGCGGCCAAACGTTAGCGACGATGTGGTCATCGTGGATCCCGTGCGGATTGCCCCGGATGTCGAGCTGTACGAGTGCACCATCGGACCAAACGTAACTATAGAGGAAGGCGCGGCGGTGCATGGCAGCGTGATCAAGGAGGCGATCATCGGTCGCGCGGCCCGCGTCCGAGACTCTGATCTCGAGCAGGTCTTGGTCGGCGACCGCACGGAGGTGGTGGGCCGGACGGGCACGGGGTTGGTTGCCGCCGGGGACGAAATCGAGAACGCACAGTAGCGGTAGACGAAAACAAAGAGAGGGCGTCATCGTTCTTGACGCCCCATGACCCTCCGATCATCCTTGGGAGTATGGAAGAAACCGATCTCATTTACGATTGGAACGCGAGCGGAGACTTCGACTGGTCAAGCGTGAAGGTCGACCTCAACGACGAAACGCTGCGGGACGGCCTTCAATCGCCGTCGGCCATCGATCCCGATCCGGAAGCAAAAAGGCGTCTGCTACATCTCATGGCGGATGTAGGCATTGTCTCGGCCGATATCGGGCTCCCGGGCGCCGGCCCCCGGGCCCTCGACGCGGTGCGGGCGTTGGCTCGCGAGATCGCCGAACAAAAACTTCCCATTGCGCCCAATTGCGCCGCCCGAACGGTCATCGCCGACGTCAAACCGATCGTCGACATCTCCCAGGAGGTCGGCATACCGATCGAAGTCGGCACGTTCATCGGTTCTTCTCCCATTCGTCAATACGCTGAGGACTGGACGCTCGATCGGATGCTGAAGGCCAGCGAAGAGGCGGTAACGTTTGCCGTCGCCGAAGGGCTTCCGGTCATGTACGTTACCGAGGACACGACACGCGCACGACCGGAGACGCTAAAGGCTCTCTACGGCAATGCGATTCGGTGGGGTGCACGCCGGTTGTGCTTGTGCGACACTGTGGGACACGCCATGCCGTCGGGCGTACGGCAGCTCGTGAAATTCGTCCGCGACGAGGTGATCGCGCCTTCGGGCGAAGATGTCAAAATCGATTGGCACGGACATCGCGATCGCGGAATGGGCGTCGTCAACTGCCTCGCGGCGATCGAAGCGGGCGCGCATCGGGTGCACGCCACGGCGCTCGGCGTGGGTGAACGCGTAGGCAACGCAGAGATGGATCTCCTGATCGTCAATCTTCATCTGTTGGGCGCCCACAAGCACGACGTGTCGGCGTTGAGGGAGTATTGTGAGCTTGCTGCGGCGACAATCGGCGTTCCGCTGCCGGCCAACTATCCGGTCATGGGTGAGGACGCGTTTCGCACCGGGACAGGCGTGCACGCCGCCGCGATCATCAAGGCGCGGCACAAGGGCGATGACTGGCTGGCTGATCGGGTATACTCGAGCGTTCCGGCTGCCACGTTTGGTTCGCATCAACGCATTGAGATCACGCCGATGTCGGGACTCTCCAATGTGAAATGGTGGCTCGCCGAGCATGGCTACGATCCCAACGACGAGGAACTGTCAAAGCGTCTTTTCGAGGCGGCCAAGGTAGCAGATCGTTTGCTGAGTGATGAGGAATGTCATCGCATTACGTCGGCTACATCTGACGCGAGCCCGGGAAGTGCGGCTTGACCGCGAATCGGGCGTTCGAGGACCTCACCAACTCCTACCTGGATTTACGGTGGCAGTTCGATCCCGTCCAAGGGACGGCGGCCGGACGGTCAGAATTCGATCACCGTCTGGGGAGTTTTGGATTACAGAACGTCGAGGAGAACCTCGCCGCCCTACGGTCCATGGCGGACGCGATTGAGGAATTATCTCTCGATACGATCGAGGACGAATTGGACCGAACGGCGCTGCTAAACCAAATACGCGTCACTGTCAATCGGTATGCACTCGAGCAGCCGCATGTCCGGAATCCAGATTTCTGGTTGTCACATCTCCTCCGAGGATTGTACTTCCTGCTTGTGCGCGACGATCGACCGGTGGCGCACCGGGCCGCCGCGGCGGCACGACGGCTGGAAGCGGTGCCGTCGTTTCTCGAAGAAGCGAGGCAGACTCTTCACGACTGCCCCTCGGTGTTCGTGGACACGGCGTTGGGCGTCCTCAACGGCGGGCTCGGGCTCATTCACCAGATCGGTGAGCACCTTCGTCCCGAGGGAGATGATGGGTTCGATGAAACCCGAGACGCTGCAGTCACCGCGCTCGAAACGTTCGCGAGCGATTTACCGGCAAAGGCATTGCAAGCGGAGGATGGTGGCTTCGCCATCGGTGAAGACGCATTCAACTTCCGGCTCCAATTCGAACACGCGCTTGGGAGTTCGGCCCGGGAGCTGCGTGCGTATGGCAATTGCCTGGTCGATGAGGTCGAGCTGGCGCTGGCCGAGCTCGCCCGCGACATAGACCCCGGCGTGGCGTGGCCCGATCTCGCCGATCGGCTGCGGGACAGTCATCCTTCGGGCGGCGAGGTTGTGGACACGTACGTCCGGGAGATGGAGCGTGCCAGGTTGTTCGTGGAAGAGAGGGGTCTTGTCTCCGTATACCCCGGAAGGCTCGAGGTAGTCGAAACACCGTCGTTCCTACTACCGATGATTCCCGTTGCCGCGTACCAACCGCCCGGAGCGTTTGCGGAGGATAGAAAGGGCCTTTTCTACGTGACGCCGTCAACTGCTGGGCCGGACGATCCGTCTACGCAAAGTGTGATTCGCAACCATTGTGAGTTCGAGATAACGCCCACGGCGCTGCACGAGGGGTATCCGGGTCACCACCTCCAGTTCCTCGCCGCTCACGCGCAGCCACGCGTCGTACGAAAACTGATGGGTTCGGCGTTGGTGTATGAGGGGTGGGCATTGTATTGCGAGGAAATGATGGGTGAGGAAGGGTTTTACCGCCAAGCGGAGGAGCGGTTCTTCCAACTCATCGCGTTATTGTTGCGTGGCATCCGTGTCCTCGTCGACGTTGGCCTCCACGTCGGCGGCATGAGTTATGATGAAGCTGTTCAACTCCTGATGGATCGAGCGGTCGTGGGAAGACGTATGGCTCAGGCCGAGGTCTGCCGATATTGTGCCACGCCGACGTATCAACTTTGCTACGCGGTTGGGCGTCGCGAGATCAAGGCGCTCCACAGCGATTTTCGAAATGCCGCGGGTGCCGACTACTCTTTGCGGGGCTTCCACGATGCGGTGCTCGGGTACGGAGGCTTGCCTGTGAGCCTGATGCGGTGGGGAATGGGGCTCAATCGCTGACGGGCCCGGTCGAGAGCCCTTTCCCAAACCCGATCCGCCAACTACGTTCGAAGCGCCCTCAACAGAAAGAGATCGCCATCCCTTACGGATCTGACCCGAGTCCGTGGAGTGCGTCCGCGAGGAAAAGCGCGTCGGGTTCGATGCTGGTTGAGCAGCCGGAGAAATCGTCGACCGAGTCTCCATCCATGAATGGCAAAGTTGCCGTAGTGTCCGGCGGTGCAACTGGCCTCGGGCGGGCCATCGGTCTCGAATTTGCCCGTCGCGGTGTCCATGTGGCGTTCAACTACGTCGATCTTCCCGGGAGGGACATTCTCGAGCAAGCGCTCCTCACTGAGACCTCGTTGCGGGCGTACGGCGTGCGGGTGTTCAGCGACCGCTGTGACGTTCGCAACCGCGACAAGATCCAAGCGTTTGTCGAGAGCGTGCAGGCCGAGCTAGGTGGCGTTCACTTTCTGGTGAACAACGCCGGTATCGCGCACGACGGTGCGTTGTGGCGGCTGTCTGACGAAGCATGGCATGATGTTCTCGAGACCAATGTCACCGGTGCGTTCAATTGCACGCGTGCGGTCGCATTGGTCTTCCGCGACCAGCGTTATGGCAAAATCGTGAATATCGCGTCTCATCTTGCGCTTCAGCCCGGATTCGGCATCAGCAATTACGCCACCAGCAAGGCCGCACTCATCGGACTGACCCGATCGACCGCCGTCGAGCTAGGTGCGTCGAACGTGAACGTCAATGCCGTAGCCCCGGGGTTCATCCGTACCGAGGCGCTCACTAAGCTGCCCCCCGAGGTTTTGGAGAAGGCCAAAAAGAGCGCCATCCTCGGCCGCGTGGCCGAGCCGGAAGACGTGGCCCGTGTCGTTGTTTTCCTGTGTTCTGACGATGCCCGTCATGTGACGGGACAGGTTATCTTGGTAGACGGAGGCCTCACCCTCGGCAGCTAGCCCGCCGTCTTCACCCCGCTGGTGGGGCCCACCATCGAAGGCTAAATCGTTTCCATTATTGAGTCGGATCATAGGGGAGACCTATATGCCGGAACGGTTTGTCGAGGCGAAATTTGACCGGCGACGGCTAGTTGCATTTTGGAGTGCGTTGGCGGCATTCGGTTGCGTCGCACCGCGCGCGGCTGACTCCCCCGCACCGGCCCTGCCGCTTCCCGTTAGCGCGATGATCGGCGTCGAGGTTGCCGTCTATCCGTTGACCATGATACTCGGCGAAGCCGAACTCGGGTGGGGCGATGTGTTGTCGCCTCGAGACTCCGCCCTCAGAGTTGCCGATAGCCTTCTGGCGGGGGCGTTGACCGACCGAACGCCCGAGGTGAGTTGGGTCTTACCGGCCACGCTGCGTCGAGTCGCTCGGGGGGCGCCCGGGATTCTCATCAACCCCGACCGCATGGCCACCGCAACCCTGCGACACAATTTGGCAAAGATTCCCGATCCGCTGAGAAGTCAGATGCGCTCCCTCACCGGTGCGGTCGGTGATCGCTTGTCCTTGGTACCGGCCAGCCTTTTGTTTTACCGGGAGGCCGACGGCACCGGACGCGCCGAGCTGACAATGGTGTTGGCCGATGTGCGTCTGGGCGACATTTGGTGGAGGTCCGTCGTGACTGGCGTCGGCCCCGACCCCTGGACGGCTTTACGGGAAGCGCTGGAAGCGTTGGCGCCGGTACTCTAGTGCCGTTCCAACTTGTACCGCCGAATCGGGGGGCGCATGCACTACACTTACGTGCTGCAAAGTGATGCCGACGGGCGGTTTTACATTGGCGCCACGAGCGATCTGCGAGCAAGGGTTGCGGCCCACGAGCGGGGACGGGTGCGTTCAACCGCCTACCGACGGCCACTGCGGCTGGTGTATTACGAGGCCTGTTTGAGTCTCGACGACGCCTATCGACGTGAGCGCTACCTGAAGAGTGGTCGTGGCGGCCGCTACCTGCGCCAGCGGCTAATTAGTTGGCTCTCCGAATCTCGGGGAGACAAGTGCCGTCCCAACTATTTCTTCCTCAAGAGGCAGTGTGCCCCGGGGAGGCGCCGTCTCAACCGAAGTGAACAATCTGGCAGGCAAGGGAAGTTGGGACGGTACAAGTTGGAACGGTACTAGTGGGTCGCCCCGCCACGCTCATTCGGGGAGACGGCATCGGCCCGGAGATCACCGAGGCGACGTTGCTCGTACTCGATGCAGTGGGCGCGTCGTTCGATTGGGACGAGCACGTAGGTGGCGTCACCGCACTCGAGTTGGAAGGGAACCCGTTGCCCGACGGCACGGTGGAGAGCATTCGGCACACCCGGCTTGCCCTCAAGGGGCCGTTGACGACGCCCGTTGGTACGGGGTTTCGCTCGGTCAACGTGGCACTTCGGAGGGAATTTGCGTTATTTGCAAACGTTCGTCCCGTGAAATCCATCGTTCCGGGTCAACGTTACGAGGACGTCGATCTCGTTCTGGTGCGAGAGAATATGGAGGGGTTGTATGTTGGTGTTGAGACAACCATCCCAGTAGGTGACGATCGCAAAGCGGTGGCACAATCGACCGCGATAGTTACGCGGGTTGGATGCGAGCGCGCAGTGCGGTTCGCGTTTGAGTACGCCCTTGCCAAGGGGCGGAAGCAGGTGACGATTTGTCACAAAGCCAATATTCTAAGAGCAGTGAGCGGATTATTTCTCGAAGTCGGACGGGAGATTGCCGCAGAGTACAAGGGCAAGGTCGACGTGAACGATGTCATCATTGACGCGTGTGCGATGAAGCTTGTGCTCGATCCGTCGCAATTCGACGTCATCGTCACGACAAACATGTTCGGCGACATTCTGAGTGATTTGATGGCGGGACTCGTAGGAGGGTTGGGCATGGCGCCGGGAGCGAACATCGGTAAGGATGTCGCCTTGTTCGAGGCGGCGCACGGCTCCGCACCGGATATTGCGGGTGAGGGGATCGCCAATCCGGCTGCACTCATTCTTGCGGCGTGCATGATGCTCGATCACGTTGATGAGCCGGAGAAGGCAGATCGTATTCGGGAAGCGCTCGAGGAGACGGTCCGCGAAGGAGCGCACACGACGAGAGATGTGGGAGGCAATGCTTCGACTTTGGAGTTCGCAGACGCCGTTTGTCGCCGGGTTGGTTGAACACGAGTGCCCGCGTTGCCACCGCAGGGTCGAGCTCCCGCTGGGCCAGCTGTGCAAGACGTGCCTGACGAACATCGACAAGCGTGCGCGCAAAGCAGCTCGACTCGTTGCGACGCTGTCGACTCTGGCGGTTGGACTCTACATTTTTACGCCGGTTCCGACCGACGAACGAGCACGGATCGTCGGATTGGTCGGGGTGTTGATTTGGTACATTTTGAGTAACATCGTCGTGCGTCGCGTAATGAGCCAATGGCAGCGATGAGGGGTGAAGGTGAGTTTTAGCATCGTTCACGTATCGGACCCGCACTTCGGAGACGTGGCCGACCTCCACAAGGTCTGGGCGGTTGAGAACCTCGTGCCTGATCTCGAGCCGGACGTCACGGTCATTTCGGGCGACCTCACCCTGCGCGCCCGGCACGGGGAGTTTCAGGCAGCCACGCTCTTCGTGCGGGAGCTGGAGCGGACGGCCCCCGTATTCGTGATTCCAGGGAATCACGACGTGCAGTGGTGGTGGCGTCCACTCATTCCCTTTGGATCGCAAGCAAAATACTCCAAATTCCGAAGGCATTTCGGGCCTGTGCTCACGCCGACGATGGATCTGGCCGAGGCATTCATTGCCGGGGCTCAAACGACTCACGGCATTGCCTGGGGCTCGCTGACTCCACGGCTGCGCGATCTGGCCGTCAAAGGTCATCTTCGGAAAAAGGAAGCTCGGCGCGTAAAAGCGCTGTTCGCCAAGGCTCGACCCGAGCAGGCGCGGGTGCTCGTGTTGCACCACAACGTGCTTCGCGGGAGACTCTCCGAGCGCATGGGATTGGCGCATTGGGAGCGTGCCCACCGCCACATCGTCGGTACGGGCGCCGACGTGGTGCTGTGTGGCCACGACCATCAAGAGGGTACCGATGTATTGGATGGAGTGGTCGTGTCGTGCGCGGGCACGATCTCACAAATGTCTCGAGGCGGGTGCCTGTCGGCGTTCCATCGCATTTATCTCGACGACGACTCGACACAGGTGGAGACCTACGTGTGGGAGCCGAAGCAAAGGTTGTTCAAACGTTCGGATGTCGCCCTGTTTGCGCGACGGCGTACGGTGAATGAGCCAGAGGTCGCAGCCAGAGCTGTTTGACGACGCGTTCTTGATACAGAGATTGTTCGCCCTCGGCCTCACGGGGGTGAGCAGCGTCGAGTCGCACCAAAACCGCGCAGTCATGGTCAGTGTCACGCCTCGAGGCGTGCTCCGTATCCATCGTGGATATGCGTACGCCCCCGATTCGGTGCTGGCCTCCGTTGTGGCCTTTGTTCGTCCGGGGGTTCGGCGCCACCGGCGACGGGAGGCGGAGACAACGATCCTCGCGTTCCCGGTTGACGCTTTTGCAGTACCTCCACGACGCCCCCCTCGCCGCCGACGGCCCAAGACGCGACCGGAAGACCGGCCGCTGGTGCGCAGATTGGTCTGCCTGCACGATCAATTCAATGCGCGCTACTTCGACAGCGCCTTGACGCGCATCCCGTTTCGCGTCTCCCGACGAATGCGACGGCGGCTCGGCGAGGTGACCCTCGACGACGGCGATCGTCCGATCGAGATTGCCATCAGCTGCAGGCACATCACGCGCGACGGTTGGGAGGAAGCGGAGCAGACCTTGCTGCACGAGATGATTCACCAATGGCAAGCCGAAAGCGGCCAACCGGTGGATCACGGTGCTATCTTCAGAAGGAAGGCTCGTGCCGTCGGTATCATACCCCGCGCGATGCGGGACGTCGGACACTCACGTAACAGTTCATAAGGATTGACGACAATGCCTTTCCAGGGCGTGGATTTTCTTGACGTGGATACGCTATTCGATGAAGAAGAAAAAGCTGTGCGTGACACCGTACGTCGGTGGGTTGACGATGCCGTCATGCCAATCATTGCAGAGCACTACCTCGAGGGGGGGTTCCCCCGGTCGTTGGTGTCACAGATGGCCGAGCTGGGATTGTTCGGCGCGAATCTCCCTGAAAAATACGGATGCGCTGGCCTGAACAACGTAGCGTACGGTCTCATCATGCAGGAGCTGGAGCGCGGCGACAGTGGAGTGCGTTCTTTTGCGTCCGTCCAAGGTGCACTGGTCATGTACCCGATCCATGCGTTCGGCAGCGAGGAACAGCGAAAGGAATGGCTTCCCAAGTTGGCCAGTGGAGAGGCGATCGGCTGTTTCGGCCTCACCGAGCCGGATTACGGCTCCGACCCCGGCAGGATGATCACGGTCGCGCGTGAAACGGACGACGGGTGGCTCCTCAACGGCACGAAGATGTGGATCACCAACGGCTCGACGGCTGACGTCGCGATCGTGTGGGCGAAGACGGGTGAACTCGACGATCCCAAAAGTATCAGGGGCTTTGTCGTTCCCACCGAATCCAAGGGATTCTCTTCGAAAGATCAACAAGGGAAGCTCTCGCTCCGCGCCAGCGACACAAGTGAACTCGTGTTGCAAGATGTGCTCGTGCCGTCCAATGCCATTCTCCCCGAGAGTGGGGGCCTAAAGAGCCCGCTGATGTGCCTGACGCAGGCACGATACGGCATTGCCTGGGGAGCGGTCGGCGCCGCAATGGCATGTTACGATGAAGCGGTGAGCTACGCGAAAAACCGGGTAATGTTCGGCCGTCCGATCGGTGGGACGCAGATCCAGCAGGCACGACTTGCCGAAATGCTCACCGAAATCACAAAAGCGCAGTTGCTGTGCGTCCAACTCGGCCGCCTGAAGGACGCGGGAACGATGCGGGCCGCGCAGGTGTCGCTCGCCAAACGAAATAACGTCAGCATCGCCACCGACATTGCCCGCGAGACACGGCGCTTGCTCGGGGCCAACGGGATCTTGGCGGAGTACCAAGCGATGCGACACATGGCGAATCTCGAGAGCGTATACACGTACGAGGGGACACACGATATACACACACTGGTCCTCGGCCAGGCGGTCACGGGCCTGAGCGCGTTCTGACCGCTCCGGGCGGATCCGTCACACCCAGCGGCTCTGAGAACGTGGACATCGTGCGCCTCACCGGAGGCGGTGATGATCTCAGATCTGTCGCCGCCAAGATCTTGACGGCGGCTTTCTCGCATATCCCCGTTTGGTCAACCATCACAGAAGCTCGTGCCGAAGTTGATGAATGTTGTGCCGCCGATCGCGTGGCGTTTGGTGTGACGGCCGATGGAGAGCTGGTGGGTTGGTTCACCGTGCTGGGAGTGATTCCCGATGCAGACGGCCCGGGCAAGCATGACATCCTGATGGCCAAGCGCGTCGGTCATCGGAGCAAATGAGGATATGCGTCAAATACGAACGATTCGTACGTTAGCGAGTGGAGTGCTCTTGCTTGCCGTGGCCAACTGTGGAAACGGCGGCGTGACCGACCCGGGCGGTAACAACAACGGAACCTCGGGCCTCACCCTCGAGGAGGTCGTGACGGGATTGCTCGCGCCCGTCTTTCTCACCCACGCCGGCGACAGCCGCCTGTTCATCGTCCAGCAGGGAGGCCGCATAGGGATCGTGGAGAACGGCCAGCTGCTTGGCACTCCGTTCCTCGACATCAGCAATATCGTGCTGCACCAGGGGGAACAGGGCCTGCTGAGCGTGGCGTTTCACCCCGACTACTCCACCAACGGATTCTTTTACATCTATCACACCGATCAGGGTGGAGATTCGCGCGTCGCCCGGTACAGCGGTGCCGGCAATACGGCGGACGCGAGCAGCGGTCTGACGATCATGACGATCGGCCAGCCGTTTACGAATCACAACGGTGGACAGCTTGCGTTCGGGGCGGACGGGATGTTGTACGTGGCGTTGGGCGACGGAGGGAGTGGTGGCGATCCGTTGAGTCACGGGCAAAACACGACCACGCTCCTCGGTTCGATCCTTCGGATCGATGTCGACAATCCGGAGACCGGATTGAACTACGGCATCCCGTCGGACAATCCATTCTTCGGTATCGCCGCCGCCCGCGGCGAGATCTGGATCTACGGTTTGAGAAACCCGTGGCGTTTCGCCTTCGACGGCACGGACGGACTCTTGTACGTGGCCGACGTGGGGCAGAGCAGCTTCGAGGAAGTAACCGTGGTGAATGCGGCCGACGGCGGATTGAATCTTGGTTGGAACGTCATGGAAGGGTTGAGTTGCTTCAACGCCGCCACGTGCGACCAGAGCGGATTGGTGCTGCCGGTGTTGCAGTACGACAACACCGGATTTGCCGGCAACTGCTCGATCACCGGCGGTTACGTCTATCGAGGCTTGGACTTGAGCGGCCTTCAGGGACACTACTTCTATTCGGATTTTTGCGGTGGATTCTTGCGCAGCTTTCGCTTCAACAACGGCGCGGCTGCCGACGAGCAAGATTGGGGTCTGGATGCCGGCAGCGTGACCTCGTTCGGGCAGGATGCTGCGGGCGAACTCTACATGGTCGTCGCCGAAGGAGCAGTGCTCAAGATCGTGGCGTCACAGTAAACCTGCGGTCACACTCTATCGGCGATGGCGCCGTGCCCGTCGATAACTGCGGCCAAACTCATCGGCATAGTCGCGATATCTCTCGTCGAGCTCCTCGGCGAGTGCTTCCATCTGTTCGCCTATTTCCTCACCCATGCTCTCGATCATCTCTTGGAGAGCATCCAAGTCCAGGTCGACCCCAATAGCGTCAGCGAAGTTGATACGGAGACTTCCTTGCCCGTGCTGGACATCGACGAGATCTTCCAAACCTTCTAACGCCCACGTGCTTTCGTGTACAACGCGCTCGATCGCCTCACCGAGATCACGATCACGGCAACATTGTCTGCTCGAACGTCGTGGTTCGATCTCGGAGCGAATTCGCTCCACCTCGCGCTGGATTTCCCGTCGTCGTCGTTGTGCATCTCTTGTCGCGGAGTCTCGACTGCGCGGTGACGGTTGTCGGGTTCGGGCTGGACCGCGGCGAGCCACGATGTCGCCGGAGCTTCCGCCTTGTAGCAGTACCGTTCCCTCTTCAGAATGCACGAATCCCTCGGCACCGAGTGCGCGAATATCGACGTCCCCACTCTGCGACATGGCCACGATACTCGCCGGGTGGCCGGCAACAGTGAGTTTGCCGCTGTTGCTGGCCAGACGCACCACACCCTCCACACCGTCGACATCCACTTGGGCGCCGTCGGTCTCGACGTCGATGCTGCTGCCTTTCGGCACCGTGATCGTCAGTTGGAGATCTGCGAAGGGTCCGGCGTCGGGGCGGAGTCGGATGATCGTGTGGTTGTGAGTGCCCTGTAGATCGAGAGCGTCACGATTGACCCCCGAGCCGGCAACGCGAACTTCGTCGCGGTCCCACCCTTCGATCGAAACGGCGCCGTCGGTGACGCGTACCGTTACAATCCCATCTTTGGATGCCGGGATCGTTTCGTCAAACTGTGCATTGTCGCTGATGAGGGACAGGCCCAGTCCGGATCCCGCCATCGCAAGTGCGGCGACGGTGATGGTCTTGATCATGGTACCTCCAGGTCACGTCGGGCGCGGCGGTGGCCACGCGATTCACCTCGTTGCAGACCGGACGGGTTTGTGACACACAAAGTTTCGGAGGGTTGCGCGCGTTGGGCGTGGGGAGGGTTGTTGCGGTCGCGTCCTCCTGAGTACCTTCCGCAAGCGCATTTCGTGCGGCCGTACAAATCTCTAAACACCTGTCATGTATGGAGTTACAGTGAAGATCGCGGTATGTGTAAAGCGGGTCCCGGACACCGAGACTCGCATCAAGGTTGGTGCCGACGGAAAGTCCATCGTTGAAGACGGCGTAAAGTTCGTGCTGAATCCCTACGATGAGTATGCCATCGAAGAGGCGTTGCGGCTGAAGGAGAAGGCAGGAGATGCCGAGGTAGTGGCCATCGCGTTGGGAACCGACGCGTCGCAGGAAACAATCCGTACGGCTCTGGCGATGGGCGCCGACCGGGGCGTGCTACTGCAGACCGAGTCCGTCTCGTTGGATCCGGTTACGGTAGCCAAGGTCCTCGCCGCCGAACTTGCGGGATACGACCTGGTTTTCTTCGGCAAGTTGGCGATCGACGATTACAGCCAGGCTGTCGGGACCATCGTTGCTGAGTTGCTCGGTATCGCGAGTGTGAGCGCGGTTGGTCACCTCGAGATCGCAGATGGCTCCGGCAGGGGTGAACGCGAGATCGAAGGTGGTGTGGAAGTGGTCGAGTTCTCCCTTCCGGCGGTCGTCACCGCCGATAAGGGGTTGAACGAACCCCGTTATCCCGCCCTGCGCGGCATCATGATGGCTAAGAAGAAACCCCTCGAAGTCAAACCCGTAGAGTTGGACAGTGGGGGAATCACGGTGACGGAACTTGCTCTGCCGCCGGAGCGCCCTGAGGGGCGCATCGTTGGAGAGGGTCCGGACGCTGTCCCTGCGTTGATCGAGGCGTTGCGAACGGAAGCGAAGGTGCTGTAATGGCGAACGTTCTCGCGGTACTCGAACAACGGGGCGGTGTACTCAAGCAGGTGGCGCTGGAAGCATTGACGGCGGCGCGTCAACTAGCCGACGGGTTGGGTGGCTCGGTCGACACTCTCGTGCTTGGGCCCGGGGGGATGGACGTTTCCGAGTTGGGAAAATTCGGGGCGGACCAGATCATCTTAGGGGAAGGCGACGGGTTGAGCCTGTACCAACCCGATTTGTACACCGCCGCAATTGCAAAGCAGGCACAGTCGAGTGCCTACGGCGCGGTGCTGATGGCGGCCACCGCCATGGGGAAGGATCTTGGCCCGCGTGTGGCCGGACGGCTCGATTGCCCGCTTGCGGCGGACGTAACGGCGCTCGAAGCAAGGGAGGGGATAGCCGTTAGCCGTCCAGTGTATTCTGGGAAAGCGGTTTATCGACTCGAGATTACCAAATCGCCCTGCGTGATTTCGGTTCGGCCCAACGTTTTTCAACCGAGTGAAAACGCGCGCGAAGCAGCAACCGCGAACGTGACGCCCCCTGACGCAGAAGTGCTTTCGCGCACGATAGAGGTCAAGGCACCCGATAAGGCGCGTCTCGACGTGGCGGAGGCGCCCATCATCGTGAGCGGGGGGAGGGGACTGAAAGAACCCGAGAACTTCAACTTGGTCGAGGACCTCGCTGATGCGTTGGGCAATGCGGCCGTCGGAGCTTCTCGGGCGGTGGTCGATGCGGGATGGCGGCCACATGCGGATCAAGTCGGGCAGACAGGCAAGACCGTGAGTCCACAGCTTTACATTGCCGTCGGGATTTCCGGCGCGATTCAACACCTGGCGGGTATGAGGACGTCGGCGGTGATCGTAGCGATCAACAAAGACAAAGACGCGCCGATCTTCAAGATTGCGGATTATGGGATCGTAGGGGATCTATTCGAGATCGTTCCCCGACTGACACAGGAGATCAAAAACCTGCGGGGAGCGTGAGGAATGGCCCAATTCCGACCATCCGACACACAGCCCAAGCTACCGATCGATCAACTCATCACCGATCAACCTCCGTCGGGCGAGACGTTGGAGATCGACGTTCTGTTCGTTGGTGGTGGGCCGAGTGGACTTGCCGGGGCCATCGAGCTTGCACGACTCATCAAACAGGACAACGAATCCGATGATGGCATCGGTGAAGTCAGCGTGGGCGTGCTGGAAAAAGCAGCGTCGCTGGGTGAACACTGTTTGTCCGGGGCCGTCGTCAATCCAACGGCGTTTCGCAATCTGTTTCCCGATCTGGAAGACAAGGACTTTCCGTTTCGTCAGCGTGTCACAAAAGAGGCGGTTTATGTACTGACGGGGGCGCGGTCGATCCGGATTCCAACACCACCGCCAATGCAGAACGATGGCAACTATATCGCGTCGATCTGTGAGGTCGTTCGGTGGTTGGGAAGGAAGGCGGAGGAAGTGGGTGTAGATGTTTTTGCGGGGTATCCGGCGGCGAGTCTTCGCGTGAAAGGTGAGCGCGTTGTCGGCGTACGAACGGCGCCGACCGGTCTCGATCGCGACGGAAACCAAACCGCTTCCTACACGCCGGGCACCGACGTCGTCGCGCGAGTGACCGCGCTGGCCGAGGGAACTCGCGGGGCGCTCGCGCAGGCCTATCTGGAATGGCAGAAAATCGGCTCGCAAAACCCGCAGATCTATGCGCTCGGCGTCAAAGAGATTTGGGAAACGAAAACCCCGCTCGATACGATCGTGCATACGATGGGGTGGCCGCTTCCGACGGACGCGTTTGGGGGAAGTTTCATGTATCCCCTCGAACCCAATGTGGTGGCTGTTGGATTGGTTGTGGGGCTCGATTACCGGCATACCGGTGTCGATGTACATGAGCTATTTCAAAAGATGAAGCTACACCCGCAGTTCCGGCGTTACCTGGACGACGGCGAGATGGTGGAGTGGGGCGCCAAGACGATCCCTGAAGGCGGTTTCTATTCCATGCCGGATCGTCGTTACGGCCACGGCGTGTTGTTGTTGGGCGATTCCGCGGGCTTGGTCGATGTTCCGTCGCTCAAAGGGATTCACTATGCGATGCAGTCGGGGATTTATGCGGCGCGCGCGATCTTCGACGCCTTGAAGAAGGGTGAAACCGCCGCGCCGTACCTAGCTTCGTACGACGAACTCGTGAATGATTCGTTCATTCTCGACGACCTCTACCGCACGCGCAACATGCGGCTGGCGTTCAAGAAGGGGTTCTTCAGGGGTGGGGTGAAAGCGAGCTTGATGACCCTGACCGGTGGGCGGCTCTTCGGAAAGCGAATCCGGGTGGAAGGCGATGCGGATGTGCCAAAGCGGGTGCGGAGCACGAAGCAGCCGGTCGCGCCGGATGGGAAGTTGACGTTCAGCAAGGTCGATGCGGTCTTCAAGTCCGGCAACGCGACGCGTGACACGATTCCCTCACATTTGATTGCGAACGAATACGTCGACGAAGACACTGCCAAGATGTACGCGAGCATGTGTCCGGCCGGTGTGTACGAGGTGGTGGACGGAAAACTACAAGTAAACGCGCCCAACTGTGTGGACTGTAAGGCTACCGACGTGTTGGGACCGCGTTGGACGCCGCGGGAGGGCGGCAGCGGACCATCGTATAAGCGGATGTGAGTTGGGTGAGGTAAATGGAGGTCAGACGCTAATGGCTGTCCACTGTCCACTGCCCTACCACGGACACTCCTCCACGTGCCGATGATCGTCGAACACGATCGCTTGCAATTCCTCCCCGGCGCGAACTACCGGTTGGTCTTCCGAAACGATCATCAACGCTTCGGCGTGCAGCATTGAGCTGAGTATCCCCGACCCCTGCGGGCCTGTGAGATGTGCTTCGAGCCGGCTGGGGTCACCCGTCAACTTCACCCGCAAGAAATGCCGTAGCGGAGGCCCAAGGGTCATGGGCTCGGCGGCGATGACGGTGGTCACCGCTCGGAACGGCTTGGTGTGACCGAGCATCTTGCGAATCGCCGGCCTGACGAAAAGTTCGAACGTCACCATGGTGCTGACAGGGTTGCCTGGCAAACCGATCCATGGCATAGCGTCGAGATCGCCGATCAATCCAAAGCCCACTGGGGCGCCCGGACGCATTCGGATACGCCAGAATTTTTTGTCCAGGTGGAGATTTTCCAGGACCTGATGGAGAAAATCGTGCTCGCCGACACTAATGCCGGCGGTTGTCACGACCAGATCGGCCGGTGCGGCGTCGAGCACTCGTGCTCGTAGGTCGTCGGGGTCGTCCTTCGTGATTCCGAGATTCAGCACTTCGGCTCCCGCGCGTTCGATGAGCGCGGCGAGCGTGTACGTGTTGGAGGACGCGATTTTCTGTCCGTTCAAGATGGCGTCCCGCTCGTTCTCTCCAGCGATCTCGTCACCCGACCCCAGGATGGCCACCACCGGTCGGCGGTGCACCGCGACGTCGAAGTGCGCCACCGAGGCGAGCATTCCCAACGCCGCCGCTTCGAGCGGTGTCCCCTGGTGCAGCACCGTGTCCCCTTGCTGGACGTCTTCACCCTTTTTCCGCACGTGCCGACCCGCATCTCGTATGTCGTTGACACGGACACGTGTCTCGTCGAGGCGCGTGGTGTCTTCTTGACGAACGACCGTGTCGGCTCCGGACGGAATCGGTGCTCCCGTAAAGATCCGCGCACATTGGGCAGGTCCCAGTTCCCGAGTCGGAAACGCACCGGCGGGGATCTCCTCGATGATGTCGAAGTCGTGAGGCGGTGTGCCCTGTAGGTCGTCGGCGCGCACGGCATAGCCGTCCATGGCCGAATTGTCCCAGTGGGGGAGATCGACGGGACTCACGACGTCCTCGGCAAGTACCAGGCCGAGCGCTCGAGAGATGGAAACCCGCTCGCTTTGAAGCGGCGAAACGTGCGCGAGTATATCGTTGGCCGCAGCGTCCGGCGTCTGCACCGTTAGTCTTCGATGATCATGGCATTGCCCCAGGCCAACTTGGACAGTGTGATCAACAATGCGGTATCGGAGAACTGAAATGTGGGAAACGGATACTTGGTGGTTTTTTCATCGGTCACCATTGCAAACCACTGATCGGCGTTTGGGTTTGTGCTGGCGTAGTGCGGCTCAGCGTGTGCGTCACGCCGGTACACCTCGATTTTCGGAACCGGATGCTTGGTGAAGCCCTCGGCGATGACGATGTCGGTGCCGAGCATGTAGCGGCGTGCGAGCGTCATTGGATCTTCTTCCTCTTCGAGACGCTGGATCAGCGCACGGTGTCCTGAAGACTCGATGAGGACTCTTTCCGCCAATCCCTCGTGCATGTGACGCCAAGTGTCTGTTCCCTCTTGATCGAGTTTGGTGGGATGCGTACCGTGTTTGAGGGTTCCGACCACTCGCCCTCGCCGAGCGAACTCGGCGGCAAGTGCCACAATGAGTGTGGTCTTTCCACTATTCTTTTTTCCAACGACTGATATTAGGCGGATTGGGTCTGCCACAATTGCTCGGCCTTTGCCACGTCACTGGGGCTGTTCACGTTAAAGAACAACATGTCCGGATCTCCGAACGTCTTTACGGCCGACAAGGGTAGGGTACTGACCCGCACATGTTGGTGAAAACTCGTCGTGCGGAAATCTTCGTCGTCCAGCGCCGCCTTGATCGGCTCGGCACACGCGGGGCTGTAGACGCCGCAGAGCGGCTCGAATCCCAACGGACCGTTACTCTCGGGAAGGAAGACGTCAAACGCACTTGTTCCGGCGATCACGGCTTTCAGCAGTTCCGTACTCACAAAAGGCATGTCCCAAGCTGCGATGAGCACCGGACCCGGGCTTCTGGCAATGGCCGAGTAAATTCCGCCCAGGGTCCCGCAGTTAGGGATGACGTCCTTGGCGACCACGGCGCCTTCGATCCATTCGTGTGCGTCGTCTGCATTGGCCACTAATAGCGGCAGCTCTCCAACCGCATCGCTTACGACTCGGACAACTCGATCGAGGATGCGCTCCCCTCCGACGGTCTCGAGACCCTTGGGCTTACCGCCAAACCGAGTCGCGGCCCCGCCCGCCAAGATGGCGCCTCGGGTGAGTTGTGCCGGTTCCGTCACGGATACCGCCTAATCCTGGCCGAAATACTCGGCGTACAAGTTGGGATTCTCTTGAACGCGGACCTTGTCGAGCCGGACGCCCTCAGGCAGGCGCGCTGCCACTTTTTGAAAGAGAAATACCGCAAGCGCCTCGGCCGTTGGGATGGCCTTCCCATACGCAAACTCTTCTTCGGCATCATTGATGTGTTGATGATCCAGCCGACTCGCAATTTCCTCGTGTAAGATGCGATCGAAAACGTTCAAGTCCAGCACCATGGACGTCTCGCGATCCAACGGACCCGATACGGTAACAGCGCACTCGTAATTGTGTCCGTGTCCGGGAGCGTTCGTGCACCAGCCAAAGGTCTCACGGTTGCGCTCCTCGCTCCACTCCGGGCGGAAGTAGCGGTGGGACGCGCTGAACCGAACCGAACGAGTGAGGAACGCTTTGGACATGGAGCCCTATCGTCTCAGGGTGTAACCGATGCCGAACAACAGCGTTGGATGGAACGTCCAATCACTGTCTGTTTCGAGGATCGGATTCAACAGCGGTTCGGTGCCCGGCGCGTTCACCGGATCGTCAAAGAACGTCGCTGGATATTTGAGCCGCCAGAGAGTCCCGCGCCCCTCGATTCTGAAGTGAAACCGCGGGGATGGATGTATCCGCAACCCGACTGTGGGACCGACGTGGAACTTCGTCTTGAAATTGAACCCCGACGAGTCTTCCGGTACGGAACCTCCAAACGCAACACCCGTCGCGAAACCGGCGTACGGAGCAAAACCGTGCCACGTCTTCCGACCGGTGAGTACCATGGTGAATCCACCGTTTACCATCACGATTCGTTGGTTGGCTGCACCAAAGAACCTAGTATCGGGAGGATCGGCGGGGTTGACGAGTGCACGCTCCAGATTGGCAAACGTCACGCCGAGAAAGAGGACGCTGGGCGCGCCCACGGTAACTTCCCACCGAACCCCACCCAGCGGTCCCGCGGACGGACCGACCCCGGCGCTCCCGCGGCCGCCTGAGAGGTATCCACCGTAAAACACCAACGCTTGCTTGATGCGCATGTCTTTGTACGGGGAGCTTTCCGCCACGTGTCCGACCTGCGCAAGTGCCGGCGCGGACAACAGTGAGTAGTACGTGATTCCAACGAAAAAACTCTTGACCATTAAACTATTCCTTCTCGAAGATCTTGCCCGGTCATGTCCGAAGGTTGTTCCAATCCTAACAGGCCGAGCACCGTGGGTCCCACGTCGCGAAGGGCGCCTCCACCTCGCAACGCCCGCGTGCCCGAATCCCCCAGCATCACGATGGGGACAGGGTTAACAGTATGCGCCGTGTGTGGGCCTCCGAACTCCGGATCGATCATGACCTCGCAATTGCCGTGATCGGCGGTAATCAACACGGTCGCGCCGACCTTTTCGGCGGAGCACAGCGCCCGCTCGACGCAGCTGTCAACGGTCTCGACCGCCGAGACCGCCGCACCTAATACACCGGTATGGCCCACCATGTCCCCGTTGGCGTAGTTGCACAGGATAAAGTGGTAATCGCGGCTTTCGATCGCCTTGCAGAGCACGTCGGTGACGCCCCGGGCGCTCATTTCCGGTTTGAGGTCGTAGGTCGCCACGCGCTGCGAGTCGACCAAAAGACGCTCTTCGCCCTTGAACGGAGCCTCGATACCCGCGTTGAAGAAGTATGTTACATGCGCGTACTTTTCGGTCTCCGCCGTCCGAAACTGGGCGAGATCGGCGTCGGACACGACCTCAGCGATAATGCGCGATATAGTCTGGGGAGGAAATGCGGTGGGGAGGGAGAAGGTTTCATCGTACACGGTCATGGTTACCAATGAAACAGACGGGCGGGTGCTGGTGTCAAAACCATCGAATCCTTCGACAGCCAGCGCTCGTACGATTTGACGCATGCGGTCCGCTCGAAAATTGAAACAAAAAACCCCGTCGCCGTCGCGGATCACGGCAGCCGGGTGGCCCCCGCGCTGGATTACGAGAGGCTTGATGAACTCGTCCGTTTCACCGCGCTCGTATGCTTCGATGATGCCGCTCACAGGATCATCCGCCGGATGACCTGCTCCGTGCACCATGGCGTCATAGGCCAGCCTGGTCCGGTCCCACCGTCGATCCCGGTCCATTGCGTAGTATCGTCCGGTCACCGTCGCCACAATACATTCGGTACCGTCGCTGGAGTGCGCGGCGGCCTCTTCCACGACGCTTCTCGTGAAGTCCGCGGCAGATTGTGGGGCCGTGTCACGTCCGTCCAGGAACCCATGGACCGCGACCCGGCGAACACCGTGACGCCTCGCCAGCTCCATGGCAGCAACGGTGTGCTCGTGAATCGCGTGCACGCCACCGGTTCCCACCAATCCCAACAGATGCAGGGTCGCGTGACGGTCGCGAACCCCGGCACAAAGCTCAACGAGTTCGGGTATTTGGTGGAAATCTCCCGACCGGATGGCGTGGGAGATACGGACGATGTCCTGCGGAACGACGCGGCCCGCCCCGAGGTTGAGATGACCGACTTCACTGTTGCCCATTTGGCCACTCGGCAGGCCCACCGATTCGGCGGAGGCGTCCAGCACTGTGAAGGGCGCCGACGTGACGAGGCGATCCCACACGGGCGTGCGGCCGAGGGCGATAGCGTTGCCATCGGATCGCGGTCCGTGACCCCACCCGTCCAACACGATCAACACGATCGGCCCGCCACCCTTTGACATGCGTAAATCCGCCTCCTAGAATGATCTATAGCAATACGATGAAGCAATCTACCCACCTCCCTGCAGGGCTTCCAGCGTGCCTCTTGGCGGCCGCATTCGTAGCGATTCTCTCGCCGCAGGCCGTCGCTGCTCAGGACCTGTACCGTGTCATGCAGCAGGAGAACTTCCGCCGCGAGCCGGGCCCGGACGGGCGGCTGCTGGCATCGGTCAACGAGGGTGCAGAGCTTGCCGGGAGACCGTCGCGGGACGGGTGGGTGGAAATCTCTCTCGAGGGATGGATTTGGCGGGAGTCGCTTCGGCCGCTTTCCGCTACAGGATACCAGTACGAGGTGGGCCCCGGATCCGGCGAAAATCTGCGTGATAGGCCCAACGGATCGATTCTCGCGCGGTTGAACTCCGGTTTTTGGTTGCAAGAGGTCGAGGCTCCGGACGGCGAATGGGTGCATGTCAGACGGCTCGGCTGGATGTGGGCCCGCTCCCTCGAGCGTATGGATCCGGACCCGCCGCCGGTCGTTTTACCAGCCGATGAGGGCGACGACGCAGATGAACAGCCGCCTTCGGCGACCACGAGTACCGGATCGCCCCGAACCGACCGGGCAGTGACGGTCGGGCAGTCTGCGATGCGGGTCGTCCCGAGCGGTGACACCGCGGGCGTGCTCCGAGGAGGCGCGTCACTCACCGTGTTGGCTCGCTCCGGCGAATGGGTACGAGTACGCACCGAAGGGTGGGTTCACGAGAGTGACCTGCGACCCGTTTCGACGGACGTGTTGATGGGCGTGAGCGGCGCTGAGGTGCGGGCTCAACCCGACGTTTTCGAGGGCCGTGTGCTACAATGGACGGTGCAGCTTCTTTCCATACAGGAAAGCGATGGTTTGCGTCGCGAGCTGCCCGAGGGACAACCGTACCTTTTGGCGCGCGGGCCGTTGCCGGAAGCGGGGTCAGTATATGTGGTGATCGACGCCGAGCAGCGGCAAGCTCTCGAGCGACTTTCGCCGCTAGCTCGGCTCGTGATTATCGCACGCGTCCGCGTCGGTCGCAGCCATTATCTTGGAAATCCCGTCGTGGAACTGATCGAGATGTCCGTACGTGAGCGATGAGGTTTGAATGGATGAACTACTGAGAGAACGTATTCTCCGTCGCTTGGAGAACTTGCCAGACGACAAAGCTTATCAGGTGTTGGATTACATAGAATTTCTCGAATCCAAGTTTGGGAGTCGGTCGGGTCCGTCGGCGCTCGAGAAGATTGCCGATCGCGTTGAGGACACTTTACGTGCGGGTCGTGTGTCGGTATCTGCGATCAAGGGGACCCGAGATGTATTCGACGCGGCGGGGCGCGTGATGCAAGGGCTAGCCGATGCCGGCAAGACCGTCGTCGACGAGCTGCAGGCTCCGAGGAAGAAGGTTACGCAAGAAAAGAAAGACCGAGTGAAGGCCGACAAGACAAATCGAGACGAGTTGGCGAAAGAGGATGATGGAGGTGAAGAAACCGCTTGACCGGTGATTGACCCCATGGTACCTTCTGCCATGGAAACACGAATACCAAACCACCGAACCCGCCCGGCAACTTTCGCGGCGGGTTTTTGCGTATAGGGACCGTCCGATGGGCAAGTTCCGACCAGGTTACGCGTTGACCTTCGATGACGTGATTCTCGTGCCGCGGTATGCGAGCGTTCATCCCCGCGAGGTCTCCATCACGAGTCGATTTACGAGAAAGATCTCACTAAACACACCAGTCGTGTCGGCGGCAATGGACACGGTCACCGAATCGGAGATGGCGATTGCCGTGGCGCGTGCGGGCGGGATCGGTGTGATTCACAAAAACATGTCAATCGATCGCCACGCGACCGAAGTGGATCGGGTCAAGCGATCCGAAAGCGGCATGATCTTGAATCCCATCACGCTCGGACCCGATCGACCGATCCGTGACGCCAGCGCGCTGATGGCGAAGTTCAAGATTTCGGGCGTACCGGTGGTCGACGGCACCGGCTTGCTCATGGGGATCATAACGAATCGGGACCTGCAGTTCGAACCGGACCTCGGACGGCCCATCTCCGAAGTGATGACGAAGGAAGCGCTCATCACCGCGCCGGTGGGCACCACACTCGACGAGGCGGAACGCATTCTCGGTGAGCACCGCATCGAAAAACTTCCAGTTCTCGATGACTCGGGAAAGTTGCAGGGGTTGATCACGGTCAAGGACATCTTCAAACGCCGCGACTATCCCAATTCCAACAAGGATCGGCACGGGCGACTCGCGGTCGCCGCCGCCGTGGGGGCGAGCGAGGATACCGATGACCGCGCCCGAGCTTTGGTGGATGCAGGCGTCGACGTGATCGTCGTTGATTCGGCGCACGGGCATTCCGACGGGGTACTCCAAACCGTCGATCGATTACGTCAGGCGTTTCCAGAAACGCAGCTGGTAGGAGGCAATGTTGCAACGTTTGACGGCACCAAGGCGCTCATCGCGCGCGGTGTCGATGCCGTCAAAGTCGGCGTAGGCCCCGGATCGATTTGTACCACCCGTGTGGTTACGGGTGTCGGTGTGCCGCAGGTTACCGCCGTAATCGAGGCGGTGCGCGCCGCCGAAGATGTTCCGGTGATCGCCGACGGAGGAATAAAATATTCCGGCGACGCGGTGAAGGCGTTGGCCGCCGGAGCATCGTCGGTCATGCTGGGATCGATGTTGGCGGGTACCGAAGAGAGCCCTGGCGAGAGCTTCCTGCTCGAGGGACGACGTTTCAAAACGATTCGCGGAATGGGATCCCTGTCCGCCATGCAAGACGGATCGTCCGATAGGTATTTCCAAGAAGGCGAGGTGGCGGTACAGAAGCTCGTTCCCGAAGGCATCGAAGGCCGGGTGCCCTATCGTGGACCCGTGGGTGACGTGATCTATCAAATCGCCGGCGGCATTCGCAGTGGAATGGGCTATTGCGGCGCCGCAACGATCGACGAGCTGCGGTGTGAAAGCGAGTTCGTGCAAGTGACGGCAGCGGGTTTGCGTGAGTCGCATCCACATGATGTGGTGTTGACGAAGGAGGCGCCGAATTATTCGGTGTAGGGTGTCGGGGTCGGGGGTCGGGGCTCGGGGTTTCGAAAAACACAACGCCGGCCCAAAATTTGGACCGGCGTTTGTGCTGCCGTGAACCTACACCCTACTGCCCTTGCCCCTCCTTCCACCGCCTATGCGCTTCCGCATTCTCTTCCCACGGTTTGCGCTCGAAGTAACCGTCCATCATCTCGCGCACCCTTCCTGAGAGGAGGACCAGGGCGAGCAGGTTTGGCAGGATCACGATACCAAGGAAGATGTCGCCCAAATCCCACGCCACTGCAGGAGCGATGAGGGCCCCCGCGAGGTGCATCAACACGTAGACCACCTTGTAAGGCATCACGGAGTTCGGTCCCAACAAGTACGTAGCACATCGATCGCCGTAATAGCTCCATGCAATCGCCGTGGAGATTCCAAACAACAACACCGATATCAGCACGATGTAATGACCGAAGTCGCCGATCCTCGACAGGCCGCGCCGGAATCCGAGCATCGTGAGCGGCGCGCCGCCTTCGGGGGCGTTCGCATACAACGCCGTGTATGTGGTTCCGTCGTCGGCGACCGCATTGACACCCGGATTGATGGTACCAGTGAAACCAATGGTCTGATCCTCGTCGGTGTAGAACCGATCGACGATCACGTCGTGCCAGGCGAACGCTGCCTCTCCGGCTGTGGTCAACTGGGTTCCGTTGTCCACCCGAATCTCAGTGGGGGCCGCCGCTTCGTCGAACGTTCCGTCGCCGTGATCGATGACGTACGTGATGTCTCCGCCATCCATGGTGAGCTCCGAGGGGATCTTTTCGTCCCACACGCCGGTCATCACGATGACGAGCGCGGTCATGGTCACGATCACGATCGTGTCGATGAACGGTTCAACCAGACCCACGACGCCCTCAGACACAGGCTCGTCCGTTTTCGCGGCCGCGTGTGCGATCGGTGCCGATCCCTGTCCGGCCTCGTTGGAGAAGAGACCACGGTCGACACCCCAATTCATCGTGACGAGCAGCGCACCGATGCCGGTACCGGCGACGCCGGCCGAAGGGCTGAACGCCTCCTGGAAGATCAGTGCGAAGCTCGGCAGCAGTTGGTCGGCGTTGAGAAGGATGATCGTCATGGCGCCGAACACGTATACGGCGGCCATGACCGGTGCCAGGATGCTGGTAACCTTTCCGATTCTCGTAATCCCGCCGATGATCACGGCCCCGATGATCGCTGCGGCTACCAAACCCGTGACCAGGTTGGGAATCCCAAAGGTCGATTGCATGGTGTCGGCAATCGTATTGGCCTGGACCGCGTTACCAGTGAGGAACGCCGTCGTACCCAACATGATGGCAAAGAAGACCGCCAGCGGTTTCCACTTCGGTCCCAGTCCGTGCTCGATGTAATACATGGGACCGCCCGACACGGTCCCTTCCCATTTGTGGGTCCCGTCGGGTTGCTTGACGTTGCGATACCGCTGCGCGAGGGTGACCTCTGAAAATTTCGTGGCCATTCCGAGAAGTGCCGTCATCCACATCCAAAAGAGCGCGCCGGGTCCTCCGTAGTGAATGGCCCAGGCCGCACCCGCAATGTTGCCGATCCCGACGGTGGCCGATAACGCTGTGGTGAGTGCTTGGAAATGCGAAACGTCTCCGGGCTCGTTGGGATCGTCGTACTTGCCGCTGGTGACCGCGAAGCCGTGTCCTAGTTTGCGAAACTGGACGAATCCGAGCCTGACCGTGAGGAAAATGCCCGTCCCTAACAGGGCAATCACTTTGAGGGGTACGGCCTCGCCGCCAAAGCGCGGGCCGAAATTGTCGATGAAGTTCTTTACGGCACTGACGATTTGTTCGAGTGCTTCCATGGGTGCTCCGAAGACGTTTCAGAAGTGCGAGAAGATGGATGTTCGAAGGCCCCACAGCAAGGGTGGGGTCATGCGGACGATCCTGCTACACACAACGGGCTCCTAGCAGGTTGCGGAAAAATTGATGGTGAGCCGCGTTTGTCCGGGTAACACGACGGTGTACCAGCGTGCGGTCCCCTATTACCGCCCCCGCGGTGCGGTCGGCGTGACGAATGCGGCCCACACTGCCCCATCAGGGGCTGCCTCCGGCCAGGGTCAGGGTGCGTATCCGCATCAGATTGTAGACCGCGGCCGTGAACGTAAACACCCACCCGACCCGCGGGGTCCCGCGATGTCGGAGTTTGCGTAACAACCCAATCGTCTTGCCCCACCCGTAGATCTCTTCCACTTTTTTGCGCTGCCGTTGACTGATCGCATAGCTGGGATGGCGCGTCGTCCGGCCATCCACCGCGCTCCGCAACCGCGTGCGGTGCACGTTCGGCGTGACGTGGGGCGTCCAGCCCAACGCCCGCAGCGTGTCGACAAACCCGCACCGATCATAACCCTTGTCCGCCCCCAACGTCCGACGCCGGGCCGTCGGCGGTAAGCTCCCCACCATCGCCAGCGCACTCGCACACTCCGCCTCGTAGCCGGGCTGCGTCACGTCGGTCGCCACCACGAGCCCGTGCCGATTATCCATCAACACACTCGCCAAGTACGCCAATTGCGCGCCTTGCCCCCCACTCTTCCGCGTCAACCGCGCCTCCGGGTCCGTCCGCGACGCATGCGTCGCATTCGTCCGTTTCTCCTGGCGAAACGTCACGCTCGGATTCCCCGGATCATCGTCCGTTGGCGGGCGGGTGCCGGCCTTCGGCTGAAAACTCTTCTGACTCGCCCACGCGTCCAGCAAGGTCCCGTCGACGGTGAAATGCTCATTCGACAACAACGCCCGCCGCTCCGCCTCCTGTAACACTTCGGCCAGAAACGCATCCGCGATGCCCCCCTCGACCAGCCGCGTCCGATTCTTCGTAAAGACCGTCGGCACCCACACCGCGTCGTCCAGATTCAACCCCACAAACCATCGGTACAGGATGTTGTAATCGAGCTGCTCCATCAGCTGCCGCTCGCTCCGGATCGTATACACCACCTGCAGCAATAACGCGCGTAACAAATGTTCCGGGGGAATCGACGGCCGGCCCCGCCGCGCGTACAGCCGGTCCAACTGCGGCGAGAGCCGGGCTAACACCGGGTCCACCAGCGCCCGCAGGGCGCGCAACGGATGGTCGGAGGGCACCCGATCCTCCGCACTGATATAGCTGAACAGCGCCGACTGATTCGTCTTGTTCCCGCGCATCGTGGCACTCCCATCGAGGTCCCTCTACGATAAGAACTTCCGGCTCGCGATGCTATCGTCCATTACCCGACTTTTTCCGCAACCTGCTAGAGTTCACCACGTGCGCTTTGCCATCTCAAGCTGGTATCTTGCCTCGATGGCTAAACCCCGATCGAGAAAACCCGCGGTGCCCACCATTGCGCAGCGCACCAAGGCCGCCAAGCTAGTAGCGGAAGTGCTGCAGCCCGGGGCCCGAGTCGCCATTACCACCCACGTGAACGCCGATGGCGACGGATCTGGCAGCGAAGTGGCGCTGTGGCGGCTGCTGACCGATCGTGGCGTGCGCGCCGTCATCACCAATCCCACCCCCTTTCCGGACCGATATCGCTTCCTCCTGAACGGCATAAATGCGGCGGACAAAACGGCGCAAGCCGTCCGTCATCTGCAGAAGGCCGACGTGGTCGTGGTGCTGGACATTGCCGATCTGGGACGGCTGGGGCATTTGGGCGAGCGGATCGTGGAGCGGGGCGTTCCCGTGGCGTGTATCGACCATCACCTTAGCAGTGGCGATCTTCCTGCCGGACCGAGGTTGGTGGACTCGGACGCCTGCGCAACGGGGGAGTTGGTGTACGATCTCGCCAGGGCAGTCGGTTGGGAGGTCACCGCCGACGTCGCGAAGGCCCTCTACGTGGCCATGCTCACCGACACCGGGGGCTTTCGTTTCAGCAATACGACGTCCCGGACGCTGCGTGTGGCTGCCGATCTGCTGGATCGCGATGTCGACTCGGAGGAGATCTATCGAGAGGTCTACGCCAGCGAACCGGAGGGCCGGATTCGACTGGTGGCGGAGGTGGCTGACACGCTGGTGTTCGAGCCGGATGTGGGCCTGGCGTGGGTTACCGTGCCTCCTGGGGCGCTCGAGCGGCACCGTGTGGACGCGGAGCACCTCGAGGGGGTGGTCGAGCTACCTCGATCGATTCGGGGCGTTCGTCTGGCGCTCCTGTTCCGGCAGCTCGCCAACGGCCGTATCAAGGTGTCCTTCCGAGCGAAGGGATCGGTGAACGTGGCGGAGCTGGCCCAGCAGTTTGGGGGCGGCGGGCACCGGAAGGCGTCCGGCGCCTCGCTGGAGGGCTCTCTCCACGAGGTCCAGGAACGTGTGCTGGGTGTTGCGCGCGCCGCGCTCGCCGAAACCGATTAACATTCCCTGTCCCGAGCAACTGAAACCGACAGATCTCTATGCCGAATACCCTAGAAGCTCGCGTCGCCGGCGCCCTCACCAACGTACGGAACCCCAAGGTGGACAACGACGTGATTTCCGCCGGGATGGTCCAGGATCTGACCGTGGGCGACGATGGCCTTGTGTCGTTTACGTTCTTGTTGGGTCGCGACGATCCGGCCACGCTAGTGCGAGAGGCGCGCGCGGCCGTCCGTGAGGTTGAGGGGATCTCGGAGGTGAAGGTCAAGGTCATGGAGCCCGGCGGGGCTGCAGGTGGTGCGCAGAGTCAGGCAAAGGCCCAACCCGGGTCGGTACCTCCTCCATCCCAGCCGACCGACCTTCCCAACTTGGGACATATCCTGGCTGTGTCGAGCGGGAAAGGCGGAGTCGGCAAATCCACCGTGGCATCCAACCTCGCGGTCTCGTTGGCCCGCCAGGGGTTGTCTGTAGGACTGATGGACGGCGACGTGTACGGTCCGAACATCCCGCGGATGTTTGGTGTGACCGAGCAGCCCCGGGTAGAGGGACAGACGATCATTCCCTTGGAAGCCCATGGTGTGAAGATCATGTCGTTAGGGCTGATGATCGAGCGAGACGCCCCCGCGATCTGGCGTGGTCCCATCATCATGAAAATCCTCCAGCAATTCCTTCGCGACGTGGATTGGGGGCAGCTCGATTATTTCTTGGTCGACCTGCCGCCTGGAACGGGTGACGCACAACTATCGCTCGTCCAGACCGTGCAGGTGCGCGGCGCGCTCATCGTCACCACGCCTCAAGAGGTAGCCATCGGCGACGGCCTGCGCGGCGCCAAGATGTTCGAGAAGGTGAACGTTCCGGTAGTGGGGATCATCGAGAACATGAGCTTTTTCCTGACGCCGACTGGCGAACAAGTGCCGATCTTCTCATCCGGCGGCGGTCAAAGACTTGCTGACGAATTGGGCGTTCCGTTGCTGGGTCAGATTCCGCTCCAGGCGGGCATGACCGATCTGGCCGATGCCGGAACACCGATCGTCGTAGGCCAACCCGAGTCTCCGGCCGCAAAGGCTATTGAAGCCATCGTGCAGGAGGTTAGAAAGAAAGCTGGCGGGAAGAGGGTGCAGTTGCCGATAGTGGGGTGAGACGTGAGAGGTGAGACGTGAGACGTGAGACGGCCCCTCCCATCCGCCCCAGGGGAGGTGGGCAGGGCCGTCTTACGTCTCACCTCTCACCTCCCCACCCACTCCACGTCGATGTCACCGAATGCCGCGTGGATCTCCAGATTGAGCTTGGCAGCGGCGGTGTCGTAGTTCCTCGAATAGTACATGCCACCGCGTTTGGTGAACTCCGAACGATCGAACGTCGCCAGGAAGCGATCGAGCGACACGGCGACGCCGAGATCTTCGGGGAACCGTAGCGTTAGCGCGCCCACACCGAGCTTGACCTTTGCGTCCGTCTCGCCGTGGTGCTGCCACTCTCCGGTGAAGTCGAGCATGAAGGTTCCTGCGGCTCCCTCGAATTCCATCGTGCCGCAATTGGAATTGCCGAGTCCGTGTATGCGAAACTCCGCCGCACCGGTTGTCACCTGGAGTCGCTCGCACGGCATCGTCGTGGGTCGGCTGAATCGCAATGTGCTCTCGCTGGCGCCACTCTTGACCAGGGCTTCAATGAGCGCGAGACCCCCGAGATCCAAGTCCGCCTGCACGACGCCAAATTCCAAATCGACGCGGGCGGGAACGGCCGGGGAAAGTGTTATGTCGAGTCGTTGGCGCAGGTCGCGCAAGTCTCGAATGTTCAGGTTCACCCGCCGCGATCTTTCATTGTCGATTTCAATGTCGAATGTGCGGCTGTCGTGGTCGTAACGCAGTACAGGCTCGAACAGCTCTTCGTCGTACACCAACTGGCTACGGTACAGCGCGCCTCCATGGTCGAGGCCGAGGTTGAAATGACCCAGGGCAAAACGAACCCGGAGCGTGATGTCCGACTCGTCGACGAATCGGCGGGAAGTGGAGAGCGTGCGGTAGGAGTGCTCTGTCTGGGCCTCGGTGTTCGCAACCATCGCCGTCAGGGCGAGGCCCAGTGGAAGAGCAAACCGCCACGGCCGGGGGGCGGTCATTTCCTCGAGCGACCGCGCCTGGCTGGCGTGTAGTTCGAGGCGTCCATCGGCCAGTAGTGTTCGTCGGTCAGCGCCGGTCGGTCCCGCGAACCGGCGAACGTTGCGCGCAGACCGGCGCGTGAGAGGATGGCGGCGCCGACTCCGGCCGTTGCCATCACCCAGGTCGAGATGAGGGCGAGCACCAAGAGGAGCTGCCCAACCAGCGGTATCCACCCCAGCGCAACCGCCGGCGTCCAAACGGCCAGCAGGCCACCCACACCGTAGACGGTGGACCGGTAGGGCGTCACGACAAGCGATTGTCCCCGCGCGATCTTTCTGCCCAAGTACGATTGGCCGACCGCCTTCGCCGCCGCGAGGTATCCGGTAACAGCCGCCGCGATAAACGCAACCGGAAGCGCGAGCGCGACGAGTATGGCCACGGGAATTCCCACGATCGTGATGGTGAGCCCGCCGATCAGCAGAGCGCTCACCGGAAGCAGCAAAGGCTGCACGAACAACCCGGCGAAGAACGACTTACCGAACGAATCCGAAACCGTCTCTGAAACGACTTCGAGTTGCCGCGGCATGAAGAAGTTCAGGCCAAATCCAATGCTTGCCAGAGCGACGAAGAAACCGAGCAGCGTGGCGATGTTCTGCCCAATCGCATCGATGCTGAACGTCTGTTTGACTTTGCCTCGCTCGAATGCCGACGGCGCTCGTGGTGCTACCCTGCTGGCACGGGGTCTCACGGCGAGGCTATTCATCGAACGAATGCGACCCGCAACCCGTCCGCCGCCGCGCGTCACTCGTCCGTTGAGAGCGACGACGTCACCCTCGATCCGCGCACTTTCATGGAGGATCACGTCGCCGTTCAAGGCGGCGAGGTTACCGTTTACGGTGCCGTAGACCGAAACGTCACCGGAGAGCACTGCGAGGTTGCCTTCGAAAATTTGGCCACGCCGCACCGTGAGATCGCCGATGTGCAACCGGCCGTTTTCCACCTCAACCCCGATCTCGCCGAAGTCATCGCCATGGGTGCGCCGCAATTCGTTGATGCGCTCGATGGCGCTGCGTTCGCCGATCAGGCGGTTGAGGTCGATGACCAGGGCTTGCGGTCTTGCCGTCTCTTGGGCTACTCCCGCTAGGGCCACGCCTCGTGCCGCGGTCATGGTCGCCGCTTGCGCCGCAGCCATCGCGCTCGCAATCACCCCATCCAAGTTGCCAAGGCTCGCTTCCAGTGCCGCGCTCAACTCCTCCTCCACCGCCTCCAACTCTTCGAGTTCTTCACCCTGCCAGTCGCTGAGCGCCGCGACCAATTCGTCGGTGCCCAGCTGGCCGAACTGCGAAAGCAAGTCTCTGAAGGACGACTCGAGCCCGCTTCCGGTTGCGTATGAGCCTGCCCTTTCACCGTTGATCCGAACCGTCCCGTCGGCCAACTCGATCGTGATCCGGCGGCCATCGGTCAGTTCCAGTTCGAGCGACGTACCGTCTTGAGCAACGGAAACGGAATGGGCGACGACGGCTTGGTCCTGCGCCACGATCGGCACGGTGCTCAGGCCCGCACTCGTGGCGAGAGCCAGCAGGGGCGTCCATCTAGCGACTCGCATGTAACGCAATCCTCTCACTGTTGAAACTCGTGAATACTCGATGTAAACCCCACGCACTGAACGCGGTGACCACGAACCCGGCGATGCTCGCGTAGGTGACCACGGTGCCGTTCACTCCCCATGACTCTCCGAACGCGACCGTCGTCGCAACGGTCTGACCCAACCAGGCGGTACCGGCACGCCACAGGTCGATCGCAACGCCGTCGACAAACGACGCCCACGCCGTTTCAAGCTGTACCCAGTAGTTGACTGCGAGGGTAACGATGACGGCCACGGACGCTGCCGATGATGCGGCGAGGCCAGTGGCCCATTTCCATGCGTGCTTTCGGTCGAACAACGTGCCGGCTACGCGCTGCACCGATTGAACCCAGTGTGGAGCGGGTGCCCACACCCGCGCCATCACCGCGTCCTCGAAGTCGGCGCTCGGCGACAGCTCCGGAAGAGAGGTGAGCCACCGATCGACGATCGGGTCCTCTTCGGCCGGAGTGAGCTTCGTCACGTTGTCTTCAAACATGTCGTTTTCCTCTCACTCCCCATACGATTTTTTCGACTAAGAGTTTCATTCACGCACGTCTTCGAGCAGTGCGCGCAACTGCGAGCGAGCGCGATGGATGTACGTCTTGACCGTACCGAGTGGCAGGTCGAGCATCTCTGCAATCTCTTCGTACGCGTACCCCTCTACGTGTCGCAGCAGGATGCATGAGCGGTATTCGGGTCGCAGGTGTGCGATGGCCTGTTCGATCTGACTTCCCAACTCGCGCGCCTCGAGTTCTTCCAGCGCGCTCTCTCCTGCGTGGGGAAGCTGGAGCGACGTGCCTTCCCGTCGCTCGCTCGTAACCGCGTCCGGCGCGCCGTCCAATGAAAGCGTGTCGAGCTCTTTGCGACGTAGCCGATCGATCGCCGCGTTGTTCGCGATCTTGAAGATCCAGGATGAGAACTTGTACTCGCGTCGGTAGCTGTCGAGCGCGTTCAACACTTTGACAAACGTCTCCTGCGCCAGGTCCTCCGCCAGCTCTCGATCGCGCACCATGCGGTAGATGAGGGAAAAGACCGGTCGCTGGTATCGACGCACGAGTTCCCGGTAGGCTCGCTCGTGTCCTTGGCGAGCCCACTCGACCACCTCCTGATCGGTGGCCGACGAGATCTCTTCGGGAATCGGCATTGGTCGGTTCAGGTCAACCCCCAGGACCTGGTTGGTGTTTCAATTTGCACCACTGTCGCAAGTCTAAGCCCGTCCGTATCTTTCGCGCCTATGTCGCCGGCGCAACCCCGGCATGACGCTCCTGACGGCGATGCGAAACGATCGTATGTGCGGGAGATGTTCACTGCCATCGCGCCCCGGTATGATCTCCTTAACCGGGTTCTCAGTCTCAGCATCGATCGCAGCTGGCGACGCCGGGCCGTGTCGCGCCTCGACTGGGACCGTGCGCCCAACGGCACGTACTTGGATCTGTGCGCCGGCACGCTCGATCTGGCGGCGGACATCGCACGCCAGACCAACTTCGGCGCTCGGGTGGTCGGTGCAGATTTTGTGGTCCCGATGCTGAAGCTGGGCCGCACCAAGGCGAAAGGCCTCCTGCCGGTTGGAGCGGATGCGTTGCAGTTGCCGTTTGCGGACGCGCAGTTCGACGGGTGCACGGTCGGTTTCGGTGTGCGAAACCTGGCGGAGCTCGACGCGGGGCTACGGGAAATGGCTCGGGTCATCAAGCCCGGCTCGCGATTGGTCGTACTCGAGTTCTCGACGCCTCAACGTTGGCCGATTAGGCCGCTGTATTTGTTCTATTTCCAGCACGTACTCCCGCGTATCGGGCGGATGGTGTCCAAACATACGACAGCCTATAGCTACTTACCAAGTTCGGTTCTCGACTTTCCCGACCCGGCCAACCTGGCGGAGCGTTTCCGCCGGGCCGGCTTTGGCGACGTCGGGCATGAAACTCTGAGTTTTGGGATTGCCATGATCCATTGGGGGGTGCGCCTGTGATAGCGGAGAATCTCCGCGACCTGGTGACCCAACTCGAGGCCGCGGGTGAACTCGCCCGCGTGTCGCATCCCGTTGCCGTCGACCGGGCGATGGCGGAAATCGCGGACCGTTGCATGAAGAGCCCGGGGGGCGGACCGGCGTTGCTCTTCGAACAGCCCCTGCTACCGAATGGATCGACGTCCTCGATTCCGGTGGCTATCAACTTGTTCGGATCGATGCGCCGAATGTGCATCGCGCTGGGTGTCGACGACCTCGATTCCATTGGCGTACGCATCTCCGAGCTGTTGAAGATGAAAGTGCCGGAGGGATGGCGCGAAAAGATCGCCATGTTCTCGACGATCGCGGAGATCGCCAAGTTTCCCCCACGCACCATTCGCAAAACACCCTCCTGTCAGGAAGTGGTCGTCAAGGGTTCGGATCTCGATATGACCCGTTTGCCGATCATGACCTGTTGGCCGGAAGACGGCGGCCCGTACATCACGCTGCCCCAAGTCATTACGAACGATCCAAAGACGGGGGTGCGGAACGTCGGGATGTACCGGGTACAGGTATTGGAGCGAGATCGGCTGGCGATGCACTGGCAGCGGCACAAGGTGGGCGCCGCGCACTGGCGGGAGATGGCGGAGCGCGGCGACAAGATGTCGGTGGCGATCGCGTTGGGGGGCGACCCGGCTTCGATCTACTCGGCGTCGGCTCCCCTGCCTCCCAACGTCGACGAGTACATTTTCGCCGGCTTCTTACGACGCAAGCCTGTTCAACTGGCACGGGCCGTCATGAGCGATCTGCTCGTCCCGGCGGAAGCCGATCTAATCATCGAGGGTCACATCGATCCGAGCGAACCCCTGGTGCTGGAAGGGCCGTTTGGCGACCACACCGGTTTCTATTCCTTGGCGGATTACTACCCTGCGGTGACCGTCACCGCGATCACGATGCGTGAGCGACCGATCTATCCGTCGACCATCGTGGGACGCCCGCCGATGGAAGATTATTACCTGGGACACGCGACCGAACGCATTTTCCTCCCCTTACTGAAGCTCACCGTGCCGGAGATTGTCGACTACCACATGCCGGCGCCGGGAATCTTCCACAACCTGGTCTTTGTGAGCATCGACAAACAGTTCCCTGGACAGGCCTGGAAGGTGATGAACGCGTTGTGGGGTATGGGGCTCATGTCACTGGCCAAGGTCATCGTGATCGTGGACAAGGACGTCAACGTGCAGGACCCGGACGAAGCGTGGTGGGTGGCGTTGAACCACATCGATCCGGAGCGAGATACCAGGTTCACGATGGGGCCGATCGACGTGTTGGATCACTCCTCGCGCGCCTTTACCTACGGGTCGAAGGTCGGCATCGACGCCACCACCAAGTGGAAAGAGGAGGGCTTCGATCGAGAGTGGCCGTCAAAAATCGTCATGGATGACGACACGAAGGCCCAGGTAGACGCGATGTGGTCTGACTTGGGCATAACGCTGCCGCCGCGTCGTGAGTAAACCCTCCAGGTCGCGTCACCAGACCAAGGCATGGCGCACAACCCTGGAACCCATCCTCGAGAGCCGGGAAGTGGAGCGTCGAGAGGGGCAGGTGATCGAAGGCCGATCGCTGTTCGTACGGTTTGTGAACCTGGTGAAGCTGCCACACACCGTCTTCGCACTCCCCTTCGCGTTGTTGGGCGTCGTGTACGCGTCGTGGAGCGCGCCCGTGTCGACCCGACAGTTGGCGCTGGTCATCGTTGCGTTCACCTCGGCCCGTTTCGCTGCTTTGGCGTTCAATCGTATTGTAGACCGGAAGCTCGATGCCCTGAATCCCAGAACCCGGGCTCGGGAGCTTCCCGCACGACGCCTGTCGGTCACGCAGGCGGTGGTATCGGTTGTCGTGTCGAGTGTGGTGTTCATCGGCGCGGCCGGGTTGCTCAATCCTCTTTGCCTGGTGTTGGCCCCCTTTGCGCTGTTGTGGATCTTGGCGTACAGCTTCACGAAGCGGGTTACGAGTTGGTCGCATCTTTGGCTTGGCGCGTCGCTCGCTATTGCGCCGGCGGGTGGGTACGTCGCGGTGACGGGAGCGTGGAGTGATCCGTGGTGGACGCTGCTCGTCATTGCGACCGCGGTGATCACCTGGGTAGGTGCGTTCGACATGTTCTACGCACTACAAGACGAACACTTCGACCGCGAACACGGGCTCAAGAGCGCCGTCGTGTTGCTCGGGCGAGCCCGCAGCATCCTGCTCGCCAAATCACTCCATGGTATGACGATCTTGTCCCTGATTGCTTTTGGCCTGTGGACGGCATTTGGCTTGGTGTATCTTATAGGGGTAGGCGTGGGGGCCGCCGTGTTGGTGTGGGAGCACCAACTCGTCCGGCCGAATGATTTGAGCCGCCTCGATGCGGCATTCTTTACGATGAACGGCGTCATGAGCATCATCGTTTTTGCAGCAGCAATAGGAGATAGGTTGTTATGAGCCCGTTGGTTCCTGGTGGAAAAGATCCCCTGCCCCCACGCAAGGGCGGGAAAGGGTTGCCGAAACCTCCGTCGCACATTCCGTGGCCGGTCCCAAATCCGAAATCTGGCGGCGGATGTTTCCCGAGTGGCGGCATACCCGGCAAGTCGGCACCGGACGCACCTGTGCGTCGCCCCAAGAGGTCACCGACTCCTAAACGGAGAGGTCGTTGACGAGACCTTGGGTCTTCGCGATCACCGGCGCATCCGGTGCCCCATACGCCATCCGATTGCTTGATCTCCTCGTCACGCATCACGTCCCCGTTCACCTCGTTGTATCGCGGCACGGGTGGCGTCTGCTCGAAACCGAAGCCGGCATCGGTTCAGAAGCCGACCTCCAGGCCGCGACGGGTGACTGGTCGGACGTGGTGGTCTTTACCGACGACGACCGCGGCGCCACACCGGCGTCGGGATCCGCCAAGAGCGCCGGCATGGTGGTGTGCCCATGCTCGATGGGGACGGTGTCGGCGATCGCCCATGGATCGAGCAGGTCACTGGTCGAACGCGCGGCTGATGTCGCGCTCAAAGAACGCCGGCCGCTGATTCTCGTGCCCCGCGAGACCCCGCTCTCGCTGATCCACCTCCGCAATCTCACCGCCATGGCGGAAGCCGGAGCGACGGTGATTCCCGCGGCGCCCGGGTTCTATCACCGGCCGACCGACATCAGCCAACTCGTGGACTTCATAGTACAACGCATCGTCGACCACATGCAGTTGGACATCACACTCGTGCCCCGTTGGCAGAGTGGCGCGTAGATGCGGCTCGGCGTCATTTCCGACACGCACGGCACTCTCCCCAACGACGTCTTCGACATCTTCAGTCAGGTGGACCACATCCTTCACGCTGGTGACATCGGCAGCCTCGATCTGCTCACCGAACTCGAGGCACTCGCACCGGTAACCGCGGCGCGCGGAAACGCCGACGGGTTCGACATTCGCCGCCGCTGCCCCCGGGTGGCCAAGCTCGAGTTGGATGGCTTCTACGTTACCGTCACGCATGGCGATCAGTTCGGCGTGCCGGATCCTCAGGTGTTACACGAGTCGTTTCCGGAAGCGGAGATCATCGTGTTTGGGCACACGCACAGGCCGTTACTGGAGTTGGTTGACAAGACCGTGACCGTGATGAATCCCGGATCGGCCGGCGCACCGAGAGGTGGGACACCCGCGTCGGTTGGGATTATGGAGTTGGAACCGGGGATCCCGCCAAGGGCGAGGCTGGTGGTGTTGGGGTGAGAAGGGAGAGGGGAGAGGGGAGAGGGCCACCCAGGCCCCCCTGTCATGGGGTGGTTGGGCAGGGCCCTCTCCCCTCAGTCCCTCTCCCCTCTCACCCCCCCGCCACCAACACCGCGAAATAGACTGCGAACGCGGCCAGCAACAGCACCCCATGCGTTCTCGTAACCCGTTTGCTGGTCCACAGAATCGGGAACAGCGCGGCACCGAAGCCCAGCATGACCCAGTTGTCGAGCAGCATGGCACGCTCGTGTACCGGAATGGGGACTGTGAGGCTGGTGAGACCGAGTACCGCAAGAATGTTGAAGATGTTGGAGCCCAGCAGGTTGCTCAACGCGATTTCGTCCTCACCGTGCTTCGCCGCTACCGCCGACGTTGCAAGCTCCGGCAGGCTCGTGCCTAGGGCCACGACGGTCAAGCCGATGACACGCTCCGAGACGCCCATGAACTCGGCGACGGTTGTCGCACCGGCAACGAGAAAGTCCGATCCCACCTTCAAACCGACGATACCGAGGATGATGTATCCGATGCCCATGGCCCATGCGCCGCTCCGCGCACCGGTGGCCGGATCGATTCCTTCGATCTCCGTGTCTCTCGCTGAATGATCGACCGCCCCGGCCGCACGGGTGCGGAGCACCGTGATAACCATGAACGCAATGAGGCCTGTGACGAGCATTGCGCCTTCAAAACGGCTGATAAGCTGGTCGCGGGCGAAGAACAGGGACACCGCCAATACCATGAACATGCCAGGGTGTTCGAATCGCTTGGCTTCGCGTTGGATGAGTACGGGTCGGATCAGCGCGGCGACGGCGAGAATCACCGCGACGTTGATGATGCTAGACCCGACGATGTTGGCGTAAGCCAAATCAGTGCTCCCGCGCGCGGCGGCGTCGATGCTGACCGCGAGCTCCGGAAGACTCGTTCCGAACGCAACCACGGTGAGACCGACCACAGCGGTCGAGATCCTTGCCAGCAAGGCAACCGAGAGGGCGCCACGCACGATGTAATGCCCCCCCAACGCCAGGATCACAAAGCCGGCAATGAGCAGCGCGAAGGCAGTCAGCATTTGGTCCACTCGGAGAACGGAACGGTTCGTCGCATCGCGCTCGGGTGTTTCTTGAACCAGCGTACCAGCAAGAGCATCTCGTCCATGTCCTCCACGGGTAGAGGAACGTCGGTGGCTTCCGGTCCGCCGTGCTCTTTCACGACGGCCCGGAACGCCTCTCGCTCGATTGGGGTGGTCGGGGCCGGCGCGATCGCTCGAACCGTCGCGCGCCGGATAAGGTACACACGGTCGTCTCTGTATGCGCCAGGGTCGTGGTACACGAAGCTCAGCGCGTCGATGGCGTTGCGCGCCTGGGTGGATGCTTGAAGCAACCACTCGAGGGCGTCAAATCGGTCGCGCCAGCGCGTCGCACGCTCGAATTCATACTCCTCACTGGCCGCCTGCATCTCGGCCACCACGCGGTCGATCGGGCTCAGTGACCGTCCTTCCAGGAAATCGATGGTGCTCGCGATCCGCATGCCATAATCGTCCTCACTTACGAGCCCGGCGCACGGGCCCGTGCATGTTCCAAAGTCGAAACGCATGCACGCCGCCCGTTGGTGCGACCGGAAAAGATCTCCCTGTTCGGCGAAGTGCATCGGCATCGACAGAGCACAATCACGCAGACCGAGAAGATCGTTCAGGGCTTTCACGGCCGCGCGGACGCGTTCCGGGCTGGTGAACGGCCCGTAGTGACGAACGTCTCCCGTTGCGGGTCGGGAACCCACCAGCAGCTTGGGAGCCGGTCCCGTGCTGACCTTGATCAATACCCCGCGTCGTGCGCGGTTCATGCGCACGTTGAACAGCGGTCGGTATCGTTTGATCTGCCGCAGCTCTTCGAGGTACGCTGCGAATTCCGACGACACATATGTCCATTGGATGTCCGTAGCTGCGTGGAGTATTCTGGCCGCCTTATCCTCTGGAAACCGTGCACGGAAGTACGAAAGGATGCGGGTGCGAACCGCCTTCGCCTTCCCGACGTAGATCACGCGACCACCGGGGCCCAGCATACGATACACACCGGGCCGGTCTTCCGAGAAATTGCTCAGCCGGCGGCGCAGCCAATCGAGATCTGCATTTGGGAGTGCTAGCAGGTTGCGGAAAAAGTCGGGTAATGGACGATAGCATCGCGAGCCGGAAGTTCTTATCGTAGAGGGACCTCGATGGGAGTGCCACGATGCGCGGGAACAAGACGAATCAGTCGGCGCTGTTCAGCTATATCAGTGCGGAGGATCGGGTGCCCTCCGACCATCCGTTGCGCGCCCTGCGGGCGCTGGTGGACCCGGTGTTAGCCCGGCTCTCGCCGCAGTTGGACCGGCTGTACGCGCGGCGGGGCCGGCCGTCGATTCCCCCGGAACATTTGTTACGCGCGTTATTGCTGCAGGTGGTGTATACGATCCGGAGCGAGCGGCAGCTGATGGAGCAGCTCGATTACAACATCCTGTACCGATGGTTTGTGGGGTTGAATCTGGACGACGCGGTGTGGGTGCCGACGGTCTTTACGAAGAATCGGACGCGGCTGGTCGAGGGGGGCATCGCGGATGCGTTTCTGGCCGAAGTGTTACAGGAGGCGGAGCGGCGGGCGTTGTTGTCGAATGAGCATTTCACCGTCGACGGGACCTTGCTGGACGCGTGGGCGAGTCAGAAGAGTTTTCAGCCGAAGGCCGGCACCCGCCCGCCAACGGACGATGATCCGGGGAATCCGAGCGTGACGTTTCGCCAGGAGAAACGGACGAATGCGACGCATGCGTCGCGGACGGACCCGGAGGCGCGGTTGACGCGGAAGAGTGGGGGGCAAGGCGCGCAATTGGCGTACTTGGCGAGTGTGTTGATGGATAATCGGCACGGGCTCGTGGTGGCGACCGACGTGACGCAGCCCGGCTACGAGGCGGAGTGTGCGAGTGCGCTGGCGATGGTGGGGAGCTTACCGCCGACGGCCCGGCGTCGGACGTTGGGGGCGGACAAGGGTTATGATCGGTGCGGGTTTGTCGACACGCTGCGGGCGTTGGGCTGGACGCCCCACGTCACGCCGAACGTGCACCGCACGCGGTTGCGGAGCGCGGTGGATGGCCGGACGACGCGCCATCCCAGCTATGCGATCAGTCAACGGCAGCGCAAAAAAGTGGAAGAGATCTACGGGTGGGGCAAGACGATTGGGTTGTTACGCAAACTCCGACATCGCGGGACCCCGCGGGTCGGGTGGGTGTTTACGTTCACGGCCGCGGTCTACAATCTGATGCGGATACGCACCCTGACCCTGGCCGAAGGCAGCCCCTGATGGGGCAGTGTGGGCCGCATTCGTCACGCCGACCGCACCGCGGGGGCGGTAATAGGGGACCGCACGCTGGTACACCGTCGTGTTACCCGGACAAACGCGGCCCACCATGAATTTTTCCGCAACCTGCTAGAGCTAGCATGGACGGCGGAGATCCACTCGGGCTACCGCGTCATGGATTGGCACCGCCAACAAAACGTCGTGGCGCGTCCGTCGATGGTATGAGTGGTCGTGAGGATCGTCCGGCAGCGTGTGCAGTGTTCGCCACCGCGCCCGTACACGAGGAGCGTCCGTTGGTACGATCCGCTCCCACCGGTACCGTTGCGGTAATCACGCACCGTGGTGCCGCCGGCGCAAACTGCCTGACGCAGCACGTGCCGGACCGTCCGGTACAAGCGGCGTAGCTCGTCGGAAGAGAGTAGATCCGTTCGACGCGACGGATCGATCCTGGCGCGAAAGAGCGCCTCGTTGGCGTAAATGTTCCCGACGCCGGCGACGCGACGTTGGTCCATGAGCGCTTTCTTGATAGCCTGTTTGGTACCCGACAGCTGTTCGATGAACCGTTCGCCGGTGAACTCGCGAGTCAACGGTTCGGGGCCGATGCGGGCAGTGTAGGCTTCCCAGCGAGGTTCGTCCAAAAGTGTGATTGTTCCGAGACGGCGGACGTCCCGGTAAACCAAGATACTTCCGTTCCCCAGCGCAACACGCAACACGACATAGCGTCGTTCGTCTTGGCGTAGGCGACGATCGTACACGATCAATGCGCCCGTCATGCGCGGCTGCACGACCACGCGCTCGCCGCTGGCCAGGAGAATGACCACGTGTTTCGCACGACGGGTCACGTCGTCGATGCGATTGTTTCGGAGCACCCGCAAAAATCGAGTAGATGAGATGCCGCGGAGTACGTCTGTCTTGAAAAGCTGCGGGTTCCGCAAGGGTCTGCCCCGCAATCTCGGAGACAGGTCTCGAACGATCGTCTCGACCTCAGGAAGCTCCGGCACGAGCGATCTCCCGCCAGCCGATATCGCGCCGGAACACCTTCCCCTCGAACGCCACGGCCTCAGCCAGCCGGTGGCTGGCCGCGAGCGCGGTCGGCACGTCCGCTCCGAGTCCAGTGGCGCACAACACCCGTCCACCGGACACCCGCAGCGTTCCGTCGGAATCGTTGGTTCCGGCGTGGAAGAGTACGGTGTCCGACGGCAGGGTCGCTGGAACGGTGATGGCGTTTCCCTTTTGGGGCGACTCAGGGTAGCCGGGAGCGGCGAGAACCGTCGTGACCGCCGCCCTCGTCGCATGGGGTGCCTCTGGCGGCGACCATCGCTCGCCGGCGGCAATGCTCCAGATTTGGTCGGCCAACCCTTCACTGGCGATGGGAAGAAGAACCTGAGTCTCGGGGTCGCCGAACCGGCAGTTGAACTCGATGACGCTCGGCTTCCCATCCGGCGCGATCATGAGCCCGGCGTAGAGCACGCCCCGATAGGGCACGCCCCGGTTCGCCATCTCGGCGAGGGTGGGTCGGATAACCTCGCGATCGACCCGCTGGAGGAGTTCGTCGGTCGCGATACTCACCGGGGCGTAGGCTCCCATCCCGCCGGTGTTTGGCCCTAAGTCGCCTTCCTGGAACCGTTTATGATCCTGTGAGGCGGGGAGGAGTAGGGTCGCTTCGCCGTCGGTGAGCGCGAAAATCGACAACTCCTCGCCCTCCAGGAATTGCTCGACTAGCACCTCGGCCCCCGCATCGCCGAACCGTCCGCCAAACATGGCGGAAGCGGCGGTTTGGGCCTCTTCTCGGGTAAGGCACACCACGACGCCCTTCCCCGCGGCCAATCCTGAGGCCTTTACCACTAGCGGCTCCGCGTGCGTCGCGATGTAATCGAGGGCTTCCTGTTCGTTGGTGAAAACCATTGCGTTGGCGGTGGAAACTCCGGCCGTGGCCATGACGTCCTTGGCGAACGCCTTGGAGGCCTCGATTTGCGCCGCGGACTTTGTTGGGCCGAACGCCGCGTGACCTGCGGCCTGCAACCTGTCGACCAGCCCTGCCGCCAAGGGGGCCTCGGGACCTATCACGGTCACGTCGATATGGTTCTGGCGAACGCCGTCGAGAATTGCCTGGTGATCGTTGGGACTGAGGGGAAGGTTGGTCGCGCAATCCCGGGTGCCGGGGTTGCCCGGGGCACAAAAAACGGTGGCGGCCTGAGAGAGCGCCCAACAGAGGGCATGCTCCCGGCCGCCACCGCCGACGACGAGGATCCTCACCTCTTCGTCGAATCCCTGAAGGCTTGGGTGAAACTCTCGCCGGCCTTTTTGGCCGCCTCGAACATTTGCCCCACCGTCTCTTTGATCTCGTTCTTGTAGTAACCAGCCGCTTCGCCGATGTCCTCAGTCAACGGCCGCTCGTCCGCTTCGGCGCCGCGGTGCGTGTACTCACCGTCAACAACGATCTTGTCGTATGCGCCCTCGTCTATCCACTTCTGCAACTCGGCGGCCCGCATCGAGCTGAACGGATGATCGAGATCGAGCGTGTTCAAGATCTTGTAAATCGTATCGAGCGGCCCGCCACCCTCGGAGTACTCTTTTGCCTGTTCCATGTACGTGTCCAAATCCATCTGACTCGACTGGCCGCCTCCGGCGAACTTCATGTTGAGGCGAAGCGAGTCTTCCTGGCTCTGACACGCCAGCAATCCAGCGCGGTCGGACGACAACTCGCTCTTGCGATACCACTCCATCAGTGCCAGGCGGATCGGGAGCAGGGCGATGCCCGCCAGGAACGGCAGGTTGGCAAAGCCGAAGAGGATGATGAGGTAGAGAATGGTGTGGTAGAGCGCGTGCCCGCTCATCACGTGTCCCAGCTCGTGCCCCAAGACCACTCGTTGCTCGTCGTCGCTGAGAAGACTCATCGTGCCCGAGTGCATGACGATGAAAGGTTCCTCGAAGCCGACCGCCATCGCATTGGCGACCGGTGTCTGGGAGACGTACAGCTCGACTTCGTCTTCCCAGTCGAGGGTGGTCTTAACCTCGGACAGCATACTGTGGAGCTTGGGAAATTGTTTCGGGCCAACCTTGACCGCGTTTGCTTGGAAGATCAGCCGGATTCCCTGTTCCCCGCCGATGAAGGCCAGGATTTTCTTGACGGCTGTATCGAACCCGGGCACGGCCCGCAGGCCCTGTAGCGCGGCCCGGTCGGCTGGATGCTCCCAGCTCACGGGCGCGATCCCGGTGAAAATTTTGCGTGGGCGGTCGGTGGGAACGCCGGTCATGTGTGCCTCCAAATCGAAAGTGCGCGCAGACTTCTAAAGTACTACCGTGCCCTACTGTACGCGCTGTTAAGACCTCAGTTTCAGGGTGTCACGTCCTTTTACCCCGCCGCCTGCATGGCCTGTTCCAGGTCCGCCACGAGGTCGTCCGGGTCCTCGATCCCCACCGAAATCCGTACCAATCCAAGGGTCAACCCCATGGATTTGCGCAAATCCTCTGGAACGCTCGCGTGGGTCATCGTGGCGGGGTGCCCGATGAGGCTTTCGACCCCCCCCAGCGACTCGGCTAGCGAGAACAACTCTGTCCGCTCGGCCACGGCGCGGGCGTTGTCCAGCGACCCCATGTCGAAGGAGATCATCCCGCCAAATCCCCCCATCTGCGAGCACGCCAGTTCGTGCTGTGGATGGTCGGGCAGACCCGGGTAGTAGACGTGTTTCACGGCGGGCTGTTGCGTGAGCCACTCGGCAACGCGGCGGCCGTTCTCGTCGTGTCTCTTCATGCGGAGGGCCAACGTTTTCGTGCCCCGTAAAGCGAGCCAGCAATCGAACGGGCCAGGCACGGCGCCTGCGGCATTCTGCAGGAACGCCAATTGTTCCGCGACATCGTCGAGAGAGGTGAGGACGGCGCCACCCACGATGTCGCTGTGCCCGTTGATGAACTTGGTGGTCGAGTGGACAACGATGTGGGCACCGAATTCCAGTGGCCGCTGAAAAATTGGGGTGGCGAACGTGTTGTCGACGACGACATACAAGTCCCTCGCGGCGGCCAACTCCGCGATGGCGCCGAGGTCGACGAGTCGCATCATTGGATTCGTGGGTGTCTCGACGTATATCAACTTGGTGGCCGGCGTCACCGCACGCTCGAAGTTCGCCGGATCTCGCCCATCGACGAAGGTGAACTTCAACCCGAATCGCTCGAGTACTTGCACCATGAGGCGATGAGTTCCGCCATATAGGTTCTCTCCCGAAACGACGTGATCACCAGCCGACAACAGTTTGAAAATTGCTTCGGTTGCCGCCATGCCCGACGAGAACGCAAACCCGTGACGCGCGCCTTCGAGCGAGGCGAGGTTCTTCTCCAACGCGTCACGCGTGGGATTCCGGGTACGCGCGTACTCGAAGCCTTTGTGTTCGCCGAGCTTCGGCTGCACATAGGTGGAAGTCTGAAAAATTGGCGTCATGATTGCGCCGGTCGCTGGGTCGGGATGCTGCCCGCCGTGAACCGCGCGGGTCGAGATGTCGAATCGGAGGTCGTCGTCGGATATTCGAGTCATATCGGTGCTGGTGAAAGCTCAACGGAAGCTAACGTCTTCGGTGCCTCCCGTCTCCACTCGGGTCGGACGGTCGGACAGTCTGACGGTCGGACAGCCAATTGCAGATTGGCAATTGCAAATTGACAATATGTATCTGTGCCCCAGTGCCCCCGTGCCCCCGTGCCCCCGTGCCCCCGTGCCCCCGTGCCCCCGTGCCCCCTGCTGCCCCCTGCTGCCCCTTGATCCCTCCTGATGCCCCTTGATGCCCGCGTGCCCCCGGTGCCCCTGTGCCCCCGTCCCCCCGTACCCTACCTTACGCCCACGCCCATTCACCGAGCCCACGCCGCCACATGTCCGACACCCTCATCATCAGCGTTTCCGGAGTCCGGGGTATCGTCGGCGAGGGCTTGACGCCGGAGCTGGTCGGCCGCTTTGCCGCCGCTATGGGGAGCCTGGTTCTACAGTCCGGAGGGACCCACGTCGTGTTGGCGCGCGATTCCCGCACCTCCGGACCGATGTTCGCCGAGGCGGTGGTGGCGGGGTTGGGCTCCGTCGGGTGTGGGGTGATCGATTGCGGGATGATCCCGACGCCTACGGCGCAGTTGGCTGTAGAGCACCACGGAGCCGGCGGCGGGATCGTGATCACGGCCAGTCACAACCCCATCGAATGGAACGCCCTCAAGTTTGTCGGAGCCGACGGCATTTTTCTCGACCAAGAGACCGGCTCGAGACTCCGGGCCCTCGCCGAAGGAGATCGCGCACCTGCTGGGTCCGGAGGAGCGGCCCACTCGTCTGTGCAAGACCCCGATGCAATCGCGCGGCACGTGGAGGGCGTGTTGGGACTTTCGGTGGTCGATGTCGATCGGATTCGTGACAAAGGCTTCACGGTAGCACTTGACTGCACCCACGGAGTCGGCGGCACGATCATGCCGGGGTTGTTGGAACGCCTGGGTTGCCGGGTCGTGGGAATGGAACTCGAGCCGAACGGTCTCTTTACTCGTCCACCTGAGCCCATACCGCAAAACCTGGGCGGGTTGGCCGATCTGGTACGGAAGAGCGGAGCCAACGTGGGGATGGCGATCGATCCCGACAGCGACAGGCTCGCATTGGTCGATGAGACCGGTCGGCCGATCGGTGAAGATTACACCCTGGCCTTCGGGATGCGGGCCGTGCTGTCTCAGGCATCCGGCCCCGTGGTTGTCAACCTCTCTACATCGCTTATTGTAGACGACGCGGCGAGGGAATTCGGCGCGGATATCGTTCGCGCGCCGGTAGGCGAGGCAAACGTAGCGCGCGCCATGGTGACATCCGGGGCCATCGTCGGTGGGGAGGGGAATGGAGGGGTCATGCTGCCGGAATTGCATATCGGGCGCGATGCGCCGGTGGCGGCAGCGCTGGCGTTGCATTTGTTGAGTGTGACCGGGCGCACGGTCTCCGAGGTGGTGAATGGAGCACAGTGTTACACGATTGTGAAGGCGAAGGCACCGAGAGGCGGTGACTTGGTCGCGACGTATACGGCGCTCGAAGGCAGATTTGACGATGCGACGGTGGATCGTCAGGACGGACTGCGCCTCGCGTGGAACGATAGTTGGCTCCACGTTCGGCCGTCGGGCACGGAGCCCATTGTGCGTCTGATTGCGGAGGCCACTACTGCGGAGCGGGCCGCGGAGTTGGTGGCTGCCGCTCGCGGCGTGTTCGACGGGTCATCGGGGTAACGACAACGAGGGAGGGGACCGGAACGAGGCATGTGCGGAATCGTCGGATACACGGGTAGCCGGCAGGCCATCCCGCTCATCATGGAGGGGCTCAAGCGGCTCGAGTACCGGGGCTACGACTCGGCGGGATTGGCGGTTGTGCGAGACGGCAGGCTCACGGTCGAGAAGACGGCTGGGAAGCTCAGTGCTCTGGAACACCGGCTATCCAACGTTGAGAACCATGCCGGCACGTTGGCTCTCGGGCACACGCGTTGGGCGACTCACGGCGCGCCGACCGAGACCAATGCGCATCCGCACGTCGACGCCGACGGCACGATCGCGGTGGTTCACAATGGGATCATCGAGAATGCCACGGCGTTGCGTAGTTGGCTTGCCGAGCGAGGCCACGAGTTCAGCTCGGAGACTGACACCGAGGTGCTCGTGCATCTCATTCGCGAATTTTATACCGATTCCCTCGAGTCGGCAGTTACCGCGGCGTTAAACCAAGTCGAGGGAACGTATGGCTTGGGAGTGATCTCGTCGCACGAACCGAACACGTTGGTCGCTGCACGATCCGGCTCTCCATTACTGTTGGCGTTGGGTGACGGTGAAAACTTTGTTGCGTCCGATGCTACCGCAGTCGTGAAACACACCCGTACGGTCGTCTACCTCGACGACGGCGAAGTTGCCGTGCTCTCGCCGAGGGACTACCACATCGTCGACCTCGACAAGACGCGGGTCGAGAAGAGTGTCTCCGTGGTGGATTGGGATCTTGCCACGATCGAGCGCGGCGGGTACCCCCACTTCATGATCAAAGAGATCTTCGATCAGCCTGAAGCGATCACGGACACGATGCGTGGCCGGTTGCTCGATGAGGATGGGTCCGCCCGTCTCGGTGGTCTCGACATGACCGACGAGGAGTTGCTCGATATCGACCGCGTAGTGCTTACAGCTTGCGGCACGTCGTGGCACGCCGCGCTGATCGGCGAGTACATGCTCGAGGAGCTTGCACGCATTCGCACAGAGGTCGAGTACGCCTCGGAGTTTCGGTATCGGACACCGCTGGTCGATTCCCGGACGTTGGTGATCGGCATTTCGCAGAGCGGTGAGACGGCGGACACCTTGGCGGCGCTGCGTGAGGCGAAGCAACGAGGTGCCAAGACGCTAGGTATCGTCAATTCGGTGGGCAGTACGATTGCTCGTGAGGTGGACAGCGGCACGTACATACACGCCGGACCGGAGATCGGCGTGGCGAGCACAAAAGCATTCACGTGCCAAGTCGTGGCGCTGGCGCTCTTGACACTGCGGCTTGGCAGGTTGCGCCCGATGTCCGTTCTACAGGGGCGTGAAATGGTCACGGCGATGCATCGTCTGCCGGAGCAAGTGCGAGAGGTGTTGGGGCGAGCTGACGAAATCGAACGCATCGCCGAGGAATTTGGGCTTGCGCAAAACGCTCTGTTCTTGGGGCGCGGATACAATTTCCCGGTCGCGTTGGAAGGAGCGCTAAAACTAAAAGAGATTTCGTATATCCACGCGGAAGGGTATCCAGCCGCCGAGATGAAACACGGCCCAATCGCCTTGATCGACGAGATGATGCCGGTGATTTGCGTGGCACCGAGTGACGCCGTGTATCAGAAGATCGTCTCCAACGTGCAGGAAGTGAAGGCGCGCCATGGACGTGTCCTGGCGATTGTGACGGAGGGTGACGAGGAAATCACTCAACTCGCCGATCAGACTGTTACCATTCCCAAAACAATCGACGCCCTCACCCCCGTCCTCAGCGTCATACCGCTGCAACTCCTGGCCTACTACGTAGCGGTGAAGCGTGGATGCGACGTGGATCAGCCTCGGAATCTGGCGAAGTCGGTGACAGTCGAATAAGACGGAATGATTGAAGGGGGAATGACGGAAGGACGGAATGACGGAACGTTCTCATGAGCCCAACCTTCCGTCTTTCCGTCGGGTAGAAGGGGGTGGTGTGAGGTTCCGTCCTTCCGTCCGGGGCGGGGCGGAGCTGTGAGAGCCGTCGTCCAAAGAGTTTCCCAGGCCACTATCACCATCGACGGCACCGCCGTCGGCACCATTGGGGCGGGCCTGGTCGTGCTCGTGGGGTTCACCCCCGGCGACGATCAAGTCCGCATCGAGTGGATGGCGGACAAGATCGTTGGTCTGCGCATTTTTCAGGACGACGACGACAAAATGAACCGTTCGATCGTCGATGTGGGCGGCGCGGTGTTGGTCGTGTCCCAGTTTACACTGTATGGCGACGTATCCAAGGGACGCCGGCCGTCATTCGTTGACGCTGCCGGGCCCGAAGAGGCGCTTCCGATCTACGAGGCGTTTGTCGCGGCCCTGCGGGAACGTGCCGTCACGGTCGAAACGGGCGTGTTTGGCGCAATGATGGAGGTCGATCTCGTGAACCAAGGACCCGTTACGCTCGTGATTGAGCGGTGACATCGCCAGGGATCGTTTTGGCGTCTCGCTCTCCGCGCCGGCGTCAATTGTTGGAGATGTTGGGCATCGCTCATGTCGTCGATCCGGTGCAGGTCGACGAGCGTCCACAGGCGGGGGAGGATCCGGAGCCCTTTGCGCAGAGGCTCGCCCGCGAGAAGGCGCTCGCGGGCAGTAAACGGCATCCCGGCAAGTGGGTCTTGGGAGCGGATACCATTGTCGTCATCGACAAAGAGATCTTGGGCAAGCCGTCGTCGCCGGATGAAGCGGAAGAGATGCTGCTGCGACTCGCCGACAAGTGCCACCGAGTGGTCAGCGCCGTTGCGCTCACCAGGGGAGAAGACGTGCACGAAGCCCACGACGTCACCTTGGTGTGGATGCGCAGTTTGTCACGCGAGACGGCGCGACAATATGTCGCTACCGGGGAACCTTTGGACAAAGCGGGCTCCTACGCCATCCAAGGAGTCGGCGCGGTGTTGGTCGATCGTATCGAGGGAGATTACTTCGGGGTGATGGGCTTACCGGTGCGCCTGGTTGTCGAGTTGATGGGTCTGGCCGGAATCCCTTATAACTTCAGTCGATAGACCGGCACGGTCTCGGACTTTCCCTTCAACTCGATGGGCTCCAGGGCTTCGACATCTGGAGGATTCTCGAGAGCGTTGTAAAATGGCTCCGAAACGATCACCTGCCCGCGACCGGCATTCGAACAAAGTCGGCTCGCCACGTTCACGGCGTCGCCGATCACGGTGTACTCCATCCGTTGCTCTGCACCGATGTTGCCCGCAAACACCTCACCGAAGTTGATCCCGATACCGATGTCGACATGCGGGCGCCCTTCAGCGCTCCACTTTTCGTTGAGTTCCTTCAAGACAACGATCATATCGATAGCGGCTCGCATCGCGCGGTCCGCGTCATCGTCCTTGGAGACCGGCGCGCCCCAAAGGGCCATGATTTCGTCGCCGATGAACTTGTCGAGCGTGCCGCCATGCTCGAACACGATGCCCACCATCTCGGTGAAGTACTCCGTGAGCAGCGAGGCGATATCATCCGGGCTCATCTTCTCCGACATCGGCGTGAAACCGCGAATGTCTGAGAAGAACACCACGACTGGGCGCTTCGTCCCGCCCAGTTGCACCATCCCCTCCGCGCTCGAAATCTGATCGACCAAATCAGGTGCGAAGTAGCGCTGAAAGTTGGAGAGCACCACGGCTTCGCGCGCCAACTTGTTGGTGAGTTGGCCGTTCTCGATGGCAACAGCCGCGATTCCGGAAAACGCAATGAGGAATTCCAGGTCCTCGTCTCCGAAAGAGTTCGTTGCGGTCATGTTGTCGACGTAAATGAGCCCAAGCACACTTCCCTCGCTGCCCATGAGCGGTGCCGACATTGCACTTCGCACGCTCTGCATCAGGATCGACTGACCTTTGAAGCGTTCGTCGGCGGCCGCGTTGTCAGTGAGGATCGCAAGGCGTTCGTCCACGCAGCGTTGCGCGATCGAGCGCGGTACGTGCTTGCTCCCGGATTGGTCGCCGAGACGGTTCCGTGACGTTCTGGGCACGAGTTCGCCCGTGTCGTTCGCGACCATGAGTATCGAGACGCGATCCACATTCATCACTTGAAAGGTGATGTCGACGACTTTCTCGAGAAGACGATCGACGTCCTGCTGCTTCGCGAGTTCCTTGGAAATATCGAGCAGGAGGCTCAGCTTGTTTGTTTCACTTTGCTCGGATGAAACACGATCGACTTCACCGCTCAACCGCGCGACGTGCTGCTCGAGGCTGTCCAGGTCGTCGGACATGGGTAGCTGTCGAACGATGGTGGCTTCCGGGGCGGCTTGCGGTGATGCGAACGCCGCGGCGTGCGGCGGGAGAGCTGCCTCCACGACCTCGGTCAAATTGAAAGCAACTTTGCCGAATGTCACCGCGTCGCCGTCCGAGATGGTCGTCTCGGTGACGCGACTGCTGTTCACGAACGTTCCGTTGCTCGACCCGAGATCCCGCACCGTAACGCCGTCGTTCGTGTGAACCAGTTCGGCGTGACGTCGCGATACCGTGGGATCGTAGATGGGCAGGTCCGTCGTTACCGCCCGGCCGACGACGATCGTCTGGCCCGGACCGATGTCGACGGAATGCTCGCCGGTCGTGCTCTGGAGTTTGAAGGTTGCCAACGGATTGCTCCTGAGGCGGACAATATGGCCGGCTGACCGTGGTGAGGGAAAGGGGAGCGCTCCCTACCGTCACCGCTGCCGTGAAAAGTAAAGAGGAGGAGCGGGGAGCAGGAAGCAGGCTCCGCCGCTTATCCCATGAGATGGGAAGGGAGGCCCGCTCCCCCCTCCCCGCTCCCCGCTCCCTGCTCCCGTTCTCACCTGGGGGCTGCCAGTACGTACGATCCGCTCGCTTCCAGGTTGCCCTCGATGGCGTCGTTGCCGGAGGGGCCCGATTGCGGCACAATCTCCCACCGATCGGAGCCCGTCTCGCGCCACAGCTCCAATGCGGCTGCATACGCCCCACGGTCCAGGTAGGTAGACGAGCCGTCCGCCACGCTGAGGTCGGCGTATCGGCCAAACGAGAACTTTGCGGTCGAGCCGCACCCGTCGGTCAGAATCAGGCTGCTTGGAGAGAGCGTGAAGCCATATAGGCCGCTTGTGGGCGCGGCCGTGACCGACGCCGACTCGCCCTGTCCCAGCGATTGGCCGCCCACGGATTCCACGCAACCCGCGGGAAACTCCAGGGTGAGAAAGGGAGTGTTGAACTGGTCGTCATGGACAATGACGCGCACGGTCGCTCCCATATTCGACACGCTGAAGGTGGCGGCAGCGGGCGTCGGTGCCGATGTCTGCAACCGCAGGATCAACAACTCTGAGCTGGCCAGAATCGGGGATTGAGGGTCCACGACGTCGCCGCAACCGGCGGTCAAAACGAGCGCCGCGGTTGCCCAGAAGGCGCGGCGCCTCGATATTCGCAGGCCGGTCGGGGCTGGAGATCGGCCTCCCCTCTGCGGATATTGAGAGTTCTCAGATTGTGGGGTTGGGGTCACCGAAGTGGTCACTTTCTCCTGGTATGATCGTTAGTGTTCGAACCAAGTGACGCCGGGGGCCGTGCGGGTGCCCGCGGCAGTGAATCTTACCCCCGATCGCCGGCCAGTGGTTCCGCGAGGGGGCATCCCGAGGCACCCGGGGGTAGGGTTATCGGCTATTTCGGAAGATGTACTTTATGACACACCAGGACGACGATCGATGATTCGGAGCGTAAAGCGTGGCCCAATTTCGAGATGAGTGGCTTAGCAATACCCTAGCCCAACTCATTGGCGAGGACAAATTCGAGGAGCTCAGGCAGGGTCACGATGTGGCGTCCTCGTTGTGGGAGACTGCGGTCGCCCGCAAGGTGGCAACCGACACTGAGATCCTGGGCACCCTCGCCACGAAGTTCCGGGTAAGAATCGCGGACATCGCGCAGATGGAATCGGCGGCGAAGGGCCTCGTCACCGAGGCACAGGCACGCAAGTACCACATCCTTCCGGTGCGTGCCACCGATTCTTACCTCGAGATCGCCACCGCCAATCCGTTCGACCTGGACTGTGAAAAGACCCTGGCGTTTGCGACGGGACGGGAGGTGCGTCTCTTGCTGGCCAGCCCGGTGGTCATCGCCGAGCACCTCGACGAATTGTATCGCCCCGAGAACGTGATGCAGCGGATTCTCGACGGCATGGGCGATTCGGACGTCGATATCACAACCGTCGATGAGGAGCCGGAACCGGAGGACATGATCATCTCCGAGGCGGAGGCGTCGCAACGACCCGTCGTGCGGATGGTAGACCTCATCTTGTCGGAAGGCATCCTGTCGCGGGCAAGTGACATTCACATCGAGCCCGAGGAAGGCGGCGTCGCGGTTCGCTACCGTATCGACGGCGTGCTGCGACAAATCATGAAGATCCCGCGCGCCGCCGGAGTTCCATTGATCTCCCGTCTCAAGATCATCGGTTCGTTGGACATTGCCGACCGGTTGCGGCCCCAAGACGGCCGTGCGCGGGTGGTGGTGAACACCACCCCCATCGATTTGCGGATTTCCACCCTTCCGGTCTCGCAGGGAGAGAAGGTCGTCATCCGAATTCTCGATTCGAGCCGGACCGTGCTCAGTCTGGACGGATTGGGGCTCAACGAAGACGAGGCCCGGGCGATCGAGGCACTGCTGGCTTTCCGCGACGGGGTGATTCTGGTGACGGGGCCGACGGGTTCGGGTAAGACAACGACGCTGTATTCCGCCATTCGTCACGTACAGGACGAGGGGGTCAACATCGTGACCGTCGAAGATCCGATCGAGTATCGGCTCGCTGGGATCGTGCAGGTGCAGGTGCACGAAAAGGCGGGGCTCACGTTCGCCGCCGCCTTGCGATCGATACTGCGCCAGGATCCTGACGTGGTGTTGGTTGGTGAGATTCGCGATCTGGAGACCGCCCAGACCGCCATCCAGGCCTCGCTCACCGGCCACCTCGTGCTGTCCACGCTTCACACCAACGACGCCGCGAACGCGGTGACGAGACTCGCGGACATAGGGGTCGAGCAGTTCAAGATCGGGTCGGCGCTGCGCGGGGTAATCGCCCAGCGGCTCATGCGCATGCTCTGCGAGGCGTGCCGTGAGGAACGCTCGGACCCGGTTCCCGCAAAGCTCCATCGGTGGATCCCCGAGCAAAAAGGTTTGTCCCGGGCCGTGGGATGTCCTGAGTGTGCGATGACCGGTTATCGAGGTCGATTCTCCATTCTCGAAATCCTGACAATCACCCCGGAGCTGGAACGGCTCATCTCGCACGGTGCGACGGCGGACAAGATCGCCGACGCTGCTGCCAGCGAGGGCATGCGATCGCTCTGGGACAGCGGCGTCGCCCACGTGTTGCGCGGCGAATCAACGATCGATGAGCTGCTTCGGGTAGTCGACATCCCCCTGGACGACGAAGTTCACAGCGGCCAAGCCGGCGCCCCGGACGATGGCGACGGGCAATCTTCTCCCCCGGTTGAGACTGTGGTAGCGCCTAGCAGGTTGCGGAAAAAGTCGGGTAATGGACGATAGCATCGCGAGCCGGAAGTTCTTATCGTAGAGGGACCTCGATGGGAGTGCCACGATGCGCGGGAACAAGACGAATCAGTCGGCGCTGTTCAGCTATATCAGTGCGGAGGATCGGGTGCCCTCCGACCATCCGTTGCGCGCCCTGCGGGCGCTGGTGGACCCGGTGTTAGCCCGGCTCTCGCCGCAGTTGGACCGGCTGTACGCGCGGCGGGGCCGGCCGTCGATTCCCCCGGAACATTTGTTACGCGCGTTATTGCTGCAGGTGGTGTATACGATCCGGAGCGAGCGGCAGCTGATGGAGCAGCTCGATTACAACATCCTGTACCGATGGTTTGTGGGGTTGAATCTGGACGACGCGGTGTGGGTGCCGACGGTCTTTACGAAGAATCGGACGCGGCTGGTCGAGGGGGGCATCGCGGATGCGTTTCTGGCCGAAGTGTTACAGGAGGCGGAGCGGCGGGCGTTGTTGTCGAATGAGCATTTCACCGTCGACGGGACCTTGCTGGACGCGTGGGCGAGTCAGAAGAGTTTTCAGCCGAAGGCCGGCACCCGCCCGCCAACGGACGATGATCCGGGGAATCCGAGCGTGACGTTTCGCCAGGAGAAACGGACGAATGCGACGCATGCGTCGCGGACGGACCCGGAGGCGCGGTTGACGCGGAAGAGTGGGGGGCAAGGCGCGCAATTGGCGTACTTGGCGAGTGTGTTGATGGATAATCGGCACGGGCTCGTGGTGGCGACCGACGTGACGCAGCCCGGCTACGAGGCGGAGTGTGCGAGTGCGCTGGCGATGGTGGGGAGCTTACCGCCGACGGCCCGGCGTCGGACGTTGGGGGCGGACAAGGGTTATGATCGGTGCGGGTTTGTCGACACGCTGCGGGCGTTGGGCTGGACGCCCCACGTCACGCCGAACGTGCACCGCACGCGGTTGCGGAGCGCGGTGGATGGCCGGACGACGCGCCATCCCAGCTATGCGATCAGTCAACGGCAGCGCAAAAAAGTGGAAGAGATCTACGGGTGGGGCAAGACGATTGGGTTGTTACGCAAACTCCGACATCGCGGGACCCCGCGGGTCGGGTGGGTGTTTACGTTCACGGCCGCGGTCTACAATCTGATGCGGATACGCACCCTGACCCTGGCCGAAGGCAGCCCCTGATGGGGCAGTGTGGGCCGCATTCGTCACGCCGACCGCACCGCGGGGGCGGTAATAGGGGACCGCACGCTGGTACACCGTCGTGTTACCCGGACAAACGCGGCCCACCATGAATTTTTCCGCAACCTGCTAGGCAGCGGATCTCGGACCAGGCCAAGCGCGTCACCGAGCAGTTCGAGTTGGTCGACGGAGGAACGGAGGTCGACGGGGAAGAGGGGAGGGCTGCCGGAGTCCGTGTGTTGCTTGTCGATGACGAAGACCAGCTTCGCCGTGTGATGCGGGACCTACTGGAGCGGGATGGCTATACCGTCTTCGAGGCGGGCGATGGGGCACAGGCCCTCGAGCAAGTGGACATGGTCGTGCCCGATATTCTGGTACTCGACCTCAATCTTCCGGGGTTGGACGGCTATGGGGTGATCACGCAGCTGCGATCGCGCCAGACTACCGAACACATCCCCATCATCGTGCTGACCGCGAAAGGCGACGAAGACAACGAGGTGCGGGTCTTCGAGCTAGGCGCCGATGATTTCTTGAGCAAACCGTTCCGGGCTCGCGCCCTCTCCGCACGCATCCAGGCCGTGCTCGCGCGCACTCGCCGCTAGCACCGTTCCAACTCGATTCCGCTAACTGCCTGGGGCGACCCCTGTGACCCAACCGCGCTCGTACGAGGGACCGTGTACGTACTCGCATAAAGTTGGAACGGCGCTAGCGCTACGGGTCCTTTACCTCCCGCTGACGCGCGCTGCCCAATGTCACGTGGTCCTCGGTCGGCGCGTTCGGTTTGACCCGCACGGACTTGGCGGGAATACCTAGATTCACGTGATACGGACGCACATCGCGGGTCGCAACGGCTCCGGCGCCAACCATCGACTCTTCACCAACCCGGATCCCAGCGAGTACCGTTGCGTGATAGGTGATGCGCACGCCATCCTCGAGAACCGTCGTCGCGTTGGTGACGTCCACCTGGTTTGTGATGCTATGCGTGTGACTATAGATGTTGGCGTAATCGGCAATGGAAACGCGGTTGCCAAGCACGATCCCGCCGCGGTCGTCGAGTAACACGTGCCGGTGCACCACGACATTGTCGCCCACGTCCATCTGATAGCCAAACGAGAACTCCACGAACTGGAAGCATTTGAAGTTCTTGCCACAACGCTTGAAGATGTGTGGGGCGAGAATGCGGCGGAATCGGACGCCGACGTCGATGTTGCCTCCGCCCATCGGCGAGCGGTCGAAGCTCTGCCACAGCCAGAGGAGCGGTTTGACCCGAGCGTAGCGGTCGGGATCGATCTCGCCGTAGTACTCGGGCTCGAGCGTGACGTTGCGCGGATCCAGTGACCGCAGGGCAACGCGGGTCGTTTCCGAAAGCGCCGTGTCGTTGACGAGATCGTCGTAGTCGCCCGCGTTCGGGTAGTACAGATCGAACAGCGTGCGCCGACAGAGTTTGTATCGGTCGCAGTTGGAGTCTTGAAGTTGCTCTTCGATGTTCCCCAACCACCGATCCGCTATCCCTCCGAACGGTTCCAGGTGGGCGAGAGTCCGTAGTGGCCGCAGCGCCATGGTTAACTCCAAATGAAGACGGGTTTACGAGATTGACCTAGGTGTCGCCTATCGGTTAGCTTCCGAGGAGAGATTGTTGAAAATGATTCTCATTCGCAACTAACACGTTGAGTTACTCCCCAAAACCCTACGTCATGATACCGAATATCCAGCAGACGCGTAGCCGTGCCAGCGGCCTTTGCTGCGTGGCTTTCCTCGTTCTCACCCCGACAACCATTTGGGGTCAGGCTCCGACGACCGGCAAACTCGCCGGCGTCGTAGTGGAGGCTGACTCCCGTACGCCGCTCGCGAGCGCCCTCGTCGAGCTTTTCCCGTTGAATATCCGTGTCCACACCGATCAACGTGGCCGCTATGAGATTGGCGGCGTGCCGGCCGGACGATACACGGTCCTCGTGCGGATGATCGGTCGCGTCCAGTGGACCGAGCCGGTCGTCTTGACCCCTGGGGAGCAGACCGTGCTCGATGTGGCGCTGGAGGCCAACGCCGTGCGCCTGCCGGCCATCCAGGTGCTCCGGAGCCGCACCGAGCTGGCCAGCAATCTGGACGATATCCCGGGATCGGTTTACGTCATCTCCGGCGAGGAGGTCACCCATCGCAACCCCTTCCACGACGTCCACCAGACACTGCGCCGGGTGCCGGGCGTCAACGTGCAAGAGGAAGAGGGGTTTGGGTTGCGGCCCAATATCGGTCTCCGTGGGACGGGCTCCGAGCGATCCTCCAAGATTACGCTCATGGAGGACGGGATCCTCATCGCGCCTGCTCCCTACTCCGCGCCATCAGCGTATTACTTCCCGGTGGTGGGTCGCATGCACGGCGTGGAGGTGCGAAAGGGTTCGAGTCAGATCAAGTACGGCCCGCGTACCGTTGGCGGGGCGATCAACCTGGTCTCTACGCCGATTCCAGACAAATCGCAGGTCAACCTCGACCTCGCGGGAGGGTCGTTCGCCACCCGCCGGGTCGCCGCCGCCGTCGGCGGCGTCGGGTCGAACTTCGGTTGGTTGGTGCAGGGATACCAGACCGCGACAGACGGTTTCAAGCAGCTGGCAGCGGGGGGAACCGGATTCGGCGTTGGTGATTACAACGCGAAGTTTCGTTGGCACACCGATCGGCGTGCATCGACCTACCAAGAACTCGAGATCAAGCTGGGTTACAACCGCCAACGGTCCGACGAGACCTACTTGGGGCTGACCGAGGCGGACTTCGTGGTGAACCCGACCCTTCGGTATGCCGCCTCCCAACAGGACGTCATGCGTGTCGAGCACCGGCAGCTACACGTCCGGCATTTCGTTCGGCCGGGTGGTCAATTCGACCTCACGACCACGGTGTATCGCAACGAGACCGACCGCAACTGGTACAAGCTTCAAAGCGTGCAGGGTACGGGCATCAGCCGGGTGCTCGATCAGCCGGACGGTTTTACGACCGCAATGGCGGTGCTCAAGGGAGGTGATTCCGGACCCGCCGATCTCCGCGTGCGAGCAAACAACCGGACCTACTTCGGCCACGGCATTCAATCGATCGCCGGTTTGCAGTTCGCGGGCCGGGCCGTCAACCACGAGATCGAGATTGGTGCGCGGTACCACGAGGATCAGGAAGACCGTTTCCAGCATGAAGATGGGTTTCAGATGCTGGCCAATCGGATGGTGCTGACCGATCGTGGTGCGCCTGGAAGTCAATCGAACCGGGTCAGTGACGCGCGGGCTCTCGCGCTGTTCATTCAAGACCGAATCGACGTTGGTTCGTGGAGCGTTACTCCGGGCGTGCGCTTCGAAACAATCCACTTTACCCGCACGGACTACCGGACGGACGATCCGAATCGGATCGCCCCGGACCGTGTCCGTGAAAACGGGGTGAACGTGCTCATTCCCGGGATCGGCGCCAGTTACGCGGTGCGCGACGAGCTCAGGCTCTTTGGTGGTGTTCATCGCGGTTTCAGTCCGCCGTCGCCGGGCGCGGACGGGGAGACGCGAGCCGAAACAAGCGTCAACTACGAGTTGGGCGTGCGGTACAACACGGGCGAGGTCAACGGGCAGCTCGTCGGTTTCTTCAACGACTACGGTAACATTCTTGGTGCGGCCACGCTGGCAACGGGTGGAACCGGAGTGGGGGATCAGTTCAACGGGGGCGCCGTGAACGCGTTCGGGATCGAGACGTCACTGCAGTCCAGGCAGCTTGGTTTCGGCGGCACCCCCCTCACGGTACCGTGGGGTCTCACCTTCACTTACACGAAGGCGCAGTTTCAGACTGCGTTCGAGAGCGACTTCGCCCCGTGGGGGTCGGTCGAGAGGGGCGATCGAGTCCCATACATTCCCGGCGCGCAGCTCAGCGGATGGGTCGGCGTCGAACACAACCGGTGGTCGATTACGGCGGGCGCCAACTATTCCGCCGCTATGCGCACCGTGGCGGGCCAAGGTGCGCTACGAGATGGCGAGCGGACCGACGCGTTCGTGGTTGTGAGCACGTCCGCCGACTTCGAGTTTGGGCAATCGAGTTCGTTCTATGTGGCAGTGCAGAATCTCACCGGGGCATCGTACGTGGTTGCGCGCCGGCCGGCGGGTGCCAGACCTGGGTTGCCCCGCACGATTCTTGGGGGAGTGCGTATTCGACGCTAACGCTCCGCCAGAAAAGTGATGACCAATTCACCGCGGAGACCGCCGAGATCGCAGAGACGCAAGCTGGTGACCGAGTTCCACAACATTCTCTGCGATCTCCGCGCGCTCGGCGGTGAAATCGAGATGGTCAACAGTCACCGTTTTGTGATACGCCGTCTTAGCGGCCTTGACGACTCGCGATACGTGCGCGCTCGCGCTCCACGCGCCGCAGTGATCGGGCCCATTGATCTGACGTCGCGCCGACGTATTCGGCTGTGAACGGCTCCAGCATGGCGATGCCCGGCTCGAACACGTAAACGGCCGCCGCCGTTTCTCGCTGCGAGACCCGCCGCTGATTCCACGATGGGGTGATCGGAAGAATACCAATGGGCCGAAACAGTCGGTTGCGGCTGATGATCGCAACTTGTTCCGGGTCGAACGCCGCCTGCTCTTGTTTTCCGAAAACGGTGACGAGGAACGATACCGGTTCTACCACGCCAAAACGTTCGGCCAAGCGACCCATCTCGGCGTCCTTTGCCTCGCGCAATGCATGAAGCGATCGGTAGGAATCGGAGGCGAGCAGTCGTAGGATCAACTCGTCGAGGGGCATGAGCCGGATTTGCACGTGCGGTCCGTCCAGCCGCACCGCGAGATCTTCTTGTCGCAGGCTACCCAGTCCGGGCGGTGGCAAGAGGTCGTCGGCCTCCTGAGCGACGGTGTGCGGCGGCAAAACGCCAAGCTCCGAAGCAAGTACGAGCGTGGCACACCAGCCAAGCCGCGCCACGCTCATCGGCGCGCCTCCGCCGCGAGGCCCAGGATCGATTCCTGCAAATCGTCCACACCTTCTTTGGTGACCGCGCTAGTCATGACCGCCTGGTCTTCGGTCAATCCCACCTTGGCGAGAATCTCGTGCATCTGCGATGCGCGTTTTCCACGGCCGAGCTTGTCTCCTTTCGTGATTGCGACGAGCACCGGCACCTCCCATTGAGCGAGTTTGTCACTCAACGCGATGTCGTCGGCGGACGGGTCGCGTCGCACGTCGAGCAGCCACACCACGCCGGCGAGAGAGGCCCGAGTTTCCAGGTACCTCTCGATTAGCTTGGAGAATCTGGCGCGCTCGGCCTTCGACACCTGCGCGTAACCGTATCCGGGAAGGTCGATGAGATACAATCGCTCCGCGATGCGGTAGACGTTGCAGTCTCGGGTTTTACCCGGACTCTTGCTGATACGAGCGATGGCCTTTCGCCCCACGAGGGCGTTGATCAAGGCCGATTTGCCGACGTTGGATCGGCCCAGGAAGGCGACTTCCGGGAGTGGTGGTTTGACTTGAAAATCGGCGGTGGGAAAGCTGCCGACGAAGGTGACCGGCTTCAGGCTTCCTTCTTGGTCGGTTGCGCCGTCACGATCAGGGGTGGCCGGTTCTCGGTAATGCATTCCTTCGTAATCACAACCTCTCGAACATCATCTCGAGTCGGAAGATCGAACATGATGTCGGTCATCGTTGTTTCGAGGATGGCACGCAATCCGCGAGCGCCGGTGCCGCGCTTGATGGCGCGCTGGGCGATCTCGCGCAACGCTTCCGGATCAAATGTGAGGCCGACACCTTCCAGATCGAACAGCTTCTTGTACTGCTTGGTCAGCGCGTTCCGCGGCTCCAGGAGGATCTTCATCAGTGACGTTTCATCGAGCTGCTCGAGTGGGACGGTGACCGGGAGACGTCCGACCAGCTCCGGAATGAGTCCGTAGCGCAGCAGATCGTCGGGCTCCACTTCGTGATAGGGGTTGGCCTTGAGTTGTTCGACCTTTCCGCTGTCCACGTCCTCTTTACCGAAGCCGATCTGCCGTCGACCCGTCCGGGCTTCGATGATCTTCTCGAGACTGTCGAACGCCCCGCCACAGATGAACAAAATATCCTTGGTATCGATCTGGATGTATTCCTGCTGCGGGTGTTTGCGGCCGCCCTGCGGGGGAACGGAAGCAACCGTGCCCTCGAGAATCTTGAGGAGCGCCTGCTGCACGCCCTCGCCCGACACATCTCGCGTGATACTGGGGTTCTCGCTCTTCCGCGCGACCTTGTCGATCTCGTCGATGTAGATGATGCCGTGTTCGCAGTCGTTGACGTTGAAATCGCCTGCTTGTAAGAGACGGACGAGAATGTTTTCGACGTCTTCACCAACATAGCCCGCCTCGGTGAGCGTAGTGGCGTCGGCAATGGTGAAGGGAACGTCGAGAATCCGGGCGAGTGTTTGTGCCAGGAGGGTTTTTCCCACACCGGTCGTACCAATGAGCAGAATGTTGGACTTTTCCAACTCCACGTCATCGTCGCGGGTGGGCTGCGCGTTGATGCGCTTGTAGTGGCTGTACACGGCAACCGCCAACGTCCGCTTGGCCATCTCCTGGCCGATGACGTACTGGTCTAGAACGTCCTTGATCTCCGTCGGCGTGGGTACCTGAGTTATCGCTTCCGCAACTTCTCGTTCTTCGTCCTCGGCGAGAATCTCGTTACAGAGGGCAATACACTCATTACAGATGTACACGGACGGCCCGGAAATGAATTTCCGGACAGCGTCCTTGGACTTCCCACAGAAGGAACAGCGGAGATGTTTATCGTTTGCCATGCGTTACAACCGATTACCCGTCCCGTCTAGTATGTGCCTCACCGGGCCGACCGTCAACCCGACTTGCTGTTGGTCGACTTGGGCATTTTGACGATGACATCGTCGATTAGGCCGTATTCCTTGGCTTCTTCGGCCGACATGAATCGGTCGCGATCGATGTCCTTTTCGATTTTCTCGATGGACTGCCCCGTATGCTCGGCGAACAGACGGTTGAGCTGGTCCCGCAGATAGATGACCTCTTTCGCCTGGATCTCGATGTCCGCCGCGGTGCCCTGATACCCGGCGGAGGGCTGGTGAGTCATGATGCGCGCATGAGGTAACGCCCGTCGTTTTCCCTTCGATCCGGCCGCCAGGAGGAACGAGCCCATCGATGCCGCCATACCCATGCAGATGGTGTTCACCGGGGCACGAAGGAACTGCATGGTATCGTAGATCGCCATGCCGCTGGAGATCACCCCGCCCGGCGAGTTGATGTAGAGGAAAATGTCGCGTTCTGGGTTGTCCGCGTCGAGAAAGAGCAACTGTGCGATGACAATATTGGCGACGTCGTCGTTGATGGGTGCTCCCAAGAACACAATCCGGTCCATGAGCAGGCGGGAAAAGACGTCGTAGCTCTTTTCGCCGCGGCTGGACCGCTCGATGATGTACGGGGGGTACACCGTTGCCGCACTTGGCGTGTAAATGGTCATGTCCCTTTCTAAGTCTCCGTAACGGTTGATTGTCCGAGCAGAAAATCGAAAACCTTCTCTTCGGTAATGCTTTGCTCGAGTTCCTTGATGCGGTTTTCCTTTTGAAGACCGGCAAAGACCTTGCCAGGTTCCATGTCGCGGGCCTTGGCGATCTTCTCGACCCGCTCGTCGATGTCGTCCTCGGTGGCCTTCAAATCGTGTTGCTCGGCCGTGTGTTGAAGCAAGAGATCCCGCTTCACTTGCTGATCAGCCATGGGGGCGAATTCCGTGGTGAATTTCTCGATCTGATCCTCGGGGATCCGATACGCCTCCCGATATGCAGCAAGCAAACGGTTTACGAGCGGCTGGGGCGCTGGGATGTTGTTCGCCGCAGTCAACTGCTCGACGAGCTGCCGGCGAACGTCGGCTTCCGCTTCGCGCTTCGCGTTGGTTTCCAAATCTTCGCGCACGGCGGTGCGCAACTTGTCCACCGAGTCAAAATCGCCGAGCTCGGCGGCCAACGCGTCGTCCAGCTCGGGCAATTCTTGTTCCTTGACGTCGTGCAGAGTAATGCGTGCGGAGATCGTTTGTCCACGCTTGGACTCGTCCGATGCGTCACTCGGAAAGGTGATCGTGGTTTCGGTCGTCTCGCCAAGCGCGAGCTGCATGATCGTTTCCTCGATCTCGGGTAGGGCCTGATCTTGACCGAGGACCAACTCGTACGGCTGGCTTTCCTCTTCGCTCTTGCCATTCTGGGTATCGATCGTCACGCGGACCATCTGGCCCGGCTTGGGTTTTGCGTCCTCCACCGGAACCCAACGGGTCTTCTGCCGGCGTAGCTCGTCGAGTTGGTCGTCGACCATCTCGTCGGTTACCCCTTTGACCTTGCGCTGGAGGGAAAATCCCCCCAACCGATCGAGGGTGATTTCCGGTTTGACGGCAACTTGGATCTCGAACGTGACCGGCGAATCCTCCTCGATCTTGAGGTCCTTTATCCGCGGCTCCTCGATCGGCTCCAGGCCCTCCTGGTCCACCGCGAGCTTCCAGCTTTCCTGCACCAGCTCCTGCACCACGGCCTCCTTGATCGCGTCGCCGAACCGGCGGCGGATCACCTGGAGAGGAACCTTTCCCTTACGAAAACCCGGCAAGCGGACGCGCTTGGCGTACACCGCAGCCGCCTTCTTCTCGGCTGCATGCACGCGCTCGACCGGCGCCTCCACCTTCAGCGTGGTCTCGCCAGGCTCGTCCTTGGTGCGGGTGATGAGGATATCGGTGCTCATTGCTTCGTACGCTCGACTTGTTGACAGCCGTGTAATCTAGCACCCCGCCCAAGTCCTCCCCACCCGACGGGCCCACTCCGCCGCCCGCCCCGCCCGACGGGCCCACCCCCCGCACCACCACTCCCCGATGGGCAGACGGGCCGCCGCGCGCTAGAATATCCAATATCCGATATCCAATACTGAATATTCAAGATTGAATTTTTGATATTTGATATCCTTCTTGGATATTCAATATTGGGTGTTGGATATTGGATATTCAGTTTTTTTACCTGACCAGCTCCAAGAGCCCCGCTTCCGCAGCCAAAATCAGCAACGCCTGCTTAATCCCCGACGCCCCGTCGTCATTCACCCACCACTCACTCAGGGCGTGCGCGTTGCCTTCGGCGCCGCCGGAGCCAATCGTGATTCCCGGGACGCCGAGTGAGATCGGAATGTTCGAGTTGGTCGACGAGATTGCCGGGTCGGGCTCACGGCCGAAGTAGATGATGGCAGCCAGGGCGCGTTGCACGATTGGTGCGCTCAAGTCCGTCGTGCCCGATGGACGGTCGCCGATCATGGCGATGTCGATCGTAAGTGAATCGCCGTCACGGCGAACGCGGTTGGCTTCGGCGAGTCCTTCGCGCATCGCGCGTTGGAAGAGCGCGTCGATGCCGTTGAGCCGTTCGGGGTTCACCGACCGCATGTCGACCTCCATCCACGACTCGAAGGGAATAGAGTTCACCGACGTGCCCCCACCGATTCTCCCGACGTTGTACGACGTCCGTGGGCCTTCGGACGTGTATGGATCGGCCGCTTCGACAAACTTCTCGATGGCCAGGCCGAGCGCGTGGTGGGGGTTGCCGAGTCCGAAGGCGCCCCACGAGTGGCCGCCGGGTCCTTGTATGGTCACGCGATAACGGTGACTTCCCAACCCGCGATGCACCACGTGACTCGGGTCGACACCGTCGATGCTGATCCACGTGTCGATCCGCGGTCCGCCGTCGCGGAACAGATGTTTCATGCCACGTAGATCGCCGAGCCCTTCTTCACCGACGGTACCGATAAACAAGATGTCGTCTTGGGTGCGGACCTCTACGGTGTTGAGTGCACGGAGCATCGTAACGACGATCGAGAGCCCTCTCGTGTCGTCGCCGATGCCCGGTGCAAACAGCGTATCGCCAATCGTGCGCACCGTGACGTCGGTCCCCTCGGGAAACACCGTATCGAGGTGCGCATCCACCGCCACCGTTCGCCCGCCGGGTCGACCGCGTCGCAGAGCAAGGACGTTGCCGATCTCGTCGATCCACACCGAGTCCGCGCCCGCGTCTCGCAGCATCTCGGCAAACCGCGCCGCGCGCTGATCCTCCATGAAGGGCGGCGCGGGGATCTCGGTGAGTGTGATGTGGTTCGCCACCGTGGTTGCGTCGAGGTCGTCGATGGCGCGGAACGCGCGTTGGATGACGGCTCGCTCGGCGAGTTCCCTGATTTCACTCGCATAAACATCGGATTGGGCAGTCGCGCCGATCGGAATCATCGCGGCGACGACCGCAACGAGCATCCATATAAAGGAAGGCTTTCCGCTGAGTTGCTCGAGGACTTTGGACATGGTCCTCCAAGCTAAGGGTGGGTGGCAATCGCCGCGAGAGAGTCCGGGGCTCACGAGCCCGGGCTCGGCCCGGTGAGTCCTTAAGGACTTGAGTTCTTGGCCGAGCCCGCCCTCGTGAGGGCGGGACTGCGACGCGAAAGGGCGGAGCACGGGTTTTACTGTTCTGGGAACCCCTGCTACACGGCGCAACATTCAACCGGTCCCCGCAATTATTTGCCTATGCATCTCAGCCGAGCGTAGGTTACAGTATGTACGGTTTCATATGGAGAGGTGTCGGGTGCCGTTCACGGCAAAGTTCTCGCAGCGGTTCTACGAGAAACTCGGGCACGACGTGGTCGATGAACTCGTGGACTGGGTCAATCGCGTGGATCTAGCCTATCGCTCCGAGCTGCGCGATCAGAACGAGATCAACTTCCAGCGGTTCGACGCACGGCAGGACCAGCGCTTCGCCGAGTTGGAGACAAAGTGGGAGATCCGGTTCGGGGAGATTGAGCAACGCCTCTCTGAGTTGGACGCCAAGTGGGAGGTCCGGTTCGCGGGGATTGAGCAACGCCTCTCCGAGTTGGACGCCAAGTGGGAGGTTCGGTTCGCGACCGTCGAGCAAATCCTCGCGGGGCAGCGCGCCACGTTTGAGGGTCGGTTTGGTGCGCTGGACACGCGAATCGAAGCCGTCCGGGCCGATCTCATGAAGTGGATGATCGGGTTCTGGGCCACTACCATCCTGACGATGATCGGCACCGGAGTGGCGGTCGTAAGCCTGTTGCGCTAGAAACGCTTCTGATTTGAATTCGGTACGGTACTTCCTTGCGATCGTAGTGCTGATCTCCCTGCCGCCCGGTCTCTTGTTGTGGTTCGTCATTCACCCGATGGCCGGGTTTTGGCGCAAACTAGGGGCCGGCTGGACCTATGCGATTCTGGGCCCGGCGGTCGTCGGAATGATGGTGGGGCTGTTTGCGCTCCGCGCTCAGTTGGTGAGCACAGATTTCGGAACCAGTCTCCCCTTGATCGCATTTGGAGTCATCTGTGCCGCGTTCGGGACCACGATCGCGGTCAAGCGAAGGAAGTATCTCACCATGGCCATACTAGCAGGTTTTCCGGAAGTGTCGCGTGGTGGCGAGAAAGGGAAGCTCCTTACCGAAGGGATCTACGGCCGGATCCGCCATCCGCGATACATCGAGGCGCTTCTTGGGGTGCTGGGATACGCCTTCATCACCAACTATCTGGGGATGTACATCTTGTTTGCGCTTGCTGTTCCGACGGTCTACTTCATTGTTGTGTTGGAGGAGCGGGAGCTACGCGATCGATTTGGCAGCACGTATGAGGAGTACACTCGGCGGGTCCCCCGCTACTTTCCGCGACGGGGAACGACGACGCCGCGTGAGTGAACAGGTCGATTTCAGAATGCAGATTGCAAATTGCAGATCTCAGATTGCCTTCCACCGGAGTGCCTCGCCCAATCTGCAATCTGAAATCTAGCAGGTTGCGGAAAAATTGATGGTGAGCCGCGTTTGTCCGGGTAACACGACGGTGTACCAGCGTGCGGTCCCCTATTACCGCCCCCGCGGTGCGGTCGGCGTGACGAATGCGGCCCACACTGCCCCATCAGGGGCTGCCTCCGGCCAGGGTCAGGGTGCGTATCCGCATCAGATTGTAGACCGCGGCCGTGAACGTAAACACCCACCCGACCCGCGGGGTCCCGCGATGTCGGAGTTTGCGTAACAACCCAATCGTCTTGCCCCACCCGTAGATCTCTTCCACTTTTTTGCGCTGCCGTTGACTGATCGCATAGCTGGGATGGCGCGTCGTCCGGCCATCCACCGCGCTCCGCAACCGCGTGCGGTGCACGTTCGGCGTGACGTGGGGCGTCCAGCCCAACGCCCGCAGCGTGTCGACAAACCCGCACCGATCATAACCCTTGTCCGCCCCCAACGTCCGACGCCGGGCCGTCGGCGGTAAGCTCCCCACCATCGCCAGCGCACTCGCACACTCCGCCTCGTAGCCGGGCTGCGTCACGTCGGTCGCCACCACGAGCCCGTGCCGATTATCCATCAACACACTCGCCAAGTACGCCAATTGCGCGCCTTGCCCCCCACTCTTCCGCGTCAACCGCGCCTCCGGGTCCGTCCGCGACGCATGCGTCGCATTCGTCCGTTTCTCCTGGCGAAACGTCACGCTCGGATTCCCCGGATCATCGTCCGTTGGCGGGCGGGTGCCGGCCTTCGGCTGAAAACTCTTCTGACTCGCCCACGCGTCCAGCAAGGTCCCGTCGACGGTGAAATGCTCATTCGACAACAACGCCCGCCGCTCCGCCTCCTGTAACACTTCGGCCAGAAACGCATCCGCGATGCCCCCCTCGACCAGCCGCGTCCGATTCTTCGTAAAGACCGTCGGCACCCACACCGCGTCGTCCAGATTCAACCCCACAAACCATCGGTACAGGATGTTGTAATCGAGCTGCTCCATCAGCTGCCGCTCGCTCCGGATCGTATACACCACCTGCAGCAATAACGCGCGTAACAAATGTTCCGGGGGAATCGACGGCCGGCCCCGCCGCGCGTACAGCCGGTCCAACTGCGGCGAGAGCCGGGCTAACACCGGGTCCACCAGCGCCCGCAGGGCGCGCAACGGATGGTCGGAGGGCACCCGATCCTCCGCACTGATATAGCTGAACAGCGCCGACTGATTCGTCTTGTTCCCGCGCATCGTGGCACTCCCATCGAGGTCCCTCTACGATAAGAACTTCCGGCTCGCGATGCTATCGTCCATTACCCGACTTTTTCCGCAACCTGCTAGATTCTTGATTCTAGATTTTGAAGCGGTAGCGATCTCGCATCTCCTCGCGGCGCCGCTCCGCGGTACACCCAGAGATCGAGGGGCATCAGGGGGCATCAAGGGGCATGTGCTGCTCTTTCCATTGATGCCCCTTGACCCCCCTAGCGGCACTAGTGCATCATCGCATACAGCACGACGTTGATGGCTAGCGCGTACGCATCCGCCGAGAACCGGTCGAAGAACTCCCAGTCTTCGTTCTCGCGCTCCCAGCCGTCGGCGATGTCGGTGTTGTGCGACATGAGGACGATGACGCGGCCGTTGTGATCGGTGATAGCGCGGAAGTTGACGATGGCGGACTCTTCTCCGCGTTCCGATGTGGTTCGGCCGCCGTCCCTGCGCCAATACTGAATCGACGTGATCTGCGGAACCTTCTTGACATCGTAAAGGACCCGAAAGATCGGATGGCTCGGCGGCACATCGACAATGGGGTATTCGTTTGGCGGGAGCGCCTTGCCGATTTCGAAGGACCAATGTTCCCAGGCCCAGTCGCCCCAAAAGTCGTCCACCCACAGGAACCCACCGTGTAAGAGGTACTCGCGAAGGTTTGCGGCCTCCTCGGCGCTGAAGCCGATGGTCCCCACGTCCGATGCGAAAATGAATGGGTAGTCGAACAACTCGTCGTCGGTGAGCCTGACGACGACGTGATCGGGCTGTCCGCGATCGTCCCGTGCCACCTGCGCTTCGGTAAGCTCCGCGAAGCGGGACATGAGGTTGATGTCGGCCCCCGGATAGTCTGTCCACCATCCTTGGCCGCCCCGTTCGCGCCGCACCCGGTCGTACATGATACGGGCGAACACGAAACGTCCGTCGAGCAGCTTGCCGGGCTCCGGGAATTTGGGTGGGACTCGTCGTCTGCCGTTCCAGGCCCACCTCTGGGCATGGACGTTCTGGATGTCGATCGTCAACGGCGCCAGCAGGGCGGCGCCGAGGAGGGTGAGGAGTAAGCCGTGGATATTTCGCCGGGGGCGCAGTCTAGCCATGTATTCAATACTCTAGCAGGTTGCGGAAAAATTCATGGTGAGCCGCGTTTGTCCGGGTAACACGACGGTGTACCAGCGTGCGGTCCCCTATTACCGCCCCCGCGGTGCGGTCGGCGTGACGAATGCGGCCCACACTGCCCCATCAGGGGCTGCCTCCGGCCAGGGTCAGGGTGCGTATCCGCATCAGATTGTAGACCGCGGCCGTGAACGTAAACACCCACCCGACCCGCGGGGTCCCGCGATGTCGGAGTTTGCGTAACAACCCAATCGTCTTGCCCCACCCGTAGATCTCTTCCACTTTTTTGCGCTGCCGTTGACTGATCGCATAGCTGGGATGGCGCGTCGTCCGGCCATCCACCGCGCTCCGCAACCGCGTGCGGTGCACGTTCGGCGTGACGTGGGGCGTCCAGCCCAACGCCCGCAGCGTGTCGACAAACCCGCACCGATCATAACCCTTGTCCGCCCCCAACGTCCGACGCCGGGCCGTCGGCGGTAAGCTCCCCACCATCGCCAGCGCACTCGCACACTCCGCCTCGTAGCCGGGCTGCGTCACGTCGGTCGCCACCACGAGCCCGTGCCGATTATCCATCAACACACTCGCCAAGTACGCCAATTGCGCGCCTTGCCCCCCACTCTTCCGCGTCAACCGCGCCTCCGGGTCCGTCCGCGACGCATGCGTCGCATTCGTCCGTTTCTCCTGGCGAAACGTCACGCTCGGATTCCCCGGATCATCGTCCGTTGGCGGGCGGGTGCCGGCCTTCGGCTGAAAACTCTTCTGACTCGCCCACGCGTCCAGCAAGGTCCCGTCGACGGTGAAATGCTCATTCGACAACAACGCCCGCCGCTCCGCCTCCTGTAACACTTCGGCCAGAAACGCATCCGCGATGCCCCCCTCGACCAGCCGCGTCCGATTCTTCGTAAAGACCGTCGGCACCCACACCGCGTCGTCCAGATTCAACCCCACAAACCATCGGTACAGGATGTTGTAATCGAGCTGCTCCATCAGCTGCCGCTCGCTCCGGATCGTATACACCACCTGCAGCAATAACGCGCGTAACAAATGTTCCGGGGGAATCGACGGCCGGCCCCGCCGCGCGTACAGCCGGTCCAACTGCGGCGAGAGCCGGGCTAACACCGGGTCCACCAGCGCCCGCAGGGCGCGCAACGGATGGTCGGAGGGCACCCGATCCTCCGCACTGATATAGCTGAACAGCGCCGACTGATTCGTCTTGTTCCCGCGCATCGTGGCACTCCCATCGAGGTCCCTCTACGATAAGAACTTCCGGCTCGCGATGCTATCGTCCATTACCCGACTTTTTCCGCAACCTGCTAGAGCTGTTTGGGATTTGCAATAGGGCCGCGGACGGGCGCGGAGGGGCATCGAGGAACTCCAATCCAAGAACAACGCCCCCTGATGCCCATTCCCCCATCTCCGCCTCTGCCCCTTGCTGCCCCCGTGCCCCCGTGCCCCCGTGCCCCCGTGCCCCCGTGCCCCCGTGCCCCCGTGCCCCCGTGCCCCGCTGCCCCCCGACCCCCCTATCTCCCCGACCCCGCCGCCACCAACGTATTCCGCAGCACGCCAACACCCTGAACCTCGATCTCCACCACGTCACCGGGCTTCATCGCGGCGGTACTTCCGGGTGTACCGGTGAAGATGAGGTCTCCCGGCAAGAGGGTGAAGTACCTGCTGACGTAGCTCACGATCTCGTCGACGCTGAAGATGAGATCTGCGGTACTCTCGGATTGACGGACGTTGTCGTTCAAGCGGGTTTGCACGAGGAGATCGTTGTAGTTCAAACCCCTGGCGATCACCGGCCCGACGGGGCCAAACGTGTCCGACCCTTTCGCTCTCAGCCATTGGAGGTCGTCGCGCTGCCAATCACGCTCGCTCACGTCGTTTCCGGCGGTGACACCGAGGATGTATTCCGGGGCCGCTGCCACCGACACGTTGCGGGCCTCCTTGCCGATGACGATCACCAGCTCGCCCTCGTAGTGTAGATTCTTGGAGTCGGAAGGGATGATGATGTCGGCCTCGTGTCCTACGATCGAGCTGGGATACTTGGCAAACAGTCCCGGGTACGCGGCCGGCTCTCGATTGCCGAGGTGGCTTTGATAGTTCAACCCTACCGCGATCACTTTGGACGGCGCGACGGGGGCCAGCAGTTCGACATCCGAAAGGCGAAGCGTTCGACCGGAGGGTCTCGGAGATGAAAACAGATCACCGTCGAGCACGCGGATCGTTTCACCGTCGAGAATCCCGTACGATGTGGTTCCCGCGTGTGAATATCGTACGTACTTGGTTACGCCCAGTTGGGCGGAAGCGGTAGCGGCCCACGTGAGGAACATCAGGGCGGTACACAACGTCACGATTGGCTTGCGCATGTCACACCTCGGCGGATGTAGCGGTTGCTCAAATTACGGGTCGGTACCCTTTCCCGTGAGGGGAGCGCTGGCAACGGTGTCTCGGACGCGGGTACCGTTGAGTTTGTAGCCACGGAAAACACGGAAAGCACGGAAACCCAACCTCCCGACCTCGGATGTTTTTTCCCCTTAGGAATTGGTGCTCCCGGAAAAAACAAAAATAGGCTGTGCGGGGCGGGATCCGTGCTTTCCGTGCTTTCCGTGGCTATTTTGCTTCGGCTCTCGTTATGGTTGGTTTGGATCTGGTCAATCGCCTTGCGATGAGTTTATTTGAAAGGGAAGACCGTCTCCAAGGAGGAGTCAGTATGGAATGGTTGGTGCCGATTTGCCTATTTTGGACTCTCACAGCGCTCTATTTGGGCGGTTTCCCCGTGGACGTCGTTGGAGGCAACGGCTTCCGCCAGGTCATGGGGCTTATCGACTCCTATGTCTTGTTCATCCTCGTGTGGGCTCTTCTGCGAGCCCTTCTCGGTGGGTTGGGCGGACTTCTCTGGAGCGCCGTTCTCCCTGCGATCCTGGTCACCCTCGCGCTCCCGTTGATCATCTGGGCGGGCTACATCGTCATGGGTGTGCGGGTACAGAAGGGAGAGAGGCCGCATTAATTTAGGGTGTAGGGTGTAGGGTCGTCGGCCCACTACACCCTACAAACCACACCCTACAACCTGGCGACCCCGATACGGTCGGCGCACCTTGCCGATGCACGCCACCCCTCGTCCAATTCGGGAGGTCTCGTATGCGCGCCACGAAGATTGAAGCTGCGTGCCTCGTCGCAGTCCTCGCTTTTTCCGATATCCCAGCACACGCTCCGTTGGCAGCAGGCTATGGAGGTGATATGGTCGCCGCCGCAGAGGCCTTTCTCGCGACACTCGACGGTGACGCACGAGCCAAGGGTGTGTTTGCCTTTGACGACGACGAGCGTTTCAACTTCCATTTCATCCCCCGCGCACGAAACGGCCTTCCGCTCGAGGACATGACCCAAGAGCAACGCTCGACGGCTCACCTCCTTCTGCAAAGCGTGCTCAGCTCGCAGGGTTATCTAAAGGCCACGGGCGTCATGCAGCTCGAAGGAATTCTGGGAGTTCTGGAGAACAGGCCTGGACGCCGGAACCCCGAAGACTACTACTTCTCGATGTTTGGTACACCGGCGTACGACGCCGGGTGGGGTTGGCGATTCGAAGGGCACCACATCTCCCTCAATTTCACGTCTGTGACAGGTGACGTAGTCATCACGACCCCTGCGTCCATAGGATCGAATCCTCATGTCGTAGGCGGCGGTCCGAACGCCGGATGGCGGCTTTTAGGAGCTGAAGAAGACCTGGCACGTGCCCTGTTGAGCATGCTGAACGAAGGCCAGCGTGGAAAAGCCGTGATTGCAGACTCGGCGCCTCGGGACATTATCACCGGGGCCGATCGCGAGGCCAGCTTGGAAAGGTTCGATGGGTTGCCGGCACGAGAGATGAACGAGGTTCAGCGCAACGCGCTCATGCAGCTTGTCGGCGAATACGTACACAACATGAGGCCGGAGATTGCACGGGCGCAGATGGAGAAAATCCACGCGGCGGATATCGACAATCTCTATTTTGCCTGGGCTGGCAGCCTGCAACGCGGCGAAGGTCATTACTATCGCGTGCACGGACCGTCGATTTTGCTCGAATACGACAACGTCCAGGGCGGCGCCAATCACGTGCACAGCGTGTGGCGTAGCTTGAGCGATGACTTTGGCGGGGACTTGCTGCGTAGGCATTACGAAGAAAACGATCACCATCAGGATCGTTAGAATAGCCACAGAGGCCACAGAGGACACAGAGATCACAGAGTGATCGATCGGCTCTATCATGAAGTAAGAAAAAGAAGTTTTCTCTGTGTCCTCTGTGCGCTCTGTGGCTAAATGAGCCGCTCACTCGGATCGGCCTGGAACGAGTTGGATGTGGCTCGTTACAAGGCTGAATTGTACCGCATGTGGCACGTCGGATTCCATGCCGGGTTGCCGCACCAGAAAGTGCTTGCCACGGCAGGGAGCTTTAAGCGGTCACCCACGGTGGAGCGAATGCGGGTTGAGTTGCTGCGAGGGGTACAGCAACGGAACACCTTGGAAACCACGATGCGTGCCCGACCGGATCTCTTCATCCCGTTCGAAGCAGCGCTCATCGCACTCGGCGAAGAATCGGGTGGTCTCGAGGAAATCCTCAAGCTTTTGGCGGGCTACTTTGAGGCCGAGCATTGGATGATGTTGTGGGTGAAGAAAAAGATGTCGTACCCAATGATCAATTTCATCGCGGCGATCTTCATTCTCCCCTTTCCGATTCTCTTCTTTGGTGATGTCTGGCAATACGTACTCACCGTGACCGCCGGGTTCGTGGCCGCCATCATGTTTGGCGGTACGGTGCTCCTCGCCGTGGCGCGATGGTACCGCGGCCGCCCAAAGATTGTCCTCGTCAGGTTGTGTCGAGCCCTGACCCTCGGGGTGGAGGCCGGGCTCTCCTTGGATCGGGTTGTGCCGCTGGCGGTAGAAGCGGCGGCGAGCGATGACCTGACCGCCCACGTGCGCAGGGTACCCGCGCAGCAACTTCGCACGCAACCGCTGGAAAGAACATTCGCCGGCGCCCCGGGTGTCCCGTTTGAAATGCTGGCCGCACTCAGGGTCGCCGACGAAACGGGCGATTACGGGAACACCCTCAGGAAACTGGCGGATTTGTACGAGGACGGGTTTTAGCGGCGGGAGCCCCTCGCGACTGCCCGCCCCTCGCGACAGCCCGCCCCTCGCGGCCTCCCGGCCCAAGCTACATCTTTTCGTTGATGAAGGATCAGCCACTTCTTTCTCGGGTGTTGGGAGGGACGGCCGCCCTCCTCTATGACCGCACTGTCCTATTACTCGCCACGATTTTCGTGGCGAGTATCGGCATGACGCTCGGGTTCGTCTACAACCATCAGGAAAACCTCATCGAGACCCAGGCCTTGCAACAGGCCGCGGCGCACTCTCAAGCGCTGACCGAGCTTCGCACGCTCTACACGGCGACGGTGGTGGCAACCGCGCAAGCACACGGGCTCGAGGTCACCCACGATTACGAGACTCGCGAAGGCGCCATCCCCCTTCCCGCCACGCTGAGCATGCAGCTTGGCGACAGCATCACCATCAAAGGAGCCGGTGGCCGCATTCGGCTCTATAGTGCCTATCCGTTCCCTTGGCGCGAATCCACGGGCGGTTTGCTGGACGATTTCGACAAAGCGGCCTGGAGTTTCCTCCGCACTGTGCGGGATACTTTTTATTGGTCCATCGAAGAAATCGATGGTCGCTCGATGCTGCGCTATGCCACGCCTGATATCATGCGGCCAAGTTGCGTCAATTGTCATAACACTCACGTCGATTCGCCGAAGCGTGATTGGGAAGTCGGAGAGGTCCGCGGCGTTCTCGAGGTCGACGTCCCCCTGGATGCCGCGTTTGGACAGCTGCGCTGGGGCGTGGGTGGCATGACCGCGTTTCTGGCGTTGATGACCGGGTTGGGGCTTTCAGGACTCGTCCTCGTGGTGCGGCGAAGTGCACTCGTGATTTTCGGATTGCGGAAGGAGGTCAAGCAACTGGGACAATACACGCTCGAGAAGCCAATCGGTTCGGGAGGCATGGGAGTTGTGTATCGTGCGCACCATGCGATGCTTCGACGGCCAACCGCCGTGAAGCTTCTGCTTCCGGAGAAAACCGGTGAAGACAATTTGAACCGCTTCGAGCGGGAGGTGCAGTTCACCAGTCGGTTGAGCCACCCCAACACGGTTGCCATCTACGACTACGGCCGGACCCCCGACGGGAGGTTCTACTATGCGATGGAATATCTCGATGGCATCAACTTGAGCAGGTTGGCGGCCAAAGATGGCCCGCAGCCGGAAGCGCGTGTCGTCCATCTGATCATGCAAGCATGCGGATCGCTGGCGGAAGCTCACTCCGTCGGTCTCGTACACCGCGATATCAAGCCGTCCAACCTCATGTTGTGCGAGCGTGGGGGCCTGCTCGATGTGGTCAAAGTTCTCGATTTCGGTCTGGTCCGCCAACTGGACCGTCCGGACGAGAAATCTCTTGCCGACGTCACGGGATCGCTGACGGGAACGCCGTTGTACCTTTCGCCCGAAGCGATTCGCGAGCCTGGTGAGGTCGACGCAAAAAGCGACCTCTATCAATTGGGCGCGGTCGCGTATTTCTTGGTGACCGGCAGCCATGTTTTCACCGGCGGCAGCGCCGTTGAGGTCTTGAGTCATCACCTGCACTCGGCCCCCGAACCGCCCTCGGCTCGGTTACAACGGGTCGTGTCCGCGGATTTGGAGGACTTGATCCTGTCGTGCTTGGAGAAAGGGAAGAGCAGGCGGCCCGCCGGAGCGGCGGCGCTGCGCGAAGCGCTCGCGCAATGCCAGGATGCGGGAAAGTGGACTCAAGAAGACGCACGCGCCTGGTGGGAGGAATGGACACACCGAAGAAGGGAGTCGGAGTCGTGGCACGTCGACTTCGACAAGCCAAAGGGCGAGGGGGGGGACGCGGAGGAAGATTTAGATCAACCCACGCTCGAGGTGGATCTCAAAGCGCGGGGGGTGCGGCATTGACGGCAACGTGTCGAGTGTTGGGGCTGGTGTGTCTTGCCGCGTGTGGACCGCCAGCGGCAGACGAGACGAGCCAGCTCTCACCGGTCGAAGAAGTAGAAATCGGGCAGGTCCGTATCGAGTACTTGGCTCATGCCGCGTTTCGCATCCGGTCACCCGGTGGCCGGCAGGTCGTGATCGATCCCTATGCTGATCGGGTATGGTTGGGGTACGACTTTCCGGACGGCGTAGAAGCCGATGCAATTCTCATTACGCACCCGCATTACGATCACGACGCAGGTGATCGCATGGGTCGGCCGTTTCCCTGGGGGGCGGAAACCCCGGTGTTTCGCGATCCCGGAACGTACGAGGTCGGTGACATCACGATACACGGCGTTCGGGGAAAGCACGCCGATCCCTACGGCAAAGAATTTGGTCAAATCAATACGCTCTTTGTATTGGAGGTTGCGGGACTTCGCATCGCACACCTCGGCGACAACGGACCGCTGACCAAAGCCAACGTAAGTGAGCTCGGCCCGGTGGACATCCTGATGATGCCGGCCGATGCGCAGTACCATATCCTCTCCGCGGCAGACACCGATGCAAACTTGGCGGCCCTGAAGCCGCGCGTACTCATTCCGATGCACTACCAGTTGCCGGATCTCGAGGCGTCGCCGGACGACCCCAGCGACCTCGGTCCGATCGATCCCTGGCTCGAGGGGCGATCGAACGTTCAGCGCCTCGACAGCCACGTCAAAATTTTCTCGAGAACCGCGTGGCCTCAGAAAGACATCATCGTCGTATTTCCGCACTCACCCAACGTGATCAAGCCGTAGTGGATCATCCCCTTATCGGTCTTGCGAGTATCGTCGTCATCGGAATCGCCGCACAGTGGTTGTCGTGGCGACTCCGATTGCCGGCGATCTTCCTGTTGCTGTTGGCAGGTTTTCTCGCCGGAGCCGTCACCGGGTGGATAGAGCCGGACGCCCTTCTCGGTGAAGTACTGTTTCCCGTCGTGTCCCTCTCGGTGGCGATCATTCTCTTCGAGGGAGGGCTCAGTCTCGACATCGCCGAGCTGGCGAAGATCGGACGCGTCGTTCGCAACCTGGCGAGTATCGGCGTTGTCGCCACGTGGATGCTCGCCGGGGCCTCTGCGTATTTCCTGTTGGGATTCGACCTGCGACTGTCGACGTTGTTCGGTGCAATTCTCGTGGTAACCGGCCCGACCGTGATCATCCCGTTGCTACGCCACATTCAACCCACGGCGAAGCTCGGATCGGCGATCAGATGGGAAGGCATCGTCAACGATCCCACCGGTGCCATCATAGCAGTGTTGGTGTTCAACGCGATTGTTGTCGGAGAGTTCCAAGGCGGCGTATCCGCGGCGGCGGTGGGTGTGGTAAAGGCCCTACTTGCCGGGGGTGCGCTTGGACTGCTTGGAGCAGGTCTGATTGTCGTATTGCTCAAGCGCTACTGGGTGCCTGACTACCTCCAAAGCGCCGTGACCCTGGCTACTGTCATCGTGGTGTTTTCTCTCGCGGATCTGGTGTTATCCGAGTCCGGTTTGCTTGCCGTCACAGTGATGGGCAGTGCGTTGGCGAGTCAGAAGGTGGTGACTGTACGGCACATAGTCGAATTCAAAGAGAATCTGCGCGTGTTGCTCATCTCGGGGCTCTTCATCGTACTTGCGGCACGATTGCCGATTCAGGACCCCGCCTACACCGATCCGAGAAGTCTGCTGTTCTTCGCTTCGCTTGTTTTGGTCGTGCGGCCGGTTTCGGTGGCGCTTTCGACCATCGGGACATTTCTATCTTGGCGTGAGCGCGTTTTTCTCGCCTTCATGGCGCCGCGTGGGATCGTCGCTGCTGCTGTCGCGTCGATCTTCTCGTTGGAGTTGATGGAGATGGGATTCCCGAACGCGGATCGATTGGCGTCGGTGATGTTCATCGTGATCGTGGGGACGGTGGCGCTGTACGGACTCGGCGGGGGGATTGTCGCGCGGTGGCTTGGCGTGGCAACACCCAACCCCCAAGGCATGCTTTTCCTAGGTGCGAGTGAGTGGGTTCGGTCCGTCGCTCACGCTCTCAAGTCCGAGGGTGTAGACGTGGCGCTCGTCGATGCCAGTTGGAAAAACATCGCGAAGGCCCGGCAAGAGGGTCTGCGAGCCAACTACGAGAACATTCTCGCGGATAATGCCTTTGAAGACATGGAGCTCGTCGGGATCGGGAGATTTCTCGCGTTGACACCCAACGACGAGGTGAATGCGCTCGCGACCATGCACGCGAGCGACGTATTCGAACGGTCACACATTTACCAACTTGCTCCGGAGGGTGCGGATGAGGGTGGCAGGCTCGCCGCAATGCCGCAGCATCTGCAAGCCCGGAGGTTGTTCGACAGCGCCGCAACCTATTCGGAGATCACACGCCGATTCCAGCAAGGAGCCACCGTCAAGCGTACCGGTTTGACTGACGAGTTCAGTTTCGACGATTACTTGGAGCATTATCGGGAGACGGCACTCCCGCTCTTTGTGGTGCGTGAGTCCGGCAGGGTTACCGTGCTAGAGGCGCAGGGCAAGGTACCCGTGAAGGCTGGTGAGACGATTGTTAGTTTGGTGTTCGAAGAATAGGGTGTAGGGTGTAGGTTGTGGGCAATGATTGGGTCGATGCACCCCTACACCCTACAACCCACACCCTACACCCTAAAACCTACACTCACCCTACAACCCACTAGCGGATTGCAATCGGACTCCCCGGCGATCCCGTTGCCCCTTTGAGCGGTACCGGCGTGAACACGAACGCGAATTCATGCACTCCGTCGGCAGCGAGCGCCGACAAGTCGAGATTCTCGATGTTGTAAACGCCGTTGCGGTTCATGAGCCATTGGTGGGCCTCGAACGGACGATCCAGGTTCTCTCCCGGCGTAGCTTCAACGCTTCCGTTATCGGCGCCGGTCATGACGATTTTCTTTTCGATGAGCCACTTGATGGCCGTTACGCCCGGTCCCGGGCTGTCACCATAGTAGGCCGCGTTATCGGTCATCCAGAGCGCACCGTGTCCGGTGTGGAACAGAACGACATCGCCCTCACGGATGTCCGTGTTCTGCCGGGCGAGCGTTCCCTCGATGTCGGCGATCGTGATGATGTAACCGGGGGCAAGGCGTTGCACGCCCTTGTACGCTGCAACGTCCAGCAGGACGCCGCGTGTAACAATGGGGCCGACGTTCTCGACACCCAGCTTGGTAAGACCATACGAATCACCGAATTCCGAAAGCTTGAACCCGTTATAGAAGGTCGCCTCCCCGTCCACCATCGTGCCGATGTGGCCGAGTCCGTCGAACTGTGTGCCAACCTGTCCGATCTCTCCGCTTATGAGTTCGTCGTTGTAGACAATGCCCCCGACGCCCAAGGGGCCACCGGTGGGGAGTCCGGGCATGGTGATGCTGTAGTGTCGGTTGCCGAAGAGCGGCATGCCCAGCTCGTATACGCGTCCCAGTTGATAAATCCTGCCTTCCTTTATGAGTCCGACCGCCTCGAGCACCTTGGCCGGCGTGATGCGATTTGCCGCGCCGCGCTGGTCGTCCGGTCCCCACTCGGACGGCCACCAGCGAGATCCGGTCGGAGTCTGCGAGCTTGCAGCCCAGGGAATCACGAGCGATGTGGCGAGCGCTAGAACGGTCAATCCACGCAAACGCGGGAAATTGATGGTCTGCATGAGAATCCTCCGAGTCGATTGTCGTTGTCAACTGGCCGGGGCCGAAGCTCTTCTTGAGACAATAATCGGCGCTGGAACCGAGGGACGGAAGGACGAACGGCGGGACGGCGGTAGAGCGGTAGGGCGGTAGGACGCAAAGGCGGGTCGCCACCGGGGTTGTAGGGCGATACTTTGTGTTGCATGCGATGATGCACTAGTGCCGCTAGCGGGATCGAGAGGCATCAGGGGGCATCAGGGGGGATCAAACCTTGGACCCAATCATGCCGCTTGATGCCCCTTGATCCCTCTCGATGCCTCATGCCCCACCATTCGGACGCTGAAACAGGATTTGAAAAGAGAGGACGCATGACGGGACGCGAGATGCTGCAACGTTATTTGAGAGGAGTTGGTCCCCTCCTCGTTGCCGGGTGCTTGGCCGCGCCGGCGTTTGCGCAGGTAACCAACACCCCGCCTCCGCAGTACGAGGTCCGGCTCGAGCGCAGCGTTCTCGTCCCGATGCGCGACGGCGTTCGGTTGTCCACCGATCTGTATTTTCCGATCGACGCGTCCGGACCCCTGCCGGTGATTCAAATTCGGTTGCCATACGGTAAAAACCAGTACCAAGGGTTTAGGCGGCCGGGATCGGTCGCCTATTTCTTCGCCGCTCGCGGATACGTGGTCGCGATTCAGGATATGCGTGGCCGGTTCGAGTCCGAGGGTGAGTACGTGGTGGGGCGGGCGAATCGCGACGACGGATATGACTTTACCAGCTGGCTCTCAAACCGACCGTGGTCAAACGGTCGTATCGGCTCGTACGGTTGCTCCTATCTTGGCGAGAATCAACTGCAACTTTCCGCTACCCGTCATCCGAATCATATGGCTGCGATTCCTCAAGCTGCGGGCGGCGCCTACGACGGGACATTTCGGACGTTCGCTTTCATGGATGGCGGTGCGTTCGAAATGGCATCAGGCCTGAGTTGGTTCGTCGGCGCCGGGAGGAAAGTGTTCAATCGGCCGCCACCCGGCACACCCGACTCAATCTATAGCCGCATGGTGCAGGAGATGTACGTCGCGCCGCCCCTGCCGAGTGTGAATCTGGTGGAGGCGTTTTGGGAGTTGCCGGTCATCGACATCCTCGACAAGCACGGCCTCCCACCAACCGATTACGAAGACTTCGTGCGGCACAAGCCCGCCGACCCGTACTGGAAGAGCCTCAATTACGTGGGCGACGACGACCAGTTCGACGTTCCAGCCATACACGTCAACTCCTGGTATGATCTCGGTGTCAACGAGACGCTCAAGCTCTTCAACTTGATGCAATCTAATGGCGGTGAGCGAGGGGGTGACAACCAGTTCGCGATCATCTCACCCGTAGGCCACTGTCGCTCGGAGCGTGCAATCGAGAACACGGTTGTCGGTGCTTTGGATTTCGGCGATGCCAGGCTCGACTACTTCCGGATTTATCTAGACTGGTTCGATCACTGGTTGAAGGGCGTAGACAACGGTGTCACGGAAATGCCCAAGGTCCAGTACTACCTCATGGGCGCCAACCAATGGCGCATCTCCGATGTTTGGCCCCTGTCAGGCACCCAGCAGGTTTCGCTGTATCTGCACAGCAACGGCGAGGCGAATACTCGAAACGGCGATGGCTTTTTGACCGTGGTTGCGCCATTCGATGAGCCGCCGGACTCATACGTCTACGATCCGGGGAGCCCCGTGCCGTCGCTCGGGGGCCCCATTTGCTGCACGAGCGCGGAGGGGTCGGTGGCGGGCGCCTTCGATCAGTCGGAGATCGAGCTTCGAGAAGATGTGCTGGTTTACACGACCCAGCCGCTCGGTGACGCGCTGGAGGTCACCGGTGAGCTGGAGGCGATTCTGTTCGTGTCATCTTCTGCGAGAGGCACGGACTTTACGGTCAAACTCGTGGACATGCATCCCGATGGCGGTGCGTACAACGTGCAGGAGGGGGTCTTGCGTGCTCGCTACCGCGAGGGCTACGACCGGTGGGTGTTCATGAACGAGGGAGGTGTGTACGAAGTGCATATCGACCTCCACGCCACCGCACACTATTTCAAGCAGGGGCACCGCATTCGTGTGGAAGTTTCGAGCAGTAACTTCCCACGGCTGGATCGCAACCTCAACACCGGCGGAAACAACTACGACGAGAGCGAGTGGGTTGTGGCGACGAACACGATTCATCATTCTGGTACGACTCCCTCACGGATCGTGTTGCCAGTGGTGTCCACATCGCGGTAATCGATTGCTAGGGTGTTATAGCCACGGAATCCACGGAAACCACGGACCCCCGCCGCCCATCCCGGGATTGTGTGTTCCCCACCCTGCCCCCTGGGGGGAATTCCTCCGACGATATGGGGGACGGAGGGGGAACATCAGTCCGGGATGGGTGGGGGGTTCCGTGGATTCCGTGGATTCCGTGGATTCCGTGGCCATATTCACGACTAGCTAGATCGACCTCGTAGGAGCACCATGCTAAAACATTGCCAGCCAATCCAAATCCGTTCGATGTTCTTATGCTCGGTGGCGCTTGCGATTGGACCCTCCGCAATGGCCCAACAGGGCACACGAGGCGGCGAGTGGCGCTACTACGCTGGTGACGCGGGCAGCACTCGATACTCCAGGCTCGATCAGATAAACCGCGATAACGTAGATAGCCTCGAGGTGGCGTGGCGATGGAGTGCCCGGAACTTCGGTTCTCGCCCCGAGTCCAATTATAGGGTAACGCCGCTTGCGGTAAACGGTGTGCTGTACGCTACCGCCGGCTATCGACGCGCGGCGGTGGCGATCGATGGGGCTACGGGCGAGACGCTGTGGATGTATCGCATGGACGAGGGCGAGCGCGGGGGAAACGCTCCACGTCTCAACTCGGGCCGCGGCGTGGCCTATTGGACCGACGGCGAAGAGCAACGGATCATCCTGATCACGCCGGGCTACCATATGATCTCGCTCGATGCTGACTCCGGCGCTCCGGATCCGAATTTTGGCAGCGATGGGGTTGTCGATCTGAAGATCGGGTTGGATCGTCCGGTAGATCTCGTGGAAGACCGCATCGGTTCCAGTTCGCCGCCGATGATCGTCGGCGACGTCATCGTTGTCGGGGCAGCGCTCCCGGGTGGGTCGTCGCCGCCGACCAAGGAGATGCCACCGGGCCACATCCGCGGCTACGACGTTCGCACCGGGGAACGGCTCTGGATCTTTCACACGATTCCCCAGCCGGGTGAGTTCGGCCACGATTCATGGGAAGACGGTTCGTGGCGCTATACCGGAAACGCCGCGGTGTGGACCACGATGTCGGCAGACCTGGAGTTGGGGTACGTCTATCTCCCCACCGAGCTGGGCACCGGCGATTACTACGGCGGACATCGTCCGGGCAGTAACCTGTTTTCCAACAGCCTGGTGTGTCTCGACGCCAGAACCGGCGAACGCATCTGGCACTTCCAGTTGGTGCATCACGGGATCTGGGACTATGACCTTCCCGCCGCTCCCATTCTCGCCGATATCACCGTCGACGGCCGTGAGATCAAGGCCGTTGCCCAGGTCACGAAACAGGGGTTTACCTACGTGTTCGATCGTGTCACCGGGAAACCTGTGTGGCCGATCGTCGAACGCCCGGTGCCGCAAAGCGACGTGCCCGGTGAAAAGACCGCTCCAACACAGCCGTTCCCTACGATGCCGGCGCCGTTTGACCGGCAGGGTGTTGGCGTCGACGATCTCATCGATCTTACGCCGGCGTTGCGCGCGGAAGCCGTCGAGATCGCATCGCACTATCGCCTGGGTTCCTTGTTCACCCCGCCTTCGGTCATCGATTCGAATGGGACTCGAGGTACGCTCCACCTCCCGGGGTCGCTCGGCGGGGCGAACTGGCCCGGCGCGGCATTGGATCCGCAAACCGGCATGCTGTACGTGCCGTCGTCCACCAACCCAAGCGTGATCGGACTGGCAAACAACCCCGACCGGTCCAACATGAATTATATCATCTCCGAGCGCCGAAACTTCCGTCCGTCGGGTCGCCGTGGGCCGCAAGGTCTTCCTCTCATCAAGCCGCCGTGGGGTCGTATTACCGCGATCGATCTCAACACGGGAGAACACGAGTGGATGGTGCCCAACGGCGACACGCCGGAAGCCATTCGCGATCATCCCGCGCTCGCCGGGATCGAATTGCCACGAACCGGGAGTCCGCGCCGCGCGGGCTTGCTGCTGACGAAGACACTACTCTTTTCCGCATCGGGAGAAAAAATCTTCGTCCATGACAAGAGCACCGGTGAGGTTGTTGCGGAGATTCCACTCCCGGCAGGTTACAGGGGGGTGCCCATGACCTACACGACGGGCGATCGGCAATTCATCGTGGTCGCGGTGGCTGGTGGAGGACATCCAGCTGAGTTGGTCGCGCTGGCGTTGCCTCAAAGAGGGAACTGAGCCCCGAAGTCAGCGCGTGCCGGAGGGCGGTTACCTCTCGCGCTGAGGCCGATTGTGCAACATTATTAAGGGACGTTTGAGGGGGAGCCATGGGCCTGTCTAGACGGGGATTCCTGAAGGTTACGGCCGCCGGTGGTCTGGGGATCAGTGCCCTCGGCTTCGACCTCAAGCCTGCCTATGCCGCCTCCCGCCAGCTCAAAATCCGCAACGCCAAAGAGTACAAGACCGTTTGTCCATACTGTGCGGTGGGATGCGGGACGATTGCCTACGTCCACGGCAGCGGCGGTCTCAATACCGTGAACACGATCGTGCACGTCGAGGGCGACCCGGATAACCCAATCAACGGTGGAACGCTCTGCCCCAAGGGCGCCTCGCAAATGCATTTGGCCATCAGCCCACGGCTCCGCAAGTCGCCGATGTTCCGCGAGGCGCGGTCGGGCGAATGGCGCGAGGTGTCGTGGGATTTTGCGATGGACTGGTTCGCGCGCCGCTTCAAGGAGTCGCGGGACAACACCTTCGTCGAGCGTGACGAGGACGGCCGGACGGTCAACCGTTGCGAAGGTATTGCGTGGGTCGGCAGCGCCACGGTGGCGAACGAAGACGCGTACCTGATCACCAAAACCATGAGAGGCCTGGGATTGATCTACATCGATCACCAGGCCCGAATATGACACAGTCCAACGGTGGCCAGTTTGGCCGCCACGTTTGGCCGGGGCGCCATGACCAATCACTGGAAGGACATCAAGAACGCCGATGTCGTTCTGGTCATGGGTGCCAATCCGGCGGAGAACCACCCCTGCGGGTTCAAGTGGGCGCTCGAGGCGAGGGACCAGCGAGGCGCCAAGATTCTGACGATCGATCCCCGCTTCACCCGCACCTCGGCGGTCGCGGATAGACATCTGCAAATCCGACCAGGAGCGGACATAGCCATCCTCGGCGGGCTGATCCGGCACATCCTCGAAAACGATCTCGACCATCACGACTACGTTGCACTCCACACAAACGCCACGTTCATCGTGGGGCGTGGATTCGACTTCGAAGACGGGCTCTTCTCCGGATTCGACGAAGCCAACAACCAATACGACAAACGATCGTGGGATTATGAGCGAGGCAGTGATGGGTACGTGAGACGCGACCCGACGTTGCAGCACCCACGCTGCGTTTTCCAACTGTTGAAGAAACACTACGATCGGTACACCCCGGAGATGGTGGCACAGATCGCCGGTTGTTCTGCGGAAGATTTCCTGGAGATGGCGGACATCATCTGCTCGACGGGCACCGCCGCTCGCGTCGGCACCATCATGTACGCCGTGGGATGGACGATGCATACCGTGGGAAGCCAGATCATCCGCACGGCGGCCATCGTCCAGTTGTTGCTCGGCAACATCGGTCGGCCGGGTGGCGGCATCAACGCGCTGCGCGGGCACGCCAACGTGCAGGGTGCCACGGACCACGCGATCGTTGCAGGTATTCTCCCTGGTTACCTCAAAGTACCCAATCCCGCCCAGACCTCGCTCGCCGCACACCTCGGGGACTCGACCCCGCGCGCGCTCGTGCCGGATACCGTGAACTACTGGGGCAACTATCCGAAGTTTATGGTCTCGCAGCTCAAGGCGTGGTTCGGGGAGCACGCGACGCGCGACAACGACTTTGGATACCACTACCTCGCCAAACCTGATGACGACGCGACGTGGTTGTCCATCTGGGACGAGACGTTTCAGGGTAGGATGGAAGGCTTCGTTGCCCTTGGCTTCAATCCCCTCCTGGCCGGACCCGATGTGCGGCGTCTGCTACAGGCGATGTCGAAACTGAAGTGGAAGGTCGTGATCGATCCTTTCATGCTCGACTCCGCGGAGTTCTGGAAAGCTCCTGGGATGAATCCGGCAGAGGTCGATACCGAGGTGATGTACCTGCCGTCGACACATTGGATCGAGCGTGACGGGTCGTTTACGAATAGCGGGCGGTGGGCGCAGTGGAAAGAAAAGGCCATCGATCCGCCGGACGGTGTCAGGTCGGATACCTGGATTTTGTCCGAGCTGTTCTGGCGCGTACGCGAACTGTACCAGGAAGAAGGCGGCGCGTATCACGAACCGATCCTGAACATGGCGTGGAATTATCTCAACCCACGCGCGCCGACCCTCGTCGAGCTCGCCAAGGAAATCAACGGGTACGACGAGCGAACCGGTCAACTCCTCTCGTCGTTCGGCCAGTTACAAAACGATGGCTCGACCAGCTCCGGGAATTGGCTGTATTGCGGGAGCTTTACCGAAGACGGCAACATGATGGCCCGCCGGAACCCGGAAGACCCCACCGGGCTGGGCATGCACCACGACTGGGCGTGGAACTGGCCGTTGAATCGACGGGTGTTGTACAATCGCGCGTCGGCTGACGGCGAGGGCCGGCCCTGGGATCGCACGCGCGCCGGTATTGCGTGGAACGGGCGGGAATGGATCGGCGATGTGCCCGATTACGGCCGCACGACGCCGCCGGGTGGGCCCGGCGCGTTCATCATGACCGAAGAAGGAGTGGCGAGGTTGTTCACCACTTATCTCGTCGACGGACCTATTCCTGAACACTACGAACCGGTGGAGAGCCCAACCACGAATCTCCTGCACGAGCGGGTGCCGGTGAATCCCGTCGTGCGGTGGTACGACGGTGTACGCGAGACGCTGGCCGGAGAGGCGGATGACTTTCCGTACGCCTGTACCGTGTATCGGGTCGTGGAACGCGAGCACTTCGTGACGTCGAACGTTCCCTACCTCGTGGAGTTGATGCCCGACTTCTTCGTCGAGGTGCCGGAAGGGCTGGCGGCGGAGAAGGAGATTGACAACGGGAGCAAGGTGCGGGTGTGGTCGAAGCGGGGTTCGGTCGAGGGCACGGCGATCGTCACAAAGCGCATCGGCCCGCTTACGGTAAATGGGAAAACGACCTGGACCATCGGGATTCCCGTACACTGGGGTTTCGTCGGGATTACGCAGGGCTCGATGGCGAACGAGCTGACCCCGTTCATCGGTGACGCGAATACGCGGTGTCCGGAGTTTAAGGCGTTCCTAGTCAATATTGAGAAGGCGTGATGGTACTGAGCTCGGTTATTAGCCACGGAATCCGGTTGCGACGGTTACCGGTTACAGGTGACCGGTTACAGGTCTTTGTCGCTCGCATCGTTTGTCCGATCACCGGTAACCTACAACCGGTAACCGGTAACCGATGAACACCCTCGCCATTAAGCGCATCTCCGCCACACCCGACCCACCACCGGGCATTCGGACGTCGCCGGAATACGCCAAGCTCGTCGATATGGCGCGCTGCATCGGGTGCAAGGGTTGCGAGGTGGCGTGCAAGGAGTGGAACGACCTCAAGGTCGAGCCCACGGTCAACTTCGGCAGTTATCAGAGCCACCAAGATCTCTCATCCGACACGTGGCTCCTCATGCGCTTCAACGAAGTCGAAGTCGATGGCACCCTCAACTGGATGATCAAGAAAGACGCGTGCCACCACTGTGAAGAACCGGGATGCCTGTACGCGTGCCCCGCACCAGGCGCCATCGTGCAATACGAGAACGGCATCGTCGACTTCAATCAGGAAAACTGTATCGGCTGCCAGTATTGTGTTGCCGGATGTCCCTTCGACATCCCGCGTTTCAACCAAGAGACGCGCAAGGTGTACAAGTGCAATATGTGTATCGACCGGGTGGAGGCGGGGTTGGAGCCCGCGTGCGTGAAGACCTGTCCGACGAATGCCATTTCGTGGGGCACCAAGGAGGACATGGTTTCGCTGGCCGGGCGCAGGGTCGAGGGGCTCGAAAAAAGGGGTTTCCAGCACGCGGCGTTGTACAATCCGGCCGGAGTCGGTGGAACACACATGATGTATGTCGTGCCGCACGGCGATCGACTGGACGATTATGCGTTGCCGGAGAATCCGGTTGCGAGCCCCGCACCGATTGTGGCGCTCAAGGCGGTGAAAAGGGTTGGGTCGTTTTTGTTTGGGTTTGGGCTGTTGGGAGCGGCGTTGCATTACTTGCGGATGGGGCCGGAGGTGGTTGAGGATGATGACGGTGCGTGATTGGATGGATGGGTGATCAAGGGGCAGCAAGGGGCATCGTGAGGCACGAGGGGCACGGGGGCACGGGGGCACGGGGGCAGAGCTCAATGCTAGGCATGGCTGGCAGATGACATCACGTGACTTGGATCGCTTCACCTTCATCGAGCGAGTCGTCCACTGGACGGTGGGAATGACGTTTGTTCTCCTGCTCGTGGGAGGACTCGCGTTTGCGTACCCGTCACTCTTCTGGATGACCGCATTCTTCGGGGGAGGTCCGGCCGCGCGGGCATTACATCCATGGATCGGGGTCGTGTTCGCAATCGGTTTGGTGACCATGTTTGTGTTGTGGGTGCGGGATCTGACGTTGAAAGACGCTGATTGGAAGTGGATGCGCGCGATCAAGTACTACGCAACGCATCAGGCCGACAAGGTTCCACCGGTGGGGAAGTACAACGGCGGACAAAAAGCATTCTTTTGGTTGCAGAGTGTGTTGGGCGTCGTCTTCTTGGTGACGGGTGTTTCGTTGTGGTTTCCGGGATCTTTCGGTTCCTCGCTGTTAACGGTGATGCGTCTCGGGCACTACCTTGCGGCGCTCGGTGGCGGGCTCCTACTCATTGTACACGTCTATTTGGCGACGATCGCCTATCCTGGGACGTTCCGAGCGATGCTGTACGGCACGGTGACCCGTGGCTGGGCGAAATTGCATCATCCGCTCTGGTATAAGGAGAAGACCAAAGCTTGAGCGGTCCGGCCGGCGTGCTCTCGCCGATATATGGAAAAAGACTACTGCGCGCGGAGAAGCTGGCACAGCTGCCTGCTGCGAAGGAGATCTTGGCCTTCTATGTGGAGTTGTTGAAGCTGCAAGAGCCGGTGTATCGCATGACGCGTTCGTCGGATTGGCTTTCCGCGGTGCGAGGGGATGTCTCTGACGGACCTCCATATCTTCGGCTTGATCGTTTACCCGTCGAAGACCTCGTTGGGGATTTCGGACAATTTCTCAAAGACGCAGCGTCTCTTGTCACGGAGACGCTGGCTCCCATTGCGCAGGCCATCATCCAGGGTGGTGGCAAAGTTCAAGCGGGACTGCTATCCGCGTTCAGGGATCAGCAGCTCATCTCCTTCGCGGAAACTTTGGGCACAGACCCCGTACAACTCGAATTCTTTCCCCGCGCGTTTATGCAGCCGGTCGTCGAAGCGCTCGCGGAGCGAAATATCCGGCAACCGAAAGACGAGCGGCAGACCTCGTGTCCGCAGTGTGGACACCTCCCCTTGGTGGGGATGATCCGCGACGAGGTAGAGGTGAAGGGCAAACGGTTGCTCATCTGCTCCCTGTGCGCGACGGAATGGTCCTTCCGGCGATCCCAGTGTCCGAATTGTGAAGAGGATGATCCGGCCAAGCTCAGCTACCACGAGAGTGAGACCCTACCGCATCTGCGGATCGAGGAATGTCAGTCGTGCGCTGTGTACATGAAATCGGTGGACTTGCGGCAACTGGGCATCGCGGTGCCACTGGTGGAAGACATCGCGTCGGTGGAGCTGGATCTCTGGGCCCAAGAGCAGGGCCTACGAAAGATCGAGCGGAACCTGTTGGGGTTGTAGTGCTGTTGCCATCGCCAGAAAAGGAATGGCCACGGAATCCACGGAACCCACGGAAGTCCACCCCCACCCCCAGGGGAATGTTCCCCCTCCCCTCACCATACCTGCTCTTTGGACTCCCTGGACATGATGCCGGGCTCAAAGAACAAAGAGAGTTGAGAGGGGCGGTGTGGGGGTCCGTGGGTTCCGTGGATTCCGTGGCCATCATGAGCCCCTCTCCCGCCCGCCCGGAACGGCGCCATATTCTAGGCAATGAGGTGTAATCCAATGGGCTGGAGAGTACCCCAACGCGCCCACGGGCTCCGGCGGCTGGGCGTCGCCGCTTGCATCGGGCTTGCGGGGTGTAGCTCGGGCAGTGCCACGCTCGAGCTGCGGTTGGCGCACTCCGGGTCGCCGGTGTCGCTGATTGGGCTGTCGGCCGACGAGTTTGCACGCCGGGCCAACGGGCGGTTGGGGGATCGTGCCACGGTCGTGGTGTTTGGGTCCAGTTTGCTTGGCGGCGACGAGGTGGTGCTGCAGAAGCTGAAACTTGGCACGGTGGATATGTCGGTGACTTCCACGGTGTTGTCGTCGATCGTCGACGCGTTGGCACTCTTCGAAATGCCGTACTTGGTGAAAGACCGACGACACATGCGACGCATCGAGAACGAACTGTTCTGGGCGACGCTCGAGCCGCGCGTGGAGGAGGAGGGCTACCGGGTGCTGGCGGTATGGGAGAACGGGTTCCGCCACATAACGAACAACACACGGCCGATAGTCACGCCGGCTGACCTTCGGGGTCTCAAGCTCCGGACTCCTCGGAGTCCGTGGCGGGTCAAGGTTTTTCAGACCTACGGGGCCAACCCGTCTCCATTGTCCTACTCCGAGGTCTTTATAGCTTTACAGACCGGGGTCATGGACGGCCAGGAAAACCCGTTGAGCAACATCGTCACATCGCGGCTGCACGAGGTGCAAGAGTACTTGTCACTCACCGGGCACGTCTACAGTCCCGCGTACCTCACCGTTGCCGGCGAGCGGTGGGCGCGCCTCCCCGACGACGTCCGGGAGATCCTCGAAACCACCGCCCGAGCCACGCAGGAGTTTGTGCTCACGAAGGCCGAGGCGTTCTATGAAAGCGATTGTCAAGGGCAGACTTCGTCTGCGCTGATTGGTCGGCGTTCTTTTTCCTGGCAATCAGCCCCACCTTTTTTGAGGGCGACTTCCGGTGCTTCCGGGTACGCCGGGCAGTCTTCTTCGGCATCATTCACCTCAATTCGTCTCCCGATCCGACGGAACACATGCAAGCGTCGTTGGTCGCGCGAGGCGAACCATAGTTCTATCTGAGACTCGGCACGGAGCCGGCCTGACGCTTCTTCTGGTTCTGCGAGGGGGCCTAGAGTTAGACGAGTGCCTCGGCGTGACTGCTGGCCGGGCAGACGGCTCTGTCGAGACTGTCCCCCACACCGATGTCCTGGATCCTGGAGCCGTGGACGAGGTAAACGCACCCGCACCAGCGCCTCAGGAACTAGGACGATTGTCGCGTCAACTGCGTCGGATCATAGGACGCTCCTGTCTTCCACAGACGTAGCGTGAGCGCGGCGATCTTGCGGGCGAGCGTCAGGCGTGCCAACTCCGGGCGCAGCCCGCGGGCCACTAAGGCTTGGTAAAAGTCCTGGAGCGGACCAGGCCGCGATGCGGCAGCGGTCGCCGCACCTTTGAACACGTCCTTCAGTACGCGGTTGTGATTGCGATTGAGTCCCCGGGTCAGCGGGGCGCGGCGGCGCCGGACCGGCTGGCCCGCCACGAACGTATGATCGGCACTGGACCAGGTCACCACGGCCAGCCCCGCGTAGGCCCACAGATTCCGTTTGGTGCGAAAGCGCCAGGGCGTTCCCATCGTGGCCAGGAGCAGCGCGACCCGCACGGGTCCGTAGAACGGGATTGCCCCCAGTACGGACCACGCCGGATCGCGCTTGCCCTCGGCGATCATCGCGCCCTTCGCCTTGGGACGCAGCGCGCGCAGCACATCGAGTTCGGCGTAGAGCACCTCGGCCCGGAACCGCACCCCGCGCTCGGGGAGTTGCTCGAGCCACTGCACACGGGCCTTGGTTTGATACACGCCCGTGCCGGGGGTCGGAATCGCGCGGGCGCGGAACAGCGCTTTGATCCGGAGCATCACGCGGGTGCTGTCTTCGACCAGGTTTCGGTAGGTGCGGGTGAGTTCCTTCAGGTCGGCGCGATGCGCACTGCCGTGATAGACCGGACGCAGCCCGCCCAACCGCAGCAACTCGGACAGCCGGTCGGCATCGACCTGATCGCCCTTGTTGCCCTGGCGGGCCACCTGACGCGGATCACAGACGACGACGCGATCGGCGAGCGGCGCGACCAGATCGTGCAACCACTGCGACTGCGTTCCCACCTCGAAGGCGACGTGCCGCGCCCCTCTCATGCCACGAAGGAACTCGACGAGCGACGGCCCGTGCGTCTCCAGGACGCTCCGGGCGAGCACCCGCCCGCTGTCATCCCGCACCGAGGCCACCGTGGTTGCCTGATGGACGTCAAACCCCACATACTTCGTCGTGAGTTTCATGAGAGCCGCTCCTTGTTGTGGTCCTTGGGTCTTGGTCGACTCCATGGTAGCAACAAGGGGCGTGCTTTCAATATGCGTTAGACTCGCAACTGCTGGAGGAGTTGAAGGCTGCCGGTGTCCGCATCAACGACGCCGATCGCGAGAGTTTTGTCGTAGCGAGCCGGGCGGTTTATGACGAATTTGGCTCGGTGGTGCCGGGTGGGGACGAGTTGATTGAGAGGGCGTTGGCGTTGGCGGGAGAGGACAGCAGGTGAGGCAGAGGGGCACGGGGGCACGGGGGCAGTATATGGCGGGGGATTTCAGATTTCAGATTGCAGATTCTAGCAGGTTGCGGAAAAATTCATGGTGAGCCGCGTTTGTCCGGGTAACACGACGGTGTACCAGCGTGCGGTCCCCTATTACCGCCCCCGCGGTGCGGTCGGCGTGACGAATGCGGCCCACACTGCCCCATCAGGGGCTGCCTCCGGCCAGGGTCAGGGTGCGTATCCGCATCAGATTGTAGACCGCGGCCGTGAACGTAAACACCCACCCGACCCGCGGGGTCCCGCGATGTCGGAGTTTGCGTAACAACCCAATCGTCTTGCCCCACCCGTAGATCTCTTCCACTTTTTTGCGCTGCCGTTGACTGATCGCATAGCTGGGATGGCGCGTCGTCCGGCCATCCACCGCGCTCCGCAACCGCGTGCGGTGCACGTTCGGCGTGACGTGGGGCGTCCAGCCCAACGCCCGCAGCGTGTCGACAAACCCGCACCGATCATAACCCTTGTCCGCCCCCAACGTCCGACGCCGGGCCGTCGGCGGTAAGCTCCCCACCATCGCCAGCGCACTCGCACACTCCGCCTCGTAGCCGGGCTGCGTCACGTCGGTCGCCACCACGAGCCCGTGCCGATTATCCATCAACACACTCGCCAAGTACGCCAATTGCGCGCCTTGCCCCCCACTCTTCCGCGTCAACCGCGCCTCCGGGTCCGTCCGCGACGCATGCGTCGCATTCGTCCGTTTCTCCTGGCGAAACGTCACGCTCGGATTCCCCGGATCATCGTCCGTTGGCGGGCGGGTGCCGGCCTTCGGCTGAAAACTCTTCTGACTCGCCCACGCGTCCAGCAAGGTCCCGTCGACGGTGAAATGCTCATTCGACAACAACGCCCGCCGCTCCGCCTCCTGTAACACTTCGGCCAGAAACGCATCCGCGATGCCCCCCTCGACCAGCCGCGTCCGATTCTTCGTAAAGACCGTCGGCACCCACACCGCGTCGTCCAGATTCAACCCCACAAACCATCGGTACAGGATGTTGTAATCGAGCTGCTCCATCAGCTGCCGCTCGCTCCGGATCGTATACACCACCTGCAGCAATAACGCGCGTAACAAATGTTCCGGGGGAATCGACGGCCGGCCCCGCCGCGCGTACAGCCGGTCCAACTGCGGCGAGAGCCGGGCTAACACCGGGTCCACCAGCGCCCGCAGGGCGCGCAACGGATGGTCGGAGGGCACCCGATCCTCCGCACTGATATAGCTGAACAGCGCCGACTGATTCGTCTTGTTCCCGCGCATCGTGGCACTCCCATCGAGGTCCCTCTACGATAAGAACTTCCGGCTCGCGATGCTATCGTCCATTACCCGACTTTTTCCGCAACCTGCTAGATTGCAGATTTTATTCAATTGCCTGTCCGACCGTCCGACTGTCCGACTGTCCGACTGTTAGCGCAACCTAAAGGACTTGCAGCATGCAGATCGACCAACAGAAGTGCGTCGCGTGCAGCAACTGCGTAGCAGTCTGCCCGATGGGCGCCATCTACATCGACCGGGCGGTCAACCGCGCAAAGGTGAACACCGAGGAGTGCGTCGAGTGTTACACCTGTTTTCGCGGCATGAGTATGGAGCGGTTGAATCCCGTCGTTGTGCGAACGATTCGACGGATGCTTCACGTGTTTCGTTTACGGTTCGATCCCGAGCCCGATGTTTGTCCCACGTCGGCGATTGTTCCGGATGAGCTGGAGTGGCCCCGTGTGGTGCGGCGGGCGTTCAGTGACGTCACGGCGTCGCACGAGAGTACGGGCATCCACGGTCGAGGTACGGAAGAGGTCAAGACCAATGACGTTACCAACCGACTGGGTGTTGGTCGAATCGGCCTGACTGTCGAGTTGGGGCGACCGGGAATCGGCGTGTGGTTCCGCGACGTGCAACACGTGACCAAGTCGCTCGCCCATGCCGGCGTGGAGTTCGAGGAAAAGAACCCGGTAACGAGTCTGATGGCCGACGCAGAACGGGGTGTGCTGAATCCGGAGATTCTAAACGAAAAAGTCATGTCGGTCATCATCGAGTTCAACACCGCCGAGGCCGACATTGTGGAGACGCTGGAACTTCTCCGCAAGGTGTCCAAGGAGATCCCAACGATTATGGCTATCGGGTTGTCCGTTCGTTGCGATGAGCACGGGCAAACCGACATCGAGGACATTCTGCGCGGCCTCAACTTCGACCTCAACCGAGCTAAGACGAACATCGGCATTGGGCGCGCGCAGCTAGCCGCCGTTCCCGTAGCGTAGCAAGGAGCACACGTGACCCACACACTGCACCGGTTCGGCAACAAACAGAGCCTTTCAAACGATTTTATCGTGACGGCCATGCCGGCGCGGGGGTTCAACGACCAGGATTGTATCCCCAAGCAGAAAACTTTTCTTCGGACTGCCCTGGAGTACAAGCCCGTAAACATCGGCAATGCCATCAAAGGGGCGGAGCATCGTGCGTCGAAAGATTTGCGGCCCACCGTACATTGGCATCGCGATACGTCGCCGGACCCGGACGCGGTGATCGACGAAGTCGATCGCCCCACCACCGTATCGGCGGTGTTCGACGACTACGACTCCATGCAGGCTTTTGTCGCGAAGCTGGTCGAGATGGATCTCGGTCTTTCGGTCAACATCTCCGCCGTTCCCGAGCAAGCGTCCAAGTGCTGTGACGAATGCGGCGTCGACCGTCACAGTATCGAATTCTCTCTCGGTTTTCAGGGCGCTACCGAGAAGCTACCCGACGATACTACGATGCAGCTGTCGACCATGTGCGGCCATGGGATGGTGTCGGCGGTGTTTACACGCAAAATGATCGAATGGGTTCGATCCGGACGCCGCACGCCAGGGGAGGCTACCAAATATATGGCCCGGTTCTGCGTGTGCGGCAGCTTTAATCCGGCGCGTGCGGAGAAGATTCTGGAGCAGGCTGCGGAGGGGAGGTGAGGGGTGAGAAGGGAGAGGTGAGACGTGAGACGTGAGAGGTGAGAGGGTCCAACCCTGTCGCCCCTTCGTGAGGCGTGGCCGAAAATCCGTTATTACTGGCGCCCTTGCGGTGTTGCTCGGGGCTGCGTGTGGCGGAGACGAAGGGTCTTACTACTACCCACCCCGCGGTGCCTGGGAGACGCGGACGCCCGCCGAGGTGGGCATGAACGCTGCCCTCGTCGAGCAGGCCGTCGCTTATGCGAAAGCCCACGACAGCGAGGTGGTACCGTATGACTACTCGGGTCACGAAGAGAAATTCGGGACGCTCGAGGGTCCGCTTCCGGAAGCGCGGGGTGGTCCTGCAGGCATGATCGTCCGTCACGGATACGTCATCGCCGAGTGGGGTGATACCCGGCGTGCGGACCTCGCGTTCAGCGTGACCAAGAGCTTCGTATCGACCATGGCAGGATTGGCGTTCGATCGCGGCATGATCGCGAGCATGACGGACCCCGTGGGAAAGTACGTCACCGACGGCAAGTTCGATTCTCCGCACAACGTGAAGATCACGTGGGAGATCCTACTCCAGCAGACAAGCGAGTGGGAAGGGGAGCTGTTTGGCAAATCGGACACCGCAGACTTCTACCACCGCAGGGACAGAACGCTCGGCAGGCAGGCGCCGGGAACCTATTACGAGTACAACGATGTGCGCGTCAACCTGGTGTCGTACTCGTTACTCCGAGTTTGGAAGGAGTCGCTGCCCAAGCTGCTGAAAGAACTCGTCATGGACCCCATTGGTGCCTCGGATGGCTGGACATGGCACGGGTATCGAACCTCAAACGTCGAGATCGACGGGGTGACCGTCAACTCGGTCAGTGGTGGAGGACACTGGGGTGGGGGGATATGGATCAGCGCGTGGGATCTCGCGCGTTTCGGTTATCTCTTTCTGCGTGACGGCACGTGGGATGGCCAAGAGATCATTTCCTCGGAGTGGATCGATCTGGCGACCACGCCGAGCGAGCTGCGACGCGACTATGGCTATATGTGGTGGCTCACGCCCGACCATGCGACCGATTCCGGCGAACCCGCCGCCACGTTCGCCGCGCGGGGATACGGTTCCAACGTCGTCTGGATCGACACACGGCACGATTTGGTAGCCGTGCTGCGATGGTTCGGTGGTGATGCGGATGAGTTTTTCGGGCCGCTGGTTGAATCGGTGCAAATGGACGAGAGCGTCACCGATTGAACTCGGATCAGCTCGACAAGACCGATCGCAGCAGCAGCTTCTGGACGAGTTTTGGCCCGGGGTTGCTGTGGGCCGCAGCCGCGATCGGAGTTTCCCACCTCGTTCAATCCACTCGGGCCGGTGCTATGGCCGGCTTTGCGCTGATCGGCGTGGTCGTGTTGGCTCTGGTACTCAAATACCCGTTCTTCGAGTTCGGTCCACGATACGCCGCGGCCACGGGCACGAGTCTCGTGGAGGGATACCGTCGGATCGGTCGTTGGGCGTTGTGGTTGTTCTTGGCTATTGCGATCGCGACGGCGGTGATATCACAGGCAGCGGTGATTCTCTTTACCGCGTTTCTCGTTCGTTTCGCCTTCGGGATCGAGTGGCCGATGGCGCTCGTCGCCGCGCTGTTGATCGCCGCGTGCGGTGGGTTGTTGTGGCTGGGCGGTTACCGCGCGCTCGACATGACCGTCAAACTCATCCTCATCGTGCTCACGGTATCTACGATGTTGGCGGCGATTGTGGCCGCGCTGCGCGTAGACTTGTCGACGTTGAAGATCGTGCCCGATGGCATCGTCGGAAGCGTCCTGCCCTTCGCGTTCCTGCTCGCGCTGGTGGGGTGGATGCCATCGCCCGTGGATACATCGGTGTGGAGTTCGTTGTGGACGCTGGCGAAGAACGAGGCCTCCGGGGTCCGCGTGTCGGTGCAGCGGGCTCGGCAGGATTTCATGGTCGGTTACATCGCGACAGGGATTCTCGCGATTGCGTTCCTCACGCTCGGCGCGGGTGTGATGTATGGGTCCGGAGTCGCCTTCAGTCCCCAGGGCACCCGCTTTTCGACGCAGTTGGTAGACCTGTATAGCCAGACGTTGGGTACTTGGGCGCGTCCGGTCGTCCTGGCGGCCGTGCTCACGACGATGATGTCCACCACGCTCACCCTCGTGGACGGATCTCCGCGTGTTATCGAGCAAACGATCCGGCATTTGCGTGCCGGCAACACACCCCCGCCGTCGAGCGCAGGTACGGGCGATCTCTATTGGTGGATTCTGGTGACGCTCGCCGCGATCACGGTGGTGATTCTGCTGCTCTTCATCGGCAACCTCACCACGTTGGTGGATTTCGCCACGATCCTGTCGTTCTTGGCGGCGCCGGTGTTGGGGTACCTCAACCTGAAGGCCGTGACCTCACCGGAAGTGGCACCCGAGCATCAACCCCGGGGGGCGTTGCTGTGGCTGACGTGGGTGGGGCTCGTACTGTTGGGTGGCACGGGGCTCTTCTACCTCGGGTCCCTCTTGCTGTAGCCGCCGGTCCTCCACGTAGATCTCAACTGTGCTCCACGCCGGCCAAGTGCCCCAGCCCAATATCGTGCAACAACGCGTCAAACCGCGGATCCTCATGTAGGCCGGTGACCCTTGGGATTGCGGTGAGATAGAGAAGGTTGCAATCGCGGTCTTGATGTGCCCGGCCAAGCCACTCGAACGCTCTGTCCGTGTCGCCGAGAGCGGCATGGACCATCGCCAACCAGAAGCCCGACACGAAGCCTTGTTGCGACCGATCGGTCAGCCCGTTCAAGAACTCGCGGGCCTTGGCGGTATGGCCTGCTTTCGCATTGCACATAGCCAGGATACTCACCGGCGCCACCGCTGGGCCCCCTAACCGAGCGGCGTTCTCTGCCGCGGCCACGGCCTCATCGAGCATCCCTCTTCGCAGGAGTGCGTCGGCCAGCACCATATGCCCCATTGGGTGCCCCGGATCCACCGCGATCATCTCGCGGCAACGCTCCTCGGCCTCGTCGAGATGACCGAAGATCAGGTACACCTGTCCGACCCGGCATTTTGTGGAGGGGGCGAGGGGATCGAGCTTCATGGCCCGTCTCGTTGCCGCCAACGCCTCCTCGAACCGGTGCTCCACGTACGTCCAGTAGAACTCGTGCCAAAAATGAGCGCCGGCAAAGTTCGGGTTGAGGGCAATTGCGCTCTCAATGCCGCGCTTCGCGGCCGGATAGTCCCATTGGTAGTACATGGCTACTAGCCCGCGAGCCAGATGTGCGTCGGCAAGATTCGGATTGATCTGCAGCGCTTGATCGGCCGCTTCTCTCGCCTTGGGCATCGTTTCCCGACTCGGTTTCAAAGAGAATCCGATAGCCTGCAACGTGTAGGCTTCAGCAAGAGCAGCATGTCCGGGGGCGAAATCCGGATCCTGTTCGATCGCCACGTCGTAGCAAGCGATCGCCTTCTCGGTCCCATCGGGCGTGAAGGCGTTGTGATGGTAGCGTCCGCGGAGATAGGTGTCGTAGGCCTCGACGTTGGGCCGGGCGGCGGGCGTGGAATCGACCGGCGCGGGTGCGAGCTGCGTGGAGAGCCGCTCGGCGATCGCTTGTGCTATCTCATCCTGAATCGCGAATACGTCTTCGAATTCGCGGTCGAAGCGCTCCGACCAGAGGTGATATCCACCGGACACGTCGATGAGCTGTGCGGTGACCCGGACGCGGTTGCCCGCCCTTCGGACGCTTCCCTCAAGCAGCGTGCCGACGTTGAGCTTCTGCCCGATTTCGCGCACATCGGATTCCTTTCCCTTGAACGCAAATGCCGACGTCCGCGCCGTCACGCGGAGGTCCGGAATCTGGGAAACGGCGTTGATGACCTCTTCCGTCATCCCGTCGCTGAAGTATTGGTTCTGAGGATCGGCGCTCATGTTGGCGAACGGGAGAACCGCGATCGAATTGTGGGCGGTGGTGGTCTTGTCCGGTGCGCTGGAGGTGAGTGCCTCGGCGAAGGCCCGCGCCGTGGGCTGTCGATCGGCCGACGCTCTGGCGAGGGCCTGCTGGATGGCGTGCTCCACATGTGGTGGCACTGTTTCACGAAAGCTGCTCAGCGGTGGGACAGCTTCCACAGATTTTCGGGCCAGAATCGCTTGCGCGGTCGGGCCCGTAAACGGAGTCTCGCCAGCCAAAGTCTCGTACAGCACACATCCCAATGCGTAGATGTCGGCTCTGGCGTCCACGGTCTCAACCCCACTGGCTTGTTCGGGGCTCATGTATGCGGGCGTTCCCACCGCAAGGCCCGTCGCTGTCAGATTTTCCCCGCCAGCTTCCGTCACGGCTCGTGCGATGCCGAAATCGGCGACGATCGCGTGCCCAGCCGCAAAGAGAATGTTCTCCGGCTTGATGTCCCGGTGCACCACGCCCTGGCTGTGCGCGTAACTCAATGCATCAGCCACGTCCGCGGCGATCTGGAGGGCGTCTTGGAGGGGCAGTTGCGTTTCGCGATTCAGGCGATCTCGCAGCGACTCGCCTTCCACGTATGGCATGACGTAATAGAGGAAGCCGTCGGCCTCACCGGAGTCGTGGAGCGGCATGATGTGAGGGTGGTTGAGCTTGGCTGCGATCTTGATTTCTCTGAGGAAACGCTCGGTTCCCAGCGCTGAGGCGATCTCCGGTCGTAGGACCTTCAAACCGACTTGCCGGTCGTGTCTGAGGTCGTCGGCGAGATAGACGATAGCCATCCCGCCGCTTCCGATCTCCTGCACAACGACATAGCGGTCGGCTAGGGCGGTGCTGAGGCGATCCAGCAAATCGGTCACAGAAGTGGTCCTGGGGTGCGGACCTCCAAGCTACGGGCGGCGAACGGTCGCGGCTAGGCCAACGGATCCACGCGCGTCTCGTTCCGGTTCGGTCCGCAGCAGCCAGTTCGCCAGGTTGTCAGCACCCGACGAGCGCTGTAGCAGCGGAGCTGCATGTGCTCGGTCGACAGATGATACTGTGTTCCTATTCCTCGGAAATTGGGCTAAAATGACGGTTTGTGGCGCGGATCCGGGCCAGGGGCTAGCCGTCACTGTGGTTCATCCCGCTGGTCTTGACGGAGTTTGCTCTGAGCAAGCACACCCGCAAGGGGCCCGCCGGCGCCATTGGGCACAACAGGCGAGTACGTCGGCGCACGGTCCAATCCGAACGGCGGTTCAGCTCAGGCCGCGGGAGAAAGTCCCTGCATAACCTTCGACGGGCCATGTGGGTTGCGATTGGGGTTCTGTTCTGCGGAGCTTGCCGGCCACAGGCCGACATGGCGGAACTACCGCCGCCGCCGCCCACACTAGCAGAGTACGCCGCGGGTGATAGTCTTTTTGCCCAATACTGTATGGAGTGTCACGGCGAATCGGCGAGGGGAACCGAGCAGGGTCCGCCACTGGTACATCGTACGTATAAGCCCAGCCATCATGCCGACATCAGCTTTCAGCGGGCAGTGGAATTTGGAGTGGCTGCGCACCACTGGCGGTTTGGCAACATGAAGCCGGTGCCAGGTGTGACGCGCGATGACGTGGAGCGTATCACCGCGTATGTGCGGTGGTTGCAGCGCGAAGCTGGAGTTTTCTAGAATCTTTGTCAGAACACCATTTCGTCTTCGCTCAATCCGAAATGGTGCCCGATTTCGTGGATAACCGTCTCACAGACCTGTTGCCGCACCTCGGCGTTGTCGGCACACGACCTGAGAATGGGTCCCCGATAGATGAGCACGCGATCAGGCAGGCCGCTGTACGCGATGTCGCGCTCGGTCAGCGGCACGCCATGGTACAGACCGAGTAACTCACCCTCATTTGAGGTCATCCCGACTTGCTCGAGGTCCTCCTCGCTCGGTTCGTTTTCCACGACCACGGCTACGTTTTCCAGTAGTGCCTGAAATCGCTCCGGCAGTGCATCCAACGCCTCCACCACCAGCTCTTTGAACTCATGCATGTCAGGGGGCGGGGTCCGCATGTGCCTGCTTATCGGTGAACGAGCCGCGGCGCAACGCTTGATCGTCCTCGTCTACGTTCAATGGATCGGGCGCCAGTCGGGTCCGGAGGACGACGCTGTCAGGCAGGGAGTGGCCGGAGGCTACGCCGATGCCCAACCCAAGCCACCGGTGGGAAAGGCCACCGAAAAAGCGTCTTCCATCCATTACCATCTCGCCTAGTCTGACGGGTGGATCCTTCGTCTGAACCCTTACATGTAGGCGGAAAATCGGATGAACGCCAGGGCATGCTGGGGGCTCCTCGGGCTCCTTCTTGAGTCCGGCGTGAGCCTCCTGTATCATTGCGATTGAGATGGACGGGTCGAGCCTCTTCAGCCTCCACGGGGGTCAAACATGTTTAGCCGCCCTGCCGCGATCGTCTGGTCACTGCTTCTCACCTCCGGTGTGGGTGTAAAGGCGCATGGTCAACTTCCCTCGACCGGTTTCGAAGTGGGTCAGCCGTTTCCAGCCATCGCCTTCCCGGCGTTGGAGGATGGTCGGCCGGCTTCGCTGGCGGATTTTCAAGGGAAAAAACTGCTGCTCCACGTTTTCGCATCGTGGTGAGCAGGTTGCCGCGTACACGTGCCCGGGTGGCACGAAGCAACCTAAGGACCTACAGAACGACGGCAAGCTGCAGATGGTGGGGATCATTCAAGAGCAACACCCCGACCGTGCGGGGCTCTTCATGCAGTGGAAGCGGATGGGTTGGCCCATTCTCGTGGACTCGTACAACCTGCTCGGCGTCCCGTACGTGCCCATCACCATCGCCGTGGACGAACATGGCGTGATTCGTCAGATCAATCCTCCGCGCGGTGATGTCGATCTGTTAGAGCGCACATTCTTGTCTCAGACCTTCGACCCGCCCACGCCATCCACCGGCGCGCCGGTTGCGCCGGACCTGAATGCTTTGAGACCTCCCACCCGATCGGCCGATGCTACAGCGTGGACCCAGTACGGCGATGCGCTCGCGGTCTGGGGTGCAGCGGCGCGGCGCGATGACGCGATATCGGCGTACGCAGCGGCCGTTCGCTCTGACGCCGAAGACGGAATGGCCTGGTTCCGCTTGGGTGTTGCGTATCGCATGCGCTACGATTCGGACGGGCGCCGCGAGGGAGACTTTGCGGAGGCTGTCGAGCGATGGACGCGGGCGCTCGACATCGATCCCAACCAGTACATCTTCCGGCGCCGGATCCAGCAGTACGGCCCACGGCTCGACAAGCCGTATCCGTTCTACGACTGGGTCATGACGGCGCGCACCGAGCTGGAGGCACGTGGCGAGGTACCCTCACCCTTGGTGGTTGAGCCGCGAGGCACGGAGTTTGCGCAGCCCGCGAAGACGTTCACGGCGTCATCGGATGCGGAGGACGAGCCCGATCCCCGCGGTCGAGTGCTTCGGGATGACGGACAATTCATAACCGTTGAAACCCTTGCCGTCCCACCCGCGATCGAGCCCGGCGCGACGACCCGCTTCCATGTCGTGTTCCGTCCGGTATTGGAGAACCTGTCCCACTGGAACAACGAGGCGGAGGATCTGGCGTTTTGGATCGATCCGCCCCGTGGCTGGGAAGTCGAACGGCATTATCTCACGCATCCGATCCCTCCGGAACCCGTCAGTCAAGAAACGCGAACGATCGAAGTGGAAGTTCGCGCCCCGGAGCGCGTTCGATTTCGGCGGAACATCACCATTCCGGCGTATGCCCTCTACTACGTTTGCGAAGATGTCAACGGCGTGTGCATGTACAGGCGCCAGGATGTCGAATTGCAGGTCGCCGTGAGGAGGCAATAGCACTGGCCTGACAACAAAAACACTTAATCCCGGAGGCCGACGACATGGCGCAGGGTTCGTCAGGACGTGTTCAACTCCAAGGGGTCGAAATGGAGCGCCTTCCCAACGGCCGATGTGAGACTCGTGTCAAATTTGGCCGCAAGCTCAGTACGAAACTGCAACAGGCGTACGTTGGGAAGTCTGAGGGGGACTGCTCGCCGTCGAGTCAGATACGCTGTGTGGCGGAAGCTACCCTACAAGCGTTACAGCGCGCCTACGAGGCCGCGGTCGACACGTTCACTTTCTTGGATGTCAAGACGGTCGAGTCGTTTGACACGCAGGCCGTGATCGTGGCTATCACCATCAACCACGAGGGGGAGACGCAGAGGTTGGTGGGGTTTTGCGAGGTCACTGAAGATGTGAGAACAGCCGTTGCAAAGGCGGTGTGCAGCGGCTTGAATCGGTTCCTCAGTCATGCCTTTCCTTGAGGCGCGGCCGCCTTTTGGGAACGAACTGTCAGTAACCGTGTGATCGACCAACGAGCAACAGATTGCCAAAGCCGCAGAAGCTATCCCTCGAATCCACGGTGGTACCGCTCGCCCGGCGAACATTCCTCGGTCGCTTGGCGGGACTTGCTGTGTGGATGGGTTTGGTGCCAAGCGCACGCGAAGCGCGTGGCGCTCCGTGGGTTCATCCGAAACGGCAAAATTTCGACATAGCGGTCGTGGGCGCGGGGATGTTTGGCTCCGCGGCGGCCCGCCATCTTTCCGCGGCAACCGACGGGGTTGCTCTCGTCGGACCAAGTGAGCCGCGCAATCGAGCAACCCACTCCGGCGTCTACTCCAGTCATTACGATGCTACGCGGCTCACACGAGTCGTAGATCCAGATCTTGTTTGGGGGACGCTCGCAAAGCGTTCGGTATCTCGCTACCGGGATTTGGAGGCCGCGAGCGACATCCGCTTCTATACCGAGTCAGGTTACATGATGGTGACCCCGGGCGGCGGCGATCGGGCATGGTTCGACTTCCCCGCCATGCGTACGGTTGCAAGAGACTTGGCTGTCGAGCTGGAGGAGTTGGACGATGCGGCCCTGAAGCGACGGTTTCCCACCTTGCGTTTCACGGCCGGCTCCGTGGGGTTGCTGCAACAACATGATGCCGGACGGCTCAACCCGCGTGCCCTCGTCGCTGCCCAGCAGGCTGTTGCACTCGAGCAGGGAACGACGATGGTCGACGACGAGGTGACCAGACTGCAACGCTCGAGTGGACAACTAGCGATCGAAACGCGGCAGGGTGACACCATTCACGCGAATCGCGTGTTGATTGCAACGGGAGCGTTCACGAATGTGAATCGTTTGTTGCCACGCCGGCTGGATGTGGCCGTTCGAGCCGCGATGGTCATGCTGGCCGAAGTGTCGCGCGACGTCGAGTACGATTGGCCGAGCATCCTGTACGCCAAGACCGATGGGGCCGAGACGTTTTGGGGTTTGCTCATGCCACCGGTGTTGTACCCCGACGGACGCCGCTATGTGAAAACCATGGATGATCACTACGGGTCCCGGCCGTTGGTGTCGCAGGAAGAAATCCGCGATTGGTATCGCGGCGATGGACACACCGAGCATCACAGCGTGCTTCGGCGCGCGCTCGGCGAAATTGCTCCGGAGCTTTCCATATTAGACACGCGTCTGGTACCTTGCCTCATCACCGATACGGCAACCCACTATCCTTACATTGACATGGCGAGCGAACGAATCGGCGTCGTCGTGGGCGGAAATGGTAAGGGTGCCAAGTCGTCCGACGAGATCGGGCGGCTGGGCGCCGAGATGATTCGGAGGGGAGAGTGGTCATCATCGCTGCCGGAGTCTTTGTTTGCGGCGCAGTACGTGAGTGAATCTAATTGAAGGCGGAAGGACGGAAAGACGGAAGGACGGAATGATGGAATGACGGAAGGACGGACCAGCGGAGGAGTGCGTGCAGGTGAGAGGTGAGAAGTGAGAGTGCCCACCCCGGAGATGGGTTGGGTGGCCCTCTCACGTCTCACCTCTCACTTCTCACGAAACTAGGAGCTCATGACCAAACCCGTAGACCGTCCGCACGTCGCACTTAGCGACATCAGCCGGGGTGCGATTCTCATGCCGCGAGTCGCTCCATGACGCAATCCGGGAAGATCGGATTTCGCATCATCACCGACGTGCGTCGGGCCTCTCCGGAGCTGGTCAAGCAGTTCACCGAGATGGCGACGTCGAATCTGGCCGACGCCATGGGCCGCTTCAATTTCATGGATGCCGAGATTCAGTCGCGCAGCGGCATGTCGCTTTGCGGTGTTGCGGTCACCGTAAACTGTAGGCCGGGCGACAACCTCATGGTGCACAAGGCGCTCGAGGTTGCGCAGCCCGGCGACATCGTGGTCGTGAACACCAACGGCAACGTCACCAGCTCCGTGTTTGGCGAGCTGATGTGCCATACGGCCCTGACGGCGCGGTTGGGGGGCATCGTGGTCGACGGTGCCATTCGTGATGTGACGGAACTCAAGAAACTTGGTTTCCCGGTCTACAGTCGTGTGGTGAGTCCGGGGGGATGCGACAAAGACGGCCCCGGCGAGATCAACGTCGACATCTCCTGCGGCGGGACGGTCGTGCACCCCGGCGATATCGTGGTCGGTGACGCCGACGGTGTGGTCGTGGTACCGGAAGACGCTGCGCTGGAGGTGCTGATTCGGGTTCGTGAATTGCTGGAGACGGAACGCAAGCGCATCGAGGAAATTCATGGCGGTACGACTTTCAGCCCCTCCATCGACGAAACACTTCGCGAAAAGGGTGTGATGGAGTGACGGCGGGCGGACGGGCAGACGGGCAGACGGGCGGACGGGCGGATGGGTGGTCGGTCCGAGCAGCGGGTGTGCCCGTCTGCCCGTCGGGTGGTGTGGTGTGGGGAGTGGGACCGTCGGGCGGGGGCGGGGGCGGCGCCGGGGGCTAGCCGTTCCCGGTACCTCGCTCCACTATTAGGTGAGAAGCAACGGCGAGGAGATGACCCATGACGCCACCCGAAACAGACACGCCGACATCCACCCCCGGGATCGACCCCACCCGGCAACCGCCGGATGACGAAATTGATGTATTCGGACTGACACATCTCGGAAAAATCCGCAAAGTCAATCAGGACCATTTCATGATCTGCTCGCTGCGCAAGCACATGCGGGTCCATCTCACGAGCCTGCCGGATGTCGACGAATTGCCGATAGAGGGTGAACGCCTCGCCTATATGTGCATGGTAGCGGATGGTGTCGGAAGCGGGTTCGGTGGGGAAGAGGCGAGCCGGATGGCGATCGAGCGGATCACCGGGTACGTGGCGAACAGCATGAAGTGTTACTACACCGCCGACGCTCATAACCACGAGGAGTTTTCCACCGCGCTCGAAGAGGCGGCGATGGAAGTTCACACCGGCATCACCCAGGTGGCGGAGGCGGATCCGGAGCGGCGCGGTATGGCGACCACGCTCACACTCATGATCAGCGTGTGGCCGCATGCCTACATTCTTCAGGTCGGTGACAGCCGCTGCTATCTCTTTCGCAATGGAAAGCTCACGCAGATCACGCGAGATCAGACGATGGCGCAAGAATTGGTCGATCAGGGCGTGTTGGGTAAGACCGACGCCGGCAACACACGGTGGGCGCACGTACTGTCGAGTGCGATTGGGGGGATGCAACACGCTCCGGTCGTCACGCGGCTCGATCACGGCTGGCACACCGTGGGATTGCTCTGTAGTGACGGGCTGACAAAACACGTCAGCGACGATCAGATTCGTGAGCGCCTGGCGAACATGACGTCGGCGAAACAGGTGTGCGAGGATCTACTGCAAGACGCGCTCGATGACGGCGGTAGCGACAACGTCTCGCTTATCGTCGGGAGGGTGGTGCACAAGGATCCTACCTGACCCGCCGCGTTGGATCATGCGCGATCCGGGCCTGGGGTCCGTTTCGTGAATATCCTCGGTTTCAGACACTCACAAGAAATGTATCCGATCGGTCCTGACAGACCGGCGGGCCAACCATACTCGTAATCTGTTTTCTCCCACCTAACCAACGGGATCGTGTTGCCGCGGATTGGACCCTCGGCGCCGACTGGGATAGGTTTGCTCCACCCCCATGTCTGGAGTGAATCATGTTGCTCCGTGTCACACTCTCTCTCTGCCTGCTGACCGGCGTCGGTTCCACGGCGCTCGGTGCCCAGGAGGCCCGTCGGCGGTGGGATCGCATGTGCCAGATTCGCAAGGAGAAGTTCGACGTCATCCTGCCGACGGCGATGCGCGAGAATGGCATCGACATGTGGATCACGGTCCAGAAAGAGGGGAACTACTCCCCACTCTACGAGGACCTAGGCCGTGGGTACACGGGGAGTATCGGTTTCTACATTTTCACGGACACGGGCGCCGATCGGATTGAGCGCGTGGCTGCCGGAACAACCGGACGAATGCTCGAAGCCTGCGACACGTATGACCGTGTAACAGGCTCTATCGACTTACACGCGTTCGTAGCCGAGCGGGATCCACAGCGAATCGGTGTCAACATGTCGGTACGGATCGGAGCTGCGGATGGTCTGACCCACACCGAGTACCAGCATTTGACGGAGACACTCGGTGAACCATATGCATCGCGGCTGGTGTCCGCCGAGAAACTGGTCTCGGATTTCCGGTCCCTTCGCGTGGCGAGTGAGATCGTGGCGTTCGGCGAAGCCGGCGAGTGGTCCAGAAAGATTGCCGAGCGCGCTTTCTCGAATGAGGTGATCACACCGGGCGTGACGACGCTCGAGGACGTGGCGTGGTGGATGTGGGACCAATTGCTCGCCAACGGCCTCGGATCGTCTTTCGACATGCCCTCGGTCTACGTGACCGGACCAAGCGGGATCGAGGCTAGTTCCAACGAACGCATCATTCAGCGCGGCGATTTGCTGATGATCGATTGGGGTGTCGGTTATCTCAATTTCTACACCGATATGAAGCGGATCGCCTACGTATTGAGAGATGGCGAAACAGCGGTTCCGACCGGGCTGCAACATGCATTCGATCGAGCACTCCATGTGCGCGATATCATCAAGCGCACCATCAAGGCCGGCAGGACGGCACAGGAGAACTATGACGAGCTGAACCGTTTGGTGGATGCGGAGCCGGGCTACTCCATCATGGAGGTTTTCAATCAACCCAGCGATACGGACGATACCGACGTCATCATCGGCTCGCACTCGGTGGGGAACACCGGCCATGGCATCGGCCCATCTATCGCGTTCTTCAACCCCCTGCGACTGACATTCGAAGTGCGGCCGTCCAACCTGTTCTCGATCGAGTTTTTTGCCTACACTCGTGCCCCAGAGTGGGGAGGCGCGAAGGTCCGCATTCCAATTGAAGACGACGCCGTCGTTACGGAGCGAGGGGTCGAGTGGCTCTATCCTGTTGTGGATCGCATACTGATCATCAAGTAGTGATCTCCGATTACGGCGGCGCGTAGTGGACCGGCGGCGGGCCGCTACGCTGCCGCCGCATCAGCGCATCCACCGGCGTTTCCATTTCACTCGCGGCTCGAATTGCCGCCGCACGATCTATCAGAACGGCGGCCATTTCGTCCGGCGCGGGCATGACGCTGGCCGGATAGTAGGCAATCTGCTGGGTCCTCGCGATCGTGGGGCTCTTGTCGAGCATGAGATCGCGCTTGTGTGCCTTCGTCGGAGTATGCTGTCATCGTCGCTCCGCTTGCGGACTCTTCCGCCAATGGTCGAGCGTTGTCGCACCACATCATACGTTGCTGGCGGGGTTTCGCAACGTATGGGACCTCTCGCGCATCCTGCGTCCCGGCTTCATCTTTCCTGTGAATGAGCGAGGACCGCAGTAGCATAGCAAGCGCCCTGGGCGACCGCTACGCCATCGAGCGCGAATTGGGCGCCGGCGGCATGGCGACCGTCCACTTGGCGGAAGATCTCAAGCACCACCGCAAGGTGGCGGTTAAAGTGTTGCGCCCTGAGCTGGCCGCCGCGCTGGGCCCCGAACGGTTTTTGCGCGAGATCGAAGTTGCGGCAAATCTCAACCATCCCCATATCCTTCCCGTTCACGACTCCGGCGAAGCAAGCGGATTCCTCTATTACGTCATGCCCGTTGTCGAAGGGAATTCGCTGCGTGAAAGGCTGAACCAAGAGAAGCAACTCTCCATCGACGACACATTTCGCATTGCCGACCAGGTGGCCTCGGCCCTCGACTATGCACACCGTCACCATGTGATACACAGGGACATCAAGCCAGAAAACATCTTGCTCCACGAGGGAGTAGCGATGGTGGCGGACTTTGGGATTGCCCTCGCAGTGAGCGCAGCGGGTGGAGAGCGGCTGACGGAAACCGGGCTTTCCCTGGGCACGCCCGAATACATGAGCCCCGAGCAGGCGACTGGGGATCGACAACTCGATGCCCGCAGCGACGTTTATTCGCTCGCGGCCGTCGTCTATGAGATGCTGGTTGGGGAGCCGCCGTTTACCGGACCAAACGCACAAGCCGTCATCGCGCGGCACGTGACCGATTCCGTACCTCCGATCACGACGGTACGGCCGAATGTTGGGAAGAGTGCCGCTCGTGCTGTTGCCAAAGCGCTCAACAAGGCGCCTGCCGACCGTTTCGATACGGCGACTTCTTTCTCGAGCGCCCTGCGTGCGCCGGCGTCCAAGGACGAGGGTGTCACGTCCATCGCGGTTCTTCCGTTGGCGAATCTCTCCGGCGACCAGACGCAGGAATATTTTTCGGACGGCATGACCGAGGCGCTGATCACGACTTGGCCAAAATCGGCGCGCTCAAAGTGATCTCTCGAACGTCGGTGATGCGATACAAGGGTTCGGATAAGCCGTTGCCCGAGATCGCCCGAGAGTTGGGCGTCGATGCGATCGTGGAGGGATCGGTGCTGCGAGCGGGCGATGAGGTCCGCATCACGGCTCAGCTCATTCACGCGGCATCCGATACGCACATCTGGGCCGAAAGCTACGACCGCCACCTCAAGAACATCCTTTCCTTGCAGGCCGAGGTGGCAAGGGCAGTCGCCCGGGAAGTGGAGGTCAAGCTGACGCCCCATGAGGAAACGCGGTTGGTCGTCAAGCAAACCGTCAACCCGGCCGCGCACGAGGCGTATCTGAAGGGCCGTCACTTCTGGAACCAGCGGGGCGAAGGGTTGAGGAGATCCATCGACTATTTTGAGCAAGCATTGGCCGACGACGGCAATTACGCCCCGGCGCATGTCGGCTTGGCGGACGCCTACGCATTGCTGGGGTTTTACGGCTATCGCCCGCCGAATGAGGTCCTTCCGCAGGCCAAGAAGGCCGCTTTGAAAGCGTTGGCAATCGACGACGACTTGGCCGAGGCCCACGCTTCACTTGGCTACATCTACACGATCTTCGAGTGGGAGTGGGAAAAGGCGAGAGAAGAACTGCAACGAGCCATTGAGCTGAATCCGAGCTACGGTCCCGCCCGCATCTGGTATGGCGTTTGGCTCTGGGCGATGGGTCGCTTCGAGGAAGCCAATGCGGAGTTCCGACATATCTTGGAACGCGATCCTTTGTCGGTCGTTATGCATACCCATTTGGGCATTGGGCTCGTGATGATGGGCAAGTATGCGGAGGCGGCTCAGCAACTGCTCCAGGGTCTCGAATTGGAGCCCGACTTCGCCACCGCCCGTGCCGAACTGGGAATGGTTTACTATTTCCAATCCCGAGTGGCAGACGGCATCCGTGAGATTCAGGCGGCAATAGAAGCGTCGGACAGAGACTCGTGGCCCATGGGGATCCTGGGGGCGGTTTACGCGGCGAACGGGGATCGGAAACGGGCTGAACAAATACTGGCGGAGCTGGAGGAAAGGACTCAGAGCGAGTATATCCCTGCGACACACATCGCTGCGGTTTACGCCTTGCTTGGGGAAAAAGACACGGCCTTCGAATGGCTGGATACGGCCTACGAGGAACGAGCTCCTCTTGACCTGGGGTGCCATTGGCATCACGCGTATCCCGGTTGGACCTTCGAGAGTCTGAGAGCCGATTCTCGCTTCCAGGATCTGATGCGCCGCATGGGATTGAGAGCGGGAGGGTAGACCTATGGCCACCCAAGCCGTTTCGGATCCCGTGCTCTCCGCCGACCTGCTCGAGCGCGTGTTCGCGAAGCTCGGACTTGCCAAACGACCGTCGCTCGACTTGCCGGGGCTGAATGCTCTCTACGCTGCGTTCTGCAAGGGGGTACCTGCAGACAACGTGCGGAAGCGAATCTGGTTTGCGAGCGATCAAGCAGGACCGCTTCCGGGCGCGGATCCCGGAGACTTCTTCGAGAGCTGGCTGAAACACGGAACCGGGGGCACGTGCTGGCCGATCAACGGCGCCATGGGTGCCTTGGTGCAGTCGTTGGGCTTTGAAGCCCGGCGCATCGCAGGGATGATCATTGTAGGCGAGCACGGGCAGAGTGCAAACCACGGCAGCGTGATCGTCACGATGGACGACACCGACCACCTAGTTGATGCACAGATCGGATCGTTCAAGGTGCTGCCTCTGGAACGACAGACTCCAACGTCGACCGGGAACGGGATCCACGACCTCGAGGCCTTTCCACTAGGAGGGGCCTTTGACGTGCGATTCTACAACCCGTTTGCCGGGTCGCCTCAGGAACGCAAGGAATTGCTGACATTTCGCACCGAACCGCAATACGATCCTGTAGACCACGCTTTCTTCCGTTCCGGTTACGAGCAGTCCTTCACTCTCAGTCCGTTCAACGACGTGTTGTACACTTGTGGTCGGTTCCCGGAATCGATTGTCACAGTGGCACGCATGAACAAGATGGTTGTCGATTCCGACGGGACGCTGACGACCATCGAAGTCACCGACCTGGAGCGCCGTAGGATCCTCGTCGAGGAGCTTGGTTTCTCTGAGCAAATTGTTGAGGCGCTTCCGCCCGACGTGGTTGGGGGAGTGACGATAGTATGACGTATGAGTGGGTCGCACCTGGTCTACGCAGTTCGAGGCGGTGTACTACGAGTCGACGCAAACCCATCGGTCCATGTTGTCCATGACCGGAGCCCAAGAGACCAGCCTAGCTCGATCCGGTCCCACGGGCCACTATTAAGGAGTGGCGCGCCGGGTCCCCACCTCAGGCGTGCCGAAAGGAGACGAGCCATGTCCTCGCCGGACACCACCTCCGGGTCAATTTTCAATACCGCAGCGGTGAATCCGTTGCGCAAACCACGAAACGAAGAAATCGACTTTTTCGGGCTGACACACGCCGGGAAAGTCCGCAAGGTCAACCAAGACCACTTTCTTGTCAGTTTTCTCGAGAAGAACATGCAAGTGCACGGCACGAGTCTGCCTGACGTAGAAACGTTATCCCGGGCGAACGAACGTCTAGCATACCTGGCCATGGTTGCGGATGGCGTCGGCGGTGGCTCGAAAGGGGAGGAGGCGAGCCGTCGGGCTATCGAAGTATTGGCGAGATATGTGGGCACGAGCCTCGAGTGCTACTACACGGCGGACGCTACCAAGCAAGAGGAGTTTGTGAACGCCCTCCAAGAAGGGGCGATGCAGAGTCATGCGCATGTGATCGAAGAATCTGAGGCGGACCCGGACCGGCGCGGCATGGCGACAACCCTCACCGTCTTCATTGGCGTGTGGCCCCGCGCGTATCTGCTGCAGGTGGGCGACAGCCGGTTTTATGTCCATCGCGAGGGGCAGCTGACACAAATGACGCGCGACCAGACGATGGCCCAGGAACTGGTCGACCAGGGGGTGCTCTCGGAAACGTCCGCGCACGAGACGCGGTGGGCGCACGTCCTGTCGAGTGCGATCGGCGGTAGGCAAACGGCGCCCGTGGTCACGCATTTCGATCAGGAGTGGGGCAACACCTATTTATTGTGCAGCGACGGCCTCACCAAACACGTATCAGACGACAAGATCTGTGAGCGGTTGAACAGCGTGAAATCGGCGAAGCAGATCTGTGAAGATCTGTTGCAGGACGCCCTCGACGACGGCGGTAGCGACAACATTACCATTGTCGTGACACGGCCGGTGAGGAACCTGGACCGCAGCCGCGGATGACGCTGAAGCGGCCATGGATGACGCTAAAGCTTTGGAGGGCACGGATCCCCCGGCCCTCCACCAAGAAAGGGCCCGAAAGCACGGGGTCCGTCGCAGTCCAACACAGGGTCGTCTTTCAAGACATGTCGCGGCGCTTTAAGCGCCGCGGCCGAGCCCGCGCTTCAGCGCACCGGGCAAGCGAGATGGCGGGCCCTACACCCCGCCACCCCGTATCTTCTTCAGCATATCCACGGCGTTGTTGTTCGCGGGATTGATCTCCAGCGACTTTTCGTAAAACTGAATCGCCTTGTCGTTCTCGCCGGCGTTCATGTACGCCTCGGCGAGGCTGTCGTACACGTTCCACGAGAGCGGATACGACTCCGCGTTTAGCTCGAAGACCTCGGTGGCTGCGGGGAGTCGTCCGTTGACCATCAGTTGGTAACCGAGACGGTTCACCTCGACTTCGGTGAAAACGGCGGCGGTCGCTGGATCGGTCTTCCATTTGCGATAGGCGTCGACCATTTGCTCCGTGCCGCCTGACCTGAGCGCTATCGCCAGAACGTCCGAAATCGACGCAAGCTTGATTTGCCGTACCGTCGACAACGGCTGTGGTGGAAGTTCGACCGTTGGAGGAAAGCGATTGATGAAATCGTTGACATACAGACGGCCGCCTCCGGTGGTTGTGGCGATACCGTTGGGGAATGTGAACGTCGCTTCCAAAGCGGAACCGTCTTGGCCCCCCGCTGCTCCGGTGCCGGCAAGCAGCGTTACATCACCGGCGAGAGATACCTTGTAGATTCGGTGTCCCTGAAAGCTCGTGGCGTACAGATTTCCACGCGCAAACGTCACGTGACCGTTGCCGCCGCCCGGGAGCGTTGCGAATTCGCTGACTTCACCGGCGGGCGTGACCTTGAGCATGGCTTCGTCGCTGAAGTTCACCACGTACGTATTGCCCTGTGCATCGCGGGTGATCCCGTTTGGACATCTGAATAGCTGGCTCTCGGCGAAGCTGGAGACCACGCCGTGTTTCGTCACCTTGCTCAACGCATTGGCGTTGCAGTTAGTGACGTAGAGGTTGTCGTCCGCGTCGATCACGATGCCCACAGGACCAGACAAGCCCGTATCGGCAAACGTGGTGTGTTCGCCGAAGCGATTTACCTTGCTGATGTAATGACCGTGGAAGTTTGATTGGAAAAGGTTGCCCCGGGAATCGATCGCGTTGCCGGATGCGCCGTAAAAGCCCGTGGCGAACACGCTCGTCCGACCGTCGGGCGTCACCTTCCACACCGTCTCACGAAAATCAGCAACGTAGATCATGCCCGCCCTGTCCACCGTGACCCCGCCGACCGAGGCGGGAAGCGTGTCCGTCAACGTCAGGACTCGATCTCCCTGGGCGACGGCATCGGTCGGCCCGGCGAGAATGGCGAGGCCAACTGCCGCCCCCATCAACAACTCGGCGAGGTTGGCAGAACCACAATGAATCACACGATGAGAAGCCATGGCTGTCTCCTAGCTCGAGGGAAGTGTCTCGGATTGGTGAGTTGTGGCTGATGGGGGTATACCCCGTAGGGGCGGGGCGGTGCCCGGTTGAGCGGAGGGTGCAGTTCGGGTTAGATCAGGCAGCGACCTCCACGTAGGTTGCGTAGGTGTGGGGCTCGGGCACTTCAAATCCAGTGGCCCTTAGAGCCTCTAGCAGGTTGCGGAAAAAGTCGGGTAATGGACGATAGCATCGCGAGCCGGAAGTTCTTATCGTAGAGGGACCTCGATGGGAGTGCCACGATGCGCGGGAACAAGACGAATCAGTCGGCGCTGTTCAGCTATATCAGTGCGGAGGATCGGGTGCCCTCCGACCATCCGTTGCGCGCCCTGCGGGCGCTGGTGGACCCGGTGTTAGCCCGGCTCTCGCCGCAGTTGGACCGGCTGTACGCGCGGCGGGGCCGGCCGTCGATTCCCCCGGAACATTTGTTACGCGCGTTATTGCTGCAGGTGGTGTATACGATCCGGAGCGAGCGGCAGCTGATGGAGCAGCTCGATTACAACATCCTGTACCGATGGTTTGTGGGGTTGAATCTGGACGACGCGGTGTGGGTGCCGACGGTCTTTACGAAGAATCGGACGCGGCTGGTCGAGGGGGGCATCGCGGATGCGTTTCTGGCCGAAGTGTTACAGGAGGCGGAGCGGCGGGCGTTGTTGTCGAATGAGCATTTCACCGTCGACGGGACCTTGCTGGACGCGTGGGCGAGTCAGAAGAGTTTTCAGCCGAAGGCCGGCACCCGCCCGCCAACGGACGATGATCCGGGGAATCCGAGCGTGACGTTTCGCCAGGAGAAACGGACGAATGCGACGCATGCGTCGCGGACGGACCCGGAGGCGCGGTTGACGCGGAAGAGTGGGGGGCAAGGCGCGCAATTGGCGTACTTGGCGAGTGTGTTGATGGATAATCGGCACGGGCTCGTGGTGGCGACCGACGTGACGCAGCCCGGCTACGAGGCGGAGTGTGCGAGTGCGCTGGCGATGGTGGGGAGCTTACCGCCGACGGCCCGGCGTCGGACGTTGGGGGCGGACAAGGGTTATGATCGGTGCGGGTTTGTCGACACGCTGCGGGCGTTGGGCTGGACGCCCCACGTCACGCCGAACGTGCACCGCACGCGGTTGCGGAGCGCGGTGGATGGCCGGACGACGCGCCATCCCAGCTATGCGATCAGTCAACGGCAGCGCAAAAAAGTGGAAGAGATCTACGGGTGGGGCAAGACGATTGGGTTGTTACGCAAACTCCGACATCGCGGGACCCCGCGGGTCGGGTGGGTGTTTACGTTCACGGCCGCGGTCTACAATCTGATGCGGATACGCACCCTGACCCTGGCCGGAGGCAGCCCCTGATGGGGCAGTGTGGGCCGCATTCGTCACGCCGACCGCACCGCGGGGGCGGTAATAGGGGACCGCACGCTGGTACACCGTCGTGTTACCCGGACAAACGCGGCTCACCATGAATTTTTCCGCAACCTGCTAGATGCATCGCGATCGCTTCTTGCATTGCCTTCTCGACTTCTTGCCGGGTGCTACCGGTTGCGGCACATCCGGGCAGGTCCGGGGCGAGAGCCGAAAAGCCGGTTTGGGTTTCCTCGACCATTATCAGGATTTTCATTTTTTCATCCTCGCTTGCTTGAGGATACTACCCAGCGTGATGTGGCTCGTAGCGACATCAGCCGGGACGCTACTCTCACGTCGCGGAAAAACTTGGCGGCGGTGCAAAAGCCGGAGAGCAAGACTCTCCGGCTTTAGACGCAGCGAAAACACCACGACGACCTGGCAGGTATAGAAAATATATCCCTGTGGAAGGTTCCAAACAACGGTGCGGCGGTGCCGGCGGTGAGATTCGACGCGGCGTGCGACGGAGTGTCGTATGACACGAGATCGCACAGAGCGGACGCGAGCGGTGTGGTGGGGAAGAGCGGGCGTCAACTCACACGGGCATGCGCCCAGAGACCTGCCAGGTCACCGCGTCTACCGCTTCCGCCACGCCGGCACCATTCTTGGTCGGCAAACCCGGCTGCTATGACACGGGACCGAAGAGGTTCCACCAAACCGCGTGAACAACCTGGAGAATGGACGACAGGAAGTCGCCACCAAGCTCTTGCGTTTCGTATCAGTTCTTCGCGAGACGATGGGCCGGCAATACTTTGCGGGTTTTGACCACGGCTAGGGGAAAATACCAAGCTCTTCGTACGTCACCCCTACCTTCTTGATCGCGTTGACGATCGCGGCGGTGCGAAGATCGACCTCTGCATCGAGACGCAATCGTTGACGAGCGAGGAATCCGGGGCTAACCTCGACCTTGAGTTGAAGATTTTCCGCCCGGGCAGCGTGGGTCACGGGTGATCATTTTGCTGGTAAGGAGGACGTCATGGAAGTCGACCGCAGAGCCTTCTTGGCTACGTTGGGCGTCGGAACCGTCGGCATGATGTCTCACGAGGACCGGGCCGAGTCCCTCGAGCACTACATGATGGAGGAGCTGGATAAGGCAATCAGCCCACCCGAGCCCTCGGACACCTCCGAACAACAGGATGGACCGCGAGCCCCACGCGGCACCGGGCGGCTGTTCATGCCCCGTGAAGAGCCGCACGAACCCATGCCGGCCAAACCGACTCTGCTCGACTTCTTCGAGAAACGTTTCGCGCCTGCCAACCACGTCCTCCAGAGCGCGACGCACGCATTGAAAACGGACCAGCCCGAAGAAACGATCATCGCGTGTTTGCTGCACGACGTCGTGCTCAACATGATCAAGGTCGATCACGGTTGGTGGGGCGCCCAGCTCGTGGAACCCTATGTGGACGAACGAGTGAGTTGGGCAATCCGGTATCACGCGCCGCTGCGATTCTACCCCGACGACGAGGTCGGGTACGAATACCCCGAAATGTACAATCGGATGTTCGGCGAAGATTATGTGCCGGAGCCCTACATCGAGGAAGCATATAAGTACGCACGAAATCACTCGTGGTACATGAACGCACGGTTGATCACCCTGAACGACACGTATGCATTCGATCGGGACGCGGTTGTTTCGATAGATCCGTTTGTCGACATCATCGGGCGGCACTTCAAACAGCCCAAGCAAGGCCTCGGATTCGACAACAGTCCGTCGTCGCACATGTGGCGTACGATTGCCAACCCGGATCGACCCTTGTAGCCAACATCGCCCCGCAGTTCAGTCAACCGCTTGGAGCCCGATGATGCGAACCCTGCTTGCAATATCGCTCGCCATGTTCCTGTGGGTGTCGTCGGCTGCCGCTCAAACCGTGGCCGAAGCATGCGAGTCCCTCGGCAAAATTGCTGTTGGCCAGTGGGTCGAATACAAGCTGACATCGCGAGACCCTGGTGCGTCCGGGCAGGGTCGGTTTGCGATAGTCGACACGGAAGAAGTCGATGGCGAGGAGTATTACTGGCACGAGATGAAGATGACGACCGCGATGGGTGACATGGTGATGCAAATGCTCGTTGAGACTTACCCGTACGATGTCGACGACATTCGATCGGCCGTTATGAAGATGGGAGACCAGCCGGCCATGAGGGTGCCCGATCAAATGATGGCAATGATGCAGAGTCAAGGAGCGTCTGTTCCAGCGATGGAGATTGCCGAGCAATGCGGCTCGGCGGAACTAGTCGGGCGAGAGTCGGTAACGGTCCCGGCCGGCACGTTCGAGACCATGCGTCTCAGGGTCTCCGAGAGCAGAGGAACGTCCGACATATGGGTATCTCTGGACATTCCGTTTGGAGTGGTCAAGCTGGCCGGCGCAGGGGGAGAAGAGGTCGTGCTGCTAGGTCACGGAAGGGACGCCACTTCCTCCATCGCGGAAAGGCCGCGATGATTTGTTGATACGGTTACTCGGCTGATAACTGAAAGACAGGGCAGGCGAATCGCCCGCATCGGCGAGGCCGTCGTTGACGAGCGAGGAATCCGGGGCTAATCTCGACTTTGAGATGACGATTCTTCGCCCGCGCAGCGCGGGTCACGACCAGGGGGCCACGACATGACATACAAGCTTCGAGAAGCCCTGTGCATAGCGGGTGGGCTAGTCCTCCTCGGGTGTGGCGGCGCTCCGGAGGCGAGCGGCGTCGAGATCGTCGGGCCGGCAGACGGTGCCACGGTCACCGGACCAGACGTGCGAGTCGTACTGCAAGCTCATGGAGTGGAGATCGTTCCCGCCGGTGTCGAGCAACCCAATTCCGGCCACCACCACCTATTCATGGATGTGCCGGTTACGGCCGCTGGGGAGACGATCCCGGCCGGACCCGGGATCGTGCATTTGGGAGGCGCCCAGACAGAGTACACGTTCGAAGGGCTGGATGCGGGTGAGCATACTCTGATCGCCCGGCTTGGGGACTGGCTTCATGTCCCCATCGAGTCCGTTGGTGCGGACACCGTGAGGTTTACAGTTCAACCGTAGACGTCCACGAGGCACTCCAGGACCGAGAACCGGGCTGGTTAGTCTGGACCCGCAAGTTCGTCTTACTGTGCCAATACCTCCTTCATCGCTTCTGCAATCTTCGCACCCAACTCGTGGTGATAATCAGAGGACAAGACGAGCCGGCGTTCGACCGGGTGACTCAGGTAACCCATCTCCATCATGAGCACCGCCACCGTCTCCGACTTGAGAAACGCAAAGTCGCGTCCCATGACGGTCACCCGTGATCCCGTCTCCCGCACCGCATCCGCCACCGCCGACGCCACCTCGGCGGTTCGTGGGTTCTCGAGATCCGTAAAGATCACCATCCCATGTAACGAATCGGCATCGCTGCGATTGGTGTGCAGCGAGATCAACAGGGACGAGCCGGCAGCCTCCGCCATGGCCGTGCGCTCTGGAAATCCGATGGTCTGGTCACCGGTGCGGGTCAGATGTACATCGTAACCCCGCGCGGCAAATTCCTCTGCAAATGCGAAGGCCGCACGCAGCACGACGTCCTTCTCGATGATATCGCCGATGACGACGCCGGCCTGCTCCCCGCCGTGGCCCGCGTCGATCGTCACAACCGGCCGCTGCTGGGCCGATGCCGCGTGAAATGCCAAGGACAGCAGTAGTGCCAGAAGGATGATGATGAATCGGGGCATCGTGGTCTCCGAATACAGTGGTTATTGTCGCCTACTCCTAAGGTAGTAATGCCACAAGAGACGCGCCGCCACCGAGCGCCACGGAGCCCAACGGCTGGCGATGCGCCTGGCCCGGTCGCGAGTCGGCCGCCTGCGGAGACGTTTGACGCGCCGCATGGCGTTTTCCAGGGCGAGATCGCCGTCGGGCCACACATTGGGCCGGCGTAGCGCCATGAGGAGATAAATGTCCGCCGTCCACGGGCCGATGCCGCGGATCTCCTCCAGAGTCTTCCGGACCGTCGTATCGTCGGCCGAGCTCAGCCGCCGCAAATCCAGATCTCCGTTGGCAACCAGCCGAGCCAGGTCGATGCAGTAGCCGGCCTTCTGCCGTGTCAGGCCGAGTCGACGCAATTTGGCGGGGGACAAACCTGCCACGCGGCTCGCCGTCACGCGTCCGACCCCGCGTCGTAGCCGCGCAAACGTCGCGTCGGCGGACGCGAGCGAGACCTGCTGCTCCAGGATGATACGGCTCAGCGTGGCGAATCCCGGACGCCGCCCCCACATCGGAGGAGGCCCGTACCGTTGCGCGATGTCGGCGAGATCGGCGTCGCGCGCACACAATTCGTTCACGCCGCGGAGCAAGTCGTTTCGGTTCAATCTTTGCGCCACCACTTGTCGCTATGGAATTCCTCGGGGATGTCTTGAAACTCCGTGCCGTTCAACTTGCCTCCTTGATCGATCTGGACCGCCCCGCCCTGGTTTTACCGCAGAGGACGCAGAGATCGCAGAGATCGCAGAGAGAAATCTTGTCGTTGCGGCGGGTCAGGGCCACGGCTCGCGCTGGGGGTGCCTGAGGTACAAATTAAGCCATCAGGAGACGTGAGAGGGGAGAAGTAAGAAGTAAGAGGGCCCTGCCCCACCCGGGTTGGGTGGCAGGGTGGCCCTCTCACGTCTCACCTCTCACGTCTTACGAGACAAGGAATTCATGACCCAAGTCGTCGACCGCCTAACCTCCGCCCTCGCGGACCGCTACGCCGTCGAACGCGAACTCGGCGCGGGCGGCATGGCGACCGTGTATCTCGCACACGACGCCAAGCACAACCGCAAGGTTGCCGTGAAAGTCTTGCGGCCGGAACTCGCCGCGGTGCTCGGTGGGGAACGGTTTCTCAAAGAGATCGAGGTCACTGCCAATCTCCAGCACCCGCACATCCTGCCGCTATTCGACTCGGGAGAGGCCGACTCGTTCCTGTATTACGTCATGCCCCACGTGGCTGGGGAGACCCTGAAGGAGAAGCTCCATCGGGAGAAGCGACTGGGGATCGAAGAAAGCGTGGCGATCGCCAAGGCCGTGGCCGCGGCGTTGCACTACGCGCATCGGCAGGGCGTGGTAAACCGGGACATCAAACCGGAGAACGTGATGCTGTCGGACGGGTTGCCGGTGGTGGCCGACTTCGGCATCGCACGGGCGGTGGAGTCGGCGGGGGAAGATCGGTTGACGCAAACGGGCTTGGCGGTCGGCACCCCGGCGTACATGAGTCCCGAACAGGCGGCGGGAGAGGCCAACGTCGATGCCCGGTCCGATGTCTACGCGCTGGGCTGTTTGCTCTACGAGATGGTAACGGGCGAGCAGCCCTACACGGGCCCCACGGCGCAAGCGGTGATCGCCAAGTTATTCAAGGATCCGATTCCGTCGGCGCGGCGTTTGCGGGATGCGGTGCCCGAGGCCTTGGACTCGGCGATCCGGCAGGCGTTGGGCAAGGCGCCCGAGGACCGGTTTGCGTCCGCGGCGGCGTTTGCGACGGCCATCGTCGGAGGGCAGACGGCGCCGGTGCAGGTGAAGGAGGCGCTGGCGATCGCGCCGGCCAAGCGGACGCCGTTCGTGGCGCGGGCGGACGAGCGGGCGCAGCTGTTGGCCGCGTTGGACGACGCGGTGCAGGGCCAAGGGTCGTTGGTGCTGGTGGGTGGGGAGCCGGGCGTGGGCAAGACGCGGCTCGCCGAGGAGATCCTGCTGGAGGCGCAGCGCCGCGAGTTGTTGTGTTTCATCGGGCACTGTTACGAGGGGGAGGGGACGGCACCGTACACACCGTTCGTCGAGACGCTGGAATACGCGGTCCGGGCGGTGCCCGAAGACCTGTTTCGTCAAGCTCTGGGCGACGCGGGATCGGAAGTGGCGCGGATCATGCCGCAGCTCCGCCGAATTTTTCCCGACATTCCGCCCGCCATCGAATTGCCGCCGGACCAACAGCGGCGCTACCTCTTCAACAGCTTCCGCGAATTCACGGAGCGCAGCACGTTGATTTCGCCGTTGGTCGTGTTGCTCGACGATCTGCACTGGGCGGACGAGCCCTCGCTCCTCTTGCTGGAACACCTCGCGCAGCACATCCCGACCCAACGAGCTTTGTTCATCGGCACGTACCGCGATGTGGAGTTGGACGTCACGCGGCCGTTTGCCAAGACCTTGGGGAACCTGACGCGACAGCGCCTGGCACAACGGATCACCGTGCGGCGGTTATCGGAAGACTCGGTCCACGATCTGCTGGCCGCGCTCGGCGGCGGCGATCCTGCGACGCCTCTGGTGGGATCGATCTTCCACGAGACCGAGGGGAACCCGTTTTTTGTGGAAGAGGTGTTCCGGCATTTGCGGGAAGAGGGCAAGCTCTTCGATGCGGACGGAAAGTGGCTGACGGATATCGACATCGACCAGCTCGATGTGCCCGAGGGCGTGCGATTGGTGATCGGACGGCGACTGGAGCGCGTGGGCGACGAGGTGCAGAAGGTGCTGACGGTGGGTGCGATGATGGGGCGCCGGTTCCATCTCCGCGTGCTGGAGGAGCTGGAGCTGCTCTCCGGTGACGGCCTGTTCGACGCCCTGGAGGAAGCGGAGACGGCACAGCTCGTGCACGCGTCTACGGTGGGCCGCGACACGGTGTACCGGTTTTCGCACGAGCTCGTCCGCCAAACGTTGGTGGGGGCGTTATCGATTCCGAAACGCCAGCGGTTGCACCTCCGCATCTCGCAGGCCATGGAGCGGGTCTACCCATCGCAACTGGAGGATCGCGCCGCCGACTACAGTTACCATTTGTATCAAGCCGGTGCCGCGGTCGATGAGGCCAAGGCGGTGTACTTTCTCAGCATCGCGGGCGACCAAGCGCTCGACGGGGTGGCGTTCGAAGAGGCGCTGGTGCACATCGAGCGGGCGCTCTCTATTGAAGAGGATCCGGATCCCAAGCAACACGCCCATCTCCTGCAAAAGAAGGGCACAGCGCTGCTCGGCCTCGGTCGCTGGCGCGAGGCCGTCGAACAATGGGAAGCGGCCCTTCCCCACTTTGAGGCTCTAGGGGACGTGTCAACCGTCGTAGAGCTCTGCTTGATCATATCCAATTTGCGGCTTTGGCAAATTGAAGTTTCGGAGGCGCTCGGGATGTCCGAGCGGGGCCTGCGGGCGGTTGGTGAAGAACCGACCCGAGCCCGAAGCCGAGCGCTGGCGGTACGGGGCCTCGTCCTAGGAATCTCGCAAGACCCCGAGCAGGGACTCGCACTGGTTGGGGACGCAGTTTCCATTGCGAACGACCTTGGGGACCAGGAGCTGCTGGGGTTGGTCGAGGGCTTCTACTTGCTGGTGTTGAACAACCAAGGGCGAATGCACGATGTCGTGCATGCAGCCGACACCCCCCTCGATGCATTGCGAGCCAGCAACCAACCCTGGCAACTGGTTCAGGCACTGAGTAATCTCGAGCATGTGCTCATATACTCGGGTCGCCCTGAAGACGCGCTGGCACTCAGTGACGAAGTACGGACAATGGCGAGCCAGCTCGAACATCGCGGAGCGTCGATGCTCGACGATCTTGCAATGGGGTATCGGGAGTGGTTTCGCGGCGGCAACGTCGATCGTCTAATCGAGTTCGGTTTACACGGGGCCAAAACGTGGAGGCCGGTGGGGCCGTGGTACCATTGGGGAGACACGTTTGCGTCCATGGGCTTGTTGTGGAAAGGCGAATGGGCCAAGGCCATCGATCGAATCACAACTGTGGTTCGGGAATTTCCGGAAAATTGGTGGACCGGTTGGGATCCGGGCGTGGGAGTTCGTCGCGTACGCCTATGTCGGGACAGGAGATGCCCTTGCCGTGTTTCGGGAACGAGAGCATCGCATCCCGCAGCCGGGCAAGGCGTCGTTGGTGGGAGAGAAACTTTTTGCCGTGCTCGCGATTGAGGGACTCGCCGTGCTGGGCGAGCGCGACCGGGCGGCGGCGTTGTATCCGGTGGCCCGAGAGGCGGTCGATGGCGGCGTGGTCGCGTGGGTGCCGGGGCTTGGACAACGCTACCTAGGCATTGCGGCGGCGTGCGGGCAACAGTGGGATGACGCCCAACACCACTTCGAGACATCGCTGCAGCAAGCGCACGAAATGCCGCACCGCCTGGAGCAGCCCGAGACGCGGCGGTGGTACGCGTGGATGCTGCTCGACCGCAATCAACCTGGCGATAGAGACAAAGCGACGACGCTGTTGGGGGAGGCGATTGAGATGTATGGGGAGATGGGGATGGCGAAGCATGTGGGGATGGCGGAGGAGATGCTAGGACGTGAGACGTGAGACGTGAGACCTAAGACGTGAGACGTGAGACCTAAGACGTGAGACGTGAGACGTAAGACGTAGGTCGTGAGACGTGAGACGTCTTTCAAGACGTGTCGCGGCGCTTCAGCGTCGCGGCCGAGCCCGCGCTTTAGCGCACCGGGCAGCGCGAGGGAAGGACGGACGAGGGAAACACAAAGGCCGGAGTCATAACATAACTCCGGCCCTTACAGCGCAGCGAACTTGGCCACGCGGGTTCACACCCCGTAAGTCAAACCTATAGGTGTGTTGGTGGACCGTCAAGACAAAGCGGCGGTGCTGGCGGTGAGATTCGACGCGGCGTGCGACCGAGCGTCGCCGGACGCGAGTTCGCACAGAGCGGACGCGAGTGGGGTGGTTGGGAAGAGTGGGCGTCAACCCACAAGGGCCGGAGCCCAACGGTTTGCGAATCCGTCGCGTTTACCAGTTTCGCCACGCCAGCACCAATTCGGCAAGCAAGACCTGGTAACCCGAGGGCAAGACGCAGGGCAGTCACACTCGTCGCCGAGCTGCGGCCACACAATAGCACGCACACTCAGTAAGTCGTCATCTTTTTCGTGCGACACTGTAGCAAAACGTCGCAGTCTCAGGCGATCGAGATGTACAAAGAGATTGGGATGCCGAAGCATGTGGGGATGGCGGAGGAACTGCTCGGCCGCTAGGCGGCCGAGAATATTGAATATCGAATGTTGAATATTGAATTCTGAAGTGTTTCTTAGAATTGATGACCGGAGGGTGGAGGGACGGAATGTCTTTTGAGACATGTCGCGGCGCTTCAGCGCCGCGGCCGAGCCCGCGCTTTAGCGCACCGGGCAACGCGGGATGGCGACGTCTTCGCCTAACCACGGGTAAACCCGCGGCTCGGCCAACTGACTGTCGCTGAAGCGACGTGGAGCAATCTAAAATCGCCCGACCGCCCCCCCCTCGCGCCCGCCCCTCAAAATCTGCATCTTTTGACCCCATATGAGCGACCACATGCAGCGTCTCAAGACCGCGCTCCAGGACCGCTATCGCGTCGAACGTGAGATTGGTGCCGGTGGCATGGCGATCGTGTACCTCGCCCACGACCTGAAGCACGATCGGCGGGTTGCGGTCAAGGTTCTCCGTCCCGACTTGGCCGCCGCGTTGGGGCCGGAGCGGTTCCTCCGCGAAATCCAAATCGTGGCCAAACTCACTCACCCGCACATCCTCCCACTGTACGACTCGGGTGAGGCCGACGGATTCCTGTACTACGTCATGCCCTTCATCGAAGGAGAATCGCTCCGCGCGAAGCTGGAGCACGAAGGGGAGTTGCCGGTGGGTGCCGCGGTGAGGATCCTTCGCGAGGTGGTTGACGCGCTGGCACACGCCCACGAGCACGGCGTCGTGCACCGCGATATCAAGCCCGACAACGTGCTGATCTCCGGACAACACGCACTGGTGACGGACTTTGGTGTCGCCAAAGCCGTGAGCGAGGCGACCGGCCGGCAGGCGTTGACGACCGCAGGTGTAGCGCTCGGCACGCCGGCCTACATGGCCCCGGAACAGGCAACCGCCGACCCCCTGCTCGACCACCGCGTGGATATCTACGCCGTCGGTGCGTTGGCATACGAACTCTTGGCCGGACGCCCCCCGTTCACCGGCGGCACGCCGCAGGCGATCCTCGCCGCGCACGTAACCGAGGCACCAGAGCCGATCACGAAGCATCGGCCCGCGGTGCCGGAGGCGATGGGGCAACTCGTGATGAGGTGTCTCGAGAAAAAGGCCGCCGATCGGTGGCAGACGGCGGCCGAGTTGCTACCGCTTCTCGACACGGCATCGACCCCCGGGGCCGGCCTCACGCCGACGGACACACGCCCGATCAAGGCGACACCCAAGCTGAACACACGGATGACCGGCGTAGGGATCGGAGTCGTCGCGGCGGCGATCATCGGCGCGGCGTTCCTGCTGCGGCCCACAGGTGCGGCGCCGGGCATCACGTTCGGACCGGCCACGCAGGTCACCCGGGCGCTCGGGTTGGAACTCGATCCCGAGCTTGCCCCTGACGGCCGCACGCTGGCGTATGCGGCGGGACCGGCCGGCCAGATGCGCATCTACGCGCGGCAGCTTGCCGGCGGAGGACGCATCGCGCTGACCGAAGACATACCTGGCAATCATCGTTCGCCGCGTTTCTCTCCTGACGCATCGCAGGTCGCGTACCAGTCGGAGGGGTCGATCTACACCGTCCCCGTATTTGGGGGAACGCCGCGGCGCCTCGCCACGCCGTCCACGGTGGGAAGTGGTGCCGGGTATCTGGACAATCCCGCATGGTCGCCGGACGGGAGTCGTATCGCGTACGTATGGCAGGAACTGGAGCCGAGTCTCCTTTCCCAACGGCGTCCGAGCACGATCTATGTGCAATCGGTAGAGGGTGGCGAGCCGCAAGCGATTGCAGGTGTCATCGAGGCGCACTCGCTGCGCTGGTCACCCGACGGTTCGAAGATCGCCTACGTTTCCGGTGCGTCGCTCTTCGTCTTCGGCGCTCGCGAATTAGGCAACATCGACCCGAGCACTATTGGCATCCTACCATCGTCAGGAGGCGAGCCGGTAGAAATCGTCAACGACGACTTCCTGAACGTGAGTCCAGTGTGGGCTCCTGACGGTGAGCGGTTGCTGTTCGTGTCGAATCGTGGCGGAAGCCGAGATGTCTATCAGTCATCGATCGACGGTGACGGCCGGCCGCGAGGTGCTCCGACTCGCGTGACGACCGGGCTCAACGCGCACACGATCGATCTTTCCAACGATGGGGCACGACTCACGTATTCCGTCTTCACGCACATCGCCAACATTTGGTCGCTCGGTATTCCGCGGTCGGGTGAAGTGTCGCTCATCGAAGCGGAGCCGCTCACCAATGAGACGCAAATGGTCGAAACCGCCAACATTTCGGTGGACGGGCAGTGGGTGGTGTACGATTCGAATAGAGAAGGAAACCAGGACGTCTACAAGATCCCCATCGATGGCGGCGAGCCGCAACAACTGACGACGCACGCGAGCGACGATTATGCGCCGGTGTGGTCTCCGGATGGATCGGAGATCGCGTTTTACTCGTTGCGCAACGGCAATCGCGATCTCTATCTCATGAACGCGGACGGTGGTGAACTACAACAGCTCACCGACGATGTCGCTCAGGATCGCTATCCCACGTGGTCGTGGAACGGAAACGCGCTGGCCTTTGCGTCCGACCGCACAGGCCGGCACGAAGTGTATTTGAAGGTCCGCGACCCCAACACTGGGGTGTGGGGCGCAGAAGAACAGCTCACGAGCGAAGGGGGCTTCTGGCCAAGTTGGGCACCAGGCGGTGACGAGGTGGTATACCGGTCGAATGAAACACAAAGCATCCGGATCTACTCGCTGGCGAGCGGTGATTCGCGTGTCGTTGTGCGCGATCAAGACATGGGGATGACGATCACGTTTGCCGTATGGTCGGCCGATGGCCGCACGGTGTACTACACCGCGTACGACGAAGACGAAACGCCCAGCGTGTGGGGCATACCGGCGGCCGGAGGTTCGTCCACGCGAGTCGTGACGATGGACGCCCCAACCCGGCGGTTCACGCGTTGGAACTTCGCGATCCACCAACGCCGGTTCTTTTTCATGATCCAGCAGTTCGAGAGCGACGTCTGGTCGGTGGAGTTGTTGACGGAACGTTGAGACGTGAGACGTGAGACGTGAGACGTAAGACGTGAGACGTAAGACGTAAGACGTAAGACGTGAGACGTGAGACGTGAGACGTGAGACGTAAGATGTGAGACGTAAGACGTAGGACGTGAGAAGTGAGAAGTGAGAAGGCCTTCCCCCGCCCCCGGGAATGGGTTGGGTGGCCGTCTCACGTCTCACGTCTCACGTCTTACGAGACTCCCCGAAAATGCTCCGCAATCCAATCCACCCACCGCCGACGCACATCGCGCTGGTGTACGGGGTCGGGCGGAAAGTGGCCGCTCACCGGATAGGCGATGAACTTGACCGGCACGCCGTTGTCTTTGAGCGCGTGATAGAGCTTGTAGGACTGCGTCACCGTCACGCGCGGATCGCCGGTGGTGGAGAGAATGAGCGTCGGCGTGCGGATCAGATGCGCGTACGCGATGGGTGACTGACGCCAGTAGTTCTCGGCGTTGTCGTTCAGCCACGGAGAGCCGCCGAGTCCGTAACCGGCCCACACGTTGTAGTCGGCCAGGTTGTACCAATCGAACCAATCGGTCACGGCCGCTCCCGCCATGGCGGCGCGCCACCCGTCGTAATGGGACGTGAGCCACACCGTCATGTACCCGCCGTACGACCACCCCGACACCGCCACTCGGCTCTCGTCCACTATCCCGCGACGTTTGAGCGATTCCACTCCGGCCATGACGTCGCGTCCCGGGCCCTCGCCTGCATCATTGATGACCGCGCTTTGGAATGCGTCGCCCATGTTGCTGCTGCCCCGGTAGTTGGGCTGGAACACGATCCAGCCCTGGGCGGCTAGGAGCTGGGTGAAGGGATCCCATCCCTCCGTGGACGTCCCCATCGGACCGCCGTGGATGGACAGCACGAGAGGATACTGGCGCCCTTCGGTGTACCCGGGCGGATAGGTCAACACCCCATTTTCGTGGAATCCGTCGGGACCGTCCCACTCCACCGTCTCTACGCGCCCAAGGGTCAGGCCGGCGATAACTCCATTCACGTCGGTGAGTCTGCGCGGCGCGGCGCCAACCGAACTCATGTGATATAGCTCCTGCGGCCGGCCCGGCTGCTCGCCGATGAACGCGACGGCACCCTCGGGACTGATGGCGAAGGGTGAGATGGGGTCGACGGCGCCCAGGTCCACTCGGCGCGGCGTGCCCTCGAGGGGTTGTACCCAAACACTGACTCGCGTCAGATCCGGTCCCCAGACCAACAGCTCGCCGCTTGGCAACCAGTCTCCACGCAGGTTCCGATCGATGGCGCCCGTCACCACCCGCGGCTCTCCGCCGGACGGCGAGACCACCCCTATCTGCGTGGGATGAAAAAACGGCTCCCTGCCGGCGGATCGGCCGATGGCGAGCAGTTTCCCGTCGGGGGAAAACTTCGCGCCGCCCGCGCCGAACGCGCTCGCGCCGCGGAACACCTCGTGCGCACGACTCGTCGTCAGATCGAGGACGGCGAGTGCGCCGTTCAACTCCTCACCGGTGTGGGGGCGCGGCTGGCGAGCGTACGCCATCGATCTGCCATCCGGCGCCCACACGAATCCGGTCACGCTCCAGCCCCCGGACGTCAGCCGCTCGGGCTCGCCCCCGTCTGCCGCGATGAGCCAGATGTGCGACGACGTGGGCGCCGACTGCGCCAGGAACACGTTGTCACCCACCTCGAACTACTTGTTATGCCGCTCTTCGCCCTCTCGTTCCTCTGGGGCATCCGTCGTCACGAACGCAAACGACTCCCCGTCGGGGCGCCAGGCGTACGACCGGACTCCCCGCTCGACGTTGGTGACGCGTAGGGCCTCTCCCCCGGTCATCTGCATGACATAGATTTGCGGCTTCTCCTCGTCGACCGCATCGAGGAACGCCAGCCGATCGCCATTGGGCGACCATTGTGGACTCGAGACGCTCCGCCGGCCCGGCGTGAGGAGCCGCTCTGTCCCATTCGTCGCGTCGACCAACAAGAGGGATCGGTCGAACCGATTGTCTTCGTAGTTGGCCACACTCCGCACCACCACCACGCGGCTCCCGTTCGCGCAGATGGCCGGTGACGAGAGCGAGATTTCCCGACCGAGGTCGGCCAGCTCCATGCGCCGAGTTTGGGCCGTCGCGTCGGCGGCCGGCGCCAGGAGCAACGCGAGGGACACCGCACCAAGCACACGCGGAAGGCCTCGTTTCGGGATCGGTGCACGCGTTACCAATGACTTGAACATGAATTCCGCCGCGGTGAGAGTGATATTGAAGATGAGTGGACGGGCCATCGATCGATTCCTGAACCGGATTGCAAGTGCTCAGAGCCTCAAACTGCCACGATTGGCTCCGCAGGACCATAGGTGCGTCGATTTTGCGTCATTTGCGTCCGTGAGCGTTGGGACGATCTTTGTTACAAATCCGGCCTGATCTGAGCCGGGCTGGCGGCGGTCCCCGCAAGCCCACAGCTTTCCTGGCTTGCGGGGGCTTTTTCGCCCCCTTTTCCAACGCCGGTACGAACAAGAAAGGCTCAGGTTCAGATGGCGGAGCACGATCCAGAAATTCTCAGCGAGGAAGAGGCGGCCCGTTTGTGGGAGCGGGCTGCTCACCTTCAAGCCGAGGCTGCGAGGAGAATCGAAGCACCGAATGTCCGGGGCGCGGCATCGGCCCCTGCGGGGTATGCGCTCACGCGCGTGCGCTCCGCAGCGCTGGAGGCCGGCATCGCCAACGAATTCGTGGATGCCGCGTTGGCCGACCTGCGCGCGGAGCGCGCGGCCCCCAAGATAAAGAAGAGCACTGGCCTGGCCCGGAGGTTCCTGAAGCATCCGCCCGACACGATTACCGTCCGGCGCGTCGTCGAAGCATCGCCCCGAGAGGTACTCTTGACGATGAAGGACGTGTTTCCCGACGAGCCTTTTCGCCTGACCTTGACCGACCAGCAGGGTGATCCGCTCGACCGAGGTGTACTGGTCTTCGATATCCCAGGAGTCATCGCGCACGCTACCCAGGGGTTCGTGCACGAGGTCAGAGAGAGTGGACTGCGGCACTTGTTCGTCACCCTGCGGCCGATCGAAGGGGCTACGCCCTCCTGTGAGATGACGGTGTACGGCCAAGTGACGTCGCACAACGTCGGCCTCGTTGTGGGAGTGTTCTTTGCGGCGCTCTCGGGAGGGGCGGGCTTCGGTGTGGGAATGCTCGCAGGAGCAGCTCTCGCCGCGCTCGGAGTGGCGACCGTGATTGCACCGGTCGCGGTCGGGGGTGCCCTGGTTGGAAGTGGCCTCGGCGTGAAGGGATATCGAGCCCTTTACCACTGGTCCATGCGCAGGGGGGAAAAGGCCCTCGAAGGACTAATCGGTGCCGTGGCGGTTCGAGCCCAAGGTATCTGGAAAGGCAGCTAGGGCCTTATTGAGACCCGTTGCTCTCTTGATCCCGCGTCCGGGTGCCGAGTAGCTTCGTCGAAACACGACCTTTGGAGCAGCCAACATGGCGGATCCACAAGAACAGCGATTGCAATTTATCAGCGTCGGGGTACGCAAAGAGGAACGGCTCAAGTTCGTAAGTCTGTCGTTCACGAACTTGGGCGGCAAACGCAGCCGTGCCCGTGTGGCACTCGAAACAAAACCGGGTCGAACAGCAGTGGGCACGTCCGCGGGCTCCGATTCCAAAATCGGCCGACTTTGGTCGGCCGCCCATGCCATGGTGGAGGCCATAAAGAGGGCTGTAGACGCAACTCCGGACGCATTCGAGCTGCTCGACCTCAAACATGTCAAGGTGTTCGACGCGACGGCCGTAATAGTCGCAATCGCCGTCCGCTACGATACGACGATCGAACGAATGGTGGGGTTTTGTGTGGTCGATACGATGGATCCCGACCGGGCCGGGCCGTTAGCCGTGTTGAACGGTACGAATCGGTTTCTTGGTGCCGTATTCGACGGGAAAATCTCTTGGAAGAAACCGATTCTTTTCGATCGGTAAGGATTGGTCGTTACTTCTCTTGTAGCGAGGCATCGGATCCGTCTGCTGGCGCGTCGGCGACGGCCTCGGCACGCTGGAAGTCGGCAAGGTCGCCGACATCGTGTTGCTGGATGCTAATCCTTTGGAGGACATCAAGAGATGTTTGATATCGTTGGCGTTGCCGTACTCGTCGGCCTGACGGTCGCCCTTGGTTGGCTGGCCCGGCGGGCCTGGCTGTCCACCCGTCGCGTACTCAAGTGGGTCGGAGCGACGTTCTGCGGCCTGTTGGCGCTCGTGGTTGGCACGGCACTCGTGGTTGCTCTCGTCGGTTACTACAAACTGAACCGGAAGTACGACAATCCTGTGGCCCAGATCTCCGTCGAGGTTACGCCGGAACTCGTTGCACGCGGCGAGCGATTCGGACAGTTCTGCGCTGGATGCCATGCTGCTGACCAGTCGCTGCCGATGGAAGGCTTCGATTTCTTAGGAGACGAGGTCCCACCGTGGGGAACGCTGTGGGCGCCGAACCTGACGCCGACCCACCTCGGTGAATGGTCGGACGGCGAGATCATCCGCGCGATCCGGGAAGGTATTCATAGAAGCGGTCGGTCACTCGTAATCATGCCGTCCAGTTTTTTCCGGAACCTCAGTGATGCCGACGTGCACGCCATCGTTGCGTACTTGCGCTCGCAACCGCCGATCGAGCCTGACACGCCGCCCAACAGATTGAACGTGCTGGGCGCCATCTTTGTCAACGTGTTCCCCATGCGCGAAGCCCAAGCGCCGGTGACCGAACCCCAGGTGGCGCCCCCGGCAGGCCCGACCGCCGAATACGGTGAGTACATGACGTCAATAGCATGTGCGATCTGCCACGGTAGAGATTTGGGTGGCAATGCAGAATTCAATGCACCGGGTCTGATAGGCGCGGGCCTTACCTGGACCGAGGATCAGTTCATCGTGTTCATGCGTACGGGAGTCCGACCAGATGGCGGGGCTCCTGCGCCCTAGGGTTTTCTTGGACACTTGATTGCGAGAGAGTTCTCGCAGGAGGAGTGTCGAGATGAGGAAGCACGTTGAGGAATCGGTGGCGACCGGCGCGGCCGCCGGGCGCGGCCGTGGGGGTCGGTTCTCGGCCGGGCGGAAGCGTGAGGTGGTGCTGCGTCTGTTGCGCGGGGAGGATCTCGAGTCGGTGTCGCGGGCGGTGGGGATCACGGCGGCGCGGGCGTCGCACTGGCGGGCTCAGTTTCTGGCTGCGGGGCAGGCGGGCCTAAAGAGCCGCGCACCGGATGCTCGGGACGAAGACCATCGTCGGCTGCAGGCCAAGATCGGCGAGCTGCTGATGGAGACCGAGTTACTGTACGCGAAGGTGGATCAGCTGGAGGCCGGCGGCCCTTTGGCCCGGCGGAGGTCGACGCGATGAGTGGCGCCCAGTCGATCTCCACCCGTCGGGCGTATGGCGTGCAGCGGGTCTGCCGCGTGTGGCACCGCGCCCGCTCCAGTGTGTATGCGCGGCGGCAGGCGACACGGTCCCCTGCGCCGTGTCGTCGCCGCGGGCCGATCGGCGCTGCCCCGGACGACGTCCTGGTGGCCCACATTCGCCGGGTGCTCGAAGCCTCGCCGTTTCATGGCGAGGGGTACCGGAAGGCCTGGGCGAAGCTGCGGGTCGACGGGATTCGGACCTCGCAGGAACGGGTGCGGCGGTTGATGCGGGAGTCCGGCCTCCAGGCCCCGCAGCGCGCGGGCCACGCGCACGGGCCAAAGGCGCACGACGGGACCATCACCACCGAGGCGCCCGACGTGATGTGGGGCACGGACATGACGGCCACCGTGACCGTCGCCGAGGGGGCAGCCTTCGTCTTCGTGGCCGTCGATCACTGCGCGACCGAGTGCATCGGGCTCCATGCCGCCAAGCGCGGGAACCGCTTCGAGGCCCTGGAGCCGATTCGCCAGGGCATCCGGGAACGCTTCGGGGGCATCGGCGAAGGCGTGGCCCGCGGGCTGCGGCTGCGTCACGACCACGGGTCGAACTATTTGGCCGACGATTTCCAACAGGAGGTCGCGTTCTTCGGCATCGAAAGCTCTCCGAGCTTCGTGCGGGAGCCCGAAGGCAACGGTGTCGCTGAGCGCTTCATCCGCACGCTGAAGGAAAACGTCTTGTGGGTACGGAGCTTCGAGACGATCGAGGAGCTCCGCCTGGCCTTGCTCGAGTTCAAGCGGACGTACAACGAGCAGTGGATGCTGGAGAAGTACGACTATCGCAGCCCGGCTCAAGTGCGACGCGACTTCGTCGGCCTGGACGCGGCTGCGTAGAAATGATTACCTTCAAATCACTGTCCAAGAACCCTGGGGCGATACAGGGCCGTTGACGGCCTAGCGATGCCGTGGGAAAGCCTTAGCGAGTTGCTATCGGACGACGACGAACTCAAGGCCGTTTTCGCGCGGCTGGCAGCCCTCGGGGGATAGACCCCCGACCTTTGGATCCGGAGGACTGTAGGTAGCCTGCCGTGGCAAGTCGACCGTCAATACGGGGAGTCGGGCAAGATGATCTTGGGTCCTTCGCCTCGCTCCATAGCGTCGAGGTGAAGGAAATATTTGCCGATTCCGGCGGCGCCCTGCATGTAACCCGTTTGCGCCACCAACAGTTCGGGCTGCACGCGGTGTTCCGACTGTACCCACTTGAGACCATCACCCGATTTCGTCGAGCGGTCGAGGAGATCGCTCGTCAGTCGGTCGGCGTACGCGCGGTACTCTGACCTCTTCGTAAGGCGTTCGATGGTGAGAAAATAGTCGCCAATACCGGCCGATCCCCCGCACTGGCTGACGTTTTCCCAGAACCCGGGTGTCCGGACCTCGGGCGTGCCGGTCCCCATGATACCCCGCGCACCCATGTGCACCCAACGCATCCACTCATCGTCGCCTGTTGCCACGGCAAGTTGGTGAAACAGCCTGTTGGTCCCCACGGGCCCGTGACACCACGCCAGATAATAAAGATCCTCCCCTAGCGGAGAGTTGTGGTAAATGAGATAGGTGTCGTCCTTCACCGTAGCGATCGATTTGAGGTACGCGGCACCGGCAAGAGCAGCGTCGAGAAACTCAGATTTTCGCGTGCGCGAGTACAACGCTGCCAAGAAATAGCAAATGCCGGCGGTGCCGTGCGAAAAGTTTGGCATCTCGCGTGCGTAGCCGGGATAGATGTCCCATTTGAGACCGGCGTCCGTGGGAATCGCTCGCTCGACCAGACGTTGTCCCGCCAGTTCCGCTAGCTCGACGGCTTCAGGATCACCCATCATCCGATCGGCATACAGGAGGCCAAGACCCGTTCCAGCCGTACCGCTTACGATATCATTGACTTCTCTGCTCGCTCCGTCACCGTTGCCGACCGGCCACGCCCTGCCCGCTCCGGCCGGTCGTGCGTTCCGCTTGAGGAGGGACAGGCACCGCACGGCGTGGCGACGGTATTGGTCGCGCCCCGAAGCCCTATACGTCTCCTCCATGACAAACGCCAAACCCGCCAGACCCGTGTACAAACCTGCCGAAGAGTCTCGCTCGCGACCGACCTCGTCGGCGAGGTGATCCGCCCCGGCCATGGCATCGGTCAACACCGCGGTGTCGCCGGTGGTATGGAACAGTTCGAGTAGAAACGTCACCACTCCCGGACTATGGGTGTAAAGCGTATTGCCCAACGAGTTCGGGTCATTTGGATCCGCCGGCCACGTTACACCGTGATCGGTGGTGGCTCGCGAAAGCTCGATCCACTTGGCGGCTTGCAAGGCGGCCTCGAGGTAGGGGCGTTCCGAACTCCGCCTGAGATCGCTAAGGCGCGGTAGGCGGAATGCGGGAAAACCAGCGACGGCCATTGCTGCACCAACGCCACCCTTCACGAAATCACGTCGTGGTAGCGACGTTTCGTAGCACATGTGTTGTCTCCATGAACGTGCCCCAATGTTTAGTAACTTTAGCCGCCGAGGGGTCAGGATGCCACAGCCTACGGGGCATTTCCGGGGAAGGCCGCGTGGCAGTACCGCCCGTAGCGCTGAATTGAATAGCCACGGAAAGCACGGAAACCACGGACCCCCGCACCCCTCCCTGAATTTGGGTTCCCCTCCCCCCACCATGTGAAAAGCCAACACCGAGGATGAACAGCAGGAGGGTTGGGGGAGGGGAACCACAATCCGGGTGTGGGGCGGGGTTTCCGTGCTTTCCGTGCTTTCCGTGGCTCATCTGGGGTCGGGTGGGATGGTCTTCGTCGACCGAGATGGATTGCGGGAGAACAGGAACTGTGGTTGTCCCTTCAATCACTTACCCCGAAATTCCCGGAAGACCATAAAAAAGCGGGGGCGTTGCCGCCCCCGCCGTGTGCTGTCCTGCCCAACGCCTCGTTGGTTTAGAGCGGCTCTCGACAGCTAGATGGCGAAGGCGAGTACGACGACACCGGTCACGCCCACCGTGACCCCGGCCGCCCGAATCGCCATGTTGCGCCACGGTAAGGATCGACCGTCGAGCCGCTTGACAACTGTAAACGCCCCCATCGCCACCGCATACTGGATCACGACTAGCCCCAGCAGATAGGCCCCGAGCGGCGCGGGCTCCGCTCCCACAACCGACTCGCCATAGGCGTACCCGTGAAAGGCTCCGGCGAGCGCGAATCCGACGCCGAGCAGCAACGGGCGGACCTTCTTGTCCGCGGCGAGGAACGCACCGGCGCCGACGACTGAAACGGCGACCGCGATCTCGCCGCCCGGAACGGTGACGCCCATCAGGTGAATCACCAAGCCTACTAGGGACGCGACCAGAAAAACCAACGGAAAGATGCGCCCTTGTCCGAAAGCCGCCGCGATGATGCCGACCGCGAGGATGAACGCGAGATGGTCGGGGCCGATGACTGGATGGGCAAGACCGGAGAGGAGTCCGGCGAAAAAGGTCCGAGGCACCTCACCACCGGTCATGTGATGTGCCATGGCTGCCTTGGGCAGACACAAGAGCACGAGCGTGAGCGTCGCGAGGACTTTGCGAACTCCAGCGGTTCGCCCCAACCATGTGTGATAGTGAGAACCCATGTTTTTCCTCTCCCTCGTGACCTAGTTAACTACAACCTCGCACGATCGTGTAAGCACAGATGAACTCCGTTCGGCTTGGAAGGCGCGTTGACGCGGTCAGTGCGACTGACGGAGTACGATGGGCTTTCCGTGAGGCGTGTGCCGGTAGGCGTCGGCCCAGGCTTCCTTGCGCACCAGGAGCTCCGGAGAATCGGCCATGCCCTTTTCCGTAACGAGGCGCTCGAGGGCGGCCACCCAGTGATGGTAGTACTGCGAGCCATCGTCCGGTTCGCCGCGGGCCGCGGCCGCCGCGAGCTCGTCGGCGAGCGCGCTCGCCCACTCCTTCCAGGTGAAGCGTCCCTGCTCCGACAGTTTGACGGCGAGGGCGAACGCCTGCGCCTGCCACGGCTCGGCGAACACCGGTCCCTCCTCATCGCGAGGGAGCGGCGGCAGCGCCTCGAGTCGTTCGGCCTCGACGCGTCCGTCAGGCCGGCTCAAGGTAATCCTCCCACATGTCGACATATACCGCGTCGCGCGCGGCGGCCCGGTCGCCCCATAGCTCCCGCCCGGCGAAGTGCACGGTGTACACGTGCTGTGGCCGGTCGCCGAGTCTCTGGCCGTTCTCGTCGGTGTCCTGCAGGGAAAAGATGCCGTGGTCCCGGACCACCGTGCCGTACTTGCCGCGCGTGTAGCGTGGTAGCCGTGTGTGACCACGCGGATGCATGTTGCGCGCGCGCACGCGCTGCTCGGGGCGGAACCCCGGGTTCGCCGGGGGGTCCCGCCGGTCGGACCGAGGCGACTCCGGGAGCAGTGTCGGGTGCGGGCGGTTGGGGTCGGCCTTACCGCTCTCGAGCTCGGCGGTCGTGACGAGGTCGCTCTTGAGCAGCCGGTCCACGAGCAGCTTTTCCAACCAACGCTCGTAGTAGGACATGCGCAGGTAGTCGTCGGCCTGGATGCTTTCGAGCGCGAAGCGGAAGCTTCCCCAGTTGCGGCCTCTGCTCCAGGGGCCGAACCAGGTCTTCAGGAGGAGCCCGAGGACGCGGCCTTCCCACGGCTCGTGAAACACAGGCTCGTTTGGCTCGGCCTCGATGGGGCCCATGCCGTCCATCCCGCCCATATCGTGAATGGTGTTCATGCGTCGCCTCCCGCTTGCGGCGCTGCAACCTTCGCCACGCCAATCATCGAGTCGCGCGTAACGATTTCGGCGAGATCGGCTTCGGTCATGTTCTCGGTGCCGGCCGGTCGTTGCGGTAACACGAGGTAGCGGATCTCGGCCGTGCTATCCCACACGCGTAGCTCGACGTCGTCGGGGATCTCGAGTCCGAACTCGCGACACACCCCGCGCGGATCGATCACCGCGCGCGAGCGGTACGGCGCGGACTTGTACCACACCGGTGGTAGCCCGAGCGTCGACCACGGATAGCAGGAGCAGAGCGTGCACACCACGAGGTGGTGGACCTCCGGCGTGTTCTCCAGAACCACCATGTGGTCGCTCTGGGCGCTGCCGTATCCGAGCTCTGCGATCGCCTCGGTGGAGTCGGTCAGGAGGCGCGCCTTGTAGGCCGGATCGACCCAGGCGCGCGCGACGACCTGGGCGCCGTTGCGGGGACCGACCTTGTTCTCGTAGCGATCGACCACCTGATCGAGCTCTGCTGGGTCGACCATCTCCTTCTCGACGAGCAGGGATTCGAGGGCTCTGACCCGCAGTGCGATATCGGACGGCACCGCCTGGTGCTCGTGATCGTGGGTGGATGGTTGCTCTGCGGCCACGGCTTCCCCCTCTGCGGCGAGCGCCGCGGCGGTCACGGCGGCACCTTTCAGGAACTTGCGCCGGCCAAGCCCGCCTTCTTCGGATTTTGCCATGTCTGAGACTCCGGACCGGAAAGAGTCGAGTATACATCTCTACCGGCCGGGCGCAACAACACCTGATGTGCGAGCCGCAACTAAACGATCTTCACTTCCTCTAGAGGTATTGTCAAATGTTGTGGATCGGTGAGTGATCAAGCGGCGACCTTCCGATCCGTGTTCTCTTTGTCAGTTTCCTGCATACCATCTTTGAATTGTTCTCCTGCCAACACCAGGGGGAGAAGTTCTGGAGCGTTGAGTTTCCGCCAACGTTGCTGCGCCATCTCCAACAGCTTGAACGCCATCGTCAGCCCTTTGCTCCGCGAGCCCGCTCCCTTGGTCACGCGCTGTCGTAACCGGACCGTCGCGAAGGCAGACTCGATCACGTTCGTCGAACGGATATGTTTCCAATGCTCGGCCGGAAAATCAAAATGGCTGTACAGGTGCTCCTGGTCCCGCGTGAGCGAGGCGACCGCCTTGGGATACTTGGCCGCATACGCGGTGGCGAAACGCTCGACCAGCGCCTCGGCCTCCGCACGCGACTCCGCATACATCATCTCGCGCAACACCCGCTTCGCCGCCGGCTGCAAACGTTTCGGAAGCTTGTCCAACACGTTGGCCATCCGGTGCACCCAGTCGCGCTGCTGCCGCGTCGCCGGCCACACCTCCCGCACCGCTGCCCAGAACCCCAACGCGCCATCCCCAATCGCCAGCACCGGGGCCCGCATCCCCCGACGCTTCAGATCGCGCAACACCGCCAACCAGCTCTCCGTGCTCTCCCGATAGCCGTCCTCCACCGCGATCAGCTCTTTCGTCCCATCCGCCCGGGCGCCCAGCATCACCAGCGTACACAGCCGGTCGGCCTCGAGGCGAATGTTGAAGTGGATCCCGTCGACCCAGACGTACACATACTCCCGATCACGCAGATCACGCTGGCGAAACGCCTGGTATTCCCCCTCCCACGCCGCCGTCAATCGCGTGATCGTCGTCGGGGACAAGCCTGATGCGTCCTCACCCAACAAGATCGGCAACGCCTCGCGAAAATCTCCCGTCGACAGACCGCGCAGATACAACACCGGCAAGACCTCCGCCACCTTCGGCGACCGCCGCATATAGGGAGGCAAAATCTTGCTCGTGAACTGCGCCCGCATACGACGGTCATGCACCCGTGGCGCGGTCACCGTGACCGTACCAGCACCCAGCGTCACCTTGCGGGGACGGGCTTTGCCATTGCGCACCACCAGGGCGCGGCCCTCTCCGTCTCGCTCAATCCGATATCGCTCGACATACTCGGTCACTTCCGCGTCCAACGCACTCACCAGCATCCGCCGAGCTCCCTCTCTGGCAAGCTCGTCCAGGTCTGCGAACAGTCCGTTCCCTTTGCTCTCAGACGCATTCTCTATTATCCTCAACATCGGTGGCGTGTCCTTTCTCCGGTCGTCACAACCGGATCTCGTGTACGTTTCAACTGACTACACGAAAGGATACGCCGCCTTTCTCATTCCTCCAATCCACAACTTTCGAAAATAACTCCTTCCTCTACGCTGAACGTCTGAATCCTCTCCACATCGAGAAAGTTGTCTCCGTCCGCCACGGCAGCCTGACCCTCCGCTGACGCCATCGATTGCTCCATCGCCTCTGCGTCGTCCCACCACAGCTCCGCGAAGCCATCATACATGGGAGGCGTCCCGTCCGGAGCCGCGGCGAAGTGGTTCAGAACGTATTTTCTAAGTAAGGGGAGTTTTGCCGCTATCGGTGCATGAGTCTCCCTCCAATATCGATGGAACTCTTCCGCGTCCATACCGGGTCGCCGACTAATGAGAAACACTATCTTGAGCATCTTCTGCCCCTTTCCTTGACGGTCTAGCTACAAAATCAGAGCTGAGACGGAGAGCGGACTAGTCTTCCGCCCCTTATCACGTAGATCGGGTGACGCAAGTTGCTGATGTCGACAGTGGGGTCAGATGGATACACGACCAGATCCGCGACCTTACCCTGCTGGACAGTGCCCAATCGGTCCCCGATGCCAAGCGCCTCTGCACCAGTCGATGTGGCTGCGGTCAGAGCTTCCAGCGGGGTGAGCCCCACCACTTCGACCAGCATTTCGAGCTCGCCGAATAGTGCGAGGCGTCCTCCCGACGGATGGTCGGTTCCAGCCGCAATCGCTATACCCATGCGGTGGGCCAACCTCGTCACCTGGATCGCCCACTCAGACGCCTCATCACTTACGGCGCCTGCTATTGTCGAGACCGTCGCATCGAGGATGATGCGGCGGTCACGGATCGCTTCAAGGACGCCGACAACCGCAGGCTGGTCCGGCGACACCGCCGAGTATGGTGCAGGCGGACCGAACGGGTTGAAGGGTTCCACGGCATTGTAGCGTTCTGGCAGCTGCTCGACACCCTCCCATACGAGCAGAGCGGCGTGAGAAATCACGTCTATGCCCGACGAGACGACGATGGAAGGGCGGGTTGGGAACACCACGGGGTGACTCCAAACACGCATACCCTGGCGATGCGCCTCTGTCGCGATATCGCGAATCACTTCAGCCGATAGATTGGAGTAGATCTTGATCCCGCTGGCACCGCTGTTCTTGGCGTTACGAACCGCGGACTCGAGGTCGGTTGAGTCAGTCACGGCTAGGAACCAAGGGAGGCTGCCAGTCCCAGGAACCCCCATGACGCGAGGGTCACTCGCGAAGAAGACCGGATCGGCCCAAAACGCGGACGAGAACAGCCGTGGGACCTGTGCCGAGTCAGCCCCGGCTCTGAGTTGGCCGTGGAGGTCGGCGCAACACGCCATGTCGCGGACCGAGGTTATGCCGACACCCAGGAGTGAATCGAGGTGAACGCGAAGTGTGCCCTCGTCCGTGGGAAGATGCACATGGGAATCGATGAGGCCCGGAGTGACGTAATGACCGGCGACGTCTAGAGCTTGGCTGTCCCCAGGACCCGATGCGCGAACAGCGGTGATGATCCCGTCGCGTATCTCGATCGTCTGCCCCGATACGGGAGCCCCCCCGAGCCCGTTGATGATCGTAACGTTCGACAGGACTAGGTCCGGTAGGCCCGTAGCTACGCGCTCGGCAGAGGAACACCCGCCGATCCACGCGCTAAGTAGTGCGATCCACGCGCTGACTAGCAGTGCGATCCACGCGGACGACCAAGTCGGACGTCTCATGTTTGCTTGCCAATGTGTGTAACGATCCACCAGACGTTTCCAACGGGATCTTTGACGCCACCATAGCGATCACCGTGCGGATAATTGTCAGGCTTCAGTACTGAGGTGGCACCTGCTGCTAGGGCTTTGTTGTAGGTGACATCGCAATCGTTTACATAGAGATACATCATGGCAGGCATTGGCCCGATCTCATCCATCGGCTCGCCCATCATCACGACCGAATCACCGATCTTCACTTCTGCATGCTTGACGCTCCCATCCTCCCGATATTGCGGATCGCCTCTCGACTCGGCGTCGAACACTTGCTGAAGGAACTGGATAAGGGTTGAAACGCTTTCTACCACCAAGTAGGGCGTGATCGTGTTGAGCCCAAAGGGATTCCGTTCTTCTGTCATGCTAGTCTACCTCACACGGTGATGACGACTTTTCCCTTCGCGTGTCCGTCCTGCAGATAGCGGATTGCGTCGGGGACCTCGCTCAGCGGGTAGGTTCTGTCGATGGGCGGCGTGAGCTTTCCGGATTCGAGGAGCTCCCTCAAGAGAGCCATCGATTCCTTGTGTTCTCCAGAACTGTCGCGCCTTAGTGGGAGCCTGACCCGATGATCTCTACTGCTGCCCACCGCCGCTCGGGTTCAACCGTTTATTATGCTAGACGTGCTGATCGACAAGTATTGGGTTCCCATCGGGGTCGACTGCGACAAAACTCGCTGGCCCTGTGGTTGTCTCGTCGGCTTCGGTCATTAGCTGCACACCTTGTGCTTTCAACTGGCGCTGTAGATCACGAACGTCGGTGAATGTCTCGAGGTTGCTTGCGTTGCTGTCCCAGCCCGGATTGAAGGTCATGGTGTTTTTTTCGATCATGCCCTGAAAAAGGCCGATTGCGTGATCGCCGTTCTTTAGAATTAACCAGTTCTGCGAGGCATCTCCGGCGAAGACTTTGAAACCAAACTTTTCGTAGAAAACCCTCGAGGCTTTAATGTCTTTGACAGCCAAGCTGATTGAAAACGCGCCGAGTTCCATGATTCGCTCCTTTAGAAGTAACACTGCCGCTATTCACTGTTAAGCGACGCGATGTATCGCCACATAGCTGCCAGTTCATCATCCGTCATGTTGGCGTAGATATTCCAGGGCATGAACTCCTGGTTGAGCTCTTTGCCGTAGGGGGTGACGCCGGTGCGTATGGTGGTGACGAACTGCTCCTCCGACCACCCTCCGGGAGCTGCGTAACCCGCTATGGCGGGACCAGGAGGCATACTTGGGTCAAGCGGGGGACCACCTTTCAGGTCAGATCCATGGCACATCGAGCATAGCGTGATGGACATCAGGTACTGTCCGTATTTGGCCGTTGCTTCCATTTCAGGCATCTCGACAAAAGGCGCACCATGGTCAATCGCCTCAGCTGGGATAAACGGAATGGCCTCACTGTCAAAGAGGCCGAGGGCAAAGAGGATCCGCCCCAACGGCAATAACCTTCGGTTCGGGATCTCCTTATCTACAGGCGGTACGCTCTTGACGTAGGCAATGACCGCGCCAAGGTCTTCCTCGCTTAGGTTGTTGAAGACGTCCGAATGCATGATCATCAATCCTCGACCCTCCGGGTTGACGCCATGGCGGATGGCGCTGACATAATCGGCGTCGGTGTAAGTGGTAGCCACTCCACCCTGACCAGAAGTCAAGTTAGGTGCGTAAACAATTGCCATCATGGGTGGGAGTATCAGGAATTTTGTGTTTGTGAGCCATACTATGTACCTGCACTTTGGAGGCACGTATGGCGCGACACAAACGGTCGATCCCCCCGGAGTTGGTGGACCAACTGCTCGATGGCATCGACCCCCAGAAGGTCTTTGAATCAGACGGGCTCGTTGACGAGCTGAAGCGGGCGTTGGCTGAGCGGATTCTGGACGCCGAGATGGACGTGCATCTCGGCGGTGAGGAGGAGCACGCTCGAGGGAACCACCGTAACGGCCACAGCAAGAAGACGGTCCTGACCGACTCGAGCGCTCTCGAACTTTCAATTCCCCGCGACCGTCATGGCCGGTTTGCGCCCCAATTCATCGAGAAGTACCGACGTCGGTTCCCCGGCTTCGACGAGAAGATCATCGCGTTGTACGCCCGCGGCATGAGTACGCGCGACATCCAAGCTCACGTCCGGGAACTCTATGGCTTGGAGATTTCTCCCGACCTGGTCTCCGCGGTCACCGATTCGGTACTTGACGAGGTCAAGGCGTGGCAGAGCCGGCCGCTGGAGAGCGTCTACGCCGTTGTCTATTTCGACGCGCTGCGCGTGAAGATCCGCGACGAGGGGACGGTGCGCAACAAGGCCGTCTATCTGGCGATCGGCATTCGGTGTTCGGGCTACAAGGAGATCCTGGGGCTGTGGATCGAGCAGACCGAGGGCGCGAAGTTCTGGCTCAAGGTCATGACGGAGCTGCGCACCCGTGGCACCCAGGACATCCTGGTAGCCGTCGTGGACGGACTCCGAGGCTTTCCGGAGGCCATCGAGTCGGTGTTCCCCAACGCTCGCGTCCAGACGTGCATCGTGCACCTGATTCGCCACTCCCTGCAGTTTGCCGGATGGAAGGAGCGCAAACCGCTAGCGGCAGCCCTCAAACAGATCTACCGCGCCGACACCGCGGAGGCGGCCCTTCACCAACTCGAGGAATTCGAGCAGGGCCCCTGGGGTCGCAAGTATCCGACCGTCGCGCAGAGTTGGCGGCGGCAATGGGAGCAGGTGATTCCGTTTCTTGCATTCGCCCCTGAGATCCGGAAGATCATCTACACGACCAACGCGATCGAGAGTCTACACAGCCAGGTCCGCAAGTCGGTACGCACCCGCGGGCACTTCCCTAGCGATCAAGCCGCTACGAAGCTAATCTGGCTCGTATTACGAAACATCGAAGCTACGTGGAAACGCCCACCGGTATCATGGGCGAAAGCTCGAAGCCAGTTCGCCATACTTTTCGGCGACCGTTTCAAGATTACTGACTGATGGAGAGGCTCACACACAAAATTTCCTACACGCCCTCATGGGTTCGTCGATGAAAACTTCGCCTTCCAGGTTGTCACCGTGGCATTCCTGACAAAAGGTCAACGCCCCCACAAGATGCTGGCCCCGGGCGATGGCCGATTCGCTTGTCGGGATGGCGATGTTCTCGAGTTGGATGTCGTGCGTCTTGTTGAGCCGCGCGGAGCCAATGACATACAGTACTACGCTCGCGAGGACCAGCAGCCCCACCAATCCACCTAACGCAATGCCAGTCCATTTCAGGACATTCTTCATCAATTAATCCTCCTTCAGCGAGTCAACTAATATGCATCTCGCCGGGCGCCCCGCTAGCCGGGCCGTCCTACGTTTGCGCTGATGCTGCTGGATTGTGCTTTCGCCCGAATTCATGAGTTGGAAGGCAACACGGAGGCAGCAATCGACTCCAACGTGGTTGCGTTATCCAAGGCGGTTGCTCCGCATGAGAAGGAGTTGCTGGAAAGAAAACTTCGCAAGCTTGCTGATTAGGGAATGGGACAATACACGCTCGTAGCGCCGCCGAGTAGTTAGGTGCCAACGACCCTGTATAGATTGGCCCGCCCCCGCCTACCTATCAACTTGATTACCCCCCCTTTTCGTAGAGAATACGACATCTTCTGTGCCAACGCTCTCCTAATATCTATCGCTTCCGCCAGATCTCTCGCGGTAAATGACTCCAGTCCGTCCGGAAGAAACGCTAGCCAATCTGCCGGCTCCTCAAACAACCTCTGGTCTGCAACTTCCAGCAACCGACGTTCCTCAGTGACCCATCCTCTCGTGCGCCATTTCCGCTTCGCCTCGTACCGCCTTGCCTCCTCTTCCTTAATCATCAATACTTCCAGCGAGAAATTACGGTTCGACAACAACTGGGGAAAACTCACCATTTCCCAGAACAGATCCTCCATCCGCCCTCTCTTGGGTGATTTGCGGCGAGTGACTCCACTACTATCATTCGCCGGCTTAACAATCCACTTCTCTCGGGCTATCGGGTAGATCAATCGTACCTGATGTGAACGCACCAGGTTTGTCAACTTCGACTTGATGGATGCGAAATTGCCGGTCTGGATTTCCAGCAACAGATCATCTCGAACAATGTCAATCACAAACCCATCAACTGCGACTTCAAATCGATCGCCCGGCTGTACGTACCACTCCTTCAGCGATGCGTGGAGCGGCTTTTCATTCAGCAACCCAATACCTGACATTTCAATCCAATTCCGTGTCGATTCTGCTGGCGCCTAACTAATAAAGGGATTGACCAGTCTAGTTCCCATCTCCAGCGCCCCCGCTACGCCATCGAGCGGGAAATCGGCAGTGGCGACATGGACACGGTCTACCTCGCCGAGGACTTGAAACACCATCGCAAGGTGGCGGTAAAGGTCCTCCGGCCCGACTCACGGGGGCAGCGTTTCGCTAGGGACGCATCTCACAGGCGGGGAGCTCCACTGGCGTCGAGGTGACTCTCGTGACCGCTGAGTCACGCCGGCAACGAATCCGATAGGCCGTGCCGGACCCCCCAGCCAAGCAGCAGGTACTATCCGCGGCCCATTGAGCGCGCCAGCTAGCTCGTGCGGAGTCGTAAGGGATGTACGCCCACCGCTTCTCGCACGTCGGACCAGCGCCCGTGTCGACAGGCGCTTGGCTCGTGCGTCGGACCGACATCGCACAGGCACGGGTAATCTCACCGTGCGAGGCCGTCGCGCTCCAGCCGGTGCTGTCAGCCCGTTCAACCCTGACCGTAACTCTGGCGGAGGTCCAATAATCGTATCCAGGGATGATATCGACCAGGACCGCGAGGTCGGCCGTGTAGGTACGGTGTGTCGCGTAATATGCGCTCTCAAACGCCGCCAGGTTGCGCAGGTCCGAACGCATCGCAGACGTGTATGTGGTGTATTTCCCATCCCACGGAGTGAGGAACGACCATGCTACCAAACCCGCGATGATGAGGGCTGCACCAGTTAAGACGAGGGTGCGGAGTCGAGGCATCGTCCCTCCGGGGTCCGGTGTGGTCTAAGTGCAACTGGACTGATGAGTCTCCCCTACGCGTGCTGATAAGAGCGCTTGATAACGTCCGCACCGCTCGCAGCACATGTCGTCTAGGCGGTTCCACCGCCCATCATACAATATATCAAACGGCGCTCGCAAATCTCGGCGTGCGGCAATGGAGCCCGGGTCTCCGTGCCAATCGGCCGCCGCGTCGACCTACCTTCAGCGGCCCGGTCTGGGCTGGGGACGGTTGCGACGAAAGGGCGTCTCCCGCCCCCCGGCCTCCCGTCTCCCGTCACATGACCAGCCTCTCCGCCAACGCATACAGCAGATCGACGTAGGCTCGTTCAATATCTCCCAGCCCCGCAATCCCCGACCCCGGCCGCGGCTCCACCACCATGTACTCGTTCGGCGCGTGCGCGCCGGAGCCGTGACCAAGTCCCGAGAAAACGAGCGGAAGCCGCAACCGCTCGGTGAACTGATAGAACGGCGCGCTTCCCGCCAACCGCGGAGAGACGGTGGGTGTCTTACCATATTTATTGAATACGCTGATGGCGGCTTGCACCACGGGGGCGTCGACCGCCGTCTGCGCGGCGGGGTAGCCGGAGAGCTTCCTTATCACGATGTCCTGAAAACCCCGCTCGTCGAGATGGCGGCGGATCTTGGCGAGGGCGGCGTCGGGGGTGAGGCCGTAGGGCAGTCGTGAATCCACCTTTGCCGTGGCCCGGTGGGGCAAGATGGTCTTTACCCCTTCCTCTGTATAGCCACTCCAGATGCCGTCGATGTTGAGCGTGGGGTGATAAAGATACCGCAGGATGGCGTCGCGTCCGGTGATGCCGTCGATCCAGCGCTCGACCCTCAGCAGGCGCTGCCTCCCTTCGTCGTTCCAGCCGGTGACCAGGCCGTTGATGAGGCGTTGTTCCTCGATGGTCGGCGGCCGTACGTCGTCGTAGTATCCGTCGATGGTGATGGTGTTGCCATCGGTCGAGGTAAGCGTTGCCAGCGCCTGCACCAGCCGCCACGCCGGCGCGTCGACGATGGCTTTGTACGAGCCGTGTATCTCCGCTTGGGTCGGGCCGCCCCACGCACCGCCGGTCGACTCCATCTCGGTGTACAGGATGCCCTTCACACCGAGGCTCATGCTCACGTCACCACTTGGCGATTGCGCATTGAACGGGAACATCACGCCGTCGGCCGTCCGCAGGCGATCCACGAACCGATCCACCAACTCGTGATAATGCGGCGATCCCAACTCCTCTTCGCCTTCGGCGAGCACCATGAGGTTGACCGGCAACGTACCGTTCACGGCGATGATCGATTCGATGGCGTTGAGAAAGGCGCGCTCGGGCCCTTTTTGATTCGTCGCTCCCCGCGCCATCAACACCCTGCCGAGTTCGTGGTCGATCACTCGCGCCTCGAACGGTGGGGATTCCCAGTCCTCGGGATTCACGGGCTGCACGTCGTACATGAGGTAGACCATCAACGTGCGTTCGGCGCCGGCGTCGTAGTATCCCCACACACCGGGATGCCCCGATGTCGGCACCAACTGAGTCTCGCTGAACCCCAACGCCTCGAGGTCACTGCGTAGTAGTTCGGCCATCTCGGTAATCCCGATGTTCTGCGCGCTCACCGAAGGCTGCCGCAACCACCGCTGCAGGTTCGCGAGGTGCACGTCGGCATGATCGGCGATGTGGCGGTAGATGGCGTCGTGGTCCCCGGCGTAAGCCCGGATCGTGGACGCGTCGAATTGCTCGTCGGTGGTGAAACGGAAAGATTTTTGGGCGGAGATCGCGGAGGGAGATGCTGCTAACCCCGCGGCTAGCGTCAATGCCATAGTGATGCCCGTAGTGTTTGTCATGGGGCTGCCTTCATGGATGGTGGTTGGGGTTGAAGGTAATCGCGGATTATGGGACGTACTAGGACGAACCAAGACGGTCGAAGACGGTCTGGAACGGGGGACACGGGGCACACGTTGACCAGAGATTGATATGATATTATATTAATTAATATAAGATACTAGCAAGCAGGTGGGGAATGACGACCGTACAGATCAATGCCCGTATCGACGTGGCCCTCAAGAAAGCCCTCGAGGAATACTGCCGCTCCCGTGGGATTGTCATGAATCATTTCATCCAGGAAGCGATTCTTGATCGGCTCGAAGAAATGGAGGACGTCGAAGATCTCAAGGCTCTCCGCCATGAGCCGACTCGGCCACTATCGGAGGTACTCGCCGAGTTGAAGCTTGATGGCTCGTCATAGCATCGAGATCAGTCGGACGGCCGAGAAACAACTCAAGAAGCTCAACCGCGACAACCAAAGGCGAGTCGTCAAAGCCATAGTTGCCCTTGCCGACGACCCACGCCCGCAGGGATCACGAAAGCTGGCAGGTTACGATGACGTCTTTCGAATTCGAGTTGGTCCGTATCGTGTTCTCTACAGCGTCTCGGGGAAGAAGCTCGTCATTATCATCCTGAAGATCGGTCACCGGAAAGACGTTTATAGGTAACGCCGTTGGTCGAGGCCTCCGGAAAGGTTGGCTCCTGGCCACTCTGGCACACGCGGCGCATCGACTGCTCAGCGCTGCAAATGGTGGGCGATCATTGCTGGGTGACGCCCCGAACTTTCAACTCCTCCTCGAACGCGACGACCTCGTAGTCGTCCTCGAAGCCCACTAGGTCGGGGGACGGAAGGTAGCCGCTCAAGTCTAGGTCTCCAGCTTCCAGCTCCCGGTCGAAGGCCTCCATGGGCGAGTCCGCGCTCGAGTACACGACCTCGCCGAGCGTGCGATCCTCCAGTTTGACATGCTGGCGTATCGCCTCGCTGGCGGCGAACTGTCGTCTGACGGCGCGGAAGGTGAACACTAGCGCGCCGTCGTTGTCCGACACGTCGGCGTCGAACTCCGAGGCCAGTTGGTGCAGCACCGCTTCCACCGCGGAGCGATCCACATCTTGTTCCTTCAACCGAGGTTTGGCGTGCCCGAGCGCTTGGTCCACCGTCACCTTGCCTTTCCCGGCCAACGCCTCGCGGTAGACGAGTCCCATGACCGAGCGTCTCAGATTGCGGGCCTCGCGCGCGCGATTCTCCCGCCGGACTCCGAGGACGCGGAGAAGAGGGACGGAGAAGAAGAGGACGCTGAAGACGACCGGGATCAGCACAAGACCCACGAACGCGGCGGTTCCGCCGAGGCCGAGCTGTGGGAAGATGAACCAGGGAGCGGTCGCGCCCGCCGCCAGGGTGAAGCCGTTCATACCGATGATCACGGCGTCGTGCTTCTTCTCGTTGCCTGTGATCTCCAGCGGGTACTCCATGCGCAGCCACGCCGGGTTGGGCTCTCGATCCGTCACCACACCGTGCGCGCTCATCATGAGCTCCGGGAACGTGTAGACCAACTCCCCGTCTCGTGAGACCGTGGGCTCGCCCGAGTAGGATCCGAGCAGGCGGCTCATCTCCTCCTCGGCGGCGGGCATGGGCAGCGCGTTGTGCTCCATGAGCTCCGCCGTGGTCAGCACGCCCTTACGGGCTCGGATCAGCCGGATCGTGCTGCGGTCGAGTTGCTTCTGCGTGGGTTTGGGTCGGTCGGGCCCGAAGACGAATGCGAAGACTTTCTTGTAGAAGGGTGGCCGACTGTCCTTCTCCAGCGTGGCCTCCCATCGTCGACCGTAGTATGGCCGTCCCAGGCGCCAGCGTGGCGTCCAGATGTAGTACCAGAGCCAGAAGCTCGGGAAGTGGAAATGGCCGGCGTGCCGATGGCCGCGTCCCCGACCCCAGCTTCCGCCCCCGCCCCCGCCCCCGCCGCGGCGTTCTCCACCCCGGGACATTATGGCCACGATCGCCGCGACCACGAGCACCACGAACACGACGAAGTAGACCACCAGCATGGTGACGATCCAGGCCTTGAACGCCCCCGTGAGGAACCTCTTGGCCGCCCTCTTGAGGCGCTCCATCGCGGGAACCGCGTCGCGACGGATGAGCTTGCGGTCGAAGAGGTAGACCATCTCTCCGGACTGGGCGACCTCGAGGTGACCCTGGTGCGACTCCAGGAGACCCTTCAGGGCGGACTCCACCTGGTCGCGGGGCAGCCCGGCGCTGGAGACTACGTCACCGATGGTGCCTCTGCCCTTCAGGGATCGTAGGGCCCGGAGGACGTCGGGATGATGTTCTGCGTTAGCGATGGTGCTCAAGAGACGACCTCAGTGATTGTTGTCCAGGCAGGGGCGCCGGTTGAGCCGGACTACGGGATAAGATGGCGGTTTCATCGAGGAGAGGGCAGGGGGACCCGGGCGGAGCCAACTCCACAGGCACAGTCGGCACCAGCGCGCCTCGGGTGGTGAGCGTGCGACTGGGGAGACTCGCGGCTAGTTCTCAATCGCCGTCTTCGTCAGTCCTTGCTCCAGATGATGTTGTACCAGCACACGTTGCTCCCATCCGTACATCGCTGCTTCTCCGACCAGTGACAGGGGAGACGCAAGTTCATGGATCGGCCCGAGGCCCGCCTCCGGGCCTCCAGCCGCGGCAAATATGTGCAATTTTGCCCGCCGATTATGTGCAATCTGGAGCCGCCGTTAACTGTAGAGCTGTGTCACGGGATTGACTCGCGCCGGGACGGTACTTAACGCATGTTGTAGTCGAGTCTCAGGCCGCGGTGTCTTTGATCGTTCACCTTATTGGAGGGGCAAATGTCTGTGTTGAACACACGAAACCTTGCGGGAGCGGTGCTTTGCGCGCTCTGGGCCGTACCGCTCCAGTCCGCGACCGCGCAGGAGCCAACGGGCGTTCGGGCGGAACTGATCGCGGACCTCGACCAAACCGAAGAGAAATGGGTGGGGCTGGCCGATGCCATGAGCGCCGACCTCTACGCGTGGCGGCCCATGGAGGGCGTCCGCTCGGTTGGCGAAGTCTTCATGCACATCGCGGGGGCCAACGTCTTCTTTGCGAGGTTCGTCGGCTACACACCCACCGATCTCCCCGAGGCGCTGAAGAATTTCGCTCCAGGGGTGGAGCGGTCACCCAGCGACATGGCGCAGACCAAAGTGCTGCTCCAGGCGAGCTTTGAGACGGCGAGAGCAGCTATCCGAAGTATTCCGGACGCCGACTTGGAACAGACTATGGAGTTCTTCGGTCAAGACATGTCCAAACGCGCGATGATCTTGCTGTTGTGCACCCACGCGCACGAGCATCTGGGCCAGCAGGTCGCGTATGCCCGCTCGAATAGAGTGGTGCCACCGTGGAGCCAAGGAGGGCAGTAGGCAGGTAAGTACGGCCGCTTGGGGTCGGATCCAATTGAGGACCGCAATGTCCAGATAGAGAGCTCCGTCTTAGGCAGCGACTCGGAATCGATACTCGACTACCTCACCCTTCTCCCCTCACGGCTACGGCATCGGCTCTGGTCGGTTGGTACGCACTCGTGCACGCTGAATCCTGTCGCACGGCCGTCCTCAATCAGGAACACAATGCGCGCGAAGTCATTGATTTGTGGTACGAAGACGTCGTCGCCCTGTGATCGTAGCCGCGACGGCTGACGCCCGTCGATCTCCAAGAACAGCCATCCCCCTCGCCGAACCACCACCCACTCCTGATCAGGTGCGGAGACCTGATATCGACCCACGTACGGCTCCAACTCTCGGACCGACAGCTGCGCGTCGAGGACTGTGGGCATCGGGATGCCCAGCGCCCACCTCGCTATAGCGTCCGCCATCCGAACCACGTGGCGTCCGTAGGTGTTAGAAGTGACGGCGATCACAAGATCAGCGTCAGGGAAGTAGTCGAGCTGAGACGAGAAGCCGAAGATGCCGCCGCCGTGAGAGACGGAGAAGCGCCCCTCCAGTCGTGCGCGCGGCCGCAGACCAAACCCGTAGGGCACCTCAGTACCGTCGTCGAGGACCGCCGGCGTGACCATCGTCTCATAACCAGCCGTGGTGACCACCCGGCCGCTCGTTAGCGCAGATGTCCAAGAGATCAGGTCGAACACGGACGAGCACAGCGCCCCGGCGGCTCCGGCATGGGTCATCGACATGAAGGACGCGTGACGGAGTTCGTCGTCTTCGAGCTCATAGCCACGGGCGGCTCCCGGCGTGACGCGCTGCGTATCGCACACCGACGTCCGACTCAGACCGATCGGATCGAAGATGTGATTCTGCAGGTATCCCTCGTAGGTCTCGCCGCTCGACGATCGCCGGGGTCTGTGCCGACGCCGATGCAGCCAGGGCAAATAGAAAACTGAAGAGGATAGCGATTGACATTGCTTTTCCTTTCGCTCACCGGTGAAATCCGAGCCGAGTCAATCGGCGCCGTCCGGTGGCGGCGTGGGTTCGCAGGCGCGCTCGTCGGTCAGCGCCAAGACGCAGCGCATGATGCGTTTTCGGGTTTCGGGTGCGGTTTGGCCTGCATGACCACCGGTGGTCAGATGCAGCCCGGCATTGGGAAGCTTGTCGACCCAAACCTCGTTGTACGGCGTGCCGACCTCGTGAAGTCCGGTGAAGAACTCGACTCGCGGTTGGATGTCGAACACGTCGAAACCCCAGCCGCTCTTCTCGAGGATGAACTGCACCTCCTGCTCCAACACCTCGGCCGGGGTAAGCTCGATCGCCGCAAAGTAGATCGCCACGATCTCCGGTTCGGTATCCTCGGGGAACTGCCGGAAGGGATCGCTCGACCGCGCTTCCTCCGGGTTTTCTCCGAATTGAAGCATGGCGGCGCGCATGCCACCAACGATGTCAGAGGCCTCTTGTTCCGCCAGCCCATGGTAGATAGGCGTGAGCTCCCACGCCGCGGGATCGTCGAAGACTGGGGTCGCTGGATTCATCGGGATCGCGCCTACCACCCGGTCAGGCATCGCATGCGCAAGGGCGACTGAGAACATCCCTCCGTTCGAGTTCCCCATGACGACGAACTCTCCGAGATCCAGATGATCGGCGAGCTGCCGAATGTCCTCGTGGTACGTGGCGACGGCGAAAGCCGGATCCGCGGTCGATCCGCCCGCGCCCGGGCGGTCGACCGCGATGACGCGTACCCCGGCCGCCAGCGCATCCCGGTGATACACGAGCCCCGAGAGATGCGAAGCGCCGCCGCCGTGAAGTTCGAGGACCGGTACGCCATTGGGGTCTCCATATTCCGCCCACGCGAGAGCTCGCCCATCACGGAGCTCGATCGAACGGAGCCGGCTCTCATCGCCGGCGATCTCGGCCAGCGGTAGCGTCGCGTCGCGGTCAGCGGAGTCGCTCCCGGAACAGCCGGCAGCCGTCAAGGCGGCAAGAAGGACCTTCGGGCCCACACTGGTCATCCACGGTGTCATGAGGTGTTCCGCTCGAGAGGGAATTGACCTTACGTTTATCCGGGGAGGCACGATCGGTCAAGCACCCGCTCGTCCACACGGAATCGGGTGTCGTAGATCTCCTTCGCCAGGGCGTCGGCTTCCAGATCGACGCGTAGCGCCTGGTCGGCGGGCATGGGATCGATCGTCTCGTTTTGGAAGATGAAGTTGGCCAAGCTGTAGAAGATCGGTCGGCCGTTGTAGATCTCGATGCCCCTGAGCTGGTGCGGTCCGTGAATGACCATCGTGTTGGCCCCGGCGTCGATGACCTCGCGGGCGAACTCCTCCATCCACTCGGGCGGTGTGACGCTGGCGTTGCCCGGCTCGTGGGAGTGTGAGTTCACCACCACGTAGTCGGCCTGGTCGGCGGCGTTGCGGACTTCGCGGAGGATGCGCGCACGGTCCACGGGATTCAGCGTCGTGACCACCCGATCGGCCGGGCCGGGGAACACGGTTCTGCTCAGCACGCGGACGGAACTGTCCGGATCGCTCGGCGGGTCCGTACCGTAGGCTCTCGCGATCTGGCGGAGGCTCTCCATCGTCTCGGGCGTGGCCTCGCGCCTCCGGTTCAGCCTCAGCGGGTTGAGTCCCGGACGGCCCTGCACTTCGGTGGACGCGCTCCCCGCCCGCGACATCGGCGTGTGCGAAGAGGCCATCCCGATCAGGGCCACCCGACCCTTGGGCGTATCCAGGTATCCCGGTCGGCTGGCCCAGCCGAGGTTCATCCCCGAGCCGGCGTGCACCAGTCCCATCTCGTCGAGGAGGCGATCGGTGGCGATCATGCCGGCCACGCCGTAGTCGGTCGTGTGGTTGTTGGCGCGGTTGAAGAGGTTGAAGCCCATATCGACCAGATCGACCAGGATCGCCGGCGAGCCTACCTCGTAGTTTCCACCATTCTCGGCGGCCGGCCACCCCGTGAACTCCTGCAGTCTGAAGACCGACTGCTCCAGGTTCATGAAGGCCGCGTCGGCCGCCCGAATCAGTTCGGCGAGACGATGGAAACCCGGATCGCCGGGATGATCGAACTGGGTGATGCGACGGTTCATGATCACGTCGCCCACCGCCGCGAGGGTCCAGGTGGTTTCCGGTCCGATTGGCGACGTGGATTGGGCGAGGAGTGGACTCCCGAACAACGAGAGTAGTGCGGTGAAGGTCAGGACGCGGCGCATGGAAATCCTCCAACTCGAAACGACGGGAGTCTAGCAACTACGGACAGGGTCTAAGATGGACCGTCGATGGGGGGGTGGCGAGGTTTCGGGCCACAGATTGCACGGAAACGCTCCGATCCACCCGGAGCGCGCAGTACCCGCGACGGCGGAGGCGACCGCTCTGGCCGCCCGCTGTACCGACCCCCATTATTAATGGATTAGCCGAAACCGCCCGAGGCGTCACCATGGCCCTCTCCGCTCGCACGCGCCGCACACTTCCGTTTCTCCTGCCAGCACTGGTCGCGATCTTGCTGGTCCCCCCGCCACTGCGCAGGACGACGGCTGGCGTACCATCGACAAGGGATATCGAACGATGAAGAATCGCATGATCGTAATCCGCTCTCTTCTCGCCGGGGTTTTCGCGCTTTCTATCGGTGCGGTGGGCGGAGGGGCCGTGGCGTCAGCGCAAGAGGAGCCATCGAAGCCCGAGGCAGGGCTCCCGCTCGAAACCACGCGCGTCATTGAGTTCGACACCGACGAGGGGACGTGGATGAGCGTGGACGTCTCCCCGGACGGTACGCAACTGGTCTTCGATCTGTTGGGCGATCTGTATATGCTGCCCATCACCGGGGGCACGGCCCAGCGCATCACTCAAGGCCCGGCATTCGATTTCCAACCTCGTTTTTCTCCCGACGGCAGGCACATCGCATTCGTGAGCGACCGGAACGGTGACGAAAGTCTGTGGTTGGCGAATGCCGACGGGAGCGATCCGCGCGTCATTGTGACCGACACGCGCAGCCTAGTGGGTTCCCCGGCCTGGTCGCCGGACGGGGAGTTTCTGGCGGTGCGCAAGGGCGTGTCGAGCCTGGCCCTGAACGAGCTGTGGCTGTACCACAAGGACGGCGGAACGGGGATCCAGATCACGGAGGGAATAGCACCCATGCGGTCCGTGGCCGGACCCGAGTTCTCACCGGATGGAGCGTACATCTATTTCTCGAGCAGCCCGCAGGGACACCGCTACAACGCAGACCTCGGACATTACCAGGTCAGCCGCTACCATCGCGACACCGGCGATATCGAGACGATTACCGGGAACTATGGCGGTGGCTTGAGGCCGGTGCTCTCGCCCGACGGTCGCACGCTCGCGTACGTCGCCCGAGACGAAACCCACTCGGCCCTGCGCATCCGTGACCTCGAGACGGGGCGCGAAAAGCGGCTGGCCTATCCGCTCGACCTCGACGAGCAAGAGGGCTTCGCGTGCCGTGATCTCTTTCCCGGTTACAGCTTCACGCCGGACGGCCGGGGAATCGTGATCTCGTTCGGTGGGAAGCTTCACCGCGTCGACGTCACTACTGGTGAAGCGGCACCGATTCCGTTCAACGCGCACGTCCGCCAAGAGCTGGGGCCGCTCGTCCACTTCGAGCGGGAGATCGACACCGGACCGGTGCGCGTCCGCCAGCTCCGCTGGGCGAACCAGTCTCCAGACGGAACGCGTCTGACGTTCAGTGCTGTTGGGCAAGTCTGGGGCATGGACCTGCCGGGCGGCACACCCCGCCGATTGACTGAGACGAGTGAAAGGGAGTACGCGCCCAGCTTCTCGCCCGACGGCAACTGGATCGTTTACGTCAGCTGGACCGACGAGGTGGGCGGGCACGTGTGGAAAGTGCCGGCCGACGGAGGAGCTCCGGTCCAGCTGACTCGGGTGTCGGCTTTCTATCATCGTCCCACCTGGGCCCCGGATGGAAGCAAGATCGCGTTTGTCCAGGGGTCGGCCCGGGCCTGGCTCGCTGAGGATCCCAGCGATGTGTTGCAGATCCGTTGGGTCGATGCCAATGGCGGTGAAACGCACCACGTCATGAATTCGCCGCTATCGGCGCAAGCCCGCGTTCCGTGGCAGCAACTCACTTTCAGCGGCAATGGGCAGCGGATTTACTATCTGGACTACGAGTCGCCCCCGCCGGGGCTGGACTATCCTCCGGGGACGCTGACCCTTCACTCTGTTCAGCTGGATGGCGGAGATCGGCGCCAGCATGCCCAGCTGGTCGGCGCCGACCAAGCGGCTCCTTCTCCCGACGGGAAGTGGGTGACATTCATCGTTAGGGGTGACGCGTACTTAGCGCCGCTGCCCCGCGTCGGCGACGTCGTCACCCTGGACCTGCGAACGCCCGTGGTGAACATCCGGCGGCTGACGAACGAGGGGGCGGGGGATGCTCGGTGGGAAGACGGTGGACGGACCCTCACGTGGCGCTTTGCGAACCGCTTCTATCGCATCGGGCGGGAGGACGCCTTACTCGCAAAGAGCGTGGATGAGGTTAATGCCACCGAGTTCGTGATCGACTTGCAAATCCCCCGTCCCCGGCCCCGAGGGACGATCGCCCTGCGCAACGCCCGCATCGTCACGATGCGCGGCGACGAGGTTATCCCACGTGGCGACATCTTGGTGGAGAACAACCGCATTCAGGCGGTCGGGGCAAGCGGTTCCGTGTCAATCCCTGATGACGCCCAAGTGATCGACGTCAGTGGTAAGACGATCGTTCCTGGGTTCATCGACATGCACGACCACCTCCGCTTGCCCGGTGAGGTCATTCCGGAAAGAAGCTGGACCTTGGCCGCACATCTCGCCTACGGGGTGACCACGGGTTTCGATCCCGGAGCCGACACGAAGGCTATTTTCGCCAACGCCGAGATGGTCGAGGCCGGCCGGCTGCGCGGCCATCGGGTCTACAGTACGGGCGTGCCGCTACACCCGGGCACCGCGAAGATCGAAAGTTTGGAGGACGCCCGCCACGTTACCCGGCAATTCAGCCGCCATGGGGCCATCTTCCTCAAGGAGTACTTGCAGCCGCGTCGCATTCAGCGACAGTGGCTGGCCATGGCCGCACGCGAGGAGGGTGTCTCGATCACGGCTGACGGAGGCGGCGATCTCTTCTTCGACATCACGCATATTCTCGACGGCTACACGGGATACGAGCACAGCATGCCCACCGTGCCGCTCTACCGCGACGTCATCGAGCTGATGGCGCGAAGCCAGACGTACTACAGCCCCACTCTCGGGGTAGAGCTAGTCGGTCCGTGGGGTCAGCACTACTTCCGGCAGCACACCAACCTCCACGACGACCCCAAGCTGCGTCGCTTTACGCCCAGGGAGGTCCTCGACCGACGGACCCATCGTGGGCTGCGGGTTCGGGATGAGGACTTCCGAGTCGTTCAGGTAGCCGCGCAGGCGGCAAAGCTCGTCCGTAGCGGCGGCTATGCGGTGCCTGGAGGACACGGTGAGCAGCAGGGCATCGCGACTCACTGGGACATCTGGTTCCTCGCCATGGGTGGACTGACGGCCCATGAGGCGTTGAGGGCAGCGACGCGTCATCCGGCAGAGCGGCTCGGGCTGGAAGCGGATCTGGGCTCCTTGGAGTCCGGAAAGCTCGCCGACCTCGTCGTTCTCAACAGTAATCCGCTCGATGACATTCAGCGGACCACCGACATCCTCTACGTCATGACGAACGGTGAGCTTTTTGAAGGAGAGACCCTCGATCAGATCTGGCCCGAGCGGAGAAAATTCGGCGAGTTCTATTGGGAGACCGAGGCGAAGGCGCTCGACGAACGAAGAGACACTCGCCGGTAGCGCGTCGGACTCGCCTTGCTGGGCCCCAGGTGCGAGGACTGCGCGCTCAAGCCTTCCCCGAGTCTGCGGCCACGCAGCGCATGACTCGCGCCGCAGCGCATGTGAATATTGAATATTCGGTATTGGATATTGGATATTCTTCAGTTCCCTCCCTGCGTCGTCGTGGTCACCGCGCGCCCGTCGTCGTGGGTACCCCAGCGCTCGAACCATTTCCGCAAAAACATCTGCGTGCGAAGGAAATTGGAGGGCTTGCGAGACGTGCCGTGCCACTCCCCTTCGAAACGGATCATGGCCGTCGGTTTGTTTTGCGCCTTGAGCGCCTGGTAGAACTGCTCGGTCTGCGAGATCGGCGTGCGCAAATCGAGTACGCCGGTCATCAACATCGTGGGCGTTGTGACGTTACCGACATACATGAGGGACGAACGGCGGAGGTGTTCGCTGGGATCCTCCCACGGAAACTTTTCGAAGTCTGCATACCAGCGCAGGTAGTTGCCGTCCACCTGCCCGGGGAAACTCAACCAGTTAGTGACCGGACAATTCGCCGATGCTGCGCGGAACCGATCCGTGTGGCCGACCACCCACGATGTGAGCACGCCCCCACCGGAGCAGCCGTACACGAACATGTTGTCGTCATCCACATACCCGCGGGAGACGACCTGGTCCACGCCGGCCATCAAGTCGTGGAAGTCGTCGCCGGGGTAGTTGTACTGGATGGCGTTGCCGAACTCGCTCCCGTAGCCAGAGCTGCCGCGCGGATTGGTATAGAGCACCACGTAGCCGTGTGCCGCGTGGTCCTGCCAACCGAAGTTGAACCCGCCGTGGTACATCCCGTGGGGTCCGCCGTGAATGACGAGCATGAGCGGATATTTCCGCGACGGATCGAAGTCAGGCGGCTTGATAATCCATCCGTGGATGTCCAGTCCGTCGAACGATTCGTACCAGAGCTCTTCGACGTCCCCCAACGTCTTCCCGGCGAGGATGTCGGCGTTGACGCGCGTGAGGCGCGTGAGCCGGTCGGGGCGGTCGAGCGCGAACGCGACCACGTCTCCCGGCTCGTGCGCGTCCTGCTGCATGCCGACTGCGACACCTCCGCTCACGTCATTGATCGCGAGTAGTTGCTTGCCGCTCGTGACTTGTCTGGTCTCGCCGGACAGCGTGGCGTGGAACACGTTCTCGTATCCGTCAGCCCGGATGTTGAAGTAGACACCACGGCTGTCGGGGCTCCAGAAGACCGCGCCGGGAGTCCGGTCCATCTGCGCCGTCAGTGCACGCGGATTCGATCCGTCCGCGTCCATGACGTATAGTGTGGATTCGATGTAATCCATGCCGGTTGTGTCGTAGCCGATGTAGGCGATGTAGCGCCCGTTCGGCGACGGGACAGGCCGACGATCGGGGCCGCGGCGTGTGGTGATCTGCTCGACGGCGCGCGTCGAGAGATCGACCCGGTAAATCTCGGATTCCTGCCAGTGATAGCCGGCGTCCTCTCTCCTCAAGCCACTGAACAGCACGCTCCCTCCATCGCGGTCCCAGGCCGGGGCCCCGTGGTCGAAATCCCCGCTAGTGAGCTGGCGGGGCGTGCCGCCGTCCGCAACTATCACGAAGATGTGTTGGAAACCTTCGTCGAGATACCCGACCCGGTCCTGCCGGTAGACGAGGCTCTCGACGATGTTTGGGCTCTTGGTCCAAGTTGCACCCTCCGGCCGTGGGAGATCGATACGCCAGTGGCGGGACGACGGGTTTTCGGCCGGTACCCGCATGGTGAACGCGAGCTGCGAGCCGTCGGGTGACCACGCTAGGTTGGAGGGTGTTTGCTGGAGGCGCGTCACCGGCGATGCGGCTCCTTCGTCGTCCATCCAACGCACGAAGATCTGGGCGGGGCCGTTCTCGACGGGAGCGAGAAACGCTATGCGCGATCCGTCTGGAGACCAGCGGGGCGACGAGCCGTCGATCAGGTGGCGGTTTTTGGAGCCATCAACACCAACCATCCAGATGGCGGATTCCCACGCGTCGTTCATCTTGTCGATCCAACCTCGCGTGTACACCACACGCGCGCCGTCCGGAGAGACGCGGGGGTCGCTCACCCGCTCCCAGTCGAGCCAGTGCTCTACCGAGAGGTGGGCTTGTGGATCGGGGGATTGGGCGTGGACGGGGCGGGGGCGCACGCTGGCAACGGTCTGAAGCGCGGCCATGACAACGTAGATCACGAGGACGAGGGGCCGATAACGCATGAGTGCCTCCGGTTGGTCGTCATTTGCTGGTTGGCGTAGATGATAATGATAGACCGCGGGGTCGGACGACTGCAAATCGGCGTGAGAAGGGAGAAGGCCCTAGACGAATATCCAATATCCAATATTGAATATTGAATATTCAAGATTGGAGGGCCCTCTTGACGCCCTAAGTCGGTGGTGAATCTTCACGGAGTGGGCCACCAAACGGGGCGGCCTGGAATACTCTACGACGGTGAGACACTGGACGAGATTTGGCCGGAATCGAAGCCGTTCGGCGACTTTTACTGGCGCCAGGACGACGCGCGGCCGGTAAACGCCCCCGACGGACGGGTGGGGTGTAACCGAAGTTCGTGCACGCTCCGCGCGGCTACATTGAGGGGCCGGAGCTGAAATGGAGTCCTGAGGCAATGAAAATCTCTTATCTCATCCCGGGGCCGATGGGACGCGGCAGCGAAGGCATGGCCGAGCTGGCACGACGCCGCGACTTTCTCGAACGACATGCGGCGCCGGGGACCGAAGTCAGCGTATACGACGTCTCCGAGGGCCCGGCCTCCATCGAGAGCATGACCGAGGAATATCTCTCAATCCCCGCTGCGCTGCGGCGGGCGGTGGAGTTGGAAGAAGAAGGATGGGACGCCGTGATCCTCGGCTGTTATGGCGACCCGGGGCTCGATGCGTTCCGCGAGTTGATCGCCATTCCCATTGTAGGTCCGTGCGAAAACACTGCGCTAGTGGCGGCGTCGTTGGGACATAGGTTCTCAATCATCACCGTTACCGAAAGCATCGTGGCGCCGATCGAAAAGCTCGTGCGAAGCGCCGGAGTAAGCGAGAAGCTGGCGAGCGTACGCGCCATAGACATTCCGGTGATGGATCTGCACGGGGACCGTGCGCGTGCCATCGAGGCCACCGTTCGTGAAGGTAGGCTCGCTATTTCAGAAAATCGGGCCGATACGCTCATCGTCGGCTGTATGACGATGGGCTTTATGGGGATCGCTGAGGCCGCGTCGGCGGAACTCGGCGTGCCCGTCGTGAATCCGGTCACAATGGCTCTCAAATACGCGGAGGCCTTGACCGGCGCGGGGCTCACCCACTCGCGGCGTGCCTACCACCTGCCGCCGAAGTTGGCGTCAGGCGAGGTTGCTTCTGCACGAGATCTTTTGCGGGCCGAGGTGTGGATCGAAGTGAGAGGTGAGAGGTGAGAGGTGAGACGTGAGACGGCCCCACCCCACCCCATAAGGGTGGAGAGGGGTGGCCCTCTCACGTCTCACCTCTCACCTCTCACTGTACGATATCCTACACCGGTTTGAAGGCGACCCGCAGAATGGAGGGTTCCAATGCCCAGTCGAGCTAAAGTCTTTGTCGTCTGCCTCGGAGTCGCCGCGATCGGCTCCGCCGCCACGGGCGATCTTTTGCAAGCCCAGGCCGGACAAGCGGCCTGGGACGTCACGAAGCCCCGGGGCGAGACGGTGGAGATTGATTTTACCACCCAGGAAGGCACATGGATGTCGGTGGATATCTCGCCCGACGGCCGCTGGATTGTCTTCGATCTCCTGGCACACATCTATCGCGTTCCCGCCGAAGGGGGCGAGGCCGAAGTACTGACACAGAACAGTGGCGTCGCTATCAACGTGCACCCGCGGTACTCGCCGGACGGCCAACACATCGCATTCGTCTCGGATCGGGGCGGTCAGAACAACCTGTGGGTGATGGAGGCCGACGGCTCCAACCCCAGGGCGGTGTTCGAGGACCCGGACGTGCGCATCTTCGAGCCGACGTGGACCCCCGATGGCCAGTATATCCTCGCTCGTCGCCGTGCCTTCACTGGACAGCGCGAGACTGGGATCTGGATGTACCACAGGGACGGCGGCGAGGGAGTGCAACTAATAGGCCCGGATGTGGCTGGCGCCTCCTGGCCCTCCGCATCCGCCGATGGGAGGTATGTGTACTTCCACATGAGTACACCGGGCCAGGAAGTCTACCATATCGCCCGTAACCCGCTCCAAGGAGCGTACAACATTCGGCGCATGGAGCTCGCATCGGGAAAGATCACGGCCGTGACCAGCGGAGAGCCCTCTCGCCAGTATCGGCTGTCCAGTGGCGGCGCCTACGGCGGAGAGGTTTCGCCGGACGGCCGCTGGCTCGCGTTTGGCCGACGCATCCCCGATGGCACGATCACGTACAAGGGACACGAATTTGGCCCGCGTACGGCACTGTGGCTTCGTGATCTGGAGACCGGGGCCGAGCGCGTCGTCATGGATCCTATTGAGATGGACATGACCGAGGGCGGGAAAAACCTCCGCGTGCTGCCGGGCTACAATTGGGCACCCGACGGACGGTCTCTCGTCTTGTCCCAGGGTGGCAGGCTGCGGCGCGTGGATGTTGCGAGCGGGCGCGTAACTAGAATCCCATTCACTGCCCGCGTGCACAGGGTCATTTCCGAGCAGGCATATGCTCCCTTCCGAATCTCCGATGAACCGTTCGAGGTGAAGTTCACTCGTTGGCAGACCGCCGCTTCCGACGGACGCAGCTTGGCGTTCCAGGCAGTGGGAAAGATCTGGATCATGAACCTGCCGGACGGCAAACCCCGGCGCCTCACGAACGACTCCTTCGAACCCTTCGAGTATGCGCCGGCCTGGTCACCGGATGGCCAGTGGCTCGCCTTCACCAGCGTGGATGAGATCGGCGGCGGTCACCTTTGGAAAGTCCCAGCCACAGGTGGCACACCGGAGCAATTGACGAGCGAGTACGGCGAGTACATGCACACCATCTGGAGTCCCGACGGCCGCGAGATCATGGTGGTCAAGGGAGCGGGAGCCACGGCCCGCACCCGGACGATGGCCCACAACCCCTGGTATGACATCGTGGTGTTTCCTGCGGCGGGTGGGCCAGGCGACGTCGTCACGAGAGTGTCCGTCCCCACGCTCCCTACCCGCACGCAGTTCGTTCGCCCGTCTTACGGCCCGGACGGCAGGATCTTTTACCCGCAGCTGGGTGAGGCCCGGGGCGATTCCACCACATTGATCTCGGTGCGACGGGACGGGAGCGACCTCCGAGAACACCTCGTCTTTCTCCATGCCGACGAGGTGGTTCCCTCTCCCGACGGGAAGTGGGTCGCCTTCAACGAGGGAGACAACGTCTACCTGGCGCCGCTCCCGCTGTGGGGAACAGGAGCCGAAGCGGTTTACGTGAACAGGAAGCAGGGGAAGGTCCCGGTCAAGCAGCTCTCCCGGGAAGGAGGAATCTTCCCGGGTTGGCGGGACTCGAATACGGCGGAGTTCGGGAGCGGGGCCCGGTATTTCGCGCATGACGTCGAGAGCGGGAAAACGGATACGGTTCATATCGACCTGCGGTTGCCGCGGGACCTGGCCCAGGGGACCATCGCCCTGACCGGCGCCCGCATCCTTACTATGGAGCACCGCGAGGTACTGGAGAGCGGGTCGATTGTCGCCCGGAACGGCCGCATCACCTGTGTGGGGAATTGTGATACGTCGGGTGCCGATCGGGTGGTGGAGCTAAGGGGCAAGACCATCACCCCCGGCTTCATCGATATGCACAACCATCACTATCGGGAATATCGGGGCATCATTCCCCAGAAGGCATTCGAAGCGTCGGTACCGTTGGCGTTCGGCGTGACCACCAGTATGGACAACTCGATGTGGTCGCAGGACGTGTTCCCCGGAGCCGAGTTGATCGAAGCGGGGATGCTGATCGGGCCCCGGACGTTCAGCACGGGTGATCCCCTATACGGCGGAGACGCTCCCCGCCAGAACGACCTCACCAGCTACCAGGTCGCCGAAGAGAATGTGAACCGCCTGGCTTCTTGGGGTGCGGTGTCCATTAAGCAGTACTTGCAGCGGCGCCGGGATCAGCGCCAATGGGTCGCCGAGGCGTCTCGCAAGCGTGGACTCATGGTAACCGCGCAGGGAAACGATCTGGCCTTCAACCTCAGCATGATCATGGACGGGCAGACGGGGTGGGAGCACGAGATGCACTACCTGCCGATCTACAGCGATGTGGCGAAGTTCTTCGGAAAGGCGAAGGCGGTGTACGGCCAGACCTTCGTGACCGGACCGGGGCCGTGGAATGATGAGTACTGGTTTCAGGAAAGTGATGTGTGGAAGAACGAGAAGCTGCGGCGTTGGTTCCCGTGGCAACAGCTCGTGCCCCACACGCGTCGGCGCATGCTCAGACCAAAGACCGATTATAGCTTCGCCGTCGCCGCCCAAGGGCTTGCCGACATCATCGCGGAAGGCGGGCACGGATCGATCGGCGGCCACGGGCAGCAGCACGGACTCTCCAGCCACTGGGAGATCTGGATGGCGGCTTCGGCCCTGGGGGCCATGGGTGCATTAGAGCTCGCCACGACTGCGGGCGCGTATTTCCTGGGCACCGAGCCGGACATAGGCTCCGTCTCGGTGGGGAAGCTTGCGGATCTCGTGGTCCTGAACTCCAACCCGCTGGAGAACATCCGCAACACGACCGACATCCTCTACGTCATGAAGAGTGGACGGCTGTACGACGGGGACACACTCGACGAGATCTGGCCCCGCCAGAAGCCGTACGGCGACCGGCCATGGGTTAATGCAGACGCGCTGAGAGCCGGGCCTCGGCCCATAGACTACTGGGATCGCGAGGAAAAGGCGTCAGGGAATGGCCGATAGAACGACTGTCAATACATGTACTTACGAAATACGCCCGGCGGGATTCGATGAACCCACGACCTTTCGCTCCGGAGGACTGTAGTTGCGTCGATGAGCGTCCGTGGGCGTCAATAAACCGGGGCCAGGTTCACAACTCAACGCTTCCTTGTCTGCACGTCGTTCGGCTTGGAGAGGCATTGTTATTCAAGAATGTTGCCTGGAGATCGACTCATCGTCTGTCATGAGCAGCCTGCGACTCGAGGTACCGCTTGAGTTTTCGTAGCTCGATCTCTGAGTGTTTTTTGTGCGATTGCCATCTGAGCGGCTCCAGGAACCTTAACACTCCATTGAGGGACCACTCGTTTGCGAGTACAAGCCGAGTACATTCACCGCTCGCTTCGAGCGCATAGGAACCTCGACCCGAAGCGATCTTCCCTATAGTGAAAGTCCATGCCATACGTGACGGAAGATTAAACTCAACGATCTTGTACTTCCAAACTGCGCCCATGCCCCTTCCTTTCAGCATTAAATGGTAGACTGAGCCAAGGCGTGGCCCCCCTTCGGGCGCCTTGATCACCTCCGGCGCGACATACCACCAAACCGGATCGTTCCGCATCTCGCTGACAAAGCTGAAGATCTCGTCGACAGGTCGATCGATGGTTATCTCAACTTTCCAGTGCATCATGCTGATTCTCTCCCACCCACGAAAGTGCCGTATTGGGAATTCCCCCGATTCAGTTCTTGCGTCATTTGCGTCGGTGGGCGTTGTGACAATGTTTGTGACAATTCTGACGTGAACGTTCAATGACGTTGCCGGGCTCGCGCTCCATCCCACCAGGCCACATCTTTCTCTTTATAATCGGGGAGACTTGACTCGACTTTCTGCCGGTGGCCCCCGGCCCCGCTGCCTGACCGACGCCCCCTAGGACGCCCGCCCGACGACGAGATGCCGGCGCCGGACTGTCGGGCCTGCTTCAACGAAAAGAGGATAGGTCTATCCTGCATCGTGCGTCTAACCCCGCTGCAGCGGACGCGTCCGCTGGCGCGTCCGGCGACGGCCTCGGTACGCTGGAGTGGGCAAACTCGCCGACATCGTGTTGCTCGATGCTAATCCTCAAATAGAGGACATCAAGAACACGCAGGCGAGTGCTGTCATCTCCCGTGACACTCGGCCGTCGAACGAATACAATCCCTCGAGGAGGATAACAATGACGTTGCGAATCAACGACACAGCCCCGGATTTCTCCGCCGAAACGTCGGAGGGGACCATCAACTTCCACGAGTGGATCGGCGACGGATGGGCGATGCTGTTTTCGCATCCGAAGGATTTCACGCCGGTCTGTACCACCGAGCTAGGCGCCGTAGCCGGTCTCAAGAACGAGTTCGACCAACGCAATTGTAAGATCGTGGGCATCAGCGTCGATGGCGTAAGCGACCATAAGGCCTGGTCAAAGGACATCGAGGCGTCACAGGGAAACGCCCTCAACTACCCGCTGATAGGGGATCCCGAGTTGAAGGTGGTCAAGCTCTATGACATGTTGCCTGCAGATGCGGGCGACACGTCCGAGGGAAGAACGCCGGCTGACAACGCCACCGCCAGGTCGGTATTCCTGATCGGCCCCGACAAGAAGATCAAGGCGACGCTGACGTATCCGATGAGCACCGGCCGCAGCTTCGCTGAGATCCTACGGTTACTGGACTCCTGCCAGTTAACGGCGAAGGAAAAGGTAGCGACACCGGCGAACTGGAAGCAGGGCGAGGACGTGATCATCCTTCCGGCGGTGTCAAACGAGGACGCCAAGGCGAAATACCCTGACGGCTGGAAGCAACCGTTGCCCTACATCCGGATCGTACCACAGCCGAAGTAGGCGGTTAGTCGTCCGCACGCACGCCGAAGAGGAGAAGCTGCGGGTGCGAAGGCGAGACCTTGCCGCCAAGGTCAGCGACGTCTGGGTTCTACTTCGTTACACGTAGTTACAAAAATACGCCAGGCGGGATTCGACGCCAAGGCCTTTGGCTCCGGAGGACTGTAACGGGCGTTCATACGCGATCATGAGCGCTCAAATCGCCCGAGTTCTCTGGTTTGATGATCACTGACGCCCATGGGCGATCATCCGTATTGTGACAATTCTGGTGACAAGTGCGCATTGATTCGCTGGTCTCTCTGTCACGCTAATTCCGTGGGGGATGATGTCCCAACGCTAGTTGAAACTTGAGGGAGGTAAGAAAAAGCTGGCGGCTTTCAGGGAGCCCGATCGAGGTTAAAATCGAGTCGTCGATCAACCCCTTCTACTCGGCATACAGTTCCTGCGGGCGTGTACACGGCAAGCCTGTTTTCGCGCCTAGTGCCCCACCTTCGCCTTCAACTCCTCGAAGAAGTTTTCGACCACGATCAAAGTGCCCGCGGCCGCTTCGGGGCTGCTCCTCTCGCGCGCCATGATGAACCGGCCGTCGGCGGCCACGTCCCACGGCGTGTAATACAGGCTCTCGACCCTGAGCAGCACGTCGGGCACCCGGAAGAGCGGCTCGGGACTGCCGAGGTCGATCCGGCGGCCCTCAGCCGTCACCTGGACCGCCGTCATGACCTTGTCACTGCTGAGGTAGAATAGCTCCCGCCCGTCCCGGCTCCAGAGCGGCGCTTCGCCCCCGCGGTTCGACACCGGCCATTTGTCCCGATCGGTGTCGGGAAACGGCTTGACGAACACTTCGCGGCGTCCGGTTTCGTCGGACACGTACGCCAGCCAGCGGCCGTCGGGCGACAGGGTGAACGCCTGCTCGTCGAACCGGGTGACCACGACCGGCACTGGCGCCGTGTCGACGCCGAGCCGAAGGCCGGTGATGTCGCGTCCCCCCGCCATGCTACTGACGGCACCATAGCGGAGGAGCAGCCAGGTGCCGTCGGGTGACAGGGCGCCTTCCTGCGGGGGGCCGGAACCACTCGCGAAAAGCAACGTGTCCGATCCAGTGCCGTCCGCCCGCCGCTGGTAGATTCCGGCCGGGGCCGGGGCCCGGTTCGACGCGTAGGTGATGGACTGGCCTTCTGGTGTCCAGCGTGGGCGGAAGTGCCGGCCCAGTTCGAAGGAGATTCTGGAGAACGCCCCCCCCGGCAACTGCTTCACATAGATGTTTGGGGCGTCGGTGTTGACTCCAATGGCCAGGCGCGTTCCGTCGGGAGACAAGGCCCAGCCGTGGTTCCCGTTAGCGATCACCGGGTCGAATGTCCACGTCGTGTCCACGGGCGTGGGGTGCCCGGAACGATCCACCCAGACCATGTCGAAGACCTGGCCCAAACTGGCTCCGCCGGACAGCATCACCAGCGTGCCGGACCTGGAGATCCGTACGGGGAAATTGATCCCTGATGCGAGGCTGTCCACGAGGGGGACCTCGGGTCCACGCAGCTCGAGGGCCTCCGGGTCGAACCGTGCGGCGTGCAGGCTGTTCCCCACCACGAACAGGAGATGTCCGGAGGCGGCCACCTGCCCCGATTCGGCCCCGCGGACCAGGATCCGCGCCGAGTCCGCCCCGAGATCGAGGGCCCGCAAGTCGCACCCCCCCACGGGGTCGCAACTCGTAAACAGCACCGCGCTCCGTCCCGGAATCCGTTCCGGAAAAAGACCGGCCAGGCCGTCCGCCTGCCACACGCTGGACGGCTCGCCGCCCGCGGCCGGTACTCGCCCAAGCGCTGGAAGCCCCTCGCCTCCGACCCTCACGAACACGATCGTTCCGTCGTCGAGCCACGTCAGGCCGAAAGAACCGACGTCGGCCTCCACCAGTGTCACCGCCGCCCCACCGACGACGGGCACCTTCCGGAGCTGGCCGCCGCCTTCGAAGGCGATCCAGTCCCCCTCGGGTGAGATCGTGAAGGCCCCGGCGCTCCCGTGTGCGGCGGCTCGCCCGTCAACATCTCGTAGAGCACACAACCCAAGGAGTAGATGTCCGAGCGGTTGGTGACGTCCTTCTCCGCCGTCGCCTGCTCGGGACTCATGTAGTGCGGCGTGCCGAGGCTGAGGCCGGTCTCGGTCATGCGCCCACCCGCCGCTGCGCTCACCGCCAAGGCAATCCCGAAGTCGGCCACCATGGGGCGCCCGTTGTGGAGCAAGATGTTCTCGGGTTTGATGTCCCGGTGGATGACGTTCTCGCCATGGGCATAGTGGAGCGCGTCGGCGACTTCGGTCGTGATCTTCACCGCCTCTTCGATCCCGAATTGCGTTTCGCGGTTCAGCTTGTCGCGCACCGTCTCGCCGTCGATGAGCGGCATGACGTAGTAAAGGAATGAATCCGCCTCTCCCGAATCGAACAGCGGGAGGATGTGCGGGTGTTGGAGATTAGCGGTCGTCTCTATTTCCTTGACGAACCGCTCGGCACCCAAGACAGCTGCTAATTCCGGGCGCAAGACCTTCACCGCCACCTTGCGGTGGTGTTTCAGGTCTTCGGCGAGGTAGACCGTCGCCATACCGCCGGCACCCAACTCTTCCTGGATGGCGTAGCGGTCGGCGAGGGCGGTCTTGAGGCGATCGAAGGTGTCAGTCACCCAACGCTCCGGTTGTTACCACGAGTAAACTCGCGGCTCGGCCAAACCGACTGTCGCTGAAGCGACCCCGAGCAAACGTCGGTTTACCGACAGATAGCCGAGCCGCGGCTTCAGCCGTGGTTACGTTCACTAGTTCCCCACCTTCGCCTTCAACTCGGATAAGAACCCACGCACGAGCTTCCAGCTCAGCTCTCCACCAGAGACGGGCTCGATGAACAAGAACCGCTGATCGTCGGGCGCGACGTCGTACAGCGCGGCATTGCGGTCGTTGAGGAATCGCGTGGCGGAGAAGAGCACGCGGCGGTCGCCGATGGAGACGTCCGCCCCCGCCCCCGCCCCGATGCGGACCTCCGCGGCAACGAGGTTGCCGGCGCGGTCACGATAAAACAGCTCGCGCCCGGAATGCGCCCACCGTGGCTCGAAACCGCCGTCGAGGGACACCCGTGTCCGTGGCCCCGCGCCCGGAAACGGCTGCACCATGATCTCCTCTGAAGCCGCGCGTCCATACTCGCCCGATACGTACGTCCGTCCGGCGAGAGCGCGGGCGCGAACTCGAGAGCCGGGCGGTGATGTCGGTCATAGGGGACTAAGATGGACCGTCTATGGGGGTTTGGCGAGGCTTTGAGAGGGACATGCGTATACGCCCCACCGGGCGTATACACTCACCCACGCTTCGTGCGCGGACCCATCAGTGTGCAGATCAACTATCCGCGGCAGCCGAGTCCGAAGGGTCAGCCGCGGCGTGCTAACGATCCACAGCCGTGAGTGTGCGTAGCGACTCGAGCAGTTCCGGCGTGAACGGATTCTCCCCGGCGCGGAGGGCGTCGATCCACTCTCGGCGCTGCCTCCGAGCCCGACCGCTTGTCGTCCAGGCCACGTACGCTTCAAAGTCTGCTATAGCTCCCTCAGAATCGCCGGTGAGCGCCCTCGCGACCCCGCGGGCACCCCTGAAGAACCCGTGAGCAGCAGGCGCACGCGCCACCGCCTGTTCACAGGCCGTCATGACGTCGGCCGCATACCCCCACAGGCTTCCGTACCAACACAACGTGTTCAGAGACCAAGCAGAAATCGTCCGCGCCGGATCGAGGGTCTGCGCGTTTGCATAGGCGGCCAGCGCGTCCGGTATGCGACCGTCCCTTGCCACGTGCTCGCCTTCTATCTGCGTAGCGATCGCCTCGAGCGACGGATCCTTTTCCCGTTGGGGTTGCGGGAGCGCGAAGGCCATGAGTGTTGCCTCTCGCGACCCGGTCGCAATGACAACAAATTGGCGACCCGAGCGCGTTTGATAGGTCATCGGATTGCCATAGCCGCGGCGCCTTACATAGGCTTCCCAGAGGGTTTCCCCATTCGTCTTGTCGATGGCATAGAACTTGGCCCCTGCGCTGATGAACAGCAGCCCACCGCGGGTGAGGACCGGTCCCGAACGGCCGCCGCCCCCGAGCGGCGGGAGATCCAGGTCCTTCAACAAAGGATGGTTTCTGATCCCGGGCCAGTGCCAATCCCCCAAGCTGACCTGCCACACATGCTCACCTCGATTGAGATCGATGGCGGTGAGAACATTATACGGCGGTTTGTGGATCGGGAGGCCGTCGGCGACTTCCAAACGGGTATTCTCGTAGACGTAATCGAATTCGGCGTCGCCCGGCTCAGGCTCCGCGAGCTTGATCAGGTCGGGCCAGTTCATCGCCTTGACGTAGAGCACTCCCGTTTCTGGATCGAACGCCGCGCCGCCCCAATTGGCTCCACCAACAATACCCGGCATGATTACGGTCCCCTCCAGCGAGGGGGGTGTGAAGAGGGGACCCAGGCGGTAGTTGTTCGTGTCTAATTGCTCAAGCGCCATGGCCCGCAATTCGGGCGTGAAGTCGATCACGTCGTCCTCGGTGAAGCCCTGTTTGGCAAACGGCGGGGGCTTGGTCGGGAACGGCTGGGTTAGAGACGTCCGTTCGCCTGGCATATCGCTCTGCGGTACCGGCCGCTCTTCGATCGGCCAGACGGGTGCCCCAGTGACGCGATCGAAGACGTAGGCGAACCCGGTCTTGCCGAGGACCACGACCGCGTCGATCGTGTTCCCCTCGACGCGGATCGTAACCAGGTTTGGGGGCGCGGCCAGATCGTAATCCCAGACGCCGTGACGGATCGTTTGGAAGTGCCAGATGCGCTCGCCGGTGTTCGCGTCCAGACAGACGATCGATTCGGCAAACAGGTTATCGCCTTTCCGATGTCCGCCATAGAAGTCTTGGCTGGGCGTTTCCACGGGGAGGTAGACCAACCCGCGCTCCTCGTCGAGCGTGAAGGGGGCCCAGACGCCCGTGTGACCGGTGTACGACCACGAGCTGTCTTCCCAGGTCTCGTTCCCGAACTCGCCTTCCTGCGGGATGGTGTGGAAGCTCCAGACGCGCTTGCCCGTGCGGACATCGAACGCCTGGACATCACCGGGCGGATCCTGTTTGTACCAAAAAACGGAAACACTCCCGACCATGACCAGGTCTTTGTAGACGACGGGTGGGGAGGTGTTGGCGTAGTGGAGCCGGTTCACCGGCCAAATCAGATCTTCAGTTAGATCGAGCTCTCCGCCCGTACCGAACGTGGGGATGGGCTTTCCGGTGCTGGCATCGAGGGCAATCAAACTCCAGCGGGTGTTGAGGAAGATCCGCCGCTCTTTGCCGTCCGTCCACGTCGCGACGCCGCGATGATGGAACGGCGTCGTGCCCCACTCGTAGGCGCGGGGATCGTAGCTCCATAGCTCCCTGCCCGTGTTCGCGTCCAGCGCCACCACGCGGTGGTACGGCGTGCTCAGATACAGGGTGTCGTTGATCATCAGCGGTGTCACTTGGAACTGTCCCGGCGTGACGGGCTGGTCCCGGAACGGCCGTCTGGGCACCGGAATCGGCTGTTCGCCGGTTTCCCAGGTCCAGGCCAGCTCCAGCTCGTCCACGTTACTGCGGTTGATCTGGGTCAAGGGGGAATACTTCATCCCACCCGGATCGCCCCCATACACCGGCCACTCGACTCCCTGCTCATCAGCTTCCGGTGTGGCTCGGCAGCTGAGCAGGAGTGACAGGGACGCGGCGAATAGAACAGATCGCTGAGGGAGCATCATCCTGCGCCTTCCAGTAGTGAGTACCAAGGATCGTTGGTTTTTTGAACCCTCGCGGGCGCTCGCCCGCCAACACCCCTAACACTACCCCGTCGAACGCCCTGTCCGCCATTCGGAGGCTGCCAAGCTCGCCGCATAATCCCTCATCGGTTGGGCTGGGAAGCTCCTTGGGAAGGTCTCGCTGTAAGCGAATCGAAAAGGATGCAAACAGACGCAAAGGGTCGGCGGTCCAAGTACCGAAAGCGTCAAACGCAAAAGGTCTGACAGAACTGCAAAACCTCTATTCGGATTGAACTACTGTAGCAACCGGGGACACCGGACCCGCCTCGTCCGGGGCAGCGTCGCATCACCTACCCTCACAAATACGACAGGCGGGATGAACCCACGACCTTTGGCTCCGGAGGACTGTAGTTGCGTCGATGAGCGTCGGTGGGCGTCAATAACCCCCCCATTCTGGCCGATTCTGCGTCATTTGCGTCGGTGAGCGCCGGTGGGCGTTGTGACAATGTTTGTGACAATTCTGCCGTGAACGTTCCGAGCTGCCTCGAGGTGATCAAAGGCCGAGGTAGACGTCCCCCACACCTCGTGCTGCCACAAGCTCGCCCAACGCTCACTGCCCGCTTGCGCCCCAGCGAACCACGCGCATGTTCGGAAGGGGCCTCGATCCGGGACCTCCAAGAGAGTGCGATGTGAAAACCCCGAAGAACCGATGGCTTGTTGCGCGCCGAGTGGCGGGGGCGCTCCTGATCCTGTACGGGCTGCTCCTCATCCCTGAACCCACTCCTGCCCCACCACCAACCCCCACCACCGGACAGCCCTTCGCCTGGAACCAGAACGAGGTGTGGCTCGCCCTGGAACAGCAGTTCCGCGAAGCACGCGCGTCCGGGTGCGAGCAGATCATCGAGCAGACTGACACCCGGCTGGCCCACGGCGAGAGTCTGGTAGATGCGTTGACCGAGCGGCACATCACTTCCAACGACCCGGTGCTGGACACGATCGAGGTCAACATCTTTCACCTTGGCCCGCTGATCGGCGTCTGTCAGCAACGTCTTCCGGATTATGTGCGCCTCATAACTCGTACCCGCTCGGCCGTCAAACGGCAGTCCGAACGGTGGGACATGAATAGGAGCAAGGATCGCCTCTACCGGCTACTCTTCGGCGGCCGCGCGGCACTGGAGCAAGTGATGCTCCAGGGGCCCACCGACGCCCTGCCCGTCCTGGTGGAGGGGGAGAACGTCCCGTCGGTCACGCCTTCCACCCGCATTCTCCAAGCGACCATCCACAGCGGCGACATGCTCGTCTCGCGCGGCGGCGCCGCCTCATCCGGACTCATCGCCGTGGGCAACGACTACGCCGGGAACTTCTCGCACGTAGGCATCGTGCACGTGGACGAACACACGAGCCTCCCCACGGTGATTCACTCAAACGGAGATTACGGACTCCACACGGCGACACTCCAGGACTACCTGGAGGACGTGAAACTCAGGGTGATGATCCTCCGGTTGCGGCCGGACCTCGAGATGATGGTAGCCGATCCCGAGCTGCCTCATAAAGCGGCGGCGGCGGTGCTCGCCCGGGCGCGAAACAGCCATACCCCCTACGACTTCGAGATCGACCACCGCGATGACTCCAAGATGTACTGCTCGGAGGTGGTCGCGTGGGCGTACGAGGCCGTCGGCGTCAAGTTGTGGATGGAGATCTCCAGGGTTTCCGCGCCGGGGACGCGCCGGTGGCTGGCCGACCTCGGCGTGAGGCACTTCGAGATGCAGGAACCCTCGGACCTGGAGTACGACCCGCAACTTCGTGTCGTCGCCGAATGGCGGAACCGTGACCAGCTCTTCCTCGCCCACATCGACAACGCAGTGACCGAGGCGCTTCTGGACGCCGCCGCCAACGGAGACCGCCTGACACACGTGTGGTACCGGCTTCCGTTCGTGCGGCTGATGAAGGGGTACAGCGCTGTGCTCAATGCTTTTGGGAGGACGGGGCCGGTGCCCGAAGGGCTAAGTGCCACACAAGCGGACCGATACCTGACGTTCAAGGCCCGGCACACGGCGATCAAGGAACGGTTGTTGGTGCTGACCGAAGAGTTTCAAACTCGGGAGGGGTACCGAGCTCCTGAGTGGCAGATCGTCAAAATGGCAAAGCTCGCCCGCACCGAGCTCGAATGAACTGTCTGATCGGGAAGTCTTGACGACTGCTTGACGGAGCGGGGATACGATTGGTTTCGCCACACGCCACGATCGTTCGTCCACGTCGGGAGGTCCGAGCTTGTTAATCAGCGAGCATCACACCGCACGCCACCGGTTCTTCGGGTGGCTCCTCGAGCATCGGTGGCTCGTCATGACCGTCGCCGCCTTCGGGACGGCAGTCGGTATGGCGGGCGCCGCCCGCGTTCGCATCGACGTGGACGTCGAGCAGTTCATCCCCACCCGGGGCACCGCGCGCGCCACCTACGACGAGTACAAGAGCGCCTTCTCCAAGGAGGACTCCCGGTACTCCGTGTTCTGGCAGAGCCGCGAGGAGCCCGGCGCCGAGCTGTTCATTGAGCTGGAGCGCATCGCCGCCAGCATGGAGGCCGTAGGTCTGGAGGATGTGCAGTGGATCGGGGGCATCGACGTGGCCGACCACATCGAGTACGACGGGGAACGCACACTCCAGATGCGGCCGCTCGTCGAGCCAGACAGTGTGACCGACGAATACGTCGCCCGCGTGCTCGACGAATACCGCAGTGACGCGTTGTACAGCGGGTATCTCTGGAACGCGGATCAGAGCGTGTTCGCCGTACACGGACACCTACCCGATTCGTGGAACCACGACACGAAGCGTCAGGAGGTTGACGACGCGTTGACGGCGAGCCTCGACTCGCTCTCCGGAGCCGGCGCGCGCATGGCGCTCAGTGGGATTCCAGTGTTCCGGTCCCGTTCGCCGCGCCTGCTTCAGCAGGATATCACGGTGTTGCTGGGTGGCGGGCTCGTCATCGCGTTCGGCCTGCTCTGGCTGGCGTTGGGCCGCGTGCGATTGGTCTGGTTGTGCCTCGCGTCCGTCGTTCCAGGCTATCTCTGCACCCTCGGCGTGATGGGTCTGGTGGGAAAGCCCATCACGATGCTCACGAGCTTCATCCCGATCATTATCCTCGTCGTGGGCGTCAGCGACTCCATCCACATCGTACAGCGCTTTCAACGCACGCCCCAGAAATCTTCGGGCCCAGACACGGTCATCGCAACGTTCGCCGACCTGGCTGGCCCGTGCCTCTTCACATCGCTCACGACTGCCGTCGGGTTCGCCAGCCTGATGGGAACCCGCATCGGGATCATGGTCGATTTCGGCCTGTTCACCGCGCTCGCCATTCTCCTGACGTACGCGTTCAGTATGACGTTGCTCCCCACCCTCCTCGCCATGTTCGGATCGGGCGCACTCACCTCATCGCCGCGCGTGCTGTTCGGCGGAGTCGTCGCAACTGCAGTGCGGACCGCCGCGAGATCCACACCGGTCCTCACCGCTTCCTTTGCCATCGTGGCGTTGCTCTGCGTGTTCGCCGCGGCCGGTATCCGCTCGAACACGTTCATGGTGGACGATTACAAGGAGAGTTCTCCGCTCATCCGCGACCTGCGGTGGATCGAAGAGGCTGGGTTCGGGCTCTTTCAGCTCAACGTCTTCCTCCAACAGGAAGATGATAACCTCCTTCATCACCCGGACGCACTCCGCTGGATGGAGGCATTCCAGCTGTTCGTGGGCACCGACTCGATCGTGACGGCGAGTGTGGGGCCGCCCGACGTCTTCAAGCAGCTGCGCGCGGCGTTTCTCGACGGGGCTCTGGAGGACCGCCGGCTTCCCGAAACGCAAGAAGAGGCCAGTCAACTCTTCCTGCTGGCTGAACTCGAGGACGAGTCCTTTGCAGAAGACGTCTACCGGAACGCCGACGGCGTGGCGCAGCTCGTGTTCACGGTACACGACGCAGGATCAGTGCACCTGCAGCCGCTCCTCGAGCGAGTTGATCGGTACTTGCAAGATACACCGCCGCCAGTGGGACGGGCGACATCGACCGGCATCGTGTCCCTGGTAAACATGTTCACCGCCCGCCTGCTGAGCAGCTTTGGCCCGAGTCTCCTCATCGCGGGCGTGCTCATCTTCGGCATCATGGCCGTGATGCTCCGGTCGGTCACCCGCGCGCTGTGGGCTCTGGTCCCGAATGTATTTCCGCTTCTTGTCCTGCTTGGCGTGATGCGACTCGGAGGGTTTGAGATGAAACCGTCCACGATCCTGGTTTTTTCGATTGCATTCGGCCTGGCCGTCGACGACACCATTCATGTTCTGGGCCGGTTTCGCACAGCTATGGACAGAGGCCTGGACGTTGCGGCCGCGCTCGAGGAAAGCCTGAGGGATGCCGGCTCCGCGGTGATACTCACCAGCATCCTGGTGGTGGCCGGGTTTGGACTGCTGTTGGCATCACAGTTCGAGGTGTTGTTTCTGATCGGGATGCTGACAGCGGTGAGCGCCGTAGCGGCCGTTGCCGCGGATTTGTTCTTGCTCCCGATTGTCGTGCGCGCGGCATATCGACCGTCCCGCAGCGGTAAGACGGCGGCGGTCTCTACGGCAACCATCGTATTGTTCGTGGCGACGGCAGCTGCTCCGGCAGCCGCTCGCGCACAGGATCAGACGGCAGAGGAGCGCGGCCAAGCCATCGTCGAGGAATCGGAGCGCCGCGACCGGGGTTGGCACGACCAGACCGCCCAACTCACTATGGTGCTCGTGCGGAACGATCGCGAGCGCATTCGCGAACTTCGCACGATGACACTCGAGGGCACCGGGGACGGCGACAAGACCCTCGTGGTGTTCGAAGGGCCGGCGGACCTTCGCGGAACGGCGTTCTTGACGCACGCGCACCAGGATGCGCCCGACGATCAATGGATCTATCTGCCGGCGCTGCGACGCGTGAGGCGCATCGCGTCGAGCAACCAATCGTCGTCGTTTATGGGAAGCGAGTTCGCCTACGAAGATATCGGGTCGCAGGAAGTGGAAAAGTACCGCCACCGGTATCTCCGCGCCGAAACGACCGACGGTGTGGAGATGCACGTCGTCGAGCGGATCCCTATCGACGAGGGGTCCGGATACACTCGCCAGGTGATGTGGTTGGATCAGGGCGAGTATCGCGTTCACCGCATCGACTACTACGACAGCAACGACGAGTTGCTCAAGACACTCACTGTGCGGGGTTACCAGCGGTATCTCGACAGGGTCTGGCGCCCCGACGAGATGCTGATGACGAACCATCAGACCGGCAAGAGTACGATCCTCCGTTGGCAGAATATTCGATTTGGGACCGGTTTGCGGGAGGCGGATTTTGACCGCAGGGCACTCAGTCGGCTGCAATGAGATGCAGCTCGTCGATGCGAAGCGCGTTTGTGGCTCTCGGGTTGGCGGCGACGACGCCCGCGCTTGGGGTTGCGCAGCGAAGCACCGGCGAGGTGATGGTGGAGATGGGGACCTACCGCGGGCAACTCCAAAACCCGTCGACGCAAGGAGAGATGGGCGTCGCCGCTCGCACTCGCATTACCTGGGAATCGGCCGATCGCCGACACCGCCTCACCGTGGAGCCGTTTCTGCGATGGGACATCCTAAACGCCGACCGGACGCGGTTCGACGTCCGGGACCTGAGCTGGCAGATGACGACGGGAATCTGGGAGGTGACGGTTGGCGTGCGGGAGATCTTCTGGGGAGTTGCGGAGTCGCAACATCTCATTGACGAGATCAATCAACGGAACCCGATTGGTGGCGTTCGATTGTACGAGAAGTTGGGGCAGCCGCTGGCGATGGTCGCTGCCACGTCGGACTGGGGAACAGTAGAGTTGCTGGCCCTTCCAATCTTCCGGCCGAGACCGTTCGATGGCCGGTCAGGCCGCCTCTGGTCGCCGCGTCCCGTTGGCACGCGACGCCGTCGTGCGGGGCGGTTCAAGGCGAGTGCACGCCGATTGGGCCCTTCGGTATTCGCACAGCGTGGGCGCGTGGGACGTGGGCGCCGCCTTCTTCTCCGGTACGGCGCGCGACCCCTACTTCGCCCCCTCGGGCGACTCTGCGTGGATTCCCCATCACGATCTCATCGACCGGACGAGCGTGGAGATTGGGTGGACCACTGGGTTCTGGCTGTTCAGGGGCGAGGGGGCAACGCAGGGGTCGGCGCTGCGAAGATTCGAGTCTGCCGTGGGTGGAGTCGAGTTTGCCCCCGTCGATTTCTTTGCCGGCATCCTCGAGTACTCCTACGACAGTCGGGGCTCGGCTGCGACCACGTCGTACGAGAACGACGTATTCCTCGGCGGCCGGCTGTTGACGGAGGACGGCCCGGTTCGGGCAGGCGCTTTCGTGGACACGCGCTCCGGGGCCGTCCTGGCGTCCGTCGAGGCAAGCCGTCGCCTGGGTACCCGTATCGTCTTCACCCTCGAGGCCCGCGCGTTTTTGGGAGACGAGGCCAGGCAGCCGCGGCACGCCTTCCGGCAGGATACGTTCTTGGGGCTCCTGGCGACGTACCACTGGTAGCTTGACGGGCGCTTTGACGGGCGCTTGACGGCCACAGTGCATGGTGATCCTATGCAAACGAACACCGACACCTCGGATGGATGGCCATGAGCGGATTGAGTCTGGTAGAACGGGATTTTGACGCGTTTTTCTCCGTTCCGTTTCACGTCTACGGTACGGAGACACCATTCGTCTCCATCATGCGCTCGGATCTTCGGCGTATCCTGAGTGACAAGAATCCGCTGTTCCCCCGCTTCGGACAGTTCACATTCTTCACGGCCCGTCGGGATGGGAAGGCCGTGGGGCGAATCGTGGCGCACATTCACGAGGAGTCGAATCGCCTCCATGGGCTGAAGCTCGGGTACTTCGGCTTCTTCGATTGCGCGAACGACCAGGACGTCGCAAAGCTCTTGTTGGAAGCGGCGGAATCCTGGGTGGCCGAGCGAGGCTGCGACAAGATTGCCGGCAACTTCAATCTCACGGCGATGCAACAGATCGGGGTCGTGACCGAAGGCTTCGAGCACGCGCCGTACACGGACATGCATTACAATCCTGCGCATATTCCGGAGCTGCTTGAAGCTTGCGGATACCACGCGTCCTTCCCGATGCAGACGTGGGAGACGGACGTACCCTCAAGGATGCCGGACACCGGCCTCGGCCAACGTCAGCAAGCGGCTGTGGACTCGGGCGAGTTGCGGTGGGCAAGAGTCCGGCGCCGCGGATTCTGGACGACGCTGGAGCAAATCCGGCAGCTGCTCAACGGGAGCTTTGCCAACAACCAGATGTTCGTGCCGCTTACCCGGGAGGAGTTCAAGTTCCAGGCGGGAGAGATGATGTGGATCATCGATCACCGGATCACCCAGCTCGTGTATCGCGGTGACGATCTCGTCGGCGCCGTGCTGTGCATCCCAGATCTGAACCCGTTTCTCCGGAGCACGAAATCCCGGTTGGGCCTGACCACGCCGTGGCAATATCTTCAACACCGGCGCAAAGGCACGCGCGCCGTGATCCTGTTCCTCAGCGTCAAGCCATCGCGGCAGAGCGAGGGACTTTGCCGCGCCATGTTGCAGCGCCTTGGCGTCGATCTCAGTCGCAGCGGTTACACGCACGTAGGGGGCACCTGGGTCTCCGACGAGAATCCGGCAAGTCTCAAGCAGGTCGAGCGCTTCGCTTCGCGCCGCCTGCACCGTTTGCACTTGTTCGGGAAACTGCTGGCCCGTTGAACGTCCTGAGTCGAGAGCAGCAGCTCGCGTTGGCGGCCGAAGCCAACCGGGCGCCCAGCGCACACAACACGCAGCAGGCCCGGTGGCGGTTTCTCCCCAACGGCAGCGTGCGGCTCTACGAAGACCTCTCCGGGCGGCTCACCATTGAAGATCCCACAGGCCGCGACGCGCTCGTCGGGTTGGGCGCGGCATTCGAAGGCATGCATATTGCCCTCACGGCGCGAGGATTGGGTCTCAGCGATGCCGAGCCGCCTACGAGTGACGATGCTCCTGCAGGCTTGTTTCGCGTCGCGGACGCAGCGTTGCGGCACGTCGACCAACCAGACGAATTCGCCGATGTCGTGAAGCTGCGACACACGTATCGGGGCAAGTTCAAGCAGGTCGCAACGGCGTTGCCGCGTTTGCGGAAGCTGCTGGACAACATGCCGGACATTGCTCCGGTGTATGAGGCGAATGTGATCCCGGCGATTGCGCGTCTCCATGACGATTGCAGCATCGAGTTCCTGAAACGGATGGACTATCAGTCCGAGCTGCGAGAGTGGATCCGCTTCTCTCCAAAGGACGTCCGGTGGGCGCGTGACGGCCTTACGGCGGAATGCCTGGGCCTATCACGCATAGAGCGGCGGTTCGCCAGGGTCCTGCTCACTCCATACATTTTTCATGTGCTGGCGCACTGCGGCCTGGGTCGACCTCTCACGTCGGAGGCGCCCATGGTGCGATCGTCCACCGCGATCGCGGTGCTCCACGCAGGCCCCGGCGGGTGGGCATTGGACTCGGGGAGGAGGTTTTACAAGTTCCTTCTCGAACTGTGTCGAGCGGGGTTCTCTGCCTGCCCCATGTCAGCGCTCGTCGATTCCGAGCGAGGAACACAATGGCTCCGTGAAACGCTGCACATCGCAGGCGACCGACGGCTCGTAAACGTCTTCAGGATCGGACCAGCCCCCCCCATTCAGCAGTGCACCAGTCCCCGGCGGCCGCCCGAGGAGTTGTTGGTGTAAGAACCCCTAAAAAAGTTTGAGGTATTCGATGAGCGCGCGCTTTTCCTCTTCCGTGAGCAAAGCAAACTCGCGCTCGTGTCCGAGGTTTCTCAGCCCTGGCCGTGTGGCATCGTAAAGCGCTGGCGTGGACCAAGGCTCGTAGCCTTCACGGTACCGATACACACCGTCGGCGTCGAGCACTCCATCGATCCCCACCGTCTCGAAGTTGAGGCGATGCCCGCCCATGTAGAACCGATCGGGCCGCTGGGCCGGGTGCATCAGGTGCCAGAGCGTCGGGACGGATCCGTTGTGCAAGTACGGCGCAGTGGCCCACAGTGCCGTGAGCGGCGTGGCCACGTAGCCACCAGTCGACGCCGCATCGATGTGCTTGCCGAACTCGGTCTTGCGGAGCACCGGGATGAGGCTCGAGTCGGGTTGCCACCGCGCGGAATCGGTATTCATCTCCGCCTGGGTCACGTGCCGGTTAGGGAAGCTTACCAGGCGAACCGATTGAATACCTGGGCTGTACTCACCGTGACACTGCGCGCACTGCGACTGATAGATCTCGCGGCCTCGCGCCGCACGCGCCGAGTCAATCGGACCGGGAAACGGAGGTGGCTCGTAGGCTCTGACGAAGTCGAGAATCTGCACGGCTTGCGGGATGTGTTCCTCGGCGATCGCCGGAGTGGTGCCCATTGCCGGAACGGTGAAGAAGGTCACGATCCCCGCGAGTCCGCGCGCGTGGCCTTCGGTGACACCCGACAACTCCATGCGAGCAAAGCGCGGCAAACCCGGAACGGCGTACGTTCCGTCGTACAACAGGGACGTGCGGAGCAACGTGCCGCCGAGGTCCGGAATCGACGTGAAGCTCACCTCGCGTTGCGTTACGTCTTCGCGGAGTAACCCCATCGTCCATTTGAGGGCTGCCACCCCGTTGGTGATGCCCGGGAAGCCGTTCGAGTAGGGAATCGCTCGACCAAACGTTGCTTCGAGCTCCTGTAACCGCTCGTCAATCAGCGGGAGAAGCACGCCCTCGATAGTAGCGATCTCGCGTTCCGAAACTTGCGGATAGAGCGTGCGTACGCCAGCGACGAGCCGATCCCGGCCTGGGAGTGCGGCTTTCAAGCTTTCGTAGACGTCCGTCGTGAAGGCTTCGAGGTTGAGTGAGGTGTTGGGAAGACCGAGCCAGACGTCGCGCGTAGCATAACCATCCGCGTCATACGTGACGCCCGCGTGGCACGCGGCGCATCCGATGTTCGCTGCCTCGATTTCGATCGATGGCACGGAGCGGCGGAGCTGGCTGGTCAAGATGCCAATGGGGCGCCGAAACGGCTCGGGTGGAACGTTACCTCTCCAGTTCGCAATGGTATCCGGAACGACAAACCCAAATTCACGTAATAAAGCGTTTAGACGCTCGAGGGTGAGTTCCTCCGCGTCTCTGTGCTGTAGGAGTGCGGTGCTCACGACCTTCCACGGGGTGGCATGCGTCTGGAGCGCATCGGTGTTGAGGCTGCCGAGGTCGTCGTACGTGAAGCGGATCAGGCCGATCACGTCCGTGGACGGCGCCTTGGCCTGCATCGCCAGGAGTTCCAGGGAGGGCGCTCGCGCGTATCCACGCAGGAAGTCCAACTGCCATCGCGCGAGCAAAACCCCCGCCACAATCGCCAGCAAGCTGTAGCCTACCAGCCTCTTCACGTTCAATGGTCTACGAGTCATGGCGTCACCCACTCACACTCGACGGATGGTGGCTTTGATGCCGAAACGCGGCCGCAGGGTTACCGTTGGTTGAAGCTCGACCGGGTGATCCGGCACCAGATCGAAGCGCCAGCGCCGCGCGATCATCGCCAACAACATCATCGCTTCCATCATCGCGAAGTTGCTTCCCACGCAATACCGCGGGCCGCCCCCGAAGGGAAAGTACGCGTACTTGGGCGGCTTCCAGTCTCCCTCCCACCTTGACGGCAGGAAGGTCATCGGATCGTCGTAAAAACGGCCGTCACGATGTGTAATGAAGGGCAGCAACAGAATCTGCGTCCCCTTCTTGATGCGGTACCCTCCCACTTCGATGTCGCGACGTGCCTCGCGGCCCATGGCCCACGCCGGCGGGTAGAGCCGCATGGATTCCTGCACGACGGCGCGCAGGAACGGCGCGCGAGCGAGGGTGTCCGGCGTCATCGCGCCTCCGTTTGCTGCGGCCTCGACCTCGTTGCGCAACTGTTCGGCGATGTCCGGATGCTGCGCGAGCAGGTAAAGCGTCCACGATAGCGTGATGGCGGTCGTCTCGTGTCCCGCTGTCAGAAGTGTCACCACCTCGTCGCGCACCTGGCGGGTGCTCATGGCGCTTCCGTCTTCGTCCCGCGTTTCCAGCAGCCAACTCAGCAGGTTGTCTCCGCCGGGCGACTGTAACCGCGCGTCGATGATCTCGTGCACGACGCGGTCCAAGCGGGCGCGTGCCGCTCGCGTGCCGAGATTCCTCGGCGTCGGGATAGCCAGGGGCGTGGGAAACCAACCGGTCATCAGTTTCTCGAAATAGTGCATTACTCGGTCGAGGGACTCGCTGACGTCATGAACGCGGTTCGACAGATCGGTGCCGAACAGGGTCTCCGCCACCACTTCCAGGGTCAGGGCCATCATGTCGGCGTGCAGATCCCTCACCTCTCCGTCCTGCCACGCATTTATCATGGCCTCGGTCCGCCGCACCATCACATCGGCGTATAACTTGACGCGGGAATTGTGGAAGCCGGGTTGGATGAGCCGACGTTGCTTCTGCCACGTCTCGCCCTCGCTCGTGAGCAGGCCGTTCCCCAACGCGAATTTGAGTTGCCGAAGGTCCCAATGCTTGATCAGTGCGTCGGCGCGATGCACCAGCACTTCTTCGATGAGGTCTGGCTCGTTCACCACGCAGCACCGGAACGGCCCGAGACGAAAACCGCAGACATCGCCGTGCTCTCGCACCACACTCTGTAAAAAGCCAAGCATGTCCCGGCGGAATGCCGGAAAGCTTCCCCAGGGAAGCCACGTCTGCGGGCCGGGGAGTGAACGGGCGGTCATGCGTGGAAGCCGGGTTGTGTGTGAACGGCCTCGTGCGCGCTCCTCGTCATCGGCATGCTCTCCGCGTCCTCTGGACCCAGGAGCATGGAATACTTGTGGAGGAGTGCCAGCTCGTGCGCGGGGTCGAGCGACCCGGCGAACTGCGGTGCGTTGAGGAGGAGAAACGCGGGCGGCGCGCCACCCAGCAGCGTCACGTGCGTCATCTGATTCTCCCCGAGGAGTTCGATGAGCTGTTCGCTCGGCCCCGGGTCGGGCTCGCCGGTTACCAGCCCGCTTTGCAGCGCGGCAATCGTCCACACGGGATGATCCCCTGCGAACGCGCGGGTCATGATTTCGGGGTCGTACCCCTGGAGCGCATTCCCTCGCAGCACGATGTGGTCATCAGCGAGCGGCAGACTACTCAGGGACTCGATGAACTCCTCGAGCGAGCCGGTCGGCGCTTTCAGAAGCCACTGGTAAAAGGATGCGCGGCGGTGCCGGATGCGCAGGGCCCGCAATCTACCGAGGATCGTATACAGCAGGATGAACGAGAGCAAGACGACGAAGGCCGCAATGTAGAAGTCCCTCGGCGCATCGCTCATCAACAACGTCAGGGTTGCCGTAGCAGCCAGAGCCATCAGCCCAACGAGCGCGACCTCGTACACGATGGCCATCGGAGACTCTGCCAGGCTCGTGAGCCGCACGCAGGTGTAGACGAAAATCAGTCCTCCGACGCTCCCAAGCCGGAACGGGAGCCATTCGGGTCGCAATTGTACGTCGGTCATGATGAGAAAGAACCCGATCGCCAGGACGGCTGTGAAGCCGTCGATGAGTTGGTTCTCGATGGGAGCGTGGTCCTTCCGTCGCCGGGTGACCAGCATGAGACCCAGCCAGCCGAACGTCAGTAGGGCGTACGTTCGGAAGCCGATGAAGAACACGCTTCGATCCCCGAAGTCCAATACGTTCCACGGCACGAACACAACGGCGCCGGCAGCCGCAAACACCTTGAGCGCGAGGCCGGCGTGCCGCCGCATCATCGCTTCCACAAACAGCGTCATCACCAGCGGTAGGAACGTCGCGGGAACGAAGGTCAGCATGGCGAGGACCGGACGATCGGAGAGCCACGAGAACCCACGGACAAGGAACAGCGCTCCCAGGGTGTACAGGAGGAGGAGAATCTTTCCTTCCAGGTTGCTGCGCATGCGCTGTTGATGGATGTACACGATGTAGCTGAACACCCCGACTGCGCCCAGCCATGTCAGGATCGAATCTGTCCACGTCTCAAACCCCATGGGCCATCCTCTCGAGCCGGCGGCGTACCGCCCTGCGAACGATCCAGGCGACCAACGGGTGTCTCGGACGCTCGACTTGTCCGGTCCACGGATTGAAGAAATAGCCACGGCAATCCGTCGTGGAGGGGCGGCCGATCGCCAGCTTGACGGCCTCGAAGCACATCAAGTTGCCAGCGGTGATCACCATCGGGGCGAACGCCATGCGGTCTCGCTTTCCGGCAATCACGTCCGCGGCAATTGTCATGTCCACGTGGCGTGGCGACGACGAGTGAGTCATCACGTGCTCGATCTCGCGGATTTTGCATTCGTCGCATGCCGCATCAGAGATCTCTCGCCAGTCCACGCCGACGGTGGGGTAACCCAGGCGCTCTTCGGGCCTCGGGTCTTCCGGCCTTACGACGGTCACAGACGGCAGCGGCGACGCGTACGCATCCACCACCGTGGCGCCATGCTCCTTGGCTTTGCGATAGAGCTGCACGCCGGCCCGCACGTCGTCCATCCCGTTGATCACGATACGGTAGCGGGGCAGGATGGCGTCGAGCTGTTCCAACCATTCGGCGCCGTACGTTTCGAGCCGTGCCCCGGGATTGATATTGAGGATCTGCTGCCGGACGACGCCTGCCTTGTCCCTGCCCAGCGTGTCGATGAAGGCAAACACCTGGCGGTTGAGATTGGACACCTCGAACGTATCGATGTCCGCAAAGGCCAGATTGGAGAATCCCGAGCGTACGAGCGACAGGATGCACGCCCCACCCATCCCGCCCACGCCGCAGACGAAGACGCCGGCATCCCGCATGCGCTCCTGCTCCTGCCCGCTCACGAAGCCGATGTTTCGCTGCACGAACTCCGCGTAGTCGAACGGGTTCACCGCCGCGCTCACCCCTTCCATGGCCTCAACTCTCCGAGCTGCTGGTCCGGCGTGAACCAGTGGACCACGGGCAGGAGGACGGAACCCAACACCAAGAAGCCCGCCCACGACAGAATCGATCCGAGCGAGTACTTTGGCACCGAGCGCATGAGATACTTCTGGGCGGTGGAGAGTGTCCACCGGCCGATCTGGAGAAAGTCGTCCCCGCGATCGTAATCGAGTTGTTCCAGACACATGCGATTGTACTCATCTCGGCGATGCTTGGGAGCTTCGTCGTAACTCTTTTTCAAGTTGTCGGAGCCGCCGGTATACGAGTTCACGATGACGAATTGTCCGGTGTGGAAGAGAGCTTCCTCGCCCACTCCGAACGCGTTGCGATGACGCTCCATGATCTGCCTTGCGATGCCGATGTGCGCCCGGGTGGGTCGGCGGCTGGGATCCGGGACCGGAAACACGTTATCGAAGCTCTCGGCGACCATCCCAAAGACGGACGGCACTTGCGTGACGTTGCTGATCCAGATGGGCCGGAGCTGGCGGTGACAGAAGATCAGCATGACCGTGAGTCCGTACAGCACCCACGACAATCCCTTGCCTCGGAACGTCGGGTCCACCATAGCCAATCCGGTATGGAGCACCTCCTCTTCTCTGCCGCGGAGCGTCACTCGCAGCACGGAGAGCGCGTTGAACGCGACGGGCTCATCGGTCTCCCGATCGTACAGGACGGTCAGGATAGCGTCCTTCAGCCGTTCCGGGTCGCCCGACACCGCGCCGTAGTTCAGCGCACCCTGGTCGAGGGTTGCCACCACGACAGACTGAAGATCAGCCACGATCCGCTGCAACGGTTCCGGCTCCATCCACATGCCTGGGCGCTCAACGATGCGGACGCGCAGATTGCCGACCCGGTGCATCTCCAGGTCGAGATACCGGGACGTAATCAGGTGGCGGAACTGAAACATGACGTCCAAGGTGTGCTGGCGGACGGTGTCCCGATAGACCGGGCAGCGCAGCCTCGGGAGCCTGCCGTGGCTGACCGGGGGGCCCGCCCGTGACTCCATCCTCCGGCCTTACGATCATGCGACCCGGGCAATCGCGCTGTGTACTCCATCGTTTTCCCCAATGCTCAAAAGGCCACCGTGGACGGCAATCGAATCTGCTTGAGGGGCGTCAAGAGAACGTCAAGAACACCGCCGCCTGGCGGCGCAGGTAGTTGGGCTGCAGCGTTCTGCTCAAGGGCGGGTTCGTGTTCGATCCGGAGGAGTTGCGGCCTTCGCGGAACTAAAAAGATCTTGGCCGCTAAGTTTCTTGTGACGTTTTTTGTTACAACACTCAGAACGTCCTTCGAACAGCGCACTTCGCAACGCGTAAGTCACTGTCCGGTTTTCACTTCCCCAATACGCCAGGCGGGATTCGAACCCACGACCTTTGGCTCCGGAGGCCAACGCTCTATCCAGCTGAGCTACTGGCGCGCGTCCAGCAAATCGGGGCGGCCGGACTTGAACCGGCGACCTCCTGCTCCCGAAGCAGGCGCGCTACCGGGCTGCGCTACGCCCCGTTCTAGACGACCTTCAAAGTAGTCGCCCTGTGGGCCTGCTGGTAGCGTGGCCTCCCCGGGTTTTTTCCGCCCTCGCCGGACTGGACGCCTGGCGATCGCCCTCCTTGCCGACCGTTCCGCTGCGAATGTGAAGATCGCGTTGCGGAAACGGGATCTCAATGTCGCTTTCCTTTGAGGATGCTGGTCTCCGTCTAGCCTCCGGCTGAAGTGCATCATTTGTAAAGCATTAGCGTATAACCATTTGACCCCTTGAACCAATAACCGAAAAGAAAACTATCGTGAAACACCTTCATACATTGATTCTCGTACTTAGCCTCAGTCTCGGTGGCGTGGGTTGTGGCGATGATGATCCAACCGATGCTGGCCAGATCGTTCCTGCAGAGTTGGTAGGGACCTGGAATGCCACTTCGCTCGAGTTCACACGGATTAGTGATCCGAGCCAGGTGGTCGAAGCAGTTTCAGATCGTGGCTATACTGCTCAAATCGTCATCAATGCAGACGGTAGTAGCGTTACCACAGAAACTATCCCGGACTTTCCCGCCTTCGTAAGCACCGCTTCCATTAGAGTTACAGGGAATACCATTGTGAGCACCGAGGCAGACGGTTCCACACAGACATTCACCTACTCAGTCGATGGAAACACTCTTACCCTGTTGAGTGATAATATCGGGTTCGACTTCGAGGAAGCGGTCATCGACGTGCCCGCTACCTTCGTAGGCATCTTCGAGAGACTCTAGCAGGTTGCGGAAAAAGTCGGGTAATGGACGATAGCATCGCGAGCCGGAAGTTCTTATCGTAGAGGGACCTCGATGGGAGTGCCACGATGCGCGGGAACAAGACGAATCAGTCGGCGCTGTTCAGCTATATCAGTGCGGAGGATCGGGTGCCCTCCGACCATCCGTTGCGCGCCCTGCGGGCGCTGGTGGACCCGGTGTTAGCCCGGCTCTCGCCGCAGTTGGACCGGCTGTACGCGCGGCGGGGCCGGCCGTCGATTCCCCCGGAACATTTGTTACGCGCGTTATTGCTGCAGGTGGTGTATACGATCCGGAGCGAGCGGCAGCTGATGGAGCAGCTCGATTACAACATCCTGTACCGATGGTTTGTGGGGTTGAATCTGGACGACGCGGTGTGGGTGCCGACGGTCTTTACGAAGAATCGGACGCGGCTGGTCGAGGGGGGCATCGCGGATGCGTTTCTGGCCGAAGTGTTACAGGAGGCGGAGCGGCGGGCGTTGTTGTCGAATGAGCATTTCACCGTCGACGGGACCTTGCTGGACGCGTGGGCGAGTCAGAAGAGTTTTCAGCCGAAGGCCGGCACCCGCCCGCCAACGGACGATGATCCGGGGAATCCGAGCGTGACGTTTCGCCAGGAGAAACGGACGAATGCGACGCATGCGTCGCGGACGGACCCGGAGGCGCGGTTGACGCGGAAGAGTGGGGGGCAAGGCGCGCAATTGGCGTACTTGGCGAGTGTGTTGATGGATAATCGGCACGGGCTCGTGGTGGCGACCGACGTGACGCAGCCCGGCTACGAGGCGGAGTGTGCGAGTGCGCTGGCGATGGTGGGGAGCTTACCGCCGACGGCCCGGCGACGGACGTTGGGGGCGGACAAGGGTTATGATCGGTGCGGGTTTGTCGACACGCTGCGGGCGTTGGGCTGGACGCCCCACGTCACGCCGAACGTGCACCGCACGCGGTTGCGGAGCGCGGTGGATGGCCGGACGACGCGCCATCCCAGCTATGCGATCAGTCAACGGCAGCGCAAAAAAGTGGAAGAGATCTACGGGTGGGGCAAGACGATTGGGTTGTTACGCAAACTCCGACATCGCGGGACCCCGCGGGTCGGGTGGGTGTTTACGTTCACGGCCGCGGTCTACAATCTGATGCGGATACGCACCCTGACCCTGGCCGGAGGCAGCCCCTGATGGGGCAGTGTGGGCCGCATTCGTCACGCCGACCGCACCGCGGGGGCGGTAATAGGGGACCGCACGCTGGTACACCGTCGTGTTACCCGGACAAACGCGGCTCACCATGAATTTTTCCGCAACCTGCTAGACTTCGGAAACAAACTGAAGCCAGCCCTCAGTCTTTTGACTTGGGGCTGTGGCCATGCGATCGCCCTCCATGCCGACCGTTCATGGCGTTTGCGACGGCGCGCCGAGCGTTCCGCTGCGAATGTGAAGATCGCGCTGCGGAAACGGGATCTCGATGTCGTTTTCCTTGAAAATCCGGGCGATGGCGTAGTTCAGTTCGCTCTTCAGGACTCGCGGTTTCGCCGAATAATCCTTGGTCCACACCTGTAGCGCAAAATTCAAGGAACTGTCCCCAAATTCCTCGAACAACACTTCGGAAGGTGGGGTGGCCAACACGCCCTTGTGGGTGCTCGCTACCTCCAGGAGAAGCCGCGTCACGACCTCCGGGTCGGACGAGTAAGAAACACCGACGGGAACATCGAAGCGCACCTTGCGATCGGTGTAGCTCCAGTTGGTGACCTTACCGGAAATGAAATCCGCGTTGGGAACGATGATGGCGATGTTGTCGTTGGTGACGATCGTTGTGGCGCGGGCGGAGATGTTCACCACATCGCCATGGACGCTGCCGACGTCAACACGATCGCCAACCTTGATCGGCCGCTCGAACAGAATGATCAGGCCGCTGACGAAATTGTTGATGATGTTCTGTAGACCGAAGCCGATTCCCAGACCGGCGGCACCGGCCAAGACGGTGAGAGTGCTGAGGTCGATCCCGGCTGATTGGATGATGATCACGAGGCCGACGGCGATGACGACGTACCGCACGATCGTTGCGATCGATTGGCGCATCCCAATCTCGACGTCCCCAAGCGCCAGCGACCGCGCAACCCACCGTTTGATTTGGCCCGCAACAAAAAATAGTATGGTGAGGAGCACGCTCACGTAGACGAGCGTCCACAGCGTCACCTCGGTATCGCCGAGCTGAAACAAGGAGTAGTTCAGCGCGTTGCGAATCGTTTGGAAGAAGTCCGTGAGCTGTTCCATGGCCGATTCCAGAGGCGACGGACGGTAAGACGGTACGACGGTAAGCGTGAGACGTGAGACGTGAGACGTGAGAGGACCCCTCCCCAACCCCTGAGGGGTGGCTGGGCGGGGCCGTCTTACGTCTTACGTCTCACGTCTCACGCAGTACCGCCACTACCGCCTTACCGCCCTACGAGTGCGCCCAGGAGGACTCGAACCCCCAACCTCTTGGTCCGTAGCCAAACGCTCTATCCAATTGAGCTATGGGCGCTGGTGGGCGGTACAAGATTCGAACTTGTGACCTCTACGATGTCAACGTAGCGCTCTAACCAACTGAGCTAACCGCCCGAACTTTCGCCACCCTGAATCACCTAGGGTGGGCGAACAAATGTATCCACCGCCCATTCTGGATGGTAGTTCCCCCCCGGCCTCGGACCGCGGGCGGTGGATTTCAGATTGCAGATTGCAGACTGCAAATTTCAGATTGGCGGAGGCCTCTGACTGCCCCCGCGCCCCCGTGCCCCCGTGCCCCCGTGCCCCCGTGCCCCCGTGCCCCCGTGCCCCCGTCCCCCCGTGCCCCTGTGCCCCTGTCCATCTCTGCCCCTCGCTGCCCCCAGCTGAATCCCGCATTCCTATTATTAGGCCGCCTCCTCCTCCCCCAAATACCGCAACGCCGCAAACGCCGCCTTCCGACCCGAACGAATGCAATCCGAAATCCCCACGCCGCGGTACGAATTGCCGGCCAGAAAAACGCCCGGGGTTTCGCTGGCGAGCTTCTCGATTCGGTCGACACGTTCCAGGTGTCCGAGGGTGTACTGTGGCATCCCCTGGGAGTAGCGGTCCACGCGGGCGAACACGGGCTGTTGCACGACGCCGAGTGTGGATTGCAGTTCGGCTCGGGCAAGATCGATCAGCTCATCGTCCGCCGTCGCGTCGGCGATGTCTTGTCCCGACCGTCCCAGGAATACCCGTGTGAGCACGTGGCCGGCCGGCGCTCGCCCCGGGAGCTTGGATGTCGCCCAGGAGCACGCCAGCGTCTGGCTACCCACTCGTCGGGGGACGACGTAGCCATATCCGTTCAAGTCCCTCGGCACGTCGGCCTGCCGGAATCCCAAGGACACGGCCGCGTTCGACACAAAGGGGATGGACCGCAGGTTCGCAGCGAGGTCGGCGTTTACCGAATCGACCAGGTTGGCGGCGACATTCGCCGGCGTGGCCAAGATGGCGGCCGCCGTTGTGATCGACTCCCCGTTGCTCAGCTCGAGTGTGAACCCGCCCCCGCCGCCGCCGCCGCCCTCGTCCCCCACTCGGCGAAAGCCGACGACGTCGGTGTACAGCAGGACGCGGACGCGATCGCCGAGGGGACGCTCGAGTGCGTCCACGAGTTCTTGCATCCCGGACTCGAGCGAGATGAACGGGGTGGGATATGGGGGAACCTCCTGCACCGACCCGCGGCGGGAGAGGCGCATGCCGCGCAGGATGCTCCCGTGTTCTTGCTCCATGGCTTTGAGATCGGGCGCGACAGCGTCGAGACTGAGTTGGTCGCCATCACCGCCGTAGATGCCGCACAGCAACGGCTCGATGAGATAATCGTACGCTTCACTTCCCAATCGTCGTCGCACGAACCCAGCGACCGTCTCATCCATCTCCCCCTCGCGCCGGGGCACGAACCACTCCCCCGCGGCCCGCAGCCGCCCGAGCGGCGACAGCATGCTGCTGAAGAACAACGGCGCGATGCGCGACGGGATGAGGCCGCTCATACCTTCCGGCAGCTTGTGCAGTTTACCGCTTCGGGAAACGAAGGCTCCGCGGGTTTCCGGGTTGGTGGGGATGATCTGTTCTTCCAGGCCCAGCTCTTTGCACAAGGCGGCCGCTTCGGGTTTGCGCGCGAGCCACGTGTCCGGACCACCTTCGACGAGAAACCCATCGACACGATGCGTCACGATCTTGCCGCCGAGACGTTGGTCGCTCTCGATGAGATCGACTCGAAGCTTCGCGTCCTTCCCAACTGCTTCTGCGAGACGGTACGCGGCCGTGAGACCGGTGATGCCCCCCCCCACGACGACGACGTCGCGCGAAGCGTTGTCGGTCAACCGCGCACCCAGCCTCGGTCGCCTGCGGCTTGTCGGACCAGGCGTGCGAGACCGGACATCGTGTGTGTGTCGTCACTGAGCATGGAGATGCGTTGGAGTGCGAATCCCATGCTCGCCGCGGCTTGGGCGAGTTCGACATCGATGTCGTAGAGAATCTCTACGTGCTCACTCGTGAAGCCCACCGGGACGATCAACGCACCCGGCACGTCTTCCTCGTGGAGTCGGGTGATGACGTCTCCGGCGTCCGGGCCCAGCCACGGGTCAGGCGTCATCGGGGCCGATTGATACGCGAACTCGTGCGTGTTGCCGATACCCTCGGCTGTGAGCAGGCGAACGACCCCTTCCATGGTGGCACGCAGCTCGTCGGGGTAGGGATCGTTCCACTCGAGAATCCGCTCGGGCAAGCTGTGCGCAGTGAAAACGATCTGCACGCGGTCGCGGATATCTACGGCGAATTTGTCCAAACCGTCCGCGACGCGGGTGGCGAGCGTGTCCAACAACTCGGGCAGCACGTGCCAGCGCTCGATGGGCGCCACTTCCACCGGCGAATCGGCTTCGGCCACTTTCTCGAAGTATGCGCCGATGCTCATGCGCGAGTAGTGCGGTGCCATCACGAGGCCGACGGCCTTGGAGATCCCAGCCTCGTGCATTTCGGAAAGCGCGGTCTCGATGCGCGGCGTCCAATGCCGCATGCCCACGACGCAGCGGTACGGCGGACTGCCGTTTGAGGCGTTGAGCGACTGTTCGAGTTGTTCGGCCTGGGCGACGGTGCGCTCGCGGATCGGCGAACGCCCACCGATGATCCGATACCGCTCCGTCATCTCGTCGATCATCTCCGGACGCATCGGTCGCCCACCGCGCACGTCGAGCAGGTAGGGCTCGACGTCGTCCAGGGAGTCGGGGCCGCCGTAGGCCATGACGAGGACGCCGATGGGCTTGGTCATCAGTGTTGACGGAAAGACGGAAGGACGGAAAGACGGAAAGGACGGAATGTCATTTTTTTCTCGGCCTGGAACCGCATTACGGAGGCGAATAATACCCCGATCAACCGGCTAGCCTAAGAGGGGGTCTTTTTGGCGGAGCCGATAGGCAAAAAAAAGCCGTCCGGCCACCCGACCGTCCGGCCCGTCGATCTTTCCGTCCTTCCGTCCTTCCGTCTTTCCGTCCGTCTGTGGACAACCGTATGTTGTTTATCCCCAAGGAGTTAGGCCAAGAAAACGGCGCCGCAACCAAAGCAGTCACGGCGCCAGGAGTAGCGGGGGCGGGATTTGAACCCGCGACCTCCGGGTTATGAGCCCGGCGAGCTACCAGACTGCTCCACCCCGCGACGTTGTTGGTCGGAAGGACGGAAAGACGGAAAGACGGAAAGTTGGTCCCTCTCGCACGACCGACATCCAAGATTCTGGATCAATTTTATGGGCATTGCATCGTTTGGCAAAGCCCGGATCTGGGCGGAAAACTTAAGGCGGCCTTAAGCCGCCCGTTTCTCAACCAATGCGTACCGTCCTACCGTCCTTCCGTCCTTCCGTCCTTCCGTCTTTCCGCCTTCCGTCCTTCCGTCCTTCCGTCCTTCCGTCCTTCCGTCCTTCCGTCTTTCCGTCCTTCCGTCCTTCCGTCCTTCCGTCCTTCCGTCCGTCTGTCCTTCGTCCGCCCTTCGAGAGCGGGAAACGGGACTCGAACCCGCGACCCCAACCTTGGCAAGGTTGTGCTCTACCAACTGAGCTATTCCCGCCGGTTTGCCGTGCTACGTACCCGCAGGTGCTGTTATTGCAAGGGTTTACCCCGGAGTGGAGGCGAGGGGAATCGAACCCCTGACCTCGTGAATGCCATTCACGCGCTCTCCCAACTGAGCTACGCCCCCGTTATATTGGACGCGGATAAAAAATCCGGTGGGAACACGGCAAGCTAGCCGAGGCCCCTGAGGGTGTCAACCGATCGGCCATCCCTCGCGCAACAATCGGATTGGGTGCAGTGTACGTCAGGAGTGGGGTGTTCCCTGCTGGCGAAACCAGAGAACAGCATGCCCGTGATGGCCGTTGGATGGCTGACGGTGCAGGAATACAAGGACGATTATGAGCAAAACGAAAAAGGTAAAGGCCACACGGAAGCCCACGCTGCGGAGAAAGCGCGCACGGCGGCCTGCGCCGGCGATCGCGGTCAACGAGGCCGATCGCGATCTGCTGGACCAGTACCTCTTTGAGGTGAGCAAAACGCCGTTGCTCACGCCTCAGGAGGAGATCGCCCTGGCCAAAAAGGTCAGGTCCGGCGATCAGGAGGCGATGCAGGAGCTGGCAAAGCGCAACCTGCGGTTTGTCATCTCCGTCGCGAAGAAATACCAGAACCGCGGGCTGCCGCTGACGGACCTCATCGGTGAAGGAAACGTCGGGCTGCTCACTGCGGCTCGGAAATTCGATCCGGATCAGGGCGTCAAATTCATCTCCTACGCCGTCTGGTGGATCCGGCAGGCGATCCTCGCCTCGCTGGCGCGCCAGGGACGGACTGTGCGGGTCCCCCTGAACCGCACCGCCGACCTGTCCAAGATCGTTCGGACGGCGGAGGCGCTGCGGCAGGAGCTGCGCCGGGAGCCGACGCCGGAGGAGATCTCTTCGGCCACCGGTCTATCCCTCGAGGTCGTGCAGTCGCTGGCGGCTCTCAACACGGGCGAAGTGCGGCTCGATGCCCCGTTGGAGCCAGACGGCGATCGGTCGTTGATCGAGCGCTTCATCGCGGAGGATCTCCCCGATACGGAGGAGAGCTCGATGGACCGTTTTCTCAGCGACGAGATCGAACAGGCGTTGACCACGCTTCCTCCCCGCGACGCCAGGGTCCTCAAGCTCTACTTTGGGCTGGACGGGGGCCGGGAACACACGTTGGAGGAGATCGGTGGAATGCTCGGTGTGACGAGGGAGCGCGTCCGGCAGTTGCGCGACCGCGCCCTGAGGCGGCTGCGTGAAGGTGACGTGGGGAAAGCGCTGGCCAGCTTCGCGGCTTAAGCGACATTGGTTGTTGAACTTGCAGCACATGAGGCCGGGGGATTTCCCCTGGCCTCGTTGCGTTACCCCCCCTAAATTCGCGTCGTGTACAGACTACTGAGTCTCAAGGTTGCCGGATGGCTCTCGACCGTCGGGTCGTTGGGCCACTTTTTGTCGGACGTCGCTCGCAGCCTGCGGGACGTGCGCGTCTGGACGAGTCTCACCGTGGAGCAGATGCGGCGGATCGGGGTGAATTCCGTGCCGATCGCGCTGTTCATCGCGGGGTTTACCGGAATTGTACTAGCCCTTCAGGCGTCCTATACGCTGTCTGGTGCGGTTCCCATGTATTTCGTGGGGACGGCGGTCGGCAAGAGCGTGCTGTTGGAGTTGGGTCCGGTGTTGACAGGACTAGTTCTGGCCGGAAGAGTGGGCGCAAACATCGCGGCCGAGCTGGGAACCATGAAGGTCACCGAACAGGTGGATGCTTTGGAGACGCTCGCGTACGATCCGCACTCCTACCTGGTCGTGCCTCGTGTGGTGGCAGCTTCTCTGATGTTTCCTGTCATCGTGGCCATGGCCTCGGCCATGGGTATTGTGACTGGATGGTTAACCGCCATTTATCACCCCTCTTTGAACTTGTCGAGCTTCGAGTTTTTCAAGGGGATCAGGCTTTTCTACCAGGACAAAGACGTGTGGTATGGGTTGGTCAAGTCCGTCTCGTTCGGTTTCGTCATTGCCCTGGTCGGGTGCATCATGGGTTTGAGAGTTCGTGGCGGTGCGGAGGGTGTCGGTCGGGCAACGACAAAAGCCGTGGTCTACGGCGCGGCCGCGATTTTGGTGCTGGACGCGTTGTGGGCGATGACCCTCTTGTGAGCATCAAGAGATGATCTCATTCAAGGACGTCAGGAAACAATTCGGCACGCACGTGGTCCTCGACGGCTTCTCGCTCGATGTGCACGACGGCGAGACCATGATCATCCTGGGATACTCGGGAACCGGGAAGAGCGTTGCGCTGAAGCACATCGTGGGATTGTTGGAACCAGACGAAGGACAGGTGGAGGTGGACGGGCAGATCGTGCACATGCTGGATCGAGACGGTTTGACCGAACTCCGATCGAACGTCGGGTACGTCTTTCAGTTTGCCGCTCTGTTCGACTCGATGACCGTCGCGGAGAACCTCGCGCTCGGGTTGAAGCGTCAGCGTTTGTCGTCGGCGGACATCCGGGACCGGGTGGCCGCGTCGCTGTCGCTCGTCGACATGGAGGGAACGGAGGACAGCTATCCGGCCCACCTGTCGGGCGGCATGAGGAAACGTGTGGGGATCGCCCGGGCGATTGCCCGGCGTCCGAGGTACATTCTGTACGACGAACCGACCACCGGTCTGGACCCGGTGACCTCGGCCGTCATCAATCATTTGATGATCAAGACACGTGAGAAGCTGGGTGTCACGGGAATCGTCGTGACTCACGACTTGGAAAGCGCCTACGCGGTGGGTGATCGCATCGCCATGCTCTATCACGGTCAGATCAGGCAAGTCGGGTCCGCCGAGCAAGTGCGGCGCACGCACGACCCGGTCGTGCGCCAGTTTCTCGACGGCCGACCCGAGGCCGCCGCCGAAGCAGACACGGCATCTTTCCGGGCCATTCAGTGAGACGTCGGGACGAATTACTCGTCGGATTCACGATCCTCACGGCACTCGCGGTCGTCGTCGGTGGGGCTTTATGGCTGTCCGATCGTCAAGTAGGGCAGAGTGGGCAGACGTATCAGGCCCGATTCCGTACCGTGGGCGGCATGAGTGCAGGGACGCCCGTAGTGTTGCGCGGCGTTCAAGTTGGACGGGTGCTCCGCATCGAGCTCGGCGTGGACGACTGGGTGGAGGCGAGTCTCGAGATCCGCACCAATTACGAAAGCATGCTCCCGCCTTCACCGGCTGTCATTGCGGCGTCCGCCTCCCTCTTTGGCGAATGGCAGGCGAGTATCGTCAGCCGGGTCAGTTCGGATATTACCGACCCCAACGTGTTGCGGGATTTGGCCGAGGCGGCGGAGCTGGGTAAAGACGCCTGGCCGGGGGCCACCCTACCCGACATCGGTCAGCTCACCGCACAGGCGGGTCGCATTGCGTCGGACATCGGCGCGTTCTCCAACCGCATCCAAACCGCGTTTGACGACGAGGCCGTGGTGCATCTGCAGAGTTCGATACGCGACTTCGGACAAGTCGCCGAGCGGATCAACGAGTTCGCGGACCAGCAAACCAGCATTCTGGGCGAGGTAGCCGGCAACGTCCGTGTGACCAGTGACGTCGTGACACAAACAGCCGTAATGCTCCAGCGCATCATGGCGCGACTCGACACGGCAACCGCGGCGGGCGAACTCGATTCGATCATTGATAACACGCAACGCGTGTCCGCCGATTTGCGCCTGGCGATGGACGATTTCCGCGGCTTCATGGCCATGGTGAATTCGAACCGGGGCAGCTTCGAGCGGATCCTGGTGGGCGCGGACACCCTCGTCACGCGCCTCACCGAGGGGCCGGGAACCGTGGCACGGCTCATGACAGATTCCACGCTTTACGTCGAGGCGAGTCGGGCGATTCAAGAACTCCGCGCATTGCTCGCCGACATCCGAGACAACCCGCGCAAATACTTCAAGTTTTCCGTTTTCTGAGTATGCCACGAACAAGTCGCGAGGAGATCTGTTCCGGTGGGGTCGTGTTCAGACGGTTTGACGGAATTGCCAAGTATCTCCTCATCCTGGATGGCCATAGCAACTGGGGCTTTCCCAAGGGCCATCTGGAGGAAGGTGAGTCCGCGAGTCATGCCGCACATCGCGAGATCCTGGAAGAAACCGGACTTTCCGATCTCATCGGCCATGCCACGCTGCATGCGCTCGATTGGACCTTTCGTGCGGACAACGCCCTCGTGCACAAGCGCTGTGTCTATTTCTTGTTTGAGTCCAATGCCGGAGAAACGTGTCCGCAGGGTGAAGAAGGCATCGCGCAGTGTGCTTGGTTCGCGTATGAGGATGCCATCCCAAGGCTGACGTTTCAGAATACCCGCACGCTTGTGACGGAAGCGGCTGCGATCGTTGACCGGCTGAGCCCGCTCAACCCGGCTGGCGACCGCCCGTAGCATGGCGGTCGTCCCCGTCTTCCACCCCGACCCGAACATCCGCGCCACCCTCCGACGAGGGCTCCGTCACGCCCGCATGCGCGTCGTGAGTTGTCGCACGATTGGCCTGATCGATCGGGTGATGCAGGAAAACCTCGTGAACGCCATCGTCGTGGACGTACGCCGCGGTGCCATGGACGAGGTTTTCGAGCTGATCGACCGCTATCCCGGGGTGCCGTTGTTCGCCTACAGCGCTTTTCGGCCTGAGGATGGGCGACTCCTCGCCGCGTGTGCAACGGGGGGCTTGCGAGGTGTTCTGGTAGACGGCATCGACGACGCGGTGGCCGGTGTATACGTGGCCTCCCGATCGGCCGCGACCCAACGGGCCGCGTTGCTGGCCGACGCCCCGACGCGGCTTCGCCTCACCGAGCAGGTACAGCTTCGAGCGTGGGAGGAGGTCCTGGCCCGGGTGGGATCGCCGACCAATGCCCGGGACATTGCGGGCGCCTTGGGAATGACCCGGGAGCACCTCTCGAGAGAGTTTGGCTCGGGAGGGGCCCCGAACCTCAAACGCGTGATCGACCTGGCCCGAACCGCCTGTGCGGCGCACGTCCTGACGAATCCGGCGTACACCGTGGCCGTGGTGGCGCGCATCTTGGGGTTCTCGTCGTCGAGCCACCTGGCGACCTGCGCCCATCGGGTGACAGGCGTGCGGCCGAGGGGCCTCGCCGACCTGGGGTGTAGGGGTGTGCTAAACCGGTTCCTCAGCGGCCGGACACGGAGCCGGCTTTGAGCGGAATTGCCGCTTGCAGGCTGGCCAGTTTGTGATATTTTTCACAAGCACCCCGACCCTAGATTGGCGGGTTGTCCCTCGCCTCCCGACGTGCGTGAGGGAAGCATATGGATTCAACCGATCGATTCACCTACTCGAGGAAGTGAATACAGCGTCATGAGCGACGAAACGACTCTCCGCCCGGGGGAGCTCAAAGATGTGCTCCTCAAAGAGATCGAGGCGGCCGATCTCTCCGCACTCGACGTGCAGGAGGTTGGGACCGTGCTGGAGGTGAAGGACGGAGTGGCCCGGGTATATGGGCTCATGTCAGCGATGGCGGGAGAGATGTTGGAGATCACGTCGTCGGAAACCGGCGAAGCGGTGGTAGCCCTGGCGCTCAACCTGGAAGAGGACAATCTCGGCGCCGTCGTGTTGGGCGATTATCTGCAGCTCAAGGAAGGCGACGAGGTGCGGCGTACCGCCCGCGTGCTGGAGGTTCCGGTGGGGCCCGAGATGATGGGTCGCGTGGTAAACGCACTGGGCCAGCCGATTGACGGCCTTGGTCCAATCAAGACCGAGGCCACCCGCAAGGTTGAGTCGATTGCGCCGGGTATCATTGCCCGCCAACCCGTGAACGAACCGCTCCAAACGGGCATCAAAGCGATTGACTCGATGATCCCGATCGGACGCGGGCAACGCGAGTTGATCATTGGAGACCGCGGCACGGGTAAGACCGCCATTGCCATCGATACAATCATCAATCAGAAGGGCTCCGGGGTTGTCTGCGTCTACGTGGCCATCGGGCAGAAGAGCTCCACCGTGGCGTCTGTCGTCGAGCGGCTCAAGGAACATGGCGCGATGGAATACACGATCGTCGTCAACGCCTCGGCCGCCGATCCGGCTCCGTTGCTGTACATCGCCCCGTATACGGGAGCCGCCATGGCCGAATACTTCATGTACGAGGAGAACAAGGCGACGCTGTGCGTTTACGACGACCTGTCCAAGCACGCGGCGGCGTACCGGCAGATGTCTCTCGTGCTACGGCGCCCGCCGGGTCGCGAGGCGTATCCGGGCGATGTGTTCTATCTCCACTCACGATTGTTGGAGCGGGCGGCGAAGCTGTCCGACGCGAACGGCGGCGGTTCGTTGACCGCCCTGCCCGTGGTCGAGACGCAAGCAGGCGACGTATCAGCGTACATCCCCACGAACGTGATTTCGATTACCGATGGGCAGATTTTTCTCGAGTCGGATCTGTTCTACTCAAATGTGCGTCCGGCCATCAACCCGGGCATCTCGGTGTCGCGTGTGGGTGGTAACGCGCAGGTCAAGGCGATGAAGCAGGTGGCTGGTAAGTTGCGGCTCGACTATTCCCAGTACCGGGAACTGGAAGCCTTCGCACAGTTCGGCTCGGAGTTGGACCAAGCGACGCAACGGCAGTTGGCGCGCGGTGCGCGGGTCGTAGAGGTGCTCAAGCAACCCCAGTACGCGCCGACGTCAGTCGAGAAACAGGTGGCGATCATTTTCGCCGTGAACAACGGAAATTTGGACGACGTCGAGGTGAACGGCGTACGGAAGTGGGAGGAAGACTTCCACTCGTTCCTCGACGCGCGCCACGGTGAAATGTTGCAGCGCATTCGAGCGGAGAAGAAGCTAAGCGACGAGATCGAAAGCGAGATGAAAAAGGCCATCGAAGAGTTCAAGGCGCTTCAGTAAATGGCCAAACCTCGCGAGCTACGCCGACGCATCAAGTCGGTTGAGAACACGCGCCAGATCACGAAGACCATGGAGATGGTTGCCACGTCGAAGCTGAAGCGCGCGCAGGACAGAGTGATTGCCGCTCGTCCGTACGCCGCGGCGCTGGCGGAGATCATCTCCGACCTGCACGACCCGTCGCTGGTCGAGCAGTTTCCGTTGCTGCGACGACCCAAGGGTGGTGCTCGGCGCGCGGCGGTTGTGGGCATTACCAGCAACCGCGGGCTCTGCGGTGCGTTCAACAACAATCTCATCAAAGAGGCCCGCGCGCGGACTAAGGCGCTCGAAGAGGAAGGCGCCGAGGTCGAGCTACACATGATCGGTCGCAAGGGCGTCGGCTTTTTCAAATACCTCGGCCGTCCCCTGGGAGCCGAGTACCGAGACATCACCGACCGGCCCACGATGGACGATGCCACCCGTGTCATCGACCCGTTGATGGAGCGGTTCGCGGCCGGTGAACTCGATGTGGTAGAGGTGGTTTTTCCAAAGTTCGTGAGCGCCATCTCGACACCGGCGACGGCGTTTCGCGTGTTACCGGTGGATGTGGAGGCGGTTGAACGCCGGGAACACGGTGCGGCGGCAAACTACATCCTACGACCGTCGGCAGGAGAGATCGTGGGTGCGGTGCTTCCGCTCTACGTTCGCAACGCGATGTACCGCGCCTTGGTCGAAACGGCGGCGTCGGAGCATGGTGCACGGCGCACCGCGATGAAGAACGCCACGGACAACGCGGGCGAAATGATCGATGACCTGCGTCGCACCTACAACCGGGCGCGTCAGGGCCAGATTACACAGGAAATTTCTGAGATCGTCGGCGGGGCAGCGGCGCTGCAAGGATAAGGGGAACGTATGGCAACCGATAACAACGTTGGAAAGATCGTTCAGATTATTGGGCCCGTACTCGACGTGGAATTCGAGCCGGAGTGTCTACCCGAGATCTACAACGCACTCACCGTCCAAGCTGACAGCAGTGGGGGCGCGGCCATCAACCTCGTCGTCGAGGTGCAGCAGCACATCGGTCGGAACCAGGTCCGGGCCGTCGCGATGAGCAGCACCGACGGCGTGGTGCGGGGCATGAATGCGGTCGATACGGGTGGCCCGATCACGGTCCCGGTGGGCGAGCCCGCGCTGGGACGAATCCTCAATGTGATCGGCGAGCCGGTCGATGACGGCGAGCCGATTCCTGCCGACGTGGAACGGTGGCCGATTCACCGCAAGCCGCCCGAGTTCAAAGATCTGGAGCCCAAAACCGACGTGTTCGAGACCGGGATCAAGGTCGTCGATCTGCTCGCGCCATTTGTGAAGGGTGGAAAGATCGGATTGTTCGGTGGAGCGGGTGTCGGCAAGACCGTCATCATCATGGAGCTGATCAACAACGTCGGGCTGGGCCACGGCGGTAAGTCGGTGTTCTGCGGCGTGGGCGAGCGCACGCGTGAAGGAAACGACCTGTACCTCGAGATGAAAGAAAGCGGCGTGCTCTCTTCGACCGCGTTGATTTACGGTCAGATGAACGAGCCGCCGGGTGCGCGACTTCGTGTTGGACTTTCGGGTCTGACGGTTGCGGAGTACTTCCGCGACCGCGAAGGGCAGGACGTGTTGGTCTTCATCGACAACATCTTTCGCTTCACACAGGCGGGATCGGAAGTGTCCGCTCTTCTCGGACGGATGCCGAGTGCGGTGGGTTACCAGCCCACACTCGCGACGGAAATGGGCGATCTGCAGGAACGCATTACCTCCACGACAAAAGGCTCGATTACCTCCGTGCAGGCTATTTACGTCCCGGCCGACGACCTTACGGATCCTGCGCCGGCGGCCGCCTTCAGCCATCTCGACGCGACGGTCGTGTTGAGTCGGGCGTTGACGTCGATCGGGATTTATCCGGCGGTGGATCCGTTGGATTCCTCGAGCCGTATCCTGGACGCGCAATATTTGGGTGACAAGCACTACGACGTGGCGGTCGAAGTACAAAGAATCTTGCAACGGTACAAGGATCTTCAGGACATCATTGCTATCTTGGGCATGGACGAATTGTCTGAGGAAGACAAGACGCTGGTCGCGCGTGCGCGTCGCGTTCAGAAATTCCTCTCGCAGCCGTTCCACGTGGCCGAGGCCTTCACGGGGACGGCTGGATGCTACGTGAAGCTCGAGGACACGGTTGAGAGCTTCGCCAGGGTCGTGTCGGGCGAGTTCGACGACCTGCCCGAGCAGGCGTTCTACATGGTGGGGGGCATCGACGACGTCCTGGAACGCGCCAAACAACTGGAAGCGGGTTCGTGATGCACGTCACGGTCATTGCGCCCGAGAGTGCAGTATTTGAGGGGGCCGCCGATTCGATCATTGCACCGGCGTTCGACGGGGAGGTCGGCATCCTGCCGCGTCACGCTCCGTTCATGACACTGTTGGGCGAAGGGCGCCTCACCGTGAAGCAGGGCGAGACGAGCCACGCCTTCCATGTGCGTGGCGGTTTTTTGCAAGTGGTCAGGGACAATATCAGGATCGTTGCCGAACAGGCGCGGCCCGAGGAGTGACAAAACATGCGAACAGCGGTTGCCATCATTGTCGCCTCCGTCGTCTCCGTATCCAGTGCGACCGCACAAGTCAGTGGACTTCCCTCCTATAACGCTGTGTATCGAGCATTCAGTGATCATGAGGCCGGATTCGCGGTCTCGTTCCCCGGTTTAGATGATGCTGCAGTCGAAGGTTTCTACCGATTTGGTCGGGGCGAATTCGACATTGGGTTCCGGGGCGGCATTTGGTTCATCGACAACGCGTTCACGAGCGATGAGATCGTGGCGTTCGGGGTGGAGGCGCGCCAGCGTATCGTGACGCACTCGGACGACTTCCCGGCCGATGGTGCACTCATCTTCGGCGCCGGTGTACAGGTTGGCGCGGTCGACAATTTCATTCCATCCGTTGGCATTTCGTTCGGTCGGCGAATCGACGTCGAGGACTCCGACGTGAGCATCGTCCCGTTCGTCCAGCCGCACCTGTGGTGGTTCATCGGCGATACGGACGATGTGGCTTTTAGTCTTGGACTTGGCGCAGACTTCCGACTCTCCCCGCGATTCGATCTGCGTGTGAGCATCGGCGTCGGCGACATCGACGGCCTGAGTGTTGGGGCCGTCTGGATCAGGTAGCAACGAAAGCGCGGGCGCGGTCCGCGTTCCGAATTCTCAGGAGGTTTTGATGAAACGCTTTATGACGTTTGGTGCAGCTCTCATCATGGGCTTCACGTTCATCGCCGGTCCGGCGGTGGCCCAAATGAACAGCATCCCGGTAATGTTCAATCCCAAAGGCGGCACGGGCCTGTTGGTGGCGCTCGACATTGGGAAGGGAATGAACGACGAGTCCGGCAAGAACACCGCTCTGGCGTTCCGCAGTGCGCTCGGGATTGGCCCGGTGACGATCGGTGGCGGTATCGGGATCGTGAATCCCGACCAAGGTGGTGTGGTCGGTCGACAGTCCGAGACGCAATACATGGGTAACTTCGCGCTGCGGTTCTTCGGCGGCGGGTTGCTACCGGTGTCGATAAGCCTCCAAGGCGGCGTCGGCGTTCTCGATGTCAGTGATATCACTACCAAGATCGTCACCGTGCCCATCGGTTTGGGAATCGGGTTCAGCGTCCCCACACCGGGGTTCAGTTTCGATCCCTGGATTGCCCCGCGATATACGTTCGTGAGCAATGACTTCGGATTGGTGACAGCCAATCAGAACTCGTTCGGAATCTCGGCGGGCTTGAATTTCAATTTCCTCATGGGGCTCGGATTCCACGTCTCGGGTGATTGGCAGAAGAATCCTTTGAAGATCGTGACGTCGGGCCCGGGCACGCTCACGGTCCCGGAAACAAAGCCGTTCGTGCTCGGCATCGGCTTGAACTATACGTTTACGATCCCGGGTTTACCGGGAGTGCCGATGGTGCCGGGGGTGTAGGGGGCCGCACCGCACCCTTCCCTGGGGCACGGGGGCACGGGGGCACAGGGGCACGGGGGCACGGGGGCATAGGGGCACAGGGGCACGGGGGCACAGGGGCACGGGGGCACGGGGGCACAGGGGCACAGGGGCACGGGGGCACAGGGGCACAGGGGCACAGGGGGCACAGGGGGCGCGGGGCGTCACTCGGTTGAGTGGGGTGGATTCAGCAGGTCATTGCAACACCCTGTATTATTTCACCGATTTGGAGGGTGTTGTTCATGGCACGGTTAGGACGTCCTGGCCTTTCCGCGACCCAGAAGGCGGAGTTGTGGCGACGTTGGAAAAAGGGAGAGTCGCTGAGTGATATTGGTCGCGCGCTCGGCAAGCATGCGGGATCGGTGTTTGGTGTACTGAAGACAAACGGAGGTATATGCCCAGCGCGTCGGCGGCGCTCGCGCCTTGCGCTGACGATGGCCGAAAGAGAAGAGATCTCGCGTGGCCTCGCGGCGGATCGTCCCATGCGGCAGATTGCCGCAACGATTGGTCGATCGCCATCAACGGTGAGTCGCGAGATCGCGCGGCATGGCGGCTGGAACGGGTACCGTGCGGCCGATGCCGACACGGCGGCCTGGGAGCGGGCCCGTCGTCCCAAACGCTGTCGGCTGGCGCAGCACGTGCGACTGCAGCGGATCGTTGCCGAGAAACTGCGTCTTGATTGGTCGCCGGAGCAGATAGCGGGCTGGCTGCGGCGGACCTTTCCCCATGACGAGACCATGCGGGTGTCGCACGAGACCATTTATCGGAGTTTGTTTGTCCAGGCGCGTGGGGTCCTGAAACGCGAGTTGATCAAGCATCTGCGATCGCACCGCGTGATGCGGCACGCGAAGAACGCCACCACGAAAGGGCAACCTCGGGGCCAGATCATCGATGGCGTCTCCATCCGCGACCGCCCCGCATCGGTGGAAGACCGTGCAATCCCTGGGCATTGGGAAGGCGACCTGATCGCTGGGTCGAAGAACACCCATATTGCCACACTCGTGGAACGCCAATCCCGATTTACCATGCTGGTCAAAGTGGATGGCAAGGACTCCGAAACCGTCGTATCAGCACTCAGCAAACACGTCAAGAAACTACCGTCCGAACTCCGGCGGTCCTTAACCTGGGATCGGGGCATGGAGCTGGCCCAACACAAGCGATTTACGGTCGCCACTAATTTGCGAGTCTACTTTTGTGATCCACAGAGCCCTTGGCAGCGCGGGACGAACGAAAACACGAACCGCTTATTGCGTCAGTATTTTCCGAAGGGTACTGATTTATCCGTTCACTCTCAGGCAGATCTCAATGCTGTAGCATTACGTCTAAATCAACGACCTAGAAAAACATTGAAGTTCTGTACGCCAGCAGATAAACTGCACTCGAATGTTGCGATGACTGATTGAACTCAAAGTCGCCTTTTTTTTAATGTCCGCGACGAAGCGTTTCCCACGTGCATCCTCCATTGTGCGCAAAAGGTTGCCTGCCCCTTCTGCCCCGGGGTGGAGGAGTGAGGAGGCGGGGCTGCCCCTAGGGGTGGTTGTGGGTGGTGAGGGGCAAGGGCCAACACTAGCTTACGGGGCGCCCGCATCCGGGCGTTTTTCGTAGCGGTACACTCATTCGGGGTGGGGATTCAAGTTGAGCCGATTCAGACGATCAATTGTGGTTTTGGCCCTTGCCGTCACTGTGGGGGGGTGTGCGATGTCATTTGACTCCCGTGCGCTTGGCGTGCAGGTCAGCATGTCGGCGCCTGCTGGGTCGCCTCCGCAGGGTACCGAGTTCGAGGTCAGTCAGAAAGCCGTTTTCCTGCTCTTCGGCTTGCTGCGCGCCTCGACCCCCAGTCTCGAAAACGCCATGGCCGGTCAACTGCTCGACGCGGATGAGGTGCAGAATCTCGACATCAGGGTGCGGAGCCGCTTTGGCGACATTTTGGTGTCGCTGCTGACCGCCGGGTTGATCATCCCACGATCGGTCACCTTTCATGGCTATGCCGTCTCCGCGGATGGGGGCGATAATCGCTAACGACGTTCCTCCCGCGAGTCCACGTTCGCCAGCAACCTCTCTAAGCCTTTCATCGATTCCTCGGCTGCTCCGCGGGTGATCTGATCTCGTGCCGCGCGGCCGCTCGACTTCCGCATATCGGCGTCGGTGAGCAACGCGGTCCACTGGGTGGCCAAGGTCTTCGCCGGCATCGCGCCGTCAACAACCACGACGCCACCGGATTCCACGAAAGCGCGGGTCGCTGCATCGGCCTCACCCCCCGGGCCGGCCAGCACGGGAATGGCGCAGGAAGCCGGCTCGAGCAACGAGTGAATCCCTGCCGTCCCGAAGCCGCCACCGACATAGGCCAGCGTAGCCAACGCGTAGAGGTCCGCCAAAATGCCTACCGCATCGACCACAACGACGGGAGGGGCATCGTTGGCGGTCGAGCTACCCCAGAGGGCCACTTCCAAACCGAGCGATCGTGCTCGATCCCGCACCCGCTCGGTGCCGTCACGGCTCGGCTCGTGTGGTACGATCATCAGACGGGCGGCCCCGTGGTTTGACCGGACCTCGGCAAAGGCGTCGACCAAGACCTCCTCGTCGCGCCGGTGCGTGCTGCCGGCCACCATGACCGGCCCGGCAGAGGCCCACGCCTCGAACGGCCGCAGCACTTGGTGATTCGGGGAGCGCTCCAGCACGTAGTCGTTGCAGGGATCACCGGTCACCTTGACGACATGTCTGGAGGCGCCGAGTCGCACCCAGCGGGGAGTTTCTTCGACCGAGACGACGCCAACAAATGCGAGATCGCGATACAACCCTTTCATGATTGCACGGGCCGGCCATGGGAGGCGGGCGCTGGCCTGGCGCACCATGCCGCCAACCACCGCCACGGGCACTCCTTTGACTCGTGCGGTGTGCACCATTTCGGGCCACAGGTCACCCCGAGAAACTACGATCAGCGCTGGACGTAGTGTATCAAAGACGCGCTGTACGGCCTCCGGTAGTTCGGCCGGAGCGAAGTCCTCATGGTCCACCCCGATGCTGTGTGGCCAGGTAGCCATCGAGGGCGACGAGTATGTCAGGATGGCTTGGAGGGTGGGGAACCTAGCGCGGAGACGCGTGACGAGCGGTGCGATGACCTGCGTTTCACCAACCGACGCGGCGTGGAACCACACCAACGGGTGTCTGGTACGCGAGTCACGGGCCCATTGGATCCAGCGTGCGGTTGCAGTAAGGCGTCCTGCGCGGCTTTTGGCGAGTTTGCCTGGCGGCAGCGGGAGAAGATGAAATAATCTGGAGGCGAGTCGGTAGGGGAGGATCATTGAGTGCAGGTTTCAGGTTTCAGGTGTCAGGTGTCAGGAGTTTGGATCTGAAAACCCCTCGCCTAGAACTTAGCAGGTTGCGGAAAAAGTCGGGTAATGGACGATAGCATCGCGAGCCGGAAGTTCTTATCGTAGAGGGACCTCGATGGGAGTGCCACGATGCGCGGGAACAAGACGAATCAGTCGGCGCTGTTCAGCTATATCAGTGCGGAGGATCGGGTGCCCTCCGACCATCCGTTGCGCGCCCTGCGGGCGCTGGTGGACCCGGTGTTAGCCCGGCTCTCGCCGCAGTTGGACCGGCTGTACGCGCGGCGGGGCCGGCCGTCGATTCCCCCGGAACATTTGTTACGCGCGTTATTGCTGCAGGTGGTGTATACGATCCGGAGCGAGCGGCAGCTGATGGAGCAGCTCGATTACAACATCTTGTACCGATGGTTTGTGGGGTTGAATCTGGACGACGCGGTGTGGGTGCCGACGGTCTTTACGAAGAATCGGACGCGGCTGGTCGAGGGGGGCATCGCGGATGCGTTTCTGGCCGAAGTGTTACAGGAGGCGGAGCGGCGGGCGTTGTTGTCGAATGAGCATTTCACCGTCGACGGGACCTTGCTGGACGCGTGGGCGAGTCAGAAGAGTTTTCAGCCGAAGGCCGGCACCCGCCCGCCAACGGACGATGATCCGGGGAATCCGAGCGTGACGTTTCGCCAGGAGAAACGGACGAATGCGACGCATGCGTCGCGGACGGACCCGGAGGCGCGGTTGACGCGGAAGAGTGGGGGGCAAGGCGCGCAATTGGCGTACTTGGCGAGTGTGTTGATGGATAATCGGCACGGGCTCGTGGTGGCGACCGACGTGACGCAGCCCGGCTACGAGGCGGAGTGTGCGAGTGCGCTGGCGATGGTGGGGAGCTTACCGCCGACGGCCCGGCGTCGGACGTTGGGGGCGGACAAGGGTTATGATCGGTGCGGGTTTGTCGACACGCTGCGGGCGTTGGGCTGGACGCCCCACGTCACGCCGAACGTGCACCGCACGCGGTTGCGGAGCGCGGTGGATGGCCGGACGACGCGCCATCCCAGCTATGCGATCAGTCAACGGCAGCGCAAAAAAGTGGAAGAGATCTACGGGTGGGGCAAGACGATTGGGTTGTTACGCAAACTCCGACATCGCGGGACCCCGCGGGTCGGGTGGGTGTTTACGTTCACGGCCGCGGTCTACAATCTGATGCGGATACGCACCCTGACCCTGGCCGGAGGCAGCCCCTGATGGGGCAGTGTGGGCCGCATTCGTCACGCCGACCGCACCGCGGGGGCGGTAATAGGGGACCGCACGCTGGTACACCGTCGTGTTACCCGGACAAACGCGGCTCACCATGAATTTTTCCGCAACCTGCTAGATTCTGTTCCCATCAACTCGAAAAACCTTCCAAACACTTTAACGCCCTTCCAAAACTGCTCCACAGAAAGTTTCTCGTTGGGGGCGTGCAGGCGATCGTCCGGCAGTCCGACGCCGGCGAGCACCACCGGCGCACCCCTCTTGGCCAGTGCGGGCACGATAGGGATCGATCCACCCGACCGAATCGGAACCGCTTCCCTTCCTTCGATCTCGCGGAATGCCTGCCGCACGAATGCGAACGGAGGCGCGGAAATGTCGGCGAGCACTGGGTCGGCGCCATGAACGAAATCAACCGAAACCTTGGCGTACGGCGGCGCCAACTCCTTCACACGTTTTCGAAGCTGGCGTTCAACGGTCTTGAACTTCTGGTTGGGCACCAAACGCAAGCTGACCTTTGCTCCCGCGACGGCGGGAATGACCGTCTTGGCGCCCTCGGCGGTGAATCCACCGGTGATGCCATGAATGTCGAGAGTCGGCAACGCCCACGTGCGCTCCAAGGGTGTATACCGATTGAGCCCTGTGAGCGCGCGCGACCCGACTTCACGCCGCATGTACGATCGTTCGCTAAACGGCAGACGCTTCCATGCATCACGTTCGGGCTTTGACGGTTTCTCGATCGCCTCGTACAACCCCGGAATGGCGATCTTGCCGGCGGGTGATTTCAACTGCGCGAGAATGTGTACCAGCGTTTCGTGAGCGTTGGGAGCAACGCCTCCATACAATCCGGAATGGAGATCACCGTCCAAGGTGCGTACCGTGATCTCACAGTAGCAGAGACCGCGAAGTGCGGTGTAGATGGCCGGCCACCCGGGGGCATAGTACGGCATGTCGGCAACGAGCACTGCGTCGGCATCGACACGATCCGGCTCGCGCTGTAGCAAATCGGTCAACACTTCACCGCCGGACTCCTCTTGCCCCTCGATGAGAAATCGCAGGTTGACCGGCGGCGCGCCGTTGTGCAAAACCGCCTCGAACGCTTTCACGATCGAGAAGACCTGTCCCTTGTCGTCCGTCGCGCCTCGGGCGTAAATGTTGCCGTCGCGAATGGTCGGTTCAAACGGTGGTGTGTCCCACAAATCCAACGGATCGGGAGGTTGGACGTCGTAGTGACCGTACACCAACACAGTTGGCTTTCCCGGAGCCGCCGGGCCTTCGGCCCACACGACCGGATGTGTCTCGCTCGCAAGCAGCGCCGTGTTCCGACAACCCAAATCGTTGAGATGATCCGCAATCCACTGTGCCGCACGCCGGCAATCGGCGGCGTGATCGGGCAGTGTAGAAATACTGGGGATCCGAAGGAACTCCTTGAGCTCATCCAGGACAGCGTGTTCGCGCGTGCGGATAAAGGCGTCGATTGTCATGAACGTAATATGACAAAGAGATCATCTGTGAGTGAAGGGTCCATCTAGTCATGGCCCGTACCGCGCGTATATTTGCCCGCATGCGTACCACTTCGTCTTTCGAAATCTTCCCGAACGATGCTTCCGAACGAGAGTTGGCGAAGGCGCGTTGGCTGCGGAAAGAGGGTCGCCTGGACGATGCGGAACGAGCCTACCGAAATGTCATAGAGGGACATCCCAACTTGCGCGTGGGCTGGATGGAATGCTTCGATTTGCTACGCCGGTCGGGACGTGCCGAAGAGGCATTGGCCTTGGCGGCCGACGCGGAACACGTGTTCGCCACGGAAGCCTTTCCCATCACGCTCAAGGGCGCCGCACTCATCGAGCAGGAACGTTTTCACGAAGCGCTCGAGGCGCTCGAGGATGCGGTCGCGCGCGACCCACATCTCGCACTGACCTGGCATGAACTCGGCTACGCAGCCCACCGCATCGGCGACGGCACAAGGGCCCTGCTCGCCCTCGACCGTGCGTTTGCACTGGAACCCCACACCGAAACGCTCACGCTGCGCGGCCGTATCATTCGAGAAACGGGTGAGCTTTACGCCGCCACGGTCGCGTTTGAAGCCGCTCTCCATTCGGCGACCCACGACGAGCAGCGCGCCGAGATCGAGCACGAGGTGCTGGTTACGCATCGACTCGGCGACTTTGCACCACGCCGCCTTCGCGATCTGACACCAGCGGAGCGCTGGTTTACCGAGCACGGTACGGTCGTGCTCGCCGCCGAGAGTCCGGGAACACCTCCAACATCCGAAGAACTCGTTCAGGCATTCGTAAGCCTGGCCCGCGACCGTGATTGGGATTTCGGGCAAGTCGTGTCGGTAACGGGCAATTTGCTCTCGCGGACCGTGGCCGAACGTTTTGGCTTACAGCTCCAAACGCTAGACACGTTGGATCCGGAACAGGTCCCCCTGCTCTTTGCCGAGCGCACCCCGCTCGGCAACGCGCAGTGGCAACAGGCGGTGGAACGCATCGGCGAGGAGCGGAAGGGAGCCACCTTCGTCGTGTGGCACTCCATCGACGCGGCGCCAGACGCCGATGTCGTTGGAGGTCTCGAGCAGAACGACACGCGTCTCGCACTCGGGATCGACCCGGCATGCGCCATTGTGATGGCACAGCACCCACTGGCGCGGATCGCAAGCCGTGAGTTGATTCCTCCCTTGTCCGCGCTGCAGTCCGAGTAACGGCTCCAACACCCGGGATGGTCCGTCCCGCTCAATGGTCAGGGAATCCTCGATGACGTCATCGGAAAACGATCGCGAACGACTCAGCACGAACATCATTGTCGAGAATCAGTTCGAGACGGCCGCGAACCTGATTGGGTTGGACCCGTCCATGCAACTCTTGCTGAAGACACCGTTCCGCACCGTGTCCGTCCAGGTGTCGGTCCACATGGATGACGGCCGGCTCGAAGTATTCAACGGTTACCGCGTGCAGCACAACGGGGCCCGAGGCCCTTGCAAGGGCGGCGTACGATACCATCCGGAGGCGGACGAAGAAGAGGTCGTGGGTTTGGCAACGACCATGACGTGGAAAACCGCCCTGCTCGACATTCCGTTTGGTGGCGCCAAGGGCGGCGTGCAAGTCAAGGCGCGCGATCTCTCCAGGCGCGAACTAGAGGCCATCACCCGGCAATTCACGCGGCGCATCGCGCTGCTGCTAGGCCCCTATCGCGACATCCCCGCACCCGACATGAACACCAACCAACAAGTCATGGCGTGGATGTTGGATGAGTACTCGGCCAAATATGGGTATACCCCAGCCGCGGTCACCGGCAAGCCCGTTTCATTGGGCGGCTCCCTGGGTCGTGAGGAAGCAACGGGGCGTGGTGCCATGCTAATCATGAAAAACTACTCACGCGACTCGGGGGTCCCGATCAAGGACGGCCGCGTGGTGATTCAAGGCTTCGGGAATGTGGGAGCGCATCTTGCGCTGTTTCTTCACGAAATGGGCGCCAAGGTCGTCGCCACCTCCGACGTATACGGCGGCCTGCACAACGAAGACGGCCTCGATATACCGGCGTTATTCGAACACACATACAAGCAGCGCAAGCCCGTTGACGAGTTCGACGGTGGAGACAAACTGACGAACGCCGATGTTGACATCTGGAACGTGTCCTGTGATTGGCTCGTTCCGGCGGCCTTGGGCAGCGTGATTACGAAGGAAAAAAATGCCAACACCATCGACTGCAAGGTGGTCGTCGAGGCTGCCAATAGTCCGACCACACCAATCGCCGACAAGATTCTCGAAGCGCGCAACATCCAGGTGTTACCCGATTTCCTCGTGAACGCGGGCGGTGTAGTGGTGAGCTACTTCGAGTGGACACAGAACCTACAGCAAGAACCCTGGACCCTCGAGCAAGTCAATGGCGGACTGGAAGTGAAGATGACGAAGGCGTACGATGTGGTCCGCGATCTAGCTGACAACAAAGGGGTCCCGTGAAGAACTGCCGCATTGGCGATTGCGCTGCAACGCGTGGCCGACGCGGAGGCGCTACGCGGCGGCCATTAAATGGTCGGCTAAATCGCGATACGCACACCGATGCGGCGTGACGGATCGTTGAAAAGGTCGTTCGGATCGTACGCGAAGTCGACATCCATCGCGCCAAGCTCGAGCGACGCACCGTAAGTCACCGCGGCTCGTGTGGTCGGCTCCGGCCGCGTGCCGTACCCAACCCGCCCCACCACACCGACTCCACTCACCACGATTCCTCCCTCTCCACCGAGTACGAATCGCTGCCTCAACCCCGCCAGCCATTGCCACTCGATGGTCGACAACAGTCGAAAAGTGCCCTGGGGGTCGACGTAGTTCATCGTGAATCCAAAACGACTCAGACGCGACATGCGGATGTTGGACGAATTCGACCAATTCCCACCAATGTTCTGCACCGAGAAACCGATCGCCATGATGTCGAAGATGGCAATCGCCATTCCGAAATCGGCACTGTACCCGGTTTCCGACACGCCGGCGATTTCGCGACTCACCCACTTCCCCGACCCACCGATAGCAATGAGCCCGAATCGATACACGAGAGACCCCACAGCCAGAAGCTCGCGAGCGTCGACGGGCGTACCCGCCGGAGAGGTAAAACCGCCCGTCGGACCCGGTGAGTTGTCAAAATCGAAGTAATTGACGCCAAACCCGAGATCGAACTGTCGCAGCCGCCACCCGATAGCCGCCGTCGACAGCTCACCGGCAAACGGACCCGATTGCAAGGCTCCCTCGACCGCCACGTGACGGATGGTCGCCAACCCCGCCGGATTGTAGAAGATCGCGCCCGCGTTCCCCACGAGGGCGACGCCCGCTCCGTTGAAACCCGCCGAGCGAATCGAGGCCGGAAACTGCAACACGACTGGATCTCGCGCATCCACCGCTTGAGCAACGGCAGCGGCAGGCACGCCCGCCAAGTAACCAATACATGTCAACACACCGAGTGCGACGACGGCCTGGACTCGACCGCGGCGATTCATCTCACCTCTCACTTCTCACTTCTCACCCCTGGCCCTCACCGAATCCGGATCACGCTGAGTCGGGGCGCCGCACCTACCAAGGCCTGACCCGACGGCTGGGCAAACACCACGGCGAAACCGGGATCGTTCGGCGGTTGGACGATTTCGTAGTAATCTCCCGACCCGGCCCGCAACACGCCCGTGCGATTGAAACCCGTTGGCGTCAACGATCGCGGAACGATGGGAAACGCCCGCGGAAATCTATCCTCCAGTTGCTCGTTGAAACTCCCAAAGGTGGTACGAAAACTCCAGGTGTCGAATCGCAACCTATCGGGTTTCGCCGCGTCGGCCAAAATTGAGTCCGGTAAATCCGAAACCCAATTCGCGAGGAACCAATCCGTGATCAACTGATCGAACGCCGAGCTCGTCACGGCTTCTATATTGCTCGATCCCGTCAACTGCGTTTCTGACATCCGACGCACCACATCGTCGCCGTATTGGTCCACGATCCACCGAAGAAACAGCCAAGCCGCGCCGCGTTCCTCGCGGGTACCCGTGCCCTCGGCCGGGATCACGAACACCCTTCCTGGCTCGAAGAGGTAGTCGTATGCATTGATAAGATTCGCGACCGCAAAACGTTGGAAGCCGGCCGGATCTCCCGTGTCGTTGAAATGCAGGGCGGCCAATTCTTCCGACAGGTGAGACAGACCTTCATTCAACCACAACGCTTCCGACATCCCACCGCGCAGGATCACGTGCTGATGGAAGCTGATCATGTGCTGGAACTCGTGAATGAACGTGGTGGCTACCTGCCGTCGCACCTGATCGACCGTGAACTCACAAGAAAATACACCCGCCGGATCGGGTACGATCAAATAAAACACCTCGGCCTGGTTGGACCGCGGGTCGTCCGCGCTTCCCGGATTGATATCGAGCGCGAGAAAGAACCCCGCAATGAACGACTCGTCGCACGACGACTTTTCGGTGAGTTGGTTGACGACCGGTGTGAGAAGAATGGCCACTCGACCGTCCCCATCCACATCCGACTCCGCCCCAAAGGCGCGGGTGCCGACATCATACAAATCGGAATCGAACGTCTCACCGAGTTCCGTAAAATCGGATTCCTCCAGTCCGGTACCCGGCGCGGCGAGATCTTGATAAATCACGGCGTGCTGGCCCACGTACTTCGCTTCCCCGCGCACGGTGGCGAACTCACCAGAGCAGCTCGTATTCGCACACACGCGGAACAGACGCTCCACGCCGGGTTTGATGATGCCTGCGGCCGGCGCCTCGCGTCTGATGGTTTCGTTGGAGGGCGGAAGCCTGCCCCATTCCCGTTCCAACTCGCGGAGCTTGTAATGAAACTGATCGGCGGGAGAAAGCGCGCGTTGTGTTGCGAGGTCGTGGCTCTGCCCAGCGGGCGGAGAGCTCCCGGTTCCGCGCAGCCGGTACGCCGCCGAATCTCCGGGAAGCCCTGATGCAGACTGTGCGGCCACGATGTACGCCGCACCACCCGGTCCCGCCGCTGCAAACGCAGCGCATCCCGCGAGCGCGGCGGGAGACAAAGACAAATACTCGCCAACTTGCAGGGCAACCGTGCCGGCCCCGCCCGTGAAATCACCGAATACCGGATCCGAGCTCGCGGTTCCCACAACGGCGCGGATCGCCACTTGACCCGTTACAAGGCAGGGGGGAATGGCGACGGTGGCGGTACTGCCGTCTCCGGCCACAGACACCGGCGCAACCAACAATCCACCCACCTCGAATCCGGTTGCCACGTCGAGGTGGCTTCCGCTCACTACCACCTGCTCACCGGCCCCGAACGTTGCGGGCGACACTCCCGTGAGCGAGGGCGTTCTCGTGGCCGTGACAGTGAAGTCGACGGCCCTCGATGCATCGTCGACGAGTTCCGCTCGCACGATGGTCGTTCCTTCTGCCCGACCAAGCGTGACTTCGACCTCGGCCAGGCCGGTTCCGTCGGACAGTGTGACCGAATCGCTCAGCGCTCCCCCGGTACCCGCTTCGGACACGATGGACCACCGGACTCCGACCCGTACCAACGCGCCACCGTCGTCGGTCCGGACCACCACGCGCAAGGCCACGCGGCTGCCACCGGGAGCTCGTTGCTGATCGGTGGTGGCCACCCGCTCAATCGAGGACGGCGTCACCCCGGTGTCGGTGAGACAGCCGGCGGTGAGGCCGAGCGCGACCGGAGCCGCGATGAACAAGCGTCGAATCATCATTCCTCATGTTCCCATTATCGAAACCCGCGCCCGCTGGTCGAGGGTAGGCGCGCCGATCTCGAGCCGAAATCAATGGTGAGACGCAGAAGTTAGAAAGCCTCCCGGACGGCGGCTCCCAGCGCCGATCCTCGAAAGAAATCTTGTAAAAGCTTTTGTCCCAAGGACATACGGTCACGTTCCTTGTTTTGACAACCCGGCGGAGCCTCGGTAGCTTTCGAGAATCCAGAGCTGGCCAACGGGCACGAATTGTTCGTGCCCGTCTTCTTTCAGAGCCGTATCGTCGCAGAGGAGACCCCCACATCCACATGGCACCTTGAGCTTCGTTCACCTCCACACGCATTCGGAATACTCGCTCCTCGACGGAGCGAACCGCATTCCGGATTTGATTGCGCACGTCAGCAATCTCGGTATGGACAGCCTGGCCGTCACCGATCACGGCAACCTCCACGCGGCGTGGACCTTTTACGAACAAGCCAATGCGGCCAAGATCCGACCGATCTTGGGATTCGAGGCATACGTCGCATTTGGATCCCGCCACGCACGCGAACGCGTCGAAGGTGCGCCGGGCAATTATTCGCATCTGGTTCTGCTCGCGAAGAACAAGACCGGGTACCAAAACCTCATCAAGTTGTCGTCGATCGGATTCGTAGAAGGATTCTACCGTCGTCCGCGTATCGACCGCGAAACTCTCGCCCGGTATCGCGACGGCATCATCTGCCTCGCTGCTTGTCTTTCCGGAGAAGTCGCACTGTGGTTACGGAACGGAAACTACGAAAAAGCGAAGCAATCGGCCGAGTGGCACGCATCCAACTTCGGGTCCGACGGGTTCTGGCTTGAAGTGCAGGACCACACAATCGATGACGAAAAAGTCGTCGCCAAGGGCATGTTCGAGCTGGCCCAAGACCTCGGCTTGCCGGTCGTGGCAACGAACGACGCGCACTACCTCCGTCGCAAGGACGCCAAGGCTCACGACGTCCTTCTGGCGATCGGCACTGGCAAGGATCTCGACGACCCCAATCGATTCCGCTTCAAAGGCGAAGAGAGCTACGTCAAGTCGGAAGAAGAGATGTGCGCGCTGTTTCCGGATCATCCGGACATTATTGATGAGACGCAACGCGTTGCCAATCTTTGCGAGCTCGATTTCGAAAAGCGGTACTTCGTACCGGAGTTCCCTCGTCCCGAGTCGTACGCCACCGACAACGATCTCCTCGTCGAACTGGCCACGACCGGCGTAGAACAGAAATACGGTAAGCCACTTGCGGCCGAGGTCCAGGAACGGCTGGACTACGAACTTGGCGTGATCACAAAAACCGGCTACGCGGGTTATTTACTCATCGTTCAGGATTTCATCCAGGCCGCGCGAGCCCGGGGGATACCGGTCGGACCGGGGCGCGGATCGGCGGCCGGGTCGATCGTCTCATACGGACTCGGCATCACCGATATCGACCCACTCGCGTTTGATCTGCTTTTCGAACGCTTTCTCAACCCCGAACGCATCTCGATGCCGGACATCGATGTCGACTTTTGTTTTGAGCGCCGCGGTGAGGTCATCGAGTACGTCCGCGAACGTTACGGTCGCAAGAGTGTCGGGCAGATCATCACGTTCGGAACGCTCAAGGCACGGGCAGCCATCCGTGACGTCGCGCGCGTGTTGCGTGTGCCGCTCAGCGAAACCGACGAGATCGCCAAGCTGATCCCGTCGGGTCCCGCGTATTCGCTGTCCATCGCCGATGCGGCTGCGAAGGTTCCCGAATTGAAGGATCTCCGACGGTCGAACGAAAATGTCGCGCGGCTGATCGACCTGAGCCATCGCATCGAAGGCCTCGCGCGTCACGCGTCGGTACACGCCGCCGGTGTCGTTATCGCCCCCGGGCCATTGGACGAGTACGTGCCGGTGTGCACGCCCCCCCAACAGCGGGGTACGGCGGCGAACGGCGCGACCGAGGACTCGATCATCACGCAGTACGACATGGTCGCCCTCGAGCATGCCGGCATGTTGAAGATCGATTTGCTCGGCCTGAAGACACTGACGGTGATCCACGACGCGTGTGAGATGGTCGAGCAACGGCATGGGGTGAAGATCGACCTCGACAAGTTGGACTTGGATGACCCACAGGTGTACAAGATGTTGCGCGACGGTCACACGGCCGGTGTGTTCCAATTCGAGTCGGCGCTAGGTACCGACATGCTGCGTCAACTCGCTGCTGACCGGTTTGACGATCTCGTGGCAACCAACGCGTTGGTGCGGCCGGGTCCACTCGACTCCGGCATGCACCATGTCTACATCAAGCGCAAAAAGGGTCTCGAGCCCGTCACCTACCCACATCCCGACCTCGAGACGGTACTCAAACCGACGTACGGGGTCATCGTCTATCAAGAGCAAGTGATGCAGATTGCACATGTGCTCGGCGGATACTCTCTTGGCGAAGCAGATGTGTTGCGCAAGGCTGTAGGGAAAAAAGACGCCGCCCTGATCAAACGTGAACTCGGACGATTCATCGACCGCGCCGTTGAACGCGGTCACGACCAGAGAGTCCTCAAAGACATCGCTAGGCAGATCGAGACGTTCGGCCGGTATGGCTTCAACAAATCCCACAGCGTTGCGTACAGTGTGATTGCCTTCCAAACGGCGTGGCTCAAAGCAAATTACCCGGCCGAGTTCATGGCGGCGCTGCTGTCGTCGGAAATCGGCAACACCGACAAGGTCGTCCATTATATCCACGAAGCACGCGAGTTGGACATCGAGGTGTTACCGCCCTCGGTGAATGAATCGGGCCGAAAATTCACGGTGACGGGTGAGCGGCAAATCCGGTTCGGACTCGGCGCCGTCAAGAACGTCGGTAGCGGCGCGATCGAATCCATCAGCACCAGCAGGGACGCGAACGGGCCGTACCAATCTTTGTACGATTGTTGCGAGCGCGTCGATCTGCGACGATGCAACAAACGCGTGTTCGAAGCACTCATCGCCGCAGGCGCGCTCGACCAGTTGGGCGGTCATCGGAGCCAATTGCTCGCCGGTCTCGAAACGGCCCTGGGCGAAGCCCAACTGCGCCAAGCGGAACGCGATGCCGGGCAGGGATCGCTGTTCGGTGAGGGTGGGGTCGATCACTCAGCCGCCGACAACCCGGTGCTGCCAGACATTCCGGCGTGGCCGGAGACCGAACGTCTCGCGAAAGAAAAGAGCGTGCTCGGCTTCTTCATTTCAGGTCACCCGTTGAAGAAGTTCCGCGACGAAGTCACGCTCTTCAGCACGCGTACGACCGCGACACTCGGGACATGGAGTGAACACAACGTTTCGATTGGGGTCGTCGTCACGACCGTCAACCGGCGGGTGAGCCGGAAGACCGGCGCCGAATACGCGCGGCTCACGTTGGAAGATTTTCACGGAACCGCCGAGGCCATTGTGTTCCCCGAGACCTGGAAGAAGCTGGCGTCGGCCATCCTTCCCGATGCGGCATTGCTGTTGTCGGGCGGATACAGCCCCCGTGACCGCGGAGAAGACCGCGCCCCGTTCATCGTCGAGGAGGCGACGGCGCTCATGGACCTACGACAGAACGGCGCGATGGGCATTGCTCTAACATGGGAGACCGGTAATGCGCCCGACCCCACAGTGGCGAAGGGCATCGCCGCGTTGTGCGCCTCCTACCCCGGACCGGCAACCGTGACGGTCCAGTGGAGCGACGGCAACGGCACGACCGCCCGTATGCAGTCGCGCCAGCTGCACGTGGAACTCAAGGAAGAGTTCCTGGCCGCACTCCGAGAGCTCGTCGGTGTGGAACGGGTCACGTTGGTGAAAGTGAGGTAGGGCTGTGGCATTCGTGTTGGATTTCGAGAAACCCCTCGTCGAGCTGGAGCGCCAAATCGGCCACCTCCGCAAGCTCGCCAACGATCGAGATCTCGATGTGAACGGAGAGATCGGTCCGCTGGAGAAGAAGCTCGAAGACCTACGACGGGAGATCTATGAGGAATTGACACCGATGCAACGCGTCCAAGTGGCCCGCCATCCGAGGCGTCCCTATACACTCGATTACCTCAGTGCCCTGTTCACCGACTTCGTCGAACTGAAGGGCGACCGGTTGTTCCGCGACGACCCGGCCATCGTGGGCGGTTGGGCAAGACTCGACGGTCGGCCGGTGATCGTCGTAGGACACCAAAAGGGACGAGACACGAAAGACAACCTAGAACGCAACTTCGGAATGTCCCACCCGGAAGGGTACCGCAAGGCGCTGCGCCTCATGCACATGGCGGCGCGGTTCAATGCGCCGATCGTTACATTCATCGACACACCAGGGGCCTATCCGGGGCTCGGCGCCGAAGAGCGCGGCCAGGCCCAGGCGATCGCACACAACTTGGAAGTGATGGCCGGCCTCGAGACGCCTATTTTGGCCGTGGTAATCGGTGAGGGGGGATCGGGCGGGGCTCTCGCTTTGGGCCTCGCGGATCGCGTCGTCATGTTGTCCAACGCTGTATATTCGGTGATCTCCCCCGAGGGCTGTGCGGCCATTCTGTGGAATGACGCTAGTCAAAAGGAACGCGCAGCCGAAGCCCTGAAGTTGACGGCAACGGATTTATTTGATCTCGGTTTGGTTGATGAAGTGATTGCTGAGCCGCTAGGAGGGGCACACGCCGATCCCGAAGGGATGAAAGACGGTTTGGGGGAGGCGCTGCGACGGAACGTTGAAGAGCTCGCGAAGATCGACCCCAAGAAGTTGATTACTCGGCGGGCTAAGAAATACATGGAAATGGGGCGCTTCACTGAACGTTGAAAGCCAAGAACTCGTCGAGGTCCGGTTCAAGGGCAATCGAAAAGAGTTCTTTACTTGGAATAGCTCCAATCCACTAAACGTCGGCGACTCCGTCGTCGTCGAAGTGGAACGTGGGCAAGACCTCGGCCGCGTGTCTGCCGTCGGTGCCGCGGCGTTGAAGAAGTGCGGCGTTGGCTGCGACGACTGCGGCAGCGGTACGGCACCCGACGCTAAGGGCCGGATAGTGCGTACCGCCACCGAGCAGGAATCACAAGTCGTCGACAAACTCCGCAAGGCCGAAGAAGACGTTCGCCGGAAGGTTCGCGAGCGGGTCGGCAAGCACGCCCTCGCCATGAAAGTGTCCGACGCCGAGTGGCAGTGGGATCGCAAGAAACTCACCGTGTACTTCACCGCCGAAAACCGCGTCGATTTCAGACAACTGGTCCGCGACCTCGCCTCGCTCTTCCGTACGAGAATCGAGCTGCGACAAATCGGTGCGCGCGACGAAGCCAAGCGACTGTCCGGCATCGGCCGCTGTGGACGAGAATACTGTTGCTCCTCATGGCTGCCCGAACTGCGTCCCGTCAGCCTCAGTCTCGCAAAAGACCAGCGACTCTCACTCAACCCCTCCCAAATCTCCGGCGGATGTGGTCGGCTCTTGTGCTGTTTGCGCTACGAGCACGAATTCTATGTTTCCAGCCGCAAGCGCTTCCCCAAGGAAGGGAAAACCATCGTGACCGCCGTCGGCCGCGAGCGCGTGCAGGCGGTCGATATCTTCCGTGAACGCGTGCTGCTTCGATCCGAAGACGATACGTTGCGCACGTTGATGCTGTCCGACTTGAAACGCGAGGTGACGGATCATCAGCAATCGGTGCCCAGCGAACCCCAAGAGCCTCGCGTGCCGTCGGCGCTGGCAACGTTCGACGAAGGACCCACCGCCGTCACCGAAGAAGATGCCGCTGACGCGGTGACGCCGAGCCGCCGTCCGCGACACCGCAAGCGGCGGCGCGGACGGGGACGGCGGGACAAGAACCAGCCGAACGATGACGCCAAACCCAAAGGATCCGACGGTGGCGGGTAACTTCTACATCACCACAGCCATCGATTATTCCAACGGGGAACCCCACCTCGGCCATGCCTACGAGAAAATCGGAGCCGACTGCATCGCACGATACCGGCGCCTGCGTGGGCAACGCGTGCGCTTTCTCATGGGGATGGACGAGCACGGCCAAAAGGTCGCGCAATCAGCCGAGACGAACGGCATGGAGCCCCAGGCGTGGGCCGACAAAATTGCCGCATCGTTCGTGGATGCATGGAAAGAACTCGACATCAGTAATACCGATTTCATCCGGACCACCGAGGACCGCCACCGCCCCGCCGTCGAAGAACTCCTGCGACGGATACAAGCGAAAGAGCACTTCTTCGGGGGCACCTATAGCGGGTACTACTGCGTGGGGTGCGAGTCGTTCAAGCTCGATAAAGACCTCGAAGACGGCCGCTGTCCCGAGCATCCGAATCTCGAGATCAAATGGGTGGAAGAACCCAACTTTTTTTTCCGCCAATCGACCTTCGGCCCGCAACTCTTGGAACACTACAAACAACACCCCGAATTCGTGCGACCGCGGTCGAAGATGAACGAAATACGGAACGTCGTCGCCGACGGGTTACAGGACATCTCGGTCAGCCGGGCTCGTCTGGCCTGGGGCATCCCGTGGCCGGACGACCCCACGCACTCGGTGTACGTGTGGTTCGATGCGGTAATCAACTACCTCTCGGCAACCGGGTTCCCCGAGCCGGGATTCGAGGAAATGTGGCCCGCCGATCTTCATGTCATCGGCCCCGACATCCTCCGCTTCCACGCAGCACTGTGGCCGGCGATGCTCATGGCCGCCGATCTACCCGTGCCCAAGGGCGTATGGGTGCACGGGTGGATGACATACACGGGCGAGCGTTTCTCCAAAAGCGCCGGCGTCACCGTGACCCTGCGAGAGGCCATCGACCGACATGGCGTCGATGCCCTGCGCTACTTCCTGCTTCGGGAGATTCCGTGGGACGCGAACGGCAATTTCAGCTGGGAGCGCTTCGACGGCAGATACGAATCCGAGCTGGCCGACGGCTACGGCAATCTGGCGAGCCGGGTGCTCGCCATGATCGTCCGGTACGTGGACGGGGTTGTCCCGCAAAGTACCGACACCATGAGCCTCGACACCGAAGGTGAGGCCATCCTCAAAGAATACGCCGACGCCATGGACGAACACTTGCTCCACCTCGGGGGCCAGGCGGCCTGGAAGCTCGTGACCCGCGCGAACCAGTTCGTCGAGGAGACGGCGCCGTGGGCGCTATACAAGAACGAGGACACCGAGCATCTCGACGCCGTCTTGGCGTGCCTCGCCCGCGCTGTAGCCCGGATCACGATCATGGCCGGCCCCTTTCTACCCTCCAAAACCGAGCAGGTCTGGGAGGCGATGGGCGGGAGCGGAAGGGCCTCGGAGGCCGGGTGGGCGTTCGCCGAGCGCCCTGAACCTGGCGGATCGCAAGTCATCAAACCGCCACCCCTTTTCCCGAAGCCAAAACGGGATTCATAAGGCATTATTCTTCAACAACTTAGAAGTTCGAATCTGATCGTGATTAATGTCACTGCGCCGGGCTGGATTCGAGGGCATTATCTCGGGTAGCGAGTCGCGGGAATCGCCAGTATGTTCTTGCGCCCGTGCCACATTTCCGTAGTTGCTGAATCGGCCCTAAGTACGCGGATCAGCAGCAGAATCGATAACGAGGTAACGTTCATGGCGATCCGTCGCTGGACAATACTCGTGGTACCTCAGGGTACAGGTGCGACTCGTGAAGTCCAGCTGTCAGCACCGGTGCTCAAATTTTTTACGGGGTTGGCGATAGTCTTCGCCGCCGCGGTCCTCGGCCTCACCTTCACGGCGGTGTCGAAGGGCGCAGCCCTGTCACGTTTGGACCGCCTAGAGCGTCGCAACGAAATCCTGTCGAGCGAACTCAACAAGATGAGCGGCATGGTGGCGCTGTTGGCAGACACCGTCGATGTGCTCACCGACCGCGATCGGAACGTGCGCCTGTTGGCGGGTCTCGAACCCAGCAACCCGGACGTGTTACAGGCCGGTATCGGTGGGCCGCTCCCGGCACCAACCCCAGCCGACATCCTGCTCGCTGAAACGGCACTCGGACAACGCAGCCTGGAGACGCGGTTCAACCTCGCGAGCCTCAATCGCCGGGCCCAAATGCTCGCAGCTTCTTACCAGCAAGCAGTAGACACCCTGGATCAGTTCGAAGATCTCCTGACCCGCACGCCCTCGATCCTTCCGGTCACCGGTTTCGTATCGAGCGGATTCAGCTCTAACCGCAAACACCCCATCTTCCACGACAACCGACCCCACGAAGGCACCGACGTCGTCGCCCCGAGGGGCGCCACGATCATGGCCACCGCTGCCGGCACTGTCGTGGACGTAGGTAACAAAGTGGGCTACGGCCTCACCGTGACGATCGACCACGGCGGCGGCTACCGCACCCGCTACGCCCACTGCTCGAAAGTCTTGGTCAACGCGGGAGCCCGCGTGACCCGCGGCGACAAGATCGCCGAGGTGGGCCGATCGGGATGGGCCACGAACAACCACGTACACTACGAGGTTCTCAAGAGCGGGAAGGCCGTCGACCCGGCCACGTTCATCTTCGACGGACGGATTGTCGACTAATCTTGGCCTTGCTTTTTGCTCGATGTCTATCAGCCCGCCGGAAACCACCGGCGGATTTTTTCATGGGACTCCTTGTGCTCGCGGGATGTAGCGGCGAGGGCGAAATAGTCCTGACAGCCACGCTGAACGAGGTCCCGCTTGTGGGTCTCGAGATCGTGGCCCTGCCCTACGACGCACAATCGCTACTCGATTCCCTCGGGCGGGCTGCTCCCACGCCACGGCCCGATTACGCCGCCCTGGAGATGGAGCTGAAGGACTACCAGCGCAAGGATTCGGATTCGATCGATAACCTCAACGCCGAGTGGGCGGAGGCCCGCAGCGTGGTCGCTGAGCTCGCCGATACGCTGAACGGGATGGAGCGTGGCTCAGCCGAGTATGCCACTGCCTACATTCGGCTCCGGACCGCCCACGAGGCCCTTCTCGCGCGAGGAAGTGGTGCTGGAACGGCGCATGATGCGGGAGCTCGGGAGTGACCGGGATATAGCCGCCCGCGCGGCCGCCGCCGCCGATTCCCTGCGTCGCTGGGAAGAAGAGGCCTACCGGACCTTCGCGGAACTGGTAGCTGGACAAGATGGCATTACGGGGAGTACCGACAGCGAAGGCCAGGCCCATCTGGAGCTCGAGGCCGGTCGCTGGTGGCGCGGCGCCCCGACCCCGAAAACCCCTTCATGGAGTTCGCCTGGAACGTACCACTGGTGGTGAGTTCGCTCGTACCCGTGGCGACCCCTCTTTCCAGACACAATGTTACCTTGCGGTGGCGCCGCTAACGGGCGTGAGACGTGAGACGTGAGACGTAAGACGTAAGACGGCCCTGCCCCACCACCCCGGGTGGGCGGGGTGGCCGTCTCACCTCTCACGTCTCACGTCTAAGTGCGGGAAATTTGCCTCGGAGCAACCCAAGGACGTGCAACGTGAACAGTGCCAAGACCTATGGAGCAGCCGCCGCAGCCCTCATCCTCGTGGCCTTAATGGTGGCCGCCTGGGTGCAGGCGCCCGCGGCTGGCGACGGCCGGCCATCTGCGGCGGCGGGAGCCAATCAGGCCGCCGCAGCCGCCCAGCAGCCAGCGGATCAAATGATCGCAGCGCGATCGAAGGGCTCCGACGACGCTCCAGTCGTGGTTTACGAAATGAGCGACTTCCAGTGTCCGGTCTGCCTGAAGTTTTTCAACGACTATTGGCCAGCGATTGAGAAAGACTACATCGAAACCGGCAAGGTGAAGTTCACTTTCCTGAACCTTCCGCTCATCTCGATTCATTCAAATGCCGCGGAGGCGCACGAGTACGCAATGTGCGCCGCGGCCCAGAACCAGTTTTGGAACATGCACGACCGGCTGTTCGAGACTCAGGAAGCGTGGGGTCCGATGGGAGATCCGACGCCCCATTTCATCAGCCTGACCGAGCAGCTAGCGCTGGATCAAACTGCGTTCACGCAGTGCGTTGAGAGCGGTGCGGTGCGGAGCCTCATCGCGACTGAAGTCCGAATGGCGATCCAAAACCAGTTGACCAGCACACCCACGTTCGTCATCGAGGGACTAGCTCTCACTGGGCTCCCGAAAGACCTCCCCGTATTTCGGGGAATCCTCGACTCGATATACGCGGAGAGAACCGTTGGAAGTGAGAGGTGAGACGTAAGACGTAAGACGTAAGACGGCCCCACTCCCCACCACCTTGGGGCGGGGGGCGGCCGTCTCACGTCTCACCTCTCACCTCTCACGTCATAAGCGCAATCCCCACGTCATACAGCGCGTGACTCCACGCCACGATTCCAAAACCACGAGCGACGAATAGGCCGCTCAACACCAAGCCGGCAACCGCACGAAACGTGAACGATCCGAGGGTCAATGTGTCACCAAAGGGACCCACGTAGTGAAACCCACTGAAGATCAGCGCGCTGCCGAGTATCGCCACCCCGATTGCGACAGGCTTGCGCCACCCGAGCCACAACCCCAAAGCGACCAACCCGGACACCAGCAAGACCCGAAACAGTAGCTCTTCGTAGAGGCCGGCTCCCAACGACACGACGAGTTGGGAACCGAACGTCAACTGATTGAAGCTCCCCTCCTGCACGACGGCCAGTTGTCCCGAAAGCAGTAGCGATGCGAGCGTGGAAACCACCGTGCCGAGGACGGCGGCATAGACAACGCTTTCGGCCAACATCAGACCGAGGTAGGACGCCTGGAGGCGACCCGGGTGCTTACGATAGTCCCGCAACACCAACCACGTTCCAATGCCCAGCAAGAGCACGCCAAAAACGGCCACACCGTTCTTTCCACCCAACCCCATGAACAAGGTCTTGAGGAGCACGTCGGCACCGTTGCGAATGCCGGCGGCGTCCGATGGCGACATTGCGGCCGCCAACCCCTCATACAGCAAGAGCAGCGGGAGCGCAAACATGATGCTGTAGCGTGGTTGTCGGGTTGCCTTGAGGTAATTAGTCAATTGCATCGACGAAAATAAGGTTTCAGGTTATAGGTTTCAGGTTCTAGCAGGTTGCGGAAAAATTGATGGTGAGCCGCGTTTGTCCGGGTAACACGACGGTGTACCAGCGTGCGGTCCCCTATTACCGCCCCCGCGGTGCGGTCGGCGTGACGAATGCGGCCCACACTGCCCCATCAGGGGCTGCCTCCGGCCAGGGTCAGGGTGCGTATCCGCATCAGATTGTAGACCGCGGCCGTGAACGTAAACACCCACCCGACCCGCGGGGTCCCGCGATGTCGGAGTTTGCGTAACAACCCAATCGTCTTGCCCCACCCGTAGATCTCTTCCACTTTTTTGCGCTGCCGTTGACTGATCGCATAGCTGGGATGGCGCGTCGTCCGGCCATCCACTGCGCTCCGCAACCGCGTGCGGTGCATGTTCGGCGTGACGTGGGGCGTCCAGCCCAACGCCCGCAGCGTGTCGACAAACCCGCACCGATCATAACCCTTGTCCGCCCCCAACGTCCGACGCCGGGCCGTCGGCGGTAAGCTCCCCACCATCGCCAGCGCACTCGCACACTCCGCCTCGTAGCCGGGCTGCGTCACGTCGGTCGCCACCACGAGCCCGTGCCGATTATCCATCAACACACTCGCCAAGTACGCCAATTGCGCGCCTTGCCCCCCACTCTTCCGCGTCAACCGCGCCTCCGGGTCCGTCCGCGACGCATGCGTCGCATTCGTCCGTTTCTCCTGGCGAAACGTCACGCTCGGATTCCCCGGATCATCGTCCGTTGGCGGGCGGGTGCCGGCCTTCGGCTGAAAACTCTTCTGACTCGCCCACGCGTCCAGCAAGGTCCCGTCGACGGTGAAATGCTCATTCGACAACAACGCCCGCCGCTCCGCCTCCTGTAACACTTCGGCCAGAAACGCATCCGCGATGCCCCCCTCGACCAGCCGCGTCCGATTCTTCGTAAAGACCGTCGGCACCCACACCGCGTCGTCCAGATTCAACCCCACAAACCATCGGTACAAGATGTTGTAATCGAGCTGCTCCATCAGCTGCCGCTCGCTCCGGATCGTATACACCACCTGCAGCAATAACGCGCGTAACAAATGTTCCGGGGGAATCGACGGCCGGCCCCGCCGCGCGTACAGCCGGTCCAACTGCGGCGAGAGCCGGGCTAACACCGGGTCCACCAGCGCCCGCAGGGCGCGCAACGGATGGTCGGAGGGCACCCGATCCTCCGCACTGATATAGCTGAACAGCGCCGACTGATTCGTCTTGTTCCCGCGCATCGTGGCACTCCCATCGAGGTCCCTCTACGATAAGAACTTCCGGCTCGCGATGCTATCGTCCATTACCCGACTTTTTCCGCAACCTGCTAGAATCGGCAGGTCCTCCACCGCCACCGCTTGCGGTGTCTGCCCAAACACTTCGCAGAACCCCAACACAATTCCGTCCAACGCTCGCGCCCACAGATCGCGCGGGGCTCGTTCCTTGAGTTCCTTTTGCATGCTAGTCATCTCGACCTCCTCGATACCGCACGGAACGATGAGATCGAAGAATGACAGATCCGTGAGAACGTTGAGGGCGAAGCCGTGCCACGTGACCCACTTTTTCACGTGGATCCCAATGCTCGCGAGTTTTCGATCCTCCACCCACACTCCCGTCTGCCCGTCGCGCCGTTGCGCCGGGATGCCGACCTGCGCCACGGTACGGATCAAACTTTCCTCGATTTGCCGCAGGAACAGGTGCAGGTCTTGTTTGTGTTCGGTGAGATCGAAGATCGGGTAACCCACTAGTTGCCCGGGGCCGTGAAAGGTGACGTCACCACCGCGCTCGATGTCGAAGATCTCGATGCCTCGTTGTTCGAGGTCTTCGGGGGACGTGGGAAGGTTCTCATGCTGAAACGAGCGCCCTAGGGTGATGACGGGTGGATGCTCTACCAGTAACAGCATATCGCGGTCGACAGTGCGGTTAATACGTGCCTCGGCCAAGGCGCGCTGAAGTTCCAACGCCTCGCCATAGGCCATTCGCCCCAACCCCACCACCAGGAGATCGGTGCTCATCGTGTTGTTGCGGCTTTGGCCTTGGCGCCTGCGTAGAGCCCGAGGGGTACGAGAAGCACCAGGTACGCGGTGAGCCCCGCCGTCCCTGCGGCCATGTCGATGGGGGCGGAGAGCACGGCCAAGAACGCGGTGGCGAACAGTGTGGTGCCGGCGATGGCGGCACGTCGCCACAGATCGGTGATACTGCTGGTCAATGCAAACGTCGTCGTAATCGCTGCGGCCAGACCGCCGACCAGGCCGATGGTGATGATGAAGAATTGTGCGTCTTGATTGAGTTCCCCGCTGTCACCTGCGAGGATCCGAAAGGCGATCAAGCTCGCCGTGATGACGGAAGCGCCGGCGGTTGCGCCGGCACCGATGCTTCCGATGGCCACGCCAATCGGGTCGTTTCCATCCACGACTATGTATGTAGGACGCGGCCGAGCGAGTCGAGCGCCGCTTCAGCGACGGCCTCCGAAAGAGTGGGATGTGCGTGGACCGCCAAGTCGATTTCTTCTACGGTGTACTCATTCTCGCGCGCAACGACCAGCTCGTGGATCATCTCACTTGCGTGCGAGGCAACGATGTGAGCGCCGAGAATCTCACCGTATTTCTTGTCACGAATGATCTTTACGAATCCGTCGGTTTCGAGGGTGGCCCGTGCCCTCCCGTTTGCCGTGAGTGGGAAGCGGCCGACCTGGTAGTCCAACGAACGTTCCTTGCATTGATCCTCGGTGAGCCCGATGCTCGCGACTTCCGGGTGGCAGTACGTGACGCTCGGAATGTTGTCATACTTGATCGGCGGCGGCTGGTGTCCAGCCAATATCTCCGCCACGTGCGTGCCTTCACGGCTGCCTTTGTGGGCGAGCATCGGCGGTTGAGCAACGTCACCGATGCAATAGTATCCGTCTACGGACGTGCGTAGGTCCGCATCCGATTCAATGAACCCCTCGTCGGTGAGTTTGATACCAACCGCGTCGAGGCCGAGGTGCTCCGTGTTGAGCGCGCGGCCCGCCGCCATGAGCACCGTTTCCGCCTCGATGGTCTGCGCCGAACCGGCGGTCTCGACATCAAGCGTCACGCTGTTGCCGCCGACCTTGGCGCTCTTGACCGTGGCCCCGGCGAGGATGTCGATCTTGCGTTTCTTGAACACCTTCGTAATGGCTTCCGAGGATTCGGCGTCTTCGAGCGGCAACGCGCGTGGGAGCATCTCAACGAGCGTGACCTTCGAACCGAATGCATTGAAGATGTCGGCGAACTCCATGCCAACAGCGCCGGCGCCGACGATGGCAAGGGTTTTTGGCGCCTCCGTCAGAAAGAGGGCCTCATCGGAGGAGATCACGGTGGTCTTGTTGATCTCCAAGCCGATTTGGGGGATCCCCTTCACCCGGGTTCCCACGGCGATGACGATGGCCTTTCTTGCCGCATAGGTGTCGCTGTCGACCTGGATCATCTTGCCTGACTGCAGTGTGCCGGTTCCCGTGATGACGGTGACCTTGTGTTTCTTCATCAAGAACCCCACACCTTTGGAATTCTGATCGCTCACCTGGCGTGAATGTTTGATTGCCGCGGAAAAGTCGAGCTTGACGTCGCCGACGTTAATACCGAGGCGTTTGGCGTCGTGTTGTACCGTGTTGGCCAGGTACGCGCTTTGTAAGAGCGCTTTGCTCGGAATACAGCCGACGTTAACGCAGACTCCACCGAGCTTGTCTCGTTCGACGACGGCGGTGTTCAACCCCAGTTGAGAGCAGCGAATGGCGCAAACGTACCCGGCCGGTCCCCCGCCGAGTACGATGACGTCAAAAGTCTTAGCCATAGATCATTCCTTGATTGTGGATAGTTGGTGAAGGTGGGGTGGACTCACCACACAATGGCCAACGGGTTTTCCAGCATGCGGCGCACGGTTTGCAAGAACTCGGCTCCTGTGGCACCATCGATCACACGGTGGTCACAGCTCATGGTGACGCGCATTCGCTTCCGGACGACCACCTGCCCGTCCTGTGCCACCGGTTTCTCGACCATCGAACCCACGGCCAGCAGGCCTGCCTCGGGTGGGTTGATGACGCCCGTGAACTGATCGATACCAAACATTCCCAGGTTGGACACGGTAAAGGTGCCACCGGTGTACTGCTCGGGTCGCAGCCGCTTTTCGCGCGCGCGACCGGCGAGATCTCGGACCTCGGCTGCAATTTGGCGCAGCGTCTTGAGATGGGCGTTCCACACGATTGGCGTGATGAGCCCATCCTCCACGGCCACGGCTACACCGAGGTGCACCTCGTTGAAATATCGAATGTGGTCGTCCTGCCACCACCCGTTGCATGCTCGATGTTGCGTGAGCGCAGCTGCCACTGCCTTGAGGACAATATCGTTGAACGAAATCCGGGGACCGTCGTCGAGTGCATTGAGATCGGTACGAGCCTCGGCGGCGCGCTCCATGTCGATTTCGGTGGTCAGAAAGAAATGGGGTACCGGGCCGATCGACTCTCCCAAACGACGCGCGATGGTTTTACGAATCTGTGTGAGGGGTACATCTTCGAACCCGCCGGACCCCACGGGTGCCACCATGGGCGTCGCGGTTGCACCTTCGACGTCGCGTTTGACGACCCGGCCTCCAGGTCCGGAGCCTCGTACCGAGCTCAGGTCTATCTTCCGATCCGAAGCGATCCGCTTGGCAACCGGAGAGGCTTTGACGCGATCCCCATCGCCGGAGGACGGTGGTGACGCCATGACACTCGAGGATGCCGTTGCGTCGGCGGCGCTGTCGCTCTTCGACGGAACGGCATCGGGTGGAGGCGTGGTCGCCGCGACTAGTGAGGCAATGTCCTCGTCGGCGGCGCCGATCACAGCGACCAGGCTACCGACGTCTACTGTCTGGCCTTCCGGGACCACGATTTTTCGCAAGACGCCGCCGCCGCGCGCGACCAACTCCATGACCGCCTTGTCGGTTTCGACTTCGGCAAGGGTGTCTCCGGAAGCCACCTTGTCTCCCTCGCCCTTGAGCCATTTGGTGACTTGCCCTTCTTCCATCGTTGGGGAGAGGGCCTCCATTACGACTTTCGTTGCCATGATAGCCCGATCTACTCTTATGCCGTGTAGGTCACCTGTTTGACTGCGTCGATCACCTTCTGTGGGCTGGGTTTTGCCGCCCGCTCCAGTTTTTTATTGTAGGGCATGGGGACGTCGGCGCCAGTCACGCGAAGCAAAGGCGCGTCGAGATGGTCAAAGGCCTCTCGCTGAATCGTGTCCACGAGCTGCGCTCCGACGCCGGCGAATGGCCATCCCTCCTCCACGATGACACCTCGGTTCGTCTTGCGTACGCTCTCGATCACCGTGTCGACGTCGAGCGGGCGGATGGTCCGAATGTCGATAACCTCGCACGAAAGTCCGGCTTCGCTCTGTAGGGTGTCCGCCGCCTTGAGGGCAGACGGTACCGATTTCGCGTAACACACGATGGTCACGTCCGACCCCTCACGTTTGACATCGGCCTGACCCAGGGGCACCAGGTGCTCACCGTCGGGAACCTCCCCTTTGACGTTGTACAGCATCTCGCCTTCCAGGAATATGACTGGATTGTCGTCGCGGATCGAAGTCTTCAACAGACCCTTGGCGTCGGCCGGCGTCGCCGGCGCGACTACCTTGAGTCCGGGGATATGGGCGTACCACGAATCAAAAGATTGCGAATGTTGGCTGGCGAGCTGCAGCGCGGCACCGCTGGGACCGCGGAAGACGATCGGAACACAGAACTGGCCACCGGACATGTATGACATCTTGGCCGCGTTGTTGACGATCTGGTCGATGGCCAATAGCGCAAAGTTGAACGTCATGAATTCGATGACTGGGCGCAGGCCCGCCATAGCGGCGCCGACGCCGAGGCCCGCGAATCCCAGCTCTGTGATCGGTGTGTCCACCACGCGTTTGTCGCCGAACGTGTCCAGCAAGCCGCGGCTGACCTTATACGCTCCGTCGTACTCGGCGACTTCCTCACCCATCAGGAAGACGTCCGGATCGCGCTCCATCTCTTCTCGGAGTGCCTCGTTCAGCGCGTCACGGTAGGTCAGGATAGGCATGTCAGTCGTGATAGATGTCGGTATACAGTTCTTCAGGACCAGGATCCGGACTCGATTCCGCAAACGCGACGGCGTCTTCCACTTCGGCAATGGCCTCGGCGTCGATGGCCTCGATCTCTTTGTGGCTCAAGATCTCTTCGTCCAACAAACGACCGCAGAGTTTTCCGATCGGATCGTTTTTCTTGTTCTCCTCTACTTCGTCCAACGTCCGATATGTCCCGTGACTCGCGTCCGACATGGAATGTCCAACGAAGCGATACGTGTTCACGTCCAACAGCGTGGCGAGTTGCTCGGATCGGCCGCGGGCGATGGCCCGAGTCATGGCGTCGTATGTCGCCAAGACATCCATGCCGTCCACCACTTCTGTGGCCATGCCGTAAGACGCCCCGCGAGCGGGGATGTCGTCGATGGCCGAAGCGCGCTCCAACGCGGTGCCCATACCGTAGCGATTGTTTTCGACGACGAAGATGGCCGGTAGTTCCCACAGGGAGGCCATGTTGAGGGTTTCGTGGAACGAACCGATGTTCACGGCGGCCTCTCCGAAAAAGCACAACGACACCTGGTCGCCACCGCGGTATTTGATCGCAAACGCGGCTCCCGCGGCGATAGGGATCTGGCCGCCAACAATCCCGTGCCCGCCGTAGAAGTTCCGCTCGGCGTCGAAGAGGTGCATCGAACCGCCCTTGCCTTTGGAGCACCCCGTCGTTTTCCCGAACAACTCTGCCATGACTGCTCGGGCCGATATCCCGCGCGCGAGCGCGTGACCGTGTTCACGGTACGACGACGTGACGTAGTCGTCGTCACGCAACGCCATGATCGCACCCACCGCGACGGCTTCCTGTCCGATATAGAGATGGCAGAACCCACCGATCTGGCCCAACGCGTAGGCCTCACCGGCTTTTTCCTCGAAGCGCCGAATCAACAACATTCGATGCAATAATTTTCTGTAAAAATCCGTGCGAGCGGGATCGAATCCCGCTTCGGTTTGCGACTGCGTCATGCTGTGTTCCGAGCTGAGTTACACCGGTGTCGCCCGCTGCGCTTGCTCCCAGGCGTGGTACGAGGATCGCACCAGCGGGCCGGCCTCGACATGGCGGAATCCCATGGTGAGTCCCGCCTCCCGTAGCTCCTCGAACTCCTCGGGAGTGTAATATCGTGCGACCGGTAGGTGGCTTTGCGACGGTCGTAGATATTGTCCGATGGTCAACAAGTCAACGTCCTGTCGTCGCAGGTCCTGCATGGCGCCCAAGAACTCATCCCACTCTTCACCCAGACCACACATGAGTCCGGACTTCGTGACGAGCTCGGAGTTCATGCTCTTAGCGCTGCGGAGGAGATTCAATGCGCGCTTGTAATCGCCACCCGGTCGCGCCATTCGGTAGAGTCGCTGAACCGTCTCGAGATTGTGATTGAGAATGTCGGGTTCTGCCTCCACGACGATGCGCAGCGCTCGCGCACTGCCCTTGAAATCCGGGATCAGCAGTTCAACGGTCGTGTCCGGCAAACGCGCGCGTATCTCGGTCGTACATTTGGCAAATATCTCCGACCCACCGTTCGGCAAGTCGTCGCGATCGACGCTGGTAATGACGACGTGCCGAAGTCCGATCCGCTGAACCGCCTCGGCGAGCCGAACGGGCTCGTTGGGGTCGTATGCTGTGGGCGTCCCATGGGCCACGGCACAGTAGGCGCAATTGCGCGTGCACACGTCGCCCAGCACCATGAACGTGGCCGCTCGGTGTTCCCAACACTCGCCGATGTTTGGGCACCGCGCCTCCTCACAGACCGTGTGGAGGTCGAGGCCACGCATCAGCTTGCGGATTTCGGCGTAGTTACTCCCGCCGGGCGCCCGCACTTTTAGCCAGGGCGGCTTGCGATCTGAACCGGGTGAGGGGGCCGTAACGGCGTTTCCCCTAGCGATTTGCACCAATTCCATAGCCTGCGAAACATAGTCACGGCTCGAGATTGAAGCCACGAGGAAGAAGACGACGAGCCATCCCACCCCCCACCCCCGATGAGCCACGGAAAGCACGGAAAGCACGGAAACCCCACCCCACCCCCGGATTGTGGTTCCCCTCCCAACCTCTTTCCTTGCTCGGCGTTGGCGGTCCACATGGTGGGGAGGGGAACCCAATTCATGGCGGGGCGCGGGTTTCCGTGCTTTCCGTGCTTTCCGTGGCCATTAGGAAGGGTGGAGTGGGGCCTAGAAATGTCGGTAGCCAGCGCATGCCGACGTGGCGCGGCTAGCGGCGGGTGGTCCGCCAGAACCGGCCGGGATCGATCGGCGTGATGTCGTACTCGATGGGGGAATCCGCGAACAGCTGGGCGATGATCTCGCCGGTGATTGCCGCAAGCAGGACGCCGTTTCGGCCGTGGCCCGTGGCGTACCACAGGGCTTCCACGTCGGGGTCCGGGCCGACGATTGGGCGCCCGTCGGGGCTCCAGGGTCTGAGGCCCACCCACCGGCCTTTGATCTCCGCACCCGCGAGCGAGGGATAAATGGTGCTCATGATTTTTTGAACCCGCTCGATGCCTTCCACCGTATTCACGGCGTCGAATCCCACATGTTCCATCGTCGTGCCGGCGAGGGCTTGGGCGTTTCGATGCATGACGTAGCCCGATTCAGCGTAGACGATGGCCGGGGGTTCGTCGGTCGGCCAATCAACTGTCAGCATCTGCCCCCGAATGGGTTCGATCGACAGCGGACGGGGCAGGCCGCCGATTCGGCCGGACCATGCGCCGGCCGCCACCACGACGGCCCCTGCACTGATCGTCTTGCCGTCCGCCCTCACGCCCACGGCGGCGCCGTTCTCGACGACGACCTCATCGACCCGCACTCCGCGGCTCAGTTCTGCGCCGTGACGTTTTGCCGACGCGAGGAAAGCCTTGAGTAGTGGCTCCGGTTCTAACCCACCGTCCTCAGGGGCCAGCTTTCCTCCCAAAGCTTCCGGCGTCAATCCGGGATATCGGTTCTGGAGGTCGTCCTGTGACAGCCAGTCCGACTTGAAGCCCTGCTGGCGCTGCCAGGCGATCTCGTGAGAAAACCGCGCCGCCTCTTCGGTCGAGAGAGCGAGCTGGAGGATACCGTCGTTCCACAACCCGACGTCGATACCCGTCTCTTCTTTCAGCGCGGGGGCGAGTTCGTGATAAAGATCGCGCCCACGTACAGACAAACTGAGAATGGGGTTTTCCGGGCTGCTCTCGGCGAGGGGGGCCAGCATGCCGGCGGCCGCGGTACTGGCGATGCCATCCTCAGCACCACTGTCGAGGATCCGCACGCTGAGCTGTTGGATAGCGAGTTGTCGCGCGCACGCAGCGCCGGCCAACCCTCCTCCGACAACGATGACATCCGGCTGGGTCATGAGACGGCCTTACGGTGAAACTCGGTGACGTACCCCTGCGTAGAATATTGTAATACAACATGCCGTTGGAGAATCAAATGATCCGCACGCTCGTTGGTTATGCTGCAGTTGGCGTGATCGGTTTCGTCGTCGTCAAGGTACTCTTTTCGATCGTCGGGCTCGCCTTCTCGCTGTTATGGACCCTACTGTGGCTAGGGGCCATGGGTTTCTTGTTCTACCTGGTGTTGAAACTTATCAATCCGGACGCCGCGCGCCGAATGCGGGACAAGGTCTCGGGCCGGAAAAAATCTGACTCGTAAAAGACAGGGCGCTCTAGTGCGGGAGTGGGAAGTCTACGGGATCAATTCTCGGGCCGCCTGGCAGTCGCCGGGGTCTCCTCCCGGGGATCGATGAAGTCCGTGAGCCGCATCGTGATCGCACCGAACCCTATCTTCGTCTTCATCTGAACGATGAGCCGACGGTCGTCGTCGGTGAGCCACATGCGACTATCGTTGTTTCCATCGAACAGGCCGCCCTTGATGATCGGCTGGATGACGACGGTGGCGAACCGTCCCGCTGGAACGTCGATCGTATCTCGCTCAATCACTCTGACGATGACCGGATTGCGATCCGGCCGAAAATAGTTGTTGAATGCCAGGCTGTCTCCGGGCACCAGGTCGACCGTGCGGACAAAGTAGAAGAACGCCGTATCGTCGATGGGGTTGTCCGACGTCGTTTGCGCAGTGTCGACCTCGTTTTGCCAGTAGACGCCGGAGTCCGGAAAAATCTCGTACTCGTCCATCCATTGCTTCCCACCCTCGTCCTTTTGTTGGATGTAGCGGCGGGACTGGAAATCGTCGACTCCGACCCAAGAATCAAACTGGTTGTGCATGCGGTAGACGCCCACGACGTTTGCGTCCATGAGGAAGCGGAAGTGCCATGTGGTTTCGTTGCGGACGGTGTCTGGGGGTAGGACCTCCATGGACGCGCGTCCCAAATTGAGGAAACCGAAAGCCTTGGCGTCGTACACCAGCGTTTCACCGACGGGAAAACGCTCGGCCAATGAGATGGTCTCGGCACGCGAAGTAGTGGCGTCGGTCGTTTGACCTATCACATGGGCCGGTAGCAGGATCGACAAGAGCCACACTCCCCTCATGATGCCCTCCCGACCGGTGCCTCGGGTTGGGGGATGCGCAACGATTTGCCGGCGCGGTACAGTTGCATAGCCAAGGACATGGAACGGTCGTGCACCGTACCCTGACGTAGACTCGATGGTGCGAACGACAGCGCCGTAATCCGGCGTGCACAGCCTGAAGCTCTCGCCACCAGCTCCGCGCGCGCGCACACGCCGTCGGTTTCGAGCAGCGCGCCCTCGCCCTCGCGCTCGCGCAGGCACCGCTTGAGGGTCACCAGCCGAATCGCACACACACCCGACAACAGGTCCTGAACGCCGGGCATCGTGAGTCCTGGTTTCAACAGCCACATGGAGGACCGCTGGACCAATCGCCGGCCGAACGACTGCGGTCGCTGGGTCGCCTCGCCCACGACTACGTCGGCTCCGGACTCGATACATCGAATCAAGTCGGGCAATACGCTCGGCGAAACGCTGAAGTCGGCGTTGAGCACGATGGCGCTGTCGCGCTTGGGACGGTCGGTGAGTCGCAGCGCATGCCGCAAGAGCTCCTCGACATTGGCCGCATAGCCGCGGGACTCGGGGTAATTCGTTACCGACATCGGAAGGACCCGACCATAGCTCGACAGGACCTCTCCGGTGTGGTCGGTCGAGCCATCATCGGCCACCAAAAGATGGTACTCTCTGGGGAACGCCGCGAGCACCTGTCGCACCTTCCACAACAGCAAGCCGACGGTCGCGGCGTTGTTCTGCGACGGGACGCAAATGTAGATCATCAAACTCCTCTATGTCCTTCACGCTCGGAGCGTTTTTTGCCGGTTGCCGCCCTTTTCTATCGTACCACGGCGGCCGCCAGGTGTTTCCTAGAATCTCTAGATTTCTACCGCCCTACCGCCATTTTTAGCGTATCCAAATTGGCAAACAGGGGGCAGCGCTCGCTGTTGACCGAGATCCAGTTGACCCGTACCCCGATGAGGGGCATGACGATGTTCGGGTCCGCAATAATACCGATGCGGGGGTAGTCGTCGGGTGGGGGCTGCTTGTCCCAAATCAGGATTCCGTGGAAGACCTCGCTCGAGTCGTCCACCAAGGCGGCGCCGAATCCAGGTGTGGTTGGGAACCCCTCTCCTTGATAGGCTACCGTGATGCTGCCATCCTCGGCCTGGCCGGTGACGGCGGGCGTCGTGCCGAAGCCCACCACACGTGCGGGCACCACGCCGCTCTTGAGCCCGTCGGGGGCCTCGGTCAGGGCCATGTGTGGGAGCGTGATCTGTTCGATGATTCTCGTCGCGCTCGCCAACATCGTGATACCGCAGATCGCGCTGTTCTCGCCTCGATTGGGGGCAGAGCAGGCGGCGGCGAGCAGTAGCAACGGGAATAGCTTACGGAGCATGGTGGAATATTAGTAAGGGGAGCGGGGAGAGGGGAGAGGGGAGAGGGCCCAGCCCACCCCCGCCGGGGGTGAGGGGGGTGGCCCTCTCCCCTCCCCCCTCTCCCCGCTCCCCGTCTTGACCTCCCCGCTGACGCCCGTATATCCTCCGAGTGGTTGGTTGTTTCGTCTTTTTCCCCAGACAGTCATGCCAAGATACGAATACAAGTGCGCGAGCTGTGGCCATCAGTTTTCCCGCGTAGAGTCGTTGGTCGAGCACGCCGAACAGCCGGTGAAGTGTCCTGAATGCAGCTCGACCGAGGTCGAGCGGGTTTTCTCCGCGTTCTTCGCCAAAACGATTCGAAAGAGCTAGTGGTGTTCGAGAAGCTCCGCGAGACCATAGAATCGATCCTCGACGCGGCGACGCCGCCTGCGGATGCGCGGGACGTCGTGAGCAAGATGCACGAGGCCGTGGTAGAGTCGCGGGCTGCTCTGATGGGAATGAAGGAGCAGCTAGAGAAAGCCGAACGACGGCTCGCGAAGGAACGCCAAGAGCTGGCCGACGCCGAGCGGCGGGGAAAGCTCGCCGAGGGGATTGGAGACACCGAAACGGTCGAAGTGGCGCAACGGTTTGCCGCGAAGCATCAGGAACGCGTGAAGGTCTTCACGGACAAGGTGGAAGCACAGCGCGCAGAATTACAGCTTGCGGAGCGCGAGTTTACGCAGATGCGCGAGCAACTCAAGAAAGCCAAGAGCCAGGGTGGGTTACAAGCGGACGTTTCAGACCGAATTGCGACGGCGTGGCGAGATATCGAGAGCGGGCAAGACGATCGCCCCGAAGTTGATTACCGGGACGATTTGCTGCGTTCGAAGATGGACAGGGCCGCCAAAGAGGCCACGGCCGACGAGCAGCTTCGTCAACTGAAGAAAAAGATGGGTCGTTAGGGGGAAACGCGGATGGAAATCAAGGCAGGGCGGATGATCTCCCTCGGTTACGGCAAGTTCTGGCGCTCCGACGCGATTGTGGGGCTCATGCCAATCGAGGACGAACGAGGCCCGGGACAGCGGACCGAGGTGTACACGGCAACGCTCGCCGAACCAATCGTTGCGTCACGGAGCGAGCGCGGGATTCTCTTGGACATGGCATTCGCCGGCGACGAGATGTTCAGAATGCAAGAGGCCCGCGAGATCATGAGCGATCTCTCCGAGGCGCTCGACGACGTGCCCGATGTCGTCAAGCGGATGCTGAACAACGAGGCTCACTTTGACGCCGCTGCCTGGGCGCGGCGCATTCGGACGTCGCTTAACGCCGAGGGCGAACCGTCCGGCGAACAGAGCGATTTCTTCGAGTAAGGCCGAATCGAGGTGGCCACGCCTCTTCCGTGATCTTCTGGAAGAACGGCCGCCACTTTTCCTCTGGTGACTCCGGGGTGAGTAAGCTCACCACTACCAATAGACCTACCGACGCGATGACGCCCGGGATCACGATGTAATCGCTGCTCGCGAAGTCGAATGCGGTGCCACCCAGTGTCATAGTGAACTCGATCCCAAACCTGTTGAGCACCGCCAGACCGACGATGGTCCCCAGTCCTCCGGCAATACAGGCCACCCCGCCTTGCGGCGTGACGCGTTTCCACATGAACGCCGCGAGCAGTGCAGGTGTAAGGCTGGCGCCGACAAGGGAGTAGGCGTACAGGGCCATCTCCAACACGGTCTGAAACTGTGTGAGTAGGACGACGCCGAGCACGCCGAACAACACAATGGATATTCGCTGCACGTTCAGTTTTTGTTTCTCTGTCGCCTGAGGATTGACGAACCGTTCGTAGAGATCCCGGCTCACGTTGGTCGATGGGACGAGCAGGAACGTGTTTCCGGTGGAAAGCACGATCGCGATCGCCGCGGCGAGCAATACCATTCCCAATAGGAGCGGGAGTCCGTCGCGCGCGATGAAGAGAATGACGGTTTCGGACGCGGCGCGGCCCAGTATGGACGTCTGTTCCAGCAAGTCGGGGTACACCGATCTTCCTACTATCGCCAGCAATGCCAACGCCGTTTCGATGATCACCACCCCCACGATCATCCCGACCACGGCCCGACGGGCAGCGGTGGCGTTCTTTGCGGAAAAGAACTTCTGGTACATGCCACTCTCGCCCATGAGCAAGAGGAAGGTCGGCATGGCAACACCCACCGCCCACAACCAACTGTGGCCGCCGAGCACGGTGGTGTGCTCTGCCGGCAAATTCGCCAACACGGTGCCGATCCCGCCGTTGGCAAAGATCAGGTACGGGAGCGCGATCAGCACGCCCAGGGAGATGATGATGCCGTTGAAGATGTCCACCGTCACGATGGACATCATGCCCGCGAACGCGGTGAAGGCCACGATCGTCGCGGCCGTGATGAGCATGCCGGTGGTCGGGCTGATGGCTCCGTCGGTCACGATGCTCAGAATCCACCCGCCGCCCCGGAACTGGTACGCGGCGATAGTCGCATAGGCCAGAATGATGGCCACGGTTCCAAGCACGCGTGCTGCAGCGTTGTACCGTTGCTCCAAGATGTCGGGCACTGTGTATTGGGCGATGGCCCGCACGCGGTGTGCGATGAGATAGACGACAAGGAGTCCGACCCACGCGCCGAACGAAAACCACAGTTCTGCGACGCCGGTGCGGTACGCAAGACCGGCGCCGCCGAACAACGAGCCCGAGCCGATCCACGTGCACACCAACGTCCCCACCAGCAGTGGCACGGCCACCGAGCGCCCGGCGACCATAAAATCCTCGTGGCTCTTTACGGCTCGCGCCCGCCATATGCTGACGCCCACGAGAATAAGAGGATAGAGAAGCACCACCACGACGAGCAGGCTCATGGCATTTCTCCCAACAAAGATGATGACCGGCCGAGACGGAAAACGGACCTCACGGTAGCGTCATTGGTGTTTCGGCATAGTGACACGCGAGGATACGACCGGGTTCGACCTCCCGCAATGCGGGGACCTCGGTCGAGCAACGCCTGTCCTTTCGTACGTGGGGGCATCTCGGATGGAAGGGGCAGCCCGGTGGGGGACGGCGAGGATTCGGAATCTCGCCGGGCAGAGCCACGCGATCGCGATTTGCGGTCGGGTCGGGCACAGGCACGGCGGAGAGGAGGGCGACGGTGTACGGGTGTAGCGGTTTCTGATACACAGAATCCACATCGGCCGTTTCGATGATCTTGCCGAGATACATGACGGCGATTCGGTTTGCGATATGTCGCACGACGGCGAGATCGTGCGCGATGAAGAGGTACGACAGGCTGCGTGCTGTTTGGAGCTCGGTCAGCAGATTGACCACTTGGGCTTGTACCGAAACGTCCAACGCCGACACCGGCTCGTCGAGCACCAGAAATTCGGGCTCGATCGACAACGCTCGGGCAATGCCGACACGTTGTTTCTGACCGCCGGACAATTCGTGTGGGTACCGCGCGGTCAGCGTCGGATCCAGACCGACCTCCTCGAACAACTGCTCGACGCGCGCGTGGGCCTTGGCGCCCCGTGCGATACGATGGACCTCGAGCGGTTCACGGACAGCGGCGCCGACGGTCATTCTCGGGTTGAGCGACCCGGCCGGATCTTGAAATACGACCTGCATCCGGCGTCTTATGGCGCGCATTTCCTGCGAATCCAGCGAAAGCACGTCGATGCCGTCGAACAACACGGCGCCGGAGGTCGGTTTGGTGAGCCGCAGGATGCACCGTCCCAGCGTCGTCTTGCCGCTTCCGCTCTCTCCAACCAACGCCAGCGTTTGGCCGCGCTCCAACGACAGGGTGACTCCATCCACTGCGCGCACCGGATCGCCCCTGCCAAATAGGCCATCGCTCGCGGCAAAGTGCTTGACGAGATCGACGACTTGGAGCAGCGGCGGCGAGGAGCTCATGCGTCCGGTGTCTCCGCCGGTTTGGCGACCCAGCACCGGGCCACGTGTCCGGAGCCGGTAGTCACGGCCGGAGGGGACTCCGCACTGCAACGATCGATGCGTTGCGAACAGCGTGGGTGAAAGCGGCATCCGGGCGGCCATTGGCTCGCGATGGGAACGGTGCCTGGAATACCCTGCAGTTGGGCGTCCGGACGATCGATGTGTGGGACCGCAGCGAGCAACCCCTGCGTGTACGGATGCGACGGCCGTTTGAAGATCGTGCGGATTTCGCCGTGCTCCACGATCTTGCCGCCGTACATCACCGCTACCCTATCCGCAATACCGGCGAGCACTCCCAGATCGTGCGTAATGAAGATGACCGACATGCCGAATCGGGCCTTGAGGTCCTTGAGCAGATCGAGTATCTGCGCCTGGATCGTCACGTCGAGCGCGGTGGTCGGTTCGTCGGCGATGAGGATTTTCGGACGGCACGACAGTGCCATCGCGATCATCACCCGTTGCTGCATGCCACCGCTCATCTGATGCGGATAGTCCTTCATTCGACGATCGGGATCAGGGATGCTCACGACGGTCAGAAGCTCAACCGCGCGTTCGGTCGCTTCCTTTTTTGAGACTTGCTCGTGAGCGCGTATCGCTTCCACGATCTGCGATCCGATGGTCAACACCGGATTCAGGCTCGACATCGGTTCCTGAAAGATCATGGCGATCTGGGCGCCGCGGATTTCTCGGAGCTTGTTGGGAGCGAGGTCCAGGAGGTTGACGCCCTCGTATTCGATGCGACTCTGCTTGCCGTATTCGCCGGGGGGCTCAGCGATCAATCGCAGGATCGACAGTGCCGTGACGGTCTTGCCGCAACCGGATTCCCCGACCAAACCGAGGGTCTCGCCCTCTTCGAGATCGAACGAAACGTCGTCCACCGCACGGGCGATCCCGGCGTCGGTCGCGAAACTCGTCGAAAGGTGGCGAACACTCAATAACGGAGTCATTGGGAACGCGGATTGAGGGCCGCCCGCAGGCTGTCGCCAATGAGACTGAATCCTGCCACGGTGAGAAAGATGGCGACGCCCGGGAAAAAGGCGACCCATGGCGCGGTGAGGATCACGTCGGTGCTCTCGCGAATGATGTTGCCCCAGCCGGGATCGGGGGGCGGGGCTCCCACGCCGAGGTACGACAGGCTTGCCTCCATCAGGACAATGTGGCCCACGCCGAGCGCAGCGGTGACCGTGATCGGAGCCGCAATGTTGGGCAGCAAGTGGTTGGTGATCAGCCGCCAGCGTCCGGTGCCGAGCGCTTCGGCTGCGGTGACGAACGGCCGTTGTCTCAAGCTCAGTACCTCGGCCCGTACGATTCGGCTCAAACCGAACCAGCTCGTCAATCCCAACAATGTTGCCAATGAGAGGAAACTCAAATTGCCCCAGAGGGCGGCAATGACGAGGAGCAACAGGATGCGAGGCATGGCGAGTCCGGCATCGACGACACGCATCAAGATGACATCGGTGGCCCCACCGGTCAGCCCCGCGGTCATTCCCACCAGCGTTCCCATCACCATCAGGAGCAGCACACTGACGCCGGCAACGCCGAGCGACCAGCGCGCACCGTGCAACACACGGCTCAACACGTCACGGCTGAAGAAGTCGGTTCCGAACGGATGGGCCAGTGAGGGTGACAACGTCGCGGAGCCAAGAATGTCGGGTTGGGCGTTGGGATCCCACGAGCTCAGCACGGGGGCGAGTAGCGCCGCCACGCACAACGCGACGACGATCCCTAGGCCGATCAGAAAGCTGCGCTGTGCCGTTAACCGGTTGAATACGCCCGCAGCGCTGGCTGTCGGGCGCGCTCGACTCCACCGCCAACCCAATAGAGCGGCAACTGGAATTGCGAAGGCCACGACGACAGGACCGATGGTGTCGAGCGACGGACGGCTGATGAGCTCCACGATGCGGCCAATCCGAACGATGACGAGGAGCGCGGTGCTCACAAACGCGATCAAAAACCAGCGCGTCACGATGCCCTCGTTCTCGGATCGACCGCACGGTATGCCAAATCCGCGACGACGTTGCCGACGACGACCATGATCGCGCCGAACAGTGCGATGGCGGTTACGACGTTGTAGTCTCTGCGTTCCACGGCCTCGACGGCGGCCAAGCCCATCCCATGCCATGCGAAGACGTGCTCAACCAAGACCGCTCCGGAAAAGAGGATCGGCAACGAAAGGCCGAAGAGTGTGATGGCGGGTAGCAAGGCGTTGCGAAGGGCGTGATGCACGACCACGTGCCGTTCGGCCACTCCTTTGGCGCGCGCTGTGCGAACGAAGTTTTGCGAGAACGCTTCGGCGATTTCGGCGCGGTGAAACCGTGCCACGACCGCGGCCCCGCCGAGGCCGAGTGTCAGGGCGGGCAAGACGAGGTGATGCAAGCGATCGCCCACGCGTCCCAGAAACGGCAGCGCACCGTACACGGCCGACGTAGCGCCGCTCACCGGGAACCACCCGAGCCATTGTCCGAACAGCAACATCAGCATGAGGCCAAACCAAAAAATCGGCATCGAAAAGACGGCGAGCGTGACGGCGGTCAGGGTGTGATCGAACCGCGTGTTGGGGGCTACACCCTGTGCCGTCCCGATGATCATGCCAATCGCAAAGCTGATTCCGAGGGCGGCCGCGGCGAGGAAAACGGTGTTCGGAAGCGCCCTGGCGATGACGTCGCCCACCGGCCTCGCGAGCGAAAACGACTGCCCGAGATCTCCGCGAACGATGTTGCCCAGGTACAAGGCGTACTGCTGATAGAGCGGTCGGTCGAGGCCCCAGTTGCGGCGATACCGTTCAATGACGTCGGCGGATACGGGCCTATCGCGAAACTGGGCGGTTGCCGGGTCGCCCGGCGCGAGGTGAATGAGAAGAAAGGTTGCTGTGACGACGATGAAGACGATGACGACGGAATGGACGATCCGCCGTGCGAGGAAGCGTATCACCTACTGAATGCCCACTCGATCTCGCGGCAACATCTGGCCTGGCCGCACACGCCATCGCCAAATGGTCGCACCCCAGTTCTGGTCGGGTCGCACGACCACGTTCTCGAAGCGGGAGTGGACGACGCTAACCTGAGTCAGCGTGAGCATCCAGATAGCCGGCCAATCCTGTTGGAGCACGCCGAGCGCCTCACCCCACGTTTGGCGATAGCTCTCCGGGCCTGTTCCGCTCGCTGTCGCGGTGACGAGTGAATCAAAGCGGGGGTTGGTGTATTTGCCGTAGTGGTTTGCCCCGGTTGTACTCCACGTTCCACCGATGCTCCCCGAAGGTTTGGGATCTTGACTCCAGCCGAAGAACGAGGCGTCGAATCGGCCGCGTTCCGTTTGTTCGATCAGCGTGTTGGAGTCCATCTCGCGGATTCGCATCTCGACGCCGATCTGACGAAACTGACTTTGCATTATCGTGGCGGCTTGTCGCCGTGACGCACTCGAACTCGGAACAATCAGTTCGAAAGACAACGGCTGTCCATTCTTGTCCAAAATGCCATCGCCGTCGGAATCGCTCCAGCCAGCGGACACCAGGAGTTGCCGGGCGCGTGCCGTATCGTACGGGATGGTGGGAATATCCAGATCCCAGAGCGGATTGGCTAGGCTCAAAGGCCCCGACGGGACACTCCCGAGGTCCCCGAACGTCGCCTGAGAGATTGCCTCTCGATCGACCGCAATCGAGAGGGCTTCGCGAATATAAGGATGTCGGAAGAGTGGGTGTGGTTGGCTCGGATCCTTTGGATCCCGAAAGTTGAACCACACGAAAATGTACGACGCCGACGGGTATTCGAAGGTGGACAGGTGTTGCGCCTCTTGTACTTGGCCGACGAATGGTGGCGGAATAAACACAGCGAAATCTGCTTCTTCCGCGTTCATCCGCGCCAATAGGGTGTTCGGGTTGGGAATAACCTGCACCACTATTCGTGCTGGGCCCGGACGCTCGAGAAAAAACGCCGTATCGGCGACGAGTTCCACGGTTTGGTCCGCGTCCCAACGGACGAAGCGAAACGGGCCGTTGCCGATGGGGTTTCTCGCCTGCGGGTGTGACTGCAACGAGGCGCGGGGGATGGTGTCGAGCAGGTGCGCCGGATGAATGCGCATATGATAGGTGGCGTCAAAGAACTGCTCTTGATATGCGCGCATAAAGGTAAACACCACGGTGTGTTCGTCGCGGGCGGTGACCGCCCGGACGAAGCGTAAATCGTCCACCTCGTCGGAATTGATCACCGGGTCGCGGTAGAGATCGAAGGTGAATTCGACATCTCGCGCCGTTACCGGCGTGCCGTCGTGCCACTGCGCGCGCGGGTCGAGCTCGAATACGATCGTGACCGGATCCTCGATGGTCCAGCTTCGGGCGAGTCGCGGTTCGAATCCCTCGTCGCCGACGATGTTCATGTCGCTGCCGATTTCCGCGAGCGGCAGGAACATGACACTGCTGATGGCCAGGGCGTCCATCGTGGTGGTGAAGACCGGCAGCAGAGCCTCCGGGGCGCCCCACGCGTCGACGACCACGGTGCCGCACGGTCCGTCACATGATGTGTCGCTCGGCGCGCATCCGAGTACAACGCTTGCTCCGAGTGTCAGACAGACCGCGGTAATGCAACGCATGTACGACCTCCGGGGAAGGGATGGTCACCGTCGCCATGTCCAAGACGCTTGGTCAAAGTTATGCCCCGCGTCAATAGTTGGCGGTCCGTCGCTGGTGCGCCACCTGCCGGACCACCGTTCCCGTGCCTCACGCTCGATGGCCTGCGTCACCTCTCCGAACGAAACGGGACGTTCGAGTACCTTGCCCAGGGAGGTTGCGCAGAGCTGCGGAACCTTGCCGCGCGTGATACGGGAAACCACGTCTTGGCCATTCTTCAACAGCACCGAACCGTGTTGTAGAAAGGCCTTACCTGTTCGGATTTGCGCACTCCCCACCAATTTGCGCCCAGCCACGACTATTTCTCCGCCGACCGGCAGAGCAAAACACGCCCCGGCTGACGGCCGCGGGGCGCGGCCGGACCTTCGATCCGCCAGCGTGGCCTCCACACCGAGCCGGCCCAGCGCCGCCACGAGCATCTCGTGAATGGCGACGTAACTCTCCCGCAACGAGCCAAAGGTTTCGCTCGGTGCGGCCACCGCATAAGTGAGTTCGTCCTCGTGCCACACGGCGCGACCCCCGGTGGGCCGGCGCACGGCATCGAGCCCGAGCTCGCGGATTTGATCGATGTCGTATCGCGTCGTGGCCGGTTCGTTCCGTCCGAACGACAAGCACGGAGGGTCCCAACGATAGAGGCGCAAAAAAGCATCGGCCCCCCCCTCCTGCGCGCTGCGCAAGAGGGCGTTGTCGATGCTCATGTTGTCGGCGCCCGGTCGTCCCACCGGGTCGCTGATCAAGGTCCAGCGCACGAGATCAGGTGGCGGCAGGTGCGGGCTCCGACGTGTACTCCTCGATCGGTGGACAGCTGCACACGAGATTGCGGTCGCCGTACGCACCGTCGACGCGTCCCACATACGGCCACACCTTGTGACGTCTCGTGGCCGCCGACGGGAAAGCAGCCCGTTCTCGCGAATAAGGCCTGTTCCATTCGTCGGCGGTGACCTCCCGAAGCGTGTGTGGGGAACGCTTGAGGAGGTTGTCCTGGCTATCCGCTTCGCCGGATTCGATCTCGCGGATCTCGTCACGAATCGCGATCATCGCTTCACAGAACCGATCGAGTTCTTCGAGAGATTCGCTCTCCGTCGGTTCCACCATCAACGTGCCGGCAACCGGAAAGGAGACCGTCGGGGCGTGGAAGCCGTAATCCATGAGACGCTTCGCGATGTCCTCGACTTCGACGTCGGCGGATTGCTTGAACGGTCTCGCTTCGAGAATGCACTCGTGCCCGATGAGGCCGTTCGCACCGGAATAGAGGAGATCGAAATGACCTTCCAACCGCTTGGCGACGTAGTTGGCGTTCAGGATCGCAATTTTGGTTGCGTCGGTGAGACCGTTGGGTCCCAAGAGCCGGAGGTATGCCCACGAGATCGTGAGGATGGACGGGCTGCCCCACGGCGCGGCCGAGACGGGGCCCGGCGACGTCGGCCGGTTCAGGTCGACCACAGGATGATTTGGCAAATACGGTATTAGGTGCTTCGCGACACCGATGGGCCCCATGCCGGGGCCGCCACCGCCGTGTGGAATGCAGAAGGTCTTGTGAAGGTTCAGATGGCACACGTCGGCGCCGATGTCGCCTGGTCGACACAGGCCGACCATAGCGTTGAGATTCGCACCGTCCATGTAAACCTGCCCGCCGTGCCGGTGCACGATATCGCACACTTGTTTGATCGACGCCTCAAAAACACCGTGTGTGGACGGATACGTCACCATCAAGGCGGCGAGATTGTCCTTGTGCTCCTCCGCTTTGGCTCTGAGGTCGTCCACAGCGATGTTGCCGAGATCGTCGGTTTTCACGACGACGACTCGCATCCCCGCCATGACGGCGCTGGCTGGATTGGTACCGTGCGCCGACTGGGGAATGAGGCACACGTCGCGGTGCGGCTCTCCTCCGGCTTGGTGGTAGGCGCGAATGGCCAAGAGACCCGAGAACTCGCCCTGCGATCCGGCGTTGGGTTGTAACGATACCGCGTCGAACCCGGTGATTTCCGCGAGGTCGGCTTCCAACTCGTCGAACAGGACCTGGTATCCCTGTGCCTGATCTGTCGGGGCGAAGGGATGCAGTTTTCCGAACTCCGGCCACGTCATGGGGATCATCTCTGTCGTGGCATTGAGCTTGAGCGTGCACGATCCGAGGGGGATCATCGACGACGTCAGCGAGATATCGCGGTCTTCGAGCGTCTTGAGGTAACGCAACATCTCTGTCTCGGAGCGGTACCGGCCGAACACCTCGTGTGTGAGAAACGGTGTTTCTCGTGCCAAATCCCCGGGAATGCCATCGCCGGCGGACGGTTCGAGCGCATCGAGGTCGCATTCGAGTTTCTCGCCGCCGGCGAATACTTCGAGTAGCTCGCGAACATCCGCAGGGCGAGTAGTCTCGTCGAGCGAGATCCCGATGCGGCTGGCGGAGACCCTACGGAGGTTCATCCGACGGGCCCGAGCCGCCTCGTGAGTTTTCGTCGCCTGTTTCTCCTCGACTTCGACGCACAGCGTGTCGAAGTACGTGTCGTGGACCACACGGACCCCTTCGAGTTTGCGCAATCCGGTTGCCAGCAGAGCGGTGAGCGTGTGGACACGTTTCGCTATCCGGATCAAGCCTTCTTGCCCGTGATAGACCGCGTACATGCCGGCGATGACCGCCAGCAGGACCTGTGCGGTGCAGACGTTGCTGGTTGCCTTGTCGCGGCGGATGTGTTGCTCGCGCGTTTGCAGGGCCATGCGGAATGCTTGATTCCCCGAGGCGTCGTGGGTGACGCCGATGATCCTCCCCGGGATCGCGCGCTTGTATTGTTCTTTCGTTGCGAAGAACGCGGCGTGTGGGCCGCCATAACCGAGTGGCACACCGAAGCGTTGACTGTTGCCGACCGCAATGTCGGCTCCCCAATCGCCCGGTGGGGCCAGCAGCGTGAGGCTGAGGAGGTCGGTCGCCACGGTTACCAACGCGCCCGCCTCGTGGGCTCGATCGCAAAAGCCGCGGTAGTCGCGAATCTCTCCGTAGGTGGTCGGATATTGCACGAGCGCGCCGATGACGTCGTCCCCGAACTCGAAGTTGTCGGCGCGTTCCACCTTCACGTTGATTCGGCGGGCCGCGGCGCGCGTTTGCAGCACGGCGATGGTTTGCGGATGACATGCTTCGTCGACCAGGAACGTGGCGCCGTCCTTCTTACGGCTGGCGCTGAAGGTCATGTTCATGGCCTCGGCTGCCGCGGTCCCTTCGTCGAGTAGCGAAGCGTTGGTGACCTCCAACCCGGTCAGATCCGACACGGCCGTTTGGAAGTTGAGTAAGGCTTCGAGACGGCCCTGTGATATTTCCGCCTGATATGGAGTGTACGACGTGTACCAGCCGGGGTTTTCCAGAATGTTGCGAAGGATGACCGGTGGGGTGATGCAATCCGAGTATCCCATTCCGATGTGCGAGCGGGTGACGACGTTGCGATCCGCCATTGCCCTGAGCCTTGCGAGCACGGATTCCTCCGGCTCTGCATCCGGAAGCGCCAGCGGTTGGGGCGATCGAATATTCGCGGGAACGACGGCGTCGATCAGTTCGTCCAACGAGTCGTAGCCCAGCACCCGGAGCATGGCGTCGATGTCGGCGGGCCGCGGTCCGATGTGGCGCGAGGCGAAGCTGTCGGGTGGGGGAAGTGTCGCCAACGTCTTACCCATATTCCTCAAAACTCATGGCGCTGACCGGGTTGAAGAATCACCACCTCCGCCGTTTGGCCGACGGCAGCGACGAATCTTTGCGGGTCGGCCGCGATGACATCGAAGGTATCCCAATGCATTGGAATCGCCGTCTTCGGCTTCACGAAATCTACTGCGCGAGCCGCGTCTTCGATGCCCATGGTGAAGTTGTCACCAATCGGAACGATCATGATGTCGACCTTGTCCGCGAGCAGTTGCATGTCGAGTGTGAGTGCTGTGTCACCCGCGTGATATATTCGGGTCCCCTCTACGGTGATGACCAATCCACACGGAATGGTCGTATACTGCCCCGAGTCGTCGCCGGCAACCCCGCCACCGTGCACGGCCGCCACCAACTTGATGTGACCAAACGGAAATTCGTGCGCGCCGCCGATATGCATCGGATGTACCGTGCATCCCTTCGACTCGCAAAACTGTGCGAGTTCAAACGGTGCAACCACCGTTGCTTGGTTGGCTTTGGCGATCTCAACACCGTCTCCCAGATGATCGCCATGTCCGTGAGTCAGGAGCACGGCGTCGAGATCGGACAAGTCTCCAGGTCCGATGTCCGCGAGCGGGTTGCCGGTCAAGAACGGATCGATGACCATCCGGCCTTGCTCGCTTTGCAACTCAAAACACGAATGGCCGTGAAATGTAAGTGATCCCATAAGTCACCTTTCAGTTACAACGCAAACGCCCCGAGAGGTACCGGGGCGCTGAAATAGTCGTTTCGCGCGGGACGGATCCCCGGCGGTTACTCGCCGATGTGCTGCGCGTAGTCCGCGGCTGACATTAGCTGATCCACCGCAGCCGCATCGCTCACGCGCACCCTGGTCATCCAACCCTTCCCATACGGGTCTTGGTTGACCAGGCTGGGATCTCCGTCCAGCGCCTGGTTGATCTCGATGACCTCTCCCGCGAGCGGCGAGAAGAGTTCCGACACCGCCTTGACGGCTTCGATTGTGCCAAACACATCCATTTTGGCGAGCGTCGTCCCGACGGTGGGCAAGTCGACGTACACGACGTCTCCCAATTCCCCCTGGGCGTAGTCCGTGATTCCGATGATGACCACGCCGTCCCCGTCCTGCTTCACGTACTCGTGCTCTTCGGTGTAGCGCAGCTCGGCGGGGATGTCAGACATGGTTTTTTCCCAGTTCAAGCGAGGTATCGCGCGGAACGGCGGAAGCTTATTCGGGGCCCCAACCGGTGTCAAGCGTGGTGCGGCGTCTCGTAGAGGTCGTGAATGGGGCCCTCGATCTGGCCGGTTCCGGCAAACCATTCCCGCGCCATCATCAGCGAGCCCGGCGGTGCCTCGTCTCGTAGAGATCGTGAATGGGGCCCTCGATCTGGCCGGTTCCAGCAAACCACTCTCGCGCCATCATGAGCGAGCCCGGCGGTGTGTCCAACGCGAAGGGAAAGCGTTGCGATGCGTGCGCCGCGATCGCCGCAAGCTTCGCACTTCGCCAGGGGCGAATGTCCAAGGTGGCCACGATTTTCTCATCCGGGCTTGCGGCGATTCGGCCCGACGTTGCGTCGGAGATGTGACCGGGATACGTGACGTGGAAGATTCGCGCGTTGCCGGATATCTCACGGTGGGCGTCCGCGACCCATTGGTGCACCGCCATGTGGTCGGCGTGACCAGTAACGCCATCCGCACCGAACGTGATCACCACTTCGGGTTGGACCCGCTGCAAGATGTCGGCGGCGGCCCGGCGTCCTTCGGGGTCGTCGGGCCGGAGTGAACCGTCGGGAAACTCGAGCACGTGGACGTTATGCACCCCGAGCGCCTCGATCGCGTGGCCTAACTCCTCTGTCCGAACAACGAGGGTTCTTTCGGGAGGAGCCCGTTCGCCGTTCAGACTGCCCGCTTCGCCACGTGTCGCGCACCACACGTGCACTTCGGCCCCGGCGTCGGCGTAGCGGGCGAGTGTGCCACCGATCGCAAAGGTCTCGTCGTCGGGGTGGGCGAACATGGCCAGGAGTGGCCCGGTCCCCCCCCACTGCTTCGCCGCCGCCGCCGTACGGATGCTTTGCCAGACCTTCAACGCCGCGGCCTCCAACTCCTCTCGGGAGCCGACGTTGTCGATGACGAACCGGCTGCGGTCCCGCTTGTGGACCGACGGCATCTGTGACGAGATCAGCCGATCGGCGTCTTCTCCCGACAGTCCCCGGTCCCGCATCAAACGCTCTCGGCGAACCGCCTCAGGTGCGTCGACGAGAATGACCGCGTCGAAGGTGTCGGAATCCAAGACTTCGAACAGGAGCGGTATGTCGTTGACGACGATACAGTCCCCTCGACGCTCTGCTTCGACTTCCAGCTCTGCGCGCCGGCGTCGCACCGGTGGGTGGACGATGGCGTTGAGCGCGGCGAGCGCCTCGTCGTTTCCGGCCACCGCGCGCCGGAGGGACGCTCGGTTCAGGGATCCGTCGGCCTGGATCATCTCGTTGCCAAAACGCTCCGCGATAGCGGAGAGCACCGACGAACCTGGTGCCTGCACTTCGTGAACCAGCGCGTCGGCGTCGATGGCCGTCGCCCCCCATTCGGCGAACAGGGCCAGTACACTCGACTTGCCCGCGGCGACGTTGCCGGTCAGGCCGACGTTGAGCATCTCAAGAGTGCTGGTCCTCAAAGAGCTGAGTCTGTCCGGCGGCTAAACCGGGGACCTGGTGGCAGTGCCGGCATCGAGCCTCGTAGGTCTCGGTACCGCCGACGAGAATGGTGGGCGAGTCGGATGGAGCGGGTTGCCCGTCGAGGAGCCGCTGGTTGCGGCACGCCGGGTCTCCGCACACGACACAAATGGCGTAGAGCTTGTCCACCGTTTCGGCGAGTGCCATGAGGGCCGGCATGGCGGCGAAGGGCTCACCGCGAAAGTCGGTGTCGGTGCCGGCGAGGATAACGCGGTGCCCGGTGGCGGCCAGCTCGGTCGCGACACCGACGATCCCGTCGCCGAGGAACTGGACCTCGTCCACCGCGATCACCCCGGTGTCCGGAAGGAAGTGGCGCATCACATCGGCGGCGGACGCGATGGGTTGGGCCTCGAGCGTGGACCCATCGTGCGAAGCGACAGCCAATCGGGTGCCATAGCGATCATCGAGATGGGACTTGAAGACCTGCACGCGTTTGCGCGCGATTGTCGCGCGACGAATACGGCGAATCAGCTCCTCGCTCTTGCCGCTGAACATGACACCGGCGATCACCTCTATCCACCCGCGTTGTGACCCATGATACATCGCCAGGGCGCCCCGACTTTGAGATTGTCGACAGGTTAGCCGGACGTCCGTGTGGAATCAACCCGCTTGCGGTTCCGCCCGTTCCGTCCATATTGCTGACCAGACAATATCACTCTTCATAAACCTGCGTGGCGTTTGAGCCACCACAGCCGGGGGGGTACCGGGTGAATAAAGTCGAACTGATCGAAGGGCTCGCCAGCCGTGCCAACCTTTCCAAGGCCGACGCCGGACGCGCGGTCGAGGCGCTATTCAACGGCGACGGGGTCATTGCCAGCGAGATGCGTTCGGGCGGCCGAGTGCAGATAACCGGCTTCGGCACATTCCAGGTTCGGGATCGTGCGGCGAGAACGGGTCGGGATCCGCGGACCGGGGCGCCCATTCAGATCAAGGCAGCCAAAGTGCCGGCCTTCAAGGCCGGGCAAGTTCTGAAAGACGCGCTGAACAGGTAACTATCGGTCGGCTCTGTCCGACCGGTGTTTCTCCAAGGGCTCGTGACGGTCCAACCGGACCGTCACGCGACGTCCACGTATCTTCTCGCCTGTCAGACACCTGATGGCTCGATCGGCGAGTTCCGGTCGAATCTCCACGAGCGAAAAACTTTCCTTCACGTCAATCCGTCCCACGTCGGTGCGCTCGATGCCCTCCGTGCCGAGTATCGCACCGACGATTTCGCGAGCGCCAACGCGATCGCGATGGCCGGCCGTCACAAAGAGCTTGGTCCATGTGGCGGTATCCGTGGGTGGGGCCGCTGCGTCTGCGTACGCGGGCACGGTTTCGAGCTTCCCCGAAAGCGCGGCGGCCGCAATGAGGGCCGGATCGTATTCCTCGAGCAATGGCTCGATGGCCAGCAACGCGGTGGAGAGATCGCCGTGTTCCAACTGCTTGCGCACCTCGTGGCGTAGTCGCTCCGCTTCCGATCGCACTCGGTCGGTGTGTCCGGGAAGTCGCAACGGTTTTATCGCTGACGTGATCCGTGTCAGATAAGCAACCTGCGGTGCGCGGACGAACACCAAGACTCGGTCGGCAAACTCACTGAAGGCGGCCAGTGCCTCCGCGGACGGCAGATCGGATGCGATGATCATGTCGGCGTGTGTCGCATCCGTTTCCGAAATGAGAGCGAGGTCGGAGTCCGCCAGCTTCGTCCATTTGGCGCCGTCTACCGGATCCCACGCCACGGCCGTCGTCGCACCGAGGAGGTCCAACGCCGCTCGAGCCGCTGCTACCCGGCCATCTGGCTCGACGACTGCGAACTGGACGTCGTGAGCGCCGTCTTTGGGTATCCGCGAAAGCACGGCGGTCGGCGCGCGCCGCGCATGTCGCTCGACGAAATCGGCGACAGCCCTCTCGTCGATGGTCGCAATGATGCGTTGCGCATTGGCGGCGTCGCCGAGTATGGTTTCGGCGTCGTCCAGGCACCCCACGGTAGCCATGGTTTGGGGCCATAGCACAGCCAGGCGTTGCAGCTGATCCGCCTTGAGGGCCGCCCGGTTGACCAGGTGGAGCACGTCGGCCGGAGTGGCGACCAACGTATCGATCGCGCCCGCCCGAAGAAGTTTTTCCGTGCGTGCGAGGCCTGTGAGGGGATGGATGTGGCGTGATGGGGACGAGGCGTGGAGGGCGTTTGCCGCATCGAGGACGTCCCCGGCCTCGGGGGCAAGCACGAGTGTTCCGAGGTGCTCTTCGCCGGTGTTTGGCAGGGCCTCGAACAGCGGCGCGAGCGCCCAGCCTGCCGGGGGGCAGACGTAAACGAGGGGCTGGCCGTGCTCCATCGCAGCCCGATGTTCGGCATCAAAAGCCGGTGAAAAAACCCAAGACACGGTCCCTCGATTGTCAAAGAAACGGCACGTGGCCGGTGCCGTGGCATCATGCTACCTTGGCCGCAACCTGGGCGCAACGCCCTGCGGGATTCGTCCGCTTCTGCGGAGTCGGTACTCACCCGAAAAGTCTCTGTCGGCGCTAGGAGGGGGTACCGCCGAAGCGGATCCGTCGATGAGACAGCCGAGATTCTGAGGAAATATGGGTGATCGACTAGGGAGCGGCGGATTCTAAATTCTAGCAGGTTGCGGAAAAAGTCGGGTAATGGACGATAGCATCGCGAGCCGGAAGTTCTTATCGTAGAGGGACCTCGATGGGAGTGCCACGATGCGCGGGAACAAGACGAATCAGTCGGCGCTGTTCAGCTATATCAGTGCGGAGGATCGGGTGCCCTCCGACCATCCGTTGCGCGCCCTGCGGGCGCTGGTGGACCCGGTGTTAGCCCGGCTCTCGCCGCAGTTGGACCGGCTGTACGCGCGGCGGGGCCGGCCGTCGATTCCCCCGGAACATTTGTTACGCGCGTTATTGCTGCAGGTGGTGTATACGATCCGGAGCGAGCGGCAGCTGATGGAGCAGCTCGATTACAACATCCTGTACCGATGGTTTGTGGGGTTGAATCTGGACGACGCGGTGTGGGTGCCGACGGTCTTTACGAAGAATCGGACGCGGCTGGTCGAGGGGGGCATCGCGGATGCGTTTCTGGCCGAAGTGTTACAGGAGGCGGAGCGGCGGGCGTTGTTGTCGAATGAGCATTTCACCGTCGACGGGACCTTGCTGGACGCGTGGGCGAGTCAGAAGAGTTTTCAGCCGAAGGCCGGCACCCGCCCGCCAACGGACGATGATCCGGGGAATCCGAGCGTGACGTTTCGCCAGGAGAAACGGACGAATGCGACGCATGCGTCGCGGACGGACCCGGAGGCGCGGTTGACGCGGAAGAGTGGGGGGCAAGGCGCGCAATTGGCGTACTTGGCGAGTGTGTTGATGGATAATCGGCACGGGCTCGTGGTGGCGACCGACGTGACGCAGCCCGGCTACGAGGCGGAGTGTGCGAGTGCGCTGGCGATGGTGGGGAGCTTACCGCCGACGGCCCGGCGTCGGACGTTGGGGGCGGACAAGGGTTATGATCGGTGCGGGTTTGTCGACACGCTGCGGGCGTTGGGCTGGACGCCCCACGTCACGCCGAACGTGCACCGCACGCGGTTGCGGAGCGCGGTGGATGGCCGGACGACGCGCCATCCCAGCTATGCGATCAGTCAACGGCAGCGCAAAAAAGTGGAAGAGATCTACGGGTGGGGCAAGACGATTGGGTTGTTACGCAAACTCCGACATCGCGGGACCCCGCGGGTCGGGTGGGTGTTTACGTTTACGGCCGCGGTCTACAATCTGATGCGGATACGCACCCTGACCCTGGCCGGAGGCAGCCCCTGATGGGGCAGTGTGGGCCGCATTCGTCACGCCGACCGCACCGCGGGGGCGGTAATAGGGGACCGCACGCTGGTACACCGTCGTGTTACCCGGACAAACGCGGCTCACCATGAAAAAGTCGGGTAATGGACGATAGCATCGCGAGCCGGAAGTTCTTATCGTAGAGGGACCTCGATGGGAGTGCCACGATGCGCGGGAACAAGACGAATCAGTCGGCGCTGTTCAGCTATATCAGTGCGGAGGATCGGGTGCCCTCCGACCATCCGTTGCGCGCCCTGCGGGCGCTGGTGGACCCGGTGTTAGCCCGGCTCTCGCCGCAGTTGGACCGGCTGTACGCGCGGCGGGGCCGGCCGTCGATTCCCCCGGAACATTTGTTACGCGCGTTATTGCTGCAGGTGGTGTATACGATCCGGAGCGAGCGGCAGCTGATGGAGCAGCTCGATTACAACATCTTGTACCGATGGTTTGTGGGGTTGAATCTGGACGACGCGGTGTGGGTGCCGACGGTCTTTACGAAGAATCGGACGCGGCTGGTCGAGGGGGGCATCGCGGATGCGTTTCTGGCCGAAGTGTTACAGGAGGCGGAGCGGCGGGCGTTGTTGTCGAATGAGCATTTCACCGTCGACGGGACCTTGCTGGACGCGTGGGCGAGTCAGAAGAGTTTTCAGCCGAAGGCCGGCACCCGCCCGCCAACGGACGATGATCCGGGGAATCCGAGCGTGACGTTTCGCCAGGAGAAACGGACGAATGCGACGCATGCGTCGCGGACGGACCCGGAGGCGCGGTTGACGCGGAAGAGTGGGGGGCAAGGCGCGCAATTGGCGTACTTGGCGAGTGTGTTGATGGATAATCGGCACGGGCTCGTGGTGGCGACCGACGTGACGCAGCCCGGCTACGAGGCGGAGTGTGCGAGTGCGCTGGCGATGGTGGGGAGCTTACCGCCGACGGCCCGGCGTCGGACGTTGGGGGCGGACAAGGGTTATGATCGGTGCGGGTTTGTCGACACGCTGCGGGCGTTGGGCTGGACGCCCCACGTCACGCCGAACGTGCACCGCACGCGGTTGCGGAGCGCGGTGGATGGCCGGACGACGCGCCATCCCAGCTATGCGATCAGTCAACGGCAGCGCAAAAAAGTGGAAGAGATCTACGGGTGGGGCAAGACGATTGGGTTGTTACGCAAACTCCGACATCGCGGGACCCCGCGGGTCGGGTGGGTGTTTACGTTCACGGCCGCGGTCTACAATCTGATGCGGATACGCACCCTGACCCTGGCCGAAGGCAGCCCCTGATGGGGCAGTGTGGGCCGCATTCGTCACGCCGACCGCACCGCGGGGGCGGTAATAGGGGACCGCACGCTGGTACACCGTCGTGTTACCCGGACAAACGCGGCCCACCATGAATTTTTCCGCAACCTGCTAGAATCTCGAATCCACCGTCTTTAAAGGGAGAATCAGGTGAGAAAACACAGCTTCGTGCGAACGATCGCCGTTCTGGCCCTGACCATCGGTCTCGTCGGGACCGCGGAGGCGCAGCGCGACGGTCTCAAGATCTACATCTCCGCCGATATGGAGGGAGTCGTCGGTGCGGTCACGAACGACCAGCTTCAACCGGGCGGATTCGAATACGGTCGGTTCCGCGAGTTCATGACACGGGAGGTCCTGGCGGCGATCGACGCGGCGAAGGCGGCCGGCGCTACGGAGGTGTTGGTCAGCGATTCGCACGGCACCGGCAAAAACATCCTCATCGAGATGCTCCCGAGGACGTCATGATCGTTCGTTCGTGGCCTCGTCCCCTGATGATGATGCAAGGCATCGACGAGACCTTCGACGCGGCGATGTTCCTCGGATACCACTCCGGCACGCACAACCCCGCCGGGGTGCGGGCGCACACCATGTCGAGTGCGCGACTGGCCGATGTGCGGCTCAACGGGCGACAGGTACCTGAAGCGGGCCTCAGCGCGGCGATCGCCGGTCATTTCGGCGTCCCGATCATCATGATCTCGGGAGACGACGCCGCGGTGGCGGAGGCGCAACAGCTCATTGGTGACATCGAGGGCGCGGTGGTAAAGTGGAACTACGGCTTTCATTCTGCTCGCACGTTCACGCCCGCCGCAGCATACAAACTAATCGGAGAGAAGGTGACTGCGGCTATCGCGCGCCTCGATTCGTTCGAGCCGTTCGTTATGAGCGCGCCGGTTACGCTCGACATTCGGTTCAAGAGTTACCGACCCGCGCAGGTGCTGTCGTATCTGCCCATCGTGGAGCAGGTCGATTCCCATACGATTCGGTATATTGGAAATACGATGGTGGAGATCTCCAAGTTCATCGAGTTTCTCATGACTTTTAGCGTGGCAATCGAGCCATGATCGGTTTCGATCCAACGGAGTGAAATGACTAGTTCGAGCGATTCCGCGTTCACGCGTTCGCGCAACATCCGGCAACTGCAACCGTCTGCGACGCTTGCCGTCACGCAAGAGGCAGCCCGTCTCCGGGCGGCCGGCGAAGATATCATCGACCTCTCGGCGGGAGAGCCAGACTTCGATACGCCACGCGTGGCGGCCGAAGCAGGGATCCGAGCGATTCAGGAAGGGAAAACCCACTATCCGCCGAACCCGGGTATACTCGACCTCCGGGCCGCCGCGGCGAGCCATTTGTCGGTGTTATCCGGCGGGCGTCCGGTCAACGCGGATAACATGATCGTCTCGACCGGGGCGAAACAGTCGCTCTTCAACGCCTGCTTCGCGTTGTTTGGGCCTCACGACAGTGTGCTGATCCCTACGCCATCTTGGGTGTCGTATCCGCAGATGATCCATTTGGCGCGTGCCAACCCGGTGATGGTACCTGGTGATCCCGAGTTCAGTCTCAAGGTCAGTGTTGACGATCTCGAGGCGGCGTCCGACGTCAATACGAAAGGGTTGTTGTTGTGCACACCCAACAATCCCACAGGCGCGGTGTACACACATTCCGAGTTGCGCGCGATCGCCGAATGGGCGCACCGTCGGAACCTTTGGGTCATCTCAGACGAGATCTATCGCCGCATTCACTACGCGCCCGGTCCCGCGCCCTCGGTGCTCGACCTTCCGGACGAACTCCTGTCGCGCGTCGTCCTGATTTATGGCGCATCGAAGGCGTATGCCATGACGGGATGGCGCATCGGGTTGACACTGGCGCCCGCCGACGTGGTCCGCGCCATCAGTGCGTTACAGAGTCACACGACGAGCGGGGCCAACCATCCGGCACAGTACGCCGCCGCCGCTGCTTTTTCGGATGAGCGAGTGGAAGTCGAGGTGAAGGACATGGTGCAACAGTTTCACCACCGCCGCGAGATTGTCGTTGCACATTTCCGCGAGCATCTCCCAGGGTTTGAGTTCGTCGAACCCCTCGGAGCCTTCTATCTCTTTTTCCGCGTCGATGCGTGTTTCGGGGGCGAGATCAACGACGCGATCACGTTTTGTCAGCGACTGATCGCAGAAGGTGGGGTTGCGCTCGTTCCTGGTGAGGCCTTTGGTGACGATCGTTGGGTACGATTGTCGTTTGCTACGTCAGAGCAGCGGATTCGCAAAGCGCTCAAGCGTCTCGTTCTTTTTATCAATAATCTGCGGGGCGTCAAGTCGCGCGAGCGAGAGGCAGGCGTCGCGCGGCAATAGCTCACGAGAATGGCGAGAGTGCAATGATCTCTTTCCGTCAGCAGGTACTTCTGTCCGTCATTTCCGTCATCGTGGTGTGGGGCGCCTTTACGCCCGCAACCGCACAGCAAGCTGCCAACGGACGGGTACGCGTGCTGGTCAACGCGCGTCTATGGACCGGCGACTCGGCGGCCCCGTGGGCGGAGGCCATCGCGCTTCGTGGTGGGAGGATTCTTGCAGTCGGGTCCGAAGACGAAGTCTTGGCGGCGGTGGGCACGGACGTCGATCGGATGGACTTGAGCGGCGCCTTCGTCACCCCCGGATTCATCGACGGGCACACCCACTTCAACCGTGCGGGTGAGTTGCTTCTTGGTGCGAATCTGCTCGACGTGTCCGACGACGCGTCGTTCAGACGAAGGCTGTCCGAGGCCGACGACCGGCTGCTAGCGGGTTCGTGGATGTTGCGGGGCGATTGGGGGGCCTATGATCTCGAGTCGACTTGGGTTCCGTCGCGGGAGGTGCTGGACGAGGTCATCCCCAACCGGCCAGCCTTCCTCAACAAATGGGACCGCTCGCAGTATCTCGCCAACTCGGCGGCGCTCCGCGCGGCCCGGATCAACCCGGCGGGTCACGACGGTCTGCTCTCGGGTGAAGAGCTGTCTCGAGTCAGGAGGGCGGTGCCCCCACCGTCTTTCGCACAGCGACTCGCGGAAAACCGTTTGGCGCTGAACGACCTTGCGCGTCACGGCGTCACGACGATTCACGATAACACCGGGTCCGAGCAGATGGCTCAGTTCCAGTACCTCCGTGATCACGACTCGTTGACTGTGCGGGTGTGCACCAGGCCAACGCTCGACAAATGGGAGCAACTCGCCGCGGTCGGTATCCAAAACAACTACGGTGATGAGTGGGTCAACATCTGCGGACTGAAGGGTTTCGTCGACGGAATCATGGGCAACTCGTCCGCGATGTTCCGCGAGCCGTACGACCACACTCCAGAGAGCCGTGGCCAGTGGCGTACCATGATGTCGCCGCCCGGAAACATCGAGAAACTCATTCTGTCGGCGGACGCCGCGGGGCTCACGGCGACGATTCACGCCATCGGCGATCTGGCGGTCGACACGCTGCTCGACATGGTCGAAATGGCCACGGCGGCGAACGGCCCACGCGACCGGCGTTTCCGGATGGTGCACGCTCAGGTCGTGGAGCCGGACGACTTCGCTCGATTTGGCGAGCTGGGCGTTATCGCTGAGATCAATCCGTTTCACGCAATCGACGACATGCGATGGATGGAAGACCGCATCGGCAAACGTTCCGTCGGCGCATATGCGTTTCGCTCGCTGAAGGACGGCGGGGCCTTGCTCGTGTTCGGCTCCGATTGGCCGGGAACCAACGCGGCATGGTACCCAGCCGACCCCATGCAGATGATCTACGCAGCCGTGACGCGAAAAACGCTGGATGGGCTTCCAGAAGGAGGTTGGTACCCCGAGCAGCGTTTGACCGTGCAGGAGGCGCTCGAAGCCCACACCATCAACGGGGCGTATGCCGCGTTCGAAGAGGACGTGAAGGGTAAACTCGCGCCGGGTTACATGGCCGATCTCGCAGTGTTGTCACAGAACCTCTTTGAGATCGATCCGGACGCGATCAAGGATGTTCGTGTGCTCCGCACGATGGTGAATGGCAAGTGGGTGTATATCGCGTCGACATTGCGGCCATGACTTCTCCGATCAGCGGATGATGTCTACGGATGATGTCTAGCGATGATGCCCCTCCGATGATGCCAAACGAATCGAGCCTCGGATATATTCGCGAGCTGTTTGCTCCTGAAGACACCGCCCTGGAAACGGCTCGCCTGCGGCACGAGAGGGAAAATCTCCCTGTGATTCACATTTCCCCCGACGAAGGGAAGCTGTTGTTTGTCTTGCTACGAGCTGTCGGTGCACGACGGGTGCTCGAAATCGGCACGCTCGGAGGCTACAGCGGGATCTGGATTGCCCGGGCCCTTCCTCCCGACGGCCAGCTCACCACGATTGAGCGTGATCCCAAGCATGCAGCCGCAGCACGGCGCGCCTTTGCCGAGGCCGGTGTCACCTCAAGGATCACATTGATCGAAGGTGACGCGCGAACCGTTCTCGCGGGTCTCTCCCCGGGTTTCGACGCGGTGTTCGTCGATGCCGATAAGGAGCCGTTGGCTGAATACTATCGCGAGGGGATGCGCCTGCTCGCGGTCGGTGGCCTGTTGTTGTGTGACAACGCCATAATCCAAGATCGGGTGGCCGATCCAGACGATGACGGCGACGATGTGCGGGGGGTGAGGGAATTCAACCGACTCGCGTCTGGTGACGCCCGGCTCGCGGCAACCATCGTTCCGATCCGCGACGGATTGCTGGTTGGCACCAAGTTGGCTCCATGACCACGGCAGTGCGGCACGGATCGGTTGCCGATACACGCCGGCAGATACGAGAAGCACTCGTGGAAGCCGGCGGAGTAATTGGTGACGGCCGGTCGGTGGCGGCTGCGCGCCCGCCGCTGCCCGCTCCCTTCGCGGCAGCCGCGCCGGTGGAAGGGTCCGAGGTCTCCGCGGTTGCGGTGGGCGCGGCTCCCGCTACCTCGCGCGACGCCGCGTTTGCCGATGGCATTCAACGGTACGTGGTCGAGGGGCGAATCGGCGTCACGCCCATTGTGCGGGCGTACGTCGGGGCGGCGGTTCTCGATCGTACCGACCGCACGCTGTTGCCGGTCCGGCACGAGTCGGAGGAGTTCATCGTTGCGCCATTGGAGCGGTTGACGGATGCTACGGTGGCACGGCTCCGTGAAACGGGTCTCCCGGTACGCGATTGCGGGGCGGTCGAGCGTGATCACCCCATTCTCGACGTGCAACTCGCGGTGAAGGAAATCGAGCGTCGGCGGCAGCGAGCCGAGGTCCGCGTGGCCGGGGATTTCCGACGCGACCACCCAGACCGGTGGATAGTGGTCGACGGATCGCTGCGGGCATATGACGACTCGATGAGATCCTCACGTTTGCTGGGTGTGATCAAAAGCCATGAGACGCAGTTTCTGGCGGGTGTCGATCTCGAGACGGCGCTGACCCTAGGGCAGGGGTACCGCACGACCGTCTTCCGCCGGATAGGCCAACGCGAAAACACCATCTTCTCCTGGTATTTACGTTTATGGGACTGGGCAGGTCAGGACATTCTGTTCGGTTTGCTACGCATCGAACGGGAGCAGGGCGCGGCGGTGCTGGATGAAGTCGAAGAACTGTCTCAGTGGTTGCTGAGCGAGCGGTCTCCGATGTCTACGCCCGACCTGCGCTGGGATCGCCTCATCTATCCCATTCATGAGGTGGAAAACTATTTGAAAGCGAAGGCAGGTTCGTGGTGGTAAAAGGACGGAAAGACGGAATGATGGAAGGACTGAATGTCGACCCGATCGGGCGGGTGGTGGCGACGGAGCAGTTGCCGGCGAGTCCGCATCAGTTTCATTTCTGGACCGAAATCGAGACACCGATTGGGATCGGTGCCATTATTCGCGTGGAAGGACAGGAACGCGCGGTGTACGCGGTGGTGACGGACGCCAAGGCGTATTCCGATCTGGCCGATCCGCTGCACGAGGTGCGCGCGGCCGCGGGTGTCCCGGGCGAGCATGTCGCTCCCACTCACCGGACCGAGATTCGTCTCTGGACCGCTGCGGTGCTGCGGCAAGTACCCGAAGAACCGCTACAACCCGTGCCGTTGGCCGAGGTGTTTTCCGCCTCGGAGCAAGACGTGCAAATCGCGTTGCGCATGGAGTCCTATGTGCAATCGGAAGAAGCGACGGGGATTCCCGTTGGTGTGTACGAGACGGGTGGACTCGCCGCGCCGGTGTACCTCGACGCCAACTTTCTGCTGGGCCCTGAGTCCGCCCATCTCAACATCTCCGGTATCTCGGGTTTGGCGACGAAGACCAGCGCTGTCCAGTTCCTGCTCAAGAGCGTCTTTACGCACTTTCCTGCTCGCAAAGGTCGCGTGGCCGCAGTCTGTTTCAACGTCAAAGGTCCCGATCTCTGTTTTCTCGACCAGCCGGCCGGGCTCACGCCAAAGGATCTCGAGATGTATGCCCGTCTGGAGATCGATCCGTCACCGTTCGACGACGTGCAGTACTTCGCACCATTCAAGGCCGATGGTATCAACATCAACACCCTCCGGTCGCATGAGGCGTTGATTGGATCGGTTCAGCCGCTCGTGTGGGGGCTAGGGGAAGTGCTCGACTATCACGACGTTCTTTTGAATCGAGAAGACCTCGACGCCAAGGCGGCCGCGTTCATCGATTTCTTGACGGACCGCGTGGTGGAGAAAGAATTCCGCGACGATTGGGGCAACACGCACCGCGTCCGTACTTTTTCCGAGTTGGAACAACTGTTTCGTGCGATTTTTGACGGATTGGAAGCGAGTGGACGCGGTGACATCTGGCGCACGCATCACATCGCGACGATCCGAAAAGTGCGCAATCGGCTGTTGAACATCTCGACGCGATGCAGAGGGTTGGTAACCGACGATGGTACGTCGGAGGATCTGCCGTTCGGGGCGTTCCGGGATCGCGGTGTGTACGTGATCGACGTAGCGGGCATGGACCAACTCGCACAAGATCTCGTGTTCACGCGTGTGGTTTCCAAGCTGCGCGAGCATCTGGAGCGTAGTGACCTCGGTGTGGATCACGTGGTGGTGTTCGTCGATGAGTTGAACAAGTATGCCCCCGGTGACGGGCCCGAGACATATGTACGAAAGATGTTGCTCGACATCTCGGAGAGGGGTCGTTACTTGGGCCTAGTGTTGTTTGGAGCTCAGCAGTTTCGATCGCAGGTGCATCGACGTGTCGTTGGCAACGCCGGCACCACGGTGTTCGGCAGGATGGACATGGACGAACTGGCGACCCCGGGATACCAGATCCTGTCACCGGCCACAAAGATCAAACTGGCGACGTTGCCAAAGGGTGAGTTGATGGTCCGTCATCCGCACTTCACCCAACCCGTATTCTTGCGATTTCCTCACCCTCCGGTTCTGCAGGGCCCCGCGGGCGTAGCCGCGTTTCCACCGGCGGCCGACGTGCCGTTCGACGAGGCGGTCATGCGGCAGTTGGTCGCGTTGGATAGGAGCGTTATGCCGAACGCCGTTGCCGAGGTCATCGCCGGTCGGCGCGAGGAGGACGTGCGCCGTGCGCTGCTCGCCACCCGGCGCGCGCGGCCGGACGATGTGTTGTCATATTTCCGAGCGGCGGTCGGGCCCCGGGTGAGTCAAACTCGGGTGGCGGCGGCCGGCGCTGGAACCACGCCACTGCGGGCGGTGGACGACCCTTATGCACCGTAACCCACGGTCCGATTCGATTTGGCTCATGCCGATCTTGGCGGGCTGAGTTGGCGTCGTCGTTACGCAGGCCTCGTTTACGCTCGCGTTCGCTCCGAGCGGGCGATCACTACGGATGAGTGTCGAATCGAAGGGCGAGATGATCTTGGTCGGAATACCGGGCACGCCCGACAGCGCCATGGTCGAGACGTTCGCCCTGGCTGGTGTCACCCAGCGGGCTGACCGCATTGGGGGCGGCAGGTTCAGCTTCGACGTCACGTACGACTCGTTGCGGGCCAGGCATCGCACCGGAGCGGAATCTTGGATCGACGGCCAGTTCGCTTTCACGACACCGGTGACGATAGGATTTACCACGGATCGTCTGATGATGTTGAGTGCTCCCGTCTACTCCGGCGATTCTGCGACCGCGGAGCGCGCTCGGAGTGGGGCCGGTGCTCCGCATTTCGTGCTGCCAAGCGCTCCAGTAGACGTTGGTGGACCGTGGCATTCGGAGGTGTTACTCCCGTTTGCAGCGGAGATTCCGGGGACGCCCGTGGGGATAGTGACCGCCACCCTCAACGGGCCGGCGATCGGTTTGCTCGACAGCATGGTGCCGCGAGGCGAAGACACACTGCTCTATCTTTCGGCACGCGGGCAATTCCTACCGGTGACAGTGAACAGTTCCGTTGCTCTGGACGGGCTGCCCGCCACCGCAGAGCTGTGGGGGCAGTTTACCAGTCGGCTCATCTGGTCCACCGGTTGGAACGCGTTTGTATCGATGGTACTGACGGCGCGTGTGTATCAGCGATTCGAAGCGGCCGTGGAGAGTGGCGTGAGCGATGGCCGCGTCACGAGTACTTTTACAACGAGGGTACGGGTTCGGCCCTGACGTGAAACTCGCCCATCTCGCCGATCTCCATCTCGGCTTTCGGCAATACACTCGACAAACAACACGCGGCATCAATCAACGGGAGGCGGACGTGGCGGGCGCGTTCAGACGCGCCGTCGACGCTATCGCGTTGGCGAAGCCGGATGTCATCGTCGTGGCCGGCGATGTGTTCCACTCAGTGCGTCCCACCAACCCCGCCATCTTGGACGCGTTCAACCAATTTGGCCGTCTCGGTGAGTTGTTGCCGGAGACGCCCATCGTGATCCTCGCGGGGGACCACGACACGCCGCGTTCGGTGGAGACAGGCACGATTCTCACACTGTTCGAAGCGCTTCCCAACGTCAGCGTCGCGGTGCGGGAACCCCGGAGACTCGTGTTCGACGATCTCGGCTTGTCGATCTTTTGCGTGCCGCATGCATCGGTCCGAGCATCTCCACGTCCAACCATGCGTCCGGAATCGGGCGTCAAGTGGAACGTGTTGTTGACCCATGGTGAAGTGGCCGGTGTCATACCCGGCGATCGTTCCTTCGTCGAGTATGGTGGCGCGATGGTGGAACCGGGCGACCTGCACGCGGATCAATGGCATTACGTGGCGCTCGGCCATTACCACGTCGCACAGCAGGTGACGGCGAATGCGTGGTACGCCGGTTCGCTGGAATTCGTGGCGCGCAACCCGTGGGGTGAATTGCGCGATGGGGCGCGGTTGGGCTGGGGTGATGCGAAGGGATGGTTACTCGTGACATTAAAGTCTAGACGTGCGAAGGTGGAGTTCCAGCCCATCGAGATGTCGCGCCGGCATATTGATTTGGCATCGATCGATGGTGCGGGGAAGACGGCTGCGGATTTGAATGCATTGATTTCGGCGAATGTCGATGGCATTCCCAACGGTCTCGACGACCAAGTGGTGCGCCAACTTTTGACCAATGTGGCCCGCCCCGTGGCTCGAGACTTGGACCATGCAGCCGTGCGCGCGTACAAGGCCCGCGCGCTTCATTACAACCTCGACGTTCGCCGACCCGTCTTCGAGAAGGCGGTCGGCGTTGGCGCCCCCGGCGGGCGACAGACGCTCGAGGAAATTCTCACGGACTACCTCAACCGGCGCGAGGTGGCTCCCGGCGTCGACCGCAAGTCGTTGGTAGCGTTGGGACGCCGTTACCTCGAACGGGTGGACCAGGAGATAACAGAGGAGTAGTGCAGCTCCACCGCGTCAAACTCGTGAACTTCCGGCAACACGCCGAGACCGAGCTCATCTTGGGTTTGGGGCTCACTGCGGTGATCGGGCCTAACGGTTCCGGCAAGACCACGATCTTGGAGGCTGTGGCGTGGGCGTTGTACGGCAACCCCGCCGCCCGGGGGAACCGGGAATCGCTACGACGGATCGGCGCACCGGCACGGGCCCCCGTTCGCGTCGAAGTCGATTTTTCACTCGGGGCGCACGAATATCGGGTCGTGCGCAGTCTTTACGGTGCAGAGTTGTTTCAGGACGGCGGAGAGGGGCCGGTGGCCAACAGCCACCATTCCGTATCGAACAAGATCGTTCGGCTCCTCGGCATGACCCACGACGAATTCTTCAGTACCTACTTCACCGGTCAAAAGGAACTCGCCGTGATGGCGTCGATGGGACCGTCGGACCGCGGCAAATTCCTTTCGCGGTTGTTAGGGTACGAAAAGTTGCGCCAGGCACAAGATCATTTGCGACAGCGGCGGTCGACCCTCCGTGCCAAGATGGCCGGCTTGGCGCAGGGACTCGAGGACCTCGACGTTTTGAAGCGTGAGCAGGAGGAGCTTCAGCAACAATTGCAGGAGGTCAAGGCACTTGCTGTTGAGATCGCCACCGAGTTGAAACGTGCGCAGGCGGCTCTCGAAGAGACCGCACCGACCTGGAAAAGGATGAAAGAATTGCGCGAAGCAAATCTCGCGATCGACGGCGAGCGACGCATCGCAGAACAAATGGTTCAAGACGCGCGGCAAGCGTTTGAGCGGATCGACCGTGAGTTGGCAGAGGCGATCGAGGCAAAGAATCGGCTAGACGGCATGCGGCAGGACCTCGCGCGGGCTGCCGAGCTTCGCGTCGAGCTGGATCATCTGGATCGTGAAGCCCAAGCGGCAGGGAAACGGCGGCTCCTTTCCGGCCAGCTCACCGAGGTGAGGCAGCAGGTCCAAAGTCTTGAAGAGCGTTTGCGTTCGTCAGATAATGTCGAGGAGGCACATGCGAGAGCCGAACAGGCGGTGGCGTGTGCGCGCAAGACCCTCGACGATTTGATCAATCGTGAGGAGGAGACGCACACCGCTTGGGTCCGCGATCGCCAGGATGCGGAAACGAAACGGTCGACGCTACTCGACCAGTTCACGGATTTGGAAAAACATCGCAAAGGCATCCTCGAGGCCGGACCCGAGGGAAAGTGTCCCACTTGTGCACGGCCGCTCGATGCGGAGTATGAGTCCGTTTTGGCGACCCTCGATACACAACTCGAGGAAATCAAAGCAAGCGGCAAGTACTACAAAGCGCGGGTCAAGCAGCTACAGACTGAACCGGAGGACTTGCAATCTGTTCACGAGGAAAGGGGAAAGGAGCGAAAGGTGTTGGACTCGGCGCTTGAACAATTGGCGGGGGCGAGTGCGGAAACTCGTCAACGGCGAGAGTCCGAACTAGATCTCGGTCGGCTCGGCAAGCGGGTGGCGGAGTTCGAGAAACATTTGGAGGATTTACCGGATGCCTACGATGCGGAGTGGCACGAGGCGGCCCGTGCGGAAATGCAAAGGCTCGAGCCTCAGTTGCAAACCGGCATGCAGCTGCAGGTGAAGGCCGAGCATGCCGAACGCTTGGTGCGGGATGCAGAGCGAGCGGAGGGGACCCTATCGGAACGTGAGGAGCGCGCCCAGCAATGGACCGAGGCGATGGCGGCGTCGGGCTATAGCGAGGGGGCGTTTGAGGAAGCCCAGGTCCGGCACCAAGCAGCGGAAAAAGACCTGAGAGAGCAGGAACTACGAGCGGCTTCAGTCAAAGGCGACGAGAAAGCCGCTGCCGCCGCCGCCGAGAGCATCGCGCGTCGCATCGCTGAGCGAGGTGAGCGCGCCGCCAAGGTCTCAACGATTCGTGCCGATCTCCTCCTGCATGATGAGTTGGATGCCTCGCTCGAGGGATTGCGGGCGGAGCTCAATGCCAAGTTGCGTCCGGATCTCTCGGATCTTGGCTCGACCTTCGTTGCGGAACTCACCGAGGGACGGTATCAGGAGTTCGAGTTGGACGAGAACTATCGCATGGGTGTATTGGAGGACGGTGTCCCCAAACCCGTCATCTCCGGTGGCGAGGAGGACGTTGTTAACCTCGCGTTGCGTCTTGCGATCAGCCAGATGGTCGCCGAGCGGGCCGGGCAGCCTCTCTCGTTATTGGTTCTGGATGAGATCTTCGGTGGACTGGACGAGGCCCGCCGTCAGGGGACGGTTGATCTCCTGCGGCGCCTGAGCGATAGGTTCCCTCAAGTCGTACTCATCACGCATATTGAGTCGATCAAGGAGGGAGCGGATCAAGTGCTGCGCGTTTCAGTAGACCCTCGGACCCGGGCGGCCTTTGTCGTCGATGAGACGGGCGTGGAGAACTATGGCCGCCCCACGGCGTGAAGAATCCGTTTCGGGACCGCATCGTGCCGAGCTCGACGACGTCGGAGCCCTCAACGGTGTGTTCGCAGAGTCCTTCACGGACCGCTACCGCCGGGACGGACTCGTAGGTGTTCGCGTTCCCAAGCTGAACCCTGAGATCTGGCGATACGCAATACTGGATGCCGGTGCCGGCGCCATGATTTGGCGCGACGAAGACGGTAGCATCGTTGCGTTCAACATCGCTCATCAATCTGGATCCGAAGGATGGATGGGACCGTTGGCGGTCCGTCCCGATCGACAGGGCGGTGGGGTCGGCACGGCAATCGTTCACGAGGCGTCGGATTGGTTGCGCTCGCAGGAGGCGGCGACGATTGGACTGGAGACGATGCCCCGTACGGTGGACAACATCGGTTTCTATTCACGATTGGGTTTTCTCCCCCGTTACCTCACGATTACGCTCGTGGGCGACGTTCGGCCGGGAGCGTTTGGAAGAGCTCCGTTGTTGAGTGAGCTGGGCACGGCGGATCGTGAAGCGCTCCTGGAGGCCAGCCGCAGTCGGTTACAGCGTTCGGTGCCCGGTTACGATTTCGGTCGGGAGTTCGAACTCACGCACGAGTTGGGAGTGGGTGACGGCGTCGTGCTCGAAGCGGGCGACGTGCGAGGGTTTGCATTATGGCACACGGCCGGATTAGTCGAGTCGCGACCCGCTGAGGAGTTGCGGTTACTCAAACTATTTGCCGACTCGAAACAAACGTTGACAGAGCTCGTGTCCATTCTGGAAACTTCGGCGTCCGAGAGCCGGCTCGCTCGTGTCGCCGTACGCTGTCCAACCGTCTGTGCCGAGGCGTACCACTACCTCGTGCAGTCGGGTTACCGCGTGCGGTGGACCGATCTGCGCATGACAATGGCTGCGTATCCCGAGCCCACACTGAACGAAGCCGAGGTGTTGTTTTCGAATTGGGAAATCTAACGGGGAGCAGGGCAAATCTTTAGCTTTGTACCGCAATTTATTTGCTGCTCCCCGCTCCACGCTCCCCGCTCCCCTTTCCGCCCGCGCTCCCGTTTTCCCCGCTCACCACGATCCCCATCGCGATGAGGACACTGCCCACCGCCAACGGTGCGTGCACCCACCCCGTCGCGAGGTTGGCCACGAACGTGCCGAGGACCCAAAGTATGATCAACACAAGACCTACTATCAGGAACTTCATATCACCTCGCTTGACGCTATCTCGACCATAGTCTATATTCGCGACCGTGATTAGGGGGCGAAGAGCTCAATTATTGAGCCAACAAGTCTGAAAACGCGTTTGATGCTCCGATTGAAGTCATGCCCTCTCGAGGGAAGGCTGATGTCACTGCGACAGCGCGGTTCCTACAACTTCGGGCTTCAATAATCCTCTTCGGTCCCACCCCCTTGCAGCCGGTGCATGCTTGCATGCGCCGGTTTTTTTGTCATTGCCCTTGACTGGTACGTGGCAAACAAAATAGCCTTCAATTTCTTCCTCAGACAAGCTCCCCGGGAAGCCGGCGATCGCGTTTGAGCGCTGTGGAAGGACCGCATACAGAACCTATCAGTGCCGTAGGAGTTGACATGTCTAGTGATATTTCGGTCGAAAACGGCGCCTCGGTAAAGGCAGCTAATTCGTCTGCTCCGGATGCCCCAGTGCCCGAACTCGAGGCGCTGGTTCGCCAAATGATCCCGCATCTAGGAGAAGATCCCAGCCGTCAGGGATTGTTGCGTACGCCCGAACGCGTCGCCAAGTCGATGCGATGGCTGACCCGTGGGTACCGTCAGTCGGTGTCGGATGCCATTGGGAATGCCGTATTCGAGCAAAAGCACGAGAGCATGGTGGTCGTTCGCGACATCGAGGTGTATTCCTTGTGTGAGCATCACATGTTGCCATTTTTTGGTAAAGCCCACATCGCATACTACCCCAATGGTCGGATTGTCGGGTTGTCGAAGATTCCTCGGGTAGTCGATGTTTTTGCGCGCCGTCTGCAGATACAAGAGCGCATGACCGATCAAATCGCGGATGCCTTGATGGATATTCTCGAACCGATGGGCGTGGGCGTCGTGGTTGAAGCCTACCACTTGTGTATGATGATGCGCGGGGTCGAGAAGCAGAATTCTAAGACCATAACCAGCGCGTTACGTGGGATCTTCCGAGACGATGCGAAGACCCGCGACGAGTTCTTGCGTCTCGCACACGGAGGTCACTGGCTCGAGTAGCAAATGCTCGATCTACTACGTGGACTCAGGAGCATCACAGCGACCCCGCGAAGAGGTTGTACCCGCCTGGCATACACCCCCTTCGAGGATCAAGCACACGATTATGTGTGGGAGCGGCTTCGCTCTATCTCAGGCCTACAGAGGATCGAAGACGCGGCCGGTAACACCTTTATCGTCCCGCCATCGGCCGTAGAAGACGGGAGCCCCATCGTGCTCATGGGGAGTCATTTGGATACCGTCATCGAAGGCGGCTGGCTCGACGGCTCGCTCGGCGTCGCGGCCGCCGTGCACGTCATCGAGTCCAGAGCCCGGGGAGGTCTCGATCACCACTTGGGCCTCGTGATCTTCCGCGACGAGGAGGGGGTGCGCTTCAGCACGGGATTGTTCGGGTCGAAAGTGTTTGCCGGCGAATGCACGACCATCGACCTGGACATGTCCGATTCGGATGACACCTCCGTGCGGGACGTGGTCCCCGATCCCGACGGTTGCTTCAGTTATCGCCCGCCGGTCAACGCGGTGGCATTCTTGGAATGTCATATCGAGCAGGGTGAGCGCCTGACGGATTCGGGCGCCCGAATCGGGGTCGTTTCGGGAATCGTCGGGATCCGCCGTTTCGAACTCGAAGCGATTGGCATGGCCAATCATGCTGGAACGACCGACATGAGACGGAGAACCGATGCGCTGGTGCCGGTGGCCGATATCGTGGCGCGATGTCCGAATCTCGTCGACGATGTGGACGATGCCGTGATCACTTGCGGTAGGCTGACGGTAACTCCTGGGGCGCCCAACATCGTGCCGGGGCGGGCCGCCGCAACAATCGAAATCCGTGCAAGAGACGACGCCACGCTCGACAACATCGAACACCGCCTACGCGACATGGTGTCGTCGCTTAGGCCGGCCGTGGCAGGTGGACGACGTGCGGATGTCGGTCTCAAACCGTTGGTTTCCGTGGCGCCCAATCCGACCGACGAAACGCTCTCCAACCTCTTGATTAGAGTCCTCAATGATCGCGGTGTCGCGTTCAAGCGGTTGGCATCGATGGCAGGTCATGACACACAACAAGCGGCCCGGCGTTGTCCATCGGCCATGTTTTTCATTCCCAGCATCGACGGTGTGAGCCACAACCCGGACGAGAATTCACACGAAGAGGACATCCTGCTTGCTGGTGTGCTCATGGATTCGTGGGCCGACCGCTGTGTCGCGGAATGTTCATAGAACTCGCAGAATTCCTGCGCTGCCCAAAGGACGGGTCCGAGGCGTACTGTGTAGTGCTACCGGAGGAGATGATCGGGCGTCTGATCGTCACGGGCGCAATTGGTTGCCCAGCGTCGCAAAGTGAGTACCCCATCGAGAACGGTATCGCGGACTTTTGTTTGGCAGATTCCGCGTTGCAGCTACCGGTTCCTGCCGAGGACGTATCCACGGACGCACAGACCGTTCACGCGTTGCTTGGCATTGCCACACCAGGAGGCTACATCGTGCTCATCGGATCGGCAGGCCGGCTGGCTGTAGATCTCGTTGAGCGGGTCGGTGGCGTCCACTTCGTCGCGTTCAATCCTCCGGACGACGTCGAGCCGTCGTCGGCGGTCAGTGTGGTGCGGGGTCCCGTTCCGCTGCCGTTGCGAACGTCGATGGCACGCGGGGTGGTTGTCGGCCGCGAATATGCTGTCGAGCCGTGGTTGACCGAAGCGTCGCGAATTTTGTTGGAGGGTTTACGGATGGTTGTGTTGCGGGACGGCGTCGCGGTGCCGCGGCTCAAGACGGTGGCTTCGGGGGAAGGGGTTTGGGTGGGGAGTAGGTTGTAGGTTGTGGGGTGTTGGGTGTTGGGTGTTGGGTGTCGGGTGTCGGGGGTCGGGGGTCGGGGGTAGAAACCCAGTGCAAGGCGCTCGGCACGCCGGGTTGCTACAAGTTCCGACTCCCGACACCCGACCCCCAACACCCGACACCCTACACCCTACTCATAACAAGCATCGATCTCCTCCCGATACCGCTCCTCGACGACGTGTCGCTTGACCTTCATCGATGGGGTGAGGGCGCCGTTTTCCACCGTGAAGTCGTCTCCGACGATCACGACCTTCTTGGGCATCTGGTAGCGCGCTAGGTCTCGAAGATTGATCATGACTTCGCGTTCGATCTTCGCCGTGACGTCGGCAAGCTGCAGCAAAGCCGGCATGTCCTGCGAAGCGAGGTTCCGTCCCTTTGCCCAATTTCTGAGAGCATCTCCTTCCGGAACGACGAGTACGATCGGAAACTTTCGTTTGTCGCCGATCATCACAACGTTGGAAATGAACGGGCTTGCCTTGATGCGATTCTCGATAGGCTGCGGGGCAATGTTCTTGCCGCCAGCGGTAACGATGATGTCTTTCTTCCGATCGGTGATGCGAAGGTATCCGTCGGTGACGTCGCCGATGTCTCCGGTGTGGAACCACCCCTCCGCATCTCGGACCTCTTTCGTCTTTGACGGTTTTTGATAGTAGCCGTGCATGACATTGGGACCGCGTACCAAGATTTCTCCATCTGCGGCAATCTTGACGTCGATGCCCGGCAGGATCACGCCCACCGTCCCAAACTTTGGGGCCTCCAGGGGATTCACGCTGACCACTGGAGACGTTTCGGTGAGTCCGTAACCTTCCAAGATGGGGAGGCCCGCTGCATAGAAGAACTTGGCGATTTCCGGCAACAGCGGTGCTGCGCCGGACACGAAAAATCGCAAACGCCCACCGGTCTGCGCGATGAGTTTGGAGAACACGAGGCGGGATGCGATGCGATACCGCAGTCCCAGACCCACCGGAACCGGACGTTGTTCCAGTTTGCGATCCGCCCACTCCTCCGCCGTGCGGCGCGCCCACAGAAAGATGCGTTTCTTCACCGCTCCACCCGACAGGGCTCGGTCGAGAACACGGGCGTACATCTTCTCGTAGAGGCGTGGCACCGCCAGCATCACCGTCGGCCGGATTTCTTTGAGGTTGGGTCCAATGGTGTTGAAGTTTTCGGCGTACGCGATCGTCGTGCCGGCCCCCAGCATCACGTAAAAGCCGGCCGTGCGTTCGAATGCGTGAGAGAGCGGAAGAACCGACAGGCACGCGTCGGTTGCGCCAACCCGGAGGACCTCAGTGGCTGCCAGCGCGTTGCTCGTCAGGTTCCCGTGGGTGAGCATCACGCCTTTGGGCTCTCCGGTGGTGCCGGATGTGTAGATGAGTGTTGCCAAGGCGTTCGGCGGGATAGCCATGGCATCGTCGCGATAGGCCGGGTAGTTCGCTTCCGCCGACTCTCCGAGTTGCCCCAGCTCTTTGAAGCTCATCGCCGGTTGTTCGCCGTCGTTATGGAACACAACCACGTGGCGCAGATTCGGGAGGCTCTCTTGGATTTGCATCACCTTCTCGAGTTGCTCTGCGTCCTCGACGAAGATGGCGACGGCTCCCGAGTCTCTCAGGATGTACTGAATCTGGTGCGGTGTGAGGCTGGGATAGACGGACACGTCGGCGCAGCCGATCGTCAGGCATCCGAAATCCGCGATAGCCCACTCGGGTCTGTTGTTCGATAAAATGGCGACCCGGTCTCCCGGCTCGACACCCAATTCGCGGAGGCCGAGGCCTGTTTGCTTTACCTTGTGCGCCATCTCTTGATGTGTGATGTCGCGCCACTCGCTTTGCGCCTTGTAACAAAGGGCGGCGCGTTTCGTCGCGAAACGATCGATGGCGTGGAAAAAGAGTTGTGTGAGTGTTTGAGGGGTCGTCACGCAGTGCTTCCTGATTTGTTGTGCACATACGTGGCAGCGCTGGGCAGAATGATTCCGTGCGGATCGCGTCGATTGCCATTGGGATGTTGTGACCCGGTGACGGGTTCGACGACGGTGATGGTAATGGGATCGGACCGAATGTCCGCGACCCGCGCTTGCACGCGTCCCGAACCCGCCCCCATTGCCACCACGGTGCCGGTCGTCGTATCCAGTGTGAATCCCAATTGCCCAGAGTCGACGTCGATGACGGCCCAAAAGATGTCGGCGTCCGCCACGATGTCTCCGGCCGCGTTTACCGCCTGTGCTTCGAGGAGAAGCGTATCACCGATCGTGAGGGTGAGGGCCCCGGGCTCGACTTGCAGCGCCACGATTCGACCAAAGTCTGGGCTGATGATCGCGCATGCCGCGACGGTGGTCGCGACGATTCCTGCTCGAGCAAGAGACTTCAGAGTCTCCTCGCGTGCCCCAATTGGTGAAGCATGTTTTGTGCGTGATCGATCCACTTTTGGGCCTCTGAGTCTTTCGGAGGGTTGGCGAGGAAGGCCTCGAGGTGGATGGCCGCGGCTCCCGTCTCACCCCTCTTGATCAACAGAAACGCGAGGCCATAGTGCGCACCCATCAGAGTGTTGTCGATATCGAGGGCCTTGCGATAATAGCGAATCGCTTCGTCGTGCTGTTCGGCCTTCGAAAACGCTATGGCAATATTCTGAAGCACACGTATGTCGGCCGGGTGGTCACGGAGCGCGAGCCGGTAGGAGGTTAGCGCGGCGTCGAAATCGCCCTGCCGTTCGAGGGCCAGCGCCTCGTTGAGGTAGTCCAGGCGTTGGGGCCGGAGGTCCCCCCGGCGACGGGGTTTGAACAAACGGTTCCAGATGCCCATAGCTGTGCGTCAAGATACCGTAGCCCAATTTTATTGGCAACGCGCCGACGCGGCGACCTCGAACGGCCGATCCAACACGGCTGGACGCCGTGCCGGCGTATTAGGAGGGGGTAGTGAGTATTTCCGAGTAGTGCAGGCCCTGCATCATTGCGTCGAAAACTCGTTGCAAGGCAGCCGGAGAGCCCGCGAGAAACCGGCAACGGTCGTCTCCGCAAGTAAGGCATTCGACCTGCATCACGGCGACGGCGTCGCTTGCCAACTCGGTCATGAAGGCAGCCAGGAGACCGGTGGTAAGGTGGCACGAGGGAATCACCGCGGTTGTCTCGGAACCGGCCTCCGCCCACTTAGTGGCGTCGACGGCGAGCGCGAATGTCCCCACCTGCTCGATCGTGAGCGCGCCCCATCCCTTTTCTTCGAAGAAATCGGACATCATCGAGCTCAGAAACGACGCATCAAGTTCGCCCGGGTCGGAGATGCCCGCCCGGGTGTTCAGCCACGATTTGAACGACTGAAACATTTCGGCGCCCGACGCATACCCTACCTCTTGCATGAGCGGCGCTGCTTGATCTCCCAGCGTTCGTTCAAGCGATTCACGAAGGCAGGGCAATGCTGTCGGCCCCAGGCAAACGAGGTTCGCAGTATCCGCAGCCGTCATGTATCCACCGTTGAGTTGATGCGATCAGGTAGCGGAACTTAGGGGGCCGCTCCGATGCGACGCAAGAGGCCGGCTTCGTCCAGTAAATCGATGCCGAGGTCCTTTGCGCGCTCGAGCTTACTCCCCGCCGACTCACCCACCACGATGGCGGTCGTGTTTTTGGACACCGAAGAGGTCACTCGCCCGCCCGCACCTTCAATGAGCTTGGCCGCTTGGGCACGTGACAGGTTCGGCAATGTTCCGGTAATAACGAAGGTCTGGCCGGACAGACTGGTTCCGGTTTCCGTGGAGGACTCGTCGAATCTTAGGCCGTGGTTACGCAGTCGTTCGATGAGATCACGGTTCTTGGGTTCGGCAAAGAACGCAGCGGTGGCGGCCGCAATCGTGGGTCCAATGCCGTCGACGACGGCAATTTGTTCCTCAGTCGCAGCCATCAAGGCGTCCATGCTTCCAAAAGTCGTTGCCAGCAGCTTGGCACCCTCGCCGCCGACATGACGGATGCCCAGCGCAAAGAGGAGTTTGGAAAGCGGTTGGGCTTTTGACGCAGCGATGGCGTCGACCAGTTGTTGTGCCGCTTTGGTGCCGAATCCCTGTAGTTGTTCGAGGGTGGCCGGGTCGAGTTCGTACAGCATGGCCACATCGTCGATCAAGCCGGCCTCGTTGAGCTGCTGCACTCGCTGGATCCCGAGTCCACGAATGTCCAAGGCGCCTCGGGAGGCGTAGTGCGTCAATCCTTCGAGCACCCGGCCAGGGCACGCGGTGTTGGGGCAGTAGTATGCGACCTCGCCTTCTGGACGTTCGGCCGGGGTGCCGCAGGCCGGGCACGCTTGCGGCGGTTCGTATGGTTTGGCCTCTGGCGTGCGCCGTTCGCGCACCGGACCCAACACCTGTGGGATCACCTCTCCAGCACGTGTCACCTCGACGAAATCACCCACGCGTATGTCTTTTGCCACGATCACGTCCATGTTGTGCAGCGTGGCTTTTGATACCGTGACACCGCTGATTTCTACGGGTTCGAGCACGGCGTACGGATTCAATGCGCCTGTACGACCGACGTTGATGCGGATGTCGAGAAGCTTGGTGACGACAACCTCCGGTGCAAACTTACGGGCGATGGCCCAGCGGGGCTCCCGGCCGCCTACGACTCCCAGCCGATGGTGCAAATCGAGGAGATCGACCTTCACCACGACGCCGTCGGCTTCGAAGTTGAGACTTGGAACGCGAGCCTCGAGATCGTGAATGACGGTCTTGGCATCGGCGAGCGAGGGCACCGACTGCCGATGCGGCGCCACGGCAAATCCCCAAGAGGCCAGCAGGTCGAGGGCCTCGTGTTGTGTGGTGATCGACAGCGCATCCGCACTTTCGATGTGGAAAGCGAAGAAGCGCAATCCACGACGTCGCGTCATCTTGGAGTCGAGCAGGCGGAGGCTGCCCGCGGCGGTGTTCCTGGGGTTGGCGAACCGTTCCTCCCCAGCTGCTTCGCGCCGTTCGTTGAGGCGCGCAAAGTTGTGGAGTGGAAAGTAGATCTCGCCTCGAACCTCCATCAGATCTGGCCACGATTTTCCTTGGAGCCGCAGTGGAATGTCCGGAATGGTCTTGAGGTTGGCCGTCACGTTTTCGCCGACCACACCATTGCCGCGCGTCGTACCCAGCTTCAACGTTCCGTGCTCGTAGGTCAGGTTTACGGCGGCGCCGTCGATCTTGTATTCCAATTGGTAGTGCCCCGTTAGCACCTCGGGAACGAGCTTGGCAATCCGTTGTTCCCATGCTTCCAGCTCGGCGTCGTCGAAGGCGTTCCCGAGTGACAGCATCGGCACGCGGTGCCGATGTTTGGGAAGCTCCGACGCGGGGTCAGCGCCAACGCGCTGCGTGGGTGAATCGGCAGTCCGCTGGTGCGGATGTTGTTCCTCGAGAACTTGGAGTTCGCGAAACAGCCGATCATATTCGGCGTCGGACATCTCGGGGCTGTCCAACACGTGATACGCGTGGTTCGCGCGATGTAAGATTTCCGCTAAATGGTTCGCGCGCTGCCGAACATCGTCTTTTCCGCCGCTCAGCGTCCTTTACCCTCCTCCTGCAGCACTGTCATGGCCACGTCGGTGAGGCGATTTTCCCGGTCAGAGGCCTTGGTCATTTGGGGTGCTCCGGTGGGTTCGACACGCCAGAAGTTTCCGGCCTCGACGGACTTGAGTCAAGTCGCTACAATCCGATTAATAGCCTCTGGTGCCGGCCGAATGGTGCGGCGCTCCCGCCCGAAGTCGTTGGAGATCCCATGGCTCGCAAATTCAAGGTCGGAGAAGACGATGAGCTTCTCACCGACGAAGTCGAAGACGAAGACGTTGCTGAAGACGAAATCGAGGAATTGATCGCCGAAAATCGAGGAGGGGGCATCGGACTGTTCACGGCAGGTTTGTTGCTGGGCGCCGTGATCGGTGCCGGCGCGGCGTATCTCACCGCCCCAGCCCGTGGGCAAATCAGCCGGCGAGGTGCGAAACGCCGTTTCCGCGATTTACGGGATGAGGCGCGCGGACACATCCACGATTGGCGCGACGAGGCGCGGCGGAGCCTTGCGAAGCAGCGTCGTCGCATTCGGCGCCGGCGCCGGAAACGCGAGTAGGCCCATCCACCACTCCCACTACCCGGGGTTCGGGGTTCGGGCTTCGGGAGTCGGGGTCGCGTGAAGGACCTCATCGCGCGTAAGAGGGACGGTGAAAGCCTCACGCCGCAGGAATGGTCGCGCGTTGTCTCCAATTACGTCTCCGGCGAGATCCCCGATTATCAAATGGCGGCGTTGCTCATGGCCATCTATGCCAATGGCATGGAGCGGTCGGAGTTCACGGCCCTGGCAGACGCCATGCTCGCCTCGGGGGACCGTCTGCCGATAGATGGACATCCCCCTTGGATAGACAAGCACTCGACCGGCGGGGTGGGAGACAAGGTCTCACTGGTGCTGGCGCCGCTCGTGGCGTCGTGCGGTGTGCCCGTACCGATGATGTCCGGACGGAGCCTCGGGCACACCGGAGGTACGCTCGACAAACTGGAGGCGATTCCCGGCTTTCGCACCCAGCTCAGTCTGGAGGAAACACGCGCGTGCATGGACCGCGTCGGCGCGGTCATGATCGGCGCAACCGAAGAAATCGCTCCAGCCGACAAGAAGCTCTACGCGCTCCGCGACGCCACCGCAACGGTCGAAGCCGTTCCCTTGATCGCGGCCAGTATCATGTCGAAGAAGTTGGCGGAGGGCATTGCTGGTCTCGTGCTCGACGTGAAGAACGGAAAGGGAGCCTTCCTCCCCAACCACGAGAGTGGGATCGAGCTGGCGGAATTGATCATCGAGTATGGTGCGACGCGTGGATGCCGCTGCGTGGCGCTGGTCAGTGCCATGGATCGACCCCTGGGATTTGCGTGTGGCAATGCATTGGAGACCGAGGAGGCAATCGAAGCGCTGCATGGTCGCGGTCCCACAGACCTAATGGACCTGACCTACGCACTCGGAACCGAGATGTTGCTGCTAGGGAATATCGTCACGAACGCCGCGCAAGGGCGTCAATTGCTCATGGATGCCATCAGGAGCGGACGCGCGGCCGACAAGTTCCGCGAGATCGTCGAGGCTCAGGGCGGAAACCCACTTGTCCTGGACGACCCAGCCGTGTTGCCCCAGGCACCGGTCCATCGCGTGTACGAGGCGCCGGTGGGCGGCTACGTCGTGGAAGTAGCACCGAGGTCCATAGGAGAGGCCGTGGTGGCCATGGGTGGAGGACGTAGCGCGATGGACGACGATATCGACCCGACCGCCGGGGTTTCGATTACCGTCAAGCCAGGCGACGCCGTGGCCGGCGGTCAAGCCATCGCCTCGGTGTATGCCGCCGACGACCGGCGGGCGGACATCGGGCTGGCGGCGTTGACCATTGGCCTGCGGATAGCGCCAGAGCCGCCGGCAGGTGTTTTGGCACTCGTTTCACACCGGGTTTCGGCGGACGGCGTTGAAGTTCTTGCGTAGGGAGTCAGCGCCGTTGCTTGGGAGCGCCTGGCCCCCAGTCCGGTAGCTCGCCGTCGGCGTCCTCGGGGGTGGTGAGGGCGCCGAGGTCGCGCACTTCCTCCTCCGAGGCAATGGTCTCCTCGTCCAGGCGAGACACCGCCGTGCGCCTCCGCGCACGGCTGGGGGGCGCCAACAGCAGGAAGAGCAAGACCCCAGCTAGGACCGCAATCACGACGCCGATCACGGTCTCACTGCCCTCTTCGTCCGATTCGTTGCCACAACTGGGCGATGCGTTCCTCGATCTCGCTACGCGTCCTGTGAAAGGCCTCCAACTGCTGCGCTTCGGTCCCGCCGCCGCCCGCCGGATCGGGCATCGCCCAACCGATACGCTCGACGGAAGGGGGCGTTGTCGGGCAGGCTTCTTCGGCACATAAAGTCACGACGATATCGGCGTTTTCCACCGATACCTCGTCCAGTCCCTTGGAGCGATGGTTGCTGATATCGATCCCGATGTCCGCCATGACCCTCACCGCGAGGGGATTCAGCGGGCCGGGATGGGAGCCGGCGCTCGAGACCGACCAGCCGGCCGGAGCGGTGGCGCGTGCCAACCCCTCGGCGATTTGGCTTCTCGCTGAATTGGCTACACAGAGAAAAATGATGTGTCGACCGCTCATGAATCGGTCGGCATATCACCCGACCGAATGAGGACCAAAATGGCCGCCTGGGGCACCACGAGGTAGCTGTTTTTCTCGAAAGTGATTTCGACTGCCGCCTTGCGGAAGAAGATGGCGAGGTCGTTCACTTCGGCCTGCATGGGTGCGAAACGCGTGCCGGTCTGGGGAATCCGCCACGGTTCCTCATCGAGAGCCGTGGGTTCCGCCATGGGGGTCCCAGGTCCCACCGCCACGATGCGTCCGCTCTGCACTTCCTGCCGGTCCACGGCCGTCGGCGGGAGGTAGAGCCCCACGCTGGTCCGTTCTTCGCCTTCTTCCGGCTTGACCAGGACACGGTCGCCCATGACCACCAGCTTGGATGGTTTGTCCATGTCAGGAATCTGGACTTGGTTCGGTCCAGACGCCAGTATCCCGAGGTTCGCGGCTGTATTGCTTTTCGCCGGGGGCGTGCCAACTTGTCGTACCCTTGGCTTGACGAGGCACCATGGCGTCCTTTTTGAAGTCGATCTTCGGTAGCGATGAGCCCCCGGAAAATCTGCAAAAACTGGTCGAAAAGGGCCAGCGCGAGAGGAAGGCGCTGGGTGAAGCGGTGAAAAAGACCGTGGCCGCCGCGCAGAATTTTGAGAAGATCACGGCGCCGCTCGAAGAAACCAAGGCGGCTATGGCCGACTTGAAGGGCAGATTGTCGCAATGCAGCAAGGCGACGCGATGAAGGAAGCCGTTACCCGAATCGCGTCACTGGAGGAGCGTGCCCAGAATCTGACGCTGACCCATGCAGAGACCAGGAACTCTCTGGCAGCGACCCAGCAGAACGCCAACGATCTCGATGAGCGTATGGCGGGCCTGCGTCAGCTCCTGACGGAGGTGTCGCAGGCGAAGGACGAGGTCGCCAAGCTATCCGGGCCGGCCGGGATGGTGACGAAAATCAAAGAACAGATCACCAGGCTAGGAGATCAGATCGCGGAAGTGGAGAGTCGCGGCGACGGGCTCCGAGATGTGGCGTTTAGGGTAGATGTGGCGGAGACCCGGGCAAAAGAGGTAACCGACGAACAGATCGAGTTGGCGAAGACGTTGGAGAAGACCATGCGCGGTGTGGAAGACGCAGAGGCCAAGTTCGCCGAGCTTTCAGATCTCGAAGGAAGAGTGTCCGAACTACGCGGCGATGTCGAAGGGTTGACGGTGGCCCGGCAGGAGGCGGCCGAGTTGTTGGGCCCATCGGGCTTGATGGTGAACCTGCGCACACAGTCCGAAGAGCTGCACGAGACGTTGTCCAAGTACCACGGCGAAGTGGCGCGGGTGCGAGAAGACCAATCCCATATCCAAACTTCACAGGAAACGGCTCTGTCGACCTACGACGACGTGAGTTCGCGGCTCGACAAACTGACCGAGAAAATCAGCCATGAGTCGGAGCGGGTTTCGACGGTCCAAGCCACCATGAGCGATTTGGCCAAGGCGGAGGAATTGGCCGCGCGCACGGAGCGGCATCTCAACGCCTTGCGGGCGCTGGCGGATCACGTGACGCTAAAATCGGCTGCACTGGAGACGCAGCGAGAGGTCGTCGACCGGGCAGAATCCCAGTTGCGAAACCTGTCGGACATACAGCAGAGCCTCGGTTGGCAAGTGAAGAAGGCGCAGGACCAAGTCAAAGAGGTCAAGAAGGCGCACGCGGGTCTGGGGGGGCTGCAGACCCTGAACAGCGAAGTTGCCGGCCGAACCGCCAAGTTGCGCGACGCACAGGCAAAGATCGAATCGGACAACCACGAGCTCCAACAGCAGCTCGACCGTTTGCAGGAGGCAGTACGCCTTGGCGACGAACGTTTCCGGCTCGACAGTAGCAACCTCGAGGCGGTAGGCCAGCGTATCACCCACCTTCGCAATGGAGCGACGCAGTTGGAATCTCGATTCCGGACGTTGGACAATTCGGTGGGACGGATTACGGAGGCCAACGATCAGGCCAATGCGGTCGCTGCACGAATCACCACGGTGTCGTCCGAATTGGCCCAGTTCGGTGAACAGATCGAGCGGGTCGATGCGATGCACGAGGGGATGAGCCGTACGGAGCACACCGCAGCCGAAATTGAGAAACGTTTGGAGCGGATCGAGGCGGCGCGCGGTGAGATCGACGAGGCGGTGCGCGACGTCGCGTCTTTGCGCGGATCGCGAGAAGAGGTGCGCGACGCCCTGGAGCTATTGCGTGGGGCGAGGGCCGAGATCGAACGAATGCAGGTGGGCCACACGGAGACCAGCGCCTGGCTCGCGACTGTTCAGGACTCGATTCGCGAGACTCGCGGCAAGATCGCGCTGCTGGACGACCTCGCCGGGAACGTGGAACACATGCGACAGAACGCAGACCGTGTCGTTTCTGCGGCTTCGAATCTCGACGCACGTCGCGAATCGCTTGCGGTTCTCGAGGCCCGCATGTTCGATTTGCAGCGTACTGGGACGCAGCTGGACGAGCGTACTAGCAACCTGCTGACCAGCTTGGACGACGCAGAGCAGCGGTTCACGCAGGTGGCGAAGCAGGCGAATGCTGCCGACAAGGTGAGCGATGTCATCACGTCCGTTTCGGCGAGTGTGGAGCAGGCAGAGCGGCGCATGTCGGACCTGGGTGAAGGTGTGGAATCTGTCGCGGGCCGTGCGGAACAGGTCCAGGCAATGTCCAAACAGGTGGAGCGGGTGGCCGGCGAGATCGAGCAGCGGCAGCAGGCGCTCACCGCGGCAGCCGAACAGCTCGAGCGGGTCACGGCGCTTCGGAGCGAGGCGGCCGAGGTCGTGCAGTCGTTGGAAGAACAATTGGGGACTCTGACGGCCGAGTTGCGGACGGCGGAAAAACAATCCGAGAAGGTCGGAAGTCACGCCGAGCGGCTCGAGGCGCGTGCCGGCAGTTTACGATTTGCGGAGAAACGGCTCACGCAATTCGAGGAGAAACTCGCCCAACTCGATCAGACGGAGCAGGAACTGGCGAGGTCGCTGGAGACATTGGTCGCGCGCCAAGAGAGCGTCGACGCTGTTCGAAAAGACGTCCAGGAACTCTTCGGAACCGCAGAGCGTACGCTGAACGACGTGCGTGCGATTTCGGCGGCGCGGGATGACGTCGAAGAAGCTCGCGGGGCGATGGACCTCGTTTTGAGCAAGGCGGCAGAGATGGAGCGGGTGTTGGCGCAGATCGAGGAGCACCAAAAACAGATCGAAGCCCTCCGAGGCGCGTCTCGCGCAGGCTCAGGGGTTACTCCTGGATATCCGTGCCGGTCTCCAGACGCTGGGCAGCCAGAAGGCCGTGGTCGATCATGTCATCGAGCAATCGGGACAGTTGGCCTTCGAAGCGAAAGAGGCCGAGGGCCTGCTCGAGGCGCTTCGTCGCGAACGCGAAATGAGCCAGCGCATTCACGACGCGGTGAAGGAGCTGCGCGATGACGACGACAGCGACAGCGCCACGCTTGCCAGCTAACGGACGGTGCTGAAGGCGAGAGACAAGCTCGGCAAGTATCGCGTTACGGGACGTGTGGGGAAGGGGGCGTTCGCCACGGTGTATCGCGCCTACGACACGATCGAGGGCGTCCCGGTCGCGCTCAAGATTCCCCACACCCGCTTGATTACTAAGGAAACGCTCGACGATTTCCGCAAAGAAGTCCGGCTCACCGCGGGACTGGACCATCCCAACATCCTGCCGATGAAGAACGCCAGCTACATCGGGAAACGTTTCGTCATCGTGTACCCCCTAGGCAGCGGGACGCTGGCCGGCCGTCTCAAGCGGCGAATGACCGCCAAGACCTCCATGCAGCTTGCCGAGCAACTGCTCGCAGCTGTCGCCTACGCGCATGAGCGCCGCATCATTCACTGCGACATCAAGCCCGAGAACGTGATACTGTTTCCGGACGACCGTATCCGGCTCACGGACTTTGGGATTGCCAAGGTTGCTTTTCGCACGCGGACGCTGATCGGTGGCGGAACCGGAACATTTGGCTATTTGGCGCCCGAACAAGGCGTTGGTAGGCCTTCGTTTCGATCCGACGTGTTCGCGCTGGGTCTCGTGTTGTATCGCATGTTTGCGGGGGTCCTGCCGGAATGGCCCTACGATTGGCCACCCGGCGGTATCGATCGTTTACGCCGGAATGTGCATCCGGACTTCGTGAGTTTCTTGCGTCGTGCGACGGAGCTCGACGAGCGTGCGCGGTTCGCTGACGCGGGTGACATGCTGGCCGCGTTTCGCCGTGTGAAACCTCGTGCGTTGCGTACGGCCGCGCGCAAACGGAAAAAACAATCGGTGGGGGACGGTCGGTGGAAGACCATCCGCATGCGTGAGTTTCGGCGGCGGTACAGCCGCACCTTGGAGGCGCGGCACGCGTGTGGGAAATGTGGCGGGCCCGTGTCGGAGACCATGTTCCATTGCCCGTGGTGCGGGACGGCGCGCCGCAACTTTCGAGGCATATCGCGGTTTCCCGCCCGCTGCCGGCGTTGCGGCAGAGGGATCAAACGCGATTGGCCGTTCTGCGCGTGGTGCTACGGTGGGACGGTACAGCAGCCGGCCGACCGCCACTACAGCGATGTCCGCTACTCGGTCCGATGTTCTACGTGCAAGGGCGACTTGATGCCGTTTATGCGGTACTGCCCATGGTGCCGTACGAAGGTGACGAGGAAGTGGAAAGTGAACGACGAGAAAACGAAGTGCTCGCGGTGTAGCTGGGGCGTGTTGCCGGACTACTGGGTGAGGTGTCCGTGGTGCGGGAAGGCGGTGAGAGGGGAGAAGTGAGAGGGCCGCCCCCCCCTCCCCCTCTTCTGGGTGGGAAGGGTGGCCCTCTCCCCTCAATCCCTCTCCCCTCAATCCCTTTAACCTGAATCCTTCTCCCGTCTCACTGCATATCCGACGTAATCCGCTCCTCGTCCTTCGTCATGTGCTTCTCGAACCACCCACGCAAATACAACTGGGTCCGCAGGAAGTTCGACGGCGTGCTACTGGTTCCGTGCCATTCGTTGTTGAACCGGATCATCGCCGTCGGAACCTTGAGATACCGTAACGCCGTGTAGTACTCCTCGGTTTGCGGCATCGGCGTCCGCAGGTCGTTGACGCCTGTCATCAGCATCGTCGGGGTCGTCACGTTCCCCACATACATCAAGGACGAGCGCCGCAAGTGTTCCGACGGATCGTCCCACGGCAGATTGTCGAAGTTGCGGTACCAACTCGCGCCGTCGGTGGTTCCGACGAAGGAGAGCCAGTTGGTGACCGGGCAATTTGCCGACGCCGCGGCGAACCGCTCGGTGTGTCCCACGACCCATGAGGTCAACACGCCACCGCCGCTGCACCCGTACACGAACATGTTGCGGGTGTCGATGTAGCCGCGGTTGATCACTGTGTCGACGCCGGCCATCAGGTCATTGAAATCCTTGCCGGGATACGCACGCTTGATGGCGTTCCCAAACGGGCTTCCGTAACCCGAGCTGCCGCGTGGATTCGTGTAGAGCACCACGTATCCATTCGCCGCGTGGTTCTGCCAACCGAAGTTGAACCCCACGCCGTACATGCCGTGCGGGCCGCCGTGGATCGCCAGCATCAATGGGTACTTCTTGTTGGGATCGAAATCCGGCGGTTTGATGATCCAACCCTGGATGTCGTAGTTGTCCACTGACTTGTACCATACTTCTTCCACCTCGCCGAGCGTGCGCCCGGTTAGGACATCCGCGTTCACCTCAGTGAGTTGCGTCGGGGTCCCGTTGCGCAAGCTGAACGACACGATGTCGCCCGGCTCGTGGTAACTCGACTTCGTGCCGACGGCGAGGAGATCGTCGGTCATGCTGGACATCGATATCTGAGCGTTGCCGTCGGTTATCTTGCGCACGCCGCCGTTCACCGAAGCGAAGTAGACGTGGCGGGTGCCTCGATCACCCGACCCGAAGTACACCCCGCTGTCGTCCGGCGCCCAGGTCATCCCACGGACGCGACGGTCGTGGTCGCCGGAGACCTCGCGCGGGTTCGAACCGTCGATGTTCATCACATAGATGTCGCCCGCAATGAACGTGTCGTCGGTCCAGTCGTAACCCGTGTATGCGACCAAGCGACCGTTTGGCGATACCACCGGACTCCCGTCGGGGCCGTTGCGCCTGGTAAGCTGCCGGATGTCCCTCGTCTCGAGGTTGACCGCGTAGATGTCAGACTGACGCCAGGTGTGCTCGGCTTCTTCCACACGGTTCGCGGAGAAGAGAATCTCCCTGGAGTCGGGCGTCCAACATGCGCCGTTGTGGCTCCAATTCCCGCTGGTGAGTTGGCGAGCAGTGCCGCCGTCGGACGGAACGATGAAGATGTGGCGGTACCCGTCGTCGATGAATCCCACCCGGTCACGGCGGTAGTTGAGCCTGGTAACGACCTTGGGCTCTTCCGTCCACTTGGCCTCACGTGGCTTCCCGGGGAGCGACACGCGCCACTCCGGATCGCCCGGTACCGTCATCGTAAACGCGAGGTGCTTTCCATCGGGCGACCAGCTTACGGTACCGGGAGACTGGTTGAGCGTGGAGATCTGGGTCTCCGCACCCTCGGCGTCCATCCACCGCACGAAGATCTGCGACCCCTGGGGCTCGCCCTCGCGCTGGAACGCGAGACGCTGGCCGTCCGGCGACCACTGCGGCGACGATCCCTCGGTGAGATGCCGGTTGCGGCCCCCGTCGGCGTTCATGATCCACAGGCTGGATTGGTTGCGATCGTTGATCTTGTCGACCCACCGGCGGGTGTACACGATCTGTTGTCCGTCGGGTGATATCTGGGGATTGGACACCCGTTCCCAATCGAGATAGAGACCTAAAGTCAGGCGGCCGTCCTGTTCCTGCTCCTGTGCCGTCGTCTGGGCGGGGACGGCGACGGAGAGAACGAGACCAGCGGCAAAGAACGAAACCGAGCGACGCATGCGGTCCTCCTTGAATGTCATGGGTCAAAATTGCTGCGAATACCAGACGGGGGGAAGCCCCTCCTTGACTCCTTCCACAGTTTTTCTCAACCTACCGTGTCAATCTTCCCCGCAGGGATGCCATGTATCATGCCCGTGTGTCGCCATTCTCACTCCTGCTGACGATCGGCGTCGGCGCCTGCCAGGCGGGCGGTGAGCGAGTGGAACACTTATTTCAATCGCCCGATGCCTGGATCGATTTGACGCACCCCTTCAACGCCGAGACGATTTTTTGGCCCACCGCCGAGCCGTTCCGCCTCGAGACCGTATCGGAGGGAGTGACCGAAGGCGGGTGGTATTACTCGGCTTGTAACTTCAGCAGCTCCGAGCACGGCGGGACGCATCTCGACGCCCCGGTGCACTTCTCAGAGGGGAAAAACGCCACAGACGAGATTCCGCTCTCGCGGTTGATTGGCCCAGCCGTGGTGGTCGACGCAACGAGTCGGGCGGCGGGGAAGGCGGATTATCTCGTCGGCATCGGTGACTTCGAGGCATTCGAGGCGGTACACGGCCCCATCCCCGAGGGAGCGATTCTGCTAATCCGGACGGGTTGGGCACAGCGTTGGCCGGATCCGCAGGCGTATTTGGGAACGACGGTGCGTGGTCAGGATGGTGTGGCGCAGCTCCACTGGACCCCGCCGCCGCGCAGTGGTTGGTTGACAACCGGGCGATCGCCGCTATCGGGATCGACACGCCGAGCATCGACTACGGGCAATCGAACACGTTCGAGACCCATCGGATTCTCTATGCGGAGAACATGCCGGGTTTCGAGAACGTGGCCAGCCTCGAGTCGATGCCCGAAACGGGTGGTTACGTCATCGCGTTGCCGATGAAGATCGAAGGTGGCAGCGGTGGGCCGCTCCGGATCGTGGGTGTCGTCCCGGGGCGGTAGGAATTAGCCACAGAGGTCACAGAGATATCTATCGAGAGCACAGAGCCCCCCTGCCCCGAAACTTGTTGTTTTTTGAATACTGCACCAAACAAAAAAAGAAAAAACAGAAAAATCTAGAGGGGTGGGGCTCGGTGATCTCGAACAAACCCTCTGTGACCTCTGTGGCTATTCGGCTATCTCCCGAATGACGGCGAGCGGCGGTTTCTTGAGCACATCGCGGCCGTTGGCCAGCCCGATCACGGTCGTGAGCGCGGCGACGCCGAGCCAGAGTGCTGCCAGGGGCACGCTCGGCAGGTGGAATTCCAACTCGAACATGAACCGCACCAGGGCCCAACCGGCGATGGCGGCGAGGAGGATGCCGGTGAAGCCTGCGAGGGTGCCGAGGGTGAGGTACTCGGTGAAGATGATTTGGCTGATTTGCTTCTTGCTGGCGCCGAGCGTTTTGAGCAGCACTCCCTCACGAACGCGGTGGAAGCGTGACGTGGCGATCGCGCCCAACAGCACGACAATGCCACTGGCGATGCTGAACAGGGCCATGAATCGGATGCCAATGGTGACCTTGTTGACGATTCCCTCCAGCGCTTGTTGCAGCAGCGCGAGGTCGGCCACGGAGACATTCGGGTATCGGCGCACGAGATCACGTTGGAACGCAGCGCGTTGTTGCATTTCCTCGAGCCGCGTAAAGGCGATGATGGTCGAGGGCGCCCCGCTGAGCGCGCTGGGCTCGAAGACAAGAAAGAAATTCAGTTCGAAGCGCGCCCAGTTCACGCGCCGGATGCTCGTGATCTCCACCTCGACCAACACGCCTTGGATGTCCCAGGTGATGCGATCTCCCAGTCCCACGTGCAACTCGTTGGCCAAGTCTTCCTCGATCGACACCCGGGGGAGTCCGCTCGCAGTTGCCGTTTCCCACCACTCTCCCGCGATGAGTTCTTCAGTTCCCGTCAGCGAGTCGCGATACGTGTGACGGTACTCGCGGCGTAACGCCCAGCGCGGTATGACCGGTCCTACGGAGTCCGTCAAAATTTCCTGCATGCTCCGCCCGTTGATTGCGCTGAGTCGCGCGGGGATGAGCGGAGTGAGTTCCAACGGCGGCGCGCCGTGTTCCCGCAACAAGTCCGCGACGCCACCCCGCTGGTCTTCTTGTATGTCGAAGAGGAACATGTTTGGCGCGTTGGCACCTGTGTCGATCGCGAACGGTTCCAGCAGATTTCGTTGCACGAGATAGATGGTGGCGATGAGAAACGTGCCGAATCCGAGCGCAATGACGACCGCGGTTGTTTGGTTCTGGGGGCGGAACAGATTTGCGACACCTTGTCTCACTACGTATCGGGCGCGTCGCGGGAAGTACCTGCGTGTAGTACGCATCAAGAGCAGCGCGGCGAGCCAGAGGAAGAGCACAGTGCCGGCGATACCCACCGCGTACGACAATCCCATCTCGACGACCGGGGCCTGCCACAGACTGATCGCCAACACGCTGGCTGCCAGCGCTGCGCCGGCTACAATGCGCAACCGTCTCGACCGGTGGGGTATGTGCTCGAGTTCGCGCCGCAGGGCCCGTAACGGCGGAATGTCGCGTACCGAAATGAGCGGCAAGAGAGCAAAAACCGTCGCTACCCACACGCCGATGAAGAGTCCCGTGGCGATCGATAACCAGTCGATCGAAACGGCAACCTCGAGCGGTAACAGGTCGCCCAGGAGGGAAGGGAGTGCACTCTGCACGACGAGGCCGAGCACGACTCCGGCAGCCGCGCCGAGGAAGCCCAGAGTTGCCGCCTGGATCAGGTAGGCGGTGAATACCGTGCCCTGTGTGGCGCCGATGCACCGTAACACCGCGACCGTGTCGAGCTTTTCTTTGGTGAAGACGTGGATGGCGCTCGCGACACCGACGCCGCCCAACAGCAATGCGGTCAGGCCCACGAGGCCGAGAAAGCGCGTGAGGTTCTCGAACGCTTCCGTCAAGTTCTCTACTTGCTCGGCGACCGTGTTGTACCCGACCTGTTGCTGCTCGAACAATCCGTTGTAACGGTTGAGAAAACTCTGCAGAGTGGGATTGTCTTCGATTTGCAAATACGCCTGATAGCGCACGAGGCTACCAAACTGGACCAGACCTGTTTCTTCGAGGTAGGCGGCGGGGATATAAACCCGAGGACCAATGGCGCTTTGGAAACTCACCTCGCCCGGCGAGCTGGTGATGATGCCAATAACCTCGAACGTGGCCTCTCCGAACTGCACCGAATCGCCCAACGCGATGTCCAGTTGAGCCACGACGGCGGCAGCGGCGACGGCGAAGCGTCCCTCGGGTAGGCGACCCCAAGCCTCGACTGGATCTGTGCCGATTTCACCGTAATAGGGGAAGTCGCCTTCGAGTGCACGTAATTGGGTCAAGCGGCTCAGCTCGGTCTTCGGGGACCGGGCCATCGACGGCATCGACGTCACATACGACACTGGAACGCCTGCTGCCCGCGCCGAATCCAGAATGGACTGCACCACATCAGGAAAGACTCGGCGGCTGTGAATCTCGAGATCGGCGCCGAGCAGGCTACGCGACTCGGATCGGATGGCGTCAATGATGTTGCCGCGGAAGGAATTGATGGCCACGATCGCGGCGACGCCCAGTGTGATGGCCCCCATGTAGAGCCCGATCCGCCGCAAGCTCGACCGCCCTTCCCGGCGCGCGTGGCGCACGGCAAAACGCAGGTTCATGAAACCACCCGACCGCCGCTCAGGCGAACGATTCGGTTGGCGCGATTCGCCAATTCGGGATCGTGCGTCACGAGCACGAGCGTGGTCTTAAAATCCCGGTTCAACTCCACCATGCTGTCGATGATCTTGTGACCGGTGTCGGCATCGAGATTGCCGGTCGGCTCATCGGCAAAGAGAATCTTGGGTTGATTCGCAAACGCCCGCGCGAGGGCGACGCGCTGTTGCTCGCCCCCGGAGAGTTGTGCGGGATAGTGGTCCATGCGATCGCCGAGTCCCACGCGGTCCAGCAGATCGGCTACGCGGGCGTCGATTTGGTTGCCGTTCAACTTTCCGTCGCCGAGGAGCTCCAGCGGCACCATCACGTTCTCTCGGGCGGTGAGGGTGGGGATCAGTTGGAACGATTGAAACACGAAGCCCACATGCGCGGCGCGAAATTTCGCACGCTCGTCCTCTGTGAGCTCCCCGAGATTCACGCCGTCGATTGAAACCGTGCCCGTGGTGGCCTCGTCGAGTCCGGCGAGGAGGCCGAGGAGGGTGGTTTTCCCGCTACCCGACGGGCCAACAATGGCCACGAACCCGCCGGGCTCGATGGTCAGGTCGATATCTTTCAAGACGGCAAGCGGCTGTCCGCCGCTCGAGTATGTTTGGCCTAACCCTCTCACTTCGATCATTGTGCCTCGAAAGATACTCGCTGGCGTCATCATGGCACTCAATCTCGCGTGCGTCGCGGACGACCGTGCACCTGCGGAGCGCAATCGCGCGATCGCCAGCGGCACCACCGTCCGGGAATCCGGTACACCGATCATCGCCTTCCTCGGCACCAGCCTTACGGCGGGGTTGGGACTATCCGAAGAGGAGGCGTTCCCGGCATTGATCCAGGACACGCTGGACGCGTTGGGGATGGATTTTCGCGTGATCAACGCCGGTGTGAGCGGAGAAACGTCCGCCGGCGGCCTCCGCCGTATCGATTGGTTAGTGCAACAGCCGATCAGCATCTTGGTCGTGGAGCTGGGCGCGAATGACGGCCTCCGCGGCCTCGATGTCGAGACGATGCGTTCGAACCTTCAGAGCATCATCGACCGCACTGAGCAGGCCCACCCGGATGCGGCCATCGTGATCGTTGGCATGGAGGCTCCCCCCAATCTGGGTCGACCGTACACCACGGCGTTTCGGCGCGTGTTCCCCGAGATCGCCCAAGCCAATGGTGCGACGCTCGTCCCGTTCCTGCTGGACAGCGTTGGGGGGATCGCCGAGTTGAATCAGGCCGACGGGATTCATCCAACGGCCGAGGGCCACCACATCATGGCTCGCACCGTTTGGCGGGTACTAGAGGGCGTCGTTCGCGAGCTCGATGAGGAGAAGGCGAGATGAAAGAATCTGCCTTGCGGTTCTTCGAACCCGGTGCAGATTCAGCCCCCTGAAAGTGAACCACTAACGTCCAAGGAGTTCAAATGCAGCCCAGAACGTTGTTCATACTTGGGTTTTTGGGAATTTCCATCGCTGTTGCACCCCTGGCTGCACAGCGGGATTTCTCCAACGTACAGATTCGCACGATTCCCGTCTCGGATGGCGTCTACATGCTGATGGGTGCGGGTGGCAACATTGGCTTGTCGGTAGGTGAAGACGGTCCCTTCGTGATTGACGACCAATTCGCACCCCTCACCGAGAAGATCCTTGCCGCGATCGCCGCCGTTTCCGACGGTTCGGTTCGTTTCGTGTTGAACACGCACTGGCACGGCGATCATGTGGGTGGAAACGAAAACCTGGGCAAAGCGGGGGCGATGATCGTGGCCCACGAGAACGTGCGCAAGCGCCTGAACCCCGCAGAGTTCCGCGAGGTCATGGAACGCTCTCAACAAGCGCCACCGGATGCCCTTCCCGTGGTCACGTTTACGGATGATTTGACGTTCTACTGGAACGAGGAAAAGATTCGAGCGTTCCACATTCCTCATGCGCACACCGACGGCGATGCCATTATTCAATACACCAACGCCAACGCGATCCACATGGGTGACACGTTCTTCAAAGGGCTGTACCCGTACATCGATGTGGGCAGTGGCGGCCACATCGACGGGCTGATCCACGCCGCCGGTGCCGTATTGGCCATCTCCAATTCGGAGACAAAGATCATTCCAGGTCATGGAGAGTTGGCCACGCCAGACGATCTCAGAGAATATCGCAACATGTTGATTACGGTGCGCGACCGGCTTCAAACGATGCTGAACGACGGGATGAGCGTCGAGGAGATAGTCGCATCAAAGCCGACGAGCGACCTCGATGCCCGCTGGTACCCTGAGGGCGGGTTCATTAACGGAGACCGGATGGTCCAGCAGACGGCGCGGAGTCTCATGAGGTGACGAACAGCGAATATTGAATATCCAATATCCAATAATGAAGGACGAGGAATTAATAACGAACAGGGAAGGGGGTCCCTGGGGGGAAACGCGGAACGCACCGTTCGCGCGGCTGCGCAGAACCTTGGTGGGCGCTAACGGTTGGTACTCTGGGCCAATTGGGCGAATTCACCGCAGAGAACGCGGCCACGGATGACGCTAAAGCTTTGGGACGCGGATGCCCCGCCTCCCCCTCCGCGGACTCTGCGGTGCACCATCTTCTACCACTTTTTTGATTGTTTCGGACCTATAACCGCTCTGCAAGTTGGTTGGCGATGACGGTCCAACCCTGCAAATGTCTTTCCGTCGTTTCTTTGTTCGGCAACTTCTCGTGGGTGAGAGTGAGCAGCGTTCCGCCGTCCGCCTCCGCGAAATCGATCGTCACCACCGACGCTTTTTGCTCCGTGCCCGGTGAGATCCAAGTGAACACTAACCTTTCCGGCGGACGAAATTCCAAGTACTCGCCGGTGTGAACGTACGTTTCGTTTTCGCCGTGCATGTCGATGCGATACTGCCCACCTTTCCGCGCCTCTAGCAGCGGAACCGTCGCCCCATGACCCGTTGGGCTGATCCACTCCTTGAGATTGTTGGGGTTGGTCCACGCCGCAAACACGTCTTCACGCGGAGCCGGCAGCTCTTTGGTGATCTTCAACTCGAATTCCTGGGCTGTTACCTCGGTCATGACTTCTTCTCCTCGTCAACTGGTTTCTTCTTCGATGCGATGAGCCAGGACTCGAGCGAATCGAGTCGCGACTCCCAGAAGCGACGGTAGTGGTCGACCCACTCCGCAGCGTCGGAGAGGGGCTCCGCGTTGAGATAGCAATGATGCTCCCGGCCGGTGATCCGGCGTCGTAAGAGGCCGGCCCGTTCCAAGACCAAGAGGTGTTTCGACACCCCGTTGAGCGACATGTCGATCGGCGCTGCGATCTCGGTGACCGTCGCCGGGCCCTGGGTGAGCCGGTGCAGGATCGTCCGGCGGGTGGGGTCGGAGAGGGCCTGAAAAACGCCGTTCAGGGTGGTAGAATGTTCAACCATATGGTTGAATATAGAACGGGGGCTGGAATTGTCAAATCCCTGGATTGACCGGTTTGAGTTAGCCACGGAAAGCACGGAAAGCACGGACCCTCCCCTCCCCCCTCAAACTGTGTTTGCCCCACCCTTCCACCCATTAGAACCCTCATCTGGGAGGGGAAGGGTGAACAAGGTTCGTGGGTGGGGTTGGGGTCCGTGCTTTCCGTGTTTTCCGTGGCTACTCTTGGTTCCGACACTTGCCCGACCCAATGGCCGCCTCCAGATTCCCGCGTATGAAAACGATCACTTTGACCCTGGCCTTGCTGGTGACGTTCACGACGACGGCGTTCGCCCAGCGCGACGAAACGCACCTCGAGCGGGCACGCAGGATTCTTGCTGAGACACCTCTGATCGACGGACACAACGATCTGCCGTGGGCGATACGCCGCTACGGGCCGGCGCCACGCAGCGTCGGGAGATATGACATTGCACGGCGTGCTCCCGGACACACGGACCTCAATCGGTTACAGCAGGGTATGCTCGGTGCCCAATTTTGGTCGGTGTATATCCCGTCGGACTACGCTGACTCGGGGTTCGCGCGTGTACAACTCGAGCAGATCGACGTGGCCCGCCAGTTCATCGACAAATACAGCGGTTACTTCGAGATGGCCAAGGGCGCCTCGGACATCGAGCGCATTTTTGGAAGCGGCAAGATCGCGTCCATGTTGGGTGTGGAAGGTGGACACGCGATCGAGAACTCTCTTGGCGTGCTGCGCACCTATTACGACCTGGGCGCGAGATATATGACGCTCACGCATGGTCGCACTATCGATTGGGCGGATTCAGCGACCGACGAGGAGCACCACGGTGGTCTCACACCCTTTGGCGAAGAGGTGGTTCGGGAGATGAATCGGATGGGTATGTTGGTCGATCTCTCGCACGTGTCGCCCGGCTCCATGAGCGACGCACTCAACGTGGCGGAGGCACCAGTGATCTTTTCCCATTCCTCTGCACGTGCGCTCGTGGACCATCGCCGCAACGTGCCCGATTCGATTCTCCAGCGGCTGCCGAAAAACGGCGGCGTGATCATGGTGACCTTTGTCCGCTCGTTTGTCTCGAGTGACGAAGCGACGGCATCGCTTTCGGACGTGGCCGATCACATCGAACACGTGCGCCAGGTGGCGGGCATAGACCACGTGGGTATCGGGAGCGACTTCGACGGTATCGATGCTGGTCCTCACGGGTTGGAGGATGTATCGACCTTTCCGACACTCTTCGCCGAACTGTCGCGACGCGGCTGGAGCGACGACGACTTGGGGAAGCTCGCCGGCGAGAACCTGCTCCGTGTGTTGCGGGATGCCGAGCGGACTGCGCGGCGGCTGCAGCGAGAACGACCGCCTTCCACCAAGACCATCGAAGAATTGGACGGATCTCCCCGCCTTCCCTCCGGGCTGCGATGACCGTGATAGGCCTCTCCGTATGATGGACGATCTTCAAGGCCGCTTACAGGAGGCGGTGAGTGACCGCTACACCATCGAGCGAGAAATCGGTCGCGGCGGCATGGCCACGGTCTTTCTGGCCGTGGAGCACCATCCCAGGCGAAAAGTCGCCATTAAGGTCCTTACGCCGGATGTCGCGACGCTGGTGCTTCGCGAGCGGTTCCTCCGCGAAGTGAATCTCGTCTCGACGTTGACGCATCCCCACATCGTGCCGGTCTTTGCGGCCGGTGAGGCCGACGGTTTGTTGTATTTCGTTATGCCGTACATCCAGGGTGAGTCGTTACGCCAACGCTTTGTTCGTCGCGGAACGTTTCCGCTGTCTAAGGCGATTGCGGTGACGCGCGACGTGGCGAGTGCGCTGAACTACGCCCATGGCCTGGGTGTCATCCACCGTGACATCAAACCTGAGAACATTCTGCTCAGCGACGGTCACGCACTGGTTGCGGATTTCGGCATTGCGCGCGCACTCGGCGTCGCCGCGGGAAACAGCCTCACCCAGGCCGGGCTTGCGGTGGGAACACCCGCGTACATGAGTCCCGAACAATCGGAGGCACGGCGCGATCTCGACGGACGAACCGATATCTATGGCCTCGCATGCGTCTTGCTCGAGATGCTTGGCGGTACGCCGCCTGGACGGCAAACACCGGAGCAACGACTCGACTCGGTGCGACCAACCACCCGCCATATGACAGGGTCGCTCGTCGAGACCGTGTTGAACAAGGCACTCGCGGTCGATCCGGCCGATCGATACTTGACGGCCAATGCGTTCCGTGAGGCGCTCGACGATCCGGCTCTAGTTGGCTCCGCTGCTGCTCCGCATAAGCGGGCAGTTGGGATTGGTGTGCTTGTCGGAGCGGCCGCCGTCACTGTGGCCTTGCTGGTCAGCCTCTTGTGGCCGTCGCAAGGCGGCGCCGCAACGCCCGAACGGGTCGTCATCGCTGTGTTCGAGAACCAGACCGGCGACCCCAACCTCGCTCACCTGGGACCGATGGCTAGTGATTGGATCACCCAGGGGCTGGCCCAAACCGGACTACTCGAGGTCGTGGTCGCTCGCGGCGGCTTGACGTCGGGACCCAACGACGGAGAGACCACGGCGGCTCGGATACGCGCGTTGGTCCAGGAAACCAACGCGCAGTTGGTCGTGTCCGGGGCATATTATCGACAAGGCGACCAGTTGCAGTTCCAGACCCGTCTGACCGATCCGGAAGAAGATCGGTTGCTCATGGCATTGAATCCCGTCGTTGCTCCGGTTGACAGTCCGTTGGTCGCCGTGGAGCTGCTGCGGCAGCGGGTCATGGGGGCGCTGGCGAGTCTGGTGGATCCTCGACTCACGGAGTGGGCGACCGCCTTCAGCCAGCCGCCGTCGTACGATGCGTACCGGCAGTACGTCGAAGGGATGACGCAATTCATGCGTCTCAATCAGCCGCGGGCCATTCAACATTTTCTGCGTGCGGCGGAGTTAGATTCCACCTTCGCTTCGGCCATGGTCTTTGCGGCCTTCGCATACGGCACGATGGCGCAGTGGACGCAGGCGGATTCCCTCGCGCAGATCGTCAACCGCTCGCGGGACGACTTGGCGCCGTTCGACCGGTACGAGTTGGACTGGGTCTTGGCCATGTCACGCGGTGACCTCGACGGTGCGCTCACCGCCATCCGCGCGGCCGGCGAGATCGCGGGTTCGGAGACATTTCTCCTGTTGGGGCTCACCGCCTTGTGGGCCAACCGTCCAATGGAAGCGCTCGAGGCCTTTCGCCGGGTGGACCCACAACGAGGGTTCGCGCGCGAGTTCTTTGTGTACTGGGAGCTCATCTGCACTGCCCTGCACACCCTCGGACGCCACGAAGAGGAGCTACAAGAAGCGCGACGCGGGCGCAGCCTCTTTCCGGAGTTGCTGAGCAACTTACAAATCGAATTGCGAGCGCTCATTGCGCTGGGCGAAGAGGAGCCGCTGGACAGTCTCTGGGATCTGCTCGAGACGCTCCCGCCGCACGCGGCACCTATGCCTATGGACGGCGTCGGAGACATCATGCGGCTCGGTTCCCTGGAGGCCAGGTGGCACGGTCACCCGAGAATTGCGGAAGCAACACTCCAGCGGGCGCTGAATTGGTATCGCACGTTGGATCCCGACGAAGCGGCATCGGAAGGACAACGGTACGGGCTGGCCCGAACCTTGTACTTGGCCGGCGACTACGAAGAGGCGCAGCCCATGTTCCAACGGCTGGCACTCGGGCAGCCCGACAGCATCGGGTATCACGGCTACCTCGGAGCACTGGCTGCCCGCACCGGCGATCGGGACGGGGCGCTGAGGATGTCTGAGGAGATCTCCGGCATGGCCCGCCCGTTTCTCAACGGTGTGACGACTTTTTGGAGGGGACGTATTGCCGCGGTGTTGGGCGACGCAGAAACAGCGGTCGCCTATCTGCGACAATCTGAGTTTGAGGGCCGCCAGTTCACGGGAGAGGAAAAGATCCTGGTCGACCTGCAGGATCTACGCGATTACCAGCCGTTCCTCGATTGGTTGGCTCCAAAAGACGGCCCGCTCAATCGGTGAAACCTCTCGGCTCGCGGCCGGGTACTACGACGAGTGGTTTGGGTCCCGTTAGGAGGGCCACCCATGGCAAGGCTTTTCATCACCCACACCACTTGGTGCTTTCTGGTTCTCGCCACGACCGCGTGTGCCTCTCGGGCTCAGCAGGCTCTCTCGCCACAGGCCGAAGACAATACGTTGACCGTCGAGGTTCGGAACCAAAACTTCAATTCGGCAACGGTCTATGCTTATCGCGGGGGCTTCCGTGACCGGTTGGGGATTGTCGAAGCCGCCGACACCAAGACCTTTACGTTCAGGTGGCCCACGTATGACGTCCGCTTCCTGATCAATTTTCTGGCACAGGGATGTGTGATTACAGAATCGTTGTCGGTCGATCCAGGTGATGACCTCTTGTTGATCATCCGGGTCATTGACGCCGAGGGTGCAAATCGATCGCGGTGTCGGTGATGAAGAACGGCTCAGCGCGAGGTGGTTATCGTCCACAGGACAAGGAGGTCAACATGTCACGCCTATTCAGTGTCGCGGTGGTCGGCGGTGCGGTCTTGGCAGCCGCCTGTGCGCGAAACGCCCAGGGAGTCCGGGAATCTCCGCAGGCAGACCAGACCTACAGCGTCGAGATCGAGAACCAAAACTTCTACTCGGCCACCGTCTACGCATATCGGCAAGGATATCGGAAACGTCTCGGCACCGTTGAGTCGCACCGCACGCGGAGCTATTCATTCACTTGGCCGTACACCGATATCCGATTTCAGGTCGACTTCTTGGCCGTCGGGTGCATGATTGGTCAGAGCATATCCGTCGTCGAAGGCGATCAATACGGGCTGATCATCGAGCCGGCCGATCACCGGCGAGCCAGCCGGTCTCTCTGCGGTAGGGGAAGGTGACGATTCGAAGGAGCCCGTCCAAAATCGTCTGCGTTGGCCGGAACTACGCGGAACACGCCGAAGAGTTGGGTTCCACGATCCCGGAGCAGCCGTTGTTGTTCTTCAAGCCTCCATCGTCCCTCGTTGGCGATGGGGATGCGATTCAAATCCCCAGCGCCTCGCAGCAAGTGGAGCACGAAGGTGAGATAGGGGTCGTCATGGGCAAGACGCTTCGTCGGGCCGACAAAGCCGCGACGCTCGACGCCGTCGCTGGCCTGACGTGTGTAAACGACGTGACGGCTCGAGACCTTCAACGAACGGATGGACAGTGGGCCCGCGCCAAGGGGTTTGACACGTTTTGTCCGATGGGTCCTCGGCTCGTACCGCTGGCGGACTTACCCCCGCTCGAGGAGCTTGAGGTTATCTGTCGGGTGAATGGAGAAGAGCGGCAACACGGCTACGCGCGACAAATGGCCTTCGATATTCCGACGATCCTGGCCTACATATCGGAGATCATGACGTTGGAGCCGGGTGACCTGGTCTCCACCGGCACCCCGTCCGGCGTCGGACCGCTCCGTCCGGGGGATCGCGTAGAGGTGGAAGTGCCGGGAGTCGGTGTGCTGTCGAACCCGGTGTTATGATAGGGTGGTCGGTCCGCCCAAATTCCCTTGGTCCACGTTACGTCCGTTGTCCCATTGCGCGTGGAAGACGTCCTCAATTGGGCGCTCGAAGAGCCGCGCGATCTTGAACGCCAGCGGCAAACTCGGGTGGTATTTTCCCCGCTCCAGGGCGTTCACCGTCTGCCGGGAAACCCCAAGTCGCCGCGCAAGCTCGGCCTGAGACCACGATTGGTCCCTTCGAAGCACCCGAAGCCGGTTGGTCATTTCCGGCCGGCCGTTGCCGTTCACAGAATCCTCACCGGTCCGGCCGGGGGAGGGGGTATCGGTTGCCCGTCTCGTATCATCCTGAATCCGAAACGCCGTTCGGACGTCGGAAATCTCGAGGGTCGAGTCGTGTGTCATGAGGTACCTCGATTCGATGCCGCCCCTGCAGTGACGGCCACCGCCAAGGCCATGTAAAGGTCTCTTGTCGCCCGTTCTGAGGACAAGCACTTTTCCCTTATATTCAAAACCCGCAACCGATATCTCAGGTTCCCTTCTTTGCCGGTTCCGGACATGCCGGGCCGGCCCAGGGTGACCTCCCGACTGGGTGAGGAAAACTCAGGAATTGGCGCGCGGCGTGCGAAGATCGGAGCGCTGGGTTATTGTTTCGTCGTCGCGCAACTCCTAATCGAAAACACACGAACCCCGCCCGGCGGCACCTCCGGGCCATGCATGCTCGAGGAGAACGGTATCGTATGAACGTGGCAGACCTCGTATCGACCGCCCAGGCACTCGTCGCGGAGGGACGGGGGATCCTCGCCGCCGACGAGAGCTCTCCGACGATTGCAAAGCGATTCAAGGCCATTTCGGTCGAATCCACCGAGGACAACCGTCGCGCGTATCGGCAATTACTCTTTACGACCGACGGCATGGAACAGTTCATCAGCGGCGTGATCTTGTTCGACGAGACCCTGCGACAGAATGCGGATGACGGCAAACCACTGAGTCAGGTGCTATCGGATCGTGGTGTCATCCCCGGGATCAAGGTCGACAAGGGGGCCAAGGCATTGGCCGGATTTCCGGGTGAGAAGGTGACCGAGGGATTGGATGGGTTGCGCGAGCGCCTTGCGGAGTACCGGGATCTGGGCGCGCGCTTTGCCAAATGGCGTGCGGTCATTGCCATCGGGGACGGAATGCCGAGTCGCGCGTGCGTGGGCGCGAATGCGCATGCGTTGGCGCGCTATGCCGCGGCGTGTCAGGAAGCCGGATTGGTACCGATTGTGGAGCCGGAAGTGTTGATGGACGGCGATCACACCATCGAACGATGTGCCGTCGTGACGGGTGGTGTGCTGCGTGCTTTATATGGCCAACTGTACGGGCAGGGTGTCAATCTGGAGGGGACATTGCTCAAGCCAAACATGGTTCTCTCGGGGAAGGATTGTGCGGATCAGGCCGGTGTCGACGAAGTCGCGGAAGCAACCGTGCGTTGTCTGACGCAATCCGTGCCGGCAGCAGTACCCGGGATCGTTTTCCTCTCCGGCGGCCAAAGCTCGGAATTGGCGACGGCTCACTTGAACGGCATGAATGCGCTGGGACAACATCCGTGGGAGTTGAGTTTTTCGTACGGACGCGCGCTCCAGGAGCACGCCCTCAAAGCGTGGCTCGGGAAGCCCGAGAACGTCGCGGCCGCCCAGCAGGTGTTCTATCACAGGGCCGAATGCAACGGCGCCGCCCGCCACGGTTCCTACACGGAGGCCATGGAGGTTGCTGCCTGACCGACTACGTCTTGACTGCTAGGCGGAGCTTGACCATCAGTGCGTCGGACTGAAACGGTTTTTGCAGGAACCGACGACTTGCTTCTCGGAAAAACGTTCCCGTACAATTGTCTCCGAGTAACCGCTCATCACGATGACCGGAGTATCGGGGTGATCCTTGTGAATAAGGTCCAACGCTTCGTCACCCATCATCCGGGGCATCCCCAAATCGAGTAGTATGGCGACGATCTCGTCTGCATGCTCTCGGAATTTCGCGACGGCGTCCCGGCCGTCTGTCGCGGTGATGACTCGGAACCCTTGATTTTCGAGGAAGCTCTGGGTCACCGAGCGCACGACGGGCTCGTCGTCCACGACGAGAATGGTGCCCTCACCCTGCCACGCTGTCGGTTCTTCTCCCGTGAATGGGTGCGCCTCGACCTCAACCGCAGGTAGCAGCACGATGATTGATGTGCCGCGATCGCGAATGGAGTCGATGCGAATGGCGCCCCCGTGACCGCGGACGATGCCCATGACCGCGGCGAGCCCGAGCCCGCGCCCCGTGAATTTCGTCGTGAAGAACGGATCGAACAGCTTCGCACGCGCTTCATCGTCCATGCCGCATCCGGTGTCCACCACTTCGATGAACACGTATTTGCCTTGCAACGCATCGTTCCCCAGATAGGTCGTCGCCAGGTAGTCTCGGTCGACCCATCTGGTACCGGTGCGGATCGTTACCTTCCCATCATCCGTGCCGATGGCGTCCGATGCATTAGTGGCGAGGTGTTGGATGACCTGCCGAACTTGCGCCGGGTCGGCTGCGATTGTCGGTAACTCGTCTGCAAGATCGTAGCGCAACTTTACATTTTGCGCTTTCGACACTGTATCGCCCCAGGGTTCTTGGACAGTGATTTGAAGGTAATCATTTCTACGCAGCCGCGTCCAGGCCGACGAAGTCGCGTCGCACTTGAGCCGGGCTGCGATAGTCGTACTTCTCCAGCATCCACTGCTCGTTGTACGTCCGCTTGAACTCGAGCAAGGCCAGGCGGAGCTCCTCGATCGTCTCGAAGCTCCGTACCCACAAGACGTTTTCCTTCAGCGTGCGGATGAAGCGCTCAGCGACACCGTTGCCTTCGGGCTCCCGCACGAAGCTCGGAGAGCTTTCGATGCCGAAGAACGCGACCTCCTGTTGGAAATCGTCGGCCAAATAGTTCGACCCGTGGTCGTGACGCAGCCGCAGCCCGCGGGCCACGCCTTCGCCGATGCCCCCGAAGCGTTCCCGGATGCCCTGGCGAATCGGCTCCAGGGCCTCGAAGCGGTTCCCGCGCTTGGCGGCATGGAGCCCGATGCACTCGGTCGCGCAGTGATCGACGGCCACGAAGACGAAGGCTGCCCCCTCGGCGACGGTCACGGTGGCCGTCATGTCCGTGCCCCACATCACGTCGGGCGCCTCGGTGGTGATGGTCCCGTCGTGCGCCTTTGGCCCGTGCGCGTGGCCCGCGCGCTGCGGGGCCTGGAGGCCGGACTCCCGCATCAACCGCCGCACCCGTTCCTGCGAGGTCCGAATCCCGTCGACCCGCAGCTTCGCCCAGGCCTTCCGGTACCCCTCGCCATGAAACGGCGAGGCTTCGAGCACCCGGCGAATGTGGGCCACCAGGACGTCGTCCGGGGCAGCGCCGATCGGCCCGCGGCGACGACACGGCGCAGGGGACCGTGTCGCCTGCCGCCGCGCATACACACTGGAGCGGGCGCGGTGCCACACGCGGCAGACCCGCTGCACGCCATACGCCCGACGGGTGGAGATCGACTGGGCGCCACTCATCGCGTCGACCTCCGCCGGGCCAAAGGGCCGCCGGCCTCCAGCTGATCCACCTTCGCGTACAGTAACTCGGTCTCCATCAGCAGCTCGCCGATCTTGGCCTGCAGCCGACGATGGTCTTCGTCCCGAGCATCCGGTGCGCGGCTCTTTAGGCCCGCCTGCCCCGCAGCCAGAAACTGAGCCCGCCAGTGCGACGCCCGCGCCGCCGTGATCCCCACCGCCCGCGACACCGACTCGAGATCCTCCCCGCGCAACAGACGCAGCACCACCTCACGCTTCCGCCCGGCCGAGAACCGACCCCCACGGCCGCGCCCGGCGGCCGCGCCGGTCGCCACCGATTCCTCAACGTGCTTCCTCATCTCGACACTCCTCCTGCGAGAACTCTCTCGCAATCAAGTGTCCAAGAAAACCCTAGGGCGCAGGAACACCTCCAACACGTGCATCAAATCCTTCACGATGCCGTTCACGTTGACCGGTTCGGTCACGCGTTCGCCGTTACCCGAATACGCGAGGAGCTGGTTGGTCAGGTCCGACAGGCGTTCCGCCGCTTGCTGCATCTCGACCACCTTGTCGAGTTGCGTGGACGCCCCCGCTGGCAATTCGCCGATAAGCAAACTGGCGTTGCCCAGGATTCCAGTGAGCAAGTTGTTGAAATCGTGGGCCAGGCCGCCGGCAAGCACCGAGAGACTCTCGAGTTTCTGAGAACGGCGGACCTGGATCTCCAGCCGCTGGCGTTCGGCTTCAGCGCGCTTCGCTTCCGTCAGGTCCTCGCACGTCGTCACCACGCCGACCGGCTCTTCACTGGCGTTCGACACAACGTCCGACATCAGCGCGACCGGCAAGAGCGTACCGTCCTTCCGGACGTTCATGCTTTCGCGGCGCCAACTCTTCATGTCACGTAACCGCTCGGGAGTAAGTGAGCGCCGATACCCAGGCAAGCAAAAGACACTCACATCGCGGCCGATCAGCTCCTCGACCGTGTAGCCGTGCATTCGGGCGTCAGCCGAGTTGGTGTACACGATCTTGCCGTTGATGTCGGTGATCGTCACACCGAGTTGCATGGTCTCGACCGCCTTTTGGAGGCGGCGGAGTGCCTCTTCTAGTGTGTGTCCTTCTCCCCGGGTCGCGTGCGACGTGTCTTCCTGCATCAAATTGACACCAGGTTCGAGGGTAGGTATCCACCGGCCGACCCCTCTATGGGGGTGGCCGACGGGCGGTGCTCGGGCTCCGTCAAAAGCTATCACAAGAAGGCCAAGGTATCGAGCGACGGCACTTGATTTACGGACGTTGAAACAACTATATTAGGTGCTACTAAATTATTGTATGGCTTCGGCTACAACGTAATTCATTGCTATGACAGTGGTTATGCAAACGTGAAACAAATTGCATGGGCGTTTCCATTGGTGCTCCTGGCGGCCAGCGCGTGTGATGTCTTGCTCACCGGCCCCGCGAGCGACGCAGACGTGTTCGACGCTCCCATTCCCGGCCTCACGGCGGAGCAACTCGCCGCATTTGGACGAGGCGACGCCCAGTTCGAGCGTCGTTTCTCGCCTACCGAGGGGCTTGGCCCGATCTTCAACGCGGCGGCGTGCGGCGACTGCCACAGTGGGGACGGAAGAGGGCGTCCCGAGAACATCCTGACTCGTATTAGTCTGGGGACCGATCCGGCGATCGCGCTGGGTGGTCCGCAGATTCAAGACAAGGCGATTCCCGGGGCGGTCCCGGAGGTCGTCCCGGGAGGCGTAGATGTCTCGCGACGGCTCCCGCCGCCGGTCTTTGGTGTGGGCTTCATCGAGGCCATCCCCGATGCCGAGATCCTCGCGAACGCCGACGAGAATGATTCCGATGGCGACGGCATATCCGGCCGCCCGAATTGGGTGTTGGCCGCGGATTGGGTGCCGGCAACCGAGCCTGGCGCGGGTCCTGGTTTGCATTTGGGGCGTTTCAGCCGCAAGGGACAAGTGAGCACCCTGGTACAACAGTCCGTCGAGGCCTACCACCAGGACATGGGGATCACCAGCGACTTCCTTCCGGAAGAGAACGTGAATCCGCAGTCTGGTCGCTCGACGCTGGCGGCGGACAACGTGCCTGATCCCGAGGTGGGCGCTGCCGAGGTACGGTCGGTAGTGGACTACCTCCGCATGTTGGCGCCTCCGGCGCCGGGAGAAGACACGCCCGAGCGGCAGCGCGGTAGCGATTTGTTTACCCAAGTCGGGTGCGATGGATGTCATGTTCGGGAGTTCCGCACGGGTCCCAGCACCATCGCCGCGCTCGCCGAGCAGCGGGTGCTGTTGTACTCGGACATGCTGTTGCACGACATGGGGGACGTCTTAGCCGACAATCGGCCCGACGGCGTTGCGAATGGGCGGGAGTGGAAGACTCCGCCTCTGTGGGGGCTCCGCATCGCCCGCGACTTTCTGAATGGCGAGCTGTTCTTGCTCCATGACGGTCGTGCCACCTCCATTGCCGAGGCCATCGGGTTGCACGGAGGCGAGGCCGAGGTTTCACGTAACGCTTTCCTCTCCCTGGGCGCGGAAGATCAGGACGCGCTCGTGGAGTTTGTGCGATCGCGGTGACGGATCGTGAATCGGCGCGATTTTGTCGGTTTGGCGGCGGCCGGATGGGCCGGCGCCTGCGCGTCGTTGGTCGTCACGACCGTGATGCCGGAAAACGGCAGGTTGCGGTTGAGCCTAAGCAACCATCCGTTGTTGAACCGTCCCGGTGGATTTCTGAAAATCCGTCCCGAGGGCTCCGACCGGTTGCTCTACGTGTTGGCGTTGAGTGGCGGCTCGTTCGCCGTGGTCTCGCCGATCTGCAAGCACCTGGGTTGCACGGTAAACATCGACGGTCCGCAGTTGCTGTGTCCTTGCCACGGATCGATGTACGATCGGGACGGCAGCGTGCTGCGCGGCCCGACGCAGGCACCGTTGGACCAGTTCCAAACGGAAGTATCGTCCGACGGCATATTGACCATTCATCTCGAAACAGATCGCACATGATTCTTCGGCGTTTGTACTCGTTGTTGCTGTTGGGGCTCGTCGTGCCCGCCACGAATGCGGCGGGGCAAGAGCAGGATACGCTCGTGAGTCGCCCGTTCGTTCGCGGCGGCGTGTACGACCGCCCGTATCTCACGCGGTTGCTGGGTCGCACGGCGATTGGCGGGTACGCCGAGATGCATGGACGGTGGCAGCGGGTGGGTGGCTTGACGGAAGAACGCGGGTTCGAGCTCAAGCGATGGAATATTTTTACGGCCACCGATGTCTCCGATTTCGTGCGCATCAGTGCCGAGTTGGAATTCGAAGACGGTGGGGAAGAGATCACAGTCGAGTTCGCCGCCATCGATCTTCGCATCGCGCCGTCGTTGACGATACGGGGTGGAATGCTGCTTTCGCCCATCGGTCGCTTCAACCTGGCCCATGACAGTCCGTTGAACGAGTTCACCGACCGTCCACTCGTGTCGACGGAGTTACTCGGCGCGGCTCTCTCGGAACCCGGTCTGGGGGCGCTCGGTGTCTTTCCCGTCGGGACGGGTCGTTTCACCTACGAGGTGTATGTGGTGAACGGGTTTCACGATGGGCTGATCAACGATTCACCGGACGGGACACGTGTGGCCCTTGGCCGGCGCAATTTCGAGGACAACAACGCGTCTCCGGCGGTCGTTGGCCGTGTCACGTGGAGCCCGAGCCTGGATTTGGAGATAGGGTTTTCGGGGCACCACGGCGCCTACAACGTCTACGACGACGAAGGACTCGCCGTGGACGAACGGCGCGATCTCACCATCGTCGCGATCGACTTGGAAGCCACCGTGGGTCCACTACGGGTCACGGGCGAGGCGGCGACGGTCGATATAGATGTTCCTACCACCTTGGTTGGGGTGTATGCGAGCAACCAGCAAGGTCTCTACATCGAGGCGATGCACGACTTCGGACGGCAGTGGGTGACCACGATGCCGCAGTCGTATTTTTCCGCAGGCCTGCGGTTCGATGTGATCGACCTGGATGGTGACCTTCCCGGAGACACCATGCGACAGGTAACGGCTGGCATCAATTTTCGACCGACGCCCGACACCGTGCTAAAGTTTGACTACGTTCGTGGCACGTCTCGCGATCGGTTCAACAATCCCACCGACCATGCCGGTTTCTTATTCTCGATAGCAACCTACTTCTTAATGATGTAGCTTTGGGTGGCGTCGCCCTCGGCCGTCCGAGGGCCAAGTGTCCTCCACCCATTGATCATGCCGTCATCATCAAATTCTCCCAAGCATACCAATCGTCTCATAGACGAAACGAGTCCATACCTCCTGCAACACGCTCACAACCCGGTGGAATGGTATCCGTGGGGCGAGGAGGCACTCGGCAAGGCACGTGAGGAGGGCCGACTCATACTCCTGTCCATCGGCTATTCGTCGTGTCACTGGTGTCATGTCATGGAACGCGAGTCTTTCGAGAACGAAGCGATCGCTCACCTCATGAACGAACACTTCGTGAACATCAAAGTGGATCGTGAGGAACGCCCCGATCTCGACGACATCTACATGGCTGCAACGCTTGCGATGAATCACGGTCAGGGAGGCTGGCCGATGACGGTGTTCCTCACTCCAGACCTGGAGCCCGCCTTTGCGGGAACGTACTTCCCACCCGAGGACCGGCACGGCCAACCGGGCTTTCCAACCCTGTTGCGCCGGATTGCCAAGACGTGGGAGGAAGATCCTGACGGAATCCGAAACGGAGCGACTCGTTTTACCGCACAACTTCGAGCACAGCGACTGGGAAGCACACCGCTCTCGGTTGGCGAGGTGGAGCTGCGGTTGGCGCTGTCACAGTACGCGGACGACTTCGATGCGACATTCGGCGGATTCGGGAGAGCCCCGAAGTTCCCGCCGTCCACCGGGCTTTCTTTGCTGATGCGGCTCCATCGCCGCTTCGACGATGCTCACGCGCTCGAGATGGTGCGTAAAACGCTGGATGCCATGAGGAACGGCGGAATGCACGATCACGTCGGCGGTGGCTTCTCGCGCTACTCCACCGATCGCGAGTGGCTCGTTCCACACTTTGAGAAGATGCTCTACGACAATGCGTTGCTGACGGGGGCGTATATCGAGGCGTTCCAGGTCACCGGCGACGAGAGCTATCGGGAAACGGCAACCGAAACGCTCGACTACGTCGCGCGCGAGATGACCGCACCCGAGGGCGGGTTCTATTCGGCCACCGACGCCGATTCCGAGGGGGTCGAGGGCAAGTTTTTCGTCTGGGCGCCGGATGAAATCGAAGAGATTCTAGGCTCAGATGACGCGAAGCTGTTCAATGCGTACTACGACATTACGGAAGCCGGGAACTGGGAAGGAAAGAGTATTCCAAACACCCCGCGACCGCTGGCGGACGTCGCGGTGCAATTTGGCGAAGATCCGGCATCGCTACGGCGTCGTCTGGATGAGTGTCGTGCCAAAGTGTACGAAGCTCGGTCGGCCAGGATCGCTCCAAGTTTGGATGACAAGGTCTTGACGGCGTGGAACGGCATGATGATCGGTGCGTTTGCATCCGGGTACCGAGTGTTTCGCGACGATCGATATCTCGACATCGCCACGCGAGCAGCGGACTTTCTCTTAGGCTCGTTGACGAGAGAAGACGGCGGACTCTTGCGCACATATCGAAACGGAAAGGCGCACTTGAACGCGTATCTCGAAGACTATGCCTTTTTTTCCGAAGCGTTGATCGATCTTTACGAGTGTGGCGGCGACCCCCGTTACCTCCGAGAAGCAGAAAGGCTCCTCGATCGCACGTTGACCGATTTGCTTGATGCGGAAAGCGGTGCGTTTTTCAACACCGCGGCGGACCACGAGGAACTCTTGATGCGGTTTCGTGACGGCACCGATGGCGCGGTTCCGTCGAGCAACGCGACGGTCGCGTCGGCATTGGTCCGCATGTCGCACCACGCAGATCGAGAGGACTTCCGCACCGCCGCGATTCGCGCCATTCGTGCTTACGGCGGAATGATGGCACGGCACCCCCGCGCTTTTGCGAAGAGTTTGAATGTTGTGGATCTGCTGCTCGAGGGGCCTGTCGAGTTAGCCCTTGCCGGTACGCCCGGGACGTCCGACCTGGAGGCTCTTCGGACCGAAGTCGCTCAACACTTTCTCCCGAACCGCATCGAGGCCATCGTCGATCCCGAGCGTGCAAACGACGCCACCGCGTTGCCGTTGGAACGTGGCAGGTCGTTGGTGGACGGCAAGGCTGCGCTTTACATCTGTCGAAATTACACGTGCCTTGCACCGATCACGGACCTGGTTGAGGTTGGTGCGGCCCTCGGGACCGCAGAGGGCGGCTTGTCGGAGCAGGTCATCTCGAGTCCCGTCGAAGGCAGCGCGACGGCGACGGGCACGTCTCGTTACCGCGAGCGGTTCGGCGATCGCGGTTACCGCTCGTTCGGCACGACGGGGTGGTTGACCGGCATAGTCGGTTTTGGTGGGTACCGCGTAACCGATGGCATTCCCGAGCACCGCGAGGCACTGACGCGGGCGCTTCTCTCCGGCACCAATCTCATTGATACCTCGACGAACTACATGGACGGTGGCAGCGAGAGATTGATCGGGAGCGTCTTGCGGGAATTGATAGACGGTGGCGACGTGCTTCGCGACGAGGTGGTCGTCGTATCGAAGATCGGCTACGTGCAGGGTGAGAATCAGGCCATTGCAGTGAAGCGTGAGGAAGAGGGCCGTCCGTATCCGGAGATGGTGAAGATCCAAGAGGGATTGTGGCATTGTATCCACCCCGAATTTCTCGCCGATCAGCTTCAACGCTCGCTCGATCGACTCGAGTTGGAGACCTTGGATGTGTGTTTGCTTCACAATCCGGAGTACTTCCTTTCGGCCGCCGCGGTTGAACGGCAGCCGTTGGTCAGAGCACGCGACGAATTCTATCGGCGCGTCGGCGCTGCCTTCACGTTTTTCGAGGACCAGGTGGCGGCTGGAAGGCTGCGATGGTATGGCGTGTCATCGAACACGGCAACCGCCCCAGCCACGGCCAGCGAATCCGTCTCGGTGAGTCGCCTGTTGGGCACGGCGGTGGAGGTTGGCGGTGAGCAACATCATTTCAGAGTGTTCCAGTTGCCGTTGAATCTCTACGAAACCGGAGCCATGTCGGAGCGGAACACCGGTCCCAATCGTGGCAAATCGGCGCTCGAGATGGCGCGCGATGCGGAACTCGCGGTGCTGGTGAACCGTCCGCTCAACGCATTTACGTCGACCGGCATGCTGAGACTCGCCGATGTACCGCTCATCGACGAAGACGTAGATTGGGACGTGCAAGTCGATCGAGTCGGGAAGCTGGAGGAATCTTTCCGCGACCAGATCGCGCCAATTATCGCCGCCTCGGATGACGATCTAGCGCCGTCGGATTATTTCCGTTGGTCGGAGCGATTGCCCGCCCTTCGCCGGCAACAGCCCGGGCTCGAGGAGTGGGGCCAGATGGAGGGCCAGATCAGCTACGCCGTTGCCCGGATCGCGGCGACGTTGGATCGGGACCTGTCTGGTGACGCCGCCGAGCGTTGGGCGTCGTGGCGCGTGCGCTATTTCCCAGAGGTGAACAAGTTGGTGCGCGCAATGCGCGTTGCGTCGGTGGCCGAGGCGAATCGGCGCGGCGCGGAGGTTGCGGCGCAGATCGATTCCGTTCTTCCCGACGATCATAGGAGCGAGTCCCTTTCACGGAAGGCGTTGTGGATTGTCGCAAGCACCCCCGGTGTAACCTGTGTGCTCAACGGCATGCGGACGGTGGAGTACGTAAGGGATGCGCGCGGGATCATGGAGTGGGAGCCGCTGGATAGCGTGGACGGAGTGTATGAAGCGGTGCGCAAGGAGCGAGGAGCAGGGAGCGGGGAGCGGTAGGCCGACGCACGGGTTGCGGTCGACCCGAGTTGCGATGCAAGCCGTCACGGAGATTGAGACCCTCACCACAGGCCTTTCGCGAAAGATTTGGCAGAAGGTGATGATTCTCGATACTCTCGGTAGCCGTAGCGGCAGCGGTAGCGGCAGCCGATAGCGGAGCGTCGTGCGAGGAAATTGCAATGGTCGTTGAAGTCAGGGTGATGACCGAGGCCGACTGGCCGACGGTTGCAGCCATTTATGGGGAAGGCATCGAAACCGGTCACGCAACCTTCGAGACGAGCGTTCCCACTTGGGAGGGCTGGGACGAAGCGCATGTTGACGCCTGCCGACTCGTCGCAGAGCTGGACGGAGAATTGGTGGGGTGGGCGGCGCTATCTGCCGTTTCGAACCGCTGCGTCTATGGTGGAGTCGGCGAGGTGAGTGTGTACGTGGGATCGTTGGGGCGCGGCAAGGGCGTAGGCACCCGTCTTCTCGCCGCGCTGGTTGAGGCATCCGAGCAGGCTGGGATTTGGTCGCTGCAAGCCGGAATGTTTCCGGAGAACGCCGGTAGCATCGCATTGCACGGCAAGTGCGGATTCCGCCAAGTGGGGAGGCGTGAGCGGATCGGCAAGATGGAAATCGGCCCGATGAGGGGGAGGTGGCGGGATGTATTGCTGTTTGAGCGGCGGAGCGCCGCTGTTGGGTTGTAGGTTGTAGGTTGTAGGGTGTAGGGTGTAGGGTGTCGGGTGTCCGCTTCAGTGGAAGCCCTACACCCTACACCCTACACCCTATTCCCCTCTAAGGGCTTCCATCGGATCCACCCGTGTGGCGCGGCGGGCGGGGATGTAACTCGCGAGCAGCGCAACGACAGCGAGCAATGCGGGAATCCCGACGAAGGTTGTCGCGTCGGCTTCGTGCAACGGGGAGCCCGCGGCGACGGAGGATAGAGGATAGCCACCGGCTCAGGCTGGCCACCGGTCATGGAATAGTCCCTGGCGGCACATGCCGACAACCCGTATTGTTGCTCAACCGCACTTATTCGGAGGGTCCCATGGAACGACGGGCCTTTTTCCAGTCTGGTGTCGCCGCCAGTTTGCTTGGCGTCGGAGGTAGCACCGCCCTACCGGCCTGGCTCAGCGCCAGCCCACGCCGACTCCCCGACGGGTCGGTTCGTCTCAACGCGAACGAGAACCCACTCGGCATCTCATCGGCCGCGCGGAAAGCCATCGTCGACGGTCTCGATGCGTGCAACCGTTATCCCTTCGACTTGACGCAGCCTGTCATTGAAGCGCTGGCAAAGAAGCACGATGTGAAACCAGGCAACATCCAGCTCGGCGCCGGGTCGACCGAGGTTCTGCAGATGTTCGTGCAGCTGTTGGGTGGTCGCATCGTGGCAGCGGACCCGACATTTGAGGACGTGCCGAACTATGCCCGGCCATTCTCGATTCCGTTGGACAGGGTGCCGTTGTTATCGGACTTTTCGCACGACATCGACCGCATGCGCGAGCGCGTGCAGCGCACACGTGGCACGGCGGTTGCGTATATCTGTAACCCCAACAATCCGACCGGTACGATCACCGCCTGTAACCAAATCGACGAATGGATCAAGTCGGCGGCGGACAACGTGTACTTCCTGATCGACGAGGCCTATTACGAATTTGCGGAGCACGCAAACGGGTATTGGTCGGCGCTGAAATGGGTGAAGACAAACCCGAATGTCGTGGTCGTGCGCACGTTTTCCAAGATCTATGGGATGGCGGGGCTCCGGTTCGGGTACGGAGTTGCTCACGAGGACACCATCAAGCGCATCGGTGCGATTGCCTCCGGCCTCAGCACCAACCACCTGGCATTGGTCGCGGGTCTTGCCAGTCTCCAGGACCATTCGATGATTCCGCGGAGTTATGAGACGAACGCCCGCGCCCGGCGCATCCTCGAAGCAACCCTCGACGGGCTCGGCATCGAGCACCTTTCGTCCCATACGAACTTCCTGATGCATCGCATCACCGGTGACCTGGTGGATTACCAGAACCGAATGCGGGAACGCGGTTGGCTGGTGGGGCGCGCGTTTCCGCCGATGATGTCGTACAACCGGGTCTCGCTGAGCCTGCCGGAAGACATGGAGCGATTCTCCGAAACGCTACGGGATTTTCGGTCGCGCAGCTGGGTGTAGGCCGCCCGGTCTACAACGCGAGCCCCAGAGGAACCGCGTTGCTGCGGCCTCTGTGGCTTCTTTTTGTTCATCCGGCATTTCGGGGGAAGGCCGTGTCGGAGTGGCGCGCGTGCGGACGCTAGAATGGCCACGGAATCCACGGAAACCCCGCCCCACACCCGGATTGTGGTTCCGCTCCCCCGACCTCCTGCCAGATTTCTTCCTGCGCGTTGCCGATCCACCTGGTGGGGAGGTGGGGAGCCCAAATTCAGGGAGGGGGGCGGGGGTCCGTGTTTTCCGTGGATTCCGTGGCCATTCTGGGGTAGGGTGGGAGGGCTCTCCGTCAACGGAGCCGTTGATGGATTACGGGAGGATAGAAATGTGGTTGACTCTTCAATCGGTTACCACGCAATTGCCGGAAGAACCTTTTGGCCCGTCCCCGTGACCAGCCTCACTGCGGTCACCCTGTCAGTCCCCCATGATGTCCTACCGATGAACACTGAGCCGACATTGGGGGAAGCTCGTGAGCCAAGTTCAGATCAAACTGACCGGAGCAAAGGCGGTCGTAGCCATTTTGTTGGTGGTGGCGTTTCTGGGGTATCGCTTCTTCAGCGCAACGTCCACCATCGAAACCGACGCAGCAGAAATATTGAAGTTTTCGTTGTGGGGACAATACGCAAGCCAACTCATGGCGGAAAAGCCGGAGCCGACCGAGGAGACAGCCCGCCGGGCCTTGGCGCTCGACAACATTCAGTTTCCGGAAATCCACGGTCGGGGAACGCCCCGCGACATGATCGTGCGCGTGCGTATCGTGGTAGACGGTTCACCGCCTCCCGAGGGCCGTGCGGTTCGGTACTTCCGAATGGAGTACTCTCAGCTCACCAAATGGCGGTATCTGCGTGAAACCACCGCATTTGCCTATCACCTGAATTTCTTCTAGCAGGGTGCTGAAAAGGCCAACGCGGCGGCTACCGCCCCTCGGCTGCCGCCGCCTAGTGGCTTTTTTTCAGCACCCTGCTAGTCGTTACTCGGGGTCTGGGTCCGTTCCTCCAGAGACGAGCCACTCCGCTACCCGGTCAGCAGTGTCCATGAGCGACAGCGCAATACTCCGCAATACCGCTGTTGCTGTGAGCGCGCCGGTCAACCAACACGTTGTATGTGGAACGCGTTCTTCTCGGTTGTCATCGCTGAATGCCGGCATTTTCCGGAGGTCCTCCTCGAGAACGAGTCCGATTCGTTGGACGTGACGTCGCTCTCGCCTCTTTCACTACGTTCCGAAGCCGTATTCGGTTCCAATCCCTTCCGGTTTACAAGTCCTTGTTGTTCATCTGGTCGCCCTGTTGCTCGATCCGATCCATGACGGTGTCATAGCACGATGGACAAATGCTATGACTGAACTGAACATCGGCATGTTGAGTAACGTAACTCTCTACCTGATGCCAGTAGTCTTGATCGTCGCGAACTTTCTTGCAGTAGCTGCAAATCGGTAGCATGCCCTGGAGCCTCTGCACGTTGGCGAGCGCTTCCTCCAGTTCCTGCACGCGTGTAAGAAGTTCGTGTTCGAGGTTCACAACTCGTTGCCCCGCTTGCACGCGGGCCCGCAGCTCGGCGGCGTCGAAGGGTTTCGCGAGGAAGTCGTCGGCGCCTGCCTCTAGTCCTTCGACGATGTTTTCCCGCTTCCCGAGCCGGGTGAGGAGAATGAGATATACGGGCCGTGTCAGTGCGGATTTGCGAACGTTGCGACAGATGTCCGGGCCGCTGAGACCGGGCATCATCCAGTCGAGGATGGCCAGCGAGGGGCTCTCTGGCGCGATCAGCGCCGAAAGGGCTTCATCGCCGTTCTCGGTGATGACCACGTCGTATTCCCACTTTTCCAACAGGGTTTTCAGCAGGGTTGCCGAGACGGGGTCGTCTTCAGCGATGAGAATCTTCAAGGGTTTGGCTCCGGAGCTGGTCATGACAAAGATAGGTATCAGGGCATGGTCATTCGAGGTATTCGCGTACGAATCGCCTTGCCACATAGAATCCTAATGCGGTCCCCAACATGCCCGCGAGGTATCCGGTCATGATGCCCATCCTGGCGCCCATCCACCCGCCCACGGAGCCGAACAGCGTCGCTCCCAACAGGGAAATAAATCTGGGGTTCAAGATGGCATTCCTCGCATGTTTCCCAACCTAGCGGGCGGTTTGGCGGGCGCTGTGCCCAATCGCACAAAACGCCTCCTCGCTGGCGTGAGGCGAGCCCTCGACGCGCTGCGGGATGCCGGTACTCCCAGAGCGCAGGCTCATTCTCGGGTATTCCTCCGCAAAACGGGGGATGACGCGCCAGAGATTTGCCCTCGGATTGTGCCGTTCCCAAGGGCCGAATAAGTTTTGTTGACCCCTATGAATGCTGCACTATCCGGGTTACGAGCCGAGTTTCGACGCGCCACGGACGAGCGGGATTTCCGACGCTGGTCGTTCCAGGAGATATGCGACCAGGCGAAAATCGCGGTGCTCGTCATACCGCTGCTGGTGTTGGCGGGTTTGCCGTCCGACATGATGGGCTTGGGCGTGCAGCGTGCATTACTCATCGCATTACCCGTGCGGCTTGGCTTCTTGGCCCTTGGCGTTTTTCAGTTCGTGCGGTTGCGGCGAATATCGCGAGTGCAAGACGTCGATCGCGCCGTGACATTACTGCAGGTAGCCCTCTTCGCGGTTTTCTACTACTTCTTGGCGCTCGGGTACTTGTCACTCACCGAGCAATTGCTCGTGGCGTTGTTCATCGTGCTCTCGGCGTATCTCGTTTTTCCGAATCGCTTTGTGACGATGGTGCGGCTCTCGAGCTTCGGTAGCCTTGGTTACCTCATTTTCATAATCGCGTTGCAACGTCCGGACTTTTCGGTCGTTCCGCTGGTCGTCCAGGGGCTCGTCGTCGTGAATGTTTTCGGCGCCATTACGGCACATCGCCTGCATGTGGCCAAACGGCGGGAGTACCTGCGGTTGATCGAGCAGCGACATCTCAATGACGAGTTGCGCTCGCTCAACGTCGAGTTGGAGGCCTTGGCCACCACCGACAGTCTCACAGGGATCAATAACCGGCGGAATTTCTTCCTGCTCGCCAAAGACGAGATAGCAAGGTCCCGGCGGTATCAACGCCCGCTCACCATGTTGATGATCGATATCGATCGATTCAAGGACGTCAACGATAAACACGGTCATGGGGTCGGCGACAAAGTGTTGCAGGCTCTTGCACAAGCGTGCATCACCACGTTGCGTGCGACAGACGTTTTTGCCCGGCTTGGCGGTGACGAGTTTGTCATTCTATTGCCGGAAACCGATGACGGCAAAGAGCAAGCAGACCGGCTGCGCCGAACGATCGAACGCATGCGGACGTCACTCGACGACGACACAGACGTCGCCATTACAGTCAGCATCGGTGTCGCATCGGCGCGGCCTGAAGACGAGACGATCGACGACGTATTCGGCCGGGCGGACGAGGCACTGTACGAGGCGAAGCAGAGCGGGCGCAACTGCGTCGTCAGCGTGTGACGAACCGCCGGCACCACGCCAGCCCCAACTCAGGCCGGGCCGTCCCCGTGGAAGGCCGGCCCATCCGGATCTCCAGACCGCTCGTCGCCTGGCAACGCCACGAGCCCGGCGGGGAGGCGAAACTCTCTGGGCCCACGCCCGATACGGCCAATGTCCCGGAACGTGCCGCTCGGGAAGTCCAGAACCACTAAACGCTCCTCGATCCAGTCGGTAACGAGCACGCGTCCGTCGCTCAGCTCCCGCAGACCGCGAATCAGCTGAACGGCTCCGGGAAGGTCGCTATTGGGGAGCCGAGCTGCACGCGGGGGACGGTCCGCTGTGCGGCCAGCTCCCCGCCGGGGGCCAAGGCGGTAGCGCCCACTGAGACGGCGAAGACCGTGAGCCAAACCGAGTTTTTCCCAATACATCCCATCTTGATCCCTCCGACCGGAACATGACGATTGCGATCCACTACATCCAGTCTGATTGAGCCTCCTTTCCTTTGAAAGGCGACAGTGGTGTATCGGCCTCTGGGAGGTATGTTCCGGACTGTCTCATGGGTCGAGATGGCCGGCCGGCGGGCCCAGCGTATACCGGACGGAGAAAGTGTGGAGTATGGATGGTGGACTGAGCGATCTGCGACTTGCGCTGCGATCACTGCGCAAGAGACCTGGCTTCACCACCGTGGCGTTGCTGACGCTCGCGTTGGGCATCGGAGCCAATACCGCGATCTTCAGCATCATCAACGGTGTGTTCTTCCGGCAGCCCACGATGGCGGATCCGCAGAGCCTTGCGGAGATCCACCGTCTCTATCCCGACGGAGATTACTTCTACATATCGCATCGCGACGTAGACGACTTGCGCGAAGAGACGACCGACCTGGTTACCGGTGTCACTTCGTACAAGTGGGCAACCGGGCACATCGGCGGTGACGACGGGCCCGGCGACATCGTGATGGTCGAGCTCGTCAACGCCAACTATTTTGAGCTACACGGCGTGTCCACCGCGTTGGGCCGGACGTTCTTGCCTGAGGAGGACGTGACCCCGGAGACGCATCTTGTGGTCCTGCTCTCGCATCGATACTGGACCAACGCATTCGGAGCCGATCCCACGATCGTGGAAACGGCCGTCCGACTGAACGGCCGGCAATACACGGTTGTGGGAGTGGTGGAGGAGTCGTTTCCGGGACGTGTGATGGGGCTCCTCCCCGACGCGTGGGTCCCCATGCAGATGGAGAATCATCTGTACCCGAGTGGTTACGAGAACAACAACCTCGGCGCCTCGGCGCGTCTCCGCCCGGGCGTTACGACCGCGCAAGCGACAGGGGCGCTCGCAACGATGTCGGCGGGCATCGACGCCGACCGCGCCCGCACGAATCGACGGTGGGATTTCGACGTCGTCCCTTACAGGGATGTGGCGCTGCATCCCGGACTGGACCGGACGGTCAAGGCGATGGCCGCGTTGCTGATCGTGGTTGTCAGTGTGGTACTGCTCATTACCGGTACCAATCTCGCGAGCTTTCTCCTCGCGCGCGCCACCGATCGACGCAAAGAGATCGCGCTTCGCTTGGCGCTCGGGGCGACACGGGGAACATTGGTACGGCAACTTCTCACAGAGTCCGTGTTGCTCGGCGTGATGGGTGGTGCGTTGGGGTTGATTGTCGGTCTGTCGGTATCTCGGATATTGATCTCTTTGGAACCGCCGCTTCCGTTTGTCATCAATCTGGAAGTTGGTCTCGACTTCCACGTATTCGCCTTTACGTTCGGCATCGCTGTGCTGGCGGGCATGCTGTTCGGCTTGATTCCGGCGCTGCAGGGCACGCGCACTGAAGTAGCGCCGGTGTTGCGTGGTGAGTCCGGCGGCGTCGCCGGTGGCGGGCGAGTCAATCTCCGGAACGCACTTGTCGTTGCACAAATGGCGTTGTCGCTCGTTTTGCTCATCGGTGCGGGCCTATTCATCAGGAGTCTCCGGTCGGCGCTCGATGTGGAGGTTGGCTTCTCGACCGAGCCGGCCGCTATCGTTTCAGTCGATGCTCGTGGCAGTGGCTACAACTCCGACGAGTACATGGCGTTGAATCAGCAGCTGCTCGAAGCGGCGCGCTCGGTGCCTGGTGTCACGCAGGTAAGCATGTCCAATCGCTTGCCATTGGCACTGGGGAACTCGGGCCGGGGAGTGAGCATTCCCGGTGTGGAGCTTCCCACCGGCCGCGAGCGGATCGTCATCGAGGCCGGAGGGGTGTCCGAAGATTACTTCGACGTGTTCCGCATACCGATACTTCACGGTAGACCATTCACCGCGTCGGACGACTCGACATCACAATCGGTGGCGATCATCAGCGATGCTTTTGCGAAACGTTTTTGGCCCGATGGTCCTCCGATTGGGAGGATGATTCGGCTCGGTGGGTCGGGAGACGCCGTCATCGTCGGCATCGCCGGCGACGCCAAGGTAAGAACGCTCGGGGAAGCACCCGAACCATTCTTGTACCTACCGATGTGGCAGAACCGGTTATCGATCATGCACATCGTTGTGAGGGGGAATCGACCGGATCAGCAATTGGTGAATGGCTTGCGTGCCCAAGTGTTGTTGGTCGATCCGGACTTCTTCGTGACACAGGCCATTACGTTGGACGACCACATCGGGGTCACCTACTACTTGCCGAAGATGGTAGTTGCGCTCGTTTCGACCTTCGCCGCATTGGCGATGACACTGGCGTGTATCGGACTGTACGGCGTGATGAGTTACGCGGTAGCGCGTCGCACGCGAGAAATGGGCATACGCATTTCACTGGGGGCGCAAAGGGGCGACGTCATTCGACTCGTGCTCATGGGTGGTCTAGGCCTAGTCGTTATTGGCGGTGGGTTCGGTCTGGTGCTTTCGTGCGCGGTGACTCGACTATTGGAGGGCTTCCTGCTTGGCGTGAGCGGCACCGACGTCGCCACGTATGCCGTGGTGCCCGTTGTTTTGGCAGGGTTCGCGCTGCTCGCCGCTTACATCCCTGCGCGGCGGGCGGGCCGGGTGGACCCGATGGAGGCGCTGCGTGCGGAGTAGGGGAGTGGGACGTGAGACGTGAGACGTAAGACGGCCACCCCGCGCCACACCATGAACGGGGGAGGTGGGGGGCCGTCTTACGTCTCACGTCTTACGTCTCACTTCTCACTTCTCACCTCTCACCTCTCACGTCCTAGCAGGTTGCGGAAAATTTCATGGTGGGCCGCGTTTGTCCGGGTAACACGACGGTGTACCAGCGTGCGGTCCCCTATTACCGCCCCCGCGGTGCGGTCGGCGTGACGAATGCGGCCCACACTGCCCCATCAGGGGCTGCCTCCGGCCAGGGTCAGGGTGCGTATCCGCATCAGATTGTAGACCGCGGCCGTAAACGTAAACACCCACCCGACCCGCGGGGTCCCGCGATGTCGGAGTTTGCGTAACAACCCAATCGTCTTGCCCCACCCGTAGATCTCTTCCACTTTTTTGCGCTGCCGTTGACTGATCGCATAGCTGGGATGGCGCGTCGTCCGGCCATCCACCGCGCTCCGCAACCGCGTGCGGTGCACGTTCGGCGTGACGTGGGGCGTCCAGCCCAACGCCCGCAGCGTGTCGACAAACCCGCACCGATCATAACCCTTGTCCGCCCCCAACGTCCGACGCCGGGCCGTCGGCGGTAAGCTCCCCACCATCGCCAGCGCACTCGCACACTCCGCCTCGTAGCCGGGCTGCGTCACGTCGGTCGCCACCACGAGCCCGTGCCGATTATCCATCAACACACTCGCCAAGTACGCCAATTGCGCGCCTTGCCCCCCACTCTTCCGCGTCAACCGCGCCTCCGGGTCCGTCCGCGACGCATGCGTCGCATTCGTCCGTTTCTCCTGGCGAAACGTCACGCTCGGATTCCCCGGATCATCGTCCGTTGGCGGGCGGGTGCCGGCCTTCGGCTGAAAACTCTTCTGACTCGCCCACGCGTCCAGCAAGGTCCCGTCGACGGTGAAATGCTCATTCGACAACAACGCCCGCCGCTCCGCCTCCTGTAACACTTCGGCCAGAAACGCATCCGCGATGCCCCCCTCGACCAGCCGCGTCCGATTCTTCGTAAAGACCGTCGGCACCCACACCGCGTCGTCCAGATTCAACCCCACAAACCATCGGTACAGGATGTTGTAATCGAGCTGCTCCATCAGCTGCCGCTCGCTCCGGATCGTATACACCACCTGCAGCAATAACGCGCGTAACAAATGTTCCGGGGGAATCGACGGCCGGCCCCGCCGCGCGTACAGCCGGTCCAACTGCGGCGAGAGCCGGGCTAACACCGGGTCCACCAGCGCCCGCAGGGCGCGCAACGGATGGTCGGAGGGCACCCGATCCTCCGCACTGATATAGCTGAACAGCGCCGACTGATTCGTCTTGTTCCCGCGCATCGTGGCACTCCCATCGAGGTCCCTCTACGATAAGAACTTCCGGCTCGCGATGCTATCGTCCATTACCCGACTTTTTCCGCAACCTGCTAGAAGTTATACTCCAAGCCAGCGGTCAACATCACGTTGGGACGCAGCCCGCCGTTGTTCAGCGGCCAGATCGAGTTCGTCACGATCGTGAGCCCGGATGTCGTCGTGAACTTGAAGCCGAGAGATGCGTTGATGATATCGTCCCGCATGTCCGGCACCGACGTGGGCTCGATGAGGCGTCGGAACGGCTCGTCGATGGTCAGGGGATCCGGGATGATCAGTTTGCTGGCTCCCACCTGGAGCTCTGACACGAGATCCGCCGCCAGGGTGGCCCAGGAGGCGAGAATCTGATCGAAACCTATGGTGGCGAGCACCGCGTCGTTTTGCTCATCACCCTCGCGATACAGATATCCGACATTGGCGTGAGACGCGAACTGTCCAAATTCAGCGGACACGATGCCCATCCCGCGTACAGAAAAGTGTCCCGATCCGAGAAAATCTTCTTCGCTTCCAGTTGCAAACCGCGCATCGCCGAGGATGGCAAACCGTTTGGATGGTGATTCGCTAACGCCAATCTTGACGCGCGCCGCAATGTCACCCACCCCAGATGCTGACCCTTGTATGGAACGAGTCGCGAAGAGTTCGGGGTCAGCGGGATTTCCGTCAAAGAAATGCGAGGCGGTCGGGCCGCCGAACGGCACGACCTGCGCGTTGCTCTGGCCGCGCAGCGATACCGAAATGATCGGGATCGCCACACCGATGTCTACGCGATCGAGCAGTCCGTACGTGATCTGAAACGTCGTGGCGCGAACGTCCAACTCGAGCGCGAGGTCGAGTTGGATGAAATCGTTCTCGAGCGTCGGGATTCCCTGCAGCGTACAGTCGCCGCCAAAGATGGTATCGCAGCCCGGGAAGTCGGCGTTGGCGTGCGTGAAATTGAGCCGGAGGTCGTCGAGGTCGGCGCCTCGCAACGTTTTGAAATTGAGCTGTGACACGCTGGCGCCAACGAAGACCCGTCCTTTGCCGAGGGTCTGAGCCCGCTCGCCTATGATCGGTCCGGGTGATGTGGACGTTTGTACCGGCACTCCGCCTTCGAACCTGAAGGTAGTACCCGAGCTGGTAGCGCTGATGGGAATGGCGGCGATGCTCGTGCCGATGGCGCTCGTCAGGAATGAGATCAATGACGCGTTGCTCCCTACGGCCGACGGAACGAAGTGACCAGCGTGTGCCTGTACCGATGTGTTGTCGGCCGTGCCCGCGAGAAAGAGCGGCTGCTCCCCGGTTCCGAAGATGAAGAGCTCACCAATCTTGCCGCGCAGGCCTTGCGCTGCCGCGCTGGCAGGAACAATGAGCAACAAGGAAAGGAGCAACGCGCTGCGGGTCATCGGTCCTCCTCGGGAGATGTGGGTGTCATTTACTGAATCTGCGTGATGCGCCAACCCGTCGCAGCGCGCTCGAGCAGCGCGCGGAAAGACGATGTTTGGCTCTGCTGCCGGCCGGCCCGATAGGCCTGCGCCGCATCGACATCCGCGGTTGCGGTGTTACCGGAGATGTTTATCGATTTGATATCGAGTGTCACGCTCAGGCCCTCGACGTTTTCGAAAAAGGCGCGCCAGGCGTTCTCCTGCGGCTGCGTCAGCCCCGGATAGGCGCGTCTGAGTTGGTCGAGGTCTCGGGATTCGAGCGCGCTCGCGTACCTGTTCAATGCCGCCTCGATCTCTTGCCGATCGCGTGCCGGATCCGGCTGAGGCGTCGGTTGTGGTTCGGGCGTTGGGGGTGCCGTGACGACAATGGTGGCGGTCGCGCTGCGTGACTCGCTCGTGGCCGTCACGGTAACGGTTCCCGTACGCTCACCCGTAACCTGACCCGATGAAGACACGCGGGCAACGTTACTCGATGCGCTCCACGCCACGGTGCGGCCCGACAGTTCAGCGCCGTTCGCGTCGAGTGCGACTGCGGTGAGTCGAGTCGTTTCGCCTTGTTGAATCGTTCGATTGGTAGGTGATACTCGTACCGATGCGACCGGCACGGCAGTGACCGTTATCGTCGTCGTCGCCGCATGCCCGTCGACTGTGGCCGTTATCTGTGCCGTGCCGATTTGGACTCCTGCCGCCAATCCGTCCGATCCGATCGTTACGACGCCGCTGTTACTCGTACGCCACGTGGCAGTCTGCTGTTCCAACGTGTTTCCGCGGCTGTCGAGAGCCGACGCTTGGAGTCGGACGCTTCCACCGACCACGATGTTAGGTGACGTCGGTGTCACGCGCACGCTTGCCACGTCCGGAGCGGTCTCGGCGGGTCGCGACACGCGGCGCGGCGCGATCACGGTAATGCCGACGGTGGACGAATGTCCGGCCGCACGTGCGGTGATCTGTGCGAAACCCGCTGCCACGGCGGTAACGGTACCCTCGGGCGACACACGTGCGATGTTGTCGTCGTTCGAGCTCCACGTGACGTCGGTGTCTGCAATCGGGTTCCCCGACGAGTCGCCCGGTGTTGCGGTGAGCTGTTGTGTTGCTCCAACCGTCAATGTCGCGACCCCGGGCGCCACCTTGAGCGAGGTCACGGCGGGAGTCGCGGCAACGGGGGACGATGGTGCCGGCGTGACTTCCGGTTCGCCGGCCGGGCCGAGGAACCAACCTGCTGCGGCTATGGCACCGACGACCGGGACACCCAGCAGCCAGGCGAGACTCCGCCGCTTCGCCGCCGCCTGGGCGTGCGGTCCGGTCGCGACGGGCGACGTGTCCGGTGTAATGGGGCTTGACGACACGGAGGGCGACCCGCCCGACGGTAACGGCGTTCGCGGCGTGTGAAATTGGGCGAGCAGAATTTGATTGCTGGCTCGCTTGACCATGCTGACCATCTCCGTGCGGATGGCGGTATCGTTCACATCCTGGACGGCGGCGATGGCGGCAGCGGCACTTGCGATCGACGGCCACCGGTTCTCAGGCTTCTTCTCCAGCAGGCGCATGAGCGCGGTGGCGAGATAGGGTGGGCACTCCGGCCAGACGTCCGTGATCGGCGGCGGTGGTTCGTGTGTGTGCTGATACATCACGGTCATCGCCGAGTCGCCTTCGAAGGGGAGTTGCCCGCTGAGCATCTCGTAGGCGAGTACACCGAGGGAATACTGATCGGCGGCGCCGGTCAATGGGAGCCCGGCACATTGTTCCGAGCTCATGTACGACGGTGTCCCCAGCGCCGCACCGGTCATGGTGAGGCCGTCGGCCTCCACCGCCTTGGCGATCCCAAAATCCATGACCACCGCCCATCCCTCCTCGTCGAGCATGATGTTGGCCGGTTTGATATCGCGGTGAATCACGCCGTTGCGGTCGGCGTAATCGAGAGCGCCAGCGACTTGCCCCAGAATCGTCTGCACCACACCGATCGGCAGACGCTCCTCTTCGCGCATAACGGATTCGAGCGACCGGCCCTGGATGAACTTCATGACGAAGTAGCTGAGGTCGTCGGAGCTCTTCACCGTGTAGATCGGAATGATATGCGGGTGCGACAGCTTTGCTGATGTGCGGGCCTCGCGGTTGAAACGCTCGACCACCTTATGACCCATGAGCAACAGCTCGGGCGACATCACCTTGATCGCGACCTCGCGATCGAGCGCCAGATCGTGAGCGAGGTACACGATCGCCATTCCACCACGGCCCAGCTCGGTGAGGATCTCGTACTCGCCGGCGGTAGCCTTGGTCAGCCGGTCCTTCAGCTGATCGCGTGACTGGGTGCTGCCGACGTCGATGTGTTGCGTCGGCGCATTAGTGGGGTCGTGAGTCGTTGCCATCCCGCACGTGGTGCAGAATTGTGCGTCGGAAGGCATTTTGTGGCCGCAGCTGATGCACTCGCTCATCGGCTGCGCTGCCAGGCGAGATCGAACAAATGCTTCATTTGCCTGCGAATATACGCCGCAGTCACCGTGGGGGGAACGTGAGAGGAGAGGTGAGACGTGAGAGGTGAGACGTGAGACGGCCCTGCCCCACATCCCCGGGTGGTGAGGAGGGGGGCCGTCTTACGTCTTACGTCTTACGTCTCACGTCTCACGTCTCACGTCTCCAGAAGCTCAGGCGCGCGTCAGGCGGTTCTACCGAGATATGTCCGCAAGGATGGGGGAACGACCCGCCGCACCGCCGCCCGTCGCACCTCCAAGTCGCGCTCCGGCTCGTAGTCGCTGAGTGCCCGGAACTCCCTGCCTTCCTGGGCCGCAAGCGGAACGCCATCACAGTAGACGATACGGTTGGTGGCGACCGCGGTGACGCGATCACCGGATGTGACAATGCCTGTGAGGTTCAACGGATCGGCGGCGTTGATTCCGAGAAGCTGCTCGGTCTTCTCGGATCGTCTGATTTTCCTGAGTTGCCCAACGGCCTCCGGCAATGCGAACTGTTCGCCCGACATTCCTGCGACGAAGCGTCCGCCCCGAATATCACCCCGCGCCTCGAGCCGTCGATAGCGGTATGCGAGTTCTCTCCATGGAGCGAGGTTCGTTTCCCGGTGAAGCATCCGCCGAAATACGACTCCATACCGGCGCAGCAGTGTGCGCGCCTGCGTCTCCACCGCTTCCTCCCGATCCGCGGCATCACTACCGCCGTTCCGCGGTACCGCCTTACCGTCCGGCGGTGCGTGGGGTTGAGCGGTAAGCACGGACCACCGCCCCGCCGCCTCTACTCCGAACGGTGCCGTCGGGCGCCCGCGGCGGCGGCCCGTAGTGCGGAGCGGCTTGCGACGATCGGAGGGTATCAACAGGGCTCGCAATCCGGCAAAACTGTCGGCAGTGACTCGTCCAAGAGCCACCAATTCACCCAACGCCATCTCGACCTGCGTGGCGAGAAGGTGTGACTCGGAGATCAGTTCGGCGAAGAACGAGGCGCCCCTCTTGTCCAACACGTCGAGAATGGCCTGGGCGTACGTGGACAGCGGTGGGTCCTCCCCTCCAGGCGGAAGAGTCAGCCATGCCTCAGCGTTCTCTCGCATGAACAGCGAAACCGGTGTCGAACGAATCGGCCCGGTGCTGAATGGTCCCGAGCCCGGTCGCATCGGCGGCGACAGCCGGCCCCACGCAACACGGCCCGTGAGGCAAAGGCCATCGAGCATGAGCGGATCGTACTCGGTGAGGCGGGCGGCCAAGACGTCGGCCTCCCACGCACCTGCCGGCATCTCGTATCCGTCGAGTTGAACTATCAAACCCGCTAACCCTTCGACCCCGGTGGCACGATGCTCGGGGTCCAGACGCTGCCATGCGAAGAGGAAACGCATGAAGTCGGCCGGTGCGACGGGCTCGATCTCGGCACGAAGACGGTTGAGCGTGTAACGATGAATGCGCGCAAGCAGTCGTCGGTCGCACCACTCCTGTTCCGCGGTGTTCGGTGTGAAGGAGCCACGGAGAATAACGCCTTCGCTCTCCAGCGCAATCAACCCGGCGTCGATCTCGGACCGTGCAAGATTCAACGACGCTCTCAGAACACTCGCCGTTGTGGCTCCCACGATGGCCAACCTGCCGCGCAACACCTCGCGAACAGCATCCTCGCGCACCCATTGTTGCTCCTCCGGTGGCGTTACCCGAGGTTCGATGGAAACCGTCACCGCATCAGTATCGCGGACCCCGGATCCCGGACCCCGAACCCCGTTTTCAACCGTCCAGAGTGTCGTGAGTTCGTTCACGCGCTCCGTCGCCACCCAGTAAATCGTCTTCGCCATCCCGCTCTTGACCGTCAGCCTGGTCGCGCGTCCTGTCGACACGAGATCTTCGAACCACGGCATCCACGACTCACCTCTCGCGTTGACTCCCTCCACCTCGGTCAGGTAGCCCGCCGTCATCAGCGCGTCGTGCAACTCGTCGACGTCGCGCACTTCGGGCCAGGCTTCGTCCGCCACGCGGCTTATTGCATCGGCGTCTAGCTGTCCGAGTTCGTTGGCGGCGGATGGTTCGGTTGCGCGACGGGTCTGCACTGCCCGCGCGCGCCGCTCGGCGATCTCACCGTCGTTGTCGAGATATGAGTAGGGTGCAGAGTTCAGCAACTCGTGACACAAAACTGATGGCTCGGGCGTGTCGCGAGATACACATACGATATTCTGGTCGAAGATGCGCCCGAGAATTCCCTCGAGTGTGGAGAGATCCATTGCCTCTTGGAGACAATCTTCGATCGTTTGGTTGACGAGCGGATGGTCGGGGATTTCGCGATCGCCGCCGATGTTTTCCAAACACGCCGCGGCGTCGGGGAACGCCGTGGCCATCAAGTCATCAGCTTCCATGCGCTGCAGCGGCGGTGGTACGCGTTTGCCGGCGCGGTTGCGCAACACGGCCAACGCGATGGTTGCGTTCCAACGCCAGCGCGTCGGGAAGAGCGGGGAATCGATCAACGCTTGTATCAGCGTCGTCCGCAGTACGTTCGGGTGCAAATAACGGAAGACGTCCTCCAGCGGGAACGAATGCTGTGGACCCAGGGAGAGTAGCAATCCTTCCTCTGTCGCTGCGGCCTGTAATTCGAAATTGAACTGGCGACAGAATTTTTTGCGAAGAGCCAATCCCCACGCGCGGTTGACCCGAGATCCGAACGGCGCATGCAGAATCAGCTGCATACCGCCCGATTCGTCAAAGAATCGCTCCAAGACGATAGTGTTTTGGGTCGGCAGCACGCCGAGGATGTGTTTGGCGTCGGCGAGGTAGGTGACGATCTGCGTGGCCGCAGCTTCCGGAAGGCCGAGTTCGTCGGTGAGCCAGGAGGTCGCGTTGGAGTCGGGCGATGACGGGAGTCGGGAGTCGGGAGTCGGGAGTCGGACATTGGGTGCCCCTGTGCCCCCGTGCCCCAGTGCCTCCTCTGCCTCTCCTGCCCCCTGCTGCCCCTCGCTGCCCCCCGCTGCCCCCGTGCCCCCGTGCCCCTGTCCATCACGATCCCTTTGCGTTTCAGCCTCCGCCGCCTCCAGCCGCACCTCGATATCCCTTCGCAACTCACCCACCGCGGCCGATAATTCCGCACTCCTCGCCGGCGCTTCGCCGAGCCAGAACGGAATCGTAGGGGGCTGTCCCGCGGCATCGGCCACGCGCACCGTCCCGGAGTTCACCTGAAGAATCCGCCACGATGCGTTGCCGAGTTGGAAGATGTCTCCTGCAGAGCTTTCGATCGCAAAGTCTTCGTTGACCGTACCCACAAACGTTTCTTCGGGATCGAGAACGACGCGATAATCCGCGTTGTCGGGAATCGCGCCGCCGGCGGTGATCGCCGTGAGCCGCGCCGCACGGCGTCCGCGAAGGCGTCTGTTCACCCCGTCGTAGTGCACCAGCGCGCCGCGGCGCCCGCGCCGTGTCGTGTAACCCTCTGACACCATCTTCACGACGCTTTGAAATTCTTCGAGCGAGAGATGCCGATAGGGGTAGGCACCGGTAAACAGACGATAAAGATCTTCTTCTGACCAATCCTCACACGCCGTTTCGGCGACCACTTGTTGCGCCAACACGTCGAGCGGCTTGTCGAGAATGGTCAGCCGGTCCAGTTCTCCCCGCTGCACGGAACGCAGCAACGCCGCGCACTCGACCAGGTCGTCGCGCGACAGGGGAAACAACCGCCCCTTGGGAGTGCCGCGGACGGTGTGGCCCGATCGTCCAACTCGTTGCAAAAACGTGGCGATCGAATGGGGAGAGCCGAGCTGGCATGCCAAATCCACGTGACCGATGTCGATGCCCAGCTCGAGGGATGCCGTGGCCACGAGCGCACGGAGTTTGCCCGCGCGCAGACGGTCTTCCGCCGCCAGTCGTTTGCCTTTCGCGAGGGAACCGTGATGGGCGGTGACCGCGTCCTCGCCCAGACGGTCGCTCAGCCTCGCGGCGAGCCGCTCCGCCATTCGTCGTGTGTTCACGAACACGAGAGTCGTTTGGTGTTCGTTGATGAGCTGCACGAGCCGGTCGTAGACTTCCTCCCATACCTCGTGTGCCATGACGGATTCCAGCGGTGAGCCTGGGACCTCGAGAGCGATGTCGAGCTTTCGGCGGTGGCCGTGGTCGACGATGATGGGAGGCTCCCTCGACCCAACTCTGCCCCTCTGCCCCTGTGCCCCCGTCCCCCCTTGCTCTGGGGCACCGGGGCACAGGGGCACAGAGTCGATGTGTCCAACCAAATACCCCGCCACCTCCTCAATCGGCTTCTGCGTCGCCGACAACCCTATGCGTTGCAGCGGACCGATCGCGACGTGGTCCAAACGTTCGAGCGTCAACGCCTGGTGCGATCCCCGGCGGGAATCCAACACGGCGTGAATCTCGTCCACGATCAGCGTCCTCACCGTGCGGAGCATCTCACGACTCCGCCTTGCGGTGAGCAGGAGGTACAGCGACTCGGGTGTAGTGACGAGGATGTGAGGAGGACACCGCAACATTGCAACGCGCTGTGACTGCGGGGTGTCGCCGGACCGCACCGCCGCCGTGATTTCCGGTGGTGTCAGCCCGAGACGTAGGCCGGATTCGCGGACCCCCCGCAACGGCTCCTCGAGATTCTTATGGATGTCGGCGCTGAGGGCTTTCAGGGGTGACACGTACACGACGCGCGTTTCGTCGGGTAAGTTTCCCTCCAGACCTTCGCAGAAGAGTGCATCAATCGCATGGAGAAACGCCGCAAGCGTTTTGCCCGAGCCCGTAGGGGCGGCGATCAGGGTATGCCCCCCCCGACGGATGGCGTCCCATCCCTCGGTCTGAGCCAACGTGGGCTCTCCCAGCGTGGATTCGAACCATTGAACGACGGCGGGGTGGAACGGGAGCGGCTGCATGATAGGAAGATACCCGCTCGGGACGCGATTGGGCGACGCGCCGCTCCTTAGGGAATGTCTCTGCCTACTGCTCGACGATCGAGTTCAGCACATGTTGGACCGCGGCATACTCTTCCCGAACAGCGGCCATCAAATCTGCGCTGCGGTCCAGTTTGCCGGATTGCCCTGCCAGTTCGAGCTACGCCAGAAGCTCCGCGATAGGCTTCGCCCGTATTGAACCCGACGCCGACTTGAGTGAATGGGCAATTGCCTCAACCCGGTCGGCCTCGCCGTTGCGAATGGCATCTCCGAGTAGCCGCATGCGAGTCGGGGTATCGCGCAAATAGACCGCCAAGGTCAGGCTCGCGTTCTCCTCGATGCCCGCCTCGTGCATCATGTCGAAGAACTCATTGAGCGCCACCGGCGCCGACGCTTCCGCGCCCCAAGTGTCCACCGGACCGCTCGGGCGAGACGCCGCCGCCCGTGCGGGTGAAACGGTCCAGCCTTCCACGGCCGCGAACAACTCGTGGGGTCTGATTGGTTTGGTGACGAGGCCGTTCATTCCAGAGCGGATACATTGATCCCGTTCGTCGGGCATGACGCGGGCAGTGAGCGCGAGGATCGGTAGATCTTGCGTGTCGGGCATCTTGCGGATCTCGATGGTCGCGGCCAATCCATCGAGTTCCGGCATTTGCACGTCCATCAGCACGAGATCGTAGGACTTCTCGCTCACGGCTTCGACGGCTTGCCGCCCGTTGTCCACCACGTGCACGGTGTGTCCGCGTGTGGTCAACATGGTGGACGCAACTTGTTGATTCACCGGATTGTCTTCGGCCAATAGGATGTTGAGTCGCTTGCGCGTCTCTTTGATCGAGTGCCGAGTGATGAGATCGCGGCCGAGAGTGGCCTCCGGAGCCTGAGCCAGCACTGCCGCAGTCATCTCCCACAGCTCGGCGTTGGTGACGGGCTTGGTGAGATACGCGGAGATGCCGACGTCGCGCGCCCGCGTGCCGTCGCCCCGATGCCCCGCCGATGTGAGCATCATCAAACGGGTGTGCTCGAGTCCGGGGTCTTGCTGAACGAGTTCGGCCATTTCGAATCCGTCGCGCCCGGGCATATAACTGTCGATGATCGCCACGTCGTACGGTGAGCCGGCGCTACTTGCCTTGCGCATCGCAGCCAATGCGGCGTCGGCGGTGCCACACTGCCGCACATCCGCGCCGGCCGAAGCGAGCACGCTGATTACGATGCGACGGCTGGTGGGGTTGTCGTCGACGACAAGAACGCGTTTGTCTTCTATGCTGCCGTACCGATTCTCGAGCTTCACGTCGGCGTCGGATTCGATACGGAAACATGCTTCGAAACTGAACTCACTTCCCTGTCCTAATTCGCTAGTGACTTCGAGCTCGCCCCCCATGAGATTTACGAGGCGTCGCGAGATAGGCAGGCCGAGTCCGGTCCCTCCGGAGGTGGTGGTTGCGAAGTCCGCTTGGGTGAACTCCTGAAAAATGGCTTCGAGCTGGTCGCTTGCAATGCCCAGGCCGGTGTCTCGGACGGCGAAGGCCAATGTGGCAATCTCCTGCTCTATCCGCTCGAGGGTGACAGAGACCGCTACCTCGCCGCGCTGGGTGAACTTGACGGCGTTGCTCACCAGATTGCCCAATACCTGTCGCAGTCGCCCCGGGTCGCCCCGCACCATTCTCGGTACCTCTGGTGGGATGTCGCAAGTGAGTTCGTTGTCCGACTCACTGGCCCGGGCCGCAAAAACTCGAACGGTGTTGGTCGCCAATTCGTGCAGGTCGAACGGCACCACCTCGAGTTCCATTCGTCCCACATCGATCTTCGAAAAGTCGAGAATGTCGTTCAGGATTGTCAGCAGCGATTCCGCCGACGATCTCACCAATTCCGCCGAACGGCGTTGGTTGGGGGTGAGGTCTGCGTCGAGCAGCAGCTCAACCATACCCAGCACGCCGTTCATGGGGGTGCGTATCTCGTGGCTCATGTTGGCGAGGAACGCGCTCTTTGCCTGCGTCACCCTCTCCGCTTCGGATTTGGCGTCTAGTAATGCCTGCCGGGTGGCGACGCGCTCCGTGACGTCCCGCGCCGTTCCCTTTGCCCCGACGATCGACCCCCGGGCGTCGCGCAGGGGCTGAGCGCTGAAGCTGAGGTGCTTCGACAGGCGGCTGGCGTCGAGGTGGACCGTTTCGTAGTCCGTGAGCGAGTCTCCCTCGAAAACCGACCGGAATGCTTCGCGGTCAGACGCGAGCGAATCGGGATGGGAGCAAGAGTCGAAGCACAGGCTAATCAGATCCTGCGGTACCCTACCATAGATGTCTTTGCTCGCGGCGTTCAGGAACGTCCAGCGGCCCTCGGTGTCCATACGCCACACCAGGTCCGGGAGCGACTCCACCAAGTCGCGGAACGGCCCGTCCCCAACGATCTCGTCAGGCGTGGCAGCGCCGGGAGGGGTTGGAGCCGGAGTCCCCGCAGGGGGCGCCGCGAGGGGAGACGAACGGATCTCTTCCACTAGATGGGTCATCCGCTGAGCCTCCGCCTTCACGATCCGTCGTCCGAGGGCGGTGAGCCGGTAGTAGCGCCGGCGGGCGTCTTCCTCACCCCGCCGTCGGCGATTCGACTCCTGGATGAGGGCGTCCTCGATCAGACGGCGCAACATTCGATAGTAGGTGCCTGCGTCGAGTCGCAAGGTCCGGCCGGAGCGACGTTCGACCTCCTTTCGCATCTGATATCCATGGGCCTCGCCCTCCGACAGGACCAGCAACGTCAGAAAAACTGCCGGCTTGAGGGGGAGCATGGATGCCGAGGTGCGCTTTGGCGGCATGAGGCCTTCCTATGAAAGTTCCGTTAATGCCTAGAGGCATTATGCCTATAATAGTGGCTGGCTCGGGGTTCCGGCAAGACGATCCGCCGAAACTGAAACTCGACTGCGATTGCCAACGTAGTCTAACCAAAATGGTTATACCCAAACCGGTCTAATCGCCCCGTGCCTGGGAGTGTCTGCATGACAACCAACCGAACGGCGGAGTCATTCCTGCCGCTGAAGCCCCGAATTTTTCTGATGCTGTTGGTGCTGGTCCAAGAGGGGCCTCGCCACGGGTATGCGCTGAAGGAAGAGATTTTGCGTCGCACGGACGGTCGTCTCAATCTCGGACCCGGAACTCTATATCGGACGATCCAGTCCATGCTGCGCGATGGCCTTACGGAGGAGGTGGCCAAAGCACCGGACGCGAAGGCGACTGACGAGCGGCGACGAAACTATCAGATCACCGCATTAGGCCGCCAAGTCGTGGCCGCCGAGGCGCGGCGGCTGCAGCAGTTGGTGGAGCTTGCGCGCGATGAACGCCTGATCTCCTGATCTCGAATGAAAACTGCCGACCGTAGGGGTGTGCCGTGGGCGATCGAGTGGAGCCGGAAGCTCTACGCGGTCCTGTTGCGCGCGTATCCGAAACGATTTCGAGCGGCCTGTGGCCAGGAAATGACCGACGCCTTTGCCGCGGATCTGCAGCGCGCGTTCCGCTACGGACGAACGTCCGGCGTGGTGCGGCTCTGGTTGCACACACTGTACGACCTGGTCACGTCCGTGGTGCCGGAGCGGTTGGGTTTTTCGCGCCGATCGTCCCGGCGCCCGGCGTCCCGTGAGCCGCAACATCACGCGCCGCGATTCAAGCCTTTCAGACAGGAGCACGCGATCATGGAACGCCTAGTCCGGGACCTGTGCTATGCCGTGCGACGACTCGTCAAGAAACCCGCGTTTACCGCGGTGGCGGTCATGTCCCTCGCCATCGGGATCGGTGCCAACACCGCCATGTTCTCGCTGGTGAATGCCATCATCCTCCGCGATCTGCCCCTGGAGAGACCGGAAGAGCTGGTGGAGGTGTACCGAAGCGTCGCGGGGTTCTCTCACGGGACGTTCTCCTTCCCTGACGTCGAAGAGGTCCGGCGCGAGACGGGCGAGGTCTTCGCCGAGGTCGGCGGTTCCCAATTGGCGTTTGTGCAGACCGACGTGGACGGTGGGGTCGAGGTCAGGCCGGCGGAGCTCGTGACCGGCAACTACTTCACGATGTTGGGTGTGCCGGCCCATGTCGGCCGCATACTGCTCCCGGAAGACGATGTCTCTCCCGGCGGGCATCCGCTGGTCATGCTGAGCTACGGGTATTGGCACCGCAGGTTCGCGGGGGATCCAGCGGTGGTCGGTCAAGAAATTCGCCTCAACGGCCGCGGGTATACGATCGTCGGGGTCGCTCCCAAAGCCTATACGGGCAGCCTGCGAGGGCTGTCCCCGGACGTGTATGCGCCGATGATGATGGTCGGACATTTGCAGCCGGGGGACGTTGACAACCTCGAGGTCCGTGGAAACCAAAGCGTCTTCGCCAAGGCCCGCTTGCATGCCGGCGTCACCCTGGTTGAGGCGCAGGCCGTCGTTGATCGTATTGCCGGATCACTGAAGCAACGGTATCCCGACAACTGGCAGCGCGATGACGTCATCACGCTGGTCGCCACGGCCGACGTGATCATGAACCCCATGGTCGACCGGTTCATCGTGCCGGCGGCGGTTCTGATGATGGCGGTGGTGGTGTTGGTGTTGCTGATCGCGTGCGCCAACCTCGCGAGTTTCCTGCTCGCCCAGGCCGCAGACCGAAGAAAAGAAGTGGCCCTCCGGCTCGCCCTCGGCGCCTCGCGAGGGACGCTGGTGCGTCAGCTTCTCACCGAGACGGTGCTGCTCGCGTGCATTGGAGGCGGGGCCGGCCTCATCCTGGCGACGGTGCTGCTCAAGGCGCTGGTGACAGCGGATCTTCCCCTGCCGTTCCCCATCACCCTCGATCTCGGTCTCGACATGACGGTGCTCGGGTTCAGCTTGCTTCTCACTGTTGCGGCAGGCTTTCTGTTCGGGATGGTCCCCGCGCTGCAGGCGACCAACGCGGACGTGGCGCCCACGCTGAAGGACGAGAGCACCGGGGGCGGGGGCGGGCGCCCCAAGCAATTCTCGCTGCGCAGCGCGTTGGTCGTGACGCAGGTGGCCGTGTCGCTGGTGCTCCTCGTGGGCGCCGGCCTCTTCCTGCGCAGTCTGCAGGCACGGGTCGCCATCGATCCCGGGTTCGGGTACGATCCCGCGGCCATCCTGACGGTGTCGGCGGCTGGGGATCGCTATACGCCGGAGCAGACGCGCGTGTTCTATCGGACGTTGCTCGACGAAGCCGTCGCGTTGCCCGGGGTCACGGCGGTCGGCATGTCGGCGGATCTCCATCTCAGCACCATGAACAACATGACGAGGGGAGTGAGTGTGGACGGCGTGGATCCCCCGCCGGGTCAGGATTTCCACTTCATCGATTATGCGCCGGTCGATCCGGGGTTTTTCGACGCCGTCGGTGTAGAGATCGTTCGCGGGCGGGCGTTCAACGACAGTGACGGACCCGATGGGGCCCCGGTGGCCATCGTCAGTGCAGCCATGGCGGCACGGTTTTGGCCGGGCCGAGATGCCATCGGGCGGACCGTGCGGTCCAACGGAACCGAACACACCGTCGTCGGCGTGGCGCGCGATGCGAAAGTCCGTTCCCTTGGTGAGGCGCCGCGACCGTTCTTGTACCATCCGTACGCGCAGGCGTTCAGCTCGTTTATGACCGTGATTGCCCGGACGTCCACGGACGCGCACAAGACGGTGTTGGACATGGTGGCACTGGCCCGCCGGCTGGATCCCGAGCTTCTCCTCTTCGAAACCAAGACCATGGAACGCCATCTCGCAGTGATGCTGCTGCCCCACCAGCTCTCGGCGTTGTTGGTAACGGTGTTCGGGGCACTGGCCTTGCTGCTGGCCTCGATCGGTTTGTACGGCGTCGTGAGTTATTCCGTCGCGGCACGGAGCCGCGAGGTCGGCATTCGCATGTCGCTCGGCGCCAATCCCCGCAGCGTGGCGCGCCTGCTATTGAGGGACGGCATGAGGTTGGTGGCCGTTGGCGGGGTCATCGGTCTCCTGCTTTCGCTGCTGTCCGCCCAACTCTTGGGACGGTTGCTGTACGGGATCAAGGCTACCGATCCCATCGCCTTTGGACTGGTCCCCGTGGTGCTCATGAGCGTGGCCCTGCTCGCGGCGTGGATCCCGGCCAGAAGAGCCAGTGGGGTGAATCCGGTGACTGCGCTCCGGGCGGAGTAGGGGCGAGGCACGCGTCGCCCCTACTCTTGCGCGGCGGCTGTCCAGGCAACAGCATTGACATTGAACCAACACCGTCGCGCCAACTGGGGGACAAGCAATGCGTTTTGGCGTATACCCCGTCGCAGCCGTCCTTTTCACGGTCGCCTATGCAATGGCGTCGCTGGCTTTTGGGTGGTGGGCGACGTTTATCGTGGGTGGGGTTTGGGCCTCGATCGTCAGAGCATCTGACCGGCCGGCGCGGTTCGCGGCGGCCGGGGCTACCGTGGGATTCGTTGGGCTGCTCGTGTTCACGGGTGCCGACGGCCCGGTGGGCCAGCTCGCAAGGGTGTTTGGGACTGTCCTCCCATTTCCAATGGTGTTGCTCTACATCCCCGCCCTGATCGCCGGGGGTGCCCTCGCCGCCGGAGGAGCCTTGCTCGTCAGCATTATCCGAGCGCGGGAGCATTGGGGGGGCCGGAATCGGCGGAGGTTGGTGGCTGAGGAGTCAGCCGGGGCATAATCCGCTCGACCCATCCGCGCGACGATATACTTTCCCAATCATGACATCATCGGGTGAAACGGCTGCGAGCCGTGACGTTGAGATCACTAGACACGGAGGGCGCTCGTCGGCCGCTGAACGTGATACGGTTGCGGTCGAGGAACCCCTGGAGATTCGCTTGGGCGAAACCGCGCTTGCGGTGGTGATGCGAACCCCGGGGGATGACGACGACCTCGTCCGCGGGTTTTTTCTCACCGAGGGTATCCTTCTCGAGCCGGCGGAGATTCAGGGGATTGAACACATTGATGAGTCGCGTCTCTCGGTGAGTCTGGCACCCGGGATCGATGTAGACGCAACCCAGTTTCAGCGCAACATGTTCGCATCGAGTTCCTGCGGGGTGTGCGGCAAGGCCTCGATCGAGCAAGTGCAGATCTTTGGGCGCCCACTCCAGCATTGGACCATTGAAAAGGGCGTGGTGGCATCGCTGACCGACCGCTTACGCCGACACCAGCCGACATTCGATGCGACCGGTGGACTCCATGCCGCTGGCCTGTTCGACGTGCGGGGGGAAGTCATGGCGGTTCGTGAAGACGTGGGTCGCCACAATGCAGTAGACAAGGTCATTGGCGCGGCGACACGAAAGCATTGGCCCTTACCGCCATGTGTAGTGGTCGTTTCTGGACGGCAAAGCTTTGAGGTCGTTCAAAAGGCTGCGCTCGCCGGCATTGGTGGGCTGGTCGGTGTTTCTGCACCATCCTCGCTCGCGGTACAACTTGCACACGAGATCGGGATGTTGTTGATCGGGTTTTCGCGCGGCGAGAGTTTCAATGTGTATGCTGGGGAGGATCGGCTGGCCGACTAGGTGTCAGGTTTCAGGTCTCAGGTTTCAGGGTCTCCCCCCTGACACCTGGAACCTAGCAGGTTGCGGAAAAAGTCGGGTAATTGACGATAGCATCGCGAGCCGGAAGTTCCTATCGTAGAGGGACCTCGATGGGAGTGCCACGATGCGCGGGAACAAGACGAATCAGTCGGCGCTGTTCAGCTATATCAGTGCGGAGGATCGGGTGCCCTCCGACCATCCGTTGCGCGCCCTGCGGGCGCTGGTGGACCCGGTGTTAGCCCGGCTCTCGCCGCAGTTGGACCGGCTGTACGCGCGGCGGGGCCGGCCGTCGATTCCCCCGGAACATTTGTTACGCGCGTTATTGCTGCAGGTGGTGTATACGATCCGGAGCGAGCGGCAGCTGATGGAGCAGCTCGATTACAACATCCTGTACCGATGGTTTGTGGGGTTGAATCTGGACGACGCGGTGTGGGTGCCGACGGTCTTTACGAAGAATCGGACGCGGCTGGTCGAGGGGGGCATCGCGGATGCGTTTCTGGCCGAAGTGTTACAGGAGGCGGAGCGGCGGGCGTTGTTGTCGAATGAGCATTTCACCGTCGACGGGACTTTGCTGGACGCGTGGGCGAGTCAGAAGAGTTTTCAGCCGAAGGCCGGCACCCGCCCGCCAACGGACGATGATCCGGGGAATCCGAGCGTGACGTTTCGCCAGGAGAAACGGACGAATGCGACGCATGCGTCGCGGACGGACCCGGAGGCGCGGTTGACGCGGAAGAGTGGGGGGCAAGGCGCGCAATTGGCGTACTTGGCGAGTGTGTTGATGGATAATCGGCACGGGCTCGTGGTGGCGACCGACGTGACGCAGCCCGGCTACGAGGCGGAGTGTGCGAGTGCGCTGGCGATGGTGGGGAGCTTACCGCCGACGGCCCGGCGACGGACGTTGGGGGCGGACAAGGGTTATGATCGGTGCGGGTTTGTCGACACGCTGCGGGCGTTGGGCTGGACGCCCCACGTCACGCCGAACGTGCACCGCACGCGGTTGCGGAGCGCGGTGGATGGCCGGACGACGCGCCATCCCAGCTATGCGATCAGTCAACGGCAGCGCAAAAAAGTGGAAGAGATCTACGGGTGGGGCAAGACGATTGGGTTGTTACGCAAACTCCGACATCGCGGGACCCCGCGGGTCGGGTGGGTGTTTACGTTCACGGCCGCGGTCTACAATCTGATGCGGATACGCACCCTGACCCTGGCCGGAGGCAGCCCCTGATGGGGCAGTGTGGGCCGCATTCGTCACGCCGACCGCACCGCGGGGGCGGTAATAGGGGACCGCACGCTGGTACACCGTCGTGTTACCCGGACAAACGCGGCTCACCATGAATTTTTCCGCAACCTGCTAGAGAACCTGGCACCTCGTCTTCCGTGGCCCCTAGGAAGGTTCGCAAATGAAGTGGTTGCCAGCGTTGGTCGTGCACGCGGTGTCCGTTGCACCGGTGGCCGGCCAGTTCGTCGCGATGGACACGATGAGCCTCCATCGCTTGCCGGGCGTGTATGTCGAAGTGAGTCAGGTGAGTCTCGAAGCAACGCAGGACGGCTTCAACAGCGACAGCGTGCGCGTCTTGGTCATCCAAAAGTTGGATGATGCTCGAATCAAGGCGTTCAGCGAGGACGAGTGGCAGGTCACGCTAGGCAGTCCCGTGCTGCACGTGCGGATCAACCTGCTTCGCGCGTCGCAATATCTCTATCTGTACGGCGTCGAACTCGAGCTTCGTCAGATTGCGGTGATGATGCGGGATTCGCAGCCGGTCTTTGTGCCGACGTGGAGATCGGGCCAGAGTCTCGGAAGCGTGCGCGCCCACGCGATCGGTTCTCTGACCGATCTGATTCTGACCGCAACCGATCGGTTCATCTCGGCCCACGCCGCTGCCAATCGTCGTCGCCGGCCGTTCGAGTAGTTCGGCGGTGAACAGTCAAATAGCCACGGAAAACACGGAAAACACGGACCCCAGCACCATACCGAGTACGCTTTGTTCCCTACCCCACCCGCGTATCAACGCACGATCAAGCAAGTGGGGTGAAGAAGGGGAAAAAAGGTCCTGGGCTGCGGGGCGGTGTTTCCGTGTTTTCTGTGTTTTCCGTGGCTATCTATCTACCCGAGCGGGTGTGTGGCGGTCAGTTCCCTGAGTCGACGGCGACGCCGCGGTCGGAGATGGGGAGATCGAAAAGGCTCATGCCGTCCACAGAAACGCGGCCATACCTGGCGGTCCAGTGCACGTGGGGTCCGGTCACTCGGCCCGTCGCTCCGACTTTTCCCAATTGCTCGCCGCGCTCGACGACCTGGCCTTGGGTGACATCCACCTCGGTCATGTGCATGTAGATAGTGATGAGCCCCTTGCCGTGATCGAGGTACACGACGTTGCCGGCGTAGTAGAAATCGCCGATCAATGCCACCACCCCGCGGTTGGCCGCCACGATCGGGTCGCCGGTTTCGCCGTCGAAGTCCACACCCATGTGCCGGCTCCGCAGTTCACGATTGAACATGCGGCGCACGCCGAAATCACTCGTGATCGGACTTTGTCGCGGAGGAATCCATCCGCCCTCCCACATGCGCGGGGTGTTGTGCGAGCGCCGCGACACGGCCACGGATTTGGTGGACTCCCCACGGATACGAACTTGCAATGCAGAATCCGGAGGGGTGGAGAATCGTGGATCGACGGAAAGCCGCGAGGAGCTGAATTCTCGCTGCTCGACAGGCACGCGGACCATTCGGTGAGAACTGTCGGACTGTTGGATGACCGCAAATGTGAATGGTATCGTTTCGAGAGCGTTCACTGGAACTGGAGCGATGGCGCGGAACTCACCCGACGGAGCTCGCGTGAAATGCAGCTCCTGGCCTGCCATCTGACCGGTAACCTTGACCCCCTCGTGCTCTAGGTGTGTATTCACGATCAGGTAGATCAGCGTGCCCTGCTTGGGTTGTCCCGGTTCCCACAGAACGTCGGCGGCCATCGCCAAATCTTGAGCTGCGGCCACGCGCGTGAGACTCAGCGTTAGTACGAGAAGGATGAGGGACCGCATGCTCAATAATATGGGACAAGGTTCGAGATGATAGTGAGTCCAATCACGGTTACCGCCCTACCGCCTTTCGTTATTGGAACTGCAGATCGGCTTCGGGGTTTCGTAAACATCGACACCGCCAGCGCGTATTGGTTCCTCTGTCCGGCGCGCGGCACACGGATTCGTATGACTGGATGGAGTAACTTTAAGGATAGACGATGACTTCTCAGGGACGCAAGCCGACGAGGTGGGCGGCAGTCGTGACGGTATTGCTGGTGACCGCGTGCATGGGTACGCCCAGCACAGGGTTCGGCCAGAATGTCGTTCGCTACGACCGCTTTGATTTCAAGATTCTGGAGACCGAACACTTCGACATCTACTACTACGACGAGGAACGGGAAGCAGCCGTGCAAGCCGGCCGCATGGCGGAGCGTTGGTACGCACGGCTATCGCGACTGCTGAATCACGAGTTGCGTGGCCGGCAGCCCGTCATGTACTACGCCAGTCATCCGCACTTCAAGCAGACGACACAGCTCGGGGGGTCTCCGGGCGAGGGCGTAGGTGGAGCCACCGAAGCGCTGAAGCGGCGTATCGTCTTGCCCTTTGCGGGTCCATTGAAGGAGACCGACCACGTACTTGGTCACGAACTGGTTCACGCTTTTCAGTTTGACATGACACAGCGAGGTCAGGGACCAACGGCACTACCGAGAGCCTTGGGATTGCCACTTTGGTTCGTAGAGGGCATGGCGGAGTATCTCTCGGTTGGACCGAAGGATCCGCACACGGCAATGTGGATTCGCGATGCGTCAGAACACGACCGTATACCCGATATGCGGCAGCTCAACGATCCCAGGTTTTTCCCGTACCGGTTCGGGCAGGCGTTTTGGGCGTACGTCGCAGGTCGTTGGGGTGACGATGTCGTGGGCCGAATACTGAATGCCGGCGCGCGCAGTGGTAGGGCGGAGGCGGCGCTCCAGCGAGTGTTGCTCGTTCCCGCCGATTCGGTCAACGCCGAGTGGCAAGAGGAGATACGGCTGGCGTACCGCGACCTTCGCGAGTCAACCAAAAAGCCAGACACGTACGGCAAAATCCTGCTGCAGCGGGAGGGAGGAAGCGGCATCAACACGGGTCCCACACTGAGCCCCGACGGCAAAGAGCTTGTCTTCCTCTCCATCAGAGACCTGTTCTCGCTCGACATGTTTCGGGCCAACGCCGAAACCGGAGAAGTGTTGAACCGCCTGGTTGAGAGCGCCACAGACCCGCATCTCGAGAGCATACAGTTCATCCGATCAGCGGGAGCATGGAATGCGACGGGGGATCAGTTCGTCTTCGGTGCGGTGACCGGCTCCGATCCGTTGCTCTCCATCGTCGATGTGAAAACGGGCGAAACCGTCCGTGAGAAGGTGTTTCCCGATCTCGGTGAGATTTTCAATCCCACCTGGTCGCCTGACGGAAGCTTCGTGGCGTTCTCCGCGGTCGTCGGCGGGTTCTCGGATCTCTACGTTTACGACTTGGACGGTGACGTGTTGCGACGACTCACGAACGATGCGTTTGCAGACCTACATCCGGCATGGTCGCCTGACGGAAGAAGCATCGCGTTCGTCACCGATCGTTTCTCGACTGACTTGTCACGGTTGGCGTACGGCAACTATCGCCTCGCCATGATGGATCCGACGACGGGCGCCCTCGAACCGATACAAAGCTTCCCCGAGGCAAAGAACACGAATCCCCAGTGGTCGCCCGACGGGAAGAGCCTCTATTTCCTTGGAGACCCGCAAGGCATCACCAACGCCTACCGGCTCGATCTCACCGACGGCCGGATCTACCAGATCACGAATCTATTCACCGGCATCAGCGGTATCACGTCACTGAGTCCGGCGCTGTCCGTTGCCAAGGACGTGGACAAGATCGCGTTCAGCGTGTACGAGGACGGTGATTACAACGTGTATGTCGCGGATTCGCCTGAGGTGTTGCGGGGGACGCTCATATCGGTTACGAGCGGGCAATAAGGGGAGAGGGGAGAGGGGAGAGGGGAGAGGGCCCCACCGCCTCCCCCGGTTAGCCACGGAAAACACGGACCGCCGCTCCACGCGGCTAACTGGGGCGGGAGAGAGCCGGGCCCTCTCCCCTCTCCCCTCTTCCCTCTCCCCTATCTCTCACCTCTCACCCCAACGATCGCGATCCGATCCCCCGCCGGGCTCACCGCAATCCTCGTTATCCCCTCGATCCCTTGATCCGCGAGATCGGCGACCACGCTCCACCCTATCGCTCCCGTATTCCATTGATAGAGCACCGATCCGCTCCCCATCACGGCTACGCCGCCGGGGGTCCAGGCGTAATCCTCGCTTCCGGGGATCGTGTGAATCATGCGCGTGATCTGTTGTGTTCGGAGATCGAGCCGCTTGATCCACCACTCGTCGTCCGAGATTTTGTGCACAAAGCTGATTGCGGCCTGTCCGGGGATGCGATGCAGCGAACGGCCGATATTTTGCTCGATCACGCTGGCGCGTCCGGTATTGGCGTCGGCGAGCTGTAGGGTCGGTGGTGAACCCAGCACGAACAGCGCCAGCATTCGCTCGTTGCCCCAGGCGTGGTATCCCACCGGCATGATGTCCTCCAGCAGCAACTTGGGATTTCGACCATCCATGTCGAAGCTCCAGAGCCGTTGTGCCGAGTCGGCTTCGACCCGAATCACAGAGAAGGTGGCCCCGCCGGACATCGGTGTGGGTGAATACTCACTTTCAGGCGTATTTGTCACGTTTTCTGAGCTGCCGGCGGCAATGTCGAACCGAAGGATTTCCGTTTGACCGTCCGGTTGGTCGGACGTGTACAGAACGAAGGCCCCGGTGGGATCGAATGACGGTTGGTTGTCGTAGCCGTCTCGATTCGTCGCGTTTCTCAGATCACTCACGGTGAGTAGCCCACCGCTCAGTGCGAGCCGCCCCACGAAAATGTCCGTTGCCTGTTGCCCCGCAGCGGGTCCGGCCAGGGCTGCGAAGGCCAGCAGAAACAGCACTCGAATCATCGTGCGATGTTGCATCTTGAACTTGTCCAATTCTGAGAAGTGTCTGGGGCCCTGCCTCCCCCGGTTAGCCACGAAAGCACGGAAAGCACGGATCCGCACCCCGCTCCTGGACTAGTTGTTCCCCCTCCCGCACCCCCTGGTCCTGCCTGTTCCCTAAGGCCATTCGCACGCGGGCCGGGGCGGTTGGGAGCCAAAGGCTTTGGGGATGTGCGGGGGTCCGTGCTTTCTGTGCTTTCCGTGGCTATCCAATTCATGAGATCGTTTTTCACTGGCGCCGAGGCCACATGCCGAAGTTCCCACCCTCGGAGCGGTGTAGCAACCCTCGGTGCCATGGCGTATTCTTCTTGATTCGGAACCGTTTTCTCCATCGAGGTTTGTGTTATGCGACTACGGAATTGCTGGATGGTGCTCATCCTCACGGTTGTTTTTGCTCCGGTTCTGGCAGCCCAGACGCCGGTTCGGGTGGAACTTACTGGTCCCACGACGTCGGTGGCGGTCGGCGACAGGGTGCAGCTCACCGCACGCGTGTTTGACGCCAGTGGAAACGAAATCGAGTTGCCGACTCGGTTTTTCTCCAGCGCGCGCCGCGATTTTCCCATTTCCAGGGACGGGCTTCTCCAGCCGGCGAGGGGTGGGGAGTTCGTAGTGTACGTCATGGTGAGCACCGCCCGAAACCTGCGGGACAGCTTGGTGTTCGCCGTGGAGTATCCGGCCTTGCGCAATGTGGTGATGGAACCGACCGGCGACCGATTCTTGGTCGGGGCGTCGGTGCGTCACGATGTCACCGTGTTCGACGTGACCGGTGCCGAGCGTGGCGGGGTACCGGTAACATGGTCCACGAATAATGCAGGGGTCGCGTCGGTCGACCGGTTTGGTCGGTTGACGGGGCATCAGGAGGGCACGGTCACGCTCACCGCGCAGGCGGAGGACGTGTCGACATCGCATACGTACCGTGTCGTTGCCAACCCGATACGCACGCTCTCGCTCACCTTGAGCCAGGATTCGGCCCGAACGGGTGACGTCATCCATGCCAGCGCCGTCGCGCTGGACGGTCGCGGTCAGCGGGTGGTAGATGCACCGGTGATGTTCACACTCGTGTCGAATCCAGACGACTCCATTGTCGGACAGTTACCACCCGCGGAGATCGATCAAAAGGGTCGTTTCGTTGCGCAAGACCCGGGCGACTTCACGATCATGGCCATCGCCGCGGGACACGTGGCGCATCAAACGGTGCGGATCACGAACCGATTGGCGACGCAGAATGTGGAATTCATCGGTCATGCGTCCGTCACCGACGTTCGGACCTCGGATCTTTGGATCTGGGAAGGTGTCGACGGCCGCGACTATGCTGTCACGGGCACGCACAGCGCCGGGGGCGCCGCGTACTTCTGGGACGTCACCAACGCGGCGAATCCAGTGATGGTCGACAGCATTGTGGTCGATGCCCGCACGGTGAACGACGTGAAGATCTCGGAGGACGGCCGGGTGGCGGTCATCACTAGAGAGGGTGCCTCAAACCGCCGCAATGGCCTGTTGGTGTTGGACGTGACGAATCCGCGCGATGTGCAGATCCATTCCACCTTCGACGACGGGCTGACGGGCGGCGTGCACAACGTGTTCATTTATGACAACCACGTCTACGCCATCAACAACGGGCGCCGGTTCGACGTCATCAATATTGAAGATCCGAAGAACCCGCACCGTGTTGGCCAGTTTGAATTGGACACGCCCGGTCACGGGATCCACGACATCTGGATCGTGGATGGGATTGCCTATACGTCAAATTGGGCCGACGGTGTTGTGTTGATCGACGTGGGGAACGGGATCCGTGGTGGAAGTCCTGCGAACCCGGTCGAGATCGCGCGCTATCACGATTTTGATGGCGCGACCCACGCCGCCTTCCCCTATAGAAGTCCCACCGGGAAGTTCTACGTCATCATGGGCGACGAGCGGGGCGGCCCGCGGTTCGACGGCATCGGCGACGGCACGCCGGGTCTCATGACGGGGTACATGCACTTCATCGACTTCACCGACCCATTGAACCCCGAAGAGGTGGCGCGGTACCAAGTACCTGAGGCGGGTTCTCACAACATCTGGATCGAAGACGACAAGCTGTATGCCGCCTTCTATCAGGGTGGCATGCGCGTGGTCGATATCTCCGGAGAACTGAAGGGGAACCTGTACCACCAAGGTCGGGAGATTGCGCGCTACATGGCATACGATCCCGGCGGCGTCATTCCCAATTCTCCCATGACGTGGGGTGGGCAGCCGCACAAGGGGAACTTGTTCTTCGCCGAACTAAACAGCGGGCTTTGGACGATCAAACTGCAGCCCCGGGTCATTCTCACTCAATGATGTTTGTTCCCTATCTAGCCGCCCTGCTGATCGGCGGGGCGGGGGCGGGGGCGGCGATGTTTCACGCCCACCAATCGGCCTCGCCGGCGTATCTGTTTTATGTGGCGTCGGAGTCGGAGGACGAGGTCACCCTCCTCCGTTTTTCATCGGACGAGGGTCTGAAGGTCGAGAAGGTCATCAGGGTCGGGACCCTGCCGACCGAGATCGAGGGACCGCACGGCATTTTCGTCGATCCCTCCGGCGAACACTGGTACCTCACGTTGGGGCATGGCTTTCCGTTTGGCACGCTGTGGAAGTACGAAACCGGTTCCGACGCAGCCGTTGGGCGCATCGAGTTGGGATTGTTTCCATCGACCGTGTCCGTTCCCCCGTCCGGAGGCATGGCCATCGCGGTCAATTCGAACTTTTACGGAGATCCGGAACCCAGTACGGTGTCGATTGTCGATCTCGAGAGCATGATCGAGATCGATCGTATGGAAACGTGTACGATGCCGCACGGGTCGAGGTTCAGTCCTGACGGCTTGAGGCATTATTCGACTTGTATGATGGACGATCAGTTGATCGAGTTGAATGTCGAAACGTTGGACATCTCGCGGAGGTTGAGTGTTTCCCCTCCATCGGGCGAGGGCGTCTGCTCGCCGACCTGGGCGGCGCCAACGGCTACAGGCGAGTACGTGTACGTAGCGTGCAACAAGAGTCATGAGTTGGTGGAGGTTCGGGTCGACGATTGGACCGTCACCAGACGCGTTGACGCGCCCGCGGCGCCGTACAACATCGCTGTCACCCCGGACGACCGGCAGATCATCGTCACGCAGAAGGGCAGCGCGGAGGTCAGTGTCTGGAACCGCGAGAGTGGGGAACGTGTCGCGCTCCTGCCAAGCACTCGGCGGGTGACGCACGGCGTCGCGGTGACGCCCGATAGCCGGTACGCGTTCGTGACCGTCGAGGGCATCGGGGGCGAGCCGGGGGCCGTAGACGTGATAGATCTTCGCGAGTTGCGTCGCGTTGCGACAGCGGATGTGGGGAAGCAAGCCGGTGGGATCGCGTTCTGGAAAGTCATTGAGTGAGAAGTGAGAAGTGAGAGGTGAGACGCGAGACGCGAGACGCGAGACGCGAGACGTGAGACGTGAGACGTGAGACGTTTTGACTTGAGATGTGCCTGCCCTCTATCGAACTGCGTACCGAAGGCGGGGATGGGGGCCCTCTCACTTCTCACTTCTCACTTCTCACCCGTCACCTAAAGCCTGCCATTCATGCCGACATACTCTTTCGATGTCACCACTGGCGCGGATTTGCAAGAAATCGACAACGCCGTCAACCAGGCGATGAAGGAAGTCCAGCAGCGTTATGACTTCAAGGGCACCAAGTGTACCATCGACTTTGACCGCGCGAAGTCCGACCTGAAACTCGAGGCCGACGACGATTTTCGCATGAAGGCGCTGTTCGACATTCTCCAGGGCAAGCTCATCAAGCGCCACGTCCCCGTGAAGAACCTGACAATTGGTGAAAACGAAGAGGCCGCCGGTGGTCGAGTGCGGAAGAGTATCTCACTCGTACAATCCATCTCTGCGGATACCGCGCGCGCGATGGTCAAGGCTGTGAAGAATCAGAAGTTGAAAAAGGTACAAGTAGCCATTCAGGGCGACCAACTTCGTGTTTCGGGCCCCTCCAAAGATGTGCTCCAGGAAGTGATGGGTTTCCTCAAGGAAGAGGACTGGGGAATCGAGCTGAAGTTCGGGAACTACCGCTAGGGATCTAGCCCGCGAAGAAACGTACATGATTGGGCGTACACCTGCTTTGTGACGCTTGACCACTGACGCGCGGCAAATTCGTCCGGTATTCCCTTCCGGTGCTCGGGGGATTTTGCGTGAATGTGTGGTGTTTCAGCACGCTTCAATAGCCTGTTCGGTTATTTGACAGCGACGGATTCCCGCTAACCGATCTTAAACAGCGACCTAGGGTGTTGTGCCACACGTCACCGTGCTTGGCACGATAAGTGCTTAATATCTATGGGTAGCAGTGGCGACCATCCGGATGATTGCCGCGAGCGCCAATAGCGAGCCAACTCCATAAGGAGGGTGTGTCATGATGGCACCGAGGCAATTCGCTAGCGCGCTCGCGATCGTACTAGCTGCGGTAGGAGGGAGTGGCTGTGCCACTTCGACCCCGCCGTTGCAAAGTGGATTTCGGGCGCCAGCGACCGCCGTACGTATTCGCAACAACAATTGGCAGGACGTGAAGGTGTATCTCGTCTCCGCCAACGGCAGCCGGCCCATTCGGATCGGCACCGTCACGAGCTTCTCGACGATCGTCATCCCGATGAGGGGACCGGTCGCCGCTCAAGCGTTGAGCCAAGGATCGCTGCAGTTTCTGATCAGACCGATCGGATCCAGCGTGAGGTACACGACCCCCGTGATACTCGTCAATGCGGGGAATGTCACCGAACTGACCGTAGCGAATCGACTGGAATTCTCCACGCTGATGGTGAGGTCTCGGTAGGAGGCCGCCGCGCGACGGGCCGCCACTGGCGGCCCTGACGGCTCCACACCGATTCTCTCGCTCCGTAGTCCTAGGCCTATAGATCGCGGCTGCCAAACGCAGGCTCGATAGCCGGACCTTCCTCAGGGCTCCGGGGGAAAGTCCGCTAACATCTCCGCAACCGCTTCGTCCACATACATCCGGACCTTTTCTGGACGCGGGTCAAGATCCAGCGATTTACGAGCCCACCCACGCCAGATGACTTCCCCCGTTTCGAAGTCGGTTATGTCGAGCACCAAGGTACTCCGCAGGTATTCGCGCACGCGCCCTGCACCCCCGTATCCGTATCCAGCTCCTGAATAGCCGCGGTAACCGTACGGGTTAAAGTGTCGGCCACCGAAAAATCGAAAGCCATAACGCCCGGGATAATAGGACCGGCCATAACCGTACGAGCCACCGTAACCGGAGCCGAAAAATCTCTCCCTCTCTTGCGCAACCACCCGGTAGGCGATGCGGAAGTCGGGAGCTCCCGACGTCACCTGGCGATAGCCCCTTCGGTCAAGTTCGCCTTCCACAGCACCGCGGATGTGCTTTCCCAAGAGCGGGTTGTTCACTGCGGGATTGTTGCCAGCGTCCACCTCTCCGCCGGCCCAGTCATACGTGCGCAACGGTGCGAAAAACGCGCCTTGATCGTAGTCGGTTCGGACTTGGAGAGAGGCACATCCGGCTAGTATAAGGACCGCAGCGGAACTCCACGCGGCCCGAAAGTTCTTTGCGTACATTTTCATTTCCCTTCTCGCGCTGTTTCGCACGACACTCATGTGCCGCAAGCGGCGCGTTCAACTACAGGGAACGCCACCGACGCGCGATCGGTTCCTGTATGGTGTGACACATCGACGTGCGTTGTGCACGGTAGAACGATGTAAAGCGGCAACGCGATGGATGAACTCTTTCCAATTGTCAAGTGTTGCTGTCGTTGCGGTGCAGTAAGGAGGCACGTCGTCGACTGCACGTGGCCGCCACTCAAGTCCTCGCAATCCAGAGTGTAAGAGATCGAGAGTTTGGCGCACTAACTGAGCAGAGGGGAGAAAACAGCCAGTTCTCTGGCCGGTTTTTTTTGGGAAGAACACATTAGCCGAGGTAAGTTTGAACGGAGAAAAGCTATTCCCTCCGAGTGTCATACAAAAGGCGCAGGAGGCACACAGCCAACCCGGATCAGCCTGACACGAATGCGCCTTTCTCGAACGAAGAGATCGCACACATCCGGAAGGGGCTCGAGAGTTCCGGAACCCCTGCGTCATGTCCGCGGCACGGTTCCGCGCTGCAGGTCAAAGGACCGATCACCCATGGGGACCATGCCGTGTGGTCAGTTCGCTGCGATTCGTGCCAGCGCAATCTCACATTGCGCGCTGGGCCCAACAGGCGACCAGAACCGCCGGCGTTCGATGACTTGGTGTGCTCCAAACCGAAAGACAAGCGGCTCAGGAAATCCGTTCCCGCAACGATGATGTCCCTGACTCTGCACGGTGGTCTTCTTGTCGCCGCGGTGATGGCGACGGCGGGAGCCGTAGAGGTCATACAAGAGGTCCAGCCAGACACACTGCTGTTCTATCTCAGCGTTGAGAAAAAGCCGGAGCAGAAAACAGCACCGCCACCTGAGCCAGCGCCGCCACCGAAAGCAAGTCCGATTCAAATGGTGAGCCTCGTGCCACCACCTCAGGGTTTTCAAGCGGTTAAGGCTCCGGTCGGTATCCCCACGGACATTCCGCCGATCGATTTCGGCGAGCAGTTCGACCCAAGAGACTTTTCGGGGATGGGGATTGAAGGCGGTGTCTTCGACGGTGTGAAAGGTGGAACGGGATCGGTGGACGCAAGCCGCCTCTTCCGTGCGGGGACGGTAGACGAACGGCCCGAGCGACTGTCGGGTCCCCCGTTGCAGTTCCCCGCGGCTCTGCGAGAAGCGGGTATCGGGGGCTTCGTCATCATCGAGTTCGTGATCGAAACGACGGGCCGTGTCGATCCGTCGTCCATCAAGATCGTGAGGTCGTCACACGCGGCGTTCGAGGGCCCCGCGAAAGACGCCATTCGCGAGAGCCTCTTCCGACCGGGACGGGTGCGGGGCATGGCCGTCCGCGTGCTCGTGCGGCAGCAGATCGAATTCAACTTCGTAGTGGGCCGCGAGGAGGACTAGTACTCCGGGCCGGAATTGCGGTGACGTATTCACCGCAGAGCACGCGGAGATCGCAGAGGTCATTCTAGATGTTGTTTCACCCCATTTGTTATCTGCGCCCTCGGCGGTCTCTGCGGTGATTTACGAGGTCGCGAATCGCGAAGCTTGAGCGGCGGATGAAATACGTCAAGAGGGGCTTGGGGAAGCGGAAACTTTTTTTACTCTGTGGAGAAGGAAAGGGAGGCGACCCAAAAGGCCGCCTCCCTCGTAACAGCTAGTGCCGTTCCAACTTAATGCTACTACCTACACGATCCCTCATACGAACGCCGTTGCCCACGGGGGTCGCCCGGGGCCGTTCGCGGAATCAAGTTGGATCGGCACTAGCTACTCCTTCTGCGTTAGGCGCCGCGATCGAGGCAACCCGTGAAGTTCCCGTTGTTCTCCTCTTCTTGAGGGATGGGCAGATTCACGTCGGTGCCGTACACGGGACCCTTGAAAGATGCCCCGGTCGGGAAAACGGTTTCTGCACCCCGGCCGTACTGCCGGATGAGCCGGCGCAGGTCGCCCAACCGGTGGCCGGTGGCGTAGAGCCAGAATGCCCGCTCCCGGAACTGGAGATCCTCGCGGCCGGCAGCCGAGCCCGGCATAGCGAGCGGGGACAGCGTCCCACTTGCGTCTCCCCGAACGATTCCGACGAGAGTCGCGAAGTTTGCCCGAAGCGAGTTCAATGCCGCGAGCCAGCCGGCGTCGTTGCCGGCCTGAAGCATCGCTTCCGCCTCGATGAGGCGCGCTTCGATACCCGTCACGAATGCGATCGGGTCACTCCGTGTGGTGTAGTTGTTGAAGCGGTAAAAATCCGGAAACGACTGATCGAACGCGTCCCCGACGCTCAATGACCACTGGATCCGCGGGTCGTTGGCGGACCGGAAGTCCAGTCCGTTGATGCCCTCGTTGTCGCCCACGGACCAACGCCGCTCGATCTGGTTGAACTGCACGATCGAGTTCCGCTCGGCCTCGGTGTTCTCGGAGTGCTCGACCAGCTGGGCGAAGTCGTCCGCCACCCCGGCCACGGCGGCCGCGGCCGCGTTGTATTGGGCGAGGTTCAGCAGCGCCCGGCCCTTACCGACTCGCGCCATGTCCGCAATATCAGGTGTGATCGCGCCGTGGGCCAACGCCGCATCGAACCGCGCGATGGCGCGATTGAACACCTGCTCGGTCGTCTCCGGACTACCAAGCTCCAACTGCCCTTCAGTGGTGAGCTTGCTGAACGGTACACCCGAACAGTAGTTCTCGCCGAAGGCGATGTAGGTGAATCCGGCGAACGCCAGCATCTCGGAAATCCGCTCGTCGCCGGTCGGATCCGCGCTGTGCTCCTCGAGCAGCTCGGCGGTGTTCTCCAGCGCCGCGCGGGCCTGATGCAGAAACAGGTAAACGCTGGCCAGCGTGCCGTTGTCGTTGGGAACGGCCCTGAGCTCCACCTCGGCGCGCGTCGTGAATGTGCCGGAGTGCATCCATTCGTCGGTCATGAGACCGGACATCAGGAGCTGGGCGCCGGTGCCGTCGTTGTCGTCGCCACCCGCGTAGGCCCATACGAAGTCGCCCAAGGCGCCGTTCCGGCGAGCCTGAAGTCCGGCTTCGTCGTTCAGGCTACCCGGATCGATGTTGTCGCCATCGCTCACCGTGAGGAAGCTCTCCTTGCACCCCGCGAGCAGCAGGGCGAGGGTGGCCACCCTCAAGGCAACCCGGAAGCGACCCCGGTGATATAAAGTCATTGGCATAGTCATTGTTTCGTGGTCCTCAGCTTAGAATGTGACGTTGAGACGGGCGGAGAAAGACCGCACCTGCGGCTGGGTCAGGAAGTCGCGGCCGAGAAAGCCGCCGTTGGCCCCCCCGACATCATCTTGACCCTGTACCTCCGGATCGAGCCCGGTATAGTCGGTAATGGTGAACAGGTTGCGCCCGGTGATCGTGAGATTCATCCGGTCGGCACGCAAAGCCCGTGCCCAGCTGTCCGGTGCGAAGAAGGTGAGCGAGAGCTCGCGCAGCTTGACGAACCACGCGTCCTCGATGAAGCCCGCGTCCGTCCGGGTGCTGGCTTTCTGGGTCTGGGCCCGCGCCTGCTCCTCGAGAGAGGCGGAGGGGTCGTTTATTCCCGAGCAGTTGTTGAACCGGCAGCGGAACAGCTCGGTGAGGTTGTACTGCTTGTGGCCGCCCCGGTAATCGAACAATCCGCTGAGGCGCACGCGCTTGGAGATGGTGAAGCTATTGAAGAACGACACTTCGTGTTGCGGGCGTGAGTGGCCCAGGAACTCGGTCGTGTCGCCGATGGTCAGCTCGTCGGGCGTGATGATGCCGTCGCCGTTGGCGTCGTCGAACGCGAATGGTTCCTGCCACCACCCGCCGAGCGAGAACCCTTCGTCGTGCCGTTGCACGCCGAACACGATAGGCTCGATGCCCTCACCGAGCTCGCGGAGCACGTTGGAGTTGGTCGAGCCGCTGACCTTCATGTCCCAACTCAGCGTGTTGCCCTGGAAGATCGCAGCGTTCAAGACGCCCTCGAAGCCGCGGTTCCGCGTCTCGCCGATGTTCTCGAACCGAGTCGCAGTCTCGCCGAGGGACGGAGCCAGCTCCCGCCGGATCAGCGCGTCCGTCGTAACACGCTGGTAGAAGTTGAACTCGACACCGACTCGCTTACCGAGCAACCCCGCCTCGAATCCGAGCTCGATCTCCTGCGATCGCTCTGGCTTGAGGTTCACGTTGCCGGCGCTGGCATCGTCCCCGTCAACTCTCGTGACGTTGGACACACCCGACGTTTCCTGTCCGCCGTCGATCACCGAGGCCGAGAGGAAGAACTTGTTCGCGGAGTTCTGGCCGGGCTGCTGGCCGGACGCGCCCCACGCGCCCCGGAGCCGCAGGTTGTCCAGCAGGCCGCCGCGGGCTTCTCTGACCACCACGGAGGCGCCGAACTTCGGATAAAAGACCGTGCCGGAGAACTCCCCGAAGGCGCTGTTGTCGTCGCCCCTCAGGGCCGCATTGAGGAACACCCGATCCTTGATGCCGATCGTCTGCTCGGCGAACGCCCCCAGCGTGATGAGCTCGATGAAGTCCTCGTTGATGAACTGGGTCGCCGCCGTCTTCTGCGAGCCAGAGCCCGGAGCAAGGATCTCGCCGGTCGTCTCGATCTGCTCGAGCTCGTTACGGAAATACTGGAGCCCGATCGCGGTCTTGGAGCTGATGGCGTCGCTCAGCTTGTACCGCGCGTTGGCTTGGAGGTCCAAACTGTACTGGAAAATGTTGGTCTTGTCCGAGGTCCGGAAGCCCTGAAGTCGGGTGCCCGAGTCTGGGCCTGTGCCCGCCCGCTGGAATTCGACGTCGGCGCGCTGGGTGAAGTCGATGCCCGCCGTGCCCTTGGTCGACAGCCACGTGGTGGGGCGCCACGCCAGATTGGCAGATCCGGTGTACCGCTCGACGCCCTGCCTGCCTTCGACGAAGAAGACTTCTTCCGGTAGGAAGAAGCCGTACCCGCCATTATCCGTACTGTCGGACGAACCCAACAGGCCGCTCGGGAGAATCCCCAGCGAGTTGTTGTCGTTCTGCGGCAGCCAGATGTCTGCGGTGACGAACCCCGTCGAGATGTTGAGGTCCGTGTTGTCGTTCAAACGCGCCCGGATGTTCGCCCGGAAGCTTCCGCGCTCAATGTTATTGGGGTTACGAGCGAACTTCGGGAGCGCCAGCCCGGTGGCTGTGATCGAATCGGCCGTCTGGCTGGGGATGTGGAACACGCCGGATTCGTTTTCCCACTCACCGGACAAGTAGTATTGTATGTTCTCGGTTCCACCGCTCACGTTCAGGCCGTACTGCTCGCGGCGTCCGGTCCGGAAGGGTTTGCGGCTGCCCTCCAGCGGGTTGGCCATCTCGAGTCCGGTCTGGGTGCAGCTGCCGGCCGAGAAGGCGGCCAGGCGGCAGGTGTCACCGCTGGCGTCGATGCCCCGGAAGTTATTCGGGTAAGACTCGACGTCGTTGCTGAAGCCCTGCTCGGTGTAGGCGTTCCACACCGTCTTGCCCGCGTGGCCGCGCTTCGTGGTGATGATGATGACGCCGTTCGCCGCGGCCGTGCCATACAGCGCCGCCGCCGAGGGCCCCTTCACAATCTCGATGCTCTCGATATCCTCGGGGTTGAAGTCGTTCAACCGGGAAATCGTCTGCCCGCCCACGTCGAAGCCGGCCTCGTTCACGGTGGAGACACGAATGCCGTCCACCACGAGCAGGGGCTCGTTCGACAGCGAAATGCTGCTGGAGCCGCGAATGCGGATCTTCGTGCCGGTACCAATGGCGCCGCTGGAGTTGATGATCTGGACGCCCGAGGCACGGCCCTGAATCAGGCTCGCGACGCTGGCCGGCTGGCCTGCCTCAATCGCGTCGGCCGCGTCGATGGTCGCAACGCCGTTGGCGACCTCGCGTTTGCGCGTCTCGCCGGTGGCGGTCACCACGAGTTTGTCCAGATTGATGACCGCTGGCGTGAGCGCGAAGTCCGCCGTCCCGACGCCACCCGTCACGGTGAACAGGCTCGAGAGCGACCCGTAACCGATGGCAATGACGCGAACGGTCACTTGACCGTCCGGCACATTGTGGAACTGGTAGCGTCCCTCGTCGTCGGTGACCGCCTGGCGGTTGGTACCCTCGAGGAAAAGGCGGGCATTCTGGAGTGGCTGCCCGGTGCCCTGATCGGTTACCTGGCCACTGACGGTGCCGCTCTGTTGAGCTAGTGTGCCCGACGGCGCCGCCAGCAATGCAGCGGCGAATGCCAGAGCTCCCACCAGCAAACCAAATTTTCTCTTGCTCATCTGCGTTACCCTTCGTAAAAAGTGTGTAACTGTTCGCCTGGGTTGCCCACACTGCGACACACTACGAGCCGCGTCGTTAACGGACGAACTCAGGACACGAACGTTCTGGCGGATGTACGGCTGGAGAGGAGGGCCCAGATCAAGCTGACCACTGAGCCATGCAATACGTGTCGCCGAAGAAAAGATTATCTATCTCAGACAGTCATACTCGGATCTCAGAAATCGTTTGGTATCGGAGACGTCTGGTCCGCTGAACCGGGCATGTGCAGGGTCCCGCCTCGCTCCCTTACAGCGAGGACCCACGCCGAGCGGCGGGGCGTTCAACGTACCAGAGTCTCATTCAAAACGCCTCGACAAGTGCAGCCTGTCTGGTGTATCCCATCGCCACGGCGTAACCCGACAGTTTGCGTCGCAGTGCGTGCCGCGCTCGGAACAAGCGCGACTTCACCGTTCCCAGCGGCACCCTTGTGACCTTGGCGATTTCGGCGTAGGAGAGGGCTTCCATGTCGCTCAGCACCAGCGTCTGGCGAAACTCGTCCGGCAGTTCGTCGATGGCTCGGAGAATCTCGTCGTCCACGATCTGGTCGAAAAACCGGTTCTCCGGATCGGATTGTTCGGCGTCGTCAAGAATCGCAATATGCTCAACAGCATCAACGTCGATGTGCACGCCCGCGCGGCTCGCCTTGCGGTACTCGTTGATGAAACAGTTTCGGAGGATGGTCACCAGCCACGCACGGACGTTGGTACCCATTTGGTACTGATGCCAAGATCGGTAGGCCTTGAGCATCGTGTTCTGCACGAGATCCTCCGCCTGCTGCGAGTCTCCAGTCAGACGCAGGCCGTAGCCGTAGAGAAGATCGAGATGCGGGATCGCCTCGCGCTCGAAGGTCTCGAGCTTGATCCCGTCGGCCGTGGCAGACACGGTGGTCGAGATGGATTCACTCATGACGTTCATCTCCGGTATCCGAAGTGTCGCACGCCTCGTCCTCAGCATGCCGCACCACGACGTCGAAGCCGGCTTGCTGAAGCACGCGAGCCACGTGTAACGCGGCGCCGCGATCGTAAAAACGTGTCGGTTTTATTGCGCCGCCGATGGGGGAACATGCCGTTACGACGAACCTTCGAAGGCCGCTCACCGGTAGCGTGTGGTTGCCGGGTGTCGACGCGAGACCCACCTGGGCCGTCGTAGCTTCGACTGTTGTAAGCATGTCAACTCTCCGATGTCGTTTTGATTCGTCGACGGACCATAAAGCATGGAAGGTGCCAAGCCGACAGATTCTGGCGAGATGAGCGTAAGCTCTTGTGAGGAAGGTGTTTATGGTGCAGCGTGGCGGTCTGACCTCAACCGCGGGGACCAGTCCACTCCCGAGAGTTCGGGAACGTTACGAGATATCGGGAGGCCGGTACGCCCTCGCCAACTTACGAGAGCCCATCAACAGCATGCTTGCTTCTCGAACGGACTGGATCATTTTCGGCTATGGTCCAACCATGGTGACCGCGACGGCAGCGCGGCCACCCCTGGCGAGGGCAAACATGGTCCACACATGCAACGGCGTTGATGACCAACTCGGTTGAGCACCCAACGACCGACGAGCACCTTGCCCTCGTGCTTTCCGGCGGCGGTGCGCGCGCTGCCTATCAAGTTGGAGTGCTCTTGGCGATCGGCGAACGGTTCCCCGAGCTGCGGATACCGATTCTCACCGGCGTGTCCGCGGGCGCGATCAACAGCGCGTATCTAGCGGCGTACTGTGGCACTTTTGGGTCAGCCGTGCGTGACCTGCGCGCGGAGTGGGCCAAGCTCACACCCGACCGCGTGTACTGCGTGCGGCCGGTGGGCATCGTCCGAGCCGCCTTGCGCTGGCTTCTCAATGTCGTCATTGGTCGGCGTGCCGAGCCCGGCGTAGTGCAGGGATTGATGGAGATGGCGCCGCTGCGTCGCTTCCTCGACGGTGGCATCGATTTCGGCGGCATCGACGAGAACGTCAGGACGGGACGCCTACGCGCTGCGGCACTGACCACCACGTCCTACACCACGGGCCAGACGGTAACGTTTGTGCACGGCGGCCCGGGATGTCCCGTCTGGGAACGGTCGCAGCGGATCGGGATCATCGCATCCCTCACACTCGACCACGTCATGGCGTCCTCCGCGATCCCCATCCTTTTCCCGGCCGTCAAGATGCCGGATGGGTTCTATGGTGACGGGAGCGTGCGACAACTCGCGCCGCTCGCCCCGGCGGTGCATCTCGGCGCTACCCGGATCCTCGCGATTGGCATGAGAGCCAAGCGTCCTTCCAGCGTTGCAGTGCGCTCGGTGGGCGAATACCCGGCGATAGCCGAGGTCATGGGACTGCTGTTCAACGCCGTTTTCCTCGATTCACTCGACGGCGACGCCGAGCGGTTGGAACGGATTAACCAGCTGTTGCAGGACCGGCCTGAGGGAACCGCCGGATCCCATGGCCTGAAGCCCGTTGAACTGCTCATGTTGCGCCCGTCCCGAGATTTGGGGGCGCTCTCACGCGGGTACGAAGATCGCCTTCCAGGCACCGTCCGATGGGCGGTCAACAGCATGGGGGGCAAACGCCAGGGAAGCTCGGATTTCGTCAGTTACCTCCTGTTTGACCCGGTGTTCACCGACCAGCTGGTCGAACTCGGGTACAACGACGTCTGCGCACAGTGGGAGAAGATCGAGAACTTCTTAGGGGGCGGGGCAAGACGGCGGGAGACACCGAGATAACCGGCCGGAACTCACGCCAAGATTTGGACGTTATGTGCGGTGAAGTTAATGACTACGAAACCGACGCTTTTAGCCAGGATATGAAAATGGTTGCACAGACGATTCGCACTCCCTTGATTCTTCTAGTGCTCGCAGCGACGCCTATTGCCGGCTCGCTCGCACAGGGAAGTCCACTTCTGCCTCCGCATGCACCTCCGACCCTGCCGGCAGGCACAGTCATACCGATCGTCATCAAGGACACCATCACGTCGCGGCACAACAAGGTCGGGGACCCGGTCATCGGCACGATCGCGTACCCGGTAGCCGACGCCAGCGGCGAGACGGTCATTCCGGCCGATGCAGTCTTCGTGGGCGTGATCTCGGATATCTCATCGGAGGACGACGGCCGGATAGAGCTCACGTTCTATAGCGTGGCGCTCGGAGGAAACACCTACCCGACGCAGGTCCGGGTCATTAGCCTGCCTACGCGCAAACAAAGGCGGGGGAATACGGCTGGTGATGTGGCCAAGGTAGGCGCGGGCGCCGTCGTCGGCGGAATCGCAGGACGGCTCCTCGGTGGAAACAAGAAGGGGACCATCGTCGGTGTCGCGTCCGGCGCCGCCGCGGGCGTAGGGGTAACCGCGGCCACTCGGAAGGAAGACATCGTCGTGGATGCGGGAGCGCCCGTTCTACTTGTACTCACCGCGCCGTTCGTGCTCTAGTGCCGTTCCACCCTGTTTCGCCTAGCAAGGTTTTCGCTTGGCCCCAGACGGCGCTTCCCCAGGGCGCACCGCCTCTTGAGGACGAAATGGTGGAACGGTACTAGCCCCCCCGACAATCAGAATGTTGCCCATGTCGGGCGGGCAGAACAAGTGAGCCTCGCTTGACGAGAACGGCAAGAGGGAGTATTGGAACACAGAGCTTGAGACACCACGCCCGAACTGAAACTCAAAGAGAACGTTTTTCAGATTAGCATGAGAGTTCTACACCCCTTGTTCGTGCACCTCCATGTCGCGTTTCTGCTGATGGCGTTTGTGGCAATGTACACTTGGCTGTTCCGTGGGCTGGCGACCAGCGTGTTCGAGGACCGCATCTACCGATTCGCGCGGGCCAATACCTGGGCGGGCATCGTCACGGTGGCGTTGTCGATGGCAGCCGGACTGCGGGACGCCTTCTTCGGCACGGTAGCCCGATTCAGCGGCCCCGTCGGTGGGTGGCTGCTGACCAAGGTGGTGCTCGCCATAGCAATGCTCGGGGTGTATGGCCTGTTTCTCTACTGGAGCGGGCGGAAGCGGACATATCTCCAGGAAAGTCAGGTAGCCATGCTGTGGTGCTTGGGCACCCAGTTGGTCGGCTTCATTCTTGTCGGGATCATCACGCTGATCGGCACGATGATCGTGTACTACCAAGACCTCCTGCCACGATTTGCCGTGCCGTTCGGCTCATGAAACCGCGGGCCGTCAAGGTGGTTGTGCTGGGCGGCGGCTTTGGAGGCCTCTATGCCGCCAGCTATCTCGGCCGATCCGAACTGCGAGAGTACGGGGCCAAGATCACACTTGTAGATCGCAAGAACTATTTCACCTTCACCCCCCTCCTGGCCGAAGTTGCCGCCGGCACGCTGGGCCGGGAGCACGTGACGTATCCCTATCGAGCGATGGCACGCCGCTACGGGTTTGGGTTCGTGCAGGACGCGGCGTGCGGAATCGATCTGGAACGACAGGTGGTCCAGACCGTACATGCGGAACTGCAGTATGACTATCTAGTGCTGGCAGTAGGCGGGGAGCCGCAGTACTTCAACAACGAGAATATCGAGAACGGTAGCGTCCCGTTCACATCGGTCGATGACGCGCTGGCCGTGCGGGGACGCGTCATCGGTGCGCTCGAACGGGCAACGCTGGTTTCGGACGACGACGAGCGCCGACGACTCCTCACGTTTGTGATCGCCGGCGCGGGACCGGCGGGGGTCGAGGTCGCCAGCGAAATCAGCAATTTGGCGAACCACGTGCTACGGCCGTATTACCGGATCCCGACTCCCGTCCGGGTGGTGCTCGCCGAGGGCGGGAACCGAATCCTGGCCGGGTTCGACGAGGCACTGGCGCGCGCCGGCCTCGACCGGCTACGGGCAAGCGGTATCGAGGTGCGGCTCCAGACGCGGATCGAAGACTTGGCGCCCGGCGTCGTCACGGCGCGGGGCACCGATGGAAGCGAACGGATTCCGGCTCACACGCTCATCTGGACGGCGGGCTCCGCTCCGGTACGCTGGATCTCGGCACTGCCCATCCCGACCGACCGCGCCGCCGTCAAGATCGATCACTTGCTGCGAGTAGCGGGGTGCGAGAACGTCTTCGCCGTGGGCGACGTCACCACGCTCACCGACGAACGCAGCGGACGTCCTTATCCCAAGGTCGCCCCGATTGCCATCAGCCAGGGCATACGGGCCGCCGCCAACATCGAAAACCACGTGCTCGGCCGCGACCTCGAGCCGTATCAGGCATTTCACGCGGGCAAGATCGTGTCACTCGGCTGCGGGGTTGCGCTCGTGGACATTCTTGGATTGCGGCTTTCGGGCCCCCTGGCGTGGTGGATCTACCGGGCCACCTATCTCCTCAAGTTGGTGGGAACCAAGAACAAGATTCGGGTGCTCGTCACCCTCGCCCTCAATCGTTTGTTCGAGCCGGATATCACCTACGAGACAAGCGGGCTGAGCGAATAACCTACGGCCCCCACACATATCATCACGCAGCGCGGTCATTGGACGGTGAGGCGACCGATCATTCCTCCGGCCTCGTGGATAAGGCACACGTACGTGTAATTGCCCGCGACGGTCAGCACCGTGCGGTATGTTTGGCCCGGGTCCAGAAGCCCGGAATCCCAGGGCTCTGCCCCTGCGGGGAGGATGTTGTGTTCGTCCACGCCTGCGCTACCCGGCTTGTCGGTAGCGGTGTGTGGCAGAGCGCCCTCAATGATCCAAACCACCGTGTCTCCTACGCTGATCGCCGGGTTCTCCGGCACGAACCTCAGGTCGTCTGTCATCCGAATGACAACGGTGTGTTCCCCAACCACTATCTCGTCCGATGAGCTGCTTTCACCCGCGCAGGCCGCTGCGAGCGTGATGCTTGTGAGCGCCCACACCCACCGGTCGCACCTCCCGTTCAGGCCGATCAATTCCGGTCACGCTTCATACTTGAAGGACAGAAGTCAATGACATTGTACACGCTGTCGGACATGACTCGCCTCCTTGTCTCGTGTGTTGCTGTCCCGGTTGGCTGTGGCCTCGAGCCAACTGCGCTCGCTACTCCACAGGGCCCGCTGCGGGCGGATGCTGCTCCCGGGCCTAGATCGGCAGCAGGTTCGTTCGCCTCCAGCACACTTTGGAGCCACGTACGTCAGTCCGCAAGGTGGCTGAAGACGATCGCCACCAGCCTCACCCCAAGAAGATGGATGAAGAGAGCAAGCGCGTCGTGCGCAGCCGCGAAGATCGGGGCTTTCTCGATGGCTTCGCGCGAGTAGCCGATGGCCGTTTCGAATCCTACTACTGTCCCTTCTCATGATAGAGACGGCCCGGGAGAAACGCGTCGTGTGCCTCGGGATCCACACGGCTGGCGGTGCTCAGCCGGGCCTCTTGCCGGGGCGTGAACCCGGCCCCAATCGCGCGAGCAATCGCCTGCGCCACCTCGTTATGTAGCCGCAGGACGTTTCCGAGACCTCTGTCATAGGATCGCGCCCATAGATGTCGCTCCGGCACAACGCCGATCAGCTGCGCCGTAATACGCACGTTGTCTCCCGCTTTGAACACGGAGCCTTCCAGGACGGCATCCACCCTTAGTTCGCTGCCGATCTCCGGAATGGATTTATCGGTATCGCGGTACCGCATGACGGATGTGCGTGAAATGACGGTCAACGCTTGGATCTGGGCGAGCTCGGTGATTAAGGCGTCGTGCATGGCGTTAACGAAGTATTCCTGCTCAGGGTCGCCCGACAGGTTCGCAAATGGTAGTACCGCCAGCGACTGAACAGGACGGGCCCCGGCGATCGATACAGAAATACGCCACCAGCCGACTAAGAGACCCACGAATAACACCACTGAGAGGACCGCCCTACGCGAACCAAACCGCGACCGCGACGCAGCCAGTGCACTCTCCACTTTCATCCGCTGCAGCGATTCGGCGAACTCCGAGGCGGCCGCGGTCCGATCGGCCGCACCTTTGGCAAGCGCTTTCTTCAGCACTGTATCGAGTTGCTCTGGAACATCCGGGCGAACTTCCCTGATAGACGGGATCCGGTGCGTCGCATGTTCCACCAGCATGGCCGTCGCATTCGCCGCGCGATAGGGGGCGGTCCCTGTCAGCATTTCGTAAAGAACACACCCCAGACTGTACACATCGGCACGCGGGTCGACTTCTTCACCCAGGGCTTGTTCAGGGCTCATGTACGCCGGCGTGCCCACAGAGCCGCCGCCACCACCCAGGGTAATGTTGTCGTCGCAGGCGTCACAGATGGCTTTAGCAATGCCAAAGTCAGCCACAACCGCTTTGCCATCTGCCAGCAGAATGTTCTCGGGCTTGATGTCTCGGTGCACGATACCCTGCCGGTGAGCAAAGGAGAGGGCTCCTGCTACCTCAGTCGCGATCTGGATTGCATCTTGGAACGAGAGCCGACGCTCGCGGAACAGGCGATGACGCAGAGTTTCTTCCTCCACGTAAGGCATCACGTAGTAGAGAAACCCATCGGTTTCCCCGGAGTCGTACAGCGGGAGTATGTTGGGGTGGGTGAGCGCCGCGGCGAACTCGATCTCTTGAAGAAACCGCTCCGCGTCGATGCTCTGGGCGCGCTCCGGACGCAGCACCTTTATCGCGACCTTGCGACGGTGTTTGAGATCCTCAGCGAGGTACACAATAGCCATCCCGCCCTTGCCTAGCTCACGCTCAATCGTGTATCGATCGCCAAGGACACTGTTGAGACGGGCCAGTACATCCGGCACGTTTTCCGGACATGGAGCATCGTTAGGATTCGCGGTCGCGTCGCTCAACACGTGTGATTCACCACCTTGTCTTCCAACATCCTCTCTGGTTACTGTCATCGTCGGCGCCGAACCTCCAAAACCGCTCACTGGCTGCACTTCGACACAACGACCTGTTGCCGAAGGCGACGGCCACTGCAGCTCCCAGTGTGCGACAAGTAGCCGCCGGCTAAAAGAGGAACCCGGCGCGCACATAGAGTCCGGTGAGGTCGTCTCCGTTTGCCACGGCGACGCTCAGCGTATGTTGCCGCTCGATGAACGACATCCAGATCCCTCCCCCAAACCCGGTGTGCCAGGTGTCGGCGCCGTCGGGATCGTCATCGTGGAACACGCGACCGACGTCCCCCAACCCAAACACCCCAAACCGACCCGGCACGAGGATTCGGATGTTGGTGAGGAACAACCGGAGTTCGGCGTTGCCGTAGATCGATGCGTCACCGGCAAAACGCTGCTCCCGAAAACCGCGCAGATTTTTCGCGCCGCCCAGATACGCTGCCTCGTGGAAGGGGAAGCTTCCCCACACCTTTTGTCCGCCCATCCGCAGCGCCAGGGTCGGTTCCGCTGGCACGTTGGCGCTCAAATACGTGGACGCTTGTCCATGGATTTCCCCAAATGTGGATCGGACGTCAATGATGCCCGGATACACCGCTCCGCCGGCCTCAACCAAGACGCCGCGTTTCGCATTGCTTGGTGTGTTCCGGGTGTCGACCGTCACGGTCGCTTGCGCACCGAGCTGACCAAAGGCGCCCGTGCCGTACAACGTCGAATCCATGCCGATGAAGCGATCGGCGTTGTCCGCCAGCGAGGTGTTCGAAATCTTCAGGACCGGACCGACCGCGACCTCGAAACGGGGACTCGGCGCCAGTGCCAACATCGGCTCCACGAGGAACTCCTGTCGCTCCACCTTGAAGAACGAACTTCGACTGTCGAGCGCCGTTTCGTTGCCGAACCCATGGAAGCGGGTGATGTCGAGGCCCGACCATTTGAGGTGAATGTCCGCGTCGAGCGCGCGCGCGATCCGCCGGAACCGCCCTCGGTAACTGAGTAGCAACTCGCCCGCGCCGGTGGCGAAGTGGCCTCGCAGCGTGTGGCGTTGGGAATACGGAACTTTGCGAAAACCGTACCGCTCGAGCGTCGTGAACCCGCCGATTACCAAGCCGAGATCCGAGCTAAATGCCGCCGTGGGCAATGTGATCCGGCTCCGGCCCCAGTCGAGGCCGTAGTGGTGGATGTCCGCCTTGGACGGCGGCCGCTCAAAGCGCCGGCGGTCCACCCGCGCGCCAACGCCGCGTTCGAACACGTTGTCGCCGCGGGCGTCGTGAAACCGGGTGCGGCCCGCCCCTACGCGCGATGCATTGACGAGTTGGTCGGAGCCACCCCCGCCGATGATATGTACCGTAATGCGACCACGTTGTCCCCGCACCACCGCCCGATCCGATCCGTCCCGCAGGTACAGACGAATTTCGTGCGTCTCGTCCGGGTGAAAGATCCGGCGGTAGTACGGGGTGACCGCCGCACGTGGCGCCTGGCCGTCCCACTCGGCAATCGACACCTCCACGCTGCCGTTTGGCCGGTGCGCGATCTCGGCCAGCTCGCTCACGTCGGTGGCGTAGATATCCACCTCTTTACTGATGAGGCGGTAGTACGCGGTGGCCACTTTGGACAGCCTGTCGCGGCGGCTTTTCAAACTCCGGGCGATCCGCTCCCCGGTCACCCGGTACGCGTGCGGCGGCAGCCGTCGCACGGCGGCATCGATCACCTCGTCGGTCAGCTCGTGTTGGATGACCGCCGCCACCGAATCCCACGTTCTCCTGTCGAGTTCCGCTAGGAGCTCGCGGTCCACTTCCCACCCATTGAAGGTGAGCCCCACGATGCTGGGATAGCGCTCCCCAAAGCCGATCTGAATCGGGCGTATCCGCCGCAACACGGCCATCACGAACCCATCGAAATTGATGAATGCCTGGTCGCGGTCTTCGGGAATCGGTTGCCAGAAGCGGTACTCGCCGCGCGGAAAGCTGGCCCAGCGCCATTGCTCCCGGTGCCGATCTTTATCTCCGATCACCATGTCCATCAGTCGGGCCTTCAAGAACGCCGGGCCGTCGATCCGATCGCGGGGCGATCGCGCCAACCGCTCAAAAAAGCGGTCCGAGCCATTGATGAGCGTCGAGCCCCCAAAGCCTTGGGTGTTGTTGGGTCCTTCATTGGGCCGCTCCAACAGCATGCCCACCATGCCCGCATACGTGTCCCGAAACTCGCCCAATCGCGGATCGTCGGGGATCACGACGAGGGTATGGTTCGCGTGGAGGACGCCGGTCGCCTCGAGCAGCGGATCGACGGCGAGTGCGCCAAACGGATGGAGCGCACTGATCTGGTCCTGTACCACGCCCTGGACGAATGTTCCTCGGAGTTGGGGAATGATGTGCCGGCTCGGGTCCTTGTCTATGGAGCGCACGATGTAGCGCCGGCCGTCGTCTCCTTGGAAATGGAGCGAGGCCGTTTGCCCGTCTCCCCCCCGCCGTAACGGGGTCAGCCCGCCGCCCACGCTATCCAGGTTGAGCACCGCCACGTCAACCGAGGTCGTCCACAAGTCGCGATATTCTTTCCCAAGGAGGAACCGTTTGAACCCACCGGCGGCGTACCGTTCGCCGGGCGCCACCGCTTGGGTGCGTTCACCTTTCGGTGGCGGTGAATTCGCGGTCTGTCCGCTAGCGCCGATCGGTCGAGCGGCGAGCGCCGTGATGAGAAGCAGAACACTCATCAGTAGTCGAGTTGCAAACAGTGTACTCTGGCTCATGATGCCCCCTCACATTTGGATCGCATCCTGCCTCCGTGGATCGGTGCTTTGCTCGTTGCGCCACAGTTTCAATGGTCTTGCGCGTAGGGCATGACGCCGTCCACGGGGCAGGGGCGAAATTCGATTGCGTCTGATCTGTAGGGGGTCTAATGCACGTGCGATGCCAGGTTGGCGGGTGCGGTGGACTAAGACGTAAGTCGCTGGGATATAGTGGCTTATCCGACTGCTGCGTTTGCCGCAGTGCAGTACGGGCGCCGGGGCACTCCCGACACCTCGGGAGTGACACGAGATATTGGGAATTGCTAGGGCTTGCGCTCGATGCCGAGTTTTTTCATTCGTGACTCGAGGGTCGTCGGCTTGATGCCGAGGATCGCCGCGGCCCCGCGTTCCCCGCTCACCTTCCCTCCGGTGAGTTGCAGGACCTCCATGATGTGCGCCCGTTGTGCTTCGTCCAGGGTAGCCATTGCGGTGGGACCGGACGGTCCACTCGCCTGGGGCGACCAGTCGCCGAGTTCGAGGTTCGGCCCCTGGCTGAGGATGACCGCCCGCTCGATGACGTTTTCCAGTTCTCTGATATTGCCGGGCCAGCTGTAGCTCACCATTGCCGCCAACGTCTGTTGGGGGATCGTCTCGATCTCTTTGCCGATTTTCGTGCAGCACTTCCTGACGAAATGTTTGACTAGCAGCTCGATGTCCTCCTTGCGATCCCGGAGGGCGGGGAGCGACACCGGGAAGACATTCAGCCGGTAATAGAGGTCGGGTCGAAACCGCTCATCCTGCATTGCTTTTTCCAGATCCCGATTGGTGGCCGCGATCACCCTGACATCGACCTTGATCGTTTGGGTTCCCCCCACCCGCTCGAATTCGCCCTCTTGGAGCACGCGGAAGAGCTTCGTCTGCATGTCGAGCGGCAGATCGCCGATCTCGTCGAGGAAGATGGTGCCCCCGTCCGCTAGCTCGAATCGACCGATTTTGCGGGACAGGGCTCCAGTGAATGCTCCTCGCTCGTGGCCGAATAGTTCGCTCTCGATGAGGTTGGTTGGCAGCGCGGCACAGTTGACCTTCACCAGAGGCTTATTCTTTCTGGGGCTCAGGTTATGGAGGGCCCGAGCCACGAGTTCCTTGCCCGTGCCGGTCTCGCTGCAGATGAGCACGGTGGCATCGGTGGGAGCGACGATCTCGATGGCCTTCAGCACCTTCTTGATGGCCGCGCACCCGCCCACGATCTCCTCGAAGTTGTGCTCGGTCTTGATCTCCTCTTGGAGATAGATGTTCTCCTGTTCGAGCCGGGCCTTGAGGTCGGTGATCTCCTCATAAGCCAGCATGTTCTCGACGGCGAGAGCGACCTGCTGCCCAACCTCCATGAGGAACTCGGCGTCTGCCTCTGAGTACCGATTGGGTGTTCGACTGAAGACGATCAGAGCCCCGAAGGGCTGCCTCTTGGCCATGAGGGGCACGGCAAGGTACGATCGCATCCCCTCCTGTAGCAGAGGGTCCTCCGCCCCAATGCGGTGCTCCTTCTCCAGGTCCTGACGTATGAGAGGTCGTCTCTCGTCAAACAGAGGTGCGAGATGACTGCCTTGACGCGGGAACTCGGTTCCAACGGGGACGAACTCCTTCGGCGGCACGACGCCCGCCAGAGCATACACTCGCAAGAGATCCTTCAGCGGGTCATGCAAGGTGAGTCGGACTTGATCGAACGGGAGGATCTGGCGAAGGGCCTTGGCGATCGCGTCGAACAGGGATCGTTTATCGAGGTTCGCCACGATGGCGTTGTTAATGTCCAGGAGGACGCGGTGTCGCTCCTCGGATTGGCGGAGCGCGTTCTCCACCCGCTTGCGTTCTGTGACGTCGCGAATTGCGCTCGAGACCAGGATTCCCTCAGCGGTTTCTAGCGGGCTCAATTTAATCTCGACGGGAAACTCGCTCCGGTCCTTGCGCAAGCCGCGAAGGTCGAGCCCGCCGCCCATGACCCGGGTGTGTGGGTCCGCGAAATAGCCCCGTCGATGTTCCTGATGTGCCTCGCGGAACCGTTCAGGCAAGAGCGTCTCGATGGATTGACCGAATAACTCATCCCGGGCATAGCCGAAGAGTTTTTCGGCTTCCAAGTTGATGAGAACAATCTTTCCTTCCGCATTCATGATGACAACTGCATCTGGCGCATTCTCCAGGAGGTCCCGAAACTTCTGCTCCGCCAGCCTGCGCTCGGTGCGCTCCTTAGTCTCACGCAAAGCCCTTTGCACCGCCGGGACGAGGCGTGAGAGGCGTTGTTTCAACACGTAGTCCGTTGCACCGTTCTTGAGGGATTCAATCGCCCGTTCTTCACCAATGGCCCCCGACACGAAGACGAACGGTACGTCCGGGCATTTCTCGCGTGCAATGGTCAGCGCTTCGCTACCACTGAACCCCGGAAGCGAATAGTCGGCGAGAATGATGTCCGGCTTGCTGGTAAGTTCGGCCAGATAGGCTTCTTTGGTGGCGACGCGTGTGGTCGTAAAGGAGATGTTGGCTTTACGCAGTTCACGCTCAGTCAACTCGGCATGGGCTGTCACGTCTTCGAGCAACAGAATCCGGAGCTTCCCGTCCATATGATGCTGCTCCACCTTGTCGGGCGTCATGCCGGCGGTTTGTTGCACACCAACCAATAGAGCCCCAGTTCAGACACGCAGTCGATGAACTGATCGAAATCCACCGGCTTCACCATGTAGCTGTTGACGCCGAGTTGATAGCTCTGCACAATATCGCGCTCTTCTTGCGATGAGGTCATCACGACCACCGGGATGACCTTGGTCCGCTCATCGGATTTGATGCGGCGGAGCACTTCCAATCCATCCACCTTGGGAAGCTTTAGATCGAGCAAGACCATCTTCGGTCGGTCGGTTACATCCCGATCAGCATACGCCCCGGTGCCGAAGATAAAGTCCAGCGCTTCCGCCCCATCTCGGGCGACGACCACTTTGTTGGCGAGGTGCCGTTTTTCGAGGGCTCGCAAGGCGAGCTCGAGATGGTGGGGATTGTCTTCAACAAGAAGGATATCTACCGCGCCGATTGCCAAGTGCTCGGCGAGCGTCGATAAGGTCAGTTCCTCCTCACGCGAGAAGGCGTCGGTGCCCTCCCTCCCGATAAGCAAAACGCCCATTCGATGGAGGTATTGTCAAATGTTGTGGATCGGTGAGTGATCAAGCGGCGACCTTCCGATCCGTGTTCTCTTTGTCAGTTTCCTGCATACCATCTTTGAATTGTTCTCCTGCCAACACCAGGGGGAGAAGTTCTGGAGCGTTGAGTTTCCGCCAACGTTGCTGCGCCATCTCCAACAGCTTGAACGCCATCGTCAGCCCTTTGCTCCGCGAGCCCGCTCCCTTGGTCACGCGCTGTCGTAACCGGACCGTCGCGAAGGCAGACTCGATCACGTTCGTCGAACGGATATGTTTCCAATGCTCGGCCGGAAAATCAAAATGGCTGTACAGGTGCTCCTGGTCCCGCGTGAGCGAGGCGACCGCCTTGGGATACTTGGCCGCATACGCGGTGGCGAAACGCTCGACCAGCGCCTCGGCCTCCGCACGCGACTCCGCATACATCATCTCGCGCAACACCCGCTTCGCCGCCGGCTGCAAACGTTTCGGAAGCTTGTCCAACACGTTGGCCATCCGGTGCACCCAGTCGCGCTGCTGCCGCGTCGCCGGCCACACCTCCCGCACCGCTGCCCAGAACCCCAACGCGCCATCCCCAATCGCCAGCACCGGGGCCCGCATCCCCCGACGCTTCAGATCGCGCAACACCGCCAACCAGCTCTCCGTGCTCTCCCGATAGCCGTCCTCCACCGCGATCAGCTCTTTCGTCCCATCCGCCCGGGCGCCCAGCATCACCAGCGTACACAGCCGGTCGGCCTCGAGGCGAATGTTGAAGTGGATCCCGTCGACCCAGACGTACACATACTCCCGATCACGCAGATCACGCTGGCGAAACGCCTGGTATTCCCCCTCCCACGCCGCCGTCAATCGCGTGATCGTCGTCGGGGACAAGCCTGATGCGTCCTCACCCAACAAGATCGGCAACGCCTCGCGAAAATCTCCCGTCGACAGACCGCGCAGATACAACACCGGCAAGACCTCCGCCACCTTCGGCGACCGCCGCATATAGGGAGGCAAAATCTTGCTCGTGAACTGCGCCCGCATACGACGGTCATGCACCCGTGGCGCGGTCACCGTGACCGTACCAGCACCCAGCGTCACCTTGCGGGGACGGGCTTTGCCATTGCGCACCACCAGGGCGCGGCCCTCTCCGTCTCGCTCAATCCGATATCGCTCGACATACTCGGTCACTTCCGCGTCCAACGCACTCACCAGCATCCGCCGAGCTCCCTCTCTGGCAAGCTCGTCCAGGTCTGCGAACAGTCCGTTCCCTTTGCTCTCAGACGCATTCTCTATTATCCTCAACATCGGTGGCGTGTCCTTTCTCCGGTCGTCACAACCGGATCTCGTGTACGTTTCAACTGACTACACGAAAGGATACGCCGCCTTTCTCATTCCTCCAATCCACAACTTTCGAAAATAACTCCATTCGATGCTGCAGGGTCATCACGGGCGCCAGGGCCAGGAACCGAACGCCGAATGTCTCAATGGACGGTGGGATGAGGTGGTCGCTTCTGACGCGGTCGGTCTTGGCGATCAGAGCGGTTGTCCTACGCAGCGCTTGCTGAAATAGCGGCTCCAGCTCTGCGAGGACTTGTTCGGCGTGAGTGGAACCGAGCTGCTCCCCATCGTTTTGAAGTACCAGGTTCCAATGCGCTTCGGCCTCATCGAGGACGGCCGCACCGCTCAAACGGCACGGCAGCAAGGACGGGAGGCCCGTAGCCGTCAGTCGCGCCCGCTCGAACTCGTCGCGGACTCCGGACAGTGCCGTAAGAAACGTCCACAGCGGGGGAGCGTGGTCGAACCCCGACTCGGCGGGGCCGGAGGTTACGGTCTCCGCCATCGGTTGGGGTGACTAGGAGGCCAGGACCGTGGAATGCCTGTGACGCAGCTCGTCCAAGAAGACTTCCGGCTTCTCATAGTACGGGTTCTGATGGATGACGTTGCTCACCACGCAAAGCGGGTGAGTCTTCATGGCATCCATCACCACGTTACCGCGGAACGCTGTGAGGTCGTACTGGCACAGGAACACGGCTCGTGGATTCTCAATGACGTTGCAGTGCGTTTCCCATTCCATGAGCATCTCGGTCGTGGGAAGCTTTCCGAGCGACCAGGTGAGTTATTTTCGAAAGTTGTGGATTGGAGGAATGAGAAAGGCGGCGTATCCTTTCGTGTAGTCAGTTGAAACGTACACGAGATCCGGTTGTGACGACCGGAGAAAGGACACGCCACCGATGTTGAGGATAATAGAGAATGCGTCTGAGAGCAAAGGGAACGGACTGTTCGCAGACCTGGACGAGCTTGCCAGAGAGGGAGCTCGGCGGATGCTGGTGAGTGCGTTGGACGCGGAAGTGACCGAGTATGTCGAGCGATATCGGATTGAGCGAGACGGAGAGGGCCGCGCCCTGGTGGTGCGCAATGGCAAAGCCCGTCCCCGCAAGGTGACGCTGGGTGCTGGTACGGTCACGGTGACCGCGCCACGGGTGCATGACCGTCGTATGCGGGCGCAGTTCACGAGCAAGATTTTGCCTCCCTATATGCGGCGGTCGCCGAAGGTGGCGGAGGTCTTGCCGGTGTTGTATCTGCGCGGTCTGTCGACGGGAGATTTTCGCGAGGCGTTGCCGATCTTGTTGGGTGAGGACGCATCAGGCTTGTCCCCGACGACGATCACGCGATTGACGGCGGCGTGGGAGGGGGAATACCAGGCGTTTCGCCAGCGTGATCTGCGTGATCGGGAGTATGTGTACGTCTGGGTCGACGGGATCCACTTCAACATTCGCCTCGAGGCCGACCGGCTGTGTACGCTGGTGATGCTGGGCGCCCGGGCGGATGGGACGAAAGAGCTGATCGCGGTGGAGGACGGCTATCGGGAGAGCACGGAGAGCTGGTTGGCGGTGTTGCGCGATCTGAAGCGTCGGGGGATGCGGGCCCCGGTGCTGGCGATTGGGGATGGCGCGTTGGGGTTCTGGGCAGCGGTGCGGGAGGTGTGGCCGGCGACGCGGCAGCAGCGCGACTGGGTGCACCGGATGGCCAACGTGTTGGACAAGCTTCCGAAACGTTTGCAGCCGGCGGCGAAGCGGGTGTTGCGCGAGATGATGTATGCGGAGTCGCGTGCGGAGGCCGAGGCGCTGGTCGAGCGTTTCGCCACCGCGTATGCGGCCAAGTATCCCAAGGCGGTCGCCTCGCTCACGCGGGACCAGGAGCACCTGTACAGCCATTTTGATTTTCCGGCCGAGCATTGGAAACATATCCGTTCGACGAACGTGATCGAGTCTGCCTTCGCGACGGTCCGGTTACGACAGCGCGTGACCAAGGGAGCGGGCTCGCGGAGCAAAGGGCTGACGATGGCGTTCAAGCTGTTGGAGATGGCGCAGCAACGTTGGCGGAAACTCAACGCTCCAGAACTTCTCCCCCTGGTGTTGGCAGGAGAACAATTCAAAGATGGTATGCAGGAAACTGACAAAGAGAACACGGATCGGAAGGTCGCCGCTTGATCACTCACCGATCCACAACATTTGACAATACCTCGACCAGGTCATGTCGCCACCCCAGCGGAGCAGGGGGAATCTCCCGGGGATCTCGCCCAAGGCGCTCGCAAGCGCAGCCTGCATTTTCTTGGGGTCATCCTCACCCTCGTCGATCACGAGCTGGCCAGAGTCCATGACCGCTTTCACCGGAATTCCAGCGTCGGCCAACCCATTCTCTAACTCCTGCCTTGGGCCGGGGTTCATGAAATACATGCATTTCTCGCCCGCCTCCAAGCCGGCCCTGAGAAAGGAGACCACGAGGTTTGTCCGCTCCTCCCCCGTTTGGTAGAAATGCCCAATGTGGTCTCCAACTGACGCAAAGAGACCGCCAAACCCCATGGGGACCCCACCATTCTCACCGCCACTCACGTCGGTTCCAGGATTCTCTCGCATGGTGCCCTCCTTACTCGAGAGCGAACGCACAGCCAAGAAGCGCTGTGCACTTCCATAAGCCGCGACGACGTCAACGTCGTCGTAAATTGTCCGAAACTCGCCTCAATACGAATCTGCCAATATGTCCGTGCCGGGGTAAGGCCTAAGCGAAAACACCTGCAGCGCCAGGGGAACTCAGTTTGTCGGGCACGCGTTCTGCATACTGAGATGACCAAGGCTTTTGAGAAAGCGATTTCGATGCAGATCGAGTTTTATATAAAGACAGCGGGCTCAATCCGTAGTATGCCGACTGACGGAGGACATAGCGGTCGCTCGCCATGATGCCGGGGGCTCTCCGTGCCGCTTGGCCGATTGCACTGGTGGCGGTCTTGGCGCTATGCTGTGGTAACGTAACCGGACCAGAAACGCCCTCTGATCTGCCGACCGGCAACACCATTCTGAGGGTGCGCGTTCACCTATTACAGTCAAACGAGTTCGAGGCGCTCAACGCTACGCTGGATGCCGGAGACGTGGCGCTGCTGTTCGCCGGCGCCAACCGCATTTGGGAGCCGGCCGGAGTGAGCTGGCGGATCGAATCGATTATTCGTGAGCCGGCTCGCCATGCGGCGGCTTATGACAAGATCTTTCGGGGTGAGGGCGCTGATCCACTCGACGTCATGCGCTCCATCTTCCCCCGGGAGAACCTTTTGGCCGATGGATGGGACGTCTTTGTACTGAGAGACTTCGGTCGGGTTGGGGCTGGCGGGGTCTATATCTCATTCCCGGAAGCCCAAGTTGCATTCGTCGCCGAGATCGGGTCGAGTGGCGAACAGCGGCCCTCGGGCTCGGGACCTCGGGTTCTGGCTCACGAGCTTGGCCATTCGCTGGGGTTGCAACACGTCTCGTGTACCACGGCGGGCAACCTGATGGCACCCGGTTGCCGTGGTCAGGATCGCACCCGGTTGACCGCCGCACAAATCCGGACGGTGCGGCAGCAGGCGGCCAAAGGCAGGCCTTTTGTCGGCAATTTGAGCGTAGCAAACCAACGCAAATCCGATTAAGGATGGCTCGCGGTAGTCCGTCCGCTCGGGCCATCGTCAGTGCCGGCGGCACTAGAGTGGGTCTGGGGAGCCGAAGAGATTCAGCGCGTCGGTTCCGTGAGCAGTCCCAATATTTGTTGACTCTTCCAATATCTCAGGATCGATGGTCGTTTGGTTGGGTCCGCGACGAGTTCCCAATCCATCCATCCGCCCATACGGGCGGCCACTTGCAGGGCGCGCAACACGTTTTGGGCTCGGGTTGGCACAGCTGTTGCTACCCCAAGCCGGCGCGGCGGAGATCGACCGGCAAAGGCAATGGGCTGTAGCGTACGTATTAGGGAAGCGAGAGGAATCGGAACGGCATGCGTGTGCAAGACGTTGGGCACCTAAAGAGTCGGCACTGCGCGGTGGGTACCGTCGCCTTCGTCATTCCCGCGCTCAACGAGGCCGAGCACCTTCCGCGGCTCCTGAGTGATTTGCGCGAGGTCGACCTGCCGTTGGATGTGACGGTGGTGGATGGCGGCTCGTCCGACGACACGATTGGCGTCGCGCAGGGAGCGGGGGCGCGCGTGATCACGGCGCCCCGGGGACGCGCCCGGCAAATGAACGCCGGCGCGCGCGAGTGCGACACGGATTGGCTGTGCTTCTTGCACGCCGATGTCCGCATGCCTAAGGAGGCGCGGCGCGACCTGGAGCGGGCCGTACGACGGCCGACGGCGCCGGCAGCCGCGTGGCGGCTGGCGGTCGACGGGCCCGGTGCATGGCTGCGATTGATGGAATTTGGCGCTTGGATGCGCGATCGTGTCTGCGGGCTTCCGTACGGCGACCAAGGTCTGTTGGTGCGCCGCCACGTCTTCGAGCGACTCGGAGGGTTTCCGGATGTGCCGGTGCTCGAAGACGCGGCCTTCGTCCGCGCGCTGAAGCGACACGTTCGTCTCGCACGGCTCCCCTCGCGCATCGTCGTCTCGGACCGCCGATGGCGCAAGGAAGGTCGCTACCTCACGACCCTACGCAACGCCGCGCTGCTCGCAGCGTTTGCGCTGGGCGTGCCTCCTCATCGGCTGGCCCATTGGTACCGGCCGCATCGCGCATGATCGAGGTCTGTTGTTTGCGAAGGCACCACGACTGGGTCAGGTGAAACTTGCCCCCGTGGATGAGGACCTTCGTGTCCTGATCCTCGAGGACGTTGCAACGGACGCTGAGTTGGTGGAGCCCACCACTCTGGAAGCCCGGATGAAGAAGCTCGGAATTCGGAGGAAAAAAAGCCGACGCCACTCCAACGCGCCGGGTACTCCCGCAGCGCGTGACCTAAATCCCCTGCGTTGGGGCTCGGTCACGCCTGGCAGCTTATCGTGTCCGCGCGAAGTCGGGGATGTTCGACAAAACCGCATTGTGGAAACATGGATGCTGTCCTTGCCCGTATCGACCGGCACAGTACATTCGACAAACCGTCGCTTCAATTAACTGAAAGCCGATGAGCCCAATGCGCGCCAACGAGCAGACCACGGATCAACTGACAGCCGAGCTCGAAGAATTGCGTCAGCGCGTTGCTGAATTAGAGCAAGTAGAAGCTCGGTATCAGAAGTCGCTGGAGGATCTTCAGAAGACGGAGGATATGTACCAAGATTTGTACGATAACGCTCCGGACATGTACGTGTCGGTAGAACCGGAGAAAGGAACTATCATTCGCTGCAATCAGACACTGGCTACGGCTCTGGGGTACACCAAGAGCCAGATCGTTGGTCGTCCCATTCTCGAGGTGTACGATCCTGACTGTCTAGCAGGTTGCGGAAAAATTCATGGTGAGCCGCGTTTGTCCGGGTAACACGACGGTGTACCAGCGTGCGGTCCCCTATTACCGCCCCCGCGGTGCGGTCGGCGTGACGAATGCGGCCCACACTGCCCCATCAGGGGCTGCCTTCGGCCAGGGTCAGGGTGCGTATCCGCATCAGATTGTAGACCGCGGCCGTGAACGTAAACACCCACCCGACCCGCGGGGTCCCGCGATGTCGGAGTTTGCGTAACAACCCAATCGTCTTGCCCCACCCGTAGATCTCTTCCACTTTTTTGCGCTGCCGTTGACTGATCGCATAGCTGGGATGGCGCGTCGTCCGGCCATCCACCGCGCTCCGCAACCGCGTGCGGTGCACGTTCGGCGTGACGTGGGGCGTCCAGCCCAACGCCCGCAGCGTGTCGACAAACCCGCACCGATCATAACCCTTGTCCGCCCCCAACGTCCGACGCCGGGCCGTCGGCGGTAAGCTCCCCACCATCGCCAGCGCACTCGCACACTCCGCCTCGTAGCCGGGCTGCGTCACGTCGGTCGCCACCACGAGCCCGTGCCGATTATCCATCAACACACTCGCCAAGTACGCCAATTGCGCGCCTTGCCCCCCACTCTTCCGCGTCAACCGCGCCTCCGGGTCCGTCCGCGACGCATGCGTCGCATTCGTCCGTTTCTCCTGGCGAAACGTCACGCTCGGATTCCCCGGATCATCGTCCGTTGGCGGGCGGGTGCCGGCCTTCGGCTGAAAACTCTTCTGACTCGCCCACGCGTCCAGCAAGGTCCCGTCGACGGTGAAATGCTCATTCGACAACAACGCCCGCCGCTCCGCCTCCTGTAACACTTCGGCCAGAAACGCATCCGCGATGCCCCCCTCGACCAGCCGCGTCCGATTCTTCGTAAAGACCGTCGGCACCCACACCGCGTCGTCCAGATTCAACCCCACAAACCATCGGTACAGGATGTTGTAATCGAGCTGCTCCATCAGCTGCCGCTCGCTCCGGATCGTATACACCACCTGCAGCAATAACGCGCGTAACAAATGTTCCGGGGGAATCGACGGCCGGCCCCGCCGCGCGTACAGCCGGTCCAACTGCGGCGAGAGCCGGGCTAACACCGGGTCCACCAGCGCCCGCAGGGCGCGCAACGGATGGTCGGAGGGCACCCGATCCTCCGCACTGATATAGCTGAACAGCGCCGACTGATTCGTCTTGTTCCCGCGCATCGTGGCACTCCCATCGAGGTCCCTCTACGATAAGAACTTCCGGCTCGCGATGCTATCGTCCATTACCCGACTTTTTCCGCAACCTGCTAGAAGACGCGAAGAAAGCGTTCCACTCTTTCGCGGAAACCGGCGAAGTGCGTGACGCGGAACTTCAATTGAAACGGAAAGATGGAAGTAGGATCGATGTGAGCTTGAATGTCTCGGCCGTCCGGGATGAGCAGGGACGAATTCTATATAGCCGATCGATCTGGCGTGACATCACCGGCAGGAAGGGGGCGGAAGAAACGTTGCGGGCCAGCGAAGAGCGGCATCGTTTTTTGTATGACAAAACCCCGGTTATGATGCACTCGATAGATGGGGACGGACGATTGGTCAGTGTGAATTCCCATTGGCTCGAGACGCTCGGCTACGAACGCGACGAAGTAATTGGAAAGAGGGTGTACGATTTCTACACCGAATCCTCTGCTCGACATGCGCGGGAGGATCTCTTTCAACGGTTCCTGAAATCTGGTTCTCTCAGGGATGAAGAGATACAGGTTGTCAAGAAAAACGGAGAAGTCATAGATGCGCTCCTCTCTGCCCACGGCAAATGGAATGAGCGGGAAGAGCTCGTGAATACTCTGGCGATTTTGGTTGATGTCACAGAGCGGAAACAGGTGGCGGAAGCGTTGCAGAAGGCCCGGGACGAGTTAGAGCTTCGCGTTGAGGAAAGGACTGCAGAGCTTTCAACAACTAATGTTCGACTACAGGAACAAATCACCGAGCGCAAACGGGCGGAAGAGGCCCTTCAGCGTAACGCCAAACGCCTGGAGACACTACAAGAGATCGACCGGGCCATCCTGGCAGCACGCTCGCCAGAGGCTATTGCGCAAGCTGCCATGCGGCATATCCGGCAGCTGGTACCCTGCCTACGCGCCAGCGTCGCGACGTTCGACCTGGAGGCCGATGAGGCCGTCGTTCTGGCCATCCATGCCGAGGGCAAAACCAAACTCGGCATCGGCGCGCGTGTTTCACTGGAGGCCTTTGGCAGCATTGGGGAACTACAGGAGGGGAGGGTCCGCTTGGTCGGAGATGCCCGGAAGCTCACGCAGACGGCGTTCGTGAAAGCGTTCAGAGCCGAAGGATTACACTCCTGGATCAATGTGCCCCTCATTACACAAGGTGAAGTGCTCGGGACGCTCAATCTCGGCTCGGAGAGGTGTGATGCTTTCTCTCCGGAAGACATTGACATTGCCCGCGAGGTAGCCAACAGCCTGGCCGTGGCCATCGAGCAGGCCCGCCTGCATGAGCACGCCCGGCAACATGCCGCCGAGCTGGAACAACGCGTGGCCGAACGAACGGCCGACCTGGAGTCATTCTCATATTCCGTGTCGCATGATCTGCGCACCCCACTGCGCGCGATCGACGGGTTCTCTCGCATTCTTTCGGAGGACTACGCCGACAAGCTGGACGCTGAAGCCAATCGACTCCTGAACGTCATATGCAGCAACACCCAGACGATGGGACAGCTCATCGACGATCTGCTCGCCTTTTCACGGCTGGGCCGGCAGGACATGCATTTCGCTGAGATCGACATGAACGGGCTCGCGCAATCTGTATTCGACGAGCTTCAGACGGCGAATCCAGAGCGCCACCTGCGCCTCGAGCTCCACGCCCTTCCTCCGGCCCGCGGTGACGGTGCCATGGTACGCCAGGTCTTCGTCAACCTCCTGTCCAATGCCATCAAGTTCACCCGACGCCGGGAAACGGCCGTCATCGAAATCGGCGTTGAGCAGGAAGAGGACGACAAGGTCTATTACCTCAGGGACAACGGGGTAGGATTCGACATGCAGTACGCCCACAAGCTCTTCGGCGTGTTCCAGCGGTTGCATGGCGCGGACCAGTTCGAGGGCACCGGCGTGGGATTGGCCATCGTCCAACGCATCATTCAGCGGCACAGTGGCCGTATTTGGGCAGAGGGGAAAGTCGAGGAGGGTGCGACCGTCCACTTCACCTTACCACGAGGAGCGTCGCAGCCATGGTAAATGCCGACGCCGTCGAGATCCTTCTGGTCGAGGATAATCCGAGTGACGTGGAGCTTACACTCCGGGCGCTCAAGAAACACAACTTGGCCAACAACCTGCTCGTCGTGAAAGACGGCGCGGAAGCCCTCGACTTTGTGTTCGGAACTGGCGCGTACGCCAAGCGGTCGGTCGCCAAGAGCCCTAAGTTGATCTTGCTAGACCTCAAGCTGCCCAAGGTAGACGGCCTGGAGGTGCTGCGTAAGATCAAATCGGATGAGCGCACGAAGGTCATTCCGGTGGTCGTGCTCACGTCTTCGAGCGAAGAACGCGACATCGTCGAGAGTTACAAGCTCGGCGTCAATAGTTACATGGTGAAGCCGGTCGACTTTGATCAATTCGTCGACTGCGTATCCGAGATGGGACTCTATTGGCTGGTGTGCAACGAGCCGCCGCGTTGAGGAGCTAGCGCCGTTTTCCTCCCGCCAACGTCGTGACCGAGAGTCATAGCGTACGGAGGCGACAATGAACGATGTATCGTCGGGCCGCAGCGGAGGAGAGGAAGCACCGCGTTCGGGTGGGGTTGTGGCGGATGAGCTTCGCATCCTGATCCTCGAGGACGTTGCAACGGACGCTGAGTTGGTGGAGCACGAGCTAGCCAGTGCGGGCCTCACATTCGATGCGAAGCGGGTGGCCACCCGCGACGCGTTTCGGCAAGAGCTGCGCACTCGTCTGCCGGATCTGATCCTAGCAGATTTTTCGTTACCGGGTTTCGATGGCATCGAGGCGCTGTCAATAGCCCAGCAGGAGTGTCCGGAAGTGCCGTTCGTGTTCGTGTCTGGGGCAATTGGGGAAGAACGGGCCATTGAGACGTTGAAGGCCGGCGCGACGGACTACGTGCTGAAGCAGCGACTAACGCGATTGGAGCCGGCGGTCCGAAGGGCATTGGCCGAAGCGGAGGAGCGCTCGGCGCGTCGCCGGGCCGAGCGGGCGCTGCGGCGATCCGAAAAGCAACACCGGGCGCTCCTGGAGATCAATAACGCGATCATAGCCAACCTCGACAGGCAGGCCTTGTTCGACGCCATCACCCAGGCCCTCCGCAATATCCTGCCGTTCGACGCCCTGGCGCTGACCCTCTATGATGCAAAGAAGGACGCACTGCGCGTGGCGGCGTTGGACGGCGCCTTACTCGCAAAACAGTTCGGTGTCGGAACGGAGATCCCTCGGGAGGGAAGTCATTTGGGGTGGATCCTGGACCATCGGCAACCGCTCGTGCGAGGCGATCTCACTCAGGCACGCCGCTCCGGCACAGAGCACGAGTTGCTGAAGGCGGGGATTCACTCCTATGTCGTTGTTCCCCTCATTGCGAAACAGAACACGCTCGGGACGCTGAACATGGCGAGCCGGGTCCCGGACCGATACACCGATGAGGATGCCGCGTTCCTCATGGAGGTCGCGTACCAGGTGGCCCAGGCCATCGAGAACATGTTGGCCTACGAGGAGATTACCGAGCTCAAGACCCGGCTGGAGCGGGAGAACCTCTACCTCCAGGAGGAGATCAAGACAAAGCATAACTTCGACGAGATTGTGGGGGACAGCCCGGCCATCGCGAAGATGCTGCAGGCGATCGAGACGGTCGCCCCGACCGACGCGACCGTGTTGATCTGTGGCGAGACGGGCACGGGCAAGGAACTCGTGGCCCGCGCCGTGCACAACCTCAGTCCCAAGCGGCACAAGCCGCTGGTGACGGTGAACTGCGCCGCCCTCCCCGCAACGCTCATCGAAAGCGAGCTGTTCGGCCACGAAAAGGGGGCCTTCACCGGCGCGGTGGTACGCAAGATCGGTCGGTTCGAGCTGGCCGACGGCGGGACCATCTTTCTGGACGAGATCGGCGATTTGCCGCTGGAACTCCAAGCGAAGCTGCTCAGGGTGTTGCAGCAGGGCGAGTTCGAGCGGGTCGGCAGTTCGCAAACGAGCAAGGTCGATGTCCGGGTGATCGCCGCCACCAACCGCGAGCTCGCCAAGGCAATGCAGGAGGAGCGGTTCCGTTCCGATCTCTACTACCGCCTCAATGTGTTCCCTATTGCGGTGCCCCCGCTGCGGGAGCGGCGGGACGACATCCCGCCGCTGGTCCAAAGCTTCGTCAAGCGCTACGGGGCGAAGATGGGAAAGCAGATCGAGGCGATACCGCAACGGCGGATGGCGGCGCTGCAGGCCTATACCTGGCCCGGCAACGTGCGGGAGCTGGAGAATGTCATCGAGCGGGCGGTGATCTTGAGCCAGGGGCCCAAGCTGGAACTCGGCGACTGGCGCCCGCAGCCCGGGGATGTAACCACTGGCGGGCCGGGGGTCCCGACGCTCGATGAGTTGCAACGGCAGCACATCCTCGAGGTGCTGGAACTCACGAACTGGCGCGTGAGTGGTGCGTCCGGGGCGGCGGAGCTGCTGGGATTGAGGCCCACCACCCTGGAAGCCCGGATGAAGAAGCTCGGGATTCGGAGAGGCGAACGGCTCGAGCACCCGCAGACAGCGCAATAACAGATCTCTCGGAACGACAACTCACAACATTTTGTAGGGCTTCCAACGCAGTGGGACAGGTGGCTGGCCTGGCCATCGGCAGTTACCCACCACGATCCTCCTAACTCCCACGCTAGCAGCTATTTGGCGCGTCGTGGGGACGCCGCCGTGCTGTTGGCACAAAAGTTCCTATACCCCAGGGCACGGCGGGGTTCGCCTACCACTCAAATGGATGGCAGGCCGGCGCCCCGATACGAACAGGAGTTCACGAATGCGCAAGCAACAAACGGCTGTCTCGCCGTGGTGAGTGAGACAGCATAGCTCCGTCGTGATTCCAGAACCAAGAAATGAGAAAGGAATACCTATGTTTCACCGCAAGAATTACTGGCTCAACGTCATGGGCATCGTCCTCATCGCTGGCGCGGCCAGTGCATGGCGGCTCGACGCGGCTGCTGTGGCCAGTCACGATGATGAGACCGGCTCCGTCGTCAGGACGGCGGTCGAGGTCAAACACGGCACCCTCAGGGATGGTGATAGGAGCCACCGGGGAAGTGGCCGGGTTGCCATTGACCGTTTGACGGACGGCTCTTACGTCTTACGACTCGAGGATTTTCGGGTTTCGAACGGCCCCGATCTTCATGTCATTCTTACTGCGAACTCGAACCCGACAACTGGCAACGACGTGAGGGCCAGCGGCTACGTCGATCTTGGACTCCTCCGGAGGACTCGCGGCGATCAGGAGTACCAGATTCCCGCCGACGTCGACGTAGCGGAGCAGGGGAGCGTGGTTATCTACTGCAAGAGATTCAGTGTCATCTTCAGTGTCGCGACGCTCACAGATTCTCGTCCCATGGACGACATGGATTCTCATCCCATGAACGATATGGATTCTCGTCCCATGGACGACATGGATTCTCGTCCCATGAACGACATGGAGTCTCATCCCATGAACGACATGGAGTCGCACGACATGGGGCCGATGGATCCTGCCACCGCGCCCAGGGCCAGTGTCGATCGCTTCAGCGAAGAAGCAGGCAAGCTTTTCGTCCGCAACGGGGCGAACGGCCTGCCAGGTGCCAACGAGCCGATCGATTTTGACCAGGCTCCGTTCATCACGCAGGGGTTGGGGCCCAACGGTGACGTCGTACGCTACTACAACTTCGACGTACAGGGCACCACGCCCGCACCGATCTACGTGTTGTTCCGCGAGGGCGAGAGCAAGCCTGTAGCGGGACAGTTGAATATCGTGGATGTAATTCCGGGCGATGAGGGCTACAACGACTTCTGGCGCGTCACCAAGGTAACGGTACCGGAGAACTACGTCGCCAACACCGTAACCAGTGTCTCAGAGATCGCCGACGCCGGCTACTCTACGGAGACCACGAACAAATTGGTGAACTGCCCGATCGTCCCCGCGGGGTCGACCGCGCGGCTGCGTTTGGCGGGTCAGAGCGCTGACCTGCACGAGGGGTGGTACCGCGGGCAAGTCGTCAGCTACTTCACATTCGAGGAAAAGGCGCTCACCACCGCAGGCTCCGGCAACATACGGCTCTCACCGATCTATGTTGCGTTCAACGTCAATCCGAACCAGCCGGGTGGGGGGCCTGCTTCGGGCTTCATGACGGAAGCAGGCACGTCGCAGACTCACAACGTTCTTCAGACAATCCCGTCTGACGCCGGCTATTCACCGCTTTGGCTGGTGAACGTCTATGACAAAGCTGATTTCCCGAAGGTGAAGGATTTTGAAACGGCCATTCAGGCAACCATCCTCGGCGCCGGTGTGGCGACGGTGAACTGCCCGGTCGTGTTTGTCGAAGACACGATGTAAAGCGGTACGTCCAGTCTTCCCGGGTCCGCGCCGCCGGATGGCGCGGACTCGGCCCACCCCGGTCCGCCATCGAATCTGCCAGCGACTTGCGTTGGCCGTGCGGTGATCCGTAGCGCCGTGGCCGTGCGCATCTTCGATGGACAGGGTCCGTTCGCAAAACCCTCATCCATCGGGATCCTTGGTGCGGTTCCGCTGTTCATCTATCCTCGAAGACCAAGGTCTTTCCTTCGTTATCCCATAGGAGTGAGCGGTTCGGACCCAACCACCAAACATGCTGGCGCGTCGGTGAGCGGTCAGGCACCTAGTACTCCGAGTCGTAATTGCGGTAACCTATTAACCGCAGAAGAGACCGCGGAGGATGCAGAGGATTTGGTGGTAGTCACCAAGATTCGAGGTTTGGCCGAGGAGTGCGGTGACGTATTCACCGCAGACCGCGGAGGACGCAGAGGTTTTTGGACAGGATAGACGGGATATTGTTATGTGAATAAATGCGGTGCTTCGGACGACCGCCTGTCCGACTCCGGATCAGTCACCGCTCAGGAACAGGGACTTCACCAATCTCTTGGCGAAGTCGGACTTCCGCGCGAAGTACGCTCCCAACACCGACAGACGTGGTTCCGGGCCGATGTCGGTCTGATCCAGGAGAATCTCGCCGCTGGCCGCCCTGAACTGGGTGCGCAGCGTGTCGCCGCGGATCCGATACACGATCTGGTCTCCTTTATGGATCCGGCGCTCCTCGAGGAAGGCAAACCAGCGAGGCAACCCCTCGGCGACCGTCTCGTAGCCTTCCGGCCTGATGATTCCCTGCTCCCGGGCTCGCCTCACGTTGTCGAGGGTCCCGTCGACGAACTGGTCGAGGCTCACCCCCCGCTTGAACGCGATGCGAGCCCACGCGTCCCGCGCTTGAACCGCGACGGCGGCGACCGAATCGGCCAGGTCGGAGGAATGACTCCGATCGCCGATCAGCTCCTCCAAGCGGCCTGAGGTTTCCGTCCCGAACCGCACTTCCAACGTCAGGACATCCACCTTGAGAATCGTTTTCTCCAGAAGCGCATGCATTCGGGCGTATGGGCCATCACCGAGGGATGTGGTATCGATCGCCGCCGGTTGATCTTCATGGGGCAGCTCTTGTGCGGCGGCCGCCGGCGCCGCCACCGAGACCATGGTGAGGAGAAAGAACTCCTTGGTCACGAGCCTGGACTGCTGATCCGCTCTGGCGGGAACCTCTCTAGAATGTCTGCGACGGCCGCGTTGACATACTTGTGGACCCTATCAGGCTTCGGGTTGTGAGCGAGCGCCTCCGTGGCCCAGCCGCGCCAAACCAGCATGTTGTTTCGGGTGTCGATGACGTCAAGGATCAAGGTGCCTTGCAGGAATTCACGCACCTGAACCGTGTTGAAAAAGAAACGGCGCCGGAACCCGAAGAAGTTGTCGATGGCCCGCACATCGACCCGCTCGTCCGTGACCAGATGGTAAGCAATCCGAAAGTCGGGGCTGCCTGAGGTCACTTTCTCATACCCTCTGCCCGCCAGCCGGCCGTCTACGGCGTCCCGGATCCGGCTCTCTAGAAACGGGCTATTGACCCGTGGATCCCCGCCGGCTTCCATAGGGCGGTTCATCCAGTCATACGTCCTCAGCTGCGCGAACGACGCTTCTGGGTCGAAGTCCGTCCGGATCTGTCTCGTGGCACATGCTGCCAGGGCGAGCAACGCAACCGAACTCAGCGCGGCACGCATGGCCTTCGAGTTATTTTCGAAAGTTGTGGATTGGAGGAATGAGAAAGGCGGCGTATCCTTTCGTGTAGTCAGTTGAAACGTACACGAGATCCGGTTGTGACGACCGGAGAAAGGACACGCCACCGATGTTGAGGATAATAGAGAATGCGTCTGAGAGCAAAGGGAACGGACTGTTCGCAGACCTGGACGAGCTTGCCAGAGAGGGAGCTCGGCGGATGCTGGTGAGTGCGTTGGACGCGGAAGTGACCGAGTATGTCGAGCGATATCGGATTGAGCGAGACGGAGAGGGCCGCGCCCTGGTGGTGCGCAATGGCAAAGCCCGTCCCCGCAAGGTGACGCTGGGTGCTGGTACGGTCACGGTGACCGCGCCACGGGTGCATGACCGTCGTATGCGGGCGCAGTTCACGAGCAAGATTTTGCCTCCCTATATGCGGCGGTCGCCGAAGGTGGCGGAGGTCTTGCCGGTGTTGTATCTGCGCGGTCTGTCGACGGGAGATTTTCGCGAGGCGTTGCCGATCTTGTTGGGTGAGGACGCATCAGGCTTGTCCCCGACGACGATCACGCGATTGACGGCGGCGTGGGAGGGGGAATACCAGGCGTTTCGCCAGCGTGATCTGCGTGATCGGGAGTATGTGTACGTCTGGGTCGACGGGATCCACTTCAACATTCGCCTCGAGGCCGACCGGCTGTGTACGCTGGTGATGCTGGGCGCCCGGGCGGATGGGACGAAAGAGCTGATCGCGGTGGAGGACGGCTATCGGGAGAGCACGGAGAGCTGGTTGGCGGTGTTGCGCGATCTGAAGCGTCGGGGGATGCGGGCCCCGGTGCTGGCGATTGGGGATGGCGCGTTGGGGTTCTGGGCAGCGGTGCGGGAGGTGTGGCCGGCGACGCGGCAGCAGCGCGACTGGGTGCACCGGATGGCCAACGTGTTGGACAAGCTTCCGAAACGTTTGCAGCCGGCGGCGAAGCGGGTGTTGCGCGAGATGATGTATGCGGAGTCGCGTGCGGAGGCCGAGGCGCTGGTCGAGCGTTTCGCCACCGCGTATGCGGCCAAGTATCCCAAGGCGGTCGCCTCGCTCACGCGGGACCAGGAGCACCTGTACAGCCATTTTGATTTTCCGGCCGAGCATTGGAAACATATCCGTTCGACGAACGTGATCGAGTCTGCCTTCGCGACGGTCCGGTTACGACAGCGCGTGACCAAGGGAGCGGGCTCGCGGAGCAAAGGGCTGACGATGGCGTTCAAGCTGTTGGAGATGGCGCAGCAACGTTGGCGGAAACTCAACGCTCCAGAACTTCTCCCCCTGGTGTTGGCAGGAGAACAATTCAAAGATGGTATGCAGGAAACTGACAAAGAGAACACGGATCGGAAGGTCGCCGCTTGATCACTCACCGATCCACAACATTTGACAATACCTCATGGCCTTCATCGTTTGACTTTTCATTGCACCCTCCTGTTACTCTGTGGCAAGAGAATCCTGTTATGTGTCATGAGCCTAATGCAAGCGGGATGCCGCGCCGGAGAGCAAGCGCACGCTGATGCATAAGTTGTTGCGGAGTGGCTGTTTGTCTTACAGTGCCAGATTCACCGTACTCAGTACGGACGCCTGACACTCACAATATTTCGGCAGTCTTTGCGAAATATTGGGATCGCTACTGGTAGATACTCTTTATCGAGGTGAGAAGGGAGAAGTGAGAGGTAAGAGGGCCCCCGGTTTGTGTTGGAAAGCGTGAGCACCGCACAACGCTGCGACAAACGCTGTGCTACTGCAGATCGCAAGCCACCTATGGCCTCAGCGTTGTTACATCATACAAACGTCCACGCTCGCTGTGAAGGAACATTGGACACGTCTGAACGGTGCGGTGACAATCTCACTATTTCGGAACATTCCCACCCTATTGTTACCGAGTACTGTGCGGGCTCTCCTGGCTGATTAACCGCAAGCCGACCTAACTCCCATTGTATCCAATACTTAGGCTGCGCTTCGATCGTCTTTTGTCTTCTGGCACGGATCTTCCCTTGGTCTGAGCGGGCGGTGGGGTTGAATGAGGATAGCATCAGAAGACGAGAGGACCGAGGATGACCAAGAATATGCAAACAGTTGGAATGAGCAGAACGCCAAGGATTCTATCCACCGCAACGTCGGTTCCAGATCATCGCTGGTCGCAGCAAGATATCTACGAGCTGATGGCGAGGCATTTCCCGCGCTATCGGAATGGCGGGATCGAAAAGATCTTCATGAACTCCGAGATCGATACGCGCCACCTCGCATTCGGGCAAGACGACTTCGATCCGACTGCAACCGCAGACGATCTCAATGCCCACTTTCTCAAGCATGCGCTCGAGTTGGGCGAGAGTGCTATCTCCCGATGTCTAGAAAGCGCCGGTCTGAGCGCAGCGGACGTCGACTATCTCGTTGTCGCGACGTCCACCGGCTATGTTTGTCCCGGACTCTCAGCCCACCTCGTTCGGTCTCTCAACATGCGTACTGAGACCCAGCGTGCCGACCTCGTTGGGATGGGCTGTGCTGGGGCATTGCCCGCCCTGCAGCGGGCGCACGACTACGTAAAGGCCTACCCTGACCGCCGCGCGCTGCTGCTCACGGTCGAGATCTGTTCGGCTTGCTGGTATGTCGACGATTCTCTCGAGACCGTCGTGGGCAACGCGATTTGCGCTGACGGTGCTGCCGCCGTCCTCATCGGTAGCGACGACCATGCTTCTGGGCCGAGGCTGGAGGACTTCGAGACGCTGCTCGAACCGGCTCTGCTCGAGAGTGTGGGGTTCCAGTCCCGCTCCGGGAAGCTGAGGATCGTCCTTTCAAAGGACGTTCGAAAGGTCGCAGGAGGGCTCGTGCGTCGCGCGGTTGATAACCTCCTTGAACGGAACCGTGTGAAGTTCGAAGAAATCGATCATTGGGTGGTTCACTCGGGCGGTAGAAAGGTCCTCGACAACCTCGATGAAGCGATGGGCTTTAACGATGGCGAACTGGAGGAGAGCCGCGCAGTGCTGCGGGAGTTCGGCAATATGTCGTCCCCCACCGTCCTTTTCGTACTCGATCGCGTAGTGCGCAGCAGGCAACCGCAAGCTGGTGCGCTTGGAGTCGTGGTCGCCCTGGGACCGGGCCTTGTCGCTGAAACCTCGTTAATTCGTTGGTGAAACTCGGTCTCAAGAACCTGCGTGTATGAAAAGGTCCGGAACAACATGAACGGTTTTCCATTACTTCGAGGCGGAATTGACGTGAGCGAACCAGCGTTCAAGGAGAGGGTCCGCAGGTTCTATGACGTGCTCTCTCCCCATTTTCAAGTGCTTTGGGGAGACCATCTGCACGACGGTCTATATGCCTCGGGAGACGAGGCGAAGCAGGTCGCCCAGGAAAACCTCGTCCAATACCTCGCGCGTGCGTCAAAGATCCCACCGGGTGCAGAGGGTCTCGATGTGGGCTGCGGCATGGGCGGGAGCTCGGTTTCGCTCGCTCGGGACTTGGGTTGCGAGATGACGGGAATAACTTTGAGCCCGGTTCAGGTCGAGATGGCCCAGAAGCTCGCTGTGGAGCAGGGAGTGGAGGCGCGTTTTCTCGTCATGGACGCCGAGGCGATCCAATTGCCGCAGCTGTTCGATTTTGTCTGGATGTTAGGCGTACTCGGGCACCTCGAAGACCAGCGGGCGTTCGTTGCCTCCTCACCGCGGCTCCTGCGCTCAGGCGGCCGTTTCGTGCTCGCCGACTGGATGGCAGGGCCCGACCTGACCCCGCGCGATCGACGGAAGTACGTCGAGCCCGTATTGAAGGGTATGCTCATGCCTCAGATCTTCCCTCTCAGCCAGTACACGCAGTGGTTCGAGGAAAGCGGCTACCGGGTCGTCTTCGCGAAAGACATTTCCGATCAGACGCGCAAGACATGGGACGACGCGGTGTCGGTCATCCAGGTTCCTGCGGTGTACCGACTCGCCAGGGAGCTCGGCTGGGACGCCCTCCAGCTCCTCCGTGCGATCAGGGGCATGAAGCGCGCCATGGCCGTATCCAAGATAGTGTATGGCGTGGTGATCGCGGAGAAGCTGTAAGCGTACCAGCCGCTGGAATGCCAAATGCCGCACCTGCTGCTAACTGGCAGGAGCTAAATCCGCGCACCGAAAACGGTAGGACCATAAACGCGTCGCAGCAGCAGGTTCTTGGGATGCGCTCGTAGCGCGCTTTTCCGGCGGCTACGGGACTATGAAGAGAATTGCCAGGCCCCCGAGCGCGGCCGCCACCGGAAGCGTCGCCACCCAGGCCATGAGAATGCCGCCGATCGTCTTCCACCGCGCAGCGCCGCTAACCGCGCCCAGCCCGAACAATGCTCCGCAGGAGACGTGGGTGGTAGAAACGGGAACGCCCAACCGCGATGCGCCGATAACCAACAGAGCGGTAATCAGGGTTGCCGAGAGCCCCTCGCTGTGATTCATGGCAGTGATCCGGTGGCTCATGGTCACCGCGACCTTCCGGGCATTGAGGAGGCCGCCGATCGCGATCGCAACCGCCACCAACGCAATTCCGAGCGATGGAGGCAAGGCTTGAGCGCCTAAGAGCAAGGCGGCAATTTTCGGGGTATCGTTGAGACCGCGGGCGAAGCTCACCGCCCCAGCGCTTATATAATGACAGCGGTTCAGGACGGTGGAAGCATTCGAGCCAACGGCAACCTCCGTAGCTGCCTCCGCCGTTTGTGCCGGAGCATCCACAGGGATGGTCCGCCCCCGCCCCCGCCCACCGAACCCTCCGGACAGCGACGCAGCAGCCGCGGCGCCGGATTCATCAACGGCCAGGAACCCCGCTTCTGAGCGCACGAAAGCGTACGCGTTTCGCACTCGCGACAATAGGGAGCCCGCACGCCTAATGAAGGGATGGGCCAGGGATGTCGTCACCAGGGCCAGGACGGGGCTGAGCATTAGCGGTAAAAAGAATGATTTCCCGAGAGTGGCAAGGTGAACTTGACCGCTTGCGGCCATCAGCCCTGCTCCCACAAGACTACCGGTCAGCGCGTGGGTAGTGGAAACCGGGATCCCCGCGAAAGTGGCCAGCAACACGGTTCCCGCGGCACCCAGACTCACGGCGGGGAGGAAACTGGGGTCGGCGATGACCGCGGCTGGGACGAGGCCCTTGCCGCTGAAGGTGTGGAGCAACTCCGCACCAATCCACAGCGCAACCAGGGACCCCAAGAAAGTGCACACAGTAGCCAGCACCAGAGCCCCTCTGTAGCCGGCGGTGCCGGTGCCGAACAGGGTCGCCACTCCCTTGAAGTTGTCGTTGGCTCCGTTACTGTACGCCAGAAGGACAACCGCGATAAGCAGCACCGCCCATGTCATTCGGAAGCCACCGTTACGACCGCGATGCATTGGTGAGCAAGAGTCGCGGAGTGAAAAACGCAACGGACCCTGCCGCGCACCGGGCGCTGACTCACCGTACTACTCGGAAGAACGCCTGGAAGAGCTTCTTGACAGTGGGCGTCAGCTTCTGGCGGCGCCAGGCATCCGCGGCCTTTCGGAAAACTTCCCCCTGCGTGGGATACGGGTGGATCGTTTGGCCGACCTTGCTCAGTCCGACACCGGCTGTGATGGCAAGGGCGACCTCACCGATCATGTCCCCGGCGTGCTCCGCGACGAGGGTAGCCCCCAGGATCCGGTCGGTCCCCTTCTTCAGGTGGAGGCGCAGGAAGCCCTCCTCCTCGCCGTCGAGCACCGCCCGATCAACGTCGCTGAGCGGGATGGTGATGGTTTCCACCTCAAACCCCGCCGCGACGGCGTCGCGCTCGTAATACCCTACGTGGGCGATCTCCGGGCTGGTAAAGGTCGTCCAGGGCATGACCAGTTCGCTGGCCTTGGCCCGCCCGAAGAAGAGTGCGTTCTGAACCACAATGCGGGCCTGGAAGTCGGCCGCGTGGGTGAACTTGTACTTGGAACAGACGTCACCCACCGCATAGATCCGCTTGTTGCTCGTCCGGAGCCGGTCATCTACGGTGACGCCCTCGGCGGTATCGGCGACACGCGCCGACTCGAGGCCGAGACCTCCGACGTTGGGCGTGCGGCCGACGGCTACAACTATCTCATCCCCGGCGACCCATTCCTGCCGCCCGTCACGCACAAGGCAGATCACCTTTTCGCTGCCGTATTGTTTGACCTCTATGATCTTGGACCCATTCATGTAGGCGACCCCGTCCCGCTGCATCGCACGCTGCACGACGAGCGCCGCGTCCATGTCCTCACGGGGGAGGATGTGCTCCCCCCGGTTGATGACGGTTACGCGGCTCCCGAACCGGGCGAACGACTGAGCCAACTCGCAGCCGATGGGACCGGCACCGATCACCAGCAGGCGCTCGGGCAGTTCGGTCAACGAAAAGATCGTCTCGTTGGTGAGGTAGCCTGCCTCCTCGAGCCCGGGAATCGGAAGGGCGGCCGCGCGGGCGCCGGTGGCGATAACCGCACGACGAAAGTTCAACGTCTTGCCATCCACTTCGACGGCTGCGGGACTCACGAAGCGACCGTGCCCCAGGAAGACGTCCACTCCGAGGTCAGTGAAGCGCTGGGCGCTGTCGATGGGACTCAATCTGGCCCGTATGCGTCTCATGCGGCGCATGGCCGCGCCAAAATCCGCAGTGCCGTTCATCTTCGGCCCCCCGAAGGCCGGCGACGCCTCCCTGGCGGCGTGCCAGCTCCGTGCCGCCCTGATGAGGCCTTTGGACGGAACGCAGCCCACATTGAGGCAGTCGCCGCCCATCAAGTGGCGCTCGATCAGCGCGACCTTCGCACCTAGGCCCGCCGCGGCCGCAGCGCTCACGAGGCCGCCGGTCCCGGCACCAATGACCACCAGATGATAGCGGTCCTTCGGCTCGGGATTCCGCCAATCGGGCGGATGCACGTTGTCCAGCAGTTGCCGGTTGTACTCGTCATGCGGCTCAATGCGGAGGGCGTTAGCGCCACCTTCCTGCACCGGTGCCACCGCAGGTCCGTGCAGGTTACGCATGCGCAGTTGCCTCCTGAAGCGCACGACGGGCCATGCGCGTGACCAGGGTGGTGACCAGGATCGTAGCCGCGAGCCCGAGACCCAGTACGGCCCAGTAAGCCGCGCCGTGCTTCATCATCTCTATCCCGGTGGCCAGCGCCGCCACGTCGCCGGCGAGTTTTCCGTAGTAGACGTAGAGGAGCGTGCCGGGGAGCATCCCCACGGACGCCACCACGTAGTCGACAAATCGCACCTTCGTGAGGCCCAACCCGTAGTTCAGCAGGTTGAAGGGCACCACCGGTGAGAGCCGAAGCAGAAGCACGATCTTGCGTCCCTGCGAGCCGATCGCCCGGTCGATCGCGGCGAACCGCTCGTTGCCCGCTACGCGTCGCTCGATCGCCGAGCGGGCGAGGTGTCGGGAGAGCAGAAACGCAAGCGCGGCACCCGTGGTCGCTGCCAGGAACACGTACAGTGTGCCCTGCACGATGCCGAACACGGCCCCCGCCGCTAGGGTGAGTAGCGAGCCTGGAATGAACGCGACTGTCGCTAGAGCGTATCCGGCGATGAATACCACGACTCCCAGGCCGCCGAGACTGTCGATCTTAGCAGCGAACTGCGGAATAAGGGCGGCCGCCTGACGACCGAGGATCACGATTGCCGCCAACACCGCGACGGCGAGCAGCGCCTTGGTCCAGGGGAAGCGGCCGATCGCCGACCATTTCATGCTAGTAGTGCCGATAGTGACTTCCATGTTTTCCTCGATTGTATCCATGGCTTAGCAACACCCCGTCGTTTCGCAACAGGCGTTGTCCGTCTCATCTTCGGCGACGCCAACGTCCGGGAGGATGAACATCCCGACATATGGCGCCCGACCGAGCTTGGTGGCCGTATCTGTGCAGATCTCGACGGGCACACCGCGTGGGAAGAAGTGTCCCTCCTCGTCGGTTACCCCTTTGAACGGACCGCGATAGACGGCCGTCTGCCCCCGATACACACAGCCGGCCTGTTTGGCGAACTTGTAGCCCCGCACGGTCACTGAGTGGAACCGGTAACCTTCAACCTCCTTCCAGAAGGTTTTTCTCAACACGTGCACTCCGTAGAAGCCGGCCCGCTCCAGGTAGGCCAGCATCTCCTCCTCCGTTAGTGCGCCGCTGATACACTCGCCCCAGAGACGGGGGTCACGCCGCTGATGCGCCGGCACGGTCTCGTGCGAGACGATGTCGGAGACGACGATGCGACCGTGGTTCTTGAGGACCCGCCACATCTCCTTGAACACCTGCTTCTTGTCGGGCGAGAGGTTGATCACGCAGTTCGAGGTCACCACGTCGACCGAGTTGTCGTCGACCGGAATGTCTTCGAGGAAGCCGTGGCGGAAATCGACCACGTCGTAGCCCAGGGTGGTAGCGACCTGCCGTTTCGCCTCTTTTGCAACCCGGAGCATTTCCGCGGTCATGTCGACCCCAATCGCCCGGCCCGTCCGACCCACCTTCTTCGCCGCAATGAACACGTCGATGCCGGCGCCTGAACCCAGGTCCACCGTAACTTCGCCGCTGCCGATGTTCGCGAGGTCGACCGGCGACCCGCAGCCATAGAACCGCTCCAGCACCTCTCGAGGGATATGCGCGATCGCCTCGGGATCCGGGCGCGTCGGACAGCATAGTTCGGCTTGGGGGGTCTCTGCCGCCTCGCCATAGAACTCCCGCACCTTTTCCCGCGGGGCGTCCAGCTCAAAGGAGAGCACGCATTCCGAATGGCTGCTCACCAATTCGGGCACGGGCTCGTCGGTGGCGCAATGGATGGCCCCCTCGCCCATTCCCGTGAACGCGACCGGCGCGTTGAATCCCGACTTCCCGTTGGTCAGTACCGCCTTGCGCTCGTCAGCCCGCTCGAATATCGCGTCGGCAATCATCGATTTGTGGAGCTCGCAATACGGATCATGGGCGGTGATTGATCCACCGTAGAAGTAGGCGTGCTCGATGTCGCCGCCGCCGCACAGGAATTTCAGCGGGCAGGTTCGGCATATTTCCTTCTCGTGGACCGTGGCCTCCCGGAACTGCCGGCTGATGTCGCTGTCCCGCCAAATCGCCTGGAGGCTCTGACGGTGGATGTTTCCACAGCAAAGCTCCGGGATGTTGGCCGTCGCCGCCGACGGGTACACATTGCCGTCGGAGTAGACACACAAGCTCGAGACACACGCGTTCGAGAGATCGCGCTTCACCCCTGCGGGCATGTTGAGGCGCATCTTGAGCGACTCGTGGTTGTCAATCATCACGCCGACGCTGCGCCCGACCGCTCGCGCCTTGCGAACCACTTCGATGACTTTCTCGATTGGCGGCGTGTGGTCCGTGCCGCCGTCAGCGGCGCGTCCGCGTTTGTGCAGCCACAGGAGATGGTGGTGCGCACCTCCCAGCTCCGCTATCAGACGCGTCACCGCCGGCACGTCGTCGGCGTTGGCGGAAGTGATAGCGGTAGTCACCGCGACGTTGAAGCCGGCTTGAATCGCGTTGCGAATCCCGGCGACTATACCACCAAAGGTTCCGAGCCCGCGGATTGGATCGTTGAGTGCCGGCGTGGAGCCATCGAGACTGATTTGCAGGCGCAGCCGGCTGAGGTCGAGGCGACGGAGCGCTGCAAGCCGTGATCCCCGAAGGAGGATGCCGTTGGTCAGGATGGCAAGCTCGGCCTCTTCGTCGGCGAGCGCGAACTCACACAGTTGGAGGATGTCCTTGCGGAGGAGCGGCTCTCCGCCGGTGAAGTAAAAGCGCTTGGTCCCCAGGGCGCGCGCTTGGGCGAGCACGCCGAGCAGATCAGCAGTTGGCAGGCCGCGGTCCCCGCTGGGGCCCGAGGACACCAGGCAGTGACTGCAGCTCAGATTGCAGGAGTTGTTGGTGTGCACCCACAATTCGGACAGCGGGGCGTCGGTGAGATAGCCGGATCGACCCGCGTAGTCTCGATCGGGGAGCGGCCGGCTATCGAGGAATGACTGGCGCAGAGCGTCGCGCGTTACCGTATCGACATGCTGCCAGGCTTTGGCCCCGTCGATCCCTTGCTCCGCCGCGTATTCGCGCACCACCTGATCAAAAGCCCGGCGTCCGTCGAATTTGCGGAGGATCACCTCGCCTCGTTCGTCGGTGGCGAGCCAGTTGGGTCCATCTCGATCGATGAGCGCAACGGTGCCCTCACGACGCTGGGCAAAGAGTTGCGGGGGTCCGTAGAGAACGGTGTCAGGCTCCAGATTCATCGTTTCTCCACTCTCCGAGTGATGATCCTTCGTGTACCGACCGCGATCGGTTCGGGGCCGGCATCAGCTCCCGTTCAGGCTCCAATCGTAACTCATGAACCGAATCGACAGCTCATCCCGGTGCTCCTCCAGAAAAGCCCGATCAATGGGAGACACGTACGGTTCGAGGAAATCCAGCAGCTCTCTGTTGTTGGACCCGAAATCCTTGCGGAACCATTTGAAGATGGAAGAGAGGAGAATGCGGTAGCGATATCCGCGACTGCCGCGGTCTTCGCGCTGGGCTTGGAACCCTTTGTTCGGATCGGCCAGAAAGTTGCGCGCCGCGCGGGTAAGCTGCGCGTCCAGCTGGTCGGCCACGTATGCCTCCGCCACGAGGTCCGGGCAGGATTTGGAGGCACAGACGATCGCGAAATGGATACGCGGCTCCTCGAACTCTTTCCGAAGAATCTTGTGTTCTATGTGATCGAGGGAGTACCGCTCGCCTCCCACCAGCCAGTCGCGCCGTTTCCAGCGCCTCGGAATATCCTTGATACTCTCGATGTCCGGGTACCGACTGAGGATCAGCTTGACCGTGAACGCGTTGTACGCGTTGATCCACAAGGCCAAGGCCTCCGCCGGCGGCAAAGCCCGGGGGTCAGTCTCGGCCAACGTCGCCAGATAGCCGTCTAGTTGGTCTTCGTACTGTTGAAAGCAGCCATAGTCCACCTCGCCAGGACTGACGAAAGCGCGCAGGAGGCGGTCAAAGGAGCTGTGCAGTCCGGCGTCGGCGGCCCGTGGTGGCGCCGCGAGCAGGCACGACTCGGAGGCCTCCTGGGCGCCGAGCGCCGTCGGCAAACCCGCGCTCGCCACGAGGTAGATAGCCAGGATGATCGTGGGATACTTTTTTTGCATGTTCATTCTCCGCTGGCGTATCGGGAACGCCAGATCGCGATGCGCGGCTGCCGGTGGTAATGGAAGCTCCGTGCCAGACCCCAAGGTATTAGTCGAGCGTTGCACAAGTGGCTGACAGGGAAAGAGTTAGATGGTTCGCGCGGTGTCCGCCCGTGGTGCGGAGGCCCAACCCCTCTCCCAATATTTTTGGACGTTCCCGAACTGGTGGGACTTGGGCTGATGCACCTCTCAGTGGCCGCCTTCTTCCAGCGCCGGCCGGCGTGGCGCAGGGGCAGTCTCGCCCACTATGAGACCGACATCGTCGAACCACGCTGTAGCTTCTGAGTCAGTGTCATCGGTATCGACCATGATCGCCACCGTCGAAACCGTCTTTGGTGGTTTTCCAAAGGCATTCCAGTGGTCCCAGACCAAATCCCTTTCTTCCGTCACCCATTGGCCGGCGCGCTGGTTTCCGCTTTCGACAACGATCATTGCGACACGGTCGAAGTACGGGTTCACATAGATGGCCCCGACCGGTTCATTGGCCGCCCACACGTAGCAAATGGCCTCCGTTTTGGGGCCAAACCCGTCTGGGTCAAAAACAACAAAAAGGCGCGCGACGTAATCGTCGCCGCTCTTCTCGCGTTCCCGCCGGTTTCCTGAAATGGTATTCTCTATCTTCCAACGCCACGTGATCTTGTCGATCTCGTCCTCACGCAGGTCGAGTTCTTGCCAGAGCATCGTTGCTGATCTGTTACTACTACCGACCAGAACGGCATTGTCTCCCTCCTGCACCACTTCATAGCGAGCGGATTTGCCGGCCAGTTTTCGTTCCTTCCAATGGTGAGTCAAACCGTTTTCGAAATCATCGAAAAACACCCGAGATGATTGCGCATACACCGGTGTGATCGCGCACCCAATAGGGGAGCCTAGGAGCGCAACAAGACCGAGAGTCTTTCCTAGGTTCCCAAGGTCTTGCCCACGCATGTTTCTGGCTCCTGTCACTTTCTTCTTGCCTATGGCCCGATCCTTCACTGCTTCTCCTCGAATGTCCTTTTTGGCCTGGTGGAAGCTAGTGTCGCAGGCGGGGATTGGATCGATTGCCAACCGCCGCCGACCTCAGCCACCGGAACGGGTTGCGTCGCGGGCTTCCGTAGCCGGACGCTCCGGTTCGCGACCGGGATTGACTATGAACCTCCACCGGGTTCGCCAGTCGATTTCCGGTGCGCTGGTTTGATTGGCAACTACTGTGCCAGCCGGGGCCGAGCACTAATGAGCGCGCCGCAAGTCGCCACCAGAATGGCCGCTGGATGGATCGGGAGGCTTTCGCAGATCACCAGCGGAGCACGCACCGCCGTCAGCATGTTGGAAACGTCACGAAATAGTGAGATCCCTCACCGAACGGCCATGCCGAATTGCCTAATGTCCAAGCACAAGATTCAGCCCGCAATGTCCCCTATATCTCGAAATATGTCCACGCAACGGTAAGACAAAAGAGAAAAGGTGCCTTGTCTATGAGAGCGTAATCACAAGAAGAAGCCGAGCGGGTTCTCAGCTCCTGCCGACGGTGAAGCCCATACACCATATGGCGTTGTCTACCGACATCAGATCTGAACAGCCACTTCAACCCACACCCCAAGCAGGGGAACTCAATTCTGGGGCATGCGTTTTGCGAATCACGATAAAGAATTTTCGGAATATTCGGAATATAAGGATTACGATGTACGTCGAGTTCCACATAAATACAGCGCGCTCAATCGGTAGTATGCCGGCCGACGGAGGACGTAGCGGTCTCTCGCCATCATGCTGAGGCCCCTCCGTGCCGCTTGGCCGATCGCGTTGGCGGTGGCCTTGACTCTATGCTGTGGTTACGTAGCGGCACCAAAAACGCCCTCTGACCTGCCGACCGGCAACACCATTCTGAGCGTGCGAGTTCATCTATTACAGTCAAACGAGTTCGAGGCGCTCAACGCTACGCTGGATGCCGGAGACGTGGCGGTGCTGTTCGCCGGCGCCAACCGCATTTGGGAGCCGGCCGGAGTGAGATGGCGGATCGAATCGATTATTCGTGAGCCGGCTCGCTATGCGGCGGCTTACGACAAGATCTTTCGGGGTGAAGGCGCTGATCCACTCGACGTCATGCTCTCCATCTTCCCCCGGGAGAACCTTTTGACCGATGGATGGGATGTCTTTGTCCTGCGAGACTTCGGTCGGGTTGGGGCTGGCGGGGTCTATATCTCGTTCCCGGAAGCCCAAGTTGCATTCGTCGCCGAGATCGGGTCGAGTGGTGAACAGCGGCCCTCGGGCTCGGGACCTCGGGTTCTGGCGCACGAGCTTGGCCATTCGCTGGGATTGCAACACGTCTCGTGTACCACGGCGGGCAACCTGATGGCACCCCGTTGCCGTGGCCAGGATCGCACCCGATTGACCGCCGCACAAATTCGGACGGTGCGGCAGCAGGCTTCCAAGGGCAGGCCTTTTGTCGGCAACTTGAGCGTAGCCAACCAACGTAAATCCGACTAAGGATCGCTCGCGGATGTCCGTCCGCTCGGGCCATCATCAGTGCCGGCCTCCTTCGTGGTTGGCCGAGAGGCCCAGTTGCCTCTACTTTCGACATTTCGTGAGACTTCCGAATTTTCGTGATTCAGTAGCCGCTACCGCGTGGCTCGTACTCAACCCGCAAGAGATGTATCGCTAACTCTACCAACCATTTGCGCTGGCTCCCGTACCACTCTCAATCTCTGGCACGACACCTGCCTTCCTAAGCAGCCGGAAGCGAGGAGGACGTTTCAACGACGTCCGCGACAAGCTGAAAACCGACGGGCCGATTGAAGGAGGAGAGAGTCATGAAAGCGCCAACAACGCTCGCCAAGCTGCTGCTAATCGCCGTGGTCACCGGTTCAGCAACAACGGGGTGTGCGACGAGAGGCACATCACCATCCAGGGGGGTCGAGCCCCAACAGCGGACAACCGTTAGCATACGCAACAACAATTGGAGCGACGTGACGGTTTATCTTATCCAAGCGGGTGGAGGCACCCCCGTGCGGATCAGGCGCGTCGGGAGTCTGACTACGGAGCGGATTCCGGTGCGGGGACGTATCAGGAGCGAGTTACAGGCTCACGGACGGTTGCAATTTCTGATCAAGCCATTCGCCTCCAGCGCGACCTATACCACACAACCGGTCGTCCTGGCCCCAGGAGACGCGGCGCGTCTCACCGTGGCAAACCAATTGACACTTTCGACACTTGTGCGGGGGCGTTAATAGCGCTCGACGCTCGACCTTTGTGCGAAGGCGTGTCAAACAGGCTCCTCTAACTCCCGCCTCAATGCCGTCATTAGATCGACACATCTCGCACGAATCCCAGGAACCAGCGACCAGGGATTCGTGTTGAGAAGCGTAAGCATCGTGCAACGCCGCAGCGAACGTCTGTCCTGCTGCGATCACCGGCCCACGGAAAGGCCCTAGCGTTGTCGCATAATATGAACGTCCACATTGAGCGAGTTAATGCCGAATACATCGAGTGATTACAGTCGCCGTGAATTCCTCGCCGCAGCTAGCGGCGCCTTACCCGGCATCGGTCTGTTTGCCGCGGGGCGTGTCCCGATGGTTCCGCCTTTCGAACAGGCCGCGCAAAGCGGTCAGACCAACCCAGCCAAGCTTCCCCCTCGGGTCGTTGCGCTGCGCACGCTCGGAGGCGATTTCCGATTTGAGCCCGTCGGGTTGCTGGTCGAGCCCGGCACATCGGTGATTTGGCTCAACATGGGAGACTTCCACACGACCACGGCGTTTCACCCTGACAATGATGCGTTGCTCTCGGGCGGCGTGCCGTTGCGGATTCCGGAAGGGGCCGAGTCGTGGCACTCCGGCATACTGGGTCTGACTGCCGGCACGCAATTCGAGCACCGGTTTCAGGTGGAAGGAGTGTACGATTACTTCTGCCAGCCCCACTACAACTTCGGCATGGTAGGGCGAATCATCGTTGGGCGGCCTCATGGGGGCCCGGCCATGCACCGGCCGTTGGCGGAGCTACCCGAATCCGCTCAGCGCCAGATGCCGCCCGTGGAGACGGTTACCGAAGAGGCTGGTCGCACATTTGAATGGACAGCCCGCCTCAATGGCCTGGTGTACCTCATCGCCAACGAGATTAACCCGGGTCCGGCGGCGGTCCGCGTCGTGCAGGAGATGCGCGAGGATGCGGCGCTCCAGCAGCTCCTGAGTGAAGCGGGGATTGGGACGGAATTCGAAGTAGCCGTCGGTCGTTTCACCGAGAGCGTTGTCGCCACTGCGGATTACGAAGCGCTGGTAGGCCAGGCCGACGTGGCAAAAAGATTGCTGGAGAACGCCCGCAAAGCTGCGGAGTAACGCCGTCCCGCACCAACGGAGTTGGGTTGAGCGCCATCTGTGCGTCGGGAACCCGCGCCCTGCTCCATACGTTCAGACCGGTGAAGGAATTCGTTCATGACGCAGAGGCGTCCAGATAACTTTACGTGTTAGCAGGTTGCGGAAAATTTCATGGTGGGCCGCGTTTGTCCGGGTAACACGACGGTGTACCAGCGTGCGGTCCCCTATTACCGCCCCCGCGGTGCGGTCGGCGTGACGAATGCGGCCCACACTGCCCCATCAGGGGCTGCCTCCGGCCAGGGTCAGGGTGCGTATCCGCATCAGATTGTAGACCGCGGCCGTAAACGTAAACACCCACCCGACCCGCGGGGTCCCGCGATGTCGGAGTTTGCGTAACAACCCAATCGTCTTGCCCCACCCGTAGATCTCTTCCACTTTTTTGCGCTGCCGTTGACTGATCGCATAGCTGGGATGGCGCGTCGTCCGGCCATCCACCGCGCTCCGCAACCGCGTGCGGTGCACGTTCGGCGTGACGTGGGGCGTCCAGCCCAACGCCCGCAGCGTGTCGACAAACCCGCACCGATCATAACCCTTGTCCGCCCCCAACGTCCGACGCCGGGCCGTCGGCGGTAAGCTCCCCACCATCGCCAGCGCACTCGCACACTCCGCCTCGTAGCCGGGCTGCGTCACGTCGGTCGCCACCACGAGCCCGTGCCGATTATCCATCAACACACTCGCCAAGTACGCCAATTGCGCGCCTTGCCCCCCACTCTTCCGCGTCAACCGCGCCTCCGGGTCCGTCCGCGACGCATGCGTCGCATTCGTCCGTTTCTCCTGGCGAAACGTCACGCTCGGATTCCCCGGATCATCGTCCGTTGGCGGGCGGGTGCCGGCCTTCGGCTGAAAACTCTTCTGACTCGCCCACGCGTCCAGCAAGGTCCCGTCGACGGTGAAATGCTCATTCGACAACAACGCCCGCCGCTCCGCCTCCTGTAACACTTCGGCCAGAAACGCATCCGCGATGCCCCCCTCGACCAGCCGCGTCCGATTCTTCGTAAAGACCGTCGGCACCCACACCGCGTCGTCCAGATTCAACCCCACAAACCATCGGTACAGGATGTTGTAATCGAGCTGCTCCATCAGCTGCCGCTCGCTCCGGATCGTATACACCACCTGCAGCAATAACGCGCGTAACAAATGTTCCGGGGGAATCGACGGCCGGCCCCGCCGCGCGTACAGCCGGTCCAACTGCGGCGAGAGCCGGGCTAACACCGGGTCCACCAGCGCCCGCAGGGCGCGCAACGGATGGTCGGAGGGCACCCGATCCTCCGCACTGATATAGCTGAACAGCGCCGACTGATTCGTCTTGTTCCCGCGCATCGTGGCACTCCCATCGAGGTCCCTCTACGATAAGAACTTCCGGCTCGCGATGCTATCGTCCATTACCCGACTTTTTCCGCAACCTGCTAGAATACCGGCGGCTCCTTCGTCAAGTATTTCTCGAACCAGCTCCGGCGGTACGCCAGCGTCCGCATGAAGTTGCTGGGTTTGCCCAAATAGGCGTGCCACTCGTCCTGCAAGCGGATCATCGCGGTCGGGATCTTCAAGAACTTGAGCGCCTGGTAGTATTCCTCGGTCTGCGCCATGGGCGTTCGCAGGTCCATTTCACCCGTGATCAACAGCGTGGGCGTGGTCACGTTGCCCGCGTACATCAGCGGTGAGCGCCGGATGTGCTCCGACGGATCCTCCCACGGCAAGTGTTCGAAGTTTCGGTACCATCCGGCGCCATCCGTCGTCCCGACGAACGAGAACCAATTCGTGACCGGGCATTCCGAGGACGCGGCGGCGAATCGATCGGTGTGACCGACCACCCATGCGGTGAGCACCCCACCCCCGCTGCATCCATACACGAACATGTTCTGGGTGTCGACATAACCTCGTTGGATCACTTCATCGACCCCGTTCATCAGGTCGTCGTAGTCCTTCCCCGGGTACGCGTTCTTGATCTCGTTGCCGAACGCGCTACCATAGCCCGAGCTGCCCCGCGGATTCGTAAAGAGGACGACGTACCCCATGGCGGCATAGTGTTGCCACTCGAACCACATGTACGAGGTGCTGGAGGAATACATCCCATGGGGACCGCCGTGGATCGCGAGCATCATGGGATACTTCTGGGTCGGATCGAAGTCCGGGGGCTTGACGATCCACCCTTGAATCCGCAGCCCATCGGTTGACGTGTACCAAATCTCCTCCACCTCGCCGAGCTTCTTACCGGCCAACACGTCCCCGTTTACATCGGTCAACTGCTCGATGGTCGGATTCCCGATCCGGAACCGCACGACATCACCGGGCTCTTGAGCGGTCGTGCGAATCCCGACGGCCAGCCCGTCGTCGGTCATGCTGTTCAGACTCAGGCTGTGTTGCCCTTCGGTGATCTGGTGCGGCCCGGAGCCGTTGACCGGAGCAAAGTGGAGGTTGGCCGTCCCTTGGTCGGCGGCGGTGAAGTAGACACCACTGTTGTCGGCCGCCCACGTCAAGTTCTGGGGCGACCGATCCAGGTCGCCCGAAATCTCCCTGGGGCGTGACCCGTCGATGTTCATGACATACAGCTTGCTCGTGATGTAGGTATCGTCAGTCCAGTCGTACCCCGCATACGCCACCAGCTGGCCGTTGGGTGACACGACGGGATTGAAGTCGGGCCCGTGCCGGCTGGTGAGCTGGCGGATCGACCCGGATTGCAGGTCGACGGCGTAGATCTCCGACTCCCGCCATTCCCACTCCGCCTCCGGAATGCGGAGGCTCGAAAAGAGTATCTGCCGACTGTCGGCCGACCACGCGGGCCCGCTATGATTCCATTCACCGTCGGTGAGCTGTCGAGGCGTCCCGCCGTCGGCCGAAACCACGAAGAGGTGCCGGTATCCTTCGTCGGTGTAGCCCACGTGGTCGCGTCGATAGCTCAAGCGCGTCACGATCTTGGGCTCGGCGGTCCATTCGGCGCCTTTCGGCCGCGCCGGCATGTCGACGTCACCCCACGGCTCCTGGTGTGGCAAGGTCAACGAGAACGCGATCGACCGCCCGTCGGGCGACCAAGCCAGCGCGCCCGGCCCGCCGTCCACGTGGGTGATCTGCGATTCCGCGCCTTCGGCATCCATCCACCGCACGAAGATCTGCCCACCGCGTGGCTCCCCCGCCCGCCCGAAGGCGATACGCGTGCCGTCGGGTGACCAAACGGCACCGCCACCTTTGGTGAGAAAGCGGTTCCGACTGCCATCGGCGTTCATGATCCAGAGATCATCAACCCAGTTGTCGTGGAGCTTGTCGATCCGGTAGCGGGTGTACACGATCCGCCGTCCATCGGGCGAGATCTGCGGCCCAGGCCCGCCGGAGAAGAATCGTTCCACGGCCTCCCACTCGAGGTAGACGTCGAGCGTGAGACGGTCATCCGTCTCTTGGCCCGATGCCTTTACGGGCACCACCGTGAAGAGACACGCGTAGGCGAGAACTACAGAGAGGCGACGATGCATGATTTCTCCTCATTCTTGAACAGCGATGGCTTCACCCGCGGCCTGAAGCTCTTCCTTGCTCCGCTCCGGGGTACGAGCAAACGTATCCGCCAGAGCACTCGGTTGTAAGGACGGGAGCAAACCACCGACCCTCCTCCTGGCGAAAGAACGATTGTCACGTCACACTTTGCCAACAGAGGACGGTTATTCGACCGTTCGACTGGAGACTTGGGATGACCGAGTTCGCACACGTCACATCCTGCGGCGCCTTCCTTCCGGGCGTATGCCGCGACGCGAGCAACTTGGCGTCGGGTGACCAACGGTGAGCGCGATGGGATCCGATGACGTCGGGTGATCAGCGGCGAGCGCGATGGGACCCGATGACGTCGGGTGACCAGCGGTGAGCGCGATGGGACCGGATGACGCCCTCGTCGGTCGAGTGCTGCCGGAAGGCTCCGACTACGAGGAGGTGTACCGCCGATTTCGGTGGCGGATCCCGGCCACGTATAACATCGCGCACGATGTCTGCGATCGACACGCCGGAGACCGCACACGTCTGGCGTTGATCTACGAGGACGAATCCGGGCGGGTCAGCCGGCACACGTTCGCGGAATTCAGCGCGGAATCGAATCGGTTCGCCCATGTCCTCGAGAGCTTGGGGGTGTTGCGCGGCGATCGGGTGGGAATTCTCCTATCGCAACGACCCGAGACCGCGGTGGCCCACTTGGCGACCTACAAGCTGGGCGCGATCGCTCTCCCGCTCTCGACCCTCTTCGGGCCCGATGCCCTCGACTATCGACTGCGAGACGCGGCGGCGAAGGTATTGGTCACCGATGCAGCCAACCTCGAGCGAGCGCTCGGCGCGCGAGACCGGCTCACCGAACTCACGCACGTGGTGTGCGTCGACCCCGCCGACGCCGACGGTATCGTGCCCTACCGACGCGCCCTCGACCGCTTCCCCGACTCGTTCGACGTGCGACAAACCCTGCCGGTGGATCCGGCGCTTATCATCTACACCTCTGGTACCACCGGACCTCCAAAGGGCGCCCTGCTACCCCACCAGACCATTCTGGGGCATCTGCCTTGTATCGAGTTCGACCACAACCGTTTCCCGCAGCCGGGAGATCGTGCGTGGAGCCCCGCGGACTGGGCGTGGGTTGGTGGACTGACCGACATCTTGCTCTCGACGTGGCACTATGGCGTTACGGTTGTTGCCCATCGCGCTCGAAAATTCGACGCGGAGGAGGCGCTCGACTTCATGGCCCGGCACCAGGTACGAAATACGGTGCTCGTGCCCACCATGCTGAGGTTGATGCGTCAGGTAGGACGCGTGCCCCCGGAGCTCAACCTGCGCTCGATCATCATCGGCGGCGAGCCCGTGGGAGCGGAAATCATCCGGTGGGCGCAAGAGGCGCTCGCGGTCACTCCCAACGAAGTGTACGGCCAGACTGAAATGAACCTGGTCGTTGGCAACTGTTCGGTGCTGATGCCGGTGAAGGTGGGGTCGACGGGGCGACCGGTTCCCGGCCATGTCGTCGACATCGTGGACGATGAGGGGCGAGTCCTTCCTCGAGGCGAGATAGGCGAGGCAGCGGTACGACGGCCTGATCCCATCATGTTTCTCAGGTACTGGAACAATCCGGCCGCGACGGAAGCGAAGTTCGTCGGCGACTGGGCCCGGACCGGCGACCTCCTGCGGAAAGACGAAGACGGGTATTTCTGGTTTGTGGGTCGGACGGACGATGTGATCTCGAGTGGCGGCTACCGGATTGGCCCCGGCGAGATCGAAGAATGCCTCGGTGGCCATCCGGCGGTGGCGTTGGCGGCGGTGGTGGGCAGTCCGCACCCCATCCGCGGCGAGATGGTGAAAGCTTTTGTGCAGCTTCGCGACGGCGTACGCGACAGCCCAGAGCTGGCACGTGAATTGTCTGCCTACGTGCGCGAGCGGTTATCGGCACACGAGTTCCCGCGGGAGATCGAGTTCATGGAGGCGTTGCCCACCACCACGACAGGCAAGGTGAAGCGGGGCGAGTTGAGGCGGCTGGAGGCGGAAAAGAAGGGCGCTGGCTGACCCACTCCGCAGTTCCCCCTAGCGTGGTGTCGCCGAACTTCGGTTACCAACCGCAGGCGCCGGTGGCTCCCTAGGGCGCGTTGGTTTTTCTGGTTGGGTGAGCTGGGCCTCCTCCCTCCTCCCTCCTCCCTCCTCCCTCCTCCCTTCCGGCGACCACAGCGTCCGGAGGGACCCGCGGCGCCTGCAATACGCAACGCACTTCTGCGACACCACACCTAAGGCACGACCGGCAAGAGGACGTGCGACCGATACCGGCTCGAGTGGTGGATAGTGTTCCGCGCCACCTCCCACTCCGTCTCGTCGTAATTGTTCCCACCGGTGTTGAGGTTGCGATCGAATCGCGGGAAGCTGCTGCTGGACACCTCCAGCCGAATCCGGTGGCCCGGCCCAAAGTAGTTGCTCGTCGATTCCAGGTCGACGTGGATCTCATATACTTCTCCGGCATCCATTAGGACTCGCCGGTGGACACCCTCTCGATACCGGGCGCGCAGGATCCCCTCCACGACATGATAGGCGGTGCCATCGGGATAGACATCGACCAGCTTTCCGGTGAAGTCGGTGTCTCTGGCCGACGAGGAGACGTACAGAACGAGTTCGACGGGACCGGTGACTTCGACACCCTGTTCCAGCACGGCAGTGGTATACACGAGAACGTCGCTCCGCATCTCGACCTCTGACTGATCCACCGCGCCGGGCGGTATCGCGCGCGTGCAGCAGATGGTTCCTCCCACGGTGGGCACCGGCGTTCGTGGGTCGTAGGTATAGCGGTCGGGCGGCTCGCGGCCCGGCGACTCGGTGGACAGCGTGCCGGTGCCTAGCCGGCTGTTGGCGTGCCCGTCACTGTGCAGGTAATACGGGGTGAACTCGGTCCGGGCCAACGGCCACTCGTGCTCGGCGCGCCACTCGTTCGTGCCCATCACATAGATCTGAACCTTGGGTTTATCGGGGACGCCGTTCTCGATTCCCTTGAGCCAGTAATCGAACCACTCCAGATACAGCTCGAAATAGTTCAGTCGGGCATCACCCAGGTCCCGGTCGCCGACGACGGTTCGCTTCGTGGCCATTTCCGATCGGCAGTGCGGTGTCGGCGACATGATCAGGAACTGGTTCTCGCGCGCCCGGTCGCTCTCGGCGTTGGTACGATACAAATTGAAGAGTGTGAGTGTCGAGTTCGGCGTGATGTCGTACCACGAGTTGACATGGAGCGCCGGTACATCGAAGCGGTCCTCGTCGGTCACGATTCCCTGACCGTCCCACCACGGGTCCTCCGGCCCATGTGATACCCACTCCTCGAAGTTGTTGGGTGGAGCCCCAGCTTGTCTCATCATGTCGATGATCGGCAAGCTCCGGAGGATGTCCATGTTGTCGACGGCGTCCAGCACTGGCGCCGGGTTGAAGTATTCGGCGGATCGGATGAACTGTTGGCGCGACAATCCCGGCGGCGGACGATAGTACACCTTGCTTCCCGCGCCTCGGGTCCAGCCGAAGGTGGCGGCCAGCTCGAGGGCCCCGTACCGCATGAATCCGAAGTTGGTCACGCCGGCCCCGCCGTAGGCCGCCCCGCTCTGCGGGATGGCCGCGACGTGGTTCGGATGACGCATGGCGGCCAACTCATCTTGGATTTCACCGAGGTGAGAGCAGCCGTAGGTCCCGACCTTGCCATTCGACCACGACTGTTCCGTCAGCCAGGTGACCGCATCGTAGCCATCCAATCGGTCCGTGCCTGCGTAGCCCAGAAACTCGCCCTCCGATTCGTACTTCCCGCGATCGTCCACCACCGCGACGACATAGCCGTGACCTGCAAAGAAATAGGAGACCGGCATGGGCGGGTAACCTTGGGGATTCGGCGACCGCGTGCGCCAGAAATTCTTGTTATACGGAGTGCGAATGAGAATGCTGGGCAACGGTTCGGTGGCACCGATGGGTCGGTACAGGTCAGCCGACAGATGAATCCCGTCCCGCATCGACACCTCGACGCTCTTCTCCAAACGGACGTCGTAAATCGGAGCCGGCCATCCCCAGGACGTGTCCGGTTCCTGCCCGACCGCTCCCGCCGTGGTGGCGGTTGTCAGGCCCACACCGAGGAGGAGGTGCTTGAATTCCGCTAGTGGCATGGCCGTTCCTTCCGTCGTGCGTCGATTGGACGTAACCTTGGTGCCGTGACCGTTGGTCCGGCCACATCGTTGAGGTAGTGGGAATGTACGACGCCTTCGTCCCATCAACCAATCTCTTCTTCAAACAGACCGTCTACGGGAGAGGAGCGACCCCATGGAATGGAAGACGCTGACAGTCGAGCGCGCCGGCGCCGTTGCCCACGTGTGGCTCAGTCAACCCGAGCGTCGCAACGCGCTCAGCCAGACGGTCCTCGAGGAGATCGCGTCAGTCTTCACTTGGTTGCAGACGCAGTATGACGTCCGGGTCGTCGTCCTCGGAGGCAGAGGGCCGACCTTCTGCGCAGGGGCGGATATGAAGGACCCTCCCGGGCTGGCGCGCATGATGACCCCGGATGGCGTGTCGGCGGGTGAGCGCCGTTGGCTGGCGCAGCTCGGGTTGCGGGCGGTCGAGGCCATCGAGCGGCTGAACGCCGTCACCATCGCGCGGGTGCACGGCCACGCGATCGGCGGCGGGATTCTTCTAGTGTCAGCCTGCGACCTCCGAATCGCGGCGGAGGGCACGGTCTTCTTCTTCCCCGAGGTCGAGCTTGGGAGCCCGCTCGATTGGAAGGGTGTCCCGCGCATGATACGCGAGGTGGGTTTCGCGCGCGCGCGTCAGCTCGTGCTGCTCTGCGAACGCATCGATGCGGCCGAGGCCGAGCGATACGGTTTGGTGAATCGCGTCGTGCCGCCGGATCAGCTCGACGCGGCGACTCGAGAGTGGACCGATCGACTGGTGGAGAAGCCGGACACCGTCCTCCACATGAGCAAGGCGCAATTCCGCGCCTACGCGGCGACCGTTCCTCTGGGCGACGCGAGTGAATTCGAGACCGAGCTGCTGTTGGAGGCATTACGTGAGGAGGTAGGGCGAGAGAGGTTTGGCCTCGCGTAGGCCCGAACCATGCAGCAGAACGTCGGCATGCTATTGGCCAAGCGGGCGCGGCTCGACCCGACGCTCGAGGCGGTGGTGGACGTGGAGTCCGCAGGTCGCATTACCTATGCGGAGCTCAACGCGGGCACCAACCGCGTGGCCAATGCCCTTGTATCCATCGGGGTCGGGCCGGGGGATCGCGTAGCGGTCCTGCTCCGCAATCGGGTGGAGTTTGTAGAGCTCTACTTTGCCGTCGCCAAGATCGGTGCGGTGTTGGTTCTCCTCAATTGGCGCCTGCTCCCGGACGAGCTCGAGTTCATGCTGCGCGACTCGGGATCGTCGGTCCTGGTGTACGACTTGGATTTCGATGCGGCCGCTGCCGCCCTGCAGGAGCGGGGGCGGGGCCTCGACGTGCGCCGGTGGATCCGCGTCGGTGACTCCGGATCGTGTCCCCGCTTCGCCGAGGACCATGTCAGCCTCCTGCAACAGGAGTCAGACGAGGAACCGCGGATCGGCGCGGCGGGGGATGATCTTCTGTTCATCATGTACACGTCGGGTACGACCGGGCTGCCCAAGGGCGCGATGCTGGCCCACAACGCGATGATCTGGGCATCCATCACGTGGAACATGACCGTCGATTTACGAGTTCGCGATCGGTATCAGATGTTCCTTCCGCTCTTTCACGTCGGCGGCCTGCTGCCTCTCACGCTCGTGTTCCATCGGGGCGGTACTGTGGTGATGCATCAGTCCTTCGACGCGGCATGTGTGGTGGAAACGATCGAGCGGGAGAAAATCACCACAACCCTCGCCGTCCCCACCATGCTCAATTTCATGGTGCCCCTTCTCGAGCAGGGTAATCACGATTACGCCACCTTGCGTTGGATCGTGGTAGGAGGCGGCCCCGTTCCGATACCGCTCCTCGAGCGGTACACACGGCTCGGCATCGCGGTCATCCAGGACTACGGGCTCACCGAGACGTGCGGTCCGGCGACGATCTTGAGTCCTGAAGAAGCCGTGGAGAAGGCCGGCTCGTGTGGCAAGCCGTGCTTTCACACCGACGTGCGCGTAGTCGATGACGCCGGACGGGACGTCGATCCGGGTCAGATGGGGGAGGTGATCGTCGGCGGCGATCATCTCATGACGGGGTATTGGGGACGCCCTGAGGCCACGGCCGAAGCGTTGCGCGACGGCTGGCTGTATACAGGCGATCTCGGCATCCTCGATGAGGACGGGTACTTGTCCATCAGTGGTCGCAAGACGGATATGATCATCTCCGGGGGCGAAAACATCTACCCAGCCGAAATCGAGAACGCGTTGCTCGGCCACCCCAAGGTGAAAGACGTCGCGTTGATTGCGCAGCCTTCCGCGGTGTGGGGCGAATCGCCCGCGGCCATCGTCGTACCGGAAGACGGTGCGACGCTCGAGGCCGAGGAGATTGTCGCGTACTGCCGGGCGAACATGGCGGGTTATAAGGTTCCGCGGGTGGTCGAGTTTGTGGATGGAATTCCGCGCACCCCAACCGGAAAGATTCAAAAGCACCTGCTGCGCGAGCGCTTCCCGGGACAGGCACGTGAGACGTGAGACGTGAGACGTGAGACGTGTGACGTGAGACGTGAGGCGTGTGACGTAAGACGTGAGAGGATAAGTGCCACAGGATCCAGGTCACCTAGGTGTCACAGGATGCAGGTCGGAGTGTCACAGGATCCAGGTCAGGAGTGTGGTTTATAGTATTTGAACGAAACACTAGTTCGGGGGTCAAGGTGCGTAAAAAGGCCGGACCGAGGAGCGACGTCGAAAGATGGTTGCCGCGGTTCGGCGGGGTGCCTCGCTGCGTGCGGTGGCGCGCCGGTTTCACGTGAGCCTCCAGACCGTGCAACGGTGGGTGCAGCGCGTCGGCGGCCAGCGGCTGGATCGAGTCGATTGGTCTGACCGGTCTCACCTCGCGCACACGATTCATCGCACGGAAGCGGCCGTAGAAGATGTCGTGCTGACGCTGCGGCGAGAGCTGCATGACACGAGCGACCTGGGGGAGTACGGGGCCGCTGCCATCTACCGCGAGATGCGCGACCGTCACTATCGCAGCGTCCCCGCGGTGCGGACGATCGGCCGCATCCTGGCCCGGCACGGGGCGCTGGACGGTCGCCGGCGGATCCGTCGCCCCCCACCGCCCCGAGGCTGGTATCTGCCTGAGGTGGCCGCGGGCTGTGCGGAGCTGGACAGCTTTGACATCGTCGAAGGGTTGGTGATCAAGGGTGGCACCGAGGTCGAAGTGCTCAACGGCATCTCGCTGCACGGCGGATTGGTCGCGTCGTGGCCCGGTCCACCCGTCCGCGCCACCACTATCGTCGAGGCCCTGGTAACGCACTGGCGGCAGTTCGGGCTGCCAGCCTATGCACAGTTCGACAACGACACCCGGTTCCAGGGCGCGCATCAGTTCCCTGACACCGTCGGCCGTGTCACGCGCCTGTGTTTGAGTTTGGGGATCGTCCCCGTGTTCGCGCCGCCACGCGAGACCGGCTTCCAGGCGGCGGTAGAAAGCTACAACGGTCGGTGGCAGGCCAAGGTGTGGGCCCGTTTCCATCATCCCACCCGCGCGGCCCTGCAGGAGCGTTCGGATCGCTACGTGGCAGCAGTCCGCCGCCGTGCGGCACCGCGCCTGGAGGCCGCCCCGCCACGACGGACGTTTCCCGAAGAGTGGGCGTTGGACTTGCAGACCCGCCCGCGCGGCCGCTTGGTGTTCCTGCGGCGCATCAGCGAGCAGGGAACGGCCGAGCTGCTGGGGCATACCTGGCGGGTCGATCCGCGCTGGTCCCATCGTCTCGTGCGCGCCGAGGTCGATTTCGACGCCAACCGCATCCGCTTCTACGCGCTGCGGCGGCGCGAACCAGGGTCGCAGCCCCTGTTGCAGACCGTTCGCTATCGGTTTCCTCGTCATGGCTTTCAGGAATGATCGCCAATTCTCAATATGTCACGTGCGTACGCACTACCTGTCAAAGAAGCACGTCCCAAGTGACCTGCATCCTCTGACACTTGTCCCGTGAGACGTGAGACGTGAGACGTGAGACGTGAATGGATAAAGGGCGGAGCCGGGCGACCCAATCCTGGAGGCGGTATGAGGTTCTACGTCGCAATCCTGTGTGCCATGCCGGCGGTTCTCGCCGCTCAGCAGGTCGACGACAGGCAAGGAGCGATCCCACCCCCTGAACCGAGGTACGAGGTTCGGGTCGAGCGCAGTGTGATGGTGCCCATGCGGGATGGCGTCCGGCTTTCCACGGATATCTACTTTCCCGTCGAGGCCGGTGACCCGCTACCGGTGATTCTGATCCGGACTCCTTACAACAAGAAACGTTTCTACGACCGGCAGTGGTTCGGGCCGTACATGTTTGCCGGTCAGGGGTACATCGTCGCAGTTCAGGACACCAGGGGGAAGTGGGAATCCGAAGGAGAGTTCGTGATGTCCGCGGCCGAGACCCGCGACGGATACGACGCGGTGGACTGGCTGGCGCAACAGCCGTGGTCGACCGGGGAAATCGGTACGTATGGATGCTCCTACCTGGGCGAGGTCCAGTACCAACAGGCGAGGCTTCAGCACCCCGCCCTGCGCGCCATCATTCCACAGGCGGCGGGACCAACGGAATACCGGTACTTCGCGCTCGTCGACGGGGGAGCGATGGAGTTGGCGACCGCCGTGGGGTGGTATCGCACCTATGGTAGCAAGGTCTACTATCGGCCGCCCGCGGGCACGACACGGGAAGAGTTCCTCCGGATGGTCGACTACTTCAACCCGGGACCCGTGCTGCCCGACGTCGACCTTGCCACACTCCTCTGGAGTCTTCCCACCATCGACATCATGACAAAGGCCGGCGGGCCGCCGTCGGATTACGAGGATATCATGTCGCACCCGCTCGGCGACCCGTATTGGGACGGGTTGGGCTATATCAAGAACAGCGACCGCTTCGACGTGCCGGCACTGCATGTGAATTCTTGGTACGACTTTGGCGTGGGTGAGACCCTCGAGCTTTTCAACCAGATGCGGACCAACGCCGAAAGCGCTCGCGGCCGGGACAACCAATTCGCGGTCATCTCACCAACCACCCATTGCGGCTCGGAAGCCACGACCGGGCGAACCATGGTGGGCGAGCGCGATGTCGGTGACGCGCGTTTTCATTATTGGAACCTGTATGTCCGGTGGTTCGACCACTGGCTCAAGGGAGTGGACAACGGCGTCACCGATCGTTCGAAGCTCGAGATCTACGTGATGGGGAAGAACGTGTGGCGCGAAGAACAAGAATGGCCGCTAGCCCGTACCCAGTTCACCAACTACTACCTGCACAGTGATGGCCGGGCCAACAGTCTCTTCGGCACCGGCACGCTCTCGTTGGAGAAGCCGGATGATGAGCAATCGGACCAATACGTTTACGACCCGGCGGCGCCGGTGCCGACCGTGGGGGGTACGATCTGCGCGGGGTGTGCGGGAGGTGGGACGATCGAGGGTGCGGTGGACCAAACCGACGTCGAGACGCGTCAGGACGTGCTCGTCTATACCACGCCGCCGCTAGAGGAAGGCGTGGAGGTCACCGGTCCCATCCAGCTCGTGCTGTACGTGTCCTCCTCGGCCAGAGATACGGACTTCACCGGGAAATTGGTGGACGTCTATCCCGACGGCACGGCCTTTAATGTCCAGGAAGGGATTCTCCGAGCGCGCTACCGTGAGGACTACGAAAAGACCGTGTTCATGGAGTCGGGAGAGGTATACGAGCTGCGGATCGACCTCCACGCGACCAGCAACTTCTTTGGGCCAGGACATCGCATTCGACTCGAGGTGTCAAGCAGCAACTTTCCGCGCTTCGACCGGAACCTGAACACCGGCGGTAAAAACTACGACGAAACGGAATGGGTGGTGGCCGAGAACCGCGTCCACCACTCGAGCGGGTACGCGTCACACTTGATCCTCCCGGTCATTCTGCCGGTGGACGCAAGGTGACAGTCATAGCCGATATCTACGCCCGAAGAACCTGCTGGCTCAGGGTAGTGCGTCGAGAACAACCTTGGCGAGCGCGACTACGTGGTCTCCAACGCGCGACCGGTCGGTGTTGATCTGCATGGCCACGGCCACGCCTTGCTCGGGAAAGTAGGCCATCTGAGAGTTGTACCCCGGGAAGAATCCGCCGTGGCCGTACCTCTTTCCCAGCTCGCCTTCCGAGATCGCGACCCCGAGGCCGTAGACCTGTGTGGAGTCGACGAAGCCCGCCCAAGCGACCGACCCGAAGAGATCATCCAGATAAGGTTTCGGCAACGCGTCACCTTCATAGAGCGTCTTTGCCCAGCGGACCAGATCTTGAGGATTGTTGAAGACGCCGCCGCCGGTCCACTCGATGAGCGGATGGAATGTCAGGCGGCCGTCTTCCACGACCTTTGGCGAGGTGCCAAAGAGCTCCGCACTCGTCACGCCGTATCCCTGTGAGAGATTGGGGACTCCCCGCCGATCCTGCGGGAGCGTGTAGGTTAACTCCAGCGGGTCGAGAATACGTCTCTTGAGCTCGTCGTAGTAGGCCGATCCGCTGGCCTTATCCATGACCAGCCCCGCCACGAGGTAGCCGGTGTCGGTGTAGTTGAATCCTTTACCAGGAGGGAAAAGGGGTTCTTGGTCGAGAGCGAACTCCACCAACTCTAGTGGCGTCAAGTAGCGGTCAGCATCTCCCTCGGCGACCATGTCTTGCATGGCGGTCAGGAAGCCCGGGACGTCGAAGACGTGATCGACCATGCCGCTGCTGTGATTGAGCAGGTTCCGAAGCGTGATGTCCCTGCCATTTGGCAACCGCGGAAACCATTCTTCCTCGCCGAGCCACTTCGAGATCTCGTCGTCGAGGTTGAGCACGCCGTCTTGAGCAAGGCTCAGCGCAACCGCGGCTACATACGTCTTGCCGATGCTACCGGAGGGCATCCGCATCTCCGGGGTCATGGGGATCCCCGCTTCCACGTCCGAGTAGCCGGTAGCCACGCCCACGATGCGGCCGTCCGAGAGCATGAATGCGGCGGTCGCGCCCGGGAATATCTCATCGGTGGACTTGGCGGCTTCGTAGAGGCCATCCAACTCGACCTGAAACTGCTCGGTGAGCTGGGCGAGTTCTTGCTGACTGAGTGTCGTGTCGTTGCTAGTGCCACACGCACCGATCGTGAGGACCAATAGACTGGCGAGAAACACCTGTCGAGTTCTCATGATTTGCCTCATGGGTTGTAAGGCGACGCCGCCTAGGGCCTCGCGGTTCGAATTCTTGCCGGGGTAGGGGGCGAGGCATTGCTCGCCCCTGAGTTTCCTTGTATGAAGTCAGGGTAATACATGATGGAGCGGAGCGGGAGTAGCTCGGGACCAGTGTCGAGGCCTGTTTGACAGGCATGGAGGCTTTGGAGAATGGATACTCCCCTCGCAATCGGGATACAGTCAATGCCGTTCACGGCGGTGTTTCTCCTCCTCGGTATCACCAACACGCCAGCACAAGACCTGGTACTCGTACGCCAGCAAGCGACGTGTCCATCGTGCCGCATTTCGCTTGAGCATGTCCTCGATCTTACCGACCCCGGCGACTCGCTGCCCACAGGGCTTCCAGTCTCGGTGGTAACCGACAGCCGAGGTTGGTATTACATGTACGCCACCAGCAGTCCCGACGCCGTCTTGTTGTTCGACGACCAGGGCGCAGGAGTGAGCATGCTCGGCCGTCCCGGTGATGGACCAGGAGAATTCCGCCGCATCGAAGACGTGCTCATCGACGAACACGATTCACTGTACGTGTTTGACCCTGGAACACTTCGCATGACGGTCTTTTCGCCGGCCTCCGAGGTGATACGCACCATCAGAGTCCACGGCCAGCCGAAGGGGGGTGAGGTGGCGCTGTTACCAGGATACGGGTTCGTCATGAACGCGCAGATGGCCGGAGCGGATGAGTTTCGGTTTCCGGTTCATGTCATCGATCGCAACGGTGGCGTCTTGAGTTCCTTCGGTAACGACAGCGGGCCGGTGAGGGCCTCGAATTTCTTTCAGTTCGAGCGAGCGATCGCCCGCGGCCATGATAGCACGGTGTGGGTGGCTCATCGAAACCAGTATCAAATTGAGCACTGGACGGCTAACGGTGAACTGTTACGCACATTCGTAAACCGGCGTGACTGGTTTGACCGATATGATGAGTTTCGTGTTCGCGACGAGAGCAACCCTCCGCTACCTGAGGTCCGTGCACTCAGCGAGATTAGTCCAGATATCGTTATGGTGCTCATATGGGTTAGCGCTACGGATTGGCCCGCTGGCACAGAGGAGCGCTTTGGTCATGGCGTGCGATCGCTAGGAGTCGTGGATTTTAACAGAGCCTACGACACAATAATCGAGGCAATCGATGTAAAGTCGGGCCGTTTGCTCGCATCCAGGAGGGTCGACCCAGCTATTGCGGGTTTTCTCAATGACAATCACGTCTTCTCATATCGGGAGGACGAAGAGGGAAAGCCTTCTACAGCACTGTGGCAGGTGAATTTGCAACGTTAACCCATCCAATCCGACGTTGAGACGCGTCGCGCCGTGCTCCCCTTCGCGCGGCCGCACGTCGACTTCTTAGCGCCTCTTGCGTTGATGCCGTCCGCATGTAGTGTGGCCAGGACGGCGCCCGGAGTGCGCCCCGCCTCCGGCCCCTTAGCTCGCGCGGAGAATCCCATGCTCTTCTTCAAGACATTGATCGCGGTGGTTGGGATGTCGCACGCGGCCGGAGCAGCCCTCTCGGCGCAAGACACGACCCGGTCAGAGCAGGAGCGGCTGTATGACCGCTATCTGGGCTTCACGCAGCTGGTCAAGGGGGGCGTGATCCAACCGCACTGGATGGCGGACGGAAATAGTTTCTGGTACGCGGACGGGGCGGGGGCGCCGGATGAGACCGTGATCTACAGGGTGGATCCCGAGGCTCGCACCACGACTCCGCTCTTCGACACGGCGCGGCTCCGCGAGGCGTTGGCGGCCGAGCTCGGTCACGAGCCGCCATACCGCGGAGTGCCGTTCGATCGATTCGACTTCCAGACTACTGATCAGCGAGCGGTCCGGTTCACGGTTGAGGGGCGACACTTTGTGCTGGAGCTGGACACGTACACCCTGTCTAGCACCGCCGCCCCGTCGGAGGCGGCGCGGCGCCGGCAGCCGCAGGTGTTTCGGATGCGGTTCCCCACCACCGGCGGTCCGATCCGGGAGCTTCCCTCTCCCGACGGCCGGTGGTTGGCGCGTGAGCAAGACCACAACGTGTGGCTGCGATCGACGGCTGACGATCGTCTGGTGCCGCTCACGTCAGATGGCGTCGAGCATCACGAGTGGCGGCTGGCCCCGTATGCCACGCAGCCGGCCTGGTCTGGATCTGGTCGCTGGTCTCCCGACGGTTTGCGGCTCGCGGCGTTCAAGCAGGATACGCGAGGGGTCCATCGGATTCCCGTGATGCATTGGCTGAAGCCGGAGGAAGAGGTGCAGTGGATCGTCTACCCGCACGCCGGGGGACGTCTGCCCCAGACCGAGCTGTTTGTGATCGACGTCCTCTCGGGGCGTCAGGTTCGCGTCGAGACCGGGGACCAATCCGATCAGTCCTTCCACCCCATCCATTGGACCGCCGACGGTTCCGAGTTGCTGTTTTTGCGCCACGATCGGCTGCTCAAGCGGCTCGATCTCATGGCCGCCGATCCCCAGTCGGGGCGCACCAGAGTCATCGTCACCGAGGAGCAGGACACGTTCATCGAAGGATTGCACTTTGTGGTTGGCGCACAGTTCTTGTTCACTCCTTTCAGTGATGGCCGACGGTTCGTGTGGATGTCGGAGCGCGACGGCTGGTATCATCTCTATCTCTACGATCTGACCGGACGCCTGATTCAGCAACTCACCACCGGTCGCTTCCCGGTCGACCACGTCATCACCGTCGATGAAGAGGAAGGTTGGGTGTACTTCGCCGCACAGGCGGATCCCGATCGTCCCTACGATACCCACCTGTACCGAGTCGATCTCCAAGGACAGCATTTCGCACAGCTGACCGAGGGCGTGGGACAGCACGGACGAAACATGGCCAAATATCTTTCGGGCCCCCTCACCCGGGACATTCGGTTCGCCCCGTCCAAGAAGTTCTTTTTGGATACACATTCGGCCGTCGACCGCCCGCCGACGGTGGAGCTACGGAAGGCGGACGGCACCCTCGTGCAGATCGTATCCGCGGCAGATGTTGATGCGCTGACCGCCGTGGGCTGGCGCCCCCCGGAGGAGTTCGTGGTCAAGGCCGCCGACGGAGAAACCGATCTTTACGGCGTGCTCTTCAAACCCAACGATTTTGATCCCGACCGCAAGTATCCGGTCATCGACATCATCTATGGCGGGCCACAGGTATCGATGGTCGACGTCACCTTTGTGGGAAACCAGTACTGGGGTGGCTTTGCTCAGGCGCTGGCGCAACTCGGCTTCGTCGTTTTGAACGTCGATGCCCGCGGCACGCCGGGGCGAGGCAAGGCTTTTCAGGACGTCGCATACCGAAGCATAGGCCGGCACGAGATTCCGGACCACGTGGCCGCTCTCCGGCAGTTGGCCGACGCGCGACCGTACATGGATCTGAATCGGGTGGGGATCCATGGTATCTCATACGGAGGCTACTTCACAACGCGGGCCATGCTGCTGGCGCCGGACGTGTATCATGTCGGCGTCGCCGGCCTTCCCGTCATGAATCTCATTCTGCGTCCGGGACCCATCGAGCCGTATATGGAGCGGCCCCAGGACAATCCGGCCGCGTACGATTACGCGTCGAATCTGTCCCGCGCAGGCGATCTCGAGGGAAAACTGTTGATCATCACCGGGGCCCTCGACGTCAATGCGCCGTTCGCGCAGAGCATGAGAATGGTGGACGCGCTCACCAGAGCCGGTAAGCCCTACGATTTGGTGGTGCTGCCAGATCAGAACCACACGCTTTCCGGTGCGGGATACCGCTATTACATGGAAGCGGTGCGGCGATACTTTCAGCGGCATCTCGAGCCAGAGTGAGGGCTCGCATCATGACGATCAAGTCCATCGCGATCTTTTTCTTTGCGCTAGCTGCTGGGGCACCGGCACAGGCCTGGCCTCAGGTTCAGGTCCGCTTCGGAGTGCCGATGCCGATGCGGGACGGGAAAAACTTGGTGGCAGACATATGGTTTCCGGAGGGGGACGGGCCGTTCCCCGTGATCCTGGTGCGCACGCCGTACGAGCGAGTGATGGAGATTATTGGGAAGAATAGGCCTCCGGAAGTCGGGGAGTATTTTGCGCGCCACGGGTACGTGTGGATCATCCAAGACACGCGGGGCCGCGGCGATTCGGAGGGGACGTTTCACTTCTTTCATGACGCCGCGAAAGACGGGTACGACAGCGTCGAGTGGATCGCCGAGCAGCCGTGGTCGGATGGGCGGGTCTGCATGATGGGGGTGTCGTACCTGGGAACCGTGCAATGGCTGGCGGCCCGGGAGAAACCGCCTCACCTGGATTGCATCGCTCCCACCGCTGCGGCCGGGCGCTGGTTCGAGGAGCTGCCGTACCTGGGGGGAGCACTTCAAGTGCAGTTCATGCTCGGCTGGGCTTACAGGACGTCGGGGCGCACATACGGAGGGGGCAACGCCACGGGGTTGAACTGGATGCAGATCTACCGGCACCGACCCCTCCTCACCATGGATGATGCCATAGGGAAGCGCGTCCAGGTTTGGCGCAACTTCGTTGAGCATCCCACTCTCGATGAGTACTGGAAGCCGATCCAGTTCGAGAGTCCGCGGGATTTTTCCGATCTGGCCATCCCGGCGCTCCACATCGCGGGATGGTTCGACTGGGATCAGCCGGGCGCCCTGTTTTATTGGCGGGGAATGCGAGCCCATTCCCCGGCTGCCGCCGACCAGTTCCTGGTGATGGGTCCGTGGACCCATCCCCAGACCTGGACAGGTGGCGCGCTGAACCTCGGTGAGTGGCGTTTCTCGCCGGAGGCCGTCCCCGACACCAAGCCTATCCAACTGGCCTTTTTTGATCGGTATCTAAAGCAGTCGTCCGACACCTTCGCCGCTCCGCGGGCTCACCTTTACATCACGGGCGTGAACACGTGGCGTCGGTTCGACGAGTACCCGCCGGCATCGGTTCAGCAGGCACGCCTCTATCTTCACAGCGGCGGCCGCGCGAATTCCTTGACCGGTGACGGCACTCTCGAATGGTCGGCCGCCAAGGACGAACCACCTGACCGTTACACCCACGATCCACGGAACCCGTTCCCGTCCACAATCGGCGGGGCCGATCCCCGGGGGATCGACCACCGGCCACTCGAGCGTCGCGACGATGTTCTCGTCTACACGAGCGAACCGCTCACCGATACCCTCGTCGTCGTAGGGCGGATCTTCGTGACCTTGCACGCCGGAACGGACGCGCTCGACACGGACTGGACGGCCAAGATTCTGGATGTCCATCCGGATGGCCGCGCATTGAAACTGGGACCCACGGAAGTGGGAGTGATTCGCGCGCGATACCGGAACGGGTATGAAGCCACCGAACTCCTCGAGCCGGGACGCGTGGAGAAGTATCGCATCGAGCTCTTCGACGTCGCCCACGCCTTTCTACCGGGTCACCGAGTCCGGCTCGATGTATCCTCCAGCGCGTTCCCCTTCATCGATGTAAATACAAACACGGGGCAGCCAACGGCCACGGACACGACCTGGACCGTAGCCCATCAGGTCGTGTTTCACGATGCTGAGCGGATGTCGTTCGTGGAGCTACCCGTTCTCAAGCGGTAGTTGCAAGGTGCGGCGTGGCGAACCGAGGCAGCTGGAATGGGAGAGGAAAAGGGCTGACTGACCCAACTCCACCAGGGGCTCAACCTCGAAAATGTGCCGTACGCGAGATCGTTTCTGTCCGGCTGTCCGACCTTGTCGACGAGGTGTGAACCGCATCGTCGTTAGCCAAAAATCTTCCGTCCGCCTACAGGCGAACGGAAAGTTCATTCCGTTGAACCCGATGTTCACCAAACACCGCGGGTTCCCGCCTTCGAAAGGCATGACTGGTATCTGCTGGTTTCCGTCCGGTCGATGACGTGGTACCCCACGCCGTTGCCATCCGGCAGCCACATCGGCCAGCCGCCCGCGTCGGTCAAGCGGTCCAACGCATGTGCAATGGCAGCGCAGCCATGGTCACTGGGTACGTGGGTCGAAGAGAACCTGAACTGGCGTAGTGCGGCAGGGGTCGCCATAGCAGTCCTCTCCTCCGAACGTGCCGTCACCCAGCTGGCCAGCGAGATTGCGGCCCCAACAATATGCCGCGAAATCCGGGGTCATGGCACACGTGTGCAGGTCACCTGCGGTGATCGAGTAAAACTTCAAGCCGCCCGAGACAGGGGTCGGATGCGAACCTGATGCAAGCGTGCCGTTTCCCAACTGACCCAAGGAGTTTAAACCCCAACAATACGCCGCTCCCTGAGCGTCGAGGCCACAAATGTGCAATCCGGCCATCTCGCTCAACAAGACGAACTCGGGTTGATTAGGAACGGGGGTTGGAGCACTGGCCGACAAGATGTTCGGGTCTCCCCCCCAGCAGTACACCACTCCGTCGGTACCCAGACCGCAGATGGCAGAGTGTGCTCCCACGATCGAGGTGAACCTGGCGCCTGTATTGAGCGCAGTGGGTGATGCCGTTGCCGTCACCGTTGGGTCGTGTGAGTCTGCAGGTAGGCGTCCCCAACAATACACGACGCCTTCTCTGTCTATGCCACAGCTTGACTCAGCTACCAGACCTATCACCTCAAATCTCAGGTCGCCCGACACGGGCACTGGTATCGTACTGCACGGTTCGGAGCCGCACGTTTCATCCGTCGATGTACCGAGTTGACCAACGTGATTTCTACCCCAACAGTACGCCTCTCCGGTAAACGTCAGTCCGCAGCTGTGATCCTGACCCGAGCGCAACATCTTGAATTTCAACTCGGTCGCCACGGGCACCGGGGATGTTTGGGGCTCCATCACTTGGTCGGGTATGCCGCCGACGCCTAGCACACCCGTGTAGTTGAACCCCCAGCAATACGCCGTTCCGTCAGTTGCCAGTCCGCAGGTGTGCACTTCCCACCCAGCGGTCAACGAATGGAAAGTGATGTCACCAGCGACCTTCACCGGAGTCGGCGATACTCGCGATTGGTTGCCGTCTCCCAGATAACCCGCTCCCCAGCAGTAAGCCGCACCGTCTGAATCCAAGGCGCACGTGAAATCCTGACCGCCGGCCAACATCGCTGCCCGGTCGTTTACCACAACATCCGCCTCTCCCAGGACGTCGCCAGCCATAGCCGCGATGGTGGAGGTCCCTTCCGAGACGGTGTTGACAAGCCCCAGTGGATCCACGGTAGCCACTTTCAAGTCGGATGAACTCCACGAAAAGTCCACCCCTTCGATGACGTTGTCACTATCGTCCAACGCAAAGGCAATGAACTGATACGAGCGGTTGATGCCTCGGAGAGTGTCGCCAACGGCCGCGACGAGGATAGTGGCAACATCCTCCTTGCTGGTTTCCGTGATAGTGGCAATATCCTCCTCGCTGGCTTCCGTGGAGGAAAGGCACGCATTTCCAAACTGTGATGCCGCGACCGCGATGAGAAGGACGAGAGATCTTTTCTTTGACATGTTTTGCTCCGAATATTTCGGTGCACACCGACTGGCGGCGGTCATCGGTCTTGGATCGTACGCCTCACATTCCTCGCCGCTCCCCGGCCGCAAGGCTTTCCGTCAAATACCGGGGTCCTCACGTCGGCGAGCAAGTCATTGGCTTCTCCGACGGACGTTAAGGCCCCGACAGGACATCACCTCACCGCAGGTCCTACCTTGCAGGCAGCCGATCATGGCGCATAAGTTCGATCCTTCCACATCTGGCGAATCGACTGCTTGTGCGAGTGGGGATTTGACGATGAAACCGCGTACCTCCCTGGCCTTGGTTCTGGCTCTCGGCGTTGCTGGGCATCTGCTGAGCGGTTGCCTGGATCCTGTGGAAACCCACCTCGGGACGTGCCTTGTCGCAGACGTCGGAGCGGTCACCGAAACGGGAAGCCGATGGTGGAAGGGCAACCTCCACACACACTCCCTGTGGAGTGACGGTGACCATTATCCCGAGCCGATCGTCGACTGGTACAAGCGGCACAGTTATCACTTTCTGGTCTTTACAGAACATAACCGGTTGCTCCGTGGTGAGCGGTGGATCAATGTCGCCGAGACAACGGGGGGCCAGGAAGCATACGAATCCTATTTGAGAGAATTCGGCCCTGCGTCGGTCGACCGGAAAGAGGTGGACGGCGAGCTGCTCGTGCGTCTCAAGACACTGGAAGAGTTGTGCAGCAGTTTCGCAGAACCAGGCTCGTTTCTACTGATGCACGGCGAGGAAATCACTGACGCGGTGGATGCCAAACCGGTGGACATAACGGCCATGAATCTGGTGGCTGCGATCCGGCCTCTGAGTGGCGCGACCGTGCTCGAGGTTCTGCAGCGAAACACCTACGCAGTGGTGGGCCAGCGTTTGTTTACCCACCAGACGATGCTGTCGGTTGTCAGCCACCCGAATCTCGGTTGGGCAGTGACTCCACACGACCTCGACATGGTTCAAGGAACACGGCTCTTCGAACTTTATAGCGGTAATCCCTCTGTCTCAAATGAAGGCGACGAGCAGCACGCAAGTATGGAGGAGATGTGGGACATCGTGCTGACGAGGCGCGTGACAAGAGGTGAAGAACCAATATACGGGCTCGCGGTGGACGATGCCCACAGCTATCATGCTCTCTCATCGGGTGCAAGCAATCCGGGCCGGGGCTGGGTGATGGTGCGGGCCTCGCAGCTCACGCCCGGCGCTATCTTGGCAGCGATGGAGGCTGGAGATTTCTACAGCTCGACCGGCGTTACGATCGCCGATATTCGCCGAACGGATAGCCGCATCAGCCTGATCATTCAGGCACAGCAAGGCGTCACGTACGCGACCCAGTTTATAGGTACGCGTACCGACCAGGCATCGCTCGGGGTGGTGTTGGCTCAAGTGACGGGTACGTCTCCCAGTTACACACTGAAGGGCGACGAGCTATACGTGCGCGCAAAGGTCATTTCCTCGCAGGTGAAAGCGCACCCTCAGAGAGAGGGCGAATTGGAGGTGGCCTGGACCCAGCCGTTCCTCAACGACCGGTAGTGGCCGCGGGAGCATCACGATCGCCTCACGGGTATGCGATCATGAAGAGGTTAGTGCTCCTTCAGCATGGTGAAGCTCCGCTCGATGGCGGTTGACGCGCACGGGTCCGGCGTGGATTCAACCGCGAAAGACGACCGACGAGTCACGCTGATAGCGCCGGTTTCATGATCGTCACCAACAACGCGCCGGCGTCACTCCGCGAGAGCTTTCTGCTCACCCTTGTAAAGCGAGCGCAACTTGCGACGTATCAACTTGTTCGACGCAGTGCGTGGAAGCTGTTCAGTGACGACGAGATCGTGAATCTTGAACAACGGGTTGAGATGCTTGGCAAGCATTGAGCCAAGCTCTGCTACCAGTTGTCCCCTTTCGAGGTCGTGGCTGAGGATCACATAGACTATCAGCTTCTCCGCTCCCTCTCCCTGCGGCTGGACACCCACCGCGGCGCTCGCGTACACCGCCTCGTGGGCGTCTAACACCTGTTCCAGCTCGAGTGAGCTTACCTTGATGCCGCCGAGATTCATCGTGTCGTCGATCCGGCCCTGCGCCTTGAAAAAACCTTGGTGCAGCCGCGCTATCTGGTCGCCGTGACGACGCAGCGCTTCTCCGTTCGGGCCGGGCGGACAGCCGGCGTAATAGACTGCCTCGTGGTCGGCGTTCAGCAGCTCCTGTGACAGTCCTATCGACGGCGGAATCAGGTACAGCTCTCCCGCCTCCCCCTCACCGATTGGCTTCCCCTCCTCGTCGAGCAGGACGAAGTCGATCCCAAGAGCGGGCGTTGTGAAAGTCGCTGGAGACGCGGCCTGGACCACGGTGCCGGTGAGGTGGCCTCCACCAATCTCCGTGCCACCGAGGTACTCGATGACGGGTGCGCAGTAGCCGCTACGGCTCATCAACCAGAGGTAATCCTCCTGGCTGGATGGTTCCCCCGTGGAACTGAACAATCGCACAGCGCTCCAATCGTCCTGCCGGAGAAAATCTCCGGCGCGCCAAGCCCGTACCAGGGAAGGCACAACACCAAGTACGGTCACGTGGGCGTCGCGGACGAAGCGGGTGAACCCTTCGCCCAACGGCGCACCCTCGTAGAGAGCCATGGTCGCGTTGTTCCACAACGTGGCGAAGATCAACCAAGGCCCCATCATCCAACCGATGTTGGTGGGCCAGGCCACCACGTCACTCGGGTGGATGTCCTGGTGAAAATGACCATCCATGCCAGACTTGATCGGTGAGACGTGGGTCCAGGGGATCGCCTTGGGGGCTCCCGTCGTGCCCGATGAGAAGAGAATGTTGGTCAACCGATACGGGTCTCCGCCCACCGATGGAAACGAATCGACTGGGCTGAGAAGATCCCGCCACAGAAGATCTCCAGGCCTGAGTTTGGCGCCGTTCCCGCTGCGCCGCGGTATCACGATCGCGTTGGGTATCCCGGCCTCCTCGACCTTGCTAAAAAGGGGTATCGTCTTGCCGGCCCGTGCGTACGCCTCGACGGTCACGATGGCACGTGCCGCGCTGATTTCGACGCGTTTCTTGACTTCACTGGGCGAGAAGCTGTCGGCAATCGACACGACGACGCAGCCGGCGCGCACGATTCCCAGGTAAGCGGCGACGCATTCGACCGTCATCGGCATGTAGATGGCGATCCGGTCGCCGGCTCGAAATCCGTGCTCGAGAAGCCCGTTGGCGATCTGGTTGACCAGGCGTTCGAGCTGCCCGTACGTGATCACCTCCAGGTCGGTCGAGCCCTCGAGGCCGGATACTATCGCCGGCTTGTCGGGGCTCGAGGTAAAGCAGCTGTCGACGCAATTCATTTCGACGCCTGGTAGCCAGTGTGGGGCCGTGACGCCGTTGCTGAGATCGACGATGGCGTCCGGCTCCCCTGAAATGACCACCCCGAGGCGCTTGATCACCTCCTCCCAGAACTTCGCCCGGTCGTTCACAGACCACGCGTGAAGTTCGGCGTAGCTATCGAAGCCGAGCTGCTGCATCCACCGGCCGAGGTTCGCGCCGGCGATCTGTGCCTCGGACGGCCGCCAGACAATGGGTGGTCCGTCAGTCTCATCCCGGTCGCGATAGTTCTCCAGGAAATAGCTCCAATGCTCTTCGAACGGGCGGCCCGGCCCTTCGCGCAACTCAGCGACGAACTGCGCCCACCGCTCGTCCTGTCGCACACCACGCTGTGATATGGGAGGTCGGTCTCGCGTCATTTCAAAACTCTCATCGGGTCGATCCCACCGCGAATATCGTCTTGAGTACAGTGGCCGGAAAGGCATCCGCACTGGAGCTTCCAACAACGGCAGCGGGCACAAGGAATATCAACACACGGCGCTCCAACTCGAAATCGATGATCCTCTCCGGGGAGGCTTTCCCCGACGGGGCCGATCGCCCACTTTGTCAAGGCTGCTCGCCGCGTCGCGTTACATGAACCCCGACGTACGAAAGGAGCTCGTTCGCGTGGCCGAACATTTCCCACTCATGGTTCCCGGCGCCAAGTCGGACGAGAAACACGCCGAAGTCCGCTCGCCCTACGATGGACAAGTCATCGGCACCGTGGAGCGCACGGATCTCACCGGTGTTCAGATGGCTCTCGAAACGGCGCACGGCCTGTTTCGTGATCCCGACGCGTGGCTCAGTCCCGGTGAGCGTATTTCCATTCTCGAGCGCACGGCAGCCATCATGCACGAGCGGTTAGAGGAGCTCGCGGTCGAGGCGGCAAGAGAGGGTGGAAAGCCGCTGATCGATTCCCGTATAGAGGCCATCCGGGCCGTAGACAGTATCAAAAGTTGTGTCGAGCACCTGCGGACTCAGGCCGGCACCGAGATTCCCATGTCGCTCAACCCCGCGTCGAGTGGACGCTTGGCTTTCACGCGCCATGAACCGATTGGTGTCGTCGTGGCGTTTTGCGCTTTCAATCACCCGCTGAACCTCGTGGCGCACCAGGTCGGTCCGGCCGTTGCGACTGGTTGCCCGGTGATCATAAAACCCGCCGAGGCGACACCACTATCGTGCATGCGGTTGGTCGGGATACTTCGGGAGGCAGGTTTGCCCGAGGAGTGGTGCCAGGCGCTCCAGACGACCGACCTAGACGTTGCCGGTGCGCTGGTGAGTGATCCACGAGTGGGGTTCTTCAGCTTCATCGGCAGCGATCGGGTCGGGTGGATGCTGCGCTCCAAGCTGGCCCCGGGCACGCGGTGCGCGCTCGAACATGGTGGAGCGGCACCCGTCATTGTGGCGGCGGATGCGGATCTCGACTATGCCCTCCCTCCATTGAGCAAGGGAGGATTCTATCACGCGGGCCAGGTGTGCGTTTCGGTTCAGCGGGTATTTGCCGACAAACGAATTGCCCGCGAGTTGGCCGACCGCTTGGCGGCCGCAAGCAAGGCTTTACAAGTGGGAGACCCGACGTCGCCGGAGACGGAGGTGGGACCACTGATCAGGGAGGCTGAGGTAACACGCGTGGGCGAGTGGGTGCAAGAAGCGGTGAGCGGCGGTACTCAGCTCTTATCCGGGGGCGAGCCGATCTCCACCCGCTGCTACGCGCCAACGGTCCTCTATGACCCGCCGGCTGACGCAAAGGTGAGCACGCTGGAGATCTTCGGTCCGGTCATCTGCGTGTACCCTTACGACGATATGGATGAAGCGATTGCCCGGTCGAACAGCGTACCGTTGGCGTTCCAGGCGGCGGTCTTCACCCGCGATCTCGATACGGCGCTGCGCGCGTCGCGGCGGCTCGACGCATCGGCGGTCATGGTGAATGATCACACCGCCTTTCGGGTCGACTGGATGCCCTTCGCCGGTCTCAGGCGCTCTGGGTTGGGCATCGGCGGCATTCCATATACGATGCGGGACATGCAGGTCGAGAAGATGGTAGTGATTCGCTCGGCAGAGCTCTGACCCGCTGGGTGTGGCTGCGCATCTAGCAGGGTGCTTAAAAAAAGGCACATGGCGGCGGTAGCCGAGGGGAGCGGGCGCCGGACGCGTTGGACGCCGGGGCGCTCGGTCCGGGACCCACCATACGGAAGCCGTGCTGGTTCGGGGGCTTATGTCCCGGCCGGGCGCCCCGGCGTCCCGGCGTCCTCAGCCCGCTCCCCTCGGCTACCGCCGCATCGCCCTTTTTCAGCACCCTGCTAGAAAACGCCGTGCCAGGTGCTCCCGAGTGACGCGAGTAATGCTGGCGTCGTCATCGATTACGGCGACCCGCGCCATTCTCTCCGATTCGTGTCGGAGCTACATTCTTGAGATCTCTGCACAACTCCTCCAGTGGGTTTACGATGCCAGTTGATTCCGTTATGAGACACGATTGGACTCGCACCGAGATTCGATGCATTCATGACTTGCCGATTCCCGACCTGATATATCGCGCTCAGTCCGTGCATCGTTCGTATCACGATCCGACGCAAGTTCAGCTGTGTACGTTGCTGAGCATAAAAACCGGCGGATGCCCCGAGGACTGCACCTATTGTCCGCAAAGTTCTCACTACGAGACGGGGGTGGTGGCGGAGCCGCTAATGGCGGTGGGAGAAGTACTGGATGCAGCGCGGGTCGCCAGGGACCAGGGCTCTCAGCGTTTTTGCATGGGCGCGGCTTGGCGTTCGGCGCCCCGTGGCCGGCAGTTTGAACACGTGCTGGAGATGGTGCGCGGCGTGAGAGAATTGGGGATGGAAGCATGCTGTACACTCGGCATGCTCACCGAAGAGCAGGCCAACCAACTCAAGCAAGCAGGCCTCACCGCCTACAATCACAATCTGGATACGGGACCCGAATTCTATGGAGAGATCATCTCGACCCGAGTGTACGAGGATCGACTCCGGACATTGAAACGCGTGCGTGAGGCTGGCATCACCGTGTGTAGCGGTGGGATTCTAGGAATGGGCGAGCGTATTGACGACCGAATCGACATGCTCGTGGTTCTCGCCGGATTCGATGCTCATCCGGAGAGTGTACCGATCAACGCACTTGTTCGGGTCGAGGGCACCCCACTAGCAGATCTTCCGGTCGTGGCCGACATCGACATAGTACGAATGATTGCGACCGCACGAATTGTCATGCCTAGGTCGCGGGTCCGTTTGAGTGCCGGTCGAACGGAGATGTCTCTGGCAGCCCAAGCGCTGTGTTTTCTCGCGGGTGCTAATTCTATCTTTACTGGCGAGAAGCTACTCACGACCCCCAATCCGGGCATGAGCCACGATTCGGCGATGCTGCAGGCTCTCGGCATGACGGCGATCGAGACGACGTGAACGAATTCCTGGGAGAACTTGTCGTTCGGTTGAGGCAACTCGAGGATGAAGAGCTCTATCGAACCCTGCGCACTCCTACGGGAATAGACTTTTCATCGAACGATTACTTGGGGTTGTCAGCGGACGGCCGGCTCCGGGAGGCGTTGGCGAAGGCCGCTTTGCCGGACACCCTCACGGCGCCGGCATCCAGGTTGCTTCGGGGGCACACCGATCACCATTTGGCTCTCGAGAGGCGGCTTGCAAGCTTCAAAGGAACCGAAGCGGCGCTGCTCTTTTCCAGTGGTTACCAGGCCAATATCGGTGTTCTCACGGCGCTGGTCGGCGCTTCCGATCGAGTCCTCTCCGACGAGTTGAATCACGCCAGTCTCATCGACGGCATCCGGCTGTGTGGTGCGACCAAGGCCATCTACCCCCACCTCGATCAAACGGCGATTGAGAGCGAGCTGTCGCGACCGCACGAGAGTGGGCGCACGTTCCTGGTGACGGAATCCTTGTTTAGCATGGATGGGGATATCGCACCCCTTGATCGATACGCTGAGTTGACCGAGCGATATGACGCGCAGCTGATCGTCGATGATACGCACGCCACGGGACTGTATGGTGACGAACGTGGTTCGGGTCTCACCGAGCAATTCGGCGTCGAGAAATCCGTTTTGGCCGTCGTGTCGACATTGGGCAAGGCACTCGGCGTCTTTGGCGCGTTCGTGGGGGGGTCTTCGGTCGTCGTGGACTACCTGATCAACTGTTCTCGGTCATTTGTGTTTACGACGGCCCAACCGCCACTCTTGCTCACCGTCGTCACATGTGCACTCGATCTAGTGGAGCAAGAGACCGAACGTCGAACACGTGTACACGAACTCACGCGGCGATTCCGAGGTATCCTGGCGGGACAGCATGACGTTGAGATAAAAGGGGAAGGACCCATAGTTCCCATCATGCTGGGAGACGCGAAACGGGCGCTACGAGTCGCATCGGCGATTCAAGCGAGAGGATTCGACGTACGGGCTGTCCGACCACCGACCGTTCCAGCGGGGACGTCTCGTCTGCGTGTGTCCATCCACGCCGACCGGAGCGAATCACAGATCGATGCGTTGGCGGAAGCGATTGCCACGGCGGTGAACCAGACCCGAAGCCTTGCGACGGAGGCGGCTGCGGTGTGAGCCTTGTCGTTCTAGGCACGGGCACGGAAATCGGCAAGACGGTTGTTTCGGCGCTCATCATGGCGCGGTATGGCCGACAATGTCGTTTGGGATACTGGAAGCCGATTGCCAGCGGGGCATCAGAGGGGCGGGATACCAAGGACGTGGCTCGCTGGGTAGGACACCTTGGTGAGGTGCACGACGAGTTGTATCTGTTTGACGCCCCGCTCTCACCCCATCTCGCGGCGAGACTCGAGGGGCGGGTCATCGATCCCGCTGCGGTCAGGCGTACTTTCGCATCTTTGCAGCGTGCCGATTCTCGTCGCCATCTCATTATCGAGGGGATCGGCGGAGTTCTCGTGCCCATCACGGACGACGGATTGCTACTGATAGACTTGGTTGCCCGCTTCCAACTGCCCTGTGTCGTCGTCGCACCCAGTACGTTGGGGACGATCAATCACAGCCTGCTGACGCTAGAGGCGCTGCGTCGCCGGAAGATTCACATCATCGGTATGGTGTTCAACGGTCCACGCGATGCCGAGAACCGCAAGGCGATAGAGCGCTTTGGAGATGTGGCGACGGTGGGAGAGGTCGATACCGTTCGGCCGCTGACCCGTGCAGGCTTCGCTGCCGCCGCGAAGCGCTTCGATCGCCGAGCCGTATTGAAAGGTCACCTGTCGTGACCAACAAGTCGAAGACGACCACCGGTGTCATTTGGCGGCCATATACCCAGATGCTCACCGCCACGCCGCCGATACCCGTTGTCCGGGCCGAGGGCGTATACCTTCACACGCCCGATGGTCGCCGAATACTCGACGGCATCTCGTCCTGGTGGGTCAACATCCATGGACACAATCACCCGCGGTTGAACCGTGCCCTGGTCGAACAATCGGAACGGTTTGCTCAAGTGATTTTTGCGGGCTTTACGAACGAACCGGCGGAGCAGCTAGCCGCCGAGCTGGTGCGTCGCACTCCCGATGCACTGTCTCACGTCTTCTACTCCGATGATGGATCGACCGCCGTAGAGGTGGCCCTGAAAATGGCCGTCCAATACTGGCAAAACCGCGGCGAGAGGGGGCGCGACCGTTTTGTCGCGCTCGAGAACGCATACCACGGAGACACGTTCGGCGCCATGTCGGTGAGCGGTGATGGTTCGTTTCACGCCGCTTTTGAGGATCTGCTGTTCAACGTCAGACGAATACCGGGACCCAACCTCGGGGAGAGCATGCAAGCGCTCGATGCGATCGTCCGGGAAGAAGGTGATCGAGTCGCTGCCGTTATCATCGAACCGATGTTGCAGGGTGCAGCCGGAATGGTGGTGTGGCCAGCGGAGTTCCTGAGATACGTCCGTGCGGTGACTGCCGACGCGGGTATTCTGCTGATCGCCGATGAGGTGTTTACGGGGTTCGCACGGACGGGGCCGATGTTTGCGTGTGAACACGGTCCTATCAACCCCGACATCCTCTGCCTCTCCAAGGCATTGACCGGTGGATACTTGCCGCTTGGGGTAACGATGAGCACGGATGACGTTTACGAAGCGTTCCTCAGCGAAGATCGCTCGCGCACGCTTTTACACGGACACTCGTTTACCGGCAACGCGTTGTCCTGCGCTGTCGCTCTGGAAGGGTTCGCGGTCTTCGACGACGAAGGTTGTCTCGAGCGAGTGGCTCGGTTGGAGGAACTGTTTGCCGAGCGGCTGCAGCGGCTAGCGGGCCGGGCGGCCGTGACTGGAGTACGCGGTATCGGTGCAATGGCTGCCATCGACTTGAAGGCCCGAGGGAGCGGGGGATACTTCGATGGGCTAGGTCCGGATCTATACACGAAGTTTCTTGCGCACGACATCTTGCTGCGCCCGCTGGGCAACACGTTGTACTTTCTGCCGCCGTACGTGATAGAAGACAAAGATGTCCACCGCGTGTTCGATGTCATTGAGGAGGTGGTCACATCCCTGGCATGAGCGGCGGGCCCGTCCGCATCGACAAGTGGCTCTGGGCCGCGCGGTTCTTCAGGACGCGGGCGCTGGCGGTGGAAGCCATCGCCGGGGGCAAGGTGCAGGTGAGCGGCACGCGGGCCAAGCGGTCGAAGCTGGTTCACGCCGGAGACCAGGTGCGTATCCGAAAGGGGTCTTACGAATACCAGGTCACGGTGCGTGTTGCGGCCGAGCGGCGCGTTTCGGCCAAAGACGCCGCGTTGTTTTACGAGGAAGCGGATGAGAGTCGCGTGGCACGCGAGCGGTTGGAAGAGCAGCACCGGTTGGTGGCGAGGACGTTCCAAACCACAAAGGGGCGTCCGACCAAGAAGGAACGCCGGGACCTCGATCGACTAAAGGGCCGCGATTGAGTCCTGAATCAGCCGCTCTCTCGGCGCAGCTCGTCGATGCGTTCAAACACCCGATCCTTGAGGCCGTCGGGTAGCGGCAAATTTTGTAACTTTTCCTTTACACAGGCAAAGACGCTCTCCTCGAACGCCGATCCGGCGTCACACGATTCGCATTCTTTCAGGTGCTTGCGCACTGTAGCCATCTGGCGTTCGTCCAGCTCGCTGTCGAGATAATCGTCCAGCTGGCGCAGCGTCTCCTCGCAAGTGACGCAATCGATCTTCTTCACGTTGTTCCCTCCGTTGCCCCTGGTCCCGGAACAAGGCCGTAGTCCTCGGCGAGATGCCACAGCTTTTGCTGCAACAACTTCCGGCCGCGATGCAATCGCGACCGGACGGTTCCGACGGGGACGTCTAGCACGTCAGCAATCTCCTGGTACGACATGTCTTGAGTGAAGTACAGCGTAGCGGCCTCTCGAAACTCCATCGGTAATTCACTGAGCGCAGTGGCCACCTGCTCCACATCGAGTCGTTCTATTACATATTTGGCAGGTTCGCTCGTCTCCTTTGCCAACCCCGATTCCAGGCTCTTGTTGTACATGTACAGGTCAGGAGCGTCTTCCAAATCCACAGTCGGCACTTCACGTTGTTTCTTGCGGTACCCCGAGATGAAGCGATTGCGCAAGATCGTCATGAACCAACCCTTGAAATTCGTGCCGAGTTCGAATCTGTCGAACCCTTTGTACGCCAGCAGAGCCGCTTCTTGTACCAATTCCTCGGCATCCGCCTCGTTGCGCGTCAGGTGGTACGCGGTTCTGTACGCCGGTTCGAGGACGGATTCGAGTAAGGAGGTAAAGTTGTCCGGTTCCGTCATTCAGACTCCCACACTGAGTTCACGAGGAAAAGGTGTGGGCCGAGCGACCCGGGCGCTAGTGGGGCCGTGTTGGGGAATGAACGACGGGGGGCTTTGGGGGGTTCCCGGGTTCATTTTGGGGGCACAGGGGCACAGGGGCACAGGGGCACGGGGGCATGGGGATTGGGTTACCAATCTTCTTGCTCCGAACCGCATTTCTTTGATGAGGGGGTTGACGAAGAGCGGGGTTAGCGTTTCCGCATGAATACACACCGGCAACTGCGGGTTTGGCAGTCAGCAAGAAACCTGGTCAACTGCGTCTACAGCCTAACGCGTGCGCTTCCGCCAGAAGAAAAGTACGTTGCCACGGCCCAGATGCGCAGAGCGGCTTGGTCGGTACACAATAACATTGCAGAGGGAAACGCCAAGCTTGGATACAACGAGCGGCGAAGGTTCTTTGATATTGCACTCGGTAGCATGGCTGAAGTCGATGCGATGGCGGTTACGCTCGCCGATCTGTACGACGTGGAGGAACAGCTCCTCGAAGAAATCGACGGTTTGCGGGCGAAGATCTCGCGTGGCTTATTCGCGATGCTCCGCCTCGGCCGTCGAAGCGGGCCGAAGTAATCGCGAAATCTGCTGTTCTCTCGCCAGCCTCTCCCCGTGCCCCGTGCCCCCGTGCCCCCGTGCCCCCGTGCCCCCGTCCCCCAGTGCCCCCCGTGCCCCCGTGCCCCCGTGCCCCCGTGCCCCTGTCCCCCAGTGCCCCTGCTGCCCCCCACTGCCCCCCGATGCCCCCCGATCCCCCAACTACGCCCCCACCGCCAACTCCGTCTCCCCCTCCGCCAGACCGCCAAACCGGCGCTCGCGGGCCCGGAAGTCGGCTAGCGCAGTCGCGAGTTCGCCGCTCCGGAAGTCTGGCCACTGGGTTTGCGCAAAGTACAGTTCGGTGTATGCCAGTTCCCACAGCATGAAATCAGAGAGCCGACGCTCGCCCGCCGTGCGGATCAAGAGGTCGGGCATGGGGACGCCGCCCGTGACGGCCTGGGTGAGGAGTTCTTCGGTCATCTGCTCCGGCGCCAGGTCGCCGGCCCGAACGCGTCGTGCAAGCCCACGTGTCGCGCGGGTGACTTCGGTGCGCGCACTGTAATCGATGGCCAACCGGAGATGTAGTCTGGTGCCACCAGCAGTGTCACGCTCGAGCTGTTTCAATGCACGCAACGCCGGGGTCGGGATGCGATCTCGTCGGCCGATGGCTGTGACCCGGACGCCGCGGGTGATCAGCTCGTTGCGCTCGGTCGCGCAGTAGCGCCTCAGGAGCCAAAAAAGCCGTCCCACTTCCATGCGCGGCCGCTTCCAATTGTCCGACGAGAACGCGTAGAGCGTGAGTACCTCCACACCGAGATCGGGAGCCGCGCGGACGATGCGGCGCACGCTTTCCACGCCCTCCACGTGCCCACGCCACCTTGGCATACCGTGAGATCGCGCCCAGCGACCATTTCCGTCCATGATGATGGCAACGTGCAGTCCGGTCATTCTCGCTCCAATGCGTCGCGCGTAGCGCTGAGTATCGATTCCATTTGTTGCACATAGCTGTCGAGCGCGCGTCGCCCCTTTGTGGTGAGACGATATTCGGTCCGTGGCTTCCGGTCTTTGAATCCCTTCGTGACCTTGATGTATCCTGCCTCCTCTAGCTTGCGCGCATGGACGCTCAGGTTCCCGTCGGTGGTCTTGAGGACCGCCTTCAACTCGGCGAATGTCTGCCGATCGTTTGCCGCCAGCGCCGACACGATGCCGAGTCGTCGGCGTTCGTGAATGACCTGGTCGAGACCGTCGGTAACCGGCTCAGCCGCCATGTCGCTGCACGATGTAGAGTCCAAACGCGACATGAACGCCACCAAAACCCACGGCCATGAGAACGAGTCCGAGGTCGGACCGAAACAGCGCCAGTGCTCCCAATGCCAACATGGTCAAACCCATCCACCGTACTGCGCGGACGGAGAAGGTCCCCCCGGCGGTCACGCCGGCCCCATACAACGCCAGCCAGGTCCCGGGGAGCAGGTGAGGCGCGCCCTGCGTGGTGAGCGCCTGAGTCAAGAACGCACCGGCGACCAATGCCGGCGCCAGGCCCCACACCATCTTGCGGAACGAGCCGGTCCACAACGGGACCTCGAGCCGCTTCGCCTTCGCGACGTTGGCCACCGCGGACATTGCGAGCGCCACGAGTGCGGCCGGGATCCAGACGCTCAGGAGCGCCGGGGCACCCGCCGCCCAGGCGAGCCACGACGCGATGAGCCCTATGGCCCCGATTGCGATGACCCCCCATCCGGAGACCGCCGTGAAAGTCGAGGCGGATTCCATCGTTTGACGGATGTATGCGAGTGTTTCTTCAGCCTGCTCGCGGGCGGGATGGGTCGGTGTCGACACGGCCTTCTCCTTGCATAGCACAAAGGACTTTGTAGTATAAAGTAGGTTGAAACGGCCTCCCCGCAAGGGTTTGCGTCACCGCCGGCCCTGTGGAAATGGACCTGGTAGGGCACACCGCAGGCTTTTGGCGGTATTCAAGGTCTTGAGCCAGCGAAAAGACAATGGTAAGATCCTGCCGTCCCAGACCAGGTGGATTATGTCACTCCTCTCAGTCCAAGGTGTTTCAAAGGATTTTCACGGCATCGTCGCGGTAAGCGAGGTGTCGTTCGACATCGGGCGCGGCCAGGTGGTTGGGTTCCTCGGGCCGAATGGCGCGGGGAAATCGACCACGATGCGCATGATCACGCAGTATTACGATCCCGACCAAGGCGAGATCCTCCTGGACGGGGTGGTGTTGGGTGACGATCCCTTGGCTGCCAAGCGCCGCATCGGGTACTTACCGGAGAACAATCCTCTCTACACCGAGATGCTCGTCGTCGATTACCTCACCTTCATCGCCCAATTGCGGGAGATCGCAGACCCGAGTCGGGCCATCGACGAGGCGGTAAGCGCAACGGGCGTCGAAGACGTGTACTATCGGCCGATCGGTGAGCTCTCGAAGGGATTCCGCCAGCGAGTGGGCCTCGCCCAGGCCATTCTCCACCGGCCCGACTTGCTGGTGCTCGACGAGCCCACAGAGGGGCTCGATCCGAGCCAGCGGTTGGAGATCCGCCGGTTGATCGGTCACCTGGGAGAGGATCGCACGGTGCTGTTGTCCACGCACGTGTTGCCCGAAGTGCGCGACACTTGTTCACGTCTCCTCATCATTAATAAAGGAAAGATCATTGCCGACGGCTCGGTAGCCGAGTTAACGGCCCAGGCCAGCGGCAGAGTGAACATACTGGTCGAGATTGCGGGTGAAGATGTGGCGACGGCCATCGCGGGCCTGGCCGGCGTCGTTGAAGTCGCGCAGCGCGAGGCGTCGGGAGACAACCGTACCGCTCTGCTGGTTGCAGTCGACGGGGGAACGGATGTGCGGCCCGATATCTTCGTCCTGGCGCGGGATCGCGGCTGGACGCTCTACGAGTTGCACCAGGAGTCGAGGAGTCTCGAGGATCTCTTCCTCCAGTTGACCGAAGAAACGTCCGACGGCGTGGTAACCGAAGAACCTCAGGAAGCGGGTGAGACACCGTGAATGCGATTGTGACCGTAGCGCGTCGCGAGCTGAAGGCGTTGTTCGATCAACCCACCGGATACATCCTGCTGGTGGTTTTTCTTGCGATCAACAATTTCTTGTTTTTCGGGCAAGCCTATCTCTTCCGTGTGGCCTCACTGCGTCCGATGCTCGATATGCTGCCGTGGCTGTTTTTGTTTTTCGTCCCCGCGGTTACGATGCGCTCGTTCGCGGAGGACATCCGCACGGGGACCATCGAGGTCGTTTTGGCCCAGCCGCTCACCGAGTTGCAACTCTTGCTCGGAAAGTACCTGGGCCAGTTACTGTTCGTGTGGTTTGCGCTGGCGCTGACGTTACCGATTCCGGTGGGGCTATCGTTGGGTGCCGATCTGCACGCCGGTGTCATTATCGCCCAGTACGTCGGAGCGGGTTTGTTGGCCGCGGCGTTCACCGCGGTGGGTGTGTGGACGTCGAACCTCACCCGCAATCAAATCACCGCGTTCGTGATCGGCGTGGCGGTGATGTTCTTCTTGATCTTGGTCGGCCTCGACTTGGTGTTGGCCGCGCTGCCACCCGCCCTCAACGCCATCGCCGGCCGGTTGGGCGTGATTTCGCATTTTCGGGATCTCGCTCGCGGCGTGATCGACCTGCGGGACGCGGTGTACTTCGTCACGGTCTGTGGCATCTTCCTGTCGCTGGCGTATCTCGCGTTAATGGGGCTGAAGTTGAGCCCCAAAGGCGAGCCGCGGCGCCGGCTACGCCTTGCGACGGTGCTGATCGTTGCTGGCTTGGTGATCGTCAACTTGTTCGGACGGCACATACGCGGCCGACTGGATCTCACGCCGGGACGGGCGTACACGCTCTCCTCCGCCACCCGTGACCTGCTCGGCGATCTCGATGACATTGTGACGATGAAGCTCTTCGTATCCGACGAACTGCCGCCTGAAGTTGCCATGATCCGACGCGACCTCGACGACCTGATGCGCGATTACCGGAACGCGGGCAACGGGATGGTACGGGTGATCGTTCAGGATCCCGCTGATGATTCGACCGCCCTCGACGATGCCAGATCGCTCGGTATCCCGCCGGTGCAGTTCAACGTGATGGGCGAAGCGGAACTGACGGTCCGCGAGGGATACCTCGGCATTGCCATCCAATACGCCGATCAGTCGGAGATCATTCCGTTCATTCCGCGCACAGACGATCTCGAATATCGACTGTCGTCGTTCATTCGCGGAATGACACTCGAGGACCAGCAGAAAGTTGCGATCTACACCGCACCCACGCCTCAACCGGCGTTGGCGGAGCGGTCGTTCAATGCGTTCCGCAACAACCTGCAGCAAACCTACGACGTCGTAACACTCGACCTGCCGGCGGACAGCCAACCGGCCGACGACGTAGCGGTCCTCGTCTTGAACGGGGCACCGCAGACCCTCCCGGTGGATCAGATGGATCGGCTTCGTGCGTTTCTGGATCGCGGCGGAAGTGTCTTCGTGATGGCTGACGGAATGGCTCGCCCGGGTCAACGGGAGTTCGTTCTACCGCAGGATGTACTGTGGAACGAATTGCTGGAGCCGTACGGAGTGGCGATCGAATCCAAGATGGTATTCGACGTCCTTTCCAACGAGCAGATCCAACTTCCAACACAGTTCGGCATGATGATTGCGGCCTACCCGCTGTGGATTCGGGCGCTCAGCACCCGCGCTGCGCCGATCAACGCGGACCTCGACGCGGTGTTCATCCCCTGGGCTAGCTCGCTGGATACATCGTCGGCGACTCCAGGGACGGTGACACCACTTTTTAAAACCTCCGAGGGTGCCGGCGTGGATAGTCTCATGTCGATGCTCGCTCCGCGACGTCAATTTCCCCGAACAGGACTCGGTGTACGGCTGCTCGCCGCGATGGTGAATCCCGCGGCCGTGGACGAGTTTGACGGGCCGAGCGGCCGGGTCGTGGTGGTTGGAAACTCGGATCTGCTGCAGGACCGGTTTCTCCAATCCAATCCCACCAATCTGGCGTTCGGCCTCAACGCGGTGGATTGGTTGGCGCAGGACGACGCCTTGATCGGCATCCGGGCAAAGACTCGGACTCCTCCGTCACTGGTATTCACGAGTGAAACGACGCGTGACATTGTGAAGCATGGAAACGTGATCGGTGTCCCAATCATTCTCGTGCTGCTCGCCGTGCTGCGCTTGGTCAAGCGGAATCAACTGACGCGAAGACCCTACCAGCGGTCGTCGGAGTCGGGGGAGTCAGCATGAGCCGCGACCGCCTGAAGCAAATTGCCATCGCGCTGGCCGCGCTGATCTTGCTGTGGGGCACGGTGGAACTCCTGCGCGGCGGTTTCGACGAGGTCACCGGTGATTTCGTGATTCCGGCAGTTGCCCAAGCAGACGCCGATTCGGTGGTGTTCGAGAGGGCGGGGGCGGCCGATACCATCGTGCTTGCCAAGCGGGGTGACGAGTGGACGGTGAACGGGCACCGCGCGGCAGCGAGCGGCGTAAGCGACTTCTTTGGCCTGCTGGAAACAGCTCCACGCGGTCAACTCGTCGCGCAGAGCATCGAGACGCACGGGCGTCTCGCTATCGACGATGACACGGCGCGGGTGTTCCGAATCTTTGGGAACGGTGAAATGCTGGCCCACATGTTGGTTGGGAAACGGGCGCCCGGTTTCCAGGATAGCTACTTCAGACACCCCGGCGAAGCGCCCGTGTACTCCGTCCGTACGAGGATTGCCACGTATGTGGATCGCAAGGTCGATGATTGGCGTGACCGCTCGATCGCGCAGATCGACACGAGCGTCGTGTCAAGCGCCGAGATCGTCGTGGGCAGCCAAAGTTATTTGCTGCGGCGGGAAGGAGACGCGTGGCAACTGCCGGACGGTCAAGTGCCCGACTCGGCGGCGATGGTCAACCTGTTGCGGGGATACGCGTCGCTCTCCGCTACCGGGTTCCGCGGGCCCGACGACGACCCCTTCGACTTCGATCCGCCCGACCGGCGTGCCGTGTTACGGAACGCCGCGGGAAACGCCCTGCTCGAGCTGGTATTCGACTCCACCACGTCGGGTTTTTGGGTGCGCAAGACCGGAGACTCAACGGTGTATCAGTTGACCAATTTCACCGTGAATCGCATGACGCCGTCCGACAGCACACTGCGGAATTAACCGCTGGTTCACCTCGTCGTGACGAGGATTACGGGGCCCGACACGCTGGTACCCCACCGTATGTTGGCATCGGTGGTGCTCAAGAAACGCATTTCCCGGACGTTCTCGATGGAGATGTTCTGCAGCGCCCCCGGGTTTTCACCCCATCGACTGTTGTTGCGGTAGACCGTCGGGATGCCGGTCCTTCCGCGCGGCCTCAGCCAGGCCGGCCGCAGCTGCCGTACGACTTGAAGGGCGTTGGACATCCCGCTCAGTTCGGCGATGTCGGCGGTGGTGATCAGGTTGCGGTCGCGTCTGGGTCTATCCGACCCTCCACTCGACCCTCCACTGGAAGCGCATGCGCCGGCGATAACCACGATCGCAAGCCAAGAGACTAGACGGATACGTTTCATGCTCCCTCCTAAATAATAGTGCGGTACAACCGCGGTGTTAGCCGTAGCGAGGCGGCACCGGATCCACGTTGACGACTGTTGATTCCTGATCATAATGGGCAACCCGTCCCGCCCGCTGTCAAGCCGAATCGACGATGTGACGAGCGCGACGGAAGATGCCGTGCCACATGGCGCGAGTGAGTCGTCCCGTGTTGGTATTCTGACGGGACGGGTGATACGAGCACAGCAGGATGGTGCCATCGGGGAGCGCCGCTTCGGCGCCGTGGTGAAAAGCCGGCCGTTCGGCAGGTGAGAGTCGATCCCACCACCCTGAGGTTTTCAGCCAGGCCTCGTACCCGATTCTCCCCAATGGGATAACGAGCCTCACATGCCGTAGCAGTGAGAGCTCGGATTCGAGATACGGACGACAGTTGGTCATTTCCCGTGACGTCGGTTTGTTTTGCGGCGGAGCGCAGCGCGCGGCGGCGGTGATGTAACAGCCCGAAAGCACGAGCCCGTCGTCTCGGGAAACCGACGCTGGCTGATTGGCGAAATCAAAGCGGAACAACGCCTCGTACAACCAGTCGCCCGAGGAGTCGCCGGTGAACATGCGCCCCGTGCGATTTGCACCATGTGCGGCAGGAGCCAACCCCACAATCAGCATCCGGGCATTCGGGTCGCCGAATCCGGGAACGGGCTTGCCCCAGTACGTCCAGTCACGGAACTCCCGCTTCTTAACCCGGGCGATCGTCTCGCGATGATCGACCAGTCGGGGGCATCGGGTGCAGCGGGTTACGGTGCGGTGGATTTGGTCGAGGGTTTTTGAAGGGATCAAGGGGCATCAAGGGGCATCAGGGGGCATGGGGGCATGGGGGCACGGGGGCACGGGGGCACGGGGGCACGGGGGCACAGGGGCAGTATGTCTTTCCGTCCTTCCGTCTAAATATCCAGATTCTTCACGTACCTTGCGTTTTCTTCGATGAACGCCCGGCGCGGTTCGACCTCGTCGCCCATCAGCTTTTCGAACAGTTGTGAAGCGTTGAAGGCTTCTTCGATCTCGACGCGCAGGATCGTGCGAGATGCCGGATCCATGGTCGTCTTCCAGAGCTGCTCGGGATTCATCTCGCCCAACCCTTTGTAGCGCTGGATGGCGACCTTTCCCTTGCTGCTGCCGTTCGACAGTCGTTTGACGTAGGAATCGCGTTCGGCGTCGTTGTAGGCGTAGTGCTCATCCTTTCCCCTAGCCACGCGGTACAGCGGTGGCTGTGCGATGTATATGTAACCGGCCTCGATAAGGGGTCGCATCTGCGAGTAGAAAAAAGTGAGGAGCAGCGTCCGGATGTGTGCTCCGTCCACGTCGGCGTCGGTCATGATAATGATTTTTTGGTAACGGGCATCGTCCAATTTGAAGTCATCACCGCCTACACCGGTACCGATTGCCGTGACCATTGCGCGGATTTCGACGTTGGATAGGATCTTGTCGATCCGCGATTTCTGTACGTTGAGGATCTTGCCTCGCAGCGGAAGAATCGCTTGATATCCGCGGTCGCGTCCCTGCTTTGCGGAACCGCCTGCGCTGTCGCCCTCGACGAGGTACAGCTCGGTGATGGATGGATCCGACACGGAGCAGTCCGCCAGCTTGCCGGGTAGGACGCCCATCTCGAGCGCGCTCTTCTTCCGCACCAATTCACGGGCCTTCTTGGCGGCTTCCCGCGCGCGCGCGGCGCTCGCTGCTTTTTCGATGACCGCCTTGGCGATGCTCGGGTGCTCATGCATGAAATTGCCGAGATGTTCGTAGACAACGGTCTTGACGATACTCTCGACTTCGCTGTTGCCGAGTTTTGTCTTTGTTTGTCCTTCGAATTGCGGCTCGCGCACCTTGACGTGAATCACCGCAGTCAATCCCTCGCGGACGTCGTCGCCTGTGAGCGAGAAATTCTCCTTCTTTAGCGAGCCTCGCACTTTCACCACTTCGTTGATTGCGCGGGTCAACGCGGAGCGGAATCCGGTGAGGTGCGTTCCCCCTTCGTGCGTGTTGATGTTGTTGACGAAGGAAAATATGTTTTCGGAGTAACCGTCGCTGTACTGCATCGCGATGTCGATCTCAACTTCGTCCTTGATCGCGACGATGCTGATGGGCTTTGGGTGCAGTGGTTTGCGGTTACCGCCCAGGAAGGTGACGAATTCGGGCAAGCCCATCTTGAACAGGAAGGTCTCTTCGCGCGGCTCTTGGCCCCGATGGTCTGCGATACTCAGGCTGATGCCCGCATTGAGATAGGCGAGTTCTCGGAGCCGATTGGCCAGTGTCTCGAAGTCGTACCGCGTTTCCGTGAAGATCTCCGTGTCGGGTTTGAACGTGATCTTAGTGCCGGACGCTTTTGTTTTTCCGAGGACTTCGAGGGACTGTGTGGTGACGCCACGCACAAAGGCCATGTGGTGCTCTTTACCATTGCGGCTCACCCAAACGTCGAGTTTTTCCGACAATGCGTTGACCACCGAAACACCGACGCCGTGGAGTCCGCCGGAAACCTTATAAGTGCTCTTGTCGAATTTGCCGCCGGCGTGCAGCATGGTCATGGCGATCTCTAGGCCGGGTTTCTTCTCGGTCTTGTGGAGATCGACCGGGATACCCCGTCCGTCGTCCACAACGGTAACGGAGTCGTCCGCGTTGATGGTCAACTCGATATTCCTGCAGAAACCTGCCAACGCTTCGTCGATGGAGTTGTCCACTACCTCGTACACGAGGTGGTGCAGGCCCCGGGCGGAGGTCGAACCGATGTACATGCTCGGCCGCTTCCGAACCGCTTCGAGTCCCTTCAATACTTGAATGGAATCGGAGCTGTACTGCGTGTCTCCGCTCGGCTCGGCTTTCTCCTTACGTTTCTTCGCCATTAACTCCTCTTTCAGCTATTGGCTGCTTCATGGTTTACGTGTTTGCCGGTTGCCCACTATGCCCAGCATCCAATGAATTCGCTTGATTCGTTTTCCTCTGAGCGCCAAATCTTTGATAATAGTTGGCGACATGAGCTGCAGCTCCTGCAGCCACGCCGCCGACTCCACCCGCACGCGCAGCGTACCACTCTTGTCTACCGAGTCCGGCTCCGATATGCTGGCGACCTGCTCGCCCACGAGTTCCGCCCAGTCGGTGACAATGCTCGCCTGGTTCATTCGCCGCACTAACCCGTGGCGCCCGAAGTATTCGGTCAGCGTTTCGCCGATCGTGCGCGTGCGCTTACTGCTCAAGCCGTCCTCCCGACATCGTCCACCGAGGGCGCTCGAAGAGCTCCGGGGGTACTTCGGAGTCACGGGGCGCGGCCACGATCGCTTGACCCGATAGGGTATCTCGTATCAATCCGAGGAGATTTGCCTGTCGGGTATCGTCCAGCTCCACAAAAACGTCGTCGTACAAGCCTATTGGGACTTCGCCCGTGGCCTCCGCCAGGGTTTCCGCCTCGATCAATCTGAGAGCGATTGCCGCCGTACGCTGTTGGCCTGCCGACCCGTAGGTCCGGAGGCTGTGGGCGCCGAGTGACAATCGTAGATCGTCTCGATGAGGGCCCACTGTCGTCGCGCCGCGGCGCAGATCGCGATCGATCGTTCCCGCCAACAGCTGCCGCAAATCTGAGACATCCTCCTCCGCGCCCGCGGCATGCCGGCGATAGCGCATTCCTGCCTCCGTGGGTTCGCCGAGGGCGGAACAGATGGACTTGAAACGGTCTGTCCATCGCTCCACCCATGCTACGCGCATCGACCACACCGTATCCGCCGCCGCGGCCAATGGCGCGTCGAATGCCCGCGCGGCGTCGCCATGTCCCATGCGTAGCGCGGCATTTCGCTGCTTGAGCGCCACGCGCATCGCCGCGAGCTCTTCCAAGTACCTCGGCTCGCTGAGCGACAGGAGCACATCCAGATACCGTCTCCGGCCCGCGGGACTACCGGCCACAATCGCGCGGTCTTCCGGCGAGAAGGGCACGGCCGCTATGCGGCCCACAGCAGCACTGAGTCGCCGGGCCGGTTCCCGATCGACGGTCACCTTTTTTCGCTGCCCTGCGATCTCGTATCCCGCGGTGACGCGCACGTGCGCAGATCCGCCAACGAAAAATCCCTCTGTCCCGAACCTAACGAGTTCGCGATCCTTGGCGCCCCGAAAAGAGCGGAAGAGCACCAAGTAGTAGATCGCCTCGAGTAGGTTGGTCTTACCCTGTCCGTTCGCTCCAACAATGACCACGCCGTTCTCGGGCAACTCAATATCGACCGACGCGATGTTCCGAAAGTTTCGGATGGTGAGATCGGTCAGCTGCACACTAGACCCGTTCTCGAGTGGGGTGGGCTCACCGCGAAGTGCCCGGCCCCCGTGCGACGATCCTCAGCGCGCCCAAAAAAAAGCTACGGCACGCCACAGGGCGTGTCGTAGCGATGCTACGCGGAAGTGGTTGCGCATAGAGTAAAATACGGAGTTTGGGCCCCCAAATCAACGCGTCAAAGTGAGTTGCAGCGGGGTATTCGAGGCTTCCAACTCGAGCATGCGGCGCTTCAATTCAACACCCCCGCCGAACCCGCCAAGCCCGCCGCCCGTAGCCACCACACGGTGGCACGGAATGACGACCGGAATGGGATTGTGGTGGTTTGCAGCGCCAACCGCCCGGGCGGCCCTCTGATTTCCGAGGCGCTGAGCGATCTCAGCGTACGTACGTGTCTCGCCATAGGGGATCCTCAGCAACTCTTGCCACACCAGCATCTGAAATTCCGTACCCATCGGCGACACGGGAACATCGAATTCCTGGCGCCTGCCGGCAAAGTATTCCTCCAGTTCGCCCGCCACTCGCCGTTCGAGGGTGGTCTCCGGCGCACGAGACGCCGTTCCGCCGAGGCGAATCTCGATCACTGTTTCCCGCGCGACCGTGACGGCCAGTGTGGTTAGCACGGTGTCGACCTGAAAACGGATGGCTTGGGGTTCTTTCCGGGACGTTTGGTTGGATGGCGGCATTCGGTCTCTCAAAATCACGTATTGCTCAAGCTAACCAGAGTCCGAAAACGGCGATAGCTTCCATGACCATGCATACCGACGCCGTAAACTGGACGTCGGGCGGAGCGGTGCATTTGCTTGATCAGACGCGGCTCCCCCACGAGACCGTGTTTATCGAGATCGACACCATCGATGCGATGGTCGAAGCGATACAAGCGCTGCGTGTGCGTGGCGCTCCGCTCATTGGGATCGCTGCGGTGATGGGAATCGCTGCTGCCGCTCGGCGGGCCACAGCCGACGGGACGGTCTCGCACGACAATGAGGCGCCGTTGCGGTGGTTGGGGAACGCGTGCGATAGCATGGCACGAGCTCGACCGACGGCAGTGAACCTGGCCTGGGCCGTCGAGCGACTCCGCGAAGCTGCTGCGCACCGGGTCGGTGCGGCGGACGGTGAAGATTCCGCCGAGGTGATGGTTGCGTGCCTGCGCGAGGAGGCACAGAAGATCTGGGATGAAGACGCTGAGATGTGCCGGGCGATCGGAATCGCAGGCGCCGCATTGTTTTCGGCGGGGACCTCCATCATGACCCACTGCAACACGGGCATGCTGGCGACCGGCGGTATCGGTACCGCCCTCGGTGTTATCCGCACCGCGTTCGAGCAGGGGAAAGTCACGGGTGTCTACGCCTGTGAGGCCAGACCTCTGCTGCAGGGGAGCCGTCTCACAGCTTGGGAATTGGCTCGCCTCCAAATTCCGTGCACCGTCGTGGTGGACAGCGCCGCGGCCACGGTGATGTCGCAGGAGCGGGTGGGCGCGGTGATTCTCGGCGCCGACCGCATAGCCGCGAACGGCGACGTGGCCAACAAGATCGGCACCCAGAACCTAGCGGTCATCGCCGGCCGACACCGCATCCCTTTCTACGTGGCGGCTCCTCGGAGCACGTTCGACCTCGAAGCAGCCACGGGGGCGGCCATCCCCATCGAGGAACGCACCGCCGCCGAGGTGCCCACGGCCAACGGGGTCAGGGTTTACAACCCGGCGTTCGACGTCACGCCCGCGGATTTGATTACTGGAATCGTCACGGACGTGGGAGTGATACGGCCGCCGTACGGGGAGTCGATTCGGGGGGTGTTTGATTGATAGGAGGATCGAGGGGGATCAAGGGGCATCGAGGGTCATCGAGGGGCATCGAGGGGCATCGAGGGGCATCAAGGGGCATCAAGAGGCATCTTGCAGAGAGGCAGAGAAGCAGAGACGCAGGGGAGGCAGCGGAGGCAGGAGAGTCAGCGCGTTCCGTCTTTCCGTCTCCGTCTTTCCGTCCTTCCGTCCTTCCGTCCTTCCGTCTTTCCGTCCAGAGCCGCTGATCGAGGAGTAACCCGCCATTGAAATCGGTTCTCGCCATCGATCAGGGCACCACCGGCACGACGTGTATGGTCTTTGCCGAAGACGGGGCTGTCCTCGGGCGTGGGTATCGCGAGTTTACCCAACACTTTCCCCGCCCGGGTTGGGTGGAGCACGACGCCGAGGAAATTTGGCAGCGAACGCTGGATGCCGGGCGTGAAGCGCTAAAACACTCCGGAACGATCCCGACGGCCGTTGGGATCACCAACCAACGTGAAACAATCGTAGCGTGGGACCGGAACACCGGTGAACCCTTGCATCGCGCTCTTGTGTGGCAGGACCGGCGCACCGCTCAGCGTTGTCGGGAACTCGCGGCCCAGTACGGCGGCGAATACATCACCCGCCGAACCGGGTTGGTATGGGATCCGTACTTCTCCGGAACCAAGATCGAATGGCTTCTCGAAAACATTACGGGTTTGCGCGATCGGGCGGCGGCCGGTGAAGTCGCGTTCGGGACCATCGATTCTTGGTTGATACACCGCCTGACCTCTGGTGCGTCGTTCGTTACCGACCACTCCAACGCGTCGCGGACGTTGCTCTACAACATCGATGCACAGGAGTGGGACGAGGATCTCCTTTCGGTGTTCGGCGTGCCTGCCCATGCGTTGCCGAAAGTGTGCCCGTCGAGCGAAGTCGTCGGCATGGTTGACAAGGCTCATCTGGGTTTCGAAGCGCCCATCGCCGGTGTCGCCGGCGACCAGCAGGCCGCGCTGTATGGGCAGGGGTGTTGGTCTCCCGGTGAGGCGAAGTGCACGTACGGAACTGGCGCGTTCCTTCTCATGAACGTGGGCTCGCGTCCAGACGCGAGCCGGTCCACGGGCGGGCTGCTCACGACGATTGGCTGCGGTGGGCAGGGGGACCCGGTTTACGCTCTCGAGGGGTCGATCTTCATCGCCGGAGCGGCGGTGCAATGGTTGCGCGACGGACTAGGAATCATCGAGAACGCCGCCGAAACGGAGGCCATGGCGTGCACCGTCGACGACACGGGTGGAGTGTATTTCGTGCCCGCGTTTGTGGGGTTGGCGGCGCCGCACTGGGAGTCCGAAGCACGTGGAACGATCGTCGGTTTGACCCGCGGTACGACCCGCGAGCATCTGGTGCGAGCCGCGCTCGAGGCCATGGCTTATGGCACGAGTGACGTGGCGCGCGCGATGTTGGAAACCTCGGGAATCGGGTTGCAGGCGATGAAAGTGGACGGTGGAGCGGCCGCGAACGATTGGTTGATGCAATTCCAATCGGATGTTCTGGGTGTAGGTGTGACCCGGCCCGACGTTGTGGAGACGACGGCGCTTGGGGCCGCCGGTCTCGCCGGGTTGGCTACCGGAGTCTGGGACAACCCGGAGCAATTCGCGGCGAGTCGGACCTACCGCTCGTTTGAGCCGGGTGAGCCACGAGAGGAGGCTTATCGCGGATGGCAGCGGGCGGTCGATGCGGCGCTTCACTGGGCCCGCAATCGGGAGTGACATCGGCTGTGAAATTCGTGTGAAGCTTACGTCAGGAAACCGTCCGACTTCCCCTCTCTGTGTTGGAGGTTTTATATTGTATCCATGAAACCCAGGGGAAAGTTCCTACTCGGCGCCGGTCTGGTCACGCTCACAGTGGGATTCTTGATGGCTGAGGGCATCAAGGACACCGGCGTGTACTTTTTGACCCCGGCAGAACTGGCGGAGCGCGTAGCGTCCGATTCCTCCCTATATGACGTCGGCATCCGTGTTGGTGGCAACGTCGTCAAGGGGAGCATTACACGCGACGTCGCGTCTCAAACCATCACATTCGAGGTAACCGACGGCGACGCCACGTTTCCGGTGGTGTACCGCGGCCTAGCGCCCGACACTTTCACCGAAGAGGTCGAGGTCGTCGTCGAGGGCCGCTTGGCGATCGAAGGCACGATCCAAGCGACGACCCTATTGGCGAAATGCGGGTCCCGGTACGAGGCCGTTCCCGAAGGCGTACCGACTACCTAGACACGATCGATCCAAACTGCTTCCGAACGGCGGGCCTGGTGCCCGCCTTTTTTCTTGATCGTCTACGGCAATCAGTGGGTGTTCATTGAGAAAGCTAATGGCACGTGAAGCGGTGCTTGAAGGTCTTGCTCGCAGGCAGTCTCTTCCAAGAGAGATGGGTACATTGCAGTGTGTACTCAACGGGATTCAGGGAAGAGCCTCTTGACCACCACGACGTGTTCAAACTGCGGCGCGCGGGGAACGGGGAAGTTCTGTAACAACTGCGGAACGGCCTTGAGTCATCCTCGGTGCCCGTCATGCCAAACGCCGATTGCGGTGGGAAAGGCGTATTGCCACGAGTGCGGGGCTCGGGTTGCGGGTGGGGGCGGGGGACTGTCATCCACATCGAGGCCATGGATCATCGCAGGTGGTACCGCCGTGGTGGTCGCCCTAACCGCGGTGGTGTGGGCAACCGCGGCCCGGCCGGCCGAGCCGGTCGCTACGGTGCCAAGTCAGCTTGACCTGAGCATGATGACACCCCAACAGCGAGCCGACAGCTTGTTCAACCGCGTGATGTGGGCGCACCAGCGTGGCGAGTACGCCGAGGTGACGACGTTCGCCCCCCGAGCCATCGAGGCGTACCGCGGGCTGGGCGAGTTGAGCAGCGACGAGCGATATCACGTGGGCGTGTTGTATTCGGTGGGCGGCCCGATGGAGATGGCCTTGGTACACGCCGATTCCCTGGAAATCGGGGTCCCGGGCCATCTGTTCACCGCAATGCTCCGTGGGGGTGTCGCCCGTGTGCGGGGCGACACGGCGGCGCTGCACAGCGCATATCGTGCGTTTCTGGAAAATTACGATTCCGAGATGGAAAGTGGCCGGACGGAATATCAAGATCACGCGACATCGGTCGAAACGTTTTTCAACGAAGCGCGCCGCGGAGGCGGCACCGCCGATCAGATCGACTGAGTCGTTGTTGATGCTCACCTACGTCTCTGCGTGTCAGTGCCTGTCTCCCGGCTTGGCGAATTCAGCTTACTTGGCGTTGGTGCGAAGGGTATATTCACTCCATGACGATTCTTGGACAGCTCGCCCTCGGCTTGGGGTTCCTCTTGGCGATATGGGGAGCCGTCGTCGGTGTCATCGGTGGGAACACCGGACGTCTGGAACTGGTTCAAAGCGCACGCCGTACCGTGTACGCGCTCTTTGGCGTGATGTTGGTGGCCTCTCTGGCGCTACTGGTGGCACTGCTCAATCGTGATTTCAACGTCGAGTACGTGTGGAGCTACACCAGCCGCCAGCTGCCGACCGTCTACACGATCTCCGCGTTCTATGGGGGGCAGGCCGGGAGCCTGCTGTTCTGGGCGCTGATTCTCACGGGGTTCGCGGCGGCGGCCGTGTGGGTGACGCCCAGCCGGTATGAACGACTGTTGCCGTATGTCGGGGCAGTGACCTGTGCGGTTGCACTGTTCTTCATCGCGACGATGCTCTTCTCGGCCAACCCGTTCGACAGACTCCCATTCACGCCGCCGGACGGGAACGGGCTCAACCCCCAGCTGCAAAATCCCGGGATGGCCATTCACCCGCCCATGCTCTACCTGGGCTACGTCAGTATCACCATTCCGTTCGCGTTCGCCGTGGCAGCGTTGTTGGCGCGTCGGGTGGATGCGGTATGGATCCATGCGATCCGCAAGTGGACGCTGTTGTCGTGGGTATTCCTCTCGGTGGGGATTACGCTGGGCATGTGGTGGGCGTACGTCGAGTTGGGGTGGGGTGGATATTGGGCCTGGGATCCGGTGGAAAACGCCAGTTTCCTGCCGTGGCTGACCATGACGGCGTTCTTACACTCGGTGATGATCCAGGAAAAGCGAGGAATGTTGAAGAAGTGGAACGTGATCTTGATCGCGTTGAGTTTCATGTTGTCGATCTTCGGCACGTTCATCACGCGTAGTGGGGTCATCTCGAGCGTCCACTCGTTCACGCAGTCCAGTTTGGGATACTTCTTCCTCGTTTTCCTGATTATCGGCGCGGCGTTCTTGGTGTGGTTGTTCTCGTCGCGGCTGCCGTTGTTGAAGAGCGAGGGACGTCTCGAGAGCATGGTGTCGCGCGAAGCGAGCTTCCTGTTCAACAACCTGCTCTTGGTGGGAATGGCATTCGCCATTCTGTGGGGAACGATGTTTCCCATCATCTCGGAGCTGGTGCGTGGCACGCAGGTGACCGTCGGTCCGCCGTTCTTCAACCGCGTCAATTTCCCGATCGGTCTGGGGTTGCTCTTTTTGACGGGTGTCGGCCCGCTCATCGCGTGGCGCAAGGCGAGCCCCAGAAACCTGCAGCGCCAGTTTACGATCCCGACCGCCGCTATGCTCACTGTCGGAGGGCTGCTGATCGCGTTGCAGTTCGGAAATTTCTACGCGGGGATGGCCGTGACGATCGGCGTGTTTGTGACGGTTGCCATTCTGCAAGAGTTCTGGCGTGGGATGGGCGCGCGACACCGCCTGCACGACGAGAGCTACCCGCTGGCGCTGGCGCGTTTGATCGGACGTAATCGCCGGCGCTACGGCGGCTACATCGTTCACCTGGCCATCGTGACGTACTTCATCGGGTTTGCGGGAACGGCGTTCCGCACCCAGCTGCGGGTCACGCTCGAGCCGGGAGAACAGGCCACACTCCGCTCGCCGTTCGGCTACGATTACACGTTTACCCACATGGGAGTATCCAACTTCAAGGCGGTGAACCGCTACGTCACCGCGGCAACGCTCGAGGTGTCGCGTGATGGTGAGTCCGTCGGTCTGATCCAGAGTGAAAAACGGCAACACTACAGCTGCCGCGTGCCGGTGAACCCGTGTCCCAACAATCTCGAAGTGTCCAGTTTCCAGCCGTCCACCGAGGCTGGGATCCGCAGCGATCTCCGCGAGGACATATACGTCGTGTTCGCGGGCGTTGCCGAGGGGACCGAATCGGCGGTGTACCAACTCACGATCACGCCACTCGTGTGGTGGATCTGGTTTGGTGGTGCGGTGCTGGTGCTGGGAGGCGTCATCGTGATGTGGCCCGGTGGCGGTCCCACGAAACGCTCGCCACGACGGGCCATCGCCGGTTACAACGTGAAGCTCGTCAGCGAGACCGAAAAGGTGGCCGTCTGATTGCCTCTGAAGGGTGTTAGAAGGTGCTTGAACTGATTACCGGAGTGGTTGTCGCGGTAGCAGCCCTCGGTGTGGTGCTGGAGCCCTTGTTGCGCAAGCATCCGGTGCGTCGGGTCGCCGTTCCTTCCATCGATGACGAAGAGGACGCGATCGCGTTGGAGGAGACAGGGTCTCCGAAGATCCAGGCCTTGCTGGCACTGCGCGAAATCGAGTTCGACCGCGAGACCGGAAAGCTGTCGGATGCCGACTACGCGTTCCTCAAACAGAAATACTCCCAGTCGGCGTTGGAGGCCATCAAGCAGGAACGGAGGAACGAAGAACCCGCGTCGACTTCACAGCAGGAGTTGGATGACGCAGAAGCGCTCATTACCAAGGCAAGGGTGCAGCGACAGAGTACTTGCCCGACCTGCCAGTCCGGCCTCGAACCCGGCTCGATATTTTGCTCGAACTGCGGTCGCTCGCTCACCGTCGCCGATGCGTTGCCACGGTGTTGGGTGTGCGGAGCGGAGCACGTCGCGGATGTGAAGTTCTGTGGGGAATGTGGGGCGGGGTTGTCGGAGCCCGTTACCGCCGCGACGTAGCGATGACTTGCGGATAAATGGCCACGGAATCCACGGAAACCACGGACCCCCGCACCTCCCCCGGAATTGTGTTCCCCCCTCCCCACATGGTTTGTTGTCGCGGATAAGCTAGGAGCGGGGTGGGGGAAACAAGAGCCTGAGGGGTCGGGTGGGGCATCTGTGTTGATCTGTGAGTTTCCGCGCAATCCGTGGCTAAAACTCAAACTCCTCCATCCTTTTCAATCCGATTTTCAGCGGCACGACTGTCGACGCCGCACATAACAACAGCACCCCCACGAACGCCGTGATCATCAGCCATGTGATCTCCACCGCCTCTCCCCGAAATACCGCACTCATGTACCCGTAAACCGGAATGGCCTCGAGTACGATGACGCCTGCGACCAACGCGATGGTCGTCATCATGAATACCAACCCGCCGAATGACGTGGGAATCTGGGCGGCGTTCTCGGTTTCGAACTGCGGGTACAGCGCGCCGAATCCGAGCGCGAGTGCGGCGATCGCCAATGTGAGCAGGATGATCGTCACGATACTTACCGACATCATGAAAGGCGTCGCGCGCAGCATGATGTTCGTGAAGATCGTGATGATCAACGCGACCACCAGCAGCGGCATTGTGCCGATCCAGTACTTCGACCACAACAAGGCACGTAAATCGAGCGGGCTCGAACGGAGGAGCCACATCTGCCTCCCCTCGAGCGAGATCGATGGGAAGATGAAACGCGCCGCGATCGATGCCAGCACGAACCCGGCCAGGCCGAGGTTCAAGAACGAGATGAGCGAAACGAGGAAGAACGGCACCTGCTCGCCGCGGAACAACGGTAAGGCCCGAATGTTGAACAGGTAGATCGCGATTAGGACACCGAGGAGGATGAGCTGGCTCCACTGGGTCGTGTCGCGGAAGAAGAGCTTGAGGTCTTTTATTATGAATTCACGTTTCGCCACCGTGAGGGGCCGAAATACGGTGCTCAGGACCGCTTGCCAGAACCGGCCCTTTATGAACCGCTCTGCGCCTTCTTGTGCCTTGCTGAAACCCGTTGCGTACATGGAGCGATGTAACAACGCGCCGATGACGACGCACATACCGGCGGTGCTCCACAACAATACCAGCGGCAGCATGTCCAATGGCCCCACAAGGAATCCCATGAAGCTGCTGGTCGCCCACTCGCTCGGCAGCAGTGGTGACGTCGGCGTGCTCAGCAGCGTGATGAAGTCAAGCAGGCTCTGAAACCCTTCGGGCCGGGCGAGCTGTTCGGGACGGATGACCCGAAAGAGGAGTACCAATACACCGGCCGCGACAATCGTGATGATTGAAAGAATGTCGCGCGTGCGTCGTGCGGGAAATACGTTGACGAGTATGAGGGTGATGGCGGTTCCTATCACGGTGGGCACGACTAGTAGCGGGAAGAACACCATGATCGCGTACGGTCCGAAAAGCCATCCTCCACCGTACACCACACCGTAGGCCGCAAAGATCGGTACCGCCATGAGCGCGACCATCCACGAGCTGTGTACCAACGTTTCGCCGAGCTTGGCGAGATAAAGATCCAACCAATCGACTGGGGACGAAGTCAACAGGTCGAGGTCTTTCGCGAGGAAGAACGACGACAGTGCCGTGACGATATTGGAAAGCAGGAGGATGGCCAGGAACGACAGCAACACCAGGCCCAGGAGTTTGCCGGCCAGAAGTTGCCCGATCTCTTCCACGCCGCGGAAGTATCTCAGCACGCGGAAGAGCACGCCGAAGATGATCAGCCAAAAGATCGCGCCGACCGTCACAAGCAATGCGAATCGCCCGCCACGGCCTTCCTGCACCGATCGCGTCCGGGCGAGTGCGGTACGCCACTTTGGCGAGATGATGAGTGGTAACGCCGATGTGCCCACTCAATCTCCTAGGACGGCCGCGAGTTCCCGAACCGCCGCGCCTCCGGTGAGTTTCAGGAACAACTCCTCGAGGCTGACGTTTCCACTGGCGGTTTGTTGCCGCAAATCGTCCATCGTGCCCTGGGCAATGACATCGCCCCTCTGGATGATGGCGATCCGGTCGCACATCGCCTCCGCTACTTCGAGCGTGTGCGTGCTCATGAGTATCGTACCGCCCCGGTTCACGAACTGGCGGAAGATGTCTTTGAGAAGACGCGCTGCTTTGGGATCGAGTCCCACCATCGGCTCGTCCACCACGATACATTCGGGCCGGTGAATCAACGCGCTCGAGATAATCAGCTTCTGCCGCATTCCGTGGCTGTACGATTCCACGAGTTCATGTTTCCACCTCGACAGCTCGAACACTTCGAGTAACTCGTCGATTCGTTTCGCGACGATGTCGCCGTCCTGTCCGTAGAGGCCGGCTACGAATCGTAAGAATTCGGCGCCCGTGAGTTTGTCATAAACGAAGGGTCGGTCGGGAATGAACCCAAGTCGGGTCTTGGCCGACATGGGATCCGTCAGGAGATCGTCGCCGCCGAGCCAGATACGTCCGGCGGTGGGCCGCATGATACCGGCGATCATGCGCAACGTCGTCGTTTTTCCCGCTCCGTTCGGTCCGAGAAAGCCAAACAACTCACCACGCGGCACGTGGAGATCGATGTTGTTCACGGCAGTGAACTTGCCGTACGTCTTGGTCAGCCCCTCCAACCGAATCATGGCGCCTCTTCCACGACATCGAGAGATAGTTGTCCGATCAGTCGTATCAGCTCCGCCTGACGTGCAAGCCCACCGATGGTAAAGCGAAGGTGTGACGCGTCGGCCGGGAACTGTCCGAAAGTCGGGTCGGCTGCGACCCATTCGCTGAGGAAGACCTCAGGCCACGCGTGGTAGTAAAAGTTCCCCCGCACGTACACCAGACCCGCTGCCGTTCTCGCAGGGAGCCCGATGGCACGTGCGAATGCCACGAACAGGATCGCGTGCTCGTTGCAATCGCCCCGCAAGGTTTTGAGCACTTCCACCGCGCTCGGAACGCTGATCGTGATCTCTTTTTCGAGTTGCTCGTACACCCAATTCGTCAGCAGCCGCGTCGCGACGATCGGATCGCGCTCGCCGTCCACGATCTGGCGTGCGCGCGCTTGAATGCGTGGATCTGCCGATTGCACGAGGGGCTCGGGCAACATGTAGGGTCTGAGAGAAGCATCCCGCGGCGTAGAGGCTCGTTCCGGGCGGTTCGGCCTCAGACGCCAACCGATGTCGAGTTGTGACAGGTCTTCCCGCGTCACGATGAGCGTATCACCGGCGACGGCTTGGCGTCCGCCCTCGAGATCGAAACCCTCCTGGTCGATTCCGCCGAGAACGACGCGCAATTGCGAGCGGTCCAACGAGAGATCTACGTTCGACGCGATGGCGGTCTGCTGGATGATGTCGACGTCGGCGAATTCGGCGATGGACACGTTCGGGTCGCGGTTCCGGAAGTTGTGGAACGCCACCTCGAACGGCGAACGCTCCAAAGTCAACCCGAGCGGTGCCGAAGCGCTGACAACACGTCCCAAATGATCGATCCACGCGCTGACGGTCACGCCGTTGGTCTTTTGCTCCACCTGCCATGCCGGAACCGTGTCCCAACGGGCCGCAATCCACGACATCGACGTCGAGTCAAACGCCGCGCTGTCCGGCACCAATAAGACGGAATCCTTGAGGATCTTTATGGCAAGGTCGTTGTTCTTCAAGAGGAGTGGGTCGAACGTGCGAATGGCGTACGTGTTACCGATCTCGGGTTCTCCGCCGAACACCAACCGGAGTGGCATGTACACCGGCAGTACCACCGGTTCTTCGAGTGGAACGCGGACATGCTGTGTGCTCCCCGCGCTCTGGAATTCGATTGTCAGCAGCGTGTCGCCCGACACCTCGCCGGATGCCGTGAAACGGCCGGCGTCGCCCACCAACTGGGCCACGAAGGTCTGGAGCCGCAGGGTGTTGGTGAGACGGGCGGTGGTGATGGCCTCGACGCGTTGGATGGCGCCGAGGGCCGGAATCTCGAGCGAGAGTCGGTCTTCAATGAGTAAGCCTTCGGGAACCGTGTCGACCGTGTTCGACGCAAAACCCACTGCGACGCCGCCCATCGAGACCGTATAGTAGAGGGCGCCCGGCTCGACCGTGCGCGTGGCGTCGTCCAGCGCCAAACCGCCAGTCGTGCCGGTCCGCCGCGAAAACAACCATCCCAAGGCGCCTAACCAGGCGACCAGAATGAAAACAGCCACGGATCGTCTGTTCACACTTCCCTCGTACGCAGCAGGTGGTCGAAAACCGTCTTATCCTCGTCGGTCTCAACGACGATGGTGACCTCTGAAGGAAACGCTTGGGCCTGCAAATGGCTGTGCAGCACGTCACAGAGGATCTCCGCCGCGTCCTCCAGAGGCAGGTTTCCAGGCCCGATGCCCACTGGTGGGAGGGCCAGGGCGTGAAACTGCCACGCCACCGCCTGCTGGAAAACGCTCACAAGGGCCCTCTTTACCCCCGACCGTGAAACGGGCTCGGACTCGCTCCGGATGACGGCATGGATGACGAATTCCGCGGGAAGATCTCCGGCTCCGGTCACTGTGGCCGCGCCCACGACGAGAGGAGTCTGCGTCTGTATTTGCTGTTGGAAACGGGACCCGCCGATACGCTCGAGTTGACGAAGTGCGGCGCTAGTGGGGTCCAGCGTGTCCGTGGCCGGTCGAACTACCGCGTCCGCTTCAATGGACGCGAGTTCGTCGACTACCACGTCAATCACCTGGCGGCGAGGTCCCGTGAGCGGCGGTACATCTGTTGGGCTTCCTCTGGGCGGTTCAAGCGGTCGTAGATGATACCCAGCCGTAAAACGCCTTTCCACTATTTGGGACTAGCTCGACGGATCTTTGGTACGCCTGGAGCGCGCCATCGAGGTCGTCCACGTGGTTGAGTGCGTCTCCCAAATACGTATAGGCGACTGCCCGGCTCGAGTCGAGCTCGATGGAGCGTCGCAGATGGGGCAGCGCCTCCCCCCACAGGCCGCGGCGGGACATCAGCAGGCCGAGGTTGAAGTACGCTTCGGCGTTGGTGGTGTCGAACTCGAGGGCCCGGCGCAAGTCGGCCTCCGCTTCGGCATAGCGGCCGAGCGATCCGAGGACTCCACCTCGGTTGACGAGCACCTGTGGATTGGTGGGTTCTGCGTTGAGACAGAGCTTCAACTCGTGCAGCGCTTCCTCGTGCTCCCCGTTCTGGTCCAGGAGGAGTGCGAGATTGTTTCGTGCCCTGACATGGGTCGCGACGATACTCAACAGCTCGCGGTAGATCGCGATGGCGCGGCGATGCTCGCCCTGCGCATGCGCCTCACGGGCGGCGTTGTACAACAACTCCTCAGCAGATGGCTCTTTCGGGACGCTCTCTTCCTCGATCGAGTCGTGATCGTCATCGGCCGCGCCGTCGTGATCTTCGTGCTCGTCGCGGGCGCTGGGTTGTGGGGCCTCTCCGTTTGGCTCTTCGCTTGCCACCAGGACCTCGTTCTCTTGGGCGATCTCGAAAGGTAAATCAATCTTCTTATGCCGTTCAGGCATGATTCCCACGATTGTCTCCTCCGCAGGCTCGCTGGACGCCAGTGACAAGTCGACGACGGCCGCTGGATTACTGAGGCGGTTTGCTTCCTCCGCGGCTTTGCGGCGGCGGTACCGGCGGCGACGCGCGGTATGCTTCATGTATTCTGTGCCCCCGGTTCGGAGGTTTCTTTGTTCACCCACTGAAGATAGGCGTCGAGACCGGCTTCCACCGGAAGCGCCAATAGCTCGGGGACCTCGTATGGATGTCGGCGTTTGACCGCGCTCTCAAGATCTCCCCAACATGCCCGACGGGTCTTGAGCAACACCAGCGTCTCTCGCTCCTCCCTCACCGCCCCTTGCCATCGATAGATCGAACTCGCGCCGACGATGGTCCCGCAGGCAACCACCCGATCCTCGACGAGCCCCCGAATCAACCCACGTGCGTCGTCTTCGCCACCTACTGTCGTGAGGACCACCAGATGAGAGCCTGGGCTGCCAATCTCTTCCGGCATGCGGCAGTGCGTCCTTCTAATTATGTCGTTCTTGTAAAGCCAAGCGTCGAGTCGGGGACCCAAAGTACGATTACCGAGTCCCGATTGCAAGAATCGCGACTCGAGCTGACGGTTGACCTGTGATCGGGATCACATCTAGCTTCACAGGCTATGCCAAAAGAGCACCTTGTCGTTCGTGGCGCCCGGGTTCACAACCTGCGGAACATTTCCGTCGAAATCCCGCGCAATCAGTTGACGGTGGTTACGGGACTCTCGGGTTCCGGCAAATCCTCTCTCGCATTCGACACCATTTACGCTGAGGGGCAACGCCGCTACGTCGAGTCGCTGTCGGCCTACGCCCGTCAGTTCCTCGGCTTGATGGAAAAACCCGATGTCGACGTCATCGAAGGTCTCTCGCCGGCGATCTCGATCGAGCAAAAGTCGGGCGGGCACAATCCGCGGTCCACGGTCGGTACCGTCACCGAGATTTATGATTATCTCCGCCTGCTCTGGGCCCGGGTGGGCACGCCCCACTGTCCCAACGACGGTTCAGCCATCAGGCGCCAGAGTCCGTCTCAAATCGCCGAAGCCGTGCTCAAGTGGCCCGAGGGCACGAAAATCGAGGTGGTGGCGCCGCTGGTGCGCGGGCGGAAAGGCGAATTCCGCGAGCTGTTCGAGGGTGCCGTGAAGCAGGGCTTCGTCCGCGTGCGGGTGGACGGAGAGATGTACGACCTCACGGACCCACCAAAGCTCAATCGGCGACAGGCGCACCACATCGGTCTGATCGTAGACCGCCTGGTCGTGCGTCGCGCCGACCGCAGCCGGCTGCACGATTCGATCGAGACGGCCCTCCGCTCAGCCGACGGATTGGTGGAGGTGATTCGCCACGCCAAGACCGGACGCGGCGCCGGCCGCACGATGTTGTTCTCCGAGCAGTTTGCGTGTCCCAAGTGTGGGTACTCGCTGGCGGAGCTGGAGCCCCGGCAATTTTCCTTCAACTCGCCCTTCGGAGCCTGCGAGGCGTGTGGGGGCCTGGGTACCCAGCGTGTGGTGAGTCCGGATCTCGTTCTGGGCGATCCGTCGATCTCGATCCTCGAGGGCGTCGTGTTGCCGTGGGGCGAGCCGTCGGACTACCTGCGCAAGAACGTTCTGCCGGCGTTGGCCAAAGCGCTCGACTTCGATCCCGCAAAACCGTGGGGCAGCTACGTCGCGCGGGCCCGCAAGGGGCTCCTCCATGGGGTTCCGGGTCGGCAGTTCTCGTTCCGCTACGGAAGTGGCCGGTCCAAAGGGACGTACAAGACCGAGTGGGAAGGGATCCTACGCAACGTGGAGCGCCGGTATCAGGAGACGTCGTCCGACGCCGTGCGGACGCAACTCGCCGAGTACATGACCGAACAGCCCTGTCCGATGTGCGACGGCAAACGTCTCAAGAAGGAAAGCCTGTGCGTCACGGTCCATGATCGGAGCATCGGCGATGTGCTGGACGAATCGGTGGAGACGGTGGCCGAGTTCTTCAAGAGCATCCCCACCGGAGGGGCGGGTGATGGTCTCGAGGCGGACATCGCCGGACCAATCCTCAAGGAAGTCACCGACCGCTTCCGCTTTCTGAGGGACGTGGGGTTGGGATATCTGACGTTGGGCCGCTCCGCCTCGTCGTTGTCGGGAGGCGAAGCGCAACGCATCCGACTCGCCACCCAGATCGGTAGCCGGCTGGTGGGTGTGCTCTACATTCTGGACGAGCCGTCCATCGGCCTGCACCAACGCGACAACCAACGTCTCCTGCGGACGCTCACCGGCCTCCGCGATCTTGGCAACACGGTCATCGTGGTCGAGCACGACGAGGAGACGATACGATCCGCCGACTACGTCGTGGATCTCGGCCCGCGCGCCGGACGCGACGGCGGTGAGGTCGTGGTCGCGGGCCCATTCGCGGACGTGGTGGCCCACAAGACGTCGCTCACCGCCCGATACCTCCGCGGAGAACTACGCATCGCGGTCCCATCGGCGCGCCGCGCCACCGGTCCGCGGCGTCGGCTTATCGTTCGGGGCGCCCGCCAGCACAACCTCAAGAACCTGGACGTCGAGATCCCACTTGGAGCGTTCGTTGCGGTTTCCGGCGTTTCCGGGTCGGGCAAGTCCACGTTTGTCACCGACACGCTGTATCGCGCGCTGGCGCGCCACTTCTACCGCAGCAAGGTCCTGCCGGGCGACCACGATTCGCTCGAGGGTCTGGATCAACTCGACAAGGTGCTCGCCATCGATCAGAGCCCCATCGGGAGAACGCCGCGATCCAACCCGGCGACGTACACCGGATTGTTCACGCCGATACGCGACCTGTATGCGCAGTTGGGCGAGTCGAAGATCCGCGGATACGGGCCCGGGCGCTTCTCGTTCAACGTCAAAGGCGGCCGTTGCGAGTCGTGCCACGGCGACGGTCTCGTGAAGATCGAGATGCATTTTCTGCCCGACGTCTACGTGCAGTGCGAGGTGTGCAACGGACGGCGCTACAATCGCGAGACGTTGGACGTGCGGTATCGTGGGAAGTCGATCTCGGACGTGCTCGAAATGACCGTGGCCGACGCGTTGGAGTTTTTCGAGAACCAGCCGCGAATCCGAGGGAAGCTCGAGATCCTGAACGACGTGGGTCTGGGATATGTGCACTTGGGCCAAAGTGCCACGACGCTGTCTGGCGGCGAGGCCCAACGCGTCAAACTCGCCACCGAGTTGAGCAAACGCGACACCGGACGGACGCTCTATATCCTCGACGAGCCCACGACAGGGTTGCACTTCGAAGACGTGCGGTTGCTGCTGAACGTGCTGCACCGGCTCGTAGACAAGGGCAATACCGTGGTGGTGATCGAGCACAATCTCGACGTCATCAAGACCGCGGACTGGGTCATCGATCTGGGCGCCGAGGGCGGCGAGAAAGGCGGTTATCTCGTGGCGGAGGGAACGCCGGAGACAGTGGCGAAAGTGACGGGGTCGCATACCGGGAAGTTCTTGCGGAAGGCATTGGACGGAAGGCGGTAGGGGCGAAGCGATTTCAGATTGCAGATTTGAAGATGCCCCCCCGATGCCCGTTGATCCCTCTTGATGCCCCTGCTCCCCCTTGCTGCCCCTTGCTGCCCCTGTGCCCCCGTGCCCCTCTGCACCCGATCGTCCCCCGCTTTAGATTGAAACCACGCTGACACCTCGCGGCCGATACACCGTACGGAATAGGGCTCAACCAATCGGAGGCGCCGTCGTGGAAGCATTTTTGGTGCCGATCGCCGGAATGGCGATGACTGTGATGATCGTCTTCAGCATCGGTCTCTTCAAGACCGTGCGGTACTCCATCGATCGCAAAACGGCGTCGGGAACCGATCCCGAACTCCAAACCGAGATGGCAGACCTTCACGCCCGGATCGAAGCGCTCGAGCAGGAACACGGCCGGGTCGAGGAGTTGGAAAATCGACTCGATTTCGCAGAGCGGCTGTTGGCTCGGGGCGCTGATTCCGAGGCCCCTGCCGAGGGGGGATGATCCATGCCGGAAGAGATCGTTTTCTTGTCGTTTACCAGCATCGTTGCCGTCACGACGATCGCGTTCGGCATCATGCGAAGCATCAACAAGCACCTCGACCGAAAGATGAATGTGGAGCAGGGTGGTGCGAGCAGTGGGCACGTGCTGGCCGAAGTGGAGGAGCTACGGGCGCGGTTGGAGGGCTCGGAAGAGTTGCGCGAGAGGGTGGCGGATGTGGAGGAGCGACTCGATTTTGCGGAGCGGTTGCTGGCCGAGGGCACGCGACGGGACCAGCTTCGCGCAGAACAGTAGATGGATACGTGGATAGAAATCATCGCGGCCGCCTTCATTTTTGGAGGCGGTGCTGCGTTCCTCCTGGCCATCTCACCCATCGGGAGGGCCGTCGCCGACCGTATCCGGGGCAAAGAACATTCGAGTGGGGGCGAGCGGATCGTGCATCTCCAGGAGAGCCATGAATCCCTTCTGGACGAGGTGGATGGTTTGCGGCAAGAAGTTACCGATCTCCAAGAACGAGTTGACTTTACGGAGCGTCTGCTGGCTCGTGAAAAGGAGCAAGCGCGGCTTCCTGGGACACAAAACGTTCAAGATTGAAACATTCGTGACACGGCGGCGTACTATAGGGCGTACTATAGAATGAAGATCTCAAAATCCCGGAATACACGTTCGGCCGTCGACGGGTGCCTGCCCTACCGCCAATTGGTTGCATGGAGCCCGTCAGAGAGGTTAGGCTGACTGACTCGACGGCACGAGCGGGTTCTGAGGTGTTTCGCAGGTAGCGGGCTTTTATCTCGGAGGAATGAATGGCGAGTCGCGACGACCTCGAGAGCTTTGTCGCCCGGTTGGACGACAACATCAGTAGTGACGAGGTCGGGACAGGCATCTGGGCCATCACGCCCGGAGAAGACGATGCTCCTATCGTGGTCAGCTTCGACCCTCCCGTGGCTGTGTTCCGCGTGAACGTGATGGAATTGCCTGAGCCCGGACAAAACCGCAACGAACTCTTGCAGAAGCTGTTGGAGTTGAACGCCGAGGGAATGGTGCACGGCTCGTACGGCATCGAGGGATCGCAGGTGGTCTTGACGGACGCCTTGCAGCTCGAGAATCTCGATTTCAACGAATTTCAGGCAAGCCTGGACTCGATAACACTGGCGCTGGCTTCGCACATGTCGGCCCTGGCGTCGTTCAAGGAGTAGAGATATGGGGATCTTTGATCGTCTGGGTACGCTGCTCAAATCGAACATCAACGATCTAATCAGCCACGCGGAAAACCCTGAGAAGGTCTTGAATCAGCTGATCACCGACATGCGGAGTCAGCTGGCGAAGGCGAAACAGGAAGTGGCATCGGCGATCGCTGACGAGAAGAAGCTGGCAGCTCAAGTCGAGAAAGAGAAGAAACAAGCGGAAGAGTGGCAAAAGCGGGCGATGCTCGGCGTGCAACAGAACCGCGACGACTTGGCCAAACAGGCGCTGATGAGGCAGAACGAGCACATGCAGGCCGCGCAGGCGTTGCATGAAACGTGGATCCGTCACAAGGCCGAGACCGAAGCACTCAAGGCGTCGCTCCGCACTCTCAACGACAAGATCGAAGAGGCGAAACGCAAGAAGAACTTGCTGGTGGCCCGTCAAAAGCGTGCCGAGGCGACGCAACGCATTCAGCAGACCATGTCGTCGATGTCGGACAAGAGCGCGTTCGAGCACTTCGAGCGGATGGCGGCGAAGATCGAGGATGTCGAGCGCAAGCAATTGGCCGCAGCCGAGCTGTCCGACGAACTGACCGGTGACAACCTGCAGCAGGAATTCGAAGCGCTGGAATTCGACGGCAGCACCGATCAGCAGCTCCTCGAGTTGAAGAAGCAGATGGGCGTGCTCGGCTCGGGCGAGGGCGCCGAACGCCTCAAGCTCACCGACGGCGACGACGATGTGCAGGATGCCGATATCGTGAAAGACGAAGGGGAGGAGGCTGCGGAGGGCTGAGTTGGGGGGGTGGCTAGTATGAAAGAAGGGCGGTCGGCGGTGAAGCTGGCCGCCTTTTTGTCGGGGAGGAGGGAGGAGTTTGGGAGGGAGGAGGCCCTCCCCAGCCCCCCAAAGGGTTGGGTGGAGTGGGGCGGCCTCCTCCCTCCTCCCTCCCCAACTCCTGCGGGGTTGGGGGGACGAGTGGGGAAAGGGGTGGAGGTGGGTGGTGGGGTCGCCTACCTTGCGTGGCACCATGACCCTCCGCCTCTTCAACACGCTCACCAGGAAGATCGAACCCTTCGAACCGCTCGCGCCGCCCCGGGTGACGATGTATACGTGCGGGCCGACGGTGTGGAACTACGCGCACATCGGAAATTTCCGGACGTTTCTCACCCAGGACCTGCTGCGGCGCTATCTGGAATTCCTCGACTACGACGTCTTCCAGATCATGAACATCACCGACGTCGACGATCGGATCATCGACGAGGCCCACAAGGCGGGCAAGACGGTGGTGGATCACACCGCGCCGTTCACCGAGGCTTTCTTCGCGGATCGGGATTACCTGGGGATCCAGCCGGCGCACGTGTATCCTCGGGCCACCGGTACCGTCCCGCCGATGGTTGACCTGGTGCAGCAGCTGTTGGATCGAGGGGCCGCCTACAAGGCCGACGACGGTTCGGTGTACTTCGGTGTGGACCGGTTTGCGGATTACGGGCGTCTGTCTCAGCTGGACAAGCGGGAGTTGAAGGCGGGCGCCCGGGTGGTGAGCGACGACTATTCTAAAGAAGACGTAAGAGACTTCGCCCTGTGGAAGGCCGCCTCCGAGAAGGACGAAAAGGCCGGTGCGGCGTGGGACGCGCCGTTCGGGCGCGGCAGGCCGGGCTGGCACCTCGAGTGCTCGGCTATGGCGCTGGATCAGCTCCGGACGCGATTTGACATCGAGACGCTCGATATTCACGCCGGCGGGGTCGATCTGGTCTTCCCCCATCACGAGAACGAGATCGCGCAGTCGGAGGCGGCGACGGGCCAGCCTTTTGCCCGCTGCTGGGTGCACGGCGAGTTCCTCACGGTTGGTGGCACCAAGATGGCCAAGCGCAGCGGCAACTTCCTCACGGTCGACGACCTGCGAGATAGTGGGGTGGATCCTGCGGCGATCCGGATGCTCTTCTTCCAGCAGCATTACCGCAAGCAGGTGAACTTCACCGACGAGGCGCTCGCAGCGGCCGGGAGAGGGGCAGTGCGCATCGGGGAGCTGAGCAAGCGGCTCGCGGAGGCAGCTGGCGGTGATCCCTCGGCCTCGGAGGCGGGCGAAACGCTCGAGCGGGAGTTCCGCGAGGCGATGAACGACGATCTCAACGCGCCGTCGGCTGTTGCGGCGGTCTCGACGTTCGTGACCCGTGCCAACCGCGCGCTGGACGATGGGGCTTGGCCTCCGGACGAGGCGGCGGCGGCGTTGGCGACCCTCGACCGCGTTTTGGGGGTGCTCCAGATTGCCCCGGCCGAGCGCGACGTCGACGAGGATCTGGCCACTTGGGTCGAGAGCCAGATCGTAGCCCGGAAAAAGGCCCGCAAATCCAAGGATTTTGCCGCCGCAGACGCCATCCGAGACACTCTCACAGACCGCGGTATCGTCCTCGAAGACACCCCCCAGGGGACCCGCTGGAAGAAGGTTGGCGGCTAGGCCGCCAAGACCCCACAAGCGCCCATTTTTAGGGGCGTTGACTGGGTATCATGCTGTGATTATCCTAATAGACTCTAGTAATTTGCGGTGCTCAGCTGACGTAGCTCAACTGGTAGAGCAGCTGATTTGTAATCAGCAGGTTGGGGGTTCGAGTCCCTTCGTCAGCTCCAGGACGCATGGCGGGGCGGTTCCTGCCTGAGAATACACCACACCCCGGGAGAGCGTTTGCGCCGGGGTGCTTGTTTTGAGCGCGGCGTGGGACGGACAGCGGGCATTGGGTGGGGTGCCCGAGTGGCTAAAGGGAGCAGACTGTAAATCTGCCGGCGAACGCCTACGTAGGTTCGAATCCTACCCCCACCATGACCGCGTAACGCTGCAGGTCGTTGGAGATCACCCGCGGGTGTAGCTCAGTTGGTAGAGCATCAGCCTTCCAAGCTGAGGGTCGCGGGTTCGAGTCCCGTCGCCCGCTTGGCTGCTCGCGTAGCTCAGTGGTAGAGCGCGTCCTTGGTAAGGACGAGGTCATGGGTTCAAGCCCCGTCGCGAGCTCTGAACAGGTGCTAGGTGTCAGGTGCCAGAATCGCGACGCCACAACCTAGCAGGTTGCGGAAAAAGTCGGGTAATGGACGATAGCATCGCGAGCCGGAAGTTCTTATCGTAGAGGGACCTCGATGGGAGTGCCACGATGCGCGGGAACAAGACGAATCAGTCGGCGCTGTTCAGCTATATCAGTGCGGAGGATCGGGTGCCCTCCGACCATCCGTTGCGCGCCCTGCGGGCGCTGGTGGACCCGGTGTTAGCCCGGCTCTCGCCGCAGTTGGACCGGCTGTACGCGCGGCGGGGCCGGCCGTCGATTCCCCCGGAACATTTGTTACGCGCGTTATTGCTGCAGGTGGTGTATACGATCCGGAGCGAGCGGCAGCTGATGGAGCAGCTCGATTACAACATCTTGTACCGATGGTTTGTGGGGTTGAATCTGGACGACGCGGTGTGGGTGCCGACGGTCTTTACGAAGAATCGGACGCGGCTGGTCGAGGGGGGCATCGCGGATGCGTTTCTGGCCGAAGTGTTACAGGAGGCGGAGCGGCGGGCGTTGTTGTCGAATGAGCATTTCACCGTCGACGGGACCTTGCTGGACGCGTGGGCGAGTCAGAAGAGTTTTCAGCCGAAGGCCGGCACCCGCCCGCCAACGGACGATGATCCGGGGAATCCGAGCGTGACGTTTCGCCAGGAGAAACGGACGAATGCGACGCATGCGTCGCGGACGGACCCGGAGGCGCGGTTGACGCGGAAGAGTGGGGGGCAAGGCGCGCAATTGGCGTACTTGGCGAGTGTGTTGATGGATAATCGGCACGGGCTCGTGGTGGCGACCGACGTGACGCAGCCCGGCTACGAGGCGGAGTGTGCGAGTGCGCTGGCGATGGTGGGGAGCTTACCGCCGACGGCCCGGCGACGGACGTTGGGGGCGGACAAGGGTTATGATCGGTGCGGGTTTGTCGACACGCTGCGGGCGTTGGGCTGGACGCCCCACGTCACGCCGAACGTGCACCGCACGCGGTTGCGGAGCGCGGTGGATGGCCGGACGACGCGCCATCCCAGCTATGCGATCAGTCAACGGCAGCGCAAAAAAGTGGAAGAGATCTACGGGTGGGGCAAGACGATTGGGTTGTTACGCAAACTCCGACATCGCGGGACCCCGCGGGTCGGGTGGGTGTTTACGTTCACGGCCGCGGTCTACAATCTGATGCGGATACGCACCCTGACCCTGGCCGGAGGCAGCCCCTGATGGGGCAGTGTGGGCCGCATTCGTCACGCCGACCGCACCGCGGGGGCGGTAATAGGGGACCGCACGCTGGTACACCGTCGTGTTACCCGGACAAACGCGGCTCACCATCAATTTTTCCGCAACCTGCTAGAACCTGAAACCTGAAACCCGAAACCCGGACCCTGAACCCGAAACACGAATATGGCCAAGGCAAAGTTTGAGCGGACCAAGCCGCATGTGAACGTGGGCACGATTGGGCACGTGGACCATGGGAAGACGACGCTGACGGCGGCGATCACGAAGCAGCAGGCGGCGAAGGGGTTGGGCGAGTTTGTGGACTTTGACGCGATCGACAAGGCGCCGGAGGAGCGGGAGCGGGGGATCACGATTGCGACGGCGCACGTGGAGTACGAGACGGCGGAACGGCACTACGCGCACGTGGACTGTCCGGGACACGCCGACTACGTGAAGAACATGATCACGGGGGCGGCGCAAATGGACGGGGCGATCTTGGTGGTGAGTGCGGCGGACGGGCCGATGCCGCAGACGCGGGAGCACATTTTGCTGGCGCGGCAGGTGAATGTGCCGTTCATCGTGGTGTATCTGAACAAGGTGGACATGGTGGACGATCCGGAGCTGCTGGAGCTGGTGGAGTTGGAGGTGCGGGAGCTGTTGAGCAGCTATGAGTTTCCGGGCGACGACCTGCCGGTGATCCAGGGGTCGGCACTGCAGGCGTTGGGGGCGGACGATCCGACCGCGCCGGGGGCGACGAGCGTGCAGGCGTTGATGGACGCGCTGGATTCGTATATCCCGGTGCCGAAGCGGGAGACGGAGAAGCCGTTTTTGATGCCGGTGGAGGACGTGTTTTCGATTACGGGTCGGGGGACGGTGGCGACGGGGCGGATCGATCGGGGGATCATCAAGGTGGGGGAGGAGGTGGAGCTGGTGGGGATGGGGGCGGACCGGAAGACGGTGGTGACGGGGGTGGAGATGTTCCGGAAGCTGCTGGACGATGGGCGGGCGGGGGACAATGTGGGGTTGTTGTTGCGGGGGGTGGACAAGGACGAGATCCAGCGGGGGATGGTGTTGGCGAAGCCGGGGTCGGTGACGCCGCATACGCAGTTTGATGCGGAGGTGTACGTGCTGACGAAGGACGAGGGGGGGCGGCACACGCCGTTTTTCAAGGGGTACCGGCCGCAGTTTTATTTTCGGACGACGGACGTGACGGGGTCGGTGGAGTTGCCGGAGGGGGTGGAGATGGTGATGCCGGGGGACAACACGAAGATGTTGATCGAGTTGATCACGCCGATTGGGATGGAAGAGGGGTTACGGTTTGCGATTCGGGAAGGCGGCCGGACGGTCGGCGCCGGGGTCGTTACAAAGATTCACGAATAAAACGGGGGCACAGGGGGACGGGGGCACCGAATCTGTGCCCCACTGCCCCGGGTGGAGCGGGGAGTGGCAAGGGTGCCCCTCTGCATCACGAAGTGAGAGACAATGCCGAGAGACAAAGTCATCCTTGAGTGCACTGATTGCAAAGAGCGGAATTACTTCACGACGAAGAATCGTCGTAAGCATCCGCAGCGGGTCGAGTGGAAAAAGTTCTGCCCGCGCTGCCGGTCACATAGGATGCACAAGGAGACGAAGTAATCGTGAGCAAGGTCGTTGCGACGGCGTCGAAGCTGGTGGACTACCTGGGCGCGGTCCGCGTCGAGATGAGGAAAGTGACGTTGCCCACGATGGCAGAGCTCCGGCAGCAAACGGTGGCCATCGTCATCGTGGTGACGATCATCGGTGTGATCATCGGCCTCATGGATTGGTTCTTCTCGTTCACGCTCATCCGCACACTGGGCAGGTTGATCGGGTGATCGGAGCCACAATGGAACAACGATTTTACGCGATTCAGACGACCGCCGGCCATGAGAACAAGGTGCGGTTGCTGATCGAGCGACGTATTCTGAGCGATCCGCGGCCGGAGGAAGAGCGGTTGATCCGGCAGGCGTTAGTGCCGACGCAACAGGTGGTGGAGATCAAGAACGGTAAGAAGGTCACCGTTCAGCGGAAGGAATATCCCGGCTACGTGCTAGTGGAGATGGTGCTGAATCAGGACACGATGCACATCATCAATGGCATTCAGGGGGTCATCAAGTTCGTCGGTCAGGGATGGACGCCGCAGCCGTTGCGTCAGGACGAGGTCAACCGGCTGTTGGGTGTCAAAGAGGAAGTCGACGAGAAAAAGCCCGAAGAGGACATCCCGTTCCTGGTGGGCCAGGTCGTCGAGATCATGGAGGGACCCTTCTTGGAGTTCAGCGGTACGGTGGAGAAGGTTCTCCCGGACAAAGGAAAAGTGTGTGTGAGCGTGAGCCTGTTTGGCCGGCCCACCACCGTGGAATTGGATTATTTGCAGCTGAAGGCGCATTAGTCTTTGCGGAAAGCGCACTGGGTCTTTGCGCCGTCCCGACCACTGGGATGTGGGAGCTAGGGGCCGACACGGATGATCATCTGTGTCAGACCGCGGCGTTAGAGGAGAAAGATGCCTCCGAAGAAAGTTATCGGCTTTGTGAAGCTGCAGGTTGCGGCAGGCCAGGCCAATCCTGCACCTCCCGTTGGTACCGCGCTCGGCCCGCACGGTGTCAACATCATGGACTTCTGCAAGCAGTTCAACGCCCAGACCCAGAAAGAAGCGGGGCTGATCATCCCCGTGGAGTTGACGATCTATCGCGACCGCACGTTCAGCTTCATCACTAAGACGCCACCGGCCGCGGTATTGCTCAAGAAGGAACTGGGGCTCGACAAAGGGTCGCCGGCTCCCAACCGGGAAAAGGTCGGCCAGGTGACACGGGCGCAGCTGAAAAAGATTGCCGAGATCAAGATGCCGGATCTCAACGCCAACGACATCGACGGGGCGATCAAGATCGTAGCCGGTACGGCGCGATCGATGGGAGTCGAGGTGATCGACTAATGGGCGGCGGCAAGAAGTTCGCGTCAGCCAGCGCCACGATCGATCGCACCAAGCTCTATGCACCGAGCGACGCGGTGGGTGCGGTGAAGCAGGCGGCGTTTGCCAAGTTCGACGAGAGCGTCGACATCGCCGTGCACCTCGGGGTCGATCCACGCCACGCCGACCAGATCGTGCGTGGCACGGTGGTGTTGCCACACGGCACCGGCAAGAGCGTGCGGGTCCTCGTGATCGCGCAGGGCGACAAGGCGCGCGAAGCGGAGGAGGTCGGCGCCGATTTCGTGGGCCCCGAGTACGTCGACAAAATCAAGGGTGGATGGCTCGACTGCGACGTCGTCGTCGCGACACCCGATATGATGGGCCAGGTGGGCCAGCTCGGCCGGATCCTCGGACCGCGCGGCCTGATGCCGAACCCCAAGTCGGGCACGGTCACAATGGACGTGGCGGCAGCGGTCAAGGAGATCAAGGCTGGTAAGATCGAGTACCGGGTGGACAAGACCGGGAATCTGCATGCGCCGATCGGCAAGGTGTCGTTCACGACCGAACAGCTGGCCGAAAATCTCGGGACGTTCATGGACTCTGTGGTGCGCGCAAAGCCCGCGGCGGCTAAAGGGACGTACATCAAGCAGGTGTCGGTTTCGAGCACGATGGGGCCTGGAGTGGATGTGGAGACGGCGGAGTACCGATGAAGCTGAAAAAAGAGGAAAAGAACGAGCTCGTGAAGGGGTTGAAGACCCGTATCACTGAGTCGCCCACAGTGTACCTGGCGGACTTCACCGGGCTGTCCGTGAAAAACATGACTGACCTGCGCCGGCGTTTTCGGAGTGCTGGTGTGGATTTCCTAGTGGCGAAGAACACGCTCGCTCTGCGGGCGCTCCACGACGCGTCGATCGATACGCTCGACGACGTGCTCGCCGGCCCGACCGCATTCGTGTTTGCGGGAACCGAGCCCGTGGGTGCGGCCAAGGTGTTGGCCGACTTTCGCAAGGAGACGGAAGACAAGCCGACGGTCAAAGCCGGATTGGTGGACGGCAAACGGGTCACGCCTGAGGAGGTGCAGCAGCTCGCGACGCTAGGGACCCGTGATGAGTTGTTAGGTCAGGCCGCTGGGGCGTTCCAGGGACCACTTCAGGGGTTCGTGGGTGTGCTGAGCGGCATTCTGAACCAGTTTGTTGGCGCCCTCGAGGCGCTTCGTACGCAACGTGCGGATGCTTCCTAACCACGCGGATGACGCTTCTCCGTTAGGGCGCCGCCTCAACCACAGGTTGTAGAGAGACAATATGGCGACAAAGACATTGAGTCAGGGCGAACTCCTGGAGACCATCGGCAACATGTCGGTGATCGAACTCGCTGAGTTCATTGAGGTTTTCAAGGAGAAGTTCAACGTGACGATCGCGGCGGCCCCGGTGGCGGCGCCGGCCGCGGGTGGCGGTGACGCCGCCGCCGCCGTTGAGGAAAAGACCGAGTTCACGGCGGTCCTCACGGACGTGGGCGGCAAGAAGATCCAGGTGATCAAGGCTGTGCGCGAGGTGACGTCGCTTGGCTTGAAAGAAGCCAAAGATGTGGTAGACAGCGCCCCGAGCAACGTGAAGGAAAATGTGTCCAAGGAAGAGGCCGAAGCCATCAAAGCAAAACTCGAAGAGCAGGGCGCGACCGTCGAGCTGAAGTAGGTCTCTCTCTAGCCGCCGTCATTGGGGCGGCCGGCGTGAGAGAGTTCCTTCTGCAGCGAAGACGGTATGTCACGAATTAGCGGCTTTTCCATAACTGCTCGCACAGCGAGCCCCGAAAACTCCTCCACGGTGGATCTGAGGGGGACGGGGCCCTTTGTGTTGCGCGAGGTACGTAGATGACCAAGACACTCCCAATTATCTCGTTCGGAAAGTTGGAGACGGGCATGCCCATGCCCCACCTCCTGGACATCCAGCTGCTGTCGTTCCAGGTCCTGCTGCGCACGGGCGCCGACGGCAACGACGCGGATCTGGGTCTGGAGCGGGTGTTCCAGGAAGTGTTTCCGGTCGCGGATGTGAACGGCAACTATTCGCTGGAGTACGTCAAGTTTTTGTTGGGTGAGCCAAAGTACACGGTCGAGGAGTGCATCGAGCGTGACATGACCTACTCTGCGTCGCTCAAGGCCACGCTCCGTCTGCACATCAACGAGACGTTGGAAAGCGGCGAGAAGCGGCCCAAGGACATCATCGAGAAAGAGGTGTACCTCGGCGAGCTGCCGATCATCGCTCCGCTGGGCACCTTCGTGATCAACGGCGCAGAGCGGGTGGTGGTGTCGCAGCTACACCGTTCACCCGGTGTGGTGTTCGAGGAATCGATCCACCCCAACGGCCAGCGCTTGTACAGCGCGCGGATCATCCCGTTCCGCGGTTCGTGGGTGGAGTTCACCGTCGACATCCATGATGTCGTCTACGTCCACATCGACAAGAAGAAGAAATTCCCCGCTACGGCGCTGCTGCGCGCGTTCGGCTACGGAACGAACCTCGATATTTTACGCCTCTTCTACGCGCTGCGGACGTTGGATCTCTCGAAAGAGCACGACGAACGCGGCCTTCGTCGTGAGGTGCTGGGTACCGTGCTCGCCGAAGCGATCCCCAACCCGGAAGACGCCGAGGGCGATCCGCTCGCCAAAGAGGGCGACGAGCTGACGCAGGAGCTGTACACCGCCCTGCGCACGATGGGCATGAAAAAGGTGGAGGTCTTCGCCCGGTACGCACAAGTCGATCTGCATGAGGACGAGCGGCCCACGTCGATGCGCGACCGCGACGAGCACTACGTGCTCGCCTTCGACGTACCAAATCCCGCAACAGGCGAGGTGCTCGCAGCGGGTGGTAAGGATGTCACCGAGAATCTCAAGAAGAAGCTCCTGAAGGCGGAAGCCTACAAGGTCGACGTGTTACTCCCGTCGGCTCGCGGCGAGTCGCCGATCATCAAGAACACGTTGGCCAAGGATCCGACCTCGTCCGAAGCCGAGGCGTTGGAGCAGATCTACGCATTGCTCCGTCCGGGCGAGGCGCCGAATCTGGCTACGGCGCGCGCGGCGTTGGAGCGACTGTTTTTCAATCCGAAGCGATACGATCTGGGCCGGGTGGGCCGGTACAAAATCAACCAACGGCTCAAGGTCAACGTGCCGTCGGATCATACGGTGCTGACCGAAGAGGACTTCGTCGCGATCGTCCGGTACCTCCTCGACCTCTCGGAAGGAAGAGGGTTCACCGACGACATCGACCACCTTGGTAACCGACGGGTGCGGACGGTCGGCGAGCTGATCGCAAACCAGTTTTCGGTCGGTCTGTCGCGGATGGCGCGGCTTATCAAAGAGCGAATGAGCATCAACAACGATCCCGACAAGATCACGTTGGACGATCTGGTTAACGCGCGAACCGTGAGCGCAGTCATCCAGGCGTTCTTCGGCAGCTCGCAGCTGTCGCAGTTCATGGACCAGACCAACCCGCTCGCCGAGTTGACGCACAAGCGCCGCCTGTCGGCGCTGGGTCCCGGCGGGTTGACGCGTGAGCGCGCCGGCTTCGAAGTGCGCGACGTCCACTACTCGCAGTACGGACGGATGTGCCCCATCGAGACGCCTGAAGGTCCCAACATCGGACTCATCACGAGCCTGTCGACCTACGCGCGTGTCAACGACCTCGGCTTCATCGAGACGCCGTATCGCAAAGTGAAAGACAGCGTTGTCACGGAAGATATCCAGTGGCTGTCGGCGTCCGAAGAGGAAGAGTTTTCCGTGGCGCAGGCCAACGCGCCACTGGATCACGACGGCCGGTTTGAGCGCGATTTCGCCCTGTGCCGGAAACGCGACGACTATCCGTTGCTTCCCCCCAACCGCATCGATTTCATGGATGTGGCGCCGGAGCAGTTGGTGTCCATTGCCGCGGCGTTGATTCCGTTTTTGGAGCACGACGATGCCAACCGCGCGCTGATGGGGAGCAACATGCAACGGCAGTCCGTGCCGCTGCTTTTCCCGGAGGCCCCGTTGGTGGGGACCGGTTTGGAAGAGAAGGTGGCGCGCGATTCGTGCGCGGTAGTGATCGCACGCCGTCCGGGTAAGGTCAGCAGGGTGACCGCCGACGAGATCATCGTCGACACCGGAAGCGATGACACCGGCAACACGCCGCTCGGCCGCCTGATGCAGCACGATCGGTACCGGTTGCGGAAGTTCTGGAGAACGAACCAGGACACGGCGATCAACCAGCGACCACTCGTGGAGGTCGGCCAAAAGGTAAAGGCCGACGCGATCATCGCTGACGGCCCGGCCACCAATCATGGGGAGTTGGCGCTCGGGCAGAACGTGATGGTGGCGTTCATGCCGTGGTACGGGCACAACTTCGAGGACGCGATCGTCATCTCCGAACGGCTGGTGAAAGACGACGTGTATAGCTCGATCCACATTCAAGAGCTAGAGCTGCACGTCCGCGACACCAAACGCGGCCAGGAAGAGATCACCAGAGAGATTCCCAACGTGTCCGAAGAGGCGCTCGTCGACCTCGACGAGCGGGGCATCGTGCGCATCGGCGCACACGTGGGCCCCGGTGACATTCTGGTCGGCAAGATCACGCCGAAAGGCGAGACGGAGCTCTCGCCCGAAGAAAAGCTGTTGACGGCCATCTTCGGCGAGAAGGCGAAAGACGTCAAAGATTCGTCGCTCAAGGTGTCACCTGGTATGTCCGGCACGGTCATCGACGTGAAGATCTTTTCGCGTATCGAAGACCAAGTCGTCGAGAAAGACCGCGGCGAGCGGATCGGCGAGGTGCGCGGGTTGGAGAACGACGAAAAGGCGCGGGTCACGACTGCGTTGTTCGAGGAGCTGCGTGACATTCTCCGGAACCAGGAAGTCGCCTTGATGCTCAAGAACGGCACGGTAGAGGAGTATCTGCCGGCGGGCACCAAGATCGCGAAAGCCGATCTCGCCGACTTCGACTTTGTCGCCATCGACCTGAAGACGTTGCGGTTGACGTCGAAAACCGCGAACGAGCGCGTGCGGGCCGCTATCGAGGCTGCCAATGCGGAGCGCGCGCGTCTCGAGGAGAAGGCCGAGGATCAGATCGACAAGATCCTCCAGCCCGACGAGCTACCGCCTGGTGTGATTCAGCTGGTGAAGGTTTATCTGGCGCAGAAGCGGAAGATCTCCGTGGGTGACAAGATGGCCGGCCGCCACGGCAACAAGGGCATCATCGCGCGTATCGTGCCGGAAGAGGACATGCCGTTCCTGCCGAACGGTACGCCGGTCGACATCGTGCTCAACCCGCTGGGCGTGCCGAGCCGAATGAACGTGGGGCAGATCCTGGAGACGCATCTGGGCTGGGCGGCGCGGATTCTCGGGTTCGAGGCGAAGACGCCCGTGTTCCAGGGCGCCAACGAGACCGAGGTCGGATTCCTGTTGCGCCTCGCCGGTGTGCAATGGGTGTCCGACGCGCTGAGGCTGAAATCGCCGGTGCCCCGATTGGCCGCCGGTACCCTTCGTGACCTGATCGAGGACCTCAAGCGGCTTCCGTCGGAAAATGGCGGTCCCCCCGATCTGAACACTGTACGGTTGGACAGTCTGGGAAGCCGAGCGCTCGAGCAGAAGACTCGCGACGTGCTGCGTGGGATACGGGATTTCCTCGAGAAAGCGGCGGGCGAATTGGCCGACCGTGAGATTGAAGAGGCCGAGGCGCAGATCACGTATCACACCCTGCGCAGGAAGGACGAAGAGGATCCGCCGTTGGAAGCCGAGTTGGAGCAGCTGAAGATCGGGTTGAAATCAGCCAAGAAGAGCGCGGGGCTCGATCAGATAAAGGCGCTCGAAGTCAGCGGCATGCCGTTCTTGGCCAAGATGCTCGGACCCAAGAGCGGGGTAGACATCGAGGGAGCGTCACGTGAGATCATGGACCTTGTCGGGCTGCGTCCGTACGGCAAGAGCCGGCTGCGCGACGGTCGCACCGGTGATTGGTTCGATTCGGAAGTCACGGTCGGGCCGCTGTACATGCTGAAGTTGTCACACCTCGTGGATGACAAGATCCATGCGCGGTCGATTGGACCATACAGTCTCGTCACGCAGCAGCCGCTCGCCGGTAAGGCGCAGTTCGGCGGCCAGCGGTTCGGGGAGATGGAGGTGTGGGCGTTGGAGGCGTACGGAGCGGCGCACGTGTTGCAAGAGATGCTGACCGTGAAATCCGACGACGTGAACGGTCGTAGCCGCGTATACGAAGCGATCGTCAAAGGACAGAACCTCCCGGATCCAGGTATACCGGAATCGTTCAACGTCCTGGTCAAAGAGCTTCAGGCGTTGGGCCTCAAAGTGACCCTCGGCGCCACCCAAGATAACGAGGAATAGGGAGCCACGATGATTGATTTTCGCACTGCCCGCGAGCAGCGAACCTCGAGTTTCGACTACATCCAGATTCGCATTGCGAGCCCGGAGGAAATCCGTGGGCCGCGTGATTCGAAGGAGCGCGAGCGTTTGGAGCTTCAAGGCCAGCGAGGCTGGTGGTCGTGGGGCGAAGTCACGAAACCCGAGACGATCAACTACCGGTCGTTCAAACCCGAGAAGGATGGCTTGTTCTGCGAGCGCATCTTCGGGCCGGTAAAAGACTGGGAGTGTCACTGCGGCAAGTACAAGCGTATCCGGTACCGCGGCGTCATCTGCGACCGCTGCGGTGTCGAGGTCACGCTGTCCAAAGTGCGCCGTGAGCGGATGGGTCACATCGAGCTGGCCGTTCCCGTTGCACATATCTGGTTTTTCAAGACGCTTCCGAGCCCGATGGGGAACCTTTTGGACCTCACGCTGCGCGATCTGGAGCGAGTGGTCTATTACACCAACTACGTGGTGATCGACGCGGGCGAGCAGGAGGTACAGCCCAACGAGCTGTTGGACGAAGAGAAGTACCTCGAGCTGAAGGCCAAGGCGAAAGAGGAAGGCGACTCGGCTTTCTTCGCCGAAATCGGCGCTCCAGCTGTGCGCGAGCTATTGGGTCGCCTCGACATCGACAAGGTCTCCGACGAATTGCGGAAGGCGGTGATCACCGAGACGAGTCAACACCGCAAAAAGCAGATGCTCAAGCGTCTCAAGATCGTGGACGCGTTTCGAAACTCGGGCGACGGTCCCGACGAGCGCAACGATCCCCAGTGGATGATCCTCGACGTGGTACCGGTGATTCCGCCGGATCTGCGTCCTTTGGTGCCGCTGGACGGTGGACGTTTCGCCACGAGCGACCTGAATGACCTGTATCGGCGAGTCATCAATCGCAACAACCGCCTCAAGAAGCTGATGCAGCACCGGGCGCCGGAGGTCATCCTGCGGAATGAGAAGCGTATGTTACAAGAGGCCGTGGATGCGTTGTTCGACAACGGTCGCCGGGCGAAGGCCATTCGGGGCCGCGGCAAGCGCCCGCTGAAGTCGCTCTCCGACATGCTCAAAGGAAAACAAGGCCGTTTCCGCCAGAACCTGCTCGGCAAGCGCGTCGACTACTCTGGGCGTTCGGTGATCGTGGTCGGCCCGGAACTAATGTTGCACCAATGCGGATTGCCCAAAACGATGGCTGTCGAGCTGTTCAAGCCGTTTATCATTCACAAGCTGGTGGAAAAGGGCATCGCCGAAACGGTCAAACGCGCCAAGAAGATCGTGGAGCGCGAAAGTTCCGAGGTGTACGAGATCCTCGAGGAGATCATTCACGATCATCCTGTGTTGCTGAACCGTGCGCCCACGCTCCACCGCCTCGGCATTCAGGCGTTCGAGCCGGTGCTCGTCGAAGGGAAGGCCATTCGGATTCACCCGCTCGTCTGCGCGGCGTTCAACGCCGACTTCGACGGCGATCAGATGGCCGTTCACGTGCCGCTGTCGTTCGAGAGCCAGTTGGAAGCGCGCGTGCTCATGGTCTCGAGCAACAACGTGCTCAAGCCGTCGGATGGACGTCCGGTGGCCGACCCGTCGCAGGACATGGTGCTCGGCTGTTACGTGGTCACCAAGGAGCCTGCGGAGTTTGAGAAGCTGCTGGAAACCGCTCCGCGGGTGGGATCGGTGGCGGAAGTGGAGATGGGTCTCTCCAACGGCTGGTTGCGTCACCAGTCGGCGGTGCATTACTGGCATGTGCCGCCGGAGGGATACGGCGAAGCGGGGTGGATTCCCACAACCGCCGGCCGGGTGCTATTCAACAGCATCCTGCCGCGCCAGCTCGTTGCGGAACTGGGTTTCCATAATTCGATGATGCGCAAGCGGTCGTTGTCGGACGTCGTGTTCGAAGCCTATCGGCGCGCCGGGTTGTCGGAGACAGTGACGTTCCTCGATCGGCTGAAAGACTTCGGTTTCCGGCACGCCACGACGGGCGGCGTGTCGATCGGTGTGGACGATCTCCAAGTGCCAGACGAAAAAACGGACATTCTCGAGGCCGCAAACGTGCGCGTCGAGCGTTTCCAGAAGGCCTATGCCACCGGTCAGATCACGTTCGGCGAGCGGTACAACAAGGTGATCGACGCGTGGACGCACGCCAACAACGACATCGCCGAAGCGATGGTCGCCAACCTGTCGGGCGCGAAAGATGGTTTCAACCCGGTGTGGTTGATGTACGATTCGGGAAGCCGGGGTAGCCGCGATCAGATCCGGCAGCTAGCCGGTATGCGCGGTTTGATGGCGAAGCCGCAAAAGAAACTCACGGGTGGTATCGGTGAGGTCATCGAGAGTCCGATCAAATCAAACTTCCGCGAAGGCCTCACGGTGCTCGAGTATTTTATCTCGACACACGGCGCGCGGAAAGGACTGGCGGATACAGCGCTGAAAACAGCCGACGCGGGTTATCTCACCCGTCGATTGGTGGACGTGGCGCAGGACGTCACGGTGAGTGAAGAGGACTGCGGTACCATCCTCGGTCTCGACATCTCCGCACTCAAAGAGGGCGAGGACGTCATCGAGCCGCTTGCTGAACGTATCGCCGGTAACGTGGCCGCCGAGGATGTGTTCGATCCGCACGAGTTGGACGGGCACAGTGATCCGAAGTTGCAGTGCCCCTCCGGTCAGTTGATCGACGAAGAGCTGGCTCAGAGTATCGAGGACGCAGGGATCGAGCACGTGAAGATCCGCTCGGTGCTCACGTGCGAAGCGCGGCGCGGTATCTGCCGCATGTGCTACGGCCGTAACCTTGCGACGATGGGCATGGTCGACCTCGGCGAGGCGGTCGGTATTCTGGCCGCCCAGTCGATCGGTGAGCCCGGAACGCAGCTCACGCTGCGGACCTTCCACATCGGTGGAACGGCAGCGCGTATCGCCGAGCAGACGTACAGAAAGACCAAGCTGCCAGGCAGGATTGGGTTCGGTGAGCGGTTGCATATCGTCAATACGGAAGACCACAAACGGATCGTCACGGGTTACGAGGGTGAGCTGGTTCTCTACGACGAAGATGATCAGGTGCGTTCGCGCTTCCAAGTGCCCTTGGGTGCGGAGCTGCGCCTGACGGACGGGCAGAACGTAGAGCGCGGTGACATGTTGTTCGCGTGGGATCCGTACACCAATCCGATCATCACGGACGCAGGCGGTTCGGTTCGGTTCGTGGACATCGTCGAAGACGAGACGGTGCGCGAGGAACTGGACGAGATCACCGGGCTGCGACAGCGCGTCATCATCGAAGACCGCGACAAGAAGCTGCACCCGCACATCGAAATTGTGCAGACGATCAAGGGTGGCAAGCAGCGGCGTATTCGCAACTATGTCATCCCGGAAGGTGCGCAGCTCACCGTGGAAGATGACGCCAAGGTGGCCCCCGGCATGACGCTGGCAAAGATCTCGCGGGAAGCGTACAAGACCCGCGACATCACGGGTGGTCTGCCCCGGGTGGCCGAGCTGTTCGAGGCGCGGCGACCCAAGGATCCAGCGACGATTTCCGAAATCGACGGCGTCGTCGAGTTTGGCGGCATCAAGCGCGGCAAGCGCGAGATCTTCGTGAAGCCGGAGAGCGGCGAGCCGCAAACGTACGACGTGCCGGCGGGCAAGCACCTTCGTGTCCACGAAGGCGACAAGGTGCTGGCAGGTGATCGCCTCACCGAGGGTCCCGTCAACCCGCACGACATCCTGCAGATCAAAGGACCACGCGCGGTGCAGGAGTACCTGCTCAACGAGGTTCAGGAGGTGTATCGACTGCAGGGCGTGAAGATCAACGACAAACACATCGGCGTGATCGTGCGCCAGATGTTGCAGAAGGTAAAGGTCGTCGATCCGGGCGGGACTGGACTGCTCGAGGGGGAGAGCGTCGATAAGGTGAGCTTCCGCGACCGGAACGAGGACACGGTTCACAAAGAACGTCAACCTGCCACGAGCGAGCCGTTGTTGCTCGGTATCACCAAGGCGTCGCTGACCACGCAGTCGTTCATCTCGGCGGCGTCGTTCCAAGAGACGACCCGTGTACTGACGGATGCGGCGATTCGCGGAGCGAAGGACGACCTACTCGGCCTGAAGGAGAACATCATCATCGGCCATCTGATCCCCGCAGGTACGGGTATCTACCGGTACGCCGATGTTGAGGTCGAGCCGCCGGAAGGTTTCGAGCCGCCCGAACCACCGGAAATCACGGCAGAGGAGGGAGCAGCCGCTCCGTCACCGTTCATGGTGCCGCAATTGGCGCAGGGGGCGAAGTAAGGATAGAAGGGAGAGGGACAGAGGGGAGAGGGCCCCGCCCATCCCCACCCCAGGAGGGGTGGATGGGGGGCCCTCTCCCCTCAAACCCTAATCGCCGTCGTCCTCCCCACCGCCTCGGCCACTACCCGTATCTCCTCCATCATTTGAGCGAACCCCGACAGCGTCATGCTCTGCCTCCCGTCGCTCACCGCGGTGTCGGGATCGGGGTGCACCTCCACGATCAAGCCGTCCGCGCCGACCGCCACCGCCGATTTGGAGAGCGCCGGAACGATCTCACGCCGACCCGCAGCGTGGCTGGGATCGACGATGATCGGCAGGTGGATCCGTTCTTTTAATACGGGCACGGCGCAGATGTCGAGCGTGTTACGTGTGGCGCGTTCGAATGTGCGAATCCCGCGCTCGCACAGCATGAGGCGTGGGTTCCCCGCGGCGGCTATATACTCCGCGGCGAGTAGAAGTTCCTCGATTGTGGCCATCATGCCCCGCTTGAGTAGCACGGCCTTGGACTGTTCGCCCACGGCCGACAGTAATCGGAAGTTCTGCATGTTCCGCGCGCCCACCTGAAGCACGTCGGCATATTGTGCGACGAGATCCACCTCGTCGGGAGCCACGACTTCGGTGACGATTTTGAGGCCCGTGGCCTCGCGCGCCTCGACCAGCAATTCGAGTCCCGCTTTGCCCATTCCCTGAAACGAATACGGAGACGAGCGCGGCTTGAACGCTCCACCGCGTAGCATCGTCGCGCCGGCCAAGGACACCGACTCGGCCACGGTCACGATCTGGTCACGCGATTCGACGGCGCACGGGCCGGCGATCACGATCAACTCGGGACCGCCCACCGTTACACCATCGACCTTGACGCGGGTCGAATCGGGATGGTGCTCGCGCGACACGAGCGGATACGGCGGCGCAACCGGACCAACTTCCACGACGCCCGGCATTTCGACCAACGCGTCAGCGAGTTTGTCCGTGCCGGGTCCGATCACACCTACCAGAGTCTGACTATCACTCTCGCTCACCTGCACGCGGAACCCCGAGTTTTCGACGAGAGTGACGATTTCCGCTTTGCGTTTGAGCGGGCACCCTTTTTCTAGCAGGGTGCTGAAAAAAGCCGACGCGGCGGCAGCCGAGGGGCGGTAGCCGAGGGGAGCGGGCGCCGGACGCGTTGGACGCCGGGGCGCTCGGTCCGGGACCCCACCAGACGGAAACCGTGCTGGTTCGGGGGCTTATGTCCCGGCCGGGCGCCCCGGCGTCCCGGCGTCCTCAGCCCGCTCCCCTCGGCTGCCACCGCCTTTTGGCTTTTTTCAGCACCCTGCTAGAACTGCAATCATGTTTCTGCCTCGACTTTGCTACTGTCGCGGAGACCACGGAGAAAAGTGATTGGATCCCCTCCCCGTTGGAGCACTTCGATCAACGCACTCCCCACGATCACTCCGTCCGCATGCGGAGCGACAGCGGCTACCTGGGCTGCCTCGCGGATGCCGAAACCTGCCAGCACCGGCACTGCCGATACCGCGCGCACGCAGTCCAGGTAATCCAGCATCACCCGTTTCTGCCCAACGTCGCCGCCGGTCGTTCCGGTGACGGTGACGGCGTACACGAAACCCTGCGAGATGTCACACAGCTTCGCGAGACGGTCGGGCGGCGTCACTGGCGTGACTAACTGCACCAACGCCACTCCAATTTCGTCGAGCGCGGCCTTGATCGGCTCGCACTCCTCGAGCGGCAAATCGGGCAGGATCAATCCGGCCACACCCACCTCGGCGCATCGATCCGCGAAACGATGCAATCCCATCGCGATCACCGGATTCAAATAACTCATCAACACGATGGGGCTCTCGCACTCGGTGCGTTGCACGATATCGAGAATCCATGCCAGCGTGACGCCCGACTCGAGCGCGCGACGGCTGGACTCTTGGATGGTGACGCCGTCGGCCATCGGGTCGGTGAACGGGACGCCGATCTCGACCACATCGGCCTCGGCACCCACCCTCGCCAGGAGCGCCTCGAAACCACGCATCTCGGGAAATCCACCGGTGAGAAATGCGGCGAGAGCGGGATGGTCACCCGTATCGCGGATCGCTTGCTCCACAGCTTCACTGCCGTTCATGAATCCTTCCCCAGGTGCGACATCAGCGTGGCGACGTCCTTATCACCGCGGCCCGAGAGTCCGATGAGAATACACGTCCCCGGATGCTCCTCCGCCCAGCGCTTGGCGCCGGCCAGCGCGTGCGCCGACTCGAGTGCAGGGAGAATTCCCTCGAGCGAGCACAACTCGTCCACGGCGGCGATCGCGTCGTTGTCGGAAACGGTCTGGTAATCGACCCGACGCACCGCGTCGAGAAACGCATGTTCCGGACCGACGCCGGGATAGTCGAGCCCGGCCGAGACCGAATGCGTTTCCTGAATCTGGCCGTGCGCGTCTTGCAGGAGCTCCGAATACGACCCATGCAGCACGCCGGGCGATCCGTAGCACACCGTTGCGGCGTTCTGGCCGATGCCTTCGCCCACGCCGCCGGCTTCAATGCCCAGCATCGCGATCTCGGCATCACCCAACAGCGGATGAAACAACCCGATCGCGTTCGACCCGCCCCCAACACATGCCACCGCGACATCGGGCAACCGCCCCTCTTGCGCGATGATCTGCTTGCGGGCCTCGCGACCGATGACGCTCTGCAGCTCGCACACGAGCCACGGATATGGATGCGGGCCGACAGCAGAGCCGATCAGATAGTAGGTGGACTCGGGATCGGACACCCAGTCGCGCAGCGCGTCGTCGATCGCCGACCGCAATGTTTGATCGCCGCTGGTTACTTGCACCAACTCGGCGCCGAGTCGCGCCATGCGGTCGACGTTTGGCGCTTGGCGTTTCACGTCCACCGCTCCCATATATACCGTGCACGGAATGCCGAGTCGCGCGCACGCGGCCGCGGCGGCCACGCCGTGCTGGCCGGCTCCCGTTTCGGCCACGACGCGTTTCGCGCCGAGCCGCTGCGCCAGCAGCGCCTGTCCGATGCCGTTGTTGATTTTGTGCGCGCCGGTGTGTGTCAGATCTTCCCGTTTGAGATAGACTGTTGCACCCCACGCCTCGCTCAAGCGCGTGGCGTGAGTGAGCGGTGTCGGGCGTCCGATCCAATGTACCAGCTCGTCGCCGAGGGTCTTTTGAAACCCGGGGTCGACTAACGCTTGTTTGGCGCCCTCTTCCAAACGCGTCAGCGCCGGCATCAGCGCTTCGGGTACGAATCGGCCGCCAAATTCCCCGTAACGGCCACTCTCGTCGGGCAACCGACCGGCGATGAGGTCGTCCAGTGTGGCGTCGTTGGCAACCCAGGGTCCTGACGGCGCCGCGGTCATTGGGACATCTCCATCGATGCCGAAATCTCCCGTTCGGCTTCGCGCACCGCCGCGACGAACGCGGCGATGAGTTTCGGATCTTTTACACCCGGGCTCGACTCCACACCGCTGCTCACATCCACTCCCCAAGGTCGCACGGTGCGTATCGCGTCTGCCGCGTTGTCGGGCGACAGTCCCCCGGCCAGAACCAGGTTGGTAGACCTTGCCAGCTTCGCCGCTCGATCCCAGTCGGGTGCCAGCCCGCGACCACCAGTACCGGCGGCTTCCAACACGATTGTCGGTGCGGCGCCGGACGGGGCCGCAACAGCGATCACCTCGTCCTCCAGACGCGGTCCTTCGTGAAACACCGGGAGCACGACAACGCCATCTGGAATCGCCGCCACCACATCGGCTGTTGGTTCGACCTGTATCACGTGCGGGTGAAACCTCGACGCGACCTTGATGATCTCGCGACTCTCCGGGCTGCGAAACACGGCAACTCGCGTCACGAGCGGTGAGACGTGACGTGCCAGGTCTGCGGCCGCATCGGGTTCGAGGTTTCGCGGCGACGGCGGGTAGAAGACAAAGCCCACCGCGTCCGCTCCCGCGTCCGATGCGGCGACCGCGGTGGCGGGATCGGTGATGCCACAGATCTTTATGCGGATGCGCATTCGCGCATTGCCTCCGTGCGGCCCGCATCGATCATCGCGGCAGTGAGTTTGGACGGATCGGCGGCTCGCATCAGCGCACTGCCGACGAGCGCCACGTGGTATCCCAGCGCGGCCATGCGTCCGGTGTCTTCGGGTGTGGCCAATCCGCTCTCCGCCACTCGGCGCACGCCCTTCGGAAACGCACCGGCCAAATCGGTGAGCCGCTGATTGTCCACCTCGAGGCTGGTCAGGTCGCGCGCGTTGAGACCGACGAGCGTTTGAATGTCGTGTTCGTTGAAGATTGGGACAAGGTCACCGGCGCGGTCGAGGTCTTCGTCGTCGAACGCTTCCAACAGAACAAACAATCTCGCCTCGGATGCGGCGTCCATCATCTCCCGTAAGCGGGCATGGTCCAGCACGCGGAGGATGAACAACACCCCCGCTGCGCCGGCCGCGCGCGCTTCGAACACCTGATACGGATCGACCAAGAAATCTTTGCGCATCACCGGCACGGGAACCGCACGTGCAGCGATCGCGAGATCGTCCAGACGTCCACGAAACATTTCCGGCTCGGTGAGCACCGAAAGCGCGGCGGCGCCGCCTCGAACGTAGCAGTCGGCTTGTCTAATCACGACCTCGGGATCGTCAGTGTCCGCCAGCACACCCGCCGACGGCGCCTCGCGTTTCACCTCGGCGATGAGATCGAAGCCGCTCGCGTGCAATTGCAAGGGTGGGGGAGGCGGCAGGTCGGCGATGTGATCCCGCAGGTCAGCTTCCGATTCCGTATGTTTTGCTGTTGCCGCACGCTTTGCGCTGCTGCGTGCCATCCGCGAGAGAAAGTCAGGCATGGACTTCCTTTCGGGTGGCTGAGTATGCGTTCAACCTTTCAATCAACTTGGCTGCGGATCCGTCGTCGATGGCGGCGCGCGCCGCTTCGAGTCCTTCTTCGAACGACGACACCTTGCCGCACACCTCCAACGCGAGCCCCGCGCCGAGCGTGATCGCGTCGCGGTGAGGGCCCGTTTCCCCGGCGAGCAAGGTGCGAAAGCTCTGGGCATTTTCCTCCGCGCTGCCGCCGATGAGTTCGTCGGGCGTGCAGCGTGCCACGCCGTATTCCAGCGGGTCGCGTGGCACGGGTTTCACCGAGCCCGGTTTCACGTCGTACATTTCGAACGGTCCCACGGGCGTAGGTTCGTCCCACGACGGCGCCCCGTGCACCACAAACGCGCGTTCGATAGGCAAGCCCGACAACGCGTCGGCCATCAGCCGCGCCATGTCGCTGCTGAACGCGCCGATCACATAGTACGGCGGCTGCGCGGGGTTCGTGAGCGGGCCGAGTATGTTGAAAATCGTACGGATACCCAATGCGCGCCGCACCGGACCCACCGTCTTCATCGCGGGATGGAAGTACGGCGCAAAGAGAAAGGTGAATCCCGTCTGTTCGAGACACGCGGTAGCAGCCTCGGGGTTTTCCGGCCACTCGAGTCCGAGCTGCTCCAGCACGTCGGCGCTTCCGGACTTGCTCGAGATCGACCGGTTGCCGTGCTTGATGACGGGTTGTCCGCACGCCGCGGTGATCAGGGCGGCGCCGGTGGAGAGATTGAGACTGCCCGACCCGTCGCCGCCCGTACCCACGACATCCACGCCGTGTACACCCTCGGGAATCGGCGGGCGGTTCGCAAGCCTGCGCATCGCCGTGGCGAACCCGCGCACCTCGTCGGCTGTCTCTCCCTTGGTACGCATCGCGGTCAATAGAGCACCGGCCACCGACGCGTCCATCGACTCGTCGGTCAGCGCGACCAGAAGGGCGTCGGCCTCTTGCTCCGAGAGGTGCGAGCCCTGCACCAGGCGTTCCAGTGTCTTGTTCATCACGACCACCGTTCGGGACCCTCGAGATCCAAGAAATTGCACAGCAAGCGGTCGCCCTGGGCCGTCAGCACACTCTCGGGGTGAAACTGTACGCCCTCGGTGGGAAACGTGCGGTGGCGTATCCCCATGATCTCGCCGTCGGACGTGTAGGCCGACACCACAAGGGCCTCAGGAAGCTCCTGCTCGGTAACCGCGAGCGAGTGGTAGCGGCCGGCGTTGAATGGGTTGGGCAAGCCCTCGAAGAGGCGAAACTCCACCGAATCGCCGAAGCCGATGAAGGAATACCGTCCCAGGCGGTCACCTCCCTCCACGCTCTCGAGCAGAAACCGTGGCTTGAAGGGAGCCAGCTTCAGGTACGCCGAGACGGGCGTGTTCAGGTCAGCGGCGATGTCGAACGCAGATTGCATTTGTCTCCATGACGTGTCAAAACGAAAAAACCCACCTCCGAAGCTCGGAGGTGGGTCGTGATAGTCGTGCCTAGGGTACTGCTAGCCGATCGAGCCCACCTCCACGCGTGCACTACCCCACCACCACCAGCTGTGGGCGCTCGAAACGGGATACGTGGCCTGGTCTCTCATAGGACCATCCAATTAATGTCGCCGGGCCACATCGGTCAAGGGCTTCCCGGTCATAGATAGCCACGGAAAACACGGAAAGCACGGAAACCCCACCCAGAGCCCCCGTGCTACCTTTTTCTTTTCCGTCCAACCCAGCTTCCGTTCGCTGGCACGGTGCTGGGCCATCGAAGAGGGTGGAGAGGGGAGACCCAACGTCATCGGCGTGGTGAGGGGGTCCGTGCTTTCCGTGTTTTCCGTGGCCATCAGGCCAGGGTAGGTGACTTGCTCTCGACCATTGCCGGCATATCGGTTAGCCTCCAGAGGTTTCAGATCGACAACGATATTGCCGGGGGAGACTATGAATCAGACCGCGGACACGGCGGGCGCCGATTTTCTCGCGGTCGTCCTGGGCGAGTTCAGGAAATGCAAGAAGATGGCCGAGAAGGTGTTCGATCAGCTCGATGATCAGGACTTTTGCTACGTGCCGGGCGAGGAGTCGAACAGCATCGCCGTCATCATCAAGCACATGGCCGGCAACATGCGGTCGCGCTGGACCGATTTTCTGACGACCGACGGCGAGAAACCTGATCGCCATCGTGACACAGAATTTGTCGAGCAGGACATGACGCGAAGTGCGCTGCTCGAGGTGTGGAATGCCGGGTGGCAGTACGTGTTCGACGCCATTGAGCCACTCGACGAAACCCAACTGTTACAAACAGTGTACATAAGGAAAGAGCCCCAGACTGTCGTGAAGGCCATCCTTCGGCAGCTCGGCCACTACGCGCAACACGTGGGACAGATCGTCTACATCGGCAAGCATCTCAGGGGAGACGAGTGGGTTTCCCTGTCGATCCCCAGAGGAAAATCGGAGGAGTACCTGAGTGGCAGACGCTAGGCGGTACGGCGGTAACGCCCTTCGGGCGATTGCAGATTGCAGATTGCAGATTCGAGATTTCAGATTCTTGGGTTATCTCGGTTTACCGCAATCGGCTAACGGCTTGCGGCTCACGGCTCACGGCTCACGTTGCACTAGCTACATGACCGACTCCACCGACGCCATCCGCGAGGCTCTCCCCGCCCGCTTCAAGATCATCAAGGAGATCGGGCGGGGTGGTATGGCGACCGTGTATCTGGCCGAGGAACAGCACCCCAAGCGTACTGTCGCCATTAAGGTGTTGAATCCCGAGTTGGGAGCGCGGTTGGGGCGCGAGCGGTTTGTACGCGAGGTCGAGATGCTTTCCAACCTCAATCACCCACACATCGTTCCGATCTTCGCCGCGGGTGAGGCGCAAGGATTGTTGTACTACGTCATGCCGTATCAAGAGGGCGAGACGTTGCGTGAGCGGATACACCGTGAGGGTCAGCTCCCCATCGATTTCGCCTTGCAGATTGCGCGCGAGACGGCGGGCGCGTTGCAATACGCGCACGCCAAGAACGTCGTGCACCGCGACATCAAGCCGGAAAACATCTTGATCTCCGACCAACACGCGGTGGTGGCCGACTTCGGCATTGCGCGCGCAATCAGCGCGGCGGTGGGAACCGATTTGACCGAGACCGGCCTGTCAGTAGGCACGCCGTACTACATGAGCCCCGAGCAGGCCTCGCTCGGCGAGTCGCTCGACGGCCGGGCGGATATTTACTCGGTGGGGTGTGTGTTGTACGAGATGCTCGCGGGCGAGCCCCCGTTCACCGGCAGGACGGCGCAGGCTGTCATGGCGCGCCACGCGGTAGACCCCGTGCCGCGGTTGCGTACCGTGCGCGAAAGCGTTCCGGTGGAGGTCGAGGCGGCGATTCAGAAGGGACTCGCGAAATCGCCAGTCGACCGGCATCAGACAGCGGGTGAGTTCGCCGAGGCGCTCAAGACTGCGAGCGCCATGGCACATCTCGACGCCACGACACCCACCAAAGCCGTGCTGTCGTTACCGGCTCTTCCCAGGCGCCGCGCCGTGCGCTGGGGTGGGGTAGCGGGATTGCTGGTCATCGTGCTCGCCGGCGCTGGTGTGGTGGCGCGCTTCGGCGGGGCCCCGACCGTGCCCGCGCTGGCCGACTTCGTGTATGAGGATTCGGTGGCCGTGCTGCCGTTTGTGCAGTTGGGCGGGGGCGACGAGTTCGGGCACTTGAGTCAGGGTTTGACCTACGAGATCACCAGCCGGCTCGCGCAGTTCGGACGTCTCAAGGTCACGGCCCGCACGTCGGTCATGGCGCTCGCCGGGACCGGGCTCACGGCTCCGCAGATGGCCGACAGCTTTGGTGTTCGCTACTTGTTGGAGGGATCGGTCCAGCCGTCCGGTAATCAGGTCCGTGTCACCGCCGAGTTGGTCGAAGCTCGGAGCGGTACCATTCTGTGGACCCAGCAATACCAGCGCGAGCTGACCGATGTGCTGATGGTGCAGGAGTACATTGCGCGTGAGGTGAGCGAAGCGTTGCTCAGCACCGTTTCGGGCGAACGTTTGCTCACGCAGACGGACGCTGCGTCGGAGCCGGTGCACAGTCCGGCGCACGATAGCTACCTGGAGGGGAGGAATTTGCTGGCCAAGCGCACGCCGGAAGCGCTGCGCGGGGCCATGGACCTTTTCGAGACCGCGCTGCATCTCGACTCCACGTACGCCCCTACCTACGGCGCACTCGCCTCGGCGTATGCGTTGTCGGTTATGTATCGCTATCGCGTCGGCTCAGACGCCTACGACGCCGCGGGCACCGCGCTTGCCATGGCCGACCGCGCGATCGAGTTGGATCCCGACCTCGCGTCGGCATATTCCGCGCGTGGTTATACGTTGAGTTTCACCCTCGCGCCGACAGGAGATGTGCGCGCCGATTTCGACCGCGCCTTGACGTTGGGGCCCAACTCGCCCGACGGTCCCGCGTGGTTGGGTCACCTGCTCGTTCGCGAGGGACGGTTTGACGATGCGATGCGCTCCGCACGCCGTGCGGTACGGCTCGACCCCATGGCCGCGTCGCGGCGGATCAGCCTGTCGTACGAGGCCCTGCGCGATCGACAGTACCGAGTCGTACTGGAGGAGACGCAGATAGCCCGACATCTCTCGCCGGCGCTCTACCTACCGCGTGAGCTACGTAGTATCGCGCTATTGCTGGACGGTCGCGCCCAGGCGTGCGCGCAGCGCGACCTGGGTCCGTACGAGGCGTTGCGCGCAACGTGTCTCCATGAAATAGGTCAAGAGACTGAAGCCGCGCAGATCGTGGATTCGCTCAAGACGCGGCTGCGCACCGGACAACAGATAGAGACGCTCTTCACCAACGTCATCGCCGCTCAGGGCCTCGCCGGCTACTACGCGTGGCTCGGCGACGTGGATCGCACACTCGAGTGGGTCACGTTTGCATACGAACTTTCACCCAGTGGTGTCGACCTTCGCACGATCGAGTCGGGGCTGTTCGACAAGGTGCGGAGCAATTTGCGGTTTGCGGAGCAGTTGGCGGAGTTGCGGGCCGGCATCTGGCCCCGTGTTAGTGGGGAGCGGGTGAGGGCGAAGGAGCGTGGATTGGTGCGGTAACGGTCCGCACGGCCCTTCCTCTCTGGCGCGTCAGCGGTATGTTCGAGGCGAATCCGGGATTGCCCGGAGCCCGGTAACCTCTGCTCGTCAACGGCGCAGCGTGGCGCCGCGCTCCGCGACCACTTGTCCTCACGCTCGCCGGAGGTCTTCCATGCTTGCAGGAGCCCGTTCCCTCGTGCGCCACCCCCGGTGGCGGTGGCGCTCATCCTCCGTCACCTCCGCTCAATTCCTGTCGGCTCAAACCGCGAGCGACTCGTGGGACATCACCGTGCCCCGCGGCCGACCCCATACCATCAGCTTCACCACCGATGAAGGCACCTGGATGTCGCTGGACGTGTCACCGGACGGCCGGACGATCGCGTTCGATATGGTGGGTGAGATCTGGTTGCTTCCCATCACCGGGGGCGAGGCGCGGCCGCTCACCACGGCGAGCGGGATGGCCCTCGACTTCCACCCAGCCTTTTCTCCCGACGGGTCGCAGGTCGCGTTCATCTCCGATCGCAGCGGGCAGGACAACGTCTGGATCATGAACGCGGACGGCTCCGCACCGCGTCAGGTCTCGGATCAGCGGGGAAAACCGCATGGCCTTGCCGGTCTGGACGCGCGATGGCCAGTACATCATCGCGCGGGTCGGCGGCGACTCCAACGTGCGCGGTCGGGCTGAGCTCTGGATGTACCACGTCGACGGCGGCACGGGGGTGCGGCTCACCGGCGAGAACATCAACGCGTCGTGGCCCGCGGTGTCGCCGGACGGGCGATACGTCTACTACGAGGAGCAGGTCACCTCCGGCGATCCGGCACGGGGGATCTACCAGATCCGCCGGCTCGACCGGCAGACGGGCCGCGTCCGGGAGATCACCAGCGGGGTGGGGCCGGTGCGCGACGGTGGCGGTGGCC